>CAVYRO010000001.1:0-36076 GCA_963771005.1 uncultured Bacteroidales bacterium
ATTATATGCCGAATAATACCCATACCTGTATGAATACCCGGAGTTATAATACCGGTAACCATATCCATAATATCCCTTTTGTTTCATGTCATTCAGGATGATGCCCATTTTGCCCATTTCATTTTTGATATAAATATCTTCGAAAAGTTCAAGAATATTTTTTGAGGAATAATTCTGGCGGAGGAGGAAACAGGCTGAGATCGGAGATACGGGAGAGAAGCAGGGCATCGGTGACCATGCCGATCGGCGGAGTATCCAGAATGATGATATCATACTGATTCCGTGCTTCATCCAAAGATCTTTTCATCATATCGCTGCCGATGAGTTCGGCAGGATTAGGAGGGACGGGACCTGAAGGCGCTACAAAAAGATTTTCAATCGGGGTTTCTTTAATGATATTTTGTAAATGATCCTTGTTGATCAGGCAGGTGCTTATCCCTTTTTCATTTTCAATATTGAAGATCTTGTGGATCTTAGGTTTTCGCAGATCCAGTCCCATAAGCAGGGTCTTTTTCCCTGCCATGGCAAAGATGGCTGCCAGGTTTACCGAACAGAAGGTTTTTCCTTCACCACTGATGGTCGAAGTAACGGTTATAACCTTCTGATCTTTTTCGGTCACAGGTACTGCAGATTGGTTCGCAAACCCCTGAAGGATTCGGACAAGGCGGATTTCGGATTTTCGAATACCGGGATGTCACCACTTCCCATATTATGCCCGATAACACTGATCACCGGGATGGAGGTACGGCTTTCGATTTCGCTGCGGCTTGTGATCTTATTATTCAGAAGATCCAGAATGATCAGAAGCCAAAGGGAAGAACATGCCGACCAGCAACCCGACCATATAATTCATCTTGATTTGGGTGCGGTCATTGCTGCGCTCTCGGGACGGGCAGCATCGAGTATTTTATTATCCGATACATTGGATGCCCTGGCAATGGCGGCTTCGGCTCTTTTCTGAAGTAGATAGGTATAGATCTGGTCATTCACATTATACCGTCGCTGGATATTGATCAGTTTGCGTTCCGTTACCGGCAGTTTCTCGAGCGATTTCCCGGCATCCTCAAGCTGACGATCCACCTCATTCATGGAAATGGTATTATTCCGGATCAGGCTTTCAATATTGTCGATCAGGGCGTTCCTGGCATTCTCAATCTTTGAATTGACAAGGATAAGCTGTGGATTAGAGGCATTGACGGAGAATTGAAGTTCTTTTTTCTGATTCAGCAACTCGTTTAATTGCGTAATGAGATTTCCCAGCAAAGGATCGGCAATATCCAGGGTTGCCGGGGTGACCACCTGGTTCAGATTGTTCTTGTCATTAACATACTGTTCAGGTAATCGTAATATCTTTTCTGCAGTTCAAGCGTGGCTTTCTGGTTCATGAATTTCTGTATACGGTCATAGGCCATGTTGCCTTCTGTCGAGAAATCAACCAGTTTATTCGCCAGCCGGAAATTCTGGAGATTCATTTCGGCCACCTGCAGAGAGGTGTCGATGACACCCAGTTGCTGATCGATAAAATTGACGGTATTGATAGCTGTCTGGTTCTTTTCTTCCAGGCCCTGCCTGATATAGACATTCATCAACTCATTCAGGAAATCTGTGGCCAGTTGGGGACTTGATGCCGTAAAGTCAGAAAAACAACGGATCCTCTTTTATCATCATTCGGTGTGATGGTGAGTCTTGACCGGAAACTGTTGGTCTGGCTGTTGATGCTATTCAGGAGGAAATAATATTTATTATAGGTCTGCTCCGGATCAAAATTTTCCGGATCTTTCAGAAATAATAGTGAAGGTAAACGGGGCGGAAGTCAAATTTTTCCCCAAAGGCCACTTTCTGGTTGATATTGAATTTGTCGTCGATGGACAGCTCATAATACTGATTATCCAGAATCTTTATGTAAACCGGGTAATTGAAGGTATTCATCGTCGTTGTATCCGGGATTACAATAAATGGTGCGGAATCATACAGGTAACTTTCCTTCAGTCCGCTTCTCCCAACCCCTACATACGTGATATCAAAATTAAGATTTTCCAAGGTCTTATTGGCCAGGGAATAGGATTTCAACACTTCCATTTCATTGGCCATCATGGTCCGGGTCCGGTAGATCTCCATCCCGGGGATCATGTTTTCATACCCTGTAAGCCCGCCTCTTCCCCGGTCATTATCACTTAAGATCATTGAACCCTGAACTTTATAAACGGGCTTTGTATACCGGTTAATAAGCCAGGCGATCCCGAGGGCAATGAACACCGAGATCACAAACCAGTACCAGTTTGCCAGGATCATGAAGAAGTATTTTTTCAAGTCGATGCTTTCTTCCTGGTCGAAGCGGGGGTAGGGGTCGGGGTAGGAGGTGTTGGGGTGCAGGGGGGTAGATG
This sequence comes from uncultured Bacteroidales bacterium, assembly GCA_963771005.1. Taxonomy (GTDB): domain Bacteria; phylum Bacteroidota; class Bacteroidia; order Bacteroidales; genus DASQZK01. The sequence goes on from CAVYRO010000001.1 coordinate 2,385, forward strand.
TGAGTTGGGTGATTGCATGGGGTTAGGAGTGAGTGAGTGAGTGAGTGATAGTGAGTGAGTGAGTGAGTGAGTGAGTGAGGGGTGAGTGAGGAAGAAACTTACTCACTTACTCACCTATCACTCACTCACTTTTTTTCAATTATTCACTTATTATTTTTCAATTCACACGCTGATTTTTCAGCTTTTATTCTATTAAGGGTTATAAACAAATACTTATTGCTATGGAAAAAATTGAATCCCATCACGGTCTTGAGGTTTGGAAAAAGGCCATTGAGCTGGTAAAGAGAGTATATCTTTTTACTAAAAAACTTCCTTCGGATGAGAAATTTGTATTGGTTGCACAAATGCGTCGGGCTGCGATCTCTGTGCCCTCCAATATTGCTGAAGGTGCCGCAAGAAGATCCTCAAAGGAGTTCAGCAATTTTCTGAACATTGCTCTTGGATCTGCTACAGAACTGGAAACACAATTCATTATTTGTAGGGAATTGGAATATTTAACCGCTATTGATGACGTTCTTGAAGAGATCAAGGTGTTGAGGATAATGTTGATTTCGCTTAGGAGGAAAATACTTTTGAAGTGAGTGAGTGAGAGAGTGAAGAGTGAGTGAGTGAGTGAGTGAGGTGAGTGAGTGAGGCCATAAATTTACCTGATTCACAAAATTCTGAAACAGAGTGTCTTAAACAGTTCAATTGATTGCAAGATCAAATTTTACCTTCCCCCTCACTCACTCACTCACTCACCTCACTCACACCACTCACCCACTCACCCACTCACTCACTCACTCACTCACCTCACTCACCCCACTCACTCACATCACTCTCTCACTCCCTCACTTACTCGCATTGAGAATCAACAACGTCATCGATACTGTCGAAAAAATTGTACTCAAAAATAACGAAAGCGTCGGTGCATTCCAGGCGATCAGTTTTACTTTCCGGGGTTCGACGATAACGACATCATTGGGAAGGATAAAATAGGCATCCGAGGATATCAGGTCATTTTTTTTCAGATTTATACGATAGGTCTGCAGCTCCGTCCTTTCTCCGGCCGTAATACCAGGATATTTGTCCTGTCACCGTAAACTGTCATATCGCCGGCCATGCCCAGCGCATCCAGCAAGGTCATCTGCGTATCGTAGATCTGGAAATTGCCCGGTTTATTCACTTCGCCCAGCACGGAAAATTTAAAGCTCAATAATTTTACACTCACTGTTGCATCCTTTAATAAGGTCGAAGCTTTTTCCTGAACGGCCTTATTTACTTCTTCAAGTGTTTTTCCCAGGACGGCAACTTTCCCGATGGCCGGGATGTCCACCCGCCCTGAATCGTCAATGGTGTAACCCGCGGAGATATGCAGAGCCTTGCGTCATATTTATGTTCTGATTGCTGCTGTATGCGTTTCCCTGTAACAGTGTTGCCATTTCACCATTCAGCGTGCTCACTTCTACATAAAGGATATCCTGTTTCTGAAGGTGATACTCGGGGCGGGCCAGCTTATAAAAATCCGCCTGGTCAATGTCCTGAAGATAGGTCAACTCCTTTTGCGTTGTGCAGGAGAGGAGGAAGAGAAGGCAAAAGGCAAAAGTAAAAAGTAAAAAGTGGGGGACTGGGTGGTTTGGACGTTTCATTATGAATTTATCAAGTAAAAAGTAAAAAGTGGAAGAGAGAGCCAAGGCAAAAGTAAAAAGTAAAAAGTAAAAAGTGGAAGAGAATATTTAGCTTACTTGGTTTATATCTGCAAAAGTATCTTCACTCTTCATTCTTCACTTTTTACTTTTTACTTTTTACTTTTGCCTTGCATTTCACTCTTCATTCTTCACTTTTTACTTTTTACTTTTTACTTTTGCCTTGGCTCTCCGGCTACTTTGCTGGCAATCTTACCAAGTATCAATTTAAGCTCCTGGCTTTCAACTGTTAAAACTTTAACTGCCTCATTTTCCGGAAACAACTCTTGTAATATTCTAAGCCAGTAATTACTTTCTCTTATTTCTCTCAGTGAAATTTTTATTTTGCTTGAAAAATCTGCTCTTGAACTTGCTCCCTGAGATTCTTCATAATTTGCTCCTGCCGATGTTGCAGATTTTGAAAGCTGAAACCTTAGAACGCCAATTTCCCGGCCTCTTCCAAGAGCCATTAACATTTTAAGAACATTTGTTGCGAAACGGAATAATCTTTCGGAGAGATCTTGATTCATAGGATGTCAAGTAAAAAGTAAAAAGTAAAAAGTAAAAAGTGAGAGAGAGAGTCAAGGCAAAAGTAAAAAGTAAAAAGTAAAAAGTGGAAGAGAATATTTTTAGGTTACTTGGTTTATAGCTGCAAAAGTACATTCAGTCTTCATTCTTCCACTTTTTACTTTTTACTTTTTACTTTTGCCTTGTATCTTCTTCATAGCTCCGCCCAGTCAGTCACATCCTGTTTTTTCGGATAAGACCTGCAAGGCACTGTTATTCTTTTGGTTAGCTGTCAGTTGTCAGCTGTCAGTTGTCAGTTGTCAGTTGTCAGCTTTATCTCCATCAATTTCTTTCCACAGCAAAAGCTCCTGTTCCCCGTTCATCCCCGGCTTCAGGTTTTTCCAGTCCTCCGGCGAATACACAATGTAGCGCAGACGCCGTTTGATGACTTCTTCGCATTTCTCCACCAGGTGCATCAGATACTGCCGGTTGATCTCGCGGCCGATGAAGATCAGGTCAATGATCTCGCTGTCGATGCCCCGGGCGAAATCGCCGCAGAGATAGACGCGGTCGAGCTGGCCCAGCTTGTGGATGACCTTGTCGATCACCTGGTCAATGCCGATGTACTTGAAGATGATGTTGTTTATGTCGGGGAAGAGCGGATGGCTCTGGTCGGCCTGGTAAAATTTCTTGTTTCCCTGCATGAATGAACGAAGGAGACCGGCGTCTTCAAAACGGTTCAGCTCAATGCGTATGGCATTCGAGGACTCGCCGAACTCGGATTCGAGATGCCGCAAATACGAACTGGAATTGCCGTTTAGGAAGAATTTCAGCAGCAATTTCATCCTGGTCTTTGATGTGATTAACGCGTCGAGCAAACAGGGAAATTTTGAGTAACAAAACTACCCGATCTTTACGATGATGAATGAAAAGGGTTAGGGTTTTTGTACTATTTAGAATTGATATAAATTACGGGGGATGAAGAGGAACACGGATGGTCGCGGATTTGGACGGGTCATCGCGGATTTAAATGTTGAAGATTGTTTCAGATTGTTTCAGGTTGTTTCAGGGGGGAGTTTTACCACAGATTCCACAGATTCTCACAGATTGAGAGAGGTTGTTTCAGATTGTTTCAGGTTGTTTCAAGGGGGAGTTTTACCACAGATACCACAGATTCTCACAGATTTAGAGAGGTTGTTTCAGGTTGTTTCAATTCCATTCAACAAATCAACAAATCAACAAATCAACAAATTCTTCAGGCCATCCGTGTTCTACATTGATCTTCCCTGAAACCACCTGAAACAATCTTCCTTAATTAAACCCGCGTTCACCCGTCCAAATTCGCGATCATCCGCGTTCTACATTCTCTTCTCTTGTATTTGCCGTAGTTTTTGTCTAGATTAGCTAAATATCAACTCCCTACGCCAATGGATTTCATCGTCCTGGTGCCGTTCATTATCTACCTTATCCTTATCCTTCTCATCGGAATTTATACTACCCGCTACTCATCCCGGGGGATCAGCGAGTTTTTTATCGGGGGACGCAATGTGCATAAGTTCGTGGTGGCGCTGTCAGCAGTGGTGTCGGGACGGAGCGCCTGGCTGCTGCTGGGATTCACCGGACAGGCTTATACCATGGGACTGTCGGCGGTATGGGCCGTGGTGGGATATATCGTGGTGGAGTTTTTTCTCTTCCTGTACTTCGCCCCGAAGATCCGGAGGTTCAGCGGCGAACACAACTGCATCACCCTGCCCGATTTTTTTGTGGCACGGTTCGGCGATAAGAACGGACACCTGCGGATCCTCCTGGTAATCATCATCATGATCTTCATGGTCACCTACGTGGCCGCGCAGTTCGTAGCCGGCGGAAAGGCGTTCTTCGCCTATTTCAACCTGAACCAACTCACAGGCATCATAATCACCGGCGTCATCATCCTTCTCTATACTTTCATGGGCGGATTCATGGCCGTCAGCCTCACCGACGTCCTCCAGGCCATCGTGATGCTCTTCGCGATGGTCCTCCTGCCGGTAGCGGGACTCATCGGCAGCGGCGGACCTGCAGAGGTCATCCGTTCCTTAAACAATATCCAGCCGGCCTATTTCAACCCGGCGGCCTTCGGGTTCGGATCGCTCATCGGCTTTCTGGGGATCGGGCTGGGATCGCCGGGGAGTCCGCATATCATCGTTCGCTACATGTCCATCCGCGATGCCTCGCAGTTCCGGTGGACGGCCATTACCGGCACCGCATGGAACGTTCTTCTGGCGCTCGGGGCTCTTTTTACGGGCTTCCTGGCGAGGTACTACTATCCCGAAAGCGACATGCTGCCCGACGGCGATCCGGAGAATGCCTACATCACCCTGGCAATCCGGCTGCTGCCGGTGGGGATCGTGGGAGTGCTGCTGGCCTCAGTGTTCGCCGCCATCATGTCGACGGCCGACTCGCAGCTCCTGGTGGCAGCGTCGGGCGTGGTGCGTGATATCTACGAGAAGGTCGTTAAGAAGGACAGACCGCTGAGCCAGAAGAGGCTCACCCTCATGAGCCGGGTAACGGTGGCGGTACTGGTGTATATAGCCATCATGCTGGCCCTCCTGGTGCAGGATATCGTCTTCTGGTTCGTGCTCTTCGCCTGGGCCGGACTGGGAGCGGCCATCGGCCCCGCCTCCCTGCACGCCCTCTTCAACAGCCGCAGCCACCCGCACGGGCATCATGGCAGGAATGATCGCCGGAACGCTCACCGTATTCCTATGGAAAAGCAACGATTTCCTCAGCGGATGGCTTTATGAACTCATACCCGGCTTCCTGGTAGGGTTCGTGGTAATTTACTGGGTTTCCGAAATGGAACAGAAAAAGAAATGAATATGGGAGAGTAGAACACGGATCCGGAAGAATTTGGTGATTTGTTGATTTGGAAGAGGAAGAGGAACACGGATTTGACGGATTCGATGTATGGACAGATTTGTCCGGATTTGGTGATTTTGGTGTTTTGAAGAGACCTCAAACCACATCAAACCATTTCAAACCACATCAAACCATTTCAAACCATTTCAAACTATTTCAACCAATTTCAAACCAAATCAAACCATTTCAAACCATTTCAAACCACTAAACCCGCGACCATCCGTATTTTTTCGCGACCATCCGCGTTCAACTCCCCCTTGTTAAATCCCGGAATACGTCTTCCAGGCTCCTCGGCTGCTGCTGCATAGAGAGGACAGTATGTCCATGGTCAACGGCATAGCGAAAAAGCACGGGCCTGAGGTCTATGGCGGCGGAAGTTTCGATGAGGTATTTCTGGGGAGCGACGGAACGGATGCGTTGAACGCCTTCGAGAGCCTCAAGACCGGCGAGGGACGGCGGGGCGTCGAACTCGACCATGACCGTTACGGTATTCTCCCCGGTGCCGGCGATCTCCCCGGGTTTGCCGTCGGCGACGATCCTGCCGTGACTGATGATGATGACCCTGTCGCATATGGCCTCCACCTCCTGCATGATATGGGTGGAGAGGAGGACGGTCTTCTCCCTGCCGAGGCGGTGGATCAGGTCGCGGATCTCTACGATCTGGTTGGGATCGAGACCGGAGGTGGGCTCATCGAGGATGAGGACGTCCGGATCGTGGAGCAGCGCCTGGGAGAGTCCCACACGCTGGCGGTAACCTTTGGAGAGGGCTCCGATGGGCTTGTGCTGTTCGGCGGTGAGGCCCGTGTCGTGGATGACCCCGTCGATGCGGCCTTTCGTCTCCCGGCCAAGCCCGTAATGCCCGGCCACGTATTCGAGGTATTCCCTCACATACATCTCGGGATACAGCGGGTTGTGCTCCGGCAGGTAGCCCGTGCGCCTGCGTACCTCCATGGGTTCTTCGAGGACGTCCAGCCCGGCAACCTTCACCGACCCGGTGTTGGGAGGGATATAGCCGGTGATGATCTTCATCATGGTGGATTTGCCGGCGCCGTTGGGACCGATGAACCCGGTGATGCTGCCGCTGCCGGCTTCAAAACTCACGTCGTCGAGGGCTTTCTGTTTGCCGTAGAGTTTTGTGATGTGTGATACATGAATGGACATAGAAGAATTTGGTGATTTGGTGAAGAGGAAGAGGAAGAGGAAGAAGAAGAGGAACACGGATTTGACGGATTGAACACGGATTTTCACGGATTTTTTAAGATGGTTTCAGATGGTTTCAGATGGTTTGAACCCCATTCAACAAATCAACAAATCAACAAATCACCAAATTCTTCCGATATCCATGAAAATCCGTCAAATCCGTGTTCTACATTCAATTATTGGCAACCAGGAACTTTTTCCTTCCGTGTCGTTGCTTTTTCGGCGAAGGTGGTGCTCTTCATAGCTTCGGTATAGGCCGTGCAGGCCTTGTCGTATTCCGCCATGCCCATGTACGCATTGCCGAGCTCGTAGTTGATGGCGCCGATCTTTTCTTCGCCTTCGGCTTTTGCCAGGGCCTGTTCGGCATACTGAGCAGCCTTTTCGTAATTCACTTCCCGGTTGTAAATGATGGCCAGTTTATAGTTGGCGTCGGTATCGGTGGAGTCGTACTGAAGCGCCTTTTCATAGGCTTCGATGGCATAGGTGAAATCCTCGTTCTCGGGATCCACGGCCTGGAGCTCGTTATCGCCCATCATGTTGATAATACCTCGAGAGGGTTTGCTGTGCAAGCTCGACAGTTTTCGTGTCGTTATCCGCTTGTCCGAGTTCCATGGCCTTGGTGAGGGTGGAGGTCATCTTTTCTTCGTTCTTCTGGTCGTAGTAAATAAGTCCTTCACCCAGGTAAGCCTTGTCGTAATCAGGTTGGTACTGCAGCGCCGACTCGAACATTTCCAGTGCGGAATCGAGCTTTTCCTCCTTGTATTTTTGTGTACCTACTCCCACGAGCAGCTGGGGAAGATATTTCTCGGATTTTGTCTTATATTCCTGATTGTTATTGTACTTATCGGCCAGTTCGATGGTTTTTTTCAGGTAGGGAATGGCATTTTCATAATCCTTCTGCTTGATATAAGATATAGCCATCTGGTAGTGGAGCAGCGGGATCTGCTGTTTGGCCTTTGCAGACAGGTCGTCGGCTTCTTTACCGCTCACGCTCTCCGACATGGTCAGCACTTTGTCCAGGTCGGTTATGGCAGACAAATAATCGCCCTTGTTGATCTCATCGGCACCTTTATTAAAGGTGTTCACAAGTTCTTCAACCGTCTGGCCATAAAGGGCTCCGGTTACCAGCACCAGAAACATCACCAGGGTTAACTTTAACTGTTTCATACGTTTCATTTTTGGGTTTGCAAGAATTATCAGCCTCAAATATAAAAAAATTTGTCATTTAGTCGATTGTATATTGAGGCAACACAGCAGGCGAGACAAATATCCTGCCAAAAAAGTTCAATGCCTGTCCCGAAAAAAAACCGGAATCGGGTAAACCCACGGCCTTTTTTTTTGTTATCTTTGTCAATTCAAATCGTTGGTGGAGTGATTTGACTGATTGCAACCACGTAAAAAAAATGCTAAAACAGTGATTCCTTCCAGTCATTCGATCCCACTTATTTTATATAGCGAAGAGTTGAACGCGAATTTTAGCGGATTTTCGCGGATTAATTGTTAATTTTTTGGCGTTACTGGTTATTTGAAAATACATCACCGGAGGTTCACCCCCTCGCCTTTCAGGAGAGGGGGCCGGGGGGGTGAGGTGGTCGGAATCCGCGTTCAACTCTTAAAATTCGTAACTTAAAATTGAAAAATATGGGATATTTATTCACATCGGAGTCCGTTTCAGAAGGACATCCCGACAAGGTAGCCGATCAGATATCTGATGCACTGGTCGATCATTTTCTGGCCTTTGATCCCGAATCGAAGGTGGCATGCGAAACACTGGTAACAACGGGGCAGGTGATCCTGGCCGGTGAAGTGCGAACGTCGACCTATGTCGACGTGCAGAAAGTGGCGCGCGAAGTGATCAACCGCATCGGCTACACCCGCAACGAGTACATGTTCGACGGCGATTCGTGCGGTATCCTCACCGCCATCCACGAACAGAGCGACGATATCAACCGCGGGGTGTCGCGCGAGGACCCGATGCTGCAGGGCGCCGGTGACCAGGGCATGATGTTCGGCTATGCCTGCCGCGAGACCGACAACTATATGCCCCTGGCGCTTGAGATTGCCCATCTCCTGCTGAAAGAGCTGGCAGCGGTACGCCGCGAAGGGCAGATGATGACCTACCTGCGCCCCGACTCCAAATCGCAGGTCACCATCGAATACAACGACGACGATACGCCGAAAAGGATCCACACCATCGTGGTGTCGACGCAGCACGATGAGTTCGACAAGGACGATTCCATGCTGGCCAAGATCAGGAGCGATGTGATCACCCTCCTGCTTCCCCGGGTGAAGGCTAAACTCCCGGAAAGGGTGCAGGAGCTTTTCGACGATAAGATCATCTACCATGTCAATCCCACCGGCAAGTTCGTGATCGGAGGTCCTCACGGGGACACCGGCCTCACCGGGCGCAAGATCATCGTCGACACGTACGGCGGCAAGGGCGCTCACGGCGGGGGAGCTTTCTCGGGCAAGGATCCGTCGAAGGTCGACCGTTCGGCTGCTTACGCCGCCCGGCATATCGCGAAGAACCTCGTTGCTGCCGGTATCTGCAATGAAGTCCTCGTGCAGCTTTCCTACGCCATCGGCGTGGCAGAACCCCTGGGCGTTTTCGTGGAGACGTACGGCACCGCCAACATCGATATGACTGACGGCGAGATCGCCGACAAGCTGAAACATATCTTCGATCTGCGCCCGGCCGCCATAGAGCAGAGGCTGAAACTGCGCAAACCCATTTACTCCGAGACTGCGGCGTACGGACATATGGGACGCAAGCCTGCTATCGTGACCAAGCATTTCGAATCGCCCTACCTGGGCAAGGTGGAACTGAAGGTTGAACTCTTCACCTGGGAAAAACTGGATTATGTCGACCAGATCAAGTGCGAATTTGGAATTGCGGAAGAGGTCGGGGCTAAGGCGGCTGTTAAACGGGGGTGAATGTAGAACACGAATTTGACGGAAAAATACGGATTTGCACAGATTTGTTTAAGATGGTTTGAAGTGGTTTGAAATGGTTTGAAAAAATGGTTTGAAACCTCATTTACATCCCAAATCAACAAATCAACAAATCAACAAATCCCAAATTCTTCCGGATCCGTGTTCTACATTTTTCTGAAACAATGTAAATCCGTATTATGAATTGGTACGCCGTATACACCAAGCCCCGTAACGAAAAAAAAGTCGCCGAACTACTGGGGAGGGAAGGGATTGATCATTACCTTCCGCTGGTCCGGCGGGAAAAGATATGGAGCGACCGGCGGAAGATGGTGGACGAACCGCTGTTCAGCTCCTATATTTTCGTGCATATCACTGAAAAAGAACATCTGGCGGTTCTACAGACTCCGGGGGTGGTGCGGTTCATCGTTTTTGAAGGAAAAAAGGTGCTGGTACGCGATATCCAGATCGAGGCCATCCGGAAATTCTGCGCAACGGGCGAGGATCTCTTCCTCGATGTGAAGGATTATTCGGTGGGAAGGAAGGTGAAGGTTATCCTCGGCGGTCTTAAAGGGTCTGGAAGGCAGGCTTGTACAGATTCTCGGCAGACAGCGGGTGAAGGTCGAGATCGATGCGATACGGCATTCCATCTTCGTGAAGATCCCGATGGGAAGCCTGGAGATCATTCCGGAGGGGGGATGAATGTAGAATGTAGAACACGGATTTGACGGATTCCGATGGCTATCGGAACGGATTTTCACGGATTTATTTAAGATAATTTGATATGGTTTGATATGGTTTGATGTGGTTTGAAATGGTTTGAAATGGTTTGAAATGGTTTCAGGCGGTTTGAGGTCTCTTCCACTTCACCAAATCAACAAATCAACAAATCAACAAATTCTTCCGGATCCGTGAAAATCCGTTCGAGAGATATCCGTCAAATCCGTGTTCCCTCTTCCTCTTTATATATAGCTAAATTCATAATCGCCTCATGAAAAGAATCTACCTGCTCATCCCGGCCATCATCCTTGCCGCGGCCCTGGTGGCTGTTTCGATTAACCGGTCGAAGCACCTGAAGGAACGTTCCGACTACAATGTTTTTTACCAGGCCGGCCGGCATTTTTCTCAGGACCTGGATCTCTACGACAGAACGGATAATATGAGGAATTTTTATTATCCTCCCTTTGCGGCCTTCATTTTCCAGGCGCTGACCGTTGTTCCGTTCAGGATTTCGGCGAACATCTTTTTTCTTATCAACGTCCTGGTACTTTTCCCGCTGGCGGTGTGGATGCTCTTTTCCATCCTCGAAAACCTGGGCTACGACCGGCGAAAGGTGCGGTGGCCGGTGATCCTGGCCACGGTGGCCTCGCTGAGATTTTTCTGGAACAACCTGAACATGTTCCAGATGAATTTCGTGGTCTTCACGATCATCCTCGCAGGGATCCTGTACATGAGCCGGAAAAAACCTTCCGTGGCGGCTGTGCTTTTCACCCTCGCAACTTTCATTAAGGTATACCCCGTTTTTTTCGTCTTTTATATATTTGCCGTGAAACGTACAAAGGCGGTGTTTCTTGCCATCGCAGTTACCGGGATCTTCTGCATCGTGGCGCCGTCGGTTCAGCGGGGACTGACAGCCGGGGTGAAGGATCATATAACCTATTATAAAACATTCCTTACTGAGTTCGGTGAGGGGAAGGTTGTTGACATAGGAATGAACCATACCTTGCGGGCGTTCATGCTGAAGGCATTCGCTCCGGAGACGAGGGACAGGGATGTGTACCTCGATGATTATCCGGGAATATCAACGATCAGCAGGCTGGCGCTGCTGGCTCTCTTCGTGGGATTAGCGGCAGCCCTGGTCATACAGATCCGCAGGGGGGAGGGGGTCCTGTCGGTTCCTTTTGTCGCGTGCCTGTTCATTTTTACCCACCTTTTTTCGGGGATCACCTGGACGGCTCATCTCGTTACCTCGATGTTCTATTACCTGCCGCTTTTCCTCATCGACTACCGGAAACTGAAGACCCCGGTACGGGTTTTTCATTTCGTGCTCATCTTCCTCGTGTTCTTCCTGGCAGTGGAAGGATCCGACACCACGGGAAAGATGATCTATACTTTCATAAGAACGTATGATCTTTTTGTGGTAGTGCCCTTGTTATTGTTCGGATATTATATTGCAGGAATGATACTGGGAAGGCAAAGAATAATTGTTGATTTGGTGAGTGAAGAGGACACAGATTTGACGGATTCGATGCATCGGACAATTTCACGGATTTTGAAGAATGATTTGGTGGTTTCTGATAATCGATGGTGAACTCTCTGGAACCATTCAAACCATATCAAACCAATCAAATCAACAAATTCTTAAAAAAATCCGTGAAAATCTGTTCCGATAGCCATCGGAATCCGTCAAATCCGTGTTCCCTCTTCCTCTTCACCATCTGAAACCATCCGTCAAATCCGTGTTCCACATTCTCCCCATTCCTTTATCCCTAACTTTTTATTACTTTTATCCCTCCATAAAAAAATGAGATGCCGTACCCCGATTTTGCGCTTGTAATACCGATGGCCAATGAAGAGCCTGATTTCGAGCCGTTTGTGACTGAACTAAAAAAAATGCTTACCCGTATCGGATCGGGGAAGGTATACCTCGTGGTTGACGGGGTTTCGAAGGACAGGACGCTGGAGCTGTGCCGCAACCTTGAGGAGAAAGATGAACGTTTCGTGGCTGTCTGGGCGCCGGAGAACAGGAACATCGTGGATGCATACATCCGGGGCTACCGGGAGGCGCTGAAGAACGGGCATGAGATCATCATCGAAATGGACGCCGGCCTGTCCCATGATCCGAGGGCCCTGCCCATGTTCCTCAGGGTGCTGAACGAGGGGAACGAATGTGCTTTCGGCAGCCGGTTCATCAACGGGGGATCGATATGGCATTCGACATGGAAACGTACCTTTCTCTCGCGGACAGGAACACTTCTTTCGAATGTCCTGCTGGGAACGCGGATGTACGATATGACCTCGGGATACCAGGGCTTTCACCGGAAGGTGGTGGAGAAGTTCGTGGATTACCCGTTTTTGTCGAAAGGCCATTTTTACCAGACGGAGCTGAGGTACCTGCTCCGGCGGTCTAGGTTCGCAGAGGTACCGATACATTACCGCGCACCGTCACCCGGCGTATCGGGATCTTCGGTGAAGAATTCACTGTCGAGCCTGTTTCGTTATTTTATACGGAGGTTTGGTAATGGGGCTTCGGTAATCGAATGAGTTATTTGAAGATTTTCACCACAGATTACACGGATTACACAGATAAGCACAGATTGGAGTTAGTTGAAAAAGATGGAATGTACATTGAATAGAGATTGAATGGAGATTGATGGAAATTTTTACAGGATTTGAGATTGTTGATACATGGCCTTCAACTATTTACATAGGCAATCTGTCCTACTCTATCCTACTCTATCCTAATCTGTGACAATCTGTGCTAATCTGTGCCAATCTGTGGTTAAACTCTTCCGCCATATTAAGATAAATTATATATTGAAAACAACGTTAGTCATAACATCCATCGCCTCCGGGGATCACCCGGTGCTGAAGAAGATCGCCGCCGGGGCCATGCTCCACGGGATGGAATTTATCCTGATCGGTGACACGAAAAGCCCGGAAAAGTTCAGCCTGGACGGATGCGATTTCTATTCTGTCGACAGGCAGAAAGAGATCGACCTCCGTTTTTCAGAGCTCATCCCGGTAAAACACTATTCAAGGAAGAACCTCGGTTACCTTAAGGCGATGACCGGGGGTGCCGAAGTGATCGTTGAGACCGATGATGACAACATTCCCGCCGAGGCATTCTGGTCAACGCGGGAAAAAAGACGTGAAGCGCAGAAAGTCGAAGAAGGGGGATGGGTGAATGTTTATAAATATTTCACGGATAAGCAGGTCTGGCCGAGGGGATTCCCGCCCGACATGGTCCGTACGGAGGTACCTTCCGCATCAGCACCGAAAACAGGCAGCTTCCCGGTCCAGCAGGGACTGGCCGATGGCAACCCCGATGTGGATGCCCTGTACAGGCTGGTTATGCCCGCTGGGGATATCCGGTTCGGGGAGGGTAGTATCGCTGCGGGAAAAAATACCTGGTGTCCGTTCAACAGCCAGAACACCACCTGGTTCCGCGAAGCCTTCCCGCTCATGTACCTGCCGTCATACTGCAGTTTCAGGATGACGGACATCTGGCGCAGTTTCGTGGCCCAGCGCATCGCATGGACATGCGGATGGGATATCCTTTTTCATGGTCCGACGGTATACCAGGAAAGGAATGAACATAACCTGATGAAGGATTTCGGTGACGAAGTTCCCGGTTACCTCCATAACGCCCGTATTGCGGAGAACCTGGGTAAACTGAAGCTTCCTGAAGGCACGCAGCATATCGGCGAAAACCTGTTAACCTGTTACCGGGAACTTATCCGGATGGGCCTGGTCGGAGAAGAGGAAATGAAGCTGGTCGAGATTTGGAAAACGAATTTTGAAGATAGAACACGGGTTTGACGGATACGGATGAAGAATTTGGGTGAAGAGGAAGAGGGAACACGGATCCCGGAAGAATTTGGTGATTTGGTGATTTGTTGATTTGTTGATTGGAGTTCAAACCAACTGAAACAATCTGAAAAATATTCTTCTTCCTAATCTGCGATAATCTGTGAAATCTGTGGTGAAACTTCCTGAAACCATCATCCTCAAACCATTCTCAAACCATTTCAAACCATCCTCCTTAATCTTCGTTCTTTTAAAAATCAATAATAGTGGCTAAATTTGGATCTTTAATTAACCATCCTCCAAAATGAAGGAAAAAAAGACAATCCTCATAACCTGGGATTTTTCCCCGGTTTCGGAAAACGCCTTTCTGCATGCTTTAAAAATCGCGAAAACAGTCGATAACAACCTGCGTCTCCTTCATGTTGCAAGGCCTGAGAACGCCCTGAAAACGAAGCAGGCTGAGGAAATGCTCAAAAAAGATGCGGCACGCCTCAGCGCGGCTTATGAGGTCCCCGTGGAAACGGTGATCGTTCAGGGGACGATTTTTAACGAGATATCCAAATATACAGCCGACGCCGATGATCTTACGATGGTGATCATGGGAACTCATGGTATCAAGGGAAAACAGAAATATTTCGGAAGCTACGCCCTCAGGGTGATCATCGGATCGCCGGTGCCTTTTATCGTAGTGCAGGACAAACCGAATAGTATGGATCGCTTCTCCGATATTGTCTTTCCCATCGATTTTAAATCGGAGAACAAGGAAAAACTGCAGTGGGCGATCTTCCTCGGTAAATATTTCAACTCAAAGGTGCACCTTTTCAAATCGCCCGTCACCGATAAATCACTGGCCAAAAAGGTGAATGTCAACCTGAATTTCGCCATCCGGTTCCTGATACAGAACAATCTCGACTACGAGATACATACAGCAAGGAAATCGGGGAGCTTCGTCAAGGAGATGATGGCTTTCTCCAAGGAGATCAATGCGGATATGATCCTTATTACCACTACGAAGCATATCACCTTCCTCGACTATCTCTTCGGCGCGCCGGAACAGTATATCATGGCCAATACATCGAAGATCCCGATCATGGTCGTGAACCCGAAGGCTACCTTCTCCAAGATGGGGCAGTTTATGTACGGGGGATCGTAAAGAGTTGTTTGAGGATTGTTTGAGGATTGTTTGAAGATGGTTTGAAGTGGTTTGAAATGGTTTGAAATGGTTTCAGGGAGTTTAACCACAGATTACACAGATTATCACAGAGGTTTCAGATTGTTTGAAATGGTTTGTAGTGGTTTGAAATGGTTTCAGGGAGTTTAACCACAGATTATACAGATTATCACAGAGGTTTCAGATTGTTTGAGGATTGTTTGAAGATGGTTTGAAGATGTTTGAGATTGTTTCAGATGGTTTCAATTTGTTTCAGGTAGTAAAGTCGTAAAGTCCCCTCCCAGGGGATCTAGGGGTAGTGGATTGAGATTGTTTCAGGTAGTAAAGTCGTAAAGTCCCCTCCCAGGGGATTTAGGGGTAGTTGTTTCAGATAATAAAAACACAGATCCCGATGGCTGTCGGAACGGATTTATGCCCGGATGATCGCGGGTTTGATTGTTACAGATTGTTTGATTTTTTTTAAAAAAGAAAGGAAAACATACGGATGGAAAAACGTAAAAGATCGATAATAAAAGAATTATTGAAATCGGACAATTACGGCAGCACAGTCCATGTGAAAGGATGGGTGCGGACGAAACGCGGGAGCAAGGCCGTATCCTTCATTGCCGTTAACGACGGATCGGTCATTCATAACATACAGGTGGTGGCGGAGATATCGGCATTTGACGAGGAGTTGCTGCGGAAGATCAACACCGGCTCGTCCATCGGGGTGACAGGCAAACTGGTCGAATCGGCCGGATCGGGACAGCATGTGGAGATTCAGGCTTCGGAGATCGAGCTTTACGGTGAAGCGGATCCGGAGACCTACCCGTTACAGAAAAAAGGCCATTCGATGGAGTTCCTGCGGGAGATCGCCCACCTGCGTTTCCGGACCAACACCTTCGGGGCCGTATTCCGGATCCGGCATGCCCTGGCCTTCGCCATTCATAAATATTTCAACGATATCGGTTTTTATTACCTCCATTCTCCCATCATCACCGCCAGCGATGCGGAAGGCGCCGGAGAGATGTTCCGGGTCTCGACCCTCGACCTGGTCAATCCCCCGCTGAAGGAAGGCGGGAAAGAAGTGGACTTCAACGAGGATTTTTTCGGAAGACCCACCAACCTCACGGTTTCGGGGCAGCTCGAGGCCGAGCTGGGAGCGCTGGCCCTGGGTGGCGTGTATACCTTCGGACCTACATTCCGGGCCGAGAATTCAAATACACCGCGGCACCTGGCCGAGTTCTGGATGATCGAACCCGAGGTCGCTTTCAATGATATTAATGATAATATGGATCTGGCCGAGGATTTTCTGAAATTTTTGATAAATTATGCCCTGGAAAACTGCCGCGACGACCTCGACTTCCTGAACAAGATGATCGACAAGGAACTCATTGAAAGGCTGAAGTTTGTGGTCGAAAACGAGTTTGTCCGGATGGGCTATACCGAAGCCATTGAAATATTGAAAAAGGCGGACAGGAAATTCGAATTCCCGGTTGACTGGGGATCGGACCTGCAGGCGGAACATGAGAGGTACCTCGTGGAGAAGCATTTTAAGAAGCCGGTCATCCTGACCGATTACCCGGCATGTGATCAAGGCTTTTTACATGAAGCAGAATGACGACGGGAAAACGGTGCGTGCCATGGATGTGCTTTTTCCGAGGATCGGTGAGATCATCGGCGGATCGCAGAGGGAAGAGGAATATGACAAGCTGGTGCGGCGGATGCAGGAGATGAATGTTCCCGAAAAAGAACTCTGGTGGTACCTCGAAACACGGCGGTTTGGCACGGTCATCCATGCGGGCTTCGGTCTGGGTTTCGAGCGGCTGGTGCAGTTCGTGACAGGAATGGGAAACATCAGGGACGTGATCCCCTTCCCCAGGACACCCCGGAACGCGGAGTTTTAATATGAAGGAACAGGAGATCGTGGAACAATCAGATGGAGAATTATAGTTATATTTGATTTATATGTTGATTTGTTGATATGTTGATTTGTCGATTCGCATGAGTTATTGAAAGTAGGTCCGGTCACACGGTAACCAAACGTAATCAGAGCCTTATGTTAAAGCAGAAGCTTCAGCAAAAATTATTACAGAAACTGTCTCCGCAGCAGATCCAGATGATCAAGCTGCTGGAGATACCGACTATGCAGCTGGAGCAGAGGATAAAGAAGGAGCTCGAGGAGAATCCCATACTTGAGGAAGGGGAAGAGACAGAAGAAGAACAGGTAAGGGATGAGGCAGGGGAACCGGAACCGGAGACGGAAGGAGACGGGGAAGAAGTGAACGAAGAGGAAGGGTCACGCGAGCAGAACGAATTTTCACTCGAAGATTATATCGAAGACGACGAGATCCCCACTTACAAGCTGAATTCAAGCAACTATTCCAAGGACGATAAATACGAAGAGATTCCCGTTCTCGGTGGGATCTTCCTTCCAGGAGCACCTCGAATCGCAGCTGGGCCTTCGTACCCTCACCGAACGCGAAGAGATGATCGCCTCATACCTCATCGGGAATATTGATGAAGACGGGTACCTGCGGCGCCGGCTGGATGCCATCGTCGACGACCTGGCCTTTTCCATGGGAGTGGAAACCACTGAGACAGAACTTCGTGAAGCGCTTGATATCATTCACGATTTCGATCCGGCCGGGGTGGGAGCCCGTGATCTCCAGGAATGTCTTCTTCTGCAGATCCGCCGTAAGAACCTCGATAACCCCGACATAAAAAATGCCCAGGATATCCTGAAATACCATTTCGATGAATTTTCGCGGAGGCATTACGACAAGGTCATAAACCGCATGGGCATCACCGATGAAGAAATGAAGCAGGCGATCGACGAGATCATCAAGCTGAATCCAAAACCGGGAGGCGTGTACAGTGATCCGATGAATAAGACCAGCGAGCATATCGTGCCGGATTTCATCCTCGACAACAATGACGGTGAACTATATGCTCAGCCTGAATTCGCGGAATGTTCCCGAGCTGCGGATCAGCAAAACATACAGCGATATGATCCGTTCCTACGCCGCCAATAAGGATAAGCAGAGCAGGGCCAGACAAGGATGCCCTGAGCTTCGTGAAACAGAAACTCGATTCGGCGCGGTGGTTCATTGATGCCATCAGGCAAAGGCAGAACACTCTCCTTCTTACGATGAACGCCATCCTCAATTACCAGCATGAATATTTTTACGAGGGTGATGAAAAGAAACTGCGGCCCATGATCCTCAAGGATATTGCCGATATTACAGGGCTGGATATTTCCACCGTTTCGAGAGTTGCAAACAGCAAATATATCCAGACGCATTTCGGGATTTATCCGTTGAAGTATTTCTTCTCCGAGGGCATGCAGACCGATTCCGGGGAAGAAGTTTCGACCCGGGAGATCAAGAAGATCCTGGAGGAATGCATTGAGAACGAGAACAAACGCAAACCTCTTACGGATGAAAAGCTGGCGGAGATCCTGAAAGAAAAAGGATACCTCATTGCCCGCCGCACAGTCGCCAAATACCGCGAACAACTTAATATTCCGGTAGCCCGGCTCAGGAAAGAACTGTAGTCCGGAAAAACAACCAAAATCAGAGACACCTGATGCTGAAGAAAACCGCCACTTTTTTCTCGTATCTCTTTCATCCGCTTCTCATGCCCACCACCGGGATCGTGATCCTTATGTTTGCCGGCACCTTCATTGATTACATGCCCCTCCAGGCACGGAAAATGCTGATCGTGCTCGCGGCCATCGGCACCTTTGCCCTTCCGGCTCTTATGATCCCGGTGTTCATCCTCAGAGGATCCATCAGTTCCGTTGCTATGGGAGAGAGAAGGGAGAGGCATTTTTCCGCTTTCCGTCACTTTTGTTTTTTATCTTCTCACTTTTTTTCTTTTTCTGCGCATCCCGGTTTACCGTTTCATACATGCTTTCATGCTGGGTTCGCTGATATCCGTCACACTGGCGCTCATTATTACCGCGCGCTGGAAGATCAGCACCCATCTTATCGGCCTTGGAGGAATGGCGGCGCTCATCATGTTTATTTCTTTCTACATGGAGATCAACATGGTGGTCTCCCTGGCAGTCATTCTCCTTGCCGCGGGAATCACGGCCGCATCGACGAGTGTATCTCGAAGCACACAGTCCCGCACAGGTATATGCCGGGATTTCTTGCCGGTTTTGCAACCGTACTGGCCACGATGATGATCTATTGATCCGCTCCCGGAATTACAATCCTTTTTTACGGCACCGGTCGGGATGAACCTGCCGTTCCGCTTTATTCTTCTGCCATACCGCACCTTTCCCTTTGAAATTATCATTAATAATTGCATTTTTACATGCACGAAAACGACCCTTGCATGAGATCCGACTATTTCCTGTTGGCCGTTAATACCCGTGAAACGGCCGATGAATTTCTGAAACTTCCTGTAAGGCTTTATAAAAAAGATCCCAACTGGGTCCGTCCGCTGAATGAGGACATCCGAAAAGTCTTCGATCCTTCCTTTAATAAGTACTTCCGCCATGGCGAACTGATCCGCTGGATCCTGAGAGATGCCAGCGGAACCACGGTTGGGAGGGTGGCCGCTTTCATCGACGAAAAGACAGCTGCCAACAATGATCAGCCTACCGGTGGAATGGGCTTTTTCGAATGCATCGACAACCAGGAAGCGGCGGACATCCTTTTCGATGCATGCCGTAACTGGCTTAAAGAAAAGGGAATGGAGGCCATGGACGGGCCGGTGAATTTCGGTGAACGTGACCGGTGGTGGGGATTGCTTGTCGATGGATTTTATCCGCCCAATTATGGCAACAATTACAATTTTCCATATTATAAAGACCTTTTTGAGAAGTACGGTTTCCGGAATTATTATGAACAGTACACTTTTCATCGGCTGATCAACAAGGAAGGGCTGAATCCGGTTATCGAAGAGAAGGCCGGAAGGATATTCAAAAACCCGCGTTATCATTTCCGGAATCTCAGGAAGAAGCAGATGCTCAGGTATGCCGAGGATTTCCGGATCATCTACAACAAGGCATGGGTGAACCATTCAGGAATAAAGCCTATTTCCCGGATGCATGCCGAAGTGCTGATCAGGAGCATGAAGCCCCTCCTCGATGAGAAACTGATGTGGTTTGCCTATTACGACGATGAACCGGTGGCCTTTTTCCTGATGTTGCCCGAGATGAACCAGATCGTGCGGCATGTCAATGGTAAACTGGATCTCTTTGGCAAAATCAAATTTCTATGGTACAAGTGGACCCATGCCATCGACAAGGCTTTCGGGATCATTTTTGGCGTGGTGCCGGAACACCAGGGTAAGGGGCTGGAAGGCGCCATCGTGATGGCTTTTGGTGAAGTGGCGCTGAAAGCGGGTTTTCCTTATAAGGAATTGGAGATGAACTGGATCGGGGATTTCAACACCACCATGCTGCGGCTCGTGGAACAGGTGGGAGGAAAAATACGCAAGACCCATATCACCTACCGTTATCTATTTGACAGGGAAAAACCATTCAAAAGAGCTAAAAAACTGGGAAACAAATAGATTAATATTTTGGCACTGAATTTGCTTATTATTGATCATCAGTTCAATTTACAATATACCTTAAGCGTTTTAAGGGCAAACCGGGTTAAAAACCCGGTTTTTTATTGCATCCCATTCCCAAAATGAGAATAGGTATCTTCAATTTGAAATTTTATTCCTGGAAATGCTTGAATCCGATGATCTCCCGCACGTCATTAAGCGTGCGCGAGGCGCTTTCGCGGGCTTTTTCGGCGCCGGTGCGGACTACCTTCGAGAGGTACGCCTGGTTGTTGAGGATCTCCAGTATCCGTTCCCGAAGCGGCGTATTGAAAGAAATAATATCCTCGGCGAGCTGTTTCTTCATGTCACCGTACCGGATCGAACAATTGTTGTATGCTTCCCTGAAATGGGTCACCGTTGAGGGATCGGACATGAGATCCATGAGGTAGAAGAGGTTTCTGACCGGCTCGCTCATCTCCTGGTTCGGTTTTTCAGGTCCCATGTCGGTAACTGCGCCCATCACCTTTTTACGGATGTCTTTGGGGCTGTCGATGAGGAAGATCCCGTTGCCTTCCGATTTGCCCATCTTCCCCGTCCCGTCGAGTCCGGGTACCTTCACCAGTTCCTTCCCGAAGTTAAAAGGTTCGGGCAGGTTAAAATATTCCACCCCGTACATGAAATTGAACCGTTTGGCGAATTTCCGGGCCATTTCGAGATTCTGTTCCTGGTCCTTGCCAACGGGAACCTTATGTGAATTGTGGATAAGGATATCGGCAGCCATCAGTACGGGATAGGTAAGAAGTCCGGCGTTCACATTTTCAGGTTGCGCTCTGACCTTATCCTTAAAGGTGGTGGTCCGTTCCAGTTCCCCCACGTAAGAGTTCATGTTCAGCAGGAGGTAGAGTTCCGGAATTTCCGGAACATCACTCTGGACATACAGCGTGGCGACCTCCGGATCTATACCGGCGGCGAGGTATTCGGCGAGCACCTGGCGGACATTGCCGTGAAGGTCATCGGGATGCGGATGGGTGGTGAGGGAGTGGTAATCGGCCACAAAGAAAAAACACCGGTTTTCATGTTGCATCTCCACGAAATTCTTTACGGCTCCGAAATAGTTTCCGAGATGCAGGTTACCCGTCGATCGTATTCCGCTTAGTACTGTATCCATTTCTTTTTTTTGCTGTCATTTTTTGGGGAGTACAAAACTATAAAGAAATCGGAAGAGCACAAAGGAGGGAGGGGATTAAGATTGTTTAAGATTGTTTGAAATGGTTTGAAATGGTTTGAAGTGGTTTACGGGGAGTTTAACCACAGATTACACAGATTATCACAGAGGTTTCAGATTGTTTGGGATGGTTTCAACTCCATTCACTAAATCACCAGATCACCAGATCACCAAATTCTTCGGGGAGTTTAACCACAGATTACACAGATTATCACAGAGGTTTCAGATTGTTTCATGTGGTTTGAGAGTTGTTCGAGGGTTGCTTGTTGTTTAAACCATTTACCCCGTTCGGAGGACCACACCCCTCGCTCTTCAGGAGAGGGGGGCTGGGGGGGTGAGGTGTACGGGAGGATGAATGTTGAACAAGGATCCGGAAGAATTTCTTGAGTTGTTGATTTGTTGATTTGTTGATTGAATTGTCATCTATCCAAAAATTCAAACCATTTCAAACAACTTCAAACAACTTCAAACCATTTCAAACCATCTCAAACAATCTTCATCCCCGTTCCACATTCATCTCCGCCGAGATCTTCCGCGCCGGGATCCACGCGGCAATAAACCCGATCACCAAAACGGTGATCCATACCAAAAGGATATCTGCCGGCTGGAAATGAACCGGGTAAGAATCGATGACGAAGGTTCCCGCCCCGCCGATCTTCACAATCTTGAAATATTCCTGTGCCAGGCTGATGGCGGTGCCGAGGATGATGCCCGCCAGGGATCCCGTAACGGAGATCAGCCATCCTTCAACAAGGAAGATCTTCCGTATCAGTTGGTTGCCGGCACCGAGATCCCTGAGGGTGGCTATATCATTCTTTTTATCGATGATGAGCATCGTGAGTGACCCGATCACATTGAAAGAGGCGATGATAAGGATAAGGGTGAGGATGAGGAAGGTGGCCCATTTCTCCGACTTCATGATCCGGTAAAATACCTCGTTCTGCTGGTACCTGTTCCGTACGCTGAAACGGTTGCCGGCTATGGCCGCGACTTTTTCCTGGATATCCGGCTGAAGATATCCCCCGCGAAGTTTTACTTCGAGTGAAGTGACCTCCCCGTGATCATATTCGAGCAGCTCCCTCACCACCTCCACCGGCAGAATGATATATTTCGAGTCGTACTCCTGTTGGATGGAAAAGACCCCGGAGGGAAAAACTACGGCCCTGTTGAAAGATGCCGTGGGGTTGGCCATATTCACGCTCTCCTTCCGCTTGGGAACATAAAAAATCAGGGGATCAATGAAATTAAGTCCCACCCTCAGGGAATAGGCAACGCCCTGGCCGATGATGGCGTATGGGCGATTTTTTTCCCGCAGTGTAAATTTACCATCGATGATCATCGAATCCACCCCTGTCACATCGGAGAAATAGCGGTCCACCCCTTTCATGGTGGCAATGAACTGTCGCTCGTCGTACCTGACAAGGCCATTCTCCTCCATCACCTCCGAAACGGCTTCAACGCCGTCGAGATGCCTTATGCTGTCGATGCCGGCCTCCGAAGGAAGGAAGGTCTTACCCTCGACAAGGGTGATCTTAAGGTCGGGATCGAAGGAATTGATGAGGGAACGTATCACGTCGTCGAACCCGTTGAACACGGAAAGCACGACCACCAGGGCCATCGTGCCTACCGCAACACCCATCACCGAGATAAAGGAGATGATGTTGATCGCATTACGGCCCTTTCTGCTGAAAAGGTACCTTTTGGCTATGTAAACCGAAACTCTCAATCTTTTATTTGAAGGCTTTGACTATTAATCCTGTGCCCGTGCGGTGTTTTATCCTGACATCGATAAAGTTCAGTATCAGTGAGAAAGGAAAGGTCACAATATACCAGAAGGGCAGCAGTACGAAAAACAGGCGGCTGGTATTGAGCATGATGATGGGATATTTCATGGAAAGTTTCCATGAGATCTTTCCCGGTGCACCGTACGAATATCTGGCTTCGACCCTTGAGAAGCCGGCCGAGAGAAGTTTATCCCTGATCTCCCCGATATTGTACCCGTCACGAACATGCTCTTCGATGAACGATTCTTCCTCTTCCCCGTGAACATCGGAGCCACCCTGGTCAGACGGCGTGGAGATGAGCAACACTCCTCCCCGGGTGAGCGATTTCTGAAAATGGCCGAAAACTTTTACATCTTCGGCGATATGCTCCATCACGTCTACGGAAAGGATGAGATCATAAGTGCCTGCCTTTTCGAAAAGGGTCAGGTCGGCCACCTCGAATTTCACCCTGTCGCCCAGCCCGATGTTCGTAAAGAAGCGGTTGCAGTCATCGATCTGTTCTTCCTTCACATCGACGCCGAGTATCCGTGACCCGGAAAATTTTTTAGCCATGAAATGCGAATACTGGCCGAAGCCCGAACCGGCATCCAGGATGGCCGGGCCGGATGGCATTTTTCTGCCCAGTTGGCGGATTTCTTTCTTGATATGCCAGGCCCTCAGTAAAAGGACATCCAGGAGTTTATAAAAAACGACCCGGAGAAAAGGCGTCTTATTGAAGACATTCCCCAGGCTTCTTTTGATGGGATCGTACTGCATTGGGTATTCAGGTCTTTAACAGGTTATCTATGTTATCGATATAATCCAGGCTGTCGTCGATGAAAAAACTCAGCTCGGGAATGATCCGCAGCTGGTTCTTTACCTTCTGTGCCAGTTCATAACGTATATGTGTGCCATGTTCCTTTACGGGAACAAGCGGATCCTTGTCTTTCTCTTTCGGGAAAATGCTCAGGTAAACCCTTGCCACACTGAGATCGGAGCTAACCCTGACCACCGTTACGGTATATAGTTTACCTCCAAGTTCATTTCCTATCCTCTGGAAGATAATTCCCAGCTCTTTCTGAAGCAGCCGGGACACCCTGTTTTGTCGTGTCGTATCCATATTTGCCCTTTTTGATCCCCCGCACCATCGCAATTCGATGCAAAGGTGCAAAATACTTCTGTAAAAACATGAATGCAGAACCAGGATGAATGGTTTGAGGATAGTTTGAAGTGGTTTGAAATGGTTTGAAATGGTTTCAGGGAGTTTAACCACAGATTACACAGATTATCACAGATTAGGAAGAAGAATATTTTTCAGATTGTTTCAGATGGTTCGAACTCCAATCAACAAATCAACAAATCAACAAATCACCAAATTCTTCCGGGATCCGTGTTCCTCTTCCTCTTCACCAAATCACCAAATTCTTCCCCTTCCGCATTCCTCCCTTTCAAACGTAACAAAACAAAACCCCCATTCGTATGAATGCAGTATCACCGCGATGATCATATATGAAAACGGCCTTTTTATACTTCCTTGCTTTGCTGGGTTACATAGCTTCGGCTCATGCCCAGGTCTCCATTGTCGATGTCACAACGACCCCCGTCTCATGTAACGGAAGCAGCGACGGCACGGTGACGATCACCATTACCGGCGGTCAGGCACCGTATATCTTCACCCTTCAGAAAGGAAGCGAATTTCATTTTTCCCCTTCGGTGAGCGATACCTTCTACACCTTTACCAATGTACATGCCGCCAACTGGATCGTACTGGTACAGGATGACAATGACGATGCCGATTTTACCTACGGACCCGTAACCGAGCCAACCCCGGTAGCCATTACCTCGCAGACCTCTGTTCCCATAACCTGTAACGGTTATAACGACGGGCAGATCAACATATCGGCCTCCGGTGAGTCGGGATCCTATATTTTCACGCTGAACCCGGGCGCAGTGGTCAATGCCACCGGTCATTTCACGGGTCTTTCACCCGATAGCTACACGGTGAACGTCGCGGACGCTTCAGGATGTCCCTCCTCGGCCGTTTCGAATCTCATCCCGTTAAGTGATCCAGCGGTAATATCCATTCTCACGGAAAATGCCACCGACATCAGCTGCAACGGTAGCGATGACGGGAAGGTGAATGTTAAGGCAGCGGGCGGCACCGGCGCTTATACCTACACCCTGAACCCCGGCGCTGTACAGTCCAACGGTTCCGGCAATTTCAACGCACTCGGCCCGGGTATCTATTCTGTCTCCGTGACCGACATAAACGCATGCCCGGCAGCGTCAGGCAGTCCGCTTACAGTGAATGAACCTTCGGAGGTGAAGATCACTTCCGAAGTCAAAAGCGATATAAGCTGTTACGGTTCCGGCGACGGAAGCATCACCATAACAGCAACAGGTGGTATCCCGCCCTACCAGTTCACCCTCTCACCGGGATCGGTCAGCAACAGTACGGGGATCTTTGCCGGACTGGATGCGGGAACATACCATGTCAGCGTTTCCGATGCCAACGGCTGCGGCCCGGCCGTAAGCAACGATTTTGTCATCATTGAACCCGGCGAGCTTATCATCACCTCGGTGGTCAAAACCAATATTACCTGTCATGATCTCAATGACGGAATGATAACAGTGACCTCCACAGGCGGCAACCTGCCTGTGACATACACACTCAACCCGGGAGCCGTCTCCAACCAGACGGGTATCTTTAACAATCTTTCTGCTGGGATCTATACCGTAGAAGTCAGAGGATCGGGGACATGCCCGCCGGTGAATACCTCGCCTGTCAATATCTCCAACCCGTATGCCATCAGCATAAATTCGGAGGTGAAGACGGATATAACCTGCAACGGTGCGGCCGACGGCAGCATCACCATTGTTGCTTCGGGAGGAACGGGCACCCTTCAGTATAAACTGATGCCGGGCAATATCAACAATACAGGCGGGAACTTCCCCGATCTGGGTCCGGGAACATACACCGTTTCCGTTAATGATGATGAGGGATGTGCACCCGTAGTCAGTTCGCCCCTTACAGTAAGCGAACCCGGTGCCATAACCGTGAACACGCAGGCTACGACCGATGTCACCTGCCCGGGCGTTGGCAACGGCAGGATCACGGTTACCGGAGCAGGCGGCACTCCACCGTACCTCTACACCCTGAATCCCGGAAGCGTGAACAGTGCAAGCGGTATCTATAACAATCTGCCCCCGGGAACTTATACCGTAAATATTTCGGATTCGAGGAGCTGTCCGCCGGCAACCACCTCACCCCTCACCGTAAATCAACCCCTTCCGCTGAAAATACTTACCATTGATTCAACGGATATCACCTGTAACGGAAATAATGACGGTGAAATACATGTGACCGGCACGGGCGGCACGGCCCCGCTGAGCTTTACCCTTATGCCCGGAAACAGTACCAACGGGACGGGCGATTTCCTGAACCTTGCCGCCGGGATGTATACGGTAAGCATGAGTGATACCCATGCCTGTGCACCGGTGACCACGGCTCCGGTGGGAATCTCCGAACCACCGGCCATCAGTATAACTTCAGTTAACAGCACCGGTATAACATGCAACGGCGACAATAACGGGAGCATCACCGTGGTGGCTTCGGGTGGAACGGGTACGCTTCATTATACCCTGACCCCAGGAGTAATCACCAATACCACAGGCATCTTCAACGGACTCACGGGGGGAAGCTATACGGTGACCGTCACCGATGACAACGCATGCTCCCCGGCATCAACCGGACCGGTCGATATCATCGAGCCTGCCGTTATCAATGCAACGGTTGACGGAACATCGAAACTTTATGTCGACTGCTTCGGAGATTCAAACGGTTCGGTAGACATCACGGTCAGTGGTGGAACGTCGCCGTACCAGGTAACCTGGACCGGACCTGATGGATTTAGTTCAACCTCCGGAAATATCTCCGGTTTGAAATGGGGAACTTACGGACTTTTCATCAGAGATGCCAACAATTGCTCTTTCACGGACAGTGCATTCGTTCAGATCGATGAACCTGAGCCGCTGGATATCTCGCTATCAGCCACCAATGTTACCTGTAACGGGATGGCCAACGGGAGCATTACCGTGACAGCTACCGGGGGGACCCTCCCATACCAATATTCGAAGAACGGGATCACCTACCAGGCATCGAATATATTCAACGGGCTGATCAAGAACCTGTACACCGTGAGTGTCCGCGACAGCAGGATGTGCAGCCTGAGCGATACCATTTCGGTGAACGAGCCGGACGAGCTGCAGGTGGCAAGTGAAATAAGGATTGACAATAACAAGTGCTTCAGCGACAGCCTCGGGGAGATCCGCATACTCTCCGTGGTGGGTGGAAAAGCGCCGTACGTATATTCCATCGACAGTGGAAAAAATTACAACAGCAATGCCATCTTCCTGAACCTGGGCGCGGGAACTTATCAGACGGTTGTCAAAGATGCTTCCGGATGTACCGCCCAGGGTAATGCAAACCTCATCAACCAACCGTCGAAGATACGGATCACCAATTATGCGCAGGTCGATGTCACAGGTTGTTCGGAAAGTTCCAACGGGCAGATTGCGGTTGAAGCAACGGGTGGCACAGGTATTAAAAATTACAGGCTCGACGGCGGTTCACCCCGCCTGACCGGCAGTTTCAATAGTGTCGGAGGCGGTGATCATGTGATCTCCATCACCGATGCCAACAGTTGTATGAGGGATACCATTGTGACGTTGGCCGCACCGCCGCCGATTGTGCTCACGTCAGTAGTCCTCACAGCCGTTACCGGGTGTAGCGGGGACAATAACGGGTCGGCCGAAGTGACCGCAGCAGGCGGCACCGGCATTCTGCAATACGCCATTGACGGCGGAGCTTTCGTCGCAACCGGTACTTTCAACGGCCTGACAGGCGGCGATCATACGGTTACAGTGAAAGATGCTGCCGGATGCCTGAAGGATACCTTGTTCAACATTGACGCCCCTGCCGCGATCATCATCGCTTCCCTCGATTCGACGGACGTGACCTGCTCCGGGTATGACGACGGCGCGATCACCATTTCGGCTTCCGGGGGGACGGCTCCGTATACGTATACACTCCTTCCGGGAAGCGTCAGTAATGGCACCGGCATATTCGACAGCCTTACCCCGGGGACCTATACCGTTGAGATCGACGATGCCCAGGGCTGCGGCCCGGTGGTGACGGTTCCCGTGGATATTTCAGAGCCCGCTCCTGTAAGTATCGATTCAGTGTTCACCGCCGCCTCGCTGTGTGCCGGAGACAATAATGCAGAGATCAACATCTTCGCATCCGGAGGAACTGCACCATACCTGTATTCCATCGACGATGAAGCAAATTATGTGGCAGGGGGTGATTTCACGGGGCTTTCATCCGGGACCTATCATCTCAGCCTGCAGGATGGCAATAGCTGTAAAATCTATATTGATACCGTCACCTTCACTGAACCGGCGGCACTGGTTGTTTCCGGCCAGTCAAAAACAGACGTGACAACCTGTTCAGGCGATTCGTCCGGATCTGTTTCCTATACGCTCACCGGCGGGACCGGGCTCATCGAATACAGTATTAACGGCACGGACTGGGCACCTTCGGGCGATTTTGCAAACCTCCCCGGAGGAAGCTACACGGTGCTGACCCGTGATGAGAACGGCTGTTCAAACAACTCGCCTGTCATCACCATTGACAGTCCTTCACCTGTTACGGCCACCATAGCGGCCACCCCGGCCCTTGACGAATTTAATAAGGGAACGATCAGCATCACAGACGCCAGCGGCGGAACCGGGATATATACCTACTCCATATCCGGCACCGGCGGGCCCTTCGTGGCAACATCCCTCTTCACGGATCTTGATGACGGTGACTATGATGTAGTGGTTGCCGACGAGAACGGCTGTACCTTTGAGCAGACCGTCACTGTGGGCGCCGTTCCGCCCTTATCGGTGTCGGTGAACACGGAAAATGTGAGTTGTTTCAATGCAGGCGATGCAAGCATAACGATGACTGCCAACGATGCCACCGGTCAACCGGAATATTCTATAGATGACAGCAGCAGCTGGCAAACAGACGGTTCGTTCACAGGGCTGCTGCCGGCCACATATCATATCTTTGTCAGGGATGAGGACGGCCGGTACTTCAGCGATACGCTGACGATCACCGAACCTCCGGCCCTGGGTATCTTCAGCAACGTAACCCCGGTGAGCTGCAGTTCCGGATCTACGGACGGCGCAGTGGCCATCACCGTGACAGGCGCATCGGGTGTGGTTACGTATGAATGGTCCAACGGAGCCATGTCCAAAGATCTCAGCAATATCGGCCAGGGGATCTACACGTTGGATGTCATGGATGAAAACGGATGTTCAGCAGCCGATACGATCGAAGTTCCGGCGATTACCACGGTGGTTGCAGACGCAGGCGCCGACACCTCGGTTTGCCCCGGAACTGTATTTACATTCGACGGAAAAGGCGGGACGGAAGTAAGCTGGTTCCCTGCCGACGGACTGAGCAATCCCGCTCTTCCCAATCCTTCAGTGACCGTTAATACCACAATAAGTTATGTCTTAACCGTGACGGGAATGAATGAATGCACCGATACGGATACGATCACTTTATCCGTCTTCCCGGATGCAGGTCTTTTCGCCGGCAGCGACACACTTATCACGGGTGACCAGGCCATGCTCAATGCCGAAGGAGGACCCTTTGTCAGTTACAGCTGGACACCCGCAGAAAGCCTTGATGACCCGGCATCCGCTTCACCGGTGGCCACACCCCCCGCTACAACGGAATACATCGTGGTTGCCGTAACAGAGGACGGGTGTCACGAGTCCGATACCGTTATTGTGAGAAAACCAGGCAGTGTGGTGGTTTATAATGCTTTCTCACCCAACGGCGATGGTGTAAACGATTACTGGGATATTGATCATGCCAGCGATTATCCGAACATCATCGTGCAGGTTTATAACAGGTGGGGAGAAGTACTCTTCACTTCAAAGGGATACAGCGACGACAAGAGATGGGACGGTACCTATAAGGGCAAACCTGCACCCATCGGAACTTACTATTATGTTGTCGTACCTTTTACGGGGGCAAGCGCCATTACGGGACCATTAACCATCATAAGGTAAAATGAAACGATTATTTTACATACCGTTACTTCTTCTGTTGGCCGTGACAGGTGTAAAGGCACAGCAGCTACCTCATTTTACCCAGTACATGTTTAACGATTTTTTGTTCAACCCGGCGGCAGCAGGTACAAGCGACCAGTACATGGTGACCTCGAACCACCGGTTCCAGTGGGTGGGAATAACGGATCCGCCCATGACGAACACCCTGAGCATTAACGGTCCGCACCGCAAGTATCCCATGGGATTCGGGGGAACACTTTACAATGACGTCACGGGACCTTCCAGCCGTACCGGACTCTCGGGGGCATATGCCTACAATGTGGAAGTCAATAGCGATATTAAAGTTTCCATGGGATTGTCGATGGGAGTCATGCAGTACAAGATGGACGGGACCCAGCTGAATATCAAGAACCCTGACGACCTGGTGATCCAGCCGGTGGTGTACAGCACCTATGTCCCGGACGCCGGAGTCGGGGTGTATGCATACGGAGAGGGATGGTACGGTGGATTTTCCGTCAGCCAGCTGTTCAACAATAAGCTGAGGATCTATGACCAGAAGTCGGGGCTGAACAAACTTAAAAGTCATTTTTATCTCACCGGCGGATACACGTATGAGATCAACCGGGATTTCAAAGTCAGGTCGGCCTCCCTCCTTGCAGGTACAGCGCCCAAAATTTTCCAGTTCGATATTTCCTCTGTCGTCGTCTACCAGGATATGGCCTGGGGCGGACTCTCCTATCGCTTCAAGGATGCGATCTCGGTGATGGCAGGGTACGAGTACAATAACAAGATCTTCATCGGGTATTCCTATGATATAGGCCTGTCAGGTATCCGGAGTTACAACGCGGGAACGCATGAGATCATGTTCGGGTACAGGTTTATTGATATTAAGTGAACGGAATGGGAAAGTTATGGGGTTATGAAGTTATGGGGTTATGGGTGATACGGTAATTTATATTAACGTACTCCAATCTGTGTTATTCTGAGTAATCCGTAGTGAACCTTCTCCAATCTGTGTTAATCTGAGTAATCTGTGGTGAACCTCCTCCAATCTTCGTAGTGAACCTCCTCCAATCTGTGTTAATCTGAGTAATCTGTGGTAAACCTCCTCCAATCTGTGTTAATCTGAGTAATCTGTGGTGAACCTCTTCAATCTTCGTGGTGAACCTCTTCAATCTTCGTGGTGAATCTCTTCATCCTCCTAAAGATCTTTCACACACCGGAATCCCGTATGAAAAAAGCTGGATTCGGCGGTCGTGAAATTCCTGTGTGAGACGAGGTAGCCGTGGCAGTAAGATGAATCGCACATGAAAGATCCGCCGCGGAGTACCTTATTCTCGGGGTCCACCTGGATATCCGCGGGTGAATCCTGGTACGCAGCGTAAGTGTCCTTGCACCATTCCCATACATTTCCGCCCATATCGGCGAGACCGGATTTGTTCTTCCCGAAGTATCCTACAGGGGAGGTAAGAAGGAATCCGTCGAGTCCGAGGTTTGTGCCGGGGAAGGTGCCTTCCCATACGTTGGCGTGGTAGCCGTCTTTATCGGCAAGGTAATTCCCCCAGGTATAGCGCTGGGTAACCGGGATGCCCCGGCGGTCGGCATATTCCCATTCGAATTCGGTGGGAAGCCTTTTACCTGCCCATTTGGCATACGCGTTGGCATCGTACCAGCTGACGTGGGTGACCGGGTGGTCATCCTTTGCTGCAGGCTGATCCGGACCGAGCGGGTGTCTCCAGTCTGCTCCGTCAACCAGTTCCCAGCGGTTGGCTTCGAAATTGTATATTTCCGAATTCCCGAATTTCTCAGCGTAGGTCTTATAGCCTGTGGCTTCGACAAATTTGCGGAAATCTGCGACGGTTACAGGGTGTTCATCCATGAAAAATGAATGGATCCTTACGGTGAAAGAAGGCCTCTCATTCGGGGGACCATTGTCCGACCCGATAGTCGCACGTCCGCCTTCGATATATACCATCCCCTCGGGTGCACGGGGATCCGTTCCCGGTTTCCTGTGACATGAGGAAAGCAGCAGAGGTGCGAGTATAAGAAAAATAAAAATATTCGTTCGCATAGAGCTGTTTTACTGTTCCTGCATAAAGAAAGGGATAAAGGGGTATAATGTTTTGGAAGAGCAGACTAAATAAGTTCTAAATTATTAGACGGGATTCCGAATTTGGTGATTTGGAAGAGGAACACAGATTTGACGGATTCCGATGGCTATCGGAACGGATTCTCACAGATGAAGAATTTGGTGATTTGGTGATTTTTTGATTGGTGCTGAAGAATTTATTGATTTGTCGATTGGAGTTCAAACTATATCAAACCATATTAAAAAATCCGTGAAAATCCGTTCCGATAGCCATCGGAATCCGTCAAATCCGTGTTCCTCTTCTCTCAAACCATTTCAAACCATTTCAAACCACTTCAAACCACTTCAAACCATATTAAAAAATCCGTGAAAATCCGTTCCGATAGCCATCAAAGATTTTCTTTCGCCTTTCAAAATTACATCAAATAAGCTGAATATCCCTATTCACCTCAATTTATATGCATATAAAGTAATATAATATGTGGCGTTATAATATGTAACAGAGATCTTTCGTGACGCCTTTTACTGCGATTAAATAATAATATTAGAGGAGGTATATATAAATTTTGTATATTTATATCGCCACATATAAAATTACATTTTATGAAAGCTAACCTCCGAGAAAAATCATTAAAAGGAAGCATTTCTTTAACCGTCAGTCCCAAAGATGCGGTTGCATGGAAGCTCCTTATGCTTTTTGATGCAGCCTCGAATGCCAAGGAAAGGATCGAGGATATTGCCAAAAAGTACGGCTATACCCGTGAACACTTTTATGTTATTAAAAAGGCCTATGAGACGCAAGGCAGCATCGGATTACGTGATAAACCACAAGGGCCTAAGCGCAAATACCGGCTTACAAAAGAGATTGAAAAGCAAATCCTTCGGGGCATTGATTTTTAGACCCTGAAGCGAGTTCAGAAGTCATAACTCAAAAAATGCAACAGACAGGCAAGGCGATAAGCCAAAGGAGTGTCGAGAGGGCCATCAACGAATGGGGCCTTCAAAAAAAGGGCTACATAAAGCAGATCCGGAAAACCAGAAAACTGAAATAGAGACCTATAAAACCAGGCGCTTCAACACTCATGTTAAAATAACT
>CAVYRO010000002.1:0-1904557 GCA_963771005.1 uncultured Bacteroidales bacterium
CATTTAAGCGCATAGTCCGGGCTTCGTCCTTTGTAATACGTCTTTGTATCAACTGGGATCCCACCCCCACCGTCGACGCCGACCGCCCTTAATGCGATTCACCCCCCTAATCTCAGCGTCCCCTTTTTGACTTTTTGATGAAAAGTTATCAACACTACAGATTATCAGTACGTTGGATAACCCCGAACTCATAGTTTTGGGGATTCGCTGAAGTGGATGAGGAACACTAATTTGACGGAAAAATATGATTTGGTGAAGTGGAAGAGGAACAGGAATTTTACGGATTCAAATGCCTATCGGAATGGATTTTCACGGATGAGGATTCTTAACCTACCTAACCACCTGAAACATAATTATTAAACCCCTCCGGGGTTTTGGTGCGTGCGTCCTCCTTACCACGGGCGTAACCGTGGCTAATACAATGGATCCCCTCCGGGGAGAAGAATCTTCTAAAACGAACCACCTGCAACGATCTGCAACCATATCAAACCGTTTCAAACCATTTCAAACCATTTCAAACCGTTTCAAACCATCCAAACCGTTTCAAACCATCCAAACCGTTTCAAACCATCAAACAACAGGAAACATAATTATTAAACCCCTCCAGGCTTTCGTATGCGTGCGTCCTCCTTACCACGGGCGTAACCGTGGCTAATACAATGGATCCCCTCCGGGGAAAAGAATCTTCTAAGACGAACCATTTCAAACCATTTCAAACCATTTCAAACCATTTCAAACCATTTCAAACCATTTCAAACCGTTTCAAACCATCCAAACCGTTTCAAACCATCCAAACCGTTTCAAACCATCAAACAACAGGAAACATAATTATTAAACCCCTCCAGGCTTTCGTATGCGTGCGTCCTCCTTACCACGGGCGTAACCGTGGCTAATACAATGGATCCCCTCCGGGGAAAAGATTCTTCTAAAACGAACCAACCTGCAAACACATTTCAAACCGTTTCAAACCATTTCAAACCATTTCAAACCATTTCAAACCATCCAAACCGTTTCAAACCATCCAAACCGTTTCAAACCATCAAACAACAGGAAACATAATTATTAAACCCCTCCAGGCTTTCGTATGCGTGCGTCCTCCTTACCACGGGCGTAACCGTGGCTAATACAATGGATCCCCTCCGGGGAGAAGAATCTTCTAAAACGAACCACCTGCAACGATCTGCAACCATATCAAACCGTTTCAAACCATTTCAAACCATTTCAAACCGTTTCAAACCATCCAAACCGTTTCAAACCATCCAAACCGTTTCAAACCATCAAACAACAGGAAACATAATTATTAAACCCCTCCAGGCTTTCGTATGCGTGCGTCCTCCTTACCACGGGCGTAACCGTGGCTAATACAATGGATCCCCTCCGGGGAAAAGAATCTTCTAAAACGAACCATCTGCAACGATCTTCAAACCATTTCAAACCATTTCAAACCATTTCAAACCATTTCAAACCGTTTCAAACCATCCAAACCGTTTCAAACCATCCAAACCGTTTCAAACCATCAAACAACAGGAAACATAATTATTAAACCCCTCCAGGCTTTCGTATGCGTGCGTCCTCCTTACCACGGGCGTAACCGTGGCTAATACAATGGATCCCCTCCGGGGAGAAGAATCTTCTAAAACGAACCACCTGCAACGATCTGCAACCATATCAAACCATTTCAAACCATTTCAAACCATTTCAAACCGTTTCAAACCATCCAAACCGTTTCAAACCATCCAAACCGTTTCAAACCATCAAACAACAGGAAACATAATTATTAAACCCCTCCAGGCTTTCGTATGCGTGCGTCCTCCTTACCACGGGCGTAACCGTGGCTAATACAATGGATCCCCTCCGGGGAAAAGAATCTTCTAAAACGAACCACCTGCAACGATTTGCAACCATATCAAACCATTTCAAACCATTTCAAACCATTTCAAACCGTTTCAAACCATCCAAACCGTTTCAAACCATCAAACAACAGGAAACATAATTATTAAACCCCTCCAGGCTTTCGTATGCGTGCGTCCTCCTTACCACGGGCGTAACCGTGGCTAATACAATGGATCCCCTCCGGGGAGAAGAATCTTCTAAAACGAACCACCTGCAACGATCTGAACCATATCAAACCATTTCAAACCATTTCAAACCATTTCAAACCGATTCAAACCATCCAAACCGTTTCAAACCATCCAAACCGTTTCAAACCATCAAACAACAGGAAACATAATTATTAAACCCCTCCAGGCTTTCGTATGCGTGCGTCCTCCTTACCACGGGCGTAACCGTGGCTAATACAATGGATCCCCTCCGGGGAAAAGAATCTTCTAAGACGAACCATTTCAAACCATTTCAAACCATTTCAAACCATTTCAAACCATTTCAAACCATTTCAAACCATTTCAAACCATTTCAAACCATTTCAAACCATTTCAAACCATTTCAAACCATTTCAAACCATTTCAAACCATTTCAAACCATTTCAAACCATTTCAAACCATTTCAAACCATTTCAAACCATTTCAAACCATTTCAAACCATCTCAAACCATCTCAAACCATCTCAAACCATCTCAAACCATCTTCAACAATCAAACCCGCGATCATCCGTCAAAATCCATTCCGACAGCCATCGGAATCCACATTCCATATTCATCTCCTTCTTGCTGATGTGAAGTTTTTTTTCTTTTTTTGCTGTAGCATTTAAATAAACATAACAATAAATGAGTTTTATTAAAGATCTCTGGAGATTTTTGCGGGCGCGGAAGCTTTGGTGGCTGATCCCCGTCATCCTATTCCTTATCATTATCGGCGTACTGCTGATCATCGGGGGCAACAGCGCAATCGCTCCTTTTATCTATACCTTATTCTGAAATGGATAAAGTAAAAACAAAGGAAACCATACTGACCATTACCCTGGGATTCATAGCACTCTATCTCGCTTTTGACAGGGTATGGCTTCTGTATGTTGCATTCGCCACGGGTGTTACAGGGCTTTTTTCCCAATATGCAGCACTGGTCATCCACAAGGCATGGATGAAGCTGGCCGATATCCTGGGATACATCATGTCCCGGATTATCCTTGGAGCGGTGTTCTTCCTCATCCTGGTTCCTGTAGGTGCCCTTGCGAAAATTTTCAGGAAAGATTTCATGTATCTTAAAAGGAGGCCCGGAACTTACTACCACGAGAGGGATCATCAATTTACACCCCAAGATTTCAACGACCCATGGTAGGAAAAGCGACTAGTGGGAATACACCGCGGAGAAATACGTTCTGGATTGCAATGAAACGTATCTTTTTCTCCGTACTCATAATAGCCGGGCTGGATTTCGTCTCCGGATGGATACTGATCCCGGAAAATTTCAGTTCCTTCCGGACGAAACATTATTATTACCATCATGGCTTACTGCCCAACAAGGATACCCGGGGCCAGTGGGGTTCACTGATCTACCCCGTGAAAACAAATTCTCTGGGCTTTATGGATTCGGCCGTTGAGAGAATTCCCGCCGTATCGGATAATTACCGGATACTTATCCTGGGAGATTCCCATTCGGAAGGAGTTGGTGTCCCTTACCTCAAAACCTTTAGCGGTATCCTCGCCAGGGATCTGAAACCATCGGGTATTGAGGTCCTCAATGCTTCATGTATAAGCTACAGCCCCAAAATTGAGTACCTGAAAGCCAGGTATCTCCTGGAAAAATTGAAATTGAAGGTGGATCATATTTTTGTCCTGATCGATATCTCCGATCTCCAGAACGAACTTGTATATGATAAATTCAACCCGGATCCGGACATTCATTTCGGAAAGGATCTCCTCATGCGCGCCGGGAAATTTATGAAGGAGCATTCCTTCATAACCTATATGGTTACAACCATTCACGAGCACAAACAACAGGATGAGTTTCTGAAAACGGCAAAACTTTTCGATGTTAAAGGCAAGGAGGGTGAGACCGACACCTACCGGCTCTATGCAGGATTTTTTGATCATTTCAATGATAAGACCCTGTTATCTGATCCGCAATTCCACGGAGTGGGTGAATGGTACTATAATGATAATTTCAGACCGCTTGCCGATAAAGGTATCGATTTGGGAGAGCATTACCTTAAACTCCTTAAACAACTTTGTGACAGCCGGGATATCGGTCTTACTATTTCCGTTCATCCATGGCATCCCCAGGTACTTACCGGTGACCCGGAGGATTATTATGTGAAGCGTTGGAAATCATTCGCTTCTGATAATGGTATAGAATTCATGAATCTTTTTCCGGTTTTTATTGATGGTATGAACCCGGTGATCACAACGCAAATGTATTACATTAAGAACGATAACCACTGGAATGAGTATGGACACAGGAAGGTGGCTTCATATCTTGAACCTTATTTTCTAAGCACGTATAAGAACGACCTTGAAAAGAAATAAGACTATATATCTTTTAATTTTGCTTAGCCTGATTGCACTTTTCGGATGCAAACACAGGGATAAAGGCATGGAAAAGGTGCTTGAGGTGAAGAATGATCCTGCATCTACCGATTATATGATCCGGCTTGCAGAGATGAGCTATTTGACTGGGGAAAAGCCCGGGCCTGATTTTTCCGTCAGCCTCATCCGCGACATCATCCTGGAACGGTATTTCGAGGAGGCGGGATATGCCATCGATCACCTGTTGGATCTGTATGGCCCGGACGCGACCCTTTATTACCTGAGGTCCGTTTGTTTGCGGAACGAGCACGAATATTCCAGGGCCGGGCAAATGATCGGAAAGGCAATTAAATTAGAGGGAAACAATGAGATTTACAAAACGGAAGATCAGAATGTGAAAGATGAAGCACGGAAATGGGCCGCCATCGATTCACTCAACCGCCTCATCCGTGACGACAGGTATGATTATGGATTGAAACTTGAGCGGGCAAAACGTTTACTGGCTATCCGTGAATTTGATGCAGCCATATATGATGCCGATACGGTGCTCAGGGCAGACAGTTCCCGCAGTGAGGCCCGGTTTGTTAAAGGGATATCCTTATTGCTTTCGAAAAGATATGATCTGGCCCTGCCGGAATTTAGGATCCTGGCCGGGCTCTCACAGTCCCCGGACGAAAAGAGTTATACATTTTATTATCAGATTGCAGAAACCCTCGACAATAATTCCGGTCTCATCGATAAGAATCCATCCGATCCTGCCCCCTATATAAATTCGGCAAAAGCACTTGCCCGGATATCAGAATCATCCGAAGCCATCTCACTTCTTGATAAAGGCCTTGAACATAATCCGGATAACAACAACCTTATGTATGCAAAGATCCTTGTTTATCTGCAGAGCGGCAATAAGCAAGCTGCAAGGAACATGATGGATGCCTTACGTGCCAAAGGTTTCAATGTGGATCCCGCCGTCAGGAAGGCCCTTTCGGAATGAAATTGCCAACAAATGGAATTTTTTACATTTTGATTTTTTTATAATGCATTACAATTTATAGCCAGATTTTTTGTAATGCGATACAATTTATTTTCAAATTTATTGTAATGCGATACAAAATTTTATTGAATTTATTGTATTGCATTACAATTTTTATTGAATTTAATAAGAAGGAAGAAGAACACAGATTTGACTGATTTGTGCGGATTCCGATGGCTATCGGAACGGATGAAGATTATTTGGTGATTGGTGAAGTGGAAGAGGAGGAGGAACGCGGATTTGACGGATCAACACAGATTCTCACGGATGAAGATTTTAACTTTAAACAACCTGAAACTATTAAATTCGCGAGCACCCGTCAAAATCTGTGAAAATCCGTGTTCCTCTTCTCTCAAACCATTTCAAACCATTTCAAACCATTTCAAACAATTCTTTCCGTGATAATTGTGAAATCTGTGGTGAAACTCCCTAAAACCCCTGAATCAAAAAAAAGGCCCCCTTACGGGAGCCTTTTTTATCGAATTAAGGAAATTCTTATTTCATAACTTTATAAACATCGTCACCTACTTTAACAATGTATAAACCCTTGTTAAGATCAGATACGTTCAGCGTGCTGACGTTTGTTGCTGATTTAACTTTCTGGCCTACAACAGAGTAAATGTCAACGTTCACCGGTGAGTCATATCCTTTGAATTTCAGGATATTGTCAAAGATGAAAGCGCGTTTTGTTGCTGTTGTGAAGAGGTTTTCAACACCTTCGGGACCGAATTCCTCGGGTGAGAAGGTGAGGTGACCGTTGTAATAAACAGCTTCAAAACCGTCGTTTGTATTTGAACTCCACATCTGGGATACTTCTCCGGGTGTACCGGCGATATCCTGTGTTGAAGCGGCTTTAACATCGAAGGAGATGACGTCCATGCCTTCGGCCGTAGGATCGTAGGCTGTTTGGTTGGATGCGTCGGTTGC
Source organism: uncultured Bacteroidales bacterium (assembly GCA_963771005.1). Lineage (GTDB taxonomy): Bacteria > Bacteroidota > Bacteroidia > Bacteroidales > DASQZK01. The sequence goes on from CAVYRO010000002.1 coordinate 6,378, forward strand.
ACCCCATTCGTCGGTGAGGTAAGGCATGTTTGTGGCAAAGTTGAAAGCAACGATTGCCCAAACCGTATTATCACCGGTAACAACCCAGTTGGTTTCAAAGGTTGAAGGATCAGCGAGGGCTGCACCCCATGAACCGTCCTGGCCGTGGCTGGAAACGTTTTCGTCGCAACCGGCTGGCTTGATACGGGCTTTTCCGCCGCCAAGTTCAGTAAACCTGGCATACTGTTTGTTTTTCAAGGTGATGTCATCACCTGCTGCATCAAAACCAGCATCGTAACGATCCTTCTCATTGGGAGCGTAGCAAATCTCGAAAAGCCGGGTATCTGCATCAGTGGCATCTGTAGTTTTGAAGTTCGTGTCGATGAATTTCAAAAGTACATAGAGATTCTCGTCATCCCAGAACGTTTTAAAAGCAGCACCGTAGGTAGCATCGCCATCCAGGTCAAAAGGATTAACGCTGCCGTCACCGGGTACCGTAGCGAATGTAATATTGTTCTGGTCCCCAAGGAGGTCCCAGAGTTCCATGATATTGGTTTCATCCATGTCAGCGACAGGCGTGAGCTCAAAGCTTGACTTTATCTTAAGAGCCGTAACTTCAGCCTTATCGTAAGGATTGTCTGCCCATGATACATCAGCCGGATAGGTGATCCATGAGATGGGTGTAAAAGGCCCCTGGGCGAAAACGCCAGCAGTAAAAGCCATTAATAATACGAGAAATGAGTTGAATTTTTTCATACGCTGAAATTTTTGTAGTTGGTTAAACAATAATATGACTTAAAAATTCGATTAGCCAAAGTAACTTTTTTTTTTGACTTTTACAAATCTTTCATTTTTTTTTAGGATTTATATATTTTAAATAAGGAGCGGGAATTCGGGAATTAAATTATTTTTTATAAACTTGTAATGTAAATCAATCCATAAAGCTAACTAACATGAAAAAAAATTTACCAGGACTAAAAGCGCTTCTGCTTTTGGTATTTTTTACATTATGGGGCATGCAGGCCTTTGCGCAACGCCAGATTACCGGCGCAGTGGCGGATGCATCTTCAGGTGATCCGCTGATCGGGGCCACCATCCAGGTCAAGGGTACCACCCACGGCACCGTGACCGATCTGGATGGAAACTATTCCATCAGTGTCGATGGTCCGGAATCTGTCCTCGTATTTTCCTATGTGGGGTACGATTCAAAGGAAGAGACGGTTGGAGACCGCTCCATAGTGAATGTATCCTTGTCCGAGCAGGCAACCCAACTCCAGGATGTGGTTGTCATCGGATATGGTACGGTCAAGAAAAATGATCTTACGGGATCAGTGGCAGTCGTAAGTTCCGAAGATCTGAACCGCATTCCCGCTTCCACCTTTTCGAAGGCACTCCAGGGAAGGGCAGCCGGAGTGATCGTTTCGAATACCTCGGGGCGTCCGGGTGCCGGAGTTTCAATCAATGTCAGGGGAGTGGGTTCTATCACACAAAATCCAAATCCCATTTATGTCATTGACGGGGTGATCACCTCCAATCTCAGCGCCATTAACCCTTCCGATATTGAGAGTCTCCAGGTGCTGAAGGATGCATCTGCAACCGCTATCTATGGTTCCGATGGTGCAAACGGTGTTGTCATCATCACTACCAAGAGGGGCCAGTCTGGAAAGACTCAGGTTCACTACGACGATTATTTCTCGATGAGCCTTGTGCCGAAAAAATTCGATGTTATGAATGCCGACCAATATGCTGCATTCTACGAACCTTTAGTTACAGGTACCGATAAAATACCTTACACCGACGCTTTCCGCCAGGCCTATTACGGCGACGGGTGGAATACGGGATCTGACTGGCAGGACCTGATCACCCGGACCGGGAAAACCCAGAACCATTACCTCAGGGTTTCCGGGGGAGGTGAAAACAGTAACTTCAGTATTTCAGCCAACTACCTTGATGAGCAGGGCATCATCCTGAAAACGGGAGCCAAACGGTATAACATCCGCGCAAATTCTGATTTCAATATCGGGGATCATCTGCAGATGGGTGAGACTTTCAATTTGAGCCGGCGGGTTGTACAGGACGGCGACGGCAATTTCAACGCCGCCAACATCGCCGCACCCACCATGAGAATCTATGACGACAGCAACCTGGGCGGTTTTGCAGGACCCCAGCAGGATTTCGGTTTCGATGTCAACGGTGACGGGGTTATCGATGCTACGGAACATTTCGCTTCCACCGGAAAAAGCGACCGTTCCAACCCGCTCGCTGAAGCCAGCTACCGGGATAATTTCTCTTATAACAACGGCGTAATGGTGAACCTTTACGCTAAATACAGCCCGTGGGAATGGCTTACCTACAGGATCTCGCCGTCGGTCGAACTGAATAACAACCATTCCGATAATTGGCTTCCGGCATATGAAATGGGTGTCCGCAGTAATGCCAGGGCATCACTTACCGACAATTACAGTGAATTTATCGGACTCATGCTGGAGAACCAGCTTACCTTCAATAAATCTTTCGGCGATCATAACCTTACCGCCACAGCTGTATACCAGGTCAGAAAGAATGACGGATCCAGCATTTCAGGAACAGGATATGGATTTTCACATCCAAACCTGCCTGTGTTATCCCAGTCCGAAGAAGCTGACCGTGTCCTCAACGGTTACCGGAATTCTCCATTCCGCCAGTTGTCTTACCTTGGCAGGCTTATCTACGGGTACCAGGACAAGATTCTTTTTACGGGGTCAATCCGTCGTGACGGAGTATCCCGGTTCGGCCCGTCCAACCGCTGGGGAACCTTCCCTTCCGCTTCACTCGCCTACAAGCTCAGTGAAGATTTTCTGCAGAACGTTGATCAGATCAATATGCTGAAGCTGAGGGTAGGCTGGGGAAGCACCGGTAATTCAGCCATCGGGGATTTTAATTACGACGATTTCCTCTCAGGTACGGATGCTTTCGGCCCTGTTTTCGGGAGACCACAGACCCTAGTTCCCGCGACCTATATTTTCTACTCTTTTGCCAATCCGCTCATTAAATGGGAGGCTGCAAAAATGTGGAATTTCGGGATTGACCTGAATGCACTCAATAATAAAATTCAGCTTACGGCTGAATATTATATAAAGAATCAGGATGACCTTCTGGTACATGTCCCGGTTTCCATTGCATTCGGACGCTCGGGCGACGGATCGGAACCCTGGGCCAATGCAGGGAAAAACCAGAACCGCGGATTTGAGTTTACCGGTACGTGGAAGGATTACAGCGGCGCCTTTAAATACTCTGTTTCTGCGAACTTTACGACCATTAAGAATGAAGTCATCTCCCTTCCACAACCACAGATCTACGGCCCTTCCGGGCGTAATATCACCCTTGTCGGGAATAGCATCGGCAGCCTCTATGGCAGGGTGGCCGAGGGAATCCTCCAGCCGGGCGATTTCGAACAGGATGAGAACGGTAACCTTGTCACCGATGCGGCCGGTCACTATACTCTCCTCGGGCCCAAACAGGAAGCCGGAACAGCCCCCGGCGATCTGAAATACCGTGACCTGAACAAGGACGGGATCATCAATGACCTCGACCGGACCATCATCGGAAAAGCTGTTCCCGACTTTATTTATGGTTTTAATTTCGAGTGCAGTTACAAAGACTTTGATTTCTCATTCTTTTTAAACGGGATGCAGAATTTCGATGTCTACAACTTGCAAAGGGTTGGCCTGGCAACTTTTACGAACCAGGATATAGGGAATAATAAACTGGTGGATTTTACCAATAACTATTATACAATTGAAAATCCATCGGGCGAGTACCTCAGGATCGATCCCAACGATCAGAACCATAACAGCTACGAATCCACCTGGTGGGTGGAAAACGCTTCCTTCCTGAGGGTCCGGGATGTGCAGCTCGGCTATAACCTGCCGCAGAAGCTCCTTGGTTCGGTCGGTATCTCAAGACTCAGGGTTTACGGTAGTGCTGAGAACCCCTTCCTTATTACCAAATATAAGGGAAGAGATCCTGAGAACGGTGCCATTGGGTCAGGTAGTGAAGGCTCTCTTGAGCCCGGCACTGACGCAGGAGGTTATCCCAACCCCAAAGTGTTTTCTCTTGGTTTGCAGGTCGATTTTTAATTCCTAATAATATACTGAAATGAATAAATATTTAATAAAATATATACCGGTTTTTCTGGTTCTGACCATGCTAAGTTCATCCTGCTCTGACGATTTCCTGGCAGTCAGCAATCCGAACCAGGTAGCCCTGTCATCATTTTATGCAACTCCGGAGGATGCGGAACTGGCTGTTAACTCCATCTATAATGGTTTGCAGTTCGGCGGCATGTATGGGGTCGACTTTTTCTTCCTGTTCAACTCATTCAGTGACAGGATCCTTTTTGAAACAACCAATTACGATGAATTCGCATTGGGTTCATCCGACAGTCATGCCGCGAATATGTTCAAGGCCAATTATGTCGGATTATGGAGATCAAGTCATATTCTGAGGAACCTTCTCGACCGGGATATCCCGGGCCTTGATCCGGCTGAAAAGTCCAGACTCATCGGCCAGGCCAGAGGGCTGCAGGCTATGTACTATTTTTACCTTGTAACCATTTTCGACCGGCCCATGTTCTATGATGAGAACTCCCTCCCTGAAGATCCCAAGATCCCTTTCACCAACGGCGACCAGATCGATTTCTGGGATAAGATTAAGGAATCCTGCCTTGCTGCAATTCCTGATCTTCCGGCAACCTGGGGCGATGCCGACCTGGGAAGGATCACGAGCGGCGCCGTCAAATCTCTCCTTGGGAAGGCCATGCTTTATAAGCATTATTATTTCCACGAGAGGTTCGGATCTGCCGGATCGGCGGAGGATATTGCCGATCTTACCCTGGCCCGCGACATGTTGAAAGATGTGATGAACAGCGGTACGTACCATCTCATTCAACCCCAGGAGCCGAAATCAAGGAACGATTATATCTATGCCTTCCTTAGCAATTTTGCATGGACTGACCTGCCTGCAGGAGATAATGTATACACTGCCGAGAACAATTCAGAATCTGTATGGCAGGTGCAGTATTCCGATGACCGTATAGCCAATGGTTGGCTTCCAGGCTGGCAGTGGTCAGGATCCCTGAACGGTCATTATTTCTCGGCTCACCCTTCCAGCTTCAGGAATCATGAGATCGCTCCCGATATGTGGTATTCCTGGGAAACCGAAAACACCCCAGAGGGTTTTGACCGGGATCCCCGCGCATACGCAACCTGCTGGCTCGATACCGAAAAGCTGGATTTCAGGGAAGGACAGGCATTGTCGGCACTTTCTTATACCAGCGGAGTTAATAACAAGAAGATCGCATCCGCCCGTGGACTTAACCATGCGAATCAGCCTTCAGTAGGATTCGGATTGAAGAAATACTATTACCCGACTTACGGCGATAAAGATGCACCGGACAATGATCCGACAAACATCAATATCATTCGCTATTCCGACGTTCTTCTTATGTATGCGGAAGTACAGTTCCTCCTTGACGGCGACGCCGACGCCTCCGGTCTGCCTGCACTTAATGAGGTCAGAGCCAGGGCGGGGATGGGAGCTATCGCTTCTCTTAACCGTCAGGCCATTATGCATGAAAGGGATGTGGAATTCGCTACGGAAGGACTGCGGTTTTTTGATCTCGTAAGGTGGAGTTTCGATCCGGCGTGGAATATCGACTGGTTCCAGATATATGGAAAAGCGGTTTTCACCACGGGTAAGAATGAATTCCTGCCGATACCCGTTACTGAGATCAACCTGAACCAGGGACTGCTGAAACAAAACCCCGGATGGTAACCTAATTTGAAAAACAGAAATTAATTAAGCATCATGAAAAATAAACCAATTCATCTGATTTTAGCAATGTTGCTGGGTTCCTTTGCATTTTTCTCATGCACGAAAGAACCCGCAGTTCAGCCAAACGCACATTTTACAACCAGCCTGGTTGATAACACCGCGTATGCCGGCGAAAGTTTCAACATATATTTTACGCAAACCAGTGGTGATTTTTATGCTCTGTACGACGGGATGTCAGCCTCCAGTACCTATGATCCCGAGGATCATTCCAAGGTTGGGGTGAACATTGTCAATACTACCGATTCACTCTCTATGAACTACAGGAATCCGGGTGAATTTGACATTACCCTGGTAGCCTCGAGTTCGGGTAACTGGGCGGAGGATTATCTTACCGATGTATACAGTATGCATATTACGGTGGTCGACAGGCGGACCGGGTTTAAGTCCTTCAGTATTGACGGTGTGGATGGTGTGTTCTCACCCGACGGGACAGAGATTATTTTCCAGGGCGTGAAGAATGAAGACCTTACGGCCAAGAAACCTAAATTTACGACCGTATCCAGAGATGCTGTCGTCACCGTGAACGGCCAACCCCAGGAAAGCGGTAAAACGGTTCAGAATTTCTCAGCAGTGAACCCGGGAGATTCCGAGGGCAGAAGCGTAGTTTATACGGTCACTGCCTTGAATGGCGATACACAGACATACACGGTGAAATATAAACTTTCCGATCCTTCTTCCGACACAAATCTTTACGGGCTGACCTCCAATATCAACGCGACTTTCAATATCAATGTTGATTCGAGCACTGTTGAAATGGTATACTATGCCAATACAAACCCTGCAAGCTTCCAGCTCCAGGCATCCGCAGGAACGGGAGCCATTGTTACTGTGGGAACTGCCGAGATACAGGCCAAAGCGAAATCCGTTAATCTTGTCACAAACCCGGTGATAAAGGTCAAAGCGCAGAATGGCACCGAGAAAGATTACCAGGTTACGCTTACTCCGGTTGATGTGTTTACGAGCTTCAAATTCACCCAGGTGGCAGATGACCAGGACAACCTGACGGACCTGTTCCCGGTTCCGACCGCAACCATCAATGCAACGGCCAAGACCATTGACATTAAAGTCTCCGATTTTGATGCAACCGGCACCAATAACAGACTAGTGGCCACGTTTGAGGGAATCAACAACCAGACAGTGAAAATCGGTGATTCCAATACCACTCTCGAAAGCGGAACCACCATCTATACCTATGACAAGACCCCTGTCCAGCTGAAGCTGTACAATGGCACCCGGCTCATGGATACCTATACGCTTACCATCAATTCCGGGAAATAACATACGGAACATCAATGATTATAAAAGGCCTTTCTCCACCCCGGAGAAGGGCTTTTTTATTCAATCCGGGAATTAATCTGAATTTCGTCAATATTTTTGCTCCTGTTTTGTTTTGAAAGGTTGAATTGTTATATTGTAGTGCCTATTTACCAACTACGCGGAAGTTCTAACTAACTAAAATACATGCATGAGGAAAATCTACTTCTCCTTTTTTATATTCTTTTTATGTACTGTTTCTGCGGGTCTTTTCTCGCAGATCACCCTGAACTACGATCTGAAGTATCAAACGATTGAAGGTTTCGGCGGCTTCGGACCAAAAAAAGTCTGGTGGAACAGTGCATCCGAATATTACGATCCGCAATACATGGACCTGATCATTAACGATCTAGGTGTAAATATTATACGTACTCAGCTTTATTGGGATTTCGAACTTTCCAACGACAACGATGATCCGGAAACCATCAGCTGGGCGGGCTTCAATTTCAATTCAACTTCAAACAACGGGAAACAATTCCCCTTCATGACCGATCTGGATACGGTTCCGGAAATGAAGCAGATCGCATCCGTCTGGACGCCCCCGGTCTGGATGAAGCTGGATGTCGACAATTCCCTCGCATCATTCTGTAAAGGCGAATGTGGGGGATATCTTAACCCTGATCTTTACGATGAATTTGCTGAATATTGCGTGGCGTATGTAAAAATCATAAAGGAGGAAACAGGTGTTGATCTTTATGGCCTCAGCCTCGAAAATGAACTCTTGTTTGCAAATAAATTCGAGTCATGTGTTTATACCCCCGATCAGTTTGCTTCCGTTTTGGATATAGTGGGGAAGCGGTTTAGGGAGGAAGGACTGAAAACAAAGATTTTCGGTCCCGAACATATGGGAAGTTATAATGGGAATTTACCGCTTCTGGACGCAATATTCAAAAACACGGATGCAGGAAAATATTTGGATATATATGCGGTCCATGGATATGAAGATGGTGTTAATCCTGCAACAGGGTCTGCCCCAGGCTGGGAAAAGATCTACAATTACGTCCACAGCAAGGGGAAAGAACTCTGGATGACGGAAACGTCAGGTTATGACTCCAACTGGGACGGGGCCCTCAGCCTGGGTTATAGCGTTATGCTTGCCCTGAAATACGGGAAGATAAGCGCATGGGTCCATTGGTATATCTCCGGGAACCTGATGAACAATAATGTTCCCAATAAAAAATTTTACGCACTTAAGAATTTCTATAAGTATATCAGGCCGGGCGCTGTGATGATCGATGCTGCTTCATCGGATAAAGATGTAATTCCCATTGCATTCCGGAATGATGAAAAAGGCATGCTCACCCTGGTCATTCTCAATAATTCGACCTCCGGGAAAGCGATTGATCTTGGATTCAATATTCCGGAAAGTGTTCAATTTTTCAGGAGTTCAGCTTCAGAGAACTTTGCGGAAGTAAGCCCCCTCAGTGGAAACCAGATCAACCTCCCGGCAGAGTCGATCACAACCATGGTTGCAATCACCATAAATAAGGCTCCGGGGATGTCGGTAGCTGTTACCGATACTGCTATCCTTGCCGGCCAGGGCGAAGTTGAGATCGGCATAGGGAATATCTCCAATGGTGGTGATGAAGTAAGCAGTGTCGGGGATGTCGTTTATAGCTTTTCCGATGCCTCGCTGATCTCTTCCTCATCGGTGGAACAATTTTCCGGTGATGATTCAGCGGTGGTCCGGTTCACCCCAGACCCGGCAATGTATGGGGAAGTCACGCTGACTATAAGGGTAAATGAGAGTACCAGCGCAGAAAACGGGTCATTCAATGCTTTTTCAAGCAGGCAGGTACGGGTGAAGATCCTTCCTTATATTAATAGAGGTCCGGAAGTTGATCCGGTAGGCTCACTTGTGTTTGAACCCTGGTCCGGGCTGAAATACATATCCCTTACGGGTGTTACCGACGGCAATATGAATGACGGGCGCGAAACGCTTGGGTTTGGAATCACATCGAGGCATAATCTGATATCATCCCAGCATGTCAAATATACCCAGGGAAGTGACACTGCACAGCTGATTTTTTCTCCACGCGGGGAAGGGTTGGATACCCTCGATCTGGTCATCAAGGATAACTTCGGGACCGACCTGGGGGGAATGGATGAAACTCACATGGAAATACCTCTGCGCATTGAAGAATCTACTCTTGTCATGAAGAAAGAGGCCGATATTCTGCAGCTGTATCCCAATCCTGCAGGTAATCAAATCTGTCTCCGGGCCGGTTCAAGAGATATTATCGCATGTGAAATTTTTGACATGACGGGCCGCAAACTCCTGACCCTGTCCAATCTCCCGGAAGGCTTTGAGAAAGTCATTCCCCTCGAAGATTTTGAGAATGGAATGTATATGTTCAGAATATCTTTTTCCGATGCTGATTTTATATTCAAAAAAGTTATTGTCCGGAGATGATCCGGAAAAATTTACGATCTATTTTATTAACCAATACCGATTATTGATATGAGAAAATTTGTACTATTGTTTTTAACATTGACGGCCGGTTTTACTGGACTTCGCGCCCAGACCGGTTTTCTTGACGATTTCACCGGTCCGGTGAGTGAAAGCTGGTTGGCATCCAGCTACTACTCCATCAATCAGGCCGATGGTATCGTGACAATGGATGTGGGTAAGAATGCACCTGACCAGTTCCAGGATTACCTCTTTTCCACAGCGCTGGATATAACCACAAATCCGGTGGTAAATCTCAGGCTGAAAGCTGATCAACCCTGCAAGGTATCTGTAGCCCTGGTTACCGGCGGTAACTATTTCTACAAAGATATCCGCCTGCGGCCGGGAGATGGCTTTGTGGATTTCAGCCTCGATTTTTCCGGTGATCACGGGTTCGTAAAACTTGAAAAGGTTAACCGCGTGAGGATAAACGTTGCCCGCGAAGTTGTAAATTTTGACGGCACGATCTATATTGACGAACTCAGTCTCGGCGACCAGGCAGTTAAACTGGCCGGGATGGGAGTTATTCCCGGCCAGCTTTTCTACCAGGGGACGAAGAGCCATAAGATCCTTGTTGAAGATATCGTGAATGCCTCTGGTATCGAAGTTACCGGGGCAAATACGATCGTTCAGAATCTTCGCGTCTCGGGGATCTATAATGGCAATGCTGCCATTACCTTCGACTGTGCAGACGGCCAGAGCGGAACAGAAGATCTTACAGTCACTGCGAAAGCGCTTGATGGTTACGAAAATAACATGCAGACTTTCAGCGTTACTTCTGTCTCTAATATGCCTCCTGCATTCGATGCACTTGAAGATGTATCCACCAAAGTGGGAACGAAGGTTGAACTTCCCCTTTCAGGTATTGCCGACGGTGACGCAACGATCTCCCAGAAACTCACTTTCACTGTATCTTCATCAGACCAGGCAGTTATTGCAGACGGGGATATCAAAATAAATTACAAGAGCGATCAGCCCTACGGTAATATTTCTTTCACGCCCGCAGCTGCAGGCGAGGATGTAACTATTACCGTTACACTTGATGATCAGGGGTCGGAAAATAATACCTTCTCCAGATCATTCAATCTTTCGGCTTTTGACGAGTTCAACAATCCGCCTTCCATTGATCCGGTTTCCAAGCTGACGGCATTCAACAACAGCACCCTTTCCTTCGAAATACCCCTTTCAGGGATCTCCGGGGGTGAAGGGGAAACCCAGGATGTGACCATTTCGGTGATCAGTACCGACCAGAATCTTGTGGCAGACGGAGACATCAGTCTTGATTATACCACGGGAGCCCCGACAGGCACCATAACATTCAGTGCCATTGACGGGGCAATCGGGCAGGATACCTTCCTCGTTACACTGACCGACAACGGCGGCGCTGCGGGAAACAACGGCAATGCCTCCACAGTTCTCAGGATACCGGTGGATGTTGCACCCCAGTTCGTGACAGGTTTCGTTTCCGATCTCAGTACTACGGCTGAATGGTCAGGTAACTCGAGCATTTTTACTTTTACATCGATCGACTCGGGTGGTTTTAACTGTTTACGGGTCGACGCTAACGACAAATTCCTGTGGGACGGCATCAACATCAATATATTCAGTACTTACGGTGTTGAGCTCGACATGTCGGAAAATCCCTATATGTCGATGGAAGTATATCCCCTCGATGACAGCACACGCCATTGGGTATGGTTTTACGACAGTGACAATCTCAGGAATGACCTCAACAACTATGACCATGGTCATTGGGCCAAATCCGGCCAGTGGAACAAGATCTTCTTTGATTTCAGCGGAGAGAATGACTGGGTGAATACCAGCCAACTTGGTGGCGCTCCCATCAATCCCAAGCGGATCCGCAGGGTACTGATGGACATGCATAATCATGAAGCTGTCTGGCCTACGCCGCCCAATTACAACGGGTCATACCTGATGAGGAATATCCGCCTTGGCGATGAAGCCGAAAAACCAGCCGTACAGCCGGTAGCTACGATAGATGATCAAATGGATGTCTCTTTGTACGAAGGTGCCGGTGCACAGCAGATCACCCTCACAGGGATCAGTGATGGCAATGACGGTTCCCTAATGCCAACTCTGGCAGTAACCAGTTCCGATGCATCTTTCATTTCCGATGCCGCCGCATCCGCAGTTCAGGCTGACAGCACGGCCACACTGAGCTTCACACCTAATGGTGCGGGCACAACACTCATTACCGTCACCGTTTCTGCTGCCGGATCCATGGATAAGGAAATGACTTTTAATGTCACAGCTCTTTCATCGGATTCAAACAACGGCAGTTCCGTTACCATAGATATGGCAAACCGCCACCAGATGATCAGGGGCTTCGGTACGTATATGAACTCACCCCGATTTTCCGATTTCTATACCGACTTAATGGGTGGTACGGCAATGCGGATCGGGATCATTGAGAATCAAATCGAACCGGTGAATGACAATGACGATCCCTTCACCCTGAACAGGGCGGGCCTGAACTACAATGCCTATAACTGGGATTACTTCAGAGACCTTAAGGAAAGAGGCGTGAAAACCTTCATCCTTACTTCATGGAGTCCTCCGGCCTGGATGAAGGCCAATCTGGATGAAAGTTTTGGCACCGCCGCCGCTCCCAACTACAACACCTCGGATAACAAACTTCTCACTACCTATTATGATGAGTTTGCCGAATATATGGTTGCTGCCATAACAATGTTCAAGGAAGAAGCCGGCATCGATATTTATGCGGTCGGCATTCAGAACGAGCCTGCATTCTGTGAGCCTTATCCTTCAGCCGTCCTCGATCCGGTTCACTTCGCGGAACAGATCGTTCACGTAGCAAAGCGTTTCGAGAAGGAGGGGATAAAGACCAAATTCTACATGCCCGAACAGGTATTCCCGCAGAGCCATTATTCGATGAATGAATATATGGATGCGATCAGGAATAATCCTGAAGCCGATAAATACTGTGATATCATTGCGGTTCACGGATATGCATCCGACGGTATCGGATCTGGGACACCTGATTTCTCCAAATGGACAGCCATGTATAATTACGCCCAACAGGGAGAATACCCGAAGGAATTCTGGATGACAGAGACCTACAGGGAATATAACTCCTACGATGATGCTATGTGGATGGTGGCTGCCATTCATGGGGCCATGGTGTACGGGAATAACAACCTGTGGACGCAATGGAGCTTCGACGGCCAGGAATCCAAACAGGGCAAACCCACAAAAATGCTCTTTACTACTGCGAATTTCGCCAGGTTCGTGAAGCCGGGCGCATTCAGGGTCGACGCGGTTTCCGATAATTCAAGCCTTCTTACAAGCGCATTCATCGATGAGGCTAACGGTCGCTTGTCGATCGTAGCGATCAATCTCAGCGATACTCCGGTAAGTGCAACCCTCAGCGGCGATAATCTGCCACTGCAGTTTGAAGGTTACAGGACATCGATGTATGAGGACCTGGAAGATATCGGAACAGTAAGCGACCAGGTGATCTTCCCGGGGCGCAGTGTGACCACGCTCGTTGCTGAAGGAAACAGTAAGCCCTCGGTCGATCAGCCTGATGATATGATGCTGCTGATGAACCCGGGAGCACAGTCTGTAGGGCTTACCGGAATATCCGATGGCGACGGCGGCACGCAGGGACTAACGGTAGTTGCCGAAAGCGATAACACCGCCCTCATCGATAATATATCCGTTGGCGCAGTTACAGACGGTATGGCTGCCTTGAATTTCACACCCAAAACCGACCAGACAGGTGCAGCAACGATTACCGTTACTCTCACCGACGACGGCACCGGCTTTGGCTTTAATGAGGAGAAGGTGAGTTTCAGGGTAGAGGTATATGACGGTTATAATAACCAGCCTACCATCGACCGTCCTGCCGATCATTATTCCTTCGAGGATGAAGGCGAACAGGAAGTCACCATTTATGGTATTTCCGATGGTGATCAGGGCGGCCAGACACTGACGCTCACTGCAGAATCGGACAATCCCGGACTGATCACAGGATTTACGCCCATATTAAACGGTGACGGAACGGCTACCCTAAAATTCAATACGGCGCAGGACGTTTATGGCGAAGCCACTGTTCGCGTAACGATTGATGACAACGGCGGTACTGCCACCAATAACGGGAATATGTCCAATTACCAGGATTTCCTTGTCCAGGTTGCACCGGTGAACGATGCACCCTCGATCGATCCGGTAACCAATCCGGAACCCGTTCCGGTGGATGCACCCGACCAGGTTATCAGTCTTGCCGGCATCAGCTATGGTGATACCTTCGGACCCGCCCAGAACCTGATGATAAATGCCGGAGATGACAATCCCGCACTTATCAGTGATATAACGGCGACCATGACAGGCTCCACGGGAGAGGTTACCTATTCCCTCGTATCCGGTGCCAAGGGAACCGCCAATATCACGGTCACCCTCAGGGATGACGGAGGCGTTGTGAATAATGGCATTGATTCCGTTAAGACCGTATTTGCCATTGTTGTTTCGGATAACATCGGGATCAGGCAGAATAAAGTTTCTACACTGATCTATCCTAACCCTGCAACGGATTTTGTACAGATCGAGCTGCAGAAGTCGGGGTACAGCCAGATGTTCATCGCAGATATGAGCGGTAAGATCATGAGGACTGAAAATATCCTGCCTTTCGAGACCTCAAAACGCATCGATCTCAGCGGGATCGGAAAGGGTTCCTATCTCCTCATCCTGAAGGGTGAGAATGAAAAAGAAGTCTTTAATCTTATAATTCAGTAAAAATTTCCAGGATCATTGTCTTCCGCATCATGGCGGAAGGCAATGACCTTATTTAATGAGTCTTTAACAGTTACTAACTTAAATTTTTTAAACTATGAAAAAGTTTTACAATTATCTGGTGCTCTTGCTGATGCTGTTTGCTACCGCAAACCTCGGTGCACAGAACACCTTCTTCCATGAGACGTTCGGAGAGGGTGATGGCTATTGGATCGGTGCTGAAAACACGTTCACGAAGTATGACAATCCATCGGCTTTTAATGTCGACACTATCGATGTTTTTATCAGGAACAATACGCAGTCTTCAGGGTATGCCGATGCTTCCGGTGAGAATTATGTTGACATGGAAGGACATTACAACTGGAATGGTACAGATCCGAAACGTGACACACTTCTTCTCAAAGTGAACACAAGTGCAATGGGTAATGTACAGCTCCATTTCGGGCTGTTCAACAACACCGGCTGGACGGGGATCAGGGATCATGCCGTAACCCTTCAGTACAGCACCAACGGTACCGACTGGACCGTGATGGATAAAACCACCACTGCACAGGATACGTTCCCGGGTAGCAGTGCCTGGGGCTGGGTATCCCTTACCCAGATCCTTCCTTCGGCCAGTAATCTCAGGATCATGTTCATCAATGCCTACGACAATCCACATGAATATTTCGTGGATGATATTATGCTTACAGGTATTTCCAATGATGCAAAACTATCGGGTCTCCAGGTCGATGGCGCAAACATCATGGGTTTCTCGGCAACCAAAACCTATTACAGGTATTATGTTCCCGAAGGGACCACCGATGTCCCGGAAATCACAGCCACACCTAACAGTCCGGAAGGCACCGTAGAAGTTACCCCTGCTGCTGAAATTCCCGGATCGACCGTCGTTACCGTTACGGCTCCCGATGGAGTTACACAGTGGACATATACCGTTGAGTTTCTCTATCCGATTGTCCTTGGAGAAGAGACCATACTCCAGGAAACTTTTGGTGTTGGTTATGGATATTGGCTTGATTCCGCGAAATTATACGATTCGTATTCCGGAAGCGAGACCTGGAGTTCGGATGTAGTCCGGATCAACGCACCCGAGACGCCTTCGTCAGGATACGCAGATGCATCCGGTGACGCTGCTCTCGCCATGGGACCGTACACCAACGGCAGCGATACAGTAACCATGATGGGTATCAATACGAGCGCTTACAAGAACATTCACCTTTCATTCGGTTTCTGGAACAATACCGGATGGAACGGGATCCGCAATCATACCTTCAATGCCTCGTATTCAACCGACGGGGAGAACTGGACCACGATCGACAAGAACTGGACCGTAGCTCCGGATACCTTCCCAGCAAACAATGTATGGGCATGGGTAACCCTGGCAGAGGAACTTCCTTCGGCTGAAAACCTGGAGATCCATCTCTGGAACCCGGACGTAAACCACTCCTGGATCATGGACGACATCACCTTCACGGGTGACCTTCGTTCCACCGATGCATCTCTTTCCAACATCAAGATCAACGGGGAAGACCTCAGCGGATTCGATGCAGCAACAATGAGTTATGATGTAGCAATACCCGGTGGTGAATTACCCACTGTCGAGGCTGTTGTAACCGACCCCGGCGCTACTACCGAGATTGCTCTTCCGGAAGCTATTCCCGGAACAGCCACCATTACGGTAACAGCCGAGGATGGAACAACCACTGAGCAATATACGCTTAATCTTATGTTCACCGACGATGCCACATTGTCGGCTATCATGGTTAACGGAACCGAACTCAGCGGATTTGATCCCGCAACCACCACCTATGAAGTTCAGATCCCGGGCGGTGCAGTTCCGACGATCGACGCAACGGTCAATGATGCAGCCGCAAGCACTGAAGTTCAACTACCGGATGCTGTTCCCGGTACGGCTACCGTAACGGTTACCGCCGGTGACGGAACTACCGTTGAAGTATACACGCTGAACCTCATATTCGCCACCTCGGTTGAGAAATATGCAAACTTTGCCCGCATTTATCCCAACCCGGCATCTGATGTAATCAGGATCAGTGCTGTGAAGAATATGAATTCTGTTGAAATTCTTTCCGTAACCGGTAAGGTGCTGATGAGGACTGAACTGAACGGGACAAGGAACGCTGACCTCAACGTTTCCTCGCTCTCCAAAGGCCTCTATATCATCAGGATGACCGACGCCGATGCAGAAATTCATATTAGCAGGATCGTCAAGAAATAATCGCTTTCCTGTCTTTAAAATCAAGGGCTGCCTTCCTCCGGGGAGGCAGCCTTCTTTTTTGGGACAGGTTCCTGAATTGAAGAAAAAAATCATTATTATTGTAATTCCTGACTAACCGGTACCAAATACAAAACTTAGAAAATTACGCATGAGTTCTTCCACCATTGCCCAAAAACTTGATAAGCTTTACGAATTCGACAGAGAACCTGTAACCCGGAACAAACTGCAGAGTATCGGTAACTTCCTGGGGATGTTTGCCGGTGAACATGTGGCTGGTACCGAATTCGTTATCGGGATGCTTTTTGTTGCACATGGCGTCAGTGTCACCGATATGTTCATCGGGGGGCTGATCGGCAACATCCTGGCCGTTCTGAGCTGGGCATTCATCACAGCGCCGATAGCCATTAAACTGAGGCTTTCTCTTTACTGGCAGCTGAAAAAGATCACGGGATCATCCCTTGTATTTATATACAATATAGTAAATGCACTGATGTTCTGTTTTCTTGCCGGAGCAATGGTAGCAGTCGCCGCCACGGCCGTGGGTATTCCCTTTCACATCAGAATGCCGGTTTTATCCGATCTTTATCCCAACAGCGCAGGCTGGGTCATCACGGTTTTCTTTGTAGGTGCCGTGATAACCACTATGGCCATCCTGGGTTTCGATGCCCTCGCCAGGTTTGCCAAGGTTTCATCTCCCTGGATGTTCCTGATTTTCGTAGCCGTCGCTTTCGCGGTTCTTCCGGGGCTGGGTGTACATGCCGGATCGGGAAATTTCTGGCAGGTGGCTCATCAGAAGATATGGACAGGTATAGCTTCGCCCGGACAGTCGCAGTTTACCATCTGGCATGTGATCTTTTTTACCTGGCTGGCGAATGCCGCCATGCATCTCGGGATGTCCGATCTTTCCATCTTCAGGTATGCTAAAAAATGGTATTACGGTTTCGCTTCGGCTATCGGGATGTTCCTCGGCCATTACGTGGCCTGGATAGCATCAGGGATCTTATATGCGGCTTACCATAGTGATGCACCCGGAGTCTCGGCATTTCAGGCCGCCGGACTCGCAGGTGCAGTGACAGTTGTCATTGCCGGCTGGACAACGGCTAATCCCACCCTGTACCGTGCCGGACTCGCGCTTCAGGTGGCTTCACCGAACTGGCAGCGATGGAAGGTGACCCTCTTCGCAGGGCTTATCACAACACTTGCCGCCCTTTTCCCGGCGCTCGTAATGAAACTTCTTGATTTTGTCGCTCTATACGGATTGCTGCTGATCCCCATGGGGGGAGTGATTTTCGCCGATTATTACCTTCTACCCCGAATGGGAATGAGACAATTCTATGCCGAACTGAAAGGACTCTCCTTCAACCTGGCTGCAGGATTTACATGGTTCTTCCTGCTGGCAGCTGCCATCTTCGTACACTGGTACTTCGGCGTCGAACTCTATTTCCTTCCTGTACCCACCTGGATCCTATCCATCTTCCTGTATGTAGCATTAAGTAAACTCTACCAGAAAAATGACTGAAAAGAACCCCTTACTCAAAATTCTCATCCGCATCCTGGCCATCACCGGGCTCGTGATGACGATCCTTCCCTCAATCCTGCATTTTGCAGGATCCATGGATATGGAGGCTATGAAAATCTGGATGGCCGCGGGGATGTTCCTCTGGTTCCTTACCGGGTCCTTTTGGCTCGGTAAAAAATCCAAAGAAGAAACTGAGATTTAAATGAGATCGATTGGTATATGTACTGCCGGGAATGTACCACCTGTAATGACGGGGTGCGACCGGATGACAGGTCCCGGTTTGATAACAGGTCAGGACGTGATAACAGGTCACGACGTGATAACGGGTCACGACGTGATAACGGGTCACGACGTGATAACGGGTCAGGACGTGATAACAGGTCACGACCTGATAACAGGTCACGACCTGTCACTGCAAGATAAAATTTCAATCCGGATAACGGCTGTCGTGATCTGTCTGTTTTTTTGGGGGGGCGCCAGGGGTCAGCCCTTTTTTAATACGGAGATCCCGAATGAATACGTGAAGGAAAACATTTTTATAGGGAGTCCGGCCGATACATCCGCCCTTCCCCGGTTTGATGCTGTAAGAGACAGCCTGCCGGCACCTTTCTGGCCTGAACGACCCGACCTGATAAGACTTTACTGGAGAACCTGGGAACTTGCATTTTCCAATCTGCAAAAAGCCGGCGGGGATAACGGATTTATCGCGCCCTACACTGATCCTGCGTTCAATGGCAACATTTTTACCGAAGATTTTGGTTTTATGGCCCTTTATTGCCGTTACGCCTTCAGGGCTTTTCATTTTCAGAATGCCCTGGATAATTTCTATGCCAAACAGCATAAAGACGGCTTTATATGCCGCGAGATATGGGGTACAACCGGCAAAGATGCATTTGAAAGGTTTGATCCGTCATCGGCAGGGATCAACCTGTTACCCTGGGCCGAATGGGAATATTATTGCAATGCGAATGACGGGGAACGCCTGGAAAAGGTTTTTCCGGTTTTGCTGGCCAATTATCAGTGGTATAGCAACTACAGGACCTGGCCCGACGGCAGCTATTTTTCGAGTGGCTGGGGATGTGGAATGGATAACCAGCCCAGGCTGCCCGAAGGCGTTAATCCTGCCTTCAGCCACGGTCATATGTCCTGGGTGGATGCCACTCTTCAGCAGATAGCGGCAGGAAGGCAGATCGTCCAAATGGCCCGGGTATTGAACCGTATGGCTGATGTTGAAGATATCCGGAAGGAAATTGTCCACTTATCGGAATATGTCAATCAGAAAATGTGGAATGAAGAGGAAGGGCTGTATGTGGACCGGTTCCGGGATGGGAGCCTTTCGAATGTTAAATCCATCGGCACATACTGGGCTCTGCTTGCAGGCGTTGTTCCGGAAGAAAGGCTGACCCGCTTCCTGGCTCATTTGTCGGATACTACGGAATTTAACAGGTTGCATCGCATTCCCTCACTTTCAGCCGATAATCCCCAATATGATCCGGAAGGCGGATACTGGCTTGGAGCCGTATGGGCCATGTCAAACTACATGGTATTGCGCGGACTCACCAAAGCAGGAGCAGATTCGCTTGCTTTTGAAATTGCGATGAATCACGTAAACAATGTAGCCCAGATCTATGAGCGTACGGGGGTAATCTGGGAAAATTACGCCCCTGAGTTCGCAACGGGAAGCGGTAAAAAAGATTTTGTAGGTGAGGGCGGATTGACTGGCACTGCCATTCTACTCGAATACATATTCGGAATCAGGGCTGATGTACCGGAAAATACGCTGGTCTGGGACATCCGTGTAAAGGATGAATTCGGTGTGGAAAAATACCCTTTCGGGAAATACGGCGTGGTCTACCTGCATTGTAAAAAGAGAAAACGATTAACGGATGATCCCGTCATTAACGTCCGGTCGAATGTTCCTCTCCGGCTTAAGGTAACCTGGGAAGGAGGCAGCAGGATCTTACAGGTGGACAAATCAATGAAAGATCCCGCCTGATCGAGGGCATCAGTCAAAATCGATCATAGCCTTCATTACACCGTCTCTATATTCTGTGACCAGTTCGAATGCCTGCCGGGAATCCTCAAATTTGTAACGGTGTGTGGGCATCCGGCTGACATCTACCTTACCGGTTTCCATCAATTCCAGTGATCTTTCCACGCAGTTGTTCTGACGGCGGACATTGCGCACGGTGATCTCCTTGTGTCTCATCTTGTCGACGCTGAATGACCACCGGCTGAATTCAGGTATCCCGATGATCATGAGCTTTCCCCCGGGTTTGAGCATATCGATAGCCTGGTCGATGGCTTCCTGTTTTCCACAGCATTCGAATACCACATCCAGAAGGAGAGGCTCCTTTCCTGCCACATCCTTTACAACGTCAGACTCATCCGGGTTGCCTGTCCAGTATGCCCCGCATTGCTTGGCAATGTCCAGTCTTTCATTGATTTTATCTGTAACGTATACCTTTGCTGCTCCTTCTGCAAGTGCCGGAAGAAGAACGCTCATGCCGATAGGTCCGAACCCAAGGATCCCAACCGTTGCACCTTTCATTGGAATCGATTCTTTCACGGCGTAAACACCTATCGATAAGGGCTCGGATATTGCTGCCTGGTCATAGCTCAGCTTCCCGGAAACTGGAATGCAACTGGTTTCGGGCATTACGATGTATTCGGAAAGGCATCCGTCAGCCTGGCCCGGGCAGCCCAGGAATCTCAGCTTACGGCAGGTATGGGGACGCCCTGCAAGGCACTGGTCACATTCACCGCAAGGCATGGCCGGCTCTATAGCGATACGGTCGCCGGGTTTCACAAGGGTAACGGCACTTCCTGTCTTCACCACTTCGCCGGCCCCCTCGTGACCTACAGGGAAGGGGTATCTGACCACCTGTGACCCGATCTTACCCGTGGTGTAATAATGAACGTCCGAACCACAAACACCGATTCTTTTCATCCGGATCAGGACATCGGTATCATTAACGATCATCGGGTCAGGAACTTCCTTCATTTCCATCTGCCTTATACCTGTAAGCATCATTGATTTCATATGTATCTGGGGATTTTATAATTAAAAAACATAAAGATAATCCATTGCGTTGAAAATAACCGGCAGGCGTTTTTAAAATATTGATTAAATTTGAACCCCGGCAGGCGTGTTCCGGAATACCGCAGAAACAGTAAGATACGAAAAAGAGTATTCGGGTAACCGGAAAAAACGGATGGAGGAGACGATAGACCTGCTGATCCGGAAATTTAATGAGGACCTGACCGGCGGAAGAAACGGGTGGTCTCCAGGTTTAAAATATCACGAAGAAGATTATGATCCAGGAAATTGAAGATTTATTGAAACGGGAAGCGGAAGCCATTATGAATATTCCTGCAACCGGTGATTTTATCAAAGCCGTTGATATCATTCATCATTGTGCCCATATAAATAAAGGCAGGGTGATCGTGAGCGGAATGGGCAAGGCCGGGCAAATCGCCGAAAATATTGCCACTACACTCAGTTCGACCGGAACACCGGCAACTTTCCTGCATCCCAGTGAAGCCCAGCATGGCGATCTGGGCGTGATGAGGGAGAATGATGTCCTCCTCGTCATTTCCAATTCGGGCCAGACAAGGGAAATTGTCGAACTGATCTCGCTTACACATAATCTTTATGAAGATATCCCGGTTATCGTAATTACCGGGAACCCGGAAGGCAAGCTTCCGAATATTTCCGATGTGACCATCTTCACAGGGAATCCCCGGGAAGTGTGCCCTCTTGGTCTCACTCCTACAACCTCCACCACCACGATGACCGTTATCGGAGATATCCTCGTGGTTCTTCTGATGAAGAAGATCGGGTTTTCAGCGGTTGATTATGCCAAGCGGCACCATGGAGGCTATCTTGGACATAAATCCAGAAACCAGGCAAATAATCATGAGAATACGTAAAGAAACTGCTGCCGGGCTCATTATCGACATCCAGGACCGGCTTTTCCCGCATATCCACGAAAATGAGCTGTTGTCGGTAAAAACGGAGATCCTTATCAAAGGACTGAAGATCCTCGAGATCCCTTTTCTGGTTAGCGAACAGTACACCAAAGGCCTGGGTTTTACCATTCCTGTCCTAAAGGCTTCGCTGGGGGAGGAAAAACCCCTTGAAAAGATAACCTTTTCCTGCTGTGACGATCCGGGCATCCGGTCGCAACTGGAGAAACTGCACAGGAAACATATCATCATCGCGGGAATTGAAACCCATGTATGTGTTCTTCAGACCGCTGTCGATCTTATAGAAAGCGGGTTTCTTCCCATCATTGTACAGGATTGTGTTTCATCAAGAAAGGCTTCCGATAAAGCCGTCGCGATCGGGAGGATGAGGCAGGAAGGAGCCGTGATCACAACCTGCGAATCGATCCTGTTTGAGCTGGCCCGCGTTAGCGGAACTGCACAATTCAAGGCGATTTCGGCTTTGGTTAAGTGAATGGTTTCCGGGAGTTTCACCACATATCCGTCAAATCCGTGTTCCTCTTCCTCTTCCTCTTCCACTTCACCAATTCAACAAATCAACAAATCACTAAATTCTTTCACATGTCAAGAATTTTCGCCATAGGGGAGACGCTCCTCGACATAATATTCCGCAACGGATTGCCGGTCTCGGCGACGCCCGGAGGTTCTATGCTTAACACGGCGGTGAGCCTCGGACGGCTGGGGCTGGAAATATACTTCGTTAGCGACTACGGTCATGATGAGGTGGGAGGGATGATCGATGATTTTCTGGCGGCGAACGGCGTAAATACGCGATTTATACAGCATTATGAACATCATAAATCGGGACTCGCACTTGCCTTTCTGAACGAGGCAAACGATGCCTCCTATCGTTTCTACAAGGATTTCCCGGAAAACCGGATGACCGGGATCAACATTCCTTTTACAGAAGATGACTTCCTCCTCTTTGGCAGTTTCTTCTCCATTACATCAGGCGTAAGGGAGGCTTTGCTCCGGATCCTGGATTCGGCGAGGAAGGCCGGGAGTACGATCATGTATGACCCGAATTTCAGAAAACCACATCTTCATGAACTGGAAATTGTTAAACCGATGATCATTGAAAACATTCGTCATGCGGATATCGTCAGGGGATCGGATGAGGATTTCGAACTGATTTTCGGGGCTTCCACTCCAGAAGAGGCCTGGAAAGTCGTGAAAGAGGCAGGTTGCAGTGTTCTTATCTACACTGCGAATAAAAACGGGGTCGATATCCTCACCGGGGATCACACACTGCATCTCGGGGTTGCACCGGTTGAAACCGTTAGTACGATCGGAGCCGGTGATAATTTCAATGCAGGCATTCTAAGTACGCTCGCCAGGTCAGGACATACGCGGAGGGACATCCCACATCTTTCAGAGGATACGTGGCGGGAGGCCGGGGAAAACGGGATTGCCTTTGCTGCCGATGTATGCATGCATTATGAGAATTATCTTTCACCCGCTTTTGCGGCGAAATTTCTGAAGGATAACAAGATTAAACGATAACTGCACAAATGTGTTATTAAAAAAATATATCCCGTAATATTCCCCCTTCATAAGAATGAAAATGAAAAAGAGGATTATGATGATTCTGAGAAACATTGGTATTCTGATCCTCATGATGGTTGTCGTTCTGGCCTATCTGATTTTTTTTACCGGTCCGGGTATCCCGGATAATGACAAGAACATCATACGAAATGTACTTAAAGCGGATGTGCCGGAATTTGTGAGGGGTCAAACCGGCTATATCAGCTCAGCGGGGTGGAAGATATGGTATGAGGCCATTGACCCTGTCGACACGGTAAAAGGAACGGCACTGCTTTTTATGGGCCTCTCGAATGATGCCCTGGGCTGGCCCCAGCCATTTCTCGATGATATTGTGAAAGCCGGGTACAGGGTCATCCGGTACGACTACAGGGGCACCGGGATGTCCGATTGGGACAATGGTAAAGGTACAAAATCATTTTCCCTGGAAGATCTTGCTCATGATGCCGTAATTATCCTCGATTCGTTGAAAATTGAAAAGGCTCATTTGCTGGGGATCTCGCTCGGGGGTATGGTGGCCCAGGAATATGCCATCCATTATCCGCAAAGGACGGCGACTCTAGCGACCGTGATGTCATCAGGTTATATTACGGATCCGGACCTGCCTGGTTTCCGCAGGAAATTTGTATACGAGCTTGTCAAAAACAACATACGTTACAGCATCATCCCGACCGAGAAGAATATCCTGAAACGTAATGTTGCAGTACGGATTCTCCTCCGTGGGGATGCGATTTATGACATCGACGCGAAAGGGATATCCGAGCAGGTACTCTACAATCTGCGGCGGCGGCGTGGATACAATGTAAAATCCTCACGTCAGCAGCAGGATGCAACCTACCGTTCGGGATCGAGATACGAAGCCCTGGGGAAACTGAAGATCCCGACCCTGGTAGTCCATGGAATGAACGATCCTTTTATTCCCGTTGAGCACAGTAAAAAACTTGCATCCGTGATCCCGGGAGCAAAAACACTCTGGGTGAATAATATGGGACATGATCTTCCGCCATACCTCACTGACTCCCTCGCACGATTACTTACCCAACATTTCAGGGAATCACGTTGAACCGGGTAATTCCGACCCTTAATTTCATCCAAAATCCGCGTCCGGCTTGAACCGGGATGCGAAAGATTTGTTAAATATTTTTATGGATCGTGCTAATTTTGTTTCTTTAAGGCCCCAAATCAATAAGTTGCCCGAATATGCCCATCAATGTACCGAATAATCTGCCGGCGATCGAGGAGTTGAAGAATGAGAATATCTTCATAATGGAAGAATCACGTGCGAGCCACCAGGATATTCGTCCCCTGAAAGTGGCTCTCCTCAATCTTATGCCTGTAAAACAAGTGGCGGAAACAGATCTGATACGCAACCTGTCGAATAACTCCCTGCAGGTGGAACTCGACCTGCTGTATATGGATGAACACGAATCAAAAAATACATCCCGCGAGCACCTCGAAATTTTTTACAAGACCTTTGATGAAGTTTCTGGTAAAAGATACGACGGACTTATCATAACCGGCGCTCCCGTGGAACTTCTGCCTTTCGAGCAGGTTGATTACTGGAATAAGCTGTGTGAGGTCATGGAATGGAGTAAGACCAATGTAACAAGCACCCTTCATATCTGCTGGGGGGCACAGGCAGGCCTTTATTACCATTACGGGATCCGGAAATACCCCCTGCCTAAAAAGGCATTTGGTGTTTTCGAGCACTTTATCAGTGATCCGAAAGTCCCTCTTGTCAGGGGTTTCGATGACATTTTTCCGGCTCCGCATTCCAGGTATACGGAAAACAGGATCGACGAGCTGCGTAATCATCCCGATCTCTTTGTTCTGGCATGGTCCGAAAAAGTAGGTTCAAATATTGTCGTATCCAGTGATAACCGGCAGATCTTTATCTCAGGTCACCTTGAATACAATCCGCTTACCCTGAAGAATGAATACGAAAGGGATGTAAAAAAAGGACTGAAGATCGATGTTCCCGAGAATTATTTCCCGGGTGACGATCCTGCCAGGGATCCCCTGATCCGCTGGAGAGCCCATGCAAATCTCCTGTTCTCTAACTGGCTGAATTATTATGTATACCAGGTCACCCCGTATATGTGGGAATAAGGACCTGGAAGATCGGGCCCGGAAAGATTTTTTTACAAAAGATTCCTCAGCTTATCACAGAATGGTTGTTTGAGAGTGTGGAAGAGGGATATTGAACACCGGTCCCCGGATGTTGAACTCCGAAGATCAGAGAATCCGGCAGGTAACAATTTCATCCTTCATCATTCCTCCTCCCATATCCAAAGGTTTAAGGCACTGTAATTTTTATATCCGGGATTTCTTTGTTTTTTGTATCTTGAAGTTCCTTTCCAAATACTAAGTATGGGTTACATAGCAGATAAGGAATTCAAGGGAATAAATTTTTCCCTTGAGGCTCCGGCGAAAGGGGAATACGATACCTGTATTTTCAGGGCATGCGATTTTTCGGATACAGATCTGTCGGATTTTGTGTTTCTGGAGTGCCGGTTCGATCAATGTATAGTTCACCGGCACAAAACTGACCAATACTGTTTTCCGGGAGATCACCTTCAACGAATGCAAAATTCTTGGCATCTCTTTCAGCAGCTGCAAAGAATTCCTGCTTTCCTTTCGTTTTACCGGATGCCGGCTGGACTTGTCATCCTTCCACAAGCTGGAAATAAAAAATACGATTTTCATAAGCTGCAGCCTTAAAGAGGTCGATTTTGAAGATACGGATCTTTCGGGCTCCAATTTTGAGAACTGTGATCTCAGCGGGGCTGTCTTCGGAAATACCAATCTGGAAAAAGTCGATTTTACCACCGCCTTTAACTATACAGTGGATCCCGTGATAAATAACGTAAAGAAAGCCAGGTTTTCAATCCAGGGTTTGCCCGGACTCCTCAGCAAATTTGATATCATCATTGATTGAAATCACACCGAACCTTAAACAAATGAGAGAGCTTGGTGTTATTATTTATCGTAATGATAATCATGCATTTGAATGCAGTGCCGGCTTAGAGTTTTTCCTTTGAAAATGACCCGGGATTTTCAATACCCCATACGGTTTAGATTACCAGCCCTGGTTAACATTGCTTTATTCAGATACAATTCATCATTAGTACTAACTAAACATCCCGGGAATGAAAGAATTTAAATTATTTATCAGCAGGGGTAATGTTCTCCAAATGGCCACAGGCCTCATCATGGCTCTGTATTTTGGAGCCATTGTCAAATCGTTCGTGGATAATATCCTTATGCCTCCCATAGGGTTATTGCTGGGTGGCGTTGATTTTTCACGCCTGAAATGGGTGCTTAAACCGGCAATGCCCGAATCTCCTGCCGGTGCGGGAAATGGCATCCCTGAGGTGGCCATTTCTTACGGTATCTTCATCAATACGATCATAACTTTCCTGATCGTGGCTGTTGCCATATTCATCGTGGTCAAAGCTTTGGGCCGGATGCAGGAAAGAATGGAAAAAAAGGAAGCGGAAGTTCCCCCGACTCCCCCGGCTCCCTCGGCAGAAGAGCTTTTACTCACCGATATCCGTGATATCCTGAAAAAACAAAATGTAAAGTAGAGGGAAGATTGAGTTCCCGACAAGATTAACCATGTAGAACTCTGTGTACTCTGCGGTTAAATAAAAATTAGTAACCGCAAAGGTCGCAAAGATCGCAAAGGAAGCAGGTAACATTAACTTTGCGTACTCTGCGCTAAACTTTGCGTACTCTGCGGTTAAATAAAAAATTAGTAACCGCAAAGGTCGCAAAGGTCACGCAAAGATCGCAAAGGAAGGCGGGAACATTAGCATTGCGAACTCTGCGTTAAACTTTGCGTACTTTGCGGTTAAATAAAAATTAGTAACCGCAAAAGTCGCAAAGAATATTCCCGTCTTCATCCAGCAGATAGTTAGCAGATGAACCATTCAATCCGTTGCCTGTTATTATGTTTACCTCCTATTTCAGGAGTTTTCGTTCCATCAGAATTATAACCTTAATTCCATTTTATGAAAAAGAATCCCGTAGTACATTTCGAGATGCCTGCAGAGGACAGGGAGAGAATGGCAGATTTCTATTCCACGGTGTTTGGATGGGAAACGCAGTTTTTCGGTGAAGATATGGGAAACTATGTTACGGTTACCACCACCGATTTGGATGAGAACAGGATGCCAAAAACTCCAGGCAGCATTAACGGCGGTTTTTATCCCAAGCAGGATTCACCTGCCAAATACCCTTCGTTGGTCATTTCAGTGGAGAATATCCATGATGCTATGAAGAGGGTCAAGGATTCAGGAGGGGAAGTTCTTGGTGAACCGGTGGATATTCCGGGAATCGGGACTTATGTTTCTTTCCACGATACCGAGGGTAACCGGGTCAGTCTCACTGCAAGCCGCTATGCGTTGATCACACATGGATCGCTCAGGCATTGCACATATCCGGCTCTTCAGTCAGGCGGTCTATGGACCCGGAACCACATCACCCGTGGAATTGGTAAGCCGGATGGGTGCAATGCAGGCGCAGGATTTTATGATGGGGAAGTGGGCCATCGGGCTCAGGGTCTCCGGTTCCACGGATCAGATAATTGAAAAAGCGCTGAATAGGGGAGACATCCTGCGCACTCATCTCATGCGACCTACCTGGCATTTTGTTTCACGGGAGGATATTTACTGGATTCTTGAACTTACGGCTCCGAGAGTGAGATCTGCATTAAGATCCCGTCAGAAACAACTGGAGATTACCCCGGAAGTGGAAAAGAAAAGCAACGAGCTCCTTGTAACTACGATCTCGAAGAACGGTTATTCCACGCGTGAGGATATCGTGGATGCCTTCAAAAAAGCAAAGTTTTCCCTGTCAGAAAACCGGATGGCTCATCTTCTTCTCATTGCGGAACTGGAAGGATTGATCTGCAGCGGGGAGATTCGAAAGAACAAGCCTTCCTATGCACTGCTGGAAGAAAGGGTCCCTCAAAAGAAGTTATTCCCACGTGAGGAATCCCTGGCCAGGCTGACAAAAAAATATTTTACCAGTCACGGTCCGGCGGAACTGAAGGATTTTGCATGGTGGTCGGGACTTACCGTGAAAGATGCTGCAGCAGGGCTTGAGATGGTAAAACAAGGGCTGAGATCCGAAAAGATGGATGGTAGGACTTTCTGGATGGATCCGTCAGCTGTATCGGACCCCGGTACGGATACCGTCATTCTTCTTCCTGCCTTCGATGAATATATCATCAGTTACAGGGATCGTTCAGCCGTTATAACAGAGGCGGAGCATCTCCGGAATATTGCAGGTAACGGCATGTTCTGGCCGGTTATTCTGGTGGATGGCCGTGCGGCAGGAATTTGGAAACGGACCGTCAAAAATGACAAGGTCATCATCGAGTTGAATTATTTTAAAAAACCGACCCGCGCCCTGATAGGTAAGGTGAAACAATCCGCCGGTTTGTATGCGGATTTCCTGGGGAAAAAATTGTATCTTTCTTTTTGAAGAAAAACTGGATTGGATTATTTGAGGTTGTTTGATATGGTTTGATATGGTTTTAGATAGTTTCGGGAGTTTCACCACAGATTTCACAGATTAGCACAGATTGGTTTGAACTCCATTCACCAAATCACCAAATTCTGAGGGGAGTTTTACCACAGATACCACAGATTATCACGGATTAAGAGAGGTTGTTTCAGATTGTTTCAACTCCATTCAATAAATCAACAAATCAACAAATCAACAAATATTTAACTTCGCCCATGCATCCCATAATTCAATCCATTCGTAATGAATTTGCCGAAAAGGCTGACGAAAAAGTCCGGGAATCCGGTCAGCGGTTTTTCAAGGAGGAAATAAAGCTCTACGGCGTGAAATCAGCCGACGTTCATAAGATGAATAAAACCTGGTTTGCCCTGGTCAGGGATATGCCGAAAGAGGAAATTCTGGAACTGTGCGAGGAATTGTGGCGATCAGGCTACATCGAAGAAACTTTTACGGCCTGTGAATGGTCCTACTTCATCCATAAGTATTATAAACCGGATGATTTCGCGGTATTCGAAAAATGGGTTGCCGCCTATGTAAACAACTGGGCATCGTGTGATACCCTTTGTAACCATACAGTGGGCGAATTTATCGAAATGTACCCGGTATATATAAGCGAATTGAAGAAATGGGCCCGGTCGGAAAACCGGTGGATGCGCCGCGCCGCGGCTGTTTCCCTGATAATCCCTGCAAGGAAGGGGAAATTCAGGGATGATATTCTGGAAATAGCAGATATCCTTCTTACTGACCCGGACGATATGGTTCAGAAAGGCTATGGCTGGATGCTGAAAGCAGCAAGCCAGGCTGATCAGAACAGTATCTTCCGGTATGTGATGACTAAACGGGCTGTCATGCCGAGAACTGCATTGAGGTATGCCATCGAAAAGTTGCCTGCGGATTTGCGGAAGCAGGCTATGGAAAAAGGCTGAATCTGCATGGGCACGCAATAAAACAATATAAAAATTAAAATCATGTTAGGCTTACGAACCACAATCTATAAAGTCGGAAATATCAGTGAAGCAAAAAAATGGTATTCAGAAACCTTCCGGACAAAACCCTATTTCGACGAGCCCTTTTATGTAGGATTCAATATCGCGGGATATGAGCTTGGGCTTCAGCCTGAGGAAAACCAGTCGGAGAAAAAATTCGCAAACGTGGTGGCTTATTGGGGGGTACATGAGATTGAGAAGGAATTTGAAAGATTTTTAGCAGCAGGAGCAATGGAAGAAGAAAAGCCGGTGAATGTCGGCGGGGAGATCATGACCGCCTCGGTGAGGGATCCCTGGGGAAACTGCATCGGGCTGATCTATAATCCCGGCTTCGAGCCGGCCTGAAAAAACGGTCCTCATTTAAAACCGGACCGGGGCTGTATCCATGGTTCATTTAACAAACCGTTTCTTCTAACTGTTACAAGGATTCAGAATTATTTAGCGGAATGACTGAAAAGCATTCCGGCAGTTTATTAATTAGTGTTTGCAAGAAAACTCGATGACCCTTCGTCTCCGCTCAGGGACCGGTGACTTCATTCAAGAGGGTGAACTTTTCGGATGGTGGTAAGGCAGGCAAAGGCCCCTATGTATAAAATTAAAATTCAATGACTTGCGCAAATAGGGCCTTTTGCCTGCCTTACCACCATCCGAAAAGTTCTTCGTTCATCGAATTGACCGGTCCCTGAGCGGAGCCGAAGGGTCATCGAGTTTTCTGATATTAATTACTCATCTGCTGAAAATCCCCGGTATGAAATTTCAGTATTGGTTCATCAGCCTGATTTTGTTTTCGGTCTTTTTCAGCCGCTGCAAAAAAGATATGAGACGAACGGATGGAACGACCGGGAAGAATGACACCGCATTTGTCTTTGTTCCGAAGGATCATCCCATTGGTATCAGGGATATCGGTAGCCAGGCTGTATTCTGGACTGATGAGACTGACAGTGTTTTTGTACCCCGGGGCGTCAATTATTTCTGGATCATCCCGGTGAGCAGCGGATACCAGGACCGCTTTTTCGGTGTGGGGATTTTCGATGAAACCCGGGTAAGGGCAGATTTCCGGTTATTGAAAAAAAATGGCTTCAATGTTGTCCGGATATTTTTCGACAGTTGCAATGACGATCCGGTTTGTATTGGAAATCCGGAGGGTGCAGGTCTCAACGGCAGCTACATCGATAATATCGTGCGGACCATGTCAATTGCGCGTGACGAAGGTATCTTCCTGATGCTCACCTCCAATGATCTTCCCAGCCAGGGCGGCTACTGGCAGATTTCGGATGAAGGAGTGGGCAGTCAGTTCGGCGGTTATCGCAATGCCAATTATCTGACCTCCCCTGGTGTTCTGGCAACTGTAACATATTGGGGTGATCTGATGAGGGCGCTTGCCGGTCGTGATGCCCCGTTTGAAGCTGTCTTTGCGTGGTCGCTCCTCAATGAACAATGGTACATCAATACGGATCCGCCCTTCAGTCTCAATTCGGGTAAGGTGACCTGCGCAAACGGGAGTACCTACGATATGTCTAACCCGGCCGATAAAAAGACCATGGCCCTGGAAAGCATGGTCTATTACATAAACCGGATCAGGGATACCATTGATCATTACGATCCGGATGCTTTGGTTACAATGGGTTTTTTCGTTCCCGATTATCCAAATCCGATCCGTACAGGAGATTTCCGTTATGTTGAAACGGCAGGTCTGCTTCAGGAAGCCCCGTTGGATTTCTTTGATTTTCACGCTTATCCGGGCGAGGATCCACTTCAAAAGATCGCCGAAAATTTCGGCATGACAAATTATACTTCAAAACCCATCATAATGGGTGAATTCGGAGCATTTTTGCAGCGGTTTCCGGATCTGCCTGATGCCTTAGATGCCATCCAGGGCTGGATGGCCGGTTCATGCATGTATGGCTTCAACGGCTGGCTGTACTGGGGGATGTATCGTGCCCCGGTTGGCATTGGTGATGCTACTTGGGGATTCATGGATAATGATCATGAGATGATGGCTGCCCTGGCCCCGGTCAATTATCCCGATGCCTGTGACCCTTCCCTGCTTCCCCCGGCAAACCTGGCCCTGAATGCCTCTGCTGAAGCTTCAGCTTTCCTCGAGGGCCAGACTCCCGCTATGGCTGTGGATGGCGATTATTCCTCCCAATGGGGTTCCGGTGAGTATGCCCCCCAATGGCTGAAGGTCGATCTCGGACAGGATTATGATCTTGGTAAAGTCAAACTCCATGTTGCCCAGTACCCGGCAGGAAACACCGCTCACAGGCTGGAGGCGGCAAAAAGTTCCGGTGTATGGGTATTGCTGAAGGAATTCAATGGAACTACCGCTGATGGGGATATCCTGACATGGACTTCGGAAGGAAGCGAAGACTTATACCGCTATGTCAGGGTTACCACTATGGAAAGTCCTTCATGGATATCGTGGAAAGAGGTGGAGGTATACGGGAAATAAATACAATTTATCCGTATCATCTGCAAACGGTATTGGAGTTTTAATGACCAATGGCGCTTTCTATGGCAGGCGATTGCACAAGAAAAATAATTGACCGTTAAAATTGTATAATCCGGAAGGAATCGCTAATTTCATTTAAAACTGAACCTGACAGAAAAATGAAACTACTTAAATTGCTTATCCCGGTTTATTTCGTTCTTGTCCCTGCCGGAATAAATGCCCAAAAGGAAAAACTCCGGACGGAACAATTCACTCAAAAAACTACAAGGGAAGCGCGCAATGGTGCGGAAACAGTGAAATTAACCAATTCAATCGCTTTGCCCACAGGTAAAACAACGCAAGCGGAGGACACTGTGAAAGTCTTCGATAGTTGCCAAAAGATGCCTCTGTTTCGTGGAGATTCAACTGGAATTGAGTTCTCAAAATATATAGGTCACAACCTGAATTACCCGCATGATGCTGTTGTAAATAAAATCGAAGGAAAAGTCATCGTAGAATTTGTAGTCAATTCGAAGGGAAAGGTTACCAAAGCCCATGTAGTTTCCGGTTTTTATCCCTATCTTCAAAAGGAAGCCGTGCGCGTGATCTCAACCTCCCCGCGCTGGACACCCGGATATAACGAGGGAAAACCGGTTTCAGTGCTGTTCACCTTTCCCATTAATTTTCATCTGCATTAGAGTACACAATTGATCGTAATTGAAGGTAATGGATTTTCGGGAATGAGTGCGCGGAGGTTCGTATAAAACCGGATTTGTAACGGCTCAAATGGAGTTTTCTGATTTTGCCTGTTCAACAAATCATATCCGGTCATTCTCCTTATCCAAAAAGTTGGTATCTTCGTTACTCATACCGGCATCCTTTTACAACGGATAAAGGAGGAAATAACACTGACATGAACGCAATCATCCGGCATTTTCTCAAGGATAAATTTCTCATCACGAAGGTCAGGAACCGGTTTGTCCCGTCTGTCCAGATCTCACAAAGACAGCTTTTCCATTACTACCGGGATCTCGCAATGAAAAATGAACTCCCCCCATTCCCGGAGACAGGTTTTCGGGTATTCTCCCAGTTTGAAGAGGACGGAAAGCTTCTTTTTATCTTTTCCGTTATTGGGATGAAGAACAAGACTTTTGTCGAAATAGGATCCGATGACGGGGTGAACAGCAATTCGGCCAATCTGTATTTCAACTTCGGGTGGCATGGACTTTTTATCGACGGGAATCCGCGAAGTGTCAGGCGCGGAAAGAAATTCTTCAGCAAATACCCGCATCCTCATTTCCATAAGCCTGAATTCAGGTGTGCGAAGGTGACCCGGGAAAACATCAATGGTCTCCTTGAAGAGGCCGGTTTCAGGGGTAAGACCGGTCTTCTGTCCATCGATATCGACGGCAATGATTACTGGATATGGGATGCGATCCGGGTGATTGATCCGGAGGTGGTGATCATCGAGACCCATAATGAATTCGGGCTTAATAATATCGTTGTGCCTTACGATCCGGGAGTATTTTTACCCCGGTAAGCATCCGGTATACCATGGCGCTTCACCGGTTGCCATGACCCGGCTGGCAAACAGGAAAGGCTACAGGCTTGTCGGAGCCAACGAACTGGGTTTCAATTTTATCTTTGTGAGGAATGGCCTTGCTGATGATCTGCTGCCGGAAGTATCCGTGGAATCCGTTCTGACACATCCATCCGTAGAGGAATGTTATAAGAAATTCGAACCGATAAAGGACTGGGAGTATGAAGAGGGGTAAGAGGGACTTGAAGAATTTGGTGATTTGTTGATTTGTTGATTTGTTGAATGGAGTTCAAACCATCTGTGATAATCTGTGTAATCTGTGGTTAAACTCCCCCTGAAGAATTTGTTGATTTGTTGATTTGTTGATTTGTTGAATGGAGTTGAAACAAACTGAAATTGAAACCATCTGAAACCATCTGAAACAACCTGAAACAACCTGAAACAATTCTCTTCTTCCTCCCTCAGATCTTCTTTCCGTTCTCCAGCACGTACCTCTCTGCTTCAACATTCCAGAGCCCCCCGTTATTTTTCACGATCCTGTCAAGATCGGCAAAGAAAGGATCTTTTTCTCCAAGTTTCTCAAAGTCATCGATGGCGGAGAGTGGCAGGCTTATATTAGTATAGATAAGTTTTTTGCCGCCCGGGATGTTGGGAAGATTCTTTGTTGTCCCGATCACCGCATCCAGCCCGCCGATATGGGTTATCATCCCGGCAGGATTGATACTTCCTTCCGACATCATCAGCAGCGATTCTTTCATGTCTGAAGTGTTCCCGCCACTGGTGCCGGTGATATGGGTGAAGGCATAGTGGACATTGTAGAAATTAAAGCCGGCTTTGAATTCGGGATTTGAAGGCCCGGCAAAAAAGTTCATACAGCCGTCGAAGCCGAGGATGGCATCAGCCTGTTCAACTACCTGTTTAACCGGGGCAAATACAAAGACATCATCATAACCCTGTCCATCGGTCAGCGATCGAAGGTAGCTAACCGGATCGCCGTACGCCGCCGTATTTACGTATTGGAGTTTAATCCCTTGTCGTGCAGCCTCTTCAACGGTATGCAGGCTGGCCGCCCTGTCGAGCCTGTTCTGGTCGATGTCTGTTACCACCATGAAAGAAGGCCGGGTATCGTTATGGAGAGCGTAATCGATGGCCGCAAGTCCCATAGGGCCTACACCGGCGAGGATCGCCAGATTACCTCCTTTTTTGATACCCATGTGATGAACATAAGAACCATATGAGGTGTGATAGCTGGCATGAAAAGCACCCACGACACAAGACATGGGCTCCGAGAGTGAAGCCAGAAAAAATGCATCACCGTGATAGGGCAGGAGGCAGTTCATCTCCATCACCTCGTTGGGAATGAGGATGTGTGTGGCATCGCCGCCGATCCAGCGATACGAATATCCGGGTGCATTAAGGCTGCCTTTATAATTGAGTGCGGGCTGTATACTGAATTTCTGTCCGGGTTTGAACTCCTTCTGCCATTTTTTACCTACCTCCAGGATCACACCGCTGAATTCATGACCGATCATAGTGGGGTTTAAATGAACATCGTCGGGAACCCTTTTATGATCCGCTCCCTGTTTTGTTGCCTTGTAACTCGACATGCAGATGCTGTCTGAAATGACCTGCGCAAGTATTTCATCATCTTTCATTTCGGGAAGGTCGAATTCCTCAAGTCTGAGATCATCTTTTCCGTATATACGGACTGCTTTGGTCTTCATATTCTGAAAATTTCCTGGTTAGTTTAACATGATCTGCCCCCCGGTGACAGGCACGGCCTGGCCGGTTTCGTATTTCTGGTCAATGATATAGAAGAGCGCCTTCATGACGTCTTCCGTCCGGCAGCCGCGGTTAAGAGGAACCTGGCTTTCGTAAAAACGTTTTACCTCTTCGATTGTTTTTGCTCCCGGAACTTTTCCTGCCCGCAGGTATTGCTCAAAAAGCCCGTTTTCCGGGTCGGACCAGAGAGGCCCTTCGAAGAAATTTCCCGGGCAAATTGAATTTACTTTAATGTTGAATGGCGCAAGTTCCAGGGCAAAGGACTGGGTGAGGCCTATACCTCCGAATTTTCCGCCCGCATAGGCAAAATTTCGATTGCTGCCCTTAAGTCCGGATTTGGAATTGATCTGGATGATATCGGAGAAAAACCCGGGTCTGTGTATATGCTGAAGCTTCATTATGGCTGATGCATACTTCGCCCCCAGGTAATATGCCTCGTAATTGACCATGGTCATCTTCCGGAATGTTTCCGGCTCCATTTCTTCCAGTCCGCCGGCATGTAAGATACCGGCGTTGGAAATATAAACATCGGCTCCGCCAAAGAGCTGAACGGTCCTTACCATCAGGTTTTTTACCGAGCCGGCATCCGAAACGTCGGTTTTTACAAAAACGACGTCATTCTTGGCGGTCTGAAGTTCAATTTCCCCGGCGGTGGCGCGGCCCTCTTCTTCATTGAGATCCGCAATGACCACATTTGCTTTTTGCGAAGCCAGGGATCTTGCGATACCTTCACCGAATCCCCGGGCGCCGCCCGTTACGATGCAGATCTTTTGTTCCACGAGACCTCGGGACGAAGCACCTTTGGAGATCATCCTCCTGTAGTTCTCCACCTCCCAGTTATCAATAAAGGCGATGTCTTCCTCCCCCAGGAAATGCGGACCCCCGAAGTTCTCCGAGAGCAGGCTTATTTTGAGAAGATCCTCGTAAACATCAAGGGCTATTTCGGCTGCATCGGCCGTTTCCTCCACTGCCACCACGCCGTAATTTTTGATCATGATGATACGCGGCGTGCAACAATTTTCACTGACGAATTCCGGGAGCTGTTGCCGCAACGCAGAGATTATGGCTTCCGGAGAGGAAGAATCTTCAATATACATATACCGGCCCTTGCAATAGACAATGATGTCGGGTGTGAAGGGGAGTGCAGCTTTTTCAAATCCCTGGGCATCACGGTAAAAGTAGGTATGAAGAGTGTTATGCCTCAGCCTGAGGATCTTTGGTTGTTCTTCCGCGAGGATCATCCGCATGGCCGGAAGGAAAAGGGTGATATCCTCCGGGACGGCAAGATCGGCAAATACCGGATCTTCGCGGTACAATGCCTTTATGGTCCCGGTGATGTGATCGTAGATGGCCCGGATCTCTTCCGTGCTGTCGGCGCTTACAAAGACGCCGTGATTTTCCAGAAAGATCATCTTAGGGTCGTGTCCGAATTTCTTCCGGTAGGGGATCATTGCGGCCTGTACTTTTTTGAACAGCTCATATCCAGGTGCATAGGGAATATACATGGCCTCCTCGCCGAAAAGTTCCAGCGTCCTTTCCCTCGCCCCGACCGAGCATGTCAGGGAGTTCGTGACCGTGGGATGCATATGGACAACAAAAGCATAGTCGATGAGCTCATGGAAAGAGGTTTCCACCGAAGGCCTCTTTTGTTTCTCCGGGTAAATATTCGCTGCAATGAGATCGGCTTTCACTTCCTTTTCCCTGATTTGGGGGTCGGCGCTGTATTCGCGCGTGCCGGTTATTTTCACCTTATCCCGGTCGAGAACGGCAAAGCCTTCTTCGTCGATAGTAGCAAGGGCTGCACCACTGGCCTTCACCCAGATATGTTTTTCATTTTTCCAGGAGGTGTTTCCCCCTCCGGCGAGAGTGAAATCTTTCTGCTTCCCATAAAAACGGGATATGTCAATCAGATCCCGGATCGCTTTGTCCATTCGCTATGTAACTTTATTTATAATTAATATCATTTCCGGTTTGACAGGTAAAAAATAAAGATAATCCTGCATTATAAAGGGCCTGGAATCCGGAGTTTGCATCTTCCCCTATCATGCGTTATTTGACATGTTTAAACCGCGAAGTTAACAGAATTCAAAGAAATTTATATTTTACCGGTGCGTGAATTCACACTTTCCGGGTTTCCTCTCATGCCGGACCGCTATGGCAACGGTAGAAACCGGCATGGATCAGTTATAAAGAAAATATTCGATCACTGCATTTCCAAGTTCAATGAATTCATCCCGGTTGTTCAGCCTGGGCCTGCCGTTTCTTTCGATGTAACCTTCGTCTCCTTTAGCCCTGAGGTACTGGTGTGCAGCAATGACACATGCTCCTTCGAAGCTGATTCGCTTCATTTCCTCATCGAGATCGATCCCGCCGCGGGTAGTGATCTTAAGGGGGATCATCTCGGGGGTGTTGTGCTCCGTTCCAAAGGTAATGACAAAATTGCGGTCGCTGAAAAAGGTGACAAATTCTTTCAGGTTGGTAAAATCGTTTCTGCCGGGAATAAGTTCCAGGGAATATATATTCTGCTCTGTGAGGTCATGGTAAAGATCTTCCATATCCTCCTCATATTCGGTATAGTTGCCGGATTTATCATCGAGGAGGACGGGGTAGGTCGGAATTCCCCCTGCATCAGTGATGATGCGGATCACCTCATCAATTTCCAGGAATGCTTTGGGATCTTCTTTGACAAATGCCACACCTCCCGATTTCAGCAGGTTGTTACGTATTTCCCCCTCAAGTGCTGCAGCATTGCTTATTTTAACGGATGACTCTTTCCCGTTATAAAGTTTTTTCAGAATGGCTTTTCTCTGCTCTTCCCCGTCGTATTTTTCGAATATTTTTATCCGTATCACCCTGGCGATGTGCCGCTCGCGGACCATTCCGCGGGTATAATGTTCGAGGATATCGTCATAATCCAGGGAAAGTCCGGGATCGGCCGCCTGAAGTTGCTTTGATGCCAGCTCAACCATTTTACGTGTCTGGTTAAGACTTTCCATCCTGACATTTTCCAGTTTCTTCAGGGAATTTCCCTCGAGATTAACGGGAAAATCGAGTCCTTTTCCGCTGAGATAAGTCCGGCCCGGATTGGTGGGATCATTGACCCTGATGCCGTTTTTCTGTTCATCCTTCAGTAATCCCATGAATTCGATGTTGAACATCGGGAAAAGCTTATAATCCGCGGCAAGATCATGAAATTCCTCATAGCCTGCCATGGTATAAAAATCATTGATCCCGAGGATCCTGACCTGTTCTTCCTTAGCCATCTCAAAGACCTGCTTCATATCGCGGAAAGCACTGAAGGAGTAGGGGGTGTGAAAATGTCCGTTGACTTCGTGAACGATGTTGCTTCCGTTCTTGCCGTACCATTCGAGAATTTCTGATTTTCCCGGAAAATCTTTTAGTATGTTCCTGGCCATTTTTTATTCGATACTATTTAGTTTGATTAAGTTTTGAATTGATCTCTTCGGTTTCATCCCTGGAAAGGCTGATATTCATTGTCCCTGCATTATCTTCAACCTGCCGGGTATTACGGGCGCCTGCGAGGGCGCAGGTGATCCCTGGTTGTTCGAGTACCCAGCGTACAGCAAGCTGGGCAAGGGTGGCGCCTTTGGATTCGGCAAGAGGCTTGATATCGTCAAGGAAGGCATTGATCCTGGCGATGTTCTCTTTTCTGAAATATACCGATTCCTCCCGGGTGTCTCCCTTGCTGAATTTATGATCCGGGGTAAATTTTCCGGTAAGCAGTCCCCGTTGCATGGGACTGTAGGCTAAGATCGATTTCCGGTTTTCGATGCAGAAAGGAACGAGTTTTTTCTCGATATCCCGGTTCACCATATTGTAAGGAACCTGGTCGGAACAGAGAGGTGCTGTTTTCATCGCCTCGTTCAGCAATCCTGCATCAAAATTACATACTCCGGCCGCCCTGATCTTTCCCTGTTCGAGAAGGCTGTTGATGGCTTCCATCGTCTCTTCCACAGGGGTCGTCCTGTCGGGCCAGTGGATCTGGTAAAGGTCGATGTAGTCTGTCTTCAGGCGGCGCAGGCTGTTTTCACATTCCCGGATGACCGATTCCTTCCCGGCATAGCGGTGGATATCGACCGTGTTTCCGTCCTCATCCTCCAGGGAGAAATAGTAACTTCCCTCTTTGGTATCCCAGCGGAGCCCGTATTTTGTAAGGATCTCCACCTTATCGCGCATCCCTTTGACCGCTTCTCCCACCAGCTCCTCGCTTTTCCCGAAACCATAGACCGGGGCGGTATCGATGGTGGTGATCCCCAGGCTTACCGATCGTTTGATCGCTTCGAGTGCATCTTTTTTTGCCGCACCACCCCACATCGCACCCCCGATGGCCCAGGCTCCGAAGGCTATGGGAGTGATTTTTACATCCGTGTTCCCGAGTTGACGGTATTCCATGATCTTATCTTTTGTTTTTTTTGTCAGATCTCCTTGATCCATGATTTCTTCACCATTCAAGGCATTCATCCGGCGCCGAAGCCAGGTTCTCTACGATCCAGTCGGCTCCCTCCAGTTCACCGGCAGAAAAGCTGGTTGTAAGGGCCAGGCACCTGCATCTGGCTGCATTTGCCGCTTTCACGCCGCTGACCGCATCTTCGACGACAAGACAATCACGGGGGTCCACACCGAGTTTTTCAGCGGCTTTGAGATAGATTTCGGGATCGGGTTTCCGGTTCTCCACCTCCAGGCCGTTAATCAGGGCACCGAAGAGATTTTCATCCAGGCCCGTTTCCCGCAGGTTGATTTTCAGCTTCACCTCGTCGGCACTGGTGGCGACGGCCATTTTCAGATCCTTTTGCCTGCAGCGGTCGATGAAGGTATGGACACCTTCGAGAGGCTGCAGCCTGCCCCTGGCGATCCGGCCATAGATCTCGTAAGCCCGTGCTTTGTCCTTTTCAACATCGAAAGGGATATTGTATTTTTCAGCGACGCCCCCCAGGAACCTGTTCTCACCCATCCCGGTGAAAGGGGTGAAATCTTCGGGTTTCACCTCGTATCCCTTCTCCCGGAAAAGCTCGATACCGGCGCGTTTGATGAATTTTTCAGAGTCCACCAGTACGCCGTCCATATCAAACAGTACGGCCTTTATCATTTTCATCTTGTAATTTAACCAGGTCCACAACCCCGCTCAGAACATAATGGGGCTGATATGCAAAAGTCTCGATCATTTCAAGTGTAGTTATGCCGCTCAGCACGAGGCAGGTATCAATTTCGGATTCAATGCCTGCAATGATGTCGGTATCCATTCTGTCGCCGATAATAATAGTCTCTTCCCGGGTCAGCCCCAGTTTTTTAAGAGCGATGCGCATCATCAGCGGATTTGGTTTTCCTACGAAATAGGCGCTCCTGCCGGTTGCCAGTTCGATGGGAGCGATAAGGGCCTTTGTTGCCGGTGCGATGCCGTCTTCAACCGGTCCCGTGGTATCGGGATTGGTGCCGACCAGCTTCGCTCCCCTTATCACCAGGTTCACGGCGTGTTCTATGCGTTCATAACTGTAGGAACGGGATTCCCCCATTACAACATAGTCCGGATCGACATTGTTCATCGT
Organism: uncultured Bacteroidales bacterium; assembly: GCA_963771005.1. Lineage (GTDB taxonomy): Bacteria > Bacteroidota > Bacteroidia > Bacteroidales > DASQZK01. The sequence continues at coordinate 47,907 of CAVYRO010000002.1, forward strand.
GTATCCCACGTTATACAGGGCATTGATCAGGCCTGCCTCACCGATGATATAGGCGCTGCCTTTCGGTACCTGGCTTGCCAGGAAAGCTGCAGTAGCCAGGGCGCTGGTGTAAAAATGGCTCCGGTCAACTTCGATACCAAGGCGGGCCAGCTTCTCCTGCAGTTCCTTCGGAGTGCGTTCACTTGAATTCGTAAGAAAGATGAAATTCTTATTTTCATCCTTCAGCCACTGCACGAATTCCTTTACGCCGGGAAGAAGCCTGTTCCCATGATAGATCACACCGTCCATGTCACAAATGAAACCATTCTTTGTTTTGATCTTTTCGATGTCGGTTTTTTGTATCATCAGGTATTATTTTTGATTCGTCCTTATCTGTCTTTCGATCCGTGAAGCGGCTTCAAAGACAGCCGGGTATTCTGAAGGGTCAAAATTACAATGAATCCGCAGGACCTCTGTTACTTTGCGGTTAAATTTGTGTAAAAAGGAAGTATCTGAAGGCAGCCGGTTGCCATTTTCATCCCGGGCATCGAAAAATATACCCGAAACCAGGGCCTCAAGTATTTTTTCATAGGAAAGGCCATGCTCTATGGCCAGCCTGATGACTGGTGCAAGCCGGTCTTCGGGACCGAGTTTCCGCTCCAGGTCGCAACCTACCCTGAAAATGGTATCACCCAGGCTCCGGTTGGCAAATCGAAGAAGGAGATCGGCGATGTGATCTTCCAGGTCCTTTTCAGAAAATTCCCGCGGGTAAAGATGCCGGAGCACCCTCGCTGATTCCCGCATCGCCTCCAAAACATTATTCCGGATCTCTTCATCTTCCAGTGCTTCCCATGTGAAGATAAGGGAAGGATCTTTCCGGTAACTGAAGTAGGCAAGTGCGGCATGCCCGAGGTTATGGATGAAAAGTTTCCGGTCTACCCAGGCTCTCATCTCATCCTTCGGCGCCAGTCCGGGAATGGCAGGAACGGGATTTTTAAACGCCTTATTATCAAGGATCAGCGTATTGTAAGCCTCGGCAAAAACATCAAGTGGATTTTCGGGACGGCCGGAATCGGTCATCAGGGGTACCATTTTTCCGATGCTGGTTTCGATAAACCCTGCATAGTCATCCAGAGGAAAACCCGGGGGGAGCATTTCTTTGATACGGTGTGACATCCATCCGGAAGCATCCCGCATGTTCTCTGCCAGGATAATATCGAGCGGAAAATGGGGAAAGCGTTCATGCCGTGCCATGAGAGCAGAGGCTATGACAGGGATGGCAGCCGACAAACCTTTTTGACCGACCGATACGGCCATAATGCCGGCCGTGACGATCTCTTCTTTGATTTTAAGGGTCTCGCTGAAATGCAGCGCCCGGATTTTTGTTACCGTGAGCTGTTTTTTCTCCCTGTCCCGGATGATCACCCGGTACTGTCCGCGCTTGTTGATCTCTTCGACAACCCGTGGGTCAATGTCGATAAATACGGTCTCATAGCCGCCGGAAGAAAAGAGCTGGGCAATGAAGGACCGGCCGATTTTCCCGGCGCCGAAGAGCAAAAGCTTCCGGGGTTCAGGGGTAGAGGTCATTTTTCGTGAATGATTCACAAAAATAGAAAAACATGCGGATAGTTACGTAAAATCCGCACAATTCTTCACCTCAAGCCTGCACACTGTTGTTTTTTCTTCAGAGGGCTTCAATTACCTTCGCCAGTTTTTCTCTGACCTCGGCGGCCAACCCGGCGAGGGCTTCATTCTCCACGGACATCATCGAAGCCATTGGATCGATGGCTGAAACTTCCGTTTTCCCGTTGCCTGTTTCCTGCACGATCACATTGCACGGAAGCATAGTCCCGATCTTGTTCTCATTTTGCAGGGCCCGGTAGGCCAGAGGTGGATTGCAGGCTCCCAGGATGGTGTATTTATGGAAGTCCACTCCTAGTTTTTCCTTCAGTTTCTCATGGATGGGGATGGAACACAGAACTCCGAAACCTTCGGTTTTGAGTATGTCCGTGGTGCGCTCAATGGCCGCGTCGAACGCAAGATCAAGGGTTTTTTCGATGTAGTATTTCATGTTTATGGGGATTTTGAGATGGAATAACAGCATTGCAGCCGGCAGGGTTTGATTTTTTTCCGATTAAGGTATGCTAGAACTGACCGTGAAAGATTTATTCCGGGCCGGCAATAATTTTAAATATCCTTTTCGTACCTGCAAATCATAAAATATTTAATTTTGCCACCTGAAAAACATCTTCCGGCCCGTAAATACCTGAATTTTTCCTACCTTAATATGTCTTTGGCTGACAGGCTAAAATCCGGCTCCGGCATCTGTTTCCACAATGATAGATATTTGCGATGGAAAAGTATTTGTTAGAGGTTTTTAACCTGCTTGCCGTATCTTCCCTGGCACTCTTTCCCTTCCTGAGGCCTAAACAACTGGCTCGTTGGGCGGTTACCATCATTATCCTGCAAGCATTCTGCATCATTCCTGTGATATCCCAGGTATTTATGCACGGCACCAGCGAATACTTCATTCCGGGGATTCATTTCATCGGGGAGGTCTCCGTACGTATCGACTTTCTGTCTGCATGGTTTATGATCATCATAGCTTTTACCTTTGTAACCGGTAGTTTTTACAGTGTGCATTATCTCAAGGATTACAAGGATCAGGGGAGTAACCTGGTGATGCATGCCATTGCGTTCATCCTTGCCTTTACCTCGCTGGTTGACCTGTCCATTCTACAAAATGCCTTTATTTTCCTGGTTTTCTGGGAGATCATGGCGCTCAGTTCCTTTGTGCTGATTATTTTCGAACATTATAAAAGAGAGACACTTAAAGCCGGAATTAACTTCCTGGTCCAGTCACATATTTCCATACTTTTCCTTACCATAGCGTTCATCTGGACAAGGGTCAAGACCGGGACGTTTGATTTTGCGGCAATACCCTCCTATACATTGACACATCCGGCAATGGGACTAGGTTTATTCTGTTTCCTGTTCATCGGATTTGCCATCAAGGCCGGTTTCGTCCCCTTTCATACCTGGCTTCCGGTGGCTCATCCGGCGGCGCCCGCTCATATTTCCGGGATCATGTCAGGTGTAATCATTAAGATCGGCATCTTCGGTATATTGAGGATGATCACGCTCATCAGGGCGGATTACACGACCATCGGGTATTTCGTTCTCACCATCTCCCTGATCACAGGAGTATATGGCGTGATGCTGGCAATCATACAGCATAACCTGAAGAGACTGCTGGCTTATCACAGCATCGAAAATATCGGGATCATCGGCATTGGCACGGGCCTTGGCTGCCTGGGCATCGGAACGTCAAATCAGTGGCTGATCATGACAGGTTTTGGCGGGGCGCTCCTTCATACCCTGAACCATTCGTTGTTCAAAACGCTGCTGTTTTACAGCGCAGGAAATGTATATAAGGCCACACATACCATGAATATTGAAGCGCTCGGCGGCCTGTTGCGCAGAATACCCCATTCATCGTGGTTATTTCTTCTCGGATCACTGGCGATATGCGGCCTGCCACCTTTTAACGGATTCGTATCCGAATTTTTCATTTATAATGGTCTGTTTAAAGGGCTAAGCTCGGAACATTTCATCTTCACGCTCGTGATGCTGTTCTCCATACTTGCGCTGGCGCTCATCGGGGGACTGGCGATGATCTGCTTTACGAAAGCCTTCGGAGTGGTCTTTCTGGGAAGGCCTCGCACTAAGCTTCTTCATCATGTGACTGGAGAGAGTGCAATGGGTATCGTTCCTCTCTATATTATATCAGCAGCGATAATATTCATCGGGATCTTTCCATTCGTATTTAACGGTATGCTATTAAAGGTGACAGGGCTTTTCGCCGCGGAAAGCGGAACATCTGCAGTTTTACTTCCCGGCAACGGAGCAGGGGTTCTGACAGGAATCGGGCTCTATTCTGCCGGATTTATTGTGCTCACGGCAGCTCTGTTTTTGGTCAGGAGACTGGTCACCTCCCGTGTGAGGGTTCGTACAGGAGAAACCTGGAGTTGCGGTTATACCGGTGTGGCTGAAAAAGCACAGTACACCGCTTCATCTTTTGTAAGAAGTTACAGGAAACTATTTGAACCCGCCTTTCTCATAAAGAAAGAAAAGAAAACGGCAACGGGAATGTATCCCGGGCCGGTGGAACAACGCACTCATCCGCTCGATAAAATGGAACAGGTTTTTATCGACCGGCCGGTTTACTGGTTCAAGTGGATATTGAACCGTTTTGTTTTCCTGCAGAACGGGAATATCCAGGCGTATATTTTTTACGGATTTATATTCATCATTGCCTCCATGATACTTCCGGTGCTCATCTCAAAAATTCTCGTTTTTTTCGGCTTTCTAAACCAGTTATAGTATGATCAGCTTTACACTCATATTGCTGTCAGGTTTTGTTTTTATGGGAGTGGTTATCAGAACAAAGAGCCTGCTTTCAGGAAGGAAAGGCCCTGGAATGCTTCAACCAATGAGGGATATAATAAGGCTGTGGAAGAAGGGGGCAGTCTACAGTACGGCCACAAGCGCTGTTTTCAGGATCGCCCCCGTGGTGTATTTTGCCTCGGTGCTCATGGCTATGCTGATGGTTCCGCATGGCAACCGGCCGGGAATTATCTCTTTCAATGGTGATTTTGTGATGTTCGCCTACATCCTTGCCCTGGGAAAATTCATGATGATCATCGCCGCACTGGATACCGGCAGCAGTTTCGAAGGGATGGGAGCAAGCCGTGAATCCCTTTTCTCCATGCTTGCTGAACCGGCATTCTTCATCCTGATGGGCTCTGTGGCACTTTTTACGGGACACAATTCATTTTATGAGATATTCTCTTCAATGAACTATGGTTCCTATATTTCATACCTGATTGGCATCCTTGCAGCTTTCGTGCTCGTGCTTACCGCGATGATAGAGAACAGCCGGATGCCTGTGGATGATCCTAAAACCCACCTGGAGCTGACCATGATCCATGAGGTCATGATCCTGGATAATAGCGGGTTCGATCTCGGGATGATCATGTATGCCACGCTCCTGAAGTTTGCCATGTACGGAGCCATCATATCAGATTTCTTTACAGGTTCACTGCCGCTGCAACTCTCCATACCGGTATTCTTCGGGATACAGTTCCTGTTTGCCATTACCGTGGGGGTCCTCGAATCTTTCACCGCCAGGTTCAGGATGAGTCATAACCCGCAGTTCATCTTCTTATTGACTTCAGTATCCCTTCTTATATTTTTCGGGGTTTTGCTGGTTCTGGGTAAATTCTTTTAATAATGAATTAAATGACGGATATCCTGCTGATCACATTCGCCATCACGCTGCTGTTTATGAGCATTGCGAACAGAATTTTCAGTTACCTGAACATCCTGGTATTCCAGGGATTCCTGCTGTTCGGAATCACTTACCTTACGCTGACCGAGATCAATACCCTAAACCTTGTGCTGATCCTCCTGGAAACCATCATCTTCAAGGCCATTGCCGTTCCGGCCTTCCTGAAATATGTCATCAGGAGGAACAACATTACGAGGGAAGCCGAGCCTTACCTGCCAAATTTTATATCCCTGATCATAGTCACCCTCATCATCGTGATCACTATTGTTCTCGCAGGGTCCATCACAGATGAGAATCTTGATAAGACTTTTTTCGTGGTTGCACTGTCCAACCTTTTCACCGGGTTATACCTCATCGTTTCCAGAAAGAAGATCATCACACATGTTGTCGGGTACCTGGTCATTGAAAACGGAGTCTTCATCCTTTCTCTGGCGGCAGGTAACGAGGTGCCTATGCTCGTCAACCTCGGGATCATGCTCGATATCTTTGCCAGTGTTCTGATCCTTGGCATATTTTTCAATAAGATCGGGGATTATCTGAAGGACCCCGATGTGAATCTTCTACGAAATCTTAAAGACTGACAGTATGATCGGCTTTTTCCTGATAGGGACGCTTCTTATCTGCACTGCCTTGTTTTTCAACAGAAACAAGGCGATCAATTACGCTCTCGTCATCGTTTTTATCATTTTGTTGTGCACGCTGACAGGGTATGAATACCTGCATATGAATGTTCAGCAACTCGATTTTTTCAGAACGGATGCCATCGGGATACTGCTGCTCATTTCGACCTGCATCGTGAGCATTCCTGCCTTTTATCATAGTTACCGGTATATTTCGACCCATGACGAAACTCCCAGGACAAGGGCGATCTTTTTTGCTGCAATGGTGATGCTTATCTCAGCCATCAGCATGGCCTACCTTTCCAATCACCTCGCCGTAACCTGGATATTCGTCGAAATTACCACCCTGAGTGCCTCGGCACTCATTTACCATCACCGGAATATCAGGGCACTGGAAGGTGTATGGAAGTACGTCTTTATTTGTGCCATCAGCATTACGTTTATTTATATCGGGATCCTTTTTCTCAGCCTTGCCATGAAACCGGCGGGCATCGTGGATATGTCATACGACGTGATCACTGCCCGTTACGAAAGCCTGGACCCTTTCTGGCTCAGACTTTCCTTTCTGTTCATTTTCACCGGCTTCACGGCGAAGATCGGGCTGGTGCCCATGTATACCGCAGGCATCGATGCCAAAGACAAAGCACCGGCACCCGCCGGGGCGTTATTCTCCAGTATTCTGATGAATATGGGCTTCATTGGCATTTACCGTATGTACGCCATCGTCTCACATACGCAGATCGCCCACTGGGCATCGGCGATCATGCTGGTATCCTCGCTGCTCTCGATATTCGTGGCCACTGTATATATGACCCATATCAAGAACATTAAACGGATGTTCGCATATTCCAGCATCGAGCACATGGGGATCGTCATGCTCGGGCTGGCTGTCGGAGGGATTGGCATCTATGCAGCGATCCTGCACATCATCCTTCATACCTTCATCAAACCCAGTCTTTTTTTTCAATACAACCAGATTTACAGAATATACCAAAGCAAGAGCATATACGATGTGGGGCAATACTTCAAATATAACCGGGTTGGGTCCGTCGTGATCCTGCTCGGTTTTATCTCAGCTACAGCCATGCCTCCCTCAGGAATGTTTGTGAGTGAGTTTATGATTTTCCAGTCTTTGTTCGAAGGCCATCATCTCATGATCCTGATCTTTGTTTTACTCCTGCTGACAATGATCATCTGGGGTTTCGGTTCCAATATCTTTAAACTCCTCTTTGCAAAACCGCTGCTGCTGGATGAGCATAAAGTACCCGTCATCCGTGGCTCGGAATCACTGTCACAGTTCATTCTGCTTGCATTGGCCGTTTATGTTGCGTATTTTCCGCCGGTGACTTTCGTCAGGCTGATCCAGGATGCTGTACAATTAATTCACTAACCAGGCATGGAAACATTAACACTTCACAATAATCAGGTGGTTGATACGGGCGATATTCCGCGGCTGGAATATGAGGCTTTCATGTTTACAAATACCAGCCTTCTGAAAAATCACCCGGAAAGACACTGTGTGAATTATTTCGGTTTGCGGAAGGAGAGCGGTATAATGCTGTATTGTTGTATCGCCGATGATACGACTCATGAGATATACGTTTCATCGGCATTCGTGGGTGAGAACGTGATATTGCCCTCATTTACCGCTGTCAACCCTAATTTTGAAAAATTTGAGCGGGAGATCCATGAAAATTCCGGGATTCGTTTCAGCGATCATCCCTGGTTAAAACCTCACCGGTTTGCCTTCAACCGGGCAAATGGAGAGTTGGCGATCGGAGATTACCCGTTTTACCATTTTGACAGTGAAGAGCTTCACGAAGTGGCTGTCGGTCCCATTCATGCCGGTATCATAGAGCCGGGTCATTTTCGCTTTGTATGTAACGGGGAGCAGATCATGCATCTTGAAATACAACTCGGGTATCAGCACCGGGGCATTGAGGATCTTTTTCTCCGGAAAACGAGGTTGCTCGAGCGAGCCACGCTGGCGGAAAACATTGCAGGGGATACGACGGTCGGACATGCCGTAACTTTCGCAAATCTATGGGAAAATCTTTGCAGTTCAGAACCTGTTTATTCGCTGCAATTCGCGCGTACGCTTGCTCTTGAACTGGAAAGGATCGCCATGCATACAGGCGACCTCGCGGCGATATGCGGGGATATTGCCTACCAGCTCGGTAATTCGGTGTATGGCCGCCTGAGAACGCCGGTCATCAATTTTTTCCAGGAATGGGGTGGTAACCGCCTGGCAAAAGGACTCGTCAGGCCGGGTAAGATCAATTTTCCTTTCTCAGCCGAACTGGCCGACCGGCTTTTTACTATTTTCAGCGAGTATGAACCGGCTTTCAATGAAATGTCGGAAATGTTTTTTGCCCTGCCAAGTGCGCTGTCCAGGATGGAAAGGACCGGGACGGTGAGTTATGATGAAACGCTGGAAATTGGATGCGTCGGCATGGCTGCCAGGATGAGCGGGCTATCCAGGGACATTCGGGCTTCACATCCCCATGATCTCTACGGCCGGAATATCATCCACAGGCCTGTGATCAAAACCAGGGGCGACGTATTCAGCCGTGTTCAGCTGCGGCGTAACGAAATTTCTCAATCAGCAGATTATTGCAAGATACTGCTTGCCGGTCTCCCTGCCTTCGGAAAAGTCGTAAATACGGAACTTGCACCGGGTGCCGGTAAATTCATCCTCTCGCTTACCGAAGGATGGCGCGGCGAGATCTGCCATTGTGCGATAACCGATAATGCGGGTAACCTGATGCTATATAAGATCAAGGATCCTTCACATCACAACTGGATGGCGCTGGCCCTGGCTGTGAGGAACAACGAGATCTCCGATTTTCCGGTGTGTAACAAGAGTTTTAACCTCTCATACTGCGGACATGACCTGTAAAACTGATATTATACTGTATTTTACCGTAAAATATGCTAAGTTATTGCGGGAGACACATCGCTTCAGCGGTAACCAGCAGGACCAGGACCAGATGCCAGGAAATCCGGTCAGAATAATTAATAAACGCTACCATGTTTGATAATCTGAAAATCGTATGGCACCAGGGCAGGCAGTTCATCCCTGATGTGACAAAAGCGGTGACGCCCGGCATTTTCAGAGGAAGGCCGGTCATTTCAGCTATGGCAGCAGATGAGGAGGCCATTGCGGGATTGTGTCCCACGGGTGCGATTACAACTCATCCTCTACGTATCGACCTTGGGAAATGTACTTTTTGCGGTGAATGTGCAATTCAATATCCCGGGAAGATCAGATTCACTTCCGATTACAAGCTTTCCTCCAATATCAGGGAACGTTTGATCATCCGTGAAGGCGATGATGACCCGGTGAAGGTCAGTCCTGAAGAAGTAAGGGAAGACATACATCGTGTTTTCGGACATTCGCTTAAGCTGAGGCAGGTATCTGCCGGGGGTGACAATAGTTGTGAACTGGAGCTGAATGCAACGAACAATGTACAGTTTGACATGAGCCGCTTCGGGATCGATTTCGTTGCATCACCGCGCCATGCCGATGGTATCGTAATCACCGGCCCGATATCCCGGAACATGGCCGCCCCCTTGCAGCGATGCTATGATGCGATACCGGATCCACGGATCATCATCCTGGCGGGGACCGATGCCATAAGCGGGGGTATCTTTGCAGGAAGTCCGGCCTTAGACCGCAGTTTCCTTTCCTCCCACAGGGTAGATCTTTACATCGCGGGAAACCCGGTCCACCCTTTGACTTTTATTAACGGTGTGCTCGATCTTACCCGGACCATACAGGCCAGGCGAAAACGAAAGAGATAACCCGGGTCAGAAACCGGCGGTGCGGAAGAAACCGGGATGTTGAAAAATCAATTTAAAGATGACCAGAACGATTCTGTTTTTATTCATTATTCTGCTTACGGCCTGTTCAGGCGGGATGAAAAGCGGAAGGCAAACCCTTTCCCTGAACGGGATATGGGACGCCGAAGATTCTGACACTGCCGGCATTCCTGGTGAGTATACGCATCAAATGAATATTCCCGGGTATGCCGATATGGCACAGCCGGCTTTTAAAATGAACTGGACTCCGGGTGATGCCGGGCAGTACATATGGCTGAGAAAGAATTTCCACCTGGATGCAGCGCAGATCAGAGATACTGCCATTCTGAAGATCGGTAAGGCAGCCTATGGCTGCCGCGTATACATAAACGGCCGGGAAGCAGGGGAAAGCTTTTCCTGTTACACCCCGGTTTCATTTAATGCCGGTACATTTCTAAAGGCGGGTGAAAATGAGATCCGGATAAGACTCGGAGCTTCTGTCAGTAATATTCCTCCGCAGTACCCTGATGGCAGAGATAAGGAAAAAGCCTTTTACATTCCGGGAGTGTATGACAACGTACAACTGATCCTGGCTGGCTATCCCTATATCGGGGATATGCAGGTTGTTCCACTGCCCGGCCAGCGCAGGATACGGGTGACAGCCCGCATCTTTACAGACAGGGCAATGCCGGTGGAGCTCCGCTATTCCGTGGCGGAATTTAATTCAGGGAAGACCGTGGCAAGCGGTTATTCAGATGCCGATACGATCACACGGGAAAGCGGGATCACCTTTGAGGCAGCCATGCCCGGGTTTAAATGGTGGAGTCCTGAATCGCCCTTCCTCTATACCATTTCGGTCTCAACCGGTTCCGATGAGCTTTCCGCCCGTTTCGGGATGCAGGACTTTCCGCTTCGATCCGGCCACCGGTAAGGCTGTTCTCAACGGTAAACCCTATTTCATGCGTGGCACGAATATTTGCTATCACCGTTTCAGCGAGGATACCCTTAGAAAAAATCTTCCGTGGGATACGGCGTGGGTGGAGGGACTGTACCAGGAAATGAAGGATTGTTATATGAATTCCGTGAGACACTGCCTGGGTTCACCTCCCGGATTGTGGTATGATATCGCAGATGAAAAGGGAATACTAATACAGGATGAGTTTCCCATCTGGTACGGATTGTCGTGGCCAGACAGCCTGGAGGCATCCGCCCTTGTACCCGAATTTAAAAAAATGATGGAGGATCACTGGAATCATCCTTCTGTTGTCATCTGGGATGCCCAGAATGAAAGTTGGATCGATTCCACACGAAAGGTCATACATGAAGTACGGGAAATTGACGGATCCGTTCGGCCCTGGGACAATGGCTACGGCATGCCCGACAGGCAGACAGATCCCAGGGAATCTCATCCGTACCGTTTCTACAGAGCCACCTACTGTGAACCCCCGTTTCATATCGAACAGCTTGAAAATGAAACGGGGCAGCCTGACGTCCCGGTCCTGGTAAGAAAAGAGGATGGATCGCTCAGTTTCAAGCCTGTTTTCCTGGATGGAACCTATCCCTTCATTATCAATGAATACGGGTGGTTATGGCTAAACCGCGACGGTTCGGTAACCCCGCTGACAGATAAGGTTTACAGCTCTCTCCTGGGGGAAAAGAGTTCGGCAGAGGAAAGGAGGATCACCTGGGCACGGAACCTGGCCGGCCTGACAGAGTTCTGGAGAGGTAACAGGAAGGCTGCCGCCATCATGCATTTTTGCTTCCTGGGCTATTCCCGTTCTTCCGGCCCTCCCGGGTATACTTCCGATAATTTTGCAGATGTGACCAGTCTTACCCTTGACGGTAATTTCAGGAAATACGTTGTCGATGCCTTTTGCCCGGTCGGGATCATGATCGATAAATGGGATTGCAGCTTCAGAGCGGGTGAAAAGGTACGGGTACCGCTGGTCCTTATCAACGATCTCTCCGAACCCTGGAGCGGGACGGTCAGCTGTTATGTGAATAAAGGTCCTGAAGCCAAATCTATGGATATAAACCTCAGGCCATACGAAAGAAAAGAGGTTGTCATCGAAACGGTAATGCCGGAACGCAGGGGCACGTATCTACTGACCGGCGAGCTGGTCTATAAAGGAGATACGATCAGCAGTTTGCGGGACCTTTTCGTAAAATGAAAAAGAGTAGCACCCGGCCCCCTGAAGATAAGTCCCCCTATTCAAAGTAAAATTCCGAACAATCCCTCAGCGGCCTGGGTTATTATAACGCTTTAATTCCTGTTTACGGATCACTGGAAAGGAGTAAAAACAGATGAGATCCCTGTTTGGGGAAAATCAGATTTATCTGCGGCCATGAAGAGGAATATAAAACCCGTCAAAGATTCTTCCAGGGAATATGCCCGTGGCATTGCAGGGGGTCTTTTGTTCAGTTTTCCCCTGCTGTACACTATGGAAGTATGGTGGGCGGGTTTCCTGGCTAAACCTGTGGCTTTACTGGCATTGCTGCTCGTTACCTTTTTATTGCTCATAGGGTATAACAGGTACGCCGGCATTAGACAGGATTACTCATGGACAGGGATCCTGATGGACTCTGTTGAAGAGATGGGCATCGGGATGCTGCTTTCATTCTTTATTCTTCTGATCCTGAACAGGATACAAATCGGGATGCCCATCGATGAAATAACCGGGAAGGTGACGGTTGAGGCTATGATCGTTTCAATAGGTGTATCTGTAGGTACGAGCCAGTTAAGTGCGGGAAACGGGGGAGGAAAGTCAGGAACAAAACGGCAGGACAAACGGAGAGACAATAAACTTGCACTTGCTGCGACGGCTTTGTGCGGCAGCATCCTGATCGGGGGAAATGTGGCTCCGACACAGGAAATCATTGTCATTGCAATTGAAGCGAAGCCTGTACATCTTTTGATCATGTTCATCCTGTCGCTACTGCTTTCGGCCGTCATTGTGTTCTTCAGTGGTTTCAAAGGCACTCAAAAACTCAGGCCTGAGAATTTTTTATACGAGATGTCCTTTGACACCGGTTTAAGCTATATCATTGCCTTGGCTGCCTCTGCCTTTGTATTGTGGTTTTTTGGAAGATTTGAAAATAATGGTTTTTGGACCTGTTTTGCCGAAGTTATCGTATTGGGGGTTTTATCCTCACTCGGTGCCTCGGCTGGTAGGCTTCTGATAAAATAGCTGACAATGTCTGATAGAATAAGAAAATTGCGTTTGCCGGTTAATAAGAATTTGCTGGAATGGATAGTATTCGGGATCAGCTCGTTCCTCGTAGCAGGTTCCCTGGCTTTTCTTCTCTATAAAACAGTTACCTTCCGGCCCTCTTCCCCCGAAATAAAAATTCATTTTGAATCAAGCCCTACCGGTTCCCTTCCGTACCGTTATCATATTACCGTTGAAAACTCAGGAAATGAAACAGCTGAAGAAGTGATCATGGAAGCCGTACTGAAAAAAGAGGGTCATGAGATCGAAAAAGCACGGATCCATTTACCGTATCTTCCCTATACATCCAAACGGGAAAGCTGGGTAAATTTCGAAAATGACCCCTCCCTGGCTGATACTGCTTATGTCCGGGTGGTCAGTTTCCAAAAACCCTGACCATTCCCGCTTGAATCGAATTGAGACAGCAATCCACTCATTGTTTTCGCTGCATCGCCTCTCTGAAAAAAGTTCCCTGCCTGGATGGGGTGTAGTCCCAGTCGAAGAACATCAGCGGGGCCCAGTCGGGATCGAAGCACCATCCAACCCAGGATATCCCTCTGTCCTTTGAAAAATTGACTATTGCATTCCCGTAAGTTTCATCGCCATGAACGGGAACGTGAACCCCCTTTTCATCCGGGGTGGCAAAACCGATCTCGGTAAGGATCACGGGGTATTTTTCTGCGATAAATCCCCAGTCCTTTTCCCATTGTCCTTCCCAGGGCTGTTGTCGTTTTTCCGGGTAAGGATGGCTGACGTAGCCTATACCCGGGCGGGCTACCGGTTCAGCTCCAGCTTCTGTTAGATCGTAGGCCCAATTGAATCCGGCCACAAGTACCACCGCTCCGGGGTCATTTTTACGGATGATATCGATCATTTCCTCGTTCATGGTTTTCCAGACGGCCCAGCTAAGTTTGCCGAAGTTTTCGCCTGAAACGGTGGGCTCATTGAAGAGTTCGTACATGGCTACCACGCCTTCATTCGCATAACGCGATGAAACAGTGTTCCAGAAATCATAAGTTTCCGTGACATTTGTCACATACATGTCATTCTGGTATTTTTCCTCTTTCAGGTTCCCTATGGAATGCCAGTCGAGGATAAGATAAAGATCCAGTTCATTCGCCCATTGTACGGCCTGGTCCAGCAACTTAAGGTACTCTTCCTGCCCCCGTTTCCGCCAGGCAGCCGGATGCACCGGTACCCGGATAATATTCGCTCCCCATTCCCTGGCTTTTTCAAAATGGTTTTTTGACCATTTCCCCTGTCTTTCCAGCTTATCCGGATCGCTGATGTTCAGCCCGTGAAAAACGAGGACGTTTCCTGAAGCAGTGACAAAATTTTTTCCGTCAACTTTAACGGGTTCCAGTCCTTTGTAGGTTTCAGAACACCTTATCTGAAGGAGAAACAAAAAGATAAGGCATGATGTGGTGGCAATAATTTTCATAAATGGTATTTTTAGCAGTTAGCCGGAATTAATCTTTAGGCGGAAGTTATGGATAAAATAAGAGAAATGCATAAGGGTTGATAAAAATTGAGAATTCTGTTCAGCACCGGCAGGATGGAAGAGACGGGTACAAACGTCAGGTCTTCCCGGTCAGAAGTGTACCCATCAATCAAACTTGCGGGGATCGCAATGTTTAATTTTCAAATAATGGGGGCCGTAATCATTTTATTTTTAAATTTATTTCAATTTTGGGAATGAAATGTTGTAAAATAAATTAATCCCTGCATCAACCAAATTAATAAACCCATGAAAAAATTCATCCTGCTTCCCGGATTAGGTCTCGTATTAATGTTTACTTTCTGTTCCTCACCCGTAAAAAAAGACATCAAAACCGAGGACCGTATGCAATGGTGGACCGATGCCAAGTTCGGTATGTTCATTCACTGGGGCGTGTACTCCGTACCGGCGGGGACATACCACGAAGAGAGAGTTCCCGGCATTGGTGAATGGATCATGCATAACGGTAAAATACCATCAGCCGAATACAAAAAATATGCTGCTGAATTCAACCCGGTCAGGTATGATCCGGAGGCCTGGGTGAAAATGGCTAAAAGTGCAGGGATGAAATATATCGTCATTACTTCGAAACATCATGACGGTTTCGCCCTCTTCGATTCGAAAGTGACCGACTGGGATGTGGTGGATGCAACACCTTATGGCAAAGACCTGCTGAAACCGCTGGTGGAAGCTTGCCGGCGGGAAGGGATCCGGATTGGTTTTTACTATTCCCAGGCCCAGGACTGGAATCATCCCGGAGGGGCTGCCATGGGTGGTCACTGGGATCCGGCCCAGGACGGGGATATGGATGAATATCTCGATAAAATTGCCGTTCCACAGGTAGAAGAGATCCTGGCAAACTACGGGGGACTCGATATTTTATGGTGGGATACGCCGGCAGATATGACGAAGGAACGTGCGGAGAAATTTCTGCCTGTTATTGCGAAATATCCAAACCTGATCACCAATAACCGGCTGGGGGGAGGCATTGACGGGGATACCGAAACCCCTGAACAATTCATCCCGGCTACCGGGTTCCCGGGTCGTCACTGGGAAGTATGCATGACCATGAATGATACATGGGGATACAAATCCTACGATGATAACTGGAAATCGACCCGGGATCTCATCCTGAAACTTTCTGAGATCGTCTCGAAAGGCGGAAATTTTCTGCTGAATGTCGGACCCACCTCCCTCGGTGAGATCCCGGAAGCCAGTATAACCCGTCTCAGGGAGGTCGGGGAATGGATGGATGTCAACCATGACGCCATTTACGGAACCAAGGCCAGCCCATTTTCCTACCTGCCCTGGGGAAGAGCCACCCTGAAGGGCCAGATCGTCTATCTTCATGTAACAGAATGGCCAGCAGACCGAATACTGAAAGTCCCGCTTCAAAACAAACCCCTGAAGGCATATCTGCTTGCTGACCCCGGAACAAAGCTTGAAATGACCAAAGAAGCGGATCATATCACGATAAAAGTACCGGCGCAGGCACCCGGCGGTAATCTTTCGATTGTGGCCCTTGAATTTAAAGGAGATCCACAGGTTCTCCCGATCCCAACAGCCGGAAAAACAGGCACGGCTTCGTCGGCCGATGCAACAGCACCGGTTGCCAGTCTTTTTGACGGCGATCCGAAAAATGCATGGAAACCTGCAGAGGGCGAAACCACCGGCTGGGTGGAAGTTGACCTGGGAGAGGATATGAAGATCGGGAATTTCTCGGTTTCCGAACCCTGGCATCCGTGGGATCACCATGGACAGGAATTTACGCTTCAATGTAAAAAAGACGGGCAATGGATGGACGTAATCAGTGGTAAGACCAATGGTTGCGGGCACAGCCAATCATTTGAGCCGGTTACGGGCAGGTATTTCAGGCTGAATATAACCGGGGCGCGCGATGAATCACCCCTTTTGAACGAATGGATACTGAACCGGGCAATCTAATTTTTGAACCTGGTGATCCCGGCATTAGTACGGTCAAGAATCTGATTTACAGAAGCATTATTCCTTGTTGAATGATCCTGAAAATTATTTTTCTGCCTTTCATTTTGCTTTTCGGTTTTACCTTTTGTGGTGAAGGGCGGGATCTCTGCAAGAACCCCTGGAATGCCGTTGCCGATACCACCCGCAAACGGGCTGTGGATCCTGTGCAACCTGTATATTTCGCATCCAGGCTTACGGAAGCCCGGCCGGTAATAGACGGGAAACTTAATGACCGGTGTTGGATGTCGGGCACCTGGGGTGGTAACTTCACCCAGTTGATGCCCAATGAGGGTGCAAAACCATCGTTTCCAACGGAATTTAAAATTCTCTACGATACTAAAAATCTTTATGTTGCCATCCGGGCATATGATAGCGAACCGGCTAAAATTAAAAGACACACCGGTATCCGTGATGAGTTTGCCGGCGATATGGCAGGAATAAATTTTGACAGCTATCATGATCGCCGTACCGGTTTTGAATTTACAGTTACGGCCTGGGGACAAAAGGTAGATTTGATCCTTTTTAACCCGGAAAGCTGGGACGTAAACTGGAATGCCATATGGACTGTTAAGACCGGAATGGAAGATTCCGCCTGGGTTGCCGAGTATGAGATCCCTTTCAGTCAGTTAAGATACAGTACAAAAGACGAGCAGGTCTGGGGGATGCATCTGTGGCGATGGATAGACCGGTACCAGGAAGAAAGTGACTGGGAGATCCAGTCAAGGACGGGCCCCGGAATGCTTTACAATTTCGGGGAATTAAGAGGTATCAGCGGACTTAAACCTTCGCGCCGGATCGAACTCCTTCCTTTCACCTCGGGTCAATTGAAAACTGACCGTCACGAACCCGGCAATCCATTCAATGATAACGGGAAAGTATGGAATGGAAATGCAGGATTGGATGCCAAGGTGGGCCTCTCCAGCAATTTTACGGTCGATCTTACCGTCAATCCGGATTTCGGACAGGTCGAATCGGATCCTTCCGTCATGAATCTCTCGGCTTTTGAGACTTTTTATGTGGAAAAACGGCCATTCTTCCTGGAAGGACTGACCATTTTTGATTACACCTTCGATGATAAAAGTTTGTTCTATTCACGCCGGATCGGTCATTCGCCTTCACTTACTCTTACCCCGGCTGATAATGAATACATCACCGCCCCGGAAAAGACATCGATCCTGAGCGCTGTTAAATTAAGCGGTACAACTTCCGATGGACTCTCTGTCGGATTTATCCACAGTATCACCGCCAATGAATATGCCCGGCTAAGCGACACTACGGGTAAGATCTACCGGAAAAACACAGAGCCCCTGACCAGTTACACGGTGGCCCGGTTAAAAAAGGGCTACAGGGAAGGAAATACGGTCCTCGGTGGCATGCTGACCTCCACAAACCGTTTCGGTAACGAGGACAGTCCAGGATTTCTCAGTGACAATGCTTTCACGGGTGGATTGGATATTTTGCACCACTGGAAGGAAAAGACCTGGTACATGGAGGCCCGCCTGATCGGAAGCCTGATCGATGGCACCCCCGAATCCGTAAGGACATTGCAGGAATCCTCCGCACGATATTGCCAGCGGCCGGGAGCCGGATATCTTCATTATGACACTACTGCAAATTCCCTTCGGGGCTTCGGGGGTAAATTCAGGATCGGAAAGGGTGCCGGGAGTCCGTTGAGGTATTCAACAGGGGTTACATGGTTTTCTCCCGGACTCGAACTGAATGATCTTGGATACCTGAACAGGGCGGATGAGGTCAGCCAGGTTAATGAGGTCTCCTTCGTTGTTGCTCATCCCGTATCCATTTTCAGAACGTACAGACTGAATTTTGAAGAGTTCAATTCCCTGAATTTTAATGGGGAACCTTTAGGATCCGGAATTAATTTTTCTTTCCATTCCGAATTTAAAAATCTCTGGCATTTCTCCCTGCATATGAATTATCGTTCAAAATCACTGGATACCCATGTATTAAGGGGAGGCAACAATATGAGGATGCCTGCTTATATTTCGCTGAGTGCAGGAATAGATACGGATCCCTCAAAAAAGGTCACGGCCGGCATAATAAACAGCTACGAAATAAGAGGAAACCACTCCGGCACAATCTATGAACTTTATCCCTATCTGTCTGTGCGGCCTGTGAATATTCTTAAGATCGTTCTGTCCGGAAGCTATGAAGGTAATGCAAATGATCTACAGTATATTACATCAACAAGTTATCAATCCGGTGAGCGATATATTCTCGGGAGGATTGATCAGAAAACGCTGGGCCTTACGGTCAGGACGGATTTGAATATAACGCCCCGGTTTTCGGTTCAGTACTATGGAAGTCCTTTCGTATCAAAAGGAAGTTATTCAGCCTTCAAACGGGTCACCCATCCGGAGGCAGAAAATTATTCCGGCCGTTTTTCGGAGTTTAGTGAGGTCAGGTATTCGAGTGAGCTTTATGAACTGGATGAAGACAATGACCATATCACGGATTATTCCATCGGTAACCCGGACTTTGACTTTTGCCAGTTCCGTTCGAATTTGGTTCTCCGGTGGGAATACCGGCTTGGGTCGTTTTTCTATTTTGTCTGGTCCTCCGATCAGACGGGTAATTACGGGTATACAGGAACTTCTTTTTCCGATTCATACCGGAAGATGTTTTCGATCTACCCCAAAAATATTTTTCTTATTAAGTTAAGTTATTGGTTTTCCGTATAAATCCAAATCAGAGAAGATGAAACGCATTGGACAAATTATCGGGGTCGATCCCGGCCGGTTTGAGGAGTACAAGAATTACCACCGTGCTGTCTGGCCCGAAGTACTGGATATGATCAGGCAATGCAATATCCGGAATTATTCGATATTTCATAAGGACGGCCTGTTATTCGCGTATTTTGAGTACACAGGGACTGATTTTGAGGCCGACATGGCTAAAATGGCAGCTGATCCCAAAACACAGGAATGGTGGGATATCATGATGCCGATGCAAAGACCCCTGGATAACCGGGTTGAGGGAGAATGGTGGACCGGGATGGAAGAGGTCTTTCATTGCTGACGGCATCAGGCTATTGTCACTTCCCCGCTCAGGTACACATCCTGGATAAGGTTCAGCAGTTTGATCCCTTCTTCCATCGGTCTCTGGAATGCCTTTCTCCCGGAGATCAGGCCGGTGCCGCCGGCGCGTTTATTGATGACGGCAGTGCGCACTGCATCGGCAAAATCGGATTCGCCTTCCGAGGCACCGCCCGAATTGATAAGCCCGATCTTGCCCAGGTAGCAGTTCATCACCTGGTAACGGCAGAGGTCAATGGGATGATCTGAGGACAGTTTGTCGTACATGGCAGGATCGGTCTTGCCGAACTTAATGGCTTTGAATCCCCCGTTGTTCGTGGGCAGCTTTTGTTTGATCAGGTCGGCCTTGATGGTCACCCCGAGGTGGTTTGCCTGGCCGGTGAGATCTGCCGCAGTATGGTAATCGGTACCTTCGTGTTTGAAAGCGTTGTTCCGGGTATAGCACCAGAGAATGGTGGCCATCCCGAGTTCATGTGCTTCTTCAAAAGCTTCCGAGACTTCAATGATCTGCCGGTCCGACTCTTCGGAACCGAAATAGATCGTTGCACCAACGGCTTTTGCTCCCAGGTTCCAGGCTTCTCCAACAGTCCCAAACATGACCTGGTCATATTTATTGGGGTAGGTGAGAAGCTCATTGTGATTCAGTTTTACAATAAACGGGATCCGGTGTGCATATTTGCGGGCATAGAGGCTAAGTCCGCCAAAGGTGGTAGCCACGGCATTGCAATTCCCGTTAATGGCCAGGCGGATGATGTTTTCCGGATCGAAATATTCAGGGTTCGGTGAAAAGGCGCTCCCGCCGGTATGTTCAATCCCCTGATCGACCGGCAGGATGGACAGGTATCCTGTTCCGCCCAGGCGCCCATGATCGTATATGGAGGCCAGGTTTTGAAGGGCGCGGATGTTACGGTCGCTGTGAGCGAAAACCGTATCGATAACATCGCCGCCGGGAAGATGGATGTATTCCTTGCCGAGTGTTTTGCATTGATGGCTGAGAAGGTAATCTGCTTCATCGCCCAGGTATTTCCGGATATCGTCAATCGAATGTTGCTTTTGTGTACTCATGGTAAATTTGTTGATTTGTTGATTTGTTGATTTGTTGATTTGTCGATTTGCTGATTTGGTTATTTGTTGAATGGAGAACATGGACATCCTGGTTTTTCTGCTTTAGTAATATTAACAATCTTAGTACTGAAAAGATCGGAAGGTAGACAATGGTATTAGGGTATTGAGTTTCATCACGAATAATACGGATTAACACAAAATAAGAATAAGATTGTTTCAGCTTGTATAGGATCAGAAAGCAATCGCTTAGAGTCAACCTTAAATGAGCAGCATTCTTAATTGTCCAAAATGGCAATAGTGGGTTTAGGATGGCTCTTCGTTAACTAGAAAGTTATATATGAGAAAACTCGACAACCCTTCGGCTCCGCTCAGGGACCGGTCAATTCGATGAACGAAGAACTTTTCGAATGGTGGTAAGGCAGGCAAAAAGGCCCTTCTTGCGCAAGTCACTGAATTTTAAATTTATACATAGGGGCCTTTTGCCTGCCTTACCACCATCCGAAAAGTTCACCCTATCGAATGAAGTCACCGGTCCCTGAGCGGAGCCGAAGGGTCATCGAGTTTTCTTAATCGGGACCCGCATTCCACATCCCTCCTCTGTACTTTATGAAACCTGAAATGCGGATCCCTTGTTATTTATTTTTTCCTATCCATATCCGGATGCACCTCCTTGCATTCCCCTTTTGCCTCTCCGTCCCTGGAATACTGGCAGCAGCCGGGCAGTTTAGTGTAAGCTTCGGCGGTTGCCTTGTGCATTTCGGTGTCGTGGCCTGACTTTGCTATGGCCATTTCAATCTTGTGCATATCCGTTTTGGAGGCATCGAAACTGACTTCCATCATCTTTGTTTCCTTGTTCCATTCGGCAGTGTTGACGCCGTCAATGGCTTTGGCGGTCTTTTCGATCCTTGCCTTGCAGGAACCGCAATTGCCCCAAACCTTGAAGCTGGAAGATTTACTCTGTCCGTACATCAGCATCCCGCTAAACAGGAAGACGAGGATGGTTGTGATCATTTTTGTTTTCATAGCACTGATTTTTATAGGTTTAAATTAAAAGACTTTCATTTTTATGTACAATCTGCTTAAACTATTCCTTTTTTCCCTTTATTCGCAGTGTGTCCCGCGTCTCACCGCAACTCCGCATATCTTCACCGAAATAGGGATTCACGATCTCAGCCGTTTCACTGATCCAGTACGCTCCCCTGTTACCCACTGCCATAGGACAAAACTGGTAGAAGGCCTTTTCCCGGCCGGTTCCGAAACGGACTGCCGCTTCATACAATGCCGTACTTACGAGAGAGAAGGCTTCCCTTTGTTTTTCAATTTCTTTATCCTTTTCGATCTCACCGATTGCGGTTTCAAGTCTCCTGCTGATACTCATCCAGTAGGCTTTTTCATCACCCTTCAACAGATCTTCCCTTACTTTTTTTAAGCTTGCAGATACTCCCGCTGCGGATTTTTTCACCTGGTCCGGATCTGAACGGATAAAAGCATTCTTCATTTGGAGATATTGATCAAAAACGAGGGAAAGTTGGCCGGCAAAAGAGGGCGACGTCAGCTTCCCCCTGGCCTGGGATATGGAACCGGTCTTAAGCGCACTTCCTGTTCCGGCAACCGGCTCTACTTCCGCGGGGTTCATCATGCTTACCTTTCCTGATAACTGGGCGGAAGCATCGATGCTGAAGACGCCGTTCACTGCGATTTCTTCGCCCTCGGTAAGGCCGTTTTCCACAACGTAATGATCACCGGTTTCCGGTCCAAGCGTGATCTCCCGGTATTCAAATTCAGGTTCCTGGGTACCGGGGATCTTTACGTATACGATCGATCTTTTTCCGGTCCAGAGAACCGCCGTTTCCGGGATCAGGATCTGCCTCTGCTTACCGGCAATGGAAGATTGTGCGGTTCCGTCGGCGAACATTCCGGGTTTCAGTTCATCAACCTTGTTTTCAATGGCCACACGGACACTGGCAACCCGGGTCTGCGGATTGAGCACCGGGTCGATAAAAGAGATCTTTCCACTGAAAGTTTCGCCCGGAACGGACGCAACGGTAAAGGTCACGCGGTCGTTGATATGCAGCCAGGGAAGATCCGACTCATAAGCTTCAAACATCACCCATAACCGGCTGAGATCTGTCACTTCAAACAGGGGAGATCCCGCCTTTACATAATCACCTGCCGACACATGACGCATGGTGACCGTTCCTGAAATAGGGGACAGGATATCTAGGTATTTTTCGGGTTCTCCTTTTTCTTCGATTTCACGGATCTGTTTATCGCTGAGATCCCAGAGCCGGAGTTTATTTTTTGATGCATCGTAAAGCGCGGTGTTCGATTCTCTCGCCTGGTATGCTTCAATGAGTTCCTGCTGGGCACTTACCAGTTCCGGTGAATAGATAATGGCCAGTTTCTCTCCTTTCTTTACGGTCTGACCCGTGAAATTCACCAGGAGCTTTTCAATCCTCCCTCCAAACCGGGCTGTGAGTACTGCAATATTTCCTTCATCAGGTTCAAGCTTTCCAAGAAGGCGCACTTCTTTCTGCGGCAAGGCCTTTCCGACTTTCACAGTTCTAACCTCGGCGAGCTTCAATGCTTCCTCACTCATAAGGATCCCTTCTGCGGATGAGGTTTCACCTTTTGAAAATTCCCGGAGGGGGATGAGATCCATTCCACAGATGGGGCATTTTCCCGGATGATCAAGTCTCACCTGCGGATGCATGGAACAGGTCCATATTTGCGCTTGTGCCTGAACGAGGCTGTCAGCTTTCTCCTGCGGATCCGTGCTTTTCTTCCCGTCGTGGAAAAATGCAAAACCCAGTATAAGACCGGCAAGTATTGCGATGGCAATGTTCCGGAGATTTTTTTTGTTTAAATTTTTCTTCGTTTTCATAATGCTGTCATTTACCCATTAAATAGGTTACAAATGCCGCTGCCGCATTCCTGTCGGCCCTGGCTTTATCGAGTTCCAGGGCATAGCTGAGCAGGCGGCGTTCCATTCGCAGTACTTCTTCAAAATTTTCACCTCCCGTACTGTAATCCGAGAGAAGGATCCGCAACGACCTTTCTGCAAGTTCGAGCTGGGATTCATTAAGGCTTACCCGGCGCTCCGCATCCCTGTAGTCTCTCGTAGTCTGTTCAAAGATCGTGTTGAGACTGTTCAGCTTTTCCTGCTTTCCGTATTCGGCCGATTCCCTGTTGTATTGTACTTCACGGACCATAGCCTCATATTTCTTGCGATAAAGTGGTATTTTAATGCCGACGGTGGGAAAAGCGAGGGCGTCTTTTCCTGCATTGGCAACGGTCATTCCACCCTCAGGCTGCCCGATGAGGAAATATTCAAATCCCAGTGTGAAAGAGGGTTTCCCCGCATTTTTAGCTACAATTTCCCGGTGATCCCATCGACTCGATGAGATGTTCCATCTGCCGTACCTGATGATTCTGGACCGAGATGCTGTCCCAGGTTTCGGATGGATCCATATCGAGTTTCCCGGCATCAAGGGTATCGGGAGCGTCGACCGGTGTTTCCGGCCCTGTGTTCAGCAAGTTGTTGAACATCACATTAAGTGTATGTTCTTTATCCTTCAGCAGGGCCAGCTGGTTTTCCAGATCGCCGGTCTCCATTTGCAGCCGGATCTCATCAACCGAAGAAGCCAGGCCTGCCGATATCTTCGAAAGTGCAACCTGGCGGAATGTATTGAGGATGGCGAGGTTTTCCTTTGTGCGGCCGATGGCTTTGTTCACAACATAAAGATCATACCAGGTGGATTTTATATCGTAATAGAGTTTCGATTTCGCCTGGCGGAAATTTTCCAGATTGGCCTCTGCCATGGATGAGGCAGCGTCTTTACCTGCTTTCAGGCTCCCGAACCATGGGAATGACTGGCTGATGCCTATGCGGGCCTGTTGCGGGCCCAGCCTGGTCTGCACGGGCTCAATGAGGTAACCGAACATGACCTGGGGATCGGGAAGGGCCCCGGCTTGCGGAATTTCCTCCAGTGTAGCCCGGTATGCGGCGAATTGCGCTTTCAGCCCCGGGTTGTTCCTGGCCGCAGTGATGAGGTAGTCATCCAGCCGGCTGTCCTGGGCGTTTCCCTCAAATATCGGGAACAGGAGAAAAATAAGGCAGGTGATCAGGATTTTTTTCATGATGGATTTTTTTCAGTGATTACCAATGTTCTCATTTCTCTTTTCACCCTTCCTTCCTGCCACATACAATAAAGCACGGGTACAACAAACATAGTCATCACCTGGATGAGCATCCCCCCAAAGCCCGGGATAGCCATGGGAACCATAATATCCGAACCCTTACCCGTGGACGATAATACCGGGATGAGGGCAATGATGGCGACTGCGGCGGTCATCATGGCAGGTCTTACCCTGCGGCTTCCTGCCAGGAGCACCGCATCCCTTACCTCCTGGATCGTACCCGGTTTTTCACTTCCGAAAACCTGTTTCAGGTATGTTCCCATGATCACGCCGTCATCGGTAGCAATACCGAATAGTGCTATAAATCCAACCCAGACGGCTACACTGAGGTTTACGGAATGCATCCGGAACAGGTCCCGCATATTAATGCCTCCCAGGGAGAAATTCATGAACCAACCCTGTCCGTATAACCAGAGCATGATGAATCCTCCGGCGAAGGCCACGAAAATCCCTGAAAATACCATTGCGGATGTCGTAACGGAACGGAACTGGAAATACAGAATAAGGAAGATGAGCAGGAGGGATACCGGGACCACCAGTGAAAGTCTTTTGGTCGCCCGGATCTGGTTCTCATAATTACCGGTAAAAGTATAGCTCACGCCGGACGGAATCACGAATTCGCCCGATTCAATTTTTGAATTGAGGAAATCCCGGGCTTCCTCCACCACGTTAACTTCGGCCTGCCCTTCTTTTTTATCGAAGATCACATAACCTACGAGGAAGGTATTTTCGCTCTTTATCATCTGAGGACCCCGGGTGTATTTTATTGCGGCGAGCTGGTCAAGCGGGATCTGAGCCCCCGATGGGGTGGGGATCAGAATCTTCCCAAGTTCTTCGGGATTGTCCCTGAATTCGCGGGCATACCTGACCCTTACTGGAAAACGTTCCCGTCCTTCAACTGTTGTGGTGAGGGGCATTCCTCCCACAGATCCGCCTATAAACGACTGCATATCACTGATTGTAAGTCCGTACCGTGATATTTTCCTCCTGTCGATATGTATCTCGAGATAGGGTTTTCCGACTACGCGGTCAGCGAACACGGAAGAAGGTTTTATGGAAGGAACCTGCTGCAGGAAGTTTTCCAGCAGAAATCCAGTTTTTTCGATGGATTCCAGGTTCGGACCGAAAACTTTTATACCCATGGGAGCCCGCATGCCGGTCTGCAACATGACCAATCGGGTCTGTATAGGCTGAAGTTTTTGTGCCGAGGTGAGCCCCGGGTAAGTTGAAGCCTCCGTGATGCGGTCCCAGATATCAGCAGGTGATTTTATCTCTTTTCTCCATTGCCGGAAATATTCGCCGTGCTTGTCGGGGATAAGTTCCCCTGCTGTTAGATTGTGGTAGGTATCTTCCGAAGAATCGACGGTTCCACCGTTTTTAAGCTTGAATTTACCCTCCCTGTCAACGCTGAAGCGGACGCGGTTCCCGTTTTCATCCAGCATATATTCCGGTTTATAATTGATGATATTCTCGAACATGGAGATGGGAGCGGGGTCCAGGGCGGAATTTACCCTTCCCCATTTTCCGACAACACTCCCGACCTCGGGAATGGCATTGACCCTTTTGTCGATCGACCGGATGACCTCCGTATTTTCATCTACTCCGGAATGTGGCATTGTTGTGGGCATCAGAAGAAAGGAACCCTCATCAAGGGCCGGCATAAATTCTTTTCCTGTGCCGGGAAATGTACGGTCCATAAAATTCCAGGCTTCGGTGTTTTTTATTTTTGCGGGAAGGAAACTGAATACCCGGTGGGTGCCCTGCCAGGACATGATGCCCAGGAAGACTACGATGCCGGGGATGCTCAGGAATTGCCATTTATGCGAGAGACACCATTTCAGGATAGGACCGTAAAAGTGAACAATAGTCATGAGTGTGCCGAGCACGGCACCGATGACAGCCACTGCAAAAAGGAGGTTTGTGAGCAGGCTGTTGGCTGCGCCCAGTGGCATCCATTCGGTGGTCAGGAAATAGAGAATGACGGCGAGAGTTATGCCTATGCCGATATATTGGGGAAAGTTTTTTCTTCGTTCCGGCCACCGGGATGATAACAGATTATTGATCCCGAAAGCGGATATGGCCAGCGCCAGCCAGGAATGAAGTGCAAAGGCCAGCACGGTACCGAGGATGATCAGGATACCGTTCCATATCCTTTTCACACTCTTCCTGTCAAACCGTATCGAAAAAAAGAGGTGGGCCATGGAAGGGATGATCATGATGCCGATAACCAGGGATGAGAGGATGGCAAAAGTCTTTGTAAATGCCAGGGGCCGGAACAATTTACCTTCCGCCGCCTGCATGGCGAACACAGGAAGAAAACTGATGATAGTCGTAGCCAGGGCTGTCATGACAGCCGATGCAACCTCGGTGGTGGATTCGTAAATGACGTTCATGAGTCTCTTCCCACGGGCTCCCCGGTTGACGGGCATTTCAAGATGACGTACGATGTTCTCGGTAAAAACGATACCTACATCCACCATTACCCCGATGGCAATGGCAATACCCGACAGAGCGACAACGTTGGCATCCACCCCGAATTTGCGCATCACGATGAAAGTCATGAGAACGCCGATGGGCAGCAGGCTCGAAATAAGAATAGATGCTCCCAGGTTCAGCACCAGCATGAGAACTACGATAATGCTTATGAGAATTTCATGGGTCAGCGCTGATTCCAGGGTTCCGAGCGTTTCCCGGATCAAACCTGAACGGTCGTAAAAGGGAACGATGGTAACTTTTGAAACCGTTCCGTCGGCCAGAGTTTTTGAAGGAAGCCCGGGGGAAATCTCCCCAATCTTTTCCTTGATATGGCTTATTGTTTCCATGGGATTTGATCCGTACCGGGCGACAACAACACCGCCAACCGCTTCGGATCCTCCTTTATCGAGTCCGCCCCGTCGTGTGGCCGGGCCGAAATTGACCTTTGCCACATCGCTGATCCGCACCGGCACGTTATCGTTTACGGCGATCACGCTTTCTTCAATATCATCGAGGGTTTTCACATATCCGAGAGCACGGATCATGTACTCGGCCTTATTATATTCAATGGTGCGGGCGCCGATATCCAGGTTACTGTTCTTAACCGCCTTCATGATCTGTGCTACATTCACCCGGTTGGCTTTCATGGCATCGGGATCGATATCGACCTGGTATTCCCTGATAAATCCGCCGACGGAGGCCACTTCGGAAACTCCTTTGGCAGAGGAAAGCCCGTACTTTACGTAGAAATCCTGGATGGTTCGCAGTTCTTCAGGATCCCAGCCGCCCGCAGGTTTCCCGTTCTTATCCCGTCCTTCCAGGGTGTACCAGTAGATCTGCCCGAGCGCTGTGGCATCAGGTCCCAGTGCCGGGGTCACACCATCCGGAAGCGTTCCGGAAGGCAGAGAATTCAGCTTTTCCAGGATCCGTGTGCGGCTCCAGTAAAATTCGATCTTCTCGTCAAAAATGATGTAAATACTCGAAAAGCCGAATATTGAACTGCTGCGTATGGTCTTTACCCCCGGGATCCCAAGCAGGGCTGTCGTCAAAGGATAGGTCACCTGGTCCTCGATATCCTGCGGTGATCGCCCGTTCCATTCCGTATAAACGATCTGTTGATTCTCGCCAATGTCGGGTATGGCATCGACAGGAACGGGATCGCGCGGAAGGATTCCCGTTTTCCAATTGAAGGGTGCCGTTGCAATTCCCCATAAAACAAAGGAGATCAGTGCAAGGGTGGTTACGAGTTTGTTCTCGAGAAAAAACTTTATGATTTTATTCAACATTTTATTTTGATCCGTTAGATTCTGATTATCCGGACAGGATAAAAAGCCCAACATGCGGAAAATGTCTCAGAAAGACATGATCATTGCACGCCGGCTGCCATAGAAGGCCGGTATTTTCGAATAATTAACGGATCAGCAACGGAAGGACCGGGTTAACTCCGGACCCGGTGGCGGGGAATGAAAATCCTGGAAATAGAGCCCTGCATTACCGGCAAGCGGGGAAGCAAAGGGGCTGGTGAAGAACAAATCGGTCTTCATGCCGAAAAGATCAAAAACAGGCATGGTCTGACTGCCAAAGGTATTCGCAGAAAGGAGATAATTGCCGTTGATCTTATATGTTATCTGGTGATTTTCGCAATGGTTGCAGGAATTGCCTCCACAACAGTGATGTCCGGAGGAAGAAAGTTCCAGACTCTGCATCTTTCCGCCACAGTAATGGGCATTTAAGGTGACCCCCATCGTGGCGATCAGAAGGAAAAATGAAAGGATGATATGTGAAATTTTCTTTATCATCAGGATTAATAACCTCGCAAATATAGATTTTATTGTGATAAGATGATTTATAAAATTATACCGGATTCTTATAAAATTCCCATAAATCTTATATTCTGTCAAGCGAGACGCGGCCGATATCACCCTGGCGGTTGTAATTGGAAGGAGTGATCCCGGTGATCTTTTTAAACTGGGCCGAAAAATGCTGTACGCTGCTGTAACCGAGCTTAAAGGCGATCTCACTCAGGTTCAGATCGCCGTACTCCAGCAATTCTTTGGCGCGCTCGATTTTTTGGTAGATATAATATTTTTCGAGGGTCATATTTTCCCTGGCGGAAAAAAGGCTGCTCAGGTGTTTGTAACTTAGATCAAACCGCCGGGCAAGATAATCGGAAAGATTGACCCGGGCAAGGGCATCATCTGAATAATGCACAAGCTCCACAACGGCGGCCTTGATCTTTTCAATGATCACTTCCTGCCTGTCCCTGATCAGCTCGAAACCGTTATCTTCCAGTGCAGGAACTGCCTTTGAAATCTGTTCGCCGGAGGGAGGGACTTTCAGTATTACCGATCCCAGGCTTATATCTTCGATCTCAAATCCAATCTTTGACAGTTCATCCTTCACCGTACGGATGCAACGGTCGCAAACCATATTTTTGATGTAAAGGATCTTATCATTCATAACACGTTAACAATTGCGCCGCTTCAGAGTTTAAATATAAGACCTTTTTCCACTCCTGTCAATTGGGCCGTGGATGCCTTTTACAAGTCCCCGGGGATCCTGCTGAGCGCCGTCGAAATACGAAGTCGAAGGGAAATTTCAATTTGAAAGGATTTTTATAGGTAATGAAATATTTGAGATTACAGCTTCTTTCTGTTGCAGATTGACTTCCGTTTGTCAGTCTGTGTATTATGTTTATTTTTACAATAAAAGTCTTATGCTAAGATCCGAAATCAACAGGCAGATAGCCGGGGCAAAAGTTTTCTTTGCTGAAAATAATTTTTATCTCCCGCCATGGGCCATATGGGAGCCGGAACAGTGGAAAGGAAGGAAAAAGGAGGTTTCCGGGATCGTAAGGAACATGCTCGGCTGGGATCTTACGGATTTTGGCAGCGGCAATTTTCACAGAAAAGGCCTCCTGCTCTTCACACTGAGAAACGGAAAACTGAAATCGGACCGGAAAAGGTATGCTGAAAAGATCATGATCGTGGGGGAATTGCAGGAAACCCCTATGCATTTTCACAGGAAAAAGATGGAGGACATTATTAACCGGGGAGGGGGAAACCTCGTGATCGAATTATTCAATTCCGGGAACGACGAAAAACTTACTTTCACCGATGTTAAAGTCTCCACCGACGGGCTGGAGAGGATAATTCCAGCCGGATCTTCGATTATGCTGACTCCCGGCGAGAGCATCTGCCTTGAACCCATGATGTACCATCGTTTCTGGGGAGAACCCGGCCATGGAAAAATCCTGGTGGGTGAGGTAAGCAGCGTCAATGACGACCGTAAGGACAATCTCTTCCTTGACGGTTCCGGCCGTTTCCCGGACATCGAAGAGGATGAAGCTCCTTTGCACCTCCTGGTCTCCGATTATCCAAAATATCTCTGATGTCAAAACTGAACATATCCTGTACCGGTTGTTCCCTGATGGACTATTTGTACAATGGGATCGCTTTTTCGGGTGACGGTATCTTACCGTATCTTTCACTAAATGAAGGTGACGGGGGCCTCATTCCGGGGAAACTTGTATTTACCGAAGAGCTCGAACGTTTTGCCGGGCAGCCTTATACGGACATCATTGCCGGCATTACGGGCGGCAGGGAACCCGATGCCATGAATATCGGGGGTCCGGGGATCGTTGCAATGATCCACGCTGCCCAGCTTGCCGGACATGACAATGGCATACGTTTTTACGGGGCTGCCGGGAATGACAGTGTCGCATTCAACCTGAAAAGACTTTTGTCCGCTACACCCTTGTCGGACCGGTATCTTACGACATTATCCTCCTCCACACCTTTCACGCATGTACTCTCCGATCCCGGATATGATGGCGGACATGGGGAAAGGATCTTCATCAATCACATCGGGGCAGCCTGGGGATTGGACATTCCCGGGCCATCCTTTTATGATGCGGGCATTGTCGTTTTCGGCGGAACGGCACTTGTTCCGGCAATACATGATAAACTGGACATCCTGCTCGGGGAAGCCAAAAAACGGGGTGCTTTTACCATTGTCAATACAGTCTATGATTTTCGCAGCCAGAGATCGGGTCCGGGCAAACCCTGGCCCCTTGGGAAGCTGGGTTCCCTGAGGAATATCGATCTGTTGATCATGGACAGGGAAGAAGCTCTCAAGATCAGCGGAACCGGAACAATTGGCGATGCCATTGATTATTTTTATACGGAAGGAACGGCAGGTATAATTATCACCGACGGCGTGCGTCCCGCAAGGGTTCGCGCCTCTGGTAAAATTTTCAGGGACGGGATAAACGGTGAATTCCCCGTTTCTGAAACCATTCTCCGGGAACTGCGGGATTCAGAGCTCCGGGGAGATACAACGGGATGCGGTGACAATTTTACGGGTGGGGTGATCTACGCTGTTGCGGAGCAACTCAGAAGAGGAATCACAAAACCCGATCTCCGGGATGCAGTTGCCTGGGGTATGGCGTCGGGAGGTTTTGCCTGTTTCTATCTCGGGGGAACCTATTATGAGACCCGGCCGGGTGAAAAGATGGAAAAGATCAGGAGATATTATCGGTTGTATGTTGAATCGTGAATGGGGGGATTCATTTATCGATGATGTTCATCGTGCGGGTCCCCCGAACGACACGGGTCCCCCCAACGATAAAGAATCACCATATGCAAAAAAACCATTATTCCCATTAAACCCGTATATTTATGCAACCTAAAAATAGAACCATGAAAAGACTGTCTTTCGTTATCTATTTCTGCCTGGCACTGACCGCCGGCATTTTAGCTCAGGATCCGGTTTGCAACCTGCCTGATCCTCTTGTAACTGTTGCCGGAAAAAAAGTCACTTCAACGGAACAATGGGAGAACAGCCGGAGACCGGAGATCCTGGCCATGTTCACCGAACAGATGTACGGGAATGTGCCCCTGGCACCCGGTACGAAGATCACCTGGAAGGTGGCTGAACAGAGTGATCAAGCCCTGGGAGGCCTGGCGGGGAGAAAGCAGGTTGAATTTCAAATCCGGAATGAGCGTACAGGAAAATCGATGAGCTATGTGATGCTGATCTATTATCCTGCAGGTCTTACCGGGAAATGCCCGGTATTCCTCGGCATGAACTTTTACGGGAACCAGACCATTCACCCTGATCCCGCCATCATCATGCCGGATTCCTGGATCATGAACGCCGGGGATTTTCATATTACCGATCACAGGGCTACGGAAGAATCCCGTGGAGTCAGGGTTTCGCGTTGGCCTGTCGAATATATTGTCTCACGCGGTTATGGCCTTGCAACGATCTATTACGGCGACCTGGACCCGGACTTCGACGATGGATTTCACAACGGACTCCATCAGTTTTTTTACACCGCGGAAGATACGGTGCATAATGCGAACGAGGGAGGTTCCATCGCAGCATGGGCTTTTGGGCTTTCGAAAGCCATGGATTATTTTGAGAGCGATCCCGTTTTCGATGCATCCCGTGTTGCCGTAATGGGACATTCGCGGCTGGGGAAAACCTCCCTTTGGGCAGGAGCCGTTGATCAGCGGTTCGCCCTGGTGATCTCCAACAGTTCGGGGTGTGGCGGGGCGGCCCTTTCCTGCCGTAAACACGGGGAAACGGTGAAGAGGATCAACGACAGTTTCCCGCATTGGTTCTGTGATAATTTCAAGAAGTATAACGACAGGGAAGAGGACCTCCCTTTCGACCAGCATATGCTGATAGCCCTCATAGCTCCGCGTCCGGTCTATATTGCAAGCGCCGTGGAAGACGACTGGGCCGATCCGGTGGGCGAATACCTTTCCGGATGGTATGCCGGGGAAGTCTACAATTTATACGGCCTTCACGGTCTGCCTTCAAAAACTCCGCCGGTGGTCAATTTCCCGCTCAAAGACGGAATAGTGGGTTATCACATCCGTTCGGAAGGACATGACCTCAAGGCGTACGACTGGGTGCAGTTTCTTGATTTTGCGGATGAAGTTTCAAGGTGAAAGATGAAAGGCGAAAGGCGAAAGGATAAGACGAAAAGGCGAAAGGCGAAAGGATAAGACGAAAAGGTGAAAGGCGAAAGGGGAACGGATTTTCTGGAAGGAGATCTTGGGGTTTATGTACTGGGTAATCATGGATAAGAACCTTTTTTAGTCTGTTGATGGCCTCTATATTGTTGATCTTGCCTGTTCCCGGGAAATAATAAATCATGGCGGCCTGCTGAACAGTTTTATGACCACCTTCGATATTCAAAAGTGCCCCCTTGAAAAATGTGAGCAGAATGCGGGACGGGCAACCTTCAATGAAGAAGAAAAAACTTTAAATAGAAGCTGTTAAGGAATTTTGTGAACAGGTAAACGGATACTTGAAGTGAAATTTTATAAATTTACTTATCCGTGTTTGCAGGATGAAATGGGAATTGTAAGTGTATAAACAAATCCGCCCGAATTGGAATGATATGTTCATATTTAAGGGCGACACAGAAAATATATTTTCTAAAGGTGAACATATTCAGACGATGTGCACAACCCAAGGTGAAACCCTAAGCCATGGCTTTTCCTAAATAGCAAAAAAGTTTGTATTTTTGGATTATGAGCATAGTCGAAAAAAATATCGATAAAATAAGATCATTATGTAACCAACATAGAGTTGCTAAATTATTTGTCTTTGGTTCTATATTGACGGATAACTTTAAAAAATCCAGCGACATTGACTTTCTTGTAGACTTTGCCGACATGGATTTATATGATTATGCTGATAATTACTTTGCTTTTAAAAATGCACTTGAACATTTATTAAAAAGGCAAATTGATTTGCTTGAGGATAAAGCCGTAAAAAATCCCTACCTACGTCAATCTATCGACTCGTCAAAACAATTAATTTATGAATAGTGATATCAACACGTGGTTGTATGATATTCTACAATCGATCAAAGAGATTGATAGCTACTATGATAACAGACCAAGAATTTTTGAGGAATATATATCTGACACAAAAACAAAGCGTGCGATTGAACGTAATTTGGAGATAATAGGAGAAGCAGTTAACAGGATTTACAAAAAGGATAAAAATTTCAGGCTTAGCAATGTCGAGAAGATTATTGGAACGCGTAACAGGATAATTCACGGCTACGATAAAATATCAGATGACTTGATCTGGAGTATTGTGATTAATCATTTACCCAAGTTAAAAGATGAGATAGCTAAACTATTATATGAATAATGGGCAGTGCACAAAATGCGGTGACCGTAATTACCTGAATAATGGATATTTGGTGGTCGGGGTATTTAATTGTCTACGTTTTCGATTTACAGTTTTCGTCTCCGAATGTCGGCAACTACGGTTATCGCCGAAGGTTATGGACAATGCAGCGGACTAACCA
Source organism: uncultured Bacteroidales bacterium (assembly GCA_963771005.1). Lineage (GTDB taxonomy): Bacteria > Bacteroidota > Bacteroidia > Bacteroidales > DASQZK01. The sequence goes on from CAVYRO010000002.1 coordinate 82,479, forward strand.
AACCTAATAGACTGAAACCTCCGGCCGGGCTAATGATCTTCTATATCTCTTTATCAAAAGACATCGGGATGTTTTTCCGGGTTGCCTCTTTTATCCTGGCTTTTAGCTGACTAATAGATTCCTGCTATTTTCAGAACCTTTCAACGTTCTAAACATAAAATACTTTGAACAAGCTGATAGAATCATTTTTATGGAAAGAACAAGTAACTCCATAACTCCATAACTCCATAATAACTCCATAACTCCATAAATTACAGGGTATGAAAAATAGTGCCATCATCATTTTCCTGACCTTAGTCTTCCAGTCTGCAATGACCCAGACTACCGGGATCAAGGGATTCTATGCGGAAAACCAGGATAATCAAAGGGATCTGGAATTAAAGTTTGACGAGGGACTGAATGCGGAAAGCATAGGTAACTACATAAAGAGGCTTTCGGATAAACCCCATCATCTGAGTTCCAAAGCGGATAAGGAAAATGCCGAATACGTACTGGGACTTTTCAGGGAATGGGGATGGGATGCCCAAATTGAGACGTTCCATGTATTGTTCCCCGTTCCGGAAACCCGGCTACTGGAAATGATCTCTCCGGGTAAATATAAAGCCGTTTTACAGGAACCCGTGCTTAAGGAAGATGCTACCTCGGGCCAATCCGGGCAACTGCCCACATATAATGCCTACAGTGCCGACGGGGATGTAACTGCCGAACTTGTGTTCGTAAATTACGGCCTTCCCGAAGATTACGATATCCTCGATAAGCTCGGTATCGATGTAAAGGGAAAAATTGTCATTGCAAAATACGGGCACAGCTGGAGAGGGATAAAACCAAAAGTAGCCCAGGAACACGGTGCAGTTGGTTGCATCATATACAGCGACCCGGGTGACGACGGCTATTTCAGGGGGGACGTTTACCCCGAAGGCCCCTTTAAAAATGAATATGGCGTACAACGGGGTTCGGTGCTGGATATGTGCGTCTTTCCCGGCGACCCGCTTACACCGGGCAAGGGAGCTACGAAGGATGCTGAAAGGCTCGATCGCTCCGAAGCGCTTAGTCTCCTGAAGATCCCCGTTCTTCCCATCAGCTATCATGATGCGGAACCCCTGCTGAAGGACCTTGGAGGTCCTGTGGTACCTGTGGGATGGCACGGCGGACTTCCTTTCGCCTATCATACGGGTCCCGGAAAATCAACGGTCCATTTAAAATTGGCCTTCAAATGGGATATCGTTCCCTGCTACGACGTGATCGCAAAGATCCCAGGTTCAGAATTTCCGGATCAATGGATCATCCGGGGGAATCACCAGGACGCCTGGGTGAACGGGGCTAATGACCCGGTCAGCGGCGAAGCCGCATTGCTGGAGGAAGCCCGGTCGATCGGAAACCTGCTGAAAACCGGGTGGCGTCCGGCAAGGACGATCGTTTACTGTGTATGGGACGGGGAGGAGCCCGGACTTCTTGGTTCGACGGAATGGGTGGAAGAACACGAGAAAGAGCTGAAAGAAAAAGCGGTCGTCTATATAAATTCAGATTCCAACGGAAGGGGTTTTCTTTATGCCGAGGGTTCGCACGCGCTCGAACCATTTGTAGATGAAATTGCGAAAGATGTGACCGACCCGCAGACTGGAGTGACCGTTTTCCAGCGAAACAAAGATCATGATGCCATTACCGCCGGTAATACCGAATCCCGGAAAGCTGTCTGGGACCGGGATGATATGAAGCTCGACGGAATGGGATCCGGCTCCGACTATTCCGCTTTTATCCAGCATGCGGGTATACCGTCTTTAAACCTGGGTTACGGAGGCGAAGGAGGCGGAGGTGAATATCATTCGATATATGATTCTTATGATTTCTACGTGAAATTCTACGACCCTGGTTTTCAATACGGCATCGCCCTCGCCGAAACGATCGGCCATGCGGTTCTCAGGATGTCGGAAGCCGATGAACTGCCTTTTGACTTCACACATTTATATACCACGATCGAAAGGTATTCAGAGGAACTGATATCGCTACTTGAAAATAAACGGGAAAAGTCGAATCTGGAAAACCGCATCATACGCGCAGGGGGTTATGAAACAGGCCAGGATCCCACCAAAGGTTATGCTGTTCCGGAAACCGTCCCTGAAGTTCCCTTCCTTGATTTTTCACCCCTGCAAAATGCCTTGGCTCTGCTGAAAACAAGCGTGGACAGCCTGCGTTCGGCCTGCGAAAAAAATACAGAAGAAGGCACCGTTACTGCCGCCTTCAACAGCGCCCTCTACCGTGCGGAACAGCAGTTGTTAAATGAAGATGGACTGCCACGACGCCCCTGGTATAAACATATCCTGTATGCACCGGGCTACTATACCGGTTATTCGGTCAAGACCATGCCGGGGATCCGTGAAGCTATTGAAGAGGGCAACTGGGATGAGGCCCGGGATCAAATTGAAATAGCTGCAAAAACACTGGAGAGGCTGGCAGGTTATTTTAAAACTCCTGGGGCAACCCCATATGTGAGAAGGTAAATTAATACATTCCAATGAAAAATCCCGGAAGGCCTCATCTGCCGTTCCGGGATTAAGATTATCCGGTTTGGTTAAAACCGCTGCTTATTCCTATACTCCGTTTTTGCTTCTCTCCTTGAGCATTTCGTTGCTGAAATCATTTTTTGAGATATGTCCTTTCAACGGGAGGATCTTCTGGTGAATGGCGTCGATGATCCATTCCGCCTGCGGGAAGAAATAGTTCTCCAGCTCATGTGCCGGAGTGATCCAGTTCCTCGATCCCACTACTACCGGGGGGGCATCGAGATAATCGAAGGCCAGTTCGGTCACCGTCCCTGCGAGATCCTTCAGGAAGGAACCTCTGGCAGTGGCGTCGCCGGTAATAACAATCCTTCCGGTTTTTTTCACCGATTCAATGACGAGGTCGTAATTGAAAGGCACCAGTGATCTTGCATCGACGATCTCGGCTGAAAGCCCGTACTTTTCCTGCAACAGGCCGGCAGCTTCAAGAGCCCTGTAAAGCGTTGCTCCTATACTGAGGATGGTTACATCATTTCCTTTCCGTTTGATATCAGGCTCACCGAGCGGGATCTCATAATATTCTTCGGGGACTCCCCCCTCATGAAATTGTTCTCCAATGTCATAAATACGCTGACTCTCAAAGAAGATCACGGGATCGGTTCCCTGGAGCGCCGAATTCATAAGTCCTTTGGCATCATAAGGCGTAGCCGGGAAAACAACTTTGAGGCCGGGGATATGGGCCACCAGGGAGGTCCAGTCCTGGGAATGCTGGGCTCCGTATTTTGAGCCCACCGAAACGCGTATCACAACCGGCATCCGGATTATATTTCCGCTCATCGCCTGCCATTTGGGAAGCTGGTTGAAGACCTCGTCGCCGGATCGACCCAGAAAATCACAGTACATGATCTCTGCCACGACCCTTCCTCCGCACATGCCGTAACCGATGGCCGTACCTACAATGGCGCCTTCGGAAATGGGCGAGTTGAACAACCTGTTATAGGGGAGGGCCTCCGTCAATCCGCGGTATACGGCAAATGCACCGCCCCAGTCCCGGTTCTCTTCGCCATAGGCGATAAGGGTGGGATCTTTGTAAAAACGGTCGATGACGGCCTCGAATATTCCATCCCTCAGCTGGAAAGTCTTGATCTTTGATACAGACTTGCCGTCTTTGTCAAAGGCGAACCGTTCCCTCGTCCGGATCTGTTTCACCCGCGGATTTTCCTCAAGGGGCATCAGGATTTCCGGCTCACGGTCTTCCATTTTATCGACCGATGCGTTGGAGAACATCATCCGGCCAATGATCCCGGGATCGCCGGTGAGATCCATGCGGGGAGAGACACTGTCATCAATGGCCAGGGCCATGGCCTTTTTGACCAGGCCGGTAACCTCATCCTGCAGCCCGGAGAGTTTCGCCTCGTCGATAATGCCCTCCTCAAGCAGGTCTCTGGCATACGATGCCAGGGAATCCACCTGCTGCCAGGCATCAATTTCTTCTTTCGAGCGGTAGGAAGAGGCATCGGAGGGTGAATGGCCTGTAAAACGGTAGGTGAGGGTGTCGAGAAGGACAGGTCCGTTCTTTTCTTCGAGAACTTTCTTCTTTCTTTTAAATGCATCGATCACTGCCAGCGGATTGTATCCGTCAATCCGTTCGGCGTGCATCATCTCAGGATTAACGCCGGCTCCAACCCGGGCAAGAATGTCGTAACCCATGGTTTCACCCTGCGTCTGTCCGCCCATCCCGTACTGGTTATTCATGAAGTTGAAGATGATGGGAAGCCCGCCTTTGAAATCACCCTGCCACAATTTTTTGAACTGGTCCATTGAGGCAAAGGTTATACCTTCCCACACCGGACCGCATCCCATGGAGGCATCGCCGATATTGGCAACAATGATCCCTTCTTTTTTATTGACTTTCTTATAGAGGGCCGCCCCGACAGCAATATCCCCGGAACCGCCCACGATGGCATTGTTCGGGTAAACGCCGAAAGGAGTGAAGAATGCATGCATGGAACCGCCCAGGCCGCGGTTGAAACCGGTTTCACGGGCGAATATCTCGGCAAGCGTTCCGTAAAGAAGGAAATCGACAGCCAGTTCTTTCACATTTCCGCTGAAATTTTTTTCGATAACCCTGAGAATTGCCCCGTCGAAATGCGACTTCATGATCGTCATGAGCCGGTCATCTTCAAGCTGGTGGATAGCACTCATGCCCTTTGCCAGGATCTCACCGTGCGAACGGTGAGAACCGAAAATATAATCCTCCACGCTTAAATTGAATGCCATCCCCACGGCCGAGGCTTCCTGTCCCAGGGAAAGATGGGCGGGACCCGGATGATTATACTTCATGCCCTGGTATTCCCCCGCGGTTTTGATCAGGTTGAGCATGGTCTCGAATTCGCGGATAATAAGCATATCCCTGTAAATTCCAAGAAGCTGACCTTCCGTGAAGTTCTTCTTTTCCTCTCTAAGTGTCCGCGTATACTGGTTGACCGGAATGGTCCCGAATGTGATCTCACTTTTCTTTCGTACCAGGGAAGGGTCAATAAATTGTGACTTAGGCATTTTTATCTTGTTTTTTAATTACGAATATATACTTTCAACAACAGGAAATATGGTCTTCGCAGGTTCAGTCGATACCCGCGTCAAAATTTGCGATCCGGGCTGCGAGTTCCTTCAGAAAAGCTGATGCAGGTGCACCGTCAATGGCCCTGTGATCATAGGTCAGCGACAAACCGATCACGGGGATGAAACCGATGCTGCCATCACCCAGGTCGGAAGGGCGCCAGATAATTGTATTCACGCCCAGGATGCCGGCCTGCGGCAGATTGAGCACCGGGGTGAACATCTCGATACCATAAGCTCCCAGGTTGGAAACGGTGAATGTACCAGCGCCGCTTTTCAGCAGTTCCGGATCAATTTTCCCATTCCGGCATGCAGAGGCCAGATTTTTAATATGGCCGCATAGTCCGCGGAGGCTGAGATCATCGGCATTTCGCAATACGGGTACCATCAAACCCCTTTCGGTGTCAACGGCTATTCCCAGGTGTACTTTGCTGAACTCTTTTATTTGATCACCGAGGAAATGGGAGTTGATCGCAGGCATCTTCAGCAGCGTGCGAACGACGGCATAGCAAACCATATCGTTCAGGGTTATATCCGGAATATTTTCACTGCCGGAACGTTTTTTCACCTCCTTCCGTAAAGCGAGGATCTTCCGGGCGTCGGCACTGAGATGATGCGTGAGCTGCGCCGAATTCTGCAACGATGCCTGCATATTGCGGGCGATGATCTTCCGGATGTTCGTCAGCGCTTTGGTGGTGGAATCATTTCCGTCTCCGGCAAAGGAAGGATACTCATATGCCGGTTCCGGCTTATTTGCGGTGGAAGCCTGCACCTTTCTACCTTTAAGGTAATTCTCGATATCCCGGGCAATGATCCTCCCATTCGGTCCGGTGCCCGGCAAACCGGAAAGGTCGATGGAATGTTCGCCAGCCATGTTGCGGGCACGGGGGGAGATCTTTAATTTCTTACCGGGAACGTGTTCCTCTTTCAGAAGGGGAGGAGCCTCCTGTGAGGATGCCGGAGATTCCCCGGGAACTTCCCCGGGAACTTCCACGGGCTGTGCGTCTGCGGAGGGACTGAAAGAGGAGATATCCTCGCCCGCATTCCCGATGACGGCAACATTGGAAAGTACCTGTACTTCATCCCCCTCCTGGAAAAAGATGCGGAGAAGGGTGCCGCCAGTCCTGGCCTCTTCCTCGAAAGCCGCCTTATCCGTTTCGTACGCAAAGAGCAGGTCGCCGGTTTCCACCTTGTCGCCTTCCTTTTTATACCATTGGGTGATGATACAACTTTCCACGGATTGACCCTGCTTGGGCATAAATACTGCTTCAGCCATAGTGCTCAATAATTTACTTGCATGAATTTTCCTGATTTCAATCAACTTGTCTTGATATGTTTATTCAACTGAGACTGTAGATTCCTTTATATATATGAATAAACATAAAAGTTTGTAAAAATACGATTATTAACTTGTATTTACAAGTAAAATAATTTATTTTTACCATGAAAGGCATAAAAAATCAAACCAGGGAAACATTATGGCCGGAAACAGCCGGAAAATACCTCATTACAGGCAGTTGTACGAATTGTTACGAAAACAGATCGTGGACGGGTTTTATAAGGAAGACGACATTCTTCCCTCGGAGAATGAACTTTGCGCAGTCCACAGCCTGACCCGGCCAACCGTAAGGCATGCGCTGGATGCCCTGGTCAACGAGGGATTTATCAGCAAACACCAGGGTAAGGGAAGCATAGTGCATAAACTGCCTAAGGGGATCGGGATCCTTTCCATCGCCGGAACCACATCGGCGCTGGGCGCGGGGAACCTGCGATCGGATATCCTTGTGAAGCCCCGGGCACAGTCATGGGATGAAGATTTTATGTTCAGTCTGAATCCGAATGAGAGGGCGGCAGGATGCATTTACATGGAAAGGCTTCGGTATTTCAATGAAAAACCGATTTTCTATGATATCAACTACATCCCGAATATCAACCTGCCCCGGTTTACAAGCCGTAATTTTGAGAACAAATCCCTTTTTGACATTCTCCGTTCGGCATATCGTATCGAGATCAAGGGAGGGGAACAGAAACTGCGGGCAATAAAATCCGGCAGCAGTGTAGCCGGATTCCTGGGTATAGGCCTGGGTGATCCCGTGTTGCATCTCGAACGGAGATTCGAGACCAACAGGCAAAATTTCCATATTTATTCCTCTATTTTCTGCAATACAACAGACCAGGCAGTATATGGAATTTTTTAAGATCCCGGGATACTGTTTTCATCCGGATACGCTGATTATTTCAGATATTTCCCTATTTTTACAGGGGTTTTGGAGGATCGGACCTGTTCTGCGGACAGATTTCGTTGATCTTCCTTCATCCTGTTGATCCCGGCATATTGAAACGGATGCGACCCATTACCATAAGCCGGTCTCATCCGGGGACCGGGCGCCCTGAACATTTGATTGCAACATGAAAGAAGCAATTTTAACAAACAAAACGATCCAGAAAAAGATACTGGAAGTGGCCGAACTGGCGCAATATCTCTGGCAAAGAGGATGGGCCGAGCGAAACGCCGGTAATATATCGGTCAACCTCACCGAGCTTGTAAACGCTGAGATCAGTGAAATGGACCGGTACCCCGTGTTCGAATTAACAACTTCGTATCCTTCCATAGGTGACGGATATTTTTTTGTGACGGGCACCGGGAAAAGAATGCGCGATCTCGCCCGGAATCCGATGAAAAATGCCTGTATCATTAAAATGAACCAACAGGGGAACAGCTATCATATCATTTCGAAGAACAAGAAGAATTTGTACGATTTTCGTCCTACATCCGAGTTACCCACCCATCTTGCCATCCATGATATCCTGGTGAAGACAGAGTCGCCCAACCGCGCGGTAGTTCATACCCATCCCAACGAATTGGTTGCCCTTACCCAGATCCCGGAATTCCAGGAGGAAGTGAGCCTGAATAAGCTACTATGGGGTATGCATCCCGAATCGGTGGTATTCGTGCCCAACGGTCTGGCCCTTATTCCTTATATTCTCCCCGGTACCACTAAAATCGCTGACGCCACGCTGAAACGGATAACGGATCATAATGTGGTTATGTGGGAGAAACACGGGGCATTCGCCGTAGGGGAAACCGTCTTCGATGCCTTCGATATGATCGACATCCTTTCCAAGTCGGCCCGCATATTCTTCATGGTGAAACAGGCGGGATATGAGCCGGAAGGGCTTACCGATGCCCAACTGGAAGAACTAAAAGCAGCCTATCATTCCAAAGAACTGAAAATATGGGAGTAAATCATTTTCTGGCGGTTGATCTGGGTGCGGAAAGCGGACGCACCGTAGCAGGTATCCTGGAGGACAAGCATCTCTTCCTTGAGGAAATACACCGGTTTCAGACAGGCATGATCCAGCTTGACGGTCACTTCTACTGGAATATTTATTATTTCTATGAGGAGATCCTCAATTCTATCAGGATATGTAAAAATGAGGATCAAATTAAACCCGAATCCATCGGGATCGATACCTGGGGAGTCGACTTCGGTCTCCTTGCCGCCGACGGCTCGCTCTGCAGGATCCCTTATGCATACAGGGATCCGCAGTCGGTACAGGGAATGAATGATTTTTTTACTGAAAAAATGGCTGCCGGAAGTATTTATATTCTGACAGGAATAGCAATGCAACCCTTCAATTCTCTTTTCCATCTCTATGCCATGAAAAAGAAGGGTGACTTTGCGCTTGAGAATGCGCAGAACCTGCTTTTCATTCCCGATATCCTCAATTACTTCCTTACGGGTATCCGTAAATCGGAATTTACCTTCGCAACCACTTCGCAACTTTACAATCCCATAAGCAGGAATTGGGAGAAGAAACTTTTCAATCTTCTGGATATCGACGTTTCGATCATGAGCGATATCGTAAATCCCGGCACCGTGATCGGGATGATGGAACCATCTGTAGCCCGGCAGGCGGGGATAAATCCCATACCCGTAGTGGCCGTTTGTTCACATGACACAGGTTCAGCCATTGTGGCCGTGCCTGCCAAGGGAGATGACTGGGCTTATATCAGTTCGGGTACATGGTCGCTCATGGGCGTCGAGAATCGAACTCCGGTAATCAATGCCAAAAGCGCAGAATATAATTTCACGAACGAAGGCGGCGCCTCGGGGACTTACCGTTTTCTGAAGAATATCATGGGTCTGTGGCTCCTGCAGCAATGCCGGAAATCCTGGTCCAAGTCCGGAAGGTTGATATCCTATGACGAGCTTGTAGAGATCGGAAATACGGCTGAACCATTCCAGCGATTTATCGATCCGGATTACATGGGGTTCTACAATCCCGTAGATATGCCCCTGGCAATCGACGACTACTGCCAGAAAACCGGCCAGGAACCGCCGCAGGCCATCGGGGAATATGTCCGGATCATACTTGAAGGCCTGGCTTTCAAATACAGGTACGTCCTGGATCAGCTCAACGAGATATCCGGGAAAACCATCCGGAAGATCCACATCATCGGCGGCGGGACCCAGAACAAGATGCTGTGCCAGTTCACTGCAAATGTTACGGGTCTCCCTGTGATCTCAGGACCTGCCGAGGGAACCGCAGCAGGAAATATCCTGATGCAGGCTTTTGCCCTGGGCTACCTGAAATCGCTGGATGAAATCCGCGAAGTGGTGAGGAATTCTTTCCGTCTCGAAATATACGAACCCAGGCAGGTAGCGGAATGGGAAAAGGCCTATGGTAAATTCCTCCAGGTCATGAAAAAGATTTGATTATCAACCAGTCATTTTCATCGAAGTCATGCTTCTGATTAAATCATAAAAATATAAATGATGGACAAAAGTACCAGGATTGAAAAAGCCTATGAAAGCGCACGTGAAAGTTATGCCGAACTGGGTGTCGATACAGAAAAAGCTATGGAAAAACTCGGCGGGATCTCCCTCTCTCTTCACTGTTGGCAGACGGATGACGTTGCAGGGCTGGAGAAACCCGGTGCGGCTCTTTCAGGCGGGGGCATACAGGCTACGGGAAACTATCCCGGGAAGGCCCGCAATATCGAAGAGATTCGAAGCGATATGGAGAAAGTGTACCAACTGCTTCCCGGGAAACACCGGTTCAATATGCACGCCAGTTATGGTGATTTCGGCGGGAGTTTCGCCGACCGCGATGCGATCCAACCCGCACATTTTCACTCATGGATTGAATGGGCTAACGGCATCGGCGTTAAGCTCGATTTCAACTCCACCCTGTATTCACACCCGAAATCCAATGATGGATTTACCCTTTCAAGCCCGGATGAGAATATCCGGAAATTCTGGGTGGAACATGTAAAAAGATGCCGTGAGATAAGCGCATTCCTGGGAAGAGGCACCGGCTCCCGGTGCGTACACAACATCTGGATCCCCGACGGTACCAAAGATCTGACGGTAAACCGTTACAATTACAGGGAAACCCTGCGCCGGTCGCTCGATGAGATCTTTGAAACCGAATATCCGGGTTCGGAAATGGCCGACTCGGTGGAATCCAAGCTCTTCGGCATTGGCAGTGAGGCCTTTGTGACAGGCAGTCATGAGTTCTACATGGGATACGGACTTACGCGTAACAAGATGATCTGCATCGATATGGGGCATTTTCACCCTACCGAACTGGTGGCCGATAAAGTTTCCTCCCTTCTTCTCTTTTCCAATGAACTCATGTTCCATTTCAGCAGGCCCGTCCGCTGGGACAGCGACCATGTGATTATTCTCGACGATCAGCTCCACGCCATGACCCGGGAGATCGTACGAGCCAATGCCCTTGGACGGGTGAATATAGGTCTCGATTTCTTCGATGCCAGCATTAACAGGGTAGGAGCCTATGTGATCGGCGCCCGTTCAACACAGGTTAGTTTTCTCCAGTCGTTGCTGGAGCCAACCACAAAGATCCGGGAGTATGAAAATGCAGGTTACGGGTTCGAAAAACTGGCCCTTCTTGAAGCGGTCAAAATGCTGCCTTTTGCCGATGTCTGGAATTACCACTGCCTGAAAAACAATGTGCCGCCGGCTCATGATTACATACAGGAAATCCGGGAATACGAAGAAAACGTCCTTTCGAAAAGATCGTAGGGATATTTGCTTGGATACTGGATTTTGCGGTTGCACTGGCTACCCCTAAATCCCCTGGGGACTTTTACGTCATGAAGATGATGAAGCTCTTCAAGTTAGCAGAATCTTCTCTCCCGCGATTGCGGAGGACGCCGGTCCATGTTTTATTCTCAAACCCTGAAGTATCGCAAAGTCCCCTTCAGGGGATTTAGGGGTAGTCAGCCGGAAATTCCAGTACAGTCACAAAGTCCCCAGGGGATTTAGGGGTATTCCGGCATCGTATCCTCCTTATAACTAACCCCCGCTTCTTTTCTGACGGCATCGAGCAATTCCATCAGGCTGAGGCTGAAATCAAGGGGAACGATATCCGATTCGGTCCTGCCCTCACGCAGGCATCGCATTACCTCCTCTGCCTCATACTCATATCCGTTCTTCCGGATATCCAGCCGGATATGCTCAGGTTCCTCTCCATCCGTGAACAAGGTGAGTGTTGTAGGTTTGAACCATTTCCTGTGGATTTGGATCCTTCCCCGGGTGCCGCAGATCTCGGCCGATGTATCCGTATCGACCAGGAAGGTGCTCATCAGGCTGGCCATTGCGCCGTTTTTATAGCCGAAGATCATGCTGCAACTCTCATCGATACCCGTTTCCCCAATCACCGGTATGGCTCTGATGGTTTCAGGGACACCCAGGACCAGGAGACTCAGGAAGATGGGGTAAATACCGATGTCGAGAATCGTTCCCCCGCCAAGCTCCGGGTTGAAAAGACGGCCGGAGGGATGATACTCGGTTTTAAAACCGAAATCTGCCCGGAGGGCTTTGATTTCACCGATACGCCCATCACGGATATATTCCAGGGCACGGGTCATGGCCGGTATGAAACGAGTCCAGAGGGCTTCCATATAGAAAACCTTCTTTTCCCGGGCCAGTGCAGCTATTTCCTTGAATTGTACTGCATTCATGGTTGCCGGTTTTTCGCAGAGCACCGCCTTACCGGCCGCGAGGCATTTTTTGCTCAGTTCATGATGACGGTGATGCGGCGTTGCAATGTAAATGATGTCGACATCTTCATCATGGATGAGATCGTCGTAATTGCCATAGGAGACCATAGCCCCGTATTCCATGGCAAATTCATCCGCTCTTCCGCTGTCCCGCGAACCCACAGCATACAATATCCCATTTTCGGTGATGGAAAGGCCCTTAGCAAACTGGTGGGCTATTTTTCCCGGGCCCAGAATTCCCCAGTTGTATTTTTTTTTCATCGGAAGGTATTTTGCGTCTTTATATCCAGTTAGTTGAACAAGTGAAACAGGAACACATGTTTCCCGGCAACATTTTATAGGTTAACATATCCGCTGCGGCAGGGTTTTACAGGGAGAAAAAAAAGAAATGATTTTCAGCTGTTGAGAATGCCTTCGATACGGAATAGTTCATCCTCCGAAAAATTCCGGTTATTGAGCATCTGAAGATTATCATCGAGTTGCTCAGCACTGCTTGCCCCAATGAGCACGGAGGTGATCCGCGGATCTCTCAGGATCCAGGCCAGTGCCATTTGTGCCAGGGACTGGCCTCTTTCAGCTGCCATTGTGTTCAGCTTTCCGATCTTATCCAATTTTTCCTTTGTGATCTGGTCTTTATGGAGAAAGCTGTGTTCCTTGCTCGCTCTTGAGCCTTCAGGGATGCCTCCCAGGTATTTACCGGTGAGCATTCCCTGTGCAAGGGGGGAGAACGGGATGCAGCCTATTCCTTCTTCCCCTAACACATCAAGCAGTCCGTCTTCCACCCACCGTTCAAACATGGAGTATTTGGGTTGATGGATAAGGCAGGGCGTACCCAGTGTATTCAGGATCTTTGCTGCGGCCCTCGTCTTTTCTGCACTGTAATTGGAAATCCCGGCATAAAGCGCTTTACCCTGCCGCACGATGTGATCGAGCGCCATCATCGTTTCTTCGAGAGGTGTGTCGGGATCGGGACGGTGATGGTAGAAAATATCCACATATTCGAGTCCCATCCGCTTCAGGCTCTGATCGAGACTCGATACCAGGTATTTACGCGATCCCCATTCTCCGTAGGGTCCCGGCCACATGTAATAACCCGCCTTGCTGGAGATGATCATCTGGTCGCGGTATGCACCGAAATCAGCCTTAAGGATCCTGCCGAAATTCTCCTCGGCCGAACCGGCGGGCGGGCCGTAGTTATTGGCAAGATCGAAATGGGTGATCCCCGAATCAAAGGCATGGCGGATGACATTCCTTCCATTCTCGAATATATCCACTCCGCCGAAGTTATGCCAGAGGCCAAGTGAAATTGCGGGAAGTCTGACACCGCTTTTGCCGCAGCGGTTATATGTCATCCGGTCGTACCGGTTCTCTGAAGGTTTATGTACCATGGTCGGGTTATTTTGTTAAAGGTAACAATGTTAAGGAATTCGGCCCGTTTCGGCAATTTTTTTAGTATTTTTCGCAAAAATCCCATTTATGAAGCGCAGGAAATTTCTCATGTCCCTGCCCGCGGCAGGAATGCTTCCCGGGTTTTTATCCGGGACAAACACCGCCAGCAACGAAAGCTACTTCGCGAAAATACCGGGGAGTGATGATTTAAGCCGTAACTATTGGCTGAGTGTGTTGGAACGCCTGGCCAGACCAGTTCTCAGGAACCTTTCCGCGGGAACGCTCCGGTTGAATATGCCTGTCGAATCCCGCGATGGATTTGAGGATTCACGCCGGCAGGTGAGTCACCTGGAAGCTTTCGGCCGGCTGATGGCCGGTATTGCTCCATGGCTCGGCTGCGGAGGGATCGATTCACCCACGGAAGCAGATCTGCAGGAAACTATTTTAAAGGACTACTACAAGGCGATGAAAAATGCCGTTGACCCGGCCTCTCCCGATTTTATGAATTTTACGGAGGGGCGCCAGCCGGTCGTTGATGCTGCCTTCCTGGTGCAGGGATTGCTGAGGGCCCCGGATGTTCTTTTCCGGCCCCTTGAAAAAGAAGTAAAGGAAAATCTCCGAAAGGCCCTCATCTCCTCAAGGGTGACTAACCCGGCATATAATAACTGGCTTCTTTTTTCGGCTCTCGTCGAAGCAGCGCTAATGGAATTTTATGGTGAAGGCGATATGATGAGGATAAGCTACGCCGTCAATAAACACAACGAATGGTATGTTGGCGACGGGACCTACGGCGACGGACCTGAGTATCACTGGGATTATTACAATGCCTATGTGATCCATCCGATGCTTGTTGACCTGGGTACCGTGCTGACTAAGAAGGGGATGGCCAAGCAGGAATGGTTCCAGATAGTCCTTGAACGGGCACGGCGTTATGCAGAGATACAGGAGAGACTGATCTCGCCGGAAGGAACGTACCCGGCTTACGGCCGCTCACTGGCATACCGTTTCGGAGCCCTGCAGGTGCTGGCTCAGATGGCCCTTATGGAAAACCTGCCGGAAAACGTATCTCACGGACAGGTAAAAACAGCCATGTCGGCAGTCATCCACCGGATGGCCGACATGCCGGGGACCTTCGATGAGAAAGGCTGGCTGCAGATCGGATTCTGCGGGAAACAACCCGAAATAGGAGAGAATTATATCTCCACCGGCAGCCTTTATCTTTGCAGTGAGGCGCTTCTGCCCCTCGGTCTTCCACCCGGCCATGAATTCTGGACATCCTCCTTCACCGACTGGACAGCCAGGAAAGCCTGGTCGGGACAGTCATTTCCCATTGATCATGCATTGCACACAAATGAACTAAAATAGAGTCCCATGTTGACCCGTAACGCTTTTTTTTCAGTTCTCCTGCTCAGCACAACATTGTTTTCCTGCAGCAATAAAAACAAGGATCTGAAACACTTTATCAATCAACAGCTGAATTTTGCTGTCGAACAATACCGTGGACTGGAAGCTGCCCTTCCTGATTCCTTGTTGCCAAAGACAACAGGGAAAGACGGCAAACTCCTGACAAGTGGTCCCGACTGGTGGTGTTCCGGGTTTTACCCGGGTACCTTATGGTATCTGTATGAGTATTCGGGGGATGAAAAACTCCGGGAATTTGCCATCCGCCGCACGATGCTTGTCGAGCCCGAAAAAAACAATACGGGTACCCACGACCTGGGATTCATGCTCTATTGCAGTTTCGGGAATGCATACAGGATTACCGATGAGGCCAGGTTCCGCGATGTCCTTGTGACCGGTGCGCAAAGCCTTGCCACCCGTTTTAATCCTGTAACCGGTTGTATAAAATCATGGGACAATGACAAATGGGAGTTTCCTGTTATCATCGATAATATGATGAATCTCGAATTCCTGTACTGGGCAGCCAGAGCTACCGGGGATGAGGGATTTTTTAATATCTGTGTCAGCCACAGCAATACAACGATGGCCAATCATTTCAGGCCCGATTACAGTTCCTGGCACCTGGTCGATTACGATACGATCACGGGCAGGGTAAAGGGAAAACAAACTGTGCAGGGATACGCAGATTCCTCGGCGTGGGCCAGAGGCCAGTCCTGGGGATTATACGGTTATACGGTGGGTTACCGGGAGACCAAAGACACGGCATACCTTAACCTGGCTGTGAATATTGCCAAATTTCTTTTGAACAATCCCAATATGCCGGACGACCTCATCCCATACTGGGATTATGACGCTCCTTCCATACCCGACACATACCGTGATGCTTCGGCAGGAGCGATCATGGCTTCCGCTCTTATCGAGCTCTCAGGGTATGCTGAAAAATCTGATTCATCCCTGTTTATGAAGAGTGCCGTTAAAATCCTTCATTCTCTCGCTTCAGACAGGTACCATGCGAAAATTGGTCAGAATGGAAATTTTATTCTGAAGCACAGCGTAGGTTCCCTGCCGGGAAATCATGAGGTGGACGTTCCCCTGACCTATGCAGATTACTATTTTGTGGAAGCCCTTATGCGGCTGAAGGAAAAAGTGGAATAGTACGGCCCGTGAAATATTGCAGGAACGGGTATTACAGATTAAATATTCAGATCATGAAAATCAGATGGATCTGCGGTTTTTTGTTCTCGGGAATAATCTCCTGCAACCGGACTATGGAATACAATACGGATTTCAACAATATAAATGACCGGATATGGATCGGAAAGGATTCTGGTCGATCCCCATTGAGGATTGGAAAATAAGCGGGGGGCGCATGGAATCCACGGGTGAAATACCCGAATCAAGAGTGATGATGCTGACGCATTCACTCGTTCTTGGCGAGGGATCATTCCGGATGTCGGTAAGGGCAGGGCTCCTTGAGAAAGGAGAATCTCCGGGCTCGGCAGGTTTTCTCATCGGAATGGATGATGATGTGGACCACTCGGTCAAATCTGTATGTTACTTTGGCAAAGGAATCAGGGCAGGCGTGAGTATGGAGGGATATGCATTCCTCAAAGATAAAAGGCTCAAACTTCCGGAAGATTTCAACTGGGATGCGTTCACGATGACTGTTAAAGGAGATCACGACAAACTTACCCTGAAAGTTAAAGATTCAGGGGGAAATTCACCTGGGATGTTTACATGTGATGCTGACAGCCTGAAAGGACTTATCGGTGATTGCGGCCAATCTGAAGTTGAAAACGGACAAAACGGGTCCTCTAAATTCTGGTTCGATGACTGGAGACTGTCAGGAACAAAGTGGCCGAAAACCCGGACAAGGCATTCGGACCTGTGCTATGGACGATGTATACCCTTAGCAAAAATACGGTGAAGCTCATGGCATTTCTTCCGCCTATAGGTGCAAGGATAACCAGGAGGTGAAACTGCAGCTGAAAAAAAACGGGGAATGGGACAGTATGTCTTATCGGAATCAATCGAACCTGATACACGCACGGCTGTTTTCAGACGTTGATGACTGGGATTCATCAAAAGATGCAGATTTCAGCGATAAGTATGATTGAGAAGGGATAAAAACGGGGATATAACCGAAAATTTTTACCAGGGCACCATCCGGAGGGATCCCGTCGACCGTCCGCTAAAAGTGGCTGCCATGACCGGTCAGAACCATGTGGGATATCCGTATACACCGGTGGTTAAAAACCTGGAGAAACTCAATCCGGATATTCTATATTTTTCAGGCGATCAGATCTATGAGGGTAACGGCGGTTACGGGATCATCCGCCGGCCCGCCGACCGGTCCATCGTCAACTACCTGGGGAAATACTATATGTTCGGATGGGCGTTTGGAGACCTCATGCGCGACCGCCCTGCCATTTGCACACCCGATGACCATGAAGTGTACCAGGGAAATCTTTGGGGTGAAGGCGGAAAGGAAAGGACGAACCTGGAAGGTACGGGTGAACAGGGCGGATTCATCCAGCCCGTTAGAATGGTGAATGCCGTGAACCGGACACAGGCCGGTAACCTGCCCGATCCTTATGATCCGACCCCCATCGATCATGGGATGAATGTTTGGTATACGGGAATAACTTACGGCAGGGTCAGTTTTGCCATTGTGACCGACCGGATATTCAAGACCGGTCCGGAGGCGGTAGCAACATGGGATACCCGGCCCGATCATCTGAAAAAACCACTGAAGGACCCGTCCGTTCTGGACCGGCCGGGACTGAAAATGCTCGGCGACCGGCAGCTGAAATTCCTGGAAGACTGGATCACTGACTGGGAAGGGGCGGATATGAAGGTTTTGCTTTCCCAGACCGTCTTCGCGGGAGCAGCCACCCATCACGGGCAGGAAATGGAATTTGTATACGGAGACCTCGATTCGGGAGGATGGCCCAAAAGCGGGCGCGACAGGGCCATCCGGATCATGCGCAAAGGATTCGTCTTTCATATCGCCGGGGATCAGCACCTGGCTTCCCAGGTACAATACGGGCTGGACCATTACCGTGACGCGGGATGGTGTTTCTGCACTCCTGCAGTTGCAAACGGTTACCCGCGTGCTTTTCTTCCCGACCAACTGGGATGGAAAGTGACAAACCGCCCTGAACACGGCCTCCCCAACACCGGAGAGTATGAGGATGCTTTCGGAAATAAAAACTATGTCTATGCAGTCGGTAACCCTGCCGAGAAAACTTCATGGGAAAACAGGTATATACAGGCCGAAAAGAGGTCATCCGGTTTCGGGATCGTTACCTTTAACAAGGATACAAGGAATATTACGACGGACTGCTGGCGTTTTCTCGCGAATGTGGAAAATCCGGGTAAGGATGACCAGTTCCCCGGATGGCCCGTTACCATTAATCAACTGGATAATTACGGCAGGCAGGCTGTCGCGTTCCTTCCGGAAATCCGGGTCAGCAAACCCGGCGAACTCATCCGGATACTGGATCACACCGGAGACCTGGTTTATGTGATCCGCATGAAAGGGAATAAATTCATTCCCAAGGTCTTCAGTGAAGGTACGTACACAATCATATTGGGTGAAGGCGAACATACCCGGAAAATTTCCGGGGTGAAAACGGGTTCGAAAGAAGTGATAAATGTGGACATGTGAGAGGATTAATTTAGAACACTGTTTTAGATTGTTTGATGTTGTTTGAGATGGTTTGAGATGGTTTGAGATGGTTTGAAATGGTTTGAGATGGTTTGAAATGGTTTGAGATGGTTTGAAATGGTTGAAATGGTTTGAAATGGTTTGAGATGGTTTGAAATGGTTTGAGATTGTTTCAGATGGTTTGAACTCCATTCAACAAATCAACAAATCAACAACTCAACAAATCACCAAATTCTTCGGGGAGTTTCACCACAGATTTCACAGATTATCACAGAAAAGGTTTTTGAGATTGTTTGAGATTGTTTGAGATTGTTTGAGATGGTTTCAGGTAGGTTAGGTAAGTTAAAAATCTTTATCCGTTCCGATAGCCATCGGAATCCGTGTGGATCCGTCAAATCCGTGTTCCTCTTCCTCTTCCTCTTCCTCTTCACCAAATCACCAAATTCTTCATAAAAGGTTTCCACCAAAATAAATCATTCATCGCTTTTGACGAATTGTTCAGGTTTTATATAAAAAATGAATATATTTAAACCTTACCTTCTTGGGAAAGTAGTTTTTTCATTACCAGTTACTAACTAAAATTATTTCACATGAAAAGTATCTTTACATTATTCTTATTGTCGTTACTCCTGTATTTTCCACTCTCAGGGCAGGGAGTAACCGAAGACTTTGATGATGGGGATCTCTCCGGCTGGAGTGGATCACCCGATTACCCGCTGACGAATACGGGTACCGAGATGAAAATTGCAGCCCACAAAACGGCTGTATGGAACAGTTTCACCTTTTCATTTCCGGCTACGGATATCTCAGCCAATCCATACGTAAGTCTGAAAGTTAAGACGAATATTGATTTCAATCTCAATTTTTTCATCAATTCGGATCAGTCGTATGGGAACGGTGGGGCCGGAAATTACCAGGAGATCGTTCATTCAGACGGTTATACGGAGTATGTCTTTGATTTCTCCGGGGCGGCTGCCGCCGACCTGCAGGGAGCAAGTCTGTTGAATTTCGTTTTCAACCCGGCAGGCGCCCAGGGATGTAATTCCACCGTTTATTTTGAAGATCTGAAGATCGGCGGTGACGCCAGTATCATGCCGAAGATCTCCGGGATCCAGGACCAGTTTCACCCCATGAACAGCGGTCCGGTAACCGTGCCCTTCCAGGGTGTCACCGATCTGATGACCGGGGGTACAACCCTTTCCGTCACGGCTTCAAGTTCCAATACAGGTCTTATTCCCGATCCTGTTGTTGATTTTGATCCGGCAACCGGCAAAGGTACACTGACATACGACCCTGAAGACGGGGTTGCAGGTACGGCTGTCATCTCAATCACCGTCTCGGGAAATGCGCCCATGGATAATATTCTGGCATTTAATGTAACGGTTGAAAAGAACATGGAACCTGTTATTGACCAGGCGGATGATCAGAATTTAAAAGCCGGAGAGGCGACTTCCATTCTGCTCACCAGCCCCGGCGACGGCAATCCGAATGCTAACCAGGTGCTGACCATAACCGCTTCGAGTTCGGATCCTACCCTGGTTCCCGACCCGGTGGTGACCTATGAAAACGGAGATTTTTCAGCCACTCTCACGGCTGAACCTCCGGCCGGACAGTCGGGCACAGCCACTGTCACGGTGACCGTCCAGGATGACGGAGGGACCCTCGACGGGGGAACCGACACGCATACCATGGATTTTGACGTTTTCGTTTATGAGGATGTGAACAGGCCACCTGCCATGCGGAAATTGCAGGACATGTCGATATTGCAGGACGACGGTGAACAGACGGTTGAACTCCGGGAGATAACCGATGGCGATGACGATAAGGACCAGGTGGTCACCATTACAGCCACGAGCTCGGATCCTTCCCTTATCCCGGATCCTGCTGTCACATATACTTCCGGACCTTTGGGTGAACTGATGTTCACCCCTGTCGCAGGGCAGACCGGTTCGGCCACCATTACCGTCACCCTTACCGATGACGGAGGTGACGTTAATAACAATGGGAATGAAACAAAGGAATACCTCTTTAATGTTGAGGTAAGGACCAGGCCCATCAACGGCTGGGAGGATGAATTCAACGACGGCGTGCTGGGTCCGCAATGGCCTGCTGACTGGGGTGACCCGGGTGAGGATACGCATAAATGTATCGAAACCGGCGGCGCTATGGAGATACAGATCGACAAGACGCGGACAAACAACCGTTGGGCTGGTCTCTGGTTCAATATTCCCGAAGAACTGGATCTTTCCGGGAGTCCCTATATCAGCATCACCATGAAAACCGATCACCCCGGAACAGAAATGCTGATCTTCCTCTGGGATGCCAACGATCATTACAATACGGCTAAGACGGTCCGGCAAACGGTAACCGGGGAATACGTGGAATATTTCTTCGATTATTCGGATCCCAGCTTCCAGTTGCAGAGCGACGGAACACCCCTGGATATGACAAGGATCAAAGCCCTCCTCATCAATTTCGATCCGGGCGGAGCATCCCCCTTATTCCAGGGCAGTTTCTTCTTCGATGATTTCAGAGTAGGGGACCTGGCGCATCGCGCCCCGGTGACACCCGATGTAACCCTGAATAATATCCCCGGTTTTGCCATCGCGGAAAATGCAGGCATGCAGACAGTGACGCTGACCGGTATTTCTGACGGCGGCGACGGATCGAACCCGGTAACCCTCACAGCTTCGAGCAGTAATACGACCCTGATCCCTGATCCCGTGGTCAGTGATGTTACAGGCAGCACCGCCACATTGAGCTATACTCCGGGAGCAGGAACGGGAACCGCGACCATCACGGTATCGGCCTCTGCAGAGGGTTCCGACCCTGTTCAGAAAACTTTCACTGTCAGCGTGGTACAGCTTAGCGGTATTACGGCCAGCGAGGTCACTATCGATCTTTCGACAGAGCACCAGGTCATTGACGGTTTCGGCGCTTTCATGGGTTCGGGCGATACCAGCCCTGACACCATAATCCAGCTCGCCGGGGATATCGGTATGTCGATGGCACGCTTCGGCATCATCGGCGGCGGCTTCGAAAGGATCAATGACAATAGTGATCCCTATATCACGGATCTTGATGCTTACAATGTCAATGCCCTCTCGCTAGAGAACATGAGAAGGCTGGCTCCCTTTGTCGACAAGTTCATCGTGACCTTCTGGAGTCCGGCAGGTTGGATGAAGAAGAACAAGTGGGAAGACGGCGTCGAAGGATATTCCACCGACAATAAGCTGGAACCGAGATATTATGAGGAATATGCCGAGGAAGTCGTTGCGATGTGCAAAATCGTAAAAAGGGAGACCGGTAAAGATGTCTATGCCATCGGTCTGCAAAACGAACCGCAGTTCAACGAACCCTATCCTTCATGCCAGGTTGACTGGAATGAATACCGGGATATCATCAATGTCGTAGGCCCGAGGCTCGAGGCCGAGGGAATTGGTGCCAGGCTTTTCTGGGCTGAAGCACTGCCCGCACAGGGAAGGATCAATGATTATATCAATGCGGTGAAAAACGATGCTACGGCCTACCAGTATGCAGACATTGTCGCCATCCACAACTACGATGCCGACGGTGCCAGTGTAGGCGGCGCAGGCTGTAACCAGTGGGCGGATATTTTTAACCGTGCACAGACACCTCCGGGAGTGTATAAGACATGGATGACGGAGACATCAGGCCATGCCGATAACTGGAACGGTGCCATGACCCTTGCAGGGAACATCTACAACGCACTCGAATGCGGTAGTGCAAGCGCCTGGGTGTTCTGGAGTTTTGCCGTCACGGAAGGCAGTTCCGAATTCGGGCTCGTCGTTTCGAACAGGCCGTCCTCAAGGTATTACATTTCAAAACAGTACTATAAATTCATCAGGCCCGGATATACCCGCGTGGATGCCAGCTCCGACGGAATTCCCGCACTCGCGTTCAAAAATGAAAATTCCGATACCCTGGCCGTGGTCCTGTTCAACAATACCGATCAACCCCAGACCCTTGAGATCAAGGGGAGAGGCCTGCCCTCCTCATGGGAGTCATATACCACTTCCAATTCCAGGAATTTTGAACAAGGAGAAGGCGTCGGTTCCGACGGGCTTATCATTCTTCCGCCTAGCAGCCTGACGACTCTTTTGGGTATCAACAGCAACCCTGCGCCGGATATCAACCCGGTTGAAAATATGTTCCTGGATATCAATGCCGGTGAACAGTCGGTTACGCTGACAGGTATCGATGACGGTGTGGCCTTTGACCAGAACATCACCATCACCGCTTCCAGCAGCAATCCGGATCTGATCCCTGACCCGGTTGTTACCTATGTCCAGGGTGAAAGCGAGGCAACCCTTACCTTCACCCCGGCAGCCGATGTAACAGGCACTGTGGTTATCACCCTCACCCTTACGGATGAAGGCGTACCCGCAGGGGAAAACTCAGAGCAGTTCATGGTCACCATAACATCCAATCCCGCACCGCGTATCGATGCAGTAGAAAATGTCAGCATTGACAAAAACGCAGGTCTGCAGACGATTACACTCACAGGGATTGATGACGGTGAAGGTTATGCGCAGAATATAAGTATAACTGCAAGCAGCAGCAATACAGACCTGGTAGCAGATCCTTCGGTTGCTTATGTACAGGGTGAATCAACTGCAGCTCTTACCTTCACTCCGGAAACGGATATGACCGGTGACGCGGTGATCACCGTCAGCCTGAGCGATGACGGGAACCCGGTGGGTTCTACAATGATTCAGTTTAACGTAACGGTCCTTGAAACCGGCATTACTTCCTATTCGAAGGATATACCGGTTTATCCGAATCCGGTGACCGATATACTGAATATTGGCCTTGCCGGCCATCCTTTCGACAGGATGATCGTTACAGATCTGACCGGAAGGGTGGTAGCCGACAAGGATATCAGGAATTTCAACACGGTTTACAGGCTGGATGTCTCAGGTATTGAGAAGGGGATGTATGTCCTTATGCTCAGGAATGAGAAGGAATCCGTGACCCTGCGCTTTGTTATCGAATAAACCCTGAATTACCTGTTTTACATTATGATCCGGCTGCAGTATTTCACTGCAGCCGGATTTTTTATCTGCAGGAACCTTCAAAGTCAGGAAGGCATATGGGCCGGTGAGTCATATCTGCCGGATCAGGCCAATACCGAGGGTAAGCATTGAGATAAAAAGCACGAAAAGACCGACTCTTTCCCAGTCCATAATTTTATTCGCAATTGGAGTCATCCCTGGAGTTCCTGACCTTTTTATCAACTGTCCTGATCATTATGCCGGAAAACGATCAATTTTTTGATCGGTATTTTTTCTTAAGTTTACCTTGAAACCTGTGAATAATTTTTTAATAATGAAAGGTGATAAAAATTCTTATTCCGGCCGGAAATTAGGCCGGCGTTCAATGGTCAGGAACGGTGCGGCTCTTCTGGGTGCCGGTCTGATAGGCTCTTTCACCTCAAAGGAGGAACCTCAAATTCCCGGTGATCATATTTTTAATGTCAGGGATTTTGGTGCCACGGGTATGAGGGAAGATAAGGCCACGGCTTCTGTCCAGTCAGCCATAGATGCATGCACTACAGCCGGTGGTGGCAGGGTACTTGTTCCTCCCGGGGAATACACGGTCGGTACCATCCGTATCAAAGACAATGTCGACCTGCATCTTGAAGCAGGTGCAACTTTTTTCCTAAGCCAGGACAGGGATGATTTCAGCCCTGGTGGAAGAACGATGATATTTGCGGAAAATGCGGGGAATATTGCAGTGACAGGCAGGGGAACTCTCGATGGCCTGGCTCAGTATGTATTTGCGGAAATGAACGATGTCGATACTGAGATCGCTGGGGAGATCGAAACCGCCCGGAAGGCGGGTATTGATATGCGGAGGTATTACCGGACCGGTATGCAGACGTATATGCTCATCCTGAATAGCTGTACCGGGATCTTACTTCGTGATATATCCGTGATCCATTCCCCGTTGTGGAATATCCGGTTAAATGATTGTGAACGAGTCTTCGTACGCGGTATCTATATTTTTTCCGACCTGGAGAAAGGCGTGAATGCCGATGGCATCGATATCTGCTCATCCCGGAATGTAACGGTCTCCGACTCGGTAATCATTACCGGCGATGATTCCATCGTTCTCAAGACCCCTCTCCAAAGGGGAAAAACAACAGCCGGACCCGTAGAAAATATCGTGGTTACAAACTGTATCCTTACTTCCTCTTCCACACCGCTGATGATCGGTACCGAAACCTTCGCCGATATCCGGCATGTCATCTTCAGCGATTGCACCCTGCGTGATTCCAACAAGGGATTCGGTATAAACGTTCAGGACGGGGCTACCGTAAGTGATGTCATCATCAGTAACATCACCCTCGATACACGCCGGAGGCACTGGAACTGGTGGGGGAGTTGCGAACTTTTAAAATTTGTACTGAAGAAACGGGACGAGAATTCAAAACTCGGGCAGATAAAGGATATATTTATCGATAATGTCATCTCCCATCCCCGGGGCACAAGCCTGATCCAGGGACACCCGGACCGGCCTCTTGAAAATATCAGGATGAACAACGTCCGGATCTCCATGGAGCCCGAGGATGCCAAAGATAAACGGGCTACGGATGCTTTACGGATAACGGATGTCGACGGGTTGATAATAAGGGAACTGGCTGTTGCCTGGCCTGATGAGGAGCCGGAACCAAAATGGAAGAGTGCTCTTGTCCTGGAAAATGTGAATGATTTTGAGATCCTTGATTTTACCGGCCGGCAGGGTCTGAGGGAGGGGACTCATCCCACTCTTCTGCTGAGGAATTGCTCTGACGGGGTAATAGGGGAATCCAGGGCAGCAGCGGGATGCAATACCTTCATCAGAATTGAGGGAGGTGCAACGAAAGACCTCATGCTAAGGAATAATCGCACGGGGAAGGCAGAAACCGGTGTCTCGTTTGAAAACGGGGAGACAGGGAAAGAGGTAATCGTTACCGGGATACAGGAATTGAAAAAAAAGTAAGGTTTTTCCTTTCTCGCCGGTAAGTTTTACAGGCCGGTTAATAATCCGCATATGAGGCGGATCTCTCTTCTCTGATAGGTTAAAATCGCCGGGAAAAGTAGATGAATGACCGAAGATTTCCCGGTGCGGAAACTAAAACACCAACATCATGAAAAACCACATCCTTAGCCTTATTTTGGCTGTAAGTGTATTTTCCTGTGCTCCGGACAGGCAAACAGGGGAAGAAAGCCTCATCGCCCGGGAAAATAAACTGCCGGGAACCACTGAATGGCTTATCCAGGTTGACTATGACACCTGTCAGTATCCTGACCACCAGTTTTGCCGGCGGCAGCAGATAGAAGGGTATTGTTCGCGCATGAGTCTCTCGAAAGGGGATACCCTGCATTTCTTTGTAAGTACGAATCCTTCCTCGGAATATACCATGCAGATCTACCGGATGGGTTACTACCAGGGAAAGGGAGGAAATCTGAAGAAGGATGCTGGGACCCTGCAGGGAAAGATCCAGAAGGATCCTGCTCCCGATACCCTTACCAATTTTTTCGAATGCGACTGGGACGAATCCTACAGTCTGGTTATCCCTGATGACTGGGTCAGCGGGGTTTACCTGTGTAAGCTGACCACGAAACCGGAAAATTTCCAGTCCTACATGATTTTTATTTTGAAGGACGACAGGAAGGCCGATTTCATGTTCCAATGTTCCGACATGACGTGGCAGGCCTATAACCGCTGGCCTTACTGGCACAGTCTGTATGATGAGGCCCACACACCCTGGAAAGGCGCATCCGAAACCACCCTCACCCGGTGCAGCTTTGACAGGCCCTACGCACTCTACGTAAATCTTTTGCCGTCTGCTTTTAACCCGCTCTCTAATGGTTCCGGTGAGTTCCTGCTTTGGGAATATACCCTGGCCTACTGGATGGAACAACAGGGCTACGATGTGACCTATATCTCCAACACCGACACGGATGCGGATCCCGGCGGATTGCTCAGGGCGAAAGCCTTCCTTTCGGTGGGACATGATGAGTACTGGACTTACCAAATGGTCGACAATGTGAAACGGGCCAGGGATTCCGGCGTAAATATCCTCTTCTTAAGCGGAAATTCCGTCTCGGGACCTGTATTCCTGGATCCCACCACCGACGGCAGACCGGACCGGACTATGGGCCGGGTGGATGGTGAGGATCTGGATGACAGAGGCATTATGGGGGCGGTATCCTACGGCGTGGGTTACTGTAGCTTTGTGTGCCGGCAGGCCGACCACTGGCTGTACGAAGGAACGGGCATGCAGGCAGGCGACAGTATTGAAAACCTGGTAGGCTGGGAATATCACGGGAGACCTGTGGGTGACCAGGCGGACCTGCTTGTCCTTGCTGAAAACAAAGTCAATACAGTCGGTTTTGGCAGTAAGAATCCCAAAAACTGGGTAGCTACCATCTATACCACTCCGAAGGGAAATTTTGTCTTCAATGCGGGCACCTGCTTCTGGATACAGCCGCTGGCACACACCCCTGCATATCAGCACCCCATGCGGCTCGATGATATCATGGACTTTTCGACCCCGGATGCCCGGGTTCAGCGAATGACCAGGAACCTTCTGGACAGGGCTTTAAGGGAAAAGGTGGAATGAATGAATTACATTAGCCACAATAAGCAAGGTATTTTATCGCATCCTATAAATCATCAGAGGCAAAGTAGTATTCTTATGAGACAGCAGAGTCACGTCCGGGTTTCTTAGAAATGATTAAATATTGTAATGCAATACAAAAAATTGCGTAAAATATTGTATTACAATACATAAAATCCGGCAAAATATTGTATTACAATACAATAAAACAGGATGAAAAATTGTATTACATTACATAAAATCAACAAAAACATGTTAAAAAAGTACATGCTTTTCGTGGCGGTCGCGGCCATGGCGGCGATATGGCTGTCATCCTGCACCCCGCACAGATCCGGGTATACTTCTTCGGAGAAATACTCGTGGAAGCCTGTGAGGATCACAGGCGGAGGCTTTGTTGACGGATTCGTATACCATCCCTCCGAGAAGGGGCTTGTATATGCCCGAACGGATATGGGCGGGGCATACCGGAAGGATTCGGCATACGGGGAGTGGATCCCTTTGCTCGACTGGGTATCCTATGAGGACGTAAATCTCATGGGGATTGAAAGCATTGCACTCGATCCGAACGATGCCGGCAAGGTATACCTGGCCTGCGGAACCTACAGCAATGAAAATGCCCCTGATGCGGAGATCCTGCGATCATCGGACCGAGGGAACAGTTTTCAGCGTACAAAAGTTCCCTTTAAAATGGGAGGAAATGAGAACGGACGCGGCAATGGTGAGCGAATGACGGTCGATCCCAATAATGGCAACATCCTGTACCTCGGCACCCGGCATGACGGGCTCTGGAAGAGCGCTGACGGAGCCGCTACCTGGCAAAGGGTGGACTCCTTCCCCGGTATTTCCGAATCCGCGCCGGATACCATCACGGAAGAACGCAGCAGGCGATACTGGTCGTTTGCCATGGCAGGAAGCGGCGTGGTCGTTGTCCTTTGCGATCCCCTTTCGGGACAGCCGGGAGAAGGGAGCAGCGATGTCTATGCCCTCGTGTCCCTTATGAACCGGGACAATTTTTTCAAAAGCACCGACGGGGGCAATACCTGGAAGCCCATAAAGGGTCAGCCGAAGATGTACAGGCCCAATCATGCCGTTATGACTTCCGCAGGGGAAATGATCATATCCTATGGGGATAATCCGGGACCGTGGGGAATGAAAAACGGAGGAGTATGGAAATACAATCTGCAATCCGGAGAATGGACGGATATTACCCCCGAAAAGCCCGTTCCGGATGACCGTAACAGGGCCATGGGGTATGCCTCGGTGGCAGCCGATCCTCAGCATCCGGAAACCCTTCTCGCCTGCAGTTTTTACCGGCCGGGAGGGGAGGAGATCTTTCGTTCTGTCGATGGTGGAAAAACCTGGAAGGGCGTTTTTGCAAACGGGGGTTCGTATGATTATTCGAAAGCACCTTATGTCAGCCATACCGGGATACACTGGCTTTTCGACTGCGAGATTGATCCGCATGATCCCGCACATGCATTGTTTACCACAGGTTACGGCGGACATGAATGTTTCAACCTTACGGATATGGATGAGGGGAAGCCCACAGTCTGGTCCGTTATGAGCACCGGGATCGAGGAAACGGTTCCCCTTGAGTTGCTGAGTCCGCCCCAGGGTCCTGCTCTGATCACCGGAATCGGCGATTACGGCGGGTTTGTACATTGGGACCTTGACAACCCTGCACCTGAAGGCAATTTCGTCAATCCCCATTTCGGTAATACCGACGGAGTGGCCTGTGCTGAACTTAATCCTGCCATCATCGTCCGCGTCGGTGTTGAATCTCACCAAAGAAACAGCGGTCATAACATCGGTTATTCCATGGATATGGGAAAAACATGGCAGCCTGCCGATTCCATGCCATCCCGGAGAAGCAGTCATGGTCACATCGCTGTTTCTGCCGACGGCGGTACATGGATATGGACGCCCCAGCGCAGCAAACCTTTCCTGACCACCGATAAAGGTACTGTCTGGACTGAAATACCTGAACTCCCTGTGAATGCCAGGGTGGTGGCGGATAGGGTCAATCCGGGTCGCTTCTATTCCGTTAATATTGAGGAAGGATTATACTATTCGAGTGCTGATGGTGGCAGGCATTTCAATGCAATGAAAAGCGGCCTGACTTCACTGAGCAGGGAAAATATGCGGGGCAGGGGAGACTCCCGTGGAGGGCAGGACAGGATATATGCCGCTCCCGGAAAGGAAAATGAACTTTGGATCGCGGCATGGGACGGTCTGTATCTTAAACCGGCAAAAGACACCACCTTCGCGCGTATGCCGGATGTTGAGGAGATCCATGCCTTCGGTTTCGGGAAATCTGTCAGGAAGAAGGCTTATCCCGCCTTGTACCTCGTGGGGGTGATCGATGGGCAACGGGGCGTTTTTCGCTCTGTGGACAGAGCGGCTTCCTGGACGAGGATCAATGACGATGAACACCAGTGGGGTTTGATTCTTCATATCACCGGCGATCCCAAAAAATACGGCAGGGTGTACGTGGGAACGCATGGGCGTGGGACAGTGTATGGCGATCCGGTCAGCGACTGATGCAGGTGCCTATTTCAGGCAGTATTCCGCATATCGCTGGAGGATATAATCCCATCCCGCCTCAGAATTCATGGCTTTAAAGTACTCCTCTGCCCCGTCGCCGTGATTGGCGAAGGCCGAATGTTCGAATTCAACCATTGTCTCCGAATCAGTCCGGCTGATGAAGGTCACGGTGATATCGCTGGATTTACCGGGGTTTGGTTCGGGAACCCGTTGCGGACTGATCTGCCACTTCAGAGATATCCATTCCCCGTCTCGGAATCCAGTGACCCGGCCCCAGTCACACCTGAAATCATACGGACCGATCTCGGTGCACAGTCCGTCAACTTTCGGATCAATCCGGATCTCCCTGAGCCTTCGGTGCGACCAGGTATATCTTTGTGGCCACCAGGAACCGAACTCCCTTACAAACTTATTAAACGCCTGATTTCTGGGCATTCTGACAATAATATTCCGGCTGATTTTTTCCATGTTAATTCCATTTATCATTATTACATTCGGATTTCAATGGGGGAGAGGATATTACAGGAAAGCAGGATACCGGGTAAACCGGGCATAGACGGTTAACCGGCCGTTCTCCGGAGGGGTTTCACCCTTATGTGATTTTCTGAGTCGGTGATCAGGTCTTTCAACCGTTTTGTTCGGGTCCTTTCCTGTTTGGCGCTCATTATCCAGTGGATTGCCGTTTTCCGGTACCCGGGTGCCTGCGAGATGAAAAATTTCCAGGCTTCGGGATTGCCTTTCAGGATCGCTTCCATTTCGTCATTCAGCGAAATTTGTTCCTGCTCAAAGGAATAAATGCCCGATCTGTCTTCCTTCCTTTGATTAAAGGCTTCCAGGCCTGAGGGATGCATCCTGCCTTCACGGATGAGTTTTTCAGCCGTGCTGATATTTTTTAAACTCCAGGTACTTTTTGGCCTGCGGGGTGTAAACCGGATGGTGTAGCTCGATTCGTCGACCGACATCCTGATGCCGTCAATCCAGCCGTAACACAGGGCTTCTTCAACCGATTCATTCCATGTGAGAGTCTCCTTGCCCGTGGATCGTTTATAATACCCGACCCAAAGCTCATCAGAACTTTCATGATTCTGGGAAAACCATTTCCCCAGTTCGGATGCAGTATGAAAAAAATGAAGTTTCATCCCGGCTTCTTTTCTGGTTTCATGTAACGCAGGGGAGGCATGTGCAAGGCGGATCCCATTGAAATAATCGGCACAGCTTACACGGATTGGGAACCTTCATGTAACCCTCAAACAACTCTCAAAAAACCTTTCTATGATAACCTGAAGAGTCGGATTTTGTTCATTACAGCCTCCGGGTGTAACAGCCACGGAGTAAGTAATCATTATCCGGTACGAAGTCCGGGTGAAGAGTCAGGACGCCACATAATGCAAGGTGACGAGACCGGAGGGGTAGGGAAGTGTTTCGGCAAGCGTCAGCACCTGTTCCGGCCGGTTATTATCAAAAAGCCGGATACCTTCTCCTAGGAGAACGGGGACGATTGAAATATAAAATTCATCAATCAGTTTATCCCGGAGCAGGATATTTACTATTTCGGCTCCGCCATCGATAAATATATTCCTGCCCTTCGTACTTTTCAGTCTAAGGACCAGCTCTTTCAGGCTGCCGGTATAGAAACGGACGTTTCCCGCAGGCGGCCTGGGTGTATGAGTGATGATCCAGGTATCGAGATCTGCATGGATGAATTCAGGCACCTGCCCGAGGATCCAGTCGTACGTCCTGCGGCCCATGATCACCGTATCGACAGTGCGTATAAAATCTGAATATCCGTAATCTTCCCCTTCAAGCTTCACCCGGGAGAGAAAGGAAAGGTCATCACCGGTTTTGGCAATATACCCATCGAGACTTACGGCAATATAAAGAATTATGCTGCGCGGAGTTTTCATTTTTCGATGGAGATCATGTAAAAATTTGTTTGGAGCAACTCATTAAAAAAATGAGCGCAATCGAGTGGAGAATGAAAAACGTTCTTTGCGTGACAGAGGCTTCCCGAGAGATTCAAAAGTGACGTGAATCCACAAATGAGTACTTACCCTAACAATCTGTCAGAACGTTTATTTATGAACCTGAAAGTTAATAAAAGTCGCTATTTCAGTTTTTTCACATGTATGGCAGCGGGGCCTTTCTGCCCTTTGACCGTTTCGAAACTTACGGTATCTCCCTCTGCAATCTCCTCACCGACATCATTGATGTGAACAAAAATACTATCGTGCGTATCAGAGTCCTTGATAAAGCCATAACCTTTGGAGGAATTGAAATAGCTCACCCTTCCCTGGCGAATTGTTGCCTCCTGGTTTGCTGGATCTTTTTTAGGAACACTCACCTCTATATCTTCCATCCGTATCTCTGTTTTATTGTCCGAATCCGGAGGGGTGTTTGAAATTACGCCGTTCTCATCAACATAAGCGATCATTTCGTCGAGGCTGCTTTTTCCCTGGTCTTTTTTCGCCAGTTTCTTTTTTGCTTTCTCTTTCCTTTTTTTTTCTTTTTTATTTCTTACTTCTTTTTTATTGAATGTTTCCTGCGATCTTCCCATATAATTGATTTTAATTAAAGATACAAATTTTTGCGGGGTCCGTACTATTTTTTTTCAGAATGCCTGTTATCAGAAATTTTTCCATCCATAACCGGGAACGGAAAACTCAATTTTATTTTTTCAGAAACTGAAAGAGAACACCCATCAATAAGTTAAAGGCATTCAGGTATAAATTGTTTTGTCCTTTACAAATTCTGCTTTCCTTTGAAGCTTTGCCTCATTTTCGGCAAGGGCATAATCCTTTATCAATTCATTGAAAACATTCCTGACTGTGGAAATGCGGTCAATTTTACCGGCATTTGCCCCTGTAAATGCGAATCCATCGTTGAGGTTGCCCTTGAAGGCTTCAACCAGGGCTTCGGAGATGCAATATAGAGTCGTTTTGGGATCGCAGGATTTAATGCAATGATGTTTGCAGTGAAGAGGTTTCCGCTTACCCTCATATGCTTCTTCAAGGAACTTGTTGAAAATGGATCTTCCTGGCATACCTACAGGGCTTTTTATGATCCGGATATCCTCATTTTTTGCCTTGATAAAAGCATTTTTGAACTCATCGGAGGCATCGCATTCGGTGGTGGCGACAAAACGGGTTCCAAGTTGAACTGCCGATGCCCCTTTTTTCATGATACTGTACATATCATGTCCGCTGTAAATTCCCCCTGCGGCTATTACGGGAATATTCTTACCATATTTCTCCCGGATTTCAGAAGTCACCCCCAGCACTCCCGAAATCAGGTTTTCCAGTGAATTGGATTCATCCATAAGCTTATCGCTTCGGAAACCAAGATGTCCTCCTGCTTTTGGGCCTTCAACGACCAGTGCATCGGGCAGGTAATTGTAATTGTGTTTCCATTTCTGGCAAATGATCGATGCTGCCCGGGCTGATGAGACGATGGGCACAAGCTTGGTCTTAATACCCTCCCCCAGATATTTAGGTAAATCGAGTGGAAGGCCGGCTCCGGAAAAGATAAGATCGATGCCTTCTTCGATCGATGTCTTTACCATATCTGAGAAATTCGTGATAACAGACATGATATTAACCCCGAGTACTCCCCGGGTCATCTCCCTTGCTTTGCGGATCTCCCTTCTTATAGCTTCGATATTGCTTTTCCTGTAGCCGCGGATTTCATTTGGCCGCACCAGGCCGATGCCAACCGTAGAGATGACACCAATCCCGCCCATGCCGGCCACAGCAGAAGCCAGCCCGGAAAGTGAAATACCAACACCCATTCCTCCCTGTATAATAGGGACCGGGATGGTAAGATCACCGATTTTGAATGAATTCAATATATATTATTTTTTAGAATGTTTAATAACTAAAGTTTTTCCTGTTCATTCCTGACAATTCGTTCCCTTAAAACCCGGACATGCAATGGTTTCCCGGTTATGGGATCAACCATGACGGGAACCTGGGCAAGGCAGGGACGATCGCATTTCTGCAGGAAAAACCCGGAAAACAAGCCGTTCCAGAGGAACCGGGAAAAGGATTTAAAAATGAGAGCCGTGATGAACTAACTGTTAATGAAGAAATTAGTAAATAAAAGCGCAAATTCTCAAATCAGAACGTGCGACAAATGTAGGCATTTATTTTAAGCTTTGTTATATTCTGTGGTTTTCGTTGGGTCAGGACATCAAATTCCGGCATTAACCGGGATGGGATGATGAGGCTTTTGAGTCAGCCTCATCATCCTTAAAATTTCCCTGGGTTATTTCAAACCAGGTCTCCCAGGTCAGGTTTACGGTCCGGTTGCGGCCTGTCATTGCTGCTGTCTGCAGACGCCATTTGCCTGGCTGCTCTTTTGGCATACATAAGGTAATACATTACCGGGATAAAGATCAGTGTCAGGAAGGTTGCAAACGACAATCCGAAGATGATGGTCCAGGAAAGCGGGCCGAAGAACATAACGTTCTCTCCCCCGAAGTAGATATTGGGTTTGAGATGTGCAAACAAACCGATGAAATCGATGTTGAATCCGATAGCCAGCGGGAACATTCCCAGGATGGCTGCCGTGGCTGTAAGCATCACCGGGGTGATCCTTGTTTTGCCCCCTTCCACAATTGCTTCTTTAAACCCGTGACCCGTTTTCAGAAGATTATCGGTGAACTCGACGAGCAATATCCCGTTCCGGACAACGATCCCGGCCAGCGCAACCATGCCCATACCCGTCATGGTGATGGATATCGGCATTCCGAAAATCATAAACCCGAGCAGCACACCGATGATGCTGAATATAACCTCGGTGAGTATGATAATGGGTTTGGAAATGGACTGGAACTGGGTGATCAGGATAAACATGATCAGGCAGAGGGAAAGGAACATCGCCCTGCCGAGGAAGCCCGCAGATTCCTGTTGGTCTTCCTGTTGCCCTGTGATCTCGACGCTCACATCATCCGGTTTGCTGAAGGATTTGAGGCCTGTGCGGATCCCCGCCACGATCTCATTGGCATTATACCCCGGAAGGACATTGGAGGTAACATTGATGATCCTCCCGGCGTCTTTGCGGTTGATCCCGCCATAAGAATTCCGGTAGGCTACCTCCGCCACCGCGGAAAGTGGGATCTGGCGAACCAGACCCGAATTCATATCCCGGAAGGTGATCTTCGTATTCATCAGCCGGTCAATATTTGTCCGCTGATTTTCCTTGTAACGCAGCATAATGGGATACTGATCCTCACCCTCACGGTATTTGGAGCTTTCCTTGCCGTAGATCGCATTTCTCAGTTCCATACCCACCTGTCCGGTGGAAATTCCTTCCGTGTTTGCCCTTATCCGGTCGATGCTTACCAGGATTTCAGGCTTATTTGGGTCGAAATCCGTTTTCAGTTCCTCGATTCCCGGTATATTAAGCGAATCGATGAACCGGATAAGCCGGCCGCTCGTATTCACCAGTTCAGTGAGGTCATCGCCTGTGACTTCCAGATTTATAGGCTTACCTGTGGGAGGACCCATTTCCTGTTTATCTATGGAGATCTCTGCCCCCGGGATATTTTTCACCGTATCGCGGAAGAGATTGATATAGGGGTCGGTCTTTACACCATTGCGTTCTGAATATTCCACAAAATTCACAGTGACTTTTCCTTTCGAGGATACCTTGTTACCCTGGTCGAACTGGGATTCGGAGGCGCCGAGCGCGACGTTGGAGACTACGGATTCGACGAGGGCCGGATCGCGCTGCAGGACGCCGGTGATGCGGTGTTCCACTTCCCTGGTCACGGAATCCGTAACTTCGACGCTTGTTCCTACAGGCATTTTCACAAGAGCGAAAATGGCATTCGGTTCGCTATCGGGGAAAAATACGATCTTGGGTTTGACCACCCCTACGAGGTAAAAAGTAAGCAGGAGTGCTGCTATGAGAGTGAAAAGAAGGAATTGGGGACGTTTGCCCTTCAGTATCCAGTTCAGAAGCTGTTCATATTTGGTCAGTGTCTTCGGAATGAGGTAGTGCTGGAAATGAAGGAGTATCTTATAACCGTATATATTATGAAAAAGAAAAAGGACGCCTATGAAGATGATCAGGTTTCCAAGGAAGAGCAGCCCGGCGAGGTGAAGCACAAGGCCCAGCCCGATGATCCCGCCTGTCCAGGTGAAGATCCGTTTGCGGCTCATGGTCTGGACCTCTTCCTCGTTGGGTTTCATGAACGATACGGCGAACACCGGGTTCAGAATATAGGCAACGATCAGGGAGGCGATGAGGGCAAGGATTACGGTTATCGGGATATAGAACATGAATTTTCCGACCACTCCGGGCCAGAAAGCAAGCGGGAAAAACGGGGCAAGCGTGGTGAGGGTCCCTGAAAGAATGGGAACAAAAACTTCCCCTGCAGCGAACTTGGCGGAAGTTTTAATATCCATTCCGGTCTTTCTAAAGATCCTGTGGGTATTTTCGATCACGACGATAGCATCGTCCACCACAATTCCGAGTGCGAACAGGAAGGAGAACATGACCAGCATATTCATCGTGAAATTGATCTCAGGTAGCACGATATAAGCCAAAGCCATGGAAAGAGGCACCGAGAGGGCAACGAAGAAGGCATTGGTGAAACCCATGAAGAACATCAGGACCATGGTAACCAGGATAAAACCGATAACGATGGTATTGTTCAGATCTTTAAGTGTATTCCTTGTGAACTTGGACTGATCGCCGGTTATGCTGATGTTCAGGTCTGCGGGGAAACGGTTCTCCTGAAGATCGGAAATGATATCCTTGATCTTGTCAGATGCATCCAGAAGATTTTTACCACTCTTCTTGATCACGTTGATCGTAATGACGTTCAGTCCGTTGAGCCTGGCATAGCTGTCTTTCTTTGCGTAAGTATCGCTAACGACGGCTACATCCTTAAGGTAAACCCTGGCCCCTGTGGATGAGGTGATCACGATATTCCTGAGGTCATCGAGATCCCTGAACTCACCGATGATCCTCACGGTGCGCTCCATACCCTGTTGATCAATGCTTCCCCCTGAAATAGTAAGATTTTCCGATGCGACCATCCGGTCGATATCACTCAGGGTAAGACCGGCAGCCTGCATTTTGAACATGTCGAGGTTGACCTGGATCTCGCGGTCCAGCGCACCTACGATATCCACCCGGGTGATTTCCGGCAGGGCTTCGATCCTGTCCTGCAAGAGATCTGCGAAGTTCTTCAGTTTCTCGAGGTCATATTTTCCGGAAAGGTTGATATACATGATCGGGATATCGGAGAAATCGATATCGCGGACATCCGGTTCCTGGGGCAGATCGTTGGGCAGATCGCTTTTGGTCTTATCCACCTCGTCTTTTACCTTCTGCTTTGCGTCGGGGATCTCCACATCGGGATTGAATTCGACTACGATAGAGGAGAAATCCTGAACGGACGTACTGTTAATCACCTTGACCCCACTTATGGATTTCAGGTTGGTCTCGAGTGGACGTGTAACGAGGTTTTCCATATCCTCGGGGGATGTGCCCGGGTAAAAGGTGTTGACGATGATGTAGGGAATGACGATATCCGGGATCTGCTCCTTCGGAATGTTTCTGTAGCTGAATATACCGAAAACAGCAATGATGATGGCCAGAACATAGATGCTTGTTCTGTTGTCGATAGACCAGCTTGTCGGTTTAAATTCTTTAAACTTGTGTTCCATTTAAATCTCCTTTTCCACGATTTACATTCTGATGGCTTCCCCGTCCTGGAGATTGACCTGGCCGGAGGTTATGAGATCATCGCCGGGTTCCAGCCCGCCGGTGATTTCAACCAGGCCGTTATAGCTTTCTCCAATATCCACCCTGACTTTTTTTGCCGTGGGATTGTTGTTACTGTTAACAGCCAGCATTACGTATTTTCCCTCGTTATCGTTCTGGATAAGGTTTATCGGAACAACAATTGCATTATCGGATTTATAGTCGTTGATCCTGACGATCGCCACCATGTTCGCTTTAAAGTGACTGGCTTCGGGATTCAGCCTGACCTCTATCTCAAAGGTCCGGTTTTGTGGATTAATGTATTTACTGGCAGAAGTGATTTTTGCGGTAATCTTTTTATCCAGATCCGGGAATTCGATTTCCGCCTCATCGCCCTGGTTGACCCGGGATGAATAAAATTCCGAGATCTCAGCCACCACTTTCACCGAACTGAAATTGATGACCCTGAAAATAGGGACCCCCGGAGCGACGCTCTGGCCAATCTTGACCCCGACATATTCCACAGTTCCGTTTATGGGAGACTTTATCCGGGTCATCTCTATCTGGTCCTTCAGGGTCTTGATGTTGTTTTCCAGCGATTCTTTGTTATTTTTGGCCGTGAGATACTGGACTTCGGAGCCGATTTTTTTATCCCACAGGTTTTTTTGTTTCTCATACATCTCACTGGCAAACTGATAATTTGATTCCAGCTGATTGAGGTTCTGCTGCAGCACATCGTCATCGAGACGTGCAAGAATTTCACCTTTGGAGACCTTATCACCCATGCTTACATTCACCTCCTCAACAGCGCCCATTGACCTTGCGCTGATACCTAGATTTTCCTCACCATCCACATGCCCCTGAACCTCGATGTAATGCTTGAAGGTAACGGGTTTCATTTCCTTAACGGCAACGGTGGGGGCATTCAGAATTTTGGTACCCGCCATATTCCCTGCCGGATTACTGTCGGCTGTTTCAGCTTTCAGCTTACTGATCTGCTCGTTCAGAGCATCACGTTTCTTTTCAAGTTGTGTTATTTTGGCGGCATTATTACCGTTGCTGCAGGAGACGGTGGCCAGTAAAAACACTACACCTGCCGTTTTAAAGTTCAAAAGTTTCATATTTGTGAATTATGATAAGGTTTCTGTTTAATTATTTGCAAGGATCCGCTCAACTTTTGCCTTGGCTTTAAGCAGGGAAATGATGGAACTGTAATAATTTCCCTCGGCTGTGAGATATTGGTTCTGGCTCTGAGTCAATTCAAGGCTGGTGGCGACGCCTTCATTGAATTTAATCAGATTCTTTTCATATACCTTCCTGCTCAGTTCCATGCTTTCCTTATTGTTCTTGTAATTCAGGAAGGCAGTCTGGTAATCGTTCTTTGCACTTTCGTATTCCAGGGTAAGGTTCTGCCGTACATTTTCACGGGCTAGTTTCGATTTTTCAAGATTGAGGCGGGCCTGGGCCGTTGTTGCCAGTCTTTGAGTGCTCGTGAAGATGGGCAGGTTCGCCGACAGACCCAGGATATCTTTGGGCTGGAAATTAAAAGCAGCCGGGTTGGTCTGTTCCTGATGCTGGTAAAAACCGGAAACCGTGGGCAGGAATTTTGATTTTTCCCGCCTCAGACTGGCCTCGTTAATATTGACCTGGTTACTTATGATCTTGTAATCGATGCTTGATGTGACATTGAACTCCGTGGGGAGGACAGACCCGAAGGAGCTGCCTTCGATAATGCCCGCCAGGCTGTCTGTCAGAACTACGGGTTGTCCGAATTCAATTCCCATCTGTATTTTAAGCAGTTTCATGGCTACATCGCGTTGCCCTTCCAGCGAAATCACCATGTTCTTAAGATTGGATTCGTTGATCTTTATCTGGTCCACATCGGTTTCCTCGGCGAAACCCTGCTCATACGTGTTCTGAACGTCTGAATAGGTCTTTTGAATGAGATCCACGCTTTCATTCAGGACATTCAGATTCTCGTCAAGGACGAGGATAAGGTAATACGTGCCCGCCACCGATTCTTTTGTGGTCAGTTCGGATTTTTCGTAGGCATCCTCCGAGATCTCTTTGTAAATTCGTGCAGCCTGTAACCCGACGATATATTCGCCACTGAATATCAGCTGGCTGAGAGTGAAGTTAAAGGTGGTATTGTTTTTTGAGGCAAGAGGGATGGCAGGACCGTTAAGAACATAATAATTCAGTCCGCCGAAATTATCCTGATTTTGCGTAAGATTGTCGAGCTGTCCCTCAGGAACCAGAGCGTCCTGGGTAAGGCCCTGAAGCGGGAAATTGATTTCCGGTATCTTAAAAATATGCTGGTAATTAGCGGTGACGGAAAATTGGGGAAGACCTATCGCCGTCGTCTCCTGTACTTTTTTCTTTGCTACTTCTATGTCGAGATGTGAGCTTTTAACGGTCTTGTTGTACTCCGTGGAATAGGCCTGCGCTTCCGGTAGAGAGAATCTCAGGGTATCGGCATTATCCTGGGCAGACAGATGAAGAACCAGGAAGAGATTTCCAGCTATGATCAGTGATCGCTTTACGTTTATCCTCATATTTTTTCGAATATTTTAGATCAATTAGTTTTCAGCTTTTGTAAATTTTCTTCCAGTATTTTGATGCCGGTCTCATTCGCTATCCCCCGGATGTGATAAATAAAAAACTCGCGGAAGATCTCACCGGAAGTGAAATCTTCGATCGTGAATAAATTTTCTTCGTAAAGGCTTTCGATCCTGGATACCTGGAGTTTGACGATGATCTCCTCCTTTAGTTCCGCACGGTAGATGCCTTCTCTTTTCCCCTTGCGGATATTGTCAAGTATCGCCTGGAACATATGTTCCCTTTGGAATGTGTGCACTTTCTGGAATATGACCGGGTAATATTTCTTCAGATCATAGCCGAAAGAAGGGCTGTATTTTTTTAACTGGCCGTTCAAAAATTTATGCACTTCAAATAATTCTTCGATTGCATTTTTACCGGTATCCACAAGTGCATGATAGCACTCACTGGTGGTCTCCTGTTCAAAATCAATAACTTTTCCAACCAGTTCATTCTTATCACGGACAAACTGGTATAGCGTCTTTTTCGATATCCCCAGCTCCCTGGAAACATCTTCCATGGTCACACTCTTGATCCCGTATCTCCGGAATAAATCCAGTACCCTGCCTAATATCTCTTCTTGTTTTTCCATCCCGGCCGCAAAAGTAATAACTTTTTATGTTGTCGGAAACGTTTTATGTAAAAAAAGTTTCCAAAGTATAAAAATTTTTATTCGTTGCAATTTTAAAAAGAATGGTTAAAAAGAATGCTTAATCAAATGTTAATTTTGGTGTGGCAATGGGGAAAGCAGGGGGACTGGCATAGCCTTGGGGTTCGAAAAAAACAGATCGCGAAAGAAAAAGCTGACTTTGAAGTGCCAATGATATGAGGTTATTCCGCCATTCAGCCTTTGAAATGAAGCTTTTCGGCCAGGTCATCGATCAAGGCGGACTGGGCCGGGTTAAGTTTTTTCCTGGCCGTTGCAAGGTCGAACCAGCAACCCCTGTCCACTTCGGGAAATTCCTGCGTTCTGCCTGACTTTGGAGGCCATTCCATCGGGAAAAGATTGCTTTTGATAGTGGACGTATCGAGATCATTTTCGAGAGCAAACGCGTGGATAACCTTCCCGCTTTTCAGCTTTACAGGTGTCAATTCGATGAAATCGCCGGAGACCTCCGATCCGGTCTCCTCGTAAAATTCCCGCAAGGCGGCATCGAGAGCGGCCTCCCCTTCGTTGAATTCTCCTTTGGGAACAGACCAGGCGCCAAAATCTTTCCTGGCCCAGAAGGGCCCGCCGGGATGAACAAGCATCACCTCGGGACTATCTTCCTTTATCCTGTAAAGCAATATTCCTGCACTCCGGTTGGCCATGATGAAATATTTATGTATGAAGAGGTTTGAAATGGTTTGAAAGTTTTGGTTTCGACCCCATTCAACAAATCAACAAATCAACAAATTCTTCGGGGAGTTTCACCACAGATTTCACAGATTATCACAGAAAAACTTGTTGCAGATTGTTTGAAATGGTTTGAAATGGTTTGAAATGGTTTGATATTGTTTGAGATGGTTTCAGGTAGGTTAGGTAGGTTAAAAATCTTTATCCGTGAAAATCCGTGTTCCTCTTCTCTTAAACCAATTCAAACCATATCAAACAACCTCAAACCATATCAAACCACATCAAACGTGTTCCACATTCACCTCGAAAATTTTGTAAATATAACCCCGTGTACCGGGATCTGCAATTTAATTGATCCTTCCATCCCGCCAAGATCTTTCTGCCGCCAGATATCCCTTACGTAATATTTTCCCGATATCCCGAAACTGTCGAAGGAAAGGCTGATCTCTTTCGGATCTGGACTGAGATTGAAGAATCCCACCGCAATGCTTCCATCGCTCAGCGGTTTTGTCCAGACCTGGAGGTTTTCCCTGTTGTATGCCTGCACGGCCTGCCTGCCCGGGTAATCCTGGTGAACGGCAAGGACTTCATTGTTGGTCAGGAGGTTTAGGGTGAAATCATCAAGTTTGGTCAGATCACATCCCAGGAGCATAGGGGCCGAGAGGAGTGACCAAAGCGAGATGTGTGTATACTGCTCGTCGGGGGTGAGCCTTGTCGGATGTGTGCTTGGTCCCCATCCGACCGATCCGACGACCATCATGTCCACATCATTCCAATGACCCGGCCCGGCATACTGCGAGGACCGGCCTTCATTGAACCCGATGGAAGACATACTTTCCCAGGTATCGGTAATGTCGCCTGTGGTTCTCCACAAATTTCCGCCTACTTCGGCACCCCATTTCCAAACATCTCCCATCCCATACTGGCAGAGGCTGAACACGATATCCCTGTCGATCCTGTCGAGGCATCCCTTCAGCAGGGAATAGGGTTTCTGTAATTCTTCAAGGCTGTTGTTTGCTGCGATGCGGCCGTAGGAACACCAATCGTACTTGATGTAGTCGAATCCCCAGTCGGCCCAGGTTCTCACATCCTGGCATTCGTGCTGGTAGCTGCCGAGGTAACCGCCGCAGGTGAGGGGTCCGGGCGATGAGTAAATACCGGTCTTTAATCCCAGACTATGCACATACGCGGTAAGGGCTTTCATATCCGGAAATTTTTGGTTCGTTTCGATCTCCCCCCGGGAGTTCCGTTTTTCCGATTCCCAGCCGTCATCGATGTTGACATAGGTCCAGCCGTAATCTGCCAGACCCGATTTTTTTATCATATCCGCGGCGTTTCTGACTTTGGCATCATCGACGGAGAGGCCCCATACATTCCAGCTGTTCCATCCCAGGGGTGGCGTGAGAGCGATGGTATTGCCGATCTTTATCATGAAGGCCGCCGTATCTGTTCCCAGCCTATTGGAGGCTTTCAGGGTGACGGGATAATCTCCCTCACGGGTCACTTTTCCCTTTATGATCCCAGTTTCCTTATCGATGGACAAGCCTGCGGGAAGACCCGTAGCTTCAAAGGTTACAGGCCTTGTACCCGAAACCGGCACAGCGAAAAGGAAAGGGCTGCCCGGGCGGGCACCGGAGACAGCGGGGCCGTTTATTCTTACCACATCGGGTGCCGGCGGCGTGAGAACATAGGGAGCGGTCTGGAATGCATATATGGGGTTGCGGGCATTTTTCACCCTGAAAATGTATTCCACCTTATAGCTCATGGTTTGCGGAGCATTGAAGGTAAACATATGCGGCAGATTTTCACCTGCGGGGATGGTAATATCCTCTTTCTCTATGTAAAGGTTTTTGTCACCGAATTGCCCTGAAACCCTGACTGTCAGCTCGCCTTCAATATCATTGGTCTTCAGCCTGTTGATAAGAAAAATACTCTTTGAATAATTATCCGATACGAGTTCAAAAGGTTCGGAATGAATGTCGAAGGTGATGTAATCCTTCAGGTCGACCATACTTATGGAAGGTTCTGGTGTATAAAGACCGCCTCCGCCCCCCGTATCATTCACCCTTACAGCAATGATATTATCCCTGTCCCAGAGGATCCGCGGATCGTTGACTGCAATGACATAATTTCTGAAGATGGAATAGGCATTCCGGTTCCCGTCAATATCCCCCGTGAAGCCGGTGCCCGGCATTTCAATTGTTTTTCCGTTCGAACCCAGAGGCTCTCCGTTCAGGAAGGTCTGATCGTTATCGTCGATCTTTCCGATGGAAAACTGCAGGCTGTCTTTGAAATAGGCATTTTTCTTAAGGCCCGATGGAATGAAAACATGGATCCTGTACCAGCCGTAACCGTCATACCCTTCAAAGCCCTGGCTTTCCCAGAGCCGGCCTGC
Source organism: uncultured Bacteroidales bacterium (assembly GCA_963771005.1). Taxonomy (GTDB): domain Bacteria; phylum Bacteroidota; class Bacteroidia; order Bacteroidales; genus DASQZK01. The sequence goes on from CAVYRO010000002.1 coordinate 126,304, forward strand.
CGCCACAGGTTGCCAGGCATCATCATCAAAACCGGGTGAGGCCCATTGCATGTTATCGCCGGTTTTGAATTTCCAGCCCCGGGTGAGAGGCAGGATGTCAGATCCGGGTTCAGGTTTGCTGCAAGAGATGAGTACCAGGATTGTACAAAGGAGAATGGTTATTTTTTTCATATCGGGTTTTTTAAGATGTATTTAGTTTGTAGCGGGATCCCGGAATTCAGGGGCATGCATCTTTCCGGACCCCGCGGTTATTCCGGGATCACCGGATTTTTAATGTTTCTCCTGCCTTAAGGGTAAATGGTCTGTTAAATTCGACGATGATACCGTTTTCATCGGAGGTCACTGAAGCCTCCGGGCTTTTCCCGGGGAAATCGACCCGGAAATTATCACCGTTGAGCCCGTGTGATGCAAAAGTTATCTTCCTGAAGGTGATCTCTCCTGTACGGGATTCAATACCCACGGAATCTTCAGATTTTACAAAATGTGAAGTCCCTTTGGCAGTTGAGAAAAACATGCGGAAATTCGGTTTGGGAAGCTTTGGGCTGAAGGAGTATTCATCCTGGTTGACTGACAGGCCGAGGAGGGCATTGATGATTCCCCAGGCCGACATGGGCCGGTAGTAATGCCCTCCGAATTCCTGGTGATCCCAGTACAGGTTTGCCTTCCGGTACCGGTTGTCAACAGTCCGTACCACTTCCATCCCTTCATCATAATATCCTTCATAGATCAGGAAGGATGCAAAGGCCAGTTCAACCCCGCTCCAGGGCGTGTTTGCCTGGTCGACCCAGAGATCGCTCTTTTCAATGGGAAAACGGCCGGGATAATCGGGCCAGGTACAGTTTCTCAACCCGAATTCCGGTTTATAGGAGAAATCGAGGATCTTCCGGAGCGCACTTCTTACGTGTTCCTTCCTGAAAAGATATCCAAGCCCGGTGAAATGAGCCACCCATTGGCCGATGATCTGATCGGTGAGACAGCCTTCGGATTTATCCCCTTTAATGGAGCCGCCTTCATCATTATAAAGCCTGTAATACTCTCCATTCCATAGCTTTTCGTCCATGAGTGCAGAGCCTTTATCAAGGATTTCCCTGTATTCTGTAACAGCAGTTTCATCTCCAAGCACCTCTGCCGCCTTCAGGGCACTCGCAATGGCGCAAAGCCACTGAGACTGTATATATGCAGCCATACCGTACATGGGAAAATTATCATAACTGCTTTCAATGCCTTTCATATATGGCATCCGGTTTCCATCATCGTCACGGTAGGTAAGGATGTAATCTACGGCCTTTTTCACCGATGGCCACATCTCCACAAGATAAGCCCTGTCGTTGGTGTAAAAGAAATCCCTGAGGGTCATCTGCACGAACTGTCCCGGGAGATCCAGCCTGTCGTATACACCCCAGGTGCCATTCTGCGTCATTGTCAGATCAAGACCAAGCCCGTGGGCGATCTCACCCTTGTCAGTCTGAACATGCTTATGTGCACGCATGGTCGATTTCTGCAGTTCGGGGAATAGGAAAAGCACAGGAAGGCTGCCGTAGAGGCTAACATCCGTGGTGGCCATGGGCCCCCAGTTCTTATCGGGCGTCATCCCCTCACGTATGGCAAAGGTCCCGTTTTTGGTCAGCCTGGAGGAAGTTATAAAAGTATTCAGCTGTGAATTGACCTGGTCCAATGCAAACTGATCGATGTCACTGGCATAAAAATTATCAAGAAAACCGCGGCTCCGCTTCGTAAGGTCCTCTTTGTGAAGGATCATATATTCCGCGACCTCCTGCGAGGAAGTGAAAAAATTCTGGTAGTAATGCTCCTGGTTTTCGGTGATCACCTGGTCAATATGATAGGGAAGGCTGGGATCCGGTTTGGTCCTGCCGTTGTAGGAACCGTAATTATTTGGAAAATGCCAGGCCATCACGAAGCTGTGCTCGAAGCTGAGCCCGGGCACCAGCCTGCGGGTGACCGCAATGGAACTGAAGGCCCGTTGATCTTCCGTGCCGGATTGTTTTCCTGCGATCTTCTTCCCGGTTTTCTTATCGATATGATTGCGGTTCTCCGTATCGTCGGTGTTGGCAAGCTTACTTTCCACGAGAAGCTTTTCATAATAAGGATGCCGGTGTTCCCAACCGAGGTACCATGTGGAATCATCCGAGAGGGAAGCCATCCCCATATGTCCGAAAGCGGCTGAGGATTCATCAACGCCTCCCGCCGACATATCATAGTATTTAAATCCTTCGCCCGAACTGGTAAATGATGTGAAATACTTATCATAGCTGTCGTAGCTGACAAGGTTTCTCATGGTGGAAAGAAGCATGATCTCTGCAGGCCTCTTTCCGGTGGCAGTCACCTTAAAATTAAAATATATCCCGGGCAGGGAAGAGTTCTTAATATCGTGCGGTATGAACGGGCTGAAGGCTTCCATTTCAACCCCGAAAGGCATTTCAGGATCCGAGAATTTCATGTTCACGAAGGGAAAACGCCCCCGGTATTCGATATCTGCGACGGGTGTCATCCATGGAAAATAATACTCGATGCTGTCCATGGCTCCCTGCGAAAGACCGTCGTTGATCTGCAGCAACTTGATTTTGGGGTCTTCCCCTTCCACCTGGTACCGGATCAGGAAAAACATCAGGGAATCCTGCCAGTCATCCCTGGGAAAGGTCGGAATGGTGAAGACGGGACCGGCACCGAACGGGAAATTGTTCATGATGGTCCAGTTCCTGAACTGGCCGTTCTTCCTCAGTTCCACAGAACCCGTCCCCAGACCTCCCAGTGCGATTCCGCTTCGGACACGCTGTGATGAGGAATAGGTTTCTTTCAGGGGCGCTTTCCCCAAAGTATTTTCATCCCGCTTTTCTTTCGTCCCGTTTTCATGGGGAAGGCACCCCGGCAGGGCTACTATGCTGCCTGCCGCCGCCCCGATGGCTACATGGGTAAGGAAATCTCGTCTTTTCATTTAAGTCTCGTTATAAAGAATTTGGTGATTTGGTGATTTGGTGATTTGGGTTGAAACCATCTGTGATAATCTGTGAAATCTGTGGTGAAACTCCCAGAAGAATTTGGTGATTTGGTGATCTGGTGATTTGTTGAATGGAGTTCAAACCAACTGATACATAATTATTAAACCCCTCCGGGGTTGGGATGCGTGTGTCCTCCTTACCACGGGCGTAACCGTGGCTAATACAATGGATCCCCTCCGGGGAAAAGAATCTTCTAAAACGAATAATCTGAAACCATTTCAAACCATCTCAAACCATCTCAAACCATCTCAAACCATCTCAAACCAATTCAAACCAATTCAAACCAATTCAAACCATCTCAAACCATTTCAAACCATTTCAAACCATCTCAAACCATCTCAAACCATCTCAAACCATTTCAAACCAATTCAAACCAATTCAAACCATTTCAAACCATTTCAAACCAACTCAAACCAATTCAAACCATTTCAAACCATTTCAAACCATCTCAAACCATCTCAAACCATTTCAAACCATTTCAAACCATCTCAAACCATTTCAAACCATCTCAAACCATCTCAAACCATCTCAAACCATTTCAAACCATCTCAAACCATCTCAAACCAATTCAAACCATTTCAAACCATTTCAAACCATCTCAAACCATCTCAAACCATCTCAAACCATCTCAAACCATTTCAAACCATTTCAAACCATTTCAAACCATCTCAAACCATTTCAAACCATTTCAAACCATCTCAAACCAATTCAAACCATTTCAAACCATTTCAAACCATCTCAAACCAATTCAAACCATCTCAAACCATCTCAAACAACATCAAACCTATTCACCTGCTCATCCCCCCGTAAGACTTTAAATATAAGGTGAATTCCATGTCCTCCACCGGTATGACATACGGAGTGAAGCATGACGGACCGCAGGTTGCCGTTCCAAGACCCTGCTGCATATGGTCAAGATTGAGTGTGATGAATTTCTGCCTTTCCAGCTCAACGGTGTGTTTGGCATCTTCAATATTTTTATCGGTATAGTGGTATGCACTAAAATTGAATAGCGAATCGCCTGTCACGTAAATTCCAGAGCCATTCCTGCCGGTAATGGTCATCCATCTTATGCCCGAACGGTTGCCGTTTTCTTCGGGCACAATATAATTTTCCCAGAGATCATCCACATGCATGGAATAAACGCCGGCATCGGCAGAGGTCTGCCTGTCCGGATAGCTCTCCATGGGCCCCCTGCCATACCAGCTTACATTTTCGTACCCGGGCACCAGTTCCATCTGCAACCCTATTTTTCCGAAGGCCCGGATTGACTCTGATGGTTTTATACGGGTAGTAAGGGATATCTCGCCATTCCCGTAAATGAGATACTGCTGGTGGGCTTGTATCCTGGTTTCCCCGTGATACTTGTAAAGAATTTCGAACCCGATCTCCACCAGGTTCTTCTTCACCTGTGTGGCCACCGAATTAGCCGTGATCATTTCCAGGCTGTCGAGGCCGGACCTTTGCCAGGCTTTGTAACCGCGCCAGTCGCGGTAATCATTTTCCGTAGGAGGCCTGGTGAACTTCAGTTCAGGTCCTTTACGGAGCAACTCTTTGCCGTCTGTCTTCCACGAGGTTAATTTTCCTTTCTGCCTGTCAAAAACGAGGCTGAATTTCTTGCCCGTTATGGTTATAATATCCCCGTTTTCCACAAGCTTCAGAGCCGGGTCTTTCTCCGTGCTCCGTGCGGCGGTTTCCCTTTTCCATGAATTCAGGGGCAATTGATCTGCAGCGACCATATAGCCTTTTTCAGCCCAGGGTTTATCATTTCGCAGGGTAAGACTCATATTGATGAAATATTCATCCGGTTTACCCGGATACTCAATGTTGAAAGGGATACGGATCACCGTATCTTTCCCGGGCAATACATTCAGGATTGCTCCCGGCCCGGATTTGATTATTTCACCGTTTTTCAATAGGGTCCAGTTAAATTCGAATTCATCCAGATTGGTAAAAAAATACCCGTTACTTACCCTTACTTCCATGGGGTTGAGATCATTGAGTGCAAAATGCACATTTTGATAAAGACGTTTTACCTCTGAAAGCTGGGGTTTGGTGGTGCGATCAGGATAAACAAGCCCGTTGATGCAAAAAGAATTATCATTAGGAGTATCTCCGAAATCACCGCCATAAGCCCAGTACTTTCGTCCGTCGGCGGTCGTTTTTTCAAGGCCCTGGTCAACCCAGTCCCAGACGAATGCCCCCTGCATCCTGGGATGGGAGTAGATCATGTCCCAGTAGTCTTTCAGTCCGCCCACGCTGTTCCCCATTGCATGAGCATATTCGCAGAGGATCACCGGGCGGGTGGTGTCTTCTTCCGTCAATTCCGCCATCTCCGCCGGTGTGGCGTACATATTCGAAATGATATCGAAATAGGAGGGTGGTTTATACGTGTTCGTACGGTCATTGCGGTCCTCGTAATGGATCAGCCTGGAATTGTCGAGGCTGCGAATGGTATCCGCCTCGGCCTGGATATTTTCTCCGAACCCGTTCTCATTACCCATTGACCACACGATGACGGAAGGATGATTTTTATCCCGTTCCTCCATGGAAACGGCCCGGTCGGTGAAAGCGGATCTCCAGGCCGGATCCATAGGAAGCCGGGGCCGGGTGCCATGGGACTCCACATTTGCCTCATCCCACAGGTATATGCCGTATATATCGCAGAGGTCGTACCACAGCGGGTTGTTGGGATAATGGGAGGTTCTGACGGCATTTATGTTGTTTTTCTTCATAAGGAAAATATCCTTTTCCATGATCTCGCGGGTGAGCACACGTCCTGTAGTGGGCCATATCTCGTGCCTGTTCGTGCCCTTGAAGTACACCGGCTTTCCGTTCACCAGGAGATTGCCGCCTTTAAGCGCGATGTTCCGGAATCCTGTTCTTACCGGGATCACTTCCGTTGTCGTACCCGATCCGTCCTGAAGCTCGATGATAAGCCGGTATAGATTGGGTTTCTCTGCGCTCCAGAGAAGCGGATGCGGGATATTTTCCTCGAAAAGGAAGCCGGTTTCCTGGTTGTATGCGATCTGCTGGATAAATTTTTGTGTCCGGCTGAATACTTCACTGCCGTCTTTATCCAGCAGCGTAAGAAGAATATTCTGCGGATCCGATCTGGAAAAAGCATGGTTAGTGATGTTCAGTGTGACCCTTAGCCGGGCATTGGTATAATCGTCCGAAAGAGGTGTTTCTATCCTGAAATCCCGGATATGGAGGCTGGGTGTGGAGAACAGGTATACATCCCTGTAAATGCCGCTTAGCCGCCAGAAATCCTGGTCTTCCAGGTAACTTCCGTCCGACCAGCGGAACACCTGCACGGCGAGGCTGTTTTTCCCTTCATGAAGGTACCTCGAAAGATCGAACTCGGCAGGAGTCATGCTGCCCTGGCTATAGCCAACGAGCTGGCCGTTCACCCAGATATAGAAAGCTGACTGGACACCGTCGAAATGAATGAAGACCTCTCTTCCCTTCCAACCCCGGGGAATCTCGAACTCGCGGAGATAGGATCCTACCGGGTTATCCCGTCTGATAAAGGGTGGATCCGCCGGAAAAGGGTGGGTGACATTCGTGTAAATGGGCGTTCCGTATCCCAGGATCTGCCAGTTGGACGGAACGGGAATGGTATCCCAGCCGGAGGCATCATAACCGGGAAGAAAAAAATCCGCAGGGCGTCTGTCATCGTCGGCAACCCACCTGAATTTCCATATACCGTTAAGACTGAGGTAGTAGTCCGACCTGTCCCGGTCAAAGGAAAGGGCGGCATTCCGGTCTTTGTAAGGAATATAAGTGGCATGCGGTTTCTCCTTGTTATAACCAATCACCTGCTCATCCTCCCAGTCCTTATGCTGGGCAAATACAGGATAGCTCATTAAAAGAATGGCAATAAAGGGAATGATCCCCACCCTGTTTTCGCGCCTGATTTTCATTATATAATGATTTTGATTTTACAGGTATCATGGAACCCACATGATCGATTATTTATCTCCATCCGGCTGGACCTTCTTAGGCCGGTCATTTCCGGATAATGTGGAATTGAAAAACGGCCTCTTTGCCTGGAATTTTCTGTGATAGGGTCAACCGGTAAAGGCTTTTCCCCCAAACGCCGGAAAGCCGGGGATCGTCCATTTTAAGCTCTTCGATCTCCGCTTTGAGATCCGTCGGGAAGAGGAGTTCCGCTGTTTCCGGGCCCGTATCCGGATCCCTGAAAACAGCCCTTCCCGGCAACAATTCCGGTTTCTGACAGGTCATAAAATGAAAGGCGGCTTCATTTCCTTCCTTACGGAACAGCATTTTATCGCTAATGTTAATCCGGTGATGCTTCCTGTCAAGTTCCATTGTCCGGTCAGCCTTAAGTATTCCGGCGTCCTCAGGATAAGCACCGGCGATATCGAGGCTCAGTTCAGGTGCATTCCGGCTTTCCCTGAATGTCACCCCCGCGGCCCTGAATTTTTCCCCGGCTTTCTGAAGTACACCGTTAATATCGGGCAGGTTATGATAAGCAGACTGCATTGTCCAGATATCATACCGCCCTGCGCTGAAGGTTTTTGATGTATAAGTTCCGACACCCGCGTCAAGGAAGAGAGGTTTACCGTTGAGATAAACGATGAAATTGCCGACATCATTGTGATTATGGCTTTCGTTATTATTTCCGCCCTTCGAAGCCAGGTAAAACCCGTCATAACTTCCGGGGATCTCCCTCACGGTGAAGACCTGCAGATCGGGAAGATTGTTTTCTCCGCCGGGATTAAAGGGACTCGTATATTTTTCCAGTTCCGGGATGATGAAAAAATCAGGAAGTGTCCTGACCATCAATCCGTATGTTCCATAGTTATAATGATCTTTCGATGCAGAAGCATTCATTTTGCCGGCAAACCCCATTAGGTTGTCGCTGCCTGTTGCCTTGCCGAAACGGTAAAGCAGGCGCGGTTCCGGATGTTCGATGGCGGATGCATCGGCAAAATTTACAAACCAGTTCCCGGCAATATATACTTTCCAGATATAGTCTCCGATATTCCGGATAAGAGGATCTCCAAAGATATCTATTTCACCGCCGGAGGCGTTACGCAATTGGCTGAGGCAATCGAAAAGACTGGCGCCGGCACGGCCCCAGTACCCGGGACCTTCATCACAACCACCATCTGCGGGATATGGATTTATGAACTGGTCGAGGATGAACATGGCTTTATAAATGCCATCCGTCCTGCGTACGGGGTCATTTTCCAGAACCAGAACCGCGTTGATCCAGTTCGAGACGATCCAGGGGTTCCAGTTATTCGGGATCCTGCCGCTAAGGCCCATCCACCAGAAATCATCCCTGCTAAGGAGAGGATCGAGTATCCTCGTCTTCACCTCACTGCGAAGTCTTTTCCGGATAAGGGGATTGACTTCATCCAGCTTGTCACCGGCAAAATAGTCGACAGCTGCCAGCAAGCTCCCGGTTTCTGCTGAAAATAGCGCCACCACAGGTTCATCTTTATCGGGCAGCCCGCTCCCGGCTTTCTGCGCGCCGATATGGGCGGGTATCGTCCATGAAGTTTCTTCACAGATGGCCCACACCCCGTTGATGATATCATCGGTAAACCGGCCTTTGTTTTCCAGGATCTCCCCCATAAGCAGCGATCCAAGAACTCCTCTTCGCCTGAAATAGTCACTCTCATAGACCGACCGGTTGCCGTTCCTGACATAATCGAGGTATACAGACGCTTTCAGCGGTGGAAAATCGAAGTTAAGGTAACCTTCGGCTCTCTTCATGATGGCAGCACGTTCTTCTGCAGGAATTACATTCCAGGCTTCATCACCACATGGCGGGAGGGGCCTGTAATCGTTCGCACTTACTATATTTTCCCTTACAAAATCTTTTGAGTATTGTCCGCTCAGGAGGTTCCGCTGTTGCGAAAACAGGAAGGAGCTGTTAAAACAAAAAATAAGAAGGATAAGTGGAAGTGTTTTCATTTTCATGATACATCAGATTTAATCAGAATATGCTGGTTTCCCGGTATTTCCCTGTCCGGTGACAACGGCCTTGTTCAGTATTCTGACGGTGTGTCCCCGGGATTTTATGCCCCTATTTCAATATCATTGCGAAACCTCCACCGGGAGCCATATGCAATGTCAATTTATCACCCCTGCGTATGGTTTTAGTGGTATGGCTGTAATCCTCGGCGAGTTTATGTGCGTTGACACCATCACTGAAAATTTCAGCCGTAAAGGTACCTTCGGGTAGAAATCCGAAATCGATTATATAATCCCTGGGTGTTTCATTTGTAAGTCCTCCTGCATACCAGCTATTCCCCTTCTTCCGGATGGTCACGATATACTCGCCGATCTCGCCGTCAGGGACGAACGTTTCATCCCAGCTGACCGGTACGGATGAGAGGAAGGAAAGGATATCGGGATATTTAGTATACTGCGTGGGTGCATCACAAAGCATTTGCAGGGGAGCATCATAAACAATGTACATGCCGAGCTGCTGGCAACGCGTACCGTGACTCATGGGTGTGGAATTGCTGACGGAGTACGAGGAGGAGGTCGAATTTCTCATCGCTCCGGGGGTATAATCCATCGGACCCGCAAGCATACGGGTGAACGGAATGGTAACATTATGCCTTGTTGTTGGTGACTTGCCGCCGTTGTTGAATTTATTGTATTCATTTCCGATCACGCCCTCGTAATTGATTATATTGGGGTAGGTTCGGCTTAACCCTGTTGGCCTTGGACATCCGTGAAAATCCACCATGAGGTGATATTTTGCCGCCGTACTGGCACAACGTTCCTGGAAATTCACCATCTGCTGATCATCGCGGTCGAGGAAATCGACCTTGACACCTGCAGCTCCCCATCCGGCGAATTGCTCCATGGCCTTTTCCATCTGGTTATCCAGAACGAACCACACACACCAAAGGATGAGTTTTACATTTTTCTGTTCTGCGTATTTCATAAGTCCGGGCACATCCAGTGCGGGAGCGGGAAGGGTAAGATCGAACTGGTCTGACCATCCCTCGTCCATGATCACATAGGGTATTCCGTTTTCCGAGGCGAAATCGATGTATGCGCGGTACGTCGTATCATTGATCCCCGTTTTAAAGTCCACCCCTTCCAGGTTCCAGTCATTCCACCATTCCCAGGACACCAGCCCGGGTTTGACCCATGAGCCGTCAATCTCAGCGGGTGATGCCAGTTTATAGATCATGTCCGTCTCAGCCAGGTGGCCGTCACGGTCTGTGATCACCATTACTCTCCAGGGAAGCGACCGTTTACCTGAGGTCATGGCGATATAATTTTCACGGGAAGTCACTTGCATCTCGAAGAGACCCCATCCGCCCTGTTCCGTTGTTAGCGGGTATGGGGCAAACTTACCCTTGAGATGAAAACGGTTGTTGTTGCCGGTACGGTAAATGTACATGCATGGATAATCCCTCACGTCGGCATCGGTAATGGCGATCTTCAGTTTACCCTTGTAATCGATGACCGCAGGCAGGGTTGCGAAGTTTTCCGGATTCATCTCCGAAATCGGCATCCATTCCCGGACCTGCTCAAATGATGTCTGGAAATCCCCGGCAACGGGCAGCAATGCCCGGTGATCCTCCGTAAAGTAAAAGCTTGCTTCCTCATCGATGATCTTCAGGGGAGATTTCAGATTGGTGGTAAAGCGGTAGGCTACGCCGTCATCATAAACCCTGAATTTAATTCCGAAATCTCCTTTAAAATCGAGAATCAATTCATTATATACATCGCTGATGATCTTTCTTTTTCCGTAAAGGGGTTTAATTTCGCCGGAATGTTTTTCGATTTTGCTTCCCGTTAGTTCCGGGTTTTTTCCCAGGATCTGACCGTCATTAATGGTAAGGGACAGGGGTGAGGGGTAGATCACCAGCTCATCCCCATAATAAACGGTATAGTAAATTTTTTCTTTCAGTACGATCTTTACGGTTATTTTACCATCCGGAGAACTAACTTCGTTGATACCGGCAGCATTTAGGGACGAAGACATCCATCCGGTGAAGATAAAAAGGATGACGAGGAAGGGGAGTATTTTTTTCATAGGGGTTGAAAAAGATTAGTTTGAATTGATACCGTTCGTTCATTGCAGGTTCGAAAAATACAAAAAAATCGGGAATAATTTTTCAGGAGGATCAACGGGAAGGTCTGAACCCTGATTTTCTTGATTTGCAGGATTAAGAGGATTGCAATCCAGAAATCGAATGAGATGATCCTAACCAAAATCCGCAATCACCGGTCAAAATCTGCTTCCATCCGTGTTCCTCTTCTCTCAAACCATTTCAAACAATCTCAAACAACTTCAAACCATCCAAGATCAACATCCTACCTGTATCGCTGGTGAAGATGAGGAAAATTGCCTAACTTTGTTTACCGAAAATCTTCAACTGCTTTTGGAATGAATTCAGCAAATTCATATCATGCCTTGCCGGCACCTGAAAAAGTGGGTTACCTTGCTGGTTTTACAGCACTTTACAAAGGCTTTGACAGCAAAGAGATCATTGTCAGGGAACTTGCCTTACTCGGCTACCAGGTTCCGGCGATGTTCCTGCCTGTGCGGAAGGGTGATATTGTCACAGGGAGGATGAAGTACCCGCCTCTCGTTTTTGCCCCGCAGGCGCTCGCTTCACAGGGCGGTTTTGGATATGTTTATGACAGGGCCAAATTTGAAGAATTGCGCATAAGCTCAGGGCTTGGGGCAGCAGACCTGAAGCAGCTTGACGAAATTGAAGAATTCTGGAAAGAGAACGATACGGCATTCCGCACGAGAAATGCCTATCCGGATGTACTTAAAAAATGGCTGCCGTCGGATAACTGGACATCCGAGCCGGGGATTGCTTTTCCGCTTTACAGGATGTCGGGTTCCCAGCCCGATTATGAAAAATTGCTGAAGTACGGGATTAATGGTTTGAAAAGGTTGATAGCGGAAAAAATGACTCCGAATTCAAACAGGGAATCAGAGACGGTCCATTTTTACCTGGGTCTCATGGGAGCCCTGGATATACTTTCGGAACTCTGCCTCCATTATGCAGAAAGCACCGGGGATCTTCTTGCGGGCGCATCGGGCAAGGAGTACGATGATCTGCTCGCACTTAAAGAGGCCCTTCAGAATATTGCAGAGGAGCCCCCATCAAACTTCCTTGAAGCAGTGCAGCTCGTTCATCTCTATGCACTGATCTCCGGGTCCAACAACTATGGCAGGATGGATGACTATCTGGCCCCCTTCTTCGCAAAGGATATGAGGGAGGGTCTGATCGATGAGAAAAAGGCCATACGCATGCTCTCCTCATTATGGCGGCTTATTAATGAAAGGAAGATCATATGGGACGGCAGGGTCATCATCGGGGGACGTGGCCGCAAGCATCGCGAGGATGCCGATAAACTGGCCATGCTGATCATGGAAACCACCGCACAGGTTAGTGATGTACTACCCCAGCTGACTTTGCGGTGTTATAAGGGAATGGATGATGCACTTTTTGATAAGGCCCTTAAAGTACTTTCAACGGGAAATACATACCCGATGCTGTATAACGATGAGGTAAATATTCCCGCAGCAATGAAGATCTTTGGGGTGGATGAACAGACAGCAAAGGATTGTATACCTTTCGGGTGTGGTGAATATGTCCTTTATCACCGGAGTTACGGCACTCCCAGTGGTGTTATCAATCTTCTGAAAGCCCTTGAGGTAACCCTTCACGAAGGTATCGACCCAATGACGGGACGGAAGCCGGGAACTCCCGAGGCCGGGGCGATTGCTCTGGTTTCCTTCCGTAAGCTTTATAAGGCGTGGAGCATTAACATGGAGCATTATATAAATTCGCTTGCCTTACAGGAGAAATTTGAGTACGATTTCGCTGCAGCGACGGCTCCCTTCCTTTTTCTCAGCCTGCTTTTTGATTCCTGCATCGACCGGGGCAAGCCAATTTTCGGAGGGAGGCATCGAATTTCTCGGAGGAACGTTGGAAACTTACGGGAATACGAATACTGCCGACAGCCTCCTCGTAATAAAAAAACTTGTGTTTGATAATAAGAAATATACCCTTCCACAACTGGTGGAAGCACTCGACGCCAATTTCGAAGGGTATGAAAAGCTGCGTAAGGATTGCCTCGATGTTCCCAAATACGGTAATGACCTGGACGAAGCCGATGCCATGATGAAGAGCGTCCATGATGATGTATGTATCATGACCATGAAGATGGCGCAAAAAACCGGCCTCGACAGTTACCTGGTGGTAAACATAAATAACAGTGCCAACACCACCCTCGGAAAATTCACATCCGCTTCGGCGGACGGGCGACTCAGCGGGACCAGTATGGCAAACGGGAACACTCCTTCGCCCGGGATGGACAAAAACGGCGCCACTGCCATGCTGAATTCCCTGGTAAAGATGCGGACAGATATCCATGCGGGGGCCTCACAGAATATTAAATTCTCAAAGGAGATGCTCAACAGTTACCTCCCCATGACCAAAGCGCTTATTGAGACTTATTTCAACCAGGGAGGGGCACAGCTTATGCTTACGGTCGTGGGTAAGGAGGATCTCGAGAATGCCATGCGGACTCCCGGGAACTACCCTGATCTGCTGGTCAGGGTCGGCGGTTTCAGCGCCCGCTTTGTCGAACTCGAAAAGGATGTTCAACTGGAGATCATTCAGCGCACATTATATTAAGAATCTGGAGGATGGGTTTGCTTCGGATTGATTCGGATTGTTTGAGGGTTGTTGAAAGTTGTTCGGGGATAGTTTCCGTTAATCTCCTATCTTTGTTCGCCAACCCATTTATGAAACAATACTGACGTTTATGAACAAAAAGGATTTTAAAAAAAGGCTGGAAAAGCTTCAACAGGAACATGAAAAGCTCACCGGCAGGAAAAACAAAAAGATCAGGCCGGGTAACGGTATCTTCTTCCGTTACAAACATCCTGTGCTTACAGCTGCCCATACGCCGCTCTTCTGGCGCTATGACCTCGACCGGGTCATGAACCCTTACCTGATGGAGCGGCAGGGTATAAATGCGGTTTTCAATGCCGGGGCAATAGAGCTCAATGGAAAAGTTCACCTGGTTGCACGTGTGGAGGGCAATGACCGGAAGTCATTCTTTGCCGTGGCTGAATCTGAAACGGGTACCGGCAATTTCAGGTTCTGGGATTATCCCATTGCCCTTCCCGAAACCGATGATCCCGATGTGAATGTTTACGATATGAGGTTGACAAAGCATGAGGATGGTTGGATTTACGGGCTATTCTGCACAGAAAGAAAGGATCCTTCGGCTGGCGAATCGGATACTTCTTCAGCCGTGGCACAATGCGGGATCGTCAGGACAAAAGACCTTAAGGTCTGGGAACGCCTGCCTGACCTGGTGACCCATGGTGGTCAGCAAAGGAATGTCGTGCTGCATCCTGAATTTGTGAATGGAAAATATGCATTGTACACCCGCCCGCAGGACGGATTCATCGACACGGGTTCCGGAGGGGGCATAGCCTGGGGACTGACGGAAACCATGGAGATTGCCCGGATTGAGAAGGAAACAATTGTCGATGGAAAGATCTATCATACCATCAAGGAAGTGAAAAACGGACAGGGACCTGCCCCGTTAAAAACAGCAAGGGGATGGCTTCACCTGGCTCATGGCGTAAGGAATTGTGCAGCGGGTTTGAGGTATGTGCTATATATGTTCCTCACCGATCCGGATCATCCCGAAAAAGTGATCCATCGCCCCGGAGGATATTTCATGGCTCCCGAAGGAATAGAACGCATTGGAGATGTGTCCAATGTGCTTTTTTCAAATGGTTGGGTGGTGAGGAAGAACGGAGATGTACTCATCTATTATGCTTCTTCGGATACCCGGTTGCATGTGGCATCCTCCACCGTCGACCGCCTTCTCGATTATGTTATGAATACACCTGAAGACGGTCTTACATCGGGGGCATCGGTACAGGCGCGAAGTGCGCTGATCAGGAAGAACAGGAAATATGTGCGGAAGAAATAAAAACGAGCCGGCTATTTTGCGAATATTTCGTTGTTTTGATTGTATACCCTAAATAGTATCAGAAAGAAAACTCGATGACCCTTCGGCTTCGCTCAGGGACCGGTCAATTTGATGAACGAAAAGTTCACCCTCTTGAGTTTTCTGGCAAACCCTAAATAAAGTCAGAATTATGAACAAGACACAGGCCACTTTGCTCGCCGGACTGACCTTAGTATCTTTTTCCAGCCCTGATCAACGCAAAAACGACCTTACATTTGAGAGAATCGGGAATGCAAAACCGAAGAACATCATTTTCATTCTAAGCGACGATCACCGCTACGATTTCATGAGTTTCATGAAGAAGGTTCCCTGGTTGCAAACCCCGAATATGGACAGGCTGGCAGCCATGGGAGCTCATATGCAGAATGCTTTCGTCACCACCTCACTTTGTTCTCCCAGCCGTGCTTCGATCCTCACGGGGCAGTATGCCCATACACACCAGATCGTCGATAATTCTGCACCAGAGCCGGAGGACAATATATACTTTCCGCAGTACCTGCAGGAGGCGGGATACCAGACCGCTTTCATCGGCAAATGGCATATGGGAAATGCCAGTGCCGAACCACGGAAGGGATTTGACCGGTGGGTAAGTTTCCGCGGCCAGGGGCAGTATTACGGCTGCACTTTTAACGTGGATGGAAAGGAAGTGAAATTCGGAGAAAAGGAGTACACAAGCAAAATCCTCACCGATTATACCCTCGACTTCCTTAAGAGCCGTGATAAGAAAAAGCCCTTCTTTGCATACCTCTCCCATAAAGCCGTACATGCCATGTTTGAACCGGCAAAAGAGGATTCCGGCAAGTATGCAGACGAGAAGATCCCATACCCCGACTCCTACTACCTTACGGCCACCGGCGAGTACAGGGAGCACAACATACCCGAATGGGTTGCAAACCAGCGTCATAGCTGGCATGGAGTCGATTATATGTACCACGGTCAGTACCACTTTGAAAATTTCTACCGCCGGTACTGCGAGACCCTCCTGAGCGTGGACCGGAGCATCGGCAGGATTTTGGATTATCTGAAAGAGAATAAGCTCCTGGAATCCACCGTCGTATTTTATATGGGCGACAACGGTTTCATGATGGGGGAGATGGGCCTCATCGACAAACGCCAGTCCTACGAGCCATCAATGAGAGTGCCTCTCCTGGTAAGCTGTCCGGATATGATTGCGCCGGAAACCAAAATCAGGCAGATGGTGCTTAACATCGATATTGCGCCCACAATACTCGAACTTGCCGGTATTAAGGAACCCGGGCAGATGCAGGGCCGGTCCTTTCTGCCACTCCTCAAAAAGGAGGATGTACAATGGAGGAATAAGATCTTCTACGAATATTTCTGGGAATATTATTATCCGCAGACACCCAATGTATATGCCGTCAGGACCGACAGGTATAAATTCGTTTATCATCCGGGTGTGTGGGATGCAAATGAATTTTATGACCTCCAGGAAGATCCCGGGGAGACGTGGAACCTTATCGGCGATCCGGCTAAGCAGGATACCATAAAAGCCATGCGGGAGGAGATTTTCGACTGGCTTGAAGCCACCGATGGGATGCAGATCCCTCTTAAGCGGCTGATCGGCCCACGGCTGGACTGGAAGTACCAGGGAATCTATTGATTGCCGATTGGAGCAAAATTTGCAATGCGGGTAATGCATCCTGCCCGGATTAGCATGGATATATATTGTGACGATCCGGCAGCATAAGCATGTCCTCCGCAATTTCGGGGTACTTCCTCCGTAGTCCTGAATTCAAAAATATTCTTATACTTGTAAAAGTTTTCCTCAACTAGTACAAACTCTTATTTCGCAATCCGAAATCCGCAACCAAACCATGGGAATCTTCACGCGTTTTAAAGCAAGCTTCCGAAAAATTATCATCCTGCTGCTTATCCTCGGGGCAATTGCAGTGCTGGTGATCACATTCACCACCTTCGGGGGAACCAAACTCTTCAAAAAGAACGTCACCCAGATCATCATCGACACCGACACGGGCAATGAGATCGACGATCTGTACGCTGTTGTGCGTGCCATCATTTCGCCTGCTCTTGACGTTACAGGGTTGATCTCCGAACAGTGGAGTTTTCATCCGGAAGCCGGGGACAGCAGTGTCCAGGTGAGTCAGCGGCTCAATGAAGAGTTGCTGAAGGCCCTTGGCCGTCCCGATATTCCTCATCCCATGGGAGCCTCCGATATGCTCCGGTTCTGGGACAAACCCGTCCCACAGCCATCCCCGGGCGCCACTTTTATTATTGAAAAGGTGAAAAGCCTGAAAAAAGGGAAGAAGCTGAATATTGTAACTCTTGGGGCCATGACAAATGTCGCCTCTGCCATCATGCTAGACCCGGAGATCGCTTCCCGGATCCGGCTCTACTCCATGGCCCTCAAATATGATCCCAAATCGAGAGTATGGAACAAGAATGAGTTCAACGTACGCAACGACCTGGATGCAGTGGATTACCTGATGAACAATTCAGAGGTTGAAATGCATGTCATGACAGCAACTACCTCCTCCATCTTCCGGTTCAATAAAGAGAAAACAGAAAGCCTGATGAAAGGAAAGGGAGAGGTTTGGGATTTCCTTGTGAACCGCTGGGAACAGAAATATCCTGAATTCCAGGATTGGATCATGTGGGATGTATCCCTTATCGAAGCCCTGATCGATCCAGACCTCGTAAAGGAGGTGCCTGCCCTTACACCCCCTGAAAATGAACAAAGGAGCATCAATGTTTACACTTACCTCAACAAGGAACTAATGCTTGCAGATTATGAGTCGGCGGTGATGAAGTATATCAGGGATCACCGGGAAGAGAAGAAGGAATGAAAAGCGGGGTAAAGGGTGAATGGAGATTTTACAAAAGGTCTACTTTCTCCGGTTATTGGACCTATGCCGGATGTGAAAAAACGCATGGATCTGACTATTTTTAACATGCAGGGATCAGAAAAATATTTACCCCGCCAACTCTGCGGGGATCTATGAGCTTTCAGGAGGTCCCTGGAATACGGGACTTGCATCATTGCCTGAACGAAGAGAAACTCTGGAAAGAATGGCATTTCATCAGGATACAGTAAAAAAGGCCGGGCTTATTCTTGGCCCCCTCACCTTTTCGGTGATCATGTTCATAACCCCTCCCGCGGGTCTCAGTCCGGAAGGAACCGCCATCCTTGCTTCCACCTTCTGGATCGCCATATGGTGGATCACGGAAGCGATCCCGATTGCCGTAACTGCCTTGTTGCCGATCGTTCTTTTCCCGGTTACAGGTGGGATGGGAATTACGGAAACTACAGTATCCTATGGTCATCCTTACATTTTCCTTTTCATCGGGGGATTCATCATCTCCAAGGCCATAGAAAAATGGAAGTTGCATAAGCGGATCGCCCTGACAATTATGAGTTTCCTGGGCACTAAGATAAATATGGTCATACTCGGTTTTATGCTCTCAACGGCCTTTCTTTCGATGTGGATATCAAATACGGCCACCTCCGTAATGATGCTGCCCATCGGGATGGCCATTATCACCCTGCAGGAAGAACGGCCGGGTGCAGATAGATCTTTCGTATCGGATTTCGGCAAAGCACTGATGCTGGCCATTGCCTACAGTGCCTCGATAGGAGGCATTGCCACACTGATCGGAACACCGCCTAACCTGGTACTTGCCGCAGTTTTCAGGGAAACCTACCATATCGATGTCACCTTTATCCAATGGTTCAAAATCGGCCTGCCGATTTCGGCAATTCTTCTTTTTTGCGCATGGAAATACCTGACAGCTTTTGCCTTTCATTTCAAATCGGAAAAAATTCCCGGGGGGTCCGGTGAGATAAAGAAGTTTTTGAAGGAACTCGGGCCGATGAGCCGTGAAGAAAAGACCGTACTGCTTCTCTTTGTGATCACTGCACTTCTATGGATTTTCAGGCCGGTAGTCCAGCTTCTCATACCGGCCGTTGATGACAGCATTATAGCGATCTTTTCCGGAATTACTTTTTTCATGTTACCCGGGAGCAGGAAGGGGGAGAAGATCCTCACCTGGGAGGAAGCCGTCAGGATGCCCTGGGGAATCATATTGCTGTTCGGTGGCGGAATGGCCCTGGCTGAGGGATTTAAATCCACCGGTCTGGCACTGTGGATAGGAAATCATTTAACTTTACTCGACGGTCTTCCCGTCCTGCTTCTCCTGCTTATTCTGGTGGCCATGGTCAATTTTCTCACCGAGATCACTTCGAACCTTGCCACTACAGCCATGATACTTCCCGTCCTGGTTTCCCTTGCACTTGTTCTGGATGTTCATCCCTATGTTCTCATCATAGCTGCAACCATTGCCGCCTCATGCGCTTTTATGTTGCCCGTGGCCACGCCGCCCAATGCGGTTGTTTTCGGATCGGGTTACCTCAGAATACCCGATATGGTCAGGACAGGCTTCTGGATGAACCTGATCTCGATCGTAGTGGTGACCCTGGTAGTCTATACTGTCTTCCACGTGTTCGGGATCGTTGCTTTCGGGCAGATGCCGGGCTGATTAAGCCGCCGCAGGGTTTCCGGCTAAAATTTTTCCAGCTTATCCCACCATGTCTTTTTCATGATGATCCCGATTACGATCGTGATGCCGGCTGTGACCATCAGCGGAAAGTATTCCTTGATCACAAGATAAATTGGCAATGCTACCAGAGCCGTCTGGCCAATGATACCCAGCACTATATTGAACATGTCCCGCCAGAAATTCCGGTTCCTTTCGAAGGTTGGATCTTCGGCGGCAACCAAATCGTGGATGGGTTTCCAGAAACCCCACGGTTTGACCTTCCGGTAGAAATTTTTCAGCACCTCCGTATCAGTGGGTTTGTAAAGAAAGGTCCCCAGGATACATCCTATGGTCGCAAATGAAACGATAAAGGGGAAAAAGTACAGGAACCGGATGTCATTGGCGACATTCGGGTAAAGGTTTTCCAGGAGCCCGGGCCAGAGCAATCCCGCAGCACTTCCTGCCATTCCAAATAACATCCCGTAAAAGAAGCCGTATGAATTGAAACGCCACCAGTACCATTTGATGACATTGGAGGCAACATACCCGCCCCACAATGCTGAAACGATGATCTGGAGGAGCTGGTTGACATTTTTGGATGCCATCCCGAGGATGATACTGATGATCACAAAGATAATCCCGGACAGGTAGTTCGAAAGTTTCATCTGCCTGTGACTGGGATTTTTATTCATGTACTTGAGGTATAGATCATTGGTGATATAAGCCTGGGCAGCGTTAAGTGTACCGGCAAAGGTTGACATGAAAGCCGCAAGCAATCCTGCCAGCAACAGGCCCAGCAGACCTGTGGGAACGAACTGGTTGATAGCCGATGGCAGGACTTGTTCATAATCGATCTTCCCGGCCACCGTAAGGTCGAGCTTATCGTAAAACATAATTCCCAATACAGCGAAACCGGCGATCATAAGGTACCGGGAAGGCATGAGGATCACGGAGACAAATCCGCTCATCTTAGCCCCTTCTGCCGGGGATTTGGTGGCAAGGATCTTCTGCATATCATAGGTGGGTGTCGGGCCGGCGGCACTTACAAGGAATCCCTTGCAAAGCGTCATCATGAAAAAAGCCGTGAACATCTGGTAACCGTCCTCCCGGATCTTCTGATTCACATCCGCGATCTTTGAACTCCAGTCGATGTTGAGCATCTTTCCGAAAAAGGGTGAATTCCATCCGCCGGGCACATCGAGATGGTGGGTTCCCATCGCTTTCATGGCGATGATGGCAATGATCACTGCCGAAACCGTCATGATCGTATACTGTATCACGTCGGCGATCACGATGCTGACCATACCGCCCAGAACAGCATAAAAAACTGCAAAGAGCGTAAATACCACTCCATATATATGAGGTATGTATTCCGGGGCGATATTCAGGTGCAGATACTGGTTCACAAATTCCCATGGAATAAAAATCTCCATGAATTTGCCAAGTCCGATAAATCCATAGGCAAGAAACCCTAGGCTGTTGGCCACCGCAAAAAGTACGATAATAGCGTGCGACATTTTCGCACCAAAATCATTACCAAACCGGTGGGTGATCCATTCTGCGCCGGTGGTCACATTGGAACGGCGCAGCCAGGCGGAGAGATAGACCATAAGGAATACCTGGTTGAAAACGGGCCATAGCCAGGGTAGCCAGATGCTTTTCAAACCATATACAAAAAGAGCGGTTACAAGCCACATGGTTCCGGAGATATCGAACATGCCGGAAGCATTGGATAAACCCAGCATGTACCAGGGCAATTTATTCCCGCCGAGCAGGTATTCACCTTTGCTTGACTGAGCCCTCTTTTTTAGAACGATACCTAATATACTTATGGTTAACAGATAGGCCAAAATGATCAGGAGGTCGATAGGATGGAGTTTCATGTTGGTAAAGGTCTGATTGTGAAAGCAAACAAAAGTAAAAAAATACTTCAAAGAATGAATCTAAAATAGGATTTAGAATAAAAAATATTTATTTTTAGGAAAGGGCAGAAGTAAGAAAAACCCTTGAATAATGACGGAAAATCAGAACCAGGAAAAGAAGGTTAAACAGCTAAAGGACGAACTGTCCCGTCTCGAAAAAAGGATTAAACTTCTTGAGGAAGAAAACGGTCTTTACAGAAAAATTGCAGAGTTCGGACGTGATCTGATCTCTATTCACAATGAAGAGGGTCTGTTCCTGTATGTCTCCGCGGCTGCCAAAACAATTCTCGGTTACGAACCGATGGAACTGGCCGGCACATCTCCGGCATCCATTATACACGATGAGGATGTACAGGGGGTCATAGAATACGGGAAAAGCATTCTGGAAAATAATCCGGTACCAAATTCGGTTCTCTACCGGATAAGAAAGAAGGATGGCGGCTGGATCTGGTTCGAATCGCGAACTGAATCCTACAATTCAGGTGATGAAGGCCTCCTTCTCGTGGTCATCTCACAGGATGTGACGGAACAGATCCGGATGAACCACGAACCGGAATTATCCGGTCCCGGTACTAAAGGCCGGGCCGGCAATTTATCTTTTATCCCTTTAAGGAGCAACGGGGAAGTTTCAAATCCTAAAAATACGGAAGGGGAAATACGGGAAATGAATGCCAGTATCCGGGCAAGTGAGGAAAAATTCACAGCTTTTATTGAGCATTCTCCCGATGGTATCATGATGACCGATGAAAAAGGGATCATCCAGGAATGGAACAGCAGCATGGAACATCTTACCGGTATCAGCGCCGCAGAAGCCCGGGGAGCTGAAATGACCGATATACTGGAGAGAATGCATCATTTCAATATCGGTAAAATGCCCGATTTACAGAGGATGAAGGGAGAACTGAGATCATTTTTCAGGGGAGGGGATACCGGCTCATTCCCGCTGAAAGAAAACAGGGAAGTAATGATACCGGGTACCGGCAGGCTCTTTATCGAAAATTATACTTTTCCCATCCGCTCCGGCCACGGTTACAGGATCGGCCAGATCACGAGAGACATAACAGGCCAGAAAGAGATTGAAAGAAATGTACTTCTTTACCGGGATATTTTCATCAATAATGAACATGGCATAGGTGTCCTTGACCTTAACGGAAGATATACCGAGTTTAACCCGGCGCATGAACAGATTCTGGGCTTTCAGTCTAAAGACCTTAATGGAAAAACACCCGGTGTTTTCCTGGGAGATAATCTGTTCAAGGAAATTTTCAAGGTATACGATTATCAGAAAGCCTTTGAAGGGGAACTGATCGCCTCGCATAAGAATGGCAGAAAGATGTTTATTGATTTTATCCTTTTCCCCGTACTTTCGGGTGATAACCCCGTCTGCATTATTTCTATCGTGAGGGATATTTCGCAAAGAAAAAAGGCCGAGAAGCAGCTTATCGAAGCAAGAAGAGCCGCAGAAGAAGCCGATTCCCTTAAAACGGCTTTCCTGTCCAATATGTCACATGAGATACGTACCCCGATGAATGCCATTATCGGATTTTCAAACCTGCTTCAAAGGTCCGGTGTGGATGAGGATAAAAAACAGAAATATTTAGATTATATAAATAAAAACGGGGAAAACCTTCTGCATCTCATCGATGATATTATCGATATCTCAAAAATTGAATCCAACCAGATCAAGATACAGAAATCAGCCGTCGATCTTCATGAGGTGGTCGATGACCTCTTCATCAGCATGAGCCGGGTATTATCACAGGAAGGTAAAAAATCGGTGCGTTTCCGGAAAAATTATCCCGATGCGGAATTATGGATCCATACCGATGGGTACCGTCTCCGGCAGGTATTTGTCAATCTCATACATAATGCAATCAAATTCACCGATGAAGGTTTTATCGAGATCGGTTATACTACCGGGAATGGAAAGGAAATCCTTTTTCATGTAAAAGATACAGGTATCGGGATACCTTCCGAGCTCAAAGAATCAATCTTTGAGCGGTTCAGGAAACTGGAGAATGTAAAGAAAAAGATTTACGGTGGAGCTGGTCTTGGTCTGGCTATCTGTAGGCAGCTCATTGATCTTCTCGGCGGAAAGATATGGGTCGAATCCGATATCGGCCAGGGGACAACGTTCTGTTTTACCCTTCCCTTGATCTATAGCTCGAAAGAGAAATTGCAGCCCGCAGATGTGAGAAAGGAAATGAATGATGGCTGGACAGGTAAAAATATTCTCATTGTGGAAGATGACCAGTATAGTTTTGAACTGATCAGCGAATATTTATCGGGCACGGGTGCTTCCTATATCCACCTGGTGAACGGGAGGGATGCTGTGAATATAGTTACCGAACGGGATGATATCGACCTGGTGATCATGGATATCCAGATCCCCGGCATGAACGGGTACGAAGCAACCCGGCTTATCAAGACGCTCAAACCAGCGCTCCCCGTCATCGCGCAGACAGCCTTTGCCATGATTGAAGACCGCAACCTTTCCCGGGAAGCCGGATGCGATGATTTTCTCACAAAACCCCTCAGCCGAAAAGATCTCTTTGGCATGCTGGAGAAATATCTGGGACAATCGGAAAGCCCCGGAAGAATTTGGTGATTTGTTGAGCTGTTGATTTGTTGATTGGAGTTGAAACCATCTCAAACAATCTGAAACCTCTGTGATAATCTGCGAAATCTGTGGTGAAACTCCCCGAAGAATTTGGTGATTTGTTGAGTTGTTGATTTATTGATTGAATTGTCATCTATCCAAAAATTCAAACCATTTCAAACCATCTCAAACCATTTCAAACAATCCTCAAACAATCTCAAACCATTTCAAACCATTTCAAACAATCTCACTCCTCCTGCGGCATCCGGAAAAAGTTTATCACGTATTTCACGGCATCGGTGAGAAAAATAATATACATCACCAGGCAGAGCAGCCATATCATTGACAGGTTAAACCTGAACACGGGAATATACTGTCCGTTAAAACGCTTACGGGATGCGAAAAACCGGGCTTTCCCGTAATCCGATTCGGGTGGGATAAACACCGGGCTTCCCTTTTTCATAAATCCTTCCTCAGTCATGCTGACATTTTCCCCGGCCCTGCCCCTGACAAATTCCTCTACATACTTGTTCTGATTCCGGTCCCGGAATTTATCAACGGAGATATTTACAAGGGAATCTGCGAGATGCTGCATGGTCATATCTATCTTAGCGGTCAATTCTGGAATTGTATTTTCCATAAGAAACCTGACATAGGTTATATAACCATATATATCAGCATACATGGTACTGTCGTATGCCGATGCATGCAGAAGGCTCTGCTTTTCGAATGGTGCAATCTCATCGCGTTCACCAAGAAGTCTTATTTCACCTGATATATCGGCAAGACATGCTTCAAGGCTGTCTGCGGGGGAATTATTTCTGCGGAAGGTCTCGCAATCATACAGCTTCCTTTCGATTGAGGGAAGGATCTCATTAAGAATGTACCGGCTCTGATACAGTTTTTTTTCATCCGGAAAAAAGTACCGGTTATACGGGTTCTCCGCGTACTGAGACACCATAAGTGCCTCATATGCCCAGCGTGTCGGAATGAAACCGGTAATAGACGGAATATTTCCGGTACCCGCTGTGTTCTTACTGTTGTCGATGCGTATAAGGTAGCCGGAAAACAGCAGGCAGGGCAGGATGAGAAAGGGAATGAGGATATAGAGGGCCTTGATGCGCCACACACCCGATGAAACAGCAAGGATGGTCAGGTTCCCAAGGACGGCCAGGGAAAAGTAAGTAACCGCATAGGGCAGCAACATACCATTGATGCCCAGTATAATATTGCCAGCCAGTGCGAAGAGTAACGTCTGTATGGCCGAGACGATCATGAGAAAAGCCACCTTGGAATTCTGGAAACTGAAATAGCTGAGATTCAAAGAATAATCCCGGGCGACCCGCTTCCGTTCCCCGAATATCTCACCTGCCCCTGTCAGAAGTCCGCCGAAAAAAGCAAAATTAACCGACAGAAAAATATAAAGCGGGAGGTATTCATTTGCTGCAAAGACATATTCATTCCCGTAATTCATCCGGATTGCGGCGGCGATCAATGCGCCTGTAAGTGAAATTCCCAGAAATGTTGTCAGAACGTATCGCATATTGGAAAAGCGGATCCGGAAATTCCTCAGTAAATACACCATGAACTGTTTTTCGATCCCGGGAAGCCGGGAGGGGTTGATGGGGACAGGTTTACCGGACTGCCTCCCTGCCGGTGCGTTCTCTTCCCCTGCCGCCCTCCATGCGTCATACCAGGCCCCGGGGGATACCAGGCGTTCCTCACTTACCGTACCGTCGGAATGGATCCGCTTTGTCTCAACGATCTTGATCACATCTTCCGGGTTGACCTGGCCGGTACCGGTCTGTATGTAATAGTAAGGCAGCAGCCCGGTTCCGCGGAAATGCGTGATCGATCCGGAGGGTTCTCCTGCATAGATCATATAACCATCCTGGTCGATCAGCCATACCTTGTCGAACATATTGAAAAGCTCGGCCGTGGGAAGGGGAGAGGTGATGAATATCAGCTTTCCCTGGTAGATTTCCTCCTTCAGCATAGATAGAAAACGGCGCGAATCGGAGTAGGAGAGACCGCTGAGCGGCTCATCGAGGAAAAGGATATACGGATTGCGGAGTGTTTCCAGCGCAACTCTCAAACAAACCCTCTGGAAATCGGTGATCCTGTGATCGGCTCCCAGGCCTGCAGGAATATGGCTGATCCCCTGGAGGTCAAACCGTTCGAGTGTTTCCCAAATCCTGTTTCGTACTTCTTTATCAGACAGTGCGCCCAGGGTAAGCTGGGCATGGTAGTACATGTTCTCATAGACCGTCAGCTCCGGGAAAAGCAGGTCTTCCTGTGGAATGAAGGCGATGGCCGATTTGAGCCTGAAGCGGTTCTCATGCAGGTCAGAACCATTGATGAAAATCTTTCCTTCACCCGGCTTTAACTGGTTGGAGATGAGCTTAAGGATGGTGGATTTGCCTGACCCGTTATTCCCTAGGATGCCGATGAGCTGTCCGGAATCCTCAGAAAAAGAGAAAGGTTTGATGCTGAAATGGGTGGACCTGTAACGGAAAAATACTCCGTCACCCGAAAGATTGATCTTAGGGGGCCTTCCGGGGGAACTGAAAAGATCTTCCACCTCATCGTAAAGTAACGGTTCCAGGCCTTCGAACTGGATCTCGTCCCTTTTACTGAAGGTATACAGGAAGCCCTCCCATACCCTTTTATCGTTCAGGAAGAGGCCGGTATTTCCACGGTACCTGAATATGAGATAATTATGGGCCGGGAAATACCGAAAGTGCAATTCGCCTCTTATCCTCCCCGTAAAAACGGATTCGGCTGTTGGAACCGACCCCGGTTTATGCTCTTCGATCCATACACCTTCCAGTTTATCTGCCCTGTCCTGGTCTTCGGATATCAAGATATCATCTCCCGAAGCCGGATCGGTTTTATTCCTTATAAAATCACAGGCAGCTGTAAAATCAGCGGGCGAAAGACTTAGGCTGGTGCTTAACTCCCTGATATAGCCAATGTTTTCCTCATCAGCCCTGCTATAGATCCTGTTGAATTCAAGCATCGCGAGGATGACCAGCAGCCTTTCCTGGAGATAGAGATTGCTCTGGGCTGTATTGCCGGCTTCGTGGAGAAGGGTTTTCCGGATCCCCGTAGTGTCGGCTGCATGCCTGTAGGCATGAGATGCAAGTTCAAAATAATACTTCCCGGTATAGGAGTTAAAGATCTTGAGACATTCTTCAACAGGATATGATATTCCGGCTTTCTCGAAGTATTCCCCGAGCTTCTCACGGATATTGTCTGGTCTCTTCCCCGGAAGGGGCAGGAACAGGATCGAAAAGAAATGCATCAGGGCATCGATAAAACTCTGACTCATAATTTCCGTTAAATTTTCGAATGATCATCCCCGCTCGGAGGGAAGACGAAATTTAGTAAAATCTCTCTTTATATAAAGTATATTAACGTTTTTTAATATTTAATTCCGGTCCATCTCTGAAATATCATTTACCGGGCAATATGACTTCAGGACGGGCATGCAGGCTGCGGGTTTTCCATGAATAAGGCGTGTTATTCCGGAACTTCTTGTTATCTTTATGTGTTTTCAATGGGAAATCATAAATCAAATTCTGTTATGAATATAGTGAAATCTGTTTTTGGAGTTATGCCTGAGGGCCGCGACATTAGCCAATATACCCTGGAAAATGACAGGGGTATGGTGGTAAAGATCATCAATTTCGGGGGGATCATTACAGATATTCTGGTTCCCGGAAAAGACGGCGCGAACCATAACGTGGTCCTGGGTTTCGATAACCTTGAGAGCTACCTCAATACCCACCCTTATTTCGGTGCCATCGTCGGCCGTTTTGCGAACCGGATTGCAAATGGAAGATTTGAACTCGACGGGAAAGTCTATAATCTCGCTGTGAATAACGGGTCGAATCATCTTCATGGGGGTATCGAAGGTTTTGACAAGAAATTCTGGTCCGCCAAAAAAGAAAGCACCGGGAGTGAAGTGATACTTAGACTTAACTATCTGTCGCCGCACATGG
Organism: uncultured Bacteroidales bacterium; assembly: GCA_963771005.1. Taxonomy (GTDB): domain Bacteria; phylum Bacteroidota; class Bacteroidia; order Bacteroidales; genus DASQZK01. Next base: position 154,385 of record CAVYRO010000002.1, read on the forward strand.
AGGAAGGGTACCCCGGAAACCTCAGTGTTGAAATCGATTATGCCCTGAATAACAATAATGAGCTAATCCTCCGGTATAAGGCTGAAACTGACCAGGATACGATAATCAATCTTACCAACCATACTTATTTTAATCTCAACGGGATTAACTCCGATGTGCTAAAGCATAAACTTATTATGGATTGTGACAATTATACCCCGAGTGATAATAACCAGATCCCCACCGGGGAGATCCGCCCCGTGGATGGCACGCCCTTCGATTTCCTTGAAATGAAACCCATCGGCAGGGATTTCGGACTTCTTGACAACGGGTACGATCATAACTTCGTGATCAATAAGGAAGTATTCTGAGATGAAATGGTTTGCCCGTGTGGAAGATCCCGTATCGGGCCGGATCATGGAAGTGGGTACCACCCAGCCAGGTGTTCAGTTCTACACTGCAAATCACCTTAAGGATATAAAAGGAAAGCATGGCATCACCTATCAGCAATACGATGCCTTCTGCCTGGAAACCCAGCATTATCCCGATTCCCCGAACCATCCGGATTTTCCCTCAACCGTGCTCCGGCCCGGGGAGGAATACCGGCATACCACGATTTATAAATTCGGTATAATATAGGCATCCATGAAGGGGTATCTGGTGATATTTTTTGCGGTGGTGGTGACTTGCCAGCTATCCGCACAGAACCGGTTTTCACGGAACGGGGAAGCGACTATTGTCAGCGGTTCCGTTTCGCCCGTCTATTCACCCAAAGAATCACTCTACGATGTGAAGTTCTACTTTATCGCTGTTGAAGCAGATGATTCTTCCGCACAGATCAGTGGAACGGCAAGGATCCGTTTTCTGTCGCTGGCATCCATTGACACGCTGGTTTTTGAACTTACCCATAGTGAAAGGGTGGATAGTGTTTCTCTCGACGGGATAGACCAGGATCATTTCATGCAGGAGGATGAACTTCTGAAAATCATACCCGGGACGCCTATTCCCGCCGGAAGCACGATGGAAGTCATGGTCCGGTATTCGGGAACGGGCTCCTCTTCGGGTTTTTTCGCCGGATTGTCGAATGCACATGATTATACCTACGACAAGCGCGTAACCTATACCCTTTCAGAGCCCTATGAAGCAAAAGATTGGTTTCCGGTGAAACAGGATCTCCTCGATAAAGCCGATTCTGTCTGGGTATTTATCACCACCCGTGAAGGTCTGATGGGTGGATCGAACGGCCTGCTTACCCGCATTTCCCATCCGGTGCCGGGTAAGATTACCTACGAATGGAAATCCCGGTATCCAACTGATTTTTATCTCATTTCCTTCACAGTGGCAGATTATACCGATTACAGCTTCTGCATTCCCGCCACGGTTGCAGGGGATTCCCTACTCATACAGAACTTCATCTATAACAACCCCGGCATTCTTACTTCACTGAAGGAAGAAATCGACAAGACGGGTGATTTCATTCAATTTTTTTCGAAATTAGTGGGGCCTTATCCGTTTATGGAGGAAAAATACGGGCATTGCATGGCCCCCATCGGGGGAGGGATGGAGCACCAGACGATGACCACCCTTCAGAATTTTCATTTTACCCTGGTGTCGCATGAACTCTTTCACCAGTGGTTCGGTGACCATGTCACCTGTGGTTCCTGGCAGGATATCTGGCTAAATGAAGGTTTTGCCTCGTACGGGGAATACATGGCCCTCTATGAATTCGAAGGCCGGACGGAGGCTCTCAAATGGATGTCGGATGCACACGACCGTGCTTTTAGCAGTCCCGGATCATCTGTTCATCTCACGGAAGCCGAAGCAAAAAATCCCAACCGGATCTTTGATTCTAATATTACCTACAAAAAAGGGGCTTCCATCATTCATATGCTCAGGTATGAGTTGAATGACGACAGTCTTTTTTTCAGGATCCTGAGAAAATACCAGCAAACTTATGCCTATTCCACAGCCCTGGTTCCCGATTTCATTAAGATCGTGAACGAGCTCAGCGGTAAGGATATGAACTGGTTTTTCGATCAATGGTATTACGGTACCGGCTATCCCGTGTTTGAAACCTCCTGGAAGCAGTTTGAAGACAGTCTTGTGATGGATTCCTGGCAGGTCCAGCCCAATGCGGCAACTGCCCTTTTCAGAACGCATATGGATTATAAGGTCGATATATGAAGACGGTAGTGATTCCGTCTTCCGGGTATGGCATGAAAAAGTCCATGAACATTTTGTATTTCCCGAAGAAAAAGAGGTATCTGATATCATTGTCGATCCCGATCTGTACATCCTCATGAAATCATCCATATATGAACTCACACCGGCGACAGCGAATTATGAGATCACCCCGAATCCTTTCACCGGCAAAATTGATCTTCTGTTCAAAAATCCGATGGAGGGCCGGAAAATTTATATCACGAATACCCGCGGACAACTGGTTTTCCAGGACTCAGCCGAACCGGAGGATGTGCGGCTTGACCTTTCAGATCTGCAACAGGGGATTTTTCTGCTTATCATTCTAACCCCGGACGGAAAACGGTACTCATCCAAGATAGTAAAACTCAATCCGAGATAGGTAAGAGGTACTTTGTAAAGTAAAAAGTAAAAAGTAAAGAGAGAAGAATAGATTGAAGGTTAGTTAGAAGAAAGAAGAAAGAAGAAAGAAGTAAAAAGTAAAAATTAAAGAGGGAAGAACTAAACTGATGGTTTTTTGATCATTTTTCACCCTTTTTCTATGAAAAATAAGCAAAAAAGCATCAGAATTTTCAATTCTGCCTGCGGGGTAGTCATTTACTTTCAATGAGAAGGACATAATCCCCTTTGCCGGGTGGCGTAAAAATTTGCGATTTTGTGTTATCGTACTCTCCTGCCGGGGAGAATTTCCCATCCGACGGATCGAACCAACGGCAAACGGATGTTTTACCTGACATCAGCGTGAGGTCAACGGTGATTCGGCGGGGGTCCGGAAGATAGGCGATGAAGAGGTCTCCTTCAGCCGTGGCCGCGGCAGTTGCATAATCTGTATATCCCCATTCTCCATAACCGGCTGTGAGGAAGTGATGCCCAAAATCCGGAACGAGCCGGTACCACTCCAGGCTCCTGAACAGCGCATTTGCATGTGCCATGCTCACCGATCCCTGGTTATTAAGTTCAGCTTTCCAGTCGTTTTTTTTACACCATCCGGGAACGGATCCGAAGTGCCAGACCGGGCAGTTCCCAAAAATGTATCCCATGCCGCCACACAGCAAAGCCTCGTATGCCTGTGAACGAAGCTGCTGAGGGGTTGAAGAATGCTCGTTTTCATACGACGATTCGATCAGGAAAAAGGGCATGCCGGGGAACTGAAGGTATGCTTCACGGTAATGCACATATAGGGTGGAGTCATAGCTGTATACATTGTTTATATCCGGCCAGGTCTGGTCCTTCCACGGAGTGACACCAAACTATTCCGGGGTTATTATGAGCCGTAAACAGATGAAGAGCGTCGGCTTTCGAGGATACCATTCACCACGGCCAGTGTTTTTTCCTTACTTTCAGCGGATCCGTATCTCCGCCGATCAGCCAGACGATATTGCTAAATGACCTGTACCGCGATCCCACATACCTGCCCCAGTTGAGCATATCCTCAGATGATGCGGCGCGGGCTTCGTCACACCATCCTTCATCTCCACAGTCATACCCGAGATACAACGGGGCAAGAAGGACTCGATATTCCCGTTTTTGCGCTTCCCGGATCACAAAATCGGCAAACGCAAAATATTTTTCGTTGGGAGTGGTGAAAACATCGCCGGAGAAGGGTTTATCCCCGTAGTAATTGGCCGGCGCATGGGTGCTGAATTTATGTTCTATGAGGTTTACCATGAGGACGGAGAATCCCTTTTTCATTCGGTCATCCAGGTAATAGATCACCTCCTCCCGGCTTAGCTGGGCAATGAGCGACCAGGCCGCATCTCCTGCCCAAAGAAAGGGCTTTCCGTCCTGTCCTGTAAGATACCGGCTTCCTGCAGGCCCTTTTTTAAGGGGAAATGCGACAGTGGCGGAGCTATCGGGGTACTCCGGGGTTAAAACGATACCTGGCGATCCGGAATTTTGAGGCAGGGAGGCTGCTTCAGAACTTCGAATGCAGGCAATAAAAGGAAAAGTGAATGCCAGGAGAAAAATGAAATGTTCAGAAAAGGATTTCATTATCCTGGTTTTACCTGTTTTATTCATGGTATCATAAAATACGGCCGGACAGTCTCAGTTCACTTTCACGGTAACATTCTTAAGCAGGGATCCATCTGACGATGGACCAATGCCAAGGACATAGCTGCATTTTTCAGTAAGATACGTCCCGGTATCTTCATCGTAATAATCCAGGTCACCGGGTTTAAGTTCGAAAGCAACGGTCTTTGTATCGCCGGCTTTTATCATCACCCTTTCAAAGCCTCTGAGGTCGCGGAGGGGACGAATGATCTTGCTGTCTTTATAAGATACATACAATTGCACTACCTCCTCACCATCGAGGCTTCCGGTATTGGTAACGTCGATTTCCACCTTTATGGGTTCGTTTGTGTCGTATGTACTTTTAGTGACCACTGGCTCGCCGTATGTGAAAGATGTATAGCTCAGCCCGTATCCGAACGGGAAGAGCGGTTCTTTCTCAAAATAACGATAAGTACGGCCTTTCATATCATAATCCTCAAAAGGGGGCAGGTCGTCTGCCGATTTGTAAAAAGTAACCGGCAGTCTTCCGGCAGGGTTATAATCGCCGAAGAGTACGTCGGCAATAGCCGGTCCGGCAGCCTCACCTGCATACCAGGCTTCGACGATTGCAGGGATCTCATCCTTCTCCCGGGTAACCGAAACTGCACTCCCGTTCAGAAGGACCAGTACCAGCGGTTTCCCGGTGGCGGCGATCGCATGGATAAGATCTTCCTGGAGTTCGGGCAGACCCAGCATGATCCGGTCACCCCCCTGGAAACCTTTCACGTCGACCTTCATTTCCTCCCCTTCGAGCCTGGGCGACAGTCCCATGAACATGATGACCTGGTCTGCATTTCGGGCTGCTTCCAGCGCGGCTGCCTGGAGGTTCCTTCCGGGGATGTCCCAGAGCAGGGTGCAGTTGGCATCGCCGTGGAAATCATAAGTTTTAAGCCGGATCTCATAGGCTTTTCCTTTTTCCAGGTCGACAAAGGAATATCTCTTGCGGTATTCATGGACATTTTTCATGCCTGCGATCAGATCTCCGTCAAGGTAGAGCTCGCAAGTCTTTGCCTCACAGCCAATAGCATATTTCCCGCTGACAGGAGCCACCAGGTATCCCGTCCATTCAGCCGAAAAATTATCATTTTCAAGGCTGTCATACTTATCCCGGTCCCACCAGAAATAATCCACTACGGAATCGACCCGGCTGATAACCGGATCGCCCTGGTATTCCTGGTTGCCGTAGAAACGCGCATTCAGCCCGTGTTGGGCAAGATCTTTCCCGGTATACAGGAAATCCCCGGATACCACATCGAAGAGCGGGATACCATTGGCCAGGCGGCAGCCGGGGGCATACACCACCTTTGCCGATTTGCCGGCTTTATCCCGGATCCCCTGCAAAGGTGTGACAGGATGCCTCGGGGTGCCGTTATAATTGCCCAGGAGGGTTTCCACATCATCGGCATTGGGACCGATAACGGCAATACGTTTCAGGTCCTTTTTAAGGGGGAGGGTGTTCTTTTCATTTTTAAGCAGGACGATCGATTTCCGTGCAGCTTCAACGGCTTTTTGGTGATTAGCGTCGGAACATACCACGTCATAACTGATTTTTGAATAAGGGACATCGGATTCGGGGTCGAACATTCCGAGTTTAAGCCTGGCCATCATGAGCCTTTTCACCGACCGGTCGATCTCCTGTTCGGTTATCAGTCCCTGTTCCACAGCACCCTTAAGGTACTGAGAGGTCTTACCGCAATTCAGGTCGGTACCGTTTATGAAGGCCATGGCCGCTGCTTCCTCACGGGAATTTGCAGCGCCGTGGCCGCCTTCACGGTAGAAATCAGAGATTGCACCGCAATCGGATACCACATAACCTGCGAACCCGAATTCATCTCTGAGAATGCTGTTTTCCAGTTCGGAACTTCCGCAGCAGGGTTTGCCTTCGAAACGGTTGTAAGCACACATTACGGAGTAGACATCACCGTCCATTACCGATTTCCGGAATGCCGGCAGGTAGGTATCGCGAAGATCCCTCATGCTCACTTCGGCGTTAAAGGAATGACGTAAAGGTTCGGGTCCGCTGTGAACGGCATAATGCTTTGAGGTGGCCACTAATTTAAGATATTTGGGATCGTCGCCCTGGAGGCCACGGATAAAACGGACAGCCATCTCACCGGTAAGATATGGATCTTCGCCGTAGGTTTCCATTCCCCGGCCCCATCGAGGGTCTCTGAAAATATTGATATTTGGCGACCAGAAGGTAAGTCCCTGGTAGATTCCCCTTTTATCCCTGGATACGAAATCGGCATATTTGGCACGTGCTTCATCGGAAATGACGCCTGATACTTTGGACATGAGATCGCGGTCCCATGTAGCGGCTAGTCCGATGGCCTGGGGAAAGACGGTGGCTTCACCGGCCCGGGCCACTCCGTGCAGGCATTCGTTCCACCAGTTGTATTCGGGTATGTGAAGACGTTCGATGGCAGCCGATTCATAATTAAGCTGGCTGATCTTCTCATCGAGGGTCATGAGGGATACCATGTTTTCCGCCCTTTCGTTGAAAGTAAGTGAAGGATCAAGGAAACGGTATTCGTAGTTTTGTTTGCATGAAAAAAGGGTAAGGCCCATGAGGGCGGCCAGGAGGAGAAGTCTTGTTTTCATAATCGGTTTAGTTGGAATGTTTCCGTAAATATATATATTTCATCCTTTCCGGACCCAATAGTTAGCGTATTTTTTACGGTAACCGGAAAGATTTCTCAATAGACCTCCGGGACGAATGTCTGTTCCGTGATCGGGGGCCTTATATATCCGTTCTCCCTTGTGATATCCGGGAGATGGATAGGTTCGGTCTCGATGATCCGGTATGGGATCTGTTTCAGGAGATGATGGATACAGTTCAGTCTTGCGCGGCGTTTGTCGTCGGCTTCCACTACCCACCAGGGAGAGTTTTTGGTATCGGTATGGGTGAACATTTCATCTTTGGCTTTGGAATATTCATCCCAACGGGTGCGCGACATAAGGTCCATGTTGCTGATCTTCCAGTTTTTTGTCGGATTACCGATCCTTGCCCGGAAGCGGGCTTCCTGTTCTTCCTCGCTGACGGAGAACCAATACTTAATAAGGATGATTCCCGAACGGATGAGCATTTGTTCGAAGGAGGGGCAGGAGCGAAGGAATTCCTCGTATTCCTCACTTGTACAGAATCCCATCACCTTTTCGACACCCGCGCGGTTGTACCAGCTCCTGTCGAAGAGCACCATTTCACCGGCGGCAGGCAGATGTGCCACATACCGCTGGAAGTACCACTGTGTTTTCTCGCGTTCCGTGGGTACGCCAAGGGCTACGACCCGGCAGATCCTGGGATTCAGCGTCTGGGTGATCCTCTTGATCACTCCTCCTTTGCCGGCTGCATCGCGTCCTTCGAAAAGCACCACGACCTTCAGTTCGTTCGCCTTGATCCAGCGCTGCAGGTTTACCAGTTCGATCTGGAGTTTCTTCAGTTCATCTTCGTAAAAAATTTTATCCAGCCTGCCCTTTTTGCGGGAAGGATGGCCATCTTTGACCGCTCCTCCGTTGATTTGAGCAGGGTGAGATTTTTTATTTTTGGGTTTTGGCATGGGTGACGGTTTGGAATAACTAAAGTAGGGGATCCGGGGGTAAAAGTCAAGCGAATAATGATCCCGGCCCAGCATACGGATTTAACAAGATCCGTTGAATTATTTGATCGCCTCGTTTGATGAAGGAAAAAAGTTTCGTTTAACCCGGCTTACCGCAATAGTGTAACATCCCCAACCCGTTCAAATACTTCTCCGTTTACGAATATTCCCATGGCTTTGTAGACATAAACGCCCTGATGGATAAGGTTGCCGTTCATATAACCATCCCATCCGATATTTATATCAGTACTGGTGAAAAGAAGTTCACCCCATCGATTGTAGATATAAAGAATGTAGTCTGCAACCCCTTCCCAATACGGATGAAATATATTATTCATTTCCCTGGCATTAAGATCATAATAACCTCCATTCGGACCTGAATTATCTGGTCTGAATGCATTGGGGAAAATAATAAGTCCCTCACCCTTTACGCTGACCGCATCGGGAATCAACAGCCTTCCGGTACAGCCATGTTCAGTCCATACATCCAGGCTGATGTCATATTCGCCTGTCTCGCTGTAAAGGTGCATCGGATTCTCTTCTGTTGAAGTGGTACCATCACCAAAATCCCATAGATAGGATTGACCGATTTCAGACATGTTATAGCATTTGATCTTTTCATCAGGCAATAGAACCAGCTTGGGTGCGATCCTGAAATCCACCACAGGCAGGCTGTACACTTCCAGCTGCTGATAGTAGTAATCGTTTCCTCCTTCACCCGTTACGGTGAGTTTTATATTGTAGAACCCGTCATTTTCAAATGTATGAACGGGCTCGAACTCCTGTGAAGTGCTTCCGTCATCAAATTCCCACAGATAGGATTGCGCATATGAGGACCGGTTCAGGAAGGTTACGGTGTAAGGTTCACATTCCGGGACCAACGGATCGAAAGCAGCCTGGGGTGAAGCAGGGAATATTCGGACCATATGCGAAACGGAATCCAGACAATAGGGAGAGGATACTTTCAGTTTTATCTCATAATTTCCCCAGGTCGAATATTTATGAGAGGGGGGATCTTCAATTCCGGTAGAATATCCGTCTCCCATATCCCATATATAGGTCCAGTTTCCATTGCTGGATGCATTCGTAATAGCAACAGAGGACGAAGGAAACGACTGATGGGTCGGATTGGCAATGAACTCGGCATCAGGTTGAGCATAGACAAAGATACTGTCCTCTTTTGAGTCTGCACAACCATATTGTGTTGTGGTGGTAAGGTTTATATGAAAAACGGTATCTCTTCCGGAGAAATTAAAGTAATAATTGACAGGATCCTTTATGGTCATCGTGGAGCCGTCACCGAATTCCCACAAATACGAAGCCCCGTTAGTCGATGTATTCAGAAAATACGCGGCTAACGGACTGCATCCTTCCTGATTTGAACTGAAATCGGCAATGGCTCCGGGATAGACATATATCTTCTTCGATGAGGTATCAGAACATCCAAAATCAGAAGCTGCGATCAGTTTCAGATCATAGCCGGCGATCTTACTGGTCTGGTTGGAGTAAATATGATTGACCGGATCCGGCGAATTTATATTCATAAAGTCCCCATCCCCGAATTCCCAGGTATACTGGTCAGCATTCAAACTGCTATTTTTTAAGATTATGTTAAAAGGAGGACAATCAATTATCTTTTCTGATTCCAGTTGTGCTACAGGGGTTGGATGGATAACGATTTCCATATTACTCGAACTGAGACAATTGTAAACTGACCTGGCCTCGATCTTCACATTGCGCTTGATGATGGTGTCTGTAAAATTTGTAAAATTATGCACGGGTGATCTGATCTCACTTGTTGACCCGTCTCCGAAGTCCCAGAAATATGTATAACCGCCACTTTCATTGTTGGTAAATCTGACTTCCAGGGGATGACATCCTTCATTCGTATTACCCTCAAAATCAGCCTCGATTGATGGATAAACTTCAACAGTTTTGATAAATTCTGAACGGCATCCAGCACTGTTTTCAGCAGTCAGACTGACCTGGAAAACCTTATTATTCGCATAATCCGGATTTTCAAAAATATGACTTACGGGATTATTAACGAAGGTGATCATATCGGATCCGTCACCGAAATTCCAGTGATAATCAGTTCCCCCAACTGAAGTATTATTGAACCAGACTGTTGATGGTGAACAATGGATATTGTCCTGGCTGGTGAATTCAGCTTTAAGGTAAGGATGAACCGTAATATTGAGCTGGAAGGAATCCCGGCACTCGTTATTGGATGCAATGGCAAAAAGCCATACTTTATAGATAATATCCGCAGCGCCGGGATTTGTGAATGTTTTTACAGGATTTTCAGCCTGCGAGGTTGTTCCATCCCCGAAATCCCATTTGTAATAAGCAGCGCCGGAAGAACGGTTTTCGAAATTGACCGGCAAAGGTTGGCATCCCATAAATTGATCTGCGGTAAAATCAGCATTTATAGCCGGCGCAACAGTTACCGTTCTGGTAATTTCACTGGTGCAGCCGGCCGTATTTTCAGCGACCAGGTGAATCTCAAAATCCTGTTTTACACTAAAATCAGGATTATAAAAAAAGTGAGAAAAAGGATCCAAAGAATGCGTAATCGTATCACTGCCATCGCCAAAATCCCAGGTAAAGGAACTTCCATTAACAGAGGCATTTTCAAAGTAGACCTCGAAAGGATTACAACCCTGGTTATCAGGAATCTTAAAATCTGCTTCCACATAGGGATGAACCCTTATATCCCATGAAGCAGTATCCGTGCATTCGTTGTTGGGAGCAATGGAAATTAACCTGACGGTATAAATGCTGTCGCTTGTTCCTGTATTACTGAAAATATGTGCTGGGTCAGCGAGGTTTGAAGAAGATCCGTCTCCGAAATCCCAATGATATGTTTCACCTCCTGAAGTCTGATTTAAAAAGCTGACATTCAGAGGATGACAGCCTTCAGAAACAGAGGGCACAAAATCGGTTTGAATATCAGGGTAAACATCAATGGTTTTTTTGACCCTACTGATGCAACCGGCATCATTTTCAGCCTGAAGACTTACTTCAAAACTCTGTTTGCTGATAAAACTTGTATTGACAAAAACATGAGACACCGGTTCGATACTGCTGGTATCCAGGTTATTACCATCTCCGAAATCCCAAAAGTAGTTTTTGCCTCCCCGTGAAATATTTTCAAACGTGACTTCAAACGGATTGCAACCGCCCGCATCCGGAAACGAAAATCCGGCAATCACATTGGGATGCACCGTAACAGGCCAGGATATTGATTTAATACATTCTCCGTCAGATGTTGAGGTTGTCAGCGATACCATATAGGATGTATCATGGATCCCGAAATTGTTGAAGGTATGAATGGGTGAAGATGCTGAAGATGATGTCCCATCACCGAAATCCCAGTACCATATTTCTGCATTCAGCGAGAGATCCGTAAAGTTTACCGTCATTGGGTGACATGCCACGAAATTATCAGCCGTAAAATTTGCGGAGAGCTCGGGATGAACGGAAATCAATCTCGTAAGAGTATCGCTGCAGCCCTGGTCGTTCAGTACAATCAATTGTAATGAATAGACCCGCGTTGTATTACCCGTGTTAAAATAGGTATGCTCAAAACTTGTTGAATTGGTGTTGAGAACCGGGGACCCGTCACCAAAGGACCAGAAATATTGATCAACTCCGGTAGACTGGTTATTGATTTTAATGGTAAAAGGATGACAACCTACAATATTTTCAACGGTGAAGGCAGCTTCAATGTAAGGGTGGATGAGGATATCAAAAAATGAGGTATCGCTGCATATTTCATCAGATTTAGCAACCAACGAGACATGGTAGGTCGTGTCATGATCCGTCATATTCCTGTCGTAGAGATGCACGGGATCGTCTTCGGTAGAAGTGCCTCCGTCACCGAAATCCCAGAAATAATTATCGGCTCCGTTGGAATTGTTCTGGAAAAAGACTTCAAGAGGTGAACAACCCCCGGTGGTTGAGGCGTTAAAGGAGGATTTAACCTCAGGATAGACTGTCACATCCCTGTAAATCTCGTCAAAACAGCCTTCATCATTATCCGTCCTCAGGTGAATGGTATAAGTGACAGAATCCGGTGTGGTGTTTTGAAATATCTTTGTAAGGACCGGCCCCATTGATGTTGAGGTTGTGCCATCTCCGAAATCCCAGGTATAGATATCGGCTCCGTAAGACTGGTCCGTAATGAGAATTTCATGGGGGGTACAGGCTCTTGTCCGGTCAAATGCAAAATTTGCCTCTATATATGGCATGACCGTTATCAGATGAGATGTCGTATCACGGCAATAATAAGGAGAAATGGAGATCAGGCGAGTCTCGAATGTAAGGCTGTCTGGTCCAAAGAGGTTCATAAAAGTATGGTTTGGATTTTCATCGACGGATGATCCGCCATCACCGAATTCCCATAACCAGGTGTCGGTATTTCCTGTGGAATTATTCTGGAATTGCACATCGAGGGGATGGCATCCCCTGTTGTTATTCCCGGCAAGGGAGAAATCAGATGTTATTTCGGGGTAAACAATTATCGTTTTGGTAAGAATATCAGAACAACCACTTGCATTCTTGACCAGAAGGGTTATATCATGATTGACCGGAGCATTTGTTGAATTGTTGTATGTCAGATCAATACTGAAGGGAATGGAGGGAGGTTCCGGTATACCGGTTGTTGCCGGATCAAGATCATATTTGATCAGGGGGCTGCCATCCCCGAGATCATACTGCCAGTAGTAAACGCCGGAAGATTTATCATTGATTTTTAACCCGAGGGGTGAACAACCCGAAGAAACATTCGTTTCGAAAAATGCTTTAACGGGGGTAGAAACAAGCACTGTGAGATCGATCGTGCCTGTGGCGCAGGCCCCCGAAACTTCCACTTCATAATTGTGAGGTCCGGGCGGAAGATTGATCGCCGTGGGCAGATTACTTGTTGCATCATCGAGATAGTCATCAGGAGTCCAGTTATAATTTGTTCCCCCGAAAGCATAGAGCTGTACAGGATCGCCATAACATGCTCTAACAACGGAAGAATTTGTCCCTGCAACGTTTGCGCCAATGTTCAGACCACCGAAGTCGGAGTAGTACCCGTAATACAACCGTCCCTGTGCTGCACCCGGAAACCCATTCAATATACCGAGATGAAAAATTCCGCCTGTATTCTTTATCAGATGCTGTCCGACAGGAAAAGTATTTGAATTGATTGAATTTGAAAAAAGAGCCATCCAGCCACCGCTACCCTGGATCTCAGTAAATGCACCGGGATCTATTATTCCGTCCTCTCTTACTCCGTCGATAAGAAATTTATCTTCATTTCCTTTTTCAACGAGGATGAAAAAATAAAATTTATTGTCGGCCCGGGCACGGGTGAAAGCTACCTGAGTATTTCCGGTACAACCGATAGCCGGGATGATGGCACCACCCCGGCTCTGATTTTCCAGTCCCATTTGAAAAGTATAGAAAGGTTTAACCGGATCGGAGGGATTTGAACGTGATGTTATTCTTGCGTATTTGGAGCCGCCGGGAACCACGATCATTGCCTGCTCGCCCCGGTTAAGTGTAGTGTAGGGGGTTGGCCCGATTGGCAGACCCAGAGCATCAAATACATAAATATTTGTATTGTCTTCGGTGGCCAGGACATAGACGTGGTTTGGGTTATTTATTTCCGGCACGATGTAATTGTCACCAATGATATTCACCGGAACCAGTTGGTCTCCCACCACATCCTGTCCTTGTGAGCCGGATGCGATGGCGTCATCTTTAACGGAAACGCTGATTGGAGCTGTTGCATCAATCCTGGTGCCGGCAAGGTGATCATTCGCAGCTACACTGTAATTTAAAGGAAAGAGTGAAAATGTTTGTCCCTTATTGAGGTTTACCGTATACGTTCCTCCCGGAGGAACTGCAGTCAATGTTGAACCAAAGCTGGCCGCTTTACCCGTAGGGAGGGTAAAGGTAACATTGGTATTATCCTGGGTGGCTACCACATCAATGGCCGAATATGTTTTTGGGGTCAGATTCCTGTTGTTGTAGAAGGTCTGAAAAGGAGTGTAAAACTGTGTTCCTAATCCATTGGTGCCTTTAAGCGTCCACAGGTCGGCACCGAAATCATAATTCACTTCCCAGTATGCAGTGATCATATTTGTTGCCGTGATGTGGATTCCGAAATCATTTATCCCGTCAGGGGTCAGCGGTTTGTTCTCAAGCCGGTTATTGGCGGGATTGGTGGCGATGTCAATAAGATAGGAAAGATCGACAGCCGCAGTGGAATTTCCCGCAATATCGATGATGATATCCTGAAATCCTGCCGGATTCAGAATGGCATTATAAGCATTGGCCGGCATGCTGATGGTAACAGTGGCAGGAAGTTCCATCGTTGCAATCCGGAGCGTGCCAGGTGTTCCGCCCGTATTCCCCCGGTGTGATAATTCAGGCACTACAAACCAGAAATCATCATCGACCTGGGCGAATGAAACGATGGTGTTTCCGGCAAGAAAAAATGTGAGAATCAAAACAATCAGATATTTACACGGCGAAGGCTTGTATTTATTGGGTTTCAACATTTTTTCCGTTTCAAAACCTTTAATTTATTTATACGTATAAAAGTATGATTTGGTTAGATGAATGATCGATTATTTTACACTAAACGACAGTAATTGGTGATCAAGGTATATCTGATATTGTTGTTTCTCAGTCCATTAATAAGGGCCCGTGCTCAGGTGTATTTGCAGGAAAGTTTTGAAGGGGGATCCAGGCCTGAGGGATGGACAGAAGAGATGGTTTCAGGGTCAGAGCCATGGAGATACAGGAACGGTGGTCACAGCCCGAATGATAATAACTGGCTTGTTCCTCCGGAACAGATCGATATTACACGCAACCCGCCTGCCGCATACGAAGGAAATTTCAATGCTATTTTCTTTAAACAGGGTGTCAATAATGAGAAAACCAGGCTTATCACACCCGGGTTGGACATACTCGGTGGCTCCAGTATTGAATTGAGCTTTTATCTGTGTCAGATCCCCTGGACTTTCGAAGGTTCAACAGGATGGGATATACTGAGGATCTATTATAAAATTTCCGCTGAGGCACCCTGGGTATTACTGAAGGAGTACCTTGATCCTGTTTATAACTGGGAACGGCAAGCGGTTCTTTTACCAAATCCTTCCGCAAACTATTCTATTGCTTTTGAAGGCCAGACACGGTGGGGATATGGTACATGTATCGATGATATAGTCATCGAGGAAAAGGGGTTGCAGCAAAGGTATGTTGGAAACATAGAGTTTCATCAGCCGGCTACCTCATTTGTACCTTCCGGATCAAAAGAGATACCTTTACTCAGAACTGATTTCAGAATATTTGGAAACACGGGTACCGCGACACTGCAGTCCATCAGTTTTAAATCCTTGAATACAGATGAAGCCGATATCGTTCCAAACAGCGTAAAATTATTTGCGACCGCAAGTCAGTTTTTCGATACAGATAACCCGCTTGGTTCACCAACCGGTTTTATTGCCGGCACTGCATCTTTTGCAGGTCTCAATTACAATTTGCCACCAGGTTTATCCTACCTTTGGGTTACTTGCGACATTGATCCCGCGGCAAAACATGGAGATATACTCGATGTGAAAGTCGGGGCAAACTGTATTATGGCCAATGATTCACTTTACCCGGCCACAGACCAGTCGCCGGAAGGTGAACGGATAATACTGGAATCACGTTACTCAGAGGATTTTGAAGCGGCACACAACTGGACACTCACCGGTGAATTCGAAGTAGGCACTCCCAACGGTTTGGGGGGAACTCCGGGCAATCCAAATCCGCCCAGAGCTTACAGCGGAAGCAGGATACTTGGTACCGACCTTACAGGCATGGGAATTTTCCCCTATAATTATGAGCCTGATCTGACAGATAATTCAGGATATTATGCTGCTTCTCCCTCCATCGATGCCTTATATTATACCAATCTGAATATTTTTTTCAAGCGATACCTGAATATTGAGGTCTGGGATAAAGCCTCCATTCAGGTAAGCGCCGATGATGGCACAACATGGCATCCAATATGGGTGAATAATTCTTACTTCAGCGATTTCGCATGGACACAGGAGCAGATCTCCGTCCCCAATATTTATTCCCGGTCAGGTAAGTTGAAAATACGTTACAAACTGGGTCCTACCGATGGGCAAAACAATTATTCCGGATGGAATATTGATGATGTATTCCTTACCGGTGAATTTATTTCGAAAGATGCAGGCGTTTCAGGTTGGATCTATCCTTTGAGTGGAAGCGGGCATTCTGTCACAGATTCTGTGACAATCAGCATAAGGAATTACGGAGGTAAAGAGATCACCGGCAATATCCCTGTAGCTTATTCCTTTAATGGTGGCGCATCATGGGTGATCGATACACTTTTTCACCCTATTCCCGTTGATAGTATGGTGACCTTTACATTTCCCACGAAGACTGATCTTTCTGTTCCCGGTCTCCGGCCTTCGGTATTGGCAAAAACACTTCTTCCCGGTGATCAGTATAGTGAGAACGATGGGCTTTCCACCAGTATCTATATTGTCCCGACCTACCAAACACCTTATGAGGAAGATTTTGAAGCGAATAAAGGATTCTGGATAACATCGGGAATCAATGCCTGGGAATATGGTCCTCCGGCAGGGAATACCATAAATTCAAGTTCTTCAGGGATCAGGAGTTGGTGCACCGGCCTGGACAGGAAATACGGCGAGCTGATATCGCAGAAAGATCAAATAATTTTTGAAGATGATTTTGAAACGGATAACGGATGGATTTTAAACGGAGAATTTGAGCGGAATATTCCAGCTAACATGTTTCTCCCCTATTTTTCGTATTCCGGTTACTACTGTCTGGGTACAGATCTGTCAGGACAGGGTAGTCATCCTTATTTATATGAAAACGGGATATCCCCGGGTTCAGCATATACCGCCACCTCCCCGCCAATTGATGTTTCTCATTACAGCAACATCAGTGTAAGCTTTGCAGGATGGCTTATGATCCAATCCGGCGATTCAGCCAGGTTCGAGGTAAGTCCGGATAACGGAATGAGCTGGATGCCCTTATGGGAAAATTCTGAGGGTGAAATCATGGATCCCGATTATCAGTTCCACCAGTACCATGTGGATGATTCATTGAGTTATTCCGGGGAGATGAGATTCAGATTCTCATTATTTTATTCATCCCCGGCAGGAGCTGTTGCTGAAGGCTGGAATATCGACGATTTTGTGATCACTGCCGATAACGTGAATACCTCGGCTGCCATTCTAAACTCACCCAGCTTTGACTTAACCGGCCTTAGACATCCTGTATTCGAATCCAGAATATGGACGGATACAGAACAAGGCGTGGACGGAGCAACGCTATCCTATTCCCTGGATGACGGAAGTTCGTGGATCCCTTTATCGGGTTCCATGGCATTCGATACTTACTGGAACTGGTATACAGGAAAATATGTAGAAGCTCTGGGGAGAAATGGCTGGAGCGGACAGAGCGGTGGCTGGAAAACGGTCAGACATCTTCTGCCGGCCGCAATGATCAATAACGAGAACGTTCAATTCAGACTTGAATTCAATGCGGACAAATTCAATAATGAATACGATGGTATCGGCTGGGATGACGTTAAGATCTGCGATGCACCATCTGATGTAGGGGTGAAAGAGATCCTCGATCCGGTTTCTTCCTGCGAACTGGCCAATGATAAAAAGTTCCGGCTGAGGTTGCAGAATTATGGTATCATGGATCTCCAGCCAGGCGATACGGTCATCATCGGGTATACGATTAACCGTGAAGGTTTCATACAATCAGATACCGAGATGATCCGGCTCACGCAAGTATTTCCTGCCGGCACCAGTAAAGATTTTGACATGACCCGCAAGTTTGACTTCAGCATGAGCGGTGATTATTATACAGATGTATATTCTATTGAAGATGATCCTTATTATTATCATGATGTGGCAAATGATACTGTATCCCGTATTATCCGGGTAAATAAACCCTACGTTGAACTGGGACCTGATGTATCCACCCTAAGGCCGGATACGATCACCCTGACAGCAAATGATGGCAATCCGGCAAATGTATACTTGTGGCAGGATGGATCGACGAACCCGGAATATAATGTCCTCACGGAAGGTACGTACTATGTGAGGGTAAATAACGACCTTGGCTGCATGGCTTCAGATACAGTGCATATCCTGCAACTGATCGCCGATGTGGGTGTCGGAAGTCTCCTGTCACCGGCATCAGGTTGTGAGATTGGAAGCCAGGTTCCTGTCAGGGTCAGCATCGAAAATTATGGCACGGATACACTGGATATAAATGATACCGTATTCGTTTTTGGGATAATTGATCAAACGCTTCAATTCTCTGATACAGTTTTCATTACGGATAATTTTTATCCTGGAGACGTAAAAGAATATACTTTTTCGAAATTGTATGATTTCAATTTCAGGGGTATTTACAAAATGAAACTCTATACCAAATTCAGGGATGATTTCCAGTATCAGAATGATACCCTCTTCATTGATCCGGAAGTTTACGGTTATCCTGACATCGATCTGGGCCCTGATACCATAGTTCGTGCTGCTGAATACATTTTGTCGCCAACGCCGGGGTATTTTTCATACCTCTGGCATGATGCATCCGGTGAAGAAACGTTCACAGTTGTTCAACCGGGAACTTCTCTCTGTAGTGTTGTTGTGAATGATATTCATGGATGCGAAACCTCCGATTCGGTTTATGTGACGCTGAATGTCACGGATGTTGCTCTTGAAAAGATCCTTTCTCCGGCAGCATCGTGTAATCCGTCAGAAAATATCAGGATATCCGCAAGGCTGAAAAATACCGGAAATCAAGTCATCTCAGCCGGAGAAACAATCAATCTTGGCTACACCATAGATGGCAATCTGCCTCTGCAGGAAGACATATTGCTTACGGAAGATCTCGTTCCCGGTGCTCACTTTGACCATGAGTTTTCTCAGCAAGAAACTCTCTCAACAGGGCAGTGGTATGACCTTGCGGTTTATCTGGATTATGCCGGCGATATGAAAATTTCCAACGATACCCTAAACATGCCCCTTGGTATCTTTGATCTTCCCGTTGTGGATTTGGGTGAAGATTACCAGGTGATTGCCGGGCTTGATCACACGCTCGATGCCGGTTCGGGCTTTGTAAGTTATGCATGGCAGGACGGAAGCTCACAACAGACGTTCAGGATAGATGAACCGGGAATTGGTCTTTACAGTGTAGTGGTCACCGATGATAACGGCTGTACCGCTTTTGATGAGGTTGAGATTCTGCTGGCTGTACCTGATATCGGCGTTTCTGAGATTGTACATCCTGTGACAACATGCGATCCGGGTACTTCTATGAATATCCGCCTGGCCATTAAGAATTATGGAAAACTGGATATAGAGGCTTCTGCAAATATTCTGGTAAGCTATACAATAAACGGTGCTGCCCCTGTTACTGAAAATTTGTCTCTGGATGCTCCCTTTGAACATGGAACGGTTATCTATCATACCTTTACAAAGCCTGAAAATATTACTTCCCCAGGACATTTTGATATCTCGGCAAATACCGCCTATGGCTCGGACCTGATACCATCCAATGATAAAATCGACGTCAGTGTGGATGTTTATGAAAAACCCGTTGTCCGGATCGGGAATGGGGAGGATACGATGCTCATTTATGATCCTTTGATCCTGAGCCCTGATCCGGGATATTTATCCTATGAATGGCAGGATGGAAGTACAACAAAAGATTACGCGATCTCTGAACCGGGAACCGGATTGTATTATGTTACTGTTACCGGCGATAACGGCTGTTCTGCAAGCGATACTGTTTATGTTATTTATGACCGGCCGGATCTTTCAGTTAACCGGATTATCGGTCCTATAAGCGCCTGTATGTTTAATAAGAATACCCTCATTATTGTTGAAGTGAGAAATAACGGATATTGCAGGATTGATGCAGGGGAGATGATCCGCTTATCCTATTCCGTGGAAAGCGATCCTGTTATTCCTGAAGTTATGAATTTTACAAATGCCCTGCAGCCCGGTCAGACACGCAAGTTTAACTTTACCACCCCTTATGATTTCAGAGAAACCGGAATCTATCAATTGAATGTTAAACTGGATTACACCCCGGATAGTGACGCCTCAAATGACAGCCTGTCCAGTAAGATATACAACTGGGGCGTTCCTGTAGTTGAGATCGGTGGTGGCCAGGATACCTTACATACCAAATTACCTCTCACCTTTGATGCAGGTACCGGGTATGTCTCATACCTGTGGCAGGACAACTCTACCGGCAGTACTATGGATGTAAATCAATACGGGCTCTATTATGTAAGGGTGGAAGATGATGAGGGATGTACGGCGGCTGATTCCGTTTTTGTTGATTATCCCTTATTTTCCGGACCATGGTTAATCAGGCCGGAATGGATCCGTATATTCCCCAATCCGGTGAAGGATTATCTTCACCTGGAAATTACGCCGGAAGAGGAAAAGGATGTGATCATCGAACTTTATAACATTCAAAACCAGATGGTTATGAGAAAAGAATTGCTCAATAGCCGGACAATTGAGATGGAACTTAATGTAGAAGGATTTACTCCCGGCTTCTACTATCTGAAAGTATTGGCAGACGGTATGCCCTATATATATAAATTGATCATTGAGTAACGAATTAAAGTTGCTCATTTCCAAAAAATAATTTCAGATCATTTCTTTCCGGTTTTCAAATCATAAAAACTAATTTTGGCCCGTTAATGAATAAGGTAACGCAAAAGCAGCAGGCAGATGTTGCACTGCGAAACCCGGGCGGACTTACTGACCGGGCCACCCGAAATCCGACCAAACCCATATCTATGCGTCCACTTTTTGCCTTTTTCTTACTGGGACTGTCGATTGCAGGAAGCCTGTCAGCTCAGCCCAGTATGGATATTCAGCAGCCCGGGCCGGAAAAGAGCCCGGAGGATTCCATTGTTTTTACCCCTCCGGCGGCCTCAGCCTACATCCTCAATCTCTTGAAATCAGACAGTTTGTGGCGGCCTTCCGGCGATACCATGAAGCTCTCCATCGAACGCCTCCTCAACCAATACCATGAGCCCTTCGACAGCGTCGCTTCACGTCTCAGGGGCTTCAAATACAATTCGCTCAGACCCGAGAGAGTCCGGATGGTCAGCCGTGAAACCCTGCCCGTACGCTGGCTCGACAGCAAACAGTTTATCATAGATACCGTACCGCTGGAAAAAGATCCTTACATCATACGGAAAACCATCGTCACTCACATTTCCGACACACTGGAGGCCATTCCTGCTGACAGCATCTTCCTGATGCCCGGATTTGACGCTTCCTCCCAAAAAAAGCAGCATGCCTGGGCTGAGATCAGCCGGGATACGATAAACGAAACCATCATCGATACAGCCTACCTGAAGTCCAGACACATCCGCCTGCACCGGCTGGTGAACGGAAATATCGTACCGCCGGTCATCCCTCCGGGGAAGAAAAGGTCATCGGCCTTCATTACCGATTCGGCCCATATCGTCATTACCGATACTACCATTTCTCTTACCGCCCGCAAAGGAACACCTTTTTACAAGGTGCCTGGGACAGGTATGCCCGATTCCCTTCGCTCGGCAGTCTGGACCTTGTTAGCCTATACCGGCAACCGGGATTCCATCCTTTTGTACCTGGAAGATATTCACGGGAGAAAAACACCTTTCTGGCTAACCGCGGGTAAAAGCGACCTGTACCGCTACTGGCTGAAGAATGGAGCTAACGATTCGATCACTGTATGGATGGGAAATACTTCGAAGCATGAGTTGACCATGATCCTCGAGGAAGATGTCAATGTGAAACGTCTTGAAAAAGTAATCCCCGAAATGCCGATTATTACCCGGGAACCCAAACTTTCGCTGTTGAAGGTCAAACCACTCGAGGAGATACCTGTTTACTGGAACTATGAATTCTCCAGCGCTTTCGCAATGAACCAGACTTACCTTGCACACTGGGCCAAAGGCGGTGAAAATTCCCTGTCGAGCGGTCTCGACATCAAAGGCGCTGCAAAATATGTAAACAAGGCGGCGAAAACCCAGTGGATCAATACGGGCCGCCTTCAGTATGCCAACATCATATCGGAGGAGAACGGGCTGAGAACCAATACCGACATGTTGGAACTGAATTCACAATATAACCGGGAGATGAAGGACAAGTTTGATTTCAGTGCACTTTTATATTTTAAAACCCAGATCGCCCGGGGGTATAATTATCCGAATGATTCGGTGGTGATCTCAAAATTCATGAATCCGGGCACCTTCACCATCGGTATGGGGGTTGAATATGCGCCCTTCAAAAATACCACGGTCAACTTCTCGGCCCTTTCTTACAAGAACACCTTCGTTTTTGACACTGCCTCGATCGATCAGACTGCACATGGTATCGCTGCCGACAGAAAGGCACGGCAGGAAATCGGGGGACAGCTGCTCGTTAAAAATAAACTGAATCTACTGGATGATCTGAATATCGCCAACACCCTGCGGTTATTTTCGAATTACCATGACCATCCCGAAAATCTGGACGTGGATTGGGAAATAAACCTGGACAAGCGCATCAACTGGTATTTTTCGGTTGTACTGAACCTCCACCTCATCTATGATGATGACATCCGATTCCCGGTACTGAATGCAAATGATCAGCCCGTCACTCTGCCTGACGGAACGGTGAAAAAATCGCCAAAGATCCAGTTAAGGGAATTCCTTGGTTTGGCTCTCCTGTTCAAATTCTGATAATACGTTGTGGAAGAAGTTTAGGATTTTTCAGGTCGGCAAAGATATTCCATTCTTCAGATCCCAAATCACAAATAAATTCCAGGAGAAGAAATATCCATGACCGAAAATGGCGCTTTAAATCTCAGGAAAAATGGAATCCGGCTTCTCACTCCTTTGAGGAATGTTCCTTCATACTGATCTTTTTGTCCGGCGACATGCTTAGTATTTTGTAAAGCTGATAGAGCTTCTCACCGACTTCCTGGTTTGACGGATCCTTCTCATTGGCTTTTTCATACCATAAAACGGCTGACCGGAAGGCCTCTTCTGATTTTGCCTTCACTGCATGGAAAGCCCTGCTGTTGGATATCGTCCGGGCCCTTGCCTGGATATCCACGCCGATGTTATAATAGCAGGTGCCGATGCCTGTGTAAATCTTCACCTCGTCAGGGGCAAGGACCAAAGCCTGTTTATAGGCATCTATGGCTTCTGGGTAGAGTTGTTTCTTCTGCCGGATCAGTCCTTTTGTATAAGGATAGATGTAATTTGTCGGATTTCGGGTCAGAGCGGTGTCGAGGGCGCTTACAGCCTTGCCAATTTCGTTTTTTCTGTAATACAGATCGGCCAGGAGGAGCACCATATCCTGGTTCTCTTTATATATATCAATACTTTCGGACAGGACCTTACCGGCTGCCGCAGTATCTTCCTTCTGCAGGCAAATGGTGTAAAGCAGGAAGGAGGCGTCGGGTGACCAGCCCTCTTTATGAAGTCCTGCGAGGTATCCCATGGCCTTGTCCCATTCCTTCACCTGGTATGCGGCAAGAGCAGCATTATAAATGAGATTTGTATCGATCCTGACGGCCAGGATGGGACTTTGAATGATCCCGAGGGCCTGTTCATACGCTTTGAGGGCTTCCGCGTAATGCTTTTCCCTGTAATTCTTTTCGCCCAGTTTCTGGAAATCGTTCGCCAGCTGGACATAGAGTGGAGGCAGTTGACTATCTACGCGGTTGCGGGTATCAAGATTGACCGCTTTCTGGTATGAGTCATATGCGACATACAACTGGTCGGGGTAGAGTTCAAACTTCTTCTTGTCATTATCACTGATCCCCTTCTGGTAGGCTGTTTGGGCGAGCAATCCCCTGGCATACCAGGTCTTATACCATTTCCAGGTATTTTCTTCCTTAATGGCATCCTCGATGGCATCTTTGGCTTCCGTGTATTTACCGGTTTCGATCAGCTGAAATACGGAAATGACTTTGCTTTTCTGGGCGTGGACCAGGAAAGTCCATCCCAGGGTAAGTATAAGGAAAAATGCCGTTTTCTTCATTCAATCAGGTTTTTTCGCCAGGTCGCAAAAGGAGATCAGCACGGTATTCAGTTTGATTTCTTCATTAAAACCAACGGTCAGAGAAGGTGGTTTAGTGTGTTATACGTTCCGGATCAACAAAGATGTGCCATATATATCCCTTATTGCGGAAACCATTGTTTCTCCTCTCAGGGAGTAGCAAAATTCCGGAGGCTAAGTTATAAAATGGATTGGAAAGGAAAAAAAGGGGAGCATGTAAAACCACAGTTTAGAAAGGACAAAAAAAAGAAGGCGGGAGGTTGCCTCCAAAGTGGTCAGATCCATCCATCCCTTCTCCGGGATCATCAGGAAATCGATAAGTCTTTTGAGACAGCCTCCGGGCCTGTGGTCACCGGCCTTCTTTTACTTCGACGATCTCATCTGGCATGAGACCGTGAGAATTCCGGTGCACGTTCACTGTAGCGTCTTTATTGGGCGCTTCACTGAGACAGAAAACGATGCCGTCCTTTTCACTGAACCAGTATTTTATGAACTTGACACCATATTTGTCCCGTACTTTAACGTCCTCCTCATGGGCTCCCCTGGCGACCTCTGCCGTCAGATGGTCCATTCCGCGATGGATATCCAGAAACATTGGCATAGTATTCACACCTCCTTTCAATGATTTAAATGAATATTATAAAGGCAAGTTACATGATGAGAGGGGGGGAATTCTACAACATTTGATCCTGATACCAGGAAATTTGGTTCAGGTACCCCCTATAATTCCGGACGGCATCAGGCCACCTCCTTCATAAATTCGGAGGGAAGAATGCCGTATCGATTTTTAAAGCATTTGGAAAAATAGGCCGGATTTCCGAACCCGGTGCTGAAAGCGACCTGGGCAATGTTGCCCTCTTGATTTTCCAGGTATTCGATAGCTTTCTTCAACCTGTATTCCCGGATGAAGGCATGGGGAGAATAATTGGTCAGGGCCATCAGCTTCCTGTACAGCATTGACTTGCTCATTCCAGCCACGGATATAAGCCGGGTGACATTAAATTCCTCATGATCCCAGTCCTGCTCGACAAGTTCCATGAGATGATTAAGAAAGGATTCCTCTTCCGGGTTCAGGCTTCTCAAACGAGGGGTATTCTGCGGGGGAAGTCCGGGATTGAAATAATGACGGGCTGCGGAGGACAGGAGTACCTGGCCTTCCTTTGAAATAAAGCACATTCGTTTTACAAAGCGGATCGTTTCACCGAAGAATTCCGTTTTACGGGTGACAGGTTCGCCTGCATCCAGGCTCACTGCTGCGGCTATCCCTTTTTTCACTCGATTTCCGGTGGCTTCACCATGCTGGATGATCTTCATGGCACACGCAAGTGCATTCCCGGGTAGAGGGAAACTTATCAGGATGCTTTCTCCGGGATCGGGTACAAGAATACCTCCGAATTCTTCAGCCGTCATCTTTATGAATTTGCCTGTATTTTTAAGCCCTTCATAACCAGCTGAATCGACAGGCAATGCCCTGAGAAGAGGTGCATCCTTCAGTTCGACGGACACAATGATCCGCAGGGCAGGAGAACCGGTATCGGGGAGGCTTTCAGAAATTGCCCCGTCGGGATTCCTGATCCTGCCCAGGAAATTTTCAACCAGATGATCACTTACCTCGATGACGTTGACCGGGATAAGCCCGTGAGCTTCGTTATGCATCCGGATAACTGCTTCCTTTTCGGGTGCTTCAATAAGGCAAAAGGCCGTTCCTCTGACCTCATCAAACCAGTAGGTAAGAGTACGGCAGGAATATTTGTGCTGGACTTTCAGATCCTGCCGGTGTCCTTCCGCGACGTCTGCCGCGGTAAGGCCCTGTAGTTCGTGCCTGTCGATGTACAGTGGCATACAAGATAATTAGGATGGCAAGCAAAGTTCTTCAGGGGATATTCCGGGGAAAAACAGGAATTTCTTAAGAGAGTTAACAATCGGGAAGGAGTAAGGTTTAGATTTTTTACCGGCGATTTCCGGACACCACCTGCCACAGAGTGTCTATGAGTTTTGACTCATGGCCGGATTAGCCGGAATTGAAATCAATCAAAGCATAGAAATTCGCTCCGGAATATGTATTAATGCATGTTCAATGGTGTATTAGTCTATCATTTCACCAATCCTCCCTTCCTCATCTCATCTCTCAATGCAGGCAGATTAGGTTTATAACTATAAATATTCTTTATCAGATCCAGTTTTTCCGTTTCAAATCCCGGTATCTTTAAACTTAATTGAAGCCACGAAACAATGCGCTCGTAAATCCGCCGTCCCCGCGCATTTTCCAGGGTTTTCCAGGCTCTGTT
Organism: uncultured Bacteroidales bacterium; assembly: GCA_963771005.1. GTDB lineage: Bacteria > Bacteroidota > Bacteroidia > Bacteroidales > DASQZK01. The sequence continues at coordinate 180,632 of CAVYRO010000002.1, forward strand.
TTTTATATGATTGAAGCAGAATTCCGGGTAAATAGTTAAAATCGGGGTGATCATTTCTGCATATTCCCGGGTATCCCGGTCCTGTTTCACTAATTTTTTTATCTCTTCGTAACGTTGTTCGATTTCCAGGATTTTTACGATAAAAACACGGGCCCAATATAGTTCGTCAAGGAGTTCCTTAAACTCGGTTTCTGAAAGGTAACTACTTATTTTATTATAATACTGGATTTCCCGGTATTGAAGGGTGAGTTGCCGGAACACATTTACAAAAAGTTTTTCATCGAGTTGAGGTGTGATATAATGCTGTAAGAACACAGCCCATAAGTTCTTTTCGGCGGGAAACAATTCGCGGGCTGTTTCCAGGAAGGCCTCCTTGTCGGTTTCAAAATAGTATTCAAGTAACTCTTCAGCCACAGGGTTATTATGCCGGTAAAACTGCCGGGCCGTTTCCAGCCATTCCGAAGCCTTACCCGCTTTCCCGAGGAGCAGGAGGACTAGCTCCGGCAAAGAACCCCGTTCCACAGAAGATTGGTCGATCATAGCCAATAAACGGTCCGCCTCATCCGATTTTTTCACCATGGCGATGAGTAACGGCTCAAAATAACTAGCGAAACCCATGTTCCCCGGATACTCTAAATCACAACACTTAAAGAACTTTTCGAAAGCATTATGCATGACATGGCCGGAAATAGCACTGATCTTTATTTTTTCAATAAGCATATTCATCGTTTCTTCATGGTCAGAAATCAGGTATTCGTTCGCATCTTCAAAAGAGCCCACGTCATCTATTATCTCAGCACCCCAACTTGCCTCATACAGACCGATGAGCATGGCAAATAATTCTTCAACTTCCTGACGGATGATCCTGGCGGTTGCATCATTCAGGAACCTGCTGAAAATGGCATCAAACTCCTGCTCGCTGGCGTACTGGTATTCTTCCCAATCTTCGATGTAACCGGAAGAGGGAGACTGATAATTATCCCAGTCGGGATCTTCCAGATCGACGGTCTCAAAAGATTTACGGTAATCTGTGCTGACAGATTTAATGATTTCAGAAAATTTTCAAAGGTGAGTCCAGGGGCACCATTATTTTCAGACCTGACAAATAATAAAAACTCTTCCCGGAGATTTTCGTTTTCCGATATTATCGCGTTCAAAAATTTCAATTTCAGGCCATCCGCAGTTTTCTCATTTATATCTCCAAATTCACCCATAACTTTTTATTCAATTCAATTTAAAATCTACAATATCAATTTATTTAAACCTGCCATCGATCTCCACCCAGCCGAAGCCCATTAAATTTTTTTCACCAGCTCCCGAGGAGATGATCAATTTATGAATTTCTTCCGGAGCTCTGAGCATAAAATTGTAAATATAGCCTTTTACCCTGGTTTGTTTGGATTTATATGGTCTTATGGTAGTCAGTTTGGATCTGATCCCTTAACTGGAATTTCATCCCTGGCGATGGCGGGATAAAATTTTGATGACCACGGCTCCTTCAAACTTGATCTCCCAATCTATTTTCCGCCATTCTTCAACCCCGGCAATCAGACCCGGTAATTCAAGTTTCCATGTATTCACCTCTCCTGATCTCTCGCATAATTATCCAAAAATCGTTACCTTCATGCCAGAAAGATATTGCGGGCTGCTGCGCTTTAATTCGCGCAGTTCCTTATCATCCGGACTTATGCCTGTCTTTATACCGGTGGATACGGTGATTTCAGTGCCTGTGCCATGGAGCTTCTGAACGGGAAATGTCCGGGGTATCCTGGCTGCCCTTAGGCTCAAAACCAAGATCAGGTGGAATGTAAAATTTAACAGGCGGAACCACAGGAGGGGAGAGGCGTCTGATGGTTTTTATGCCAGATGAAAGAATAGCCAAACTGAAACGACCAACTAAAACCTACAATCTATGAACTTGCATCGATTTTCCCTTTTGATCCTGTTTTTCCTTTTAGCCCTGAACATATCGGCCCAGAAGACATCCGCGGTAAAAAACTCCGTTGCCTCTGCGGGTGATCCGTGCGGATTTTAATCTTGAAAAAGGCTCCCGCAACACCATGTTCAACGAATGCGTCGGCGCCGGCCGGGCCAATGAGGGACTTAGGGCCGACTGGCAGCAGCAGCTGGCTTTCGTAAAAAAGGAATGCGGTTTCCGGTATATCCGCATGCACGGTCTCCTGTCTGACGATATGGGGGTTTACAGGGAAGACCGCAACGGTAATCCGCAATATAACTTCATGTATATCGATGTGCTCTTCGATTACCTCCATGATATCGGGGTGAAGCCCTTCGTGGAGCTCGGATTTATGCCGCAGGCCCTGGCCAGCGGCAACCGGACCATCTTCTGGTGGCGCGGAAATGTGACTCCGCCAAAGGATTACGATAAATGGGCTGCATTGATCCGGAACCTGGTCCTGCACTGGACGGAACGGTACGGTGCTGACGAAGTGAAGACCTGGTATTTCGAGGTGTGGAACGAACCCAATCTGACCCCTGGATTCTGGACCGGATCACAAGCAGACTATTTCAAATTGTACAACTATTCCGCAAGAGCTGTGAAAAGCGTGAATACGGCCTACCGGATTCGCGGTCCCGCAACGGCAGGCGCTGCCTGGGAAGCTGAACTGATCGGGTATTGTGAAAAGAATGGCGTGCCCATTGATTTTATCAGCACCCATGCTTACGGCGTTCGACAGGGCTACCTCGATGAATATGGACAGTCGGGAACTGTTCTTGATAAGAACCCCATGAGCGTCAGCGGGGATGTTTTGCGATCGCGCAGCGAGATCGAAGCCTCCTCCAAACCCGGCCTGGAGCTGCATTACACCGAATGGAGCTCGTCGTATACGCCGGCCGATCCCATCCACGATAGTTATCACGAAGCACCTTACATACTGCAGAAGATAAAACAGACGGAGGGTGCAGTCAATTCGATGTCGTACTGGGTCTTCACCGATATCTTCGAAGAAGCCGGTCCCCGGTTCGAGCCTTTCCATGGCGGGTTTGGACTGCTGACGATACAGGGGATCCCCAAACCGGCTTTCTACGCTTACCGGTTCATGAACCGGCTGGGCAATACGGAGCTGGAAAACCGCGACTCCGCCTCATGGATCTGCAAAGACGGGGATGGGAATATCCAGGCCCTGTTGTGGGATTATACCTATACCCTGCCGGAGGATTCGGTTAACAACCAGGCTTATTACATCAAGGATCTGCAGCCGGAATCCAAAGGGAAAGTGAAGATCAACCTGTTGAACGTACCTGCCGGGAAGTATGCCATGGAAATATATAAGACCGGCTACCGGTGCAATGATGCCTATACTTCATACCTCGATCTTGGGAGACCCTCCCAGCTCACCCGTCAACAGGTCGGGCAGATCAAACGACAGAATGATGGTTCACCAATGATGAAGGAATTTATTACGGTGAGCCCTGACGGTGCATTTGAAAAGGAATTGGATATGCGGGAAAATGACGTTTATCTTTTGAGGTTGGTGAAGATCTGACTTTTTGCGCACCGGAAACCATTCTTCGAACCTTTCATCAAAAAGGTTAAAACCGGCCGGGCATCAGCGATTCAAAGTGTTGCATATATAGTTAATTTGAGGTCTTAAACCTGACAGGTTTTCGAAACCTGTCAGGTTTGTACTCATCGAAACGTCCGCTTTAAACCCCTTCTTTTAACCATTTTCCTCGTCAGATTTCATCAGAGTTTCAAACTCTTCACATGTGGTGCAGTAGCCGGGAAAAGGACAATTTTCTTTTTCATATTCGCAGAACTCAATGTGACTTTCCCCAATTGAAAGCGCGACATGTTCTTGACTCCAGAAGTTCCTGATAAAAGAATAGCGTAAGTGGGCGGGATAATTTGGGGGAAAATCCATCACAAAATGAAAATATTCGAGGAGCTTTTCCAGTTCGCCGGCAAGCAGAGCCTGCTGGTCGGTGTTAAGTTTTTCAGCCGGGGGAAGGTATTCCTGATCAATACCCGTGATCTGGGAAATAGGTAGCTCTTCCCCCTCAATGTATTCTTCAACATATGACATATCCTCCGGTTCCGGTTCATCGTTCGAACCGGCTTCAGATTCTTCCAGGATCTCGTATGGCAGTTTTAATTTTCGGGTGGTTTCGTGAAGGTCACCGATCAATTGTTCAATGTAGCTTTCCATGGTAAATGATTTTATTAGGTTAGTAAAAAGTAGCCTTTATGTCGTACCATCCCATTACAACATAACTCTGCATTCGTATGCAGGATTTTATTGAAATGCATGATGAACTTTTACATGGTTGTTTATTTATGTGGCATGAATCTGAATCAAAAATAATCTCTGGCAGTGCAATATTTCTGCAGTGGTAAAAATTATTTCATTTTTTCAGGAATTTTCTGGTTTACTGGCTGGCCGGGCGAGACCCTTTCAGATAATTCCATCTCAAAAAGCTTCACCCTAAGCCTCAGTCTCATTTCCAGGAAAGCAGAAAAACCAACAGGAACAGTGAAATTGCCACCGACTCAACACCAGTTATGCCTAAAATGACTTCCTGGATCTCTTTGAAAACCTAATTCTTTTCTTTATTTTATGAACATGATGAATTCAAAAACGAACCTTAAAATCCATGATAAGATTGGTTTTTAGGTATCAGTAAAATCCACAGACGTAATTATATAATCTGTAATCAAATGTCTCGCCCTTTCCACGCATGATCATCCCTACTTACTGCAATTAATCAATCCGTGTAAATCTGTTCCGATAGCCTCGGAATCCGTTTAATCCGTGTTCCTCCTTCCTCATTCCCCTCTTTCCGAATCCTCTCCCTCCAATCCTTTTTTTTCCTTTTCTTGATGCTTTTTACCATAAAATCCTATTTTTGCCTCCTCAATAAAAATATTCAATCCATGACACAAGCCATAAACATCGGCCGCAAGGTCGCTGAAATGCGCGGGCTGAGGAACATCAGCATGTCCGACCTGGCAAAACGGTCGGGAATAAAGGAAGAAGTGCTCGCCGCCGTGGAAAAAGGCGACGATCCGCCTACCCTGGGAACACTGATCCGGATCGCCCGTGCCCTGGGCGTAAGGCTGGGGACCTTCCTCGACGATACCGAAGTGGACGCCCCCGTGGTTACCCGAACGGGCGACCGGGATAAAGGACTCAGCGTTTCCGGCAAGTCCAGCGATGCCAATATGCATCTCGAATTCTTTTCCCTGGCCCGCGGCAAGGCCGGTCGTCATATGGAACCCTTCATTATCGATATCGATCCGACATCCGGCAGCGGTTACTCCCGTTCCAACCATGAAGGCGAGGAATTCATCTTCGTCCTCGAAGGCGAAGTGGAAATCCTCTACGGCAAAGACCTCTATACCCTCCAGCAGGGTGACAGCATTTATTACGATTCTGTCATCGATCACCACGTGCATTCGATGGGGAATTTGCCGGCGAAGATTCTGGCGGTGGTTTATGTGCCGGCCTGATTAAATGGTGAAATGTTGAAATGATAAAACGACCGTTCAACGCCACCCGCAACTTTTTACTTTTTACTTTTTACTTTTTACTTTTCAATTGGTTTACCCCATGGAATTATCCGATAAAACCCTCGGCGCCCTCCTCGAAGAATGGGCTGTAAAAATACCTCATCAGGATTGCATCGTTTATCCCGATCGCGATCTCCGGTTCACATGGAGCGCTTTCAACCAGCGGGTCGACCGGCTGGCGAAGGGACTCCTGGCGACAGGTCTTCAACCGGGCGATAAGCTGGGCATCTGGGCCAACAATGTGCCCGATTGGCTCACCTTTATGTTCGCTTCGGCCAAGACAGGGATCATCCTGGTGACCGTCAATACCAATTACCGTGCCCATGAGCTGGAATACCTCGTCCGCAATTCTGATCTGAAAGCGCTGTGCATCGTCAACGGCGTCAGGGACAGCGATTATGTCAGCATGGTTTACGAACTTATCCCGGAATTGCGGGAATGCGAAAGGGGCCGGCTGGAAAGCGCGAAGTTCCCGGAACTGAAGCAGGTCATATTCATCGGCCCGGAAAAACACCGGGGCATGTATAGCTCGTCGGAGCTCATCCTTTTGGGCAGCCAACAGGACGACACTTTGCTCAATGAGATCAAATCCCGCATTTCCTGTCATGATGTGGTCAACATGCAGTATACTTCAGGGACTACCGGTTTTCCAAAGGGAGTGATGCTCACCCATCACAATATTGTGAACAACGGGCTGACGATTGGCGACTGCATGAATTACTCCACTAACGACAGTCTTTGTGTATGCGTACCGCTCTTCCACTGCTTCGGCTGTGTCCTTGCCGTTTGTGCAGCGCTGACCCATGGCGTGACAATGGTGATGGTGGAGAATTTCGATCCCCTGCTCGTCCTGGCATCCGTTCAGAAAGAAAAATGTACCGCTCTTTATGGTGTGCCTACGATGTTTATAGCCGAACTGAACCATCCCATGTTCAATATATTCGATCTTTCTTCCCTGCGGACAGGCATTATGGCGGGTTCCCTTTGCCCGGTCAACACCATGCGCGATGTCATGGAAAAAATGCATATGAACGAAATCATCATCGTTTACGGTCTTACCGAATCTTCTCCCGGGATGACGGCTACCAAAACAAGCGATTCGCCGGAGATCCGCGCGACAACGGTAGGACGTTCACTCCCCTTCGTAGAAGTAAGTGTGAAGGATCCCGAAACCGGCAGGGAATGCGCTCCGGATGTTCAGGGCGAACTTTGTTGCCGCGGATATAATGTGATGAAGGGCTACTACAAAAATGAAGAAGAATCGGCCAGGGTAATCGATCCCGAAGGATGGCTGCATTCGGGCGATCTCGGGGTTATGGATTCGGATGGGTACGTGAAAGTGACCGGCCGGATCAAGGATATGATCATAAGGGGCGGAGAGAATATCTACCCGCGTGAGATCGAAAACTTCCTTTATCTCATGCCTCAGATCCGGAATGTGGAGGTGGCCGGTATTCCCAGCGCCAAATACGGGGAAGAAGTCGGCGCTTTCATCATCCTTAAGGAGGATGCCGATCTCACCGAAGATGATGTGAAAGACTTCTGCCGCGGAAAGATATCCAGGCACAAAGTCCCCCGCTACGTTTTCTTCGTCGACGAATATCCCATGACCGCCAGCGGTAAGATCCAGAAATTCAAATTGAGGGAAAAGAGCCTGGAGTGGCTGAGGGAGAGGACAAGGTGAAAGGAGAAAGGTGAAAGGCGAAAGGAGGGAGAGGACAAGGTGAAAGGAGAAAGGTGAAAGGCGAAAGGAGGGAGAAGGACAAGGTGAAAGGTGAAAGGTGAAAGGCGAAAGGAGGGAGAGGACAAGGTGAAAGGCGAAAGGCGAAAGGAATGACTCAGAAAACGCATTTACCTAATAGGGGCAAATTCTCCCTGGTGTCAGATCAAATCTAAACTTTTACCCTATATTTTAAACCTTCCAAGGTTCTAAAAATGTAGAGACTGGGAACGGTTGATAAAAATCACATGCATTCCCATCAATCACAGGCCTTGATGATTCCGGCCTGTAATTAAATATGACGGGCTTTCAGCCCTCAGGAACGGGATTGATTGGAGATTAATGGTCCTTTTCCTTACTCATACGGTTTTCTACTATGGTTTCCTTCCGACCAGGGAAACGGGGTACATGGCCTGCTTTCAAGGGGCGTTACCCTGGCTGATACAATTGAACCAGTCAGAAAAATCCTCTAAGGCAAACCTCTCTTTCACGGATCCTCCCTTTCGCCTTTCACCTTTCACCTTTCACCTTGTCTCCTCCTCCCTTTCGCCTTTCACCTTTCACCTTTCACCTTGTCTCCCTCCTCCCTTTCGCCTTTCACCTTTCACCTTTCACCTTGTCTCCCTCCTCCCTTTCGCCTTTCACCTTTCACCTTTCACCTTGTCTCCTCCTCCCTTTCGCCTTTCACCTTTCACCTTTCACCTTGTCTCCCTCCTCCCTTTCGCCTTTCACCTTTCACCTTTCACCTTGTCTCCCTCCTCCCTTTCGCCTTTCACCTTTCACCTTTCACCTTGTCTCCTCCTCCCTTTCGCCTTTCGCCTTTCACCTTTCACCTTGTCTCCCTCCTCCCTTTCGCCTTTCACCTTTCACCTTTCACCTTGTCTCCCTCCTCCCTTTCGCCTTTCACCTTTCACCTTTCACCTTGTCTCCTCCTCCCTTTCGCCTTTCACCTTTCACCTTTCACCTTGTCTCCCTCCTCCCTTTCACCTTTCGCCTTTCACCTTTCACCTTGTCTCCCGCATCATCCCCGCCGCCACATCCGGCTTCACGGGGTTGATGATATTCCCGCCGCCCGACTCAAAGCCAGCGAGATACTTCAGCTTATCGGGATCTCTCATCGGGGGATAAAACTCGATATGGTAATGAAACAATTCCGACGCTTCTTTCCCATCACATGGGGCATTCTGATGCATGGTGATATTGGGGAAGGAAATGTTAAAGAGATTGTCGAAACGGATGACGGTATTCCGGAAGATCTCACTCAGGGCGCTTGTCTCTTCGTTTGTGAGGCCAGTGATGGTGCTTACGTGACGCCTCGGAACGATGTACGTCTCGAACACAAACCTAGCAAAGTATGGGATGAAGACAACGAAATGCTCGTTGGCTTCGATGATCCGTGAGCCTTTCCCGAGTTCATGCTCCAACAGGTCGGATAGCAGGTGAGTCCCGTGTTCGCGGTAATATGTGCTGAACGATTGTCTCTGCATGTCCACGATACGAGGTACATAGCCGGTGGCATAGATCTGTCCGTGCGGATGCGGGTTGGAGACCCCGATAACCCTTCCCTTGTTTTCGAACATGAGCACATTGTCGATCTTCCCGTGGCTGCTCAGGGTGGCAAATTCTTCCTTCCAGATTGCAAAAACATCATCGATGCCTTCCTGGTTCAGTTTAGCAAGGGTTGTATTATGGACAGGGGAGAAGCAGATCACCCGGCAGGTGCCGTGTACGGGCTCGGAGATTTCGAAATCTTCATGACGGTGAACATCGGGGGCTTCCATAGAGAAGGAAGCAAAATCATTGGTGAAGGCAAACGGTTTTACGTACTGCGGATTGGTAACCCCTGATGCCCGTGTCACTCCCGGACAGAGATAACAACCGGCATCGAACTCCGGTCCGGGCGATTCCTGTTTTCCGAGTGTCTCACCCGACCAGGGCCTGTTTGCAGTGGTGGCAGCAAGGATGACCCATTCCTGCAGAAGGGGATGCCATCTTCTTTCCCAGTTTCCTGTCATCATTTACCCGATTTTCATGGTTCCGTCGCCCACACCGGCAATATAAAAATCAGCAGTGAGTCCCGTCCTTTCCCTGTATTTTTCACCAACCTGTTTTTTGAAGGAATCAATGGCACGTTCTTCCACCAGGCTTACCGTGCACCCGCCGAAACCTGCTCCGGTCATCCGGGAACCCAGGACACCTTTAACCTTCCTGGCTTCTTCCACCAATGTATCGAGTTCGGTTCCGGTGACCTCGTAATCATAACGGAGGGAATCATGGGAAGCGTTCATAAGACGGCCAAACTCCGCCAGGTCGTTGGACTTTAGTGCCCCGATGGCATCCAGAACGCGCTTATTTTCCGATATGACATGCCTTGCCCGGCGAAAAATCGTTTCGGAGGGGATACGGTCTCTGATTTCCATAAATCTATCAAAGGTAATTTCGCTTAGATTTTCGATCTTTCCCGCCTCACTGAGCATTTCAACGGCAGTCTCACACTCCGACCGTCTTTCGTTGTATTTTGAATCAGCCAGTCCTCTTCTCTTGTTCGTGTTTGAGATGATGAGTTTATGACCGTCCATAACAAGAGGGACGAGTTCGTAATCCAGGGTGGCGCAGTTGAGAAAAATGGCATGATTCTCCTTTCCCATCGTCACGGCGAACTGGTCCATGATCCCGCAGTTAACCCCTACGAACTGATTTTCCGCCTTCTGGGAAAGTTTCACAATATCGAGCCTGCTTTCCCCGAGTCCGAATATTTCTTTCAGCGCAAAAGCAGTAACCGTCTCAATGGATGCGGATGATGAAAGGCCGGCGCCGTTGGGGATCTCCCCCGAAAACAGGAAATCGAGCCCCGTGAATTCCATGCCTTTTTTTTGAAACTGGTCGATGACTCCAAGGGGATAATTAAACCAGTGATTGTCCTGTTTTTCAATATTTTTACCCAGGGTGACCACGCCCCTGTCATCAAAGTTCGTTGTAGCAAAATTCAGCCGGTCCGTACCGTTTTTCCTGATCAGGAGCCAGGTGCCGAAATCGAGAGCACATGGAAACACATAACCTCCGTTATAATCCGTATGTTCCCCAATGAGATTCACTCTTCCGGGAGAAAAAAATACCCCGGGTGAATGGTTTGGGTTTCCGTACAGTTCAATAAATTGATCTTTCAGTTCGTTCGTTTTCATAAGAATTGATTTTTTTAGGGCAGGCTGACAGAAAAAATATCCTCCGGTATGCGGCGGTAATCATAAAAACGCTTTAGACACCAGTGCTTACGGGCTGCGCAGGATCAAAATTAAAAAAATCCGCCGGGAGAACAATTCTAAATAACCTCCGGATGCATTGGCCTATCCTGTAAATTTTCCAAAATTACTGCATTAAATCTATTTTTATATTTTAATTGATTAACTTCATGTTAACAAGTAAAGTTTTGTGCATCGTTATGGCGTGAAGTGATTTGGTGATTTGGTGAAGAGGAAGAGGAAGAGGAATGCGGATTTGACGGATTTGTACAGATAATCACGAAGCTAATCTGTGATAATCTGTGAAATCTGTGGTTAAAATTCCTTAAACCATTTCAAACTACTTCAAACCATTTCAAACCATTTCAAACCATTTCAAACCATTTCAAGCCATTTCAAACCATCTCAAACAATCTGAATCAATTTTGAAATTATGAATAGATTTTTGTTTCTTTTCACCTTGCCGGCAACACTCCTTTCCTGGTCAGCTTACGGACAACATAAGATTCCAATGGATCATACAGTCTACGCAGACTGGAAGACGGCCGGAAATATCCTCATCACCGGTGACGGGAAATTCACCGGTTATGAAGTGAAGCCCGGGCAGGGTGATGGCTTCTGCTGCATATATAATACGGAGGAAGGGTCAACGGACACCATACAGCGGGCATCGGATATAAAATTCATACCCGGCTCTGAATATATGGCCGGGAAAATTCTTCCCCAGGCAGCTCTCCTTCGCGATGCCAAAAAAGAAAAGATGGAAAAAAGTGAATATCCCCGTGATTCGCTCTTTGTCTATAACATGGTAACCCGCGATATCGTGAAATTTCCGGATGTCCGCTCTTATTCCGTTCCTTCGAAGGAATCACAGTGGATCGCGATCTATCATTATATGACGGAAGATAAGGAGCAGGCTGCTGACACCAGTGCCGGGACCGGGATGATGAGCAAATTTAAAAAACTCAAATCTGCATACATGCCTGCAAACCTGACACTTTACAATGCTGTGAGCAGGCAATCCTTTACTTATGAAAATGTTTATGGGTATGATCTTTCGGAGAATGGAAGGCTGCTCGCATTTCAGCAGTTGGTTCCCGACAGTGTGCCGGTCACCGTTACCTACAGCATGGTAATTCCCGATGAATCGCTGAATATTGTTTATGAAGGCAGGGGGCTGGCATGGAACACGGCTACAGACAAGGAAGGCAGGAAGATTGCTTTCACAGCCTGCGAAGATACATCCGGTATGGAAGGGGTAAATCTTTACTTCTGGGAGCCAGGCAACAGGGAAGCTTCCTGCCTGGTCGATACATCCGCTGAATGGTTATTGCGCGGATGGGGAGTGAACAGGAACGGTAAATTATGGTTTTCCGATGATGAAACCCGGCTTTATTTCGGGACCTCCCCGGTCCCGGAAACTGAACCCCCGGACACGCTTCTCGAAGAGGAAAAGCCACATCTTGACCTCTGGTCCTGGGAGGATCATTATCTTCAGCCCCAGCAGATCAAGAGCCTGGCAGCTTCGAGGACTAAGACTTTTACTGCTCTGTATGACCTGGTTGATAAGAATTTCATCCAGCTTGGTGATTCCCTTACCGAAGAGATTGTGAGCATGAAGGGAGGCGACGGGCCCTATGCTCTCGGATATGAATTTGGGCCCTATGAACGGATGTTTTCCTGGGAGGGCATTTCCTTTAAAAATATCTGGCTGATCAATACCCATAATGGAAGCAGATCGCTTCTCATTAAAAAATCAGGCAGTACGGTACGTTTATCATCTACGGGTAAGTACATCGTTTATTATGAGCCCGGCGACAGCGCCTGGTTTTCCTATTCCGTTGAGACAGGGAAAACCATTTCACTTACCGCCTCTGTCAGATCCTGTTTTTATGATGAAGAAAACGATATCCCGAGATTGCCTGAAAATTACGGAATCGCCGGATTCACCGAAAATGACAGGTACGTCCTGCTATACGACTGTTATGATATCTGGTGTTTTGACCCGTCCGGGATGAAACCTGCATTCTGTCTTACATCGCAATACGGAAGAAAAAATAACATCCGGCTCAGGTATGTTTCCCTTGATGAAGAGGAAAAGTCAATCAGTCTCAAAAAACCCATATATCTCAGTACATTCAGTAAAATGACCAAACAATGGGGATATGCTTATCTCTATCCCGGGTCACATACCATACCGAGGGAGATACTTCATTCCATGGATGCATATTCTGATCTTAAGAAGGCGCGGGACAGCGAGATCTTCATTTTCAGGAAGGAAAATTTCAGGAATTATCCCGATATCTACCTCACGGATGACAAGTTCCGGGAACAGACCCGGATTTCGTACATAAATCCCCAGGCTGAAAATTACCTTATGGGTGATGTCCGGCTCGTGAAATGGAAAACCTATTCCGGCAGGAATTTGGAGGGGATCCTTTATACCCCTGAAAATCTCGATCCTTCCGGAAAATATCCCATGCTTGTCTATTTTTATGAAAAGAGTTCGGAAGAATTATACTATCATACCATACCTGCGCCGAGCCGGTCAATACTCAATATTCCGTGGTGCACCAGCAACGGATATGTTGTTTTCGTACCTGATATTGAGTACGAGATCGGATATCCGGGGCAGAGCGCATATGATGCCGTTGTTTCGGGAACCCGCTCCATGACCGGGCAGTTTTCTTTTATCGACAGTACACGTATAGGAGTCCAGGGACAGAGCTGGGGCGGTTACCAGGTGGCTTACCTCATCACCAGGACCAATATCTTCAGGGCTGCCATGGCCGGCGCACCCGTAAGCAATATGACGAGCGCCTACGGAGGGATCCGCTGGAGTACCGGCATGAGCCGGATGTTCCAGTATGAGAGGACACAGAGCAGACTGGGAGCTACGTTATGGGAAAACCCGGAACTTTATATTGAAAATTCACCTCTCTTCGCCGTGCCGGATATCCATACTCCTGTCCTTATCATGCATAATGATACCGACGGAGCCGTTCCCTGGTACCAGGGCATTGAATTTTTCAGCGCATTGAGAAGGCTGGATAAGCCGGCATGGATGCTGAGCTACAATAATGAAGGGCATAATCTTTCCAAATGGCCCAACCGGGTCGATCTGAGTATACGGATGATGCAATTCTTCGATCATTACCTGAAGGAAGATCCCGAGCCGGCATGGATGGTCTTTGGTATCCCGGCTGCCCGGAAGGGAGTGGAGACAGGCTATGAACTTATGAAATAGAATAATTATCTTTGGGCGATCAACAACCTGGAAAATGTTCAGAGATACCTCCCGGAACCGTGTGATGATCCTTCTTTTTTACCTCTTCCTGGTCGCCGGGCTCATTTTTATATATCTTTTCCCAAAACCGGAACTCTTCCTTAAATTGTATTCCTTTCATACGGATGTGCTGAATGTTCTTATGAAAATCCTTACTTTCCTTGGAAACGGGATCGCGTCGGTCATTGTGGTTCTCATCCTGTTCTTCAGAAAGCTCCGCGAAGGATTTTTCATTGCATTTTCTGCAGGCTTGGCAGGCTTAGTCACTCAATTGCTGAAGATATTCGTGTTCCCGGGTTATAACAGGCCGGTAAAGTACTTCAGTGATATGGGCATCAGCCTGGATACGGTTCCCGGAGTCCCTGTTCATTATTTCCACAGTTTCCCTTCAGGACATACGGCAACCGCCTTTGCCGTCTGGTTCGGGTTATCTTTATGGGTAAAGGATATATATCTGAAGATCTTCCTTTTCGTACTGGCTGTTTGTATCGGTTATTCAAGGATTTACCTGGGACAACATTTTCCTTCCGATGTATTGGGCGGAGCCGTGGTCGGTGGCATTTCCGCAATGGTATCCCTGCGTTATACTAAGGGCTGGAAGAAAAAATGGCTGGAATTACCCTTAACTTCCCTGAGACGATCATGAAAGGAAACGGAAATATCAGGATTGCATGGTTGATAGCCTTACTGGCAGGTATGGTCCTCTTCATTCCTTTCCTGGGAGGGGTTCATTTATTCGACTGGGACGAGATCAATTTTGCCGAATCGGCGCGCGAAATGATCGCAACGGGTGATTATCTCACCGTCAGGATCAATTATTTACCCTTCTGGGAAAAACCGCCTCTCTTCATCTGGATGCAGGTCCTTTCAATGAAAGTCTTCGGGATCAATGAATTTGCGGCAAGATTTCCGGATGCCCTGTGCGGGATCTTCACTCTGATCACACTTTTTTACAGCGGGCGGAAGCTATTCGGTGACAAGTTCGCTTTTCTCTGGATGCTGGCCTATGCCGGGAGCATCCTCCCTTTTTTCTATTTCAAATCAGGCATTATCGATCCCTGGTTCAACCTGTTCATCTTCCTGGGTATCATTCATCTTTGCTATTATTTCATGAATGAAGAACACCGGCTGCGGAACACGGCGCTTTCAGCATTTTTTACAGGACTGGCCATTCTCACCAAGGGTCCTGTTGCCCTGCTCATCGTTTTCATCGTGTCCGTGGTTTATCTTATTTACAGGAGATTCAGGGTACGGACAGGATTCAGGGATATACTGATTTTCGTCCTGATTCTTTCATTAACAGGCGGATTCTGGTTTATTCTGCAGATCCTAAACGGCAATGCCGCCATTATCCGGGATTTTCTCCTGTACCAGGTCCGTCTGTTCAGCACCCATGATGCCGGGCACAGGGGTTTCCTCCTATATCATTTCGTTATCCTGCTTGCCGGAGTCTTTCCGGCCTCCGCACTGGCCTTACCGGCTATGTTCAGAAATACCGGAAAAAATGAAAACATGCAGGTTTTCGGTTTCTGGATGAAGGCTTTATTCTGGACGGTCCTTATCCTTTTTACTATCGTGCAGACGAAGATCATCCATTACAGTTCCCTTTGCTATTTTCCACTTACATTCTTTGCAGCTTTATATATGGAAAGAATTTACGACGGCCGGGTTAAATGGGACGTGTGGACCCGGTATGTTCTTCTGCTCCTCACTATTGTTTATTCGGTTGCAGTGCTGGTACTAACATTCACCGGTAAGTATAGCAGGGAAATAATTTCGCGGGGATGGATTAAAGATCCCTTCGCCGAAGCCAATCTGCGGGCGGATGTTCACTGGAACGGATTCGAGTTCCTGCCGGGATTGATCTTCCTTGCCGGCATGATATTTTTTATGTTTTTTTTGAAAAAACCGAAAGTCAGCATAACAGGTATCTTTGCAGTTACGATCTTTTTCACTTATTTTAATGTAGTTTTCATTACCCCGAAAATAGAGGGATACAGCCAGAGAGCTGCGGTTGAGTTTTATACCTCCCTGCGGGACCGTGAAGTTTATGTGGCGACCCTTGGATTTAAAAGTTATGCACAGCTTTTTTACGCCCGGATAAAGCCATATGAGGATCCCCGCGGTGCTGACACCGGCTGGCTTCTAACCGGGGACATTGACAGACCGGCATTTTTTGTGTTTAAGATCCAACGAATGAAAAAATATACGCAGGATTTTCCACAACTGGAGATCCTGTATGAAAAAAACGGATTTGTATTCGCTAAAAGAAAAGAAAACAAGAAAGAGTAATGATCAAAGGAAAGAAGATTACCGTTGTGCTGCCTGCGTATAATGCAGCTCTCACATTAAAAAAAACCTATGAAGAAATACCTTTCGATATCGTTGATGAGGTCGTCCTTGTGGATGATAAAAGCAAGGATAATACCCTGCATGTAGCACAGGAACTGGGCATAAAACATATCGTCGGCCATATGGAGAACAAGGGATATGGGGGAAATCAGAAATCATGCTACAACAAAGCCCTTGATCTGGGATCCGACATTGTGGTAATGCTTCATCCCGATTACCAGTACACACCCAAACTGATCCAGTCCATGTGCCACCTGATCGCTAACGATGTCTATGAAGTTGTTCTCGGATCACGCATCCTGGGCAAAGGAGCCCTGAAGGGAGGGATGCCTTTCTATAAATACGTGGCCAACCGGGTGCTGACCCTCCTTCAAAATATTATGATGAACCAGAAGCTGTCGGAATACCATACCGGGTACAGGGCCTTTTCGGCAAAAGTGCTCCGGTCCATTGATTATATGGCAAATTCCGACGATTTTGTTTTTGATAACCAGATGCTGGCACAAATATGTTATGCAGGGTTCGATATAGCGGAAATTACCTGTCCGACAAAGTATTTCAAGGAGGCTTCCTCCATCAATCTGAAGCGCAGTTCCATTTACGGGATCGGTGTGCTGAAAACATCCCTGGCCTATGCCCTGCAAAAAACGGGTCTCGGCAATTTCACTATTTTCCGTCGTCCTGATAACAACGAATTTAAATCAATAAAACAGTGATCATTAGAACGGTTTCCTACCCGAGGGCCGCGCTTATCGGCAACCCTTCCGACGGTTATTTCGGAAAAACAATAGCCTTCCTTTTCAGGAATTTTAAGGCTCAAGTTGTTCTGTATGAATCCCCCGAACTCGAAATACTACCTGCGGAATATGATTCCGCCGTTTTCAGCAGCATGAAAGCCCTGGTAGATGATGTAAAGCTTTACGGTTACTACGGTGGAATACGTCTTCTCAAGGCTGCTGTTAAAAGGTTTTACGAGTATTGTGAGCAAAATGAGATCATGATCGTTGAACGGAACTTCACCATAAGGTACAGTTCCGATATCCCATATCGGCTGGGTCTTGCAGGCTCAAGCGCCATCATCACCGCATGCATGAAGGCATTGATGTCGTTTTTTGGAATCGGGATCCCCAGGCCGGCTCTCGCAAATCTCGTGTTATCCGTAGAACTTGATGAGCTCAAAATCTCCGCAGGATTACAGGACAGGGTGGCCCAGGCTTATGAATGTCCGGTATATATGGACTTCGAGGAATCCGTGATGAAAAGGCAGGGTTTCGGTACGTACCGTGTCATAAAAAAAGAGGAATTACCCCCTCTTTACATTGCCTGGCGAAAAGATCTCTCGGAAGGCTCCGAGGTGGTTCACAATGATTTCCGGGAGAGGTACCATTTTAAGGACAAGACTGTTCTCGATGCCATTGATAAATGGAAAGAACTTACCGACCAGCTCTATGCCAGGCTGACATCGGGTGACAGGAACATCGGGGATCTTATCGACAGGAATTTTGATATCCGGAAATCCGTCATGTTCATCAGCCAGAAGAACCTGAACATGGTGGAAACGGCAAGGTCAACAGGTGCAAGCGCCAAATTTACCGGTTCGGGTGGCGCTATCATAGGTACATATACAGGCGAGTCTATGTACAATGAACTTAAAAATAAGTTGGAGGTTATAGGTGTCGAGATACTAAAGCCTGATATTGTTTGTAATGAACCCAAATGATTGAAAAGGTAATTTTATAATAATCGATCCTGCGGGTTCCATTATACCTTTAAAATCAAATTAATTATGAATAAGTAAAAAATAAAAATGATAAAAAAAGCCGTCATTCCTGCAGCGGGTTTTGGCACCCGCTTTTTACCCGCCACCAAATCACAGCCCAAGGAAATGCTTCCCATTGTCGATACTCCGACGATCCAGCATGTGGTTGAAGAAGCGGTCGCATCGGGCATAACGGATATCCTGATGATTATCGGAAAGGGTAAGCGTGCGATCGAGGAACATTTCGACCGCAATTTCGAACTCGAAATGCAGCTTGCGGAAAATCACCGGGATGAAGAATTGAAAGCTATTAAGAGCATTACGGAACTGGCGGATATTCATTTTATCTGGCAGAAGGAACTTAACGGCCTGGGAGATGCCGTACGGTACGCGCGCAATCATGTCAACCAGGAACCTTTTGCCGTTCTCCTCGGAGATACCCTCATCGAATCGAAAAGTACAATTCCGGTGATGCGACAGCTTATCGAAATCTATAACAAGTATGGGGAATCGGTTGTCGCCCTTGAAGAAGTTGAGCCGTCCCTGGTTTCCCGGTATGGCGTGATCGACGGAAAGGAGATCTCCAGAGATGTATACCAGGTAAATGATTTCATCGAAAAGCCTGACGTAGGCGAAGCACCCTCAAATCTTGCCATAGCCTCCCGATACATCTTCCAACCCGAGATATTCGATTACCTCGACAAGGTACAACCGGGAAAAAACAATGAAATTCAGCTCACCGACGCCATGCACCTCATGGTTCGCGACAGGCCCATGTACGGCTTACGGTTTAACGGGGTCCGGCATGACATCGGCAATAAACTCGATTTCCTGAAAACGAATGTGATATACGGCTTGAAACGGGAAGATTTTGGAGACGAATTCCGGGAGTGGCTGAAGCGGATCGTTTTAACATTTTAAGCGGATCGTTTTAACATTTTGAAGGCAGGTCGCGACCTGCCCCTGCGGAGGACATCGATGCACAATGCAACGTTTTTACAAACGTGAAAACTGAAATCATCAGAAGGCTATCATTCTTTCCTCCTTTGCGCTCTTGTAGGCGGCCTCGATAACCCGTATCACGCTGGCACCTTCCCGTGCAGGGACGGACAAAGACACGCCTGACCGGATCGCATTGAACAGATTATCATAAAAAGCCATATAATTGCCATGGAGAGTCTCGATGTGGCCCCTGAAGTTCAATCCTCCGATGCTCGTATTCAGAAGTCCGTAATTACCAGGATCATCACTACCCCAGTCATCACCCGAAGGATGCCGGCCTTCCTTCAATGCCTGTTCCTGCGGATCGAGACCCCATTTCAGGAAGGAACCTTCCGTGCCGTGCAGGATATAGCGGGGTCCCGGTTCCCTGACCAGGTATCCGCCTCTTACGGATACTTTCAGGCCACTGTATTTCAGCCGGAGCTCAAAGCTGTCATCAACCATGGCCTTGGTGCGCATGATCCTTATATCGGCCGTTACACCTTCGGGAAAACCGAAAAGTACCAGTGCCTGGTCGATCATGTGAGACCCGAGGTTATATAAGGTGCCCGTACCGTTGTCCGGATCTTCCTTCCATGTACCTTCCTTCACAAAATTGCGGTACCGGTCAAAATGGGATTCAAACTCGGTAAGCCTTCCGAGAAGACCCTTTTCGATAACCTGTTTGACGGTAAGGAAATCTCCATCCCAGCGCCTGTTTTGAAAAACCGAAAGCAAAAGTCCCTGTTTTTCGGCCAGATCAATAAGTTCGGTCGCCTCTGGGTAAGTCCGGGTGAACGGTTTTTCAACCACGACATTCTTCCCGGCCAGGAGAGCCCTGCGGGTGAGTTCGAAATGGGTGTGGTCGGGCGTGTTTATGATGATGAGCTCTATGCCGGGATCACGGCAGAGGTCTTCGAAATCCCTCACGATATCGGTACCCGGGTAAATACCGGCACTTCGGTTATGGCTTCGTTCCAGGATGCTCTTCAGGATGAATCCGGAATGGGAGTGGAGCAGGGGACTGTGAAACAGCATTCCGGACATACCGAACGATGCAATTCCGGTAATTATGGGCTTTGTCATAATTTCACTAACTTTGTGGTTATGGATCCAAAGATATAAAACACATGCCTGATAACAATGCGTACCGGTATACGATATCGATGGGAACCCGCCTGGATGTCCTGATGCCCGGAGTGGAAGATGATAAGGCTGATGCGGTCTTCTCCAATATCCGCGATGAGATGGAACGGTTGGAAAATATATTGAGTATTTACAGGGAGGATTCCGTATTTTCCCGCCTGAATAAAAAAGCCGCCATCCTTCCTTACCGTGTTGACCAGGAAGTGTTCAGCCTTCTTTACCGTCTCCTGGGGTACAATACGCGTACGCTCGGATATTTTGATGTTACCCTCGGAACGGGGATTGAACAGGACCCGGAAATGACGGGTGGCACCTTAGCGAACCGGGGCATCATCCTCGACCACGGGAAAATGGAGGTTAGCTTTGATTCGGAGAAGGTTAAGATAGATTCGGGGGCATTTGGAAAGGGACTGGCGCTTAATTCCATCAAAAAGATACTTCGTCAGTCCCAGATATTAAATGCTTTTATTAGTTTTGGTGAAAGTTCGGTGCTCACGCTTGGGCACCATCCATACGGCGATCATTGGAAAACAGGGATTAAGGACTTGTTTACGCCCGGGAAAAATGCGTATGTTTTTGAAACGGTGGACGGATCGGTTTCTACCTCGGGAAATTCTCCGAATAATGAGGGCAAATATCCTGACGGCCATATTATCAATCCCCGGAATGGAGAAAAAGTTAGGGGACATCAGTTGATGTGTGTTGCAGGTCCCGACCCCCTTGAGGCCGAAGTGCTTTCGACCGCACTTATCCTCGCAGAGGAAGACGAAAAGAAGACGATCCTGGAAAATTTTCCAGGTTACAGAGCCGTTCATATAAGCTATGAAGGAAAAAATTCCGGTGCACAGGTAGATGAATTGTAATCTTTAAATATAACGATGGAAGAAAATCAAAAAACCTCCCGCAGAGATTTCATTAAAACTTTTTCATTGATCGCTGGATCCACTATGCTCGCATCACGTATGCCATGGCTGCAGACAGCCGCTGCCCAGAGTTTCGACAAGCCCGTCAGGTTAGGCATTATAGGTATCGGATCGAGAGGATCATACCATCTTGCAAATCTTCTGGAAATCCCGGGACTGGAAGTGACGGCCTACTGTGATATTTATGAGCCAAATTTTAAATCCGCAGGCGACAGGATTGGGCCCGGGGCCCGAGGCTATAAGGATTACAGGGACATGCTGGCAGCAGAAAAACTCGATGCAGTGCTCATCGCTACTCCGCTCGACAGGCACGCCCGTATGGTCATAGACGCCCTGGATGCAGGCATTCATGTCTTGTGTGAAAAAAGTATGGCCATCACCATTGAGGATTCCAATGCGATGGTGCAAAAGGCTCTTGACACCGGTAAAATTCTTCATATTGGTCATCAGCGGATCTTCAGCCTGATCTACCAGCAGGCATACAAGCAGATCAGCGAGGGAAAATTGGGAGATGTTACTCAGATAAGGGCTTATTGGCACCGGAACAATGACTGGCGGAGACCCGTGCCATCGCCCGAATTTGAAAGGCTTATAAACTGGCGGCTATATAGAGAATACTCCCGGGGCCTGATGACGGAACTCGCTTCACACCAGGTACAGGTAGGTAATCAGATACTGGGTACACATCCTGAAATGGTGTGCGGATCAGGCGGTATCAATTACTGGAAAGACGGGCGTGAAGTTTATGACAATGTGAACCTTATCTACAGGTATCCCAACGGTACACATCTTATCTATGATTCTATGGCCAGTAACAGGCATTACGGATTTGAGGAACAGATCATGGGTCCCAAAGGTACCATGGAACTTGAGATAGGAAAGGTCTGGGATGAATTTCCGCCTCCCGCTCCGGGCATCCTTCAGCTGATCAATAACCTCGAGCATAAATTTTTCGATGCCGTTCCGATCGGGGGTGCAAGCTGGGTGCCTGAAACAGCAATCAGCGACAAAGGATCGGATATCACAAACCAGGTAATGCTGGATGACGGGTCGAGGATGATGCTCGAAGCCTTCGTGGCAAATGTGCGCGATAACCGTGTCGATATCGAACTGACGCGGCAGGGTTTTTATGCTACCGTCGCCTCACTTCTCGGCTATGAGGCTATGATGCAGGATAAGGTCATGTATTGGCCTGAAAACCTGGCCATATAATTAGTGTATTTAAAGTAAAAGAATAAGAGAAAAATGAAAGATACGATCTTTACCCCCAGGCAGAAAAGACGTGAAATGTATATTCTGCTCCTTGCCTTTATCGCTGCAAATATTCTTAATATCGCCGGGATCATTGCATACGGTACCCCAGTGAAGGAACTTATATCCCAGATGCCCGTCGTTCTGGCTGTCACCCTCTTCCTGTACGGCGTTGTCGTGGCTTTTCGCCTCGTATGGTGGTTCTTTACCCGGGTATATAAAATCTTTAATAAATCCTGAATGTGCCCTGAATTCTTTCAATCGTGACCATTGGGGATCAAAAAGCAGCTGATCACGGAAATTCACCATAATTCCATAAATCTTTATAAACGAGATGAAAAAATTTTGTTTTATTCCCTGCATTACCACTCTGTTATTCTTTACCGCCTGCGCGGGATTGACCGTTTCGCAACCCGAAAGCCCCAAAATAAATAACATTATTCTTATGATCGGCGATGGAATGGGAACTACCCAGGTTTATGCCGCCATGACCGTTGCAGGTCATCCCCTTAACCTGGAACAATTCACCTTCACCGGGTTTTCAAAAACCTATTCCCTGTCTGATTATATCACGGATTCCGCTGCCGGAGGCACAGCCCTGTCAACAGGACATAAAACCGGGAATGGTATTCTTGCTGAAGACACCCTGGGGAATTCACTTAAAACAATTCTTGAAATAGCCGAAGATCACGGACTTGCCACGGGCCTTGTCTCAACCTCAGCCATAACTCATGCCACGCCGGCTTCATTTATTGCGCATGAACATGACCGGAACAGTTTCGAAGCTATCGCACATGATTTCCTGGATACCGATATCGACGTCTTTATCGGAGGAGGTATGGATCATTTTGCAAAGAGATCTGATGGGATCAATCTCATCGATTCATTGAAGGCAAAAGGCTACCAGTTTGCAGATAATATTACGGATGCTGAAAAAGTACTGTCGGGGAAGCTTGCAGCCCTCACCGCTCCCGATCATCTGCCTTCCGTTAACAACGGCAGAGGTGATATGCTGCCCCGGGCAACCGCTGCTTCCATCAGGCTCCTTTCACAGGATCCTGACGGATTTTTCCTCATGGTTGAGGGTTCACAGATCGACTGGGGCGGGCATAACAACGACATCAGCTATCTTACTTCCGAAGCGGTAGATTTTGATGACGCCATTGGAAAAGCGCTCGAATTCGCGAAGAAAGACGGCCATACCCTTGTCATCGTAACAGCCGATCACGAAACGGGCGGACTTGCGATAACGGGAGGGAGTTTTAAGTCGGGCGGGATCACAGCCGGTTTTGTAACCAATGAACATACTTCGGTGATGGTTCCCGTTTTTGCCTTCGGGCCCGGTGCTGAAAAATTCTCCGGTATTTTCGAAAATACCGCCGTATTTGATAAAATGCTGAATGCATTTCATTTTGAAAAATAATACATGAATTCTTCCGTACGGATCTTTTACCGGGGATTGCAGCTCATCGTGTTCGCTGCAATCCCCTTTCTGTTTTCATGCCGCACCGTACATTACCTGCAGGATTATAAAGGTCCTGATATCCCGAAAGAAGAATTTGCCGGTAAACTCCCACGATCCCTGCATGAGACGTCAGGCCTGGCCTGGTTCTATGGACGGCTGTGGTCTTTCAACGACAGCGGGGGTGAGGCCATGCTGTATTCCTTCCCGGCTGCCGGCCCGCATCATGAGATCAGAGCCTACGCAGTACGCGGGGCGGTGAACACCGATTGGGAAGATATTGCCGCTGATCATGGGGTCTTGTATATTTCCGATGCAGGGAATAATGCCGGTAACCGCGATACCCTTAAAATCTGGAAGGTGGAGGTTGATACTACGGCACAGGAAGCCTCGGTCACTTCGGTGATCTCATTTTCCTATCCCGGAAAAACGAGCGCTTTTAAGGATTGCCGCCGAAATCCCTTCGATTCTGAAGCTCTTACGGCCTCCGGCGATTCGCTTCGTCTTTTCACCAAAAACTGGCAGGATGAATCCAGCTGCATGTATGTTTTTCCTCAACAGGGAGGATACTATTACAAAAAACCGGAATACTGCATTGAGCCCGGAATGCTTGTCACAGGAGCGGATACCGACAGTATTTCCGGAATGTTGTGGCTCATCGGCTATCATCATTTCATCCCCGTCATCCGGGTTTATCAACTTCAAAAAAATTCGTCGCCTCTGCCGGTGCTTGCAATCAAGCTTGGAAACCGTTTTGGTCTTCAAACCGAAGGGATCGTTTGCGCCGGAGACGGATATGTTTACTTCAGTTATGAAAGAAGCAAGAGGGCCCAGGGATTATTCCGGCTGAAGAACCCTTATTGCGTCAACCCCTGAAAACCGCCATTATATAATTCTTTCCCGCTGCAGAGTGCCCGCCCGGGAAAAACACTTATTTTTGCGCATGAATTTGAAGAAAGCCATGTGGTTTGAGCGTGAATTATTTGAAGGCGGCAAAAAACTGCCTGTGGTGGAAGAATTCTATTCTCTCCAGGGAGAAGGTTTCCATGCCGGCAAAGCCGCTTATTTTCTGCGTATCGGTGGATGCGATGTCGGGTGCAGCTGGTGTGACACAAAATTCTCATGGAATCCGGAAATTCATCCGGTTCTCGATGTTGAAATTATCCTGGGTCACATCCTGGATTGTCCTGCAAAGGCAGTAGTGGTCACCGGTGGGGAACCCCTTCTTTTCGACCTGGGGTATCTCTGCACCCGGCTGAAGGAAAATGGGATAGCCACTTTCCTGGAAACTTCGGGTTCTCATTCCCTCACCGGGATATGGGACTGGATCTGCCTCTCACCAAAAAGCAATATGCCGCCATCCGATCCTGTTTACGCGCTTGCGGATGAACTTAAGATGATTGTCAGCAACTCCGGTGATCTTGAATGGGCGATTGAAAATGCCCGCCGTGTCAGCAGTGAATGCATTCTTTATCTTCAGCCCGAATGGAGTGTACATAAAACGATGATCCCGGTTATCGTAGACTTTATCAAGGTAAACCCGCAGTGGAAAATATCCCTGCAGGCGCATAAGTTCATGCATATTCCATAACCAAAGCTTACCCAGGCTATAATTGAAATTCGGGTCTGATTTCCTCATTCGGGTATATTTTTCTAAATTCATCCCAAATTACATTCCGATGCAGGCATTAAGAGGAATCCTTTTTATCATACTCATCATTGCTTATGCATTTCCGGCATCAGCCCAGTATCATTCATCCTCGAAAAAAGCAAAGAAGTATTTCGAGGAGGCTATGGATAGTTACCATAATGCAAGAGAATCTGAAGCACTGGATAATCTTCACAAAGCCGTCAAAGCCGATGAAAATTTCATTGAAGCCTGGATGCTTCTTGCTCAAATCCATAAAGACCGGGGGGATTATGAAGCCGCTATATCGGAGTTTGAACGGGCGCTGCTCATCGATCCGGAGTATTATCCCGAAGGATATATGATTCTTTCACGGGTGGAATTCAGTATCGGGAAATACGACAAAGCCCTGACCTCAGCGGAACGGTTTCTGGAGCTTGGAAAGTTCGGTAAAATTACGGATCAGGAGGCGGAGGCTTTCAGGGACCGTTGCAGCTTTGCCATCCGGGAAACCGGGAATCCCGTGCCCTTTGATCCGGTGAATCTCGGGGATTCGATAAACTCGGTGCAGAATGAATACTGGCCTTCCCTTTCGATCGATGAATCAACCCTTGTATTCACTGTTCTCGAGCCGAAGGATTCGACAAAATCCATTGGTTTCGGGAATATGCAGGAAGATTTTTACTATTCGGTAAGGCGACCCGGCGATGGCTGGGAAGCCCGGAGGAACCTGGGTAAGCCGCTCAATTCCCCGGGTAATGAAGGTGCCCAGTCCCTGTCCCCCGACGGCCGGATGCTCTATTTTACTGCATGTAACCGTGATGACGGGGAGGGAATGTGTGATATTTACATCTCTCAGCAAACGGGCGGTAAATGGTCGGTACCTTATAATCCGGGCCGGCCGCTGAATACCTCTTATTCCGAAAAGCACCCTTCAATCTCGGCTGATGGACGCACCCTGTACTTCGCATCGGACCGGCCCGGCGGAAGGGGAGGACTCGACATCTGGATCAGCATAATGACTGAGGATGGTAAGTGGAGAGAGCCTGTAAATGCAGGAGACAGTATAAACACACCGGAAGATGAACAATCGCCTTTCATCCATCCCGACGGCAAAACGCTTTATTTCTCATCCGGTGGACATATGAACCTCGGGAAGGGCGATATTTTCATATCTAAAAAAAAGGATGACGGGAGCTGGAGTGAAGCCGGGAATCTTGGCTTTCCCATAAATACTTTCAATGATGAGATCGGGCTGATCGTCAATTCGGATGGTGATAAAGCCTATTTTTCGTCCGACAGGCTGAAGGGCAGGGGGATGGATATCTACAGCTTTGATCTGTATCCGGCGGTAAGGCCTGCCAGGGTGTCCTATATCAGGGGAAGGGTATACGATGCAGAGACCTTCAAGGGTCTTGACGCCCGTTTCCGCCTCATCGATCTGGAGACAGGTAACGTGACCATTGAATCCCGGTCTCATCCCGGTGAGGGCGATTTTCTCCTGCCCCTGCCCACCGGACATAATTTTGCCTTCAACGTCTCACATCCGGGCTATCTTTTTTATTCGGAGCATTTTTCCCTTGAGGGATTGTACGAAAAAACCGATCCTTACCTCATGGACGTCCCTTTGAAACCCATAGAAACCGGAGAAAGGATCATTCTGAAAAATATTTTTTTCGGCTTTGACTCAGACTCCCTTCTCAACGAGTCACTTGTGGAACTTGACCGGGTTGCCGAATTCCTCCGGACCAATCCTGCCGTTTCCGTTGAGATAAGCGGCCATACCGATTCCATCGGCAGCTCTTCCTATAACCTCCGTCTTTCGGAACGGCGGGCACAGTCGGTGGTTGAATATTTGCTGGGACGCGGGATAGATGCCGGGCGGCTGACCTATAAAGGTTACGGAGCTAACCAGCCGGTTGCATCCAACGACACCGAAGAGGGAAGGGCCAGGAACCGCCGGACAGAGCTGAAGATCATCGGGCGGTGAGGAATAGCATAGCTGGAAGGAGGAGGGATTGTTTGAGATGGTTTGAAATGGGTTTGAAATGGTTTGAAATGGTTTGAAGTGGTTTGAAGTGGTTTGAGAGAGATTCACCACAGATTTCACAGATTATCACAGAGGTTTCAGATTGTTTGAGATGGTTTCAACTCCATTCAACAAATCAACAACTCAACAAATCACCAAATTCTTCGGGGAGTTTCACCACAGATTTCACAGATTATCACAGATGGTTTCAACCCAATTCAACAAATCAACAAATCACCAAATCAATAAATTCTTCTGGGATCCGTGTTCCTCTTCCTCTTCCACTTCACCAAATCACCATCCGTGTCATCCCCCGGTGGCAAAACCAGGATAGAGGGTCATTCCGCCGTCGACAACCAGGGAGTGACCGGTTACATATTCAGATTCATCGGATGCAAGCCATACTGCGGCGCGGGCTATATCGACAGGCTGCCCGATGCGTTTCACCGGGATGAGGGTCATTAGTTTTTCATTCGCTTCAGCGTCTTCCCAAACCTTCCGGTTAATGGGAGTGCGGATGGCCCCGGGTGCCAGGCTGTTTGCCCGGATCTTCTGCGGTGCAAGTTCCTGCGCCACCGTGCTCATTAACTGGGCTATCCCTCCCTTGGAGGCGGCATAATTGGCATGTCCCGCCCATGGGATAGTCTGATGGACCGAACTCATAAAGATGATCTTACCGGCAGATGTTGAAATTTCCGGGACGACCCCTCGCCGGAGAAATTCAGTTGCCGCCTCGCGCGCACAGAGGAACTGTCCGGTCAGGTTCACATCCAGGACTCTCTGCCAGTCGGGAAGCGTCATTCGGATAAAAGAGGCATCCTTCTGGATGCCTGCATTATTCACAAGAATATGCACTGTTCCGAATTTATCTATGGCCTGCCTGAACAACTCCTTCACCTCATCTTCCTTGCTCACGTCCGCCTCCACGGCGATAACCTCACCTCCTCCGTCCCGTATCTGGTCCACCACTTCATCAAAGGGATCGCCCCTGAGGTGATTAACCACCACCGGCGCGCCTTCAAGGGCGAATTGTATTGCAACGGCTTTCCCTATCCCCGTGGCAGCCCCGGTGATGATCGCCGGCTGCCCTTTCAGTCTGTTATAGGTCTTCATGATGGCTGGTGATTAAATTAGTGCATATCCAGTTCCCGGTTCAGATTAAAGGCAGCGCTGATCAGCGCCAGGTGAGTAAAGGCCTGGGGAGTGTTGCCAAGGGCTTCGCCGCTGAGGCCGATCTCTTCGGAGAACATCCCCACATGGTTTGAATAACCCAGCATCTGTTCGAAGATGAGCCGGGCAAGATCGAGTTTTTCACGATCGTTTTTCCCGGCCCGCGTGAGAGCTTCCACCAGCCAAAAGGTGCAGATATTGAATGTTCCTTCATCGCCTGCAAGTCCGTCGGCAGTGTCTTTCGTATTATAGCGGTACACCAGGCTGTTCGACATCAAACCTCCCCTCGAAGGCGGTTTCAGGATGGCTTCCAGGGTTTTAATCATCAAAGGGTCAGTGGGGGACATGAAAAACACAAGGGGCATCATCAGTACGGAGGCATCGAGGGTATCGGTGTCGTAATACTGGCTGAAGGCCTGTTTTTTCTCACTCCAGCCTTTGTTGATCACATCTTCGTAGATGCTGTCCCGGATTTTCCGCCACCGGGTCAGGTCGGAAGGTAAAGATCGTTTCATCGACAGTCTGACGGCCCTGTCGATCGCCACCCAGCACATCATTTTGCTGTACGTGAAATGATGCCTGCCTCCCCTCACTTCCCATATCCCCTCATCCTCCCTGTCCCAGTTGCGGCACACCCAATCCACGGTCTTGGACAGGGCCTTCCAGGTTCCGTAGGGGATGGGCGACCCGTATTTATTATACAGGTAGGTGGAATCCATCAGTTCGCCGTAGATATCGAGCTGAAGCTGGTTAAAGGCCCCGTTACCGATCCTGACCGGGCCGGATTTACGGTATCCCTCGAGATGGTCGAGGATCTCTTCGGAGAGATCATGACGTCCGTCGATCCCGTACATGATCTGAAGAGCCCCCGTTTCGGGTGATTCATGGCACCTTTCGACGATCCAGTTCATGAATTGTGCGGCTTCCTCTGTAAAGCCGATCCGCATGAAAGCATATACGGTGAAGGCAGCATCCCGGATCCATGAATACCTGTAATCCCAGTTCCGGGACCCGCCGGTGCATTCAGGCAGGCTGCAGGTGGGAGCCGCTACAATAGCCCCTGTGGGTTCATAGGTCAGCAGTTTTAGAATAAGGGCCGAACGATTGACCATCTCCCGCCACCGCCCCACATACTGTGATTTTGAAAGCCAGCTGCGCCAGAAATGGATCGTGCTGACGAAGCTCGATTCGGCCTCGTCAACCGAAAATGTAAGGCAATCATCCTTGTGGTTGACCTTATGCAACACGAACACCACGGTCTCCTCCTCACTGATATCAAATTCGGTGTAAACCTCGTTCTTCAGCTCTTTGGGATTGAGATTGAAATTGCTTGAGAGTCCTATGGTAAGCCCGGGCGATATGAAAACCGCTCCCTTTTTGGTAATTTCCAGCTTATGATCATCGCGGGCGTAATTGAAGGCAGGCCGGCATTCGAGTTTCATCCTTACCTTCCCATGCACTCCTTTGATACGCCGGATGATATGATAGTTCATTTCGTCTTTTACATCGGGGCCTACAGGCATGTAATCGGTTACATCAACAATACCGCCCTCTATGGAAAACCGCGTGATGAGAACATTGGTGTCGGGCCAGTAAAACTGTTTGGATTTAAAATCGTCGTCCAGGGGGGATATCCTGAAAAATCCCCCTTTTTCATCATCGAGGAGTCTTCCGAAAATACTTGGTGAATCGAAGACCGGAAAGCAGAACCAGTCGATAGAGCCGTTCACGCCCACCAAAGCCACCGACCGCATATTGCCGATGATACCATAATCCTGGATGGGTAAGTACGCCATGAAAGAATAATGGGTTGATTCCGTAGGTTAACATTGACGGCGGTCGAATAGTTTTGTTTCAGGTGTTTCAGATGGGCCCGAAGAATCTGTTGATTTGTTGATTTGTTGATTTGTTGAATGTTGTTTCAGATTGTTTGAAATGGTTTGAAATGGTTTGAAATGGTTTGAAGTGGTTTGAGAGAGATTCACCACAGATTAGCCCGGTGATCACCCGTCAAAATCCGTGTAAATCCGTGTAGATCCGTGTAAATCCGTGTTCCTCTTCCACTTCACCAAATCACCAAATCACCAAATTCTTCGGGGAGTTTCACCACAGATTTCACAGATTATCACAGAAAAAGTTGTTTCAGATTTAGTTGAAACCATTTCAAACCACTTCAAACCATTTCAAACCATTTCAAACCACTTCAAACCATCTGAAACAACCTATTTATTCTTCACCGGTGGTTCCGGGACCGCAGGCACGCCCTTGTAATCCTTCAGCTGTTCCATGATAACCTCGATTGCCTTATCCAGCTGGGCATCATTGCCCAGGAACTCCTGGTGCAAATCATTGTCGAGGGTGATATCCGGTGAAACGCCGTGCCCTTCGATGATCCACTCGCTCTTTTCGGCCGAATAGGATGCGAATTCCGGCTTCCGGAGGTCCTGGTTATCAATGAAGGGAAGGGAACCGGTGATACCTACAACACCGCCCCAGGTGCGGGTGCCGATCACGGTCCCGATATTGTGTTTTTTGAAGGAGTATGCGAAAAGGTCGCCGTCTGAAGCCGAATATTTATCGATCAGAAGCACCTTCGGTCCTAGCATCATTTCCTGGGGAACGGGTTCGCCAAGGGGGAAATTGCGACGCATGGTAGACCGGGTGACCTCCCTGCGCAGGCGTTCTATGATCATGGGTGATACATTGCCGCCGCCATTGCCCCTGTCATCTATGATGAGACCTTTTTTATCGAGCTGAGGGTAGAAATGTTTCATGAATTCATTCAGACCTTCCGTACCCATATCGGGAATATGAATATATCCCACCTGGCCTCCGGTCTTTTCATTCACGTATGCAATATTATGTTGTACCCATTTATAGTAATAAAGACGGGATTCATCATCGACAGGGATAATGACGATCTTATGGCTCCCCGTCATTTCAGGCTTATCATTGACAGTAAGCTCAACTTCCAATCCTGCTTTTCCTACGAGTGACGCGTAGATATCATTCATCGTATCTGTGGCGACACCGTTAACCGCAAGGATGTAATCTCCTTCTTTTACTTTTACCCCTATTTCCGTAAGCGGGGAACGCAGTTCCTTGTTCCAGTTCGCTCCTTTCAGAATATCCTTTATCTGGTAATAACCCGATGAAGTCCGGCTCAGTTGTGCTCCAAGGAGGCCGGTCTTTATCCTTTCCGGTTTTTCCTTCTTTTCTCCGGTCGTGATATAGGCATGGCCGATGCTGAGTTCACCGATCATCTCACCGATGATATAGGTAAGATCATCCCTTGTCCGGACGTACGGAACAAGCTGCCCGTATTTATCTTTCATGGCATTCCAGTCCACGCCGTGCATGTTGGGAACATAGAAAAAATCGCGGAACTGCCGCCAGCTTTCGTCAAAGATCTGCCTCCATTCCTTCCTGTAATTCACCTGGGTTTTCATGCCGGAAAGATCAATGGCATCTTCGATTTTAACCTCCGAATCCGGCGGATTGATAACGGCCCATTTGTTCTGCATTCCGACCAGCATCTTATTACCATTGGCCGAGAGCGCGTATCTCAGGTTTTTACCCAGGTCTTGCTCTTTCTTCTTCTCAAGGTCGAAAACTTTTGCTGTCGAACCGCCGCTCATGCTGTAATCGATATAGTAAACCTTATTGCCGGTTGACTGGATATTGTAATAATTTGAAGCTTCTATGGGTAATACGTCTATCCTGTCCTTAATACCATCGACGTCGATCTTCACAGTTTTCTCCGCAGCCTTTACCTCCGCTTTTTCACTGGATTTCTTTTTTTTCTCCTTTTCATCTGGTGTCAGGTCCTTGGCTATTTCGGCGGGTTTGACCATATCGTTCTCCGGTCCGAAAGGAGATTTCGTATCCGCAGCCAGTGTGACAAGATAGATCTTGCTCATATCATTATATGCCGTGTTCCATTCTGTACGGCTGTAGATCGGATCGAAATCGCGGGCCGAAACAAAGAAGAGGAATTTCCCGTCATCGGAAAAGCAGGGTCCGCCTGAATCATACCATGTATCCGTTACATCGTATTTTTTACCGGAATCGAGGTTGAAGAGACGGATAAGCGTAAATTCATTGGCCTCGGTATATTCATAAGCGATCCATTTGCTGTCGGGAGACCAGTCATAACTGTTCGGTATGCCAAATTTTTCGGTTTCGATTTCTGTGATCTTTCCGGATTCAACCTCGATATATCGAAGTCTGAGTTTCCTGTCGTGATAAAGAATTTTTTTACTGTCCGGTGACCAGTCGAAACTGTAAATATAGGTATCTGCATTCCGCGTGAGCTGCCGGGCCGGTTCTGTCCCGTCCTGCTTCCGGATCCATATCTCGAATTCACCGCTCTGATCCGACAGGTAAGCAATATTCTCTCCATCGGGAGAGTACCCGACATTTCTTTCGTGGATCCCGGCGCTTTGGGTGTAGTTATAGGTCACTCCTTCTTTAGCCGGAAGGCTGAAGATCTCTCCCCTGGCGGCAAAAACGACCCTCTCGCCATTGGGAGATACATCACCGGAACGTATGTCCTTGCTTACATCCTTCAGTTCAGCCCTTGCCTGGGGTTCATCATTGGCGATCGTAATACTTACCTTTTCCGCCTTACCGGCAGCAATGTCATATTTGTAAATATATCCGCCGTTTTCAAATACTATATTACTATCATCTGCCGTTGGAAATTTGATATCATAATTGTCAAAATCCGTCAGTTTCTCCGTAGCTTTTGTACCCGTATGATATACAAAGAGATTCATGGTCCTGTCACGGTCGGAAAGAAAATAGATATTATCGCCCACCCACATCGGGATAATGTCCTGGACCTCATTATCGGTTATTTTTTCTACCGTTCCGTTTTCAGTGTCATAGATATGGATATCATCGGCCATACCGCCGCGGTAATATTTCCAGGTTCTGAATTCCCTGAAAACGGGATTGAAGGCAAGTTTCCTGCCATCGGGTGAAAAGGAGCAGAAACCTCCGAATGACAGCGGGAGTTGTTCAGACAGCCCGCCATCGACGGATACTTTAAAAAGAGATCCCTTGAAACTGTTAAAGGATTCCTTTCGCGATCTGTAGATAATATATTTGCTGTCAGGAGTCCATGCCATGACAATGTTGTTCGGTCCCATACGGTCCCCGATATCATCCCGCGAGAGGGTGGCTGTGTAGGTCAGTCTTACGGGCATACCCCCTTTTGACGGCATCACAAATACTTCGGTATTGCCGTCATACTGACCGGTGAAAGCAATGTACCTGCCATCGGGAGAGAAGTGGCCGAACATTTCATACCCGGGACTGCTTGTGATCCGGCGCGCCATGCCACCGTTTGCATCGGAGGTATAAAGATCGCCGGCATAAGAAAATATAAGCTGATTGCCATGGATTGCCGGAAAACGTAACAATCTTGCTTCATCCTGGCTGTAAAGGCAGGAAAATGAAAATATTGCCATAGCCATGAGAGTCAGAAAACTTTTTTTCATAGGAATTATTTTTAATGGAAATTTGATATGAGGTAAAATTAATTAAAACAATTCTATATTGGCTGATATTCGGCCTGTTGTTGAAAACATCTTTTTAAATCGCAAGTACGTTCAATTATCTTTGGGCCACGCATCGAACAAAGGAAAGAGAAAATGAAGAGTTACCTGATCCAGACATTTATCCTGCTTACTTTCTTTACACTGGTTTCCACTTTCAACATTTCAGGGGTTCGCGTACGTGATGATTTTGAACCTGTTAAAAGCCTGAGTCCCGAATTTTTCAAGTCCGATTCCGTTTGGGTCGATTCCGTATTGAGTTCCCTCACCCTCGATGAAAAGATCGCCCAGCTATTGATGGTACCCGCTTATTCAATCCGGGGAGAGGAAGATGCACAGGATGTTCTGAAACTGATTACAAAGTACAACGTGGGTGGTATCATCTTCTTCCAGGGCGGCCCTGCCAGGCAGGCTGAAATGACCAACCGCTTCCAGAGAGCCGCAAAAACACCGCTTCTTATTTCCATCGATGGCGAATGGGGCCTTTCCATGCGGCTGGACAGCACCCTTACCTATCCGCACCAGATGATGCTGGGTGCCATCGGGGATGATGCCCTCATTTACCAGATGGGTTTCGATATCGGCACCCAGATGAAGCGTCTCGGGCTAAACATGAATTTTGCCCCGGTTGTCGACGTGAACAACAACCCACGCAACCCTGTGATCAATTCGCGTTCCTTCGGGGAAGACCGTATGAACGTGGCAAGAAAGGGCCTGATGTATGCGATGGGCCTTCAGGATGCCGGGATCATGCCGGTATACAAGCATTTTCCCGGCCACGGGGATACAGACACGGATTCCCACCTCACACTCCCGGTGATCAGGCATAATATGGAGAGACTCGATTCGATTGAACTCTTCCCGTTCAAGTTCGGTATCCGGAACGGTATCCCGGCCATAATGTCTGCCCATCTTCATGTACCGGCCCTCGATACGGCGGAGAATGTTCCATCCTCCCTTTCCAGGTCAACAATCCATGACTTCCTGAGAGGTACGCTCGGATTCGAGGGATTGGTGATCACGGACGCCCTGAATATGAAGGGAGCCAGCGAGGGAAACCGTCCGGGCGACCTCGAGGCAAAGGCTTTTGTTGCGGGAAATGATATCCTGCTGATGCCATCGGATGTGCCCAGAGCCATTGCTGCCATCCGGCGGGTGATAAAGGAAGGAAGGGTTTCCGAACAGGAACTTGACCAGAGATGCAGGAAGATACTTCATGCCAAAGCCTGGGCAGGCCTCCGGAAATTTAAGCCCGTGGTGCTTGATTCGCTTATTGAGGATCTTAATGATCCTTTCTACAGGGTTGAAGAGCGTAAACTGGTCAGGAATGCTGTCACACTGATTGTAAACCGGGGGAATGTTGTGCCTTTCTTCAACCTGGAATCCTACCGGATCGCCTCACTCGCCATTGGGACCGGGGAAAGCGATCCGTTCAGCAAGACTCTGCAGCTTTATACAGAGGTGGATACATTTCTTCTACCCAAAGAAAGGCTTCCGCTATCCGACATTGTCTTGCAGGAAAAATTATCCGGTTATAATACGCTAATTCTAAGCATACAAAATACATCTCAATGGCCTTCAAAAAGTTATGGCATAACGCCCGGGGAGATTAAGTTCATCCAAAATCTCCGGTTTAATGGCAACCTTGTACTGGTCGTATTTGGAAATCCATACCTTCTCAATGAATTCAGCAGCGATGAGCTGAACCGCTTTGATGCCATTGTGGAAGCCTATGATGATGAAGATGTGACCAAAGAACTTGCGGCACAGGGTATCTTCGGCGCGAATGCACTATCGGGTACATTGCCGGTTTCCTGCGGACCGGATTTTGCACCGGGGACGGGGATCAACAGCCCTGCAATCGAAAGGCTTTCCTATGGTTTTCCCGAGGAGACGGGACTTGATTCCAGGATCCTGATGAGGATTGACACTATTGCCGTAGAGGCTATAGATATGAAAGCAACACCCGGCTGCCAGATATTGGTGGGTCGGCACGGAGAGGTGATTTTCAATAAATCATATGGTTATTTTACCTATCGAAAGGAACATGCCGTGGAAAACGATGACCTTTACGATATGGCATCTCTAACCAAGATATTTGCCACACTGCCTTCCCTAATGAAACTTTCCGATGAGGGGCGTTTTAATGTATCCCGCACCCTTGGTGCATACCTCGACTTGCCCGACACATGCAATAAGAAGGACCTTTTGATCAGTGATATCCTGGCTCATCAGTCCGGGCTCCAGGCATGGATCCCGTTTTACCTCTCTACCATAGAGCCAATGGACAGCAGCGAGCAACTTTTCAGCTCCCGTTTTTCGTACGAATACCCGTATAAGATGGGCCCGAATGCATATGCCAACCGCAATATCAAATATGTTGATAGTGTTTATTCCGATACTTTCAGCGTCACCTATCCCCTTAAAGTGGCTGAAGGGCTATATCTCCGGAAAGATTACGAGGATACTATTTATAACCGGATCTTTTCATCGGAGCTTCTCGATAAGACTTACCGTTACAGCGACCTGGGATATTACCTTTTCAAACGGATTATCGAACGACTGACGGATACTGCTTTATATCCGTATGTTTACCATACCTTTTATGCCAAAATGGGGACGACCACCCTGGGTTATCTCCCCTTGAACCGTTTTCCAGCAGGACGGATCGCCCCGACGGAAAATGACATCATGTACCGGCACCAGCTCCTGCAGGGTTACGTCCATGATCCGGGCGCAGCAATGCTCGGAGGGATAAGCGGTCATGCGGGCCTGTTCTCCGACGCTAACGACCTGGCAAAAGTGATGCAAATGTACCTGAACGGTGGGATTTACGGCGGAAGGAGATTCCTGAGTGATAGTATTATTCATCATTTTTCAGCGAGAGTATACGGTGATAACGGGAACCGCCGTGGCCTGGGTTTCGATAAACCGGAGCCGGAACCAAACAAGATCGGGCCAACCTGTCATAGCGCCTCCCTCGAAAGCTTCGGACATACCGGATTTACGGGTACGATGGCTTGGGTTGATCCCAGGTATGATATTGTATATATCTTCCTCTCAAACCGTGTCCATCCAAACCAGTATAACAATCTCCTCGTTCAGAAAGATATCCGTACGCAGATCCAGCAGACCATTTATGATGCGCTCATCGACCCGGACAGGAAAAGGTAAAACTAACGGCCGATCCGGTAGCTCCTTTATTCTAATTCTCCCAGGCAATGAACGGTCGTCCTTTCCTCTTTTTCCGGAATTCCATTACCGGGTCCGGTCCTTCCGGAATGTAGCGGATTTATTTTTTGAAAATAAAATATACGGCAAGGATCAGAAAGATAAAACCCACCAGATGATTCCAGCGAAGCGTTTCATTCCTGAAAAACAGGAGCGTAAATCCCGTGAAGATGACCAGAGTGATCACCTCCTGGATCACCTTTAGTTGAACCAGTGAAAAGGGTCCCCCGTTCCCGCTGAAGCCGATCCTGTTCGCCGGAACCTGCGCGCAATATTCAAAAAAAGCGATTCCCCAGCTGATCAAAACAATGCTGAAAAGCCCCAGGTTCTCAAACCATCGCATCTCACGGAACCGGAGATGACCATACCATGCCAGGGTCATGAAACTATTGGATAGGACAAGCATTGCAACTGTCATAAGCCCTTTGAAATTCATACGGTTGAAAATGATGCCGGGAGGAATTTCCCGTTACGGCAAAAGTAGATAATTACAGGATCCGGTGTTCAGGCAAGGAAAAAATTTCCGCGGTTCCAGATTTGAGATTTCAGCTTTTCTCAGGGATCCGGATGAAAAAATCCTGACGGAATGCTCCTTTTTCTAACGGGAGAAACCTATTTTTGCATTCTTTATAACAAACGGGGAAGAAAACATGAAACCTACTCATATCGAACATATAGGGATTGCCGTCGCAAACCTTGATGAAGCAGTGAAATATTACGAGGATGTGCTCGGGCTCGAGTGTTATGCTATCGAAGAAGTAGCCGACCAGAAAGTGAAAACCGCTTTTTTCCGGGTGGGGGAAACCAAGATCGAACTTCTGGAATCGACAGATCCCGATGGGCCCATAGGTAAATTCATTGAGAAGAAGGGCCCCGGGATCCATCACCTTGCCTTCGCCGTGCAAGATACAGCCACCGCATTGAAGGAAGCAGGAGAAAAGGGAGTTGCGCTAATCGATGCGATTCCGAGAAAGGGAGCCGAGGGACTTAAAATCGGTTTCCTTCATCCGAGGTCCACTTTCGGGGTTCTTACCGAATTCTGCGAAAAATAGATTGTTTTAAGATTGTTTTAAGATTGTTTGAGGATAATTTGAGGATTGTTTGAAATGGTTTGAAATGGTTTGAAGTGGTTTGAAGTGGTTTGAAGTGGTTTGATGTGGTTTCGACACCATTCAACAAATCAACAAATACAACTCTCCTATGGCTATATGGCTATCGGAACGGATTCTCAAGGATGAAGATTTTTAACCTACCTAAACCACCATCCGAAAAGTTCACCCTCTTGAATGAAGTCGCCGGTCCCTGAGCGAAGTCGAAGGGTTGTCGAGTTTTCTTGCAAACACTAATTATTAAACCCTCCCGGGGTTTCGATGCGTGCGTCCTCCTTACCACGGGCGTAACCGTGGCTAATACAATGGATCCCCTCCGGGGAAAAAATCTTCTAAAACGAATAATCTCAAACCATTTCAAACCATTTCAAACCATTTCAAACCATTTCAAACCACTTCAAACCATCTCAAACCATTTCAAACCAATTCAAACCAATTCAAACCATCTCAAACCATTTCAAACCATTTCAAACCATTTCAAACCATATTCTTAAACATACGTATAGCCTGTCATCAGCGATCCGCCTTTTATAACTTTGCGGATATACCAACATCATGAACTCTATGTCAGATGTCGTAACCGCCGGCAATAAAGGGGAAAAGGTAAGGTCTGATTGTTTCGTCACATTGCAGGCTGAAGCTTCGGGAGGGATACGTATTGAACTTCACAGCAGGGTGGAGGCCCTTTACGGGAAGGATATCCGGGAACTTGCGGAAAGAGTTCTCATCCATTCTGGCTTCGAAAATGCAGTCCTCGGCATTGAAGATTCAGGAGCTCTTCCCTTTGTCATCGCCGCCCGTATTGAAGCCGCCGTTCGGCAGATAAGGTCAGACGCACCCCCCTTTCTTTTTCCGGTCATAGCGGAAAACCGGTACCCGACATTTCGTGACCGTTTCCGCTTCACCCGGCTTTACCTTCCGGGAAATACACCATCCTTGATGCTCAATGCAGGGATCCATAAACCCGATGGAATTATCACCGACCTCGAGGATTCGGTTGCGCCGGCTAAAAAGGCTGAAGCCCGGCTTCTGGTCAGGAATGCTATCTGCCAGGTGAATTTTTACGGTGCGGAGAGAATGGCCCGGATCAACCAGATACCTTCAGGCCTGGATGACCTTATACACCTTGTCCCTTACAACGTACACCTTATCCTTGTTCCAAAATGTGAAGATCCCGTGCAGATCAGCCTGGTTGATAGGGAAATTACGCGGATATCAAAATTATGCGGCCGCAGGGAACCGGTGTTCCTCATGCCCATAATTGAAAGTGCCCTGGGTGTGGAAAACGCCTTTTCCATTGCAGGTTCTTCGCCAAACATTGTGGCCATGGCCATCGGGTTGGAGGATTATACGGCCGATACAGGAACCCGGCGCACGGTTTCAGGGGAAGAATCCCTCTATGCCAGGTCACGCTTCGTAAATGCATGCAAGGCTGCACGGATCCAGCCGATCGACTCCGTTTATCCGGACACGGATGATGAGGAAGGATTGAAAAAAGCCGTTGCCATATCCGGGTCATTGGGTTTTGAAGGAATGGGATGCATTCATCCCCGCCAAATTAATACGGTCAGGGAGGGATATTCCCCTTTGCCCGGGGACATTGAAAAAGCAAAAGAGATCGCACTCGCTTATTTCAGAGCAGAAGAAGAGGGGCAGGGGGTGGTTGCGCTGGGATCGAAAATGATCGATGCCCCGGTGGTAAAAAGAGCAATGCGGACATTAGATCTCGCCGTGAAACTTGGGATGATCCGGCAAAACTGGAGAGAGGAATATGAAGACTGACGATCTCACTGTTAATGCTGCAGGCCGTTTCGTGCCACTCAGCCTGAACGGGTTGATCCAGCATCCTTACGCCGGTGTCGGAAAGTTCGTACCGGAGGGTAGAAAATACGGACCTCCCGTTCCTGTAAGTTCAGCTTATCCGTCAGACGGTAATAAGCTTGTCCCCACACTTCGCGACGCGCTCGAAAAAGCCGGGCTGAAAGACGGGATGACCGTCTCCACACATCATCATTTCCGGAACGGGGATTTTCTCGCCAACCGGATCTTCGATATTGCCCATGAAATGGGAGTGAAGGGATTGCGATGGTTTCCTTCCGCCTCTTTTCCGTGTCATGAGCATCTTATTTCCTACCTCCGCGACGGTACGATCGAACGCATCGAGGGGAGCATGAACGGACCGCTGGGAAGGTTTGTTTCCGAAGGCGGAATGAAAGGGACGGGTATGCTCAGATCGCATGGCGGCCGGTACCAGGCGATCCAGGATGGGGAGGTGAAGATCGACATCGCGGTCATCGGGGCGCCCTCAGCTGATTCTTTCGGCAATGCCAACGGACTTTACGGACCCTCAGCCTGCGGCTCCCTCGGGTTTGCACTGGCGGATTCACAATATGCGGATAAGGTTATCGTCGTTACCGATAACATGGTTGATTTTCCCTGTATCCCCTGGCAAATACAGGGAAATAATGTCGACTTTACGGTTTTGACGGACAGGCTCGCCGACCCGTCACAGATACTCTCAGGAACGACCCGGATCACAAAGTCGCCCGACAGGCTGTATCTGGCCGAACTAACAGCCCGGTTCTGCGAAATCACAGGGATCATTCATGAGGGATTTTCTTTCCAGAGCGGGGCAGGGGGAACATCTCTTGCCGTGGGCGAATACTTCAGGAAGATCATGAAGGAAAAGGGGATTCGTGCCCGGTTTGCCCGGGGAGGTAGCAATAAGTTCCTCGTGGAGATGCTTGAAGAAGGCCTGGTTGATTATATCCTCGACGGCCAGACTTTCGATACCGACGGTATCCGTTCCATGGCAGACAATGCGCAACATGTTTGGACCAGCCCGTTCACCAGCTATAATTACCACAGCAAGGGAAATTTCGCCGGGATGGTGGATGTCGTTATATTGGGAGCAACGGAGGTCGATGTAGATTTCAATGCCAACGTGGTGACCCACTCCGACGGTTACCTGCTTCACGGGATAGGCGGGTGGCAGAACTGCCTTTTTTCAAAGACAGTCATCCTCGCGCTGCCGCTTTTCCGCGACCGGATCCCCGTAGTACGGGAAAAGGTGACAACGCTTTGCGGACCTGGAGAACTCATCGATGTAATCGTCACCGAGAGGGGTATAGCGATAAATCCGTTGCGTAAAGACTTGCTCGATAAGATCAAAGGTTCGGGCCTCCCTGTAAAAAACATCCATGAACTTCTCAGGGAAGCTGAAAAAATCTGCGGCAAACCTGCAGCTCCCTTATTTACGGACCACATCGTTGCGGGTGTCAAATGGGTTGACGGGACACTTATCGACGTGGTAAGGAAGGTGGGGGGAATTGCGGAATCCGGAATGCGGAGTTAAAGACGTATAAAGCGGATCAGGTTTCAGGTTTGAGAGGGCCCGGGAAAGATGAATGTGGAAGCAGGGTGACGGGGATTGTGCGAATTTACATGGATTTACGTTCACGGACAACGAGTCCGCAAATCCGCAAGCCGCAATTCTTCACCCTCCGGAATCAAAAAAAATCCTATTTTTGTGGTTAATTCATGAAAATATCAGAGGATGACAAGATACCAATGCACCGTTTGTGGTTATGTATATGATCCGGAGGAGGGTGATCCCGACGGTGGCATTCCCCCCGGAACGGCTTTCGAGGATATTCCCGACGACTGGTACTGCCCGGTTTGCGGAGTTACCAAGGCAGACTTTGAACCGATTGATTAAATCAGGCTTCGGGGATTCTTTTCAGCGTTTCGATGAGAAGTTTCCAGAATTTATCTGCGGATTCAATTTCTATCCCTTCCTCGGGGCTATGTGCTCCCTTTATTGTCGGACCGAAGGATACCATATCCAGCCCGGGATATTTATCCAGGAACAGCCCGCATTCCAGCCCGGCGTGGATGGCTCTTACCACGGGCTTTTGACCGAAAAGATCCGTGTAAGCATTTTCCGTTATTTCCAGTATCTGTGAATCCTTCCTGGGTTGCCATCCCGGGTATCCGTCGGAATGATCGATTTCGGCCTTTGCAAGATTAAACAA
Organism: uncultured Bacteroidales bacterium; assembly: GCA_963771005.1. Classification (GTDB taxonomy): domain Bacteria; phylum Bacteroidota; class Bacteroidia; order Bacteroidales; genus DASQZK01. The sequence continues at coordinate 223,045 of CAVYRO010000002.1, forward strand.
AGCTTCTATCCGGTCGGCGATATCCCGTTTTGCAGAATCAACTGAACTTCGCTGACTTGTTGTGACCAGGATATTGTAAGGCCTGTCGAATTTAACCGACGCCAGGTTTGTGGAGGTTTCCACCAGACCTTCGATCTCCCTGCTCCATTCAATGACACCGTTCGGGCAGGCATACAGGCTGTCCAGCAACCGTTCCTGGGCCTTCCTGTTGATCACAAACGCAGGCTTGTAGGCCTGATCAATTTCATATTTAGATCCGGGTTCCGTAATGCGGAATTCATCCCGGATTACTTCCCTGTAATTTTCAAACCATGAATTCAGTTCCCCGGCCCTGTTTTCAGGAACCGCTAATAATGGCCACTGCTTCGCGTGGTATTGCATTGCGGAGATTTCCGCCGTTAAAAGATGCCAGCCGGATTCCGAATTTATGGCTCGCATTCCAGAGGAAACGGTTCAGGATCTTGTTTGAATTGCCGCGTCCTTTGTGTATGTCATCACCGGAATGGCCGCCGGTGAGACCCTTCACAATAATTTAAAAGGTATATGGCCCCTGGGTACGTTTTTTCCTTGTAGGGAATACTGATCTCCGTATCGATGCCCCCTGCGCATCCGATAAAAAGCTCCCCTTCGTCTTCAGAATCCAGATTAAGGAGGATACTACCTTCGAAAAATCCGGGCTTAAGCGCAAAGGCACCTGTGAGCCCTGTTTCTTCATCAACCGTGAAGAGACATTCAACAGGTCCGTGATCGATATCTCCGGAGGCCAGGATAGCCAGTTGAGCAGCAATGCCGATACCGTCGTCGGCGCCCAGTGTGGTTCCTTCCGCTCTCACCCAGCCATCATCAAACCTTGGGTATCACAGGATCGGATTCGAAATCATGATTGACATCCGAATTTTTCTCCCCAACCATATCCATATGTGATTGCAACACTACCTTTTTTCTCCCTTCATAACCGGCAGATGCGGCCTTGCTTATCAGGAGATTACCTGCTTCATCAGTCTTGTAGTCAAGCGAATGCTTCTTTGCGAATTCTATAAGAAACTTCCTTATTTGCCCTTCCTTTCCCGAAGGTCTCGGGTATTTAAGTATTTCTTCAAAATAACTCCATAGCTCGGCCGGCCGGAGAGAACTAAAATTGTCCATGATATTGTATCATTTTAAAAAAGACATCAAAAAATATGCGGTTTAATGTGCATAAACAAACAACTTCAATTGTAAGTTTTTGAATCTATGCACAAGGGTTCAGAATTTATTCGTCATTCTACGGATGTAATGAATAATTGTTTTCTAAAACATACAAGAATGGTGAGGTACTCCTGATTTTGCCGTGTATATTTGGTCTGCAGGTGGTGTAAGATTTAACTGCAGAGCACGGCAAGACTTCCACCTGGCCTGTGATAATAAACAAATATAGATCATGAAAAAACCTGTAATTGTTACCATGCCCGGTGATGGCATCGGTCGCGTGGTACTTGAAGAAGCTGTGCGTGTTCTTGATGCTGCCGGATTTCGAGGCAGAATACGTGGAAGCCGATATCGGCTGGGAATTCTGGTGCCGGGAAGGAAATCCGTTACCCGACCGTACAATCGACCTGCTTGAAAAACACAAGATCGGCCTTTTCGGTGCCATCACCTCGAAGCCTAAGGATGCTGCAAATGCGGAATTATCGCCCGCGCTGCGCAATGGAATTATATATATTCAAGTCCCATTGTGGGCCTTAGGCAGCATTTTAACCTGGATATCTGCATCCGGCCATGCCATACCTACAAAGGCAACCCGCTGAATTTTATCCGGCGGGGGAGGAATAATACCATTGAAGAACCCGAGATAGATGTGGTCATCTTCAGACAGAATACGGAAGGACTTTACGGCGGGGTGGAATGGTCCGATCCGCCGGATCTGGTCTATGATGCCCTGATGACGCATCCGAAATTCAGGAGGAATTTCGGGCAGGCGCCAAAAGAGAGATATCTCGTGTCCACCCGTATATTCACCAGGAAAGCAACAGAAAGGATACTCAGGGCTGCCTTCACCTATGCCCGGTGAAAACGGATACAAATCTGTTACGGTATGTGAAAAACCGAATGTGATCCGGGAGACTTCCGGGATGATGTACCGGATGGCCATGGATATGCAAAAAGAGGAATTTCCCGGGATGGAACTCTGGAATACCAATATCGATGCCCAGATGATGTGGCTCACCAAGAACCCTGAAGATTACGGAGTGATTGTTGCCGGGAATATGTTCGGAGATATTGTTTCGGATGGTTTTGCCGGGCTGATCGGCGGACTTGGTTTTGCATGCAGTGCCAACCTGGGGAAGGATATTGCCGTTTTTGAACCCACACACGGTTCAGCTCCCAAATATGCCGGCTATCCTGTATCCATTGTCAATCCAATGGCCATGATCGCCTCGGCATGCATGATGCTCGATCATATTGGAGAAAAGGAGACGGGCGATCGCATTCGCAAAGCCGTGGCCGGGGTCATATGCAGAAGGGAAGGTGCAGAACATACGATATGATGAAGATGCAGGGAAGCCCGGATGTTATCAGAAGAGGAGCTGCATCGACACGCCGAGATGGCGGATGCCATCATTCGCTGCATTCTACTACGCTGACCGGACCCACAACAGAGCGTAACTATATGTATAAACCGTCTAATCCAAGCATAGCATGACATGATAATATTCTATGAACTCTGGCCCGAGCTGGAATGGATTTCCGATATGGACCTGCGGGATAAAGTCAGCCAGAACCTGGGAACTGGCGCTGGAGAAAAGTGTCCTGATACCTGGACGACCTGGATACCATTCCGTTTACCCTGTTGGTCCCTGGACTGAAGGTAAGTTTCATGGCCCATAAGCGATCGGTGGTGCATATTGCCAGGAAAGCAGCCGAGAGCATCAATGAATTTTATGGCGACGAACTTGCCGTTAAACATGGATGTGCTGATTGCAGGAGCTATCCTGGCCGATGTGGGAAAACTGCTGGAATATGAGATCGAGGACGGACGGCCGTCCAGGGAATGTACGGGCAAATATCTCCGTCATCCGTTCTCGGGCGTTTCACTGGCAGAGCAATGCGGTGTATCCCCCCGAAGTGTGCCATATCATTGCCGCACATGCCGGCGAAGGTGATCATGTGAAACGGACTGCCGAGGCCATCATCGTCCATCATGCCGATTTTATGACATTCCTGTCTTTTCGCGACAGACTGGTCGTCTGATGCGATTTTTTCACAGAATTAGGTAATCCACGTCAAAAACTATTAATTTGGACGGTCTAAAGTGGGAAAACCCCGTCTATGCTGAGCTTCGACCTGATTCTGGTATTCATCGTAATCGTGTTTATCCTCGTATCCCTTTACTGGGGGATACTTGGACCATCCTTTACGTTTGTGATCGGGATCAGCGTGCTCGGATTTTTCGGAGTCCTTACCCCAAATGAAATTCTTAGCGGTTTTGCCAACGAACAGATTGCCGTGGTGATCATGCTTCTGCTGATCGGTGACATCATCCGGCAAACGGCGGTGATCGAGGTGATTTTCGACCGGATATTCAGGTCGGCAAGGAGTTACCGGGGGTTTCTTAGCCGGATGCTCATTATTATCAGTACTTTTTCGGCTTTCCTGAACAACACCCCGCTTGTTGCGGTAATGATGCCTTATGTGAACAACTGGTGTAAACGGAACAAAATAGCCCCTTCCAAATTTCTTATGCCTCTTTCCTTCGCGGCAATACTGGGAGGTTGTGCCACTCTTATAGGAACCTCCACAAACCTGATCGTAAACGGACTGGTGGAAAGCCAGAAGATCATCCCCGGCCTAAAGCCCCTGAAAATATTTGATTTTACGGCTGTCGGCCTTCCCATGATGGTCATCGGTTTCTTTTACCTGCTCTTTTTCGGTGAACGCCTGCTGCCCGAGACCGATAGGTCTGAAGAGGAATCCACAGTCCATACCCGGGAATATATTGTTGAAAGCAAGGTGCGTTCCGGGTCCCATCTTGCCGGTAAAACAATCGAAGAGGCCGGTTTCTTGGAGAGAAGGTCATACACTCTGCTGGAGATCATCCGGGAAGAGATCAAGATACTTTCCTTTAGTGAAAAATTTATTCTCCAGGAAGGGGATATCCTGGTTTTTACGGGTGATACGGACAACCATTGCGGAGGTTATCGAAGGGAAATCCGGGCTCCAGCTTCCCGAGGTGGGAATGATGAAAAAGAGACGAAGACTGAGATCGTGGAGATCGTCATTAGCCAGAATTCATCTCTGATCGGGAAAACCGTGAAGACGATCAATTTCAGGAGTAAATATGATGCCGCCATGATCGCTGTTCACCGTAACGGCGTCAGGGTGCAGGAAAAACTCAGTGAGATCATGCTCAGGGCAGGGGATGTGCTTCTGCTGTTTACCGGCGAGAATTTCCTCGTAAGGACCGAGAATACCATGGATTTTTATTTTATTTCAAAAGTCAGAGGTTTTGTCAAGCTGGAATGGTATAAAACAGCGGTACTTCTGGGCGGACTGATGTTTTCAATACTGTTTGTCGGCTTTCGGGGTTATCAGGCTATTTATGGGGCTGATCGTGGTAATCATAGCCTCCCTTGCGCTTAAGATCACCAACCCGAAAGATCTGTCCAAAAGTATCGATTACAATCTGGCCATTATTATCGTTCTTTCGCTGGCCCTCGGTACTGCCATGACAAAATCGGGAGCGGCCGATCTTCTGGCCGATTCGATCATTGGTCTGTTCATGCCATTGGGCAAGATCGGGATCCTGTTCGGCATATTCCTGATCACGTCCATACTGGCAGCCTATATCACCAGTAAGGCAGCTGCGGCCATCATCTTTCCCATTTCACTCACTATGTCGGCTAATCTGGATCTCAATCCGGTGCCATTCGTCTTATTGTGGCCTTTGCTTCTGCAGCCAATTTTATGACTCCCATAGGCTTTCAGACAAACCTCATGGTATATGGTCCGGGGAATTATTCATTTCAAAGATTTTATGAAGGTGGGTGGGCCTCTGACCTTCATTTACATGATCGATGACCGTACTGATCCTGTCGCTAGTGTATTTCTGAAAATGCGGCAGGGTATGGAAAAATTGATCAACAGCCTTTCAGGTTATTCATCCCCGGCCTGGAAAAACTTTACAAATCGTTCCCCTTCTGAATTGGCATAAGCTCTGATCATCCCCTGATGTATTGAATTCTGCGGCATAATTCCCGTTTTTGTCAAGGCATATGACACCGCCTTCCCCGCCGGCAGACTCGCAATTTGTCCTGAACCACACTTTTAGCGGCTTCTTCCACAGGGAGATGGAGATATTCTATCATGGCCGAGATATCATATGCCACGCAATAGCGGATGAAATATTCGCCGTGACCGGTACAGGACACACCGCAGGTTTTGTTGTTTGCATACGTTCCGGCCCCGATTATGGGAGAGTCACCGATTCGTCCGTACCTTTTATTGGTCATCCCCCCGGTTGAGGTACCTGCACAGATATTCCCGTTGGAATCCAGCGCTACGCATCCGACAGTTCCGAATTTACCATTCGATGCCGTATCCTTCCTTGCCTTTTCTTCCCTCAGGACTTTTTGCAGTCCCTTAAAACTTTTTTCAGTATAAAAATATTCCGGATCAACAATCTCCAATCCCTGGGTGGCGGCAAAGGCTGATGCCCCATCGCCTGACAGAAAAACATGTTCCGATTTTTCCATCACCTTCCGTGCAGCACGGATTGGATTTTTAATATTTCTGACCCCTGCGACTGCGCCTGCATTCAGATCCAGGCCATCCATAATGGAAGCGTCCATCTCGTTTGTGGAATCATGGGTAAATACCGCGCCTTTGCCTGCATTGAAAAGTGGCGAGTCTTCCAGGATGACGATAACGGCTTCGACAGCATCTACAGAGGAGCCATCTTTTGACAGGATCTGCAGTCCCTTGTCGAGGGCTTCATTCAGTTTATTTTCATAGGCAGCCAGATCTTCCTGAGAAAGATTACCCTGGGTAAGCGAGTTACCCGCGCCGCCATGAATGATCAGGGCATAGGCAATGCCGGGTTTTTTTTCATTGTTGCAGGAATGAAGGAAGAAGAACGGGATGGCGATGATAAAAAGGAGCCGGTATTTCATCATGCGGTGGATTAATGATTAGACGATCAAAATTAAGGAATACTCTTCAGAATAAAACCATTGAGGGAAAATAAACAAATGGAAAAACCAGGGGATGGGATCAGGGGAAGAATGCAGACCACTGATTTAATATATGCAGCCGATGCATCACCCATTGGGATTTTCACTGCTGGGCACCGGTCATTTTATGTAATGTAATACAATTTTTTTTCAAATTTTTTGTATCGCGATACATAATATTTTGTTTTTTTATGTATTGTAATACAATTTTTTGGAAAGATGGTTTGAATTTTTGGATAGATGACAATTCAATCAACAAATCAACAAATCAACAAATCACCAAATTCTTCGGGGAGATTAACCACAGATTTCACAGGTTATCACAGAAAAGGTTGTTTGTTGTTTGAAATGGTTTGATATGGTTTGATATGGTTTAAAGTGGTTTCGATCCCATTCAACAAATCAACAAATCACCAAATCAACAAATTCTTCCGGATCCGTGTTCCTCTTCCATTTCACCAAATCACCAAATAACCAGCTCCCTCATTCAACAAATCAACAAATCAACAAATCACCAAATCTCTTCAGTGTACATTGATCTGAACGCTTCCTTCAGTGGAGCTGACGTTGATCTTTCCTGTGGGATTGGAGCCGTATTTCCCGGATATGTATTTATCGGCATTCTCGATTCTCTTGTTCAGATCATCCACGCCGTTAACCGATATATCGCCCCGTTTTGCCTCAGCCTCAATTGTAAAACTGGATCCTGAACTCACGCCGATCTTGTAGCTGCCCCGGGTATTGTCGATTTTGACGGTTTCAAAATGATTGCCGATCTCTTCAACCTTTATGACCGAGTAACTGCTCGTGATCTCGAATTTTCCGGTGATCCTTGCCGCGGAAAGATTACTGTATTTAAGATCTCCCACATAATTTTTCAGCTCGCCGGTTCGGTAGGTGTCGTACTTTGATTCGACAACAAGAGAACTGCATTCATCCAGGATGAGTCCTGAGTATTTGCTCAGAGCGACGACTGCCGTGGCTTGTCCAATAGTCAGCTTTGAATAGGCCAAATTCAGTTTAAGCCATTCGGCTGACGTTATCGAGCCGGTGGAGTAGGCCAGGTTTATCTCGTTGAGCGGATTCTCCTTCCCGTGATTCAGGGATTGAATTTTCAAATTTCCATAGGAAACGTCAATATTCACGGGACCCGACAAATTATCTATATATACGGCGCCGTACTTATTCTCAAGGTTCAACGCAATGGATTCCGGAACATGGATCGTGAAATCGATGCCAAACTGGGTATTGTTCCTGGAGGGTAACTTATCAGGAAAAATGGATTTAACCGTGATCGTGCCGTCCGATTCCGTGATCTCAGCATCCAGGTCGCCGGAAAGATCGTCACTGAGTTTTTGATTTCCGCCCGTGACCCAGATGGTGGCATCCACACTGACCATATCCTTATCTGAATTCAGGATATTTACATTCCCAAACTTACTCTCGATGGAAAGCCGGGTCGCGGATGTATAATCGAACTCCCTTGTTATATGCCTTTCCGTTCGCTGTGCATAGAGGCAGCTGGAAAATAACAGCAGGTTGAAGGCGATAAAAGAGGTGCTGCGCAAATAAGATTTCGTTTTCATTGCAATACGTGTTTTTGTTGGCGGGGTCCAATTTCCATACGGTCTGCCGGTTCCGGCTTTAAAGACTTTGTAATTGTTGTTTTATATCATTTATATTCTCGATCCTGCCCAGGATGTAACCAATCATTTCAGCCCGGGACCGGTGGTACTCTATCAATGCATGGATCACCCGCTCATCACCGGGATACTTCCTGAGATCGCTCATCAAACGTTTGTAATCATTGTCGTTACCCTGTATATCTTTAAGCATCTTCTTTTTTGTCATTTCGTCACCCACAGGTAGTTGCCTTATTTCCCGGATCATTTTGCCCGTCAGACCGTCGTAATAATAAAGCGTTTCCTGTACTTCCTCAGGCAACCCTGATATGGCCGGATTTTCATTCTGTCTTGAAAAATACATATATCCCCCTGTGATCAGGATGATCCCTGCGAGCAGCGCAGTTAGGGCCCTTATCAAGTAGAAACGCGGCAGGGCCGGCCTGTTTTTCAGTTTTTCCCCGAACCTTTGCATATGGCCGGGGAAAGGCTCTTTTTCATCGAACATGTCCCTGTTCTCACGTATCAGCTTTTCAATGTTCATCTTGTTTCTTTTTCAGGTTAAGAAGCAGTTTTTGTTTTGCCCTTGAATACTGGGACCGGGAAGTGGAAGGGGATATACCCAGAATATGGGATATCTCGTCATGATCGTAGCCTTCAAGCAGGTACAGGGACAAAATGATCCTGTACCCTTCCGGGAGCCTGAGGATCTCATCGGTGATTCTTTTAATGTCCTCCGGGCCGGCTTCCTCTTCCGGGTCATCGTTTTCAACGAACTCTTCATTCTCAAGGTTATCAAGTGGTTCGGTCAAATGCCTTTTACGCTTCCTTAGTGCATCCAGTGAGGTGTTTATGACAATTTTTTTAAGCCAGGCGCCGAAGCTGGCTTTGGCGCCGAAATTTTCAATATTCCGGAAGGCTTTCAGGAAAGCCTCCTGCATCACGTCCTCCGCCTCAAACCTGTCATTCAGGATCCGGAGGCTCGTATTGAACATTGCCCTGTAGTAAAGCCTGTATATCTCAGCCTGGGCTTTACTGCTGCCTCTTCTGCACGCTTCAAACAATTCACGGTGAATATCGTTGTAAGCTTTATGTTTATTAATTGATTTCATGTAAAGGACGAAAGATCAAAATAACTGCTGCATCAAATCAGGAATATTTAACAGGTTAAGATTGGATCAGCCGGTCAAAAATTGCTTGTAAATCATTGCAAATTAAGATATTTTGTTAAATTTGTTGATCAACCGTAAAAATTAAATTGCATTCCAAACTGTTTAAAAAACCGTACTATGAAAAAATTAAGTTTTATTCTTGTGTTGCTTTCATTTTTTGCGTTTGCTTCACTGAACGCTTGTCAGCAGAAACCGAAAAACACAAATTCCCAAGAGGAAATGACTCCTGAAAATAACACTCCCGGAGATATGCAGGAAGATACCACCATGATGGACACCACTATGCAGCGGTAGGCACACGCCCCGTTGTTAAGGAAAAAGGGTATTTTGTGGCAGGCTTGCCGCATAAATACCCTATTGATTTTTTTGATCCGCCCTCTTCTCTAAAAGAATATCCCCATGAGGTACATCATCCCTGTCTTTATCTCACCCGAATTATAATCCAGTTCCGAACCGCCAAGACTGTGTGGAATCAAAGCTATGACGAGATTGACAACCGTGGCTGCCACAACGAGGTACCTTCTCTGAGCGCCCTTCCGGTTCCCGGCCCATGCTATGATCCATAGTACAAAAGCAATAAGGGATTTGTTATCCGTCAGATCCATACCGAAAGGGAAACCGGTCCAGTATTCTCCGAAGGCAAATTTCTGAACCACCGGCCCCATGATCATTCCACCCATGAGAAACAGTATCAGGGTAAGGCCGGTATAGAACTTATAGGAAGGGTATTTCGCCAATGCATAGATCCCGGTGAGGTTCGAAAGCAACATAGCAGTAAATATCAGGAGAATATGCGGGATCAGCACCCAGACCGGGACACTGCTCTTAAACCGCATCACGATATTCTCGTTGTCCCTGATCTCTACCGGTTCCCCGGCGTTAAAAAATTCGACACGGTATTCGAGTTTCCCGGCAGCAGGCTGCCTGGGAAGCCAGGCGATGAGTTGTTGGTCCTTCCTGACAAATGGGACTTTGGCCCAGGGTTCACTTGTGGGAAACCGCCGGTAGAGGATATTACCGGTGATGGAAGGATCTGCGATATCCAGGCTGATCACAGCATCTATGTAACCGTTCACACTCCTTGGAAGTTGAAATCTATAGCTGGTGCCATTTACCTCGAAGGAGATGTTCTTTGGATAGGTAGGTCCCGTCATTCTCTGGTATACGGCCGTAAACAGGGTAATAATCACAGCAATAATCCAGAATAAGGTTTTTTTCCAGTTCATTATATAATAATTTTGAATTTAAAGGTATAATGGACCACCATGATCGATTAAGATTACCTCTATGTTGCTATCAATCATGTGGGTTTCATAGATTAAAGTTGTATCAGCAGATCCGTAACAGTATTGTTCCGTTTCACGGTGACAACGATGCGTTGTCCGTATTTCATTGTATTCATGCGGTACATATAGTCGTATACATTGCCGACATTTTTTCCGTCAATGGCCACGATGATATCACCTCTTTTCATTCCGCCGGTATCAGCCGGTTTACCCGGCGTAACGGCCAGCACCTCCATGCCTTCGCTGCCTTCGCCGGAGACATCCGGCATGATACCGAGGGTGATCCTGTTGCGGTAGCTCCTGGAGGTGCTCTCCTTTGGTCCGGCTTCGCGGAAATGGAGGGCAGAATCCATGTCTGCAACATATTCGGCGATATCGGCAATGTAGTGATCAGCCATGATCATACCTTCGACATTGATGGAATCCACGCGGTCGAAAGGTGTGTGGTAATCCTGGTGAGGGCCTGTGGAAAAAAACATTACGGGAACATTTTTCGCATAGAAAGATGCATGATCGGAAGGCCCGTATCCGGCATCGGAAAGTTCGAGGTTGAAGTGATACTTTTTATTGAAATTTTCAAGGATGTCCCTGTTTTCAGCAGAGGTGCCTGCGCCGCCAACCTGCAGGGTCGAATCGGGCCTCATTCTTCCGATCATGTCGATGTTCAGCATCACGGAAACCTTTTTCAGATCGATGGGAGGATTCTCCGTGAAATACCTGGATCCGAGAATGCCCATTTCCTCCGCACCGAAGGTGACGAACATCAGGCTCCTGGCGGGCCGTTCCTTCTTCCCGGCAAACCAGGCGGCCAGCTCAAGTACACTCGAAGTGCCGGAAGCGTTGTCGTCTGCCCCGTAATGAATGGCGATGGTATCCGGACGTCGTGATGAAGAACCGGGACCTCCCATGCCGAGATGATCCTCATGAGCGCCGATGATGATCCACTGGTCGCGGAGTGCGGGATCCGATCCTTCGAGTACGGCGGCAACATTACCGGTTTTTGAGTATTTCCGGATCATCTCTGTTTCGGCCTCCAGGTTCTTACGGCTGATGAAGCTTCCATTCACAGCCGGTTTCGCAGCAGTGAACCCGGTGCCTTCCATAACGGCATCGGCAACCTTACGCCTGACCTGGATCACGGGAATACCCACCCCGGGCTCCTTCCCGTTCTGTTCCGGGAACCGGTCCGCCGGATCATAATCCTTGCCGGAAACAAAAATAACACCTCCGGCACCATTATCCTTCGCCAGCAGGATCTTATCCCTGTCCCGGGAATGATCCATGAAAATATCACGATTCTCGGGTTCACCCCTTAAAATGAGAGCCCATTTCCCCTTTACATCTTTACCATTGTAATCATCCCAGGTAAAGGTGTCAGTTTTGATGCCAAACCCATACCCGCAATAGACGACGGGTGCATCCAGGCTTCCGTTACCGGAATATTCCATGGGAAGATAGTCCTTACCCTGTATAAAGGTACGGCCGTTAAAAACCAGCTGGTTATTTTCGGAAGGAGTGATGGATGAGATCACCTCGAAGTAATCGATGTAATCATCGCCCGCAGGCTTCAGTCCGAAGGACTCAAATCTGTCTGCGATGTAATGCAGCAGGACCGAATCTTCAGGTGTGCCCGGATAACGGCCTTTCAGGCTGTCGGTTGCAAGGTAATTAAGGTAGGTGAGGAGATCTTTTGATGTGATGGCCGGATCATACTTGCGGTTGCATGATACTGTGAAAATCATAAGTATCATCGCTCCCGTAAGAATATGGATTTTTCTCATGAATGCAGGTTTTGATTTTCAAAAAGGCAAATTTAGTCGTTTTTATATGAAATGCTAAAATAATGGTTGACAAGACGGATGTTGGATGAACTAACGGTTCGTACGTTGCGACCTTTGCGTAACCTTTGCATTCACTGCGGTTACTGATTTTTTTTTAACCGCAAAGTGCGCAGAGTTTAACGCAGAGTTCGCAAAGTTCTGTATGGTTAGTACCTCCTTCCTTTGCGATCTTTGCGTAACCTTTGCGACCTTTGCGTTTAAAGATTTTTTTTTAAGGCTCCCGGCAGGTCAAAATATTATTTGATAAAATTTTTCGCCTTTTCCTTGCATTGCAAACATTTGTACTCTATTTTTACATATTCGTTTAACGTTATAGTCAAACATTATTGTTAATCATAAAATGCCCCAGGAATTAAACAGTGATACCGAGAATCGCATCATAGATGCGGCAACCAGGGCGTTCATCCGGAAGGGGAAGGCCGGCACATCGATGCAGGACATCGCTCAGGAAGCCGGGATAAACCGCACCCTTCTGAACTACTATTTCCGAAGCAAGGACAAACTTTTTGATCATATTTTTGAACGGGTATTCGGCCGTTTCATTCCCGACCTGGCTTCGGAGATCAATGCAAAGGTCACCATCGAAGAAAAGCTGGTGAGGATCATCGACCGGTATTACGTCATTCTCCGGGAAAGTCCGTATACGGTTCTCTTTGTTCTTCATGAAGTAAGTATTGAGCCTGCACGTTTTATATCGAGCATCAGGCAGCAGGGTATACAGCCTTCGATCCTACTGGGCGAGATCGTGTCAGCGATGGATGAAGGGAGGCTGAAAAAAGCGGATCCGCGCCAGATCTTCGTTAATCTCCTGGGACTTATCATCTTTCCCTTTGCAGCGCGCACACTCATTGAAGGAATGTTATTTTCCAACGACCATGAAGCTTTTAACCGCTTCATTGAGGAGAGAAAGGAGTATATTAAAACCTACTTTATTGAATCTATAAAGGCCTGACCAATGAAAAAGATCATGATTTTTATCCTGCTGATCATCCCGGCCCTTTTACATGCACAAGACACGCTTTCCCTCGAAAGATGTCTCCGGGCCGCCGGGGAAAATCATCCCAGGCAGGCTGATTACCGTCTTCTGGATGATATCTCGGGCAACAAGCTTGAAAACATTCAGACCCGCTGGTATCCTGACCTGAACCTGAATGGTTCTGCCACTTACCAGTCGGACGTTATCCGTCTCGATATTGACAGCCCCATACCCGGCATCGCATTTCCCGTACCGCCAAAAGATCAATATAAGGTATCACTTGATATTTCCCAGACACTCTATGATGCTGGGATGACAAAGAAACAAAGGGAAGTGGAAAAAGCAGGTCTTCAAACCTCACTGGTGCAACTGCAGTCTGAGATCGAGAAGGAAAAAGATGTGGTAAAGGATATTTTTTTCAATCTGCTTCTTCTGCAGGAAAATAAAAAGATCACCTCGCTTTCCCTTACACAGCTTGAATCGGGGAGGGATGTGGTGCGCTCAGGGGTGGAAAACGGTATGAGGCTTACTTCTGACCTTGATCTCATCCGGGTTGAGATCATGAAACTTCAGCAGAATATTTCGGAACTTCAGTTCAGACGGGAAGCCTTCCTCAGGATCCTTTCGGCAAAGACCGGTATCATGGTTTCATCCTCTGACAGCCTCGTTCTCACGGATTACGATGTCCCCGATTCTGCACACCTGCAGCGAACGGAACTGGAACTCTTCAGCCTAAAGAGGGATGAACTCGGGAAATCTGCAGGGCTCCTGGATTCCAAACGGCTCCCGGTATTATATGCCTTCGGGCAGTTCGGATACGGTAAACCCGGCCTGAACCTGCTCAACAATCAATTCGATACCTATTACATTATCGGGGCCGGCCTGAAATGGAATCTTTGGGACTGGAACCAGGTGAAACGCGAAAAGGCGAACCTTCAGATGCAATCCGAAATGATACTGCATCAGCGGAATAATTTCGAAGAGAATGTCGATGAGGCCCTGATCCGGCAAATGTCAGAGATCCGTTCCCACGCCGGCAATATCGCTAAATTCACCGAGATCCTTTCTGTAAGGGAGAAAATCACGGCCACCTACAGGTCACAGCTCGAAAACGGGACCTTGCGGATCAATGATTTTCTGGAGGTGCTGAATGGGGAAAAGAAAGCCAGGATAGAACTGGCTACGGAAAAGATCCTTCTTCAGAAGGCGGTGGCTGATTATAAATACATCGAAGGTAGTCTGTAAAAGAAAGATTGTTTGAGGTTGTTTGAAGTTGTTTGAAATGGTTTGAGGGAGTTTCACCACAGATTTCACAGATTATCACAGAAATGGTTTGAAATGGTTTGAAATGGTTTGAAATGGTTTGAGATGGTTTGAAATGGTTTGAATATGGTTTGAAATGGTTTGAAATGGTTTGAAATGGTTTCAACCCAATTCAACAAATTAACAAATCACCCAATCAACAAATTCTTCAGAAGATCCGTGTTCCTCTTCACCAATTCTTCACGCGGATCAGGTATGACTGACAACTGACAACTGACAACTGACAACTGACAACTGACAACTGAAAACTGACAACTGACAACTGAAAACTGACAACTGACAACTGAAAACTGAAAACTGACAACTGAACGCGTAACTTTACTAAATTAGTTTAAGATGAAATACAAATACCTTGCACCGACGGTTCTCTTCCTTTCATTGCTGCTGGCTTCCTGCCGGCAGAAGGAAGAAGAAGCCTTTGCCTATGGCAATTTCGAATCAGAAGATGTACTGGTTTCGACCGAGACGACGGGAACGGTTGATATGTTTAGCATACATGAGGGGGACCGGGTGAAAAAGAACCAGCTCCTGGGCATCATTGACACATCGCAGCTGCATCTTAAACTGGTCCAGGTGAAGGCTTCAGGAGAGGCAGTAGGCTCACGCCTGGCCCAACTCGATGAGGAAATGAATGTCAACGACGTTAATTTGCAGAATATACAGCGCGATCTCAGCAGGGTGGAGGCCATGCACAAGGAAGGCGCTGCAACCGACAAACAACTGGATGATCTCCGTGGCCAGGTCGCTGTAACGAATGCCCGGAATGCAGCGCTGAGGTCGCAGAAAACATCAATTTATGCCGAGCTGAATGCAAACAAGGCTCAGATCCTGCAGATCCGCGACCAAATCCAAAAATGTATCCTCAGGGCTCCAATGGACGGAACGATTCTCGAAACTTTCATACGTGAGGGCGAGCTTGCCGTTACAGGCCATGCCCTTTATAAAATGGCCGATCTTACTTCTGTGATCCTGCGCGCTTTTATCGACGGTGATCAGCTCAGTTCGATAAGTATCGGCGAAAAAGTTGAGATCAGCTACGACGGACCCGGAGGCCGGTTATTGCATAATACCGGGACGGTGAGTTGGATCTCCACCGAGGCGGAATTCACACCGAAGATCATACAGACCCGGAAGGAGAGGGTGAATCTCGTCTATGCAGTGAAGGTAATCGTACCGAATGACGGGAGCCTGAAAATAGGCATGCCGGGAGAGATCGCAGCGGTAAAACAGGATGTATGAACGCCATCAGGATAGATAAGGTATCAAAAAATTTCGGGGATATCCATGCCCTCGACAACATTAGCATCGATGTGGATGAATCGGAGATCTTCGGTCTGATCGGCCCGGACGGTGCTGGAAAATCAACTCTTTTCCGTATCCTGGTGACCGTCTTGCTCCCTTCATCGGGGAGTGCGAGTATCTTTGGTGACGATGTTGCCGGATCTTACCGGAAGATCCGTAACATCGTAGGGTATATGCCCGGCCGTTTCTCCCTCTACCATGATCTCACTGTGGAAGAAAATCTTACATTCTATGCAAGGGTCTTCGGTACCACCATCGAAGAAAATTATGACCTCATCCGTGAAATCTACACCCAGATCGAACCCTTCCGTAAAAGAAGGGCAGGGGATCTTTCGGGAGGGATGAAGCAGAAACTCGCATTATCGTGTGCGCTGATCCACCGTCCCCGGCTGCTTGTCCTCGACGAACCTACGACCGGCGTCGATGCCGTATCCAGGAAGGAATTCTGGGATCTGCTTTACCGGATCAGGAATGAAGGGATCACCATCATCGTTTCAACCCCGTATATGGATGAAGCCTCGCGCTGCGACAGAGTGGGACTGATACAGAAAGGAAAGATTCTGAAGATCGACAAACCCGGACTGATCTCCGGTGATTTCAACCTGCCTCTTTATTCCGTGAGAGCCGTATCATCCAATTACCGTCTTCTGCTTATGCTACGGAAATATGACTGGTGCCACAGCGCATGGCTTTTTGGTCAGGATATACACCTCAGCCTGACCTCTGAAGATAAGGCCGCCGCGTTCGAAAAAGAGATCGGATCGTGGAAGGAAGTGGAAGAATACAAGCGTATTGAAGCAGGGGTGGAGGATATTTTTATCGAATTAATGCCTTCCGTATCATGAACGGGAACGAAGATATCATAATTGTCAGGGACCTGGTTAAGACGTTCGGCAGTTTCACTGCGAACGATCACCTGAACTTCCGGGTTAAGAGAGGAGAGATATTCGGTTTTCTGGGTGCGAACGGCGCAGGAAAAACTACGGCGATCCGGATCCTCTGCGGACTTTCATATCCCACTTCCGGTGAGATAACCATCGACGGGCTCGATGTATATCGCGACAGGGACAGGATCAAGCGTAGGATCGGTTATATGAGCCAGAAATTCTCCCTTTATGAGGACCTGACGATCAGGGAAAATATCCGGTTTTATGCCGGTATATATGGGATAAAGCGGAAGAAGATCAGCGAAAGGACGGATGAATTGCTGGAAAAGATGGAACTCCGGGGTATTGAAAACAGGCTGATCAGGGACATTCCCCTGGGTTGGAAGCAAAAACTCGCTTTCTCGGTTGCCGTATTTCATGAGCCGTCCATTGTATTTCTCGATGAGCCTACCGGGGGGGTTGACCCGGTTACCCGGCGTCAGTTCTGGGAGTTGATAAGTGATTCTGCCGAGCGGGGGATCACGGTCTTTGTGACCACCCATTACATGGATGAAGCCGAATACTGTGACCGGGTTTCGATTATGGTTGACGGCCGCATAGAGGCATTGGATACTCCCGCGGAACTTAAAAAGACTTACGGGGCAGAGGATATGAATTCCGTATTCTTAAAACTTGCAAGAGCACAATAAAGAAAGGATAACGTATGCAAAGAGCTTTGATTTTTGATATGGATGGTGTGATCGTGAATAATGACAAGTACCATTACCTGTCATGGATGGAATTTGCGAAGAAACACGGCAAAGATGTGGGGTTTGACGAAGTTAAAAGCTGGTTCGGGAATACGAACAGGACCATTCTTGAAAATCTCTTTGATTATAACCTGAGCATTGATCAGATCTTACAGATGGGAAGCGAAAAGGAAGAGATCTACCGGCGAATTTATGCCAGGGAAATAAAGCCGGTGGACGGACTTGCCGGTTTTTTAAAATCCGTGGACGGGTTTTTCCGCCTCGGTGTTGCCACCTCCGCTCCGCCAGAGAACGTGGAATTCGTTCTGCGGGAGACGGGACTGAAATCCTGGTTTGAATCGGTGACCGATGCCTCCGACATCGGGAAGGGAAAACCGGAACCGGAGATCTTTCTCAAAGCTGCGGCCAAACTAGGGGTAGAACCTGCGGAATGCCTGGTTTTCGAAGATTCATTCCATGGGATTGAGGCCGCACGCAGGGCAGGTATGCACGTGATTGGCGTTGCCACCACCCATGATCCTTCGAGGCTGAAGAATACGGATTTTATTATCCGTGATTTTACCGGTATAGATAAGAATAAGCTGGATGAGATCTTTGATCTCGAAATAAAGAGTACCGGTGGCTGAACATTCAGGAACCGGCGCAAACACATCCACTGAAAAATCAGGATCATGAAACGATTCATCGGATTCATCATCAAGGAATTTTATCATATCTTCAGGGATTACAGGACACTGATCATTCTTTTCGGCATCCCGGTCGCGCAGATCATGATCTTCGGATATGTCGTGACCAACGAGATCCGTAATGTGAAGATAGCCGTCCTTGATCAATCGAAGGATGGCGTTACGACCGCCATTGTCGATAAGATACTTTCTTCGGGATATTTTATCCTCGAATCCGAGCTGTCTGCGGTAAAACAGATCCAACCGGCATTCGAGGGAGGAAATGTAAAGGAAGTGATCATTTTTGAGCCGGATTTTGCAGAGAAACTGGAAAAGACGGGGAAGGCGGATGTCCGTATCGTGGCAGACGCTTCCGATGCCAATACAGGGAATCTTATCTCCAATTATACACGAGGCATCATCATGAACTACATTCAGGAGAGCAACAAGAATTTCAGTGTTCCCTACGAGATAACCGTGCAGCCGAAGATGTACTTCAACCAGGGATTAAAAACTGTCTATATGTTCGTTCCCGGTACGATGGCGCTGATCATCATTCTGATATCTGCGCTTATGACCTCCATCACGATCACGAGGGAAAAGGAATTGGGGACCATGGAAACACTCCTCGTTTCCCCGCTCCGCCCCGTGCATATCATCCTGGGGAAGGTGACACCCTATATACTTCTATCCTTCATGGATGCACTTATGATCATCCTCCTGGGGTACTATGTTTTCGGGGTGCCGGTAACCGGCAGCCTTATTCTCCTGCTGCTCGCCACCGTCGTGTATGTTTCACTGGCACTTTCGCTGGGTATATTTATATCGACGGTTGCTACCAGTCAGCAAATGGCCATGTTTATTTCAATGCTGGCCCTTATGCTTCCGACGATCATCCTCTCCGGATTCATCTTCCCGATAGAAAATATGCCCGTCATCCTGCAATGGCTCTCTGCGATTATGCCTGCAAGATGGTTCATTTCGCTGCTGAAGGATATTATGATCAAGGGGACGGGAATATTTTACATCTGGAAAGAACTTCTCATCCTGTCGGGGATGACAGTGTTCTTTATCTTATTGAGTATAAAACGGTTTAAAATCAGGCTGGAATAATTGATACAATGAGAATCATTATATCTATCATAAGGAAGGAGTTTATCCAGATCTTCAGGAACAGGGTGATGTTGCCGTTTATCTTCCTCGTGCCTGTTATCCAGATGGTTGTTCTGGTCTTTGCTGCCAACCTGGAAATGAAGGAGATCCGTTTCATCGTCATCGATAATGATCTTTCCTCCGCTTCACGTCGCCTGACTTCCGAATTCAGGGGATCACGGTTTTTCAATTACGGGGGTTCCGCATTCAATATGGATTTGGCTGAGGTCATGCTTAACAAGGACAAAGCGGACCTGGTCATTCATTTTGACCGGGATTTTGGCAAAAACCTCCGGAAGGAGAATCATGCGGAAGTTCAATTGCTGGTGAATGCCGTTAATTCCACCAAGGCCAGTCTGGTTAATGCCTATGCCAATTCCATCATTATGGATTTCAACCGGAGGATAAGGGCGGAATGGCTTGGCGTGAGTGGTGCCGGGATGATGAAAAGCCTTGATGTCAGTACGGCCTTCTGGTACAATCCGGAGCTCAATTATAAAATATTTATGCTGCCGGGCATCCTGGTCATCCTGGTCACGCTCATCGGCATGTTCCTGACCGCCCTGAACCTGGTAAGGGAAAAGGAGTTGGGTACTTCAGAGCAGATCAATGTCACACCCGTGCGAAAATACCATTTTATTTTTGGCAAGCTCTTTCCTTTTTGGGTTATAGCTCTCTTCGAGCTGGCCTTCGGACTGACGATCGGTCATTTATTTTTTCATCTTCCAATCCTGGGAAGCCTGGGCCTGCTTTTCCTCTTCGCGTCGGTGTACCTTCTCGTGGTCCTCGGAATCGGGCTCCTGATCTCTACACTTTCCTCCAGTCAGCAACAGGTCATGTTCCTTTCCTTCTTTTTCCTGCTTACCTTTATCCTGATGTCCGGGATCTTTACCCCGGTAGAAAGCATGCCCCAATGGGCACAAAAGGTGAATATCATTAACCCTTTTGCTTATTTTATGAAGGTGATCCGGATGATTTTGTTGAAAGGCTCAGGCTTTGGCGATATCCACAGGGAATTTTATTCACTTCTCGTTTATGCTTCTGTGATCCTGGGTTTGTCGGTATGGCGGTACAGGAAGGTAAGCTGATCATTTCCGGATCAGCTTGTCGAGCTGTTCCCTAAAACCCTTTGAATTCCAGTCTGCCGCGCCGTTTTTGTCCACAACGATCTCACCTTGGCGGGAAATAAGAAAGGTGGTGGGAATACTTGACACTCTGAATGCAGCCGGAAGGGGTGACTGCTGGGTATAAACGGGGAGGGTGTATCCCGATTCATCCAGGAAATTTTTTAATTTTCCGGCATCTTCACTACTCACCAGTACAAAACTTATCCTGTCGCCATAGTCATCATAAAGATCTTGCATGGCAGGCAGTTCTGCCCGGCAGGGCGGACACCATGTTGCCCAGAAATTCAGCAGGACGACCTTATTTTTAAAATCACCGAGCATCAGGTCATTGCCGTTCATATCGGCGAGAGAAAGCTGATAGTCTGCGCCTGACAGTCCTTTCAGGCTTTTTCCCGTTTCAACATGCGGTTTTCGCAGTGTAGCCCTGATCAGGAGGGCCGAAAGATCCCTGCGTGTCACGGGAATGATCATGAGAATGATGAGGACGTAAAAAACAACATCCCCGAAGATCTTAAGCTTAGTGTTCTTTCTGATATAATTACTGAACCAGTTTTTGATTTTTTTCATTTTTATACTAATAGTGTTTGCCAGAAAACTCGATGACCCTTCGGCTCCGCTCAGGGACCGGTGACTTCATTCATCAAATTGACCGGTCCCTGAGCGAAGTCGAAGGGTCATCGAGTTTTCTCATACTAAATAACCTAATTGAATCCGGCGGATGCTTTGAACCGGACGCCAGATAAACATCTTTAAGTAACAAAAGTTCAAACCGGTATCATCCTCATTTCGTGGTAATTAGCTTTTTTCTCCGCCCTTATCACGAACTCAAACCGGTTCAGGGCGAGACAGAGATCAAAATCGTCGGAAGGGGCGAAGGATTGCCGGTTTTCATCAAAAAACCGGGCACCGCTGGTAGTACGTATAATCTCTGTCATAGCTCCGAAATTGTTTTCCCTGCCTTCGAGGTCATTTTTAATGTATTCGGCGCAAAAATTATCTTCTTCAACAGGTTGCTTTGCCGAATAGCCCATGCAAACAAGCGAGACCCGGGCAGGCTCCTGTTTCCGTATATACCTGGCGATGGCGCCGGCATTGACAAAGCTTCCCGTGAGGATCTCATCGGCATGAACGGCATTGACGATTCCTTGTGTTCCGGCGCTGGTGGTATGGATGATTGTTTTTCCTTTTAACCCGGCATGCAGCAGTTGCGAGGGTGAATTTCCGAAATCAAATCCTTCAGGTTTCCGCTCGTCCCTTTCCCCGACCAGGAGGGCAAGGGGATTTTCCGCTTTCAACCTCCGGGCTTCCTCCAGCCCGCCCACAGGTATGATCCGTTCCGCACCGGCGGCGAAGGCGTAGGCGGCGACTGAAAATGCCCTGAAAACATCGATGATCACGGTAAGACCCCGGGCTTCCCCGGCGCCTTGTACGAGATGGAGGATCTTAATTTGCATCGTCTTTGTAAAGATGAATTACGGGCCGCAATGATAAGCAATATAACCAGAATAAAAAAGTCTTTAATCCAGGCAGGTGAGGGTATTTTAATGGGTTTACATCACGGGTTCCGGATACGGCAACAAGGTGCCCGGAAATTAAATCCTCCCGCAAAAAGGCTGTATCCTCCGTCAGCAAACATTTCCCAATCAAAACTCCGCAATTCTTGTATATTTGTACTAAAATTTAGGTACATGATGAGGAAGATCCGCAAATTCAGCCTGGATGACCTCTGGCATATTCCATTCCACCAGAAGTCGAAGAGCCGTTCATTCCTGGTTCGGCAACTGAGGGTCCTCATTCTTGCTGTCAGGGGTTTCATGGAAAACAGGGTGAGCCTGAGGGCTTCGGCTCTTACTTTTTACACCATGCTCTCTGTGGTCCCGATAGTAGCTATGGCCTTTGGTGTGGCCAAAGGTTTTGGGTTCGACAATACCATGGAAAATTTCATCATCCGGAATTTCAAAGGACAGGAGGAGGTGATGAATTATGTTATCACACTGTCCTATTCCATCCTGGAGGATGTTCAGGGCGGGCTGCTTGCAGGGATCGGGCTGGTGGTTCTTATATGGTCGGTAATGCAGGTTCTCAATAACATTGAACGTTCTTTCAACGCGATCTGGGAGGTTAAAAAATCCCGTTCTTTTTTCCGGAAGCTCAGCGATTACCTGTCGATCATGCTCATTGGACCTCTTCTTATCATTGTCTCCAGTAGTGTTATGCTCTATATAACTACCCGGATGGAGTCGGTTACCGAGAGCATAAGTATGTTCCAGGCTCTTTCACCCATTATACAGATCCTGCTAAGGATTGTTCCCTACGCCCTGATCTGGCTTCTATTCACTCTCGTGTACATCATCCTTCCAAATACCAGGGTAATCTTCAAATATGCCCTCATTGCCGGCATACTGGCCGGTACGGGATTCCAGGTAGTGCAATGGGCATACATACATTTCCAGATCGGCGTGTCAAAATATTCGGCCCTTTACGGTACATTCGCGGCGCTACCGCTCTTCCTGATCTGGCTCCAGCTTTCATGGCTCATCGTGCTTTTGGGCGCTGAAATTTCTTTCGCTTACCAGAATATCGAAAAATACGAGATGGAGGCGGAATCACTTCATATCAGCCTGCATAACAAGAGGATCCTGTCCCTTCTGATCGTTCACCATATAGTCCGGAATTTTGAAGTGGAAGGCGAGCCTGAAACCAGCACGATTATCAGCCAGAAACTCAAGATCCCCCTCAGGCTTGTGCGGGATATCCTGTTTGACCTGACAAAGGCAGGGGTGCTGAATGAGACCGTTACCGAAAGCCCGCGCGAGATAGGGTACCAGCCGGCAATCGACATCAATAAGATCGATATTCATTTTGTAACCCGTAAACTAGAGTCCCTCGGCGTGGACCAGATTATGGTGAAGGAATCCAGTGCCTTCGAAAAACTGAGTGCTATTTACGACAGGATCTACAGCGATCTGAAATCCTCGCCCGACAATATGCTGCTGAAAGATGTACGGTGAGGAATTTGGTGATTTGTTGATTTGTTGATTGAATGGAAGAGGAACGCGGATTTGACGGATTTGTGCGGATAATCACGAAGCTAATCTGTGATAATCTGTGAAATCTGTGGTGAGACTCCCTGAAGAATTTGGTGATTTGTTGATTTGTTGATTTGTTGATTGAATGGAAGAGGAACGCGGATTTGACGGATTTGTGCGGATAATCACGAAGCTAATCTGTGATAATCTGTGAAATCTGTGGTGAGACTCCCTGAAGAATTTGGTGATTTGTTGATTTGTTGATTTGTTGATTGAATGGAAGAGGAACGCGGATTTGACGGATTTGTGCGGATAATCACGAAGCTAATCTGTGATAATCTGTGAAATCTGTGGTTAAACTCCCGGTGACCATCCAGGTTCCACATTCCCGAAACTTTATTAATGAATTTATAGCCTTAAATTTGATAATCTAAAATTCAATTGCTAATATTGTCACAAATTTAATATCAATGCGGCTTATTTTTGTGCATATTGTCTCTAGTCATCATCATCACGATGAAGTAGGATAATATGCAGAAAGTGTAAGCACGGAAATATTCTGAAAAAGGTTTGCAGTTTCTGCAAACCTTTTTTTTTAATATCACCTAAAAAATGGAAAAACTTAAAATTGCTGTTCAGAAATCGGGGAGGCTTAGTGAAAAATCGATCGAACTCATCCGGGAGGCCGGCATAGCCATAACCAACGGTGAGCGAAAGCTTATCTCGGTTTCCTCTAATTTTCCCCTGGAGATCCTGTACCTGCGCGATGATGATATTCCCCAATACGTTAACGACAGAGTGGCCGACATAGGGATCGTGGGGGAGAATATTCTCCTGGAAAAACCTTGTGATGTGGAAATTGTTTACCGTTTGGGTTTTGCCCGGTGCCGCTTGTCGCTTGCCGTTCCCAGAACAGTGGACTACACGGGCCCGTTATGGTTTAACGGGAAAAAGATAGCGACTACCTACCCGGGGATCCTGCGTAATTACCTGGATAGAACTGGAGTTGACGCTGAGATTCATACCATCAGCGGCTCCGTTGAGATCGCTCCCGGGATCGGTCTTGCCGATGCGATTTTTGACATCGTAAGCACGGGAAGCACGCTGATCAGCAATGGTCTGGCGGAGGTTGAGAAGGTGGCAGATTCTGAGGCCGTCGTGATCGCTACACCGGGATTGAGTGAGGTGAAGAAAGCCATACTTGAGAAGCTGATCTTTCGGATTAAATCGGTCAGGACCGCCAGGAGCAATAAGTATATTCTCCTGAACGCACCCAATAAAAGCCTGGATCAGATCATTTCGATAATCCCGGGCATGAAGAGTCCCACGGTTATGCCGCTGGCAGAGGAAGGCTGGAGCTCTGTGCATTCCGTGCTCAATGAAAACGAATTCTGGGAAGTGATCGATCAGCTGAAAGACCTGGGTGCCCAGGGGATCCTGGTTGTTCCCATTGAAAAGATGATTATATAGTTAACCTTAATCCCTGAATAAATGAACATTATTAAAAATCCCGGGAAGGAAACCTGGAGTAAATTACTGGAGAGACCTTCCATCGATTTCGGTTCCCTGATGAGTTCGGTCACTGAAATCCTGGACGATATCAAGAAAAGAGGTGATCAGGCTCTGAAGGATTATACAGAAAAATTTGACAAAGTGAGACTCGAAGAGCTTGCTGTCACGGATGTCGAACTTGCCTTCGCCAAACATGAGGTCGATGATGAACTCAAAAAAGCCATAGGCATTGCAAAAGACAATATTTCCCAGTTTCACGCCGCCCAGATACTTTCGACTGTTAACGTGGAAACCACCCCTGGAGTGAAATGCTGGCAGAAAACGCTTCCCATCGATAAGGTGGGTCTTTATATACCCGGCGGTACCGCACCTCTTCTTTCAACGGTCCTCATGTTGGGCATTCCCGCAAAAATGGCCGGCTGTAACGAGATCGTCCTGTGCACGCCCCCCGACAAAAACGGGAAGATCCATCCGGCAATTCTTTATGTGGCGGATCTGCTGGGGATAACGCGGGTGTTCAAGATCGGCGGTGCTCAGGCGATAGGCGCCATGGCCTATGGAACAGAATCCGTCCCGAAGGTTTATAAGATCTTCGGTCCGGGAAACCAGTACGTACAGGCGGCAAAGATGAAGGTCAGCCTGGAAAGAACGGCCATCGATATGCTTGCAGGTCCCTCTGAAGTGGCAGTCATTGCGGATGACAGCAGTGATGCGGCTTTTGTGGCTTCCGACCTTCTCGCCCAGGCCGAGCACGGCACCGATAGCCAGGTACTCCTGGTCACCCGTTCAAATGAGATGATCGAAAAAGTACAGGCTGAACTGGATAAACAGCTTAAGAACCTGCCCCGGCGGGAAATTGCCAAAAAAGCGCTCGATAACAGTAAGATCATCCTTATGGATGATGAAGAAAAAATGGTGGAACTGATCAATGAGTATGCACCGGAACACCTGATCATCGTTACGAAGAATTACACGGAACTGGCCGGAAGGATCATCAATGCAGGTTCGGTTTTCCTCGGTGATTATTCCCCCGAAAGTGCCGGCGACTACGCCTCCGGTACCAATCATACCCTTCCTACCAATGGTACTGCCAAAGCCTTCAGTGGTGTGAACCTCGATAGTTTTACCAAGAAAATGACATTCCAGGAGCTCACGGTTTATGGACTCTTCAACATCGGGCCCTCTGTTGAAAAGATGGCTTCAGCGGAACAACTGGAGGCTCATAAGAATGCCGTACGGATCCGGGTGACCAAGGTCGCTAACAATTATAAATAATGAAATTCGATTTAAAGGCACTTATCAGGCCCAATATTGCAGGACTGATCCCATATTCCTCTGCCAGGGATGAATATACCGGGGATAATGCAGTTCTTCTCGATGCAAACGAGAATCCATTCAACCTGCCTTATAACCGGTATCCCGACCCCCACCAGAAAGCCCTGAAGGAAAAGATCGCAGGGGTTTATGGCATAGCCGCCGGTCATATATTCCTCGGGAACGGCAGCGATGAGGCTATCGATCTTCTCTTCCGGGCCTTCTGCATTCCGGGCAGGGATGAGGTGATCTCCATCGATCCTTCCTACGGGATGTATGAGGTTTCTGCGAAGATCAATGATGTAGCTCTTAGGAAGGTGCTTCTCAATCCGGATTTCAACGTGGATGCCGGGACAATGCTCGATGCAGCCGGACCGGACACGAAGATGATCTTTCTCTGTTCGCCCAACAACCCAACCTCCAATCTCCTTTCCGAAAAGGAGATGCTTAAGATTGCGTCGGGTTTTGGAGGACTGCTGGTTGTGGATGAGGCATATATTGAATTTGCGGGTATACGGGGGATGCTCGACTATGTGGAAAAGAAGGAAAACCTGGTGGTGCTGCGTACATTCTCCAAGGCATGGGGCCTTGCCGGTATCCGCCTGGGAATGGCTTTTGCCTCACCGGCTGTGATCCGGATCCTGGACAAGATCAAGTATCCGTACAATGTCAACGCACTCACCCAGGAATATGCCGGAAAGGCTCTCGACACCCCCGCCCGGAAGGGCGAATGGGTCCGGGAGATCCTTTCACAGCGTCAAAGGCTTGAAAAGGAATTGCAGAAATATCCTTTCATCCGGCAGATCTATCCTTCGGACGCTAACTTTCTCCTGTTAAAAGTAGATGACCCGGGAAGGCTATACCGCTTCCTGCGGAAAGGAAAAGTGATCGTGCGTGACAGGTCAGGGGTCAGCCTTTGCGAGGGTTGTCTCAGGATCACAGTGGGAACGCCGGAGGAGAACACCGGCCTCATCACTCTTTTAAATGAATATAATGCGGGCCGGAAATAGCCGGAAGGCACATCATTCAAGAAAGAGCAATATGAAAAAAGCTTTGTTTATCGATCGCGACGGAACACTTATCGTTGAACCGCCTGTCGATTTCCAGGTTGACAGCCTGGAAAAACTTGAATTTATTCCCGGCGTTTTCAGAAACCTTTACAGGATCAGGAAATTCCTGGATTACGAACTGGTCATTGTCAGTAACCAGGATGGGATGGGAACGTCACGTTATCCGGAAGAAAATTTCCGTAAGCCGCATGAGAAATTCCTGAAAGCCTTTGAAAATGAGGGAATAATTTTCGATGACATCCTGATCGATACTTCCCTGCCCGAAGACAATGCACCTACCCGTAAACCACGGACCGGGCTCCTGGGGAAATACATGGACGGCGGATACGATCTATCCTCTTCCTACGTCATCGGCGACCGCCTCACCGATATTGAGCTGGCCGTAAACCTGTCGGCGAAGGCCATATTCCTGGGTCCCAAAATCCGGGTTTCGGAAATTGATAAGGCTGGATTGTCAAGTACTTGTGCGCTTATTTCGGATTCCTGGGAGGATGTATGGAACTTTTTGTCTGCTCCGCCGAGAATAGCGGAAGTGAGCAGGGATACGAAAGAGACGAAGATCTCTGTAAAGCTCAACCTGGATGGTACGGGAAGATCATCCGTCTCCACCGGGCTTGGATTTTTTGATCATATGCTGGAACAGATACCCAGGCATGCGGGTATAGATCTCGAGCTTATCACCCACGGAGATCTTCATGTTGATGAGCATCATACCGTCGAAGATACGGCGCTGGCCCTGGGTGAGGCATTTTCAAAAGCCCTGGGCGACAAGAAGGGGATAATGCGTTATGGTTTCCTTCTGCCGATGGATGAGAGTCTTGCGCAGGTTGCCGTTGATTTCGGGGGAAGAAACTGGCTCGTATGGGATGTAAACTTCAACCGTGAAAAAGTGGGCGATGTTCCCACGGAATTGTTCTTTCATTTTTTCAAATCTTTCTCCGATGCGGCTAAATGCAATCTGAATATAAAGGTGGAGGGGGAAAATGAACATCACAAAATAGAAGCGATCTTCAAGGCTTTCGCCAAAGCCGTGAAAATGGCTGTGAAGAAAGATCCTTACGATAATTCGCTTCCAAGTACAAAGGGGGTACTGTAAGATGAAGATAGCAGTCATTAAATACAATGCGGGCAATATCATGTCGGTTCAGTATGCGCTGGGAAGGCTCGGACTTGAAGCCGAAGTTACCGGAGATCCCGGTTATATCCGGAATGCAGACCGTGTGATCTTTCCGGGCGTAGGGGAGGCATCATCCACAATGTCATTTCTCAGGGAACATGGGTTCGACGACCTTCTCCGTGGCCTTAGTCAACCTGTACTGGGAATATGCCTGGGTCAGCAACTCATGTGCGCACATTCAACGGAAGGGGATACGGATTGCATCGGTATTTTTGATGCAGAAGTTAAGAAATTCGAACCCGTGCTTAAGGTTCCGCATATGGGATGGAACAGCCTGTCAATTACCGGGGGAAGGCTTTTTGCCGGCATCCCTCAACACAGTTATGTTTATTTTGTACACAGCTATTACGTACCCGTATGCAAAGAAACAGCAGCGGAATGCAACTATATTACTCCCTTCAGTGCGGCGTTGGAGAAAGATAATTTCTTCGCCACACAGTTCCATCCCGAGAAGAGCGGGGCCATAGGTCAGAAGATTCTTGAAAATTTTATAAATCTGTGATGGAGATCATACCGGCTATCGATATTATCGAAGGAAAATGCGTAAGGCTGAGCAAAGGGGACTACGACAGTAAAAAGATTTACAATGAAGATCCGCTTGAGGTTGCCAGGATGTTTGAATCCTGGGGCTTTAAACGGCTTCACCTTGTCGATCTGGATGGCGCCAAAGCCCGGCATATCGTGAATAGGGCTGTATTGGAAAACATTGCCTCAAAAACATCCCTGGTCATCGACTTCGGCGGCGGGATCAAGACGGATGAAGACCTCCGGGAAGCCTTCGACAGTGGGGCGCAGATGATCACGGGTGGAAGCATAGCTTTACGTGACCCCGAAAGGTTCCTTTCCTGGCTCGAAGAATATGGTTCCCGGCGAATCATCCTCGGAGCCGATCACCGCGGCGGTAAGATCTCCGTGACAGGCTGGACAAGGGACAGCAGTACGGATCTCTTCGCGTTTATAGGAAATTATTTTGAGAAGGGTATCCGGAAGACCGTTTGCACGGATATCGACAGGGACGGGATGTTGTCGGGGCCTTCTAAAGAAACCTATGCAGCAATCCTGGACAGGTTTCCGGGCATCTATCTCATTGCGAGCGGCGGCATAAGCAGTGTAAAAGACCTGGAGGAACTTGAAGATACCGGGCTCCCGGCAGCCATCGTGGGAAAAGCAATATATGAAGGCAGAATCACCGAAGGGGAGATCCGCAAATTTTTAAATGAATAGAAATGTTGGCGAAACGAATTATACCCTGCCTGGATATCCGTGACGGGAAGACAGTGAAAGGGATTAACTTTCTGGATGTCCGGGATGTGGGGGATCCGGTTGAACTGGGAGCGAAATACGCTGCGGAAGGCGCCGATGAATTGGTTTATCTCGACATCACTGCTACTTTCGAGGAAAGGAAGCTTTTCGCAGATCTTGTAAAACGGATCGCCCGTCACCTTAACATTCCGTTTACAGTCGGCGGCGGGATCAACGAGCTCAGCGATGCCGACCGCCTGCTGCGTGCCGGCGCTGATAAAATATCCGTCAATTCATCCGCTGTAAGGAATCCGCAATTTATCGAAGACATAGCAAAAGCTTATGGCAGCCAGTTCGTAGTGGTGGCTATCGATGCCCTTCTTGAGATGGACGGTCATTGGTGGGTGTATGTGAACGGCGGCCGCATCAAGACCGGAGAGGAACTGTTCAGCTGGGCGCTGAAGGCGCAGGCACTCGGGGCAGGGGAGATCCTGTTCACCTCGATGAACCACGATGGAACGAAGAACGGCTATGCAAATGAAGCTTTGGCAAAACTCGCGGATAGTCTCTCTATCCCGGTCATCGCCAGCGGGGGGGCCGGTAAGGAGAAGGACTTCCTGGATGTCTTTACCGTGGGGAAAGCAGATGCAGCGCTCGCGGCAAGTATTTTTCATTACAACGAAATCCCTGTTCCGCAGCTGAAAACATACCTGAGAAAAAATAAAATCACCGTCAGATAAACATAATGAAACCCACATGATTGATGACAACACAAAGGTAACTTTATACTAATCGATCATGTGGGTTCCATTATACCTTTAAAATCAAAATTATTATATAATGAAAATGGAACTTGATTTTGCCAAGATGGGAGGATTGCTCCCTGCAGTGATACAGGATGATTCCACCCGAAAGGTGCTTATGGTTGGATTCATGAATGAGGAAGCATTTCAGAAAACAACCGTTACCGGGAAAGTGACATTCTTCAGCCGGACGAAAAACAGGCTTTGGACAAAGGGTGAAGAGAGTGGCCATTATCTTTCCGTAAAAGAAATTATACCCGACTGTGATAAAGACACACTGCTCATCATGGCAACACCGAACGGACCTGTTTGTCACACCGGCAGCGATACGTGTTTCGACGAAACAAATGTAAGGAAGGACCTGGATTTTCTTAATGAGCTGCAGGCCCTTATCGACAGGAGGAAAAAGGAAATGCCGGAAGGATCATATACCACCCTTTTATTCAGCCGCGGCATTAACAAAATCGCCCAGAAAGTGGGAGAGGAGGCTGTTGAACTCGTGATCGAGGCGAAAGATGAAAACGACGGGCTTTTTCTGAATGAAGCTGCCGACCTGGTTTACCACCTGCTCGTTTTACTCTCGGCAAAAAATTATGGTCTTACCGATGTGGTAAAGATCCTGCAGGAACGGCATAAATAACGTTTGAAATGTTTACCAGGCCGCCCGTAAATGGGGTACGTAGGGGCAGGTCGCGACCTGCCGCTGCAGAAAAGACGTGTCCTGCCGTTCATCGAAAAGACGTGTCCTGCCGTTCATCGAAAAGCCGTGTCCCGCCGTTACCCAAATCGCCGTGTCCCGCCGTTCCCCAAATCGCCGTGCCCCGCCGTTCCCCAAATCGCCCCGCAATTCCCCAAATCGCCCGCCATCCCCCAAATAATCGCACCCCCCCGTTCCCTGGCCACACCAGTACTTTACCAGATATTGGCTCTTTTATCCGTGGGAATGTACATTTCTGCAGTTTCCGGTATCCCGAATGCATCATAGAATTCCTGGAGGTTTGGCAGCGGACCGTTCACCCTGTACCTTCCGAGGGAATGTACATCTTCCTTCGTTCTCCTGAGGATCTCCTTATCGGTGATATTCTGTGCCCAAACATGGGCATAGGCCAGGAAAAACCGTTGTTGCGGGGTAAAACCGTTGATTTCTTTCTGAGGAGGATTTTTTTCCCATGCTTTCTGAAGAGCCGTAAATGAAACATTCAATCCCCCGAGATCTGCTATGTTCTCGCCAAGCGTTAGCGCGCCATTGGCGGGAAGGCTGTCAAGGACAGTGAATCCGTTGAATTCGTTGGTCAGTACCTGGGTCCGTGCAGTGAACCTGGCAGCGTCCTCACTTGTCCACCAGTCGCGGAGATTACCCTCCTTATCGTACTGTCTTCCCTGGTCGTCAAAGCCATGAGTCATTTCATGTCCGATAACAACCCCTATAGCTCCGTAGTTTACAGCATCGTCGGCTTCGGAATAGAAGAAGGGTGGCTGAAGAATGCCTGCCGGGAATACGATCTCATTCCGGTTTGGACTATAATAGGCGTTAACCGTCTGCGGAGTCATCCCCCATTCGTCGGGATCGACGGGTTTGCCGATCTTGTTAACCCGGTACAGGAAATTGAAATGCGCAGCTCTCCTGATATTGTCGTAATAAGAATCTTTTTTCACATCCAGGCCTGAATAATCCCTCCATTTATCAGGATAGCCGATCTTGACATTCATTGCTTCAAGTTTCTGCAGGGCCTGTTCCTTGGTAGAGTCGCTCATCCAGTCTAGATTTTTTATACGCTGGCCCAGGGCGATCTTCAGGTTGCCCACGAGTTCAAGCATTCTCTGCTTGGCTTCCGGGGGGAAATACCGCTCAACGAACATTTGGCCGATAGCTTCGCCCATGGCGTAATCTTCGGTCTGAAGGATCCTTTTCCAGCGGGGTTGATTAACTTTCCTTCCCGAAAGATATTTGCCGTAAAAATCAAAATGGGCATCAACCAGTTCGGAATTCAGGAAGGGAGCGGCATGGTTGATAAGGTTCCACCGGAGGTATACCTTCCAGTCATCCAGTGGCGTGTCTTTCATCATATTGCTGATCTCTTTGAAAAATTCCGGCTGGGCTACATTGATCTCCCCGAGTTCACCGAGACCCAGCTCTCCGAGGTAACTGTTCCAGTTGAAACCGGGACTTATTGACACAAGTTCTGCTACAGGCATTTTATTATACGTTGCATGCGGATCCCTTCTTTCAAGACGGGTCATCGAAGCATATGCGAGCCGTGTCTCCATTTTCATGATCAGACCGGCATCTCTTACCGCCTGTTCCTGGTTTTCACCAGCGATCGAAAGGATCTGTGCGATGTATTTCAGGTAGGTTTCCCTGATCTCCTCCGCCTTGGGGTCTTTATCCCTGTAGTAATCAACGTCCGTAAGTCCGATACCTCCCTGGATCACGTTGGCGATCATCATCCCGCTGTTTTTGCTGTCGGGCGACCCATACATGTTGAAGAGCACCGAGTTATTACCTGTGTGCCATTCGGAGATAATTTCCTGTATATCGTGAATATCCTTCGCATCTCTGATGCGGGTGAGATCCCCGTTAAGGGGTGTGATTCCCTGTTCCTCAATGGCGGCAGAATCCATCCCGACACTGAAAAAAGTTCCGACCTTTTTATCGATGCTTCCTTCTTCATTTTGTTTTGCGGAGGCTTCTTCAATAAGCCCCCTCACCATTTTCTGGTTATCCTCGGCAAGCATGTCGAATGCTCCGTACCGGCTGAATTCACCCGGCAGGGGGTGATTTTTCAGCCATCCGCCGTTTGCGAATTCGTAAAAATCAGTTCCCGGCTGAACCGAGGTATCCAGATTAATTCTTTCTAAAGCCATATTTTTTTTTGTCGAACAACTGAAAGTGGCAAGAATGCCTGAAAAGAAAAATAAAAAGATTTTTTTTTTCATTAGTAAAAGGTTAATTAAAATGGGCTAAGGTATTCACGATGATACCGATGGCTTCCATTAGCTGGGTTTCATTTATAACCAGCGGCGGGGCGAAACGTATGATATGATCGTGTGTGGGTTTGGCAAGAAGGCCGTTATCTTTGAGTGCAATACATACATCCCAGGCTGTTTTCCCGTTTTTAGGCTTTATGACCACCGCATTAAGCAGTCCTTTGCCCCGCACGGTTTCAACCATGTCGGTTTTTACCTTCCCCAGTTCATCGCGGAAGAGCCGTCCCAGCTTTTCAGCATTTTCGGCGAGTTTTTCCTCCTTAATGACAGA
This sequence comes from uncultured Bacteroidales bacterium, assembly GCA_963771005.1. Taxonomy (GTDB): domain Bacteria; phylum Bacteroidota; class Bacteroidia; order Bacteroidales; genus DASQZK01. The sequence goes on from CAVYRO010000002.1 coordinate 256,762, forward strand.
AAGGGCCTGGATAGCAACTTTCGCAGCCACCGGATTTCCTCCGAAGGTGGAACCATGTTCTCCCGGGCGGATGGTAAGCATGATATCGTCATCGGCGAGAACGGCCGACACGGGGTAAACGCCGCCGGAAATTGCCTTTCCGAGGATAAGGATATCGGGACGGACCCCTTCATGGTCGCAGGCCAGGAGTTTGCCCGTTCGACCGATACCGGTTTGCACCTCATCGGCAATGAACAGCACATTTTTGGCCTTGCAAAGGTCGTATGCCTTTTTCAGATAACCGTCTTCAGGGACGTATACGCCGGCTTCACCCTGAATGGGTTCAACAAGGAAACCGGCAACATCCGGATCTTCGAGAGCCTTCACGAGAGCAGGAATATCATTATAGGGGATCTTGATGAAACCCGGGGTAAACGGCCCGTAATCCTTATAAGCATCCGGATCTGTTGACATAGAAACTATGGTCACCGTGCGTCCGTGAAAGTTTCCTTCACAGACAATGATCTTTGCCTGGTTCTCTTTTATTCCCTTTTTCTGGTATCCCCACTTGCGGCACAGCTTAATGGCGGTCTCATCACCCTCGGCCCCTGAATTCATGGGTAACACCTTGTCATATCCGAAATATTTTGTCACGAATTCTTCATATTCCCCAAGAACTGAATTGTAAAAAGCCCTCGATGTCAGGGATAGTTTCCCTGCCTGTTCAAGCATGGCATTGATGATGCGGGGGTGGCAGTGGCCTTGGTTTACAGCCGAATAAGCAGAAAGAAAATCAAAATATCTTTTTCCTTCGACATCCCATACGAAGATGCCTTCTCCCCGGTCAAGAACCACCGGCAGCGGATGATAGTTATGAGCACCATACTTATCTTCACGTGCAATATAATCCTGGATATTCATTCGTGTTGATATTTAGAGATTATTGAATTAAAAACGACAAAAATAAGGGAAACATTTCAGATATTATAAGAATCTGGAAAAAAACCGGGGAGGGATTCACTGGCAGGATGCCTTGACGTGGAAGAGGATCATCTGCCTGTATGCAATGTTTAGCCCGCCGGCAATGTTAGAATTTAGCCATTAATTTTATATTGAATAGCCTGGAAGTTAGATAGTTAGGAACACCAAAAACGGCCGATTCGGCACTCTGGTTGGAAACGGTTTGTATCCAGAGATAGGAAACGGTATTGTTGATCCCGAAAAGATTCAGGATCTCGCCGCTAATCCAGATGTCTCTGAAATAATTCATGGGATTTCCCGGGATTCAGGTGTGAATTCTCTTTTTTCAGGACCTTGGAAAATCCTATATCGACTCTCCTGTAGGGGGGGAGCCTGTATACCTGGTCGTACCGGTCCTTCACCGGAGAGCTGTAGGGCAGTCTAGATCCGTACAGAAAATTAAGATGGACCTTGATATCCGGATTGTTCGGGAAGTAATCCTGGAAAAACAAACCGAAATTCATGAGCTGGTCGGTCGGCCGGGGATAATATCCCGGATAGACAAATGATTGCTCTCCCTCATCACTGACCGCGATGTATTTATCATTTTTTATGTCTTCACGTGTCCTGAGAAACGAAAGGCTTACCCACGATTCCGCGCCTTTTACAAACTCGCCGTTAAGCTTGAAATCGATCCCTGTTGCATATCCCTTCGCCATGTTCTTGCCGGCATACCTGATCCTCACATTATCGATCTTATAGGGAACGAGGTCATCCAGGTACTTATAATACATCTCGCCGGTGAATTTGAAAGGCCGTTCCCATGCTGAAAAGATATAGTCGCCTCCCAACACGAAATGAATGGATTCCTGTGCTTTCAGTCCGGTATTGATCTGCCCGGACGGATTGCGCATTTCCTTGTAGAAAGGGGGCTGATAATAGATTCCGCATGAAAAGTGAAACATAATATCATGTTCCCAGCCGGGTTTCAGACTGAAGGAGGCACGGGGACTGAACAAGAAACTGCCCATTGAGCCAGAGATAGGTTGACCTCGCTCCAGCCGTGATATAATATTCATTGCTGGCCCCCTTGAATCCCCAGGTATCCTGGATGAAGGCAGACCATTTCGAATTATTAATATGGTTATCTGCCTTGATGAGATCGAATACATTTACGTCTTTACCCGAGTAGGGCACCGAAAATCCGGCCGAATCGATGAACTGCCATTCGCTGAGATGATCGAAGATACGGTCATATTCAAATTTAGTTCCCCATTTCACCTTGTTCCTGAGCCCGTTAAATTCTCCCAGGTGGGAAAAGGAATAAACATAGGCATTCAGGTAGTTCCTGGCGTGATTGAGGAAGGAACCTATGCCGATATTCAGGATACTGTCGCCGTAGGTTTTCGATCCGACAGTGTTGTCCAGTTCGTTAATAAGATATTGCCCGAGGATGTCAAACCGTTCGTATTCACGGGTCGAAAAGGCACTGCCGATGAATTTCAGTTTAAGATCCCTTGCAGGTTTGTAAGTCACCGAAGCAGCCCCGAAATAGGTGTCGAACCGGTCGATCTCGTTACCGTCAAAATAGATGACCAGGTTATAAGGTTGTTTTGAAGTCCCGAATTCCGTGGTCCGGGTCTCGGGAATGAACCTGTATTGGTTGACGGCCAGATTACCCAGAATGCTCAGGTCAAGCTTGTCATTGAATTTATAGTTCAGGAGGCCCTGGAAATCTGAAAACCGGGGCTTGTATTCTCCTTTTGTCTCAAGGCTTTTCAGCAGGTAAGAAGTTGTTTTATACCTGAATCCGCCGAGGAAGGTAAACTTTTTGTTTTTTGAAATACCTTCCAGGTGAGCCGATCCACCGAGGAGGCTCATGGATACCGAGCCCCCGAATTTTACCGGTGTGCGGTACGTGATGTCGAGGACGGAAGACATCTTATCACCGAAGCGGGCGGCAAAGCCGCCGGCCGAAAACCGGAGGGAAGAGATGAGATCCGAGTTGATGAAACTCAATCCCTCCTGCTGACCCGACCTCACCAGGAAAGGGCGGTAAATTTCTATATCATTGACATAGACGAGGTTTTCATCGTAATTTCCGCCTCTGACAGAATACTGGTTACTGAGCTCATTATTGGAGGAGACGCCGGGAAGGGTTTTGATGATCGATTCGATGGAGCCGGTGGCGGTGGGAACGAGGCCGAACGCTTTTATATCAATGGTTCTCAGGGTGGTTGCCCTTTCCTGCCGGGTGCTTACCGATACCTCGTCAAATTCACGAACTTCGGTCTGAAGCTTGATATCTATTACCTTTTTCTCACCCTCGCCCAGCCTGATAGATGTTGTTTGTGAGGTGAAGCCGATGCAGGAAAATACCAGGTTCACCTCTTCCCCCGAAGGAATGGAAATATGGTAATTCCCGTCACGGTCGGTCATGGTACCTGTCCGTGTGCCCTTTACGGCAACATTGGCAAGGAACACAGGTTCGCCTTTATCGTCAGTTATCGTGCCGCTGACTTCACACTGTGCAATGGCATTGACAACGACAATGGAAAAAAATAAAAGCAGGGATATGGTCCTGGATCCTTTCATAGACGGCCGTTGACTAAAACTGTGAATCCGGGTGAAAAATTGTGCACGGGAGTACAGGAATTTATTTCTTCTCCTTTTTCTTGAAATCCCCGCTCTTGAGAGCTTCGAAGAACTTTGCCCAGTTAAATGGGTTCAATATGGGAATGGTGGGATACTGTCCGTTGTAATATAATTTTTCATATTGCTGATTCATTGCATTCTTAAAGGAGAGATCGGCATCCGGTTCAAAATCCATATTCAATTGTGCCTTTATCAGTTCAATATTCCTGACGGCATTCCTGCGGTCTTCATCGGGCAGATCGAGGTTAAGAAAGGCAACTTTGAAATCTTCGTAAGTCTTCCACGGAAATATCTTCACCTCGGCCAGGTGTATGGTATCGTTCAGCATATACACGTCCCTGGGATAATGCCCCGTCTTGATAGTATCCGGGATCACCACCAGGGTGTTTTTATAACCGACGCTCCTGAACAGTATGCTGTCGCTTGGGGTTACGATAAAGGAAAAGACACCCTCGGAATTACTTGTTGTTCCCCTCCTCCGGTTAATATCGATGATATGGGCATCGGGAACGGGTTCGTATTTGAGATTGCGGATGACGCCGGAAAACTGGATCAGGGTGTCTTTCCGGGCCTGGCCGAATGCACCTGCAGACAAAAGAATGAACAACCCTGTTATAAACCCTGATTTACTGCTCATAAGGTGCCATTGAATTATTCAGCCCTAAAATTAGGCAAAAAAATTAACTTCATACCGGATTAATTGCCGCCCGGGGTATTTTTTTGGAGCGGATCCGGTCCGGAAAACTTTCCGCATGCGCAGTTCCCACCTATGATAAACCACAAAACCCCTCTCCAACATTAAAGGACATTTACTTGTTATGCCAAAAGCTTTTTTCTTAGCCGAAAAGTTCACCCTCTTGAATGAAGTCACCGGTTCCTGAAGCCGAAGGGTCATCGAGTTTTCTGGCAAACACTATTTAAAACAGATATACGGCCATGATTGATCAAAAAGAGATTACCCTTTCACCCAGGGCGAAAGGATTTTATCTTATTACAGGGGAGATTGAGAAAGCTCTTCCATCCCTGCCGGAAAAGGGACTTGTGAACATTCTCCTCAAACATACTTCTGCGGGTCTCACCTTGAATGAGAACGCGGATCCTTCTGTCCGGGAGGATTTTGAGAAATTTATGAACAAGCTTATTCCGGAGAATGATCCTCTTTATACCCACACCACGGAAGGATCCGATGATATGCCGGCTCATATTAAATCGTCCGTATTCGGCCAGAGCATCACCATCCCTGTCACCCGCCACAGTTTAAACCTCGGGACGTGGCAGGGTATATACCTGTGTGAATTCCGCAACCATGGCGGCAGCCGGAAAGTCGTCCTCACCGTTTATTCCTGATTCCCGGGCGGAAGTTCTCTTAAACATCTTTATCCTTGGGTTAATTTTCTAATTTTGGGGAGTCGATTCAAAATATATATTTCCCATGCAGAAATTAGTTTTACTCGGGGATGAGGCTATTGCACAGGGCGCCATTGACGCCGGACTCAGCGGGATCTATGCATACCCGGGCACGCCCTCAACCGAGATCACCGAATATGTGCAGGCTTCGCCAGAAGCCCGCAGGTTAAAGATCCGCAGCGAATGGTCGGTCAATGAAAAAACGGCAATGGAATCTGCCCTCGGCATGGCCTATGCCGGAAAAAGAGCGATGGTATGCATGAAACATGTGGGACTTAATGTCGCTGCCGATCCATTTATGAATACAGCCATCACAGGCATAAACGGAGGGCTTATTGTCACTGTTGCCGATGATCCTTCCATGCATTCCTCGCAAAATGAGCAGGATTCCCGCTTTTATGGCAAGTTTGCCCTCATTCCCATCCTGGAGCCCTCAAATCAGCAGGAAGCATATGAAATGGTTTTCTATGCCTTTGAGATTTCCGAGAAATTTGGAGTGCCTGTCATGCTCAGGATCACCACAAGGCTGGCACATTCGCGTGCAGGCGTGATCACAATGGATAAACGACCGCAGAATGGACTGAAACTTCCCGGGGATCTGAAACAGTTCATCCTTCTGCCGGCCATGGCACGTGTGAAATATAATAACCTGCTGAATCTCCAGGATTCCTTTGCCGCGGTATCCGAAAATTCCGGCTATCAACCGGTTCATCCCCGGAAATGACCGATCTCTGGGGATCATTGCCTGCGGACTGGCTTATAACTATTATATGGAAAATGCAAAGCGTTACGGACTGGACTATCCTGTTCTGAAGATCGCCCAGTACCCTCTTCCCGGAAAGCTGGTTAAACAACTGGCAGAATCAACGGAGGAGATCCTGGTGATCGAAGAAGGTTATCCCTTTGTGGAAGAGATGCTGAGGGGCTTTTTCAATTCACCCTATAAGGTGATAGGACAGGCTCGACGGTCACCTGCCGAGGGTGGGCGAACTGAATCCGAACATTGTGGCGTCAGCCCTGGGATTGAGTGAAAAATACGGTCCGGATATTCCCGGAATAGTAGCCAACAGGCCGCCGGCCCTTTGCAAGGGATGCAGCCATGCCGATGTTTATCTTGCCATGAATGAGGCGATGGAAGATTTTGGAAAGGGGAGGGTCTTTTCCGATATCGGCTGTTATACACTGGGAGCCCTTCCGCCATACAATTCCATCAACTCCTGTGTCGATATGGGAGCATCGGTCACCATGGCGAAAGGTGCTGCTGATGCTGGCCTGGTGCCTTCGGTTGCTGTGATCGGCGATTCGACCTTCACACATTCGGGGATTACCGGTCTTCTGGATGCCGTTATCGAAAATTCACCGGTAACGATCATCATCTCCGACAATTCAACAACAGGGATGACAGGGGGACAGAAATCGGCCGCGACCGGTCGCCTGGAGAAAATATGCACCGGCATTGGCGTCGATCCCGGACATGTGATCACCCTGGTACCGCTGAGAAAGAACCATGCCGAAAACGTTGAAATATTCCGCCGGGAACTGGAATATCACGGGGTGTCGGTCATCATAGCGCAGAGGGAATGTATCCAGACTGCGGCAAAACATAAAAAAACAGAATTACAGGAACCGTAAATTCCCGGATAAGGGCATACATACCCCGGAATTTTACCCAGAAAATCAATTCATATCGTGAAATCAGACATAATACTTTCGGGCGTTGGCGGACAGGGTATCCTGTCCATCGCCGCTGCAATAGGGTTTGCCGCCATTGAAGAAGGGCTTAATCTTAAACAAGCCGAAGTCCACGGCATGAGCCAGAGGGGAGGGGCCGTACAATCCCATCTCAGGCTGTCGGATATGGAGATATCTTCTGATCTCATTCCTTTTGGGAGGGCAGGGCTTATCATATCCGTCGAACCAATGGAATCCCTGCGTTACATCCCTTATCTTTCCCCGGAGGGATGGTTGGTCACCAATTCGATCCCCTTCATAAATATTCCCGATTATCCGGATCCGGATTCGTTACTCGCAGAGGTGAAAAAGGCGCCATGCCATGTGATCATCGATGCCGACAGGATTGCCCGTGAGCTGGGATCGGCAAGATCTTCCAACATGGTGATCCTTGGCGCTGCCAGCCCTTACATCGGTATATCCGAAAAAAGGCTTACTGGTGGCATCCGGCTCGATCTTCGCGCGTAAAGGGGCGAAGGTGGTTGAAGTGAATATTAAAGCATTCCACGAAGGAAGGGACCATGCCCGCAGATATCTTGCCAAGTAGATTAACTTACAGAACAATTAATTCAATCCTCGTGTTTCCTTTAAAAAATTTGACAGCTTATGTTCAGCGATAAAGATATTCAACAGGTGGAAAATTCCGGGAATGCAAACCGCAGATATCGAAAATCAAATCCGGTACTTCAGGGACGGCATTCCCAACATCCGGCTAATGCATCCTGCCATAGTAGGGGATGGAATTATCGACTGTCGGTGATAAGGAGGAAGATATCTTTATCCGTAAGTTCGATGAACTCTGAAGTCCGGATTCCGACTTATGAAATTTATCCCGGCTTCCGGAGCTGCATCGAGGATGTTCAAAGATCTCTTCGAGGCGAAAACCCGTCTGAAGCATCATTCCGTTAATCCGGATGCTTTTCTCGATGATAATCCCTTGATCAGGGATTTTTTTGACGACCTGGAGAAATACCCGTTCTACTTCGATCTCAAAAATAAGGCCGGCGAAAAACACCTCGACCTGGATCTCATGAAGTCCGAAGGGAAATATGAAGCCATCCTGAAGCTTCTGCTGGGATCCGAAGGACTCAACTATGGCGAACTACCCAAGGGTTTGCTGAAATTTCATACCTATGGCGGAATTTCACGTACCGCCTTCGAGGAACATTTTGCTGAGACCATGGATTATCTTGCCGACGAGGAAGAGGAAGTGCATCTCCATTTTACGGTTTCCCCGGCACACCGGCCTCTCTTTGAGAAGCTTGCGGCTGAGCTGATCGAAGCCTATACCGAAAACCGCGGGACGCATTTTGTGGTTGAATTCTCCGAGCAGTTGCCTTCAACCGATACCATTGCTGTAAGCCTCGATAATGAGCCTTTCCGTGACGGGGAGGGGAAGCTGGTATTCAGACCGGGAGGGCACGGAGCTCTCCTGGGAAATCTGGCGGAATGTGGATAGCTCACTTGTTTTCATCGGCAATATCGATAATGTGGCGCCAGAGAATATGCGGCATTTCAAAGTAAAATACAAGAAGATCCTCGGAGGTTTCCTCCTCGATAAGGTGCAGAAAATACATGACTTCCTCGGGAAGCTTGAAAAAGGTGAATCCGGCGATCCCCTGCGTGGCGAGATCATCCGGTTCATTGACGGAATATCCAACGATGAGGCCGTTCTCCTGGAAAAGGAACCGGAAAATGCCTTTCGGAAAAAAGCTGTGGATTTCCTGAACCGGCCGGTCAGGGTTTGCGGAATGGTGGAGAATGTCGGTGAACCGGGAGGGGGTCCTTTCTGGGTGGAAGACAGGTCCGGCAGGACAAGCAGGCAGATCGTAGAACGCTCTCAGGTCGATCTTTCGGATGCCGGGCAGGAAAGGATTCTTAATCTTTCCACCCATTTTAACCCTGTCGATATGGTATGCTTCCTGAGGGATTACAAAGGCGAACCTTTCGATTTATTCCGTTTCAGGGATCCCGACCAGGGTTTCATCTCAAAAAAGTCAATAGGAGGAAGGGACATTAAAGCTCTTGAGCTGCCGGGATTATGGAATGGTTCCATGGCCGGATGGATCACCTATTTCATCGATGTACCTCTGGCAACGTTCACGCCGGTTAAAACCGTCTTTGACCTTCTCCGCCCGGAACACTTGTGAGGAAATAACCGCTTACTCAATTTCGTTCATCTCCCAAAGGACCGACCATCCATGGAGCCAGTTGGCAGTTCCGAATGCACCCTTATACGATACCCCTGGGTTCACTGATGGGGATGCCTTCGATCGCTGCTTCGCCCGAACAGGTATTGATCGGCGCATTGCCCAGGATGATTAGTCCGCCCCACAGACCCCTGCTCTTCAATGGTACGGAGCCCTTTAGATCATCATTTTGGACCGTAAAGACTATGGGAGCACCGGAGGTTCCGGAAGCTATGATCTTCCCGCCCCGCGCCACGATCAGGGCGCTTGCAAGGGCTCCCTGGCCTGTTTTTGCCCTGACCACGGTTCCAGGCTCTATGGTGAGGACCTGGCCGTCGTTCACAAAGATGAATCCGTCAAGCAGCCAGGTTTTGTCTTTTGTCCAGCTGACCGTGCCCGTACCTCCGCCCTGATCCTGTACCACACGGGTATCGTCGAGAAGGTAGTCCCCTTTTCGGCATGATGTGATTGCGATGAAAAGCACTGCAGTTATGAGCAAAATGCGGAGTTTCATGGACAAAGAATTATAATTTGAATTCAACATTAAGAAAAAGGAAGGCAATGTCCGGGCCGTTTTTCGCGTAGGAATACCAATCCTGGTAGTTCAGGGCAAAACTGACGCCCCTGACCGGCGAATATTGCACGCCCGAGATAACCGCACTCCCGTCCCGATTCAGATTCCATGGGATGTTTCCCCCCGGAAGAAGGCTGGAATTGAGCCAGTCGTACCTTCCGAATAATTCCCATTCATCGGAAAGGATCAGGGTTCCGTAGACCGAATATCCCTGCAGGTCATGACTGTCAACGAAGGCGAAGTTCTGCTGCAGGTTGTACTCGGCACCGAAACGGTACTTTCCCGTGTTATATCCGGCGAAAAAGGCATACGTGCTCTGGGTGATGTCCTTGTGGTTGAAATCGTAATAAACCCTCAGGGTAAGATCACTCACCGGCCTGAACGTGAGCCCGATCCCTGTTTTATAACTGTCGTCGGACTGCAGATTTTTATATCCTTCCCCGTTCGAAACAACAATATCGGCTTCAAACATATCATTGAAGGTGTAGGCAGCCCCGGCCCCGATGTCGGCACTGGGACCGAATTTATACTCGTCCTGGAAAGATTTGAAAATATACCGGTAGCCCCAGAAATCCTCCTGCACCTTGAACTCCTGCATGTCGAACAACCCGAACCACGCCTTTATCTTTTCCCGGTGCCAGGTCAACGAGGCGTTCTTAAAATAGGCATACCGCCTTATCAGGGAATATTCCGACAGGTCTTCGGGGCTGCCTATATCCAGCTTGACTTCCGCATCAAAATTTTCATTTATGGCGTGTTTATATCCAAGGTAAACCCTGGTGATATCAAAGGCCGTGGAACGGTCGTCCTTCGTAAGACCCAGGTGAAAATTACTGTAAACCTTGAGAATCTCCCCGGGATCCTTATCCTGGGCATTTCCCTGGATATATGGGGCAGAAAGGAAAAGTATGGGCATGATGACCTGCCGTATTCCAATCATATTCCTATTTTTTAATTAACATGATCCGGCTGCAGTTCACGGGATGCTTTACCAGCAGCCGGACAATATTACGCATATCCGGAAAAACTTATGATAAATTAAAATAAATTTAAGTTTAAGCTTATGATAACTTCAGGTTTTCTTAATAGAAATTTTTCACCACCTTTATTTCCGTTCGAAGCATTTGTTTTATATTTATGGGTTCTTACCTAAACCATTTCCCATGGATTTTGGCAAATACAAAATACTTCTGGTTGACGATGAGGAAGACATACTGGAATTTCTGAGTTACAATCTGGAAAAAGAGGGATTCCATACCTTCCGTGCCCACAATGGGTTGGAGGCAATCGATCTGGCCAAAAAAAATGAACCCCATCTCATCCTGCTCGATGTCATGATGCCGGGTATGGACGGCATTGAGACCTGTGAAGAATTACGTAAGATCCCCGGTTTGAACAATGCACTTATTGCCTTTCTCACCGCAAGGGGAGAGGACTATAGTCAGATAGCCGGTTTTGATGCCGGGGGGGATGATTATATCACCAAGCCAATCAAACCAAGGCTCCTGATCAGCAGGGTCAAAGCCCTCCTGAAGCGCTATAAAAAAGTTTCGCGGGATATCGTAAAGGAAGGAGTCTCGCAGCAGGTGGATGATATCATCATCGATAAGGAAAGGTATATCGTGATCGTAAAAGGAAAAGAACTTTTTCTCCCCAAAAAGGAATTTGAATTGTTAAACCTGCTTCTCTCCCGGCCGGAAAAAGTTTTTACGCGGGAGGAGATCTTCGACAATGTCTGGGGCGACAACATCATCGTCGGCGATCGCACCATTGATGTCCACATCCGGAAACTACGGGAAAAACTGGGAAATGATTATATCCGTACGATCAAGGGAGTCGGATATAAATTTTCGGTTTGATTATCCCGGGAACCGGTTCATGTCCTGACAGATCAGCCGGGCGTACTTATTAAACCGTTATTTTTCTGGTTGTGAAGTCTTTACTTCCCTGGCTTATAAATTCTCGTTGCGATTCCAGCACGTTTGTGAGGTACAAAAGCATATTTTTAGATTCGGATAGTATATCGAGGTAAACCAGAGTTACCTTGGTGCCCTTACCTGCTTTTTTCAGGGTTTTTACCTGTTTTTTCCTCAGGTCGATGGTCATATCCATCAGGTCATTCCTCATTTTTTTGAATTCTTCCAGATGTTCATAGGAATTTTTCTTCAGAATGGTAAGCGCATAGTTGAAATATTCCGACATCTTTTCGTTAAACTTCATCAGTTCATCTGTCTGAATGGGACTCAGCGGCGGATGGTTATTATCGACGTGATTGTAAAGGGGCTGGATGAAATAATACAATCCATTCGTGGTCTCCCTGAGGTAGTCAATTACCTGCACGTAATGAGGGCCCGATTCGATCTCGTCCTCCTGCATCTTGCGGATTGTCAGGTGAACATGATTCTTGAGGCCTTTTGTCTCTTTATTCAGGTCCTTTGCCTCTTTCCGGATCGCCGAGAGTTCCTTTCTTTTCTCCTTCGAAAAATTAAGGATGGACATGTAATAGAGTTTGGCGACCTGGATGATGATCCTTGTAACAGTTTCCGAACATGATTCAATGATATTTTCCCTGCTCAGTTCACCTCCTGGAGCATTATCGCCGGCAAGGGCTTCTGCCTGACGTTTCTTATGGACGGAATGTGTTTTGAACACCACGAAAATTGAAAGTGCGATAAGAGCGAAAATAACCACCATTCCTCCAAAATAAATGAGTACGGCGAGAAGGAATGCTGCCGTGAAGGCGGTCAGTGCTGTGAGAAACCATCCGCCAACGACGGTAAGCATGCCTGAGATCCGGTATACGGCGCTTTCCCTGCCCCAGGCCCCGTCGGAAAGGGATGTTCCCATAGCCACCATAAAGGTTACATATGTTGTCGAAAGAGGCAGACGGAGAGATGTAGCAGTACTGATCAGGATGCTGGCCACCACAAGGTTAACCGACGCTCTGACCAGGTCAAAGGCCATAACCTCCTTTTTTTTCCCGGGCTCTGTGGCTGCCAGTGACTGGTCAAACCTCCGGGAGATAAAATGCTGCACTCTTTGAGGAGTATATTTACTTATAAAAGAGCTGAGATCGACGGACCATCTGACGAGGAAGCGTGAGAGGGCGGACGACTCAAAGCGTTCCGAACCTTCATACTGCCGGCTAAGGTCAACCGTGGTGGCCGTAACCGATCTCGATTTACGCGAAAAACGTAGCGTAAGTGACATAATGACACCGGCTATGAGCAGGAGAAAGGTCGGGGTCCTGACCTTACCGTTAAGACTCTCCATCAGGAAGCTCCCTGCCTCTGCCCCTGCATGGTGCGAAAATACCTTGAAGGATTCGAACCCGGCCAGCGGAACCCCGATAAAGTTAACCAGGTCATTTCCGGCAAAGGCCATCGCAAGGGCAAAGGTGCCGAAAAGCACGATCGGCTTGAGAATATTTACCCTGGTAAACATTACGATGAGCTGAAACAGAACCGCACCCCCGATGAAACTGTAAATAACGATATTGTTGGCATTGGACGTAATCCAGTTTACCATACTCTCACTGGTGAAAGAAGCGCCGCTCACGCCTTTGACGAGAAGAAAATAGGAAATGGCGGAAATGGAAATACCTCCCCAGATACCTCCCCAGTACCGGATAGTCCTTGTGATACGGAAAGAGAAAAACAACCGGATGATCCACTGGACAATGGCCCCGACGCTAAAAGCCACCAAAACGGAAATGAATATGCCCGAAATAATTCCGAGAGCCTTCGCCGAATTGATGTAATTAGCCAGTTCACTCAGGCCCTGGGATGCTTTACTGATCTTGATCACGGATACTGCGACGGCCGAACCCATGAGTTCAAAAACGATCGATACTGTGGTTGAGGTGGGGAGGGCAAAGGTGTTGAAGAGATCCAGCAGAATGATGTCAGTCATCATCACTGCCAGGAATATTACCATGATCTCCGAAAAATAGAACCTTTCGGGATTGAAAATGCTCTTCCTGGCAACTTCCATCATCCCGCTGGAAAATGTAGCCCCGACGATAACGCCGAGCGCTGCAACGGCAATGATGATCTTAAAGGGTGCTGCCTTGGACCCGATAGCGGAATTGAGAAAATTGACGGCATCATTGCTGACACCGACGATGAGATCAGAGATCGCAAGCGCGAAAAGAACGACCACGATAATAAGGTAATAGTATTCCATTGATCGGTTAAGTCTAAATTCAAGGCAATATTATTGAATTAATACAAATTGAGTATTAACCGAATGTTAATATAAAATGAACTGTTTGTTAATGGTTCGGAGTTACAGGCATAATTAAAATTAGCATATTGATAAAGTAAAATTAACCCTGGTATAAATAACCAGCTTTAATTTTGCAGAAAGCGATTTTCCCGGCCTGATACAAAAAAAAATAAATCTCAGGGGATCATGGATGAAAATATGTACAGGATCCTTATCGTTGATGATGAGGAAGACATTGTTGAATTTGTAAGTTATAACCTCAAAAGGGAGGGTTTTAAGGTGGATGTTGCCAGGAATGGCAGGGAGGCTTTGCAAGCTGCAATAATGTTTTGTCCCCACCTCATCCTCCTCGATATTATGATGCCGGAGATGGACGGGATTGAAACCTGTGAAGAGATCAGGGCCATCCCTTCACTTTCGGATACCCTTATTGCATTTCTGACGGCCCGCTCTGAAGATTATACACAGATAGCAGGATTCTCGGCCGGGGCAGACGACTTCATCACCAAACCGGTAAGGCCCAGGGTACTGACGAGTCATATCAAAGCCCTTCTCAAAAGATACCACCCAACTACCGATACACCCGGGCGATTATCAACCACCCAAAATGGAGATGAACTTGTTGTAGACCAGGAAAAACATATTGTCCTCTACCAGGGAAAAGAGCTTGAACTGCCAAGGAAGGAATTCAATCTCATCACGCTCCTTACTTCCAAACCTTTCCGTGTTTTCACCCGGGATGAGATTTTCAACCATCTCTGGGGTGACGACGGCTATGTCAATGACCGTACCATTGATGTATATATCCGGAAGCTCAGGGAAAAGATCGGTACCGGCAGGATAAAAACCATCAAAGGCGTTGGTTACAGGTACGAGATCTGAAGACAACCAAACATTGCTTCATTTCATTTTCACCGTAGTACTTTCATTGATCCAGCAGTTAAACGTATAATTGTCTCCCTCCTTCAGGCTTCTGAAAAAGGAATCTTCCACGGAAGGGTAGCTGGATTTATACTGTGAGATAAGTCCGGAAGCTTTTTGCACGCTTGAGGGATCGGCTTCCTTAGCTTTCATGCAATAATCCGTGGCAAGCCAGTAAATGGCCTTCCGGTCGAAATCCTCTCCGCTGCAACTCCCGATGCCGGAGATGAAGGCGTTGGCAATTACGAAATAGGGTTCACCCCATCCGGGTTTGTTTTCGATAGCCTTGAGGGCTGCGTCACGGGCTTCGGGATATTTTTCCAGTTTGCTCACGAGGATGAGGGATTTCTGGTAAAGGTAGCTTGCCTTCAGTGAGGGCTCCTTTTCAGCTGCTATTGCCATGTCAAGATACTCAACGGCCTTTGGATAATTCTCCTTCTTTATGTTAAACCTCGCCAGTTCATAAGCTCTGCCGGCATCGGGATCAAGCTTGAAAAGTTTTTCATTCACCGAGGCATATAACTCAGAATTGTCGCAACCGGCACCTGACAGAAGACCGGAGGCAATCCTGAGAAGGGCCGGGTTATTTTCAACATGTTCGAAATTTTCGGAAAATGCTTTTTCAATGACGGCGCAATCCTGTATTCCCGAGTTGCCGGCAATCTTATCGATCGACTCTGTCACACGATCAAATTTTGAGGGATTTCCTCCCTGATTTTTCTGTTGCTCAACAAGGTTCCTGGCCATAAAATAATTGCCAAGAAAGGTCGCTTCATCGATCTGTCCCGCCTTCATCATCACGATCCCTGTCTGAACCAGGCCTATAATTACATTGAGATCGGTTTCCGCACCGGAGACTGTGGCTGATCTTAGAAAAGCTTCGTAAGCTTTACCGTACTCACTGTCGTTATACCTGATGATATCGATACCTTTTCTTCCGAGTACATACCCCTCTTCACCGAAATACCGGATCCTGTTGTCGTAATTCATCATAAGGGTGTCAAAGTAGGCTGCCTGCAGAGCTGCATCCTTGGTTTCTTCTATAAGCTTCCTGAAGATCTTCACCCCGGAGATATAAATGTTTTTGCTTGCCTCCGGGCAATTCTTATAAACATTTCTCCAGGCAGGCAGGGCATATTCATACATGTCGATCTTAATGTATTCCGACATGGTTGAAAGATCAGCGGCACAACTGATCCTTGAGGTACTGTCAGATCCATAAACAGGATTTTCGTAGGGAGGCAAATCCTGTGCCCGGACCACCAGGGAGGAAAGCAGGCTAAGATAAGTGGCTAGTACTTTTAATTTTAAGTACTGTTTCATAACTTGGGGATTAGGTTTAAAAAGAACTTATGATTTGCATACAAAAAGTATGCAAAGATTATGAATGACATCCGCGTAACCATTTCCCGGCTTTCTACGT
The DNA here is from genome assembly GCA_963771005.1 of uncultured Bacteroidales bacterium. Lineage (GTDB taxonomy): Bacteria > Bacteroidota > Bacteroidia > Bacteroidales > DASQZK01. The sequence continues at coordinate 272,828 of CAVYRO010000002.1, forward strand.
ATTTTTCATGGACCGAAAATATGAAATTCAGAGATTAAAACTAAATTTTTCTTTTTTTAAAAATTTTAGTACTTTTAAGATGTTGATTTGCAGGGGTTGAGAAGGATTGAACGATCATCAAAACCTTCAGAATCATGAAAAAAAACAAATTCCTGGTGGTTATTATCGCAGTAATCATCTTCCTGCCGTTCCTTGGCCGTTTTATTTGGGCTTTGCAGAAGAGCAGGCAGATGGAGATTATGATCGTCAATAAAACCGTATTGGGAGATTCCCATAATGAAGTCAAATCCCTCAGCTGGGTTCTGAACTTTAACAAGATACTCAAAACCGACAATACCCGTTATAATTTTAACCGGGATTATTACGGCTACCATCCCGACGCACCCGCTGAAGAATGGAAGATCCGTTCCTTCAAATTGGCCGATTTGCCTGATATCAGGGAAAAGTATTGTGCCCTGTTTTATCTTGACAATCAGGGTGTCAAAATGACTTCCGGCGACACGAAACCGGCTTCTGCATATTATGGGGGATTCAATCAGAATGACTATCTTCTCCTCCGGGAAATGATGAATGCAGGAAAGCTTGTCATTGCGGAATACAATTTCTTTTCTTCACCTACTGAGGAACTGGTACGTTACAATACTGAGCAGTTACTCGACATCCATTGCCTCGGATGGAGAGGGAAATATTTTGCCAGTCTCGATCCGGAAAAATTGAAGGATGGCCTGGATCCGGTCTGGATCGACCGTTACAAGGAATATAATAACAGGAATTGGGATTTTAGCGGTCCGGGCATAATCCTAATCAATGAAAAGCAGAATCGTCTCCTTATCCTGCCGAGGAACCAATGTATGGAAAAGGATTATCCGGTTGTGGTCACCGGGGAAAAATACGCAGAATCCCTCCATTTATGTAAAGAAAATGCTTTTACCGGTTGGTTTGCCGTCGTTTACCAGGGAGAAAACGAAGTGATAAGCACTATCGACCTTAATCTTAATGAACAGGGAAAGGCCATCATGATGAAAAACGGCCTCGGATGCCGCTTCCCGGCGGTAATCAAATCGTCGCTCCATCCTTTTTATTATCTTGCAGGTGATTTTTCAAAGACGCCTGTCTCTCTCGTATGGTCCCGTGTAAGGCTCGTCAATGATTTTATGCGTACCGTATCCGGGAAGATGTCTGGCAACCCTCACGTATTTTTCCAGGCGTATTATGTGCCGCTTATGTCGGCTGTCCTGAAGGAACATTATGCGGAGATGAAACAGGCAGGGGTCTGAAACCGGGCTCTCCGGGAAAAAAAGCGCAGATCTGCGGGAAACGGTTAAAGAGGAAAAGCAATGGAAAAACTGAGAATTGCCCTTGTCCAGGCCGATCTGAAATGGGAAGATGCAGCAGGTAACCGGGATATGTTCGGACAGATGCTGGAGGGCTTGAAGGATAAAACCGATCTCATCATACTTCCCGAAATGTTCACAACGGGTTTTTCGATGAATTCACGCCGCCTCGCCGAAACAATGGAAGGAGAAACCTTGCTTTGGATGAAGGAGAAGGCCGGTTCCCTGGGAGCCGTTGTCACAGGCAGCGTGATCATCCGTGAAAGCAACACCTTCTATAACCGTCTCATCTGGATGCGACCCGACGGCAGCTTTGCATACTACGATAAACGCCATCTTTTCCGGATGGGCGGTGAGCATCAATTTTACAGTGCAGGGCAGGAAAAGATGATCATAGATCTTAAAGGCTGGCGCATATGCCCCCTCATCTGTTATGATCTGAGATTTCCTGTATGGAGCAGGAATCGCGGTGACCTGGATATGATCCTCTATGTGGCAAACTGGCCTGCATCCCGCCGGGATGCCTGGAAGATCCTGCTGAAAGCCAGGGCAATAGAAAACCAGGTTTATGTTGCCGGCGTGAACAGGACCGGCACAGACGGCGAAGGAACCAGGTATATGGGCGATACGCAGCTGGTGAATCCGAAAGGCGAAGTGGTCACTGGTTTCGATCTCAGCTACCCCGGGATAACTATCACCGAAATTTCTCCCGCCGACCTTGAAGAATTACGCAAAAAATTTCCAGTAGGCGACGATGCCGATGAATTTACCCTGAAGATCTGATTGTAAAGAAGGTGCACAAGAAATAAAAAAGCCGTCTGCTTTAGGCTGACGGCTCAGTGTAGTCACGTAAAACTCATTCTCAGTGTTGCTTGCTGTGACAATCCTCTTTGTCACAACCCTCACAACTGCCTTCTGCGTGAATGTGCCCGTGTTCAAGTTCATCTGGATTGGCATCCCTTATCTCAGTTACTTCCCCGGAGAAAAACAGGTTATTGCCTGCCATCGGATGGTTAAAATCCATCGTGACGGCTTCATCACCGATATCCTTTACTATACCGTTAAGTCGATTCCCTTCCCGGTCAAGCATAGGTATGATATTACCCGTTTTCAGCAGGCTCTGGTCAATTTCACCCTCGATGCGAAAAACATCGATGGGTACATCTACGATTGCATTTTCCTGGACAGGACCGTATGCCTCTTCACTGGTGAGACTGAACCTGAAGGGATCCCCTTCTTTCAGCCCGGCAAGATTCTCTTCAAACCTGGAAAGCAGGTTCCCGCGGCCATACAGGAAGGTGAGAGGTTTTTCACGGGTCAGCGATTCAACGATCTCGCCATGGGGGTCATCTTTTCTTAACTCGTAAATGATGGAGATAACTTTGTTTTCTGATACACTCATCGTCAATATTATTTAATTTATAATTCTTCAAATAAAAGTTATTATCTCAACTTATCAAAAAATGCACCTGATAAATTTCAAACAAATAACAGTATAACTAACAATCCCCGTAAATTATTGTTTCCCGGCTGCCGGTTCAGGCTGAGCTACAGAGATGTTTTCCTTTTTGGTGACCTCCGGGAACGGAGCTTCCAGTTCTTTCCGTTTCCTTGCCCTGACAAGCGAAACAGTCATTGCCATACTGCTGGCGATGATGATGAATAAAAGCACCCCCGGATCGAAACGTTCGTTTGCGATCTCCTGGGGAATGGCATAGAAAAGAAGGATTGTGATCAGGCCACGCGGCGCAAGAAAGATCTCAGGGAAAAAATTCTTCACCGAAAGGATCTTGAAAACGATGTAACGTAAGGCGTATATGCCCGTCAGAAGAATGAGGCTAACAAGGATCACCTTCCAGTTGTAAAGCGAAGAAAGGGTAATTGTGATACCGAAAATGACAAAGAAAAATGTCCGCACGATAAAAGCAGATTCCAGGGTAATGATCCTGAAATTATTGCTGATCTCCTTGAGCGCGTCCTCCTTAATCAGGTTTTTAAGCTTTCCTGCAAAAAATATATGACGGTTCTGCAGTACCAGCCCGAATACCAGGATGATCATCAGGGAAGACAGGTGCATAAGTTTTGCCGTGGAGTACAGCAGGATGAGGACGGCGATCAGGAGGAAAAGTTTCACCTGTGTCCTTATATTCTGAAAGATCAGTATCAGGACATAGCTGACGATAAAGGAAACGATAATGGTCCCGAAAACATTGATTATTAAATTCATACTTACCTCTCCTGCACTTTCGGCGCTCATGCTCCCAATCAAAAAATAAAAGGCCATGATGCCCAGGATGTCCGAGAAAGTGCTCTCGTAGATCATGAACTCTTTTTTGTTCTCATCGAGCCCGGCCGTACTCGGAATGACGATGGCGCTGCTGATGATGGACAGCGGGAGGGCGTAGATCAATGCCTCGAACAGTCCTGTTTTAAGATAAACGGTTAAAATGATGCCAATGAATAAAGAGGTGAATATAAGGGATATGAAAGCAATCAGGAAGGAACGCCAGATAAGGCCTCTTTTTTCCCGCGTCAGGCGGAGGTCCAGAGAAGCTTCCAGGACGATCATGATCAGTCCCACGATTCCCAGCAACTCAAGCACAGGCATGAAATTCAATCCATCCACATGGAAGATCCGGAAGGCCAGGTTTATCACGATGCCGGTGCTGATCAGCAGGAGGACACTGGGGATACTCGTGCGCCGGGAGATGATATTAAACAGATAACTGAGGATAACAATTACCGAACAGGCAATGATGATTCCGTATGAGGAAAATACTTCCATATTATTTCAGGAATATCTGAAACCCGATCCTCATGATCGGGTTACTGTATAGCGACCGGCTTGAAGAATCCGTATCCCAGAGGAAGGTTACGTTGAAGGACACCCTCTGACCGGCCGGTTGACGCAGCCCGGCTCCGATAAGTGCCGTGCTGTGCCAGAATCTGCCTCCTTCCAGCTGATTCACGGGATCAAAATACTGCCTCTCCAGGCTTAGACCTTCATATTCAAGATGGCCGAATATCCCCACGTGAAGCCGGAGTGGGATCACTTTATCCAGATCCTGTATGACATCCAGCTCGGTATAGGCACGCATCCCGTAAATATTCGTGCTGTAACTGTTGTAATAAAAGTAATCTCTCGAATCCTTGATATATTCATACCTGCCTCCCAGGGCGAACGACAACCGGTTCGTGAGATAATAACCCAGGGCCGGGGATATCTCAATGCGTGTCACGGTCCCGAGAAGCAGGCCGAAGTCCGGGGCGATGAAAAATTTACCCCCGTTGTCCGCCCCGTATTCTTCGTCATAATAAGTTTGATATTGCGCGGATAACGGCAGGAAAAAACTGCAAAGCACCAGCAGGGCAAAAAACCGTTTTATACTCCCGTTACTTTTTTTCTTCATTCCTTGATCCTCTTTTCAACGATTTATAATGTTAAGTGTAAATTTAAAACTAAAACAGAAAACAGGTGGAAGTGTTAAAAATAATCCTTTATTTCGATTCCGCTTGTACGCATAAATGAATAAAACAATCCCGTTATGAATATTCTGATCACAGGAGCGGCTCATGGCCTCGGGGCCGGGATGGCGGCTCATTTTGCAACATCAGTCTCCGGGACGATAATTCTTACTTCCAGGGATGAAAAAGCGCTTACCGGGCTTAAAAACCACCTTCAGGACCAAAATCCGGATAGCCGTATTCTCATCAGAAAGGCGGACCTTACCCTGGAAAATGAAACGAATGACCTGGTATCATGGGTCACGGAGCGGATCGATTCGCTCGATATCCTGATAAATAATGCCGGCCAGCTTGTCAACCTCCCATTTGACATTACGGATGACCGGGATGCGGAGCGCATTTTCCGGGTGAACTATTTTGCCCCTGCGCGCCTTATCCGTGGATTCGAACCTCTCCTTGAAAAAGCCGGCCATGCCCATGTTGTAAACATCGGCAGTATGGGCGGGTTCCAGGGCAGTGCTAAATTTCCCGGCCTTTCCCATTACAGTGCATCGAAAGGGGCGCTGGGTATACTCACGGAATGCCTTGCAGAAGAATATAAGGACAGGGGCATTTCATTCAACTGCCTGGCCCTGGGTTCGGTTGCCACGGACATGTTTGCCAAAGCCTTCCCGGGTTCGGAAGCCCCACTTACGGCAGCCGGAATGGCACGCTTTATCGTTGATTTTGCAAGGAACGGACACCATTTCATGAACGGCAGGATCGTGCCTGTGGCACTTACCACACCTTAATCTGTAGGATCAAATATCTGTATCCACCATATTTTCCTCGGAATATTCCTTCGGCTCAACCTCTCCCTTGAGTACCATCAGGCCGTTCATGGCCAGTGCGTGCATCTCATCTTCCCCGGGGTATATGATCACGGGGGCGATGAAGGAAACCATTTTTTTGATATATTCGACCACCATCGGATTGTTGGCAATGCCGCCGGTAAGAATAATCCCGTCCACCTCTCCGTTAAGCACGGCCGACAATGCGCCGATCTCCTTTGCTACCTGGTACGACATGGCATCCTGGATAAGCCTGGCCCGTTCATCGCCCTCAATGGCCATAATTTCGATCTGGTAAGCGCTGTTAGTACCGAAATAAGCCATAAGACCGCCATTTCCGTTGATGATCTTCTTTACATGCTCGATATCGGCTCCTTCCCTGAAACATTCCTTGATGAGTTGACCGGCCGGAAGGGTTCCCGAACGTTCCGGAGAGAAAGGCCCTTCCCCGTCGAGGGCATTGTTGACATCGATGACCCTGCCCTTAAGATGGGCACCGACTGATATACCGCCTCCCATATGGGCTATGATGAGGTTCAGGTCATTGTATTTCTTATTGAGAAGCCTCGCATACGATCTTGCGGTGGCCTTCTGGTTCAGGGCATGGAAGATCGAGAGGCGTTTAAAATCCGGATGTCCGGCTATCCGGGCAACATCGAGCATCTCATCAACAACCACAGGATCGGCGATGAAGGCCCTTGCATTGGGCAGGCTCTTTGCAATGTCATCAGCGATAAGCCCGCCCAGGTTACTGGCATGTTCACCAAGCAAACCATCCCGCAGGTCCTGTTTCATCCGGTCATTAATGATATAGATACCTGATTTAATGGGTTTAATGAGTCCCCCGCGGCCAACCACGGCCTCGATCTTATCCATTTCGATCTGCGCCAGCCTCAGTTCCTCCATAATGATGTCTTTCCGGTAGCTGTACTGGTCCGCGACATCTGCAAACCGGCAGAGGTCCTCGGTGGGATGTTGTATGCTCTTCAGGAAGATCACCTTGGTATTTGTGTAAACGGCTATCTTTGTTGAGGTCGATCCCGGGTTAATGGCAAGAATATGTTTGAATCCCATATTATTTGTTTTTTTAGATGGCAGCAGCGAGTGTGATCGACCAGAGTTTACTCTCCCCGGTGTCAGCCCGCGATGTCAGTACGACCGGAACCGCGGCCCCGGTGACAATTGCGGCAGAAATCCCGTCAGAGAGGAAACCCAATGCTTTGTAAAGAATATTCCCGCTGTTCAGGTCGGGTGCGAGAAGGATATCGGCATTGCCGGCCACTTCCGATTTTATGCCTTTATGAAGGGCAGCTTCACTCGAAATGGCATTGTCAAGGGCGAGAGGTCCGTCGACGATACAACCGCTGATCTGCCCCCGCTTGTACATCATGGCCAGTGCAGCGGCGTCGGTTGTGGAAATTATCCTGTCATTAACCGTCTCGATGGGGCCGAGAATTGCGACCCGGGGTTCCGTTATGCCCAACGCATTGAAAACCGCTACGGCGTTCCGGATGATATCGGCCTTTTCAGTAAGTCCGGGGGCTATATTCATAGCGGCATCGGTGATGCCCAGGAGTTTATGGTAATAACGGGTCTGAAATATGGCCAGGTGGCTGAGAAGGGGAGCTGCATTTCCGTTCACAGAGTCTCTCATCAGCCCCTTTTCTTTGTCGAGTATAGCGCGTAGAAACGGAGCGGTGGGCACCATGCCCTTCATCAGGATCCCGGCCCGGCCTTCACGGACAAGCTCAACCGCCCGGATACAGGACCGTACAGGATCCTTTTCATCGATGATATCGAACAAACCGGAGTCAAAGTCGATGTTACGGGCGATTTCCTTAATTTTTGCAGAATCACCGACAAGGAGGGGCTTCACCCTCTTGAGCGACACAGCCTTTTTCACGGCGCTGAGGACATGCAGATCCCCGGCTGCGGCAACCGCCATGTGGCGGGTTTGCCTGTGATCTGCCTTCTCGCTGATCTCGCCGAGTGATCTGTATTCCATGGATTATTGTAATTCGTTGATTATTCGCTCGGTATCAGTGGCAATGACAAATTCTTCGTTTGTCGGAACAACCATGGCCGTAACCTTCGATCCTGCCGCGGAAATGATCTTTTCTTTCCCCCGTACACCGGCGTTGGCCTCCCGGTCAAAAGCGAGCCCCAGGTATTCGAAATCCCGGCATATGGCTTCCCGGGTTTCCGGGCTGTTTTCGCCGACGCCCCCGGTGAAGACGAGAAGATCGACTCCGCCCATTACAGCGGCATAGGCCCCGATATATTTCCGGATGCGGTAATGGTACATTTCCAGTCCGAGGATTGCACGGTCATTTCCATTTCCGGCCGCCTGCTCGATCTCGCGCATATCGGAAGAAATACCCGTTATCCCAAGCATCCCGCTGTGTTTGTTGATCAATGTGTTGGCATTGTGAGAATCAATCCCTTCCTTTTGCATGATATAAATAAGCACACCCAGATCGAGATCTCCGGTGCGGGTTCCCATAATCAGACCTTCGACAGGGGTGAGGCCCATCGAAGTATCGACCGATTTCCCGCCGCTGATGGCAGTTACCGATGCTCCGTTTCCAAGGTGGCAGGTGATGATCTTCAGGTCCTTTTTATCTTTCTCAAGGATCACGGCAGCCCTGTCGGAAACAAACTTATGGCTCGACCCGTGGAAACCATACCGTCGCAGGGCATATTTGGAATAAAGCGAATACGGAATGGCGTACATGTAGGCATGCGGTGGCATCGTCTGGTGGAATGCGGTGTCGAAGGTACCTACCTGGGGAATATCGGGCAGAAGATTCTGCATGGCGTAGATCCCTTTCAGGTTTGGCGGATTGTGAAGTGGGGCAAGGTCTATGGATTCGTTCATCTTTTCTATAACCTCACTGGTGATCAGGACACTGTCCTTGAAAGTTTCGCCACCATGCACAACACGGTGACCGACAGCGTCGATCTCATCGAAATCTTTCAGTGAGCCGTATTTCTCACTCTTCAGAATTCCCAGGATGAACTCGATGCCCTGTTGGTGATCCAGGATCTCACCTTCCAGTTTAACCTTAGTCCCGTCATTCCGTTCATGTTTGATGAAGGAACCGTGCAAGCCGATCTTTTCGGCGACGCCTTTCGCGAGAACGCCCGGACCCGATGTGTCAAAGAGCTGGTATTTGATCGATGAACTTCCGCAATTTAAAACGATAATTTTCATGCGCTGACTTTTAGTTTTAAGCTTCCTGCCAAATGCAGGCGATCCTCACTGCTACGGACTCTTCGCCCTTCCCTGAGACGGACCGCGGATCAGAAGGAATCAAGTTATTAATACAGAATAAGATCCGGCCCGCTGACCGGCTTTTTTGCAGAACACCGGCATCCGGTTGGTGTTCCCATTTATTTAAATTCAGTGGCCTGGATGGCCTGGCTTATGATCTTTCCGTCTTCATACTTGTAAAAACCCTTGGAAGTCTTCGTACCATGGTACCCGGCCCTCACAAGCCTTTTAAGGATAGGGGAGGGCTTATACTTCTGAAGGCCGAATTCCGCATACAGATTGTCCATCCATTTCAGCAGCTTGTCGAGCCCGATCCTGTCTGCCATTTCGAAGGGGCCGAAGAGGAGACCGTAACCCAGCTTCATGGTCGTATCGATGCATTGCACCGAAGCCACGCCTTCCATAAGTGTTTCGCAGGCCTCATTGATAAGGGTGACGATCAGCCGGCTGCTGACATGCCCGGGAGATTCATGAAGGCTGATGGGTGTCTTGTCGATCATCTTACAAAACCGCAGTACGAATTCATAGGTACTATCATTTGTCTCCACGCCGCGTACCACCTCAACGATCTTTACGGAGGATGCAGGTGCAATGAAATGCAGCCCTATAGCCCTCTCCGGATGCCTGAGCACCATGGCAAGATCGGATATCATCAGCGTCGAATTGTTGGATGTGATCACTACATGATCTCCCACAACGGCTTCGACCTTCCTGAAAACATCTTTCCGAATCTCGATATTGGTTCCCGGCTTCCTTGAATTTATCGATTCGATGACGAGGTCGACATCCCGGATCTCATTGTAGTCGGTCGATCCCTTGATACGTGAAAGGATGGCCCTTTTCTCTCCCTCTGTGAGACCCCATTTATTGATGATCTCATCAAGCTGGATCTCCAGCTCTTTGTATACCTCAATTATGCGTTCTTCGGATACATCGATAAAAACAACCTCCATTCCCTGCTGACTCACCCAGCGTGTTATCTCCTGCCCCATAGCGCCGCAGCCAATCACAGCTACTTTCTGAATGCTTCCGTACGATGAGGCTGATTTCTGGCTAAGGGCAAAATCTTCTAATGTCTCGGTCATATTATATTGTTTTGGATTTACATTTTATACCCCGGCAGCCTGATTAGCGGTGATGGCTGCAAGATTGACTATATCGCTCACGGAACAACCTCTTGAAAGGTCATTGATCGGTGCGGCCATTCCCTGAAGTACGGGTCCGATGGCTTCGGCCCCGGCCAGCCGCTGAACGAGCTTATATGCGATGTTCCCCACCTCGAGGCTGGGAAAAATCAGTACATTGGCATGCCCGGCGATCTCACTTCCGGGTGCCTTTGATTTTCCGATGGCCTCTATGATGGCGGCATCGGCCTGGAGCTCACCGTCGATTTTAAGATCGGGAGCCATTTCCCTTGCTATCCTGGTGGCATTTACCACCTTGTCGACCATGGGATGGCTGGCGCTGCCCTTTGTGGAGAAACTCAGCATGGCAATTTTAGGCTCAAACCCCGCAATGGCCCTCGCTGTGGATGCGGTGGCCACGGCAATCTCGGCAAGTTCCCTTTCGGTGGGATCGGGATGGACTGCACAGTCGGCAAAAACCATCATTCCGTCATGCCCGAAATCCCTGTCTTTCAGGATCATAATAAATGCTCCGGAAACAACACTTATGCCCGGTTTGGTCTTTACATACTGGAATGCGGGGCGCAGAACATCGCCGGTTGCATTCCTGGCGCCTGCAACTTCCCCGTCAGCATCCCCGGCTTTGATCATCAGGGTGCCAAGGTAAAGGGGATCAAGGATCAGCTTTTCAGCCTGCTGCCTCGTCAGTCCTTTACTTTTACTAAGTTCGACCATAAGATCAATATACGCTTCCTTTTTTTCGTGGGATTCCGGGTTGACGATCTTTACCCTGGAAATATTGGAAAGATGAAGTCTGTCAGCTTCTTCGGTTATTTTTTGAGGATCCCCGATAAGGATTACCTCCGCAATTTTTTCGCCCGTAAGAATATCTGCTGCCTTAAGGGTACGCTCTTCATCACCCTCGGGAAATACGATGCGTTTATAGTGTTGTTTAGCTTTTGCTTTGATTTGATCGATTAAATTCATTGATTTTCAGTTGATTGTGCAGATTGTTGAATTTTGGTTAAAATTAATCAAAAATAATTAAGCCATATGGGTGTTTACGATGATTTATGTCAGCTTAAGCAGGTGTTTTACAACAATTTTTTCATGCTGATCAAAACTGCGGATGATTTGTTTAGTCTTCTGTTAACCAAAACCGCTATAGATCATGAAAGTTCAGAAAATATTTAAAAGCCTGTGGCTGGACTACATCAGACCAAACTCCGTCAGCCGGACAGAATACATGAGCTGTTCGACCGCGAAGGAGAGACCGTGAAGAATGACCATATTGCTTTCCGCACCTTCAATGACCCGAGGGTAAGCATTAAAGTCCTTGCCGAGCCTTTTATTAGCTGAAGGATACCTGGAAAAGGGTGAATATCATTTTGCTAAGAAACACCTGGAGGCCAGACATTTTGAGTTGCCGGGCGATCCGGAGGCACCGCGGGTATTTATCAGCCAGCTGGTAACCGGGGACTTTTCCGACTACCTGAAAACAACGGTCACACGACTTATCGACACTGTCCCCGAAGATATGCTGGATCCGGAAAAGCTTATTATGAGCGGTTCCCTGTTCGGCATACCTTCTTACGAGACCTATCTAAAACTGAGAGAAGAATCGGAATACGCCGCGTGGGTTTATGTATTCGGTTACCGTGCGAATCATTTTACAGTCAGCGTGAATGAATTGAAAAAATTCAGGGAAATGGAAGATGTAAACGAGTTTCTGAAGAAGAATGGTTTCGAGCTGAATAATTCCGGCGGGGAGATCAAAGGATCGGCAGAGCAGCTACTCCGGCAGTCAAGCACACTGGCCGATAAGATCGAAATAGAGTTCGAAGAAGGAAGATATACAATACCTTCCTGCTACTATGAATTTGCACAACGGTACCCAGCTGGAAACGGTGAACTTTTCAGTGGGTTTATAGCCGATTCTGCCGACAGGATCTTCGAGAGCACTGATTTCAGGAAATAGCCGTGACAAATTTTCATTCACGGATCATCGTCAGCAGCATCTTAAATTTTTCGGGAGCCTTCACCGCATGAGGATGCCCGGCGGGCAGTATTATGGATTCACCCTTCCCGGTAAGGTGCGGATTGCCATCAATAATGATCTCGCCCGTTCCTTCAAGCACCTGTACAAGCGCGTCGAAGGGAGCGGAATGTTCACTCAGCTCCTGTCCTTTGTCAAAGGCAAAGAGAGTAATGTTACCGGCCGGTTTTTTAATGATCTGTTTGCTTACGATGCCGTCGGATGAATAGTCGATCTTATGCGCAAAGTCAAATTTTCCTGTGTTTTCCATACTGATTTTCTTTTCCGGGTTATTAATTCAGATCCTTGCCATCGAAAGTGTGATAGCATGCAGGGATATGGTGATAAACAAATAGAGATACCTTGAGGTTTCAGGTTTCATTTTCAGGAACCTGTATTTAATCGACCCCGAATGGCACGTCGTAACACAGTCGCCACATAGTGTACATGTCAGGCCCGGCTTATGGTTCAGGATATTATCTCTGCCAAGGGCATCATAGCGGCAGTGCCTGGAACAAAGCATACATGCCGAACATTCATTATCAATATACATCCGGAACGGGGAAACATATTTGTAATAATTTACGATCGTCCCTATGGGACACCAGGTGATGCACTGAACCATACTGCCTTTGCGCCGGGAAATGAAGACGATGACAGCCAACCCACCAATCCCGAACAATAATGCCGCGGACAAGGCCAGCCAGTATGGCGCTCTGAACCATTTTAAAAGGAGTGCTGACGCGATCACCATGAAGAGCAGCGTATGTTTGATCTTACCCTTGTTCCTGAGCCCTCTGTCCGGCTTTTTCAGTAAGGAAAAATAGTTGTCAATGCCCCCGAAGTAGCAAAAATGGCTGCACCAGGCCGGACCCGAAAGCAAGACTGTACTCAGGAATAAAAGGGTCATGACCGAAGTCTCTCCGCGATAGAGCGGACCGGCAAGGATCATTGCCGGGATGGGCAGGTGCAGTTTGCCCGTCATGAGAAAAACGGGTGCGACAAACAGGCCGAGCAGGAGTTGTGAAAAAAATACAATGGAAAAAAGAAACCAGGTTTTACTTCTCCATGCAGCAGATTTTTCCGGATCCTGCATATGAAATGCCACTACCGCAGCATAAAGAGAGACGAGCGATACCTGTAACCAACCGCCTCCCGGGAAAAGTCTCTCCAGAAGGAGCAGGGGTTTCGCGGGCATGACGTTTATTAAAACCAGGTTCAAAGCCACAAAAAGGAACACGGCCAGAGGGAGCAGGAATTTTTTTCTTTCGGAAATGAGAGGGTGTAGGGCGTCTGATGACCTGTTCATCTGTCAGAATATATTTCGGTACTTGAATGCTCAAATATAAAAATAATTTTTAATTTTCACTTCTTGATTGCCCGTCGAAAATTTTGCTTTATGGACGAAAAGCTGCACACAAGCGGTGTAAAACCGGATACGGGGTAACGGGAAAACCTCAAAGCGGTTACGTCAGTTCCCGGTATGAATATGAAATAGAACGGGATCTTGCACCCGCATGGGGCAAGCAGCTTTTACCGAAAAACGGCCGGGATTATTTTACAAACTTTTATTTCTAACTTTATTGCCGCCAAATATTATTCTGCCGATGCAAACCGATATTTTCAATGAACTGAATATCAAAGGGGAAATATTTACAGACAACTCCAAAAGACTGATCTATTCGACTGATGCCTCAGCTTACCGGGAAAAGCCGGTAGCAGTGGTATGGCCTGAAGATGAGGAAGATATTGTGCATCTAACTGAATTTGCCGGGAGTCACGGACTCAGCCTCATTCCCCGTGGTGCAGGCACTTCATTAGCCGGACAGGTGGTTGGAAACGGATTGGTAGTCGACATTTCCAGGCATATGAACAGGATCCTGGAGATAAACGCGGATGAGAGATGGGTGAGGGTCCAGCCCGGTATCGTTCTCGATGAGCTCAATCTTGCCCTGAGACCTCACGGACTTTTTTTCGCCCCTGAAACTTCCACCTCCAACCGGTGTGTGATCGGCGGGATGATCGGCAACAACAGCAGCGGGCTCCATTCATTGATTTACGGTACAACCCGTGAACACCTCCTGGAAGTAAGGTCGGTTTTATCGGATGGAAGCATCGCCATTTTTGGCCCACTCCCCGTGGCCGCATTCAGGTTAAAATGCAAAGGGGATAAGCTGGAAAACCGGATTTACAGGCAGATAGACGGGTTGTTATCTTCCGGAGAAAACCGGAAGAAAATCGATGATAATTACCCTGATCCCGTCATTGTCAGGCGGAATACGGGATATGCTCTTGATGTATTGAAAAACGCCGCTCTTTTTGAGGGGAAGCCGGGGCAGGACTTCAATTTTTGCCGGCTCATTGCCGGTTCTGAAGGTACACTGGCCTTCATCACTGAGGCACGGCTTAATCTGCTTCCGCTGCCTCCCGGATCCAAAGCGCTTATGTGCGTTCATTTCGATTCCGTTTCGGAGGCTATCCGCGGCAACACTGTAGCCCTTAAATTAAATCCGGGGGCGGTAGAACTCATGGATAACAAGATACTCGAGCTTACCCGAAAAAATATCTCCCAGCGCAAGAACCGTTTTTTTGTTAAAGGGGATCCGGGCGCCATCCTCATCATTGAATTTGCGAGGGAAAGCATGGATGAGATAAACTCACTGATGCAGGCTCTGGAGGCAGAATTCCGTAAACAAAAGCTGGGTTATCATTATCCGGTGATCACAGGAAAAGATATCCCGAGGGTATGGAACCTCCGGAAAGCAGGGCTTGGTGTGCTGTCCAATATACCCGGTGATGCCAAACCGGTTTCTGTGATCGAAGATACTTCGGTTAACCCGGAACGCCTTGAAGAATACATCCGGGAGTTTAACACCATACTCGGAAAACATAATCTGGAGTGCGTCTACCATGCCCATATTTCGGTAGGTGAATTGCATCTCAGGCCCATACTGAACCTGAAAGATCCTGCTGATGTGGAATTATTTCATACGCTCGCGGAGGAGACGGCCCGCCTGGTCAGGAAATTCAGGGGTTCACTCAGCGGTGAACACGGCGATGGCCGTTTGAGGGGGGAATTCATTCCGCTAATGGTCGGGGAAGAGATTTATACGTGGTTCCGGGAGATAAAGAAAACCTGGGATCCTGAAAATATTTTCAATGCGGGAAAGATCACCGACACTCCGCCGATGAACCGTTACCTGAGATACGATCCTGGAAGGCCGGAACGGGAGATCGACACCATCTTCGATTTCTCAGCCGAAGGAGGTATTCTCAGGGCTGCCGAGAAATGCAACGGAACAGGGGATTGCCGGAAATCGGAGCTTATCGGCGGGACCATGTGCCCCAGTTTTATGGCAACGCGTGATGAAAATACGACAACACGGGCGAGGGCGAATATCCTCCGGGAGTTCCTTACGAATTCAAGCCGGAAAAATCCATTTGACCATAAAGAGATCTATGAAGTATTGGATCTCTGCCTCTCCTGCAAAGGATGCAAATCGGAATGCCCTTCCAATGTCGACATGGCAAAAATGAAAGGGGAATTTCTGCAGCATTATTATGATAATAATGGTATTCCACTCAGGACAAGGATGATAGCCTATATCACCTCCCTGAATAAAGCAGGAGCAGTCCTTCCTTCCGTTTTCAACCGGTTTGTTTCCTCCGGTCTATTTTCCCGCCTCGTCAAGAACATTACCGGCATTGCCAGGCAAAGGAGTATACCTTTACTTTACAGGCAGACCTTCCGTTCCTGGGCATCAAAAAATCTTCCGGACCTCAATTCAAAACTGCCGGTTAATGCAAGAACCGTGAATCTATTTGCGGATGAGTTTACGGAGTATAACGATACCGAAACCGGGATCCATGCAGTGAAGCTGCTTACTTCCCTGGGCTACAGGGTCAGGATCCCACGCCATACTGAAAGCGCCAGGACTTTCATCTCCAAGGGATTGCTGCGGACTGCCCGGAAGAAGGCTATCCGGAATATCATGTTGTTGAAGGAGTATGTCAGTCCGGAATCTCCGCTCCTGGGCATCGAACCTTCCGCTATCCTGGGTTTCAGAGATGAATATCCTGACCTGGTGCGGGGCAGTACGAAAGAGGATGCCGTTGAAATTGCGAATAATGCCTTTCTTATTGATGAATTTCTGGCCGCCGAGATCGAAGCGGGAAGGATAACTGCCAGCCGGTTTACGGGTGAAAAGAGGGAGATCCGTCTGCATGGGCACTGCCAACAGAAAGCAATAGCTTCGACGGCGCCGACGCTGAGGATACTATCTTTCCCGGAGAATTACTCCGCCGTTGAAATTCCTTCCGGATGCTGCGGTATGGCCGGCTCTTTCGGCTACGAGAAAGAGCATTACGATCTCTCAATGAAGGTCGGGGAGCTCGTGCTCTTCCCGGCGGTAAGGAAGGCAGGTAAAGAAGTTCTGATCGCAGCTCCAGGCACCAGCTGCAGGCATCAGATCATGGACGGAACCGGCAGGAAGGCACTTCACCCGGTGGACATTCTTTACGAGGCATTGAAAAAGGACGGGGAGGAATAAAATTATTTGTTGATTTGTTGATTAGTTGAATTGTTGAATGGAGATCGCTTTTTTAATTGAAAACTGGCGTATTTTGGGTCAAAAATGGTCAAAAAAGCATCAGAAATGAAAAAAGCAACATTTTACTCTTCACTTTTTACTTTTGCCTTTACAACCCCAGGACATACGATCCTTAAACCTTCAGTATTTCACCTTCTGATTTTGCGATGATCACAGCGCCGCAACTGTCGCTCCAAACATTGGTGGCTGTGCGGAACATATCCAAAATCCGGTCCACGGCCAGGATGAGTCCGATACCTTCCAGAGGCAGGTCAACCGCTGTGAGGATCACGGTCATCATGACAAGTCCAGCCATGGGAATACCTGCCGCGCCTATGGAAACCAGGAGAGCCGTAATAACAATGATCACCTGTTGGACAAATGACATATCGATCCCGTACGCCTGGGCGATGAATATTACGGCAATGCATTCGTATAGAGCCGTTCCGTCCATATTGATGGTAGCACCGAGGGGGAGGGTAAAGCTGGATATTTCATTGGAAACGCCGCTGTTCTCCTCGACCGCTGTTATGGTAAGCGGCAGGGTCGCCCCGGAGGAAGAGGTCGAAAAAGCCGTGAGAAGGGGAGTGGACATATTAGCGAAATGCTTGTAGGGATGAGCCTTCCCGATGAACCTGACAAGGAGGGGCAGGGTAATAAAAGAGTGGATTGACAAGGCGAGGATTATCGTACCCATATACTGTCCCATACTTGATACCAGAGCACCCAGATTTTCCTGGTCAGCCACCACTTTTGTAACAATACCAAAGATACCCAGCGGGGTGAAGAGGATGACGAACATCGTGATCTTCATCATGATTTCAAACACCGAGCTAAACAGGTTGGTCAGGAATTTCCGTGAAGTTTCACCGGCTTTTGTGATAAAAAAACCGAATAGCATGCTGAAGAATATTACCGATAGCATATCGTCGCTAACAAGCGACCGGAATATATTATCGGGAACGATATCGATAAGGATCTGACTGAAATCCCTCTCACTTGCGGCCAGTCCTTCGACCTTTTGCAGAAGATTCAGATCGGAACCAGTGCCAGGCCGGATCAGGTTTACAAGCAGAAGGCCGGTGAGTATAGCGATCAGGCTCGTCAGCATGTAATAGCCTATGGTTTTGATCCCGAGGCGCCCGATCTTCTGCCCGGTCCCCAGGTTGGTGATCCCTGATATCAGCGAGCTTACTACCAGCGGCAGGATCAACATCTTCAGCGCACGCAGAAAGATATCCCCCAGCCAGCTGATCTTACCAATGACCGGGTTGTAATAGGCAGCCTTTATAATAGCCGGCCTGTATTTCTCGAGATCGGCCGTTCCAAGGATCCCGGATAATTTTTCGGAAAATCCGGATTGAGTCCTCCAGGACTGACCTTCCAGTGTACTGACCTCCGTGATCACCCTTTCCGGTAAACCCTTTCCGGAAAGAATTTTCACCGTCTGTTCCGTGATCCTGAAATGGGTGGGGAAGAGAAGTCCGAATAGAATTGCCAGGATAAGAGCGATCAGGATCTGCCAATGTAGTGCCGGTCTCTTCATTTCCATTTTTTTCTGTACGAATATAAAATATAATGAGGTGATTTGAAAATCAGTAATTATTCAGGATTGATGGGATGCTATTTTGTATTTGCAAGAAAACCCGACGACCCTTCGACTTCGCTCAGGGACCGGCGACTTCATTCAAGAGGGTGAACTTTTCGAATGGTGGTAAGGCAGGCAAAAGGGCCTTATGTATAAATCTAAAATTCAGTGACTTTCTCATGAAGCGCCCTTTGCCTGCCTTACTACCATTCGAAAAGTTCGTCGTTCATCGAATTGACCGGTCCCTGAGCGAAGTCGAAGGGTCGTCAGGTTTTCTTTCTGATGCTATTTAAGTCGTTTAAGTAAATAAATTCACGACCTGTATACAACTTGTGTTTAAATATGTAATTCTAAACGGCCTAAATCAGTTTAAATTGATGGTAACTCTCATATTTACTGATAAATAAATGAACTTTATGGGCATCGGTATTTTTTCAAAAAATCCCCGGTTTAACTTTTCCGCTAGAATTTTTCAATTTGAAACATAAAAAGGCGGAACTAAATAAAAATAATCCGGATAAAAAAATAATTTCTTCCACGGCAGCTCGGTATTATAGCGGAAGGGTGGGAGCGAGGAAAATATTTTATACATAAGACACCTCCAGGTAAAAAAGTTTACATACATCACCAATTCAATTTGCCGGAATTTCTTGCCATGTTACATATAAAAACAGAACCGTTTTTTTTCCGTACATAGCTTCAGGGATTATATTAAAAATCACAGGGTGAAAAACATCTATTTTAGTCAAAGTTTATTTACCAGTAAATCAGAACATAAATTATTTTATCTCATTCATAACTTTAAAATTTCGTTGATTTTTCTCAGAAACGGAGGCAATTTTGTCATTTATAAAGCATTATAAACATTTAAATTATTAATAATCAAGTTCTTAATATATAAATTGCAATGTATAACTTTAAGATATTAATTATTTGTTCAATCTATTGTAAATCAATATAATACATGTATTTAAACCTTGGAAGGATTATCCGAAGATGATTTCTCCGGATATTAAGGAGTGTTAATCATATAAACTTAGTTACAAGAATAAACAATATAATGGTTACAATACGCAACATAATATTAGTTACATTTGTAATATAAATGAACAGGGTAGAGACGGATACAGTAAAACCTGGACGAACCTTAAATGACAGTCCCGGGATTTGAACGTTAAAATGCATGCAGGCCTGCAACGCCGGAGACGGCAATAAATACATGATAAATCTTAAATATGGAGGAAAGACTGCAACTTATCCTGGATAATTACAGGATTTCGGCTTCGAAACTTGCTGATATACTCAATATTCAGCGTTCGGGTATTTCACATATACTTGCAGGGAGAAACAAACCCAGTTACGATTTTCTGCAGCGTCTCATTAACCATTTTCCCGAAATTGATGCAAACTGGCTTCTTACCGGGAAGGGATCCATATACAAGGATGATTTGAAGAATGGGGGAGAAGATGCAAAATCTAACCCACTGTCAGATATCCAGTCAAAACCGGAAAACGCTCCAAGGAAAGGCGGAGAAGCCAAAAGCATCTCACTCGGTGATACTCCTGAAATAACGGAAGTTTACAAAGGTAAACAAACCGACTCCCATAATCGCGGAATGGAAGGGATTATTGTATTATATACCGACGGCACATTTCGACGGTATACATCCGAATAGATTATTTATATTTGCATAAAAATTCCATGTATAAAAGGTTTCTGCGTCCTTTCCTATTTATTTTTCCACCGGAAACCGTGCACAGGATGATCATTTCCGTAGTAAAAGCTATAAATGGGATCCCATTACTTTCTTCAGTGATCCGGAAAGCTTTTTCCCTTGACCGTCCCTCACTCGAAAAGAACATTCTGGGTCTCCGGTTTACCAATCCTGTGGGACTGGCTGCAGGTTTTGATAAGAATGCGTCTTTCTATAAGGCTTTCCGGATGTTTGGTTTTGGATTTATAGAGGTAGGAACGGTCACTCCCCGGCCGCAACCCGGTAATGCCCGTCCCCGAAGCTTTAGGCTGCCGGTAGACAAAGCCCTGATCAACCGGATGGGATTTAATAACCTGGGCGCGGAAGCGGCTGCAGGGAAACTCCAAACCCGGCCCGAAAGGTATGTTATAGGCGGGAATATCGGGAAGAATACCGACACGCCTAATGAACGGGCTGTCGATGATTATGAATCCTGCTTTCGTACCTTATATGATTATGTTGATTACTTTGTCGTTAATGTAAGTTGTCCTAACATCTCGGATATGGCTGAATTGCAGGATGAGGAAAGACTCCGGGAGATCCTTGTGAGGCTCGTCACGGTACGCGGAGAAATGAAAAAACGAAAACCTGTGCTTCTTAAGATCTCTCCCGACCTTAACTGGAAACAGATCGATGAAAGCCTGATGATCATTCAAGAAACAGGTCTCGACGGCATCGTGGCTACAAATACCAGCCTTACACGCGACCACCTTAAAACCCATGCCGGAAGGATTGAAGAGATTGGCAAGGGCGGACTCTCGGGGAAACCCATTGCCGCACGCTCTACCGAAATAATCCGCTATATCCGAAGCAAAATGGGCAAAAATTTCCCAATCATTGGAGTCGGCGGTATTATGTCGGTGGATGATGCATTGGAAAAACTAGACGCTGGAGCCGATTTGTTACAATTGTATACAGGTTTTATCTATGAGGGGCCGGGCTTTGTGAAGAAGATCCTCAAAGCAATGAGTGATCATAAAACCTGAAACCGGTGCATCAATGAAACCCAGCGATGGTAAAACAATCCTCAAACCACCGGAAAAATTTTGTGATTTGGTGCGTCAAAATCCGTCAAATCCGCGTTCCTCTTTGAAGGCTTAATTATCTGAGGGTTTAATGAGAGGATATGGGTTTTTTAGGGAAAACCATCCCTGAAAAAACTACGGTAAATTATCTAAAACGGCATGCTATGAAAAGGAGAAAATTTTTCCAGGTTACATCATTGGGAGTTGCAGGAATGGGTATGGTAAATTCATGCACCTCCGTCAACAAAAACGGCAGCACCGATCAGGAGGGTAGTGACAGCCCGCTTCAGATGAAGACCCCGGACTATCGGGGGAGTATAAAGACAGCTTTCCCTAAGACCGATGTGAAAAACCCGTCGGAAAGGGTGGTCCTCGCGCTGATCGGGGCCGGGGGATATGGCACGAACCTGGTTCTCCAGACTGCAGGCCTGAATGGAAATACACGCATCAAATATGTGTGCGATGTGGATGATACAAGGGGAGGGCAGGCTATTTCAGAGCTAAAGAAGATACAGGGCTTCGAACCCATCAGAGTGAGAGACATGCGCAAGATCTTCGATGACACTGAAGTGGACGGCGTATTTATCGCAACGCCAGAACACTGGCACGGACTGGCAACGGTATGGGCCTGCCAGGCAGGAAAGGATGTTTATGTAGAAAAATGTGTATCACATAATATCCATGAAGGTCAGCAGATGATAAAGGCGGCCATGAAATACAACCGGATCGTCCAATGCGGTACGCAAAACAGGAGTGCCGATTATGCACTCACAGCCCGCGATTACATTCAAAGTGGTAAGCTCGGGAAGATTATTGCTGTCCATGTGCGGGGACTCCTCGATGGACCCATACCCTTCAATGAGAAGGAGGGTACGCCTGCCCCTGCCACCATTGACTGGAACATGTGGCTCGGACCGGCTCCGGAGGCAGCCTACAGCGTCTCAAGGAATAAGGCCTGGGGGTATTACTGGGACTATTCAGGCGGTTATGCTATGGCCGAAGGTATTATCCATCAGCTCGATTTGACGCGCCTGGTGCTCGGTGACCCCGGGTTTCCCAAATCCGTGTATTGCACCGGGGGGAGGTATTGCTACGATGACAACCGGGAAATACCGGATTATCAAAATGTAACCTTCGATTTCGGAGACTTTGTTATGCACCTTGAGGCCGGTGAATTTACCGATTACATGGCCAAATCGGAGCCAAAAGTAAGGTTCGGCCCTGATTTTCCGGAATGGAAACAGAACGCCACCCGTATTCAGATCCTGGGAACCGAACAGATGATGTATGTTGGCCGTATGGGAGGAGGCTGGCAGGTATTTGATAAGGACGGACAACTGGTTGCACAGCAGACGGGGCTCTATCCGCTCGAACCCCACCTGCGGAATTTTATCAGCTGCATCAGGAGCCGTGAACAGCCTAACGGAAATATTATCCAGGGGCATAACAGTGCAGTTCTTATCCATCTTGCCAATCTTTCCTACAGGACAGGGAAAAGTCAACTTTTATTTTCTCCGGAATATGAAGCAGTTACCGGTAATAAGGAAGCAACCGGATTATCGAAAGGTCATTACAGGAAGGGATTTGAAATGCCGGAAGATATTTGAGCTCTTCAGAATTCACCTGCCACTTGAAATAAATTTATACGGATGAAACGAAGGAAATTTTTAGGGATTACATCGGCCGGTATTGCAGGAATGGGGCTATCATCCTGCTCAGGTTCCGGAACAGGGGAAAATAACGAAATAAGGGCAGAATCCGATACAGCGCCCAAATCACCCCCGGCATACCGGCAAGAGATAAAAACGGCCTTTCCTGCAAACGGCAGTAAGTCTCCCGGCGACAGGGTAGTGCTGGCACTGATCGGTGCGGGAGCTTACGGCACGAACCTTATCCTGGAAGCTGCTGATTCGGGTGAAAACATCCATATAAAATACGTCTGCGACGTGGATGATACCCGGGGGGGTCGGGCTATCGCGGAATTGAAACAGAAACAGGGCTTTGAACCTATCCGCGTGAGGGATATGCGCAAAGTCTTTGATGATAAAGAGATCGATGGGGTTTTCATCGCCACGCCGGAGCATTGGCATGCACTTGCCACCATAAGGGCCTGTCAGACAGGCAAAGATGTATATGTTGAGAAGACGGTTTCCCATGATATCTTCCAGGGTCAGAAAATGATCGAGGCAGCCATGAAATATAACCGGATCATCCAGTGCGGGATGCAAAACAGGAGCGCAGATTATGCCCTTCCTGCGAGAGATTTTCTGCAAAGCGGGAAACTGGGGGAGGTGATTGCCGTTCATATCCGGGAGCTGGACGCAGGTCCCATTCCCTTTAGAGCCAAAGAGGATACCCCGGCTCCTGATACTATCGATTGGGATATGTGGCTCGGACCGGCCCCCAGGGTACCCTTCAATCTGTCCAGAAACAAAG
The DNA here is from genome assembly GCA_963771005.1 of uncultured Bacteroidales bacterium. Lineage (GTDB taxonomy): Bacteria > Bacteroidota > Bacteroidia > Bacteroidales > DASQZK01. The sequence goes on from CAVYRO010000002.1 coordinate 296,282, forward strand.
CATGGGGATATTATTGGGACTATTCCGGCGGGTATGCGATGTCCGGCGGTATCATCCACCAGGTTGACCTTGCCCGGATGGTTCTTGGGGATCCGGGATTTCCCCGGTCGGTATACTGCACAGGAGGACGCTTCTGCTACAATGACGGAAGAGAAGTTCCGGATTACCAGTCGGCTATTTTCGATTATGGGCATTTTGTAATGGATATCCAGGCCGGAGAATTCTCGGATTATATGGCTAAATCGTCTGCAGAGATCAGATTTGGTGACGGCTTTCCGGAATGGAAGCAGAATTCAACCCGGATTCAGATACTGGGCACAAAAGGAATGATGTACGTTGGCAGGATGGGGGGCGGATGGCAGGTATTCGATAAAAACAGGAATATCGTAGCACAGCAACCCGGGCTTTTCCCCCTTAAAGCACATATCAAAAACTTCGTTGAATGCATAAGGACCAGGGAGCAACCCAACGGGAATATCCTCCAGGGTCATAACAGCGGTGTGCTGATGCACCTGGCGAATATCGCTTACCGTACCGGTAAAAAACAACTTATTTTTTCAGGTGAAAATGAATCGATAGTGAATGACAGGCAGGCACAGGATCTGGCTTATCCGGAGTACCGGAAAGGTTATGAGATCCCTGTCCGGGTTTAAATAGTATCAGGAAGAAAACTCGATAACCCTTCGGCTCAGGGACCGGTACAGCCGATATTGGTCAGGAGGTTACGCCTGAGGTTGAAGGCATGACAGTGCCGAATGCGGACGGTAAGGCAGTTGTTGTGCCCTTAAAGGGAATAACCACAGCTAAAGGAGTTTTTGATGAGATAAAGATCTTAGTGAGAAGACCGGAACCCAGGATCATCGGTAACTGACCTCATAGCACTACCTGTATTCAAACCAATATGTCATCCGGATGTTATTCCTTTATATACCGGGAATAACAGGTCATGAATGTCAGCCATAAACTTATAAAATCTCATCTCCTTTCGGGCAGGATGGAACCCGGAAGTGAGATCGGGCTTAAGATCGACCAGGTGCTCCAGCAGGATGCCACGGGGACGCTGATCATGCTTGAGCTTGAGGCCATGGGGACGGACCGGGTGAAGGCTGAAACCTCCGTTCAGTATGTAGATCACAACCTCCTTCAAACCGATTTCAGGAATGCCGACGATCATATCTTCCTTCAGAGTGCTTCTGCTCGTTTCGGTTATTGGTTCAGCCGTCCCGGCAACGGGATAAGTCATGCCGTTCATATGGAAAGGTTTGGGATACCTGGAAAATCACTTCTCGGTTCCGACAGTCATACCTGCGCGGGTGGCGGACTGGGAATGCTGGCAATTGGTACCGGTGGCCTTGATGTGGCACTTGCTGCCACAGGTGAGCCTTACTATGTGAAAATGCCGAAGGTGAGAGGGGTGAGACTTACCGGGAAACTTCCGCAATGGTTGAGCGCCAAAGATATTATCCTCGAGATGTTACGGAGGTATGATGTAAAGGGTAACACGGGATATATCATTGAATATTATGGCGATGGATTGAAGAACTTGTCAGCGTGGGACAGGCATGTGATTGCAAATATGGGCGCCGAACTGGGAGCTACTACTACCGTTTTCCCTTCGGATGAAAATACCCGCTTCTTTCTCCGTCAGCAGAAACGTGAAGAAGTGTGGAGTGAGCTCAGGGCTGACAATGCGGAGGAATATGACGAAAAGGATGAGATCGATCTGGGCAGTCTCGTTTCGCTGATTGCCCTGCCGGGAAGCCCTGGAAACATAGTGCCTGTTTCACAGGTGGCGGGAACGCCTGTTTCCCAGGTGGTTGTCGGATCATCGGCCAATCCCGGGCTGAGAGATTTCGCAGTGGTTGCAGGGATACTGAAAGACAGGCAGGTTAATGAAAATGTTTCCCTTGATATCAATCCTTCCTCCAGGCAGACCTTCGAAAATCTCAGTGAAGCCGGCTTGCTCGGAATACTCATACGCGCAGGGGCAAGGCTTCACCAGACGGGATGTATGGGATGTATCGGGATGGGCCAGGCCCCGGCATCCGGGACCAACAGCCTGCGCACCATGCCGAGAAATTTCCCCGGCCGTTCAGGCACGCTGGATGATAAGGTTTACCTTTGCAGTCCGGAAACGGCGGCAGCTTCTGCTCTTACCGGCAAGATCACCGATCCCGCCGGGCTGCCAAACCTTTTTGATATGGTTTATCCCACGTTTGCCGGTCCGGAGGAGCTCCGGATCAACGAGGCCATGCTGGTTCCGCCACCCGGTAGCGGGATCCCGGAGAAAACGGAAATTATAAAGGGTCCCAATATCAAAAACCTGCCCGGAATCCCCCCACCGGATGATAGTTTTGAGGTACCTGTTCTTCTGAAAATGAAGGATAATATCTCCACCGATGAAATCCTGAGGGCAGGGAGCAAGGTCCTGCCTTTTCGCAGCAATATTGAGGAATTGAGCAAGTTTGCTTTCCAGGTTGTCGACAATACTTTCTATGAGCGTGCCATGGAGGCCAGGCAGGGACATATCGTTGTCGCGGGAGAAAATTATGCACAGGGAAGCAGCCGGGAACATGCGGCGCTTTGCCCGAGATATATCGGTCAGCGCGCGGTCATTGCCAAAAGCTATGCAAGGATCGGATGGCAGAACCTGTGCAATTTCGGGATCATTCCCTACGAATTCATTAAGGAAGAGGATTACGATCAGATTCAACAGGGAGATGTGATCCGGATGGAAAATATTCTTGGCAGCCTGGAGCATGGCACCAGACAAATTGCCCGGATACCGGCCAGGGACGTAGAGATCGAACTCACACTGAGCCTGAGTGAACGTCAGAAAAAAGTTCTCCTTGCCGGGGGGATGATCAACTACATGAGAAAGCGGAGAGGTATGGAAAAAGAGAAAACCAGTTCCCTAAAATGATGGATAAGGTTTAAATAGTGTTTGTAAGAAAACTCGACGACCCTTCGGCTTCGTTCATCGAATTGACCGGTCCCTGAGCGCAGCCGGGAGCAGAGTCCAGCATCCATTCTGCGCGTTTGGCAAAATCTGACTGGTAATGGGATTCCCATTTATGGATCGTTGATGTGCCGGGCCCGTCAACCCAATGATTGGTAGTTCCGGAACGGACATACTGCCCACCCCAATTTGGTTGAGAGGGATCTTCTGGATCATGCATCCCTTTCGCCGCACTCACCAGGTACAAAAACGAAGGCGAATCACCCTCCTTCAGACCATCCACCCCCATTGCCGCTGGCGGATATACGGCACCCAACGGACCATGGTTCTGTCTGATATTTGAATTGATCCAGGCCAGGTTTCCTAAAGGGTCGTCAGGACCGCCAAAAATACCCATATAGGTCGATCGTGAGTAAATGATGAATAAATCCGGGAAATTTTCCATCAGCCAATCAATGGTATCATCCTGATGGGCAACCTGGTAGATTCGAATCTTTGCAAGAAATTTCTGCAATTCAGCATCCGTGCGGGTATTCCGTACTTTCCAGATTGCCTGGGCTAAATTGCTGCAATCGCCCCAGAAACAAAACCATACCGGACGATTATCAGGCTTATCCAAAATACTGATAATTGAATCAGAAGCCTGGCTGTCTTTCCCGGCCCCGATATTATTACTTACCGTACCGCCCCAGGTACCCTGACGCCCCTGAAAAATGACTGAAGATAAATATTCAGGAGTGGGATAGTTTGGATCATGCTTTTTCAGGTTATCGTAGACTTTGGCATACAGTTCAACAATGTCAAGCATATTTTGCTTATTTGCCACATTGGCAAAAGTGCCTGACGAAGCCACCATACCCTCAACATCAAATTCATTTGTATAAAGCAGGAAACGTACCATCGACTGAACATCATCCGGATCGCTCGTACGATTTGCAGCACAGCCACTCATGCATACATCGGGCGGAGGGAAATCTGAGGAGATCACAATCCGGATCTGAGCGTTTATGATTTCGCCTGCGAACAGAAAAATGAAAAAAATCAGATATTTATTAATCATGTCCATCTTTTGCAAGGTACAACATGGCGGGGATGGCCACAAACTGGCAATAAAACAGGAGGAAAAAGAAAAGGGACAAACCCGATATATCCGAATTTGTCCCGTCAGGTGATCCAGCTGGGGCTCGAACCCAGGACCCCATCCTTAAAAGGGATGTGCTCTACCAGCTGAGCTACTGAATCTGCTTGTTTAACGGGTTGCAAAGATAAATCAATATTGTTTTTATGCAAAGTCTTTTTTGGAATTCTTTTGAAAAAAGACGTTATAACGTGACAGGTCACCTATTTCCTGTTTTTTATTCCTGTCAGAACCGGATTAGTTTTTCGATCTTGTTTTTTCTGAGCCAGCTCCGGATGATCTGGCGGATCTCACGGTTATCGGCTGCAACCGAAATGCAGGCTTTTAGATCTTCGACCTGAAGATAGGAAGAGGAGGTGTCAAGGAAGCCGAATCCCTTGTAATGACCGTTCTCGATGAGAACAATCGTTCTTTCATCGGGAGTGCGGCCCCTGTCGATCATGATCAGGTTATCATCCTCGAGTTCGAGCGAATCGAGCATTTTTTTTGCCCTTGCATTGTAAACCGATTTTGCTTCGGCGCCTGCACAGGCTCCGTTACATTGTCGGATGCTGTAATGAAAGCAGGCGCCATCAGTCTGGTACATCCCCGATAACTTCTGGCAAAGCCAATGTTTCTGAATCTGCAGGGCAAGCCAGTCCTTTCCTTCCTTTGAGCTGTTGAAGGTGATATGGGGAAGCCGGTTTTCGGATGAAGTCTTGATGATCCTGAAATTGAGGTAACCACTTTCATCATTGTGGCTGTACAAGCCCCATGCGGTAAGGGTTCGCCGCTGTGCACGGTTGTACCGGGGTTTGAACTTCTTGATCTCTTCGGATTCCTTGAGCAGGGCCACCAGTTCACTGCCGGTGAGTTCATAGGAGATCCCGGCAATGCGGCCGCTCATCTCTGTGGCCTTCTTACTGCTACGGTTTCCCAGGTGACCGAGGACCCGGGAATGGATATTCCTGCTTTTCCCGACGTAGATCAAATTGCCTTCCGAGTCGTGAAAATAGTACACTCCCGTAGCAGCGGGCAAATCGGTGATATCTCCGGGTTTGAGAAAACCATTGAGGTTTTTCAGCCTTCCTTCCGGTTTGATCATCAGCGGTAACTCATTGCCGTTGAGTCTGTTCTTCTCACGGAGGATATCAAAAAGTTTAACGGTGGCGTAGGCATCGCCGCAGGCCCGGTGCCGCCCGTTAATGGTAATGGAAAGTTGCTCACAAAGCTTGCCGAGACTGTAGGATCTGTACCCGGGGATGAGTTTCCTGCTCAGCTTCAGGGTGCATAGTGTTTTTCGCTGAAAATCATACCCCAGCTGGCGGAATTCTTCCCGGATGAAACCATAATCGAACTGGACATTGTGGCCGACGACAATGCAGTTTTCAGTAATTTCAACGATCTGCCGGGCCACCTCGAAAAACTTCGGCGCTTCGGCTACCATTTCATTTGTGATGCCGGTCAGGCTGGTGATGAAATACGGGATGTTCTTTTCGGGGTTGATCAGCGACGAAAACTCATCAATGATCTCCACCCCGTTATGAATATAGATGGCTATTTCAGTGATCTTTTCATATTTCGGACTTCCTCCGGTAGTTTCAATATCCAGGACAGCGAAATTCATCCTTCGAACTTTTCACAAAAATCATAAAAAAATGAGGAAGGTTATTCCGTCCCCGGCTTCTTTTCTTCATTTTCTTTTTCGTCCGGATTTTTAGCCGTCGTTTTTTTCTTCGTTACGGCCTTCTCTTCCTGCTTTGCTCCCTGCACACCGGGAATTTCGGACTTTGTTTCTTCGGGGCTATCTGCGGTTATAACTATTCTTCCAGGTTTTTTGGCTTTGTGTCTTGGCCGGCGTTTTCCGAAAGAACCGGCAAAAAATTTACCCCTCCTGGTTTTAATGTCTCCTTTTCCCATAATCCATCTGGTTTAAAATTTAAACATTCTATAAAATTAGGAAATATATTAAGGAATAAACTCCTTTAAGGGATTATTTGCCCGTAAAATATATTCTATTCAATTCAGGAAAGCCGATGAAGGGCGGTGTGACGGATAAGGCTCATGAGAGCGGCATAATCTATCTATTTTCCGAATTTGAGGAAATCACGGTACTCTTCGTAAAAAGATTCGATCCTCATCATGTTTTTATAAAAAAAAGGAAATACGCTTTCCCAGGTTTCCCTGTCATAAATATTCACTCCCGGCAATTCCAGGCTGACACGGCTTACGGATTTCCCATTCCCGAGCTGATGCTCCAGTTCCCATTTCATTTCACTTCCCAATGCCTCGTAAAGAATGGTTTTCAATTGTTCCAGCTTACCGAAAAGATCAAGCCTCCGGTCATCATTCCGGGTTTCCACTTCAATACCCACGCTGGCGCAATTTTCAAGGAATTCAAACTTCAGTTTCAATTGCCGGATGCCGGTATTGTTCATGATCCATTTGGCAGGTTTTCCCTTTTGGCGGCGGCGTATGGCAGAATAGGAACGGAATCGTGTCCAGAATTCTTCGCGAATGGCTTTTTTTTCATCTGATGTATACATCGCCCGGAGAAATTAGATCAGGATTATTGAGATGCTATGTTTCTTCTCCGGGCTTTCTTTTCTGCCACTTCCTTCTTTTCGGATATTCTTTTTTCTTTTGAAGCCTTTGTCGGATGGGTTGGTTTGCGTTCTTTAGCCGGAGTGAGCGCCCTGATGATCAGGCTGTAGAACCGTTCTTCCGCTTTTTCCCTGTTTTTAAACTGGGTTCTTTCCGACTGGGAGACCACGATAAGCTCCCCCTCCTTATTTATGCGGTTCTGAAGTTTTGTTTTCAGGATCTGTTTTTCACTTTCAGTCAGATTCTGCGAATCATCAACATTAAACCGGAGTTCAACCCTTGTATTGACTTTATTGACATTCTGTCCCCCGGCACCGCTGCTCCTTGATGCCTGGAAACTTAGCTCTGCTGAAAGATCCGGTATGCCGGGTCCGGTTGGTTTCATTGAAGGTATATTGATCCTGGTTTAGAAGAATGGATGCAAAAATAGCATTTCTAAGTATAAAATCCCGGTATCATGTAACATCAGGCCAGGTATTTTTTGATTACATGGTTTAGTGTCCGGAGATTTACGGGTTTGGTGAGGTAGTCATCGAAATTTTCCAGGTTATTCTTCATTGTAACTTCGGCTCGATCCATAGTAAAAGCCGTCTGTGCAATCACGGGAATATCCGGGTTGATCTCCTTTATCCTGATGGTGGCTTCATACCCGTCCATTACAGGCATGCGGAGGTCCATCAGGATGAGATCCAGGAGGGGATCTTCTTCTACCATGGTCACGGCTTCCGAACCATTTTTTGCCCAGAGAGTGGTTATACCGTGAGATCCGAATACCTCTTCAATGTAGAAATAATTCGAATCCACGTCTTCGGCCACCAGAACCCGCTTTGGAGGTTTACCATTGGTTTCTGCATGCAGAACAACTTTTTCGTTTTCCACAACAAATCCCTTGGATTCAATTTGTGCCGGCAGCGTAAAATAGAAAGTCGAACCCTTTCCGGGCACTGATTCGAAAATGATATTTCCACCCAAAAGCTCTGTAAATTTTTTGGCCAGGTTCAATCCGATCCCGGTGCCTCTGTATAAAACATCCCGGCTTGTTTCATTCTTAAAAAAGCGGTCGAACACCTTGTCACCGAGTTCGGGGCTTATTCCTATCCCGGAATCTTTTACATAATAGCAGATCCCGGAGGAATTAATGCCACAGGTTCCCATCTCGATAAATCCGTTCTCCGTAAATTTCCATGCATTATCGATGAGCTCGGTGAAGATTTTCTGAATTTTTTCGAGATCTGCAAGGATGACGAGGTTATCATCCGTTTGGAGCTTTAAATTGAATTCAATGAGATGGTCCCTGCGAAGCGGATGGAATTGGAGGTTTTCGATGTAAAGTTCACGTATCTTATCGTTAACATTGAATACCTGTGGCCTGATCTTTACCGCATCGGATTCCAGCCTCGATGCTTCGATTATATTTTCAACAAGCCGCAGAAGATCCTGGGATCCTTTATTGATCTGCTCCGTGAAAAAGTTTCGGGTTGCCAGGTCGTGGCTTTCATCAGTGAGGAGCTGGGAAAAGCCCAGAATGGCATTTAGCGGTGTCCGGATCTCATGCGACATGTTGGCCAGGAAGGCGGATTTCAGTTTATCCGATTCTTCCGAACGGTTTTTGGCCTCTATGAAATCCTTTTCGATCTTCTTTTTCTCAGTGATATCCCTTGCAATAGTTGAAATCGCAATGATTTCCTTTTTTTTATTGTAGATAGGGGAGACCGTCAATGAGATGTTTATAATACGGCCATTCTTAGTCTTACGCCTTGTTTCAAAATGATCGAGGATTTCCCCGGCCATGATCCTGCTAATGATCTCTTTTTCTTCACCTTCAAGGTCGTGGGGTACAAGAATCGAAATATTTCTCCCAATGATTTCGCCGCTGTCATAACCATAGATCTTTTCAGCGCCGTTGTTCCATGTAAGTATTCTACCCTGGGGATCCTTGCTGATAACGGCATCTTCGGAATAGGTGACGATGGCTGCCATATGTGCCATCTTTTTTTCGGCCATCCGTGATTCGCTAATGTCACGGCCGATTCCCTGGACGGATTTGATATTCCCTCCGGGATCGACGTCGGCTTTATCTGACCAGGAAACCCACCGCATACCCCTTGTGGTCATCAATCTTTCTTCATGTTCGAGGGTATAAGGTTGATGTTTTAGTTGTTCCATTTTTTCAATGAACATGGGCCTGTCGGACTCCAGGATCAGCCTGAAACAGGAGCTTCCCGTGAGTTCCTCCTCGGAAAGTCCTGTAAAAACTACAAAGGAAGGGCTGACATAGGTATATCTTCCGTCACTATCAATCTGAACGATCATATCAGATTGATTTTCAAGTATGTGACGAAATTTTTCTTCACTCTTCCTGAGCTCACTGTTCAGCCTTTCCTTGTTCAGACCCAGGGCTATCGAGTAGGAGATTATCCTGATGTGATCCAGGATCTCCCTGTCGAGCGGCGTATTATCCTGAAGGCTGATATTCATTACTCCAAACAGGGTCCTGTCGGCTATGAGTGGAATGACATAATAGGCCTTAATACCTTCGAATCTAGGATCATCGTGGATCGGAGGAAGGTCTTTCAACCCGGTTGAAATATCCACGAACTGGGGAATCCATTTCTTCAACTCGGCTGGATTTCCGAAAAGTTCTGTTGCTACTTCGTCACCGGCTTTAAAACCGGGATTCAGGATGCCCCTTATACCCCGGATGATTGCCTTATCTCCTGAAAATTGGACAATGCTCAACCTGGGACAATGAAATATTCCGTTCAAGTGACGGAAGGCAAGATCGATGATTTCTTCTTCGGTGCATGCCCGTAGTATTGACTGGTTCAATTCCTGAAGCGCCTGGTGGTGTATCATAATAATCCGGTTAATTAAAATATTGTAATTTCCGGGGACTCGCGTTTCATTCTGAGTATAAACAACGGAAACAGGATAGGGTTTGACGGTAAATTAAATGAATTAATGCAAATTCAAGGAGAAACACGGATGACATGGGGTTAGACGAATTGCCGGGAACTGAAATATTTTAATGATATGAAATGCCAGGGCTGTCTCAAAAGCCATTTACACGATATATGTGCTATGCATTTATAAATTCCTTTCGGCTTTGATCAGGGAACCTTAAAAGTGATAATTTTCAAGGAGACTTTTGAGCTGCCATTCGCAATTCCGCGGCTCTCAGGGTGTAAACATTCCCAAATCATTGATCCCCAACTTGATCTCTATCTGAGCCACTTTATCCACTGTATTCATAAATCCGTCCTGTCCGAACATGTCATGTTCCTTCTTTTCGAAGTCTTCACCCATGGCATCAAATTCGGAACGGGAGATGATCTCACGGAGTTTGGGGAAGAGAACGGTATCTTCCCTTGCTTCATGAGGTCTGTACATTCTAATGAATTCGGTCATCAAACCCGCGAGTTTTACTTTTTTATCCTGAGTTTTGATCATTCCCATATTACCGTACCCTATGATCTGTTCGGTCACATTCCGCCCGGCAGTATGCTGTTTCCGCAGGGTATCCACGAGGCTGGTCAATACGCCGGCTTTTTCAAAGCGCGGAAACAGGTGGTCTTCCTCGAGTTTCTCGTGGTAATCCTCGATAAAATTCCTGATAATCCCGGCAGAATCCACGAGAACGGCCGGATCAAATTCATCCTGAGAATTCAGCTTGCTGATCAGGTTTTCATATATCAGCAGCACCCGATTGAGGAGACCATGTTCACGCATCAGGTCTTCCGGGGGGCTTACGCCCTTTTCATTTTCACCTTGTTCTTCACCTTCCTTATTTTCCGCCTTATCCTTTTGTTTACCGGCAGTATTACATCCCGGGATGATCAAGGGGACAGTACCTGCTACCAGAATAAATGCAGTCTTCCTGAGAAAATCCCTTCGCCTGACATTTCCTTTGTCTGTATTCTCGTTCATGATCATTTGTTTTTTAATTTACGTTTGTATGGCTCTCCTTTCATACATTTCATGGAATAGCGCCGGGGGAGCCGGGATCGACAGGTTTATCTGGTATTTTATTTTTTAAATGCAGCGTGAGATAGCGATCTACAGACAATGCTCCGCCACCCGTAATGATAAGAAAAAGACTTCCCAGCCACATGGCGAAATCGGTCCGGATCTCATGCGCCATAGGCCAGAATCCATAATGATTCAGTTCCCTGAGATGGAAAGGGCCATAGGCATGGCCCAGCAGTATGGGGATCTTGGTGACGACGATGGCCACCGAGATATTGAAAAGCATGAAAAAGGCGGCAGGCCGTGTCATCAGACCGGCAAGGATAAGGATACCGCAGAGGATCTCGAATGTACCGGAAAGGCCGGCATAAATTCCGGGATCCGGAAATCCGATATTAGTAAATCGCCCGGTGCCAAGTGCGTCCGGGAAGATAAATTTTTGAAGACCTTCGGAGAGGAAGACAGCGCCCACCATGAGCCGGATCAATATTACCGAAGCGGCGCCCGGCGTGGAAATAATCTTCTTCATTTTGGATGAATATTAAGTACCGAAGAAAATAAGCATAGCTGACTGGTAAAACATACAGGTAACACTACGAATCTTAAAATTGTTGGGAATTCCTTACATCCAAATTCAGGCATATTTCAAACAAACCATCTGTGCTGTATGTATATCCATTGAAAAAACCGGTAATGGCGGACGATATGCCACCGATGCATGGAAATCAATCTAAAAATCAGGAAACATGGCAAATACTTTAGCACCTGAACTGTTAAAAAAAATAAACGCATACTGGCATGCAGCCAATTATCTGTCGGTGGGACAGATCTACCTTTATGACAATCCTCTTTTGAAAAGGCCGCTGCGAAAGGAGCATATTAAGCCCAGGCTCCTGGGCCACTGGGGCACGACTCCGGGCCTGAATTTTCTGTATGTTCATCTGAACCGGATCATCCGTGAAAAGGATGTCAATATGATCTTTATCACAGGACCCGGTCACGGAGGGCCCGCCCTGGTTGCGAATACTTACCTTGAGGGTACATATTCCGAATTATATCCGGAGATCACCCAGGATGAGAAAGGTTTGAAGAAGCTTTTTACCCAGTTTTCCTTTCCGGGCGGTATCCCCAGTCATGCTGCACCGGAGACCCCAGGTTCCATCCATGAGGGCGGGGAACTGGGATACTCCCTGGCACATGCATACGGTGCGGCTTTCGATAATCCGGACCTGGTTGTTGCCTGTGTGATCGGAGACGGGGAAGCTGAGACAGGCCCCCTGGCCACGAGCTGGCATTCCAATAAATTCCTGAACCCGGTTTACGACGGGGCCGTCCTCCCGATCCTTCATCTTAATGGGTATAAGATAGCCGGTCCGACAGTGCTGGCCCGGATCCCCCGGGAAGAACTCGATCAATTATTCAGCGGATACGGTTACCATACTTATAGGGTTGAAGGCGAAGATCCTGAGGATATGCACCGGAAGATGGCTGAGACCCTTGATCTTGTAATGGAAGAGATCCGGGATATCCAGGAAAAAGCCCGCTCACATGGTTTCCGGGAAAGACCCCGTTGGCCGCTGATCCTTTTCAAGTCTCCGAAAGGGTGGACAGGGCCGGTAAAGGTGGATGGAAAACAGGTGGAGGGAACCTGGCGTTCGCACCAGGTACCGTTGGCCTCCTTATATGAAAATGAAGACCACATCCGGATACTGGAGAACTGGATGAAGAGTTACCAGCCTGAAGAACTTTTCGATGAAAAGGGCACTCTGGTGCCTGAATTGAAGGCCCTTGCACCTCAGGGCGCACGAAGGATGGGGGCTAATCCACATGCCAATGGCGGCATTCTCCTGAAAAACCTGAAAATGCCCGATTTCCGGGAACATGCTGTCGAAATTCCTGAACCGGGCGGAAATAAAGCGGAAGCAACTCGTATCGCGAGTGCCTTTCTTCGTGATGTTATTGAACTGAACCGTGAGGAAAAGAATTTCAGGGTTGTGGGACCTGATGAAACCGAATCAAACCGGCTTTCCCATCTTTTTGATGTCACAGACCGGGTATCCACGGCAGAGATTCTGGAAAGTGATGAAAATATCTCTCACGAAGGAAGGGTGATGGAAGTTCTCAGTGAACACCTCTGTGAGGGCTGGCTTGAAGGATACCTGCTGACCGGCCGGCATGGTCTGTTCTCCTGCTATGAGGCATTTATCCATATCATTGACTCCATGTTCAACCAACATGCCAAATGGCTGAAAGTGTCACAGAACATTCCCTGGCGCCGCCCGATAGCATCCCTGAATTACCTTCTCACTTCTCATGTATGGAGGCAGGACCATAACGGGTTCTCCCACCAGGACCCGGGATTTCTCGATCATGTAGTGAACAAGAATGCCAGCATCATCCGGGTCTATCTGCCGCCTGATGCCAACTGCCTGCTTTCGGTGATGGATCACTGCCTCCGGAGCCGTGATTATATCAATGTCATTGTTGCAGGTAAACAGCCGGAGTTACAATGGCTCGATATGAATTCGGCGATCAGGCATTGCACGGCAGGATTGGGCATTTGGGAATGGGCAAGCAATGACAGGGGGGAGGAACCCGATGTTGTGATGGCTTGTGCCGGTGATGTACCTACCGTGGAGACACTCGCGGCCGTAGAAATCCTTTGGGATAGCTTCCCGGAACTGAAGATCAGGACAGTCAATGTGGTCGACCTTATGACGCTTCAGCCTCAAAGTGAACATCCACATGGGTTAAGCGACAAGGATTTCGATGCGATATTCACAGACAATAAACCCGTTATTTTTGCCTTTCACGGATACCCCAAACTCGTCCATAGACTTACATACCGGCGCGCTAACCACAAGAACCTCCATGTGAGAGGATATAAAGAGGAAGGCACCACCACAACCCCTTTCGATATGGTGGTAAAAAATGACCTGGACCGGTTCCATCTTGTCGGCGATGTGATTGACAGGCTGCCCCAACTCGGTTCTAAAGCGGCCTATGTTAAACAGTTCCTGAGAGACAGGCTGTTCGATCATAGAAATTACGTTGGCACGTACGGGCAGGATATGCCGGAGATCAGGGACTGGAAATGGAAGCCTCAAAAGGGCAATATGGAACGTGGCTGAAGTGGATGTAATTTGGTGAAGTGGAAGAGGAACGCGGATCCAGAAGAATTTGGTGATTTGTTGAATTGGAGATTTGTTGATTTGGTGAAGTGGAAGAGGAACGCGGATTTGACGGATTTGTGCGGATAATCACGGAGCTAATCTGTGATAATCTGTGAAATCTGTGGTGAAACTCCCCGAAGAATTTGTTGAATTGGAGATTTGTTGATTTGTTGAATGGAATTCAAACCATATCAAACCATATCAAACCATATCAAACCATATCAACCATATCAAACCATATCAAACCATTTCAAACCACCTCAAACAATCTCAAACATTTTTCTGAGAAATCTGTGGTGAAATTCCCTCATACATCATTCTACATTTCTACCAGTGAACTTTTTTATCAAAATGAAGATTGAATTAATTTTTTTAAAATATAAATATTTATTTTTTGAATTTCCGGACCGGGAAACTTTATGGGAAACTATATACTGAATAGGCATCGGATATAATTTCCGCACTGATAATTAATAATTTACAATAAATAGATATGTATAATTTCTGAGATTGCGGGATTAAAAATAAGAGCATTAATTTTTTTAACTTTTAGAGGTTCAAATTGTTTTACTTTTAATAAACCGATCAATTTTTCCGGAAAGGAATAATGATAATTTAAAAATGGAAAAAGCATGAGAATTCTTGTTGTTGAAGACGATCAGAAGTTCTCATTTTATCTGAAAACGGGACTGGAAAGTGACGGCCATCGGGTTGACCTGGTATATGACAGTATAGCGGGGGAGAGAAAAGTAATGTCAAAGAATTATGATGTCATCATCCTTGATGTGATCCTTCCGGGAGAAGACGGTTTCGTGCTTCTTGAAAAGATCCGCAAAAATGAGATAAATACGCCTGTAATGATGCTTACCTCGCTTGATTCCATTGAGGATAAGGTCAGGGGATTCGAATGCGGTGCCGATGATTATCTTGTGAAGCCTTTCAGCTACAAGGAACTGCAGGTACGGGTCAAGGCGCTCAAAAGAAGGTTTACCGGTAAAACCATCTCACACATGATCCGCATATCCGACCTTGAGCTGGATACCCAGACGAAGAAAGCCAGGCGCAGTAACCGGTCGATCAAACTTACGGCTATTGAGTACAAGCTTCTCGAATTCCTTGCTAAAAACAAGGGGAGAGTGCTCGACAGGCTTGAGATCATGGATCACATATGGGGTAGTTCCTATAATTCCGGGACGAATGTGGTTGATGTGCATATCAATTCCATCCGGAAGAAGATCGATAAAGAATTCTCACCAAAATTAATCAGAACAGTTATCGGAATGGGATATGTAATGGATGATGAAGAATCAGATACGTAGATTCCTTTTTTTCTACCTGACAGAACTGATTTTATTCTGCTATGAAAAATTAATATTTCCCTAATTAAAGTTTAATCTGATCTTAATGCATAGAGCATCAAATCCTTGTAATTTTACTTTCCAATTCAGAAAAATCGAGGAAGAAGTTGAACAGGTGTACTTGAGAAATGCACCATAAAAACTTAGCGCTTATGGAAAGTCCAAAGGAATTATCATTATCAAAGATCAGGAATTTTCATTTTGAAATTCGCAAGATGGAGAAAGAAGTCAGTGGTTTGGAGCACGAGATGGAAACCATTGAGAAATACCATGGCTATTGGCCGGAGAGCAGACTATATTCCGCACCTGAAGAAAAGGTGAAGGAGCCTGCACAGAACAAACCCTGCATGGATTATATCGTACCCTGGCAGATGGTATGATTTCCTGTACCGGTAAAATCGCGATCCCGGTATTTATTTAATGATTATTTGTTTATTTGCAACATTACTGAAGTTATTTCATTCCCGCTATCCTGAGGGTAAGTGAAAAATGGATTTGGCAGATCGCTTCAGAAATGGTCCTGCAATTTGAACTATTAAATAAGAGGTTTCATCCGGACCGGGTAAAAATGAAAAAAATTCATTTTTATCGCTGATCCGGGTGAAACCTTTTCTTATTTCAGGATCAGGCTGCGCCCCCGGGTGCAGCTGACTGGTTCTTACTCCGCTCGATGGACTGAAGTGCGAGGTAATTGTCACCGAATTTCTCAAGATTTTCCATCTCTACATCGTACTGGTCGAAATGCCTCTCCTCATCGTCAACGAGTTGCTCAAATATTTTTTTTGAAGCTGAATCGGCATTTCCTGCACATTCATTGGCCCAGAGATTATAATCGTTCGCACTACCTTCTTCCATGCTGCGGGCTAATTTCAGCATTTCCCTCACATCCCGGATCTTCTGAACTTCGTGAGCTGCTAACATCTCGACTTCGCCTTTCAGGAACAAGATCCTTTCGGCCAGGAGTTCGATATGCATCATTTCTTCGATGGCGGTTCTCCGGAATAGGTTGGAGAGTAGGTCATAGCCCCTGTCGTCGCAATGAAAATGAAAGTACATGTACTGGTGTACCGCAGACAGCTCATCAGCGACGGCCTTGTTAAGGAGTTCGATACTTTTTTCTTTCATGGTCAGGTTTTATGGTTTATTTCTGCCTGCAAATTAAGAAATATCCGGGAAACCTGTATGTCGTAATTCAAATGGTTTTCCTGTTATACAATCCATTCATGGCCGGTAATACATATCCGCTTGTGGACGTAAATTGGAGCAGTGTTAAAGCTTCCTGGAGAGGATGAGCTTATTATCACCCGGTTCATAAAAATCCTCTAGTTCCGCTTTAAGGGAATAGCCGTGCCTCAGGTAAAAAACCCGCGTGGATTCGTACTGGATTTTGGATGATGTCTCGATATATAAGGCCCGCCCTCCTGCTTTTTTTACGGCAGCCTCAGTTTTGGCAAGCAAAAGTGAGCCGATGCCCTTGTTCCGGAATTCCTGGCTGGTCGCAATCCAGTAAAGATCATAACTGGACAGGGTGCAAGGGATAAGTCCGTAACATGTGAAGGCAATTGTAATTCCGTTATTTTCGGCAAAAATGAATTCATAACCGCTTGCCGGTCCTTTGGTCAGTCTTTCTTCCGCCAGTTCACGGGCCACTTTGATCTCATCTTCCCTGAAGAAACCCGTGGAGCGGATGATTTCTTCAACAGTCTCCGGGTCTCCGGGAACAATTTCATTCCGGTAGGTTATATCCATTTTGATCTTTTAAAGCCTGGTCCATAATCCGGCCGATACAGGCAGTAAAACTGACGCCTGATCTTTCACAGGCTGCATTAAAACCTGATCCGGGAGAAATACAAGGATTGGCGTTAACCTCGAGTACCCATGGGCGTCCTTCTTCATCCACGCGGAAATCAACCCGCGCGTAACCGGATAGGTTGAAAAGCTCCCAGCATTCGAGGGAGATCTTTTTCAACAGGGTTGTCAGTGAGGCATCGCTTGCCGGCAGATCAAAGGTACGGCGGGTATTTTCAAACTCGAAAGAACTTTCGTCCCATTTTGCGGCATAACCCACGATCAGGGGCTTACCGGCGGGAAACCCCGTGAAGGTCATTTCCGCCGGGGAAAGTACTTCCGGTCCGTTTTCACCCGAAAGAAGGGAAATATTGAATTCGCGACCAGCTATATATTCCTCAGTGAAATATTCCCGTCCGAATTTTGCAGCGAAATCATTCAGGATTTCCGGATCAGTGCCGTTAAAGATACTTCTGTCAGTTATTCCTACCGAGGCATCTTCCCATAACGGTTTAATAATGAATTTCTTCCCTGCTCGTGCAGGAACGGCACGGCCGGCTTCATACCATTCAGGTGTAGGGATACCTGCCGATTTAAGGATCTTCTTGGCCAGAAGCTTGTTGGAAGTCAGCAGGATGCTTTCCGGACTGCAACCGGTGAAAGGAATGCCGGTGGACTTCAGGAAAGCGGGGGCCACCCAGATGAGATCGGCCCGCCCGCCGGTATTTTCCACGAGATTAAAGATAATCCCGGGTGAGAGAACTTTTAACGCCCGGGAACAATCCCTGAGATTGAGGTCCATGAACATGCGGTTACTTTCGATCTCCAGTTCTTCCAGGGCCTCTTCCACGGCGCATGCCTGATCAAGGACATCAAGTTCATCGGGCGTGGGACTATCAGACAGCTCATTCATCAAAATAACGGCCTTCTTCATCATGATCAACAGTTAATAAGGGTAATTCATGCACTTCATGTTCAGGAAACAGATGCTGTCCTTTTCTTTGTGGCAGGCTGCGGTTTTATTTTCCGGATGGCTGAATTCATGATCATCCGGATGAGACTTGAATAGGAGATCCCGTTAAGTCCGCAGAGGATAGGAAGATCGGAGTGTACTGGATTGAGGCCCGCCAGCGGGTTCACTTCTATGAAACATGCCTTCCCGGCGGAATCATAGCGGATGTCGATCCGGCCGGCATCTTCACATTCCAGTGCTCTCCAGGCATCGACGGCTAGCTCCTCACATTCAAGCGCCTCCTGTCCGCCAGCTTTTATATAATTAACCAGGTCGACGTAATTTTCCTTATTCTGGTAAGAATAGGCATTTTTTTCAGCCTCGTCCCTTAAGATGATCTCCATTGTCCCCACAGCCCTGGCATCCGGTCCGGTTCCCACGATGCCGACAGTAAATTCCCGCCCGCTGAGGTATTCTTCAATGAGCACAGGCTGCCGGAACTTTTCAAGCAACTGGTTACAAACCTGTCTCAGCTGACTCTGGTCGCGGATGAAGGATTTTCCGTCAATCCCCTTACCGGTTCCTTCTGCGATCGGTTTTGCGAAGAGCGGGAAAGGGAGGTCAATGCGATCTGCGTCCTCCGGTGTTCTCACAACCCTGAAATCGGCTGTTGAAATCCCTGCATCCCGGATAATGCTTTTTGTCATTCCCTTGTGAAGGGTGAGAGCGAGCACCAGTGGACCTGAGAAAACATAGGGGATATTCCATGCATCGAGTAGGGCCGGGACCTGGGCTTCCCTTCCAATGCCATACATCCCTTCACAGATGTTAAACACGATGTCCCAGCGTTTTCCATTAAGCAGCGCTTTTCCCAGCTGCCGTACATTCCCGATCCTTTCCGTTTCAAAGCCATGTATATTCAAAGCATGCTCAATGGCTGCGATCGTTTCTTCCTTGTCAAATTCAGCCGTTTCTTCTGCACTGAATCCCTGCCTGAGGTAATCGGTGCGTAGATCATATGTGATTCCTGTTTTCATTTCTCCAGTACAATTATTCAATTCGTCAATATTTTAAAAAATATCAACACAAAGACTTCCTCCTTTGTGGATTACATATAATCGGGGTAGGTATATTGTTTCCCCTGGTAGTTAGAGAGAATGATATCACCCTTCTTTTTACCTAAAAAATAATTGGGCAGCATGGGGATTTTGCCCCCGCCTCCCGGGGCATCGATTACAAAATGAGGCACTGCATACCCGGAGGTAAAACCCCTGAGCGAGCGGATTATCTCAATGCCCTTTGCCACCGGGGTCCTGAAGTGGGCGGATCCGGGGACCGGGTCACATTGGTAAAGGTAATAGGGTCTCACCCGGATCTTAAGTAATTCGTGCATCAACTTTTTAAATACTTGCGGATCGTCATTTATCCCTTTCAGCAATACGGTCTGGCTGCCCATAGGAATTCCGGCATCGGCCAGCCTGTTGCACGCCGTGCTTACTTCCGGGGTGATCTCTTCCGGGTGTGTAAAATGTATGCTGAGATATAACGGGTGGAATCTTCGGAACATCCTGACCAGGGCAGGGGTAATCCTTTGAGGCAGCACAACGGGCACCTTGGTCCCGATGCGTATAATTTCCACATGAGGGATCGCCCGCAATCCGGTTAGCAGATATTTCAGCTTCTCATCCGGCAGGGTAAGAGGATCGCCGCCCGAGAGCAGGACATCTCTGATTTCAGAATGATTCCTTATGTATTCAAGGGCTTCATCCCAGTCCGTTCGCAGGGCATGGGAATTTTTCTTATCGGCCACCATATGGGAACGGGTACAATAGCGACAGTAACTGCTGCAGAAATTGGTTACCAGGAAGAGGACCCGGTCGGGATAACGGTGTACCAGGCAATTCAGGGAATTATGCTGATGCTCATTTAACGGATCGGGTTGCTCACCGGGCGAATGCACTAATTCACTGAAAACTGGCACCATTGTGCGACGAAGCGCATGACCAGGATCATCCCTGTTCAGGAGACTTGCATAATAAGGAGTGATACGGACAGGAAGATTTATGTTATTTTCTGAGGAAACCATCATTTCTTCATCCGATAATCTGAGAAAGGTACCCAGGGCTTTGAGGGATGAGAAACTATGGCGAAGTTGCCACTGCCAATTATTCCATTCCCGGATTGTTGTCCCGGGAAAATACGTTTTAAGAAAAAGGTTAGATTTTTCGTTAATCGGTTGAAAACCCTGTAGTTGCTCTTCTAAAGAGGCTGGGTTTTCTGCCAAAAGGAAGGGTGTGCTCGGAGGTTCCTGAACATCAGCCTCACCTGAAGCAGAAATCATGACATTCTTTTCTTCTGATTTCATGAATTAATAATGTGGAAAAAAGCTTCATTTCGAAAAATATCATATCTGTAACAATCAATGGATCAGATGCATATGCATGTCAAAGTTAATTTCGTGATCAATGCATATTTTATGCAATAATATAGATTTTTTACATTGTTTGTATCAAGGTAACCATTTTAATTGGCACATTTAATAAAATTTTATGAACAAGCTAAAATTCTTTGTACGGGTTTAAGCCAGATAAAGTTAACCAGGCCTCATTCATTAAAAAATAAACCCTTGCAATTTATTCGTATTGCAAGGGTTTATCTTTAAATAAAAAACCTGTGTTACCAATGGAAAACCGGATCATTTCTGAGGCGGTGTGGTGGTATTTTCGCGATTCTGTCTGCTGTTATTCATATCCTGATCGTTATCCATATCCCGATCATTATTCATATCGCTGTTTCTACCACCGGATTTTTGTTGGATACCCTGGGCCATCTGAAGATGTTGCTGTATTACAGGCAGAGAGCTGTCAATCCAGTTATCAAGTTGTTGGTTCTTGGAGCTTTTCTGGTCCTGTTTTGCTTGCTTCAGCTTTGAGATATCTTCCTGCTGATCCTGAATAGTCTTATCCAGAAAAGCTTTGTCAAATTCATCACCTGACTTTTTGCTCAACTGATCGATAAGTTGCTGATCTTTTTGATCCAGCTTCTGAGGCACATCTACATTCATACCCATTGCAATATTCTGAAGTTTCTGATTTGCACTGGTATGATAATCAACCATTTTACGTGCAAGATCTTTTACTTCCTGGGAACTGCTTTTCTGTTGGGCAAGCTGACCGAGTTTAACGGAAAGCATACCATTTTCTGCAACAGTTTTTACCAACTCATCCACATTCTGGTTCGTTTGCTGACCATATGTTTTCGTTTGCTGACCATATGTTTTGGAGTCAGACTTTGAATTGGATCTCGAATAGTCTCTTGAGTGATACTTACTCGTATCCTGGTGGATGGTATCATAACTGTGGGTCACTTGTGCAAATCCTGAGGTGCACATCAAACCTATAACAAATGATATTAAACTAAGCTTTTTCATAATGCATATTTATTTATTGTTCAACAATCTGTTTGAAACCACACGGTGGTTTCCCTACCTTTATATTTTCAATAAAAAAATGGTATTTTACCGTTAAAGAGCACGTTAGTTAATTATTAATCACCCTCCTTTCTCTCCTTTTAAGCTCTTTTTTTCGGCATTGATGGTCATATTTCGTTGCACTCTGAGAAAGATCAGTCTTTATTTCTAAATCCAAACATTTCCATTGGTTAGGTTATATCTTCGTCTTTTCTTAAAACTGTGCCAAAATTAAAATCACTATCGAAAACCCTCCGAATTTATTGATTATGACGAGTGAAGCATTTAAAGACCTCAGAAAACAGGAGTGCTTTCCGTAAAAGAGATGTGGGATTTTGATGAAATTTTTCCCCAATTGCTATTTCCTGCTTTCCACACAATGTTCGATAAATAGTGTTTGCAAGAAAACTCGACAACCCTTCGACTTCGCTCAGGGACCGGCGACTTCATTCAAGAGGGTGAACTTTTCGGATGGTGGTAAGGCAGGCCAAAGGCCCTTATGTATAAATCTAAAATTCAATGGTTTTCTTATGAAAGGCCTTTGGCCTGCCTTACCACCATCCGAAAAGTTCTTCGTTCATCGAATTGACCGGTCCTTGAGCGAAGTCGAAGGGTTGTCGAGTTTTCTTTCTGATACCAAATAGGGATATTAGCAGATACAGGACGCGACTGTCTCTGCTCCTCATACTACCACAGGGACAAACCGCGACCTGCAAGTACTTATCAATCACTTTGTTTATCTTTATTTTTCTGAATATCCTGGGCAGAACTCAGGTGTTTCTCGAGTACCGGGATATTTTTATCGATCCAATTATCAAGTTCATCATTCGCGACATTTTCTCCGGCCTTTTTAAATTTGGAGATGTCTTCCTTATGGTCTTTGATCACCATATTGACGAATTCCCTGCTGAATTCATTACTCGATTTCGTTTTCATTTCATCCAGCTTCTTTTTATGCTCCCGGTCAAGTTTTTCGGGTACATTGATATTCATATCCTTTGCAATATTCTGCAATTTCATATCGGCATCGGCATGATTCTTTGCAAGCATCATACCCAGGTCCCGGACTTCTTTTGAGTTACCCCTTTCCTGGGCCATCATCCCGAGTTGTCTTTCCATCATTCCATCCATCATGGCTTTTTTCACAAATTTATTCGTTTTGGAATCTTTCCATGTTGAATTATCAGGGTTCGTTCTATATTCCTTATTCTGCTTCCCCTGCATATTTTCTTTTTCTTTGCCATCTGTCATTTTGTTCTGTGCAAAAATTCCCATGCTTATGGCACATAACATCGTTATTAAACTAAACCTTTTCATAATCTGTATTTTTTTAAATTTTACTATCATTTTTATTCAATCAAGGTTTCCAGAGCAACAGGCGCTAAAGGAATTCATTCCTGACATGAAGTTGCCCTTTTAACACCAGATTCAGAGATTGATATTTTCGGTTTTCAACCGGCAAGCCGGTTAATTTAAAGGATGAAAATACTGTGCCATTGCGGCCTAAATAATGTACAGGCCCGCAATGCCGGTATAGCTCCGCCGCAGAAAACAGAATCTGCGGGAATACCTCAAATGAAGATGGTATTCTGGTGACATAATTTCACATGTGTGTAAGAAGCTTCACGGTGAGAGACACATTTATTTTGATGGAAATTCAAAACTAAATCAGGCCTTCTTTGTTTCACAGGAAACCACAAAAAATGGAAAAAAATAAGAAAATACCGAGAAAGGGTGCCGGGGAGTATCTTCCGGGATACCCTGAAAGTCCCGAACGTGAGGATATATATAATCAGGAAGAAGAAAAGGCGGAAATAAGTCCTGAGAATCCAGCTAAAAACAAGAAAAAGGAGAAGGTATTCAGAAAGGCAAACGAGAAGGATTTTGAAGATCTGGAAACGGGTAGTGACTTGGATGTTCCTGGCTCTCAGCGAGATGAGGAAGATGAGGATTATGGTCTTGACGATGAAGAAAATGATTACTATAGCCTGGGAGGTGAAAATCATGAGGATCTCGAGGATGACTGGGGCGACTGAGGCTAACATGCTATGAAAGGGTTGATCAGGGTATCCCGCATCTTCCTGCTTTTCAAATACCGGGAAGGAGTTGTCCTCCCCGGTTTGTATTATAAACTCAACTATCATGACTAAAAAATCAACCGGCCCGGCTCCCCGGGCTGCAACCATGAACCACGTCCTAATAGCTCTCGATTATGATCCCACCGCGCAGAAGGTCGCTGAAACCGGGTATTCTCTTGCCAAATCTATGAATGCGGAGGTGACCATTCTTCATGTAGTTGCCGATGCAATTTATTATACATCCAGGGAATATTCACCGGTAATGGGTTTTACCGGCTTCAATGATGTCGGGGCTCTGCCGTATCTAAATCTCGATGCCCTTAAACAGGCTGCCGAGCGCTTTCTGAATGAAACAAGGAAACATCTTGGAGATCCTTCGATTAAAACCTTTATCGGAGAAGGTGATGATGCCACGGCCATTCTTGATGCAGCTAAAAAAATTAAAGCCGATCTCATTGTGGTTGGTACCCACAGCCAGAGATGGCTCGAAAAGATCCTGATCGGAAGTGTTACTGAGGAAATTCTCGAAAAGACCGATATACCCTTATTCATTGTCCCTACCCGGAAGAAAAAATGATACGCAAATTGACTAAAAATACAGCCGGAAAGGTATTCATGACTTCATGTCGTGTTGGAGATTTTTCATGAGATACATTATCTTTTATATAAATGTCTTTTTTATCCTGACACTTCTCAGTACATGCAGATTCACGGATCAACCCGTGGGGAAGCATGATTATCAGGGCGCACTTATTGGACACTGGCAGGGGACTCTGAGTGATTATTACAAGGAGAATATTAATTTCAGGAAGAACAAAACCTATGAATCTCAATTACAATCGGGAGGATTTATTGGAAATACAATGTCTCAGGGCATCCATAAAGTCGCAGCTGGGACATGGAATCTTGCCGGTGATTCCCTTTTGCTCACAACGGGAAAAGCAACTACTGACACTCTCTTCATGAAATCGGGTTTATACAAAATTGTTTCCCTTTCCGGGAATGAACTCAAAATCCGGAATTCGAAAGGGAATATCTCTGTTTTTAAGAGGATACACGGAATGTGATGGCGGAGCTGCAAGGGCCGGAGATATGAACAGTTTTTTGTTGAAAAATAATTGATATCCAGATGTTTAATGTTCATGAAATTCCGGAACTTTACGCAAAGTCATATTCATGATCGGTCGGATTAATAAGTCGCCCCAGCTGGAGATATTCAAAATTCCCCTCCGGCATCAGATCAGAGAGGATCATGAATTGGTCCGGCTTTCCGGCCAGATCAACTGGGACAGAATTACCTCAGCTTTAAGCATCCATTATTCACCTGATAAGGGGCGAAGAGCCATTCCGGTCAGAAAAATTGCAGGGTTGCTCATCCTGAAGGCTCTTCTGGGAAAGACCGATGAAAGCATTCTAACGGATTGGCTCGGAAATCCAAATATCCAGTATTTCTGCGGGGAAATCTATCAACAATACCTTCCGCCTTGCAACAGGTCCGAACTGGTCAGATTCCGGAAACGCATAGGAGAGGAGGGTATGAGTGTTATATTTTCGTCCGAAGTAAAAGAAATGATCAGCCTGTATAAAAAGGAAAAAGAAACTCCTGTCTCGAGGAGTAAATCAGCCCCGCATTTTTTACAGCTTATCCGAAATTTTTTCGCGGGTAACAGACCTGATAATAAACGGGTTAAGCATTGATTTCTATCTGCGTATTTACCTAATCCTACCTGTCGTCGGGGACTGATATCCCGGAAGTCCTGTATTCAAAAGGAATAATTTTTTTTAGACGCTCCCTTTTTGAACCTATCCAAGGATATTATGTTACTGCTATGGATGGGCCGGAAGGTATGTAAATAATTAATTGTAAATAACTTCACCCTGAACGACCGGGCCAGAGTAAGCGACAGAAAAAAACCTGACAAATCTTCAATAATGGGCATGAATCCGAATCATATACCGGAAACCAGTAATCCCTGTATTAAAAGGAGTGTCCATATAATAAATCCTGCCGGAAACGCACAGGATAAAATCTCCATTCTCCCTCTCTGTAATACATCCTGAATCCATGAAGGGGAGCAAAAGATCCCAATCATCCGCGGTTTTCATAAGTACAGGCATCTCTTCCATAACCGCACTACTGCTCAACGAAAAGACAGGTCGACATTCCTCTCCTGGCAGTTCGGCCTTTAATTACCCGGTCAGAAGAAAAAAATAACATTCGAATACATTATGAACAGAACCATCAGAAAAATTGTAAACTTTCCGAAAAGGAAGGACTGGAAAGGATATAAATTGACCAGGAAGTCCTGGTTTTTATCCTTTTTTGCGGTAAAGCCTATGTCTGCCTATGAAAAGTACCCCGAAGATTATTTGCGGGCATTCGAGATCGACAGAAATGAATTATGCAGGGACAGGAACCTGCTGAACGAGGTTATGAATATAAAATATTCAGGCAAAGGGCCTAGTGTTCTTATGTCTGTGCGGGAAATGATAAATCTGCATAATCTTGCTAAAAAAGCGGCAAAGCTAGAGGGAGAGATGGCCGAGGTGGGAGTATACCAGGGAGGTTCATCAAAGATAATCTCCAGTGTAAAAGGCGACAAGCCCCTGCATTTGTTCGATACCTTTGAAGGATTGCCAAAACCTGATAAATCCTACGATGAAAATATGATCGAAGGGGACATGAATAATACTTCTATGGAGCTGGTTAAAATGACGCTCAGCGGATTTGAGAACATTTATCTTTACAAGGGTTATTTCCCGGAGACGGCTACCACGATCAGTGATAAGAGGTTTTGTTTCGTGAACAATGATACGGATATTTATTCCAGTACCCAGTCATTTCTAGAATTTTTCTATCCCAGGATGGTAAGAGGAGGAATAATTTTAACGCATGATTACAATGATACGAGAACGCCAGGAGTCAGGAAAGCATTTGATGAATTTTTCGCAAGCCGACCTGAACCCATTGTTGAAATTTGGGATACACAGGCTTATGTTATTAAACAAACTTGTTAAGTGCAAACTCCTGATCTTCTAAAATGACAGTCAAATCAGATATGGGTGGTTCTCCAGGCGAGTTTTCTTCTCCGTGAGGACCGTCTGATATCCTTGATCACGACACGGATTTTTTCCCTGATGATCAGCCAAATAAATAAAGTATTACCGATCAGGTAACGGCGCCATAACCGCTCGGGCTCACTGATAAACCGAGAGAACCACTCCAGACCCAGGTAGATCATCCACCGGGGTGCTCTATTTTTATTTCCTGCATAAAAATCGAAGACAGCTCCGATACAACAGATTCTTTTTGCCGCCAGGGAATCAAAGTTCTCATATGCCCATTTTTCCTGTTTAGGTGCCGTCATTCCTATGAACAATACATCCGGATTATACAAATTGACCGCTTTAATCATCCTGGCATTATCTGCCTTTGAAAATTCTTTTACATAAGGGGGGGAGAAGGAATGAACTTTCACTTTTGGGAATTCCAAAGCCGCTTTCTCGGTGATCCTTTTTAATGTAGAATCATCACATCCAAGAAAGAAACAGCTGCCGCTGTTGAGGTTCAGCCTTCGCATCTCGTATTCAAAGAGATCTGCTCCCGCTATCTTCTTCAGCCTTGAGCCTTTCAGAAAACGTGATGCATATACGACACTGATGCCATCCGGCAACAGGATATCGGAGGTGCCAAGAGCTTTGGCAAAAATCCTGTCCTTTTGTGCCATATTGAATGAATGTGCATTGATCGTATTGATCATCAGCTTTTTATCTTCAGGCAAATACGAAAGGGGGGCACCGAACAACGAGGAACTGGATAATTGGTATTTCATGATAACTCATTTATTTTCTTAATGTAAACCAAAGGCTTATTACTATCCGGAAGGGCAGTATTAGATACGTCCGGCAGGTTGTCAATGTTTCATATTATCAGATTAGGGCATGATAGCCGCTTTTTTGGGTTTTCCTTCCTGTAACTCCGGGAATAGCAACCGGTCTGATGTTTCTGAAAAAATTTTCACCATCTGGTTGACATTACTTTTACCCATTATTAATTCACGGGAAGCAGATGCCATTTTTAAAAGGTTTTCCGGGCTCTCATTGATCCTTCTCTCCATGGCTTCCATTAGGCTTCGGAGATCATTTTCCCTAAAGCGGTAACCCGTCAGATCTTCAAGCACCAGGTCGTCTTCGGTACCGTCCGCTTTCCCTGCAATGCAGGTTTTCCCCCAGAACATAGCCTGGTTGAGGGCGAGTCCGCCTGTACCCGGCAGAACAAAGCAGTCAGAAGCAGCGAAATAGGGATCCACCCCCTCGATGATCCTCCCCAGGTAAAGAATATTGGGGTCTTGCGATTCTTTTATTTTTTCTTCAATAAGATGCCGGAGAGGTCCGTCACCGATTATAACCAGCTTTATGTTAACATATTTTCTCCTCAGTTCCGTAAATGCATCCAGCAGGAGGTCGATCCTTTTTTCAGGGATCAGTCCTCCAACATAAAGGAAAGTAACGAAAGGATCCAGTTTAAGATCTTTTCTTATCTTATAGCTTTGATCAAGGATCGAGGGAGATTCTTCAATGAGCCCGTCCGTTTCAATACCATTAAAGCATGTCTCGATCAACACGGGATCAACTCCTATGGATCCCAAATATTTCGTAGCCGTCGTACTGTATGTCAGATGGAAATCAGCCCTGGAGAAGAAAAGGAAGGCAAGCTTGTTTTTGAGGGTCATCATCGGCCCCCTGGCGCGTCCCGGTTCCCAGCCGCAGGTCCAGAATACCAGTTTTTTTTTCTTCTTTGCTATCCACTTTGATATCTTCCTGAGGGAAAGATCGCCGCTTATTCCCTGCATAATGACCAGGTCCGGATCATCTTTTCTCAGACTCCGGTACATGCCTGAATTAACCACGAAATGTAGCCGGAAAACTATGAAAAGCCTGATGGGAAACCCCTTTTCCCTGAAGGAAACCTTTCCGGTGTAGGATGGACGCCCGTCTTCTTTTTTCTTAGTTCCGTGGTAAACGATAAGCTCGGCTCTTCCAGCCAGAGCTTGTGAAAGCTTCCGGTAAAAAGTTATCCGGTAGGGCTGGAGCATGGGTGTGATCAGGATGATCTTCTTAAGATCAGACTTCATGTTAATCTCAGGTTAGGGGAAACAAAGCAGGCAAACTTACATTAATTTTTTATATTCGTTTCATCGGGCTTTGGCCGTGGAGAAAATGAGAATTGTCCTCCTGGCTGAAAAAATTTATCTAATATGTTCATTTTCCAGAAGTAAAACTGAACATAGCATGAAAAGCCGAAATGCTTTAAAAATATGGACTAAGAAAAATTAAGCGTGAAAATTTATGTTAAATAGGCTCATATTCAGATCGTTATTCAAATATACAAAATATTTGAAATAATTTTGATTTAAATAATATCATTTTTTTTTAAAATCTTCCGCAGGAATTTTTCGGGAAGGCTCTTCATTTAAAAACATATCCGAGGGTCAGCCTGAACCGGTTATATGTTTCTGTCCGGTCACGTTCCCGGACCCACTGATGCCTTGGAAGAAGATGATAGTTCAGTTCCTGGTAATTCCATGAAAAGCTGAAGTTGAAGGAGGCGTTCTCACTAAGGATCTTCTCGACGCCTATCCCGGCAATGGCAAGCGGACCGCCGCTTCCTGTATAGGAATAGTCCCAGTCGGCATCTCTTTTTTCGGCCGGCAGAGAATAACCGGTTTTAAAATAAAAAATAGGGGAGACCGTGTTTTGTGACATCCGGAACCTGACAAAGACGGAAACCGGGATCTGGAGCCATTCATAAAATTCAATGCCTAATTCCGTTCCGGCTGTAAAGTAAGGCTGGAAACGATACCCATAGCCTGCGCTTATCCCGGGGATCACCGTTTTGCCTATGTTATGGTTTCCGGAATGAATGAGGAGTGCCCCGTTCAGATTGAATTCCGATCCCCTCCGGTTAAAGACAAAGGCTTTATATTCAAAGGGCTTTTCATGCCTGATCGTATCTATAATGGAAGCTTCAAAGGACAGGATATCCCCTGCATGATTGAGGATCCGGATATTGTTCCGGACACTGTCGTTCAGGATCAGGCCGTGGATCACACTTCCGTTCTTAAGGTAAAGGACATCTTCCTTATGCTGGGCTGATGCATTAATGACGAAAAGGAAAAATATAACGAAAGTAATTCCGGTGCGGTGAACAGGATTCATTGGCAGGAGTATGTTTACTTATGATGCAAGGCAGGGCCAAACCGTTGCGTCATGAATATTTTTTCAGGCCAACGCATCTTCTTTGCCCGAATATCCATCTATCCGAAAACAAACCCTTGAACCCATGAAAAAAACAATCAGGAATCTGACATTTACCGGCCTTTTGATGCTCACACTTGCCGGTTGTAAGGAAAAGATCACCGATAGGTACGCTGTCAATTCTCCGGTCTATATGGATGTACAGGCATTCAGGAAATCGGTGAAGATTACAGGTTCTGAGGATATCACCCAACCCGGAAAGATCTACTTCCAGGGGCACTATATCTTTATTAACGAATCGCTGAAAGGAATACATGTCATCGACAACAGCAATCCGGAAGCTCCGAAAATCATATCCTTCATCGAGATCCCCGGTAATGTGGACATGGCGGTAAAGGACAGTATTCTTTTTGCCGACAGTTTTACCGATCTTGTAGCATTGAATATCAGTGATATACATAATATCCGGGAGGCAGGAAGAGTGGATAGTATCTTTCCCTATTCCCTTCCGCCACTTCAGATACAGAATGATCTGCCATTTGCCGCGGTCGATGCCGGCAAAGGTATAGTGGTGGGCTGGGAGACAAAAATTGTGGAGGAAGAAGTGGAACCCCTGCAACCCGGCACACGGTTCCTGGATGGGGGTATGATGATGTTTGACATGGCCACGGTGAACAGCAAGGTGAGTTATTCCGGTGGCGAATCCGGTTCTGCCTCCGTGGGTGTTGGCGGTTCCATGGCGCGGTTTACCATCTACGATAATTTCCTGTATACTGTCGACCAGTATAATCTCAAGGCATTTGATATCGATGATCTTTCCAGGCCACTACTGGTATCTGACCAGTCCGTAGGGTGGGGAGTGGAGACCGTCTTCCAGTACCGGAACAAACTTTTTTTCGGGACGCAGACCGGCATGATCATCTACGATCTCAGCAATCCTTCGAGTCCCGGCTACCTCTCATCCTACAATCATATCCGGAGCTGCGACCCCGTCGTTGTGGAAGGCAACTATGCATATGTAACGCTCCGCGCCGGAAATCTTTGTGGCGAAGCTACCAGCCAGCTGGATGTCATCGATGTTTCAAACATTACCGCACCGAAATGGAAACAGTCCTACCCTATGCAGGAACCTTACGGACTGGGGGTGGACGGGAATACGCTGTTTATCTGTGACGGGCCTGCCGGACTGAAGGTTTATAATGCAGAAGATCCGCATAACCTGGTCAAGATTGCATGGTTTGCCGATGTGAATGCATTCGATGTGATCCCGTATGACGGAATTTTAATGATGATCGGAAGCGGGGGGCTTTACCAGTATAATTATTCAGGACCTGATGAAATAACACTCCTTAGCCAAATACCAATCAACAGCCAGGGCAGGTAATCAGAGGTTACGCCCGAAGAATTTGGTGATCTGGTGATTTGTTGATTTATTGATTGAATTGTCATCTATCCAAAAATCAACCATTTCAAACCATTTCAAACCATATCAAACCTCAATTTCAAACCTTATCAATAATGCACATAAGGTTTCACAGGATTCGTAAAGAAAAGCTGCTTCAAATTTCTGGTTCTGACTGCTATTTAAAGCCCACTTGCGGAGCGCTGTAATAACCCATTGAAGCATCCGCCACTGCCATCCGGTAGAGGTGGTTTTGCATCAGGCAGATCTTTTTCGAACCTGCTATGATGTTCGTTGAATAGATACGCAGTTCGCCGGGCAGGCTGGTAATGATCTCCTCCCGCCAGTCACCGATGATATCTGCCACGAGGATAACATTACCTTCTATTGGAAGGACCTTTTCCCCGTTGTATTCTATGATATCGTTGTTATAACAGATCTCCTTCTGCTCGTCGGCATCCCACCAGACGGCCCTCGGATCGAGTCCCCACAGGTCTTTGTCGGAGAGTCTTTTTCCCTGTGCGGAGTAGAGAAAATTATTTATGCCTCCCTTGGCTTCCCTGGCGTAGCATTCTATTCCGGGATATTCTGTGGTCAGATCCCCGATCATTCCCTGTGAATGAACATGTACAGTTTTTCCTTCGTATCCCCAAAGGATCTTACCAGACCTGGCATCTACAAGACAGACACCATTCTTTGGCTGGTGTGTTTCAATGCCATAAAAGATCTCATAGCCCGGATGGTCCGGGTCGATATCGGAAATATAGCCGGCATCATTGTGTCCGAGGCCTGTCCTCCACATCGGGGTACCGTCGTCGTCAAGTGCGGCGGTTCCGATAACCAGTTCATCCCTGCCGTCAAGATCGATATCACCGGTAAGGATGCCATGCATACCCTGGCCCTTGTAATTTTCATACTTGCCTGTACTTTCCCAGTACCAAACGGGTTTGAGATACTTATCCATTGCCATCGTCTTGATGATGGTATAGGTTCCGCGTTGCATGACGAGGGATGGATTCACACCATCGAGATAGGCTATGGTCAAAAAGTTCCGGCTCCAGTAGTTATAGGATTCAAACCCCTCTTTGGACAGCCAGGGCTGTTTATTCAGCAACTTCCCATTTTGGCCGTCCAGTTTAACGAGATATTCGGGACCATCCAGGACGTGCCCGTCGGGTTGCCGGTTGTCTCCATCCCCTGCCTTGGCATAGATCTCTGCTTTCCCGTCCTGATCCACATCGAATACCATATAAGGGGCATACCACGTGCCGGTCTCGATGGACCAGCCCATGTTGTACCTCCACAGGAACTTCCCCTTTGAGGAATAGGCATCGAGCTTGTAAGGCTCCGGGCTGCGTTTCCAGTACCCCGGTTTATAATAGGGATCCACATTGTAATCGGGATGCTGAAGGACGAAATCATATGCACCGTCGCCATCCAGATCACCGATACCAATCCGGTGCAGTTCGATCTCATCTTTAAGTCTTATGGATATCCACGGCTGATTGCCACCCAGGACAAAGACATATCCCTCTCCGGGGGTTTCCGATTCCCGGCCGTTGACCCGGGATTTCACCTTATAAATATAGCCGTGCCCGGGTATGGGCGAGGTATCGATATAATTTGTTGAAGTGGAAACCGGCTCCGCATTCACTTTGATAAAATCGCCAAGGCCGATATCCCTTCGGTACACATTGAAGGTCACATTTGAAGGATCATCCTTCAACGATCGCCAGCCTACATATACCGAATCTTCGCTTATACAGAGTGCTACAATCCCCCGATCGATTTTTTCATCCACCTGCGCGTTTGATGCAAAAGGCAGAAACAGGCTGAGTATAACAGCTATAAGTATATATTTTTTCATCATATAATAATTTTGATTTTAAAGGTATAATGGAAGCCACATAATCGATTATTATAAAGTTACCTTTTTGTTGTCGCCAATCATGTGGGTTTCATAACCAGGGTCATCGAGTTTTCGTGCAGGCACTAACTATGTTTTGATTATTTACATGGTTCATGCCCCGGTTCCTTAACTGGATCAATCAAATATAACTATACGCCTTTAAAATAGGAAGCACGATCAAGATTAAAAAAGCTCAAACAGGGATTTAACCGGAAATAAGAGGTACCTGCCGGTGATTTTTAAAAGGAAAAGCAGGAATTAGTCGAATGCCTGGATCAAATTACAACAGAAAGGTTGAACATAAATATAATCCCATTGTTAGCTTGTAAATTTATTTCAATGCCATTTGCGAACGGAATCTGCATCATTATGACCGGCGCGTCTCCAGGTAAACTGCATTTAATTTCCTTCAGCGTTTCAGCAGATCCTTCATGTGGATTCCCGTGCAGATTTGTTCTAAAGGATCATTTTCCGTAATGTTCGGGTAACCGGATTACAGAACGTCTCCTACCTGTGATATTTATTTTCCCCCAACGTTTTTCAATTTTTTAGAATCATCATTGTTTAACAAAATGGATCAATATTATGGAAACTAAAACAAAATTGCAGGCAGGTAAGATGACGCAGCAGGTAGATCCTTCCAGGATTTTGAACACCGGCTTGGCGTTTTTCAATTCCAAGGCACTATTGACAGCCGTGAAAATGAACCTTTTCACCGTTCTGGGAAAAAGGCCGCAATCACGTGATGAGATCAAAAAAGAACTTAACCTGAACGGCCGGGGTTTATATGATTTCCTTGATTCTCTTGTATCCATGGGTTTTTTAAACAGGGAGGGCATCCGCAGTGAAGCCATATATTCCAATGCAGAAGACACCTCTGTATTTCTAGACAAAAACAAACCCACCTATATGGGAGGTATACTAGAGATGGCCAATAATCGCCTTTATCCTATTTGGAACAACCTGGAATTGGGACTTACTACAGGAAAACCACAAAATGAGATGAAAGCAGGGGGTTCATCGCTTTTTGAAGAACTGTACAAGGACTTAGACAGGACCCGCGAATTTATCAGGGCCATGGCCGGGGTGCAGATGGGGAATTTTATTGCCTTTGCCAAAAGCTTTGATTTTTCAGGGTATCATACCCTGTGCGATATCGGCGGTGCCGGCGCTCATTTTTCAATTCAGGTTGTTAAGCACAATCCGGGGATGAAATGTATTTCCTTGGATCTACCGGTTGTCAGTATCATTGCCCGCGAAAATGTAAATAGTATGGATCTGGCCGACAAGATCGATATTGTCGGTGCCGATTTCAATGAAGGATCCTTTCCCGGCGCCGATGTGATCACCCTGGGTAATATTCTTCACGGCGTTGGCACCAGTGATAAGAAAGAACTGATGCGCAAGGCTTATGATGTCCTTCCGGAAGGAGGTGCCCTGGTGGCTATCGAGAATTTCATCGACAATGACAGGAGGGAAAACACTTTCGGCCTTCTCATGTCGCTGAATATGTTGATGGAATCGTACCAGGGATACGATATGACCATCGGGACCTTTGATTGTTTCGCAAGGGAAGTCGGGTTCAGGGATACGCGTATTATGCCGCTGAACGGTCCGACAAGTGCTGCTATTGCAGTCAAATAATCTGCGGAGAGAAAAAATTTTTGGACCGGGCGGATCCGCCCGGTCTTTTCTTTCATTTACCGGCCTTAATAATCCTCCCCGGTTCTTTTATAAATCCTGATGGATCTTCCGTCTTCTCCCCAAACCGGAGATACCCGTTGCAACTATACAATCAGACCCTGTGGTGCCCTTTTAAGCCAGATCCGGTTAAAA
Organism: uncultured Bacteroidales bacterium; assembly: GCA_963771005.1. Classification (GTDB taxonomy): domain Bacteria; phylum Bacteroidota; class Bacteroidia; order Bacteroidales; genus DASQZK01. The sequence goes on from CAVYRO010000002.1 coordinate 331,151, forward strand.
ATCCACATCGATCACATCAATATCCATGACCGCCGGCATAGCCCTGTGCTGCCAACCGCCTGGCAGTTTTCCGGCGGGATTATCTCGAACGCACCTCCTTTCGCATGAAGGAACGGTAGGACACAGCAAAACAAAGTACCGTGACGGCAATCAATCCTGTAATCTGTGGCCAAACCAGCAATATACTCTGAACAAGAGGTAACGGACCGGGAACCGTTCCCTGTACCTGTTCCATGGTCAGGGGTCCCAGGCTTCGTACCGCAGGCATCAGAAGGGTAGAGGTGGACTCGCTGAAAAGCTGGTTGGGCATGATCTGAACCAGCAAAAATTTTATCTTTTCGTATGCATAGATGACATGAGGGGGTGCAAATTTTGACGGTTCGATTCCCCGTGTGATGAGGTTCACGATAAGAGGATAAAAGACGGTGAAAAAAAGCCATACGGCAATGCCCGCCAGTGCTGAAGTTGCCGCCTGCCTGAACCGTACCGAGAATAAAATCGACAGGTTCAGCCAGAAAGCAATATAAATGATGCTGGTCAGAATAAAGAAGTTGATGCGGAGAAACTCTTCAAAACCGGGAGGAATACCGGTTGCAATGAGCCCGATCCCCATGACCAGGTAGGTCAGGGCAAACAACATGACGCTTATCACGATAAGGGCAGAGGTAAATTTGGCGTTGATCAGATAATCCCTGTGAATAGGCTGGGAAAGGATTCTGCTAAGTGTTCCCCTGTTCTGCTCTGAATTAATCGCATCAAAACCGAGTCCTATACCTAGCAGGGGTCCGAGAAAGCTGACAAACACGAAAAAGGATGGCAGCGTTCCGTTCGAGCTGGTGAATAACTTCAGGAACAGGAAGGCTCCTTCAGGCTGTTCGACAGCCATTTCTTTGCCCATGCTCGTCAGGGAAGCATAGAGTGATCCCAGGCAGGTGAGAGCGATGATGGCTATCAGGATGATAAATCGCCAGCTCCTGACATGCCCCGAGATTTCCTTTTCAACAATGATGCGAAAAGGACTGCGGACCCGTTCGTTTTTCCCGGAATGAATGCTTTTACGTGATGCGGAAAAAAAATTTACCTTTCCTGTATGACTGGTTTCAGTTGAAGCTACCGGTTTATTCATCATCCGTTCCTCCTTCAAAATAACGGTAATAAATATCATCAAGCCCGTATTCCTTCTTGTTCAGAAAATTAAGAGATGCTCCCGATTCAACGACGGTCCTGGCGATCTCAGAGGTCAGATCCCGGGAACATTCAATATGGTAGAGGCTGTTTTCTTCATTTATGGACAGAATGCCATCCAGGTTTTGCAGCCTTACAAGGAGAGGGGCAGGATCAAGGCGTTTCACTTTGTTGTTCGTACCGCCGCCAAGGGGAAGGGTGATGCCGGCTTCAACCGTACAGGCATTGCCGGAAAATAATTCCTGTGACAGGCTCTGAATATCCCCTTTTGCCAGCAGTTTTCCGTTCACGAACAAACCGACCCGGTGGCAAACCTTTTGGACCTGGTGTAAATCGTGAGAGGAGAACAAGACCGTGATGCCCTCCTCCCTGCTCAGGTTTACGATCAATTCCAGCAATTCGCGAACACCGGTCGGGTCAATCCCGAGAGTGGGCTCATCGAGGATAATGACTTCAGGATCCTTTATAAGAACATCGGCAAGTCCGAGACGCTGTCGCATCCCGTGAGAATATTTACCCGTCTTTTTTTGTCCTTCACCTGAAAGGCCCACCCTGTCAAGTAATCCTTCCGCTTTTTTCACTGCCGTGCTCGTTCCGATCCCATTCAGTCCTGCTGTGAAGATGAGGTTTTCAAGGCCTGTGAGGTCATCATAAAAACCAACATCTTCGGGCAGGTAACCAACTTTCCTTTTAACACGGATCGGATTTCTTGCCGGATCAATACCACAAACACGCACCTGTCCGGAATCGGGTTCTGCCAGCCCCATGATCATGAGTATGGTAGTAGATTTCCCGGCGCCATTGGGACCTAGAAGGCCGAAGATCTCCCCGGCCCTTACCGTAAGGGTAAGTTGATCGACAACCTTATGTGACCCGTATGATTTACTCAGGTTAACCAGTTCAATGATATTTCCTTCCATGTGTCACCTCCTTCCATATTTTCTGAAGAGGTAGAATACACTCCCGAGAGCAACTATGATAATCAGAATACCGACCCAGCCCCATAACATGGGAGTTCTTACGGCAATCCGGAAAGCTGCATTTGAAGAAGCTTCCGGTGTACTGGCGGTAATGGTGGTAGCATAGTCACCGGCAATGGCTTTTTTGTCTGCCTTAACGGTGGCAAAAACCTGTATATTTTCACCGGCTCCGATCTTATTCACTTTTTCAGGTTCGAAGCGTACATCCCAGTTGACGGGGTTGGATGCACGCAGTGTCACATCGGTAAGTGAAGCAGATCCGGTATTTTTTATCAGAAGAGGGAATCTTTTTTCATGACCTGCAGTTATTGAAGTGCTCAATAAGCCTGTGGGAGTTGTCAGTTCCATATCGTAGGTGCCGGTTATCACAACTTCCAGGTCCAAATGAGCAGAGGTCGAACCGGTCATGGCAAGTACCGGAATTTTATATGAACCGGCGGCAACGTATTCGGGTGACTTGATATCGATAGTAACATCCTTGCTCGTACCGGCATCAATCTCAACCGATGTGGCCTGTTTGTAATCCGGCTTGAAGGTCACGATCCAGCCACGGGGGGTATCAGCCCGCAGGGAATATAACTGCTTATCACCGGTCTCATTCGTCAGTCTGGTTTTGAAGGTAAATGTGGATTTTGAATTACCTTCCATATTGGCCTGACCGGATGTAAATTCTGTTTTGAAGGTTCCCTTTTCGGAGACATTCACGGTAAGCGGCAGCTCATCATAGCCCTTGGCGACCAGTTTGAAATGATAATTTCCTTTATTGACTTTCAGGGGCACGACGACATTAAAAGCCAGTGATTTTTTTTCTCCGGGAAGTACAGAGAGCTGCCTGATATCCCAGCCCCCCGCTTTCAGACTGTAATTCCATCCCGCCGGCATTGCCGAAATATAAATACTGATATTCCGGGTTGTATTCCCATTGTTTATAACATCGACGGCATAATTCAGGGATTCTCCCGGAGGAACGGATACATCCGTATAGGGTGTATAAAGGGTTATACCATTGGCAGCTTCTGCACCATTAGCAATGAATAGTGGAATTAGAAACAGACCTAAAAACATCGTACGAATTGACATAAAAAAATCCTCCTTATTTTTAAATGAACTGCAAATACGATTTGTAAATTGTCAGCAAGTATGATATATATTTTTAATTTTCAGAGTGTTACATTTTTGTAATGACTTTACCCGTGTTGGGCAAAGTGATCTTAAAGATGGAAGAAAAAAGTGTTAAAATGATTTAATAAAAATTAAAGTATGTGAATAGAGTGAGGTTTTTTTTTCCAGCCGGAAAATGGTTGTTTTTGTCCTCTGCAAACTTCATTACAGCCAATTTTTTTAGTATTTTGACAGCGGTATCTTTCAAACTTTAAGGTTTACAACTATGCAGTTAAAACTTCCGTTCATGCTTGTTGTATTGATTTCCTGTATACCCGGGCATGCCCGGGAAGATAACCCGCAGGAGGATAGAAGCAGAATTGCCGGGCAGAGTTTACAGACGGAGGATACCGTTAATTTTCCATCTGCAGATCTGGTGAAAAACGGGTGGTTTCATGAGGACGGCCGGGTCATCTGGGGTTTTTTTCACAACAGCAGTATCTGGGGCGGGCTCCGCACTCCCGAAGATAAATGGTTTGCTGTAGCAAAGGTGGAAGGACCCAATATCACCCGTCATGATCCGGACAGGACGGGTCCGTTATTTACGGAAGATCTCGATTCACTTTCATCTTCGCTGAAGCAATACGGGTTCCCCGGATTGATCCATCATTACGGGATATGGTATGACCGCCGTCGGGATGCCCATGACCTTGGACCGAGAGAGGATTCAAACGCGGTTCCCCCATTCCTGGAGATGCCATGGGCCCGGAGCGACTCCGGCAGGGCGTCCGACGGCCTTCCTAAGTATGATCTCACACATTTTAATCCCTGGTATTTTGACCGCCTTACCCGGTTTGCGCAACTTTGTGATGAGAAAGGACTGGTCTTCTTTTTCGACTTCTATGAACAACATATTCTTACCGAAATCCAGGCTCATTATGAGGATTTTCCATGGCGACCCGGGAATAATATTCAGAACATTTCACTTCCGGATAAAAATCCGGCTGCCGGTGATTTTTATGCCGTAGCCACACCGTTGCAACGGAAACTTCACCGGTTATACATCAGGAAATGCCTTGATGAGCTGGGATCTTTCCGCAATGCTGTTTTTTGTTTGAGCGAGGAATATACGGGACCGGAATCCTTCGTGGATTTCTGGCTCGATGAGATCAAACAATGGGAAAATGAGAACGGAAGGAAAGTGCAGGTTGCGCTAGGAGCAACGAAAGACGTCACGGAAGCTGTCCTCGCCGATCCGGAAAGAGCCGGTATGATCGGGACCATTGATATGAGCAGGTGGTGGTATGACCGTGACGGTTCGCTATTCGCACCTCCCGGGGGAAAGGAAGTGCCGGGGCGTTACCTGGGCCGGGTGAACAACACGAGTCCGGAACAGGTTTACCGGCTGGTAAACGAATACAGGATGCGATATCCCTCGATGGCCCTCCTTCATTCTTTCTCCGGTTCACACGAGCAGATATTGGCATTCCTGCTGGCCGGCGGATCCATGTTGATGGCAGATTTCGCTTATCCGGACGCCCTTCCGCCCAAAGAACCGTTCATGCCGCCTTCGCAATACATTGCACCTGCAAAATGGCCGGTCATAGAATCCACCTATGGGTTTATAAATTCCTGTCTCGCAACATCCTTATGGCAGATGACTCCCTGTCCATATATTATCTCAAATCCCGATGATGTCTGGGCTCTTGGTAATAAGGGCAGCGGATATCTCATCTATGCGCTTCATGGCGGTGCGATAACTTTCGGATTACCGGAAACCCATGAAATGTTCGTTGCCCACTGGTTTAACCCGCGGACAGGTTCCGTATGCCGGATGAAAGATCCCATAGCCACCGGACAGCGTACCACGGTTATTCCGCCTGATGATGGGAGTAAAGGACAGGACTGGGTTCTCTGGCTATCCGGCGAGTCGATGGATGAGGTAAAATCCGCAATCAAAACCCTATCTCCGGAATGTAAAACGTCTCCTCCATTAATAAGCACAAACGATACTTTACCAAAAATTTCATCTCCATTATTCTTCGGTCATCACATCGGCGAAAAGCTGATGATCAATTTTCAGCCGTCAGGAGTCACGCCACCCGGAGGTTACCTGGAAGATAACGGAAACATGTACGGTGACAGGGAAGGATTTCGTTTCGGATGGCTGACTGATCACTCCGGCCGTATGCTCTATAAAGCGCAGACGCCGCCGGCGAGAAGAGCTCCTGATATTCGTCTGCAAACGTTTTGCGATGCTGAAAAAGATGCAGTCTGGGAGGCCGCGGTCGAAAACGGGGATTACCTGGTACGTATCACTGCCGGCGATCCAAGGTATCCCTCGTATTGTACCGTAAAAGTGGAAGGTATGCAGTTTTGGGACGCAAAAACTCTCTATACGAACGAGTTTGCAACACTTGAACGGCGGGTCACCGTAACTGATGGCCGGCTGACCATTGCTTCAATGGGCGGGGAGCAGCATTCGGTAAAACTGTGCTCCGTAATAATTACCGCTGCTGTAAACCGGCAGGCATATTGAAGTTTTGTGCTTTGACGCAGGCAGAGAAGGGAAGGGGCTATGCCTGCTTCATTCAATCTGTGAACTGTATCATCTCTGAGGGTACATTCCGTTTCAGAACGGTAATTAAGGGATGTCCGTTCAGGATAATCCCCCTTTCTGAAAGAGTCTCCTTTAGCGTAAGCAATGCTTTTTCGGGTGTATTGTTATTTTCACTAAGATGAGCCAGGCAAATATGACTCAACCCGTCGTTCAGCATCCCGGCAAGAAAAGCAGAGGTCTGATGATTGCCGAGATGCCCGTTGCCTGACAGGATCCTGGTTTTCAAATAGTAAGGATAACTCCCTTCCGTCAGCATCTGCTGATCATAATTGGATTCGATGACAAGTAAATTGGCCGTCCGGATATAGGCTGCAGCCGTATCACAGATATGCCCAAGGTCGGTGGCAATGGTGATTTTCCTGGAGCCGGCGCGGATGTGGACACCGATGGTCTCGGGAGCATCATGGTGGACCGGGAAGACCTCGATATCGAAGCCTGCGAGGTGAACCGGAATTTGCAGATGGATTTTACGTATGCAATCGGCCGGTATATTCTTCCGGGGAGAAAGTATGCTGTTCCAGACGTTATAGGTGGTGAATGCGGGGATGTGATATCTTCGGGTCAGTACTTCCAGTCCCTTTATATGATCCCAGTGGTTATGGGTTACGATGATACCCATGATGGTTTGAATGGAAATACCCGATCGTTGCAGAAACTTACGGATATTAGTCGCTGAGAGACCTGCATCGATCAATATGCCATGGAATTCATTGCCCAGGTAATAACAATTGCCGCTACTTCCGCTGCTCAGACTACAGAAATTCAGATTCATGGAAGATTATCTTTACAAAGCCCAAAGTTAAGGATTTTTCTGAACCAAAGGGAGAGGCTTTATAAACAGAATAACGCAATTGGAAAATTACGGTTTACCTTTGGAAGTTAATCGATAATATATTTGGACAAGGCCTTTTTAATACCCGGCATGATTACCATGACAACCGGCAAAGCTACAATAAAGGCAATGGCCCATGCTTTCATCCAGCGGGAGAGGAAATCGTGCAGGAATCCATTGTTCAATGCTACGCTCACAAAGGTTACAACGAGGGTCATGATGAAAACCATTAGTATAAGCGTCACTTTCAGTTCATGTTTTTTAGCAATCTTCATGTTTCTAAAATATCAGGTTGAATAAAAATCCGACGATAAGGATGCCGCCAGCCACTATACCGATAAATGTAACAATCAACGGGAGTTTTAATACTTTTTTCAGGATAATGGTTTCAGGAAGCGATAAGGCGATAACCGACATCATAAATGCCAGCGCAGTTCCCAATGAGGCTCCCTTTTCAATAAGAACCGAAACAATAGGGATAATACCTGCGGCATTTGAATATAATGGCACACCGATCAATACGGATAAGGGAACGCTGTACCAAACGGATTTACCCATAAAACCAGCCATTAATCCAGCGGGCACAAAGCCATGAACTCCTGCGCCCACCGCTATACCGATGGCTACATAAAGCCATACTTTTCCGACAATCTCCCTCACCGCATTATAACCGGATCCTATGCGTTGCGACCAGGTAAGTTTCCCGTCTTCCACATTCCCGTCTCCAAATTTTGTCTTATATACCCAATCTTCAACCCAATGCTCCAGCTTTAGCTTACCGATGATCCACCCCGCGATGATTGAGATGAGAAGTCCGGTGGATACATAAATAAGTGCTGTTTTCCAGCCGAAAAGGCCAAAAAGCAATACAACGGCAACCTCATTGATCATCGGGGCAGCGATCAGGAAGGAAAAGGTAACGCCCAGTGGTACTCCAGATTCGACAAAGCCCAGGAACAGCGGAATGGCCGAGCAGGAGCAAAACGGTGTTACGATTCCCAGAAGCGATGCCAGGATATTTCCCGTAAAAAGTGTTTTTCCTTCCAGGGTTTTACGGGTGCGTTCCGGTGTAAAAAAAGTTCGGATGATCCCTACAAAGAAGATAATGATGATGAGTAATAAGATCACTTTGGGAAATTCAAATATAAAAAAGCGGATGGCTTCATTCAGACGCGTACCCTTCAACGGACCGCTTATATTATTGATGAGCCAGGATGTAAACGGCTGCAGGTAATAATACATGATGAACCATACCGGTAGCAAAGCCACCGGAAGGAGGACCTTATTGTTTCTGGTCTTCAGCAATCTTAACATGGAAAGAGACATTACAGGATATAAAAAATAACGACGTAATAAATTCCTGTTATTATAAACAGTACGGCTACAACACGCCGGAACCATTTCTCAAAGGCTTTGAGGCGGTTGTAAAAAGTACCTATTCCTGATATGCTGTAAGCCAGTAACCACGCAATGATCAGAACAGGCAATCCGGTAGCAATTGCAAACACCAAAGGCAGGTAAAGTCCGGATGCACTTGAGATACTCATCGGTACGAGCATACCAAAGTAGAGCGCCCCGCTATAGGGACAAAAAGCGAGGGCAAACACTACCCCGAGAATAAATGCACCCGGGAGGCTGCCTTTGCTTTTTTCGCCAATTTTATCTGGTAAACCTGAAAAAACAGGAAGTTTAATTTTTAAAAGATCGAAAAGGAAAAGACCTGTAAGGATGAGAATGAAGCCGATCAATCGTTCACCCCAACCCTGGAAGATCCTGGCTACCTGGAATCGACCTGCCCCAAGGTACAGGATAACACCGAGTACGGTATAGCTTAATGCTCTCCCTGAAGTATAAATGATGCCGCTAAGAAAGGTCTGTCTTTTATTCCCAATATTCTTGCTGATAAATCCTATGGCAGTGATATTTGTGGCCAGCGGACATGGACTCAAAGCAGTCATAAGACCCAATACGATCGCGGACCAGAAAGGAAAGGATGAAGTTTCAAGGAGGTGATGCAGGTATTCCATTTCTTCCGTCAGTTAATTCAATAGAGGATCGATAGCCGATTTTATATACGGTTTCAGTCCATCCGGGTCCTTTCCGAAAGCAAAGGCCTGTTCCGTAAGCTCTGTTCTGTCTTTTTCATTTGATGAAGGCACAACAAGCAGCATATTCCAGGCAACCTGGTACTTCACAGCCAGTTCTTTATTTTGGGGTTCTTCAATGTTCACACTTTCAAATTCGATGATACCGTCTTCCTGCTGATTTTTGTATAACTCATCCAGTACGGCGACCGTTGCTTTTTCGGCATTGAGGCATCCTATGCAACGGTGTGTGCCATGGAAGAAATACACAGTGACCTTTGCCCTGATTTCCGGATCTTTTTTACCGGTTTGCTGACTATAACCCGTGCAACTCACGATGAATGCCAGCATGATTAAAATGAAAAAATTTCTCATACTCATGATTTTAAAGTTATACCATTTCATAGTTTCGCAAATACACGAAATAAAAGTAAAAAAAATATATTAAAGTAATTCCCCGAAATATTCGCGGGCGGTCTCCCAGTTAGCGCGGTTGATACAATATTTGATGTATGGGGGGGTGATCTCTCCCTGGATGAGCCCCGCCAGCTTAAGTTCCTTTAGATGTTGTGAAATTGTGGAACGTGCGATCGGCAGTCTTTCAAAAAACTCACCACTGGTGCAACATCCATTCAGGCCCGACAATTCCCGGAGGATATATACACGTGCAGGATGACTCAACGCCTTAGCAAACTGCGCTATCCTTATATCTTTTTCAGCAAATTCCACTTTTTCGTCTATCATGACAGGTTCCTTAAATGAATTTCAGGATGATGTCTTTCAATTCCGCGGCACCCGGAACACGACCATACAAAGCAATCTTCCCGTTGATAACAAGCGCCGGTGTGCGCATTACCCCATAGGACATTATTTTTTGAATATCCTCAACTTTTTCAATGTCGGCTTCGATGTTTAAACCGGCCACGGCAGCGGCAGTTGCCTTTTCAAGATTTTTGCAGTTGGGACATCCCATCCCGAGGATTTTGATGTTGGTACTCATAAACTTCCATTTTTGTATTTCGCAAACATACGAAATACTTTTTAAAATTCTTTCTTTTTAACCATTAAATCTGACAGGTTTTTAAAAACCAGTCCGGTATTCTGACCGGTTGGGTTCGTCCGGACCGCAAACCCAAGTTCGAAAAATGGATCTCTTTCCCCCAGCTAATCCGTGATAATCTGTGCAATTTGTGGTTAAACCAGTGCCCTTCGATCGACCACATTGCCTAATCTTCAGACTTTCAGTAAACCGCGAAATCCGCGAGCCCCATAATAGGATTCAGCTCCGTTATGATACAGGAAAACCGCATCGTACCGGCGGTCGCAAAAGACAGCTCCTCCGAGTTTCCTGATATCAGCGGGAGTCTTCACCCAGCTCGAGGTTTTCTGATCGAATTTTCCGAGCTTCTGCAGTTCGCGGTACTCTTTTTCCGTAAGCAATTCAATGCCCATAGTTGCAGCCATATCCATGGCGCTGTTCTCCGGTTTGAATTGTTTTCTTGCATCGAGAGCTTCACGGTCGTAACAGAGATTCCGGCGGCCTTTCGGACTTTCCGGTGAACAATCGAAATAAATGTACTCGCCGGTCTTCTTATCAAGGCCAACCACATCCGGTTCGCCGCCTGTTCGTTCCATCTCATTCAGCGACCACAGTTTCGTGGGATCTGCCTCCAGCTTCGCCAGTATTTTCTTCCATTCCAGATCCTTATGCCGGTTCATGTTTTTCTCAAAGCGGGTCTTCAATGTACCGGTAATTTCCTCTTTTTGTTCGCGTGTCAGCTTCTTTTCATTCTTCATTTGATTCCTTTATTTATGGACTGAAATAATTTTTCTGCCTGCAGGTCTGAAATACCATGATATCATAGTCAGGCCCAGAAGTAACAAGGCTGGAAACAATTCGTTCAGGGGATCTCCCATAGCGATGTGCGAAATTATCGCCCCCGTCATAACAAAGAAAAAGCCTGCGTAAGCCCATTCCTTCAGCAGGGGAAATTTAGGGATAAGTACCGCAATAACTCCCATAATTTTCCAGACCCCTAAAATGGTCAGAAGATAAACAGGATACCCCAGGTATTTAATTCCATACACGCCGGGTGGGGCCACGGCTCCGTCCTGTTCTACTCTGAATAACTGCACCAGTCCGGTCGATAACATTCCCAATGCAAGCCATAGAGTGGAAATCCAATAAATGATCTTATTTGTCTTTTTCATAGTATATTATTTTAATTTGCTCAAAATGTCTTCTAAACGGTCATGTGCCATACTTATGCCCCGGGCAAAAGGCAGTTGCAGTACCTGGTCCCTTTTATCAACCGATTCATAGATTACATGCATGGTGAGTTTGCTCGTGTCGCCGGAGAGCTCCTCAAATTCATAAACCTCCAGCTGGACGCCAAATGGCGAATTCCCCATTTCAAAAGTCCGGATGATTTGGCGGTTCGGAATGAACTCGTGGATCACCCCGTTGGCCTGGAATACAATATTTCCCTTCGGATCGGCCGTTTCATACACATATCGGCCATATTTTTTACTCTCCTGCACCACCACCCTTGTGCCCATCCATTGCTCCACGAGTCCGGACTCTTCGTAAGCCCTGAAAAGCAACTCCAGGGGCAGGTCAAATTCCCGGGTGATCCATAAATCCTGTTTACCACCTTCGGCATTGATTTTTGTTTTCAGTTCCATGATATCTATTTTTTTGATTTGTATTTTTTCATTACGGTCTCCAGTTTATTGAACCTCTCATCCCATAATTTCCGGAATGGTTCGATAAAGTCAGCTATCTCTTTCATCTTTTGAGGGTTAAGATGATAATATATTTCCCTGCCGTTTTGCTCCTGATTAAGCAATTCGCACTCAGTAAGTATTTGCAGGTGTTTTGAAACTGTCGGTCTGGCGGTTTTGAAGTTGGCGGCAATTGCACCCGCCGTCAAGGATTGTGCTGCCACCAGGAGAAGAATGGTCCTTCTTGTAGGGTCTGCCATGGCTTGAAAAACGTCTCGTCTTAAATTCATTGTGTAGTTATTTGACTACAAATATATATGTAGTTATTTAACTACGCAAGTTTTTTCTGGATTTTTTTTTTAAACGTGTCAGGTTTAGGTGGGGCAGGAGCCGGCTAGTGGTCAAGAAGAAGGAGCTTCCCCGTATTTGTTTTTTTCCCGGATATGATCCTGTACAAGTACATTTCACGGGGAAGATGGGAAATATTCATCATGCGGTTACCCTGCCCGGATTCCCTTGTAAAAACCGAACTTCCCGTCAGATCAAACAACTCAAAGGTAAAAGTCAGGCTGCCGTAGGGTACGAGGAGGTCCGGATGGAAGGATCGGCCATTTGCCCGGGAGCCCACCCTGTAGAAGTATGGCCGGTCAGGGTAAAGCCGCTGGTACCCGATATAGGAAAGTTGTTCTGACGGAGCGACCGTGACAATGCATTTGTGCCTTCAATCTTTCAGCCAGGGATCTAATTGCCAATGCAATATATCGCCGGGTCATTATCGGTCAAAACATTTATACGCCAAAAGGACTTTCGATCCAGCGGGTAATTTTCCCCAAAGACGAACAGAAGTCCCTCTGAATCTGATGACTCTGGCTTTGCATTTTTAATTGTCCTGAATATCGATTAACTTTATGTGTTTGAAATGGATTCCATTCATATTTTGCAGTGATTGAAAGTATATATTAAAAATATGGTCTGCATACGATGCCAGATGGTTGTGAAGAGTGAACTTGAAAAGCTCGGATTACGCTACGTAGATGTAAGGATAGGAGAAGCGGAGATAATGGAAGATATTCTACCGCACCTGCTGGTGGAGCTGGATGTAGCCTTAAGAAAATCGGGACTGGAACTGATGAACAACCAAAAAAGTATCCTGGTCGAAAAAATCAAAAGCGCTATTATTGAACTGGTGCATTACACAGATGAACAAATAAAAGTAAACCTCTCGGATTACCTGAACGAAAAACTTGATTACGATTACACCTACCTGGCCAATCTCTTTGCGGAAGTAAAAGGGATCACCATTGAAAAATTCTATCTGAAACATAAGATTGAAAAAGTTAAGGAACTGATTGTTTATGATGAGCTTAATCTTTCCGAAATTGCCTACAAAATGCACTATAGCAGTGTGGCACACTTGTCCAATCAATTTAAAAAAATTACGGGATTAACACCTTCCCACTTCAAAGCGCTTAAAAATAAGAGGCGTGATACGCTGGAAAACGTGTGAATGATGTAAATTATTTTAAAAATTCTGTAACAGCATTTTTCACCGTTGAACGAACTTTGCTTTCAAATGGATAATGCAATCTGTGCTTGCCGGTATTTTTTCATCCGGGTCCAAGCGATATAATCTGTCTTAGCTAAACTCTCTCAAAAATATTTCGGGTAATTCCTGTCTCATGGGTTATTGATTAAAACAAATATTGATTCCTGTAATGAAAATATTACTTGTGTATCCGTTATATCCCGATTCCTTCTGGAGTTTTAAACATGCCCTTAGATTTATTTCAAAAAAAGCAGCCGTCCCTCCACTCGGGTTGATCACCGTTTCTGCAATGTTGCCAAAAAACTGGGAAAAAAGGCTGGTAGATATGAATGTCTCTGAGCTTGATATAAAAGATATTAGCTGGGCAGATTATGTTTTCGTAAGCGCAATGTACATTCAAAAAGAATCAGTCAATAAAATCATTTCAGAATGCGTAAGACTAAAGACAAAAATTGTTGCAGGTGGTCCGCTATTTACACAGGAATACGAAAATTACCCTCAGATCGATCATTTTGTTTTAAACGAAGCGGAAATCACATTGCCATTGTTCCTGGCAGATTTGTCGCACAGGAAGCCTGATAGAGTTTACAAAACGGATCAATTTGCAGATCTTTCCATGTCACCTGTCCCGGATTACCATTTGTTGCAGAAGAAAAAATATGTCTTTATGAACATGCAATTATCACGCGGGTGTCCGTTTTCATGTGACTTTTGCGAAATAACCTCACTTTTGGGTCATAGGGTAAGGATGAAGAGCACCAGTCAAATTATGAATGAACTTGAGGCAATATACAATCTGAATTGGCGCGGACCTGTTTCAATAGTCGACGATAATTTTATTGGTAACAAAAAGGAAGTAAAAGGAAATTTGCTACCTGCCATGAAAAAATGGATGCAAATACATAAAAATCCTTTTGTCTTTAATGTTCAGAGTTCCATTAATCTGGCTGACGACAAGGAATTGATGTCGCTAATGGTTGAAACAGGCTTCACATCAGCATTTATTGGAATAGAAACTCCCGATGAAATCTCGCTTCACACGTGTAACAAACTACAAAACAAAAACAGAGACTTGCTGAAATGCATAAAAACGATTCAAAATGAGGGTCTTCAGGTTTCGGGAGGGTTTATTGTAGGTTTTGACAGTGATACTCCCAGTGTTTTTCAACGGCAAATTGATTTTATACAAAAGAGCGGGATCGTTTCAGCAATGGTAGGACTATTGAATGCTCCGAAAAATACTTCATTGTACAAGCGGCTGGAAGCTGAAAACAGGTTGACCATAGAAGCTTCCGGCAACAATACCGATTCTTCAATGAATTTTATTCCAAAAATGGATTACAATGAATTGATGGATGGGTATAAAAAAATAATATATAACCTTTATGCAGCCAAGCCATATTATAAAAGAGTACGTCAATTATTTTTAAATTACCGGCGGATCTACAACAGACAAAAAAGAATTGATTTTTCGCTTATGGCTGCTTTTCTAAAATCAGTATATATTATTGGTATTGTTAATAAAGGAAGACTTGAATATTGGAAATTACTGTTCTGGACCCTGTTTAAAAAGCCCGGATTGTTTACAGATGCTATCACATTTGCAGTTTACGGATATCATTTCAGAACGGTTTATGGACTGGGACAAAACCGACAAAATATGTGAATGGTGTAAATCAAACCATATAATGTTTGAAGCTTTGCCCTGTCAGTTGAGGTATCTTTTATTTTTAATTGTGACGTATATGCAAAGCACTGAAATAGAGAAATCAAGAACGCATATTTTAATTGAGACCATTGAATATGTTCCGAATTCTGTTGTAACCAAAACTTTAATACGGAAAGCTACCGGAAATGTATATGTCATAGCTGTTGACACGGGAGAATCACTCCCAGAAAAAATATCTCCTTTCGATACATTCATTCAGGTTATAGAAGGCTCATCAGAAGTAGTGATTGATGAAACATCAAATATGCTTAAAACCGGTGAGGGCATTATAATTCCGGCCCATACATCCTATAATGTCAAAGCTAAGGGGAGGTTCAAAATGATTTCTACCATTATTAAGAGCGGTTATGAAGCCATCTCGATTTGAATAAATCATTGTCTGACTGAATCACCATGATTCATTGATATTTGGGCCTGCGTCAAAAGATAAAACGAAAGAGAATATGAAGGACCGGAAACAAAACATTTGGAAATTATTGGTTATGATATTAAAGACACCCATGATCCCGGATGCGGGTATTTTGGTTTTGTACACGAAAGGAATTTTAATGGGACACCGCGAAAACCTAAGAATAAATTTACCTCTCTCTAATTGCCTCACGATAAAACCTATCCCGGCTCGTCCGTCTTTTATGCCTTCCTGAAAACAAAATTTATTTTCCGATAATCAATTTTAAATCAATTAAAATGTCAAAAGAAAGAGAAATTAAAAAAAATAATAAGAAGGCTCCGGTAAAAAATCTTAAGGAAAAACGGGCTGCCAAAGAAGCCAAGCGTGCTGAAAATAACAGAAAAAGCGAATTATAGTTCGGGATTTCAGATACTAAAAAGGGTAAAGGATGAAAATTGCTTTCATAGGAACATACCCGCCCAGGGAATGCGGGATTGGGACGTTTACAAATAACCTGTTCAATTCAATTGTTAATAGCAATAATACAACAGGATATTTGAATGAAGGGTTCGTTGTGGCATTAAACGATTTTACAAATAATTATGAATATCCTGAAGAGGTAAAACAAACGATCAGACAGGAACACCAGGAAGATTACCTGGAAGCTGTAAAATATATCAATTTGAGTGGTGCTGATCTTTGTATCCTCGAACATGAGTTTGGAATATTTGGCGGCCAGAACGGGGTTTATATCCTACCATTTTTGCACAGGCTTGAAGTGCCATTGATCGTAACATTGCACACAGTACTGAAAAGCCCGTCGTATAACGAGAAGGCCGTTCTACAGGAAATATGCAAGATGGCATCTAAAATCGTGGTAATGAGCCATAAGGCCATTGAATTTTTGGTTAATATTTATGATGTTCCAAAAGAAAAAATTGCCTTTATAGATCATGGTGTTCCTGACCTTCAGTTCAATGCTGCAAAATCAAAAAATGAGTTTAAGCTTGAAAACAAAAAAGTGTTAATGACATTTGGTTTTATTGGCCGTAATAAAGGAATTGAAACGGTTATAAAAGCGCTTCCAAAAGTTATTGAAAAACACCCTGATATAATTTATATTGTTTTGGGAAAAACTCATCCAAATGTTCTGAGGTATTCTGGTGAAGAATACCGTATTTTTCTTATACGCCTGGTAAAAAATCTTCATTTGGAAAAACATGTAGTCTTTTTGAATGAATTTATTGGTGTTAATGACCTGTTTAAGTATTTATCTGCCACCGATATTTATATTACTCCTTATTTAAATGAAGCTCAAATTACCAGCGGTACGCTGTCATACGCAGTCGGCGTTGGATTGGCTGTAATTTCTACTCCATATTGGCATGCCAAGGAATTACTGGCGGATGGCAGGGGTAAGCTTTTTAATTTCGGAGATTCGGATGAACTTGCCTCCGTCTTAATTGAATTACTTGACAATCCGGATGCCTTAAATATGCTTAAAAGTAAAGCCAAAAAATATGGCATAAAAATAACATGGCCCAAAACAGGTGAAAAGTATATTGCACTGGCTAATAATGTTGTAACAATGGGGGGGGAGAAAATAGAAAAGAACGACACGATTCTGGATTTACTTATCCTGCCGCCCTTTTCCCTGATCCATATAAACAGGTTAACGGATGACACAGGAATAATTCAGCATGCAAAATTTGGTATTCCAAACTTAAAAGAAGGCTATTGCCTTGATGATAATTCTCGGGCCTTGCTCATGGTTTTAATGGCTTACCGGCAAATGAAGGATATTCGGGCTCTTGAATTGTCGCCGGTCTATTTAAGCTATATTCATTACATGCAAAATAAGAACGGTACTTTCAGAAATTTTTTGAGCTTCAGCAGAAATTACCTCGATGAGGTTGGTTCTGAAGATTCCTTTGGCCGCACAATTTGGGCGCTTGGATATTTGATGGGCAATGCCCCCAACGATGCCTATTACCAGACCGGGAGGTTGATGTTTTTTAACGCAGCCCCTAATTTCGAACTGTTAAAATGTAAGCAGGAACTTACAATGCACAGATTTTAGCAAATAAGGATGCACAGGTTTTAGCAAATAAGCGTACCCATTTTTCCCGGATTAAACGTACAAAAAAATCAAAGAACGGCAGTTCATTTTCACTGATTTTGTTTTTCAAAGATTGTTTTCCGGTTTTCCAACCGGTAACTTTTACCTGAAAGCCGGATTACTTCACAATGATATAGTATTCTGTCTAACAAGGCGGTTGCTATCACCTCATCATCAAGCAGGTTCACCCATTCCTCGGGGCTTTTGTTCGTAGTAACAATGAATGATGCTTTTTCGTGCAGGTGATTAATAAAATTGAACAAAACCACAGCCTGCTGCTTATCCAGAGCAAAAAGCATAATATCATCGATTACCAGTAAATGTGCTTTCAGTAATTTTTTATATTCAATCCCGGCACTTCTTGTAATATCTTTTAGTTTTAACATTTCCATAATTTGTTCCATGGTTCTGAAGTATGCTTTGTATCCTTTATTCAGGGCATCACTGCATAATCCGGCAGCAAAGTAGGTTTTTCCCACACCGGAAGGCCCCATGAGTACCAGGTTATAGTTCTGTTCCAGCCACATGCATTCTCTGAGCTGATTGATTTGTTGTTTGGATAGTCCATTGGTAAAGGAGTGGTCATAATGCTCCAGATTATGGTTTAAAGGAAGCCATGCTGCTTTTTGTCTGCGTTCAAGATCCCGGTTACTTCGGTGATCTATTTCAAGTTTTAACAGGCTCAGGGCAAAATCAGCGTAACTGCTTTTTTGCTGGTTGGCATTGGTGATGATTTCTTCCAGACTGCCGGGTATCCCAGTTAGGTTAAGCTGGGAAGCATAATCCATGATGACTTGTGTTTTTGTGTTTGGTTTCATGTCTAGTTCATTAAGTTGTTATAATCTGCAATACTGCTTTTTTCCGGTGTAATTTTAAAAGTGGATTTATTAAGGCTTTTTACTCGTATTGTTGCGGGAGGCTCTGGTGTTGGGTTGTTGGTCTCTGCAAGTATTTTCTTTGCAACACTTTCCATATCGGTTGCTTTAAATATCTTATTCTGGATACAAAAACTAAGTGCCTGCTCCATTACTTTCATTCCATACCTCTGTGCTTGTTTTTTAATAAGTGTCAACTGATCCCGGATATAACGTGGGTTATCCTTGCGTATCTGGTTCAGATATTCTTTGGCTCTTTCAGGCTCCTGATAATTGGCAGCAACATGGTCTATCAATAAATCGATCTTCAGGCTATAGTCCCGATTGTAATTATTGTTCCCAATGATCTTACCTTTACCTGAGGCAATCGTATGCCGGGCAATTTCATTCTGCTTTGAGTCTGATAAAATCAGGTTATCATCGATGACCTTTAGTATCACTCTGGTTGAAGGTCCCAAATAAGTACCTTTAGGAAGGCAATAAAAATTACCTTTATAAGCGATGGTATTATCCTTTCTCACATTATACCACTGTTGCTCCTGTTGAAGCTGATAAAATCCATCTAATGGTTTTAAAAAGGCTTTTTCCAGCTCCCACTCTTGTTGTGGGATTTTCCTTGTTGTGGCATGTATCTTTGCATTAGCAGTCCGGGCAAGCCATTGTGAGGATTGCTGATTTAACACGGGAGTATTGATATACTTTCTTCCCCGTAAGAAGTTGTACTTGATGTACCGGATCACATTTTCGACCTTCCCCTTACTCTGAGGATCTGCCTTGCGACAAAAATGAAGACTAAAACCCCGATAGTTTACATAACTTTTGAACTCCTGGGTTAATAACAGATCCCCATGATTCTCGCTGACCAATGCAAGTTTGTCCTGGTCATATACAACTTGCTGCGTAACTCCCATAAAAAAGATAAAGCATTGTTCATGTGCATCGATCATTGCCCACGTTGTAAAAGGACTGTCACGGTATACAACATATTTTTGCCGGGAAGCGGATAGTACCATGGCAAAAAAATAAACTTTCTTTCTCGTACCTTCCTCAGTGGTCATATGATATTCCCCAAAATCAGCCTGAGCCTGTTTTCCGAAGGGGAGTTCTTCCACCTTTCCAAAATCTCGATAATGAAAAAACTTTGGTATATCGTATTTATTTCGAACCGTTAATACAAAGTTGAAGACGGTCTTTTCATTCACTTCGATAAAATCTTCAAAATGCTCTTTTAGCCAGTCATGAACCTGTGCAGATGAAGCATCCGGACACTCTTCAAGCCTGGTATGTATAAAGTCCTCATATTGTGTCAGCAGCTTATTGCGTGGCCGCCCACTACCTTTAAATGATAAATATTCTTCTTCACTCATATGTAAATATTTTGTTACGGTTCTTCTGTTTAGCACCAGATGCCTGGATATCCATGCATCGCTGAAGCCCTCTCGTTTTAATCTGTGTATCTCATGAAACATGATTAATAAATTCATTAGGTTATTCATAATGATCCGGTTTGATGGTTAAAAAACCAGCAATAACCGAAAAAATCTTGTTCAGTGCGTGAAAAGCCGCGGCTTTTCACGCACTGAACAATCGTACATTATTGGGAAAATGGAGGAAAAGAAAATTAGGAGATGTCAAGCTGTACATGTCCTAATTGCTAAAACTTGTGTACTCCTAATTGCGAAAAAGTGTGCATTGTTATTTACCGATTACATAAAATCCATACGGAGTATAGCAAATACCATGATTGGCATGTGTTATTATCTTAAAACAAACCCTGCGGATGATTCCATGACGGAAAGACTTCGAAATATGGCTCACAATTTGATTAAACAATACCAAGAAAACGAATCTGCTGATTGGAAATGGTATGAGTCCCTGCTCGCTTATGACAATGGTATTTTACCTTTAGCCCTTTTACATTCGGCAGAAGTTCTCAACGAAGACAAGGTACTGGAAGTAGCTATAGAATCTATGCAGTTTCTCACTGCACATACGCTGAATGAAAACTACCTGTCAGTAATTGGTAACGAGAAATGGTATAAAAAAGATGGAGAGCGTTCCCTATTTGCACAACAACCCATTGATGCCATGGCTATGGTTTTAATGTATCATCAAGCTTACCATGTAACGAATGACAAAGAATACTTAAATAAACTATTTACTTCATTTTTGTGGTTTCTGGGAGAAAATGATCTCCGGTTGAGTTTGTACGATTTTGAAACCAAAGGTTGTTGCGATGGCTTTGAAAGATATGGGGTAAACCGAAACCAGGGTGCAGAAAGTTCATTGGCCTATTTAATTTCTCATTTAACTGTTTTACAGGCCTATGAAGAATTTCATAAGGGGAATTAAGATGTGCTATGGTCAGACTAAAACTCCTGAAATTAAGTAAGTTACAAGAAATGGTCTTTTAAATACCTGTGGCACAAATCCACTACTCTAAAAACCATTGAAAGGATAACAATTTTGAAATAACAGGATCAACAGGTGATGATAGCTGGCAAGTCATAATTTTAGGTTTGTTTTTTCATGAATACTTAGAGAGAAAAACTAACTGTCATGCACCGAAAAGCCTTTCAAGGCCTTGCCAAGTTCTTCCAGATCATGATTTAATTTATGTTTAAATGCTTTCCATTTTTCCGTTCCATCAGCCTTAAAAGCATCCATTTTTTTCTTCATATCGTTCCTTTTCAATTCCAATTCCGACAATGTCTGGTTGTATTTCGTTTTTATTTGCTCTGATATATCAACCGAAGAAAATATTGGATCACCAGTCGCATTGGTTTTAATGTTTCGTAATTCTTTTTTCTCATTTTCAATTTTTTTGTAAGATTCTTCAACAGCAGAATTTAATTCTTGCTTTACTTTGGATACTTCCTTTTTAGCTTTTTTTAATTTATCTTTTGCTAAATCAAGTTTACTCTCCAGGAGTTCACGATTTGTTAAGTCCTGTCCTTTAACAAATCCGTGTATGGTTAGGTGTTTTAAAATTGTTTTTTTCATTCATTAAATTTTATCGTACAAAAAATTAGATTATACGATAAAGGTACCGATCCTGTCTTCCAGAACAGTTACATAACAATATAAATAAATTATATCATTCACACATCATTCAAATTCAATAGCTAATGTATGGGAATAATCTGCAAGCCTATAGGTGTTTGTCTGTTTTAATAGTTTATGGACTTATTTTGCAGCCAAAGGTATCAATCTATCTGGTACTTTTGTTTTTACCGGATCGAATATCCGGTATGCCAGCAGTTTCAAGCGGTCATTCAACATGAACCACAATAGTGCATAACCCCAAACGAATCCGGCCCAACCCCAGCCGAGAGGTGTCATAAAAAGCCCATAAACTGCTATCAAAGTAGCAACGATCTGCGTGCCGAGTACGGCAATCCATAATATCCTGGCAGGACGTATCGTCCAGAACGGGCCACGTGTGCGCGTAAGGAATATTGTTAAATGTCCCGCAACAGATAGCTTCAAATACATCAGCGTCTGGATGTGATCCCGATCCAGATGAAAAACGCGCTCACCTAAATAAAACAATCCAAAAGCAGCGATTACCCCTATAACACCTAATACTGAGGATATTCCCAGCACCATGCGCATATTCCATGCCTCCGGCTGATCTTTATATTTTACATTGTCATAGGCTATGGAAAGAATGGCGCCGTCGTTCAGCAATGCCAGCATAACGATCATCACAGCGGTTACAGGATAAAAGTTAAATACCAGGATCGAAAGTGTCATGAATAGCAACACACGCAGTGTTTCGGCAATTCGATAGATGGCATAACTGTTCATTCGCTGAAAAATTTTCCTGCTCTCCTTGATAGCTTCAATAATCACTAATAGTCCCGATGTCATCAGAACAATGTCAGAGGCAGCTCTTGCGGCATCCGTAGCGTCTGAAACGGCAATGCCGCAGTCGGCTTTTTTTAGCGCTGGAGCGTCGTTCACACCGTCACCGGTCATGCCCACAATGTGACCGAGTTTTTGCAACACCTCCACAATATGAAACTTATGTTCCGGAAATACCTGGGCGAAACCGTCGGCCTTTTCGATGGCCTCTGCCACCTTCTTCGTTTCTTTCTTATTTGCAACGCCCAGGCCGCCAGCGTCGAGAATATTTGCACCCATATCCAGCTTTTGGGCGGTTTCCCTGGCGATAGCCAGTGCGTCTCCCGTCACCATTTTGATCTTTACACCCATGGCAAGTGCGGTTGCAATGGTTGTCTTCGCATCTTTCCGTGGCGGATCGAACAAAGGCAATACACCAATGAACTGCCATTTCCCCTCGCCTTCAGCACGTGCCACGCCCAATGAACGAAAGCCGCGTGCTGCAAAATCATTGACTGCCTTGTCAACGGCAGATTTCACCTTGCCTGCATTTGACGCCAACTCCAACATCACCTGCGGTGCACCTTTTGATACTTTAAATTCCTTACCATCCCTGCCCTTTACCGTGGCCTCGGTTCGTTTATGTACCGGGTCGAATGGTTGGAAATGGACCACCTTATACTCCTTTAAGGAATCTTTGTCTTTCAGGCCACTCAGAACTGCCAGGTCGATCGTATCGTTATTTTCTTCCCGTGATGCCAGGGCACCATTAAGGATAACCTCCTCCGCAGAGATATTATTGACACTGAAGGGATCACCCAGGGTCAGCTTATTCTGCGTCAGCGTACCGGTTTTGTCAGCGCACAGTATATCCACTCCTGCCAATTCCTCGATAGCCACCAACTTGCTCACGATCGCCTTTTTTTTAGCCAACAATCGTGCGCCGACGGCCATGGTCACCGATAGCACCGTTGGCATCGCCACTGGAATCGCGGCGACGGTCAGCACAAGGGCAAACTGAAGGGTGGTAAGGATTTTGTCACCACGGAAGATTGCTACCGTAATAATCACGGCAACCAGGACCACTGCCAGAATGATCAGGTAATTACCGATCTTCAGAACTGCCTTTTGAAAATGGCTGACGGTATGTACCTCTTGTACCAGTTGTGCCGTTTTACCAAAATAGGTGCTTGTACCTGTGGCATAAACCAGAGCCCCGATTTCACCTCTACGAATGATGGAACCCGAAAAAACGGCCTCTCCTGATTTGTGGGTGACCGGCAGAGATTCACCTGTTAAAGCAGACTGATCGATTTCCACCGGATCGCCCTCCAACAGTCGTGCATCAGCGGGCACAATATCACCTAAACGCAAGCGTATTACATCGCCGGGTACCAATTCGCGTGAGGCAGGGTTGACCCACTTCCCATCACGTTTCACCCTGGCCTTTACAGCCAGCTTGGCCTTCAACGCATCAATGGCATTGCCCGCTTCACGTTCTTCCCAGAACCCCACCAGGGCGTTTGCCAAAAGCAACACCAGAATGATAAAAAAATCCGGCCAGTGCCGGGCTACTGCCGATAGGATAACAGCCACTTCTATCATCCAGGGGATGGGACCCCAAAAATAGGTAAGGAATTTCAGGAAAAGATTGGTTTTCTTTTCTTCAATTTCGTTTGGTCCGTATTGCGTCAGCCTTTTCGTTGCTTCAGCCTGCGTGAGGCCATCAAGTGAGGTGTCTAATTTTTTCAGAAGTTCAGGTATGGGAAGTGATTTCAGATCGTCCTTCGAACCGGATTTCGATACCGGCTTCGATTCAGGAGGTTTGTGTTTGACTGCAATCGGTTTCATAATGAATATTCTCAAATTTTATTAATTTTAAATATCCTTGCTGTCTTGTTACTTCTTTTCTTTACGTTTTCGGCCTTTCTTAAATTGTCCAACGTCTCCTTCTTGCCAATCTGCCCGAAATCCACAATCCGGAATTTAA
Organism: uncultured Bacteroidales bacterium; assembly: GCA_963771005.1. Classification (GTDB taxonomy): domain Bacteria; phylum Bacteroidota; class Bacteroidia; order Bacteroidales; genus DASQZK01. Next base: position 355,173 of record CAVYRO010000002.1, read on the forward strand.
GATGGAATGCATTGTAATGTTTTATCCTCTCTTCCTTTAGAAGCTTATTTGATTGGATATTTTCCTGATGAATTTTTTTTCTGTTTCTGGAGCAATTCAATTATTTTATCTAATTTTTCTACTTCAATGGATTTCAACATGATTGCCAGCGCTTCTATTTCAAGTTTTGCATCTATATTTGTTTTGTAATCCTGTTCAGCATGCATCCTGTCACGTTCGTTTTGCCTGTTTTGGGACATCATAATTATGGGTGCGGCATAGGCTGCCTGTGTTGAGAAAAGAAGATTGAGCAAAATGAAGGGATAGACATCCCAATGATATATAAATCCAATAAGGTTTAATCCCATCCAGATTATGACTAAAGCTGTTTGAAGGATTATAAACTTCCATGACCCCATTCCGTGTGCTACTGCATCGGCTACACGACCACCAAAGGTTAATGTTGCACGATGTTTTTCGTGCCAGGTTTTTTGAGCACACATTTTTATTGAATTTGGTTTAATTCAGAACTATGTTATCCATATTTCATTCACTTACTTCCTAATTTGTCATGCTTTAAATAAGGTAAGCTATCATTTTCCAGTGCTTCAACTGTGTTTAAACAGTGTATATATTTTTCTTCTGCCCAGAAATCAGCATTCAAAATAACTTGTACCCATACCATGGCCAGCGGCACTGTAAAATGCTGGTAGTCATTCCCATTTACCAATTCATTGGCACCGAAGTCAATTGCAAAACGCTTCTTTTCTAAATTTTGTTCGGATTCCATTTCCAGTTTAGAATTTCCGGCATGTCCAACCCATGTTCATCAATATATTTTGTATGTTCAATGAGCTTGTCCTGAACCATCTTTTTCAGTCTGGCACCGCTGGGACCCAAATTTGGTACACGAGCTATAACATCCAGTACCAGGTCGAACCGGTCAAGATTATTCAGAACCGTCATGTCGAAGTACGTTGTAATGGTACCTTTTTCCTTATAACCCCGGACATGCATGTTTTTATGGTTGGTCCGGCGGTATGTCAACCTGTGAATTAACCACGGATAACCGTGGAAAGCAAAGACGATGGGTCTGTCTTTCGTGAACAACGCATCGAAGTCGTGGTCGTTCAGGCCATGCGGATGTTCTGTTTCGGGTTGCAGTTTCATCAAATCGACCACGTTGATTACCCGGATTCTCAGATCGGGAAGATGTTCGCGAAGGATGGAAACCGCAGCCAGGGTCTCAAGCGTTGGAACGTCGCCACAGCAGGCCATCACCACATCGGGTTCGGCACCCTGATCACTGCTGGCCCATTGCCATTCACCTATTCCTTTGGTGCAATGCTCAATGGCTTCATCCATGGTCAGCCACTGAGGAGCCTGGTATTTTCCGGCAATAACCACATTGACGTAATCACGGCTTCTAAGACAATGATCCCACACAGACAATAAACAGTTGGCATCGGGAGGAAGGTACACACGTACGATAGAGGCCTTTTTGTTTACCACATGATCGATGAAGCCCGGATCCTGATGGGTAAAGCCATTATGGGCCTGCTGCCAGACGTGCGAAGCCAGAAGATAATTGAGCGATGCGATTTTCTCTCGCCACGGCAATCCCGCCGTCACTTTCAGCCATTTGGCATGTTGGTTAAACATCGAATCAATGATATGAATAAATGCCTCGTAGCAGTTAAACAACCCATGCCTTCCAGTGAGAAGGTATCCTTCAAGCCAGCCTTCGCACTGATGTTCGCTTAGCATTTCCATCACCCGGCCCTCTGGGGCAAGAAATTCGTCGTTGTTCAGGGTTTGGGCTTCCCACTGCCGGTTGGTGACCTCAAAAACAGCATTCAACCGGTTTGACAGCGTTTCATCCGGACCGAAAATCCGGAAATTTCCTGCCTCGCGGTTAAGAACAGCCACGTCGCGAAGGAACTTTCCAAGTTCATGCGTATCAGCTGCGTGGACGGATCCCGGTGAAGGTACATCCACCGAGTAATCTCTGAAATCGGGCATGATGAGATCCTTCAACAGCAAGCCTCCATTAGCGTGTGGATTAGCTCCCATTCTTCGTTTTCCTTTTGGTGCCAGTTCGGCCAATTCAGGTAAAAGATGACCGCTTTTATCAAAATGTTCTTCAGGTTTATAGTTTTTCATCCAGCTTTCAAGCAGCTTCAGATGGTTCAGATGTCCGGAATCTACCAAAAGCGGTATTTGATGGGCCCGAAAGGTACCTTCGATTTGCAGTCCATCCACTACTTTCGGTCCGGTCCAGCCCTTTGGTGAATTAAATACAATCATCGGCCACCGTGGTCTTTTGGCGTCGTTATTTTTTCGTGCATTGTGTTGAATCTGCTTTATGTCTTCGATAACCGTTTCTAATGTGCCCGCCATGAGCTGGTGCATCTTTTCCGGATCATCACCTTCCACAAAGTAAGGTATCCAGCCGCAGCCGCGCATATATTGCTCCAGCTCTTCCTTTGAGATCCGGGCCAGAACGGTAGGGTTAGCTATCTTATATCCATTGAGATGAAGGATGGGTAACACAGCACCGTCGGTGATGGGGTTGAGAAATTTATTGGAGTGCCAGGCAGTGGCCAGCGGTCCTGTTTCTGCTTCTCCATCGCCTACCACGCAAGCGACGACCAGTTCGGGATTGTCGAAAACAGCACCGAAAGCATGACTGAGTGAATACCCAAGTTCTCCACCTTCGTGAATGGATCCCGGACATTCCGGGGAGACATGACTGGGAATGCCTCCGGGAAATGAGAATTGGGTGAACAGTTTTTTAAGTCCTGACTCATCCTGAGTAATGTTTGGATATACCTCGCTGTAGGTGCCTTCGAGATACGTATTTCCCACCAGCGCCGGGCCACCATGGCCGGGGCCTGAAATATAGATCATATCCAGGTCGTATTTCTTTATGATTCGGTTCAGATGCACATAAATGAAGTTCTGTCCCGGAGTGGTTCCCCAATGTCCAAGAAGCATAGACTTCACGTGCGACATCTTCAGCGGTTCCCGCAGCAATGGGTTGTCGTGCAGATAGAGTTGCCCGACCGAGAGATAGTTTGCAGCCCGCCAGTAGGCGTCCATCTTTTGCAGTAGCTCCTGCGATAATACCTTATCCTTTGTCTCAACATTTTTTGTTTTGGAGACAACGTTCTTTTCCAACGTTTCTTTCGCTTTCATCATCTAAGAATTATTTTTTTGCAGCTTTAATTACTGATTTTACCGTGCCCTCGCTTTCCAGAATTACTTTGCTGTTCATGATCATTTTATTATCTGATTCAATTCTGAAAGTGAGATGGAATTTATACCGCACATTATTTCCTTTTGCCAGCAAATCAAATACTGTTTTTCGCACTTCCTTAAAAGAAATTGTTATTGGAACTTCCAGGTTGGTCATACTTTTTGCCTGAATATCCTTAATGCCAGGAATTTCTCCTTTAATCCATTGATTATCTTCAATGGAAACCTCATAAACTATGCTGTCAGCTCTAAACGCAAATTCATTCCTGTTATTTATTGAAACGAGCAACTGAGTAGCTGCTCTTGAAAAATTAAGTGAATCAATTTCGAAATGTTCTGCTTTTACTTCAGGAATATAGATCCTTGGGATTGATTTTTTAATGTCGATATTGAATTTCTCTTTAAAAAAAATGTGTGTAAAGAAAGATCCCTGAAATTGAAATTCTACAGAATCGGGATTTTCCCGCTCATTTGCTTTCATGACGGAAGAAAGTGAATCACTGAAAATGGTGATTGGAAGCGTAATCAGGCTGCTGGCATTTCTTTTCAATGAAATTGATTTTTTGTAATGATCTTTCAATATCTCATTTCCATCGATAAAAATCCCGTATTCTAAACTGTCTGCTGTGAATGAAAGTGGAAGTTGATTTTTGATTTCTACTTTTACCTTCATTTCTATTTTCTGAGAAGTAAGAGAAGTTATTTTTATCTCCGACAACTCCAGTCGCGGCAGCAAAAATGTTTTGTTCGGGTCCTCATCATGCACATAACTCCAATATCGCCATATAAAAAACGAGGCAATTATGGCTATGATTAAAAATACAAGGGTTAAAATGATTCTCTTTATCATGTTTTATGACTTTTTCTCATATTTGCTTTTTCCAGGCCGATTAGCCTGTTAACGATGTCAACCTTTTGGTTCCGGCTTAATTAATCAGGAGTAATATTTCGGTAAGGATTCCCTGACTCAGCGCGAATCTTAACTTTCAGGTTTAATAAAAGGTTTTACGCTACCATAATACACCGGGCCTGCCATGCCGATTTCAAATACATATTTTGAGTTCGAGCTTTCAATACATTAAATCTTAATGTTGCCAAAGAATAAGATTAGTTTCTAAAGGAACGGTAACTCCCGAATGATTCGGAATTATCCGCGGCGTGTAGTCTGATGCAGGACGTATTGAAGCAACTGAGGTGTAATAGGTGTAGCAACCATTTTTTGCTTTTATTTTTTCACGGCGTGTCATCTGCTGTATAAACGGCGCTTCCCCATTCATTGAATTTGCAAATAGCTGTACTTCAATGGTATCTGGGTTAATATCATTGAAATAAACCTGTACCCCAATTCTATGCTGTTTTTCAATAGTTTGGAGCTTTACTTCACCAAAGTAAATGGAATGCCATTTTTGCTCAAGGTTAAGGAGCACATCAGCTATCTGCTTTCCTGTTTTGCCTTTATCGGCAGCGCGTTCAAGATAGGCTGTTGCGGCAGGCAAATAGTGTTGTTCGGTGTATTCCCGCACCGTTCTGTCGGCAGAAAACCGGGGCGTTAATTGTGCCATACTTTCCCGCATTCGCTTAATCCAGGAGACAGGGATCCCCTTTTCATTACGGTTGTAAAATTCAGGTACTACCTGCTGTTCGAGTATATCATAAAGTTGTTCAGCTTCCCTGGCATCCCAGGCCAGATCGTCACCGTGTTCAAGTCCATCGCCCAGGGCCCAGCCCAGCTCGGGTGAGTATGCTTCAGCCCACCAGCCATCGAGTTCAGATAGATTAATTCCACCATTGACCAGCACTTTCATGCCGCTGGTACCACTGGCCTCCCAGGGGCGTCGTGGTGTGTTGATCCAGACGTCAACCCCCTGAACCAGATGTTGGGATAAACGCATATCGTAATCGCTCAGAAATATGACTGGAGGATGGAACCCATTTTGCCTTATAAACATCACCCATTCTTTAATTAAATCACGGCCCGCCTGGTCGGTGGGATGCGCTTTGCCTGCAAGAATAAGTTGCACCGGAAACTTCGGATTTGTCAACAAGCGAAGCAATCGTTGCGGATCGTGCAGCAACAAATTGGGTCGTTTATAGGTGGCAAAACGTCGTGCAAAGCCCAGAGTCAAAATGTTGGGGTCAAACAGATGTTTTGCCCGTTCAATGGAAGCTGCTGAATGACCTGAACCAAGCAATTGTTTCGAAAAATAGTCCCGGGCAAATCCGATGAGTGCTTTGTTGGCATCGGTACGCATTTCCCAGAGCTTTTCATCGGGAACGCGGCGAATATCCAGCCCCAGGGTTTCATTTGTTCCCAGCCATCGTTCTTTGCCGCAAAATGCTGTCCAGACCTCATCTGCTTCTTTGGAGTCCCATGTTGGCATGTGCACCCCGTTGGTAATATGCCCAACGGGCACTTCCTCCTCAGGCCAGTGAGGAAACAGGGGACCAAAGATGTGTCTGCTAACATCACTGTGAAGACGACTTACCGCATTTACTGCCCCGCTTCCCCTGACAGCCAGATAGGCCATATTGAAGGCTTCCGATTCGTTCCGGGGTTCTTTCCTGCCTAAGGCTAACAATTGCCGGCGCTGAATGCCGAGCTTCTTTTCAGCGTATTCTCCAAGGTATTGTTCAATGAGTGATGGTTGGAAACAATCAAAGCCTGCTGCTACGGCAGTATGCGTGGTAAAGATATTGCCAGCTCTTGTAGCTGCTAAGGCAACCTCAAAAGTTTGACCTGTATCTTTCATAAAATCATTTGCGCGTTCCAGTATTACAAATGCGGCATGACCTTCGTTGAGATGGCATACCTCGGGCTGAGTGCCCAGAGCCTTGAGAAGCCGCCATCCTCCGATTCCGAGCACTATTTCCTGTTTAAGACGAAGTTCAGGACCGCCGCCATATAATTCGCTTGTTATTCCACGATGAACCGGGAAATTTGCTGCATCGTTACTGTCCAGCAAATAGAGCTTAATACGACCTACCTGAACCTGCCATGCCCGCAACCATAAAGAATAACCTGGCAGTGCGATTTCCAATCGCAGCCATTCTCCATTTGGCTGACGCAGCGGTGTGATCGGCAATTGTCCGGGGTCATTATAGGGGAAAAGGGCCTGTTGTTCTCCATTTTTGTCAATTTCCTGGCGAAAATAGCCTTGCTGATAAAGCAACCCTATGCCAACAACCGGCACTCCAAGATCACTCGCCGTCTTGAGTTGATCACCGGCTACATTTCCCAAACCTCCCGAATATATGGGCAGAGCCTCACTTAACATGAATTCCATGCTAAAATATGCTACACAGGTTAGAGGAGTCTGCGGATATTTTTGTTGAAACCAGGCAGGCGCTTTGTCTGCATCTTTTTTGCCCTTTACAAGGACATCAATCTTACTGCGAAATACCTGATCATTCATCACCTTATTAAACTGATCGCGGGAAACTGTTTGTAATACAATCCATGGATTATGCGTGAAGTCCCAAAGTTCGGGTTCGAGCATCCGCCAAATTTCATCCGCCCCATGGTCCCATGACCAGCGCATGTCGAGAGCGATTTCCACCAAAGAATCAAATCCTTCAATATCCTTCGGTAAATTGCTGTAATTCGGTTTGTTAATCGGTGATTTTTTATTCATGATCTTTGCACTCAGGTTATTTCAAAGTCGCTAACTATATATGTTTTGAATGCTCTCTCATTCTCTTAAGTATATTGGATGCTGCTATTGGAGTGCTTTCCTGAACTGCACCAGACTCGAGGGTTTTTCTAAGAACTTCCAATAAATCGTTAAATCCTTTTTCCCGCTGGTCCCTAAGCACATGATGCACCCGATGGCGCAACTGTGCGCTCCTCATCATCTTTTGCGGCCAACAACATGATCAGTGAATCAATATTCTTCCCGATTTGTCTGTTCATGATTTCTACTCTTTATTCACCTTAGAACGGGTTTCAGATGAAATTAGGTCATTTATGATTCCCTTTGCTTCGACTAAAATGCGGTGCAAATGATCTTCTCCCCGAAAACTCTCAGCATAAATTTTATATAGTTTCTCGGTACCTGATGGACGAACCGCAAACCATCCACTCGTTGTTATAACTTTTAAGCCTCCGATGGATGCAAGGTTACCCGGAGCATGCGTGAGAATGGTTTCGACTTTTTCACCGACCAGCATATCAATCCGAACCTATTGCTTTGACAGGATGAACAAATGTTCAAATGTCAAATTGTGATATGAATATCAGATGAACAGAGCTATCAATAATTCGCTGCAAGATGTGTCAGAAGGCGTTAATATTTCTTGAATACGAACATAAATGCAATGAACGATAGGGCGTTAACTTTTCGGAGACTGCCAGACAAGAACGTCTCCAAGGCCCCTGACTAAAACATCGATGTTAGGAGACCATTGAAGGTGGTGTCTTTTGTTTGCCATACTATTCACCTCTCCGATTTTTGCCACCCGCTCTTTTGTAAAGAAAGTGGCCGCTGTAAAGATGGTAAGCACGAAACCAATCACTACAATGAGATAACCTGTTTTTTATAGGTTATCTGTGGTCAAAATTGATAAAAAACAGGCTATCTCATGAATTATGAGATAGCCGGATGGAAGTTCGGTCGAGATCAACAAACGTAATCTTCTCCAATTAATGGCCTATAGCAAAACAATCAATAGAATAACAATAAGAATTATCGCACCACCCGAAAGATAAACTCCGCCACCAATTGTTGAAAGCGTTTGTTTTATTGTTTTGACTTCTTTTCTCAGGTTTTTCTTTTCTGACGGTCTTAAATTTGACTTATCCATCGATTTAATTTCGTCCAATCTGAGAAGCAATACTCTTGAATCAGTTGAAGTAACGGGGTCAGCAACCATTGGAGCAGTTGCCGAAGCTGGTTCAGTACCCGATGCATGTAAGTGTATGGGTGTAAAAGTGAGTAACAGACATGCTGTCATTAAACTAAAAATGATTTTTTTCATCTTTTTTGATTTATTTCAATTAAGTTATTAAAATACTCTCCGACCCTGAATGAGCCTGAATAGAATAGCGATAATTGCAATTACAAGAAGAATATGGATTATGCCACCAGCATTGTACCCAATAAATCCAATTGCCCATGCGATAAGCAAAATCACAGCAATAACGTAAAGTAGATTTCCCATAATTTTTTATTTTTAATTTTGATTTCTGAGGCAATATGTTATAAAAAGAATAAACTCTTAATGACTATGATGTTTAGGTGATTAATACCTTCCAAAGGTAGGCTCTGACTGATCATTACTACTACATAATTCCATGAATAAATTACATAATTCACACATTTTAATTAAATAATGAAATTCCCACGAAACAAAAACCTGAAGAATTCAGGAAGGCCTGAACTTTCGCTGAATGAACAGACTATACGAATGTCCGCTATAACCTCCCGGAAAAAATCGAATGCTCCTGTGCAAAATAATGTTGAATTTCGACAGGCGAGGGGAGAGCTCAAGGGGTTTGTTTTCCTTGATCACGGGTATTAAATCAAAGAACCATCTCGTATCTCATAAAAAAAAGGCGTCCTTTTTTCTTCGACACATTTCGCGGCGTACAGATAGAGCGCAGCGCTCCAGGTTTGCCAGTCCTCTCCCATAGGCTTTCCGTCCTGGGCTTTAATCCATTCGTTAAATCCAAAACCGACGGTTCCGGTTTTGGAAATTTTAATACAATGTGTAAGTTCCATGAGCTTTTCACCGGCAAGCGTGAACCGTTTCGCAGCCACCAACGCAGCGATATAAAAACCGCAAATAAATGGCCAAATTCCCCCGTTATGATAATCCCCCGGATTGTTAAAAGCTGAATATCGCATATGCCAGTCGGGATCCCCCTGTTTAACAAAGGGAAAGAAGTTAGGTGGCAGGCCAACAGCCAATTCACCACTTCTGCGCATTTCCGAGCACTCCTCTTCAATCCAGGAGATCATTTCATCCGCCCGCGATGGCGATGCTAATCCGGAAAGAATAGCCAGACTGTTACCGAGAAGATCGAAACGTTCACTATTAAGAATTTTATAGGACCAAAAAGCATAGTAGGGTTTATGTTTAACAACCAGACCTTCGTGAACATGCCGGTGCATTGTTCCTCCGGTAATGGTAAACCGGCTCATTGAATGGTGGACACTTTCTGCTCTTACCTGATGTCTAAGAAGCCTCAGGTAACTGTATACAAGGGTGTTCACAAACAAACCATAGCCAATTACCCACTGTTCGTCGCGCCAGTCGCTCGTCGGCTGTTGAGCTACAAGGTATCTGTCCGACGGACTTTGATACTCCATCCATATCAGAGCTTTTTCAACTGCTTCCTTAAGAAAGTCAGGTTCACCGGAAACGTTTCTGAAAATGCCTGTTGCGAGTAAAAATAATGGTGTGGTATCACTTGATCCTCGGTCATCCTTGTCGTGCACCAATGAGGGGATGTGTCCCCGTGGTGTCTGATTTATTGCCAATGTTTCCAGTACTTTTCGCATACTTTCCATTAAGATGCGATTTCCTGTAACGGCAATACCAAAAATAGAAAACATGAGATCCCTGGTGTAGGGCTCCGGATACCCCCAGCCTGCTGTTCGGGGGAGCCCGTGGAATGGTCCGTGGGCATTATGAAGGAGTACTTCAACGGCAAACTTTTTCGCCTCTTCAATTTCCAGCCAGTCGGTTGTTTGCATATTGTATTATTAAACTTAATTATAGATATGGTGTGTTAATAGCTTTTCTCAGATGATTTATTTACAGGTATAACCCCCATCAATTACCAATTCACTACCGGTAACGAATTTTGATTCGTCCGATACAAGGTATAAAATGCCATAGGCAATATCGATTGCTTCGCCAACATGCCCAATTGGATGAAGACTGTCAAGATTTGCCCTGAATCCGGGGTTATTCATTCCCAGTTTTTCCACGAGGGGAGTCCAGATAAATCCGGGATGCACAGAATTCACTCTTATTTTATATTTAGCGTAGCAAATTGCATCGTTTTTGGTCATTAATCTAACGGCACCTTTTGAAGCATGATAAGGAGGTATGTCTCCGGCCCCGACCAGTCCATAAATAGAAGAAAGGTTCACAATGCTTCCACTACCCGATTTTTGCATGTAGGGAATGGCATGCTTTGTACAGAAGAAAACACCTTTTACGTTCACATTCATAACTGCATCCCACTCTTTTTCGGTTAGTTCATGGGTTGGTTTATCGGTCCCGGCAATACCTGCATTGTTTACCGTTGAATCAAGTTTTCCAAATTCTTTTACGATTTCAGCATACACTTTTTCAACTTCTTTTTCATTTGATACATCAAGATGCCAGTATTTTGCAATACCTCCCGATTGGTTTATTTCTATGGTTAAATCCTGACCTTCTTTGTCAAGCACATCAGTGACGGCAACCTGAGCTCCTTGTTTTGCCAACAAAATACATGTTTCCCGACCTATACCCAGCGCACCACCTGTAACGACGACAGCCTTGTTTTCTACCCTTTTCATTTTTTGTTTTTTAGTTTTTATCATCTGTTAAGCGTTATATCCGAAGTCTAGTTTTTCCTGTAAAATCTGGACAAATCGTCTGGCAACGACCCGGTAGTCGAAATGTGATACGACCCTTTTTCGTCCGGCTTTTCCCATTTTTTTGCGCAATGCTGCATCTGTCATCAGGAGCATCAAATAGTTAGCAATATCGTGAACATCTGCCCGGTAATCTACCGTTCTTGGGGACTTAAATCTGATAGTATGTTTATCTACAAAACCTGACTCATCACCAAGCATCACTTCGTTCACGACAATTTTCTGTGCTATTTTTGCAAGGAATGCCGTTTCACCATGAACAAGCGTGTCCAGCATTCCCATGGCTTTAAGACTAATTACCGGTTTTTCGCATGCTCCCGCTTCTACCTGGGGCATTCCGAATCCTTCGAGACGGGAAGGAGCTGCATAAATATCACAGGCTCCAATCAGGTAAGGCATAAAATTTCGTGAAATGGTATTTGTTGCGTAGGTTACGTTTTTTTCGATACCAAGGTGCGTCGCCATTTCCAGATCGGCAAGATTTTGAAGCTTTGTTCTTGGTTGTGGCCACACTTTACACACATATTTCCAATCGGGAGCTTTGGCATCTATGATGGCCAGTGCCTGCATTACCTCCTGGGCTCCTTTTGAGGCAGCATCGCCACCCACTGTGAGTATCATGATTTGGTCGGGTGAAATACCCAGTGCTTCGCGCACAGCCAGAATTTTCGGATCGTTTTTACTGAAGGGGATAAAGGTATCTGTATCGCAGCCCACGGGCAATACTTCAATTTTGTCACCAATGATACCATCCCGGATATACATCTCCTTTACCCAATTGGAGGTTACCAGGATAAGCGGAAGAGCGTTCAATACTTCCTGGTAATTTGCAATATAACCATCGGCAACCAGCCAGGGCACCGGCAGTACACCATATCTTTGAGGGTGAAGCACAATTTGCGGCGCATGACCCCAATATCCCACGCCAACAACCACATCCGGTTTAAACCAGCGATAGTACCATTCTTTTTCCTGAGCCGATTCAAAATGAACAGCGTGGGCATCATGGCCCATTTCGACAAGTCCTTTGTACAAAAGGTCACCCTGGGTAGCAAGACCACCTGGAGAAGGAGGATAATCATACAGAACCAGTACTTTCATGATTTAGGAGATATTAATTTGTAAAATATCGATCTGACTGCGTGGTTTAGTCGTAGTATGCAATAAGCACTTGTAGTAATTGCAGAGATAAAAGCCACTGTTTTTCCCTACTTCATACTTTGCAGCCATTTAAAAGCATCTTCGGGCTTAATAAATCGCCAAAATGCTTCTGTATGCGGTGTTGTTTTTGCTTCCCAGCTATCCTTTTCAAATCCATATAATTCGGTAATAATTTTATATTTTCTTTCCCATATTCGATTGGTAAGTGCATTGTTAATAGTTGCTTTTTCTATCGGTCTTGGTAAATATTTCTTGTTCCCATCCTCATATGCAAACGCCAAATACTGGTTCGCAACTATTTGATTAGTATGCCAGAGATTAATTACTGCTTCACCTACCTCTTCATGCCGGCGATGTCTTGTGTATTCTCCGGTTGGACTATGAGAAATTATCGCATCAAAATGCTTTACAGGTAATAAATCAAGAATAGCAATATCAATTGATGCTGTTTTCAGCGGTTTCTGTTCAGGCCCGTCATCCAGGTCACCCATAATACCTTTTGCGTTTAAAACTTTTAAAGCTTCCAAAAATTTAGGGGCACGATCAGTGTCTTTACCACGACACAATGAGACGATAAACCACAAGTAGTCCGGATGGCATAATATTGTCCCTCCGGACCACAGGGTCTCGTCATCGGGATGGGCCACTATTAGGGCAACAGTTTTTTTTATTTTTGAAACCATATGGCTCGCTCCTGTGCATATCCTGAGATGATAAGAGCCGGAAAAACTTTTTATCTGTTACCATCTTTCACCAGTTTCACATAAACAGCATTTAGTGCTTCTTTACCCTCCAAATATCAAAAATCACATTAAAATTTTCATAAATCCTTTCATTTAATCCGGCTCCCATTGAAAAAAGCGAATAGTTAAGTACTCATGGTTCATTTCAATTTACCCTCCTTTGTGAAAATATTTTCGGGCAAAATCAGATTATAATTCTAAAATTAATTTCTCCATCTCCTGTTTCGTCTTTCCAAGTTTATATTCTACCATCCTCAGCATTTTTTCTTCCATACCCTCTTTATGCTGTAAATCAGCCTCCGTCAATTGAGGATATTTTCTCATTAACTTTTTTTTAAGCTCGAGCAAATATTCCTGCGTAAATTTTTGTTTCATAGTAATTATTATTATTAGCAACTTAAATAATTCCATCACGACTTAATCCGGCATCAGTAAGCAATACCCTTCATTTTTATGTTATTTGCTTCATGTTTTCCTCATATGTAGATTTAAAATTGAATTGATCAGTTAAGAATAGACCAATTCCTTTTATTTTTGAGAACTACTACATAACCTTGAAATCAGACCGTTGTATACAAAATTGAGGATTCTTGATTTCGATCATGCAAGTTTATTTTTTATCCGCCTTATGCGAATCGTTTTTATTTTTAATGAAGGGGGCATGACGTCGCCTAATAAAAATCCCCAGGGTTTTAAGGGGCCGATACGGTCGAAGAGTAGTTTAACAATGGCTGTAAGCGGAATAGATAAAACCATACCCGGAATCCCCCACAAAGCTGCAAAGCCAATTACTACGATAATGCTGACAAGCGCATTGATTTTTACCTTTGATGCAACCAATTTTGGAAGAATGTAGTTATTATCAATGAATTGGATAAATACATAAAGGGCGAGTACCAGCAGGGTAAACCAGGGAGACGCTTTCGTCTCTAAAGCTATCATCATTGGCAACGATGCTGCAATAATAGACCCCAGGTAAGGTATAAGATTGAGAAATGCACCTATGACACCAAGTATGATGGCATATTTAATTCCCAAAATTAAAAGACCAACAGAATAGAGAGTAGCAATTATTGCAGCTTCCATTATCAGCCCGATGAGGTAACTTTGAATGATCGATTTTATTTGGGTGATTATGTCACTTACTTCACTACGATTGCTTTTGCCAAAGAGCCTGCGAAAAAACTCAAGCAAGAGGGGCTGGTAAAATAATAACATGAAAATGTAAACGGGTATTAAGAATACTAACATTACCCCACTTCCCACGGAAGCAATTGTCTGTCCAATCTCAGCTCCTTCGGTATTGATGATTCCGTTTTTTGTTATAAGGATCCATGCCTCAATCTTTCGCGGACTTATATCAAAATAACCAGCTACCCAGGCTAAAGCCTGATTGAAGATTTCAGTAAATTTATCGATCAAAATTGGTAAAGATTCGCTAAATCCTATTGCTTTTGAAAACAGAAAAGCACCTAAGACAGCAAATACCAGCAAGGCAAGGGTTAGCGTGATTACAATAGCCAGCACCCTGTTTATTCTTAATCTTACAAAGAAATTTACTACAGGATGAAGAACAATTGCAAAAATGATCGCAAATAGCAACGGAACAATGATGCCCTGCGCAACGTATAGCATCGTGAGAAGCGCAAATATGCCAATCAGAAAAACAATGATTCTGGCATAAAGCGGTAATTTTAATTCATGAGGTATCATTGTTTATCTGAAATTATTTCTTTATTACGTAATAGATATGTCGAATAATCTGGGCAACCTGCTCCCAGTTGCAATATTGTATTTTCCCGATTTTTAGTCGAGGCTATTTGATATTGTCCGTCATTAAATCTTTAAAGGATTTACCAAAATCATCCATATCATGGTTGAATTCATTTTTAAATGATGTCCATTTTTCCTGTCCTTCATCGGAATAGTCAGTCAGTTTTTATTTCATTTCGATATTCTTTGTTTCTAACCAGGCCAACCTCTTTTCGTATTTTACCTGGTCTTCTTTTTTCTCGTTATTTAATTTGGCTTTGAAGGCTGCAATGTTTTTTTTTCATTGGTATTGATTTTTTCTTGTGAGTCCTTTTTAAATTGCTGGACTGAATCTTTCGTCACCTCGTTAAGATCCTGCTTTGCTCGTGTCTGGTCTTGTTTGCATCCTTAACACTTTTTTGTACGTCTTCAACTTTTGAAGCAAACATATCGCAGCTGCTAAATAATGATCCTGTCAAAAGCAGGATTGCAACCATTCCAACTATCGTTTTTTCATGCTTGTTAAATATTTGTTAAGGGTATTAATTATAGAGGAGAAAGGTACGTCTCTTTAAGTTTGAATCTGTTACACAACAATAGTAATAAGTTGCATCATTCACACATTGTCATTAGAGAACACAGAGGATTGCAACTGCTTAAAGGCTATGTACCAGCCCCTTAAATTACTGGAAAAAAAATCATCCAATTTTTTATTCATTCATGATTCTCATTATGTCATTATCAAAATTTCATCATCTTTTTCTTCGTAAAACGTATTCGCCTGGAAATTTAGGGACTTTCCTGCCTCGGGTCGGCGGCACCCGGTTCGATAACCCTTAGGACAGTGAGTATATAATTACGCTAAGAAATAATAGTATTAATTCAACTATTGCAAGTACCTTTAGAGGAATTTAAACGAAATGCAACTATCCGTAATTAGAAAAAATATATTCTTCAAACCTGATCCTACCCGGGTGATTGCCCGTTTTCTGTTCACAGATGACAAATAGGGCATTAAATACAATTCGATTTGTATTGGGGTTGACTGAAGCAGAGGCTACTGTTGCTATAAGGCAGACTCTCAGGGATTATTCGATGCGCCATCGGAACATTTCCAGGATATTTGAGAAGCATTTTAACAGAATTGCCCATTTATTCTCGCAATTGAATGTAAAACCCGATGAAGTTGAGTATTCCAAAAAGATTCTCATTGGTTCTTATTTTACCATGGAATATTCGATCGAATCGGCAGCTTTCTTCAATCCGTCTATAGTTGAACATCCTGACCAAACTGAGATTGGCCCTGCTTCGAGAAGAGTGATACTAAGTTTCAGGGCCACAGGCGAGGGGCATATTTCATCCATTGTTTTCAGAACAGGCATCCTTGATAAAAACAACAAGCTCGTCCTTGAACCAATTGGTAAAATGCTGGAGGAAGCTGAACATATTCGCCGGCATATTTACAATAAAAAATCGTTTGCTCAAAAGCTGGATGAAATGCAGGAAGTCCACAGCATTATTCCGCCTACCTTAATTTTGGATAAATTAAAGGAAGAATTTTCCTATGGCGAACTTCGCAGATGTATAGAAGAATCCAGGAAGGCAATTCATCTGGCGTCAGATAAGGAATTTCTATTTAATCAGATCATCTGGCTTGCTTCATCACACTATGAACTTCAATTTTCTATAGATACCAATATTTCTGAAAGGGTAATTTTCCCGGTTTCTGCTAACGAAAAGAACGGTATTGAAGATGCCCGCTTCGTGAAGTTCACAGATGAAGATGGCAAAATTAAATACTATGCTACCTACACAGCTTACGATGGGACAACTATTCTTCCCAAATTACTCGAGACAGAAGATTTTTATCATTTTAGGATAAGGCCCTTTCACGGTGAGATTGTCCGGAACAAAGGAATGGCCTTATTTCCAAGAAAAGTGAATGGGAAATACGCTATGTTGTGCCGGTTGGATGGTTTTAATAATTATATAGCCTTTTCCGATAACGTTACTGTATGGAGAGAGGCCAGAATGCTGCAACAACCAAAATATCCCTGGGAGCTTATTCAAATCGGGAACTGTGGCTCACCGATTGAAACCGAAGATGGCTGGCTGGTAATAACGCATGGGGTAGGCCCCATGCGCGAGTATGTCATTGGTGCCGCATTGTTCGATCTGGACAATCCTGAAAAGGAAATAGGCAGGTCAAGAACACCCTTGTTAATTCCCAATGCTGAAGAAAGAGAAGGCTATGTTCCCAACGTAGTATATTCCTGCGGCTCAATGGTGCATAACGAGGATTTAATCATCCCTTATGCGATGTCGGATTACTCCTCTACCTATGCCTCCGTTAATTTAAAAGAACTTTTGAACGAATTGAAAAATTCCCAATAGCCATATTTCCATACATTTAAGATTCAAATTTGATTTCAAAGGACACTTTTCCTGCGTTCCTGTAAATTTTCTTTCCATATATTTCGCTGCCTTAGCCCGGCTCATTATTGATCCTGTTGCTTGCCTGAAACCACCATGATATTTACCGGGAGACACTATGCCTCCAACGATCAACTTTGCAGACCCCTGAATAAAATCAGTAAATTCCAAAAGAATCATATCAGCCTTAGTGGAGGGAAAAACCATATAGGATCAGATAAGTAAAATCCCCAAATGTGTGAATCATGTAATTTTTTAAATAAGTAGTGTAACACATATCGGTACTGATCCCTTTACCTTTGATCTATACTAAAAAATAAGACAATGCCATTACTCACAATTTTACTTGTTCTGATTGGTGCCGGAGTTATTCTCTGGCTGGTTAATTCTTATATCCCTATGGATCATAAGATAAAAAGCATATTAAATATCGTAGTTGTCATTATTGTCATCGTCTGGCTGCTCAAAGCCTTCGGGCTCTTGCATTATCTTCAGAATATTCATGTTTAAAGAGGAGGAGGTGAATGATGATGAACGGATCAGGAGGCGCGCATAGCTGGGGAATGGGGTATGGTTACGGATGGATTATAGGGCTGATGATTTTATTTGCATTGATTTGGATAGGAATACTGCTTTATAAACGGTCCAAACATACGCATAAGTAGACCATTCCGGACGCTCATTATAGATTGTATTCCTTGTTTGTAGATTACAAAATAAAATTAATAAACCAAATCATGAAAAATAAATTTATGTATTCGGCAATGTTGGTTGTCGGAATCACATTTGCGACCACTTACGGAAATAATGTTTTTAGTCAGGCTCGACTGACCTCTTCCGATAATCAATTGTCTTTGGAAGCAAATACCTATTCTTTGTCAGATTCCATGAAAGTGGATGTGGTTCGTGATACTACCGGCTTGGAAAATTTGCAAAAGGAGATGTTAATGGATTCATCGGGGATGGAAAAAATGCACATGCAAATGAAGAAAGATTCATTATCCTTGAAAACTGGCGAAATGAAGCATGACACAACAGCTGTGAAAGCGAATCATTTGAATATGGAACACATGTATAAGGAAAAGGATGTGAAAATTGATACTACGAAGATTAGGTAAAAAATGAATTATGGATTAATTAAGTATCACAAGTATAATTCGGAAAGTTATAAATATTCATTTGATCTTACTAACAAATTCGGGTACTTTTCAGGCATGAGCGATAAATGTTAAAACGTTAACATTTACCCGCTTGTCCTGATTTGATCATATTAAAAACCGTATGTTGTAAACTAATATTGAAAATTATACTTATGAAACTCTATATCAAAAATATGGTGTGTGCGCGATGCAACTCCCTTGTTAAGGAAGTGCTCGACAATACAAGCATTACTTATCTTTCAATTAATTTAGGCGAGGTAGAAACCACCGGAGAAATTTCTCTAGCGCAACGAACGGACCTCTCTAATGCATTACTATTATCCGGATTTGAATTGATCGACCCCCAGAAAAATGAGATTTTTGAAAAATTAAAAAATGCTATTCATGATTTAGAGGGATTCTCTAATGAAGCATTGGAAACAAGTTATTCTGATTATATCAGCATGTACATGGACGATAATTTCATTTCACTGAATACCTTGTTCTCCGAAATAGAAGGTATTACGATCGACAAGTATATTATCAGGCAAAAAATAGAAAGAGTCAAAGAATTGCTGGTCTACGATGACATGAGTATTGCTGAAATTACATATCGATTGCGTTACAGCGATATTTCCGAGCTCAGCAAACAGTTTAAAAGCATAACTGGCCTTACACCCGGGCATTTCAGGGATCTCAGGCAGGCCAGGAAAAAGAGCATTGAATTTCCGGACATCATACAATAACCCGCTACTGGCGACATAGGTATCTGAAAATCTATCAACCACCTAAGCTTAAACTATATGAAATCCACAAAACTGAACCACTATGACAAGATCGAACAATCAGAAAACTCGGTGTTGGATGAGGGAGAAAACGTTTCAGGAAAAACTGCAGGAAAAATGCCGTTGCGCAACATGCAGGAGAAAGAACCAGACAACGTAAATCTGGAAAAAACGGTCCGGCAACGAACAAAGGAATTGGTGGAGGTTATTGCCATCAATCAACGATTCATCTCGATACTTGCCCATGATCTGCGAAGCCCTTTTAGTTCCATATTAGGCTTTCTAGGGCTATTGAAGGAAGACGAGGGACATCTTAATGCTGATGAAAGAGAAAGTTATATCGACATGGCCATCGATTCAGCCAATAGAACGCTATTGCTTCTGGATGATCTTTTAGTATGGTCAATTGCTCAAAATCAGGATAAAAACATAAAACCCGTTAGGATTAGTCTGGTAGGCATGATTGAGAATGAATTGCATGATTTTAGATTTTTAGCTAAGCGGAAGGGAATCACATTGAATTGGTCTGTCCCGGCAAATCACTACGTGAGTGCAGACCAGATGATGTTGAGAACAATTTTCCGGAACCTGATAAGTAATGCCATCAAATTTACCGGCTTCGGTGGCAGGATCGAAATAAACACAAGAGAAAAAGGGTCCTTTATTGAAATATCGGTTAGAGACTCGGGCGTGGGAATTTCGGATGAGATGCGACGAAAGCTTTTTAAAATTGACTCATTTTATTCTATGCCGGGGACACAAAATGAAAAAGGCACCGGACTGGGTTTGATTCTCTGCAAAGAATTTGTCACCATGCATGGCGGAGATATCCATGTAAAAAGCAGTCCGGGAAACGGAGCGGAATTTATTTTTACCATGCCGCATTACCTGTAATTGTAACACGCTAAACGCACACGAAAAATGACTCTTAATCTGAAAGGGATATCTTTTTATTAACCGGAAAAAACCAACTACCTTTGAAATCCAGCAAAATGACAACCGCATTGTCTGCAAAGGAAAATTCTTCTGTTTCCGGGTCTCCATCTTACCCGGTGGTTGGTATTGGAGCTTCTGCCGGAGGGCTGGAAGCTCTTGAGCAATTTTTTAGTCACGTTCCGGAAAACAGCGGAATGGCGTATGTTGTTATTCAGCATCTTGATCCTACCCAGAAAGGAATGTTGCCTGAATTACTCCAGCGTATTACGAAAATGAAGGTTTATCTGGCAAAAGAAGATTTATCTGTCGAACCAGATTGCGTGTACGTGATTCCGCCAAATAAGAGCATGTCCATTTTACACAGGAAACTGGTACTCTCCGAACCCCTTGAAATTCGTGGTCTTAGGCTACCCGTTGATTTCTTTCTGCGATCTCTTGCCGAGGACTGTAAAGAACATAGTGTGGCAATCATTCTTTCCGGCATGGGCTCAGACGGCACATTTGGCATCCAGGCCATCAAGGAGCGCAATGGGATTGTCATGGTTCAGGATCCCGAAACCGCTAAATTCGATAGTATGCCCAGGAATGCCATCAGTTCCACAGTGGCCGATATTGTGGCACCTGCAGATCAGTTACCCGGAAAACTAAAAGATTTCTTTTCCAACGTCTCGATTATTAATTCTGATGATAAATTTGATCAAAAGGATAAGACCTCGCTGGAGAAGATTATTATTCTTTTACGAAATCATACGGGCAACGACTTTATTTCCTATAAAAAAAGTATGGTATACCGGCGGATTGAACGACGAATGAATGTCCATAAAATACATTCAATCTCACAATATGTCAGTTATTTATATGAAAATGCAAAGGAATTGGATATCCTTTTCAAAGAACTTCTTATCGGCGTAACAAATTTTTTCCGCGATGCGGCGGTATGGAAAAAACTGGAAGAGTCGGTAATCCCGTTTTATATATCCGAACATCATCGCAGGGCTGAACTTAGAGCATGGATTGTGGGTTGCTCTACGGGGGAAGAAGCATATTCAATGGCCATTGTATTCAGGGAGGCAATGGAAAAAATTATTGTAAAAGAACATATTTCATTACAAATATTTGCAACAGATCTTGATATTGATTCCATCGAAATCGCCAGGAAAGGTGTTTATCCTTTAAACATTTCCAATGATGTACCGGCTGCTCATCTGAAACGCTATTTTAGTAAAACAGATGAAGGGTTTCGAATTAAAAGTGAGATACGGGAGATGATCGTATTTGCCAGGCATAACATCATTTCAGATCCGCCTTTCACCAAAATTGATATTATTTGTTGCCGGAATTTGCTCATATACCTTGAACCTGAATTACAACAGAAAATGTTAGGACTATTTTTTTATAGTCTTAATCCTGAAGGAATTATGATACTTGGCAGCTCTGAGTCTTTGGGGAAGCAAAGCCAGCTTTTTAACTCCGGAGACAGTAAATTAAAAATTTATAAGCGATCTTCCGGTGCCAGCGTACCGGAATTATTTACTTTTCCTTCATCTAATTCGCGGCCGGCCTCAAATAATTTTGAAAAACTTATGACAGCTAAACCTCCTGAAGATATTCAAACGCTTGCTGACAGGTTTTTTTTGGAACAATTTACGCCCGTTGGAGTTCTGGTGAATGAAAGTGGAGACATCATCTACTTTAGCGGACGAACGGGTAAATACCTTGAACCGGCTGCCGGTAAAGCAAATATGAATATTTTTGCGATGCTTCGTGAAGGCCTGCAACAGGTATTTCCTGCCGCTTTCCAAAAGGCTCTGATGAGAAAAGAAGCTGTGATTTTATCTCAGGTCAGGGTGGGCACCGGCAGCAGTTCGCATATCCTGAATGTCAATATTCAAATGATCGATAAACCAGGTCCTTTAAATGGATTGGTCATGATCATCTTTTCTGATGTTCCCCCGATGAGGGAGTCCGAACCCCCGTTAAAAAAAATGAGCGGAAAAACAGATAGAAAGGTTCTGGAGTTGCAAGAGGAGTTAAAGGCAAAACGTGAAGAGATGCAGAATGCACTTGAAGAAATGCAGACTTCACAGGAAGAATTGAAATCAACCAATGAAGAACTGCAATCGACAAACGAGGAACTGCAATCCGCGAATGAGGAACTGACAAGTTCGAAAGAAGAAATGCAAAGCCTGAATGAAGAACTTCAAACCGTAAACGCTGAATTGCTGGCCAAGGTCGATGATTTTGTGAAGGTGGACAATGACATGAAAAATCTCCTTAACAGCACCGATATTGCCACTTTATTCCTGGACAAAGAATTAAACATACGTCGCTACACGACCCAGGCAACTCAGATCTTCAAGCTTATTAAAAGCGATGTCGGGCGGCCGATCACCGACCTGGTGTCGGATTTGATCTATCCCGAACTGCAGTTGGATGCCCAGGAAGTATTACAGACACTGGTTTTTATACAAAAGCAGATCCCAGCCCGGGACAATCGCTGGTATTCCGTGCGTATCATGCCTTACCGTACCTCGGATGACAGAATCGACGGCCTGGTTATCACATTGATGAACATTACCGAAATTAAACAGGCAGATGCCAGATTATCCGAAAATGAGCAGTTCATAAATTTACTTGCAACAAATGTATCATCCAATGTCGTTAGACTATCTTCGGACCTGAAAATACTCTTTATGAACCCTGCCGCTGAACAATTCTTTGGAAAAAAAGCGGAACGTGTTGTAGGTCTTGGCTTTAGTCAGTTATTCATCAATGATGCGAAAAAAAATAATGTAGAAAATGATTTGAAAAAAATTCTGAAAACTGGAAATGATGACAGGATTAAACTGCAACCGATAGCCGGGAGTGGAGACCTTCATACGTTAGACTGGTCAGTCAATATACTGCGAAATGACATGAAAATGCCGGCAGGTTTGGTGTTAATTACTTTAAATTCATAGATTATGACTATAGAAAAGCATGATTTAACCGATGTAAGGAAGCTTCGGAAAAAAGCAGAGATGAAATTAAAAGAGAAGCAAAAAAAGTCTGATGTGACAGAGGAGGAGCTGGAAAATAAAAAGCTCCTGCACGAATTGCAGGTTCATCAGATTGAGCTTGAAATGCAAAACGAAGAATTACGCCAGGCATATGAAACTGCGGAAACAGCCTTAAAAAAGTACACCATGCTGTATGATTTTGCTTCAGTGGGTTATTTTAGTCTCGAAGAGGACGGCAGCATTAGTGAGCTAAATTTTACAGGCGCTGAAATGCTCGGTGAAAAGCGGTTTAGTCTGATAGGTACAAATTTAAGGCTCTTTATTGCGGACGATTCAAAGAAGGTGTTTGACTATTTTTTGAGCCGGATCTTTAGCCGGAAGGGTAAAGATACCTGCCAGGTGGTGTTCGGATATGACAACAACGTGTTGTGCAATGTTTATATGGAAGGAGTTGTGGCCGGAGATGACCGGCAATGCCTGTTGTCGGTCATTGATATTTCAGCCTTTGATAAACTTAAGAAAATTTAGGTTTGCATTTTTATGAACGGGAGCTATTTGTGACCACCGGCTTTCCAGTCATTAAATTGGATACTAATGCCGAATTTAACCCATAGATACCGGCTTGCATAAATAATATCTTCACCGGCTCCGTTTTTTAGGAATTGGAGCCTTTCGTACAATACGGAAATTTTTAATGCGGGCAAGATCCATATTTGACCATTCGTTTTTCAGGGAATGCTCTTAAAATTCATTAAACGGGCAATTCTTTTTTTCCAGAACCATTGGAAATAGATTCCATTTTATATCCATTCATGATTCTGATTGAAGTCATTTTGAAAATTCCATTCCCATTTTCCTTATAAAATGTATTCGCCGGTATAATTAAGGACTTTCCTGCCTTTATGATATACGATCCTTTATCGGTTACCACTTCAGCCATCCCCTCAACAACCAGGATTAGGGTGTCAAAAGAGGAAATCTTTTCAATGATCTTTGCACCGGATATTTCATCTGTAAAATAGAAATCACGCCTGTTTTTTTTATAGGTAGTCAGGCTTACTATCTCATTGCACAGGAAGTGAGAGATTTCAAGATGAAAAATCGAATCTTTTCTTCCGGAACCGTTGAACATGAACATAGTAGTGATTTTTGTGAAAAGTGAAGGGTTAAATTATGACATGAATAATTAGAAGAGCTAAAATCATATGCACTTTTACCGGTGTTGTTAGTTAAAATTTTAGCCTGTATGAATCCTAAATCGGCCAAACATTCCATTCGGTCTATGGCCGGAAGCCGCCCGGTTATCTTCAATCATTCTGATCATATATGTTAAAGCCCCGAAAGAGAGTACCTCAGACCCGTAATAATTTGTCGTTGGAATTTACTACCGGTCTTGGATTTGGCAGCTCATACTTTCCCGGTATACTTATTTATCAGTGTTGTTTAAAAAAAAGTATATCCGGAATACACCTTAAATTATTTTGATAATTGCTTGTCAAATATTAATCGGATGAGAACAATAATTCCGGCCAGGACGAGCAATACATGAACAAAGCCTGATCCATTTAATCCCCAGAATATTATTCCCCAAATTACCAATAGTAACCCGGCAATGATATAGAGTGAATTTTTCATTCTGTATAATTTTGTATTTAGTGATTCTGATTTCATTGTGAAAGCCTGGACATAATCAGTCATTTAAGAGGAAAGCACCTTGCTTTCCTCTTTTTTCAGGTATCATTTGTTGAATTTAAAAGGAAGCAGTCGTAAGCACAATCTCCTCGGATGGAAACCGTACTTCAGTATTTTCCTCAGCCGTTATAAAAACTTTGGACGGTTTATAAGAGGACGAAGTCTCCAGCGATGCTTCCATTTTCTTCGAAAACAAACCACTGGAACTTTTTATCTGTCCCAGATTCTCCGTTTTCCCCTGGTCGGTGAGCATCCATACCACATAGTTGTTTTTGGAAGTCTGAAGCCTTTCAACTTCAGCAAGGCCGGAAACCCTGACCTGGATATCGTAATTTAGATTTTTATCCCGGTTCACTTTTACTTTACCTTCAGCGGCTGGAACAATCGAAGAATTCAAGAATTTAGAATTCACTGCACACGAACTGAAGGAAAAAAGTAAAACGGAGATCAGAATACCAATGAAGGTCATTCTTTTAAGTCGGTTAAATTGTTTTGTTTTCATACTTTTCTGTTTATAATTGTACTTGTTCAAATTGCCAGCAAAATAGGATAGTATTCCATCATATAAAGATATGAGCTTTATAGGCCTTTCTCGTTACATAACTATGTGATTAAGTTACATCATTCACACATCCCAGATCCCTTATGTCCCTAAAAACGACCGCTCTTGTATATGGGATGGCAGGATTGATGATACCCGTAAGCAATGATTATCTCTGTGGTTACGATGCTGAAAAGTCCAACGATGAGTGTAAACCTGAATTTTAACCGGCAGACGTTAAAAACGGTTATTCAAATTTCCGGCTAAAGATTATCAACTTTAACCTCATTTTGCGATATCCGTTTATCCTGTGATTTCCTTTTTGATCTTCTTTCAGGATATCTTAATTTCGCATAAAAAGCATTCATTATGATCGTGACCTGTGTATACATACGTTTAAAGCCTGGGGCTGCCGATCGTTTCATCAGCGCAACCGTGAAGAATCACCGCGAATCGGTCAAGGAACCCGGGAACCTGCGTTTCGACCTGATCCGGGAATCCGAAGATCCTGACCGATTCATGATATATGAAGCCTACGAATCGGAAGAGGCGGCTGCAGCGCACAAAGCGACGCCCCATTACCTCGAATGGAGGGAAAAGGTGGCCGACCTTATGGGGGAACCCAGAAAAGGGATCCGGTATAATGTCATTGAACCTAAAGAACGCTCCGAATGGTAAAAGCTTTCCGTTTTGCCCGGCTCCCGGAGATCATCTTCAGAAACGGATGTATTTCCGAACTTCCCGCACTACTGAAGAGATTCGGGGAACCGGTACTTGTGGTTACCGGCCATAATTCATTTACGGGTTCGGAACGGGGGCTGAAGCTGGTCCATGACCTGGAATTGGAGAAAATAACTTTTTCCCTGATTCATACGGAAGGTGAACCTTCAACAGCCATGATTGACGAAGCAACAGAAAAGTACAGGGGAAGCAAGATCCGATGTGTTATTGCCATAGGAGGCGGGAGCGTGCTGGATGCAGGAAAAGCCATCTCTGCCATGCTCCCTGTAAATGGTTCGGTAAAAGATTATCTTGAAGGTGTTGGTACCCTGGAACATCCGGGTTTAAAGGTTTCTTTTGTGGCTGTGCCTACAACAGCAGGAACCGGAAGCGAGGCCACAAAAAATGCCGTGATTTCAGAGGTGGGGCCGGATGGTTTTAAAAAATCCCTGCGCCATGACAGGTTTGTGCCTGACATCGCATTGCTGGATCCTGAGCTTGCCCTGAACTGTCCTCCTGCTATAACGGCAGCGAGTGGCATGGACAGCTTCACCCAGCTCACGGAAGCTTTCCTGTCCACCAGGGCTTCGGAATACACCGATGCTTTTGCCTGGATGGGGTTGAAGGCTTTAAAATACTCCCTTCTGTCCGCGGTAATGGAAGGCAGCAATCCGGAAGCCCGGGCCGGGATGTCATTTGCTGCTCTCAATTCGGGCATCTGCCTGGCCAATGCCGGGCTGGGAACCGTGCACGGTTTCGCTTCGGTCCTGGGCGGAAAATATGATCTTCCCCACGGACTGATCTGCGGCTCCCTGATGGCTGTGACGAACCGTGTCAGCGTCAGGGAATTACGAAGGAAGGATCCCGGATCGCCGGCCCTGGCCAAATACGCCCGGCTTGGTCGATTATTCCTGGATACCTCCGGGAAGCCCGACGATTATTATATCGACGGTTTTGTTGCGTATCTCTTTGAACTTGGTTCCGGACTCGGACTTAAAATTCCGCCGGGAACCATACCCGTGATAAATGATCTCGATGAGATCAGCAAGAAATCCGGGAATAAAAATAATCCGGTTGAACTTAGCAGGGAGAACAGGCAAGAGATCCTGGAAAACTGGCTGGGACTATATTCAAAATCATAAGACCCGAAAGCCAAATCATTCACAAAACGCAGATCATCATCCGGCTCAATCTTTTATTCCCGAATTCCAAACAGACAGGGTAAATTCTCAGTTACGTTTTACTCGCAAGGTTTCGGAACGGAATGAACCTTTCTCACAGGAATAGAAAGGTTTTACTCATTTGTACCGAAATGAAAATCTTCAGACCGGAGTTGGACGCCCCTCATTATCCTGCGAATTCAAGCGTCATTCGACCATAATGGTCCTGCCGTTGTTAAAAGGGTAGGGGTATTAATTGTCCGGAGAACCCGGAAAAGGCGCAGGATTTTCATTAAAAGAAAGGAGTAAACCATGGAAATTAGTAGAAATGGCTCACAACCGTCGGGAAAAGGTCAGGAAGAATGGTTTACCGGCACGGTCCGGATCGATCCTTTATTCCAGAATTCCAGTCCCGCACGAACTGCCGGACTTTACGTCACATTCGAGCCAGGGGCAAGGACGGCATGGCATACGCATCCACTGGGTCAGATACTGGTCGTCACTTCCGGTTGTGGGTGGATCCAAAGGGACGGGGGGGCAGTTGAAGAGATCAATCCGGGAGATGTGGTCTGGATTTCGCCCGGTGAGAAACACTGGCACGGTGCGACAGCCACCAATGCCATGACTCATATTGCCATCCATGAACTGCTCAATGGGAAAGCGGTTGAATGGATGGAAAAAGTAACCGATGAACAATACAATAGCCCGAATGCACAAAAATGACCGATCTGCACTCCATTCAACTTTTCATGGCACCTGTGTTCTGATCGATGATCAAGAAACTTTCCGGTACGATGGGGGAGGCCGGTAAGAATCACGGGAACTTTGCATTCCGAATATTTACAGACCTTGTCCTACCATTCATTTTTAAACGATTTTTCAATGATAGTAAAGAACAGCATGTCGTTCAAGGGCTGGTCCGCATCAACAGGATACGAGGGCATAAGTATGATCTTGCCCTCACCGTAGTCGAGAGTTCCCAGGAGGACCAGTAAGACCGGGTTTGTATTATTACCTGCCTGGTCAGGACGGGCAAAATAAAGACCGTAAGCTGCTTTTTTATACCCGCTTTCAAAAGGAAAAAAACCAAAAGGATCGCCTGGAACTTCCCAGCTGTTCGTTCCGATGATGGTTTTTGAGGGCACAGCCTCGCCTCCAATAAAATGATCCAGGTAACCCCATCCGTTTCCAAACCAACCGTTGCTTTGTCCGCTTTGTTTGCCGCCCCATTGAAGAACGGGGGCGCTTAATATTTTCTTCCGGAAGAGGAGATCTGCCCATAAGGAATCGAATTTTATCATCAGAATTTTACCGGAATATGTGGATTTTAAGATCTCATCGGCATCACCGGCCAATTTTCCGGCAACGATGACCGCGGCATTCTCCGTATTCATGATTCTTGCCCTGGCTCCGCTCAATGCAACTTCTGCCGCCGGCCAGTTCGATACCGCAACCGGGATGTCTTTGATTTCGTTATGAAAGGACGCACGGTTTGACAGCAGCACCTGTTCTTTTCCCGATGTTACTTCCTTCCCGTTAGAATTATATAATGCTCCCGACAGGGTTATATGCCCTGCATGCCAGTCCGCTTTTAACTCCATACTGATTTCATCAATACTCTCGGCATAATGATCCCCGCCTTTCAACCGGACTTCCAAATTCCGGTAAAAATCTGTTTTTTTTCCTGCGCCATCAGTGGCTGTGAGTTTCAATCCGTAATTTCCGGCAGGGATCAACCCTTCGTTTATGATGCATATTTCAAATTTTGCCATATCTCCGCACGAAAAATATTTCCCGTTCTTTCGGAAGATAGCGACCTGTAGAGGACGCACCCAATACTGGTAATCTTCCGGGGGACCTTTAATATTCCGTCCTTCATCAAGCAAGGCCGAATCCCAGTTATCGCCGCTCACCGAACGGTATGAATGGGCGGACCAGCCATTTATAGCATAACCATCGGCCGAATTGTTTGACATGATCCGCTGGCTGAGTCTTCCGTCGGTATACATAAGCGAACGGCCTGCCTGGAGGGTAACATCTGCCGGTTCTTTAATGATCCCCGGGCCCATGCCCGACAAATTCCACTCCTCAAAGGCTTTTTCAATTTTATCATGATTGCTTTTAAAGGACAAATTATCATAACTTCCGGCAGGAGTTTCTTTTTGTTGTTCGGATACGAGCCACCAGTTTGCCGGTCCGGTATGACAAAACACCTCACCGAAATATAAAAGGTCTGTTCCGGGATCCTTCAAGTGGGAGTTGAAAATGGATTCTTCGAAAAAAGGAGTGCTTCCGACCGTATGGTCATCCTGGTAATCCTTCCTGATCGAATCTTCATATGGACGAATATGGTAAACATACCCGCTTGGCTGGGCATGATCATAGGGGATCCTGCCCGGAATATCAACCCTTTTCGCTGAATGACCCGATGTATTGCAAACCATAATGGCAGGATTTAATTCATGGATGGTAAGCATTGCCTTTTCCCGGATAGGTCCCCAAAAATTATCTTCGTTACTTAGATTATGTATTAACAGACAGGGGTGGTTCCGGTCTCGAAGAACCATTCGCCGGATCTTTTCCTGGATCAGTTTATCGGCCAGCGTACCTTCTTCAATGGGATCATTCCCCTGGAACTGATGAAATCCTCCGGGTTCTTCATATATGGCTATTCCCTGCCGGTCTGCTTCATCCAGAACACGGTACTCGCCGATATGCCGGTGAAGATTGATTCCGTTATGACCGATCTTACTCACTGCCGACACGGTCCTTTCCGCCATTTCTTGCGTGGCAAACAGACCGGTATGAGCATAAAATCCCCAGTCGATAGCACTGTGGTGCCTGAACCTTCTCCCGTTTAAATAAAAACAGCTTTTCCCGTCCGAATTTTTCTTTACCTCAAATACACGGAATCCGAAAGAGGTTGAACTCTTATCCAAGACTTTGCTGTTCCTGGTCAGGGTTATTTCACAATTGTATAAACCCGGACTGAAAATATCCCACAATTCTGCATTTGGAACCGATAAGGAGATGTCGAACGTGTTGCTCCCAGCCTTAAGATCAACGGCAAGATCTTTTTTCACGTCATAAATGCTGACACCGATATTCCCTTCCACCGCTTTGGAAGTGGTATTTTGAATTGAAACCGTCACCAGAACGTTCCTGGCACCAGCCGGAAGCCGGTTCATAACAAAAACACCGGAGATATATACCGGATCGGTTACTGTAAGCGAGACATTGTCCAAACCGCCGAAATCCCGGCCCGAGGGCAGACTGTATTTTCCCCAGTGAATTTGCGGGGTGTCATCAAAACCCCGCGATCCTCCCGGGTTCGTCAGCCGGAAAGCAAGATGGTTTACCTGACCGAATTTCAGGAAACCGGACAAGTCGAATTCAACGGGAGTTTCACAACACAGATCGTATCCTGCAAGCTTTTCATTAACATACAATTCAACACGAACCCTGGCACGGGTGATCTTCATCCGGATGATCTTGCTCCTCCACCCGGAGGGAATGCTAAGGTCCCTGTAAACCCAGCTGACCCCATGGTATAAGAAGCCGGGATCACCCCGGGCAAAGACTTGTTCAATGCAGACCGGGGTTTGACACGGGATGCCTTTCGACGCCAGTCCTTTCCACCCACAGGCCGGCGGATTTACAGGGAGATCGGATATATTGAATTCACCAGGGGCAAAAAGGCTGTCATTTTTCCATTCGGCAGTTTCATCCAGCCACACCGCCCAGCCAGGATAATCGAGTGAAATAATCTGACGGGGATTGATAATTGTTTTGTCTTTCCGGTCTATAGCGTCTGCTGCACCCTGTTTTAAGGAAGATCCAGGGAATGCACTGATCAAAAGGATCATGACCAGTATGCCTGGCTTTTTCATTTTTGATGGTTCGCCGTTTAAGAATCAGGATTCAACGCTACACACAGGTACCAATTTAGAAATATATTTTGCCATTTAAAAAAAAGAATGTTTTAACCTTATTGAATGAAGCGATATGCAACGACGATGGAAATCCTTTAGAAAAAAGAGGGTACATAAATTTTGAGTTTCGCTTATTCATCCAACGAAGGCAAGGAACCTGATGATATATTTTTTTATCTTTGGAAGGAAAGAATAAATCAATGAGGATAATAATTTTAAACCTGTCCATTCTAATTATACCTTTCCTGATTCCCTTTATTTCAAGAACTTGCGGAAACAGGAGAACTGAAGTATTTGATCAGGATTTTTTACCGGTGGATTTGTCTCCCGCCGGAGAGACAATTGAAGAATTTTATGAAACATCGATCCAGGCGCCGCTTCCGGGGATCATCTTAAAAAAACATACGGAAGCTCCCTTTCCGTTAAAGCCTCAGAATATACCGGTGCTTTGGCCTGGCTGGGCCTAAAAACAGGGAATCAAAACAATCCGGTTGAACTCAGCTGTGCGAACCGGAAGGAGATCCTGAAAAAATGCCTGGAGAAGTTCTGAGGAATGCCCCCGGAAAGGTCATCGGTTCTTTATGCTTTATAACATTCTGGCTTCTCGGGTAAAGATTATACATTCGGAAATTATTATGATCCGATCCGTTTTTAAGCGATAAAGGAATGAAAACAATGAAAAACTCAGCAATTTACACGACAGGTGTGTTCCTGTTATTGATGGCCGCATGCACGACAAATTCAGAACAAAAGAAATCTATGGAAGCCAAAAACCTGGAATCTAATCCGTTAATGCATCCCAGCTCGCTGCCGTTCCAGGCGCCTGATTTTACAAAGATCAAAGACAGTGATTTTGCTCCTGCTTTTGAAGAAGGTCTGAAGGAGCAGAAGGCGGAAATTGAAGAAATTGCCAATAGTAAGGAAGAGCCTACTTTTGAAAATACCCTTGTAGCCCTGGAAAAGAGCGGTGAACTGCTCCGTAGGGTCAACGGGGTCTTCAATATGCTTTCTGGCGCCAATACCGATTCGGTTTTACAGAAATTGAATGAGGATATAGCTCCGAAACTGGCATCGCTTCAGGATGCTGTTTTTCTGAATGATAAGCTTTTCGAGCGGGTAAAAACGCTTTACCGTAAGAAAGATGAACTCAACCTGGACAAGGAATCTGCCCGCTTGCTCGATTACTACCATGAGAAATTCATTCTGGCCGGCGCAAACCTTTCGAAAGAGGATAAAGCCACATTAAAAAAATGGAATGAAGAAGAAGCGGGTTTAAGCGCCAGATTCACCAACCAGTTGCTGGATGCGGCAAAAGATAATGCTCTTGTGGTGGACAATCGGGAAGCACTGGAGGGACTTTCCGAAGGGGCAATAAAGGCAGCGGCCAAGGATGCTGAGGCGGCAGGAAAAAATGGAAAATGGATGTTGCCCCTGCAAAATACGACACAGCAACCCGCACTTCAATCCCTGGAGAATCGGGATGCGCGGCATCGCCTTTTTGAAGCATCATGGAACAGAGCAGAAAAAGACGATAAGAATGATACCCGTGCAACAATCAAACGGCTCGCTGAAATCCGTGTGGAAAAGGCCGGCTTACTGGGATTCCCAAATTACGCAGCCTGGGCATTGCAGGATCAGATGGCCAAAACACCTGAAGCTGTTGAAACTTTCCTTGGGAAATTAATTCCCCCTTCCACTGCCAACGCACGTAAGGAAGCGGCCGATCTTCAAGCCATAATTGATAAAGAAAATGGCGGATTTGAAGTCCAGCCCTGGGACTGGAATTTCTATGCTGAAAAGATCCGGAAAGACCGGTATGATCTGGATGAAAACCAGGTAAAACCCTATCTTGAATTATTCAATGTACTTGAAAACGGGGTCTTTTATGCAGCAAACCAGTTGTACGGACTGACCTTCAAGCGCAGGACAGACATACCGGTGTACAGCGATGATATGCGTGTATATACTGTATATGATAATGACAGTACTGAAATCGGTTTATTTTATTGCGACTATTTCAAGCGGGACAATAAATCAGGAGGGGCATGGATGAGCAACGTCGTGGACCAATCGAAATTACTGCGTACAAAACCTGTTATTTATAATGTCTGCAATTTCACCAAACCGGCCCCCGGTGAGCCGGCGCTGATCAGCTTCGACGATGTGACCACCATGTTTCATGAATTCGGTCATGCACTGCATGGTTTCTTTGCCGACCAGGTCTACCCCGTTTTATCGGGTACGAATGTTGCCCGGGATTTTGTGGAGCTTCCTTCGCAATTCAACGAACACTGGGCTCTGGATCCCAGAGTCTTCAGCCACTATGCCCTTCATTATAAGACCGGCAAACCGATGCCGCAGAGCCTCGTCGAAAAGATCAGGAATTCTCAGAAATTTAACCAGGGATACGCATTGACAGAAATATTGGCAGCTGCCTCTCTGGACATGGAATGGCATACGATCCAGGCAGGGGATTCGGTGAGGTCGGTCGATGCCTTTGAAACGGCTGCACTACAACGCACAAATCTAGATATTCCCCAGGTGCCGCCACGTTACCGTTCCAGCTACTTTCTTCACATCTGGGCCAACGGATACGCTGCCGGGTATTATGCATATTTGTGGACTGAAATGCTGGATGATAATGCATACGACTGGTTCAAAAAGCATGGCGGGATGACTAGAGCCAATGGGCAACGCTTCCGGGATATGATCCTGTCACGCGGCGATACCGAAGATTATAACAAGATGTTTTACGATTTCGTAGGACATAAACCCGATATACAGCCTATGCTGGAAGACAGGGGATTGACAGGGAAATGAAACGGCCTGAATACAATCAGGGTATGAACTTTAATAAGGGGCTGTCAGAAAAAGACAGCCTCTTTTTTATCCTCCTTATTGATGCATGGATCGCAATCCATGAACCATGAATTACAACAAATAATAATAAATCTTTCCTCATAAATGAAGCGACGGGAAAAAAGTAGCTACCTGCTAAAAACCTGTCAATATCATGAATGGATCTCAGCTTGAATGACTTCGGATATGTTCCATTAAAAAAATTTACCCTTTCATCTCAAAATAAATGGCTGCCACCACAGCTGCATTTCACATCCGGTCAACATAAGATCTGCGGTTGCTTTGCGCCGGCATGGGGAATTATTTTTATCTGGATTTTTTATAAATAAAATCGTTGTGCGGTGTTTTTTGAACTTCAGGTTTAAATGAAGGTTCCTTTAGAAGATATCAAATAACTAAATTCATCACCGGGAAGGACTCCCGGATTATTTTATCGCTTGGAAACCTAAAATTACCAGTCGTAAAAAAATGGGAACTTACTCTTTAAAAGGATCTCCACGGCTTGGTCTAACCGGAACGACCCTTGGATTCTTCTTTGGTTTTGCGGCAGTTGCCTTATATGGGCCGACAGCTATTAAGTTTCAGGAGACCATGAACCTGAGTCCCTTTCTCCTGGGGCTGCTCGTGGCGATCCCCTCCCTGTCCGGATCTCTTCTCCGGATTCCTTTCGGGGCATGGGTGGATACCACAGGCGGAAAGAAGCCCTTCCTGATCCTTTTAATTTTGAGTGTCATCGGATTAGGCGGAACTACCTTATTACTCAAATTAACTTATCCCGGCCAGATGGAAGGATTATTCTGGCTGGTTTTAGTATTTGGTTTTTTGAGCGGCTGTGGGATTGCTACATTTTCGGTAGGAATAGGACAAACTTCATACTGGTTTCCCCAAAAAAAGCAGGGAATAGCTCTGGGAGTCTATGCAGGCATGGGTAATCTTGCACCGGGGTTATTTTCGCTCCTTCTTCCTGTCTATTTATCCTACTTTGGCTTTATATCTGCCTACTTTGCATGGTTTCTGTTCCTGCTGATCGGAACGGTCATTTTCGGGATCATTGGTTATAACTCCTGGTATTTTCAATTACGCCAAAAGGGACTTTCCGATACCGAAAGCCGCAATATCGCTAAAGAACAGGGACAGGAGATCTTTCCTTCCGGGAATGTCAGGGACAGTCTTATAAATTCAGCAAGGGTGAAGAATACCTGGACCCTTGTAAGCCTTTATTTTACTACTTTCGGCGGTTTCATAGCACTTACTGCCTGGTTCCCGACTTACTGGAACAAATACCAGGATTTTACAGCTGTGAAAGCCGGGCTGTTTACGGCCATTTTTTCCCTGTTAGCCTCTGCTGTAAGAGTGTTAGGGGGCCGTATTGCCGATCGTTCAGGCGGCGAAAAAGTGAGTTTGATCTCTATTCTCCTGGTGCTTACGGGCTCTTTCATATTGTCGATAGCTGGTTCTTCAGGTTTGGGGATCACCGGGGCAATAATTCTTGCAGTTGGTATGGGAGTCAATAATGCAGCGGTATTTAAGCTTGTCCCGAAATATGTTCCAAAAGCGGTCGGGGGAGCTGCCGGATGGGTGGGAGGTCTTGGTGCCTTCGGCGGTTTTGTTATCCCTCCCCTGATGGGAATCATAGCCGATTTTTACGGAACGGTCGGATATGCCCGGGGATTTATCGTTTTCATCGTGCTTGCTTTGCTTAATCTTGTGGTTATCTATTTCCTAATGAGGAAAAACAGGGGGAAGGAGTAATAAGAGTAATGTTCCGAAGCTCATTCAGCGGAGCAGGAATGAGACTGGATGATGGAAGAGCGCCGGTCCCTGAAAGTAACTGAAGGGAACATATAATCTAAAACTTGGATCAGATAGTTTATGATTTTAAAGATAGCGTCATCCGCATTTTTCTTCCTCATGATTAACTAATTCTATCAATATGAGCCTTTTAAACAGAATGGTCTACTTCAGCCCGAAGATATCCAAAACCGCCGATAAACATGTGGTGACAACGGAGCAGGGGAGGTCATGGGAAGATTATTACCGCAAGCGCTGGCAATACGATAAAGTGGTTCGCTCCACCCACGGTGTGAATTGTACCGGTTCCTGCAGTTGGAAGATCTATGTAAAGAATGGATTGGTAACCTGGGAAGTGCAGCAGACCGATTACCCGGCCACCAGACCCGGCCTGCCAAATCATGAACCCCGGGGATGTCCCCGCGGGGCGAGCTATTCTTGGTATCTTTACAGTGCCAACAGGGTGAAGCATCCCATGATCCGTTCCGCGCTCATTACAGCTTATCGCTTGGCGAAGGAAAAGGTAAAGGATCCTGTACAAGCCTGGCAAATGGTGATGGATGATGAGAAAACCTCGAAAGAATACAAACAACAACGTGGATTAGGCGGACTGGTAAGAGTAACATGGGATGAGGCGCTTGAAATGATTGCTGCGGCAAATATTTATACCATCAAAACATACGGGCCCGACCGGATTTCCGGATTTACACCCATACCCGCCATGTCGATGGTTTCCTATGCTTCAGGAACGCGCTACCTGAGCCTTCTTGGTGGCGCCGTACTCAGCTTTTATGATTTTTATTGTGACCTGCCCCCTTCATCACCGCAAACATGGGGTGAACAGACAGATGTACCCGAAAGCGCAGACTGGTACAATTCTGATTTTTTGATCGTCTGGGGTTCGAATATTCCCCTTACCCGCACACCTGATGCTCCCTTCTTTACGCAGGTAAGATACAAGGGAGCTAAAATCGTAAATATCTCACCGGATTTCAATGAAGCCGCAAAATTTGCAGATATCTGGGTCCAACCCAAACAAGGAACTGATGCCGCCCTGGGAATGGCCATGGGACATGTGATCATCAATGAATTCTTTATTAGTAGAAAGACGCCCTATTTCGACCGGTATGTGCGTCAATATTCCGATCTGCCTTTCCTGGTGAAAATACGGAAGGAAAAGGAAAGGTTTGTTCCGGGTCAATATCTTCGGGCTTCCGATCTGAAGGAGGGGAATTCTTTCGGCAGCAATCCCGGATGGAAACCGGTCCTGATCGATAGGAAAAGTGGAAAAATGATTGTGCCTAATGGGACCATCGGTTCGAGATGGGATAAAAGCAGGAAATGGAACCTGGAATTAAAAGATGTCATAACTGGGGAAGAAATTGATCCCCTGTTATCCGTAACGGAAGGAAAGTCTACGGTTACAGATGTTTCTTTCCCCTATTTTGGCGGTGAAAGGTACAAACATGAAAATTTCAATGCCACCGGACACGAGGACATTATTGAAAGAAAAGTGCCGGTTAAAACCATTCAAACCGGGGAAGGAGAAATTCAGGTTTGCACTGTATTTGACCTACTGGTGGCAAACTATGGTGTCGACCGGTTTGCTGATGATAAAAGCCGCGAAGAGTCATATACCAGGATTGAGCCTTATACCCCGGCGTGGCAGGAAAAAATTACCGGCGTTCCTGCCGGGCAGGCGGTTACTATAGCCCGTCAATTTGCCTGGAATGCCGCGAAAACAGAAGGACGGTCCATGGTTATTATCGGGGCAGGAGTGAATCACTGGTTTCATACCGACATGATCTACCGGAGCGCCATCAATATGCTCGTCCTGTGCGGATGTGTAGGCAAATCAGGCGGGGGATGGGCGCATTATGTGGGCCAGGAAAAAGTACGGCCGCAGACGGGTTGGCTACCGCTGGCTTTCGCACTCGACTGGAACCGCCCGCCCCGCCAGATGAACTCCACATCCTATTTTTATGCACATACCGATCAATGGAGATATGAAAAAGTCAGCTTGCAGGAGATCATTTCCCCGCTGGCTGATGAAAAGGAATGGGCGGATAAGAGCATGATTGACTGCAATGTGAAAGCGGAAAGAATGGGATGGCTTCCTTCCTGTCCCCAATTGAATGAGAATCCGCTGAAAATTGCCAGGGATGCTCAAAAAGCAGGCCGGGAACCGGCGGAATTTGTGGCAGAGCGGCTTGCTTCAGGCAAAATTTCAATGGCTTGCGAAGATCCTGACGACCCCAAAAATTTCCCCCGCAATCTTTTTGTATGGCGATCGAATCTCATTGGTTCCAGCGCCAAAGGCATGGAATATTTCATGAAGCATCTCCTGGGCGCCCAGCACGGAGTACTTGGTAAAAACATCAGGGAAGAGGGGAGACCACTGCCTTCTGAAGTCAAATGGCACGAAAAAGCGCCCGAAGGTAAACTCGATCTGCTGGTAACACTCGATTACAGAATGTCCACAACCACCCTGCATTCTGACGTGGTGCTGCCTGCGGCTACCTGGTATGAGAAAAATGACATCTCCACTACCGACATGCACCCCTTTGTCCATCCTTTCTCAAAAGCCGTTGACCCGGCCTGGGAGTCACGTTCCGACTGGGATACATTCAAATCCCTGGCAAAGAAATTTTCCGAACTTACGAAAGGACATCTGCAAAACGTTCGCGATATCGTGCTAGTGCCTCTTCTTCATGATACCCCTGCGGAAATAGCAGGCAGTGTAAAGGTAAGCGACTGGAAAAAAGAAGGTGTGAGACCTGAACCCGGACGTACTATGTCAAATGTAATTGTTGTGGAACGGGATTACCCCGATACCTATAACAAATTCACCTCTCTCGGCCCACTGATGGCGAAACTGGGTAACGGGGCTAAAGGCATCAGTTGGGAAACAATTCCTGAAGTGGAGCTTCTTCAGCGATTAAATAAAACCTATAAAAAAGAAGGCCCCGGGAAAGGACTTGCAAAGATTGATACTGATATCGATGCAGCCGAAATGATCCTAAGCCTGGCACCGGAAACCAACGGACATGTTGCCATGCGGGCATGGAAAGCTCTGGAAGCAATTACCGGGAGGCACCATACCCACCTTTCTGCCAGCCGTGCCGATGAGCAAATCAGGTATTCAGACCTCAGGTCCCAGCCACGCAAGATCATCACTTCACCCATTTGGAGCGGTGTGGACTCAGAGGAGGTTTCCTATAATGCAGGCTATACCAATGTACACGAGCTGATCCCCTGGCGCACCCTAACGGGAAGGCAGACCCTTTACCAGGATCATCCATGGATGATCGCCTTTGGTGCGGGACTGGTATGTTATAAGCCTCCCATTGACACAAAATCGGTTCGTCATATCCTGGAAAACATGAAGCCGGAAGAGGGTAAATACCGGGTGGTCAATGTAATGACTCCTCATAATAAATGGACGATCCATTCCTCCTGGTCCGACAATCTGCTCATGCTCACCCTTGGACGCGGAGGACCGGTGGTGTGGATGAGTGAGATTGATGCTGCAAAAATAGATCTGAAGGATAACGACTGGGTGGAGGTTTATAACAGCAACGGGGCATCTGTTGCAAGGCTTATCATTTCACAGCGGATTCCCGAACATGCCCTTCTTATGTATCACAACCAGGAACGTACGGTGAACATGCCTGTAAACCAGGTTACAGGGAACAGGGGAGGGGTGCATAATTCCATCGAACGCCTGAGCCTGAATCCTACTCATATGATTGGCGGATATGCCCAACTGGCATGGGGGTTTAATTATTATGGAACCGTTGGCTCAAACCGGGATGAGATCGCCGTGATAAAGAAACTCGAAAAAGTTGAGTGGAAAGACGAGGAAATCGACAATCCTAAAACGATGAAAACATGAAAATCCGGGCTCAAGTATCTATGGTACTCAACCTCGATAAATGCATCGGTTGTCATACCTGCTCCGTTAGCTGCAAGAATGTATGGACTTCAAAGAAAGGCATGGAATACGCCTGGTATAATGATGTGGAATCAAAACCAGGGACAGGTTATCCTACCGACTGGGAAAACCAGGAGAGATGGAAGGGCGGCTGGTATCTGAAAGATGGAAGTCTGACCCCCAGGATGGGTAACAAAGGAGGGATAATCAGAAAGATATTCGTTAACCCGGATATGCCCCAGATCGATGACTATTATGAACCCTTCACCTTCAATTATTCCATTCTGCACAATTCGGGCAAGTACAAAACACCTCCTTCTGCCCGTCCTTACTCCCTCATCACCGGTGAAAAAATGGAAAAGATCAATAAAGGACCCAACTGGGAGGACATGCTCGGCGGAAGTTTCCACGAACGTGGTAAAGATGTTAATACCAATGGTGTGGACAAAGAGAGTATGGCTGCTTTTGAAAACTCGTTCCTGATGTATCTGCCACGGCTATGTGAACATTGCCTCAATCCGAGTTGTGTGGCTGCATGTCCCAGTGCCGCCCTTTATAAAAGGGAAGAAGACGGCATCGTATTAATTGATCAGGATAAATGCCGGGGATGGCGGCTGTGCGTGAGTGCCTGCCCGTATAAGAAGATCTATTTCAACTGGGAAACAAACCGGTCTGAAAAATGTACGTTCTGTTACCCGCGGATTGAAGCCGGTGAATCCACCCTGTGCTCCGAATCGTGCGTAGGACGGATCCGCTATATCGGGATCATGTTATACGATGCTGATAGAATCAAGGCGTCGGCCTCAGCGAAGGAAGAAAAGGATATATATAGGGAACATCTCAATTTATTCCTCGATCCTTTCGATAAAAGTGTGGTAGAGGAAGCAAAGAGAGAAGGCATTCCCGACAGCTGGATTGACGCTGCCCAAAAGTCACCGGTTTACAAGCTTGCCATCGACTGGAAACTTGCATTCCCTCTGCACCCTGAGTACAGGACCCTGCCAATGATTTGGTATGTACCAACGCTCAGTCCGGTTCAACAGGCTCTTGAAAGCGGCAGAACAGGCAAAAACGGTATACTTCCGGAAGTGGATATGCTCAGGATCCCTCAGAAATATTTTGCCAATATGTTTACCGCAGGCGATGAAAAACCCATTGCCGAAGCCCTGGCAAAGATGTTGGTAATGCGCGCCGTTATGCGTGCGAAAAGCCTGGATGAACAACCTGATGAAAGCCTGCCGGAAAGCGCCGGACTGACGATGAAACAGGTGGAGGAAATGTACCGCTACCTGGCTATTGCCGATTACACAGACCGTTTCGTGATCCCGACCTCTCATGCCGAATATGCAGCAGATGCCTTCAGTCAACGCTCTGCATGCGGATTCCCTGATTCTGAGGGATGTAACCTGAAGAAGGATAATATAAAACGTAAAAATCTTTTTGGAGGCTTTTAAAATGATCCTTAGCTATAAAATTTGCTCTTTGCTGCTTTCCTATCCTAATGAAGAAATACAGGAGCTTCTGAAGGATGTTGTACCTGCTCTCATGGAGGAATCCCGGCTTGAAACTGTGGAAATAAAAAAAATTGAAGCCTTTGTAAAAAATTATTCTGAAAAACCGCTTATAGAATGGCAGGAGCAGTATGTCCAGCTTTTTGATCTCTCAGGTACGGTATCGCTGAATCTTTTCGAACATGTTCATGGGATTTCGAAAGAGCGTGGACAGGCTATGGTTGACCTTACGGATGAATATGCTGAAGCCGGATTGGAACTGAAAACCCGGGAACTGCCTGATTATTTACCGGTATTCCTGGAATACCTTTCACTTCTTTCTCCCGAAAATGCCGCATCTATGCTGTCAGAAACAGTACATATACTGGCAGCCATAAAATACAGGCTCGGGGAAAAATCCAACTTCTATGCTTCGGTCTTCTCTGCGCTTATCAGCCTGTCAGGTAAACCTGTAGAAGAAGATAGGTTGAGAGAGATCATTCAGAAACAGAAACCTGTAAATTATGACAGGGATTATGAGGATGAGGTCGTAACATTGGGAGGAAGTCACCCCTGTAAAGATTGCAAGTAAAAATTTACCGCTATGGACAGTTATTTTTTCAATAATTTCCTTTTTACCTATTTTCCGCATATCTCCATGGCCGTTTTCTGGTTCGGGCTGATCACAAGGTTCGTACTGGTTCCCCAGACCGTCCAGGCCAACTCCACGCAATTCCTGTCGAAGCGGCAGATGGGATGGGCAGGCAACTTGTTTCATATAGGGATCATCATGGTCTTTTTCGGGCATTTCACGGGTTTATTTACTCCGGAAAGCGTCTATCATATCGTAATGACAACTGCCCATAAAAGAGTTATAGCTGTTATATTGGGCAGCCTTTTCGGATGGATGGCGGTTATGGGGATGATCCTACTTATCCGGCGGCGTTTTACCAATTCGCGTATCCGCTTCAACAGCGGACCGATGGATTATTTCATCATCATTCTTTTATTCGTGGAAGCCGGTTTCGGATTGTTCGCCGTGTCAACTACTATCACCTCGACGGTGGAAAATTACGCCGAACTTGGGATATGGGCACAAAAAGTGATCACTTTCCAGCCCGATGCCGGCAATGTTATCGCAGGGCATAGCATTGTTTATAAGCTGCACATCATGATCGGATTATTGATCTTCATGATATTTCCTTATACTAAGCTGATGCATTTGCTGGTTGTGCCTGTTGGTTATTTTTTCCGGTCGGGATATCAGATGGTAAGGAAGCTGAGGAGGGATTAAGATTCAATGTGCAATAAAATACAGAACTATTGAAATAAGTTTTTATTTATTTGTTGCTGATTCCCAGTAATTTATCATAATTTTAATTCTTATTTTTTACGGCTTGATCTTTTGTAGTATTTCCCGTAAACAGGACGATAATCTTAGTATAAGTGAGAGATTCAGATAGAAGACGATGGATTGAAATTCTTGCTGTCGTCCTGACAGGCGGCCTTAAATATGTTATGGTCGACTGGCTTAATTTCCGGGTTTTTTATATCACGGCTGCCTGCTTAGCCTGGAGCCTGTATATTATATCACGTTACCGGCACGACAGGAATTCTCTGCAGCGTTGGGGATTCAGAAAGGAAAACTTTAAACATTCATTCCTGTTCATCCTGCCCTTTGCCATTCTGACTATTGCAATCATCTTCTGGTATGGGTTACATTTCAATAAGAGCTTCCTTAACTGGCATGTGATCCCGGTATTTTTTCTTTACCCGCTATGGGGTATGATCCAGCAATTTATGATGACCGCCCTTATCGCCGGAAACCTGCAGGCTCTCAATTCCCTGGATTTAGGTAAATATCAGGTAATCCTGATCACCTCTCTGTTGTTTTCCATGGTCCATTTCCCATACCTCTCCTTAATGATTTATGCTT
Organism: uncultured Bacteroidales bacterium; assembly: GCA_963771005.1. GTDB lineage: Bacteria > Bacteroidota > Bacteroidia > Bacteroidales > DASQZK01. Next base: position 398,002 of record CAVYRO010000002.1, read on the forward strand.
TTTTAATGGAGATATTATTCACCTATACCTATTTTAAATGGCGTAACCTTTGGTCCCTTGGTCTCTTCCATGGATGGGTATCGAGTCTTTTGCTCTTTTTTGTCCTGGGCAGGGATCTGTGGAGCGAGCTATGGAAAATATTTTAAAGGCCGCGTGGTTACGAAAGCACACTGCCGAATATTTCCTGTAAGACATTCGTAGAGAAGATATAAGGTTCAGATGTGAAAAAATCTCTTCAGGTCTGTTACCCTTTTCAAACGATAGTGTATGAAGAACAGGATTGACGAGATGATCACCGTAGAAATCAGGACTATCAGGCTCCAGCTGAAACTGAGAGGTCCATATTTGTAAATGGAGATGATGCCGTCGGTGCAAACGCACATTATCCCTGAAGTTAAAAGAACATAGGCAATGATGTTCAGCCCTTTCTGCCGGGCCTTTTTAATCATAAGTATCAGGATCAGGATACTTAGGTAGGCAGCCAGTAGCAGGGGGATACCCAGATTTATTCCCCAACCGGTCTTTCCTGCAAATATATCCAGCAGGACAAGAAAGCCGGAAGCCGACAGGAAACTCAAAAGCAGGAGGAGGACGATCCTCCGGTAAACGAAAAGAATGAGGCTGATATTGATAAACATGACAACACTCCCCGATAAGGGGTATCTGGACCATGTAATGGTATGATTTACAGCCAAATCGATTAATAATACGACGATTATTCCGGCACCAAGAATGATCACTGAGATTTGCCAGATGATCTTTCTTTTCTGCAATCCGGTCAATTTCCTGTAATCGGATACAAGTTTTTCTTCCTGCCGTAATTGCCTTAGCTCCAGGTAAGCCGGATTATCTATATTATCGGCAGGCAGGGGTTCTCCGCAAAGAGAGCAGAAATTTGCATTCTCCGCGAGTTCCACACCGCAATTAGGACAGGTGATCATGATGTTCTATCCTTTCATTTCTGGTCTTACCAACCGGATCTGTTCATTAATAAACCGGAGGAACTTATTTTCAAATTCATCCGAATCGGTAATATTACCAAATTCCAAAACGAGTTTATCCCCAAAACCGATCACCCCGCAGTTTATTTTAAGCATTTTATTTGGCGGAGGCGGGGTAAAAATGAAATAATCGGTTATTTCGCCGGTTTTAGGAGGAAGGATTATTTTGCCGAGATTGGTAATAACCCCACTGTACTGGCTCGTGCCAAGGGAATAAAAAGTAATCCGGAGGATCAGGCTTTTCAGGAATAAAGGTATGCCCCTTACATAGGTCTTTTTCTCACCTCCGACATTCCGGGAGATGTTTTTATTGATAAGTTTTTCATCCGTTTCCAGTTGCACCTGGTGATATACGGCTTTGATGATCTCGTCAAAACTGTAATGTCCCAGTCGAAGGTCGATTTCAGGCATCACAAACAGTGAAAAATTCCGCATCGTTTTCGAAGGGAATATTTTTCTGAGATCCATGGGGACCTGGATCCGTATTTTTTTATGTCTCGCATGTTTCCCTTTGGAATTCAGTTCTTCATGAATGTCCTGCAAAATGAATAAATAAACAGCTACAAGATATACCGTGATACTGACAGCCTTATCCCGGGCAATCTGTTTGATCTGTGCAAGGGAAAAAACAGTACTCCGGATGCTAAAGCGGGGAACCGGAGCGAGGGGAAACGGAATATGATAGGCATGCGATCTCTTCACCATCGCGGGAATTTCCTCTTTAAAATACCGCTTATAGGCATCTTCGTACTCTTCCTCACTGACCGGATCTGAACCAGGCAGGTATTGAGACTGACTTTCAGTATTATACTCATCTGAATACAGTTCCAGAACAGTCTTTAAAAATTGCAGCCCCCCGCCGCCATCGGTCAGAATATGTGAAAACTCTACGCTCAGCCTGTTGTCTTTTACCAGGATCCTTAAAAGAAGGCTACCCCTGGGAAATTTTGCACAATAGGGGGGGCCCAGGTCGGGTTCAATGGAAAAATGTCGGGGAAGGTGCTCAAGATAATACCAAAAAAAGCCTTCCTTCAACTGTACCCTGAAATATGGATACCTTTTTTCGGCCTTCAGAACGGCTTTGCTCAGAGCGTTCAGCCTAACCGGTTGCTTTAATACAACAGTCAGCCTGAAAACCGACGTCACCTCATTCGATATGATGGCAGGAAAAATCTTTGCTGCATTGTCGAGGGTGAACCAGAACTTACGGTTTTCGGGCATCGTATTCTTGACCGTTTTTTCCACTGGTTTTCAGTTAATTTCGATACCGGTTTAACAATCAAAGCTACAAATTATTCACAAACAGGAACTTTTATTCTTTCCAGGGTTCACGTTACCTTCGTCGGTAAGCATCCATACCACATGGCTCCGGATAAAGGAGGGCACTGTTTATATGGGAATATTCCGGTGTTATGAACCGGATCAAAGGGGTAAAAAAAAGTCCTGCCACGATGGGCAGGACGAAAATTTGAAATATCTGCAGAAGTTTAATTTATGCCAGTTTAACATTAACGGCATTTAATCCTTTTTTTCCTTCAACCAGGTCAAAAACAACTTCATCGTTTTCCCTGATATTTTCTTTCAAACCGGATGAATGGACAAAATACTCTTTTGATGAATCAGCGTCTTTGATAAATCCAAATCCTTTTGAATCATTGTAAAATTTTACTGTTCCTTTATTCATTGTATTATTTATTAATTTGATGGTAAAGTTACACTTTTTTTGAAGAACCTCGATAAGATTCGCATTTATCAACCGATAAGGGGATCACAAACGTGTTTTTCCCGGTCTTAAGATCAACGGGGAGATCTTTTTTCACATCATAAATGCGGAGACCGGTATTCCCTTCCACCCGCCTGGACGTGATATTTTGAATGGAAACCGTCAGCAGAACGTTTCTGGCACCAGCCGGAAGGCGGTTAATAATAAAAATACCGGAGAGATATACCAGATCGGTTACGGTGAGCGAGACATTGTCAACACCGCTGAAAGCGCGGCCGGAGGGCAGACTCCCGATTCATGTCATTTCTCGAATTCTCAATTAGCAGTCACAACTGAAGGTTTCGCTGCTCATTCATGAATAGCTGAGACACATAACCGTCCTTCAGAAAGTTATTTAATATTTGTAATACATTACATAAAATTTGAAGAAATTATGTATTGCAATACAATAAATCCGGTAAAAATATGTATTGCAATACAATAAATACCATGAAAATATGTAATGCGATACAAAAATTCTATTGAATAATGATTAAGGCATTAAATAAATTCAAACGAAAACAGGATGAGAAGATTTTGGCCTGCAAAAAGTAATCCGAAAACAACTTAACTTTGATTAAATCCTGGCGATGAGTCATTGTGTACGATTCTTTTCCCAGATAATATTGTATTCATTTCCCAATAGATCTTGATAATACGCACATATGTAAAACTGAGTTGTTGAAGACATCGGTGTGGGAAGCACAAAATTATACTTATCCATTTTAGATTGATCCTGGCCTGAATAGAGCGATGCACCCATGTTGATCTGCTGATTGTTTGCCGCCAGCTGTAACTGAATAAGGTATATGAAATTGTCAGGATTAACGGAGCTGTCATCGAACCTTTTGTAATTGACTGAAACTGAAGTTATATCACCATTGCTGTTGGTATGCACGGTTGGCTCAGCGAAAATGAGATAAATCTTGGGACAAACCGTGACGTAGTTTATTGTATAGCCGGTGCCATTCACTGTCATTGTATATTCACCCTTTCTGAAGGGAGGCGAATACTGACCTTCACCAACCCTATGGAAAAATGCAAGAAAACCTCTATCCGCAGTATCATAACCTGACATCGAAATATCATTATATGGATCATCATTTGGTCCCGAAAGCACAGCAGATTGCGGATTGGCAGGAAGAAGATTTGACCCGTAGGAAAATCGCATGGCATAACTGATATTGATATTCGATGTGTCAAAAATTTGTGGTTCCAGATCGTTTATTCCATATGTACCGGCATTAACCGTAAAAGATGAACTTACACGCAGATATTTCTTTGACAGAATATCGATTACCCCGTCATTATCTACATCGATGTTTTTAGATATGGATTCGAAATAACCTCCGATCTCTCTATACCATTCTATTTCTTCAGCATTAAGTTCTATTTCATTACCCAGGGGATTATTTTCAGGAATTACATTTGTACCTTCCAATGTTAAATTACTCAGATCAATGACCGTATTATCTCCCTCCTTAAGACTTACAAGCGGTAAAACGTTTAATCCACCCGCCTGAAGACTTCCGATGAAATGATTATCCGCTGTAAGGAAAGACAATGCACAGGCTGTTCCCGATGGGGCCTGAGCAGAAAAGGAACCATTGGTGATATTAAAAACAGAATAGCTGTTGCTATTAAAAACAAGCACCTTCCTGGCATCTGATAACGCGAATGAATTTGCCGACTTTAATGTACTGCTTTTCATACTTCCTGATGATCCGATCATTCCCTTTATAACAATATTGGTAGTAGTCTCCGGATTATTGTCCTTTGAACAGCCAGCAATTATTATTGTGAGGCAAAGCAATAGCAACAGGTTTTTCATTTATTTAGTTATTCATAATTGCCTACTCTTACAAGTTTTCGGCTTCGCTTTGTACACTCATAAATAAATTAACACACAGGTATACGTTAGCCATTAAAAAAAGTCGCACAATTGCCTATCTATTAATTTTGAAATTAATTTGACTATGAGGGTATTAGTGCACTTCATGAGGCAGATCCTCCTGAGGCATTAACACCTTGTACTATCAGAGACATGCTTCAGGTCAGGAAAAAAACGGATTGCGCTTCCTACCTAAAGTATTAGTCAGGTTTTTTAAACACTGAAGGATCTATGACAGGCATGATTACATTCCAGGCAAGCCACAATCTTTTCGTAAGATCTTATCAATAATCCACATATTTTGCGGTTAATGATGTTTTTTTTAACCGCAAAGTACGCAGAGTTTAACGCAGAGTCCGCAAAGTTAATGTTCCCTTACCTTTATATTTAGTCTGTGAAGTCCAAATCTCTTACAGAATCACAATGATCTTTCATTCACTGTTATTTAAGTATCTCAATGATTTTAATTTCCAAAGGTTTGAGGTCCACGCTCTCATTTATTCTTTGATCTTTAATTTTCACCTCTGATTCAGTAGTGTTTCTAAGGTCATAAGTTCTTTTATATACTGAACCATCAGGAGTATAATCGGATAAAGTCAAAGCAACAGGGAAAGATGCCGCTTCTTCACTGAAGTTCGCAATAACAAGAGCCAGAGACCCGTCTTCAGCAATCCATAAAGTACTCATCTGCAATGGAATGTTTGTTTCCTTACATTTTTGATCAGACTCAAATTGCTTTAGAAACTCTCCATAGACAAAATATTTTCGCCCCGAAAAATGGGCCTGACCGAGCGATTTGAAATAGTTTAGTTTTTTCTTATTCGCAGGATTGAATAATTCATCATAACTAAACCGGCCCGGTTTACTGCCCCACAGGACATCCCGGCCCAATGTGGAAATAAACACTCCGTCTGATTGCATCCCGCCCGGGCTGGCAAAATAGATGGTATACCCTGAATAAACTGCAGGCAGCAGGGGTATAGATTTATCACTTCTGGGATTGACCATCAGGAATCCGTCAAGACCATCCATATATGGTTCAGCCGTACATTCAGATGTAATGCTGAGATTTCGGCCATCACTATGCGCAATTTCCCGGACTTTCCCCAGCATTTGCCTGTACCCTTCTATCCAGAAACTTCCTCCGCCAAGAGGGTGCCCATGCGTTGTGTCAAAGCAGAGATTTGACAATGATGCGGATATTTGGTCAATATACACCGAGTTTACACCTATTTCATCTGCGAGGGCTCTTACTGTTGAGACAATCGTATCCTGGTAAGGTTTACTTGTAGGGCACATTACCATCTGCGGCATTCCGTTACCATATTTTTCTTGATAGGTAGTATTATCACGCTTCTTTGCAGCATACGGAATAAATTCTCCAATATCTTTATTTGCCTTATCAACTATCCTCCCATTTATGTAGGGCATCACTACAACTCCCATATCGGTGAGCTCATGTGTAAATTTTTTTACCCCTTTCTTCGCAGGGAAAAAATGTGGGTAGTGCGTGTCAAATGGGTACATATTCCAGTTATACCAGTGAAATCCAAGAGGAACACCAAAAAATTCAATTAATGTTTTCCATTCTGCAAGTCTCTTTTGATAATCCCGTTTATCTGAAACAGGATAATCCCCTTCTCTCATCCAGAGAGCAACGTCCTTAAAAGACTGGGGTGTTGATTTTGCTTCAGAGACTTTTCCTTTTCCTGCCCATGGAGCCGTTATAGCAAATTTACGGTATATCTTTGCTGCCGAAAGCCAGTCTCCCTGGAATACACCTAACATAAAAGGGAAGGGGTCGTTAAAATCAGACCCAGGAACTCCCATATCTTCAGCATATACTTTTACATAGTACTCATTACCCGGTTCAATAACAAATTTCTTTTTCCATGCCAGAGGATCATGCGTAGCCATATAGACACCATTTTTTCCATCATTTGCGCCTATAAACTGCATAGACATATCGCCATATCCGCCCGGATAGTTCATATCCAGTCTTCCATTATAGTTTTTGTAAAGAGCTCCCCATGATTCGGATATTCCACCACGGTTTCCAAATGTACCGTAGATATCATAATTACTGGAGTCTATAAAACCTGTGATTTTGGGGAATGATACATCCCATAGTCCCCATTCTTTCGACACATTGTTAACATTTATGTGCCAGTCGGCGATTCCTGTTTTGTCAGGAAGGTTAACCACCACCTCGACCTTTGTATCTTTCAATTCAGGAAGTCCCAGATCGTCCCATAATATCTTGAGTGTTTGTCCTGCATTTTTGTTTTTTGTTATGGTCCCTTTTCCCGGTTGGGATAATTTATTTGTGGTTGTAATAATCTTCTCATCCCTTGCAAAAGAAAGCTGCCACAGTTCTTCGGCAGGAATGCGGGCAGAGATATGTTCTTTTGCCGTTTTAAGATCAGTAAGCCCAATTAGTGAATAACTCCCATCCTCAAAGGTAAAAGCAACATTTTGATTCTTCAAAACCACATTACCACTATCATTGCATGATTCAAATACGATTACAAAAAGTAGTATAATGAAGAATGTTTTTTTCATAATAAGTGAATTAAGTGCTATTGAACGATTTTGGATTTGGATATTCCTTTGCTCATGAGTTGCAATAGTTTAGGGCAGGAGAGAGGTATATTATGAGGTTCTCTTATCAAATTTAGGAAACTTTCGTAAAAGTGTGTGAGTTTCAGTCAGGAATTAGGAATAACCAAAGGTTTTAGCGGCTGTAAATAGACTGTTTCGGTATCGAGTGTGTCGATATGGGCCGGGATCCCGGATCCTTTCATTGATATTCCGGAACAGTAAAACTTGATTGGAAGCCTTTGTCAATAAATGCCCGTGAACCAGTAAGATCTGCAAACAAATGAAAAAACCGGAATGTAGGTTTATTTTCCGATACAGAAATTCCGGAATATATTCCCCAGGATCTCATCCGTCGTCACCTCTCCCGTGATCTCGCCCAAATAATGGATCACCTGACGGATATCCTGTGCGATCAGATCTTCAGGCAGGTAAGCATCCAGACCCTCGTACGCCCGGTTCAGGTTTTCGCTCGCATGCAGCAGGGCCTCGTAATGGCGGGCATTGGAAACGATGATATCACTGTCTTTCATATGGTGGACGTTCGAAGCCTCAATGAGATGATGCTGCAGTTCATCGAGATGTGCATCTTTCTCGGCCGAGAGGAAAATGATATCTTCGCCTTCCTTTATCTTCAGGGACTTTCTAAGATCCGCAAGGGTTTCCGGGATTGCAAGGTCGGTCTTGTTCACTGCCAGGAGCAGGTGTTTGGTGCCGCCGGCGGTTTGTTTCCGGATTTCTTCCAGGGCAGCCATTGTGATTTCAGCAGTATCGCGGGCATCGGCCATCAAAAGAACGATGGCAGCCTGGCCGATCTTCTGGTACGTCTTTCGTATTCCTAAATTCTCGATCACGTCAGCGGTCTCTCTCAATCCCGCCGTATCGATGAACCGGAAGGTAATGCCTTCAATAACCACCGTATCCTCGATCACGTCACGCGTGGTACCGGCGATCTCCGACACGATGGCGCGGTCCTCGTTCAGCAGCCGGTTCAGCAGGGTGGACTTGCCCACGTTCGGTTTCCCGATAATTGCCACCGGCACGCCGTTCTTGATCGCATTCCCCAGACTGAAGGATGCGATAAGCCGGTCTGTGACCGATTTGATATTTTCCACCAGCGCCTTGAGCTGTTTCCGGTCGGCAAACTCCACGTCCTCCTCGCCGAAATCCAGTTCCAACTCAATGAGCGAAGCAAAATCAAGCAAAGCCTTGCGCAACTTGCTTAGTTCTTCTGAAAACCCCCCACGCATCTGGTCCATGGCGATGCGATGAGCGGCGGCCGATTCGGAGGCCACCAGGTCGGCAACGGCCTCGGCCTGCGAAAGATCCATCTTGCCGTTCAGGTAAGCCCGCTGGGTGAATTCCCCCGGACGTGCCAGCACAGCGCCATGGTTCAGCAGCAGTTCAATGATCTTTCTCTGGATCCATGGGGAAGCATGACATGTGATCTCTATGCTGTCTTCCCCGGTGTAGGAGCGGGGAGCCTTGAAGAGGCTGAACAGCACGTCATCCACAATCGCTTCACCATCCACAATATCACCGTGATGAATGGTGTTCGGTTCCTGTTTGGCCAGGACCTTCGTCCGGTCGCCGGGCCTGAAGATCTTACTGCAGATATCAAAGGTATTCTTTCCGGATACCCTGATCATCGCGATGGCCCCTGAACCGGAGGTGGCAGGAGCGCATATGGTGGTGTCGAAATCCATTTGATGCAAAGATAATTGAATTGTTTCAGATGGTTGGATATTGTTTGAAATGGTTTGAAATGGTTTGAAATGGTTTGAAATGGTTTCAGGTGGTTTCAGCGAGTTTCACCACAGATTTCACAGATTATCACAGAAAAAAGTTGTTTGAGATTGTTTGAGGTTGTTTGAAATGGTTTCAGGTGGTTTGAACTCCAATCAACAAATCAACAAATCAACAAATCACCAAATTCTTTCTCACCCGGTATCCCCATCTTCGAAGAACTTGCTTCATTTTTGCCTTTCCCGGAATAAAAATAATCCCTACTTTTGCATATTAAAATCGAAAAAACAATGAGCGTTTTACTCAACAAGGACTCGAAGGTCATTGTACAGGGCTATACAGGAAGCGAAGGAACCTTTCATGCCCGTCAGATGATGGATTACGGAACCAACGTGGTTGGCGGGGTTACACCGGGAAAAGGCGGGATGGAGCACCTGGGGCGGCCGGTTTTTGACACCGTGAAAGATGCGGTTGACCGGGCTGGGGCCGATACCTCGGTGATCTTTGTACCTCCTGCTTTTGCTGCCGATGCCATCATGGAAGCGGCCGAAGCGGGTATCCGGCTCATTGTCGCAATAACCGAAGGTATTCCTGTATCCGACATGGTGAAGGTGAAGGCATACCTCAGCGATAAACAGTCGCGTCTCATCGGCCCGAACTGTCCAGGTATCATCACCCCGGGAGAGGCCAAGGTAGGCATCATGCCCGGCTTCATCCATCAGAAGGGGGTTGTGGGCATCGTTTCCCGCTCCGGAACCCTTACTTATGAAGCGGTCGACCAGGTTACCAAAACCGGAATGGGACAATCGACCTGTATCGGGATCGGTGGCGATCCCATCGTGGGAACTACCACGCTCGATGCGATTAAACTTTTCATGGAAGATGACCAGACCAAAGGCATTATTATGATCGGGGAGATCGGAGGGAGCATGGAAGCTGAAGCTGCAGAATGGATAAGAGACCACGGCACCAAACCCGTTGCCGGCTTTATCGCAGGACAGACTGCGCCAAAAGGCAGGCGGATGGGGCACGCGGGAGCCATTATCGGCGGGAAGAGCGATACTGCAGCAGCTAAGATGGCAATCATGCGGGACTGTGGCATCAGCGTTGTCGAATCACCCGCCGATCTGGGGAGTACCATTGCATCGCTTCTGTAAGATTAACCATTCAGCTTTTCAATCCAATCATCCGGGACCTGATGGAAAACAGGATCAGGGCTGCTGCTTCAGCCATTAAAAAATCAAAGCATCTCACGGCATTTACGGGTGCCGGCATCTCCGTGGAGAGCGGGATCCCGCCTTTCAGAGGTCCCGAAGGCCTGTGGACAAAATACGACCCGAAATATCTCGATGTGGATTATTTTATGACCCATGCGGAGGAATCCTGGAAGGTCATCAAAATCCTTTTTTACGATTTTTTCGGGAAGGTTTCCCCCAACCGTGCGCATGATGCACTGGCTTTGCTGGAGGAACGGACCATACTGAAGGCCATCATAACCCAGAATATTGATAATCTCCACCAGGAAGCCGGGAGCAATCATGTCATCGAATTTCATGGAAATTACAAGTTACTTGCCTGTCATAAATGCGGCAGGCGGTTTCCGGCAGAGGAGGCCGGACTGGATCACCTGCCCCCGCTGTGTAAGCATGACGGACATATTCTCAAACCTGATTTTGTATTTTTCGGTGAACCCATCCCGGGAGACGCAAGTGAAGCCGCATTCAAGGAGGCTTCGGTTGCCGACGCATTCCTTCTCGTAGGAACGACGGGAGAGGTGATGCCAGCCAATATGATCCCGCGTTTGGCTAAACAGAACGGGGCTACTATCATCGAGATCAACACGGATCCTTCATCCTATACATCCGATGTGACCGATATATTCCTGCAGGGAAGGGCAGGAGAGATCCTTCCCGCACTGACCGAAGCGATATTTAAAGATTAGCATTGCACAACAGGTGCCGGTAAGGCAGGTGTTTCACGATTAATTGTAATAATCGAATATCTTTCTTTTATTTGCACGAATTTAAAAATTCTGATCATGGACTTACTTAAAGGAAAAACAGCTGTTATAACGGGTGCAGCGAGGGGCATCGGAAGGCAGATCGCTTTGTCGTTTGCAGGTGAAGGCGCTAACGTGGCTTTTACCGACCTTAGCATCGATGATAATATGAAATCACTCGAATCGGAACTTGAGGCTTTGGGTGTCAGGGCCAAAGGTTACGCTTCCGATGCGAGCAATTACCAGCAGACAGATGACGTGGTGAACCGGATCGTGGCCGATTTTGAGAGGATAGATATCCTCGTGAACAATGCCGGGATCACCCGCGATACACTCCTGATGAGAATGGATGAGGAAGCCTGGGATCTCGTCATCAGGGTTAATCTCAAATCCGTATTCAATTTCACCAAGGCTGTCCAGAAAGTCATGCTGAAACAGCGTTCCGGTTCAATCATCAATATGAGTTCAGTTGTCGGGGTATCGGGCAATGCCGGCCAGGCTAACTATTCCGCTTCCAAGGCGGGCATTATCGGTTTTACCAAATCAGTGGCCAAAGAACTCGGCTCCCGGGGTATCCGTTGCAATGCCATTGCACCCGGGTTCATCATCACCGAAATGACGGCTAAACTGTCCGAGGATGTAAGACAGGAATGGATCAAGGGGATCCCTCTCAGGAGGGGAGGGACACCTGAGGATGTGGCCAACGTTTGCACCTTCCTGGGATCCGATCTCTCATCGTACGTCAGTGGACAGGTGATCAACGTCTGCGGTGCAATGAACACCTGATAATTTTTAGGATCAGCCGGCTTTTTTCTGGCGTTTTTTGTAAATTCACGCCAGATTTGCCGGAATCTGCCATGAGAAAATTAAAGATTGTTTCCCTCCTTACTTTTTTGTTTTTCTGCGGTTGCATCCCGGGGAAATATATCACCATTGATACGCTGGAACCGGCGGAGATCACTTTTCCGCCGGAAACTCGGAAGGTCCTGGTTTTTAATTTTTCTTATCTTCCTTCCGTCGATACTTCGTCCTTTAATGAGGCCAGGCAGCTCAAACCACGTGAGCAATATTTTGTGGATACCATCGTCATAAGAAATGTTTTCAACGGGCTGTTCTCCGTCCTGGATAATTCACCGGCGGGATTTCTCAATGATGCGCCCTACTATGAGCTACGTGCCGAAGATACGGCCGCCTTCCTGCAGCCCCTCGGCCAGCCGGATATTGAGCATCTTTGCGATACCTTCGATGTGGATGCCGTGATCTCCTTCGAATATTACGGCGTTTCCGTTGAAACAAAAACTTTCAGTACCATTGTTTATGATGAAGGTTATGAATATGTTAACGAAGCCGACCAGGCTATGCTCCGGGTGATGTTATGGAGGATCTACAGCCGTAAGGAGGGCATGATCAGCGAGAGGATGATGCGCGATACACTCTATTGGACGGCATACGGCAACGATTCTGAGGAAGCCCGGCAAAATCTTCCGGATATCGGCGACGAGCTGAGGGAAGCTTTCTGGTACGGAGGAAGCAAATACGGCAGCCTTATCTCTCCGAGCTGGTCGGATACACAGCGTGCATATTTTGATATTACCGATATGAAAGGCAAAGATATTTCCCTCGATGAATCAAGATTGAAAGAATATGCCCTTAGCGGGAAGAAAAAGCGCAGAGCCTATAAAGCTTCCTATAATCTTGCTTTATATTATGAAATGAATGACAGCATTCCTGCCGCTGTTGACTGGATCGACAAGGCACTTCAGCTCAGACCGGAGGCTGCTGTTGCAAAATATTACCAGGCGGAACTGGAAAAACGCCGGAAATCGAGGGCTGAACTGGAGAAACAGCTTGAACATTAATTTTGAAGAACAGAAATTATGTACAATTATGTATTTTTTATCATTCTCGCCATACTAATCATCGGGTTTGGACTGGAGAGATGGCTTGAGTACCTGAACCTGAAGAACGCCTCTGCCACCCCGCCGCCGGAACTGTCGGATGTCTATGAGCCTGCACGGTATGAGGAATCACAGAAATACAAGAGGACCAACACCCGTTTTTCTTTCGTTACCAGCTCATTGAGCCTGCTTCTTGTATTGCTCATGCTCTTCCTGGGAGGTTTTGCCCTGGTTAACAGGATCTCATATTCGGTTTCGGATAACTATATTTTCGTGGCGCTGGTCTTTTTCGGGATCCTGATGCTTGGTTCCGACCTGGTGATGATGCCTTTCTCTGTATATGACACTTTCGTGATCGAAGAAAAATTCGGTTTCAATAAGACCACCCCGAAGATATTTATCCTGGATAAGCTGAAATCATGGCTGGTAGGGGCTATCATAGGCGGGGGTCTTCTGGCAGTCATCATCTGGTTGTATAAGCTAACCGGGAAGAACTTCTGGGTCTGGGCCTGGATCCTGGTATCCGTTTTTACGATATTCATGACGATGTTCTACTCCAATATCATCGTGCCGCTGTTCAACAAGCAGACTCCGCTTGAATCGGGAGAATTAAGGGATGCCATTGAAGAATTTGCCAGAAAGGCCGATTTCAGGCTCGACAATATTTATGTTATCGACGGATCTAAAAGATCAACCAAATCGAATGCATATTTCACCGGGCTGGGTTCCAAAAAGAGGATCGTGCTTTTTGACACACTTATCAATGATCTTTCAAAGGAAGAGATCGTGGCCGTATTGGCGCATGAAACGGGTCACTACAAGAAGAAACATACACTTACCGGGACCATTCTCGGGATCATTCAGACAGGACTGACTCTCTTCATCTTTTCCCTTTTCCTGAACAATCCGTTGCTTTCCGAAGCGCTTGGTGTCAGTGAACCGAATTTCCATCTTAGCGTTATCGCCTTTGGGATCCTGTATACCCCGGTTTCATTGATACTTGGCTTGCTGTTCAATAATCTCAGCCGTAAACATGAATTCCAGGCCGACCGGTTTGCTGCAGAGAATTACCATGCCGACAAACTGATCTCAGCGTTAAAAAACCTGACCTCCAAGAACCTGAGTAACCTAACGCCGCATCCGTTATACGTAAAATTCCATTATTCCCATCCCACTTTGCTGGAGCGTGTAAGGGCATTGAGCTCAGCAGGCTGAAGGTGAGCCGCCATTATTTGGCATTCGCTTCGGGGATCACTATGTCCGGGAGCGGTTTGCCCGAAGGAACAAAACTGAGGGAAACCGAATTGACGCAGTGACGTGTATTTTTTGTCGTAAATCGTTCACCAAGAAATACATGTCCCAGATGTGCCCCGCAGTTTACGCAGAGGATCTCCGTTCTGCTGCCGTCGGCATCTGTTTGTCGCTTAACCGCACCCGGTATCTCATCGTCAAAACTGGGCCAGCCGCAATGGCTGTCGAATTTATCTCCCGATTTATACAGGGGTGCATTGCAGCGCTTACAGATGTAAGTTCCTTTATCTTTATTATCCACGTATTTACCCGACCATGGCCTCTCGGTTCCTTTGTTCACAATGACGTATTTTTCAAATTCCGTCAGCTTGTTAAAAGTATGGGGATGATCTTTAGTTGTTACCTGTCCTTTTTCTTCCTTTTCCATTTTTGCCGTATTTTGGTTGTCCTGTCCGTACGAGGCCAGGGATATCCCTGCAGCCATCAGTACAATACAAAGTATATATCTCATGATGTGAAGTTTACTGTATAAACGTCAGAAACTGGTATTTGGTTTACGGCATCAAAAGTCAAAAAAGGCGACGGGTCAGGAGGATATCTTTCAAGCCCCGGATGGAAAAGACGATCGAACCTGCGATTTTTACCCTGGCATGGGCCCGGGGGACTACCGCCGGGGCATTCTCCGCTGGATATCACAGGATTTGGAATCATGGAATAAAAAAAGGGTGGCTACGATGTAAAGCCACCCTTCGGTTAATGAGCGGGAAACGGGGATCGAACCCGCGACCCTTAGCTTGGGAAGCTAATGCTCTACCACTGAGCTACTCCCGCATTAAATTTCCTCCTTAGGCGGACTATTATTGAGCCACTTCCGCATTCGAGGTTACAAAATTAATTTTTTTCTCTAATGACTGGCGCAAAATGCGCATTTTTTTCACTTTCCGGTCCATGAGTCACCCCCCGGACCTGGCGGAACTTCATTTTTAGATGAAAAACAGGATCACCCCGAAAACGCTGATAATGGCGCCAACCATTTCCTTTACCGTAATACGGTGATGGAATAAAAGAATGGAAGGGGGTATGATGAGGACGGGTACAAGGGCCATGATGGTGGAGGCTACGCCTGTCGATGTATAGCTGATGGCTACCAGGGAGAAGGAAACGCCCAGGAAAGGCCCGAAAAATGATCCGGTAGTAATGGCAAGCAATCCTTTCCTGTTTTTTAGCGCCATAATAACCGAAGGCCACCGGCGACCGAGGGTCACAATGATGAGAAATCCGGCGATTCCCGTGAGGATCCTGATCTGTGTGGAAGCGAAGGCATCATAACCGGCCATGCCGAATTTGCTGAAGACGATGCCGAGACCCTGACCCATGGCCCCGAGGAAGGCAAAAAAAACACCTTTTACAGGTTTGTTGAGAGTTAATTTCTCTTTGCCGTTTCTCCGGCCGAAAACGGTGAGGGCTATTCCCGAGATCGTCAGCGTCATTCCTGCAAGACTTGTCACACCCATTGTTTCACCCAGCATCAGCCATCCGGAAAGTGCCGCGATGGTGGGGGCGAGGGTCATGACCAGCATGGCAAACCAGGAACCTACGATAGTATAGGATTTAAAAAGGAAGAGATCTCCCAGCACAAAACCGATGAGACCGGAAATACTCAGCCAGATCCAGTTATGGGCATTGGCATCGGTCGGCAGCGGATTACCTCTCCGGATCCAGGTCAACAGGCATAAAAATGCAAATCCCAGGACGAGGCGTATCACATTCACCGGCAGGGAACCCACCCTTATGGCCGCCGAT
The DNA here is from genome assembly GCA_963771005.1 of uncultured Bacteroidales bacterium. Classification (GTDB taxonomy): domain Bacteria; phylum Bacteroidota; class Bacteroidia; order Bacteroidales; genus DASQZK01. The sequence goes on from CAVYRO010000002.1 coordinate 413,951, forward strand.
TCAAACGCGAGAGCGGTGATGGTCCAGAAAACCGCTACCAACAGGGCTGAAAATTCTCCGGTATGGGCTGAGATCATTTGATTTTTATTGAAGCAGCAAATATACTAAACTATCATTGCGAAAATATCCGCCAATTAATTTGAAAGATTTTTCTGTTTCTGATTCTCTTTAAGGGATTTATTTTTTCTTCCGGCGCTATAAATCGTAAATTTGCAGTTTTTATTTCATAAATGACAGCAGCAATAATTACCATCGGTGACGAGATCCTGATCGGCCAGATCGTCGATACCAACTCTGCCTGGATAGCAGAAAGCCTGAATCTTGTAGGCATAAGGATCCTTGAGATCCGCAGTATTGCCGACCGGCATGAAGATATCCTCTCCACATTCACGGCTTTCGAAGGAAAGACGGATCTTGTTGTAATCACCGGCGGATTGGGTCCGACCAGGGATGATATCACGAGGCAGGCTCTGAACGAGTATTTTGGTGGTAATCTCAGGGAGAATTCCGAAGTTCTGGAACATATCCTGAAGTTATTCCGGGCCAGGGGCTACCGGATGTCAGAGATGAACCGGAGACAGGCCGTCATTCCCGATAATTGCACTATTCTTGAAAATGAGGAAGGTACAGCCCCCGGCATGTGGTTCGAGAAAGGAGGAACGATCTTCGTATCCATGCCCGGAGTGCCCTTCGAAATGAAAAGCATTGTAAGCCGGCAACTGATCCCGAGGCTTGCCGAACGGATGAACGGCAGTATCATCGTACATAAGACGATCATGACACAGGGAATCCCTGAATCCTACCTTGCAGCCACCATCTCGGAATGGGAACTCGCCCTGCCGCAAAATATAAAACTGGCCTACCTGCCACATCCCGGGTTGGTCAGACTCAGGCTTACAGCCATTGGCGAGAACAGGGAAGAATTGAATGATCTCCTTCAGACCGAAACGGAAAAATTGCTGAAGATCATTCCTGACGATATTTTTTCGCTCAAAGAATCAACCCTGGAAAGAACCGTCGGCGAATTGCTGGCTTCCAGGTCCCTGACTGTTTCCACCGCCGAAAGCTGCACCGGAGGCACCATCGCTTCCCTTATCACTTCCATCCCCGGAAGCTCGGCTTATTTCAAGGGGGCCATTGTGGCATACTCAAATAAGATCAAGATCTCCGAACTGGGCGTTGATGAGGTTTTACTCCGGGAAAAAGGCGCTGTGAGCCGTGAAGTTGTGGAACAAATGGCAGAAAGGATCCGCGAAAAATTCGGAACCGATTACGGTATTGCCACCAGCGGAGTCGCAGGCCCCTCCGGGGGGAGCGCAGACAAACCCGTCGGAACGGTTTGGATCGCTGTTTCTTCGGGCGAAATATGCTATTCCAGACGGTTTCTCTTTGGTGAAAACCGGCAGAGAAACATTGATCGAAGCAGCCTTGCCGCACTTAATATACTCAGGAAGATGATCTTAGGCCTCTCGCTCAAGAGGGAGGAGCATTCCTAAAAAAATCACCCATTCTTTTGATTATTTAAAAGAAAATGCCGTAATTTGCGTTCTGTTTGAAAAAACCCAGGAAAAATTTATAGAAATGTCACGAGTTTGCCAGATTACGGGAAAGAAGATGATGGTTGGGAACAATGTTTCTCATTCCAAAAAAAGAACCAAAAGAAAATTTTACCCCAACTTGTTTGATAAGAAATTCTTTCTTCCCGAAGAAGAACGTTGGATCACTTTGCGGGTATCTGCCCGCGGTATCCGCATCATCAATAAAAAAGGACTTAACGGCGCTCTTAAAGACGCCCGGGAAAAGGGATTCATCACAAGTTATTAATTTCTTAAAAGAATCAGGAAATGGCTAAGAAAGGAAAAGGGAACAGGGTACAGGTTATACTGGAATGCACGGAGCATAAGGAAAGCGGTATGCCCGGAACGTCCCGTTATATCACCACGAAAAACCGGAAAAATACGCCCGACAGGCTTGAACTTAAAAAGTACAATCCCATTCTGAGAAAAATGACCGTTCACAAAGAAATTAAATAAATTATAAAGAAATGGCAAAGAAAGTAGTTGCGTCGCTGCGCACGGGTAAAGGAAAGAATTTCGTAAAATGCATTAAAATGGTAAAGTCTGACAAGACTGGCTCTTTTTCATTCGATGAAGAAATGATCCACGTAGACCATATAAAGGATTTCTTCGAAAGATAAGAAACCCCGTTTATGATATTTGCTTGAAAAGCTTTCTTAACAGGAAAGCTTTTTTTATATTTTTTCGAATTTAAATTTTCAGATAATGGGAATCTTCAGCAGGCAAAAAAAAGAAGACCTTGAACAGGGGCTGAAAAAAACCAAGGAAAGTGTTTTCACTAAACTTTCCAGGGCCATGGTCGGAAAATCAAAGGTGGATGATGAGGTCCTTGACAACCTGGAAGAAGTCCTGATCAGTTCAGATGTCGGCGTTGATACCACCATCCGGATCATCAGGAGGATCGAGGAACGTGTTGCGCGGGACCGGTATATGAATATCTCGGAACTGAACGTAATTCTGAAAGAAGAAATCGAAGCACTGCTGGAACAGAACACAACCATTTCATCCGGGGGATTTGATGAGGAACTGCCCGTGAAACCTTATGTGATCATGGTGGTAGGTGTCAATGGGGTGGGAAAGACCACCACGATTGGCAAACTGGCCTACCACTTTCAGAAGGCAGGCAAAAAGGTGATCCTGGGGGCTGCTGATACTTTCCGGGCAGCAGCAGTAGAACAGATCAGCATATGGGCCGACAGGGTCGGGGTGGAAGTGGTGAAGCAGAAAATGGGTTCCGATCCGGCTTCCGTCGCATACGACACGCTGGCTTCGGCAAAGGCTAGAAATGCCGATGTGGTGATCATCGATACTGCCGGCCGCCTTCATAACAAAATAAATCTTATGAATGAGTTGGGGAAGATCAAGACTGTGATGAAGAAAGTTATCCCTGATGCACCTCATGAAATCCTTCTTATCCTGGACGGATCCACAGGGCAAAATGCCTTCGAGCAGGCAAAACAATTCACGGCCGTGACCGAAGTGAACGCCCTTGCCCTTACCAAGCTTGACGGAACGGCTAAAGGAGGCGTAGTGATCGGCATTTCAGATCAGTTCAGGATCCCCGTAAAATACATCGGCTTCGGAGAAAAAATGGAAGATCTTCAGGTTTTCGATAAACACGAATTTGTGGATTCATTGTTCAAATGATCCGTACTTACTGATTTCCACCTAAGGTAATGCAGAGATGAGAGTGAACCTCGTGACGCTGGGATGCGCGAAGAATCTTGTGGATTCGGAAAAACTGCTGAGACAGCTGAAAGAAAACGGGCATACCGTCCTTCATAATGAAAATGACCATGCCGATGCTGTCATCGTCAATACCTGCGGCTTCATTCTCGATGCCAAAACAGAATCGGTGGATACCGTACTTTCCTGGGTGGAAGCCAAAAAGAAGGGCTTGATCCGGAAACTCATCGTAATGGGCTGTCTTTCAGAAAGGTATAGGAATTCACTACGGAAAGAGATACCAGAGGTGGACGGATTCTTTGGCGTATACGACCACGAAGCCATTCTCACTGCACTCGGAAGCCGCTATTATGCAGGGATCCTTCAACAGAGGGTGCTGACGACCCCTTCCCATTATGCCTATCTCAAAATATCGGAAGGATGTAACCGCCGGTGCGCCTTCTGTGCCATACCTTCCATAAGGGGCCGTCAACGGTCGGAGACTATGGAAAACCTGGTGCAGGAAGCCACTTTTCTTGCCGGGAACGGTGTGAAGGAACTCCTTCTCATTGCACAGGACCTGACTTCGTACGGAACGGATATCTATCACAGGAAAAAACTGCCGCAACTACTTGAAAAACTGACAGAAATTCCCGGCATCGAATGGGTAAGACTTCACTATACTTATCCACTTGGATTTCCGGCGGCCGAAATCATAGACCTTATGAAGGCTCACCCGGAGATATGCCGGTATCTCGACATACCGGTCCAGCACGTGAATGACGGTATTCTTCAATCTATGCGACGGGGGCACGGCCGCAGGGAAATTGAGGAGATCATCGGGGCTTTCCGGAAAGAGATCCCCGGAATTATAATTCGTACCACGGCAATTACCGGTTTTCCGGGTGAAGGGACGAAGGAATTTGAAGAACTCAAAATGTTTATCCAGTCCACCCGGTTCGACAGGCTGGGGGTCTTTACTTATTCACATGAGGAAAAAACGCCGGCCGCAAATCTCCTTTCCGATGATATTCCGGAACAAACCAAAAGGCAGAGGATGGAGGAACTGATGACCATTCAGGAGAAAATTTCCCTTGAAAAGAATACAGAGAAGATCGGCACCACCGTGAGGGTCATCATCGATGGCAGGGAAGGGGAATATTATACCGGGAGAACGGAAGGGGATTCCCCCGGGGTCGACAATGAAGTTCTCATACCCGCTGCGGAAAAGGAATTAAATACAGGCCATTTTTATGATGTCCTCATCCGGGAAGCAGGCGAATTTGATCTTTTCGGCTCGGCTGTTCCCGGTTTGTAAACTTTAAAAGCATAAAAAAAATGCAAAGGTGCCTGAACAGCCTTTGCATTTTTCATTATAGGGCATTCTACGCTAAACCTCGCGGTTTACGTTCTTGTTTTTTTCCCGTTTGATGATCCTGATCTGTATCGCCTCTCCCTTTTTATCGAGTCCGACCGAGAGCGTGTCTCCCTCGGTCACCGAAGCTTTAATGATCGTTTCAGCCATCGGGTCCTCCAGGTATTTCTGTATGGCCCGTTTTAGCGGTCTTGCCCCAAATTGGAGATCATAGCCTTTTTCAATGACGAAGTCCTTGGCGGCAGCCGATATTTTAACTTCATATCCCAGACCATTGACACGTTCGTAAAGTCCTTTTAGTTCAATCTCGATGATCTTGTATATATCTTCCTTTGTCAGGCTGTTAAACAGGACGACATCATCGATACGATTCAGGAATTCAGGTGCAAAGGCACGTTTAAGAGCCTTCTGGATAATACTCTTGGTATGATCGTTTGCCAGTTCCAGCCGGGCTTTGGTATTAAAGCCGACACCCTGACCGAAGTCCTTGATTTGACGTGATCCGATATTGGAAGTCATGATCACGATGGAATTCCTGAAGTCGACTCTGCGGCCAAGGCTGTCGGTGAGCTGACCTTCGTCGAGTACCTGGAGGAGGATATGGAAAACGTCGGGATGCGCTTTTTCGATCTCATCCAGAAGGACAACGCTGTAAGGCCTTCTGCGCACCTTCTCGGTAAGCTGTCCGCCCTCTTCGTAACCGATATATCCCGGGGGTGCCCCGACGAGACGTGAAACGGAGAATTTCTCCATGTATTCACTCATATCGATCCGGATCAGATTGTCCACGCTGTCGAAGAGATACCTGGCCAGCACCTTGGCGAGCTGGGTTTTTCCGACTCCGGTAGGTCCCAGGAAGATAAAGGTCCCGATGGGTTTGTTGGGATCTTTCAGGCCGGCACGGTTTCGCTGGATGGATTTTACGACCTTCTGGATCGCTTCATCCTGGCCGACCACCTTTCCGCGGATCTCGTCGGCCATCTTAAGCAGCCGCGTACCCTCGGCTTGTGCAATACGCTGAACAGGGACACCGGTCATCATGGCGACCACTTCGGCAACTTTCTCGGCGTCGACGGTTTCGCGGTTTTTGGCCAGCTCACGTTCCCATTTTACCTTTTCCTGCTCCAGGTTTTCCAGGAGTTCTTTTTCCCTGTCGCGGAAGCTGGCGGCCCGCTCAAAATTCTGGTTCTTTACGGCCCGGATCTTTTCCTTCTTGGTCTCTTCGATTTCGGCTTCCAGTTTGACGATCTTTTCGGGAACGACAATATTGGATATATGTACACGGCTTCCGGCCTCATCGAGAGCATCAATAGCCTTATCGGGCAGCAGCCGGTCGCTGATGTATCGCTGGGTCAGCTTAACGCAGGCAAGAATGGCATCCGGTGTATAAAATACATTATGGTGTTCTTCGTATCTTTCCTTTATATTGTTAAGGATCTCCACGGTTTCCTCCATGCTGGTGGGCTCGACCATTACCTTCTGAAAGCGCCTTTCAAGGGCTCCGTCCTTTTCGATATGCTGGCGGTACTCATCAAGGGTTGTGGCGCCGATGCACTGGATTTCGCCCCTGGCAAGAGCGGGTTTCAGCATGTTCGCGGCATCGAGCGACCCTGTAGCGCCTCCTGCTCCGACGATGGTATGGATCTCATCAATAAAAAGAATGACATTATTGTTCTTCGCCAGTTCGTTGAGAATGGCCTTCATTCGTTCTTCAAACTGGCCGCGATATTTTGTGCCGGCCACGATGGAAGCAAGATCAAGGGTAACTACCCGCTTGTCGAACAAAACGCGCGATACTTTGCGCTGAACGATCCTGTTGGCAAGTCCTTCGGCTATGGCCGATTTTCCCACACCCGGTTCGCCGATGAGGATGGGATTGTTTTTTTTGCGACGGCTGAGAATCTGAGCCAGGCGTTCGATCTCCGTTTCACGTCCTACGATGGGGTCAAGGCGCCCTTCTTCGGCGGCCTTGGTAAGATCGATCCCGAAATTATCCAGTACGGGAGTATCAGACGTTTTCGAGGATGAAGAGCTGCTGCCGGATTTTCCGGTACCGAAAGGTCCCCGGGCATCATCGTCATCATCGCTCGGGAAATCAGCCTTATTCTCGAAATTGGTATGCTCGAGTTCACCCTTCACTTCTTCATAGTTAATGTTCTCATCACCGAGAAGCTGAGTGGCATAGTTGTTTTCATCCTTGAGAATGGCCAGGAGAAGATGACCGGTATCGATCATCGAATCTTTCAGGGCCCGCGCTTCCAGGTAAACCAGTTTAAGCACTCTCTCGGTATTTTTTAAAAGGGGAATGTTGTCTGTGTCGGAAATACTGGTGATATTGTCCTGTTTAATATGGCCTTCAAGTTCCTTCTTGAGTTCAAACAGATCTGCTCCAAGGAGCAGGAGTATGTCTATGGCGAGTCCCTCTCCGTCTCTCAGGATCCCAAGAAACAGATGCTCGACGCTGAGGTGTGTGTTCCCCAGACGTACGGCTTCTTCCTTGCTGTAGCTCAAAACATCCTTTATCCTCTGCGAAAATTTTGCATCCATAATTTGTCTCCAAAAGATCATATCTAATTTATGTTTTACATTGGCAAATATAGCAATAAAACAAATATGATTTATAAACAGTTCAATGTTGATAATTCAGGCCCGCATATGCCCGTTTTACATAAGAATTGATTAATTTCGTAGGTCTGGAAATTCCGGACGGTTTGGGTGGATATTAACATGATTTTTTATTAACAGAAACAGATTTATGGCTGAAGGAGAAAAGATATTAAAAATCAATATTGAAGAGGAAATGAAATCTGCGTACATCGATTATTCGATGTCAGTGATCGTTTCAAGGGCGCTTCCCGACGTGCGGGACGGGCTCAAACCTGTGCACAGGAGAGTGTTATTCGGAATGCAGGACCTGGGTTTGCAGGCAAACCGCTCTTTTAAAAAATCGGCAAGGATAGTGGGGGAGGTACTCGGTAAATACCATCCCCATGGAGATTCATCCGTTTACGATACAATGGTCCGTATGGCCCAGCCCTGGTCGCTTCGTTACCCCCTTATTAACGGGCAGGGTAATTTTGGATCCGTGGACGGGGACAGTCCGGCTGCTATGAGGTACACCGAAGTCAGGCTTCAGCGGATTGCAGAAGCCACCATGGCTGATCTGGATAAGAATACGGTGGATTTCCAGCTTAATTTCGATGATTCCCTTGAAGAACCTACCGTTCTGCCCACCCGTATCCCGCTCCTTCTGGTGAACGGCACCTCGGGCATTGCCGTAGGAATGGCTACCAATATGGCGCCTCACAATCTTCGCGATGTTGTGGATGCTACCGTGGCCTACATCGACAACAAGGATATCACCGATAGAAGAGCTGATCCCCATCATTAAGGCACCTGATTTTCCGACAGGGGGTATAATTTATGGCTACCAGGGTGTTAAGGAAGCTTATGAGACCGGGCGGGGACGGATTGTTGTCAGGGCCCGGACAGAGATCGAAGTTACCACTTCCGGAAGGGAAACGATCATCGTTACCGAAATTCCCTATCTCGTCAACAAGGCGGAACTGATCAAGAAGATCGCAGACCTGGTCAATGAGAAAAAAATCGAGGGAATTTCCTATGTGAATGATGAATCGGATCGGAGAGGAATGAGGATCGTTATCATCCTCAAAAAAGATACTATGTCTAGTGTCGTTTTAAATCAGTTACTTAAACATACTCAATTACAAAATACCTTCAATGTTAACAGCATCGCGCTGGTTGGCGGGCGGCCCAGAACACTGAACCTTAAACAACTGATCACCTATTTTGTAAATCACAGACATGAGGTCGTTGTGCGCCGGACACAATACGAACTGGATCAGGCTGAAAAAAGGGCTCATATCCTCGAGGGACTTCTGATCGCACTCGATCATCTCGATGAGGTTATCGCACTGATCAGGGCATCTGCAACGGTGGAAGAAGCCCGGGAGGGTCTTATGAGCCGGTTCGAACTTACCGACATCCAGGCACGGGCCATTCTCGACATGAGGCTGCAAAAACTAACCGGACTGGAAAGGGATAAGGTCCGGGAGGAATTTGAGGAGTTACAGAAACAGATTGCCTATTTTAAAGAAATTCTTTCCAACGAGAGTCTCCGGATGCAGATCATCAAGGATGAACTCCTGGAGGTCAGGGAAAAATTTGGGGATGAACGCAGAACTGAAATTGTTCCCGATGCGGAAGAATTCAATCCCGAAGATTTTTATGCCGACGACGACATGGTGATCACCATTTCCCACCTCGGTTACATGAAACGTACACCGCTTTCCGAATTCAGAACACAGGGAAGGGGAGGAGTCGGTTCCAAGGGAAGCACTACGCGTGATGAGGATTTTCTTTCTCATATGTTCAGTGCCACCATGCACAACACACTTCTTTTCTTTACTGAAAAAGGAAAGTGTTTCTGGATGAAGGTGTACCAGATCCCCGAAGGTACAAGACAGGCCAAGGGACGCGCCATACAGAATATGATCAACCTCGAGCCGGGCGACCGGGTCATGGCATACCTGAACGTGAAGAACCTGAAAGACGAGGATTATATCAATAATAATTATATTGTATTGGTCACCAGGAAAGGAACCATCAAGAAAACTTCACTGGAAGCCTATTCAAGACCGCGTTCTAACGGTATCAATGCAATAAATATCAGGGAAGGGGATCTCCTTCTTGAAGCTCTTTTGACCAATGGAAATCATGAGATCGTACTGGGTACACGGTCGGGTAAAGCCATCAGGTTTCATGAACGCACGGTCAGGGCCATAGGAAGGACCGGATCGGGAGTCAGAGGCGTCAGCTTCTCCGGAGCCAAAGATGCGGTTGTGGGTGCCATATCCATGCAGAATCAGGAAAAGGATGTGCTTGTCGTATCGGAAAAAGGATATGGGAAACGATCCTCCATTGAGGATTACCGTATAACAAACCGGGGTGGAAAAGGAGTCAAGACCATAAATATAACACCCAAGACCGGAGCGTTGATCGGGGTAAAGGCTGTGACGGATGAAGACGATCTTATGATTATCACCAGGAACGGAATCGTGATCCGGCAAACCGTTTCCAATATACGCGTAATGGGCCGTGCAACTCAGGGCGTAAGGCTGATCAATCTCCGGAATGGCGATGAAATTGCCGCTTTGACACAGGTCGCTGCACAGATTGTTGCAGACGAAGAGCTCTCTGATGGCCAGGAAATAGTTGATAATGAATAAGTTATCTTATTTCTGGGTATTTTGGCATCTAATTTGACGATTGAATGAAAATACTTTAATTTTAGCTCTTTATTAACAAAAAATAGAATATGATGAAAAGGTTATTATCTATTGCATTAATTTTCTGTGGTTTAACCAGCGTCCTGGCACAGGAACAAGTTGCAATGCTTAATTTTAACAGCCTGCAGAAAAAGCTGGAGAAGAGTAATGAAGCTATCCAGAATGAAAAAAAATCAACCAACCCCAAAACATGGTTCAGCCGCGGGGAACTCATGCAGGATATTTTTGACATAGATCTTGAATACATCACCGACGGCATGGATCAGAAAATGCTTAAGATCTATTACAAAGATCCGCAGAACATCAAGACGGAAACCAAAGACAGCGTGAAGTATGAAATCTACCAGTACGAGAGAATGGATTTCTATTTTAAAAATAACAAGCTTGATCATTGGGTAAGAAAAGAATCCATGACGGATAATCCGCTTGACAAAGCCTTTGATGCTTACCAGAAAACCCTGGATCTCGACGAGAAGGGAAAATATGCTGATAAGGTAAAGGATCAGCTTGTCCTGCTGAAAAAGCAATACCAGCAGGATGGTATTAATGCCTATTATGCCGGTAAAAGTAAAGAAGCGCTTGCTGATTTTGAGGATGTGCTGAAAATTGATAACCTGGATATGTTTGAGGGTGTCAAAGACACGACCATGATCCAGTATGCCGGCATCATTGCCAGGGAAATGGGTGAATACCAGACCGCCATCAAATATTATAACCAGCTTGCCGATATGAAGGTCGGCGGGCCGAATACCTACCTGAATATCAAAAGTGATTATCTTTCGATGAAGGATACTACCAAGGCCATAACTGTCATGGAAAAAGCCTTTTCGGAATATCCCGATACCCTGAATGTTATTGCTAACCTGGTGGATCTTTACATCCGTACAGGAAAGATTGACCAGGGGCTGACCACTGTCGAAAGCGCCATCAATAACAATCCGGAGAAAGCCGAATTGTACTATTGGAAAGGCAGGCTTCTTCTGAACTCAACCACAGAAGACAATATCGACAAGGCTGTGGATGCATACAATAAAGCACTCGAAAGAGATCCTAACCTGTATTATGTTTATTATGATCTGGGGCTGATATATTTCCTTCAGGGGCAGGAGATCTTTAAGCAGGCCGGAGATGAAAAAGATCCGGATCAACGCGAACAGATTAACAAGATCGCCACAGCCAAATACAACGATGCTGTTCCGATGCTTGAAAAAGCACTCAGCATGAATGAGGCGAATGCGGAAATTAAAAAGGAAACGCTCGATCTGCTGAAAAGAATTTATTATAAGCTGCAGATGAATGATAAATATAACGACGTTGTAAACCAGCTGAACAATCTTTAACTACATCATGGGTCTGGTTACATGCAATAGATGATAAGGAAAGGGGAAGGCCATAAAGCCTTTCCTTTTTTTATTATTTATTGTATTTAACATAATATTAATTATAGGACAAATAAGGGAATAACATGCCAAACCGGGATCTTACCAAAATTATCCCGCCTTAGCGTTCAGGATCCGGAATTAACTCCATATGAATCGCATATTTGAATTCATGGGAAAGACGCTTCGTAAATCCCGTTGCCATTTTCGATCCTATCCGGGTAATGAACAATTTCCTGTTCCTGCATGTATCTACTTTGCATTCCCCGTGATATGTCTTTTATTTTTTGTGATACTTTCGTGATATGTTTACTTTACCTTCATCCAAAATTCTGAATCATGAAGCGCGTACTCGTCATCGAAGATGACCATGATATTGTCGACCTTCTGACTATCCACCTGAAAGATATGAATTGCGAAGTTGATGTGGCATATGATGGCGCCGAAGGCCAGCGGCTTGCCCTCGAAGAAAAATATGACCTTATCATCATGGACATCATGCTCCCGTATGTCGACGGGAATTCAATCACCCGCAAGATCAGGGCCTTCGATGTTTATACACCGGTCCTGATGCTCACCGCCAAAACCGAAGAAATTGACAAGGTTATCGGACTCGAATCCGGCGCCGATGATTATCTTACAAAACCTTTTGGTATCAGGGAATTCATCGCCCGTGTAAAGGCAATTTTCCGCAGGGCTGAACAGGATGAGAATACCAAGGCCATGGCCCGGAAGCAGAATATCAGTTTCGGTAATCTGAAAATTGACATCGGTAAGCGGAAGGTCACCTTTGAAGGTGAACGTATTGAATTGACTCCCAAGGAATTCGAGTTACTGGCACTCCTGGCCGGGAACCCGGGCCGAAGTTACTCCCGCGACCAGCTTCTCAGCGAAGTCTGGGGATATGAGTTCGCCGGTTATGAACATACGGTGAATTCCCATATTAACCGCCTGAGATCCAAAATCGAACCCGATATCGCCTCCCCTCAGTATATCCTGACCACCTGGGGTGTCGGCTACAGGTTTAATGACGAAATTTAATCAGCCATGAAAATACAAATTCCCGGAAAGAGCCTGTACTGGCGTATCAGTATCTCATTCCTCGCCATTCTGATCATCCTCGGACTTGCCTATGTACTTATCACGGTTATCGCCACAAACAGGTACTACAATGAAACAACCCAGAGGCTGAATGCTTCGGTGGCAGAGAGTATGCTCGCCGAGGTTTCCCCATTTACGGATGGCAAGGTAAATGAAGAATCCGTCGGAAAGATCATGCATTCCATGATGGCTGTTAATCCCACGCTTGAGGTCTACCTCCTTGATTCCACAGGCAAAATCCTGACCTTTGTTGTTTTTGACAAAAAGGTAAAGCTCAGCAGTATAGATCTCGTTCCGGTCAACCGGTTTATTCAAACCGGGGGAAAGAAATATGTACTTGGCGATGATCCCCGGAATCCGGGCCGGAAAACAATATTTTCAGCCGCGGAAGTCCGTGAAAATAATTCGCTCGAGGGATATGTTTATCTCGTTCTGGCAAGTGAAGAGTATGATAATATTGCCGCAGCCCTGCTTGGCAGTTATTGGCTAAGGGTCGGCACCAATTCTTTTATCCTCACCCTTTTGGCCGCTTTCACCATCGGACTCGTCCTGATCTGGTTCCTCACACGAAACCTGAGAATAGTGATCCAGGCTTTCCGGAATTTTGAAAAGGGTGATCTGACGGCCCGCATTCCCGAAAATAAAATGAAGGGGGAATTATCCACGCTTTCCCATACCTTTAATAATATGGCCGATACCATCCTGAAAAATATCGATTCCCTGAAAGAAGTCGACAGCCTGCGGCGTGAGCTCATCGCCAATGTCTCCCACGACCTCCGGAACCCCCTGGCAGTTATCCATGGCTATATCGAAACTCTTATAATAAAGGAGAAAGATCTGAACAGCAATGAAAGACAGAAATATCTCCAAATTATCCTGAACGGGAGTGAAAAATTAAAACGGTTGGTTTCGGATCTTTTCGAACTGTCGAAGCTGGAGACCCAACAGGTAAGCCTGCATAAGGAACCTTTCCTTATTAACGAACTCGTACAGGATGCCGCCACCAACCTGCGGGTATTGGCCGACAACAAGAATATTAAGATCGAATCCGATATTTCCACCTCCCTCCCACTTGTCATTGCCGATATATCCATGATGGAACGGGTTATACAGAACCTGCTGGACAATGCCGTTCACTATACTCCAAAAAATGGAACTATTAGACTGAATGTTAATAAATTAGAAAGTTCAGTTGAAGTAAATATTCAGAATACGGGTGAAGGGATCCCGGAAAAAGATCTTCCCTTTATTTTTAACAGGTACTATAAGGTAGACAAGGGAAAATCGGGCATCGAAGGAACGGGTCTTGGTCTTGCCATCGTCCGGAAGATCCTGGATATCCATAATATTCCCATCCATGTAAGCAGCATTCCGGGAAAGTTTACTTCATTTAAGATCACCATCCCTGTCTACTCCTGAAAGGGAGACGCCTCATCGTGCCTTAATTGATCCCCGGACAAGATTTTCTCCTTTTACATTTCAAATGTTAAACTACGTTTAAACATTTGTGACCTTTCCGTGATATCCGCGGCGTAATTTTACAACGTAAATCATTAAAAACCAATCGTTATGAAAAAGATTCTGTTTATGTTGTTTTTATTGCCGCCTGTTTTTTTCATTTCCTGTGAAAAAGACGATTCGAACATGAAAAAACCCACCGATCCGGATAATGCGGAAAAAGCCGTCATCGACCGGTTCAGCCAGGACGCCGGCACCCTGTTCGTCAGAAATGCCGATAATGATTTCCCAGCAGCCGGAGAAGCCATTAATATGGATCAGGCACCTTTCATTACGCAGGGATTGTCGGCTGACGGTACCGTCGTCAGGTACTACAATTTCGATGTACAGCCGGTTAAGGCTGCGCCGATCTATGCTCTTTTCAGGGAAGGTGAGACCAGTCCTGTTGCCGGACAACTCAACATCGTGAATGTCATCCCCGGTGATGCAGGCTACAATGATTTCTGGAATGTTTATAAGGTCACTGTTCCCAAAAGTTACGTTGCCAATACGGCAATAAGCCTGAAAGATATTATGGATGAGGGATATACGGTGGACCAGACCGATATGATCGTGAATTGCCCGATCGTTCCCGAAGGATCGACGGCCATGCTTCGTTACGGTTCGTCGGAAGATAAAGGACTTACCCGGGGATGGTACAAGGGGAAGGTCGTTTTCTATTTTAATTTTTCAGAGAAGGAACTTCATATCGACTTGTCAGGCGGATATAATCCTGACCTGCCGGTATCCGATATCCTGGTGACTTTCAATATAAATCCCGATGAAGCCGGCGGAGGACCATCCTCAGGTTTCGTGACCGAAATGGACGGTGTACAGACGCACAATGTTGTTGAGACTGTTCCAAGTGATGCGGATTACTCCCCGCTTTGGGATGTAGACGTTTATGATAATGCCGATTTTGATATTGTTCATGACTGGATGAGTGCAATGAATGCTTCTATCAAGGGAATGGGCGTTGCCCTTGTCAATTGTCCCATTGTATCGATGGAGAGCAAATGACGCACAGGCGTTTGGTTTTTTAGCAGGGACGAACCTCCGGGTTCGTCTCTGCTTACTTTGCGAAAAAATAAAAAATTAGTAACCGCAAAGCTCGCAAAGGTCACGCAAAGGTCGCAGAGGAAGGAGGGAATATTTACTTTGCGAACTCTGCGTTTAACTCTGCGTACTTTGCGGTTAAAAAAAAACATCATTAACGGAAAAGCTCGCAAAGGTTACGCAGGGTATTATTCTGCCTGAATCTCAGCCGTATACCCTACTTCCGGAATTTCAATGTCATGAAATCCCTGTTCCTCCAGGTATTTTTTGTAGAAGAGTTGGGGTTCATACTCCCCGTGAACGAGGAAGATCTTTTTCAGCCTGGATGGATCCTGGCATGAAAGGTATGCCGCCATTTCCTTATAATCGCCATGGCCGCTGAAGGAATCCAAACGCCGGATCTCCGCATTGACGGGATACATAACGCCATGGATTGACACGGCTTTCTCTCCCCGTAAAATCCTTGCTCCCAGCGTCCGCGGTGCACAGTATCCGACTCCCAGGATGGTGTTGGCCCGGTCGGATATTGAATTTGCAAGATGGTGCTTCACCCTCCCCGCCTCCATCATCCCCGAAGCGGAAATGATAATGCATGGCTTCCTGATGCTGTTCAGTTTTTTGGAATCCTCGACTCTTTTTATATAGAAGAGGGAGTTGAAGCCGAAGGGATCGGGGTCATTTTGCATAACCTCCATAATGTTCCCGTTAAAGCATTCCGGGTGCAATCTGAAAATATCTGTAGCGTTCACGGCCAGGGGACTGTCAACAAAAACGTCAATTTTGGGAAGCCGGTGCTCATTGTAGAAATTATTGAGGGAATAGACAATTTCCTGGGTTCTCCCGACGCTGAAGGACGGAATGATGAGCTTTCCTTTTTTCTCAACGCAGGTATGGGTTATTATATCCAGCAATTCGGCTTCGGTGCCGGTCCTGTCCTGATGGAGCCTGTTGCCGTAGGTAGCTTCGGTGACAAGATAATCGACCTGCGGGAAAGGATCGGGATGATGGAGGATCCGGTTTATGGGACGCCCTATGTCGCCGGTATAGCCCAGTTTGGTGGTCTTTCCGTTTTCCCTGATCTCCAGTACCGCGACGCCGCTGCCAAGCATATGCCCGGTATTGGTGAAGCTCACTTTTGTATTTTCATCGATCCGGAATTTCCTGTCGTAAGGGACGCCGATAAATAGTTTCATGCAGGCTACCGCATCGGCATGGGTATAAATGGGTTCGACGGGGGGCTGTCCTTTACGGGCACGCTTTTTATTGAAGGTGAAGGTATCATGTTCCTGAATATGGCCTGAATCGGCGAGCATTATCGAGCACAGATCGCGGGTGGCGCTGGTGCAGATCACCGAACCGCGGAAACCGAGGCGGTAGACATACGGAATAAGCCCGGAATGATCAATATGGGCATGTGTGAGGATGATATGGTCAATTTCCGGCGGGTCGAATCCCAGCTTGCGATTCAATGAATCGGTTTCCATCCCTTTTCCCTGGTACATGCCACAGTCGAGTAGAATTTTTCTGCCCGCTGAGGTCGTGATCAGATGTTTGCTTCCGGTTACTTCACGGGCTGCGCCTAAGAATTGGATTCTCATTGTAAATTGGATTTCGGGTTTTGGTTATCAGGTGAACCCGATAAATGTAGTAAAATATCCTGATTTATTTCAACTCATCGAGCTCGAGCCATCGAAGGGATTTTTCATCCAACAGGCTGATGATCCTGCGAATCCTTTCAGAAGCCGAAGTAAGTTTCTCGTAATCGTTTTCCCCCGAATTCAGGAACAATTCGAGCTCCCCCTTTTCCTTTTCAAGTTCTTCGATCTCCTTTTCAAGTTTTTCATATTCCATCTTTTCCTTAAAGGTAAGGCGTCTTTTTGAGGACAGTTGATCCGGGATCTTTAGTTTTACCGTACTGCTTTTGCCATTTTCACGCTCCTCTTCCTGAGCGTCTTCCCTTTCGATATCCTTTTGTATCCTGTAATCCGAATATGAACCATAAAAGTCCACGATCTTTCCCTGACCTTCAAAGATAAAAATATGATCTGCCAGTCTGTCGAGCAGATACCTGTCGTGTGAAACCAGGATGAGACATCCCCCGAATCCTTCGAGGAATTCCTCAAGCCGTGAAAGCGTAATGATATCGAGATCATTGGTTGGTTCATCCAGTATGAGGAAATTGGGGTTACGCACCAGGACGGTGAGCAGGTGAAGTCGTCGTTTTTCACCGCCGCTAAGTTTGGAGACAAAATCATACTGGACCTGGGGAGGAAAGAGAAAGAACTGCAGGAACTGGGAGGCCGAAAGACGCGATCCGTCAGCGGTTTCAATCACTTCGGCTATATCTTTCACCACGTCGATCACCCGCTTGCTATCATCCGATTGCATCCCCTCCTGTGAAAAATATCCATAGACGATGGTTTCCCCGGTGACAATGGAGCCGCTGTCAGGTTTCATTTTACCCGTGATAAGATTAAGGAGGGTTGTTTTCCCCGAACCGTTCGGACCGATGATGCCAACTTTTTCCCCTTTGCTGAAACTGTAATTGAAATCCGAAAGCAGTCGTTTTTCCCCGTATTTTTTACTGAGATGCCGGATCTCAAGGATCTTACCTCCTACCCGTCTCATGTTTATAGCAAGGTTCAATTCTCCCTGGCTTTTTTTTGCCCGGGCTCTCTCACGAGCTTCCCGGAAGGCCTGGATCCTGCTTTTGGATTTCGTACCCCTGGCTTTTGGCATCCGCCTTATCCAGTCGAGTTCCCTTTCAACGTACTTCCGGGCCCGGTCTTTTTCTGCGCGGGAGGCAGCTTCTCTCCCGGCTTTAAGTTCAAGAAATTTTTCATAATTACCCTCATAAGTGTAAAGCTCTCCATTTTCCAGCTCAAGGATCCGGTTGCATATCCTGTCAAGAAAGTACCTGTCATGAGTGACCATAAGAAAGGTGATGGAAGAAACGGATAAATATTCTTCCAGCCATTCTATCATTCCGATATCGAGATGGTTGGTGGGTTCATCGAGGAGAAGCAATTCCGGTTCATCGAGGAGAACCAGGGCAAGGGCGAGTCGCTTGATCTGTCCGCCTGAAAGCTCTGATATCTTTTGATCCAGATCTATGATCCCGAACCTGTCTAGCATTTGCACAAGCCTCCGCTCAAAGTCCCAGGCCCCGGACTGGTCCATACGGGCCGTAGCCCGCATCAGGGCTTTCTCGGTTTCCGGCGTATGCCCTGCGGAATGATCTGCAACAGTTGCTTCATAATCACGGATAATAGTCCGCACCGAAAGACCGGTTCTTTGTATCTCTTCCCTAATAGAGAGCCTGCTGTCAAATACTGGATCCTGTGTGAGAAATCCTGTGCGGATCCCCTTCTGAATGGCGACTTCACCCTGATCGGCCATATCCCTCCCGGCCAGGATCTTCAGCAGACTGCTCTTGCCTGTACCATTGGCAGCGATCAGGGCCGCTTTGTCTCCTTTGTCAAGACCGAAACTAAGCCCCGTAAAAAGAACCTTTTCGCCATAATCTTTTCCCAGGTTATCTGCCGACAGTATATTCATGAATTTCTTGTTTACAGACTGCGAATATACGGAATTGCCACTACCGTTGGGATAAAAAAAACGCCCCGCAGGAAGCGGGGCGAAAAGAAAATCATTTCATTCGGTAATGGTCAAACTATATCAGTTTTACATTCACAGCGTTCATTCCTTTTTTGCCTTCCCGGAGTTCAAAAGTCACTTCGTCATCCTCCCTGACCTCGTCGATGAGACCTGAAACGTGTACGAAATATTCATTGTCTGAATCCATGTCCTTAATGAAACCATAACCTTTTGATTCATTAAAGAATTTTACTTTACCTTCTTTCATTGAAATTAAATTAAAAAATTAATGGTCGTAAAATTAATGTAAATAATTGAGTAAACATCATTTTAAGAAAAATAGTTTAAAACGCGACCCCTAATCTGCCAAAAATAGCGGTTTTCCCCAATGGGATCTTCATCGTGCCGTAAGGCAATTCTCCTGCATAAAATATTGCAGGCATGCGTAATTGTAGAATCTTCTGCATGATAGCCGTCTTTGCAAAAGGTTCACAATCTGATTTTTGGATCTTTCCCTGAGGTTGTTTATTTTTGTTTTCTGATGCTTGATCATAGCAGAAATCGGAAAAGATGAAGATAACGATTAATCCAAAGACCACAGATCAGATCACTTCCGGACCGGTTTTACAACAAACATCATTTTGGGCGAAGGTCAAATCGCGGCATGGACAGGCTTCCCTGGCATTCACGGTAGACAGCGAAATCAATGACAGTGACAGAAGTGAAAAAGAACAAAAAGACCTTGTGCCCATTGACGGTGCCGGATATGATGATGCAAGAGATCTCCTGGTAGTGTTACAGAAGCCGGCAAGAGACGCCGCGATAGCATATATTCCTTATGGTCCTAAATTCCGGCCTCCCGAGGAAGAGCGGGGTCTGTGCCTGGAGGAACTATCTGAAGGACTGAGGGAATTTCTTCCCCGGGAGTGCATGATGATCCGGTATGATCTTGTATGGGATTCACCCTGGGTAGATGATGAAAACCGGTACGACGGGTCGGGCCGGTGGATGGGGCCGCCCGATCCCCGGATCCGTGAAATGCGAATGAATTTTGATACCCGGGAACGCCGGCTTAGAAAAGCACCTACGGATATCCTCCCGTCACACACGGTATTTATTGATCTGACTAAGGATGAACCGGAGCTTTTGAGGCGGATGAAACCCAAAACAAGATATAACATCCGCCTCTCCATAAGCAAGGGAGTCAGGGTAAGGCAGGCATCCCCCGCCGAACTTCCGTTATGGTACGATTTGTACCGCCAGACTGCACTCCGCAACCGGATACACCTGGACGGCCCGGGGTATTTTGAATCCGTGCTGCGGACAGGGACGGAAACCGGTAAATCAAAAACCAATGTAAGGCTTCTGGTTTCGGAAGCCGAAGGGGTACCACTCGCAGGGATGTTCCTGGTGATCTCGGGCGGCCGTGCCACCTATCTCTACGGAGCTTCATCGGATGCAAACCGGAATATGATGGGAGCCTATGCTCTCCAGTGGGAAGCCATGCGGTTATCAAAATCACTGGGTTGTACAAATTATGACCTCTTCGGTATTTCCCAGGATCCGGATCCCTCGCATCCGATGTGGGGTCTCTATCGCTTTAAGACCGGTTTTGGCGGAAAGATCCGTCACAGGCAGGGATGCTGGGATTACCCGCTTCACGAAGACCGGTATGAAAATTTCCGGGCGGCCGAGCTAGCTGCTCCGGGATATCATCTGCGGAGATCCCAGGCAACAAAGCCTGTCAGATTTTGATCTTTCGCATCCGGATGCTTTTTGGCGTAATTTCGAGAAGCTCGTCTTCCCGGATATATTCCATCGCCTCTTCCAGTGAGAATGCTATTTTGGGTGAGATCTTCGCTGCATCATCCGAACCTGAGGCACGGATATTCGTCAGTTTTTTGGCCTTAGTTATGTTCACCTCAAGGTCTCCAACCCGTGTATACTCGCCGATCACCTGTCCCTTGTATACTTTGTCTCCCGGATCAATGAAAAATTTCCCGCGGTCCTGCAATCTGTCAATACTGAATGCGAGGGCCTGACCCGTTTCAGAAGAGACGATGGATCCGTTGAAACGGTTTTGAATTTCATCCTTTACGGGTGCGTATTCTTTGAAGCGGTGGTTCATCACGGCTTCTCCTGCACTGATGGTCATAAGCACGTTCCGCAAGCCGATCAGTCCGCGCGACGGGACATGAAATTCAAGATGCTGAAGATCACCCCGGGGTTCCATTTTCAGCAGGTCGCCTTTTCGCCTGGTAACCTGCTCGATCACCTTCCCGGAATATGTAAGGGGGGTATCGACGACAAGGGTTTCAAAAGGCTCTGATCTCTGGCCGTTGATGGTCTTAATGATCACCTCAGGTTTTCCCACCTGCAATTCGTAACCTTCCCTTCGCATGGTTTCGAGAAGAATCGAAAGGTGCAGCACTCCCCTGCCATAAACCAGGAAGCGGTCTTCGGATCCCGTCTCCTCGACTCTAAGGGCAAGGTTTTTTTCAGTCTCACGCATGAGCCGGTCGCGCAGGTGCCGGGAGGTTACAAAACGGCCCTCCTGCCCGAAGAAAGGAGAATTATTGATCATGAAAAGCATGCTCATGGTAGGTTCGTCGATGCTGATCCTTGGCAGGGGTTCCGGATTTTCAATGTCTGCCATCGTATCACCGATATCAAATCCTTCCAGCCCTACAATGGCACAGAGATCGCCGCTGCGGACAGTGCTGACCTTTTCCCTGCCGAGACCTTCAAAAACGTATAATTCTTTTATCCGGACTTTCTTAAACACATTCTTCCTTTTGCATAGCATATAATCCCGTCCTTCTTCGATATCACCGCGAAAAACCCTGCCGATAGCAATTCGTCCGACAAAACTTGAATAATCGAGGGATGCTATCTGCATCTGTGGCGATCCCTCCCTGTACGGAGCTTCCGGGATCTCCCGGAGAATCGTATCAAGTAAAGGCTTCACGTCTTTCCCCGGTTTCCTCCAGTCCCGGCTCATCCATCCCTGTTTTGCAGAGCCGAAGATCGTCTGAAAATCAAGTTGCTCCTCCGTGGCATCGAGGTTGTACATCAGCTCGAAAACGTCCTGCTGGGCATCATCAGGTTTGCAATTTTCCTTATCCACCTTATTGATGACAACAACAGGCTTTAGCCCCAGGTCAATGGCTTTATGCAGAACAAACCGCGTTTGGGGCATAGGGCCTTCGAACGCATCCACAAGAAGAAGAACCCCGTCAGCCATTTTCAGCACTCTTTCCACTTCACCGCCGAAATCGGCATGTCCGGGAGTATCGATCAGGTTGATTTTTACTCCTTTGTAACGGACGGATACATTTTTGGACAGGATGGTGATCCCTCTTTCCCGTTCCAGGTCATTGCTGTCGAGGATGAGTTCCGCTCCCTTGTTCCTGTCGCCCAGGGCATTGCATTCATAAATAATCTTGTCGACCAGCGTCGTCTTACCATGATCTACGTGGGCTATAATAGCTACATTCCGGATTGATTGCATATTAAAAATTTTGAACCTGCAAAAGTAGCAGAGTTTTGATTCATAACCGCTACTTATCGTGTTAATTTTTTCAGAAGATTCGCTGGCGGACGTCTAACTCTTCCATATTTGTAATATATTCCTATTCAATAAATTACATAAATAATTTAGGAATGTTATACCCTCCCGGAAGATCACAGCCATCGGGAACGGAATTTTAAGGGAAGAATATGAACTGACAAACCGTCTTGTACGGCAATTTGTAGCTGCTAAAAAAGCACAGTGGGAAATCCGTATTAGGGAAGGCGGAAAAAGAGGATCATTTTTTCAATTGTTCGCTGAAATTCTCCCTGAATTTATGCAGTTTAGGTGAGATGACTACGTTGCAATACCCGTAATCCGGGTTCTTCCGGTAGTAGTCCTGGTGATAATCCTCGGCCATATAGAAATTCACGAAAGGTTTCACTTCAGTTACGATCTTATGTTTATAGGCACCTGAAGTATCGAGCCTCTTGATGGTTTCCTCAGCCTCTTTTTTCTGGTCCCCGTCATGATAAAATATTACAGACCGGTACTGGGTGCCCACATCGGCTCCCTGCCGGTTAAGAGATGTCGGATCATGCGTTTTGAAGAAAATATTGAGCAGTTCCTGGTAGTTTACAACGGAAGGATCGTATTTGACCTGCACAACTTCAGCATGGCCTGTGCGGCCTGTGCACACTTCACGGTACGATGGATTAATAACCGAACCGCCTGAATATCCGGAAACCACATCAATAACACCTTTGACTTCTTCGAACACCGCTTCAGAGCACCAGAAACAGCCATTGCCAAAGGTGGCGTATCTATAATTATTATTTTCAGCCATATCAGATTGATTTTTTTGTGCCAAAAGATTCATTCCTGCGAGGAGGAGCATCATAGTCATTAATATCTTCATTATTCCACAATTTTAGTACTTAGAGAACAAATTCCGCGAAGAAATGTTGACGATCCCGGGCATCAGAAATCAGGCAATCCACTTGATTTAAAGGTATTATTGTTCCTATCTTTGTAAAACCTGAAATATCCTGCAATTTTTCCCTTTCCCCGAAGCCGGTTATCCGGGAAAATCTAGAGACTGCCCCATGCATGAAGCCTTGTATTATATTAAAAAGGGAGAACAGAAAATCCGGTGTTATCTCTGCCCGCATGAATGTCTAATTGTGAAAGACAGGCGGGGGATTTGTGGTGTCCGTAAGAATATCGGGGGGACTTTGGTATCTGAGGTATATGGGTATCCCGTCGCAATACATTACGATCCGGTTGAAAAAAAGCCTCTGTATCATTTTCACCCCGGGAAACAAGTGCTCTCCATCGGGACTGTAGGCTGCAATATGAAATGTTTCTTCTGCCAGAATTGTGATATCTCGCAGGAAACCATGGATTCTTATGGTAAACTCCGGGAAATACCGGTATCCGAGATCATCTCGATGGCCGAAATCAAATCAAAGAATATCGGCGTTGCTTATACTTACAACGAACCCACGATATATTACGAATACATGAAGGATATTGCAATCGAGATAAGGTGTAGAAAGATGAAAAACCTGATTGTGACCAATGGATATATAAGCGAAAAGCCGTTAAGAGACCTGCTCCGGTACGCGGACGCCTTCAATGTGGATCTGAAATCCTTCAATGATGAATTTTACCGCAGCTACACTAAATCGCGGTTGGACCCTGTGTTAAATACCATCCGGATAATTGCAGAGGCTGGGATCCACCTGGAGATAACACACCTGCTGATCCCGGGTCTGAACGATGATGTCGGGGAATTCGACAGAATGGTAAACTGGATCGCCGATATTGCGGGACCGGATACACCTTTTCATCTCTCACGTTATTTTCCGCGATACAAGGCAACTGAACCTGTGACACCCCTCCCGGTGATGAAAAAATTCAGGAAAATTGCCGGTGAACGGTTGAATTATGTTTATCTTGGCAATATAGACGATAGTGAATCCTCAACTACGTACTGCAAAAATTGTCAAGAGCCGGTGATCGAACGACATGGCTATCATACTTCTACAGAGGGTCTTGGGGATGATGGAAAATGCGTGTATTGCGGAACAGAAATTATCAGACATATGTGAAATGGGAAATTCAGTCAGAAAGGCCTATGTGGCGGGAAAATTCTATCCTTCCTCGGCTCCTGAGATTACCGGATTGATCCATGATCTCAGGAAACATGAAAAGTCTTCCATTGATTACAGTCTGTCGGGGAAGAATATCATTGGAGCAGTACT
The DNA here is from genome assembly GCA_963771005.1 of uncultured Bacteroidales bacterium. Classification (GTDB taxonomy): domain Bacteria; phylum Bacteroidota; class Bacteroidia; order Bacteroidales; genus DASQZK01. Next base: position 438,285 of record CAVYRO010000002.1, read on the forward strand.
TCCGCATGCGGGACATATTTTTTCGGGATACCACGTCATACATTTCTTTGAGATACTTTCTGCCGGGATAAACCAAATTGAAACCTTTGTTATCGTCCACCCGATCCACCGCGGCGGGGAACCCGATTTTGCCGCCGACGGGAATGACGCGTGGAAGACACCCCTGGGAGAGACGGCCGTGGACAGGGAATTCATTGATGAAATGGGTATAGAATGTTCGGAAAAACTTCATCAATGGGAACATTCAGCCGAGGTGATGCTTCCCTTCATACAGGAATATGCAGGTTACAACGTTCGGATTGTGCCCGTGGGTATGGGATGGCAACATCCGGATGCATCGAGGAAAGTCGCCGGCGCCATCCTCCGCGCGGAAAAAGCTACGAAAAGGAAGATCTGTGTTATTGCATCCTCGGATTTTTCTCATTACCTCGACCCGGAAACAGGCCGGGAAAAAGACCAGATCATTCTGGACCATATACTTAATATGGAACCGCTGGAAATTTATTCTGCTGTCAGGAAGAATGATATCAGTGTTTGTGGTTACGGTCCGATCATGACGCTGATGTTTTATGCCGGATCCAAATATCCCGGCGCAAAGTCGATAGTACTTTCCAGGGGGCATTCGGGCGAAATATACCCCTCCGAAAATGTTGTAGATTATATCTCCATTCTTTTTTACACCGAACCCGGATCTTTCCCGACATGAGATTTTCATCGTTATATATTTGTATTGCACTGATCACGGTTTTCCTTTCAGGTGTTTGCGGTCAGAATGCTCCTGCAGAGACAGACAGGGAAGCCGCAGTTGCAGGATCATTTTATCCTGCTGCCCCGGCAGTTCTGACAAGGGCGCTCGCTGATCTCTTCGCGCGTGCCCGGTCCCCGGGGAATGCCGAATCACTCTCCCCTGCAGCCCTTATTGTACCGCATGCGGGGTATATTTTCTCCGGTCTGACTGCAGCATGCAGTTATGCACGACTCGACCCCGTGAAGGAATACAAAACGATTTTCATCATCGGAACATCCCATTTTGAGCATTTCCCGGGAGCATCCGTTTACTCTGCAGGTGATTACATTACACCTCTTGGAAAAGTGGCGGTAGACCGGGAAATTACACGTGAGCTGATCCAGGCTTCACCCTTCATTCGTTTCAGACCGTCCGCCCACAGTAAAGAGCACAGCATTGAGGTCCAGCTTCCTTTTCTGCAGTATTACCTTAAAAAATCCTTCAAAATTGTGCCGGTTCTCCTTGGGACATCCGACCGGAAGGTAATCGAATCTGTTGCGGGAGTTCTCGAAAAATACAGGGACAATGGTAATCTCTTTATTTTAAGCACAGATTTTTCCCATTACCCCGACCGGCAACTGGCCCTAAAAACAGACAGCCTTACAGCACAAATATTTTTGTCCCGCAACGCGGAAAAATTGCGAACATATGCGCAAAACATTGAGCGTCATCCGGAAGACGGATTGGTTACCCCCATGTGTGGCTGGCCCTCAGCCCTGGTCATCATGCGACTCTTCGGTAATACGGGACGGTATTCATTTACACCCCTGTACCATGCGACTTCCGGCGATATCCCATCCGGGGATAAGGACCGCGTGGTGGGGTACTACTCAATAATGATCACGACAAAATTATCAGCCATGGAGGATACAGAATCCAACCTGAACCGTTCGGATAAGATCCTGCTTTTAAAAATAGCAAGGGAAAGCCTTGAATCTTATCTGAAAACGGGGAAAATCCCGGATTATGATGAAAATAACCTTCCGGATCACCTGATGGAATACAGGGGCGCTTTCGTCACCCTGAACAAGAGGCGGGCCCTTAGGGGTTGTATCGGGCGATTTCTCCCGGATGAACCTCTTTACAAGGTGGTACGGCAGATGACAATTGCAGCGGCCGTAAAAGATCCGCGGTTCGATCCGGTTACTGAGAATGAACTTGAGCAGATCTCCATCGATATTTCGGTACTGAGCCCGCTCAAAAAAATAGACTCCGCCGATGAATTTGTTCCCGGCAGGGATGGCATCCTCATTCGTAAGGGCAATGTTTCGGGAACATACCTGCCACAGGTTGCCGATGAAACCGGGTGGACAAGGGAGGAAATGCTGGGACATTGTTCCCGCGACAAGGCAGGTTTGGGTTGGGATGGTTGGAAAAATGCGGATCTTTATATATATACTGCCGATAATTTCTCAGAAAAAGAATTTCAAGGCCCATAATTCCTGTAGTGCCTCTACAGTGACCCTGTTTAACCTGAAAAAATTAATGGCAAACAGCCAGGGGATATACTCCGGAATCCTAATCATCCGCAAGAAGTGCTTCAATAATCTCCCTGAATTCATCATCATGATCACTTGAGGAATCCTTCTTCCCAGCCTTGTCATACCAGTACGATGCATTCTCCTGATCACCCTCTTTGCGATGCAGGTATGCATGTACCCAGGCAGCTTCCCGTGTTGAAAGTTCCTGGACCATATCGTGAGCCTTGTCCCAGTATCCCTTCCTCTCCCACCATAATGCCTTGGCGGGTACCGGGAATTCTTCCGGGGGCTGGCCCATATCCAGTGTATAATTGAATGACTTGTAATCCATTGCTTCGTTGTTTTAGGTTGAATTTTTGCCGGCTGTGTATTCGCTAATAATATTAGGAGCATTGCTCCCGCTGATTTTCAAGCATTACAGAACCATTCATGCTGCCGGAGTGATATGCTATGATATCCGCATTCATCCGGTATTAGCCGAATTAAATATACGAATAAAAGTGCAATTGTGGAAATCTGACATACTTCTCTCCTGCTTTCATTTAAGGATTTTTAACATTTCATTACGAAATATTTCGTAGCCAGGCTTGCATATACGAAATTGTTCGTATATATTTGCCTACGAAAGCATTCGTAATAGATTTTATTAACCGGATCGCCGCGCCTCTGAAACATTCCGGATTAAGGCATATGTGAAATAATACATTCATTATGAAAAACAAATGGATCCAGCCTCCTACCGATTCCGAACTCGGAATACTGAACATCCTCTGGAAATTTGGTCCTTCAACGGTCCGCTTTGTGAATGATAAGTTAAACGAACAACGGCCTGTAGGTTATACCACCACGTTGAAGATCCTGCAGATCATGCATGAAAAAGGCATGGTTGTACGGGACGAAGCGGAGAGATCACATATTTATTCCCCGGCCATTGCAGCAAATGCCATTCAAAATCGTCTTATTGACAGGATCCTGGATTCAGCCTTTGAGGGTTCGGCTTCAAGTCTCATCATGCGAACACTCGGTTCACACAGGCCCAGCCGGGGGGAATTGGAAGAAATACGGAAATTGCTTGAAAATATGGAAAAAGACGAAGAATTATGATAACAGGACTGATCCATAATAATTTGATATTTGCCATCGGGATGACTATCATTCATTCTTTTTGGCAGATCACTATCATCTATCTGGTTATGCGCCTGACGCTGAGAATGATGTCGGCGTCATCTTCTGCGATAAAGTACAGGATTGCCGGGTTTTCGATGGTATCCGCCCTGCTGGTTTCTATCATCACGTTTATTATATGTTATCAGCCTGAGCCTTCGGGCATAATGGATATCCGGCCCCTTCAAGATGCATCTTTCCGCCTGGCCGGTGAAGTCATACCGCCGGCAAAATCTTTCAGCCTGCGCAGCAGTCTGGCTACGGCTCTGCCATGGATAGTATGGATCTACTTTGGGGGGCTTCTCATGATGACACTCAGAATGCTTTCAGGTTCCATCTGTCTCCGCAGGCATGCGCGTACCGGTGTAAGGCAGCCTTCACCGGAGATCCATGTTTTCTTCAGACAATTATGTGAAAAAACAGGAATTATAAAAAAAGTGAGGTTATTTGAATCCTTCAGAATAGATATACCGGAGGTCATAGGGTATTTCAAACCTCTTGTAATTGTCCCTGCCGGATTTTTTGCAAATATGCCTTTCGACCAGGCCGGTGCTATCCTGGCACATGAACTGGCGCATATAAAACGGAATGATTTCCTCTTCAATATAATTCAATCTGTTATCGAAATGCTTTTCTTTTATCATCCTGCAATTTACCTGATCTCTTCCCGGACAAGAGATGAAAGGGAAAAATGTTGTGATGATATGGCCCTTGCATGGTGTCCCGGAAATGAAACCTATGCCAGAGCCCTGGCGAGGATGGCGGAGAGAGGAATAAAGCCCTCCTACCCCTCTGTGGCCCTGATGCAGAACAGAAAAACCTTGCTTGAACGAATCAGACGAATTTTAAAACAGGAAACCATGAAAACAAAAATATCTGACAGAATATTTGCCGGTATAATCGTAATTGCCGGTTTCGGGCTCATAATTCTTACTGGTGCTGCCGCCCTGAACAGGACCGGTCTGGCCGGGCACGGATCGGGCAAAAATTTCAGTCTCATCCCCGCACTGCCTTCAGCGGTCAATGCATCCCCCGCCGATTCACTCATAAAAGCTGATGAAAATTCCATAGTAATACGGCAGGAGGATGAAAAGGGTGTCAGCCATACCTGGGAAATGAAGTTCGATATTGGTAAGCTGGAAAGTCTTAAAGTTGATGGAAAGAAGATTCCCCGATCGAAATTCGATAATTACCGGGAAATCATTGAAACGACTCTGAAAAGCGTCAATTCTGACGCGGCGAAGACCGCAAGTGCTGTCGATTCTGTAAATACCGCCAATAATCACAAGCGCAGGATCGAGGTGGAAAAAACTGTCAAAACCGTCGATGGTATTGATACCGCAAAGATCAGAAAGGAAATCAGGATTGAAATTAGCAGGATTGACAGTGAAAAATTGCGGGAAGACCTGGAATCGGCAAGGAAAGAAATTGAAAACATCAATTGGGACAGCCTGAAAACTGCTATGCAAAGTGTCATGAATCCGGAAGCAATGCAGCAGCTAAGGGTTGAAATCGAAAAAGCCCGCCAGGATATTGACAGGGAAAAGCTTCATGAAGAAATGGAAAGGGAACTGCAGCAATTGGACCATACCAATGCCGATTCGCTCAGGATCATGATCGACCGGTCCATCCGGGATATTGACTGGGATCAGCTCGAGAAGGATTTATCATTCAGCCTGGACACCGCCCGTCTGAAGTTAGCTATGGATCTGGACAAACTGGATCTTCATGTTATTAAAGAATCGCTGAATGACATAGACTGGGACCGTATCCTGTCCGAAGCCGGTGAGGAGATGAAAAGAGCCCGGATCATTCTGAGTGATTCAACAAGCCTCTGGATCCATGAGCTCGAATTACCCAGGATCCGGGAAGATATCGGGAAAACCCTGAAATCGGCGGGACCCGTGGATATGGAAGAGATCAACCGTCAAACTGGCGAAGCCATGGAGCAGCTTGAAAAGGCCCGTGAGAACCTGGAAAACACGCTTAAAGAGACGGAAAAGAAAAAATGAGAAAAAAGAAATCCAGCGGCAGCAAGTCCGGTGCCGCCGGATACCCTTCCGGATTTACCGGTTCTGTTCCACAGCTTATCGCTGAGCCTGAAAGATGATAATCTTTTACTCCAGGACATCATTCACCCAGCTCATTCCCGCCATTACATTCGGAAAACCGATGGTATTGGTGAGCAGAAGCACGCTATGCCGGATCTCATCTGCCGAGGCCCCGGCTTCAAGCGCCCTTTTTGCATGGCTGTGTGTAGCACCTTCGGACCGGAGAGTTATGGATGCGGCCAACTGCAGCAGTTGCGCCATTTTCTCGTCGAGCGGGCCTGCATTTTTTGCTGCATCACCCAGCTTTTCGACTGCACTAAGATAACCGGGATGGAATTTTTTCACGGTATCATAATGTGTGGGAATTTTTTGAGCCATGACTTTGGTGTTTAAGGTTTGGGATCCGGGATCTCTCATTTAGGTCAGTAAATAAAACTTATTATTGGAAACATGTGTTAGAACGGAAAAGTTTCCATGTATGGAGAAATATACCAACAGCCTGATTAACGAGAGCAGCCCCTACTTACTGCAACATGCACACAATCCGGTAAATTGGCTGGCCTGGGGTGAAGAGGCCCTTTCAAAGGCAAAGAAGGAAAACAAAATGATCTTTGTAAGCATTGGGTATGCAGCCTGTCACTGGTGCCACGTAATGGAAAAGGAATCCTTTGAAAATACCGGGCTTGCGGAACTGCTGAACCGGAATTTTATCTGTATAAAAGTTGACAGGGAGGAACGGCCGGATATCGACCAGGTATATATGTCGGCCGTACAGCTTATGACCGGCCGGGGCGGATGGCCTCTGAACTGTTTTGCCACACCTGATGCCAGGCCCTTTTATGGCGGCACCTATTTTCCTCCGTCACAATTGACCTCTGTCGTTAACCAGATCCGGGATACCTGGCAAAATGAACCTCAAAAGATTTTTGCCTCAGCAGACAGTATGTACGAAGGGATCGTCAACTCCGAGCTTATTAAAGAAAAGCTGGAGAAACCAGCCGGAATCGATCCGGCAGATATTTATCAGGACCTGGCCCGCGAATTTGACCGGGAAGAGGGCGGGATGAGGAGGGTTCCCAAATTTCCGATGCCCGGCATATACACCTTCCTGTTGCATTATTCAGTTTTTGCAGGAAATACCGAAGCCATCGACCATGTGATGCTGACTGTCGACAAAATGACCAGAGGCGGCATTTACGACCAGCTCTCCGGGGGCATTGCCAGGTATTCAACCGACCGGAATTGGCTTGTTCCTCATTTCGAGAAAATGCTTTACGACAATGCCAGGTTTATCAGCCTGCTTTCGAATTTGTATTCGATCACCCGGAATAAGAACTACCGGGAAATACTCTATGAATGCAACAGTTTTATGGAAAATGAGCTGGGACGAAAGGAAGGGGGATACTATGCATCTATTGACGCTGATACCCATAACGAGGAAGGAAAATATTATGCCTGGGATAAAACGGAAATTGACGTCATTGCAGACGATCACAGTGATCTTATCTCGGACTACTGGGGGATCACGCATGACGGTAACTGGGAAGCCGGAAAGAATGTCCTGGCGGTAAGAAAAGAACCTGAGGAACTTGCCCGCACCTATGGGATGAAGACGGGGGAAGTAAAAGAGATCATTGCATCCACGGCGTCAAAGTTGAGATCATACCGGGAACTCAGGGAAAAACCTGCAGTCGATACCAAGATCCTCACTTCCTGGAATGCGCTAGCAGTACTGGCGTTTGCCGATTCCTGGCAGGCAACAGGAGATGATGTATTTCTCGAAAAGGCCATTAACACCGGACGTTTCATCCGGGATAATCTTATAAAAAAAGATTACACGGTAAAACGAAGTCTCAGTGGTGCCACGGGCGGTTTTCTCGATGATTATGCATTTTGCGCCCGAGCTTTCCTTTCTCTGTACCAGTGTGATTTTGAGGAATCCTGGCTCCACACGGCGAGGAAGCTGACTGAAAAAATGATTTCGGATTTCTTCAACATACAAACCGGCATGTTTTATTATGCCTCTGCACTCGAGACCGATATGCCCGTAAGGCAGACCGAGGTGGCCGACCATGTGCTTCCCTCCTCGAATGCCGTTCTTGCCAATGTTCTTTTCCAGCTGTCACGGTATTTCGAAGATGTGATCTTTGAAAGGATAGCACGTCAAATGATCAGCAATGTAACCCCTTATCTTCAAAAAACCCCCGCCTTTTTTCCGGTATGGGCTGATCTCTTCCTTACGCTAAAAGAAGAGCCATGTGAGATAGTGATCACCGGCCCGGAATGCCAGGAGAACAGGAAAAATTTTACGGGGCGTTATTTACCTGGAGTCATTTTTGCAGGTGCGAGTGAAAAAAGTGAGATTCCGCTGTTCACAGACAGGTTTGCCGGGGAAAAAAACCGGATATACGTATGCCGGGGGGGCATGTGTAAGTTGCCGGTGGAGACTGCAGAAGAAGCGCTTGATCAGTTATCGTAAGGTTTGTCAGTGCTTCCTGATCAACATGACATTCCGGAATTCGACAGGAGCCCCTTCACTCTGCAATGCGATCCAACCCCTGGTCCTGTTCATTCCCGAGGCAACATTCTGAAGTACGCCATTCACATAAACAGTCAATGAATCGCCCTGAACATGGATATCATACCGGTTCCATTCCCCCGCTGGCTTCTCGGCACTCGCGTGCATTTTATCTACAGCTTTAGAAGATTTGTCAGTTCGTTCATTAAAATCAGTGCCCCCCATTGCGATAAAATCACCTGCATGATCGTGGTATAACTGGCATTCGAGACAGTCGGGGAAAACCTTGTCCTCATTCACATGTATAAATACACCACTGTTGCCGGCTTCCATGGGCCATCTCCATTCCACGGTCAGGTTATAATCGGAATAACTTTTCTTTGTTCTTGCATAACCAAAAGGTTCGCCGCTTGAAAAGATAACTCCGTCCTTCACACGGAAAGTAGAGTCTGCGGGTGCAAGACTGTCTTTCAGGACGATCTGCCAGTTGTCAAGGTCTTTTCCGTTGAAGAGCATGATCGTATCGTTAATTTCGCCTGCTACTGCGTTGGGATTCATACTTCGGGTTTTAACGCCGATAAAAACTACGACTACGATAATGGCAAGGACGGTTATGATCCTGATAAGGCTTTGTCTCGAAGCGATTTTCATTGACATGACGGTAATTTTAGGTTTTCCGGATATAATCAGATTAAAAAACACAGTAATATACAATAAAATCCGGATCAGGAACAATAAAAAAAATTCCGCATGCCACTGTTGTTCCTTTTATTATACCAGGATTTATATCGCCTAATTTTATATCGGGTCAAAATGTCTGATTATTTTCAATATTTATGAATAATACAGAAGAGAATTGACAGATGTTTGTATCTTAGTTCCCATTAAAAAATAAAACTGAAAACTGACTATGGCTAAAAAAGAAAACAAGCAAAACATGGGCCTCGTCATCGTAATCGCAGCTGTAGCCTCCACAGGCGGGCTGCTTTTTGGCTTTGACACAGGGGTCATATCCGGAGCCCTCCCATTCCTAAGAGAGAGCTGGGGCCTTTCTACCGGGGCCGAGGAATGGATAACGACTGCCGCACTCATCGGTGCTGTTCTTGGTGCTGTATCATCGGGCCGCATAACGGATATTTTCGGAAGGAAGAGAGTCATCATCGCAACTTCCATAATTTTTGCAATCGGATCCATCCTCACCGGAGCTTCTTCCAGCCCGGCATTTCTTTCCGTGAGCAGGATCATCATAGGGATTGCAATCGGTATTTCATCATTTACCGTGCCGCTGTATATTTCGGAAATTTCTCCGACAAAAATCCGGGGCGCTCTTGTTTCTTCCTTTCAACTTATGATCACCATCGGTATCCTCGTTTCTTATTTCAGCGACCATGCCTTTGCCGATGAAGCTAATCCCTTCTCCTGGAGATGGATGTTTTATGTAGGCGTTTTCCCTGCCCTTATTCTGTTCATCGGAATGATCTTTCTTCCGGAAACGCCCCGTTTCCTTATTGGTAAAGGTAAGGACGAAAAAGGCCGTAAAATCCTTGCAATGGTTGAATCTCCTGAACTTGTTGATCTGGCGATCGGGAAGATCAAGGAAGATATCAGAAGAGATGAACTTCAGGCTACCGACTGGACTGAAATATTCAAACCCTGGCTCCGCAATGCTTTGTTCATTGCCATCGGGATCATGTTCGTTCAGCAATTTGTGGGGATCAATACCATAATCTACTATGCTCCGACAGTATTCATCATCGCGGGATTTGCCGGTGCAAAAGCCGCAATTTCAGCAACCATCATTGTCGGAGTGGTAAACGTGCTCGCAACCGTCCTGTCCATGTTTCTTATCGACAGGATCGGACGCAGGAAGCTCTATTTCATTGGTCTGGCAGGGATGGCCGTTTCTCTGGCCGCCCTGGGAACGTTCTTTCTTTTCAAGGACAGCCTCGGGCCGTCGCTTAAATATATTACAGTTGGAAGCATCCTGATCTATGTTCTGTTCTTTGCTATAAGCCTCGGGCCTCTCGGTTGGCTCATCATTTCCGAGATATTCCCCCTGAAGGTAAGAGGATTAGGAATGAGCATAGGATCACTTTCCAACTGGCTTTTTAATGCGATCGTTACCTTCACTTTTCTTAAACTTGCCTGGCTTTTCACAGCACCGGGCATGGAGATCGTAAACCAGGGAGCAAGTAAACCGGATCCTAACCCTGCAGGAGCTTTCTTCGTCTACGCAGTGATTGCTATCCTTGGCATCATTTGGGGTATCAAGTATATTCCTGAGACTAAGGGAGTGACTCTTGAGGAAATTGAACAGCATTGGCGTGACGGTAAGGCGCCCAATGAGTTGTAAAAGCTGAATAATTCTTTTTGTATGAAAACCCCCGGCATTTACAGGGGGTTTTTTATGATACATGGTCCAGATTGTTCCGGCTGAGCTATTTTCCCGGTTCAGCCGGAGCCTCTGTCGTCCTTCTGCAACAACTAACCTGGTTTCCGGCAGACAAAGTCATATTTTTATGTTAAAAAACATTTAAAGATCGGATTTGTTATTGCAGAGTACATTTAAATATTCAACTTTATGCGCTCTGATAAACTCAGGAGGATTAGCTTATGGTAAAAATATGCCCTGTATCAAATCGGCAAATGAATGAGAATGTAGCCCGGATGAATGCTTTTTTTACTGTTTTATTTGTCTCGGGATTTTTTATTACCGGGAACAGTGTTTTTCCGGTGATCCTGTTTTTTGATTTTCTTTTCAGAAATATATATGAGGGAAGACTGAACCCGGTTGTTCACCTGAATCGTTATATGGTTGGCGTACTCTTTATGGAGAAGAGAATGATCAATGCCGGCCCTAAAATTTTCGCATCCCGGGTGGGATTGTTACTCTCCGTACTGGGTACTGTACTACTGATTGCAGTTTCTTTCAAGGCGGCACTCGTACCTTTCAGCATCCTGGGCATCTTCAGTTTCCTGGAAACGGCATTCGGGTATTGCGTAGCATGCAAGCTTTATCCTTATTTTCTTCCCTTTAACGAAAAGCTTGAAACCCTGTTTCGTCAGCAAACCAGTTCCAGAACCTGACGGATCAGCTTTCTGAAATTTTCCTGCGATTCCTCATCAAAGTCGGAGGGGGCCATCGGATTATTCTGATGCCTCAGGGCAAATGAGGTAGCAAGAGAGGATCTGTTCAGTTTGTTTTGCTCAATAAATTCGAGATTTTCTTCCGTGATCCCGGTTCGTTTTTCGAGAACATATTTTTTAAAATCAATGGTCGAAAACAGGTCCTCGGGTCCCCTGACACCTTCCGCCAGGACTATCCTTTTAGCTCCCGGGTCTTTTTCTGCCAACGGGTTCAGGATATGTTCAATCAATTCTTTTGCGACCTCCCGGGCAGGCGGTGTATCTGATAAAAGCACGCCATACCCCAGTTTCCAACCGGTCAGGAGATTTGCCAGGGACGTTACCGAAGATATCCCCGTCGCGGGAAGGATGTATATCTTGGCACCGGGTTCAAAAATCTCAAGCAGGACCTTCAGATAATAAAATACGACAATGTCTTCCACTATAATATTGTTCCTTTCCTTCATCAGGTTGCTCTCACTTATCTGGGAACCCAGAAGGGTATAAATAGGTGAAAGAGTATCCCCTGAGACTTCGGTAAGGGATTGGGGATCATATACTCGGGTTTCGGAGCGGTCGTTGAATTCATCGGCACGCTGAACGGCCAGCAATCTGTATAATTTACCGGTATTAACCAGGTGGGGTGAATGGGTGGAATAGATGATCTGGATATTTTCCTTCAGATCCTCAAAAACCTTCAGCACATCCTCCTGTGCCCTGGCATGCAGGCTTAGTCCGGGCTCGTCAATCAGCAGGATCTTTCCCTTGCGTCCGTCATTCTCAATTGCCGTGGCATTCAACTCAAGGAAGAAGGATAGGAACCATCGCACTCCCCTGCTGCGTTGCTTTGGATACAGCCTTTCATGTTCATCCTTGATCCAGAACTCCAGGTAAGGTTTTCCTTTTTTCACCGGATGATTGAAATCGTAATGTTCGAGTTCAAAATTCAGACAGATCTTATTTGTCTTCCCAAGGTTCTGCCGCCAGTAACCCTGGAAATTAAGTGTTATCTCCCCGTTCAGATTTTCGATCTTCTGTTTGAGGATCCGGTCGTTGGATGCCTGGAAAAAACTCGCGTCAAGTCCTGAAATTATGAGGAAATTGCGGGCAGCATTATATCCCTCCACTTCCGAATCCATATTCAGGATATCCTCGAGGTCGATCCGGTTCGGGAGAAGGCTGCTGAAATCCTCAAACAACTTGAAGTCGGGTATATACATGAAAAGGGATTCCCCTGCATCTTCAAACATCCTGACATTTTCCTGTTTTTCAAGATTGTCCCATGCCCGCGATTCTATGTCATTGCCATTTTTATGCTGCAGGACGAGCCGGAAACATTCCCTGGCAAAGCGGTAAGAATTCTCGGATTCCTTTACTTCTGACTGTTTGCGGGACAATCTGGATTCCAGATTTCGAAGATCAGATTTAAACTGGTGAATATTTCTTTCATCATCAGTGTAAAGCATCCGTTCCCTGATATCTTTGATGTTATCCTGAATCAGCGACATTTCCTCGAGCGTATCGGTATGCGTATGCCTGGCCTTGGTGAACCTTTCTGCGTAATCACATATACCATTTAGCTCATCCAGCTTCTCCATCTTCTTTACGTAGGAAGCATCCACCTTTTCAAACCGGATCTTTAGCATCCCTTCGTCTTTCACCAGCTCATATAAGGCATTTTTGGCAGATTCTATTTTCTTTCCGTTTCGTGACCTGCGAATGGTTTTCTCCAGTTTATCCGCTCTCACCCGGATGCCGGACAGTTCGGCCTGGAGATAGCTGCGTTCCTCTTCCTCTGTTTTTACGTTCTCAAACAGTTCGTTGGTATCTGCAATGACATACTTTACCCGGGAAGAAAGTTCCTCCTCGAGCGTGGCCGTTTCGCTCTCAATTTTACGGTATTCGCAAAGAATCTCATCATCACCGTAAAAGAGCCCCGAATCATTCTTGTTGTACCATTTGCGATTCAGGATGATCGTCTTGTTTTTCTTTAGATGCTCTTCAATTTTCGGATGGAGAGTGGTCTCTTCCAGTATGTTATCAACTTCTTCATCCATAAGAAGGAATGAACAGGAGACCTCGGGAAAGGTGAGATCGCTGCGCAGGATATCATCATTGATCTTTCCGTTATAGAAGCTGTTCAGTCCTTCCAGAATTGAGGTTTTACCCGATTCATTCTGACCGATCAGGGTGGTAATATTATCCGGCGCAAGGCGCGTCCATCCCGTATCGATGATCGACCTGTAATTTTTAATCCTGAATGCGTTGAGTTTCATTGTTTAAACGGGTCTAATCCGATTCCAATTACGAGAATATCGTCAATTTGTTCGTATTTTCCTTTCCATTTGAGCAATTCTGAATCGAGGTAATCCTTCTGTTCAGAAAATGTCAGTTTATCAGCATCCCTCAGGATCCTTTTAAACCCTCTAAATTTAATCTTTTTATAAAAATATCCGCCAAATTGATCAGGATAGCCATCAGAAAAAATATAAAAGGAATCGATTTGGGAAAAAGGCAGGACATGCCGGTTAAAGGACTGTTCTTCCACCGGGCTTACACCGATAGGCATCCTGTCTCCTTTGATCACAATAAGTTCATTACGGTGAAAATAGATGAGCGGGTTATTGGCACCCGAAAATTCAATTTGTTTTTTCTCAAGATCGATGATGCAAAGCGCCAGATCTATACCGTCCTTTTGTTCCTCCAGGCTGCCATTCTGGTGCAGGGCTTTCATTACATGCTCGCGCAATGTATTCAAAAGCTTGTTGGAATGCGGAATACCATGTGAAACGACCTGGTTCAGAAAGTTGATACCCATGATGCTCATAAATGCACCGGGAACGCCATGTCCCGTGCAGTCGGCAGCAGTGACAGCGATACGGTCCTTAATACGGCATGTCCAGTAAAAATCACCGCTCACGATGTCCCGGGGCCTGTATAAAATAAAACTATCCGGAAACATCTTCCCGAAATCAGCAGGGGCCGGCAGCAGTGCATTCTGAATATAGCTGGCATACCTTATGCTGTCGGCCACATCTTTCTCACTCTGGCTATAGTACAACATGTTAAATTCTTCTGTCTAAATTTAGTATAATTCTTAAGCAATAAAAAATGGAGTTCGTGCGATAAATTATATTATCATAATTATCAGTTAAACAAATAGTTAATAAATTAATTGATAGGATATACAGCCTTTTCATATATTTGGCAAAGATTTTGATTTCATCGGAATATAACATTAATTGAAAAAGAACATGCAGACGATCCGGTTTATTTGACCGGTCAGCCGGAAACCTGCAAATAAAACCCAGAGCCATGAAAAAATTAGCAATACTCACAGCGTTCCTGTTCGCAGCGATCGGAATGAATGCGCAAAATAACACGGGTAGAACAACCCGGGAACGAACGACTACCGTTACGGAAACCAAGAAGGAAACCAAAGCGGCAACACGTAAGACCACTCCCAAGACTGAACCTGCAGCAACCAGCAAGCCGGATCGTACGAATAACTCAAAGGCCGTAAGGCCGGAGAGAAGTACAACTCCGGCGGGAAATAATCCAAAAGTTGCAAGGCCGCCCCGGAATACTACAAATAGCGGAACGACTGCAACTCCGGCACCTGCCACACGTGAAAACAGGGAGGCGGGGCCGGGAAGAGGTAATAGTGCTCCTGCAAACCGGGAAGTAAGACATCCCGACAATACCAACAGAAGTACAGCTCCTTCGAATACAAACCGGACCCGGGAAAACAGGGCTGTTGAACCCGGAAGGACAAACAGCTATAACAGATCACCGCGTAGTACCGGTGAACATACGACTGTAAACACGAACTCCAGAACTACGTATGATCCCAAGCGCGGAACGACCTACACCGAACAGAGAAAGGTTTATGTCACTCCTGCCCCCCGAAGAGTTGTAAGGCCTGCTCCTCATATCACTTATGTACAGAGGCCAGTAGAATACCGCAGGGTGCACAATCCCTACCGGGTTCCCCCTACAGTCAATATTATCTGGAATGAGCCAATGTATCACGAATATGTTGTTCTGTATCCCAACTACCATTTATGGTACTACCCCTTCGGGTACACTATCCACACCATCTCTTCCTATGATGCAGCGGGTTATGTCGGTGAGATAGCAAGGGTATACGGAATGGTCGAAGATACATGGTACTCACCTGAAACGGATGAATTCTATCTTTACTTCGGCGGACCTTACCCCTACAATGATTTCAGCGTAGTGCTGGAAGGCAGGGACGCAAGGAGATTCAGCAGAAGGCCTGAGAGATTCTTCACCCATAAGTACATTTCAGTTACCGGCCTCGTAAGCCTCTGGGATAACAAACCTGAGATCGATGTCAAAAAGCGAAGCCAGATCGATATTTACTGAACCGGCCGGGAGCTTTCATCAGCGACGAAAATATAAATCAATATAAAAGGCAGGGCGGTAGAGACATTGTATACAACGTCTCTACCGCCCTGCCTTTTTTATTGATTTTGCCGGAGCCAGCCGCCCGCGCCGGAGTCAAGAAACCAGGTGAGTATTCCTTTCGGCCGGATATGCCACGCCGGGTATGACCGTGCTTTGGCGGATCCCGAGAAAAGCTCCCTGAGAACGCCTTCCTTTTTCTCCCCGATAACCAGGAAGAAAATCTCTTTCGCATTATTGATAACCGGCCCGGTAAGCGTAATCCTTTTTTCTCCTGAATCCGGATCCCGGGTAGAAGTGACGAGCCGCTGAGAAGTCAGTACATCCATATCATCAGGAAAGATGGACGCTGTATGCCCGTTCTCCCCTATGCCCAGCATAATGAAATCGAAACAGGGCAGTCCGTCTTTTTGTGGTATTTTCCGGAGCAAGGCTTCGTATCTTTTCGCTTCCTCTTCCGGATCGTCTTCCCCCTTTATCCTGTGAATATGTTCACCGGGGACATCAAGCCTGGAGAACCAAATCCTGTCTGCATTTCCGAAATTGCTTCTTTCGCTGCCGGGAGGAACACAACGCTCATCTCCCCAGTAAAATTTCATCTTTGAAAGCAATAAAGGCGATCCCCAATTTTCGGGAGTTCTTTTATAGATCTCCGGGGGACCTGAACCGCCTGAGAGCGAAATATAGCAATCATCCCCATTTCCGGCGGCCTTCATTGTATTCACAGAAAGCCGGTGAAGAAAAGCTTCGGAGAGGGCTTCGAGTGAAGAAAAGACTTCAACCCGTGCAATGTCATTATAATTCACAGTATATGCCATCATTGGATATATTTTTACAGGGATAACGCCAGGTAATATCCGGTTCGATATCGGTGAGTCTGCAGCATTTCCGGGCCCCAGGTACCGGCCGGATAGCCATAAAGAGGGAAGTTTGGGTTTTCTCCGCCAGAGATTGAGAACAGGCTCAATGAAATTCCCAGGTCGTTTCCACGGCATCACCTCGCGAGTAAAGGGTCGGGTCATTGACCAGGCAATCGTGAAGAAGCCTTTCATAAGCTTCCGGAAGTCTTTCGTCTGAAAGGGAATGCATAAAGAAAATCCATATTGACCGTCTGTACATTGAAACCGGCACCGGGAATTTTCATTCCGAATTTCATCAGGATACCTTCATCGGGCTGAATGCGGATGATAAGCTGGTTGGCTCGTTGGGCTTTCCCTGAATATCGCAAAAAATATGCTGGGGCGTGGGTTTGAAGTGAATGACCAATTCGGTTACCTTCGTGGGTAGTCTTTTACCTGTGCGTACGTAAAAAGGTACACCGTTCCACCGCCAGTTGTCGATGAAAAATTTCATGGCAACAAAGTCTCGGTTCTTGAATTTTTATCTACGTCCTCCTCTTCCCGGTAGCCCCGGATCGATTCACCCCGTACCGTACTGGCGGAATATTGGCCGCGAATCACGTTCTTTCTGATATCCTTCTGTGTCAGGGGCCGCAGGGACTGGAAAACCTTCAGTATTTCGCTCCTGATCGAACCGGCATCGGCATTTACAGGTGGCTCCATGGCAACAAGCCCGACAAGCTGAAGGAGATGGTTCTGCACCATGTCACGCATGGCCCCCGACTGATCATAGTAACCCCCGCGTTTCCCGACACCAATGGATTCCGCGCTTGTCATCTCTACATGATGAATATAATTCCGGTTCCATAAGGGTTCGTAGATGTTATTTGAGAAGCGGGTGACAAGGATATTCTGCACGGTTTCCTTACCCAGGTAATGATCGATGCGGTATATCTGGTCCTCGGTGAAATGTTTCAGCAGATGCTTATTCAATTGCCTGGCGGTATCCAGACTTGTGCCGAAAGGTTTCTCGATGATGATCTTGTACTCCTCATTATTAAGTCCTGCCCGGGAAAGATTTTCAGGGATGATTTCATACAATGCGGGAGGCGTGGCAAGATAAAAAAGGATCCTGTTTTTGGAAGAAGTTGCTTTCTGAAGTTCCCCGATGGCCTGTCTGAGAGCCTCATAGGCATCTGGTAAATTATAGTCGAAGGTAAGGTAGTGCAACGAATCGATAAATTCGTCATAAATTTTTGATCCGGATGAGAATTCATTCAGACTTCCGCGCATCTCCTTCCGGAAAAGATCGTCATCCATTTCTGTACGTCCGAGACCTAAAATGGCAAATTTTTCAGGCATTAGTCCCTGATCGAAAAGATTGTTAAGTGCGGGGATCAGCTTTCTCCTGGTCAGATCTCCGGAAGCGCCAAAAATAATGATCAGGTGGTTATCAGGTTTTTGCATGTGCTCTGGACGTTTACTCTCAGAGGTAAACACTAATCCATGCGACCAGGTTCGGTAATATCATCAGTTCATCAATACTTTTTGCATATTGTCAAGCCCGTGACGGAAGTCCTGTTTCATCATGGAGGGCATCATCAGGCCGAACCATCTCTGGAAGGGATATTTCAGATCATGCATTTCCATGTACCAGCTCACTTTCGTACCTCCGGAAACGCCTTCAAAATTAAATCCTCCCTCTGAACTCCCCTGCCCGGTGAATTCCAACTCGAAGTGGACATTTTTGTAAGGATTGTTTTTAAGTATAGTCAGCTTTCCCTGCCCGGATACGGGTCCATCCCAGCTGTAGGCCGATCCCTCGCCTTCAGCTGGTCCGTAGTAGGTGATCTTCATTCCCGGGTCCATCTCCGCCCACGGAGACCAGTTTGCCCAGTTATGGAGATTGTTCACCTGGGTGTAGGCGGAAACCGGATCAGAAGAGATAACTTTGGACTCTTCGAAATACATATCCCTGGGCAGAAAGATCCCGGTGATGAAAAACAGGAGCACTAAGGTGAAGAACCACAATGCCAATAATTTTAAGCGCTTTCATGGTTAATCAATTTTAATTTAGACCAGATAAGCAAAATTAAAGGGTTTTGGGTATAAAATTCAAGTGATTTGCCAAATATCTCTATTTATCTGATGGATAATCAGGTATGACGCGGCTTGACTTCGATACGGAGTAGGCGGTAAAGAAGCCGAGGGCGCCATTGCTGATATTTCCGGTAATATTGGCTGGCGGGCCGGAGAAAAGCGGATTGCTTCCAAAGGATTCAGCCTGTGCCTGTTGAACGAAATCGAAATATTCCCCTGTGATCCCGTCAATCTCGAAAGTGATCAAATCACCTGGAACGGCCTTTTCTGACCCGTCTTTGTCATTCAGAAATTGTGCCGTGATGCCATACGTAAAGCTTCCATTGAACAGCTCATCGTCCTGAACAATATATTCCGAGAGGGTATCGGTTAGCAGGACATTGTTTTTCCATACTTTGAAGGAATAATAATTTTTCAGTTCCTCAGGATCCTTTGCCCATATCTGAACCTCCCATCCCGAAATAAAACTATTGTCGGTATATTTAAAGGTAATACTGTCGACAGGGTTGACAGGTGGAAGGTAGGATTCTGCCTGGTAGGTTTCCGTCGTCCCATCTTCATCGATATCTACATTGTTGATAAAAAGATAGTAGGTTTTGCCTACGGTCCCCCTGTACCCCGGATAGGTTTCATAAACGCCTTCGCGGGTGGCGCTTTCGGTCATTTCAAGGGTATCTGCACCGTCGGAGAGAAACACATGGGCACCGGTGATGGAAGGAGCGGGTGCGTTGGAGAAATAATCGGCAGATCCGGTAAGTTTTACCCAGTGTTTTCCGGGCCTGTTGGTGAGTTCACCATATACGATAAGATGTTTATACGTATTGTCAAGGTGAAGATCATCGATCTTTTCGGAGCACGATGTGACGATCAGGGCCAGGATAATTAAAACGGTCCGGAGTATATTCTTCATACCTTTAAAATTTGAAGTTATAAGTTATTGCAGGTATGGCCGTGAAGAGATATGTTTTTTCGGCATAAGTGACATCCGGATTTTCAGGGTCCTGGACGAAATTTACGGCCCAGGCATTTTTTCGCCCATAGGCATTGTAAACGGAAAAGCTCCATTCCGAATGCCAGAATTTACCCGGCTTTTCCTTTCCTTTGATAATGAATGAAAGGTCCAGCCTGTGATAATTCTCGAACCTGTATTCATTTCTTCCGGAATACAGGGGAAGGATCTTTCCCTGAATTTCATACCGGCCCACAGGGAAAGTATAGGGCTGTCCCGTGGTATATATCCAGTTCATCCCGAACAGAAGCCTCTCACTGAGACTGTAATTGATCACTACAGAGACATCATTTGGCCTGTCGTAAGGTGAATTATAAACTTTCCCGTTGTTAATTTCTCCGATCTTTCTTTTTGACCTGGAGTAGGTATAGCTTATCCAGCCGTTCAGGTCTTTTGCGTTTAGCCGTATCATGAATTCGGCTCCGTACGACCATGCTTTTCCTGTCCGCAGTTCTCCTTCCAGTCCGGGATTTAACAGGAGTTGGGCATGATCTTTGAAATCGACCGTATTATGCATGTATTTGTAATAAATCTCGAGGGATGTCTCAATGGAATGCCTTCGGAAATCTTTAAAATATCCCACGGAAACCTGGTCCGAGACCTGGGGTTTGACATTCGGACTAGCCGGGAACCAGACAGCAAGCGGAGTTCCGGCCACCGAGTTCTCTGCAAGCTGCAGATATTGCCGGGTTCTTGCATAGGACATTTTCAGGGAGTTATCTTCATCGATGGTATAATTTGCCCCCAGACGCGGTTCAAGGCCTGCCCAGGTGTTGAAGATGTCGCCCGAAGAATACAGGGTGGTATCCGTTATCTCATGTGCGGGTCCGAATTGATATAAAGTTGCCTTTCCGATATTCTGAAAAGCTGAAATGCGTAATCCGTATTTTACGGACCACCGGTAACCCATTCTCTCCTCCCCCATCGCATACACTCCGTGTTCCAGGGCATAGTTGGAGGGGATGCGGAATTTGCTGAATGTATTCTCTTCCGAATTAGCCATCGTAACCCCCGGATTGAGTTGGTGCCACGTAGAAATCACTCCGAATTTAAAAGTTGTTATCGGGTTGGCGTAGTAGGTGAAATCCGCCTTCAGACTGTAGTCGTGGAGGTCCGAATTCCATTCGAAGGAGGTTGGTTGTCCTTTGGGTGTCCCCAGCGAATAATCGTAATAGGAGCTGATCAGTGTGAAATTGCTGAACATCTTCGGTGAGAACAGGTGATTCCAGCGAGCGGTAAAAGTTTGGTTCCCATAGTGTATCCCGGCAAATTTATTTTCAAATACGTCACGTCCGAAATAACCCGAGATGAAGAGCCTGTTTTTTTCATTGAATATATGATTCACCTTGGCATTCAAATCATAAAAGAAAAAGCGGATTATCCCGGATATCTTTGTTCCGTGATAACGGAAGAAAAAGGTCGGCATAAAAACGCCTTCCTGCCAGGAGGAATGAAGTTTTATCTTTTACGATAGGCCCTTCAAGGGTAAGCCGGCTAGAGATGAGTCCCAGTCCCCCGGTGCCGCCAAATTTCTTTGTACTTCCTTCCTTCATCCGTACATCGAGCAGTGAAGAAAGCCTTCCCCCGCTGCTTGCAGGGATATCTCCCTTGTATAGTGTGACATCCTTAATTGCATCATTATTAAAAACCGAGAAAAAGCCCATGAAATGTGAGGCATTATAAACAGGGGCTTCATCAAGCAGGATAAGATTCTGGTCCGTACCCCCGCCTCTTACGCTGAAGGTGGAGGTACCTTCGGCGGCAGCATGAACGCCCGGGAGCATCTGGATCGACTTGATCACATCCACCTCCCCCATAAAGGCCGGGATCTTCCGGATGGACTGAATGGGTAGTTCGATGGTCCCGGTTTCCAGACTTTTTACATTGTGGCCCTTACCCCGGGTGCTGATCGTAACTTCTTCCAGGTTTTCAGTATTCTCTGAGAGGGCGACATTTAATACTGTGTCGCGGGAGAGATCCAGAACTTTTTCAATACCGGCGTATCCGACATAGGAAAAGGTAATGCTGTAACTACCCGGGGCCAGAGTGAGTGAGTAGAAACCGTAATTATTCGTGATGGTTCCGGCAGAAAGTTTTTTCACATAAACATTGGCCCCGATCAATTCTTCGCCTGAAGCCGAATCGCGCACATATCCCGAAATGGTGAATGACCTGATAGCGGGAGGTTCTGCAGCCCAAAGCAGGATGACGGTGAAAAGCAGGAGGATGGTTAAAAGGTATCTTTTCATTATCAGGTTTACTAGAGAAATCCGGTTAATCCCGCACAAACACCGGGCCTGTATCGTATGCAATACATAAAATATTTCAGCTCCCCAATGACCTTCCTCCGGGAACCGGCCCGAATTACAGATAAAGCGCAAATGTAGGATCATTTATCATACGGCTCAAAAAAAAACCCGGAAATTGATTTTTTTATCTCATTCCGGGTTTCTCATACCAAATTAAACTACCCCTAAGAACTTAAATCTTTGCCCTGAAGCTGGTAAAATCTATTTTTAAAATACATCGCCTTCCCCGTTCGCATCCTGACCTTCATTATCATTCTGCGGAGACCTTCTCTGCTTAAAATTATTTAATTTATAACTTAGGGAAAGCATCACAACACGAGGTTCATGGTTGAATTTCATATAAGTGCTGAAATTTTCACCATACGATGTCGACTCATGTTTAGCAGTGCCGAACAGGTCTCTTACCTGCAGAATAGCAGAAAGTTTCCTGTCAAGGAAATCATGTCTAAGCGCAAGATTGGTGAAAAAATAACCCTTTTCGCTCCCCTGAATTGTTACCGAGGGGCCGTTATAAAAAGCCTGCAATTGCAGCCGGGTTTTGGTAGAAAAATTAAATGTGGTATTCAGCCGGGTGTCCCAGTTATTACTTCTTCTTGAAATATCAACCCCTTCTAGTTTACCGTTTTCCGTGTAGCGGTAAAGCGAACCGCTGAGATTCAGTTCCAGCCATTTAAGCTTGTTGTAATCGATCATCAGTTCCGCCCCCAGTGAGTTATCTGTCGCAACATTGCCGTAAGTATGCAACAGTATATTGTTATCCGCATCGTAGACCTGGATGATATGATCTATCTTATTTACGGTATTCCTGTAATAAGCTTCCAACGAAACGAAGGACTTTCCAAATGTTTTCTGATAACCCAACTCATATGAATTCAGGTATTCGGGTTCTATATTCGGATCCCCTCTTCTTACCGTATGTGCGTCCATGTAGGTAATAAAGGGTTCGAGGTACCAGCCTCTCGGCCGGTTGATACGGCGGCTGTAGGAGAGCATGACCTGGTGCCCGTTATCGAAATTTCGCGCAAGATGCAGGCTAGGGAAGAGATCTAAACGGTTAATGGTAGAAGCCTCGGAAGCCTTGTTATCTTTTATCCTCCTGTCGGTATATTCACCTCTCAGGCCAAGTTGGAACTGGTATTCACCAAGTTTATTGCCGAAAGTTGCATAAACGGCCTGGATATCACGGTAAAACTTATTGCCGGTGGTATACAGGGGATCAAGAACCCATTGTGTGTCGGTGGGACTATGGGGTTGGAACCTGAAAAAGTTAAAAGCTTCGTATTCATCATCGATACGTGTCTGGTAACCGGCCTGGAAGCGGCCGTTTTCTCCCAGGGGTTTGGTATAATCGACCTGCATACGGAATTCATTCTCATCACCGGGTTCGGATGATTTTGTTCCGAATGTCGACCTGGTGGAATCGCCTTCTTCGGGTCTGAAATCACTGTCGGTGGGATATTCGAACTGAAAATCGCCATCCTTTCCTTTACTTCTTGAATAATTTGCATATGCTACCAGTTCATGACCCTTATCGTCGAATTTATGGGTATATGAAAGGTTCAGTCTGTAGTAATCTCCACCGTGAATGCTGTTGTTATCACTGCGGGTGTAGAGGTCCATACTGCCTGGTTCTGTATAATACCTGATTTTCTGCGTACCCCCGAAGCTAAACTGGTGGTTACCCAGCTCACCGGTAAGGGATAAAGTATTCTTATCATTAAGGTAATAATCCAGGCCAAGCTTTCCTTCGCGACCGTCCCTGGCCATATTCCGTTCTCCCGTCTTATGCGTATAACTCGTGGTGTCGTGGGCAGTCAGACTGCTCTCGTAAAGGTAAGCTCCGTTATAATGGTTGTTCTGGTATTCCAGTCCTCCGTAAAGGTTAAATTTTTTGGTACGGTAACTTAAGAGGAAATCCGTTGAATATTTATCATTTGTCCCGATTTTGGCGTTGAAAATTCCGGATAAACCCTGGAGTGCGTTCTTTTTTGTGATGATATTTATGATCCCTGCCATTCCGTCGGGATCAAACTTGGCACTGGGATTGGTGATGATCTCGATATTCCGGATAGCGCTGGCCGGGATCTGTTGCAAAGCATCGCTGCCGGATAATGGTGAGGGTTTCCCGTCAATAAGAACCGTAAAGCTCGTGCTTCCCCTGAGGCTCACATTTCCATCGATATCAACGGATACGGAGGGAGTATTCTGAAGTACGTCGGCAGCCGTTCCTGTCGATGCATTGATATCTTCCGCCACATTGATCACCTTGCGGTCTATCTTATATTCAACACGTGGCTGGTCGGCGATGACTTCCACTTCCTCAAGGTTCTGGGTTGACTCTGCAAGAATTATGGACCCCGCATCAAAAGAACTGTGCTGGGGGGTTATGAGAATGTTATTCACGAGTTTTTTGTTATATCCCATGAAGTTCGCGACAAGATAAAATTTTCCGTTCGGAATATCTCTAAGGGTAAAGGAACCATCGGGACCAGATATCCCACCGGTTACGAGGGTTGAATCATTCACCCTGTATATTGCTACACTGGCGAATTCCATAGGTTGCTTCGATTTGGCGTCGATAACCATACCTTTTATCGTGCCTTCAGGTGCGCTTCCACCCCTGTATGAATTTGCCGGCGGCTGTGAAAAAGCGAAAATGGATAACAGGCATAATATTCCTGTAAAAAAAATTTTCTTCATTCTTTCCTTTTTGATATTTGTTTATGTTTAACAGGCCTCAGCAGATTCACGCTCCCAAAAATTATTTGCTCCCGGGCTCCGGTACTTTCTCTTTTATTTACTTGCTTAGACAACTTTTTCAGGCTATTTATTCAACAGGGGCCATGAAAAATTGTTTATACCAGAAAATCAGGCAAATATCCATTAATTAAGTATTAAAAAGCAGGATCTCTCATCATTAAAAATGCTGAACAGGCAGTGAAATCAGTATAATCAGCCTATTGGAGAGGTAGTCGCAGAAGTACGGGTAATCTCGTTTCCGTCACGGAAGAAACCTTTTAACTCCGGGTTAAATAAATGTTAATCCTTTACTTATTGCTAAAAAGGATAAAATACCGGGGTTATTCAGCACATGGGAGGTACTTCTCTTCTCTTATTGAAGGAGGGATGTAGGGAGGTTTCAACCTGCTATTGAAGAGTTGAAAAGACGCCTCAGGCGATCTGGCTGAGCGCATCGATAAATGCCTCCACGGAAGCGGTCACGATATCGGTTGAGGCTGAGAATCCATAATACATACTCCCTTTATGTTCTACCTGGATATGGACCTTTCCGAGGTCATCGCTCCCGCGCGTTATGGCCTGGATCAGGAATTCTTCCAGCCTCACCTTTTTTGAAACGATCTGTTTCACCGCCGTGAAGGCGGCATCGATAGGGCCGTTTCCCGTACTGCTTGTAGTCGTTTTCTCACCGTTGATCTCCAGCGTGATAGTGGCCATTGGAACAGTGCCTTTACCGCATAATACCTGGAGATTTTTCAGATGGATCCTGCGGGATTCCTCTTTTAGTTTTTTACCTGCGAGGATCATCAGGTCCTCGTCCGTAATATCTTTTTTCTGATCGGCAAGGGCCAGGAATTCATCGTATAATTTATCGAGGTCCTCTTTTCCCAATTTGTAACCGATCTTCTCGAGGCGGTGTTTCAGCGCTGCCCTCCCGCTCCGGGCAGTAAGTACGATTGCGGATTCATTTATCCCTACAGTTTTGGGATTTATGATTTCGTAATTCTCTCTCTTCTTAAGTACGCCATCCTGATGGATCCCGGAAGAATGTGCAAAAGCATTCCTGCCGACAATCGCTTTATTAGGCTGAACGGGCATCCGCATCAGGTTGGACACGAGCCGGCTTGTTTGGTAGATTTTCCGCGTATTGATACCGGTGTTAAGATCCAGGTGCTTCCTGCTTTTCAGGATCATGACCACTTCCTCCAGCGAGGTATTTCCCGCTCTTTCGCCGATCCCGTTGATCGTCACCTCTATCTGCCGGGCGCCGTTGATGACACCGGCGATTGTATTTGCGGTGGCCATCCCCAGATCGTTATGGCAGTGAGTGGCAAGGACGATATCATCCACTCCCTTTACATGTTCCTTGAGGTATTTGATCTTCCTGCCAAATTCTTCGGGCAGGGTATATCCTGTGGTATCCGGGATATTGACAACGGTGGCACCGGCTTTGATAACCGCTTCCACAACCCTTGCAAGGTATTTGTTATCGGTTCGGCCGGCATCTTCAGCATAGAATTCAACATCGTCTACAAAGGTACGCGCGTACCTGACAGCTTCCATGGCTCGCTCGATGATTTCATCCGGGTTGCTGTTCAGCTTATGGTAAATATGATAGTATGAAGTCCCGATGCCGGTGTGGATCCTTCCTCTTTTTGCATATTTCAGCGCATCGGCAGCTACTTCGATATCCTTCTTAACGGCACGGGTAAGTGCACAGATGACAGGTTTAGATACCGCCCTGGATATTTCGACAACAGAGTTGAAATCGCCCGGGCTTGATACCGGGAAGCCTGCTTCGATAACATCTACGCCCAATTCTTCAAGCGCTTTTGCCACCTCAATTTTTTCCACCGTATTCAACTGGCATCCGGGAACCTGTTCCCCATCCCGCAAAGTTGTGTCAAATACAAAAACTCTATCTTTTGCCATACCGCATTATATTAAATAAAAAAAATACCGGAAGGTGAAAGTAAATTTCCCCAACCGATAAAAATGTAATCCCTCCTGCAAAAAAAGCAATAAATAAATTAAAAACCCACGTTTTTATTAAATTATTAACAATTTCCGAAGGAGACTGTTTAAGGACGTGAAATTATTTATTACGGATAACCCTGCGGCCGGCTTATTTAAATTCTTTTTTCAGCTGTTCCACCCAGGCGGAGATCCGTTCCTTGTTTTTAGAGGACTGGTTTTCATAATCCAGGGCCAACCCGCAAAAAAGTCCATTCCTCAATGCCCGCGATGATTCGAATTCATAATCTTCCGCCGAAGTATACCCGACGATCTCGGCTCCTCTCTCTTCCAGGAATTCCGCCATGATACCGATCCCGTCCACGAAATTCTCCGGATAGCCTTTCTGATCACCCAGTCCGAAGATGGCAAAGCTTTTCCTTTCATATCCTGTTCTTCCAGTTCGGGCAGGAACTCATCCCAGTAATTGGGAAGCTCCCCGTCAAACCAGGTGGGTACACCCATGATCAGGTTATCGTATTCCATGAATTTTCCGGCATTAAGCTCTTCGGTGTTCAGCATTTCCAGCGATTCATCCTGAAAGGCATCCTTAATTTTTGCAGCAATTTTAGCTGATTTCACTGTATTGAAACTATAGATAAGTGCTGTTTTTTTCATTCGTATTTTCTAAATTAATATGAATTTACTTTGTAATGCTTTTTATTGCGGCCGGGTTAGCACAGGCATGTCAATAGGCTGCAGTTCCCTGGCCGCGGTAAGGATTTTCTCAGCATTAGGGAGAATTGCTTTTTCAAGGATCCGGTTAAATCCAACCGGCGTGAAAGTTGAACCTACCCTTTTTACCGGGGCATCAAGATATTCAAAAGCTTTTTCGTTGATAAGAGATGCCACCTCACCTCCAAAACCGCCGAATACTTTATCTTCGTGCACAACCATGACTTTCCCGGTCTTTCTTGACCGTGTTCAGAATTGCGTCTTCATCGAGCGGAATGAGAGAACGCAGATCAAGCACTTCCACGCTGATGCCGGTTCTTCCTTTTCGAGTTTTTCTGCAGCTTCCAGACACATATGGGTGGTATTGCCATAAGTGATCATGGAAAATCGGATCCTTCTCTGCTGATCCTGGCGTTACCAAAAGGACTTCAAAATCATCGGGGACCGGGGTTGCTGCCTTCGGACTGTTATACAGGGCTTTGGGTTCAAGAAACATTGTGATCCCCCTGGAACGAATGGCAGATCGGAGCAATCCGGCAGCGTCATCGGCGAAGGACGGGATAGACAACCCTGAGGCCCGGCAGGGTTGTAAGTGCCCTCAATGGTCTGAGAATGGTATAAGTCCGCCGCCGATATAGCCGCCTGAAGCAAGCCGGATGGTAATATTGGGTGAAAATTTGCCATTACTCCTCCAGTAATCGTGCGATGTATCGACAAGTTGTTCCATGGCAGGCCAGAAATAATCGGCAAATTCAGCTCCTTCCACAACGATCCGTGATTTTATCATTGAACCGGCTCATTCCGTTTGCGGTACCAACAATATAATCTTCGGCAATTGGTGCATTGAAATACCCTGTCCTTTCCGAATTCCTGTTGCATACCCTTGGAAACATTGAATATTCCTCCCTTATCCTTGATTGGCAATATCCTGTCCCCATAAAAACGTGTCGGGATTATGATGAAATTCGGCTTTAAGGGTTTGGTTCAGGGCTTCAATCAATTTCAGTTTATTTCCGTCGAAGTTATGCAGTCCATCGGGATATTTTTCAGTCCTACAGGGTTCAGGAACCACAAAGTCAAGATGGATGCAGGATCAGGATCAGGTGAAGAAAGGGCAAATTTATGGGCTTTTTTCACCATATCTTTCATTTCCTCTTCAATCGTCGTCAAGTTCCTCTTCCGTGAACCGGTTGTAGCGGATCAGCAAACGGCGGAATTTTGCCAATAGGATCATACTGCTGAACATAATTCATTTCATAATCATCTCTGTATAGTTCATGCCTGTCGGAATTGGAATGGGAATGTATCCTGACGCAGTTGGCCTGCACGATTGCCGGATATCCATGTTCTCTTGATATATTCCTTAGCCTCGGTCATGACATTCATAGAGTCGAAAACATCTTTCCCGTTACAATGCAAAATGGAGAGGTTTTTAAAGCCGGTAAAATTGTTGGCTACTTTCCGGTTGGCTGTCTGATCTGCTTTCGGCACAGAAATACCATACCCGTTATCCTGAAATACGAAAAGAACAGGAAGTTTTTCGTTGGACGCTCCGTTTATAGCTTCATAAACATAGCCTTCTGAGACGGACGATTCACCCTGGAATGAATAACCATCCCCGGCATACTTGTATTTTTTCATGGCCCGTCCTACACCGCTGGCTTGCTGGGCATGATTACCGGTACATGAAGAGGTATTGTGAATATTCCATTCCGGTTTGGCAAAATGATTGGACATGTGCCTGCCACCGCTTGCCGGGTCAGCTGCTTTTGAAATGCCGTTCAGGATAACCTCTTCGGCGGTAAGACCTGCTGAAATGGCTGTTAGCATATCTCTGTAATAGGGAAAAAGATGATCGTTCTCCCGGTTGAAAATCTGGCCGATTGCCAGCTGAATGCCGTCGTGTCCGGCATAAGGTGCATGATATGACCAGCCAATAGCCTGTTTAAGGTAATTTGGGGCCCTGTCATCGAGAATCCGGCCCAGGGTCATCAGTCTGAACCATTTTTCAAGTGTTTCCTTTTCAGTATGCTTTAATGTGGTATTTTTTCTGATTCGTCATTTTTTTGAAGCAATTTGGAATATTTAGACAGTTCTGTTAGATATCGAAATTTTCAATATAATCGGCAGCCTTTCTCAGGTAGGATCCGCCAAATGAACCATCAATGATCCTGTGGTCATAGGTAAGGGAGAGGAACATCTTATGTCGGATCGCAATGACATCGCCCTCCGGAGTTTCCAGTACAGCAGGTTTTTTCTCGACTGCGCCAATAGCCAGGATGGCAACCTGTGGCTGATTAATGATCGGTGTTCCAATGGTATTCCTGAAAGAGCCGAAGTTGGTTACGGTAAATGTTCCTCCCTGAATTTCATCAGGTTTAAGCGTATTGTTTCTGGCTGCATTGGCAAGCCTGTTAAGTTCCTGCGTGATACCGAGAAGATTGAGATTATCAATGTTCTTAATCACCGGAACAATAAGGTTATTATTTGCAGGGATACGGCTACTCCCATATTGATCCTTTTTTTGACAATGATCCTGTCGCCATCAACAGATGAATTGATGAGGGGAAAATCTTTAAGCGCTTTAGCTGCTGCTTCCAGAAAGACAGGAAGATAGGTCATTTTCAACCCTTCCCTCTTCAGGAAGTCATCTTTGATGCTGTTACTCCAGTTAACCACAGACGTTACGTCGGCTTCAAGCATATTGGTAACATGGGCAGAAACCTGTTTGGACCGGATCATATGTTCGGCAATGAGTTTCCGCATCCGGTCCATTTCGATGATCTCATCCTGGGCGGAAACAGACACAGAGGCTTTCGGTTTTTCCGGAACGGGTTCGG
This sequence comes from uncultured Bacteroidales bacterium, assembly GCA_963771005.1. Lineage (GTDB taxonomy): Bacteria > Bacteroidota > Bacteroidia > Bacteroidales > DASQZK01. The sequence goes on from CAVYRO010000002.1 coordinate 468,364, forward strand.
CCATGCGAGGCTTTTCTCCGGCGGATGTCCGTGGCTGTTCTTTTTGTTGTGTCCCCGAACCCCTTGCAGCGATAAATCCAGGATATCCTTTTTCTGAACCCGGCCGTTCAGCCCACTGCCAGGGATGGAATCCAGTTCATCCTGTGTGATGTTCTCTTCCCCGGCGATTTTCCGGACCAGCGGGGAGTAAAACCTGTCTCCGGAACCTTTTAGTGCGGGGGCATCTACCTGTTGCTGTTCCGGTCTGCCTGCAGCAGGAGCTTCGGTCGTTACCGGCTCCGTGGCAGAAGGAACTTCCTCCGGAAGAGGCCCGGGAACGGGTTCTTCCTCAACAAGCATTTCTTTCTGGGCGGAACCTTCCTCAACAGCCTCTGTGGTTTCCTCAGAGGCTGCCGAACCGGCTTCCGTATCAATAACGGCAATGACGGAGCCAACGGCCACGGTCTCGTCCTGCTGGTACATGATCTTCTTTACAAAACCCTCGACAGGAGAAGGGATTTCAGAATCGACCTTATCGGTGGCAATCTCAAGCAGAACATCATCCTCCTCCACTTTATCGCCTTCTTTAACAAACCACCGGGTGATCGTTGCTTCCTCAATACTCTCTCCCATTTTGGGCATTATAATCTCAAAATTTGACATAGTTTTTTCGTTTAAAGGCTTGCAAAATTACGGATTATTGCACTAAGATTTATTTGAACTGAATAAACGTATTATACATTCTAAATAAGAAGGCTGTGTAACCGAAGCGCATTGAAGCATAACAACAAATAAAATAAATTGTTTAAAGCCTGATCAGCCGGAAACATCAGGGTTTAAAGGGTTTTTATAAGGAACAGGATTGAATAACAGGAAAATGGACTTTGAATCCTGCGGGGAAAGATTATCGGGAATATCAATATTCTTCTTCATCCTCGTTGATGAACATTACTTCAAGAACGAGGGGATCACTGCCTGCAGTTCGGTCGTAAGGGGATTCGCTGTTTCCGCTGCTGATATGCCAAACATCAACATCGGGATAACTGGTTGAAAGAAGGATACAGTTCAAAGCATGGACCTTGGGTCCCAGAGGTGCAAGGATAACGTTATATTTCAACCGAAGATCCAGACAGAGATTGGTAAGGAGATCATTGATCCTGGACAGGTCATTCAGTGGATAATTGAACAGATTTCTGCATCTCCACGCCGTTAATAATATCCTGGTTGCTTTTGAAAATATTTTCCACATATTGATTGTCCGGGGCAGGATCGGCATACATGAGACATGTCATGTCGGGTTTAACCTTTTTCTGTATGAATTCGGCTCTTCCCTTCTCATAGCCCAGACCAATAACAAGGGCCAGGGGTTTTCACGGATCGAATTTATTCGTTCCAACCTGGATGGATTCCGCCTTCTTTGGAGCTTTTACTTTTTTCGGGGTATTGAATGATGCAGGAGTATAGGAAAAGAAAGCTCTCACCGAACCGAATTTCGTCTTCTTCACGGATAAAATAATTGATAATGGTTGAATACCATAGCTTGGTCATGCAACTGTAGTCGACCAGGATGGTAATATTTTTCCTGCCGGTCTGAAATACATCCGAGCTAAGGAATTTGTCAAGTCCTGAAGGATCATTTCCCGACATTTCAATAAAGGTGAAACCATTTTGGGAGAGAGCAAGGTTATTTGCCTTCCGGTGAAGTTGATTACTTTTTTCCCTGAAAGCGAGGGCAATCTTTTTATCTGCCTTAATTTTATAATTTTCAAGAAGGAATATGCACCGTTTCTCATAGCCTGCAGCCAAAAGAAAATATCGAAATGGATCGAGTTAAGTGAATAGGGGCTGACCTGATTTGAACTGATGAATTCCATCCTCTGTTTTAACTGCTAACAGGGGATAAAATTATCATAATTTACAAATGATGCAAAATAAAATCAATTCCCGGAGAGGAGGGTATCAGAGTTCAGGATTAATGGCTGGCATTTCGCTAATAGGAGCAGGTGTGATCAATGTCTTTCATGGCAAAAAGATCTTGTTCCGGCCATTCTTTCATCCTATAGGTTATGGCAAAAATGGTCTTGGCCAGGTTATGATGGATCCTTATGTCGTTTATAGGCAGAGGTATTGAGGAGGACTACCCAGTTCATCCCGTTTTCCAGCCTGATAATAAGTGCAGTTGTTCCGGCAAGTGTACCCGTCCGCCACCATGTTCCGTATTTATCGGATCCGCGCCATCCGTAAAGACCTTCGCCGGCTTCGCAGGGATCGGTCATCATTTGAATCGTTTCTTAGTTGGAGAATATCAGGTTTCCCGCATAGCCGTCAATCACCGCAATAAATTTGGCCAGTTCCGGTGCCGAGGCAACCCAGCCGCCGGCAGCCCCCAGAAGTTCAATATTATTGCCTCCGTAAGCCTTCGGGACCATCAGGCCCGAACCGTCGGATTCAGGGGCGTTGGAAGATCCTGCCGGTTCATAGTATCGTACCTCATTGGGATATTTCTCGTAATAATGGCTGTGCCCAATATGCATATCATTTATTCCCAGGGGCTTCAGAGATATTCATGACAACATAATCTTCATAGGGCATGCCTGTTTTTTCCTGGATGATTTTCCGAGCACCGCATAACCGAAGTTTGAGTAGGAATAGGTTGTACCGGGATTAAAGGACAAGGGCTTTGTAAGAACATACTGAATGATCAAGGTCGAGATCTGCGGGGGGATCTGCGGAATGCATTTTCCTGGCGATGTAAAGGGAGTTGAACATAGGATCTCCTTTATAACGGGACCATCCGCCGGTATGATTAAGAAGATCACTGATGGTGATCCGTCTCAACTCGTTTGTCCTTGTAGTTGAGAAACTGCTGTTCATTGAGTATGCCATCCGGGCCAAATACTTTTTCATTCAGATCCAGGATATGCTGTTCGTAAAGTTTCATGATGGCGACAGGCGGTAATGAGCTTGGAAACACTTGCAATCCGGAACAGGTGACCGGGCTGAACCTTCTCCCCGGTTTCTTCGTTGGCAAATCCGAAGCCTTTGGCGTAAACGAGACTGTCATTCTTGGTAATGGCCACAGAGGCTCCTTTAACCTGGAATTTTTCCATAAAGGATTGCATCAGAAGATCGACCTGCCGGGTATATTCAAAATCTGAATACTTGTTTTCAAGATTCAGGGCAAAGGAGATGTTTTCATCCTGGATGATACTGTTGGATAGTCACTTTATCTGAAAAGCTGAAGGCAATTTCTCCAAAGAAAAAAATAAGGAAAAGGAGTATGAATTTCACCAGGAAATTAGCTTTCATAGCATAGTTATTTTGAATTTCGATTAAAGGATTCGTGCAGATAAAAGTAAGATATTTTACGTGTAATGTAGAAGAACTATTTATAAACACCTTATTCACATTTTTGTTGCAGATCCAAAATACACAAATATAGCATCATGCAATGAACAGGCGGTAATGCGAAGAAACACTGATAAATGATTAGACTGTGATCTATTCGCATAATGAAAATGCAGGTTTCACAGGGGTATAATAGGCGGGACTGGTCTATGAAAAAAGCGATTTAATCAAACAGTTGAAATGGGGAGTATAGATCGGAGGGTATAAAAACCAAAATGGGAACTACTCTTATCGAATAGTTCCCATCTCATTCTTTAGCAGCCATAGCTACTAAACAATGCCAAGCTACGGTTATTCTGGCTGGTTCATTCGCCATAGTATTTCAACTATTTTGAAGAGGAACCTTTTTTCCTTTCATCCCGGCGAACCGGTTTTCAGGGAAACATCTCTTTAAACCATCAGGCTGGATCGGGTCTTACGATCCTCCCCTGGCTGATGTGAAACATTTTTCCAGCTTATTAAGGCGGGATCAGGGGTTTCTGTTTAAAGAGCCAGCTTTTCAAAGATCCTCGTAAACGATTTTCTTCTCCAAACCGGACGGTTAAAGGTTTAATCCTTCTTCCGCATTCGCTCCTTGGATCAAGAGTCTGTTCTTTCAAGAACTTCCTCCAGGGTTGGATCCCCGTTCCGAAGAACATTTCACTTTCCCTTCCGTCTGGAGCAGCCTTTTATCGCTCACTTGGTATAACAAATGTACAGCGCCGGCGCTCAACCCACCAAAAAAAACACTGCTTTATCTTAACAAGATATTGACAAAGTTATTAACAAATTGTCAATAATGTTCAATTGGCTGCTTTTACTTGCATGCAGGCAGTTTTACCCGGAAATAAAAGACGGTTATGAACAGTTATGAAATGGTTTGAGATTGTATGATGTTGTTTGAAATGGTTTGAAATGGTTTGAGGTGGTTTTATATTTTAATACTGGATCTGCATCCTGTTTCAAAGAATGGTCGTAAAGTCCCCTCGCAGGGGATTTAGGGGTATTGGTTTCAGATTGTTTCAGGGGAAGTTTTACCACAGATTATCACAGATTAAGAATGGTTTGAGGTGGTTTGAAATGGTTTGATATGGTTTGAAAGAAGAGGAACGCGGATTGAAACGGATTTTGACGGATTCCGATGGCTATCGAAACGGATGGAATTGTTTGATGTTGTTTGAAATGGTTTGAAGTGGTTTCAGAGAATGTAGAACACGGATTTAGGATAGTTGACCATTCAATCAACAAATCAACAAATCAACAAATGATTGGGGGGTGAGAAAAAAAAGAGGTCCAGACCATTGAAAGAAGCATCTTATTGATGCATGCCTGAAAAAGAACCTAATAACCAAAAAATAACTAAACCTAAAACTACGAGTGGGGTGGTCTGGACCTCATGTATATAAACATGAAGACTTGAATTTTGTTGTAGGGTTTCTGAAATAGTTAGGTAATATCTAAAGAAAAACCGGTAAATCCTTGCAATATATATCGATGAAACAAAGGCTGTCAAAGGGATCCGGTATAATTTCAAAATAACTTCTAAATATAAAATTTTATTTCATGATGTTAATAGTGATGCTGTTTCGGGGTAATCGATGGGAGTAATGAGGTCCGCATCGGCGGGGTCTACATCGCGGGATGAAACTTTCCGGGAAATGCTCCAGGCTTCAAGTTCGTCAGCATCCAGCGGTTCGAGCAATTTCGCCGCCGTCTCCCCCTGTTGTCCGGGATCCAGCCACGATTTTTCCAATCCGGCAGGAAGAATGACAGGCATCCGTTTTTTTGAATTATGAATTTTTTCGAGGAGAGAATTTGCCCTTGTGGTAATGATGCTGAATGTTTCAATAACTTCGCCGGTGGAACGATTGGTCCATGAATCGAACAGGCCTGCGAATGCAAAGGGCTCTCCGTCCTTTCGCCTTATATAAAAAGGAATTTTCTTTCCAGGAGCGGTATACCATTCAAAAAAACCATGCGATAAGACGAGGCAGTGTTTGTTCCTCGCAGCATCCCGGAAAGCCGGTTTTTCCCTGATGGTTTCCGATTTGGCGTTGAAGGTGCCATTACTGATTTTCACGGCTGTTTCCTCATCCCTGACCCAGAAGGGGATCAAACCCCATCTGAACAGGCTTATGCGTTCCGGATCATGACCGGTTATCACCGGCAGGTAGGGACGGGTAAAAGCATTGATATAAAATCCGGGCATATAACGCGGGTCGAAAGGCATTGGGACATTGAACCTGTCCTGAAGCTGCTGCCTGGTCAGATTGATTTCCACAAAATAACACATCGCTCTTTACTTGTTAAAATTAAAAAAGGGCCTGCAACGTTCATAAACATTTGTATGATCTGATTGTTGTCAATGCTATATAATTAAATACCGGCGAATGTTGAAAAAGGGATTCCCTGGCCAGATCTCCGGAATTTGGAAAGGTTTTTTTTGATCATGGAAAAAGTAGACAAAACATTGCCCTATTTTCCCCTGAATATTAGTCTCCTGCCCGGGGAAGATCTTCCACTCAGGATCTTTGAACCGCGGTACAAACAACTCATCAGCGATTGTGGGGAAGACAAGGGCAGTTTTGGCATACCCTTTCTTAAAAATTCGGAGATGCAGGCATTTGGATCCGAAGTCAAGGTTAAACAGATCGTCGCCACCAATTCCATGGGTGAGATGGTAGTCGTGGTTGAAGGGCTGAATAATTTTGAGATCGTAAGTTTCCAGGACCCGCTCCCCGGGAAATTATACAGCGGGGGTAAGATCCAACTTATAAACAACGATCAGCCGGTAAAAAACAGGGAACTCCTGAAGGTATTGCTGCATTATGCCAATGAACTGGATCCCGAATTCCTGAAAGGCATTAAGGGTCATGAGATCCTTCACAATGATGTAGCCCGCGCCCTGAATATGTCATCCGCAGATAAATTTAAATTCATCAGTTTTGAAAAATACGAATCGCGGGAACGATTCCTTCTTTCCCAGATGAATTATCTCATCAAGCTCCGGGAGCAGGAAAACCTGCTTAATAATGATTATTTCCTGAACTGAACCTCGTCATACCCGTTTACCATTCGTCAGTAATAGAAAATTCCAATCAGCAGATAAATCTCAATTATTAAATTTACCCTGTTTGAAGTTCTGTGGATATTCGATAATTGAGTATTGTATTGTTGATGACCGGGTTTTGGGATTTGTTCTCACTCCTTCATCTGTTCTTTAATCCGCCCGACATCATGCCGGAGTTCGGTCACGGTTTTAACCAGGTCGTCATGTGACATCACGGGATCCGGGATCTCGGAGCTGATAAAATGGACGAATTTCCAGACTTCCCGGATCTCTTTTACTTCCACACCGAAAGGCTCATACAGGGGATTAAGGGAATAGAGGGTAAGGATACCCGTATCGCTGATCTTATTTTCCACGATCTTAAATACGATGCCGTCATTCAGGGTCAGGATGATGCAGGCTTCCCCGTTCAGGATATCGTTCCAGTCCTGCACGAATTCACCGGTCACCCAGGAACCGTCGGGTATGGGCAGCATGGAATCCCCTCTTAGCTGGAATGTCCGGTATTTCTTGTTGGGGGAAAGAAAGGGCATCTGGTAGACCTGCAGTGCGCTTATAAATTCCGGATCGGAGAAACCGTTGACATAACCCGCTTTTGCTTTTTCGGGCACCAGTTCGATATTGTCTTCATTCTCTTTGCTGACCGTGGTGGCCAGGATCCGCAGTTCCTTTCCGGTAATATAGACATCCTGCCCGTGTTCGAGCTGGTACAGCTGGCTCTCGGTGAGGGCCGAGAGGTCGATTTTCAGCAGGGTATCAAGGGCAATGTTAAAATAGGCAGAGAATTTGAGCAAAATCTCGAGCCCGGGTTCGGCCACACCGTTCTCATACCCGCTCAATGTAGGTCTTTTCAGACCGAGGGTGAAAGCAAGGTCATCCTGGGTCTTTCCCCTTCGCTTACGAAGCAATTTGATGTTTTGGCTGAAGTACATGATGTTTAAGATTTACGGATTTCGCAATTCGGATTTGAAGGAACCTGTCCGGATCCGGGCGGTGCCGGGGCATACCCTTCAGACCGGAATTTGCCGGACTTTGAGCGCTGCCGGAATACGGATCCCTGATTTTGGATTTGGAATTTAAAATCATACGGCCCTGTCCTTGTTAAAAACCCATTAAAATTTTGTGACGGATAAAAAAATGATTAAATTATAATCGAAATATTGATTAAAAACTAATCAAAAATAAAATAAAAAAAACAATAAAGCAAGAGGTAAGAAAAGAAATTTCAGGATTGCCGGACGGAAAGATGTTTTACGCAGGATTTTTCCCACGCAGCCTGAATATGCGGTACCTCGCATCAGGAATAGCAACTACATGGAGAGGAATATTGTACATATGGATCTGGACACGTTTTTCGTGTCGGTGGAGCGGCTGATGAACAGCAGTCTGAACGGCAAACCGGTAATCATCGGGGGGGCGTCGGACCGCGGAGTGGTGGCCAGCTGCAGTTATGAGGCCCGCCGTTACGGGGTTCATTCGGCCATGCCCATGAAGATGGCCCGTAATCTCTGCAATGAGGCGATCGTGATCAGGGGTGATATGGAACTTTACTCGAGGTATTCCCGGATGGTGACGGAAGTGATCGCGGAGAAGGCACCGGTATATGAAAAGGCATCCGTTGATGAACATTATATTGATATAAGCGGTATGGACCGCTTTTTCGGGTGCCTGAAGTGGACCGACGAATTGAGGAACAGGATCATCAGGGAGACAGGGCTGCCCATTTCCTACGGGCTGTCGGTGAACAAGACGGTATGCAAGATCGCCACCGGGGAAGCAAAGCCCAATGGGGGAAAAGAGGTACCTGGCAGCCTGATCAGGCCCTTCCTCGACCCGCTTTCGATCCGCAAGATCCCGATGATCGGGAACCAGACCTTTCACCTGCTGCGTTCCATGGGCATTGTCACCGTGGGCACCCTGGGCAGGATTCCCCCCGAAATGATGGAAAAACTGCTGGGGAAGAACGGCATCGAGATATGGCGGCGGGCCAATGGTATCGATCATACACCGGTGGTGCAGTATTCCGAGAGGAAGTCGATAAGCACCGAACGGACCTTTGACCAGGATACCACCGATGTGGTAAGGCTCCGCGAGCTGATAACCGCCATGGTCGAGAAGCTGGCCTACGAACTCCGGAAAACGGAGAAGCTGACCTCGTGCATCACCATAAAGATCCGGTATTCGAACTTCGACACCCATACGCTGCAGAAACGGATCGCCTATACCTCTTTCGACCATGTGCTCATCCCCGTGGCCCGGGAACTTTTTGAAAGACTCTACCAGCGCCGCATGCTCATCAGGCTCATCGGCGTGCGGTTCAGCCACCTCGTGCGGGGCGTCCAGCAACTCAACATGTTCGAGGACACCCCCGAGATGGTCAATCTTTATCTGGCAGTCGACCGCCTCCGTAACCGTTTCGGCCGGTATGCCGTGCACCGGGCCGTAGGCGACGGACACCGGGAGGAGGAGGAGGAGGTGACGGGATGAGGGACGACTGTACGATGGGGCGAGACGGAAAATCTGTTGATTTGTTGATTGGAATTGAAAATGTGAAGCTTTTATAATGTATCTGAACATTCATTCATATTACAGCCTGCGTTACGGCACTATGCCGCCGGAGAAGATCATCGGGGAAGCCCTGAAGAACGGGGTGAAAGCGATGGCGCTTACCGATATCAACAACACCATGGGCACCATTGATTTCGTAAAGCTTTGCGTGGAAAACGGCATTCATCCTGTGGCAGGCATTGAATTCCGCCACGGCGACAGGTATCTCTACACCGGCATTGCCCGTAACAACAAAGGTTTCCAGGCACTTAACGAATTCCTGACCTCGCACAACGAGAGTGGGGAACCTTTGCCGGAGCGTGCGCCTGCCCTGACTGACGTATGGTTTGTTTATGCATGGCATAACCGCCCCGGGCGCCTGAAGGAATACGAACTTATCGGGGTGCGGCCGGGTGAGCTGAACCGTCTCTTCTCCTCCCCTTTCCGCCATCGCCAGGACCGGCTTATCATGTGGCAGCCGGTAAGCTTTGCCGGCGACTCCGATTTTGTCATCCACCGCCATCTTAGGGCCATCGATCACAATACCCTGCTGTCGAAACTTACCCCGGAGAATATGGGCACCGACAAGGATGTGATGATCCCCACAGACCTCCTGCTGTGCGCCTATGAAGATTACCCGCAGATCATCCGCAATACGGAGGCCCTCATCGGGGATTGCCATATCCGCTTCGATTACCATACGGTAAAGAACAAGCAGACCTTCACCGGTAATCCTAACGATGACAGGATGTTACTGGAAAAGCTGGCCATGGAAGGGCTCCTTTACCGCTACGGGAAAAATAACCCCGAAGCCAGGCGGCGGGTCCTTCACGAACTCGGGATCATCGACCGGCTGGGTTTCTCCTCTTATTTTTTGATCACCTGGGATATCATCCGGTATTCCATGTCGCGGGGCTATTACCATGTAGGCCGGGGCAGCGGGGCCAATTCAGTCGTGGCCTACTGCATGAAGATCACCAATGTGGACCCCATTGAACTGGACCTTTATTTTGAACGCTTCATCAACCCCAAACGTACCAGCCCCCCTGATTTCGATATTGATTATTCCTGGCAGGAGCGCGATGATGTGCTGGATTACATTTTCAAGCGGTACGGCCGGAAACATACCGCCTTCATCGGTACGATCTCCACATTCCGGGGACGTTCCATTTTCCGGGAACTGGGTAAGGTATACGGCTTGCCAAAAGAAGAGATCGATCTGCTGGTGAATGATCCCACCAATGCCGGCAACCGGGGTGAGATCTACGACCGCATCTTCGAAGTCGGGGCGAAGATCGCCGATTTTCCCAACCTGAGGGGCATTCATGCCGGCGGGGTGCTGATCTCCGAAGAACCGGTGACCGCCTATACGGCCCTTGATTTTCCCCCGAAGGGTTTTCTGACCACCCAGTGGGATATGTATGTAGCCGAGGAGATCGGTTTCGAGAAACTGGATATCCTCAGTCAGCGAGGCATCGGCCATATCGGCGACGCCGCGGAAATCGTCCGGCAGAACCGCGGCATCAGCGTGGATGTGCACCGCGTCCAGGACTTCAAGAAAGACCGGAAAGTTAAGGAGCAGCTCAGGTCGGGCGAGACCAACGGATGCTTTTATATTGAGAGTCCGGCGATGCGGGGATTGCTGAAGAAGCTCCGTTGCGATAATTACATCAGCCTGGTTGCAGCCAGTTCTATCATCCGGCCGGGTGTGGCCAAATCGGGGATGATGAAGGAATACATCAAACGGTTCCATAATCCGCAGGGTTTTGAATACCTGCACCCCGTAATGAAGGAACAGCTCGCGGAGACTTACGGAGTGATGGTGTACCAGGAAGATGTGATCAAGGTATGTCATCATTTTGCGGGCCTCGACCTCGCCGATGCCGATGTGCTGCGGCGCGCCATGAGCGGGAAATTCCGGTCGAAAAAGGAATTTGAACGAATATCTGAAAAGTTCTTCAGCAACTGCCGCGAAAAAGGCTATTCCGACGAACTGACCAACGAAGTATGGAGGCAGATCAGTTCCTTCGCCGGGTATTCTTTTTCGAAAGCGCATTCCGCGTCGTATGCCGTGGAAAGCTACCAGAGCCTGTATCTGAAGGCGCACTATCCCCTCGAATTCATGGTGGCCGTGATCAATAATTTCGGCGGATTTTACCGGACGTGGGTATATTTTAATGAGGCCCGCCGATGCGGGGCAAACCTCCTGCTGCCCTGCGTCAATGAAGGGGATTACCTGACGAGTATCAAAGGCCGGGATATCTATGTCGGTTTTGTGCATATCGAGAACCTCGAGAAGAAGACGACCGAACGGATCCTGGCCGGGAGGCAGGCCGGCGGACCTTTCCTTAGCCTGGAAGATTTCATCGACAGGGTGAGACCAACGCGGGAGCAGATGGTCATTCTGATACGGATCAATGCGCTGCGGTTCACCGGCAAAGGCAAAAAGGAACTGCTCTGGGAATCACACATGCTACTGGGGAAAAGTAAGGAAAAGATGGCGGTGACCGAAAAGGAGCTGTTCGGGGTCAAAAGCCGTGACTTTGTACTGCCCGACCTGGAGCAAAACAGCATCGAAGATGCCTATGATGAGATTGAACTGCTGGGCTTCCCTGTTACACACAATCATTTCGATCTGTTGAAAACGTCATTCAGGGGTGAGATCATGGCCCGGGACCTGCCAAAATACATCGGGAAAAAAGTGAGGATGGTGGGCAGCCTCGCTTCGCTGAAAAACGTGTACACGGTGAAAGGGGAATACATGCATTTCGGGGCTTTCATTGACGCCGAGGGAGAGTTTTTCGATACAGTGAATTTCCCCGATTCCCTGAAGAAATACCCCTACAAAGGCTACGGCACGTACCTGGTCCTGGGCCGGGTGGTGGAAGAATTCGGCTTTCCGAGCCTGGAAGTGGAGAAGATGGCAAAACTGGAGGTCAAACCGGATCCGAGATATTAGCTTAGTCGTCAAAAATTGTATTGCATTACAATAAATTTGCGAAAAAATTGTATTGCAATACAATAAATCAGGCGAAAAGTTGTATTTCATTACAATAAATCCAGGGAAGAGGAACACGGGGGAGTAGAACACGGATAGTCGCGGATTTATTGTTGCAGATTGTTTATATGGTTTGAAATGGTTTGAAATGGTTTGAAATGGTTTGAAATGGTTTGAAACGGTTTGAAATGGTTTGAAATGGTTTGAGATGGTTTGAGATGGTTTGAAATGATTTGAAATGGTTTGGTATGGTTTGATATGGTTTGAAACGGTTTGAAATGGTTTGAAATGGTTTGGTATGGTTTGATATGGTTTGATATGGTTTGAGTATGGTTTGAGATGGTTTGAGATGGTTTGAAATGGTTTGAAATGATTTGAAATGGTTTGGTATGGTTTGATATGGTTTGAGATTATTCGTTTTAGAAGATTCTTTTCCCCGGAGGGGATCCATTGTATTAGCCACGGTTACGCCCGTGGTAAGGAGGACGCACGCACCCCGGAGGGGTTTAATAATTATATTTCAGGTAGTTAGGTAGGTTAAAAATCTTCATCCGTGAGAATCTGTTCCGTTAACCATCGTAATCCGTCCAATCCGTGTTCACCTCTTCTTTCGGATTGTTTCAGGTGGTTTTACCACATCTTTCACAGATTATCACAGAAATAGTTGTTTGAGATTGTTTGAGATTGTTTGATATGGTTTGATATGGTTTGAGGTTTCTTCCACTTCACCAAATCACCAAATCACCAAATTCTTACCGCATCCGTGTTCTACATTCTCTGAAACTTCTTTAATCCCGGCAAATTCACGGAATTGCTGGACTCGTATCGTATAAATTTTCTAACTTAGCTCTTTCATTAAAAAAAGCTGAAAATGGGAAAGTCGATACGGATGATCTCCTGGAATGTAAATGGCATCCGGGCGATGGTAAAGAAAGGGTTTTATGAAACCATGAAAAGCCTGGATCCCGATATTTTCTGTGTCCAGGAAACAAAGGCGGATGATGAGATATTAAAGATAATCGCCGGAGAGGTAGATAGTTACAGCGTCTTTTCAAATTCCGCCCTGAAAAAAGGCTATTCAGGAACGGCCATCTTCACGAAACCGGCACCTATCGGGCATGTTTACAATATCGGAGTGGAAGAACATGACCGCGAGGGTCGTGTCATCACCCTCGAATATGAAGATTTTTTCCTGGTGAACGCTTATATCCCAAATTCCGGACAAGGCCTCAAAAGACTCGATTACAGAAAGATATGGGATACGGAATTGCATGCCTACATTATCCGGCTCGACCAGGCAAAACCCGTGATCTTTACCGGTGATTTCAATGTATCGCACGAACCCATCGATCTCGCACGTCCTAAGTCCAATTACAACAAAACGGCCGGTTATACCCAGACGGAGATCGACGGGTTCACAAATTTTCTGGCTGCCGGTTTCACCGACACCTTCAGGCACCTGCATAAAGACAAGGTTCAATATACGTTCTGGAGCCAGCGTTTTGGAGCGAGGCAAAACAACGTCGGATGGAGGGTGGATTATTTTTTAGTGAGCAACCGGTTGATGCCTAAGGTGAAGGAAGCATTCATCCTCGATGATATTATGGGATCGGACCATTGCCCGCTGGGAATCACAATCGAAATTTAAAAATGAACCGGGGAATATTGAATCCTGCAATTCGGGTTTTGCCGGGTAAAGGTCCCCGTGTTTTTTCTTTTTTCCGGATTTTGAATACTTTTATTTTTTAGGATAAGCGCTGCTATCCCCTCTAAGCCACTAAAACTACATATTATGAAAAAGATCATTTCAAGTACTGTTCATGCTTTTTTTATCACATCCTTCCTGTTGGCAGGAATGGCACCCACCCTTTTTAGCCAGGAAAGTCAGAAGAATGTTTTTCCGAGCAGTACAGATGTCGGAGCCGTCAAATTAGCGGGCAGTTCAGCGTATAACCCTCAGGAGCAAACATATAAGATCAGTGGTGCCGGTGAAAATATGTGGTTTGGCAAGGACGAATTTCATTTCGTATGGAAGGAAATCGAGGGTGATTTTCTTCTGCGGGCACGGATGAAATTCATTGGCGAGGGAAAAATCGAACATCGCAAAATGGGGATCATGATCCGTGACAGCCTCTCTACCGGTTCGCCCCAGGCAAGTGCTGTGATCCACGGCGACGGACTTACGTCTCTTCAGTACCGCACGCATTCCGGAAAGGATACGGAGGAAAGGAAATCGGAACTTTCAGGGCCTGACGTGGTGCAACTTGAAAGGAGGGGGGATCTTTTTATCATGTCGGTTGCACGGACTGGTCAGCCTTTTGATACCGTTCAGCTTACCGGTTTAAAACTCAACTCCGGGGTATATGTCGGCCTTTTTGTCTGTTCGCATGATCCCGATACGCGGGAGACTGCTGTTTTTGATAATGTAAGGCTCGTTTTCCCTGCAGGGGCGGACCTGGTGCCATACCAGAATTATCTCGGAAGTCATCTTGAAGTGATGGATATTGGGTCGGGCCGTCGCAAGATCCTGTATTCAGTGCCGGGATCCATCCAGGCTCCAAACTGGACACGGGATAACAAAAGTCTCATTTATAATGGAAAAGGTTTGCTGTACTCATTCGATCTTACTTCAAAAAAGTCGAAGAAGATCAATACCGGCAAGTGCAAGAGCAACAACAATGATCATGTCTTGTCGTTTGACGGGCAGATGCTGGGTATCAGCAACCAAACCGGGGATGACAATACGTCCAAAGTTTTTACTGTTCCTGTTGGAGGAGGTAAGCCATTCCAGGTTACACCCACCGGCCCTTCCTACCTCCATGGATGGTCGTCCGACGGCAAAACCCTGATTTATACTGCACAACGGAACGGGGATTATGATATCTACGGCATTCCTTCTTCCGGCGGTGAAGAGGTACGCCTAACCACCGCCAAAGGGTTGGATGACGGTTCGGAATACAGTCCGGACGGCAAATACATCTACTTTAATTCCAGCCGTACCGGTACGATGCAAATCTGGAGGATGAAACCTGACGGGACAGCCCAGGAGCAGATCACCTTCGATAAGTACAATGACTGGTTTCCGCATGTGTCTCCCGACGGCAAATCCATCGTATTCATTTCTTTCGGTACGGATGTCGATCCTCAGGATCATCCTTTTTACAAACATGTGTACATCCGGATGATGCCCGTTGACGGAAGCGGTAAACCGGAAGTGATTGCCTACGTCTATGGCGGGCAGGGGACGATGAACGTTCCGGGCTGGTCACCCGACGGGAAGAAGATCGCTTTTGTGAGCAATAGTGGCCGGGTTACGGAATAACTGGAGAAGTATACGCAGAAGATATTACGGGAGATCATTCCGGCTGGAGGAAAAGGAATCCAGTTTCATGTAGTGCATAAAACCAGGGCTTTGGGCCAGGTCACGGATGCAGGCTTGCCGGGCTCTGTTCAGCTCTTGCACTTGCGGAAATGCGCGAAAGATCAGGATTTCAAAAAATGTCTTTGGTTTTGAATTGGGTTCCCTCCCCCACCACCGCCACCAAAGCACACCCTTAATCCCCGTTTTGACCCAAAAATCAGCGTCTGTCAGCCCATTATTTTTCATTTATTATCAACAACCCACGAAAATGAAAAATATCCCCGCTGACGAATTGTTAATAAACCCTGAAAGTTGAACCACCACGGGAAGCATTTGCAGCCGGCATCCTCTTACCCCGAAATACCTGATATGCAGAGAAATGCCGTCACCTCATCCCCCTCCGATCATACTCACGAGCCGCAGAAGGGCCGAAGGATAGACTCCGATAAAGATCAGCAACGCACTCAGGAAAAGCAGGACTGCGACCTGCATAACAGAATCTTTCTCCTCCCCGTTTCCCGGGGTAGCTTCACTCCTGCTGAACATATGCACGATGATCCTCAGGTAGTAGAAAAGTCCTATCGTACTGCCGGCAACAAGAATGATCACCAGCCACCATAAACCTCCGTCCACACCAGCCAGGAGAATATAGAACTTACTGACGAAGCCTGCTGTGAGCGGGAGTCCCGCCAATGAGAACAACATGATCGTAAAAGCGGCGGCTATCCATGGCTTTCGCCAGAAAAGCCCGGTGTAATTTTCTATGCTCGATGCGTCCGCGCCGGTACCTGATAGATAGCTTACAATGCCGAAAGCCCCCGTAATCGTGATAATATATGCAGCCAGATAAAAGGCGGAAGCTTCGGCAGCCATGTCGCCTGCCGTGAGGAAAGCCACAAGAAGGTATCCGAGATGGGCGATGGACGAATAAGCCAGAATCTTTTTCACGTTTTTTTCCATTAAAGCAAGCAGGTTGCCTGCGAGCATGGAAGCCGCGGAAAGGACTGCCATAAAGATCATCAGCGAGGAGAGTGAGTACGCGTGGGTTTCCGCAATGAACCGAAGGAGAAAGGCAAATACCCCGGCCTTGGAGACTGTCGCCACCAGAGCACTTACAGGCGCAGGCGCTCCTTCGTAAACATCGGGCGTCCACATGTGAAAGGGTACAAGCGCCAGTTTAAAACCGATGCCTCCCATCATAAAAGCATACCCGGCCAGACTGATCACGTCCTGGTGACTGCGGGAGATGAAATTGCCAAGATCCGGGAAATACATCGTGCCCGAAGAAGCATACACCAGCCCCATCCCAAAAAGGATGAGGGCAGATGAAACCGCCGCCAGGATCAGGTATTTCAGCCCCGCTTCGATTGAATGTTCCCTTTCTCTCAGAAAAGCCAGCAAAACATAGAGAGAAGTGCTCAGCAATTCCAGACCCAGGAAAAAACTTACAAAATGACGGCTCGAAACCAGTACCACCGATCCCAGGGTCGCTAGAAGCAGAAGAATATAATATTCCTCAATATCCTCCGCTTTGTTTTCCAGGTATCGCGGAGAAATAAGAAGAACCATGGCGGAAGCAAACAGGATCATGCCGGTGAAAAGTATGCTGAAATTATCAATTATGAGCAACCCGGAGACCTCGAAACCGTTTTTGTCCTGAAAAAACAGCGAGGCAAAGGCGCCGGCAAGAAAGATAAATGCAGTGATGCCAGTAAAGCGGTGGTTGCGTTTAACCGCAATGGAAAGAAGAAGAATGATCGCTCCCGAAGCGATAATGATCATGGGAAGCATAGCCGTGAAATCATTACTTCTCAAGGTTTGCCTCCTTTCCTGTAAGGGTTGAAACACCTGAAAAATTCATCATTTTTTTCTTCCCGGCGGTTTTCACATGGTCTTCAAATGAGAATGTATCGTTTGCACTATGGACGCGGGGCAGTACACTGCTCCTGGCAGAAGTGGCGTCAACCGGGGTTCCCAGGGTCTTAAACAGCGGTCCGGGATACAGCCCGAAATATACGAGGGGAATCAGCAGTGCTCCCAGGATGATCACTTCACGGAGGTTAAGATCAGCGAGTTTGTTTCTGCGGCTACTATGCCCGAAGAACACCTTCTGGACCATCCATAGTGCATAAATTGCCGAAGCAATGAGCCCCAGGCTCGCCAGGATAGAGAAAACGGGAATGCTTTGATAACTTCCCAGTAAGATCATGAATTCAGCGACAAAATTCGCCAGCCCGGGTAGTCCGAGCGATGCCATGGCGAAAACCATTCCCAGGCTCCCGAGTCCCGGCATTTCTGACCACAACCCACCCATTTTGTCAAGATCACGCGTATGGATCCTCTCCTGTATTATCCCCGCAATGATAAAGAGTGCCCCGGTGCTCAAGGCATGGGCAACGATCTGCATCACCACTCCCTTCATCGCGATCTCATTGAATGAATAGATGCCGAGGACGATGAATCCCATATGGCTTACACTGGTATATGCGACGAGACGTTTTAGATCGGTCTGTGCAAAGGCAAGCTTGGCGCCATAGAGGACACCCGCTACACCGACGATCATGGCGTAGGGAGCGATCGAGACAGAGAGGTCGTGGAAGAGGGGTATGATATACCGGATCATCCCGTAGGCCCCTGTTTTTAACATCAGGCCTGCGAGAACCAGGCTTCCTGCCGTGGGAGCTTCGGTATGTGCGTCGGGCAGCCAGGTATGAAAGGGAACCACGGGAAGTTTTACGGCGAAGGCCAGTAGAAATCCCGCCATCAGTAATGCGGTCATGGCCGGAGAGGCAGAGAAACCGGCAAGGTCTGAGATGTCAAAGCTATATACCCCCGTATTGTGCGCATGGATGAAGTAGATCCCCAGGATGGACAGGAGCATCAGAAGCCCGCTTCCCTGGGTGAAGAGAAAAAATTTATAGGCAGCATAGATCCTGTGTTCATGTCCCCACATGGCAATGATGAAATACATTGGGATGAGCATTACTTCCCAGAAGAAATAAAACAGGAATAGATCCATTGCAATGAAGACCCCGGAGATACCGGCTAAAAGGAACATCAGGTTGAAATGAAAGAACCCTGACCGGCTGTCGATCTCTTTCCAGGAGATAAGAACAGCCAGGATGCCCAGCAAAAATGTCAGGAGGAGAAGTAAAAGACTCAGCCCGTCGAGGGCAAGATGGAAACTGATCCCGAACTGCGGGATCCAGTCCGGTCTGTATTCCAGCATCCACTTTTCCCCGCTGAACGTTCCGGGACTGGAATATCCCATGATCCATACCCGGATCATCAGCAGGAAACCCAGGATCAACCCGGAAAGGGATATCCACCGTGGCGCATTACTGCTCCATATGCCTGAAAACCAGGCCAGGAACCCGGTGAACATGAGAAACAATATCAACCAGAACAGTATCATAGGAACAGGCTAATTGTAAATCCAATAATCACTCCGGCAACAACGAACGCCAGATACCAGCGTAATTTGCCATTCTGCGTCATCAGGATCCCCCTGTGAATGGCGGTAACGGCAGAAGCAAGGCCCGTATAGATCCGGTCGATAAAATCTTTCCTGTCGAAACGGGCCAGAAATACGACGGGCGAAACGAAGATAAAGTTGTACAGATCATCGAACCTCCATCCTTTCTGCCAGAAATGATAGAGAAAATTCCCGGCAGGTTTCTGCTTCCACCCGTAAACCATACCGGGCTTCCGGATATAAAGAATATACGCAGCAAAGATCCCTGCAACTGCCGTCAGACCTGAAACAACCTGCAAAATAATCTCCGTTCCCTCTGAACCACCTTCCGCGAATTTGGGAAGTGCTGTGATCAAGGAAGGAGGTGAAGGGATGGTGCGGAAGTACGTTAATATATCCGCCGATAACCGATAGCACCGCCAGGACGATCAGGGGCAGGGACATCAGCGGTGACTTCAGTCCTTCCGTATCCATTTTGGCTGTGCCGAAGAAGGTGATGAATACCATTCTGAAGGTATACAAGGCAGTAAGTCCGGCCCCTGTAAGTCCCGCCAGCCAGAGTAGGGTACCGCCGGAACCGCTGGTAAACACTTCGGAAAGAATGAGGTCCTTACTGAAGAACCCTGCGGTCACGAGCGGCAGGGCGGACAATGAAGCTGCCCCGGCGAGGAAGGTATAAAATACGACCGGCATTTTCTTCCTTAGTCCTCCCATTTTGAACATATTGTGTTCATGACCGAGGTTTATGATAATGACTCCGGCTCCAAGGAAAAGCAGGGCTTTGAAGAAGGCATGGATAAAAAAGTGAAAGATGGCCGCCGACCAGGCTCCCACCCCGAGAGCCAGGAACATGTATCCTATTTGTGAGATCGTCGAATATGCCAGGACCCTTTTAATATCTTTCTGGACCAGTGCGCTGAAACCGGCCATCAATAGAGTGGCTGCCCCGATGATTGCCACCAGGCTCATAACCTGCGGAGCGAGGATAAATATCGGGTTGGTGCGGGCGATAAGATAAACGCCTGCCGTGACCATCGTCGCGGCGTGTATGAGGGCACTCACCGGTGACGGACCGGCCATCGCATCGGGTAGCCAGGTCTGGAGGGGCAGCTGGGCAGATTTTCCAACGGCTCCCCCAAGGAGCAACAATGCAGCAATCTTTGCCTCCGGTGAACCGGAAGCCCATACCCCGGGGGCTGAATGCAGAATGTCCCTGATGTTTAGCGTCCCGAATGCCCGGAATAGGAAAAACAAGCCAATTGCCATCGCCGTATCGCCGATCCGGGTAACAATGAATGCTTTTCTGGCCGCATATCCGTTCTCCGGGTCCCGGTACCAGAAACCGATCAGGAGGTAGGAACAAAGACCTACGCCCTCCCACCCCAGGTAAAGCAGGAGAAGGTCACCAGCCATCACGAGGATGAGCATGGATGCTGTGAAGAGGTTCATCCAGGCAAAAAAGCGGATGACGCCTTCTTCATCCTTCATGAAATAGGATGAATAAAGATGGATCAGGAAGCTGACAAAGGTGATGATAAATACGAATACAGCTGTCATGGAATCGAAGTACAGGCTCATATCGGCGGTAAATCCGCCGGTATCGATCCATGTCCACAGATGAACATTGAAAATGCTTTCGGAAGCAGGCCGGCCCATGAAAGCGAAACCTTCGGCAAGGGCAAAAAGGGCGCTGAATGCAACCATCGAGACGCCGGTTATCACCGACCATTTCCTGCCTAAAAGAGTACCGAACAGGCTAAGAACCAGGAAGCCTGAAAGAGGCAGGAGGGGTATGATCCATAATAATCCGGCCATAACGTTTATCCTTTTATTTTATCGGCCTCGTCCGAATCAAGGCTCTTGAACTTGTGGTAGATCCTGAGGATCAGGGCCAGACCAATGGAGACCTCCGCTGCCGCCATTGTGAGAATAAAGATGAACATGACCTGGCCGTCGGGCTGCATCCATCTTGCACCTGCCAGAACGAAGGCAAATCCTGCCGCGTTCAGCATGATCTCGATGGAAAGCAGGATATACACCAGGTTCCGCCTGATAAGTGCACCCGCCAGTCCGATCATGAAAAGGAGGGTAGCAACCATAAGCCCATATTCCAGAGGTATTTCAGTCATTATGTCCTCCTTTCAGGTAACGGTGCTGTATGATCCTCTTTCTTTTCCCCAGATGATAAGCCCCGATAATTCCGGCTGTTATCAGCAGCCCGGCAAGTTCCACCCCGATAACATAGGGCCCGAAAAGGGCCATGCCAACGCTCACAGGCAAAATTTCGTGTCCGGAGGTCAGTTGCTGTTCCGATCCTGCAAGCACGAATACGATCTCTCCTGCCAGGATCAGGGCAAGTAAGGAAGGTCCGATCCACACACCGCCCCTCATCCATATCTTTTCCTGCTCCTCCGCTTCTTCGCCGAGGTTCAGCATCATAACAACAAAGACAAATAGCACCATAATGGCCCCTGCATAGATGATGATCTCAAGTGCGGCGACAAACGCAGCACCCAGGAGATAAAAGATCAGTGCTACAGACAGCAGCGAAATGATCATATAAAGCAGCGCACTGAAAGCGTTCTGCCGGCTTATGACCATGATGCTGGCTGCAATGGCGACGAATGATGCAATATAAAAAGCAATATTCATGGCAGCAATGTTTTCGGATCCGACGGCTTTTCCTCCTTAAATGCCTCCCCTTTCCCTTTTCCCCCGATCGACATGCCGGACACATTATAGTAGTTGTAGCCGTGATATTTTCCTTCCCCGTCGATCAGGAGATCTTCCTTTTCATACACCATGTTGTTTCTGTTGTATTCGCTCATCTCCACATCGGGAATAAGCTGAATGGCATACGTGGGACATGCATCCTCACAGAATCCGCAGTAAATACATCTTGAAAAATTGATCCTGAAAAATTCGGGATACCTTCTTCCATTCTCGTCCTGTGTGGCCTGGAGAGAGATGCAGTCGACCGGGCAGGCTGCAGCGCAAAGGTAGCAGCCTACACAACGTTCGCCTCCGTCAGGATCCCTGCTGAGAATGATCCTTCCCCGGTATCTCGGGGGCAGCTTTATCTTTTCTTCAGGGTATTCCACCGTCAGCTTTTTCATGAAAAGATGAAGAAAAACACTCCACATGGTCCTTATTATACTGAACATATTCTTTTTCCTTCCTTTAAATTAACCCCCTGCGTGGGAATGGATCAACAACACGACGGCACCTGTAACAAGGATGTTTATAAGCGATACAGGCAGGAGGACCTTCCATCCATACCCGAGAAGCTGGTCATACCTGGGTCGCGGCAGGGAGGCTCTGAGCAGGATGAAAATCGTGATAAATACGAACATCTTCAATACAAACCATACAATGCCCGGAAGAAATGCGGGCCCAAGCCAGCCGCCGAAGAACAGGGTCGTAATAATGGACGATATCAATACAATTCCCATATATTCACCCACGAAGAACATCCCGAACTTCATCCCCGAATACTCGGAATGGTATCCTGCCACCAATTCGCTTTCCGCTTCAGGGATATCGAAGGGCAACCGGTGAGTCTCTGCCACCCCGGCAATGAAAAACACGACAAACCCGGCGAACTGGGGGATGAAATTCCACATCCCTCTCTGTGCTTCAACAATATCTCTGAGGTTGAAGGAATTTGCAAGCATCACCACACCCATCAGGGATAAACCCATGAAAACTTCGTAGGTGATCATCTGTGCCGCTCCCCGCATCCCCCCGAGGAGGGTGTATTTGTTGTTGGAGGCCCATCCTGCAAGTACCAGGCTGTAAGCTCCGAGGGATGACATTGCCAGGAAGAACAGCAGACCTACATTCAGATCGGCCACTACGATATTTTCCGTGAAGGGGATCACCGTGAAGCTCATCAGGATGGTGAAAATAACGATGGCCGGTGCAACGATGAAAATGATCTTGCTGGCAAAGGGAGGAATCCAATCCTCTTTGAAGAATATCTTTATCACATCGGCAAGCGGCTGAAGCAGCCCGAAGGGCCCTACCCGGTTGGGTCCGTAACGGTCCTGCCACAATCCCAGCATCCTGCGTTCATACCATATCAGCCCGGCGGCCAGTGAAAGGATCACCAGCAGTTCACCAAGAATAATCAGAATATATTGCCATACGATACTCATAATTCAATTTTTTCAAACATCCTTAATCTTTATCCGGTCGCCGGCAGCGATGAACGGAATGCCTTCCAGCCCCCTCGGAATACCGGCCGCATTTCCCGGTATACCCTTCACCAGCTTGATATCAAGCCGGATGCTCTGGTTCCCGGTTTCGAGAAGAACGGGTGCACCTTCCTTCCATCCTTTTTTTGCGGCCGTATCGGGGTTCAATGCAATATAGGGAGTTGGCACCAGTTCCCTTGAACCGCCATTCCTTATGCTCAACTCCTCCGACCCGAATATATGGTAGAGGGGGATCAGGTTCCATTCATCATTGGAAACACTGTCATTTTCCTCCGGACCAAAAACGGGTATGGAAGCGGGATTTGCATCATCTGCATCAAAGAGACATAATTCGGGGAATTTACGCCGCAATTCCCCGCCGGTTTCTATCTGGAATTTATTCAGGGATTGAATTGAATTCCATCCGGGACTCCAGAAGTAAGGATTGAAAGGTGCCGGCGTATACCCGTGAAATCCTTCCATACTGAAAGTCATCGGCGATTCAAGGTCATCCGGTGGCCTCGGTTCGTTGATGGTTTTATTCGCATGAATGGCCGTCCTGCCGCTATAGCGGTGGGTTTCCCTGGCAATTTTCTGGGCTCCGATCCGATAGCCGGGATCCGGTACAATATCTTTCAGACCTGCAAATACCGGGAAGTCGCGCGCTATAGCAATGTCGTAATCAGCAAGGTTTTCCATCGCTGCCAGTTCCTCCTTTCCCGAAATCCCTGCCAGTGCCTGTATCCATCGCCATGCCGGCTGAACATTTCCTCCGGGTTTATGGACACGGTAAAAAGGTTGTACCCTGCCCTCGTTATTCACCAGGTGCCCGTCCGACTCGGCAATGACGGCCGCCGGCAGTACGCAGCTGCTGTGGAAAGTCGTCCTGTTTTCAAGATAATTCAAGGAAATAACATTTTGGAAGGAATCCAGGAGGGCATCTGCATCCTTTTCAGGCATTCGCCGGTAGATATCATTTTCCAGGATAATGAGACAGTCCATCTGCCGGGTGTTTCCCCTTTCGATTTCAGACAGCTTTTTACCGCCGAGAAGGCTAAGGCCCGATGAATTTGCTTCCGGGAAGGTCAGGCATATTCCCGTATGCTTTTTAGCTTTCACCATGGCGGAGGCTATATCGGAGGCAGCTTTGAGAATCCCGGCATCCATGCAGGACGTTCCTGAGATGACAACTGCATTTTCAGAGCCGGTAAGATCCGATGCGATCTCTTCAGCCAGGGCCCCCAGATTTTTTGGAAGGCCGGAAGGTAATGCTGATTTCTTGTCGATGAAATGGGCGATAGCGAATCCCAGGCGGGCTATATCCTTCGGTATAAGGTGAATGGTCTTTTTGCCTAGTTCATCCAGTTTGGTCGGCGCCGGTGTAATCGAATATAGCGGACCCTTGTCTGTCTGAATAGCTTCCCTTACCGCCTTATCATCCCAGGTATGGATCTTCAGCTTTCCCAGTTTTTTCATCGGTATTTGCCGGACGGATTGGCGGACGGCGAGGGCCAGCATGGGTGCTGTATTGGTAAGGTCTTCCCCGAGGATGAGCACGCATTCGGCTTTCTCAACGTCTTTCATCGAGTATTTCTTTGCACCGGATTTCGCCAGGATCTCTGAAGCAAGAACGGACAGGTCGTGATCTGTATCCGACATGCCGGTACTGAAATTTTCACCGCCTGTCAGTTTTCTCAGTGCATAATTGGATTCCAGGGATGCGGACGGCGACCCGATCCCGAAGATCTTTCCACTGTTTTGCAGTATTTCCTCCAGGTCATCAAGCACATTATCAAGCGTTTTCTCCTCATATTTTCCGGAACCGGCATTTCGTACGAGCGGAGCCCGGATCCTTTCCTGCGCGTTCATGTATTCATATCCGTATCGTCCGCGGTCGCAGATAAAATACCCGTTCACATCATAATTGAAGCGGGATTTTATCCGGCGGATCTCTCCGTAACGTTCGCCGGCAATGGTATTGCACCCAAGGCTGCAGAGATTGCAAACTGACGGTGCCGAGGTAAAATCCCATTTACGGGTATAATGATTTTTAAGGGTTTTATCCGTGAATACCCCGGTGGGGCAGATCTCTACAAGGTTTCCGCTGAATTCACTTTCAAGCACCCCGTCCTTGTGCCTGCCAAAATACACATGATTATGAGCGGCCATGACTTCGAGATCTTTTCCGCCTGCATAATCCTTATAAAATCTTACGCACCGGTAGCAGGCGATGCACCGGTTCATCTCATGATTGACAAGGGGACCGAGGTACTGGTTCGTGAAGGTCCTTTTGTTGAACCTGTATCTCCTGTATGTGTGACCTGTCATCACGGTCATATCCTGCAGGTGGCATTCCCCTCCTTCATCACAGGTGGGACAGTCGTGGGGATGGTTGGTCATCAGGCTCTCGATGATATGCGATCGGAATTCGGATGCTTCTGGATCGGCCAGCGAGATCCGCATCCCGTCCTGCACCGGTTCCATGCAGCGTGATCAGGATCCTGCCTTTTTTATCGTTGCTGTCCTTGAAATGCTTTACGGCGCACTGCCTGCAGGCGCCGACCGATCCAAGCTGTGGATGCCAGCAGAAATAGGGAAGATTAAGCCCGAGAGCGAGGACTGCTTCAAGCAGGTTTTTCCCTTCCTTTACTTCATATTCCTTATCGTCGATATAGATCTTAGGCATGATTTTCCCTCCACGGGCATTTTTTATCGGTGATATGTTTTATGAAATCGTCCCTGAAATAATTGAGCGCACTTTCGAGTGGCTGCATGGCACCGGGCGCCAATGCGCAATAGGTATTACCGGGCCCCAGATAACGGGTGTGAAACGAAAGGGTATCCATATCTTTTTCCTCGCCTCCTCCCTCTTCCATCGACTGCAGTATCCGTTGCACCCAGGGCAGCCCATCGCGGCATGGCGTACACCAGCCACAGGATTCATGGGCGAAAAATTTCTCAAGGTTATGCAGAAAACCCACCGGGCAGGTCCGGTCATCCAGAATGATCATGGTGCCTGTTCCAAGCCGGACACCGACCCTGGCCGGTTCGGTAAAGTCCATCTTCAGATCCATATGTTCGGCGGTAAGAAAAAAGGTCGAAGCGCCGCCCGGCAGTAGTCCCCGGAATTTATACCCGTCCTGCATTCCCCCGGCATAGTCCTCGAGGATCTCGCGCATGGACGTTCCCATCGGCAGCTCCCAGCATCCCGGCGTTTTTACCCTGCCGCTCACACCGTAAAGCTTGGTTCCCCCGTCTTCTGTTTTACTTAAGGATTTGTACCAGCCGGCACCACCGGTAATGATGTGGGGAACATTGCAAAGAGTTTCCACATTGTTGACAACGGTTGGTTTTCCGAAGAGTCCGCTGGTTTGCGGAAAAGGGGGTTTGGAACGCGGTACTGCACGTTTGCCCTCCAGTGCATTCAGCAACCCGGTTTCTTCACCGCACATGTACCTCCCTGCGCTTACATGAAGGTGCATCTCCAGGTTATAGCCGGATTTGAGGATGTTTTTGCCGAGATATCCCGCTGTGGCCGCTTCGTTGATGGCCGTGGTCAAACGCTCCGCTGCATTTTTGTAAGCCCACCTCAGGAAAATAAAAGCACTGCTGGCCTGGATGGCATAAGCCGAGATGATCATTCCCTCGATGAACTGGTGGGGATTTCCTTCGAGCAGAACACGGTCCTTGAAGGTTCCCGGCTCCATTTCATCGGCATTGGCAATAAGATATTTCTCCGTGGGGGCGTCCTCGCCCATGGGAACAAAACTCCACTTCTTACCCGTGTTGAAGCCGGCCCCTCCCCTGCCTTTAAGACCCGATTTCTCCACCTCGGCAGTAATGGCTCCCGGATCCATTTTCAGGGCCTTTCTCAGCGCCTGGTATCCCCCCGCCTTTTCATACTCCCTTATCCCCGGGGGCGCCTGTCCTTTTTTGATATTTTTTGTTAACGGTAATTCCACGGTAGCTTCACTATTTATATTTTTCAAGGATCTCATCTACTTTATCCACCGTCAGATCATGGTGGAGGTCGTTATCGATCATCATTGACGGCGAATGATCACAATCTCCAAGACAGGGAATGGGCAGAAGGGTGAACCGGTCATCACCGGTTGTCTCTCCAAGGGCGATCCCGAGTTTCTGCCTGAAATGTTCCAGGATATCGTTGAATCCCATTACCCAGCAGGAAATGCTGTCACACACAAGAATAACATGACGGCCTACCGGTTTTCTGAAAATCAGGCTGTAGAACGTTGCAACGTTCTCTAGTTCCGCCGGGGACATTTCCAGGATTTCCGCGATCTCTTCAAGTGCCTCATCGGTTATCCAGCGGCGCTTTTCCTGGATGATTTTCAGAGCCTCAATGCCGGCGGCGCTCCTGAGGGGGAATTTTGCGGCTTCCTTTTCTATATGTTCCTTTTCTTCTTTCGTGAGATACATATTTCAGGTGTGAGTTATCTGTCAATGTCTGCCAGTACAAAATCTACGCTGCCAAGGATCGAAAGCAGATCTGCTACGGTATACCCCTTGCTTATATAGGGAACCATTTGCATATGGGGAAAGGAAGGGGTGCGGATCCGCGTTCTGTAGGAGTTTGTGCTCCCGTTGCTGATAAGATAATAGCCGTAATGACCTTTGGCCGATTCGATCCCGCTGAATACCTCCCCCTCCGGAATGACCGGGCCCCAGGTGGTATTCAGGAAATGTGTGATCAGCGTTTCGATATCATACATGGTTTTTTCCTTGAGCGGTGGTGTGGCAAGAGGATGGTCCGATTTATAGGGACCTTCAGGCATGTTGTCGATGCACTGCTTTATGATCCTCATACTTTGTCTCATTTCTTCGACCCTTATCACAGACCTGTCGTAACAATCGCCGTTTTGTGCAACCGGGATATCGAACTCGAACTGGTCATATCCCGAATACGGTCTTTTTTTCCGGAAGTCCCAGTCAAAGCCGGTGGCGCGAAGCCCAGGGCCGGTCACTCCCCATTCGATGGCTTCACGGGTATTGTAGATCCCTATGCCTTTTGTTCTGTCTTTGAAAAAACGGTTTGCCATCACCATTTTATCGTATTCTTTCAGGCGCGGAGTGAAAAAATTCATGAAATCCCGGATGGGTTTTTCCCAGTCCTGGGGCAGATCCTGTGCCACGCCGCCGATACGAAACCAGTTCGGGTGCATACGTGCGCCGCAGATAGCAGAGATGATATCGAAAATTTGTTCCCTGTCGGTGAACATGTAAAAAACCGGTGATAACATCCCAAGATCCTGGGCAAAAGTGCCGTACCATACCAGATGACTGGCAATACGGAACAATTCGGAAAGCATGACCCGGATCACCCTGGCCCTGTCGGGGACACGGATGCCTGCCATAAGTTCCACGGACTGCAGGTAGGCCATATTATTGAGGACGCCAGCCAGGTAGTCGATCCGGTCGGTATAAGGGATGAAGGTATGCCATGTTTGTCTTTCACCCATTTTTTCAGCCCCGCGATGGTGAAACCCTATATCGGGCACTATGTCCACGATGTCTTCCCCGCTTAATTGAAGGATCAGCCTCAGAACGCCGTGAGTTCCAGGGTGCTGGGGACCGAGGTTCAGAAACATGAAGTCGGCGTCTTCCGTGTGTTTCTTCATGCCGTATTTTTCAGGATTAAACTGCATATCCTCCTCTTCCTGAGCCTGGTAATCGTCGGTCCAGGTAAATCCTTCCATATCTGTCGCCCTGGCCGGATGTTCCTTTCGCAACGGATATCCCTCCCATGAGGCAGGCATGAGGATCCTTCTGAGGAAGGGATGACCGTTGAAACGGATCCCGAACATGTCGTACACCTCCCTCTCATACCAGTTTGCAGAAGCCCAGATATCGACAATGCTGGGTACCTCGGGAAAATCGGATTTCAGTCCGGTTTTGATCCTCAGGTCGCGGTTCCGTTCAAAGGAAAGAAGATGGTAGACAAGGATGAAGGGATATTCAGGCTCCCTCCCGTCGGCATGGTAAGCACGCATATCCACAGCGGTAATATCATACAGCATGGAAAATGGCTCCCGGATCTTGTTTTTAAGATGGGAAAGTAACGGCCGGATCTGATCGCCGGTTACAAAAATGGTAAGGATGTCATCACGGGTATCCACAACGGAAATCTTTTCCTTGCCGGCGAATTCCTGTAGTTCATATATCAATGAATCATTTTCCATCCGACAGGTCCCGGCTTAGTTTATTTTATCAGGTGAAGAGATCCTGGACATTCTCATCCTTTCCTCGTGTTTAAGGTCCCTCATTGATCCGCCTTCGGGTTTGACCACTCCCTGTGGTCCCACGAGCCAGCTCAACGGTCTCTTCTCTTTGCCCACCTGTTCCCTCAACATAAGAAGTCCTTCCATAAAAGCATCGGGGCGCGGAGGGCATCCGGGAACATACACATCGACAGGTAGAAACCGGTCGACGCCCTGGACAACGCTGTATATATCATACATTCCTCCCGAATTTGCACAGGACCCCATGGAGATGACCCATTTTGGCTCCATCATCTGATCGTAAAGGCGTTTGATGACAGGCGCCATCTTTATAAAAACCGTACCGGCAATGATAATGACATCGGCCTCCCTGGGTGTCCCACGGATCACCTCGGCGCCGAATCGTGCAATATCATAACGGCTTGTGAGACTGGTGGCCATCTCGACGAAACAACACGATAATCCGAAGTTAAAAGGCCACATTGAATTTTTCCTTCCCCATGCCAGCATATCCTGCAACCGTGCCATAACCATATTCTGCCGCACCGCTTCCTCCAGTGTATTACCGGCATCGGAGATTTTATTCCTGTTATCATTTGGATCAGTCAGCCACCACTTCATAGCGTTCTACTTTTATAATCGTTTTTCATTTCGTTGCTTATGGATCGTTTTAAGGATCTCTTTTCCCGAGGTTTCAAAATCAAGAGCCCCCGTCCTCCATTCATAGACGAGGATCGCAAGCAGGATCCCTATGAATACGGCGATACCCGCATAGCCAGCCCATCCGAGGTCCCGGAATGCAATAGCCCATGCTATTACGAAAACGGTCTCGATATCGAAGAGCACGAAAAACATCGCGATCAGGTAAAATTTTGCAGGGAACCGAAGCCGGGCCGAGCCCGTGATTTTTATGCCCGATTCATACGGGACGTTTTTTGGGTAACCCTTTGACCTTTGTCCGAGAACGGCCGACAGTCCGATCATGACCGCTGCAACAAGCACCACCAGACAGGTGTATAAGACAAAGGGCCATAATAGGATATCGCTTACAGGGAATGGAGCTGCCATTTTGGTTGCTGTTGATAGATCCTGTTTCAGTGATCATCCGGATAAAAATCTTCCCGTATGGTTCAGATGCGACGGGTTTCATCCTTAACTGATATCCGGATAACACTGAACTTCGATATAAGTAACTCATTGCCGGGGGAATTTGTTCAGACAGAAATTTTTGTTTGTGAAATGAACACAGGGCAATACAGGGATAATGGGGAAAATATTCTTCTTGCTCATCGGGTTATAACCCCGGAATGGAATGCATACGGATCTGTTCCCGGAAGCATGATTACCAGAATGTCCGGACAAATTTCAGCAGGAACCCGCGGTAATAAACACCGGGAACCGGGGGATCCGGCCTTTCGGGATATAAATTTCTTCCTTCGTTGTAAACCAGGTACAGGTCTGTGCCTTCCCTGGGATTGTATCGAAAACGAAAATTTGCAATAGCTTTTTCGATCGCTGAATTGTACTGTAAATAACTCGAAAAGGAAACTTTTGTACTGAGCATATAAAGGATCCTGATTCCGGCCAGATGGTTTGTCAGAACCTGACCACGTACCGGAAATTTAAGAAAATCGAACAGGGTCCATTCACTCCCTGATCTTAAATCACAAAAGTAGGTAAGAATGAAGGTTGACGGCAAGCACTCCGGTACCTGATCCTGACAGAATAGTTTCAGGAGGTACCGTTTTTCCGGTCAGGATCGGAAAAGTTGATCGTTTGGTTACAGATGGGAAGAATAGCCTTTGATCGTAGCGCCCGTTCAGAAGACGGTTTTATCCTGTTCTTTCAGCCAGGAAATAACCGGCCCGGGATCACCCACAGTAAACAGGATATACCCTTCTGCTGCGGCCTGATCGCCCGGTTTGAGGTTACCGAAATAAGGATCAGCATGCATACAGGGGATCCTGGCATTGGCGATCATGCTCTTGCCGGGTGTCCACCATACAATGAGCTTCCGGGAGTTATCGGCCGATGTTACCACAGACAGGGCCAGGTCCATATCCTGCCCGATCAGGCCTCCCTGTTTTTCAGCACGGGTATCGCGCTGAGGACAGCCCTTCACCACGCAACCCCTGAAGGATGCGTCCGGGTTTTCCACCGGCAGCGTTGCCAGGGAGGTAAGTTTTCCTCCCATCACGATAAAATTATGGCTGAAATTATCCTGCCCGGCTTTTGGAAAGCCTTCCAGTCCGCCATACTGCATACAAAAAAGAGTACGGACTACCGGCAGGGTATCATTGCCCTTGTTCCGGATCTTCATCGACATCCGGATACCGGTGACATCGACCGGAAGCTCATTGTCAGTAAGCACCGTTGCCGAAGATTCCACAAAAACACCCGGGAGAGCGGGACTTTCCACCCTGTAGGAAGCTTTTTTCCCATCGGGGCTTATCTCCCACGGAGAGGGGATCGGGTCATAATGTCGGAGGATGGTATTCCCAACGGGATTGTATTCAAGATGTTCGGGGAAGAGAATGAAAAGTTTACCCCCGTCTTTCCAGGGAGCCCGGATGTTGAGTCCGTAAGTGAAACGGGCTTCCGCATCTTCGGAGGTCCAGGCCGGATCGTATGAAAGCACGATGCCGGGAGTTCCGGGAACGGGGGTAGTATTCCGCGGAACCTTGTGCCGGGGGCCGCAGCCCTGCAGAAGAACCAGGGAGCAAGTCATGGTGATTGACAGGGCCGGAACTATCAGCCGCATGAGCCCGGAATATCGGTGTGATTTCATCGTTGTATTATTTCCTGGTGAAAGTAGAAAAATTACCCTTTCCATCACATCTTCAATGTTAAATATTTCAGCAGGAAGAAATTGTTTCAAAGCTGATTTCGCTCCGGGTTACCCTGTCTCCCTGTTTCGGCAGGTTCCCCGAAGGAATCCAGGATAGCCAGGACCTCCTCCGGACCGGAGGCGTTCATCAGGTCATTGCGAAGTATGGAGGCATCGGCGAAACCATGGATATAGATCTTAAAAAAACGTTTCATCACTGCAAAGTTTTTCGTATTGCCGGATATTTTGAGAAAAAGATTGATGTGTTTTCTCAGCAAATCAATTTTGGAAACGGCGCTTCTTTCCGAATCATCGGCGCTGAAAAACCAGGGATTTGAGAAGACACCCCTGCCGATCATGGCACCGTCGCATCCGGTTTGTTTCACGAGACGGATTGCCTGGTCATGGCTCATCAGATCACCATTGCCGATGATGGATTTCCCCGGGGAAAGCGCATCCCTCAACCTGGCAGCTTTGGCAATTTCGTCCCAGTCGGCCCTTCCTTCCGAAAGCATTTTCTGAGTTCGCCCGTGGATGATAATTGCCTCCGCTCCCGTCGCGAGCAGGCAGGAAATCCACGGTTCCGTCTCCACCCGGTCGAAACCGATCCTTGTCTTTACACTAACCGGTAAATTGCATCCCTCCCGGGTGGCTTCGATGATCTCGGCTGCAAGACGAGGCTGTGTAATAAGCGCCGAGCAGCTCCCATGTTTTATGATCTTCCGTACCGGGCAGCCCATGTTTATATCGATCCCGTCGAATAAATACTCGCTGTCCAGCATCTTTGATACCCGGTAGAATTTTTCAGGATCGGAACCCCAGATCTGGGCAACCAGGCGTATTCCCTTCCTTGACAGCAATGCCCTCTCGCTTTCCGTGACCTTCAGACGCTGTGAGACCGCCTCCCTGCCTTCCTCATGGTCGAGCCCGTCAACCGAGGTGAATTCGGTGAATACCACATGAAGCCTGGCGGGATCCGAGACAGAAAGGATGATCTCCCGAAATACCGTATCGGTCACATCTTCCATCGGCGCCAGAGCTATGACCGGCCCGGATGATGTTTGCCAAAAACCCATTTTATTCTTCGTCTTAACGTTTATCCGGATCTTCAGGTCAGGATCCGGAGGTGAGAAACTGATCCTTCATCCCGGCTTTCAATCGTAAATTTTCTGATTTGCGAAGCTTGCTTTTAAAGATCCTGCTTTCAGAATATTTTTGATGGTACAGCTGTCGGTACTCCTTTCTTGTGTTGCTTTCCATATGCAGGATATCCCGGCACTTGCGGGAGCAGCATCCTTCATAATGATCACGGCATTCCGGGCATTGGATAAAGAGAAGGTGGCAATCGTCATTGGCACAATTGGAATGATGATCACAACTTTTACCGCACTGTTGGCAATGGCCGTGAATTTCGCCGGTGATCCTTTCACCCAGCCGGTTATCGAATACAAAGTTTTTCCCGGTAAAATGCGATTCCAGGCCATGTTCCTTTATTTCCGCAGCATATTCCAGGATCCCTCCGTATAGTTGGTTCACATCCGGGAATCCGTGATGTCGCAGATAGGCGCTGGCTTTCTCGCAACGGATCCCACCGGTGCAGTAGAGAAGTATTTTCCGTTCCTTTTTATCCTTGAGCATCTCTTTTATCATGAGGAGTCCTTCCCTGAAGGTATCCGCATCGGGGCATAATGCACCGCGGAAGTGTCCGATCTCGCTTTCGTAATGATTCCTCATATCGACAACCACAGTCCCGGGTTTCCCGGCGAGAGCGTGGAATTCCAGTGGGGTGAGATGCGGTCCGGCATTCAGGATGTCTCCCTCATTCTCATCCAGCCCGTCGGCCACGATCTTCGGCCTGATCTTTACAGTCAGTTTGTAAAATGACCTGCCGTCATCTTCCAGTGCGCACCTTACGGGTATATTCGCCAGGTCCTGGTGAGCCCGGAGCTGTTCAAGAAATTTTTCGTAATGATGTTCCGGAACGCTCATCTGCGCGTTTATCCCTTCGCGGGCGATATAAACCCGGCCAAGGCAATCGGTATCTGCCCATTCACGGTACAGGGTGTCCCTGAACTGTTGAGGGTCTCCGATTTCGACATACCTGTAGAAAGAGACCGTCAGCCTCCTGAATTCTTCCGACATCAGTTTCTTCCTTAGCTCTTCCCTGCTCCGTGTATTATAAAGGACTATATTTCCCATCTCCTGTCTCATTTTTCATTCCTTATAATAAAGATATAAAGATCTGTAAATGTTCATTAGGGATCCGGATTCATTGGCCGCCTGGAGGCGATTTCCGGATTAAAAAATAATGCCGGGTGCTTTTTTAGGGAACTCCGTTGCAAAAGGGATATTTTTTCGGACCTGCGCCTTTCATTTCTCCTTTAAAATTCTTATTTTCAGGCGGATTTGAGAAACTTCATTCTATCCGAAATGCGAAGTAAATTCATCCTGTCAGCAATCCTGATCCCGGCTTTGATACTGCCCGTATCGTGTAAGAATAACCGGAAGAAAGATCTCAGCGTGGAATCCGGGAACCCCGTGTTTAACGGGTGGTATGCTGATCCGGGTGTTGTTATATACGGCGGGCAGTACTGGATCTATCCCACCACTTCGTCCGGTTATGATGAACAGACCTACCTCGATGCTTTTTCCTCAACCGATCTGGTGAAATGGACAAAACATGATCATGTCCTGGATGCAGCTGCCTTTTCCTGGGCACAGCGGGCACTATGGGCGCCATCACCTGTATTTGCCAATAATCTCTACTATATTTTCTTTTCCGCTAATGATATTCAAAGTGATAATGAAGTGGGCGGTATCGGAGTGGGGGTAGCAGACAACCCGGGAGGTCCTTATGTTGATGCGACAGGTAAACCGCTGATCGGTAAGTTTCACAATGGTGCACAGCCAATCGATCCGGATGTTTTCATCGATAACGACGGTTCGGCTTATATGTATTATGGTGGATGGCGTCATTGTAATGTGGTACATCTCAGCTCCGACCTGCTTGATATTGAACCCCTTCCCGACGGGTCTCTTTACAGGGAGATCACTCCGGAGGGCTATGTGGAGGGACCCTGCATGGTCAGGCGGAATGACAAGTATTATTTCATGTGGTCGGAAGGGGACTGGACCGGGCCGGATTATTCAGTAGCCTATGCCATGTCGGATTCGCCCCTGGGACCTTTTACCCGCATCGGAAAGATACTGCAGCAGGATACAGCCGTTGCGACGGGCGCCGGTCATCATTCCGTTCTGAACATCCCGGAAACCGACGACTGGTTCATTGTTTACCACTGCCGTCCAAAAGGGCATACTGATCCAAACCACAGGATCGTATGCATCGACAGGATGTATTTTAACGAAGACGGTACCATTAAACCCGTGGAGATTAGCTTCGAGGGTGCAGGCAGCCACCCGCTCGGAGATAATCTTCCCGACACACCCGAATGACCGGATGTCAACTTCTGACAATATGTATTGTTATTCTGCTAAAATGTAGGTTACCTGTGTTAAACTGAAATTGGCACAGGACGATCGTATGATTTAATTTGCTAACTTGCAGAAATTTTAGATAACCGGCTGGAATTTCTCCTGACAGCGGCTTTACTATAATACCACGGACCTGTATGACATTTGATGAATTCGGACTGAACGAAAAGCTCCTGGAGGCGATCCATTATATGAATTTCGAGAAAGCTACGCAGATCCAGGAAGAGGCGATACCCGAGATCATGGCCGGAAAGGATCTGATCGCTTCTGCGCAGACAGGGACCGGTAAGACCGCCGCATTCATACTTCCCGTATTGCATACGCTTACCGACCATGAATTTGAGGGTATCGACACCCTCATCCTGGTACCTACGCGTGAACTGGCTTTGCAGATAGATCAGCAAATCCAGGGGTTCAGCTACTTTACCGGAGTGAACTCCATCCCTGTTTACGGGGGTAGTGACGGCAGTGACTGGGAACCGCAACGCCGGGCTTTAATGGGAAGCATCCATATCGTAGTTGCCACCCCCGGAAAGTTACTCTCCCATCTCAATCTTGGTTATGTAAAATTCGGCGGACTGAAACATCTCATTCTTGATGAGGCAGACAGAATGCTCGATATGGGTTTCTTTGAAGATATCCAGCGAATTATCAGCCACATCCCCAAAAAACGGCAGACAATGATGTTCAGTGCAACCATGCCCCCGAGAATACGGGAGCTGGCAAAACATATTCTCGTCGACCCGGCCGAGATCAACATCGAACTTTCCAAGCCTGCCGAAGGAGTGCTACAGGCCGTATACCCGGTCTTTGAAAATCAAAAGATACCGTTGATACAGCATCTCATTGATGACAAACCCGAATATAAAACCATTCTTCTTTTTTCCTCGACAAAGAAAAAAGTATCTGAGATCGTTCGTGCCTTGCGAAACAAAGATTATACGGTGGAAGGCATTTCCTCGGATCTCGAACAGAAGGAACGCGAGGAAGTATTGAGACGTTTTATGGCGCGTAAAACGCGGGTTCTCATCGCAACCGATGTACTCAGCCGCGGCATTGATATCAAGGATATCGATCTGATCATTAACTACGATGCACCCGGAGACGCCGAAGACTACGTTCACCGCGTGGGGCGTACGGCAAGGGCCAAAGCCACCGGTGTGGCTCTTACGCTCATCAATCCGGATGATATGTACAAATTCCGTAAGATCGAGCAACTGATCGGCAATGAGGTCATAAAACTTCCACTGCCCGCGGGGCTCGGAGCCGGACCCGAATGGAACATAAGGCCTAAAAGGCAGTTTTCCGGTCCGGGGCGGAATTTCAGGAACAAAAGATCGCGGTAGAAAACAATTTATCCCTTACTGGCATTTTACTATTGACATTCATGTAGCAGCCTCTGCCTGTGCATATGATATCAATATAATCCAAGGGGTATGAATTTTTATGATGCTTTTTCACTGCTCATTGTCACCACAGCCCTGTTTGCTTATTTCAATCAAAAATTCGTAAAGCTTAACGCCAGCATAGGCATCATGCTTATTGCCTTTGTTTTTTCACTGATCCTCCTTCTCGTCAGCAGTTTTGTCCCCGGGATCCTGAAAAATATTTCCGGATTCATCGATAATATCGATTTTTCGGAGCTCCTGCTTGGCTCCATGCTGAGCTTTATCCTGTTCGCCGGCGCCATACATATTGAATTTGACGATCTACATAAGGAAAGGCTTTCGGTCCTGCTCTTTTCCACCATAGGGGTTGCGCTCTCAACCTTTATCGTGGGAACGGCAGTCTTTTATCTCCTTGCCCTGTTTAACCTGCATATCACATATGTCCATTGTCTCCTTTTCGGGGTGATCGTC
This sequence comes from uncultured Bacteroidales bacterium, assembly GCA_963771005.1. Classification (GTDB taxonomy): domain Bacteria; phylum Bacteroidota; class Bacteroidia; order Bacteroidales; genus DASQZK01. Next base: position 505,794 of record CAVYRO010000002.1, read on the forward strand.
TCCCCCACTGATCCCATCGCCGTCCTGAGCATTATCCGGGATTCGAATATACCCAGGTCCACCGAGCTCAAAATATCAGGTGAATCTCTTTTCAATGACGGTGTTGCCGTCGTTATTTTCATCACCCTACATCAGGTTGCTCAAAATCCGGATGCCGTTACCTTCCTGAATGTTGCCGGCCTGTTCCTGCGGGAAGCCGTTGGAGGAGTTATACTCGGGCTTTTATTGGGTTACGGGGGATACTTTCTTATGAAATCTATCGATAATTATAAAGTCGAGATTCTCATCACCCTGGCCATCGTCATGGGAGGTTATACCCTGGCAAGTAAAGTCGGTGTTTCCGGACCGTTGGCCATGGTGACCGCCGGTATATTCATCGGCAACCGGGGAAAACGGCTCGCCATGTCAGAAACTACGAGAGACAATATCAGTAAATTCTGGGAGCTTATCGATGACATTCTGAATGGTATTTTATTCCTGCTCATTGGCCTTGAACTACTTAACATTAATTTCGTTCATAATTACTTTCTGCTCGGGATGATCACCATCGTTATTGTTCTTATGACACGATTTGTCTCTGTATGGATTCCCTCACAGGTCGTACGCATCACCCGAAGGAGTATAAGCATGCGTACGATCATCGTGCTTACCTGGGGCGGACTCAGGGGGGGCATATCAGTAGCGCTTGCTTTATCCCTTACAACAGAGACCCATAAGGATCTCTGGGTGACGCTCACCTACTTCGTGGTTGCCTTCTCAATCATTATTCAGGGTCTAACTATTAAATACCTGGCCAGGGAGAAATTAAAACGATGAACATCCCGATCAAATTTCAGGATCAATCGCCATGAACATTTGTCCTGTACCTGGTGATCGATTTTCCGGCACAGCCAACGAATATTCCCGGGAAATGTAGCATAATATATACTTCAGGCAGGTTATCCGGAGAAAAAGCTTTATTTTTATTTCCCGTTACCTGCCGGGATACGGAAGAAGAGTGGCCGCATAATTGTTTGATCAGGTCAGAAACTTTATCCGCGTCATTTTGTTAAAATATGCATTATCATCGAAACCCGGAACCCCATGAGAGATAACCCCGTGATGATCATCGTGATCATTCTGATCTTCATCCTACTTAACGATGTTTATGCCTTTCGCGGAATTGTTCATTTATCATCGTCGGTTGATCACTTGCAGAAATGGGCTATCTATTCCCTTTTCTGGGTTATCAGCCTTATTGCCATGGTATGGACGGTTTGGATAGCAATGAGCTTTAACTCCTATTCCTACCAGGTAACCTTCCGCCATGTGACCGTTTTTTTCGGATTCTTCCTCGTACTGTACATTCCGAAATTATTGTTTAATGCCATTCAGCTCATCCAGGATGTAAGCCACCTGATTTCATGGCTCATTGCATCGGTGTTCCCGGCGGGAGGTGCCATTTCTGATGGCGCTGCAAAGATAAGCAGGTCCAAATTTCTCATCCAACTCGGCATTCTGCTCGCATCTGTTCCTTTCATATCTTTCCTTTATGGGATCTTTTTCGGGAAATACAATTATACGGTGACCCGGGTGAAGCTTAATTTTCCCAACCTGCCGGAAAATTTTGACGGAATGCGGTTTATACAATTCTCCGATCTGCACATCGGCAGCTTTGCTCCATTCCCCGAAAGATTGAAGCCAGCCATTAACCTCATCAATGACCTGGAAGCGGATTATGTATTTTTTACAGGCGATCTGGTGAATACAATGGCCATCGAAGCCGATCCTTTCCTTCCAATGCTTAAGGAGATCAAACCCCGAAAAGGAAAATATTCCATCCTTGGCAACCACGACTATGGGGAATATTATAACTGGCCGAGTAAGGAAGCACACCTGGAGAATATGGAAAAACTTTTCCGGATTGAGAAGGAGGCCGGGTTTACATTACTCAGGAACGAGCATGTGATCCTTCGTGAAGGAGACCAGGAAATTGCACTCATCGGAGTGGAGAACTGGGGGCTTCCTCCTTTTCCCCAGTACGGTGATCTTCAGAAAGCATGGGAGCCTGTTAAAGATATTCCCTTCAAGATTCTTCTTTCGCATGATCCCTCTCACTGGGATGCAAAGGTGCGTCCGGATACGGAAATCGATCTGACACTTTCCGGGCACACTCATGGTATGCAGTTCGCACTCAGGATCCCAGGTTGGCGCTGGAGTCCGGTTAAACTGAGATACCCGCGATGGGCAGGGCTTTACACCGAAGGCCGGCAGAATCTTTATGTTAATATAGGTCTTGGCTTTATTGCTTTTCCGGGCAGGGTTGGGACTCCGCCTGAGATCACCCTTTATGAACTTCACAAAGCCTGATGGCGAAAATTCTTTTTTCCGACGAAATAATAGCAAAATGGAACTGAGCCCTTTTATGTATCAAGCCCTGGTCGATCCTCTTTTGAAAAATCTTCGGAACCATGTGATCCGGCTCACGGATACTGGCAGCCGGGTGGTTGATATTGCCTGCGGAACCGGTGACCTGGCCTTCATGCTTGCAGCCCGGTGCAGTAAGGTTGTGGGGGTGGATATTTATGAACCTATGATAAATTATGCCCGGGATAAAAAAAAAGAAAACGGATTCGAAAATACGGAATTCTATGTGGCGGATGCTTCAGATCTTTCCCCGTTCGGTGAAGACGAGTTTGATCTTGCGACAATGTCGTTGGCATTTCATCAGTTTGATTCCAACAGCCGGGCCGGGATTCTTTCGGAGGCCTTGCGTATATCCCCCCGTCTGATCATCGCAGATTATGCAGAACCGATTGCCTCCGGTTTCTTCAGAGCCGGCGTTCATCTCGCCGAAAGAATGGCAGGAGCTTCCCATTACCGGAATTTCCGTTCATTCGGCAGGGAAGGCGGATCTGATGTCATTGCCGGAAAATCCGGCTATAGAGTGATCAGGAATGAAATATCGGGTTCAGGAGTTTTTGCGATTACTGAGATCTACCGTCCGCCAAAGGTTTCACCGGAAAAAACAGCCGATACTAACAAATGAAGGCAGGGTATAAAAAAAGTCATGGTTTCCATCCTCTGACAGAAACCATGACCGCGAGTCAACGAAAAACAACCTAATCAAAAGTTCAAATATTCTTATTTGGTTTCAATAACCATGTATTTCGATAATTTCCAGAATTCGGAAGGATCCTGAATGGCCAGGCACATAATCTCACCATCATTCTCAATGAGTTTATACGATCCTTTCGGATGTTCGGTGATAAGTTCCACCTTTTTCGAATGAACGGGAATTGTATCCGTCTTCGTGATGTCTATCTGGGTGAAATCATTTGCACTGACATCAGAAGCGAGCGTTGTACTCTGACCGAGCCCGAGAAATCCGCCTTCTTTGGCAAGAACGCCCTTTTCTTTCAACTCCTTGTAGGTTCCTTTGGTATAGTATGCCTTATGCATGTCATTCCGCTGGGAGTCGACTTTGGCAACCTGCATATCCAGATTCATTTCGAGCTGGCCCATTTTGTCATTAAGTTCGGCCAGTTTATAATCCCGTGTCGAAAGGGAATCTTTCAAGGAAGCAATGTTCTGTTCCTGTTTATCAACGATCCCATTCATCGCATCTACCTTTTTCTGCATTTCAGCCAGCTGGATGCCGGAATTTTTCAATTTATTGTTTAGCTGGGCAATCTTCTTTCTGCTATCCGAGATCAGGGTATTCATCATCTGAATATCCTTGATGATAGCTTCCTTTTTATCTTTTGTGAATTCGGGATTATCTGAATTGGCGCTTATCATTTCACGTTTCTGCTTGATCTGCTGAAGGTTCTGTTCGATCTCATCGAAAGCAACCATCAGTTCATTTACTAATGAATCCCTTGCCGAAAGATTAGTCGACAGGTACATGGCAGAATCCTGAAGGGCCTGTTTTTTCTGCGTTAACTCTGCGTATTGCTGATTTTTGTTGTGAATCACGATACCGCCAATTATAAATCCGGCCACGGCCACCAGGGCAATGACAACGGTGATGATCAGCAGGTTATTTCTACGTGGCGGGACAGAGTAATTTGTTCTTCTGGTTGTGTTGTTGTTGTTGTTGTCGTTATTTCTCGTTGTTTCCATAATCTTATCCTCCTTATTTGGTTGTATAATTTGACTCTGTGACTTTAATTACCGGCTTGAGAAGGAACGATTCGTTGCCTTCTTTGACAACCGATTTATAATCTGACATAATTCATCTCTTATCTTTGGGAATTAATAGCTCGCTCAAATAGGCCAAAATACATGCCGTAAATAGGATTTCATATTTTCCTATTGATAATCAGATGAATAACATTTTGGAGAATCTCAATTTTTGTCAAATTGAGAATTATATTATCAAAATGATAATAAGATGGGATTGTAAAATAGAATGAAAAGGCGATGGAGTGCTAATTTTTTTCCTCTTTCAGCATTCTGTAAATGGTTGACATACCCACGTCGAGTTTTTCCGCTACAATTTTAACATTGTTTTCGTACTTCTCGAGGAACCTGGAAACGATATTTCTTTCATACTCTCTGAGCGTCATTTCGCCGGTCACGAACCCGGGAGTGTGATCATGGGAGCCAAGCAGGATATTGTCTTCGGTGATTTCCGGCCCGTTCGCGAGTGTGGCTGCGAGTTCAACTACAGATTTCAGCTCCCGGATATTCCCCGGGAAGGAATAACTCATGAGCTTGTTCATGGAACCAGGGGAAAGATGCCTTATTTCAATGTCATTTTCACTACAAAAGCCTGCAATAAAATGGCTGGCAAGAAGCGGAATGTCGTTACCTCTCTCCCTGAGCGGGGGAAGCGGGATTGTCAGCCCGAAAAGCCGGTAGTAAAGATCCTGCCTGAAATTCCCTTTTCTCACCTCTTCCTGGAGATTTTTATTCGTGGCAACAATGATCCGGCAGTCGGTTTTAATTGGTTTGTTACTGCCTACCCTGATAATTTCTTTCTCCTGCAATGCCCTTAACAATTTTGCCTGAAAGGGTTTTTCCATCTCGGCGACTTCATCGAGGAAAAGCGTTCCTCCCTGCGCCTCTTCAAACTTACCGATCCTGCGATAAGCGGCCCCGGTAAAAGCGCCTTTCTCATGCCCGAACAATTCGCTTTCGATCAGTTCCGAGGGCATGGCTGCTACATTGACTGCAATGAATGCCTTATTTTTACGGGATGAGTTATAATGAATGGCCTTTGCCACCAGCTCCTTTCCCGTTCCCGTCTCACCGGTAACAGAAATGGTTATATTCGTCCGGACCGCCTTGTCAATGAGATCAAAAACCTTGCGGATGGCCTTGCTGTTCCCTATGATCGTATTCTGAAAGCTGTACTTTTTCTGAACCTCACGACGCAGTGCGGAGATCTCGTTTTCAAGGGAAAAACGTGTCCTGATGTTAGCCACGGTATTAAGCAGCCTTTCCTTAATGTCGTTGGATTTCACGATATAATCATAGGCGCCCTCTTTTAAAAGATCTACGACCACTTCAATATCACTCTGCTCCGATATGAGGACGACCTGGATATTTTCATTTTCATTTCTGACTGCTTTCAGTACTTCGATTCCGTTCATATCCGGAAGCCGGTAGTCGAGTGTGATCAGATCCGGTTCCTGGTGGAGGTTGGCCAGGCAATCGTGACCTGTGAAAAAGCTGACGACTTCATAATCGGGATTAAGGGAGAGATTATGGACCAGTAAGCGGTTATACCAGTCATCATCCTCCACAACAAATATTTTAAATGATCTTTTACTCATATTTTTTAGAAGTGCAAAAATCTGCTTTTTCACTATCATACGTAAGGAAAGCAGGGACGGCCGTTTTTAAATTAATTTTTTGAGCTCGGTCATATGATTCTTGATCATCATGACGATGTCGTTCCTTTCTTCCGTCGCTTCAGCAAGCAAAGCAGGTAATTGCGAAATATTTATTTTATTTCTGGCTGAATTTTCTATAGTCTTGAGCAATTCATGAAGCCGGTAGGCTCTCAGGTGATGGCTCGGTGAAGAAAGCCTGTGTGCGGCGTCGGCCATGGCTTCCCATTCCTCATTTTTGAGCGATTCCTCCATCGTCCCGAGTAATTTTTCGGAATTTCTGACAAAAATAGTAAGGAGATCGTATATGAATTGCTGATCTCCATCGCCCAAATGGTAAAGTTCTTTTAGATCGAGCCTTCGTTTCTGGTTAGGGGCAGCGATCTTATCCCGGGGTATGGTAGAGGACTTGTGCATGGAAGTTCCTGCAACGCGCATCATTACCTTTTTCAGGGCTTCTTCCCTATAGGGTTTGGAGACAAAATCGGTCATACCGGCCTCCCGGCATTTTTTCAAATCCTGTACCGTACTTGTTGCGGAAACTCCGATTATCCGGGGCAGTTTCCCGTTTAAACTGTTTTCGATTATTCTTTTGGTGGCTGTTATCCCGTCCATCACCGGCATGCGGATATCCATCAGGATAAGGTCAAAAGATTGCTGTGCTGCAGCATCCACCGCTTCTTTCCCGTTGGAAACTTCCCGGAAAACTATATTCCATTTATTGAAGATCATCCGTAACAGGACCTTGTTAAATTCTTCATCATCAGCGATCAGAACGGAAAGGTCACCAAAATCAGGGATCTCTCCCGGTTCGTGCGGTTCCTTCCGTTTACGCTGTTTTTTTATACTGCCTGTGGCAAAGGGTAAGCTGACCGTAAAACGGGAACCCTTACCCTTCTCACTTTGTACCCTTATATTTCCTCCCATGAGTTCAACCAGTTGTTTCACGATGGAAAGACCGAGTCCTGTGCCGCCATAGTGCCTGGTCGTGCTTGTTTCCTCCTGGTGAAACGCCTCAAAGATCTCCCCGAGTTTCTCCTTATCGATCCCTATACCGGTATCGCTGACGGAAAATTCAAGAATTACCTGCTGGTTCAGGGACTCTTTTTTCCTGATATCAAGTAAGATGAAACCCTTTTCTGTGAATTTTACGGCATTACTCAGCAGATTGTGGAGGATATGTTTCAGGCGCACCGGATCTCCTGAAAGGACATCTGGAATTTCTTCATCAAGGCTGTGTTTTAACTCAACCTGTTTTTTCTGTGCAAGAACCTGATTGATCTGAATCACTTCCTCAATCACGTCGCTCAGGTAAAAGTCCACTTTCTCAATGATGACCTTCCCTGCCTGGAGCTTCGAGAAATCGAGGATCTCATTAATTACCCCAAGAAGATGATCCGATGATCTGCGGATGACAGTCAGCTGTTCATGCATTTTCTCATCAACAGGAAACCCGAGAAGCTGTTCGGAGAGCCCGGAAATGGCATTCATAGGAGATCGCATCTCATGGCTTACATTGGCTACGAATATTTCCTTTGCCCGTGCCAGGTTCTCCGCCTCGGTCTTGGCACTGGTGAGCGCCGCTCTTGAAGCATTTGTCTTCCTGACATAATTGATGATGACGATGAGAACGATCATCAGGAGCAGGAAGACCGAGATCCCAAAAATGATCAGATATCTGTATGTCAGTCCTGCTGATAGATCTGCCTCGTGTGCCTTCCACTCAAAGTGGATTTTTTCATCATTTTCTATGGTGGTGATGAGCGATGCAAGGCTGGCCGAAAGTTCCCTGTCCTGTTGAACGAGATTAAGTTCACGCTTCCGCAACTGTACCTGCTCGATGGAATCCCTGGCCTGGAGCTTTTCGATTTGTGAAAGTTCTTCCTTTAATGCTGAAGGCTCAATGCCGGCAGGCACTTCCTTCTCACTCTTATGATTGAAGAAACGCTTGATTATATTGCTCTTCTCATTCCGGTTACCCGTGGTATCTTTTTTCGGTTCGGTGAGGAATTTCCGGGAAAGCAGGTCGAGGGCACGGGTGACCTTGGTATCATTCCTGATATTGAGAAGCTGATCCCATACCTCGATCTTATTGCTGATCAGCCGGCTCACCGAATCAATGAGCGGAAGCTGTCCGGGGTTTTTTTCATTATAGCGGTACAACAGGTTGACGCTGCTGTCCATTCCGGAAATAACCCTAAAATAAGGTCTGAGATATTCATCATCTCCCGTGACCATATAAAGCCTGACACTGTTATCCGCATCTGTGACGTTTGATGAGATCTCTTTAAGGTTGATAAGACTCAGGTCGGGGCGAGCCTGTTTCAGGATGGAAGACACCATGGATGACATATTCCTGTAGGTGAGAAAACCGGCCGAGACCATGAGGATCACCGTGATTATAAGTAATAAGCCTACTTTAATTTCAAGCGGGATCTTCTTCATTTTTTTCTTTTTTTCGCTGCTTCCTCTTACCCAAATCCATTCGCATGGTCGACCTGCAGTTTGAATTTACCGGCTTTGCGACAGAACCGCTGTTTTTGTTTCTGCATTATTTTAATGTATAACGGAATAATTCCCTTATTCATATACAGACGGTAAAAAGACTGTATGAACCTCTGGACCCTCTTTTTTGCATGGTTCACGCAGGTTCTTAAATCCATAAACAACATAGTAAATGCCCAGGTTCGTATTAATTCTCCAAAAAGAGAAAGATATTTTAACAGGTTTTCAATTTGAGATGCCTGTCGGCTACATTGTAAATTTCAGTCCGAAATAAAAATTAAACGGCTCTCCGGGATAATAATACCTCGGGCTGTTCCCTCCCGTTGACAGGGCATTGACCAGGATCATGGAAGCATATTTCTCATTCAGCAGATTTCTGATGCCGGCGAAAAGTTTTATCCTTTGTCGCAGGACCGGCATATGCCAGGATACTTTTAAATCCAGGGATTCATATGAGCCATAAACGCCATCATTCCGGTCATTCATAAATTGGCTCCCTGTCCGGTTCAGGCTGATGAAAGACTCCAGACCGGATGGAGTTTTCCAGTTGAGATATATATTGAAAATGTTACCTGGTATTCCGGGAAGAATATTCCCGGAGTAATCCTTGCCATCATCCGTGAAGTCGATGAAATGATTTCGCGAAAGGGTTAGGGAGGTTCCGAGAGTTAAAGCCGCATTTTCGTCGCCGTTGCCCGGGATAACCTCTGCCCGCAGAAAGATCTCTATCCCGGCGTGACCCGTTTTTCCGGCGTTGATGCCTGTGAACGTATCTTCGGAAAGCCGTTTTGTGATGAGAAGATTGTTCAACCGCATATAGTAAAGGCATAGATCATAAAAAAGCCGGCCTGAAAATAGGTCGCCTCTTGTTCCCATGTCATAATTCCAACCTTCCTCCGGCTTAAGGTCCGGATTGATGATACCCTGTGGCAGCAATGTCTCTTCGAGCGACGGAGCTGAAAATCCATGACCCGCTGAAGCATAAATAAATATTCCTTCAGCAGGATGATAATTTATGCCGGCATAGGGACTGAGAACCGGGTTATACATGTAAGAACCTTTCCGGTTATTCTCAGCTGTAAATTTATCGGTAAGAGCATACCTAAGCAAGTTCAGGTTTAATCCGGTTTCAAAGCGCGTGTTTTGCGAAACAGGAAATTCAGCATGGCTGAAAACATTCAGATAGGACCTGTTTTCGGCATAATCATGCTGAAGTTTCCCCTGTTTTCCTGAAAGTGTCCCGTAAATCTGCCAGTTGTAGTTCTCAGTGTACATTTCCGTGCCAGCATTCCATCGAATTTTTCCGGCCCTGCCCTGTAGCATTTCTCTGATGCCTGCGCTCAGGGACGCATCGGACAGGATATTGAATGGTCTTGATTCATAATGTCCGGCGAGGGAGGAGAAAATGGTGAATTTATTGGTGAGATGGCCTGTGAAGTGCCGGTTCAGGGTGACCCCGGCCCTGAAGCGGCGGTCCTCTTCATGTCCCTTCACATCCAACCAGGAGGGGGCGGCAGATGCAGGATGTTGTGTAAATGCCGTTTTATCGATCGAACTGGGAATTTGAGCCTGGATACCTGTATACAGCAGGAGAATGTTTATGTCGTTTTTCTTTCCGGGAATATAGGAAGCGGAATAAAAGGAGTTCCTGCCATATCTGCTGTTTTCGCGGTATCCATGGCTCTCCGTATTACTATAGACCACCTGGGTCGAGAAACGGCTGTTTTTAAAACCGGAGGATATTACATTGCGGAAAGTGCCGAATGATCCGGCTTCGGAGGTCAGTGAAGTATTCATTCCTTCCGCTGAAGGATATCCCGGAAAAATCTTCAGGACCCCGCCAAGCCCGGATCCATAAATGGCCGATGCCGGTCCCCGGATAACTTCAATCCTTCCGGCAGCAGCCGCATCGATATCTTCAATGGTGGTTGTGCCGTCACCCGAAGTGAGGGGAATATCCCCGTAATATGCTCTGATACGATTGGTTGAATAGGGTGTCCTGCTGCCTATACCGCGAATTATGAGGCGGTTGGTACTATAGGTACCTGCTGCCATATATACTCCCGGAAGTTTGTTTAATGAGGAGGATAGAGAAACCCCATTGTCCTGGCCTATCAGACTGGCAGGAAGAATGGCTGTTGCTCCTGAACTGAAATTAAGCCTGCTGCTGAAGGCAGGCGAAGTGACCACCACTTCCCCGATATTCCTGAAGACAGGTTGAAGTTCGATGGTAATACCCTGTTTGCCCGCTGATAAAATTATATGCTTTCTTTGGTATCCGGGACAGGTTATAAAAAGGGAATGAATTTTCGCGGTGTCTTTTTCAATTGTAAACATTCCTTCTCTTCCGGTGACCGACGTATATCCCATGCCATCCTGAACAATGGCTCCTTCCAGGGGTTCCCTGCTGCCTGAATCAAGTATCCGGCCGCTAACCTGGCAAAAAATTTTCCCGGGCGTAAGAACCAGAAGGAATAAGAAAATGCATCTATACATATAGTAACGGAAACAGATGGTACACGGCGGAGCGTTAAGGGAAGCTTTATATGGGGGTATTTCCGGGTGCATGAAATGCTTTGGTTAGAGGGAACATGCTGTAAAAAAGATAAACAGGCGAGGGTACTGAATGTTTATGACCAAAATCTTCATTGACTTACTGCCGGTGGAATGGTATCTTTACATTTATATAAACACCACAATGATGAAAATATCGGTACCCGCAATTAACCGGACATTGCCTTTCATCCTTTTAGGCATTTTGTTCCTCCTGGATTCATGTGCACCTCCGGGGGATACTGAAACCCGGTACGGTTTTCTTATGGGAATTGTTCATGGTCTGGCTTTCCCTTTCGCCCTGGTCAGTAAACTCATCGGGATGAACTTCGGTTTGTATGCATTGAACAATACAGGGTTCTGGTACTGGCTGGGCTTTATCCTCGGAGTCAGTGCGTATGCAGGGAGCGGCGCTGCTGTCCGGAGGAGGAGAAGATGATGAAATGAATTTGTCTTCAAATCATTATTCTGCCCTTACCAGGTTCACCGCCATGCCGGTATTTCCCACAGAAGTATTATTATCCGATTCCTTCTCCAGGTAATCATTCATATAGCGAAATACAAATTCCCGGTCAGGATTGCTTTTAAGCTTTGACTGATCAAGATCACCAAGAGAATGATAGGACTCCGCATATTTCCGGATAAACTTTTGCAGCTTTCTGGAAGTGGCAGTGAGAATGAGGGTTTTATCAGATGGCTTAATGCCTGTCCTTACCACCTCATGTGCAATTCTTATCCTGTTGTTATCGAACAGGTCATTGAGCCAGTCCTGATCGTACCAGAAGAAGGTAAAATTCCCGGTACCCCAGATATATAATCGTGCCAGGGAATGAGCCGGTATCCAATGCCAGTCAACGGGTGAGTCGTCGCCGGTACCTTCATACGGAAAAAAATCGATGTAGTAATTTTCCTCGATACGGAAGAGTGTTGCGATGAGGAACGAAGAATCACCGTATTCATTGATATTTTTTACCTCATAGGCATTTACGAGAGAATCGGCTCCAAGAAAACTCTTTGAATACTTCAACTGACGGAATTCCCAGGTCAGGCTGTCAGCATCCATCCAGCTGCCCAGGAGGTCACGGCTGAAAATGACTTCATCATCCGTGTAAAAAGGATGAAGGGACTTAACGATGCAGCCGCCAAGAACTACCATCAGTAGCAGGGAAAATAAGAAAATAGCTTTTATTTTCATAGGTTTGGATTGAAAGAGTGACGGATCGGACGAAAATATACTCCCTGATGTAAAGTAACGAAGAAGTGATGTAAAGAAGAATTAATTTCGACAAAAGACATTGTTTCATAGATGAGTACAATATATGAAACGGTGGAAAGCAGCCGCTGATAAATTCCCACGATCATATAAAGGCGGTCATTTTCCCCTACCGGTTCATATCTGTTCATTTAAGAAAGATTAACCGGAATTTTCTTTGTGTAATATCCTATCATGTTCATGTTTTAATTAAGTGCATTGATAAAATAGTCAAAATCAGATTTTCGTAAGAATATTTATTATAATACATTAATAATGAAATGTTTAAATCTGTTATTATATTAAAATTAGATTAAGGCACAACCTTATTCCTCTTTTTTTTCATGAGTTATTTTGGTAATTTGAACCTCTTAAAGAAATTAAAATGGCCGCTGAAAAAACGGGTATTTTCATCATTTACGCTGAAAGATTATTCTGTGACGGGATGCGTTCAATGCTTGCCGGGGAAGAGGAATACTACATCTCCGGAATGTCTGATAACACCGGATTGGCCATTAACGAGATTTCAGTCAGTCACCCTGACATCATCATTCTTGAGGTTGACCAGGCAAGTACAGTCACTATTGGGAATATCGACAGTTTACGCTCAATATATCCCGGGCTGCCAGTCTTTCTCATCGCATCGGAGATGAAAAAGGGACTTACAGAAAATATTATAGATTCAGGGATAGCGGGTTTCATATTTAAAAGTGGCAGCAAGGACGAGTTACTTAAAGGTCTTTCACGGCTCAGCTCGAACGACCGTTATTTCTGCAGGGAGATCTCCCAGATGCTTCTCGACGATTTCCGGGATCTGAATCACGATAATCATGAATTTCTAACTTACCGCGAAAAGCAGATCCTCGAGCTCCTCGTCGACGGGGAGACCAATCATAAGATCGCCGGTATCCTGCGGATCAGTGAAAATACTGTCAAGACTCACAGACGCAATATCATGGAGAAGTTCGGAGCACGCAATCTTCTTGCCATGATCCGGTATGCCTATGAAAAGAACATTATCAGCAGGAATCAGCCTGCAGTGTAAAATTTCCCTTTCCCATTCAGGGATAAATCAAATCCATTATGATGATAAAGCGGATCAGGAAAACCGGATCCCGGGTTGTGATGCCTTTGTTCCTCATGCAGGGCTTTCTGCTTACAGGGTGCGTTGAAAATCTCTCCGAAGCCGGCGAGAACTGGCCGGTATACCTTGGCGGGAACAGCAGCAGCCAGTACTCCCCTCTTGATGATATAAATACAGAAAATATCGCAGAGCTTGAACCGGCGTGGGAATTTCACTGCGGTGATGATGTCTCGGGCAATGATACCCAGATCCAGTGCAATCCGGTTATCATAGATGGCATCCTTTACGGCACGACGCCCAGGCTCAAGCTTTTTGCCCTTGACGCTGCCACCGGAAAAAAGCTGTGGGAATTTGATCCTCACCCCGGTGTTAATTTTGCCATGAACGTGAACCGCGGGGTAGCTTACTGGCAGAGAGGCAAAGACAGGCGGATCCTGTTTTCAGCCGGTCCCGCATTGTATGCCGTAGATGCCGGAACGGGAATGCCGGTTCCTTCCTTTGGCGACTCGGGAACGGTGTCCCTGAAGGAAGGGCTCGGACCCGGTGCTGAGAACCTGTATGTTGTGGCCACCTCGCCCGGAATCGTATACAAAGACCTTCTTATTATCGGGTCCCGGGTAATGGAAACTGCCGGGGCGGCGCCCGGTTTTATCCGTGCCTTCAATATAACCACAGGTAAACTGGCATGGGTTTTTCATACCATTCCACAGCCGGGGGAATTCGGCCATGATACATGGCCCGATACAGCCTGGAAAACAGCCGGCGGTGCAAATGCATGGTCAGGTATGAGTCTCGATCCGGAAAGAGGGATTGTCTTTATTCCCACCGGTTCAGCCGCCTTTGATTTCTGGGGAGGCAACCGCAAGGGAAAAAACCTTTTCGCCAATTCAATCCTGGCCCTGGATGCTTCCACGGGTAAAAGGATATGGCATTTCCAGACCGTTCATCACGATTTGTGGGACAGGGATCTTCCCGCCCCTCCCAACCTTGTTACCATTGAACATGAAGGAAAGAAAACGGAAGCCCTGGCTCAGATCACCAAATCCGGTTTTGTATTCGTTCTTGACCGGAAAAATGGGCAACCTATTTTTCCGGTAGAAGAGATCAATGTTCCCCCTTCAAATCTTGAAGGTGAGGAAACGTGGCCGGTTCAGCCTTTCCCTGTCAAGCCTCCCCCTTTATTTCCACAGAGCCTGACGCGGGAAAATGCAACCAATATCAGCCCGCAGGCAAACAGCTATGTGACCGGGATCCTCGACAGTGTAAGCACCGGACGTCAGTTTATCCCACCCGGCACGGATGGCACAGTTATATTCCCGGGATTTGACGGAGGAGGTGAATGGGGAGGCGCCGCATTTGATCCCGCTTCCGGGATACTCTATGTCAACGGTAGCATCATGCCCTGGATCCTGACCATGGTAAAGATCGATCATAATACGGACAGGCATGAAGATCCGGGAAAAAAGAGTTACCTCATCAACTGTGCCATTTGCCACGGCACAGATATGAAGGGACTTCCGGGCAATGTCTACCCACCCTTAACCTCAGTGCGCCATAAGTATACGGATCAGGAAATTCTTACACTGATAAATACAGGAAAAGGGTTTATGCCGTCTTTCAAAAACCTCAAAAAAACGGATAAACTTGCCATCATTGCCTATATAACAGGCAAAAAAACAGAGTATGATCCACAGCATACTTCCCGGGAGATCAATAAATTCGAAATTCCCTATACACACACCGGGTACAATCGTTTCATGGACCAGGATGGTTATCCGGCTGTAAAACCACCCTGGGGCACGATTACCGCTATCGATCTGAATAAGGGGGAGGTCGTATGGCAGGTTCCCCTTGGCGAATTTCAGGAACTTACAAAGAGGGGGATCCCAAAGACAGGGACAGAAAATTACGGAGGACCTGTGATCACGGCCGGCGGTCTCCTGTTCATCGGGGCCTCGAAGGACGGTTATTTTCGGGCTTTCAATAAGAAAACAGGTGAAGAAGTCTGGAAATATAAACTCCCTGCAGGCGGCTATGCCACACCTGCGGTATACCGGGCGGGGAAAAGAGAGTTTGTCGTGATCGCCTGCGGGGGAGGAAAAATGGGCACACCATCGGGAGATAGTTATATCGCCTTCAGTATAAGATAAATATGATGCTTCAGAAAAACCGGTAAAACAGATCTCATAGCTTTTCCGGCCGGAAATTTCTTCTTCCGGGTTAACAATTGGCTTGACCACGTGTTATAAAATTTATAAACAGGCCTGTTACTAAAGATAATTTGATTATTAATCAGCCTTCGGTTATGGCACAGATACAAGCTTACCTTACATTCAACGGCAATTGCCGTGAAGCCATGGAATTTTACCGCGACAGTCTTGGCGGAGAACTCGATATACAAACGGTCGGAGACTCACCGGTAGCCGATCAGAACGCGCCTGCCTCACATCACCGGATCATGCATTCTTCGCTCACAAACGATGGTTTTGTCCTTATGGCTTCGGACATGCTTACCAGTGGTGAATTCAGGGAGGGGAATGCTGTGACCCTTCTGTTGAATTTTGGCAGTGAAGACGAGATTAAAAATTCTTTTGAGAGACTTTCGCGTGGGGGCGTCGTCGATTCCCCGCTCCGGGAAGAATTCTGGGGTTCGGTTTTCGGTATGCTCACCGACAAATTCGGGAAGCACTGGATGCTGAATTTCGACAAAAATCCCCCGGTGACCTCCACTCCCCCCAATCAGTTCTGAACTGCAGCCAAGGGCATTTCATCACTTTGATATGAAGAAATTTGAGAATTATGCTTATGCCCTACTGAGGATCATAAGCGGCTTTCTGTTTTTCTGGCACGGATCACAGAAAATTTTGAATTTTCCACCTTCCGGAGGCACCATCCCCCTTTATATACTGGTTATCGGGGGCGGGATCGAACTGTTCGGGGGCTTGCTGATCATGACCGGTTTCCTTACGAGGATCGCTGCCTTCATTGCATCTGGAGAAATGGCCTATGCATATTGGTTCAAGCATGCATCCGCAGCTTTTCTCCCCCTGCTCAACCATGGAGAACTGGCAGTGCTGTATTGTTTTATATTTCTCTTTATTTTCGCTGCAGGACCGGGTATCCTTAGCATAGACAGGCTTATAAAACAAAAACGCAGATGAATTTAGCGTGTAGGAATATAAGACAGGCATTCCGGCAGGTACAACTTGATAGGTTTAAACGGGGATATTATCGCTGAAAGATTTTCTTCAATGATGAAGAAGAATGAAAAGGATGATCCAAAAGCCGAAGCAGAAGAATAAGGCGGTAAATCGAATGAATATGACGTAAATCCTGGTCATTGGTCTGTTCTTTTTTTTCAGGCAGTACAGATATATTCCTGTTACGGGAACCTTAAACGAGGGTTACAAGATATTTAAAAATTACATGAACGGCATATTCCGGGGCCTGCAGAACAGTCACGAATTTGATGTTTCTGGTGGTTTGATATGGTTTGAAGTGGTTTGAGGTTGTTTTAGGGAGTTTCACCACAGATTATCACAGAAAAATTTGGTGATTTGGTGATTTGGTGAAATGGAAGAGGAACACGGATTTCACGGATTTGTGCTGATAATCACGGATGAAGATTTTAACATATCTAACTACCTGAAACATAATTATTAAACCCCTCCAGGGTTTCTATGCATGCGTCCTCCTTACCACGGGCGTAACCGTGGCTAATACAATGGATCCCCTCCGGGGAAAAGATCTTCTAAGACGAACAACCTGCAACCATTGAAACAATCTGAAACAACATCAAACCATTCTCAAACCATTTCAAACCACCATCAAACCATTTCAAACCATTTCAAACCATTCTCAAACCACTTCAAACCATTTCAAACCACATCAAACCATTTCAAACCATTTCAAACCATTCTCAAACCACTTCAAACCATTTCAAACCACATCAAACCATTTCAAACCATTTCAAACCATTCTCAAACCATTCCAAACCATTCTCAAACCACTTCAAACCATTTCAAACCACATCAAACCACATCAAACCACATCAAACCATTTCAAACCATTTCAAACAATCTTGAAAAACTAAACCCGTTCCGATAGCCATCGGAATCCGTATTTTTCCGTCAAATCCGTGTTCCTCTTCCACTTCACCAAATCACCAAATTCTGTTGCTATTCCAGTCTTTTTACCGAATTTACACCCTTCACCCGGGCGAGTTTTTTGGTGAGGATATCAAGATGTGCCGTATCCCGTACATAAATCTGGATCGTTCCTTCGAACAGGCCGTCGCTGGAATCCATCTGTAACGAGCGCATATTTACCCTGAGGTCTTTCGAAATAACCTCGGAAATGTTACTAACGATTCCCAGATCGTCGATCCCTGTGATATTCAACCTCGCAAGAAAATAACGGTCTTTCCCGGATTTTGTCCACCGGGCCTTTACAACCCTGTATCCGTACTTATTAAGGAGCTGGTGTGCATTGGGGCAGTTTATCCTGTGAATGGTGATGCCGGAGCTTACGGTAACGAAACCAAAGATATCGTCTCCCAGGATGGGATTGCAGCATTTGCCCAGTTTATAATCGACGCCGGCAAGCCTGTCGTCGATGATAAGATAATCATCGGCCTCCGCCTGCGCATGCCTGATAAGCTTTTCAACGGCTTCTCCTTCTATGGGAGTGGTTTTGGGAGAATCCAGCCGGTCTTTTTCGCTGGTCAGGATTTCCTTGATCGCCAGCAGATCGATCTTCTCCCGTGCAATTTCATAATATAGATCGAGGGCATCATTGAATTTATAATGCCTTAGGAGTTTCCTGATATTGGGATCGTTGAACTCTATTTTCCAGTTTTTAAATCTACGTCTGAGGATTTCCTTACCATGATCGGCTTCTTTGAGACGTTCTTCCTTTAGCGCCAGTTTTATCTTGCCTTTGGCTTTGGAAGTGACAACAAAATTCAGCCAGTCACTACTGGGTTTTTGGTTTTTGGATCTAAGGATCTCCACCTTATCCCCGTTCTTCAGCCGGTGTCGTATGGGTACATTTCTTCCGTTAAGGCGTGCGCCCACGCAACTTGTGCCGACCGCGGTATGGATATCAAAGGCAAAATCGAGCACTGTGGCGCCATCTGGAAATTTCTTGAGGTCGCCTTGTGGGGTAAACACAAAAATTTCCTGGTTTTCGAGGCTTAGTTTGAAATCATCAAGAAGATTCTGGGCTTCGTTTTCAGGATTTTCAAGGAGTTCCCTGATCCTTATAAGCCAGTCATCAATAGCGGCTTCCCCTTTTATACCCTTATATTTCCAGTGAGCTGCAAAACCTTTCTCAGCGATCTCGTTCATCCGGCGGCTCCTGATCTGAACCTCTACCCAGTGACCTCCGGGGACTACAACTGTTGTATGAAGTGATTCGTACCCGTTGCTTTTAGGCATGGATATCCAGTCTCTCAGCCGCTCCGGATTCGGTTTATAGTGATCCGTCACGAGCGAATAAACCCGCCAGCAGTCGGCTTTCTCATGTTCAGGCGGGGAATCGATGATTATACGGATGGCAAACTTATCATAAACCTCATCAAAATCCACTTTTTGCTTTTTCATCTTTCTCCAGATGGAAGAGATAGCCTTGGTACGGCCCTTGATCCCGGCATTCAGTCCCATGGCAGAAATTTCTGCTTCAATCGGAGCTATAAAATCCCTGATGAACCGGTTGCGTCTCGTCCGTGCAGCCTGGAGTTTCTTCTCGATCATATGATAAGCATCGGGCTCCAGGTACCGCATAGTGATATCCTCCAGTTCAGACATCATGTTATAAAGTCCCAGCCGGTGGGCCAGCGGTGAATAGATATACCTGGTTTCAGAAGCGATCTCGATCTGGGTCTCCTGCGGAAACCGGTCGAGGATTCGCATCATGTAAAGGCGCTCGGCTAGCTTCACCAAAATGACCCTGACGTCCTTTGCCAGTGTAAGGATAAGGTTCCTCAGGTTTTCGGCCTGCGATGAAGTTTTTTCCGATTTTATCCTGGATATCCTTTCCAGGCTGCCGGTGATCCCGGCGATCTTCTCGCCGAATCCGACCCTGATCAGATCATTTGAGATGTCATTATGATTTACAAAACCCGTGAAAAGGGCCGCTATTACGCTGGTTGTGGCCATATCCATCTCCGTGGCCACAATATGGGCGACGGAGAGAGCATGCACAATGGCAAAATCACCGTGACGCTGAGGGATCTCGTCACTTTTCTCACTTACCATTTCAAAAGCTTTCCGCAGCAACTTCATCTCAGCAGGTGTGGAAAGAGCCGCCTTGCAGACTTTCAGTAATGCACGGTACTGTCCTGCTGTTTTCGGAGATTTCACTTCATGCTTCGGTTCCATTACACCTCATTTTACTTTCCGGCAGAATCTGTGTTCTGTACATCCTCCGGGAAAATGATGACAACCTTTCAGAAGGTAAAATTACAAACAATCCCTTCAAACCGGAAAAGAAAATAAAGGTTAATTAGTATGAGATAGGAAACTCGATGACCCTTCGGCTCCGCTCAGGGACCGGTCAATTCGATGAATGAAGTCACCGATCCCTGAGCCGAAGGGTCATCGAGTCAGGAGCATTGTTCCATATGCCCGGTGATAATCGTATGTATACCAGTTTCAATGCAATTGAATTAAATTTTAGATGCATGAAAAAAAAATCCCGCAGGCTTTTTACACCTGCGGGACAAAGGTTCAATTGATTTTTGGCTATCGAAAACTGATTCCCAGTCCCGTGGTAAAAACGCTGTAATTGGCTTTAGTATAATCGAACTGAATGGTCAGCACTCCCAGTTTAATTCTCATCCCGGCATTCAGGCGCAGATCCTTATGATTCTGAATGGTCACATCAAAGGGGTCTTTTTTAACATCTTCATCGGTAACAACCACTTGACCTGCGTAGGGGCTTGTGATCTCAGTTTCCAGCCTGCTTATCGGGAAATTACCGAAAAGGCCTACATTGGCTTTGCTGTTGCTGTACCCAATGCCTTCATAAAAAGATATCACCGGCAGGGTTTGTGAGGCTATAATATTTATTGTCCAGGCCTCCACGCCGAGCTGGATCTTCTGATCCTTGAACATTAGGGGATCAGAAGTGAGATCCAGGGCGAATGCATCGGGTTCGAAATTGACATTGGCAAAGGTTTTCAGGTTGGTATAACCTCCCTGGAGGCTTACATCGAGCACCGGCAAATGTTTCAGGCCCGGAATATGCTGAAGTATACTGTGTTTCAGTCCGACGCCCCACAGACCAATGCTTCCGTAACTTCCGAAATCCAGGTTGGGAAGATAACGGACAGCCACTTCGGATCCGAAAGGCAGCCCGATTCCCAGCTGAGCCATGGGCAGTGGGATGAAGTTGATCCCTGTCCCGTTGGGAGCTTTATACTGGGCGAGAGTCACCGCCTCGGTGGTCCCGTTGTTATCATAAAGTGCCAGGTATGTAAGGTCCGGCCTTGTATCCGTTTTTTTCCCGGCTATGGTGGGAGCCAGCGGATCGCCCTCCACCGAAGCTCCGATGTCGAGTTTTGAAAGATCCATGGTACGGGCCGAGGGTGGAGCCCACGCCGTATTTAATGTAAACGTCACATCGAAGCCCCCCAATTTATGCGGTTTAGCTGAATTGTACCATCCACCGTTCAGCCCTGCAGCAAAGGAATTGGCATAGGGAGAAAGATAATTCTTAAATAATACCTGGGCATCATTGATACCTCCTTTGATGAAATCAACTTCTTTGATTTGTGACCAGGCAGGAATTGCAAACCCTGCTGCGAGAATTGCGGTCAGAATAACAGGCCGTAATTTTTTCATAACATTGTCATAATTAGGTTTAACGGAACCGGTTGATCCGGACAACTTCAGCCTCCGGTAAGCGTTCTCTTCATAACCCCTCAAATTTCTTTCCGGAAAAGCCGTATCAGCATGCCCTTTATAACGAAATCCGGCAAATATGGTTACAATTTAAGGGAGTGTGATCAGTTCAGATACATGAAGGGTGCTGATAAAAAGTAATGCTTCTTTCTTATCTTTACATCTAATTTAAAAGGAATGATGACAAACCAGCCATTGGCAGACCGCATGAGGCCACGCGAATTTGATGAATATGCCGGGCAGTTGCATCTTACCGGGAAGGACGGTATTATCCGGAAGATGGTTGAAAGCGGAAACCTAAGTTCGTTCATTCTTTGGGGGCCTCCCGGTGTGGGCAAGACTACCCTGGCGAAAATTGTGGCCAACAAGCTCGACCGTCCCTTTTATACCCTCAGCGCCATAAATTCAGGAGTGAAAGATATACGGGAAACGATTGAAAAAGCACGGCAGCAGCAGTTTTTCAATAAGCCCTCCCCGGTGATGTTCATCGATGAGATCCATCGTTTCTCCAAGTCTCAGCAGGATTCGCTGCTCGGAGCTGTGGAACAGGGCACTGTTACACTGATCGGCGCCACTACCGAAAATCCTTCCTTCGAGGTGATCTCCCCCCTCCTTTCGAGATGCCAGGTATACGTTCTTGAACCTCTTGGCAGAGAGGAACTCGAAAGCCTGCTACAGAAAGCGCTCACACAGGATTACTATCTGAAAAATCTCGATATCGATATACAGGAAAAGGAAGCCCTGTTCCGGTTTTCAGGCGGAGACGCGAGAAAGCTGTACAATGCGCTTGAGCTTATCGTTAATACGGAAGCGGGCGAGGGTGCACCGGGTAAAACAGTGATCACCGATGAAAAAGTAAAAAAGATCATCCAGGAAAATCTCGCCATTTATGATAAATCCGGTGAGATGCATTACGATATTATCTCAGCATTTATCAAGTCGGTGCGGGGAAGCGATCCCGATGCTGCCGTCTATTGGCTGGCGCGGATGATCGAGGGAGGAGAGGACGTCAAATTCATAGCCCGGAGGCTTGTTATCCTTGCTGCAGAAGATATAGGTCTGGCCAACCCGAATGCCCTTTTGATGGCTACTTCCTGTTTCCAGGCCGTGCATGTGATCGGTCTCCCCGAATCGAGGATCATTCTTTCAGAGACAACTCTTTACCTGGCTTCCTCACCCAAGAGCAATTCGGCTTACATGGCTATCGAGAAAGCCCTCGGCATCGTTCGTAAAACGGGCAACCCTCCCGTTCCTCTCCATCTGAGGAATGCACCTACAAGACTTATGAAAGACCTGGGTTACGGTTCCGATTACAAGTATGCCCATGCCTATGAAGAACATTTCGTGGAAGATAATTATTTCCCGGAAGACCTCACAGAAAAAGATATATACCAGCCCGGAATCAACAGCCGGGAAAATGAAATGAAAGACCGGTTGAACCGGTTATGGAAAAACCGATATAAATAAACCTATGGAATTGATCAGAGAAATTGAAAATATAAGTCATCCGGATTCCCGTAATTTTTTCCTGCTGGCCGGACCCTGCGTCGTGGAGAGCGAAAAGATCATGATGCATGTGGCCGAAACTGTCATTCGCATCACCGATAAGTTGAAGATCCCCTATATTTTTAAGGCTTCCTACCGTAAAGCGAATCGTTCAAGGCTCGATTCTTTCACCGGGATGGGAGATGAAAAAGCGCTGAAATTGCTTGGGAAGGTGAGGGATACCTTCAGGGTGCCGGTGGTGACCGACATCCATACGAGCGAGGAAGCCGAACTTGCTGCCGGATATGTTGATATCCTTCAGATACCGGCTTTTCTCTGCCGGCAGACCGACCTCCTGGTTGCCGCGGCCAAAACGGGAAGATTTGTCAACATCAAAAAAGGCCAGTTCCTCTCACCGGAAGCGATGCAATTTGCCATTAAAAAAGTTACCGATTCGGGAAACAGGAAAGTGATGATAACCGAACGAGGAACCACCTTTGGTTACCAGGACCTTATCGTCGATTTCAGGGGTATTCCCGTTATGAAAGCTTTCGGAAAACCGGTGGTCCTGGATATAACCCATTCGTTGCAGCAGCCAAATCAGCTCAGTGGGGTGACGGGAGGTAAACCGGAAATGATCGAGACGATAGCCAGGGCCGGAATAGTGAACGGGGTGGACGGTATCTTCATAGAAACACACCCTGACCCGTCAAAAGCCCTGTCGGACGGCGCAAACATGCTTAATATCAAAAATCTGGAACAATTGCTTCAAAATCTTACCAGGATAAGAGAGGTTGTTGTAAATTTAGAAAAGTAAATTTTTCCTGATCACGGATTGAAGATTCCTGATTCCACATATCAACCCCGCCACCAACCAGAATTAAAAAATATAAATTGATCTCATGAAGAAAACAATAGCCCTTATGAGCCTGGTATTATTCATGCTCAGCCTTCATGCCCAGGATCTGGATATGATCCTTAACAGGTATTATGATGCCATCGGCCTGGAAAAGCTTCAGAAAACAGATGCCATCATTATGACAGGAAGGGTCATCCAGATGGATAACGAGATCCCCATGAAAATGTACCAAAAGAGGCCCAAAAAGATTAAAATGGAAGCGAAGATAAAGGACGGAACCGAATTTGTTCAGGCCTACGACGGGGAAAACGGGTGGGCCATCATGCCATGGACCGGTTCCAGTGAACCCAGAGATTTGGATTCTGATCAGATGAGGGTGGTCGAACAAATGTCCGATATTGAGGGAGATCTCTACAATTGGGAGGAAAAGAAGTTTGTACTGACCCTTGAAGGCAGTGATAAGCTGAATGACACAGGCGTTTTTAAGCTGAAACTCATTAAACCCTCCGGTGATGAATTCCTGTTTTACCTCGATAAGAAAAAATATATCATCCTCAGGGAAGACACCAAAGTGGAACGGAATGGAGCTCCCTTCGAATCCATCATCCTCTTTAAAGATTTTAAACCTGTGGAAGGAATGGTTATGCCCTTTGAAATTGAGACCAAAATGAACGGACAGGTTGTCAGTAAATTCATCATTGAGGATGTCGAAATTAATCCGCAGATCGACGATTCGATTTTCGAAAAACCGGGTACCAGACAGTAAGTGGCTTCGGATACATGAATAATTTTCAGCTTACTCCGCAGAAATAAAAAAACCTCCTTTTGGGAGGCTTTTTTATATAACAAAGCAGCCGGCCGTAAGCCAGGTTCTGTATCTGCCGAAACAGATTTCTGTCATTTATCTACGCGACCTACCCCCCGGCTTCGGGCGGGCAGCCCTCAAACGCCGGTATACATGGTCTTACAACCCGCAAGACGAACGGCTCCGGGTGTCGCCACCCGGACCGGTGAGCTCTTACCTCACCTTTTCACCCTTGTCCCGGCTTCCCGGGACGGTTATTTTCTGTTTCGCTGCTATGCCCTCACGAACATCTTCCTTTCAGAAGTGCGGTGCCCTTTGTTGCCCGGACTTTCCTCCCTGATCCTGGACCAGGGCGACAGAATAGCCTGCTGCAAGGCAAAATTATCAAAAATTATGCAAAGAATGATCATTGCGGTATGATCACCATGGTGGCGCCATAGCCGTATTCCCGGAATGATGCATCCTGGTATTTCAGTCCCGGGTATTTCCTGTCGAGAGTGCGCCTTATCTCATGCTTCAGCTTACCGTTGCCAATACCATGAATGAATACGATGCGCCTTATCTTATGGATGATCGCCGTCTCGAGGGCCGTAGCAAATCTACCCATCTGAATCTCGAGGATTTCGCCACTTTCCATAGAGGAAAAATTATCAGCGAGGGATTCGATATGTAAATCCACCTCCTCGATCTCAGGCGACCTGACACTTTTTTTTGCCACTTCTTTTTTTTCTTTCTTTTCTTTAAGCTCAATGAGCTCGCTGAGATCTCCCCGGATAAGTTTGTCTGTATACTGTTCCTCAGCTTTATCCCGGAAGGAAAACAGGGTAAATATGGCGGCATCCTCCTCGAAGTAATCATTTTCCGTGAGCAATTCCCCCGAATAGACAGCGGAAGGGACGATTGTAATGTTTTTGGCCAGGGGCTTAATATAACGGTAATAATGGTTGCCATAAAAAAGAATGCCGGCTTTCAGTTTGATTTCTTCATCAACCTTCAGTGATACAAGTCGTCCCAGAGCAACCTTGGTATCGGGTTCGAGTTTCCCGTGTGCAAAAATTACCTCCTCACCTTCCTGTAGCCTGGAAATGACATAGTAAAGGTAATACGTGGAACTATTGATAAGAAAGCTTTTGATCACCGTACTCTTGCGGTCCAAAAGCAATGCAAGGGATATATCTTCATCCTCCACGATATAATCCTCCCGTTCTTCCCCGGGATCCACGGCAGGAATCTCAGGTTCGATTTCTTTTATCTTTCTGCTCTCCTCCTGCACTTTTCCATTATCAACCCTGATAAGCTCGTTCAACAGGACGGGTATATCGAACCCGTCGCTGGTGCTGACCAGAGCCGTATTTTTATCCGTGAATGCCACTATTTCGCCTTCCCCGATATCATTGAGAAATTTCACCCTGTCCCCTGTTCTGAATTTCGTAATATTCATCATTTACCTCCTGTTCTCCCGGCAGGGAGCTTCTTTCAAATTTACCGCAAATTTAGTTAATTTTGCCGGACTTTAAAGACATGAAGAAACCGGATCATATAGCGCTGAGTGATTTTATCTATGACCTTCCTGATGAGAGGATAGCCAGATATCCACTTCCCCAGCGGGACCAGTCACGGCTACTTGTTTACCGCAAAGGAGAGATCAGTGAGACTGTTTTCCATGGTCTTCCGGCGATGCTGGACAGGCGTCATATTCTGGTCTTCAACGATACGCGGGTCATTCATGCACGGCTTCGTTTCCGGAAGAGTTCAGGTGCGGCCATTGAGATCTTCCTGTTGGAGCCTGTCGAACCGTCCGAACATCAGCTTTCTTTCACTTCCCGTGGAAAGACCACCTGGAGATGCCTCGTGGGGAATGCCCGGAAATGGAATAATGGTGAATCGCTTATTATGGAATTAAATACCGGAGGGGAAATTACATGCTTTAAAGCAGAAAACGACGGACGTGCCGGTGATACATTCAGGATTAAATTCAGTTGGACTCCCGGGGAACGGAGCTTCAGCGAGATCCTTGAGGCTGCAGGAGAAACTCCAATTCCCCCTTATCTGAAAAGACCGGCAGAACCGGCCGATGCACAAACTTACCAGACCATTTATTCCTTAAATGAGGGATCGGTTGCCGCACCGACCGCCGGGCTGCATTTTACCGAAGAAGTTATACGGAAAACCGCCCGCAGAGGCATCGACCGTCTATACCTCACGCTTCATGTAGGTGCCGGGACTTTCACACCCGTTAAAAATGAAAATGCAGCCGGTCATCCCATGCACACCGAACATTTCCGGGTCAGTGCTGAGGTGCTGGGACGGCTGGCTGGTACAGACAGGGAGATCATAGCCACAGGAACTACATCATGCCGGACCCTGGAAAGCCTTTACTGGCTCGGGGTAAAAGCGCTAAAGGGTTCAGCCGGTAAAGACGGGCTGCATCTCTCGCAATGGGAAGCCTGGGATCTGCCGGGGGATGTTCCCGTCCGGGATGCATTAAATGCCCTGTATGAGATGGCTGTTGAGAAGAACACGGCGACGCTGCAAGCTTCAACCGCAATAATGATAACGCCGGGATATTCATTTAAGATGATCTCGGGTCTGATCACCAATTTTCACCAGCCTGCAAGCACTCTCCTGATGCTTATCGCCGCATTCACCGGTGAAGACTGGAAAAGAATCTACAAGTATGCCCTGGATCATGATTTTCGTTTTCTGAGTTATGGCGACAGCTCTCTTCTTCTGCCCTGATCATCCGGTACTTTCCTTACATACAGGTTACCTGACCTGTTTTGCCAACAATTCCGAAAAGCGGATCACATCTTCCTCCGTCGTATCGAAAGAAGTCATCCATCTCACCTCTGAACGGTCTTCATCCCAGACATAGAAAAAATATTCCTTTTGCAGCTTTGGTATGGCAGCCGGTGGGATGATGGCAAATACCCCGTTGGCTTCCACTTTCTGCGTAACAATAACTCCAGGGATGTCTGAAACATGTTCATAGAGAAGCTGTGCCATCTTGTTGGCGTGTGAGGCATTTTTCTTCCAGAGCTCATTTTCGAGATAAGCGTTGAACTGTGCCGAAATAAATCTCATTTTAGATGTTAGTTGCATGCCCTGCTTTCGCCGGTACTTGAAATCGTAAGCAAGGTCATGGTTGAAGAAAAGTACTGCCTCACCGTACATCATGCCGTTTTTCGTCCCCCCGAAAGAAAGGATATCCACCCCCGTACCGGAAGAGATCTCCCGAAGGCTCTTATCCATAGCAGCAGCTGCATTGCTGATCCTTGCACCGTCCATGTGCACCAACATACCGTGATGGTGAGCGAAATCACAGATCTCCCTCGTCTCTTCAAGGCTGTAAATTGTACCGAATTCCGTAGCTTGTGTTATCGAGATGACCGAAGGTTGTACATGATGTTCAAAACCAAAGCCATGCATGTGTTTTTTAATTCCATCCACCGACAGTTTGCCGTCAGGAGCCGGGATGGTGAGCAGTTTACACCCTGTGAATTTTTCAGGGGCGCCGCATTCATCCGTGTGAATATGTGCGCTGTCGGTGCAGATGACAGCGTTGAACGGCTGGGTCATTGCATCCAGGGACAGAACATTTGCCGCCGTACCTGTAAATACAAAAAAAACTTCGGTGCCGGGGCCGAAGTTTTTCCGGATCGTTTCAACGGCTTTTTTTGTATAGGGATCGTCGCCATAAGCTATGGTATGTCCTTCGTTAGCGTCGGTAATAGCTTTTAATATTGCCGGATGGACCCCTGCATTGTTATCGCTTGCGAAACCTCGCTTATTTGTCATAATGTTTTTTTCAGAAAGTTAATAATATGTATTTTGAGGTAGTATTCATTCCCCGTATTATAGGTAACCAGCCATAGGCAGGCATATCTTCCAACCGGGTTTTAAATTTATGAATTTGGAGCGGGATAAAAAACAACCATCATACATCTTCTGCTGCGGTAAATATGTGCCGGGAAGCGATAAAGCCCCAATTTGCGGATTTAATGACAAAATTTTGGTTCCCGGGCCCGTTGGATGTAAATTTGCCGGAAAAGAAAAGAATGGACGCAGAAAGAAAGAGGGCCAGGTATCAAAGGCTATACCTTCAGCTTACGGAATTACTTACGAAAACTTCCGAGCCCGTTGCCCGGATGGCTACCGTCAATGCTATATTGCATCACAAAATGGAAGGATTTTTCTGGACCGGTTTTTATCTTCTTCATGAAGGAGAACTCATCGTTGGTCCGTACCAGGGTCCCGCGGCCTGCCAGGTACTGGCCAAAAATACGGGCGTATGCTGGGCGGCTATCAATGGGAATAAAGCGGTAATCGTTCCGGACGTTGAGAAATTCCCCGGACATATCGCCTGCGATTCCAGATCAAAATCCGAGATCGCCATTCCCTTGCATGACAGGGAGGGCCTGATCCGCGGTGTACTTGATGTGGATAGCCAGGACTATGAGAAGTTTGATGTGACTGATGCAGCAGAGCTGAAGAAGATCATGGATCTCGTGTATGAATCGCAAGAAAAGACGATGGAATACAGGAATGCAAAAAGCGGTAAGGCTTAAGACGCTAAGTATTCCGCCTTATGCCATTCGGCATCCTTTTGAATACATTCCGGCAAGGCGATCTTTCCGCCCGGATGCTCAGTAAATTATTTTCCTTTTCTCCAGCCGTTAAACAGGTAGAATTTGCGGCTCTGCAATATATTTCCGCCCGGGGGAAGAACAGGATGACTGACGTACCTGATATCTTCTATGGTATAAAATGCTTTCGGATTGAATTTTTTTATGAGAGAAATGGCATCCTCAATAGCCTTGCGCTTTACGATAATGAAGATGACATTAACGTCATCATATTTCCCTCTCGCATCCACAGTGGTGGTGCCGTATCCCTTTTCATTCAGGGCCCCGGACA
The DNA here is from genome assembly GCA_963771005.1 of uncultured Bacteroidales bacterium. Taxonomy (GTDB): domain Bacteria; phylum Bacteroidota; class Bacteroidia; order Bacteroidales; genus DASQZK01. Next base: position 534,977 of record CAVYRO010000002.1, read on the forward strand.
ACCCGGAGACATCTTTGCCGGAGATCACCCGGATCAGGACAGTACCAATGGCCAACCTTTCTTCGATCAGCATACCGACGAAATTACCCGTTGCAAATCCCCCTGCATAGGCAACAAAACAAAACCAGTTATTCAAATGCTGCATGATATTGCTGATCGCAATGACCCAAATGAGCACCTCGAAAAATCCAAGTATTGGGGCAATAAAACGATTACCCCGGGTGACGAATATGATCCTGATCGTTCCGATGGAGACGTCGGCGATCCGCATCAGGAAGATCATTAGGGGAAGGACAACATATGAAAAGAGAGGAGAAGTAAGGAATTCCGGTGAGAACATATCAGGTAATGGTGTTTATAAGTTCAATGATCTTATCCAGTGAATAAGGTTTAGTGAGAAGTTCATCGAAACCCGCATCGCTGAAATCGTCAAAAAACAGGCTTGGATTATGCGCAGTCAGTGCAATAATGGGCACGAGTCTTTTGTGTTCGGGAAAATTCCGTCTGATATGCTGGCAGGTCTCCAGCCCATTCATAACCGGCATTTCAATATCCATCAGGATAAGATCAAAATTGGTTTTTTCAAAAAAATCCAGGGCTTCCTTCCCGTTTTCTGCCTGCGCGGAATCGTGTCCAAGAGTCTTAATAAGTTCGGAAAGCAGGAGCCTGTTAGTAAATATATCATCGACAATTAAGATATTCAGTTTTCTCATAAATGATCAGATAGGTCATTTAAACAGGCGACAAAGATAAGAATTTTATTACCCGAGGTCACTCAGGGTCTTAATTATATCCATACTTTTTATTCGGATTTGCGAACCGTCAAGTTCAATGATCTTGTCGTTTCTGAACTCGGTAAGTGTACGGATAAAACTTTCTTTGGTTGTGCCTGCCAGGTCGGCGAGCTCTTTCCGGGTAAAGGGAAAAGAGAATGTATCACTTTTATAAATTTCAGTTGAAAAATACAGGATCACATCGGCGATCCTGCCGGGAAGCTGTTTATGCGACTGGCCCATCAACCGGTCGAAAATAAAGAGTCCGTCCATGCTCAGGATGTTCAGGAACTGGAGAGCAAACCGCCCGTTTTTCAACATAATGTTTTTGAACATGCCGATATCAAGATCACAAATCTCTGCTTCAGTAATAGCCGATGCAGAATATCGGTGGACCGATTCACCAAAAACGTCCATAAGACCGATGAACTGCCCTTCCGGGACGACTTTCAAAATAACAACCTTATCGTTCCTCGCTTCCCGGAATATCTTAACCAGTCCCGACTTAATGAACATGATATGCGAAGTCCGGGTATTTTGCCTGAAAATAATATCTTTCTTCCTGAACTTCACGATATTCAGGTTATTGTCTAATTCCCCCTTCTCCTCTTCATTCAGCAGGTGTGAAAATGGAATCTCAACAGGTGGAGATCCGTTATTATATTTAGCCGTGAAGTCAGACATCCTAAAAATTTCGACTAAAATTAGCAAATTTCCGGAAAAATTTAAGGAAGTGCCCATTTTTACCTTCATTCAATTCTACTGATCCGGGGATAGAAAATATGGATATTTTGAGTCAAGTGCTAACCCGGATTTTAATGTTATACCTGTAAACCGGTGATATTTCTCCTTGGTTTTACTAAAGCATCTCACCGCCTTTACATACTAAAATGAGCAGGTGAACCGTATTTTTGTGGAATAATATTCAGAAATAGTAAAAATTATTTATCACAAAATTCTAAATTTACTCCTCCTGAAAAAACTGAATATGCCTGAAATTCATAAAATACTCGTCATCGACGATTCCAATACAAATGTTGTTCTTCTCGAAGCCATTCTCGGAGCCAGGGGATATAAGATACTTACTGCACTGAGTGCGAAGGAAGCCATGGGTATCATCAGGAAGGACAGACCCCATCTCATTCTCCTCGATCTGCTTATGCCCGAGATCAGCGGGTTTGACTTCCTTGAAGATATCAAGAATAACGAAAAGTTAAACGGAATTCCCGTGATCGTCATTTCCGCCCTTACCGATGAACCAAGTATTGAAAGAACCCGGAAAATGGGTGCGGTCGAATTTATAAAAAAGCCGGTGGATATCCAGACCCTTGTAAGGGCCGTTGATAAGATACTTAAAAATTGATGCATAATTTCGTACCGATCTTTTCGTTAAGCTCCAATTTAATTCTTTTACTTAAATTGCCCGGAATCGAGGAATTGCAATTACTTAATTACCGAAAGTTCAGATGAAGTCAGTTAGTAAGCCCGAATTACGTCTTCCCTATGCCATTACCGGTTTATCTTCAGGTTTCCTGATCTTGATTTTTTTTTATACAGCCGTTTATCGCATTGCCGGAATCCAGTTTACCTATGCCGGTTTTGCGAGCCTCCATAATGATCATATGTGGCTGATCCTTGTTGATATTATCCCATTGATCGCCTTACTGATTTCATGGTATATCCACCGGCGCAGGATCATGCTGGAGAGTGATGTCTCTGAAAGGATTGGGGAAGAACTTCGCCGGAAATCCGAGGCGGTAAAGATGGCAAGAGCACTGATTGAAGGAAGATTTGATGATCCGGTTGTCTCCTTCCCTGATGAATTGCTATCGGCCCTGAACGACCTCAAAGATACCCTGATCATCAACAGGCAGAACGAGGAAAAAAGAAAAAAAGACGACCATCAGCGGGGATGGATCTCGGAAGGCCTGGCTATGTTCGGGGGAATACTGCGTGAGCATAGCGAGGATCTCGGGGAACTTTCGTACCGTCTCATCAGCTCGCTGGTAAAATACCTCAATGCCAACCAGGGTGGTTTTTTCCTTGTTGAAGATGAACCTGAAAAGGGAAAGTTCATAAACATGCACGCTTGCTATGCCTACGACAGGAAAAAATTTGCCGATAAGCGTATCGAATGGGGGGAAGGCATTATCGGGACATGCATCCTTGAAAAGAAAACCGTTTATATGTCGGATGTACCCGCTTCGTATGTTTTGGTAACTTCCGGCCTGGGGAAAGCTACTCCCCACGAACTTCTGGTGGTTCCAATGATCGCCGGGGACGAGGTTGCCGGAGTGATCGAACTGGCTTCTTTCCGGAAATTCCTGCCTTTCGAGATCAGTTTTGTGGAACAGGTAGGAGAAAGTTTTGCCCTTACCCTGAGCAATATCAAAAACAACATCAGGACTTCGCTTCTTCTGAAGGCTACCCAGGCACAGGCCGGCGACCTTGCCAGGGCAGAGGAAGCCATGCGGCGGAATATGGAAGAACTCAAGGCCACTCAGATCCAGGCTGCAATGCAGGCTGAAAAATTTATAAGCTTTACCAATTCGGTAAACCATACCCTGATACGGGCCGAATATGACAGGAACGGCATCCTTCTCTATGCGAACACCAAATTCCTCAAGAAGCTGGGATATTCAGGCAACCGGGAGGTCGAAGGCAAACATATCTCGATGTTCATCAATGAAAAGGACCGGGAATGGTTTGACGGTATATGGGAAAGTCTAGCCCATGGGGGTAAACATTTTGAAGGTTACATGAAACATATTACCCGGCAGGGCCAGGACCTATGGACAATGGCTACCTATACCTGTGTCAGGAAGGAAGACGGAGACGTGGAAATGATCCTTTTCCTGGCCATTGATACCACCGGGCAGAAAAAGCAGAGCCTTGACTTCGAGGGTCAGCTTGCGGCATTGAACCGGCTTAACCTGAAAGCGGAATTCTCGCCAGATGGAAAGTTACTCAGTGCAAACGAGCTTTTCAAAAACGGTTTAAAATACCCGCTAAAAGAACTGGAAGGCAGAAATGTCTTCGATTTCATGGATCGTGCAGACCTGGAAAGTTTCAATGAGATATGGGATGCGGTAATAGCCGGCAATCCCTACCAGGGAGAAATACGGATGCATACAAAATTCGACGGGGAGAAATGGTTCAGAGCTACATGGACCGTCGTAAATGATATGTACAACGAGGTGGAAAAGGTAATATTCCTGGCTACCGAGATCACCAACGAGAAGCTCATGGAAGCGGAAAGGAGAAAACAGACCGACCAGCTCAGAAAACAGGAAGAACAACTACGCATCGCGAGCATGGACCTCCGGCTCAGGCTCGAAGAAACGACCCGCGGCTGGAAGGAAAAATACGATATAGCAGAGATGAAGATAAAGCTGCTTGGCGATCTGACGGACCGGGAGGGTGAGATCGTAATCAGCTTTGATAATACGGGCCTTCTCCACTATATTAACAGGAAGGGCGCCGCCTGGTTTGGAAAAGATCCTAAAAAGATAACGGGGCTCCCCGTTAAGACGCTTCTTGACAATCCCGGTATCACCTACCCTGAATACCTTCATACTCTTTTCGATCCGGCCCTGCCAAAGATAAAATCCGGTGACCCTGTGACCATACCCGCTGTGAAAAAAAAGACAACCAGATTTTCGATGCGGTTAACCACAGTGGAAGATGAAAAAAGCATTATTTACAATATAATTTTCCTGCCTCTCTCATTTAACTGATCGGCATTGACTTCCTTGCGGGTTTTACGTATTTTTACGGCATATTGATTTATGCCGTATATGAATAATCTTAAGGATAATCATCATCTGCAGCTTCAACTGAAGAAATCCCTCCCAAAAGAGTTACGCAACGTCTTATATACTATACTGAAGACCACAGCATTTCCTGTTCTCGTAACCGATACCACTTTCAATATACTTTCCGCTAACCCTCCTTTTATTTCCCTGTCGGGCTATGAGGCGGAGAGTCTCAGGGAAAAACCCGTCACCGGGATCCTTCATGCCCTCGACCTCCTGTCCCTGCAAAAGAGCCTGAATGCCGGTCCTGCCCTTTCCGCAATACCTGTCGTACTCATCGAGGCGGGGGGACGGCAGGTGCGGATGATACTATATTCCGACATGGCTGAAAAAGAAGGAGTGCGGGTAAATCTGCTCTATTTTTTGCCCGAAAGTGCTGTACGGTCAATGCCCGGTGGGGGACTCCGGTTTTCAGATGAATTGCAGGAAGCAGGAAAAACCGGCCTTTTCTTTATCGATATTAAAAAACAGCGGTTCTTTGGTTCACCGGTTTGTTTTAAGCTTCTTGGGATAACGACACGAAGCGGATATATAGAACTATCAAAGATAACCGGACTGATTTATAAAAAGGAGGACCGTGAGAGGATCGAGAGATTTCTGAATGCCCCGGAATCGGTACACGATTTTTTTGAATCCGAATTCCGGATCCGTATCCGCGGAGAAGGCGTAAAGATCACAAAAACCTTCCGGATGATAAGCTGTGTTAAGCTGGAAAGGGAAATGCCGAAGATCCACGGCTTCTTACGCGATATTTCAGCGGAGAAAAAGGTGGAGAAGGAACTGATACGCGCCAGGAATAAAGCCGTGAGCGCCAACCGTTTCAAATCTGTTTTCCTGACGAACCTCAGCCATGAATTAAGGACCCCGATGAATGCAATTATCGGATTTTCAGAACTAATTAAAAACGAACATACCGGAAGTGCCAACACCGAGGATTACCTGGCCATCATCAAAAGCAAGGGTGATTACCTTCTTTCCCTTGTCGATGATGTCATCGAGCTTTCCAGGCTGGAATCCGGTACGATCACCTTTAATAAAACCTCCTTTCAATTGAAGCCATTCATGATGGACCTGTACGGGGAATTTGAAAAGCGGAAGGCTGAAAAGGAGAAAAATCATATCGAACTTGTCCTGGATATTCCTGAAGAATGCACAGAGCAGGTCATTTATTCCGATCCGGGCCGGCTGCACCAGGTGCTTGGGAGTATATTGAGCAATGCCCTCAAATTCACAGAGAAAGGAAGGGTTGAATTCGGATTCGGCATGTCATCCAAATATTTTAAATTCTATGTATCCGATAGCGGCATCGGGCTCAGCAATGATGACCAGCGCAGGATCTTTAACAGGTTCGAAGAAATTGAAGATAAGGCTCTCTCCAAACTCGGAGGTACCGGATTGAGCCTTACGATTGCCAGGAAGATCGTGGATCAGCTTGATGGAAAAATAAAAGTCCGTTCAGAGCTCAATAAGGGATCCTGGTTCCAGATCAGCATACCGAATGAAACCCCTCCTAAAAAGAAAACAGAGATGACGAATGAACCCGGCAGGATCAGTGAGATAAACTGGAAAGATAAAGTAGTGCTTATTGCCGAAGATGAGGAATTGAATTTCCGGTTTCTCGAAGCAGTCCTGCAAAAGACCCAGGCAAAGGTACTGAGGGCAAAAAATGGGAAGGAAGCGATCGAGCTTTCTAAAAAAATTCCCCAGATCGATATCATTCTCATGGACATCAAGATGCCTGTCATGAATGGTAATGATGCCACTATCGAAATAAAGAAAGACAGGCCCGGACTCCCGATCATTGCCCAAACGGCTTTTTCAGTCAATGAGGAGATTGCAAAATGCAAGGAAGCCGGATGTGATGATTATATTACCAAACCCATCGATATTAAATTGCTGGTAAGGAAAATAGGCCGGTTTTTTCAGGCCTGAACTAACGCGTGATCCAAGCCACCACTTCCTCGGAATCGGGTATCTCTTTAGGAGGAATGACTTTCACCAATTCCCCGTCCTCATTCACAAGGTACTTCTGGAAATTCCATTTTACCTCCGAATCCATTTTACCGTTCTCAGCCTTTGAAGTTAGCCATTCGTACACAGGATCCATGTCTTCCCCCCTGACGGATATTTTAGACATCATGGGAAAGGTCACATTATAGTTCTTTGTACAGAATGCCTTGATCTCACTGTTGGTTCCGGGTTCCTGGTGATTGAAATTATTCGCCGGAAAGCCGATGATCACAAAATTGTCTTGTTTATATTTTTCGTACAGATTTTCGAGGTTTTCATACTGGGGAGTATTTCCGCATTTGGATGCGGTATTGACGATCATCACTTTTTTACCTTTCAGCTGGTTGAAATTGAAAACATTCCCGTTGATATCCTTAACGGAAAAATCATAGAATGACTGGCTAAAGGCCGTGACTGTTATCAATAAGAATAAACCTAAGCTTAACATTGATTTTTTCATTATATAATAATTTTGATTTTACAGGTATAATGGAACCCACATGATCGATTATTATAAAGTTACCTTTGTGTAGTCATCAATCATGTGGGTTTCATATGGTTAAATTGATTTACATTTTGGCAGAGAATTTTCAAGATTTGAAAAAAGACCCGCCAGGTTTGTCCGTTTATTTTTTAGGGGCAGTTAGTAAACAAAGTGGCATATAATCTGGTTCAATTAAAAGTTCATATGGACCACAGGGTACTATACAAGATCAGCATCACCGGACGCGTCCAGGGAGTCGGTTTCAGGCACAGCGCCCGCAGCAATGCCCGGTATTACCGTATTACCGGCTTCGTGAAAAACGAGAGCGACGGAAGCGTATATATTGAAGCGGAAGGATCCCGTGACCAGCTCGACCAATTTATTGAATGGTGCAGGAAAGGACCGGGAATGGGTCATGTCGACGATATCCGGATCGATACCTCGCTTCCGAAAAACTATTCTTCCTTCGAGATCAGGTAAGATCCCGGGGAAAACCCGGTTTCCTTAGGAACACCCGTTAAAAGAAGTTATTCCTTCCCCGTTCAGGAAGCAATTACCTTAAATCTTATGCAGCCTCCTTTGCGAGAGCTATCGATTCACGGAAAAACAATGCTGATACGGAACTGACCATCAGCCAGGCTGTAAGGCCCAGAATCAGGAAGGAAAGGCTGATAAGTACGATATCCCCACCGGCAATAAAGCCGAAAAGGTTTTCGATCATGGCCCATATCGTCAGAGTCAGCATAACGATCATGGGAATGAATGCATAGAGGATGTTAATGCCTTTGATCCGCATATAGACAGTAACGATGCCCAGGGAGAGGGCCGCCAGGAGCTGGTTCAGGGACCCGAAAAGCGGCCAGAGCATCATGGCTCCCTGACCGCCGGGTTTGATAAAGGTCATAATGGCGGCCGCAACAACGATCACCAGTGTGGCAACGTACCGGTTATGAAAAGGCCTTCGCGTTTTTCCGTTTGCTCCCGTGAAAATCTCCTGCAGGGAAAGCCGTTGTATCCTTGTAGCGCTGTCAAGCGTGGTATTGGCAAAGCTTACAATGAAAACGGCAATCATTGCCTCCCCCACTTTTAAAGGTATTCCAAATGACCGGAAAAGATTTGCCGCCCCGGTCACAAAAGCCCCAAGTTTGGCTGAAAAACCGTTTGCGGAGGCCCAGGTACTGTAATGATCATAGAATGCTGCTGCCCCAGCTGCTTTCCCGTCGGGACCGGTAACCATACCGAGACCTCCGGCAATGGACATCAGGACGAGGACGGCCAGGAAACTCTCAGTCAGCATTCCCCCATACCCGATAAAAAGCGTATCCTTTTCATTATCCACCTGCTTTACCGTAGTCCCCGAACTGGCCAGTGAATGGAAACCGGATACCGCTCCGCATGCGATGATGATGAACATGATCGGAGCCAGGGAAGGGACATCCGACCCCGGGGCAAAGGCCTTTTGGTTGAAGGCCGGTGCAGTGACAGCCGGATGGGCAACGATCAATCCGATAACAATGAGTCCCATGGCAACAATAAGCTGGTGACTGTTGATGTAATCCCGAGGCTGTAGAAGTGTCTGTACGGGAAGAGTGGAAGCAATGAAAACGTAAATAAACAGCAGTATACACCAGGTAACCACCGCCACTTCACGACTCATCGGTAAAACGACCGGGAAATAAACCCCCGCAATGATGGAACCATACATCAGCAACAGTGCAAGGAGTGAATAAAGCAGATCACTCCTGCCCTTCCTGATCTCCCGGCCGAGCCATAAGGCCACCGGGATCTGGAACCAGACAGGGACTACAGACTGGGGATACATGATAAAGAGAGTGGCAACGATTGCAGCAAACACCGCAAGAACTATAAAAAGAAGGAGTTGCATGATAAACTGGAAAGCATAACGTGTCGAAGGGCTGACAAGTTTTCCCGTGAGCTCGCCGATGGTCCTGCCCTCGCTTCGGGCCGAAACGATAAGGGTGGTAAAATCGTGTACCGCACCCATAAATATTGAACCGAGGAATATCCAGAGAAAGGCAGGCAACCAACCCCAGATGATGCCGATTGCCGGTCCCACAATAGGACCCAATCCGGCTATGGTGGTGAAATGATGACCGAAAATGATGTTCTTTTTTGTCGGCACAAAATCCACACCGTCATTGTAAATATGAGAAGGCATTGCATTGCGCGAAGACAGCCTGAAGAGCTTCCGTCCCAGAAATCTGCCATATGTCCGGTAGGCCAGTACATAACCAGCCAGAGCCAGTACTGTTAATGTCAGGGAATTCATCGCTATAAAATTTCCTGCTAAATTAGGTAAAATTGCAGCGTTTGGCTTAATTTGGAAAATGAAATTTGCCGGATTGGAATAATTTTATTACCAAGGTTGTCAAAGTTTTAAGAAAAACATCGCTGTATTGAAACAGTTGACGGAAAAAGATCTGACCGATCAGATTAAAAATGGGAACGTAAAGGCTTTCAATGAGTTGGTGAAACGGTTTGAAAAACCTATTTCGAATGTCGTGATCGGAATGCTGGGCAAAACACCGGAAGCTGAAATCATCGCACAGGATGTTTTTATCAGGTTCTTTCAGACGATCGGGAAATTCAGGCAGGAATCGGGCATTAAGACATATCTCACCCGGATGGCAATAAACATGTCACTGAATGAGATCAAGAGGCTAAAACGGATCCGGAGTAAAGAGGTTTATAATGAGGAAATCCCGGCCCGGCTCATAAATATGGAAAACAACCCCGGTGAGGATTTTGACCTTAAGGAGATCGTTGAGAAAGCCCTCGGGGAACTCGATACCAAGCACAGAAGCGTGGTCATCCTGCGCCTTATGGAAGGATACAGTACTAAGGAAACTGCGGATATGCTCGGCATTCCCCAGGGAACGGTTCTTTCAAGGCTTTACAGGGCACAGGAGCAGCTGAGGGAATTACTGAAGTATTATTTATAAAAATTGCCGGTCATGAGAAAAAAAGGAAAGAGGTTTATTTTTAGAAAGGTATTGCGGTTTGAAAGCCGCAACAGCCGTTATGAACAAAAAATGAATCCTGCTTTTGAACATGAGTTGAAAGAGTGGAAAAAACTTAAGGCAGGGATGGGTGCAGTGCAATTTACATTCCGGGAAGGCTTTCCCGAACGTGTCACAGCCCGGCTTTTAAATATCCTCGAGAAGGATCCCATGCGTGAATTTTACTACAACCTTTCCTCCCTCTTTCCAAAAATTGCCTATTCTTCGCTCGCTTTGCTGGTGCTGATTACGGTAACCATCCTCGTTGTGCACGGTCAACTCGATCAGAATATACTGCTGGGAACGGATAAGGTTGATGACACGAATTTCATCAGCTATCTGATCTTTCAAACTAACTGATCATGCATACCCGGATTAGAAAACAATCATCCTGTGTTTTACCGGATTCCCCCATGGAAGTAACCCTGGCGGAATCCCTCGTTTTTAGAGATATCTTCGCCGGATCATAATTTATCATCTATGAAAACCAGAGCTATATTAACCATTCTCATCTCACTCATCACCGGTTTTGCGATCGGCTTCCTTACTTCCAGCCAGATTACGAACATGAGGACCCGCGATGTACACAGCATGTCTTCCATTGAAGCGTTCAAAGCCCGGACCTTCAGCGTGATTGAACCGACAGGGGAGCAAAAAGACCGTATCATGCCTATCGTGGAGGAATATGCCGTTAAATCGGATTCCCTGCGAAAAGGAACCTACCGGGAATTTCACTCCCTTATGGATGAATTTCATGCCCGGCTGGAGCCCTATCTTACGGAGGAACAGATGCAACGGCTGCATGAATTTCCGAAGTACGTTGCGAAAAAATATAAAAGACATTAGGGAAAAGCAGATTCTAAATTCTTCCGATACTGAGTTCTCCGCGGATGCCGATCCGGTCGTCTTTGATACAGACCAACGAAATCATTTCAGCTGAAAAAGCTTGTTGTACCGTAACAGCCACATCTTCTGCCGTTTGAATCCGGTTTGCCACCGAAGTGGCCCATGCGTCGGCCAGACAGGCAGACGGGCAAACTACGGTAACACTATCGGCTTTCCCAAGAGAGACCGAATGACCGAACATTCCCGAGGAGGTGCATACGCCTGCGGGGGTAAGCCAGGGAACCAGGCGAATTCCTATACCCGCGAACATCCGGTTCTTTCCCGCCTCTATGCTCAGCATAACGGGCTCTTTTAAATCGACGTAAATATCTCCTCCGTTCTCAACTACGATCTCCTCCGGGTTAAAAGTACTTTTAAGAAACCTCCCCGCCTCCCCGGCAACCAGTCCTGCAACCGAAGCCATCGGCCCTGTGCCGGAGGACAAGCCCGCATGTTTCATTCTCACGATTATCTCCGGATCATCTTTAAGGATCTCCAGTGGCTCAAAAGAATCACGAAACTGGGGGAAAGATCCGATATAGGCAATCAGCTCATCCCGAAGTCCGGTTACAAAGCTGAGGACTGAAGCTTCCATTTCCGGTCGATATGTCCGGGGACTGACGCCGATCCAAAGATCCGATTCACCGGCTACTACGCGGAATTCCTGGAAACGCTCACGGTTCATCCTGTTGCGGTAAAGACGGGGTTCGTACATCTTAATTGAAATTCAGCTCAAACAACTGCAAGGGACAGGCTTTGAGACACAGTTCGCAGGCTATGCATTTATCCGGGCGGAAAAGAAGTTTGCGGGTATCCCTGTCCATGGTCAGGGCATCGGCAAAGCATACCGCAGTGCAGCTTCCGCAATGAATACATTCGTCTTCATTGAGAAGGATGTTTTTCTTTACCGGGCTGACATCAATGTTCAGGCTCCCGATATAGGCAACGGCACTTTCTATATTTTCCTTCGGAGCTTTAAGCTCCACGAGAAGTTTTCCTTCGCGGCCTGGTGTTATGTCTGCATTGAGGATGTTCACGATCACATCATGGTCTTTAATAAGCCGGTAGGTCAGCGGCACATTAACCCTGTTGGCCGGAAATGACAGAACAAGTCTTTTTTTCATTTTTTTACCTCCTTTCCAGTGAATTCAAGCTTGTACCCGTGGGAAAGGCTTCAAGCGGCTGACTTAATAGAAATTTCCCTGAATTGATCCATTTTTTAAGCTCATCCGCTATTTCCCTGGCCTTTGCCACGCTCGACATGGATGCTGTTCTTATCTTTTTACCGTTAAGGGTTATGCTCCCCGAAAATAGTTCGCTATATCTCACCTTCCCCACAGCCGGATGGCCGGGCTTACTGTAATCGCATACGGTAGCAGTGATCTGGTCATTCCTGACGGAAACCCTGCGTGCCATATCCGCATCCAGAACAGGCACCGGAATCCCGATCCCGATGAAGATGCTCACCCCGTATTTTTCAAAATATGCAGCTTTCAGGAATTTTGTGCTCATTTCCTTCGCGTTTCCCGTGACGGCAAGTGTGGCGGAATTCGTTTCGGGGATGCCATATTCATTTCTCGGACCTGTGGTCCTGAACTGGGTGCCAAACCAGGAGACGTATCCCGGTGCTCCGCAGAGAAATATGCGTGTTCCGATACCTATTGTCCGTAAATCGGGATCGTTAAGCAGGGGGCTGAGCTCACCCGATGTGGAGAATGTCGCATTTCCCATAGCCGGAAGCAATGCACCCATGTAAGTATAGATCATCCTTCCGGAAGAATTGACTGCGCATGGATAATTCTGATAGGCATTCCTCGGATTGAACATGATCATTTCATTCACGGTGGCTTTACTGATGCTGGTTTCAATTTCAGTTTCCGGATAGCAATCAGTACCTTTAGCCGAAGCCTTTAGCCGTACATCCTCACCCGCAATAAGGGATTCAATGACATGCGCACCTCCGTATTTTTCATTGAAAGGGTTTACTTCCGTGGCCCCGATGTATACATCCACCGCGGCAATTCCGGAATGCACGGGCACATTATTCAGGGTCACCCTTTCCATCCGGATGGGCGGATCCGAATGGCCGAAATTCACGAACATCCCGGAGGAGCACATGGGTCCGAATGTTGCAGTGGTCACCACATCAACTTTACCGGCAATTTCTTCCGGAGAACAGGTCTCAGCCATGGAAGCAACTTCTTCGGCGGTCATAACCACAGCATCCCCTTTCAGGATTTTCTCATTGATCTCTTCGAAAGATTTTTTTACTTTCATATTTTGGACAATTTCAGGATTACTATGAGTCATACCAGGGAATGAATCCCGGCATCTCCGGCAGGAAATAATGAATTCATGCATACCCCTCAAATCTGCCGGGATTGCCGTTGACTACTTTATCCGTTAATTTTGCGACAATTTATAACTCCCGGAACTTTCCGGGTCAGGTATTAGCACCTTTTCCCAAGCGGGCTGGTTGCTAGAGGTTCGCAGAGCCTGGTCTCTCCCCTCTTCTGTATAAATCAGCTACCCTTAAGCAAGTAATGATTTATTGCACGGTAAAATTACATATTTTTTATTATAATGATGCTCTTCAACATCAAAAAATGAGACAGGAATTTCCTGAAGATCATCCGTATAATATGTATCCCCGGAATGATTTATCAATATAGCTTTGATATTGGGGACTTTCCGCCGGTTTCCGGAAATTAAAAATAATTTCAATAAAGTTTCAGATAGACATCTGTCGATGTGGTTGTTTAATCAACCTGTGATAAAAATATGAAAATCATAGACTTTACATTGAAAATAGTATATATTTACATATTAGCTTACTAATTAGTATCAGAAAGAAAACCCGACGACCCTTCGGCTTCGCTCAGGGACCGGTCAATTCGATGAACGAAGAACTTTTCGGATAAAAACTAGGTTAATATTGGTTTTTATGCAAGCCTGATCTTTCTGCTCATAGCATCTGTACAGGAATTCTACTTATACAATTCCGGATCGATTTTCCCGGAGTACCTGAAACTACAGAGATTAGCCCATTCTGACTGACAATTCATTTGTTCCTGCCATGAAAAAACAGGATGAAAAGTCAACCTCCGAACCGTATTACAGCTATAAAAAGTATAGTGAACGGAACATCGTTCCTGAGGATTCCCCGGCTGCTACAAAGTCGGCCATCCCGGAAATTCAGGATGACGGAGAGCATCTCCCCTTACAAATAAAGGAGCTGAACGATGCTTTGCTCAAAGCTGAAAATGAAGCGCAGATATTCAGGACACTTTCCGAGTTTTCACCAGCGGGGATTTACCATACCGATGAGGCCGGCATGTTTGATTATGTTAACCGGCAGTGGTGTGTCATGTCGGGGCTCACTCCCGGCAGATCGAAGGGTGACGGGTGGATGAAATCGCTTCACCCGCTCGACAGAAAGGGGGTTGAGAGATCCTGGAAAGATTTGATCAGAGATGGTGGAAAACTGGAAATGGAGTACCGGTTCCAGGACAGGAAGGGGAATATCAGATGGGTGCATGACAATGTTTCACCGGTAAGAACCAAAACCGGCCTGATTACCGGTTTCGTGGGAACCACGATGGACATCACCAGTCATATAGAAGTCACGAATGCTTTCAGGGAAAGCGAGAAAAAATACAGGCTGTTGTTCAACAAGATGATCGAAGGGCTTGTCCTTCTCGAGATCATTACGGACGAGAATGGAAAGCCGGCCGATTACATTATCAGGCGGGTAAATCCTGCCTTTGAAAAAATATCCGGGTACGGAGCCGAATCGTTACCAGGGAAACGGCTCAGCGCATTGATCCCTGAATTCTGCAGGAGAATGATGGCCAGGATAAACGAAGTTATCACGAAACGCGAAAATGTGGACTCCGAGGTATTTATTCCGGACAACGGCCACTATTATAAAATCCGCACCTTCTTTTATAAAAAAAATGCGATCGGCGCCGTAGTCGAAGATATTTCCATGGCTGTGCATTCCCGGAACTTACTTAAGAAAAATGAGGAAAAATACAGGCTCCTGCTTGAGGAAAGTAATGCCCTGATATGTGAATTGGATGAAAATGGAATTTTCCGCTATGTCAGCCCCCAATTCATTCAAAAACTAGGCTATACGAAAAGTTTTCTCATGAACCATTCCATCGTCAAAATACTTCAAGGGGATATGAAGGAGGAGTTTCTCGTTAAATTAGCAGCTTTTTCAGCCGGCACCGGAATACAGCGGGGAGAATTTCAGGTTCGTGGTACTTCCGCTGAATGGATGTGGTTCTCTTACATCCTTAGTTCATACAGGGACAGGAAGAAAAGGAAACATATAAGTATGCTGAATTTCGATATTACAGAGAAAAAGGCCTCGGAAGCGCGGCTGCAGAAAAATGCGGCTGAGCTTATAGAACTGAACAACACGAAAGACCGTTTTTTCAGGATCATAGCCCATGACCTGAGAAATCCCTTCAACGGTTTGATCGGTGCTTCCGATCTGCTTCTCGAGGCTGCAGATGAATCTGATGCGGACAGCATAAAGAGGCTTAGCCGGATCATATATGAATCGGCATCCTCAGGTTTCGCCTTACTCAATAATCTGCTTGAGTGGTCAAAGGCACAAACCGGATCCATCGGCTTTGAGCCGGAGGATATAGAGATCAGAGAGGTTGTTACGGAATGTTTCAGTCAGCTCCGGACTCTGACGGACAGCAAGCACATTAACATCGATGAAGTTATTTCATCAGGTTACATCATTTATGCCGACAGGTATCTCTTAAGTTCAATACTCAGGAACCTCATAAGTAATGCCATTAAGTTCACTCTCCCCGGTGGATCCGTAAGTCTGAAAGCCGAAGGAAACGAAAAGGAGGTGTCCATTTCTGTAAGAGATACGGGAGTAGGCATTCCCTCCCATATCCTGGCCGATCTGTTCAGAATTGACAAAGCATTCTCCACCCCGGGCACTGGAAATGAGAAGGGCACCGGCCTCGGTTTGTTGCTCTGCAATGAATTTGTAAATATGCATGGCGGGAGGATCCGGGTAGAGAGCGAGCCGGGGCAGGGAAGTGTTTTTACGATCACTCTTCCCACCAAAGGGACATAACATTGCTAAATCCGGATATATCCGCTATTTCTATCCAAATGTTCATAGATTTTCCAGGCCGGTTGCAGGGATCCATCCTTTTCTTCCGTCGCTTATGCGTATTTCGTTCCAGCCGTTCAGGTCATTGTCCACATGCACTTTGGTGCCTTCATGCAGTACGAAAAGATCTTTGCCGCTTTCCCGGGGTGCAGATTTTACCGTAATAGACGGACTCATGATGATGGCAGTTCCCGGGTGGTTTATCTGCCGGTCTCTCTGGTAGGCGAACCAAAGACAAAGCATGCTGAAGATGAACAGAAAGATCCCGGTATAAAAACCGGTACGGCGAAACCTGTCTTTCCGGATGAAAATATAAACCAGGAATCCCGACATGGCCAGCAGGAAAAGCACGATTGAAAACAGACTCCAGGTACCCGGGTGGAACAGCGAAACAACCGATTTGTACCATCGCATGAAAAACAGATCGGGCACTTCGTCAAAACGGTCGGAAAGAAGGGATTCTGTAAAGGAAAGATTATTGCTGATATCGTCGTCATTCGGTGAAAGAAGGGCGGCTTTTTCATAGTAAAGCCTGGCTTTGCCAAGTTTATTGGATCTGAAGAAGGCGTTCCCCGTATTGTAATATAGCGCAGCAGAACGGTATCCGAGGCTGTCTATTTTAAGATAAAGGCTGACCGCCTCCTCGAAATTACCATGCTGGTAATAATCATTCGCCCTCCGGAAGAGGGTATCGGGATCTTGTGCCATGGCAGTCAGTCCGTACGAAAGTGATAGAATAATTACCAAATATTTCATATAATAATTTTGATCTTAAAGGTATAATGGAACCCACATGCTCGATTATTATAAAGTTAGCTTTGTGTTGTCATCAATCATGTGGGTTGCATTTAGCCGTCTGTGTTTTTTCGTTCAGATATTTTCCTCAATCCCGTAAAGAATATTTTCAGCCCTGTAATAGATTTCATTTTTATCTCCGGCCTCCCCGGGAGCAAATTGTGAAAATTCACATTCATCGATAAGTGCCCAGAGATCTTTTTCCAGGTCATCAGGTAACCCGTATCTGTTAAGTTTTTCCTGTATACTTTCACGCGACAGATCTGAAGTGTCCACTCCGAATTTATCGGACAGGTATCCCCAGGAGGCCCGTAATATCTCTTCATAAAAGCCCTCCTCATTCTTGTCCAGAAGATGCCTTGCCGTTTTCAGCCTTTGGATGGCGAGTTTCCTGGCCCTGCGGTTTCTGAGGTAATTGATGTCTTCCTGCTTTTTCGCCCTTCTGCGCCGGGTAGCGAAGAGAATGACAAGCAGGATGATACCTGCGGGTAAAACGAGCATCCAGGGTGAGTGTAGCAATGATTCGTCTTTTCTAGTGAGAACGGGATTTCCGGTTTTAATGAACCGGATATCGTTACCCAGATTTTTCACTTCATCCCTGAAAAATCCCTGCGGTACCTGCTGGAGGGCAGAGCTTCCCTCGCCGGGTTTTTCTCCCGTGACTTTGAGGTTGAATTCCTTACTTTTCCGGGTGATATATTTACCGGATGACGGATCAAAAAATGTGAATTCGACCGGAGCAATGCGGAAATTTCCCCGGTTCCTGGGAATGATAAGGTATTCAAAGGCCACAGAACCGACAGACCCGGAAAGGGTATTCCTGAATTTCGGATCGGTCTTGGGATCGAAAACTTCCAGGTCGGGCGGGAAATCAACTTTCACAGGTTGAAGGAGCGGAAGGTTTCCCGAACCGGAAAGAGTCACTTTCAGGGTTACGGATTCATTGGCCATGGTGCTATCACGGCTAAGGGAAGCCAGAAGCTCATAGTCGCCCACGGCGCCGTCGAATGACGAAGGGGCACCTGGCGGCAGTGGTTTGACGTGGATCGTCACCGGATTTGATACGAAATTGTCAGGTACGGTCTGGTAAGAATTGAAAGCGTTATTGAAGAAGGGATCATCAAAGATATCCCCGAACGGATTTGACTTCTTCCTTACCATTTTCTGGATCATCACATCCATTTTCACCGGGTCCAGCTTAAGGTTACCGGTCTTTTGGGCGGTGAGCAACTGCCGGTCGATAATCTGGGAACTGTAAGTGAGCCCGTTAACGACATCCCTTCCGGCAGCCTTATCAGCTTCCAGGTCGGCATTCCAAAAGCCTTCATACGAAGGGGTTTTGAGATTTGTTATCTGGAGACGTTCCCGTACGTATACTTTGGTTGCCAGTACGAGCTGTTCGCCTACATACACATTGGCTTTGGACGGTATCTGCCTTACAATTACCGGTTTGCCCTCCTGTGAAGGAAGGCTTTTTCCCTGGGGTGCCGTTGACTCCACATGGGAAGTTCCCTTAATAACCTTGATCCTGACTTCATTGGTTTTATATGTCTTATTGTTAGCTGTCAGTGTAGCCGGAGGGATGATGTAATCGCCCTCGGCATCGATCTTCATCATGTAGGTATAGGTGACCTGCAGCGTGTTCTGCAGTTTCCCGTTTATATTGCTTGACTGGTAGGAGACCATCTGGTTGGGGCCTCCCAAGATATAAACTCCATGGACATGCGGAATATCAATTTCTCCCTGAACCTCGCCGGTAATCGTATAACTGAATGCTTCATCGACCGTGACGACGGCAGGGGCATTGGCAGTGATGCCTCCGTTCTGTGCCTTCACCCTTCCCGGAATAATCCCGGCCAGGAAGGCAATGAGGCCAAAACGGAATAATATTTTATGCAGCATCCTGTTTTTCATTTCCTTACCAGTCTTTATCAGTCTTGACTTTTTTGGCATTAGCCTTCTGTTTTTCATATTTCTTCAGCGTCTGAAGTTCCTGCTGCTGTATCGCCTGCAACATCTTCAGTACTTCATCCTTCGACAATTGCTTTTTATCCACAGGAACCTGCTGTTCCTTCTTATTTTGATCCTGATCCTTTTGTTGTTGCTGTTGCTGTTGCTGCTGATCCTGCTTATTCTGTTCTTCCTGGTTTTGCTGTTTTTGCTGATCCTGTTTATCCTTATTTTGCTGATCCTGCTTATCTTTATTTTTCTGATCCTTGTTGTCTTTCTGGTTCTTTTGCTGCTGTTGCTGTTGTTCCTGCAATTTGGCCTGCGCATAAACAAGGTTATAGCGGGTTTCGTCATCAGACGGCTTCAGGCGGAGGGCATTTTTATACGCCTCGATACTTTTGGCAAAATCGCCCTGTTTAAGATAGGAATTGCCGAGATTATGATAGATTCCGGCACGGGTGGCATCGTCGATATCAGTACTTTCAGCCGCAAGTTTCTGGTATATGGCGCCTGCGTCCTTGTATTTATTCTGTTTGTAAAGGGCATTTCCCATATCATACCCGGCGGCAAGCGAGGTGCTGTCGGCATCGAGTGCCTTCCTGAATGCAAGTTCGGATTCGGAAAACGTTTTTTCATCGTATTCCTTAACTCCTTCACGGATAAATTTCCGCTCATTCTGTGCCTTCGATGCCAAAGAAAGGCATAGTAACACGATCAATACTGGTATTCTGATCTTCATCATCACTGATTAAATAATTTAATCCGGGCGAGCCAACGGTTCCTCCGTTCCATGGTCAGCAGGGCGATCAAGATAAACAGGAGGCCCACGCCCAGGAAATACTGGTATCTCTCCTCATAGTCGCTGTAGATTTTAGCAGTGATCACACTTTTCTGTTGTTCGCCGATCTTTGCCATCAGTTCGGAAAGTCCGGCTCCGCTCCTCCCCGCCCTGATATAAAAACCGTTGGTTACGGAGGAGATACGTTTAAGTGTATTCTCATCGAGCTTGCTCACCACCACGTTTCCCTGCCGGTCCCTGATATATTCATGGCTGCCTCCGGATGCCGGAATAGGAACGCCGGCCGGATCACCCAGACCGATGCAGTGAATGACAATTCCCTTTTCCCTGGCCCTTTCAGCCGCTTCGAAAACACCCTCCCCGTGGTTTTCTCCATCGGTGATCACAATTATAGAACGGCTGCTGGCCTTTCCCTGTTGTGCTTCCGATTCGGGAGAGAATGAGCGGGCCGCAAGGTCGATGGCTGCACCGATATCCGTTCCCTGTTCCGAAACCATATCCGTCGATACCGAATTCAGGAATAATCGTGCCGCACCGTAATCCGTTGTGATCGGGATCTGTGTATAAGCACGTCCGGCGAACACCACCAGACCGATCTTATCCCCGTCAAGCCTGTCAATCAGCCTGCCCAATTCCTGCCTTGCCACCTCAAGCCGGCTGGGGGTGAGATCCTGTGCCAGCATGGAACGGGATACATCAAGGGCAATGACTATCTCGCTGCCTTTTTTCTTTACTTCCCTGAGTTTCGATCCCGTTCGGGGCCCGGCAAGAGCAAAGATCACGAAGAGCAGGGCAACCACCAGGCAGGTAAACCTGAGATTATGACGGAAAATCGATGCATCGGGCATGAGAACATCCCTGAGTTCCGGTGATGCAAATTTTCTGATGGCCTTTCTCCGCCGTGATGCTGCAATAAAATACAGAATTACAAGCAATGGTATGATGGCCAGTCCGTATAATATTTCCTCATGCGCAAATCTGAACATACTTTTTCTTTTAGGGAATACTTTTCAATACCGTATAACGCACGACTGATTCAGTGATAAGCAGTAACACCCCTGCAAGAAGGAACGGAAAATATTCCTCCTGCCTTTTGGAATAATTCTGCGTGTCGAGAATGGTTTTTTCCATTTTATCAATCTCGTTGTAAATTTCCTCCAGTTTTTCCTTATCAGTGGCCCTGAAATACTTACCGCCGGTCATTCCGGCAACCTTTTCGAGAACGTCCTCGTCAATCTCGACCTTCATCTGCTGGATCTGCTGCCCGAATATCGTCTGGACCGGGATTGGGGCTGTACCCTGGGTGCCCACCCCGATTGTATATACCCTTATCCCGTATTCTTTTGCTATTTCCGCCGCGGTAAGGGGGCCGATGGATCCGGAATTGTTCACCCCGTCGGTGAGCAGGATAATAACCTTGCTTTTTGCTTTGCTTTCCTTAAGCCGGTTGACACTCGTGGCCAGCCCCAGCCCGATCGCTGTTCCGTCTTCCAGCATACCGAATTTCAGATTGCCGATCTGCTGGACAACCACTGCCCGGTCTGAAGTAAGCGGGCACATCGTAAAACTCTCGGCACTGAATGCCACAACGGCAAAACGATCACTCGGCCGTCCGTTCACAAATTCCGATGCAACATCCTTACCCGCCTCCAGCCGGTTCGGTTTAAAATCCATAGCTCTCATGCTGCCGGAGACGTCGAGGCAAAGGGTGATGTCAAGGCCTTCCGTAGTGGTTTCACTCCAGTTTTCCGTGCTCTGAGGCCTTGCGAAAGCTATGATAAGTGCTGCAAGGGCAAGGATTTGCAGTCCGAAGAGGATATGCCGGAGTATTAACCGGAAAGGGATGCCCGAATCCCTGAAAAATTCCACTGTTGATATCTGTACCCCGGCTGTCCGCTGTGATTGCCTCAGAACATAAAACAGGATGAGCAGGGGCAATATTGCCAGCAGATATAACAAGCGCGGGTTTTCAAATTCAAAATTCCACATAAAAGGGTTTCTTTATACCTCTCCATTAGTCCTCAGACCTGTATCCGCAGGCTTTGTCTTTTCAATGAAGATATATGCATTGTTCAAATTCATTTCATTTTCGCTTGGTGTCGGGTCCTCTTTGGCAAATTTGACCAGGTCCGAAAGGTTAAGCAGGCCTTCCAGCATTTCCAGGAGAAGGCCGTCATCATAAGCAAAGTGCCGGAATTTCGTGAGTGTCTCTTCCGTTGTGGATTCCATAGCATCCACGCCGAACTGATCCTCCACGTACTGCCTCACCGTATTTGAAAGCAGGATATAATATTCCTTCACCCTGCCCTTCTGCCATATTTTCTCCTCCTTCAGACGATCAAGCGCCTTAAGCGCTTTTTCCCAGGGAGGAGCGACGATTACCTTTCTTAGTTTCACCGGTTCCTTTCCTTTCATTTTCCGAACCAAAAGGATGACGGCTGCAACAATGGCTACGAGAATGAGCCCCCCGGATGCCCAGGGCAGGATCTCCCTGAAGGTAAGCGGGGTATTTATAACTGCTTTCACATCCTTTATTGCGGCCGATGTATCCACCGGCGGCGAATATACGGTGATCCCGAGACTGTCGCTGAAATAGGACTGCCTGCCGGAAGGCGTGTTTACCACGATTTCGTATGAGGGAATGGTAAATGTGCCGGAATCAAAAGAAGTGATCAGGTACCGGTAATTCACATTAAGGAGGTTGTTCTCCATGTGGCTGCTGTCGATCTGCCGGTCGAGGATCTCGAAATGATCGCCGGCGGTTTCAGCCGGACCGTTCACATAAAAGCCCGCTCCGTCCTCCAGCGTGATACCGATATTAAAATCCATCTGGGCACCAATGAGAAGCGAATCATTACCGGCATTTGCATTTACCCTGATATTCTGGGAACTTAAATTGGATAAAGCCAGCATTACTCCGGCAGTGAAAAGGAAAAAATGTTTCATCGTCTTATTCATCCCCTTCTTTTAAACAGCTTTATTAATGGTTTGACATAATCTGTAGAAGTATCGACCGAGGTCATATCCACTCCGCAGCGGGCGAAAAGCGAGGTGATAGCCGAACTGTGTTCAAGCCAGTTTTTCCTGTAGTTTTCTCTGACAGTACCGGAAGTTGTATCCACCCATTTTTCCCTTCCGGATTCGGGATCGGTGAATTTGACGAGACCAACCGGGGGCATTTCGGTTTCGCGCCGGTCGTATATGTGAAGGGCGACGATATCATGTTTTCTTGCTGCGATCTTAAGGGAATTTTCGAATGGCGGACAGATGAAATCGGACAGGACAAAAGCCGTACATCGTTTTTTTATAACATTGGTAAGATACCTGAGAGGTTCTATAATGTCAGTCTTCCCGCTCGACGGGTGAAACTCGATCAGTTCACGGATTATATGAAGGATGTGTTTGCGGCCTTTTTTCGGGGGAATGAATTTCTCCACACGGTCACTGAAAAAGATGACCCCGATCTTATCATTGTTGAAGATCGCCGAAAATGATAATACCGCAGAGATCTCGGTGATCACGTTTTTTTTGAGGGCCACATCGCTCCCGAAATTCCGGGAACCGCTGACATCCACCATCAGCATGACCGTTAGCTCCCGTTCTTCTTCAAAGATCTTGATATAGGGATGATTGAAACGGGCGGTGACATTCCAGTCGATATTACGGGTGTCGTCACCATATTGATATTCACGCACTTCGGAAAAGGTAACTCCCCTTCCCTTAAAGGCGCTGTGATATTCACCGGCGAATACCTGCCGGGTGAGCCCTCTTGTCTTTATTTCAATTTTCCTGACCTTTCGGATGAGGTCCTTGGTTTCAACTTCAGCCATCTTAAAATACCTGGTTTTTCATCTACTTTTTTTTTACGTTCATGACGAAGTACCACTCTTTTTCCTCGAGAGTGATCTCGAATTCATCGTTTCCAACGCTGTATTCCCATTTATTCTTTCCTTTTTTCGAAAATGATTTATTGTTATCGGCAATGATAAAGTCATATTCAGAGTAATCGCATACCATCCGGGTATGTGTTGAAAAATCATCATCGGAGAAAAAGACGATCAGTGTTTTGGTATCCGAAGAGTTGACAAATTTCAGGTAATTGAATGCCTGGCTGGTTGTCATATGGTCGGGATAAAAACCTGATTTCCGGGCGAGCGACCTGACTTCATCCTTGCCCATTCCGATAAAATGCTGGGCACGGGCCTGAGAAACAAAGAACATAATGAACAATCCGGCGCAAAGGAGTACTTTTTTCATAGACGCAGACGGTATTTTAAGGCACTTCAACCTTATTCAGGATCTGGGTGATGATATCCACGGAATTGATGTTTTCAGCCTCAGCTTCATACGTAAGGCCTATACGGTGCCGCAGCACGTCGTGGCAGATGGCGCGGATATCTTCGGGGATCACGTATCCTCTTCGCCTGATGAAAGCATAGGCTTTGGCCGCTTTTGCGAGGTTAATCGTTGCCCTGGGTGAGGCGCCGTACTGGATCATTGATGAAAATTGAGCCATGCCGTAATCCTCGGGTTTACGGGTGGCAAAAACAATGTCGAGAATATAGTTTTCTATCTTTTCATCCATGTACACCTCTTTCACTATGTCCCGGGCCTTGAGTACATCGGCAGGATTAAGGATTTTTGCAGGGACCGGAAACGTTTTGCCGAGATTTTCCCGCATAACGCTTCTCTCCTCTTCCATGGAGGGATAGGTGATGACAACCTTTAGCATAAAACGGTCGACCTGGGCTTCCGGCAGCGGGTAGGTTCCTTCCTGCTCGATCGGATTCTGCGTGGCAAGCACGAGAAAAGGTTTTTCAAGCGGGAAGGTCGTTTCCCCGATCGTGACCTGTTTTTCCTGCATGGCTTCAAGCAAAGCCGACTGAACCTTTGCCGGTGAACGGTTGATCTCGTCGGCAAGTATGAAATTGGCGAAAACGGGACCCTTCTTGACCTGGAATTCTTCTTTTTTCTGGCTGTAGATCATGGTGCCGATCAGATCGGCAGGAAGAAGGTCGGGCGTGAACTGGATCCTGCTGAATTTAGCATCGATGGTATCGGCCAGTGTCTTTATCGACAATGTCTTTGCCAGGCCGGGTACTCCTTCAAGCAGGATATGCCCGTCGGACAACAGACCGATGAGAAGCCTTTCCAGAAGTCTTTTCTGACCCATGATCACCTTTTGCATTTCAAGGTTGATGAGGTCCACAAATTCACTCTCCTTTTTTATTCTTTCATTGAGTTCCTTAATATTCACCGTTTCGATCATAGCCATTTGTTTTTTCAGTCTGAATTAATGAAACAATTATTGTTAAATCCGGTTTTTTGGATTTCAAAATTGGAGCTAAAACGCTGAATTTGCAAGGAAAATTCGCAATTTCATGTTAAAAAATGTTAAACCATTTCCCCGTTTCCTCCCGCTGAAAGATACAATTTTTCATTCGACGGAAAAAGTCATGAATTTTAAGAGCTGTAAAATTTTTTCGCTGCCTATTTCATATATTTGGATTTAATTCCGGATGAAGGATGCGTTTTTTTATCGAACTATCATATAAGGGAACAAATTATCATGGCTGGCAGGCACAGGCCAATGCAGGGTCGATCCAACAGAAAACAGAAGAAGCCTTTTTCACTGTAATGAGAAACAGGATCAGGCTGACAGGGGCAGGCCGAACCGATACCGGTGTTCATGCAAGCTATTACACTGCACATTTCGACGCCGGTAAGCCAATTTTACCTACCCTGGCATATAAGCTTAACCGGGTGCTGCCCCCGGATATCAATATTTACAATATTACACAGGTTCCGGAAGATTCCCATGCCCGTTTCGATGCCCTTTCCAGGACCTACCGGTATGTCCTGACTTCGAGGAAACATCCTTTCGCCCGGGAACTGGCCGCCTTCCTTCCGAAACTTCCCGATCCCGGTATCCTGAACCATGCGTCAGCGATGCTAAAAGGCTGCCATGATTTTACGACCTTCAGCAAACTGCACAGCAATAATAAAACCAATATGTGCCGGATAGACGATGCCACATGGGTAACCCGGAAAGATTTTCTCATTTTCACCATCACGGCGGACCGGTTCCTCAGGAATATGGTCCGTTCGATCACGGGTACCCTGCTGGATGCAGGGCGCGGAAAGATCAGCGTGGAGGAATTCGGGCTGATTTTTCACGGCTGCGACCGTTCACGTGCAGCAACATCTGCACCGCCCGAAGGACTATACCTCACCGATATACGGTACCCGGAAACTTACGGTCTTTGTAATCGCGGGAAGGATGAAATTCTTCCTTTTGCATGGTAAAGATCAGCTGTTCCATATTTCCCAGGCCTTTTCAGCCTGAAGTTTCAGCATCTCCCAACCATTAATGACGGTTGCCCCCTTTTCTTTCCCCCTCGACAGGAAGGTTGTCAGGGGGGGATTGTAAACAAGGTCATAAAGGATATGTTCCTGCGTGATCGTCTGGTAAGGGATCGGAGGAAAACCGCCGGTATCCGGAAAAGTGCCCAGGGGCGTTGTATTTATGATAAGTTTGTGGTTGGCAACGATTTGATCATTGAGCATTTCATAGTTAATAACTTCACCTTTCTTCTTACTTCGGCTTACGAAAAGCGCCCCGATACCCATTTCATGGAGGGCATACCTGACAGCTTTCGAGGCGCCCCCGGTTCCAAGGATCAGCGCGGATCTATGTATGGAAGGATCAAGGGCCGGCCGCAGCGATTCACTGAATCCGTAAACATCCGTATTAAAACCCGTGAGCTGTTTATCTCCCTGTTCGTCGGTTATTTTAATGGTATTAACGGCCCCCGTAGCCTGGGCAACCGGGTCCAGCCCATTCAGGAAAGAGATGATCTTTTCCTTGTAAGGGATGGTGACATTGAGCCCAGCCAGCCAGGAGGTATTCCTGATAAGCAGGGGAAAATCCGAAATATCCTCAAGGGGAAAATTCCTGTAGTTACTATCAAGGATCCCTTCTCTCGCAAATTTTTCAGCGAAATATTTTTTTGAGAAGGAATGTTCAAGCGGATAACCGATGAGACCGTAAATTTTCATAAATATCGTTCAGATGGTTTTCCTTTTCGTGATCCTGTTCAGCAGAAAGATCAGCAAAAATCCCGCCAGCATCAGCAGAACCGCAGGAATAAATCCGGAATGGGCTGAAATGTCGGGGAGGACATTTTTCTCGACCAGGGGTTGTTGCACTCCCTTACTGTCGGTAAAATACTCCAGGGTTAGTTTCCAGGGCCATATCTTATTCAGGGAACCGATCATAAATCCGGCCAGCAATCCCACCGTTGGATACCTGAATTTCTTCAGAAGCCAGGAAAGAACATTGGAGAAGGACACAAGTCCGACAACTGCTCCAGCCACAAAGATCAGCAGGATACCTATCCGCAGGTCACTGACAGCTCCCAGTATAAACTGGTACTTTCCGAGGAGCAAAAGGATGAAACTGCCCGATATCCCGGGTAGGATCATAGCGCAAATGGCCAGTACCCCGGAAACGAAAATGAACCACGATGCCGTTGTGGTCGAAGCCGGTGAAATACTGGTGATCCACCAGGCGATGACTATACCGGCAAGTGTGGTGATCACGGTTGCCGGTGTCCATTTCCTGATATCGCCCAGTACCATTAAGGCCGAAGCAATGACCAGACCGAAAAAGAAGGACCATACGAATGACGGGTAATGCAGGAGAAGGTACTGGAGGAGATGTGCTAGTGAAAAGACGCTGACCAGGATACCCGAGAATACGGCAAGGAGGAACCAGCCGTTGATCTTCTCCCAGAAAGCAGCTATCTTCAGTCTGAATAAAAGCCCCAGGGCTTCCAGATCTATCGATTTAATAGAATCGATCAATTCTTCATAAATACCTGATATAAAAGCGATGGTTCCCCCGGAGACACCCGGGACAACATCGGAAGCTCCCATGCCCATTCCTTTCAGAACAAGCACGAGGTAATCCTTTGAAGATCTCATAATTTCCTGTCGTGATATTTTTCGGGAAGGAAGTTAAAGAATGTATCTCCGCGAAGTCCGAGGCGAAGGGCTTCGAGTGATACCACCTCGGCAGGGGCAATATTCCCCAGGTTTACATTCGCACCGGCCAGGTTGATGAACCAAACCTGCTGCGCCTTATTCGGAGCTTCCCAAATCACATTTTCCACTGCAACATGTTCGATGATATCATCGATGATCTCAATATTTGCAGAGCCATCAGGGTTGTAGATCCCGATCGTGCCGCTTTCACGCGCTTCGGCTATCACTTTCCAGGCCCCGTGTGAAAGCTCGGTTTTCATGTTCTGTACCCATACGTCTGGCTCCAGCTCAACACCCTTGACTTTGGATCCCACCTCTGAAAGTACCCTGAAATCCTTGCTCAGGTTGCTGACGTACTTTAATTTTTCCTCATGTTCCAGCTTCATCGATCCGTCGGACACTTCCACCATTTCAAGCCCTGAATCCGAGATAAATTTTTTGAATTCGTCGAACATTCCCCGAATGATAAAAGCTTCGAAAAGAGTGCCCCCGAAATACGGATGTAAACCTGCCGACTGGAAGAGACGGATCTTCTCCCTGATCTTTTTGGCGAATACCGCGGTTCCGAATCCGAATTTCACCATATCGGTAAATTCGCCGCTGCTCTCAACAAAACTTTCGGCTTCAGCCAGGCTTAAACCTTTATCCATCATCATGGTCAGTCCTGAATTTCTTTCCCTGGCCGTTCTTTCCGGCACGAATGGCAGATTGATGTTCATTTTACTCCGATTTCTGATCTTTGTTAATAATTTTCCGGACCTGGCTGTCTGATTCACCCTCCGGGTATATATCAAAAAAATTATTTAAACCTCCTTCACCGTTCTCTGCCGCTTTTTCAAGAAAGCGCAGGCCTGCTGTGCGATCGTTCGTCTTGAAATACACCGCTGCAAGCATATAAATAATATCCTGTGATGTGAAATTATGTTGATAAGCGTCTCTCAATACTACAAGGGCTTTGTCATATTCCTTCTCATTGATGTAAATATAGGCGAGCCTTATCCAGGCTTCCCTGTCATCATGGTCGAGCATCGTGACTTGTTCGTAACTTTTCCTGGCATCTCTGATACGGCCATCTTTTTCATAATTCTCGGCCAGTGTAAACCAATATTCGGAATTATCTTTTTCAAATTCGATGGCTTTTAAAAGGTAGGTAACAGCTTCCCTGTATTTTTCGAGATACATCAGGGCTATCCCTGCCCCGTACCAGCCGTCGGGCCAGGAGTTATCGATGGTGATGACTTTCTTGTATATTTCGAGAGCCTTCAGGTAATATCCTGTTTCCTCATAACATTCACCAAGATAGCACCAGCCCTGGACGTTTTCGGGCTCAAGCTCAAGAAAATCGTTGTAAACCTTGATAGCCTTGACATATTCCTTATTATTCGCGTAAATGTTGGCTTTGTTGAAATAGGCAGACGGGTATGTCGGGTTTACAGCGATGGCATAATCGTAAGCCTCGATTGCCTTATCGATCTTATTGATTTTGTAATAAACAACGCCAAGGTTGTACCATACATTTTCCGAAAAGGGATCGATATCGAGATACCGGTTATAGAATTTAATGCTCGGGTGATAATTATGAAGCCTTTCATAATAATAGCCGAGATCGTAAAGCACCGTGATATTTGAAGGATCCTTCTCATAAGCCATTCGAAGATACTTCACCGCGAGACGATACTGCCTGGCGTTTTCGAAAGCTATTGAGATATTTATCAGCGTTTCAGCCTCATCATCTTCCGATTTGGATAAAGCCTCATCGAACGTCTTCTCCGCTTCCCGGACTTTTCCAAGCTGGGCCAGCGCCGTACCCTTGAGGAGAAAGAATTCAGCATTATCCTTCTCATATTCCGGGAGCATGTTCAGCACCTCCATGGCCTGTACCGGTTTCCCCGATTCGAGATGTATATGGACGAGCTTTATAAAAAGGTCGTACGTACCGGGATGCTGGATAAGAGCTAAAGAAACGGCTTCCTGGGCCAGCTTGAAATCCCTCACATCGAGATAATAATCAATAATTTCTTCATACTCTTCAACATCAAAAAAATAAGAAACCTTTCGCTCGAGCATCTCCTGGTATTTCTTCAGCACCTGTTGAAATTCATTTCCCTCCTGCATTTTATCAGGTTCTTTATCCATATATCACGAATGTGTTTGAGTTCAAAATTAGAAATAATTTCCTCGTATTATAAAAAGTCCCCAAGAAATTCATCCCTATAATTATATTTTAGAGGCCGTAAGTATCTGCATTCATTGAATTTATCTCCCGGATCCTGTTCATCAAAAAAAAAAACTGCAATGACTCAATAGGATCAGCGCCTGCCCTCCCCCGGCAGTTTCCTGGCTTCATAAAATCTTGAGATAACCCGGTTTTTGAGGTCTGAAAGTTCATTCAGAAAATCAACATTCTTCTGAAGCAGGATCTTAAGGTTTCCCCAATGTGAATCGAGCTGAACAACGGTCTCTTCACCCGATTTAACTAATTTCTGGTTATAGCCGGAGATTTCAAGCCGAAGGCAATTTCCCAGGAGGCTGTAATACATATCGTTAAACCATACCAGTTCTTCTGCGGCAGCCTTGCCGTAACGGATCACGAGAATTTTCCATGCCGAGAGCCAGGGATCATACCCGGTGCTGTTCCACAGGTAATCAGCAGCTGTGGCAAGACGGATGACAGTGAGTTCATCAGGCGAGGCGATATTCAATATACATTCGCTGCCGGTGCTATTCCGGATCTCACCGGTCATTTCAACCTCGTAGGGTTGAAAAAGAATGCCCATGGAAGCCTTTCCCGGATACCGTGAGGGATACCCTCCCATTACCTTATCCTCTTCCCGCGCCGTCAGGGTATTGTCAAAAAGCCTTACCGGAAGTGGATTGTCCATCCGGAATCGTGCAAGGTCCGCATCATCGATAATTGTAGAGTAGGCGGCAGGCCCCGTCCATAATTCACAATCAAACAGGTCCCTGTATTTTTCGGAAGATTCGTAGTAACAGAACTCACCCGGGTTCATCTGATTTTTCATCCTGTTATCTGAAAACAGGGGAAACAGATAGGTGCGCATCGAAGTGTCATTCTTTTCACTGTCCTGCATTCCTTCCCGGTAAGCTTCGCGAAGATCCATAAACCGCATGAAGGGTTTTTCCCGCAGCATCCGCAAAGATTTCCGGGGTGAACCCAGGTCGAGACTTTTCCAAAGACTCAACTCCGACAGGATGACCATATCTGTACCGGCATTCCGGAATGAAGATATGGCAGCAACGGTAAGGGATGCGTCTTCCCGGACCGCATCCGTGAAGTTGTGGGCATCCTGACCCCGAATAACGTTTAATGCGGGAAACCTGACTTCCCGGAAGGATATCCCCGTGCTTATAAAATTGTTCTCTTTTTTCTGCAAGGACAGGAGTTTCATCCCGGGCTGGCAAAGATTGTAAACGTTCGACAGGTTAACCTGGTCACCCCTGGCTTCAAGAATGAATTCGTTAATACCCGCTGAGGCAAGAAAATCCAATTCTTTTGAATTCAAGGCAGGATCGGCAGACTCACCCCATGGAACGATCATTCCCCGCCGGAGGTAATCGGGGTAATCGGTAATATTATAATGATGGTAAACCGAATCTTTCATATCGATAAGCCTGCCCAGGGAGGAAACAGCATGATGCAGTCCTTCTTCGTCGGAAAACCCGATGAAAATTAAGTTTCCAAGAGCATCCACCCTATGGATATAGTAGGCTTGTTTCCGGTTCACGATCTCATCCAACGGAAGCTGCTGCGAAAACTGATTTGACAGATCCGAATTTCCAAAGCTGAAGATCAGTCTGCCCGATTCGAGAGTTGCCGATGATATTCTCGAGGTAACCGGATTTTCCCTCCTGTTGTACAGCCCCTTTTTTCTCATCTCATTCACGAATCCGGTTATGGCCTTGCGGTGATCATTGTCCATGCTGGAAGGGATGAGGACCAGGGGTTTCATTTCTTTATTTTCACCATTCCGGATAAGTTTTATCTCTTCATGGGAATCGTATTTTTGAGGCTTCGGAAGGAGATAGTCTGGTTTTTCGAGGGTAGAATCGAAGAGTGGTTTAACTTTTTCCAGGAAGGTGAAATTTTCTCCGGTAAACCTGAAATCAACCATATCCAGCCACATTGTTCCTGTACCTTTGAGACCTGCAAAGATCCTCACATACCGGGCATCGTCGGGGATATTTCCCTCATCAAAAGGGAAGTTGCCCGACCTTGCGATAACGCGGCCCCAACCATATTCGTTAATGTACCTGAAGTTTGCGAAGGGCTGTCCCTTGAAGCTGTTGTCGATCTCATGGTCATATGCGGGATGGTAAGCGAAATTTGGGATAAGGACTTTGTTGCGGTCATAAAGGTAGAGGATGATATTCACCGCATCGAAGTTGTTGGTGCCGAGCCTGCTGAGGCCCGATTCGATATGATTCAGACGGATATCCAGGGATAAACGGTAATTTCCGGGGATTACCTTTATATAGTCACTGATGATGCCCTCCCCCTGCACATCGGTCTCGTCGGCCCTGTTGCGTTCGATGCGGATGGCATGGGTTCCGCTCGAAGCATCGTCAGTCTCGAAGCTGGCGGTATTCTGGATATCGGTCCAGTAAACATCCTCCCCTACTTTCTTCCAGCCGGGAAGATTGAAGGAAAGTTTCACCGTATCTGACAGGTAATACCTTCCGAGCTCAAAGGAAGGGTTCGTTATAAGATTTCCTTTCTCAAATTCCTTTTCACGAACGTTAAGCGGAATACTTTTAGGATCCAGACCGGACCATTGATTCTGAAGATTGACATAATGTGTCCTGGAACGGCAGCTACCCGCAATGATCAGAACCAGGATGGATACATACAGACAAAAATTCCGGTTCGGCATATACAAAGTTTGATCAGATATCGAGATTTAAAGATATAAAAGATCAGGGAAAAATGAAGGAAATTACCGGGGAATCCTGTTTTTTGATGAAATGTAAAGCGGAATGATCTTTGCGGCCCGGCAACCATTGATGAATGACAACGGAAAACTTAAAACACATATTATATTCACAGGCTGCCGGCTTTGCTTCTCACTGCAAATTTGTGTATTTTTACAGCCGTTTTTAAAATGAGACTGAATTATGTTTGAAAATTTATCTGACAGGCTGGAACGTTCCTTTAAGCTGTTGAAGGGCCAGGGGACCATCACCGAGATCAATGTAGCGGAAACACTGAAGGATGTCAGGAGAGCATTGCTTGATGCTGATGTAAATTACAAGATAGCAAAGAACTTTACCGACAAGGTCAAGGATGAGGCGCTGGGACAGAATGTGCTCACCGCCGTCAAACCGTCCCAGATGATGGTGAAGATCGTTCACGATGAACTGGCAGAACTTATGGGAGGTTCGAGCGAGGAGATCAACATAAAGGGAAATCCGGCTGTCATTCTTATTGCAGGGTTGCAGGGTTCGGGGAAAACTACTTTTGCGGGGAAACTGGCCAGGTACCTCAAACAGAAAAAAGGCAGAACTCCTCTTCTTGTTGCCGGTGACGTATACCGGCCGGCAGCCATTGAGCAGCTGAAGATCCTTGGCGAGCAGGTTGACGTTCCCGTTTATACAGAAGAAGGAAACCGTGATCCTGTAAAAATTGCGAAATCCGCCATTAAGGATGCCCGGCTGAAGGGTTTCAATGTGGTGATCATCGATACGGCCGGCCGCCTTGCCATCGACGAACAGATGATGAAGGAGATCTCGGAGATCAAGAAGGCTGTCGACCCACAGGAAATATTATTCGTTGTCGATTCGATGACAGGGCAGGATGCCGTAAATACGGCGAAAGAATTCAACGAAAGGCTTGATTTCAATGGTGTTGTACTCACCAAGTTAGACGGTGACACCCGTGGCGGGGCGGCCCTCTCGATCCGGGCAGTGGTCGACAAACCCATTAAGTTTGTCGGAACCGGTGAGAAACTGGATGCCCTCGATGTCTTTCATCCTTCGAGAATGGCCGACAGGATCCTGGGTATGGGTGATATCATTTCCCTGGTGGAACGCGCCCAGGAGCAGTTCGATGCCGACGAGGCCCGGAAACTGCAGAAAAAGATCGCAAAAAACCAGTTCAACTTCGACGATTTCCTCTCCCAGATCCAGCAGATAAAAAAGATGGGTAACATTAAAGAACTGGCCGGTATGATCCCGGGCATGGGAAAGGCCATAAAAGACCTGGATATCGACGATGATGCCTTTAAGGGCGTGGAGGCGATTATCAGGGCTATGACACCCGAAGAGCGCGGGAACCCGGTCATCCTCAACGGCAGCAGGAGGAAAAGGATCGCCAATGGCAGCGGAACCAACATACAGGAGGTGAACCGGCTCATCAAGCAATTCGATGATACGCGCAAGATGATGAAGATGATGAGCGGCGGCAAGAACCTGGCGAGGATGATGGGGAATAATCCAATGATGAGGAAATAGAAGAGGGAACATTGATTTGACGGATTTCGTTGGCTATCGGAACGGATTTTCGCGGATTTTCTTTTTTCGTACAGTAAAATTCTATCGCAGGAAGGTTTCCCGAAACCGCCGAGGGGTTAATATTAAATAATACTTCATCAAACTCTGGAAATACATGATTCTAATCGAGGGTAAAAAAATTGCGGACGAAATTAAACTTGAAATTGCGGCCGAAGTAAATGATCTGGTCGCCAACGGCCACCGGAGGCCACATCTCGCAGCAGTCCTGGTCGGGCATGACGGAGGAAGTGAGACCTACGTAGGGCACAAGGTCAAAGCCTGTGAGCAGGTGGGATTCCGGTCCACACTGGTAAGGTACGAAGATGATGTGACTGAGCCTGAACTTCTCGGAAAAGTCATCGAGCTGAACAACGATCCGGAGATCGATGGCTTTATCGTTCAGCTGCCGTTGCCGGCTCATATTTCCGAAAACAAAGTGATCGAAACCCTATCACCGGCAAAAGATGTGGACGGATTTCACCCTATAAATTTAGGCCGGCTTGTGATAGGCCTTCCGGCTTATATTTCGGCTACGCCTATGGGCATAATGGAGCTCATCAAACGATATAATATTGAAACATCCGGTAAACACTGCGTAGTGGTGGGCAGGAGCAATATCGTCGGCAAACCCGTCAGCATCCTGCTTAGCCGGAAGGCAAGTCCCGGCGATTGCACCGTCACGGTCTGCCACAGCCGGACAAGGGATCTTCCTTCGGTGACACGGCTGGGGGATATTCTTATCGCCGCCATGGGAAAACCAGGATTTATCACGGGTGATATGGTCAAAGAGGGGGCTGTGGTCATCGATGTGGGCACTACCCGCGTTAAATCCGACCTCACCAAATCCGGGTTTAAACTGAAAGGGGATGTGAATTTTGAAGAGGTCTCGCCGAAAACTTCCTATATCACTCCTGTCCCGGGAGGTGTAGGGCCCATGACCATAGTTTCTCTCCTGAAGAATACGCTGCTGGCTGCCAAAAAGGAAGTTTACCCCTGATCACATTCTTTCCGGAACCTCTATTCCCAGCAGATACATCCCGTTTTTAATGATCTCACCCACCAGGTAAGACAACATGAGCCGTAGGTCCTTTGCCTCTTCCGACCCGGCATTGAGAATGGAATAATCATGATAGAACTGGTTGAACTCCTTCGCGGTATCGTAAAGATAATTCGCGATAAGCGAGGGATTGAATTCGTCGGCGGCAGCCTTAATAACCGAGGGAAAATCATAAACAGTCCTGATGAGGGAGAGCTCTTTCGCATTGAGATGAGCAGCACCGGGCAGGGATGATGGAATAACCGCGGCTTTCCTCAATACAGACTGGATCCTCGCGTAGCTGTACTGGATGAAGGGGCCGGTATTTCCGTTGAAGTCGATCGATTCGCGGGGATTGAAGGTCATATTTTTTTTCGGATCCACCTTGAGAATGAAATATTTCAGGGCACCCAGTCCGATCTGCTGATAGATCTTTTCCTTGTCTTCATCGGGAATGGCTCCCAGTTTCCCAAGTTCATCCGACATCTCCCGGGCTGTTCTGAACATCTCGTCGATAAGATCATCGGCATCAACTACCTTTCCTTCCCTTGATTTCATTTTCCCTTCAGGCAGTTCGACCATGCCGTATGAGAGATGGTAGATCTTTTCGGCCCAGTCGAACCCCAGTTTGGCCAGGATGAGGGAAAGGACCTGGAAATGGTAATTCTGTTCATTACCGACAACATAGATATGGCGACTGAGATTATAGTCTTCAAAACGCTGACTTGCAGTGCCGAGATCCTGGGTCATATATACCGAGGTACCGTCGGAGCGTAGAAGAAGTTTTTCATCGAGGCCATCGGGGGTGAGATCGGCCCATACTGAGCCATCATCCTTCCGGTAAAGGCGTTCTTCTTTCAGCCCCCTCATCACCAGTTCCCTGCCGAGTTTATAAGTTTCGGATTCATAATAGATCCTGTCAAAATCAACGCCGAGGCGCTTATACGTCTCCCCGAATCCTACGTAGACCCAGGAGTTCATCATTTGCCATAGATTCCGCACGCCTTCATCGCCCGACTCCCACATCCTCAGCATCTCACGAGCTTCAATTAGTATGGGGGCCTGGTTTTCGGCCTCTTCCCTGCTGTGTCCCCCGGCCATCAGTTCTTCAACCTGGCTTTTGTATTCCCTGTCAAATCGTACGTAATAATCGCCAACGAGATGATCTCCCTTCTTTCCGGATGTTCCCGGAGTTTCTCCGTTCCCGTATTTAAGCCAGGCAAGCATGGATTTGCAGATGTGGATCCCCCGGTCGTTTACCAGGTTAACCTTAATCACATTATTCCCTGTGGCTTCAAGAATACGTGAAATGGACAACCCCAGGAGATTGTTCCGGATATGGCCCAGGTGAAGAGGTTTGTTGGTATTGGGAGAAGAATATTCCACCATTACGGAAGGAATGGTTTCATCCTTTTCCACCCATCCGAAATTTCCGGATCCTGAAGCGAAATCCAGGAATTCAAGCCAATAACTTTCACTGACGGTAAGATTCAGAAAGCCTTTGATGACATTGAACCCTGTGATCTCGGGCAGGTTGTCGGTGAGATAATTCCCGATTTCTCCGGCCGTTTCGGCCGGAGACTTGCCTGAAAAGGATGTCAGGGGAAAAGCCACCACAGTCAGATCACCTGTAAATTCACGCCGTGTTTTCTGGAGCTGGATCTTTGCAGCGGGGACGGATTTACCGTAAAGTTGTTCCATGCCTTCCTGCACAGCTTTGATCAATATCATCTCCAGTGTATTCATGCGTCGGCTTTCGTTAATTAAGGTTGCAAAGATAAGGATCGGGATTGAAAACAAGGACAGGGACAAAAAAAAAGTGTCACCTTTGCAGATGACACTTTAAAACTAACTAACCCTAAAACTATCTATGAAAAGAAAACTACTAAAACTAACTAAAACTACTTCTGACTAACTGACTCTGTTTTTTATTTTGACGTCTGTAAACTTAATTTCAAATTCTATGCCACGATTCCGGCTGCAATGTTAAAGTTAATTATTCTTACGTAAGCCCTTCCGGATTGTTTTAAAATCTTCCATATTTTAAAAATATCTCTACCGAAGATATTGACAATCATTGACAACCGTTCTTTTTTCCGGTTTTGATTTTCTAATCCGTGATTAAAAGAACATTTTATAAATCCGATTCCGTGAAGCTTAAGATTCCGGCCGCACCGTACATCTTTTTATTTTCGTCTCATGAAATTCATCAATAAGACGTCATAGTTCATATATTTGTTATGTGTATTAATATAGTTTGACCTATTTTAACGTTTATTCACATTTGACCGGGAAATATCTTCATATTGTTGCATTCAACGTACCTTACCCGCCTGATTATGGAGGGATCATCGACATTTTCCATAAGATCAGGAGCCTGAAGAATGCCGGGGTCAGTGTCATCCTCCATGCTTTTCTGTATGAACGCCCGCCTGCGGCAGAGCTTGAGACATATTGCGGGAAGGTATACTATTATCAACGTAAAACCGGCTGGCGGTCACAACTCAGTGCCCGGCCGTACATTATTAATTCCAGGCGTTCCCAGCAGTTGCTCGAAAGGCTTGCAGCAGATCCCTGGCCTATACTCTTCGAAGGATTGCATACCGCTTTTTACCTCGATCATCCGCAGCTAAACGAGAAATTGCGGCTCGTTAGGGCGCATAACATCGAACACAGGTATTACCTGCAACAGGCAAGGTCGGTGAAGAAACTTAAGGATAAAATATTTTTTCTTGCAGAATCACAGCGGTTGAAACATGCGGAAAATATTCTGCACCATGCCGACGGAATTGCAGCGATTTCCCCTTCAGACATGGAATACTTCCAGGGGAAATATAGCAACACCTTTCTGTTGAATCCTTTCCACTCAAATGATAAGGTGGATATTGAGCCCGGCAGTGGAGACTACCTGCTTTATCACGGGAATCTATCGGTGAGTGAAAATGTGGAATCAGCTCTTTTTCTTATCGGCAAGGTCTTCAGCAAGATCGATTTCCCGGTGGTGATCGCCGGGAAGAATCCGGCTGTGTCTATTATCGATGCCATAAAAGCGTTTCCAAACATACGGCTCGTTTCATCACCTTCACGTGACGAGATGAATGACCTGATCCGGCATGCCCATGCCAATATCCTGGTTACCTTCCAGGATACAGGCATAAAGTTGAAACTCATAGAATCCCTCTTCGCCGGCAGGCATTGCATTGTGAACCAAACCATGGTCAGAAATACAGGATTGGATGAACTTTGCGAAACAGGAAATACCCCGGCTGAAATTATCATCCGGATCAGGCAGGTCCTGAATACCGCTTTTGATGAAGAAAGGATATGGAAGAGAACTCAGGGACTGAAGGAATACGACAATGCTCTGAATGCCGTAAAACTTTCACTGAGATTGTAAATTTCAGTCGTGATCGTCTCCCCTGTCCCTCAACAGGATGGCAAAAATAAACACAATTACGGCAGCAGCGGCCAGGATGACAAGCATGGACTGGAACAGGCGTACGAGAAGGTCCTGCATGTCGATGATGTTCCATATGCCCAGGATGGCGACGATGCAAAAGACAAGCACCAGTCCCGTAAGGATATAGGCAGTGATCTTTTTAACCGGGTTCATTTTTCAGTTTTTTTAGGTGAAGGGTAAGCTCATAGATCGAGTGAAAGAACAAATTTTCATTTTCCTGCTGAACATTCCAAACATTCCGATCATTTTCGATCTTTATCCTGACGATTAAATCCGCATTCTCTTCCCTTCCTGTATTTCTGAACCCTGCGCGGTGTAAAGCCTTAAGCGTCCATACCCTGAGTCCGGGCAAATCTGCCGCCGGATCCAGAAAAACAGATCCCCTGAAAGCGGGCACAGGCCTGAAATCACCTGTAAGCATATCAAAACTGATTTTTTCGGAGGTGAAAAGATTCCTGATCCGGCCATCAAGAATAAGATCCTCAGGCGCTCCTTCGCTTATTCTTCCATTATCGATGAGCCATATTTTATCGGCGTAATGCAGGGCCAGGTTAAGATCATGCGTACTGAATATAACGGAATGCTTGCGGTCGCACAGCGTTCTGAGCAGCATTGAGATGCCGTATTTATTGGGAACGTCGAGGAAGGCCGAGGGCTCGTCAAGGAGGATAAGTCCGGTCGATTGGGCAAGTGTCCGCGCAATCATTCCGCGTTGTTTCTCACCGTCGCTGATCTCGTCTACCTTATTTCCTTCAAGGGCTTGTAATCCAACGGACGCAATGGCTTCATCAACCGCGGATGCATCTGCTTCCGCCAGCCTCCCGTACCAGTTCGTATACGGGTATCGTCCCAGCTCCACCAGTTCCCTCACCGTCATCTCGCCTGCATTCACAAGTCCGGAAGGAACAAATCCGCAGGTGCGCGCCATCTCTGAAGGCTGATATGACCGGAGATCTTTACCCATAAGCGTTATCTCTCCCCCAAGCTGGGGAATGATTTTCATGATCGTTTTCAGAAGGGTTGATTTTCCCGAACCGTTTCTGCCGATAAGACAGACAAGTTCGCCAACACGCAGGTGAAGATCTGTTTCCCGCAGCAAAACTGTCTCCCGTTGTCGCCCGCGATAACCGAAGGTCCCGTTTTTTATTTCGAGTATGATTTCCGGGCTGTCCATCAGGCAAAGGTTCTTTTTCTGCGAAAGACGATCCAAATCACCACCGGGATGCCAACCAGGGAGGTTACGGCATTTACCGGCAGGATCAGTCCGGCTCCCGGCAAAACGGTAATGATATCGCTGATGAGCATGACCGAGGTTCCGATCAGTATGCTGTAGAGGAAGAGAACATTACTTTTTGAGGTTCGTGAGATCATTCTTGCCAGGTGAGGCACGGCGATGCCTACAAACCCCAGGGGTCCGCAAAAAGCCGTTACCGTTCCGGTAAGCAGGCTGGTGGAAGTGAATACGAGTGTCCGGTAAACCGTGATATTTACGCCCATGGTGCGCGCGTAATTTTCCCCCAGCATCACGGCATTTGAGGGTTTGAGAACGAGGATCGCCAGGACGAGCCCCGGGATAAACCCGGCGATAAGGAACGGGATCTGCTCGTTACCCACATTGTTCAACGAGCCCATGGTCCAGATGACGAAAGCCTTCAGGGCCGTCTCCCGGCTGAAATACTGGAGAATGCTTATAATAGCGGAGATCCCGCTGCCGGTCATGATCCCCAGGATAAGGATGGTCATGACATCCTTTACACGGAGGGAAACGATAAGGATGAGCAGCATGACCATACCCGATCCCATCCAGGCTGCAAGAACGAGAAGCCAGCTGTTTCCGGGTGAAAAAACGCTGAAACGGAAAAAGGAGGAAAAGCCGAGGACAACGAGGGCCACACCGAGTCCTGCGCCGGAACTGATACCGAGGACGTAAGGTCCCGCGAGCGGGTTCCGGAACACCGTCTGCATCTGCAGCCCGCTCACCGACAGGGCAATGCCTGCTATGACCGCGGTGATGACCCTGGGGATACGGAACATATGCATGGTCATCCATTCGGGGGAAGTAGTGTCATGACTGAACAGGAGCCCGAAAGATTCACGTATGGAGATATCTGCCGTGCCCGAGGTAAGATCGACAGCAAAAAGGAGGATACTGATGAGTGTCAGTATAACCGGGAACCAAAACCTGCGGCTGTTATCCTTCACCTGAAGAGTTAAAATTACCCGTTGTCAAAATCGTTCATCACAGCGACCAGCTTGGTCATATCCTGCCTGACCTGGCTGAAGTGGGCATGAACATTGTCCATACCTGCAGTTTCCCCGGGATGATTAACCCTGGAGATGAGTTCATTCCTGATCTGTACGATCCTGCTGATGATATCATAAAAACGTTTGTCTGTCATGTCGGGGTGAAAATGCCTGTATGTGAAAGCTTCTGTAAGCAATTCGTATGACAGGTAATTGATATCCTTTTTAAGTTGTTTAATGCTGGCCATTTCTGTTGATTTTGGGTTTTCCCTGTAAATGTACGGATTATTCCAGTTTTCTGTAATATACAAATTCATGATCGCCGGCCAGGCCGGGATGTAGTATTTTTATCAGGTCGGCAAGGATCTTTTCAGGGTTCACCACCCCCGATTCCCAGTAATCATTTCCACCCTCCGGGTTCAGCCGCGCATCGTTGTTAAAGACATTTCCCGCCTTGTAAACAGGAAGGTTTTTAAAACGTTCATCACGGGCGGCGATCTCCGCAAGATCCCGGGCAGTCCCTGTGTTAATCCAGCATCCGGCCTTCCATGCCTTCATAAACGCCGTCTCCAGGTCAAGGGGAATATATTCATCCGACGGATCGTCCTTCCAGAGGTAATCACCGCCGGCATCATGAATGAGTCTGGCCATGAAAGAATTTCCGCCGGCCATATACCAGGTATCTTTCCACGGTAATCCCGCCAACACCGCGGGTCCGGGTGTTGCAGCGGAAGCTTTTTCTGCCAGCGCTGTATATTCCTCTGCTACCCGGGTAAAAAGCGACTCGGCCAGATCTTCCTTACCGTACAAAGCCCCGAATACTTTCAGCCATTCCATCTTCCCGAGTGGATGATTTTCCAGGTATTCAGCAATAATAACCGAGGGAATGCCGGCCTTCTGAAGCCGTTCACTGACAGCAGTGACTGAAGCATTCAGACCATAGAGAAAAACCAGGTCGGGGTGAAGAGAAATAATGGCTTCGTAATCCAAAGCAGGAACATAGCCTACATCCTTTACCCAGCCTTCCCTGATCCGTTCCCTCACTTTGCCGTCGTACACATAATTAAATCCTGAAACCCCCGCAATGGAATTTTCTTCATGAAGCGCCGAAATAAACCCGATATGCGTGGTTGACAGGACCACCACTTTTTTTACAGGCACCGGGATGACAGGAAAGTTTTCCATGGAATCGGGAAGGATAGCATTACCCGTCTTCAGCACACAGGTAAAGCCTGTATTCCGGGCTTTCTGCCAGGGATTGATAATGGTAAGTACTGAATATCCCCTTGACTTCCGGATCGTGAACTTATCGGACCAGGTATTCCCCGTTTCAGTGCCGCTGCGGTTATCCACAAGGGGACTGCACGAGAAAAGAAAGGCAATGGATCCTATGATCAGGATGGACTTTTTCACTTAATAATAAAGATCTTCTTACGGGACACAGTTGTACCTATCTGTATTTCAATTATATAAACACCTTCCTTAAGTGAACTGAAATTAAAGGTGGCGATTTTGGACACCGGGGGCACATAGGTTCCCAACATCCGGCCATCAAGCGTATAGAGACGTATGATCGCTCCCCGCAGGCTGAGCGTATCGATCTCTACCGAGAAATGTCCGTCAGAGGGATTAGGGTAGACTGTGAACCGGTCGAGGTATTCTATGGGCTGTTCCGGGTTATACGGATCGTAACCGGGGATGGCCATAACCCCGGAATTGCCCGGATCGAGCCATTCCGACAGATGCCTGCTTTTTTCAGGGTAATAATCCCAGCACATGTGAAATTTAGAGAAGTAATCGTTGACAGGCAGTGCACAAATTGCTTCGCCCCCGGTAAGATTACCCACGATCTGCTTCAACGGGTTAAAAAGTGGGGCTCCCGATGAGCCGGGCTCCGTTGTACCTTTTTCCCAGTTCTCCACCCTCCAGAAAGCACCCGGAGCACTTTCCCCGTAAAGCCAGGGAGGCGGATTTACCGGCTGGTAGTTCCTGAGGACGGGATTATTATCGAGGGCAATCATTTTCACATCTCCCCAGGGATGGTGGATGCATGCCGATTTCGGGGAGGGCGAGTCATACCTTGACCACCCGGCGTAGTAAGGATGGTAGCTTTCCGGCGGAAAATCCGTAAGCTGGAGCAGGGTGAAATCCAGGCTGTCTGAAGTTGCCAGGACAACAGCCGAAGAAAGGCTGAGGGAGACCGAACCATCTGCGCCGCTGCAGTCAGGTGATTCGTAACCGAAGATGAATAAAGAACTCTGCGACTGGGACGTATTCTTGATGCAATGATTTGCCGTGAGAAGATACGGTGTGCCATCCGATTCTGCATTGTTTATCAGTGTTCCCGTGCAAAATTCTCCGGTGGAACCGATAAAGATCCGGCAGACCGATTGTTTGATCACCTGCCAGTCGTCTCCTTCGGGACAATTGATACCCGGGTTGCATTCACCCGCCAGGCCATGTCTCCCGTCCTTCCTTCCGAAAACATCGGCAAAGGCGTAGGAAACTCGCGATAATTCAAGTTCCCCGTACGATTGTCCGGCCGGGACCTGCAGTTCAATAATGAGCCTGTCACCCGGGATGAAATCGGTCTGCAGGTTTTCCGGAGATTTATTATTCAGATCATTGAATCCCCCCAGGATATTATCCTGTGAGGGGTCATAGATAAAAAGCATACTTCCCTGAGTCAACCTGTACCTGCTGAAATAAAGGGCAAGTCCGTATGCATTTTCCGAAGAAAGCGCCAGGCGCCAGACCCTGACACCATTCGGCTCGTCCGTCCAGGTCCCGGAATTGGAAGGGGAATATTGAACGGCGATATTTTCGGCGAAATGGAATGGTTTTTTACCCCCGGTGATGTTTTCGTCCCTGAAGCTCTCCCGGATAGCTTTCTCATGATCGACAGGGGGAAGACTGTGAAAGGTAAGGACTGATTTTTTGCTGTCGAAATGATACGGATGTCCTCCCCTGCTTATCTGGCCAGAGACAGCAAAGGACAGGAGGGAAAGGATGAAGAGTAAAAAATATTTCATGATCACCGGAAGATAGGCTGCTGCTAATTTACTTCATTTATCGGTAAATGTCCCGGGTGATCCATTATTCCTGCAAATCACCAAAAATGTTATCGATACAGACCGTGAGCGGGGTGTTAATTCCGAAAGCCCCCGTATCCGAGGATGCAAAGGAGAGGACGATATACTGCATATATCCTGCATCAGACAGATCCAGGTCGGTCCATACATTGCTTATATAATCCTGGCTATTGTCATCCGGGGTGTAATCTGCCAGGGTTACCTCCCCGTTAAGCACCTTATTTCTGTCTTTATCAAGACCTTCGATAATTAGTTTGAAATAATCGGGATCATCACCTGAAGGACCTCCGAATTTTTTGGCGAAATTATCGCCGTTCAGCATGGAATAATAGGCATACGTTGAATTGCATACGCTGAAGTTGGTGATTTTTTCGGGAGTGGTAAAGAAGATGGTATCCTTCTGCCATGAATAATAAACGCAAT
Source organism: uncultured Bacteroidales bacterium (assembly GCA_963771005.1). GTDB lineage: Bacteria > Bacteroidota > Bacteroidia > Bacteroidales > DASQZK01. The sequence continues at coordinate 579,465 of CAVYRO010000002.1, forward strand.
ATATTTTGGAATGATCCGCACCCTCGCCGGCAACGGAGCTGTACAGATTGTCAAATCCCGGAGTGGTCTTGTCGGTATGATTGCTGTAAGCAAATCCCGACCAGCTTTGCTGGGAGTAATTTACCGGGAAAAAAGCATTTCCGGTGGAAAAACCGCCGGCACCGTCCTTGCCGATGTAGTATCCGTCAGGTCCCGGATCGAGATTCTCGAAGGTGATGCGGTCCCGTTTTACGGAGTCTTCTTTTTTGCAGGAAGCAAAGGCAAGGAATCCTGCTGCGATGAGGGAGACAAGTACTTTTTTTTCCATCTCTCAATGAAATTTAGGTTCATACATTGATTATAACAATCAATAATCGCAAGCAGGCAGGAAAAAGGGAAGGTTTTTCTTGCTTTTGTTCCCGAAAGCTGTGATTAATTGACGGTGTCCGGCAGGTCTTCTGGCTTATCCCGATCTCCGGAGCCTTCCCGTGAACGATACATTCACAGTGGCGTAATTTCCAGAGATCATGACCCCTCACGGGGACGGGAAACACAGCAGCGGGTACTGTCCGGGATTCTCACCCGGTTCCCTCTTGATTTTGCCTTTACGGGCAAAAACCGGTACAGGGGCAAATATAGGAATTATTTGTTGGATCGGGTGATTAATCTAAGTGAGTTATGAGGTTATGAGGTTCAAGGGAGGAAGTGAGAAAGTGAGAAAGTGAGAAAGTGAGTAATTTATGAGGTTATGAAGTTTTATCACCGGATAGTTAACTCCATTCTTTACTTTCGCCTTTCAACTTTAAATCCGCGAAAATCCGTTCCGATAGCCATCGGAATCCGTCCAATCCGTGTTCAACTCTCTCCATCCGCGAAAATCCGTGTTCCACATTCAAGGGAGGAAGTGAGAAAGTGAGAAAGTGAGTAATTTATGTTTAGAAATATTCTCTCCGCTAAACTTTGTACCTTTACTCCTCGTTGACCGCAGGGAGAGTCCTGCAGGATTGTCAGGCTAAAACCGTCTTAACTTTTTACGGCAACCCGGTGTTTATTACAATTAGAGTCTGTCAATAAACAATAAAATGTTGATAATTAAATGAATAAAATCTTTCAAGGGTTTTTGATTATTGGTAAATTTAAGAAAAAAGCAGATGAAACTCTTTGAAGATTTTAAGATAAAGTTTGAAAAGCCTGATTGGTCAAGGAACCTGGAATTAGGCTTAATTGAAATTACTCTCTTATCATGACCCCAAAGGAAGCAAAGCTGAAAATCGACAGTCTCCGGAAGGACCTTAACGACCATAATTACAGGTATTATGTCCTGGCACAGCCTTCCATTTCCGACTATGAGTTCGATCAGAAGATGAATGAACTCATCGCACTTGAGGAAAAATTTCCCGAATTTGAAGATGATAACAGTCCCTCCCGGCGCGTTGGCAGTGATATCAACCAGGAATTCGAACAGGTGCTTCACCAGGTCCCGATGCTTTCCCTGGGAAATACCTATTCAAAAGAGGAGCTAACGGATTTTGACCGGAGGGTGAGGAAGGTGCTGGGTGATGATTTCGAATATGCCTGCGAGCTTAAATATGATGGCGTGGCGATCAGCCTGAGCTACGAGAACGGCCGGCTGGTGCGGGCGGTCACCCGGGGCGACGGTGAGAAGGGGGATGATGTCACCCGCAATGTCCGGACGATCCGGACAATCCCGCTCCATCTCAATGGCGATGATTATCCCGATGAACTTGAGATCCGGGGTGAAATATTCATGCCGGTGGAAGGATTTCTGAAGATGAATGCAGACCGTCAGGAAAAAGGTGAGTTCTTATTTGCCAACCCGAGAAACGCCACGGCGGGAACTCTTAAGCTTCAGAATTCATCGGTGGTGGCAAAACGGCCGCTCGACTGCATGTTCTACTACCTTCCCGGAGAAGATCTGCCGACAGATTCACACCTGGGCAACCTTATGAAGGCAGGGGAATGGGGTTTCAGGGTTCCCCGTGAATATATAAAAAAGATGAAAGACCTCGATGAGGTGTTTAAATACATTGAACATTGGGCCCTGCGGCGTGACAATCTTCCGTTCCAGATTGACGGAGTGGTGGTCAAGGTGGATTCCATCGAAAAGCAGAAACGTCTCGGTTTCACCGCCAAAACACCCCGGTGGGCCATAGCCTACAAATTTAAGGCTGAACAGGCCCCCAGCCTGTTGAAGCATATCTCATTCCACGTAGGGAGAACAGGCGCTATTACCCCGGTGGCCAACCTGGAACCCGTGCACCTGGCCGGTACCACCGTAAAACGGGCCAGCCTGCATAACGAGGACCAGATCCGGCTTCTCGACATCCGCGAGGGCGATATGGTCTATGTCGAAAAGGGCGGGGACATCATCCCGAAGATCGTCGGTGTAGATCACTCCCATAGGCCGAAAGACAGCAAACCCTTTTCCTTCATCACGCACTGTCCCGAATGCGGAACCGCACTGGTGCGCAGACCCGACGAAGCAGCCCATTACTGCCCGAATATATACGGCTGCCCGCCGCAGATCAAAGGGCGGATTGAACACTTTGTCAGCCGAAGGGCCATGGATATAAATGTAGCCGAGGCAACCATAGACCAGCTTTTCCGCCATGAGCTCATCTCCGATATCTCGGACCTGTACAGGCTCGGGTACGATCAACTCGTCGGGCTAGAACGTTTCGCCAAAAAATCAGCCAATAACTTGCTGAAAAGCATTGAGGAATCCAAAACGAGGCCCCTGCCGAGGCTGATGTATGCACTGGGCATCCGGTTTGTCGGGGAAACCGTAGCACGAAAGCTTGCCCTTCATTTCAGGTCGGTTGATCATCTGATGAATGCCTCGTATGATGAACTTATAGAAGTGGAAGAGATCGGCAACCGGATTGCGGAGAGCATCCGGGAATATTTTGAATACCCCGTGAACCTGAAGATCATTGAGGGACTGAAGGAAGCCGGGGTAAGAATGGAGATCGAGGAAGAGGAGAAACCCGTGAGCTCACAGCTGGATGGCAAAGCTTTCGTTATATCCGGTACATTCGGGGAAATTTCCAGGAATGACCTTAAAATCCTGATCGAACAGAACGGTGGCCGGAATACTTCATCCGTTACATCGAATACCGATTTCATCATTGCCGGAGAAGGGATGGGTCCCGCAAAACGTGAAAAAGCTGAGGAACTGAACATTCCCGTTCTCTCGTACGCCGATTTTCTGCAAATGATCAAATAAGCCGGTCAAGATGCGGATCAGACCGGCAAAATTTAGTAATATTGTATCGTGAGCGCATTCAGCAAAATAAGACAATCCTTCGGTACAAAGTCATTGATCGGAAAGCAGAAAAAATTGGAACGTCGCAGGGTTGTTCATAATTTCAACACGGCGAAAAACACGGCTATTATCTTTGACGTTACCGATCCGGAGACCTTCAGACATGTCAGGGATTTCAGCAAATTCCTGGAGAAAATGAAGATCAAAGCGGGAATGCTGGGTTATGTTCCCACTGATGAAGTTCCGAATGACCTCCTCCTCTGGGAAAACTGTCAGGTATTCTGTAACAAGCACCTGGATTACTGGTTCCGGCCCAATGATGATAGCATTCAGAAATTCATCGACAAGGAATATGATATCCTTTTTGATCTTAGTATGAAAGATTATTTTCCGGTTACCTTCGTCAGCACCCTCTCCCGTGCCCGATTCAAAGTGGGCAGGTACAAAGAGAAGTTAAACGATACCGATTTTATGTTTGACATCCACAGTGAACCGACCGTTGATTTCCTGATCGTACAGATCAAAAACTATATTTCAATCCTTAACAATCCTGAGAAAACCGGCAAAGTACCAACCCGATAAACGAGATCTTCAACATGACCAAACCCATCTTTAAAGGCACAGGTGTGGCTCTCGCCACTCCGTTCAGAAATGACGGCAGTATAGATTTCAATGCATTGAAGAAGTTGGTTAACTACGTCACGGAGAAGGGAGTGGACTACCTTGTCGTGCTTGGCACCACGGGTGAGACCCCCGTTTTATCGCCGGATGAAAAGAATGCCATCGTGGACATGGTGAAAGAGGTAAACGACGGCAGGCTTCCGGTAGTGATGGGTATCGGGGGGAACAGCACTTCGGCGGTGAAGACCTGTATCATGGAAACGGATTTCACCGGCATCGATGCCATCCTTTCCGTAGCGCCCTATTACAACAAACCCGGACAGGAAGGTATGTACCAGCATTTCAAGAGCATTGCCGAGGCCAGCCCGGTACCGGTCATCCTCTACAATGTTCCCGGCCGTACCGGATCGAATATTTCAGCTGAAACCACCCTCCGGCTCGCTTCAAAATTCAGGAACCAGATCGTTGCCATCAAGGAAGCTTCGGGCAACCTTCAACAGGTAATGGCCATTATTAAGGACAAACCGGAAAAATTCCTGGTGCTCTCGGGTGATGATGCCTCTGCCCTGCCCCTGATCTCCATGGGAGCCAGCGGAGTGATATCGGTCATCGCCAATGCCTATCCGGGCGAATTCTCCCGGTTGGTTGCACTGGCCCTGGAAGATAAATTTACCGAGGCCCGGAAGATCCACTACAGCCTTCTGCCGGTTTACGACATGCTTTTCGCTGAAGGAAACCCTTCGGGACTCAAAGCTTTCCTCGACGTTATGGGTATCGCCCAGAACAACCTCCGGCTACCACTTACGACGGTGAGCAAGGGCCTGTATGAAAAAATCCGGAATTTCGCGGGGAAATAGGAGACGGGGATTAACCGCAAAGTTCGCAGAGTAACCGCAAAGTTCGCAGAGGTAACCGCAAAGGTCGCAGAGGTAAACGCAAAGATCGCAGAGGTAAACGTAAAGGTTGCAGAGGTAATCGCAAAGAGCGCAAAGTTTGCGTAAAGTCATTCTCTTTCTTCCCTTTGCGAGCTTTGCGAATCCTCTGCGACCTTTGCGGTTAAAATATTCACCTTAACTTCACAGATTTCACCGCATTGCATTACAAAAATTATATGCACTTTATTGTAATGTGATACAATAATTTGCTTAAAAAATTGTATTTCGATACAATAATTTGCTTAAAAAATTGTATTTCGATACAATAATTTGTTCAAAAAATTGTATTCCAATACAATAATCTGCCGATAATCCCGCATGAGATTAAAATTCTGTATTTCTCATTTTAAATCCCGACCGGAAAATTTATTCTCCAAACATAAACCTTGTTCATGCATTTTTGTTAAGATTCCAATGATCCGGAAATTAGTTGTTTAAGGACAATCCACATGGTTAATCTGAGGATTTCAAAAACTATAATGCTTCTAAGTCATGAAAAGAATAAGCGGATATCTGTTTATTTTCATCTGTGGAGGGTCCTTCTGTTTTGGACAGCAGGCAGTATCCACGGCCGGTGGTGAAGCCGCCGGATCCGGAGGTTCTGTTAGTTACACTGTAGGACAAACCGAATATGTATCATCTGCCGGTAGCGATGGCGTTGTTTCGCCGGGAATTCAGCAGCCTTACGAAATATTTACCGTGACGGGAATAGTACCTGAAACGGATATCACTTTCAAAGCTGTGGTATATCCAAATCCGGCAACTGATATGTTGACTTTGAAAATCCAGTGGGACAAGCCTGATAAGCTGAAGTATACCCTGATAGATATCAAGGGTAAAATACTCGATGAAAGAGTAATTGAAAATAATGAAACCGCTATTTCATTGCAAAACTATCCACCGTCCACCTATTTTCTTCAGGTGAAATATCAAATGCAAATCATCAAAGTCTTCAAGATCATTAAAAACTAATCCGCCATGAAACGAATAGTCTCATCATTTAGTTTCTTACTGGTAGTCGCAGGCCTGTTTGGACAGGTACCTGAAAAAATGAGTTATCAGGCTGTTATAAGAAATTCGAACGGAGACCTTGTAAAAAGCAGTAATGTGGGTATCAGGGTTCAGATTTTGCAGTCCACTGAATTTGGGGCTGCCGTATATGTGGAAACCCACCAGGCCGCAACTAATGAAAATGGTCTGGCATCATTTGCAATTGGCGGTGGAACTGTGGTGACAGGAGTATTTGACAGCATTAACTGGAGCGCGGGTCCCTATTATATTAAAACAGAGCTGGACCCGGCAGGGGGTACTAATTATTCAATCAGTGGAATAAGCCAATTATTAAGTGTTCCCTACGCCTTATATGCGAAAACAGGCACAGTACCGGCGAATGTGATAAAACTCTCCGCCACTCCGGGCACCGGCGATCTGCTGCTTTACAATGGAAACGCGTGGGTTGTTGTACCAGCGGGGATGGAGGGACAGGTATTGACCATGATGAACGGGATGCCTGTCTGGAAAGACGCGGTAACAGGCAATGAGCTGGTCGCTTTGCATGATCCGGTACTAAAAATAATTTTTGATGACAGGTCCGGTACTCACAATATGCATATTACTTCGGATGGCAATTATTATTATACCTGCAACGGAGGCAATTATTCCCTGGGGAGAATTAATAAGTATACCCTGGCGGGAGACTCTGTTACATCTTATCCAATTGCACTGGATATGAGGGGATTAATGTATAATAAGGCAGATGGTCATTTATACGTTTCAGGATTTGGGAATGCGGTTGAAAGTAATATTTATAAAATCACGGATCTGGCGGCAGGGACATTTACCAAAATCCTTCCTGATTTGTATGATAATTACCAGTCAACAGTCGCCATGAGCGATGATGGACAATATCTTTATGCATTTAGTGAAGGTATGCTAAAGAAATATCAATTTTCGGACGGTTCCCTGGTTGACTCAATACAGAATTTAAGTTACGGCAATTCCACGGGTGACAACGGAAATGTCGCAGTGGATCCCGATTATATTTATACCTGGGAGCTCTTCAACAGGAACTGTGTATGTTTATGATCTTACGGGAACCTATGTTAGATCGCTGACATTGTCCAACGGGAATTACGGGTATTCCCTGTCCTACGTGAACGGCTATTTATTCGCCTCCAGGGATGGAGGCAATTCGAAGGGCACCTGGTTCGGCTATAATATCCGGCGAAATGTAACGGGCAGCCCGGTAATGGATAAGAAATCAGCACCCGCCATTAAAAAAAGTGCCGCTGAGGTACATGATACAACGCAGAAATAGGGCTTCCGGCCGGTAACCCGCTTCTCCGGAGTGCATAGCTCTATCCGGGCGACCTCCAAAGAGCGGGCTTGCCCTGTACAAGGGAACGATATTACCTTCGTACTTTGGTCTCCTACTCCACCCCGGCCCTGCCGTGGCAGTTCTTATATTTCCTGCCGCTGCCGCATGGGCAGGGATCGTTTCTTCCGACTTTTTTCTCCACCCTGACGGGCTGGACTTTCCGGTTTCGAGGATCACCTCCACCCGAAGGGTCATTGTATTGCGGTTTTTCTTCCCGGTTGGCTTCAAACTTACTCAGGTCAAGGCGTCTGGGAGCCTGAGCTTTCTGGACCGTATTCGGATCGCTCATGGGGATATGCCCTTTCATCAGGGTGGAGACCACCTCCCGGTTTACGCGGTCGACCATCGTACGAAACAGTTCGAACGATTCGAATTTGTAGATCAGGAGCGGATCTTTCTGTTCGTAGGTGGCGTTCTGAACGCTCTGTTTCAGATCGTCCAGTTCACGGAGGTGTTCTTTCCAGTTTTCATCAATGGTAGCCAGTACCACTGTTTTTTCATACGAACGAACCAGTTCCTGGGCGCCCGATTCATATGCTTTCTTCAGGTTGGCAAGCACCCTGAAGATACGGATACCGTCGGAGACGGGGACTACGATATTCTCATAGACTGCGGATTGTTTTTCAAAGACATCCTTGATAACCGGATATGCCTGTTTGCTGATCGTTTCCTCTTTACGGCGGTACGTTTTGAGGATGAGGTCATACAGCATCTCGATGATCTCCTGAACGGTCGATTTCAGGAAAGTCTGCTCATCAACCGGACTTTCGATGGAGAGTGTCCGGATAAGCTCAAACCTGAAATCATCGTAGGCGGATACCGGATGATGCTCGTTGACGATGCTTTCCACCACGTCGTACATCATATTGGCAATATCCACACTGAGACGTTCGCCGTATAGAGCATGCTTTCTCCTCTTATAAATGACTTCACGCTGGGAGTTCATTACATCATCGTATTCCAGGAGGCGTTTCCGGATGCCGAAGTTATTTTCCTCCACCTTTTTCTGGGCTCTTTCGATGGATTTGGTGATCATGGAATGCTGGATCACCTCTCCTTCCTTGAGGCCAAGTCTATCCATCATGCCGGCGATACGTTCCGAGCCGAAAAGTCGCATCAGGTCGTCCTCCAGGGCAACATAGAACTGGGAAGAGCCCGGATCTCCCTGGCGGCCCGAACGTCCGCGAAGCTGCCGGTCGACCCGCCTGGATTCATGTCTTTCCGTACCGATGATGGCAAGTCCGCCTGCCTTTCTCACCTCTTCGGAGAGCTTGATGTCGGTACCACGGCCGGCCATATTGGTAGCTATGGTAACCGTTCCCTTCCGTCCTGCCTCGGCAACGATCTCTGCTTCCCGCTGGTGCAGTTTGGCATTCAGCACATTATGGGATATCTTGCTCATCTTAAGCATGCGGCTCAGGAGTTCGGAAATTTCAACCGAAGTCGTACCTACCAGCACAGGTCTTCCCTTACCCACCAGGTCGATGATCTCCTCGATCACGGCGTTATATTTCTCCCGTTTTGTCTTGTAAACCAGGTCTTCGCGGTCGTCCCTGACGATAGGCTTATTGGTGGGGATCACCACTACATCGAGCTTATAGATATCCCAGAATTCACCGGCTTCCGTTTCGGCGGTACCGGTCATCCCGGCCAGTTTATGGTACATCCGGAAATAATTCTGCAGGGTGATGGTGGCAAAGGTCTGGGTGGCAGCTTCCACCTTTACGTTTTCCTTGGCTTCGATGGCCTGGTGAAGGCCGTCGGAATAACGCCGGCCTTCCATGATACGCCCGGTCTGTTCATCAACGATCTTCACCTTATTGTCGATGACGACATATTCCAGATCAATTTCAAACAGGGTATAAGCTTTCAGCAGCTGGTTAACGGTATGAACACGCTCTGACTTGACTGCATAATCCTGGAGGAGTTTATCTTTCGTGCTTACTTTATCGGCGTCGGAAAGTGTTGATTTCTCGATTTCGGCAATTTCGGACCCGATATCGGGGAGGATGAAAAAATCGGGTTCTTCGGGAGAACTGAGCAAGTCAATACCTTTGTCCGTGATCTCGATGGCATTCTGTTTCTCATCGATAACGAAAAAGAGGTCGTCGGTAACGATATGCATATTTTTCGAATTCTCCTGCATATAGGTATTTTCCGTCTTCAGCAGGAGTGAGCGGTTTCCCTCTTCACTGATTAGCTTGATAAGCGCCTTGTATTTCGGAAGGCCCTTGTTTGCCTGCAGCAGTTTAAACCCTGCCTTTTCGGTATTTCCTTCCTGGAGAAATTTTTTGGCATCGATCAGGACCTGGTTTACAAATTTCCGCTGCGCTTCCACAATGGTTTCAATCCTGGGTTTCAGGGCCTGGAATTCCTGGTTCTCTCCTTTGGGGATGGGGCCTGAGATGATGAGCGGGGTCCTGGCATCATCGATAAGCACGGAATCGACCTCATCGACGATAGCATAGTTATGTCTTCGCTGGACCAGGTCCTGTGGGGTTAAGGCCATATTGTCCCTCAGGTAATCGAAGCCGAATTCGTTGTTCGTTCCAAAGGTAATATCGCAATTATAGGCTTTGCGCCTGCCTTCGGAATTGGGTTGGTGTTTATCGATACAACCGACGGTGAGGCCATGGAACTGGTATATGGGTCCCATCCATTCCGAGTCACGTTTGGCCAGGTAATCGTTCACGGTAACGATATGGACACCTTTTCCGGTAAGAGCATTGAGAAAAACAGGCAAGGTCGCTACCAGTGTTTTACCTTCACCAGTAGCCATTTCTGCAATTCTTCCCCAATGCAGCACCACACCGCCGAAAAGCTGGACATCGTAATGGATCATGTCCCAGGTTACCTGATTTCCGCCGGCTATCCAGGTATTGGACCAGACAGCCTTATCGCCGCGGATCTCGATTTGATCATGTTCGGCAGCGAGGTCACGATCGAAGTCCTGGGCCGTAACTTCAAGGGATTCATTTTCCACAAAGCGCCTGGCCGTATCCTTCACTATGGAAAATACTTCCGGGAGAATATCGGTAAGTACCTCCTCATATTTTTCGTCAATTTCCTTTTCCAGTTTATCGATCTTCTCGTAAATCTGTTCCTTTTCATTAATCTCAATATCAGGATCTTCCGAGCTGGCCTTCAGAGATTCCATCTCATCCTCCTGTTCCTTAACATACTCACGGACCTTTGTCCTCAGGGATGCGGATCTTGATCTCAACTCATCGTTTGATAGTTCCTTTATGGATGGATAAACTTCCAGTATACGGTCCACAAGAGGTTGTATTTCCCTGAGATCCCTGGTGGATTTGGTACCAAGAAAGTTACCCAATATTGTATCCAAAATGCTCATTTTCGTATTTTAATCGTTTCCTTTATGAATTGGTCCAACAAAATTAACCTTTTATATAAATAATCTCAATAAACTTAGAACATAACTGACCAACAATTGATAATATGTAGTGCCATGCTGATAGAAAGTTCTTTTTTATTTTAAATTTGTTCCACGTATTAAACGTAAATTAACTGAAAAGATTATAAGATCTTCTTGTATGGACCTGCGAAGATTAACTTGTTTGCTCAGATCAGGAAGTTTTCATCATCCAATAAATTAGTAAATGATGAAAAGAATTGCCGTGAGTTTCCTGATGTCGATCGGGATGATTCACTTAAATGCACAGGAAAAAGCATTGCAGGCGCCAATAAATCCTGAATTCATCCATTTCATACAGGATAAAGAAGCCGGTGGGGTTAAAAAGTCGGCCAACGGGAAAGGTTTGGGATATGTTCCCTCGCCGTTGAAAATTAATTTCAACACCAGAAACCCTATAACGGCGGGTAGGAAAAGCACAGAAGCTTTGCCTGCGAAATTTGATCTTAGAGACAATAACTGGGTCACGCCCGTTAAGGACCAGGGTTCAGCCGGTGCCTGCATGTCTTTTTCCGCCATCGGGGCTATCGAATCTACATGGCTGAAACTGGGGTACGGTACATCGGACCTTTCTGAACATAACCTCGCCACTTGTCATGGTTTTGAATGGAAGATCAATGACGGGGGTAATTTCTCCATGGCATCCGCTTATTTCACAAGGCTTTCAGGTCCTGTGACGGAAGCCAGCGATCCCTACCATGTATCGATTGACAACTGCAAGAATTACGGGCTGGTGATACCCGCATTTTCCCCGATTACGAGCTGGCTTCCCAATGACAAGGAAATCATAAAGAAAGCCATCCTGGATTATGGGGCAGTCTCCGCATCAATCTTTACCGGCGGTAATTTTATGGGCTTGTATCTGAATGCTACCGATTACACCTTTTATTATAACGGTACCAGCTCGCCAGACCATGCCGTACTCATCGTGGGGTGGAATGACAATAAGGTTATCAATGGCGGAAAAAACAGTCCGAAAGGCGCTCTCGGAGCATGGATTGTTAAAAACAGCTGGGGGACCGGCTGGGGAGACAACGGCTATTTTTATGTTTCCTACAAGGATGCCGTTTTCCTGACCGAAGCCGCCGTATACCCTGTCCGGTCCGAACTCAACGATATTGATACGCTATATATGTATGACAAGCTGGGTACAACCACTTCCTTTGGATTTGGCGATGAATCGGGCTACAGCCTGGCAAAATTCACGGCGCCTGCATCCCACTTTATCCGTGAGGTGGGAACCTTTATCCTTTCTTCCGGAAGCATTATCGATATCGAGATCTATGATGATTTTCAGGGTGACAGCCTGCTGACCAATCTTGTGGCTTCATCCTATAACAATATTGTTAAATTCCCCGGATATTCCACCTTCGATGTGTCTGCCCTTGTTGATGGTGATTTTTACGTAAAGATCCATTATTTCTGTCCGGATAATTTCTATCCCATGCCTGCAGAGTCAAAAATATCTTTCCAGGGTGAAAATTACGCCCTGCCAGAGCTCCGGACCAAAGGAACCTATTGGGTGAGCCATAGCGGCGAAAAATGGTCTCCCATGGGCAGCGACGTGCAGGACCAGGAAGCTGATCTCTGTGTACGTGCCTATGCCGACCGGAGTTCTGCGCTGAATGCCTTCTTCACCGCCGACAGAACCGAAGTTTGTACAGGTATACCTGTCATTTTCGAAGACGGTTCCAACGGCAGTGTCAACAAATATACCTGGAATTTCGGTGCCGGCGCCAGCCCGGCATCTTCCAACACGGTGGGTCCGCATTCGGTAACTTATTCCACTCCGGGTAAGAAAGATATCAGCCTTACCGTTGAAGGGCCCGGTGGGACAAAGATCCTTACCCGGAAAAGTTATATTGATGTCGTAGATCAACAACTGAATATCTTCCTTCCTTACTCTGAAAAACTCGTAGTTCATGGCAAACCCATCACCATTACGGCTTTCGGAGCCGATAATTATGCATGGTCTCCTTCGCTGGGTCTGAATACCATTGAAGGCTCCACCGTCGTCTCATCCCCTGAGGATACCATAACATATACCGTGAACGGTACCATGGGAACCTGTTCAGGCAGTGCACAAATTACTTTAAACGTGGTGGAAAACCCGCCTAATGATGATATCTGCGATGCCATCGAAATCAATCATACCGGCAAATTGGGCGACTTCACGAATATTTATGCCACCGTTCAGCCGATGGAACCTTCTCCGCCTGAAGGTGAATGCAAAAAGGATATGGAATGGTGTGATGAAGGCGGCCTGCAGAACAGCGTATGGTTCTGGTTTACCGGGCCTGAAACGGGGATCGTTTCCATCGATACCAAAGAGATGGATACCCAGATCGCAATTTACCGCCTGGACGTTTGCGACAGCATCTTCTCCCCTACGGGCTTTGAAATGGTTGCCGCCAATGATGATTATCACAGCGCACTATACAAATATGCGGCAGCAATCGAAAGACTCGAAGTCATTCCCGGTGCAACCTATTACGTCCAGATCGATGGAAGCGCCGGCGGGGAAGAAGGGACTTTTTCCCTGTATTTCTCCAATTATCCCCTTGCGGCCGATGATCATCCGGTGGATAACGGAGGATTATCGGTCTATCCGAATCCAGGAGACGGCAGCTTTGAAATGACGCTTGAACACCCAGGGAACCGAAAATACAATCATACGCGTTTTTGATTCGACCGGTAAGATGATCTATACCGAACAGTATATGAATACAGGCGGGTTCCCGCATCAGCTTGATCTCGGGAAGAGGGCCTCGGGGGTGTACTATCTTGAGGTGATAACTAAGACGGAGGTTTTCCGGAAGAATCTGATGATTCAGTAAAGACGAAAGGAGAAAGGAGAAAGGCGAAAGGCGAAAGTGGGTGGCCATGGTGCTTTTACCTCAAACCATTTCAAACCATTTCAAACCATTTCAAACCACCTCAAACCATTTCAAACCATCTCAAACCATTTCAAACCATCTCAAACCATTTCAAACCATTTCAAACCATCTCAAACCATTTCAAACCATTTCAAACCATTTCAAACCATTTCAAACCATTTCAAACCATTTCAAACCATTTAATCCTCGATCATCCGTCAAAATCCCTTCTGATAGCCATCGGAATTCGTGTTGTACATTCACCCTGAATCCTACGGCCGAACGGCAATAAACAAATCCATCCTAACGGCGTTATTAGATCATTCTGTCGTCTTCAACTGACAACCATGAGAGTCAAAATCTTGCACGCCCTCATACTGCCTGTGGCTTTATTCTTCTCCTGCGTCCTCGATGCCCAGCCCTGGATGAAATTCCCGGCATTGAAAAAAGCGGCGGATATCCCGGTTACTTTTTATGATATTCAGCGATCCTTCAATGCATATATGACAGAAACTTCAGGCGAAGAAGGAGTTCCGGAGGAAGTCGAGGGGTGGGAACAGTTCAAGAGATGGGAATTTTTCATGGAACCGCGTGTTTATCCCGAAGGAGATCCCGATCTGCCATCCATCTATCCCCAGATCCTGTACCTGAACTCGCTTACTTCACTTCCATCAAACTGGGAATCCCTGGGACCCAATATCGTTCCAAAAGTGATTTTCAAAAAAGATAAATCAGGTGCCGGGCGCGTCAATACGATCGCCTTCCACCCGACTAATGCAGGGATTATGTGGATCGGGGCACCCTCGGGTGGTATCTGGAAAACCGTCAATGGCGGGCTGACCTGGAAGACGACTTCGGATGAACTCGCAAGCATAGGGATATCCGATATTGTGGTGAATCCGCTGAATCCAAACGTAATATACGCTGTGACAGGCGACGGCGATGCCGGAGATACATACAGCATAGGCATTGTCAAATCATTCGACGGAGGTGACACCTGGAATCAGACCGGGATTATGATGGACATTTCCGACCGGGTTTATTTCCGGAAGATCATTATCAATCCCCAGGATACCGCCACTCTGCTTGCCACGTCAAATAAGGGTATTTACAGAACCAGTGACGGATTCAAATCAGGAGGAGTGGTGAGACAGGGAAGTTTCAGGGACATCGAGAGCAAGCCCGGGTCCTTCAATACGATCTATGCCACAAGCTATGATGCCAGCGGGAATGCTCATATATACAAATCGACCAATGCTGGCCTGCAATTCACGCTCCTGACAGGCGAACCCGATTTTTCCGGCGGGGTTACCCGTGTTGAGCTGGCAGTAACACCTGCAAATCCGAGTGTGGTATATGCCCTTGCCAGTTCCTCTGTCGATGATGGCTTCTTCGGGCTTTACCGGACATCGGACAACGGGCAGAAATGGACTACGCTGTATGATCGCAACGACCCTTTGAATCTCCTGGGCTGGGAACTAAGCGGTCACGACGAGGGAGGCCAGGGCTGGTACGATCTCTCACTGGCCGTTTCGCCCAACAACGAAAATATTGTTCTTACCGGGGGTGTCAACATCTGGAAATCGATCGACGGTGGCAAATCGTTTAAGATCTCCGCCCATTGGGTGGGATCGCCGGGTGTGCCGTATGTGCATGCCGATCATCATTTGTTAAGGTACAACCCGCTGAACCAGCGATTGTATTCGTGCAATGACGGTGGTGTCTATTATTCACCCGATAACGGGACGGCGTGGAACGACCTGAGCGACGGCCTTACAATCCTCCAGATCTACCGTACCGCCGCCACCGATGCTGTCTTTGATCTCTTTCTGACCGGTAACCAGGACAACGGAAGTATGATGCGATCGGACGGCACCTGGCAACAGGTTACCGGTGGTGACGGGATGGAATGTGCCATTGATCCATCAAATAGTGATGTTTTGTACACAAGTTATTACAACGGTAACTTTTACAAATCAATTGACAGGGGCAAGGACTTCGTCCCTCTCGGTCCCCCCGATCAGCCCGGCAGCGGTGCCTGGATAACACCATTCGGGCTCGGGAACCGGAGTCCGGGTTCGCTTTATGCGGCCTATTCCGAAATTTACAAGTCACCCGACGCCGGAAATAACTGGCTCAATCTTTCTGAAAACCTGACCGGAGGAACCAACCTTCGTTCGATGGCTATTGCGCCATCGGATAATAATACGATCTATGCAGCCACATATACGAAAATTTGGATAAGCCGCAACGGAGGGGTAAGCTGGGATGAGATAACCCCGGGCCTTCCCCAACAGGCCATCATGTCTATCGAGGTTTCCCCGGGGAATCCCGAACATGTCTGGATTGCGCTCTCGGGATTTGCCAATGGTGAGAAAGTGTACCGGAGTTCGGACGGGGGAACAACATGGGAAAATTATTCCGGCGGATTACCCAATATTCCCTGCAATGTCATACGTTACCGGGACAATTCGGATGATGCCCTCTACCTGGGTGCGGATATCGGGATCTTTTACCGCGATAACACCATGGGATCCTGGCAACCCTTCACCAACGGTCTGCCAAATGTGATCATCAACGACCTGGAGATACAATACTCATCATCACGGCTGATTGCAGGAAGTTACGGCCGGGGGCTTTGGGCTTCAAGTCTTTATACTCCCCCTACTCCGCACATGTATGCCTATATCTTTGCGGAAGGGAGGAATAAATGCCAGGGCGAATCTGCGAAATTCAGCCTGAGAACTATCGACAGTCCCGATAGTGTAGTATGGAATTTCAACGGGGAAAAAACTATTTCTGTGACCTCCGCCAATCCGGTTTCCACTTCATTTTCGAACCCTGGGATGAAAAATATATCCGCCACCGTTTATAAAGGCGGTAAAAATTATACGGCCCGTCTTGATCATTACCTCAATGTCGTGAGCAGTCCCGAAGTGAATGCTGTTGTTTACGGTTCTTCCTCCTTTCACAAAGGTGACTATGCCACGCTTCTGGCATCGGGGGCAGAAAGTTATTCCTGGGATCCTGCCACAACGCTGTCATACTCCGACTCTGCCATGACCCTGGCTTCGCCGGCAACGACCACGAAATATGTCGTTACAGGAAAACTTGGTACCTGCCAGGCGAGCGACACGGTGAGCATCGAAGTTCTGGGAGGCCCTGTGAATGATGACATCTGCTCGGCCATCTCGTTGAAACCAGGACTGAATGGTCCGTTCACGAATGTGGGAGCTTCTGTTCAGGCCGGGGAGCCATTACCCGATACGACAGATTGCAATACCCAGTTCAGCTGGTGTAACGAGGGAGGTCTTCAAAATTCCGTATGGTTCTCCTTCAAAGCCACCACATCAACGTCATCGTTTGTGACAAGCGGTTTTGACACGCAAATCGCCCTGTATTCGGCCGATGCCTGCCAGAGCCTACTCAACGGCAGCGATACGCTCATTGCGGCCAATGATGATTTTTTCGGTGATACACAACATTATGCCGCAGCCATCAACGAAGCCCCGCTCCAGGCCGGCAAGAGATATTGGATTCAAGTCGACGGGAGCGCCGGAGGCGAGGAAGGCAACTTCTATATTAATATTTATGATCAGCCGGTAAGTACAGCCGGAAGCGATATACAAGCCCCGCGTGCAATATTGTATCCAAACCCGGGGAACGGCGAATTCACGCTTGAGACTACAGGGATAACGGGAAAGATAACTGTACGGATCATCAGCCTGACAGGTGCTGTTGTCATGGAAAATACCTATAATTCACCCGGCATTCTCAGTGAGAAATTCAACATACCTCAAAAAGGAGTTTATATCGTCAGTATCTCCGGGCGTTCAGACCATCTTATCCGAAGACTCATCGTGGAATAAAATACGCACCTTGTTTGGATACGGATTGATTGTCTGCTTTCTCATTCCCCCCGGCTGCCGGTCTGCGCGACAGTCTCATACCTGGGAGGTCCCTGTCGAACTCATACATGTTCTGATGCTCCGACAAGTTTCAGCTTATCCAGTATCCCACTGACTGTGGCTTCTTCCTCGATCTGCTCATTAACAAACCATTGGATAAAACTATGGGTATTGAAATCCTTTTCGTCATTGGTTTTTTCCACAATTTCATTAATCGAGCCTGTAATATACTGTTCATGTTCCAGCACGGCTTCGAAGATTTTTCTCACATTTTCAAACTCCACGGGAGGCTGTTTGAACTCGGGGATGACCGGACGTCCATCGCGTTCGTCAATATATTTCACGATCTTGAGCATGTGCATACGTTCTTCCTCAGCCTGGGCGAAGAGCCACTGTGCCACACCATTTAAGCCGTTATAACCTGCCCAGCATGCCATAGAAAGATAAAGGCTGGAAGAATATCCTTCTTTCTCAATCTGATGATTGAGAATGTCTTCAATGGATTTTTTAAGCATAAAATTTCATTTTAGGGTTTACAGTTGATTTCATGAGGTTCAAGAGATAAACCCATGACTGGCTGTTTACTATGTTTTCAATGATCGCCGAGCCGAATTCAGAAGTTTTCAATTCCGTTACATTATCCATCAACCGCGCAAAATCATAGGTGACTTTTTTCCGGCGGATGGCCTCCTTCATCCCTTCAACAATGAGGTCACCTGCTTCAGTCCATCCCAGGTATTCGAACATCATGACTCCTGAAAGGATCACCGAGCCGGGATTCACCTTATCGAGACCGGCATATTTGGGTGCGGTGCCATGGGTAGCTTCAAAAATGGCATGACCGGTAATATAGTTGATATTTGCACCGGGGGCGATACCGATACCGCCCACAATGGCTGCAAGTGCATCACTGATATAGTCGCCGTTCAGGTTCATGGTTGCGATCACCGAATATTCCTTCGGCCGGGTCAGTATCTGCTGGAGAAAGGCATCGGCAATCACATCCTTTACAATGATCTTTCCATCTTTTACCGCTTTTTCCTGGGCCAGATCGGCTGCAGCCTTCCCTTCTTTCTCTGCAATACGGTCGTACTGGTGCCAGGTAAAGGTATAATCGCCGAATTCTTTTTCAGCCACTTCATATCCCCACAGTTTAAACTGCCCTTCAGTGAATTTCATGATATTTCCTTTGTGAACAAGCGTCAGGGAAGGTTTATTATGCCGGATGGCATACTGAAGTGCCGATCGGACAAGCCTTGTTGTTCCTTCCTTCGAGACCGGCTTAATACCGATGGAGGCGCTTTCGGGAAACCTGATTGTCTTCACACCCATCTCTTAAGGAGGAAATCCGGATCTTCTTATTTTCCGGTGTACCATTCAGCCATTCGATCCCTGCGTAAATATCTTCGGTGTTTTCACGAAAAATAATCATATCGGTTGTTGTCGGATCTTTGACCGGTGACGGAACGCCTTCGTAATATTTAACCGGACGCTGACATACATACAGGTCAAGTATCTGTCTCAGTGCCACGTTCAGCGACCTGATCCCCCCGCCTACGGGTGTAGTGAGAGGTCCCTTTATGGCAACAAGGTAGTCCCTGATGGTATCAAGCGTTTCTTCGGGAAGCCATTTACCCGTGGCGTTAAAAGCCTTTTCGCCGGCAAGAACTTCCTTCCAGACAATTTTACGTTTTCCGTTATACGCTTTTTCAACTGCGGCATCGAAAACACGGACCGATGAGGCCCAGATATCCGGTCCCGTTCCGTCACCTTCAATAAAAGGAATAACAGGAAAGTCAGGAACATTCAAAATTCCGTTTTCAATAGTGATTTTTTCTCCGGTCATGAATTAAAATTTAGTTCTAGTAGATAATATTTCAATACAAAAAATGACATTATTAAGTTCAAATTCTATTCAAGATTCAAGATTGAACTGTTGTTTTAGTTTGTTCAGGTTCGGGTTCTTTCGGATCATAAACTGGAATTTATCTTCCGAGGTATACACTTTTTTTTGAACAGGACCGGTTTCTTCCAGCCTGGGAATGATCTGTACCAGCGAATTATTCAGTTCCTCCCTGAGATATGCATGCATCGCCGGTTTGATATTCAGGTTAAAATCCTCCAGCTGGGCTGCATTATCCATGCAAACATCAATTCTGAAATCAGGCTTCAGCTCCGGCTTCCGGCTTTTCAACATAATTGAGATCCTGTGGCCTTTCGTCCCTGATCGAATCGGCAAAATGATTCCATTTCGGCATAAGTTCCTCCAGGGTAAAGGGATTGTCGCTCAGTTCATTCTCTGTCTCCGGCTCATCCGTCTCCTCCTCATCAGGCAGAATAGTGTCTTCCTTTTCCGGAGCGCCCCCCTCAAGGGCATCTTTAATTGAAATTCCGGAACTGCGTACGAGATTTTTCCGGGCGATCTCTTCCCTGGAACCGTTTCCTTCAGCCGGATTTTGTGCAGCAGGATCCGTCTTTTTCACAGCCGTAGGTTCCTGTGTCCGGGCAACAGCCTTGCCGGCCTTTTCGTCGATGGCAATTCCGGGCCCGCCGGGGGTAGATCTATTCTCCTTATTTTCAGCTGGTTGTTGACCAGTCGGAGGTATTATTGATTCCTCCGGATCAGCAGAAGTATGCTCAGATGATTCCTGCTGTACGGTCAGCGGTTTTTTTTTTAATGCGTTCACCCTCGAAAGCCTGACAAGGGAAAGTTCGATGAGCAGCCTTTGATTCTGGCTCGATTTGTAATTAACATCCGCCTGGTTGCATATGTCGAGGGCCTCGTAAAGAAATTCCGGGTCGCATACGGAGGCCTGGCTGAGATATTGTGCACGAAGGTTTTCGCTTACTTCGAGGAGTTTCACTGTGGCAGGATCCTTTGATACCAGAAGATCACGAAGATGGGATGCAAGTCCGCCCAGGAAATTTCGTGCGTCATAGCCCTTATCCAGGATCTCGTCGAAGACCAGGAGGGCCTGCGAAATATCTCCTGCGAGAAAGGCGGAGGTGATTTTAAAATAATACTCGTAGCCCAGGATGTTGAGATTGTCGATCACAGACTGATACCGGATATCACTTCCGCTGAAGCTAACGACCTGGTCGAAGATCGAAAGGGCATCCCGCATGGCGCCGTCTGCCTTCCCGGCAATTACATGCAGGGCTTCCACCTCGTAGGTGATATTTTCCTTTCCGGCAATATATTCGAGGTACCTGACCGTGTCATCTACCTTTATCCGGTTAAAATCGAAGATCTGGCACCGGGAAAGGATGGTAGGGATGATCTTATGTTTTTCGGTTGTTGCGAGGATGAAAACAGCATGTGCGGGAGGCTCTTCGAGAGTCTTCAGGAAGGCGTTAAAAGCCTGGGCCGAAAGCATGTGAACTTCATCGATGATATAAACGCTGTATTTTCCAATCTGTGGTGGGATCCTTACCTGCTCGGTAAGCGTTCGTATATCCTCCACGGAATTATTGGAAGCGGCATCGAGTTCATGAATATTGTAGGAACGGGTTTCGTTAAAAGCTTTACATGATTCACATGCATTGCAGGGTTCCATTCCGTCGACCGGATTTTCACAATTGATCGTTTTGGCAAAGATCCGGGCGCATGTCGTTTTACCCACTCCGCGGGGACCGCAGAAAAGGTAAGCATGTCCGAGATGGTTGTTTTTTATTGCATTTTTCAGGGTCCCGGTAATGGAATCCTGCCCCACAACGCTTCGAAAAGTTTCCGGCCGGTATTTTCTGGCCGATACGATATATTTGTCCATGGAGACTATTTCAAAATTGGACTTAAATATAGCACTTTTAAACGTATTTCAAAAATTGGGCATGCATCGATGAATAATGTATATTATTGATTTACTGTATATTGTACATAATTTGCTTTCATCAGCATTTTTTTTCTTTTTTATTGAGACTCAATTATTTTTTGCTTTAAGGTAAAAAGTTCATATTTTTGCAAACATTTTAATATTTTAAAAACAGAAAATCATGTCAAATCAGTATGAAACCGTTTTCATTGCAACTCCCGTTTTGTCTGAGGCCCAGATGAAGGAAGCGGTAGAAAAATTCAAGAGCGTGATTACCTCGAACAGTGGCGATATCGTTCATGAAGAAAACTGGGGATTGAAAAAACTGGCCTACCCCATTCAGAAAAAAACCACCGGCTTTTATTACATGGTCGAATTCAAAGGCGAAGGAGAACTTATCGAACATCTGGAACTTCAGTTCAGAAGAGACGAGCGGATCATCCGCTTCCTCACCATCAAAATGGACAAGTATGCCGTAGAATATGCGGATAAAAAAAGAGCTAAAGTTGCATCAGAAAAGAATAAGGAGAACTAATCATGGCACAGAACACATCAGAGATCAGGTATCTCACACCTCCGTCAGTTGAGATCAAAAAGAAAAAATACTGCCGGTTCAGAAAGAACAGGATAAGATACGTGGATTATAAAGATCCCGAATTCCTGAAAAAATTCCTGAACGAGCAGGGAAAGATCCTTCCCCGCAGGGTAACCGGCACCTCCCTGAAATACCAGCGAAAGGTAGCCACCGCCATCAAAAGGGCCAGGCATATTGCTATTCTGCCTTATGTAACTGACCTGTTAAAATAAAACCGGAGGATATAAAAATGGAAATCATACTTAAACAAGATATACCCAACCTGGGTCAGAAGGACGATATCATCAGTGTGAAAAGCGGATATGCCCGTAATTACCTGATCCCTAAAGGTATGGCTTTAAGCGCAACCTCTTCTGCCAGGAAGAATCATACTGAAATCCTTCGTCAGAGGGCACATAAGGAAGAAAAACTCCGTGAAGAGGCTCAGAAAGCGGCTAAAAAACTTGGCGAAGTCTCCCTTGTCATCGGTGCCAAAACGAGTACGAAAGGAAAGATATTTGGTTCTGTCAATACCATTCAGATCGCCGAAGCACTTACGGAAAAAGGCTTTGACATCGACAGGAAGAACATCCATATCAAGGAGGAACTCATAAAAGAAGTTGGAAATTACACGGCAACGGTGAAACTGCACCGTGATGTTTCCGTTGAGATCCCCTTTGAGATCAAGGCGGAATAGAGGGAGGAAAGATTTGGTGAGTTGTTGATTTGTTGAGTTGTTGATTGAAGAGTGAGGAAGAGGAACGCGGATTGGACGGATAAACACGGATTCTCACGGATGAAGAATTTGGTGATTTGGTGAAGTGGAAGAGGAACACGGATTTGACGGATAAACACGGATTCTCACGGATGAAGAATTTTAGTCTATCTAACTACCTGAAACATAGTTATTAAACCCCTCCGGGGTTTCGATGCGTGCGTCCTCCTTACCACGGGCGTAACCGTGGCTAATACAATGGATCCCCTCCGGGGAAAAGAATCTTCTAAAACGAACTAGCTGAAACAATTAAATCCGTTCCGATAGCCATCGGAATCCGTCAAAACCCGCGTAAATCCGCGTTCCTCTGCTCTTAAACCATTTCAAACCATTTCAAACAACATCAAACCATATCAAACCATATCAAACCATTTCAAACCATATCAAACCATATCAAACCGTTTCAAACCATATCAAACCATTTCAAACCATATCAAACCATTTCAAACCATATCAAACCATATCAAACCATTTCAAACAATCCTCAAACAACTCTTTCTGTGCTAATCTGTGAAATCTGTGGTGAAACTCTCCGAAGAATTTGGTGATTTGGTGATTGAAGAGATTCTTATGTAGTCTGAGACAGCAGCCGCGGTCCCTACTTCACCGCGATGGTCTCGATCTCCACCAGGGCTCCCAGGGGAAGGTCTTTTACAGCAAAAGAGGCCCTGGCAGGCGGATCAACCTTATAATAGGAACCGTAAACCTCATTCATTTCCTTAAAATTACCAATATTGCTGAGGAGAACCGTTGATTTTACCACATGGGTATAATCATATCCTGCCGCCTCAAGGATAGCCCCGATATTCTTCATCACCTGTTCGGTTTGTTCCCGGATACCTCCCCCGGCCATTTTCCCGGTGGACGGATCTACAGGTACCTGTCCTGCAATGTATAAGGTGCCGTTGATCTCCACGGCCTGTGAATAGGGTCCTACTGCTGCAGGAGCCTTCGATGTTCTGATGATGCTTTTCATTATTTAATAATTTTGATATTAAAGGTATTATGGAACCACATGATCGATCAGGATAATGTTACTCTTTTATTGTTATCAATCAAGTAGATTTCATTAATAATTCATTGATTTTTGTGTGATGATGGATACGGAATGGGGTTAAGGGTAAGTAAATATCCGGATACCTGTCTTTTTAATAAGTCCGGGCTTGCAATCCCGGTTTTGCAGGGCGATACACAGGGATTTCATCAGTGATTTATTTCGCGGTTGCGCCGAAATCAGAACAAAGCTACAGTGAATTCTTCATTTATAAAAGAGAGTCATCAGAAATTATCCTGCCATGGTATGCGCTTATCATACTTAAGGTCCCGGAGGAGCGTGGATTTAACATTTATAGTGAAATTAAAGCTTTTATACCGTCCGAACGGGATGGCGGTCAGACGCATTTCCCAGCAATGAAGATCTCTGTAGATGCTCATATTGGAAGTGGTGACCTTTGAATTTTTAAGGTCATATCCCGTTGATATCCCTATCTTCCATTTCGGCGTAAGGCTTAAATCTCCGTTTAAGCGCAGAGTCTGAACAACATTGACAGACCCCCGGTTTTTTGAGTAGTTGAAATCATAATTTGTGGTCACGCTCCAGGGAATGCTGAAGTCGACATAGTCCCCGTAATCCTGGTTTAAATTGCCAACTTCGCCGCCTGCAGGAGTGAGAGAGGCCGGCATCACCTCTTCTCCCTGGGTTGCTGTCGCCTCCGTTGACTTTTTCTCTGAGCCCCCCTGGAATCTCATCCCCATTGAAAAACCCATGTTGGTCAGACGGGCTATTTTTCCTGATTTTTCATATTCCAGCTTATTGATCCTGCGGCCATCCGAATCTATGGCGTACGGATCGGCGCTTCCCCTGAAATTGATATTTAATTTACCCTTGAGCAGCTTTGTATTTCCTGTGATCGAGACCGGCTGGAACATGATCGAATCGTCGAAATTCATATTCGTGGAGAAATTGAAATTATCGAGGATGCTCACTTTTTGGGTTTCGGTGGTGGAATCGGTCTCGACCCGCATCTTCGCCTCGACATTATTCCTCAGGGAGAAGCTCATGGTTCTCACGCGGTTCCTCTGCGTAGGAGTGCCGTAAAGATAATTCTGATAAATCGAGTAGGTTTCAATGACCTTCCCGGACTCATCCCGGATATCCCTGTAATAATCAGGGAGAATGTTTGACAGATCGGGAATATAATTGAAGCTGATAGTGGGAGACATCACATGCCTTATAGCTATGATCTTGCTGTTGGGATTGGTGAACTGGTACATCCCGTATATTTTCGGTGCGAGAGAGATCCCTATCGAAGGATAGATCGCGTGTGCATAGGAAAGCCCTTCGATAGTATCGGTAACCGTTTTATAAAAAGTTGTATCCCCGTCTGTAATAACTTCCCTGTGCTTCTCAATGTGACTTGTATAACCGACCCCGGAATAACTCAGGTTCGGGGATATGGTTATGATCCGTAGTTTTTTAGGCTTATAGTTCCAGATCAGCGGGATCTCATGCCTGAAGCCGTTCGTCATATTGTCGAAAACATGTCTCGTGAAGAGGGCTGTGTCGGTGGTCTGTATCTTGTTATTAAGAGTAGCCGTGTATTTCAGCTGGATCTGCTGGTACCATTTTTTTTTTCCGCTGCTATTCTTGAGATCGAACGGATTGATCGTGTTCATGGTGACCGTCATGTTTGGCAGGTTCAGGTTGACGTTTCCGGTCTGGCTGTTCTGTGAATGATTTGCGCTTGCCGTGAGGTTGAAAGGGCTGTTGGGCCACCTTTTCTGAAAGGAGATACTGGACTGCTTCTGGTTTGTAAGTGCGTTTTGAAGACTGTAACTGTGGTTCTGGTCAAATCTTTGGGTGGAAAGATTTACGCTTGCCCTGAACTGCCGGTTCGGATTTGCCTTGGGATCCTGGCTGTGCGACCAGTTTATGGAGTAGTCGACGTTCCTGGAATAGCCCTCGAGTCCCTTTTCACCGTTTATATTTTTAAAATACCTAAGGTCTGCATTTCCGTTGAAATGATACCGCCACCGGTAAGATGAACCGGCCCGGATCCCCCATGTCCCGTTGGTGTAAATACTGCCGGTAAGCCGCAAGTCCGCAAAATCATTGATAGCCCAGTAATATCCCCCATCCTGCAGGTAAAATCCCCTCCTTGCCTCTTCACCGTAGGATGGGATAAGCACCCCTGATGTGCTTTCCCTCTTATTGGGAAAAAAACCAAATGGCAGGCCTATGGGAATTGGGATATCTTCGATCACCAGATATGCAGGACCGGAAACGATCTTGTCACCGGGTATGGATTTAGCTTTGGTCAGTGCGATGTAATAGTCGGGATTCTCCTTATCGCAGGTGGTATATTTCCCGTTCTTTAAGTTGATATTTCCGAACTGGTCCTTCTTTGTCTTTTCGGCATGAAGGTAGCCTCCCTCCTGCTCGGTACGGACTACTTCGATGTATCCTTTTTTGGAATTGAAATTATACCGGAGCCGGTGCGCATCCATCTTCTGGTCGCCGTCCTCGAATACGGGGCGTCCGACGATGGTACCTGATGAATCAGGCATTCCTTCCGCAAAAACCGTATTGTTTGTCATGTCGAACTCGATATAATCGGCCTGGAGTTTGATATTGAGGTAACTTACCTCGGCTGTTTTATACAGGAAGATCTTTTTGCCGTCGATGCTCATTACAACGGAATCTGCCGCGCTGTAATGAACTTCGGCATCGATCCCGCCCGAGGAAGGTTTTTCCTGAACCGTATCCCCTGCAAGGATCTGTGCCGGTGTAAGGACCGTAGAGTCGAGCCGGGTTGTGTCGGGCCGGGTTGTATCGAACCCGGTTGTGTCGATAGAAACAGATGTAGTATCCTGAGTGAATGCCAGTTTACCGGAAAGAAGTAAAAATGTTGATATTATAAGGACTGTATGTAAGTTAATATGCAACTTATTATACTATTTTTGTAGCTGTTGAGTTTTATTTCAAAAGTCCCCAAAACTAATCAAAATACGGAAGAATGACACTATTGGCAAACACGATTTGTCAACAATATAAACGAATTCCCGCATACATTCTTATATGGGTAATAACCTTTTTTACAGCAGGTCAGATCGCCCAGGCTGACGGGGGTCCTGTCCCCAACGACCGTGTAAAAGTGGTGGTTATCGATCCGGGTCATGGTGGAAAAGATCCCGGTGCATCAGGGAAGCATATCAGGGAGAAGGATGTTGTTCTCGCCATTGGTCTCAAACTCGGTAAATATATAGAAGACAATTTTTCCGATGTCAAGGTGATCTATACACGGAGTACCGATGTGTTCATACCCCTTCACGAACGAGCCGACATCGCCAATAAAAACAAGGCCGACCTGTTTATAAGTATCCATGCCAATTCCCTTCCGGGCTCACCGGCCATTGGTACCGAGACCTATGTTATGGGTGAATATAAAAACAGCTCCAATCTCGAGGTGGCCAAGAAGGAGAATTCCGTGATAACCCTGGAAGATAACTATTCAACCCGTTACGAAGGTTTTGATCCCAATTCAGCCGACTCCTATATTATTTTCAGCCTCCTGCAGAAGACATACATGTACCAGAGTCTCGAGTTCGCCGGTTCCGTCCAGGACCAGTTCAGGGAGAGGGCTCACAGGATTGACCGTGGAGTTAAAATGGCCGGATTTGTTGTACTGTGGAAAACGACCATGCCAAGTGTACTCATCGAAACCGGCTTCTTAACTTCAGACCATGAGGAATCCTTCCTCGGCTCCGAACAGGGGCGGGATTACATTGCTTCGGCCGTTTTCAGGGCGTTCAAGGCATATAAGACTAAAATCGAGAGTAACAGTCATTTCGAAGTGACGATAAGAGACAGTTCGGCGTCAAAAACGGTGGAAACCGAAGGCAAAGAGATGATCATTCCTGCGCTGGGTACACCCGAAAATGAACTTTTTTTCAAGGTGCAGGTTCTATCATCACGAAAAAAATTCAGTAAAGATGATCCTTACTTTCAGGGTTTACCCAATGTGGAATCCTTTGAGTCAGGAAAATGGATCAAGTACGCAGTGGGAAGGTCCTCATCGTACTCAGAAATCATAAATTATTGCAGTGAAGTGAAGAAGAAATTTCCCGACGCGTTTGTTGTGGCTGTCAGGGACGGGAAAATTATCAGTCTGAAGGAAGCCCTGCAGGAAATAAATAACCAGACAAACCAATGAAATTCAAAAGCGAAGTAAAGATTGGAATTATTGTTATCGTAACCATCGCTCTTGTCATCTGGGGGATCAACTTCCTGAAGGGTAAAAACATCCTTCACCGGAGCAGTGTTTATTACACCGTGTTTTCCAACGTCGCCGGCCTGGAAAAAACCGCCGCCATCTATATCAACGGTTATAAGATCGGGCTGATCAATGACATCCATTTTGAAAAAGGCGATCTCGCGGATATCATTGTTTCTTTCGCTGTCAACCAGGATTTCGACATTCCCCGGGGTTCGGTGGCCGAACTTTACAGTTCATCTATCGTTGGCACCAAGTCAATCCGCATCGTCCCTTCATCTTCGGAAACTTATTACAGTTACGGTGATACCCTGCCTTCCCGTATTGCTCCCGACATGATCTCAAGTCTCCAAAACCAGATCGCACCGTTGACAAGCAAGGCTGAAAGCGCCATCGCTTCGGCCGACTCCCTTGTAAGCTCGCTTAATGATGTACTCGATTCGCAAAGAAGAGAAGATCTCAGGAAATCCCTGGATAACCTGAGTTCCGTTTCCAGTTCTCTCAAAGGCCAGTTGGGGACCGGCGGAGATCTTAGCCAGACGCTTGGGGAACTGAAAAAATTCAGTGTGATGCTCGGTGATAACCGGCAGAAATTGGATTCCATTTTCACAAACCTCGAATCGATGAGCGATTCGCTCGGAAAATCCAATGTGAAACAAACCCTCGCAAGTATCGACAAAACATTTGCACAATCTTCCCTCCTCCTTGAAAAGATCAATAACGGCGAGGGAACGCTTGGTATGCTTGCCACCAATGACAGTCTTTACAACAACCTCAGATCGTCCACCGAAAGCCTGGACCTTCTTCTAAATGATCTCAGAGAACATCCCAGGAGATATGTTCATTTTTCCATTTTTGGCAAAAAAGAGAAACCTGAAAAAGAACGGTAGGAATTCCGGATCTTACTTTTCGAATTCAAAGTACTAAGTCCGGTAATATTTTTTTGACCAATGAGACCTTACCAGATGATCTCCGGCCACCTTTTCAACCTGATGCGTTTAATGAATACATCAATAAAGATTTCTAAACATTTCATAAACAATTTTTTAAGATCAGATATTATTAAATGACTGATAATCAAATACTTAATTTTTTTAAAAGATTTCTACTTTTTTAATCATCTGAAAATAAAACGGATAAACGACTTACTACATAATCAAGTCTTTTTAAATTTTTTTTTTAGTTTTTTTTTCACAATCTTAGCTAAACAAACTCTGTTGCCCTAAAATATTCATAACCAAGTAAAAATTCTCTGACTAATGCACGACCAAGTTTGGAATAATTGCCTCAAGGTGATTAAGGACAATGTGCCCTCCATCAGCTACCGTACCTGGTTTGAGCCAATTGTACCCCTTAAACTTGAGGATAACATTCTGACTATCCAGGTTCCCAGTCCTTTCTTTTACGAATACCTTGAAGAACAATACATTGACATATTACGTAAGGTATTGCGAAAGGAACTTGGTACGGAGGCGAAGCTTGAGTATAGTGTGGTTATGCAGAATAATTCTTTTGCAAATCACAAACCCTATACGGTAAAATTCCCGGCAAAGAATAACAAGGAGCTCACCAACAATCCTGTTCCGGTTCCCATTGATCCCGAGGAAATGACGATCAAGAATCCATTCGTGATCCCGGGTATTAAAAAACTGAACATCGATCCGCGGCTGAACAGTTCCTATTCCTTCAGTAACTTTGTTGAAGGAGAGTGTAACCGGCTGGCACGCTCGGCAGGATATGCTGTTTCACATAACCCGGGAGGCACCGCATTCAATCCTCTCCTTATTTACGGGGATTCGGGGCTTGGGAAAACCCATCTGGGCCAGGCTATCGGTATCGAAGTGAAGGAAAAGTTCCCGGAAAAGACCGTTCTGTATGTTAACGCAAACAAGTTCCAGACACAGTTTGTGGATTCCATAAGGAACAACAACAAGAATGATTTCCTGCACTTCTACCAGATGATCGATGTACTCATCATTGATGACGTTCACGAGTTCGCCGGAAAGGAAAAAACCCAGGATACTTTTTTCCATATTTTCAACCATCTGCATCAGTCGGGGAAACAGCTTGTCCTTACCTCCGACAAGCCGCCCGTCGAACTGCAGGGTATGGAACAACGGCTGTTGTCGCGTTTCAAATGGGGATTATCGGCCGATCTTCAGCCACCGGATTTCGAGACACGTATTGCCATACTTAAAAAGAAAACCTACAACGACGGAATTGAGATGCCTGACGATGTCATCGAGTATATTGCCACGCATATCTCCGATAATATCAGGGAACTTGAAGGAGCTCTTATCTCGCTCCTCGCGCAGTCAACGCTTAACAAAAAAGAAATTACACTCGATCTGACCCGGGAAATGATCGACAAACTGATCAAGAATACCAAGCGGGAGATAAGTATCGATTACATTCAGAAGATCGTTTGCAATTATTTCAACCTCGGTGTAGATTCCCTCCAGTCCAAGACCCGCAAAAGAGAGATCGTCCAGGCAAGGCAGGTCGCCATGTTCTTTTCCAAGAGCCTTACCAAGTCATCGCTCGCAAGCATCGGCATGCAAATCGGGGGAAAGGATCATGCCACGGTGCTCCATGCCTGTAAAACGGTGAATAACCTTCTTGAAACGGATAAACGCTTCAAAATCCAAATGGATGAAATTGAAAAGAAATTGAAGATTTAAACAGGTTCCCCGGAACCTGTTTTTTTTAACGTGAATTTTATGATATACCTGATCCTCAGCATCCTGTCATCAACAGCTATCTTCATACTATTCAAATTCCTCGGCCACTTAAACATTCCTGCCTTCCCCGTCATCGTTTACAATTATCTTTTTGCCACCATTCCGGGAATATTTTTCTCCATAAAAAGTATCCCTTCCGGACCCTTAACTGCAAAGCCATGGCTTCCCATGGCATTGATCATTGGGATCCTCTTTATCCTTATGTTTTATATCATAGGGCTCTCCTCGAAGAAGGCCGGCATATCGGTAACGACTGTGGCAAGTAAGA
The DNA here is from genome assembly GCA_963771005.1 of uncultured Bacteroidales bacterium. Classification (GTDB taxonomy): domain Bacteria; phylum Bacteroidota; class Bacteroidia; order Bacteroidales; genus DASQZK01. The sequence goes on from CAVYRO010000002.1 coordinate 610,323, forward strand.
TGTCGGTGGCAACACCTATTGCGTTTTCCATCCTTTACGATCCCGGGGACAGGCTTACATGGATAAAATTTGCAGGGATCAGTCTCGCCCTTATTTCGGTTTTCCTCATCGTATACAGGAATGGCGGAATCCGGGTTTCGAGACAGGCCATATACCTGCCCTTCCTTCTTTTCGCCGGAATGGGTATCGTGGATTCCCTGGTGAAATATGCGCAATACAGGTATATCGGCAACGGGGAACTGGCTTTTTTTACACTCATTCTTTTCCTGGTCGCTTTTGTTACGGGGCTTACCGTGCTCGTAATCAAACGGAATTTGAAAAGTCTCATGGATCCGAATATCCTGCCATGGGGTATCATGCTGGGCATCGCAAATTTCGGCTCGGTCTTCTTCCTGATCCGCAGCCTGAACTACCGTTCTTCAGGGATGAGCATGTTTGACAGCTCATCAGCTGTTTGCCATTAACAATACGGGCATCGTCGTTCTCTCCGTACTTTCCGGTCTCATTCTCTTCAGGGAAAGACTGAACGCCATAAATTGGACCGGCATTGTGCTATCCCTGGGTGCTATCATCCTTTTTTCAACTGCAATATGATTAAAGCAGAATCCTACCTCACCATATCCTCACCCGGCGAAGGACTTTATAAGTCGAAGGGCAGTAAATTCCTTGGCTTTTCCTTTCCTGTGAGCCGTGAGGAAGAGATAAAAGACCGGCTGGAAGGCCTCCGCAGGAATTATCATGACGCACGCCATCATTGTTATGCATGGAGACTGGGACCGGATATGGAACTTTACCGGTTCAATGATGACGGTGAACCCGCCAGTTCAGCAGGGAAACCCATCCTGGGTCAGATCCAGTCCAGGGATCTTACCGATGTCCTCGTTGTGGTTATCCGGTATTTCGGGGGCACGCTTCTGGGTGTGGGCGGGCTGATCACCGCCTATCGCACGGCTGCGGCAGAGGCTCTCGATAAAAGCGGAAGCCTCAGGAAATATGTACACGAAAATTACCATATCCGGTTCGGGTATGAAAGCATGAATACGGTGATGAAGATCCTTAAGGAAACGGATGCCGGGCATTCGGAACAGGATTTCGGTCTGGCTTGTTCTCTTAAAGTAAGCGTGAGGAAAAATATTTCGCAACGATTCAGGGATGCTTTTGAACCCTTCCCGGATATCCGGCTTAAGTATCTCGACGATGAATAGATTCATGGGGAAAATCCCATACCCTGAAAGTTATGAACGAAGTATCAACATCTATGCATTCACAACATACCGATTGTTAATTTTATACCCAAAATAATGTTTTTACCATGAAAAACAGAAGTTTAGTTTCCATCAATGATTACACCCGGGATGAATATCTCAGGATCCTCGATCTTGCTGCGGAATTTGAGAAACAGCCTGTCCAGGATGTTTTAACGGGCTATGTGGTCGCCACCCTTTTTTTTGAACCCTCGACACGTACCCGGCTCAGTTTTGAGAGCGCGGTAAACCGTTTGTCGGGGAGGGTTATCGGTTTTTCCGATTCGAACACCTCGAGCGCCACCAAGGGAGAAACACTCAGGGATACGATCAAAACCGTGTCAAATTATTGCGATCTCATCGTGATGCGGCATCCACTTGAAGGAAGTGCGAGATTTGCCAGTGAGGTTTCAAAAGTACCGGTGATCAATGCCGGTGACGGAGCCAACCAGCATCCGTCACAAACCCTTCTTGACCTTTATTCAATTCGCAAAACACAGGAAACCCTTGAGAAATTGAATATCTTCCTGGTCGGGGACCTCAAATATGGCCGGACCGTTCATTCCCTCCTGATGGCTATGTCGAAATTCGATACCACCTTTTATTTCATCTCACCGGAGGAACTGAAGATGCCTGTGGAATACAAGGTTTATCTGGATAATCTGGGCCTTAAATACTATGAATTCAAGGAATTTACCGATATTGTCGGCCAGGCCGATGTCATTTATATGACGAGGGTCCAGAAGGAGCGTTTCTCTGATCCCATTGAGTACGAGAAAACCAAGAATGCCTACGTTCTGCATAAAAATATGATCGACAATGCAAAACCCAGCATGAAGGTGCTTCATCCCCTTCCGCGTGTGAATGAGATCCACCTCGATGTGGATGAAAGCGAAAAGGCATATTACTTTCAACAGGCTCAAAATGGGGTTTATACCCGGCAGGCCATCATAACCTCGATCCTCGGACTGAAATAAAAATAGCATCATGGAAGAATTGAAAGACAGAACACATCTTGTCGTCAGCGCCATAAAAGAAGGCACTGTCATCGATCATATCCCCGCCAGCGACCTCTTCAGGGTCATCACCATCCTCGGATTGGATCATATCGAAAACCAGATCACTTTCGGAACCAACCTGGAAAGCAAAAAACTCGGGAAAAAAGCCATTATTAAGTTATCCGGCGTGTTTTTCCGGAATGAAGATATCAACAAGATAGCCCTCGTGGCTCCCCAGGCAAAGCTGAATGTCATCAGGGACTATAAAGTGGTTGAGAAAAAAGTGGTTGAGGTGCCGGATGAGATTACCCGCATCGTACGTTGTGTGAACCCGAAATGCATCACCAACAATGAAGAGATCAGGACACGTTTCACCGTCGTCGACAAGCAGAACGTATCGCTGAAATGCCATTATTGTGAAAAGATAACGGATATGGCGAATATACAGATTATCTGAGTGATGGGGAGCTGGTGAAAGGTGAAAGATGAAAGGCGAAAGGCGAAATTATGAAGATCAAGGTAGAACGCGGATTCCGATGGCTATAATATGGCTATCGGAACGGATTTAATTTTTTCAGTTTGTTCGTTTTAGAAGATTCTTTTCCCCGGAGGGGATCCATTGTATTAGCCACGGTTACGCCCGTGGTAAGGAGGACGTACGCATCGAAACCCCGGAGTTTAATAATTATGTATCAGTTGGTTTCAACTCCATTCACCAAATCACCAAATCACCAAATTCTTCAGGGGGAGTTTTACCACAGATACCACAGATTATCACAGATTAAGAGAGGTTGTTTCAGGGGGTTTCAATTCCCATTCAACAAATCAACAAATCAACAAATCAACAAATTCTTCAGGGGGAGTTTTCCCACAGATTTCACAGATTATCACAGATTGAGAGAGGTTGTTTCAGGGGGTTTTAATTCCCATTCAACAAATCAACAAATCAACAAATCACCAAATTCTTCAGGGGGAGTTTCACCACAGATACCACAGATTATCACAGATTAAGAGAGGTTGTTTCAGGGGGTTTCAATTCCCATTCAACAAATCAACAAATCAACAAATCACCAAATTCTTCAGGGGGAGTTTTCCCACAGATTTCACAGATTATCACAGATTGAGAGAGGTTGTTTCAGGGGGTTTCAATTCCCATTCAACAAATCAACAAATCAACAAATCAACAAATTCTTCAGGGAGAGTTTTCCCACAGATACCACAGATTATCACAGATTAAGAGAGGTTGTTTCAGGGGGTTTCAATTCCCATTCACCAAATCAACAAATCACCAAATCACCAAATTCTTCAGGGGGAGTTTTACCACAGATACCACAGATTATCACAGATTAAGAGAGGTTGTTTCAGGGGGTTTCAATTCCCATTCAACAAATCAACAAATCAACAAATCAACAAATTCTTCAGGGGGAGTTTCACCACAGATTTCACAGATTATCACAGATTGAGAGAGGTTGTTTCAGGGGGTTTCAATTCCCATTCAACAAATCAACAAATCAACAAATCAACAAATTCTTCAGGGGGAGTTTTCCCACAGATACCGCAGATTATCACAGATAAATTTTGTTTCATGTGGTTTGAGATGGTTTGAGATGGTTTGAAAAGGTTTCAGGTGATTTCAACTCAATTCACAAATCACCAAATTCTTAAGCGAACAAAGATAGAACAGATTTCGAGATCTGAGGGTCCCATTCAATCAACAAATCAACAAATCAACAAATCAACAAATTCTTCACCTGATCCTGTCGTAGGACCTGACCAGCGCTTCGTCTTTTTGTATGCGTTTGAGTGCCAGGTAAGTCAGAATAATAGAGATAAAAGGCACCACTATCGGCCAGAGGAATACCGAATCGACCCCATCGAATTTCTTCATCGTATACTTCATGAAGAAATAGATCAATCCCACCAACCCAAACATGAGGAGGATGTTGAACACGCAGAGGCGCATCTGCAGGATCCGGTTCCTGTAAAGGAAGATAGCCATCAGCCCTATCAGCATGATAACCACGATCAGGATCGTTACCGGCCATGAGGGAACCGGTACGAAGGTTTGACTGCTCATTGCAACGATACGATTATGATGAAAATAAAGAAATTCATCCCCCGGCAAAAGGATCTGGGCCAATGGGTTTGTTAGCATAAAAATGAATAATCCCGTTGCAATGAGCAGGTAGATACTTTGTATTCGCTGGATCATGACATTGAAAGTTGAAAATACTACAAAAACAGGCACTAAATTGTTCTTCGCCCGAATCAATTATTATTCAGGATCAGCGGCAGACCGTCCTTGCCTGAACCAACCACCACCAGCTTGGTATTTGCTGATTTAGCCAGTTCAATGGTTGCATCAATACCTTTCTGCTTCAGGATCTTATCTGTAAGTGAGGCGCTCAGGATATTGTTATAATGGGCGATCCCTTCCGCTTCGATCCTTCTCCGCTCCGCCTCACTTTTCTCCCTTTCCAGCCTGAAAGTATAGGCAAGAGCTTCCTGTTCCTGTTTCAGCTTGGTTTCGATAGCCTGTTTCAGCTGCTCGGGAAGAGTGATCGACCTGATGAGCAGAGTCTGCATCAGGATGTTCTTATTATCAAGCGCTTTTTCCGTTTCGCTATAGATCTCCTGCTCAACTTCAGCCCTCCGGGTGGAGTAGATCTCTTCTGCTGCAAACTTACCCATTACCCGCCGGACGGCAGATCTTACTTCGGGGACCACGACAACACCAACATAGCCCGGACCGATATCCTCGTGTAGATATGCAATTTTTTTATAAATGGGGTTATATCTGACAAATACATCCACCATTAGAGTGAGCCCGTTTTTGTCAAGGACATCCAGTGATTCTTCCTGGCTCTGTTCCCTTACATTGTATTTGATGAAATCGTTCCAGGGAGCTACAATCTGAAATCCCGGCTGAAAGATATTGTCCTTATCGAGCCCGGTTGTGTATTTACGAAAAATGATCGCCCTTTCCCCGGGATCAACGGTGTAAAACATGTTACTGCTGAATATTATGACCAGGAGAAGTGCGATAATGCCAATGACAATAAGTGTTTGTGATCTTTTGTTCATAATTGAAAGTTATTTGTTTATAATGATTATTCAGGCAAGCGGGAGAATTACGAATTTAGCAAAAATAGTTTTAATTTTGCATTAATAAAAGGAAGATCATGACCAAAGCCCTTGCGACATCCGAGCTCATCCTTAATGAAGACGGCAGTATTTATCATCTTCACCTGAAACCGGAAAATGTTGCAGACAAGGTTATCCTCGTGGGTGATCCGGGACGGGTGGAAAAAGTCTCCAATTTGTTCGATTCGGTTGAATTCAGGATGAAAAACAGGGAATTCGTAACCCATACGGGTTTTTACCGCGGAGAGCGTATAACTGTCATATCCACGGGTATTGGAACCGATAACATAGACATCGTTCTGAATGAGCTGGATGCGATCGTGAATATTGATCTCGGGAACCGGACAATTCGCAGGAACCGCCGTTCCCTGGAGTTCATCAGGATAGGCACTACAGGGGGACTGCAGGAAGAAATGGCCGTAGGATCATTCGTACTTTCGAGGATGGCCGGCGGTTTTGACGGACTCATCCACTATTACGCAAAAGGATACAGTGTCTGCGATGCAGGGATTGAGAAAGCCTTCGTCAATCATACCAACTGGTTTGACAAACGGCCTGTACCTTATTTCGTATGGAGTTCCGACGAACTGTTTGACCGGTTCAATGAAGATGTATATTCGGGGATTACCCTTTCATCACCCGGTTTTTACGGTCCGCAGGGAAGAACACTCCGGTTGCCGGTAACGGATCCTGAACTCAATGAAAAGATCCGTAATTTTACCTATGATCATCTGAAGATCACTAATTTTGAAATGGAAAGCTCCGCCCTTTTCGGGCTTTCCGCACTCCTGGGACATAAGGCGGTAAGTATTTGCGCTGTGATCGCCAATCGTGTAACCGGTGAATTTATCCGGGATTACGAAGCTGTAATTGAGAACCTTCTTCATTTCACCCTGGAACGTATCATGAAACCTGCATGATTGATGACAACACAAAGGTAACCTTATCATAATCGATCATGCGGTTTCCATTATACCTTTAAGATCAAAATTATTACATGCTGAAAAAGAAGGACACAAAATACCATGGTTGATAAAGAAATTAAAGTTCTGATCAATTTGCTTGACGACCCCGACAAGGAAGTTTTCAGGGTGGTATCGGAGAAGTTGCGTCAACGGGGGATCGAAGCGGTACCAAGTCTGGAAAAAGCATGGGAGTCCTCCTTGAACCAGGAATTACAGGAGAAGATAGAAGAACTGATCCACAACATCCAGTTTGAATATATCTGTGATGAATTGAGGGCGTGGGTCAATACCGGGGGAGAGAATCTTCTGTACGGAGCCTATCTCGTCGCAAGATATCAATATCCCGATTTGTATTTCAGTGAGATTGAAGAGCAGGTCGAACTGCTGAGAAAAGATGCATGGCTGGAACTTCACAACAACCTGACCGCTTTGGAAAAGGTCCGGATACTGAACCATGTGATCTTCGGGATCCATAAGTTCTCCCGGAATTCCGCAAATTTTTACTCTCCGAGAAACTCCTTCATTAACCAGGTATTTGAAACGAGGAAAGGTAACCCCATCTCCCTGGCCATCATTTATTCCGTTGTTGCTGAAAAACTTGAGATACCTGTTTTCGGTGTTAACCTGCCGCTGAATTACATTCTTGCCTACAAGGATCCTTTCTATGATGAAGATCCCTATAATATTCTATTTTACATCAATCCGTTCAACCGCGGGATGGTGCTGAGCAGAAAGGATATTGACCGCTTTCTTCACCAGCAGAAGCTGGAACCCCGAAAGGAATATTTTACGCCCTGCAGCAATACGACCACCATCGAGAGAGTTCTGAGGAACCTGATTTTCTCCTATGAAAAGATGGGATATTCGGACAAGACGGAACAGGTGACCCTACTGCTTAATATCATACGGTCGTCCGCTTCAGGCTAGATCCGGTAATACCTGCGATACCATTCCACAAAATTCCGTATCCCTTCATCAACCGGTGTTGATGGCTTGTAATCGAAATCTGTAACGAGGTCATCCACGTCGGCCCATGTTTTTTCCACATCACCGGGTTGTATAGGCTGCATATCCATCCTGGCTTTTTTCCCGGTGTATTTTTCAATTGCCCGGATAAAATCGATGAGTCTGACAGGTTTATTATTGCCGATGTTGTAAATACGATAAGGGGCCGAAGAAGTGGCCGGATCGGGTGATTGCGGATCCCAGGCAGGATCGGCTGCAGGAGGTTTCCCGGTCATCCGGCTGATCCCGGCGGTAATATCGTCAACATAGGTAAAATCCCGTTCCATTTTACCGTGATTGAATACCTGGATGGGTTCCTCCTTCAGCATAGCTTCGGTAAATATGAAAAGGGCCATATCAGGCCTTCCCCATGGACCGTAAACGGTAAAAAAGCGCAGGCCTGTCGTAGGAATACCGAACAGATGGCTGTAGGTATGCGCCATCATTTCGTTCGTCTTTTTGCTTGCCGCATAAAGGCTTACCGGATGGTTCGCACCGCTATGCACGGAAAAGGGCATGGATTTATTCAAGCCGTAAACGCTTGAGCTGCTTGCGTAGATCAGGTGCTTCACAGGATATTTTCTGCAAGCTTGGAGGATATTGAGGAAGCCCGTGATATTGGAACCGATGTAGGTATGTGGGTGGGTCAGGCTGTATCTCACCCCGGCCTGGGCGGCGAGGTTCACGACAACATCGGGTCTGTAAAAATCAAAAAGCCTGAGGAGGGTTTCCCCGTCCTCAAGCTCTGCCTTCACAAATTTTACATTTTTATTACCGGCACTGGTAACGGGTTCTCCGTAAATGAATGAAGGGCCGCTGAACCCTGCCTCCTTCAGCCGGTCGTATTTGAGCCGTACATCGTAATAGTCGTTGATACTGTCCAGCCCGAGGATCTCCATTCCTTCTTCACCCAGTCTCCGGGCAAGATGAAACCCGATAAATCCGGCGGTGCCGGTGATCAATACCTTCATTATAGACTATTTAGTGTTTGCAGGAAAAGCCGACGACCCTTCAGCACCGGTCCCTGAGCGGAGCCGAAGGGTCATCGGGTTTTCTGTCTGCTACTATTTAGCAAAACTGACGGCTCTTGTTTCCCGGATCACTGTGATCTTGACCTGGCCGGGATAGGTCATTTCTGTCTGGATTTTTCTGGCGATATCGTAGGAAAGCGCTTCCGCTTCCTTATCGGATACCTTTTCGCTTCCGACAATGACCCTGAGTTCACGGCCTGCCTGGATAGCGTAGGTTTTCAGCACTCCAGGGTAAGAAAGAGCCAGGGATTCGAGTTCCTTCAGCCTTTTGATGTAGGATTCCACCACTTCCCTCCTGGCGCCCGGACGAGCTCCCGAGATCGCATCACAAACCTGGACGATTGGCGAGATAAGGCTTGTCATCTCCACCTCGTCGTGGTGAGCGCCGATGGCATTGCAGATTTCCGGTTTTTCCTTGAATTTCTCGGCCAGTTTCATACCAAGGATGGCGTGCGGCAATTCGGGTTCGTCATCGGGTACTTTCCCGATATCGTGCAGAAGCCCGGCACGTTTTGCCAGCTTTGCGTTCAGCCCGAGTTCGGATGCCATAATGGAGCAGAGGTTGGCTACTTCACGCGAATGCTGAAGAAGGTTCTGTCCGTAGGATGAACGGTATTTCATTTTCCCGATGAGGCGTATCAGCTCCGGATGCAGGCCATGTATTCCCAGGTCTATGGCAGTACGTTTTCCGACTTCCACGATCTCGTCTTCGATCTGTTTCTTGGTCTTTTCCACCACCTCCTCTATCCGGGCCGGGTGGATCCTGCCGTCGGAAACCAGCTGGTGGAGGGCGAGCCTTGCGATCTCACGTCTCACGGGGTCAAAGGCCGAGAGGATAATGGCTTCGGGGGTATCATCGACAATGATCTCCACGCCTGTGGACGCTTCGAGTGCACGGATATTTCGTCCTTCCCGGCCTATGATACGGCCTTTCAGTTCGTCGGAGTCGATGTTGAAAACGGTGACAGAGTTTTCGATGGCCTGTTCGGTGGCCACACGCTGGATGGTTTCGATAACGATCTTTTTGGCTTCCTTCCGGGAGGTCATTTTGGATTCTTCCACGATTTCGTTGATGTATGACATCGCCTCGTGCTGGGCCTCCTCTTTAAGGGATTCCATAAGCTGGCTTTTTGCGTCTTCCGCAGAAAGGCCGGAGATAGCTTCAAGTTGTTCAACCTGTTGCCGGTGTGATTTTTCCAGTTCTTCTTTTTTCTTTTCAACCACCTCAAGCTGCACACTTAGATTCTCCCTGATGGCTTCGAGTTCATGGCTTTTACGCTGAACTTCCTCCTGTTTCTGAGCCAGTGTTGATTCCCGCAGCCTGAATGCGTTTTCTTTCTGAGCTAGTTTTGAATTACGCTCGCTGATCATTTTTTCATGTTCCGCCTTGAGCTGGAGGAATTTTTCCTTTGCCTGAAGTATCTTATCCTTTTTGATGACTTCGGCCTCTGTTTTCGCTTCCCTGATTATATTATCACTTTTCTTTTTCAGAGCGATATTGAAAACAAAGTAGGAAACGATTCCTCCCGCCAGCACGCCTATAACGCCGGTCAGGGCATTCCAGACAGTGATGACGGAAATGATTGAAATTATAATTTCATTCATGGTTCCTACACTTAAACATTAGTATATAAAAAACCCGCAAGGTTTCTTCAAGATTTATTAAAACCCCATAATTACATGGTTGGAACTGCCAGACCGGGTCGGACTTCCACTGACCGCCTGAGGCGGATACCCGAAGGTTGCGGCCTGTCCTATACAGGCTGAGCCAGGCTCCAATGTTCTAACTGTTGAGTTTCACAAATGATTTGAAGAAACAATGCGGGCTAACTCTTTTTTTCTTCTATTTTAAAGAACGCTATTACTCTTTTTGATAAATAAATCCAGTTCACTATTCATCTCACGCAGGCTTTCCTCCAGAGGGGCGGAATCGGCCTGATTCTCATTCTCCATCAATTTGATGACAAACTGTAAAGCAGCCATTGCAATGAAATCCTGCGTATCCTTATCAATGTACTTCTGCTTATATTGTAATATCTTTTCATTGATCATTCTGGCTGCTCTTCGTATCATTTCCTCGTCTTCCCGCTCAATACGCAACGGATAATACCTTTCGGCAACATTGACCTTTATGGATAATTTGTCACCCATGGTTCATCCCGTCATCTGTTTAAAAGAGCAATACATTTATCAATTTCCCGCACAATCCGGTTTACTTTAATTCTGGCATCGTGGACATCTTCACCTTCTGATACCAGGGACCTTGCTATTTTTAGATTGTCATACTTGTGCTCAAGCTCCGTGACCCTCTTTTCCCTGGCAGTGATTTTTTCCACTAAATCTGAATTTTCCTTCTTCAGCGATTCTTTTTCTGCTTTTTCAGCTTCATACATGCCCATCAGCTTTTTGATCTTTGCGCGGAGTGTTCCAAGGATCTCAATTTGTTCTGCATTCATAACGCTGAAATAGGTACTACAAATATAACATTGCTTTCAGAAATAAAAAAATTCGATTTCATTTTTCCTTGATTGCCGGGAATATTTTAGTTTTACAATCGTTTGAGTTAAATATATTTCAATTCTGTCAACTTATGAGGTGTACGATCCTGTTGCTGTTTCTTTTGACCCCGTTTCAATATTCCATCGCCCAAAATAAATTCATACCCAATACTTTTCGACCTCCATTGGATATTCCGATGGTATTAAGCGGAAATTTCGGCGAGCTCAGGGCCGATCACTTTCATTCCGGCATCGATATCAAGACACAGGGAGTCACCGGGAAGAAGGTTTTTGCCATAGCCGACGGATATGTGTCGCGTATAAAGATCCAGACCAATGGCTACGGACATTCACTCTATATCAATTACCCCGGCGGGTACACTTCGGTTTACGGTCACCTCAGCGCCTACAACGACACTCTTGAAAACTATGTAAAGGCTTACCAATACCGGAACCATGCATTTGAAGTGGATATCTATCCTTCACCGGGCGATCTCCCTGTCAAAAAGGGGAATCTAGTGGCATGGTCAGGCAATACAGGCAGTTCAGGAGGACCGCATCTTCATTTTGAGATCCGCAACACCGCCAGCCAGCACACACTTAATGCCCTGCGATACGGGTTTGACATTTCCGACAAGATATCCCCTCACCTGTTCTCCCTCTTTGTGTACGGCATGCAGGGTAAAGGTAATGACCGCATTTCAGTATCGAGGAAAGAATATGACCTTGTGGGAGAAAATGGCGTATACAGGTTGAAAAACGGCGACATGGTTGCCGCCGGCGACGCTGCCGGGCTCGGGCTTGAATGCTATGATTACATGAACGGAACTTCCAACCGTTGCGGGGTCTACTCCCTGGAACTGCTGGTGAACGGGGACCGGGTTTATCATTTTCAGACCGATGAATTCAGTTTCAATGAAAGCCGTTATATCAATGCCCATATGGATTATTCCCTTGAAATGTTAACCCGCCGAAGAACGCATGATCTTTACCGGAAACCGGGGGAGCAGCTTTCCATGAATAAACTCACCGTGGATGACGGGATCATCAGCATAGCCCCGGGTGACACTGCGGATGTTACGATCATCGCAAGCGATGCCTATGGGAATTCATCCCGGCTTAAGTTCCGGATAAAGAGCACGGAAACGCCTGTCGATACGCAGCAAGACAGTACGATTACTTCCCAGCTCTTCAAATGGTATACGGCCAATCATTATTCAAATCCGTACCTCACAATGAACATTCCCTCAGGTTCCCTGTATGTAAACACCCTCTTCCATTACAGCATGGATAATTCCCGAAAGGATTTCTATCCCTATATTCACCATATCCATACCCCGGAAGTTCCCATGCAGAAATATGCCACACTCTCAGTAAAGACAGACCCGGTTCCCGAACGTCTTCTGAATAAAACAGGTATTGTCCTTTTGCCAAAAAAAGGAGGACCCTCCTGGCAGGGCGGTGAAGTGAAAAACGGAAGGATCACTGCCAGCGTCAGGGAATTTGGTGATTTCACACTTCTCGCCGATACCATACCCCCGGCCATTGTTCCGGTCAATATCAGCCTTGACAAGGAAATGAAGGGGCAAAGCAGCATCAGGTTCAGCATAAAAGATCAGCTGTCCGGCATAGCCTCCTTTGACGGTTACATTGACAATGAATGGGTTTTGTTTGAATACGAACCCAAGAATGATCTCCTTTTTTATGTTTTTGATACGGAAAGACTGAAAAGCGGGATTTCCCACGAACTGGAATTATATGTCAGGGATTACGCCGGCAATTCAGCACTCTATCACACTACCTTTACCTGGTAAATGGAAGGGACGAAAAAATACAGATGCATGGGACTTATGTCCGGAACTTCGCTGGACGGACTCGACCTTGTGTACTGTGAGTTTGTGAATGAGGAAGGAACCTGGTCATTTCATATGATCGATGCGATGACTCATCCGTATCCCTCTGCCTGGAGAGAACTACTCGAAAATTCATACACCATGGATGCAGCCCCGCTTGCAGAGCTCGATCACCGGTATGGGAGGTATCTGGGTGAAATTTGCAATGGTTTCATGGCGGCAAACGGCGCCGATCCGCTGTTCATCGCATCGCACGGCCATACGGTATTTCACAGGCCTGCACAGGGATTTTCGCTCCAGATCGGGAATGGTCATGATATTGCGGCAGTGACAGGCAAAAAGGTAATTTTTGATTTCAGAAGTCTCGATATCAGCCTTGGAGGCCAGGGTGCACCTCTCGTACCTGCAGGCGACAGGCTTCTGTTTGCGGAATATGAGTATTGTCTGAATATCGGCGGTTTTTCCAATATTTCATTCGATAATGAGATTGGGGAACGAATCGCCTTTGATATCTGTCCGGCGAATATCGTTCTTAATACAATAGCAAACCGGCAGGGACAGGATTTTGACCGGGACGGGAATTCGGGAAGGAAGGGGAAAATAATGGAAGCCCTCCTGGCCCGGTTGAATGCCATCGGGTATTACTCGCAGAGTGCTCCGAAATCTCTCGGAAGGGAATTTCTCGAAGAGATCTTCATGAAATTCATCCCGGGGGAAGAATCCAAGGCTGAAGATATCCTGCGTACCCTGTATGAACACATCGCGATCCAGTCCGGGAAAGTATTAGTGGCAAATGGCAATGGACGCGTCCTGGTAACAGGGGGTGGGGCACGGAATACCTTCCTGGTTGAACGGATCAGGGAGCACTGTGAAAACCGGATCGTTGTTCCCGAAAGGGATATTGTGGAATATAAGGAAGCGCTCATTTTTGCCTTTCTGGGCCTTCTCAGAGTACTCGGAAAGGATAATTGTCTCGCATCGGTGACTGGCGCTTCGTCTGATTGTTGCGGTGGGATCATTGTTCAACCCTGAAAAAGGTAATGGAGAAGAGATGAATACCGGTCCCTGAAGCCGAAGGGTTCTGATACTATTTACCAATTATAAACTAAAACTACACTATGGAAAATTTCACCGCACATGTGCCCACGGCCGTTCATTTTGGCCGGGGATGTGTTCGCGAGCTGGGAGATGCAGCCCTTCAACTCGGGAAAAAGGCCCTGCTTATGTACGGAAAAGGATCGGTTCTCAGGAACCGAAGCTATGACCATGTGAAAGAACAGCTGGATGCAGCGGGGATAGGTATCATCGAATACAGCGGGATAAAGTCAAACCCGCTGTCCATCGATGTTGATGCCGCTGCTCATGCCGGGATCTCAAACAAAGTTGATTTCATCGTAGCCGTGGGGGGAGGGAGCGTTATTGATTCGGCAAAGATCACTGCGATATGTATCGCCCGGAAAGTAAAGGCCTGGGATGTGATGAAGATGAAGGTAGAAAATGTAACTGCCATTCCGCTTATTGCCGTACTAACCCTTGCGGCAACGGGTACGGAAATGAATCCCGTCGCGGTTTTGCAAAATCCGGAAACACGCGAGAAGTTAGGGTACCGGCATCCTTCGGTCTTTCCGGCTCATTCCTTCCTGGATCCTTCCTTTACCCTATCGGTCCCCCTCAATTACACAGCCTATGGCATTGCCGACCTTGTGGCCCATTGCCTGGAGGCATGGTTCGGGGACGGAGATGCAAGCCTTTCAGACCGCTTCATTGAGGCTATCATTAAGGAAGCTATGGAATACGGTCCCTTGCTTTTAAAAGATCCGGGTAATTATGATTTGCGTGCAAAAATTATGTGGGCGGCGACCAATGCACTGAATGGCATTACCGGTTACGGAAGGGTGAATGGTGACTGGGGGGTTCATGCATTGGGACATGTATTGTCGTTCCTATATGATACGCCGCATGGCGCTTCACTGACGGTTATCTATCCGGCATGGCTGAAAAAAATGAAGGAAAGGATCCCTGAAAGGATAGCGGACCTGGGATCGCGGTTGTTCGGGGCCGGGGATGTTGATTCCTCGATCGAAGGACTTGAAAATTTTTTCAGAAGTCTTGAGACTCCGGTGAGACTGGCAGAAGCGGGCATCTCTCAAGGGAATTACGATGAGATCCTTGAGCTGATGAACCATAACGGATGCTCCGGATCCGCACAGAAATTAGATGATGCCGATCGTGCTGATATCCTGAAGTATATGGTATAAAAAAAAAGATGCGCTTCACAGCGCATCCTTTCTTCTCAAACTACTAACTAAAACTACCAACTAAACTACTAACTAAAACTACTAACTCTTAAACGGTCTAACCCTTTTTTTTATTGTATATATTTTTTTTGAATTCAAATTTTATACCATATGCTTTCGAGCAAACCTAAATTCAAATTCAAAAATAATCTCTGTCCAATAAACGGAAGTTAATTCCGTTTAAAATTTACCTTACATCTATGTTAAGAACAATTACTGTTTGTTGAATCACAATGCAAATATACAGGGTTTTTTTTTAAATGAGGATTGTTTTAATATTTTTTAACATTTTTTAAAGGCATTAAACATTAAAAATAAAGTCTTTTTATGAAACTCCTTGAAAACAGGCTAAATCTGTTGTAAAATATGCTTTTTATACATCCATGGGGTTCCCGGGGATGTATTAATGCTTATTTTTGACAAACTTCATAAAAATACCCGGGTTCCGAAGAAAGTGCAGGAATTTGCCGGGAAAAGAAAAAAAAAATTTAACATGAAAAAATACAGACCAATTTTTTTGCTTGTGACTTTTTGGTTATCATTTTCCACAGTCAACGAAGTGAAGTCATGTACAAACTACCTGGTGACCAGGGGAGCTTCGGCAACAGGGTCTACGATGATTACCTATGCTGCTGATTCACACGTGCTTTACGGCGAATTGTATTTTCGGCCAGCTGCGGATTATCCGGCAGGTACGATGCTCGATGTTTATGAATGGGACACCAATAAATTCCTGGGACAGATCCCTCAGGTAAGGCATACATGGTCAGTGACCGGTAATATGAACGAACACCAGGTTTCCATCGGTGAAACGACGTATGGCGGCAGGGAGGAACTCGTCGATCCTGAAGCGCTGATTGATTACGGATCCCTCATGTATATCACCCTCCAGAGATCAGCGAATGCCAGGGAGGCGATCAAAACCATGACAACCCTTGTTGCAAAGTACGGTTATTACAGTGAAGGTGAATCATTTTCCATTGCGGATCCGGATGAGGTATGGATTCTGGAAATGATAGGGAAAGGCAAGGGCAATACAGGCGCGGTTTGGGTTGCCCGGCGTATCCCTGATGGTTATGTTTGCGGACATGCCAACCAGGCGCGTATTCAGACCTTTCCTCTTGAAGATGGCAAGGCATCGATTTCTTCAAAAAATATCGATAAGATCTTCGATCCCGGAATTTCCACCGTTTATGCATCGGATGTTATCGAAGTTGCAAGGAAGGAAGGCTGGTTTGACGGGAAAGACAAGGATTTTAGTTTCTCCGACACGTATGCACCCGTCACTTTTGAAGGTGCACGTTTCTGCGATCTCCGGGTGTGGACATTTTTCAACAAAGTGAGCAAGGGTATGGGAGAGTACTGGGATTATGTAACAGGTAAGGATCTCTCGGGCCGGATGCCCTTGTGGGTTAAAGCCGACCGGAAGATCACGAATCTTGATATGATGGGCTTCATGCGGGACCATCTCGAAGGAACGCCACTGGATATGCGTCAGGATGCAGGCGCAGGACCTTTTCACCTGCCTTACCGGTGGAGGCCTCTCGATTGGTCTACCAACGAGGATTCAACAAAAATTTACTGCAATGAACGGGCAACTGCCACCCAGCAGACAGGTTTCTCCTTCGTGGCTGAAGCGCGCAACTGGCTTCCCGATCCTGTCGGAGGGATCCTCTGGTTCGGTGTCGACGATGCTGCCACAAGCTGCTATGTTCCCATGTACTGCGGCATGACCCGGGTTCCTGAAAGCTACGCTGTTGGAAACGGGGATCTCCTCACCTACTCTCCCACTTCGGCCTTCTGGGCTTTTAACTTTGTAGCCAACTTCTCCTATCTGCGTTATGATCTGATGAGTGCCGATGTCAGGAAAGTGCAGAGCGAACTGGAAAAAAAATTCACTTCCTATACCAACGCAGTTGACGAGGGTGCTATGAAACTTCTCGGGAAGGATACTGCAACGGCCAGGGAATATCTCACCGATTATTCTGTCAATATGGGAAATTACACTGTTGGCCGCTGGAAAGAGCTCGGGCAGTACCTTCTCATTAAATACATTGACGGCAATGTGAAGAAAGAGGTTAACGGAAAATTTCAGAGGAATGAATATGGATATCCCGCATCACCGGACCAGCCCGGTTATCCTGATTACTGGAAGAAAGCGGTGATCCGGGATACGGGAGAAAAACTTCTCGTACCGCCGGGCGGAGAGGAATGATCCCTTCCCGAAGTTGCGGTTTTTTAGGGTGTTTCACTTGTTTTTTGAAAAAGTTTACTTTACATTTGCTGCCTGTAAAAAATCGGGTGTTCTAATTTTAAATTTCTACCAGGATGGACTTAATGAAAGTTGTTGAAAAAGAGTTTGCTACCGATAAGGAATTTCCTGCTTTCCACAGCGGGGATACGATTACGGTACATTATAAGATCAAAGAAGGCAACAAAGAGAGGATCCAGCAATTCCGCGGAACAGTTATACAACAGAAGGGTGATGGCGGCACAGCCACTTTTACCGTGAGAAAAATGTCGGGTAATGTCGGTGTTGAAAGAATATTTCCTTTTGCCTCCCCTTTCATTGAAAATATCGAGGTGAACAAGAGGGGCCGGGTCAGAAGGGCCAGGATCTACTACCTGCGTGGCCTGAGGGGTAAGAAAGCCCGGATCCAGGAAAAGAGATTCTAAATTTCCGGAAGGAAAAAAAGATAAAAAGCCGTTTCTGTTATCAGGAACGGTTTTTTTTTGTGATTGGGGATTGTTTGTGAGTGTTTGTTTGAAATGGTTTGAAATGGTTTGAGGTGGTTTGAAATGGTTTGAAAGAAGAGGAACACGGATTTGACGGATTCCGATGGCTATCGGAACAGATTTTCACGGATTTTTAAAGATGGTTTCAGATGGTTTCAGATGGTTTGAAATGGTTTGAAATGGTTTCAGATTGTTTGAGATGGTTTCAACTCCATTCAATAAATCAACAACTCAACAAATCACCAAATAATCTTCATCCATGATTATCCGCACAAATCCGTCCAATCCGTGTTCCTCTTCTACTTCACCAAATCAACAAATCAACAAATCAACAAATCACCAAATTCTTGGTGTCAATCCTTCTTCCCCTGTAATTCGTCGGCTTTTTTGCGGGCGGTTTCCATGATGGCGTCGGCTTTTGCACCGGCTTCTTTTTTCAGCTTTTCTGCCTGTTTTTCGGATTGGCTGATAAGTCCGTCGCCTGTTTTCTCGGCTGCGAGTTTCTTTAGAGGATTGCTTCCGGCCTCTTTAACGAGTTGTTTCTTCCTGAGCCTGGCCTCCCCCACCAGGGATTCGCCGGCTTCCGCGGCCGACTTTTTCAGCTGATCCGCCTGTTCCTGCGCATCTTTCATGATACGTTCGACCTCAGCGCTTACATCCTTTTTGATTTCTTCCTTTGCTTTCTCAACCTCTTCCTTAACCCGCTGTTCAACAGCTTCCCTGATCTCCTGTTTGGCTTTCTGGAGGTTTTCCTTAACCGCAAGGCTGATTTTGGGATCTGAGAAGGTACCCGTGATTTTCACCTGTACGTTAATATTTTCGCCCGGTTTGACATCGAAACCCTTATCCCGGGCCTGGGCAGTGAGATTTTCAAGCACATCGTTGGCCTGGCTGCCGAATTCATTGCGGGGAATGCTGAAATTCATAAGGTAGTTCATCGTCTCATCGAGGCCCTGGTCACCACCGATCGTAACTTTGGACGGGCCCAGTTTTGTTTCGAAAGGAGCGACATAAACCCTTCCGTCCCTGATCTCAAAGGAAAGATCCACATCGGAAAGAGAAGGATTCCTGAGCTTTTCATTTTTCAGAACATCGGCCACCTTATCGAGGGTTTTGTTGTTGAGGATCTCCACGTTACCTGTTTTCAGTACGCCTTTGCCGTTCATGCTGTTCATCACGGGATTCATGGCAGAATCCAGGAGGGAGGAAAGCTGCAGCCGTGTACTGAATTTTCCCCTGCACATTTCTGCCACCGGGGCCAGTTTTTGTACCGTATTGAAGGCAGCGAAAGCGGAGGGGAAGTCGATATCGCTCATATCCAGGTCCATATCAAGCAATGGAGTTGTAACATCCCGGGTGTTGTAGGTCCCGCTCATTGTCATACTTCCTCCGAGGAGCAGCATGGAGAGGGAATTCATGTTCAGTATCCCGTTGTTTACGACGATACCGCCTTTCAGCCGGGTGATTTCGAGATTGTCATAGTTGAGTTTTGCCAGATCGGTTGTCAGTGTAAAATCAATATTTTGCGGCACCTCAAACACGGTGAGGGCTGAAGTATCTTCCATGGATTCATCCACATCTTCTTCACCGGAGGCCATAAGTGCATTCAGATCCAGAAGGTTTGAAGTAAGTTTGAGGTTACCACGGATGGTCTCATCCTTAAATATGTAAGGAATAAAATTTTCAAGGCGGCCTTCCATATGTACATCGCTTGATCCGACAGTTGCGTCAAAATACTCGAGATTTACAAATTCAGGAGAGAATACGAGTCTCCCCTTCCCTATTTTAACGGGCTCCGGAATCTCAGCCCCGCTTATTTCCATGTCCCGTACCTCAAAATTACCATCGGCCTGGAATGCCTCGTAATTTTCATTCTCTATATCCGACATCCGGCCCATCATCTGGAGGTTGGCCGTGATGATCCCGTTCAGGTTCATGCTGTCCAGTGGGATTACATCGGAAATGGATGCAAGGTCGAGTTTTCCGCTCACAGAGCCATTCATCTGCATATCGGAAAAGGGAGTCAGCAGATGAAAATTCATGTCAACGGGGTTCCCGGCCATTTCAATGTGAAAACGATCAAGATCAATGCGGGTGCTGTCTTCAAACGTTCCGTCATAATAGACTTTAAGATCCATCTGGATATTATCTGCAGATTTGGGCAGATCGGGATAGGCAAAATGGCCGTCTTGGACCGCCAGGTGCATGGTTACGGTGGGTACAATGGTTTCGGTCACCAATCCTTTGATCGTCCCATCGAGACTCAATGTTCCGGAAGCTTTTAACCCCTGGAAATCCTGCATATACACGGCGGGGATCATAGAGAGCACAGATTTGAATGCCGTTTCCTTTGAATAATATTTCATATCCACCTTATAAACCGAATCTGAGGGCATGGCAAAAGATCCATCCATTCCCAGGACGAGATCATTTACCCTGAGCTCATTCTCTTTCAGTGTATATATGCTTTTCGCGAGATCCGCCCCTATGAGGGCCTTTAATGTCATGGAGGCCCTGCTGATGTAACGGGTACCATCATAATTAATGGTTACACTCTTTGCGTCCGAATTTAAATCCATGTCGGAATAATTCCCGGAAAAGTTTCCTGAAAGGGAAAGGTTGAGCTGTTCAAAGTCAGCTTCCAGATTCAGGGCTTCATCGGTATAATGTATACTTGCATTATTTACCCTGAATTTTTTCAGATCCACCACAAATTCCGATGAAGTGGTATCTGCCGGTTCTTCCATCTCAGTGGAATCCGTTGACGGATACGTAATATCCCAGTTGACACTCCCGTCTTTAAGGGCGATTGCACGTATCACGGGACGTTCGAGGATGAGCGATTTTACCCTGATATTTCCGGAAAAGGCCGGGATGAGCTCTATTCTTGCGGCAAACCTGTCAAAGGCCATTAGCGTATCGCCCCTGAATTTATCAATCCCTATAACAGAAACATTTTTCAAAGCCACCTCCAGGTCGGGGAAACCTTTAAAAAGCGATACTGAAAGGTCCGACCAGTCCACGGTTGCCCTTACATTGTTATTCACTTCCCTCTTTGCAACCTCCATTATCTTTCCCCTGAAAAGGAAGGGGACGGTGAGAATGATCACGAATAACGCGAGAAGCACAAAAAACAGGATCCTGAGAAATTTTTTCATATCGGGTAGGTTTTACTCGCGTAAAATTAATAATTTAAATTATCTGCCATTCAGTTCTATAGTACGCATAAATTTTTTTTTTGTTTACTCGTTCTAAATGTCTCCGTGTACCGTGCTTTTGTTAGAAGAAGAACAAAAAAAATTCTAATTTTGAGGGCTTTAAAAAATATCCGTACCTGAATGGCTGCAAATAATGAAAAATCCTCGCTCCAGGGTTATCGCCAGGGGTTTTTAATAAGTCTGTTCATCATCATTACAGGCTTTGGTCTGGACCTGGTCTCCGGTGGTCGGGGTGTCGCCCTGCCGTCATGGCCGATGAACCTGTTCGTTGTTCTGAGTTTTGCATTTCTGCTGATATTTACACATATCTATTACAGGGATCTCACAGCCGTAAAATGGCTTTCGCGGGTTCCCGCCTCTGTCAGCTCAATCATACTCTTCACCCTCCTTACCCTTATCATGGGTATGACCAAACAAAACAACCCGGAATCATCCGCTTTCATGAAAATGACCGGGCTCGACCATGTAAGATCAAGTTACGTTTTTATGCTGTCGGGCCTGTACCTGTTAACGACACTGGGCCTGGTCATTCTGCGGAGGATCACTCCCATAAAGTACCGCAACATCGGTTTCACACTGAATCACCTCGGATTATGGATCATCGTGATGGCAGGAAGCCTGGGCTCGGGCGATCTCCAGCGCCTCAACGTCTATGTTAACGAAAACGAATCGGTCTGGTACGGTTTCAAACAAAACAAGCAGCCGTACAAATTACCTTTCACCATTGAGCTTCTTGATTTCGATATCGTTGAGTTTCCACCCAAGCTTGCCATCGTCGAGAACCAGACCATGAAATTTCCTGAAAAAGAGGTCAATAACATGATCCTTCTCGAGAATGGTCTGACCACGACAATGTCCGGATGGAAGGTGACCGTTGACACCCTTTATCTTACGGCGATGATAGACAGTTCCGGCAGGTATATACCTTCGGATGATACGCTTTCCTTTCCGGCGGCAAAGATCAGGGCCGAAAATGCAACGAATGGTGAGGTGCGGGAAGGATGGATCTCCAGCGGAAATATCATGACACGGCCGGGGCTCCTGCTGCTCGACAATACCTATTCCCTGGCCATGGCGAGGCCCGAGGCAAAGGAATACAGCTCAAAAATCGTAATTGAACAGGAAGGAAAGACCGACACCGCCCGTTTATTTGTGAACAAACCCGTCAAAGTTTCGGGGTGGAATCTATACCAGTTGTCGTACGACGAACGGATGGGTAAATGGTCGAAGCTCAGTGTCATTGAAGCTATCCGGGATCCCTGGCTGCCTTTCATTTATATCGGGATCTTCATGGTCATAGCCGGTTCTCTCTATCTATTCACCATTGGCAAAACCCCTAAAGAAAACGAAGCATGAACTGGACAGATTTTCCCACGTACGCATACACTGCCTCGGCACTCTGGCTGGCAGGCGTGATCCTTGTCTATGCCGGGACAAAGCGGAAGGTACTTTCGGTGATCGGATCACTCGTAGTTTTTGGAGGGTTGTTGACGATAGCCCTTTTTATCACGAGATTCTGGATCCAGCTCGGGAGGCCTCCCATGCGAACCCTTGGGGAGACGAGGCTGTGGTATGGATTTTTCCTGCCGGCGATAGGCCTTCTCTTTTACGTAAGGTGGAAATACAAATGGTTCCTGGCTTATGCCATAATGATGTCGTATGTTTTCCTGATCATCAATTTAACCCATCCCGAGGCGCATGACAAGACGCTGATGCCCGCCCTGCAGAGTCCCTGGTTTGTGCCGCATGTGGTTGTTTACATCCTGGGGTATGCATTGCTGGGCGTATCGACGCTTGTTGCCCTGAAAGGTTTATATCAGCATTATTTTTCCGTATTTGAGAAAAGTGTTATCATCCTTGCAGACAATCTTGTTTACCTTGGCTTCGGCTTTCTGACAATGGGGTTGCTGTTTGGTGCCCTATGGGCGAAGCAGGCTTGGGGACATTACTGGACCTGGGATCCGAAGGAGACCTGGGCTTTTCTTACCTGGCTGGGATACCTTATTTACATCCATCTCAGGTTTCAGCATCCGAAGAGAGTAAGCGGGTCGTTATGGGTATTGTCGCTTGCCTTCGTGCTTCTGATGGTCGCCTGGTTTGGCATCAATTATCTGCCCTCGGCGCAAAATAGTGTCCATGTTTATGGGGGGTAGTATTGAAATTGCTGGAAAAATCCTTATTTTTGCAACGCGTTCAAAGTATGCGAACGGACCTGTAGCTTAATGGATAGAGCATCTGGCTACGGACCAGAAGGTTGGGGGTTCGAGTCCCTCCAGGTTCACATGAGCGGATAAGTCTAAAAATACAGAGACTTGTCCGTTTTTTTATTTTGTTTTTCATTGTCAATCAACAAAATAAGTCGGAGTACTTTATTGATTCTTGGGGTTCGACATTTTTTTCCCTCAAAAATCAAATCTTCGGGAAATATCGAACTCAATATTTGCTTTTCCCCAGGTAAGTCCGCTCTTTTGTACATTTTATCATGGTTTGCAAGAACTCCTACTACTCCCCTTTCAAGTAAATTATTATGGTTCGATTTAAGTACCTTTAAACCTTTCAATTCATCCTCTACATTGAGTTTTTCGCCCGAATACCGTTGCTTCATCATTCCATAATCTTCCACTGCAATACTTACATCTATAAGCAAATCCTGCAGCGTATTAATTCTTTGGAATGCCCAATTCAATTTGCAGTGAAACTATCTTCTTTTTTCTTTCTTCATGTGTCCCTGCGAGTAACATTTTGACCATTTCCCTGTAAACTTCCTGTACTTCAGTCCTTAATTTTAAATCGGCAATAAATTGAACTACTCTTTTATTTACCGATTCGGCAGAGAATCTCTCGCCTCCACCATGGTTACAGTGATAATGATAATACTTTGTGACTAACTTACCTCTCGAAGGGCTGCCGGTTAATTTATTCCCGCATTTTGAACATTTAAGATTCCCCCGGAGTAGAAATTCCGGCCCTAGTGTTTTATATTTCGGCTGGTACCTTCGGGTCATATTTCCATTTAAAATATTCTGAACCCGATAGAAATACTCTCTCCTCAACAATGCCTTCATGCAGCCCTTCGACAATTTGTTCTGGTTTCTCTCCCCTGGCCGGTACTCTGATCTTCCCAATATAAACCGAATTTCGCAAAAGAGCTGAAAAATTACTTTTACTTATATGGTATCCTTCATTATGAAAACCTATCCTCATTTCACTCTGTGTCTTTCCTTTTGAAATACCCTCAAAGATTTTTCTCAGATACGCTGCATCTTTTCCCGGAATTATGGCCGGTTTATTTTCTTCATCTCTCGAATTTCTATAACCCCGGGGTGCTCTGCGGCACCACCTACCGGCTTTTAAGGCTGCATCCATACCTCCTTTGATCTTTATATTCTTCGCTCGTTATCGATTTCAGGAATCGCAAGAAATAAGGCCAGCATTGCCTTATTTTCCGGGATTGAAAGATCCGTTTGCTGTTCAATGGCCTGAACGGTAATTTCCAGATTTTTTAATGTCCGGATCATCAAAAATGCATCCGTAATATTTCTGCTAAACCGATCCCAGGAAGTAATCAGAAAAAAAATCAATTTTTCCTTTATTTTTTCGGGCAAAATTGAGGAATGACTTAAATTCCGGCCGGTTGAAATCCCTCGCCGAATGATCTTCTCTGTATTTCTGTACAATCTGAAAATTGTTTTTTTTGCAATACCGGGGTAAGAGATTCTTCCTGCACTCCCAAACTATACCCTAAGGCCTGTTGTCAAACATCTCCTGGTATGTAATATAAATACGATCCTCCGGAAGAAAATAAGATCTGCCTGTAGAAACAGATATATCCGGATCTCTAATCGCATTTGCATCAGTTTTTCTTCTCTTTAAAAAACAAAATAAAAATGATGAGGATAAAGACGGAAAAAAGGGTGGTTATACCAAATATTGTATTCCATTGATAAATGGTTACTCCGGAAATTTTATCTGAAAAATAACCAATGAGCCAACCATTGAATAAGATTCCCAGGAACAAACCGATACCCCAGACCGCGAATGCCAGGAATCCCTGAGCCTGGGCTCTGAGTTCTTTCGGAGCTTTCCTGTCCGTGTAAACCTGTCCTCCTACATAAAATAAGCCAAAAATTATACCATGAACCAATACTCCAATAATGATCATTATATTAAGGTCGAAAACTACCCCAAGGTAAAAAGAAAGGAACCGGATCATCAGTGCAGCTAATCCAATTACCATTGCCCATTTGATCCCGATTCGAATAATTATTGTGGTAGCTATGATCATTACAAGAATTTCAACTACTTGTCCAAAATTCATTGTGAAGGTGATAAATTCAAAATTCTTACTCTGAAGAAATTCCGATCCATAAACATGATACAGGGAAAAAGGGATAATGGATAAAAATGAGAGTATGAGAAACATCCTGAAATTCTTATCCTTCAGCATGGAAAAAGCTTTAAGACCCAGCGCATCAATTATAGTGATTTTCTGACCTTTGGCAGCAGGTGGCGTTTTGGGAAGAAACAAATTAAAAAATGCTGCCAGGATAGCTGTACCGGCACCACAATAAAAGGGCAAACTTCGTACCATCAAATACTTTTACCTTAAAAATACCCACAGCCACCAGGCTAAACAATCCGGTAGCCACCCATCCGATTGAGCCGAAAACCCGAATCCTTGGAAACTGTTCTGAAGAAGTATGTGCCATAGCAATCGCACTTGTCAAACTCCAAGAGGGCATATAACAAAGCATCGTAAGAATGATCACAAGCAACAACAGGTCGGGGTTCGTAACATTGGCTGCCAGGACCAGAAGAATGGATGTAAGTATATTTGATACTGCAAGGACTTTTTCACTGGCAAAATACCGGTCAGCCACCATCCCGATTATTGAAGACGCAACAGAACCAATTGCCATGGAACTTAAGAATAAGGGATTTCTGCAGGCTGCTTATGTCCAGGTTAGCCAGATAAGCCGCCAATGGAACCCACCAGACAGCCATTATCATGTATTGCATAAACATCATTAAACCAAGATTCAGTTTGGTTTTAATTTGAGTTTGATTTTTCATATATTCTTGAATCACTAATTCGTTAAAAAACAATTTACCAAGGGTTTATTTATAGGAATCTTCTCAAATGATTGTTTGAAATCAATCTTAAATAATACTACTAAATCATCTCTTGTATTTTTTAACAATATGTGCCCCAATCCAGTATCCCAGTGCCATGATGGTAAGTGCAGGATTAAATCCTCCCCCGGTGACACATAAGCTACCATCTGCCACATATAAATTTTCAATATCGTGAACCTGACCATATTTGTTTACAACAGAGGTGGCCGGATCATCACCCATTCTGCATGTTCCCATTTGATGCTGTCCTGCACCAATTCCTCCTCCCCCAATAGATTGCCAGGTTTTTGAAGCACCTGCTTCAATAAGGATTTCTTCGGCTTTTTGGGAAAGGAACCTGCAATGCTCCTTGTCAATGGGAAGCTTGCCTCCTGAAAGAGCAACTATTGGCCTGTTCCAGTAATCTTTCTTTTTATCATATATTGTTACTCTTGAATTGAAATTCGGCATTTCCTGTATAGGCCCTCTTAAACCGGTATACCTGAAAAAATTTTCTCTCTGGAAATTTTTATGTTCAATTCCCCAGTTTGCTGAACCTGGGGAACGAAATTTTGAAAAGAGATATGGAGTTAGAAAAAACTCATTTGCCAAAAGACCTCCCCCGATTATTTCCTTATTATGATGATTATAATCATTTATGGCTATCGTAGCCCCCGGGCCTCTCATGTGCTGTATTTCATGGTCAAATAGCGCATCGGCACCCGTATAGGCATGGGCTGTAAGGTTGCGCCCTACCCAATCATTGTTATTTCCCAGACCATTGGGGAATTTTGAATTTCGGGAGCTTAAAAGTATTCGTGCTGTTTCAATGGCCGAAGAAGCTACTATTACCATATCTGCCGTTTGTATTTTTTCCAGGCCCTTATCATCAATATATCTCACCCCGGTAACCTTTCCATTGTCTGCCATTAATATTTCAGCAACTACCGAGTTTACCCTTAATTCACAATTTCCGCTTTTTAAAGCAACAGGGATGACTGTATTATGAGTTCCGTTTTTTGCATTCACAGGGCAGGCATAACCCACACAGGTGCGGTTTCTGATACACGCAGCCCTCCCATTATAAGGAACCGAGTTGCGAAGCATTGGAATGGGAAATGGATGAAGTCCGAGTCTTTTACAGGCATCTGCAATGATCTCTCCACCTTCATTATTCTCAAAGGCAGGCATTGGAAAATCCTTTTTCCTGGGTGCAGCAAAAGGGTTACCGGAATTATCACCTGCAACACCAATTTCATACTCAGCCTTTTCATAGTAAGGTTCCAGATCGTCATAGGAAATGGGCCAGTCGGCCAGTGTTGATCCCTGTACTTCCCCATAGGTTGATTTCATCCTGAAATCCTCACGCATAAACCTCCAGCCCATGGCTCCGTAGGAAACCGTTCCGGAACCAACACATGCTGCATTATAGGTATCAAATCCATGGATTGTAGTAACGGTTTCACCCTCTTTTTCATGTTTAATAAAAACACGGGGGTTTTTATTCACATCGGGACCATAAGCAAGCTTAAATACTGTTCCTCTCTGGGAAATTAGTTCATCGTTGATGTGTTTATCATATACGGGCCAGTCTCCCTGTTCAAAAAGGGCCACACTCATACCATTTACGGCAAGTTCTTTTGCCACTACTCCTCCCCCAGCCCCGGCTCCTATTACGATTGCATTCACATGTTTGTTTTTCATCCTAATTCAAAATTTAAGTTATCCATTATTCGTCAGGATCAATTCCTTATAAAATTTTTGTACAGGTAAATACATCAATTATAATTTCATTTTTGACTTAGAAATTTTTTCTTTCATATCAGAATGACAATCGGAGCATGAAACAAAATGAATATCATTTGGACTTTTCGGATCGTAATAGCTTGTATTCATAGTCCTTACGTCAAGCTTGCAATTTGATATTGCCGGGTGGCACAAAATACACGATCCACTGGCATCATTTGAATGTGGCGTGTGACAACTGTTGCAGCTTAGTCCCTCATGTACTCCCACTGGAGTCCGGTCATCCTGTGACCCCACCTCGTGAAGATCGTTCGGAGCATGACATCTCTCACATATTCTTTGGTCAGGGTCATCGCTGACTTTGACTTCCTTTCCCTTGTGATAATACTCAGGTTTCAGAAGCTTATCAGCCCTGAGGTAAATTTTATCCGACCGGATATAAAGTCCAACCGAGGGGTTTCGTAATGTATCGGCTGTCGCTATCATTACAGTATTATTATTTGTATGTATCTGGTGACAGGACATACAAGGTATAGTAGACTCCATCATTTTATTCGGGTCCATTAGTGACCAGGGACCTTTAGTTGAGAGAGGCTCCATCAGTTCTGTCATGGTCCGATCATAAAACATCCCATGACATCTCAGACAATCCGGGTAAGGCGCTTCAATAGAGTTATGGCGGGAGTCAAGAAATATATCCTTATAATTTGCAGAATGTTTTCCTGCCTGCCACTTTTTAAACTCAGACTGGTGGCAAGTAGCGCACTTCGTTGACAACTCCAATACCTGGGATTCATTAAGGTGAATATCCTCATGAACTACTTTCTCTTTTACATGCCTGAAAACCATATTACTTTTCTCTTTCACACTATGAATCCCGTTACTAAGCGCAGTTCCATGACAATCCTTGCAAAGAAGATCCCGATGAGCAGATGCCTGAACACCCACGATAGATTGCTGAATTTCATGACAGCTGGCACAGCTTTTTGCCGGAGCAGCAGAGTTCCAATAAGTATACCCTCCACCCGTAAATAATAAAAGTGCGAATAGAGTGATCAGGATAGCTAAAACGATTTTCTTAAATTTCATAATTAAAGAAGATTTTTGTACCGGTTCTGACCAATAACAAGAGGATACTCCAAACCCATCATTGTATAGCTTACATAGTCCTTATTTCCCCCATGCCTTGGAGAGCCATAGTAACCCTGCATTGTATGTTCGACCAGGCGGTTAAAAAATTCCACCTGCCTAATCTTACTCCATTCATCTAAAGGAAGTTCACCTTTTTCCATCCTTTTCAGAAAATTCGTCTGATCTGAAAAAGACATTTCCTCAAATCTCATATTATTCAGTATTATTGATGATTTTTGAAGAGCAGCAATGCCAATCCTATAAAATTCTTGTTCTGATTTAAAATAACCGGTAAGTTGCTTATCAATATAATGGATTACCCCCGCATCAGTGGCTCCCGGATCTTTATCTGCTGGTACAATTTGTTCGCAAATTGCAAGGATACATAAACCCTCTTCCCTGGTAAAATAATAATATCCAGGATATTCCATCTTACAGGATACAGCAAAAGCCGTTCCACCTATAGCCAGACCTGATATTTTAATGAATTTTCTCCTACTGTATTTCATATGTATATAATTTATATTCAATGGTCATATAGCTTGTCCCGCCCTGGCGGGAGAACCCACATGTTGTTGAATTATATTCATTTGTGTTCGCGTTTTCTTAAACATGCTGGTTTCATAATTTGACATTAATTAAATCCGAGTTTTAGATTTATGATATAATCTGGCGTCTTTCGGGATATATCGATTTTAGCACTCCGTTCAATTACTTTAGAGTAAAAGCTGTATCCAAAAATCTATTAGTTACGGTTCCTTAATTATGATACATCCGTGTTGAACGCCGAGTCAAAAGCAACCCTGCCTGGCATGAAATCCATCTTTCTGACAAAGGAACAGGATTCCACAGCACCCATTTCCCTATCCATACCACTGTCCTCCCATTCTGCTCCAATTTATTTTTCTACAATCAATTTGGTTATGGATACATCTGATCCCAAAGTGGACTTCACCATATAAATTCCTGAAGGCAATTGATTCAGATTGAATTCTTCTACAGTTCCAGTAATAATCTGCGAAGCTACTTTTCTTCCAGTTATATCCAGAATATCTATTCTGCTACCCATATCAGGTAAGTCAGAAAACCGAACCGTAACTTTACCCTGACTTGGATTTGGAAACACATCAATGGGAACTGCTTCCTTAAGGTTACTAGAGACGGATGCCGGATTTGGATCTTTAATCAATATAATTGAGGAATAAGGCTGAAGCGTCAATTGAAAAGCATATTTTGTCCCGTTGACATCAATCATTGGGTTACTTAGTGGTATTGTCTTTACAAAATCCGACGCATTGTATTCAAACTGTAGATCACTTTCAGATGTAATGGACACAGGACATTTATGCGAATTAGCATCCTGTCCCGAATAAGACTGCCATTCACTTAATGAATAAAACGGGTGACCAAATGGGACTCTTATTATAAGTTCAAAAATATTATCGGAATCAATTGGTCTGTCCAAAACATTAAAATCAGCTGTTATTATATTAATTACACTTTCGGCAGGGTCTACCATATAAACATACTGATTTGAATTTTTTGCAATTACAGTATTGTAGGTAGCTGAAACATTTGAAATGTACTCATGACGAAATCTAATACCATAGGAAGTATTAAAAATATTATTGTGGTGTACGTCTACGTTATGGTTCCCATTAACTCGAAAACCATCTCCTATCGGAAATTCAACTGTATTATTGTAAACCTCTATCCCATTTGAATTTCCATCAAGGTATATACCTGCATCCGTAGTGATTAAATGTCCAGGTTCTTTTACTTTTGTATCGCCAATAACAATATTGTTATACACTTTCGTTCCAGAATAGGGAGTATAGATCCCGGTAGAACGATAGGTAGCATTACTAGTATTCCAAGTATAAATACCACCACCATCATGATTTATCTGGCAGTAATGTTCAATGTAATTATATCTAACTGTTGTATTGCTTCCTAAATAATCAATACCTCTATATCCGATATTTGTAACTGTATTGTGTTCAATTATTGTACCTGAACCCTTTGCTGTTATTCCACTAAGTCGGGATGAATTATTTGTGCCTGATAATAGCACTCTGTTTGCTCCGTAAATCAATCCAATATAAGTAACTATATTATTGGCTATTATAGCATTAGGAAACTCATTGTCAACACCAATTGCACCATTATTTGAGTTATTGAATGTACAATATTGTACAACTAAATTTTCACTTGTCCCTACTTGTGAACCATAGATAGCATCAAGACCGGAATAATTAAAATCGCAGTTATCAACAGTAATATTATTAGAGTTTGATATAGATATTGTTTTTTCATTTGAACCTGTAAATTCAATATTTTCAAAAGTCACATAGTTTTTACTTGATACCGATACTAAAGTTGAAACGGTAGAAACTTTGACACCTGACGGCTCAGTAGAGCTGTAAACACTTATCTTTTTTGTTGAAGGATTATAATACCATTCATTTTGTTGGTCTAAAGTCCTTGTGTCGCTCTGGATTATGAATTTCAAGTCATCTTGCCTGATAGAAAAACTTTCTGGCTGTGTGAACTTCAATGTTCCGCCTGATTGAGCTGTGATCGGAACTCTTTTTGTTTCCCAATTATTAATGTTTAATGCTAATTCTGCCCCTGTCCAGTTTGGAGTTCCAGTTAAATTATTACTTGTAATATGGTAATCGTCTGAATGACTTTGAAAATAATAGTATCCCGAATTTGGAGTTCTGCCCATCGGAGTATTTGCACCATTTATGACAAGCATATTACAAGTTGATAACGTCGATACAGCATTCGTGCTTTCCCATATATTATTTCCCAAATCAGTCCATGATGTTATTGAAGTGAATCCTGTTAAAATCGGATTTTCTCCTGTTCCATAGGCTCCATAGGTAATGGGGTTACCGGATGTCCCGGATTGATGAATCGTTAATGTTCCATAAAACGTATCACCACGTTTAAACAATATTTGATCACCAGCTGAAAATGTAGCAGCGTTAACTTTTGTTAAAGTCTTCCATGCCAATTCCTCGGTAAGTCCTGAATTTGCATCATCACCAGCATTACTGACATAATATGTTGCAGCAAAACTGGCCATTGAAGAATAAGCTATCAAAATGGATAGCAATGTTCGTTTTATATATCTATCGTATAGAGTTTCCACAATTAATAATTTAGTTGATAATTAAATTTCTAATTTGAAATTAATCTGTCCCTTCCCCAAAGGAGGAATACCCTACTTTTATCTGGTTTCTGAACTATCCCTAAATATCCTCGCCATCCAATCTTGAATAGGTTCCCAAATTTTTTACAATCTTATAATTTACCTCTCTTTACTTCATAATATTCAAATGGAGGTATGAGTTTTTTTTTCTTTCTGGGGGAGCAAAAGGGTTATTGGAGTCATCACCTGTAACTCCAATCTCCCATAGGAGTTTTACTCTTCCAAAATTATCTTCGCCAGCAACACAATTTATAAATGATTTAGTAATCATTAATAATTCCATCCTCTTTTTTTGGAACAGTAAGTATTGATATCTTTTTAAAGGACACTATTTAAAATCTTGAATCACTAGTACAAAAGCCGGAAAATCAACTAATTTTAATCAGTCTAAATAATTAATAACTTTAAGTTATTGCCGTTTAATTCATTTGAAGAAAATTTCGATTTCCAAACGCTCCCAATAGAGCTCTCCAATAGAGAGAGCAAGGCGTTTAGAATCCTTGGTCATAAAGTAATAGATTGTAATTGTGGCGTAGTCTTTATAAACAACCAATCGGAATTCTTCAGGATAAGATTTAGAGGATTTATACCCGGTCAACCTCACCACCTGGATCTCTTCATACTTGAGGTGGTCATTAGCTCTCACAACAAAAAATGCTCGAGCTCGTTGAAAAAGGGTATACAGCCGATAGAACTCGTATTCTGGCATAAATGTCATTGATTGCGTAAAGACTGTATTCCTATATGCATTTTCGCTCAAATGAAGAAAGGAGCAAAAGTATAATTTCAAATCGTTAAATTTTTAAAACACTGTATTATACTATATATCAATATAATAAACGTCAGTGGACAATTTTTAACCGGACACTAATGTAATTTACATTACTAAAAATACAATTTTCATACTAGTGATCCAAGGTCTTAAATCGTGTCAATTAAAATACAGAGTATTATAAATTACAACTACTTTCAAAGTTTTTCGATTCAATATATTTATGGTCGAACCATTCTTGGAAAATCAGGAACAATAATAAGCTGGCTGATTTACATGGTGGAAGTTATTTTTGCAGCCGATCTTTGGGGATTTTATAGTGGTGAATGGAAAGATTCCTCTCATAAAGCCAGAAGTAAAATAATTACATGATCTGTTTTTTTGTCACTGGCTGTTGCTATTGTGGGCGCAAGTAATTTAATGAATTGAAAATGTAAATGAAAAATTTAATAGATTAATAAATGAATACTACAACTATTCCAAATCAGGAATTTTTTGACCGGATAAAAAAATTTCAGAAAAACATTCAGACAGCAGGACTTGACGCATGTCTTGTTCATGCTAATGAATCCGACATGGCTAATGTAAGGTACCTTAGCGAGTACTGGCCTACATTTGAAGCTTCTGCTATATTTGTCCCTGCAGAAGGGGACGCAGTCTTACTTGTCGGTCCTGAAAGCGATATTTATGCTGCTCACCGTAGTGTATTCAGGAATATAGAAAGGATGATAGAATACCGTGAATCTGCGGAACCTGAATGTCCGGGAATGTCATTTAAAAGTTACAGTGATATAATAGAAACATATTCGCCGAAAGGATCTATTAAAAAACTGGGAATTGTCGGCTGGGCAATTACCCCACTTCCTGTTTATTGGTCACTTAAAGAGCAATTACCGGAAGTCGAACTGGTTAAAGCTGATTCGACTTTACTTCCATTACGTTTTGTCAAGAGCGAAAATGAACTTAACTGCATGCGAAAGGCTTATTCCATTGCAGAACTCGCTGTAGAAGCAATTCTCAATGAAATAAAACCAGGTATGACGGAACTCCAGGTAATTGGCATTGCTCAGCGCGAAATATATAAAAATGGCGGAGAATATGAGGGTCATTCTCTATA
Organism: uncultured Bacteroidales bacterium; assembly: GCA_963771005.1. Taxonomy (GTDB): domain Bacteria; phylum Bacteroidota; class Bacteroidia; order Bacteroidales; genus DASQZK01. The sequence goes on from CAVYRO010000002.1 coordinate 644,413, forward strand.
TTGTTTTTGTGGGAAATCTACTAATAACGGTATATCGAGGCCAACACATAATAAGATAATTAAGAACGAAGTTATTCAGCTTAATATTGGAGCCCGTGTAAGTGGATATTCATCCAGCGTTGGGCTGCCTGTTTCAATAGGCCCATTACCTGAACGCAAGAAAAAACTCATTGATTTTGGTCTAGAGGCTCATTTCAAGACGATTGAAATGATGACTGCTGGTAAACCTGCCAATGCTGTGGTAAAAGATTATGAAACATGGGTTGCTTCACGCGGGTATGAAAAATATTTGCTTTATGGCCCATGTCATTCAATAGGAATGATGGAAGTTGAACAACCATGGATGGAATCTACATCCCGTTTTGATTTGGAAAAAAATATGACCTTCCAAGTCGATACCTTCTTCTATGATTATGATTTTGGCCTTCGCTGGGAAAACGGAGTTATAATAAAAGAAGGAGGAGTTGAAATGCTTTCTTCAAAATTCATGAAATTTATTGAGATATAAGAATTGTCTAAAGTACCAAAAGCGCCTATAATTATATGGACTAAGACTTTAAAAATTCAATATAAAGAAAGGATAAAATTATGTATTATGAAATGATGTTTCCGGATCAGATCCGGGAAGCTATTGATAAAAATATTCCGGTAGTTATGGCATTGGGAGTACTTGAATATCACAGTGAGCATATGTCTCCCGGTGTTGATACATTATTGGTCGTACGTGCTTTAGATATGCTTGAAAAAGAAATGCCTTTGGTAATCCTGCCGCCTTTCTATTATGGAGCAGGTAGCTTTGCGGTAGCACCTCCTGAACGTAACGGCGGGTTACATGTTGATTCACAGGTGTTAGTGCAATTTGCCCGCCAGTTATTTTACAACCTTCTGCGCATTGGATTCCGGAATATTTATGTGTTTGTTCATCATCAGAGTGAGAATTTTACGAATGGAATGCCCACAGATCTGGCTTTCAAACTGGCAGCACGCCAGGAGATATTTGCATTCATCGAACATGAAAAGGGTGATGGCTGGTGGGGAGATAATTCCTCAGCAAATTATTATGATGAACATGCTACTGGAGATGATCCATTTAATTGGATTCATATATGTCCGTTTATGAATGCGGAAGCGCAAGCCCAGTTTCCGATAGACCATGCAGGCGAACAGGAAACTTCCCTAATGATGGCCTTCTGCCCGGAATGTGTTGATATGTCTCGTTTTAACAGCACTAAGTGGTATTCGCAGGGAGCGATAAAAGCATCACTCGACTATGGCAACAAAGCTAAAAAAATCATACTTAGTGATATGAAAAAGCTGATGAAAAATTAAATAATGACCGGACAGGACCTAATAAATTTGATGCTGCAATCAAACCAGAGAGTTTGTGTAACAGGTACACCCGAAAATGGTATTGTTGCTGCTTTGGATCTTGAAGGGCGTCTTTTTACTGTAATTAACGACAGAGTAGTCAGCAGGGTCTATCCCAAGGCATTCATTGAGAGAAGTAACAGATACTCTTATCTTAATCCAGGGGGAGATGCTCTGTGGCCTGCTCCCGAAGGCAGCTGTTTTGGTTACGAGTACAATACCGGCAAGTGGAGAGTGCCTCCCGCAATTACAGGAGCTTCCTGGGAGGTTGTAAGACAGACTGCAAGTAAAACGGTCATAAAGGCAGAAATAGATCTGATAAATAATCTTCAGCTTGGCATACCCTGTGAATTTGAAAGACATATCCAGTTTAAAAAAAACGGAAGATCCTTTACCCAGAATATCACGGAAATAATACGATATATTGGCAACAAGGCACTGGATAATAATGAATTCCGTCTGGCTCCATGGTCCCTTGCCCAGTTCGATTCAGGTAAGGATTGCAAAGTCATCATATTGGCTGAGTCTGAAAAGGATTTGCTTGATATGTACAAATCCAGCCTTGTGCATTGCCATAAATCAGGAGGTAAATATATTATAGATACGCAGACAGATTTTCGTTTTCAATTGGGATTAAGCAAAAACATACCCTGGATTGAACTCGACCAGGGCAAACAATTGAGTATTAAAAGATATTCCGGGCCCTTATCATATAAACAAAAGTACATTGATATTGCTGATGTTCCACCTGAGCAATATCCTTCGGATTTTGGATCAAAATATAGTATTTATTGCGATCCTTCAGGTTTCCTGGAATTGGAAGCCTGTGGTGGTTGTCCCGATATTCTGATTCAAGGCACTGAACTTAGAGTCAATGTTATCACAGAATATGCTTTTTAGGAAAGAAAGGGAGATTAGGTATTTTGCGAACCACGTCTACTAGTTGATGATGAGTTATTTGGACAGATCATTAGCAGAATGCAATTTTTTATTTAGCATTTAAATTTATTTAAAGACAATCCAATTTATTAGTCCATAACTTAATATGACAAATACTAAAAAGACTCTGGTAATACCTATGATGTTAATAGGTTCCATGTTTGCGGTACTTGGATTTGCCCTCGGGATCAATGCTTTTTTTGTCCCGTTTGTCAAGGAAGCTTTCCATATTTCAATAACAGAGTCATATCTGGTGATGACCGCAACCTTTCTGTCATTCGTTATTTTTGGAGTTCCATCCGGAATAATTATCAAGAAATTTGGTTACAAATCGGGAATGATTCTTGCATTTTTAATCATGGCAATTGGCTTTTATCTGATTGCACCATCTGCGAAAATTGTCAGCTTCCCCTTGCTTTTGTTGTCTTTATTTATTAGCGGGATAGGGCAGGCTTTACTTACTGGAGCGGCTAACACATATGTTACCATATTAGGCCCCCCGGAAAGTGCTGCCAGTCGTATAGCTATAATGGGAATCTGTAGTAAAACTTTCTACGCATTTGCTTCATTAATGCTTGCAGTATTTATTGATCTTTCAAATATTCATCTTGAAGACACTGAACTTCCATTTTATATCATCTCTGGAGTGCTGGTTGTTATGGGAATTTTGTATTATTTCGCTCCTTTGCCTGAAATTAAAGCCATTGGTGAGGAAGATAATGAAAGTGATTCAATAACATGTGCCTATGCCGCAACAAAAAAAAATATTTTTCAGTTTCCTCATCTTTTATTAGGTGTTCTTGCAATTTTTTTTGATATAGGACTTGAATATATTGCCCTGGGAACCATTAACGATTATGCCAAAATATTGAATTTCTCTTCACCTCAGAATTTTGTCTGGTTCGTTTCGCTGGGAATGGTAATCGGGTACCTGTCCGGGGTATTGTTTATTCCAAAATTTATCAGCCAAAGTCAGGCATTGCTATTATCAACGATATCAGGCATTTTGGTAACAATAATAATTGTTGTGATCCCTGCAGGGGCCTCCATTTTTTTTGTGGCGTTTCTCGGATTAGCCAATGCACTATTGTGGCCGGCAATATGGCCTTTAGCTATTGCAGATCTTGGTAAATTTACAAAAATGGGATCTTCCTTTCTGGTAATGGGAATTATTGGCGGTGCATTTTTACCCCTATTATTTGGTTTTATTGCAAATCAGGCTTCTCACCATATTGCTTATTTGGTCTGTCTCCCTGCTTACTTGTATATTATGTATTATGGATTATCCGGAAGTAAAATAAGAACCTGACAATACTGGATTCATCAAAAGAACAGAGAAAATTATTTTGAGATTAATTTTTACAGTATGAAAAATCAAGTTTTTACTTTTTGTTTATGCGTAACTATCGTTGTATCAATTTTTTCAGGCAGTTGCACTCATAATACAACTAATAATAAAGATATTACTTTCGGTGACAGCCTTTATTTAAAGAATATACCTCCACAACCGGGTGAGGATTCCTGGAAATTTGTTGACGATTTGAAAGGTCCGATGTGGACAAAGCTTTTTTGGAATAAAACTCGCCCTGGCCCTCAACAAGCTGATTTGTCTCTCGGTGTGAATTTGAAAATCGGATTCCCGGACCCCAAAGGACGTCTTGAAACGGCTTATGAAGATTTATATAATTTTTTTGCAGCAGCAGATATATCAAATGATGATGAAGGATATAAAATAGAAACAGAATTTTCTTCAGATCTTAAAGGTGAGTCATTCAGGATGGAGATTGATCGGAAAGCTTGCCTCATAAAGGCAGGAGATGTTGAAGGAATAAGGCGTGGCATTTTCTATTTGGAAGATCAGATGTTACGACTTCGTGCACCATATCTGCCACTTGGTAAATTTGAAAGACATCCCTTTGTTAAAAGGAGAATTGCACGTTGCGTGTATGGTCCAATCAAGCGGCCACCTAAAATGCGTGATGAGTTAATGGATACTGTTGATTACTATCCCGATCAATACCTGAATCGCATTGCTCACGAAGGAGTCAACGGTTTATGGTTGACTGTTGATTTCAGTGATCTTGTTTCCACAACATTTACCCCGGAAGCAGGTAAAAATGGAGAGAAACGTCTGGCTAAATTAAGGCAAACGGTTGCCAAGTGCCTGCGTTTTGGGATCAGAACCTATATTTTTACTATTGAACCTCGTGCATGGGGTACCAAACCATCATATAAATATAATAACGATATAAACATATTGAAAAACTATCCTGAATTAGGCGGTGTTCGAAGCAATAACTTTGTCTATTTCTGTCCAATCAGTAAAACTGCAAAACAATTTCTCTATCAGTCTGTCAATAAAATCTTCACCGAAGTTCCCGATTTGGGAGGCATAATCAATATATCCTACGGCGAGCGTCCTACGACATGTCTGAATTCTTTAGACCAGAGATCTCCCTTTACCGGACAAATCGATTGCCCCAGGTGTTCGAAAAAAGAACCTAGGGAAATCCTATTTGCTTCTTTATCTGCAATGGAAAGGGGAATGCATGATGCAGCGCCTGATGCTGAATTGATTAGCTGGCTTTACATGAATAAAAGTAATCTGGCCGATTGGGTCTATGATATTTCAGCACATACTCCGAATGGAGTAATTATTCAGTTACAATTCGAGACTGGAGTAACTAAAAGTGTATTTGGAAAGAAAATGCTTGGTGGAGATTACTGGTTATCAACTCCCGGCCCAAGTCAGTCTTTTGAACGACAAGCAAAAATAGCAAGGGAGCATGGTACAGATGTGTCAGCTAAAATACAAACAGGTAATTCGCATGAAGTTGCATCTATTCCTTACGTACCAGTGCCATCAATGATCTATAGGAAATTCTCTGCAATGCAGCATCTTGGAGTTTCATACACCATGCTTAACTGGTATTTCGGTAATTATCCGGGAGTGATGTTGAAAGCCGCCGGCGAATTGTCATTTGAACCTTTTCCAAAAGATGAGGACACATTTTTACACCAGCTTGCTTCCATACAATGGAGAAAGAAAGATGTACCCCTGATTATCGAAGCCTGGAAAAACTTCGCGAAAGGCTATGGAAATTATCCGCTGCAAAATATGATGGGATATTATGGACCGATGTGTGATGGGCCTGTATGGCCGCTTTTGTTGAAGCCTGCTGATGCCCCGCTTTCACCTACCTGGCAAATCGGCTCATCTACAACCCTAAAACCCTGGCCTCCAAGCGGGGACCGCATCGGAGAATGTTTATGGAGTGGTGGAAATAGTGACGAAAATTTGAGCGTTCCTTTTATCGCCATGGAGAATGTATTGACCTTAAAAGAAACTGTCGAACTTTGTCAACGCATGAGCAACACCTGGAACAAAGGAGTCAATATTTTGAAGAGGATTGAACCTGAATATGTCAATGAACCTGAACGTATTCAGGATATAGGTTTAGCTGAAGCCCTGGGTATCCAGTTTCGCAGTGGTTATAATATTCTTCGTTTTTATATGTTACGTGAGGAAATGTTTCGCATGGAAGGAAGAAAGCGAATGGATATTCTAAACCAGCTTAGGAAAATTATACTTGAAGAGATACAGCTTGATAAACAGTTGCTTGTGTTATGTGCGAATGATTCACGACTTGGTTTTCATTCTGAGGCGGAAGGTTACAAATATTATCCTGCAAAGATACGCTGGCGAATACAACAATTAAAAGATGTACTTGCCAATGATGTACCACAAATAAAAAAGCTTATCCTTGATAATAAACTATTGTTCCCGGAATATACCGGTAAGGAGCCAGCCGGACCAGTCGAATATGCTATTAGTACCGACACCACTTTTGGACTGAATTATGAGTTAAATGAATTTCGGGATTTGCAATGGCAGTCCTGCTTATATGGAAATTATAAATCATCGGTACGATGGGCTGCTGCTTATAATACAGATTCTCTATATATAGTGGTATCAGATTCTGCAGAATTAAATAAGTCCTTCAGCTTATCTACGATTTCCAAAATTACTGTAAAAATTGAACCTCGTCGGCTATGGCCTTGTGCACATTTCAACTTCACCCCTCCAATTAATAAAGAGATAATTGATAAAGTCCGCATTATAAAGAAACATGGAAGTTGGAATGTCATATTCTGTATTCCTTTAAAATCATTCTTGCGGAGTGATGAAAAATCTCATCCTGTCAGGGTTGATGTGATCGTGCAAAAAAAAGACGGTGAAACGTGCTCTTGGCGTCCACACAATCCTTCTACTTACAGGCTGGTATTCTGGACAGATAATCCGGCTGATCTCGGCTGGCTACTTTTTAGAAATAACTAATGAATTTAGTTAATAATGTGGCTAATAATGAGCTTTTGATTTTTCACATTTCTAAATATAATTATTTATGGAATATTATTATAACATGCGGTTAAAAAAAGAAAATCAAATGTTTAAACACTATCATTTTATAGTTATTTTTTCCATTTGTTTGTTTATTGCTGGTTGCCAGATAAGGACAAAAGAGACTAAAGATGATCAGTTTACAACAATTATAAGAAATCAGGAGAAAAGATCTAAAATTTTAGAACACCTTCTGAAAATATTTAGCTCCAACGAAAATGGTATACCACAGGAAGTTCCGATCTGGGAACACTGGCTTCGCAGAACAAAAGAATTGCCGCCAGATTTTGATGAACTTGAGGCAAATGCATTTCCCCCTGATTTATTACGCTTTCGAAATGGAGAGCAGGTAGTAAACCTCCGCCAATGGGCAACCAGAAGGAAGGAAATTAATGATATTTTGAAACAATATATGTTTGGGGATTGGCCACCACCACCTCCTAAAATGGCGATAAAATATCAGAATTCTGTAAGTGAAGAAAATGATATGTACACTATAAAAAATGTACAATTATTTTTTTCACCTTCTGTTTTAGCAACAGAATATGCTGAACACGCATATAGTTACGATCATTTTGATGAGTGTTATTACTTCACGGCTACTATTAATGTTGAATTATTTATACCGAAAGTGAAAGGTACCGTACCTGCAATAATAGAAATCGGAACTCCAAGAGGAGATTTAAGAGGACTGAATCTGGAGGTTTTGAAACGCGGATATTTAATTTGCAGATTCTATTCCAAAGATGCTAACACTTTTCAATCAGTTTATGTAAACTATGAATGCAATCAATTAGAATGGTGGGCTTATGCTGCAGACAGATGTGTGGATCTTTTATATACACTAGACAATGTTGATAAATCAAAAATCGCTATTTATGGCCATTCCAGAACGGGTAAAACCGCTTTACTCGCGGCAGCAATGGATGATAGAATTAATGCTATTATTGACAGTCATCCGGGAACAGGCGCAGGAAGTTATAATCTGTGGAGGTATGCAGGGGATAAATATGGTGGGGAAACCCTGGAAAACAGTACACGCCGGTATCCCTATTGGAACAATCCACGGATGCGCTTTTTTATTGGAAGGGAAAACAAAATGCCATTTGATGATAATTATTTATTAGCTCTTGTTGCACCCAGGCCATGTTTGCTAGGTACCGGCTTGCATGACGCTGTCGGTGAACCATGGGGAGATCAGCAATGTTATCTTGCAGTGAAAAAAGTTTATCAGTTATTAGGAGGTGAACAAAAATTAGGCTTTTATGGATCTCCCGGTGCTCATGAAGTAACACAGGAAATGGTAAAGAAATATCTTGATTGGCTAGATATGCAATTTGGACGAAAAACCTTTGATTTCAAAGAGAAACTGTTATACGATTATACCTTTGAAAAATGGAAAGAAATTACTGGTGAAAATATAAACGTAGATCAATTACCTGAGAGAGAGATAAATGATATTCTTCTGACTGAAGATAAAGCGAAAATTAAAACTAAAGACGAGTGGGAAGTAAAATCCGTTAATGTTAAAAATCAGATCAAATGGATTATGGGGGATTTACCTGTATATGATTCAATTAAAAAAATCGAGCTAATAAATGAGAGATCATCCGGTAGCAACTTAAAAAAGGCTGAAATCCTCATCAATGAAAAGCTCATTGCTCATCTTACCTGGCCTGTAGAGAAGACTAATAAATTAGGAGTTGTAATTTATCTCCATGCCTATTTAGATGCTAATGGGTATAATTGGTCACGGATATATGGATATTCGACAAGTGTGGGAGAACGACTCGCCCAAAAAGGATTTTTGGCAGTTGAATTTGATCAGTTTGGATATGGACTTCGTAATGAAGATTGTGATATGGCATTTTTTAAAGAAAACCCTAAAGAATCAGGATTAGGAGTTATGATTCAGGATGTAAGGAAAATTATTGATGCAATTTCATTGCTCGAATGGGTAGATAAGGATAAAATCATGGTAGCGGGTTATTCTCTTGGTGGAATGGTAGGATTATATTCTGCCGTTTTTGATCCAAGAATTAAAGCTGTCGCATCAACTTGCGGTTTTGGTTCTATGAGACTAGATGTTCACGGAGCTCAAACAGAAGGGATTAAAAGATACTCTTATCTCAGGTCTACCATTCCAAGATTAGGGTTTTTCCTGAAAAATGAGAAACGCATACCATATGATTTTCACGAGATTCTGGCACTGATAGCACCACGGCCAGTATATATTCTGGCTCCAAAGCTGGATCAGGATTGGTTTTATGAAGATGTTGAAATTTGTTATCGCGAAGCTGTTAAAATTTATGATTTATACGGGAAGCATGAAAACATCGTTTTACAAAGCCCTAATGATTTTAATCGCTATCCCCCAAAATATCAAGATTTAGTCAATAATTGGCTAAAGCTAATAGCGGAATAATTTCAAATAGCATTTTATATCATACAACTTAATAATTATATTGAATTTTACTGTAGACTAAAATGGAAATGAAGATTAAAAGTTCATTTCCTCAGGCTAAAAATTTAAAAATCATCCATAAATCATAAGCCCTGATTATGTAATTTCCGGTATTCCCTGATTAATGCTTTAGCCAGGATTTTTGAAGGATCAATTAAGATCATATTTTTATATCGGGTTTGTTGAACTGCCAATGGAATTTCCGTACAACCCAGAATAATTGCTTTAGCGCCTTGTTGTTTCATAATATTCATTACATCATAAAGTTGACTTTTTGCAGTTCTGGTTATTTTACCATTTTGAGTTTTAATTCCATATTCAGGATGATAAATTGAGTTGTGTACCAGATTTTGAATATCAGGGTCCGGAATGACTGGAATATAATTATCTCTGAGGAGCCTGTTGTAATAAATTTTTTGTTTATAGGTCCCCGTAGTACTTAATATTCCAATGGCTTGTTTTTGAGGTATCTTATATTTGATATATTCAACAGTTTCATCAACCATATGAATAATTTTCATTTTGCAATTTAGCTTTTCAATAAGCTCAAGCATTTTATTAAAAATCACGGGGGCATGGGCTGTATTGCATGGGACACCAATTATTTCTGCTCCTGCATTCGAAAGTTCGATACAGACTTTAGCTAATGCTATTCCCGGGTTTGATTGTATCTTTCCTTCTAGAAAATCGGTGCGGTCGGGGATATTTCCGGGAGTTGAATACAATAGTACGGGTAAATGTTCCTGATCAGAAAAAGCATATGTCTGTTCCGTGATTTTTTGAAACAGGTCAATCCCGGCAAGAGGTCCAATACCCCCGATTATTCCAATCATTCTGGTAATTTTTGCAAAAAAATAATCAGTAATCAAAAATATAATTTTAAAAGGTATTAAAAAATCTTTTAACTTGTTATTTTGGAATTTTCCTATTCGTTAAATAGTTGACCACTTTTTCGCTCCAAACAAACTTTATACTGAAAAATGTAGTAATTTTATATGATCAGGTTTCGTCGATGCGGCAAAGTCAATTTGCGAAACGTTTGACGGCATTATTACACATCCTTATACAATGTCATTTAGTTAATGTCAGATATATTGATTGTTAATAATATAAAGTTCTTTACAGGTTGTTTTAGTTGATGTTTTCTATCTTTGGGTATAAAAATGGCTCATATAAGGCAAATCAAAAAAACACGAATTTCCGTGAAAAATCGATTAAAAACTTAATGCAATTAATTGAAGTTGAAGAATATCACTACCGTTCAAAAGACGGCTTCACAGGGGTATTCTCACATAACCGGAAATTAAATTTTAAAATACCTTGATGTTTTAAGCAAGAGGTGTAAGTGATTCGCTACAAAGAGAGCTTTATTCTTTGTATAAAGAGGTTCCCAAAAGCGATTTCAATATCCGGCATGTAACCAACGGAGCTTTTAGCCAGACAAGGAAAAAGTTAAAACCGGAAGCATTCATTGAATTGAATGATAGTGCAAAAACCTGGCTTTTCCGATAGAAGAGAAAGTCAAAAAAGAATACGAACAATACTAAAAGCGAAAGCATGACCAAAAGATAAACCGGGCAGGAGCTTTATCCATGACCAAAAATATATGTATTGGTCCCTTTATAAGAAGCTCAATAAACAGGCTTTGGCAGCATTTGACCAAATTGTCTTGAAAATAAGGGAAATAGTTCGACATGTTGAAAAGAAGAAAGAAAACTTCATCAAAATCGTCTGTATAATATGAACTATAAAAAATTATTGCTTAATTAAACGAATTGATATTACAATTATAAAGAACATGGAAACGAATAAAAAGCATTTTTATAAATATCTCGCAGTAAGTAATGAAGACAAAAAATGGGGTATATATCTTGGAGGTGCAGGATATACCAATGTAAGTCCAAAAATAGAATATCCATTGACTAATCATCCGACACATCATTATTTTCATCATTCCAAAGGTCGAAGGCTGTCTGAGTATCAGCTTCTGTATATTACTAAAGGAGAAGGAATTTTCGAGTCTGAAATATCAGGTTCCAGCAAAGTTAAGGCAGGCGATTTGTTCGTATTATTTCCTGATATCTGGCATCGTTTCAGCCCTTATAAAACTACCGGATGGAATGAATTTTGGATTGAATTCAATGGCAAACTGATCAACCATTTCAAGGAAGAAAAATTTCTTGATCCTAACAAACCAATTTTTTCACTTGGAATAGATAGTGGGCTAGTGGAGAACTTTATTCAGGTAATCGATTTGGTGCAGGAAGAAAAACTGGGACTTCAGTATATCGCGTCGGGCTTTATTTTTCAAATATTGGGCCAGATCTTTACATTAAATAAATTCCATTCCTTAGAAAATCTTACACTCGAAAACCAAATTAGACAGGCAAAATTAAATATTCTTGAGAAATTTGATAAACAGATTTTCCCAAAAGAGATTGCGAATGATCTTGGAATGAGTTATTCCTTATTCAGAAAAGAATTTAAAAAAGTTACCGGTTTTTCTCCGGTTCAGTATCAGATACAAATAAGGATCAATAAGGCAAAATTTCTTTTGTCGACCACAATTTTATCCGTTAAACAGATTGCATTTCAGTTTGGTTTCGAATCAAGCAATTATTTTTCAAGGATTTTTAAGCAAAAGGTCGGTATGACCCCTGCTGAATACAGGCTTTTAAACAGAAGGTAACATAAATTAATCATTCATTTCTTTTTTATTTATAATAAAATTTCAGTTTCATTAAAATATAGCATTTTTAATATTCTAAAACCAGAAATGGATTCTTAGTGTAATTAGGATCCAATTCATTTTGTGCTATTTATATGTCATTTTATATATTGCAGTTTCTATTGTTGCTTGATAATTTAACGTGAGTTTAATGGGAGAAAATATTTAATTGCAAGTTATTAATAGAATAAATTAATTATATCGTTAAACAATTGATTTTCAATAATATATATTTTAGATTCAACAAGTTCAATATTTTCAACAAATTTAAAAAAGGAAGAATTTGGATAAATTATCTTATACATATTTCGCATAAACTTATGTGACGCTAAAGAAAAAGACCGAACAACGTTAAATGGAATGCAAATAATGGTTATTTAATTAAAACTCTCACATAACCCGGGAAATAAACTTAGTAAATGAAAAACAATCGGCTAGTATATATAAGCGCTTTTATAGCTTCTCTTGGAGGGTTGCTTTTCGGATTTGATACGGCTGTGATATCAGGAGCTGAGAAGACCATTCAACAACTTTTTAATTTAAACGGTTTTTGGCATGGTTTTACAGTGGCTATCGCATTAATTGGCACATTAGCAGGGGCGATTATGTCTGGAAAACCAGCCGATATCCTGGGCCGGAAAAAAGCATTACTGGTCATCGCAATATTATATACAATATCAGCACTGGGAAGTGCCCTGTCACAAAGCTGGATAAGTTTCCTCGTATATCGGTTTATAGGTGGTATCGGAGTAGGTGCATCTTCAGTCATTGGACCAATGTATATTGCAGAAATAGCACCAGCACGTATACGTGGTCGACTGGTAACATCATTTCAACTGAATATTGTTGCCGGCATATTACTCTCCTATTTCTCAAATTATTGGATTTCTCAATTAATAACTCACAATGCATGGCGTTGGATGCTAGGTGTAATTAGCATCCCGTCTATAATATTTTTTTTCCTGATCTTTTTTATCCCGGATTCTCCACGATGGTTGGTATTAAAGAATAAACTCGACGAAGCTAAAAAAGTACTTCAACGATTTGGTTCTGAAAACCCTGTAATACAATTACAGGAGATTTTAGCTTCTGTTACTAAAAAAGAAGGTGTAAACAGGGAATGTCTCTTTACCAAGATGTACCGAATGCCCATAATACTTGCCATGCTTGTTGCTTTTTTTAATCAGGTGTCAGGGATAAACGCTATCATGTATTATGCCCCAAGAATTTTCGAAATGGTCGGGTACGCCGAAAATTCGGCGCTATTGCAATCAATATCGGTTGGCATTACTTTATTCGTTTTTACAATACTGGGAATGCTTTTGGTAGATCGGGTAGGTCGAAAGAAATTGCTTATGGTTGGCTCCATAGGTATGGCTTTTTTTTTAAGTCTGGTTGCAAAAACCATTTTTTCCACAAATAATGGTAGCATCTGGATGTTGATTTATCTATCCGGTTTTATTGCATTTTTTTCTTTTTCACAGGGTACTGTTATTTGGGTCTTTATATCAGAAATATTTCCGAATTCAATAAGAGCTAAAGGACAGACCTTAGGGAGTACTACACATTGGACTACCGCAGTTATTATTTCCTGGTTATTCCCTGCCATTGCTGAAAGTAGTGGAGGTGGCTGGGCTTTTATGTTTTTCTGTTTTGCAATGGTATTACAGTTTTTCATTGTATGGAAATTCTTTCCGGAAACAAAAGGAAAAACACTTGAGCAGATTCAAAATGAAATGATTTTGTAACAAATACAACAACAAGAAATACAATGGATAAAACTTTTAAACTAGGTTATATGCCTACACGAAGATCTTTTTTTTCAAAAGAAGATGCACAGAAATACAATAAAATTATATTTGAAGAAATAGGAAAAATAGTCCCTGAAAATGTAGTGATCTTCGGAATAGATTGGCTCAACGATGAAGGGCTCTTATATGATGATATGGATGCCAAAAAAGTGGCTGACTATTTTATCAGCAAGGATGTTGATGCATTGTTTGCTCCACATTGCAATTTCGGAACTGAAAATGCAGTAGCACAGGTGGCAAAGAAAGTACAAAAACCTTTATTAATTTGGGGCCCAAGAGACGAAGCTCCATTGCCAAGTGGAAAAAGACTTCGTGATACTCAATGTGGTTTATTTGCCACCTCAAAGGTGTTACAACGTTATAATACTCCTTATTCCTACATCATCAATTCCCGTGTTACAGATCCGGTTTTCAGGAATGGATTTATCAATTTCATAAGAGCTTCCAACGTTGTTAAATTTACAAGGAATACACGAATTGGTCAGGTCGCTTCCCGTCCTAAGAGTTTTTACTCAATCATTGTAAACGAAAACGAATTGATGGAAAAGTTTGGTATCGAAATCATACCTTTTAATCTGGATACAATCGTCAGACAGGTAAAAGAAGCGATCGAGAACAAAACAGCTGAAATTCATGAAGTTGTTGGAACAATAAGTAAGATTGTCAATTTCTCAAATTTAAACGATAAAGCCACTGAAAAGATAGCCGCATTGAAATTTGTATTGACAAATATAGTTAAAGAGTTCAACCTTCAGGCTTTAGCATTTCAATGTTGGGACGAATTGCAATTCCAGCTGGGAATTTGTTCCTGTTTTGTTCATGCTCAGCTAACTGATGAGGGGATACCTGTATCGTGTGAGGCAGATATACATGGTGCCATTAGCAGTTTAATGTTGCAGTCTGCAAGTATGTTTCAGAAACCCACTTTCTTCTCTGACCTGACTATCCGCCATCCTGAAAATGATAATGCTGAACTTTTATGGCATTGTGGAGCGTTCCCACCATCTTTAAGTATAAATAAAGATGAATCTAAAATAGGTGAACACTTTGTTCTGCCTTCTCATGCTCCAGGAACTTGCAACTGGGAGTTGATAAAAGGTGATATCACTATTATTCGATTTGATGGCATTAACGGACATTATAGCTTGCTCTGTGGAGAAGGCAAAGCAGTGGATGGTCCATATACTCTTGGAACCTACGTTTATTTTGAAGTGAATGACTGGCCTATGTGGGAGGAAAAAATAATTTATGGACCATATATCCATCACGTTTCTTGTATTTATGGTAATTACGCCTCGGTATTGTATGAGGCAACCAGGTATCTTGATGGCATTAAATTCGACCCAGCTGATCCTGACATCGATCAGATTAAGAAAAACTTACGGTCTAATTAAAAAAGAGTTTAAAAATGTTAATTACCGGAAGAAACAATGTTGAGAAGGTCACGGAGAGAATTAAATCATGCAATACCAGCTTACCTATATTTTGCACAGGTAGTCACTGGAATACAGAAGCTATTTTATTGGCTGCTAAAAGGATTGGTGAAAAATACAATATTCAGAAAGTTCCTGTTGCGATTGCTATGACTTTCAATTACGAATACATGCCACAAGCACAGAGAATTACCTATACAAGAGATGCAAGACTGGGCTTCTTATCGAATATTCAACATCTAAAAATTCTTTCCGACGATAAAGGATCACCCTATTATAATGTACAGGTTTTACCTCATCTCGATCACGCTGACCCGGTCAGAGACAGATGGGCATTAACTGATGGAACGGATTACCTGGCTTCAGTAATGTTTGATGCACAAAGATATCCAGTTAAGAAAAATGTAGAATTAACGACAGCTTACGTAAATGAGTACAAAAGCAAAGTTTTCATTGAAGGTATTATGGATGAGTTAAGCGTTTTTCAAGCACATGAAAAACAATCGGATACAACCATTGATAATTATCCCGAAAGAGCTTTTGAATATGTTAAAAATACAAAGGTTGATTATTTGGTTGCCGATTTAGGTACCGAACAACAATCACAGGGTGTTGGGAAAAGCATTTATCTAAAAGAGCGAGCACGAAATATTCAAAAATTGTTTTTTGATCGAATATTGGTTTTGCATGGAACTTCCTGCTTATCGGATAATGAAATAAGTTCTTTGCCCAATGACGGAATCTTAAGAGTGAATATGTGGACCCGGATCGCACGAGATACAGGTTTATATGCTTTTGCAAAATTGAAAAACAGGGAAAACCTAATCAGGAAGAATGATTTCAACGCCATTGAATCACATCAATACCTGATGGATTCAATTGAAAAAGCCGCATCCATAATGGAAGGAATTATGGAATCATTGGGTTATAGAAATTTTAAATAGCGAACACAGCTTTTTGCATAATGAGTTTAATGGGTGTAGATATTGGAACATCAGGTTGTAAAAGTGCAGTTTTTACTGTTGATGGCCAAATGTTAGCTGATGCTTATGAGGAGTATAATATTATTTCTGAAAAGCCGGATTATTTTGAATTAAATAGTGTTGAAGTGTGGAATAAGGTTAAGAGAACAATTAAAAATGCTGCGGCCAAAACTAATTCAGATCCAATCGAAGCGATATCAGTTAGTTCATTAGGGGAAGCTGTTGTACCGGTTACAAAACAAAGGGAAATACTATACAACTCTATCCTGGGCATCGATTCACGAGGAGAAGAATTTATTCAAACTTTGCTTAGTAAAATTTCAGCAGACGACGTTTACACTATAAATGGGAATATTCCGAATGTTTACTATACGATGCCTAAAATTTCATGGTTAAAAAAGTATAAGCCTGAAATATATGAAAAGGCAGATTATTTTTTATTGTGGGCTGACTTTGTATGTTTTATGTTGGGAACAAAACCTGTAACTAGTTATAGTCTTGCAAACAGAACGTTATTACTTGATGTCAATAAATTTGACTGGTCGCATAATTTGTTCGACCTCATGGATTTGGATGAGACTAAATTTGCACCCACTATTCAATCAGGAATTCAGATTGGTAAGATTTCAAAAGAAATAAGTGATGAGTTGTTTTTACCTGATGATGTTTCTATTATAAGTGGCGGACATGATCAGTGTTGCGCTGCTTTAGGAAGTGGAGTTGTTGATATAAATCTAGCCATGTATGGGATGGGTACATATATCTGTGTCGTAGCTGTTTTCCCCTTTGCTCCTGATTTTCAGAATATAAGACTGAGTAATTTAAATATTGAACACCATGTAGTTCCAGATATGTTTGTGACTTTTTTATATAATCTAACAGGCGGATCTTTAATTAAATGGTATAGAGATACTTTCACAAATGATGTTCCCGAACATTCAAATGAAAAAGGGAAATTGACGTATGAAATTTTGTTTAAAGAAATTCCTGAAAAAATAAATGATATTATC
This sequence comes from uncultured Bacteroidales bacterium, assembly GCA_963771005.1. GTDB lineage: Bacteria > Bacteroidota > Bacteroidia > Bacteroidales > DASQZK01. The sequence continues at coordinate 661,551 of CAVYRO010000002.1, forward strand.
GTAATTCCCAGGTTTGGACCCACGGGCCCCCCCGATTTCTTTTCAAACCCGGCAGGCTGTATTTCAAATCTATCCCTGGAGCATTCCCGGGGCGACATATTAAAGGCAATGCTTGAAGGTATTACTTTTTATTTCAAGGCTAATCTTCCAATCCTTGAAAAGCTTGGAACAAAAATTGATTCACTGATAGCAACGGGTGGTGGAGCATTATCAGATAAATGGCTGCAAATTACTTCGGATATTCTTAATAAACCTATCGTAAAGAATAAAATATCCGAAGCAGGAGCACTGGGAGCTGCACTTCTGGGTGGAGTCGGCAACAAATCTTTTATTTCTATTCAGGATGGTATTAAAAAGATGGTTCACAAGGATTTAATATTTTATCCAAATGCAGAAAGGGTGAATATCTATGAAAAGAAATTTGAACTTTATAATAAAGTTTATTCATTCCTGCAATAAAGATTCAATTATTAGAATACGACACATAATTAGGATTAAATCTAGACAACAAATTATAGATGAAGAATTGGTTATTAACATGTTTTTCATTTGCAATGTCCAATTTATGGTTATCGGTGAATTGAAATTTAATTCCTTTAACGCAACTATAAAGCTTTAATAGAAAGGTAATCCTTGTGATTTCTGTTTTAAATTATATAATATAATTAACATGAAAAGTTTTTATTACGGTTTCATCTTTTTATTCATTTCGATAACAGCAAGAAGCCAGGTAATTGAAAATGATAGTATTCGTAATTACGATTCCTATATTTTAACACCAAGTCCATCTCCAGAACCAAGAATCAACGGGGCAAAAGTGTTCGGTGTAAGTCCCGGGAAACCGGTTATTTTTACAATTCCTGCAACGGGTAACCGCCCAATGACTTTTACAGCAAAATATTTACCTGATGGACTGGAACTTGACACTTTGACTGGAAGGTTTTCCGGTTCAATTAAAAAAGCCGGAACGTATACTTTAAAGCTATATGCTAAAAATGAATTAAGTAGCGATGAACGCGATTTCAAGATTGTGGTTGGCGATAAACTTGCGCTTACACCTCCGATGGGCTGGAATAGCTGGAATGGTTGGGGTGATCTTGTAACTGAAGAGAATGTCCGGGAAACAGCTGATGCCATGGTGAAAACCGGTCTGATTAATCATGGTTGGATCTATATAAATATTGACATTGGCTGGGAGGGGAAACGTGGTGGAAAATATAATGCAATCCAGCCAAATGAAAGATTCCCTGATATAAGCGGTTTATACGATTATATTCATTCGTTGGGACTGAAAGCCGGCATATATTCAACGCCATGGGTGAATACATATTTTGGCTATACAGGAGAGTCCTCAGATAATATTGATGGATTTGTTGGAGATATCAAAATTGATAAAAGCAATAAAGACGGACAACACTTTGGTAAGTATGAATTCGTCAAAAACGATGTTAAACAATGGGATGAATGGGGAATAGATTATCTGAAATATGACTGGACCTCTCCAAATGACAAATCTGACGTGGATCAGGTTAAATTGATGGCAAACGAATTGAAAAAGTGTGATAGAGACATTATTTTCTCTCTAAGTGATATAATGTCAATTGATAATGCAGCTGAAAAGCTGAAATATGTTCAGCTTTGGCGGACAAATACAGATATACGCGATGTATGGGACCGGTCAATGCTCAAAAAAGACCCCTGGGCCCAGGGAATAACTGATGTCTGGGACATTCATCGTGAATGGAGGGAATTTACTAAACCCGGCTGTTGGGCCGACCCTGATATGCTTGTAGTAGGATGGGTAGGATTTGGAGATAAAGAACTTCACAAAACTTTACTCACCCCTGATGAACAATATACTCATATTAGTTTGTGGTGTTTATGGTCTGCTCCTTTATTTATTGGAAGCCCGATTGAAAAACTCGATAAATTTACTCTTAGCCTTTTATCAAATGATGAGGTATTAGAAGTAGATCAGGATCCTCTCGGCATACAGGCTTACCTCGCATATAAGGACTTTGGAGCAGAAGTTTGGGTGAAAAAAATGGAGGATGGTTCAAAAGCAGTTGGGTTTTTTAATCGTTCCGAAAAAGAAATCACGGTGAATGCATTGTGGAAGAATATTGGTGTATATGGAAAACAAAGAGTACGCGATCTTTGGAGACAGAAAGACCTTGGTACTTTCGAAAATGAATTTAAGACAAAAGTACCTGCTCATGGTGTAGTACTGGTGAGAATGTTTCCTGTGATTTTATAATCAGATATAACAGAATTATGAAAGTGAAAATCATAAAATTGCGAGCGATAAGATTAAAATATTTCTTGTTTGGTTCATCGTTTTTGACATTACTGCTATTGGTTGGCTGTGCTCCAAAGAAAACAAACAACTTTAATCATGCAGGTAAAGACTGGCCGGTATATCTGGGAGATAATTTCAGTAACCACTATTCGACCCTTTCCGAAATCAATAAGGGAAACATTAACCAGTTGGGGCTTGCGTGGGAATACCATACCGGTGACGATGTATCAGATAATCACAGCCAGATACAGTGTAATCCCCTCATAATTAAGGGTATTTTATATGGGACTTCTCCTAAATTAAGAGTTTTCGCGCTCAATGCAGCTACTGGAAAACGTATCTGGGAGTTTGATCCGGGTACGACACGTAAGTTTGCAAAAAACGCCAACCGTGGTGTAAGCTATTGGCAGGATGGATCCGATAAAAGGATTCTATTTACTTCAGGGGAATACTTGTTCGCCCAAAATGCTGAAAACGGCCGGCTTATCGAAACATTCGGTGATTCAGGGAAAGTCTCGATAAAGGAAGGGTTAGGCGAAAAGGCTAAAGATATGTATGTAGTAGCTACCTCTCCAGGTATTGTGTATCATGACTTATTAATTATTGGTTCACGCGTGTCAGAAAATTCGGATGGCGCCCCCGGATTTATAAGGGCTTTCAATATAAGGAACGGGAAACTGGTGTGGGTTTTCCATACGATTCCTCGACCCGGGGAATTTGGATACGATACCTGGCCTGAAAAAGCGTACCTGACAATCGGTGGTGTTAATTCGTGGGCTGGGATGAGCCTGGATGAGAAACGCGGTGTTGTATACATTTCAACAGGTTCGGCCGCATTCGATTTTTGGGGAGGGAACAGAAAAGGTGCTGACCTTTTTGCGAATTGTATCCTTGCCTTGGATGCAGCCACTGGAAACAGGATCTGGCATTTTCAAACCATGCACCACGACTTATGGGACAAGGACCTGCCAGCCCCGCCCAACTTAGTTACCGTAACTCACAATGGAAAGAAAATAGATGCAGTGGCTCAAATCACTAAATCAGGCCTGGTATTCCTGCTTAACAGGGAAACAGGGAAACCTTTGTTCCCGGTAGAAGAAAGGCCGGTACCTGGCTCCGATTTAAAAGGAGAAGAAGCATGGCCTACCCAGCCTTTTCCGGTATCCCCTCCCCCATTTTGCCCACAAACTTTTACAGAGAAAGATATCACCAATATCAGCCCTGAATCACATGCTTATGTTGCCGGCATACTTGCTAAAACCCGGACAGGAAAAATATTTATTCCGCCCAGCACACAGGGAACAGTTATATTCCCCGGATTCGATGGTGGCGGAGAATGGGGGGGGGCTGCTGTTGACCCAATAAATTCAGTTCTGTATGTTAACAGCAATATCATGCCCTGGATATTGACCATGGTAGAAATCAATCCAAATAATGAAAGTCATTTAGATAAAGGCGGGTTGGCCTATAAAATTCATTGTGCTGTTTGTCATGGAACTGAAAGGCAGGGTGATCCCACAGGAACCTATCCTTCATTAATATCAGTTTCCAAAAAATATAACGATCAGCAAATTCTGCAATTGATAAACACCGGTAAAGGCTTTATGCCTTCATTCAAACAATTACCAAAGGAAGTTAAGGAATCACTTGTCAAATATTTAATGGGAATAAATCCCGTATCTGATCCACATGATAAGGGAAAAGAGAAAAATCAGGGTGTTGTCCCCTATACACATACCGGCTATAACCGCTTTTTTGACCAAAATGGTTATCCGGCAATTAAACCGCCATGGGGAACTATTACGGCTATTGACTTAAACAAAGGGACTATTAAATGGCAGGTCCCTCTTGGTGAATATAAAGAACTGACATTAAAAGGTATCCCGAAAACCGGCACAGAAAACTATGGCGGGCCGGTAATTACCGCCGGAGGAATCCTTTTTATAGGGGCTTCAAGGGATGAATATTTCCGGGCGTTTGATATGAATACAGGTGAGGAATTATGGAAATACAAACTCCCCGCAGGAGGCTATGCTACCCCTGGTATTTACGAGGCAGGGGGTAAACAATACGTGGTTATTGCATGTGGCGGAGGTAAGTCGGGTACCCTCTCGGGCGACAGTTATCTGGCATTTGCACTCGCGAATAATACAAAAGAAAAAACAAGATAACATCAGGAATCATGAAAAAGTATTCAATTTATCTGTTAACCGGACTAAGAATCATAGTCGGATGGCATTTCCTTTACGAGGGAATTGCTAAATTAATGACCCCCGGGTGGAGTGCAAAAATCTACTTGTTGGGTTCGTCATGGATTTTTGCCGGTCTTTTTCATCAAATGGCTGCGTCACCCGGGATCATGAAAATAATTGACTTCCTAAATATCTGGGGACTTATCCTAATCGGTCTTTCATTGTTTGCCGGATTATTGATTCGCTGGTCATCTATTGTGGGATCTGTTTTGCTCTTATTTTATTTTGTAGCTTATCCTCCAATTTCAGGACACACTATCGGGACTGTAGCTGAAGGAAACTACCTTTGGGTTAATAAAACGCTGATTGAATTTTTTATTTTACTGGTCTTTACAGCACTTCCTTCCAATATGTTCTTTAGTTGCGATCGTTTGATAAAACGTTGGAAAGAAGAAAAGGCCCGCCCTCCCATACCTGTTGTAAGAGAAAAAGGTGAACCTGTTAAACGGCGTAAATTAATCCGTGATTTGATCAGCGTGCCTTTTTTAGGAGCTTTTGCTTATGCCCTTTACAAGAAAAAAAGATGGGAAAGCTTTGAACATAAGTTTCTTACACAGACGAAAGATTCTGTTTCAGGGGCAACTTTGAAAAGTTTTAATTTTACTTCTTTAGGTGATTTAAAGGGTCAGGTACCTAAGGGAAAAATAGGTGATTTGGAAATAAGCCGTCTGATCATGGGAGGTAACCTGATAGGCGGGTGGTCACACGCACGCGATTTGATATACACCGACAAACTGGTGAAAGCATACCATACCGATGAACGCGTAATGATGACTATGCAAATGGCAGAGAAATGCGGAATCAACGCACTGCTCACAAACCCCTCACTTGGTCAGATTATAAGTAAATACTGGCATGAAACCGGGGGAAAGATGAAATTTATTTCCGATTGCGGAGCTCCCAGTTTTGAGGAAGGAATCAGAATGTCAGAGGAAGCGGGTGCAACTGCCATGTATTGCCAGGGCGAAAGGACAGATCGTTTAGTACAAAATGGTGAATTTGATGTAATCGCCAAGGGACTTGAACAGATCCGTAGTTACGGAAAGCCGGCGGGAATTGGAGCACACCTGATAGAGACCATTCAGGCTTGTGTTGCCCAGGGGCTTAAGCCTGATTTCTGGGTAAAAACATTACATCATCACAAGTACTGGTCAGCAGAAGTTGATAAAGATGTGAAAAATAGCCTGAACAAGGGATTTGCAAACAATATGTTTTGCTTTAATCCACAGGAAACTATTGATTTTATGGATAAGCTGGAGGAACCATGGATTGCTTTCAAGGTTCTGGCAGCCGGAGCAATTTATCCTGAAGACGGATTTAAGTTTGCATTTGACAATGGAGCAGACTTTATCTGTGTGGGAATGTACGATTTTCAGATTGTGGACGACACCAATATTGTCCTTGATACTCTGTCAAAAGTAAACAGGAACAGACCTTGGAGAGGTTAAACACAAATACAGCCAACACTGTATCGAATCTAATGAGGAAATTCAGAAGTAAACAAAGCGGTGAAATGAATTTATTTACACTTTCACTAGTGTCCGGTTAGATTTTAATTAATCAGCTGTAGCCTTTTAAAAATGAGAATTACAGAGGAATTAATACTTTTGTGACTTGAAATCAAAATTGAATGAAAACTTCCACAATAAATATAATTAAATTCATATATATCAGAAACACAATGCATTAAAAATTAATATGTTTTCATAGTTAAATCAAATTATATTAACCGGACACTAGTGTTACACTTTAATTAAAAAACCTACATAACATTAACCCCTTAATTCCATACTAAACCAAAATTGATAAAAATTATAATTCAAGATAAATTCTAAAAAATTTCTACATAATGAAAACAAATTTTATTGCATTGTTAATCCTGGGTTTTATTACTTCCTCATTAACAGTAAACAACGCCAGTGCTGCAAAATATTATATTTCAGAGACAGGAAATGATGTTAATGATGGTTTATCACCCTCTACCGCTTGGCTGTCTCTTTCAAAAGTGCATTCCTATCATTTTCTTCCAGGTGATTCTGTGTTATTCAAAAGAGGAGATGCCTGGAGAGGGCAACTTTCCAATAACTATGACGGGAGTGCTGATGGAGGATATATTACATATTCAGCATACGGAACAGGGCCTAAGCCAAAAATTCTTGGTAGTAATAATTTAAGTGCTCCGGAAAGCTGGGTAAATTCTTCTGGAAATATTTGGAAGTCAACAGGAATGACTGTTTCCAAAGATTGTGCCAATCTGGTCTTTAATAATGAGACAACTTGGGGGGTTAAAAAATCCTCACTTGCTGCGTGTACTTCTATTGGAAATTTCTACTTCAATCCATCTGAACATAAAATATACCTGTATTCAACAATTAATCCGGGCAGCTATTATAGTCATCTTGAAGCAGGCGGAGTTTATTCTGAAAACATAATTGAGTTTATAAATGCTTATTATATAATTTTTGACAATCTTGATGCCCGATATTCCGGCAATAATGGCATTTTTCTTAATTCATGTGACCATATTATCATTCAAAACTGCGATTTTAGTTGGATTGGTGGATGGTACTACCCTGAAGAAGGGACAAGTACCCGAATGGGAAATGCTATTCAAATGTGGAGGCAAAACTCAAACATTATTATAAGGTATAATAGAATAAATCAGGCATATGATGCTGGTATTTCACCGCAGGGTGGAAGTGCATCCTATACTCAACAAAATATTTATATGTATTATAATGTGATTAGTAATTGTTATTATTCATTTGAGTGGTCAGCAAGAACTCCCAAGACATTAATAAATATTAATTTTGTAAATAATACCTGCATAAATGCAGGTTCCCAGTGGAGTGAAAATCAAAGACCAGCTCGGGGGGATGAAGAACATATAAGATGTGTTGCTCAAACTCAGGGAACAGTAAGTGATTGTCATATTGAAAACAATATTTTTTACGGAAGTATCAAAAGGGTCGCCCAATTAGATGTTACCTCAGGTTTAACAGATGATTATAATTTATATTACAATGATGTTGCAATGGGAACGGCAAAGGGTCATTCTTATTCCACATTGGCGCAATGGCAGTCCGGAACCGGATACGATACACATAGTTTATGGGCTGACCCTTCATTAGTTTCTCCATCCTATTTTTCAATAAAATCGGGTTCGCCTGCAATTGGTGCAGGGACAGATGTTGGATTAAGTCCGGATTATTTGGGGCATGCAGTTAACAATCCCCCTTCCATTGGAGCCTATGAAAATGCAGTCACTGGCAATAATACTCCTTCCATTCAGGATCAGGTTTTTCAAATAAATAATAATAGCCCGAAAGGCACTATTATAGGGACTATTCATGCGTCTGACCCTGATACGGGACAATCACTTACCTATTCCATAGTATCTGGAAATACCGATAGCGCTTTTGCTATTAATGCAGCTACCGGAGAGCTTTTCGTTAGTAATAGGGCTGCACTTACCTCTGATTATTCATTGATTGTTAAAGTTCAGGATAATGGCATTGGAGTACTCAGTAACCAGGCGACCCTCACAGTTAATGTTGTAATTACTGCAACCAAAATAAATGAAACCAATAAGGAAATCAATGTCTATCCGAATCCTGTATCTGATGAATTAATTACTGAAATTGAAGGAAACATGGATACAAAAGATTTTGAAATTCTGAATTTAGTCGGTCAGATTGTGTTCAATGGCAGTGTATCAGAAAAAACAACCGTACAAACAGCGTATCCGCCCCAGCAACTACGTATTCCTAGATAAAACTTTTATCTATAAATTGCGGCAAGAGTTCTTTGAAATTAGCGGCGGGTGTGGTGTGTATGTTTTCCATAACGTATTTCAGCCACTTCTGAGGGGGTATATCGTGCTTTAGACAGGTTCCAAAAAAGCTGTAGAACATGGCGATATTACTGGCTGCATCATGGGATCCGGCGAACAGATAGTTTTTACGACCCAGAGCCAGGGGTCGTATGGAGTTTTCGATTAAATTGCTGTCGATCTCGAGCATTCCGCTTGTCAGATAGTTCTGCAGACTGGTCCACCGGTTACTGCAGTATTCGAAGGCTTTCCCGATAGGACTTCTCGGTGTGGTGCTGCCTTTATATTTATAAATGTAAGCACCTATTTCGTTGATGATGGGCAGCGACTTTTCCAGACGAAGCACATGCCTTTGGTCGTGTGTCAGGTTTTGTTCCCGGGCAATGGCCTCAATGGCATAAAGCAGTTGGATGAGTTTTAGCACGTGCATAGCATGCACATTATCATTATCTAACGATTTTTCAAAATACCTTCTTGCGTGGGCCCAGCAGGATAAATGAACCAGATCCTTTTTCTGTCCAGGTAGGTATAGCCGGAGTAGCCGTCGGTTTGTACAAATCCGCAAAATGAGTCCAGATCATCAATCGGCCCCTTCGTGGATCGGCTTTTATAATATTCGAACAAGACGCTCTTTGACAATGGCGCATACCTTACCCACATGTATCCCTGATGACATGTTCCCTTTTTGTTTCGATCCTGAACCTTAATTGGCGATTCATCAACCATTTGATATATTTCCCTGAAAACATGCATCCGGTGTATCGCATATAAGGGACGTATCAGATCTGCACCGAGTTTTATCCAAGATTCCAGGGTGGAATCCGGGATGGTCATCCCCAGCTGGATAAGCATCTGGCGTGTTCGGTAAATCGGCAGGTGATACAGGTATTTATTGGCAAAGATCATTGCCAGTAAAGCAGCACTGGCAATGCACTTATGCAGAGGCCTGTTCAAGGGGGCGATCACCTGTTTTTGATTGGCCTTGTCGTCCTCTTTGGTAATGTACTTTTTGCGGATATAACGGTTAATGTGCAGGCTTGCTTCAGTAAGATCCAGCTCATCTGTAATTTCCTGACCGATACATATCATATCCGTAGTATCTTCTTCGGGCTCTATAATGATCTCATTAACTGGAAGATGTGTAGGCAACTGCATGCGTCCCGGGTGCTGCTTTTTCGTCTTTTTGCGCTCGTATTCCACACGGATCTTTTCTTGTTCTGCCTTAACAGATGCCTCAATTTCAATGACTTGAGGTTCGAAATCAATGGCTAACTGACCAGGATGGGTTTGGGGGATAAAGCGCTCACGTTTGGAACCAAATATCAAACGGCGCATCTGGTCGTTCTGGAAAGACAGGTATTCAACATCTCCGGTGAGCTTTGCGATAACAGATTCTTTTTCGGAGATAACTGAATCTTTCTCGGAAATAACAGTAGCCAATTTCGCCTCCAATACAATTATTCTGGCTTCCAATTCAGCAGCAATTTGCGGGTGAGAAAGTTCCTGTTTTTCCATACACAAATATAAGCTTATTTATCTGATATACAAATATATATGAGAGTTTTTTTGAAAAATAATCAAGCTATTTTAAATCTTTTTTTTCGTGTCATATCCTTGAACGAGAGACCTTCCAGAAGCATCATTAATTCTTCCCGGGTAATCAGCCTGGAAGGAGCAGTACGGCTTTGTTCACCCATTGAATAGCGCCCACGTTCAAGCCGTTTATAAAACAGGGCAAAACCATCCCCGTCCCAGTAAAGGAGTTTAATATGCGTGCCGGCGCGGTTTATAAAAATGAATACGGATCCCCCAACCGGATTCTGTTTTAAAATATTGCGTACAATGCCAGCAAGTCCGTCAAAACCATTGCGCATATCAACAGGCGTGCAACACAGGAAGTATTGTAGATTTGCACTTAAGCCCAGCATCGCTTAATAGATTTTTAAGCACATGCCATTGGGAAAAGTCAATGTAATTTGCGGGTTGCTTTGTGGTTCCTGCGCTTTTGAATAGTGATCGGCTGTATCAAAGGAAGAAAGGTCTATAAATTTTAGGCTTGTGTTTTTCCCGGCTTCTTGTGCCTGGAATTTTCTGATCCAATATTGCAACTTAGTAGTGGTAATTCCGGTTTGTTTTGCATAATTTGCTACCGTCATCCCGCTATCACGCTGGCGGGTTACATGCTCAAACATTTTCTGAGAAAGATCTTTTCTTTGTGCCATGTTCTTTTTACCGGCAAAGTTAGCCGTTGAGATCATGGAACAAAAGATGGGTTTGCTGGGGCGGATACCAAACAGCAAGCTTTGCACCTGGTGTTTACTTGATCAAAATAAAGAATGGCAAGTCTGTTGAAATTAAGAAATTTATAAAGCTATAGTTTTTTTGCCAGGCTTTCGACTTAATAATCTACCAAAAATGAAAACAAATTTTATTGCATTGTTAATCCTGTGTATTTTAGTTTCCTCATTAACAGCAAACAATGCCTATGTTACAAAATATTATATTTCAGCTACAGGAAATGACAATAATGACGGATTATCACCCTCTACCGCTTGGCTGTAAGCCTTCAGCCAACTGCATCTTGATTTGATTTGTAATACCGTTTAGCTTTGCCCCCAAAGCATGAATTTATGAAAAAGGAGCAAAGAGAACAACAGCGGGAGAAGATGTTTTCGGTCGTCACTGATGCTTATGATCGAGGGATTTATGATTGAAAAATCCAAACAAAGAAGGCGGTATTTTATCAACAATCAGCTCATTGCTTCTTAATAAAAACCCTTGTAAATATTAGGGTTACAGGGATTTTTTTGCCAAATTTGCTATATGCAAAACGGGCAGAAATATCATCCGAAACTCAGGTTGTTTCTCTAACTCAATACCAAGAGTTACTGGCAGAAAATATGTACCTGAAACAGGAACTTGCCCAGCTTAAAAGGATGATCTTTGGCAGTAAAAGTGAACGCTATGTTGCCAGTGATCCGGGACAGTTAACCCTGGACATGGGTATGGAAACACCTGTGGATCCTGAGCCGGAAATCGAACAAATCAGCTACAGCCGTAAAAAGCCGGAAGGGAGTAAAGGATCGGCCAAACGTCTTGAACTGCCATCACACCTGCATCGTGAAGACCATGTCATAGAACCTACTGGAGATATTACCCAGGCAAAAAAGATAGGAGAACTGGTCACGGAAGTCCTGGAGTATGTTCCCGGTAAGTTTTATGTTGAGCGGTATATCCGTCCCAAGTATGTACTGCCGGCAGAAGAAAAAATTGTAGTGGCTGAACTGCCCAGCCTTCCTATACCTAAAGGCAATGCCGGACCGGGACTGCTGAGCCATCTACTGATCAGCAAGTTCGTGGATCATCTACCATTTTACCGTCAGGCCGGGCAGTTCAAGCGGCAGGATATTACCATCGCCGAATCGACCATCAGTGGTTGGTTTACGGCATCCTGCCGTTTACTAGAACCGTTGTATGATACCTTAGTAAAAAAAGTCCTTGAGAGTGATTACCTGATGGCCGATGAAACGCCTATCCCGGTACTTACCAAAGATAAGCCGGGAGCTACGCATAAAGGTTATCACTGGGTTTATTACTCACCCGAGCACAAAAAGGTATGCTTTGATTACCGGAGAAGCCGGGAACGAGCGGGCCCGGAAGATTTTTTACAGTCATACCAGGGAGCATTACAAAGCGATGGGTATGTTGCATATAACGAATTTGAAAACAAGAAGGGAATTACCTTGCTATCATGCATGGCCCATTCCAGGCGGAAATTTGAACTGGCCAGGGAGAATGATCCTCGCAAGGCAGAATATGCTTTGCGAAAAATACAGCAACTCTATGCCATAGAGCGGCAGGCTCGTGAAGAAGGATTAACTTACCAGGAAAGAAGAAGCTTACGTCAGGAAAAGGCAGTCCCAATACTACAGGAAATGGAATCCTGGATGAAAGAACAGTTACCGGAAGTACTTCCCAAGAGTGCCATTGGAAAAGCATTAACCTACACATTAACGCTATGGAAAAGGCTGGTCAGTTATACAGAAAACGGAAAATGGGAGATCGACAATAATCTGATTTATCCCAACTTTTGTTTTAAATTATACATTCTCAAAGGTCTACGCCTAAAGAAGTTTGAATAATAATTGGTGATTATTCGTCTTATGATCTTGTAAAACCAAATAACTCTGACAGAGCTTTGTTTTTTTTCCAGCTTCCATTTCTTTGGTATTGTACTGGTAGCTTCATCTTTCAATGTAGCCAGAGCCCTCATTTGCTGTTCAGTGGTGATATCCTGATAAATCATAGTGGTTTCTATACTTTCATGTCCCAGCAGTTTACTGATTTCTACGATGTTTATGCCATCTTCCAACCATTGGCAGGCTTTTGCATGTCTCCATTGGTGACTATGAAGATCCAATGGCACATCACTACAAGTCTTATGAGCTTTAGAAGCATAGATTTTCAAACGTTTCCGTACAGCCTCTTGTGACAATTTTGACTTTTGCCCGTGCCATGAAGAGTAAAACAGATAATCATTCGGATCAGGCTTTTACTCCATGGAACACCTTCATATATTTCATTAGGGTCTCAACTAATCCAGACATCAGATAGGCGGTCCTTATTTTACTTCCTTTTCCAAGGATGGTAGCATGTGGTTTATCCGCCCTTAGCTTTAAGCTGTTGATTTTTAATGATAAGACTTCATCTATGCGGGTAGCAGTACCATATTCAAAAGACATAATAGCAATGTCACGTAAACCGACCCTACTTGATGGATTTGGTGTGGCAAGTATTGCTTTTACTGCATCCTTTGTCATTCCCTGTACTTTTGTTTTTGGTTCTCTAAGCCGATTAACTGATGTGGTTATGTTTAGATATAGGACTTTATATGTAGGATTTCTGGTTCCTATGTTATTTGAGTAGGCTCTTAATAGCTGCTAACCTGTTATTACAGGTCTTATTGCTAGAGCTCCTTTCCTGCTTAAGTCAAGTAAGCCAGTTATTCAAATGAGACACGGAGAAACATTCTGCATTAAGCGTCTTTTGCTTTATTCCTTTATCTTCCAGATAATTAATATAGAGGTTTACAGCTGTTCTATTGGCTTTTATCGTATGTGAGCTATTCGTTCTTAACGTTGGTGGCAAATAGGTATTTATCCAGTCGAAGGTCAATCTCGCTATTTCTATGGCTTGGTATTCATTGTTCTTCTTGTTCATAATCAGATAATTTTTGAAGGAGATTATTAAAAGATTCTTCTGTCAGACTTTTTATCTTATCTGCTAGAGCAGGAGACAGATTAAAGTATCCATATGTACTACTAACATGTCTGTGGCCCATTGTCCGACTGAGATACAGGAGTTTATCGTGCAGTTCAAAACCGAGATCTTTCCATCTTGTTACATTGACAACAGCATAATGGCTTCTTAAATCATACAGACGGGCAGGTTCTTTACTGACTTCATTCCATATTATATGAAAGTGATATACAGCCCAGGCCGGACGTTGAAAACAGTCGTCCTTATTTGGGAAAAAGCAAGTTCGGTTTGGCATGACTTTAGACATATGCTCATCATATATCATGAGAAGTCTTAGCATACTGGCATGTAAGGCAACACGATGCTGATCAGCACCTTTAGCTGGCCGACCCGATTTTCACTATTTCTCTATTTTGGTTTTAAAAAACAAATTTTTATCTAGTGATGCAACCCTTTCAATCGTATTAAAATTAATGTGAGGTTATAAAAGTATATTCAAATTCAAAAAAAATTTGTCCGGAATACTGACAAATTTCTGCTTATCTGATTCTCATTATGTTTAAATTTAGAAAACTATCATAAAACTACTATGCAAAAAAATCATACTAATGTATTCTTGAAGGGTAGACGTTCAATCAATACCTTTTTGCGATTGAAATTATACGTCTTGATTCTGCTTTTCTTTGTGACTTTGGCTTCGGCAAAAAGTTACTGCGCTTCAATCGAATTACAGCAAACGGTTGTCACAGGAACCGTGACCAATCAGCAAGGACAGCCGGAAATAGGAGCTACCGTAGTTGTTAAGGGAACAACAATTGGTACTATTACTGATTCAAATGGTAAATATACCTTAGCTAATGTTCCTGCAAATGCCACATTAGTATTTTCCTTTGTCGGTATGGCTACACAGGAAATTCAGCTAAATGGCAGAACTCAGATTGATATTGTAATGCAGGAATCAGTCTCATCTTTAAACGAGGTTATAGTTGTTGGTTATGGCACTCAAAAGAAGGCTAGTGTTGTAGGGGCTATTTCTCAAACCTCGAATGATGAGCTTAAAAAGTCAGGGGATCTTCCCAATCTTGCTCAGTCTTTGCAAGGGAAACTACCTGGGGTAATTACACAAACTTCTTCAGGAGCGCCCGGTGGTACCGCAAGAGGAGGCAGCGCGACACAAATTTATATCAGGGGACAGAATACCTGGAATGGCGCCCAGCCATTAGTTCTTGTTGACGGTATTGAAAGAGATATAGACAATGTTGACATTTCAGAGGTTCAAAATGTTTCAGTATTAAAAGATGCCTCTGCAACTGCAGTTTTTGGGGTTAGAGGAGCAAATGGTGTTATATTGATAACTACAAAAAGAGGTACATTGGGTAAGCCTAAAATATCATTTACTTATAACGTCGTTGGACAACAGGTTTCAAAAATACCCAGACCGTATGAATCTTATAAAGCCATTATGTTAATGAACCAGTCTATTGAGCGTGAAGTTACCCGAAACCCGGCT
Organism: uncultured Bacteroidales bacterium; assembly: GCA_963771005.1. Classification (GTDB taxonomy): domain Bacteria; phylum Bacteroidota; class Bacteroidia; order Bacteroidales; genus DASQZK01. Next base: position 676,703 of record CAVYRO010000002.1, read on the forward strand.
TCATGGTTGGATTACACCCCTTACCAGCTAGCTTTAAGGTATAAGAAACCGCAACTTCCTGAATATGTTGAAATATATCCGAATGTTGATTGGCAAAAAGCCATGCTGAAGAAGACGGGTTATTCTCATCATGCTACCTTGGATGTACAGGGAGGAACAAATTTTGTCAGGTATTTTGGGTCCTTATCTTATTTGTATCAAGGGGACATGTTGAAATATTATGATAATCACAAAAGTTACAACCCCAGCAACAACTTTAACCGTATTAATTTCAGAAATAATCTTGATTTTAAACTGACCGGTACTACTACCCTGAGTGTAGATTTAGCGGGATATTACAGTATCAGAAATTCAGGATATAACTGGTATAATCTTAAAGTGGGAACTGATAATTGGACGTGGAATGCGTTATATGCACTGGCTCCCACCGTGTTTCTACCTATATACTCCGATGGTTACTGGGGGTATGATCCTAGGATAGGGTCTGATGAAAATTCTATAGCACTAGCTTGGAATGGGGGATTATTACAAGACCGGAAAATCAATATGAATTCTGATTTTGTCCTGGAACAAAAGCTCGATTTTATTATTCCGGGATTGAGCGCTAAAGCAAAGTTTTCATTTGACAGTAATATTTTATCTGAAGGTGGAATTTATGATGGCGCTACCGGCGTCGATATTTCTTCTGGTAATGTCCGGTTAAAAGTCATCAATAATTCATTGTATACCGGCCCTGATCAGGATCCCAGCGAATATACTACATATTATCCGGTGGGAGGAAAGAATCAGTTTGACTGGGTGCCCAAACCCTGGACAATCAAACCCGAAGTAATCGGGGCTGCAGAATATCAATCCGGCTCTTCAATTCCGGTTGACAGGAGTACAAATTACCAGTTTCAGTTAAATTATGATCACGAATTTGGTTCGCATGCAGTAACAGCATTAGGGATGGTAAAGCGGGAACAATATGCATATGGAAATGAGTTTCAGCATTTTCGCGAAGACTGGGTATTCCGTACAACGTATAATTACGCCGAAAAATATTTATTTGAAGCAAACGGAGCCTATAATGGATCGGAACAATTTGGGCCTGGTTATCGTTTCCATTTCTTTCCTTCGGTTGCCGGGGGATGGATTGTAACAAATGAAAACTTCTTTCATCAAAGCTGGCTCGCCTGGGTCAACCGATTAAAAATTCGCTATAGTATGGGGATGGTAGGTAATGACCTGGTGAGTGGAAAAAGATGGTTGTATTCATCACAATATAGTTATGGAGGTTCAGCCATGCTTAATGAGGATCCCCACGGTACAAGTCCTTATACATGGTACACTGAATCAGCAGTTGGCAATCCTGATCTCCATTGGGAAAAAGCCCTGAAGAAAGATTTAGGTATAGAAATGGGATTATTAAATAACTTAATATCAATAATGTATGACTATTTCACTGAGAACAGGACTGACATTTTAATTGCCGGATCTGACAGGACTATACCTCCATTTTTTGGTGCCACTCCGCCAAGCGCTAACCTGGGAGCCATATATTCAAACGGGCATGAATTAGAGGTTAGATTAGATAAAAGATTTGAAGATGGTTTTCATTTATGGAGTTCTTCTGCTTTAACCCATACTCAAAATAAGATATTAAAAAGGGATGATCCACCATTGACGCCATCATATTTAAAGGCAGAAGGTTATACTATCGGCCAGATTCGAACACAGCAGACCGCAGGCTTTATGAATAACTGGGATGATGTATATGCAAGCACCCCCTATACAGCGGGAGACCAACTAAAGCAACCGGGTTATTATAATCTTCTTGATTTTGAACCGGATGGTATAATGAAATCTGAAGATGCAGCGCCCTATGGTTACTCAGCTGTGCCCCAAAACACCTTAGATTTTTCAGTCGGTGCCGATTATAAAGGGTTTAGTTTAATGGTTGAATTTTATGGCGTAAATAATTCGTCCCAACAACGTCAACTATACACATGGTATAAAAATACAGAACTTTATTTTGACTATTATGCAGATTATTGGTCTAAAGATAATGAAAATGCATCGTATCCTCTTCTCCCACCATGGAATGCAACATCTATGCCTACCGGACAAACTTATATTGCTGATGCGTCCTACCTCAGGTTGAAAAATGTTAATATTGGTTATACATTTCAGAACCAGTGGGTTAAAAAGGCCGGGATGACAGGCTTAAAGATTTACCTTAACGGGAACAATCTTAAGTTCTGGTCAAAACTTCCTGATGACAGAGAGTCTGTTCTCGAAGATGCTGTAGCTGGGGGTGGAATCTCAGTAAGGGGAACCTACCCTACTGTTAAACGTTTTACACTTGGTGTTAATTTAACTTTTTAGGAGCATATAACTATGAAAATTATTAAAATAAAATACAGACAAATTTTAATTATCAGTATCGTGATGTTGGGGCTGTTTTCAGGGTCCTGTGAGAAGTACCTCGACAAGGCTCCTTCCTCTGATATCATTGAGAATGATGTATTCGGAAACTTTATCAGTTTCCAGGGATTTGTTGAGGAGTTGTATAATTGTGTTGTGAATTATCCTTCGGCAGAGGTTCCTTGTCATTATCTGTTTGGTGATGAGACTCTGTACAATTCTCCCTTATCTTTTGACTTGGGAGATTACTGGTTTCAGCGCGATCTTTTTTATTCAGATAGCTACAGCACTGTCAATGCACCACGTGCTAAGAGAATATGGCCCCTTTGCTGGTATGGAATCAGGAAAGCAAATATAGCCATAAGTAAAATAAATTTAATGACTGAGGGTACCCAGGAAGAGAAAGATCTTATAAAAGGACAGGCTTTGTTTTTTCGAGGCTGGTTTTATTTTGAGTTAATGCGTTATTGGGGAGGGATGCCATACATCGACATTGCATTGCCTGCAGATGCTGAATTAAATTTACCCAGGCTAAGCTATCGGGAAACCGCATTAAAAGCAGCCAAAGATTTTAAAGATGCTGCAGCATTATTGCCGGTAAACTGGGACGACACACAAGCAGGTCAGGCTACATTGGGAGATAATCGTCAGCGTATTTCGAAAGTATGGGCTCTGGCATACGAAGGAAAAGACCTGCTGTTTGCAGCCAGCCCGATGATGAATCAGGAATCGACAGGAAATTCGTCTTATGATGCCGACCTGTGTAAATCAGCTGCGGATGCGTTTGCTCAAGCTTTGAGTGTCTGTGATCAGTCAGGAGCTTATCAGCTTCAATCCTGGGATACCTGGACAGATAATTTTTGGGTTGTGTCTCCGGAAAATACCGTTAGGCCAGGGGGAACAGAGGTGATAATGAATCAACCGGTTTATGGATATCTTAATGTGAGATGGAGTCAGGTACTGCAAACTGTACCTCCTCAAATGGGAGCCGGTAACGGTAAGGTTGAAGTACCAACCAATAATTACATAAAAAATTATAGAATGGCTAACGGATTACCTATTGAAGATCCGAATTCCGGTTATGATCCTAATGATCCCTGGACTAATCGTGAACCACGTTTTTATAAAGATATTGTAGTTGATGGTGATAAATTGGTAGAAAATGCTGCAGCAGGAAGTGACCAATTTGCACAATTGTACACCGGGGGGCGTCACCGGGTTGGAAGCCAGGCCAGTGTTACGGGCTATTATTATAAGAGGATTTCTCCGATTGGATGTAACCAATGGGATAAGTTGTATGATAATTTCCAGGCTTATGTACCATTTTTACGTCTCGCAGATGTTTATCTGATGTATGCTGAAGCAGTGCTTCAGGGTTACGGATCAGCCTCAAGTAGCGTATCGGGAAGCATTACAGCAGAACAGGCTGTCAATATTATCAGGAACCGTGCCCAACTGCCCAACCTTACAAGCAGTTATACAGATACAAAAGATGCTTTCATGGGAGCAATTATTCGTGAGCGGGCCGTAGAACTTGCATTTGAAGGAGAACGCTGGTGTGATTTGCGAAGATGGAATCTTTCAGGTGATCCCCGTTACCTGGATAAAACTGCAATAGAATTTGATAGAGGAACTGACGGAAAACCTACGAATATTAGAGAAAGAGTAATTGTAACCCGAACAGTTGAAAAAAAACATAATTGGTTGCCAATACAAACTAGTTTTACAGAAATTTATGCAGGATTTCCTCAAAATCCCGGGTGGTAGGTCATTTAATAATAATATTAAAATCTTATAAAATGAAGAAAAGATATTTCCAAATATTAATTTTTCTCAGTTTGGCCATCTTATTTCTCCCTGTAAATATTATAGCCCAGGAGGTGGAGAATGCAAATGTTATTACAATCAATTCAGTAGTAAAAAATGAGAATGGTAATCCGATCAGTGGAGCAATGGTTTATAGTAACGAGGGTGCTATAGTTGCAACAACTGATACTTCAGGTAAATTTAGTATTACGGTGCCCGTTCAAACAGACCTGTTGATTGAATCAGATGGTTATGAATCGGCCCTTATTGAGGCAGGAAGACTTTCAGGCATGAATGAGTTTTTATTAAAACCTTCCGTGTTCATGTATAGGGAAAAAGATGAAGTTAATATTGCTTATGGAACGGTTAAAAAAGGTGATCTTGTTAACGCTGTCAGCGTAGTGGATCCCAAAGAGATTCTTAAATACGATAATATTGAAGGTATTGCCAGTGCTTTAAATGGCCGGGTTCCCGGATTATTAGGCAGTTCCAACATACGTGGTTTAGGTAATGCATTGTTTATTGTTGATGGATTTCCGCGTGATATAAGTACCATTAATTTCTCAGAAGTTGACCAGATCACGGTTTTGAAAGACATAAATTCAACGATAATGTACGGCAGCGCAGCTGTTAATGGGGTAGTTTTGATAACAACGAAAAGAGGAAGCGCATTTAAGATGGTCAGCGATATTTAATCCTGTATCGGAATGGGATAGATCCATTTCATCAATTTTATACATCAATAAATTTTTAAGTATCGTCGATACGGTTCCCTGGAAATCGACTGATGAGGTCGAAAATCAGTTGTTCATCCAACGTCTCAAAGGGGAGGCCTATGCCTTAAGAGGTTTGTTTGAATATAATCTATTAGTTACCGTTGGAGGGATTGGCTCAAATGGCGAATTACTCGGAATTCCAATTTATGATAAATTCGTTGCCGTTGATGGAACCTTTAATGTTCCCAGAGCAAATTTCACTGAGTCGATAAATCAGATATATTCCGATTATGATAAGGCACTTGAATATCTTGTAATGGACGATTTTAAGAACATTACCAGTGTGGATGAACTTCCTCCCGGAATGACGGGGGTTACGCCAAGCGAGTATAATGAAGTTTTTGGTAACGTTGCTAATCAACGCATTGACGGCCGTATCGTAAAAGCTATGAAAGCCCGAGTTGCTTTATTGGCAGCCAGTCCTGCCTATAATCCTGGTGATGATCTGGCTTTATGGGAAACCACAGCGAATTACGCCGGCGCTTCTATTATAAGTGCCGGGGGAATTGCCTCCCTTGATCCCGATGGAAACAATTTTTTTAATTCATCATTAGTTGATAAAGTTAAATTGCCCAATATTGACCAACCGGAGATGATTTGGAGACAAGCATCCAACAATATTAATACATGGGAGGGAAATAATTTCCCACCATCATTATTTGGTAATGGTCGTCACTAGTGTCCGGTTAAGATTTGTCCAAAGATGTTTAATATACTTATACACAGCACACTACAGCGTTTTAAAAATTTTACGACTTGAAATCTTAATTTCGCTCATTTAAATATTTGAGCGAAAATGTATACAGGAAAAACAATATTTGCACAGTTGATGACATTTATGCCAGAATATGAGTTCCAGAAGTGTGTCGATCATTACCAAGGCGACTATCGAGTAAGAAAACTTACTTGTCGGGAGCATTTCCTTGTGATGAGTTTTGCCCAACTCACCGGTCGAGAAAGCCTTCGTGATATTGAAAACTGTCTGACTGCTTTTTCTGGCAAGTTATATCACTCGGGTTTCAGCAAACCAGTTTCCAGATCTACTCTTGCTGATGCTAATGAGAAAAGGAACTGGCGCATTTATGCTGACTTCGCTCAAATCCTGATTAAACAGGCAAGGCCGCTTTACATCGAGGATAACGACTTCAGGGTTGATCTTGATAATATGGTCTACGCATTTGACAGCACCACCATTGACTTGTGTCTTAGTCTGTATCCTTGGGCAAAATTCCACCATCAAAAGGGTGCAATAAAGATGCATACCTTACTGGATCTCCGAGGATCCATTCCTGTTTTCATTGACATCACCGAAGGTTCTGTTCATGACGTTAACTTACTGGATGTGATGCCTATTGAGCCGGGGTCTTATTACATCATGGATAAGGGATACATTGATTTTCATCGGCTGTATTCCCTTTTTCATCAGGCTCATGCATTCTTTGTTATGAGAGCAAAGGATAATCTAAAATGTGAAGTGATTTCCTCTGCATATGTTGACAAAGATGCAGGCTTGATAAGTGACCAGATAGTGAAATTGACCGGGTATAAATCCTCTAAATCTTATCCCGACAAATTCCGGTTGGTTATTTACGAAGACTATGCCACTAACACTGTTTACCCCTTTATGACCAATGATTTTGAACTCCCCGCTCTGTCTATCGCAGAGCTTTACCGGGAACGTTGGAAAATCGAACTCTTTTTCAAATGGATCAAACAGCATTTGCATATTAAGGCATTCTATGGCACCAGTCAAAACGCCGTTTCCTGCCAGATATGGATAGCAACCTGCACATATTTGCTGATTGCAATCGCCAAGAAAAAATTAAATCTGGCAATAACTCTGTACACATTCGCTCAAACATTGGGTCTTACTCTGTTTGAAAAGACCCCTATCAAAGAACTTTTTAACAATAGAAACTTTTTCAATAATCTGTCCGATGAAAATCAATTATCATTATGGGATTCTTAACCGGACACTAGTGAATGGTCGTATTAATCCGACAAAGAACCTTGTTGATGCTTTCCCAATGCAAAACGGGTATCCGATAACTGACCCGTCTAGCCTGTATGATCCTTCTAATCCCTATGCTAACCGTGATCCCAGACTCGACCTGTACATTGTTTATAATGGCAGTTCATTGAAAGGAGAAACAATTTTGACAGGTGTTGGGGGCGGTAGTAATGCTAAGGACTCTTTACAAAATTCAACCCGCACAGGTTATTATTTGAGAAAAATGTTAAGAGAAGATGTCAACATGAATCCTAATTCTACAAATACCAAGAAACATTATAGTGTATATATGCGGTACACTGAACTATTTCTTATCTATGCTGAAGCAGCCAATGAAGCCTGGGGACCAGATGGAACCGGAACTAACGGTTTTTCAGCACGTGACGTTATTGCCTCTATCCGAAATCGTGCCGGTATCGCACAGCCTGACAACTACCTTGCTTCAATCTCAACAAAAGAAGATATGCGCAATTTAATCCATAACGAAAGAAGACTTGAACTTTGTTTTGAAGGGTTCCGCTTTTGGGATTTACGTCGATGGAATAATGATTTAACCGAGTCGGCAAAGGGAGTTAATGTAAATGGTACAAATTACAATGTGGTCGATGTTGAACCGCGCTCCTATGATAACAGTTTTATGCACTATGGTCCCCTTCCTTACGGAGAAGTTGTAAAGTTTGACGCCCTTATTCAAAACAAAGATTGGTAGTAAGTAACTCTGTTTAACGTGGGAAAACTTTAATACAAAAAAAATTAAAATATGAAGAAAATATTAATTTTACTAACCTTAGCTACCTCCTTAAATGCTTGTCACAAGGATACAGAATTTTCGGATTTTGGTTCTACAGCTGGCTATTTTCCATACCAGTATCCGGTCAGGACCCTTGTCTTGGGTAATTATATTTACGACAATACCAATGATAATAATCATATATTTTTGATATCTGCCGCTTTCGGCGGAGTACTCGAAAACAAGGTAAACAGGGAATTTTCTGTTGAGCTGGCTCCTGATCTTTGTGACAGTGTTTTATTTAATTCAACGAAGGACACAATTCATTTGATGCCGACGTCATATTATACCTTATCGTCAAACGATATAACAATCCCGCCAGGTAAAGTAAATGCAGGTATCGAAGTACATTTAACCGATGCTTTTTTTGATGACCCGTTGGCAATAAAATTAGCTTATGTTATTCCAATGCGTATTGTTAGTGCAACAAATCTGGACTCTGTTTTGCGGGGTGAACCCATTGCAGTGAATCCTGATCCGCGTATTGCCAGTGATTGGGCAGTACAACCTAAAGATTTTACTATGTTCGCCATTAAGTTTATTAATCGTTATCATGGGAAATACCTTCACCGTGGAGCCAGTGTTGTAAAGGATGCTTCTTCCATAGTTCTGGAAGATACACTTTATGCTGCCCCATATGTCGTACAAGATGAAATTTGGAGCCTGGTAACCACAGGTAAAAACCAGGTTAACGTTTTGGCAAATTCACATTCAAAAATAATTACAGGAACATTTGATATGAACCTGACATTTACCGATTCTACTTCATGTACAATTTCCGAGGGTGATGGATCTGCTTATTCAATATCCGGAGGTGGCCAATTCGTAATCAATGGAGATGAATGGGGAAATGAAAAACGAGATGCTATTTTTATAAATTATCAGGTAAAATCCGGAACCAACACATTATTTGCAACCGATACTATAGTTATCAGGGACAGAGATGTGGTAATGGAACTTTTTGCCCCTGAAGTTATATGAAATTAGTCTAAAGGAATTATTTATAGTTTCCGGTTGCCCCTGGGAAAATACAACCTTTATCCCATGTGGAATTTACCTGGAAATATCCGATGCCAAAATTATATCTGATTCAGGTGTCAAACGAAAGCGAAACATGGGAAACAGTATATACAACCGGGCTCAGTAAAATTGAGACTATTCGTTTTGCAACTAACTGGCAAGATGGGTTTGGTTTTTCATTTTCGATCCATCTGAGGGAGAAGGTCATTTAGTTTAACTGCCTATCCCTTTCGGTCAAGTTTATTTTATTAACTCTTTAAAAGGTTGAGGAGGAGTGTCAACCGCCTGCTGCATTAGTCGGTAAAATAGCTTTCCTCTATATGTTGATAATTTTCGATTGAACCTAAATGCGAATTCGTCTAAGTAATACGATAGATATTTTGGAGTAATGCTACCTTGATGTGTCCCATTTATCCATCGTTTTACAAGAGAATCAACAAGATGCACATGCGGTAAAAGTTCATGCGCCTCTTTCCCAGTTCCTGAAATAACTTTTGTTTCATGTTTATATTTCTCAGAATTAGACAAAGAGCTATATCCTGTCCAACCATCTGTTATTATTGTACTCCCCGGTTCAATATTTTCTTCAATAAATTGCAAAAGATGTTTTCCAGAGGCTTCAGGTATACACTTAAAGCGAACTCGACCTATTTGTTTCCCAATACATTCAGTGGCTACAACCACCAAAGTCTTTGTTTCAGCACCTCTTCCTTGTTTTCCTTTGCTAATTTCTTTTCCTCCTATATAAGTTTCATCAACCTCGACTTCTCCCGAAAGCTTATCTCTTCCGGATCTTACCATAGCTCTTCGAAGTTTTTGCAACCAGGACCAAGCGGTTTCGTATGATCCAAAGCCCATAAAATCCATTAAATTATTGGCACTTGCACCAGTCTTTTGTGCAACAACCCACCACATTATATGAAACCAAAGTAATAAGGGTTTTCTTATCCCATGAAAAATTGTTCCTCCCGGAATACTCACTTGATAACCACAAGAAGAACAATGAATCAATTTTTGCTCTGTCAGCCAGTATTTGTTACTGTTTTTACATTTCGGACATATATAGCCATCTGGCCATCTAATTTCAAAAATATAATTCCAGCAATCTTCGTCGGTCTTGAATTTTGCTAAGAATTCTTGAAAATCTTTCGGATAATGCTCATTATTACTCATTCTGTAAAGTTATACCTTTTTACTTGACCGAAAGGGATAGGCAGTTTAGTTAATTATTTTGCGTCTTTCATTAATTCTATTAAAAAAACAATTTTCTTCCTAGTGATTCATGACTATTAATCGTCTTTATATTTAAGGGGGTTTTGTAAACAACTCAAACTACTAATAACTTAAATGATTCAGGAAGTAACTTTTCGAATACTTTTCAGACCAATTGAAGCTTCAATTGAGTTTCCATTGGTAAAGCCGTGTTGCAATTACATGATTTTATCAATTATTAACCTATATTAAGAACACAAATTCCAAACTGAGTTTTTTTTAATATTAATTAATTAAAAAAGGAGAGCATTATATGAAACACACAAAATTTAAACTTTTAAGTGTGCTGCTCCTGTTAGGCTTAGGTCTTACAGCACTGCAGGCACAAAACACACTTTATTTAAGAGATAAAGCAGGTGGTATGCAAACTACATTTATGTTAAGTGACGTGAGGAGTATTACTCTTCCTTCAGGAAACGTAATGATTAACAAAACCGATGGTTCTTCAAGTACTTTCGTAATGACAGACGTCCGATATATGAGTTTTACGGACTTTACTACTACAGGTATAGCTAATAAAGATATTCGGAGTAGTAAATTTAGTTTTTATCCTAACCCGGTAAGTGACGAAATACATATCACCTATGAATCGGACAAAACCGAGGATTTGCGGCTGGTAGTTTTTGATATACAGGGCAAAGTTTTATATCAGGAAATGATTAACAGTCAAATTGGAACAAATACTGTAAAATTCAATGTCTCACAATTAAAAAATGGATTGTATTTATGTCGTTTATCAGGTAGCAATATTTTTGAAACAATAAAATTTATTAAAAATTAAAAAAAAGGAGAAAATAACTATGAAAACAATATTTACATTAATTGTAATACTATTTTTTGGTTTGACTTCAGCTAAAGCACAAGAAGATAGCTTGTATATTTATTATGAAGGTTCAGTAATACTTCAGCATGCTATAGCTGGGATTGACAGTATAACTTTTACTCCTTCAACACCACCGGAACCACAAAAAGGCGTATATGATTTTGACGGAAATGGTTATGATACAGTTCATATTGGTACTCAGGTATGGTTGGCTGAAAACTTTAAATGTACTCATTATAGTAATGGTTTGCCTATACCTCTTTTAGGAGATTCTGCTTCCTGGGTTGATGCTACAGCCGGAGGTTATGGCATTTATACTTATGATGATTCTTCCACCATTGCCGATTATGGTTTGTATTATAATTGGTATGCCGGTACCGATCCAAATGGTTTAGCTCCTGTGGGCTGGCATGTACCCACATTGCAAGATTGGCAAACCCTAAAAGCATTTGTAGATTCCGCATATGGTAGTCCGGAGGCTGGAGGCCAGGCACTTAAAGAACCAGGTACAGATCATTGGAATACTGATTTAGGTGCAACGAATGCAACGGGATTTAATGCACTTCCGGCAGGATTCTTTAGAAAGGCTTGGGTAGCACAGACTGCCTGGGCTGCTTTTCAGGTTACTGATGATTTTAATACGGATGATAATTCTTTAATAAATATCTTTGGCTTTCATGTCTATAATGATGGGCATTTGCTACATGCTGGACCTTATGCAAAAACAGATGGGTATTCGATCCGTTTGATAATGGATTCTCCTCCTGTCAAATAGAGGCGTTTTTTAATTAATTATATCAAATACATATTTAAAAAAACCTTCCGGCATAAAAATTAATGACCGGAAGGTTTTTTTTTCTTCCAACTGATGTTAATTAACATGAGTTCGGCATAATTTTAATAAGATAAAGTAAATGCAGGGCAATGAATTCTAAATTCAGAGAAGTTCTTTTGGCAAATAGCAATAAGTGATTAATTTGGAAATTAAATTGCCTATAAATCCTTCCGGGCTTCTATGGCGGGTATGCTCAATTTGACAGTTTTTTTTTAATTCATCAAAAATGGATTCAATATCTGATCCTAATGCGATTTGTTTACGCTCTTGAGCAATAACTTCTCCCGAAATGAATGCCAGGAATAACATAAAAAATATGCTTTTTGTAATATTGAATACATTTCCGTTATGGATTTACATACAGTAAATAAATTTCTTTTCACGTTCCTATTTAGGGTTTGCTGAAAAAGTATTTTTTTATTCACAGAATGTTGATAATCAATCTAATAAGTTAATAACTGTTGAGGTTTAAATTAGTAAAAATGCAAGTAAAAACATAGATTGTAATCAAAAAGCTTGCATTATGGTACGATATATTTCAGAAAAGCAGTTATCCATCGAGGAGTTCAAAACTCCTTTTCAGACAAAGTTGTCTCCGGATAATCGTTGGGTAAAACTGAGTCAGGTTGTTCCCTGGGATAAGTTTGCCTCTGCCTATATGACGATGATGAATAATGGTTTTGGTCGTCCGGGAGTATCTCCTCGTATTGTATTGGGAGCTCTGATTATCAAACATTTGGAGAAACTGGATGACCGGGGTGTTATCCTGGCTATCCAGGAAAATATTTACATGCAGTATTTTGTGGGGCTGAAAGAATTTACCATTGATCCGGTTTTTGATCCCTCATTATTTGTTGAAATCCGAAAAAGAGTTGGCCATAAATTTTTTGATTCACTCAATAGGGATCTGATCCGGTCGGTAAGTGAAAAGAAGGATAACAAGCATAACAAGAAGAAGAAAGAAAACGATGATGATGAACCGGAAAATAAGGGAAAGATGCAAGCCGATGCCACTGTAGCAGATCAATATATTACCTATCCCACCGACAATGGGATTTTGAATGAGAGCAGGAAGAAATGTGAAAGCTGATCGATAAACTATATGAAGCAGGTGAAAAACAAGGGGTTAAGCCCCGGACCTATCGCCGGACCATGAACAGTGCCTATCTTGGATTACTCGAAGAAAAAGAAAAAATCGAAAGCGACCCACCGGAAGATGACCAGAAAGCTACTGGAGAGTGTAAACCGGGATATTAACCACATAGACCGAATGCTGGATGTGTTTGAAAAAAGTGGGGACCGCTTTCCCCTGTCTCATGCAGAGCAACGCCTATTATGGATTATTCGTACAGCCTATGGGCAACAGAAACAGATGTATGATACAGACAGTCATAGCTGTCCGGATCGCATCGTCAGTATTTACCAGCCTCATGTTCGCCCCATCCCGAGAGGTAAGATAAAGTCTCAAATTGAATTTGGGGCAAAGCTGGGGGTGAGTCTGGATGATGGTTTTGCCAGAATTAACACCTTTAGCTGGGATGCCTACCATGAGGCGGGGGACTTGATCAAACAGGTTGAAGCCTTTAAAGAGCTGCACGGACATTATCCGGAGTTGGTGCAGGTAGATAAAATCTATGCCACACGTGAAAACAGGAACTGGTTGAAAGAAAGAGGAATAAGGATCACAGCGCCACCTCTGGGCAGAAAGCCGGCAAAGACTGCACAACCATATTATCAGAAAAGGAAAGGGCGTAAAGAAGCGGCAGAAAGAAAGAAAGAAATCACATTGAAGGAAAATTTGGACAAGGCAAAAATGGATATAATCTTAATGAGATCCGCGCCAGGTTAAGAGCCACTTCAGAAAGCTGGGTAGCATGTATCTTCTTTGTAATGAACCTGATAAACTATCAGGCAAAGGATTTTTTTGTGCTTATTTTTCAGATGGATTACCCGATGGATGGACGAGGCCCTATGCCATTGATATGACTTGCCAGTAGAGTCATATTTGAATCAAAATCCAATCATCGGAACAAATATGAAACAGAAATTGAAATATTATAAAATGGTTTGCTGACTTTCTCAGCAAACCCTATTTAATAAATCGTAACTATTCAGGTTCCAAACCTAATTTAAAATTAAATTCAAATAAAATTGGGTAGTTATCAACAATTTCTGGCTTGTTTTTCTTCATTTTCTGGAAATCAGTCACTTTATTAACTATTGTTTGTTACTAATTAACAAGTTCCAGTCTATAATACATTGTAATTCAGTTATGTTAATTTCCTTTGTACAAAAACAAGGATGTTGACTAACGATCAAAAACGGATAGCAGAACTTGAAAAAGAGAATAGTTTTTTAAAGGCCGAAGTATCTTCATTAAAAATACTGATGCAACAATTGCTTGAAGAAATCGAGCGTCTGAAGCATCCCAAAAACAGCAGCAACAGTTCCATGCCTCCCTCAAAGGATGAGAACAGGCCTTTAAAGACAAAGAGCCTGCGCAAGTCCTCCGGGAAAAAGCCAGGCGGACAGGACGGTCATCAAGGGAATAATCTTAAAATGACAGAACATCCTGATCAAATCATCGAACACAAGCCGACAGTTTGCTTTCATTATGGTAATGACCTCTCGCATGCAAAAGCAGATCTTGTCAAGAGGCGCCAGGTGGTTGACATTCCTCCGATCATCCCTCAATATACCGAACACAGGGTGTTTCGAAGTGTTTGTACTTGCGGTCACGTTACTGAATCTGCCTTTCCGGCTGGAATAAATGCACCAATCAGTTATGGTCCTAATATAGAGGCCACCATTGCCTATTTGCATACCCGCCAATATATCCCATTCGAAAGAATGAGCGAGTACTTTCATGATGTGTGTAACCTGCCGGTAAGCCAGGGAGCTATTTGTGATATGCTGGAACGTTTTACTCAAAAAGCTTTGCCTGCCTGGCAGAATATAGCCAAAAAAGTTCAAGGCAGTAACGTTGTCGGTTCTGATGAAACAGGCGCCAAACTCAATGGAAAAAAAGGGTGGTTCTGGACATGGCAAAGCGATAAGGCCACATTTATTACTTATTCAGGAAACCGTGGAACAGACACTATTAATACAAATTTTGAAAAGGGTTTTACAGATGCAGTGTTGGTGCATGATTGCTGGAAAAGCCATTTTGAGACTAAAGTTAAAACCCATCAAATTTGCATTGCTCATCTTTTAAGGGAACTTACCTTTTTTGAAGAACGTTATTTATCACCATGGTCTTCCCAGTTCAAAGAACTATTATATGGTGCCCTGGAATTGAAAAACAATTTATCTCCGCCTCAATATTTCTACCCATTACATCAAAGAACTGAACTTGAACGAACCCTTAGGGTCTTATTACAAACCGAAATCCCCAAACGAATGAAGGAGGTGGTTACTTTTCAGAAACGAATGAACAAGTACAAAGACTATTTATTTACTTTCCTTTACTATCCTGAAGTCCCGCCAGATAATAATGCCTCAGAAAGAGCGATCCGCAATATCAAGGTTAAACAAAAAGTCTCCGGACAATTTAAATCCCAACGCGGTGCTGAAATCTACGCCATTATCAGGTCCATAACGGACACCTGCATTAAAAATAGCCAGAATGTTTTGTCCGCCTTTCATACTATTGCTAAATTAGTACCTGAATAGTTACAATAAATCAAAAAGATGAAAAATACATTAATGATCCTAATCTGCCTGACAATAACTTTCCAGGGATTTACGCAAAATAAAGATGAGATGCTTAAGGAATGGGTAAAAATGAATACATCCAAAACAGACCTTTACAAAGAATATAATGATTTAAAATTTGGGATGTTTATTCACTGGGGTGCATATTCCACACTTGGAGGAACCTGGAAAGGCAAACAGATTCCCGGTCTGGGAGAATGGATTATGTATCACGCTCAGATTCCCCGTGAAGAATATAAGCAGGTCTGTAAGAGTTTTAATCCTACCGGATTTAATGCCGATGAATGGGTTAAGCTGGCAAAGGAGGCAGGAATGAAATACATTATTGCAATGACCAAGCATCACGAAGGTTTTTCGATGTATCATTCAAAAGTTACACGCTTTAATATTTATGATTACACGCCTTTTAAACGTGATCCAATTGAAGAGATATACCAAGCCTGTCAGAAATATGGAATTCGTTTGGGCCTCTACTATTCCCATTCTATTGATTGGATGGACGGAGGTGATGCCGGTCAAGCCCAATATAAAAAAATTGATCCGAATTTTATTAATAATTATGCTACAAACAATTTTGATCCGGCACCTGTTTCATATGAAAATTATATTGAGAAGAAAGCAAAACCCCAAATGCGTGAGATTTTGAAAAAGTTTCCAAACCTTGTTGAAATCTGGTATGATTATCCAAATCAAATGAATTTTCAGCAAAGTTTTGATTTTTACAAACTGGCGTATGATATTCAGCCTAAATGTTTAATAAATAAACGTGTAGGAAACGGTCTTGGGGATATTCTGACTGCAGGGGATAATGAAATTCCTTCTGAAAACAGAAGCGAAAAAAAACCATTTGAGACTCCAGGCACTCTTAATGATACATGGGGTTATAAGAGTTATGACCACAACTGGAAATCACCTAAAGAAATGCTTTTCTGGATTGCTGAAATAGCGAGCAAAGGGGGCAACTACCTCCTGAATGTTGGCCCTGATGGCAATGGCATTATTCCGGAAGAAAGTGTGAAAATACTGAAAGGAATTGGAACGTGGATGAAAGTAAACGGGGAAGCTATCTATGGAACAAGTAAATGGACAACAGTAAAAGAGGGGCCAACAAAAATCGATATGAAAAGTACCGAATACAGGGCCAAAAATAAATTTGATTTTACTTTCACGCCTGAAGATTTTTGGTTCACGGCTAAAGATAACTCTGTGTATGTAATTTCTCTGACAACTCCGACCAATGAAACGGTTAGGGTAAAATCTCTTTTTGGTTGCCACCAAAAAATTAAAAGCATTGAATTATTAGGGAATAAGGGATTAATAAATTGGAAAGCAAGTGGTGACAAAGTTGATATTACACTTCCGAAAAATAAAAAAGATAATCAAATCGGCTTTGTATTAAGGGTAGAATTAATTTAGGGTTTGCTGAAAAAGTATTTTTTTGTTCACACAATGTTGATAATCAATCTAATAAGTTAATAACTGTTGAGGTTTAAATTAGTAAAAATGCAAGTAAAAACATAGATTGTAATCAAAAAGCTTGCATTATGGTACGATAAATTTCAGAAAAGCAGTTATCCATCGAGGAGTTCAAAACTCCTTTTCAGACAAAGTTGCCTCCGGATAATCGTTGGGTAAAACTGAGTCAGGTTGTTCCCTGGGATAAGTTTGCCTCTGCCTATATGACGATGATGAATAATGATTTTGGACGTCCGGGAGTATCTCCTCGTATTGTATTGGGAGCTCTGATTATCAAACATTTGGAGAAGCTGGAAGACCGGAGTGTTATCCTGGCTATCCAGGAAAATATTTACATGCAGTATTTTGTGGGGCTGAAAGAATTTACCATTGATCCGGTTTTTGATCCCTCATTATTTGTTGAAATCCGAAAAAGAGTTGGGCATAAATTTTTTGATTCACTCAATAGGGATCTGATCCGGTCGGTAAGTGAAAAGAAGGATAACAAGTATAACAAGAAGAAGAAAGAAAACGATGATAATGAACCGGACAATAAGGGAAAGATGCAAGCCGATGCCACTGTAGCAGATCAATATATTACCTATCCCACCGACAATGGGATTTTGAATGAGAGCAGGAAGAAATGTGAAAAGCTGATCGATAAACTATATGAAGCAGGTGAAAAACAAGGGGTTAAGCCCCGGACCTATCGCCGGACCATAGCGACCCACCGGAAGATGACCAGAAAGCTACTGGAAAGTGTAAACCGAGATCTTAACCACATATACCGAATGCTGGATGTGTTTGAAAAAAGTGGGGACCGCTTTCCCCTGTCTCATGCTTTTAACGTGGGTTAGAACCATACCCACCTATGGGTAAAAAACGTTACCACAAAAATATTATCAACTTTAGGGGGTTTGAAAACGAATACTCATGCCCCGTACATTTACCTGCCATCATTGTGGAAAGTTTTTTCCATGCAATCCCCGAATAAAGAAACAGATTTACCAGCCTCATGTTCGCCCCATCCCGAGAGGTAAGATAAAGTCTCAAATTGAATTTGGGGCAAAGCTGGGGGTGAGTCTGGATGATGGTTTTGCCAGAATTAACACCTTTAGCTGGGATGCCTACCATGAGGCGGGGGACTTGATCAAACGTATCCGCCCCAGCAACTACGTGTTTCTAAATTAAGCTTTTGTCTATAAATTGCGGCAAAAGTTCTTTGAAATTGCCGGCGGGTGTGGTGTGGATGTTTTCCATGACGTACTTCAGCCACTTCTGAGGGGGGATGTCATGCTTTAAGCAGGTCCCAAAGAAGCTGTAGAACATGGCAATATTACCTGCTGCATCATGGGATCCGGCGAACAAAAAATTTTTCCGACCGAGTGCCAGGGGTCGTATGGAGTTTTCGATTAAATTGCTGTCGATCTCCAGCATTCCGTTTGTCAGATAGTTCTGCAGGCTGGTCCACCGGTTACTGCAATATTCGAAGGCTTTCCCGATAGGGCTTCTCGGAGTGGTAATGCCCTTGTGTTTATAAATATAAGCACCTATTTCATTGATAACGGGCAGCGACTTTTCCAGACGAAGCGCATACCTCTGGTCGTGTGTCAGATTTTGGTCCCGGGCAATGTCCTCAATGGCATAAAGCAGTTGGATGAGTTTTAACACGTGGGTAGCATGCACATTGTCATTATCTTGCGATTTTTCAAAATACCGCCTGGCATGTGCCCAACAGGATAAATGAACCAGATCCTTTTTCTGTGCCAGGTAGGTGTAGCCGGAGTAGCCGTCGGTTTGTACAAATCCGCAAAACGAGTCCAGATCATCAATCGGCCCCTTCGTAGAACGGCTTTTATAATATTCGAACAAGACACTTTTTGACAATGGGGCATACCTGACCCACATGTAGCCCTGGTGACATGTTCCCTTTTTGTTGCGATCCTGAACCTTTATTGGCGATTCATCAACCATTTGATAGATTTCCCTGAAAACATGCATCCGGTGTATCGCATATAAGGGGCGTATCAGATCTGCACCGAGTTTTATCCAAGATTCCAGGGTGGAATCCGGGATGGTCATCCCCAGCTGGATAAGCATCTGGCGCGTTCGGTAAATCGGTAGGTGATACAGGTATTTATTGGCAAAGATCATTGCCAACAAAGCGGCACTGGCAATGCACTTATGCAAAGGCCTGTTCAGGGAGGCGATCACCTGTTTTTGATTGGCCTTGTCGTCCTCTTTGGTAATGTACTTATTCCGGATATAACGGTTAATGTGTAGCTTTGCTTCAGTATAATCCAGCTCTTCTGTAATTTCCTGACCGATGCAAATCATGCCTGTAGTATCTTCCTCAGGCTCCATAATGATCTCATTAACTGGAAGATGAGTAGGCAATTGCATGCGACCCGGGTGCTGCTTTTTCGTCTTTTTACGCTCGTATTCCACACGGATCTTTTCCTGCTCCGCCTTAACAGAAGCCTCAATTTCAATAACTTGAGGTTCAAAATCAATGGCTAACTGACCAGGGTGGGTTTGGGGAATAAATCGCTCACGTTTGGAACCAAATATCAAACGGCGCATCTGGTCGTTCATAAAAGACAGGTATTCAACATCTCCGGTGAGCTTCACGATAACAGATTCTTTCTCGGAGATAACAGATTCTTTCTCGGAAAGAGCAGCTTCTTTGACGGTCAATTTCGCCTCCAAAACAGCTATTCTGGCTTCCAATTCAGCAGCAATTTGCGCGTGAGAAAGTTCCTGTTTTTCCATACGCAAATATAAGTTTATTTATCTGATATACAAATATATATGAGAGTTTTTTTGAAAAATAATCAAGCTATTTTAAACCTTTTTTTTCGTGTCATATCCTTGAACGAGAGACCTTCCAGAAGCATCATTAATTCTTCCCTGGTAATCAGCCTGGAAGGAGCAGTACGGCTTTGTTCACCCATTGAATAGCGTCCGCGTTCAAGCCGTTTATAAAACAGGGCAAAACCATCCCCGTCCCAGTAAAGGAGTTTAATATGCGTGCCGGCGCGGTTTATAAAAATGAATACGGATCCCCCAACCGGATTCTGTTTTAAAATATTGCGTACAATACCGGCAAGTCCATCAAACCCATTTCGCATATCAACAGGCGTGCAACACAGGAAGTATTGTAAATTTGCACTTAAGCCCAGCATCGCTTAATAGATTTTTAAGCACATGCCATTGGGAAAGGTCAGTGTGATTTGCGGAGTTAACGTTTGCAGCTCCGGTGCTCTTGAATGGTGATTAGTGGAATCAAAGGAACTAAGATCGATAAATTTTAGATTTGTGTTTTTCCCGGCTTCTTGTGCCTGGAATTTTCTGATCCAATATTGCAGCTTAAATTGAGTAATTCCGGCTTGTTTTGCATAATTTGCAACTGTCTGTCCGCTCTCACGCTGGCGGGTTACATGCTCAAGCATTTCCTGGGATAAATCTTTTCTGTGCGCCATGATCTTTTTTACCGGCTAAGTTAGCCGTTGAGATCATGGAACAAAAGATGGGTTTGCTGGGGCGGATACGATCAAACAGGTTGAAGCCTTTAAAGAGCTGCACGGGCATTATCCGGAGTTGGTGCAGGTAGATGAAATCTATGCCACACGTGAAAACAGGAACTGGCTGAAAGAAAGAGGGATAAGGATCACAGCGCCACCTCTGGGCAGAAAGCCGGCAAAGACTGCACAACCATATTATCAGAAAAGGAAAGGGCGTAAAGAAGCGGCAGAAAGAAAGAAAGAAATGTAAGCCTTCGGCCTCCCCCGTCTTGTCCAGGATTTGATTGGTGAGTATTTTTCAACCTCAAAAACTAATGGATAAAGCGTCAAGATTTTCAGAATTGATAAGGCAGCAGCAGGAATCGGGTCTAACGATAAAAGATTTCTGTTTCAATCAGGGCATTGCTCTGTCAACATTTCATTATTGGCACAAAAAGTTCCGCAGGCACAATTCAGAAAAAGGATTTATTCCCCTAATCGTAAAATCAGCGGATGCGGATCTGCCTTCAAAATATCGAAAAGGTTCCCGGCAAGCGATAGCATCCCATGGATCAGAAGAGGATATGACTTTATTAGAATTGATCTTTCCTAATGGGATTTTATTGCGGGTAAAAAAAGATCTGGACCTGGAACACCTGCGTGCACTGATACACCTTTACGACTGAGGGTATGTTCCACTTGCATAAATCCCTTCAGTATTACCTGTACCCAGCCCCGGTGGACATGCGAAAAAGTTTTTACACCCTTAGCGGTATTGTCACCAATGCAATGAACCGGGATGTCCGCAATGGGGAGGTTTTCATTTTTGTCAACCGCAACCAGACCATCATGAAAATCCTGCATATGGAATATGCCGGCTTGGTGATCTACCATAAAAAACTGGAATCAGGCCGGTTTAAGCTGCCGGTTTTCGATGAAAGCACCACCTCGCTGGTCATCGGTTGGCATGACCTGATCATGATGGTTGAGAGCGTAAAAGTCCGGCCAAAAAAGCTTCAAAAAAAAGTGTCACTTCAGACCATTTCTTAGCTCATTTTTCTTGGTAATTTCAGATACTTTGTTTATCTTCATCCTTGATAAACAAAGGGATACAGCGTGAATACGTCAGATCAGGACAGGTTAGTTGAGACACTTTTACAGGAGCGTGATGAGCTGTATCAGGAGCTTTCTCGCCTGCGAAAAACAGATGACGGAGCCCTGGATAGGGCTGAGAAGAAAAACGAGCGCTATGAGGCTGTAATCAAGGAAAAAGATGATAAGATCAAACAGCTTACCGACCAGCTGGCCTGGTATCGCCGGAAGTTCTGGAAAGCTTCAAGTGAAAAGTTTATCCCCCAGGATCCCAATCAACGCCGCATCGACTTTGACGGGCTGGATGTACTTCCACAGGAGAAAGCTGTTATGGAATCCGCCGAAAAAGAGATTATCTCCTATGAACGAAAGAAACCGGAGAAACTCAAAAAACAACCGGTTCGATTGCCTTTGCCGGATTATCTGCGCCGTGAGAAAGAGGTGATCGAGCCTGAGGGTATCGACCAGAACTGGGTTCGTATTGGAGAAGAAATTACGGAAAAGCTTGAGTATAAACCGGGAGAGCTGTATGTCCATCAAATCATCCGCCCGGTATATGTGCTTAAAAAAGAACTTCAGCAGCAAAGGGAAGGGACCGGAATTGACATGCAGGAAAAGAATGTAAAAATCGCAGCCCTTCCACTTTTGCCCCTGCCACGAAGTAATGCCGGTGCCAGCTTACTGGCCGAACTGATTTTAAGCAAATACCTTTATCACATCCCTTTTCATCGGCAGATTGACATGCTCAGGCAACCGAACTTCTCGCTGCCCGCATCCACGATCAACGGATGGTTCCAGGGAGGTGCAGACATGGTTCGTGCTATGTATTACAGGCTCCGGGAGTTGGTACTTGCCAGTGATTATATTCAGGTAGACGAGAGTACAGTCCCTGTGATAAACAATGAAAAGAAAAGAACAGTGAAAGCCTACCTTTGGGTAGTTCGGGCAGTGATGGAAAACCTGGTGTTTTTTCATTATGATAAAGGGTCACGGGCCCAGAAAGTGGTTATCGAATTACTGCATAATTACAATGGAGCCGTTCAAACGGATGGTTATGAGGCTTATTCTATCTACGAGAATAAGAAAGGGGTATTGCTTTTAGGATGCTGGGCACATGCCAGGCGCAAATTTACCGAAGCCTTGAAGGAAGATAAATCCGGGGCCGAATATGCCCTGAACCAAATCGGTATGCTTTACAGTGTTGAGACCATGGCAACGGATCAGGATATGGATTATGATCAGCGTGCCGCCTTGCGTGGGAGGTTGGCCTATCCCATCCTTTGTGCCTTTGAAAAATGGATCGTCAGTTATTATCCCAAGACCTTGCCTAAAGGAAGGATGAACAAAGCCTTGTCCTATACTTATTCTTTATTCCATCGATTATCAAGGTATCATCTTGACGGACGCTACCAGATCGATAACAATGGAATCGAAAATGCCATACGTCCCCTGGCGATCGGAAGGCGCAACTATATGTTTTGTGGTAATCACGATGCGGCAGAGAACGCTGCCATTATGTACTCACTTATCGGAAGCTGCAAAGCGAATGATGTAGATCCCCGGGAATGGATGACAGATATTCTGACAAGGTTACCGGAATATAACAATGACTACAGCAAGGACTTGGCAGATCTTTTGCCGCACAACTGGAAGACATGCAAAAAGCTCCGCGAAACTTCAAACATACTCCAACAATAATCTGATTTTATTGAGATAAATTGCCTCTCTTTCTAAAAACATCCAATCAAATCCAACAACTCTCCAGAAATTATTGAATTTTTTAAACCTCGTGTAGGATTTTTTTCAAACTTGCAAGACGTGGAAGGCCGAAGGCTTACAAAGAAATCACATTGAAGGAAAATTTGGATAAGGCAAAAACGGCTATAATCTTAATGAGATCCGCGCCAGGTTAAGAGCCACTTCAGAAAGCTGGGTAGCATGTATCTTCTTTATAATGAACCTCATAAACTATCAGGCAAAGGATTTTTTTGCGCTTATTTTTCAGATGGATTATCCGATGGATTGACGAGGCCCTATTGCCCTATTGATTGGCTTGCCAGTAGAGTCATATTTGAATCAAAATCCAATCGTGGGATCAAATATGAAACAGAAATTGAAATATTATAAAACAGTTTGCTGACTTTTTCAGCAAACCCTATTTATTTTTCCAGAATAAATTTGGTTGTGTATATATCCGATCCCAAAGTGGACTTCACCATATAAATTCCTGAAGGCAATTGATCCATATTGAACTCTTCTGCAGCTCCGGTAATAATCCGAGAAGCTACTTTTCTTCCAGTTATATCCAGAATTTCTATTCTGCTACCCATATCAGGCAAGTCAGAAAACCGAACCGTAACTTTACCCTGACTTGGATTTGGAAACACATCTATCGGAACTGCTTCCTCAAGATTAATAGACCCGGTTGCCGTATTTGTATCTTTCATCAATATAATTGAGGAATAAGGCTGAAGCGTCAATTGAAAAGCATATTTTGTCCCTTGGACATCAATCATCGGGTTACTTAGTGTTATTGTCTTTACAGAATCCGATGCATTGTATTCAAACTGTAGATCACTTTCAGATGTTACTGACATAGGGCATTTATGCGAATTAGCATCCTGCCCCGAATAAGACTGCCATTTGCTTAATGTTTGTTTTGGACGGCCAAACGCTGGTGTTCTAATAATACAGTCAAAAATACCACTGGTGTTTATCGGTCTGTCAACAATGTTATAGTCAGATGTTATTCCATGTATTACACTTTCGGCAGGATCAGCTAAATAAATATATTGTGAATTTGTTTTTGCGATAAAAATATTATTCTGAATAACTGCATTATACAAGCTTGTGTGTGTCAACCGCACACTATATAAACAATTAAATACATTGTTATGATGAGTGTTGATATCATGTCCTCCGTTAAGAAATATACCCCCCCCAGATGGAGTTTCTATCGAATTATAAGCAATTTCTATCCCGTTAGATATGGCGTCAAGATATATACCTGCATCATCATGAAGGGTATGCCCCAGCTCAAGTACAGGCTTATTTAATATTATATTATATTGTACAACTATTCCCGAATATAGAGTACCCTCATTGTTAAATGTATATATACCGGCGCCATCGTGATTTATTTGATTAAAATTTACAATGAAATTATACTGAATCTTACTTCTTCTATAAAATAGAATACCGCAATATCCTGTATTGGTAATTGTATTATGTTCTACAGTCAAACCAGTAGCATTTACATTTATTCCATAAAGCACGCTTGATTGATTCGTACCTTTAATATAAACAGCACTTGCCCCGTATATCATCCCTGAACTATCTATTGTGTTATTTCTTATAGTTGCATTTTGAAAAGTAAATGGTAATCCAATTGCTCCGTTATTTGTATTGCTTATGCTACAACTATCTATTGTTAAACCCATACTTGTGCCAACATAATATCCACCAGAAATACCATCCTTACCGATATATTCAATATCACAATTAGTAATCTTGACATAATCAGCATTTTCCATTGTTATTGCCCTTGAATTTGCACCTGTGAATTTTATGTCCCTAATGGTTATAAATGATTTATTAGTCAATGAAACTAAATTTTTAACAGAAGACACCAAAACTCCAGCAGGTTCACTTGTACTATAAATACTTATCTTTTTTGTTGAAGGATTATAATACCATTCGTTTTGTTGGTCTAAGGTCCTGATGTCGTTCTGTATAATAAACTTCAAGTCATCATAAAGGATAGTAAAACTTTCTGGCTGTGTAAATGTTAATGTATTTGTTGATTGAGCTGTGATCGGAACTCTTTTTGTTTCCCAATCATCAGGGTTGAATGCCAGTTCCGCACCTGTCCAGTTTGGAGTTCCCGTTAGGTTATTGCTTGTTATATGATAGTTGTCAGAATGACTTTGAAAATAATAGTATCCCGAATTTGGAGTTCTGCCCATCGGAGTATTTGCACCATTTATGACAAGCATATTACAAGTTGATAACGTTGATACAGCATTCGTGCTTTCCCATATATTATTTCCCAAATCAGTCCATGATGTTATTGACGTGAATCCTGTTAAAATCGGATTTTCTCCTATTCCATAGGCTCCAAAGATAATGGGGTTACCGGGTGTCCCGGATTGAGGAATCGTTAATGTTCCGTAAAACGTGTCACCACGTTTAAACAATATTTGATCACGAGCTGAAAATGTAGTAGAGTTAACTTTTGTTAAAGTCTCCCATGCCAATTCCTCGGTAAGTCCTGAATTTGCGTCATCACCAGCATTACTGACATAATATGTTGCAGCAAAACTGATCATTGAAGAATGAGCAATCAGAATGGATAGCAATATTCGTTTAATAAATTTCCCGTAAATAATCTTCATAGTCAATACTTTTGTTAATAATGTGAATTAATGGTTGAAAATTAAAAATATAAATTCATCCGATATTCTATCAAAGTCATTAATAATAAGACATTTTATCAAATCGCACTTCTGACTTTGAATATCTGTTTTGTCAATGATCCTGTTAATCAAGGATTCAATGGGTTGTCTAATGGTTGACTCATAATCCCTCTGTATTGTTTCCTGGAATTGGGAGGTTTAATTCTGCATTGTCAATCACCAATACCCAATCACCTTGGGGTGGTTTAAACATATTTAATCCTGTATTATCATATGTTCCTATTTATTTTTCCAGAATCAATTTGGTTATGGATAGATCTGATCCCAACGTGGACTTCACCATATAAATTCCTGAAGACAATTGATCCAGATTGAACTCTTCTACAGCTCCGGTAATAATCCTTGAGGCTACTTTTCTTCCGGATATATCCAGAATTTCTATTCTGCTGCCGATATCAGGCAAGTCAGAAAACCGAACCGTAACTTTACCCTGACTTGGATTTGGATACACATCAATGGGAACTGCTTCCTTAAGGTTACTAGAGACGTATGTCGGATTTGGATCTTTAATCAATATAATTGAAGAATAAGGCTGAAGTGTCAATTGAGAAGCATATTTTGTCCATTTGACATCAATCATTGGCTTACTTAGTGGTACTGTTTTTACAGAATCCGATGCATTGTATTCAAACTGCAGATCACTTTCAGATGTTATGGACACAGGACATTTATGCGAATTAGCATCCTGTCCCGAATAAGATTGCCATTCGCTTAATGAGTAATATGGGTGACCAAAAGAAGGCGTTCTGATAACACACTCAAAAATATTATCAGAATCAATAGGTCTGTCCAAAACATTATAGTCAGCAGTTATATCTGTTATAATATTTTCAGCAGGGTCTACCCGATAAACAACCTGATTTGAACTTTTTGCAATAAGAGTATTATAAGTAATTGAATCATTTGTAAGGTCACCGCGGGTTCCACTAAAATTTAAACAATTTAATGAGTTGAATACAGTATTATGGTGAACTGACATATCATGTGCATTATGTAAGAAGATACCTATCCCTAATGGAACCTCAGTTGAGTTGTAAGCAACCTCTATTCCATTAGAAAAGTCATCAAAATATAGACCTACATCACCAGATAATAAATGTCCAGGTTCTTTTACTGTTGTATCATTAATAATAATATTATATTTAACAATCATTCCTGAATGACTAACATTACTACCGTTCCATGTATAAATACCACCTCCATCGTGATTAATTTGATTGAAATTTTGAACAAAATTATACTGAATCGTCGTACTTCCTTCATAAAATAGAATACCGCAATATCCTGTATTGGTAATTGTATTATGTTCTACAGTCAAACCAGAAGCATGTACATTTATTCCATAAAGCACGCTTGATTGATTCGTGCCTTTAATATAAACAGCACTTGCCCCGTATATCATCCCTGAACTATCTATTGTGTTATTTCTTATAGTTGCATTTGTAAAAGTATAAGGTAATCCTATTGCTCCGTTATTTGTATTGCTTATGCTACAACTATCTATTGTTAAACCGCTACTTGTGCCAACATAATATCCACCAGAAATACCATCCTTACCGATATATTTAATATCACAATTAGAAATCGTAACATAATCAGCATTATCCATTGTTATTGCCCTTGAATTTGCACCTGTAAATTTTAGATCCCTGATGGTTATATATGATTTATTAGTCAATGAAACTAAATTTTCAACAGAAGACACCATAACCCCAGCAGGTTCACTTGTACTATAAATACTTATCTTTTTTGTTGAAGGATTATAATACCATTCGTTTTGTTGGTCTAAGGTCCTGATGTCGTTCTGTATAATAAACTTCAAATCGTTTTGCCTGATAGAAAAACTTTCAGGCTGTGTAAATGTCAATGTACTTGTTGATTGAGCTGTAATTGGACATCTTTTTGTCTCCCAATTATCAGGGTTGAATGCCAGTTCTGCACCTGTCCAGTTTGGAGTTCCCGTTAGGTTATTGCTTGTTATATGATAGTTGTTAGAATGACTTTGATAATAATAGTATCCCGAATTTGGAGTTCTACCCATCGGAGTATTTGTACTATTTATTACAACCATGTTACAATTTGAAAGCGTAGATACAGCATTCGTGCTTTCCCATATATTACTTCCCGAATCAGTCCATGAAGCAACTTCAGTAAAACCGGTTATTACAGGATTTGTGCCCGTGCCATAAGCGCCAAAAGTAATTGGATTTCCAGAGGATCCTGATTGGCTAATAATTAATGATCCATAAAACGTATCACCACGTTTAAACAATATTTGATCACCAGCTGAAAATGTAGCAGAGTTAACTTTTGTCAAAGTCTCCCATGCCAATTCCTCGTTAAGTCCTGAATTTGCATCATCACCAGCATTACTGACATAATATGTTGCAGCAAAACTGACCATTGAAGAATGAGCAATCAGAATGGATAGCAATATTCTTTTAATAAATTTCCCGTAAATAGTTTTCATAGTCATTACTTTTAAATAATTTAAAATTCATTATAATATTTATTTAATTTCCCAAAAGTTCTTAAGTTTTCCTGATAATTTGTTTTACTTTTTTCATAACTGAAAAGTTCGGTTCATGAATTGACCCATCCTGATAATTAAAAAGGATTGTTTCCTGTTTTATAATCCGTCCACATGCACCAATCTGTTCGTGGTCAGGACAGATTTCGTATTGATCAATGAAAGCGGAATCGGACTCTTCAGGGTAATTCGGAAAATTAACCATGGACAGGGAAAAAGGTTTGTCCGGATTATAGCCCCTTCTGTTGCTTCTCCCTGTTGTCCACTACATGATGCATTAAAAAGAGCCATGACCCCAATTCCAAATTTGGTTGGGATTGTTAATGGATAGTTATTTTTCATTTGAAAAAGCTTTGTTAATAATTTGAAAAAGTGTCGGAAAAAACATCCGACACTTTTTCTCTACATTATTTTATTGTTTAATTACTTTTTTAATAATCATCCTGTTGTTGTCCTCCGGTAAGATTCGGATGATGTACATGCCCTGAGGCACACCGGACATGTCTAACCGGTAGGGCAGGGATGCACCTTTCCCAGTGCTGTACATTTTGATGCCCAGAAAGTTGTACAATTCAATTTTATATCTGCCTTCAGCCCCCTGCTGTGCAGAAATCGTAACTTTGTCATTTGCCGGGTTTGGGTAAATTTCAATTTCGGTATCTGCTGAGGGGCTGTCATTTTTTAAAAACACATCGGCACTCTTCAAACCAGTTCCACCTCCGGGCCCTTCACTTTTGTACAATGTTTTTACCTGGTCAGGAGTCAAAGCTACTTCATACAATCGGGCACGATCCATCCACCCGAACAGGTTTAATCCGGTATTGGTGCCATCCGGACGACTGCCGATCCACAAATCATCCAAGGTATTCGCGGCTACATCCAACGAAAGGGTATCCCGGGCCGTTTCTATACTGTCCGTGTACAGAACACGAATGCGTTTGTCTTTCATTGTCATGGTCAATAGATGCCATTGTTGATCATAAATATCAATCCCATTTGTTGTGTAATCCGAGGAATGCAGTGGATTTAATGAGTTATCTGTCGTATTCACTGTATTTGATATACTGTGGTGAGTATCAGGTCTCATGTACATATCAATATGACGGGTAGAATCCAGATCCGGATAAATACTGCCATCGTTCCAGAATACATAGGCATATGGCGTCGTACTGCTCCGCCATTTCACCCAAACAGAAACCGTGTAATCGGGATCATTCATGTAGGCAGCATGAGGAACTTTGATATAGGCCGGATCAGTAGATTCTCCAACAATTTCAACACAGCCGTCCGATTCACTGAGCGAGGACCGGATACCTCCTGTTGCCCATTTCACTGAATCACCCAACAGGATACCGTCATTTTCTCCATACCCGCTGTCTATAGCTGTAGTTCCCGATCCGTCTTCAAAATCCAGGAATAATGCCGGATCAGGAAATTTGTCAGGATTTTCTTTATTAAACAGAGCTTTGATCTGCTCCCCGCTCAGTGCTCTTTCCCATAAACGGGCACGATCCATCCACCCAAACAGATTTAAACCGGTATTGGTGCCATCCGGACGACTGCCGATCCACAAATCATCCAAAGTATTGGAAGCTGCATCCAACGAAAGAGTATCCCGGGCTGTTTCAATGCTGTCCGTGTAAAGAACTCGAATGCGATTGTCTTCCATTGTCATGGTCAAAAGATGCCATTGTTGATCATAAATATCAATCCCATTTGTTGTGTAATCCGAGGAATGCAGTGGATTTAATGAGTTATCTGTCGTATTCACTGTATTTGATATACTGTGGTGAGTATCAGGTCTCATGTACATATCAATATGACGGGTAGAATCCAGATCCGGATAAATACTGCCATCATTCCAGAATACATAGGCATATGGCGTTGTACTGCTCCGCCATTTCACCCAAACAGAAACCGTATAATCGGGATCATTCATGTAGGCAGCATGAGTAACTTTGATATAGGCCGGATCAGTAGAATCTCCAACAATTTCAACACAGCCGTCCGATTCACTGAGCGAGGACCGGATACCTCCTGTTGCCCATTTCACTGAATCACCCAACAGGATACCGTCATTTTCTCCATACCCGCTGTCTATAGCTGTTGTTCCCGATCCGTCCTCAAAATCCAGGAATAATGCCGGACCAGAAAATTTGTCAGGATTTTCTTTATTAAAGAGAGTTTTGATCTGCTCCCCGCTCAGTGTTCCTTCCCATAAACGGGCACGATCCATCCACCCGAATAGGTTTAATCCGGTATTGGTGCCATCCGGACGACTGCCGATCCACAAATCATCCAAGGTATTCGCGGCTACATCCAACGAAAGGGTATCCCGGGCCGTTTCTATACTGTCCGTGTACAGAACACGAATGCGTTTGTCTTTCATTGTCATGGTCAAAAGATGCCATTGTTGATCATAAATATCAATCCCATTTGTTGTGTAATCCGAGGAATGCAGTGGATTTAATGAGTTATCTGTCGTATTCACTGTATTTGATATACTGTGGTGAGTATCAGGTCTCATGTACATATCAATATGACGGGTAGAATCCAGATCCGGATAAATACTGCCATCGTTCCAGAATACATAGGCATATGGCGTCGTACTGCTCCGCCATTTCACCCAAACAGAAACCGTGTAATCGGGATCATTCATGTAGGCAGCATGAGGAACTTTGATATAGGCCGGATCAGTAGATTCTCCAACAATTTCAACACAGCCGTCCGATTCACTGAGCGAGGACCGGATACCTCCTGTTGCCCATTTCACTGAATCACCCAACAGGATACCGTCATTTTCTCCATACCCGCTGTCTATAGCTGTAGTTCCCGATCCGTCTTCAAAATCCAGGAATAATGCCGGATCAGGAAATTTGTCAGGATTTTCTTTATTAAACAGAGCTTTGATCTGCTCCCCGCTCAGTGCTCTTTCCCATAAACGGGCACGATCCATCCACCCAAACAGATTTAAACCGGTATTGGTGCCATCCGGACGACTGCCGATCCACAAATCATCCAAAGTA
This sequence comes from uncultured Bacteroidales bacterium, assembly GCA_963771005.1. Classification (GTDB taxonomy): domain Bacteria; phylum Bacteroidota; class Bacteroidia; order Bacteroidales; genus DASQZK01. The sequence continues at coordinate 708,237 of CAVYRO010000002.1, forward strand.
TTGGAAGCTGCATCCAACGAAAGAGTATCCCGGGCTGTTTCAATGCTGTCCGTGTAAAGAACTCGAATGCGATTGTCTTCCATTGTCATGGTCAAAAGATGCCATTGTTGATCATAAATATCAATCCCATTTGTTGTGTAATCCGAGGAATGCAGTGGATTTAATGAGTTATCTGTCGTATTCACTGTATTTGATATACTGTGGTGAGTATCAGGTCTCATGTACATATCAATATGACGGGTAGAATCCAGATCCGGATAAATACTGCCATCATTCCAGAATACATAGGCATATGGCGTTGTACTGCTCCGCCATTTCACCCAAACAGAAACCGTATAATCGGGATCATTCATGTAGGCAGCATGAGTAACTTTGATATAGGCCGGATCAGTAGAATCTCCAACAATTTCAACACAGCCGTCCGATTCACTGAGCGAGGACCGGATACCTCCTGTTGCCCATTTCACTGAATCACCCAACAGGATACCGTCATTTTCTCCATACCCGCTGTCTATAGCTGTTGTTCCCGATCCGTCCTCAAAATCCAGGAATAATGCCGGACCAGAAAATTTGTCAGGATTTTCTTTATTAAAGAGAGTTTTGATCTGCTCCCCGCTCAGTGTTCCTTCCCATAAACGGGCACGATCCATCCACCCGAATAGGTTTAATCCGGTATTGGTGCCATCCGGACGACTGCCGATCCACAAATCATCCAAGGTATTCGCGGCTACATCCAACGAAAGGGTATCCCGGGCCGTTTCTAAACTGTCCGTGTACAGAACACGAATGCGTTTGTCTTTCATTGTCATGGTCAAAAGATGCCATTGTTGATCATAAATATCAATCCCATTTGTTGTGTAATCCGAGGAATGCAGTGGATTTAATGAGTTATCTGTCGTATTCACTGTATTTGATATACTGTGGTGAGTATCAGGTCTCATGTACATATCAATATGACGGGTAGAATCCAGATCCGGATAAATACTGCCATCGTTCCAGAATACATAGGCATATGGCGTCGTACTGCTCCGCCATTTCACCCAAACAGAAACCGTGTAATCGGGATCATTCATATAGGTAGCATGAGGAATTTTGATATAGGTCGGATCAGTAGAATCTCCAACAATCTCAACACAGCCGTCCGTCTCTTCTTCGGACGAGTAAATTCCTCCTGTTGTCCAGACCAGGGAATCGCCAACGAGGGTTCCATTATTTTCTCCATACCCACTGTCTATTGAAGTTGTTCCCGAACCATCTTCAAAGTCTAAATATAGTGCCGGTAGAGGTATTTCATCAGTTGCCGGATTTGGATCTTTCATCAATATAATTGAAGAATAAGGCTGAAGTGTCAATTGAAAAACATATTTTGTCCCGTTTAAATCAATCATTGGGTTACTTAGTAGTAGTCTCGTTACAGAATCTGATGCATTGTATTCAAACTGCAGATCACTTTCGGATGTTATGGACACAGGACATTTAAGCGAATTAGCATCCTGTCCCGAATAAGACTGCCATTCGCTTAATGAGTAATATGGGTGACCAGAAGAAGGCGTTCTGATAACACACTCAAAAATATTATCAGAATCAATAGGTCTGTCCAAAATATTATAGTCAGCAGTTATATCTGTTATAATATTTTCAGCAGGGTCTACCCGATAAACAACCTGATTTGAACTTTTTGCAATAAGAGTATTATAAGTAATTGAATCATTTGTAAGGTCACCGCGGGTTCCACTAAAATTTAAACAATTTAATGAGTTGAATACAGTATTATGGTGAACTGACATATCATGTGCATTATGTAAGAAGATACCTATCCCTAATGGAACCTCAGTTGAGTTGTAAGCAACCTCTATTCCATTAGAAAAGTCATCAAAATATAGACCTACATCACCAGATAATAAATGTCCAGGTTCTTTTACTGTTGTATCATTAATAATAATATTATATTTAACAATCATTCCTGAATGACTAACATTACTACCGTTCCATGTATAAATACCACCTCCATCGTGATTAATTTGATTGAAATTTTGAACAAAATTATACTGAATCGTCGTACTTCCTTCATAAAATAGAATACCGCAATATCCTGTATTGGTAATTGTATTATGTTCTACAGTCAAACCAGAAGCATGTACATTTATTCCATAAAGCACGCTTGATTGATTCGTGCCTTTAATATAAACAGCACTTGCCCCGTATATCATCCCTGAACTATCTATTGTGTTATTTCTTATAGTTGCATTTGTAAAAGTATAAGGTAATCCTATTGCTCCGTTATTTGTATTGCTTATGCTACAACTATCTATTGTTAAACCGCTACTTGTGCCAACATAATATCCACCAGAAATACCATCCTTACCGATATATTTAATATCACAATTAGAAATCGTAACATAATCAGCATTATCCATTGTTATTGCCCTTGAATTTGCACCTGTAAATTTTAGATCCCTGATGGTTATATATGATTTATTAGTCAATGAAACTAAATTTTCAACAGAAGACACCATAACCCCAGCAGGTTCACTTGTACTATAAATACTTATCTTTTTTGTTGAAGGATTATAATACCATTCGTTTTGTTGGTCTAAGGTCCTGATGTCGTTCTGTATAATAAACTTCAAATCGTTTTGCCTGATAGAAAAACTTTCAGGCTGTGTAAATGTCAATGTACTTGTTGATTGAGCTGTAATTGGACATCTTTTTGTCTCCCAATTATCAGGGTTGAATGCCAGTTCTGCACCTGTCCAGTTTGGAGTTCCCGTTAGGTTATTGCTTGTTATATGATAGTTGTTAGAATGACTTTGATAATAATAGTATCCCGAATTTGGAGTTCTACCCATCGGAGTATTTGTACTATTTATTACAACCATGTTACAATTTGAAAGCGTAGATACAGCATTCGTGCTTTCCCATATATTACTTCCCGAATCAGTCCATGAAGCAACTTCAGTAAAACCGGTTATTACAGGATTTGTGCCCGTGCCATAAGCGCCAAAAGTAATTGGATTTCCAGAGGATCCTGATTGGCTAATAATTAATGATCCATAAAACGTATCACCACGTTTAAACAATATTTGATCACCAGCTGAAAATGTAACAGAGTTAACTTTTGTCAAAGTCTCCCATGCCAATTCCTCGTTAAGTCCTGAATTTGCATCATCACCAGCATTACTGACATAATATGTTGCAGCAAAACTGACCATTGAAGAATGAGCAATCAGAATGGATAGCAATATTCTTTTAATAAATTTCCCGTAAATAATTTTCATAGTCAATACTTAAGTTAATAATGTGAATTAATAGTTAAAAATTAATATGTCTTTCTCCAAGGGAGGAATGCTCCACTTTTATCTGGTTCCTGAGCTATCGAAAAATATCTCGCCATATACCCTCGCTTTGATTCACATATTTTCCTTCCGGCCTACGGCTGCAGGCTTTCTTTATTTAAGCCGCTTCCGTGAGCCTGTCCATCTCCTCCCGGGCAGTTATTATCAGCAAAACTCGTACTAATTCTAGTTACGTCCAATCCTCAGTTGGAATTGGCCGGATTTCAATTCTTACATGAGTTCCCAAACCTAATATTCCGAGACCCATTCTTTGCGTCAACAGCACAGGCAAATCCACAACACATACAGTTCCTTATACAGGCAGCCCGATTTTTTTACCGAGCCGAATGTCTCAACATTGAAATAGGAAAAGGATGAAGACCCATATTTTTTACTGTCTTAACAAATTAATTCTCTTTCCTTAGTTATATTCAAATGGAGGTATGAATTTTTTTTCTTTCATGGGGAGCAAAAGGGTTATGGAAGTCATTACTTGTAACTCCAATCTCCCATAGGAGTTTTACTCTTCCAAATTATCTTCGCCAGCAACACAATTTATAAATGATTCAGTAATCATTAATAATTCCATCCTCTTTTTTTGGAACAGTAAATTATTGATATCTTGTTATATGACACGATTTAAAATCCTGAATCACTAGTACAAAAATCATTAGGCATATTTTAACCGGACACTAATGTTTTACATTCACTGTTGTCCGGTAAAAAAATAAAAAGAGGGTTGGCCGGTTAAGACCAACCCAGATGGTTATCTTTGAAGTATACTACACAATAAAGAATAACCATGAGTAAAAGTACAAATTTTACCGGACAGCCGATTCTTAATCAATTATTATTGTTTTTAGATAAGGGAAAGATTAGAAAAATTGTCATGCAGAACCAGTCAGATCGATATGTTAAGAAGTTTTCCACCTACAATCATGTGGTGGTTATGCTTTTTTTGGCTTTCGAAGGCTATCATTCAATCAGAGAAGTAGTTTTAGGATTACTGGCGAACGCACATAAACTATCTCATTTAGGATTATCCTATGTAGTAAGGCGCAGCACTTTTTCAGAAGCCAATCAAAGGCGAAGCAGTAATGTATTCGGTGATATCTACATGAGTGTTTATCGTAAATATGCTTCAAGTTTAGCGGACAGCCGGTTGAGCGATGCTGACATGAAGCGTCTTTACATAATGGATTCAACTACCATGAGCTTGTTTAAAGATATTTTGAAAGGTGTTGGACGTAACCCGAAAGAGGGCAAGAAAAAAGGAGGGATAAAGCCCACACTATAATAAAAGCCGATGAAAATGTTCCTTTTTTGATTCGATACAGTGAAGCTGTCCGACATGACCACACTTTTTTGAAAGAGGTTCATCATTTGCCCAAAGGTTCCATCATTACCTTCGATAAAGGATATGTCGATTATACCCAATACGAGAAGTTTACAGAATGTTCGATTTGGTATGTAACAGGATTGAAGGACAATGCCCTTTATGAAGCCCGCAGGGAATATGATATACCGGAGGAGATAAACTCAAATAAACGATTGTTATCACTATCCCAATATGCGATACGCCTTGCTCTATGCTCTTCTTTTTTGTTTTGTCCATAATAAAGGATGACTTCTTCGTCTTTTAGCACTCCTGAATCGTATCCGCCCCAGCAACTACGTATTCCTAGATAAAACTTTTATCTATAAATTGCGGCAAGAGTTCTTTGAAATTAGCGGCGGGTGTGGTGTGTATGTTTTCCATAACGTATTTCAGCCACTTCTGAGGGGGTATATCGTGCTTTAGACAGGTTCCAAAAAAGCTGTAGAACATGGCGATATTACTGGCTGCATCATGGGATCCGGCGAACAGATAGTTTTTACGACCCAGAGCCAGGGGTCGTATGGAGTTTTCGATTAAATTGCTGTCGATCTCGAGCATTCCGCTTGTCAGATAGTTCTGCAGACTGGTCCACCGGTTACTGCAGTATTCGAAGGCTTTCCCGATAGGACTTCTCGGTGTGGTGCTGCCTTTATATTTATAAATGTAAGCACCTATTTCGTTGATGATGGGCAGCGACTTTTCCAGACGAAGCACATGCCTTTGGTCGTGTGTCAGGTTTTGTTCCCGGGCAATGGCCTCAATGGCATAAAGCAGTTGGATGAGTTTTAGCACGTGCATAGCATGCACATTATCATTATCTAACGATTTTTCAAAATACCTTCTTGCGTGGGCCCAGCAGGATAAATGAACCAGATCCTTTTTCTGTCCAGGTAGGTATAGCCGGAGTAGCCGTCGGTTTGTACAAATCCGCAAAATGAGTCCAGATCATCAATCGGCCCCTTCGTGGATCGGCTTTTATAATATTCGAACAAGACGCTCTTTGACAATGGCGCATACCTTACCCACATGTATCCCTGATGACATGTTCCCTTTTTGTTTCGATCCTGAACCTTAATTGGCGATTCATCAACCATTTGATATATTTCCCTGAAAACATGCATCCGGTGTATCGCATATAAGGGACGTATCAGATCTGCACCGAGTTTTATCCAAGATTCCAGGGTGGAATCCGGGATGGTCATCCCCAGCTGGATAAGCATCTGGCGTGTTCGGTAAATCGGCAGGTGATACAGGTATTTATTGGCAAAGATCATTGCCAGTAAAGCAGCACTGGCAATGCACTTATGCAGAGGCCTGTTCAAGGGGGCGATCACCTGTTTTTGATTGGCCTTGTCGTCCTCTTTGGTAATGTACTTTTTGCGGATATAACGGTTAATGTGCAGGCTTGCTTCAGTAAGATCCAGCTCATCTGTAATTTCCTGACCGATACATATCATATCCGTAGTATCTTCTTCGGGCTCTATAATGATCTCATTAACTGGAAGATGTGTAGGCAACTGCATGCGTCCCGGGTGCTGCTTTTTCGTCTTTTTGCGCTCGTATTCCACACGGATCTTTTCTTGTTCTGCCTTAACAGATGCCTCAATTTCAATGACTTGAGGTTCGAAATCAATGGCTAACTGACCAGGATGGGTTTGGGGGATAAAGCGCTCACGTTTGGAACCAAATATTTTTAACACCGAACACAAATGTTACCACCTAACAAGAGAAAATGATACCCCCCTTCTCCAGTTCTTTATTCTATCATTAATCCCGGATACTGCTTTTTCACCTTTTTCCGGTGGATATTTTTATGTTTGGTTTCCAGGTTAAAACAAGCAACTTCTTTCTTAAAGGATTTCAAGCTCTATTCATTTGTTATCATGCAGATAGTAAGCAATATGCCAACAATAAAAAAGGCGCCAACCTTTGTTGGCACCTTCCCTCTCTCAAGAGATATCGACCTTATTTTACTTTTCTTCTGTCTTCTCCTTGTTTTTTCCGGCATATTGTTTCTGTAATAGTTCGCTCTGGTACATCCGGTAGCTGGGGCCATTGATCCTTACAATGATCGAGTGGTGGAAGATGCGATCCAGTATGGCTGCAGTCGTAATGGGATCTCCCAAAAACTCCGCCCAGTCCTGTTCCTCCACGTTAGTGGTGAAGATCAGGGATTTGTTTTCATTGTAGCGCTGGTCGATCACTTTAAACAAAAGATGGGCCTCTTTGACCATCTGCAGCTCCAGTCTGTCGTGACCCATTTCATCGATCACAAGTAAATCCGGACGGGTGTATTTGCGCATCCTTTTCTCCAGGGTTTTTTCATATACCCCTACATTCAGATCATTGATCAGATCACTGCAGGTGGCATAAAAAGTTTTGTAACCCTTTTCACAGGCTAAAAGTGCCAGGCTTCTGGCGATATGGCTTTTACCAACGCCATTCATCGTGCTTGTCAGCAGGATCGACTGATGTCTCCCGATGAACTGCAGACAAGCGAGATCCATGATCAACCTTCGGTCCAACTTAGGCTGGAAGTCAAAATCAAAATCTGAGAGCATCTTCAGCGGCTGGGGCAGCCGGCTGTTATTGATCAGGTACTCAATACGCCTCTTATTCTTTGTTGCCGCTTCCATCTGTACGATGTTACAGATAAAATCGTAGTATCCTACAGAGTCTTCATTGGCCCGTTCAACTATTTGCTGGTATTCCCCGGCCAGGAGCTTCAGTCCCAAATAATGACAGTCTTCAATGAACTGCTCTGCCTGCCGGATTGCATGATTCTTTTTACTGCTATTCATTACTGTTGGGTTTAAAAGTTAACTTGACGCTGTAACGCGGCTCTGAGTTGTTTTCCAGGAACTTTTCAATGGTGCCCGAGTCAAAGACTCTGTATTGCCAGGCACGGCGTACGGCTACAATGATGTCTTCAACCCGGTAGTTCACCTTAAGGGCCAAAAGGCTTCTGAGGTGGTGTCGCCAGGATCCAGGTCTATACCGCTTGACCTGATCGATATACCCACTCATTTCCGGGGATAATCGTTCAAGGCGGGCGATCACATCGGCGATAGGTAAACCGGGCTGCCTGGAGGCTGTTTTATGTTCACCTACATATCGCTGCTTACGGCCCTTCTCTGCAAGGGGATGGCAGGCGATCTGCTCACCTGAGGGAGAGTAAACGATCATTTCTTTGACGGTTATACGCACCGCGCAGAGTTCGAACATGTATTTTTCAGGTACCACATACTGATAACCTTCCCAGTAAATGCACGATTCCTGATTGACTACTTTATGGGTCAGTAGCGAAGTGTCGTAATGATTTGCCGGCAGGGTCTGCAGGAAAGGCTGCTCCTGGATGTACATATCAATGGGTCTTTTCTTTGTTGTTCCATGGATACGGATATCATTTACTGCCCTGAGCCACAGATGCAACTGTCTTTTCAGATCCTCCCGGTCCTCGAACTCGCGTCCATTTAAAAAATTCTGTTCCAGGTACCAGAACGGCCGCTCTATTTTTAAGTTTTCCTGTGGATGGCGCGGAGTAATCGTTCTCGGAAGGAACCTGTACCAGGTGGCGAACTCCAGGTACTTACGGTTGAAAACAGGACTACCCGGCTCCCATCGATCCACACACGCTTTTTGATTATCCGATCTTACCTCGCATGGTACTCCGTCCATGTAGATGAAAGCCGCTATAAGTTCCCGAAAAAGGGTCGTCTGCTTTTTATCATCCACCACTCCAATGTATTGGCGGCGAGAGTAACAAAGGATGTAACTGAAAAAGGTTACCTGTTCTCTTTTCCCCGTTGAGGTGAAGGTGATATTATAATCACTCCAGTCATGGGCAGCCAGCTGACCCGGGGGCGTTTCCACCAACTTAACGGGCAGTTTTGGTCCCACCCCGCAGATGCTTTTAAGGTAGTCACGCACGATGGTGATCCCTCCCTCATATCCTTCATCCCGCAAAAGTTCATAGACCCTCTCTCCGGTGATTTTATTGTATTTATCCAATATCCAGGCGATATATTCCTGGTAAGGATCCAGCTTGCTTGCACGTTTCTTTTTCAGGGGTATTTGACTATCTGTGGTGGTATCACGCATGATCGCGTTTGATACCAGTATCCGGCGGATACGTTTGCGGGAGATATGCAGATCGCATGATATCCTTCGGATCGACCAGCCCCTCTGAAGGTGAAGGGTAACCACAGTGTTGTCTATGTTTTCATCTTTCATCTTGCTCTAAAGGGTTATGAGTTTTTAAATCGTAAATGGCTTTTGTCAGCTTTTCTGCTTGCCGCTGCACCTTTTCAAGTTCCACAGTGATAATGATCATTTCGGTCTGCTTTAATGCGACCATCTGCTCCTTTTGCAATTGCGAGAGCATATGCTTGATGGTAGCAAGGACATACTGGATCGATTTCATCAGATCATTACCATACCGGCTCAACCTGGGATCATCAATGTCAGGCGGCAGTTCCGGTTCCTGCTCAGTAAGCACGGCTTCCGGATGGTCCAGAATATATCGCTGCTGATCCTGATCTTCGGCCCCAAGGAACGCTTCAACCGGGCTGTTACTCTGCCGGCTGGCCAGGCCCAGGCAGGTGATCACCCGGGCGACCTGCATCTGGTTGCCGCGCGGCAACTTTATCAGGGCACGGGCCTGGCTGCTGTTTAATGCCCCCATCCGGATCTCCGTTACCAGCTGCTGATCCAATCTGCTGATCAGTGACAACCGGCGGCTTACCCAGCAACGGCTGTAGCCGGTGAGAATGGAGAGACTATGCTGACTCAGATCATGAGTCTTAAGAAGATCTTCCAGTACCAGGGCCTCTTCCCAGAGGTCCATCGACTGATGGGGACGATTATAACTCAAAACAAGAAGCTTGGCCTGTTTTAAATCCACATCCAGAACCAGGCACTCCAAGGTCTGGATCATCAGCTCTATGGCTGCATATACACGCTTAATGCCATCGATCACCTGGTATGCTCCTCCATGAAGGCGGGCTACCACCGGTTGCAATTGACCGTGCAAGTGCATCGAGTCCTGAATATGGCGGACACTCTCCGGGTTGATGATCCGCATTTCCGAAAGCGACAGGTCAAATTTATCTGTGGGTATTTCCTGGATTTTAAGGTTCAACGGTGCAGATTTTTTTTATACATGTAAAGGTAGGAGGGTGAAAAAACCTTTGCAATCGTGTTCCTATTTACAATCCAGTACCATTTTTACAGAAAATCCAACGCCAGCCCTTATGGGCTCTGGCCCGCAGACAATAACGCGTTCCTATTTACAATCTTTTGTTCTTTTAACTTAAACAGCGCGTAAACCCCGTCACCTCTGGGCTGCATAGATAACGCGTTCCTATTTACAATCATGTTTTTTTTGACTTTTGACAGCATATATGCCCCATCATCCCGTGGGTGCAGAACTAAGGCGTCCGTCTTTACAATCAGGGATGCGCATTCTTTTTTGCGTTTCTTGTTGCGCTGGAATTGCAATTGCCGGTTATGATCTACATAACAGGGATGCTTTTTACGATATTCCCTCTGGTATTGATCTGAGGGATAACTCTTGCGCCACAGTTTCTGCTCTTCCTGGCATTTTTTGCGGAAAGAGGGATTTATTTTGTATTGCTTCTGTTTCCACCTACGCATGCGGGCCTTTTGGCATTTTCTCTTAGAGCAATACTTCTGCTTATTTTTTAAACGGAGATTTTGTGGAAGGACATTACCACAATGTCGGCAGGTAAAGGTTCGAGTCATTTTTGCAGCTTTCAAAGACCATAAGATACTGTAAAACTGATTTATACTCGATATGCTGCTTTTAAAGAAGGACTATTATTATGAAATATAGTTATTAGTAAACTGTCATTCCGGCATAAAATGTACAATCGAAGATTAATCTGGCAGAAGGTGGTACCGTTTTTTACCGGTGGGTGGTATCATTTTACTCCGGTATTAAAACCAAATATCAAACGGCGCATCTGGTCGTTCTGGAAAGACAGGTATTCAACATCTCCGGTGAGCTTTGCGATAACAGATTCTTTTTCGGAGATAACTGAATCTTTCTCGGAAATAACAGTAGCCAATTTCGCCTCCAATACAATTATTCTGGCTTCCAATTCAGCAGCAATTTGCGGGTGAGAAAGTTCCTGTTTTTCCATACACAAATATAAGCTTATTTATCTGATATACAAATATATATGAGAGTTTTTTTGAAAAATAATCAAGCTATTTTAAATCTTTTTTTTCGTGTCATATCCTTGAACGAGAGACCTTCCAGAAGCATCATTAATTCTTCCCGGGTAATCAGCCTGGAAGGAGCAGTACGGCTTTGTTCACCCATTGAATAGCGCCCACGTTCAAGCCGTTTATAAAACAGGGCAAAACCATCCCCGTCCCAGTAAAGGAGTTTAATATGCGTGCCGGCGCGGTTTATAAAAATGAATACGGATCCCCCAACCGGATTCTGTTTTAAAATATTGCGTACAATGCCAGCAAGTCCGTCAAAACCATTGCGCATATCAACAGGCGTGCAACACAGGAAGTATTGTAGATTTGCACTTAAGCCCAGCATCGCTTAATAGATTTTTAAGCACATGCCATTGGGAAAGGTCAGCGTGATTTGCGGAGTTAACGTTTGCAGCTCCGGTGCTCTTGAATGGTGATTAGCGGTATCAAAGGAATTAAGGTCAATAAATTTCAGATTTGTGTCTTTCCCGGCTTCTTGTGCCTGGAATTTTCTGATCCAATATTGCAGCTTAAATTGAGTAATTCCGGCTTGTTTTGCATAATTTGCAACTGTAAGTCCGCTCTCACGCTGGCGGGTTACATGCTCAAACATTTCCTGGGATAAATCTTTTCTTTGTGCCATGTTCTTTTTACCGGCAAAGTTAGCGGCTCAGATCATGGAGCGAAAGATGGGTTTGCTGGGGCGGATACCCTGAATCGGCATCATGTGATTCTGCTCTTTATCAGTGTTATTAGCAAATTGGCATGGATCGCTGCCCAAATTTGTATTTCTATCGCATTCTCATTGTCACCAACGAAATACTTATCGTAAATGGGCTTTTTCAAACATGGTATCCATTATCAGACAGCAACTAATGAATTATATCAATATATTCAGCTTTTTAGAAGACCCCGAGGGACGTTGGCGAAAAATAATAAATGAAGGCGAACTTGAATATCAAAATTCGTTATTTCCTGAATTGCAGGGGGCTTACTTTTGAAAAGTTAAAATAGTACACCTGATTATCAGGCAAGTAAAAAGAAAAATTAACTATATTCCGGTTTTACCAGACAACAATGATTTAATTTAAAAAAACTCATTTTTAAACTAGTGATGCAAACCTTTAAATCGTGTTTGTATTGTGAGATTATAATAGTATAACATCAATTTCAAAAAAATTTAGTCCGGAATACTGACAAACTTCTGCTTTTGTGATTCTTATTTTGTTTAAATTTAGAAAACTATCATAAAACTACTATGCAAAAAAATCATACTAATGTATTCTTGAAGGGTAGACGTTCAATCAATACCTTTTTGCGATTGAAATTATACGTCTTGATTCTGCTTTTCTTTGTGACTTTGGCTTCGGCAAAAAGTTACTGCGCTTCAATCGAATTACAGCAAACGGTTGTCACAGGAACAGTGACCAATCAGCAAGGACAGCCGGAAATAGGAGCTACCGTAGTTGTTAAGGGAACAACAATTGGTACTATTACTGATTCAAATGGTAAATATACCTTAGCTAATGTTCCTGCAAATGCCACATTAGTATTTTCCTTTGTCGGTATGGCTACACAGGAAATTCAGCTAAATGGCAGAACTCAGATTGATATTGTAATGCAGGAATCAGTCTCATCTTTAAACGAGGTTATAGTTGTTGGTTATGGCACTCAAAAGAAGGCTAGTGTTGTAGGGGCTATTTCTCAAACCTCGAATGATGAGCTTAAAAAGTCAGGGGATCTTCCCAATCTTGCTGAGAATTTGCAAGGTAAATTACCGGGAGTTATTACACAAACTTCTTCAGGAGCACCCGGTGGTGTTCAAAGAGGAGGTAGCTCGACACAAATTTATATCAGGGGACAGAATACCTGGAATGGGGCCCAGCCATTAGTTCTTGTTGACGGTATTGAAAGAAATATAGACAATGTTGACGTTTCAGAGGTTCAGAATGTTTCAGTATTAAAAGATGCCTCTGCAACTGCAGTTTTTGGAGTTAGAGGTGCAAATGGTGTTATATTGATAACTACAAAAAGAGGTACATTGGGTAAGCCTAAAATATCATTTACGTATAACGCCGTTGGACAACAGGTTTCAAAAATACCCGAAAGTTTTGATTCTTATAAAGCTATTATGTTAAAGGACAAGGCTATTGAGCGTGAAGTTAGCCAAAACCCACCTTCATGGGCGGATTACACCCCTTACCCGATAGCTTTAAGGTATAAGAAACCGCAACTTCCTGAATATGTTGAAATATATCCGGATATTAATTGGGAAAAAGCCATGCTCAAGAATATGGGTTATTCTCATCATGCTACCTTGGATGTACAGGGAGGAACAAATTTTGTCAGATATTTTGGGTCTTTATCTTATTTGTATCAAGGGGACATGTTGAAATATTATGAGAATCATAGAAATTACAATCCCAGCAACAGCTTTAACCGTATTAATTTCAGAAATAATCTTGATTTTAAACTGACCAGGACAACTACCCTGAGTGTAGATCTGGCAGGATTTTACAGTATCAAAAATTCAGGAAATAACTGGTATAATGTTAGAGTGGGAGATGATAATTGGACGTGGAATGGGTTATATGCACTGGCACCCACCCTTAATCTTCCATTATACTCCGATGGTTACTATGGGTATGATCCTAGGGTGGGGTCGGATGCCAATTCTATAGCTCTTATTTGGAACCAGGGAATATTACAGGACCGGAAAATCAATATGAATTCTGATTTTGTCCTGGAACAAAAGCTCGATTTTATTATTCCGGGATTGAGCGCTAAAGCAAAGTTTTCATTTGATAGTAATATTTTATCTGAAGGTGGAATTCTTGATGGCAATACCAACGTCTCCCCTTCTGCTGGTAATGTCCCAATAAAAGTCATCAATAATTCATTGTATACCGGCCCTGATCAGGATCCCAGCGAATATACAACATATTATCCGATCGGTGGAAAGAATCAGTTTGACTGGGTTCCAGTACCCTGGAAAGTCAAACCAGAAGTTATCGGTCCCGCAGACTATGAACCCGGCTCTTCAATTCCGGTTGACAGGAGTACAAATTACCAGTTTCAGTTAAATTATGATCACGAATTTGGTTCGCATGCTGTTACAGCATTAGGGATGGTAAAGCGGGAACAATATGCATATGGAAATGAGTTTCAGCATTTTCGCGAAGACTGGGTATTCCGTACAACGTATAATTACGCCGAAAAATATTTATTTGAAGCAAACGGAGCCTATAATGGATCGGAACAATTTGGGCCCGGTTATCGTTTTCATTTCTTTCCTTCGGTTGCCGGGGGATGGATTGTAACAAATGAAAACTTCTTTCATCAAAGCTGGCTCGCCTGGGTCAACCGATTAAAAATTCGCTATAGTATGGGGATGGTAGGTAATGACCAGGTGAGTGGAAAAAGATGGTTGTATTCATCACAATATAGTTATGGAGGTTCAGCCTATCTTAATCAGGATCCCCACGTTAGCAGTCCTTATACATGGTACACTGAATCAGTAGTTGGCAATCCTGATCTCCATTGGGAAAAAGCCCTGAAGAAAGACTTAGGTATAGAAATGGGATTATTAAATAACTTAATATCAATAACATATGACTATTTCACTGAGAACAGGACTGACATTTTAATCGGCGGATCTGACAGGACTGTACCTCCATTTTTTGGTGCCACTCCGCCAAGCGCTAACCTGGGAGCCATCTATTCAAACGGGCATGAATTAGAGGTTAGATTAGAAAAAAGATTTGAAGATGGATTTCATTTATGGGGTTCTTCTGCTTTAACCCATACTCAAAATAAGATATTAAAAAGGGATGATCCACCATTGACGCCATCATATTTAAAGGCAGAAGGTTATGCTATCGGCCAGGTTCGAACACAGCAGACCGCAGGCTTTATGAATAACTGGGATGATGTATATGCAAGCACCCCTTTTACGGCCAATGATTTACAAAAACAACCGGGTTATTATAATCTTCTTGATTTTGAACCGGATGGTATAATGAAATCTGAAGATGCAGCGCCCTATGGGTACTCAGCTGTGCCCCAAAACACCTATGATTTTTCAGTCGGTGCCGATTATAAAGGGTTTAGTTTTATGGTTGAATTTTATGGTGCAACTAATTCGTCCCAAGAACGACGACTATACACATGGTATAAAAATACAGAACTTTATTTTGACCAGTACGCAGATTATTGGTCTAAAGATAATGAAAATGCATCTTATCCCCTTACCCCATGGAAAGCAACAGGGATACCTTCTGGCCAAACTTATATTATTGATGCGTCCTACCTCAGGTTGAAAAATGTTAATATTGGTTATACATTTCAGAACCAGTGGGTTAAAAAAGCCGGCATGTCAGGCTTAAGGATTTACCTTAACGGGAACAATCTTAAGTTCTGGTCAAAACTTCCTGATGACAGAGAGTCTGTTGACGTGGGTGGAATCTCAATACGGGGAACCTACCCTACTGTTAAACGTTTTACACTTGGTGTTAATTTAACTTTTTAGGAGCATATAACTATGAAAATTATTAAAATAAAATACAGACAAATTTTAATTATCAGTATCGTGATGTTGGGGCTGTTTTCAGGGTCCTGTGAGAAGTACCTCGACAAGGCTCCTTCCTCTGATATCACTGAGAATGATGTATTCGGAAACTTTATCAGTTTCCAGGGATTTGTTGAGGAGTTGTATAATTGTGTTGTGAATTATCCTTCGGCAGAGGTTCCTTGTCATTATCTGTTTGGTGATGAGACTCTGTACAATTCTCCCTTATCTTTTGACTTGGGAGATTACTGGTTTCAGCGCGATCTTTTTTATTCAGATAGCTACAGCACTGTCAATGCACCACGTGCTAAGAGAATATGGCCCCTTTGCTGGTATGGAATCAGGAAAGCAAATATAGCCATAAGTAAAATAAATTTAATGACTGAGGGTACCCAGGAAGAGAAAGATCTTATAAAAGGACAGGCTTTGTTTTTTCGAGGCTGGTTTTATTTTGAGTTAATGCGTTATTGGGGAGGGATGCCATACATCGACATTGCATTGCCTGCAGATGCTGAATTAAATTTACCCAGGCTAAGCTATCGGGAAACCGCATTAAAAGCAGCCAAAGATTTTAAAGATGCTGCAGCATTATTGCCGGTAAACTGGGACGACACACAAGCAGGTCAGGCTACATTGGGAGATAATCGTCAGCGTATTTCGAAAGTATGGGCTCTGGCATACGAAGGAAAAGACCTGCTGTTTGCAGCCAGCCCGATGATGAATCAGGAATCGACAGGAAATTCGTCTTATGATGCCGACCTGTGTAAATCAGCTGCGGATGCGTTTGCTCAAGCTTTGAGTGTCTGTGATCAGTCAGGAGCTTATCAGCTTCAATCCTGGGATACCTGGACAGATAATTTTTGGGTTGTGTCTCCGGAAAATACCGTTAGGCCAGGGGGAACAGAGGTGATAATGAATCAACCGGTTTATGGATATCTTAATGTGAGATGGAGTCAGGTACTGCAAACTGTACCTCCTCAAATGGGAGCCGGTAACGGTAAGGTTGAAGTACCAACCAATAATTACATAAAAAATTATAGAATGGCTAACGGATTACCTATTGAAGATCCGAATTCCGGTTATGATCCTAATGATCCCTGGACTAATCGTGAACCACGTTTTTATAAAGATATTGTAGTTGATGGTGATAAATTGGTAGAAAATGCTGCAGCAGGAAGTGACCAATTTGCACAATTGTACACCGGGGGGCGTCACCGGGTTGGAAGCCAGGCCAGTGTTACGGGCTATTATTATAAGAGGATTTCTCCGATTGGATGTAACCAATGGGATAAGTTGTATGATAATTTCCAGGCTTATGTACCATTTTTACGTCTCGCAGATGTTTATCTGATGTATGCTGAAGCAGTGCTTCAGGGTTACGGATCAGCCTCAAGTAGCGTATCGGGAAGCATTACAGCAGAACAGGCTGTCAATATTATCAGGAACCGTGCCCAACTGCCCAACCTTACAAGCAGTTATACAGATACAAAAGATGCTTTCATGGGAGCAATTATTCGTGAGCGGGCCGTAGAACTTGCATTTGAAGGAGAACGCTGGTGTGATTTGCGAAGATGGAATCTTTCAGGTGATCCCCGTTACCTGGATAAAACTGCAATAGAATTTGATAGAGGAACTGACGGAAAACCTACGAATATTAGAGAAAGAGTAATTGTAACCCGAACAGTTGAAAAAAAACATAATTGGTTGCCAATACAAACTAGTTTTACAGAAATTTATGCAGGATTTCCTCAAAATCCCGGGTGGTAGGTCATTTAATAATAATATTAAAATCTTATAAAATGAAGAAAAGATATTTCCAAATATTAATTTTTCTCAGTTTGGCCATCTTATTTCTCCCTGTAAATATTATAGCCCAGGAGGTGGAGAATGCAAATGTTATTACAATCAATTCAGTAGTAAAAAATGAGAATGGTAATCCGATCAGTGGAGCAATGGTTTATAGTAACGAGGGTGCTATAGTTGCAACAACTGATACTTCAGGTAAATTTAGTATTACGGTGCCCGTTCAAACAGACCTGTTGATTGAATCAGATGGTTATGAATCGGCCCTTATTGAGGCAGGAAGACTTTCAGGCATGAATGAGTTTTTATTAAAACCTTCCGTGTTCATGTATAGGGAAAAAGATGAAGTTAATATTGCTTATGGAACGGTTAAAAAAGGTGATCTTGTTAACGCTGTCAGCGTAGTGGATCCCAAAGAGATTCTTAAATACGATAATATTGAAGGTATTGCCAGTGCTTTAAATGGCCGGGTTCCCGGATTATTAGGCAGTTCCAACATACGTGGTTTAGGTAATGCATTGTTTATTGTTGATGGATTTCCGCGTGATATAAGTACCATTAATTTCTCAGAAGTTGACCAGATCACGGTTTTGAAAGACATAAATTCAACGATAATGTACGGCAGCGCAGCTGTTAATGGGGTAGTTTTGATAACAACGAAAAGAGGAAGCGCATTTAAGAAGCAACTCAATGTATCAGGTTACTACGGGGTTTCATTACCAATAATTTTACCTGAGTATTTGTCGTCAGCTGACTATATGCAATTATATAATGAAGCCAGGGCGAACGATGGTCTTCCGGCTCTATACAGTGACGATATGATTGCAAATTATCGTACCGGGAACCAATACAGGTATCCGAATGTGGATTATTATTCTAGTGAATATCTTAAATCTTTTAAGCCTTTTTCCAAAGTAATGACTGAGATTTCAGGAGGAAATAATGTTGCATCTTATTATTCAAATGTAGGCTGGCAGCATACAGGAAGTCTTTTAAATTTTGGTGAAGGGGCAACAGCCGGACAAGACAAATTCAATATAAGAGGTAACGTTGATTTAAAGATTAACAGCTGGATCAAAAGCGCCATTGATGCCGTAGCATTTTTTAATACTTCGAAAGGTCCGATTAGTGATTATTGGACTGCGGCTGGTAACTTACACCCTAATCTGTTAGCCCCTTTAATCCCCATAAACCTGCTTGATCCCAGCGACCAGTTATTACTCAGTCGTAAAAATGATGTTAATGGAAAATATCTGCTTGGAGGTACAAATAGTACTCTGACGAATCCAATTGCAGATGGTTATTCCGGGGGAGTCGAACAGAATATTCAACGTACATTTTCTCTTAACAACAGATTAGATTTTGACCTGAAACGGCTTGTTGACGGACTTTCTTTCCATACGAATATGAGTTTCGATATGTATACCAGCTATAATGAGGCTATTCTAAACTCCTACGCTGTTTATGAACCTGTCTGGGATGCCGTATCTGATAAAGTTGATAGTCTGATAAAATTTGGCAAGGATGCACGCCCTGGCGTTCAGTCAATTGCGGGCCCCACTTATCAAAGGAGAATGGGGATTTATGGTATGTTGGATTATGATAAGACGTTTAAGGGTATCCATCACATCAGCGGTTCACTTTTAGGTTATGGAGACTTTGAAAAATCCCTTAATGAAATACAGCCAAACAAACATGCTAATTTAAGTCTACGGTTAGACTATGGTTTTAAAAACAAGTACCTGATTGATATCAGTAGTGCTTACATTAATTCTCCTAAGTTACCTCCTGATAATCGAAGAGCCTTTTCTCCCTCCCTGGGTTTGGCCTGGGTAATTAGTTCAGAAGATTTTATGTCAAAAAATTCAAGCGTTGATTATCTGAAACTTCGTGTCTCCGCAGGTATATTGAATTCTGATTTGGGGATCAATAAATATTATTTATATGATGATATATATGTCCGGTCAGGAGGATATGCATGGGATGACAGATCCTATTCTAATAATGGAACCCGTCCATCACAAGGACAGAATAACAACTTATTTTTCGAAAAGCGAAGCGAAATTAATGTTGGAATAGAAGGGATATTTTTTAACCATTTGTTGAATGTGGATGCAAATGTTTTCACAAGTGCATATTCAGATAAAGTATCAAAAGTCACTTCCATTTATCCATCTTATTATTCCGATTTCATTCCATACATTAATTTCGACAAATATGGTTACCAAGGTGGTGAATTAGGTCTATCCATTAACCAAAAGGTAAATGCCGTTTCTTTTAATGTTGGGGCAAATGTTATGTATTCCGTTTCCAAAATACTGAAGATGGATGAATTATACCAATATGCATACCAAAACAGAGTTGGCCGTCCCGTTGATGCAATATACGGCCTGGTTTCTCAAGGATTCTTTTCTGATCAAACGAATATTGACAATCATCCCGTTCAAGCATTTGGTGCGGTTCAGCCAGGTGATATCAAGTATGCAGATCAAAATAATGACAACATAGTTGACGCAAATGATGAAATTCAGATAGGCCGTTCACAAGCTCCGTTTTCTTACGGCTTGCATTTGAATATATCTTATAAAAGCTTTACTTTATTTGCTTTGGGCCATGGGAATATTGGAGGGAACGGATATATCAGCGGAAATTATTACCAGGTTTCTGGCGATCTTAAGTATTCAGCATATATATTAAACCGCTGGACAGAAGCCACAAAAACAACGTCAACATACCCAAGAATGTCTTCCCTTTCTAATACGAATAATTTCGAACCTTCAAGTTTCTGGCTTTACAAAAATAACTATTTTGACCTTGACAGAGTACAGTTAACTTATAATATGACCGGACACATTGCGCAAGTGCTTAAGATGAAAGAGCTTGATTTATTTGGCAATGTTTCCAACTTATTTTTTATTTCCAAGCATAAAGATATCAACCAGCTAAGGATTGGAACTGAGCCATATTACCGTTCATTCTCTTTAGGTTTAAAAGCAATGTTTTAATAACATAACTATAATACGAAATAATCATGAGGTTGCTAAAAATATTCATCTTATTCCTGATATTGGCAATATCGCTGGGTTCCTGCGAACTGATGGACCCCTTAAACGAAAATAATTATAATTTTGACCTGGTATCCAAAGATCCGGCGGCCGCTGAAGGCTTATTAATAATAGCATACGGGAATGTTCCGGACTACACATTAAATGGAAGCGATGTTGCGACTGATGATGCTGTTACAAACAACAAGCAGGATGCAAATCTGAAAATGGCAAATGGTCAATGGTCAGCGATATTTAATCCTGTATCGGAATGGGATAGATCCATTTCATCAATTTTATACATCAATAAATTTTTAAGTATCGTCGATACGGTTCCCTGGAAATCGACTGATGAGGTCGAAAATCAGTTGTTCATCCAACGTCTCAAAGGGGAGGCCTATGCCTTAAGAGGTTTGTTTGAATATAATCTATTAGTTACCGTTGGAGGGATTGGCTCAAATGGCGAATTACTCGGAATTCCAATTTATGATAAATTCGTTGCCGTTGATGGAACCTTTAATGTTCCCAGAGCAAATTTCACTGAGTCGATAAATCAGATATATTCCGATTATGATAAGGCACTTGAATATCTTGTAATGGACGATTTTAAGAACATTACCAGTGTGGATGAACTTCCTCCCGGAATGACGGGGGTTACGCCAAGCGAGTATAATGAAGTTTTTGGTAACGTTGCTAATCAACGCATTGACGGCCGTATCGTAAAAGCTATGAAAGCCCGAGTTGCTTTATTGGCAGCCAGTCCTGCCTATAATCCTGGTGATGATCTGGCTTTATGGGAAACCACAGCGAATTACGCCGGCGCTTCTATTATAAGTGCCGGGGGAATTGCCTCCCTTGATCCCGATGGAAACAATTTTTTTAATTCATCATTAGTTGATAAAGTTAAATTGCCCAATATTGACCAACCGGAGATGATTTGGAGACAAGCATCCAACAATATTAATACATGGGAGGGAAATAATTTCCCACCATCATTATTTGGTAATGGTCGTATTAATCCGACACAGAACCTTGTTGATGCTTTCCCAATGCAAAACGGGTATCCGATAACTGACCCGTCTAGCCTGTATGATCCTTCTAATCCCTATGCTAACCGTGATCCCAGACTCGACCTGTACATTGTTTATAATGGCAGTTCATTGAAAGGAGAAACAATTTTGACAGGTGTTGGGGGCGGTAGTAATGCTAAGGACTCTTTACAAAATTCAACCCGCACAGGTTATTATTTGAGAAAAATGTTAAGAGAAGATGTCAACATGAATCCTAATTCTACAAATACCAAGAAACATTATAGTGTATATATGCGGTACACTGAACTATTTCTTATCTATGCTGAAGCAGCCAATGAAGCCTGGGGACCAGATGGAACCGGAACTAACGGTTTTTCAGCACGTGACGTTATTGCCTCTATCCGAAATCGTGCCGGTATCGCACAGCCTGACAACTACCTTGCTTCAATCTCAACAAAAGAAGATATGCGCAATTTAATCCATAACGAAAGAAGACTTGAACTTTGTTTTGAAGGGTTCCGCTTTTGGGATTTACGTCGATGGAATAATGATTTAACCGAGTCGGCAAAGGGAGTTAATGTAAATGGTACAAATTACAATGTGGTCGATGTTGAACCGCGCTCCTATGATAACAGTTTTATGCACTATGGTCCCCTTCCTTACGGAGAAGTTGTAAAGTTTGACGCCCTTATTCAAAACAAAGATTGGTAGTAAGTAACTCTGTTTAACGTGGGAAAACTTTAATACAAAAAAAATTAAAATATGAAGAAAATATTAATTTTACTAACCTTAGCTACCTCCTTAAATGCTTGTCACAAGGATACAGAATTTTCGGATTTTGGTTCTACAGCTGGCTATTTTCCATACCAGTATCCGGTCAGGACCCTTGTCTTGGGTAATTATATTTACGACAATACCAATGATAATAATCATATATTTTTGATATCTGCCGCTTTCGGCGGAGTACTCGAAAACAAGGTAAACAGGGAATTTTCTGTTGAGCTGGCTCCTGATCTTTGTGACAGTGTTTTATTTAATTCAACGAAGGACACAATTCATTTGATGCCGACGTCATATTATACCTTATCGTCAAACGATATAACAATCCCGCCAGGTAAAGTAAATGCAGGTATCGAAGTACATTTAACCGATGCTTTTTTTGATGACCCGTTGGCAATAAAATTAGCTTATGTTATTCCAATGCGTATTGTTAGTGCAACAAATCTGGACTCTGTTTTGCGGGGTGAACCCATTGCAGTGAATCCTGATCCGCGTATTGCCAGTGATTGGGCAGTACAACCTAAAGATTTTACTATGTTCGCCATTAAGTTTATTAATCGTTATCATGGGAAATACCTTCACCGTGGAGCCAGTGTTGTAAAGGATGCTTCTTCCATAGTTCTGGAAGATACACTTTATGCTGCCCCATATGTCGTACAAGATGAAATTTGGAGCCTGGTAACCACAGGTAAAAACCAGGTTAACGTTTTGGCAAATTCACATTCAAAAATAATTACAGGAACATTTGATATGAACCTGACATTTACCGATTCTACTTCATGTACAATTTCCGAGGGTGATGGATCTGCTTATTCAATATCCGGAGGTGGCCAATTCGTAATCAATGGAGATGAATGGGGAAATGAAAAACGAGATGCTATTTTTATAAATTATCAGGTAAAATCCGGAACCAACACATTATTTGCAACCGATACTATAGTTATCAGGGACAGAGATGTGGTAATGGAACTTTTTGCCCCTGAAGTTATATGAAATTAGTCTAAAGGAATTATTTATAGTTTCCGGTTGCCCCTGGGAAAATACAACCTTTATCCCATGTGGAATTTACCTGGAAATATCCGATGCCAAAATTATATCTGATTCAGGTGTCAAACGAAAGCGAAACATGGGAAACAGTATATACAACCGGGCTCAGTAAAATTGAGACTATTCGTTTTGCAACTAACTGGCAAGATGGGTTTGGTTTTTCATTTTCGATCCATCTGAGGGAGAAGGTCATTTAGTTAATTATTTTGCGTCTTTCATTAATTCTATTAAAAAAACAATTTTCTTCCTAGTGATTCATGACTATTAATCGTCTTTATATTTAAGGGGGTTTTGTAAACAACTCAAACTACTAATAACTTAAATGATTCAGGAAGTAACTTTTCGAATACTTTTCAGACCAATTGAAGCTTCAATTGAGTTTCCATTGGTAAAGCCGTGTTGCAATTACATGATTTTATCAATTATTAACCTATATTAAGAACACAAATTCCAAACTGAGTTTTTTTTAATATTAATTAATTAAAAAAGGAGAGCATTATATGAAACACACAAAATTTAAACTTTTAAGTGTGCTGCTCCTGTTAGGCTTAGGTCTTACAGCACTGCAGGCACAAAACACACTTTATTTAAGAGATAAAGCAGGTGGTATGCAAACTACATTTATGTTAAGTGACGTGAGGAGTATTACTCTTCCTTCAGGAAACGTAATGATTAACAAAACCGATGGTTCTTCAAGTACTTTCGTAATGACAGACGTCCGATATATGAGTTTTACGGACTTTACTACTACAGGTATAGCTAATAAAGATATTCGGAGTAGTAAATTTAGTTTTTATCCTAACCCGGTAAGTGACGAAATACATATCACCTATGAATCGGACAAAACCGAGGATTTGCGGCTGGTAGTTTTTGATATACAGGGCAAAGTTTTATATC
Organism: uncultured Bacteroidales bacterium; assembly: GCA_963771005.1. GTDB lineage: Bacteria > Bacteroidota > Bacteroidia > Bacteroidales > DASQZK01. The sequence continues at coordinate 732,350 of CAVYRO010000002.1, forward strand.
AGGAAATGATTAACAGTCAAATTGGAACAAATACTGTAAAATTCAATGTCTCACAATTAAAAAATGGATTGTATTTATGTCGTTTATCAGGTAGCAATATTTTTGAAACAATAAAATTTATTAAAAATTAAAAAAAAGGAGAAAATAACTATGAAAACAATATTTACATTAATTGTAATACTATTTTTTGGTTTGACTTCAGCTAAAGCACAAGAAGATAGCTTGTATATTTATTATGAAGGTTCAGTAATACTTCAGCATGCTATAGCTGGGATTGACAGTATAACTTTTACTCCTTCAACACCACCGGAACCACAAAAAGGCGTATATGATTTTGACGGAAATGGTTATGATACAGTTCATATTGGTACTCAGGTATGGTTGGCTGAAAACTTTAAATGTACTCATTATAGTAATGGTTTGCCTATACCTCTTTTAGGAGATTCTGCTTCCTGGGTTGATGCTACAGCCGGAGGTTATGGCATTTATACTTATGATGATTCTTCCACCATTGCCGATTATGGTTTGTATTATAATTGGTATGCCGGTACCGATCCAAATGGTTTAGCTCCTGTGGGCTGGCATGTACCCACATTGCAAGATTGGCAAACCCTAAAAGCATTTGTAGATTCCGCATATGGTAGTCCGGAGGCTGGAGGCCAGGCACTTAAAGAACCAGGTACAGATCATTGGAATACTGATTTAGGTGCAACGAATGCAACGGGATTTAATGCACTTCCGGCAGGATTCTTTAGAAAGGCTTGGGTAGCACAGACTGCCTGGGCTGCTTTTCAGGTTACTGATGATTTTAATACGGATGATAATTCTTTAATAAATATCTTTGGCTTTCATGTCTATAATGATGGGCATTTGCTACATGCTGGACCTTATGCAAAAACAGATGGGTATTCGATCCGTTTGATAATGGATTCTCCTCCTGTCAAATAGAGGCGTTTTTTAATTAATTATATCAAATACATATTTAAAAAAACCTTCCGGCATAAAAATTAATGACCGGAAGGTTTTTTTTTCTTCCAACTGATGTTAATTAACATGAGTTCGGCATAATTTTAATAACTGCCCATCCCTTTCGGTCAAGTAAAAAGGTATAACTTTACAGAATGAGTAATAATGAGCATTATCCGAAAGATTTTCAAGAATTCTTAGCAAAATTCAAGACCGACGAAGATTGCTGGAATTATATTTTTGAAATTAGATGGCCAGATGGCTATATATGTCCGAAATGTAAAAACAGTAACAAATACTGGCTGACAGAGCAAAAATTGATTCATTGTTCTTCTTGTGGTTATCAAGCGTCTATTACGGGAGGAACAATTTTTCATGGGACAAGAAAACCCTTATTACTTTGGTTTCATATAATGTGGTGGGTTGTTGCACAAAAGACTGGTGCAAGTGCCAATAATTTAATGGATTTTATGGGCTTTGGATCATACGAAACCGCTTGGTCCTGGTTGCAAAAACTTCGAAGAGCTATGGTAAGATCCGGAAGAGATAAGCTTTCGGGAGAAGTCGAGGTTGATGAAACTTATATAGGAGGAAAAGAAATTAGCAAAGGAAAACAAGGAAGAGGTGCTGAAACAAAGACTTTGGTGGTTGTAGCCACTGAATGTATTGGGAAACAAATAGGTCGAGTTCGCTTTAAGTGTATACCTGAAGCCTCTGGAAAACATCTTTTGCAATTTATTGAAGAAAATATTGAACCGGGGAGTACAATAATAACAGATGGTTGGACAGGATATAGCTCTTTGTCTAATTCTGAGAAATATAAACATGAAACAAAAGTTATTTCAGGAACTGGGAAAGAGGCGCATGAACTTTTACCGCATGTGCATCTTGTTGATTCTCTTGTAAAACGATGGATAAATAGGACACATCAAGGTAGCATTACTCCAAAATATCTATCGTATTACTTAGACGAATTCGCATTTAGGTTCAATCGAAAATTATCAACATATAGAGGAAAGCTATTTTACCGACTAATGCAGCAGGCGGTTGACACTCCTCCTCAACCTTTTAAAGAGTTAATAAAATAAACTTGACCGAAAGGGATAGGCAGTTAAATTAAAAATAGAAGATAAAACTATGAAAACAATAATTGTAATAATATTTTTTGGTTTGACTTCAGCTAAAGCATAGGAGGATACCTTGTATATTTATCGGGAAGGTTCAATATTACATCAGCAAGCTATAGCTGGGATTGATAGTATAACATTTACTAATACATCATCATCAAAAAAAGCACAGGTGTATGATTTTGATGGAAATGGTTGTGATACAGTTAGAATTGGTGCTCAGGTATGGATGGCTCAAAACTTTAAATGTACTCATTATAGTGATGGTTTGCCTATACCTCTTTTTGAAGATTCTGCTTCCTGGGATGGTGCTACAGCCGGAGGTTATGGCTATTATAAAAATGATACCAGCTATACATCCACTTATGGTTTGTATTATAATTGGTATGCAGGTACCGACCTAAATGGTTTAGCTCCTCAGGGCTGGCATGTACCTACTGAACAAGATTGGGATACCCTAAAAGATTTTGTGGATACCAAATAGGCAGTCCTGAGGCTGGAGCCCAGTCACTTAAAGAATCAGGTACAGAACATTGGGCTACTGATTTAGATGCAACGGATTCTACGGGATTTCATGCACTTCCGGCAGGATACCATAGATTGCACGTATGTGTATGATAATGGATTCTTCTCCTGAATAGAGATGTTTATTAATTAATTTTATCAAATACATATTTAAAATACCTTCCGGCATAAAACTTAATGACCGGAAGGTTTTATTTCTTCTAAATGATTTTAATTAACATGAATTAGGCATAATTTTAATAAAATTAAGCAAATGCAGGAGCAATGATTTCTTAATTCAGAGAAGTTATTCATGGATTCTTCTTTTTTTATTGTATTGCACTTACAAGTTAAAGAAGAGTCCATTTTTATATACCTGTGTATCAAGCAGTTATTAACATTAAACGAATTAAAATATTGATAACTAATGAATTATATAAAATCATATATCAAATCACGTTAAATAAAAACACCAAAATTTAGATATGATAATGAAAAGAACCTTAATTCGGCTGTATTTAATAATCTTTTTTTCAGCCTTCTGCTTCGTCAGTTATATTCATGCTCAGGAATTGACCATAAACACGAAAGACAAAACCATTGAATTCACAAATGGAGACAAAGTCCTGATCCGTATTGATTCCATATGTTTTAATTTCCACTCCCCCGACCGTATGGAGCTGATCAGCCGGGATGAGAGGTCCGCCCTTGTTCAGCTGACCTATCTTCATGTATCAGAAGACGACAGCAGCAATGTTTATAAGGACAGGGAGGTCAGAATAAAACTTACTTCGAACGGGGCTACCTGGCATATTGAAGCTGATGCTTCCTGGGCTGGTAATTTTTCCGTGCACCTGGCTGATCTGAACGATCATTATTATGGAGTTCAGGAAAAAAATTATCCTGATAATCAGCTCAGTCCGGATTTAAGAGGCAATACCGTGAATGTTGCCGTTGACGGGGAAAATTATAGGTATTCTGAAAATTTTGCTTCCGCATGGTCAGCTTTCTTCTTTGATAATATGGGGTATGCCTCGTTTTTCGATACTTTCAGCGAAGGAGAATATAAATTTGCCTGTCAGGGTTCCACCGAACTGACCCATTTCACCTCCGGTCTCGATTGGTACCTTTTCTTTGGAAAAGACGGAAACCATATTCTGGAAAGTTATTACCGGGTTATCGGAAAGCCTAAATACATACCTGTATGGGCATGCGGTCCAATAGTCTGGAGGGATGATGCCAAAGGCGGGAAGGACCAGGTGCTTAATGATGTGAAATCCTATACGAACCTTCATATCCCGATCACAGGTCTTATGATTGACCGGCCCTATTCGGATGGCTCGAATGAGTGGTCAAAGATGAACTTCAACCGGAAATTCGCCCATCCGGAACAATGGATCAAAACCCTTAACGATGAATATAATATTAACCTGTTGACCTGGGTGGCCCCGATGACATTCAGCGATCGTGACTTTCCGGGACTGATCCCCGGGCATTTAGATTATATGGACCTGACAAACCCGGATGCGGTCAGAGAATTCGGAAATCGCCTGAAAACAGGACAGTATGAATTCGGGGTCAAAGGACACAAAATGGATCGTGCCGACGAATACTTCCCTCATTTTGAACCCTGGTATGACAATTCATCATACTGGTTGCATAAAAATAAATACATCTGGCTCTACGCAAAAACAGTCGATTCCTTTTTGACGAATTCCTGGGGAAGGGATCAGTTTAATTTTGCAAGGGCAGGTTTTCATCGATGCCAGCCCTATCTGAGCGCCATATGGGGAGGTGATGCCAGATCGAACTGGGATGGATTGGCGGGTAACCTGGCCAATGCTGTCCGAACAAGCTTCATGGGATTTCCAGATTGGGGTTCGGATGTCGGGGGATATCTCGGTAAGACCGGGACAATACCTGACGATCTTTATATCAGGTGGTTGCAATGGGGGGTGTGGACAGGCTTGTTTGAGATCAAATATGACGGGGCAGGTGGCAACGGGACTGACCGTGCTCCCTGGCATTGCTCAGCGAAAGTCCTGAATGCTTTCAAAAAGTCCTGCGATGAAAGAATGGAACTTATCCCATATATTTATTCTGCCTTAAATACTGCGTCAGTGAACGGAACACTAATGAAACCTCTGGTCATGATGTACCCTGATGATACTGCTACCTATCAAATGTGGGATGAATATTTGTTTAGCAACGACTTTTTGGTGGCGCCAGTTACCTCTCCTGTGACCCAAAGAGACGTGTATTTTCCCCATGGAAACTGGATAAGCTATAATAATCCCGAAAAAAGGATTCATGGAGGCCGGACACTCCCGGTAAAATGCAGTTTGGACCAGATACCTGTTTACGTTAAGGATGGAGCTGTATTTGTTACCGGGAACATGAAGACCGGCAATAACACAAAGTGGGTCAGAGAAGAAACCTCGTTTGTCCTCAACGCATTTATTTCCAAAAACACGACCTCTTCGTCTTATGATTTTGTCGATATGTACGATTCGGATAAAATTAAGCATATCCAAATGGATACGGGAGCTGAAGGGACAATAATCCATTCGGATCCATTTTCCCGTGATATAGCAATTAGGGTATTCATGCCTGAAACATCTTTTCATCTGATACTGAACGGAAATGAAATACCAGTTAAATATCAGAATGGAAGACTAAAGGATATTCAGGTTAAAAAAGGAGAAGTTATCAATCTGGCTGTGACCTTTTAGTGGTTCTGTTTGCCACCATAGAATAATTTCCTAAATAAAAGGATTCTTTGGTCCATTTTAAATGTTTTTAGTATTAGGTTGTTTTTGTTGTTTTAATCAAAGTCAATGACAATATGACGAAATTAATTAGCGATTTTATTGGTGCAATAGGAGGAATTAATTTATTACTGACTACAAACAGGCAGATAATCTTTTAATGCAACTCTCAAAGCCTTAATAACTATGGCAATATGATAATCGACTCCTTTTACAGTAATATTAAAAGATTTGGCAATCTCTTTATATGATTTATCTTCAAATCTGCTCATATTAAATACCATCCTGCTCCTTTCTGGAACTTTTGCAAGTGTCTTCTGAATAATTCGTTTGATATCAAGTAAATAAACTTCATTTGGATTGCAGGATTTTAAATCACAAATTTGATCGTTAAGTTCGTAATTAAGATTTTCTTTTATCGAACTTATAGCCTTTTGCTTAATTGCCTCATGTTTCAAATGGTCCATAGAAGCGTTTTTTAGAAGCCTTAGAAGAAAAAACTGAACATTATCAATAGGCTCATAATTTATACGGTTCCATAATTTTATCAGTGATTCTGAAACTATATCTTCTGCAACTATTTGATCATTTACATATGATTTTACCAGAAAAAAAGACTTTCTGTAAAAATTCGAATATATCATTTCTAAAGTATCTAAAGATCCCACTTCCATTTTTACAGTGTTTATGCGAATTTAAAGTTGAAAAAAATAGTTATTAATACGTAACGTACTGAATGTCAATATTTAATATATAATAAATTGTTTATGTATTTATAAATCAATATATTATGATATGTCTCTTAAATATGTCAGTAATTATGATTCCAAATGAAAAAGAGCTTAAATTAATCCGAAAATGATTTAAATATTCACAAACAAAACCAGAGCCATATTGCCAATCTTACTATTTATGGGAACAAGATCTTTCGAGTCACGGAATTACTTACCGATATGAAGAATTCCTTTAACTCAAGAATCTACGCGCCTGTTAAAGTAGTTATAGGTCAAGCTGAAATAATACGACAATGATATAAAGCAGCAAATGACTTGAATTCCAAGGCTGAGTCAACCATTTGATAACCCATTGAATACTTGTTTAACTGGAGCAGTGACAAAATAGATATTCAAAGAGCATTAAGAGTGCGTTCTACTTAAGGTCTTATTATTCATCTCTTTGTTAGAATCGCAGTTGCTTTTATCTTTTAAATTTGAAACTGAAAATTAGAAAGTATCGAAAAGAACAACAATATATAAAATGGCAAATTAATAGCACAATATGATATCACATCATTTTAGCTAATGACCATATTAGAATTGAAAATTACAGGAGAGATTGATAAATGCAAAATGGTAACTAAAATTATTTTAAAGCCATCAACTTCCCCAAATCGTCCTCAAAATTGTTCGATAATTCTCTTTCCTGCTTCACTTGATGGGAAAAGTCCGGATTTAACGGAATTTTCCCATTTTTTTGCTGTGTATTTTCCTGCCTATCAATGACATAAGCATTAGTGCTTCATTTCAACTTTCTCATTATGCGCTGGGCTTTGATCGATCTGATACCAGTACCTGCTTCAACTCTTTTGTAATATTATTACTTAGTGTTTGCCAGAAAACTCGATGACCCTTCGGCTCCGCTCAGGGACCGGTGACTTCATTCAAGAGGGTGAACTTTTCGGATGGTGGTAAGGCAGGCAAAAGGCCCCTATGTATAATTTTAATATTCAGTGACTTGCGCAAGAAGGGCCTTTTGCTGCCTTACCACCATCCGAAAAGTTCTTCGTTCATCGAATTGACCGGTCCCTGAGCGGAGCCGAAGGGTCATCGAGTTTTCTTTCTCATACTACTTAGCATTAAGAATTTGCATATTGATGGTCCCTTTAATAGTTTGTCCCTGTCTCAGCGGGATGTCGAATTGGGTTGAATGATCGACATATTCACGAAGAAAGCGTTCGGCACCGGCGGTAACATATTCAGCAACAAGCAGATGTACCAGCGAGTCTTTTGTCCAACAGCGAATGTGCTGCATGCCATCCGAATTCACTTTCAAGCCGGAAGCATTTTCTGAAGCAATACTGGCTGTCAGTACATTTCGTTTAGTTGATCTGAAATCGTTGCTCCCAAATCGTGTCTGGTCCATATTATATGGCCAATCCGGTTTCTTTGAAGGACCAGATAATCCGCATATTTCGTGTGGATAAAACAGTTTGGCGGATCCCTCCAAGCGGCCAATATGATCTTCAGGATAAGCTGACCATAGACCTATTCTCTTCCAGTTTAAAGTATTCATTGTAAGAGGTAAAGTAAATGACATCCCCCATTGACGCAGATTAGCATCGATTCGCATCTTGTATTCATATTTAATAGCAAGAATGCCATCTGCTGAAATATCCAATATAATTCTCCCCACAGCTTCGTCATAACTTTCCCTCACAATAATTTTAAATAATGAAGATTCCTTAACCAGTTCGACGGATTCAATCACCCTGTTTGATGCGGTTGGAGAATATAGCTCATAATCAGGTGTTTCTTTGGTCATTTGGGTGTCGCCTCCACTGTTTAAGGGTGTCATCATTAATGATGGCCAGCCATTCATAATTTCATGTCCCGAGCGATCGCAGACGATAAATGATTCATTACTGACTGTTACTTTTAGCGCTTTGCTCTCGGCTATCCGGTTAGTTCCATTGCTGCTCCATTCGAATGTATCCGTGCCCGCGGTAAGCTCAATCAAAGTTGGTTTCTGAAAATCGAAAAGGTACCGGTCGACCGGAACCTTCGAATCTCTCCATACATCGGCAGAAAGCTGTTGCAGGGAAGCATAGGTCATCGGAAGTTTCACCTGCCCGGTTTCTCCGGGTTTAATGTTTGGTTGAACTGTACCTGTCTGGTCTCCGTTTTTCCATGAAATACTGCATTCATTCAGGTTTGAAAAACAGTACCGGTTTTCGATTTCAAGAGTCACGGTGCTGTCGGCAGGGCGATTTAATAAAATAATCTTAACAGGTGAAAAGATTTTTTTCATGTGCCAGTACTCAGGTTTAGGTCTTCTCCAACCATCAACCGGCCCCCAGGTACCATAGCCAACCACCTGGCCGGATGGCAGGAAAAAGCTGTCGTCGATACCGGCCCACAGCGCACCGCCTAATACCCCTTTGGCATGATACATATTTTCCCACATTCTTAACAGGATTTCGCCCCAGAAATCGCGGACACCGGGATCGGTCATCAGTTCATAGCGATTGTAAGCATTCAGGTGGCAAAATTCATCAAAAACAACCGGGATGGTGCTTTCCTTGTATTTCGCAGGGCCGGCAGGACCGGGATAATGAAAGTTCTTGATTTCGAGATAACCGTTATCTGAAAGATCTCCGGATTGATTGAATACTCGCGGACGTGAAGGATCGGCCACTTTTACCAGGTCGGCAGAGATCTTGAACAACTCTACGAAGTTATTGGATTCATTGCCAAGTGACCAGTAAATGATACAGGGGTGTGACTTGTCACGTTCAACCATTTCGAGGGTTGGCTGCAGAATAGCTTCAAAATAATTAGCGTCATTGACCGGTTTTGCATTTGCCCAGCAAAAAGGAGCCTCCTCTTCCACAAACATCCCCAGTTCATCGCAGGCGTCCATCAGCTTTTCATTTGGCGGGTAATGCGAAGTACGGATATAATTGACGTTCCCGTCCTTAAATAATTTCACATCTTCATACCACTGATTTCCAATAAGTGAGCGACCTCTTAAGGGATCAACCTCATGCCTGCAGACACCCTTCAGTTTAATGGGATGATTGTTCACAAAAACCTGGTTTCCACGCACTTCGATCTGCCTGAAGCCAAACCGTCTTCTGTTTATTGAGATTTCTTTCCTGTTAACAGACATCGAACATTCCAGATAATACAAGTTCGGATGTTCAGGATCCCACTGTGCAGGTTGTTTTACCTTTATTGCTGCTTTCACCTTCGTCTTTTCCCCGGCAGTAGTGTTTATTATGAGTTTGTTATCCCCTTCGGTTGCCACTGTTTTCCCGTTGGCATCTTTCAGGGTCAGTTTAAGTTCTGCCTTTTGATTGGACTGGCTTTCATTGGCTACAGTAAATTCAGCGTTTAGTGTTGCATCCTCATAATCCTTATCAAAATCTGTACTGACATGAAACGAGGCAACGTTTACCTCAGGTAAGGCAATTAAATAAATTGGCCGGGAGATGCCGCCAAGCGCGTGAACGGCATATTTTGAAGCAGACGACAAAGTATCGGCAATACTTTCACTTACAACTGTCAAGGCAATGGTATTATCTCCCTGATGAAGCTGGTCAGTTACATCGAACTCAAAAGGAGTAAAACCTCCCAAATGAGATCCCGCTGCTTTCCCGTTAATCCAGATTTTGCAATCGCTGTAAACGGCTTCACATTTCAGCTTTATGCGGTATCCCTTCCAGGAGGAAGGGATGTGAAAGTCCCGGTGATAACCGGCTGCTTTCCCATTTTCGACATCGTATCCTTGCATGACCCATTCACCGGGGACGTCAATCGTTTTCCATTCAGAGATACTATTATTGTTCCAGAAGTCCTTCCCCGGAGTAGTAGAAAAATTCCATTGACCGTTAAGATCAATCTTCAGAACATCATTGTCTGTTACCTTTTCAGGAATGGGGCTCCACCTGATGGCAATTATCTTTTGTGGATTAAATTTGAACTGGGCATTCACCTGCAAGGTCAGCAGAAATAGGAATTCGAGGATAAAAAATCTGGGTTTCATACGTATTGTTTCTATTTATGCAGTTTCTGCAATTCATTAAAATTGGTTACTCATTGGTATAGGAGTGATTGACCCGATCAGGATGAGCAATTAGGCAAAAGGGTTAGAAAAATGAATTACCGGCAAATGTTATTTCTTATTAAGAGGTAAATCATGATAGATGATTCTTTCTCCTGTTCCTGCTTCAGAAATTACCTTACCGCCCGGATCAACAAATCCGCTGTTTCCCCCGGTTATGGAATCCCATGAATTTTGAGCAAGGTTTGCTCCGATGCCATAACATTTTGCGGTCTGGCATGCCCGTACCACCTTGACCCAGCCTCTTGAAGGGTCTCCGTTTAATCCGATCACCAGATCGAGGCCTTTGTCTGCCAATTGGACATCCCAATCCGGGCAATCTCTGCAACTCAATGAGTTATCCATATCTTTGCAGATCAACATTCCCACCCTGCCCAAGGGTGTAATGAACGGACTTGTATCCCCATCCTCAGGGCTTCCCGCTTTGGTAAAGGCTTTTTCACTGTTTGAGGGATTCAGTTTCCTGTGCTCCCCCATGATTTCACCGTTTTCCCCAAAAAACAGGCCTGTATTATAAACAGGTTTGGCAGGATCACCCGAAGGTTCTCTCAGTCCAACGACCAGAAAAATATTCAGTTCTTTACACAAAACAGACAACTGTTTAACCAGATCGGCGTATTCACCAGCCATATCCAAAATGGTTGTACCGTTTTGTAACCAGGGATCATACCTGTAAAAAGAAGTTTCCGGCCCAACAATGAGTTTAGCGCCATTTGCTGCGGCCTCACGCACAAAACCGGTAAAACGTGCAGCATCAATACCGACGGAATCAGGCTGGCGGATCGAATATTGGATGATGGCTACTTTAAGCTGTCCTGAAGCATGGATAGGAATTACAATGAACAGAATCAGATATATTTTTTTCAGGATCATATTGAATTACTCTATTTGATTGTTATGGTTACCCTGGTAATTTTCGAATCACCCTCTCCGTCATTTACCTTCCATGTGAAATAATCGGTTCCTGTATACCCCCCGTCCGGACTGTAATATTTATCATTCCCTGCTCCGGTCAGTTTTCCATGTTTTGGTTCCGTAATTAACGAAATAGTATAAGGTCCCGGACCGCCATCAGGATCATCAAATACCAATTGGATATACTTTGATTTCCCCTGAACGGTATTAATACTTCTGTCTTCTGTCAGGGGCACTCTGTTTTCCTCTTCCTCAGTGACCACAGTTGCAGCTTTTTCATGGGTATTTATATCCGGTGGCATTGTTTTATCTGTCCGGTGAATGTAAAGAGCCGTTTCATTACTGAAATCCATGGGTTTCTTAAAGACCTGATTACCTGCCTGAATTTTTAATTTCTGCTGGCGTTTTGTGACTCCGGTGATGCAGTCAACCCATTCCAGGTCGTAAGTTCCTTTTTCCATATTGCGTATTCCGGGATCCCTGATTGAATCCATTGAATATGCTATATATGCATAGGGTTTACAATCCAGTACATAATCCGTTCCCTCATATGCGAGTGAATCTTCAGGATGCATATAGTTAAACAGGGTAGATTCAAAGAAATTTTGCAATGTCCGGCAATCCAGCAGCCATAATTCAGGCGTATCACTGATATTCATACCCAAAACCATTGAATATGCTCCGGCCATGGCCGCCGCCCAGTTTCTCTGACGTATTTCCGTCCTGTTTTTTTCAGGCACACTGATATTACCCTGCACCGCATCTTCCGACATATTCAGACTGTATCTTCCTTTGGCATTATCCCATGCCTGCAGGATCCATTTATGGAAATCATCCGTCGTTTTTACTACGTTCAGGTTGGTCTGGATCGCAAACTGATCGATATCCGGATCATTGGCATGATAAAAGACATTGCCGGGAAGTTGGTGTGAGGCAATTACATGATCGTAATCATCAGCCTCGCGGATTGCCTTTGCTATTTCAGAAATATGAGACTTCCAGTCCGGGCCTGCTTCCTGTGCCTCTTCCATCACGCACCATATCAAGTTCTTATGATGCTCCAGGCGTTTAACAAGCGCCTGGATGAATTCTTTCTCCCGGGGATCCAGTTTCCCGTTCGCATCCAGTTTCCATCCAAATTCATCCGCGATCTTAATGGCATCATCGTAAATGAAAATATAAATTGTGATCCCGTAATGATCCATCAGGTTGAACCATTCATCCCATTGGTCCATTACAGCCGGGTTTAATCCTTTTGCGGGATCCTGACCGATCCAGGGATTCTGTTTTGCATCGGGATAGATGTCCGGCTTACTTTTTGATTCCTTCAGGGCATCTCCCCCGTTTGTTCTTACAGCGATCATGTAGATACTATTGCCCCCGTAATTGGCGAGTTTATCGATCATATTTACCTGGTCGCCGTGCCTGGTTCCGTCCGGATCAAGACGGCCGCGGTAAAGAAATCCCTCGGGATCTCCCGGGCCGCAGAGGAAGTACGGATCCGGCAATCCGTCATGATCATCATCCCTGTTGTATACCAGCCATTCCGGATGAGACGGATCAACAATGATCTGACCCTGCATCGCATTTTTGCTGAAACTTTTACGGGGAGGTTCTGACCGGGGGTCATTTGTAAAACAAGCGTATATTTTTTGAATATAATCCTGCCTGACCGGTTCCCAGGGCACATTATAGATCTGACCGGTACGGATGACGATCATGTTTTTCCCTGGCATGATATAAGCCCAGTTCATCCCGGATCCTCCGATCATAAAATCATCTTCAGGATAGTCGGGATACGTTTTATATCCCCCTCCGGGTTTATTGCTCCAGAAATTAGGGTATTCATTTGACAACCGGAAATGAGGGATCCAGTCTTTGTTCACCATCTGATGTCCATCCCATTTCCCGTCATGCAATAACAGATAGGCAAACCGGGCATAGTCCCTGGGCCGAAGCCATAAACCCCCGCTCGTTATCCATCTTATACTATCATTCAGCCATCCGGAGATGGATTTTTGCAGATCTGTAGAATACCCAATATCATAGATGCCAATGGGATGAAATAATTTATTTTCCAGGGATCTCCAGGCAGGTATCCCTGTAAGGTGTCTGAAAATAATGGTAAAATGGTTAAAGGCCACGGAGGAATAGGTGGAAAGAGGAAGATATTGTTCCGGGTGGCCCGGATCATAATAAAGTTTTTCAGATTCAGGAGAAATTGTGTCGTGTCCAACTGTAAAAAGTATACTGCTTTTATCATTAAATCTGTCTTCACCGGCACTTTCGGGCATTATCCCCGATCTATGGTGCATAATATCCTCAAAGGTAATCTGTTCCTTTCGCTTATCTGAAAGAGGAAATCCTTCAGGAAGCCAGCGTTGATCATAGACCTTACTTCCGGGGGAAATATCTGAAGGAATGTTTCCTGTTCCGGCTTCCTTATTGATAATTCCAAACAAGGTAATGGCAACCGCTTTTCCGTTGGAAGCAAGTCTTGCTTTTTGAGCCATGCCTTCCTGAGTGCTGATAAATTGGCCATCTTTGGTGCCATACCATTCGCCGATAATCCAGCCATCCTTGATTACCAGACAACTTTTAAACATATGTGATGATCCCGACCAGTTATTTTGAATATTCCACCTGCCAAATGAATCCAGTTTTGCAGGATCTATCCCAAGAGAACGGATAAAATCAGGATCCGTATTTTTTCTCCACTCCCCCTGATTTGCCGGTGGAGGGAAATAGGGTTTTGAACAACCTGACAGAGCGAAGAGGAATATGAGAGCACCGCAAATTGGAATTACCAAAAACTTTTTACTCATTGCCGTTTAGTATTTAAAAACCTTCCCCCCTGCCAGGACCTGACGGGTTTTCTCATCGAAAACAGCACGCTGTCCTGTTCTCAGGGATGCTGTTACCATAATATTGGCAATGGAATGACTATAACCCGCTTCCACCGGAGCATGTGTCTTTACATTCCGGTCACGTACGCATTGCATCCAGTTGCGCATGTGAGCGTTGGTTAACGGGTCTGCGCCGGTATTTGCAGCAGATTCAACCTTTATCTGGGGCAATTCATATTCATCAAGCAGGAATGGCTTCATTCCCATGGCAGAAGCATATTTTTCCTGCAAACCTCCCTCAGAGGTAACCTTATTAGCATCAAGGTCAAGTTTACCACCATTGGAAAAATACCATTCTTTTATCTCTCCCGCTGAGTTCGTCTGCCGTGATGAATAGATTACCTGGAATCCTTCGTCAGGCTTTTCGGGGGCACCATAATCAAATACCGCAGTCATGGTGTCAAAATTCGTGCGACCGTCATTCCACATGTATATTCCACCATTGGCTGCTACCGAACGCGGATAGGGCAGATGGCTGAACCAGTGCACTGTATCTATCTGATGGGCCATCCATTGTCCCGGAATTCCGGAGGAATAGGGCCAGAATAAACGGAACTCCAGGTATTTCCTGGGATCCCAGGGTTCATAGGGCCGGTTCATCAAAAATCTTTTCCAATCGGTATCCGATTCTTTTATGCCGGCCACCAGATCCGGTAATCGCCAGCGGCCGGGCTGGTTAACATTCCATGTCATTTCCACCGCAATGATCTTACCGAATTTGCCTGACTGGATATAATCATGAGCTGCCTGGTAATTAGCCCCGCTCCTTCTCTGCGAGCCAATCTGAACTACCTTACCCGTTTTTCTTGCCGCATCCAGCCCGGCATTGGCATCGTCCATTGTTTCCGCAAAAGGCTTTTCGCAATATACATCACAACCGGCGTTTACTGCTTCGGCCATGAGCAATGCATGCTGAAAATCGGCTGTACTCAGGATAACGGCATCCGGCTTCTGTTCCCATAACTCATCCGTATTGCGTGCTACTTTAACCTCTTTCCCGGTTTTATCCCTGACCCAGGCCTTCCCTTCGTCGCGTCGACGGTTCCAGATATCACAAACGCTAACGAATTCAAAATTCATCTGTTCGGCGTACTTCGAGAAGGCAAGACCTATCCCTCCTCTGAAACGACCGGAAAATCCGAGTACGCCAACCCTTATCCTGTCGTTGGAACCCATGATATTTGCATAACTTTTTGCCGGCATCCCCATGCCGCCAATAATTAATCCGGCTGACCCGGCAGCAGTAGTTTTTATAAACGATCTTCTTGATTTTTTCATAACTATCAGATTAAATATATATGTGACTAAATGTATCGCATCTCAGGTTTCATGTGATCCAGAGGTGAATATGGAAATGAGGATCCGGCGAATAAGCGGGGCAGAAGTTTTCCATGATCAGGAGATCATTCAATACCGGACAGTACAGCAAACCACCCCGTGGAATCAGGTGCGGCTACTTCGGCCTTATCTCCCCCGGAAACAGAAAATTGTTTGCCCCATTCGCCTGATTTTATACTAATCCATTTGCCGGTAAATTTTTTCTGATATTTGTTCAAATCCAATTTCACCGTACCTCCTTTGGGAAATAAAATTACATATTTTGTTCCTTCCGCAGCTGTAAGATAGGCTTCGTTTTCTTCCCGTTCTGAAAGCAATTCCATATGTGGTTCAACATCCCACAATTTCACTATCGACTCTATTTTCCTTATCGATTTAATCGTTCCCTGTGCTTTTTCGTTCAGCCCGTTACCAGATGTAGGCCGGTGGTGACGCACTGCTGCACACCCCCCGATAATATCCCGGCAAAACCGTTCCACCCCATCTTCATTGGACCCTGAACCCCATGATGAATTATTCCCCCCGTATGTTTTTACACAATTTACCGGCCGTAAAGGATATTTATTCCTTTCACCTATGATCCACCGAAGTGTATCCCAATGAGCCTGGTTAAAATTACGGCTGTTGATCTGAGACACATCAAGGAATGAGTACTCCTCCGGGTTTTGAATGGCATTTTTACAGGATTCGCATTTTTCCGGCCGGTAAAAATTATCGAACATATCTGTGGTGAATACTTTCCTGTCTCCTGCTTTTTTCCGGATATATTTCATCCAGTATTTCCCCCACTCCGGCGGCGTACTGGTTTCATTATCCATACAATAAAGAATATTACCATACTTCAGAGAATAGGACAGCATCTTATCCACGTACTTTTCCTGATATTTTTTTACAAGCTCCAGTTCAGGAGAATATTTTGGCATCCCGGCTATGGAATGGAAAAATGGCTGGAGATCCGCACTGGGATGTTTAGGATAATCCGTAGACATACCGCTTTCTTCCGGAGAATAATTTATGTTATTTGCAGCATTGAAGGGATTTTCGTTCCAGGAATCCCTTGAGAAATCAAACCGGTCCCAAACCTCAATCTGTACGATAATGTCCCGCTCATCTGCCAGTTTTAACAGCGTCGAGAATCTCTTCCAATATTCGGAATTCCATTTCTCCAGATCGTATTTGCCGTTATCCAGTTTGAAAAACGGCCATACATTCGCTGAATCCCCTGAATCCATGGTATTCCTGATGTAGTTGCCTCCAATATTATGCAAAAGATCCAATTGTGCTTTGACGTCAGAAGATTGAAACAGATTATCATTGTTGGATGCTCCGAGCAATAATACCGGTTTCCCTTTGTATTGCCAGTATTTTGGATTCGCGGTGTAAGGTTGGATTTCATTGCTTGAGGCAGGATTTTTATCTGAAAAGCTTCCGGATAGCATAAACAGGATTATATAAATTATTGGTCTCATAAGAACGATTTTTTTGATAAAGATACCAACAGCCGGCCATAAGTTATAAATAGTATATTAACCTGCATCTGCTGTAGTTGTTGCAAGCCTGATGCGGGATAATTTCTAAAGCGGAACTGGATTTTTACGAAATCTGTACTCCGCTTTCAGGGTGTTGTAAGAGTTATCTGATCACTGTAATTATATGCGGATGCGCCGCTTGCCTGTGCCCCGACACGAAGGTAATATTTTGTTTTTGAAGTCAGACCGTTAATAGTTACATTTCCGTTATCTGTATCCATGGGAACAGTCACCGTAGTATAAAACGGGCCATCTCCGGTACTCGCATTCGGATAAGGATTATTACTGCAGTATACTTCCCGTTTATTAACTGTTTTCCCTCCATTTCCGGTTATTTCATAACTTACGGTTACTTCCGTGGAAGATGGGCTTCCCACAACAACCGGAGGTTTTACCGTCAGAAATGGAATGACTGTGAAATCCTGGTTAACCGATTTTTTGGATCCAAAATCAACGATAAAAGTATCTGTTACCGGGGTAACAGAGCCAGAGATCCAGATTTTATACTTCTTCGGAAAAAGCCTCTTATTCTCATAGGTTCCATCGCCGTGGACGCGCATATCGGTACTTGTAATATCTCCGTCTCCAATGGCCTTAACGATGAGAGCTGTGCTCGTAATATCACCCGCGACTATATTACCCGATTGATCAACAACTTTTCCGGAAATCGAAGCGTCATTTCCAAAATCTGTAATTTCTTTTTCGCAGCCTGATACAAGTAAAAGTAGTATGCTGCAAAAAATTAATGACTTTATGTTTGCTGCTATTTTCATAATTTTTTGATTTAAGCGGATTAATATCCTGGGTTTTCAACCAATTTCGGGTTATTATCAATCCTTGATGTAGTAATGGGATTGTAATAAAATTCCTGTTTGAAAGTACGGGTGATGGACTCGCAGTCGAATGGAAGGAAATAGTACTTACCACTGGCATCATGATAGATGATCCTCAAACCCTGAAACCGGTGAGACAGTTCAGTAACAGCCGTTCTCCATCGTATCAGGTCCCAGAAACGCTGACACTCAAATGACAGTTCAGATCTTCTCTCCGTACGGATTTTATCCCGTGTAATAGAGCTGGCATCAACCAGGCTGATCCCTGCGCGGTCACGGGTCATATTGAGGGCTGTGACAGCCGGTGCCAGATTTCCCATCTCAAATTCTGCTTCGGCCTTTGTAAGATACATCTCTGCCAGACGAAAAGCTAACCAGTTATTAGCACTGCGATTTTCCTGGATGTTTTTTTCAGTTGTATTAATAAATTTTTTGACGATAAATCCAGAATTCGTGCTTAGATCATCTTTTACCGTCATTCTTGAATCCGAAGCCGACTTCCGATTTTCCATTATAGGTCTCATTGGGATTATTAAGGATGGCCGATGGGTATGGTGTTGCGCCAGGGTCAATACCTTCATAGGTATCCACTTCGCCGTTTGGGTACACATCACCCTGAAAGAAAACAGTAGCCAGTAACCTGGGATCTTTGTCAGCAAAAGGCTCATAACCGTTACTGTAGAGCTGATCTTTTCCAAAGACCGGCTGGGTTGCAGATCCATCTACATTTTCATATCCCAGTATAAATTCCAGGGTGGGATCGCACAAACTGCCTCTGGGAACCCATGTGTCCGGGGCACACCAGGCGTCCCAGCTATGGTCAATATTGATCCCGTCATAGGCCTTTTCAAAGATAACTTCCGGATTTTCTTCGTCGAAAAAAAGATTACGGTAATTTTCCGCTTTATCCTCTGGTATGGCATTGTACAATGCAGTAATTACCCGAACCGATCACTGCATCGGCAGCTGCTGATGCTTTGGCATAATAGGTATTTGCCTGTGAGGAAGGGATACCGACAATCCCGTCAAGGGCTACGGTTCCATATTTGGCAATCGAAGCAGCCCATAGCATGGCACGTGCATCTAGTGCATATGCGGTCCATTTATTTATTTTACCTCTCGGATCCGGATCACCTGATAACATTCCGATTGCAGTTGTCAATTCCGAATCGATAAAATTGGCAATATCTGCTTCTTTGGCTCTTACCTCATATTTTTCATCGATTTTTTCAAACGGATCGATAACCACATCAACCAGGGGTACTCCTCCATAACGTTTCATCATCTCGAAATACGCAAAAGCCCGCATGAACCTTACTTCCCCTTCTAATTGAGTTGTAAGGGCTTTATCGAGAGTGGATGTGGCCATTTTTTCAATAAAAATATTACAATCCCGGATATAGCCATAATCCCAGTAAGCATTGTTTTCGTTGGTTTTACTTATAGTCCCCTGAGTAATAATGCTGGCATTACCGGTTGATCTTGTACCTTCGTCGCACCACGAATACCAGTTGTTGTAATTCTCAAAGGCTGTAAACCAGGGTATACGGGTATATAGATTTGTAACATAGGCTGTTACCATAGATTGATCGCTCCAGACCACGCTTTCGGAGATCTTATCCAGGGGCGATCTGTCAAGAACATCCTCACATGATTGAAATATCAGGAGCAACATTACCAGACTAATGCTAAATTTTATTGATTTCATAATCTTTAATTTTTTTAGGTTAAAACTGGAGTTGAATACCTACGTTGTAAGTTCCAACCGGTGGATAATATATCCCGAAAACCCTTGCAGTATGTGTATCCATTTCAGGATCCATAAAATCAAGTGCACTGAAAGTCAAGACATTATATCCTGATACAAATATTTTGCAATTATCGACGTGCACTTTTTCAGTAAGGGTTTTTGGGAGTGAATAGCTTAACTCCACATTTTTTAACCTGAGATATGAACCATTAATAAGCCAGAAATCAGAATTTAATGAGTACGTCTTAAGTTGCCGGTTATATCCGTCTGTCCTGTAGAGAGGGAAATTGACATTGCTTGTATTCGTTGGCAACCAGGGATTTTCCGGAACATAAGCATTATTGAGCATATCGGTTATAGGTGTATTCCCCGCATAGAACGGGATCGTATAATCCGGAGCACTTCTCCTGTTAAAATCATACAATCCTGCTCCCTGCCATAGCATGGATAATCCAAATCCCTTCCAGGTTACGGACATATCAATCCCATAAAATAATTTCGGATAATCACCTCTTCCGATAATAACCTGATCGTCAGAAGTAATCTGTCCGTCCCCGTTGTAATCAACGAACTTAATATCTCCGGTGGCGGATGGTAGCATTGTTTTTACCGTCAATATCTGCCCAGTTTCCTGATTTCATCTTCTGACTGAAAAAACCCGTCGGTTTTATATCCCCAGAAATTATCTGTCCATTCACCAATCTTATTGCTCCTTCTGCTTATTTCTTCGCTTGAGAAGGAATTGATTTGGTCAATATATACACGTTTTTTCCCGGCTCCAGGAAATGTTTCCGCCAACATGCATAGTGTAACATTACCTATGCTATAGTTATGGTGTAAGTACGAATTCCCAACCACTGATTATCATATTTAGCGTAATTTTCCTGGGGCATGGATTCGCTCCGGCAATATTCGGGATCGATTGAATACGTGTCCCCAGTACATTAGACCGGAGCCTGTAAAAATAATCGAATGGATCCGTGAAATGATATTTCGACCAGATACCGAAATCCAGACCTATATCTTTTGTCGTCATTTTTTCCCAGGTAATATTCGGGTTAGGGAGCGCATCCGCCTTAATTCCATTGGATAAAATGTTGTTACTTCCGTCGTAAATATATTGTGAAGTAACAGAATAGGTTGCCAGATATTGATAATTACTTGTGTTATCATACCCCAGACTTCCGTATGAAGCTCTGATCTTCAGATTGTTTAAAACGGGAAGGCTGTTTTTCATGAAATTCTCTTCGGATATCCTCCAACCCACGGAAGCCGATGGAAAAAATCCCCACCGGGATTCTTTCGGGAATTTGGAGGAAGCATCATACCTGCTATCAAATTCAAACAGGTATTTCCCTTTGTAGTTATAGTTTACCCGGGAAACGAAACCCTTTCGGCCTTCTTCACTGGCGCTCCCCCCATTGGTTTTATCCAGATCAGGACCTGCAAAAAGGTAGTCAATATTAAAATCATAATGTGTACGCTGAGCATTGATGTAATTATCCGAACTAGATAATAATTCATAAACTGCCAATGCACTGAAACTATGATCTTCAATTTGCTTGTTCCAGCTCAGGGTATATTGCTGATCAAAGCGGTTTGCGTCAGATCTGTACTCATATATCGACTGATCCGCGAATGTGTATCCCTTTATGGAGTAAACATCTGTGTTCCAGTCGTATTCATACAGGGGGGTTTTTTTCCGTTTTTCTTTATTATTATAATTATCCCTGTTTACATGGATGAGTGCCTTTGCCTGGAATCCAAAAGGAAGGTCGTAGGAGAAACCAATTTTTGCATCACCGTTCAGGTCATTCCATTTTTATAA
Source organism: uncultured Bacteroidales bacterium (assembly GCA_963771005.1). Lineage (GTDB taxonomy): Bacteria > Bacteroidota > Bacteroidia > Bacteroidales > DASQZK01. Next base: position 753,656 of record CAVYRO010000002.1, read on the forward strand.
CCTACATTATCCGCTAAGGAATAATAGTAGGGTGCTTCCCAGCCGGGAGTTTTTGAGCGGTCCGGGAATTGAAAATTATAGTATGGACGTGAACGAAACATGTTACCCATAAGCCCTGGTGTGGAACCTGTCCTTTCCATTTCAACAACAGGACCATAATAATCCTGGTTAATAGCGGCTAAATCAAGGTTCATATTCAATTTATCGGTCAGGGCAATATCTATATTCGACCTTAAATTATAGCGTTTATTTTTTGTATCATTTGCCCTCATCATGGCTTCCTGGTAAAAATATCCCCCGGAAACAAAATATTTAACTTTTTCGTTTCCTCCCTGTATATTTATGTTCTGCTGAGTCTGGGGAGCATATTGTCTGAATGTCTCATCCCACCAGCTAACATTTGGATAATGATCAGGATCTGAACCGTCCTCAAATTTTTGGATCTGTTCATCAGTCCATACAGGGTCTAAACCCTCATTAAAATGGGAAAGATTTTCCATCTGGGCATACTGAGCTGAGTTTACAAATTCAGGAATATTTAAAGAGTGTTGCCTATCCTTCGATACTGCTGAAAGTAACTTTTGTCTTGGAAATTCCCCCTCTTTTAGTAGTTACAAGAACAACCCCGTTACCGGCCCGGGCTCCGTAAACAGCTGCGGATGCAGCATCTTTCAGAATACTGAAACTTTCCACATCATTTGGGTCAAGCTGTTCAAATACATTCTCGGTAGAAGGCAATCCGTCAATGATAATCAGGGGCGTGCACAAAACCACGGATGTTAAAACTTACCCCTGAATTATCCCCGGGTTGTCCGTTCACATTTTTGACAAAAACACCGGAAGCCTGTCCCATCATCGCTTGTGCAATTGTAGGCATGGGAGTGTCCACCAATTTATCAGATTTAATTTCTGAAACAGCACCCGTAAGATTGGCTTTTTTCTGAACTCCATAACCGATGGCAATCACTTCTTCCAATCCAACAGCAGCATTTTCCATGGTCATATCAAGCGTTGTCTGATCACCTACCACGATTTCCCGGGTTTTCATACCGACAAAGGAAAAAACCAGCGTCGCTCCTTTTGCAACAGAAATTGAATAACTTCCCTGCGCATTGGTAATCGTTCCATTGCTTGTTCCTTTTTCAAGGACAGTTACTCCGGGTAAAGGATTGCAGTCTTCGTCGGTAACTTTGCCCGAAACTGATGGCTGAATGGCTTTTTTCGATGCAACAGCGGTCCATTCATTATCGGGGACGGCATGAGAAATTTCCGAAGTATTTAATCGTACACCATTCATCCCTGAGTTCTGTATTGTAGAATTGATACTTCTGTACGCATCTTGCGCACCCACCGGGGTCAATACTGACCGGGAAAATGAATTTGCAGAAAATGCCACAGCGAAAACCAGGTTAAAAATTAGAGTTAGTTTTATAACCCTGGTTAGTTTTGTAGGCCTGGAATATGAAAAAAACCAGGCATGTTTTAGTTTTTTTTTCATAAACGGTTAGTTTAAAGTTAGTTTGACAATATTAATATGGATTAATTCTTAATTAAATTATGAAATCACGAAATCCTTTCCAAATAAATTCAGGTAAAATAAAATGACTCATTTTTCAAATTTATTGTAAGTCACAGGATGAATGTAAACTGCGGGGGAGAAAAGAATGTCAAGCTTGGAAATCCGACCTGATAAAAGGAAGAAAAAATATATAAATCTGATGCTTTTTAACATTAATTTAACATTATATTGATAAAAGATGTCAAAAAAGCATCAGAGATTCAAAAAAAACCATAAACCTGAAAATAAGTTGTCCTTCGATTTCTCCTGCCGACCGGAACCTCAAACCCCGAACAATCCACTTCTTAATCTGTGTCAATCTGAGAAATCTGTGGTGAAACACATAGATGATTTAAATTTTTATCGTTAGCAGCCGGTTCAACACCCCCCGCTTTGAACAATGTAAAAAGAAACGGAGTTTTCAATATGTCACACATGTCATTTTCCCAATCGTTCGATTAAATTTCTGAAAAAATTAACAGATCATGAATCGCAGAAAAAAATTCGACTATCAAAGGAATTTTCCCATACGGCCTGGCAGATTGTTGTTAGGTATCCTGTTGGCTGGTTTCGCCGTAATTAATTTATCCTCCGGTTCAATGAATGAGGTTGAAAAAAAGGTTCCGGTAAAGAAAAAAGTTCTCTCAAAAAACTCTGCGCCCAATATCTTATGGATCACCACCGAAGGCGTGCCCTTGAGTGTATTAAGCTGTTATGGCAGTAAAATTGACACGACCCCCAATATAGACAGGATTGCCCGGGAAGGCATGTTATTCACCAATTCCTTCTGCACCAATGCATTATGCGCCCCCAGCCGGGCTACACTCCTGACCGGAAAGTATGATCACCTGAATGGTATGTATTCCAATTATGTTTTTGCTTCCAATGGTCAGCCGGCGAGTACTTTTGATCCCAGACAGGAGAATTTTGCCCGGATCATGAAGGATAACGGATATAACACGGCGATCGTCGGGAAATGGCATCTCCCGGCCAATCCCGGAGAAGTGGGTTTTGACTATTACCTGTTTAAAGAAGGAGCAGGCGGGCCCTATTATCAATCCACGGGTTATCTTCAGAGTGCGTCGTTCGGAAGCACAGAAATTGAAAACAAAACCTATGAGGGATACTGTACGGATATATACACTGACAAGGCGATCGAATGGATTAAAGACTTTAAATCAAGAGGAAAACCTTTTATCCTTTGCATGCAATATTTCAATGACCACCGGCCCTTCGACCCACCGCACAAGTATGAACACATGTATGACGACCGGCATTTTAAGGAACCGGCCACCTTCTGGGATGATTATGAGACCCGTTCGTCAGCGGCAAAAAAGGCGCATATGCGCATCCGGGAGATGCCTGATTTCGACCCGCCGGACACACTCACAGACAGGCAACGGCAGGAATGGAATTACCAGGAATTCATGCGCCATTTCACCGGAACGTTAAAATCACAGGACGACAATATTGGCCGGCTGCTTGATTTCCTCGATGAGAGCGGTCTTTCAAAGAATACCATTGTGGTCTTCACCGGCGATCACGGCTTTTTCATGGGTGATCACGGGTGGTTTGACAAGCGGTTCATGTACGAGGAGGCATTGCGGGTACCCTGGCTCATCCGCTACCCGGGGGTGATCAGGCCCGGAAGTGTGAGTGACGACTGGGTCGTGAATATTGACAATGCACCTACGATACTTGACCTGGCAGGGATCCCCGTTCCGCCGGATATGCAGGGTAAGAGCCTTGTCCCCATATTCCGGGGAAGCACTCCTTCAGACTGGAGAAAATCCATGTATTATCATTACTATGAATTTCAGGCGCCGCACTGGGTATTGCCGAATTACGGGATCCGGACCCAGCGGTAAAAGCTGATTGATTATTACACGATAAACGAATGGGAGATTTTTGACCTGAAGAATGATCCCGATGAAATGGATAACCTGATGATCGAATCGGGATATAAGGTACGGGCGGGTTATGAAGGCGTATTGAAGGATTTGCTGACGCAGCTTAAAGATCTGCGGGAGCAATATAAGGATACTACGGGGCTGGCTGTGAAATTCTGGCCGGAGAAGGCTTATAATTAGTCAACAACACTGGATTATTTTTGATATGGGTAAAATTCTTTACCTCAAGGGAATATATTGTTCTTGATGATTCATTTTCAAATGGTCAATAATAAGAATTTAAGGGAAATCGAATTTTTAAGAAATTTAACGTACTGTATAATTTTGAACTTTTTGTCCATTATACTTCTCGTTACTACTTTTATATTCCGGAACTATTTTATTTAATAATCCGACAACTTCCTGCTTGGAAAGAGTTGCAAGATTATTTAAAAAATAATCAAATATATACTTCACCGTTTCATTTTCAAGCTTCTCAATTTTTGCGATCTTGATTTTGGGGTGATGGGTGGGAATTGTTTTTTCATTATTTGAAAGCAATTCTTCATATAATTTTTCGCCCGGTCGTAATCCTGTGAATTTTATCTGAATATCTTTACCCGGTATCAACCCAGAAAGTTTGATCATTTGATTTGCAAGATCCACAATCCTGATGGGTTTGCCCATATCAAATACAAAAATTTCGCCACCATGCCCAATAAACCCTGCTTCTAAAACTAATTCGCAGGCTTCCGGTATCGTCATGAAGTATCTTGTGATTTCAGGATGAGTCACCGTGATGGGTCCCCCTTCTTCGATCTGATTTGTAAATAAGGGAACCACTGAACCATTTGATCCCAAAACGTTCCCAAACCGTGTCACCACGAACTGGGTTTTCATTTTTGGCAACTGGGCTTTTGACTGAACCAGAATTTCACAAGCCCGTTTAGTCGCTCCCATAACGCTGGAGGGGTTAACTGATTTATCGGTTGAAATCATGACAAATTTCTTTACTGAATATTTTACAGAAAGCTCGGTTATAAGCTTCGTCCCACCCAGGTTTACACGAATTGCCTCATGGGGATTTTCTTCCATGAGGGGAACATGCTTGTAAGCTGCAGCATGAAAAACGATATCAGGACGAAATTCCTGAAAGATGCTTTCCATCTTTTGTAGATTGGTAACATCTGCAATAACTAACCTGAAGTGTAATTCACCGAACCTAGCATGCAGCTCATTATTTAGATGGAACATAGGAGTTTCCGCCTGATCAACTAAAACCGCCATTTTCATATTAAAGCGCGCAAGTTGTCTTACTATTTCAGATCCAATGGATCCAGCCGCACCCGTAACCAAAACGACTTTTTGTTCCAACCCTTTACCAATCAGGTCCAGATTAAGTTGTATTGGATCTCTTCCAAGTAGATCTTTTATTTTAACTTTCTGAATTTGACGTATTTGTAGCTTACCATGTAACCATTCGTTAACTGGGGGTGTTTCAAGAATTTCAAGACCTAAGTCAATGGCCAACCGTATGATTTCACTTTTTCTTTTTGCTGATATATTTTCTACAGCGATGATAAGAATCTTGATTTTGTGCTTACGAAGGAATCCATGATTCAAGGCCTTCGGCGGGTAAACTGTTATACCATTAAGTTCTTTCCCCTGTAGTTTTTTGCTATAATCTAAAAATCCAGATATATGGTAGCTATTTTTTATATCACTATTTAAAACTCGTTTTACAACGACTCCCATATCACCGGCACCAAAAATTAATACATTTTTCCTGGCACCATTCGTACTTATCAACTGAAATGAAATTTTTATAATGATTCGAACAAAAAATAGCAAAAGTGTAATGCTGACATAATGTATTAATAAAATAGAAAATGGAATGTTTAAAATTTCCATTTGCCATGCTTTTCGGTTTAACAGGGTTAAACCTGCTAATGTTAGTACGGAACAACTTGTTGTTAAGAATACAATAAAGATGTCGATAATTGTTGTATGTCTTATTAATCCTGAATAAGACCGAAAAATCAATCCAAAAATCGCAAAGATACCCATAGCAATAAATGCATGATTAATGGATAATGCGTGATTAAAATCAGATAGAATAAAATTAAATCGTACGATATAAGCATAAAGAAATATTAGAAATACGGCAAAACTATCTAATCCAAATACCATCCATCTTGGTATTGAATATTGTTGAAAAAACTCTATGGCTTTTATTCGGATGGATTCAAGCCACTCAGGGTATTTCTCGATCATTTGGAAAATTTTTTTGAAAAATATTAATCAGACAGGGAAAATTCCTGAACACCTGAAAGCATGAATTATTCTTCAGCGAATTTAAACTTACTATCAATATAAAACATAGACAAACTAAGTAAAAACAAGCAAAGAATAACTGCAAAAAAGATAGAGATAATATTTTCCCAGGTGAGAAGGCAGAGAGAGAAAAGCAGTATGTTTATCAAAAATCCGTATAAAAGTGTTTTTAAATGTGAAAGTCCGCTACGAATTGCCCTTTGATATATATGTTTTTTATGAGGATGGCTTAAATTCTCTTTATTGAAAATACGCCGGATAAGCGTAACCGTTGCGTCAAACCAAAAAAGCGATGTTATCAGAATCCAATATGAAAATGGGAAGCTACGCTGATTATGAAAATATGTTCCAAGAACAACAACGATAAAACCAAGGACTGTACTTCCGGAATCTCCCATAAATATTTTTGCTTTAGGCCAGTTCCAGAACATGAATCCGGCCACAGAAAATGTCAGGATCAGAAGTAGTGGATTTTGGGTAAAGAACCAGAGAATAAGTGAGATACTGATGGCTTCCATTGAGGCATACCCGTCACTGCCATCAAGAAAATTAAAAAGGTTAATGAACCAGACAAATATGAGTAAGCCAATGACTGACCAAACCCAGCCTAATTCTGATCCAAAAAGTGCATGAAATCCTCCTAAAAAAAATAATGCAAATCCAGAACATCCTAAATGAATCAATAACCGGAATAATGGTGGGAGGCCTCTCACATCGTCAATAAATCCAATTAGAGCAATGATCAGACCAGGGAGTAGCGCAAAGAATAATTCATCAGCGAGACCCTGAGATTTCCAGGTATACCAGAGACCGGCATAAAAAGATATTACTATGGCGATTCCTCCTCCCCGGGGGACGGGTGTTGAATGGGAACTCCTTTCATTTGGAACATCGAGGATGGAAAACTTTAAGGCAAACTTTCTGAATATTACCGCGATTATGGCAGAAAAAACAAGTATTAAAATCATCAGGATCAGAGAATAATGATTATTTGTAGGATTCATAAATTTTTCAGATTCCTTAAAGAAATATTTATTTAATACTCATCCGGATTCAGATATAGGAAAGTATGCTTTTTGCCATGGATTCATCTATACGTTGGCGATCGAATCTTTCTTTGAATCGAGAACGATTTTCATAGGAAAATTTAAAATCCAGAAGGCTTTTGACTAAACCTTCAACGTCTCCAGGATTAAAAAGGATAGCCTTATGGATATTTTCAGAAATAAATTGCCTGGCGTAACCACTTACACCTGCAATAATTGGTTTATCGGTGGCAGCATATTCAAAAATCTTAGATGGCAGAACCTTTTTAAAGGCTTCATAATCGTTAAGATGTAGAAACAGAAAATTCGTCTGACAATAATATTTAATAAGTTGATCACGTGAAACTGGTGCTATAATTTCAACGTTTGATGCCTTGACATTTTCCAGTTCCTTCATTAATGCAAGTCTTCTACCACCATCTCCAATAATCCGGAATAAATAGTCGTTTCCTAGCCGCTTTGCCGTTTTGGGGATAATTTTTTCCAGCCCCTGTCCTTCTCCAATATTTCCTGCGTATGTTATGATAAACGGCTTTTCAGTTGAAAATTTGGATTGAGGTATATTAAGAAACTCCTTATCAATTCCATTCGTGTAAAAACTGTAACGAGGTGACCTGAACTGTCGAAAATATGGTTCAAATCCTGGAGATATCAAATTGATATGATTTGCTCGTGAAAATGTAAACTTCTCAATCAGGTAAAATACTTTCAGCATCAACCAAATGAAATAGCGTTTGCCATAAACGTCCTTAATGGTATCCATGAAGATATCCCTCACATCAAGATATAAAGGAATTTTTTTTCGCTGACTTATAATGCATGCAAGGAAAGCAGTAAACAACCTCCCACTCGATGCGAATACGAGATCAAATTTTTCCTTACGTACAATTTTTAAGGTTTTAACAAAATATTTTTTATAGCTGAAGAGTTGATCCAATAAACCATTCTTATGTTTTGGAATTGGAATCCTTATGATTTCCAAATTCGTGCGATGTTCAAGTGGCAATGATTTTAGTGTGTAGGTATGATATCTATTGGGCATTGTTGTAATGATCTTAATTTGATCTCCAGTCTTCAATAAAGTCGATAGTTGCCGGGAGAGTGACGAGTTCCTGAAAGAGCCTGCAGAAAGATCAGGCTCAAAATAAAAGGTCAAATATAGAATGCGCATATCGTGGTTATTAAAGTGGTGAGATTTTGCATCTCAAGAAAACTCGAAGAGGGAGGTTATGCTTTTCTGGAAAATAATTTCCACTTTTTTTGAAGGAATAAGATTATTAAATTCTCTGGCAATAAGACAATCTTTCAGCAAAATCATCTTGCATCCTTTTAACGACAAGGACCCGCCATTGAAAATGACGATTTCTCCTGTCAGTTTCACTTCAACTTTAGAATGAAAATAAAACCGCACCACCGCTTCATCATGGCTTCTACCATAAAGTGTGTCATCAATTCTGAAAAAATCCCCCCCCCAAGAGAATTTTCGTTCATGTAAAGTACCCCGGTTTCGAAATCCATTATGAACAACTTTCAGGAATCTTTCATCCTCCCCTATCACCCTTACGGAAGCCCTTTTAGCCATCCGAAATGTATCCCATACCTGCGAAGAATCGTAGTCTCCAACCTGGACCGTATTATGGGAAACCGTGCTTCTTTCATATTGACGGCGAGCGCTTCTTTCATATGTTGAAGTACCTGTATCAACGATCAGCGGATTGTCTTTTAAATAAAGCTCGAAATTGAAGGTTCCAGCATGCGCGTGTCCAGGCTGGTAATCGGCACCAATTTTACCAGTTTGCATTTTACATTCAAATACGGAGTTTTTAATACACCGGTATCCGGAATCTTTGAGGGTCACGTCAGTAAAATCAGAGATTAATACCGGACCGTTTTCATGGAATAAACCGAGACGTTTCGCATATTCGCTTAGCTCTGAGGTGGATGGAGCAACATTTTCAGCAGAATCATTAAAGAGAGGGATAGCTCCATTGGAAAATGTCATTGCCGTAAGCCAATCCATCATAGCCTTCATTTTATCGATTATTTGTCCCATCAAGAGCTCCTCATCCTCAAAAACTGGGTTATTTTGAAGAAGATTTATGACATCCATTAACCGTTCAAGAAGGATCTGATGATACATAGGACTCCGTTCAAAATGTCCCCCATCATTAAGTATCTGTTCATTTAATTCTTTTAAGACCAGTTTTGTCCCCTTATCAAATAAATTGCGATCCTGAAAATATATCGATCCGAATAGCAGCGAAAACGCATTTTCCAGAAGATGATTGCCTAAAAGATGAAACTCGATATTGTCCGCAAGAATTTTAAATTGCGCATATAGCAAATGATTAAAATGGGGATAATTGATCATGTGCCTCGTGAAAAATTTGATCCAATTAATACACCTCAGGGAAGTGGGATAGGGTTCTATCCCTACCGCCTTACTGTTGAAATTCTTACTAATACTATCAATAAGCTGGATTCCATTTTCTTTTACCATTCCAGGCTGCAGCAAATAATCCATATAATTCAGATTATATGCCCACAGCCTACCATAATCCATGAAATTCCAATCTATAGCAGAACCAAATAGTTTTTTTTTATTAAGAAATCTAAATGATCCTTCATCATAGCTGATGGGTTTTTCGATCCATGCATCAAGAACTATTCCATCGGATTTTCTCGGGATAGATAATGGGTATTCGCGTCTTACCCAATGACGAAATTTCACTCGTATACGGTACCAGATCTGAAAAACGATTTGCCTAATCGTAAGATACCTTAAAGTATTTATATACAGGAGAAATCTATCAGATTTCAATCCAGTCATTCTCTTTTAAAGATTGAATGGCAGCAAAAGTGGCTTTTGTTGTATTTACAAGTTCTTCAAAGGGAATAATCTGCCCATCCCCATTTTGAACCGAATCAACCAAAATCTTGAACTGGTTACGATGACCCTTATCCAGCCTTCTTCTGGTACTGGAAAATCCTTTTGTACCATATCCTCTCAGTATTCTCCAGTTTTCAAGTATCAATGTCTTTTCCTGATTATATGCTTCAATACGTTCTTTCATATAAGCTTTGCTTCCATTTGAAAAATAATTAATAACTGCGTTGCTGCCATTTTCATATTTTAGAAGAATCGTGGCATTGTCTGTATTTTCATTTATTTCAGTTCCAATGCTACTCATACAGACTTTTTGAATAAAACTGCCAGCCAAGAATGAACACAGATCAATTAGATGACAGGCTTCCCCGATTATTCTCCCCCTCCTACCGAAAGATCATGCACCCATGAATTTGATGGAATAAATCCTGCATTCATAGTGGCGATGATATTTACCGGCCCGGCTCCAAGTAACTTTTTCATTTTCGCAGCAAGAGGGGAGAATCTCCTGTTGAATCCGACAAAAACTAGTGATTCGGGAAATTCAGCATGGGCTGCAATGATTCCCTCCAATTCTTTCTGAGATAAGCAGAGTGGCTTTTCGACAAAAACATTTTTTCCGGCTTTCAATGATTCAATGACCATACCTGCATGTAAATTATGCCGTGTTGCGATGACAACTGAGTCGATATCATGATCATTCATAATATCCCGGTAATCTGATGTGACTTCCGAAATCCCAGCGCGTCGAGCCTGCACTTTGGCTGAAAGTCCCTTTAAACTCGCAATACATTTAATAGTCGCATTCGCAGCTTGCAGCCCGGGAATAAGGGTAGAGGCAGCATAATTTCCCGCTCCAATGATTCCGAACACGCCTTTTTTTCCTTTAAACACGAGATCATTCCTCAGGCTGACATTTTTCAAAATTTTGGTATCCCCAGGAAATACAAGGATTGAAGCAACTGATCCTGGCTTTCTCATATTTCCGTAGATCTCGTGATAATGCTTAAATATCACTCTCTCCGTAATTAAAGGGGTAAAATCAAGTTGACTCAAGGATATGGCATTCAGAATTGCCTCAAAATTACGTTTTTCAGTCCAGCGTACGAAACCCACCGGATAATCCAGTCCTTTTTGTTCATAATTGTCATCATATCGACCTGGTCCGTACGAACAGGAAACCTGAAATGTTAATTCTTTCTCGTAGAAATCAGATCGGCGGATATTCAGTCCTATTACACCAACGAGTACAATACGTCCGCGTTTCCGGCTCATTTCAGCTGCACTATGTATGATATCGTGCTCTTTACTGGAAGCGGTTATTATAACGCCATCTGCACCAATGCCCTTCGTTGCTTCATGCACAAATTTTACAGGGTCATTTCCATCAGCAGCATTGAAAGCTATTATTCCAATCTGAAGAGCTTTCTCAATTTTCAGGTTATCAAAATCATAGCCAATTACCCTGCACCCGTTCGATTTCAAAAGTGCAGCTGCTACCAAACCAATCAAGCCCAGCCCAACAACAACAAATGTTTCACCGAAAGTCGGATGACTAAGTCGCATTCCCTCCAGCGCAATCGCACCTACAATCGTAAAGGCGGCCTGTTCATCACTGACATTATCCGGAATTTTAGCAGTTAAATTCTGAGGAACACATACATATTCTGCATGAGGGCCATTCGATACAACCCGATCCTCAGCCTTGAAACCCAAAACGCCATCACCAACTTGATCAATAATACCCACATTACAATAACCAAGCGGCAGAGGTTGCCGAAGTTTATTAAAAACCGCTGTAAGAGTGGGAGAAATTCCATCGGTTTTTAATTTGTCAAGTACTTGCTTAACCTTATCAGGTTGTTGACGGGCTTTTTCTAAGAAACCAGCCTTTCCGAATTCTACAAGCATCCTTTCGGTACCCAGTGAAACCAGGCTATGAGTTGTTTTAATTAATAAAGATCCTTCCTGCACACAGGGCACCGGAACATCTTCCAATAATGTATCCCCCGTTTTCAGGTTTTGGATAAGTTGCTTCATATTTTTTGTAGATTTGGCCCGAACTGTAGCAGCGATGACTGAAGTGAGATAAATGACACATAATATGGGAAAATCCATGGAGTCACTATCATTTTGATGCAGAAATCTTATTCGCGGTTGGAAGGACACCACCGCGCCTTGCTCGTAAACACAAAGTGTATTTAGGTCGTTTCATTTTTTATCGGACACTAACGATAATTAATAATGAATAGTTCTATTACGAATCAACTCTCTTTTAATCTAATTGATAAGGTTGTACAACCATTTCAACTTGAGATTCCAGAGCTTCTTTTGTTTTCAAGAACAAATCAGCGGTTTCATATATATATTTTATAGATTCGCCTAATGATTTTTTCGAACTTAATTCATAGCTTCGTTGGATGTTCAAAGCATGCCCATGCTCCCTGAAGAGATTATTATAAATTTTTCTTTTACTCACAATATCAATCCCCATGGTTTTATAATCAGACATGCTGATAAGGACATTGCCTTTATGTAAATTTAACTTTTCTCTTACGCCTTCAAAAGTGTGACCTTTGGCTGAAAACGTAATAGTAGCTATGCTCCCATCACCAAAAATGTAAGTTACCGAAATGTCACAGTCAGCTTTTGCGCTCCTTGAAGGAATAATGCGGATAGGATAACGCGATTTTTCAGGAATCATTTGGTAAGTGAAATCTGTCCAATGACATAAATTCCCCAGCACTCTTCCCCCTTCCTTTTCATTGAAATACCAATGATCCGGATCTATTTCATGGCCTGCCACAAACCAATTAATCATTATTGTGCCAGTTTCTTTATTAATAGTATCCAAGATAATTCTTCCAAAACGGCTTCCAGGTCGATTAAAACCTAATCTCACTTTCCCTTTGGTTTCTTTTATCGTGCTTATTAATCTATCGAGTTGATCCCTATTTACGACATGAGGCTTTTCTATATGTACAATCTTGCCTCTCTTCAAGGCTTGGATAGCATATTCCGTATGTGTGAAATGATTCGATGCTATATAAACAAGATCAATTTGAGGATCATTGATAATATCCTGCAAATTATCAGTATAATAGATAAGATGGTATTTCTTGAATAATGATGCGGCTCGATTGATTTCAACATCCATCACCCCCCTTATAACTTTACCATAATGCTTTCTTAAAAAATATGCAATGTTACTGTAGGCGAAATTTCCCGCACCAATAAGGCCAATGTGAGCTGTACTTCTCTCCTTTAAATGATTTTTTGGAAGATTCATGTAATTTTTATTCATATGATGCTGTCCCTTAATTTTTATTAAGGTCCTTCCTAGTCCAAATAAATGTATATATCTTAGGGCTTTTTTTAATTTAAATGAAAAATTTGACTTGGTATAATCCATATTTTTATTATTTTTCGATTAATTACTGACATCTAGCGATATAGTTAAAATTCAGAATCCTAAATCAAGTAATCTGTCTCGTCCGTTAAGTAGATAAGAATCAACTACATTTGGAAAATTTATTGACAAGTTCTTCTTTTTCATCACGGTTAGGATAATTGATGAGAACTGCCCGATATATACCTTTGAAAACGAATAGACTGCCTGCAGCAGCACCAATAATATCATATTTGTTAATTAGATCTGAAATATCCTTAAGTGATCCTGCACCACCCAAAACAGTTAATGGTAGACTTATAGTCTCTCTTATTTTTGTGATCACGTCAAAATCATATCCCCTCATCATTCCGTCATTATCAATAGAATTTATAATTATTTCGCCTGCACCAAGTTTTTCCATCTGAGATGCCAATAGTAAGGGAGACAATCCTGAATTTTTCATTCCATTATGCGTCCAAACTTCGTATTGATCTGTTTTCGGGGATCTTTTAACATCCAATACGACTATTACACTTTGACTACCTACAATTTTTGCTATTTCAGAAATGAGACCAGGATTTACTATTGCAGCGGAACTTACAGCGATTTTTTCAACGCCTAACATAAATATTTTCTGGGCTTGGACAACAGTTTTGATGCCTCCACCATAACACAACGGCATTCTGCATTCAGAAGCAAGATTTTCTATCATTTTATAGTCAGGTTCTAGATACTTCGCAGTTGCGTCGATGTCGAGAACAATCAATTCATCAACTTCTTTTTCATTAAATATTCTTACGGAATTGATTGGGTCGCCGATATATTTTGAATCTTTAAATTTGACTGTTTTCACCAATCCTTTATTTTTAACCAACAAACAAGGAATAATTCGAGGAGATAACATATCTATATTTTTGCAAAATTTATAAGAAGTTTTGTCCCACATTGATGGCTCTTCTCAGGGTGAAACTGCACACCATAAATATTTTTATGATTTACAGCACAATCGAAACGAATACCATATTCACAAAAAGCGATAATATTTTCATGGTTATGACAGTGAAAATAGTAAGAATGAAGAAAGTAAAACCGTGCATCTTTCTCCAAATTATGAAATAAGATGTTCGAGCCAACGGGATATACATCGTTCCAGCCCATGTGGGGTAAATGAGTTTTCTGAATCATACTGGATGGATCAAATTTTCTCACTTCTCCCTTAATCCAACCAAGTCCTCGTTGTGTTCCTTCTTCGCTTGACTTAGCAAGAATCTGCATGCCTACACATATACCTAAGATTGGTATATGACGATCCATAACTAATTCATCTAAAATTTGACGCATTCCCGAATCATTCAAGAGTTCCATTGCGTAATCAAAAGCACCGACTCCAGGCAATATAATTTTAGTTGCTTTTAGTAAATCTGAAGCCTCTCTTGCAATAATAATCGGAATATTAAGTTTATGATAGAGATGAGCGAATGCCATGACATTGCCCAACCCGTAATCAATAATTGCAATCATCTTATAACTCTTTTTTCCAGTCCAAGGAAATGCATTGTTTTCGTTCCTAAATTAATCAATTTTAAATTGTTCTTATAGTCTCGATAGGTTTTATTTTCACCATTGAATAAGTTTTTAAATTCTGATGTTGTTAGTTCCAGTTTCTTTGCAACAAACTCAAAATCCTGATTCATAGTCTGTTCATCAATTTCGGGTTTGGAAACTCTTTCGAGAGCTTCTTCACGTGTCATTTGATTTGTTAAAATCAAACTCGATAAATGTGCTTTCCGTCTTTCAAAGCCAAATTTTTTAGGTAACCAGTAGCATTCAACAAATCTAGTAAACCGCGATTCATGATGCTTTTGAGCATACTGTTGCCAGCCAAAACGTTCACATAACTCCCGAATTGCATCTTCCTTAATGTAGGAAATATAATTCAATGGTTTTACGACCTGGAGACCTTTGACATATCTATAATATAGTTTATACGTGAAAATATCAGAGGTTGGAAATGTTTTCAGAGGGACTTTTCCAAAAGTTCTATGGACATTATTCACAAAGCGCATGTCAGTAGCATAGTAGGCACCCCATTCATTAGGTTCGCGTACACATTCGGTTGAATAATTTGCACCAGTTAGAATATATTTAAACTTATTCGTTATGGCAAAATTGTATAGTGAAGAAAAAAAAGCTAAATCCTGAGGTAGATCTATATTTGCAAGCTGAGCTTTAAAGAAAGCAAGTTGCAGATCTTTCATTTCATTCCAGTCAACAACTTCAGTATGCAAATCAAGATTAAGCTTATCTATTATTTTTTCAATATTACTTACTGCTATTTGCGAATTCCAGCCTGCATCAACATGATACATTAAAGGCCGCAAACCTAGTTTCTCTTTTGCTATATATGCAACATATGAACTATCAACACCACCGCTGATTCCGATTATACAATCATGATCGCGTCCTTGACCATCTTTTTTAATTCTGTCTACAATTTTATTCAGCTCTTTTTCTCCTAACTCATCAGTATGCCAATTGGGTAATATATTAACATAATAATTACGACAATAATCGCAAAATCCACGTTCATCAAAGGTAATGTCGGGATCCGTTGTATCCATGATGCAATTAGAACATATCCGATACATTTCTTGACCATTGATTTTTTTTCCCATAATTAATTTATTTAGTATTTTCAATTAGTAGCGTTTACTTTATCTCAACCATACAATTCATAATCATGATCTAGTATTAAACAAGTCGAATAATGAAGATGGCAATTATATAATTTGTAGTAATCCTATTAGTGATTAGCGATCGAAAAGACAAATTAATCATTAACTTCAAAATAATTATTACTATGCAGGTACCCATTTAGCAACAGTAAAAAATGCGCACAAACCATACTATCTGTTTTTTTTGCTCCTGTCCATAAAGATTAGATAATGGCAAAGATTTTCGTACACCTTTGGGACTGAAGTTGGCTCGAGATTTCGTTTTTTATGGATATTGCGGATCGCTTTCTGCTAAATTTTTACCAACCCAAAGATTTTAGCCAAAATACATCCAGGCAATAATAAAGTTAAAATGAAACAGATTACAAATTAATCGGAAAAGAATATGGTATCGGATCTGGCAAAGTAACAAGGCCACATGGTCTTCTTCGTGAAGGATTATGGTAGGTACTTTGTTTTAAAAGACTTGTTCTCATCCTTAGGAACTCAGAAATTATTATAGTTCTTTTTTTATTTATACAGCTAATTATTTACTTTAACTTTCGAATCTGCTTGTAATAATCTTGGTATTCCTTTGACATTCTTTTAGATGTAAAATGACTTCTAAAGACTTCGAGTACATTTTTTTGTAATTTTACATAATCCTCCTTTATTATTTCTTGTATTGCAAATGAAAGTTCCTCTGTCGAATTCAAATTAAATAAATGACCAATATTTTTTCCTTCAGCGTATTCAAATATTTCCCGGTGTGCAGGTATATCAGATAATATTATAGGTAATCCAACGGACATGGCTTCAAGAACAGATATGGGCATTCCTTCTGAAATAGATGCAGAAATATAATAATTACTAGCCAACAAATAATCTATTACATTAAATTTAAATCCTGGCAATAAAATATTCTCATTTTTCAATTGATATAAATCATTGTAAAGAAGACCATTACCCAAAAGAAGAAGTTTATTCTTGTTAATATTTAATTTCTGAAATATTTCGATAATAATTTTTAAATTTTTTTCTTCCGAGAATCTTCCAACGCTTATAAAGTAGTTAAATCCAGATAATATATTCAATTTATTTTTTAAATTATCTTTTCCTTTAACTGAATACGAGGTTGGCGTGATTCCATTAACAATACAATGCATCGAGTTAAAATTATTTATTTTTAGTGATTTAACCATACTATTTGAACAAGCAATAGAAAATGGAGTTTTTTTAATTATTAATTTTGTCAAAAGTGAAGAAATAATCCCGAATATTTTACCATATTGAGCAAGTTCTTGCAATCCTGGGATACTATGTACCGTCGTTATGTGAATAATTTTATTTTTTAGCAAAAAACCTATAATTTGAGATCTAAGACAATGAGAATGTAATATTTCAATATTATTTTTGACAATATAATTATTAACGATTCGAAATAATTTAAAAAAATTATAACGATGTACCTTATCAATTTGGTAAATCTTAATAGGGTATAGTTTAAATTCATTGAAAAGACTATTTTCATTTACGGTCTTTAGAGTTAATATGGTTACATCATAGTCTTTGAATTCGATAAAGCGTATAAGATCCAACAAAACCTGTACAGGTCCTTGCTTTGTTAAAGATGAAATTACATAACATATTTTAATTCGACTGCGCATTAATTCAAACAACTTTTGAGTTTGCAAGAAAATCAAGATATATATTTTTATTTCTATCCAATTGCAATTGTATTTTTTCTTTATCGAATGATTCAATAGCCTCGCTCACCTTCTTATAAAGTGATTCTGCATTAATCTGATCCGGATAAGGCACATAATTGGTATCTACCAGATCAAATTCTTTTAACAGAGAAAATTGTTTTGATTCCCCATAATTATTGGAATAAGATTGATCAGGAATTATGCTGATAACCGGAACTAAATTCTTTAAAGCAAAAACAGTATCATGGAAACGGTGCGTGACAACGACACTGAAGTGACTAAAAATTCCGGCAAATTCCAATGGTGAAAGATCATTAAATTCATAATCAGCATAATAACATGGACGCAAAGAAACGATTTTATAACCATCTTTTTTTGCAATATTAACAAATCTTCTAGCCCAAGTATATTTTCGGGTAAAATGAATGCACATAATGTTATCGTCATTGCCAATGCTATGTTGTTCAGCATATTTAATAGCATGAGATGAATTCACCTCTAAAGCAAATGTTGGATCGGGAATTAGTTGCACATCTTTATTTAATTTAAAATTCTCCATTAATCTTTTAGTAGCTTGATCACGAACTCCGATATACTGAATATGCGTAAGACATTTTTGTATAGATATCTTTTGCTCTTTTGATAAACTTTGGAATTGCGTATCACGAGATGATGCAGCAACCATTATTTTTTTAGCTTTTATCTCGGGTGGGAGCCAAAATATTGTAAGTCCATTTTTTACACGATGTAATTCCAATAAAGTATCACTTCCTATGTAAATGACATCATAATTTTGCTTTTCAATATAGAATTTTGCAGCATTGTAATTCTTTGAATACAAATAGGGATGAGATAATGGGTAACATGATCTATTAAATTTCCTATATTTCATATTTCGTTTTAGGTCTTTAAAAATACTCTTTATGGTTGCTCCTGATAAAAATGGCCGATCATTCCTTTTAAAAGAGTGATAATTAATCACTTCAACTCTCGCTTCACCTTTATATAGTTTATTAATATTCAAGTACATGGAATATGATTGTAATACGGTTCCAGGATTAGACTCCCCGAAATATGTCAAAATGCCAATTTTCATATATTATCCGATTTATTCAGTCGACTAGGAAATATATCGCACATAATTTGAAATATCTTTTCTTTCAGAAACTGCGACTTTAAAGGAATCCTTAAGAGATCCTATGCCAATTAGCAAAATTGGAAGCTCACCTTCTTCCACACTAAACTCTTTGTACAAATATTTTACTTTAGGTGATGTCATTGCAAGAGTCATTGGAATCGTACCAACTCCCAAGGAATGGAATGCATATATTAAACTCATAGCATAGAGACCACCGTCGACATAAGCTTGATGTATCTCTCCGGTAAAATAATATTTTAGCGAGCTTGTAACAATAATGGCCGTATCAATTAAATGCGAAAAGCCTCTCGAACCCATTTGCCAATGTAAAATTTTTTCTTTTTTAATCTGATCTTTATAAATATAGACTTTCCATGGTTGTCGATTGCATGCACTTGGGGTTTTCTTTGCAATCTCCAATGCCGCTATAATTATATCTTGATTTACGGGTTCTTTTGAAAAGTCCCGAACGGAATATCGTGAACGAGTAAATAAATCAAAATTAATTTGAGAATATTTTAAAATATCATTTTTATATACCATTTCGAATCCTCCTAAGTCATCCGAAGTTATCCTCTCTGACGAAATTGAACAGAATTTCTCAAATAACTGAGTATTTAAATATCCAGCTTTACGATTGAAATTAAAATACGCATCAAGAATGGCAATATTTTTCTTTATAAATGCAGTGTCATTAAATTTTTTTACATAAATTTCTAAAGCATCTATCAATTGATTAATATTTTTTTCTCCGAAACCTATTGTCGGATTGGGTAATGACAATCCTTTTTCAATGGCATGGCTGGCGATTAATATTTCGGCTTCAAATTTCAATCTGTCATTCCTCGTATAAACAGCACCCAAATATTTTGAAAGAATTATAAACTCATTCAGGATTTCATAGAAAAGCCTTAATTTCAAAAAAAACATATAATTGTTTAATAACTTGCTTAATATTTTTTTTATGTTCATAGAATCATCGAATTAAACATTGAACAATATCTTTCCCTTAATTGGATATCAGAAAAGTTGTCCATTACATATTGCAACTGATTCATTTTTAATTTTTGATACATTATTTTATGATCTAAAATCGCTTTGATCATAGTATTTTCTAATGATTTTATTTCTGAACGACTAAACAAATATCCTGTGATATTGTCTTCAATTTCATTTTTGAATTCATCAAGATCAGAAGTAATGACAGGTACATTATAATAATATGCAATTTTTAAGACACCGCTCTGGCTGACAGCAGAGTATGGAAGAACTAAATAATGTGCACTGCAAAACAAATCGGGAATATCCTCATTGGGGATAGTTTCTATTCGCAGATTAAAAATCTCAGGAAATTTTAGTAACGCTTCATATTGACTCCAATCATCACAATGTCCAACAATTTTTATAAGAAAGCCCTTTATCCCCTTTTCATATATATTACAGGCAGCCTTAATTAGCAAATCAATATTTTTGTTTTTTATAATAGATCCAAAATTAAGAAATACAATTCTGTCCTCCGGTAAAGTAGCGTTTGATGAGCCGAAGTCCTTTAATCCCAATGGAACGATTGAAACAATTTTCTCATAATTATTCCTGGCAAATATTTCATATTGAGATTTAGAAAAAAAATTAAAATGCTTAAACCATCGGTAAAGAAAAAAAAGATATAAGTCATAAAATTTTCTATATCTCATACCTTCATGTGATATTGCTTGATGAATAGCCATCAATGTTTTATCCTTATCTAATAATAAGGCCCCGACAAAAGCAAAATAAGGAAAACCTGTCAGATTAAAATAAACAAGCTCGCAATTAATATTTTTAATTTTTTTACATAAGCTCCAATAAAACGGAATGAACTTCAGACTTCTAAAACGAAAATTAACCTGGTGATATGTTATATTAATATCTTTAGAAAATATAAACTTATATAAATAATTCTCATCAAATCGACGATTTTGTTGATTTGATATAATTTGCCATTCAATATAATAAATCTTCGATAGCAATTGTATGGGTTTTATATCTACATCTAAGAAATAATCAGCGGTTATCCATACTATTTTATTCATATTCAGTATACAATTGTTTAAATTTTACTATTAAAATAATTAATTGTAAGAATTAACATTTATGATTGTCTTTACCTTTTTTTGTTTGAAATACTCAATAACAGAATAAATCAATTCAATCATCTTTATATTGTATTTTCTTTTATGTATATACCAATATATAAAATGCAAGAATAATCCAGCATTATAAGATTGAGAAATTGTAGAAATCTTTCTTAGTTTAATGTATTTTTCAATTGCAAAAAATAAATTTTTATAAATTATCTTATCTTCATACAAAAAAGGTTCACTTAAAAGAAAGTTTTTTAGCCATAGATTTGCAAGTTTTATGGCGTCCATTTTTAAGTAAACACTACCAGATAAAGAGATGCTATGATTATTCATCCTATAATTAAACAGAGGAATATTTGTATGAGCCACTCCTTTACCATTCATTGCTATGTAAGAGGTTATGTCGTCCGACATCCATGCAAGTGGTAGATTGAAAAATCCGCCTCTATTTCGTAATGAATCCGTTCTATATAAAAAATCAGAGATATATTGAATACGATAAAAATTGATACGATGCCAGATGTTGTCATATAATGATTCATACTCGGGCCATGAAGGTGTGTAAATAATAGGTTGCGAATTTTCATCAATAATTTTACTTCGACAATGGTATATATCCAAACCAGGAAACCTAAAAATCAAATTATTAAATTCTTCCAAGTAATTTACTTCTAACTTATCATCATCACCCATTAATACAAAAAATTCACCATTCGCTTTTTCTAGACATTTATTAAAATTATTTACCACATTCTGAGCGCCTTCATTTATGGTATTTTTATAATACCTAATTCTTATATCATTAAATTGTCCTATTACTTCATCAATCGGATGTGGGGAACAATCATTGATAATAATTAATTCTAAATCAGAGAAGGATTGGTTTAGAATACTGGATATACACTCATGTAAGAATTGTGACTTAAATGTTGGAATACCTATTGAATATTTAATTCGTCTAGTCATATTTATAAAAATATAAGTTGATAATATAAATTATGACAATGATAAATATTAATTCGATGCATTAAAAAGTGCATATCTATTTTTATTAATTATATTTTCCTTATTATAAGTTGCTTGATAACAATACAATACAAATACGGTAGATATTATATACTTATGAGTATAAGATGAATCAGAAGTTAAACTAGTAATGAGAAGAAACCATAAATAATATTTAAGATAATAATACTCTCGGTCAAGAGGTATCTTAAAACTTTTTATCCAAATTAGTACATATCCTATTACGGCTAAAATTCCAAATTGTGCATAGAGTCCGATTAGCCCAACATCAGAAAAATAATATCCAAACTGATTCAGACGTTGGTAAAATATACCATACGCGGATTTATCGGAATAAGGGACTCCGTTTCCCAAAATTTTATTTATATTTTTATTCGAAAACTCAGAAAGAAAATAAATTCCAGACTTAACTCGGATAAAATCCTCAACACCATCACCAGAGGTAACTTTTTGCCTTTCCTTGAGACTTTGAATAATAAAATTTTGTGATGAATAAATAAAAATAATTATTCCCATAATGGAAAGAAATAGTGTAACTTTTTTATATAATTTTAGATCTTTAGCAAAATGAATAAAATAGATTATTAAAATTGCTATAATAAACTGCCTTGTTAATTGTAAAAATGTTATGACCAAACCGGCAATTAATAATATGAACCAAAACCATTGATGTTTACTTTGAAAAGTAAATTTTGTTAATGCCATAAAAACAGTCAAATAAAAAACACCTCCACCCGGAAATACGATCCTCGGAAATCCATTATTCCACTCAAATGTTTCATCCCATCCAAAATATACTGTTCCATAATGTGTAAACTGAAAAAAATAAAATATTATATACAATATTCCATAAATAATGACGATCTTTTCGATCGATCTGACAGAAAATTCATAATGTATTAAATAAAAAAATACTGGCCATAATAAATACGGTAGAGCCGCTAAGATACTAAAGGATAAAGGTTGTCTCCAAGTAAGATTAGTAAATATAATAGACAAAATAATAGATAGTGTAATCAATTGTAACGGCAACACGAATCCCCCCTTCGCGGAAAAAAAAAATGGCAATGAAATAGTGATGACAAAAATTATATATATATATCGTACATATTTAATAACAGTAATGTCTAAAAACTTACTATCAAAGAAATTGAGAGAAATTAAAACTAAACAGAAAATAAATAAAACTTGAATATATTTAGACATGATATGCAATTAATTTATCGCTAAATAAGGTTGAAATTAATACGATTCACTTTTACAATTATACTCTAAAATACTCTTTTTACTAATTATATAAAATCGAATATTAATTTTATTTTAACTGCCTATCCCTTTCGGTCAAGTAATAGATACACCTTTGCGCATGAGTCATAATGAGCATTATCTGAAATTTTTTCAAGAATTCTTAGCACAATTCAAGAACGTCAAAGATTGCTGGAATTATATATTGAAATTAGATTGCCAAATGTCTATTTACGTCTGAAATTTAAAAACAGTAACAATTACTAGCTGACAGAGCAAAATTTGATTCATTGTTTTTCTTGTGTTTATCAAGCGCCTATAAAGGAAAAATAATTTTTCATGGGATAAAAAAACCTTTATTACTTTGGTTTCATAGTCGGTTGACACTACTCCTCAACCTTTTAAAGAGTTATAAAATGAACTTGACCGAAAGGGATAGGCAGTTTATTTTATTAACAATTTTTTAAGGATAAAATTTAAAATTTAAAATTCCAGAAAATGCATTCGATCGATCTTTTTGAGTGACTTCAAGTTCTTTATTAACTATACGTGGCCATTTCCAATTTTGATAAGCAGCTTGAACGATACCAGGTCCTGCAATCATAATCCACAAACTTGGCTTTATTAAATAAAATAATAGCAATAATAATATTATAGTTACGCAGCCAGAAATCAATGATGCTTTAAAAAATGGAACTTCATTTTTTGAAAGTAATATCAATCCCGCAATGCCATGGTTACTTCCTAAAAAAGAAACGATGATTGCAGCTAAGATTAAAGAATGAGATAATAATTGTGTTCGGCTACCAATAATAATAAAAACTTTTTCCCCAAAAATTATTAAAGTTAAACCTCCAATTAAATAAGTAAACAAAAGAACTATTTTACCTTTCAAGTATAGTTCTTTAATAGCAAAATTATTTCCTTTTATTCGCAATTGATCAATTTTGGGTTGAAAGGTATTTACGTAAATAGTAGCCATTCCTCCAATAACAGCAATTAATTGGAACGAGATACCATAACTTGCAATTGCATCTAAAGATAAATACATTGATCCAATTAATATAGCAGATTTTGTAACCATAAAACTTCCAAGCGAAGTTAAACCTATTTTAAACGCATTAGGATAAATTTTTTTTATAATATTTTGTTGAGGATGGATCTGTAAGTTTTTTAATTTGCCTTTTAATTCAGTAGTAAAAAATGTTTTATAAGATAACCATCTTATTATAATAACGGAGGCAGCTTGAGCAGAAATAATAGCTATCAATCCAAAACCAAATAAAATAAACAATGCAGCTATTAGTAAATAAATCACTTGACCTATGATTTGAATTTGTTTGGATTTTTTTATTAAACCCTTACCTTGCAATAAAGAATCATAGTAAAGTGTGAAAAGATTATAGGTATTGATAAAACAAAGCAAAAACCAAGCAATATAAATTTCAAGATGATTACCTTGATAAGTTAGCAATAGATTATGTATATAATATGTTCCTATCGTCAAAAAAAGTAATAATAATATTAATGCTGTGCGTAGATAAAACCATCGCATAGCAATAATTAAACCCTTTAAGAGGCTATAATCGACTATTTGATTAGGGTTTATAACAGACTCGAAACCATTTACCTTAAGTGTTTTTACTCCGCTTAATATATAAGTTACATTTCTAGTGAATGAAGGGTTAAAACCAAAATCCAGTAATTCTGAAAAAGCCGTAATCGTAATAAACACAGACCAGATCGCAACCATCTCAGAAGGCATCATTTTTAAAATTAGGGGTAATAGAAAGGCCGAAGCGGATATTTTCAATATTGTCGAAGCATAGTTCCAGAGTAGATCTTTTCGGCCGATTAACATTTTTGAGAATATGCTTTTTAGTTAAGAATTAAGTTTTACAACACCAAAATTATTTTTGCAGTGCTTCGAGCTTGATGTTATTTTTTATATTTGTAACTTTGTCATTTATTGATTGATAATTATACTTATATTTTCCCCTGTATTTATAATTTCGATCATTTGATTTTATATCATCAATAACAAGACTTATACTTTTAACCTCTATAATTTCTAATTCCTTAATTGTATTTACGAGAAGTGACTTTATCGTTTTCTTAAATTTAATAATTAATATACATGTATCGGCTAAATTAGCTATGTGAAAAATATCTGGCACAACACCAATCGGTGATGAATCAATGATAACACACTCATACCTTTCTCTAAGGAATTTTATAAATTCAGTCGTCTTTTCCGAAGCTAATAATTCAGCGGGATTTGGCGGAATTGGACCCGATGTTATAACGGAAAGGTTTTGATACTTAATTTTATGGATTATTTCTGTATATCCCTCATTTCCAATATACCATGATGTGAAACCTGAATTATTTGAAAGATTGAATTCCTTATGAATTTTTGGCCTTCTCAAATCAAAATCAACAAGAATAGTTCTTTTTCCCATCAAACTATAAGCTGATGCCAGATTTATTGCAGTGAATGATTTTCCTTCTCCGGCCATTGAAGAGCTGATAAGAATGACAGAGGACATTTGTTCTTTCATAAAAAACTGCAAGCGTGATCGAAGGGATCGGAAAGCATCTGTAATAAGTGAGATAGGTTCAGAAAGTACAATAGCTTCTTTTTTTGAGGCATTATGTGGAATATGTCCTATAATAGGAATAGTTGTAATATTACTGATATCGCTTTCTGTTCTTATATTAGTATTAAATACATCGGCGAATGATATAATAAGGAATGGGATACCTGTTCCTGCCAATATCGCTAAGAAATATAAAATCAGCGGTCTGGGACTTGTCGGAATAGCATCTGATACAGATGCATCGATAATTTCGTTATCCGGCATATTTGATGCTTTCTGTATTTGTGCCTCGGCTCTTTTTTCAAGCAGGAAGGTATAAAGTTCATCATTCAGTTTAAATTTCCTCTCGATCCCCAGGAGTTGCCTTTCCGTCACAGGCAACTCAGTAGCTCTTGCATTGATAATATGGATTTGACTTTGATTTTCATTCCTTGCCAGGTTATTAGCCCTTCTCAAGCCATTAAGGGTTTCCTTTAAAGCTCTTTTGGTGGTATAGACTTTCTGGGCAAGCTGCGTTTGAAGGGGATTTTTATCACCCATACTCCTACTATATAATTGATTCTGCAGGTCAGCGAGCTCGGCCACCAACCTTGTCAGGCCCGGATCGGTTATGCCTATTGTGGCTGGAGCAATGGGCACTTCATTTGCAGTGTCCTTAGCCAGATACTCAGCCAGATAATCAAAATAATTCGCCTCGATATCAAGTCTTGCCTTTTCATTTTCCAAATTCATGGCCTGATCTATGATTACTTCACCCTGAGCTGACAGATCCATGACTTTGTTTCTTGAACGGAACTGTTGGAGCTTTTTTTCTGTTATAACCAGAGAATCCGAAATGCCGATAAGCTGGTCATCAATAAATTGAATAGTCCTGATGGCTAATTGATTCTTCTTATCCAGTGAATTATTTAGAAAAATATCCGTGAGCGTATTCAAAAAGTCGATATTCATGTCAACATTTGTTCCCATGATGCTAAGTGTTAATACAGTTCCTAATTTAGAAACCGGATCGATCTTTAAGCTCTCCTTATATTTATCAATCAAACTTTTATGACTGTGAATTATGAACGTAATTTCAGCTCCTTCATATTTTAAAGAACTCTCAACATTCGTCTCTTCAATCTGAAATTGTCCTTGTGGAGTGTCAATTACTTCTCCAAATGAAGCTATTTTGTGCAACTCGAAGTAATCGTTAGAAGCAGCATCGAGTATAAATTTATTGTCATTAAGATATTTAAAAGTAAACTCGATATCCGTCGGCATGTTATCTTGCTCGAGAGGTATTACTTTTATAGGTGAATTGGGATAATAGGAAATCGAGTTAAATAAACCTTTATGATAATAATCATAGTACAGATTTAGAGCATCCAAGGTCTTTGCGATGAGGGTTCTCGATGAGAGGATCATAACCTGGTTATCCAGATTTTTCATTCCCTGACCTAGGCCGAAGCCTTCGAGTAACTGATTATCTTTTAATGAAAAACCCTTATTTTCCTCCTCAATCAAAATACTTGTTGAAACTCTATAAGTAGGAATAAAGTTAGAGCCATAAAAATAAGCGCCAGAAATGGTCAGAATTAACGCAATCAAAAAAAAGTACCATTTTGACATAAAAATGCGGATTATTTTTTTCAAATCTTGTAAATCTTCACTTTTAGCTTTCATCATTTGATTTCCAGGCTGGGAAAAGTTCTTATCATACATGGTAGTAATTATTTCAGAATTTTATGAATCTCATCCCTAAAAAACTATCTCGAAGTATCTGCCAGACCTTTCTGAACTAAGTGATCAGCATAAATTGGCTTCTATTGCTCCCTAATTATTGAATTTTATTACCATTCCTAATTAGATATTCAAATCTTCTTCCTTACATCTTAAACCTACTTCAATTTTAGGTTGATTCACCAAATACTAACTATTGAAGTACATTCCAAAACAAAACAAAGGTGGTAATCGTGCTGAGAATTACCGTATATGGGAACTCATTCATCTTAAAAAATTTCCCCTTCATCGGTTTGGCATAAATCACGTCATTCGGCATAACATAAAAAAATTCCGACGACATAATGCTCTTGTCTGTGAGATTAAATTCTTCAATCCTGTTCCCTTCGGTTGTCTGACGGATAACCTGAATTTTCTGCCTGTTGGAGAACTCACTGAGATCCCCACCCATAGCCAGCGCCTGAAAAACATTCAATCGATCCTTATAGATGGGATACCGACCGGGATGCTGAACTTCACCCACAAGGCTAACATAATTATTAATGAGTTTTACCGTAACCGCCGCGTCGGAAATATAACCCTTCAGTACCCTCTCAACCTCAGCTGTTACTGTTTCCATAGTTTTGCCCGCTACATTGATCTTTCCTGCAAAGGGCAGTTCTATATTGCCATCCTTATCAACATTGTAACTTATCAAGTCGGCAGTCTGCTCCGTCAGGCTCATACTGTAGCTGGCGACAGGCAGGCTGTTGAACATGGCTGAAAATTGAGGATCCGGTGTCACTACACGTATATAAAGATTATCATAAGGCAAAATTTTATAAGCCTCTGGAGCGACCGATGGAATCACCTTCCGGCTCTCTCCTTCCTCCTGAAGGTATGTGAGTTTTCTGTTGGTCACACACGAAGTTGCTATAAGCAATATAAAACAGGTAAAGCTGAGAATTGAGGCTTTCATAAAATGCAGGGAATTATAAGTTTCGAAAGATGAAAGGAAGTTGAAGTAAAAATTCGGGTACAAAACAAATTCCGGCGATTTTCATCACTGATTTAAAAATAAACTTCCGTCTCGTCAGTCCCACGTTTATTTAACGCAACTAACAGTATAACAGACTAATGCACGCGAAAATATTTGATATTACTTAGCACCAGGTTCAGCCGCTTTTTCTTTTTTCCGGCTCACAAATTCTTTCAAGCGTTTATGAAAATTATGTATTTAATACGTTAAAAACAAGTTAAAAAAACCGGACTATTACCCCCTTTTTTGACCTTCAGCAGTAAAAAATTATCCTTTTATAATGGATTAAATGCATTTGATCAAAAAAAAATAGTTTTTTCAAATCGTTCGTCCTTTGGAAAAATTAACCGGGAAACAATTAAGCTGTAAATGGAGGTTGATAAATAACACGGAGATTTTTTTTTATTCTAAACTTTGAATATTTTGGTTTTGAATTGTTTAACAGTATGAAAGAAGTGATTACATTTACTTAAACCTGTTCATATGAAAACAAGATCTACTCAAAAATCCGGAAGCAATCTCCTGGTAACGCTGACAACAGTCCTCCTGATGATCCTCATGTCTTCCTGCGCAACAAAGGCAACCTTCCTGAGTTCATCTATTGTCCCGGCAGCCGAAGGCTCGGTATCCATCAAACAAGATAAAAATGACAATTATCTCATCCGGGTCAGCGTGGTGAACCTGGCTCAACCCGAAAAGCTGGATCCGGCGAGAAACACTTATGTGGTATGGATGGATACTGAAAACGACCGGACAGAAAATATCGGAAAGATCAATTCCAGCTCAAGTCTTTTTTCGAAAACACTTAAGGTGGACTTAAAGACCGTATCGTCAGTAAAGCCAACCCGTGTTTTCATTACCGCCGAAAACGATGCGGCAGCGCAGTATCCAGCGGATAGAGTGATCCTTACCACACGAAGCTTCTGACAGATCATAAACCGGCATTTCTTCTCCTTATTATAAACAGACAGGAATATAGGCCGGGGATCCCGGCCTATTCATCTTTCAGATGAGTTACATAAACATAATAAGGAGCCCTCGCTACCTCATCTCTGTCAACGAACCGGCATTCCAGTTCGTATACGGACTTGTTTAAATGCATGATGAAATTTGCAGAGGAATCTGATCTTTCGACTTTGACAGTGGATTGCCGATCACCGATCCGTATCGAAGCCATTACCAGGTCCAATGCTTTCCCTTCAGGATAGGCTTTATCGCCGGGAACAGGATCACCCGCGGGAGCCGGATCCCCCAGTTTCAATCCCGATTCCTTCGGCCATCGTCTTAATTCAAATTCATATTTTCCGTCTTTTACCACCTCAACCGCCCAATGCCCCACTACCCCTGTCCCAAGTCGTACCATATCCTGGGACCATGCCGGATAACCGTCGGTTGCATGCAGATCATGCGAAGATAAGGTTACTTCGGGGGCCTGTTCAGCCCCTAATACAATGGCATTCACCCGGTCCTTATTTACACTCACCTTTTCCCACCATTCCTCATAAGCAATCTTAAGCCGTGCAACGACATCAGCGTGGGCAGAAGCAACATCGGTAAATTCTCCGGGATCGTTCCTGATATCATACAAATGGTCATATACATAACGCCATTGATCCGTCATGACGCAATAATCCTTGTATTTCTCGAGAAATTCCTCACGCTGGGTATCGGTGAACAGAGTGCGTTCGGGCCAGGTATGATCCGGATCATTGATCAGCGGTACAAGGCTTATACCATCAAATGTGTCGCCTTCCGGAGCTTTCACATTACAAAGGTCCAGCATCGTGGGCATAAAATCGACGAATGATGTAATCCTGCTGATATCGCGTCCTTCTTTCATCCCTCCCGATTCCCAATGAATAAAAAAAGGAACCCGGTGCCCGCCCTCAAGGACGGAACCTTTCTTCCCGCTCATCCCATCATTAAATCCTAGTATGACCCGCTCGTTTTTATCCAGCCTGACTCCTGCAGCCGTACCATTATCGGTCATAAAGACAAGAATGGTGTTTTGAGCCAGACCTTCTTTTTCCAGGAAATTGCGCAGCCTGCCTATATTTTCATCCAGATTGGCAATCATTCCATAAAATACGGGGTCCGGAATGGAATCGTTATCCTGGTATGGCGCAATATAACGCTCAGCAACCCTGTAAGGGCTGTGCGGTGCATTGGTGGGGAGGTAGCAGAAGAAGGGTTTTTCCTTGTTTGCCCTGATAAATTTCATGGCATTATCGAACCAGATATCCGTACAATATCCGGTGAATTTTTCAGGTTTGTCATTATGAAAATAGGTATCGTCAAAATAATCATTGTTCCAGTAATCAGGAGCCTGCCCCACTCCACCGCCCCTGAGAACCAGGGATTCGTCAAACCCCCTGTCCATGGGACGATAAGGATAATTATCACCCAGGTGCCATTTACCAAAAATTCCGGTGACATATCCCCCGCTTTTAAAAGCCCGGGCAAGGGTGGGCTGACGCGCATCCAAAATTTCACGCCCTTTGATGGTGTGCCAGACTCCCACTTTATTGCAATATTGCCCCGTCATCAGTCCCGACCGGCTGGGAGCACAGGTGGTCCCTACATGAAAATTGGTGAAGCGGACACTTTCAGCATATAACCTGTCCATATTCGGCGTTTCGATCCATGGGTTCCCGTGGCACGCCATATCACCATATCCCTGATCATCCGTCAGGAGGAATATGACATTCGGATGCAGCGGCTCTTTGTGTGTTAAGCCGGAACAACCCGTTGAAACCATTGCCGAAATCAGGGAGAGACCCAGCAGACTAAATTTATTATGTATCATATGGCGCGGGATTAATTAAGGCACTCAGTTTATCCATTCGTTTTTTTGTTTTAACCGGATCTGCGAAAGGGTATTGCCGTCTGCAAATTTCAGAACCGGGTCACTTCGTAAAATGCCTTCTTTGGCTCCCCTTCCCTGTCGAAAAGCAAGGGGTAATTCTTCCTCCCTCTGACAGGATAATAGTTTAGCCAGGAGTTGCTGTCGCTGATCCCCCATAAAGTGACCGTGCCCACAACGTCCTTATGAGCACGGAGAGTCCTGAAGATCATCCCGTACTGGTCAACCTGCATCGCTTCCATCTCAGGGGTAAGATCATCCGCTTCACCTTCCCGTTTTTGTCTCCGGTCCTTCTCCCACTTATAAACAGACATATCCAGTTCGGTTATCTGAACCTCAAGGCCGAGTGATGAAAAGCGGCTTATTGCATCATCCAGTTCCTGTTGTGACGGTTCGAATACGGACCAGTGTCCCTGGATGCCAATGCCATCGATCGGAACCCTTTCATCCAGCAGGGATTTCAGCATTTGAAAAATGCGTTCCCTTTTCTCCGGCCGGATGATATTGTAATCATTATAAAAAAGACGGGCATCCGGATCCGCTTCACGGGCATATAAAAATGCCTGTTTAACATAATCTTCACCACAGATGTCATACCATTCATTATGGAGGTAAATTCCGGGTCCGTTGTCAGCCACTGCCTCGTTCACCACATCCCAGGCGCCTATTTTCCCTTTGTACCTCGACATCACCGTGAAAATATGATCATGCATCCTCTTAAGGAGTTCCTCTTTCGACACCTTCCCTCCTTCCGAGAGAAACATCCATTCCGGCGCCTGTTCATGCCAGACGAGTACGTGACCATGGATCTTCATACCATGCCCGAGAGCAAAATTTACGATCCGGTCGGCCCGGGTCCAGTCGTACCTGTCGATCCCGGGATGGACAGGTGCAGGTTTCAGTGCATTTTCAGGGGTGATGCTATTGAAATGTTTGATCAGGATCGCGGTATCCGGACCCGATAAGGTTCTTACAGTAACAGCCGCACCGATCGTAAAATAATCCTTATAAACATCCTTCAGTGGAAGGACGGGGTTACCGGATCGCACCCCAGCTGAAGCATTTCCCGGAATGATCCCCATCCACCGGGCAGTTCCTGCTGCGAGGAAAAGTAAGCAGGCCAGTGCGACAAAACGGTATCCTTTATGGGCAATAAGAGTAGTTTTCTTCATGTGATCCGGGTTTTAGTCAGTAGATTTAAACAGGGAGTACGATCAAAAATACATCTAAAAAATTCTATTAAAGGACTCGCGGCGGTGAAAATTATCCTGCTTACCGGTTAGATGAAAAATAAATTACCCTTAATCCATCCCTGTCCGACCCCTGAAGATACAATAAAACATCTTTTCTTGCTTCCGGGGCATCCACAGAAACAGGTTGTTGTGCATGCATCGGTTTTTTTAACGATATATATCGTTTTGTAAGTTGATGTTAATCTTTTCACAGTACACTCTATATCGTTCATAAAACTAATGCATATCACCATCCTTACTTCGAAATATTTCAATAAAGAGTGTACTTTTAGAATGTTTTAATGTTAATTAAATAACACGGATTAATATGAAAAGATTCTCCTTTACCTTCGCTGCGGCGATGTTGATTTTATCTGTGGGGATAGGAATGAGTTTCCTAACCTCATGCGAGGGACCCGCAGGACCGGCCGGTCAGGATGCCAGTGAAACCTGTATTCAGTGCCATAACGATAAGGTTACTGTATTGGCAAAAATGACACAGACCGCGAATTCACTCCATCAGACCGGCGCAACCTTTGAAAGAAGCACTACGGATTGTGCTCCCTGCCACACCCATCAGGGGTACCTGGAAGTTCTCGCAACCGGTGCACAGGCAACAGCAAGCGACGTAACCAATCCGGTTCCGGCCAATTGCCGCACCTGCCACATGATCCACGAAAACTACGACAGTACCGATTTTGCTCTCAGGGGTCAGGATCCTGTTGACATGTGGATTAATGGTGTTACCGTAGATCTTGGCAAAAGCAATGTCTGCGTAAGCTGCCATCAGCCGAGGATCCCCTCTCCGATGCCCAGTTTGGCAGAAGCCAATGCCGACATCTCCATCACCTCAAACCGTTGGGGGCCGCATCATGGTCCGCAATCTGCAATGGTTTGGGGAACAGGTGGTTATGAAATTGCAGGATCGGCTTCCTATCCCCAGGCCGGCGCCAATGCAACCCATCACGATGCAGGCTGCGTTACCTGTCATATGGCTGATCCTTTCGGCGCAGTCGCCGGCGGGCATACTTTCAACATGACCTATGATTCTCACGGGCCGGTTGACCTGATTGGAGGCTGCCAAAAATGTCATTCAAACATCGAGGACTTCGATTACCATGACTCCCGTGCTGAAGTCGAAAGTCTCCTTGAAGAACTCCGCGCTGATCTCGTTGCCGACGGTATTCTCAATGATGCCGACGGACTCGTAAAAGCTTCAGGTTCCAAACCTCTTGTTGTTCCCAACAAAAAGGCCGGTGCCCTTATGAATTTCTATCTTGTTGAAGAAGACAGAAGTATGGGTATTCATAACCCTGCTTATGTGAAAGCTCTTCTGCAAAATTCAATTGAAGTTTTTAACTGAGAGAAAAGTATAGATAGTAAAATTTTGGATCCCCGGCCGGTTGGCCGGGGATTTTTTTATGGGTTTCGGGTAAAAATCAGGATGAATGTGTACCGAGAGTGAAGCGGGTTGAACGATAGAGTACTAATACGGATGATTGAATAAAGAAGTCCGGAGATCATATCACTTAACGAACTCAATGGATCCGTTCCGATAGCCACCGGAATCCGTGCAATCCGTGCAAATCCGTGTTCAATATTCTCCGCCCCATCCAGTCATTTGCTTCAGGACATGGCAATAGCGCTGCCAGTGACATATGCGGCTACCCACCATATCCAGGCAACCGTGGAATACTTCGTTAGCCAGCCATAGGACCCGGATTTGCGTTTTCGCCAGAAAAAGGAAGTATCGAGGATCATCACCATTAGAGCCGAATATCCAAGCATCCCATGCAGGGTGAAGGGACTGTTCTCCGAACCGATGATCATCAGCGTTGTGGCCGCAATGTCAAAAAACAATGCAATGGTTTGAAAGCTGAGGATCTGTTTTGTAATGCTCTTTCTCCTGTGAAACTTAAAATAGGAAATGGTATAAAGAACGAGAGCCACGGTTACGAGCGAAGAGCCTGCGATTAGTATGGGTTTCATTTATTTGGTGATTTGGTGATTTGGTGATTTGGTGAAGTGGAAGTGGAAGAGGAAGAGGAAGAGGAACACGGATTGGACGGATTTGTGCGGATAATCACGGATGAAGAATATTTGGTGATTCGGTGATTTGGTGAAGTGGAAGAGGAACACGGATTGGACGGATAAATATGGATTCTCACGGATGAAGATTTTCAACCTATTTAAACTATATGAAACCATCTGAAACTACCTGATACATAATTATTAAACCCCTCCGGGGTTCGATGCGTGCGTCCTCCTTACCACGGGCGTGACCGTGGCTAATACAATGGATCCCCTCCGGGGAAAAGAATCTTCTAAAACGAACAACCTGCAACCACTGAAACAATCTGAAAACACATCAAACCATTTCAAACCATTTCAAACCATCTCAAACCATATTAAAAAATCCGTGAAAATCCGTTCCGATAGCCATCGGAATCCGTCAAATCCGTGTTCCTCTTCTCTCAAACCATCTCAAACCATCTCAAAGCTCCAAATATTCAAACTCAGGAAACCCGGCTTCATGATTTGCATTGTAAAAATTCAAAAAATGCATTTTAAAATACCGGTCTTCATGATCGTGGATGATGAAAACGGAATCTTTACGAACATAATATTCAGCTGAATTTGTCTCGAAATTGATTACCGGCTCCTTCCAGTCGTGCCCGATCGCATCCCTCCTGGAAGAATAATCCAGTCCCGCAGCAGCCTCCCAGGAGAGGGAATCGAAAGGCACCGAGCTCTCGAGGGCTGCTTCTGTCTTGTATGGATTCAGGAGCACACCCCTGACGAAGTAAGGTGTAGGTATGCCATCGTCGGTATATAGCGTCGTTCCGTACTGCGAAAGGAGAATGTCCCAATCCGTCTTTGGCGGTTCGATGCTGACTGTTTTAAGGCTGTCATTTTCAAATTTGACATGGATAAAATTAAAATCGGGATCCTTCATTATGGTAATAGTTACCGGCTCTGTTTTCATACCTGCCCAGGTAACTGTATACGATCTGCTGTCGGCTGAATCGATGCGTACCCTCCATTGCGGGTGGTATTTGATCCCGTCGTACTGTCCTACAAGGAAGATCTCACCCGTAGGTTTTGCCGGATCAACCGACCTGTCGAGCCATGCGCTGAAGGCACATGAGTCGGGATTTCCGTCGGATGCATCAAAAAAATAGGATGATGCGGCCGTTATGGAAGTCACTTCATCAAACGAAGAAACTCCGGTGGGTGCTGCTGCAAGCAGGTTTCCGGAATTGACGAGGACCTGCCAGCCCTCCGGCGAGGCATCAAAGGCCATTACCCAGCTGTCGTTGGGATGTTCGGCCCGGACCTCCCCGGTACCGAAATCGAAATATACCTGGTTATCATAAATGGAAGTCTGAAGGGCTATATCCGTTTCTTCTCCCGGCGGCCTTGGAGTCATAGGCTGATCTTCCTCGAAGCAGGATTGCATCAGTACAGACAGGGCAAGCAGTATATATGGAATTATCAGGTTTTTCATCTTAGTATTTTGCAAAATTATAGGACAGCTTCAGAAAGAAAGAGCGCCCCCATGAAATGGCATTTGAATCGCCTCCGCTGCTGTGAACGCCCGCCGAACCACCCCCATTGTAAACACTGGTAACATTGAAAAGATTCTTCACCCCCGTGCTGACGGTGAACATGCGATTCATGAACGACTTGTTTAAAGTGATATCCATCGTATTATAGGCATCTACCATCCCGAAATGGAGATCATCTCCTTCGCCTGCGAGCAACGGATATTTACCTGTATATTTATAAAATACGGACACGAAAAGATCGGAACGGAAAAGGTCGTAGTTCATATCCGCCGTAAATTCATAACTCATGGCATTGTCCTCCACCCTCCCGTTCTCACCGGTGAAATAATAATAATGATTGGTTGCCGATTCCCCGAGACTTAATTCGAAACGCGGATGCAACCTGTATTTGAATCTTACGGAACCCCCGCTGGTGCTGTACCCGTCGACGTTGACATACCCGTACTGGTTGGTTGCGGAATCGACGAGAGCCAGCTGAATGCTGTTATCGATCTTATTATAGAACCCGTTCATTTCCACATCGAAGAAACTCTTGGAAACATCGAACCTGTAATTACCGGAAACATTGACGTTATGCGAATATTCGGCACGGAGATCCGGACTGGGAAGAATGTTGTGATTGATGTCCTGGAATTCCAGGTAGAGTTCCTTCAATGAGGGAGAGCGGAATCCTCTGACATAGGAAGCCCTGAGATTCAGCCTGCCTGAAGGGGCGTATTTGATGTTCAGGGAAGGCACCAGTGGTGAATCGTACCTGGTATTGTATGCATAGCGCAGGCCTCCCTGGAATTCCAAATTCCGGAGCAGGCTGAAATTCAGTACGGTAAAGGCGGCATAATCCCCGATGACCTGCTTATTATCAAGGATCCGTTTGCCGGTGCCTGTCTCAACCGTGATATCATAACCTGCCTGTAGACTTAAACGCTCCCGTTTCCCTGCATATGACCAGGTTCCTCTCGACATATAATCGCGAAAGGTGGAAGTATCCTGTAATTCCGGCAGCGGGCTGATGGACTTCCTGAGCTTTACGAGATCATTTATCCATGTATTTTTTATCCGGCTGTAACCCGCTATGGAATTCACGATATCGAGCCTGCTGCCATTTCCAAGTTTTTGCTGAAAAAACAACTTACCGGTCAGGCGGTCGGTGTAAAAATAGGAATCCGTGGCCTGACCGTAATAAACGCCAACTTCAACGGGTGCACCATTTGAAAGCAGGGTCTCACGGAAGTAACTGCCATCGGCTTTGATCTTTGTATTACCCGTGGAATAAAGGTAATAGAGATTGCCAAAATATTGTTCCTTGGGTTTGAAAAGCCTTGTTCTTATGCCGGAAGGTTTGGGATATCCTCCAAAGAAATTTCGCCCTGCATCCATGCCCAGGGAATGTTTTTTCTTGTTCAGTGTAAAACTTCCGTCGAAATTATACACGCCAACCGTCTCGTAATAGCTGTTGAGACCCGCTGTGAGGGAATTTCTCATATTCTCTCTCGTGATGATATTAATGGCTCCGGCAAGGGCATTCGAACCATATTGCACCGACATGGGACCCTCCACGATTTCGATGTGGTCCACATTATTCATGTTTAGCTGGCTAAGGTCAATATTGCCGTTCATCCGGCCGATAACAGGGACACCGTCGATAAGTATTTTGATGTGTTCCCCTTTCAGACCGTTCATTGTAATTCCTGATCCGAGAACAGCATCCTGGGTGATCCTGAAATTCAATTTATCAGCGAGAAGCTCGGAAAGGTTCGTGGCCGCTTTTTCCCGGATATCGAGGTTACTGATCATATTCACCTTATAAATGGAATTATCCACTTTGCGGGGTTTGATCTGGGCCGTTACGATAACCTCGTCCATATCAAAAACCGTAGGTTCGAGTTTATATGTAAAACTTCCCCCATTATATAAGGTATCGAGGAAGGTTTTATAGCCGAGCATGGAAATCGCAAGTACGGTTTTCCCGTTGATTACCTCGCTTGCAGTACCTGAAATATCGGAGATCTGGAAAGTTTCCCGGTTGACCGACTTATTCTCAAAGCACAGGTGAGCGAAAGGCAGTGGCTCACCCGTGACTTTGTCAATAAGTTTTATCATTGCCGTTTCCTGCGGGAAGGCAGAAAATGTAAAAACAACGACGTATATGATCAAACCGATGAATCGCTTCATATCTCCCCTGCACAGATTTATTACCGGGTTTTAATGATCCTGGTCGTTCCCGTCATCCTGCCTGATGTAGCAGTGATAAAGTAACTCCCTGTTTCAAGCCTGTCGAGGTTCAGTACCGTCACATCCGAAGCTGTTGCTTTGCTCCTGAGGACTACTCTGCCGGAAATATCCGTAACGGTTATAGTAAGCAGGTCGCCCGCCCTGAACTTCTCCGTTCTGAGGTTTACCACATCCCTGACGGGATTGGGATAAGCCAGGAGAGAAAGGTTGTTCGGAACTTCGTTGCCTGTGCCATAGGTTGCCCAGGCAGTTTCATCCGCTTTGGGATAGCTATAGAGTTCAAAACCCATGGGGGCATTTGTTATGATGGATGAACTGAACGCATCCGTCTTAAATGCGATATCCCAGTTATCCCGTGCTGCCAGTGTTGCAGTACCGGATGATAAACCATAATATACATCATTGGCATAAGCTGGACCCATGGTAAGGGTATCTTCCACCACCTCACCCGGTTCCGGGAAGAGTTTCTGGAGCCTGACCCCGACACGGCCATCTCCGCTCATCCCACTTTCAAAATAGGTAACATTCATCCGGAAGATATTATTATTGAGATCTTTGATAAAATAGGCCCTGTCCTTTAAAGGAAGGATGGAATAACCGGATAACTCGTACCAGGAACTTCCAATGATGGTAAGAGAATCGGTAAATACGGTTGTATCTGCAAGCGCGGCATTGTAAGCGGTTGCCGAATCGGCGGCATCAAAAAGGCATGCCTTCACCTTTTCATTCAGAAGAAAGGCTGTCACAGTGTAATTCTGCAGATTATCATGCATTTTCGTCAATACAAAATCCCATTCCGCCTTTGGCGGTTCACGATCAATGAATTCCCCCGTTTCGAACGAATAGTACAGATACAGTTTCCCGGTGTAATCATAACAGGGAGCTTTTTCAAAAATTTCACCGCCCCCGTCGATATCCGTGTACCTGAAAATGTAATAGTCCTGTACACTGTATTTCATTTCGATATAAAGATCCCTGTATTTACCATCGATACCCTTGATGATGAACAGGGAATCTCCGTCGATATTGTGATTCTGTGAATTGTAAACACCCCAGCCATAGTCGGGATGTCCGGTAGCGTACATACTGAAAGCACCTTCTTCCCATGAAGTCATCGAATTATACATAGGCTGCCAGCTCCATAACCCGGTAGTATCCAATTGTGCATTTACCATGACTACACTCAGCGCCCCAATTATCAATAGGGTAAATATTCTTTTCATTATCATTACATTTTACGGTTAGACATCACACTTAATCTGCCTTTTTATAAAATCATACAAAAATACATAAAACGAAACGGAATGTACCCGATTTTTAGTTTTTAATAAGCTTATATCGACTTTATAAAGACAAATAAACGGCAAAAGTTCACATCCCTGGTAGTTCTCATCCCCACGGCGCTAAATCTGCCCTGTTCAGCTGCCGGGTGGACATAAAAAAACCCCGGAAAATTTTCCGGGGCGGGAAAAAAAAGCAAAGGTTTACTTTTTAAAGGTTCTCATATAATTTACGATATTCCACATGTCCTCTTCACTGAGCTTTTTATCGTATGCAGGCATTTCATCGCGACCGACCTTTGTTTTATAGAAAATTTCGCCATCGGTCTGATTCTGGTAATCAGCTGACGAGAAATCACCCGCAAAGGTTTCAAGCATTCTTGCTTTAGGGCCGTCGCCCAGACCTGTTTTTCCATGGCAGGAAGCGCAGTTCCTGTTATACAGCATCTTACCGTCGGTGACAGACTGCTCGTCAGCCTTTACCGGATTCTTCATGGTTTTATACTCAGCGGGAACGGGCCATGGCTTGGGCTGTTGCTGGATAACGGTGAATGACATAAGCATCAGGAGAGCAAGAGTCATTACACATGCGGTAGTTAAGGCATTCTTTTTCATATCTTTTAATTTTTGTTAAATATATTAATGAACTTCCTGCCAGCCGGTAACTATGCTCCTGAAGTTGCTTACGGGAGACTTACCCATTGTACTGACATATAAATGAACGATCAGAAAAACCGATACGAGAAATCCCATTACAATATGTAACTGGGCCGTCAGGAAAATTCCGGAAAATCCGAGTAATTTTTTCAGAATAAATTCCGGGAATAAGAGTGCCCAACCACTTATGAATAGCAAAGGCAGTGCCAGATACATAGCAAAGAGATAAGAAATTTTCTGAAGCGGGTTAAATTTCCTGTTCAGGTTCACCGGGTAGGGGCATTCTTCACCTTTGAAAACTCCATAGGCATAATATCTTAGCTGTTTCCAAAGACTTTGTCCGAGACCGTTGAAGTTAAGCCTGTAAAACCTTCCATTCCCAAAGGCGATATTGCCTGTGAAAAACAAAAGATAACTCAGCGTGAGGGCAATTCCTCCAAAATTATGTAAAGAAACAGCCACATCGAATTTTATAAAAGGGGAATTGAGATCTGAGTACTGCATGCTGATCCCCGTAAATATGAGGAGGAGGATGAATATCGCATTCAGCCCGTGCCAGATCCGCAACCATACCGGATAAAAATATATTTTTTCAGACATAATCAGTGTTTTTTTCGGAGTGTCAATCTAAATATCACATGAATCGCAACAGCCAGCAAAACCAATCCGAAAATCAAGATACTGGCAATGTTCAGGAGCCCGCTCCGGTTGGCGCCTATAACGTAAGCATCATTGTTGATGATCGCGCCGTTGATAAACCCGTATTCCTTCCGGCTTTCCTTTGCCCTGAACTTATAGAGTGATCCCATAAGAATTGAATTGCTTGAATGACACTGCACACAATGCCTGACTGCACTGTCAGCCGCCATGATATTGTGAGAGATCAGGAGGCTGTCGTTCATCTGTGAGTGGCATTCAATACATCTTACAGTCCGGAAATGAAGTTCCTGGTTAGGGAGCCAGTCATGTTCCGGGATAACGTTACCGAGATCTTTATTGGACAGAAGCCTGAATTTTTCTTCATTGCCGTGGCAATGCAGACAGATGTTATTCGTGGCAACGATAATATCGGAGACATTCTCCGTTTTTCTCGAAAGTAACTTGTAGCTATGCGGGTCATGGCAGTTCCAGCAGGAAAAATTTCCGTCCGTTGCCGTGTAGTGCACCGATTTCATACTTTCCTCGTCGATCTGCTCAAACTTATACTGGGCAAAATTTTCGTCATATCCATGGCAGTCGAGGCAGGTCCAGTAATCGGCAAACCTCAGTTTCATTGCATGCGGAAAATTCCTGTATTCATCTGAATGGCAGTCGAGACAACTGAAACTCCAGTGTACGGAGTGGTAGAATTCATCCCGGTTAATACGGTAGTCCATGCACATATTGGCTCTCTTCTCTGCACCTGAAAGAGTATCAGTGAGCGTATAGAATTTTTCGCCATGACATTTCAGGCAATTCTCATTCTCGTCGGCAAACGCCGAATTCCCGATCCCTTTTTCCGTTGGCTGTGTCTCATCCTGTAAACCGGCCAGCGCAGATCTGATAAGCAGGCCGAATGTTATTGCAGCAATGAGTATGAGCGGTAAAAGGGTTTTTCTGGTTTTCTTCATAACGGGGCCGGTCAGAAACGTACGGTAATATTAAATCCTACTCTGTAATCACCCTCCGTGAAATCATTGGCGTTATAGAGCAGATTTCTCTGGTTGATGATGGAGGAATAGTTTGTTAGAAATATCTGGAATGCATGGGTCGCTGTGCCTATCTCCACTCCGGCGGCAAGATTCGGCTTGGGTTCGAAAGTTTCCTGGCTCGTCAGGTTCTGATCGTATTCTGCCAGAATGGAAAGGGATCCGGTGAGTTTTGCCCGGCCGCCGGCATGAATAGTGACATTTGCATTTTTGAGCCCTTCTTCCACACTGTTGTAATAGATGAAGCCGGGCGCTACCTGAAAGGAGAACATCTCACTGAATTTACGGGCAAGGATCAGCTGCGTGAAATAGGAAAACCGGTGGATACTCTTGAAATTCTCTTCGGGTCCGAAATTATCCTCGCTGCGTGCATCGAGAACCACGTTTCCATAATAACTCAAAGAGACAGGCACTTTTCCGGCACGTGTCTGGTGCAAAATGGAATACTTCCATTGCAGATCCTGCAATTTATAATTTGCCGTGGATCCCACACCGAGCATAAGCCGGTCGGTGATCCCGTAATCCAGGGCCAGCCTGATATTTGAAGGGGCGTAAATACCGAAAATATCCGTGATGCCGTTCTTTACGGTACCGAACCTGTGCTGGATCTGGAACTGAAGTCCGCCCTGGTATGGACTCTCAACGGTCTGGTTTTCGATAAGAAGTGTTGTTTCAAAGGTTGACCGTACAGGCTTGTCTTCATTTTCGTCCTGGGCGTATAGCGGAGCGATAAACATCAGACCGAGGATAAATGCAAAAATGCTTTTCATATTTAGTGTTTTTGAGTTTTTGAATCGGATTAGTTATTTTTGGCTCCCTGTATGATCCAGCCAAGGATGTTAAAATATCCGGGAGATGTTTTGTCGAGTCCGCCATGTCCCTTATCAAGCTTTTTGATAATCACACTTTCTTCAGGTTTTGCAGTATTCACATAACCACCTTTTGCAAGTGATTCGTATGCATTAGCTGCGGACAGATCGGGTTTCGCCTTCGACGGATGACATGCCTGGCAGTTTTCGAATACCGGCAGTACGTCATTCTGAAAACTGTATTCCTTATTTGGATTTACCCCCGGGGGTTCATAGGTGTATTTCTCACACGAGTATAGACAAAAACCCGAAAGTATTATACTGAAAATTAACACCTTAAGTATCGATGCTCTGTTTTTGATCATGGTTTAATTATATTTAACCTGTTGCTCAAATTTTCTGTTACAAAAATAACTATAGGTAAATATAGTGTATGCGGTCTTAAGAATGAATATGTTCTGAAATGCGAAGATGTTACTCGGGAATCCTATCGATTTAGATCGATTCTAAAATAGACATTTGTCGGGTTGTAATGCATCAGAAGAAATAAATTCAAGTATATTTGAAGGAGGATATTTAATAATTTATCATACTGTGTATCAACGATCCAAGATTTGCAAAAGCTGTGAAGAATGCAGCACAAAATCGGAATTTTTCCGTCTTTTGAACCCGGAGGAAATTCAGCTTCTCAATGAAGAGCGGTTTGAAGTTCACTTCCGGGCAGGGGAAAATATCATTAAGCAGGGAACCATATTAACGCATGTCTCGAACCTTGTGCAGGGATTTGCCAAAGTTTATATCGAAGGATACGATCAGCGCAACCTGCTGCTGAACCTGGTATCATCGCATGTCATCCTGGGAGGTCCGGGCCTCTTTACCGACAACCGGAATCACTACACCGTTACAGCACTCGAGGAATCTATTGTATGTTTTATCAATGCGGAAAATTTCAAGAAAGTCCTGAAAAGCAATTCCGAATTCACAGAACTTTTCATCAGCGATATCAACCAGAAAACCCTTGAGACCTTTCAGAAAATCCTTAGTCTTACCCAAAAGCAAATGCACGGGAAAATGGCCGATGCCCTGATCTATCTTTCAGAAAAGGTATACGGATCCCTTGCCTTCGATATCCCCCTCACGCGCCAGGACCTGGCAGATATGACTGCCATGTCGAAAGACAGTGCCATCCGGATCCTCAAGGAATTTGAACGGGATGAGATCGCCAATGTGGATGGAAAGAAAGTCAATATTAACAATATTGAAGCGTTACGGGAACTTTCGGAACGGGGATAAACAGGGAGAAGAGGAACACGGATTTACGCGGGTTTTGACGGATTCACGATGGCTATCGGAACGGGTTTAATTGTTTGATATGGTTTGATATGGTTTGATATGGTTTGATATGGTTTGATATGGTTTGAAAATGGTTTCAGGTTGTTTCAATTGGTCTGAACTCCATTCACCAAATCACCAAATCACCAAATCACCAAATTCTTCCGGGAGTTTCACCACAGATTTCACAGATTATCACAGATTAATAGAGGTGGTTTCAGGTGGTTTCAACACCATTCAACAAATCAACAAATCAACAAATCACCAAATCACCAAATTTAAAAACGGATCCCGGGATAATTGCAAACCTGGAATAGTAAAAAATTATTACCTTCCCACCTCTCATTTTTTCCGGATTTTTTGCTAATTTTAATTTATGTTGAATGCTGAATACATGGTATCAAAAATCCAAACCGGCTTTAGCTAATCCATAACCTATGAAAAAGATCCCTCTGTCCCTGTTCCTGATCTTATTTCCATTTTTCAATCTTCCTGCCCAGGAGAACACGTTGAATCCTCCAGGCCAATGGAAAAGCCTGCTTCATATCGAATCCGGTTTCATGTATCCTGATGGTAAGATCAGGGATAATATCGCTGTCAGGCAAAACATAAGCTCATATTATGTAGATCAATCCTCCGATGGAGCCGTCACGGCAGAGACCTATGGTTTTATACTGGGAGCACGTTGGGAATATTATAATGACAAGCTGAATGCGGGTATTTCATCCGGCTTGAGGTTCACCGGCTTCCGGAGCGAAATTTCGGGATATAGTTCC
This sequence comes from uncultured Bacteroidales bacterium, assembly GCA_963771005.1. Classification (GTDB taxonomy): domain Bacteria; phylum Bacteroidota; class Bacteroidia; order Bacteroidales; genus DASQZK01. The sequence goes on from CAVYRO010000002.1 coordinate 798,494, forward strand.
CAAATGGCTAAATTCTTCTACCTGCGCTATTCCATGTCCGGCAGCGATACGAAATTCGCGCGGGTGAAGAAGATCACCGAATCAACTAATTTTTTCTCCATTCCCCTGGAGGTAAGACTGGTCCCTGTTAAATACAGAAAATTTGCACTATTTGCAAAGGCAGGGGCCGAGATAAGCATTTTTACTTTCGGAAAGGAAACAAACATTGATTTCCAGGAACAAACCATGGAAGCACGGCAGAAAGAAGTTCTGGACAATATCGGCATCACTTCGGAAAGCTTTTATTCCACGCTGTATGGCTCTGCCGGGATCAGTTTAGGCGCAGATAATAAGCCGGAATATATCTTTGAGATCTTCTTCCCATCCCTGTTTCTCAGCCACGATAATTTCGCACTGACAAAGACGGGTTATTTCAGTGGTTTCAAATTTTCCGTTCAGTTTCCAATTAAAAAATCCCTGTAAAGCTACCTGCCATGAAGCTAACAAAATACATGTACCTGGTTCTTCTCTGCCCGGTTTTTTTCTCCTCATGCCAGAAAATGGATGATTTCAATTTATCACGGACTGTTTTCATCGAAGATCCGTACTATCCGGGTTTACCCATATATTCGGAATGGGGGTATAATACCTTCGGTGCATATATCGACAGAAAACCATTTATCTCGACGGATAATGATCTGCCGGTGAAGATCATCGTAAATTCCGACACCCTTAATATCATTATGAGAGGAAAGATGGGAAGTCAGAATGTAGATCTGAAATTTTCAATCAAGGGATTTTCACCGGCCACCCATTATGATCTCACTTCATTGAATGATACGATCATTAATCTCAAAGACAATGGCCGACAGGTGATACTGAAAACAGGTGATGATTCACAGGTTCTCAAACTGATCGAGGGTGAGATAAACTTCAACAGGGTTCAACTCCTTTATGTGGATGAAGAATTGAGCCGGACCATTGTGTCGGGGTATTTTAACCTGAAGATCTTTCTTTCCGGTGAGCCTGTTGCCATCTCCTATGGCAGGTTCGATTTCGGGATCGGATACGAAAATTTCTATAATTATTAGAGCACAGATCCGCTAAGATCACTCATCTGCGTAAGTTCAAAACACGCCTGAAATCCGGCAGGAATCGTATATTTGCCGGTACGGACCTGTTCAGTCCTGTAAAAATTGACCATGAGAAAAGCAAACCAGGAAATAACTGACCCGGAAATTCTGCACGCGATCCTGAACGGATCAACGGTCTGCAGGGTTGCCATGAACGATAACGGGACTCCTTACCTCCTGCCTTTCAATTATGGGTATAAAAACGGCTGTATCTATATTCATACTTCCACGGAGGGGAAAAAACTGGAGATCCTCCGTAAATTTCCCCGGGTATGTTTTGAAATCGAATTAAAGGCTGAAATCATAAGGAGTGAAACCCCGTGCAATTGGGCAACGCGTTATAGATCGATCATCGGTTACGGTACGGTGGAGATCCTTGCCGACTATGAAAAGAAAAGAGAGGGACTTCAGATCATTATGGAACACTACGGAGCAAAGGCTCCATATGTTTTTCCTCATAAACAGGTTGATTCGGTGATGATCCTGAGACTGGGAATTGATTCAATGACAGGAAAACAATCCGGGCAGTGGGAAGAATTACGAAAATAGGGGGTTGTTAGTGGGTTGTTAGGGGAGCTGCACCACAGATGTCACACAGATTGACAGAAATCATGGTTCCATAGACAACGGTGGATTTTGCATCATCCGGTAATGATCTCAATACGTGCCACGCGGTTGCAGGGGCCGGTAGGGACCGGTAGGGGCCGGTAGGGGCAGGTCGGGACCTGCCTGGCGACTTGCCCAGCGACCTGCCTGGCGACTTGCCCAGCGACCTGCCCAACGACCGACCCAGTTAAAAGCTGAATAATATGACTGCGAAAAAATTCACAACTGTGGAGGAGTATATGTTATCACTTCCGGAAGATATGCGCAACAACCTGGAAAAACTACGCGGGATCATCAGGCAGGCTGCCCCGCATGCCCGGGAAGTTATAAGTTATAACATGCCGGCGATCCGGCAACACGGGGTGCTGGTTTATTACGCTGCGAACAAGGGGCATATCGGCTTCTATCCGACGGCCTCCCCCATCGTGGTTTTTAAAGACCGGTTATCTTCATACAAAACATCAAAAGGAGCGATCCAATTTCCTGCAGATGAAGAGATACCGGCGGAGCTGGTCACGTTAATCGTGAAGTTCAGGGTTGAGGAGGACAATGAAAAAGATCTCTCAAAACAGAAAAGGCAATAATGCAAAGTGCAATATCTCATTTCAAAATATCAGTTTAATGAATAGGATAATTTCTGCAATACTCGGTCTTTTATTTCTCACTTCCTGCAGCGGGAACAAAGAGATAAATTCGGTAGAGAACCGGATAAACCATGAAAAGACGGCAGGGGATGTAATTGAATCCCGGATCGACTCCCTCGTATCGGTGATGACACTCCGCGAGAAGACAGGGCAGTTGTGCCAGATGTGGGGATGGGAATCCTATGCAAGGCAGGATTCGGATATCGTTCTGAAAGAAGACTTCAAAAAGCTGATCCGTGAAAACTACATCGGCTCGACCTATGGCATTTACAGGGCCGATCCGTGGACAAAGATCTCTCCGAAAGATGGGCCGTCACCGGAAGAAGGTGTGAGGATCATGAACAAGATCCAGAAATATAACATGGAAAACACCCGCCTTAAAATACCCTTATTGTTCAGTGAATCGACCGAGCACGGCAGATTGGGCAAATACGGTATGGTCTATCCGACCGGCCTTCTCGTTGGCTGTACATTTGATCCGGAACTGGCTGAACAGATGTACGGGGCAATAGCCAAAGAAGCGCTAGCCGCCGGTACACGCATTGTTAGTTCACCCATCCTCGACCTGGCCATTGATCCGCGCTGGGGCCGTGTGGAGGAGACCTTCGGCGAGGACCCATACCTGGCGGGACTGTTCGGCGAAGTCTATACGAGAGCTTTCCAGGGTGAACGGATCGATGAGAATTCCGTCCTGGTAACACTGAAACATTTCCTTCATGGCACTCCCGAAGGGGGTCATAATACGGGAACCGTGAGTGCCGGCGAAAGGGAACTACGGTCAAAATACCTGAAACCGTTTAAAATGGCGGTTAAGAAGGGCGCCGTGTCGGTAATGTGCTCATATAACACCCTCGACGGCATTCCCTGTACCATGAATCCATGGCTTCTTACGGGCCTGTTAAGGGATGAATGGGGATTTAACGGTATTGTGATATCCGACGCAGGTTCAGTGAGCGAGCTTGATACGAAGCACAGGATTTCAGGTGATAGCGAAGAACTGACAAAGCTTTCTGTTGAAGCAGGTCTTGACGTGGAAATGGGGGCCGCCGTATTTATGGATAACATCATTAAAGCCGTGGAAAGTAAAAAACTGGATATGGATTATGTTGACCTGGCGGTAGAGCGGGTCCTCCGGTTAAAGTTCAAGCTGGGATTATTTGATCATCCATACATTGACGAGTCCGGAGCCGGTAAGTACACCGACGATCCGGAATTCAGGAAAATAAACAGGCAGGTTGCCCGCGAAGGGATCGTTCTCCTGGAAAATAAAAAGAACATCCTCCCGCTTGATAAAAATCCGGGATCCGTAGCCGTGATCGGTCCGAATGCCGATAAGATCAGTAATCAGCTCGGGAGTTATGTGTTCATGTACCAGAGAAGGCAGGATGTGGCTACCGTCCTTACAGGAATAAAAAATGCCGTATCCGCTGATACGAAAATTTATTATGCCCGGGGTTGTGCCGTTCGGGACCCCGACCGTTCTGGTTTTAAGGAAGCCCTGGATGCCGTGGCAAAGAGCAATATGGTAGTCATGGTCCTCGGCGGGTCAAGCGGTAGTGACTTTGAAGATATTCAATTTGACGAAAAAACCGGGAGGATGGTCTCCAGTTTTGCCACCCTCAGTGAGCTCGACTGCGGGGAAGGGTTTGACAAATCAGACCTGGGCCTGTCGGGAGTGCAGAAAGATCTGTTTGACGAGGTCGTGAAAACAGGGAAGCCCGTTATTGTTGTCTATATCACCGGACGCCCTGTCTCAGAACCGGAGATTTCAGAAAAAGCGAATGCAGTTCTCGAGGCCTGGTACTGCGGGTGGGAAGGAGGAAATGCCGTGGCGGACATACTCTTCGGTGATTATAACCCGTCGGGTAAATTATGTGTCAGCGTTCCCCGGAATGCAGGACAGGTGCCCGTATTTTACAATAACCTTTCCGAACCCCGGCGCGATTATGTCGATCTTCCCTCCGCCCCACTCTATCCTTTTGGTTACGGGTTAAGCTATACCAGTTTCAAATTCAGTAACCTGGCAATTCCGGAATATTTTACGAAAAACGAGGACATTCCTGTTTCCGTGGATATTGAGAATACGGGAGACCGGGATGGGACCGCCGTACTTCAGGTTTATGTACAGGATGAATACGCGAGCGTGGCGACACCCGTTAAGGAAATAAAGGCTTTCAAAAAGGTGTTCCTTAAAAAAGGGGAAAAGAAAACCATTACAGCCTCCATTCCGCATGATGAACTTGCCATCGTCGGTAATGATATGAAATGGGTTGTGGAGCCGGGGAAATTTAAAATAATGATCGGCGAATCTTCGGAAAACATCATCCTGAGCAAGGAGACCACCCTGCGATAGCCATCAAACGATTATCATACGGGTTCCGTACTTAACCCTCCATGTTCTGTAACGGCCAACTTTATAACACCGGGACATACCTTTGCCGAATAACATTCCGCATGGGTTTTTCCCTTATCCTGTATCCAACTGTTTTTTGCTGCTCTTCCCCTCTACTTCTCATTGCTTTGCGGGAATTCCTTTGTAATTTGTCCAGGATGATTACCGGAAAATAAAGTTTGGAAATGATGATAAAGAAGGGGGACAAAACATCCGGCAGGCTTGAGACCATTCCCGGCGTCGGCAGGAGTATCGCCGGGGACCTGCGCGATATCGGGATCCATGCAGTTTCCGACCTGGTTGATAAAAACCCTCGTGTACTTTACGAGGCTTTATGCCGTGAGCGGGATGCAAAAATGGATCCGTGTGTATTGTATGTTTTCCGCTGTGCGGTATATTATGCTGAAAATGACCGTCACGATCCCGAACTTTTAAAATGGTGGAACTGGAAAGACCGGGTTTCGTTTCGGGAAGATCTGTAATAATAGATGATTATGATAAGATCCTTTTGCATATTTATCTTTCTTTTGATTTCCATAGCGGCAGCATACCCGCAAGATTAGCGTCATACAATGGACAGCCTCAACAGGGTTAGTTATGCGGACCATCAGGCAATGTTGAAAAAACTCGGCATTTCCAGCCTTCGCCCGGGTCCCTCCGGTGATCATCGGCCTTCCGGATGCACGACGGTGGCCATACAGTGGGGGCCAATTGGCCGGTTTTTCTTGAATTTGCGGAGAGGTATTTTGCGGTAAAGTAATCCAATGTCAATCCTTTTTAATCGACAACTTCATAAACACCAGCCATTTACGGAGATCTTCCGGAAGATCGTAATACGGTTCACAGTTGCGGAATCCCAGACTATGGTATAATCCCTGCGCTTCAGCCTGCTTTTTGCTCGTATTGAGATACATAGTGGAATAACCAATTGAGCGGGCTTCCCTGACAATGGCATCGGAAAGTGTACGTCCCACACCCAGACCCTGGAACTGCGGGTAAATAAACATCCGCTTCATCTCACAGGAACGCATGTTCAGCTCACGCATAGCCACACACCCGGCCGTCTTTCCATTCAATAAGGCAAGCAGCAGCCTTCCCCCAGGAGGTGAATATTTACCCGGAAGAGAAGATAATTCTTCTTCAAATTCACGGCTGCCAAAATAACTGTCAACCTGTTTAAGATCATCGGGATGTTCTTCACGGTGCCATTCGACGAAGGCTCGCATCAGGGCCCTTACCTGGTCGAAATTTTTGGACGTTCTTGCATGTATGACCTTTATCATCTTAATTCTTCCTGGTTTCTGCCATGCACAGGATCCTCCCGGCCCTGTAATACCGCCTCATCCGGCTGTACCGGAATATCTGCAAGGATACATCATTCTGTCTCCCTGCGGTTCTTGTTAAACAAATACCCGGCGAAACAGTTTATAAAGTATCTGACAAAGCCTTTATCCTGGTCCCGGCCGTTGATTGCCTGTCTTTTCCCCTGTCATAAGGAAAAAAGATATATCTTAACAGGATTGATAGCCATAAATTTTCACGAATATGAAAGGATCGTTATCGGGAAAAACGATTTTGATCACCGGTTCCACCGACGGGCTGGGAAAACTTGTTGCGTGCCATGTTGCCGGTCGTGAGGCAACGGTCCTGCTTCACGGCAGGAATAAAGAAAAAGGCAATTCGGTACTGAAGGAAATTTCGCAATTGACGGGTAATAAAAATCTGCGATACTACAATTATGATTACTCGTCGCTGACAGAGGTTAAGAAATTCAGCGAAGAGCTCCGGAATGACATAGCCGGGATTGACATATTGATCAATAATGCGGCCATCGGTTCGGGAAAGGGAAAAGGCAATGAGCGTGAACTCAGCAGGGACGGATACGAGTTGAGATTTGCCGTAAATTACCTGGCTCACGTATTACTGACGGAGCGGGTACTCCCTTCCCTGTCCCCCTATGGAACAATTGTCAATGTCGCTTCCGTGGGACAGGAACCCATCAATTTCAAAGATCTGATGGAGGAAGAGATGTACGACGGCTACTTCGCATACAAACAGAGCAAAACGGCACTCATCATGTATACATTTGACCTGGCGGAAAGGCTGGCAGCCAATGGTGTACGGGTGAACGTTGTTCATCCCGCAACGCTGATGAACACTAAAATGGTGATGGAGGACTGGGGCCGGTCCCGTACATCCGTTGAACAAGGTGCCCAGGCGGTGGAGCGGCTTATCGAGCCTAAAATCAGGGGGAAATATTTCGATGGGAAAAAACTTTCCCGTGCGATAGCCCAAACCTACGATTATGTAGCCCGGGAGAGACTGAGGCAAATCACGTTCCGGTACCTGGAAGAATATCTTTGATCTAATCGCCCTACTGCCCTGTAACCCGAAATCTTTGAGAAGCAGATAACCTATCCTGCCTGCCATGGGCTATAGCCATAAAGGAATTGCGATTGAGAACGGGAAGACCGAATACCGGATCCTCCCGGAGGGTTCACCGGAACTTTTGATCCTGCCCGTAGATGACGCGTTGCATATCCAGGATCCTGTGAAAGGGGATTTTGAATGGTGGTATTTCGATGTGTTTGAAGCGCGTTCGGAAATTTTCGTGAAGATCGTTTTTCACATCGGAACGGATCCGCTCAGAACGAGGGTTTATCCACAGCTTGCAGTGTCTGTTAATATTGCCGGAGTATCGGGAAGTTTCACCAGGACTTACAGGCCTGATGAGATAAGTTCTTCAATCAGCTCCTGCGATATTTCTGCAGATCCCGGAATCCGTATCCGTTCCGTGCAGGGAAAAACGCTCCGCTACACCCTCGATATAAGCCTTAAGGAATTTCGTTGCAGTCTTACATTTACAAGTATCACGGAAGGATGGAAACCCTTGGGAAACTCGGTCTTTCATCAATGGGGAAGAAGGAAGAGCGAATTTGCCTGGACTATTCCGGTGCCGGAGGCCCGGGTGACCGGAGAATTGGAATACAAAAACAGGGTGTTATCATTGTCAGGCGCCACCGGTTATCATGATCATAATTATATAAAGGTAGACCGCGAACATCCGTTGCATCTTGATAATCTCGTCACGGAATGGATATGGGGGAAATGCTATGCGGGGCGGTTCACCCTGATATTTATGGATACCCGGTTCCGGTCCGGGCGTATAACTTCAGTTATGCTGGCGGAACATCACAGGATCATACACAGTTCGAACAATCTCCTGAATTTACGGGTACACAGCAAAGACTATGATAGAACGTTGAAGGCCGGTTATCCAAGGAAGTTGATCATGGAACTGAGGGAAAAGGATCTCCGTTTCGACCTGGTTCTCGATGCAGAAACCAAAGCAGATAAAAGAGATCTTCTTGAGGGTGTAAATCCGTTTATGTCATGGCTGATAAAGACCTTCCTGGCCAGGCCCGTATATTTCAGTCTCATTGCAAAAGCCCGCCTGGGTAAAGATGGTGAAAAGCTCACCGGATCTGGTAATTATGAAGTGATGAGATTCCGGGGCTGATCGAAGATGTGAAACTTCATGAAACCATAAACAATTTTATTCTCTGGTTAGTTTTGAGGATGACAGTTGATATTATTTACAAGAAAATGTAGAATGATTATGGAAAACGATTATATAGCAAAGGCATCGGTAACGATCAACAAGACGGGTGAAGATATATGGGAAGCTCTTGTAAATCCGGCCATGATAAGCGAGTATATGTTTGGTACATATGTCACTTCAGACTGGAATGAAGGGAGTGAGATCAGGTGGAAGGGCGAATGGGAAGGCAAGACCTACGAGGACAAAGGAAAAATCCTTCGGTTAGAACCTGGTAAGGTTCTGAAATACAGCCACTACAGCCCTCTTTCCGGCCTGCCCGATAAACCCGGTAATTACCATACCGTCACCATTGTTCTTTCGGAGAAACCAACAGGAACTCTTGTGTCACTTGAACAGGACCACAATACGACAGAGGAGTCGCAGGAACATTCTGAAAAGAACTGGAATATGATGTTAATGAACATGAAAGATTTCCTGGAAAAAAATAATCCCGGAAAGACGAGTCATTGAAGGTATTGATCGGGGGGAATCGGTCTCGGCTGCATCGGTTATGCTATTTACCATCTTCAAATTCTTCCGGCGTGGACCGCCTGGGTGTGTATGGTTTTTGGCTTTGCAGGCTTCATTACATATCCTCTCGGATTTCCTGTTTTTCAGCCTCCCCTGATGGTCCATTTGCCCCTGATGATTATGGCCATAATGGTCCTATTAAAGCTCAGAAACCTGGTTCCTTTTGCGGTCTGATCTTATCGGGTAGAACTACGGGACGAGTTTACATGGTAGCGATTTGGCGTTCATCATGAACAGATGAAATCAAAATTAACAAATGCATGTCCTTAAAACCATTTAAGGCAAATATTCCCCAGGACATCCGGAAGTTTTTTGACAATCTCCCTCTTTAAAACCTCTACCGGTTCGGCTATTCATACTTCAGAACGGCAGCCGGGTTTTTCTTTGCAGCCATCCAGATGGTATAGCTGATCGTCAGAAGGGCGACGATAAAAATGATGGCCGTTCCCAGTAAAAATTCAGCCGTGCCAAGGCCGTACTTATCGAATCCCGGTAACTTCTGGTAAACATACCAGGCTCCCACCCATGAAAACAGCATACCCCATAAAATGAGACGCATAAATTCCCAGGTGAATCCCGTATAAAGACGTAAGACTGAAAATCCCAAAACTTTGCGGATCCCGATCTCCTTCATTTTGCGCCTGGAATAGAAAATGACCAGCCCGAACAACCCAATGGAGGAAATAAACACAGAGATGACGGCGAAGAAAAAGCAGATATTACGGAACATTTTCCAGGCCTGATTGGCGTTTTCGCTTACGATCAGATTGTCAAACGGGTCAAAATCAAAAGGATCATCGGGATAATTTGAATCGAAAACTTCCTGCACCGCCTTCCTTGCAGCCTTTAGTCTGCCGGGTTGGTACCTTACCGTATACATCCCGGTCAGGGATACCGAATCGGAAAGCAATCTGAAAGTATGTGGCTCGGTCGGGTTCTGCACTGACTGTGCCACGTAATCTCCCACTACCCCGATCACTTCCCAGTCTTTATCCCACGATTTCAATTTCATGCCGATGGGATTTTCCCATCCAAAAACCTTTACCGCATACTCATTGACGAGACATTTACCGTAATCTGAGGGATAATCCCTGGAAAATTCCCTTCCTTCTGCGATCTTCATTTTATATGTATCGAAAAAATCCCACGTGATATAGGAAATCCTGACGAATACCTTATCATCCGGTAATCCGCCTTCCCAGTTCATCTCATCACCGCCCGGCAGGATAAAAGGAATGTAGTCTGAAAAACAAGCGTCAGTAATAGCCGGGTGGCTCAGTAATTGTTGTCGTACCGGCTCAAACGAACCCTGTTTGTACGTTTTTATATTTGCCACAAGAAGATTATCACGGTCAAATCCCATATTTTTTGAAATCATATAATTGGCCTGCCGGAATACGATAAAGCTGACGATGACAAGAAAGATCGAAATGCTGAATTGAAGCATGACAAGTCCTTTTCTTAGGCTGAGGCCCCTGTTTTCCACCTGAATGAATCGTTGTTTCAGAGCCCTTACCGGATTAAAACGGGAAACGATAAAGGCCGGATACAAGGCCGACAGGAAGCCGGTCAATAGTGCAACTGCCAGTACCAGGCAGATCACAGGTATATTCGAAAAAATTTTCAGATCCAGGTCCTTTCCAAGGATTCTGTCGAAAAGCGGAAGAGAGTACCAGGCTAAGGCAAGTCCCAAAATGGCGGCGAATAAGGCAATAACCACTGATTCCCCAACATATTGGGACCAGAGTTCCCTGACAGTATATCCAATGGTCTTTTTAATGCCTATCTCGCGTGCCCTTGTCGTGGCATCGGCCGTTTGCATATTAATGAAATTAACAGAGGAAAGAACCAGAATCAGAATGGCGATGAAGGAAAATAGAGACATTGCGATCAGAGTTCCCGGTTCAAAGAACGGGTTGATATGAAGCCTGGAAAGAGGCCTGAGATAGGGATGATGTTGTTTACGGTAGTTTTTCAGGGCATCGAAGATCTTTGTATTGACCTCTGTATAGCTGGTATTGGGTCTTAGGAGAACATAGGTTTGGAAGGAATACATCCAGTAATTATCTTCAAAATCCTGCCACCCCGTTATGAACGAGTAACTTTCCATAGGGAGAAGATATCCGGGTCTCCAGTCACAGTTCACCGGCAGGTCCTCGTAAACACCCACAACTTTAACAGGAATCTTATTTTCGAGAAATAATGTTCTGCCCAGTGAAGAATCACGGGGAAAAAATTTCCGGGCATTCGTTTCCGAAAGAACGATGGTATTAGGTTCGCATAACGCCGATGAGGGCAATCCTTCAATAAACTGAAAGCTGAAGATCCGGAAAATGGACGGATCACTAAAATAACCCATTTTCAGCATGACCTCATTCTTTTTGTCAGTTGAAAAATAATAACCGTCGACGTTATCATCCCCGGCATTATGGACAACCGCCGTGCACTCTATCTCCGGCATTGATTGCAGTTCATGCCTTGCCAGAGCTGCAGTTACACTGCTCGTATGTTTAATATTGTTCTGAGGAACATCCATGAAGAGTTGAAGGCGGTAAATCCTGTCATAATTTTCATTTTGCCTGTCATACGTGAAATTGTGCTGAATAAAAAGGCTCAGGAGGATAAAGGCGGCAAAGCCGACAATTAAATTCAACATATTCACTGCCGAAAACAATTTATCATTGAGCTGGCGCCTGATCAGTAAGGTAAAAAAATGTGCTTTCATGGCCGTCGAATTAAGCGATGGAAAATTGATGATCTTTTCTCTCTGCAACAAGCTGTCCATCAAAGAGGTGAATGATCCTGTGGGCACGATCGGCATGCAGTTCGGAATGGGTGACCATCAGGATAGTGGTTCCGCCCGTATTAAGCTTCTCGAGCAACTGCAATACCTGCTCTCCATTGGCGGAGTCGAGATTCCCCGTTGGTTCGTCTGCAAGGATGAGCCGAGGCCTGGAAATAACCGCCCTGGCAATGGCAACTCTCTGTTGCTGGCCACCCGAAAGCTGCTGGGGAAAATGATCTCCCCGGTGAAGGATCTGCATATCCTGCAGGGCCTGTTTAACCCTCTCCTTTCTCTCCCGGCCCCTGACACGGAGTGCGAGAAGCGGAAGTTCCACATTTTCAAATACAGTCAGTTCATCAATAAGGTTAAAACTCTGGAATACAAAACCAATAGTTCCCTTCCGCAATCTTGTGCGCCCAGCTTCCCGAAGATTTGCCGCCGGCATGCCTTCGAAGAAATATTCCCCTGCGTCCGGTGTATCGAGCAAACCGAGGATATTAAGAAGGGTCGATTTGCCGCAACCCGAAGGACCCATTATAGCTACAAATTCACCGGGCTTCACGGAGATATTTATATCCTTAAGGGCTGTGGTTTCTACAATGTCTGTCCTGAAGATCTTAGAAAGTCCGCATGTCTGTATCATGGTCGATATTTTTTACTCTCCTAAGCCAAAAATATACCGGTATTTGTAAAGTCCTGTTTTTCTTTATATTAAAGGAATGCCGGCAAAAAGAAATTGTAAAGAATCCTTACAATCCAATGTAAATAATTCTTACATTTGATCTGGATCTTTACGAGACGGTGCGAGTCAATTCGATGAACAAAGAACTTTTCGGATGGTGGTAAGTCAGGCAAAAGGCCCTTCATAAGAAAACCACGAATTTTAGATTTATACATAAGGGCCTTTTGTCTGACTTACCACCATCCGAAAAGTTCACCCTCTTGAATGAAGTCGCCGGTCCCTGAGCGAAGTCGAAGGGTTGTCCAGTTTTTTTGCAAAAATTAATTATCATTCAATATGAAAACGGGAAATATCCTGATCGCCGACGATAACCGAAATGTCCTTAATGCACTGACGCTCTTCCTTCCAGCTGAATTCAGCCATGTCAGGACCATACAGCATCCCAACCGTCTGACCTCTGAGCTGACCTCTCACCCGTACGATGTGGTCCTGCTGGACATGAATTTTACCGCTACACATCATAACGGGAACGAAGGGATTCATTGGCTCCGGGAGATCAGAACCCACTTTCCGGATGTGGAAGTGGTCATGTTCACTGCCTATGGTGATGTAGAACTGGCCGTGAAAGCCCTGAAGGAAGGGGCTGTCGATTTCGTGCTGAAGCCCTGGGACAATGAAAAACTTGTGGCTACCCTTCGCTCGGCATGCCGGTTAAGTGAATCATCGCGCCAGGTTAACAGGCTGAAGAATAAGGAGAAACAAATGCTCCATGAGATGAACCCGGAGGTTGAGGTCATTTTTCAGTCGGAGGCAATGCAGCAGGTGCTAAAACTTGTAAAAAAGGTTGCTCCAACCGATGCCAATATACTCATAACCGGAGAGAACGGCACGGGAAAAGAAGTGATCGCCAGGGAGATACACCGCTTTTCAAACCGGAAGCGGGAAATCTTCATACTTACAGATCTTTCGGCTGTTTCCGGCACACTCTTCGAATCGGAACTTTTCGGACATGTCAAAGGAGCTTTCACTGATGCACGCGACGACCGTGTTGGTAAATTTACCCTCGCCAACGGAGGGACCCTCTTTCTTGATGAGATCGGGAACATTCCGTTAAACCTGCAATCCAAGCTTCTTACCGTACTGCAGACCCGAACCCTGACCCCTGTGGGATCGAACGTACCTGAACCTCTCGATATCCGCCTGATATCTGCCACAAATAAATCTCCCGAAGATATGGTTAAAGACGGTTCCTTCAGGGAAGACCTTCTATACCGCATCAATACCATCTGTATTCATATTCCCCCGTTACGTGAGCGAAGGGAGGACATACCGATCCTCGTGCAGCATTTTTTGGAGCTCTACTCCAGAAAATATGATAAACCCCTGTTGATACCCGGTGATCCCCTGATGAAAAGGATGGTACAATCCGGCTGGCCGGGAAATGTCCGTGAGTTGCAGCACGCCATGGAAAAAATGGTCATACTCTCGGAGGATGGCCAGCCTGATCCCGGGGCATTCCCTTCCTTCACCGGTTCTGTAACGGATGGTTCCGAACCGGAAACCATTGAAGAAATGGAAAAACGGATGATCCTCAAGACACTTGCAAAGTGCGGTAACAATTTGAGTGCCGCAGCTTCCCGGTTGGGGATCAGCCGCCCGACACTTTACAGTAAGATAAGCAAATATGGCATCTGAAAGACCATCATGGAGAAGATTGCTGCTGTTTGGCGGAACGATGATAACCGCTATACTGACCGGATTCCTTGCCGGTGGCAGGCACCCTGATTATGTTTTATTTCCGGCTCTGTTAATGGTGATCTTCAGCATCTGGCTTTTCCAGAATATGCGCCGTGCAGAGAGGGATATCAACTACTTTTTTGATGCCGTGGAAAGTAATGATTCTTCATTTGTTTTTCCGGATAATGGTTTAAGTTCTTCTACAGAAAGGATTCACCGGCACCTCAACCGGATCAACCAAACACTTCAGAACTTAAAAATCAATGCGGAGATCAGGGAGCATTACTACCGGGCTGTCATCCGCCAGTCAACTACGGGACTGGTGGTTATTTCCCCGGGTGGAGAAATCGAAATGATCAATGAGGCTGCGGCAATTTTCGCCGGCATCTCCCCGGCTTCCACCGATACCCGCCTGCTCAGCATACGAAATCCTCTATTTTATGAGATGCTCTGCCGTATCAGTCCCGGGGAAAACAGCACACTGCAATCCCCCTCTCCCCTGTCCGAAACTCTGCTTTTAAGAGCCCGTACAATTAAGGCAGGTGAACGGGATCTGAAACTCATTTCACTTGAGAATATCCGGCGGGAACTGGATGAGAAGGAACTGGAATCCTACCAGAATCTTATCCGGATCCTCACGCACGAGATCATGAATTCGGTGGCGCCACTGACATCCGTGTCTCGTACTCTCCGGAAGATGTTCACGCCTGATGGTCAGTCCGTAAGTCCATCCGCCATAAACGGTGAACTCATTGAAGCAACTGTCAGAGGACTCTCCACCATAGATGAACAGGGAAAAGGACTGCTGAATTTTGTAAATAACTATCGTAGACTTATCCGGCTTCCGAGGCCGCAGATAAAGCCTTTCGATGCCCGTGAATGGGCAGGACAGGTAAATATTCTGGTATCCGGACAGTTGGCGGAAGAAGCTATCTCGTTCGGCATCAATATTGAGAAAGACGTTACCACGCTCCCGGGAGATAAAAACCTGTTGAACCAGGTCATCCTGAACCTTGTTAACAATGCCGTGGAGGCACTGAGGGAGAAGTCAGACGATCGCCGTATCCGGATCAGCATCCACCAGCGTCCTTTGAAAAGTGCACTTGTCACCGTTGCCAACAATGGTCCCCAAATTCCACAGGAAAACCTGGAAAAAATATTTATTCCTTTTTTTACCACAAAACAAGAGGGATCCGGAATCGGCCTCGCCCTTTCCCGCCAGATCCTGCATATGCATAAGGGTATGCTCTCGGTGACCAGCAGCGCAGAGGAGACAGTTTTCAGGATGGAATTTTAAGAAAAAAGGAAAAATTATTCATTTCTAATGCTTTTTTAATGTAAAATATACGAGACTCAGTGTTTCTTTTGAAAAAAAGCATCGGAAATCTAAAATCTATAGGGAGATATGATAGCAAAAACACCACAACCCCCATACTACGCCGTGATCTTTTCATCCATCCGCACGGAAGGAGATAACGGGTATTCTGTAATATCCGACAGGATGGACGAGCTCGCCAGGCACCAACCGGGTTACCAAGGAGAAAGGCGAAAGGCGAAAGGCGAAAGGGGATGAGGGAAAGGCGAAAGGCGAAAGGCGAAAGGCGAAAGGGAGGAAGACCGTAAAAATCTATGGAAGGAAAGTCATCACCGAACTAAATTCTCCCCAGTAAGTTATTCCATATTGAAAAATGAAGGTGTGAATCGAAGCCTTCAATTCTTTATATTAAAACTGATGATATGCAATACAAAAACCTTGGGAATACGGGCGTTCTTGTATCTGAACTTTGCATGGGAGCGATGACCTTTGGCGGGGAGGGTTACTGGAAAGCTATCGGGCAACTGGACCAGGAAGCCGTGAACGATCTGATCAAAACCGCCCGCGATAACGGGATAAATTTTTTCGATACTGCCAATGTTTACTCCGAAGGGCGGTCGGAGGAATTATTGGGTAAAAGTTTAAAAGATCTCGGCATACCCCGGCAGGAAGTGGTAATTGCAACCAAAGTCCGCGGCAGGATCGGACCGGGAGCAAACCAGGTAGGGCTGTCGAAGCTTCATATCAGGGATTCCGTAGATGACAGCCTGAAACGGCTGGGTACCGACCATATTGATCTTTTATACATCCACGGAGTGGACCCCATCACTCCGCTCGAAGAAACGATGCGGGGACTGGACGAAGTGGTGCGGGCCGGGAAAGTATGTTACGCTGGTGTGAGCAATCATCCCGCATGGATGGTGGCCAAAGCCAACGGCATAGCTGAAAAAATGGGATGGGCAAAGTTTGTTGCATCCCAGAATTATTATAGCATCGCAGGAAGGGATATCGAGCGGGAGATCATCCCCATGCTCAGGAGTGAAAAAATTTCCCTCATGCCCTGGAGCCCTCTCGCAGGCGGCTTTCTGTCCGGTAAGTATACCCGCGAAAAGGATAAGGCCGGGGACAGCCGGAGGGATGAATTTGATTTCCCCCCCGTGAATAAGGAAAAAGCCTGGGATATCATCGATATCATGATGAAAATCGGGAAGGAACATCAGGCATCGGCCGCCCGGATCGCTCTCTCCTGGATGCTCCAAAAACCCGATGTTACAAGCATTATCATCGGTGCAAAACGAAAAGATCAACTTGAAGACAACATTGCAGCCACGGAACTTAAACTATCGGATGATGAGATGAAACAACTCGATGAGGTAAGCGCTCTCCCGTCTGAATACCCCGGATGGATGGTGGAGAGACAGTTGTCGGGGCGATGGCCGTCATAAAGGTTTCCGGTTTTTCAGATGATCAGATTCAGGTCCCCGAATTCATGCCAGAGATATTTCCTTTCGACAGCCGCACGGTATGCATTGTTAAGATAGTACGGGGAGACGAAAGCCGTAAGCATATCGAGATGACTTGCTCCCGGTTCATGCAGACCGGTAAGTAGTGCATCAACGACCTGTAATTCATGCGAGGGAGTGATGCGAAGATGGGTATAACGATGACCTGGTATAACCCCTTCGCCATTATGTACTGCGGATTCCAGGGCTCGTACCACAGTAGTTCCGATAGCGATGACTCTTCCCCCCTTTTCCCGGGTAATATTAATTTTTTCCGCTGCAGATTCATTGATAAAATATTCCTCTTCCGGTACGAGATGAAGGCTGTCCAGGTGGTCGTCCATATATGAACTGAGCCCTGCATGGAGGGTAATATAAGCCGTCTGTATCCCCTCCTTCATGAGCCCGAATAAGGTTTTCCAGGTGAATGCCCTTCCCGCGCTCGGCATCTCGGATGAGCCGGGTTCACGGGCATATACGGTCTGGTAATATTCCAGGTTCCAGGGAGCCGTCACATATTCATAGCGAATGGGTTTTCCCAGTTTATAAATAAGATCGGTCAGTTCCGGCCCTTCCTTTGAAAACTTTATCTTCCACAGCCGGGGAACGCGTTCATCCCGTTTCAGAACGGTAGCAGAAAGGTCATGTTCAAAATCCACGAACATTCCCTCCCGCAGTCCGCAGACAAAAGGGTCACCCCGCCTGCACAGGAGGAGGGCAAGCCAGGTATCGTCGGGCAGATGTTCGGCAAGACGTACCTCGAGACATTTTCCGATTATCTCACCGCATCCGAGCAGTGATGCAGGCAGGGTACGGCTGGCATTGAACACGAGCAGATCATCTTTGCGGAGGAATTCATGGATGTGGTCGAACCGCGAATGGACTATCTTACCCGTCTTCCTGTCCAGGACCATGAGCTTCACCTCATCGCGGGCAATACCGCGCCGTTCGGGTGGTTCCTTGGCATGTAGCTCTTCAGGGAGTTCAAAAGAAAAGACAGTGTCCATAACTTCTAAATTTCATAAAGTTTTACTTGACCTGACCGCATCTTTCCAGTTTTCCTGTGCCTGGAGTCGTTTACCGGTAAGACCCCTGGAATTATCCGAAGCAAGGTAAATAAATACCTCCGTGACTTCGGCAGGGTCGGCCCATTGAACAGGATCCTCACCCGGTTCAGCCCTGCGGTGCATCAAGGTATTCATATCACCGGGATCGACCAGGTTAACCCTTACCTGTGTATCTTCAAGTTCGGCTGCCCAGGTTTGTGACATCCCCTCCAGTCCGAATTTTGAAATTCCATAAGCGCCCCAGCGAGGGTAACCCACGACTCCGGCATCACTGGTAACATTGATTATGGATCCGCCATGCTCGATCATAGAGGGCAGGCAGCTTCGGATCATCAGGAAGGGCCCTGTGAGATTTGTATTCAGGACGGACTGGAAATCTTCCAGCGGGTAATCGAGAAGGTATGGCATAGGCGAGGGTCCCAGGACGGATGCATTATTCACGAGGACATCCAGCCTTCCTCCAAAAACCTGGTTCATGGAGGCCGTAATACGCTCTACATCTTTCGGACTACCGACGTCACCTCCGATCCAGGTGACGCGGGTTTTGGGTGCTATATTCCCGATCTGAAGCGTCACTTCTTCCAGAAGATTGGTCCTTCTTGCCACCAGGACCAGGGCTGATGCTCCTTCCCGGGCAAAGGACAGGGCAAGTTCCCTGCCCAGACCTTCGGAAGCGCCTGTGATAAGTATATGTTTTCCAAGTAAATGATTCATAGAATATAAAGTTAATTGACCGCTACGATTACTAACAAGGGAACAGGCGGATTGGTTTCTGAAGCCTGCATTTTTTGTTCTTCACTGTTCTGCATTTATCGCCCGGGTATTCCCAAATCAGGAAAAAAGTTCATAAATTGTGACGTATTACGGCAATGCCGTTGGATCTCTTAATCCCTATACCTTTTAAATTTCAGATAAAATGAAAAAACACCTCCTGGTTTTGCTATCCTCTTTCGTCCTTTTTTCCAGTTTCCCGGTAAGGTCACAAACCGTGGAGCAGGACAATGGGGACAAAATTTCATTCGATGGGGAATATTATGATTTTCGTGATTCGGCGGGCATACAGATGATCAAAATGTGGATCCCGACAGGGGTAAAAACCATAAGGGGTGTTTTCATCTCGGGTCATGGAGGGGGTGGCGGCGACAGCAGGGATTTTGCCCGTGATGAGAATATTAGGGCGTTCGCCATGCGGCTCGGTTTTGCCGTTGCAGGACTGCATAATTTTCCCGGAAGGCGTGCCTACGAGCAGGGAGCTCCGTTGTTCTTCAGGGTATTGAAAGAATTTTCCCTTATTGGAGGTCATCCGGAGATCGCAAACCTTCCTTTCGTAATGTACGGAAGCTCCAACGGGGGATCCACCACCTATGGTTTTGTAAATTACGCCCCGGAAAGAGCGATCTGTTTTCTAACGAATGTTTCTGCGGGAGGACAGCCGGAAATTCCGGTTGATGCAGCACTTGGCGTTCCGGGGATCTTTATCGTCGGTAAATTTGATGCGCTGATGCGGCAGAGGGGTATAGACAGGGCAAGAGAGATCGTCACTGAAGCACGGAAAAGGCATGCACGGTGGGCATGGGCTATGGAATTGAAAGGTCACCAGGACGGCACATCCTTCGATGTATATATGAAGCTGGTGGAACAGGCGGTGAGGACACGTTATCCGGGGAATGGAAATCCGGCTGCCGGTCCGGTCCGGCTAAAAGACATTCCGGAGGAATCGGGATGGCTTGCCGATCCGGAAAGTTGGGACAGCGGGCTGACTTATATCGATTCCTTCAATAAGTACAAAGGGAATAAGGAAGCAGCAGGATGGCTGCTGAACAGGGATATTGCCTATGTGTACCGTAGCATGGCCACCCATCATAATCCGGTTTCCCTGAATGTTAAAGAATTTGACAGAACTTTTAACCCCCATACCGATCCGGGTACCATGTTCAGCCTTGGCGGACCGGTCACGGATCCCGGGGAAAAGATCACCCTCATGTGCAATACCGAAGCATTTCCGGATTGGGAAAAAATTGAATTTTTCGATGGTTCGGAGAAGCTGGGAGAAGTGCAAAAGGGAAATAAACCGGAAATCACCGTGATTACCGGACCTGATCAGGAGGTTTGCTGCCTCACTGCCCTGGCAACCGCAAGTGATGGCAGCAGGCGGACATGCGCGCCAATGCATTTTTTCATCAGGGATCCGCAACTCAAGTGGAGGACGGATCTTCCCGGTCCCCGGTTTGCGGGCCGTAAAACCAATGCCGGTTCAAAAAATGTAGGCAGGGAAGTCAACTTCACGGCGCCCGATGTGAACGACAGCGTTTTGGTTGCGTACGGTCTGACCGCGGAACAGGAAGCCCAATTTTCTTCACAGGAGCATCAGATATCGGCCTTCTGGGATCTCATTGGCGAGGATTTGGACCGCATCGAAATGACCGCCAGGAACAACGGAACCGGGAATGCCGACTTCAATCCCGTCCTTACGAATGATTGTGCCCTAACCGTTAAGGCAGCCTACGGGGCTGACGGGATCTACCTTCTTTTCCTCATCACTGACGATGATGATGTTGCCTGGCCAAACGAACTCACAGGAACCGAAAATGAGCAGTTTTATCTTGATTTTGATGCCATGGATGTCCTGATGGATAGCCGTTCGATCAAGGATATCTCATCGCCGGAGAACAGGGGGATGATGCTCGACAGGGCGTTCGGACTAACCTTCACAACCCGTCAATACCAGGTGGCTTGCGGCACACTGAAGGAGAGGCCCTCAGGCTTTCGCCGGTCTATGCCGGAACCCTGGGATTTTAACCCCACCTTTCTCACCTTCGGGCAGGCAAGGACTGCCTATGGTACCAGCATAAAAACCCTGAGCAGAGGGTATTTTGAAAAAGCACAGGAATGGTTTGTCCCCTGGAGTGAATACGGTGGAGGTCTGCCTTCCGAACCGGACGCAGGCACCCGCCTCTGTTTCGCACCCGGTTATAATGACCGGGATGAAGGGGAACATCTGCCTCCCGGGAGGACATCGAGCGGAGGAAGCGTAAAAGCATCCGATGCTATGCGCTGGATCGGAAAAAGTGATCCATGGGGTTCCTCCAAACCTCCTTTTTCATGGGGTGAAATTGAACTCGGTCCCATGCTACAAAAATGATATGGATACTATTTTGTAAAAATTAACCGGATATGATCCGCAATACGCTAGATCTGATAAGAACCACCAGGCTTGTCCGGTTGGACAGGATCACCGGCAACGGGATCAACCTTTTCGGGAAGGTGGAGTTCATGCAACCCGGCGGAAGCATGAAGGACAGGGCGGCTCTCCAGATCATTATAGATGCCTATGCCTCGCAAAAACTGACGAGGGGACAGACCGTTGTTGAGATGACCAGCGGGAATATGGGCGCCGGGCTCGCCATCGTGTGCAGGCAGTTCGGCAACCCATTTACTGCCGTTGTGCCGAAAGGAAACAGCCCCGAAAGAATTAAATTCCTGAAAGCCCTGGGAGCCGAAATCATCCTGACCGATCCTGTAGACGGTACAAACGGAATGGTGACCGGGAAGGACATTGAATACGCCGCCCGGAAAGCAAGGGAAACTGCTGAAGAACTCAATGGATATTACGTCGACCAGTTCCATAATAAATCGCCCGTTAAAGCCCATTTTGAGACAACGGGACCGGAAATATTATCTGACCTGCCGGGTACAGATGCTTTTGTAATGGCTATCGGGAGTGGCGGTACCTTTACCGGAGTTTCAAGATTTTTGAAGAGCCGGAATAAAAATATCAAATGTATCGCAGTCGAGCCGGAGCATGCAGCCATTTTAAAGACAGGTAAGGTCGATGATCCGCGACATATCATACAGGGTACAGGATACGGCGTGGTACCTTCCCATTGGGATGGAAACCTGGCCGATGATATCATCACTGTTTCTGATGCGGAAGTGAGGGAAATGACACGGAGGATCAGTTCGGATCAGGGCCTTTATGTCGGGTATTCTTCCGGAGCGAACGTGGCGGCAGCATTGAAATTTGCAGAAACGAACCCTGCCATAAAAAATATTGTTACCATCCTTTGTGACACGGGATTCAAATATGATGATCTTTGACGGACCAGGAGAAACTAAGTTTCCGGGAGGGGAATTGAATGCCGGTAAATCGTAAACCTCATGGACCACGGAGTACGGAGTACGGATCAAACCGTGAAGTGGAAGAGGAACACGGATCTTCTGAAGAATTTGTTGATTTGTTGATTTGTTGATTTGTTGAACGGAGTTCAAACCATCTGTGATAATCTGTGAAATCTGTGGTGATACTCCCCCCTAAGAATTTGGTGATTTGTTGATTTGGTGATTTGTTGAATGGAGTTCAAACCATCTGTGATAATCTGTGAAATCTGTGGTGATACTCCCCGAAGAATTTGGTGATTTGGTGATTTGGTGAATGGAGTTGAAACCATCTGTGATAATCTGTGAAATCTGTGGTGAAACTCCCCCCTAAGAATTTGGTGATTTGGTGATTTAGTGATTTGGTGAAGTGGAAGAGACCTCAAACCATTTCAAACCATTTCAAACCATCTTAAACCATATCAAACCATTTCAAACCTCTTTAGACGGACAGGAACTTGAACAAAATAAGTATAAAATATTATAAAAGCCCGCTGGGCGAAATCATCCTCGGCTCCTGCGAGGATAATCTCTGCCTTTGCGACTGGCGGTACAGGAATATGAGATCCGCCATCGACGGAAGGATCTCCTCCGGACTGGAAGCCTGTTATGTTGAAGAAGAGACTCGGATCACAGAATCCGCAAGAATACAACTGGAAGAATACTTCAGTGGTGAACGTACAATTTTTGATCTTCCGTTGCAGATGACCGGTTCTCCTTTTCAGCAAAAGGTATGGAATGAATTATTAAAAATCCCGTACGGAAAGACCTTGACTTACCTGGGATTGTCTGTCAGGCTGGGAGATGAAAAGGCGGTCCGGGCTGTCGCTGCTGCCAACGGTGCAAATGCCCTGGCTATCATTATTCCCTGCCACCGCATTATCGGGAGCGACGGCAGGCTTACGGGTTATGCCGGGGGATTACGTGCAAAGCGGGCATTGCTGAGGATGGAATCTAAAGATAAGGTGCCCCAACAACTTGAAATGTTTGAATTGTAGACCGGTCTTTGCCGACGCGTAAATATCATGCAACCGGTGAATGCCGGGAGCCGGCTATGGCGATTATGTCCTTCCCTTCAATGACCTTTTTGGCATACCCGTTAAGTGTGACTCCAATCATTGCCTGCCCCAGTTCTTCCAGGGTGCAGAATCCTCCGGGAAACAATGCACGACCGGCAGGAAACAACCAGTTCACATATTTATAAAAAGATTTGGTTCGTGTGAGTCCGGATGTCGGTTTAATAAAACCCGGACGAAAGGCAAATACCTGTCTGAAAGGTAGTTTCATAAGATCATTCTCGGTCTTTCCTTTCACCCTGGCCCACCGGCTGCGTCCTTTCTCGGTACTGTCCGTACCTGCACCCGAGACATAGCAGAAAGTCATACCGGGATTAAGCCCGCTAAGCGTTCCTGCCATATGCATTGTCAGAGTATAGGTAAGTTCAAAGTACGTTTTAGCATCCATACCTACCGATGATACACCAAGGCAGAAGAAGCACGCATCATACCCGGAAAGCCTGTTACTGAGAGAAGAAAGATCAAAGAAATCGTTGTGGATGATCTCCTTGAGCTTAGGATGACTTACACCACAGGATTTTCGTCCTATCACCAGGATCTCCTTAACCTCAGGATGGCCAAGGCATTCATGCAATACACCCTCCCCCACCATTCCGGTGGACCCGGTAATTATAATTTTTAGATTTTTTTTTCTCATCGGGTATGAATTTTGGAAAACCAATCCGAAAGGCCAATTTAAGGATAATTTCTGTGTTCTTTTTAGATACCGGGAAAGAAAGAATGAAAATACATTTTCCCCTATACACCTGATTCATACTCTTTTTGACTCATTTCACAGAAACATTTTTCATTAATCCTTGTTTGTACTAAATCAAATCGCTTAGTCAGAGAAAGCTTAATTATTTCAGGTATGTTCAACGTCACCCGATTGATGCTTATATTTCCGGTAATTTTGATGATTCCCGGCACCTCCTGTACCAAAAAAGACGCACATGAAACGCCCGCCGGTTTGACTTGCCATATAGCCGCTCCATTGACCGGCGATTCCATCTTAATTGGAAATACAGTTACGATCTCGGTTGAAACCAACCAGAGCAGTGACAAAATCAGTGAGGTCAGGTTTTTTGTGGATGAAATAGGGATCAGCTCGGTCTCGAACTTCCCCTTCACCTCAGACTGGAATACCTCGGCGGCCTCAAAAGGGATCCACACGATTAAAGTCACTACCTTCGATATCTCACAACATTCATCGTCGGATGAGATCAATGTCTATCTGAAGGAAGAGGAGAACACGGCCAGGGATTATGACGGTAACGTTTATCATGTGATCCGGATCGGAGGCCAGCAATGGATGCAGGAAAATCTCAGGGTGACCCATTTCAGGAATGGTGAAGAGATACCCCTGGCCACCGACGACTTTACCTGGATTAATACGGCTTCCGAATACTGCTATTATGACAATGATCAGAATATTCCCGAGATATATGGCATGCTTTATAATTTTCAGGTAGTTTCCGATTCCCGGGTCTTACCCCGGAGGGCTGGCACATCCCGACGCCCTCAGAATGGAAAGAACTCATCGATTTCCTGGGCGGATCACTGACAGCCGGGGGAAAATTAAAGGAAGAAGGTATCACACACTGGGCAAACCCGAATGCTGGAGCAACCAATGAATCGGGATTTACAGCCCTGCCTGGCGGATTCCGTAGACCACAGGGGGAATTTTCGGATCTGGGTAAGCTTGGAGGATGGTGGTCATCCAAAGAATCCGAAGTCAACATCGAGAATGCATCCTATCTTTTTATCCGGAACGAATTGACCGGTGCCTACACGGAAGAAATCACAAAAACTTACGGCCTCTCAGTGCGTTGTTTAAAGGATAAGTAAGAACATTCCGGCTGAATCAAGGAATTTGCCGATGTATGGGATTTCAAGGATCAGAAAGAGATTTATTTAAATCGGAATTAGAGTAGTTTTCAGCACTTTCAGTGAAAAATATCCTATATTTAGATACCTAAGCCCTCTCCAGTGAAAAAGCAAATAAACCATGGTCATTTACCGTACAAACCATGGATGTTTCTCCTGGCCGTCTTCCTTGAATTGCAGTTTTCGGCAAACGGAAAATTAACGGCTCAGACATCGGATGATACCACGGCCTTATACCTTGATATCCCGCTAATCGATCTCCCCTATCAGTCGTTTGCGGCCAGAGCTACCGGAAATTTTCTACAAGGTTATGCAAACCCAGGTATGCATCTCTCCCTTGCCATGTCCGACAACCTGTATTCGACAGCCCATCTGGGTATTCAGAGTATAGTTCATTCCAAAAGCACCTTCCTGGATATTCTCTTTTCCAATGGCATTGCCATGGCTTTTGACCTCGTTACCCTTTATACTCCCCTCGGTTCCAGGTGGCTTCATGAGGAATACCACCGCGCCGTGCTTACACGGAGGGAGATTGGCAGTTTTGATGATATGAATACCTTCCCTTTCGGAAAAAACGAGATCTCCGTGCGGAAAATCCCTGACAGCGATCTCATCCATTTATCCGATAACCACAAAGCAGACTTCAGAAGGTTGATGACTGCCGGCATCGAAGGGCAATACCATCAGGTCCGTACCCTGCAGCTGGAGAATTTCCTGTTCCGGAAGGATCTTCCCAACCTCCCGCTTTACTGGATCAGCACAATGTCAAGCCTTATATATGTCATGGAGTCATCCACTGATTATTTCGATAAGGTCATCGATGAGACTACACGGAATGAAGGACCTGACATCAGCAAGAGGGACTTCACAGGACCTGATTTCACTGCATGGGCGGATGCGCTCTTTAACCCGGAAAAACCTTATATTGACAGGGGTATCCATCCTTCGGGCACCGGCATTGATCGTTATATCAGGCCATCCGAACTGACGGATGAAGAAACGGCTTATTTACGAAAGCAGGGAAACCTCCAACTTCTGAATCTGATCTCGCCAAACCTTTACGGTTTTTCACGGATCAGGCTTAAATCCACCGAAAGCGGAGATTTTTATGGAAATTTTGCTTTACGGCATATCCTGACTCCTTCCGGGAACGATATCTCCCTCGACCTTTTTTACCAGACTCCGCTAAACACTTACCTTGTGACCCTTCATGGTTACTCGAATAAGGATCATACTTTCCCGGGCATCGAAGCCGTCCTTATCGATAAAACCCTCATTACGAAGACACTCTATATGACCGCCCGGGTATCTACATGGCTTCAACCGGAGGATCTTTCATTCACGGCCGACAATGGAACATTCGGCGGACTTCTCGGTGTACGTCTTAGTTACGCTGCGGGATCTTTCTTTCCCTATATGGAAGTAGAGGGAAAGACTCGCGGATGGGTCATGGGTAATGAATTCCTGGATCCAGATGCCTCAATCCGATTTGGATGTACAATCAGAATGATGAAATAAAACGGGCCTGTAAAGATTGACGTTTAGCCTGTCATTTGAACGCTTCGACGATGACAGTTCCCGCCATGCCGGGATGGAAGGTACATACATACTCAAAAGTACCACCCGAATCGAATTCGAATGAAAAAATCTCATCGGGATAAATCGTCCCACTCTCAAAATAGCCTGAATCAATTACGTTATACTGAATGCTGTCCTTATTGATCCAGGTAACGGTAGTGCCTGCATTTACCGTGATTTTTGATGGTACGAACTTCCTGTTTTGCATCCATACCTCGCCTGGCCCGGGCTTCTCACTTCCCGGGGTATTATCATTTTTTAAACATCCGGCAAAAAGAAGTGCAACCAATAAAACATAAAGAATCGTTTTTATTGAGCTCATAGAAATTTAATTTGATCAGAATAAATGATGTCAGAAAGGATCTGCCAAATAATATACCATGTCACAAATAATATCCACCTGACTCGTATATTCTTTATGAAATTCAAATATAGCATGATGAACGGGATATACGGTTATCAGAATGCCGGAAAGCCAGGTGAATATCCAAGTGGGAAGTGGTAAGGAAAATCCACATATCCAGCGGATATAATTATACAATTCCCTTGTACTTCCTTAAATTACGACTTACCTGCAGGGAAAACCCTTCTATCCTTACACGAAAGTTTATTACCAGCCAACAAAAAAAACGTATTGTTCCTGGAACACCACATTCGAAAATAATTTACAAATGGTAAGTTACGGAAAATATGATAAAAATGAATATCGCCAGGAGAAGGAAATTAATGCTTCACACGAACCTGTAACCGGCCTCCCATGTTAATCCGGTGAACCAAATCGCGTTCTTTCGGTTTTATCTACCAAACTATTCAGAACTTATCCGAACGCCTATGAACCGGCTTGTGCCTATCCTATCTGAAGATGATATCTTTCCGCAATACCGCAATACCCCTATCGGTTTGCTTCTTGAATACCACAACCTCGGCCGCCCTTCCGGTAATTATGAAAATGCTGAACTGCTGATCGGAATGTGCATGGATAACCGAAAACACATCAATATCCCCGACAACTTTGCCTTTATAATCCGTGCAGGCGGCGCTAATCTGAGGTACAGCGAATTCAAGGTATCCTATGCGATTGCCGTTGGAAAAGTCCGGCATATTGCCCTTATAGGCCACAATAACTGTGGTATGGTAAACCTGTATTCACGAAAGGATATTTTTATAAAAGGCCTTGTGGATAATGCGGGATGGGACAGGGAATGGGCAGAGGAACATTTCATGCATTTTGCGCCGATGTTTGAGATCGGTAACGAGGTGGACTTTATCCTCAGTGAGGCGAAACGCCTAAGGCTTAGATATCCGAAAATTCAGATCGCCCCTCTCATGTATCTTGTGGAGGATAATCGGCTTTACCTCATCAGGGAAAACTAGCGGAATAAAATTATTCCTTTTACCAGTATCGAACCTAAGAGTAAGTCTCTTTAATTTTCGACTATTATTTATATTCAAATGCCCCTATGTCGGGTATGCCCATCTGAGGGATCATGGTACCTGTGAAATCTATTTTATATCCTAAGTCCAATCCATTATTTATTGCAGGACTGTAAGCATTAAGCATAAAATCCGTCGGTTTTCCTTTACCGGAGTAATCTAAAAACATAGGATTTGCAATTGATGCATTTTCCCCAGGCCCTTCCAGTCCCATGTTCAATGCACCATCTGGGGCGAAATAAAGATTGTTGCTTATGATATTGTCAGGCTGTGCATTTCGCATTTGCCCAAGATTAAATATCACCACATCATTTTCCACAACTACAATATTATTTCGTATTAAGTTCTTTGAGTGATATTCGGTAATATTGAAGACACCCCACTCATTCTCATTAACCCTGCGCCGAATGATAGTATTGTTTTCAATTTTAAATCCGGATCCGCACCACATAGCAATAAACTGCTGGTAATCGTCCGAAATATTGTGATGTATAGAGAATCCAACATATGGAGGATTTTGAACGACATCAGTCCATGTGACTTCAATAAATCCCTGGTTACCTCGGGTATAATTGTGGTGTATTTCAATATTGGACTTGGGAAATCTCCCATCATCAATTTCTATAGCGCCACCATCGGCGCCACCTCCGTAACCTCCGGGACCCCAATTAATTCGTGGGTCTGTGGCTCTATAATTCATGATGCGGTTATAGCTCACTTC
Source organism: uncultured Bacteroidales bacterium (assembly GCA_963771005.1). GTDB lineage: Bacteria > Bacteroidota > Bacteroidia > Bacteroidales > DASQZK01. Next base: position 827,298 of record CAVYRO010000002.1, read on the forward strand.
CTGATAGTCGCCGCTGATCCAGATTGCCAGAGGTCCCCATGACCATTCCTTTAGGATACGGTTGCAATCGTGAATATAATTATTTGTGATAAGGGAATAATGGCCATAACTTTTAATCCCTACTCCACAGTCAACAATTTCGTTATTCCGGATGATGCAATGTTCAGCTTCTTTATCTATATAAATTGCACCCAGTTCCCACATTATTAAAAATCCCAAGCTACCTGACAGTTCAGCAACAGAGTGATGAAATAAAAGGTTTTCAATCTGCATATAAATTCCCCGAATCATGATACCATGGTTCCATAATCCTTTTGGCCAGGATCAAAGAGGCTATTTGTGAATACCGGGGACGGCAGATTTTCATCACCATAATCCGTCAGTACAATATTACTATCCTCCACCCCACTATCATTAATATACAATGTTTCAACAAAAGTCGATCCCCGCTTGAATTTTAATGTATTCCCGGTAGGATATGACATTACCGTTTTGAAATCACCCGGTCATTTTGATAGATTGCGACTGTTTAATCGTGCCTGTACTCAGAATCCATATAGTAGGTTTGATGGAGTTCATTTTCTGTTTTTATTATGGGTTCTTCTTTGCAATACGTAAGAAAAAAAGTGAAGGCAAAGAGGAGAAAAATAAGAATTCTAAATAAGGATCTCATGCTTATTATTCTCTTTAGAAGATGGTCAAAATCCCACAAAGCTGCCCTCTGCTGATTACTGCCCAAGGTAAAACGATCGCCATATGATGCTAATAACCGGGGTTTTGTTTCAGATTTGGGTTTGCATTAAGTGCGCCATTAGGAATTGGAAACAGTTCTTTATGAAGATCCCCTGCGGGCCATGCAGGTTTAAATTTCCAGGCATCTCCAAATTTACCGAAACGTATTAAATCCTGCCGCCTAAATTCTTCAAAGGCGAGTTCCCTTCCCCGCTCGGCAAGCAATTCATCGAGACTAATTTGCGAATAATTATGATCTGTATTCCCAAATGCCCTTTCCCGAACATGGTTTACTATGTTTAGTACGGTAGCATCAGAAGAGGTTTCAGTTGCACTATTTCTCATAATGGCCTCGGCTTTCATTAACGAGATATCGGCGAACCGGAAAATAGAGAAATCGTTGCTCATGGTCTCCCAGCCGTTCAGCTCAGTTGGCATTTCCCATTTAAAACACCGTACAGCTTCACCTTCAGGGGAAGCATCTAAATTGGTAATGGTCTTGGTGAATGTAAATTGTCCACCTTCATACCCCATTACCGGATCACCATTGAAATAATACTGTGGGCCAATTTCCCAACCGTCAATTCGTGAATCAGTGGAATCAAAGGAATCATACATCGATTCAGTCATACACAAACCGTTCCAGCACCAGGTCCTCCGAGATCATATTTTGCCAATAGTGCCAGTGCAAAGTATACATATGCATTTGAAAGCCAAAATCTCCGATCAGTTTATCCAGCGGCATGGCGAAAATAACCTCTTTTGAATTCTCATTTTCAATGATAAAATTATTATAATAATTATTTTCCAATTGAAAGCTGCCTTCATTAATTATGCTGTCGCACATATTGATCGCTTTGTCATATCTTGGAGTACCCGTCATTTTTCTGAATTTAAGTACATTTTGGCGAGGATGGTAAAAGCCACTGGCCTGGTACATCTTCCATAGTACTCGATACTGGGTGACATCTGCAATAAAGGTATGGCATCTAAAAGTTCTTTCTCTATGATATTAAAAGCCTCTTTCCTATTTCGTTGCTCAGGAAGATCCGTATCGGTAAAATCAAGTACTATCGGTATATTCCCAAAAAGATCAAGGGCTTTGTATAGGGCAAATGCCCTTAATGTCTTCAATTCAGCAATCATTCGAACCTTCCCGTCAAATTGGGCAGGCGAATTTTCAACCTGATAAATGATTTGATTGCAATTAGCCACTGTATTAAAACAAATCTCCCATGAAGCACTCATGGGATCCTGGTTTGAAGTGAAATTATGTTTATGCAGGTCACGCCAAAGTCCATTATTATCCAGAAAACCACCTTCTGTATGTACTGGTATAACGGCTTCATCAGTGGTAACTACTTCTGTTCCATAAAGTCCCCAAAGACTGGTTCCCCGGTATCTGAGCCCTGCATAAGCGCTTCCCATGGCAAGTATACATTCACGTTCGGAACTATACCAGGTGTCAGAGTTTATGGAGGAATACATATGTTCATCTAGATCAGTGCATGAATTATAGCCGAATAATGAAATAGATAACAGCAGGAATAATTTTATTTTAAAATTTTTCATAACATGTAGATTAAAAATTCAGTTTTAGACCAAGTAAAAATATTCTGCTATATGGATATGTTAAATTATCCCCGCCAAATTTTTCAGTATCCGTATTGAATCCCGGAATGGGTTGTTCCGGGTCGTTTCCTTCGAATTTGGTTATTGTTAATAGGTTGCTTCCACTGATATATAATCTAAAATTAAATTCATCAAAATTAAAATCATATCCGAATACAAGATTATCAAGCTTAGCATAAGATGCTTTATCCACAAAGCGGGAGTCATAGACAATGTCTCCCATAAATTCAGGATTATCAAGAGTAGATCTGAGGACGTTGTTTCCATTTAAAAGCGGTCTCATATTTTCAAAGCTAAGCCGGCTCCAATTCAAAAGGCTTTGTCCAATAACCGCTCTAAATGAAAATGACATAAAAAATTGTTTGTACTTTAGGTTGTTCTGCCAACCCACTTCAAAATCGGGATATTCATTTCCAACGATCCTTCTGTCCCCAATCGAATTTTTATCTACGCCATTTCCGTCAATATCCTCATATGTCGCACTGCCACTCTCATCAACACCAGTATAGATAGGAGCCCAGAAATTTCCCACTGATTCACCTTCACGTAAAAGCTGAGCCCACGAGGTGGCCGCCGGAGTAATTTTAACAAAATCCAATTCATAGCCTCTGGATGGATCTGCCAATTTTGTAAGTTTATTGACATTTTTACTGTATATGATTGTGCTGTTCCACCAAAAACCGCCTTTACGAACAACATCTGCTTCTATGTTAGCTTCGAAGCCTGTGTTGGTCATTTCCCCTACATTGGCATACACATTATCATAAACATTTGGTGGAACAGGCACATTGTACCACCAGAGAAGGTCCGAAATAGTTCTTTTATAAAAATCTACTGTACCGGAGAAGCGATCAAAAAAAGCAAAGTCAACTCCAAAATCTATTTCAGTTTTCCTTTCCCACTTAAGGTCCGGATTAGGGTTATTGTAAGGCACGTATACATTCATCCAATTCTGGTCATAGTAAAAGAGGCCGCTGCTATCACCCTTTCGGGTCGACAATCGTGGAATAGAAAGATAATTGGGGATATTTTGATTACCTGTTACTCCTATTCCAGCTCTGATTTTCAATTCATTAATCCATCGAAGGTCGTTTAAAAAATCCTCTTCATTAATTCGCCACCCTAAGCTTAGTGCCGGGAACATACCCCATTTATTGTTTGTACCAAATCTTGAACTCCCTTCGTATCTTAATGATGCGGAAGCTAAATATTTATCGGCAAAATTATAATTGACCCGGCCATAAAAGGCTATTAATTTGTTTGATTCCCGATATGAATTCATCCCGGCAAGTCCCGTGATCAAATCGTTTCCAGCCTCTATGTTGTTGTATGAAAATTTATCGGTATCAAAATTTGCATTGTTTGCGCCCAGATTTCGGTTATTTCCCTCGGTATATGAGTAACCGGACAATAAATTAAAATGGTGCTCATTAGATAGAGTTAAACTATAATTCAGACTGGGCTCAAAAGTTAAAACATTTGTGTTCCATGATCCAATGTCTGCCTGACCTGTTTTTCCAAGTAAAGGATAATATCGTGTTAGGTAGTCACCACTAATGCCTTGCCATGAATTATTGGATAAATTGAATTTAATGAAGAACCTGTCAAATAATTCAAAGTTAGCATTAACATATGCATTTAAAAAATTTACCTCTTGATCATAAGTGCTCTCATTTAACATGGCAACCGGATTCTTGCTATTTTGAATCCTGTTGTTGTAATACCCATTGTCATTTGTATTGAGTGGGTCGTAAATAGGTTCAGTTGGATTTCTTACTGATATCTGATAATACAAATCGCCGGGAACGTTGGATGTTTTTGTTTTGGAATAAAATAATTTATAGTCAAGATTCAAACGCCCCTTTAGCGCTTTTTGATTAACAAATATTGAAGGTGACAGGACATTAGAGTAATTCTCTGGAAAGAGTCCCTGGTTGTCTTTGTAACTTAAATTAGACCTGAATGATATATTCTCACTGCCTCCTGTAATGGCAATATTGTGATTCTGGTTAATCGGAGTCCTGGTTGTTTCATCAAGCCAATATGTACTACTGCCCTTATTTAGATTAGAGGCCTGTGCTGGTGCATATTTGTTGATTGCATCACGATATTCAGACGGGGTAAGCCAAGCTTTATCCTTCTCCACAGCTTGCAGCGATGCGTAAGATGAAATTTCAAATTTGACCGCCCCTTCTTCCGGAGACTTTAATGTAATAAGAATAACACCATTTGTCGCACGAGTTCCATAAATGGCTGCTGCTGAGCCGTCTTTAAGGACATCGATGGACTGAATCTGATCAGGGTTAATTGAGTTGATTGAACCTTCCCAAACTACACCATCGACAATGATAAGAGGCGATTTTCCACCGGAAAGGGAGCTTAAACCTCTCAATCTTATAGTATAATCGCTGGTGGGATCACTTCCGTTTGTGGATATTATGGATAAGCCGGGCACCAGACCCTGGATTGCACCGATTGGAGATGATACGTCACCCTGGATAAATTTGTCTGATTTTATGCTAGTGACAGCACCAGTTACCTCTTTTTTGGTCGTGGTACCATAACCAATGGCAACCACTTCATCTATATCAACGAGGCTTGGCTTCATAATGAGATCTACCGAGGTTTGATTCCCAACTTCGACCTCTTCTGTCTTCATTCCTACGAAAGAAAATTGAAGCACCGCATCGGCAGGTAGATTAGTAAATGAATAATGCCCTTCATTATTTGTAATGGTACCCATGGTTGTGCCCTTAACAACTACGGAAACACCAGGGAGCGGTTCACCATTATCATCCTTGATTATTCCACCGACCGACTTTGCCTGTGAGAAAGAATTTAAACTAAAAAAGAAAAGTAAAGTGAAGATAAATAATTTCCGGGCCAATGATGCACCCTGGGAACGTCGTGTACAAGAAAGGATTTTTTTTATTAATCCCTGCTTCAGGATAAATAAACCTGACCAAAAATTAAGTTGTTTCATAGTCTTAGGAACATTTAGTTGCGTTATTGACACCTCCAATTTATACATGTCAGCAAATGAACATGTTAAGGGTATTTCATTTTAATGCGATAACGTTTGTGCAAGTAAAGAAATATAATTCTATTTTTTAGCAATATTGTCCATATTTTTCAGCAGAATTATGAAATATTTGCTTCAGCATTGGTTTTAAGTATTTAAAATGGGTGCATAAATGGTAATGTCAGATATTTTCCAACGGTTGTAAATCATTATCTTTTAATATTTTAATCTTTTTTATTTAATTCGAAAGCGACTTGCACAAACCTTTTCGCATAATTTTAGATTATTGCAGAAATATTCTTCCGAATCTGTCCGTCATATGCACTGTCGGTTAAAAATGTTATTTCCTGTCTCTTTGAATTCATCCAGTATTTTGATAGATTGCGTCCGAAAATAAAACAACATTTACCATCCTGTTTCCAGAGTGGGGAATTGCGGTAATACACAATCGATGATCAATGTAGAGAAAATCGGCCCGAAGATTTAAAAGGCGGCTCCGCCGTTTCTGGGAGCTGTCGGCGGAAAAAATAAATTCCATCGACCGGGATACGATGAATCTCAGGGATCTCCCGTCTTTACCGTTAACGGGAAGTATTCTTCACGGGGATGGACGGATTGGACCGAGGGTTTCAGGTACGGCTCTTCGCTTCTGCAGTTCGATGCGACCGGTGAACACAGGTTTCTGGAATCCGGGCGGGACAGTATCATCCGGAAAATGTCGCCACATGTTAGTCATGCCGGAGTTCACGATCACGGTTTCAATAATATAAGCACATACGGCAACCTTCTCCGCCTGATGCAGGAAGGCTTTATTGAATTCAATGAAAGGGAAAGGGACTTTTACGAACTGGCATTGAAAATAAGCGGCGCCGTCCAGGCAATGCGCTGGACAAAGACCCGGGAGGGGGGATATATCTACTCCTTCAACGGACCTCATTCTTTATTCGTGGATACAATCCGCTCTTGCCGCAGCCTGGTGGTCAGTCATGGCCTCGGCCATTCCCTTCGTTCGGAGAATGATGAAGAGATCAGCCTTCTCGGAAGAGCTATACAGCACATGCTGAGTACGGCCAGGTCCAATTTATATTACGGAGAAAACCGGGATATCTACGATGTGCGTGGCAGAACAGCTCACGAGAGTCTTTTCAACGTGAATGACGGCATGTACCGTTGTCCTTCCACCCAGCAGGGCTATTCCTCCCGGTCGACCTGGACACGAGGCCTTGCCTGGTCGATGTGCGGGTTCACCGAAGAACTGGAATTCCTGCAAATCACAAAGGATAACGAGCTGGATGCTTTCGGAGGCAGGGCATTTCTTAAAGGTCTTTTCCTGGAAGCGGCACTGGCCAGCTGTGATTTTTACATTGAAAACACTCCGGTTGACGGTATTCCGTATTGGGATACCGGAGCCCCGGGTCTTCCGTTGCTGGGTGATTATCTCAGTCGGCCGGCTGATCCTTTTAACGATCACGAACCCGTCGACAGTTCCGCCGCTGCTATCGCCGTGCAGGGATTGCTGAGGCTGGGCAATTACCTGCAAAAATCAGGGAGGGAGGTTGAAGGCCGCCATTATATGCAGGCTGGGCTGACCGTGATGCGTACGCTCCTCGATGAACCCTATTTAAGCGTGGATAAATCGCACCAGGGCCTGCTACTTCATACTGTCTACCACCGGCCCAACGGCTGGGATCACGTTCCGGAGAACAGGAAGGTCCCCTGTGGCGAATCGTGCATGTGGGGCGATTACCATATACGTGAAGCTGCCCTCTGGATTGACCGGATTACAGGCAGCGGTCCCTATCATACATTTTTTAACTGTCTCCCGTTATGACGAGTGAAATTCCCGATTTGTCGAAGCTATGCATCCATACCATTACCACGCGGCCATGGAACATTGAAGAAGCCGCAGGGAAGTATGCAGCGTCAGGTGTAAAGGGCGTTTCAGTGTGGCGGCAGTACCTCGAGGGCCGGGACATCACAAAAACGGGAGAAATGATCCGCTCTCTCGGTCTTGAAGTGGTGTCGCTTGTACGCGGTGGATTTTTTCCTTCGGTTGACAACCGGCTCAGACTGTCTGCTATTGATAAAAATAAAATGGCCATTGAAGAAGCCGCCGCCCTTGGCGCTCCCCTGGTCGTTTTGGTATGCGGGGCCGATCCGCAACAACCGCTTGAAGTCTCCAGGGAACAGATCGCCGGGGGAATCCGGTCGATACTGCCCCTGGCAGAATCTGCCGGTGTGAAGCTGGCCATTGAACCGCTCCATCCCATGTATGCCGATACCCGCTCTGCGGTGAACACCCTGAGGCAGGCCAACGAGATGGCGGAAATGTTGGATTCGGATAGCATCGGGATTGCCGTTGATGTGTACCACCTGTGGTGGGATCCCGACCTTGAAAAAGAGATACTGCGGTGCGGAAGAAACGGCAATCTTTTCGCTTTTCATATCTGTGACTGGAACAGTCCAACAGTCGATATGCTTAATGACCGCGGATTGATGGGTGAAGGCTGCATCCCGGTCCGGAAGATACGGGGTTGGGTGGAGGAAGCTGGGTTCACCGGGTATCACGAGGTTGAAATCTTCTCGGACAGGTTTTGGCAGGAAGACCAGGAAAAATATTTACAAAAAATTATAAAAGCATACCAGGAACATTCATAAGATAAAACCCGAGTTACTATGACAAAGATTCACAGGGCAGGCATCATTATGAACGGTGTCACAGGCAGAATGGGAACCAACCAGCATCTCATGAGGTCGGTTGTCGCGATCATCCGCCAGGGAGGCGTTGCGTTGTCAGATGATGAATTCATAATGCCGGACCCGATCCTGGTTGGAAGAAACCCGTCAAAGCTGGATAAGCTGAAGGCCATGTCGGGTATCGAAAAATCATCGACCAGCCTTGATGAGGTCCTGGCTGATCCGTCCTATAGCATTTATTTTGATGCCCAGACCACGGGAAAGCGGGCGGATGCCGTAAGGAAAGCCGTCGCAGCCGGCAAACATATTTATTGTGAAAAACCTGTCGCGACCGATACGGCCACTGCACTTTCCCTCTATCAGCTATGCCGGGATGCCGGTGTTAAGCATGGCGTAGTGCAGGACAAGCTTTGGCTGCCGGGTCTGATCAAGCTGAAAAGACTGATACAGAATGACTTTTTCGGTGAGATCATCTCCGTCCGCGGGGAATTCGGATATTGGGTTTTCGAGGGGCACACGATTCCCTCCCAACGACCCTCATGGAATTACCGCAAGGAAGATGACGGGGGTATCATTGTTGATATGCTCTGTCACTGGCGGTATGTTCTCGACAATATTTTTGGAAAGGTGAAGTCCGTCTCCTGCAAAGGCGCCACACACATCCGTGAACGCGTGGACGAGAATGGCAAACCCTACCGGTGTACCGCCGATGATTCGGCCTACGCCACCTTTGAACTGGAAAATGGTGTCATTGCCCATTTCAATTCGTCATGGTGTGTGAGGGTTCGCCGGGACGACCTGCTGACCATCCAGGTTGACGGTACCCGGGGATCTGCAGTGGCCGGGTTGAGGGAATGCTATACACAATCGTACGGAAATACTCCCAAACCGGTATGGAACCCGGATATTCCACAGTCCATTAATTTTTTCGAGGGCTGGTCCAGGGTCCCTGAACAGGAAAATTTCGATAACGCCTTCAAGGTACAGTGGGAACTTTTCCTGAAGCATGTGATCAGGAATGATCCTTTTCCATGGGATATGAAAGAAGGCGCCAGGGGTGTCCAACTGGCCGAAGCCGGACTGAAAAGTTGGGCGGAAAGAGCCTGGGTGGATATTACTGAGCTGGAGGAGATCAAGGTGAAAGGTGAAAGGTGAAGGGCGAAAGTGGAGGAGATCAAGGAGAAAGGTGAAAGGTGAAAGGCGAAAGTGGAGGAGATCAAGGTGAAAGGTGAAAGGTGAAGGGCGAAAGTGGAGGAGATCAAGGTGAAAGGTGAAAGGTGAAAGGCGAAAGTGGAGGAGATCAAGGTGAAAGGTGAAAGGTGAAGGGCGAAAGTGAAGGAGATCAAGGTGAAAGGTGAAAGGTGAAAGGCGAAAGTGGAGGAGATCAAGGAGAAAGGTGAAAGGTGAAAGGCGAAAGTGGAGGAGATCAAGGTGAAAGGTGAAAGGTGAAAGGCGAAAGTGGAGGAGATCAAGGTGAAAGGTGAAAGGTGAAGGGCGAAAGTGGAGGAGATCAAGGTGAAAGGTGAAAGGTGAAAGGCGAAAGTGGAGGAGATCAAGGTGAAAGGTGAAAGGTGAAAGGCGAAAGTGGAAGAGATCAAGGAGAAAGGTGAAAGGTGAAGGGCGAAAGTGGAGGAGATCAAGGTGAAAGGTGAAAGGTGAAGGGCGAAAGTGGAGGAGATCAAGGAGAAAGGTGAAAGGTGAAGGGCGAAAGTGGAGGAGATCAAGGTGAAAGGTGAAAGGTGAAGGGCGAAAGTGGAGGAGATCAAGGTGAAAGGTGAAAGGTGAAAGGCGAAAGTGGAGGAGATCAAGGTGAAAGGTGAAAGGTGAAGGGCGAAAGTGGAGGAGATCAAGGTGAAAGGTGAAAGGTGAAAGGCGAAAGTGGAGGAGATCAAGGTGAAAGGTGAAAGGTGAAAGGCGAAAGTGGAGGAGATCAAGGTGAAAGGTGAAAGGTGAAGGGCGAAAGTGGAGGAGATCAAGGTGAAAGGTGAAAGGTGAAGGGCGAAAGTGGAGGAGATCAAGGTGAAAGGTGAAAGGTGAAAGGCGAAAGGCGAAAGTGTGCGCTCGTGGTCGCTGAGCGAAAAAGGTGAAAATCTGTAAGGCGAAATTTTTAATTTTATGAATTCATATTTTTGAGAAATGAGTCTGCCATCCAAAAAAACCGCACTGATCACCGGGGGATCGCGAGGTATCGGGTTGGGTATTGCCCGGGCTCTTGCCAGGGAGGGATTTGATCTTGCGATAAATGGAATCCGCCCTGAAGGGGATGTCAGCGCCGTTCTCGAAGAACTCAGAGGGTCAGGAGCTGCCGTCATTTACTGCCGGGGTGATATAAGTTCGGGGAGTGCGAGAGAGGAGATCATGACTAAAGTCAGTTCGGAGTTCGGAGGCTTGAATGTCCTGGTCAACAATGCAGGAAAGGCTCCCCGGGAACGCCGCGATATTCTTGAAGCAACGGAAGAAAGTTTTGAGGAAGTCGTGAAAACGAATCTCACAGCCGCATATTTCCTCATGCAGTCGGCTGCAAATCTTATGATCTCTCATAAAAAGCAAGATCCCGGATTCAGGGGCTGCATTATAAATATCTCTTCCGTTTCAGCTACTGTTGCCTCGGTGAACCGGGGTGAATACTGCGTTGCCAAAGCCGGTCTCGCTATGGCCACACAACTGTTCGCTGTAAGGCTTGGAGAATACGATATCCCTGTTTACGAAATAAGACCCGGGATCGTACTGACGGATATGACGTCTGCAGTGAAAGAAAAATACGACCTCATGCTGGAAAAGGGGCTTTGTGTCCAGAACCGGTGGGGATCGCCCGACGATGCAGGACGAGCAGCTGCGGCCCTTGCACGGGGCGACTTTCCCTACTCCACGGGCCAGGTGATCATGCTTGACGGCGGAATGACGCTTGGGAGGCTGTAAGCTCACCTAGGATAACTAAACAACCGACTATGGATACTGCTAAGAAAAAAAAAATATTGGAACCTGTGCTGCATTGCTGCCATTCTGCTGAGCGCTGCCAGTTTCACACCGCTTGTCATACCGGATAACATTTACAAGCCTATGCTTTTGGGAATTCCATACACCCTTTGGACCGGCTTCCTTATAACTGTCGCCCTGGTGGCACTCACTTTTACAGGCACGCGGGTCCATCCCGGAATGAATGATGAGGAGGGCCGGCAATGACGTTATGGATATGGATTCTCGGTGCAGTTTACGCAGCCATGCTCATCGCCGCCTCTCTCCGTTCGTATAAGAAAGGCAGGACGGCGGAGGATTTTATGCTGGCAGGTTCCAATGTCGGAATGATCCTGGGTGTTTTGACATTCGCCGCCGCACTCTTCAGTACTTTTACCTTCCTGGGTATGCCCGATTTTTTCAGGGTCAATGGTGTAGGCGCCTGGATATTCCTGGCACTATCTGACGGAGCCATGGTGTTTTTCATTCTCTGGTTTGGTTATCATATCCGGATGAAGGTGAAACAGAAAGGATTTCGCGGAGTTGCCGGCCTTCTTTCCCATTCCTATGGAAGCCGGTGGGCCGGATATGTTATTTTTCTCAGCGCCTTCCTGTTTCTTATTCCTTACGTCGGGATCCAGGTACAGGGCATAGCCATCTTCATGAATGCTGCGTTTCCCGGCTCATTGCCTGCCTGGGCATGGTCGGCAGCGATCATTGTTGTAATGTTGATTTACAGTGAGATCGGGGGTTTTAAAGCGATCATATACAGCGATGCCATCCAGGGTCTTTTACTGCTTATCGTTATCTGGATCATCGGAATTGCATGCCTGGGCCATTTCGGAGGTATCCGGGAAATGTTCGCTACGATAGAAAAAACAAATGTAAAGCTTCTCTCCACGCCAGGGCCGGAAGGACTTTTCACTCCCCAGTTTCTGCTGGCATCGCTGCTGGTCATCATTCTTATTCCGGTGACCCAGCCACAATTTACCACGCGGATCGTGGTGATGAAGAGCATGAAGACGATGCACCTCATGGCTCTGGCCGTAGGAGTTTTCGCGATACTGGTGATCACTCCCACTCTGTTTATAGGGTTTTACGGGGCCGATAAATACCCGGGCATCGGCAGGGATGCCTTCTTCGCCAAAGCATTCCTTTATGACCGGTCTCCTTTCGTGGCTGCGCTGGCTGTGATCGGGCTTATCGCTGCCGGGCTGTCCACCACCAATGCCCAGATATTTGCACTGGGTTCAGAATTGCGCGGACTGATGCATGGGGACGAGAGAAAGGTAATGATCCGGACGAGGGCAGGAATATTCATTTTCTCCCTGGTCGCCCTGGGCTTTTCACTGGTGATAAGCGATCAGATCGCACTGCTGGCCAGGGTGAGCTTTACGGGCACAGGCATGATGGGACCACTGATCATACTTGGGATCTTAAGTGACCGGAAGATCTCACCGCTGATGATTTGGCTTTCCCTTATTGCACTCCTGATATTTGTCTTGTCGCTGGCCGGTTTTGTACCCCAGGTTATCGCCGGACTAAGGCTTGATCTGATCCTGCTCGGGCTCCTCGGCCTTTTCGCCGTTTTTTTCCATATTACGGGTGAAAGAACCCCTTATCCGAAGAAAAACCGAAAAGTTTAATTTAATGGTTATATTTCCCCGGAGGCTCCCGTCAGTTCTGGCTGAGGGATGAATGACATTAATCCCATATTAATATATTTAAAGATCTCTTAATCCGATTCATCCCTGTTTTCCCCCATTAATCCCGCTATTTTTCAAAATACGATCTGTACTAATATTTTAGTTGCCTGTTTAGACTACCAAATCCAAGCTTATATTTTTTTAAAGGATTCGAGTATAATCAATACTAAATTTTATGGAAGCAAGTAAAATTCATTTTTCGAATAAAAACCAAACTGAATTCGTCACCGAACTTCGAAAGAAGGTTGCGAAATATTTCGAAGAGAATGGGATCTCCAGATATGGTGATTTCCGGATGGTGTTAAAGACCATTTTTATGTTCTCTCTGTATTTGGTTCCCTACTTTTTAATGATCACCGGCCTGGTGACCCATCCCCTTTCCCTGTTTCTTCTCTGGCTTACTATGGGATTGGGCATGGCAGGAATCGGTTTGGCCGTGATGCACGATGCCAACCACGGGTCATATTCAAAAATTCAGGGAGTGAATACTTTTCTTTCCTATTCCCTGAATTTCCTGGGAGGTTTTGCTCCCAACTGGCAATACCAGCACAACACCATGCATCATGGATTCACCAATATCGAGGGATTAGATGAAGACATTGATCCCGGTAAGTTCCTGCGGTTTTCGCCCGGGAAACCTTTGTACCGGATCCACAGGTTCCAGCATTTATACGCCTGGCTCTTTTACGGATTGATGACAATAACATGGACTCTGGATAAGGATTTCAGGCAGGTTTTCAGGTACAAGCGTGAAGGCGTGGAACTGAGCCGGAAGAAATCTTTCAGGAGGCTGATTACCGAGATGATCGTTTCAAAAATATTGTATTATGGCTACATCCTGGTGATCCCCATGATCCTACTCCCAATACCGTGGTGGATGGTCTTCTGCTTTTACGTCAGCATGCATCTGGTAAGCGGATTCCTTCTCACGATCATCTTTCAGACTGCACATGTCATGCCTTCTTCTGAGTATCCTCTTCCCGATCAAACCGGAACAATGGATAATAACTGGGCGATTCACCAGTTACTTACCACAACGGATTATTCTCAGGATAGCCGGCTTTTTTCGTGGTATATCGGGGGTCTGAATTTCCAGATCGAACACCATCTTTTCCCGAATATCTGCCATATTCATTATCGTAAGATCTCCGGGATCGTGAAGTTTACAGCTGAAAAATATGGTATTCCGTATCATGTGAGGAAAAGCTTTTTCCGTGCACTGTACGACCATTTTAAAATGCTGAAATTACTGGGCAGGCCTGCTGTTGCCATTTGATGGCGGGATTGATCGTTTCAGATGGTTTGAGGTGGTTTGAGGTGGTTTGAAGTGGTTTGAAATGGTTTGAAGTGGTTTGAGAGAAGAGGAACGCGGATTTACGCGGGTTTTGACGGATTCCGATGGCTATCGGAACGGATTTTTTTGTTTGAGATGGTTTGAAATGGTTTGAAGTGGTTTGAAAGAAGAGGAACGCGGATTTACGCGGGTTTTGACGGATTCCGATGGCTATCGGAACGGATTTTTTTGTTTGAGATGGTTTGAGATTGTTTGAAATGGTTTGATATGGTTTGAAAGAAGAGAAACGCGGATTGAAACGGATTTTGACGGATTCCGATGGCTATCGGAACGGATTTTTTTGTTTCAGGTTGTTCGTTTTAGAAGATCCTTTTCCCCGGAGGGGATTAATTGTATTAGCCACGGTTACGCCCGTGGTAAGGAGGACACACGCATCGAAACCCCGGAGGGGTTAAATAATTGTTTTTCAGGTGGTTTCAGATTTATTATATGGTTTCAACTCCATTCAACAAATCACCAAATATTCTTAATCCGTGATTATCCGCACAAATCCGTCAAATCTGTGTTCCTCTTCCCCTTACCAAAGAACGATTTCGGGGATGTTCAACGTACTGATAATCTGTAGTGTTGATAACTTTTCATCAAAAAGTCAAAAAGGGGACGCTGAGATTTGGGGGGTGAATCGCATTAAGGGCGGTCGGCGTCGACGGTGGGGGTGGGATCCCAGTTGATACTAAGACGTATTACAAAGGATGAAACCCGGACTATGCGCTTAAATGAAGGTGTGACTTCACGAGTTTACGAAATGATAACTGTTCAATGAAATGATTGTCAGAATGTTAATGAAAGCCGATATATGCTTCGTCTAAAGATAGGGCCCAAAGAGCTTAGCCAAACCGTACGTCATTTACAGCCAGTCGCCGGTCGGTGAGCATAGCCGAACCGTACGTCATTTCATGGCAGTTTCCCTTTTTTTAGGACTAGGTAAGAATCCCTTCAATCAACAACTCAACAACTCAACAAATTCGACTTAGCGGGGATCTGGTAAGCTAACGAACTACGCCTTCTACTTCCCGATAATTTCAATAAAAATTGTATCGCAATACAATAAATTACCTAATAAATTGTATCGAAATACAATAAATTAGACAAAAAATTGTATCGCAATACAAAAAAAAGGCTATAAATTGTAATATATCCTTAAGAATTTGGTGATTTAGTGAATGGAGTTCAAACCATCTGAAACAACCTGAAACCATATCAAACCATATCAAACCATCTCAAACCATATCAAACCATATCAAACCATCTCAAACCATCTCAAACCATATCAAACCATATCAAACCATATCAAACCACCTCAAACCATCTCAAACCATATCAAACCATCTCAAACCACCTCAAACCATCTCAAACCATATCAAACCATCTCAAACCATCTCAAACAACATCAAACAACATCAAACATTCACCAAATCACCAAATTCTTCCTCCGTGATTATCCGTTCCGATAGCCATCGGAATCCGTCAAATCCGTGTTCCTCCTCCTCTTCCTCTTCTACTTCACCAAATCACCAAATCACCAAATCACCAAATTCTTCCGCGCTTTCGATTGAACTTTATACCTCCTGATGCGCTTAGTAAAAAGAATTCAGGTTTTCAATCAACCCAATAAAAATCAAGAATATGACATCCGGCCCGCTTGTATCCCTATTGCTTGGCCTTGCATTCCTTATCCCCGCAACAGTGCAATCCCAGTACAAAGAAGTCAAATCACGCGAACTCACCGACTTCCGACTTCTGTCATCCACCCTGACCGATAAAACCGGTGAAAAATTATCCATGCCTGATTATCAACCTGACGTATACTGGTTTCCTGTCAGCGTACCGTCAACGGTACTTACCGGTCTTGTCGCCAATGGGATCTACCCGGATCCGCATCTCGGGATGAACAACATGCTGATCCCGGATGCCTCCGACAGCTTCAATATTGAGTATGACCTGGGAAAGTACAGCTATATCCCCGGCACAACAAATCCATGGAAGAGACCTTACTGGTACCGGACATCCTTTGAGATTCCCGCCCGGGACGGGGACAGGAACTTTGAACTGGTTTTCAAAGGGATAAATTACAGGGCGGCTGTTTGGCTGAATGGTACGGAGGTAGCCGATTCATCGCAGATGGCAGGCATGTTCGAGGAATTCCGCTACAATGTGACAGGGCTCATCCGGCCAGGTGAAGAAAATGCCCTCGCCGTTAAGATTTACCCTCTCGATGATCCGGGATTACCTGCTACCGAGCAACTCGAAGCCCTCGGTGATTTTTATTTCAATGGCGGGCCTACTGGAAATATCGGGAAAAATGTCACCATGCTGTGTTCGGTAGGCTGGGACTGGATTCCTCCTGTCCGGGACCGGAACATGGGTATTTGGCAGCCCGTCATTCTGCGTACTACGGGACCTGTCACCATCACCCACCCCCATGTCATAACCGGGCTGTCAAAACTACCCGATACCACGCGAGCTGAATTGGCAATAATGATACCCCTGACCAACGGCGGTTCATCCACGGTAAAAGGAAATATCACCGTGGAAATTGATCCTGCAACCTTTGCTGGCACCTCGATCCGCTTTTCAAAGGAATTCACACTTGATCCCGGAGCTGCACAAACTTTTGAATTCGACCGTCACACAGTCAATGAACTGGCAATCCGGGATCCAAAGCTATGGTGGCCTGCGGGGTATGGAAATCAGGATCTCTACAGGCTTCAGATAATTGTCAGCGACGAAAACGGGGTTTCAGACCTTTACAGCTCAAAATTCGGCATACGAACGGTCAGCTCGTCAACCGTTATGGTTAACAAATCCCTGCGACGCGATTTCTATGTGAACGGAAAAAAAATATTTCTTCTAGGCGGAGCCTGGGTTCCCGACATGACGGCATACAGGGATTCGCTTCGATATGACCACGAACTGAGGTTATGCCGGGATGCCAACCTCAATCTCATCCGGATCTGGGGCGGAGGCATCACGCCGCCCGACGCCTTCTTCGATCTTTGTGACAGGTATGGGTTACTCGTATGGTCCGATTTCTGGATTACCGGTGATACGAACGGTGAATTCCGTGGATCGCGCGACTGGCCGATAGAAGGGAATGTGTTTATCAGCAACATGACAAGCACAATTCTCCGGCTGCGGAACCATCCTTCCCTCCTGGTCTGGACCGGCGGAAACGAAGGGCATGCCAGGGAAGAACTTTATACGGCCATGCGTGACAGCCTCATCGCTCTGGACGGAACCCGGCCCTTTATCTCCAGCTCCTCCGGATATGCCAAACTGCCCCAGGGATGGAAGGAATCGTGGCCTGATAACCAGCCCCCGGGAGTTTACAGCGGCGGATCGTATGCCTGGCAGGAACCGTCAAAATATTTTGATCTCACCAACCATGCACCGGGCTTTGTTTTTAAGGATGAGATCGGTATCCCGTCGCAGCCGCCCTACAGCATAATGCCACGGATCGTACCCGACCTGGTGTGGGACAGGGACCTGCCTTTCCCTTTAAACAATACCTGGGGATACCATGATGCAGCCACAGGTAACGGTAAATACGACAGGTATTACAATGAAATGGTAAGCCGTTTCGGTAAACCGGTAAGCATGAAGGATTTCTGTGATAAGATGCAGCTAATGAACGCCATGGGATACCAGGGAATCTTCGAGGCAGCCGAACATAAACTGAATGATGCAGGAGGGATCATGCTGTGGAAGCTGAATGCCGCATTTCCGAGTGTGGTCTGGCAGATCTACGACTGGTTCCTTATGCCAAATGCCGGCTATTATTTTATCCGGAATTCGTGCAAACCGGTTCACATCCAGTTCAACCGGGACGATTCAACGGTAGTTGTGATCAACCGGACCTATAATACGCTAAGTGATCTGAAGGCAGACATCGGGATCTATTCAAGGGATTCGGAATCATTGTATCAAAAGTCATCGGTACTTTCACCCGGAGGATCTTCGATAAGGGAGGCTGGCTCCCTATCCGGGACTCTTTCCGGTTTGCGGCAAAACGTCTTTCTCCTGCTGGAACTTAGTGACAAAGACGGCATTGTTATTTCAAGGAATACATACTGGCTTTCCCCTGAGAATGATTTCAGGGATCTGGAGGACATGCCCACTGCAACCCTGGATGTAAAAATACAGGATGTCAGCCGCGAACATTCATATGTTTCAAGGAAGATCAGGTTTACCAACCCCGGGAAAAATATTGCGTTTTTTATTAATCCCAGATTGACAAAAGACGGAGAGGATATACTTCCTGCGTTCTGGTCGGCTAATTATTTCACGCTGAAACCGGGAGAATCAATGGATGTAACCGTTGATGTTCCTTCAGGAGAAGATGTTACGGGCTATTCTGTGCTTCAGGTGGAGGGTTGGAATGTTGATTCCGTACGTATGGCTTTGGGTCAGGAAACAAACCGGCATCAGGATGAATAACCAAAATATCCTGATCTGCGGTGGCGGCATTGCAGGACTCACCCTGGGTTTCTGGTTGCAAAAATATGGATTTCAACCGGTAGTCGTTGAGATCGCCCCCTCCATGCGCACCGGCGGTTATATGCTGGATTTCTGGGGCGTAGGCTATATCGTGGCTGAGAGAATGGATATCCTTGATATGCTGAAAGCCGAGCAGGAGAGATACAAGATGCAGGAACTTGATTTTGTCAACCGGCATAACCGGAAAGTCGGAGGGTTAAAAACATCAAAACTCCGTGAAATGACCGGGTATCGTTGAGATCAGCCCGCAGATTTGCCAGTTCATTTGTTCCTTCCACAAAATTCGGGATCTTCATCCGGAATAATGTCACCCGGCTTCTCAGCCTGCCACTGGTGTCCAGGTATTTTGCGAAAAAATACCTTGAAGACCAGCTCGAACTTCCGGTTTATTGATTGTTTTTCAATATATCAATGAACAAAAAAAGGCTGCTTCTTCCGAAGCAACCTTTTTTGTCGGTCCAGAGGGACTCGAACCCTCGACCCCGAGATTAAGAGTCACGTGCTCTACCAGCTGAGCTATGGACCGATTGCGAGTGCAAAATAAGTGAAAATAGACGAACTCTGAAAACAATCCGATTGTAAAAATCTCCAAGAAAGGTCCGCCACGTATAGTAATGCTGGTTTTTTTCCTGAAAATCAGCCTTTTATCCGCCAATATATTTGGTTCTCAACCTGCAAAACCTGCTTATCCCGTCTTCTGTTTTCCTTCCAATTAATATGGATCATCTAAACGCACCGTGGTAAAGGACGCCGCCCATGGTGAACGGAAGAGGGTTCGCGGTGCTGAGATCCAGTACCCCGGGATCATGGTCCTGGTGAGATCGCACCTACGGGAATGATGTTCCTGGTTCTCCCCGCCTTAGCCAGGTAGCCTGATCCGGCCGTCCATATCAATTCTGCCCTCTTCGGGAGACAAGGGAAACCTGACGGGCCGCTCGTCACGTGTTGAGCGGTATATAGCGGTGAACAGTTCGACAGTTTTTCTGCCTTCTTCCCCGTTGATCAGGGGTTCACGGTCATGCTCCAGGGCATCGATAAAATCTTCGATCTGGCGCTGCATATAAAGGGTATTCGGATCGGATTTGCCAAAAGCAGCGATATCTTTCTCATTCCAGTCTTTCATCTTTTTTTCTTCGCCGGGCACGGTCCATAGATCGAGGACAGGAGGTTCTGCCATAGTGGTCATCCCCGCGATGAACATGGCTCCCCCATCGGTCTGTACGCCTACAGTAGCGCCATTCTCCCCGTGAACATGGACTTTCCCGTAGATCCCAGGTTTCTGGGAATTGCTGACCAGGATGTTGCCGAGCCCCCCATTTCTGAATTTTACGATGGCCAGCGCCGTGTCTTCGACTTCTATATAAGGATGATTAAGATTCTTCCATATCCCGTATACTTCCTCGACTTCCCCCATATACCACAACAGGATGTCGAGCTGATGAGGCGCCTGGTTCACCATGACGCCTCCCCCTTCCTGGCGCCAGGTACCGCGCCAGGCATCGGAATCATAATATGCTTTATCTCTCCAGCCCAGGATGGTTACCTCTCCGAGTACCGGCCGGCCTATCTTTCCCTCTTCAATGGCCTTTTTGACCCGCTGCACCGGTTCGCACCAACGGCGTTGGCCGATAACTCCGAGCTTTACACCGGCCTGACGGCATGCACGGACGATCTCATCCGCATCCGCAAGCGTTGAAGCAAGAGGTTTTTCGACTAGCACCGAGGCGCCGGCCGATGCAGCCTCCAGGGCAGGTCCCTTATGAAAAGGGTGAGGCGTACAAACGATAACGATATCGATATTTTTTTTCTGGACCATAAAACCTATATCGTCGAAAGCTTCCGTCTGATGTTGTGCGGCAAAATTAACGGCCGTATCATGAGTGCGGCTCCAAACTCCCGCAAGCCGGGCATTCGGCAGGTTCCCTAAAGCCCCGGCATGCAGATGGGCCACCTTTCCGCAGCCGGCAATACCAATGTTATATTCCTTCATATTCAATGTTTTCAGGGTACAAGGATCACTTTGCCAGGACCGGCCTGGTTGTTTTTCAGCCTGGAGAACCATTCAGCTCCATCTTTGAGGGGAGCCACAGCTGTAATCGTGTCATTTACGGAGATCATTCCACGGCTGATAAAATCAAGAACCGT
Source organism: uncultured Bacteroidales bacterium (assembly GCA_963771005.1). Taxonomy (GTDB): domain Bacteria; phylum Bacteroidota; class Bacteroidia; order Bacteroidales; genus DASQZK01. The sequence goes on from CAVYRO010000002.1 coordinate 848,038, forward strand.
TTCATACTCCCCACGAATGGCGCAGCTTCCCTGAATCGTCAGTTGTTTTGTAACGACCTTTTGCACGGGAAAACTCACGGTTTTACTGCTGTTGCCCACAAGTACAACCGTGCCGCCACTGCGGGTGCAATCGATGGCCAGGTTCACGCTTTTTTCCATTCCTGCAGCCTCAAAAGATACGTCGACACCGCCATGTTTGACTGAAAGGAATATATGTTCCGGTATATGGTCAGCGTTCGCATCAAAGGTCAGTGTTGCCCCCTTTTTCTTTGCGCTCTCAAGATTCCGGACATTGATATCCAGGGCAATGATCTGGGGGACACCTGTCATCCGCAGGATCTGGATAATAAAACTCCCGATCATACCAACCCCGGCCACCAGGCAGCTGCTTCCCGGTTTAATTCCGGCAAGATTCACGGCATGGAGAGCAACAGCAACCGGCTCAACCAGCGCAGCCTGCTCAAAGGTGACATTTTCAGGGATCCGGAAAAGAATATGCTCCGGCACGACGATATACTCCGCAAAAGCGCCATTTCTCCTGTAGGTGCCGGGAGAAACTCCAAGGACCTCCCTACTCTCGCTCAGGTTATATTGTCCTTCCAGGGTGAACCAGTCGTTCAAAGGAAAAACGGTGGAATCGAAGGTAACGCGGTTGCCTTTATGCCACTCATTTACCCCCGGCCCGGTATCCTCAATGATGCCCGATGCCTCATGGCCCATGATCAATGGCGGAATGCGCCTGCCAGTTGATCCATCCATTCCGTGGATATCCGAGCCGCAGATACCGCACGCCTTGATGCGGATCAGAACTTCACCGGGACCTGCCACGGGTGCAGGTACTTCCCGGTATACGAATTTGTTATAGGCTTCAAGAACAAGAGCTTTCATAAGGTTGATTTTTAATCTTTACCTGGTATCAGAAAGAACCCATCGGCTTCGCTCAGGGACCGGTGACTTCATTCAAGAGGGTGAACTTTTCGGATGGTGGTAAGGCAGGCAAAAGGCCCTTATGTATAAATTTAAAATTCAGTGACTTGCGCAAGAAGGGCTTTTTGCCTGCCTTACCACCATCCGAAAAGTTCTTCGTTCATCGAATTGACCGGTCCCTGGAGCCGAAGGGTCATCGAGTTTCCTTTCTGATACTAACTAACAAATATACAATTATTCGAACGGATATTTTCCCTCCTCTCCGGATTCATCAGCTACCGCTTTTCAAGCGAAGTGAAACGAGGGAATTCAAAAACCGGCATATTTCGTATCTTGCGACTATTAGCCAGAATTTTATGAAACCCACATGACTGATGACAATACAAAGTTAACTTTATATAATCGAACATGTGGGTTCCATTATACCTTTAAAATCAGAATTATTATCTAATGAAAATCCTTATCGCACCGAATTCCTTTAAAAATTCTGCCTCGGCAACTGAAGTTTCACAGTTCCTCCGGGAAGGGATCCTTGAAATCATCCCGGATGCAGATATTGAGACTCTGCCGCTTGCCGACGGCGGCCAGGGCACCGTCGAAACACTCACAACTGTAACAGGCGGAAGGATCATTCATACGAAGGTGTACGATCCTCTCATGAGAGAAATCGCTTCTTTTTTCGGTGTAACGGGAAATTCAGAAACTGCGGTGATCGAAATGGCCGCGGCATCGGGAATAGAGCTCCTGAATGAAACAGAACTTGATCCCATGAGAGCCAGCACCATGGGGACGGGTCAGTTGATCAGGGCCGCATTGGATGAAGGTTGCAAAAAGATCATTCTCGGTATAGGCGGAAGTGCCACCAATGATGGTGGAATGGGAATGGCATGCGCGCTAGGCGTGAGATTCCTGGATAAAAAGCACCATGATGTTCCCCAGGGAGGCGGAACTCTTGACAGGATAGAATTTATCGATATTTCCGGCATCGATCCCCGGTTGAGTTCCACGGAGATCAGTGTAGCCTGCGACGTATCGAACCCGCTTACCGGACCCGATGGTGCATCTGAGGTTTATGGCCCGCAGAAAGGTGCGGATAAAGAAGCCGTGAAGAAGCTGGATAAAAATCTTGCACATTTCGCATCAAAGATCAGGAAACAGTTGAACATCGATATCGAAACGGTACCGGGAGCCGGGGCGGCGGGCGGTCTTGGGGCCGGACTCATGGCATTTTGCGGTGCAGTGCTGGGAAACGGTTTTGATATTATATCCGGGCTGACCCTGCTTGAAGCTAAAATAAAATCATCTGATCTGGTTATCACCGGCGAAGGCAAAATAGATGCCCAGACTTTATTCGGGAAAACCGTTGCCGGAGTAGCTACGGCCGCGAAGAAACACGGCAAGCCTGTGGTTGCCGTTGCAGGGATCATCACTCCGGATGCGGAAGCCATGTACGGAGAGGGGATCGACTTTATGTTGTGCATACTGAAGGGTCCGGTGTCTCTAGGCGAGGCCGTCCGGTCTTCATCCTCCCTGCTGAGAACAGCCGGTAAGGATATAGCAAGAATGATCAAAACCATCGAAAAATTATAAATTCATTCCGGTGTTAAAATATTCATTCCTCTTTATTATTGCAATCCTGGTAACCGGCTGTTCTTTCCTGTCCCCTGACCTGCAGAATCCGGACAGCTGGAACGGAGCATCGTGGATCTCATACGAAATTCTCCCGGATACTATGAAGGTAGTGCCCGGGGTACACGGGAACGGTAACGGGTTGGGGGAAAAATGCCTCAGGAAAGCAGTTGTTCCGTTGTTTCGCAGGGAGTTTGACCTCAAAAATGACCTCGCGAAAGCCACCCTGCGGATATGCGGCCTTGGCCAATATGAGCTTTATGTAAACGGGGTAAAAGCGGGTGACCGTTTTCTCTCCCCGGGCTGGACACTTTATCAGAAAAGATGTTTATATAATACCTATGATATTACGGGATCGCTAAGAGAAGGGAAAAATGCAATCGGGATGATCGCGGGCAATGGATTTTTTTACATCAGCCGTGAAAGATACAGGAAGATCACAGAAGCATACGGGTACCCGAAACTTATATTCGACCTTGCATTGAATTATAGTGACGGGAGAACTGAACACATCGTTTCTGATGAAAATTGCAGGGTCAGTCCTTCACCCCTGACCTTCACCAGCATATACGGCGGCGAAGATTATGATGCGAGGCTTGAGCAACCGGGTTGGAGTGCGGCCGGGTTTAATGATTCGGCCTGGCGGAAACCGGTAATTGCCGGAGATTCAACCCATATGCTTTACCCGGAAACGGATAACCCGCTCCGTATAATGGAAGTATTTGAACCTGCTGGAAAGGGCATATCTGCAACCGGCAACATGGTTTGGGATTTCGGTCAGAATGCATCGGGTATAATAGAATTAAAAGTAAAAGGCACCCGGGGCGCCCGGATCAGGGTCCGGCCGGGAGAGCTTACCGACAGCCTCGGAAATGTCACCCAACGAAGCAGCGGATCCCCCTATGAATTCAACTATATCCTCAAAGGCAGCGAGAACGAAGAGTGGCGACCCAGGTTCACCTACTACGGGTTTCGCTTTGCCGAAGTTGAAATCACCGAACCCGATGATAGCCATTCATCTACTAAGATCCTCAGTATAAAACTACTGCATACCCGCAATTCTGCACCTGAGACAGGCTCCTTCCGTTGTTCCGACACACTTTTCAACCGGATCTTCGATCTCATTAACTGGGGCATAAAGAACAATCTGTCCAGTGTCGCAACCGATTGTCCGCACAGGGAAAAACTGGGATGGCTGGAACAAACTTACCTCATGGGCCCTTCAATCCATTATAATTATGATATCCATTCCCTTTATGTCAAGATCATCAATGATATTGAGGATTCACAGTTGCCTGACGGACTGGTTCCCGACATCGCCCCCGAATATGTCCATTTCAGGGATGGTTTCCGCGACTCGCCTGAATGGGGCAGTGCATCTGTCATCATACCCTGGCAGATGTGCCAATGGTATGGGGATACGACGGTCCTCAGGAAGTCATGGCCCATGATGAAGGCATATGTTTCCTACCTGCAGAGCCGCGCGAAGGATTACATCCTCGACTATGGCCTGGGAGACTGGTATGACCTGGGTCCGGCACCCCCCGGGGAAGCGCAGCTGACGCCGAAAGGCATTACGGCAACATCCGTCTACTACCTGGATCTTAAGATCATGGAGGAAGTATCTGCCCTCCTTGGGCATAAGGAAGATCATGAAGCGTATATCCGGCTTGCAAAAAAGGTAAAGGAGTCCTTCCTCCGTAAGTATTTTAATCGCGAAACGGGTGTCTGTTCAACCGGGAGTCAGACTGCATATGCCATGCCTCTCTATGCCGGGCTTATCCCTGGCGAATACAGGGAAATCGTATTCAATAATCTTGCTGATTCCATAAAAAGCAATGATTATGCACTGACCTCCGGAGACATTGGGTACCATTTCCTGGTTCATGTGTTGAGCGAATGGGGCCGGGCGGATATACTTTATAAAATGAACGAGCGAACCGACAGGCCCGGATACGGTTACCAGCTTAAGAAAGGTGCAACCGCACTTACCGAAAGCTGGGCGGCCCTTCCGACCTCATCGAACGACCACATGATGCTCGGGCATCTCATGGAATGGTTTTATTACGGGCTGGGCGGCATTCACCAGGCTGAAAAATCGACGGGATACAAGGAGATCGTTATCGCTCCCAAACCGGTAGGAAAGGTCACCTGGGCGAAGTGTACTTTTATGTCTCCGCAGGGCATGATCTCGACTGACTGGAAAACCACGGATGGGGAATTTACCATGGATTTTGAGGTTCCTGAAGGCTCGGAGGCTACGGTTGTCCTACCGGAAAATTACAGCCGGTCGATCTATGTAAAGAATATCCGAACCGGTTCAAAAGAAGCCGTTAATGCCGGGGAAGGAAATTTCCATGTGGATGCGGGGAAGTATACGGTTGAAGCCAGGGGAACATCGATCCACTGACCGGGAGTCTTGAAAGAATTTGGTGATTTGGTGAAGAGGAAGAGGAAGAGGAACACGGATTTGACGGATTCCGATGGCTATCGGAACGGGTTATCACGGATGAAGAATTTGGTGATTTGGTGATTTGGTGAATGGAGTTGAACAACCTCTCTTAATCTGTGATAATCTGTGGTATCTGTGGTAAAACTCCCCCTGAGACAACTTGAAACACCATTATTAAACCCCGCCGGGGTTTTAAGGCGTGTGTCCTTCTACCACGGGCGTGACCGTGGCTAATACAATGGATCCCCTCCGGGGAAAAGAATCTTCTAAAACGAACCACCTGCAACGATCTGCAACCACCTGCAACGATCTGCAACCATTTCAAACCATTTCAAACCATCTCAAACCATCTCAAACCATCTCAAACCACATCAAACCACATCAAACCATTTCAAACCATCTCAAACCATCTCAAACCATTTCAAACCACATCAAACCACATCAAACCACATCAAACCATCTCAAACCATCTCAAACCATTTCAAACCATTTCAAACCATTTCAAACCATTTCAAACCATCTCAAACCATCTCAAACCATTTCAAACCACATCAAACCATTTCAAACCATTTCAAACCATTTCAAACCATCTCAAACCATTTCAAACCATTTCAAACTAATTCAAACCATTTCAAACAACATCAAACAACAATTCCTTTGTCCTCCACTTTTGCCTTTTTACTTTTTACTTTTTACTTGCTTCCTCCGTTCCCTCCGATTTCGGGTGTTGTTTCACTCTTTCAATGATATCCGTCAGTTCCGTTACCCTTTCCCCGTTATCAGAGTAAAGATTTTGCGATTCGGACTCATCCGTCTGAAGGTTATATAGCTGGGGATCGGTGATAAAAGGTCCGCCGGGATACCAGGTCTCGTTCCAGTGGGGAGTGGCGGCTTCGATATATTTCCAGTTATCGGATCTTTCTATCATGGCGCCGCTGCCGCCGGAACTGACAGTGAGCGATGCTCTTGGTCCGGGTGCTGTATTATTCCGCAGGTTCTCAAGGAAGCTATAGCTATCCTCGCCTTCCCCTTCTCCCAGATCCTCACCAACGAGATCGGCAAAGGTGGCCAGGAAATCCGTGGTGCTGACAACATTGGTATTTACCTTTCCCGGTTCGATCTTCCCGGGCCATCGAACAATGAGTGGTACCCTCAGTCCGCCTTCCCAGGCATCGGATTTGAAGCCAAGCAGGTCGTCGGCAGCTTCATGACCATAAGTCAGCCAGCCTGCCTTCCAGGTAGGGTTGCCGTTGGGGTCCTGGTACTTCGGCTCGAAATCATCGAAATAATCGTAATAGAATTGTCGGGCCAGGCTGCTGTCTTTCTTGTACATCTCCAGTGAAAGTACCGGATCGCCGGGACGGGGACCATTGTCTGAAGTGACGATAAGAAGGGTATTATCCAGGGCATTGTGCCTTTTCAGGGCATCTACAACCTGTTTGACCGACCAGTCGAATTCTTCAACCATATCACCACGAAGCCCGGCCTGGCTCTGACCTTTTGTAATGGTAGGCAGGCATGGCCTGTGTGGGGCACTCGCCGGAAAATACAGGAAGAGCGGCTGACCGGGATGATCGTTGAAATGATTGTCGACAAAAGCCACTGCCTTTTCCGTAAGATGCCGGTTTACCGTCCTCGAGTCCCAGTTCGGCGCTTTCTCGACATTTTCATCAAAATCATATACCACCCCTTTGGGCACAGACGGCGCCTGGTCGATACTGTCGTTCTCAATGAAGGCGAAAGGGATCATATTGATCGACCCCGCCATTCCGTAAAAGTAATCGAATCCCAGTTCGTTCGGCCCCCCTTTTATCCGTTTTGAGAAGTCGATGTAATCCTGCGTGGTCAGTTTCCACGAGTTGAAGACATTCTTTTGGGGATCAGGCGGAGCATTGTCTTTCAACTGCCATCCCAAACCAAGGTGCCATTTGCCGACGCAGGCCGTATGATATCCTTTTTTCTTAAGGAGGGAAGCAATAGTGGTCCGGTGCTGATCGATCAGTGGCTGTGCATAATAGGTCAGTACACCGAATTTAAGAGGAGTCCGCCATGAATAGCGTCCGGTAAGGATGCTATACCTCGACGGGGAGCATAAGGAAGATGCTACATATGCATCCGTAAATTTCACTCCCTGCGAAGCGATCTCATCGATCTGTGGGGTTTTGATCCTGGTTGCCCCGTAACAGCTCAGATCACCGTATCCCATATCGTCAGCCACGATGAGAACTATATTGGGAGCCGGTTCTTTTGGTTTTTCATTCGTGCATGAGAAAGGGAGCACTGCCATGAGCAGACCTGCGCCTTTCAGCAGATGAGTTGTAAATGCATTCATAGGATTGAAATTAAATTTTAGATAAAAAATTATTTCCCATAACGAAATGCCGGATCAGTAAGCTCGGTGACCCCCGACATATTCATAAGCACCTATATCCGGAGCCTTATCTTGTGGTATGGGTTTTCCCGAGAACCCGGTTTCATAACCAAGGTCCATACCTTTCCCGATGGCGGGACTTGAAGCTGTCAATTTAAAATCCACAGCTTTTCCCCCCGGAAAATGTTCAAAATAAGGATCACCATACACCGGGTCGTCACCGGGTCCCTCCCTGCCCATCTGCAATTCCCCGGAAGCAGCGAAGTAAAGATTATGGCTAATCCGGTTTTCAGGTGTATGAGGTGCCTGCAAACCGGTATTGAATACCGCAATGCCTTTCCCTGTGACGATAATGTTATTCCGTATCCGGTTAAATGAGTGATCTTGTGTAATATTGAAGACACCCCAGTCGTTTGCATTCCTTTTTGTCCGGATAATCGTATTGTTATCGATGGCGCAGCCGGCCCCGCACCAGAGAGCAATGAATTGCTGGTAATCATCGCTGATGTTATGGTGGATGACGAAATCACGGTAATCAGGGTGTGATTTCACATCAGACCATGTCACTTCAAGAAATCCCTGGCAATCCCGGGTATAATTATGATGGATCCATATATGGCTTTTATCGAACCGCGCATCGTCAATCTCAATGGCTCCCCCGTCGGCACCGCCTCCGATACCCTGCGGCCACACGATCCTGGGATCTTCAGCACGATAGTTAAAAATACGATTGAACATTACTTCCTGGAAATCATTCCCAAGCCATACTCCGATGGGACCCCAGTTCCATTCTTTAAGCACCCGGTTGCAGTCATGGATGTAATTATGCGAGATCACAGCATGTTGTCCGTAACTTTTGGTTCCGACAATACAATCAAAAAATTCATTGTTCCTCACTGTACAATGCCCTGCCGTCTTGTCTATATAGACGGCACCCATTTCCCACGTTTCGAATCCATCCGTTTGATAGTCGCCGGGGGCATATGCAGCTGTATGGTGAAAATAAAGGTTTTCAATGACGATATAATTACCGGTGATGCGGATGCAGTTCCCGAAATTATCCTGTTTGAAAACCGGATTGGTAAAGGATGGCGCAGGAAAGTCAGGGTTACCGTAACTGGAAATTACAAGGGGTTTCCCGGGGGCTCCCGAATCCCGGATCCACAATGGGCCGGTAAATTCCGAACCGCGTTTAAAGAGAATACTGTCACCCGGCCGGAAGCTTTTCAGTTGCAACCCATGTAATGTTTTTAAGGGACTGACCGCAGAAAGTCCGTCATTTTTGTCATTGCCGGTAACCGGATCAATAAAATAGTTTACCCTCTCCGGAAAAAATCTTTCGCGCACAGCCGGAGTCACCGGCATGACACGGTCAAAGACACAGGCGAAAAGACAAATGCCCAGGTACAATACATATCTCATTTTCCTTTTCATTGCAGGACGGGGTTTGCCGGATGCCGGGATCCATAAAAGGTTAACCGCAAAACATGGACAGAATCATTCATATGATTTGCCATTCCGGATGTTTTGCGGTTAACCGAACAGGCCAATAAAGAAAACTTTATTTACCTCTTAATGAATTTGAGCGTTTTATTTTCCACCCTTACAAAATAGCATCCGGGATGAAGATCACTGATGCCGAGTCTTAGTTCAGTCCCGTTTGTATCCATTGTTTTCACGATCCGGCCTGTAACATCCATGATGTTAACCTTGGAAACCCTGCCTGCATTCAGGCCACTGAGAACGATCTCGTCTCTGGCGGGATTCGGATACAGGTTAAGCCGGTTAGCGCCGGATGTAGTAATCCCGGTGACAACCGAAAAAGTGATTGTATAAGACTGTGTGGTTGTTCCGTCAGCGGCAGTGACAATCACGGTAGCCGTCCGGGCAGTTTCATCTCCCATCAGGTCCGTGGCCTGGGTAACAACAACGGATGCATTTTCATCGGTTGCCGCAGCATCGACAACCGGAATATCTTCTGTTCCTTCCGGAAGCAATACATCATAATGATAGACACCCGGATCAAAATCTGCGACTGTACCACCTTCGATGGTCAGATCTGATACTGTTGCATCAACTCCTGCCACCGCTACCTGGACAACCGCATCATCGATATAGACAATCTCTTCACCGTCCCAGCCGGCCTGCTGATAGAACCGGTAAAATACGTCGACCGTATCGGTGTGCGTACAATCCCAGTGCCAGGTAAATTCCTGCCATTCGTTTGTGATGGTATTATCGGTATGCATCGCGTTACTACTGGAGAATGTGTATGCTCCGGGGCCATACCCGATTACCCAGGCGAAGAAAATGTGCCCTTCGGTATGGTACGCCCATACGGAGAAATCATAACTTGTCCCCGAATCGGCAATAAAAACCTGCTGCTGTCCGAAATCGGTATCTGTTTTGTTCCCGGTCATAACAAGTTTTGCAGCGGTGGCCCCGCCATGAACAGTTGACGTTTCTGCCGTAGCGGCAACAGAGTCTTTTTGAATATTCCAGCCGGTAAGGTCGCCTGTTTCAAAATCTCCGTTGATCAGGAGATTTTGTGCAATGAGGTTCCCGGTGAACCCGAAGAACAACATTAACAATGACAGTAAGATGATTTTCGAGTAATTTTTTTCCATAAGGCAATAATTTTTAAGTTGAAAATTAAGGTTTTAAGTTCAAAATTATGACTTTTTACATTTTTAAACAAACGTTTGCGCATTTTAGTTTTAAAAATTCCGGAATTTTATATCTTTTATTCGGCACCCTCTTAAAGATATGTTATAATTTCATTATGCATCGTGATTCAACCCTACCGGATTCATAGAATATACGGATCAGTTTCACTCCACTACCAGGCAGGTTCAGGTCAAAGCTTCCGGAAAAACCGCTCAAATCAAGGATATCTTCAATCCCGCCTGTAAATGAATACAAAATGATCCTGTCAATGGGTTCTATGGACTGCAGGGTGCAAATTTCATGTACGGGATTAGGATATATGCGCACTCTTGCATTTATATGTTCCGAAGGCATTGCGGCCGGGCAATCCGTGCAGAATCGCAGGTCTTTCAAAAAATTTTCCATAAAATACAGGCACATGATGAAGTCCCTGTGACCGGGTCCGCTCCTGGTCTCGGTATAGTTGCCAAATCCGTGGCCTCTTCCGGGGAATATAAACAGACGGTTGTAACAATCGAGGCTCCTGTAAGCCGAATCCCACTTTATCATCCCACCAATGGGTGCAAGATTATCCGAGGAACCACTCATCACGAGTGAGGGTATTGAAATACATAACGGCCCGATGTGTTGCAATGGAGAAAGGGATTTCCAGTCTTCCCCCAGAATATCATGCCCGTCTTCCCAGCCGTCGCCAGACAGGTCAATCACGGCATTCTGAAGCATGAGGGCATCGGGGGCGGAAGAAACCGTAATATCTTCCTCCTGGTTTTCGAACCCTTCAATGTAAGCGGTAGCTGCCGCAAGATGACCACCGGCGCTCATCCCTGTGGCTATAATACGACCGGGGTCAATGTTGAGATCCCCTGCATGATCGCGGATATACCGGATCGCAGATTTGGCGTCCTCCACCTCATCATAGGGAGTGACGGATGATGAATCGTTAAATACCCGGTATTTCGCTGCCATAGTCACAAAGCCCAGCCCTGCGAAATAAAAAGCGTACTGCTTATATTGGTTAAGAGCCCGGGTTTCCCAGCCACCGCCATGAAAAAACACTATGCAGGGACGAAGATCTCCTTCCTTCCGGCTATGATAAATGCTTAGCGTCAGGCTGATCCATCCTAAATCCTTATAAGTGATCACCTCATCCCATTCCGGCAGGTTATCCAGACTTCCCGTAGCGAAGCTTTCGAAGTAAGATGAAGCCCCCGGATCATTCAGGAAGACCGAATCGGCATCATATCCCTGAGAAAAACCGCTGATGGTCAGGGAGCCTAAAAGGAAACAAAAAATTCCTGTTCGTATGCTCATGGGTCGGCTGATATTTAAATAATCCTCAGAAGATCCGGATTTAGGATGCTGTAGTTAAAAGTCCGCTTCATAGGGCTTGTTGTCATATATCACAGCGTATTCCAGCTCAATCTTTGCATAATCTACAGGGTTCAGGATTTTAATGAGCACCTTATGTTTTCCACGCGTCAACTGGTACTTCCAGAATGGAGTGAACCTGCGCTTGTTGGTGGCCGTGGGTAATTCAGCCTTTTCCACGAGCTCGCCGTCGATGTACATTTCTGTCTTAAAAACATAGTTCTTCTCACCGTAATCTTTAATGTTGGGAGGACCTGCGAGTGCAAAGCCTATACCTTCAAATTCAAAGCTGATCTCATTTTTCGTCTGCCGGGGGACGATCCTTGCAACCGGGTAGTGTCCTTCAAAAGCCACTTCCAGGGGAACTGTTTCCGGCGCCTGAGCAACGATAACCAAATTATCATTATTAACCTTTCCGCCATTTCGAAGGATCATTTTTTCCGCATGCCTGTATGACATATCGTAAGCATCGAGAAGGGAAATTTTTGTTCCCATGAAAGGAAGCTTCTCCACCTTATCCAGGCCCTGGGTCCAGAATTCCGGTATCTTATCAAAGCCGACGATAGCCGCAAGCACCCCTCCTGCCGAGCCGGGGTTACAGTCGGCATCGTCGCCGCAGCGGGTGGCTATCTCGTAGGTTCGTGTAAAATCACCCTTGCCGTAGAGAAGACCGGTAACGACATGTGCTGCGTTGATCTTGGCATCTATATCAAAGGGTTCGAAAACGCCCAGTGGAGAACCGATGTCCGAGGCCCATTTGCGGTTGGCTTTGTACCAGTTGGATTTCCAGTTACCGGGATCTTCGTCGTACCAGTTAACAACGTCATTCACACACTGGTAAAATTTGCTTTCCGCAGGGATTGCCGACAGGGCTTTCCGGATGATCGGTTCGATGTCATTCACGTCATCCGCAACAAGAGCAAGGGAATAGAGTGCGGCCATAAACACGCCTCCATAATACCCGTCACCGTAATTCATGATATGCCCCACCTTATCACAGATCTTTACAGCCTGGTTCACCATACCCGGAGACATAATCCCCGCAAAATCAGCTTCTATCTGGAAATCAATATCATCTGCACAGGGGTTGTTCAGCCAGTACCCCGAAGCCGGTGGTTTTAACCCGTTGAGTACATTGTATCTTGCCGTCTGGTTAGCAAACCACAACTTATAATCGGCGTTGGCAAATGATTCAGCAAACGTTTGTGCAGGGGCATCAATACCATGGTCCTCGATGACCTGCATAAACGTAAGATCCATATAAACATCATCATAGGTACCCGGACGCTCCCTATATTCAACCGCCATGGATGAATCATTCCACACCAGTGGGTGATAGTCGCGTATCATGGTTGTATTGTACCTGAACTCGGAAGGAACTCCGAAGGTAACCCCGATCGTCTGCGCAGCCCAGGCTCCTTTGATCTTGTTTTTTAGCGCTTCTTTTGATATTGTGATGGTATTGCCTGATCTATTAATTCCCGGATCCTGGGAAAATACCCAGATACCTATGGCAATAAAGGCAAAAACTAGAATGGATTTTTTCATGATGATTTCAATTTAATTCAGCTAAATGCGAAACGTTAGTTCTTTATAAACTTCATTCTGTTTTCCCCCGGCGTAACAAGGATATAAATACCCGGTTGCAGGGTGGATACCCGGATACGTGTTCCTTTTCCGGTAAGGACAAGGCTACCGGAAAGATTATAGATCCTGTATTCCATTCCGGGATCTCCGGCTTTAATATACAGGATATCCGTTACCGGATTGGGATAGATACCAATGCCCTTCGTGGTAAGTTTAAAGGGGACGGAAGTACCGGTCAGGAGCTCCGGCAGGAAGACGGGAGATTCAAGATATTGTGTCTGCGTACCGGTTATGGTGATCCAGTCGGGCGGACCGATATGAACATCATCGAGATCCAGAACGGCATTCACATCAAATGCCTTGAAAATCAGTCTGAAGCTGCCCGAAGGTACTTCATACAACATCAATGACCGGCTGTAACCGGTCCAATCCCGGGTGAGGGTGATCCCGTCAAAATCAAACACTTCCAGCGTCTCCGTATTCTCGATAAAAGGGATAAGCCGGGCTCCGGTTATATTCGCTTTGGCTTTCAAACGTACCGTTAAAGTATCGCCCAGGTTGATCTTAAAATTCTGATCACACCGTATAAAGTAGGAATCGTCGCCTCCGAGATTCGTCACTACCGACCGTAAACCGGTGGTTCCGTCGTAGCCGTTTCCCGGATCGAAGAGAACCACCTGGTTTGTTTTTCCGGGGATCCCTTCCCAACCCCCGCTTTCCATGTCGCCGTTTGTAATATAGTTCGCATTCGTGAGCAAATGCCCATTGAAGATCACGCTGTCAAAAACGAAACCATCCAGGAACTCGTCCGGATCTTCACCCTTGATCTCATTGACAAAATTTGTATTCATCGGCATCTGAACATTCCAGTTTCTCAGCACAAGGCCATGGATATGGTCGTGGGAATAAGGATCGGGAGTGATCTTGAAAACTTTCGGTATGGGATTTTCGGTCACCACATCTTCGATCAGCCAATTCTGTTGCAAGTCCTCCTTACCCGGGCTTTTGTAATGGTTTCCTACATCGCATAACAGGGCTGAATTGAATCCGGGTTTATCCCATTCCGCCCGGAGTACATCGATCCTGCTCAGCCTGACCCCTCGCGAGGTAGATCCTCCGACAGCCCCGCCCCAACTCATCTGGATAATACCCCCGTTGTCGAGCTGCCACACGACGATATCGGACCAGGTTATGGAGTCGCGGTACACTTTGATGGCATCGTCGTTAGCCCAGACGAAACACTTGGATACAGTGGAACCTGCGTAGGCTGCAATGCCGTCGCAGTTCCAGACCCAGCCGGCCACCACCTTTGTATAACTTACGGTGTTGTGAGTGCCTATCAGCCGCATCGCAAAGAACTTAAAATCAGTGATCACGAGGCCTTCAACCGTGATATTGTTGCTCCCGTTAATAGCCTCCACACTGTGTGATTCCCTGTAATTCAGCCTTGCAGCGGAAAGTACTCCCCGGCCGTAGATCCTGACACCTGAATTCCCGTTCATGATCAGCGCTCCGTAGACCCAGGCGCCATCTTCAAAGTATACATTTTTAATGTTGAAAGGAATAGTGAAGACGCCGATATCATGGACACCTTTCCTGAAATAGATCCCTTTATAATTTGTGGGAATGGATGCGACATCGTCTTTTGTTGCACTGTCAAGCACAAGGTATTCCGGATCGGAAACATCCGGGATATCCGTTTCAGGCGGATCAGCGAAGATCAGTAACCCGTTCTTGTAGCCGTTCTCCCCTACCTCCACCGAGTACTGGGCAGGTTCGGTCACCGTGAAGGTAATCTCATTGCCGTTCACATGGGGGGTGATACCGTAGCGTGATGGCAGTATCCTGACTGTCTGACCGTCAACCGGCACCTTGTCCGTATCATTTATCCTGACGGTAACGGTCACCGGGTCATCCACCGTGAATTTGGCCCAGTTGATGGTCCTGCCTGCGAAGATACCCAGCGGGGTCTGATCCTTGGACGCCATGCCCATGTAACCCGGCGAATAGACCGGGCAGGCATGCCTGAAAACATCAAGATCCCGTGATGAAGCTCCCGAAGCGACACTCACTCCCCATATATCCGACTGGGGCACCTCGCCGTATTGTTCCGGTCCGATCTGAACATCGTCGATGAACAGGGTTCCTGTATCGTATCCCCTGAATTTTATCTTATATGTATCGGATGTCCGTGTATCGATGATGGTTGTGAAAGAATATTTCTTCCATTCGGTTGTGAGATAGGCATCCCCGAAATTCATCCACTCCAGGTTGTCCGCTTCCTGTATCCAGGGCTGTAACCTCATTCCTTCAACAGAAGCTTTTGATTGGAAGCTGACGGTGATCCGTGCATACTTTTCGAGGTGAAATTCCTCTTCACAACGGAGGATGTAGTAGGCATCACCTCCCATATCCGTAATTACGGATTCCAGGCAGCTACTACTGTCGGGTCCTTCGCCGGCTTCAAAAGTACTCGCAAGATCAGTGCTTCGCGGAACATCGGACCATCCCCCGCTTTCCATATCACCCGTGGTGATCAGGGCAGAGGATTGTGCAAACAGGAGGCCGGCGGGAATGCCGGTTATGAGAAAAAGGAGTAAAAATTTTAGTTTCATAGAGTTTTTTTCAATAATGGGATTGCTATAGGGGCAACCGTTACTAATGCTTCGCTTTTCCCGCTGAGTACGCCGGAACACCGTAGAGACCGGATTCAAACCAATGAAACCAGTATCATTTACTTATCGAGTCCACCAGCCATGTCAGGTGCCATGTACCGGCTTTCCTTCCGCCCGCATCATAGTAAGGACTGAAATATAACGGGTCCTTACCGGCTATGTTCAATTTGTATTCCGGCGCCTGTGTAAAATTACCTGTATCTACAGGGATAAAAACAGATCCAGGGTCCTTATCCCGCAGGTTGATGACGTCTTCCCTGTCGGTTCCGCCGATCAGCCCGTTGGTTGCATATACCAAAGGCCCGCGGGTCAATGCGAACCATCTTACCCTGAAAATATCATCCCTGCCCTGTGGAACAGTTGCATGCTCAGCATGATGAACGATTCTCAGATCAAAAGGAAACTCAATTTCAATTTGGTCATTTTTCTTCCACTGCCTGCTTATCGTAAAAAACTCACCGCTTTGCATGCCAGCCGTGTCCATCACATTTCCATTTACCGAAATCACTGCATTACCGGCCCATCCGGGAATCCTGACAAATACGGGAAATTCTCCTTTTCCGGAGGGAACCAGGGTGATCCTGATCCTGCCATCGAAAGGGTAAGCCGTTTCCTGCCGGATTGTTACATTACCATCGGGCAGGTCCAGAGTTGCCTCGCTGCCTGTGTAAATATTGACAGAAATACCATTATTCTTTTTGCCATAGATAATACCGGCTATCTCTTCCAGTGCAAGAGCCCCGCTGGAGGGGCAGCAGTCGTTAAAATGAGCCTCATGCCTTCTGCCATTGGCGAAGGAATGGTAACACCATGTGATGCCATCGGGGTATGATGCTCCGGCGAGGGCATTGAAGGTGGTTTTTTCAATCTCGTCCGCATACCGGGCAGATCCGGTAATTTTTAAAAGTTCACGGTTCAGCTGGATCCATGCCATCGAACTGCAGGTTTCCGTAAACCCGTAAGGACTCCAGAAACCTGCCCTGTCGAAGCACTCGTAAAAGTTACCTATCCCTCCCCAGGGCCCTCCGCAGATAGTGAGATGCCAGTCCCTGATGTTCTTCCATGCATTCTCCACCGCTTCCAGGTATTTCTTTTCACCTGTGATCTCGTACAATCCTGCAACAGCCTTTAGATTCCAGATCACCTGGTAAGCCTTTCCATCACCTACATTTACCATATCGCGATTATGCAATGCTGTGGAGATCAGTCTTAGCCCTTCCTTTTCGTCCATTTCCTTCACGATGAGCTTTGCGAAATCGAGGTATTTTTCGTCACGGGTAAGCCTGTACAATTCAACGACGGGGTCAAGAATGATTGTCGCAGAAACACCATCACGGGTTCCATATCCGGTTACAGGATTTTTTCCATCGCCAAATGTCCGCAGAAATAATTCTCCTATCTTCCGGGCAGCGTTCTCATAAGAAGCATTGGGAAAATACTGGTTTACCGTGAGAAGACCCAGGGTCATGTAGCTGAGGTTCCATACATCCCAGGATCTCGTGTGCGATATCTTATCGTTGGTGAGCTGCTGTGCTGGTGAATATGTGCCAAGGTATCCGTTAGCTTCCTGATTTTCCACCAGAT
This sequence comes from uncultured Bacteroidales bacterium, assembly GCA_963771005.1. Taxonomy (GTDB): domain Bacteria; phylum Bacteroidota; class Bacteroidia; order Bacteroidales; genus DASQZK01. Next base: position 865,298 of record CAVYRO010000002.1, read on the forward strand.
AATCAGCGGTTTGGAGTAAAAGTGACTTAAGTTTCGTATCACCCGTCCGGTTAGCGGCAAGCGCCGTAGCGTAAAGCCATTTTCCCGCGTGCTCTCCATACCAGTCGGTCTTCGAATGATTTGCCCTGGATTCTCTGCTGAACATGGTGATCAGTTCACCGTCGTTCCATCCCGGCAGTGACATAAGTCTGCCCATCTCGCTTTTTTCCAATTCATCACCCAGCAACCCGCCCACGACGACGGTATTAAGGGCTGCATACCCAATCTTGCCGGAAGGAATGACCGAAGTCTGCGCATTAAGCATACCGCAGAATACCGGTTGTAGACTCAGCCATGCAATAAAAACCGCCTTTATCAGTAACAATCCAGTATCTATTTTCCAATTTTTCATAAAACCGTTAATCTAATATTTCAGTACTTGCCGGCGCAGGATTTGTTTTAAAACAATAACAGGAAAGGTCAGAGAAAATCATTCCTTCAAAGAAAGGTGCTGTTGACGGGCAGACGGTGCAATATCCGGTGCCCGGGATACCTCAGGATTTACTGCGAGACGACCACAGGCATGAATTCTTCGTAGGCAATACCCCTGTCACGGAAAACAAGGGTATCATAAACCTGGTGATTATAAATACCCTTTCTGTACTTATAGTCAAGGTACAATACATCCCTGGGACGGCCGCCCCAGGTATCTCCTCCGGGAACCAGGACCCCCGTCCCTGTCTTGAATATTTTATATTTTGATGAAGGATCGGTGGTGATCAACACACTATCAGTAGCCTGATCCACAGATAGATCGAAGGCAAATTCATCCCCAGAGTTGGATCCGATAAAATTCGTAGCTACACTGTAACGGAAAATTGTTTTCAGACTCACGACCTCATCGAGTTCGACATATTTCTGATGGTATTTAACCGAATCGGTAATGTTATTAAAGACATCAAGTCCGTAATCGGCACCCCGCCGAAGGTATGTTCCATGGTATTCATTCACGTATTTGACCATATAAAGCGTAAAATCCTTGGCGGGAGCGCTGGCATCCCAGTCGGCGACAACCCGTTTATCGGGGTTGGATTTGGCAGGCACACCGCTGAGGACGGAATCTGCAGTAGTGTAAGTGATCCTTAAAGGAACAACATAATGATTGCCAGTGGCCAGTGAATCGGAGAGAAACTCCTGCGTGAGCTGAACCAGGATATAGCCGGAAAATGATCCGGAGGGAATAACAACTTCTCCGGCAGGATCAAGGGTATAGTATGATGAGGGCAGTGCCCGGACATCATTCCCGAGGCTGTCACAAAGACTTTCATCCACTTCATATCCGACTTTCCAGTTTTTGGTGTTGTGGTACATCCCCCCAATGGATACCCCAATATGGAACTTCAGCTCTTTATCGAGTGAATTATCAATGTCGTCGTTACCCAGGGAAAGGGTCCGGACCGGGAACTGAACGGGGAAATAAACCGCATTGTAGTCGAAATCCGGGAAGTCCTTATGCTGATTTTCGCAGGCAATCAGACCTGATATCATTAACAGTAAGATCAATGCCTTTTTCATTATCTGTGATTTTTATGTATTGTCGGTGTTTCCATCGGTCGTCTGAAGTCTGTTTTCTTTATTTTTTGATGTTCACCATCCCTTGTTCTGCTCGAGGTTATATTTCAGCGTTTCAAGATAGGGAACGGGGCCATAGATCATATAATCGTTGTAATTCCGGTTTTCAAGCAACTGCACCTCATAGGGATCCGCCTTGTTGAAATCAATGAACATCGCATTTACCGGGGCTTCCATAATACCGGTAAGGTTCCACCTGCGGATATCCCAAAAACGGAAGCCTTCAAAGCACAGTTCAATCCTTCTTTCATTTCTGACAAGTTCCCTGAACTGATCTTTACCCGGCGTCATCGAATTCAGCCAGGTGTCCGATGCCATATCGGGCAACCCTCCTCTTGTCCGGATGGCGCTGATGACATCCCGGGCTGTGAAACCATAACCCATGGGATCGGCATCGGGGCCCCAGGCTTCATTGGCAGCCTCGGCATAATTGAGGAAAATTTCTGTAAACCTGAAATAGGTGACAAAATGAGGGGCCTCGGTTACATTGCCGGGAGCAAGATTGACTTTTGAATCGAGCATGAATTTTTTAAGGTAATAACCCGAACGCGTAGATGTAACCGTACGGTTGATCCCGTCAAGCGGCGAACCCGCATCCGTGTGGATGGTGTCTTTAATAACATTGCCGTTGTAAACGATATACAACATAAGCCTGGGATCACGGCCGGTGTAAGGATCGGAAGGATCGTAGCCGCTCCCGGGGTCAGTAACAGGAAGACCCGAGCTCATCGGGAAAGCTTCGACGAGATCCTGCGTAGGATTGATCCTGCCATTACCAAATTTGGAAGGAGGAAAATTATCTTCTTCCAGGTTATTGCTGTTGCTCCATGAATTGGCCCAGATGATCTCCGGATCCTGGAAATTATTATAGAACACAATCCCTGTGGGAGAAATGGCCGACAGACCGCCATTATTGCTAATCAATTCACCTGCAGTCTCTGCTGCCGTACTCCAGTCCGCAATACTATACGCCGGGCTTGCCGCGAAGAGTGTAACGCGGGATTTTAGCGCCAGCACAGCCAGACCTGAGATACGGTTCTTATAACGGGCGCCGAGCGTACTGTTATAAACCGGATCTCCCGATTTATCTTTGTATGTGTTGGGCAGGTATTTAACCGCAGTATCAATATCGGACAGGATCTGGTTCAAACATTCCGTATAAGTTCCACGCGGTACTTGAAAATCATCTTCCTTTGTAATCACCTTTGTGATAATTGGAAAGCCCAGCAGATTACCTCCGGCAGACATTCCCGCATGGTTTTCCAGCAACTGGAACATCCACCATGCACGAAGGCCATAAGCCTCGCCCCTGAGCCTTTTCAGATAATTGACATTAGCCTCTTCACTCTGATACGACCATTGTACCTTATCCATCTGCTGAAGGAAAGAATTGATATACACGATTTCATGGTAGGCCACATTCCATTTGGAGATTGGGTTGAAGGATGACCGCCATTCCCCGGTTGCCATCCGCCTGGCCGGTGAATTTTTATCATTCGTCACTGCCTCATCACAAGCGACGGCTTCTTTCAATGCGGTGGAATCGGAAGGCATATCATAATAGGCGTGCAATAACAATCCTTCGTAATATGCGGGATCATTCAGCAATTCATCTTCCGTCAGGCGGTTATCCAACCCGGGATCGAGGAACTTTTCGCATGAAATGAGCCCTGTTGTTGCAATGATGACGGCTATTACCAGTTGAATGTATTTTTTCATGTCGTACGTCTTTTAATTTTAAAATGAGACATTCACGCCGGCGGCATACGTTCTGAATTGCGGTGGAACACCTATGTTCAGTTCCCTTTTCTCCCTGATGTCTGAAACTGTCACCAGGTTGTTACCTCTTATATAGAACTGCAGGTTTTTCAAATACCTGTTCAGTGCCATGTTTTCAGGAAGCGTGAAAGTTACCTGGATTCTCTGAAGGGTGAACCAGTTATTCTTCTCCAGCCAATAGGTTGAATTGCGAAAATTATTGGCATTGTTCACCGAGGACAATCGCGGGTAGGTTGCGGAGGAAGCCGTTTCCGGAGTCCATCGTCCCAGTACTGCTTCAGAATATTTCCTTTCGCCATATACCCAGTAGTACGGATCGTTGAAGATGGTGCTTTCCCCGGTCTGCCCGGTTCCGATCATGAAAAGACTAATGAATTTCCAGGACAGGTTCAGGTGAAGGGCATACTGGAAACGAGGAGAGTCGTAACCGATAACTTTCTCATCATCGACATCAACGATCCCGTCCCCGTTAAGATCCTTATATTTGATATCCCCGGGCTGAACGATCCCAAAGGTCTGCACCGCATGGTTGGTTATGTCCGCCTGATCGCGAAAGAGCCCTTCTGCGACATATCCGAAAATAGCATCTGACGGTTTTCCCGTCCTTCGCAAGTAATCATAAGGATAATCGGGCTCGTCAACCTGGAGGACTTTCGGAACGGCATATACAATATTTGAACCTACAGCCGCCTTTGTATCACCCAGGCTAAAGTTCCAGGTGATGCCGAATTCGACGCCCTGATCGAGATGGCTGTTATAATTCTCATAGGGAAGTGTATTATCCAAATCGTTCTGCCTTGGGATTGTATCCCCCACAAAAACAGGGTAATAACTGTTCCTGGTCGTGATCTCATTGTAGAGTTTACTCCTGAAGTAGGTGGCTTCAAGATTCACCGATTTATTCAAAATCAATGCATCAAAGCCTGCCGAATATTCTTCGCGCCTGACCCATCCGATGTCCGGATTCGCTAAATTTCCATAATACCGGACGCGATTTTGCACAACCGTATTACCGTACGTAAAAAAATCGCCCTGTGAAAAGGTAGTCTGGTAAAGATAATAATCCGCAACACTCTGGTCGGTATTGATGATTCCCCAGTTTGCTCTCAGCTTAAGGAAATCAAAAATCCCGGAAGGCATAAAATTTTCTTCACTAATCACCCAGGCGAGGCCTGCTGCCGGTGAAAAGGCATACCGGTTTTTCACAGGCAGACGCGGTGAGCCAACGGCCACACCGCCCAATTGCATAATGTACCTCTGCTTATAGCTATAGGTGCCTTCAATGCCGAAATGGAGATCCCTGGTCTGATGTATCTGGTTATTCAGCTGGAGCTGTTGCCTGTAGGCTACGGCAATGGCATTGATGTCGTGGTTTGTATTGAAAATCCTGTGGTAATTCAATGTGCCGAACATCCCGATCCTGCGATAAAAATTGGGATTTATCAGCGATTCATTCCCCTGCCTTACATCTCTTCCTATTTTTACAAGCCCGATATCCCCTCCTTCGGAAAGGAAGGGATCATAAACGGCATATTCATTTAACTGCTGTGTCTCATAATAATTCCTTACATCAAAGGTAAGATAAGCTTTTCCCGTCAGCCCCTCTGTAATGAAATTCAGGTCCAGATCAAGTCCTGTATTGATCTGAAGGATCCGGTTGAGGGAATTGGTGTAACCTCCCAGAACCATATCGCCGTAGATATTGTCGCGGTAGATGCTTGACCCGCCGAGAACATAACGGTTGTTGATCAGTGATGCACCGGCCCTGGTTGCGGAATCGCCAACAGGAATGAGGACGGGGGACTGGTTCGGAAGAAAGGTTGAGGAATTCTGCCAGAAATCCCCGTTTCTCATGTTTTTGTCGATCTCAAGAATGGCCACTCCGTCAGCCCTCATGGTGATGTAATTATTTATCTTGTAATTGGCATTTCCCCTCAGGTTGATCCTGTCCAGTTTCTCATCCTTCCCCAGGGCAAGAAGGTTGTTCTGTCTGTTCCATCCCATGTACACGTAATACTGGGCAATGTCATTTCCTCCCGACGCTTCCGTGATCACATTGAAATATGATTTCAGGTTCCTGAGATAGGTCGAATTGTAATATCCTTCGTCGGGATATAACACCGGATTCGTATGGTTCCTTGTATTTGTGATCGTCATGCTGTCGTAAACGGGCGCTTTTCCGTCATTGACCTGGGCTTCATTGTATAGCGACATATATTCGGCAGCTCCCAGGTAGTTGGGATAGCTGACCGGATCCATCACTCCGGTTTCAATCCTTGCCGTCAGTCTGCTTTTGTAAGCCTCTCCCCTTTTGGTTGTAATGAGAATGACCGGCTGGGAAGCTTTTGAGCCGTACAACAGACGGGACAATGGATCTTTGAGGACGGTGATCTGTCCGATCTCCTGCAGATTCAATGAAGTAACCGGTCTGGGTATCCCGTCAACTACGACCAGGGCCGCGCCCATTCCGTAAACATTCAGGTTGTCGAAAAGCCCAGGAACCCTCCCGTTCATTGCTGCATAGATATCCTGGTTTGCGTCATACTCCAGGAGTTCTTCGGGATCAAGAACTGAGACGGCTCCCGTGGTATATCTCCTTTTTATGGTACCGAACGGAATATTGACTTCATCCTGATCGGTGAGCAGGTAAGGCTGCTTTTCAATTTCTATTTCGGAAGGAATTTCCCCGTTTACAATCTCCACCAGCTTTTTTCCATAGCCTTCAGCTTCAATAAGAAGGGGGTTCTTTTCCCCGGCCATTATGGTAAAAGTGCCGCCGGGTCCGGATCTGGCAACACCGGATCCTTCATTTCCGTAAATCCGGGCATTCTCAACCGGGTTTCCCTCCTGGTCAACAATCCTGGCAGAAAGGCTTACCTGTGTCTCTTTTCCGGCTTTCTGGGCTGAGAGGGTCCCTGACCAGAAAAAACTGAGGAAAAGGGAAAGTATGAAAACCGAAGAAATTTTTGTCATGACAAATGCTTTAATGAGTTACTTTTTTGATTACCATCCCGGATTTTGGGGCCATCCCGCATAGAGCTGGGTCTGTTCCTTATAGAATGGTATCCAGTAATGTTTCTGCTCAAATACCCTGTTGAAGACGACTACCCTTTTGAAGGAAGTATGTTCCTTGTTGAACAGCAGGTCGTACTGCACCTTGTATTCAGGAAGGTGGGCAATGTACCACCTGCGCATATCGTTCCATCTCGACCCTTCGAAGCACAATTCGACGGAGCGTTCGTTACGGATCCTTTCCCGGAATTCATCCTTGCTTCCCGTGAATTTACCATTCACTCCCGGCATGTTAGACCGGCTTCTCACGATATTGACCGCATCAAGGGCCGTTAGTCCCGCACCTTCAGCTGTTCCCAACGGTCCCGAAACCTCGTTGACAGCCTCGGCATAGATAAGATAGATATCTGCCAGGCGCATTAGAGGAGTTGAATAAGTGAACTGGTCCCAGAGGTTGTCATACTGGTTGACCCCCTTGGGCCAGTATTTATGGCTGAGGTAGGATGAAAGAACGCCCGGGTCATTTTTATCCGTTCCTCCTTCATACAATTCCAGAACGGTAAGGGGCGTGAAACCTGCATTGTCGCCGTCAACGTATATGAACTGGTGGAAGCGTGGATCCCTGTTATCCCATGGGTGCATCGGGTCGTAACCCGAAGCCGGATCATCATATGGGAGGCCGTTGCTCATCTCGAACCTGTCAACACAATTCTGGACCGGCGTCTCACATATTGCATTGCCTCCGAACCTAGCAGGCGCATATAACCTGCCGAGCCTGTTCAGCATCCTCCCCGAACCGAACTGGTTAGGTACCCTTTCCCAAATCGTTTCAGTTGTCCATGGAATGGTGCCGTCTGTTTTGGCATAGAGGTCCTGGAAATTTTCAAAAGGAACCAGGCTGTAAACTCCCTGATCGGCAAGTTTGATCACTTCCCATGCAGCTTTGGCAGCGCGTGTCATATAATCGGCATCAAATTCGTACGCTCCTCCGCCGTCATGCACCATAAGGGGACTTCCTGCATATAAAAGAGCCTTGGCTTTGTAAGCAAGAGCTGCACCTTTAGTTGCCCTGCCCGTATTGAAACCTGTCCGGCTGCTACCTACGGAAGTTTGATCCCAGTCCAACGGCAGCAGTCCGGCAGCCTTATCCAAATCCTCGACGATTCGTTCAACCGTGCCCTGGAAGGAGAGCCGTGGGAGGTCAAGATTTTCATCTGCAGCGTATACTTTATCGGCATAAGGTACCCCGCCCCAGCGAACGATGATCTCCCAGTGCAGATAGGCTCTGAAGAAATAGGCCTGTCCAAGGATGAGATTCTTTTGTTCTTGTGTCCCCTGCAAATGATCAATCTTTTCGATGCACTGGTTGGCGATGCGGATGCCCTTCCATCCGTCGGGCCAGATCCCTGCGGGAGTACCCTGGGGACCGAATACCCCGCCGTCATTCTCTTCCCAAAAGTTCGACTGCCAGTAGCTGTAAGTGAGATCCCAGTAATTGCCTTCTGCGTATTTTCTTGCGGATGCCCAGCTCTGCCAGGCAATGGATAGATCACCGTTGGCACTGCCGGTGGTGAGAGCCTGGTTATTGGGATCGATGACACACCCATAGAGCACATCCTGGAAGCCCTGGAATCCTTCATAGGTGCTGAATACATCCTTTTCTGTGACGTCGGCATTCGGAGTTTTATCCAGGTATTTTTCGCATGACCAGAGACCCGAAGCCAAAAGCAGGATTATTCCGGATATTTTAAATCTGTTTTTCATAACATTCCATTTCTTAAAATGACACATTCAGACCCAGGCTGTAGCGGCGCAGAAGGGGGTATTCGAACTGGCTGTTCGCATCCATCGGGCGATCCCTGTCTTCAAGGATCTTATTCCAGATAAGTACATTATTCACCGTCACAAATACCTTGAGTTTGTCGATCCCGGTCGATTCGAGCCGGTTCCCGGAAAAAGTATAAGATACCTGTGCATTCTGGAGCTTGAAGTAAGAATAGTCCCAGACGTAATATTGGCCCTTGGGAGAGAAATAGTTATATCTGACATGTGGATAAAGGTCTCCCGAAGTTCGTCCGAGCTCGGGTGCCCAGGAATTATTCAACTGGAAATCATACCCGATATCGTAGGCCTGTACAAATTCATTGTACCAGTTATAACTCCCGCTCACATTGGTTACCCCGTAAAATTGTCCCATGATCCCGAAACCCCTGTAATCAAAACCGACTGTGAAGCCATAATTATATTCAGGCGTGGTGGTATACTGGTAAGGCACCACATCGTCTTCATTGATCAACCCGTCAGCATTATAGTCTACAAGCCTGTAATCACCCGGCAGGTAAAAAGTATTATCGGTAAGGACAACCCCGTTGTACATATCATCCCAGGACTGGATGATGCCTGAGGCGATCTGCGTCCGTGTTTGCCCGATAGGGAAACCGGCAAGTTTCTGGTATTCCGGTGTAAGGCTGGGGTCATCTTCGAAAATGACCTCGTTGTTTGTGCGGGATATGTTAGTTTTGGCCCATATCCTGGTATGCGGGTATGCCTTGGAGAAATTCAGTTCCAGCTCCCACCCGTGCGATTTCAGCTCGCCCAGGTTTATGGAAGGAAGATCGGCACCAAAGATCACGTTCGAAGCCCGGTCATTTCCCGTAATGAACATATCCGTCCTGTGTTCCCAGTAATAATCGAAATTCAGGGAAAACAAATTTTTAAAGATCCCGGTTTCCAGTCCGAAATCCTGTTTTTCCGCGACTTCCCAGTGCACATTGGGATTGGCTACCTGTCCTTCAAAATAGAACGGGAATCCCGGCTGTGTGACAGGCGAACCGAACGGCCTGGTGTTATTTGATTTTTCCCAGCTGCTCACATACTGCCAGCGGGGTATATTGATGTCATTCCCGGTTTTACCCCATGAGTACCTTACTTTAAATGTATTCACAAACGGCAGGGCCGACTGGAAAAAATCCTCATTCGAGAGCATCCATCCTCCGGCAAAGGAAGGGAAGAAACCGAAACGGTATTTACGGTCGAATTTTTCAGATCCGTTGTATGCCCCGTTGAATTCAAGGAAGTACCTGGAGCCGTAATTATAGGTGGCTCTTCCCACCCAGCCTTCCCGGTAATTCGGAAAATCCGTTCCTATGGCCCTTGTGTCACGGTTGAACAGGAAAAGGCCGGTAACCGAACTCTTATCGAACTGACGCGAATAATTAAGCGAAGCTTCGTAATAGAGATGCCTGCTCATATTCTGATTTTGAAAACTGTTGACATTTTCAGCATTCAGCCGGATCGGTTCATCAATATAACCGAAGCCGTGAGAGGGGGTGGTCGGATACATATAGACAACCGCACCGGCCGAATCGGCTGCGGTTTGTGCATTGAGAATGGACGGATCCACATACTTCCTGATCTGGCCTGCATCGACTACGTTCGGGCCAAAGCTGAAGAAGTAGTTATCGAAAGATGTTTTTGCCCTTATCGACAGTCCCGGGGTTACAAAATCCATTTGCTGCGTAAGGGCAAAATCTGTAGTAACTTCCGACCTGTTATTCCGGTCATACCCGAGGAAGTTCCCCGTATAAACCGTATTGGTAAAAGTGGTGAACTTGTCAGAGCTCGCATAAGTTCCGTCTGAGTACTGCACCGGGAACATATCGGGCGGATTATCGTAAAAACCTTTCCATAGCTGGCTCCTGTCATTTACACCCGGTGTCTTCTTGGATCCGTAGATCCCGGCGAGGTTGACCGTGAATTCCGTTGTTTTCGAGATATTAAAGTCAAAGTTGCTTCTGAAATTATACCTGTCGTAACCAAAGGAAGGATCATATCCCTGGCCGCGGTCCGAAAGTTTCATGATATCCCCCTGGTGCAGGTATCCCAGCGAAAGAAAATACCTGACGAACTGCGTCCCGCCTCTTACTCCGAGATTATATCTCTGATCCCATGCATAATCATCGGCCATCTGTGCACGCCAGTCTACGTCAGGATATAGTTCGGGATACTCATGGGTTTTGTAATATTGCAATATATCCCAGGGAACATAGGCCTTCCACCCGCTTTCATCGGCTGGAAGCCCATGTTCGATAGCCATATCCTTCAGAAAATTAACATCGTACGAGTTCAGGTTATGGGGAAGCTTGGAAAGCGTTCCAGCCGTGACGATGCTTTCGAAAGAAAGTTGCGGTTTACCTACAGAGCCGCGTTTCGTGGTGATCAGGATCACACCATCGGCTCCCCTTACCCCGAAGACTGCGGTGGCTGAGGCATCCTTCAGCACCGAAATATTCTCAATCTCATTCGGATCGACATCCATGAGCGAGCGTTCAACCCCGTCTACGAGCACAAGCGGCTCCCCGCCATTCCATGTGGTCTGTCCCCTGATAAAGATCTTTGTCTGCTGGTCGTCTTTACCGGCGGCATTGATCAGGGGGGCACCCCCGGGAACACCTGAGGACCTTACCGATATCACCCCTGGCATCAACCCGTTTAGATTATCAGCCAGGTTACTTCCCTGGAAATTTCTTTTGATGTTGTCCCCACTCGTCTGGGTTATGGCACCTACCACGCTTTCCTTTTTCTGGGAACCGTACCCCACAACCACGATCTCATCGAGCGCAGTCGATTCCTGCGACAGGTTAACATCGATCAAACTGGTCTGACCGGTAACTGCGAAGGATTGCGGTTCCATTCCAACGAAGGAAAAGCGGAGAGAATCCCCGGGTTTGGCGGGAATGGAATAGAAACCCTTTGTATCTGTGACTGTTCCAGTAGTCGTACCCTCAACGATGACCGTGACGCCGATAAGCGGATCACCATTTTCATCCGTCACATGCCCGGTAATTGTCCGGTTCTGAGCCCATATACATTGAGAGGCTAGGAACAAAAGGACCGTAAGCAGCTTTAGTTTTCTTTTCATAACCATGAATTTATTGATTGGCTAAGTAAATTCCGCCCCGTTTACTCATCATCCCGGGCAGGAATCACTCCTGTTTTTTATTTTCCATCCTGTCATAGACTGCGGTCCCGGCCCTTCGGCCGGACTCCAGGGCACCTCCCCTAATAGATTGAACTGCTGAATCCTGCAAATCAATTCATCCTTATGTTTATTTATTCTGATTCCATGAACAAACGTTTGTGCAATATAATAAATTTCTTACTCAACTTTCGATTTTTTTTTACTTTTTTTTCAACCGGCCCTATTTTCAATCAAATAATCAGGTATTTTTTAAAAATCTACTTAAAAATGCTGAATTTCTTTAAAGTTCCTCCTTGCAATAATTGATATCCATTTTTTGAAATATCGGGACCTGTGCTTCTACCCGGTCTAAAAAAGTATCGAATTCACGTTGCGACTTATCCGACCATGCAACCTCGGACAAAGCGGTGATCCTCGGGAAGATCATATGCTCCAGCCGGTTGAAATCAGGAATATGTTCCGTCCATACGCAGCCCTCCGCACCGATGATGTGCCTGCTTTCTTCAGCACTTAACCCGGCACTCACCGGCTCATACGAATAGACCCTCGAGAGATGCGTAACGTGTTTTCTTACCCATGAAACCGGTTCATCTTCCGTCTGGGCAAAATTAAGGTATAGATAAGTGTTCGGACACATGACGGCATCATGTCCCGATCGGGCAGCCCGGATACCTCCTTCTTCACCTCTCCATGACATGACCGTGGCACCGGCCGGGATCCCGCCTTCAAGGATCTCATCCCACCCTATCATTTTGCGTCCGTGTTCCGAAAGATATTCTCCAATCCTCCCAATGAACCAGCTTTGCAGTTCATCCTCATCCTTAAGTCCCAGTTTCCGGATCTGGATTTGTATACTTTCATCTTCCCTCCACTGATCCTTGATAGCCTCATCCCCGCCGATATGTATGTATTCGGAAGGAAAAAGTTCCATAACCTCGTCCAGCACGTCCTCAAGGAAATGAAAGGTCTTTTCCGAAGGGGCATATATAAAGGGTGAAATCCCCCAGCGTATTTTGACTCCGGGAGAAGTGCCGGTGACTCCGAGTTCCGGGTAGGAAGCAATGACGGCCTGCGTATGTCCCGGCATTTCGATTTCAGGAACCACCGTGACGAACCGTTCGGAAGCGTAACGTACCACCTCCCTGATCTCGTCCTGCGTGTAATAACCACCATAAAGACTGTCCATAGTAACATCCCCGGGAGAATTGTTCTCCAGGGATCCCCTGGGCTTCCTCCATGCACCCGTCGAAGTCAGTTTCGGATATTTCCTGATCTCGATCCTCCAGCCCTGGTCATCGGTAAGATGCCAGTGGAAACGGTTCAATTTGTACAGGGCAAGGAAATCAACATAGCGTTTTATCGAATCCACCGGGAAAAAATGTCGTGAGACGTCGAGATGCATACCACGCCAGGCAAAACGGGGATAGTCGGTTATCTCCAGGCAGGGGATGCGGGTCTCCCCGTGTTCTGAAAAAGGTGATGCCAGTATCATCTGTTTTAGGGACTGCAAACCGTAAAAGATACCCTCAGCGCCGGACGATGAAATCCATATTTTTCCGGACGTAACAGAAAGGCGGTAGCCGTCTGGGGGAAAACTGCCGGGTCCGGAAATCTCAAGAGCGATAATATTTTTTGACTTGATCTCATGATCCTGGGATAATTCGATCCTGTCGTAACGCGATATATCTTTTCGGAATATTTCTGCGATCCGGGAAAGAGTGTCATTGCTCAAATCATAATAAACAGAAGTTTGGCTGCTGATGGTAAATTCTTTCCCGGTCAGTTCCATCTCAACGGGTTTTGGGATCACAGGGACAACGATCCCATCCCCATGACCGGGAGTGTGGCATTCCGCCGGCATGGCGAAGTAAAACAGGATCATTACAAAAACAAATCTCATATTCAGCCTGTAATGGTAATTTTACCGGACCGGATCATGGTACCCCGTATTCGGGTTTTTAGTAAGGATGGAAGGAAAATGAACCGGTCAGTCCTGGTTGCCCGTGGCATAATCGATCCATTTCATCGAAGGTTCGTAACCCGGGTTCCCGGGCATCATCTGGGCGTCCACGTTCTTCCTCCAATCATGAAGCATCTTTCGCAATTCATTGACCTTTTTAGCATTCTCCCCGGAAAGATCATGTTGTTCCTGCGGATCATCCTTCAGGTTGAAGAGCTGTACCGTGTAGTTTTCATAATATTCGATCAGCTTATAATCGCCGTATCGAACGGCCCCTTCCGGACTCTGTCCGCCATGGTTGCTGTAATGCGGAAAATGCCAGAAGATCGGGCGATCTTTGCCTGTCGTTTTACCTTTGACATAGGGGACGAGGCTCTCACCGTCGAGCACTATCTTTGCCGGATCGTAGTCGATTCCCGTCATCTCCATGATGGTCGGGAAAAAGTCCACGCTGATCACCGGCACATCACAAACGGTTCCTGGTTTGCTGACTTGCGGCCATTTGATGATCAGAGGTTCCCGTATCCCTCCTTCATAAAACCATCCCTTACCCCCGCGGAGGGGAAGATTTGAAGTTGAGAAGGCCTTGTCCAGCCTGGATTTTGATATATGGCGCTTTGGATCTCCGAAATTTGCTGCCGACATCCCGCCATTATCGGAAAAGAAGATAATAATCGTATTATCATCCAGTCCGAGTTCCTTCAGGGTTGCGCGTATCCGTCCCACGCTCTCATCTACGCTTTCAACCATGGCTGCAAATTCCACGTTATCCTGGATCTGTTTTATTTTGACTGTCCGGTTGGGCAGCAGGCTGTATCCCTTATACGCATCCTGGTCAATCATCTCATTCAGTTCATCTTCGCTAAAGGGTTCGGGTACATCCGGGTTGCTTTCGAGGATGAAGGGTGCACCTTTCGGGGGCGGATCCGAGATCAGCTTTTCCCTGTATTTTTTCACCAGGTCGGGCCTGCCCATGATAGGATCGTGGACAGCGAAATGGGCAAGGTAGATGAAAAACGGCTTATCCTTGTTTTTCCCGATGTATTTAATAGTCTCATCCGTAAGCCTGTCGGTAAGATATTCCCCTTTTGGAGCATCTTCGAGACCTTTCATATGGTAAGGCGCGAAATAGGTTCCATTTGGCCATCCCTTGTTCCATTGCGGAATATGAAGGTCGAAGCCCTGTCTCGCGGTCGATGCGGAATCTTCTCCCAGGTGCCATTTCCCGAAAATAGCCGTCCGGTACCCGTTCTCCTTCATCTTTTCAGGCAGGGTGGTGATATCATACGGAAGGTGCTGATTGATATCGGCATTCTGCAATTTCTGGAAGGGAAAATCCTTCCGTCCCGGCAACCAGTCCGTAAGATGCAGACGGGCCGGGTACTTACCGGTGATGATGCTTGCACGCGTGGGCGAGCATACCGAGCATGCGGCGTATGCCTGGGTGAATTTTACGCCTTCGCTTGCGAGCTTATCGATGTTTGGCGTATTATAAAAACGGCTTCCATAACATCCGACATCGCTCCATCCCAGGTCATCGACCAGGATAAAGAGAACATTCGGTTTTTGCTCAACCGGTTTTTTGCCACTGTCCGCCTGGAATGCCGTGGTCAGTCCGGCCAGCCCGAGACCCAGCCCCAGTGTCAGTATTTCTTTATTCATATCGCAATTTTTTTCTCTGATTATGAATCATCAGGTTTTCCCTCCAATATTCAGCCTTGCACCTCAGCAAGGAAAGGTATGGAAGTGGATGCCCCTAACCTGGTAACCGAGATGGCTGCAGCATTATTAGCAAGCCGGACAGCCTCACTCAGCGGTTCTCCGCTGGCAAGGGATACGGCGAGGAAACCATTGAAAGTATCTCCCGCGGCGGTGGTATCTATGACATTGACCTTATTGCCATCCTGACGCCCCTCCTGGCCGTTTCCCAAGAAAAAGACGCCATTTTCGCCCAGGGTGATAATGATCGTATTCAGCCCAAGCTCCCTGAGGCCGTTCATAAGATCGGAATGGCCGATTTGACTTCCGTTCTTCAGAGTCAGTTTCGCAGCTTCTTTCTCGTTGGGAGTGATGATAGTGACCATTTTGAGAATTTCAGGCTCAATGACCCGGGCAGGTGCCGGGTTCAGGATCACCGGTATCCTGTGGGCGTCGGCAATTCTGATTGTGGCATATACAGTTTCAATTGGGATCTCGAGTTGCATAAGAACCATATCTGCATTGATGATCACGGATTTCAGCTTTTCGATATCTTCCGGAAAAAGATGGCTGTTGGCTCCAGGAGCCACGGTTATGCTGTTCTCCCCCGATTCCGAAACATTGATGAGCGCTACACCGGAAGGCGCATCGTCAACGATCTTGATATGCGTAGTGTCAATCCCTTCTTTTTTCAGAATTTCCAGGGCCCTGTGACCAAAGTTGTCACTTCCGAGGCAGGAGATGAAGATGACATCACCACCCGCCCTTGCTGCTGCAATAGCCTGGTTTGCTCCTTTCCCCCCGTTGACCATATGGAACTGCCCTCCCATGACCGTCTCTCCGGGAGAGGGTAACTGGGGGACTTTTATGATCATATCCGTATTTGAACTTCCGACAACAACTATACGTGGTTTCATAAAAATACACAATTAATAACAATCAATAAATCCTTGCCACTATGATAAAGGCAAGCCCGATTATATATGACAGGAACATCAGGAATAGTAAGACATTCACATTTTTCACCGCTTTAAATTCCTTCCAGATGAAGACTCCCCACAATGCGGCGATGAGTGTAGCTCCCTGTCCAAGACCGTATGATATGGCGAATCCTGCCTGTCCGGAGGCTATGATATTAAAGGTCATACCCAGGCTCCAGATCGCTCCCCCAAGGATGCCAATCAAGTGAAGCCGGAAATTTCCCTTGGTGAAATAATCCCTGTAGGTGGCTTTCTCGCCCGAAAGAGGTCTGTACATCAGGTAAGAATTCCAGAGAAAGTTTGAGAGGATGAGTCCTAAGGAGAAGATTACAGAAGCAGTATACGGTGTAAATTTACCGGCTTCGGGCACTGCGAAATCGCGGATCATGGAACCGGCAACGAACCTGTAAAAGAAGCCCATGAGAACGCCACCGACAATGGAAATTATAATACCCTTCGCCGTGTTATGACCCTCACCGGATGATTTCCTGCGGTATGCCACGGCATCCAGGATGATAGCTACTACGATAAAGGCTACCCCGATGAAAAGAATGACCGGGTCACCGAGCGGTTCATTGATAAAATTAGCTACCACGCCGATCACAAGTGCAAGACCTATGCCGATCGGAAATGCCACCGCAAGACCTGCCATGTCGATAGCCACAACGATCAGGATGTTTGCCAGGTTGAAGACGATACCTCCCAGCAGTGCAAGCCAGTACGAGTTGCCGGAGGCCTGCCCTAGGTCCTCGATAAAGCCACGGCCTTCTGTTCCGGCACTTCCCATCGTGAACGCGAGGAGAAGGGATAGAAGGAAAACGCCTATCGCGTAATCCCAGTAGAATAACTGGAATGCCCAGGTTTTGGATGCCAGTTTTTGGGTGTTTGCCCACGATCCCCAGCATAGCATGGTGACGATGCAAAGCACGACAGCCCATGAGTAAGAGTTAACGATGAACATGTTGCTTTATTTTTAGTGTTGCTCTAACGTTTGTGCAAGTAAAGAAAAAAAATACAATTTCACGCAAATTCGTTCATATTTTTTACAGAATTACGAATGATCAGGTTGGTTTTTAACTTCATAGACACCGGTTTTTTCTTTTCTCCCTTGTTTTCGATGTATTTTGTAATAACGCTTACAGCCAGCTGTCCGAGCTCGCTTTTTTTCTGTTCAATGGTAGTCAGAGGGGTTCCGAGGTAGGCCGAATAGGGTTGTTCGTCGTATGAGATCAGCGAAACATCCCCGGGAATTTGAAGGTTCATTTCGCTGAGAGCCTGTATAACCCCCAAAGAGATCAGGTTACTCAGCGCGAATATGGCTGTTGGTGAGTCATCCTCGCTGAAGAGGATACGGGTCTGTCTGTAGCCGTTCTCGGTACTGAAATCCTCTCCCATGATAAAGGAATAGTCGACCGGGACATTATTTTTCCTGTGTGCGTCAATATACCCGCGTACCCTTTCCTTGCTGGGCTGGCTGTCCCTGATGCCCTGTATGCAGGCGATCTTGCGATGGCCCATAGAGATGAGATGATTCACCGCATCAAGTGCACCCTGGTAATTATCCGAGGTGATATACGGCAGGTTCATGCCGGGGGAATACCTGTCGACAATGACAAGGGGAAGGCCGGAATCATAGATCCGGCTGAGGTGGTCGAAATTGGTGCCTACAGGTGCGATGATGATCCCCTCCACCTTATGGCCGAGGAGGAGGTTGATCAGTTCTTTCTCAACGGACAGGTCTTCACGGCTGTCGCAAAGAATGATCGAAAAACCTTTCAACCGGGCTTCCAGCTCAATACTCTTGGCAATATCGGCAAAAAAGGGATTCGCAATATCCGGTATCACGAGACCCAGCGTCTCGGTCTTGTCGGTTTTCAAACCCCTGGCAATTTTGTTCGGTATATAATTATGCTCCTTTGCCGCCTGCAGCACTCTTTCCTGTGTTTTTGAGCTAATGCGGTAGCTTTCACCTTTCCCGTTCAGCACTCTGGATACTGTAGTTATCGATATGCCCAGGAAATCAGCCAGTTCACGAATATTATTTGCGTTTTTATTCTCCATTACCATGAGGTTTCGCACAAAGAGGGAAAATCCCTGGTTAGCACAAACCTTTTCGCAAATCTAAAAATAAATTCTGAGACCTGGAAAAGATTTGAAGTAGTTTGATATGGTTTGAAATGGTTTGAAATGGTTTGAAATGGTTTGATATGGTTTGAAATGGTTTGAAATGGTTTGAAATGGTTTGAATTTAATTCACCAATTCACCAAATCACCAGATTCTTCCGGGAGTTTCACCACAGATTTCACAGATTATCACAGATGGTTTTCAACTCAATTCACCAAATCAACAAATCAACAAATCAACAAATCAACAAATCAACAAATTCTTCCGACATCCGTATTCCTCTTCCTCTTCACCAAATCACCTAATTGCGCTATTCCTCTTTTTCAACAGCCGTCACCTCAGCCACGACGGGCCCGACGCCAGGCGCCCGTCCTTCAGCACGGATGGTCCCTTTCTTTCCCGAGGAGCGGATGATCACCATTCCTTTTCCCCGGAAGAGGCTGAAGGTACTGTCGGTGAAACTTCCTTCAGCACGGGGTGAGGCATTGCCGGCTGCCAGAAGCGTACCTTCACCGGTGGTTTCGACGGTAACCGGAAGCTCTGAATCCGGGACAAGATTGCCCTCACTATCGACCGCTGTCACATCGATATAAATGATCTCACCGCGGTCGGCCATGATCTGTTTGCGTTCAGGTTCGAATTTTATTCCGGCCACCGGACCGGTGGTCCTGAGGCTTTTCGTTTCCTGCACGGAATGTTCCCTGATCCCGCTTACCGTAAGTTCACCGGGCTGATACGGCAGATCGAACACCGCCTCATATCCGGAACCGGCAGGGATGTCCTTTTCACCAATCGCTGTCCCGTTCAGTTCAAGCCTGACGCGTGGATAGATCGAGTATACACTGACAACCAGACGTTTGCCTTCATGTCCCTTCCAATTCCAGCTCTGAACTTCCTGCGGCCATCCCCAGAAAAAGACAACTTCCTCTTTCCCTCCCGGAGCCGGTTCGTGCACGGCTAATTCAAGTTTACTCTCTCCCCACACCACATCACGGAAATAGGACTGCGGTTTTTTGCCTCCCAGGATGTCTATGTCCCCGCAATTGGAAATATACCATGGCCACGGCATGGCGAACGGATCCGGTGCATTTTTATCCGACTGCCATGTAGCATGCCCGATGCCCGACTCCCCGAGATAGTCCCAGCCCGTCCATACGAAATCACCGATCACATACGGTTCTTCTTCCACAAGTTTCCAGTTCTCATACGCTTCTTTGGGTACCGACTCCGTACCGACCATGAGCCGGGCCGGGTATTTTTCGTGATCTTTTTTATAGTTCTTCCACTGGTAATTATAACCCCCGATATCGAGAACACTGAAAGCGTTCGCTGAATAATCCCATGATTTGCCAGGGTTGTCCCAGAATTCGCATACAGCCTCCGTAACCGGCCGGGTAGTGTCGATGGACCGGATCGCTTCGATAAGGTTCCGGGCGATACTGAGTCCTGAAGAATCGGATCTTTCCTGTATCTCATTGCCAATACTCCACATGATGATGGAAGGATGGTTCCTGTCTCTCATGATCATGGCATCCAGGTCCCTTTTCCACGATTCGGCGAAATGAATGTGATAATCGTTCGGCCTTTTGGCTTTTATCCAGGAATCAAACGCCTCGTCGATCACGAGCATCCCTTCCCTGTCGCATGCATCGAGGAAATCTTCCGAGGGGGGATTGTGGCTCGTGCGTATGGCATTGTACCCGTTCTTTTTCATGATCTGTACCCGTCGTTCTTCCGCACGTCTGAATGTGGCGGCGCCAAGAAGCCCGTTATCGTGATGCATGCAGGCACCTTTTAGCAGGACGCTTTTCCCGTTCAGGAGAAAACCTTCTTCCGCAGAAAAGCCTATCGTTCTGATCCCGAAAGATGTGGTGTACCCGTCGGTTTTTTTACCATTTTTCAGCACACTGATATCTGCCATATACAATGCAGGATGATCTATGTCCCATAATTCGGGATGAGGAAGGGATAGCGTCAGGGTTACCGGTGAAGAACCGTCACCGGGAACGGATATATTTTTTTCCGTCGTGACTTTTCCCGAATCGCCGGGCATAACGATAGCAGCCTGAATGGAGACATCTGTGTTTTCCTTCCCGGAATTTTCAAGCATCAGGTTAAGCGTTATTTCCGCTTTCCCGGTTCCGGAAAGGGCTGAAGTCACTGCCACCCCGTGGGGTGCTATATGTACAGGATCGAGGAACGAGATCGTGACCTTCCTGTAGATCCCGGCTCCGGTGAACCACCTGGAGTTCTGTTCGGGTTTGAAAACTTTTACGGCAATAACTTCCGGCTGACCGTCTCTTTTCAGAAAGGGTGTGATATTGATATGAAAAGGTGTGTATCCGTAAAGGTTGTTTCCGGCTTCTTTCCCGTTCACGTAGAGCGTGGCTTCGGACTGCACTCCGTCAAAATTCAGGATCACCTCCTTTTTGCGGTCTTTTGCCAGAACATTGAAAGCTTTCCTGTACCACCCGGTGCCTCCCCTGAGGTATCCAACGTCATGACCATTTTCCATCATCCTGTTGAAAGGACCGGAATGCACGGAATCCTGCATTTTAAAATCTTCCACGCTCCAGTCATGGGGCAGGTCGACTTTTCGCCATCCCGAATCATCAAACCGGGGAGCTTCAGCACCTGCGGCATCGGAATCCAGGAAAAGCCAGCTGTTGTTGAAATTCTGATCACGCCCGGTGCTCTGGTGTCCGGGATCAACGGTACAAGCCGGCAGAAGGAAGAGCACGGCCGGAATTAGGATTTGCAAGGCAGAACGGATTCCTGATTTTTTTGACATGTTGGTAGCATTTGGGGGTTAGAGAAAGAAAGTTACGATAGTAGTTTCAGTTAAAAAAGTCAGTTAAAAATAATATTTTTTTTCCAATATCCGATTGAAAGAATTTGGTATTTGGTGATTTGGTGATTTGGTGATTTGGTGAATGTTTGATGTGGTTTGATGTTGTTTGATGTTGTTTGATGTTGTTTCAGGTTCGAACGGATCAGAAGGTTTCAGGTTGTTTCAGATGGTTTGAACTCCATTCAACAAATCACCAAAGCACCAAATCACCAAATTCTTATCGAGGATGAATGTATTACAATTTTTAGCCTGATTTTTTGTAATGCGATACAATTTTTTGTCCAATTTATTGTATTGCGATACAATTTATTATGAAATTTATTGTATTGCGATACAATTTTTATGGTAAATATCAGGAAGAAGAAGGCATAGTTCGTTAGCTTACCAGATCCCAGCTAAGGTGTTCATGTTAGTCTGATGAGTTATAAACAAAAATCAGAGATGTGAACAAAAGAAAAAAGTAACCAAAAAAGAAAAGATGTTAATAAGCAGAAATAACTCTTCGCTTCGCTACAAGTTATAACTTCGTAAAGTCATACCTTCGTTTAAGCGCATAGTCCGGGTTTCGTCCTTTGTAACACGTCTTAGTATCAACTGGGATCCCACCCCCACCGTCGACGCCGACCGCCCTTAATGCGATTCACCTCCCAAATCTCAGCGTCCCCTTTTTGACTTTTTGATGAAAAGTTATCAACACCACTGATTATCAGTACGTTGAACATCCCCGAAGTCATTGTTTTGGTGATCTGGTGAAGAGGAAGAGGAACACGGATCTTCTGAAGAATTTGTTGATTTGTTGAGTTGTTGAGTTGTTGAATGGAGTTCAAACCAATTGAAACAACCTGAAACAACCTGAAACCATTTCAAACCATTTCAAACTATTTCAAACCACATCAAACCATATCAAACAACCTGAAACAACTTTTTCTGTGATAATCTGTGAAATCTGTGGTGAAGCTCCCTGAAGAATTTGGTGATTTGGTGAATTGGTGATTTGTTGATTTGGTGAATGGAGTTGAAACCATTTCAAACACTCTCAAACCATTTCAAACCATTTCAAACAACCTCAAACAACTTTTTCTGTGATAATCTGTGAAATCTGTGGTGAAACTTCCTGAAACCATTTCAAACCATTTCAAACCATTTCAAACCATTTCAAACCACCTCAAACAACCCGGCTTTCTCCCTGAACTTTTCAAACCCGGTACTGTTTAAATCTTGCCTGCTGTGCTTTCCAATGCCTTTTCGTTGTTCTTTTTGATTACACGGTGGTTATGAGAAAACGAAAGATGGCTTGGGGAGGAAAACGTCAGGGCCGGATTAAAAATTTACATTATGCAGAACACATCCCTAAATCATATAAGTTACGTTATTAACGACTCCAACCTGCTCGATGCCTACTCTGACACAATTACGGGTGTGGTGAGCGATGTTGCTGATGCCGTTGTGCATGTCGAAGTGGATAAAAAAGTTAAAAACCCGCGTACAAAACAAACCGTATTGCAAACGGGTGCTGGTTCGGGATTTTCCATCTCCTCCGATGGATATATCATTACAAACCATCATGTCGTTGAGGGAGCTGAAGATATCCGGGTTATCCTGAATGACGGAAGAAAGGTTAGTGCTGATTTGAAAGGCAGCGATGCCTCCACTGACGTAGCCGTGATCAAGATCTATGAGGCCCTTCATACCCTTTCCCTTGCCGATTCGTCACAGCTGAGACCTGGCCAGATCGCCATTGCTATCGGCAATCCCCTGGGTCTCCAACAGACAGTGACTACCGGCGTAGTGAGCGCCCTCGGTAGGACGCTCCGGGCAACCAACGGCAGGCTGATCGACGACGTGATCCAGACTGATGCTGCTCTTAACCCGGGCAACAGCGGCGGCCCCCTGCTCAATTCCCATGGCAACGTGATCGGCGTGAATACAGCCATTATAAATTCCGCACAGGGCATTTGTTTTGCGGTATCATCCAACCTTGCCGGAAATGTGGCTGGTCATCTCATTCTCGAAGGGAAGATCGTAAGGGCCCAGATGGGCATTGCAGGGCAGACGGTTCATCTCACCCCCAGGATCGTGGCAGTGAATAAACTCGAAAAACAATCGGGCGTTTATGTGTATGAAATCCTTCCCAACGGTCGCGCTGATAATCATAACCTTCATACAGGCGATATCATCGTCAGGTTTGAAGACATACAGGTCGGGAGCATTGATGACCTTCACCGCCTGCTTACCCGGGAGCGGATTGGCATGGAAACAAAACTAAGCGTTTTACGGCAGGGACGGATGGAAAGTATAACGGTTATCCCGGCGGAAGTAGCCTAAGATAGGAACGCGAATTTATGCGGATTTAATGGTTTGAAATGGTTTGAAATGGTTTGAAATGGTTTGAAATTTGGTTTGAAATGGTTTGAAATGGTTTGAAATGGTTTGAATTTTTGGATAGATGACAATTCAATCACCAAATCACCAAATCAACAAATCAACAAATTCTTCCGGGAACGTGGCTTCCTATGGCTGATTTCTGATTGTTTCTGATTGTTTGAGAAGTTGTTCGGGATTCTTTTTGTTTGAACCGTTTATACCGTTCGAAGGGCACCCCCCTCGCTCTTCAGGAGAGGGGGGCCGGGGGGGTGAGGTGTACGGGAGGATGGATGTGGAATGCAGGAGGATCTAGGTAAAAGTTCGGATAGTTTAGATTGTTTCAGATGGTTTCAGATGGTTTCAGGGGGTTTAAGATGGTTTAAGGAAGAGTTTTACCACAGATTCCACAGATTATCACAGATTAAGAGAGATGGTTTCAGGTGGTATAATATTGTTTAAGGAAGAGTTTCACCACAGATTTCACAGATTATCACAGAAAAAAGTTGTTTCAGGTAGTTTTGTTTCAACTCCAATCAACAAATCAACAAATCAACAATACCTTCGTTCTGCTGTTCTGAAATGGAAGTAACCCTGCCGGGCCTGTATTTCATGCGACGGTCTGTCATGCATTTTGTTTTGCGGCGTTACGGCATTTTTTTTGTTAAAACGGTATTGTACTTCAACTATCGTTGTAGTTATGGAATATAAAGATTATTATAAAACATTGGGTGTTGCCAAGAAAGCCACACAAGACGAGATTAAGAAGGCCTATCGTAAGCTGGCAGTGAAATATCATCCCGACAAGAACCCCGGGAATAAGCAGGCGGAAGACCGGTTCAAAGAGATCGGCGAGGCATACGAAGTCCTGAAAGACCCGGACAAGAGAAAGAAATACGACCAGCTAGGCGCCAACTGGAAACAGTATGAAAACGCCGGTTCGGCCGCCGGGGGCGGATTTGACTGGTCCCGGTTCGGGGCCGGTGCCACAGGCGGCGGTGGCCAATCATTCCGGTATGAGGGAAACATCAATGACATCTTCGGCGAAGAAGGCGGTGGATTCTCGGACTTTTTCAATGCTTTTTTCGGTGGAGCAGGAGGACGAAATACGAGACAATCGGGTCGCCGTTCACGGGGATTCAAGGGCCAGGATTTGCAGGCTGAGATGGAGATCAGCCTTGAAGAAGCGTATCATGGCACCTCAAGGATCCTCGATGTCAACGGACAGAAATTGAGAATCACAACAAAACCCGGAGCCTACGATTCCCAGGAACTCCTGATCCGGGACAAGGGCAACCCCGGAATAAACGGGGGTCCCACGGGAGATATTTACGTCAGGATCAAAGTACTTCCTCACCCGGCACTTGCCCGGGACGGCGATGATCTTATCACAGAACAGGATATCGATATCTATACCGCGGTATTGGGCGGAAAAACGGAGGTTGCCACCCTCACCGGGAAAGTGACCATAACGGTGCCGAAAGGCACGCAGAATGGAAGCAGACTCAGGCTGAAGGGAAAAGGAATGCCCATTTACGGGAAACCGGGAACTTCCGGCGACCTGTACATCAGGCTGAATGTTGTCATACCCAAACACCTGACCCGCGCGGAAACGGAACTTTTTGCAAAACTCAGGGACCTGAAAAAATAGATCCGCTTCATTCATCACTAAACAAGGGATTATGGAAGCTATCACCTATTATTATCAGTACGGGCAACCGGATCCGGGGATCCGGGATTTCATCAACAGGGTGAATGACATGCGTTACACCTATTACGCAAGCGAACTTTTGAAGAAGCTCGTGCAGTCCCCGGATTTTGATTTTGAGCAGGCTGTGAGAAAGGCTATCGTTATCTGTAAAATGGCCGGATTACCCGTCCAGGAGCATTTTACGGCTGTCTATCGATCGGAACATGACGGCATAGCCAGGGATTGGAAACTTTCGGAACTTGCCTGCGGATTCATTCTTGTCAGTTTTCATCCGGCATCCGACGAAGGAGAAGAGATTCAACAGGCCTTTATCAGGTACAACGGACTATAGACAAATTCACAAGTCTGTCCTTTCCCGCTCTCAGGGCAAATGGGCAACGAGAATATTTCACACCGGAACCTGCAGGATATGCCTGTTTTACCTTTAATCGAACATTTCCATCGATAAAAGGGTTTGTTCAAAGATTATATGGGGAAATAACCCATTACATGTATTGTTATTTTACCTGAATGGTCGCTGCATTTACCATCCATCTTCCGGTTATCCTGCAAAATGAAAGGATATTATTACGACCTGTGATCCCCGCTGATCTTGATGCCCTTACTGCCATTTCCGCCGATCCGGAAATGTGGGTCTGGTTCACGCATGATCTCTCCGACCCCGCGATCATGAACCGGTGGTTGTCGGATGCCATAACGGAAGCATCCGGGGGCAGCCGGATCGCTTTTACAGTTGTTGAGAAAACTAGCGGCAGTGTTGCCGGGTGCACCAGTTTTGGGAATTTCTCCGAACGTGATATGAGGGCAGAGATCGGATGGACCTTCCTGGGTAAGGATTTCAGGGGACGGGGGATCAACCGGGATATGAAATATCTTATACTTGAATATGGTTTCGAAAACCTGGGACTCGAAAGGATCGAGAGTAAGACCGATGTGCTGAACATTCCTGCACGCAAGGGGCTTGAAAAATCCGGTATGAAGGAGGAAGGAATATTAAGGAGCCATACCCTTATGACCGGGCAGCGTCGCCGCGACACCATCTTTTACAGTATACTGAGATCCGAATGGCCCGCTGTGAGAAACTCCTACCTCGGTTGGCAGGCGAAAACTTTTCCGGAAGATACTTGATTAATAACGTGATGTATTAAACCAATCGGGATTAGGCTTGTTTTATTTCATTATTAACATTCCTGATTCTCACATGCTAATTGACCCAATCCCGTTCCATGGCAGAAATGAGAAAATATCCATTGTCCTCAGCCCGTGAAAGTTTTTTGATCGTACCTGTGCAATTCGTATCCACTGTTTTTTTATATCCGCTTTTCATTTTCTTATTTTTTATCATGGCCTCTGCCCCCGCCCTTCCGCAACAGACGGAGGATGTCCTTCCCGACAGCGCCACACTGGAAGATTGCCTCGCATATGCCATGGACCATCAACCTCTTGTCAAACAAATGAAACTGGATGAAGCAATTTCGAGGCAGGATATACGCATCGCTTTTTCTGACTGGCTCCCGCAGGTCACTTCGAGCGCTGATTACCAGCACTACCTGAAACAACCTGTGATCTTCCTCCCTAATTTCAATGATCCGGCAGGCCCAAGGACAGAGATTACCACGGGTGTAAAAAACAATTCGACCATTAATTTCTCAGCCAGCCAGGTTCTCTTCAATTCAGATGTTTATCTGGCGGCAAGAACTTCCCGCTATTACCGTCTCCGATCAGAACAGAATACCCGGGATGCACTGATCGGGTTGGTTGCAGATATTAGCAAGGCGTACTACAGCGTTCTCGGGGCAGGTCAGCAGGTAAAGATCATCCGGGAAGATATCGAGCGGATAAGCAGGAACCTGAAAGATGCCTATGCAAGATATCAGACTGGAGCCAGCGACAATATCGATTACAAGCGGGCGACAATCTCCCTGAACAATGCAAAGGCCCAGCTTATCAGCGCGGGAGAAAGTCTTAAATCCAGTAAGACCAACCTGAAACGACTGATCGCATATCCTGAAGACCGCTCGCTGGCGCTTAAAAGTGATTTTTCTTCCATGGAAAAGGATATTGACATAGAACCCCTTCAGGTACCTGATTACAGTGAAAGGATCGAATACCAGCTCCTGAAAACCAACCTTCAGTTACAGAAGGCGATGGTGGATTACTACCGTTTCGGATTTTTGCCAACACTTTCCGGGTATGCCGATTATAATCTTACCTACCATAGCGACAAATTCAGTGATCTTTACAACCGTGCCTTTCCCAACTCCCTATTCGGGCTGACTCTTAATTTCCCGATTTTTCAGGGAGCCCGCAGGATCGAAAATCTGAAAAAGGCAAGCCTGAATTATGAACGGCTTGCCCTGGACACGATCAATCTTCGCGACCAGATGAATACGGAATATGTCAGCGCAATAGGCTCCTATAAAAGTTATATTGCAGCATACCGGTCAACCTCCGAGAATGTCAATATTGCCGGTGAAGTATATCAAACGGTAAAGTCGCAATATGACCAGGGCATTAAGAGCTATCTTGAAGTGATCGTCTCGGAAACCGATCTGCGAACTGCACAGATCAACAACATCAATGCCCTCGTAATGGTGCTTTCCTCCCGGGTGGATGTTGAACGGGCACTTGGGCGGATATCCATAAATTATTAACCTGATAAATGATGAATACCTCTGCTGTAAAATATATATTTTCAATCCTGGTAACGGTTTCAGGACTTTTCCTTTTCTCCTGCAACAGGCAGGAAAATACGGGACAACAGGGGGCCGGGACATCCGTATCCGTAACCCCTTATATCGTCAAAGAAGAAAATATCGAATATTACGATATATATCCAGCCAATGTAACGGCCCTCGAGGAGGTTGATCTTCGCAGCGAGGTCAGCGGGTACATTACGGCGATCAACTTCCGTGAAGGCAGCCATGTAGAGAAAGGTACTAAACTTTATGAGATAGACAGGAGTAAGTACCAGGCGGTTTATGAGCAGGCTTCAGCCGGGGTTGCCATCGCCGAAGCCAATCTCAGAAAGGCTCAACGTGATGCGGAACGATACAATAAATTAAGCGAACAGGATGCCATCGCCAAGCAAACACTCGAAGATGCGCATACAAACCTTAACAATGCGGAAACCCAGGTAAAATCTGCCAAAGCGGAGCTCACGAGGGCCGGGACCGATCTGAATTATTCCGTCATCAAGGCTCCGTTCTCCGGCACCGTCGGGTTTTCCCTCGTCAAACCCGGAACTTTTGTCGTAGGCGGTCAGACCCTTCTGACAACCATCTCGACACAAGATCCAGCAGGTGTGGATTTGAATATCGACTCAAAGGAACTCCCGTATTTCAGGGAACTGGAACAAGAAAATCACCAAAAGTCAGACACCACTTTCAGGCTGGTATTAGAGGATGGTACTCTATATCCCCAACCGGGGAAGCTCAGCGTCATCGACAGGGCTGTCGATCCTCAGACGGGGACCATCCGGATCAGGCTGATCTTTCCGAATGCTTCCGGAAGGCTGAAGGCAGGTATGGATGTCAGGGTGAAAGTCCTGAACCGTCAATCCGGCAACCAGCTCATCATTCCTTTCAAAGCGGTCACCGAACAGATGGGAGAATATTTTGTGTTCGAGGTTCACGGGGATACTGTACAACAGACCCGCATCCAAACCGGGCTGCACATGGGTGAGAATATAGTGGTCAGCTCCGGAATAAAGCCCGGTGACACCATCGTATCAGAAGGAATACAAAAGCTCAGGAACGGAACGGCGGTCAGCCTTACCCGTCCGGAAACCTCCGGGAATATGCAATAAAACCGAATCGGCCATGATCGCGAATATTTTTATTAAGCGTCCCAATACTGCCATCGTCATATCACTCATCCTGATCATCCTGGGTATTATTTCAGTTTCAACCCTGCCTGTCAGCCAGTACCCGGATATTACCCCTCCCGTTGTCCAGGTTTCTTCCCTATACATCGGTGCCGATGCACAGACCGTGGAACAGACTGTCGCCACACCCATAGAATCAGCAGTGAACGGGGTCCCGGGCATGTCGTATATGGAATCGAGCAGTACGAGCAGCGGAAGCATGGGGATGAGTGTCACCTTCGATATCGGGACGGATATCGACATAGCGGCCCTTGATGTCCAGAACCGGGTAAACACTGCCCTGCCGAGACTGCCCGATGAGGTAAAAAATCTTGGCGTGACCGTAAGAAAAAGGACACCCGGCATTATGATGGTTATTGCTGTTTTTTCTCCCGGGAAAACACATAGTAAGAAATTCGTGGATAACTATTCCAATATATTTATCCGGGAAGCCCTCCTCAGGGTGAAGGGAGTGGGTGAGGTTTTTACCAATGCAGAGGATTTCAGTATGAGGATATGGCTTAATCCGGATAAGCTTGCGGCCTTACATATGACTCCCGCAGAAGTTATTCAGGCGGTTAGGGAACAGAATGTACAGGTTGCAGCAGGGATCGTAGGTTCACCCCCGCAGCCGGAAACCCAGGCATTTGAATATACGGCCTTTGTCGAGGGCCGGCTGGCGACTGAAACAGAATTCCGGAATATCATCGTCAGAACCAAGCCGGAAGATGGCTCGCTGGTCTACCTTAGGGATGTAGCCAGGGTCGAGCTCGGGAAATTCAGCTATTCCGGTAATTCTTATGTCGACGGGCAGGAGGGTTCTTTCCTGCTCATTTTCCAGACCCCCGGAAGCAACGCCATGGAAACGGCCGATGGGATCTTCACCCAGATGGAGAAACTGAAACGTTCCTTCCCTCCCGATCTTGATTATCTCGTGCCCTTCGAAACAGTTTCGGTGGTAAAAGTTTCCATCGACGAGGTGGTCAGGACCCTGCTCATTGCCTTACTCCTTGTAGCACTGGTTGTTTTCATCTTCCTGCAGAGCTGGAGGGCCACCCTCATCCCCGTGCTGGCCATACCCGTCTCGATCATCGGCACCTTTATCTTCTTCAGTCCCCTGGGCTTTACAGTGAATACCCTTACTCTTTTCGGGCTTGTACTGGCGATCGGCATCGTGGTCGACGATGCCATCATCGTGGTGGAAGCGGTTCAGCATTATATCGATGACCGGCATCTTCCACCCAAAGAAGCAGCATACAAGGCTATGCAGGATATCTCCGGACCGGTGGTTGCCATTGCACTCATCCTGGCTTCCGTATTCGTCCCCGTAGGTTTCATTCCGGGAATCGTAGGGAAGCTGTACCAGCAGTTTGCAATCACCATTGCCATATCTGTACTCATTTCCGCCTTCGTGGCACTGAGCCTCACCCCTGCCCTTTGTTCCCTCATGCTGGTGCCGAAGAAAAATGGGGAAGCCGGCAAAGGGACAAACTGGTTTTTCAGAAATTTTAACCGGGTTTTCGATAGGAGCCTCAATACCTACTCCGCCAGTGTGGACAAGGCCATCCATTACTCCCGCTATATTGTCATTCTACTCGTCGTACTGTTTATCGGCACTTACCTCCTGTTCGCACATAAGCCCACCGGTTTTATCCCCACAGAAGATAACGGCAGGCTTTTTATCACTTTTGAACTGCCCGAAGCGGCCTCCACTGCCCGGACCGATGAAGTTCTTCACCAGGTGATGGACACCCTCGTGCAGGTTCCCGGAGTCGGACATTTTGCCGGGATAGTCGGTCTTAACGTTGTATCATTCACCCGAAAATCGAACAATGGCACCGTTTTCTGCCAGCTCAAGCCCTGGGATGAAAGAAAAACCAAAGCGGAACAGCTGGAAGGTATCGCCGGTGAACTACGAAAGCGATTCGCCGGGATCCAGGGAGCCAATATCCTTGTCATCACTCCGCCTTCCATCCCCGGTTTGGGAAGCACCGGTGGTTTCACCTTTGTGTTGCAGCAGCAGGAAAGCACAGATGATATTCATGGATTCCAGGATGTGGTCATGCAGTTCATGATGGCGGCTAACCGGAGGCCTGAGATCGGAAGCGCTTTCACCTTTTTCACGGCCCGGACGCCGGGGTACAGGATATCTGTGGACCGGGAAAAATGTAAGAAAGCCGGAGTGAACCTCACCGATGTTTTCAGCACACTGCAAACCTTTCTCGGCAGCTTTTACATCAATGATTTCACGCTTTACGGGCGTAATTTCAGGGTAGTGGCCCAGGCCGATACCTCATACCGGTCAAAGATCACCCAGCTCGGGAAGTATTATGTAAGGAACCGGCAGGGCGAGATGCTGCCGCTTAGCACGCTGATCAGCTACAAGATCATCGAAAGCGCCCCGAATATTTCCCATTTCAACCTATACAGATCTGCAGAGTTCAACGGGGATGCCGCCCCCGGATACAGCAGCGGGCAGGCTATCGAAGCCTTACGTGAAACGGCTGACAAGGTCCTGCCGTCGGGATACGGATATGATTTTTCCGGCCTTAGCCGTGAAGAAATCGAGGCGGGATCCAAATCGGTACTTATCTTCACGATCTCCCTTCTCTTTGTTTTTCTTTTCCTGACGGCCCTGTATGAAAGCTGGTCGGTGCCTTTCTCCGTACTGCTTGCCGTTCCCCTCGGGGCTTTCGGAGCTATTCTTGCGCTCACCTTTGTGCCCCACCTGTCGGATAATGTTTATGCACAGGTGGGGCTGGTCACCCTGATCGGTCTTGCAGCGAAAAATGCCATTTTGATCGTGGAATTTGGCAAGCAGAGGGTGGATCACGGGATGGATCTTCACGAGGCGACCCTCCAGGCCATACGGTTAAGGCTAAGGCCCATACTTATGACCTCGCTCGCTTTTATCTTCGGTATTTCGCCGCTGATCTTCGCCACGGGCGCAGGAGCAGTTGCCCGTCAGACTATAGGCTGGACGGTCTTCGGCGGGATGCTGGCTGCCACCTTTATCGGGATCTTCATGGTGCCCGTTCTCTTCGTGGTGATCACCCGGATAGCTTATGGAAAGAAGAAACTGGAAGCGCTTAAAAAGAGACATACGGCATCGGATGATTATCATGTCTAAGGTGAAAGGCGAAAGGCGAAAGGCGAAAGGAGGGGAAAGATGCTTTATAACATTATCCTTCCCGGAGAGATGGAAATCTAAGGTGAAAGGAGAAAGGAGAAAGGAGAAAGGAGGGGAAAGATGCTTTATAAGATTATCCTTCCCGGAGAGATGGAAATCTAAGGTGAAAGGAGAAAGGAGAAAGGAGAAAGGAGGGGAAAGATGCTTTATAAGATTATCCTTCCCGGAGATGAAAATCTAAGGTGAAAGGCGAAAGGCGAAAGGCGAAAGTATCTGCTATCGGATTCTGAATGAGATGAAGGCCTTCATGTTACCAGAATCTTCTCTCCAGCGATACAGGAGAATCCCGTTCCACGTTTTATCCTTAATTCCTGAAGTATCGTAAAGTCCTGAATTTGATGAAGATCTTCAAAAATTCAACTAAGAATAAAAAAAAGTGGTCCTAAGTACGGGTAGTACTATAGTATTATTATCATTATGGATTTTTTAATAACTTTGTAAGTGTGGGCGCGGAAAAAAATATCGGCTTATATAAGCTGGCATAATAAAACCAAGAAAATGGAAGCAATAAGAAAAATAGTGCAGGTTAAAAATAACTCATTTAAGATCAAGCTCCCGGAAAATTTCAAAGCCAATAAGGTGGAAGTAATTATTCTGCCCATTGAGGAAAAATCGAAAACCAAAGGGATTGCCAGTCTCAGGGGTAAATTAAACCTCTCGCCGGAGCAATACAACGAACTTCAGGAAGATGTTAAAAATTCTCGCAAGTTTGCTGACATCCAGATAAAAGAAAAAAAATCCAAAACTAAAAATGTAATTGAAGAAGATAATACTTACGAGACTATGCTTTTATCGGAAAAGGGCCTGGCCGAAGATTGGCTCTCGGATGAAGATAACAGGTGGGACGAAGTTCTTTAAATTATGAAGTATAAAAAAGGCGACATTGTTATTATCGGTTTTCCGTTTTCGGATTTGTCTAAGACTAAGAAAAGACCGGCACTAGTAATTTCAAATGATACAATTAATAAAACAGGTGATTACCTGATGGTCCAGATTACCTCTAAAATTCGTAACGACAGCCTTTCGCTCCCGATAAACAAAACCGATTTTGTCAACGGTAAAGAACTTCCATTGCAAAGCTGTATAAGGCTGCACAAGATATTTTTGTTAAACGAAAGCCTGATTATTTCTAAAAATACATCTGTTAATTCTGGTTTTCTTGAATCAGTTATTGAAAAGATTACAATGCTTATAAAGTAAAAGCATTAAAAAAGCCCGGCGAGTTCGGGCTTTTCACTTATTGAGTATAGTCTTTTAAGTTCAAAATTTAGGCTTATTGTTTTAAAATCAACTTCCAAAAATGTCTTATCCATGTTAAAAAAGGACCACTTTGTTCTTTTAAATCCAGCAGATTTTCCCCACCAGTAATTCAATCCTCTTGCATCGGACAATTTGTATCCACTATATGCACCATTTACAAAACCAGATATTGCAGGGAACTTCCAACCATCAAAAAAATCCTTCCCATTCATTAAGCTACCGATTCCATTAAAACCAACATTTATTGCAGATGCTGAACAATGGCCGTTATACCGGTAGGAGCTGCAATATAATGAAGTTCCCGGTTTCGTGCGCCGCTCTCTATTTCATAATTCCCCAAAATGAAATATTAGGTCAACTGGGAAGCTATGGCCCATACCTGGTTCGGGTGATTTATCTCAAGGCCTTTCAGCAGATAAGGATGAATATACTTTTTCAATCCCAGTTTGCTCAGATTCTTCTTTGGATAGATGGCCATTAAACCCATTAGTCTCATCAACCTGTAAACTCTCTTG
The DNA here is from genome assembly GCA_963771005.1 of uncultured Bacteroidales bacterium. Lineage (GTDB taxonomy): Bacteria > Bacteroidota > Bacteroidia > Bacteroidales > DASQZK01. Next base: position 899,197 of record CAVYRO010000002.1, read on the forward strand.
TGGTTGACCAAAAATCCAATGGCAAACAGAAATCCTGCATCCGAATGACACCCTCTGCTGGACGTTTCATGTAATGCTCATCCATTAAACGCATGATCTCAAGATTTTCTTGCTTTTCGCCTTTGGGTTGGTAGTAAAACCCACTCCGGTGCACTGTTAATAGATCACACTGCTTTCGGACGCTCAGTGCATTCTGATTATCAATTAGATTCATACGCTGGTTCATAGTCCGGTCTTCCGTAAGCTTTTTTTTAAAAAATCATTCTCTATTTCCAGCTGTCCGATCTTTGCATACAGCTTCTCCGGATCTATGCCTTCTCTCTCATCGGACTTACCTTCAAATACAGAGGCTGATTTTTCTAAAAACTCATTCTTCCACTTACTGATAATAGTTGGATGTACTTCATACCGCTTGGATAATTCAGCAAGAGATTCCCGCTCCTTGAGCGCTTCTATTGCTACTTTTGCCTTAAAGGCACTGGTAAATTTTCTTCTTGATCGTTTCATGATTCACTGGTTAAAATTAGTAACTAAATTTCAACTTAACCAGTGGTCCTGTTTTTGGGGAGTATTATAGTAAATAGAATAACATCGACGGTTTGATATAACTTTTAAGTTTTGTATTTTTGTCTCATTAGTATAAATCAGGTATTATTTGATACTTATGAGTTTTGGAAAGCGTTTATTATAAGCCCGCAAGAAAAAGGGCATTAGCCAGTAATATCTGGCTGAGAAATTAAATACAAAAGGCCCGGTAATTGGCCGTTATGAACGTGACGAGATGAAGCCCAGTATTGAAGCTGCTGCTAAAATTGCAGACATTCTGGATGTTTCTCTGGATTGACTCGTTGGCCATACTGATTTAGAACTCGATAAAAGTATGATTTAACGGATTCAGGAAGTCTCTAAAATGCAGCCAAAAGAAAGGGAACATGTTTTTGCCATGCTCGATGCATTTATTGCTACTACGAAGTTTCAGGGATATTTAACTACAGGTAAATAATTATTATACCATGAAAGTACTTGTTGATGTAAGTGATAATAAAGGAGATTTTATCCTGGAGTTGCTCAATAATTTCTCATTCGTAAAGGCCAAACCCATTTCACCGGCAAAAGCTCAGCTTCTTGAAGAAATTAAAGAAGCCGTCGAGAACCTGAACCTTGTTAAGCAGGGTAAAATGAAGGCAAGGCCGGCTAAAGATCTGCTTGATGAGTTATAATGTATTTACCATACCTCCATTTGATAAGCAGCTTAAAAGGCTGGTGAAAAAATTCCCATCTCTTAAAAAAGAATACGCTGAACTGATTGACAGTCTGGAAAAAGATCCCATGCAAGGAAATGCCATGGCCAATAGCTGTTATAAAATTCGGGTGGCCATTAAGTCAAAAGGGAAGGGAAAAAGAGGCGGCGCCAGGGTGGTTGTACATGTGCAGGTTGTTAACAATATCGCATACCTCCTGACGATCTACGATAAATCCGAACAAAAAGACATATCGGATAAGGAAATTGAATACCTGCTTTCGTTTATTGATAAATAAAAAGCATAATAACAATACCGGTAAACGCATTTTTTAACTTTCCTGCTCCAACTTTTCAATGACTCCAAAACTGACGCTTGGCTGTATCATTCCCCCGCTCAGGGCAGAAATTCCGATAGAATTAAACATTGAACTATAAGCAATTCCCGCTGTGTTTGCCATAAACCCACCTCCTGCCGCTATAGCAGCTCCTGCGTAACCTGAAAACCCGCCATAGTGGCACCACCTAGCATATAACCATACGTCTGCCAATCTCCTAAATCATAACCCTTCGCATCAGCAATTTTATATCCGGTGTAACCTCCTATAGCAGTACCAACTCCTATGGCAACTTTTACCATTAATGGCAAGGCCGCCCAAAAAAATTCTCCGGAAGGATCCGTATAGATCAGGGGGTTGTTCAGGGCATAGGCATACCGGTAAACCCGGTTTTAATTCCCTGATTCAAACCTTTCAAAATCAAAGAACTTAACTGTCTCTAAGTTAGAAATTTTTATTTCACTCATTAATATTATCTTGAACCTTGAGGAGAATTTCCATAAGAAAAATTTTCAATTCCCAAGTAGTCCATATTTTTCAAAACCCTATTAATGTTTTTATAAATTTTCCATATCCTGTCATAAGGTGAAAAATGTAAATAACATTCACTAAAAACAATGATGTTATAATGTGAGTCCCTGCTTATTTCAAAAAAAAAGTTAGGAATATATATTTCAGATGGACAAATTACAGCGTTCGAGAGATTTATAAGGTCAGTATCTTTACTAAGTAACTTATTAATCTTCTTAGAGTTGTTTTTTGTTAATAATATGGTGGTATCAGATAATAATTCTCCATGTTCTATAAAATTTCCATTCCCAATTTTTATGGTTGCCTGGATGCTTTTGTCCCCAAGATTATCAAGTCGGATAATTGTAGGATAGTCATCTTTAAACCAGCATAATCTTAGAAAAGATTCTTCATGTTTTAAAGTATGTTCATTATATATATTTGTTAAAGTCCTTGAAACAATAGCTAACTGAACTGAATCTATATATTCAGGGCGATAGGATGATTGATAATTATTAAAAAATAGATCAGCATCAAAAATGATTTTACCAGTTTCAATAACCTCTCCTTCCCAACTTTTAAAAACGTATTCATTTGCCTGAATTTTGAAATCATAGATTTGTTGCCAATAATTATACTCAATACTATCCATCTGGGAATAAATATTAGACACAAAAAGAAAAATCAATACAAAAAATGAAGAAAGACTAACAAAATATTTATGGCTGTATATTAACATGAAAAAGACTTATAAAAGGTTTAAAATATTACCTCCAGAGTAGATGATCGCCGATAATCCTAAATCTAAATGGGGTTATTGAATTTGTGAATTCGCTAGGCTTTAGCATTAATTGAATAGAAATGGTCTTTGTCCCTTCCCATAAAGGGATGTAACCATTAATTGGGGAAACAATATTACCATTGAGTCGAATAATAGCATCATAATTTGTTTGGTCTAAAATGTACATATCAGCTCTACCAACAAACTTATCTATAGTGTATTCGAAAATTCCTTCATCGCTATAATTATTGATTTTGGACAAAGCCCCATTCGAAATAGGATTTCCCGTATCCTCACCATATCTAACATAATCTAAATAAGAACTTGTTTCATTTCCATCGACAATGCTCTCAAAATGCTTTCTTGGAGAATATCCACCTTTCCATCTATAAGCATCCCAATCTAAATCAGAATTATTAAATGAAAACGGCTTTCTACCTCTGCCTACATCATCTCCAGTCCAAAAATTTCTTTGTCGATTTGGATCTCCATAGGCAGCATCAAAACCACCGGCAACTCCTCCAATCGCCGCACCGGAAACACCACCCCAAAAACCAGCTTTTGTTCCACTCCAGAGGCCCTGACTAAAACTCTCTCCTCCCATCCAAGCATTTCCAGTTCCCGTAACAAATCCAGATGAAAATCCAGTAGCACCTCCTACAGCAGCGCCTGTTATAAAACTCGAAGTAAATCCTGATGAGATGGCTGTCATTGCAGTTTGAGATCCAATAAATCCAGCCCCAAAAGAAGCCCCGGATAGTGAGGCAGTAACTCCCATTCCTACACCAGCACTTAATCCTCCTGCAAGAGCACCAACTCCAAAATAGCCAAGCCCTTCCCAGGTAAAATCTGCACCATGAGTTGCCCAATTGATAATTCCACCAATGGCGGCTCCGATAATCAAGTGGACGAACTCCCCATCGGGATCGGTGAAAACGAGCGGATTATTCAGGCAATAGGCATACCTGTTAAAACTCTGCGTAGAAGTTGGATCCTGGACCATTATATCCGGGCTCAAAAATCTTGCGGCTAACGGATCATACATCCTCCCATTCATGTTTATCAATCCAAACTGATCCAGCTGTTCATGCCCGGTAAAGCCTCTGTCGAATTTGAATGTGCCCGGTAAATTATTGTATGTCCAGTCATCCGGATTATGTCTTCTTCCATAGGCATCAAAACTTTGCTCCTGTACTTTCCCACCGTTTTGATTCAAAATACAGCCGAATGGGTAAGCCGGTTAAGGTTATCGTAGGAAAAGCTTTCAGATATATTACGGTTTACATCTGAACGCTGCGTCATGTTCCCGCTACCGTAATCATAGGTATAATTGTAATATTGGAGTGAACCTGTGTGGATACCCGTAAGCAAACCATGTGTGAATTCATGCGTTGTTGTAAGATCGCTTCCGGTCTTAAACTGCGTATATTGATCTCTTTCATTCATGGATATAGCTTGCCATAATGCAGAATCCGCAGTAGTAATTTCAGTTAAGTACCCTAAGTTATTATATTTATACTTAACTGAAAAACCGGATGGATAATTTAGTTGACTTAGCTGACCGTTTCCGTTATATAAAAAGGATTCGAGGAAATCCTGGTTGTCAATAGATTCAGTTATCGCAGATATCCTGCTGTAATTGTCATAATCATAACGCTCAGAAATACCTCCGGGCTTTGCAACTTCGGAAATCTTTCCCAGTCCGTTATTGCCAGAATTGCCTACCACGGCAACCCACTGGTCGAACTTCCTTTTACCGATGACAGAACAGTGATCCCCTATAATAATGAATTTTTCAATGGGATGGTCATCGAAAATATCTGGAATTCCACCCTTATTAACCTCATGTAGCATTAAAATATTTTCAAATTCTTTTTCATTGTGCTAAATTTGTACATCATCCGGGAGATCGGGGTATAATGGGATTGCTGCAAAGAAGGACGTCAAAGGTATCATCCCGCTACGTCTCATACCGGCTCAAAAAGGACCAACCTGTAATTACAGATATATGTGGCTATCTCCGTTGAATGACAATGATCACGCGGGAAACATTTCACTCAAGTATGAGATTACGGTCTCCTTCAGCATAAGCCTTGCCGTATTCCTGTTCACGCTGTTTTTCCGCCCCTTCAATACTCCCCCGAATATTACGGATGATACCATTTTGTTCATGGCAGGCTTCGGAGGCATCAACTTCTTTTTTATGTTTATCTTTCTCAGCCTTTTGCCAAGGTTGACTGAGGGAATCTTCGAGGCTGAAGATGAGAGCCGGGGACCGGCCCTACTTATCCTGGCGCTTATTCTGATCTTTGATTCGGTCGCCTTCGGATTTTATATCCGGTATGTAGGCCGCGTACCGATGTCGATGTACCTTATGTTCAAGGTGATCCTGCTGTGCCTGGGCGCTGTGGCAGTCCTGAAAGGCTTCTATATGAACAAGACTCTCAATCAGAGGGTCGTTTCCCTGGAGGAAAAAATAAATGAGGACAAGAAAATACTGGAACAATACGATACGAACCACATGAACGATGTTATCGATATCTTTTCGGAAAATCATTCCGAGAAGGTCTCAACAACGATCAAAGATCTTATTTTGCTTCGGTCTGCAGACAATTACGTCGAGATCATCTATCTCGAAGAAGGAAAACCGGTACGGAAACTTATCCGGAACACCCTCAAAAATATGGAGTACCTCCTTGCACGCTATCAGAAATTTATCCGTTGCCACCGCTCGTATATCATTAACCTGGATTTCGTGGAAAAGCTGCTGAAAAAATTCAATATGTACAGCATCCGTGTCCGGAACCTGGATGAGGAACTTCCCGTTTCCCGGCAGTACCTCCTCCGGCTCCGGGACGCCCTGGGAAAGGAATGACGGGAAACAACAGCAGGGATCCCTAACTCCAGTCCCTGTCCCATGAATTCCTTTCATTCCACTCATCTGTGGGGGCAAACAATTTCTCCCCTTTCTGAAGGTGCTCTTTTACGGCTTCTTCATTCAATTCGACCCCGATACCCGGTTTGTCAGGCACCGTGACGTATCCTTCCCTGACGAATGGTTTATCAATACCGGTTACGAGATCTTCCCACCAGGGATTGTCAACCGAATGATGTTCGAGGGCAATGAAGTTTTCGGTGGCGGCAGCAGTATGAACGGCGCCAAGCCAGGTAATTGGTGATGAAGCATGATGAAGGGCCATGGCAATTCCGTGTTCAGCGGCATAATCGCCGATTTTTTTTGTTTCGAGATAACCGCCTGCACTCACAGGGTCGGGATGGACCATGTCTACGGCCCTTTTTTCGATGAGGTCCCTGAATCCCTCCGCCAGGTATATATCCTCGCCGGTAAGTGTGGGAACGTCTACTGACATGGATATCTCCTTCCACATATCAGTATACTGCCAGGGAACGAGATCCTCAAGCCATGCAACATTATAGGGTTCATAGGCCTTTGCCAGTTTTATCATACTGTTCACGCCCATATGACCTATATGGTCTATGGCCACGGGGATCTCCCAGCCGATGTTCTCTCGTGTACGGGCAAGATACTTCACCAGTTCGGCCGTACCCTTGTCGGTAATCTGAACGCGGGTAAAGGGATGACGGGTATACCCGTAGCTTCCCGGGGTTTGGCTCCAGCCCTGCATATCCCCCCAGGGTTCGGTATTATTGAGCGTTCCCGGAATATCCTTTATCAGTCCGATGCCAATGTCCATCTTCATAATGGTGAAGCCCATGTTCAGGCGTCCCTTCATCTTTTCAGCGAAAATGTCCGGATCCTGCTCGGTGGGAGAATCTACATAGATCCTCACTTTATCGCGGTACTTGCCGCCCAGGAGCTGGTACAGCGGTACCCCGTAAGCTTTGCCCGTCAGATCCCACAAGGCCATTTCAACACCGGACACTCCCCCGCCCTGCCGTCCGTGACCTCCAAATTGCTTAATGATCCTGAAGATCTTCTCCACATTACATGGATTCTCGCCCAGGATGCGGCTTTTCAGCATGAGGGCGTACCGTTTATCGGCCCCGTCGCGTACATCACCCAGGCCGTAGATACCCTGGTTGGTATAGATCTTCATGATGGGAACCCTCCCGACCTGTGCAATCCTCATATCGGTGATCTTAAGGTCCGATGGCGAGGAATTCCGGCTTACATTCTGGGTTGAATATTCCAGCTGGGCTTCCAGCGGGGCAGTCATCATCAGGCCCCCCAGACTGAGGCCTCCGAGTCCCGCTAGTTTCATAAACGATCTTCTGCCGAGCTTTGGGTCCGGCTTGTTTTTATTTTCCGATTCATTCATGACAGTTTTTGGATTAACAGGTTAGACATCGTAAATTGACCGGTGGAATTTCCGGAAATTGAAGATTTTTATAAATTCCTTTTAAAGTTAAAGAATCAGAATTAATTTCGGGAATATAAAAGACTCATATTTCATCTCGGGTTAATCCCGGTAGATGAAACGGGCATTCCGGGATGGTAAATCCTGCCGAAACTGCAACTAAGACGACAAAATGAACTTACGGAAAATTACCCGTTTCCTCCTTTGGGCCTCCCTCTTCCTCGCCCTTGCTTTCATTCTGACGCTTATCCTGGATCTCAGGTCGCTTACGGGACCAGTCGTTATCCTGTTTTTTATCTTTCTTGCTTTCGGTGTTCGCGGGACTGAGATCATGAGGAGTTTTTCTTACACCATCATGATCTTTGCTGCGGTGACAATTGCCATGTTTTATCCCGGCTTGTTCACTACCTGGGGGAGTTTTGAACTTAAGGTGCTTATCGTACCTCTCCTGCAGGTCATCATGTTCGGGATGGGTTCGCAGATGAGTTTCAAAGATTTTGAGGGAGTGATACGCATGCCGAAAGGAGTTCTCCTGGGGCTTACCTGCCAGTTCACGATCATGCCTGTCATAGGTTACATCATCGCCACTACCTTCGGCTTCCCTCCCGAAATTGCCGCCGGGATCATCCTTGTCGGATCTTCTCCCAGCGGACTGGCTTCCAATGTCATGTCATTCATAGCACGGGCAAACCTCGCCCTTTCCGTGACGCTCACTGCCTTTGCCACCATGTTGGCCCCGCTGATCACGCCGGCCCTGATGAAATTGCTCGCGGGTCAATTCGTCCCGATAGATTTCTGGAGCATGATGCTGGGTATTATCAATATCGTGATCCTTCCCATCATAGCGGGTCTTACCTTCCATGCCGTAGCTTACGGGAAGGAAAACCGTAAAAGTATTTTCCTGCAGGGCGTGGTCTATTTCCTGATCATCGCCCTGAAAAATTATATCCAGTATGCCACCAGCGGGATGACCACCGGAGAAACAGGACTGCAATTTGGAAAAGATCTTTTCTGGTTCCTCCTTCTTCCCCTGGCAGGAGCCTGGTTATTCAAAGTTCTCGCAAAGGGCAGACAGGAAAACCTCGACAGGATCCTGGCGTTTTTTTCAATGGCCGGGATAGGCATCATCATCACTATCATTACTGCAGCCGGGCGCGATAGCCTGCTGCAGATCGGCGCTTTGCTTATCTTTGCAAGTCTCATCCATAATGTCGCCGGTTATTTCCTGGGATACTGGATCTGCCGCTTTGCCAGGATGGATGAAAGATCCTGCCGCACCATAGCCCTCGAAGTGGGTATGCAGAATGGCGGCCTGGCTTCCGGCATCGCGCTGCAGATGGGTAAGGTAGCCACCGTAGGCCTGGCGCCCGCCGTTTTTGGTCCCCTGATGAATATCACCGGCTCATCACTGGCTACCTGGTGGCGGGGAAAACCGGCAGCCGGGATGGAAAATGAATTTTCAAAACCAAACACAGCTATGGCTTCAAATAAAACTCCGGGATCATGAAAAAATCTGCCTTTCTTTTACTTGCGGTTGCCTTGTTCTCAGCACAGCAACTCTTCTCCCAGTTTTTTAACACCCGTGATGAACGCGTCTGGTATTCCTCTGAATGGAAAGGGGAACGTTTTCCTGATGGCCGACCGAAAGTAAACGATGCCATCCTGGAAAGGATGAAAAATGTTTCCATCGAAGAAGCATGGGGTATCCTGCGGTCGAAGGGTTATATGAACCAGTTCGAGGGAAACTGGGAGATTCTTCATGAGGATAAGGTGATGACAGGACGGGCATTTACTGCTTATTACCTGCCTAAAAGACCAGAGATATCAGACAGGCTGACTGAAAAAGGACAGGAACAGGGACGGATCGGTGCCATGAATTCATGGCCCATCGATGCCCTTCAGAACGGAGATGTTTACGTGGCTGATGGTTTCGGCAAGATCGTCGATGGCACGCTCATTGGGGACAACCTCGGGAACGCCATCTTTGCAAATTCCGGGAATGGGGTCGTTTTCGATGCCGGTGCCAGGGATCTCGAAGGACTCGAAGAGATCGACGGCTTCAATGCCTGGGTGAGAGGCTGGGACCCATCCTTCCTCCAGGAAACCATGCTTATGGGCCTGAATGTACCTGTCCGGATCGGGAGTGCGGTGGTTTTCCCCGGGGATGTGGTCCTGGCAAAGAAAGAAGGTGTTCTCTTCATTCCTGCCCATCTTGCCGAGGAGGTGGTGATCCGTTCGGAATTTATCATGCTGAAGGATAAATTCGGCCACGAAATGCTGCGAGAGGGAAAATTCACACCCGGACAGATCGATGGCCGTTGGAGCGATGAGATCAAAGATGCCTTCCTGCGGTGGATCGATCAGAACCCCGGTAAACTGCCGATGTCAAGAAAGGAACTTGACGATTATATGAAAGACAGAACCTGGTGACCTTCTTCCGGTCTTACCCGGATCTTCCGAATACCCGGGTATAGCGCTGGATCATTTTTTCAACCGGGGCGAGAATATCATCCGCTTCCATTCTCCAGGTCCAGTTGCCTGTTCGGGTTGAAGGTTTGTTCATCCTGGCATGACGATCAAGCCCGAGATAATCCTGCATAGGAATGATGACCGTTTCCGCAGCCGACATAAACGCCAGCCTGATGAGTTCCGCATTGCAGTTCCTGCTGTTTATCCTCTTTCCGGTGTAATACCTGAGCCGTCTTTTGGATCTCCGGTTCAGTTCATACCTGTACCAGCCTTTAAGCGTGTTATTGTCGTGCGTACCGGTATAAACCACGCTGTTCTTCCGGTGATTATGCGGAGTGTGAACCGATCCGGCCATGTCATCACCAAAAGCAAACTGAAGCACACTCATTCCGGGGAGCTGAAATTTATCGCGTAGATCATATACCGCCTGGTTTACGTCGCCGAGGTCTTCGGCAATGAACGGAAGGCCGGGAAATTCTTTTTTCATGCTGTTGAAAAAATCTTCCCCGGGACCTTTTATCCAGCTTCCGTTAACCGCTGTCTCCTCCCCGGCGGGAACTTCCCAGTAATCGGAAAAGGCCCTGAAATGATCGATGCGCACGAGGTCAAACAATTCAAGATTTTTAGACAGCCTTTGTTTCCACCATGCATAACCCCTTTTTTTCATCAGGTCCCACCGGTAAACGGGCATTCGCCAAAGCTGCCCTTCATCGTTAAAATAATCGGGCGGAACACCCGCCATCGTTTCCATCTTTTTATCTTCCCCCAGCCTGAAGAGAGAAGAATTGGCCCAGACATCCGCGCTGTCGAAATTGATATAGAAGGGCATATCGCCAATTATCTTTATTCCCCGGTCATTGGCATAGGTTTTCAGGTCATTCCACTGTTCAAAGAAAAGGAACTGGAAAAATTTTAGTTCATCCAGCCTTTCATGATATTTATCCCTGTGAAGGAGAAGGGTTTCCTCGTCCCGGTCACGGATATTCACAGGCCATTCATTCCATTTTTTCCCTTCATTCAGTTCCCGGAAAAGGATGAAGAGGGCAAAATCATCAAGCCAGGGCCGTTCCTTCTCACAGAAATCGCGAAATTTGGATGCAAGGATCGGCATATCCCCGGCTTTGAAATTGTTCCATGCCTTTGCGAGGAGTTCCAACCTGAAATCCAGTGCTTTTTCAAAACAGGCGTTGTCTTCTTCTTCATCAAAACCATTCCCGGTATCGCTATCCGTAAGAAGACCTGCCTCCCTCAGAAGGTCCGGGTCCAACAGGATTATATTTCCCGCGAATGCGGAAAGGCAGCTGTAAGGTGAAAAAGCACTTTCCCTGTCTACGTAATTCAGAGGAAGTATCTGCCAGCATGACTGGCCGTTCCTTTGAAGAAAATCGACAAAATCAAAGGCATTTCCGCCCATGTCGCCGGTGCCGTATTTTCCGGGAAGTGATGAAATATGAAGTAGTATGCCTGCTGAACGGGATCTGCCGGTCTCTTCCGCTTTAAGGAAGGCCAGGTCGGTATGGCTGAAGATCACGTCCGCCGGTATGGATCTGCCAAATGAATGATTTTCTCCGGTGAGAATATTCTCCCAGTGAACGGGTGAAAGTTCGGGGAGCTGAATACGTGTGCTTCTCCAGTTTATGTCTTTTAATTGCCGCGAATCATCCGGGAGCAAACCGGCAAACTTGACGGGTACAGCCACGAGGTACCAGCGGCGCTGCCGGTATCTTAAAAAGGCCATGAGGTTATCACGGTATTTCCCTTTAATGGTCAAGGGTATATAAGAGGCAGTCCGGAAAAATTCAGGACTGGCCAGCCTTTCTTTCAGCGTGAGCCATGTGAGCCAGAGTTTTATCCCCCCTCCGGCCCTTTCTGCCCATAACTTTTCGTAAAAGTCTTTTTTATTCTTTTTACCGCTCCGGATCACTTTATCGAGCATGGATGAGAGATCGCCGAAATCCACCGGCCTGCGGTTGTCCGGATCAACAAAGCTGAAATTCCATACTTCGCTGCCGCGGTAGAGATCGGGGACGCCCGGGCAGGTATTCCTGAGGAGAACCTGGGAGAGGGAACAGATCATACCCGGATCGCGGATGATTCCCAGGAACTGCCTGAAACTCTGCATGAATTTTTCATGCCTGAGAAGATTTTCGGCAAATTCGACGGTCAGCTTTTCGTATTCCTCATCGGGACGGGACCAGGATGTATTTTCCTTGGCTTCCCTGATCATCTTAAGGATAAATGCATTGAACCTTTCGCGGAAGGTATCATCGTGCGTAAGTTCGGGAGGATACGAACCTGCTAGAGACTGGTAGATAAAATATTCATCGTTGGGCGTGGGGATCTGCGCGTTATCCCTCCGGAGTTCTTCACCGTATTTTCGCCATTCAAATACAAATTGCTCCCATAAATCCGGGATATCGCTGATGACGGTGAGCCTTGCCCTGCTGTCCTCCCCCCTTTTGGAGTCATGCGTTGAGGTGGCGTTCAGAGAAAGTGGCGATTCCCTCAGCCTCTCTTTCATCTGTGCATGGAAGGACCCCGTCTGTATACCGAAATAGCCGGGTGAATCACCGACTTCGTTATGGGCAATAAACTGGGCATAGCTGTAAAAGGCAGTGTCTTCGAGGCCCTTGGCCATCAGCGGACCGGTGAATTGCATGCACCGGAGAAAAAATCTCATGCCCGCTTCCCGTCTTTCCAGGTCTTTACCTGTGTACAGGAATAGTTCACGTAAAAAATTTAGTTCCGCTGCCAGTCCGGGTTTGTGCCGTAAAGCCCTGGCGAAAATAGTACGAATGAAATCCTTTTCTGCCTCTTCAAAGGTTCCCGATGTCGGGTAGATTTTGTATACGGGGCACTGAATCAGGAATTCGGCGATGGCTTCAGCCAGCTTCTCTTTACCGGGATGGGGACCGGGTATCCCGGGCAGCGAAAGGCAAATATGTACAAGGTTGTCCAGATCGCCTGCCATGCGGTTGAAGATAATGAAATGTTTTTTATCGTAGACGAGTTCGCCATAATCGGGCCGGTTTTCATCCCACCGATTATATATATCGTTAAATTCCCGTGCCTTAATCTCATTGGTGAATAGATTTGCGATCAGTGTCCCGAAATCATATCCTGTATTGCCCTGGACCGGCCAGCCGGATTTCAGTTTTTCATTTCTTTTAAGAATCTTTTCTACGATGATGTAGGTATGTTCACCGGATGCATTCCTCAGCCTCCTTAGGTATTGTTCAGGGTCCAGAAGGCCGTCAATATGATCGACGCGCAATCCGTTGAATGTCTTCTCTTTTATCAATTCATCCGTGAGCCTGTGCCAGGAGGTGAACACCCTTTCATCCTCCATGCGCAGGCTGATAAGCCCGTTAATGGTGAAAAAGCGGCGGTAATTGATCCGTTTTTCGCTTTCTTTCCAGTATGCAGGAAGGTAGAACTGTTCCATGATAACCTGGCCCAGCCTCGCTTTATCGTTATTTATAAGCTGGAGGGAATTTTCTACCAGATGTTTCACTTCGGCATCTTCGTGATAAAGTTTCTCAAATATGCCCGCACCCTCCGTAAACTGTGAAGCCTCAATATCCGAAGCTGCTTTTCCCAACCCGGGTATGAGTGTTGTTGACGTGACAGCATTAAGGACAAGCTGCCAGGAGCGATAACTGAGCGGGAAATCCTTATCAAAATAGGAAAGAACAAAACCTCCTTCTTCGGAAAAACGGATATTTAGTTCATTGTCCTCCATGAGCTGTCCAACCGGTTTGCCAAAGAAGGGCAACATTACTTTTCCTTTCAGGTCCTCATTCCTGTATTCCCAGTCTATATCGAAATACGTATAATACTCCGAGCGCGGACCGTTCCTGAATATATCCGAGATCCATGCATTCTGCGGATCATAAGCCATGTGGTTAGGAACAATATCCTGCAACCATCCCATGGATCTTTTCCGTAGTTCTTTATTCAAAGCTCTCAGCTTTTCTATGGTGCCGATCTCCGGGTTTATCTCTCCCGGGTCAATGATATCATATCCGTGCCCGCTTCCCGGAACGGCTTTGAACACGGGTGATGCGTAAATCGTCCGTATCCCAAGCTTTTGCAGGTACGGGATAACGGTCCTCAAATCGTCAAAGGTAAAATCCTTCGAAAACTGGATCCTGCATGTTGAAACAGGATCATACACTTCATTTCTCAACATCCCGGTTTTCTTCTTTTGTAAACATAATAATTCCCAATGGGGGCAGGGTCACATTGATGGAAAAGGCTTCCTGGTGATAGGGCACAGGTACTGCATCAAACCCACCAAAATTTCCATGTCCGCTCCCCCCGTATAATTCAGCGTCACTGTTCAGCATTTCTTTCCAAAACCCTTCTCCGGGTACTCCAACCCTGTAGTTCATATGCGGAATGGGAGTGAAATTACAAATTACAATGACCGGTTTCGATTTATTTTTATCATACCTGACATAACTCAGGATACTGTTTTTTGAATCATTGGCATCGATCCATTTAAATCCCTCCGCTTCGAAATCGTTTTCATAAAGGGCAGGCTGACCACGGTAGGTTGTATTCAGGTCACGTATCCACCTGCGCAACCTGCTGTTTGAATCCTGATCAAGCAGGTGCCAGTCGAGGCTGCTGTCATGGTTCCATTCATTCCATTGACCTATCTCGGCGCCCATGAACATGAGTTTCTTGCCCGGATGGCTGAACATATATCCAAAGAGGAGGCGCATATTGGCAAATTTCTGCCACAGGTCGCCCGGCATTTTGTTCATCAGGGAGCCTTTTCCGTGAACCACCTCATCGTGCGAGATTGAAAGCATGAAATTCTCGCTGAAGGCATACCAGATTGAAAATGTGATCTTGTTGTGATGATAATTCCGGTACATGGGGTCCTTGGAAAAAAAATCGAGCGTATCGTGCATCCAGCCCATATTCCATTTCATCCCGAAACCCAGTCCCCCGGCATACGCAGGCCTTGTGACCATGGGCCAGGATGTGGATTCTTCAGCGATGGTCTGTACATCCGGGAAACGGGTATAGATCGATTCATTGAGATCCCTGAGGAAGGCAATGGCGTCGAGATTTTCCCTCCCGCCGTATTTATTGGGTATCCACTCCCCTTCCTTCCTCGAGTAATCGAGGTAAAGCATGGATGCGACTGCATCTACACGCAGCCCGTCGATATGGAACTGCTCCAGCCAGAAATGGGCGCTGCTTATGAGAAATTCCTTGATCTCATTTCGGCCGTAATTGAAGATATAGCTGCTCCAGTCCGGGTGATATCCCTGCCTGGGATCTTCATGTTCATAGAGGAAGGTGCCGTCGAAGAAATGGAGACCGTGAAGGTCGCCAGGAAAATGTGAGGGCACCCAGTCAAGGATCACCCCGATACCGTTCCGGTGCATGTGATCCACGAAGTACCTGAAGTCGTCGGGTGTCCCGAACCGGCTGGTTGGTGCAAAAAATCCCAGCACCTGGTAACCCCAGGATCCGGAAAAAGGATGTTCCATCACCGGAAGGAGTTCGACATGCGTGTATCCCATCTCATTACAATATTCGGCCAGGTAATGAGCCATCTCCCGGTAGGTAAGGGAACGGTTTCCTTCATCGGGCACCCTTCTCCACGATGCAAGGTGAAGTTCATACACAGTCACAGGCGCATCCAGGGAATTTTTCGTTCCCCTGTTTGTCAGCCATTCCTGGTCCTGCCACTCAAATTCATCCAGCCATACGACAGAACCCGTTTTTGGCGGTACCTCAGCATATCTTGCGAAGGGATCTGCTTTTTCTACCTGGTAACCGGCCACTGACGATTCGAGGTGGTATTTATACACTTCGCCCCTTTCGATGTCCGGAACAAATCCTTCCCAGATCCCCGAAGCATCATCCCTTACCTTCAGGGGATGCTCGCCGGGAGTCCAGTGATTGAAATTTCCGATCACCGAAACCCGGACCGCATTAGGCGCCCAAACTGCAAAATGGGTTCCGGTCACTCCCTTATGAGTGATAATGTGAGAGCCCATTTTTTCGTAAAGGCTGTAATGGTTGCCCTCCCTGTACAGATAGATATCATAATCGGAAATAAAAAGAGTGTCATACCATACTCTTCCGGGCGGCTCTGTCTGCCCAGGAATTAAAGGCTGTTCAATATTTTCAGCAGAATTTGCATAGGCCTTTCCCGGTTCTTTCTTCACTGCACCGCTATTACCCCTGGAAGCCGGTTGGCGGGCTTTTGTTTTATTTTTTGTCGTATCATTTTTCTTATTTTCAGCCATAATATCTGTTTTAAAAAAATTATATCCCGTCGGATTTTGCGGGTTCACTCCTCAGTCTTATCATCGTCACGTCCCATAAGATCTTCAACGATTTTGGCCAGACCGTTCAGCGGTATCCTTATCCAGTCGGGCCGGTTATTCATTTCATAATCGGTTTCGTATATTGCTTTCTCGATCACGAACAGCCGGATCAGGGTTGCAATATGTTCCCGCTGAAGCGGAATAAAGGATGCCTTACCGGCAGTCCTGAGGTATGAACTTAGAAAACGGTAGCTAATACGTTTGTACCAATGTTCCACCCAGGGTTCCAGCAGTTCCGATACACCGGGATACAGCTCTTCCTGTTTCCGGAGGCCCATATAGACCGCGTAGTGGTAGGATCTGAGCATTCCTGCCACATCCCGGAAGGGACAGTATTTCAGTTTCCTGGCGCTCAGCGAACGGACCGGCTCACCTTCAAAATCAATGATAATGAAGTCCTTCCCGGTGAAAAGTACCTGACCGAGATGGTAATCTCCGTGGATCCTGGTTTTCATCGAGGCTATCTTCTCCGATGCCAGAATATTCTTAAGCTTGTTCAGAATACCTCCTTCATTATCGAGAATACTGTTAAGAAGTTCGGTGCTGTTTTCAGGGATCCTGCGCCTGTTGGCGCGCAGGTCGGAGAAAGTCCGCTTAAGGAGTGTCCGGAAGGTCTGGTACATCGATTTCTGATAGAGAAGTGAGAAGGGCTCAGGCACAAAATCCGGATCTTCTTTGGCGGAGGCTATTGCCAGGTGCATTTCCGCCGTTCTTTTCCCGAGGAGGTCGGTCATTTCGAGGTAAAAATGATCAATAAGTCCATCGAGGCGGATCTGCTCTGTCTCCCGGTAGTCGGCAAGCAGGGCCGGCATATAATCCGGAGGGTCCCCGATCTGACCCTTGGATGCTCTCACCCTGTTAAAAAATTCACTTATAAAGGATTGCGTGAGTTCCCATGCATTACCCTGGTTAGGAACAAAACCCGCAAGAGTGGCCAGCGAGATCATTTCCCTGTTAGGCCTGCTGTATTCCAGGGAACCGGCAAAAGGAGGCAGGTTCCTGAACCTGGTTTTTTCCGTAAGGAACTTCAGTATCTCGATCTCGGGATTTTTTCCCTCTTCGGGGCTCCGGTATATCTTGTAAAAGAGACGGTTATCGTAGAGGATGGACGTATTGGACTGATCGGCACTCACAACATGTGACGGAAGCGGGAGTTCTCCTTTTTTCACCAGAGAATTCAATTGTTTACCGGGTTTTCCAATGACAATCCCATTCTTTCCTTTCAGCTTGCCCCCCGTTACGATCAGTTCAAAAAATTTCTCCTGCATCACCGGATTGAAAACGCCGTCATAAATCACTCCTCCTTTTGTTTCAAAATCCACATTCGTTAAAACCGCATAAGGCTGATCATCCTTTATATGGGAAGCCTGGTCGCGGACAGCTACGGATACCGGGAAGAGATAGGTTTCCGATTTGCTTTGGAAATAATTCACATCAACGATCAGGATATGGGAATTGTATTCATTATCGCTCACGGAAAGCGTATCGGTTATATCGATCCCCTTGATCTTTTTAGCCTTCCCCCTGAACCAACGGCTTTTATTGATATAATTGAGCAGGATATCGCCGATCTTACGCATAGTATCCGGAGTGAGCCTGTTCCAGTCATTTTTCTTCAGTGTGATACGAAGTTTCAGCCCGTCGATCTCCATCATTTTCCGGTCATCTGCTTTCTTTAGTTCAAACCAGTAATAATCCTTGAACTGCAGCGGGAAATAATAATTTTCGGTTCCGATCTCCGGAAATTCATTCTGGCTGAATACTTCAACAGGAATATACCCGGCGTATTCCCTGAGCTCTATCATGGCGATCTGGGAATACCGGGAAAGATTTATCAGCACAAGTATCTTTTCATTTTCATATTCCCTGATAAAAGACAGCACCCGGGGGTTGCCGGTATTGAGGAACCTGATGGTGCCGCGGCTGAAGGCCTTGTATTGCTTCCTTTTAGCGATGACTCTTCGCATCCACCAGAGAAGGGATGACTGGTTCCTTTCCTGGTTATCCACGTTCAGGCCTTCATAATGGTATTCGTAATTGATGATAACCGGCAGGAAGAGACGTTGCGGGTCGCTGTTGGAAAATCCGGCATTTTTATTTGGCGACCATTGCATGGGGGTTCTCACTCCGTCACGATCGCCAAGGTAATGATTGTCGCCCATACCGATCTCATCGCCGTAATACACGATCGGAGTTCCCGGAAGTGAAAAAAGGAGCATATTCATGATCTCGATCTTCCTGCTGTCGTTGTCGAGCAGGGGGGCCAGCCTCCGCCTGATGCCAAGGTTGATGCGCTGACGCGGATCGCTGGTAAAGCTTTTATACATATAGTCACGCTCCTCGTCTGTGACCATCTCCAGTGTAAGTTCATCGTGGTTCCGCAGGAATATAGCCCACTGGCAGTTGGACGGGATCTCCGGCATCTGGTCCATGATATCTATGATGGGGAAACAATCTTCCATTTTCATGCTCATATAAAGCCTGGGCATGAGGGGAAAATTAAAGGCCATGTGGCATTCATCACCTTTGCCGAAGTAAGCCGATGAATCTTCGGGCCATTGGTTGGCCTCGGCCAGAAGCATCCTGTTGTCCCATTTTTCATCGATATATGCCCGCAGGATTTGAAGGAAGTTATGGGTTTCGGGCAGATTTTCACAGTTGGTCCCCTCCTTTTCAAAAAGATAGGGTACTGCATCGAGCCTCAGCCCGTCGACACCGATCCCGAACCAGAAATCGAGTATCTTGAACACTGCTTTATGCACGGCAGGATTTTCAAAATTCAGATCAGGCTGGTGGGAGTAAAACCGGTGCCAGAAATATGCCTTGGCCACTGGGTCCCAGGACCAGTTGGAGGATTCAAAATCCTGGAAGATGATCCTGGCTTCGTTGTACTTGTCAGGCGAATCGTTCCAT
The DNA here is from genome assembly GCA_963771005.1 of uncultured Bacteroidales bacterium. Classification (GTDB taxonomy): domain Bacteria; phylum Bacteroidota; class Bacteroidia; order Bacteroidales; genus DASQZK01. Next base: position 918,144 of record CAVYRO010000002.1, read on the forward strand.
ACATAAAAATTCCTCGAAATACTCTTCGAAGGCGACTCCCGTGCCTTCCTGAACCATTTATGCTGGTTCGATGTGTGGTTCAGAACCAGCTCGGTGATCACCTTAAGATCCCGGTTATGGGCTTCGCGAATAAATTTTTTAAAATCGGCAAGCGAACCGTAGGAAGGATGTATACCTGAATAATCCGAAATATCGTATCCGCCGTCTTTCATGGGCGATGGATAAAATGGCAGAAGCCATAAAGTATTAATGCCGAGTGATTTAAGATAATCAAGTTTTTGCACGAGCCCTCTGAAATCACCTATCCCGTCATCATTACTGTCAAAATAGGATTGAACGTGCAACTGATAAATAATTGCATCCTTATACCATAGATTATCAGACTTCTTTTTCACTTTAGTTATAGTTTAGTTACATGAAATAGTCAAAATCCCGCTCCGTACGCACTTTTTTCCTGATTTTGAAAATATGTGCCGGCATCACACCGGGATTGAGTTCGACGTAATTGAAAGATCCGTTCCAGATGTAATGAGCGCCTCCGAGCAGGTCATGAACCTGGTAGGGCGCATGTTCGTCCATATCATAGTCCTCAACAGGTAGAAAAACCCATCCCGACTGGGTATGGTTGGGATCAAGATTTACTACTGTGAGCATAATACTCGAATAATCATCCGTATGTTTACTGTAACACAGGATATGGTCATTATTTATCTCATGGAATTGCAGGGAATTGTTTGAGTGAAGGGCCGGGTTATCCTTCCTTATCCTGTTCACCTGTTTTAAGATCAGGCGCAGGCTGGATTTATCCGATGTATTCCAGTTTTTTATTTCATACTTTTCGGAATTCAGGTATTCCTCCGATCCGGGTTCAAAGGGAAGGTTTTCCATGAGTTCGAATGCAGGTCCGTAAATCCCGTAATTCGAACTAAGGGTTGCAGCCAGTACGAGACGTATAATGAAGCCGGGCTTGCCGCTGACCTGCAAAAATTCAGGCAGGATGTCGGGCGTATTCGGCCACAGGTTAGGCCTGAAAAACTCGCTGATCTCCGTATTCACCAGTTTTTCCATGTATTCCGTGAGCTCTTCCTTGGTATTTCTCCAGGTGAAATAAGTGTAGGACTGGTTGAACCCTCGCTTGGCAAGCTGGTACATCACCTTGGGCCGTGTGAAAGCCTCGGCGAGGAAGATCACATCGGTGTGCTCTTTCCTGATCTCATCGATGACCCAGCCCCAGAAATTAATGGATTTGGTGTGCGGATTATCCACCCTGAAAATTTTAATCCCTTTCCCGATCCAGAACAGGAATATGCTTTTCAGTTCATCCCATAAGGCCTCCCAGTCATCGGATTCAAAATCGATGGGGAAGATATCTTCATATTTCTTCGGAGGGTTTTCCGCATACTGGATGGAACCATCGGGCCGTTTCCGGAACCATTCGGGGTGCTCTTTTACGTAAGGATGGTCGGGTGAACACTGGAAGGCAATATCCAGCGCCACTTCTATATTAAGTTCCTTAGCTTTTGACGTGAGTTCCGCGAAATCGGAAAAGGTCCCCAGCCGTGGGTGAATGGATTTATGCCCGCCGTCGCTGCTTCCGATGGCCCAGGGCGAACCGGGATCGCCGGGAGCGGATTCCCTGTTGTTGTTCGGTCCCTTCCTTTTCGTTTTCCCAATGGGATGTATGGGGGGAAGGTAGAGAACATCGAAGCCGAGGTCAGCAACATAAGGAAGCTGACCCATCACATCTTTAAAAGAGGCATATTCCAGGCTGCCGGGTCTTGTCGAGCGGGGGAACAATTCATACCAGGCGCTGAACCCCGCCTTTGGGCGGTCAACGTTAACCCTTAGTTCCAGATCATACATCGTAATGGATTTCCTTACGGGGTAATTTTGCATCACCTGGAATAGCTGGCCGCTGAGAATACTTTCTGTCTTTTCCACTTTTGACATCACGGTGGACCTGAAGGCGTCCCTGACATTGGTGAGAAACAACCTGTCGTCACTGATCAGCACCTGGTCACCTTTAAGAACCTCCTCGATGAGAGCGGCACCCGAAAGGAGATCTATCCCGTAATCCGTATCAGCCCCGATCCGTTTCTGTATATCGCGGTACCATGATCTGAACCTGCCGATCCAGGCCCTTACGGTATAAAGATAATCCTCCTGGGTCACGATCGTAAAAAAGCCTTTCCATGCATCATTGGTATCATGCTCGAGGGGTACAGATGACCAATGTTCCTCGGATACCCTCCTGTACAGAAGTTCGGCATTCACCTCGTCGTGACCGTCGCAGAATATATCCGCTTCCACCATTACTTTTTCATTGACAACCCTCTTTATGGGGAACTTGCCACAATTTATACGCGGTTTTACATTTTCTATAATTACTCTTTGTTTACCATTCATGATCAAAAGGTTGAATATATAGCCAAAGAATTGGGGTTCATTTCAATTCTTTCATTTTCGTTTGCGATATCGGGACAGTGACTTCCTGGACCCTGCCAGACATGGGCGGAAGAATCTAATTCTTTCCTGTAGGAACCGCCTTTTCCGGCAGGAAAAAGGAAGGCGGAGGACAAAGATCCGAAATTAAAGAAGCACCATGTATATATTTTATTTTGCCATCGATGGGCCATCATTACATTTCCTTCGTATTTCACCTCCAGGTTCTTCTTACTGCGAACGGAGAGAACGGGATGATCCTTCCGCAGCGAGATAAGCGCCTTATAGTAATTAAACAGGTATCCCGTTTTTTGGCTGTAATCTATATTCCAGCTTAGCCTGGAATTCAGGAAAGTCTCCTCTGAAACCGGATCGGGGACGGAGGAGGCATCATCACCATAGAAGCCTGCAAATTCTTTCCGCCGTCCTTCCCGTACAAGCCGGTTAAGCTCCGGATCATTATGGCTGACAAAATACAGGAACGGATTAGTCTCGCCGTATTCTTCACCCATAAAAAGCAACGGAAGGAAGGGGCTTGTCAGAACGGTTCCCGCGACCAGTTTAAGAGATTCAAAATCAACCAGGGTGGTCATCCTGTCGCCTTTTTTCCGGTTTCCTACCTGATCATGGTTTTGGGAACAGACGACAAAGCGAAAAGCCTCAGTGCCGGCGGTATTACTGCCATAGCTCCGTTTCCTGTATTCCGAGTAACGACCATCGTAAACGAATGCAGAAGAATATGCGGTAGCCAGAAAAGCCAGATCCCCAAAATCGGCATAGTATCCGTCCCGTTCACCTGTCATAAGGGCGTGGATGGAATGATGAAAATCATCGCTCCATTGGGCATCGAGGCCATAACCACCTTTTTCCGTAGCGGTGATATAACGGACATTGTTAAGATCGGATTCGGCAATCAAGTAATGCTCACGGCCGGTTTCCCTGTTAACAACGCGCGTCTCCTCCGCAAGTTCCTGCATGATATGGGTGACACTGTAATCAAAGATCGCATGGATGGCATCGAGCCGCAGGGCATCGATATGAAAATCCCTGAACCACATCAATGCATTCTGCACAACATAATTCCTGAAGCCATCGCTGTACTTATCATCAAAATTCACAGCCTTTCCCCAGGGGGTCCTGTACTTTTCGGTGAAGTAAGGACCGAAATGCCCGAGGTAATTACCCTCGGGGCCAAGATGGTTATACACAACATCCAGGATCACGGCAAGACCCTTCTCATGGCATTTGTCAACGAGCTTCATCAGTTCATACGGTCCACCGTATGAATTTTGAACAGCAAAAGGATAAACACCATCATATCCCCAGTTCCTCCCGCCGGGAAAAGAAGCCACAGGCATGAGTTCAACAGCGGTAATACCCAATTCCGTAAGATGATCCAGCCGGGATGCCACACCTTCGAAGCTACCTTCGGGCGTGAACGTTCCGGTATGCAGTTCATAAATAATATACTTTTCCAGAGGTACGTTTTTCCATTTCCTGTCATTCCAGACATAATCAGGGAAACTTATCACTTCGGAAGGACCGTGAACACCCGTTGGTTGCGATCTCGAGGCCGGATCAGGCCTGGGACCGGACTGATCAATATTGTAAAAGTACCTGGTGCCCGGAGCTATATTCTGAAGGGTCAGATCCCAATAACCAAATTCCCCTGGATTCAGAGGAAAGCGGGCGGGGCCGGGTTCCACGATCTCAAGCCATGCCTCGCGGGCAAAGGGAGCCCATAGGCTGAATTCACACTGACCGGAAGTATAATTTGCTCCTACTGGTTTTCGAATGCTCATCATAAAGGAAAAAATCTATGGCAGGGATCAGGCTTGCCTCTGTTTCTGGACGGAAATTTCATTTCTTCATTAAATGAAGTATTGCCGATTCCCTCTTTATACCCTGAAAAACAATTGTTCCCCGGCGGTGTTAGACTTCAGGAAAGACAAACTTCCGACAATAAGATTAACATGTGGAAGACAGAATCGTTCAATAAGAATTAAATTTGAACGGGGATAACATATTGTCCCAGACCGGCATTCATGCCACGGGAAGAATAATGGAAAAGTACCCCGGTATTAGATCAAAAATGAAAACTATATGGCGCTTATGGAAAAATATTCCGGACCGGTATGGCCGGGGAAGCCTTATCCCCTCGGAGCTAATTTCGACGGCAAAGGGATCAATTTCGCTCTTTTCTCTGAAAATGCAATGGGAGTGAAACTTTGTTTATTTCACAGTCCCTCAGACAAGAAAGAATATGCCCAGATTCCGGTTATGGAAAACACCGATCATGTCTGGCATGTGTACCTCCCCGGACTTAAACCGGGCCAGGCCTATGCCTTCCGTGTATTCGGCAAATACCGTCCTGCCGAAGGGCAAAGGTTCAATTCACAGAAGCTTCTCCTGGACCCTTATGCAAAAGCCATCTGCGGCCCGACAAATATAACAGGCAAGATGTTCGGTTATGTTCTTGACCCAAAGGCTAAAAAACCGGATGTACGGAAGGACAGCCGTGACAGCGCCGACGAGGTCAATAAATGCATTGTTGTTGATACCGCTTTTGATTGGGAGGGAATTGAACGGCCCGAGATATTGATGCATAATTCCATTATTTACGAGCTCCATGTCAAAGGATTTACAGCCCGTCATCCCGATATTCCCGAAAATGAAAGGGGGACATATAAGGCTCTTGGCTCCGAACCGGTTATTAATTATTTCAGGAACCTGGGGATAACTACAGTTGAGCTGATGCCTGTGCATCATTTCGTTCACAACAAATTTCTCCTCGACAACAACCTCGTAAACTATTGGGGCTATAATTCCATCGGCTATTTTGCACCTCATGCCCAGTATAGTCTGGGAGGCGAATGCGGAGGCCAGGTAAGAGAATTCAAGGAGATGGTGAAAGCATATCATAAAGCAGGAATCGAGGTCATTCTCGATGTGGTTTACAACCATACAGGAGAAGGGGACCATTTCGGTCCGACTCTTTGTTTCCGCGGCATCGACAACCAAAATTATTATCGCCTCGATTCAAAGAATCCCAGGTATTATGTGGATTATACAGGTACGGGAAACACACTGAACCTGCTTAGTGCAAGGACTCTTCAGCTCGTGATGGACAGTCTTCGTTACTGGGCTATCGACATGAAGGTCGATGGTTTCCGGTTTGATCTTGCCTCTACCCTGGCACGCGGACTGTACGATGTAGGAAAACTTTCCACTTTCCTCGATACCATCCACCAGGATCCCGTCATCTCCCAGCTTAAACTGATCGCCGAACCCTGGGATCTCGGCCAGGGCGGTTACCAGGTGGGTAACTTCCCCGTGCTTTGGGCGGAATGGAATGGTAAATACCGCGACAGTGTCCGGAAATTCTGGAGGGGGGATGAGAGCCAGGTGATGGAACTGGCATATCGTCTCAGCGGTAGTAGCGACCTGTATAAGGATAATGGAAAACTTCCTTCGGCAAGCATCAATTTTGTCACCTGTCATGACGGCTTTACGCTGAATGACCTGGTCAGTTACAATGAAAAACACAATGAAGCCAATAAGGAGGACAATAAGGACGGAGAAAATAACAATATAAGCTGGAATTCGGGCACGGAAGGTCCCACCGATGATAAGAAAATCGTGAATCTTCGTGAGCAGAGAAAAAGAAGCTTTCTTGCGACCCTTCTGTTCAGCCAGGGAGTACCCATGCTGAGTCATGGCGATGAGTACGGCAGAACACAGGAGGGAAATAATAATGCATACTGTCAGGATAATGAGCTTACATGGTTCAACTGGAAATGGAACGCCAGGCAGAAAGATCTCTTCGAATTCACCCGAAACATAATTGAAATCCGGAAATCACAGCCAGTGACACATAAAAGGAGGTATTTCAAGGGCCGAAAGATATTCGGCCAGGAAGTCCGGGATATCCGGTGGCTGAATACCGACGGAAATGATATGACAGAGGGTGAACTTAATACCAGTTTCATCCGTTGCCTTGGCATGCTGCTTAACGGGGAATTGATGACCGAGGTGGATGAGGTCGGCGAGGTGATCAAGGATGACATTCTACTGCTTATCGTAAACAGCTTCTGGGAACCCATATCTTTCACCCTGCCTCACCTCGACGTAACGAACGAATGGGAGATCCTGATCGATACCAGCCGGAATAAGCAGCCTGAAAATGAGGAAGATATTCTTGACGTTTATGAAATACAGGGTAGGTCGCTGGTATTGCTGAAGAATATTCCATAGTACTCCAGTTCATTCCATCCCCTGGTAATTATATCGTACATTTATATCGTACATGCCACCCGCAGGGGCAGGTCGCGACCTGCCTCGTTGAATTCCCGCAGAAATGAATGTGAAAAAAACATGATCCCGCATATAAAAATCCCGGTAACAATTTTTTTTATCGCCCCGATTTATTTAAATTGTAAGCTCATATAACGATTGTAATTAACCCATTACGATATCACTACTCACCCATCCGGTATTCCTGCGATGCCCGTCCCCAAAGAGGAACAGGTAGCCGGACAGGTATTCGGACAAGTGAGGTCGGGTATGCGAAAGAGGGTTAACAATTTCAAAAGACAAACGTTATACTTTAGGAAGACCCGGTAACCGTCACACGACGTTTCTCACCTCAGGCCGGGCAGGGTTGTATACACATGGCGAGAAATGGCAAACGAAAGATCTTACAACAACTTTTCTTCTTATAAACTTCACGGAAGCTTCTTGTTATCCTGACAAAGGCTCCTGTATGGATTCATTTTGATATTTTTTAACAAAAAAACCACACAAGATGGAAATAATCAGAAGAGAACAATTCCTGGAATTGGCCAGAAAAGAGGATGATAATCTTATCTCTGTCTGCATTCCCACCCATTCCCATGGTCAGGAAGTGAATGAAAAACAGGATTCCCTGGCACTGAAGAGCGCCTTGAAAGCCCTGTCAGGTCAACTTGCCAGAAAGGGAAAGAATAAGACAGACATTGAAAGGATTACGCAGCCCGTAAGGGACCTTATTGAAGATTCTTCATTCTGGAGACATCAGCGAAAGGGTCTGGCTATTTTTGCTTCGGACGATTTTTTCGAAAAATATACATTGCCCCAGGAGCCGGAGAATATCATCTATGCAGGGCAAAAATTTTATCTTAAACCTCTGTTGTCGATGATCGGGAAAGATGGCAAATTTTTCCTCCTCTGTATCAGCCGGTCGGGTGTCAGACTATACCATTGTTCAACCTACGATATGGAAGAGATAGATCTTGGCGGAAAAGTTCCCGAATCCATCCGGGAAACCCTTAAATATGATGTTCCTGAGAAAAGTATCCAGATGCACAGCGGCGACCGGAAAGATTCTCCTATGTATCACGGGCATGGCCTGATGAAGGAAGATGACCGTAAAAATCTCTACCGGTACTTTCGCGAGGTTGACCGGGGAATACTTGATCTCCTCACCGAAAGACAGATCCCGATGGTCATTGCCGGCCTCGAACATCTTGTACCCGTTTACAGGGAAGCCAGTTCTTACCCCGATATCACGGATAATTTCGTAAATATCGATCCCGATAGTATTCCCCTGCAAAAACTGCATGCAAAGGCATACACGATCGCAGAAAGAGAACTGAAAGGCCGGAGGCAAAAAAGCCTGAGGCGATATCAGAAACTGGCCGGAACCGGGAAGACAACCACCTATCCGAGCGAGATCATATCATCAGCATACTATAAAAATATAGATACTCTCTTTGTACGGAAAGACGTCGAGATCTGGGGAACCTTCGACAAGGAAAGGTACCTTATCGACACAAATCCGGAAAATTCGGCAAATCATGAAGAACTGGTAAATTTTGCCATCATACATACCATACTCAACGGGGGTGAGGTACTGATTACCGGTGAAGAGGAATTTCCCGCCGGTAAATCAAAAATGGCAGCAATCCTCCGTTCGGAGATGATTTAATTTTACAGGGGAACGTGATCATTCCGGAAATCACGTTCTCCTTCATTCTTTTCCAATGTCAAAAAAAACTTTCCTTACCGGATGTTCAGGTTTCCATTACAAGAGCTGGAAGGGTAAATTTTATCCCGGGGATCTTCCGGAAAAAGAATGGCTTTCTTATTATGCGGACAGGTTCCCGACCGTGGAAATCAATAATTCTTTTTATTCACTGCCCGGTAAGGATACCCTTAAAAACTGGAAGGATCAGACACCGCGGGATTTCTGTTTTACATTGAAGGGAAGCCGTTATATCACCCATATGAAAAAACTGAAGGCCGATGACTCCCTTAAAAAATCGCTTACTAAATTTTACGATACGGCCTTCATCCTGAAATCCAAACTGCGGTGCGTCCTCTGGCAGCTTCCCGGAAACCTGCACCGTGATGATGACAAACTCAGGGAATTTTGCGGGATGCTTTCGGGTAACGTTTTGAATTGCATTGAGTTCAGGCACGGTTCATGGCTGGATGAGGAAGTGTTTAAAATTCTTGATGATTCCGGGACGGGATTCTGCATCGTATCTTCTCCGGATGATTCCCTTAAATCGATCACATCAGTGGGTAAACTGGCCTATTTCCGGTTTCATGGTGAAAATGAAAAAGGCAAATGGTATGATTATAAATACAGCGAAAAGGAACTGGATAACTGGGCGAAGGAAATGAAAAATAGTTCCTCTTCAACGGTCTTTGCTTATTTCAATAATGATATGCATGCAAATGCGCCCCAGGATGCCGGCGAACTTATGAGCAGACTTTAATTCCAGCCTTCTTTAGGCTATTTGTTTCCGGCATCATTAATATACACCGTCTTGGCATTCACAAATTCACGGATCCCGAGTAGGGATAGTTCCCTTCCGTATCCTGAATTTTTCACTCCGCCGAAAGGCAGCCTCGGATCCGATTTTACCATATCATTGATGAATACTGCCCCTTCATCCGCATTGTCAATAAAGAGACGTTTATTTTTTTCGGAACGGGTAAAAACATTCACCCCGAGGCCAAAGGACGACTGGTTCGATATTTTCAATGCCTCTTCTGCATCTTCGGCAAGAATGACCGAAAAGACGGGTCCGAATACTTCCTCGTCAAATACCGGCATACCTGGCATTACATCAAGCAGAATAGTCGGATCGAAAAATGCATCGTGACGGCTGCCTCCCGTAAGTAGCATGGCGCCTTTGGCTATTGACCTGATAACCTGGTCATATACCAGCTCAGCCTGTTTAACAGAGGAGAGAGGTCCCAGGTCCGTTGTTTCAACTTCCGGATCGCCCCATTTCAGCTCTTTTACCCTCTCATTCAGGATGGGGATGAATTTACCTGCAACGCTCCTTTCCAGGATAAACCGCTTAGCCGCAATGCAGCTTTGACCTCCATTCTGCATCCTCGCTTTGATCCCGGTAGTAATAGCACTCTCAAGGTCTGCATCCCCAAGGACAACAAATGCATTGTTTCCTCCTAGTTCGAGCACTGTTTTTTTGATGAGCTTTCCGGCCTGTGCCGCCACAGCCGAGCCGGCTTTTTCACTTCCCGTAAGTGTAACGGCCTTCACAGCTTCATGATCAATAACATCTTTCACTCTTCCCGAACCGATAATCAGTGTCTGGAATATGCCTTCTTCAAAACCCGCACGAAGAAAAATATCTTCTATATGTAACGCGCATCGCTGAACGTTGGAAGCATGTTTCAGCAAACCCGTATTACCCGCCATAAGATTCGGTGCAGCGAACCGGAACACCTGCCAAAACGGGAAATTCCAGGGCATAATTGCCAAAACCGGCCCAATCGGAAGATATCTGACATAGCTTTCATCGGCATCTGTAGCGATTTTCTCATTTTTCAGGAATTTTTCTGCATTTTCCGCAAAATATTCACAGACCCAGGCGCATTTTTCGACCTCAGCTCGCGACTCTTTTAAAGGTTTACCCATTTCCCTTGTTATGGTCCCGGCCAGTGATCCGGCCTCATCCTTCAGAATGGAAGCCGCACGGAACATCTTCGCACTTCTTTCCCCGAAAGGGGAATTCCTGTGCCTGAGGAAGGCTTTCTGAGAGAGTTCCAGTTTCGTTTCCAGCTGTTCACCTGTCAGCTCCGGGAACTCTTCAAGAAGTTTCTGGTTATACGGGTTTATACTTTTGAGCACGCTCATATCGTCTTTTTAATGAGAAACATGCGGGGGAAAGGATTTGTTGGTTTGGTTGGAGGGGGTTGAGGTTGTTTGAGATTGTTTGAAGTGGTTTGAAATGGTTTGAAATGGTTTGAACTCCATTCAAGAAATCACCAAATCACCAAATTCTTCGGGGAGTTTCACCACAGATTTCACAGATTACCACAGATTAAGAAAGATGGTTTCTGGTGGTTTCAAGTCACTTCACCAAATCACCAAATAATCTTCATCCGTTCCGATAGCCATCGGAATCCGCACAAATCCGTCAAATCCGTGTTCCTCTTCCTCTTCCTCTTCACCAAATCACCAAATTCTTCACGAAAGCAACCGGACGAAGACATGGTCCAGGTTAAGGACCAGGATCACGAAAAGGACGTAGTAGTTGAATCGCATGAAATAGCGAAATGGCTTGAAATTAAGCGATTGTCTGAGGGCCGGCCGGGTGAATACCCAGATCACCCAGGCAGATGAGATGACAAGCAGGAGCACACTAACCAATGAGCTCACAACATTAAAATAGTAGAGCGATAAAGCAGCGAAAGTGGTGAATACAACCCAAAGCAGGATCAGGAATCTCAGGTTTTTCTCCGTATGGATCCGCGTCAGCGTAGGGAAACCCGCCTTCTCATACTGGGGACCGAATTTCAACACCAGGAGATAAAAATGGGGTACCTGCCATACGAAGAAGAAAAGCGCCATCGCCCATGCCCTCATCCCGAAAAGGGGCGCGCCGGAAGCCACCCATCCGGCGAGGGGCGGGATCGCCCCAATGAATGAACCCGGAATGACGGCATGCGGCGTCACTCTCTTCATGGGTGTATATATCAGGTTATACCAGATCAATGCCAGTACACCGAGGGCCAACGCCTGGAGGTTCACGAAAAAAAAGAGAACCGATACTCCAGCCAGTATCTCCGCAAGAGCGATCATCAGGGCATGAAAAAGACTGATCTTTCCCGACGGCAGAGGTCTCTTATTGGTCCTTTCCATGAGCGAATCTGTGCGGTATTCCTGGATATGATTTATCACCGAAGATCCGCAGGCAAGAAAAAAAATGCCGATCGTAACTGCAACGAACCCGAAATCAAATGATCCCCTACCCAAAACATAACCGGTCAGCGTGGTAACCGAAACGGCTATTGTTATCCTTACCTTACTGAGTTTCAGTATTATCCTGATATATTGCCTAAGTGTCAGTCCCGCTTCCATAAATCTGCATTTTCTGAATCTGATATTAACCGGTACCTTTTGCATTGAACCGGTTCAAAAATAAGAGTCACAAGAATAAAATTGATACACATCCGAAAAAATATCCTTCCTGATCCGGATGTAAATAGTAAACGCCCTGAACCCCGTCCAGGATAAGACGGTTTGCCTTTCTTAACCTGCACCGGGCTTGTCTTCCATCCTGCGTCGCAGCCGGGCCTGGTTGTAGGCCGCAAAGCTGCAGAGAAGGAGTACGGAGATCACCGAATAATAAATGACCGGAGGAATGGGCATCGGATCGCCTTTTGCATAGGAATGGAGGCCGGAAAGATAGTAATTTACTCCGAAATAGGTCATGACTACCGATCCGAAGCCGGCCAGGGCAAGAATATTGAAAAGGATCCTGCTTCTGAGACCGGGAATCAGCCTGACATGCAGAATGACGGCATAGACAATGGCGGTCGTTAAAGCCCAGGTTTCCTTTGGATCCCATCCCCAGTATCTGCCCCACGATTCGTTTGCCCAAACGCCTCCGAGAAAGGTTCCCAGGACAAGCATGTAAAGACCGATGGTGAGCGTCATTTCAATGATGCGGGAGATCTGGGTTACCTGGGGTTCAATACGGGATGAATTTTTCTTCGTCTGAAAAAGCATCAGCAAAAGATTAACCGCAGCCAGTAAGGCTCCCAGCCCAAGGAAGCCGTAACTGGCGGTGATATCGGCGACATGGATCACCAGCCAGTAGGACTTTAGTACGGGAACGAGGCTGGTGATCTGAGGATCCATCCAGCTCAGGTGTGCCACCATCAGGATGAGAGAGGCCAGGATAGCTGTGGCGCTCAAGGTGATGCTTGATTTTCCGGAAAAAATAAGTCCCGAAAGCATCGTGGCCCATGCGATGAAGGTGAGAGCTTCAAAACCATTACTCCAGGGTGCATGTCCTGCGATATACCACCTTAATCCGAGTGCAGCCATATGCACCAGAAAGGCAGCAAGGAGAATGACGAAAGCCGGTATGCTGAAGATCCGGATATTGAACCGGGGCAGAAAAATATGAATAAACTGGATGAAAAGAAGGATGAATCCTGTAAGCATATAGATCCTCATCAACAGGACAAAAAGATTGGAATTGTTGTAGAAAATTTCCGCACGGATATGTGTTTTCGAAGGGATTATCCCGCTTCCGTGGGCTTGCTGGTATTTTTTGATAGAACGGACCAGCTCCACAGGCGGTACGCCTGCCGGATCACGACCGGGCTGTTGAATTTCAAGGAGAAGGTAATCCAGGGCGTGCCTCACAAAGATCGAATCATCGGATACAAACACCCCCTGTGAAGCTGCCGGCGAGTACCATGTATTTGTGCTGTCGCCCGGAAGCGGAAAAATTTTCAGTGCCGACTGGGTGTAGATCATGTTGCATACGTTCAGCCTTTCATCGGCCCGTATAACTTCATTATCGAATTTTGACCGGTAAGCCGGCTTTTTCCTGTAGGCTCCTTCCACATCATCGCGAAATATATAATTCCCCTCTTCATCGAAAAAATCGACGAAGGATGCATATTTACCTGATATTCGCAGTTTTTGCTGCAGCCCCGGATGATTGACCATGATCATCGGTTCATGGAGCCAGAACTGCGGGAAAGCCATCATGCCAAGAAGCACCTGCTGTGGTGTCTGGCCTTCGTATTTTTCTTTGCGCACCACTTTTCTGAGTATTTCCGAAGCCAGGGTATTCATGGGTTCAATCCGGCCTCCGTTATCCTGCACCAGCACCGTATCAAATTCTCTTGCCAGCGCGGGATTGATGACCGGCATATCCATGGATTTAGTGAATTCCGGATGCGGGTTTCCCGAATCGGAAGAAAATGGTTTGTCCTGTGAAAATAGGCCCGGAGACAGGCTGACGAGAAGCAGGAGAGTCAGAACAGCCCTGGTAACCCGGCCTTTATCCGATGCAGATCTCCACAACCATGCAAACCGGCTCTTCCTGTTCAGCAGGCTGAGAACAAAACCGATGGCCAGGCAGAGGTAACCCAGGTAGGTAATTTTTGTCCCTGCTCCATCGTGATTAACAGCCAGCAAAGATCCATGCTCATCCCTGTCGTAGGAAGCCTGGTAAAGCCGGTAACCTTTATAATTGAGTATATTGTTCATGTATATCCTTTGTGGGCGGTCAATCCCGTTCTGCAGATCGATGAGCCTGACACTGCTTTCAAACCAGGATGGGCTCCCAGAACCGGGATATCTTTTCAGGATAAAATCATTCAGATGTACGGCGAAAGGAAGTTTTTTAAATATGGACCCATAACGTATAGTCACACCGGTCCCTTCGATATTCTCAGTCACAGGCGTTCCGGTATCATCAGCCATCCCGAAAACGGTCATGGATCTCCTGTCCCCGTCGACCGTGACTTCCATATCCAGTGCTGAAGGAATGCCTTCATCTTTGGTGGTAAGGGGAACAATGGTAACCGTGCTTTGCGGTAAAAATTCCTTAAGTACGAGAGGGTTACCATTGAAATAGTGCAGCGACATGGGAAGCAGGGGATGGATTTCCCCGGCCGCCAGTGTATCCGTGATACCGGCGGACATCATCATACGGACTACCGGGAAGGGTGCGATGAATGAAAGATTTCCGGGCCCTGAAATAAATAGATCCGCATGATCCAGGGAAGTCCTGCTTTCTGCTTCTGTCAGAAATCGGATCGAGGTTTTTCCCAGGTTGACCCTTCCCCCGGGTTCCAGGATCAGGTCTTCTCTTGAGCCAGCGCCTGCTGATACGAGGTGAATATGGGGACCGCCATCCGGGTCAGGTTTCAGGGACTGTCCTGCTTTTTCCATAAAATTTTTCAATTCAACACGAACGGAATGGCCGTTTACCTTGAAGCTCTTCCTGAACCGGTTCCGGGCTATATCGGAAAATAAAACCGGTTTCAGGTAAGAAAGGGAATCATTCCCGTTTTTCAGCATTATACCCAGGTATCTTCGTGCGGTGAGAAATGAATTTTCCGTTGCTCCTTCACGGATGTACATCGTTCCCTCCGTTCCAAAAAAACGTGTTATCCCGGCACCCAGGATTATAACCACGAAGGCCAGATGGAAGATCAGGAGGGTCAGTTTCGATCGCTGGTACATCCTTTTGCTGATGGTAACCGCAATAATGTTTATCATCCCGGCAATGAGAAGGATCTCGAACCAGGTCGCATTATATACGACACTCCGGGCGGCATCGGTGCCGAAATCATTCTCGATAAAGGTGGCGATACCTATGCTAACGCCAAAAATAATAAGGATAAATGCCATGGTCCGGGTGGAGGAAATAATGGAGAATAACTTTTTCATAAGATTGGTTAGATGGAATGCATGAAGAATTAGCAAATTTTCAGCATAAAAGTTCGATGAATCAATAAATTCTTCCGGAAGAGGAACGGGGATTCCGATGGCTATATGGCTATCGGAACGGGTTTAATTGTTTGAAGATTGTTTGAAATGGTTTGAAATGGTTTGAAAAGGTTTGAAATGGTCTCAGGTGGTTTCAGGTGGTTTGAAGTGGTTTGAACTCCATTCACCAAATCACCAGATCACCAAATTCTTCGGGGAGTTTCACCACAGATTTCACAGATTATCACAGAAAAAGTTGTACCAGGTTGTTTGATATGGTTTGATGTGGTTGAAATAGTTTGAAATGGTTTGAAATGGTTTCAGGTTGTTTCAGGTTGTTTCAGATTGTTTCAGGTGGTTTCAGATTGTTTCAGGTGGTTTCATATTGTTTATATGGTTTCAAGTGATCCAGATGTTGCCTGCTTCAAACCTCCTGGTCTCAATCTGATAGGTACTATTACGCCCGTGGTAAGGAGTGAAAATTGTCTTAGAAGATTCTTATCCCCGGAGGGATCCATTGTATTAGCCACGGTTACGCCCGTGGTAAGGAGGCCGCACGCATTGAAACCCCGGCGGGGTTTAATAATTGAATTTCAGGTTGTTTCAGATCGTTTCAGGTGGTTTCAGGTAGTTTCAGGTGGTTTCAGGTGGTTTCAGGTGGTTTCCTCTTCCACCTCACCAAATCACCAAATCACCAAATCACCAAATTCTTAGGCGAGCGGGGGGATTTGGCACAATTTGGGCTTCATTTTTTTAAGGAGTCTTAACTTTGAGTGGGTACCCTCCCCCACCACCCAAGCGCTCCGCCCCTTAATAGGTCTCATCCCCTGATCTCAGCGTCCCAAATTCCACTTTTTGATGAAAAGTTATCAACAGCCTGAATCCCACGGATAATCATACATTCACAATCATCTTTAAATAGTAATTATGCTCTACTACTACTTTTGGCATGGCTGGTTTTAGGTGGTTTCAGGTTGTTTCAGGGGGAGTTTTACCACAGATACCACAGATTATCACAGAAAAAGTTGTACCAGGTTGTTTGATATGGTTTGAAATGGTTTCAGGTTTGATAAACAGGATTATAAAAATCTCTGTAAATCCAAACATGCCTAATATTTGCATAATTTATTAAGGTTTGGTGAATATATTTTGCAAAAGTCTAGAGCCGGTAATAGAATTAATTACTTAATTGTTTTGCTTATAATCAAATATACGAAATTCAGAATCAACTCTCCAAAAAGTTTATGACTATTATGAGGGCGGAAGATAGTAAACAAGGTTATATGTAAGGATTATTTCACGCGGAAGTGCTGTATGGTTTAACTTGCAAAGTCGGCTTCCCCACCGTAAATAAAAGCAGCTTATTTCTTTTTTTTCCTCGTTTTGAGGAAGCTGATAAGATCTTTCAGCTCACTATCGGTAAGCATGGGACCGAAGGGAGGCATGTTGCCGCCCCCGTTCACGATCCGGATGGTCATTTCCTCGTTGGTGAGCCGGTCCGCTACATCGGAAAGATCGGGTCCCCTCTCCCCTCCCTTTCCATCGATGATATGGCAATAAAGGCATGCCTTGGAATAAAATAACTCGGCACCGTGCTCTTCGTTCGCGTTTACATGACCTATCTCAGCTGTAGTTAAAGGTGTGGCGCTGAATTTTGGTGACCAGGGAGACCTGGTTCCCTTGAACCAAAATACACCAACCATGGTGATTACCGCGATTACCACAGCTATGGACCATGGTCTCCGGAGCGGGCTCCTTTCACCCTGGTTGAATATGATGGGGACCAGGAGGAGAAAGATACCAATGACAACAGGGGCAAAAGCCATCATGAACGATTCAATCTGCTCGGGCATAAGGGCGAAAAGGGCGAAGATCCACAGAAAATACCAGTCGGGCCGTGGATTGGACTGTATATTGGAAGGATTGGGCGGATCTCCGATTTCAGGAGGTCCTGAAAATACAGCAAAGGCAAGGACAACGAATATCACCACCACGGAAAACAATACATCCCGCCAGGCGGCATGGGGCCAGAAGGCACCCCTTTTTCTTTCATCAGGTCTTCGTATTCTTTCCTGTATGTTCCTCTTTTGACAAGCCTACCCGGCACCGGTGGTTCGGATATCCCGGTTTTGATCACCAGGTAGAGATGCAACCCGATGAAGGCAAAAATAAGCGCAGGGACGAGGAAAACATGAAAGGCAAAAAACCGGCTCAGTGTGGCCCCGCCAAGTGTATCACCTCCCAGGAACAGCCGGGCCAGAGTGGTTCCTATAATGGGGATCCGGCCGGCCTGCTCGGCACCGACTATTGCAGACCATACGCCGTTGCTGTCCCAGCGAAGAAGCTGACCCGTGAATCCCATGGCAAGGGTTAGAGCAAGGAGGAAAAGCCCGGATATCCAGCTCATCTCACGGGGATATTTAAAAGAGGCAGTAAGGTAAACCCTGATCATGTGGATCCCGACGAGGAAGATCATAGCTGAAGCGGCAAAATAGTGTATACCCCTGAGAATTCCTCCAAGGGGGGCGGCATTGGTTATGTAATTCAGCGACTGGTAAGCAGTTTCCGTCGTAGGCTGATAGATCAGTGCCAGCCCGACTCCGGTGATGACCTGGACGATGAACATAAATAGTGTGGCGCTGCCAAAAACATACATCCATGTTGCATTATGAGGTACACGATGCTGTAGCAGTGGATTTAACGCTTCGGTGAGACCTGTCCTGTCATCCAGCCATCTCCAGAATTTCCGCAGTAATTTCATGTATCCAGGGTCTTAGAGGTTAGTGATCGGAATTGGACTCGTCTGTACTTCAACGGTGCCGCGCCGGATCCTTACGGGATACTTCCTCAGGTCGTGAGGCGGAGGGCCGGCTTTCTTCGTGCCATTCTTTCCATATACCCCTCCGTGGCAGGGACAGAGAAACAGTTCCGCATCCGCAATCCATCGCACGGGACAGCCCAGATGGGTGCAGTTCACGGAAAATGCAATGAATTCTTCTTCTGACTCCCGCCGGAGCCATGCTGCCGTTTCAGACGTGGCACCCGTCCAGGGAAGGATCGAAGCATCATGGTATTTGACCAGTACGGTTTTGCCGATGGTAAAATCATCAACTGTCCCAACACCCCTCCATGCCATAACTCTCTTCCGCAATAAAGGTTCCAGCAAGGCTGCTATAATCGGGATCGAGATGAGTAACGCCGCCAGGCCGCTCAACCCAAGCAATATCTTCATTAAAAACTTACGCCGGTCCATAGTAATCATTTAATTCAGCTGTTATTCAGATCAGATATCCAGCCTGCCACCGAAAAACCCACAACCACAAAACCCATCGCGAAAATGAGGATAGATGTGATCAGTCCCCAGAAAAGAAGCAGAACTCCGAAAGCCGTAAATATCGGCCAGAACGAGGGGCGGGGCATCTCATCGGGATCTGCCGGCGACAGCGGATATTCATCCTGAAGTTTAGTTAATTCCTTAATATCCATTTCTTTTCCTTTCCAGGTTTAGTAATCCAGCTCATTCCGTTTCCGGTGTTGCATCACTCATGTACCATTTTCCAAGGGTTATCATTATGTTCGTGACATATATTATACAGGCCGGAACCCACATGATGAGTCCTGCCATCTGCTGATCAACCGTATTGGTGATCCCCCAGTTCTGAACGATCAGGCCGTCGACTGCCGGGTTGCTTCCGCCGTAAAAAGAAGTATACAATCCCGCAGGCGCAAAAGTGATAAAGATGCCCAGGATTGTACAACCCACGCAGGCTGAAAACAGGTAGACCGAACTTTCCAGGGGGCTTAACTTCATAAAATGAACGGGGGAATAAACCGGCCAGATGAAAATATATCCCATGACAAGCAGGGAAACGACCTGGAGGATCATGAGCGATTGTGAGTGCTTCATGGCCGCAAATACAATGGGTATATGCCATATCCACATCGATCCGATACCCAGGATCCACGTTACCACCGGGTAAAACAGCACCTTCCCGGCTGTTTCGCCGCCCGGCTTTCTAAAGATCCTTTCCAGGAAATCCGCATCTGTTCCTGCCATAAGCAGCGCGGGAATGATCAACAGGTAAAATATATGCTGAACCATGTGGGCGCTGAAAAGAAAAGACCGGCCCAGGTATTCAAAAGGAGAAAGGGCTACAAGAAGGAAAAGCAACACTCCGGCATAAAAATAGGAGCTGTTATGCCTGTACCGGAACCGGCTGGTTAAGAGTTGGAATAGAACCAGCAGGACGGCAATCAGGATTGCCGGAATATTGAGCACCCAGAATGTTATTAATAATTTTAATATTGTCATAGTAATGATCCCAAATACACCACGCTGAAAACGAGGATCCAGACGCCGTCGACAAAATGCCAGTAAATGGAGGCGGATTCAAGACCAGTAGATTCAAGCGAGGTAAATTTTCCGGAAAATATCATGTAGGTAATTGTTGAGAGAACTATAAGTCCTATCAACACGTGAAGGCCGTGGAAGCCCGTCAGAGTGAAGAAAGCCGAACCAAAAACATCCCTGCTGATCGTTACATTCTCATTGTACAGGTGATAATATTCCATACCCTGTCCGAGAAGAAATACCAGCCCAAGGGCCATGGTAGCGATCATCCACCATTTAACAGCCTTCCTTCTCCCCTTTTTCATCCTTGATTCCGCCATTACGATGGTTCCGCTGCTGGAAAAGAGGAGAATGCTAAAGATGGCTGTTTTTGGCACATCAAGATATTTCGCCGTCTCGGACAGATGCCCTCCCTGACGGCTGTATACGACATAGGATATAATGAGAGCGACAAAGAAAAACGCTTCCGAAGCAATTAAGAACAGCATCATAATTTTACTTTTCATTTCCGGCCCTCCTTCTTTTTGGATCCTTCTGCCTTCCAGTCCGGATTGTCAGGGTGTTCAAGATCCCAAATAGGACGGCGGCTCCGGACGAGCGGGACGGCTTCAAAATTTTTCAGCGGCGGAGGGGAAGAAGTCAGCCATTCAAGGTTCCACGCACCCCAGGGATTGTCACCGGCTATCTTCCCCTTTTTCAGGCTCCTGAATATATTATAAAGAAAGACGAAAAATGAAGCGCCGAAAACAAAGGCCATCACCGTGGAAAACATATTTATTTTTCCGAGATACGGAAGGTCGGGATAGGTGAAAACACGCCTGGGCATTCCCAGCAAACCCAGGAAATGGAACACGAAAAAGGTACCGTTGAAACCGATAAAGAAAAGCCAGAAATGCCATTTGCCGATTTTTTCAGAAAGCATCCTCCCGGTTATCTTCGGGAACCAATAGTATGCACCTGCAAATCCGCCGGTAAGTGCTGCTCCGATGAAGACATAATGGATGTGGGCAACTACAAAATAAGTATCGGTCAGTCGCCAGTCAACGGGTACAAGTGAGAATCCGACGCCGCTCAATCCGCCCAGGGTAAAGTCGATCAACAGGGCAAGGGCAAAAAGCATGGCGGTTGTAAACCTGACGGATCCGCCCCACATGGTGGCTGCCCAGTTAAAGATCTTTATTCCGGTTGGTACGGCTATCAGCATACTGGTGGCGGCAAAAAAGGCATTGAAGGTGGTTCCGAGTCCGACAGCAAACATATGGTGGGCCCATACCCCGAAAGAAAGAAGGGTTATGGCTACTGTTGAGGCAGCAACGAAACCGTAACCGAAAATGGGTTTTCGGGAAAAGACAGGTATCACTTCCGAGACTATTCCGAAAGCCGGAAGGGCGAGGATGTATACTTCCGGATGTCCGAAAGTCCAGAAAAGGTGTTGCCACATCACGGCGTTTCCTCCCGAACCGGTGATGAAAAAGTGGGCGTTCATCAGGCGATCCATGAGGATCATTACAAGTCCGGCATTGAGAACGGGGAAGGCCGAAAGTATGAGGAAGGAATTTACAAAGATCATCCAGACGAAGAGCGGCAGCCTGTTCAGTTTAAGCCCCTTTGCCCGCATGGTCAGCGTTGTGACCACGAAATTCAGGGCCGCCCCGATGGTCCCGATCCCCATCAGGAGGAGACTGATGGCCCAGTAGTCGACCCCCGGCGACGAGCTGTAATTCTGTTCACTCAGCGGGGCGTAACTGAACCAGCCCACATCGGGGGCGCCGCCGGCAAGAAAACTGAAATATAACAATATCCCTCCCAGCAGGAAAGACCAGAAGCTGAAAGCATTAAGTCGTGGGAATGCCATTTCATTCGCCCCGATCATAAGGGGCAGCAGGTAGGTTCCGAATCCGATCAGCATCGGGGTGAGCACCATGAAGATCATGGTTGTCCCGTGCATGGAAAATATCTGATTATATGCCTCGGGTGTCAGAAAACTGTTCTCCGGCCGGGCAAGTTGAATACGCATCAGCATCGCCTCTGTAAAACCTACGAGAAAGAAGAAGATGGCAGACCACAGGTACATGATCCCAATCTGCTTATGATCCACTGTCGATATCCACTGAAGGAAGCCATTGGTTGTCCCGAGACGCGGTAATGCTTCCTTTGATTCGGGGATATGGATTGCTAACTTCATTTTAAACCCTCCAGGTAAATTTCAAGATCATTAATTTCTTTCTTGGTTAGCATAAAATCAGGCATATGAGCGCCTTTTTTAACCTTCTGCGGATCTTTAAGCCATATCCGCATGTTGCCAGGGGTGTTCTGCATAAGTCCGCTCATGAGCGTAGTACGTGAACCCACATGTGTCAGATCGGGACCGATGTGGGAATTGGCAGGTGTGCCTGATATCGAGTGGCAGCTTGCGCAGGTTTTTTTCTGAAAAATAATTGCTCCGTTTCTGGCAGGTCCTTCACCCGGAACAGGAGGCACAGTTTGCTGCGCTCTTATCCATGCTTCATAATCTTCAGGCGAATCGGCCACTACCTTTATGCGCATCCAGGCATGTTCGGTACCGCAATATTCACTGCAGGCTCCCTGGAATTCACCGGTGGAATCCGATTCAATCCAGGCATAATTCAGCCTGCCCGGCACCGCATCGGTTTTCCTGCCAAGGGCGGGCACCCACCAGCTATGGATGACATCGGCCGATTCAATCCGCATACGTAACTTTTTTCCTGCAGGAATATGCAATTCGTTTGCCGTGATCACATTCTCTTTAGGGTAGCGTATATCCCACCACCACTGGTGTGCGATCACTACAATATCGGGATTTTCCTTGCCTTTAAAGGGACGGTTGATCTGCTTCATGGAACGGACCGTGAGAACGAAAAAAAAGGTAACGGTGAGAAATGGGAGTATGGTCCAAAGCAACTCTAGACGTTTGTTGCCCGTGATCTGGGGTGGTTCATCCGGTCTTACCTTCCGGCGGTACCTGTATCCGCCCACCACAACCATGCCTGCCACAATGAAAACTATTATTCCGCTGAGAATAAGGAAGTTAACAAATAGGTTGTTTATGTTGTAGGCCTCAGATGACGATGATTGGGACATCGCCGCGAAAAAATTCTTTATCGTATCGAAAAAGTGCGCCATTTTTCTATATTATTCCCTTCCGTGCCAATCCCCATGATGAACGATTGATCATCCATTTCCCCAATCCTAATGTGCGAATACGCTTCAACCAAGTTAAACATCAGTGCAAGGAATATGTTTAAAAGACCTATACACGATAAACAGAAATATGCAATAAAGAGGATGAAGCTTATATATTTCGAAGGGAAACCTGCCTGGGAAGAATTTGGTGATTTGGTGATTTGGTGATTTGGTGAAATGGAAGAGGAACACGGATCTTCTGAAGAATTTGTTGAGTTGTTGAGTTGTTGAATGGAGTTCAAACCAATTGAAACAACCTGAAACAACCTGAAACCATTTCAAACCATTTCAAACTATTTCAAACCACATCAAACCATATGAAACAACCTGGTACAACTTTTTCTGTGATAATCTGTGAAATCTGTGGTGAAACTCCTCACATGCCCGAACTCTTTGCCAGGGCTTCCATCAATTTGTCGAATGGCTCGTTGAATTTACGGATCCCTTCATCCTCCAACTGTTGTGTTGCCTTATCCAGGTCAATTCCAAGTTTCGGCAGACTTGTCAATACCCGTTTTGCTCTGTCCATATTCAGCTCGAGCCTTGATTTCGGATCACCATGATCGCGGTAGGCATCGATAGTTTGAGGAGGTGCTGTATTTACAGTGTTCGCACCGATTAATGTTTCTATGTATTTCACATCACTATAGCCCGGATTTTTATTGCTGGTACTGGCCCAGAGAAGTCGCTGTGCATGTGCCCCCAATTCCTCCAGTCTCTTAAACCGGTCGCTGTTAAAAATTTCCTTATAAATCTGATAGGCCGCCTTTGCGCTCGAGATGGCCACTTCTCCACGTGCTTCCATTGCCATCTCTTTCTGTCTGCCATCCGTCGCCATGATTTTTTCCAACTGAGGATCGATCAGTGTGTCAATCCGGCTTAAAAAGAAACTGGCCACCGAAGTTATTTGATTGATTGGTTTTCGTTTGGCTATGCGAGCTTCAAGTCCTTTGAGGTAGGCTTCGGCAACTTCCCGGTAACGGGGCAGGCCAAAGAGCAAGGTCACATTGACATTGATACCGTCGCTGGTCAATTGCCTGATGGCAATCAATCCTTCCACCGTTGCCGGAACTTTGATAAAAACGTTGGGCCTGTTAAGCAGCGACCACAACCGGCGGCCTTCCTGAATGGTTCTTTTGGAACTATGTGCAAGATGCGGGTTTACTTCCAGACTTACGTATCCGTCATCTCCCGAAGTTTTTTCATACAAAGGCATGAAAACGTCTGCGGCGCTTTGAACATCCTGTTGACTGATAGCCTCATAAATCTCGTTGAAATCTTTTCCACCGGCAGCCATTTTTCGGATCTGAGCGTTGTAAAGGCTACTTTCAGTGATGGCTTTTTCGAAGATGGCCGGATTCGAAGTCATGCCGCGTAGTCCATCTTCTTCAATCAGGCGCAGAAGTTTTCCACCGGAGATGAGATCCCTGCGGATATAATCGAGCCATATGGCCTGACCCAGGCTTTCCAGTTTTTTTAAAGGATTATTGTTCATAATTGAAGATATTTTGATACATCATTCACACATTGGTAACAAGCTATATTTCCGGATCCGGGATGGCCAGTGAAGAAAAATAAAAAAAATTTAAAGGGTCGGAAGAATTGTTTATGTACCTGATAGTCTGGGAAATATTTAATTTATGAGTCATTTCCGATTTATCTGTTTTCCGAATTTCGTAACACGATTTTTCATCCGGTTTACCTATTTTTTAGATTATTTGATTTGACTAAAGGTACGAATGCTGCTTTCATACTTGCTATACTATTCTGGAAATAATTCATAACACTCATTATTATAATCATTAATGCGAGTTTGAAGTAATAAAAAGCTGTACACTTTAAGAATTTGGTGAATTGTTGATTTGGTGATTTGGTGATTTGGTGAAGAGGAAGAGGAACACGGATTTGACGGATTCCGATGGCTATCGGAACGGCTTCTCACGGATCCAGTAAGAATTTATTGATTTGGTGAATTGATGAATTGATGAATTGAGTTGAAACCATCTGTGATAATCTGTGAAATCTGTGGTGAAACTCCCCGAAGAATTTGGTGATTTGGTGATTTGGTGAAGAGGAAGAGGAACACGGATTTGACGGATTCCGATGGCTATCGGAACGGATTCTCACGGATGCCGGAAGATTTTGGTTATTTCAAACCAATTCAAACCATATCAAACCATTTCAAACAATCCTCAAACAATCCTCAAACAATCCTCAACAATTAATCTGTTCCTCTTCAACAACCTGAAACCCGCAGATTGAAATCTGAGCGTTGATTCGGCTCCGTTTATTTCAAAATGATAACCGGTATATTTATTTTCCGCTGCACTTCTGAAATAGTCGTTCCTTTGATAAGCTGGTGCAGCAGTCCTTTACGGTGCGATGACATGACCAGCAGATCTGCATTGAGCCGGTTGACGGCCTGCGGAAGGATCTCACGGGCAAGTCCGAAATCAAGCACAGGCGTATTCTTATAGCCGGCTTCCTTCAGCTGAATGGAATACCGTTCAAGAAAAGCCCGGTCCTCCCCTGTTTCCCTGTCGGATATTTCAGATCTCATCATCCTGGCTCCTGCCGATTCAACCACATGGATCAGGAAATATTCAGCACCCTCACCGCCCTGTTTAACCGCATAACTAAGGGCACGGCTGTCGGAATCGGAAAAATCGATCGCGACTGCGATCCGCCTGAAATTCTCTGTTTGAAAAAGGTTTAGCGGTGCCGGGGCGACATGCGTAGGCTGGATGATCCCGGGGATCCTTATCCGGATATAGGGTTCTGCCAGGGTATAAAGGAGGAGCGCGAAGGCAGCCCCGACAAGTGGAACGATGATGCCATATACCAGAAAGGGACTTGCCCCGTTCACCATAAGTTCACGCATGGTATCGAAGACGAGGATCACGTTCAGCACCACGATCATCAGAACGACGATCCATGTGACAAGGATGGTGACCCAGCGGATCCTGAATTCGCCCATGATCCGTTTTGACGACACCCAGTGAGAAAGAGGTATGATCGCGAAACCCAGTTGAAGGCTGAGGATGACCTGGCTGAGGATGAGCAAAGGTCCGGCCATGGCGGCGCCGGCCACCAGAATGACGATGAACGCCGGTATGACGGCCAGCGAACGGGTGATCAGTCTCCGCAGCCAGGGCTGTATCCTGAGATTCAGGTATCCTTCCATAATGATCTGCCCGGTGATGGTCCCTGTCAGCGTCGAGCTTTGTCCGGAGGCTATCAGGGCAATGGCAAAGAGAAGCGGTGCAAGTACAGAACCCAGCAACGGCTCGAGCATCCTGTGTGCCTGAGTGATATCCTGGACTTCATGATGTCCGGTCCTGAAAAAAGTCGAAGCGGCAAGGATGAGTATCGCCGCATTGACAAAAAGTGCCAGGTTAAGCGCAATCGTCGTATCGATAAAATTGAATTTGATAGCCTTCCGGATACCCTTGCTGCCGGTATTGAATTTCCGTGTCTGAACAAGTGAGGAATGCAGGTAGAGATTATGGGGCATGACGGTGGCCCCGATGATGCCTATGGCGATATACAGCGCCCCGGGACCGGGCATTGTAGGAATGATCCCACCGAGAATACCGGGCAGGGACGGCCGTGAAAAAATCAATTCGATGAGGAATGAAATGCCGATGATGCTAATGAGTCCGATAATTATGGCCTCCAGCATCCGCATCCCTCGCTTGATAAGAAACATGATGATGAGGGTATCGAACATCGACAGGCTGACACCTATCAAAAGGTTCAGGCCGAAAAGCAGGTTCAAACCTATGGCCATTCCGAGGACTTCGGCAAGATCCGTTGCGGCTATGGCGATCTCGGCAAAAATCCAGAATATAAAATTCAGCCCTTTGCGGTAATAGGATCTGCTGAACTGTGCCAGGTCCTTTCCGGTGACAAGACCCAGGCGTGCGCTGTGACTCTGGACCAGGATTGCGGTGATGTTGGACAGGATGATCACCCAGATCAGCGCATACCCGAACTTACTCCCCGCGGCAATGTCGGTAGCCCAGTTGCCGGGATCCATATAACCCACACTTACAAGGTATGCAGGCCCCAGGAATGCCAGCAGCCTCTTCCACCGGTTCTTTACATTTACCGTATCGATACTGGAATGGTATTCTTCAAATGATTTCAGGTCATGTCTGTCCATCAATGATGCAGGCTTAAGGATTAACAACACATTCTTGTCTGCAAAGTTTAATATTTTTCCCGGAAGAAGCCATCATTCCGCATTTTTAGCGGTTTTCAGTTCTGCTTTTCTGCTCTTCAGGTTCAAGGCCGGGAAAAGAAGCAATAATGTAATAAGGGAAAGAACCAGGAAAGCAAAATCGAATCCCGGGATCCCACCTCCCCTGCTAGCCACCAGGGCTCCCATCAGAGCCGCACTGAAAAGCTGTCCGGTACTCGTGAATATGGTAAGAAGGCTTTGTCCGGCAGCCCGTTCGTGCCGGCTTGTTTCCGTATTCATAATATACCGTAAGGGTGCACCCAAAAGAAAGGCCAGGCCCGCCCCAATAAGCAATCCCGAAGCGTAGAAAACAACATGATTGATCGTGAACAGGGAGAGGATGAACAAACCTGCTATCAGGGAAATAATACCCGTCGTGATCACGATCCGGGTCCCCGCCTTATCGATAAGCCTTCCCGCAGCGGGTGCAGCCACGGAAAGCATAACGACGAGGGGGATCATCATAAAACTGGCTGTCGATTCGGTCACCTTAAAGGCAGCCTTTGCCAGTGAGGGGAAGTAAATGGTCGCAAGTTCACCCAATCCTCCCCCGAAAGCGATGAAATAGGTAAACAACAATTGTTTCGATCTCAGGAGATCCAGGTGGATCGTCGGATGGTCTGACATCTTCTCGACGTGGTAAAAAATGGGCAGGATAAGAAATGAAAAGATGAGAAAAGGCCACACCCGCCATGAGAGCAAGCTCTTAATCAGCATGGATGCATGGATGCCGTTGATCCCGAATGAAAAGGATGAGAGCGATAATATAAGCAGGGTCATACCCTGCCAGTCAAACTTCACCTTACCCTGTTTTTTTCTTTCGGGCAGGATCCGCAGGGCAAAGTAGACCAGTATACCGGCAAACGGAATATTCACGCCGAATATCCACCTCCAGCTCAGGAGGAGGAGAGCTCCTCCCACCGCAGGACCGATGATGAATGCAAGTCCGAAGACAGCCCCGATCAGTCCAAGCGCCGAACCCTGTTTTTCCCTGGGAATGGTATCCCCGATCACGGCAGCAGCCACGGGGAAAATGCCGCCTGCACCAAATCCTTGTATTGCCCGGCCGGCAAGTATAAGAGTAAATCCGGGAGCTGTCATCACAACGATGGAACCGGCTGCAAATATAAGAATATCAAGCGTGTAAATGATCCGGCGGCCGTAAATATCGGAAAGTTTTCCCATCAGCGGGGCCGAAACCAGGCTTAATAGAATGTAAATATTAAAGATCCACGGGATGGCCCTGTCGGTGACTCCAAGATCGGACTGTATGGACGGAATTGCAGGTCCGATCACAGCAATGTCGAGCGCACCCATCAGCACGCCTGCAAAGAGCAAAATAAGTATCCTCCGCGTGGATTTTACCATAACAGGTTACTGTTCGTAATATATACCTTCCGTTTTAAAACTCTCCGTCACGATGCCTATATGCCGGTTGGAGATCACCAGGACAGGGATCTCCGATTTATTGACCATCTGTTGTGCATAATTCCCCAGGAGGATGTTACCGATGCTCTTTTCCTGTTCCGACATAATGGAAATCAGATCCGCTTCCACTGAATTGGCGTATTCAATGGTAATATCGGTAAGGTTGCCGCCGTATAATGATTTCCTGACACATTTCACATCCAGGTTCTTCAGATAATGCTCCACCTGTGAAGCATAATTCTCTATTTTCCGGTTTATATCTTCCACCTGAGCCGAAGTAACGGTAACCACATGGACTTCTGCTTTGAACAGGACAGCCAGGGCAGCCGTAAACGGAACCTTTTCCCTGGTCTCATTGGTGACATCCAACGGGAGAATGATTTTCCGGATCGTACCCGGAACTTTTTCCCCACGAAGGGAGATTACAGGCCTCGTAGTCGAGGAAATGATCTTAAAGGCATTGCTCCCGATAAAGAGTTGTTCAAATCCGGAGCCGCCGTGCGTTGACATTACAATTATTGCATCATCATAAGCGTCAGCCTGGTCGACCACCTGCTGATGGACCTTCCCGTGTTTAACAATGGAAGTGATCCGGATCCCGCCGGACCCGGATGAGTAACGGCTGGTAAGTTCCGCAAGACGTTCGTTCACTTCCCGGGTTTCCTTGTCCGAATCACTTTTGTATTCATTGCCACTGTCCTTAAGCACATGGACAACCTGGATCCCGGCTTTATATTTTGCGGCCAGTATAATGGCCAGGTCGAGTCCTTTAAGGGACAGCTCTGAAAAATCGAGGGGCACAATAATATTTTTCATATCATTTAAATTTGGTAAATCATAACCTGTTCAACATCCCCCGGGATCTGGTAATGCTTAGCCTGAAGCCGGATGAAAAGCTTCCCGAAAAATGGCTGGTAACATCGGAGAGCCCGGAATTGTTGGGCCGGTACAGGCGAATCAAGATGTTACAGCCATAAAAGATAAGAAAAAATCCTGAAGTGCCTCCGGAAAAATATGAACAGGCATTGCCCGTATGACTGAAGTAATGAAGATTTTCAAGGTTTATTATATATTGTCCCGTTACCATTTATGGATTATTTTGATAATTTTACATATTCTAAACCAGTTAACTGACTAATTTTCTCCGATGAAATCCCTGTATAAAGCGCTGATCGTAGCAATCAGCCTTCAGGCATGTATTGAGCCTTTTACACCAGACATAAGTAAATACGATGATTTGCTGGTGGTTGATGCCTTCCTTAGTAATGAAAATACTGCCGCTACTGTAAGATTAAGCCGAAGTTTTCCTTACGGATCCAATATCAGTGATCCGGAGACGGGGGCCATTGTGATCATTTCGGACGCTGAGGGTAATGATTTTGCACTCAACGAGATTTCCGACGGCCTGTATACTTCGGATGCCTCCCTGGTACCGGTAGTCGGAGATCAGTATATGATTCATATCCTGACAAGCGACGGATCTGAATTTGAATCCGATTACCAGGAAATGCTCCGGGCCGTTCCCATCGACAGTGTTTACTTTTCCACGGTCATCGATGAACCCAGGGTGCAGGGCTCCGGGGTCAATGGGGTAAATATATACACCAGGAGCCAGGTGACGGATAATTCTTTTTCGCGTTATTACAGATGGCAGTGGGAAGAGACCTGGGAGATCCGGCCCCCCTTTCCCTATCCGGCAGAGCAAAAGAGTTGCTGGGAAGATCAGCTTTCGGCGGGGATCCATATCGGAACAACGGAAAATCTTGTCAGTAATGATCTTACGGCTGAAAAATTGTTTTTCATTCCAACCAGCCAGAATAAACTTGCCGTGCGTTACAGTCTTTTGCTGAAACAGTCGGCCCTGACGAGAGATAATTACATTTATCTCGACAAGATCAGAAAGATCAATGAAGGATCGGGAGGATTTTTCGATCCCATACCCGGCCAGCTCGTGGGCAATATAAGAAAAGTTGGTGACCCTGATTTCCCCGTGCTTGGGATATTCGAAGCATCCGAAGTAAAAACAAAAAGGATATTTATCGACAAGAACGATATCAGAGCCCTGGGTTATATTGCTTCCGGATTTGCAGACTGCCAGTCGCTTGTTGTCTCGGATTCATTGTATTTCGATACCAATAATTACCTGAACTGGATCTTCCTCTTCGATTATTACAGTTCCGAGGTTGACGATACACTTGCTTTTCTGGTCAATCTTCCAAAATGCTATGACTGTTCATATGTAGGAAGTAAGATAAAACCCGATTTCTGGATTGATGCAGCCTCACCGGGAACCGGACATTGACCACCCGTTGTATTATGTAAACCGGTCCGGCTCGCAACTTGAAAAAGCCGGAACAAAAAAGAAACAGTAAAAAAAGATGTCGTTTGTTCATCTCATATTGGCGGTATCATTTGCTTTTTCCCTTCCCATAAAGGGGGAGGCTGCCATCTCCGGGCATACATACAGCACAGGGGAAGGAATATCTGTGCCTGCGGATTCAATTGAGGATCTTGTTAATGGATGGCTTTACCAATACCTAAGCGTACAGAACGGCCATCCTTATTTTGAAGACCAGAATTGGTACAAGAGCACGGTGACAACAAAGTACGAAAGCTTTGATAATGTTAACGTCAAGTACGATATTTACCAGGATGCCCTGATCATTCCGGTTTACAAAAGGGACATGACCTATGCCATCATCCTTAATCCCCGCGCGGTCATTTCATTTACCCTGGATTCACGGAAGTTTGTCAATCTGAATGATCTTATACCCGACTGCACCGGTTATTACCCGGGATATTTTGAAATGGTCTATGACGGCAGGCTTAAATTTGTCATCAAATGGCAGAAGATGATAAAGGACGAGAATGAGATGAGCGGGGGCAAATTCCATATTGAAAAAAAATATTACCTCATCAGGGATAACCATCTTTATCACATAAAGCACAATTCTTCCCTGGTAAAATTGTTCCCGGCACACCGGCAGGCCATCCGGAAATTTGTAAGGGAAAAACAAATCTATTTCGGCAGGTCCGGTGATGTCCTGCTGAAGGACCTGGTACGTTATATTGATCAATTCACGGAGTAACGCTATGGTACGATCCTATATCTTAATCCTGTCTCTCTTCCTGTCTGTCTCGCAGGTAACACGGGGGCAGGAAATCACGATCCCGCAGGATATGGAGGGCATGCCGTTCCGTGAATTTGCCGACAGCCTGCATTCCCGCCTTGGAATCCATGTATTCTACCTACCGGAGTGGACTTCCGGACTGAACATTGTGATACCTGAAGGAAACCGTTCCCTTTCCCAGGTCCTCGATGCTACGCTGAGTGGTAAGTCCCTGTTTTACCAGGTCACACCAAACGGCGATATTCTTCTGAGCAGGGGCGGTAAAATCCAGGATCAGTTCCCCGGGCATTATTTTGAAAAAAGGACCGGCGCCAATCCTGTCGCAGTATCCCCCGATTCTTTGAAAAAAGAAAATATCCGAGTGGCAGGTTCACATGAAAACAACATGGTAGTGGATGTGGGTTCCAAATCGACAGCAAGGCGTTCGGGACAGGCGATACTCTCGGGCAGGATCATGGACCGTAACACGCGTGAGCCTGTCATTGGCGCAACAGTATATGCAGAAGACACAGGCACCGGAACCGTATCAAACGCGGCAGGCAATTACTTTATCAAACTGGCAAAGGGAAGTCACCGTCTCATCGTGAGATGTATCGGTAAGAAGGACGTAAACCTGACCCTGAACCTTTACGCCGACGGTGCACTGAATATCCTCATGGATGAAAAGATTAACGAATTGAAGGCCGTGGAAGTCACGGCACAGAAATACCACAATATCGAGAGCACCCAGATGGGACTTAACCGGTTGGATACAAAATCCATGACCCGGATACCCAAGATCGGAGAGACTGATATACTGAAAGTCTCCCTGTTTCTTCCCGGAGTCCAGTCGGTAGGTGAAGGAACAACAGGCTTCAATGTCAGGGGAGGCAATGCCGATCAGAACCTCATCCTGCTCGACAAAGCCCCGGTCTTCAATCCCTCCCACCTCATGGGTTTCTTCTCGGCTTTCAATGCGGATATAATCCGCGATTTTGAGCTGCATAAGAGCGTGGTACCCGCGAAAATGGGAGGCAGACTGTCCTCTGTGCTTGATCTGACAGTGAAAAACGGCAATAAAACCGCCTTCTCGGGCAGCGGCGGGATCAGTCCGCTTACCGGGAATTTTGAACTGGAAGGACCCCTCATCAAAGAAAAATTGTCGTTCCTCGTAAGCGGACGGACGACTTATTCCAACTGGATCCTGAAGCGTATCAAAAATCCGGCGATCCGTAAAAGTGAAGCCTCCTTTTATGATTTCAATGCTAAGGTGGACTATGATCTCAACAAAAACAACAGCATAAGCATCTCCGGATATTACAGCGACGATTATTTCTACAAAAATGACAGGGACACGTCCTACTATTACGGAAACAGGATCATGAACCTGGAATGGAAACACCGGTTCAGCCCACAGGTCCATGTTTCGAGCAACCTGATATACAGCAATTACAGGTTTACCCTGGGTGACCAGGCAGTACCGTCCGCAGCTTATAACATGAATTATGACATTAATTACTATGAGCAGAAATCCGATTTTACTTATTTCTGGACGAACGACCACCTGCTAACCTTCGGAATCAGCAATGTGTATTATGATCTCTTGCCCGGAAACCTGCGTGCCCTCGGGGAGGAATCGCTCATACAGAAAAAAACGATCGGGAACGAACATGCCCTGCAAAATTCTGTTTATGCAAGCGATGAATACAAGGTAAATAACCGGCTGACCATAAACGGGGGATTGCGATTCTCCCTCTACAACTACCTCGGTCCCCGAACCGTCTTCAGCTACAGAGAGGGCCTGCCTTACGATCTTTCCACCCTGCAGGATACCCTCACATATCCGGGACTCAAGTCCATCAAGTTTTATTCCGGATTGGAACCCAGGGTTTCCGCCCGGTATCTTCTGAAGAAGGATCTCTCTGTAAAAATGGGCTATTCGCGGATGAAACAATTCATCCATATCATGTCCAATACCTTCAGCGTATCCCCCACCGACACATGGAAACTGAGCGATAATAATATCACCCCTCAAACGGCTGACCAGATTTCCCTCGGCATATACAAAAATTTCAAAAGCGGAATCTATGAGGTTTCTGTCGAAACCTATTATAAGCGGCTAACCGGACTTAAGGATTATAAGGTGGCTGCCACACTTCTGATGAACGAGCATGTGGAAACAGAGATCATCAATACGCGGGGGAAGGCCTACGGTGTTGAATTTATGCTGAGAAAGCCCGTCGGGAAACTGAACGGATGGCTGAGTTATACCTACTCGCGCATCCTGGAAAAATCCAATGGTTTTTATACCGAGGAGAAAATAAATAGTAACAAGTGGTTCCCTGCAATTTACGACAAACCGCATTCCCTGGCTGTCGTAGGTAATTACAGGTTTTCCAGGCGATTCAGCCTCTCTACGGATGTCGTGTATTCAACCGGCAGGCCCATAACCTACCCGGTTGCCAGATACCGGTTCAGGAACGGCACCTTCCTCGATTATTCCATGAGAAACGAATACCGGGTAGATGATTACTTCCGGTGGGATTTATCCGTCAACCTCGACGGAAACCTTAAAGTCAATCAATTTGCCCATAGTTTCTGGAGCCTCTCAGTATACAACATCACCGGACGCGATAACATCTACTCGGTCTATTTCATCAGCAAGGAAAATATCACCCAGGGATATAAGATGTCGATCTTCGCCGAACCCATCGTGACCATTTCCTACAATTTCAGGTTTTAATAAAAGAGGTATATCCCGCCATGAGAAAAATTCAATATATCCTTTCCCTGTTCCTTATCCTTTTTGCTGTTTCACTCTTAGCCAAAGGTCAGCAGGACTTTGCGGGAAATATGGAATCCGTATTCATGACCACCGACCGGAGCACTTATTTTGCCGGGGAGGAGATCTGGATGAGACCCGTATGCCTTGACGGAGATAATCGGGTGAATGAAGATTCGAAGGTCGTTTACGTTGAACTTCTCACTGCCGCCAATGAACCGGTAATTCAAACCATTCTTCTTCTCCGGGAAGGATACGGCGAAGGAAATCTTTCCCTTCCTTCCTACCTCTCTTCCGGCTTTTACCTTCTTCGTGCCTATACCAACTATATGAAGAATTTCGGCGCCGGTTCTTTTTTCACAAAAAAGCTCCTTATCCTCAATCCGGTCCAGGGAGGCAGGTTCAATTATCCTGATGTGAAGGAGGTTTCCCCAGCCGATGCGCAGATCCGTATTTTACCCGAAGGGGATTCCATATACAGGAACCTTGACAACCGGGTGTATATCAGGTTTAATGATCCGTTGCCTGAAGCCGGCAGGAAAGCCTGGATTGTAGACCAGTACTATGATACGGTGGTAACGGCGCGTTTTATCCGGAAGGACCTGGCCTGGTTTGATTTTATACCCGGTCCGCAGAAATACTACCTGGTTATCCCCGGGGCGGAAAGCTGGTATCCGTTGGTGATAAGTCAGCAGAAAGGCACCATCCTGAAGGTGGAATCTTCCTTTGAACGTTTCGGTCTCAGTCTCGAATCGAATGATACCGTTGTCAAAGCATCCGGATTAACCCTTGAGATCCATAACGTAGCCGACCCTCCCGGTAAAGTTATCCGGAGATCCTTCACCCCCCCTGTGATCATTGAAAATTCCACGGTCGGAGAAGGTTTCATCAAGCTCACGATCAGGCAGGAGAGCGGAAAAACAATCGCTGAAAATTTTATCTATATTCGTCCGGGTGGGAAACTGAAGGTGAATGTCTCATCGGATAAAAAGCTTTACGGGAACCGGGAAAGAGCGGAATTGAGCATGCGGACAACCGACGAGGCCGGGAAACCGGTCAGCACCCGGCTCGCAATTACCGTCAGAAAGAAAAGCGGAAATGCGGTACCCGGCACTACCCTGCCATCCTTCCTTGTCATTCCCGCGGAACTTAAAGCCATAGCTTCAGACTGGAACCTGGACGATCCCTACGAGGCAGCGGCTTTTATGAGATTGTATGAAAAGCAGATCTTTTCAGGACCGGGTGAGCGGGGAGAATTGAAATATGTTCATGAGCATTCCGGTATACTGGTCTCCGGTTCGCTTGAAAAAAAGGGAAAACCTCTTCCCGGTGCACCCGTTTATTTTTCGGTTGTCGGCGACAGTACACTTGTGTATCCGCAGAAGACTTCGGATAACGGTCATTTCACTTTTCCCGTTCACGATCTCACCGGCGAAAGGGATGTCATCGTCAAAACGGAGGATACCATCCGGGATGCTTATTTCAATCTTGAAAATGAATACTTTTCCGAATATTCGCGGTTCACGGAGTTTCCGGAAAATATGGATCCGCAATTCACCCAAAGCCTCAGCAGCCTCTACTATGCCTGGCAGGTGAGACGTTCCTATAATCTGGAAG
This sequence comes from uncultured Bacteroidales bacterium, assembly GCA_963771005.1. GTDB lineage: Bacteria > Bacteroidota > Bacteroidia > Bacteroidales > DASQZK01. The sequence continues at coordinate 954,078 of CAVYRO010000002.1, forward strand.
ATGCCAGACTGGTTAACGGCTGTACCAGGGATTTCGATTTCTTCGGGAGCGCCGATTTTTCAATCCAGATGAAAAATTATGTTGAGCTGCCCCTCCTCGAAGAAGTATTCTTTGAGATCGTACCGCCCGTTATGGTCCTCCACAAGGAGAAACAGGCTTATCTTAAGGTCATTGACAGGCAGACCAACCGCACCATCGGTGATCACCCGCTCTATCTGGTTGACGGGGTTCCGCTTTTCGACCCCTCCATTATCATGGCATTGCCTCCTTCCGTGATCCGGGAAATAAAAGTTTTTCAGAAACAATACTTCCTGGGCGGCGAAGTGTTTGACGGCATCATCGTCATCAATACGTTAAACAATGATTTTACGGATGTGGATTATAACGGCTCATACACTCGAAAGAGAATGCATTTCGCCCGGCGGCAGAATGAATTTGTTCCACCTGATTATTCACAGGCTAAAGTGCCGGCTTCGAAACCCGACTTCAGAAATATACTTTTGTGGGCGCCGGATGTAAAGACCGGTGGGGATGGAACAGCGAGCCGGGAATTTTTCACTGCCGATGAAGATGCGGAGTATGAGGTGGTGGCGGAGGGATTGGATCCGGCAGGGCATGCCTGTTATGGAAGCTACACATTCCGTGTCGGAAAAGCCCGCTGATCATTTAAGTAGTGTTTGCCAGAAAACTCTATGACCCTTCGGCTCCGCTCAGGGACCGATGACTTCATTCAAGAGGGCGAAGGGTCACCGAGTTTTCTTTCTGATACTAAGTATTCATTCCTGCCATGAAGATTTTCAATGGAATCCGGTGGAAATTACCGGTTCTTCCACCTTTTTCCCTTATTCTCCCTGCTTCCGGTTCCTTCAACCATTTCGACTCTTACCCGTCTGCCTTTATACCGGTTATTGACAAATGAATCGACGATAGATCCCGAATGTCGCTGACCTACCTCGAAAAATGAAAAGCTGTCCTTTATATCGATGGCACCGATGTTTATATCCCGGTCATGTGTGTTGTCGTTGATCATCCCGATGATATTTCTTGGTGCGATGCCGTCTTTTTTACCCAGATTGATAAAAAACCGGCTGTAACCCGCCTTCTCCCTGCGGACTTCCCTGTCCTTCCTTCCTCCGGCTTTTCTTCCTTCACGGAATTCCTGCCTTTCACCAGCTTTCTCATTCAGATCGGGGGCATCCCTGTAGTATTGGAGAAAACTGTTAAATTCAAGGGAGACAAAATGCTTAATGATCTCTTCCTTGCTAAGCCATTCCAGTTTTTTGATGACGGTTTCCATGAACGGGGCAATTTGAACTTCATCCACCTCCACGTTTTCCATCCTGTCGATCATGTTGAAAAGTTGCTTTTTACAGATCTCCTCGCCTGTCGGAACCGGCATTTTTTCAATTTTCCGTCCCAGCATTTTGGCGATATCGCCGATCCTGTTCTTTTCCCGGTAATTCACGATGGAGATGGCAATTCCCGATTTGTCGGCCCGGCCGGTGCGACCGCTGCGGTGGGTATATACTTCCAGTTCTTCCGGAAGATTGTAATTGATGACATGGGAGATATCATTCACATCGATCCCGCGTGCAGCTACATCGGTGGCAACGAGCATCTGCAGGGATCTTTCCCTGAACCTTTTCATTACGTGATCGCGCTGTGATTGTGAAAGATCACCGTGAAGCGCATCGGCATTGTATCCGTCCTTTATGAGTTTATCGGCCACTTCCTTGGTTTCCATCCGGGTGCGGCAGAAAACGATGCCGTAAATATCCGGATTGATGTCAGCGATGCGTTTGAGAGCCAGGTACCGGTCGGTTGCATGAACCTGGTAATAAATGTGACGGATGTTCTCAGCGCCCGAGTTTTGTTTGCCGATCGTGATATTTACCGGTTCGTTCAGGTATTTTGAAGCGATACGGGAAACTTCCTTCGACATAGTCGCGGAAAACAGAAGCGTCCTTTTCGTTGCGGGTGTATTTTCAAGGATACTGTCGAGCTCATCGCGGAAACCCATATTGAGCATTTCATCGGCCTCATCGAGCACCAGTGTCCTGATCCCGGAAAGATCCGCAGCTTTGCGGTTGATCAGGTCCAGCATCCTTCCCGGTGTGGCTGCAATAATATGTGCGCCTCTCCTGAGTGCCGAGATCTGCTGGTCGATGGGTGCACCGCCATAAACAGGTACCACTGTAAGTCCTTTTGTGAAAAGGGAATAAGTTACGAGGTCTTTGGATATCTGAACGCAAAGCTCCCTCGTAGGGGCAAGTATCAATACCTGCACATATTTTTTATCCAGGTCAATTTGTTCGATCAGCGGGAGGCCAAATGCAGCAGTCTTTCCCGTGCCAGTCTGTGCCAATCCCGTGATATCGCTTCTTGTTTCAAGTATCAGTGGGATCACCTTCTCCTGTACAGCAGTAGGTTTTATGAATCCGAGTTCTTCAATACTTTTGAGTAATGCGGGCGAAAGGCCCATTTCTGTGAATGTTGACATATATGAGAATGAAAATGAGCCGCGAAAGTACACATAATATATAAGGTGATGAAAAATATCACCCATAAAATTCAGATAATCAGAATATTTATTCTATACCTGTCTGTAATGATCTTTGTATGATCGTTCTAACTTTTAATTCGGGAGACCGGGATCTCCGGGGAGAAGACGGGGAAAGAAAGGAAAAAAAGCCATTCCCGTCTGCGAACGGGAAACTTTTTATATCTTAGAAAAGAAGAAATGATGAATGCCCGGAAAATAAATATCCATGCTGATCCGGGCTCTGCAAATGCCGAAAAGGAAGGATTCACGGGTTGGAGTATGAATGATTCGCCTTTCCATGAGAGAAAATCAGGCCTGAACTGGGGCGGTGGAAATATCCATGCTTCCAACGCCACCCGGAATTCCAGGAGAAAATTTTTACGGAAGTAAGGAGAAATTTTTGGTATCGCATCATCATACCGGGGATTCCTTCCCGAATGCCGGGCGTCATCCATTAACCGGAATTCCTGTTACGACTTCCTGATGAAGAAATGAAAATAGCCGGAAAATTTAGTATTTTTAAGATGAATTTTTATCCGCTGGACCCTGTACAGACATGAGTATAAAAAAATCACTGTTTCTTACTTTCCTTGCCTTCCTGTCCGTGATAACATTGCATTCCCAACCCCTCCGGGTAACCGGGAACGGCAGGTTCCTGAAAACCATGTCGGGGAAAGATTTTTTCTGGACCGGGGATACGGGATGGGAACTCTTTCACCGATTAAACCGGCAGGAAGCTGCTTTTTACCTGAAGAACAGGGCTGAACAGGGATTTAATGTCATCCAGGCGGTTGCCCTGTATGAACTGGAAGCTTTCGAATCTCCAAATGACTATGGAGACTGGCCCTTGAAAGGCCGCGAAGTGCTTAATCCGGATACTACGCCGGGGAACAACCCGGATAACGCGGCCGAATACGACTATTGGGATCATGTGGAATACATCCTCCGCGAGGCTGAAAAAAACGGCCTCATTATGGGTCTCCTGCCCTGCTGGGGCGAATACGTGACGCCGCGTTTCAGGGAACGTGACATCGTCACTCCAGAACAAGGGTACCGGTATGGTCATTTTATCGGCTCCCGGTTCCGGGAGATGAATGACAATATCGTCTGGATCCTGGGCGGTGACAGGCTTCCCGATGAAAGGGAAAACGGGGTGGATATCTGGCGGGCCATGGCGGAAGGCATCACCGACGGGGTTAACGGCGAGAATGCATTCGACGGACATGCCGGCTGGTCGAAGACATTTATGACATACCACTGTTACACAACGGCTTCGAAATGGTTCAGCAAGGATCCCTGGATCGATATGTATACCTGGGGTTCCTACCACGAAAAGCATGACAATGAGCGCGCCTACGATATGGCCTATAACGACTGGATACTGCCTGATCCAAAGCCTACCCTGAACAGTGAACCTGCCTATGAGCTTTCACCCGTGAATTATGATTCGGAGCATGCTGCCTCTGGCTGGTTTGATGAATTTGATGTAAGGCAGGTGGCATGGTGGTCGGTTCTTTCGGGCACATGCGGGCATACCTACGGATGCGGTCCCGTGTGGCAGATGTATAAAGAGAAAAATCCTCATCCTCAACTTACGAAACTGAACCCCAAAGAATGGAAGGATGCCCTGGATGAACCGGGGGCTTTCCAGATGCAATATATTGCAAACCTGATACTTTCCCGGCCATTTGAAAGCCGGAAACCGGCACAGGACATCCTCGCGGAAAATGTCTATGATCCTACCGGAAGGCTTACAGCGAGTACCGGCACGGGGTATGCCCTCGTCTACATCCCCACCGGCAAACCTGTATCCATTGAAACCTCCCGGCTGGAAGGCGGGATGCAAAAAATACGGGCCTGGTGGTACAATCCCCGGAATGGCCAATCGACACTGATCGGGGAATTTAAAAACACAGGAGGAATTCTATCCTTTGATCCCCCGGGTGAAACGGCACGTGGAAACGACTGGGTATTGGTCCTGGACGATGCTTTTTTAACATTTTCAATACCCGGAAAGCACGAAAAATAACAAAAAACCATTCCTTTTTCGAATCCCGGCATCACAAATCATGGAGTTACGCAAGATAAAACCGAGAAACCATCCAGAAGAATTCAAAAATGAAAGACAAAAAAAAGCTTATTATCCTTGGCATGCTGGCTATTACAGGCTCAGCATGCACGGGAGTGCATGAAAAAAGCAGGGGAAATAAACCCAGGCCCAATGTGATCTATATTCTGGCAGATGACCTGGGATACGGGGATCTTAGCTGTTACGGACAAAAGAAATTCAGTACGCCAAATCTGGACAGCCTGGCCGCGTCGGGCATGAAATTCACCCAGCATTATGCCGGGAGCACCGTCTGTGCCCCGTCGCGTTCCGTACTCATGACCGGGCACCATACGGGTCACACTATTGTAAGAGGCAATAAACGGGTCGAACCGCTTGGACAGTATCCCCTCCCGGATTCCATCTACACGCTGGCCGAACTATTTCATGATGCAGGGTATATAACAGCTGCATTCGGAAAATGGGGCCTTGGATCGGTTTTCAATGAGGGTGATCCCCAGTCGCAGGGATTTGATCACTTTTTCGGGTACTATTCCCAATCAATGGCCCACAGGTATTATCCTGCATTTCTATGGGATGACGGCAAGGTCGACAGCCTGGACAATTCCCGGGGAGAATTAAATGAGTACAGCGCCGATATCATAAACAGGAAAGCCCTTGAGTTCATAGCCCGAAACCGGGATTCCTCATTTTTTCTCTTTCTGCCATATCCGGTCCCTCATGCCGAGATCATAGCTCCCGGAGATTCAATCCTCGCGCGGTTCCGCGGTAAGTTCACTCCCGAAAAAAGCTACATGGGAAATAATTATTTCGCTCCGGGGTATGATCTGTTCGGATATGCTTCGCAGGATGAAGGACATGCGGTTTTTGCAGCTATGGTGACTCGCCTGGATTTGTATGTCGGGGAGATTATGGCGGCTCTGAAAAAATACGGGATTGAAAAAAATACGATTGTGATATTCTCAAGTGACAACGGTCCGCATGTCGAGGGTGGCGCAGATCCGGATTATTTTGACAGTTACGGTCCTCTCCGTGGGGTAAAAAGGGATCTCTACGAGGGAGGCATCCGTGTTCCCTTCATTGCATCCTGGCCCGGGAAGATCGCCCCTGGCAGTGAGAGCGATCATATTTCCTATTTCGGCGACATGTTCGCAACTGTACAGGACTTGTTGGATACGGACGACGGGAAAGAGACAGACGGGGTTTCCTTCCTCCCGGTAATGACGGGTAAAGAAGGGCAGAAAGAGCACGTTTACCTGTACTGGGAATTCCATGAACAGGGAGGGAAACAAGCCATCCGGAAAGGCAAGTGGAAAGCCGTCAGGCTGAATGTCCAGAAAGATCCCGAATCACATATTGAACTTTATGATCTGGATACGGACCTACAGGAGCTTCATGACATTTCAGCGGCACACCCTGACCTGGTGAAAGAGATGGAATCCCTGTTCAAACAGGCGCATACACGGTCTGAAGCCTTTCCATTTGCCTGGGAATGAGGGGAAGGCTTTGAAGAAAGAGGAAGGTGTTGTTTGAGGTGGTTTGAGGATTGTTGGAGGATTGTTTGAAATGGTTTGATGTTGTTTGATATGGTTTGAAATGGTTTGAAATGGTTTGATGTTGTTTGATGTTGTTTGAGGGTTGTTTGATGTTGTTTGAGGTTTGTTTGAAATAGTTTGAAATGGTTTGAGGATTGTTTGAGGTGGTTTGAGGTGGTTTGAGGTGGTTTGAAATGGTTTGATATGGTTTGAGGTGGTTTGAGGTGGTTCGTCTTAGAAGATTCTTTTCCCCGGAGGGGATCCATTGTATTAGCCACGGTTACCCCCGTGGTAACAAAGGCCACACGTCCAGCACCCCGGAGGGGTTTCATTGTATTAGCCACGGTTACGCCCGTGGTAACAAAGGCCAAGCGTCCAGCACCCCGGAGAGGTTTCATTGTATTAGCCACGGTTACGCCCGTGGTAACAAAGGCCAAGCGTCCAGCACCCCGGAGGGGTTTCATTGTATTAGCCACGGTTACGCCCGTGGTAACAAAGGCCAAGCGTCCAGCACCCCGGAGGGGTTTCATTGTATTAGCCACGGTTACGCCCGTGGTAACAAAGGCCACACGTCCAGCACCCCGGAGGGGTTCCATTGTATTAGCCACGGTTACGCCCGTGGTAACAAAGGCCAAGCGTCCAGCACCCCGGAGGGGTTTCATTGTATTAGCCACGGTTACGCCCGTGGTAACAAAGGCCAAGCGTCCAGCACCCCGGAGGGGTTTCATTGTATTAGCCACGGTTACGCCCGTGGTAACAAAGGCCACACGTCCAGCACCCCGGAGGGGTTCCATTGTATTAGCCACGGTTACGCCCGTGGTAACAAAGGCCAAGCGTCCAGCACCCCGGAGGGGTTTCATTGTATTAGCCACGGTTACGCCCGTGGTAACAAAGGCCAAGCGTCCAGCACCCCGGAGGGGTTTCATTGTATTAGCCACGGTTACGCCCGTGGTAACAAAGGCCACACGTCCAGCACCCCGGAGGGGTTCCATTGTATTAGCCACGGTTACGCCCGTGGTAACAAAGGCCAAGCGTCCAGCACCCCGGAGGGGTTTCATTGTATTAGCCACGATTACGCCCGTGGTAACAAAGGCCAAGCGTCCAGCACCCCGGAGGGGTTTCATTGTATTAGCCACGGTTACGCCCGTGGTAACAAAGGCCACACGTCCAGCACCCCGGAGGGGTTCCATTGTATTAGCCACGATTACGCCCGTGGTAACAAAGGCCACACGTCCAGCACCCCGGAGGGGTTTCATTGTATTAGCCACGGTTACGCCCGTGGTAACAAAGGCCACACGTCCAGCACCCCGGAGGGGTTCCATTGTATTAGCCACGGTTACGCCCGTGGTAACAAAGGCCACACGTCCAGCACCCCGGAGGGGTTCCATTGTATTAGCCACGGTTACGCCCGTGGTAACAAAGGCCACACGTCCAGCACCCCGGAGGGGTTTCATTGTATTAGCCACGGTTACGCCCGTGGTAAGAAAGGCCACACGTCCAGCACCCCGGAGGGGTTTCATTGTATTAGCCACGGTTACGCCCGTGGTAAGAAAGGCCATGGTTTCCCCTACCCCGGAGGGGTTCCATTATTACAAATATCCCACAAGATGGTAAACGATCTTTGAAACCAAACATTCCCGCAATTGTTAAAAGCTAAACATGTTACTACGATGAAAGATAAGACTGCAGTGATCTCCGGCAGCACCTCGGGGATCGGGAAATATACAGCCAGGGAACTTGCCGCACGGGGATACCGGGTTGTCCTCCTGGCCAGGAATGCTTCCCTCGGGGAAACTACCGTTGAGGATATCCGGAATGAAACGGGAAATAAGAACGTTGACCTCTATGTGACCGACCTGTCGGTCATGGATGATATCCGGAAGACAGCAGCAGAGCTCAGAGCCCGGTATCCTGTCATCGACATTCTGATCAACTGTGCGGGAATGATTTTTCCCAAAAGATACCAGAGTGCAGAAGGCATCGAGATGACTTTCGCCCTGAATCACCTCGGATATTTCATGCTTACAAGCAGTCTTCTGAAGAACCTCAAAGCCGCCCCGTCTGCGCGCATAATCAACGTGGCCTCCGAGGCACAAAAAGCGGGAATGATCCACTTTGAGGATATCAATCTTGAGGATGGTTACTCTGCTTTCAAAGCCTACAGCCAGTCGAAACTTGCCAACATCATTTTCACCTACGAACTGGCAAGAAGGCTTCAGGGAACGAAGGTCACCGTCAATGCTGTTCATCCCGGCTCGGTGAATACCCGTTTCGGAGATGACTTCAACGGGATGTGGGGTATCTTCTTCGCCTTCGTCAAACCTTTTATGAGGAAGGTGGAGAAAGGGGCCGAAACCGTGATCTGGCTTGCTACATCCCCGGATGTGGAAGGAGTAAGCGGAAAATATTTCACGGATAAAAGGCCCATCCGGTCCAAAGATATTACCTACGATAAGGACGTTGCGGAACAATTATGGGATATCAGTGAGAAAATGATTGAGAGTATAGAAAAAGAGTGACCGGAGATGGTTTGAGATGGTTTGAAGTGGTTTGAGATGGTTTGAACTCCATTCACCAAATCAACAAATCAACAAATCACCAAATTCTTCGGGGAGTTTCACCACAGATTTCACTGATTAGCACAGAAAGAGTTGTTTCAGGTGGTTTCAGCTCCATTCAACAACTCAACAAATCAATCAACAAATATTCCGTAGCTTTGGGTATATAAATCTACCTGTACCATGCCCCGTAAAGACTATATGATGCGTTACTTTGAACAGCTGGGGATCGTACTTGCAGCGCTTCTCGGCTTTCGGGTGAAGAAGGATTACGAGGAAGCCCTCGATCTTATCCGGACCACCCTTGACAAACTTCCCGGATTTTATTACGAACTGGCAGGACTGGATCCTGAGGTGCTGTTCCGTAAAGTCACTGCTGATGATTCTTCATCTCCCGACAGGACCGAGATGATAGCCACCCTGCTTTACGAGGAAGCTGAATTCCTTAATCTTTCCGGTGCCCGGGAGAAGGCGCTTGACAGGTACCGGAAAGCCCTGCTGCTGCTGGAGTACGTCGACAGGATTGCCGGCGTTTACTCGATGGAACGTTCGGAGAGGATCGAACGGTGCAGGAAATTCACCGGATCCTGAATTTCTGAACAAGATCGCCGAAAAAACGTTAAAACTTATAAAAATTTCGCGTAAAAGGCGGGGTCCATTTTCCCGGAATATTTCCAAAAGCAAAATAATAACCTTCCCTATTCTATCAATCTCCGGATGACAGGCGATCATCGTGAACGAGGCGCCGGAACGGAATTGTACAAGGTTGCAGAACAAAAAAAAGATTTTTCTGCGCCGGGTATTGACTTAAAATACCTACATTTGCACGTCTTAAACAAAAAGAGTTATGGACGACTATCACGCGGAAACGAGCATTGATTTTTAACCTGTCCTGCATGGTAATCACCAGTTTGCCTCAGCGGGACTCTAAAGAGAGGTACAGCTATGATTACTTTCTGGAAATACGGGAAAGAATTGTCAAGGCTTGACAGTTTTCAGGATAACAGCTACATCAACGTTGTTGCCCCCACCACCGAAGAAATCGAATTCCTTAAAAGTAAATTTGAAATCCCAGAAGAATTCCTTTCGGATGTTCTCGATGTTGACGAACGGTCAAGGATGGAAATCGAGGATAACCTCCTGCTTATCATCATACGCGTACCCGTTTTCAATCAGCATGACAGCGTTCCCTATACTACAATCCCGCTCGGGTTTATCATCGGTGACCGTTTTGTGTTCTCCATCTGCATCAGGGAGGTGGATATCATCCTGAACCTGGAAAACAACCGCATCAAAAACATCATGACCGATACCCGCATTGATTTCCTGCTTTCGATTTTCCTCCATACGACGAATTCCTATCATAAATACCTTAAAAATATAAATATTCAGACAAACCGCATTGAGAAGGACCTGGAGCGTTCCACCCGTAACGAAGAGTTACACCGGTTGCTCAAGATGGAAAAATGCCTGGTTTATTTTACCACATCCCTCAGGGCCAATGAACTCCTGCTGGCCCGCCTGAAGAATTCAAAATATATACGTCCGGACAGCTACTCCGAAGAGCTTCTCGAGGACGTCATCATCGAGAACCGGCAGGCGATCGAAATGGCCAATATATACAGTGACATTCAGAGCGGGATGATGGATGCCTTCGCTTCCATTATCTCGAACAACCTGAACATTGTGATGAAGCAGCTCACCACCGTTACGGTGATCCTGATGATCCCCACTCTGGTTTCGAGCCTCTTCGGCATGAACATCCCAAATCACCTGGAGAACAACGAATATTCCTTTATCGGGATCCTGGCCGTTTCCATATTGCTTGCTGTGATCGGGGGACTGCTGATCCGGTACAGGCGTTGGGTCTGAGCCTAAATTTGTTGAATTGTTGAGTTGTTGAGTTGTTGAGTTGAAGAGGAACACGGATTGGACGGATTCCGATGGCTATCGGAACAGATTCTCACGGATGATGATTCTTAACCTACCTAACTACTTGAAACATAATTATTAAACCCCTCCGGGGTTTCCATGCGTGCGTCCTCCTTACCACGGGCGTAACCGTGGCTAATACAATGGATCCCCTCCGGGGAAAAGAATCTTCTAAGACAAACCACCTCAAACAACATTAAACCACCTCAAACGATTTCAAACCATTTCAAACCATATCAAACAACCTCAAACCCCCTCGAACTTTTTCTGTGATAATCTGTGAAATCTGTGGTGAAACTCCTGAAGAATTTGGTGATTTGTTGATTTGTTGATTTGTTGAATGGAGTTAAAACCACATGAAACAATCTGGAACCACATGAAACAACCTGAAACACAATCATTAAACCCCTCCGGGGTTTCCATGCGTGCGTCCTCCTTACCACGGGCGTGACCGTGGCTAATACAATGAATCCCCTCCGGGGAAAAGAATCTTCTAAGACGAATTATCTCAAACCATCTCAAACCATCTCAAACCATTCAAACCATTCAAACCATATCAAACCATTTCAAACCATTTCAAACCATATCAAACCATTTCAAACCATCTCAAACCATTTCAAACCATTTCAAACCAATTTCAAACCATTTCAAACCATTTCAAACAACCTCAAACCACCTCGAACTTTTTCTGTGATAATCTGTGAAATCTGTGGTGAAACTCCCCGAAACCATATCAAACAATCTCAAACCATTTCAAACCATTTCAAACCTAAAAAGTAAGTACTTTAGCCCCGCTTTTCAGATAATCGGTTAGTGGCTTGCCCATTCCCTTTACTTCGATGCCCAGGTTTTTAAGATCATCCACCACGTTATAGGCGCTTGCACAAGCTACACAGGCTTCGATTACAACGCCATCAGCCTGCATAGCTTTCAGTTTCTCCTGTATCTTTAGATTCTCAGCCGTCAGCTTCGCCGACGGCCCCCAGATGATCAGGGTAACATCTTTGAACCATCCGGCTGTTTTAGCAGCATGCGTGTACATCAGGGCCACACGCTCGGCAAGGTAAGGGTCATCGCTCGTCCAGAGTACGACAAGATGATCGGGTTCTGCAGATGGCATTCCGGATTGGGCTGTCAACCCGTAATTCGACAGGATCAGGATACCCGTCAAAAAGATCAAAAGGAATTTCGGTTTCATATCATTTGAAGTATTGGTTTTACAGTTAAAGAGTACCCGCACAGCAACAATCCATAACCGAAATTCGCCGGCCCGTCATTCGTGCTTCATTTCTACGGTAAGTTCCTTCAGCACCGCTAAAAGGAGTCCGGCGCTGAGCCGCGTCCTGTAATCCGGGTTTATATATTCAAAAAATATCTTTCCGGTTTTGTCAACCACAAAAACGGAGGGTACCGGGAGTACCCCGGGGTTTGTTCCGTCCGAATAATTCTTCAGCCGTTCAGCGTATCGTTCGGGAGCGCTGAAGGCAATGCCTGCGGCAGTCATCAGGGCTCCCCCCGGGTCGGAATACAGGCTGTAGGCCAGATTTTGTTTATCGCCTGTGGTTTTGAGACTTTCGGGCGAATCGGGACTCACCGCCACAATACGGTAACCCAGGTTTACTATTTCGGTTTCTGCTCCCTGCATATTTGCCAGCTGCGTATTGCAGTAGGGGCACCATCCGCCCCGGTAAAAGATAAGAACCGCAGGTTTACCTGCCAATACGGCCGAGAGTTTAATTATGCTTCCGTCAGTCGAGATAAGGGAGGAGTCGGGAATCGTTTCCCCGTAAAGAAGGGGAGCGATATCTTCCGCCCTGCCGGGGAGCTGGGCCTGCAGGAAAGAAATGCTCAGGACCAGGCCGGCCAGGTTTAAAAGGATTCCAGGGGAAATTTTCATGATCTTCAAAATAAAAGAGTATTTCAGGGATGTCGCATTGTAATGTTACAATAGTGATAATCATAGATTTGTTTCGTTAAACCGGGATTACTTTGTTAATTAAATGGTAAAAGGAAGTGCAGAATGAGGGAAAGTAGAGAAAGCAGGATGAAAGACTATGGGGAGTGGGAAACAGAAAGAGAAATTTTCAATCCATTTTGCCGACCTGGTGAGACAGTCCCTCACCGTCTTCTGTTTTTTCAAACGCCTCCCTGCCTTCTGAAAAAGCAAACCAGGCTATGCCGATGGACCCAGCCACATCGATCCATCCTATGCCCAGCCACTCGTAAAGGACACTCGAGACCAACAGGACAAAGGACAGGTAGAAACAGGCTTTTGTATTGTTGGCATCGGCAATGATGGCATTCGACTTTAGTGCTCTGCCGGCCTTCAGTTTTTGATCCATCAGGATATACATGCTCAGGATCGATATAAGCGAAATTATAATCCCTGCCAGAGTTGTCGATGGCCGGGAATGACGTATGATCTGGAGAACGGAACCTCCCACAAGCCCGGCGGCAAGAATATAAAAAGAGATCCCGGTAATACGCAGCGCCTGCCGTTCAAATTTATCCCCAGAGATGACATCCTGCAAACCCGATCTCTTCATCCTAAGAATCATATGCAGGATCCCCGCACCCGACATCACCTCGACGAAGCTGTCGAGCCCGAAACCAAGGAGGGTAAGCGTATCGTCATCCAATCCGAAAAATATGGATACAATGCCTTCGATAATATTGTATCCGATGGTAATTACACTCAGTATCAAAGCGGTCCTTATCAATTTTTCCTTGTTCATGGCTTGTTTTAGTTTTAGGGTTGTTTCATTACTGATGGCGGACAACTGAGAATTTAAAAATGCTCATTCAGAAACATTAACAAAGGGAAATGACTACATAAAACCAATAGGCTCAAAAACTGCCGGAACATTACCGTGCATTTGATACGCCTGCTGTTCAAGCTGGTCAGTACCACTTAAAAATCTTCATCCCGGCAAACAATGTTACAATACCGATCCCGCCCAGGATAGCTATATTGCCCAACACCTGCGGGATCCCCGCACCTTCGTTGATAACACTCCGGAAGCTGTCCGCCACCATCGTAAGGGGCAGTTTCCTGATGATCGGGATCGTCCATTCGGGGAAATTCTGGTAGCTGAAAAAAATGCCGGAGAGGATCATCATCGGCATAGTCACAAGATTGATGATGGCATTACCGATCTCGGTCTTCGAAGTCCGCGAAGAAAAAAGGACGGCAATGCCGGTGAAAGCCACGTTGCCGGTGATGAATACGAGGAAGAGAGCTATAAGACTGCCCTGAAGTCTGATATCGAAATACAGGTTTGCGAACAGCAGGAGAAGGGAAGCTTCGATGAAGGTCATCGACAGCCGGGCTGCCATATGAGCCATGAGAAGATTCCCCTTGTTCATGGGGGTTGCGACCATCCTCCTGAGCATATTACCCTTCCGGCGTTCAATGATGGTATAACTTATTCCCCACATGCAGGCCATCATTACCGTAAGCGAAAGAAGTCCGGGTACGAGAAAATCCACATACCGGGTGCCCTGTAATTTCATGGGAATAATTTCGGCATGATTTACGGCCTGACGGGGATGATCTGCATCCAGCAGGTTGCTGATCTGAAGCTGCAGTGTCCTGGCATCGGGATTGGCCGGATCGAGATGGTATATGATATTATCTCCCCGGCTTTCCAGGATGAGTCTGAAACTTTCCCCGCTTTATCCCCTGGATCGCCAGGTTGTCGCTCAACGGGATGAACCGGAAGGTTGTTTTCCCAAAGATGCTGTCATTGACCGTGATGTTGTAGGTTCGCAATGAGTCGGAAGACCATCCGGCTGTGGCATTCTGATCCAGGAAATTCATCAGCCGGGAATGACCGGAGGGATTGATAAAGGCTACATCTTTCCGGACGTTGGGTTTATTGTTGAAGGCTATGCCGAGTCCCCAGGCCATAAGAATGGGAAAACCCACTCCCCAGAAAATAACACCGGGTTCGCGGATGAGCTCTTTAATATGAATAACGATAAGTTGCCAGAGTTCTTTTTTAAACATAATAACAAGACTTTATGAGGGGTTCAGGTTGAAAGCCGGCGTCCTGTTTTCCTCAGGAAGAGGTCGTCCAGTGTAGGTTTTCTGAAATCAAAATCGTAAATGCTCACGTTGTTCTTTTCCAAAAGATCAAAGAGGTAAGGCAGATCGCGGGCGACGTCGGTGAGCTCGCAACGTGCGCGTTTTGCAGTCTCGTCCCAGGAAATGGCCAGCCCGTTTTTGCGGTTTTTGATCGATTCGGGTATTTGCCCTGAGACACTGAATTCTGCCACATTGTGAATATTCTCCTTTGCAAGTAATTCATTTAGCGTCCCTTCAGCAATGATTTCTCCCCTGTCCATGATAATGATGCGGTCGCAGAGGAAGGCCGCTTCCTCCATATAATGCGTGGTGAGGATGAGAGAGGCATTGTGGTCCCGTTTAAGGTTCATAAGAATGTCCCAGATCTCGTGGCGTGCTGTGGGATCGAGACCGGTCGTAGGCTCATCCAGGATGAGGATCTCGGGATCGTTCAGAATTGCGATTCCAAGCGCGAGGCGCTGGCGTTGCCCACCCGACAGATTCTTGGTGAAAGCCTTGCTTTTTTCCGTCAGACCGACGATATCCATCACCACATTCACTTTTTCTTTGGGCATGCCGTAAAAAGTGGCAAACATCTGCAATGTTTCGGCCACTGTGATCTTTTCAAAAAATCTGGTTTCCTGAAAGGAAATGCCGAGGATGTTATATAGTTCATTTTTATTATCCTTCAGTTTTTTGCCCTTTATCAGGATTTCCCCGTGATCGGGATGACGAATGCCCTCGATCATTTCCACCAATGTGGTTTTACCGGCGCCGTTCGGACCCAGCAGTGCAACATATTCACCCCTGGCAAGGGCGAAATCCACGCCCTTGACGGCATGTACATTGCCGAAACTCTTCCTGACATCAGCGAGGGTTATCAGATCATTTTCCATGGATAATCTGTTAAATTATGATAGTAACAATAACCGGTGTTGAATGTTGCTTCCCGTTATGTACCCGGACATTCCGTGCGGCAAATTTAGCAATATCCCGTCTGCGGCTTCCGGTTTATCGGGATTTTTAATAGTTTTATGGGAGATTGAAGGAGATTGAGGCAATTGATCCATCGCCGTGAAGATGATGTACCGGTACGGACCGCGTTCCATATTCATCTTCAGAGCGCACAATAAAATGATCAGAATGAGACAAAAAATCATCTGGATAACGATTTTCTCTGTGGCCATGGGATTTTTCGAGGCTGCAGTGGTTATTTACCTGCGGAAGATCATGTACCCGGCGGGATTTGCCTTTCCACTGGCCCCCATTGAACAGGGACTCGCCCTCACAGAGATCTTCCGGGAAGCGGCCACTGTCCTTATGCTTCTTTCCGCCGGCATCCTGGCGGGCCGGTATCCGGCCGAACGGTTTGCCGGTTTCATCTACTGTTTCGCGGTATGGGATATCTTTTATTACATTTTTCTGAAAGTCCTGGTCGGCTGGCCGGAATCATTCATGACCTGGGATATCCTTTTCCTTATCCCTTCCACCTGGGTGGGACCTGTGATCACCCCTGTCCTGGTCTCCCTTACCATGATCCTCCTGGCTGGAGTCATCGCGCATTTCTCTTCCAGTGGAATCAGGGTAGTGTTGAATTTCGGGGAATGGACCGGGCTTGTCGCGGGCTCCCTCATTCTCATACTTGCCTTTGTTTGGGATTATTCGGCTTTCATTCTTTCAAACTACACCCTCAGGGAAATATTCAACCTGCCGGATAAGCGTCCGCTGTACGATCTGGCCATGAGATATATTCCACATTCCTTCAACTGGCTGCTCTTCACGTCAGGCCTGTTCATCATCCTTCTTACGGTTTACTTCCTGGCGAGAAGACTGAAGCGCAGCCTGCCGTGAAATCATCCCGCGACCGACCGTCCGTTGATCAAAAGCACAATAATTTTGTTATAATAACGTAACGGATAATGAAGATACATAATTGAGCCCCTTTCTATGACCGATCATACTGAACAGAAAATCGAACTGAGAAACCTGCAAATCAATGATTACCTTGAGCTGAAAGATTCCATGATCGAAGCCTATGCCAACTGGGAAGGGGCATATTGGAAAGAATCCCACATTTCCAGGCTCCTTGAGATTTTCCCCGAAGGCCAGATCTGTATCCTGGTGAACGGCAAAGTAGTGGGAACAGCACTTTCTATCATCGTCAATTATGCCAGATTCGGGGATAATCACACCTACCTTCAGATCACCGGAAATTACACCTTCAGTACACACGATCCGGCGGGGGATGTCCTTTACGGGATAGAGATTTTCGTCCATCCCGGCAACCGCGAGATGAGACTGGGGCGGAGAATGTACGATGCACGCAAGGAACTGTGTGAGAGGCTTAATCTCAGGAGTATAGTTGCCGGTGGCCGTATCCCGGGCTACGCCGCCATGGCGGATAAGATGAAGCCCCGGGAATATATTGAACGGGTGAGACACCGGGAGATCTATGATCCCATTCTTACATTCCAGCTCTCCAACGATTTTCATGTTCGCAAGATCCTGAAAGGGTACCTGCCGGGTGATAAGGAATCTCTTGAATATGCGACCCTTATCGAATGGAATAATCTTTACTTTCAGGATAAACCGAACCAGATCAACCAGACGAAGTCCGTGGTACGGATCGGACTTGTTCAATGGCAGATGCGACATTTCGAAGACATGGACAAATTATTCGAGCAAGTTGAATTCTTTATTGACGCCATCAGTGGTTACCAGAGTGATTTCGTACTCTTTCCCGAATTTTTCAACGCCCCGCTAATGGCGAGGTTCAATGATTTTCCGGAGGCCGACGCGATAAGAAAACTTGCCGAATATACCGAACCCTCCAGGAAAAGATTTTCAGAACTGGCCATTTCCTACAATATAAATATTATCACGGGCAGCATGCCTTATATGGATGGGGATAAGCTTAAAAATATCGGTTACCTGTGCCGGAGGAACGGTACCTGGGATAAATATGAAAAAATCCATATTACCCCGTCGGAGATGAATTCCTGGGGGATGGTCGGAGGGAACGAGATCAGGATTTTTGATACCGATTGCGGAAAGATCGGCATCATGGTCTGTTATGATGTTGAATTTCCGGAGCTCTCCCGTTTGCTTGCCGACCAGGGAATGCAACTTCTCTTTGTGCCTTTCCTTACCGATACACAGAACGGGTATATGCGGGTACGCCGGTGTGCCCAGGCCAGGGCAATCGAGAACGAATGTTACGTTTCGATCGCAGGCTGTGTGGGAAATCTTCCCCGGGTTTCCAACATGGATATCCAGTATGCACAGTCGGCCGTTTTTACGCCTTCCGATTTTCCGTTTCCCACCAACGGGGTCAAGACCGAAGCTACGCCTAATACCGAAATGACCCTGATCGTGGATGTTGACCTGGATCTGTTGATGGAACTCCATAACCACGGATCGGTCAGGATTCTCAAGGACCGCCGGAAAGACCTCTATGATCTCAGGATCATAAATCCGGTGAAGACGGGGATGCCTGCACAGGAGGTTTATTTCAGAAAACCGGATAAGGACTGATCCGCAATTGCCTTCTTTCCGGTTTTCCCTTCAGGAAGTTACAACTGCTGCAACAATCCCGGCGGGAAAAAATCTCATTTGAACCAACAATAAATTATTTCCGGCAATGTTTATAGTACCCGGTTGAGGTACTGTGATGTTAAAAATGAGAATACATAAAACTATCCTGAACCTTAACCGTTAAAAGCAAAAACGAGAAAGCACCGGATTTGATGGCGAATCATGTTATTTTGGAAAAGGGAAAAGATTGCCGAAAACCACTGAAATACAAGGTATTCCGGGAAAATCAATTTTTTTCGATAATTTGATTAAAAAAAGTTTTTGGAAAAACGAAAAAAAATATATTTGTCATTGAATTCGTTCACATGTAACACTAACAAAACCATAATTATAATTAACACATTGTCATGAAATTATACAGTTTGAACAGTAAGCTGGACTTTGGTGAGTATAGCGGCAGAACGCTGAAAGACGTTTTTGACAAGGACCCGGATTACGTCGAAGAGTGTATCCTTGAAAATCCGAGTTTCTGTTTTAACCCTTCCATTATCGATGCTCTCGAAGATATGAAGGCAGAGTTCATATTTTCAGAGGAAGCTGTGGAGAAACTCGAAGAGAAGTATGATATCTATGAAGAGGAGGAGAATGATATTGAAGAGATGGATAGTTTCAGCGATGAAGATATCAAGAACCTGGGTATCATGGGCGAGGATGGTGATGATGATTTCGATGATCCTGGGAGTGACGGCGGCTTTTACGACGACGGCTATAACTACTGATCCCTGCGCAAAAAAAATGTTTATCCCCGGAAATTGAGGCAAATCACTCTCCTGCCGGCCTTCCCGGATGATCTGAAATGACCGGCGAATTCCTGGTAATACCGATCCGCTTTAACGTTTGTAAAGGCGGATTTTTTATTGCACTATATCAGCCTTTTAACAGCTTGAAAGCATGATTCCACCTGTTCTCCAGGATTCCCGGGATGCACCACAGTATGCAAAGTGGTTCGATGGCCCTCGCAGCTTTTGAACTTCCCATATCCTCGGTCTCCCATCCGAATTCATCAAGTATGTCCCTTACCTCTTCCTTCGATCCTTTATGATCTCCGGCAATGAACATCGTCGGTTTTATGCTGCCGAAACCGGGATCCGCCATAAGGCTGTTTCCGACCGAATTAAAAGCTTTGACAAACCGGGCTTCTTTAAATTTATTCTGAAGGGTTTCCATTAATGATCCGTTTAAGTCGGTAAAAAAACTGATCACCCCGTCTTCGGGAGGTGCATCTGCAATAGGATTGGTGGTATCGATGATGGTTTTGTTCTTCAGGTTTTCCTTCCCTGCAATATCCAGCGCATTTTCGGCAACCGTACCTTTCACTGCCAGAACGATAATCTCTCCGAATTTAGCAGTATCGCTAAAAGTTCCTGCCCTCACGTCGGGACCTTCATCCGAGATCCATTTTTCAAGCTTTTCAGGGTCCCTCGACCCGATCATGACTTCATAGTCCCGGTTTGCGAATGCTGTTGCAAGAGCATGACCCACAGGGCCCGAGCCGATGATTCCGATTTTTTTCATGGGATTATTTATTTGGTGATTTGGTGATTTGGTGAATTGGTGAAGTAGAAGAGGAACAATAATTTAATGGATTTGTGCGGATAATCATGAATAAAGAATATTTGGTGATTTGGTGATTTGGTGAAGTAGAAGAGGAACAATAATTTAATGGATTTGTGCGGATAATTATGAATAAAGAATATTTGGTGATTTGGTGAATGGAGTTCAAACCATTTCAAACCAGATCAAACCATATCAAACCATATCAAACCATATCAAACAACTTTTTCTGTGATAATCTGTGAAATCTGTGGTGAAACTCCCCGAAGAATTTGGTGATTTGTTGATTTGGTGAATTGATTTAGCTTGTGATTAAATATCCTTTTCATTGGTGAGTTAAATTGATTCCTTTATCTTGGTTTTTGGTTTTTGGTTTTCAGTTTTCAGTTTTCAGTTCTCAGTTCTCGGTTTTTGGTTTTTGGTTTTATCCTTTCTCCCTTCTTTCGCCTTTCTTCTGTAAACAATCTGAAGCTCCAAGAGTTCTCAAACAAAATCAACCGGGCAATCGTTAGAAATAGTATGGAATCTATGACCTATGTTGAAATTTCGGGTTTACGGATCCTGGAACCTGTGACAACGATGACAGACCTGCTTGTATCGGGGGTTTGTTTCTATGCCCTCATTAACTTATTCAGACTGGAAAGGCAGGAATTATATATCCGGTACTTCAGTTTTTTCTTCCTCTCCATGGGCATGGCCACAGCCATCGGAGGCATTATCGGCCACGGGTTTCTTTACGCTTTCAGCTTTGAATGGAAATTACCCGGGTGGCTGACCAGCATGTTGTCTATTTCTCTTTTGGAAAGAGCATCCATCGAGTATGCAAAACCTATGCTGAAACCGAGGCTCCGTGTATTCCTCGACCGGGCGAATATCATCGAACTCCTGGTCTTTGTGACCCTGACCTTCGGAACCCTGAATTTCCTGTTTGTCGAGATCCATTCGGCTTTCGGGCTGCTTGTCATAAACACCCCCCTTCACCTGTTTATTTATATAAAAACCCGGAATGAAGCCAGTAAATACATGCTTGCCGGTATCAGTTTTGCCATGATCTCGGCAGTAATTTTCATGAATGAAATATCGATCGACAAGTGGTTCAATTATTTCGATATTTCCCATCTTCTCATGGCTTTGGGTTCCTGGTTCTTCTATCTCACAGCCAAAAAATTACGACTTAAAAATCCGGAATTTTCCTATACAGTATGATAAATATTCCTTACTTTAGATAAGGAATTTTAAAGGCAAACCGACTAACTAAAAACTATTGTCTCATGAAGAGGAATCACCTCCGAAGGATTTTTCTATCCTTCATTTTAATGTTCACTTTCTTCCTGAGTGCATATTCACAGGACTTCAGGATCAGCGGAAAAGTCACCGACAGCGGGTCGGGCGAACCCGTGCCGGGTGCCACCATTGCCATCAAAGGAACGACAAACGGTACTATAACCGATTTAAACGGCGTTTACGAGCTCAGTGCATCCTCCGGAGATGTTACGCTTGTTTTTTCTTTTGTAGGGTACAAAACAAAGGAAGTGCAGGTAGAAGGCCGATCCACTGTTGATGTGGGACTGGACCTGGACCTCACCAACCTGGAGGAGGTTATTGTTGTGGGGTATGGCACGCAGAAGAAAGAAGATCTCACAGGTTCAATAGCCGTGGTCAATGTAGACGAAATGAATAAATCAAATTTCACCACACTTTCAAACGCCTTCCAGGGAAGAGCTGCCGGAGTCAATGTCATGGCCACTTCCGGCCGGCCGGGTTCCGAAGCAACGGTGAAGGTCAGAGGCATAGGCTCCATAAGCCTCAGCAGTGAACCCCTTTTTGTTGTTGACGGGATCTCCGTCGGATCCGAAGTACTTACCACACTGAACCCGAATGATATTGAATCGATGCAGGTCCTTAAAGATGCCTCCGCAACAGCCATCTACGGTGCCCGCGGTGCCAATGGTGTTATACTGATCACTACCAGAAAAGGCGAATCGGGAAAAACGAAATTCAGCATTGGGGGCAATGCGGGGCTGGCTTTCGTTCCCCATACCTACGACCTGATGAATACCGAACAGTACGTTGGGTTTATGAAGGATGCCTATGCGGCATATATTCCGAGGAATCCCACCCGTCCTGATGTTTTTACGAATGTTTATTCCGATTCTGCCAGGGCGGCAAACAATAACCTGGATACCGATACCGACTGGCAGGATGCCATTTCCCGTATCGGGAAGACGCAAAGCTATAACATGAGCGTTTCGGGCGGGAGCGAAAGCAGCAGCTATTTTATTTCCGGAAATTACGCCAACGAAGAAGGTATCCTCATCAATACCGGCATGGAGCGTTTTACCCTTCGTGGAAATTCGGATTTCAATGTAGGGGAACGACTGAAACTGGGAGAATCCATAGCCCTTACTAAACTCATGGTTGACGACGAGGCTCATTACACCAATGGAAAACCCTGGCAGGCAGTCCTCGTCGATTCCCCTCTTATGCATATCTACGATTCCACAGCCATCGGGGGATACGGTGGTCCGGTCGACACACTCACGGGAAACAACGAAAGAACAAACCCGGTGGGCGAACAGATGATGAATGAGAGCACCTTCGATGAAACCCGTATTCTGTCTTCTATTTATGCGGAACTTGACATCCTGCCCGGGCTCACTTACACACTGAGACTCGGAGCAAATCTGAGGACGCGGCTTACGAGGCAGTGGACGCCGGTTTATACCTTTGGAAATCTCCGGCTCAGGGATAATGACATCAATAAACTTTATGAAAAAAACGAATATAACCAGGATATCCTCACCACCAATATACTGAATTATACCCACGCCTTCAACCACCATAACATCACTCTCATGGCGGCATATGAGCGTACGAACATGTCATGGTTGTGGAACAGTCCCACGGGAAGACACATCACAAATGAGAACCTTGCCGTTTTAGACCAGGCCGAAGAAGCATTCACTGTTGGCGGAGGCAAAGGTCAGCACCGGGTGGAATCCGTCCTGGGGAGGATAAATTACAATTTCAACAATAAATACCTGTTCACCGCCAGTATGCGAATCGACGGTTCTACCCGTTTTGGTCCGCTGGGCGGACGCTATGGGAGGTTTCCCTCATTCTCAGCCGGATGGAAGATCAACGAAGACTTCCTCACCAATGTCCGGCAGATCAACCTTCTCAAACTAAGAGTCGGATGGGGTATCACAGGAAATGAGAATCTTCAGGATTACCAGTTCTTTGCCCTCATCGACCCGCTGAAAAACAGCAGGTATGCCTTTGGGATTAACCAGGACCTTTGGTTGGGAGGTGCCTCTTCATCATACCAGGAAAACCCTTACATCAAATGGGAAGCTGCGGAAATGACAAATATCGGCATCGACCTGGATGCATTCGCGAACCGGCTTCAGTTTACGGCCGAATACTATATCAAGAACCAGAAGGATATGCTGGTTAAGAAACCCATCTCGGTTACTTTCGGGAAATATGTGGCCTATGGTCCTACCGAAACGATCGGCGCCTGGTCCAATCTTGCCAGAATCCAGAACCGGGGCTTCGAATTCAGTGCTTCCTGGAGAAAACTTGAGGGCGATTTCCGGTATACGATTTCCGGAAACCTTTCCACCTTCAAGAATGAGGTTATCGACCTTGGCCTTCCTGCTGAGATCGGCAAACCGCAGATCATCACAACCTATACCATAACAGCCCCCGGTCATAGTATAGGGAGCTTTTACGGTTATGTAGCCGAGCGCATCCTGCAGGTGGAGGATTTTGCCCAGGACGGGGAAGGAAATCTGATAACCAATTCACAGGGTAACTATACCTATCTCGGACCCAGGCAAGAGACCGGAACATCACCGGGAGATATCAAATTCAAAGATCTGAACCGGGATGGTGTCATCAATGCGGAGGACCGCACGATCATCGGAAAGCCACTGCCTGATTTCGGATATGGACTTAATCTGGATCTGTTCTTTAAGAACTTCGACTTTACCATCTTTCTGCAGGGAATGCAAAACATGCAGGTATACAACGATCTTATGTCCAATATCGGTATTGCAACTGATAAATCAGGCAAGGATGAAAATAAACTCGTGGATGTGCTCGATTACTGGACTCCTGAAAACCGGTCAAACACCATGACGCGGCCCTATGTTGTTGACGAGAATTTCAACAGCAAAATTTCTTCCTGGTTTCTCGAGGATGCATCCTTCCTTAGAATAAAAACACTGCAACTCGGGTATACCCTGCCGGCATCCCTGGCGAACAGGATGCGGATCGAACGGCTGAGGATATTCGTGAATGCGAATAATCTCTATACCTTCACCAAATACCGGGGTTATGATCCCGAGATCGGGGATACAGACCCGCTGAACCAGGGCATAGACCTGGGATATTATCCCGTTCCGAGAACCATTATGGCAGGTATTCAACTCGATTTCTAATAGCGTAAATACAGAAAAAATGAAACCCTATATCCGGTACTTCGTGGCTATTTTCTTCCTTTCGGTCTTTTTCCCTTCGTGCGAAAAATTCCTTGAGATCACGCCGCCGAACAACCTGAGTGAAGCTCAGTATTACAAAACCCAGCAGCACGCAATCGAGGCCACAACCGCTTGCTATGACCCGCTGAAACACCCGGGAGGCTTTAATATTAACTTCTTCTTTGTTTTCACTACTTTCAGCGACAGGGGCATCCACGAACAAGCCCCGATGAACGCAATGTCGTTCAATGCCAGCACGAATTTTGTCCTTGAGATATATACCTATATGTACAAAGGCATAGCACGGTGCAATGTCGCTCTTGATAAGATACCGGGTATAAAAATGGATGAAGCCCTGAAATCAAGGCTACTCGGAGAGGTGAGATTCCTCCGGGCTCTTTATAACTTCTATATCTCGACTATCTATGGTACAGCCCCTGTCATTGATTATGTGATCAAAGATCTCAATGTTAAATTCGATAACAGCACCCCGGCGGATTTCCTGGAAATTATCGAATCCGATCTGAAGCAGGCGATTGAAATCCTTCCACTGAGCTATGATGATACAAACCTGGGCAGGGCAACCAAAGGAGCTGCTATGGCGCTCCTGGGGAAGACCTACCTGTATCACCAGATGTGGACGGAAGCAAAAGATTACCTTCAGCAGGTCAAGGACCTTGCGGACAACCAGGGCGTCTACGGTCTGATCATGCCGCAGGGCAATGACCCGAAAGATTATATTTATGCCTACCAGTGCAACTTCTCGGCCCTCGACCTCACATCTCCCACCGGAAATACCTATGACAGCGAGAATAACAAAGAATCGATATTTGAGATCCAGTTCACATACGGAGGGTGGGAAGTATGGGAAGGAGGATGGCAGGCCGATGGTTCGCTCACGGATCTGTACTTTGGACCCGACGGTTATAAGAATTCCGTTCCGACTGCAGAATATGTAAACGCTTTCGAGAAGGCACCTGCAACGCACCCGGCAGGAATTGAATTCGATCCGAGACGTTATGCCACGATCTATGAACCCGGCGATACCATCCACTACCTCCCGGAGACAGGTCTCAAACCCGTACCGTGGCAAAACAGCAAAAATACCAACATCGGCATCTCACAGGGATACGGATGGCAAAAATATTTCGATCCGGCATTCACCACCAACAACGGACCCACAAATCTCAAGATCATGCGGTATTCCGACGTCCTGCTGATGCTCGCCGAAGCGGAATACCATCTCAACGGAAGCACCCAACTGGGATTGGATTGCATAAATGAAGTAAGGAACAGGACAGGCCTTACACCGGTAACGGAAGTCACGCCGGAAGCTATTATCCATGAACGGGATGTGGAATTCGGTTTTGAATGGATGAGGTATTTTGACCTGGTTAGATGGAGTCTTCTTCCTGAACCGTGGGTAAATATTACCGATTATATCCCCGAATTCCAGGTAGGTAAAAACGAGGTACTGCCGCTGCCACAGTATGAAATCAATCTTTCAGGAGGGAGTCTGCACCAAAACAGTGGATGGTAGGGAAAGAAAGAGGTCATTTATATGTCAGAAAATAAACGGATCCCCCCAACATACATACTGTCCCTCATCATCTTCCTTTCAGGCTTCTCGGCCCTGATCCTGCAGATCGTGTGGATAAGAGACTTCTCCCTTCTTTTCGGCACGCATCTCCTTTCCACCAGCACGGTCCTCACGGTTTTTATGGCCGGATTATCGGTGGGAGCCCTGATCTTCGGAAAGCTGTCGGATCGCGTGATAAATCCGGCCCTGCTTCTCCTCCTGATCCAGGGAGGGATTGCCGTCTTCGCCATTGCTTTTCATCCGCTCTATGAAGGCATCACCACCATTTACGGGGAAATCAACCGGTCGGGTGGATGGCTCTCGGGATATCCGGATCTCACCCGGTTTATACTTTCTGCACTTGTACTCATCTTACCTGCAACACTGATGGGCGGTACCCTGCCCGTGATCATTAGGTTATATACGGGTAACCTGGAACAAATTGGTAAAAAGGTCGGTTCGCTCTACGCCCTGAACAATGCCGGTGCGCTCGGTGGAGGCCTGCTGGCCGGTTTCTTCCTGGTCCGTATCCTTGGATCTTCGGGCACGGAGTTTATCGCTGCCGGCATCAATACGATCAATGTTATCCTCATTATTATGTTTTTCCCTGTACTGAGATCCGGGAAGCCCATTTCTGTCCGGAATGAGAAGGCATCTCGCGGGGAGCCCGGTTCCGGAGCCGTGGGAAAAGTCCTTGCTGCCGTCCTTGCCGTAACAGCAATTGAAGGGTTTACCATGATGGTGTATGAAATTCTTTGGACAAGAACGATGCTTGAATTTTCATACGATAAATCCGCCTATGTTTACACCATTGTCATCCTGGGAACCCTCACAGGACTTTCTGCAGGATCGATTCTTTCCGGGAAAAGGATCGATGCCTGGAAAAACCTTGTGCTGAAATTTTCGCTTGTGGAATATCTCGCCGGTGTAGCCGCCTGGTCAGCCTTCCTGGTTTTTTCCTTTCTCGCTCCTCATATTTTCAATGAACGGCTCGGGAATGCATCATGGATCCATGTTTCAGGACGGGAATATGCTTTATTTTTTATCGTCACCGCGATACCGGCATTCTTTATGGGGATAAGCTATCCTCTTGCCGGGAGGATCATTAACCGCAATGCAGGCAGGCTGGGTACACGAATGGGGCTGCTGAGCTTCACCGATACCGCAGGAAGCGTGGCAGGACCTGCTGTGGCCGGATTTATCATGCTCAGGTACCTGGATATTTATACGAGCTTCCTGCTCTGTGTCCTGTTGAACCTGGGTTCTGCCCTTATCCTCGTAAGAATTGACAGGATCATCACAGCCGGGAAAAAGCTGACTTTGTCAATGATTGTACCGGCAACAATCCTACTCGTGCTTATTCTTTTTCCCAGATCCGCCTATTACATGAACAAAACAGCGCTTTACCCCGGAGAACGCATTGTTGACATCAGGGAAGGAGTTTCAGCCACCGTGGCTGTCACCGAACTTCCTTCGAAATATATGGCTCTTTCTATAAATGGTGCGAAAACGGCATTTACCAATCCCGAAGATCAACGTGTACATAAAATGCTCGCGTACCTTCCCTGGTTTTTCAACCCCACAGCCCGGGATGCCGCGGTAATAGGTTATGGCCTGGGGATAACCACACGGTGTCTCGCGGAATTGGGTATCCACACCGATGTGGCGGAATTGTCGCCGGAGGTCCTCAGCCTGTCTTCCGAACATTTTGGATACCTGAACCATGGCCTAACCGCAAACGGCAATGCGAGAGTGTTTGTGGAAGACGGGCGTTCGATGCTGCAGCGATCGACAAAAAAATATGATATCATCACGACCAATGCCGTACATCCCAGGCTGGGGCCTAACCTGTACTCGGAAGAATTTTACCGGCTTTGTTTACAGAGACTGACCGACAGCGGAACGATCTGCCAGTGGATCCCCACCAACTGGATGTCGGCAGGTGAATTCCGGAGCATGATACATGCTTTCACCAATATCTTCCCGAACCCGGTATTGTGGTACGTCAACCGTTCACATATGCTCCTGACGGGCTCCCGGGTTAATCCGGAGATCAGCTACAGCCGTTTCCGGGAATTATTTTACCGGCCGGAGATCTATAATGAATTGACTGAAGTTGACCTGAGGGAAGTCAATGATATCCTGGCCGGTTTTATTACGGGAGGTGAAAATCTCCGTCAATGGGCATCGGCATCGTCGCCCGATACGGACGATAAACCGGTGATCGGTTACAGCTTTGTAACCGATCCACGTCCTAATCTGGAAATACTCGGCTGGATCATCAATGAGAGGACGGATTTCGAAAGAAGGATCATTTTTCCGGATACGATGTCCGCAGAAGAAAAAGACAATGTCCTTCAGCGGGTTAACTTCATTCACCAGGAACACATCGGCTATCTCCGGAATCTCCGCTCCTATCTGGCCGCAGAAGATTCCCTTAAGAAATAGTCACCGGCTATGCCAGATTCTTTTATTTTCTGGCGAATACTTAGTACTTTTCCAACCAACCGACCAAAACCAAACACATGAACAGAAAAATCTTACTTGCACTGCAGATCCTTTTATTCTGGGGTGTAACGCTTTCTGCACAGGAAGGGGATGACAACAGCAGATGGAAAGCCGTATGGATCACCCATCCTGCCATCTCCCAAACCGATTACAACGTTGTTCTTTTCAGGAGGTCTTTCCGCCTCGAATCCGTTCCGGGAAAATTTCCGGTTTATGTTACCGCAGATAATCACTATCGTCTTTATGTAAACGGGACATACGTTACCTTCGGGCCCCAGGAATCGGATATACGCCATTGGAGATATGAAACCGTTGACCTGGCTCCCTGGCTGAAGCAAGGCGATAATCTTGTGGCTGCGGAAGTAGTAAACTGGGGCGTTGACAGGGCCTTTGGGATCATCTCGGCAAGAACAGCCTTCCTTATGCAAGGTGTCACAGCTGCAGAACAGGTCATCAATACCAATGCCCAGGACTGGAAGACCAGGGTTAATGATGCATTTACCCCCCGCCCGGTAAACTGGATGTACGGTGTGGATATCAAGGGAGGGTTCTATGCCGCCAATCCGGGTGATACCCTGGATGCGAAAAAATATCCATGGGGCTGGCAGGAGCCCGGTTATGACGATTCAGGATGGAAGGAACCGGAATGGTTATATCCGGCCGTCCGATCGGGTCATTCCTTCATCTGGATCCTCGATCCCCGGAATACCCCTTTGCAATCCCATACGACCGAAAGGTTCACTGCAATCGTCCGCGACGGCGGACTTAAAATACCGGAAGATTTCCTGGCAGGAAATTCCCCCCTTACGATCCCTGCAAATACGAATACAAGCATACTTATCGATCAGGCCCGGCTGACCATTGGGTATCCTGAACTCCGGTTTTCAGGGGGCAGGAATGCCTCTCTCACCATTATATATGCTGAAAATCTCTTTGATGAGGATAAAATGAAAGGAAACCGCAATGAAATACAGGATAAATCAATCATCGGGATCAAAGACGTAGTCCTTCCGGACGGAGGGCAGGAAAGGATATACAAAACCCTTTCCCGGAAAGCTTTCCGTTTTATTCAACTCGATATCAAAACAGCCGGCGATCCGCTGATCATAAACGATTATTTCAATGATTTTACCACGACATCCATCGAAGATAAGGCTTCCTTCGAATGTGATAAGCCTGTCTATTCAGGTATTAATGAACTCTGCCGGCATACCCTGAGGTTGTGCACGCAGGACAATTTCATGAGCGATGCTTATTACGAGACCATGCAATATGTAGGGGATTCAAGACCCCATGCACTTTCCTGGATTTCTCTCACCGGGGATAGACGGCATATGAGGAACGCCATTCAGCAATTTCATTATTCCCGGCTTCCCGATGGCAATCTCACCAGTTGCTACCCGCTAAAGGCAACCTTTGTGCACCCTACCTATTCACTGGCGTGGATAGATATGATCCATGATTATATGATGTATTTCGGGGAGAAAGATTATATCAGGCCTTTTCTCCCGGACATCGAGGGTGTATTTGACTGGTACGAACGTCATCTCAATGAGAACGGCATTCCCGGAAAATCCGACATGCCATATTTCGTCGACTGGTACAAGGAAACAGGGGGAGGAACTTCACCGGTATCCGAAGACGGCAACTCTGCGGTCATTACCCTGCACTGGATCTACAGCCTGCAGAATGCGGCAGATATCTTTGAATGGTACGGATTTACGGATAAAGCCGGCCGCATGAGGCGGAGGGCAACAGGCCTGATTGAAAAGGTAAATCATTTATTTTTTGATCCCTCGAGAGGGATCTATGCAGAGGATCCCGCTAAGACTTTTTATGATGAAAGACCAAATATCATGGCATTGCTGACGGGCGCCATGCCCGCGGAAGATCGCAGGGATTTCATCGGCAGGGTTCTGGCGGCCAAAGATATCAGCCAGGCCGGGTTATATTACAGGTATAACTTTTTCAATGCCCTGGCTGAATCAGATGCGGGTGAATACTTCGACCAGGTACTGGAGCCCTGGGTGGATGTGTTCAATGCAGGACTGTCCACTACGCCCGAGAAACAGGTGGATCAGCAGCCCCGCTCCGAATGTCATCCCTGGGCATCTTCACCCCTCTACGCCTGCTTTCACGTACTCTGCGGAATCCGGCCTGCAGCGGCCGGATTTGGGAAAGTTACCATTGCCCCCTCACCCGGCGATCTGAAATACATAAAGGCAACCTATCCCCATACGGCGGGAAATATCGTTCTTGATCTTAAATTCGCAAACGGTAAGGTAAACGGAGAAGTAATCATTCCGGAAGGACTCGAATCCGAATTCAACTGGAAAGGTAAACAACAGAAATTAAAATACGGAACCAATAAAATCTCACTGTAATGTCCAAATCCATATTGCCTGTCTTCCTTGCGGGGTTCATCCTTTTTTGCAGCTGTTCCCGGGATAAGTTACCCGTTGTTTATCCACAACCCCTGTCCATGGAAACGGGAGCAGGAAATTTTGCCATTACGGCAGATGTTACCATCGATCCCGCTGATTTCGCGATGGACACTTTCCTTGTCTCTTACCTTTGCGACAAAGTGAGGATCCATTCGGGGATAGCGATAAACGGCTCTCGTGAAAGTTCAGGCAAGGTCATCACCTTTACCCGAATCGACGGGAATGAAGATTCAGGCAGTGAAGGATATACGCTGGATATCGGAAAGCGATCCGTAACCATTGGTGCCGCTACTGAGGCAGGTATTTTTTACGGTATCAACACGCTTATTCAGTTGATCCGCCGTGAGGGGTCTTCCCCCTTTATTTACAGTGTAAGGGTTAAAGATAAGCCTGCACTGGCATGGCGTGGTATGCACCTTGATGTTTCCCGGCATTTTTTCCCGAAGGAATTTATCACAAAATACATCGATATCCTGGCAATGCACAAGATGAATGTCTTTCACTGGCACCTCACCGATGACCAGGGCTGGCGGATCGCGATCGGGAAATACCCAGGGCTTACTTCTCTGGCCGCCTGGAGGGTTGATCATACAGACCACCCCTGGCAATATGATGTGACGATTACCAACGATCCGTCCGAAAAGCGTTACGGGGGATATTATACCCATGAAGATATCCGGGAGATCGTCAAATACGCCTCCGACCGTTTCATCACCATCGTTCCCGAGATCGAGATGCCGGGGCATTCGCGTGCAGCGCTTACAGCTTATCCGCAATACAGCTGTTCCGGCAAACCTTATGTGATCCCGGAAAATTCCCCTTTTGAATTTACCGACCCCTACTGTGCCGGCAACGATGCCACTTTTATTTTCCTGCAGGATATCCTTACGGAAGTGATGGATCTCTTTCCTTCAACTTACATCCATATAGGCGGGGATGAAGCGAAAAAAACACCCTGGGAAAAATGTCCTCTTTGCAGAGCCAGGATGAAGGAGGAAGGTCTTACGGGAACCGATCAGCTACAGTCCTGGTTTATCAGCCGCATCGATTCCTTTATCCGGGTGAAAGGCAGAAGGACCATCGGCTGGGATGAGATCATGGAGGGTGACCTTCCGCCTTCCGCAGCCATTATGGCCTGGAGAAATACGGAAAGTGCGGCTGAAGCTGTCAAAGAAGGCTACAATACGGTGGTGGCCACAAGTAATTTCTATTACTTCAGTTCACCGCAGGATAATCTCGATGATTCCCCTTCCCGGGTAAAATCCCTGAAAGAAGTCTATGATTACGATCCCGTGCCCGATTCGCTCACTCCTGAAGAATCGGGACGCCTCCTGGGAGTGAGCGGAAGCATATGGACAGAGAATATTCTTACTCCTTACGATGTTGAGGTTCATCTTTTACCCAGACTTTCGGCCCTTGCGGCTACGGCATGGACGGGTACTGAAAACAGGGATTATGCATCCTTTTTGTCAGGACTTCCCCATTATTTCACCTTCCTGGATGAGGAGTCGATCGGTTATTATATCGATTCGCCCAAAGGTTTTCATTCCGATAAATTCTTCCAGGCAGCATATACGGTGAATATGAACTCAGAGATCCCGGGGACGGAACTCAGGTATACCCTGGATGGAAGTGATCCCGACCGCAATTCAACGCTCTATTCCGGGTCCTTTACCATTGATAAAAATGTGAACCTGAAGGCCAGGAACTTCCTGCCGTCGGGAAAATCAAGCCCTGTACGTAGTGCAATCATCGAAAAGGTAACACTGAGAGAGCCTTCGGAGCACCCGGGACGTAAACCCGGACTCATTCTCAGGACGGCGGTTACAGGCGACATTGCATCCCTTGAAAAGCTTGGTGAAATCAAGACCTGGGAAAGCCGTACGGTCAGCTCCCTTGCCATCCCCCGTGAGCTTCAGGGCAGTGATCATTTTGCCCTCGAATTTACAGGTTTCTTCCGGGCTGATGTAGATGGAATCTACAGCTTTTACACCACATCCGATGACGGGTCACGTCTCTGGATTGACGGTGAAAAAATTGTGGAAAACGACGGTGTGCACGGCTTTATCACAGCCGGCGGTCAGACAGGGCTGAAGAAAGGAATGCACAGCATCAGGGTGGAATATTTCGAGGCACAATATGGCGAAGATCTGAAAGTGGAGATGGAAGGACCCGGAACAGCACGGTCATCTTTAAGTCCTGAAATTCTCTATCATTAATGTTTGCAGACATGTGCCCTTCCCGGGTGCCGGTAAAGCCGGAGATCATTGCTAACCGTCAAGCTGGCTTTCAGGCTGCGGATACCATTAATTAGTGTTTGCCAGAAAACTCGATGACCCTTCGGCTCCGCTCAGGGACCGGTGACTTCATTCAAGAGGTTGAACTTTTCGTATGGTGGTAAGGCAGGCAAAAGGGCCTTCTTGCGAAAGTCACTGAATTTTAAATTTATACATAGGGCCCTTTTGCCTGCCTTACCACCATACGAAAAGTTCTTCGTTCATCGAATTGACCGGTCCCTGAGCGGAGCCGAAGGGTCATCGAGTTTTCTTTCTGATACTAATTAAAACGCCACTGGCATAAACAATTAAACGGTTCCGGTGTTACTATATCACTCTTTACACATAAAACCGCAAGGTGCATCAGGGCCAAGAGCCCGCAAAAGTAACCGATTATACCCCTGCAGATGCGCTTTGCGGTTTTCATATTTTTAACATTTCCTGCTATCCGGGGCTTTTGGTGTAGATAACATCCATAAGAATTATTGTAAACTCCCAATCCGTCCGGTCATCCTCAAATAACATGGAAATAAACACGGGGTTCTTATCCCCGGGCGACCGGGCCGCATATATAGCAGTGATGTCTTCCGTGAAGGGAAAGTGACGGCTCTTCGAGGGGATTATATCCCCCGTCGGAACTGTAAACCTGGTCGTACCACTGTTCAGGCGGACCGAGTTCCTCCTCTCCCACCCCGTTGAAAATGATCTTGAATCCGGAAGCTTCAAGCGATCGCAGATAATAATCATAACAATCTTTCGGGGTATTCTGCAGGGGTACCGAATAAAGGATCCGGAGTACATCACCCCGGACTTCGGTGACCGGAAAATCCCAATCGTTCACAGCTTTTGAAAAATAAGGCTTATCCCTCACCACGTAGTACTTCTGGTATCTTTCCTGGTAGTACTCTATCACAGAGCCGGGATACCGGTTGAAAGGTCCTGTGGCATGACTCCCTTCCGCATCCCTGTCGGATTGTTTTCGCTGTGCCGTAACGTTTTGAAAACAACCTGCGCCAAGCATTACAGCCAATAAAAATGCAATGTTTTTCATATCATCAGACTTTCGTATTATCAGGCATGGAGCCCGGAATTCTTTAGGGTTTTTACCCCCGGATCCGTCGGGGTATGTAGAGGCAAGCTAATGATATAACCCGTTCATCTGCGGCATTGTTTGATAAGCGGATGTCCGGCCCCTGCAGGAAGGGACATTCTCATCCGCCTTTAATACCTCAGATAACCCTGATTTAAAGGTACACCTTTGTAAGTTCCGCTTCCTTAAGGGCTACCTCATGCCGGTATTCGAGCAACCGGATCCTGTTCTGATAGTAAAGATCCGTTTCATAATAGAAATCGCTCAGCGATATCTCCCCGGCATCAAGCGCCTTCCGGTATACGTCCTGCGGGATGGTGCTTAACAATTCCGAAAAATCAGCCAGCCGGTCAAGCGCATATCTCCATTCGTGGTAATTCTTTTCAAGTTGCATCCGGGTATCCGCTGCATATCGCTGTGCCTGACTTTCCGAATGTGCGACTTCGGCAGCTGCTTTACTGACCCTGCCCGCATTTTCCCACAGGGGAATGGTGATCCCTGCGTGAAATCCCCGGAGGGATTCACTTACGATCTTCTCGGAATAATAACCCGCAGAAATTTTCGGAAGTTTGTAACCTGCCTCGATCTTTTTCATGAGGAGCTTAATTCCGGTATCCTCCCGGTAATAACGAATTGCAGGGCTCTTCTCATAGGCGGCGAGGAGCGTGTCAAAAACAAGTTTCCGGGAAGACGGAAAAACCGAATCGGTAACCGGAAAGGAAATCCCTCCGGAAAGATTTTTCAGGATAAATTGATTTGATTCAATTTCCGCGAGGAGATCATAATATTCATTGCGCAAAGAACTTTCTTTCAGCCTGGCCTGGTTTAGTTCCAGGATATTGCTTTCCCCCCTTTCAAATTTTTTCTTATAACCCGCCAGTATCTTCCGGGAGATTTCCATTCGCTGCCTTATCAGACCAACTCTTGCGTTCATATACAAGGCATTGATATATGCCTTTTCCGCCCCGAGCAAAACGTCCTGCGTCACTGCCTCCAGTTTAAACCCGGACATTTCACCCCGGGACCTGGCGACTTCTGATTTCCGCAGATATACCGTCGGAAAATCAAAGGTCTGGGTAATGGAAAAATCTGTCCGGTTTTCAATTCCCGAAGGAGAACCGTAGAGATAGCCGTATTCGACTTCCGGGTTTCCCGGGAATAAACCTGTTTTTGCGGTTGCGGTCTCCACTTCATGCTCCTTCCTGGCGGCGTTGAGCGCAGGGTTATTAACTCTAACGGTTTCCAGAAACGAATGGAGCGTATTCTGCGCCTCCAGAATGCCCGGAAGAAAAACAAGCAGTACCCATACTAATTTATAGTGAAGTTTCATGATCTTCTTTCTTTTGGGTGAGCGAATAAATAACGGGAATGACATAGAGGTTCAGCAAGGTTGAAGTAAGCAACCCGCCAAGGATCACCACGGCCATAGGACTCTGTATCTCATTTCCGGGCTCATCCCCGCCGAGTGCGAGGGGGATGAGTGCCAACGCCGAGGCAAGGGCTGTCATGAGGATGGGGTTCAGCCTGTCCGATGATCCAAAGATGATTGATTCCCTCAGGCTCCTGGTGCAGCTAAGGGCCCTGTACCTCGAAACAAGGAGAATGCCGTTCCTTGTTGCTATCCCGAAGAGCGTGATAAACCCGATTATTGCAGGAATGCTTAGCATCCCGGAGGTAAACCTGATTGCCAGGACACCGCCGATAAGCGCCAGGGGCAGGTTTACGAGGATGATCCCGGCAAGGGAAGCGCTTTTAAATTCCTGCAAAAGGATGATAAAGATGATCAGTATGGCAAGAATGGATGTCAGCAGAAGCATTCGCGATGCCGATTGAGCACTCTCAAATTGTCCGCCGTAGCTGATATGGTAATTTTCAGGGATACTTACTTCTGAAGCGATCAACCGGCGGATATCAGCAACTGCACTTCCTACATCACGCCCGGCGACATTGGCCGAAACCACGAGTTTACGCTGTACGTTTTCACGGTTGATCGTATTCGGACCCGTTACGGAAATGACATCCGCCACATAACGCAGGGGAATTTTTTCCCCTGTATAGCTGTCGATGGAAATATTCCGGAGATCTTCCGCACTACTCCGGTACTCGCCAGAATAACGCAGAACAACATCAAAATTAAGGTTATCCTGGTAGACTTCGGACACTTTCATTCCCGCAAGGGCCACTTCCACGAATTCAGAAAACCGGTTCTGGGGTATGCCATATCTTGCCAGCATCTCCCTGCGCGGCTTTATCTGGATCTGGGGGATCTCGACAAGCTGTTCAATATTCAGATCGACGAGGCCGGCAACGCCGGAAATCGAAGATCTGACCTTCCTGGCAAGATTATAAAGGGTAGTCAGGTCAGGACCGAAGATCTTAACCGCGATATTCGCCCGTGTTCCTGAAAGCATATGGTCGATCCGGTGCTCCAAAGGCTGACCGATATTAATACTGACCCCGCTTACCGTGGAAAGCCTTTTCCTCACCTCCTCCAGGAATTCCTGTTTGGACCGGCCGGTCAGGGTATAAGGAGCATCGATCTCAGAGGTATTGCTTCCGCCATGCGTATGTTCGTTAAGCTCGGCCCTGCCTGTTCGCCGGCTGACATACCGGATCTCCGGGACCTTCATGAGCTGGTCATCTATCCTCGCGGTTATGCGGCCACTCTCTTCGAGTGATACACCGGGCATGGTAATGGTCGTGATCGTCAGTGTGCCCTCATTGAATTCCGGTAAAAAATTTCTTCCGAATCCCAAAAGCAGGATGATGCTTCCGGTGAGAAGTACGACGGAGGCGGCAAGGATGGTCCGCCGGAAGCCGAGTGCTTTTTCCAGGCTTCTTTCATACCGCACATTCAGCCACTGGATAAACCGGTTTCCTCCCCTTTCATCGGACCTTAGCTGTTTTTCGCCCGTAAGAAGGTAACTGGAAAGTACCGGTGTAAGTGTGACCGCCACGATAAGGGAAGCGAAGAGCGAGACAATGAATGTGATACCCAGAGGTCGCAACATCCTTCCCTCCATTCCCGAAAGGAAAAACAGGGGGAGAAAAGCCACGATGATGATCAGTGTTGCCTGGACAATCGATGAACGGATCTCAACCGATGCCCGGAAAATGACTTCCAAGGTATTCTGTCTTTCCTGTACAGGCTTTCGATGGTTCTGTTTCAGTCTTTTCAGCACATTTTCGACATCTATAATTGCATCATCCACCAATGCACCTACTGCAATTGCCATACCCCCCAGCGACATGGTATTAAGGGTAAGTCCAAGAAACTTCAGCGTAATAACGCTCAGAAGGAGCGACAATGGAATGGCGACAAGTGAGATCAGCGTAGTGCGGATATTAAGCAGGAATAGAAAGAGAACAAGAATTACGAATATTCCCCCTTCCAGAAGAACTCGCCTCACATTGGATATGGCTGTGGTAATGAAATCCGCCTGCCGGAAGATCTTTGAATTGAGCTGAACGCCCCCGGGAAGAGCCGTACTAAGTTCACCAAGCGCGGCATCAATATTCCCTGTGAGGGTAAGGGTGTTGGTGTTCGGCTGTTTCAGAACCGTAAGGATGACTGCCGGCTTACCGTTAAGCGACGCATCTCCAATCCTGGAAGGGGATCCGATCTTCACTGCGGCAACATCACCGATCTTTACAGGCTTCCCGTGACTGATCTTAATCACGGACCGGGCTATATCCGCCGGATCGGCCGATCTTCCGGCTCCTCTTACAATATATTCCTTACCTTTTTCATTGATGAATCCACCCGAAGCATTCGAATTGACATTTTGTGATGCGCCGAGAAGTTCCTCCATGGATACGTTGAAATATCTCATCTTTAGGGGGTCAGCAAGGATCTGGTATTGTTTTGGCAGGCCACCCATCAGGATCACCTGCGATACCCCGCTCACGGACAGCAGCCGTTGTTTGATCTGGCGTTCGGAAATGGTATGCAGATCGAACAGCGAGAGTGAGTCGGAGGTTACGGCAATCAGCATGATCTCTCCCATGATGGAAGTCTGGGGAGCCAGGACAGGCGCTTCTGCGCCCTGCGGCAGTAGCCGGGAAATGGTGGAGAGTTTTTCACTGACCACCTGCCTTGCACGGTATATGTCGGTGCCCCAGTTAAATTCCACCCATACGATTGACATCCCGAAGGTGGAGGTCGATCGCACACGCCGGATATCAGTGGCTCCGTTCAGCGCCGATTCAATGGGAAAGGATACGAGTTTTTCCACCTCCTCTGCAGCCATCCCATGCGCATCGGTAAGGACAGCTACAGTCGGGGCGGTCAGGTCCGGGAAAACATCAACCTCGATGTTGCGGGTTGTATAAAGGCCACCGGCCACAAAAATCAATGCAATGAAGAGGATTAATATCCGGTTCTGCAAAGAAAATCTGATGATCTTGTTCAGCATGGTTCCGGAGGTTTAATGTTGATGTGAATCTACGGGTAAGCCTGAAGCCAGTGATGCAGCCTTTACCAGCATGGCCCCGTTGGTCACAACCCTTTCTCCCTCTGTAAGTCCGTTCAGCACCGGTGTATTCATACCGTCATCCGCAGCGGTCCGGATAAGCCTTTTCTCATAATGTTCACCATCTACCTGGACATAAACGTAATAATTGCCTATATCCTCGGTAACTGCCTCCGAAGGTATGATGAGCATGCCCGGACCGGAAGCCGTTTTCAGGTAAAATTCCGCAAATGCCCCCTCAAGCAGTGTTCCGTCGTTGATAACTTCAAAATAAACCGGCATGAAGTGATTATTCTCGGCAACGGAGAAACCTTTTGCCATAAGGCGGCCGCCTAATTCGGAAACACTCAGGACCCTATCGGTATAAGCCGGGCGAAAGTTGGCCGTAACGATCCGGGCCAGCTGGCCAAAATATTGCTGCGGCAGATCTGCCCGCAAAAGCATGATCTTATTGGCTGAAACCGTGGCAAGCGTCTGCCCGGCGGTCACGTATTCACCCTCCGATACGTCCAGTTCATGAATATAACCTGAAACAGGTGCCCTGATGATCATGCTTCCGCCGTTGAAGGAATTTTTAAGGGCAAAATAGCGGGCACTGTCATCCCTGTACCTGCTTCTCGATTCGATAAATTCCTTTTCGGAAACTATCCTTTCCGCAAACAACTCCATGTGTCTCCTGTATACACTCAGGCTTTGCTCGTAACTGTTCAAGGCCTCGCTGAACCGAAGCCTGACGTTGTTATCCGCGAGATCCTCACCGCTCACGGCAAGGATAATGTCACCCTTCCTTACTTCCGATCCCTGTACCATCCCTTTTTTCGGGAAAAGAATGATACCCCCCGACGTGGCGCTGATAACTTTTTTTTCACCGGGCATGGCAAGAATTTCTCCTCCCGTCCGGATCACCGTCGCAAAACTGCCCCGGCTTACGGGTTGGACCATGAATCTGCTGTTCCAAGCCTGTTCCTTGGTAAAGGTGATCAATCCGTCGTCATCGGAATGCCTGGCAAGTGCAGCAAATTCTTCATCCGACTCAAAAATAAGAATATCCTCACCTTTTAGCGTTTCGTTTATTTTACCATCACGGAAGGAAAGAGTGAGGGAATAATTACCAGACTTGGAAGGGGTTATGGAAAAATGATATATTCCCGGTTCGCCGGGTTCCGTTGAAATTTTTTCAGTGCTCCCGGGCCCTTCGAGGATAAGGCGGACTTCACCGGCGCCTACCGGGCGATAATCGTCAAGTCCTGTAATATGCACACTGATTTCAGAGGTTTCCCCACAAACAGGCGGTATGTAGGTTATGTAATATTCGAAACCGGTCGAAAAAAGGGTTTGTGACAAGTACCCGGCAATATGCTCCTGATGCTCTTCACCACCGGCCGCTTCATGGTCATGTTCACGTGTGTACCTGCCGCAGGAAAGCATATTTGCGGCAAGCAGAAGAATATAAATTTTCTGCATGATTGAGATTTTGATGGATAACCTGGTAAATGATTGTCCTTCCGGAGCCCGGAAGGATGAACGTTATCCCATGGTAGGAGGACCCCTCAGGCTGAAGGCATCCGGAAATACATGTAAGTGAACCCCATTTCCCGGTTCAGGTTGTGGAGATAAACAGGGTGGAAATTCCTGTATGGATTCAACATCTGATTCTGCCGTTTCGGTAATCCTTTTCACTTGAACCCTGACAATCTTCTGGATGCCGGGGTTGTTCTCTTCAAACAACAAACCATTGAAAGCATGACAGTGAAAGGGAACATTTTGGGGAGCATCGTTATCTGTTTCGTTACAAAGAGGATCATCGGGATGTGAGGATATGATCTCAAAGTAATGCGGATGGGGAATTACGTTGTGCAACATGATCATCCCTATGATCATGATGAAAAAATACGCTATGCGTCGCTGAATGTTCACAGAACAAAAATAATTTTTTTTTCGAGCCGTGAACGGGAAAGATATAACTTAGAATGATTTTAAGCAAGCCTTGCGCCTTACAATGCAGACAGAGCCACAGGCACCGAAAGCAGGATCACGAGGAGAACCAATGGCCAGACCTGCCTTTTCTTGTACATGAACTCTTTCCCGATCACCCGGTTCCAGTATAATTCTTCAAGGATAAGCGAACCGATGAGGTTGGCGATAATGAGAATATTTGCAGATTTCGATCCGTAAGTCGTATAAAGGACAACTCCGGCTACCGTGAAGAGGAAAGAAAATAAAAGGACGAGAAATAATTCCATTCGCTTCTTCAGCCTGTGAAGATTCATTGCCATGAGAATACCGCCGAGGAAAGTGGAACAGAAAATGGCAAAGAACCGGATCGTATACCTTGAATATAAAACGGGCGCTGCAGGATCGGTAGTGATATGCCTGTCCCGGAACAAGCCTGCGGGCCTTTCATTCTGATTGTTATGGAAGTTATTATCTGTAGGCATATATATGTTTATTACTAAGAGTCCGGCTGTGAAGATACATAATTCAATCGTATCGGTAAGATACCCGCCCGGCAGAATGGATTAATTAAATAACGTTCAAAATTAAAAATTTAGTCTGTTTTTTCCGCTTTCCTTCACCCATTTCCAGGGTAAAAAAACTGTTTTGCCAGTTATACGCCGGTTGACAGAGATTTTTAACCGGTTCCTGCAACCCCGTGCAAATGCAAATCCCGGCATTTATCCGGATATATGGGTATAGCCGGCAAGCCCCGTGGGAATGGTCTCAAAATCACCGGCCGGATTCTCCGTCACCTCACTCCCGTTGCCTGTGGCTTTGAGAAATTTATCCAGGGCGCGGCTTCCGGTAAAGGTCTGCCGGAAAACCGGTTGTTTTTCAAGGAAAACCTTCATGCCGGTCTTCAGCCGGAGTTCACGGTAAGGATAATAATAACTCAGTGTTTGTCTCAATACGACCCTTGAGTAGGAAAGTACAACCGATTCGTGAATTTCGGGATCACCGGTTATTTTGGGATCCATCATATAGAGATTGTTATGGGTCGCGATAAAACTGTCTTTCAATTTAGAAAGGCGGTCATCCAGCACAGGATGTTCCTTACCCGGAAGGAATATGGATCGGAGGTAACCGCTCCCCAGGATCTTTTCCCAGGGTTCCTTCATGTAGGAATAATACCTGCTCCGGGCGGCCAGCGCCTGGTACCGGTTTTTATAGACAAAAGAACAGTAGTTCACAGGAAGATGAATTCCCTGTTCCAGCGTGTATTTTATGATTTCAAGAGCAGCGAGTTCCGACTCTGCAACCGTCACTTTAGTCCCGTGCAGGAAAGTATAGGGCCGTTTCACCAGGTTGTCAAAATTATAGCCTGTAAGCCTGAGTTGGTGAAGATTGAGGAAATCTGCGCCCTCCGATTTCATCACGGGGATCTTTTCTTTCAGCAATCCGATATCCTCAGGGATGGCAGGGATCTCGACCGTTACTGTGGGAATAATTCCAGTCGCAAGGCGAAGCTTGTCAAGCCTGTATTTGCCGGCAGATATATCAAACCGTATTTCATCGAGTCCCTCCGCCGCAAGGATGGAAACTTTCTCAGGAGTGAGCAAAAGTCCGTTCGTATACATCCATACGTGCATATCCCTTCCGAATTGTTTTCGTACCGTCTTAAGATATTCCACCGTCCTTTCAAAACTTACAAGGGGTTCGCCCCCGCTGAAACTCACTCCGCCGAAACTAAATTCTTCCAGATAAGCTGCGTAGTCGGCCGGGGAGCTGAAGATCATATTATCGGTGGCGGGCAGCGACAATTCTTGCTGGGCCGTGGGGCAATAGAAACACCGGGCATTGCACAGGTTATTGATAAAAAGGCATGACCATTTCCCTTCAACACACAGGCGACAGCCGGGTGAAAGGCTGCCGGTATGGATCTTGCTTCCTCCTGCAGTTACAGAAGCCTTCTGCCCGATATCCGCGAGCAAAGTGCTTCTCATTATTTCATATTGGGCTGCTTTCGTCTTTCCGATGAAATTTATCTGTCCATATCTCTCCCCGTATTCCTGCTTATTTGCATGGATCAATAATTTGCTTTTCATTTTTACCCACACCTTTCGTAAAATTTCTTCGAAGTACAATCCATGCAAAATTAGATGCATTTTGATACATAAATCGTTGGAAGTAATTTTTATTTTAAGGGGCGAAATTATTATTGAAAGGAGGAGAATGTAGAACACGGATTCCGATGACTAGCGGAACTTCTTTCGGATTGTTTCAGGTGGTTTCAGCTCCATTCAAAACTCAACAACTCAACAACTCAACAAATCACCAAATTCTTCGGGGAGTTTCACCACAGATTTCACAGATTATCACAGATTAAGAGAGGTTGTTTCAGGTGGTTTCAGGTGGTTTCAGTTTATTTGAGAATTGTTTGAGAATTGTTTGAGGGTTGTTTGAGAGTTGTTCGAGGGTTGTTTGAGAGTTGTTCGAGGGTTGTTTTTGTTTAGCTCATTTACACCATTCTAAGGATCACCCCCCTCGCCCTTCAGGAGAGGGGGGCCGGGGGGGTGAGGTGTACGGGAGAATGATGGTGGCCTCGTCCTCCATTCACCAAATCACCAATTTCTTCCGGGATGTTTCAGATCTTTCCTTATTTTAGTATCCTAAAAACTACGACATGAAAAAAATAACGCTACTCCTGCTGAGTATTCTT
Source organism: uncultured Bacteroidales bacterium (assembly GCA_963771005.1). Lineage (GTDB taxonomy): Bacteria > Bacteroidota > Bacteroidia > Bacteroidales > DASQZK01. The sequence goes on from CAVYRO010000002.1 coordinate 997,437, forward strand.
CCCACGCTGGGTTTTTGCCAGAATCTGCTTGACACAGACTGGAAATTCAAAACGGGCGATTCGCCCGAATACAGCCGGGTATCCTTTGATGATAAAGACTGGACGACCATCGAAGCGGGGACCGTATGGGAACTGCAGGGTTTTAAAACCTACGATGGCATCGCATGGTACCGCAAAGGATTTGACATCCCCTCCTCACTGAAAAAGGAAGCGGAAAAGAACGGAGGATTGCTGCTCGACCTCGGCAAAATGGATGATGCAGGTGAAATTTACTGGAACGGGAAGATAATCCTCACCAACGGGAAATTTCCGCCTGATTACGAAATCGCGTACGATAAACCCGCCCGTGTCGGGATCCCTGCCGGGGAAGTGAACTGGGGCGGCAGGAACACAGATTGCCGTCAGGGTCTATGATGACCAGGGCAACGGCGGAATTTACGGGGGTTCGGTGAGCCTCAGGGTAAAGGGTCTTGAGGATCTCTTCCATATCGAATCCCGTATGCCGCGGGAGGATCATATTTTCGTAAACGTGAATTCAGTCGTCATCCCGGTTGTTTATACCAATGATTTCCCGGATAAAATGGAAGGTAAAGTGGAATACCGCGTGATCAACGATTTCAGGGAACCGGTAATGAACAGGACAATCGATCTCTCCCTGAAAAAGAAAAAATCCTTTACAGATAACCTTGTCCTCGAAGACCTTGACCCCGGGTTCTACGAGGTAAATATCATGTTCAAAGGCACTTCAGACAATAAAAAATATACTTTCCGGTTCGCTAAAGATCCCGGGAAGATCGTTGCACCCGCCGATCGTCCGGATGATTTTGATGACTACTGGAGACGGGCAAGGAAGGAACTGGCTGCCGTTGAACCCCGGTTCAGGATGATCCGCCAGGACAGTTTATGCACTTCCCTAAGAGAAGTTTACCTGGTTGAAATGCGTTCGCTGGGCAATGTTCTCATCAGGGGCTGGTATGCCAAACCGGTGAAAGAAGGAAAATATCCGGCCATCCTGCACGTCCAGGGATATTCCTCCAACCAGACAATGCAATGGGGATACCCGGGCAGTGATATGGCAGTGTTTGCGCTGAATATCCGCGGTCACGGGAACAGTTGTGATGATATAAATCCGGGATTCCCGGGCTACCTCCAGGATCATCTTGGCGATCCGGAATGTTACATCTACAGGGGAGCTTATATGGATTGCCTGAGGGCGGTCGATTTTCTTTTCAGCCGGCCTGAAGTGGATACTTCCCGGGTTGTGGTTGAAGGCGGAAGCCAGGGAGGCGCACTGAGTTTCGCCACTGCAGCACTTGACAATGAACGGATAGCCCTCTGTGTTCCCCATGTTCCCTTCCTCTCCGATTTCAAAGATTACTTCAGGGTGGCCTCGTGGCCTGCAAATGAGTTCATCGAATACGAAAAACTGCACCCGGACCGGGGATGGGAAGGTATCTATCATACCCTCAGTTATATCGATATCCGGAACCTTGCCCCCTGGATCAAGGCCCCGGTCTTTATGGGCGCCGGGCTCATGGATGTGACCTGTCCTCCCCGAATCAATTTCGCAGCCTATAACCAGCTGAACGTACCGAAAGAATTCGTGGTATTCCCCTGGTCGGGTCATAGCATTGACCCGCGCTTTCATGTGCTTAAATATGCCTGGATCAAAAAACAGTTCGGAATGAATCCCTGAAATCCTTACCTCATGAAAAGACGTAAATTTTTACAACGCGCAAGCCTGGGCGCTTCCGCCCTTCTGGCAGCCCCGGCTATTGGTGAGGGAGCATTTACGGAACAGGACCCGGATATCCCGGTGCTTCGCAGGATCGAAAAGCTGGAAGACATCGTGACCCGCGAAGGAACGATCATGCTACGACTGGAATTCGGGAATGCGGAAACGGAGGAAAGAACATCCTATGATACCAAATTCAAAACCGGGAAGGGCAGCATCTCAGCAATCGAAGGTTATTTTCTCAATGAATGGGATATTCTCGATCGTAAGAAAATGCATTTCAAGGGTGTCGCAGGGATCTCCAATCCGGATGTTTTTATCGTATGGCTGAAAGATTTCTCCCCCTCCACGAGCCTGATCCTTGATGACAAAAAAGGGAAATATTCATTCACACTTGCAGAACTTATTGAAAAACAAGAAATAGAGTTCAATGACGGGAAGGTTTCCATAAGCGCCAATTACCTTCTCGATAAAGAAATGGGTACCCTCGACCCAACGGCTGCCGGTATAAAAGATCCCGGCGGTAAATTCCGGTTTGCCGTGATGGCAGATCCGCAGGGCGGGGATCCCGGGTCACGGAATAACCTGATGACGAGGATGAAGATCCACAATGCCTGGAGCGAGGAGAGCATCCGGGTGGCAAATGAGTTGAACCCCGAAGCTCTCTTCACCCTCATAGACGGTGACATCGTCGATGAACAGGGGTATGAGCAGGATTTCCTGGCGATGGAGAAATTTTTCAGCCGGCTGAAAATGCCTGTTCTATATGCCATTGGCAACCATGAGTCAAAATATTCGTCGAAGTTCGGTCCCGGATATGATCACTCGGAATTAAGGAACTACTACGCTGCTCAACAGAGAATGAACGGGACCAGTATGCTCCTCTATTCCTTCGACCTGGGACAGTGGCATTTTATCGTATGGCCCGATCCGCTCCGGAAGGGCTTTTGGGAAAGGCATCCTCATTATTTCCACTGGCTGCGAAAGGACCTGGAAGAGAATAAGGACAGGCCCGTGATGTTTTTCCAGCATGTCCCGGTCCACCCGATCGGCATTGACCCACTCACCGAATATGCCGAGGCTCCGGCTGTAAAAAGACTCGTGATGGAGACACTGACTGAGCATGGGAACGTAAAATACGTCCTCAGCGGGCATGTTCATATTCCTCTTCGATCCTCAATCAAAACGGCTGTGGAATACCGGGGGATCAAATTTATTAATCTTCCGGCTGCAGGATACCGTCCGCGTGCATTCGGAGAGGAGGATCTTTACGGAGGACCTGCAGAAGGGGTTGCCATTGTCGATATCGATGGCCGGGAGGGAAAGGTGAGTTTTAAGAACGTAACCAACGAAGTATATGAATATGCCAGTCACCCTCCCGGCTTCAAGCCGGAGGAATATCCGCTTTGGCTTAATTACCGCTGGGAGCTCCCGGTGAAAGGGGAGCTTATGAACGGCGATTTCAGCCACGGACTGAATCACTGGATCAAGCGCTATGTCTATGCCGAGGATGAAAATCCTTCCAACATCTGTGAGGTGAGGGAACAGCCGGGAAATCCAGGAAAACAGGCACTCTTTCTTTTCAACCGGATGAGAGGGTTCAATACCCCCGGTCAGGACCGTCTTCCACAGACACTGAACAGGCTTGCCCAGGTTATACGGGCTTTTCCCGGCAAAGAGCCTGTCCTGGATATCGGTTACATGATCGATGCCTCGTCCCGCAGGCCGGGGAAACCCAATGGTTCCTATATATGGCTGGAAGGATATGAGAAGGATACCAAACGGATGAATATTTCCTATTCGGAAGGGTATTATTTTTATAATCTGGAAGGCAATTACAGCCAGCTCAAAAACGTCCCCTCATCCCGGATGGAGATCACCTCCGAACCCGGGGAATGGCACCATTTACGACTCAATCCCTATAAGGATTTCAGAGAGACGACTGAGATGAAGCGAATCGATCTCAGCCGTATCGACAGGTTCATCATCAATCTCGGTGTATGGACCGTCAATGACGGACATGACCAGCAGGCGGGAGCCTGGTTCAGGGATGCCGTTCTCAGTTTCACGGAACAGGGTTCAGGTCCGCGCAGCACCATTGACGGCCGGCCGGTTGAGAAAAAAGATGACATGTACATGTGGTGGCGGGGTGTGGATCATGTGGCCGGAGAACACCAGGCCTTTGTTGACGATATGAGCGGGTATGGCCGGTAACCCGCAGTGGGATGAAAAATCCGGCGTATCCCCCATTTTGCAGACTCTGCGTTTAAAGACCTGATGAAATTCAAACAGAAAATTAAAGTTGCCCGGCTGGGCACCATGAACTCCTCAAAGGATGAACTCTCTACGCAGGTAATGTTGTTAATATAACAGGGGTTATCTAACCCGCTTTTAAAAAATTCTCCTATGAAGCCGATCACAGAACGATTCTTCCGCTACGTAAAAACAGACACCCGCTCAGACGAAAACTCCGCTTCAACACCCAGCACGGAAAAACAGCTTGAACTGGCGCGGATGCTGGCTGGTGAATTAAAAGAGATGGGACTGGAAGTCACCCTGGACGAGTTCGGGTATGTCATGGCATCCCTTCCGGCGAATACGGAAGAAAAACTTCCCGTAATAGGGTTCATTGCCCATATGGATACCAGTCCCGATATGACGGGAACGAATGTAAGGCCGCAGATCATAGAAAATTATGACGGGGGTGAGATCCTGCTGAACAGAGACAAACGGATCTTTCTTTCCCCGGCCGATTTCCCAGAGCTCAAAAATTACAAAGGACAAACCCTGATCACCACCGACGGCACCACGCTTCTCGGTGCCGATGATAAAGCCGGGGTAACCGAGATCATGACGGCCCTGGAATACCTCCTGGATAACCCAGGCACCAGGCACGGTGAGATCCGGGTTTGCTTTACCCCTGATGAGGAGATCGGAAGGGGCGCCGATCATTTTGATGTAAAAAAATTTAACGCTGATTTTGCCTATACGGTGGACGGAGGGGAGATCGGAGAGCTGGAATACGAGAATTTCAATGCGGCCCTTGCCAGTATCACCATTAAAGGGAGGAACGTCCATCCGGGTACTGCACGCAACAAAATGGTTAATTCGATCCGTCTCGCTTCCGAATTTAACAGTATGCTTCCGGAAGAAGACCGGCCCGAATCCACCGAGGGCTATGAAGGATTCTACCATCTTATCGATTTCAACGGTACCGTGGAGTTGACGCGCTTCAGGTATATCGTCCGTGACCATGACAGGCGAATTTTCGAAAACCGGAAGAATGAACTTCTGCGGATAGCGGACAAACTGAATGAAAAATACCCGAAGGGTTCTGTCACGGTTGAGCTTACCGACCAGTATTACAACATGAAGGAAAAGATAGAGCCGGTCATGCATATCGTTGACCTGGCTAAACGCGCCATGGAAGAATGCGGTGTAAAACCGCTGATCACACCCATCAGGGGCGGGACCGACGGGTCACGCCTTTCCTACATGGGGTTACCCTGTCCCAATATTTTCGCCGGGGGGCATAATTTTCACGGCCGCTACGAATACATCCCCCTTCAGTCGATGGAGAAGGCCGTCGAGGTTATCCTCAGGATTGCGGAACTCAACGGACGGATCTGAAGGTCCTGATTTTCAATCCAAAGTTCCGGCTAAATTCCGGATTTCTTCCCGATGATTCCCCGACAGCTCAGCATCAATCCCAAAACAAACAGAGGTATCCAGGCCATCTTTCCGCCTAAACGACCGGTGATGCCTCCAAATGTGGCGGCTATCCATGCATTTATGAGTACAGAGGAACACAATACAATGGAAATAAAGAGAACCTCTGCCCCCAGAGTTTTGTACCGAAATATCATCAAAAGAATTAATCCTGCCGTTGCTAATATTACACAAATCATCAGCATTCTGTTTGCAAAGGGCAGAAACCAAAATCCGGAGGTTTGCTGAAGGGCTCTCCTCTCCAGGGTCCCGTCAAACAAAGTATACTTTGTGATCCTGCCACAGACACTGGTCCCCTCGGCAAACGGGCCGTTACCGTCACCCATTTTGAAAGAAGCCAGTTGACGTGGAGTATTTTCCAGGCTCTTTTCCAATTGCAAGCGCAGATATCTGGGCGTGGTAAAACATTCCCTGATGATTTCTTTAAATTCAGCCTTACTATTTTTCCAGCCACCGGCCTCATAAAATGGACTTTCATCCTTCCATATAAATTCCCATGCTGTTTCGGGCAGTGAATCCTTGTACTTGCATAACTTATAATTTTCGGTTGCACAATTTTCATCAAGGTATACCTCCAATATACCGTTTTCAACAAGGGAACCCATTAGAAAAACATGCGAAGATTTTGAAAAAGGTACCATCATCACCAAATAACTGACGGCAATACCCCCGGCCAGGATCCCGAATCTCCCGGGCATGACCAATCCGCAGTACCGGAAATATCCCTGCCTGGATAACACGAAAAGTAATAACAATATGACCAGGTTAAAACTCAAATGCGACATATGCGATGCAGAAGCTAAGAGGTATAAAATTACCGGTATAATGAGACTTTTCCCCTGTACAGCTGGGTGAAGGATAAGTAAAGCCGCCAGGATACAGGCAGAGGTCAAAAAATCTGGCATCAACTGACCGGTATACCAGGAAAGACCTCCGGGAACAGCTACCAAAAAATAAAGTAATGCCATGGTGAGCCAGCTCTTCCTGCCTGCAAAAACTTCCGTTATCCTCAGGATCAGCCAGGCCATAATCAGGGACTGAATTACCAGGGTCGACAGGAAGGTCAGTCCTCCGAAGCTGGTAGCCGCGATAAACAAACCGTAAGTAATAGGTCTGTCAAAGGGCATATCAAGTCCGAAACCGGAGATAATATAGGTTGCTGTATCCGAATACAGGATAGCATAACCATTCAGGACCGGGTATACAAGTAACAGAATTGTGCCTGTTAATAAAATTACCAGACGAATCAATCCGGAGGGCTTTTTCGTCATTTATGAGACTTTTTTAACAGAGAATTGGCATTTTTTGTATTATTAATGTCAGATTTCCATCATTTTTTCAGTCTAATTGAAATTTCTTCTTCTTTTCTCCCCTGGCTTGAAATCTGAAAACTATTTTGAACAACAGGTTTTACCAGCCATTTCAGACTTTAAAAATCGGAAAAAATACCGAAGAATTAGTAAATTGCGTCTCCAAACCAAAAATAACTAAAACTGTCAAACGTGAAAAAAACATTTGTCTTCATGGTTTGCCTGGCGATAATAGCCGGCTCCTGCCAGAATATGGAAAAAGCAGAAAATATGAAAAATCCTCTTTTAAGCGAATTCAAAACTCCGTTTGGCGTTCCTCCTTTCGGAAAGATCAAAAACGAACAATTCGTCCCGGCGATGAAGGAGGCCATGAAGGAACATGACCAGGAGATCGAAGCCATCCTTTCCAATCCGGATGCACCAACTTTTGAAAACACCATTGTGGCCCTCGACAACAGCGGTGAACTCCTCGACCAGGTGGCCGGGGTATTCTATAATCTTAACAGTTCGCTGACCAGTCCCGAACTTCAGAAAATTGCCCAGGAGCTTGCCCCGGAGCTCTCTTCCCACTACGATGCCATCCGGCTCAATGAGAAGGTCTTTCAACGGGTCAAAGCGGTATATGACCGTAAAGATGAGCCGGGTCTGAGCACCTCCCAGGCCAAACTCCTGGACGACACCTACAGGGGTTTTGTGAGAGGCGGCGCCAATCTTTCAAAGGAAGACAAGGAGAAATACAGCAGCATTAACGGGGAACTTTCCGTACTGACCCTCAAGTTCGGTGAGAACGTGCTGGGTCAGACCAACGATTTCAAACTGATTATCGACAATGCCGAGGGTCTCAGCGGACTTCCCGAAGATGTGGTGAGTGCGGCAGCAGAAACAGCTTCAAAAGACAGCCTCGAAGGCAAATGGGTCTTCACCGTTCAAAAACCCAGTCTTCTCCCCTTTCTTACTTACTCCGACAGGCGCGATTTCAGGGAAAAACTCTTTAAAGCTTATGCTAACCTTGGTAATAATAATGATAAATACGACAATAAGGACATCATAAAAAGGATCGTGAAACTAAGGGCTGAGAGGGCAAAACTTCTCGGGTATAATTCCCATGCAGATTATATACTTGCTGAAAACATGGCCAAAAATCCGGCAAATGTCAGCGATCTCCTGATGCGCCTCTGGAAACCCGCTATCCGCGTTGCAAAGGCTGAAGCCGCCGAGATGCAGAAAATGATCGACAGGGAAGGCGGCAGTTTTAAACTTCAGCCGTGGGACTGGTGGTATTACGCCGAGAAGGTAAGGAAAGAAAAATATGACCTTGACGAGAGAAAAATAAGTGAATATTTTGTTCTCGACGATGTCAGGAAAGGGGCTTTTGATGTGGCACATAAACTTTATGGGCTTACCTTCGAGCCCAGGACCGATGTTCCGGTATACCATCCCGACGTCCATGCTTACGAAGTCAAGGATGCCGACGAAAGCCACCTGGGGATCCTGTATATGGATTTCTTTCCCCGCGACAGCAAGCGTGCCGGTGCATGGATGAGTGAATTCCGGGGGCAGCATATGGAAAACGGAGTGAACATCCGTCCGGTGGTGACCACCAACTTCAACTTTACCAAACCCACGGGTGATAAGCCTGCACTGCTGACGATGGACGAGGTGGAAACTACCTTCCATGAATTTGGGCACGCACTTCACGGGCTGCTATCACAATGCACCTATAAGGGCCAGTCAGGAACGAATGTATCCCGCGATTTCGTGGAGCTTCCTTCCCAGATCATGGAAAACTGGGCGATGGAACCGGAAGTCCTGAAATCTTTCGCCCGCCATTACAAGACAGGTGAGATCATCCCTGACGAACTCATCGCAAAGATCAGGAACAGCAGTCATTTCAACCAGGGATTTGCGACAGTCGAATACCTGGCCGCTTCCATCCTCGACATGGATTATCACTCTCTCACGACCGGCGAGGCTGAAATTAAGGATATTAATGTTTTTGAGGACAGTGCGCTGAATGCTGCCGGACTCATTCCCGAGATCATTTCGCGTTACCGCAGTCCGTATTTCAGCCATATTTTCTCGGGAGGTTATTCTTCGGGATATTATAGCTATATCTGGGCTGAAGTGCTGGATGCCGATGCATTCCAGGCTTTCAGGGAGAAAGGGGATATCTTTGATCCCGCTATTGCAACCGCTTTCCGTAAAGATATCCTTGAAAAAGGAAGTACGGATGATCCCATGGTCCTGTACATGACCTTCCGGGGAAAAAAACCGAGTGAGCAGGCTTTGTTGAGGAAGCGGGGACTGGAGGAGACAAGGTGAAAGGTGAAAGGTGAAAGGAGAAAGGGGGGAGGGAACGGAACAAGGTGAAAGGAGAAAGGTGAAAGGAGAAAGGGGGACTTTACAATAATTCAGAAATCGAGGATAAAACATGGACCCGGGTTCTCCGGTATCGCTGGAGAGAGGATTGTGCTAGCATGAAAAGCTTCATCTCATTCAGGTCGTAAAAAGTCCCCTTCCAGGGGATTTAGGGGTATAAATGGGGGTGGAAGATCCCCTGCCGTCTACGAAATCCGGTGAGGGGACTTTACGATAATTCAGGGTTTAAGGTTCAATATGGATAGCTGTTAGAATCATTGAAGAAGTAAGTTTCGCTCTCCCCATGTCTGTATCGCCGAAGCGGTCTGTGAAAACCAATGAATCAAAAACCTCCTCCCGTTTAATAAGTCCTTCTCGGGATATCCATTCATTAATTCGTATGTGGGCTCCATCGACCGGGCCTTGCACATATTCATAGGATATCCTGAAGCAATGATACCGATGTCCGGAGACTATTATATTTTCTTCTGCGGAAACAGATTTGTTGATTAAATAACTCCCTTCACTATTTTTAAAATAGGTCCAGCTTAAACCGGAAGTCAGCGGAAGTTTCAGATCAAGGCGGGGTGGGTTATTAAAATAAATCTCTTCCGTCCATTCCCCGGAAGGATCGAACATGAGCGGCATTAATCCCGCTATGGGGATACCAGGAAACGGCCGGGTCGATTTTTTTGCAAAAGCGTCAATACCGGCCTGATAATATGCCAATGTCTTCAGCCCCTCTTCATCGGGATAGGAGAACTGTATTGAGGTAAATCCACCGCTTTCAGCAACAACTTTTTTTACAAAAGCAGTGTCTTTCAGTACGGTATCCTTCTCGACGTATACTTCAATTGTTGATGATTGATGCAACGGAATATCTGCCGGCAGTGGGACAGTATCCAATGGCACAAGCGTGGTTTCCGATAAATAGGTCCAATGATTACCCTTATTTAGGGGATACGAGCCGATCGTAAATTCGGGCCCGGAAGGTTTTTCGTCACAACCGGTTGCGACTATCAGTAAAAAAAGAAAGAAAAATTTTCTCATTTTGAGGTATTATGCAGAAATGGCCTTGAGAAACTACAAGAATAAAATTCGGAACCTGAAAAATAAATTTAATCATTAAATGACAGGAATGCAAAAAAAATTTGGTGATTTGGTGAAGAGGAAGAGGAACACGGATCTTCGGAAGAATTTGGTGATTTGTTGATTTGTTGATTTGTTGAATGGAGTTCAAACCATCTGTGATAATCTGTGAAATCTGTGGTGAAACTCCCCGAAGAATTTGTTGATTTGTTGAGTTGTTGAGTTGTTGAGTTGTTGAATGGAGCTGAAACCACCTGAAACAATCTGAAAAAAGAGGTGAACACGGATTGGACGGATTTCGATGGCTATCGGAACGAAATCTCACGGATGAAGATTTTTAACCTACCTAACTACCTGAAATATAATTATTAAACTCCGGCGTTTCGATGCGTGCATCCTCCTTACCACGGGCGTAACCGTGGCTAATACAATGGATCCCCTCCGGGGAAAAGAATCTTCTGAAACGAATAATCTCAAACCATTTCAAACCACCTCAAACCATTTCAAACCATTTCAAACCATTTCAAACCACCTCAAACAACTTCTTCTATGATATTCTGTGAGATCTGTGGTGAATCTCCCTGAAACCATTCAATATCCCTTCCAAAGAACAAACCAGCCCCTACCCTGTTTTATCTTGAAACTCAAACTTGATATTGCAATGGATGATACGATAAAAGCCATTTCCACTGCCGGTTTGCTTGATTTCATAGGTACCGGCAAAGGGACTGTGATCGATGTAAGGCCCGTCGATGCATACAACGGCTGGTGCCTTAAAGAGGAGGATCGCGGAGGCCACATCCCCGGGGCGAAGAGTCTTCCCCTGAAATGGATCCACTACATCGACTGGATAGAGATCGTTAGGGCAAAGAACATTCAGCCCGGCGATCCCCTCGTCCTTTATGGTTATTCAGCAAGGGAAGCTGAAGATGTGGCGGAAATGTTTCTTCGTGCCGATTACAGCAACATACAGATCTATCCGGCTTTCTCCGAAGAATGGGTTACAAATACCGAACTTCCCCTTCAATACCTGGAAGGTTTCCGGTCACTTGTCTATCCGGGATGGATCCGGACACTGATCTCCGGGGGGAAACCACCCCATTATAACAACAGCAGGTATGTGATCTGCCATACGCATTACCGCAACCGCGACGCCTATCTCCAGGGGCACATCCCCGGGGCCGTCGATCTGGATACCCTTGCCCTGGAAGCGCCGGAAACCTGGAACCGCAGAAGTCCCGAAGAACTGAAGGAAGCCCTGGAAAAACATGGCATTACTGCCGAAACTACGGTTATCCTTTATGGACGTTTCCTTTATCCCGATAATAGGGATCCTTTCCCTGGAAGCTCGGCTGGACAGCTTGCAGCAATGCGTTGCGCTTTCATCCTGATGTACGCAGGCGTTAAGGACGTCCGGGTTCTCAACGGTGGATTCCAGTCGTGGAAGGATGCCGGGTACGAGATAAGCACCGAGGATGAACCGAAAAAACCTGTGAAGGATTTCGGCACAACCATCCCCCGGCATCCGGAATATGCAGTCGATCTTCCGGAGGCCAAAGAAATTCTCGACTCCGAAGACGGAGACCTCGTTTGTGTAAGAAGCTGGCCCGAGTTCATCGGTGAGGTCAGCGGATACAATTATATTGAGAAAAAAGGGCGTATTCCCGGTGCCATCTTCGGCAATTGCGGCATTGATGCCTATCACATGGAAAATTACAGGAACCTCGATCATACTACCCGTGAATACGGAGAGATCGAGGCCATGTGGAAGGAAGCCGGGATCTCCGGCAGTAAGCACCTCGCCTTTTATTGCGGAACCGGATGGAGGGGCAGCGAAGCATTTTTTAATGCCTGGCTTTTGGGATGGCCAAGAGTATCGGTATTTGACGGCGGCTGGTTTGAATGGAGCAACGATCCGGAAAATCCCATCGAGACCGGCGAACCCGCAACAATGGAACGGTAACAAAAAGCCAGCACAGGTATAGAATCACACCTGTGCCGGCTTTTCATCAAATCGAACTAAACGTAAATTAACAACCTGTATAAACCTAAATCACTACGAAAATTTAGTATCCGGGGTTATTCGACGTGATCTCGCTGTTCCGGTCAACTTCATCCTGTGGCAATGGGAACAGGAGGTGCTTGTTTACATCAAATTTAACGGGTGATGCCAGGTGCGTGCTGAAATTTGCCTCCGAGCCGTCCCAACCGGTGAGATCGATATCCCCCGAAGCATGCCATCTTCTGAGATCATTCCACCTGTGCCCTTCACCAGCCAGTTCAACAAACCTTTCATCCATGATCCATTGCATGATGGTTCCGGTGCCGGTCTCTGAAGTCGACAGGTCCGCAGGCACGGTTCCATCGCCAAGTCCGGCATCCAGCGCCCAGGTTCTTGCCCGTGCCCTGATATCATTGAGTTCTGAAATTGCAGCACCCGGGTTTCCTGTCTTCAGGTCGGCTTCCGCGGCCAAAAGTTTCAGATCCGCAAAACGAAGCACCCGTTCATTGTTTACCGAATTGTCGTGGAAAGGAACGAGGCTGTCCATTTCGGTAAGCGTATATTTCTGGAACAACTTGCCTTCGAAACCGTCATCTGCACGCAAAAATACCGAGATACGGGGATCGGTGCCGAACCTGTTTAACAACTTATCGGTGATAATGTACTTCGTGGGTGCAAAGTTAGCCGCCGTAGTACCGTTCTCCGTCTGGCATCCCCTGAAGATAGACATGCATTCCACACCTCTCCAGGGACCATCATTGGAAAGAAAGATATTGTCCCCGGCGGTTGGCATAGAGCCCTGGATCTCGAAAAGTGATTCCATATTGTTCTCGGTGAAAGCATTGAAATTATCGGTATACGTGGGTACGAGTTCCGCATCGATGGAATTATAAACCGATAATGCTTCCGTGAGATCCGCATTGTCATTTCCGTAATTGGCCCTGAATATAAGGGCTTTCATAAGCAGTGCCCTGGCGGAATTTTTGGTTGCACGTCCCGTGTACTTAGGTGGCCATGATTCCGGCAGGAGATCAATAGCAGCCCTCGCATCGGAGATTGCCTGGCCCAGCACTTCCAGCTCGTCGCTCTTAGGCGTATTGGATTCCGATTGCAAAAGGATGCGACCGGTTACAATAGGCACACTTCCATAAGTATCAAATAGCCGGAAATAAGCAAATCCACGAAGGAAAAGAGCTTCACCCTTCATCTGGGGAATTTCCTCGCTTCCCTCGAATCCTGTCGTATCGACGGTCTCTGTCTTTTCAATGAGGACGTTCGCCCTCGCGATCAACTGGTAGAGATGCTGAAAATAGAAGGTTATCCTGAAATTATTCGGATTCATACTACCGTCAAACAGTTCCTCGGCGGTTCGTGCTCCCTGGGTTTCCGTCAGGTCATCACCGGGCAGGAGCCAGAGGCTGGAGGGACAGTTCGCGAAGTTGAAATCCGGATCGAAGAAATAATAATCATAGAGCTTGGCATAAACAATGACCAGGTTTTCCCTGAATTGCAGCGTTGTCTGGAAGAAGGAAGCTTCCGTGTTGCCCGTGGGCGGAGTATCGAGCCTGCCCTTGTCACAACTTACGGCAACCACTGCAATTGCCACGATGAGCAATTTTATATACTTTTTCATAGTTGTCGGTTTTAGAATTTAACATTGAAGCCGAAATTAAGGGTCCTCGGAAGAGGCTTCCTGTCATTCACAGGGTCGATACCCGACCAATTGAAGTAATACAGGTTATACTGGCCTCCAACATATACCCTCAGGGATCTTACGACATTGTTTGCGTACCCGAGCACCTTTGGAGGCAGTGAATAACCGAGTTGCCAGTTATTCAGCCTGAAGAATGCCGCACTCTCTACAAACCTGTCGGAATACCTGTTATTTCCGGCCGGATCACCGACAACAGCCCTGGGCATATCCGTATTGGTATTCGAGGAAGTATAACGCTGAAGGACGTCGGTAATATAGTTATTGCTGGCACCGTCCATTGCGATCAACTGTGCCCTCACATCATTGTATTTATCTACCTTTCCTTCGCCGTAAAATCCGATGTATACATCGAATCCCTTCCAGTCTGCATTCAGGTTGATCCCGTAAATAAATCCGGGGATCGTGTTTCCTATCACAGTCTGATCGTATGAATCAATAATGCTGTCAGGCACTGTGCTGTAGAATTTCTGCGTTTCCGTAGGAGATCCGCCGATATCCTTAAAATACAGGTCACCGGGAGCAACAAAATCGGAGTTCGTGATTGTCTGGTCCGGAGTATTGGCATAAAATTGGTCGATCTCAGCCTGTGATTTGAACATGCCGCCTAGTTCATATCCCCATAGAATACCAATCGAACGTCCCTCTTCAATACGGGCATAATCATCCGTTGAAGTGGGCTGGTTCTGGTAGAGTTTGGTGACTTCGTTCTTTTCAAAACTGATATTGGCTGAGATGCCGTAATGGAAACTACCGGCAGCGTTATTATAACCGGCGAGGATATCTAGCCCGCTGTTTCTGACATTCCCGATGTTGATCGCGGGATTGTCGACACCGACAGACAGCGGAAGATTAACAACCTGCTGAATACCGCTTGTCTTCTTGTTGTAGTATTCCATGGTCAGATTAACCTTATTATCAAGAAATACACCGTCAAACCCGACATAGGAGGTACCTACCGTCTCCCAGGCAAGAGCCGGGTTTGGAAAACCGGTCACCGGCGAAGCGGGATAATAATTTCCTATCGGATCTCCGGATCCCGAGCCCCAGCGGTATGAACCGGATCCGCCTACCCTTGACAGGTAGTAATACTGCCCGGCTACATTCTCGTCATTTCCGGCTTCGCCATACCCTCCGCGGATCTTCAGATCATTGATAAATCCAATGCCCTCCATGAACGATTCACTGCTGATACGCCAGGCGCCCGTTACCGAGAAGAAATTACCCCAGCGGTAATCTTTTGCAAATCCCGAACTTCCGTCGCGTCTGAATGAAAAATCTGCGTAGTATTTTGAATTGTAGTTATAACTCGCCCTTGCCACATAACCATACCAGTATTGCTCAACGGCGGGTCCATAAAAGGAGTTGTTATTGGAAAGGTCGTTTCCCCAGCCGATCTTGTCTTTATTATTGACTGTCAGCAAATTCGTCGTACTGAGATCTTTCAGTCTCCGGGTATGGTACTGATCTTGTATAACCCCGGTAAGTGTGATCCTGTGATCCCCGAACTGCCGGTCATAATTTACGGTCAGGTCGGCCTGGTAGTTAAAAATGTAATTGTTCCGGCTTCCAAAACCTCCCAGTGCATCCGGGTTGGCAGGTGCCTGGATCGTCGGGTCATCACCATTCTCCATGTAGATATTGTTCTCATAGATACTGAGTTCCTGTCTTTCCTGAGCCGAATAATCCAGGTTAAGGCTTCCGCGGATCGATAATCCCTTGAGTGGTTTAAGATCAACGTAGCCGTGTCCCATGTGCCGTTGCAGAACAAAGTCATTTTTATTGAGGTTTGCAATGGCGAGGTAATTGGTTCTCGAGCCCTGCCCGTAGATCTGCCTCATTTGCCAATTTGACCTTTGGGTATCAAGCACCCTTGCATATCCCGTTGGACTGTTCGGGTCGAAAATGGGCTGCCATGGAGCGCCGCTCGCCAATCCCACCATATCGGTATAATCATTCGTACCTACATTCTCCAGTGCGAATTTGTAATTCAAGCCGGCATTCAGCCATTTCGTGATATTGTTATCGACATTCACTGCAACGGAATATCGTTCAAGGTCCCCTCCGATGAAGTTGCTCTTTTGGTTTTTATAGCCGATGGAGAGGTAATAATTAACCTTGTCATTTGCTCCGGAGACCTTAAAATCATAGTTCTGATCCAGGGCATTCTTCCGGGTCAGGAGGTCCTGCCAGTCGTAGGTGTCGTTCGAACTTATGTAGTACGGACTCTGCGGATCGAATTGCGGTGAATAGGATATCAGCCGGGTATCCCCATCCTGGTCGCGCCCGTACAACTGGTTTTCGATCTTTATGTCCGGGTTCAGGTTATTGGCGAACATCTCGTAGGTGATATCCTTGTACTGCTGGGTATTCAGGATATCAAAATGCGGGATGTTCTGGTAACCCCAGTATGAATTGAATTCAACAACGGGAGCGCCCGATTTTCCCCGCTTGGTGGTGATCAGGATAACACCGTTCGCTCCGCGGCTTCCGTAGATGGCCGCTGCTGCAGCATCCTTGAGAACAGAGATTGACTCTATATCGGATGGATTGATCAGGGTCCAGAGATTGGGCGGTGTGTCCCTGTTCTGACCAGATATTACATCTTCGTTGGCATCATGGGGCGTAGTGATGATCTGCCCGTCGATAACGTAAAGTGGCTGCGACGAACCGACAAAGGTACCGATCCCTCTTACGAAAATCTGGGGAGCGGCATTCGGGTCACCGCTTACCGGGACAATCCGGACGCCTGTGGCATTTCCCTGCAAGGCAAACTGGGCAGATGCGGATGGCAATTTATCGATGATGTCCGACTGAACACTGGAGATAGAGCTCGTCAGGTCTTTCTTACGCCGGGTACCGTAGCCGATAACCACGATCTCATCCAGGTTCTGCACATCTTCCGAAAGCGACACATCGACCTGTGTCTGCCCATTGACGGGGATTTCCTGTTCCAGGTATCCGACATAGGAAAAAACGAGGGTTGCCTGGAGGGAAGATACCGCAAGGGAATAATTCCCGTTGATATCGGTAATGGTGCCGTTGGTTGTACCTTTTTCAAGGATATTTACCCCGGGTAAGGGATCATTGCCCGAAGCGTCACGCACGGTCCCCTTCACCATATTCTGTTGTCTCTCCATGTAATCATTATCCGCTGTCAACACGATGATCCGGTTCAACAAGGTATAATTAATGCCCTTTCCTTCGAGGGCGCCTTCCAGCACTTCCGAGACCGGCTGGTCAACCGCATGGATTTCGACCGGCCAGTTCAGATCGATCTGATCGTTTTTATAGAAGATCTTGTATTCGCTCTCTTCTTCGATTGCTGCAATAACATCAGCAAATTTTCCGTTATGCAGGTTGATACTTATTTTCGTATCCTGTGAATAAACGGAAGCTGTAACCTGAAGAGCTGTTAGCACAGATAATAAGGTCGTAAGCTTTATCATCAGTAGTAGTTTGTTAAATTCCGGGTATTTTTTACCCGCCATTAGATTTCTTTTCATATTTTTACAAGTGTTAGGTTTTACATTAAGTTAATGCATAACATATCCTCTTCTTGCATTAACAAAAACTTACGATGGCCGGGAAATTCGCAGTTTCCCGGTTTTTTTATGAAATGAAGAGTAAAAAGATGTTGGGGTTATATTACATAGGCAGGATCGTTTTAGTTAATAATCAGTTTATGTCGGTTAGTACTTTGATCAATGTCTTTTGCTTCCTTTTTGCCGAATAAATATCTCATTGTTTCGTATTTCATGGATGACTGGCGTTGTGAGTTCAATAGCATTCAAAACCTGGTAGATATTTTCATTATTAACAAATTTTCCGGTATATCGTTCTTTTCTCAGCGACGAGTCCTGTATATATACCGGGATATTATACCACCGTGTCATCTTGATCGCCATTTCTCCAAGTGTCTCATTGTCAAAAATCAGTTTCTGGTCCTTCCATGAAACTTCAGGCTGGGGATCGATATGACGGATGATGATATGCCTGTCTGCCGGTTTTGCCGGTGAAGGTTTGGTTTCGGCAGAAGGGGATTTCAATGTGGAAGACATTTGGATGGTATGCGCTGTTTTTGAGATGGAGGCTTTATCAAAGGGTTTCAATAGCAGGGGCTTAAAGCTGATATCGCTGCTGTTATCGGCGACAAGGACCGAACCCTCCACCACGGTAACCTCGAGCTCCTCGTCTTCATTGTAATTCTTAATGTTGAACTGGGTACCCAAAACGGTGATGTTGGCATCATTTACATTCACGGTGAAGTTGGAATTTTTCACTTTTTCGATATCGAAAAAGGCTTCCCCCTCGAGATATACTTTACGTTTTCCCCTGGTGAATTCTTCAGGATATTTCAGGCTGCTTCCGGAATTCAGCCATATCCTGCTCCCGTCGGAAAGGATGATTTCCGCTTTCTCGCCGCGAGGGGCAATTACCTGGTGAAAGGAAGCCTCCGCTATCATCTCATGATGGTAGCCCGTAACGTATTGATATGTGAGCACCGATATACTCATTACTAAAAGAAATGATGCGGCTATGGCAATGAACTTAATGACAGGATACCTGTTTTTCAGGCCGCGGATCGTATATCTCTCCCAGAGCCGGATCTTTCTTTGGAGGAAAATATTTTCCTTTTGCTTGTCAAAGGGAGCTTTTGTATGATGTAGATTTTGCACAGCTGCAATGATCTCCCTTGATTTTTCTGCCTCTCTTTTGAATTCCGGATCTTTTTCCTCGAGTACTCTCCATTTTTCCGTATTACCATCTTTCTTCCCTTCGATATATGCTATAAAACTTTCGTCGGAGTAAAGCTCTTCAAAATTTATCTTCATTCTGGGTTGCCTTTGATGAATTGTTTATACCTACACGGACAAACCGGGATTTTATACTCATAAAAGTTGAAAAAAATTTATTTTCAGCATGAGATAAGAATAAACCTGAAAGTCTCCGGGGGGCAAGCTGGTAGGTCAGCTTTTTGTGATGAGGAATAAAAATGTGAAAATATAAAATAAGACCAATTCACTAAAGGTGAACGGTTCGGCTCACCGGTCGGGAGCCTAATCTGTACTAATCTGTGTAATCCGTGGTACAACCGGTAAAACCAGTACAACCGGTACAACCGGTACAACCGGCAAACCCTGAAGCTTTAATATTTTTACAAAACTCTTTTCCCTAAAAATATTTCCGCATGGCGGTCATAGCCCTGAAAATATTATTCCTCACCGACTGGACATTCACCTGCATAATGTCGGCAATGACAGGTATATCCATCCCGTGATAAAAACGCAGATAGATGGTCTCACGTTGTCTCGGAGACAGCTGTTTAAGTGCAATAGCAAGCCGGTCACGTGTCTCTTTGCTTACCTGCCGGCTGATGATGAAATCCTCTGCGGAAAATTCACTGATCCCTTCCCGGAACAGGTCATCACTTTTAAGGTAAATTCTTGCATTCAGCCGGAGATTGTCGAGTAAAAGATTCCTGAACATCCTGAAAATGTAGGGCTTGATATCGGTAACAGTATCGAGATTTTTCCTGAATTTCCATATCTTCAGGAAAAGCTCCTGTAAGGCATCCCGGATCACTTCACTGTCTTTGGTAAATCTTAATCCGTAATTGAACAGATCATCATAGTAGGTTTTGAATATTATCCCAAAGGCTTCCCTGTCTCCCGTAATTATTTTGTGCCATAACTGAATCGGTTTCATTTGAACGGAAATAGATAGTAGTGTTTATGGGCAGGAAAATTATTTTCGTAGATCTAATTTATGACATATAGTTAACAATTAAAATGATTCCTTGTTTTTATTATTTTTTTACCAAATCCTAAAATCGGGGCATAATAAAAACCCCTGTATTGCTACAAGGGTTTCCTGATTCCTCTTTTACTGGTTAATATTAAAAAATCTCATGCTAAGATCTTACGGCCGAAACATGCATTGCAGCGTCATTGATCTTGCTCACAGCCAAAGAATTTAATTTTGAATCCGTTTCTTTTTCTTCTCCGAGAGTCTGCTCCAGGAGTCTGGCAGCTTCCTCAAAACCCAGCTTTTCAGCAAAATTCCGGGCAGTGCCATAGGCTGAAATTTCATAATGTTCAACCCTTTGTCCAGCAGAGATCAACGCGGCATCCTTAATTGCCGGATCGGCTTTGGACTTGATGATCTTCTCTCCTTCATCGATCAGCCCTTCCATGGCATCACAATCATCGCCTTTGGGTTTGAAATTACAGACTTCGCCAATGCGTTCCAATCTTTCCTTGTGATGTTTGGTTTGTTCAAGATGTTCTTCAAAACCTCTCCTTAATTCCTCATTCGTGGAGTTTTCAGCCATTTTAGGAATTGCTTCGATCAACTGCGATTCGGCACTGTAGAGATCCCTGATTTCATGCTCGAATAAATCCTGTAATGAATTCATCTTTGTTGCCATAAATATTAATTTTTAGTTTAACAATATATTTTTTCTTATGATCATACATCAATATATACAACCATTTCACATTGGAAAAACCTCCCCCTCAGTTAAAAGGTTTGATACATAATTGTTAAAATTTTTTAACTAATTGATCTCAAAATATTCTTAGCTCATGGTTTGCGCCGGGAAGCTTATTTTTTCATTTTTTTAAGCACTTCCTGCATATCCACGCGTTGGTTAAAAATATCTTTCCAGATATCCCCTTCTTCATCTATCCTTTTTCGCATATTCCGGATGGTAAATTGCCGCGGGTCAAGTTTATCCGTAAGTTCTTCCCATCTCACAGGCGCCGAAACAGGTGCACCCGGTCTCGGCCTTACACTATAAACCGAAGCCATCGTTTTTCCACGTGCATTTTGAAGATAGTCGAGGTAGATCTTTCCTTTTCTTTTGGACGGGGATCGTTCGAAACTCGTGATATCCCCGTAACGCTGATGAATACTGGTTTCAATAAGTTTTACAAATCCCTGGACCTGCGGATAGGTATATTTCTTCTCGACGGGAATATAGATATGGAGTCCCCTGGATCCCGAAGTTTTGCAATAGGCCGGGAGGGTAAGTCTATCGAAGAGTTTGCCGAATTCACGTGCCAGCCGGGTCACTTCCCTGAAATCCACATCAAGCGGATCCAGATCAAAGATCATAAAATCGGGATGGTCGGGATCGGGAAGAGAAGAGCTCCATGGATTGATCTCAATACACCCGAGATTGATCATGTACATCAGGGCATCCTCGTCCTGGCATAGAAGGTATTCGATCTCTCCCCTGCTGCTGCTTTTATCTTTGTAGGTGGAAATCCAACCGGGTGCGATCTCCCCGGTATTTTTCTGAAAAAATCCCTTTTCCGATATGCCGTTGGGAGTCCTGTAGAGCGATTGCGGCCGGTCCCTGAGGTAAGGCAGGATGATACCTGCCATATCCCTGTAATATTCGATGAGCTCACCCTTTGTGATCCCTTCGTCAGGCCAGAATATTTTTTCAAGGTTGGAAAACCGGACTTTAGAGACAATTTTTCCTGTTTTCACCGGTTTTTCGATCGTTATCTCACCCGGTTTTTTATCTGAACGGAGTCCGATGAAGGAAGGATGTCTCATGACCCTGTCCTTTGTCCATTCCGAAAACCGGACTTCACCATTGAGTTCAGGTTTGAGCCAGTGGACATTTTTAACTTTGGGCGGGTTTTCAACCGGTATCTTCTTCGTCTCCAGTTTCCTGAATTTTTCCATGAGTTCTTTCTGGATCCTCTCGCTGAAGCCCGTCCCCACCCTTCCGGTATATACCAGGTGATGATCTTCGTTTACGGCACATAGCAGGGAACTGAAAAGCCGCCCCCCCTTCTCCGAGGGCAGGTATCCGCAGATTATCATTTCCTGCCGGTAACCGGTCTTAACTTTAAGCCAGTCCTTTGATCTTTCACCCGGATAATACTTGCTGCCGGAACGTTTGGCGAGCATTCCTTCAAGCTTCTTTTCCTCCATCCCTGCGAAAAAGATCTCACCCTCTTTTTCTTTATGCGTGAGATAATGTATATGGGGAGCGTTTTTTCCAAGCAGCAACGGCAGGAGTTTTTTCCTTTCCAAAAGGGCCATATCTTTCAGATCGTGCCCGTTCAGCCATAACAGGTCAAAGACAAAATACTGCAGATTATCCTGGTCTCCCTCCTGGTGCTGTAATTTCTGAAAGTCGGGGCGGCCCTGGCTGTTCATATAACAAACTTCCCCGTCGATAATGAAGTTTGCATTAATGCCCGATAATTCCTCAGCGATAAGATGGTATTTGCGGGTGAATGAATTGCCATTCCTGGAATACAGCTTCATCTCTCCGCCATTTTTAGCAGCGATGACCCGGTAACCATCCAGTTTCATTTCAAAGATCCATCCTTCGCGGGAGAAGGCTTTTTCGGTAAGCGTAGCTAGCATCGGTTTAATAAAACCGGGGAATCCCGCCTCTTTGGCAGCCGGGGCATCTGCTTCCTTTTTTTTCTTTACGCGCGGAGGTTCATCCTCCCTGTCATCTATCCATTCCTTGCCGGAAGAAGCGATCTCCTCCATAGACCGGCCGGAGAGAGCGCTCCGTTCCTCCTCTTGAATATCCTCATCAGGCTCCCCTGCTTTCATAAAGAACCATTCGTCCTTGTCACTCTCCTTGTATTTTACCAGGTTGAAATAACCTTTTAATTTAACGCCGTACAGGTAAAGCTTCATGGCTCCTTTTGCGATGCTCCCCCGCATCTTCCGGGTATCCGGTATTGTTCTGTCATCATCGAGGTAATAGTAGCCGATATCCCAAACCATGACTGTACCGGCCCCGTAATTGCCTTTGGGAATGCTTCCTTCGAAATGAATATACTCCAATGGATGATCTTCCGTCTTTATGGCCAGCCTTTTAACCTCCGTATCATATACGGGTTTTTTTGGAATGGCCCAGCTTACCAGTACATCGCCAACCTGGAGGCGGAAATCGTAATGCTCCCGCCTGGCCATATGTTTCTGGATCACGAAACGGTTCCTTTCTTCCGGCTCTGCCGTTTTACCTTCGGGTTCCGGGGTGTCACCGAAATTTCTTTTCCGGTTATATTCCTCTAAAGATCCCATATACTATCCTTTTCCAAAAGACAAAAAGCTTACGGATCAACTGGCCATTTCCAGACTTTTTTTCAGCTGCTCCATTAGATCATCCACAGCCGATTCTTCTTTCTTTTTCTTTGGCCTGGGAATTTCCTTATGCTTGCTTTTAGCCTCAATTGTCTTTTTCAGCATATCCTGATATGTATCCTTGTATTTTTCCGGTTTGAAAGTGGCGCTCATCCCTTTTATCAGTTTCATGGCCATATCGAGCTCTTTTTTCGAAGGCTCCGATTCCGGGATTTTCAGATCATCGGGTGTACGAAGCTCATTCTCAAAGCGCATCTGGTTCAGGTACAAGACCTTCTCATCTGCCATAAGAAGGGCTAGATGTTCCCTGTTCCGGAGAACGAAACTCGTCAGGCCCGACATGCCTGATTCGAATATTGCTCTGCGGAGCAGGTTATAGGTTTTACCTGCTCCCTTTTCGGGTTCGAGCAGGTAAGGCTTATCGAAAAACCGGGGATTGATCTCCTCCGTTTTAACAAACTCCCTGATATCGATGCTGTCGCTCTTCCCCTTACTCGCCCGTTCAAAATCCTCGTCGGTAAGCGTGACAAAATACCCATCCATCTTGTGGCCTTTCACAATATCCTTCCAGGCAACTTCCTTTCCGTCTTCTTCGCATATGCGTACATACTTGATAGGACACTGATCTCCTTTCCTCAGCATATGCAGGTCCACATCATGGGCCTCTGTTCCGCTGTAAAGCTTAACCGGTATAAATACCAGGCCGAAGCTGATTCCCCCTTTCCATATTGCTCTTGGCATATTTACAGTTTTTAAAAGGTGTTAACTCGTCATTACCTTGCCCCCGTTCGGGTGAAGGATCTGCCCCGTGGTGTAGGACCCGTCTTCAGAGGCAAGAAAAACATAGGATGTGGCTACCTCGCAGGGTTGGCCGGCCCTTCCTAATGGGGTTGATTTCCCGAATTCTTCAACTTCATCCTTTTCAAAAGTGGATGGTATGAGCGGTGTCCAAATAGGTCCCGGTGCCACTCCATTGACCCTGATCTTCCTGTCCGAAAGGTTTTTAGCCAGAGCACGGGTGAAAGAAATTATCGCCCCATTGGTCGCGGCATAATCGAGAAAACGTTCACTTCCCTTATAGGCCGTCACACTGGTGGTGTTAATAATGGAATCTCCTTCAGAAAGATATTCCAGAGCAGGTATCGTAAAATAGTACATGGCAAAAATATTGGTTCTGAACGTCTCTTCCACCAGGTCCAAATCCAGCTCTTCGGGATTGGACGTCGGATGTTGTTCGCCGGCATGATTTATGAGAATGTTCAGGCTGCCTAAATTTTCATGAGTTTTCTCAACCACTTCGCGGCAAAAATCCCTGTTTTTGATGTCACCGCTGAATTTAATGCACTTCCGCCCCTCCTTCTCCACAAGTCGGATTGTTTCTTCGGCATCTTCGTGCTCATTGAGATAAACTATGGCTATGTCAGCCCCTTCACGGGCAAAGTGGACGGCTATGGATCTGCCGATCCCTGAGTCACCGCCGGTGATAAGGGCCGTTTTGTTCAGCAGTTTATTGCTGCCCTGGTATCCGTCCCGTATGTAAACAGGCCGGGGATCCATCTCATTCTCATGGCCGGGGACCTCCTGGGTCTGGCCTTTGATTTCGGCTGATGTTTCTTTATAATCTTCCATATTCTATTTGTTTTATTTTTGATTATTTCACTTGTGATATTCCGGTCAAATAGCATTCCAT
Organism: uncultured Bacteroidales bacterium; assembly: GCA_963771005.1. Lineage (GTDB taxonomy): Bacteria > Bacteroidota > Bacteroidia > Bacteroidales > DASQZK01. The sequence goes on from CAVYRO010000002.1 coordinate 1,022,190, forward strand.
TCACCTTGGTATTTTCTGAACAAGGTATACGGCAGTCAGGTCCTGCGGGCATACCCCACTTCTGCCCCGCCGATAATGACAAGGGCAAGCCTTTCCTCAAAGGAAAGTCCCCGGGGCTCATCTTCCACAGGAAACCGTTCCGGCGAAAAATCAGGATCGTCGAGCACTTCCAGTACGGCAGGATGGATATAATATTTCTCGCATACCGTCACCGTATTTTTCAGTTCCCCGGAAACTTCACGGACAATAGCCCTTCTTAATTTTAGCCGTGGATTTTTATCCAGTTTTTTCCTGGCCACAGGATATTTTTTGATAGCCAGGACCGTTCCGCCCCAGGTTCTGAAATTTTTACTTGTAAAATTCTCACCTGTGATCTCCTTCAGATATTCGTTCACATCCTCTGACGTCACCGGAACGGTCTTACTTCCCTGGCTTATATACCGGAAAACCTCGTAACCCGGAAGCTCCGAACATTCCCTGATCAGTTTTCTGAAGAGGTTGTTCCTTATCCTGAGTGTGCGGTATTTCCTGCTTTTTGCCCGGTAAGAAAAGATGATATCATTACCATTGACAATGATATTCTTACGCCTGAGAGTGGTAAGACCTGAAGTTCCGTTCTGATGGAAATATTGCGGATTGCCGATCCTGATGTAGTATTCATCGAGGATGCCAAGCACGAGCGAGATCACCTTTTCTTTCGGCCATCCTTCTTTCCGGAGATCTTTACGGATCACCTTACGGATATCGGGAAGGACCTTTCCAAATTCGCTTATCTTCTGGAATTTGCTCTCCTGCTGATAAGTTGTCCATTTTTCATGGTACCTGTACTGTTTCCTGTTTTTTGTATCGACGCCGGTGGCTTGCAGGTAACCCAACGGAGATTTGCATATCCAGACCTTTTTCCATGCCGGTGGGATCGCCAGTTTTTTTATCCGTTCAAGCGTGGCTTCATCGGTGATCTTTTCCCCTGCCTCATCATAATAGGCAAAGCCCTTCCCGAACCTTTTCCTCGAAAAACCGGGTTTATTGTCACTGACATGGACAAGACCCTTTTCCTTTGCGTCCTTCACCTCAATTATACTCATCGTTCACCTCTCCGTACTCCGACCTGATCGGTATAATTCTGGAATATGTATTATCTGCTTAAAGGATTGCCATAGGATATAAGATGAATGTTTCTGGCAATCCTGTATAAAATTATTGGGCAAATTCAAAGCCATCCTTTTGAAAGATCCGGACGAAAAAATGGATCTTTTCACTTTGCAGTAAGCGGTGTTCACTGCTTTTTAAATGATTTCACCCTATTTCATCAATATATTAAAAGCTTGGGAATTTGTAGATATTCACCTACATCTAGGTGCCTTTTATCCACACATCCACATGATCTGTGGATCAGGCGGATCAATAATTCGGCGACAGTCTTTCTTTCTCTTTAATTTCCCCCCGGATATGAAAGGCATTATCTTTTGAAGCCCGGAAACAGCATAAACCATTTCATTCAATATCCGCGGACTCATCTCTTGGCTTAAATTTTTCCCCTGTTGAGGTGAATGCCGTAAAATGAACCGGATGAAAAACAATAATCTGTAAATGAACAGGAAAGTCAAAGAGATCATTTTGTATACCACCCTTTTGATTTTGGGAATTTATTTTCTTTTTACAGGCCTGGTAAAGGCGAAAGGATTCCTTGTTCCCTTTTCACTTGCGGTTTTGTTTTCAATGATCCTTCTGCCTGTCGACAATTGGCTGAGATCCTTAGGCTTACCGAAAGCCCTGTCGATCGTCCTTTCGGATCTTTTATTAATGGCCTTTTGTCTCGGGATCATTTTTTTAACCGGTTGGCAAATCCGCAGTATTACGGAAAACTGGCCCGGATATAAAAAACGGCTTCAGCCAAAGATCGGGATGGTACAGGATTTCGTGGAGAAAAATACAGGCATTGGCAGGGAGAAACAAGCCGATATTATGCAAAAGATCATAAATAGTAATGCGGGCGGGCAGGAAGAAGACCGGCATGGAATCTATCATAAGATCATATCCTTTCCGGGAAATTTCCTGCTGGTCTTCGTTTACATCTTCTTCTTCATGTTTTACCGGAAAAAATTCAAAAACGCCATTGTCAATTTCTTCCCGGAAGAAAGGCGGGTGAAGGCATCCCGGATTTTGAGCGAGCTTGGCAAAGTGGGACGGCAATATCTTGCCGGGAGATTCATGCTCCTGATTATCCTGGCTGTACTTTATTTTGCGGGGCTGTCAATCACTGGGATAAGAAATGCCCTGATGATCTCTCTTCTCGGCGCCCTTCTCAGTCTTATTCCGTATATCGGAAATGTGCTTGCGGTGATCATCGCGGCATTTATGAGCCTGCTGGCACAAAATTCCATGGGAGCCATCATTGGCGTCCTGCTAGTGTTCACCATAGCCCAATTTGTGGAAAGCTATATCCTGGAGCCCTACCTGGTCGGACATAAGGTCGAAGTCAATCCGGCAGTGGTCTTCACCGGGGTGATCATTGGCGGCATCACCTGGGGTATTGCTGGAATGATCCTCTCAATTCCCTTCATGGGCTTTTGCAAAACCATCTTTGACCGCATACGCATCCTCCAGCCTATCGGCTATGTTTTTGATGAGCAGGATACAGGAGCCGGTGACGGCTTGATCAGCCGGATCATAGACCGGATAACAGGTAAAAATGAAGAATGAAAACCGGCCGCACCGATAAAAAAATCCCGATATGAAAAAAAAATGGATCATCCTATTCATCATTATCGGCCTGCTTTTCGTGCTTAGGCTGCTCGCACCCGGATTTCTCCTGAAATATGCGAACAAAAAACTGGCAAAGATACAAGGATATAAGGGTGTTGTTAAAGATGTTGATCTTGCCTTATACAAGGGGGCTTATATCATCGACAGTGTGTATTTCACAAAGGAAGGTGCCGATTTCCCCGAACCCTTCATGGCTGCGGGAAAAGTGATCGTTATGATCGACTGGAACGCTCTGCTGGGACATGGAAAACTTGTGGCATTTGTTACAGTTGAAAATGCCAGGCTAAATTTCAGTGTGGCGAAGTCCGGATCCGGAAAGAAGATAAAACAGACCGGTAAAGGGGTTAACTGGTTGGAGCATTTCCGGAAGATGTCCCCTCTTGAGTTCAACCGGCTGGAAGTCAGGAATTCAGCCATATATTTTCAGGATTACACAACGAAACCGGAAATCCGGGTCTACCTCAATTCAATCCGGATCAGCGGTTCGAATCTTCAGAACACAAAGAACGTAAAGCAGGCTTTTCCCGGAGAGCTTCACCTAACTGCAAACTCCCTTGGTGGCGGGAAGTTAAACTTATCTGTCGGGGTCAATATGCAGAAAAAACCCATGGATGTAAACACAAACCTGGAATTCGAAGACATGGTTCTTAAAGAATGGAATGATCTTATCCAGGCGAAGTCAGGGCTCGATATAGAGGCAGGTAGTTTTAACTGTTACTCAGAGATCGAGGTATCAGATGGAAAAATTGATGGATATATAAAACCTGTCATTGATAATCTGAAGATAAAAGCAAAGAAGGAACATGAAGGATTTTTTGACAAGGCATGGGAAGCTATCGCCGGGGGTATTGCTTCTCTTTTAGAAAATCATAAGGAGGAACAGATTGCAAGCCGCATCCCTGTTTCAGGTACCATCGACGATGTTGATGCCGATGTACCGGCTGCGATCCTGAATACTTTCAAAAATGCTTTTACGAAAGCATTCAGCAAGGAACTTGAGCATTCGGTGCCTTCGGGGAAGAAAAAGGACTGAGTGATTTATGGAATGGAAATTGGTGTAGGTCAATCATTCCTCTTTTATTAAAAAACAGAAGATCATGAGTAAAAACGTGAGCGATTTTTTAGTGGAAAGACTTTCTGAATGGGGAGTTAAAAATATTTACGGGTTTCCCGGTGATGGTATTAACGGGCTTATGGGTGCGCTTAACGCGGCTGGAGACAGGATACGGTTTATCCAGTCCCGGCACGAGGAAATGGCTGCTTTTATGGCCTGTGCACATGCCAAATTCACCGGTGAGGTAGGGATCTGCATGGCTACCTCAGGACCCGGAGCCATTCATCTCCTAAACGGTCTCTACGATGCGAAGATGGACCATCAGCCCGTAGTAGCAATAGTTGGCCAGCAGGCTCGTTCATCCCTCGGCGGGTCCTACCAACAGGAAGTTGATCTTGTAAGTCTCTTCAAGGATGTGGCGGGCGAATATGTCCATATGGCCACGTCGCCTGTCCAGATCCGGCAGCTGGTGGACCGTGCGATAAGGATCGCCAAGGATCAGCGCACGGTAACCTGCATTATCATTCCCAACGACCTTCAGGTCGAGGATGCTGTGGAGGTTCCTCCACATCAGCATGGAACCGTACATACAGGTATAGGGCATCCGGCTTCCCGTTTCGTCCCTGAAGAGATGGAATTAAAAAAAGCTGCCTCCATAATAAATGAAGGCAAAAAGGTGGGCATCCTTGTAGGTGCCGGGGCACTTCATGCTGCCGACGAGGTGAAACAACTCGCTGAACTTACCGGCGCCGGCGTTGCGAAAGCGCTGCTGGGACGTGTCGTACTATCGGATTACCTGCCTTATGTTACCGGGGCCATCGGGCTGCTTGGAACAAAACCGAGTTACGATATGATGATGGAATGTGATACCTTCCTTATGATCGGGTCCAGTTTCCCTTATCCGGAATTTTTACCTGAAGAAGGCTCGGCCAGGGGAATCCAGATCGATATCGACGGCCGGATGCTCAGCATCAGGTACCCGATGGAACTGAACCTAAAAGGAGACAGCAAGGCAACCCTCCAGGCACTTATACCCCTTCTTGAATACAAAGAAGATCGCAGTTGGCGGGAAAAACTTGAAAAAGGGATCAAAGAGTGGTGGGAGCTTATGGATGCGAGAGCCATGATAAGTGCCAATCCTGTCAATCCGCAGCGTGTCTTCTGGGAATTATCATCCCGCTTACCTGAAAATGTCATCCTTTCATCCGATTCGGGTTCGGCAGCCAATTGGTTCGCACGCGACCTAAAACTAAAGGAAACTATGATGGCATCTCTTTCGGGCACACTGGCTACTATGGGTCCCGGTGTTCCGTATGCCATTGCAGCCAAGTTCACTCATCCCGACCGACCTGCGATTGCATTGGTAGGCGACGGTGCCATGCAAATGAACGGCAACGAAGGATTGATTACCATCAGCAAGTACTGGAAAGACTGGAGAGACCCAAGATTGGTCGTTCTCGTACTGAACAACCGCGACCTCAACCAGGTGACCTGGGAGCAGCGTGTCATGGAAGGCGATCCCAAATTTAACGCATCACAGAACATCCCCGACTTTCCATACGCAAAGTATGCAGAATCCCTGGGATTGAAGGGGATTAAAATAGAAGATCCCGAGAAGTTGGGATGGGCCTGGGATGAAGTCCTCAATGCCGACAGACCGGCAGTGCTCGAGGTGGTCACGGATCCGGAAGTTCCGCCACTCCCCCCGCATATCCAGTTCAAACAGGCTGTTAATTATACTAAGTCACTGCTCAATGGTGATCCCCACAGAGGAAGGATGATCAAGCAGACGATCAAGGATAAAGCTTCCAAATACCTTTAAGATCCGCGATTTCCCTGATCCGCGAGTGACAAAAGGCTGGAGTGAATCAAAAAGAATCCAATATTGAGACCATAATCCCGGTTAAGGGAATGCAGGTCAGATGCTTTTCTGTTCCCACACCCTCACCCGAATCGGATGGTACGCTGGAATGGGAAAAGACCGTAATGGTCTTCGTCGAAATCCGGGGAGGAGGACGCAAAGGTATCGGATATACCTATGCAGATCAATCCACTGCCGTATTTATCAACGATCACCTGAAGGAGGTGATCACAGGTAAAAATGTCTTTAACATTCCCTCCATCTGGGAAGCCATGCGGGTAAAAGTCCGGAACCTGGGAAACCCGGGAGTGTCGTCAATGGCAATATCTGCCATCGACATAGCCCTGTGGGACCTGAAAAGCCGGATCCTGGGATTGCCGCTTGTCCACATGCTGGGAATGACAAGGGAAAATATCCCGGTGTACGGCAGCGGGGGATTCACTTCCTTCAGTGAAAAAGAGTTCAGGGACCAGTTTAATGGCTGGCTGGAGAAAGGCTTTTTTATGTTTAAGATGAAAGTAGGCCGTCATCCTGGTGATGATCCGCGGAGGGTTGATTTTGCCCGGAAGATAATCGGCGGTGATAAAGAGCTCTTCGTTGATGCAAATGGAGCTTTCAGCGTGAAGCAGGCTGTGGAATATGCGCATCGTTTCGGTGAATGGAGAGTCTCCTGGTTTGAAGAGCCTGTAAGCTCTGAAAATCTGCGGGGACTGAATTTCATAAGGCATCATTCTCCGCCGGCCATGAACATCACTGCCGGAGAATACGGGTACGAACCGGGTTATTTCCGACGCATGCTCGATCATGATTCGGTCGACATTCTTCAAATTGACTCAACACGGTGTGGTGGAATAACAGGGTTCCTCAAAGCCTCCGACATAAGCGAAGCATATGAGATACCCATATCGGCCCATACCGTACCCTCCATCCATACACGCCTTTGTTGCACAATAAGCAAGGCAGTTCATGTTGAATATTTTTCCGATCACGCCCGGATAGAAAAAATGTTCTTCGATGGATTTCTTGAGCCGGAGAATGGTATTTGCACACCCTCTCTTCAGGAGCCGGGTCTTGGACTCGTCCTTAAAGAAAAAGACAGCCGGAAATACGAATTATCATGATATACTAATATAATTTAACCGTAATAAAATGGATGACAGAGAGATAGTGGATATGACGCATTCAGATAAAAACCTGCATCACGAAGTAAAAATGCCCGCCCTTCAGCGGGAACTCGAAAACAAAATCAAAGGAGAGGTACGGTTCAGTGCCGGCGATCGCGCATTATATGCGACCGATGGCTCAAACTACCGGATGGAACCTATCGGAGTGGTTATACCGCTTGACCGTGAAGATGTCATCAATACAGTCAGGATCGTATCCAAACACAAAGCGCCCCTGCTATGTCGTGGCGGGGGTACGAGCCTGGCCGGCCAGTGTACAAACCGGGCCGTGGTGATGGATATGTCGAAATATTACAGGGGAATCATCGGGATCGATGCAGAGAATGCCCTCGTCCGTGTTCTCCCCGGAACTGTTCTGGATGATATCCGGAACGAAACCGAAAAGCAGGGACTCACCTTCGGTCCCGATCCATCAACCCATACCCATTGCGCCATAGGAGGAATGATCGGGAACAATTCATGCGGAATCCATTCGGTCCTATCCTCCAAATATAAGAAAGGGGCCCGCGTTTCCGACAATTTAAAAGAACTTGAGGTAATGACCTATGACGGGGAGATTTTTCGCGTGGGGGAAACGCCTGAGGAAGAACTCGAAAAGATCATTGCCGGAGGAGGAAGGAAGGGGGAGATCTATGCGTCACTGAAAGCCATCCGCGATGAATATGCCGGTGAGATCAGGAAACAATTCCCACAGATCCCGCGCCGGGTATCGGGTTACAACCTGGACGACCTGCTTCCTGAAAAGGGTTTTAACGTCGCACGGGCTCTGACTGGTACGGAAGGTACGTGTGTTATCATACTTGAAGCTACCCTGGAGCTGGTACCTCATCCTGCCAAAAGCGGACTTCTTGTATTGGGTTATAAGGATGTATATGAAGCGGGGTACGCAGTTCCGGAGATCATGAAATTCGGTCCCATCGGACTGGAGGGCATAGACAATAAACTCATCAATTTTATGCACATCCGGCATATGCGCGAAGAGAATCTCAAGATGCTTCCGAAAGGTGAAGGCTGGCTGATCGTCGAATTTGGAGCTGACACAAAAGAGGAGGTAGATAAAAAACTCGAAGAAGTCATTAAGTCCATAAAGGACCAGAAAGACGATCCGCCGGCATTTATGACCTACGATTCGGAATCAGTGGAAGAAAAGATTTGGAAGGTGAGGGAATCCGGACTGGGTGCAACGGCCTTCGTCCAGGGAAAAGATGATGCCTGGCCGGGATGGGAAGATTCGGCCGTAGCACCGGATAAGGTAGGCGATTATCTTCACGATCTTCGCGACCTTTTCCATGAATTCGGGTATGAAGCCGCTCTTTATGGACATTTCGGACAGGGTTGCATTCACTGCCGGATCAATTTTGACCTTGTGAGCGAAAAAGGGTTGAAAACGTATTACGAATTCGTCATGAAAGCCACCGACCTGGTGAAAAAATACGGGGGATCCTTCTCGGGTGAACATGGCGACGGTCAGTCACGCGGCGAATTTCTCGAAAAAATGTTTGGGCCGCAGATTATGAAGGCTTTTCTGAAATTTAAGCATACATGGGATCCCGGGAATAAAATGAATCCGGGAAAGGTTGTGGATGCCAATCCGGTCCTCGCAGATCTCAGGCTGGGTACGGAATATAATCCATGGGAAGGCGAGACTTACTATAAATATCCCGAGGATGAGGGGAGATTTTCACGTGCTGTCCTTCGCTGTGTGGGTGTGGGTAAATGCCGGCGGGAAGAAGGTGGCACGATGTGTCCGAGTTATATGGTCACCCGGGAAGAGATGCATTCCACCCGGGGCAGGGCCCGCCTGCTCTTTGAATTAACAACCGGCAAGACCATCAGGGACAGGTGGAAAGATAAAACGGTGAAAGAATCCCTTGATCTCTGCCTGTCATGCAAGGGTTGCAAAGGCGATTGTCCGGTACGGGTTGATATGGCAACCTATAAATCCGAATTCCTGGCCCACTATTACAAAGGGAGGCTTCGGCCAGTTCATGCATATGTATTCGGCCTGATTGCCGTATGGGCGCGGATCGGATCCCGGATGCCGCAATTGGCCAATTGGGCCATGCACGCACCCGTCATCAGTGGGATCATGAAAAAAATGACAGGGATTGCCATGCAAAGGGATATGCCTCCTTTCGCCGAAGAGACCTTCAAACATTGGTTCTTCCACGAGATAAAGAACAACCCGCCTTCAGAGAAAAGGGTGATCTTCTGGGCAGATACTTTTAATAATTATTTCCATACAGAGGTGGCAAAATCAGCCGTGCGTGTTTTGATTGATGCAGGCTGGCATGTCATCGTTCCAAAGGTAAACCTGTGTTGCGGAAGGCCACTGTACGATTATGGCATGCTTAACACCGCGAAAAAATGGCTACGGGAGATCCTGGACAACCTCCGTGAAGAAATCCGTAACGGAACGGCAATGGTAGGTGTTGAACCCAGCTGTATGGCCACCTTCAGGGATGAACTCATCAATCTTTTCCCGAAGGATGAGGATGCCAAACGATTAAGCCGGCAATCCTTCCTGTTCAGTGAGTTTTTTGAAAAGATAGATCCGGAATATAAACTTCCGGAAATTACACAAAAAGCCATTGTCCATGGCCATTGTCAGCATAAGGCCATTTTCAGCATGAATTCGGAAGAAAAAATGCTGAAACGAATGAAAATCGACTACAAGCTGCTCGACAGCGGTTGCTGCGGTATGGCAGGAGCTTTCGGCTTCGAGAAAGAGAAGTATGATATATCGGTTAAGGTGGGTGAAAGGGTGCTTCTCCCCGAGGTGCGGAATTCCAATGGCGAGATGATCATTGCGAACGGCTTCAGCTGCAAGGAACAGATCCGTCAACTTACCCCTAAAAAAGCACTGCACATAGCCCAGGTGATCGATGAAGCCCTTCAGAACGGCAACGGCAAAGCAGGCAGAAAAATTGAAACAAAACAGAAACCAGGTGAAAGATCTTAAATCGAAAATCGTTGTGATCACAGGTGCCTCGGCTGGTGTAGGCCGCGCCACGGCACATGCATTTGCCAAAGAAGGAGCAGTTGTGGTGCTTCTCGCCAGGAATGAACAAAGCCTCGAAGGCACCAAAAAAGAAGTGGAAGTGCTGGGAGGAAAAGGCTATTATTTCCCCGTCGATGTTTCCCATCCCGGCGATCTCGAAACCGTGGCCGAAAAAACGGAAAAGGAAATCGGGCCCATCGATATTTGGGTGAACAATGCCATGGTAGGCGTTTTTTCACCTTTCCGCGAAATGAGACCGGATGAATTCAAAAGGGTTACGGAGGTGACCTACCTGGGCCAGGTTTACGGAACGATGGCAGCCCTGAAGTATATGCTGCCCCGTAACAGCGGAAGGATCATCCTTGTGGGTTCCGCCCTCGCATACCGCGGCATCCCGCTTCAGTCAGCTTATTGCGGCGCCAAACATGGCATTCAGGGATTTTTCGATTCCCTCCGCACGGAATTGCTTCACGATAAGAGCAAAGTCGGAGTGACCATGGTGGAATTGCCGGCTATGAATACTACCCAATTTGGATGGGTGAAATCAAGGATGAAAAAGAAACCTCGTCCCATGGGAAAGATCTATCAGCCCGAAGTCGCCGCAAATGCAATTATTTATGCAGCCAAACATGACAGGCGTGAGATATTCGTGGCAATGCCTACCTTCAAATCCATAATCGGAAATAAATTCTTCCCGGGAATGCTGGATCATATCCTGGCAAACAGCGCCGTAGACGGGCAGCTCACGGATATGCCCGAAGATTCCCGCCGGAAAAACAACCTCTGGGATCCCATCCCCGGAAACCACAGCGCCCACGGGATGTTTGACGAGCAAGCTTCCGAGAAAAGTCCCATGTTGTGGGTATCCACTCACTGGAGATTTATTTGGGCACTTATCATCATTCTCGTGCTCCTGATCATTGCATTATTAATTTATCTGCCATCATGATCAATGAAAATGATCTGAAGAAAAAAGTCAGGGAAACACTGTATGAGAATATAATCAAGGGTTATTCTAAAAAACTTGATTTCGAATTTTTTTTTTCAAAACCGGCACGAAAGAAATACCCCTTTCAGTATTTCTGGGATACCTGTTTCCATATCCACATGTTGTTGGCCATAGATGAAAACGAGGATGCCAGGCGACAGCTTGAAACTATGTTTGCCGCTCAGCGGGAGGATGGTTTCATCGGGAATATTATCTATTGGAAGCACATCCTCCCTGCAAGGATCACCGACTTCTTCCAGATGAAACCCCGCTCGATCTTTCATATGGGATCACCTCATATGAGCAATATTATACAACCGCCAATGCCTGCTCAGGTTGTGCTTAAAATCTATGAGAAAACCGGTGACAGGGAACTTGTAAAAACTTTTCTGCCTAAACTGAAGCGATACTACGACTGGCTTGCAGGAAACAGGGATTTTGACGGCGATAAGCTGATCTCCATCATCTCTCCCTTTGAATCGGGAATGGATTTTAAGCCCACGTTTGACCCCGTCCTGCATTTTAAAGGTCCAAAAGGGAATTTCAACCTTATGCGAAAAGCCGTAACGGTCGATTTTAAAAATTTCGTCCGGAATTATGATATAGCTAAAATCAGCAAATCAAGATATTTCAGGGTAAAGGAAACCGCCGTGAATTCCATCTATGCCCAAAATCTGGATGAACTTTCACAGCTTTGTAAGATAGCAGGCGATAGGGATGAAGAGGTAGCCCGGTACAAAAAACTTTCGGAAGAGGTAGTCGAAAGTCTGCTGGAAATTATGTATGATCCTGATGACGAGGCATTTTATGATGTTTACGGTCCCGACAACCGTAAAATAAAGATCCTGACACCGACTATATTCTATCCGCTCATCATTCAGAAAATCGGAAAAGGAGTAGGTAAAAAAGTGATGGAAAGACATTTTTATGAAAGTAAAGAGTTCGACGTCGAGTACCCGGTGCCTTCACTGGCCAAAAATCATCCCTCTTTCAACCCAAAAAATTCCATTTACCTCTGGAGAGGCCCGACATGGATCGTCAATAATTGGTTCCTGCACAAGTATCTCATCGACACTCAGCATCGCAAAAAGGCAAAAACTCTTCTGCAATCGATGATAAAACTGGTGGAAAAGAGCGGGTTCAGGGAATATTACAATCCTTTCACAGGCGAAGGTTACGGTGCGGAAAATTTCACCTGGGGCGGTCTCGTTCTCGAAATGATGCAGAATGAATCCTCGGGAAAGCCGGGAGAATTATAAGGAGTTATGGGGTTATGGTTGGTTATGAGGTTATGAGGTTATGAGGTTATGAGGTTTTGAAGTTATGCCTGATGGAGGGATTTCATTCACCAAATCAGTAATTTTTATGGAAATTCAGTTATAAGATGTCCCCTTCATCTTAATCCACTCTATTCCAGCACCGGTATTGCATAACTCCATAACTCCATAACCCTATAACTTCATAACCCCATAACTTCATAACCCCATAACTTCATAACCCCATAACTTCATAACCCCATAACTTCATAACCCCATAACTTCATAACCCCATAACTTCATAACCCCATAACTTCTTCCCAACAACAATTTAAATTGAATCTGAATTATCGCCCACTTAAAACTATCCTTTCTTTCCGAATGTATATCTCATGCATTCTTTAAAAATGGGCTGTTAGAGAACCTGTAAATTAAAAACTACCTATGCCTAAAATATCATCTATTACCCGAAGAGCTTTTCTGGCGATAACAGGATTTTCAGGTGCAGGTTTGATGTTAAATCAGGGCGAAAAAATCGTCCACAAACTTATTCCTTACGTAAACCCGCCTTCATGGCCGACACCGGGCGAATGGGCATTTTATTCGACCACCTGCCGCGAATGCCCGGCAGGATGCGGTTTACTGATGTGGCACCGAGATGGCCGATCAACGAAGGCAGAGGGAAATCCTGAAAACCCGGTCAATGCAGGAAAAATATGTATACGTGGCCAGTCATCCGTCCAGGGAGAATATGATCCGGACCGTCTGAACCGGGTTCTGAAAAGAAATGAAAAAGATGAGTTCTCCGGGAGCGACTGGGAAAATGCAATGAGTGAGATCCGCCGCGAAATGGAGGAAAGCGGCAAGGTATCGGTGATCTCCGGACTTGAAACCGGTTCACGCTCAACCATAATTGACAGGCTCGCGGGAAATTTCGGACAGAAAACACATTACTACGAGGCATTCAATTATGAATCGATGAGGATGGCCAACCAGGAAATGTATGGCCTCGACCTCATCCCCCGGTATGATCTCGAAGGCTGCGACCTCATCCTCAGTTTCGGTGTGGATTTCCTGGAAACGTGGCTTTCTCCCGTTGAATACGCCCGTAACTTCGGAGAGATGCGGTCGGTGGAAGATCACCTTCCGGGCCATCTCTTATATTTTGGTTCGGTCGAAACACTTACCGCTACAAATGCCGATGATTTCATTGTTACAAGCGCAGGCAGCGAGGCGGAAATCATTCTTTCTATCGCCGCCAGGCTCCGCAGGAAGGGGTATACCGGGAACAGCAGCTTTGACGGAATACTGGAGAAGTATGCTGATAAATCTCCTGTCGAAGATAAAAAGATGGATGAGATTACAGGGATGATCATGAAAGCGCGGGCACCCATTGCACTGGCCGGCCGTCCGGAAGATCATTCCGTTGAAGGGAAGAATGCAGTCAAGGCCGCGAACCTTCTGAATGAACTGCTTGGGAGCAGCCCCCGGATGGACTTCAACCGTCATCATGCCTTAAGCAAAACAGCTCGCAGGGAGGAAACCAATCGATTCTTTGAAGCTATCACCCCCGCCGATATTCTCATCATTCACAATACAAACCCCGTATACAGTCTCCCCGGATCGGAAGAGCATATCCGAAGGGCGAAAATGGTGGTTTTCATCGGTGATTCTCATAATGAGACTGCCGGCCTGGCGCACTGGATCCTTCCGGCTCATTATCCGCTCGAGGATTGGGGTGATTATGAACCCTGGAATGGGACAGTCTCCCTCATGCAGCCTACTATGGCTCCTTTATATGATACGCGCAGTTCGGGAGATATATTCCTGAACCTCATCAGCAGGGATCCAGGGACAGATTTCAAAAGCCTCGTACGATCCTCCTGGCTTTCCTGGAGCGGGGAAGCAACGGGATCCGAAGATGAGGATGAGACCCCGGAAACCAATCCTCCGGGTGATAGTAACGACCGCTTTTACCGCCAAAGCCTGAGGAAGGGATATCTCAGCAGGAAAACCGAAGCTGCGCGGCCGGTCATACGGAAAATGGATATTTTACCCGCAATAACCAAAAAACAGGAAGACGAACTTTATCTCCGGGTTATACCCTCCCTCTTCTTTTATGACGGGCGGCTGTCCAACCGGCCATGGCTACAGGAAATACCACACCAGGTATCCAACATCGTATGGCAAAGCTGGATTGATATGAATCCTGAGAAAGCAAAAGAACTGGGAATAGAAGAGACGCAGGTAGTAAAAGTAAAAGTGCCGGGAGGAGATATCGAAGTCCCTGTCCGGTTTACACATCATATCGACAAAGAGACAGTCGCCGTTTATACGGGCCAGGGACATACGAAACTGGGGCGGCATGCAAAGAACAGGGGTGTCAATGCTTTCGCAATGATACCAGGGATCAATCCTTCTGTCCCTGTAATCCGGATTGAAAAAACCTCACAAAAAATAAAGCCCATAGACCTTGCTAATTCGACCGACCAATTTGAAAGGGATCTGGTGAAATACGTCGAACGCAGGCAACTTACCGATGAAACCATTCACAGGGAGGAAATAACTTACCCGGGACCTTCAGGTTTTGAGAAAGATAAGGACCTATACGAACCTCATGCACATAAAAATCACCGTTGGGCCATGGTTATCGACCTGCAGCGGTGTATCGGATGCAAAGCCTGTGAATCGGCATGTTACGCTGAAAATAATATTGCCGTTCTGGGTGAAGAAAATATGCGGGAGGGCAGGGAGATGAGCTGGCTGAAAGTCATTAACTACAAGATCAACGAAAAAAAGCGTATTTACCTGCCCCTGCCGTGCCAGCATTGCGATGCGGCGCCGTGTGAACCCGTTTGCCCGGTTTATGCGGCCGTACATACAGAAGAGGGACTGAATGCGCAGATTTATAACCGGTGTATCGGGACCCGGTACTGCTCAAACAACTGTCCGTATAAGGTACGGCGCTTTAACTGGGTTAATGTGGACTGGGCTGCCTCATTGAGTATGCAACTGAATCCCGAGGTAACGGTCCGCCAGCGCGGTGTGATGGAGAAATGTACCTTCTGCGTCCAGCGCATCCGGTCGGTGGAATACAAGGCAAGGGAAGAAAACAGGAAGATCAGGGATCAGGAGATCGTTCCGGCCTGCGCCCAGACATGTCCTACCAATGCCATTATTTTCGGAGATCTCCATGACCCGGATTCCATGGTGAACAAACTTCTCGACAGTCCCAGGAGGTATCAGTTGCTCCGCGAGCTGAACACAAAACCCGGCGTAATTTACCTGAAGAAAGTTATAGATACCGAATTATCATAATATGGCTGACTATACACAGGATTTTTCGTTTTCGACCCTCAACAACAAGGTCATCTCGGGAATCAGTCCTCCGGTAAAGAATTATTACATTTCCATGTCATTTCTTGCCCTTCTCATCGGTTGGGGCATCTTCTCCTGGATCTACCAGGTAAAAACGGGGATGGGAGTGGCCGGGATAAACCATCCTGTTGGCTGGGGTGTTTACATCACCAATTTCGTATTCTGGGTGGGAATTGCTCATTCAGGTACCCTGATATCCGCCATCCTCTTCCTCGTCCGGTCAAAATGGCGTGATGCCGTATCAAGATCAACAGAAGCCATGACTGTTTTTGCCGTGATGACAGCCGGCCTCTTTCCACTCATCCATCTCGGAAGGGTGTGGGTATTTTATTTCATTCTCCCCTACCCCAACCAGCGGGCCCTGTATCCTAATTTCATGAGTCCACTGGTACTCGACCTGCTCGCCGTGATAACCTACCTTACCGTGAGCATCATCTTTTTTTATTTCGGGCTTATCCCGGATACGGCCGCCGTAAGAGACCGCTTTGAAGAAAAACTGGGAAGCTGGCACTGGAAGACCCGCTTCCATAAGTTCATGTCGATGAACTGGTCGGGTACCCTGAGCCAATGGAGGCATTATAACAGGGCTTATCTTTATTTTGCCATGTTTGCAACACCGCTCGTGATCTCGGTGCATTCCATCGTATCGTGGGATTTCGCAGCCAGCCTTCTCCCGGGATGGCACTCCACGCTTTTTGCACCTTACTTTGTTGCAGGAGCGATCCATTCCGGGCTCGCCATGGCATTGACCCTTATGATCCCGATGAGAAAATTCCTGAAAATGCAGGGGCTGATCACCGATAAACATCTCCAGGTGATAGCCAAACTAATGATACTTACTACGCTTATCCTGGCATACTCCTACATAGTTGAACCCTTCATCGAATTTTACACAGGCAGCGAGTTTCATATTCAGTTCGCCCAATGGAGAATGACCGGATATATGGCCTGGATCTATTATATGATCCTGGTTTGCAATGTAGCGGTGCCCCTGACCTTTCTTTTCCGTAAACCGAGAATAAACATACGGTGGCTTTTCATCGCCTCACTGCTAGTGAACGTAGGCATGTGGTTCGAGCGGTTTATGATCGTCACCGGATCCACGGCCCATGATTTCATGCCTCACAACTGGGGAAAGTACGTCCCTACCTGGGTTGAGGTGAGCATCACCGTTGGCACGGCTGCTTTCTTCCTTTTTAATTTTATGCTGTTCGCCAAATTGCTGCCTGTCATTCCACTTGCCGATTTTAAGGATTACCTTCTGCGGGATAAACTGGAAACGCCGGAACCCTGTAAGGTAAAAAGAAAACATCCCCCGAAACTCAAGGGGGTCAATAATAAGCTTTACACATTTTCGTCTGCAAATAACCTTATCGGTGCGGTAAAAAGTTTGTGTGACAAAGGATTTTCAGAGATAGAGACATTTTCACCTGTTAAGATAGCCGAGGTGGAAGAGATCCTGGGTGTCCGGAAAAGCCCGGTTCAGTATTGGACTGTGGGAGGCGCCATCGCAGGACTCCTCTCGGGCTTGTGGCTGACAGTGGGGAGTGTGAACATCTATGACCTGATCGTGGGTGGTAAGCCGCCTGTTCAACTCGTCCCGTTCGTGCTGGTTATGTTCGAGTTCACGATCCTCCTCGGATCCATCACAAATCTTGTGGCTGCAACAATCTATACCGGCCTGTATAAGAGAAAGCTCCATCCTTATTACAGGAAGGAATTCAGCAGCGGTACTTTCGGCTTACTCGTAAGTTTCGATAATTTCAAAGAAGAAGATATTGACCGGATCATTCAACCTATAACAGATTCTGAAAACCATGATCAACAGGAAAAGCCGTAATTTTGCCGTTGCATCCGGGGCGCTGGCAGCCATATTCATCCTGATCTGGGTCCTGTTCTCTTTCCGGCATGACGGGACCCGGGCATGGCATGCGCTCCTGATCAATTACCTGTTTTTCACCTCCCTTGCAGGAGGTCTCGTGGTATGGCCTGCCGTAGTTGTCAATGCTTACGGGCATTGGATGGGCATTCATGAACGCGTTTGCTGGACAGGACTTTCCTTTGCAATTCCTTCCTTAATCATGCTCATCATCCTCTGGATCGGTTCGGGGGAATGGGTTCCCTGGAAACTGCCGTATGACCATGGCGAATGGTGGGTCAATAACACCTTCCTGTTTATGAGGAATGTTGCCGGCCAGCTATTTTTCTGGGCATTTGCCCATTGGGTTTACAGGCGGCGCAACAGGCCGGGTTTCAGACGTAGAGGCGCCTGGCTGATCTTCATATATGCCATTGTTTTCTCTCTCCTGGGTTTCGATTTCATTATGGCACTTGACCGGGAATGGTACAGCATGATGATCGGCGGGTATTATTTTGTAAGCGGGATGTACCTTGCCATGGCTGCCTGGATCCTTCTGAGTATTTTTATAAATACACCCGGGACCAAACAACTGCATGACATGGGCAAGCTTCTTATCGCATTTTGCATGCTCACCACATATCTTATGTTCAGCCAGCTCTTCCCGATCTGGTACGAGAATTTACCGCATGAAGCAGGTTACCTCGTTCCCCGGATGAACCTGGCCTTTAAAAACATAAGCCGCCTTTTGCTGGTGATGGTATATATAGGGCCGATCGCCATGCTTCTGCCAACCACCACAAAAAAGAATTTTGTGGTACTTGGGATAATCGCCCTGATTATTCTGTCGGGAATGTGGATTGAACGCTGGTGGCTTGTCTCGGCAGTTTTCGAAAAAGAAAAACTGCTTTTCGGATGGACAGAGATCCTTCCTGCCGCAGCCTTTCTGGCCATACTTTTATCGGGAGTCAGCCTGAGCATGCCCCGGATCGCCAGGTTTTTCAAACAGGAGGAGATAATGCAATGAAAATAAAGTCATACATAACAGCCAACCGGCATCAGTTCACCTTTATGCTGATGATATTCGCATTCCTTATCCTGCTGGTATGGTTGTATGGCTTCCGCTACCAGTCACGTATTGGTCCGGAACAGCCTATTCCCTTCAGTCACCTCATCCACGCCAACAACAAGGAGATCAGTTGCGTCTTTTGCCATGACGGAACGCTGAAAACAGGGCCGGCCGGCATACCCCCGCTGGAAAGGTGTATGCTGTGCCATTCCAGGGTCATCATTCATCATCCGGAGATCGAGAAACTCCATGCCTATTATAATTCCGGTACCCCTGTGGAGTGGATAAGGGTTGAAGAAATACCTGATTTTGTCTACTTCAATCATTCCCTCCATGTGTTCCGCCAGATAGACTGTTCTGAATGTCATGGGGATATAAGGAAAATGGACAGAGTGGAGGTAGTCAACCAGTTTAAAATGGGTTTTTGCATAAATTGCCACGAAGAAAAAGGGGCAAGTACGGATTGTTTTACCTGTCATCGTTAAATTATGTTCGAATTTACCAGGAAACCTAAAAGTGCAGCTCTTGCATTTATCATCGCCGGCGCAGTATGGCTAGTGATCGGCACCTTGTACGGGCTGCTCTCGGCGATCCATCTCATGGCCCCGGAATTCATTCACAATG
The DNA here is from genome assembly GCA_963771005.1 of uncultured Bacteroidales bacterium. Taxonomy (GTDB): domain Bacteria; phylum Bacteroidota; class Bacteroidia; order Bacteroidales; genus DASQZK01. The sequence continues at coordinate 1,041,229 of CAVYRO010000002.1, forward strand.
TCCCGGCTTTTGTTTTTGGCAGGATCCGCCCCATACACGTGAACACGGTATTATACGGTTTTGTCGTGTCCACCTTCTTTGGTGCGGGACTTTATTACACTCCGGCCCTGCTGAAAAGGCACTTATGGTCGGAGCCCCTTGCATGGCTTAGTTTTTTCCTCTGGAACCTCACGGTTTTAAGCGGGCCGGTGACATTCTCCATGGGGATGTCGCAGGGCCGGGAGTACTCTGAATACATCTGGATCTTTGATGTGGTGCTGGTGCTTGCCGTGTTTACGCTTATTCTCAACCTGATCATGACCATTTATCACCGGGTTGAAAATCTTCTGTATGTATCGGTGTGGTATTTCACCGGCAGCCTTCTCTGGATCGGGGGCAGTTATATCCTGGGGAATGTTATGTGGAATCCTCCCACAGGCGCTCTTCCCGGCATACTGGATTCCATATTCCTCTGGTTCTATGCACATGTCCTGCCTGGCCTTCTGCTAACACCACTGGCCATTGGCGCTGCATATTTCGTGATCCCCAGGGTCACACGTACACCCCTCTATTCGCATACCCTCTCCATCCTCGGCTTCTGGACGCTGATCACCCTTTACTCCCACATCGGCGGACATCATCTTTTGCAGGCGCCGGTACCGGGTTGGCTCAAAACAATTGCCGTGGTAGATTCGCTCCTGATGTTCCTACCTGTGCTCATCGTCATTGTGAACCTCTGGATGACCTGGCGGGGAAAAGGACAAATGCTGATGCGGGATGTTGCGGGAAGGTGGGTTGCCATGGGGATTTTCTGGTACCTGCTTACCGGAATCCAGGGATCACTCCAGTCCCTCCCTACCCTGCAGAAAATAACCCATTTCAATAACTGGACCATCGGGCATGCACATATCGCCGTACTGGGTTTTTCCGGTTTTATTGCCTTCGGGGTTGTATGGCACGTTCTCCCGCTTATCACGGGCAGAAAACTTTTTTCCGAGAAGCTGGCCAATTTCCAGTTTATCCTGGTCATGACCGGCCTTACGGGATTTTTTATCGTACTTACAATCGCCGGACTCATCCAGGGGGAGGCCTGGTATAACGGTGAAGTGGTCTACAGGGTGCTTCCGGAACTAAATGTCTATATGGCGCTGAGGGCGGGCCTCGGTATCCTGATAATCGCGGCCGCATTTATCAATCTCTACATTATAATCAGAACAGCCCGGCCCGGCAGGGTACCCGGAGAAGTACTGGTTTTAAAGCAGGAAACAATATGAAAATGTCTCCCAACATATTTATCATCGGCAGTATCCTTGTCTGGGCTGCTTCAATATCCATTATGGTGATATTCCCTGCCATTAACATTAAGGAGAAACCATCCGATAACTGGCAGCCGATGACAGAATTGGAAAAGGAAGGCAATCACTTATATGTCGTCAATGGATGCAGCTATTGCCACTCGATGTATATCCGGCCTTATGACTGGGGCGTCGGTGCAGAACGGATTGCACAGATGGGGGATTATTATGGCCAGCAGCCTGCCATTCTCGGTTCCGAGAGAACAGGACCTGATCTTTCCCAGGAAGGTGGCGAACATCCCGATGACTGGCATAAGGCTCATTTCAGGAATCCAAGGTATACAAACCCAATGTCATTAATGCCTGACTGGGAATTCCTGGGAGAGGATAAAATAGAGAAATTGACTGCGTACGTGCAATATCTCGGCGGAAAAGAGGCAGAATTCAGGGTTGAGAGGCAGCGCCATTGGAAAGAAGAAGCCGTGAAAGCCTATATGGCAGGCCCCGATTCAAACATAGCCTGGATCCATTCAGAGGTACCGGAAGTATGGAGAAAGATGCCCAATCCATACCCTGCTACTGAACCGGCCCTGCTCCGCGGGAAGAATATTTACCAGGAATTTTGCATTAACTGCCACGGCCCTGTAGGTGACGGAAACGGACCCGCCGCAGCCTGGCTTATGCCCACTCCATTGAATTTCACCACCTTGAGACGAAATCTTATTGATGGAAAATATATCGGCGGTATCCTCTACTACCAAATTATGAACGGTATCACCGGAACGGCGATGCCTTATTTTAAGAAGGCGCTTGAATCGGAAAAGATTTGGGATGTATCAAATTTCGTGGCAGTGGAATTCCTGGGATATACAGATGCAGATATGGCACCCGAAGGTATCGATGCGGCCTACGAAGGAGATTGGAAAAATAATTTTCCCAATCCTGATTCACTGACAAAAGAACTTGACAAAAAATAATGGATGTAGTAAAAATTTACCAGATACTGGGGATAGTTTACCCATTGGTGCTTATCCTTCTCTCCGTCTTGATGATCATCTGGGCGGTGAAGAAAGGCCAGTTCACATCGCAGGGTCGTGCATCTTCCCTGCCTCTCGAAGTCGAAGAAGATAAAGATTTGGAAAACAGATAATTCATTGAGTATGTTTCAGTATGAAATTTTGCGAAACCGGTGGGTCATCCTGATGCTCTTTACAGGGCTTGTACTCCTGTTGATCATAGCACTCTTTTTCCTGGATTATTTCACTCCCAGGAAAGTAAGCGAAGAAAAGCCGGACGAGTATGAAACTCACCTATCCGCCTGGGAGGGAATTCCCTGGGGTCTGAAGGCTGTCATTGGAATTATCCTGATCTTCGCGGTCAGCTACAGCATTTACGCGATCATTCATCCTAACAGCTGGTAATATGGCACAGTACGAGGAACATTGGGAATGGAGCCTGCGGGCAAGCTGGATCTTTATCCTGTCACTTTCAGCCGGTTTGCTCGGATGGGCCATGCTTATGATGACACAGGTGAAGGATGTGCCCAGGGAATGGGATTTTGGCAACCTCGAATTCACTCCGGCAGCCTCAGTATATTCTACGCATGTTCCGTCGAGTAACCCGGATGACCTGGAAAAAACAATACTCAATAAAAAAGGACCCGCGGAATTTACCAAATCCGGAAAAATGCCAGAAAACAAAATGATCGAACCGCTGCCAGAAGGAATACCTATGGAGGATCTTAACGGCAATGAAATTGATACAACAAAAAATCAGCAGAAGTGAATAAACAGATAGCCATTTCCATCCTGGTCTTTACCGCAGTGGCCTTCATCGTCACAGCTATTCTCCTTTTGACAGGTCCCCGGATGAAAACGCAGTCTTCCATCCGCACCTTTGAAGCCAGGGCTTCCCTGCCCCCTGAGGATATCGTCACTTTTTATGAAAATGAGAATGATCTCGATCGCGAAGGGATCCATGTTTTACCACCGGCGAGTCCTGAAAACATTCAGAAAGGAAAAGTTTATTACGGCTATTACTGCGTCTTCTGCCATGGGGAGAACGGACAGGGTAACGGGCCTGTGGGGGAAAGTTATATGCCACGGCCGGCCGATCTCAACCTGACCTATCGTAAGGATTTCAATGTGCAGGGACTCTATGAAGCTTCCTTTACGGGTCCCGGCCACGAAGAAGTGCTGAAAAGGGTGGTTCCCTTTAAACACAGGGAATACCTCCTGCTGTATATCCGGCATCAGTTCGGTCCGGGGCGATGATGAATGAGGAAGATGAATGTGAAAGGAGAAAGAGGGAACACGAATGGTCGCAAATTTTGACAGATTCCGGTGGCTATCGGAACGGGTTTTTTAGTAGAGGGGATTGTCTGAAGATGGTTTGAGATGGTTTGAAAGAAGAGGAACGCGGATTGAAACGGATTTTGACGGATAATCGCGGATTTTATTGTTTGAAATGGTTTGAAATGGTTTGAAATGGTTTGAATTGGTTTGAGATGGTTTGAGATGGTTTGATATGGTTTCAGGGAGTTTCACCACAGATTTCACAGATTATCACAGAAAAAGTTGAATCAGATGGTTTGAAATGGTTTGAGATGGTTTGAAATGGTTTGAAATGGTTTGAGATGGTTTGATATGGTTTCAGGGAGTTTCACCACAGATTTCACAGATTATCACAGAAAAAGTTGAATCAGATGGTTTGAAATGGTTTGAAATGGTTTGATATGGTTTGAGATGGTTTGAGATGGTTTGATATGGTTTCAGGGAGTTTCACCACAGATTTCACAGATTATCACAGAAAAAGTTGAATCAGATGGTTTGAAATGGTTTGAAATGGTTTGAGATGGTTTGAGATGGTTTGAGATGGTTTGATATGGTTTCAGGGAGTTTCACCACAGATTTCACAGATTATCACAGAAAAAGTTGAATCAGATGGTTTGAAATGGTTTGAAATGGTTTGAATTGGTTTGAGATGGTTTGAAGGTTTGAATGGTTTCAGGGAGTTTCACCACAGATTTCACAGATTATCACAGAAAAAGTTGAATCAGATGGTTTGAAATGGTTTGAATTGGTTTGAAATGGTTTGAGATGGTGTGAGATGGTTTGAGATGGTTTGAAATGGTTTGAGATGGTTTGAAATGGTTTGATATGGTTTGATATGGTTTCAGGGAGTTTCACCACAGATTTCACAGATTATCACAGAAAAAGTTGAATCAGATGGTTTGAAATGGTTTGAAATGTTTTGAATTGGTTTGAGATGGTTTGAGATGGTTTGAGATGGTTTGATATGGTTTCAGGGAGTTTCACCACAGATTTCACAGATTATCACAGAAAAAGTTGAATCAGATGGTTTGAAATGGTTTGAATTGGTTTGAATTGGTTTGAGATGGTTGAGATGGTTTGAGATGGTTTGATATGGTTTCAGGGAGTTTCACCACAGATTTCACAGATTATCACAGAAAAAGTTGAATCAGATGGTTTGAAATGGTTTGAATTGGTTTGAGATGGTTTGAGATGGTTTGAGATGGTTTGAAATGGTTTGAAATGGTTTGAGATGGTTTGAGATGCTTCGTTTTAGAAGATTCTTTTCCCCGGAGGGGATCCATTGTATTAGCCACGGTCACGCCCGTGGTAAGGAGGACGCACGCATAGAAACCCCGGAGGGGTTTAATAATTATGTTTCAAGTAGTTAGATAGGTTAAAAGTCTTCATCCTTGAAAATCTATTCCGATAGCCATCTGTATCCGTCAAATCTATGTTCCTCTTCCACTTCACCAAATCACCAAATCACCAAATTCTTCCGGGCGGTCGGCGTCGACGGCGGGGGTGGGATCCCAGTTGATACTAAGACGTATTACAAAGGACGAAGCCCGGACTATGCGCTTAAACGAAGGTATGTCTTCACGAAGTTACAACAGGATGACTTTTCAATGCAAAGATTACCGGAATGTTGGTCGGTGAGCGCAGCCGAACCGTACGTCATTTCAAGTCGGAATCCCGGTCGGTGAGCGCAGCCGAACCGTACGTCATTTCAAGTCATGATCCCGGTCGGTGAGCGCAGCCGAACCGTACCTCATTTAAAGTCAGGATCCCGGTCAGTGAGCGCAGCCGAACCGTACCTTATTTCAAATCAGGTCCCGGTCGGTGAGCGCAGCCGAACCGTACGTCTTTCAAGAGAATCCCGGTCGGTGAGCGCAGCCGAACCTTACCTCATTTCAAGCAGGATCGCCGGTCGGTGAGCGCAGCCGAACCGTTCCTCATTTAAAGTCAGGCCCCCGGTCGGTGAGCGCAGCCGAACCGTACATCATTTAAAGACAGTTTCCCCATTTTAGGACTACGTAAAAATCTCTCCAATCAACAACTCAACAACTCAACAACTCAACAAATTCTTAGGACTACGTAAAAATCTCTCCAATCAACAACTCAACAACTCAACAACTCAACAAATTCTTAGGACTACGTAAAAATCTCTCCAATCAACAACTCAACAACTCAACAACTCAACAAATTCTTAGGGTTATATCCCAATCCGCATCACCCTCCCAAAATTACCAGGTACGGAAATCATAATCTCTCCCGACGGATCCCCAACATCAACAGTGAAGGCCGGATCATTATAAGCAGCATCCAGGATATCGGTCCATATCCCCGGATGTCCGAAAATTACCGGTACATCCTGGGTATATTCCGCAAAATTAAGGATTACGAGAATGATCTTCCCGTCTTTCCACCGGCGATAAACGAGTATTTTTGACGCAATATCCGTATATTCCGTCTTCCCGTTAATCCTTCCGGAACGTAGGGCAGGATTGTCTTTTCGCAATTTTCCCATTTTGCGGTACAGGGTAACAAGGGGCAACACGGTTGCTCCGTCTGTTGTCGTCTCCTCATTGTAAAAATAATCCCAATGAAGCGGCCGCAGGCCCCTGACGCGTACCATACCAGTCTCAGCCACACCCGTATTCTCAGCGAATTCCTGACCGGCAAAAAGCATGGGTATGCCCGTGCAGGTGAGCAGGGCAATGGCATACGGCTGTAGCTTCCACCAGGGTTCACCGTCGAGACCGTTACGGTAATCGTACCCGTCGGTGACAGAATTCCCGGCCCGCTGCATAAGGTTGAACAGCCGGTTTTCATCGTGCGATTCGAAATACTGCACAGGCAATGCCTGGATCGTATCGGCGCCCACCGTTTTAATACCACTATACCCGAGTTGGGTGTACCTGTCATCTGTCATCAGTAGTTCCCTCCCGAGATCAGGGGAAAGAGTGTCATTTATCGCCATATCTTTCGCTATCAGTGCCAGGCTTTTTTCCCAGTTTCCATTTATTGCACTTCCCGACACAGGTGATAATTGGTAAGCACTCTGTCCCAGGTCCTCAGCGATCTGGATGAGCCGCGATGGCCCGTTTCCCATGTCCGTGAACCTCGGATGATCTTTTGATTCTTCATAGCTGGCATTCGTCAGCTCCCGTAACGATACAAAGACGGGCCTGTTCTCCTGGCTGTACCAGTCCACCGTGCCATTCCGTATCACCGGGTTACGATCGAGGTAACCGTTGACGTGATCGTAACGGAAACCATCGATATGGTATTCGTTCATCCAGTATGCATTCGCGGCTTTAAAAAATTCACGAACCGAGTTCATACGCCAGTCGTTCTTCTTGCCGAATTCATCCCAGGCGCTGACCATGGGATTCGGCGAACGGTGTATCTCATCCCCGTCGAAATAATGATCGTCCTGCCATAGGTGAAAAAACCTTTCATACCCGATCTGGTAGGGAAACATCCTGTCGGCATGGGCGTAGACCATGTCCAGGATCACGGCAATCCCGGCGGCATGACAGGATTTCACCAGCTCTTTCAGCCCGCCGGGACCCCCGAAACGTTCCTCGGGGGCCAGATAAAAAACGGGGACATATCCCCAGCGATTGGGCTCGGCGATACTGTTCACCGGCATAAGCTCGATGACATTCACACCAAGGCTGACCAGGTAAGGAATACGTTCGGCAACTCCGCCAAAGGTGGTCCCGAATTCCGCAACATTCAGTTCGTAAAGGATGATTTCATCAAGAGGGGGTACCTGAAAATTTATGTCGTTCCATGCAAATTGTGGCGGTGCAGGCAACCGGCATACAGAGAAGATCCCCGCATCGGTCTCCCGGGCAAAAGGATCACCAAAATAGAGGCTTCGGACAGAATTTCCTTCATCCGGCGAAGGTCCGCTGATCTCAAAACGATAAAGATAGACTCCGGGAGGGAGGGTGACGAAATTGCTGACCCATCTGTTTTTAGGGATATCACCCCAGTTTCCGGATGCTCCGGGCAGAATTGGATCCACTTGCAGTTCATGTATAAGGGCGGGGATATTTACATCGAACTGGCCGGGTTTGGAAATAATATAGACTTTCACGGTAAAGGCAGGAGGCTCGATTCCGGGAAGCAGGATCCTGAAACGGACTTTGTTTCCCTGGATCTCCGGGCCGGTTTCGGATAAAAGGAACATGGAGGTCTGGGTTAGTTGTTTACCGGTCTGATTTTATCTTTTCCTTTCGTGAGAAAGGAAAAGCGGAAGGGGGTGGTTTCAGGAAGAATACGCACAATGAGTGCCGTATATCCGGTTAACAACAAATCCGGGAAAGAGTTAAAAAAATTATATCAAGAACCGAATCACTAAATAATTGGTTTTAGGTTTCCTTTGATGATTGAGAATTGTTTGAATCTTCGAACTACTATAAAATCTCTGCGGTTAATGAATTCTTTTTTAACCGCAAAGGTCGCAGAGGTTGACGCAGAGTTCGCAAAGTTCTGCATGGTTGGTATCGTTGCAAGGTTAATGAATTCTTTTTTAACCGCAAAGGTCGCAGAGGTTGACGCAGAGTTCGCAAAGTTCTGCATGGTTGATATCGTTGCAAGGTTAATGAATTCTTTTTTAACCGCAAAGGTCGCAAAGGTTGACGCAGAGTTCGCAAAGTTCTGCATGGATAGTCTAGTCGCGAAATTAATTTTCACTGCTTCCTTTGCGATCTTTGCGCAACCTTTGCGAACTTTGCGGTTAAAAATAATCCCCGTTTTTTGTAGTCTGATACAATAAATTAAACAAAATATTGTAATGCAATACAATAAAAATAGGGTTTTTTATGTATTGCAATACAAATTTCGATGATTTTCAGTCTGATCTGAAGGGGTGATATGGTGGAGTGGTGAAGTGTATTCAATCTCAAACCTTTATTTGTGTTTGCAAGAAAACTCGACAACCCTTCGACTTCGCTCAGGGACCGGTCAATTCGATGAACGAAGAACTTTTCGGATGGTGGTAAGGCAGGCCAAAGGCCCTTCATAAGAAAACCATTGAATTTTAGATTTATACATAAGGGCCTTTGGCCTGCCTTACCACCATCCGAAAAGTTCACCCTCTTGAATGAAGTCGCCGGTCCCTGAGCGAAGTCGAAGGGTTGTCGAGTTTTCTTTCTGATACTAACTACCGGTCTGCCCCGCGTTTTTTGAGAAAAATTCTTACATTTAGCTCATTCAAACCATCAACCAGTTAACTCGATTCCTATGTCAAAAAGATTACTTCTTTATGCATGCATGGTATTTTCCGCCTGCAGCGGCCGGGCCTTCGGTCAAATCGACTACAAGGGCTTCCCCGAATGGGGATTCAACACCGAAGGCAGCACGCAGTATTACCTCTATACCCCTGACGATATCGATACCACGCAGGTTTATCCCATTGCCATCTTCCTGCACGGGTGCTGCGGGGAGGATAATAACGCCAGTCTCAGGAATTGTGTTGATCCCCCTGTCCGGATGTGGCATAATTTCGGGAAGAACACCCAGAAAGTTCCCACCTATATCATCTCTCCGGCAACCTCTTCGGGGTGGTCGCAGCATTTCACCAACCTTGTGAAAGTCATTGACGACCTTATCCGGAATCACCACGGCGATTCCACAAGGGTTTATATCACCGGATTTTCCATGGGCGGAAGGGGAACCTATGATTTCATCAATCAGTATCCCAACCTGTTTGCTGCTGCAATCCCCATGGGTATGAGCTTCAGCGGCTCGATGGAACGGGCAAAAGACATCCCTTTCTGGGCCAACGTCGGTGAACTCGACAGTTATGGAGACGGGCTGGGTCAGTCGGTGGCCTCCCTGCGGGCCTTGAACGGCGATCCAAGAGGCAGTGACAACTGGGTGACTGGAGTGAACCCCCGCCTGACCATCTTTGAAGGCGTGGGACATGGAGTGCAATGGGATGCGGCAAGTTCACAAGACCTGGTGGGATGGGCTCTCGAACATGTGAACGACGGGAACAGCTATCCAAATATATATTTTTCAAATCTTGAATACGGGCAATATTTCCAGGCCGGTGAGACGGTAAATCTGGAGATCGTCGCAAGCGACAACGACGGGAGTGTCGATACGGTGAAGGTGATCGTCAACAGCAAACCTGTTTCCATGCTTGTTTCTGAACCCTACAATACAACAACAGTACTACTCCCCGGCGATAATATCCTCGAGGCTGTGGCTCGGGATAACCTGGGCAAAAAAAGCACGGCGCGTATTCTCCTCAGGGTTGACAGCCCACCCGTTATTACCTCGACTATACTGCCTGAAGCTACACAGGGCGCGCTTTACAAACAGCAGATCCATGTGGCCGGGAATGCACCCTTCACTTTCTCTGTGGACCCGGAGCACGATCCTCTCCCCGATGGCATCACCCTGTCAACCGACGGTCTTTTGAAAGGCGTGCCGGTAGTCGATGGCAACTTTACCGTGCAAATCGATGTAAGCGATAATGAAAACGATTTTGTATACCATATTTACGATCTTACAGTAAACCCGAAAGGAAACGACGAAGTGCTTGTTACAAACCTTTCTCCCGACTACATCCCGGTATCCAAATTATTTAATGGCGAATATCCCGTTTACAGGAACGGAACGGAGATCAGTATCAGCGATGTTAGCGCTTATGGCGGGCTTACTTTCATTGCACCTTCGGTCGTGACAGCAAACAGTACATCAGAAACTTACCTGTCTTTTGATATTGATGAAGACGCAACGGTCTATGTAGCTTACGAAGTCATGGATAACCTTAGCTCCTCTACAATACCACAATGGCTGTCAGAAGGTTATACGAAGCAGCCTGGCCAGATCACTGCACAGTACAGATACTTCGATGTTTATTCGCGGGATTTCCCTGCGGGCAGGGTGACTATCCCCGGACCCGATGCTGTTGCGAACAATGTCACGCTGGGATATTTTATCATGATCAAAAAATCCGGTGCGCCTTCTTCCATCCCCCTGAAACTGACCACCCGGCTTCTCCCAAAAGGATACCTGTATATGGAATACAGCCAGCAGCTTTCATTTAACGGCGGTCAGGGCGATCTCAGCTGGGAGGTGAATCCGGGTTCGGTTCCCGCCGGACTCTCCATCGATGAAGCAGGATTCCTGAAAGGATATCCCGCCGAAGCGGGGGAATTCAGTTTCGGCGTCAGGGTCTCGGATAAATCCGGGAATGCCGACAGCACCGGTTACATCCTGAATATTGCTCCTGAATACCTTACACTCCAAAAACTAAATCATCTGGATACCGCCTTTCTGGTTAACTCGGGAAATCATACCCTTACACTCAGTAACCTCCTGACAGGTCCGGCCGACACTTCCGCCTATAGCCTGACGGCCTCCACGTTTCCGGTAGGTATCATCTCCAATGAACAACCCCTGTTTGAAAATGGCAGTTACCGGATAGCGGTGAATACCCTCGATGATATTACGGGTATGACCCGCCTTTTCATGACACTGACAGACAGGCAAACCTCAGGTTCGGAGGAGGCCTCCGCTTCTGCTCCCATTGTTGTCAAGATACTTCCCTTTGTCAATCTGGCGCCTGAATGCAATCCTGTAAATAATATTGTAACCGGGATGGGCATGAGTAGCGTGAAGCACCAGGTAACACTTACCGGGATCAATGACGGCAATGACGGGAGTCAGAACATATCCGTTACGGTAAGCTATTCCAATCCCGATATATTGAAGAGCGCTAAACTGACGTATAAATATCCCGCCGATTCCGCCGTTTTTACTTTTTATCCCAAAGCGGCAGGAAGCACACAGGTCTCGTTCCTCATAAGGGACGACGGCGGTACAGACCTGAACGGTGTGGATTCACTTGTTGTTGAATTCAATATTTCCATCAGTGAAACCGGGATTGCAGACCCTGCTGCAGGAGGTATGAAAATATTCCCAAATCCGGCAGCTGATGAACTAAATATAGTATTGCCCGGCAATTTGGGCAAAGCTGCAGCTACATTGTATAATCTTAATGGAAAGGCTATCGTGACGGGAACAATTGAAGGGAAAGGCCGGCTGGATCTGGCAGGGTGCCTGAACGGATATTATGTGCTGTGGGTCGTAACGGATAAAAAAACCTACCGGTCATCGGTAGTGATAAACAAATAATATCCCTCCGAATAAAGTCAAACATGCTGAGATATTGATTACATGCCCGGACTAATTGTATATTTGCCTGACCGGAATGATCTGAACCCCGCTCTGCTGACGTCAGAACCGGCAGTTTCCGGACCGGATCTCCGGAAGATAAACACCCGGTATCTCATATGGTGATGCATGATGTTCTTATTTATTCTCACGCCGCCGGAGGCCTTGCAGCCTTCGTGACGGGTTGCTTTATTCTGCGTCCCCGGGACAATGTTCCTTTTTTTGGGTTCAATCTTTATTTCGTCACCCTTTGGGTTGTGGTGATCATGCTCCTGATCGTAGTGTTATGGGACTGGAGCAGCCTGAGCGGGATCAACCGGCTTGTATTCGGGGGGCTTACACTCCTTGCCTTTTATACCGGTTTCAGGGGATGGCAGGCACGGCAGGCGATCCTGCTCCGGAAGAGCAACTGGAAAGAGAAATACATCGATCATACGGGTTTCACCCTGATATCCCTTTTTGATGGGTTCATCATCGTATCGGCTATCGACCTTAAGATGCCCGGATGGTTGGTAGGAGCCGCCGGTATGCTGGGTATAATAACAGGCATCCTTATAATTAACAGAGTCAAGGACAGGTATTTATCCTAAATATAATTAAACCGCGGTATTGCGACGATACCAACATCCAGAACTTTGCGATCTTTGCGTTAAACTCTGCGACCTTTGCGGTTAAAAAAACCATTAACCGCAAAGGTCGCAAAGGTTACGCAAAGATCGCAAAGGAAATGAAATTTTCATCGTAAACCCTTCATAAATTTGGCTGGTTTCCCGGAATGTGGCAGTGTTGACTTCAGGAAGGTCTCGTAATTATAATACTGGAGCGGCCCCTTATATACGCCGGTCACATCATTTCCATTCTCATCCGTACAGTTGATCGTGATCTCATAGGAGCTGCCCGTCTTCTTTGAGGTGATCTTTCCTCCAGTTATCTTCGTCCAATTATTATCCTGTTTCTGATCATCCCATTCGAGGGCATAATCGCTGTAATCGAAAGTCTGAACTTCAAAGGGACCATTGGATGCATCATAGATGAAATCCCCTTCTTCAAGTGAAGAAGCATTGGCTGAAAATATTTCAAAATAGATGATCTGGCCGGTACCCGATACATTCAGATATCCCTGCTGGGTGGTCTCAAGGACAAGATCTTTGGAGAAGAAAGCAAGATCTAAATTATAACCGCTGTATTCCCAGAAATCGGCCGTGTCTGTATCCACTCCATAATTCTCAAGAGTTCCGGAGGAAATGGAATAATTCTTATTTCCGATTTTGAAAAAATTTGAAGGTGCCTTTTTATCTTTTTTACAACCGGCGAATGCCAGCGAAATAATCAAAACGCCTGCAAGAAACTTTAATGAGCTTTTCATTTTATTGATAGTTAAATTAGGTAATCGAAAGATATGATTTACTTCCGGAAATGAAGCAGATATTCCGTAAACTTCACAATATACTATTCAGGATTCAACCTGACATTAAACCGGTCAGAAACTTAGAGTGGATGCAGAGGGTTTAAAGGCCGCCGGTAAATTCACCAGATATCTATCATAAATTGCACTTCATTGATTACGTATTGGTAATTCGGGGAATGATTTTAAGGTTTGGTAACTTTAATGGTATAACAATATGATTGAAAAAGTGTTAATTATTTTTTTTTGTAATTTCATAATATAATAATTTTGAATTTAAGGGTATAATGGAACCCACATGATCGATTAATATAAGGTTACCTTTATATTGTAAATCAATCATGTGGGTTTCATTTGAAAAACCGGCGGCCATACGGATAAATTACTGCATTGCCGGAAAAGATGTCTCACCATTGAACAGGCGGAGAAAATTAACTCTCCTGCCCAGCCGCATGAGGACTAATGATCAGTACTGTTCCACCAGTCTTCCTGAGAAGGATAAATGACCAGGTGAAGGAAAACAGGATGAGCAGGGAAGCGGCAACCGAGAGAACATACCTTGGAAATAAAGGGAGAATGAAATCCGCCGCAAGCACAATGAACAGGATCACGGCACCCACAGGCCCTATGCGTGTTCTTTTCTCCGGGATGTCCTGCATATTCAGAAGGCGGATCAATACGGCGTAAACATATCGCAGGAATGCCGGGATAAGGATGATCCAGTTCATCATCCCGTCCCCGTAAAGCATGCACGAAGTTACACATACGAAAAGGGCATCGTTTTCCATATCAAAAGAGGCGCCGAAAACAGTTTGTTCTTTTCTTATCCTGGCGGCAAATCCGTCAAACCCGTCAAGGACGATCAACGCAGCCAGGAGAATTGAGATTCCTGCCGGTGAAAGTTCTTCCCTTAGTAAAACGATGGATACAAGGCCTGCAAAACGGGCGAGTGTGATAAGATTAGCCAGTCCCCCCCTGGGATGCAGAAAACGGATAGTATTCCATCCCCTCACCCACAGGATCCCAAAGGAGAGGGTGCTAAACATAATGAATGGAAGGATTGAGCCGGATATCAGAAAAACAATGCACATAAGGAACATTCCATAACAATGATATCTGCCCCAGATCTGTATATTCATGGCCGGTAAATTTTAAATCCGGAAGGACGGTATTCCGGGAGTTCATCCGGATATTTTCCATAATTTCTCAGGATTTCCCTGAGAAAGAGCGAATAGATCCCTTCATGCCGGAGTGTCCTTTCAGACCGGTCGGCCTGTAAACCCCGGGTAAGACCGTATTGAGCGAATCCGTCAATAAAGCGGCTGTCCCTGGAAATGATATGAACAGGGGTTCTGAAATCACCGGTTCCTTTTCCTACTAAAGGAGGCTGATGATCTCCAATCACCAGGAATATGGCATTTGTGTCCCGCAATTCGATGATAAAGCGGGTGAAGACTTTCAGATCATATCCAACCGCCTTCCCGTAATCCTTCAGGGATGGTTTCCTGAATAAGGAAGATGCCTGCGGAACCGATTCATATCCGGCGTTCAGCGAACGCCAGTCGGAAACCAGGGAATCAGGGCAATAATACGGGTTGTGTGTGTTCTGGTTAATAAAGAAAAAAATGTGTGGTTTCCTGTCCTCCCTCTTCATTTCGTCACCGGCAAATCCAAGGGAGAACTGGTCCGGTGGCGAGGGTCCGAAGCCGTACAGCCTCCCCTTGTATCCGAAATCCTTAAAATTGATCCAGCGGTCGATCCCGTAAAATTTGCCATACAGATCGAGGGGTACATCCATCCCTTCACTCTCGTTCATTGCACTGAGCCGGTAACTGTAATAGCCCTGGTGCCTGAAGTAATTGATCATATGCGGATAATCACGAGTTTCAGGATCCTTCAGCAGGTTAAGATAGGTACCCTGGTTTTCAACATCAAATCCATAAAGGACCGAGGTATAACTTATCCAGGAACCCCCACCAGATACCGGTGATATGCTGAATTCCGAAACCGATTGCCAGCCGGCCGATCCCAGCCTTTCTTCGCATTGCCGGAGACAATCCAGGTAAGCAGGCCGCAACGCCGGATCATCATACAATACCTTTCCGTACGATTCGAAAAACAGGAGGTAAATATCGGGACGTGTTTTCATGGCGTACCGGTTGTAATCATTCACCCGTTTCAGCTTTTTGAATTCCAGATGTCTAAGGTTCCTGCGGGCTTTAAGGGAAAGGGAAATATTGTCGGCAATGGCAGCAAAGCCCATGTTGAATGTCTGTCGCGCTTCAAACGTGGTGCCGGATTTCAGGATATTCACAAATAGAAGGATCATGATCATCCCTGCAAGTGCTCTCGATAAATAACCAAACTCTGCTACTGTGACCAGCCGGATCAGGATCTGGAAAGCTTTAACACATAAGTATCCCATCAGGTACAGAAGGACAAAGATAGCTCCCAGCTTCAGAAGGTAAAATCTCCCCAGGTTGTGAATGCCCAGGTTCACCAGGAAAAGATCACTGTACAGGATGGCCTTTACGTGGAAAAGTTTGAACATAATCCCGGTATATATCATAAATACGAGCATGAGGAGATAATAGATCCCCGCGATCCTTCCAAAAATGACAGGATTTATTTTCCTTCTGAAGATCCTTGCCGCCAGAACGATAATGACCATATCTACACTGAGCCTGAAGATATCGTAATTATTCCTTGTAAAGATCACTTTCAGCCTCTCATAACCCGAACCCCGGAGAAAAGAGGTGATGGGCAGAAAATGACTCGTGCCGGTTTCCAGGATATACCGCGGCAAAAAGAGGAGACAGTTCAGGAAAATAAATAATGCCCAGAAGAGATATTCTTTCCGGATACCGTGGATGCGTCGCATCTATTTGGATTTCCTAACTAACATTTCCTTTCGTCTGTTTGTTTAACCACAACCGGGGAAGTATCCGGGTCGAACGGGATTATTAGTATTCAGAAATTTTTTAAAGAATATTCCAAATTCACTACTCAACCCTGATCAAAAAATGCAACCCATCACCCGTGATAATCTGTGGAACCTTCTACTGGATCTCAGGGATGTGATCAAAAACTCGCACGAACCTGTTCAAAATGTCGCCATTGGATATGGGGATCCCGGCTTTACGATCGAAATAAATAATATACCGGTCACCGGGAAACCCGGTACGCTAATTTTGATCACCGGCAAAAAAAATATCCCTGAAGCAATAGGGAAGACCGTTTTTCACGTGGATGAGAACTGCAATGTCAGCCTCATAAAAACAGGAACCCTGAAAAAGGAGGATGCCGAATTTCTCCTTCTTTATCTCCCCTATTGTTTCTGGGCACAGAAAATCAAACTTGAAAAAAGGGCAAAGGCAGTGGTGCATTTCGCTCAGTCTCTTGATGGACGCATTGCCACCCTGGGAGGAAGTTCGAGATGGATCAGCAACGATGAGGATCTCATTCATGCCCACCGGATGAGAGCGCTTTGTGATGCCGTGCTCATCGGTGCAGGCACCCTTATCACCGATAAGCCGGCCCTTACGGTACGGCATGTGGCAGGACCCGACCCGGTAAAGATTGTCGTGGGGAATTCGGAATATGATTTCAGCAGCGTACTGGCAAATAACGGAAGGGTGATTTTCGTGACAGGGAACAAAGACTGCCGGGTCCCGGAAACTGAAAATATCTGTATAGTGAACGGCAAGGCATACATCTCTCCTTCAGCCATATTAGAGGCTCTTTACGCAAAAGATATCCGTTCGGTTTATGTGGAAGGCGGGTCTGTTACAGCTTCTTTTTTCATGGCCGATCTTTGCGTGGATCTATTGCAACTGTTCATGTCACCGAGGATCCTGGGGTCTGGAAAGAATAACTTCAACCTTCCTTCCATAAGCCGGGTGGATCAGTCGGTGAATTTCAGGAATGTTTCCTATACTAGGATGGGCGATGGCATATTGTTCCAGGGCAATTTACTAAACGGTGAAAAGGCATGAGGATCAGAGAATTCTGGCATCAGGATTCCAGCGAGAGCCGGATCCTCGAAAAAGAAACAGTACGTGAAGCTGAATCACAGTTGGTGGTAAAGGCCCTGTACTCACTGGTGAGTTCAGGCACTGAACGTATTATTGCCACCGGGGGGGTCCCGCAGGAGATCAGGGAAGCAATGAGCGTCCCATATATGGAGGGAGATTTTGGCTTTCCCGTGAAATATGGCTATTCCCTCGTAGGAAAAGTGATCTCGGAAGGAACCGCACTCACGGGTAAACTTGTCCATGTGATGCATCCACACCAGGATTATGTCTTGATAAAAGCCGCCGATGCCTTCATTATCCCAGATGGCATTCCTCCCACACGGGCGGTTTTTGCCTCAAATATGGAAACAGCGTTGAATGGAATCTGGGAAGGCGGGATTGGACCCGGTGACAGGGTCCTGATATGTGGCTTCGGTGTGATAGGCGCTTTGACTTCCCTGATCGCAGCCGGGATCCCGGCCGTTAAAGTCACAGTGATCGAACCTGACAATCTCAGGCGGCAACTTGCCCATACGCTAGGTTTTGAAACCCCCGCCGGCAATCCGGGCAGGCAGGATTTCGATGTGGCAGTGAATGCAAGCGGTGCACCGGAAGGGTTGCAGATATGCATCGACTCTGCAACCGCCGAAGGAACCATTCTCGAAATGAGCTGGTATGGCAACAGGGAAATCACGCTGCACCTGGGAGGTAGTTTCCATACGGGCAGGAAGAGGATCATTTCATCCCAGGTTTCGGAAGTTGCCCGTGCAAAGCGATCGCGTTATGATCATCATCGCAGGAAACAGGTCGTTTTCCGGTTGCTAGAGAACAAACTCCTGGACAGGTTGCCCTTCGACCCGGTACCCTTCGACCACATGCCGGAATTATTCGGCCGCATCCGGAATGGAACATACCGTGGTTTTTGCTCACTAATCAAATACAGTTAAAACTCCTTCAACATGTACAGCGTAAGGATCAGGGATCACATTATGATCGCCCATTCATTGCCCGACAAGGCTTTTGGACCGGCTCAACATCTCCACGGTGCAACCTATATCGTGGATGTTGAATTTCTTTCTGAAAATCTCTCTGCCCAAAACATCGTGATCGACATAGGTCTTGCACAGTCAATCCTAGGGGAAGTATTGTCTCCCCTTCGATACAGTAACCTGGACGATCTTCCGCAATTCGGGAATAAGCTGACGACAACGGAATTCATGGCAAAATACATCCACGACAGGGTTAAGGAAAGGATAGCCCCGTCCTTCAATGGCAAACTTCGCGTAACACTGGGTGAATCCAATGTTGCCTGGGGAGGATACAGTGAAACGGATCCATTATGAAAATCCGGCATTACCTGGGTATGCTCCGAAGCAGGCTTATCTACGATTTTAAGCCCTTAAACCGCTTGAAAATGAAGCGTTTTTATTCGGAATTCATTAAAAGCGGAGACCTCTGTTTCGACCTTGGCGCCCATACGGGGAATCGTACCGCTGCATGGCTGGAGCTGAATGCACGTATTGTTGCTGTTGAGCCCCAGCCAGCCTTTGCCGAACTTCTGAAAAAAAAGTTCTCCCGGCATCCCGGCTTTACACTTGTCGATAAAGCGGTCGGGAAGGAACGCGGAAAGACAACCTTCTTCATATCCCGGTTACATCCTACGGTCAGCACACTTTCTGATGAATGGATAAATGTAATGCAGGCATATGATGCCGATCTGAGATGGGAAGATAAAGTCGAAGTGGAGATCGTGACTCTCGATGACCTGGTTCACATTTACGGTATCCCTTCTTTTTGTAAGATAGATATCGAAGGTAACGAGGAAGAAGCACTGGAAAGCCTTTCAGCCCCAATTCCCGCACTGTCCTTTGAATTTTTTCCCACCACCCCGGAACGATCGGTAAAATGCATCATGATCCTTGAAAAACTTGGCCGGTATGAATACAACCTTTCCATGGTGGAGACTTTTCGTTGGATCGCAGAGAATTGGATGAGTCCGGCAGAAATGATCCGGATGGTGAAAAATTACAAAGGACGGAGATCGGGGGATATTTATGCGAGGCTGACAAATAAAAAAGCATGAGACTTCATTTTCTCGTCCCCGGAAATATAAAGATGTTAACCGGCGGGTATGTCTATGACAGGAAGCTTTCGGAGGCTGCATCAAAAAGTGGTTTCCGGGTGATGATCCATGAACTTTCGGCTGAATTTCCTTTCCCCTCTGCCGCGGAGTTGGACCGGTGCAGAAGGATCTTTAAAAAAATGGAAGAAGGTGTGCCCGTATTGATAGACAGCCTTGCCCTGGCACCGCTCGCAGGCCTTCTGGAAGAAAGGGCCGGAAAAAATCCTTTCATGGCCGTCATGCATATAGCGCTGACATACAGTCCCGATCTCGATCCGGGGCAGCGGTCGATCCTTAGAGAGCATGAAAAATCAGCCCTGAGTCTTGTCAACCGGGTTCTGGCAACAAGCCGGTATACGGCCGGGCTTATCAGGAATATGGGAATTCCAGAGGAAAAGATCACCATTATCCATCCGGGCACCGGACCGGGAAAACCAAAAACCAGTTACTCAGCCCGTCCCGCAAAACTGCTCTGCGTGGGCAGTTATGTTCCGAATAAAGGACATGCGGTACTGTTCCATGCACTTCATAAAATGAAAGACAGAACCTGGCAGCTTGATTGTTACGGGGAAAAGATTTTAAATCCCAGTTACACCCGGGAGTTGATGGTTCTGATTGATGAACTTCACCTTACGGGCAGAATTATCCTTCATGGGCCGGTAGTGCATCCCTTGCTCACCCGGGCATATCTCTCCGCTGATCTCCTGGTTCATCCCTCCGGCCAGGAATCTTACGGAATGGTTCCCGCGGAGGCTCTTTTTTACGGACTCCCCGTCGTCACTACCACCGGCGGTGCCCTTCCGGAAACCGTACCGGCAGACATGGGAAAATTCTTCATCGCCGGCGACACTACCGGTTTATATAACCTCCTGTCGCTCCTCATGGATGATGAACAGGAATATCGCCGTCTTTGCCGGAATGCCTCGCAGTATCATCTAAATGCGAACACCTGGGATAAGAGCTGCGAATTATTTATAAAAGTTATCGGGGAGTTGGTGCCGGAAGCCCGGAAATAACGATATTAAAACAGATACTAATTTCTTCTAAAAACGATTGATTATGCATCAGCCTGTAATGACACCATCTGATGCACCCGTAGGGGCAGGTCGCGACCTGCCCGTGTACCACATACGCCGAAAGTATCTTCCCGTTAAATCCGGGTTTTTTGTCTCCATAAACCATAAAATTCAGTAAATTGGTATGTTGCCAATGTATATTAAAACGAATCAAATTTTTTCTTAATCCGCATAAACCCATGACAATAATTTGAGTCTAAGGAATCCGCTCTATGTTCTTCAAATAATTTGTAGTCATCAAAATATTGGAAGCGGATGAATATAAAAATTTCACCGGTTGTCTAATGAATTGTTTAACATCCAAATTTTTACCATCATGAGAAAAATATCATTTAATTACAGCATGCGGAAAACTGGCTTCGCAATTTTAGTGGTTTTGCTTTCCTTTCCGCTAAATGCCGCTCTTGCACAGGGCAAGACAAATTTTACGGGAGAGTGGGCACTCGATGAAAATAAAAGTGAACTCGGCGAAGGTGGAGGCTTCGGCCTGTCAAAATCGCTCAACATTACCCAGGATGGAAATAACCTCAACGTAGAACGAACCATGACCAGTCGTAACGGAGAACAACGTGTGGTAAAAAGCTCCTACAGCCTCGATGGCAAAGAAAGCGACAATTCCATGGGAAACAGGTCATCTAAATCGACCGCTACCTGGTCAAAAGATGGTAAGGTACTCACGGTAAACACAAATACTAAATTTGAAAGGAACGGCCAGAGTTTTGAATCCAAATCTGTTGAAACCTGGAAACTCAGCGATGACGGCAAAACCCTCACTCTTGATATGAATTCCTCTTCCCAGCGGGGGGATCGTCATTCTGTGCTGGTTTATCATAAGAAACAGGTATAATTTTTAGGGATTCGATAGGATGTACGGAGAGGGGGCGGACGAGTCGTGGACAGATCAGGATAGGTTATGGATGGTTATGGACGGGTCATGGATGTTCACGGACAGGTCGCGACCTGTCCCTACCGTACACGTATTTTCACGATCCCCTGTTCGAGACCATCCGATGAAACTTTGAGCAGTACTGTTCCGTTCGCTTTTCCGGACCTGATGATGGCGAGGCATTTACCGTTGAAGGCACTATGTTCCATAGAACGGAATGATTCGTGACTTACCGGGTTTCCATTGCCGGTAGCCGCAATGCCCGCCGGACCGCTAATCTCAAGTTTAATGAGGTTATCAGCATGAGGAACCAGGTTACCAGCCTCATCTTCAATGCGGATCTCAACAAAGGAAAGATCCTCCCCGCCGGCATCAATCGCGGATCTGTCGGCAATGGCAACGATACGTGCGGCTTCACCGGCTGTTCTCACCGTGTCTGAAATAGCCGGTCTTCCTTTGCTGTATCCTACACAAACGAGTTCGCCGCGTTGCCAGGGTTCGCGCCACATGAGATGCAACTGGTCGCTCTTCATGCTGCGCGTTCCCATGTGCTCGCCGTTAAGGTAAAGCGAGGCACTGTCACAGTTTGTGTAGGCCCAGACATCCACCGTATCAGCGGCGGACCAGTTCCAGTGAGGAAATAAATGAAGCACGGGTTTGTCCGTCCATAAACTCTGGTATAAATAATAGGCATCTTTAGGAAACCCGCAGAGGTCCAGTATTCCAAAGTAGGAAGACCGGGACGGCCAGCCGTATGGCGTGGGTTCTCCCAGGTAATCGAAGCCTGTCCAGACATACATCCCCGAAAGAAAATCGTAATTCTCAATGATCTTCAGTGTCTCTTCATGGGTGGAACCCCAGGGAGCACTGCAATTATCGTACGAGGAACAGGTATTATCAGCATTACCGGATGTGAAAGGCCTGTCCCATTGTACAGGCCAGCGGCGGATGCTGTCCGACGGCATATCATAGGATCCCCGGGTGGCAAGGGCTGAGGTGGTTTCAGTGCCTATGAAACGGCTGCCCGGGAAATTTACAGGGAAAGCCGGGTACTCATCCTGGTGATAATTAAGGCCGATAAGATCAAGGGCTCCTGAACGGATCAGAAAGTTAGATGGTTCCGTAAAATTGCAGGCCGAAGTGACGGGACGGGTCGGATCCAGATCTTTTACGGTCCGGGCAAGTTCCCTTGCTATGGCTATTCCTGTGCTATCCCATTGTTCGGGGATCTCATTCCCGATACTCCAGATGATTACCGACGGATGATTCCGGTCACGGAGGATAAAATCGGTAAGGTCTTTTTCATGCCATTCATCCCAGTATAGGTGGTAATCGTACCGGGTTTTGGGTTTTTTCCACATGTCGAATGCCTCATCCATAACCAGGAATCCCATTTCGTCGCAGAGATCAAGGAGATGAGGGTCGGGCGGGTTGTGTGAGGTACGGATACTGTTGCAGCCCATCTCCTTCAGAAGTTCGAGTTGCCTCTCCAGGGCCCTCCTGTTGATCGCTGCACCCAGGGGACCAAGATCATGATGGTTGCAAACACCCTGAATTTTCATCGGCTTACCGTTAAGGGAAAATCCTTTTTCAGGATCGAAATCGAAATGCCGGATACCGAAACGGGTTTTATAATTGTCTCTCTTCCGGCCGTGATAGGTGACCTCCGAAACCAGAGAATAAAGATATGGCTCGTCCGTTGACCATAATACCGGGTTTGTGACCCTGAGAACCTGGTCAACCCTAAGAGTTGAATCATGGAAAATGATCCCGCCGGTAGCCTTCTCTCCGACTTTTCTCCCCTTCGCATCAAAGATCAGCGTTTTAAGTTCAAACCTCTCACTATCTGCCGAAGCATTGAAGATACGAGTGCTGACATTGATGTCTGCCTCTTTACCGGTTATGTTCCCTGCGCGCACGAAAGTACCCCACTGATCGATGCTCAGCGGATTGGTGAAAAGCAGGCGCACATCGCGGTAAATACCTGAACCCGAATACCAGCGGGAATTGGGCTGTTGTGAGTTGTCTGCTTTTACAGCAACAACATTTACAGAATCCCCATACATGAGATATGGGGTCATATCGTACCGGAAAGAAATATAACCATAGGGCCGGGTGCCAAGCTTATGACCATTCACCCATACTTCGCTGTTCATATACACACCGTCAAACTCAATATAAGCAAGCTTTCCACGGTTTTCCTCCTTCACATTAAAAGTTTTCCGGTACCATCCGGTGCCTCCGGGGAGAGCTCCGCCTCCGACGCCGGCAGGATTTTCCGGGCTGAAAGCACCTTCAATGCTCCAGTCGTGAGGAAGATCCAGGTCACGCCAACCGGAATCATCAAAGGAAGGACGGGAAGCTTCGTCGCCTGCGTCCAGACTAAATTTCCACCCGGAATTAAAATTCATGGATTTCCTTTCCAGCAAAGTCGCATTGCGGCAACCTGTATATATCAACAGAGGTGCTAAAAGAATAAGAAGAAAGGGAATGAATGATTTTTTCATGGCAGTTCGGTTGAGATTTTCGTAAGGATTCTGTGTCAAATTTTTTTTCCAGTTCCGGCCGTTCAAATATGAGATATCTAAAGAGCAACGACCTCATCCTCCGGAAATGCTGCGTTAATTTGCAAATAAAATCCCAAAATTCAGGTCAGGATGCCTTTTTTTTCACCGGCGACAATAAACAGGCATAAAAAACCTTTCGATGGAGGCGGCCGTGGTTACCGGGTCATTACCAGTTTCTTCAGGGCGGCGTAAGACTTTCCCTGGCAGGTAACCTTCATGACGCACAGGTAGATACCATTTTCCGGGCGGGTACCTCCCTTATCATTGGAGGGGTACCATTCGGCTGAATGATGTCCCGCTTCCTGTACGCCTTCAGCCAGGGTACTGACCCTCCGGCCTGTCATATCGAAGATGGACAGGTTGACCTCCGCTCTTCCGGGCAGAAAATAGTTTATCCGTGCTGGTCCGGCAGAAGGGTTAGGAAAAACCTCGAGCGAAAACCGGTCCGTATTTTCCAGATCCGGGCCTACACCCACAAAGATCACAGGTACCTCACCGGTATAGCCCGAATTCCCTACGCCGTTGAAAGCAAAGACCCGGTAATAGTAAGTTGTTGATTCCAGCGGACCATCATCCCTGAACATCCTCACAGACGGTCCCACGCTTCCTATCACGGTAAAATCCGTCTCCGTTCCCTTCCTGCGTTCGATCGTATAACCATCCTCAATCTCCGAATTATCCGTCCATGCCAGCCTCACCTTCCTCCCTGTAAGGACTGTCGCTGTCAGATTTCCGGGTGTTTCGGGAGGGGTGGTTATGGCGAGGGTTGTTGCCGTAGTCACCGGGGAATAGTCCGAATATCCCGTTCCGTTATACGAACGGATCCTGTAACTGTAGGCTGTTGAATTTTCGAGACCATAATCGTGGTATCGGGTCGCATTGGAAGGCACAGATCCGATCAGTTCCCATGATCCCTCCTCTCCGGTTTTTCTTTCGATCATAAAACGGCTTTCATTTTCAGATTTATCCACCCATGAAAGGTCCATCTGCTTCCGTGAGAAAGCCGTTGCCCGGAGGCTCTCCGGAGATACCGGCAGACCTATGGTCCCACCACCGGATATGGAACTGAGAAAGGCATACATGCACGTATTGAGCTTCATGGTCTCATCAACAGTGAATTCATTGGAAGGAATGAGAGACCATGCATCGGTATAGCGTCTTTGTACGGGAAGTGAATTCCATGCGGGATATACCTTCTCCCAGACAACCTTCTGGTAATCGGCCTGATTGGCATTATCGATCGGACCGTAAACCACAATGCCGGGTACAACGCCTTTTCCTTCCGTTAGCGTATAATATGAATCGAGGTGACAAATGCTATGAGGGGGATTTGATCCGAGACCTGTGACAAAGGATTTTCCGAGTGGGTTAAGTCCGAGGGAATAATCGGCTAACTGGCTGATTGCATCGAGGTATTTCTGATCACCGGTGAGACGGTACATCAGGATCAGCGGATCGGCATACCGGCCCTGGTTGGTTGTTGTTCCCCATGAATAGTTCCCATCATTGAGACCGATAGGATAAGGCTTGGTGTTCACAGCATTCAGCACTTCATTGCTCTTTGAGGAAAGCTTCTGGATATATGCCTCCGCAAGAGTCTGATCCACAGGCAGCGCTGTAATGAGGTAACTGAAAAAATAGGGTGAAAAGATCATTCCGTCCCGCATGTAGTTCTGATTCCACCATTCGGGGTTGTACTGTTCCGGCCATCCGGAGGTCAGACAGTAGGTGGCATGCTGTTTAAAGGCCGAATGATAGGTCTCTTCGCCTGTGGCAAGGTAGAGCTGAAGTGAGGCATACATGAGCTGGGCATCATGGGCTGAGGCCATATCCGGATCGGAACTGTGATTCATGATGTAATTCCATGCCCTCTCTGCCCTGTCAAGGAGTTCCGCAGAACGGACCGTATCGTATGGCCAGATAAGGCGGGAAGCCTGGGCAAAAAGACCCGCTCCCACAGCCGTGGTATGCCCGTATCTTCTGTAGGTCCGGTAAACATGAAAATCGGTGGCAGCATTCACCGTTCCGTATTCCGGCTCGGCATCAGATTCAGTTCCTGCCCGAACTCCGCCATCGGGCTCCTGCAGGTTTTCCCATACCTTAACCCCCCAGAGAGCCTCGTCAAGGAAATCAGGGATGCCATTGCCCGATTCGGGAATGTTATACTGGCTGTCGGTGAACCCATCCGGAAAAGCTTCATAGTAGCAAAGAAGGGTGGCAGGGATCAGCGTATGACCCATACCCCTGTCAAAATCGCCCGCATCGTGGTATCCGCCTGCGATACTCTCCATTTCACCATGCTGAGTGATAAAACCCGGAGGCTCGGCATCTGTAACTTCGACGGTAGTATGACATGCGTCGCGAGTGTATGTTGTATAAGGCGCGGTAAGGGCGATCCCGCATCTCTGGTGATAAAACCCCCTGAACAGGGTGAAGGCCGCCATGTTTGTATATTCTGTACCCACTCCGAAAGGATATGAACATCCATAACCGTCAACAGAAACCACGTAAGGCCCCCCTTCAGGGACTCCCGAAAGATCGATCCGGTAGATGTATTCCCCGGTGGTATATTCCTCCCCGGTATCATCTCCCCAGAAGCTGAGCATTCCGCCGGCTATGGAGTTGCCCGCGCTGTCAATGACTTTATAGGAAGGAATACCGGTCAGTTCATGAGTTCCCAAATCACCGTAAAAAATGGCGAAATTTGCATACCGGACCTCTGATCCTGCGAAATATCCTACTTCGTTCACCCGAAGTGCCTCGCACCGGGTTTTCGTATCGTCAAACTTAAATTCATTGGTGCCATAACCGGGGGTCTCAATCGTATAGGTGGTTCCGTTTACAAGTGGTCCGGCAAGCCTGAGATATATATGATGGCGCAGGGTCATTACCCATTCCGGGTTCTTACCCCAATGCCTGGGTTCTTCCTCCCATACATGGGTATATCTTCCCACTTCAACAGGATGAACCCCGTTGACGGTCCATGAAACTGCATCCTGTGAGGGGGCGGTATAATCGCCGTCCGGAGCCTGGATGATTAAAACGATAACATCCTTATCAGCTGTGCCAATATCTTCCACAACCTGGCCCCTCAAAATTGCCCCCTGTACTAAAAATAAAGTCAACACAAAACCGGTGATCTCTCTAAATTTCATAATTTTCTTCGTTTTAAAAGGTATCGATGGGCAAAAGATAATTTTTTTATCCCGAAAACGGAAGATATTTCTCTGAATTGTCCGGACCCTGTTTCAATTACATGGCATCGACCGGTTTAGAACGACACGGTCGCAGATCCCTTCCGGTGAACGCCTGATATTCCAACCTCTATCCCGTTATGAACGGAAATCCTCGTATGCACATTCTGTGACTAATCCGGATTTTATTCTATTTTTGAACTTTCCACCTTGAAAATTACCATTACATGGAAAAAATGTCACTGGGAAAATCGCAATAACATGCGTTGAACTTTTACCCGGATACATTTAAAAAGGAGGAACCACCCTGATTTTATTCCTGAAAATCCAACCGGACTTCCTCATTTTTACTAAATTCATATGCTGAAATAAATCAAATCATGGCTGCCCTGGAAGAGATCATCAAAAACAGGGATTTGAAAGGACTGCAAGTCTACCTCAGGAAAAATCCCCGTATCCCGGATGTAGATCCGGGTTCATTGTCACCTCTCCTGCTTGCCGCATATAACAGGTTTGAAGAAGCTGTTCCACTTATTGCGCACGGGATGGAGAGCCTGACCCTGTATGAAGCCTGTGTTGCCGGTAATCTGCCCTGGGTGAGAAAACATGTAGAACACAATCCTGCCCTGGTAAACCATTACGCAACTGACGGTTTCACGCCTCTGGGACTTGCCGGTTTCTTCGGAAAGTATGAAATTGCGGCCTACCTTCTTGAAAAAGGTGCAGAAGTAAATAGAGCTTCAGCCAATGATTTCCACTAAAAAAGCCTGGGTGGATGAGGGCGGAGTTCGGGTGCCTTTTTTCATGCGGATACCATGGATGGAAAAAAACGGAAGCGTCGTAGAAGCGTTAAGTGCGCACATCGACATCCTGCCCACACTATCAGATCTATGTAACCTGCATCTGCCGGCAGGTTTAAAACTGGACGGGGAAAGCCGTATACCGTACCTTCAGAATCCTTCTTTGCATCAGCCCGGCAGGATCATCTTCACCGACCAGGGGCTGGACAATAGCATACCCTGTGCTTTGCGCACCGAGAAGTTTGAAATAACCTTCGGCAAAGATACGTCGCTCTATGACCTCAGAAAGGATCCGGGTCAGAAAGTGAATATTAAATCCCAACAACCGGCATTGGTGGACAGTTTCGCACGGTTGTACCATGCCTGGTATCAGGATGTCACTGCCTTCGGACTGGAACCAATACCCATTCTGATCGGCTACCCATCGCATCCGGAGGTTTCACTCCCGGCCCATGAAGCGCTGCTTTCCGCAAATTTGTCCTTTTATGAAGGCCACGGATGGGCGAATGATTGGATCAAAAATTTTAAGAGTTACCGGGATACCATTTCCTGGAAAATCGAGGCCGTCAGGGATGGCAGATATAGGATCAGAGTACTTCTGGCCACAGGCCCCGAACATACAGGGAAAAACCTCGAGATACACTGCGGGAAATCGCTCACGATGGCGAGCATCGAAAAGATTTATAAAGCCAGCGCAGTGACTGGTCCCGACCGGGTGAAAAGGCAGGAAGCCGGAGAAAGAGTATGGCCTGAACTGATATTCAAGGATATTGAACTGCAGCGCGGGCCCTGCGATCTTTCTTTATGTGCTTCAGATATGAACACTGATAGCGGCATAGAGGTTAAAGGAATATACATTGATTACATTAAAGAATAATAAACCCAATATGAAAATACCGGTTTTTAAACTCGATTCCTTCACAGACCATCGTTTCAGCGGAAATCCTGCTGCAGTTTGCCCTCTGGATGAATGGATAAGCGATGAGCTGATGCAGAATATTGCCATGGAAAATAATCTTTCCGAGACTGCTTTTTTCACCAAAAACAAGGATTCTTTTTCTCTCCGCTGGTTTACACCCATTACGGAAGTGAATCTCTGCGGACATGCAACGCTGGCTGCTGCAGCGGTGATCTTTGAAAAACTCGGATATAAACTGGATACCATCCTTTTCGAATCAAAGTCAGGGATGCTGACGGTAACAAGAAACGCGGACCGGTATATCATGAATTTCCCCTCTGACAGGATCTCTTCCATAGATCCTCCCGGCGAACTGGTGGAAGCCATGGGAGACCGTCCCGACGAAGTTTTTGAAGGGCGTGACGATTACATGCTTGTATACGATTCGGAAGATAAGATCGCTGAGATCAAACCCGACTTCCGGAAGCTCGGACTGATCAGCCGCAGGGGGGTCATCATCACCGCTCCGGCTTCAGAATATGATTTTGTTTCCCGCTTCTTTGCACCCGCCTCGGGTATCGATGAGGATCCCGTCACAGGTTCGGCACATACCACCCTAACCCCCTATTGGTCGAAGCGGCTGAAAAAAAAGGAACTTACAGCCAGGCAGATCTCATCCCGTGGTGGTATTGTATATTGCGTCGATAAAGGGGATCGTACCGAGATAGGCGGCAAAGCGACCTTCTACCTGCAGGGACTGATTGAAGTATGAATTCTTAAAAGTTGCCGCTATCTGCGGGGGCCGTTCTGAAAGCTATCTGCCAATCCGTGAACTTCGGTATTTCCGTTGTAATAAGCCGCTCCAACCGGTGAGACCTGCCGGGAAAATCATCTTCCGTAATTTCAGATTTTTTCATACGTATTTATTATCCTGTCCATTAGTACATTCGTCTCTTCGAGCACTACCATCCGTTCCGGTTTGGCCTCGAACCATTCCACCGTTTTCTTAATACCCTGGCTGAACGGGATCACGGCTTTAAAGCCAGGTACAAAGGTCCTGATCTTCGTATTATCGAATATTACGGAGCAGGCTTTGTCCCCGAAGAGGTTGCCGTATTGAAAATCATCAAACCGGGCGATGAATCCGGATGAGATATGGACCACTTTTGCCTCTGCCCCTGCAGCGGCTGCCACAGCTTCGTAAATCTGGTTCCAGGTGAGTATTTCATCAGAGGTGATATGAAAGGCATGGCCTATAGCCTGCTGGTGAGCCAGGAGTCCTGTAAAACCGCGGGCAAAATCAATGCTGTGGGTGATGGTCCATAATGAGGTGCCGTCACCATGAACAATGATCTTTTTTCCCCGCCGGATACGGTCAATGATTGTGAAATCCGTCCAACTACCAATAGCTACCGGTATTACCGTCTCATAGGTCAGCGAGGGCCTGACGATGGTTACCGGGAAATCGTTCTCCCTGTATAGCCGGTTCAGTTTCTCTTCACAGGCAATCTTATCCCGTGAATATTGCCAGAATGGATTCCTGAGAGGGGTCGACTCGGTGATCACAGGATGTGATACAGGTTTTTGATAGGCCGAAGCTGAACTAATGAAAATATACTGCCGGGTACAATCACGGAATAATGCATAATCATTTTCTATGTCAGCCGGCACGAAGGCAATAAAATTTGCAACTGCATCAAAATACTGTCCCCTGAGAAGTTCCCGGACTTTGCCTGTGTCATGAATATCTGCCTGCAGGTAATGTACCCCCGGTGGCACTTCATCCGTGGTTTTACCCCTGTTAAGATGCCATACCTCCATTCCCTGTTCCAGGGCAAGACGGGTGCAGGCCATGGAAATATTGCCCGTGCCGCCGATAAATAATATTTTCATTTTTTCAAATTTAATATGAGGATTTTCATATGATGAACGGGGTCACCAGGACAAAAATAAGAAGGAAAAACCGGTAATCCCACCTTTTTTAAACATGTATCTAAACGTTTTGTGATCGGACTCAGGTAATCCCATGTAGGCAAACTGCTGATGGAAGACGCGAGATGTATTTCGGAAACAGGTTCTGAAAGCGTCTTCAACAACCTTTCCAATTTTACGATCGCTTTCATGACCGGTATGGGGAGACCCCGGAGGAGTATAGGTGAAGAACTACCGGGGTCATTGCATAGGAAAACCGCCGGTGGAAAATCCTGCCGGCGGCTTTTTACTGACCAGTTACAAATTTTAACGGACCGGATCATTCAATCCATTTTGAACTCAATACCAAGACCGGCTACTTCCGAAGGATTGAACGGACTGAGCAGCGGCAGATGTGATTCGATCTCTTCATACCTGCTGTCTGGAGCGGTACCTCCCCGGACGAAGCCGTTACTGTTGAAATATCCGGGAGCTTCGGTGTTGTGGAGAAAAGCATCGACATCGTCCGGATTGATATTCGGCCAGAGACTGAATATCTGGTTGCTGAAGACATTCTTAACGGAGTATGTTTCAAGCAAAACTTCACGTGAACTCTCGTCCAGGTCACTTGGCGGTAGTCCCACCTCGGCCACTGCAATATTCAGACCGTAGGTGCCGGCTGCGGCGAATGCCCAGTTGAATCCTTTTTCCCCGTCAAAGAAAGTTGCGTTGGGATGGTTGGAATTTCCGTATACATCGACGATCCCGTCCTTTTTACCCACGAACATTTTCAGCGAATTTATGGCGAAGGCATTTTTCAGCGGGCTGGGAACCGGAAGATCCGCCATCTCAACCAGCATCTGTGCTTCATATCCGTTCCCGCCGGCTTCGCTGTAATCGATACGCCCGACAGCCTGTCCGGTACCGGGATCACCGTTGCGATTGATATTGTAAGGTTTGAGAATGGCAATACCTCTTCTGGGTGAACGGTTCCAGAAGATCTGCATGGCATAGCCTCCGTCAGCAGCACCTTCCGATCCTGCATCAGTCATTGAAAGTCCGAACTCCCACTGAATTCCTTCAAAAACCGGATTTTCAGTGACTACCACATTTTTGTCGCGCCCGTCATCATCACTTTTGAAGGTAAGAGTCATGGGTTTATCAATATTATACCTCCAAAGGCCTTTGATGATATCTTCGACGATCTCTCCTCCGCCCGCTCCTACGGCGATGAAGGTTACAAGATTGAGATATACAAGATTCCCGTTAAGGGTATCGATTGCTGCCGTGGCTTTTTTGCCGCCATCCAGGCTCAGGGCCCCCGGAATTTCTACGCTGAATTTTTCGGGAAGGATGGAGCCCTGGTCCGTTCCCGGCACCGGTTCTTTCTCACAACTGCTGAGTATGAGTCCGAATGAAAACAGGATGGCTGAAATAAGGATCATGTGCTTTTTCATGGTTCTGAAATTTAAATTATGAATTGATGTTTACTTCGTATTACGCGATTTCGTAACCATCACACATGAAAAAGAATTTACCCTTACGCGGGGGAAAGAAAAAAAGAGGATTGTTTTAGGAATATTTCTCCGGGACCCGGTTTCCTCTCCCGGTATTTCATTCAAAATAAACCGTATCGCTCACCACTGTACAGGCGGCAAAATACCCGGCAGCACCGTTGCTAAGGTTGGTGGTGAGGTTTCCCGGGAGGACGTCGAACCAGCCACCCTTCCATTCGGTCTCTGAAAGAAGGCTGCGGATGAAATGTTCATATCCGGGAGAGAGGGAATATTTTTCCCTGATGACGCGGGCATCGGGGGGGAAGCTCAGTTTTTCCGCCGTGGGCTTGAAAACCTGGTTAACATCTATGGTCGACAGGATATATTGATAGAATATAACCTCTTCATCCTGCCCGGGAATGGAATTATTCTTCCAGGTGACCGTGTATCTTATCATGGATGGCTCTCCCTGCCCCGGTGTATTGATAAGGTAGTTTCCCGGTACCGCCGCATCTTCACTGAAGCTGAACTGGTCAAGCGGCGTCACCGGTCTCATAGAGGCCGCGGCTGTGAAGTCTTTATCTCCCATCCGGATGAACAGCCGGTAGCTCCGGTTGATCACACCCCGGAAATTTGCGGGAGGTTTATAAATTCCGGGAAATGAAATATCTTCATCCAAAAGGAGCGTATCATCTCCGCCGTAAATGGCAATGAGAGCATTTTTCACCGGCTGGGGAAGCGCAGTGGGATCTCCCTCCGGCAGCGCCAGTTTCACGTAACTCATGCCTGCTACGTTTGTCACAAAACCCTCAACAACAATCTCCGGCAACCCGTATGTTTCCAATTTCCAGCCGGTGGGTTTTTCGCAGGACTGGAAAAGAAGGAAAAGGGTAATGAAAACAGTATATTTTTTCATCAGAATCTGAAATGATAACTTACGGACGGGATCACCCCGAAAACATACATCATCGAAGGCTGAAGCGATTGCAATTCACTATGGTCGAGGGGCACCACGAGGTTCCCTTCCGCATTTACCATCTTATTGAAATTAATAATGAACGGATTTTTATGCCCGTAGATATTGAAAAACGAAATGTTCAGCAAATGCTCATTTTTAGCCGTTAGTTTATTGAGCCTGATTTCCGTGGCGAGATCAAGCCTGTGGTATAAGGGTAACCTGTCGTTGTTACGTTCGGCATACCAGGGGACCTGATACCCGTTATAAATATAGTAACCTGTGGGTGAGGTGAAGGGATTTCCCGAAGAAAAAACCCAGTTGGCCGATACCGTCCACCTGGATTTTACCCGGTAATTCCCGGTAATGGAAAGTGAATGCGGCCGGTCATAGTCTGCCGGGAAAAAAAGGTTATTGTTCACCTCGCTTATTCTCAGCCGGGTATGGGTGAAGGCATAGGATAACCAGCCATTGATCCTCCCACCGGTCTTTTTAATCAGCACCTCCAAACCAAAGGCCCTGCCGATCCCATACCGCAGTTCGGCTTCGGTAAGCGGGTTAAAAAGCATGAATGCATGGTCGGCATAGCTGATGAAGTTATACATGCCTTTGATGAAGACATCTGCATCGATGTAAACCGGAATCTTTCTTTGTTTCCAGGTAATCCCCGCGGTAAATTGATCCGATCTCAATGGTTTTACCCCCGGCCCCGAGGGAAGCCAGATATCCAGGGTTGTAAAAGGACTGATTGAATTGGAAATACGGTATTCAAATTGCGAGGTGCGTGCAAAGGCCAACCGGATTGCGACATCCGGACTGACAATAAATCTCACGCTCAGTCGCGGATCGACGAAGAGGAAATGGTGGTACCGCTCCCCTTTCCCATATTCTGTGGTATCGGTGGGGAGATGTTCATTATCGAGCGTTATTTCCGTGGAGGGGCCGGTATTTGTCCATCCGGTTAACCGGATACCGTATCTAAGCACCAGCCAGGAGACGGGTTTTTGCTCCTGGTCGACATACCATGTTGATTCGGCAGCCTGCCGGTCCGACATCCCGGGCAAGGAAGAGATCCCTTTACTGCCTTCAAAATAATGTCCCGGTGAATAGAAATGAGTACCCAGTAAGGCACCGAAACGGAAAGTACTTCCCGGATTAATGTAATACGTGAAATCCGACTTGACAGCCAAAAGGGAGATTCCTGAATTCCACCTGTAGTTTCCTTCATACCAGGTATAAAGATTATAATCATAATCGCTGATTATGAGGCTTGTGTTCATGAAAAGCCGGTCACCGAAGATATGGTTCCAGCGAAAGTTGGAGGCAAAGTTCGTCCAGCCAAGGCCGTTGGATCGAAATTGTGCCTCATGGTTCCGGAATTTATCGGCGCCGGCATATCCGGAAAGGAAGAGCCGGTTCTTCTCATTGACCCTGATATTGTACTTAAGGATAAAGTCGGTGAAATAGAGCTGATCCACCGACGGGCTTGAACCGGTCAGCAACCATCTAAGGTGGGAACGCCTGGCTGATACAAAGAAGGAACTTTTCTTCCGGAACAGGGGACCTTCCAGGTTAAGGGTAGTGGCCACCGGGCCGGTATTCCCGCTGAAGGTCACCCGTTCACGGTTCCCTTCCCTCAACTTGATGTCCACCACCGAAGAAAGACGTCCCCCATACACTGCCGGCATGTCTCCTTTATATACTCCGATACTGTTCAGTGCACCGGGTGTGAACGAGGAAAAGATACCCAGCATATGGGCCGGGTTATATATGGGCGCTTCATCGACAAGGATCAGGTTCTGGTCGCTGCTGCCTCCTCTGACGTGAAACAGTATTGACCCGTCGCTGTAAAAATTGACCCCTGGAAGAGCCTGCAGGGATTTAATAATGTCCGGCTCACCAAGGAAGCCGGGCATGTTCCTTACAGAAGCCACGTTGATCTCCTGTTTTCCTTCCCCGGTGCCTTCCATCGTACGGGATGCCTCATCCGAAACAATGACAACCTCCCGGATTTCCTCCGTACGTTTTGCAAGCGTAAAGTTATTCAACAGGTCATCGGTGAGCCTGACATGTAAGGTATCGGCTGAATAGCCGATATATGAGATAAACAACCTGTGATCGCCCTCATCCAGCCTTAACGAATAAAATCCATACCCGTTGGAGATCGTCCCAGCCCCGCTGGCTGCATCAGCTACCGTTGCACCTATTAGGACCTCTCCCGTTTCAGCATCTGTCACATGGCCGCTGATCACAAATTTTTCCGTTTTCCGCCGGTCCGGTGTTTCTGCAGGTAACGGTTCCGGTTTCAGAATAATATGATTACCGAGAAATGACCAGGAAATGCCCATACTTCTGAGAAATGAAAGAGCCGCTTCAGGATCATCCTCATTGATATGAATATTTATGAGGGTATCGGCATGGATTTTTTCAGGATTGTATGAGAATTCATAACCTGTTTTAACACGCAGGGAATCGAGAACGCGGGAAAGACTGATATTTTCTGCATTCAGTATGATCCGGCCATTTATCTGGGCAAAAATGGCAGGCGTGATAGTTAGCAGGAGAAAAAGAAGAAGGATGCGATATATAGCCTTTTGCTCAGCCATAAGCGGTACATCAGCAGCCCGTTCCCGAGAAGTACAGGATCCCGTTCTTCTCGTTGACCTGGAGATCGAGCGTTTGTTCAAGGGTTTCCAGCACATTCTGTAGCGGGGCATTGTCAAAGGTAACCGTGATCCTGCAACTTTTTAAAGCAGGGTCACGTATGACTGACTCTGTGCCGTAAACAGCCCGTATCACAGATATCACTTCATCCATGGGGGCGTTCCGGAAATGGATGATCCCCGTTTTCCAGGCATCAAAGTTCGGGTCCGGATTTTGATTTTTTGTTATTGCCTTATCATTTCTTGAATAAATTCCTCTTTCTCCCGGGGAAATGATCTGCCTGTGATCCTCCATGTTCCTGGGATAAACTTCAACTTCCCCGGTGGAAACGATTACTTCAACAACATCTTTCCTCTTCCAGGCTTCCAGGTTGAACGAGGTGCCCAGGACCTGAAGAATGAAATTTCCCGACGCGACGGTGAAGGGGCGGGTGATATCCCGTTTCACATTGAAGAAAGCTTCTCCGTCAAGTCTTACATGTCGCTTGTTTTCATCGAATTTTTTGGGAAATTCGAGTATGGCACCCCTGTTGAGCGTCACATGCGAACCATCGGGAAGATCAACGCTGACCTTACCGGTCGTGGCAGTGATCTTTTCATAGCTGAAAGTATGATAAATGAAGACCGCACTGTATCCCAGCAATAAACCGATGACCATGACAGCCGCCACTCTGAGAAGAAGCGGTATGAACCTGATCGATGTCCCCTTCTCGTCGGGCTGTGTATCCTCCTGGGCGGAATTCAGAAAAGTTTCCCATTCATGATCAATATTGATATCAATATCGGTAAAAATCGTAAGTCTCCCGGTAGTTTCCCATATCCTCCGGTACTGTTCGAAAGTTCTTCTATTTTCTTCCGATGCAGCTTTCCAACGTTCGATATCTATGATATCATCCGTATTCACCTCTCCGGAGAGATATCTGGCTATCAGATCAACGGGAATGCTATTTTTTTCTTTCTCTGTCATTTCTATTAACTCGGCTTCTTAAATTGTCACACATCAACGATCAATTACCCTGACTGAAAATTAAAAAAAATGGATCACCAGCCATAAAACAAGTATCTCTAGATAATCAACAAGAATTTTACGGAGATGTTTTAACGCTTTCGACATTTGAGCTTCAACAGTTTTAACCGAAATATTTAACTTAATTGCAATCTCTTTGTATTTCAAACCTTCCAGCCGGTTCATTTTAAAAACCAGGGCACATTTTTCCGGCAATCCCGCTATTGCAGAATTCATGGCAGCCTCCAGCTCGGCTGCTTCCATATTATCCTGTGCTGAAGCCGAAAAATCTTCGCCTGTTTGTAAATCCGTAATTTCACCCCTGCGAAATTTCGAATTATCCCGGATGTAATTCAGGCATCTATTCCGGACCGCCGTAAAGAGATAAGACCGGAGAGGAGTGTCGTGGTGAATCTCATGCCGCTTTTCCCATATCCGGAAAAAAACATGATGCACCACTTCCTTCGCCGCATCTGCATCCTTAACATAGCGCATCGCAAACCAGACCAGGGGTGAAAAATATTCCCGGAAAATCTTTTCAAAATCATCAATGCTGATGAACGGTGAGTTATGTGCCTTCTCTTCTGCCAAAACATTTTGTATGATCCCGTAAAACTACGGAAAATCCAATTATTATATTGGAATTCCGGTTTTATCCCCGGGCGTCCCGGGGAATAAAATACCTGAAGATCGATTCGATCATCCGGAAACCTCCCCGGTGAAACAGCTGGTGATCATCGAGAAGTTTTTCCTCATTCATTATAAAAGGTCCGCCGGTAATTTCTTCTCCGCAATGTTTCACGAGGTTCTGTGCACCTGTGGAAGTGATCTCCGGATGGAATTGAAGGGCAAGGACATTTTCCCCATAAATAAATGCCTGGTTTGGCGTGGCTTCGGAGCTGTAAAGACGAACGGCATTTTCAGGCAGAGTG
Organism: uncultured Bacteroidales bacterium; assembly: GCA_963771005.1. Taxonomy (GTDB): domain Bacteria; phylum Bacteroidota; class Bacteroidia; order Bacteroidales; genus DASQZK01. Next base: position 1,078,944 of record CAVYRO010000002.1, read on the forward strand.
AAGGTTTCGCCGTGCCAATGGAAAACCGTGAGATAGTCGGGTAGAAATCCAAGCTGATCGTTCGTTGCCTCTTTCTTCACCGGAAACCAGCCTATTTCACGGTGGGGGGCTTTTATCACCTCAGCGCCGAGAGCCGAGGCGATAAGCTGTGCCCCAAGACAAAGGCCGAAAACCAGCTTACCTCTAGCCATAGCCTCCGAGATGACCTGTTTTTCACCGGTCAGCCAGGGATACTGCACCTCATCATGAATACTCATCGGACCGCCTGTCACCAAAAGCATATCATAATCCTCAGCATCGGGAAGTCTCTCATTCAGAAAGAGCCGGCAATATTTCATCCGGTATCCGGCCCTTTCGCATATTGAAATGATATGACCCGGATCCTCAAAGGGCACATGCTGGATGACCTGTATGATCATATTGCATCATTTTTAATGAGAGATTCAACAAAAATATAAAAAAGATTGTCCCCTGTTAGAAATTACAGAGGTATGTTATCCCTAAAATTTTCGGAAGGGCAAAATAAATCCGCAGTTGTGAAAAATTTTGCCGGATTGTTTATATTCAAAACCCTGTCTTTCAATATCCGCGCAGAAATTTGCAGCGGAATTCATACCTTTGAATCCTAAAATCACTATCAATGCAGGAAAGACATCTTCACAGCGACCAGTATTTTGAGGAACAGGTTTACACATCTAAAAATCACATTATACCCTTCATTGAAGGGATCCATGAGCTTCAGGCAGGGGCTGAGGTGCTGGAGATCGGTTGTGGTGAGGGAGGTAATCTGAAGCCTTTCCTTGACAGGGGATGCAGAACGACGGGCATTGATCTTAATGAAGATAAGATCGCGAAGGCCAAAAAGATATACGCCGGTCATCCGGATAACGAATTAATGACCCTGATTGCAGAGGATATTTATAATGTGGGGGGATCCTTTGACGGCAAATTCGATGTGATCATGATGAGAGATGTACTTGAGCATATCCATGATCACGACAGGTTTTTGAAATATGCAAAACGTTTTCTCAAACCCGGCGGACTCTTTTTCCTGGGTTTTCCTCCCTGGCAGAATCCATTTGGCGGTCACCAGCAGATGTGCCATAGCCGTTTTCTGAGTCATCTTCCTTATTTCCATCTCCTTCCGGGTCAGCTCTATCCCGGATTTATGAAACTCTTCGGAGAACCGGATGACGGTATAGGTTACCTGCTGGAGATCAGGGATACCCGAATTTCTATCGAGAAGTTCAGGAGGATCATCCGAAGAGAGGGTTACAGGATCCGTAAGGAAGTTTTCTGGTTTGTAAACCCAAATTATGAAATTAAATTCAGGCTGAAACCAAGAAAACAGGCGGCAATCATAAATGGTGTTCCCTGGATCAGGAATTTCCTGATTACAACCTGTTATTATATTATTGATCACCCGGTTAGGTAATCCCGGCAGGTATTCCTGTTTTTATTGAAGATCCTTCGATATACGGGTGGTATGATCTCAAAGAGCAATGATCATCGAATGCACAAATTTCATTCTCAGGCCCTGGCAGGATTCCGATATACCGGAACTTGTCAGGCTGGCAAACAATAGGAAGATCTTCGAAAACGTCCGTGACCACTTCCCCTCACCCTATACATACCGGGATGCCGTTCAATGGCTGGAATTCGTGAAGCAAAATAAGGAACCCCTCCGCCTTTTTGCCATTGAAACGGAAGGCCGGCTTGCCGGTAGTATCAGTATCGAATTTAAGACCGATGTTTACCGTAAGAATGCGGAAATAGGATACTGGCTTGGAGAACCTTACTGGAACCGGCATATTATGACAGAAGCCATTAAATGCATTACCCGATATATCTTTGATCAGTTCGCCATCGTCCGAATCTATGCCGAGTCATTCGCCGACAATGCCGGTTCGAGACGGGCACTTGAGAAAGCAGGTTTCGTGTGTGAAGCGGTCCACAGAAGTAATATCATCAAGAATAACAAGATCAAAGACAGCTGCATTTACGCTTTGCTAAAGAAGGATTGGTCAGCCCGGGAGGAATCTCCCTGATCCGCTGCCAGTCATATGCTGGCAAAAAAAAACCTGTCCAACAGCCATGGACAGGTTAAACCTGACGGTTATAAGCACAAAGAAACTATCGTAAAACCCCTACTGGGTTATTCATGATATCGTTGGAAATCAAATTCTTGTAACTCTTTCTGATGCAATATAGTGTTCCAGGAAACACCGGTAAAGGAAAATCGGATATTTTCGATAAATACATGAATTACCGCGTTCAATGAATCCACGGATGTGATAAAAAAATTAACCTTCACCTGATTTCACGGGTATTGCTTTATGATGCGACACCCTTCCGTATGCCCTGCAGAATTCCCCCGGGTGAAGATTGGATTTTGCTGAAACTCCTTATATTTGAAGAGTAAATGAATAGCTTTACCCTGAATCTCTTATAAAGTTTAAGAAACCTGATGCATAAAGTTCAACATGCAATCCTCTTCATTTCTGCCATTATCCTGCTCCACCTGCATGCATTTGCGCAGGATACGATCCGTATTACGCGAGACTTCACAGAGATGCGTATCCAGCCGGAGCAGATCGGGTTTCTGATCGACGAGCCGGATAATTTTCAGCCGCGCAATTTAAGGGACCAGGTATTTGTTCCGGACACTTCTGTAGTGGCGGCAACCGGTTCCGGCACCGGAAACGGGAATTACAGCAGGCTCATCGTGAAAAATGAGACCGGCAGCACCATCGACATCAGCCTTTCCCGGGTAAATCCGGATTCACTGAACGTATATGTTTACAATGAAGCAGGAACCATAACGAAAAGTGAAAGGTTGAATATCAGGGGATTGAAGCTGTACGGCCGCATCCAGATCCAACCCGGCGAGGTAAGGAGTATATACATCAACCTCCTTCAGAAGAGGGAAAGCAGGCCCCCTCATATCCAGGACATCCAGCTCAGGATGTTCAACTACAACCACTTCCTTCAGAAAGAGCTTCCCGACAGGTTTATTGACGCACTTCTCATCGGGCTGCTTCTCTTCAGTGCCATTCTCAACCTGATCCTGGGCCTGATCCTGAAACGTTCCTCCTTCATCAGCCTTTTCTTCTATCTTCTTTCCCTGGTGATCTTTTCCTTCTCATTCCTGGGCTTTTACGATGAGTTCATCATGCATGCCCGCATTGAAATACCGATCAGCCTTCCCTCCTATTTTCTCACACTGATCCTGTTTCTCCTGGTGAGTAAAAAATACCTCCTGCTCGAAAAATATCTCCCCGGCTGGAATACGATTACAAATGTGATCCTGTTTTTCCTGATCATATCCATTCCATATTACTACCTGACGGTATATATTAAAAGCCTTTATAATAATTTCCTTGCCTTTTCTTCGCTGTTTTTTTTCGTGGCGGCAGCACTGCTGGGCCTCATCGAATCGCTCATCCTGTTTAAAAAGGAACAGAAGGCAAAATTCTTTCTTGTTGCCAACCTGCTTGTTGTCATTTCACTTGCCATAAATCTCTTCCTCGATAATAAATATCCTGTGGTGGTGGGTTCCGTGATACAGGGCTTTATTTTCACCTTTGGCCTTGCTGAGGAGATAAAAATCCTCGACCGGCAGAAACTCCGCTTTCAGCAAAGGTATATCAGCCAGCTGGAAGTAAACCTCAGGCTCAAGGACAACCTTACCAATGAACTGGAACAAAAAGTGAGTGTGCGTACACAGGAGATTGAACACGCAAATGAGGCACTCCGTGTGAAGAATAATATAGTGGAACAGCAGAAAGAGCTCCTGGAAATAAGGAACAAGGAAATAAAAGACAGTATCGGTTATGCGCGGCGAATACAGAATGCTTCCTTCCCGTCCCGGAAGATCCTGGAGAAGATTACACAGGATAATTTCATTCTTTATAAACCAAGGGATATAGTCAGCGGTGATTTCTACTGGTTCGGAGAAGTCGATGAAAAGATCATCATCATTGTCGCCGACTGCACAGGCCACGGAGTTCCCGGAGCCTTCATGAGCATGTATGGTATAGCTTTCCTGAACGAGATCGTAAACAAGGAAAAGGTGTACCATCCCCACGACATCCTTAACCTCCTGCGGGACAAAATTGCCGGCTCCCTCAACCGGGGTGACAATGAGTTCGAAACGATGGACGGTATGGATATGTCGGTCCTGACATATGACCACGCAAATTCGAGAGTACTTTTTGCAGCTGCCAATAACCCGATGTACTATTTGCGAAACGGAGAACTTAGCATTATAAATGCCGACAAAATGCCCGTGGCCTTTTACCAGAAAATGGATCCCTTCACCATGGAGGAGATAAAAGTGAGGAAAGGCGACTGCCTGTATATTTTCACGGACGGCATCATCGATCAGTTCGGCGGGGACATGGGAAAGAAGTTCCTTGCCAAACGCCTGAAGGATGTCATCCTCGATATATCCCACCGCCCGATGGCTGAACAGTACGATCTCTTTGAAAAATCGTTCAATGATTGGAAAGGCGACTATTTCCAGGTGGATGATGTTCTACTCGTTGGAATGCGGATCTGATCGTTGTATTCGTCGGAATTATCAGTTCCATTCCCTTACCCTTGAGATTAATAGATCTTCTAGGATTTGATCCTGTGATTATCCCCTACCCGGCTGATCAATGGGTAAATCCGATAGCCTCAAGCGAGGCTTGTATCTCCGGACACGACATGAAAAGATTCCAGAGAAGTCCTGTCCTGTAATTTTCAGTCATGATAATGATAGGACCTTCATCAATAGCAAGATAAGATCCTGCATACCAGTAATTTGCAGGACTGAAGGCATCGTAAAATCCATATGGGCCCCATAGCTTATCTCCCAGGAAGTAATAGAAGGTACGAATAGCATCCAGGGAATGTTCCGGTGTATAGGGAAGCGACGAGACAGCCGCGGTGGGTGTAATGACTCCAGGATCGTTAGTGGGTGAATGGGCGGAATATCCCTGATAGTCATCACTCGCTGTAAGTCCCCAGCAGTTGTCGGTATAGCCTGCGTAATTCTTCGGATTATCGGCACAATAGGCCCAGTTGATGAGGGAGTGATTTGTATTCTGTTGCCAATAATTAATGTAAGGACCCTGGAGATCCCGGGGATCCAGGCCAAGGAAAGAATAATGTGTAAAAAACAAGGGGCCGCCGTATGGCTGACCCATCGGCAGAACATAGCCGTAATATTCATTACCATTAAATATGGAACCGCTATTCAGGTATCCTTCGTAGTAGGAAGCTGCCGGGATGGAATGATCCGGTGATCCTGTTCCAAGGACATAGCAGATCATCGTTTCGTTATAGCCCTGAAGTTTCAGGTGGATCTGAAACCCTGTATTCGGCGACCAGTGCCAGTAAAGGGCATTTTCGCCTATCGAGTAGAAATCAAACTCAACCGACTTCCATAGTGTATTGATCCTGTCGATAACGGATTTCTCCTCCGGCACGGAAGCATCCATGTATTGCCTGAAGGTAAGCAGTCCCTGGATCATGAAAGAGGTCTCCACAAGGTCTCCTCCGTCATCGGATGGGCTGAAGGGGATCGTTTTCCCGGTTGAACCGTTGATCCAGTGCGGCCATACCCCGTGAAAACGGTCACAGGTTTCGAGGAAGGTAAGGATCATATCCATCCGTTCCAGCGCCTGTGCCCGGCTGATAAATCCTCTCTCCACACCGACGATAAGTGCCATGACGCCGAATCCTGAGCCACCGGTAGTCACAACATCGCCACTTCCCAGTCTCTCACGGGCCATCCCGCAATCCGGATGGGCATAATCCCAGAAATAAGCGAAGGTCTGACGCTGGATCAGCGTAAGCAACTCCTCGTCAGAGATCTCGGGAAAGCGGTAAACGGAATCGAGTGCAGAAAAGAAATTGCGGGAATATCCGTCAAAGGTAAACCCATTGGCAGCTCTTAGTCCGGAGGTAACGGTAAACAAATATTTTTGCAGACCCTCAAGTCTGTTTTGCGTTGAAAGGGTTACGGTAACAGAATCACCGGAAAGGGCAACGGTGTATTGCGTGTTTCCGGAAAGCATAAAAGAGGAGGAGTAATTCTGCGGATCAAGGGGCTTTGAAAATACGGCTTTAATCTCTGCACCGGAAGGATCGATCCCCACAACCGGAAGGGAAGTAGCCAGGGTTTTTCCATTGACGGTTACCGAAAGCAGGTCGAGTGATCCGTTGATCGTAATAAATGCATAGGTAAAGCCCGGAAAAGTCTCTCCCTTGCTTCCGGCCAGGGAAAAGGAGATCACGAGGCTGTAATCTTTCCCGTATTTCAGATCGGCAACGGGATCCAAAACTACCGAGCTGTTGTTATCCATGAATGAAATGCCGGCAACCACTCTGCTTCCATCCCCCGTCTTGATGGTGATCTTTTCTCCTATGCCCGCAGTATCAAGCGGAGCACTGAACCGGACGATGAAATTCCTGTCAACGGGAACATCATCCGTAACCTCCCCCGATTTCAGGGATATATTACCGGCTATAGCGCTTTGCAGCTGCAGTGTGCCATGATTGGCCGGCTGATCATCACCTTTCTTTGAGCAGGAAAAAAGACCTGTCACAACAGGTATAAAAATTATCGGAAGAAGATACCTTAATCTGGCAGGGCTCATGTGGCGGGAGAAATTTAAAAAAAGGATGGGAAGTCTGACAATTTAAAGCCTGGCAGGTTATGAAAACCTGCCAGGCTTAAACCACATGCTTCATTAGGGTTTACCGGAATTGTACATTAACTGTATTTCCTTCTCTGTGAGAGTTTTATGATAGATACTGACATCATCAAGCATTCCTTTGAAATGATTGTTATCGGGATTGGTATAATCTGCCCAACCATCACCGATGGTAGGATCGACCGGGGCCTGGATAAATCCGAATGCAAGCAGGTTGTTATTCGCATTTCCTGCGTAAGTAATTCCGGTAACATTCCTTTTGGCGTCTCCTTCAGGCCAAAGGTTGAAGTCCTGTGCCTTCATTTTTTCACCATTGATATACATGGTACCTACTTTCGAGGCGCTGTTGTACATACAAACGATGTTAGCCCATTTGTTGGCGAGGAGGGATTTTACTCCTCCCGAGCTGGTCAGGTCCTTCTGGAAAGACCATCCCTGCCAGGAGTCAGGGGTCAGTGCCGTTCCCGGGAACCACAGGTCTTCTGAACCGGATCCGCCGCCGGCAAAAGCATATTGTGCAGCCAACTTACACGAACCGTAATCACCCGCAATCTCAAACTGGAATCCGAACCATCCGGCCAGTCCCATGACGAACTGCCCGTGTTGGGATGAGTCGGGCATAACCCAGAAAGCCAAGGTGAAATCGCCATTGGAGTTTGTGAGCTGATCCCCGTTGGGAATTTCGATAAGGCTGGTGTTGCCGTTAAATTGTGCAGCCTTGCCGGCACTGCTGTTATGAGAATCCTGGTAGGTAATATCAATGACACCATCCGAAGAGGGACTGAAATTACCTGCCTGATCTTCAGCATTGCCTTCAAAATTCCAGTAGGCAACCTGACCTGCAGGAACAAAGGTACCTTCCGTGGTGAATGTCCGGTTGAAGGCTTCCAGAGCAAGACCGTCCGTAGACTTGATATCTCCACTGAAACTCAGTTTGTATAAGGACCCGTTGCCGAGTGCATCCTGCGGATTTATGGTAATCGTTTTACCATTGACCTGGGTGTTCACAGGGATATCCTGGGAATCATAATCCTGTGTAAGTGTAACGGAACTTCCGCTAACTGTGGCAGGATCAATATTAGAGGTAAATGTCGCTGTTATCGTCGGGTTAACCGGGACATTATTTGGTGAATTTGCTCCGTTAAGGTCAACGTCTCCGGCCATTAGTGTGGAGATTTGTGGCGCTTTCGGATTCTCTTCTTTTTTACAACCACCTGGCAGGATAAGTATCACCGCCAGTGTAAGAATGACGCTAATTAAAAGATGCTGTTTTTTCATAGTAAGGATATTAAAGATTAAACAAAAATTTATTGCCAATTCGGGTTTTGCGTTAAGGATCCCTGTGAAATATCTATTTCATTTTGGGGGATCGGCAGTGTCTCATATTTAGAAGTATACCCGAGAGGCCCTAATACTTCCTGTGCCTTACCTGTTCTGACAAGATCCCAGAACCGGTGACCCTCGAGCGCGAGCTCATGCCTGCGCTCCTCAAGGATAAGGTCTCTCAGGCTGTCTTTGTTCGTTTCGGTGATATCGGGCAGAAGGGTATTGTTACCCTGACGTGCACGTGCCCTTACTTTATTCAGCTGCGTAAGGGCTTCACCGGGTTTGCCGTTTTCATTGAGCGCCTCTGCAGCCATGAGAAGTACATCAGCATACCTGATGATGCGCCGGTTATGTCCCCATTCTTCAATGGTGGTGGTTCCGGGTACCCATACTTTCCGGTTATAACATTCGACTTCGATAAGATTGCCCTGGTCATCGCGCACTTCATCGGGAGTTGTTCCGTCACCCAGTATTTTAATTCCGTCGATGGTGTCGCCCAGGTCGATGATAGTCCCTTTCAACCGGGGATCATCCTGTTCAAAAGAATGCCGGAGGTCCTCAGATGGACGGTTAAATCCCCAGCCCCTGTTGGGTGTACCCCGTACGCCCTGGGTATTGGCATACTGGTCGCCAGGACCGGTGCCTCCTGTAACGGGCAGGGCTCCTACCTCGAATACCGATTCAATCCCATGTTCGCCATTGATACCACAGGCATCGGTGAACACCGGCTCCAGCCCGTATTTACCTGAATTGATAACCTCCATGGCAAATTTCCCGGCATTTGCAAAGTCATGCCTGAAGAGATACACCTTTGCAAGAAAAGCATTAGCTGCACCCTTTGATGCCCTTCCCTGTTCCTGTGGCGTATAACCGTCTTTCTCAGGTAATACCGAAACTGCGAATTTAAAATCATCAATAATCAGGCTGTAAATATCATCGGCCGGCGATTTCGGAATTTTCAGCGGGGGATTCTCACTCGTAACCAGCGGAACATCACCCCACGCCCTTACCAGGTCAAAATAAAGAAGGCCGCGGATAAACCTCGCCTCTCCGATGTAGCGGTTTTTGAGGTTTTCATCCATTTGAATGCCCGGGACGAGATTAATAACCACATTTGCCCTCTTAATGCCCTGGTATAGCGTATTCCACCAGCGGTCAAGCCCGTCCTGGCTGGTGGTGATGGTAAAATTATCGTAGGGAAGAAGGTTGGGTGCCTGGTCATTCGGATTGCTTCCTTTAAAGGCATCATCGGTCATGATGTCCAGGATGGGATAACCACCCCAGTTATAGAACCAGTTCCTGAGAGTCGAGTAAACAGCATTGGTTGCCAGTAAGGCATCTGCTGGTGTTTCAGGAAAGGTCTCCTGTGTCAGTTCACTTTGCAGTTCGGTATTCAAAAAATCCTCGCATCCCGGCAGGATGAATACCATAAGAAAAAATGACAATATTGTATATCTTAATGTTTTCATGATCAGAAGGATATATTTAAACCTATGGAGTAAACCCTTGTAGGGGGATATGTACCCTCATCGATCTGATTATTTATGACGGTTCCGCTTGCGATCTCGGGGGTATAACCGGTATATTGTGTCAGCGTGTATAAATTGGTGCCTTTGAGATATATCCTTAGATTGTTCATTGATAATTTATCGAGAAGGCTTCCCGGGAGAGTATATCCGAGGATCATGGTCCGGAACCTGAAAAAGGAACCATCCTGGACAAACCGGTCGGAAGGTTCATAATTATAACCACCGAAAGAAGGCCTTGGCTCCGTATTACTTGTCCCCGGCCCGGTCCACCGGTTGAAGACATGAGCTTCGAAATTATAGGGATCCGGCCTCACCATCTCTTTTGCGTTGAATATTTTGTTGCCTGTCTGACCCTGGAAATCAAGGGAAAGGTCGAATCCCATATAGGTGGCGGAAAGATTTAAACCGAATATAAAATCGGGAATCGGAGATCCGATATAAGTCCTGTCCTTATCGTCGATCTTATTGTCATTGTTGACATCCACGAATCTGAGGTCTCCAACACCGGCATTCGAAGTATGCGGATAAGCGTCGAGCTCGTCCTGGCTTTGAAAGATCCCGTTGGTTTTATACCCGAAAAATGCACCGATGGGTAATCCTACCCGGCTCTCTGTGACCTGTTTGCCATTGCCGAGTGCGCCTCCGAGCAGAACGGAGTCGGAACCGCTCGATCCGCCTATGGCCAGAACTTCATTATGTACGGTGGAACCTAAAAAACCGATACTGTAACTCAGTTTGCCTGCATTTCCCCGGTAATCGACCCTGTATTCAAGCCCGGTATTCAGCACGGATGCGGCATTGAATGCTTTTTTCTGTCCCTGGCCGTTGCCCAGCGTACCGGGAATAAGTAACTGGAGCAGTATATCTTCCGTCTTTCGATTATAGTAGTCGAATTCCCCGGTGATCTTATTATCCAACACTCCGATCTCAAGACCGGCATCAGCCTGTTTTGTAGTTTCCCACTTCAGGTCGGGATTGCCGGTCTGTCCAAAGGTGGAAGCAGGAAGAGCTGCTTCGTTGACCCCGAATATGGCGAGCAGTGAGGGATCAACCCGGGCATACCGATCGGTGTATGCTATCTTTTCATTGCCGATCAGTCCGTAACTGGCTCTCAATTTCAGGTTGCTGAGAAAGTTCATGTTTTCCATGAATGCTTCCCGGGAAATGTTCCATGCGACAGCGCCTGATGGAAAATTCCCGTATCTGTTCCCGGCTGCAAATTTTGAAGATCCGTCCCGCCTGAAAGTGAAGGTCAGGACGTATCGACGGTCGTAGGTATAATTAGCCCTGAACAGGTAGGAGATCATGGAATAATATTGATTATTATCCACCTTATCCTCTATATCCTGGATCTTATTCACATTGTTGGAAGGATCGTAAATATTCTGAGGCTGAATGTACCAGAACTGGCTCTGGTCCCTGATCAGATTTTCACCGGGGAGGGTGATATTCTCCGAAGTGAATCTCTGCATGGTATACCCCGCAACCGCATTGATTGAATGTTTTTCAAAATCTTTCTGGTAGGTTACCGTATTTTCCCAGAGCCAGGATACAGATTGTTCCACTTTTTTGGTAAGATCGCTCAGGACATTCTGCTGCTGGCTTGAAGTGCCGTCGGGATTATATACCGTATAGGCAGGGGTGAAATTCACAGGCCTGTCCAGCTTGGCATCCATGCCGAAGCTCGATTTCAGGGTAAAATCCTTGAAGACCGTCGCTTCAGCAAAAATATTTCCCACTCCCCTGGCCCCGTTGCTATGATCATTGGAATAATTAAGGGAGGCTAAGGGATTACCCACGTTGAAAACCACAGCGTAACTCCCGTCGTCATAATAAGGTACAAGTAATGGCTGGGCACGGTATGCAGCATAAGTAACATTCGGTGCATTCTGCTGTTTGTGGGGAACGATGGTAATGTTGTTTCCGAAGCTTATATTATCTGTGAGATGGTACGTGTTATTAAATCTCAGGGAAAGCCTCTGGTAGGATGACTTGTCGATGATCCCTTCCTGTCCGTAATATCCTATGCCAACGTAGTACTGATCGTTATCCGTTGCGCCCGAAACTGAGAACTGGTAATTCTGCTGGGGTGCAATATGAAAAATGAGATCCTGCCAGTCGGTGTTCGGCACCAGGTCTACATTGTTATAGGAACCAGGCCGGATCTCGTTTGATATAATTGCAAACTGCCTCCCGGTAAGCAGATCGATCCGCTTCTCAACCTGTTGCATCCCGTATTCAGCATCGAAGCTGAATTGTGTCCCTTTCGCCCCCGCTTCACCCGATTTAGTCGTAATAAGAATGACGCCATTGGCACCCCTGGAACCATATATAGCCGTTGCCGAAGCATCTTTCAGCACTTCGACGGAAGCAATATCTTCGCTGTTCAGAAAAGAGATATCATTAAGGATAACTCCGTCAACCACGTATATTGGGGATGAATTATTGAAGGTTCCAACCCCACGGATCCTGACCTCGGGAGATGAGCCCGGCGCCCCGGATGTGTTTGCCACATGGATCCCGGCTACCTTCCCGGAAAGTGATTGCACAGGGTTCTGTGAGGTGATCTTTGTGATATCCCCGGATTTGACCGTACTCACCGATCCGGAAAGGTCGCTTTTCCTGACCTTACCATATCCAATGACCACCACTTCATTCAAAGCTTCGGCCTCAACGCTCAATACGACATTTATCTCCGTCTTGTCATCAATAGCCACTGTTTTATCCTGAAACCCGATATAAGAAAAAAGGAGGGTATCATCACCGGGATTCACCGGGATGGAATACATTCCGTCCAGACCCGTGATCACTCCCCGGGTTGTCCCTTTTATGATCACATTTACCCCCGGCAGTATGCTTCCGTCATCAGCCGAGGTCACCTTTCCGGTGATTTGTCTTTGCTGGGCGAAAATAGCCGGAAAGGTGAAAATCAGAACCAGGAAAAAGGTCAGTGTTTTCCTGATGATTCCCGGTATTCGGTTTGTGTTCATGATAAGTAATTTATAAAATATATTGACTTGAGTATAAGGAACATTCGATTCGAATTGTTCGATTTCTTAACAATTATTACAGCCATCCCCCGGTGAAACCTGCCCGTTTCAAACCGCGGATTATATACTTGTTTTTTTTCATGATATTCCATATGAGTCCGGTCTGGTAATTTTCCATCTGTATAAGGATCGGTCCCTGGTCAATCCCAAGGTAATCGCGGTCAAACCAGCCATAGCTTCCATCGGGGTTCATGAAAGCCATATTGAATGCATCTCTGAAGCCATACTTCCCATAGAGTGAATCCCCGAATTGTTCCTTCATAGCCATGAGAGCGGGGATGCATTCATCAGGGGCAAAAGGCACGGATCCGCCGGCAGCCGTAGGGGCAATGGTCCCGTCATCAATTGTATCACGAACGCTCGCCCCCCTGGCCCGGTAAGTAAAAAATTTTCTCTCACCTGCAGAGGTCATCTGTGTAACGGAAGCCGGTCCGTCGCAGGCGGTGAGTCCCCAAATATTCCCGGAATAGGCTTTAAAACCGCCGGGATTATCCTTGCAATACTCCCGGTTGGATAACGTTGCCCTTCTTGAATTTTCGAAATAATCGATACCGTGATTTTGCATAAAAGCATCGCGTATTCCACGGAAATCAATATACATCTGAGAATACTGATGCCCGAAGAGCGGAGTGAAATTCACCATTTCGTACCCGTAAAAATCCGCCCATATATAAGTCCGGCACCAGGCGGCCCATGCACTGTCGCCGATGGGATGGGTGGGAGAACCCATAGCCATGATCAAAAGTACCATGGCCTCATTATAACCGGTCCATTCAGCTTTCAAAAATCCTTTTCCCGGATGATATCCCATCGACATCGCTTCCCTGCCATTCATGGCCCAGTCCCATTGAACCCGAAGGTAGAGGGAGTCGGCTAAACCGCGGATCCGCTTCTCCTGCGGATCGCTTCTGTCGAAATAAGACTGGCAGGAAAGAATGCCCGCCATCAACAATCCCGTGTCTATTGTGGATAATTCGGTGTTCTGAAAACGCAGACCCTGTCCATAGGTGAGAAAATGGTAATAAAAACCTTTGTAGCCCGTGATCCCCGCAGAATCGGGACCCTGTTTTGAATTCCAGAACCATTCCAGCGTGTTAAGCACCCGTTCGGCACCCTGATTCCGGGTGATATAGCCGTTTTCGATACCAACAAGATAAGAGGTCAGTCCAAAGCCGGTTGCAGCGATACTGGTAAAGCGCCGTGTGGGATACCTGTCGGGAATGCCCCAGGTAGGTTTGTCGACCTGCTCCCAGAAAAACGCAAATGTTCTCTTTTTGAGATCCGGAATAAAAATCTTCCTGTCATTGGTATCTCCGGCCCCTTTACGATTCCCTGTGCTGCATGAAAGCGATGAGATCCCCACAGCAATGATCGTAAGAAAGATGCGACTCCGGCTGCAGGTCTGTTTTTTCATTTCCATAAGGATTGCACAGTTTTTAAGTAGAACAACAAGGTAACCCTTTTGTCTAATTAACTGAAAATCTTTACTTTCACTTCAATACTTCATGTTATTAAACAGCATAATCCGGATTACATCATTACTACATCAATATAAAGATGATCCATGGAGATGAATAAAATCAATACCTGCAGAGAGTGATATTGTAGAAACATTTTATAAAGACGGCAAGCGTAAAATCAGAAATTCATCAGAAATTCAACAAGATTCTCCTGTGTATTAAGAAGAAGGTGCTTCCTCAGCCGGTATCTTCGAATTTCAATGCCCCTGACGGAGATATTCAGAAGGGGTGCGATTTCCTTGGAAGACAGGTTGAGGCGGAGATATGCGCAGAGTTTAAGGTCGCTGGGAGTCAATTCAGCATAGCTGGCTTTCAGTCGCATGAAGAAATTCTCATGGGCCTGGTCGAAATGCATCTCGAAGATCCGCCAGTCGTCTTCCGAGGAAAGATTGGAATCGATAAGCCTTACCAGCTTATCGTAATGATAGTTGGGATAACGGCCGCCCAGCTCTTTCTTCTGGGCATTGATGGCGTCTTTTATTTTTATAAGCAGCTCATTCTTCTTCAGAATCGTCATGGTATAATTTGCAAGCTGTATATTTTTATGGGAAACCTCCGATTGAAGCTTCTCATTCTTCAGCCTTATGATATCCTGTTCCGCTATGACTTTATCACGATATCTTTTTTCCTTCTCAAGGGTCTGCATCCGGATTGTATGTTTCATAAGCCGCCTTGTGAAGAGAATTCTGAAAAACAGCAGTAATGCGAAAAAAAGGCATGTATAGACGATCAGGGCTGCTATTGAAGCATACCATGGCCTCTTTATCCGCAGGCTGAAAGTGACGGGATCGCTGCTATTTCCGTCGCCTCCCAAGGTCTTTACGGCAAAACGATATTCACCTGCCGGCAACCTGGTATACATAATCTTTGATTGGCCTGACCAATCCGACCAGAGATTGTCGAATCCCGAAAGGCGGTAGCTGAAAACCGGGTCGACGCAGACCTGGTCGGACGAAATATAAAATTCAACATTTCCGAAGGAATAGGGAAGATCAAGTGAAGTGCGCTTCTCCCCTGCAGGAAGAATGTAATACCGTTTTCGCCGGTCGGACGCCCTGACCATGGTGATCAGGGGCCGGCGTTCTGCATATGTGGCAGCAGAATCCCTTTCATGGTAAAGGGCAAATCCATTATCGAGACAGATCAGGTACAAATCCTTCTTTAAAATGTATATTCCGCCCTGTCCCGACCCAAGGGAAGCTCCCTGCAAGGAAAGGTCATAGGAAAAGATCCGGCGGGCATTCCCGTTATAGATTCTGAATAAAGCCACACTGTTTCCCGCAATACACCAATACTTATCATTTCCCATGGCGACAATCCTATCCGATGCGGCAAATCCACCCAATTCGCGATTCAGTGATTCGAACGGAACGATAGTATCGGCCAGGTCATTGTAGGTATATATTTTTTTCCGGGTACAGAAAACTACCCGATTATCGACATTGGCCACCATGATATGACGTTCCGAAGGAAGTCCCTCCTTCTTGCCAAAATAACGGGCGGATTCCACCCTTGTAAATCCGGCATCAAACCGCAGCCTGTAAAGCCCTTTGCTTGCATGGGAGGCCCATATATAACCAGAATGATCTGCCTCAAATACGGGTACCGGTTCATAAAATCCAGGGATGACATGTGAAAAGGTCCATTCGCTCCCGGATCTTTTGTAGACAGAAAAGACACTGTAACTGCTCTGCAGGAGGATATCGCCCCGGAAAGTACCAAACTTTCGGATGGCATATCCGCCGTTGATGGCGGAGATGCGCTGAGGCTTTCCGTTTATTATCCTGAAGGTTCCGTTCGTATGACCGCAAATCAATTCCCCGTCGATCACGCTCAGGTCCCATACCTGTCCCTGTGTGCCATCTACAATTTCAGGATGTGAATATCCGGTTGAAGGATCATCCAGGTAGCGGAAAACGCCCTGATTAGTCCCCACCCATAAGGTATCACCTGTAAGTGCGCCTGCAAATACCGTCCTCCTGTTGCGTGAAGGGTCCATATAGAAGGAGAGTGGATTGTCGAGGGTGATGAAATCGACGCCCCTGTCCAGTCCGGCCCAAAAAGAATGATTTTTCACGGAACGAAGTGCAAGTACGGTATTGTTCTGAAGAAAATTATCGGTATTGAGGTGCTCCCTCAGGCTGCCATCCGGATTCAGGATAAAGATCCCGTCGACGATCGTGCCGATGATCAGCAAACTGTCAAGGGTAATCCCGTTATTTACCTCCGATTCCCTGATCAGGGCATTCACAGGCTTTTCGAGAGGACGGAAAGTTTTCCCGTCCATAACGAAAAGTCCTGCCGATGAAGAACCAACGAGGAAAGCGCTCTTCCCGAAAGGGAGTATAGTCTTGACCTCATCCCCGGCGAGAATTTCACTTCCGCGAACGGGAAAAAGACTATCGTCCTTCATTTCGTAAAGACCATCCCCAACCTTATGGACAAACATCCGTTCCCGGGCCTCCATCAATAATACGATGGTGCCTCCCGGATCGATTACTTTCACTGATTCGCCGTTATAAACATAGATATGGGAGAACGACTGAAAATAAACCTTGCCCTTATGGATAACGATACGCCAGATCTCATCATTATGAAGGTTTACCTTCTTCATCCGGATGCTCAGGGAAGTGTAATCGAAAAATCCCTGGCTGTTCATGGAGAAAAAACCGAATTCTTCAAAGGCGCCGACGTAGATCTTCCCACTGTCCCCGGCGGCGACGGAGCGAACGACCATATCATCCGGCATGTGAAAGATATCCCAGTTGGCGCCGTCAAACTTCAGCAAACCCTGGTTGTTGCCGATATAGACTATCCCTGAAGCGTCGACATCAACGGACCAGTTCTGATTTCCTCCCGTATAGTCGCTCTTATTAAAATTGATCACAAAAGATTTACCGTCGAAATCGGCGGGCAGGGAGTAGGAAGATGATGTGGCACTAAGAAAAAAAACCACGAAAAATAAGAGGATCCGGTGTTTATACATCCCTTGGGAATTAAATCCATAATTTACCGGAAAAAAATCAGGAAAACAAAATCAATGTCGTTTAGCCGAAGACTGCGGTAATTCAGACGAATTCCCCCGTTTTTGCATCCACTACCTGGTAATTTTTATCGATAATGAGATCCGCCATAGGTTTCAGGGAATGGACATTCTGATGTTCCCGTTCAAGTACAGCAGTACGGAATTCATCCAGTTTTTCCTTTTCACGCTGGATCTGGTTGATTTTTGTTTCGTGATAATCGAGATCGATAAATACCCTCAGATCTATCCCGTCCGCCTTCAGGGCATAAAGCCCGTCGATGACCAGAAGGTCGATCTTTTTAAAATCCGTGATGAGCTTATCCACCTGTTCGGGGATGATATCGATGCACGGCATCATAGATTCCCGGTCTTCTTTGAAATCCTGTATGTTCCGCTGGATCAGGTTCCAGTCATACTCATGGATCCCGACAGTATCGATTCCCTGTACCCTTCTCCACTCCGATCTAAGCAGGGGCGGAACCATGTAGTAATCGTCGGCATGAAGGATTTTTACCCTGATATGTTCCTCTTTGAGTCTCTTTGCCAGGGAATGGGAAACTTCTGACTTTCCTGCGCCCGATTCACCGGATATACCTACTATGAACTTATAGCCTTTACTAAATTTGTCGCGTTCCTGAATGACCTTTTTAGCGATCGCTTCTGCAGCGGCCTTATGCATTTCACCAATTATGAGAATATCACCAAGCATATAGAAATGGAGTTATTTTGAGCCCAAAAATAAAAGCATTTCTTAAGAATAACCCTATTTAATGATTTTTTTTTAAAATGCGATGGCTAATGTACGGCTGCTCTCCAGTTCATATTTATTCCCTTTTACAATAATCCAGCCCGGAGTGCCCTCCTCTGAGTGGTAATAGATGCTCACTTCTCCGGATGTGATATTAAAATGGTATTGATCCCCGTTGAAATTGAAATTAAAACTCATTTTTTTCCAGGCTTCGGGAAGCGACGGATCCAGTCGAAGGATAGCTCCGTGCCAGTTAAGCCCGGCAAATATGGTCAGGGCGTTGAGAACGGTGCTTCCCATAACCCCGACGTGTATGCCTTCTCCCGTGGTTCCTCCCTGGATATCGTTGTAATCGCTGGTGAGGGCTTCCATGTATAATTCACGGCTCAGGTTTTCCTTCCCGGTCAGCCCTGCCAGGTAAGCATGAACAACCCTGCTTAAGGTTGATCCGTGCGAAGTTCTTTTAAAATAATAATCGAAATTTTTTCTTAGAATATCTTCTTTTATATCATACCCCAAGTCCTTCATCAGGTGAATGACTTCATCCCTGTCAAGATTGTAAAAGATCATAAGCAAATCGGCCTGCTTGTCCACTTTATAATCATCCGGAGAATTTCCCTCTGCTTTCAATATCCTGTCCATCCGGTGAATGTCATCATACTTTTCCTTATAGGCATCCCAGTCAAGCTCCTTTAGTCCGAAGTAGCCGTCGTACTGTTCAATGATCCCGTCATTGTCAATGTTCAGCTTCATGTTACGGGTCATATCCTTCCATTTTACCAGCTCCTCTTTCCTTAAAAGAATCTTTTCGATAACCCGCTGCCTTTCATGAATATCGAGTTGGTCCAGGAATTCGAATGCAGTTTTCATCAGCCAGGCCGTCATTAGATTTATGTAGGCATTGTCCCTGAAGCCCCCTTCATCCGCCTCCGGGTATTTCTCATGGAATTCGTCAGGTCCCATTACTTTATCTATGGAATACCTTCCGGTTTTCTCGTCTTTCTCAGCCTTTGAAGCCCAGAAGCGGCAGATCTCGAAAAACATCTCCGCACCGTACTGGTTCATAAAATCCTGGTCACCCGTAATCTTCCAATACTGCCAGATATTGTAAGCCACCGCCGAAGAGATATGTCTCTGGAGTGAGCTGTAATCGGGTCCCCATTCGCCCGATACAGGATTCAGATGCACGATCTGGGATTCTTCCCTCCCATCGCTCCCGCTCTGCCAGGGGAACATGGCTCCTTCATAATCGTGTTCCTGTGCATATTTTCGGGCCTGGTTAAGCCGGCGATACCGGTACATGAGGACGGCGCGGGCAGTTTCGGGGAAATGGGTGATAAAAAAAGGAAGAACGTACAACTCATCCCAAAATATATGCCCCCTGTAGGCTTCGCCATGAAGGCCGCGCGCGGGGATGCCGGCATCCAGCTGTTTGTGGTGAGGTGAAGTCGTCACCAGTAGATGGTAAATATGAAGCCTTAACAGCATCTGGGAATAACGGTCGCCGAAGATCTCCACATCGGCCTCCTGCCACATCGATTTCCAGGCTTCCGTGCTCGCCTCGAAAATCTCTTCAAAACCATCCGCAGTTGACAGCTGGTCAACCACGGCACCGAGGGGATTGTTTACTTCAAAATCCCTGGAATTATGAATGCAGACCAGTTTTTGGAGCCTTAGGCATTCATCTTTCTTTACATCGGCAATGAAGAAGGAGGTTACCTTTCCTTTCCCCGGCTGAAATGAATCACGCGTTATGGTTCTTCCATCAAGAGTCACCTCGAGCTTCTGCGCCACTGAAACGGTGATATCGGATTGATTGGTTTTTACAATGACATAATCCAGGCCATTCATCGTTCCCCTGTCAAGCTGATCGAGGTGGTGCTGATCAAGCTCGCTGTACCGTTCCACACCCTCGTTGATTAGATTTCCGTCGAGTGCCGAAAACAATTCAAGCCTGCCGGAATAATTTAAAGGGGTAACCGAATATTCCAGTTCCCCGAGATGCGGGTCCGCCATACTGACGATCCGGCGTGATCCCACAAGTGTTTTTTTTCCGTCTTCATGATTTACGATCAGTGAACGGTACAACATTCCCGTCTTCAGGTCAAGCCTGCGTTCAATAAGACTGAACGGGTGGCGGTTAGGATCAAACCATTCACCACCCTCAACCCTGAAATTCACGGGAAGCCAGTTGATAAAATTAACAAAATCCTCGTTTTCAACCCACCGGTCACTTACCTTGGATTTCCTACGGTTATAAAAACCGGTCATATAGCTGGCCGGGTAGTTATATTTACCGGCAGTTGACTCTTCCATGGCCCCGCGGGTGGCAAAAAATCCGTTTCCTGTAGTCAGCAAAGCTTCTCTCACCTTTTCCTTTTCCCTGTCATAATCTTTGTAAAGGACCGACCACTTCATCTGCTCCAGGTCATTTCCAAACCAGCGGTCTATCGCCTCAATGCCGCCAAGGTCTCCGATATCCTCCACAACGATATCGGCGCCATTTTTTCGTAACTCCTCCAGGTTTCCTTCCCGGGCTATTCCAAGGGTGAGTCCAAATCCTCCTGCCTTCCCGGCCTGGACTCCGCTGACTGCATCCTCCACAACCACAGACCTGTCGTATGCCATACCAAGATTATCGCATGCCGTTGTGAATATATCGGGTTCGGGTTTCCCCTTTAGTCCAAGCTCGGCTGAGACGATCCCGTCAACGCGGGTCTCGAAAAGACCCAGTAATCCCGATGTTTCCAGGACTTTTTTACAGTTCTTGCTCGAAGATGCCACACCTACCCTGATGCCTTCGTCTTTCAGCTTCCGAATAAAAGCAACACTGCTATCATAAACCTCCACCCCCTCCTTTTCAAGTATATCCGTGAAATAGTTGTTTTTCCTGTTACCCAGCCCGCAAACCGTCTCCTTCTCCGGGGAATCTGAAGGATCGCCGTACGGGATGCTGATATCCCTCGATTTCAAAAAATCCGCTACACCTTTATATCTCGGTTTGCCGTCAACATAAGGCAGGTAATCCTTTTCGTGGGTAAATTCGTTGTAGGTCTCGTCGTACTCCTTTTCCCTGTATTTTAAATAATCATTGAACATCCTTGTCCATGCCGCAGAATGGACAAGAGCTGTTTTGGTAATAACGCCGTCAAGATCAAATATAACGGCGTCAAAAAAGTGGTTTTTCATAACTGAAATATCTTTTTGTTGGATTGAAATATATCGGGTTGAACCTAAAAAACAACAAACAATGATAAACTGCGGCAACGGGAAATGGGACGGGCATGAAGATGTATAATAAAGAGCGCGACATTGAATATATTGGTTTTTTTCCGGAAAGTCGCTCAATATCCGGAATTATGAACTTTCCAATGAATTAAAACGTTTCGGCCCTTTGAATTGTTGAACTATTAGCGTTATTTTATACTAATACCAATACGGTTAAGCATGAGCCGCATAATTTTTGTTTCCAACCTTTTACCCATAAAAATCAAAATATCCAAAAAAGGAGACTCGGAGCTCGTTACGCGGACCGGTGGTTTTACAAGCGGAGTAGAAAAATTCTACCAGGATGATGAATCGGTATGGGTTGGCTGGACTGGCTTTGACAGGCGGGAATTACCTGCTGACCAGCGAGACAGGATCGCCGATAAACTCAGGAAAAAAAACTGCTATCCCATCACTCTCAGGAAAAAAGAAAGAGAGCAATACCTGGAAGGATTTGCCAATAGTACGATCTGGCCCCTGTTCCATTACTATAATGAAAAATCCACGTACCGCGAGACGGAATGGAGACAATACGTAAGGGTGAACCAGAAGTATGCCAATGAGCTACAGAAGATCATCCGTGAAGGTGACAGGGTCTGGATCCATGATTATCACCTGATGCTCCTCCCTAAGTTGTTGCGCAACAGTTTTCCGGAACTCTCCATCGGTTACTTTCAGCATATCCCCTTCCCCTCCTACGAGGTTTTCAGACTTCTCCCCTGGCGTAAGGAAATTCTTGAAGGACTTTTGGGCGCAGATTTGATCGGCTTCCATACTTACGATTATGAAAGACATTTTATCAGCTCCCTGAGGCGCCTTATGGGTCTTGATACTTATTTCAACCAGGTCCGGTATGAGAAGAGGGTACTTAAAGTTGATAATTTCCCGATGGGAATAGATTATGAGAAATTTCATTCCAGGGCTTGCGAAATAAAAGATCAGATCCCTGAGAAGCTGAAAAAATTCAATAACGAGATCGAGAAACACATCCGGGTGAAACCGGAGAATAAGATCATTTTATCCCTTGAGAGGCTCGATTACACGAAGGGACTCATCATCAGGCTCAAAGCTTTCAGGGAGTTCCTGCTGAAGCATGATGAGTTCCATGGGAAGATATCCCTCCTCATTTACCTGACACTATTGCGGGAGAATGATCTTGAGAATAAACAACTTAAGGCAGAGATTGACAGGCAGGTAGGCCGGCTGAACAGCGAATTCGGGAAGGTAGGATGGACACCGGTATTCTACTACTTCAAGGAACTGCTTTTCGATGAACTTGTTCAGGTATACCTGGCTTCAGACATTGCTCTGGTAACCCCTCTTCGCGACGGGATGAACCTGGTATGCAAGGAATTTATAGCCAGCAAACCCGACAGGAAAGGGGTGCTCATCCTATCGGAGATGGCAGGTGCTTCCCGGGAGATGGGTGAGGCGGTGATCGTCAATCCCAACAACAGGCTGGAAATTGTCAATGCCATCCATGAAGCGCTGACCATGTCCGATGATGAACAGACGGAAAGAAATAAGGTCCTGCAGAAAAGACTTTCCACCTATACGGAGAAAAAATGGGCCGTCGATTTTCTCGAAGGACTGAATAGCGTTAAGAAGCTTCAGGAATACAACCTTACCCGGAAACTGAACAAAAGGATATCCGATGCAATCGTCGAAAGGTACCAGTCTACTTCAAATCGATTCATTCTGCTGGATTACGACGGAACGCTTAAGGGATTTTATAAAGATCCCCAGGAGGCCAGCCCGGATAGGGAATTATATAAACTCCTGAAAGACATCATTTCCGATGACAAGAATAATGTGATCATCATCAGCGGACGGGATAAGGAAACGCTTTCTTCATGGTTTGATAATGAGAACTGGAACCTGGGATTCATCGCCGAACACGGCGTCTGGCATAAGAAGTTGAACGGTGACTGGTACATGCCGGATACGATCGATAAGGACTGGATAGATATCGTCAAACCCATACTCGATTTCTATGTTGACCGCACACCGGGCAGCTTCACGGAGGAGAAAAACTATTCCCTTGTCTGGCATTACCGGGATTCCGATCCCGACCTTGGGGTACAGCGGGCTTATGAATTGAAAGATGAACTGCAAAGCCTTGCCACCAATCTTGACCTCGAGATCATGGATGGCGACAAGGTCATCGAAATTAAAAATTCCGGCATAAACAAAGGACGTGCCGCAGTTTCCCGGATGAACAATGAGAATTACGATTTTATCATGGCCCTCGGCGATGACTGGACAGATGAATTCACTTTTGAATCGCTTCCCCCTGAATCTATTACCATAAAAGTGGGGAATAAATCCACCAAGGCAAAATATTTTGTGGATAATTACAAGAACATCAGGGAATTTTTGAAAACACTGGTGAAGTGACCCTGCCAAGTCTCACCGGATAACTCAACAATTCACAACTCAACAAATTCTTCAGGGAGTTTCACCAGATTTCAGAGATTATCACAGAAAAGGTTGTTTAAGATTGTTTGAAATGGTTTGAGGTGGTTTGAAATGGTTTGAAATGGTTTGAAATGGTTTGAAAATGGTTTGAAATGGTTTGAACTCCATTCAACAAATCAACAAATTCTTCCTGGATCCGTGAGAATCCGTGTTTTTCCGTCAAATCTGTGTTCCTCTTCCTCTTCACCAAATCACAAATTCACCAATTCACCAAATATTACACTCCGGCTTGGACGAAAACAGATGCCATTTTTTACAGGCTCTAAAGTCTCACTGGAAAACTCTTCCTTCAACAAATCAACAACTCAACAAATCAACAAATATTGGAGCCTCACAGGGGATTTGAACCCCCGACCTGCTGATTACGAATCAGCTGCTCTACCGCTGAGCTAATGAGGCATGTGTATGGTGCGCAAAAATAAATAATTTTCGGATATACGGGCAATTATAAGTTCCGTTTCCTTCAAAAAAACTTTGTTTCACCGGTTGAGACAGTCTGCCGGAGTTATTTCAGGGTTGTTTTTCCGCGATCAGCCGGATCACCCTTGCCCTTCCCTGGTGGAAACTGCCCTCATCCAGTTCAACCTCGGTTTCCCTGAGAGTATCGATTTTAAGATTCCTGAAATCGTTGCGTAGCATTTCCCGGGAATAAAGAAAATCAGGATTTTTCGGTCCGCCAGAGGGGAGACCATTCTGTCCCCTGGAAAATAATTCGCCTACGATCCTGGCACCAGGCTTCAGCCATCCTGTGAGCCGCCTGTGAAAAATTCTCCTGTCATTTCCCGCAAGATGGAAGAAAAAGAGTCCTGCCATATCGAATTGACCGTTTTCAGACCGGTAATCTTCCCATGAACAAACGCGGTAATTGATATTCACCCCCCTGAGAAAAGCCAGTTCAAGGGCCTTCTTCCTGGCCGCCGTACTGAAATCAAAGGCATGAACTTCCCATCCCAGTGAGGCGGCATAAACGGCATTCCTTCCCTCACCTTCCCCGGCAAGAAGTATACGCCCCGGCTTTTCACCTTTGAGGATCTCCCTGAAATAAAGATTCGGTTTTGTCCCGTAAACATATTCACCTGAACTGTATCTTGAATCCCAGAATTGATTCATCGGATGAGCTTTTTTTAAAAACATCACTAGTAACAAATGACCGGGGCCATTGTTGTCTTATTTCATCCGGTGCCATTCATTTTGACTGCTTATGACTATATTTGCAGTGGATCTGAAATTGCCGAATCAAAATAAAATTCATCAATGATAGTATTTTTTAAAGTATCTGCAAATCATTTCATAGCTGTTCAAACCTCAAAAAATTTCACAGGTCCTGATGTTGAAAAACTCACCTGGTTGTTCAACGGTGCCCGGATGATGAATGAAGGGAAACTTGAAGGTTTTTTTATCGGTCCGCGTAAGGAGATGATCACCCCCTGGAGCACCAATGCCGTTGAAATCACCCAGAATATGGGGATCGCCGGTATTGAGAGGATGGAGGAATACTTCCTGGTCGAAAATGAGAGGGCAAAATACGATCCTATGCTCCAGGTACTCTACCGCGAGCTGGATCAGGATATTTTCCGCATCGTGAGGAAACCCGAGCCTGTCATTGAAATTGAGAACATCGCTGCCTACAATGAGAAGGAAGGACTGGCGCTAAGCCCTGAAGAAATTCAGTATCTGGGGGATCTCAGCAGGCAGCTCGGACGAAAACTCACTGACAGCGAAGTTTTCGGATTTTCCCAGGTTAATTCCGAACATTGCCGTCATAAAATTTTTAACGGGATCTTCATCATCAACGGGGAAGAAAAACAATCCAGTCTTTTCCAGCTTATCAGGAAAACCACGCAGACCAATCCCAATTCCGTGGTTTCGGCGTACAAAGATAACTGTTCCTTCGTCCGGGGACCGGTAATCGAACAATTTGCGCCCGACAGACAGGATGAAGCCGGTACATTTGAGGTCAGTGAAATTGAAACCGTACTGTCGCTTAAAGCGGAAACTCATAATTTTCCCACCACCGTTGAGCCTTTCAACGGGGCATCCACAGGGACCGGCGGTGAGATCCGGGACCGGATCGCCGGCGGTAAAGGCGCCATTCCGATGGCCGGTACCGCCGTTTACATGACGTCATACCCCCGGCCCGAGAGCGGCAGGGACTGGGAAAAAGCAACCACACCCCGTAAATGGCTGTACCAGACTCCCGAAGAGATCCTGATCAAGGCTTCGAACGGGGCCAGCGATTTCGGGAATAAATTCGGACAGCCATTGATCTGCGGGAGCCTGCTTACCTTCGAGCATTCCGAGAATATGAAGATGTACGGTTACGATAAGGTCATCATGCTGGCAGGGGGAATAGGATACGGGAAGAAAAAAGACAGCACGAAGGATATCCCCGAAAAGGATGATCCCATCATCCTGCTGGGAGGTGATAACTATCGCATCGGGATGGGTGGCGGAGCCGTTTCCTCGGTGGCAACGGGTGAGTACGGAAATTCAATCGAGCTGAACGCCGTCCAGCGGGCCAATCCGGAAATGCAGAAAAGAGTTTTCAATGCCATCCGGGCACTCGCCGAATCGGAGGATAATACCATAGTAACCATCCATGATCACGGAGCCGGTGGTCATCTGAACTGCCTTTCCGAACTCGTGGAAGCCACTGGCGGAACGATCGGTATTGACCGGCTTCCCATCGGCGATCCGACCCTCTCCTCAAAAGAGATCATCGGGAACGAATCGCAGGAGAGAATGGGAATGATCATGCATAAGGTGGATGTCGACCGGATTCAAAAAATCGCGGAAAGGGAAAGGGCTCCCTTCTATGTCATCGGTAAGGTCACAGGCGATCACCGGTTTACTTTTGAAGACACTGAGAATGCGAATCCTATCGATCTGGCGCTTGCCGATCTTTTCGGCAACCCCCCGCAGACGATCCTGAATGACAACAGCCAGCCATCCTCCTTTGAAAAGCCATCTTTCGATATCCATTCCCTGGAAAAATATCTTGCCAACCTGCTCCAGCTTGAATCCGTCGCGTGCAAAGACTGGCTTACCAATAAAGTGGACAGGAGTGTCACCGGCAAAGTGGCGAAACAACAATGTGCCGGTGAAATCCAGCTTCCCCTCAATGACCTGGGGGCGGTGGCGCTGGATTACAGGGGCAGGAAAGGATATGCCACATCGATAGGCCATGCCCCCGTCGCGGGATTGATCAATCCGGCTTCCGGTTCCATACTGTCCATCGCCGAAGCCCTGACCAATATCGTATGGGCACCGCTCACAGAAAAACTCCATGGGGTTTCCCTTTCCGCAAACTGGATGTGGCCCTCCAAAAACCCAGGGGAAGATGCACGCTTATATGAAGCGGTTAAGGCAGCAAGCGATTTTGCCATCGCTCTCGGTATAAACATACCCACGGGTAAGGACTCGCTCTCCATGACTCAAAAATACAAGGATACCGTAGTATTTGCTCCGGGAACAGTCATCATCACGGCCGCCGCCGCCGTGCAGGACGTAACGAAAATAGTGGAACCCGTTGTGGTCAATGATCCTGATTCCTTCCTGGTTTATATCGATCTCTCCCGCGATAACAGGAAACTGGGGGGAAGCAGTTTTGCCCAGGTCGTTAATTCCATTGGCAATGAAACGCCGGTTGTCAGGGATCCCGAGTATTTCGTACGGGCATTCAATACCCTGCAGGATATGATCGCTAATGGAAAAATCATGGGCGGTCATGATATTTCCTCAGGCGGCATCATCACTGCCCTGCTCGAGATGTGCTTCGCCAACACGACGGGGGGTATGGAAATCGACCTCACCAGTGTTGATGACCACGATACCTTCAGGGTACTTTTTTCGGAGAATCCCGGTGTCATTATCCAGGTTAAATCGAAGGCGGACCTTAAGATCCTCGATGAAACCGAAACCGATTATGAGATCATCGGCTCTCCTTCACGTCACAGGATGCTGAACCTGAAAACACGACACGATTCATTCGGCCTCGATATCGATTACTACCGGGAAAAGTGGTATGTCAGTTCATACCTTCTCGACCGCAGGCAGAGCGGGGATAAGCTTGCGCTCGAACGTTTTATGAATTTCAAAAACCAGCCGCTGCAATACAATTTCGGATCTTTCACGGGTAAAATGGCTGACTATGGGATATTGCACGGGCGAAGGGAAAGGTCTGGGATCCGGGCAGCCATAATACGTGAAAAGGGGGTGAACGGCGACAGGGAAATGGCATATGCCCTTCACCTGGCCGGCATGGATGTGAAAGACGTCCATATGACCGATCTCATCGCCGGCCGTGAAGATCTCAGCGATGTCAATATGATCGTATTCGTAGGAGGATTCTCCAATTCCGATGTTCTTGGATCGGCCAAAGGATGGGCGGGAGCTTTCCGTTACAATGAAAAAGCCCGGATCGCACTTGATAATTTCTATAAACGAAAGGACACTCTCAGCCTTGGGATCTGCAACGGATGCCAGCTTATGGTGGAACTGGGACTGGTATATCCCGGACATGAATCGCCCCCGAAAATGAATTTCAATACATCCCATAAATTTGAATCCGCTTTTTTGAATGTCAATATCCTACCGAATGATTCGATCATGCTGAAAAGCCTTTCCGGAACCCGGCTCGGGATCTGGATAGCCCATGGGGAGGGACGTTTTATCCTCCCGGGCGGTGAAGCCAGCTATCAAATCCCGGTTAAATACAGTTATACGGATTACCCTGGCAATCCCAATGGATCGGATTTCGCCGCAGCCGCCCTGGTTTCAACCGACGGAAGGCATCTCGCCATGATGCCCCATCTCGAAAGATCTTTCCTTCCCTACCAATGCGCTCATTACCCGTCTAACCGTCAGGATGAGATCACTCCCTGGGCTGAAGCATTTGTGAATGCAAAGAAATGGATTGAGGAATGGGCGGTCAAAGTTTAAGGACAACCGAAAGCGAATTTGCGGAGGAGTGATTTAAAAAGTAATGGTTTGTTGATCATTTTTTAACCAAGACAGGCAATTTATTGTTAAAAAAGCATCAGGAGAAGGTTTTTGATCAAAATGATTCCGACCTGCGAATGGGATGGGCGGATCCGGATTTACACCAGGCAGGTCGCGACCTGCCCCTACGGGTGGTATGTAATGATATCATTACCGGGTGTCCAACGGCCCGTTTGCTCATTTGAATACTTATCCTATATTTGTGATATCATAACTTAACATTCCCTTAACATGGTCTCACCTTCGCGCATCCTGTTTACGTTTGTGATCTTTCTTACCTTCTTTGTTTCAGGCTGTGAAAAAGAAGAAGGAGAAGGCGGCACGTCGACGATAACCGGCCGCGTGTTAGCCATCGACTATAACAGTGAGTGGACAGAAAAGAAAGGCGAATATTACGCTGCCGGCGTTGATGTATATATCCTCTACGGTAATGACAGCATCTACAATGACAATTTTGAAACGGGCCTGGGAGGCTGGTACCGGTTTGATTTTCTCAGGGAAGGCACATATACCATTTATGCCTTTTCGCGGGATTCCACCCAAAAAGATCCTTCCGGAGAGGTACCCGTAATGAAGACCGTCCGGATCAGGGAGAAAAAGCAGGTCATTGTGGTTGAAGACATCAGAATATTCGACTAAAAAGCTTGCTCTACCCGGATGAGAACCCTCTTTTTCATATTTGCAATAGTAATCTGTCTCACGAAAATAAATGCGCAGGAGAAGGATTTTAACCTGTGGACGGCCCTGGATCTTGAAACGCATCTTAGCAAACACTTGGATATGGTGATCACGGTATCAAACCGCTGGAATGAAAATGTGACACGGAGAGATGAATCATTGATCGAAGCCGGGCTGGATTACTCGAGGAAATGGTTTTCATCAGGGATAACTTACCGTTTGGAGGATAAATCGGATAAGGATGAGGGTTTCAATATCGGACACCGTATTTTTGCCTGGGCCGGTGCGGAAGCCGAAGCAGGCCGGTTTTCTTTCAGCTTCAGGAATAAGTTCCAGACCGAGTACCTGGCTGTCAATTCTTCGGAATCGGGCCATAACCCCGAATATTCTAACAGGAACCGGATTAAGGCTGATTACAATATCAGGAAATTACCGCTGAAACCATATCTTAGTTATGAAATATTCTCCTGTGTCGATTCATACCATCGTCTCATTACGGAAAAATACAGGATTGCCGGGGGAGTCGGATATAAAATAAATAAAAAGAACAGTTTTGGAATTTCCTATTTTTATGACCACCAGATGAATGTTACCTGCCCCTGCACAAATTATATCCTGACGACAACATATGTACTTGAACTGAACTAAAAACGGGCTTATGCCTTTTTCTACCGGAATGCACAACGAAGAATCCATATATGAAGAAATTTGTTCAGAGATCAAGAGCCTTCTTGACGGGTTCAGAGGCACCGGACTTGATGAACTCAATGACTGCAGGCTGATGAACCGGTATGACCGTAAATTTTCTTTCAGGTCAGATCTTATTCCGGTTATCCTGACCAATATGGATCCCGGATATTCTGTACTCGAAGTGGAAGGAAGAAGATTGATGAATTATGAATCCTGTTATTTCGATACGCCTGAAAAAAGTATGTATCTGGCTCATCATAACGGTAAAGCATCACGTTACAAGATCAGGCTGAGAAAATATACGGATACAGGTATAGAATTCCTGGAAATCAAGCATAAGAACAACCGGGGTGAAGTCTGCAAGTACAGGACTCCGGTGAAATGCGGCGATACGTGGGGACCTGGGATGGCAAAATTCGTATCCCGTCACACCCCCTTTCATATAAATGAACTTGAATCCAGTCTCATTAGCATATTCCGCAGGTTCACCCTGGTAAATTTCGACCTGAGTGAAAGAATTACGATCGATTCCAGGATCCGGTTCCGTAAGGGTACGGAGATTACGGGATTGCCTGCTCTTGCCGTTGCCGAGATCAAAAGTGGGGAAAAAAATCAAAAATCACCTTTTTTTACCTGCTTACGTGATCTCAGGATAAAGGAAGGCAGCTTTAGCAAATACTGTACGGGAATGGTACTTCTCAATCCCGGCTTGAGAAAAAACATATTCAAAGAACAAATCTATAAATTAAAGCAGCAGCAGGATGAATTTACTGAATCTTATTACGGCGGAGTTTTTCCTGGGTACACAGTTCATCAGGGTTGAAAGCTTCCTGTCACTGGTCCTCAGGTTTTTTTTCAATCTTATCGTAGCGGTTATCATTGTCAGGTATATCTATTACAGGAAGACCCGGCGCAAGGATTATCTTTTTACGTATTTACTGATCAATATGATCGTATTCCTGCTCAGCCTTATATTATCCGGGGTTGAACTGAAACTGGGATTTGCCTTCGGTCTTTTTGCCCTTTTCGGAATTCTCAGGTACAGGACCCATCCCATTCCAATCAAGGAAATGACCTACCTTTTCGTCGTTATTGGCACCTCCGTTCTAAATTCCCTGTCGCAGCAGTACATTCCATGGGCGGATCTGATATTCAGCAATATGGCGGTGATCGTTGTGCTCTGGTTACTGGAAAATGCCTTCCTTCTTTCCCATGAATCATCCAAATCGATTACCTTTGAAAAGATCGAACTGGTTAAGGAAGACAGAAGGGCTGAACTGATCGAGGATCTTAGAAACCGGACTGGGATAAACATTCACCGGGTTGAGGTGGAATCGATAAATTTCATGAGGGATACAGCCAGGATCATTGTTTACTTTTACGATAAAAACAAGATGATAAATGTCGACGATATTCCTCATTTAGAAACTGCAGAAGATGATTGACGGTATCCTGATGAGATGTAAACTACAATGACATGCAAACTACTACCACTTACAAACCACTGATCCCGCTAACGATTCTTTTCTTTTTCATGGTGCTCCCCTTTCATTCAGGAGCACAGGGCCTGGTTTTCAATGAAGTTCTTCCTTCGAATATTCAGAACATCCGTGATGAGACCGGTGATTATCCTGACTGGATCGAGTTTTTCAATAATTCCGGTCAGCTGCTGGATGTGACCGGATATTCAATTACCGACAACCGGAATGAACCTGCGAAATGGGTCTTTCCTCCCTGTTTCATGAAGGCCGGTGAATACCTGGTTGTTTTTGCCTCAGGTGACAGACCATCCGATACCATTTCCTTTTGGAATACCCTCATCCGTAGGGGAGAAACATGGAGCTATATCATTCCCACCTCGGAACCACCTGCCGCATGGAGAGAAACGGGTTTCGATGATGCAGCATGGCTGACCGGCCCGTCCGGGATAGGTTATGGCGATGGTGACGATGCCACCATCATCTACCCGACAGTTTCATTCTATATGAGGAAAACCTTTGAGATTTCCGATACTTCCGGGATAATGAGCGCTTTGCTTCAGATTGATTTTGATGATGCCTTCGTTGCGTGGCTAAATGGGACGGAGATCGCAAGGGCAAATATAGGCATTCCCGGAACGCCTCCACCCTATTATTCGGCTTCATCCGCATTACGTGAAGCAACAATGTATTCCGGAGGTCAGCCCGAGGCTTACCCGGTTTCAAATTTCCGTGAACTGCTCAGGCAGGGAGAAAATGTCCTGGCTATCCAGGTGCACAATCAATCGGCTTCTTCATCAGATATCAGCTGTATCCCCTATTTTTCCATACGGGTTCCCTCAGTGCCTTCCGTGCCCTCGCCTCAGGAAATCAGTCTCCCGGCTTCTTCCATCTACACAGGCTTTAAAATCGATGCTGACGGTGATACCCTGTACCTTTTCACTCCTACCGGGGAAATCGCTGATTCCATAGTCATTTTTCCCGTCACAAGCGATTACAGCTTTGGCCGCCAGCCTGACGGATCCGGCACCTGGCATGTCTTTCCTTTACCTACACCCGGTGAGGCTAATCTTACGACAGCATATGATTTTGATGAATATGAAGCTCCGTCCTTTTCGGTTCCAGCCGGTTTTTATCCAGGGCCAACACAGCTCGTGATCACTACTTCGAATCCGGGCGACACGATCCGCTACACAACGGATGGTTCAGAGCCCGGCGATTCTTCGCAGGTATATACCACACCCCTCGATCTGACAGTACCTGTCGTGATCCGGGCCCGGGTGCTTCGATCGGGATACCTTCCCGGGAAGATCAGTACCGGCACGTACATCATTGGACGGAAACCCAGCCTGCCCGTGGTGTCGGTCACAACCGATCCCGGAAACCTCTGGGATGAGGACTATGGGATTTACGTTATGGGAAAAAATTCCGGGGAAGAGAGTCCGTATTTCGGAGCCAATTTCTGGAATGACTGGGAGCGTCCTGCGCATGTGGAATTGTTTGAACCGGATGGTACACAGGCCTTCAGCATTGATGCGGGTATCAAGATCACGGGCAACTATTCACGGGCAAACCCTCAAAAATCCCTTGCCATCTACGCAAGAAAAAAATACGGTGCAAAAGAGATCAATTACCAGATCTTCCCCGACAAACCGATCCGTAAGTTCGAATCTTTTGTACTTCGGAATTCCGGCAATGACTGGCTTGGACAGGAGATGGCCATGGGTTCCATGATGCGGGACCTGCTTGCAACGACCCTGGCCGGCAGCCTTAACCAGGATGTACAGGCAGGCAGGCAGGCTGTTGTTTTTCTGAATGGCAATTACTGGGGTATTGAGAATATCAGGGAAAAGATCAGTGAACATTACGTCGCCTCCAACCACGGCTGCGATCCGGAAAAGGTAAACATGCTTGAAGGCAATAGCTGGGTGGTCAAGGGTACAGCACACGATTATACGCAACTCATCAGTTATATTCAAACGCATGATCTGGCTGTCGATGCGAATTACGACTACGTCTGTACCAAAATGGACGTCGACAATTACATGAAGTATTGCATCACCCAAATCTATATTTTCAACGGCGACTGGCCGGGCAACAACATAAAGTTCTGGCAGGCCGGCGAGGGCAGTCCGTGGCGATGGATCATGTTCGATACCGATTTCGGCTTCGCGATATGGGATCCGGCCAAGGTAACGGATAATACCTTCCAGTTCGCCCTTGACGATAACGGCCCGGAATGGCCAAACCCGCCATGGTCCACATTCCTTTTCCGTTCGCTCATGAAGAACGAACGGTTCAGGAGTGACTTCATTTACACCTTCGCAGATTTGCTGAATACGACCTTCAGTCCGGCAAATGTTTTGCGTGAGATCACCAGGCTGCGAAACAACATTTCTTCTGAAATCGTTTACCATACGCAGAAATGGGGTAGTAACCCGGAAACCTGGTCATGGACGATGAATGATTTCATCACCTATTATGCCGAAAGGCGGCCTGATGTCCTGAGAAGTTATATGAACCTAATGTTTGCCACCGGCAGTTCCCATCAACTTACACTGGGCACCGATAACCCGCAGGGAGGAGTATTAAAGCTGAACACGTTGTCATTGGATGTCCTGCCCTGGAAAGGAACCTATTTCAGCAACATACCGGTACATCTAAGGGCGGAACCCAATCCCGGGTACCGGTTCGCCGGATGGTTCGGATCAAAATCCGATACGGTCCCTGTCCTTGATTTTGGTGTGGTTTCCGATCAGACACTCATCGCAAAATTTGAAAAAATAGCCGGGGCCACGGAAAGCCCGGTTATCATCAATGAGATCAATTATAAGTCCGCCCCTGAGAATGAAAGTGAGGACTGGGTGGAACTGTACAATGCCTCGGCACAGGAGACTGATATTTCAGGCTGGTATCTCAGTGACAATGATGATGGTCACCGGTTTGAGATCAATGCCGGGACGGTTCTGATACCCGGTGAATATCTCGTATTATGCAGAGATACAATGGCTTTCACCGCCATTTACCCCTATGTTAAAAATATCTCGGGCGAACTGGGATTCGGCTTGAGCAGTTCCGGTGAATATGTGAGGCTTTTCACATCGAATGATATTCCCGAGGATTCAGTAAGTTTTGAACCCGTATCGCCCTGGCCTGAAGAACCTAACGGTACCGGATATACCCTCTCCCTTCTCAGCCCTGAGCTTGATAACACTTTGGCTGAGAACTGGGCCTCATCGGAACAGCTTCTCGGCACCCCGGGTAAAGAAAATTTCCCACAAGGCCCGGATAATGTCAATTCACCCCTGTTGCGAATCACAAGGATGGCCTGTTATCCTAATCCTTTCACCGAATCCCTAACTCTTTCGGTGATCCTTGGTTCCCCGGATCATATCAGGCTGACTGCCTATGATCTCAACGGCCGCCAGATGGCCATGATCGCCGATTCAGAAGCCGGAACGGGGAATCATACGTTTACCTGGAATGCATCCGGGTTCCCTGCAGGGTTGTATATCATAAGGCTTGAAACACGAAATGATGTGAGGTACGTGAAAGTCATCCGGAATTCAGGCCGCTGATGCGGAGGGGATGCCGGCTAAAATATACCATGATGAAAAACTTTGGTCTGATATTTCTGATGATCATCACGACACAGACAATAGTAC
Organism: uncultured Bacteroidales bacterium; assembly: GCA_963771005.1. Classification (GTDB taxonomy): domain Bacteria; phylum Bacteroidota; class Bacteroidia; order Bacteroidales; genus DASQZK01. The sequence continues at coordinate 1,114,103 of CAVYRO010000002.1, forward strand.
TTGGACAATGGATCCCTGACAATGCCGACAGTACATACAAGAACCCGGTGATCTTCGCCGATTATTCGGATCCTGATGTTATTAGGGCTGGAAATGACTACTACCTTGTGGCTTCAAGCTTTAACTGTATGCCGGGCATACCTGTATTGCACTCGAAAGACCTGGTAAACTGGGAGATCATCGGTCATATTTACGACCGGCTGCCATTTGGGAAATACAACAAACCGGTTCACGGAGAGGGAAGCTGGGCACCTTCGATACGTTTCCATGACGGAAGGTTTTTTGTCTATTTCTGCACTCCTTATGAAGGTCTTTTTATGTCGTCGGCCGAAGATCCGGCAGGTCCGTGGGATCCGCTCACACAGGTTGTGAAAACGGAGCTATGGGAAGATCCCTGTCCTTTCTGGGATGATGACGGGAATGCCTGGCTTGTGCACAGCAAATTATGCGGCACCCCGCTCATCCTGCACCGGATGAGTGATGATGGAAAGACGCTTCTCGACAATGGAACCGTAATCTTCAATGATCCTGAAAATTTCCCCACGCTGGAAGGACCGAAATTTCTTAAAAAAGACGGTTACTATTACATTCTAGCACCGTCGGGGGGAGTTCCTGAGGGTGTTCAGAGTGTATTACGCTCCCACGATATCACCGGCCCCTGGGAAACCAAGAATGTTTTGAGCCAGGGTGAGACAGGGATCAACGGCCCTCACCAGGGCGGGATCATAGATACACCGCAGGGTGACTGGTGGTTCATACATTTCCAGGACCGTGGCCCTTTTGGAAGGATCGTTCACCTGCAGCCGGTGACATGGCGTGATGGCTGGCCGGTGATGGGAACGGATCCTGACGGGGATTATAACGGATCACCGGTGCTGAGCAACAGGAAACCCATAATGAATGATTCAACCGGGATCCTTATTCCTGCCACTTCAGATGAATTTGATACCGGTATGCCCGGGCTTCAATGGCAATGGCAGGCAAATCCTTCAGATAAATGGTATGAATATCTCCCTGAAAAGGGCATGCTCAGGCTGAATGCGATCCGGAATGTTACAAATTACGGGAATCCCTGGTATGTTCCCAATCTTCTTCTTCAGAAGTTCCCAGCGCCGTATTTCACTGCGGTAACCCGCATCAGCTTTTACCCGGGCCTCGAGGGTGACAAAGCAGGACTTATTGTTATGGGGGAACGGTTTTCCTATATCTGCCTCAATAATACGGAAAACGGAGTGAGAATCTCCTGGTTTGAAGGAGGACATGACCTTTGTGGTGATATCCCTGCGGAAGAAGACGGTGTGTCCTGGGGATCAAAAGATGCCTTTCTTAGGGTTTCTGTTACGGAAGATGCCGTCTGCCGCTTTTTTTACAGCGGGGACGGGAGAGAATACATGCCGCTGGGGAAACCATTCACTGCAGAAAAAGGCCGTTGGATAGGCGCAAAGGTCGGTTTATTCTGCATCAACCCCAATCTCACCGAAAGCCCGGGATATGCCGATGCGGATTTTATGAGGATCAATTCCGAATAAAAAAACCTGTAGCACGATTGATCCCTGCTACAGGTTTTTATAACGGTAAACAAACTTTAAAGGAGGTTAGAAAGCTATTGCCGTTATAATCATGAAACGCATGACAATACTCTTCTAGTATTTGCCGCGGGTTCAAAGATGCGGCCTCTTTGATTAATTTCCTCCCGGAATTAAAAAAAATAACTTAATTTTAAGGTGTACGAATGCCGGTGCAATTATCCGGTTAAAAGGCGGAAAGTCAATTTAATCCTTGCTTATATAAGGACTAAAGCCAATTTAATCCCAATGCTATGAAGATAAAATTTCATTTTGTCCCGGCACTATTCTTATTTATCCTCGTCTGTCCAAATACGACAGCACAGGAAAATAATCATGTAAACACCCGCATCCCCAGTAGTGCTGTTATTGAAGAAAATCTAAATGCCCTGGCTGAGGGAGGGATTTACACAAATACATTCGATAACAGGTACGAGGGTGTAAAGGGATCTCCCTTCCTTTCCAATGCTTGGGAAAAAGGAGGACTTTTGCTTATTTCAGGTACTTTCTATAATAATATAGAGCTTAAGCTCGATGTATATAATAATAACCTGATCTATAAAAATGAGAAGGGCGAGGAAATGATGCTGGATAAAGCACAGATCGATTACTTTTTGTTGATAACAAAGGACGGGGCTCCCAGAAAATTTAAACTTATTCATTCGCCGGATAACCCTTTGGGAATTTACTATGAAGTACTTTATGATGATAAGTCTTCATTCCTGATAAGACATAGCAAGCAATTTGTCAAAGCGGATTATCAAAAAGCATATAATGCGAACCGACCCTATGACGAATTTAAAGACGAGACCAATTACTATTTACTGAAAGCTAATGGGGATGAACCCCTGAAGGTGAAGCTTTCGAAGAAATCAGCTCTGGATGTATTTGAAAACGAACCCTGGGTTGGAAGTTACATTACTGAGCATCACCTGACCATGAAGAAAGAATCCGACTGGCTGGAAATACTGGGTTACTATGATTCTGCCGGCAGGTAATAGTTATTCGATCTCGAAATAATTGATCTTAAGATCCAGGATTGAAGCATAATATTCACCCCGTTCAAGAATATCATCATCCCCCTCTTCATAATACCAGTTTATGGTAAGTTTATGATTATTATCGGACAGTTCTTTCAGTCGTTTAAGTATCTGGAGAACATACTTTGATGTGCCGCTGTTTAAATATTCAAGATTGATCTCAACCCGTGTACTTTCTTTTGGAAAACTCAGGTATTTATCGATCCAGTCCACAATATCAACAAAAAAAAGACTGGCGTCTTCAGGAATGGAACGACCCTCGATTTTAATAATGCCCTCCGGATCCAACAAAACTGTTGGTGTTCGTCTTGTACCTGCAATATGTAGGTTTTTGAGCAATATCAAAATATTTAGATCTAAATTAAATACATTTTTACTTTTGACAAAATAATTACATGTTTAAATTGTTGAAAGCGAGAATTTAATGGTGAATAAGTAGAATATTTGTTTCAATGTACCGATCATTATTATAAATTTGCCACAAAAAAAAGAATACCTATGATTTCCAACCTGGTAATAAAAGCAGCGGTTTATGCGGCCGAGAAACACAAATATCAGAGAAGGAAGGGTTTTAACCAGGTTCCTTATATCAATCATCCCCTGAAGGTGGCGCTCACACTGAATGAATGTGGTGAGGATGATGAAAATATACTGATTGCGGCTATCCTTCATGATGTTATCGAAGATACGGATGCATCATACGAGGAAATATCGCTGGAATTTAACAAGGAGATCGCTGACCTGGTCATAGAAGTAACCGACGATAAAGAGCTTCCCTATGCAATCCGGAAGGAATTACAGGTTAAGGGAGCGCCCACACTGTCGCTGAAAGCAAAAAAAATCAAGATCGCAGATAAGATCTGCAACATCCGCGATATTGTAAATTATCCTCTGGACTGGAGCACCGAAAGGAAACTCAGCTACCTTGAATGGGCCCAGCAGGTCGTTTCGGGTTGCAGGAATGTAAATCCCGCCCTTGAGAATATTTTCGACAATGCCGTTAATGAGGGTCTGGAAAAGATGCAACATGAATTTTAAAAATTCATTCTTGCACGCGGAACCACAGACTGGTCGCTGAATTCACCTTTTTGGAATTTAAAATATCCGGATATGGCAATCATCGCCGCATTGTCTGTGGTATAGCTGAATTTAGGGATATAAACCTTCCAGTTTCGCTTTTGTCCTTCGGAAATAAGGGTGTTTCTCAGACCCGAATTCGCCGACACTCCGCCTGCGAGGGCGATGTGTTTTATCCCGGTCCCTTCGGCAGCTTTAACCAGTTTATCCATAAGAATATCTATGATAGTCCTCTGGAGTGAGGCCGCAAGATCCGCTTTATTCTTTTCGACGAATTCTTCATCTTTTTGCAGCGCGTCCCGCAAGAAATACAGGAAAGAAGTTTTAAGGCCGCTGAAGCTGTAATCGAGGCCATCAACCCTGGGTTTGCTGAAAGTAAAACGTCCGGCATCGCCTTCCCTGGCAAGCCGGTCTACCAGGGGGCCTCCCGGATATGGATGTCCCATCAGCTTGGCGCTCTTATCAAATGCCTCTCCCGCAGCGTCATCAATGGTGCGGCCAAGGATCTCCATATCCAGATGATCTCTCACCAAAACCAGCTGGGTATGCCCTCCCGAAACCAGGAGACACAGGAAAGGGAATTCCGGAAAGTTGTTCTCCCCTTCATCATTGTTAATAAAATGTACCAGTATATGTGCCTGAAGATGATTGATCTCGAGGAGAGGTATATTTCTTGACAAAGCGAAGCCCTTGGCAAAGGAAGTTCCTACCAGCAACGAGCCGAGAAGTCCCGGGCCCCGTGTAAAAGCCACGGCATCGATGTCATTGTTGCCGGCTCCGGCCTGTTTCAGAGCTAAGTCTACCACCGGAATTATATTTTGCTGGTGTGCCCTGGAAGCCAATTCAGGTACAACTCCCCCGTATTTCCTGTGCACTTCCTGGTTGGCTACGACATTCGAAAGCAAATTACCATCGCGGATCACCGCAGCAGCCGTATCGTCACAGGAAGATTCGATTCCAAGTATTGTAATCATATTTTGGTTCAATTCTTGAGACAAAAGTAATCGGTTTCAACAAAGTTGCTCCACCGGAACCGGATCTGATAAAATAATTTTTTCATTTTTGAAACTTTTGCTTTGTTAATCAATGTCTTATGTGTTTAATTTGCCTAAATTGCAATTGAAAAAATCATCAACCCGGAGGCTCTTTTCTTAATCAACCCGATAACCTTTAATAATGTTGTGCGGAAGCGGTTGGGTTTAAACTAATTTTCTTTTTTTTGCGTTCTCATACTAAAATTTCAATACGATAAAAAAATTACTTAAAATACTGTTGATTACAATCCTGGTGCTGGTCTCGCTGCCGGCCACAGGACTTCTTTTACTTCAGAACAAAAAAATCCAGACTCTTCTTACCCATTACGTAGCGAGGGAAATATCCAAAAAACTGGGGACGGAAATCAAGGTCGGGAAGGTCTCGGTCACCTTTTTCAACCGGCTGCAGGTAAGGAACCTGTACCTCGAGGATACCAACGGGGATACCCTTCTGTATGCGGATAAAATTAAAGCACGCATAACTCATCTTAACAGGAAAAAGGAAGAGATCACTATTGGAAGGCTGGCATTTGACAATACCTATATACACCTCATCACCGATACATCGGGTGTGATCAATCTGCGTTTTATCATCGACCAGCTGAACAAACCCGGGAAAGAAAAAAAACAGGGCTGGAAAACCACCTTCGAACGCATCGAATTCAGTAATTCCCGGTTCAGGTACACCAAAACCGGGAATGAAGCGCCGGAATACGGTATTAATTTCCAGGATATGGATCTCGGCGAGCTCCAGATCAAACTGGCCGGACTGAATATAGCGGGCGACACGCTTTCCTTTGATATAAAGGATATTGCCTTCCTCGAAAAATCAGGTTTCAGACTCAACAGCATGAACGCCAGGATGAGCCTGAGCAAAAGGCATATGGACTTCGGAAATATCTACGTCGAAACGCCGCTTTCCAATGTCAGTGCCAACCAGATCCGGTTTGTGTTCACCGATTATGGTGATTTTTCCGATTTTGTGAACCGGGTTAAGACTTACTTCAACCTCCGTTCTTCGATTGTGAATTTCGCGGATATAGGCTACTTTGCCCCGGCTCTCAAGGGTTACAACCAAACCCTGCGTGTCTCGGGTCTGGTCACGGGAACCATTAGCGACATGTCAGGCCAAAACATTCTTTTATCCTATAACGATCATACCTCCCTGGAGGGCAGTTTCAATATGATCGGACTTCCAGATTTTCACCAGACCTTCATGCATTTGAATATACGGCAGCTTACCACGGATGTCGGGGATATCCGGATGCTTTCCCTGCCCGGAAACAAGAAAATCGATGTACCTGCGAATTTCAATCAGCTCGGACTGATCACTTACACCGGAAAATTTACCGGATATATGGATGATTTCGTTGCTTACGGAAATTTTAATACCCGCCTGGGAAAGCTCTCATCCGATCTTCTCATCAAACCCTATACCGATAACGGACTGAAATTCAAGGGAAGGCTGAAAAGCCAGTCATTCAACCTTGGAAACCTGACGCGCAATGATAAACTTATCGGAAAAATCAGTATGTCTGCCAATGTCGATGGTTTTACCTCACGTGACACTTTGGCGGCCGGCCTGAGCGGTAAGATTGACAGCATTACGTTTTATGGATACAACTACAGGAATATAGATCTTTCAGGGCAGCTCAACAACAAGAAATTCGATGGTACCATTCACGTGAACGATCCGAATCTCAAAATGGATTTCCTCGGTAAAGTGGATATTTCTTCCTCCCGGCCTAATTTCGATTTTACAGCCAACGTAACCAGTGTTAAACCCTACTACCTGAACCTTGAAAAGACGGATCCGGAATATTTTGCATCCTTCCTGTTAAAGACAAATTTTTCGGGCAGGAATATCGACGACCTGGACGGGGAGATCAAACTGGTTAACAGCTTTTTTCAGAAATCGGGAAAACAAGTGCAGATCTATGATCTAAGCCTGATTGCTTCGAGTTCCGCCGATACGAACCTTATCCGTATCAATTCGGATATCCTTGACGGTGAACTAAGCGGCCATTACCAGTTCAGCACGCTCGGAAAGTCTTTTAAAAACCTGGCCTATCATTACCTGCCAAGTCTCGCCCAGGATAAACTCTGGAACCCTGATTCGGTCGATCACAACAACTTCCGCTTCAATGTGAACCTTAAGAATGTCAATTCGGTCGTAAACTTTTTTCTGCCTGATTTTGAGATCGCCGACAGTTCATACCTGGCGGGAAACTACAATCCGGCCGGTCTGGAAATCAATCTCATTGCCGATTGCCCGCTTTTTGGCTTTTATGGTAACCGGTGGCAAAACCTGCAAATCATTACTTCCGGTGATTTCAACAAAACGAAGATCGTTACGCGAAGTTATTCTCTCCAGTTAAAAAACAACCTCTCCCTCGATAACCTCACTTTTAATGCTGCAATTTATAACGATACGATAACGCTGAACCTGGACTGGAACAGTTTTGAAAAGCCAAAATACCAGGGTAAGATCAACCTGATGGCCAACCTTGCAGAGAATATGGTGACCGAAAATCCGAAATTAAATATCCACATGCAGCCTTCCAGCATCATTTTCAATGATACTACCTGGAATATCTCGAAGAGCCTGGTCGTGATTGACACCAGTTCCATCAAGGTCGATTCCTTCACGGTAAGTAATAAAAACCAGATGTTCCTTGTCTCCGGCGGCATATCTACAAATCCCGAGGAAACCCTGCGTTTCATGTTTAACGATCTCGATCTTTCCACCCTGAACATCTTTACAAAAAAGGCAAAACTCACCCTTAACGGAAGAATGACAGGCAAGGCAAGCCTGAAAGACCCACTGAAAAACCCACTGTTTCTGAGCGATCTCGAGCTGAGGAACCTCTTCGTCAACGGGGAGGATTTCGGCGATGGTGAGATCAGGGCTTTGTGGAACAATGAGGACAAGCGGATCCATGTAGTTGCAGATACCCGGAAGGGGAGCGCAGAGATCTTGAAAACCGAGGGGGATTTTTATCCGGAAACGAAAAAACTGGATTTCCGGATCAAGTTCGATAAGATCAGGGTCAATACCTTTTCGCCTTATACCGATTTCCTTATATCTGATCCCAAAGGGCTCGGATCGGGGGATCTCACTCTGGGAGGCACTTCGCAGAAACCCGATCTGAATGGAAAGATCAACCTGTTCAAAACTTCATTCGTGGTTAATTACCTGCAAACCCGTTACTACTTCACGAACGATGTCGATGTGATTCATAACAGTGTTTATCTTAAAAATTTCGAAGTTTATGATGAACTGGGAAATAAGGCCATCACCGAAGGATCCATTGAGACGAAGTATTTCAGGGATCTCTACCTTAACCTGAGGCTCCAAACCAATAATTTTAAATTCCTCAGCACAACGGAAAGCGACAACCAGCTTTTTTACGGAAATATCTTCGCCAGCGGAATAATTAGGATAACCGGCCCTCCTGATAATCTTCAGATGGATATCAATGCCCGGTCCCAGAAAAACAGTGTTTTCTATATTCCGCTCTACGGATCGGAAGAGGTTAATGAGAATGACTTCATCAAATTCGTAAATAGCGGAAGTGAAGAGAGAAAAAAAGAGGAGGACCAGAACCGTTACGAGGTGAAACTGCGGGGATTATCACTCAATTTTGATCTGGACGTCACCAATGATGCTGAAGTCCAGCTTATATTCGACCCAAAGGTAGGAGATAAGATGCGTGGCCGGGGAAACGGGAATCTTAAGATCAATATCAATACCCTTGGCAAATTCGAGATTTTCGGGGATATCACCATCGAGAGTGGGGATTATCTCTTCACCCTGCAGAACGTGATCAATAAAAAGTTCGAGGTTGAACCCGGCGGGAGGATCTCCTGGAACGGCGATCCCGAAGATGCCAATATTGACATGAAGGCTGTTTATGCACTGCGCACGCCAGTGACCCCCCTCGATCCTTCTATGTTCGAAGGATCTTCCGGAAAAAGGATACCCGTGGAATGCGTGATCCAACTCACCGGTAAGCTTATGAATCCCACCATTAAGCCCGACATCACCCTTCCCACGGCCGACCAGGAAACACAACGAATCGTCAGGAACAGCACCTCAACAGAGGAGGAGTTGATGAAACAGTTCCTGTCCCTCCTGGTTCTGAATAGTTTTTATTCCAACCAGCAGTCGTACGGTAGCTTTGCGGGTACCGGGGGAGCCACAACCGCATTCGCCAGCGCCGGGATGGCCACTACCTCGGAAATGTTATCTAACCAATTGAACCACTGGCTTTCACAGATCAGTAAGGACATTGATATCGGCTTTAACTACCGTCCGGGCTCCGAAGTAAGCAGGGATGAATATGAAGTAGCGCTTTCGACCCAAATCCTGAACGACCGGATCACTATCAACGGGAACGTCGATGTCGGGGGAAATCAAACCACCCAAACCACCACTACCACCAATACCAATAACATCGTAGGTGATTTCGACATCGATGTGAAGATCACCGAAAACGGTAAGGTGCATATGAAAGCCTTTAACCGCGCCAATGATAACCTTCTTTTCCAGACCTCTCCCTATACCCAGGGGGTTGGTGTTTTCTTCCGTGAAGATTTCAACACTTTCGGCGAGCTACTCCGTCGGTACAAGGATGCCATTTTCGGAATTTTCATCACGGATAAAAAGAAAAAAGAGAAAGAAGACACCGATACCACGGCCGGGAGTCTTAATGCCAGCGGGGAATAATTTTCAAAAAAACCACTTTTTTCCGGCAATTCCTGATAAATCTCAGGGCATAATCATGTAACATTCCTATCTTTGCGATCCTTGATATATTTCTAAAACCCTTTTGCCATGTTCATTGCAATGATAGTCATCTTTGTTCTCGGGTATATTGCGATTGCCCTGGAACATCCCCTGAAAGTAGACAAGGCGGTTTCTGCACTGGCCATCGGAACCCTATGCTGGCTGGCCTACATCCTCGGTGCATTTGATATTCTTACCCAGGGACTAAGTCCTGCCTTCCGTGATTTTGTAATGAGTACGGAAAATATCGACGGTGCGGCTGCCAAAAATTTGATCACCGCCATCCCATCCCTGCCTGCGGCAGAGCATCATCACTGGCTCGAAGAAATGCGGGAATGGATCGTTGAACATGAAGTGGTCCGGCACCTGGGCGATATCTCCGAGATCCTTTTCTTTCTTCTCGGGGCGATGACGATAGTCGAGATCACGGATCAACATGACGGTTTTAAGGTTATCACCGACAGGATCAGGACGACAAATAAGGTAAAACTGCTCTGGATCCTCAGCTTCCTTACCTTTTTCATGTCGGCCATGCTCGATAATCTTACCACCACCATTGTTATGGTGGCCCTTCTAAGGAAGCTTGTATCCGATAAAAAAACAAGGTGGTTTTATGCAAGTATGGTTGTATTGGCGGCAAATGCAGGAGGTGCATGGTCGCCCATCGGGGATGTGACTACCATAATGTTGTGGATCGGCGGCCAGGTTACCACAGCTGCCATCGTCACCCGGGTTATTATACCGAGCCTCTTTACCATGGCCATTCCACTTGTATGGCTGAGTTTTACCCAGAAGGGACATGTCCTGCGTCCTAAGACCAAAGAGGGTGAGAGGGAATTAACCACCGGCTACGAACGAAAATTAATGCTCATCCTGGGTCTTGCGGGACTTCTCCTTGTCCCCGTATTCAAAACACTGACCCATCTTCCTCCCTATATGGGAATGCTCCTGTCCCTGTCCGTGATATGGCTGGTCACGGAAGTAATGCACAGGAATAAGGAACATGAGATCAAGGCTAAACTCAAGGTATCATCAATATTGCGCCGGGTGGAGATGCCTACAGTTTTTTTCTTCCTTGGCATCCTGAGTGCAGTGGCAGCCCTGCAATCGGCCGGTCATCTCAATATCCTGGCAAGATTCCTGGATCAGCATCTCGACAACGTCTACCTCATCGACATTGCCATCGGGTTCCTCTCGTCGGTGGTGGATAATGTTCCGCTTGTCGCCGGGGCCATGGGAATGTATCCCGTGGAGACAAAGGAAAGTTTGGAAGCTATAGCCCTCATCGACCCTAATGCTGTAGCCTGGGCACATAATTTCGTACAGGACGGAATCTTCTGGGAGTTCCTGGCTTATACGGCCGGAACAGGGGGAAGCATTCTCATCATTGGTTCCGCTGCCGGCGTTGCCGCTATGGGGCTTGAAAAGATAGATTTTATCTGGTATCTGAGGAAGATCTCCCTCCTGGCCATACTGGGGTATCTTGCGGGAGCCCTGATCTATTACCTCCAGATCCGGTTCCTGGTTCACATCGCCTGAAAGGAATTCGAATGTTCGTAATTATTAATAACCCGGGATATACTACAAAAGAGTATATCTCGTTTTTTTTATATCTTCGCTCAAAATAACCAAAAATATGGACGTACTGACAATCTTACAGGTGGTTACAACAGGGACAACCGAAATGACCTCCACAGGGACAAGAGACGAAACTTTCCTGTCACTTGCAATGAAGGGAGGTTGGGTTATGATCCCCATCATCATTCTTTCTATTATCGCCGTATATATTTTCTTCGAACGCTATTTTGCCATTAAGAAAGCTCAACAGATAGACCTGAATTTTATGAACCGCATCCGTGATTATATCATGGACGGAAAGATCGTTGCAGCCAATTCCCTGTGCCAGTCGATCAACAATCCGGTGGCCCGGATGATTGAAAAAGGCATCAGCCGTATTGGCCGCCCCCTCAATGATGTGAATGCAGCCGTCGAGAATGTGGGCCGGCTCGAAATCTATAAACTTGAAAAAGGACTTCCCACCCTTGCTACGGTTTCCGGCGGGGCTCCCATGATTGGTTTTCTCGGTACGGTGATCGGGATGGTTCAGGCTTTTATGGAGATGTCAACCTCCGGGAATAATATTAATGTCTCCCAGCTGTCCACTGGTATTTACACAGCTCTGATTACCACCGTTGCCGGTCTTATTGTCGGCATCATCGCATATTTCGCCTATAACATTCTCGTGGCAAAAGTTGAAAAAGTTGTCAACAACCTTGAAGCCAGTACGACAGAATTTATGGATCTCCTGAACGAACCGGTAAAATAATACGATGGGTCTACGTTCAAAAAATAGGGTAAGCGTGAATTTCAGCATGTCGGGAATGACAGACATCGTATTCCTTTTGCTCATATTTTTCATGCTCACATCCACATTGATCGCTCCCAATGCACTCAAACTTCTCTTCCCTCAGAGAGGACAAACCGTAAGCACTACGGCTAAGATACCGGTAGTTCAGCTATATGCAAACGGGCAGATTCGCCTTGACGGGAAGGTGGTTGAACTTGAAAACCTCGACGGTCTTCTTAGCGCAAAACTTAAGGGACAATCTGATCCTGCCGTTACCCTACTGGCCGACAGAAAAGCCAATGTAAAAAAATCGGTGGAGATCATGAACGTGGCCGCCAAACGAAGTTATAAAGTAATTCTGAAAGAAAGATAAGCATGTCTATAACCTCGCGCAATAAGGTGAATATAAATTTTTCCATGTCGGGAATGACCGACATCGTCTTTCTTTTGCTTATTTTCTTCATGATCGCTACCACTCTCATCGCGCCCGGTGCAATGAACGTGGAGCTTCCCCGGAGTAACAACCAGACGGCCGCAAACCCGGACATCAATGTATCCATATCCAGGGATGGGCATTTTTTCATCGATGGAGAAGAGGTTCCACAGTCTGAACTTGAACCTTCACTCAGAGAAATGCTGAAAAATAAACAGTCCCTCACTGCCGGGATAAAATCTGAAAATCCAACCGTCAGACTGAATGCAGATGAAAATCTGAACATGAACGAAGTGTTCGACTTTCTTGAAATAGCCAAGCGGAATAAGTACAAGGTTATCCTTGGCACAAGACCTTTGTAAAATGAATCTGAACAGAAACGGTGTTATTGGGACTACAGTAATCCACTTACTCATAGCCCTTCTCCTGATCTTCTTCGGGTTCAGCTATCCCGATCCCCCACCCGAAGAGGAGGGCATCCTTGTCAATTTTGGCACGGAAGCCACGGGTTACGGTACAGTCGAGCCGGCTGGGGATCAAGATCAGGGAGGTGAAACAGAAACCGTTCCGGAAAAAACCGTGGAAAATGCAGTACCCGATGTAACAACCCCGAAACAGGTTCAAAAAACACCCGATGTGACTGAGAAACAAGCCCAGGATTATGAGGAATCACCGGTAAAGGAGAAGAAACCGACGGCTGAGGAAATCAAACAGAAGGAGATTGAGAGGTTGAAAAAGGAAGAAGAAAGGAAGAAACAGGAAGAGCTGAAAAAACAGAGGGAAGAGGAAGAGAGGAAGAAGGCGGAAGCAGAACGGCTGCAGAAGCTGGGTAAGAATGCTTTCGGCAATAAGGGCATCGGCACCACGCCGGGTTCCGAAGGTGTAACCCAGGGGACCGGCAACCAGGGAAATCCCAACGGTACAGCGAATTCTGACAACTATGGTGATGGAGGCGGACTCGGGAACGGGATTTCATACGGCCTAGGAAGTCGCCGGGTACGAGGTAATCTCCCTCCGCCTGTGATTGACAATTGCGTGGTTACCAGCCGTATCGTGGTGACGGTGCAAATCGATGTCGATAATGAAGGAAACGTAGTGGGTAATCCCCGGGTGCTCGAAGCTACTTACCAGGACAATTGTATTTATGAGGCTGTTCTTAAGGCGGCATCCCGGGCCAAATTCTCCGTAGATCCGAAATCCATCAAACAGAGAGGCTGGATCAAATATACGATTGAACCGAAATGAGCCACACTCCACCAGGTTTTAAAATCCCACCAGTAATTTGACTGAAGCGATAAGCACTGTGGCAAGTAGCACGTAACGTACAAACTTCACTCCCCATTGCACCGCTACCCTGGCTCCGGCCCAGCCTCCCAACATGCTCCCTGCAGCGATTATAAGTCCGTAGGTAAAGTTAACCTGGTGATTGTATATAAAAAAAACCAGTGCCACGGGAGTATATAGAAAAACGATCAGGACCTTGATCGCGTTCGCCCTCACCAGGTCATACCCGGCGCCCAGCACCAGTCCTGCGAGCAGGAAAAATCCAACCCCGGCCTGTATAAATCCGCCGTAGACACCAATGAGGAAAAAAATCACAGCCTGAAGCCAGTAAGGCATCGGCGCTTTGCCCTGTTTTTCCCTGAGCCAGCGTGAAGGACGCCACAGTACAATAAAAAACATGAAGAGAAGCAGCCCCCCAATGGTTTTTTCCATGATCTCCTCATTGATATCGACTGCTATCCGGGCACCCAGGACAGAGCCAATCACCGCCGGGATTACCAGTTCCATAGAGGACCTGAAACTGAGTACTTTTTGCCTCCTGAAACTGGCAGTCCCCACCACATTTTGCAGGAGGATGCCGATGCGGTTTGTTCCATTGGCCACATTGGCGGGCAATCCGAGGGCCATCAGGAGGGGAAGGGTAATAAGGGACCCGCTTCCGGCAATGGTATTGATGAAACCGGAAAAAAAACCCGCCAGGACGAGGGCGGGGTAGACATACCATTCCATTGAAAGTCTATATTTTATTGATGATCTCTTGTACGGCGATGAGGAGTTTTACCGTAAAATCTTTATCCTTGATAACATAGTCCTCGATACCGGTTTTCATTAGCTCAAGTACCGTATTCCCGCTTTCCTGTCCCGAAAGAATGATCACCGGTATATCACCGGCTTCCTCACGGATGCTAGTCAAAACCTGCAGTCCGTTCATCACTGCCGATTGCTTTTTTACAAAAATATAATCCAGGATGATGATATCGGGTCCCAGATGAAGATTTTCAATGCATTCCTCGCCATAACTGAAACTCATGACCTTTGCCGATTCATCCTTCAGCGTCTCTTTTATAAGACGGAGAACCATCGGGTCATCATCAACAACGAATATGAGGGGTTTTTTTTTCATTTTAATAGTCAAACAATGGATATTCAAACATGAGCTTATTTACTCTGTTCCTGATCCGGTCAAGGGTAGCTTCGTCTTCGATATTCATGATGACTTCATCAATGAGCTCCACGATTAACGGTATGGTTACTTCCTTGACACCCCGTGTTGTAATAGCGGGCGTGCCCACCCGGATGCCAGAGGTCTGGAAAGGCGATCTGCTGTCAAAAGGAACCATGTTTTTATTCACCGTGATGTCGGCCTTTACAAGTACATTTTCAACCTGTTTCCCGGTCACATCGGGTGCCTTGGTTCTCAGGTCGATGAGCATGGAATGATTGTCGGTGCCATCTGAAACCACCTTATATCCTCTATCCATAAAAGCCTTTGCCATGACCGCGGCATTTTCTTTCACCTGTTTCTGGTAGGCTTTGAATTCGGGTTGAAGGGCCTCACCAAAAGAAACCGCCTTAGCTGCAATGACATGTTCCAGGGGACCGCCCTGAATACCTGGAAAAACGGCCGAATCAATGAGGGATGACATCATGCGCATCTCCCCTTTTTTGGTTGTGATACCGAATGGATTTTCAAAATCCCTGCCGATCAGGATAATTCCTCCACGCGGACCCCGCAGGGTTTTATGGGTGGTCGAGGTAACTATATGTGCATGTTCCAGCGGGTTCTTCAGCAGACCTGCAGCGATCAGACCGGCAGGATGCGCCATATCGACTATAAAGATCGCACCAATTTTGTCGGCAATTTTTCTCATCCTTTCGTAATCCCAGTCTCGTGAATATGCTGAGGCACCACCTATGATCATCTTTGGTTTTTCCCTCAGGGCAGTTTCCTCCATCTTGTCATAGTCGATACGGCCGGTATTTTCATCGAGGCCGTATGAGATGGCATGATACAGGATACCTGAACTATTCACAGGGGATCCATGAGAGAGATGCCCGCCATGAGAAAGGTCGAGACCAAGAAAAGTATCACCCGGATTGAGAACGGCAAGGAAGACAGCCATATTTGCCTGGGCACCCGAATGAGGCTGCACATTTGCGTACTCTGCACCAAAAAGCTCCTTAAGCCTGTCTATCGCCAGTTGTTCGCTTTCATCCACGACTTCGCACCCGCCATAATACCGCCGTCCGGGATAACCTTCTGCGTACTTGTTGGTCATGCAGGAACCCATGGCTTCCAGTACCTGTTCACTTACAAAATTTTCGGATGCGATCAACTCGATGCCTCTTCGTTGCCTTTCCTGCTCATTGTGGATTAGATCGAAAATGCGGATGTCTCTTTTCATATAGGATGTTTAAAATCCAAATTTAGTGCTTTACACGCTATTTACGAAACGTTGAAGGAGGATTTATGAACAAGAGTTTTCGGATTGCAGGGAAGAGAAATATAGAACACGGATGGTCGCGGATTTTGACGGGTGATCGCGGGTTTAATTGTTTCAGATTGTTTCAGATTGTTTCAGGTGGTTTCAACCCGCCATAAAAAATCCGTGTCCATCCGTGTTCATCTGTCAAATCCGTGTTCCTCTTCCATTTCACCAAATCACCAAATTCTTCCGGGAACACGGATGGCTGATATCGATAGCTATATATGAATGCACATTCCCGGCACTTTGTAGGTGCGCAATACTTCCTCCTACTCCTCTGAGAATTGGACAAGCAGCTTTCTGTACATATTGAAAATCTTTGCCTTGGAAACGAAGCCTATGTATTTCCCGTTATCGGTAACGGGCAGGTTCCATGCCTGTGTTTCTTCAAATTTTTCCATTACACTGCTCATCCTTTCGTTGGGCTCCACTGTGGAAGGCGGTTCAATCATCAGTTCCGAGGCCTTCGTTGTATTGTACATTTCCTGGTTGAAAATAATATGCCGCACATTGTCGAGAAGGATTATCCCGACCAGGATCTGGTCCTCATCCACGACGGGGAAAATATTTCGTTTCGACCTGGAGATGATCTTTATCAGGTCGCCCAGGCTGGCGTCGGGATGAATGGGTTTAAGATCTTTTTCAATGACGCTGTTGACAGAGAGCAGCGTAAGTACAGCCTTGTCCTTGTGATGGGTGATCAGTTCGCCTCTCCTGGCAAGCCTGTCGGTGTAAATGGAATGCGGCTCGAAATAGATCACGGTCATATAGGCTATGGCTGAAGTAATGATCAGAGGAATGAACAGGGCATAACCCCCAGTCACTTCCGCGATAAGGAAAATAGCCGTAAGAGGGGCATGCATCACCCCGGCCATGACCCCGGCCATACCGACCAGAGTAAAATTTCTTTCCGAAACATTCATAATACCGAGGCCGTTGATCGCCCTTGAAAGGATATAACCGGTGAGTCCGCCCATGAAAAGCGCCGGCGCAAAAATCCCCCCTACACCGCCGCTGCCGGTGGTAATGGACATCGCCACTACTTTAAGGAAAAGAACAAGTACAAAAAAAGCGATAAGCAGCCAGTAATTGTCCCTGACTTCAAAAAAAATGCTCCTGTTTGTAAGTTCGGCTGCATGGCCGGTCATTAAAGCCTGGAGCGATGTATATCCCTCCCCGAAAAGCGGGGGAAACAGAAAAATCATGATCCCCAGCAAGATCCCGCCGGCAACCAGTTTTTGATACGGGCTGAGTATTTTTGAGGTAAAGGATTCAATATGCCGGACGCCGCGAGTGACATAAACCGAAAATAAACCGGAAAGGATCCCAAGTAAGATGTAAAACGGTATGTTCTTCATGATAAAAGGATCCACGATAGAAAAGGAGAACATCACACCTTTTCCGAGCAGGAAGTAGGAAACCGTTGCGCCGGTTACAGCAGAGATCATCAAGGGAATGATAGACCACATGGTCAGATCGAGCATCAGGACTTCGAGGGCAAAGATCAGTGCGGCAACCGGTGCCTTGAAAATCCCTGCAATGGCAGCGGCAGCACCACAACCCAGCATCAGGGTGGTGGTCTTGTAATTCATCTTCAGAAATTTAGCCAGGCGTGAGCCAATGGCTGAACCGGTGAGCACGATAGGCGCCTCAAGGCCCACGGAACCTCCGAATCCAACAGTGAGTGTGCCGCCGATCATAGACGAGTAGGTATTATGAGGTGCCAGCACACTGTTTTTGCGCGAGATGGCAAACAGGATCTTGCTCACTCCGTGGGATATACTGTCCTTAAGGATATACCTGACATACAATACCGTAAGCAACAGTCCGATCAGCGGAAGGGCGAAATAAATGAAATTGGGATGGTCGGGATCCATCCTGCTTGTGAGGAGTTCCTGGGTGAAGTGAACGGTATTTTTCAGCAAAACTGCCGCCAGGCCACCCAATATCCCGACAATGAAACTCATCATGATCACGAACCGCCGGTTGGAAATATGCGTTTCTTTCCAGCGGTATAATTTCCTTATTATTCGCCTGTTGTTCATAACCTGCAAAAGTAATGAAGATTGGGAGGGAATGCATCATAAATTAAAAATTTAAGTTCAATGAGGTGATCGGTTCGTCCAGACCTGATTTGGTGGGAAGCGGGAACACGGATTAAACGGATTGGGACGGATTTGTAGGGATTAGATTCCCGCAGTAGTGAGATTATTTTATTTCCTGAACTCCCTTTCTTTATCAAAAATAAATATTCAACCTGAGGTCGCAAATTGCGATACCCAATTTCATTTCAACGGGTGGATAATGCTCAGCTCGTCTTTTAAATCGTCCAGGTTTGCCCGGATGTACCGTTGCGTGGAGTAAATACTGGCATGACCTGCCAGGTACTGCACCTCCCGGATGTTCTTTTCTTTTACCCGCTGGCTGATGATACTTACCCTTATTTGCGTGCTGCTGTTTAAAAAAAAAGCTGCTTTTTCAGTTTCCCGGCCTGTTCCTGCATGGAGTCATTACTATGACCACTGGTCCCGATGTTGATAAACAGCTTATCCATCTTTGATGTTGCTTTGCCGTACAAGTCAGATTTCTTACCTTTCAGTTTCAGGAGCTTTAGTTCTGATCTCGCTCAAATATTCCTTTGATAAATCCGAGAAAGAATATCTCCGATAAAGATCTGCTGGAACTCTTGAAAAAGATCTAGTGAAACACCCCCGGGAGGATTCCGAGGCTGTTTACTATTCTTAAAAGCGTTTTGAAAAAGCATTATGGTTATACTCAAGGGTATTTCCCCCGAAATGGAAAATTATTAAATGAATATCCCACATGAATGGCAACCCCCAAAGCCAGATTGAAAAGTACTCAATGATCTCCCTTTTATTTTAAATTTCTGTATCTTTGTCTTGGTATAACAAAAATTGATTATTATGAATTTGCAGTATATATCCGATAATAAAGGAAAAACAACCGGGGTTTTTATCCCCATCCAGGAATGGGAAGACCTTAAATCTAAGTTCAAGGGCCTGGAAGAAATGGAATTAGGCGAACAATCCAAAGAAGAGATCCTTGCAGGATTAAAACAGGCTGTTGAAGAACTGAACCAGGTTAATAAAGGTAAGTTGAAAGCCCGCGACGCCAAAGACCTGTTAGATGAGCTATAGCATTAAAACCATCCCCTATTTCGACAGGCAGGCCAGGCGGCTCGCCCGTAAATTCAAATCCTTTAAAAAAGAACTTGCCGAACTGTTCGATTCGCTGCAAGTTGACCCAAAACAAGGAACTCCATAAGGCAATGACTGCTATAAAATCCGCATTGCCATCAAATCCAAAGGCAAAGGAAAATCCGGCGGTGCAAGGGCCATTACCCATGTGGTTGCCGTGCGTGAACATGTTTACCTGCTCACGGTCTTTGATAAAATCCGAAAAAGAGAATATCTCCGATAAAGAACTGCAGGAACTCTTGAAAATGATAGAGTGAAAATGTCAGGGCTTGCCAGTCTTTTTATTTTTATGGATAAAATATCGTCCAATTTTGTTTTTCCAAAGGCAAGGTTTTTGGAGGTGATTTTGGAAATTAATGTATATTACATTCAACTAATACCCGGGAATTTTTGTGTCAGAAAAAATTGTAATTTTGTAGAAAAGAAATAAGATGGGAGAGTTAAGACAACAATTTATTGAAGACAAGCAGGGCAATAGAATCGCTGTGCTGATGCCCATTGACCAGTATAATAAGATGCTGGAACAACTGGAGGAGATCGATGATATCAGAACTTACGATGCTGCCAAAGCCGAAAAAGATGAGATTATTTCTTTTGACCAGGCTTTAAACGAGATCGAAAGAGAACGTAATGACCTATAAGATCTCAATACTCCGAAGAGCTCAAAAACAACTGGCCAGGATTCCGGCCAGCGACTATAAGAAAATCAAACAATCCATACTGGATCTTGCTCATAATCCCAGACCATCAGGATCAAAAAAACTTAAAGGTCGTCCGGGATGGCGCATCCGCCAAGGAAACTACCGTGTGATCTATGAGATACAGGATGATCAACTGATCATCATTGTTCTGGATATCGGGGACAGAAAAGATATCTACAGATTAAAGTAGGAGGCAAAGTTAACTAATTTTAACTTTGCCGTCCTCTCACACCACCGTATGTACTTGCGTGTACGGCGGTTTCTTTAAAGTAATTTACGATGTAGCCTGGCATAGTTTTCTGTGAGGCTGAAATAGCCCTTTTCGGAAAACCACTTATTATTCATACCGATGCTGATGGCAGGGCTCATACTGAGTCTCCACCATCCCTTCCCGCTTAGTGCTGTTCGCCAGCAGAGGGTCTTTTCCACACCCAGCTTACGAAGGAACCTGACGATCCCTATCGTTCGCTTGCATTGTTTCAACCGAAGGCATTTTAGCCGCCTTCGCAGCCAACCTTCCAGTTTCTCTAATCTGCTCCTCATTGTGGCGTATTTGAAGTATTGAAGCCACCCAAGCAAAACAGGTTTAAGTTCGTGGAGTATTTGCTCCAATGATACTCCCCTGTTCCTTTGGGTTATCTTCTTTAGCTTCGCTTTCAAGCGTTTCTCACTGCTTTTACTCAGTCCGACCCTGCCTCCGCGAAGGAGGCTATGCCCCAGAAAGTTTGTCTCATGACATTTCCTGATGGCACTCTTGCTCCTGTTCACTTTTAGCTTCATCTTTCCTTCTATAAATTCAGTGATCCCTTGCATAAACCGTTCTGCACTTGCCTGACTTCCCACGAAAATTTGCAGGTCGTCTGCATAGCGCACGAAACAGTGTCCCCGCCTTGTCAGTTCCTGGTCTAATTCGTCCAGAACTTTGTTCGATAGCAGCGGACTTAACGGAGAACCTTGCGGTGTCCCCTTTATGCATTGCTGGCATAGCCCGCCTTCCATGATTCCTGTTTTAAGAAACCGGTTGATAAGCTTTATTACCCGCTTATCCCCTATCCTCGTCCCAAGTAACCATATCAGGCGGTGGTGATTGACTTCGTCGAAGAATTTCTCTAAGTCTATGTCCACCACGATGTCTTTGCCTTCACCCACATATTTCCCTGCTTGTCTTAATGCAGGAACCAGCTTTCATTCAATGAACTTACATCTAAGATAGTAATTTTCTTTTTTCATTTGAGTCTCATTTAAAAAAATCTTTCAATTGAAAAGAAAAAACAACAGCTTGTTTTGACAGACCCCGCCATTTTAACTGCTTAGGCAACCCCCAAAGCCAGCGGGGGCAGGCAAGGTTTTTGGAGAAAAAATTTTTGCGGATTTCGTTTCTGAGGGTAGTTTCAGACTGAGGATAATACCCGGTTTATGCGACATAAAATTTTTTCTTCAAAACCCCTGGGCTTGACCTTGCGCGGGGAAAGGCCGGTGGCTTTACCTTTGCTCTAAGCGGTTAAAATGAGCCTTCAGAGCTTTGGTCGAGGTTTGCCGGGGGATTGAGCCCGGTTCGAAGTGGTTTTCCCGGGTTTCAGCAATGGGCCTGGATCGAAGCGGTGGGCTATTTAGCATAATGCTATTATAGGACCCGCCATCGGTTGACAGGAAGAACGTCTTAAAGGGGAAAGGGCCTGTTTACGGGATGTTCCTAATAATAAGTAGCGGGTACTATAATGCCGCATTATGTTAATATAGCTTGGGAGGATTATTTTTTGGCCATGTCTTTTTGTTGGCAGCGTCGGCGCAGCTCTTTGTTTTTTGGCTTTTACCTTATTATCATTAAACAACTCCAAAAGCCAACAAAATACTGTGCTGCATGTGAGAGGGGACAAAAAGCATGACAAAAAATAAGCAGGCAGCGTAGGCTGCGGGGGATTATGATTTGTCGTTACCGGAAGTCTTAAACCCGATTGCTTTCCTGGGTTTGGGATTCTCATGCTTCTCTATCAGCTCGTCAAGGTAACTGAAGACAAGCTCTATATTTTTATCCTGATTTATAAGTGTCTTTTTTATCTCCTCTATCTCAAGTCTTATACTTAAATTATCTGTCAGGATCTCACGTACCCTGGTAAATACACGCATGATCTGGATGTTTACCTTTATGGCCCTCTCGCTGTTAAGCACTTCTGATAACATTGCAACTCCCTGCTCGGTAAACGCGTATGGAGGTGTTCGACGACCACCCCAACTTGATATTCCAATTTGGAAGAGCAAGATATCGAACTCCTCCTTTGTGAGCTGGAACATAAAGTCATCCGGGAAGCGTGATATATTCCTTTTCACAGCTTTGTTAAGGTTACCGGTAGTGACCCCGTATAGCTCTGCCAGATCTTCATCCAACATCACCTTTTTATCTTTTACTAAGTATATCTTGCTTGTTATAATCTCGTCCGGTATTGCAATCTTGTTGGTAGCTTTTGCCATTTGTTTAGTGTTTGACATTTGTAAATTTACTTAATTTAATTAATCTTGATGTCGCATTTTGCGTTATCAAGATTGTATGTGTCTGATTGTGTGATTTTATTTGAGAGGATGGAACAGTTCCATCTGCTTTGTCAGATCCGTCAGATCCTGGCCCCGGTAACTCTCGGTGCTTCGGATGCTTTTATGATCAGCCACATATTGAACCTGCCGGATATTGTTAGTTTTGAGCCAGTTCATTATGACCCTTAGGAGCAAGAGCACCATCTGCTGCACCTCCAAGGTATTCAGGGAAAATATGATGCAATTGCGTTGTTCCGGCTTTATTTGGATAAAGCTTTTGTGCTTGACTAATTAAGTCTTCTGTAACCGTATCACCTGTTATAGTGGCATTTATCATTCCGCCTGCCATAAACCCAGCCCAACCTTTAACCAGTATGGCATCTTTCCTTGCTTGAAATTAATCCGGATAGTAAAAAAGAGGGCTTTGAGGATTATGACATTGACCACAGAATCCATATTTTCGAGTCTCAGCAAGATCTCCTGGCGGTTCCTCTCCGTTTGCGGCCCTTTCCTTCATCTCATGCATCATATCATTAAACAACATGCTATACGCTCCAGTAATTGCCCCATTCGCAAACTTACCTCCGCCAACTTCTTCGACGGTTCCGCCCAAAACGGCAGAGGCAGTTACCCTGAGCGCATAAACATGCGTCTTACCGGAAATATGATTATTACCGAAAGATGACAGTGCTCCTGTGATAAACCCGTGTTTCATGTTTTGCCCGGTTATGCCGTTCAGCCATGCATTGGAAAAAGCGTGTTTGGCAGATCGTTCAAGCATTGCTCCTACACCGGACCCGGCTACCGATCCAGAAGCCAATGCCAGGAACCCGCTGGCGCCTCCTATGACTCCGCCTACAGCCCCCGCTTTAAACGCCTGGCCAAGATCCGCCCCGCCAAGCAGAGCCCCCGAGAAGCCCCGGCAAAACCTCCCACAGCTCCGTATACCACGGCAGCCGTCATAAATTGTCCGGCTGTTGCTGCAGATAAAACCGTACCCGCAGCAGGTGCCAGTATCCCTGCGGTTACTACTGTAGCTGTAATAGCAATAGCCGCAGTTAGCAGAGTACGCCAGTTATCACTAAGCCACGAATACCCGCTCGGGTCCATCAAAGATAGGGGATTATTCAGGCAATAAGCATACCGGTTAAAATTCTGCGAGTTCCCCGGCTCCTGCACATAATTATCCGGGCTTAAAAATCTTCCCAGCAATGCATCGTACACCCTCCCGTTCATATTGATCAACCCGAAATGATCCAGGTGTTCATTACCCGTATAGCCCCTCTCGACTATCAGGTTGTTTCTCGTATCAGCCTCATCCCAACTATCCGGATCTCTTCGTCTTCCCCAGGCATCATATGAGTATTCCTGAACAATATTTCCCAGACTGTCGGTCAGGGCCATTATCGATCCCAGGTAATCGCAATGGATGTAATACAAACTGTCCGGAGACCCTGTCTTTTTAACATTCACAGCCACCAGCCCGCTCGTAGAGGCAATATAGGTATATTCCGTGGCATTTCCGCCGGCTTTAACCCCTTTTCATCCAGGCTTATTTCACTATGCCAAAAGCTGAAGCTTCGAACACAAATATATAACCTGGCAACTATTCCTGGCGTCCAGTTTCATTTGAATATTCGTTTTATGGGTGACTACGGTTGATTCCGAAATATTTAACCGGGTGGAAATTTCGGACACCGTATGTCCGTTTGCAAGTAGGTTGATGATCTCAAGCTCCCGCTTTGATAATGCTTTTTTCATACTTCAGCGATTTTTCGGATTCATTCATGGGTTCAAAAAAGTAACCCTTCCGCCACTTGATTAAGATGATCCATGGATTGTTACCCCGTTTTTCCCATTTTTTTTCTAATAATATTTTAGGAGGCGGAAAACGGATAACGATCCATTTGATCAATGGTCAGGGATGTGGAAAAATAAGATGGGAGAAAGAGCGAAAAATCTGATATCCATTGTGCTAAAAACGGATAACACGGGGGACCAATCCATCATGAAAATCATTCCGTCCACTCTCAGCTTAATTTCGAGATTCAGCATTCGATGTTCCTGTGCCTTGCATGAAAGCGGATACGTGAAACTGAACAAATACGGATCAAACAATCCAAATCCTGTAAAAATCTTTACCTACTATTGCTACAACTTTATCTTTTTCTTACTTTTAGACTCGACCTGAGTTTCAAAAAGGAGCTAATGTATTCCGACAGTGAGATCATAACGGGCCTGAGGAAGCGGGATGAATACGTGATGAGTTACGTGAGAAGAAGGTATTTTACTCTGGTCGAATACATCGTTTGCCACAAGGGAGGGAACAGGGAGGATGCCCGGGATATGTTCAACGAAGCCGTTTCGGTGATCCTTATCAGAGTGGATGATCCCGGATTTGAACTAACCTGCCAGTTCAAATCCTTTCTTTTCGCGATTTGCGAAAACAAATGGAAACTTACCCTGGAGAAGAAGAGGATCTCCGGCAATTACCGGTTCCGCAAGGGCGACGACCCGGCACCAGCCGATTTCAGCGAGAATTACGACAGGAAGATCATCCGGGAACTCCTGGACCGGAGCTTTTATAAATTAGGGCAGAATTGTCAGAAGATCATGCGGATGTTCTGGGACGAGGTTCCCCAACAACAGATCGCCGATACGCTCGGATTCTCTTACGCGTACCTCCGGAAGAAGAAATACATCTGCCAGAAGACGCTTATGGAGATCCTGGTGAGAAACGACAGAAACATGAATATACTAAGGGATATTATCCCCGATTTCTCTGAAAAAATCAGCAGATTATGAAGTTTGTATTTCTGCATACCATTCTCAGGTACCTCCACGATGAGATGACACAGGAGGAACGACAGGCCTTTGAAGCCGATCTGGAACAAAACGAGGCCCTGCAGAATGAATTTCAGATCGTGAATGAAATTGATCACGATCTCAACACTCTTGTGGATATGGATGATATTTTGTCGGGCGACGATCTCGAAAAAGCTCGCCGGCTGGCCAAAGAATCTATCGGGGCCTATGAAGAGCCGGACCGTTCCGCAGAATTGCTGGCCGATCATAAAGTGTACCTTTCCGGCTCGCCCAATCCCAAGGCAAACCCTGGAAAAACCCCGGTATCTAATGTCGCCAGGTTCCTCTGGCCGGGGATCGCCGCCACGCTCATTTTCGCTGCACTGTTACTGAAATCCATACTGATCCCCCCCTCTCCCGACAAACTATTCGACCGGTACTACCAACCCCTGCAGGTCACTTCGCTCGTTACCCGCTCCCAAAACATCCGGCCGCAGAACGATCCGCTGACCCAAGCCCTGAACGATTACCGCATGAACCGGTATGAATCCTCCGACAGCCTTCTCTCCGTTACTCCTCCCGGACAAGAATCGGAAACCGGTATCTTTATGTCGGGCCTGACAAAGATGGCCCTCGGCGATTATCATTCCGCCGCCGGCATCCTGGACCGCTATACGGCCAATGAAGTTCATTACGGAACATACCAGACCGAGGCCAGGTGGTACTTAAGTCTCTGCTACCTGAAACTGTACAGGCCGGATGAGGCCAAAGCCCTTTTATCGGACCTGAGTGAGGAAAAAGGAAGTTACCGTGATAAGGCCGGCAGGCTCCTTCGGAAGGTTGAACACATCAGGAAGAAGAGGAACGCGGATCCATATTAGATCCGGCGCGAACCGCAAGGAAAATCATCAATACAGCCGCAAGAATTTCAGCCGCCAGTAACAGCCACGGCTTCGACCGCACCGGGCTGGTATCCCCCACCAGCTGGTAACCCGACCAAAAATACGGATTGGTCAAAAAGGGCGGGGCTTTATCCAGGTATTCCAGCTTAGCTTCCCTTAAGGCAGTGTTTTTCGGTTTGCCTGCGGCAAGCTTCCTGTAAAACCGGTTCATCATCAACGGGCTGGAACCGTCATCCGCGAGCCAGAGGGTATGTACCACCGACCCGGCGCCGGCAGCCATGAAACTCCGGGTCAGGCATAGCATGCCTTCGCCGTTGTTCAGGTTCCCGGTTCCGGTGTTGCAGGCATTGAGGATCACCAGCGGGGAATGAAGGTCCAGGGAGGAGATCTCATAGTCGAACAACTTTCCCTGTCCCGAAAAAAGGAGGTAGTTTCCCTCGGCGTTGTCCTCCTCGTTTTGCGCATGCATGGCAAAATGGAAAATGACATCGCCCGACCCGGAAGAGAGAAAGCTCTGCACGGTGGCCTTTTCGTTCCTGAACCAGGTCCCGCCGAACAGGTCCATAAGCATCCCGGATTCCTCGCCGGAACCTGCCAGTGTCTGAATTTCTGCACGGGCATCATCCGACGCAAAGGGAGTGAACGAGATGACTTTTTCATCTTTCGAAGGGGTCTTTCCACCGGAAAACAGCATGCCCGAGGAATACAGGTAGGAAAATTCATACCGATAGATCAGGTACGGGAGGCCGGCAAAATTTAGCTTTTCCCCTGGGGGAATTGAGGTAATGCAGCTTTCCAGAGGGATGTAATTCACGGCGCCGTCGGGGATCACAAGAATTTCCTTATGCTCCGCGTATTTTTCGACTGGCCTGAAAAACCGGAGGTAAAACCGGTACAGCGCCATCGCAAGACTGTCGTTGGTTTCCGGCGTGACCGAATATAGCGAGAAATGATCCATGTACTGCCTGCAGAACCGGACATCGTCCCGGAATGACAGATCCATATTTACTTCGGCATAATGCACGTTTTTCCTGTCGATGATGAAAATGTAGAAATCTTTTTCCTCCCCGTCTTCCGCAGGGAGGGCATATTCAATGAGCGTCTGCCGGCTTCCCAGTTTTTCCTGTATTTCGCGGATCCCGGGGGGCCATGTGTTCGGGTACAACCTGCTGTACCAGGGTTTGGACTTCGCCAGGGCCTGGAGGGAATCCATCCGGAGGTTTAAATGAAATAATTTGTTCTCCCAAACAACCAGCGAAGCCGTATCGCGATCCATTTTGCTTTTCTCCGTGTTGACCATCCGGTTGAAGGAACTGATCTCTTCATCCGCCTCCAGCAACGCCCGGAGCAGGGTGTCCGATCCGGCAAGCCTGTGTACATATTCGCGCGTGTTCAGCTTCCTGTTCAGTTCGTAAGCCTTCCATTCCGATCCCATCAGATAGGCCTTATTCAGGAATCCTTCCTCCCCGGTCAACTCGTACAATTTCAACGCAGCCCGGATCCCCGCCATATAGATCCCCTTTTCCTCGTTGGCCAGAATGAGGCGGCTCTCCCCGGAAGCATAGCGCATGGAGATCTCGTCTTTGATGGAAATGGCGGTATTGATGGCTTCGAGCGCCGAGCCCAGGAATTTCTGTTTGCCCTCCGGTGAAGCGGTTGAATCGGCCATACCGTTAAGTGCCCGCGTCTTGTGATAAAGAATGGTGATGGCGCGGGTTTCATGCAATGATCCTTCCCTGCCGGGATTTTTATGAATATCCCTGACATCGAAATCAATATACAATGATCGCAGAGCGGTCTGATACATTTCCAGCGCCCGGAGATATTTGTTTTGGGCGAAGTACAGATCACCACAGATCTGGTAAGCCGCTGCCGTGGCCGGATGATGAAAACCATACTTTTGAATATATATGTCTATGGCACGGTCAATATATCTTTCTGCACGTTCATATCGCTCCGTCATTGTCAGCATTTCACAATATTCAACATAAATGCCGGCAAGCTGTTTCTGACCCTCACCTACCTCTTTTGTGGCTTCCGCAATAGCGAGTGCATAATAATGTTCCGCTGCATCAAACTTCCCCTCCCTGTCTGAAATCCTCGCCAGGTTTAGATATACACTGAAAATATAGGATTGATTCAAAGAACGTTTTATTTTGAGGCTCTTATTGAGATAATTACGTGCTTCATCATATTTTTTAAACTCATAGAGAAGATTTCCGTAATTCAGCTGCAGCATGGATAGTGTATTCAAGTACTTCGGCGATTTTGTCCCATATTCTGAAAGCAAATTAATTGCAGCGTCGAAATATAAGGAGGCTTTTCTGAGATCATTCAGACTATGGTAGAGATTTGCCTTGTGATTATAATTGCTGATAAGCGGGTAAGGGTCTTCCTCAGGCAGAATGCAGTATTTTTCAGCCATATCATAATACCACAGAGCCCTGTTTGGCTGTCCCAGACGAGCACAGATCAATCCGGCATCATTATAAATGACCCAGGGATCTACCGGCATCTCTGACGTATCCAGCTGCACCAGGGGGATAATACATTTTTTGGCTTCAAAATATTCTCCCTTGTTATAAAAACGGAGAAATTGATGGAATAAAGAATCCAAATCATTAGGGTCCTGTGCTTCCAGATTTCCGAAACAACCCAGGAACACAGAAATTAATATGATATATATAGGCTTCAAGATCAAAAGAAGGTGATTTACCGCCACAAAGTAACCATCCTTCCCTGATTTGAAAAAATAAATGCCGTTCTTTTAACATTCGAACGGCATTTTTATGCAATCACGGATTTCCCTCATCGGGCGGATCCTGAGGTTCTCCAGGATCTCCTCCGTCGCCCCCAATAATTTTTGACATCATGGCCTTACTGAGAATATTTTGCAGCCCAAAGGACTCGAAGTCCTTCATTTTCCGGTTAACGGGTAATTGTTTCATGAGTTCTGAGTTTTGGTTAACAATTACCGCTTTATTAAGGTGGGGGGAGATTTGTTACCCTGATTTTGGAAAAAAATGGAAAAAATATAGCATCATAACCCATAACCTCATAACTCCATAACTCCATAACCTCATAACTTCCTCACTTCAAATAAACCACCTCATCCTTATCCCCATCCGTCCGGTACGTGATATTCGAATGAAGTGCCGTATTGAGTATGACGAAATTTTCGTGACTGAACAGACTTTTAATTCCACCGTCAGTTCCGGCGGAAGGATCGGATGAACTGATGCCCAGGATGGTTTTTGGTTCGGGGATCCGGGAAAAATCATTTTGTGAAATGGCGGGATGGCTACCGGTTATCCCGGACCGTGGGATTTTGAAGAATCGGATATCGGACATTTTAAGGCGGTTCAGCCACGCTCCCATAACCGAGTCGCCGGGAAGGATTACCGTGTGGGATCCCAGCGTGAGCCGGAGAACGACCGAGCTTACATCTTCACCCCGGCTGTATTGAAAATCGTGAACCGGGTTAAGGATCCCGATGCTTACATCACCGAGATCAGGCACCCGCTTGCTGTGATCGACGGCCTGGTGGAATCCGATACGGTCTGAACGGTTGGCGAAGTCGATCAGTAATGTCATACCTGCCCAGGAACCCGGCTTGGGGTACCAGAAATTTTTCGTTCCGAATTCACGCATGATTGATTTCAGACCCTGTCCGTGGTCTGCATGTGCATGCGATAGCAGCACGAAATCGAAAAGCGGTTCATCAGGTGCCGGGTAGCGGCTCTCGCGACTGAAATGTTTTTTCAGAAAAAAATAGGTGGAACGGAAATAAGGCGTATCCGAGGAATCGATGAGTGCATAATGTGACCTGCCGTCATTTCCAATGCTCTCAATGAAAATCGAATCACCCCCGTTCGCATCGATAAGTGTTACACTTAATGAACTCATTCCAATTTTACCGGTTATGCCGGATCGAACGATAATGCCAGATCCCGTTTTATGTGGTAGTTTTCGAAGGCCAACCCTATTTGACGATGCTCCCAGGCTTCGAATACCCGGGTTTCACTTTCCGAGAAATGGATCATGGAAGGTTTAGTTTCGGGAATGAATTCCTCAAGGCTGATCTCATTTCGCCTGAAGGCGACTGCCATGCGGAACAAATCGGCCCTGATCCTGTACACGGATCCTCTCCGGCAATATACTTCCATCTCGAATAGCTCGTTGGGGAGGTGAATGGTATTGATATTCACGAAAAAATCATCATGCTTTTCGATCGATCCGATCAGCTGAGATATTTCGGAATGGTGACGGAAATGTCTTCCCGTCAGGGCCTTCACAATAACGGTCTGCTTGTCCTCGAACAGAAAAGATCCGGCAGCCGGATCCGTTCCGAACGGCTGGCGTGCCATGGGGGTACCGCTTTCGACAGAATAATAGGTGCATCGGGTTAAATTATGACCCTCAAAGGATTCCGTTTCGTCGATGATCACAGGAATATCTGCAGGGATCTCCGCCATTTTCCTTCTCTTCCACAAGCTGGTAAGCATAACAGGAGTTTCTTGATAGGACGGCGTTAAATTACATCCCGGGAGAGGACTTGTCAATCCTAATTTTTTAGGATTTTTTGAGAAGAAAAAGTGGAAGACGGATCCGGAAGGGCCGGGATCCGTGTTCACTCTTCAGGTAATTCATACGATCTTCTCCACAGAGTGGAGCCCGGTAGCCCCCGAAGGATGCGGCTTGGAGACCTTTTCGATCTGCGGTGTACCGTCGCCTTCATAACAACGCACCGTGAACCGGTGCCGTCCTTGTGCATACGGAATATCTATCCTCCATATCACCCAGGTTGTTTCAGAGAGCGGGGGCCGGAGCCGGGCTTCCTGCCATAGGCCGTCATCGGTTTTGAGCTGAACTTTCGAGATCCCCCGGGCGCCGGCGAATGCGATCCCTCCGACAGGGATCCGCCTGACGCCCTGCTCATCGGTATAGACATGGTCTGCGGCAACCGTATCGATCACAGAGGTGGCCCTGATCCTCGCCTCCCTGTCCCACCCGCGCTTTACCCAGTAACCGTCGCCGTTGTCAGCGGTAATCTCGATTTTTTCGATCCATTTGGGCTGCTTCATTCCGTAATGATCGGGAATATAGATCCGCAGCGGGAAACCATGTTTCCGCGTAAGCGGAACACCATCCCAGGCATAGCATAGCATGATCCGTTTATCGTTTCGTATATCTTCGAGTGATACGAACTCGCGAAATCCATCAGCAGCGGTGAAGGCAAGAAAGGCTGCCCCATCCCTTAACCCGAAACCGGGGAGAAGATTCTGCAGGCTAACGCCGGTCCAGCGGGTGGTGCTTATTAGGTCACCGGCGATATAGTTGGAGATACATTCAAGGGTAACGAACTGGTGCATCACCTTATGATTTTTAATCTCGTCCAGTGCCAGTCTAAGATCATTTTCCACAAGACCCGTGATTTGAAGTCTCCATTTATCCTCGCGGATATCGGGCGGCATGGTATTTATATCGATCCGGTAATGCTTTTCAAGAGAGGTAAACTCAGGGCGCGTTCCGGGCGCAGGTTCCATATCCGATGCGGCATTGGGTAACGGATGGCCTGTGGACCATCGGGAGCCTTCATCCGTTTCCTCTTTTCTGATCATAGCCCCTATACCCACACCAAGGATGGTGATACCGGCTGTTATGCCTCCCAGTCGATAGAGAAATTTACGCCGCCCGGTGTTTGCGGATGCCTCCCCTTCTGCCGGCATACCGTCGAGTACCTGGAAGACCCATCCCAGGGTATGTCCCCATGCAACGTACATGAAAAGGATCCACAGCCCCGATAAAAACATCCCTGCCGGAAGGCGCGTTCCCTCTCCAAGGCTCACAAGGAGTACCGGGATCCCGGCAAGACCGCCCATGATCGTAGCAGGCCATTTTGGTGAGAGACGCTGCCAGCCAATGATGAGCCGGATGACAAGAGTTATGACGAATCCGCCTGCAAGGAAGATGATCACAGCCATGGTCTGCTCGGCGGTTTTAGCCACCGTCGCCGTTGGGCCGAGATGAAATATCCGTATAATGGTCACCATGGATTCTATTGCTCCGGTGATCACAGGACCCGGAAGATGCTGCGAAAGCCAGTCGAAGAGGTCAAAAACGACAAATGGCAGCTTCACGATTTTCCAGGCGAGGTAAAAGATAGCTGAAAGTGGGAAGGTGAGTATGAGACCCAGGAATGCTGAGAAGATTAGGGCGGGCTTTTTCATGGAATACTTGTATAAGATTAAAGGCGAAGAGTAAATATACAGGATTATGACAGTTAATTCCAATACATGAGAGATTAATTGGCTGAGAACACGGGGAGAAAGGACCGTTTGGGTGCCGGAGTAAGAATTATCTACAGGGTCGTTTATTGATAATAGATTGTGGTTATTCTATTATATCACTGATTTTTAATAACTTAATCAAGTTATTTAACTACTTATTTCATTGTAAATAGTGTTTGCCAGAAAACCCGATGACCCTTGGGTTTTCTTTCTGATACTAAATAAGAATTTTATGTCTTTTTAAACGAACTATTGTTACTGAAATAGGGCTGAGTAATGAATGTCAGTCTGATTGTGAGGGTTGGTTTTTGGTGATTGGGCATAGGGCGGGGATTATGATATTTAAGATGAATTTCGGTTTAAAGAGGGTCCCCACCCCCGCCGTCCAACCGCCTGCCCTTAATAGATCTCACCTCAATTATCTCAGCGTCCCATTTTCAACTTTTTGATGAAAAGTTATTAACAATGCCCTCATCGCTTTTAATTTCAATATATTAAAGCATATATTCACGATAGCAAATATCCTCCCAAACTCATCAGCCAGGAGGACCCGCAGATAACTTAAGTGAAAATTTTGACAATCAGAGAAATTAATGTAATTTGATCTATCCGGTATAATGAAAGTAACCCAAAGCCATGAAAAAATACACATTTCTTCCCCTCACCCTTTTATTTTTTCTGATGACATCCCTCCCCCTGTCTTCTGCCGGGGATATAATCCCCGACAACTCCATACCCGTAAGGGGATTTTGCTGCGGAGCCCCATCATCCGAAGGGCTGGACGAATTCGTGAAGTTTATTGGCGAAGAACTTGCCCCGCGTCAAATAAATACCCTTATCGTCATGATCGGATACCAGTATGAATTCAAGTCCCACCCGGAATTACAGGGGCAGGATCCGTTGACAAAAAAAGACGTTAAAAAGATTGTTAAAGCCTGCAGGGAACAGAACATCAGGCTCATTCCCCAGATTAACCTGCTCGGACACCAGTCCTGGGCAAACCACCCGGGAATGTTACTGAGAGCTTTTCCTGAATTTGATGAAAATCCGGAAGTTAAGTTCCCGGAAAAATATGAATGGCCAAATCCCGACGGTTTGTATTGTAAAAGTTACTGCCCTCTTCATCCGGGAGTCCATGAAATCCTTTTCGATGTGATAGACGAGATTTGCGATATTTTCGAGGCGGATGCCTTCCATGCCGGCATGGATGAAGTTTTTTATATAGGAAATGAAAATTGCCCGCGATGCTCCGGATGTGACAAGGCTGAACTTTTCGCCGGGGAAGTAAGGACCATTCATGATCACCTCGCCTTGCAGAACAGGGAACTGTGGATATGGGGTGATCGCCTCATCGATGGAAAGACCACCGGTATGGGTATGTGGGAAGCCAGTATGAACAATACCTGGCGGGCCATCGACATGATACCTAAGGATGTTTTCATCTGTGACTGGCACTATGAGAGAGCCGATCCGTCACCGGTTATGTTTGCCATGAAAGGATTCCGTGTGGCATCCTGCCCTTACCGTAAGGTTGAAGTCGGACTAAAACAGGCACAAAATATGATCCGGTTCAGGCAACAGGCAGCAACCGGGATGAAGGAAAATTTTCAGGGCGTGATCCAGACCACATGGTCGGGAGTTGATAATTTCCTGGATGAATTCTATGGTCGCAATGACCCTAAAAATCCCGGTGAGTCAGAAGTCGCTTGTTTTAAGGCGATGTTTGACGAAGTGAAAAATCTTACCAAAGAAGGGAATTAACACGACTGGGTAGAAAAAGAGCCGGTATCCTACCCATTCAGGATGCATTCTAGTTTGAAATGGTTTGAAATGGTTTGAAATGGTTTGAGGTGGTTTGAAATGGTTTGAGAGAAGAGGAACGCGGATTTGACGGATTCCGATGGCCATCGGAACGGATTTTCACGGATTTTTTAATATGGTTTGATATTGTTTGAAATGGTTTCAATTCCATTCACCAAAAATTCTTCATCCATGATTATCAGCACAAATCCGTCAAATCTGTGTTCCTCTTCCACTTCACCAAATCACCAAATTCTTCCGGCATCCGCAATTTGAATTCCACAATTCCTCTCACTCATCCGAAAACAGCTTCAGCATTTCGCGATAGGACGAAAAAACTTTTGCGCGGGAAACGAAACCAAGGTATTCTCCTTCCTTCAGAACGGCTATATTATAGCGCCCGCTTTCCTGAAATTTTCTGGCCACACTTTCCATGGGTTCATCATACTGGATGATGTTCTCCGGCATAAACATGAGATCCTTTACCTTCGTTTTGTCGTATAGTGAGGCATCGAACATGATATGACGGATATCGTCCATTTTCACGATCCCCTTGAACATTCCATGCTCATCGACCACCGGAAAAATATTACGGTGGCTGTCCTTAATGGTCTTCACAAGATCACCCAGTTTATCTTCCGGGTGGATTTTGCTGAAGTTTGTCTCGATAAGTTCGGAGACCTTCATCATCAGCAGGATATTCTTGTCTTTATGATGAGTCATAAGCTCACCGCGACGGGCGAGCTGAACCGTGTAAACCGAGTTCTTGACAAACATACGGGTTGTGACGTATGAAATGGTGGAAGCGATCATAAGTGGCATGAAAAGTTCATTACCTCCGGTCAGTTCTGCGATGAGAAAGATGGCCGTCAGCGGGGCATGGATGACGCCCGAGATCAATCCGGCCATTCCCACCAGGGCAAAATTGCTTAGAGAGACATGGATCCCCAGGTGATTGAGTATCACCCCCAGGAAGAGCCCTACATTTGCACCTGTATACAGGGAAGGCGCAAAGACACCTCCCACTCCACCGGCAGCAAAAGTCAGTGTGGTGGCGATGCTCTTGAAAATGATCATTAGAAAGAGGAAAAGAAGGATAAAAAAGGTATCTCCACCCAGCGTGGAGTAAAAAGTGCCATTGAAAAGAAACCCGTAATCGCCATGCAGTGCCCTGTTGATCTCTTCGTATCCCTCACCGTAAAGGGAAGGCAGAAAGAAAATGATAATGCCCAGCATTCCGCCTCCGAATATGAGGCGTTTCACCCAGGACTTGATCTTATCGAACCATTCGGTAATAAAAATAAAGATCCGGATGAAGTAGACAGATGTAAATCCGCAGACAATGCCGAGTATGATATAAATATAAAAATCACCGAGTCTGAAGGGTTCCTGTATCTCGAACGAATACAGGAAATTCTGTCCCAGGAAAAAATACGAGGTAAGGGCAGCTGTAGCTGAAGCGATCAGAAGGGGGATCATACTGAATATGGTAAGATCGAGCATAATCACTTCCAGGGCAAATACGATCGCCGCGATCGGCGCTTTAAATATAGCTGACATAGCACCTGCTGCGGCACAGCCAATGAGCAGGATTGTTTCCTTGTAAGTGAGCTTGGTCAGGCGCCCGGCAAGTGAACCCAATGCCCCGCCCGTGGCAACTGTAGGCCCCTCCAATCCCACTGACCCTCCGAATCCGACAGTGAGCACACTGGTAATGATGGATGAATACAGGTTATGACTGTGAATAATACCGTTATTCCTTGAAATGGCATAAAGAACACTGGGTATGCCATGCTGCACAGATCTCCTGTTAATATATTTGATGAAGATCATGACGATGAGCAACCCCGCAATCGGAAAAACGAAATAAAGATAGTGCTGAAAATTTCCTGCGAATCCCGTGGTTAGAACTTCCTTCAGCAGGTGAACCATATTTTTGATGACGACAGCCGCAGCCCCGGCCGCCAGTCCAACAATCGCACTTAGTGCAAGGATGAGCTGCCTCTTTGGGATGTATCTTAGCTGGAGGTGTCTTATTCTTTCAGGGAGCCAGGTTAGTTTCATGTCAACGCAAAAATAGTATAATAAGAACAGGAGTAAAATTTTACCCGGAAAATTCAGCTCTCATCCTGAAACTTAAATCCCCGTATTAAAGTACCTTGAATTAACATTGCCCTGAGTGGCTTTGTTCAGAAATACGGGGTAAACCTGAACTGCATTGTACACGCGATAAAAAAGAACAACCAGGAGTTCCCTTTTGACGCAGATCTCCACAGGGGACAGAAAGTCAACCTATATTTTCCGGCCGTTTCGGATCATTGCCTCCCGGTTTGAAAAAACTTCTTGCAATTCAATATGAATCAGAGTATTTTTAATGCTTCGCAAAACAATAGCCAACGGGTATTTCGGCGTTGTATTAACTGCGAACACAAGGAATGATGAAACGGATCATAGGATATATATTTTTGTTCGTGCTCTTCATTACAGGCATCCGGCTTAATGCACAGGATAAAACACCGCCTGAGAGGGCATACATAACCTATGTAACCGTCGATACGGCCACAAATAATTCGCTCATTTACTGGACGGAAAGCCCGTCGTCAGACGTAGAGCAGTATTACCTTTACTATGAAATAAAAACGATTAACGGGTACGAGGGTGTGAAATTCGATTCTGTCTCCGCCGGCACATCCATGTATACCCACGTTAATGGCGGTGCGGGAACTCACAGCATCCTTTACAGTGTTACCGCGGTTGACTCTTCATGGAACGAAAGCATCCGGAAACCGGGACTTCACAGTACGATCTTCAACAACCTTCAATATGATTCCTGCCAGGAGAGGATTCTGATTACCTGGAACCTTTACCAGGGATGGGGTACTAATGTATCCGGATACCGGATCCTGCGAAGTATCAACAATTCCCCATTCGAGGTTCTTTCCGGGGTAAGCCCTTCCGACAGCCTTTATTATGATTATGGGATAACCCAATTCACGGGATACAGATATCTCATCCAGGCTGTGAAAAACGACGGTCTCGTTTCTACCTCAAATATTGCCTCCAAATATACGGTCATGCCGGTTTCGCCTCCGGATCTACGTATCGATTATGCCACCGTTCCGTCCGAAAATACCGTGGATGTCTCTTTTGCCTATACACCCAACGGGGAGGTCAGTGATTTCAGCCTTCTCAGGTCAAGCAACCCTGTTTCCGATTTTCAGGAGGTCGCAACAGTCAATGCACTGACATCACCCGAATATGTCTTTACTGACAATATCATCACTTCCTCGGAGATGTATTATTATAAAATAGGAGCTGTGAATGGTTGTGGTAATGTGATCGGCACTTCAGGCATTGCCGTCAATATCCTGTTGAAGGGTGACACCCTGGGAGATGGCGTCAGGCTCGCATGGAACAGATATGAAGAATGGGAGGTCGGGGTTATGGAGTATAACATTTACCGGGAGGAAACAGACGGTACCTTTACCCGGCTTGCCTCAACAGGTCCCGGTGTGACAACATGGACAGACCGCCAGACAGGCATTTCAACCCACCATCTTTCCGGTGAACTCACCTACTACGTTGAGGCCATCCGGAATTCGGGGGGGATTAAATCAAGATCCAACCTGATGACTGTCAGGGTCAGCACCCATATCACCTTTATTCCCGATGCATTCACACCTAATAGTGACGGAAAAAATGACCATTTTGCACCGGTATTCGACTTCGTGCCTTCCGAATTCCTCATGGTGATCTATAACCGGAACGGGATCCCTGTATTTACCACCGAAGACCCTGAAACAGGCTGGGATGGTTCCATCAACGGCAATAATATGGCGCAGGAAGGCGTTTATATTTATCACATCCAATACAAGGCTTTCACCGGAACAAGGCTTGAGAGAACCGGGCATGTAACCGTCTTTTATCCCTGACAACGCGGGCTCTTATGTCGAATAAAATCACTACCTTTGCAGTGTATCAAATCCTTACCAACAACACGAAGGATGGCGGTAATAGAGAAGAAAGAACAGACGGATATTCAGCGGCAGTTTGATGATCTCCTTAACAATTGTATACATTGTAATACTGAGGAAGACAAGAAGCTGATCATCAAGGCTTTTAATTTTGCCTCTGATGCCCACCGGAGTATGAGAAGAAAATCCGGTGAGCCGTATATCGTACATCCCATTTCCGTCGCCAAAATCGTCAACCATGAGATCGGCCTTGGTGTGAAATCGGTCGTCGCAGCCCTCCTGCATGATGTTGTCGAAGATACGGATTATTCACTGGATGATATCGAGGCCCAGTTCGGAAAGAAGATCGCCACCATCATTGACGGGCTCACCAAAATATCCGGTGTCTTTGATACCAACTCTTCCCTGCAGGCTGAGAACTTCCGTAAAATGCTCCTCACACTCTCGGAGGATGTCCGGGTAATCCTCATCAAGCTTGCCGACCGGCTTCACAATATGCGCACGCTCGATTCACTTCCCAGACATAAACAGATAAAGATTTCAGGGGAAACCATCTACCTCTTTGCCCCCCTGGCCCACCGCCTCGGACTCTATGCCATCAAGACCGAACTGGAAGATCTCAGCCTGAAATACAGGTATCCGAAAATATATAACGAGATAACTGCGAAACTCAGGGACATCGAGGAAAGGCGCATTCACCTGATTAACAAGTTCTCCCTTCCCATCATTGACATACTTGAAAAGAACCATATTAAATTTGATATCAGCGGCCGGCCAAAATCCATCTATTCCATATGGAACAAAATGCAACAAAAGAACGTGACCTTTGAAGAGATCTTTGATCTTCTGGCTATA
Organism: uncultured Bacteroidales bacterium; assembly: GCA_963771005.1. Classification (GTDB taxonomy): domain Bacteria; phylum Bacteroidota; class Bacteroidia; order Bacteroidales; genus DASQZK01. Next base: position 1,153,232 of record CAVYRO010000002.1, read on the forward strand.
CGCATTGTCTTCGATCCTGTAAGAGGAGTTCCGGAGAAAACCCAGTGCTGGAATATCTATTCACTGATCACAGATATCTACCCTCCCCGACCCGACCGTCTCAGGGATTGGGTATCCACACCCAAGGCTAATGGTTACGAAGCCCTTCATGCAACGGTTATGGGACCCTACGGTAAGTGGATCGAGGTGCAGATCAGATCGAGACGAATGGATGAGATCGCTGAACGCGGTTTCGCCGCCCATTGGAAATATAAAGAACACGGTGCAACCGATTCCGAACTTGATAAATGGATAAAGAGAATACGCGAACTACTCGAAAGTCCCGATTCGGATGCACTCGAGTTTATGGACGATTTTAAGCTCAACCTGTTCGCATCCGAGATCTTCATCTTCACTCCCCAGGGCCATGTCAAAACTCTTCCGCAGGGATCAACCGCACTTGACTTCGCCTATGAAATCCACACCGAGATAGGAAACAAGGCAATCGGAGCAAAGCTGAACCACCATCTCGTTCCGCTGAATTACCAGCTTCACAGCGGTGATCAGGTGGAGATCATTACCTCGGAAAACCAGAAAGTGAAACGGGAACGACTGGATTATGCCATTACAGCCAAAGCAAAGACAGCCATTAAAACCGCTCTGAAGGCCGAAACAAAGAACAGGATCGAAAAAGGCAAGAAAATATTGGATGAAAAGCTTAAGGAGATAAAGCTGCAGCCCAGTTCCCGGGTCTTCAAAAAACTGTTGCCTGCGTATGATTCCAATACCAAGGATGAGCTTTACAGCAAGATCGGCAGCGGCATTGTCACCCTTGATGATCTGAAAAAGATCCTGCGTAAAAATACAAAGAACAAATGGGTGAGGTATTGGGAAGTCTCAGTCGGAAAAACGATACGGCAGAAAGAGGAGGATATTGAAAAACCGGCCGACAAAAAGACCTTCGTAGCCAGGGAACAGATCAATGAGGAAGAACGGAATTACACTCTTGCCCGGTGTTGCAATCCGATACCCGGCGATGAAGTGATCGGATACCGCGATGAGGAAGAGAATGTAATCATTCACCAGTCGAGCTGTGAAAATGCCATCCGGCTCATGTCAAGTGAGGGTGAACGCGTGATCCCCGTTAAATGGACTACACATAAGATCCTTTCCTATCTGGCCAGGGTGCATCTAAACGGTTTCGATAAATTCGGTATATATAACAATATCACTACAATTATCTCCAAGGAACTCAGCGTGAATATCCGGACAATCAATCTTCACGGTCACGACGGTGTTTTCGAGGGAACTATCGACCTTTACGTCCATAATACCAGCGATCTCAACAATCTCATCATGAACCTCATCAAAATAAAAGGCGTTGAGAGCGTTCACCGGGTGGATACAACGGAAATTAAAGAAAACTGAATCGCTTCCCGGAATTTTTTTTAATATCCTCCTTTTGCCTTCCCAAAATGTTTTAATCATGGTAATCCGCAAAATATTTAAGGCTTTTTTCAGTTCAACTATTTAAAATAATTATAAATCATATTCCCCATATCATAAATTTTTACTTATTTTGACAAGCTATTTTTAATTAGTCTAAGTTATGGTCAGTGAAGAAACCAAGGAAACTGTAAAAAAGATATTCACCGAATATCTCGAAAAGAAAGGTCACAGGAAAACTCCCGAACGTTATGCGATTCTTGATGAGATCTATTCACGCGATGGTCATTTTGATATAGAATCCCTGTATATATTCATGAAGAATAAAAACTACAGGGTCAGCCGGGCAACCCTGTATAACACGATCGAATTGCTTCTAGACTGCAATCTCGTTGTAAAGCATCAGTTTGGCAAGAATATCGCCCAGTTCGAAAAAGCATATCGCTGCATGCAACACGATCACCTCATCGACCTGAATACCGGAAAAGTGATCGAATTCTGCGATCCCCGTATTGATGAGATCATAAGAACTGCCTGTGAACTCAATAATTTTAACCCTTCCCATCATTCCCTTTATATCTATGGAAGAAGCAAAGAGGAAAAGGAGGCATGACCGGAAACATTTTTTCATCTTTGTGAAGTAATTATCCCTCTTATGAGGGATTTTTTTTATCTTTATCCTCTTGACAAGAAAGTGATAGAGTTTAGTTAAAGACGCAGGGAACCAGATAATTGGATTCAAATTATCCCATCCTTGCGTTTTGTATGTTCTGAAAATCAGAGGAAGAAATCCCTGATGCCGGTCTATTAACCGGGCAGTAAAAAAATGAAGAATAAAATTATTTGCAATGAAACCCGCATGATTGATGACAACACAACGGTAACTTTATAATAATGATCATGTGGGTTCCACTATACCTTTAAAATCAAAATTATTCTATAATGAAAATTGATGTTATCCTGGGTTTGCAATGGGGAGATGAAGGCAAGGGAAAAATCGTCGATGTGCTTTCTCCCAAATACGATGTGATTACGAGGTTCCAGGGCGGGCCAAATGCCGGGCATACGCTCGAATTCAACCATATCAAGCATGTCCTTCATAATATTCCCTCGGGTATATTCAGGGAAAACACCATAAACCTGATCGGCAATGGGGTTGTGCTTGATCCCGTGATATTTTGCAGGGAGATCGCTGCTTTGGAAAACCTTGGTGTGGATCCAACCCGGAATCTCATTATCTCCCGGAAAGCCCACCTTATCCTGCCCTCACACCGGGCACTCGATGCCGCCTCGGAAAAAGCCAAGGGTAAAACAAAGATCGGTTCCACGCTTAAGGGCATAGGCCCGACATACATGGATAAAACCGGCAGAAACGGATTGCGTGTCGGCGACATCGAACTTGACTTCATGGCCAGATACGATGCCCTCCTTGAAAAACACAGAAGTCTTCTTTCCATGTACGATTATGAATACGATGCCACCCTGGATGAAAAAGAATGGTTTGACAGCATTGAAATCCTTAAACGGTTCACATTTGTTGACAGTGAACACCTTATCAACCGGTACCTGAATGAGAATAAAAGGATCCTTGCCGAAGGTGCCCAGGGTTCACTCCTGGATATCGATTTCGGCTCCTACCCGTATGTCACTTCCTCGAACACCATTTGCGCAGGAGCCTGCACGGGAATGGGTGTAGCCCCTTCCACGATAGGTGAAGTTCTCGGAATTTTCAAAGCCTATTGCACACGGGTGGGAAGCGGCCCGTTCCCCACCGAATTATTCGATAATACGGGTGAAAAACTCAGGGCGGAAGGGCATGAATTCGGATCCACTACCGGAAGACCAAGGCGATGTGGGTGGATCGACCTCGTAGCCCTGAAATACAGCATCATGCTCAATGGAGTTACCCAGCTCGTGATGACGAAGGCTGATGTCCTGGACTCATTCAGCACCATAAAAGTAGCAACAGCATACAAAAAAGGCGATTTACAAATCGATGCGTTCCCGTACCTGCTTACAGATGATACAAAGCCGGTATACTCCGAGCTTAAGGGATGGAATACCAACCTCACAGGAATAAGATCCAAAACCGATTTCCCCACCGAACTAAATGATTATATTGCATTCCTCGAACAGGAACTCAAGGTCCCGGTTACCTTTGTTTCTGTGGGCCCTGACCGTGAACAGATCATCAGCATGAAGTGATGGTTCCGATAAATATTCCGGTAATAATCCCAAATAGGAGCTCGCGGAATGAGACGTTCACAGGAAAACAATTAAGTTATATGTGAAAATCGCATACTCAATGAAAAAAATTTTTGTACTGAGCCTGCTGTATGCGTTTTTCGTAAGTTCTGCTTTCACCCAGCAGGCCGACCTGAGATACCACCTTAAACCGGGGATGGAATTCACAACCGAAACCAGTCTTCACACAAGTATGGTACAGAAGGTAATGGGAATCGACCAGGAGATCATCATGGACATGAGCTATGTCCTTTCCGGCCATGTCAGGGATTACAACAATGGAATCTATACGCTCGGGTACCAATACAAAAAGCTTAAAATAAATACAAAATCCACCATGTTCGCAGTGGAAATCGATACCGAAGGACCTCCCTCCCCTCAGAATAACATGATGAAGGTCCTTACAGATAAACCTTTTACTGTACGAATGGACGAACGTGGAAGGATCACGGATGTGAAAGGGATCGGGGATCTCATTTCAGGTATTGACACCTTGAGTGGTATAGATGCCGAAACCCGGCAGAATTATAAGCTGTCAATGGAAGAAACTTTCGGCAGGGAATCCTTTGTCCAGAACATGGAACAAGCCTCGGTCATTTACCCTTCCTATCCTGTTTCAACAGGTGAGTCCTGGAATTATGACTATTCAACCACTTCATCAAATATTATCCTCAGGATTCATAATACGGCTACTCTCAAAGAAATAACACGCAACGCCATCCTCATACGTATAAACAGCCGGATTGACACCCCTCCGAATGACAGTATCAATATCTCCGGCTCAACCGGCCACATCGGCATGTCCGGCAACCAGATCTCCGAGGTAAGACTGGATCCGTCGACCGGGCTGATCATCGAGAGCAATGTCTCCCAGGAGATCCATGGTAAACTTATACTGAATGATCTTCCCGAATCGGATGAACCCATGGAAATACCTATGACCATGACTTCCAAATTCAATGTCACTCTTACCCGAAAGAAGTAAATTCCCGGATTGAAACAAATTGCCTGTTTTTTGAGTAAAACCTTTTTGAGATCATTATTGGAGGAAGGATTTATTCTATGGATATTACTAACCGGGAGCATTTGGAAGGGGATCTGTTACCGTTAACCCAGACGGTCGAAGCGGAAACAAAATACAAGGAGATTCTCGAAACCATTACAGAAATTTATTTTGAGACCACCATCGATGGAACCATACTGTTTGTGAGTCCCTCGGTTTTCCCGCTCACGGGTTATAGCCCGGAAGAATTGGCAGGCTCCTCCATTCTGAGCCTGTACGAGAACCCGGATGACCGGATCAAATACCTGGAAGCTCTGAAGGTAAAAGGATATTTAAAACAATATCACATCAGGCTCAGAAGCAATAAGGGGAAGGCCGGGCATTTCCAGATAAATTCAAATCTGGTGTGGGACAGCGAAGGCAGGGTGCGAAAAATTATCGGGACACTCCGGGATGTATCAGAAAGTTACCTCTACCAGCAGGCTCTGAAAGAAAGCGAACTCACACATCGCGTACTCCTCGAAAATGCAGGTGCACAGATCATGTATACGGATATTTCCGGGAATGTGATCCTGATCAACCGGATGGCTGCGGAATTCGTAGGCAGCACACCCGAACAGCTGACCGGTCAAAATATAAATGAAATCTATCAGACTCACCATGCAGAAATGCTGCTCAAAAAGATCGACACGGTCAGCCGCAACAAAAAAGGTTTGCATGCCGAATCCACAGTTACCGACCATGGTCATACCTTCTGGATACTTATCAATATTCAGCCTGTCATCGACCAGGGGGGCAAGGTAAAAGGAACGGTGATCATTTCCTCAGATATCACCGGGAAAAAACTCTCCGAGCTCGAAATGCAAAAACTCATCCTTGCCGTTGAACAGAGTACAGCCATGATCATGATTACCGATGAGAAAGGGGCCATCGAATATGTGAATCCAAGATTTACGGAAGTTTCCGGGTATACATTCCGGGAGATAGCAGGAAAGATATGCTGGGAATTCTCAGCAAAAAAAGAAAGCGCAGAAATATACCGTAGAACCTGGGATCATCTGAATTCGGGAAAAACATATCAGGGAGAGATCCAGGATGTAAAAAAAGACGGATCGTTCCTCTGGCTGAAAAGTCTCATCTCACCTGTAATGGATCACAATGACAAGATGATCAGTATCCTCTCGGTAATGGAAGACATCACCGAAAGCAAACAGTCGGAGGCCCGTGAAATCAGGATCCGTCAAAACCTGGTACATCTGAACGAGACGGCACTTAAGATACTCGCCCTGCCCCCGGGCGGTAACATCTTTAAAACACTTGGAGAATGCCTGCAAAAGATAAGTAATGAATGCCTGTTTTCCATAAATTCATACGATCCCCGGAAAAAGGAGATCAAGGTGGAATACCTGAGTACTTCAGATCTCCAGGAACGGTTGTCTAACATATCATCTCTTGTACTGCATGATAAGAAAGTGGTCCTTCCTTCGGATGTATATGATATTCTGATAAAAGGAGATTTCCATGAAATAAAGGGAGGTTTGTATGAAATGTTTTTCGGGAAAATCCCCAGGGCCCTGTGTGCGCAGGCTGAAAAAAGACTAAAACTGGATAAATTTTACAGCCGCGGGATCGTGCATAAGAATAGTCTCCTCGGCAATGTGACCCTGATTACAGTAAAAGGAAGGCCTCCTCTCGATACCGATTTACTGAATGCCTTTTTTACACAGGCTTCACTGGGCATGGAGAGGATGAAACTTGAAGAGGAACTGCGGATGGCGAAGGAGACCGCCGAAGAGATGAACCGTGTTAAATCGGCTTTCCTTGCCAATATGAGTCACGAGCTCAGAACTCCCCTAAACGGGATCCTTGGCTTTTCGGAACTTCTGGCCGAACAGATTGAGGATAAAAAATACCGGGAAATGGCAAAGGTGGTGAATAAGAGTGGTATGCGGCTTCTGGAAACAGTGAGCACGATTCTGGATTTCACAACCATTGAAGGGAAAAACTTCATTCCAAAATATAGCCAGGAGAATATTTCAGAAGTTATTCGTGAAGTTGTCAGAATTTGCACCCGGGAAGCGGCAAAGAAAGGGCCTTGCTCACCTTCAGACCCCGCAGGCAAGGATCTTCAGTTTATATTGTAAAGAATATCCTGCGAAAAAATCATCGGCACAACTGCTCTCCAATGCCATAAAATTCACGAACCAGGGAAAGGTAACCGTGAGACTCCGCGAAAAAATCGAAGGATGATCAATCCCGTTGCTTATAATAAATGTGGTTGATACCGGGAGGGCATTCCCCCGGCATTCGAACAGGGCATATTTTTGAAGAGTTCCGTCAGGGCAGTGAAGGGTTCACCCGGCAATTTGAAGGAACAGGACTGGGGCTTACCATCTGCAGAAAATTTACCACTATGCTTAACGGGGAAATCAGCGTATCTTCCCGACCTGGAAAGGGCTCTAACTTCACACTCCTCATCCCTCTCTACAACGCGACCCCAATGAACAATCAAATTAAAGTGCGTTTACGTAAAACAGGGGTGGCAATCATAATTTTTCCTTTTTACATAAAAAAATCATGACAGGTATATTGTATATTGGAAAAAAGCGTATTTTTGACCGCCGTTTAAAAAATAATACTTTATGGTTAACGTATTCACTTAATTAAGTAAATGAAAAATAAGCAATTAAGCACATTGCTGAGGCCTGAATTAGCCCAGGCTGGCGGCTTTCAAAAAAACCTGGTTGTTGGCAACAGGATTCCCAGGGACTACTTTGTCACCACAGGTTCCGGAGAAAGTGACATCACAGTTCATGCTGGCTCCTACCATTTAGCTCTCAAGTCGGCAGGAATCGAAATGGCTAATATAATGACCTACTCTTCAATTCTCCCAGGAATAGCAAACGAAATACCAAAACCCATCTCATGTTACCCACGGGGCCGTTGTGGAGTCAATTATGGCTGTTGCGAATGGTACAAAGGGTGAACTTCTCAATGCGGGCATCATCTACGGATGGCTATACGACCGGTATTCAAACGAGAAGTTCGGAGGCCTTGTCTGCGAACATAACGGGAATTATACGGATGAAGAGATCAGGTTTAATCTCAGGGAAAGTCTCAATGAGCTTTACATCAACGGATTTGAAGAGCAGTTTTCCCTCCGCGACATCCGATTGATCACTCAGTCATGCCGGCCGGATAAAAAGTTACGGTTCTGCTATCGTCGCCCTTTGTTTTACGAGCTACGTTTATCCTGTTCTGGATTACCCGACAAATTAACTATGCATCATGCAGAATTACGGTGGATTGCCTGAAGAATATACACCGTATGATTCTTCAGACATCATAATCATACCTGTTCCCTATGACGGTACAAGTACCTGGGTCAAGGGGGCCGACAAGGGCCCGGCTGCACTCCTGGATGCTTCGGCCAATATGGAACTGTATGATATTGAGACCGATTCGGAAGTATATACCGCGGGGTATTCATACAGCTGAAATGATCTCAACAACAGGAAAACCTGAGGACCTTGCGCCCCTGGTGAAGAAAAAGATCCTTTCGGTTTTTGAGGATCATAAATTACCGGTCGTGATCGGCGGTGAACATTCCGTGAGTATAGGAGCCTTCCAGGCAGCCGCGGAAACTTTCAGCAACCTGACAATCCTGCAGATCGATGCACATGCAGACCTGAGGGATATTTATGAAGATTCCCGCTATAACCATGCATGCGTTATGGCAAGAGCCCGCGAACTGGCTCCCGTCGTTCAGGTAGGTATAAGGAGTATGAGTGTCGGGGAAAAGGAAAATATGGATTATACAAGGGTATTTTTCGCCCGCCACCTCATGAATAATTCCGGATGGCAGGATGAGGCGGTACAAATGATCACCGAAAATGTATACATCACTATCGATCTCGACGCCTTTGATCCCGCCTATGTCGCAGCAACGGGTACACCCGAACCGGGAGGACTGGATTATTACACGGTACTCGATTTCCTCCGGAAAGTAAATCAAAGAAGCAGGATCGTGGGTTTTGATGTCGTAGAATTATGCCCGGCCGTGAGCCTGAGAGCTTCCGATTTCCTGGCAACAAAACTGATTTACCAGCTGTTGAGCTATATATATTTCGATAAAAAATAAGGAAATGGAAAAAAAAGACTTCTTAAAGGAACCCATTGAACATATCGATATCAAGTCATTCGATTCAACAGCGATCATCGGTGCAATGCGGGGAATGTCATTTTCTTCCCGTGACACAGCCCGCGCCGCAGATATTTACCTGAGGATGCTCAATGACGAAGATTGCACCATCATCCTCACGCTTGCCGGGAGTACAAGTGCTGGAGGATGTATGCAGATATATGCCGATATGATCAGCAGCCATATGGTCGATGCCGTGGTGGCTACAGGCGCATCCATAGTAGATATGGATTTTTTTGAGGCAATCGGGTTCAAACATTACAAGGGCACTCCTTTTATCGACGATTCAATCCTCAGGAAGAATTATATCGACAGGATCTATGATACCTTTATCGATGAAGAGGAACTTCAATCCTGTGACACCGCCATCAAGGCCATTGCAGATTCGCTGGAACCCCGTGCCTATTCCTCGCGGGAATTCATAGCGGAAATGGGAAAATACCTTGTCAAACATTCCAGGAAGAAAGAATCGCTGGTCCAGTTGGCTTACGAAAATAATGTACCCGTATTCTGTCCGGCTTTCAGCGACAGCAGTGCAGGATTCGGCCTCGTAAAACACCAGTGGGAAAATCCGGACAGGCATGTCTCCATCGATTCGGTGAAAGATTTTCTGGAACTTACGATGATCAAAATGAAAGCCAAAACTACGGGCCTCTTCATGATCGGAGGCGGTGTTCCCAAAAATTTTGCCCAGGATACGGTCGTATGCGCGGAGATCCTCGGTCAGAATGCTCCTGTGCATAAATACGCCGTTCAGATCACGGTAGCTGATGTACGCGACGGCGCCTGTTCCAGCTCAACGCTGAAGGAAGCTTCTTCCTGGGGTAAGGTAGATACGGTCTTTGAGCAAATGGTATATGCAGAGGCTACTACTGTCCTCCCTCTCATCGCCAGCCATGCCTATCATCAGAAAGACTGGAAGCAGGTAAGGCCGGCCCGCGAATGGTCGGCTATCTATCAGCGTCAGATGATCCCCTGACCGTCTAAAACTGTCTTTCCCTTTTCGTTTTCTTTTCAAGGCTGATAATTGTACATGTACATGTTGAACATTAAAAACAGATGATATGAAAATGAAATGGATCATGATGGTCTGCATCACCTTCCTTTGTTTGAACGTTAAGTCGCAAGACTATATCAATGCAGTGGGAGCGCGTCTCGGATCATCACAGGGCCTGACCTTCAAACATTTTATAACTACAACGGAAGCTGCTGAAGGACTCCTGACCGTCAGATGGGGCGGGTTTAACATTACCGGTTTATATGAAAAACACATGGAAGCCTTCGATGTGGACCGGCTGTACTTCTTTTTTGGAGGCGGCGCCCATCTTGGCGTTTGGAATGGTCATGTCAATCCCTGGTTCGAAAATTCCGGTTCTCATACGGTGATTGGTATCGATGGTATTATAGGGCTGGAATATGTTTTCGATGAGATCCCTTTCAATGTGGCAATCGACTGGAAACCGGGGTTGAATCTTATCGGGTACACCGGTTTCTGGGGCGATGAACTTGCTCTTTCATTGCGGTTTATGTTCTGATGCCAGCATTTTCCCGTATTCTGCGGCCAAAAAAAATCATTAACCGCAAAGATCGCAAAGGAAGCAGGGAACTTTAACATTGCGACTAACGATGTAGAACTTTGCGAACTCTGCGATTAACTCTGCGTACTTTGCGGTTAAAAAAAATCATTACCCCAAGGACCAGTTGGGTATTGTCTGAAATTTTTAATTTGAATATTGATGCTTATTTGTAATTTGCGATTTCAATATCGTCGCCTCCTGAATTATTTTATTTAAATCCCATTTCGCCCATGTCATTCCCCACAGCCCGGGAGCTAACTGAATGCCAGAAAAGGATATCACCCTTCATCCATAATACACCCGTACTTACATCAGGTACGCTGGATAAGATCACGGGAGCTTCCCTTTTTTTCAAGTGTGAGAATTTTCAGCGCATGGGCGCATTTAAAATGCGCGGTGCCATGAACGCGGTGATGCAGCTATCGGAAGAAGAAAAAAGCAAGGGTGTAGCCACGCATTCGTCCGGAAATTTTGGCCAGGCACTGGCACTCGCCGCCCGTAATACCGGGATCAAGGCCTGGATCATCATGCCCTCAACCTCACCCCAGGTCAAGAAAGACGCAGTGAAAGGTTACGGTGCAGATATTGTCGAATCTGAACCAACACTGGCGGCCCGTGAGAAAAAACTGGAGGAGGTTGTGAAAAAAACAGGTGCCGTATTTATCCATTCTTCCAATGACATCAACGTGATCACGGGAAACAGCACGGCAGCCACGGAATTGATCACGAAAACCGGTGGACTCGATGCTCTCGTCTCACCTGTCGGGGGCGGCGGACTGCTGGCAGGAACAGCACTGGCAGGTTATCATTTTAACAGGGACTGCCAGATATTCGGAGGAGAACCCTTTGGAGCCGATGATGCATACAGGTCCCTCATGACCGGTGAAATTCAGCCTGTTTTGAATCCCGTAACAATAGCCGACGGATTGAAAACGTCGCTTGGGAATATCAATTTTCCGATCATCAGGGAGCTCGTCAGTGAGATCATCCGGGTCGACGAAGAGGAGATCGTTCGTGCGATGCGGCTGATCTGGGAGAGGATGAAGATTGTCGTTGAACCTTCCGGTGCGGTTTCCCTGGCTGCAGTGATCCGTGAAAAGGAAACCCTCCGCGGAAAACGCATTGGTATAATCCTTTCCGGCGGTAATATCGATCTTGAAAACCTGCCGTTCTGACATCCTGAATAGTATATCCCTGATGAAAATTTGGTACCGGGCAAAGTTTTAAAAAGGTCGCAATGAAGGAGGAAAAAACGTTGCGAATTCTATGTCAAATTTTGTGTCCTTTGCAATTAAGAAAAAGGGAAGCAGTCACCCGGTCACCGGGTCACGAGACTGGCATAACTGATCAGTTTCACCCCTTTCTTCTTTACGGCTTCCCGGACAATCTGGCTTGTGAAGATATCCGTAACGATTTGCCTTTCTTTTCCTACATTGTAATTCCCTTTGTGTCCGATGGTTTCCATCTCTTCCGTATCTAGGGCAGGATGCTCAACAGTTAGCCATGTACCCGGCTCCAGTTGCATGATGCTCTCTGCGAAGGCGGCAGCCCGGTCTTGAAAGCTACCTGACTTCGGCCTGACCATAGGCATTGATTTTACGCCGTAAGCGGAAGTATTGATATCGATATGATACTCTTTTGCCAGGCGGTTCACCAGGTCTTCAATGGCCGGGTCAGCGCTTGTAAATCCCATATGTGTGGATACATGCGAAATGTTCTTAATATTTTTCATGGCCACCTCGATCTGTGCCCTGAGTTCTTTCTCCACATCCGCCAGCCTGTAGCCCGATTCACGAAAGGTCATCTCAGGGGGAAAATCATTATTTGGCCATACCATCGGGTAAAAATAACCATTCTTGTCGGTAAGGCTCGATTCACCCGTTACCGGTCTCCATTTCATGGCAGACCACTCGCTGGTTACCAGAAGATGGACCCCTACATCGAGATCCGGATGCTCGTTAAGCATCTCTGCAGCCTCGGGAAACCATGGACAGGGTACCATCACTTCGACAGTCCTTACAATGCCATCCGTAAAGGATTTGATACACCCGCAATTGGCAGCATGAAACGATCCGATATCGTCGCCACGCACAATCAGCCTGATTTCCTTCTTATCCTGGCTGAATGAAAGAAATACCGGTCCCAGTAAGAATACCAGGGCTAATAAAAAAGATTTCTTCATGATCATTGATTTGGTTGATGGAAAAACAAAGATAAAATTTTTCCTAAAAAATCCTTCTCCTTCCCGGAGAACCATCGAAACCGGAAGTCCTGTCAGTTTACTTCCTGTCACTGACAATTTTTCCTTCAGGTACTGCCATATTGTATATATTTGCAATTGGCATATTTTCTGATAATATATGTATATTTGTAGATATTTAGATAAACCTCTAAACCCAAACATCTATGATCAAACATGTAAGATCACTGAACGAACTGCAAGGACTCCTGGACGCGCCTGAAAGATCCTGGCTTCTTTTATACAAGAAAGGTTCGGAGCAGAGTGAATGTGCCTATCGCAATTTTGAAGATGGTTCCGCCGGGATTGAAGGAATCCGGTTGTTGGCCGTTGATGTTAGTGCGGTGAGGGATATTCATCCCCGTTATAAAATTACTTCAGCGCCTGCACTCATTGAATTTGAAGATAAGACGCCGCGCAATATAATTAAAGGATGCCATGATCCGTCCTTTTTCCGGGCAATTTTCGAGGATGCGGTTTATCATACCGAGATGAAAAAGCAGGGTATCCAGGCCAAACGGGTAATAGTTTATTCGACACCGGCATGCAGCTGGTGTAATACACTCAAATCCTACCTGAGACAGAACCGTATCCGGTTTCATGAAATTGATGTTTCCAGGGACCAGCAAGCCGCCGGGGAAATGGTACGAAGAAGCGGTCAGAGCGGAGTTCCGCAGACCGATATAAATGGTACAATGATTGTTGGTTTCGATAAGAAACGGATCAGCGAATTATTAGAAATCAAAGGTTAAATCAATCCATATATATTCACAAAAAAAAGTTTAGGAAATGAAAGAATTGCAACCTATTAACCAGAATGTACTGCTTGAGCTGGCAGACGACAAAAGTGAACAAAAAACGGCCTCCGGCATAATTATCCCGGATACCGCCAGGGAGAAGCAGAATATTGCAAGAATTGCCGGGTTAAGCAATATCGAAAATCCGGAAATTTCAGTGGGTGATACGGTGCTTTATAAGGAATACTCCGGAACAGAGATAAAATTTGAAGGAAAAAAATACCTTCTCATACAATATGCCGACCTGCTCGCAAAAATCGTTGAGACCGAATCGATCTGATTCCCGGACCCGTATTCCAAGACGCATCATTAACACAGGTTGTGCCGAAACTATGCTATATGCATTGAAGAAAGCACAACCTGTCGTTTTTGCTGCCCTGTCTAAACAAAGAGGATTCGATGCTTTCTTTTTTGATGATAATCCTTACATTTGAAGGAAAGATGAAAAGCGTTGCGAAAGGTTTTAAACATATCACTACCCCTTCTCCTTCTCACACTAACAGCATTCAATTCCCTCCATCTCCCTGCCATTCAGCCAGGATTGGACGGCTCAGCTGTTGATGATACTGACAGCCTCCTGTCCATTGTTGAGAATAACGATTCTGCCTCGGCCTCAGCGGTCATGAAATTAAAATCCCCAAACAAGGAAATAAGCAGGGAGAAACGGTTGAGGTATTTTGAAGTTTTGGGGAATTATTATAACGCACGGGAAAATCCCGATTCTGCCATTTATTATTTCACCCAGGGGTTTCTGGCTGCTGAGAAAACAAGGAATATATATTATATGGCATCCTTCCATCTCTGGGCCGGGGTGAATTTCAACATTAAATCCGAATATGAAAAAGCGCTCAATGAACTGATCAAAGCCGACGAATTTGCAGCGGGTACTGATTCCATCAAATTGCAGAGCACCATCTTCAGGTACAAGGGCAATGTTTACTGGGGAATGGGAATTTATGAGAAAGCCCTTGAATACTATTTTCATTCGCTGAAAATCAGCGAAGACAATGATTTCAGGAAAGATATCGCCTCCTCTCTCAACAATATCGGGAATGTTTACCAGGCTATCAGCGATTATACAAAAGCGGGCGATTATTATTCAAGATCCCTTGATCTTGCAGAAAAAAATAACTTCAAACTCGTGGCAGCCATTACTTCTAACAATATCGGTGATCTTCTTTTGCTACAGAAAAAATACGACAGCGCCCTGGTATATTTCAATCGCAGCCTGGAATTATCCGCCGGTCTCTCATCCAAATTTTACCAGGGAATCGCACTTTATAATATCGGGGACACTTATCTGCAGAATGATTCGTTGGAAAAAGCAAGGATCTTTTTCAACCATTCATTACAAAAGGCGATAGAAGCAGGCGACAGGCTCGGAATTGCCGGATGTTACCTGAAAATTGGGGAGATCTTTCTCAAGGGTCAATCCCCCAGATCGGCTGAGATCTTCCTCGATTCAGGACTCCTGATGTCGGAAGAGATCGGTTCACTGAAATTACTTGATCAGGCAAATAAGCTGAAAACAAATTACTTCACACAGCTCGGGGATTTTTCTTCGGCTTATAAAACACTGGAAACCCGGATAATCTTGAAAGATAGCATTTTCAGACAGGAAAGCGGGAAAAATATAGCCAAACTGGAAGCCTGGAACCGGGAGCAACAAAGGATGCGTCAGATCGCCGACCTGAAAAGGGAAAAGATCAGCAACCGGAATCTCTACCTCATCGGTATCTTCTCCCTGCTCATCATTATGATACTTATTTTTCTCACCCTGCGGTCTAGCAGGAAAAAGAACATCATCCTTTCGGATAAAAACGAAGAAATCGAAAAACAGCGCCTCCTGCTTATCCAAAAAAATGATGAGCTGATACAGTCGCAGTCCGAATTAAAGAAGATAAATGAAGGGAAAGACCAGTTTCTCACCATCATTTCACATGACCTTAAAAATCCTGTGAGTGCCATGCGGGGGTATATGGAACTACTTATTAACCGTTTCGATAAACTTTCAGATGAAGAAAAGCAACGGTTCCTCCAGGAGGTATTCGATTCGGTTGAAAGGGTAAGCCTTCTTATCAACAATATATTATACTGGGTTCGTTCACAAACTTCCGGACTGCGGATCCAGCCGGTAAATTTCAACCTCCATAAGAGGATCCATGATAACCTTTCCCTTTACCGGATCATTGCAGCAGGAAAGGAGATCGAACTTGTGAATAAGGTAGCGAATAATTTCGATATTACGGGAGATCCCAATATTTACGATACCGTATTCCGCAACCTCATTTCAAATTCATTGAAATTTACAGGCTGTAAGGGGAAAATTACCTTTGAGGCAGAAAAGCAAAACGGCAGGATCATTATTTCTATCCGTGATACGGGTATCGGACTTGACGAAGCCAGGATAAAAGATATCCTGCAAAATAAATCTCCTTATTCAACCACAGGTACCCACCATGAAAAAGGAACAGGCCTCGGTCTCTCGCTCGTTCGGGAATGTATCAGGTACCTCAAGGCGGATCTGAAGATCGAATCCCAACCCGGGGAGGGGACCTCTGTCACCATTATCGCTCCTTCAAATGTCTGATCTGTAAATCCATGTGATTTTATTTTTAATTTTCTGCCTGGACAATGGCTGAGATTTGATACTTCTTTCCTATTAAGGCTAAAAAGCGGTATGACAGCCATTAAATACATCAACCGGATGAAGAGGATTGATTATCTGATCCGGACCCGTTCGACCGGAAATGCCGGCGCTCTTTCCTTAAAACTGGGGATTTCCGTAAGAAGCGTCTATGTCTGCCTGAATGACCTGAAAGAGCTCGGAGCTCCGGTTCTGTGGTCATCCGATAATAATAGTTATATTTATCGATATGACGGCAGGCTGGAAGTTTCTTTTATAGGAAAAAGTATGGAAAGACAGTACAAATAGGTTACTCCTGTTTTTCTCGGAGATAAATTGCATAAGAAGTATTAAAGATCAGACTTAACTGTTTAAAAACAGCGGTTATACCATGACGGTGATGTTAGGAAATCCTGGAAAACGACGGTACATTGGCCTTTTTACCAGTTACAGTGTGAGTTATACCTCGTCTAAATTTTTTTCGGAAGTTTCAGCTTAAAACCGGGCAATACAATTTTTTTTTCACCAGAATTGCATTTTATTTAAATTACTTCTATATTTACTGTGATTGATCGATTCTCCTTTTTTCTCGTACTAACTAGAACTACCTCAAAGGCAGACTTTTATATCTGCCTTTTTTTATTCCCTGAATCTTGTAAAAATCACCGCAGCAAGAATACAAATTGAAAATCCGGCTCCTGCACTGATCCGGATGCCCAGGTCATTACCCGGGTCATGACCAAAGAGTGTGCAAATGGCAAATCCCATGACCCCGAGTGTCTGCCCGAGTTTATCAGCAAAAGTCCGGATGGCAAAATACATTCCTTCTGTCTTAGTCCCGGTTTTTTTAGCATCCTCATCAGCCATTTCGGCTACCAGCGCATATGGAAGAATTCCCAGGACGGCAACGGGAAATGCTGCGCCAGCTCCCAGGAGATATAACTGAAAGTGGGCCGGCAGACCTGTCTTACCCATGAATGAGATCATTAAAAATAAAAACGCGAAGATCAGGAAAGATAAAATGATCAGTCTCTTCTTACCATGACGCGAGGCCGTCCGGATCACCAGAGGATAAAAGAAAAGCGAAAGAAGGATCATCATAGCCATTACCATCGATCCCGTTTTCTCAGGCAGGTCAAGAAGCACCTTAACATAATAGAGTATTCCGCTGGATATAAGGGCCAGTGTCACAAAAAAGGAAGCATCTGCTATGAGGAAGATCATGAACCTCCGGTTCCTGAAACTTTTAAGTAGTGAACTGAAAATATTAATGCGGGAAGGTACAGGATCACAATATTTGGATTCGTTTACCACCAACAGGGGAAGCATCATGCATATCATGCCTGCAGAGATCACGGCTATGATCGCAAATTGGTAACTGCGCTGGGGATTGCTGAAGGTGAACTTATTATCGAGAAATGTAGCAATCTGCGGTATCTGGGAGGCGATTATCATTCCCACTACAAACATAAAGGAAAGCAGTGTGGAAAGTCTTAGCTTTTTCTCCTTACCGGGTGCCAATTCAGGCATCAGGGCATTAAACGGAACAATATACATCGTGAGGAAAATATAAAACAGGGTTTGGATGAAAAAGAGCCACCGGTAGTTCAGCTTGCTTTCCTCGTTATGCAGGGGATGGAAAAGAAGGATACAGAAAATCACCGAAGGGATCACGGCAATCATCATGAAGGGGATCCTTCTGCCCAGCCGTGAGTGGGTGCGGTCACTGAACCATGCAATAAGTGGATCTGTCACCGCATCAATGAGCCTCCCCGACGCAAGGATAAGGGAAAAGACGGTAAAAATTCCAAGGATCCCGGTATTGGGGATCAGCACCGGAAGTCCTGAATTATCGGGGGGAAGATAGAAATAAATCAGCATTACAGATATGGTGTTCATCATGATCGACCAACCTGCCATCCCTGCACTGTATGCAAGGAGTTTCTTAATCCCCGTAAATTCTTCTCTCATTCATACAAGTTAAATAAAAAAATAAAGTCCCGAATTACTCCTTTCGCCTTTCACCTTTCACCTTTCACCTTGTCTCTTCCTACTTTCGCCTTTCGCCTTTCACCTTTCACCTTTCACCTTTCACCTTGCCTCTTCCTCCTTTCGCCTTTCTCCTTTCACCTTTCTCCTTTCATATAGGGCCTCACTAACATCTAGAACAATCTTCCCTCCGACTCTGCTCAGCGACCTGAAATATTATTTTTGTTATAGTTGAACAACCTGAAACCATCTGAAACAATTAAACCCGCGATTATTCTTCTTCTTTCGGTAAATTTCAACAAAAATTGTATCGCAATACAATAAATTCCATAATAAATTGTATCCCATTACAATAAAATTGATAAAAAATTGTATCGCATTACAAAAAATCATCTACTTTCATGTTGGACCTACGGGCGCCGAGAAAGCATTTGGTGATTTGATGGAAGAGGAAGAGGAAGAGGAACAAGGATTTGACGGATTTGTGCGGATAATCACGGATGAAGATTATTTGGTGATTTGGTGATTTGGTGAATGGAGTTGAACAACCTCTCTTAATCTGTGATAATCTGTGGTATCTGTGGTAAAACTCCCCCTGAGACAACCTGAAACACCATTATTAAACCCCGGGGTTTTAAGGCGTGTGTCCTTCTACCACGGGCGTGACCGTGGCTAATACAATAGATCCCCTCCGGGGAAAAGAATCTTCTAAAACGAATAATCTCAAACCATCTCAAACCAACTCAAACCATTTCAAACAATTAAACCCGAGATCAACAATCAGGGATTTTTCAACCGCACATCCATAACCCCACCCTTGATGATCCAGCAATCCGCATCACAGGCATCGGTAATAAGGCTAAGGGTGAGCTTGTCCCCGTCAACGGCTATGATTTTTCTCGTCCCGTCCTTATAGGTAGCTTCAACGCTGTAAAACTGATCAATTTTCGAGTACAGCCTGAATTCTTTTGAATAAGATGTGTCCACCCAGTCAACCTGGTTCTTTTCGACGTTTCCCCGGTAAAATTTGAGAGGCACCCTGGGGTTATCACTGTTGATGGTAAGATATATGACAAGGTCTGCACTATCGGGTCTGACGGTATAGCATTCGCTGCAGTTCACGCCGATACTCCCGTTGTTTTCACAGGAGAAGAGGAATGCAACAATGATGAATAAGATCAAGGCTACACTTCGCATAAAATTCATGGTTTAAGCCAGCCGATTTGTTTTTCAAGGGTCTTACTTTTCCTTGCGGGGAACATGAACCCAATGTTAAGAGCAAACCGGGAGGGATTTATATATTCTGTTTTCAGATTGAGATAATTGTAGTCGATGCTGATATTCATCCACTCATTTGCAAAATACCAGCCGGCATAAGGATTTATATGAAAATCCCGCCCCGGGGATTTATCACTTCCTATATAGCTTCCGAAGGTATATACACCGCCCAAACCGAACAATGGTCCGGCGGTGAAGTTATTGCTGATTCGCAGGACCCTGAATTTTTTCTCAAGGTCCAGGAACAAAAAATATCTGCGCTCGCGGTACTGATGGAAAAGAGAGGGATTGTTTTCGATGAGAACCTTCACCGCTTTGGGTCGAAAGGCGAATCCTCCGCGCAGGGCAAAATAATACCTTGAATCTTCGATTCCCACATCTGCGGAAGTGGAGAAATCCCCTGCATTGAAATTCATTCCCATACCCGCAGTGTAATAGTTGAAATTCGGAAAAGGATCGGGTTTTGCACCATTTGAGAGTAAAAGTTGTATTATTTCCTCATCCTTTTCTTCTTTTGCAAGTTCAAGTATATTGCTGCTCATGCTAATCCTTTTATTTACATTGGCGCCCATCTTTATCAACCTCTGGGTCAGGGCATAATTACCTGTTTTTACAGATATTGCCAGTGCGGTGAGGCCGGCCTTGTTCGCCTTCCCGATATCCGCCCCCTGGTCGAGGAGGTATTTAATGATCCAGTCATTCCCGTTCTGGATGGATACCATAAGTGGGGTGAACCCGTTTTTGTCGGTGGCATTTATGTTTGCCCCGTTTCTGACAAGGATTTCGACAGTTTCCGGGCAATTATTATAGGCTGCCGTAATCAGGGGGGTATTTCCGGAATGATCGGTTATTTCCGTGGAAGCTTTATAGTAAATAAGCATATCTGTGATCCTGAACAGATTATAAGCGGCTGCATAATGGAGTGCTGTAATGCCGCTTTCATCGCGGAGATCGGCATCGGCTCCGTGAGTCACAAGATATTCGGCTACTTCAAAATAGTCCCCTAGTACAGCGCTCATCAGTGCTGTAATCCCGCCAACAGGCATGAGGTTTGGACTTGCCCCCTGATCCAGGAGAAGTTTCACCATTTCCAGATTTCCTGCATCGGCTGCATACATAAGTGAAGTTATGCCATCGGGGGTAGCGGCATCCGGATCAACCCCCTGTGCCAGCAGGACCCGTACGTTTTCTGTATGGCCCTGGCTTGCCGACATTACGAGGTTATATCCGGGTTCAGAAGGGATGAAATAGGAAGTGTCGGTATATACTGGGATTTCCTGGCATAAAGCGGAAAAAGGCAGCAAGATTGTGAGCGTGATTGCAATTAGAAATGGGATTCTCATGATTCATTCTTTCTGTCGTAAATTTAAAAGAATTTCATGAACCGGCAATTTATCTTTCATTCTCAAATCTCATATATTTGGACAGTATGCTTATCTTTGTAAAGATGACATTCGAATAAGCAATATATTTATTGATGGAAAAGAACCAAAGAATGCATCCCCTTTACACATAATCTCGTATAATAATTTCCATCTTAGTAACCTGAACAATTCCTGAGTGGGAATTTGTTTGATACATGCCTGTATACATGAAAAAGATCTATACTCTTTTCCTATTGGTGGGAATATGCATTGCCGGCAACGCGCAGACCGGCAGTGATGATTATTGGCTTAATCACGGCTTCACCACCGGTCAGACCATTTACACCAATTCCGGAACTTTCTATGATGACGGCGGAGACAGTCTTTATCATGCAGGCCAGGATTGGACTGTACAGTACTGTTCCGAAAACGGGAATCCTGTTTCCGTCGATTTCGATCATTTTCGCACGGTTTATACCGGGGGGGATTACCATACCTCCGATTACATGACAATCAATTACACTGGCGCTTCCTATGTTGCGTATAATTTTGATACTCCGCAATTCAGTTTTACCGCACCCGATGGATGCATTACTTTTGGATTTCATTCGGCTCCGCTTTCTGTGCGGGATTCGGGCTGGACGGCAGAGATCAGTGCCAACCCTCCGCCGGTGAATAATGATCAGTGTTCGGCAATTGATCTTTCCGTAGGAAATGTTTGCAGTCCTTCCTACTTTTCCAATAAGGGATCCTGGGATACCCGCGGATTGGGTAGTCCTCCCTGTCACCCGTTTTATGGTGGTGATGTTTGGTTTAAAGCTGCAATCCCTGCTTCCGGCCAGCTGAAGATCGAAACCTTCGAGGGATCACTTACCAATGCCGTAATGGTATTCTATTCGGGTACGTGCGATGCGCTGAATTACCTTAGTTGTACCTACAATGCGGGCATGCCGGTCAAAATTCTTTCAGGGACACCCGGTACAATGATCTTTATCCGGATTTTCGGTGATCAGGCCAAAAGCGGTACCTTCGGTATCTGTGCCACCGATCCTGTTGCACCGATCACAGGATTCACGGGCCCCGGCGGGGTGGGTGACAGCCTTACGAATGAATTATGGCTCAGGGCCGACAAAGGCCCTGAGAAGGATGACGGATCTCCTGCCCTGGATGGAGAAAATATAAGGATATGGAAAGATCAGAGCGGGAATGGCCAGGATCCGTCGCAGGTTTCGGGACCTTCCCAGGCTGTCCTTATGACCGGTTCAATCTCCGGTATGCCTGCCATTCATTTCGATGGTGTTAACGATAACTATACCCTGGAAGCCGGGACTCTCTCGTCACCTCTTTCCATCTTCGCCGTAAGCCGCTTCAATAATATCGTCAAAGACCAGACGGCGATAACGATTGGCGACGCCAACGTCAGCAATTCAGCAAGCCTTAGCAGGGAGACCGATAACCGGTATTATTCCCTCACAGGAGTAAAAAATTATGGGCCGGTCATCAATCCGGATGTCGCCTCCGTTTATGAAATAAATCACCGGATCGTTTCACCGTATCACATGTTAAAAGTGGATGCCCTCGATGAAGCCGTTGCCGATTATGCCATCCCCCTTACCACCGATGGATCCCTGCATATCGGCTCTTCCGGGACAATGACCGGATTTTTTGACGGAGACATGGCGGAAATCATCATTTACACTAAAAATGTGAACTCAGCCCAGGAGATCATCATTAATAATTACCTGGCGGCCAAATACGGGATAGAGATAGGGGCTGCCGACAGGTACGGTTACGAAACCACGCATAAATATGATGTGGCGGGGATCGGGCGTGTCGATGATCAGAATATTCATTCCAGGGCACAGTCGGATTCGATATTGACCATTGGAGGAGCGAGTGATCTTGAAAACGATGAATTTCTTCTCTTCGGCCACGACAGCGCCGACATTACCAGCTGGACGTCAGCCGAAACCCCTTCAGGGGATCCCCATATTAAAAGGATCATGAGGGAATGGCGTATTGATCAATCGGGAGGAGACGGTGTCGGAACGGTGACCCTGGGATTAAACTCTGACCGGTTACCTTCAATGCCTGCAGGATTCCTTGCATACAACCTTCTTGTGGATGCCGACGGGGATTTCACCTCCGGGGCCACTGCATACGGGCTGGTGAGATCCGGAACGGAATATCTGGCCAATAATATTGATCTGCCGGATGGTTCATATATAACGGTCGCCACTGTAAATCCCGTTGTTCAGTTTGATACAACGGCATCTGAAGGAGAGGAATCTGTGGATCATCCTGCCTTTAAAGTCTCCCTGAATTATGCCGTTTCCGATCCTTTCCAGCTGAATTATTCAGTCACTGGTGGCACAGCCACAGGGGGAGGTGAGGATTATTCCCTCAATCCGGGTGTCATCAGCTTCATCCCGGGCCAAAAGGAAACGGAGATCATTCCTCTTATTATTAACGACACAATTGTTGAAATACCGGATGAAAATTTCCAAATCACCCTTGCCAACCCGACAGACGGGATCATTTTGGGTGCCGACAGTCTGCATACCTACACCATCCTGGATGATGATATGGATATCAGCATTTCCGCATCAGACACCGTCACCGGGATTTGCCGGTCATCCATGGCACAGCTTGTCGCAGTGGCCACCGGACAGGGAC
Source organism: uncultured Bacteroidales bacterium (assembly GCA_963771005.1). Classification (GTDB taxonomy): domain Bacteria; phylum Bacteroidota; class Bacteroidia; order Bacteroidales; genus DASQZK01. The sequence continues at coordinate 1,176,651 of CAVYRO010000002.1, forward strand.
CCTTTACCTATTCCTGGGCACCTGCCGACAGTCTTTCCGATCCTGCCAATGATACGGTCAATGCCTATCCGTCCGTCCCGACCCTTTATACGGTGACGGTTACCGATGACAGGGGCTATTCAGAACAAAAATCCATCATGATCCACGTTTCAGGAGCACCTTCAAAAGCCGTTGTCACACCTTCCGGAACTTCCGATCTCTGCGACGGAGACAGCATCACACTTACCTCCGACAGCGCTTTTTCCTACATATGGTCAACCGGTGAAACTACCCGCTCCATAAGCGTAAAAACCTCCGGAAATTACTCTGTTGGCACCCTGGATAACCATGGATGCTTATCGCCTGTCTCGGATGAAGTACAAATTCAGGTCATCACTGTTCCGGCACCGTTGATTTCCGCCATAACCGACACTACTGTTTGCGACGGGGATACCGTAAAGTTGCAGGGACCGGCAGCCTCTTCATGGCTATGGTCCACGGGGGAAACCACACAGGAGATCCGGGTGACAAATACGGATATCATCGGCCTGAAGGTCGAGGATGCCGGGGGATGCTTCAGTGCCGTGAGTGCACCCATGCACGTCACCGTTAATCCTCTTCCGGCAAAACCGGTTATTACTCCGGCAGGACCCATTGCTTTGTGTGAAGGTGACAGCGTTGAACTGGCTACTTCCACTCCTGCATCGTCCTTCGTCTGGTCGGATGGATCCGTTACGGAAAGTGTCAAGGTTTACGGAAGCGGCACATATACGGTGATCATAACAGATGAAGAAGGCTGTGCCAGCCCGGTCAGCGACACTGCCGTGGTCACTGTCAATCCAATGCCTTCCCGGCCTTCAATAGTCGCTTCCGGTGCTGACTCCTTCTGTGAGGGCAACGATGTAATTCTTACGGCTTCGGCCTCCGCTGGTTATCTCTGGCAGAACGGCGAAACCACGCAAAGCATCACAGTTAACCAAACGGGCTCATATTATGTCCGGGTATCTGAAAATGGCTGTATCAGCGATACTTCGGAAACGGTGAACGTGGAAGTATATCCCGTTCCCGAACCCCCGGAAATCACTCCGTCGCCGGATGTGGAGATCATCACCGGAGATAGTGTACAACTTATTGCCACTGCTGCAGACGGATATCTCTGGTCTACCGGCGATACGACAAAACAGATCTATGCAGCAGAGAATGGAAGCTACAGTGTACAGGCCGTATCATCGCAGGGTTGTATGAGCGAACCTTCGGCTGCCACTACCCTGACTGTTAACAACAAATTACCCAAACCTTCGATTACCACGAACGGATCAACCGCATTTTGTGAGGGGCAGTCTGTTCAACTTTCGGCTGAAACAGCCACTTCGTATCTTTGGTCAAACGGAGCTACCACCCAAACCATTGAGGTGAATGAAGGGGGTTCGTACAGCCTGGTGATTGTGAATGGCGCAGGTATTCAAAGTTTAGAATCCGATCCGGTGATAGTGACTGTCAGTCCAAACCCCGAACCCGTCATCCAGGCCACAAATGTCAATTGCTTCGGGGGATCAGACGGCACAGTCATGGTTTCAGTTAACGGCGGACTCGCTCCCTTTACCTTTTCCTGGATGAGCGGCGAAACAGGGCAATCCCTTTCAGGTCTCTCTTCGGGTGAGTATAGTGTGAATGTTACCGACGCCCGGTCCTGCCTGGGCACTGCGATGGTCACGATCGGACAGCCGCCGCAGTTACAGGTTCAGGGATCGGTGACAAATGCCTCCTGTCCCGAATCGTCTGACGGATCTGTCATTGCCACTGTAAATGGAGGTGTTTCTCCTTATAGCTGGATGTGGAATTCAGAAACCACAGCAGACGGAAACCGGGAAGGCCTGCCGTCCGGTACCTATGATGCCGAGGTTACAGATGCAAATAACTGCTCAATGATGAAGGAATTTACCGTTGATTATGACAATGAAACCTGCTTCAGGATCCCGGGCATCATTACCCCTAACGGAGATGGCATGAATGATACATGGCAGATCGACGGCCTCGGCCTCTATCCGGATGCCGTGGTCCAGGTGTTCGACCGCTGGGGAAAACGTGTATTCTATTCGAGAGGGTATGACACGGAATGGGACGGTACATTCAACGGAAAGGAATTGCCCATGGAATCGTATCATTATATAATAGATCTGCATAATGGTATGAAACCGGAAATCGGTAACATTACAATAGTAAGATAAAGATGAAAATTCTGACAAAAATATATATCACGGCCTTCCTCCTTGCAGGAATGATGGTATACGTGAACGGACAACAAACCCCGGTGTACAGTCAGTATATGATCAATAAGTTCCTGATCAATCCGGCTGTCGCGGGAGGGAACGGGATCAGCACGATCAATATGGTGGCACGGCAACAATTTGTCGGATTCAATAATCCGCCGCGTACTTTTGCCCTTTCCGGGCAGACCCGCCTGATCAATAATTCTTATATCATGAGGGCACTCAAATTAAGAAAGGACGCCAATCAGGCGTCCAGGATTGCGAACATCGGGCTGGGGGCAAACATTTATTCCGACCATAACGGTATTGTTACCAAAACGGGAATTCAGCTTACCTATGCCTATCACATTAATTTTAACAATAAGTTCCAGTTATCGATGGGCCTGTCCGGGTCGGCTTTTCAGTATAAACTGGATGATTCGAACGTTTACCTTCACGACCCTGTGGATGGGCTGCTTGACGGAAAGAGGAAACAATTCTGGGTTCCTGACGCCACTGCAGGCTTATATATAACGAACAGCAAACTATTTGCAGGCGTCACACTGACCGACCTTTTCGGATCCGGCATTAAACTCGGAAAAGACATCTTTAAAGATAATTTTTCCACAGCCCGTAATTTCAATGTTATGGGAGGGTACAAATTTGATCTCGTCGATAACTTCAGTCTGGAGCCTTCTTTCCTGTTACGGGCGAACAAATTTGATTTTCAGACTGATATCAATGCCAAGCTGTTATACCTCGACGAATACTGGCTCGGAGTTTCCTACAGGACCGACAAAACCATCATAGCCATGGTGGGCATGAATATCGATATGTTTTATTTCGGGTATGCCTACGACGCTTCCATGGGTACGATAAGGAACTACAACTCCGGATCCCATGAGATCACGCTGGGTCTCAGGTTCGGTAATTACAACGTCAGAAGGTTCAGGTGGTTAAAGAAAGATGAGACAGAATTCGCTTTGTGATCAGACTCCCATTTCGAGCTGGTTCCTTACCAGGTTGTAATAGTGCCCCCGCAAATCCGAGAGCTGGCTGTGGGTTCCCTTTTCCACTATTTTTCCATCATCCAGGACAACGATCTGATCTGCATTCATGACGGTACTGAGCCGGTGAGCTACGATCACCACCGTTTTGCCTGCATAAAACTGCTCGAGGTTTTCCATGATCCTTCTTTCATTGTTGGCGTCCAGGGAGCTTGTTCCCTCATCGACGAAAAGGAAATCCGGGTCTTTATAAACGGCCCGGGCGATCAGTACCCTCTGCTTTTCACCCCCGCTGAGCATATGGCCTTCCTGGCCTATCCGTGTATTGTAACCAAGGGGCAGACGCTCGATAAACTCGTTGATATTGGCCAGACGTGCTGCTTTTACCATCCTTTCGGCAACCACCTCTTCGGCACCCAGCGTGATGTTCTTTGCGATGGTATCGGAGAATATATACCCGTTTTGTAAAACAATACCGCACCTTTTTCTCCATTGTGAATGGCTGAGGGTCCGGATGCTCTGATCGCCGATCCGAATATCGCCTTCTGTCGGACTGTAGTAACCGAGTAATAATTTTACAAGGGTGGTCTTCCCGCTCCCGCTTACGCCGACTATGGCAGTGACCTTGTTTTCAAGGATCTCCAGGTTAAGGTTTTTCAGCACGTATTGGGAGTAAGGTCCTTCATACCTGAAGGAAAGATCTTTGATCATGATGGTTTTGCCGGAAGGAGCGAGGTCGAGATGCCTGCTTTCTTCCTCTTCATCTGCATTTTTATGTATCTCACCCAGCCTCTCAAGGGAGATCCTTGCATCCTGAGCCGAACGCATGAACCATACCATCCGCTCGATGGGCCCGTTAAGCTGTCCCAGGATATATGACACAGCCAGCATCATACCGAGGGTCATTTCACCCCTGACAACGGACGTGGCGGCCAGGAAGATGATCATGATGTTCTTGATCTCATTCAGGAAGACTGCCCCGGCCTGCTGATACTGGTCCAGGGAAAGATTCCTGATGTTCACCTTAAAGAGGGAGGATTGTATCTCTTCCCATTCCCAGCGTTTCTGCTTGTCGGCATTATTCAGTTTAATCTCCTCGATCCCGTTGATGATCTGGATCAGCTTGCTCTGATTTTCAGACTGGAGTCCGAAAAAACGAAAATTAAGCTCTCTTCGCCTCTTCATGAAAAGGTATACCCAGACAAAATACAGGAATGATCCGATAAGGTAAATAACCAGGATCTTGAGGCTGTAAATACCCAGTACAATTCCGAATATCACAATGCTGACAAATGAAAACAGGATATCCAGCGAAGAATTGGTAAGAAAATTCTCGATCCTGCGGTGATCGGCTATACGCTGGAGGAGGTCTCCCATGAGCTTTGTATCGAAAAAACTCAGCGGAAGCTTCATCAGCTTGATAAGGAAATCAGAAATCAAAGATACATTTACCCGCGTACTCAGATGGAGAAGGATCCAACCCCGGATAAACTCCACCGATTGCCGGCTGATAATGATGACAAGCTGAGCAAGGAGGATAAGATAGATAAAGGAAATGTCCTGGTTATTGATACCGTAGTCAACGATGGCCTGGGTCAGGAAAGGGAAGATCAGCTGGAGAAGGCTTGCAAGGATGACCCCTATAACAAGCTGCAATACAAAATTCTTATACGGTTTCAGGTAATTCAAAAGGAAGGTAAACCGGGTCTTGTTCATCCTCTCGCCGGGGATGGCATAGAAATCGGGGGTGGGTTCCAGCAGAAGGGCAAGACCTTTCTTTTCCCCGTCCTTCGTTTCACTTACCCATCCACGGAGAAACTCCGCCATGGAATATTTTATATGCCCATAGGCAGGATCGGAAACATAAACCTTATCTTTCCTGATCTTATAGACAACGATGAAATGATTCTGTTTCCAGTGCGCGATAAGGGGCAGGGGAGCTTCCCTTACCAGCTGAGCAGGTGTGAGCGAGACGCCGAGAGTGCGGAAACCGAGTGATTCTGCTGCATCACTGATGCCCAGGAGGGTTACACCATGGCGGGTGATGAAACTTTTCTCACGGAGTGTCTGTAGTGTAAAAACCTTCCCGTAATATTTAGCGATCATCCTCAAACAGGTGGGACCACAATCCATTGCGTCCAATTGTTTGTAGAAGGGAAATGAAACCATACTCAAAATTAAGGATGAACGGCTAATTTAAAAATAATTCGATGATAACAGATTATTTTTCCGGGAAGTCTGCAAGTATTTTGCATGAATTTGATGAGTAATCACCTTTGCCGCGGCATAAAATTTCAAAAATTTTCTTTGCTTCTGCCGTTTTTCCCGTCCCCAGCAAAGTAAGTGCATAATACCATTTTGTTAAGTCAGAATACTCCCCGGAAGTATTAAGTGCGATATTCTGGAAGATATTTTCGGCGGTCGGGAGATTTCCTTCCTGCATTTTCCGTATCGCATATACAAGGAAACCGCCGTTTCCGGACTCCGAATTCCGGTAGGATTGCGGATATATTTCAGGAAATGTAGGGGATCCTCCATTAAGATGATCCGAATACATTTCGCCGAAAACACTTTTTTCGTTCTCCATAAGCCTCTTAACGTTTGCGTCTGATCCAGGCCGGAACCAGGCCGCGTAGATGTTCTTGCCGGCATGATCGGTGCGGTTCCTTTGAATAAGCCGGATGAAACCTGCCGACAAAACGGCCAGAAGGAGAAGGGAGGCGGCAATATTCACGATGATGTGAGTGAAGGAGACTGATCCGGCAGGAACCTGGTCATCGGTATGCAGGATGAGATGTTTCAGCGAACCGGCTGCTTCCCCTTTCTCGTCATAGTGATAGTAAAACCGGTAGAGATCATCATCCATTTCCAGTTCGCGGATATCATCAACGATCTTTCCTCCCTGATCCCTGCTCAGTGCACGGGAAGGATACCGGAATTTAGCGGAAAGCATGGAAAGCAGACTTCTCCTTTCCCTGATAATCCATGCAAGTTCGGGGTCGTCGCGGATCTCTTGTTCAAAAATCTTTTTTTCCTCACCGGTGAGCAACCCCTCAATATAGTGTTCTATTTTTTCTGACCGATTCATTATTCAGTTCTTTAAAGTCAGGATCATTCAAAATCCGCTTCATGAGGCTTTGTTTACAGCGGTATTTCCTGTCCATCGTATGATGGGTATTTCCATAACCCATGATCTTATTGATCTGTTCTATATTTGCGCGGTTGAAGTGAAGGCGGAGGATCTTTTGACAATCCTTGCTAAGCATCTTCATATGCTTTTCGAAAATAGCAAAAATTACTTCCTTTTCCGGACTATCCGGCTCAGGTTCAGAAACTGTATCCTCCGGTACGCCATAGCTGCGATTTTTAAACTTTGCAGAATTGAGTTCCTGGATCCATATTTTTTTAGAGATGGCATAGAGATATGTACTGAACTTGCAACACAGGATCATTTCCCCGGCCTTGATCTTCCTGCAAATGGCCAGCATTGCATTCTGAAAAATATCCTGAGCATCCTCCCTTCTTCCTCCAAGATTGAGTACCATCTTTTCGATCATCGGAAAGTACTTATTGTAGATATGGAGAAAAATTTTTCGGTCCTCCTTATAAATACCTATGATAATATCCCTATCAGAATAGGTTTTCATCTACGAAAAGGATTGGTAAATTATCCGCAGAATCAAATTAATAATAAATCGTTCATCGTCCTAATATTCAGCAACTTTTCTTCATTTCCAATCAAAAAAATTTATGAACATTTGTAGAAAGAAAGATTTTACTAAAATCCTGAGATGTTAATAAGTTATTTTTAGCGGGTCGATTCGGGGAGTTTTACCACAGATTACACAGATTATCACAGATTAAGAAAGATGGTTTCAGGTGGTTTGAGATGGTTTGAAAAGGTTTGAAAAGGTTTGAGATGGTTTGAAATGGTTTGAAATGGTTTGAAATGGTTTGAAGTGGTTTGAAATGGTTTGAAATGGTTTGAAGTTGTTGAAGTTGTTGAAGTTGTTGAAGTTGCTTGAAGTTGTTTGAAGTTGTTTGAGATTGTTTAGGTTCGAAAGTATCGGATGGTTTGTTCGGGAAGCCTCCGTAGGTGGCTGATATCGATAGTTAAATATGAATGCACGTTCCCGGCGCTCCGTAGGTGCGCAACATGAAATCGTTTGAAATGGTTTGAAATGGTTGCAGATCCTTGAAAGTTGTTCGTTTTAGAAGATTCTTTTCCCCCGAGGGGATCCTTTGTATTAGCCACGGTTACGCCCGTGGTAAGGAGGACGCACGCACCGAAACCCCGGAGGTAATTAGTTTTCAGGTAGTTAGGCAAATTATAAATCCTCATCCGTCAAAATATCTGTTCATCCGTCAAATCCGTGTTCCTCTTCCACATCAACAAATCACCAAAACAATGACTTAGGGGATGTTCAACCTACTGATAATCTGTAGTGTTGATAACTTTTCATCAAAAAGTCAAAAAGGGGACGCTGAGATTTGTGGGGTGAATCGCATTAAGGGCGGTCGGCGTCGACGGTGGGGGTGGGATCCCAGTTGATACAAAGACGTATTACAAAGGACGAAGCCCGGACTATGCGCTTAAACGAAGGTATGACTTCACGAGGTTACAATAGGATGACTTTTTAATGCAAAGACTACCGCAATGTTGAGCAAGTCAGAACCGTACATCATTTAAAGAAAGCTCCCCGGTCGGTGAGCGCAGCCGAACCGCCATTTCAAGGCAGTTTCCCCATTTTAGGACTACGTAAGAATCTCTTCAATCAACAACTCAACAACTCAACAACTCAACAAATTCTTCCGGATCCGTGTTCCTCTTCCTCTTCACCAAATCACCAAATCACCAAATCACCAAATTCTTCATCCCACCTTATTGGGCGATTCGAGCCCGAAACCCGAAATTTTATCATCCCTTTTAAGAAGAATTGCGAAGACAACTCCCAGGACTCCGAGCGCAGCCAGCATCAGTATCGGATTGGTGTAATCATAAGTGGCCGTTCCTGCTTTGATGGCTTCCGGGGTAATACCCGGATTGGAAAGGGTGAGTACCATACCGATTAAAAGTGTAAATCCCCACAGTCCGAGGTTCTGTATCGAGAACATGAGTCCGTACGCACTTCCCAGACGGTGCTCGGGTACTATCTTTGCCACCGAAGGCCACATGGCGGCAGGAATGAGTGAAAATGCCACACCCAGCAAAAAGAGAGGTACATAGGGTGTGATATGTGTGAGCCCGAAGATGAGGTGTACTATAACAAGCAGAATCGATCCATAGATCATCAATGTGGCACTCTTTCCGCGACTATCGGTGAAAGCTCCAAAAAGAGGGGTAAAAAAGATGGTCCCAAAGGGAATGTAGGAAGTCATCTTACCGGCAGCTTCCGGATCCATGCCGAACTTATTCGACAAGAGATCGGGGGCATATTTGATGAAGGGGAAAACAGCGCTGTAGAAGGTCACGCAAAGTAGCGCGATAAAAAGAAAAGAACGGTTGGTGATCAGCTTGCCCAGGTCGGACAGCTTAAATTTTTCGGTCTCATCAAGCTCAAGCTCATAGTGGATCTCCCGGTCGAGCTTTGTATCATAGAGCATATAAATGATAAAGGCTAACAGCCCGATCAAAAGCAGCATAGTCCCGAACCAGATTGACATGTACCATTTCGATGCATTTTCTACTATCGGGTATGAATACCTTAATGCAGCCGCAGTGCCGAGCCTTCCGAAAGCAAGGTTGATCCCTAGGGCAAGGGCCAGTTCCTTTCCTTTAAACCATTTGACAATGGCCTTGGTAAAAACCACAGCACTTGTTTCCGCTCCCAGGCCGAACAGAAAGAATCCCAGCGACATCATTTTCAGTGAAGGGGAGATTTTAGGCATGAAGGAGTTCATAAGGTGGAAACCAGGTCCGCCTGCAAGATAAAAATCAGTTGCCCCGTAAGCGGTTAGTGCCGATCCGGCGACCATAAAAACGATAAAGGCAAAACCAGTGATCCTTATCCCGAGCTTATCAAGGATGATACCCCCGATAACGGCCATCAGGAAAAATACATTGGGAAAGGAATATGCCGCCATAAAAAATCCGTAATCAGATGAATTCCAGCCCAGCTGAGTTTCCAGGGTGCTTTTCAATGGAGATAATGCATCGTAGAAGTAGTAATTCGCGAACATCGCGATACTGATGAATATAACCATAAGCCACCTGACGATGATGGATTCATTCAGCGCCTTTTTGATTTTTTCCATTTTTCGTTTTTGTAGGAAGAAACTTCAAAAATAGAAAAAATATCGGTTTTCTTGCTAAAACTAATAATCATTAACTTATGATAGCCAAACCAAAAAAAATTCTAAAATTTGCATTCATATGAAAACCATCAATTCCTTTTTTGAACACTACGCGGCAAAATACGCAGCGAACACGATGATGCTAGAGAAAACCGGTGGAGCATATATCCCGTCTTCCTATGCTGAGATCCTTGAAAAAGTTCGCCATTTTGCAGCAGGACTGATGGCAATGGGAATGAGAAAGGGAGACCGGGTTTCCCTGGTCTCTGAGGGTCGCAATGCCTGGGTTATCAGCGAACTGGGAATCCTTTATGCCGGGGGGATCAACGTCCCCCTTTCGGTGAAGCTGCAGGACAGCACCGACCTTAAATTCAGGATAAACCATTCCGCTTCCCGCTTCGTTATCATTTCAGGGTCTCAGTCAAGGAAGCTGACCGGTATAAAAAAAGAGCTGGGTACGGTAGAAAAATACATTCTACTTGACCCAAAGCCGGATTACGATAAAGATGAGTTGTTTTATGAAAATGTTCTTCAGACCGGCATCTCCTGGCTTAAGGATCATTCAGATGAATTTGAATCTACGTGGAGATCCGTAGGCCCCGACGACGTTGCCAATATTTGTTACACTTCCGGCACCACGGCTGATCCCAAAGGCATCATGCTGAGTCACAGGAATTATACAGCCAATGTGGAACAGGCGCTTACCCTGATGGAGATCCCCGAATATTATTGTTCGTTGCTTATTCTCCCGTGGGATCATTCCTTTGCTCATACCGCCGGCATATATGCCGTTATTGCTTCCGGTGCAAGCATGGCTTCCGTTCAGTCCGGTAGCACGCCGATGGAAACCCTGAAAAACATTCCGCTGAATATTAAGGAAGTCAAACCCAATTTCCTTCTCAGTGTGCCCTCCCTGGCAAAAAATTTCAGGAAAAATATCGAGAAGGGTATCCGGGAAAAGGGCGCCTTCGCGGAAAAGCTATTCAATCATGCACTGCGCACGGCTTATTTATACAACGGTACGGGATGGAACAGGGGGAAGGGCTGGCGGTTCATTCTCGGGCCCTATGTCAGCCTGTGGGATGCCATACTCTTTAAGAAAGTGCGCGAAGCTTTCGGGGGAAACCTTGATTTTTTCATCGGCGGGGGAGCGCTGCTCGATATTGAACTGCAGCGATTTTTCTTAGCCATCGGGATACCGATGTATCAGGGCTACGGTTTGTCTGAGGCTGCCCCTGTTATCAGTTCGAATGCCGCCCGAAAGCATAAGATGGGATCCTCTGGTTTTCTCGTCGATAATCTTGAAGTGAAGATCTGTGATGAAGATGGCAATGCCCTGCCGGTGGGTGAGAAGGGAGAGATCATTGTAAAAGGGGAAAATATCATGCTGGGATACTGGCGCAACGAAGAGGCAACAAAGGAATCCCTGAAAAAAGGTTGGCTGTACACGGGTGACCTGGGGTATCTTGATAAGGATGGTTTTCTTTATGTTATGGGGCGCTTCAAGAGCCTTCTAATCTCCGATGACGGTGAAAAATACAGCCCTGAGGGTATAGAGGAAGCCTTTACTGAACAGTCTAAAGTTATCGATCAGGTGATGCTTTACAATAATCAGAAACCCTATACTGTAGCCCTCGTTTTCCCTTCCAGGGAGGCCGTGAAAAGGATCCTTGCAGAAAATCACCTGGATCCTTCCTCGGCAGAAGGTACAAATGCGGCACTGAAACTCATTGAGACCGAACTTCTCGAATACCGTACCAACGGTAAGTACGGGGATATGTTCCCCCAGCGTTGGCTGCCTGCAGCCATCGGGATCCTTAAGGAGGGATTCACCGAAGAGAACCGGATGATGAATTCCACACTGAAAATGGTTCGTGGAACCATAACGGAGACATATGCTGATTTCATCGCCTACCTGTACACTCCCGAAGCGAAAAATATACGTAACGAAAAGAACAGGGAGTCTCTGAGTTTTTTACTGTAGTTAATCCCCTTCCCCCTCGTTTCTTTTCTGCCCTGTCTCTCAATTATAGAGTACTACCCGTTGGAATAATCCGCATTTAGTGCTAATTTTGAAGTTTCAGAAAATGAGATCCGGAACCCTCTTTGCCAGGGATTTCCGTATCAGAAATTATGGAGTCAACAGAATGGACAAAACAAAATTACTATATAGTTTACTTGAAGACCGGGTACTGGTTCTTGACGGGGCCATGGGGACCATGATCCAGACGTATGGGCTAAAGGAAAATGATTTCAGAGGCAGTATATTCCCTGACTTTCCCTTTGACCTGCAGGGTGACAATGACCTTCTCTCTCTTACGAAACCTGAAGTGATAACGGAAATCCACCGGCAGTTCCTTGAGGCTGGTGCCGACATTATCGAAACAAATACATTCAATGCCAACAGGATATCACAGTCGGACTATCATCTCGAGGACAGGGTCCATGAACTGAATTTTGCATCGGCCCGCCTTGCCCGTGAAGCCGCCGACGAATATACAAAAAGGGATCCTTCCAAGCCGCGGTTTGTTGCCGGTGCACTGGGTCCTACGAATAAAACGGCGTCCATGTCCCCCGACATCAACGATCCCGGTTACCGGGCTGTGTATTTCGATGATCTTGCCGGGGTTTACTATGAACAGATAAATGCGCTTATCGATGGTGGCGTTGATATCCTGCTGATTGAAACAATTTTCGATACGCTGAACGCAAAGGCAGCTATCTTTGCTGCGGAGAAAGTCATGCGGGAAAAGAAAGTAAAAATACCCATGATGATCTCCGGCACGATTACCGACGCCAGCGGCCGGACCTTATCGGGACAGACCCTTGAAGCATTTATCAATTCGGTTTCACATATCGACCTTCTCTCCATTGGGTTGAACTGTTCCCTCGGGGCAAAGGAGATGAGACCTTACCTGGCCGAGATGGCATCCCGGGCACCGGCATTCGTCAGCGCCTACCCCAATGCCGGGCTGCCGAACCAATTCGGTGAATACGATGAAACTCCTGAAGTTATGGGTGTCCAGATAAAGGATTACCTCGACTCCGGATTTGTCAATATCATCGGCGGATGCTGCGGCACCACACCCGACCATATTCGTGAATTTGCGAAGCATGCCGCAAAGGCGAAAGTTCGTAAACCACAACCCGCCGGGCATAACCTGCGTCTTTCCGGTCTCGAACCGCTGACCGTTTTTGAAGGCAGTAATTTTATAAATATCGGTGAAAGGACAAATGTTTCCGGGTCGAAAAAGTTTGCCCGGCTGATCAGGGATAAAAAATACGAGGAAGCACTCACGGTTGCCAGGGATATGGTGGACGGGGGTGCCCAGGTACTCGATGTCTGTATGGACGACGCTATGCTTGATGCTGAAAAGGAAATGGTTACCTTCCTCAACCTTCTCATGGCCGAACCCGATGTAGCCAGGCTCCCGGTTATGGTCGATTCATCCAAATGGACTGTTATCGAAGCGGGACTGAAATGCCTTCAGGGCAAGGCGATCGTAAATTCAATAAGCCTTAAGGAAGGAGAGGATGCCTTCATCGAACATGCTAAAAAAGTGAAGGATTACGGTGCGGCTGCCATCATTATGGCTTTTGACGAGACAGGTCAGGCTGCCACCTTTGAACGAAGGAAGGAAGTTTGCCAGAGAGCCTACAGCATTCTTACTGAAAAGATTGGTTTCTCCCCGGAAGATATTATTTTCGATCCCAATATCCTTGCCATAGCAACAGGTATCGAAGAGCATAACAATTATGCCGTCGACTTCCTGAAGACCATCAAATGGATAAAGGAAAATCTGCCTTATGCAAAGGTAAGCGGGGGCATAAGTAATCTTTCTTTTGCCTTCAGGGGTAACGATGTTATCCGGGAAGCCATGCATTCGGTATTTCTTTACCACGCGATCAGGGCAGGGATGGATATGGGGATCGTAAACCCGGCAATGTTGCAGGTTTATGACGAGATCCCGCCCGAAGAACTCGAACTGGTGGAGGACGTCATTCTCAATCGCAGACCCGATGCCACGGAGCGTCTTATCAGCTTTGCCGAGAAAATAAAGGCCACACCCGAGGAACAGCTCAGGGCTGCATCCGACGAATGGAGGGAGAAATCCGTTGAGGAAAGGATCAGCCATGCTTTGGTGAAAGGCATTCCCGATTATATCGAAGCGGATGCCCTGGAGGCCCATGATAAATATGAACTGGCTCTGCGGGTTATCGAAGGTCCGCTGATGGACGGAATGAATATCGTTGGCGATCTCTTTGGTGAAGGCAAAATGTTTCTTCCCCAGGTGGTAAAGAGTGCCAGGGTAATGAAAAAAGCCGTGGGTGTCCTGCTTCCGTATGTTGAAGCGGAAAAATCCGTTGCAGGAAGCAGTTCATCGGCGGGTAAAATCCTTCTGGCCACTGTAAAAGGGGATGTTCACGACATTGGTAAAAATATTGTCGGAGTTGTACTCGGTTGTAACAATTATGAGATCATCGACCTGGGGGTAATGGTCCCGACCGAAAAAATCCTCCGTACAGCAAAAGAGGAGAATGTGGATATCATCGGGCTTAGCGGACTCATAACGCCATCACTGGAAGAAATGGCCCAGATCGCATCGGAGATGGAAAGACAGAATTTCGAGCTTCCCTTGCTTATCGGGGGAGCCACCACATCAAAAATCCATACCGCCGTTAAAATCGAACCAGCCTACAGTCATGCAGTGGTTCACGTGAAGGACGCTTCCAAAAGTGTGGGTGTGGCCGGAAACCTGATGAACCGGAAATTCCGTGAACAGTATGAGAAGGACATAAGAGAAGAATACAGGGATCTCAGGGAGACCTATTCCCAGGCGAAAAAAAAGATCGATTACATCTCCCTTTCTGATGCCCGGAACAACAAGATGAAAATAGACTGGGAGAAAACGGATATTGTGAAACCTGCTTTTACCGGGATAAAAGTGTTCAACGATTATCCCCTTGAAGAGATCCGGAAATATATTTCCTGGGTATTTTTCTTCGTAGTATGGCAGCTTAAAGGAAAGTTCCCTGGAATCCTGGAAGATCCGGTACAAGGTGAGGAGGCACGGAAGCTTTTCGCTGATGCAAACGGTATGCTCGACCGGATCATCGGTGAAAAATGGCTCACCGCCAACGCCGTTGTCGGGTTTTTCCCGGCCAATTCGGTAGGCGACGATATAGAAGTATATTCCGACGAATCACGCAGCAAGGTGATCACACGTTTCGTGAATCTCAGGAACCAGGTGAAACGGCCTGATAATGCTCCCAACCTTTGCCTTGCCGATTTCATCGCCCCGAGGGAGACTGGAAAGATAGATTACATAGGAGCTTTCGCCAATACGGCAGGATTAGGCATTGAAAAGAAAATTACCGAATTTCAGGCCGATCTCGACGACTATAGCAGCATTATGCTCAAAGCCCTTGCGGACAGGCTCGCCGAAGCATTTACAGAGCTTCTCCATTTGAGGATAAGAAAAGAATATTGGGGATATGTACCAGAGGAAAATCTCAGCCTGGAAAAGTTGATTCTCGAGAAATACCAGGGGATCCGGCCTGCACACGGCTATCCTGCCTGTCCTGATCATTCCGAGAAAGAAACTCTTTTTAATCTCTTATCTGCGGAAGAAAAGACGGGGATCCGGCTGACAGAAAGTTACAGTATGTATCCTGCCGCCTCCGTCAGCGGGCTGGTATTTGCACATCCGGAATCCAAATATTTCTTCGTAGGCAAGATCGGATCCGACCAGATATCCGATTATGCCGAAAGGAAAGGTGTTTCACCCGGGACGGCGGAAAAATGGCTGGCTTCCAACCTGAACTACAAAGCTTAACCCCGAAAGAAAAATGAAAGTAGCCGATAAACTGAAAAATACTGAAAAAACACTATTCTCATTTGAGCTCTTACCACCCCTGAAAGGCAGAAAACTGGACGATATATTTCAATGCCATCGATCCCCTTCTGGGATTCAACCCGCTGAACATAAATATAACCTATCACCAGCAGGAATCGGTATACCGCCTGAAATCAGATGGTCTTATGGAACGGAGGATCATCAGGAAAAGACCCGGCACTGTGGCAATCTCTGCCGCCATTGCTAATAAATATAATGTTACCGTTGTTCCACATCTCATCTGCGGCGGTTTCACGAAAGAGGAAACAGAGGATGTACTCATCGACCTGCACTTCCTCGGAATGCATAACCTGCTGGTTCTTAGGGGTGATCCCCAGAAAGGCCAGCGGGCTTTCATCCCGGAACATGGCGGTCATGAACATACCGTGGATCTTATAAAGCAAATCTACGACATGAACAAAGGTATTTATCTTGACGAGGAATTGCAGAACCCGGAGCATACACATTTTTCCGTAGGTGTTGCCGGATATCCTGAGAAGCATTATGAAGCGCCAAACAATGATCTCGATATGCAGTTCCTGAAAGATAAGGTTGAAGCGGGAGGTGAATACATCGTCACACAGATGTTCTTCGATAATTCCAAATTCTTCGATTTTGCCGAGAGATGCCGTGCGGCCGGCATAACAGTCCCCATCGTCCCCGGTATCAAACCCATTACGCATATGAAGGACGTGGACGTCCTGCCCCGGGTCTTTCATATTGATATCCCCAACGATCTTGTGAAAGAAGTAAGGAAATGCAAGACAAATGAAGAGGCAAAAGAGGCGGGAGTGGAATGGACCACGATGCAGTCACTGGAGCTTAAGAATGCCGGGGTACCCGCTATTCATTACTATACTATTGGAATATCCGACAATATTAAGAAAATCGCAACACGGGTTTTCTGAGGTTATTTTTTGCGCATCCCATATTCGGGAAGTGCTTTGATCTCATTGCTGATACTATCAAGCCAGTCATTGATCTTAACGGCATCGGGAGAGATGTTATGTACCACCCAGTCGCCGTAACTCTCCAGGAGTACGAATTTGTATTGTTTTTCATCCGGAAAATAGACCAGGCAGTAGTTTGTTACCTGCCCCATATCAGCGCCTATGCTTTGTTTTTCGGTCAGGGCGCCTCTGCGGCTTCCGGAATAAAGCTGTAATAATTGAACAGATCCGGCAGGGGTATGGTGGTATAGGTAGTGTCTGTCTGCGCATAATCGGTAAGAAGATCGGCTTCAGCAATCAGGCCACCGTCATGGATGGATTTCCAATTCATTTCCGGGTTCCTCGAAAGTGAAAATCCCCTGACCACGCCCGTATGATCAATGAACCATCCCTCCAGCAAATGACCCCATGCATGATTTTCATAGATCCTGGCAAACAGGATATCCTGATCCACAACCGGATCATCAGTGTCCTTCGTACATTGGAATGCCATGAGCATTACAGCCGCAATTATCCAACCCAGTTTCTTCATCTCTTGTACCTCTGTTTATTTTATATAGATGAGAAATTCCTGGAAAAAGTTGCCCGGCTTCCGATTTTTTTTTATATGGGAAGATGAATATGGAACATGTATGCCATAGAATAAAATAAATCCGGGATGATCTGTGTAATCGGCGGTTAATCTTCCGAAAACGGAAAAATCATTTCTCCGGAATATTTGCAAGGGTTTCCACAAGATAATCCCAGAATTTCCCCACCGACGGTACGTTTACCTTTTCATCCGGTGAATGGGGAAAGCGGATGGTGGGACCGAAGGAGATCAGGTCCATTGACGGATAGGAATCGCCAATAATCCCGCATTCGAGTCCTGCATGGATCACCTTGATCTCGGGCTCTTTCCCGTATTTTTTCTGGTAAACGCTCTTCATCGTATTTACGATGGGTGATCTGGGATTTGGTTTCCATCCCGGATACACCCCGTCATGCGTCACCGCGGCACCGGCCAGGCTCATAACAGCTTCGGTCATGTTTGCCAGATCGAATTTTGCACTATCGACAGAACTTCGCAACAGGCAATGAACATTGACCTTCCCCTTTTCGGATTTCACAATGGCAAGGTTGGTGGAAGTCTCAACAATTCCAGGCAATTCGGTACTCATCCGGATAACACCGTTGGGGATCCCGTAAACCATACGGATCAGTCTGCCCTGCGAATCTTCATCAAATATGGAAGCCGGCATACCTGATTCTTCAGCACTGAAGCTGAGTCCCGGTTCCGTATCTGAAAGCTCATTCTTAAATATTTTTTCATATTCGACCACTGATTTCAGAAAATCATCTTTTTTGTCTTCCGGGATAACCACCTCCGCAAAAGCTTCCCGCGGTATGGCATTTCTCAGGCTGCCGCCTTCAACATAACCTAGTCTCATTCCTGTTTCCGCGCCTGCATGCCAGAGGAACCTGAACATGATCTTATTGGCGTTTCCCCTGCCCAGGTTGATATCCAGCCCGGAATGACCGCCTTTAAGACTCTTCACGGCCAGTTTGAATGCCTTCATCCCCTGTGGGATCTGCTCCTCCGTGTAATCGAGTGATGCAGTGGTATTCATCCCACCAGCACACCCGATATAAAGCTCTCCTTCGTCTTCCGAATCGAGGTTCAGGAGAATGTCGCCCTTCAGCAGGCCCGGTTTGAGCTCGAAAGCCCCGGTCATACCGGTTTCTTCATCGATGGTAAGCAAAACTTCAAGAGGACCGTGTTTGATATCCTTTTCGTGTAATACGGCAAGCGCCGCTGAAACCCCGATGCCGTTATCCGCTCCGAGGGTGGTCCCTTCAGCGGTGACCCACTCTCCTTCAACAAAGGCCTGGATGGGGTCTTTCTCAAAATCATGCTTCTTATCGCTGTTTTTTTGAGGTACCATGTCCAGGTGGGCCTGGAGAACAACGCCCATCTTTTTCTCCATCCCCCGGGTGGCCGGCTTACGGATTATTACATTGCCCACCTCATCAACAACGGTTTCGAGCCCGAGATCTTCGCCAAACTTACGTGCGAATTCGGTAGCCTGAGCTTCTTTTTTAGAGGGTCGGGGAATGCGGGTTAACTGGTAAAAATTTTCCCAGAGGGAATGCGGATACAAAGATTTAATAGCGATCATCTTATCGATTTTTAAATGTGAATGATTTCATTCGGGATGCTCTATTTGTCGAGGAGCTGGATAAATGTGATATAACGGCGCTCATACAACATTGAAATGAACTTATTGAGCCTGACTTCAAGTTCTGTCAGCAAAGCCTCATCCAATTCTGATTGTTTCCGGATATGATCGGCTACCTGTTGAACATTTCTCTCACCGTCCAAGGCCTTCCATATCTCCGATCCGATCACATCCAGATTTATCCTGTAGTAGAGAAACCGGGTCCGGGGAAAAAACAAGTGATAAGCCTTGCTTTGGAATTTAGGTACGAGTACGGTAACTCTTCCTGCATCTTCATCATGTCCCATAACCCTTACCGGTACGAGATCCATGGCATTGATCCCTTTTAAAACATGTCTTCTTTCAAAATAGTTCATATTTCCTAACGGATGAGAAACGTAATAACGATCCAAAAATGTCACCAGCCGCTCCTGTCTTGTCTAAGTAGTGTTTGCCAGAAAACTCGATGACCTTTCGGCTCCGCTCAGGGACCGGTGACTTCATTCAAGAGGGTGAACTTTTCGGATGGTGGTAAGGCAGGCAAAAGGCCCCTATGTATAAATTTAAAATTCAGTGACTTGCTCAAGAAGGGCCTTTTGCCTGCCTTACCACCATCCGAAAAGTTCTTCGTTCATCCAATTGACCGGTCCCTGAGCGAAGTCGAAGGGTCATCGAGTTTTCTTTCTGATACTAAGTAACGAATACCGACAGCTCAGAAAGGTTTCAAAGCCGGGAACGCCGATATGTCAGCGTTCCCGGCTGATTCTGTCAGGCCCATGCCAGGATTACATTCCTGCTTTTGGCGGAGCAGGTTCATCAGCTTTGCCTGCATTATTGAGCGGGATCCTGATGAGGACCAGGCCGATAATGCCGAGGACCATAAGTCCGGCGATATAGGATGGATTCTCAAATACGGCAACGGGGAACTTATCGAAAGTTGCAAAAATGGCAAAGATAAGTCCGACAAGAGCCTCGCCCGCAATCAGGCCGGACGCAAGCAGAACACCGATATTTTCGACCCGTGTACGCTGGCTTTCATTCAATCGTCTTTTAGCGCCGAGGTTGGTAACAACGCCCTTGATAAGTCCGCCGATAAAGATAGCGAAGGTGGTTTCCAGCGGCAGGTACATACCTACGCACACGAGCATGGGACTCCTCACCTGCATAAGGATGAATCCCAGTCCCATCATCATCCCGGTGATGATCAGCGGCCAGGCCATTTGACCGCCTACGATTCCCTGTGAAAGAATAGCCATGAGATTGGACTGGGGAGCAGATAATTTGCGGCTTCCGAATCCTCCCGCATAACCTTCTACAATCCCGGTATTGATGTCTCCCTTATTCAGGTAGGAAAGAACGAAAAACATGACCGATCCGGCGATAACAACGCCAAAGATATCACCCAGCTGCATTCGCCAGGGTGTCCCTCCGAGAATATGCCCCGCTTTAAGATCCTGGAGCATTTCCCCGGCCACCGCCGCGGATACACAAACTACCGCTGCAACACCAAGTGTGGAGGCCACCCCTTCGTTACCCTTGGCTCCGAGGATGACCATGATGAGTGCAGTGACCACGAGCGCTGTGAGCGTAAGCCCGCTGATGGGATTGTTGCTGGAACCCATAATGCCGACAAGGTATCCGGATACGGCAGCAAAAAAGAAGGCGAGTACGATCATAACCGTGGCGGCGACGACAGCGACCAGTATGCTCGTATGAAAAGCAAAATAGGTGATCCCGAAAGTGATAACAGCCACGGCCCCAATGCCGATCATGATCCAGTTGAAACTGATATCCTTCTCGTTCCGGGGAATACCGGTGTCTATCCCGGCAGCGGCTTTCTTCACATCGTCAATCGACCTTGCAACACCGGCAAACAAACTTTTTCGCATCATGTAAAGCGTATAAATGGCACTAACAAGCATACCCCCGATTGCAATGGGCCTTACAATATATTTCCAGACATCGTAAGCCGTGTTCACCCAGGCTTTATGAATGGCAGCCTGCTGTGTCAGGCCTTCGGCCTGGACCATCGTGGCCGCCAGCGTATCGATATCAAGTCCGGGAGCAATAAAATAGAGGATCATCGGGGTAAGCAGCCCCCATGCGATGAGGCTGCCGCTGAAGTTGAGTGAAGCAAGCCGGGGTCCGATGATGTATCCGACACCCGTATAGGCGGGGCTGATACCCGGACTTCCGATGAGTGCACCGCCCTTACCGAAGAAAGTGGTGCCTGTTATCTTCTGCCTTGCAAAAGTTACAAAATGTTCCCAGTACGTTGAAAAAACCTTGAATTCACCGAGCGCCTTGACAAGTCCGCCGAAAATCATCGCTCCGAAGAGGAATGTTGATCCGCCGCCGCCCTGGCTCCCGGATTTGTGGATTTCTGCCGCAGCGATCGATTCGGGAAACGGAAGTTCGGCATCGTCAACCATAACCTTCCTCAAAAGGGCGACAAACATGATCCCGAGGATACCTCCTGCAATGAGAATGATCGTTGTTATCCCGTACGTGAAATAATTATTCACCTCCACCCCCTCTTCCAGCTTTTGCTGATAAATAATATAAAATGCCGGAATGGTGAAAATAGCACCGGCAGCGACAGATTCACCGATCGACCCAACGGTTCGTGCAAAATTTTCTTCGAGGATCGATCCTTTCATCGCTTTAATAAGGGCCATACCGATCACTGCGGCCGGATAAGTAGCGGCAATGGTCATACCTGCTTTCAGTCCGAGGTATGCATTCGCCGCTCCGAGTACCACAGCCAGAACCAAACCGATAATTAAAGCCCTGATCGTAAATTCAGCCATATTTGTCTCGGCTGAAACGAAAGGGACAAATTTTTTCTCTGCTGACATTTTTTCGAAATTTTTGATTAAAGATCGGTAAATGTAAGAAAATTCCCTAAACCGACTGCCCGAGGGAGGTTCGCGGATACAAATTTGTTAAATGAAATTGATGGATGGAATTGCCGAGAGTCAGATCAACTCCCCTTCCCTGAAATCTCCGGTGAAAAGAATATCGCCCCGTTCGTTCCAAATGGTTTTCCTGCCGTGCTCCCGGCCTTCCCTGAAAAATGTCTCGAAACTTCTAATTCCGTTGCTGAAATATTTCACCTGTTTTCCGTGTAGAAGGTCTTCTTCGTATGAAGCCTCGAATTTTTTACCGCCCCTTTCGTACCACATGAGAAATCTGCCGTGCCGTTTTCCGTCCTTCAGGTTGAATGCCGATTTAATATTTCCACTCCCGTAGTACGTTGTGACCTGACCGTGACGAACGCCTCTGCGGTATTCCGCTTCCACCAGTAGCGTCCCCGTTTCGCCGTATAGTTTGATCCTGCCACTGACGATACCGTCCCTTAGGTATCCCTCTTCAGCGATAACCCCGTTTTCATATTTCCAGAAATAATGGCCTGTGAAGGCAACTTTCTCCCCGGGTCGAAAATATTTCTCCCCCCTTTTCTCGAGGTCGTGAAGATCAGTAATATACTTTTCCGGAATGCTCATATTCCGAAGGTTTTGTTTCCTGCCTTGGAGGTCGTTCCCTCCTCCTCTAACATTCTCCATATCCGAATGTTCAAGATTTGCATCAGAGGATTCGAAACCTTTGGGTTTTGAAAACCTGGCTGGTTCAGGTCCTGTGAATTTCAATCCCAACATCGGGATTTATAAATTCAAACTTCCACTGCAAGATTCAAATTCCCTTCGGAATTTATGGCTCGTTTCCGTCATTCTGATCCCTCGTAAAGCGGCATAGTGACCATGGCTCCTGCCTGCCATACACTCACTCTGCTTTCATAAAGGATATCGGATGCCACCCTGACTCTTATATCGGCGAGATCAGGAACACGGTAATACAGGTTATTCTGCAGCCGGGGATCGGGATATGTGGCTCCGGAAGCCCTCAGTTGTCTTACCTTATTGAGCGGTTGTATTTCAATGATGATCTCCGAACCGGTCTTACTGTCTTTATCTGTCAGCCCTATTTGTTCCGAGAAATTTGCAATAACAACGGAACGTTTTTCAGGAGAGGCATCCGGAACGATGACAAATGAACGCGTAAATTGCTGCTTAACGATCTTCCCAAGGAAGAGCTCAATATATTCTTTCTCCAGTTTATCGAGTTCAGCCATTGAAATAGCGAGAGCATTGCCTTCCGGGAATACATCATACTCTCCGGCCAGCAGCTTAAACCTGCGCTTCCTGATCTTAATGATAAAGTTCGCCGCTTCTTCCGCTTTCTGCTCAATTGTTTTTGCCTCCTTCTGCTTCCTGACGACAGGTATCCTTACATAAGAACTGTCGGTGATCATGGTCTTGTAAAGCGTGTCGGTGGTTTCCCTGAGGTTCTTTTTGACCGAGATATCGGTAAAATAAGGAGCCTGGGGCACATCTCCCTCCACACTCCTGTATTTCTTCAGGTTATAAAGACCTGAGGGATCCATTACCAGGCCTTCCTCTCCCAGCCTGAGAAAATTTTTAAAATCGGGGTTTCCTTCAAGGATATTAATGCTGTAAAACTGTCCCTCATCGGGTTCGGTAACGGTTTTTACATCCACGCCCGTGATCCGGTAATTGAATCCCGGTGTTTCGATATAATTTTTCATCCCCAGGTATTTCTGTGAAAAAATTCCGTACGGGCCCGGGATATAAGTCTCCTTTTCGAAATCGACGGTAATATACAGCAGCGTCTGGGGAAGAACGTAAACCATTTTCTGCAGGGTTCCTTCCGGCTCCTCTCCCACCCGGGTCACCCTGAAGGAAGGGGTTGTGGTGGCACACGACTGGATGATGAGCAGGAGGATAATAAATAGAGTTATACTGGTATTCCGCTTCATAAATTCATGGTTTAAAGATGTTCGACAAAGGTATTAAAAAAAGGAAGGCCGGGAGGACCTGAGGTAATTTTTCACGGTTTTGAAAGCCCTGCCGATATGCAGGATGATATCTCCTGATACCAGGGATTCCATACTTTCGGTCTCCAGAGCGAGATCGCCCGCCAGCCCGTGGATAAACACACCGGTGATGGCTGCTTCAACAGTGTCGTAACCCTGGGCGAGGAGGGATACAAGCATCCCGGTAAGTACATCTCCGCTTCCCCCGGTAGACATTCCCGGATTCCCGGTGGTATTGATCCATGATTTTCCCTCGGGGGAAGCAATGATGGTGTTGGCACCCTTCAGGACAATTACAACCTTATACCGCTTCGCCAATTGCAATTGTTTAAGATGTCTTTCATAAAAGGACTGCGATTCACCTGCAAGCCTGTCAAATTCTCCCGGGTGAGGTGTGAGAATGGATCTTTCGGGGATCCGGTCCATCCAATCCGGGTTTTCTGAAAGGATATTAAGACCATCGGCATCAATTACAAGCGGTATCTTCGCCTTTTTCAACAAATCACAAAATGCCTTTTCCGTATTGGATCGTTTTGCCAGGCCCGGCCCGATCCCGATAGCGGAAAGTTTCGAAAGGTCGGGGACCTCCGTGAACTGTTTGTCCGACTGATCTATACTTACAAGAGCCTCCGGTAGGGCAGTTTGGATAATACTGTATCCAAGCCTCGGCACATGAGCCGTTACGAGGCCTGCGCCCGTCTTCAGGCAGGCATGTGTGGTAAGGACGGAAGCTCCCATCATCCCGTAACTCCCCGCGATGATCATCGCGTGACCATAAGTCCCTTTGTGGGAATATTTGCCACGATCCTTTATCAGCGGCCTGACTACGTCCATATCCAATGCCGTGTAAGGGGTCTGTTTTTCTTCGATAGCCCGGGGATGGAGGCCGATGGGAACCGATATCCACTCGCCGGTGTACCGGACGTTATCGGCAAAGAAAAAAGACAGGAAGGGAAATTCGAAGGTGACCGTATAGTTAGCGCGCACGATATTTTCCGGGTTGTTGTCACGGTTATCCTCACCAAATAGGCCGGAAGGTATATCGATTGCGACAACAGGGACTTTCGAACGATTGATATGATGTATCACGTTTGCCGGGAATCCCTCTACCGGCCTCGACAATCCGGAACCGAAAATGGCATCGATGATGACATCATTCTTTCCGGGTTCGGGAAGGGCTGAATCCTCATCCAGCTCAAAATATACCTCTTCCCCGCTCTTTTTTAGTCTTTCGATATTCTTATTGCAATCGTCGGAAAGCTTTTTGGTAAACCGGAGCAGGTAAGCCTTTACCTTGTAATTCCTTTCATGAAGTATACGGGCGACAGCCATGCCGTCACCGCCATTATTTCCCGGTCCTGAAAAAATATATACTTTCCCCGAATTATCGATGTTCCGCGTAAACCAGGATACAAAAGCATTGGCAGCGCGTTCCATAAGATCTATGGATGCAATAGGCTCATTTTCTATTGTATAAGTATCTATTTCGCTTACTTGACGGGATTTGAATATTTTCATTATAAAATAATTATGATTTTAAAGGTATAATGGAACCCACATGATCGATCATACAAAGTTGTCTTAGTGTTGTCATCGATCATGTGGGTTTCATGGATCCGTAATTTATATTCAAAATTACATGTATCGCTTCAATAATTCAACTCAACTGAATTATGTTGACGGGTTCTCCCGATTTATTTTTCGTGCTGATTCATTAAGGAAGTCCTTCATTCGCCGGTATGCAGGGATAATAACATACTTATTTAGTGTTTGCCAGAAACCTCGATGACCCTTCGGCTCAGGGACCGGTGACTTCATTCAAGAGGGTGAACTTTTCGGATGGTGGTAAGGCAGGCAAAAGGCCCCTATGTATAAATTTAAAATTCAGTGGCTTTCGCAAGAAGGGCCTTTTGCCTGCCTTACCACCATCCGAAAAGTTCTTCGTTCATACAATTGACCGGTCCCTGAGCGAAGCCGAAGGGTCATCGAGTTTTCTTTCTGATACTATTTATAACACCGGTCCGATTAAAAAAGATTTTTATCTTTGGGAGAATTTATCCTGAACAGGAGCTAACCAAAAACCGCAACTAATGTTAAAAGATCATCCCAAAGGGCTTTTTGTGGCCTTTTTTGCCAACATGGGAGAACGATTCGGATATTATACCATGCTGGCTATATTCACTCTTTTCCTGCAGGCAAAATACGGATTTGATTCCGGCACTGCCGGTCAGATCTACGGCGGTTTCCTGGCTGCCGTCTATTTTCTGCCGCTTATCGGCGGAATAGTGGCCGATCGCTGGCTGGGATACGGAAAAACGATAAGCCTGGGACTGATCACGATGTTCACCGGGTATTTTCTTCTTTCCATCCCAAGTGCACGAGGTCAAAATCTTTGGCTTGTAATAGCCGCTCTCGTAGTCATTTCGTTGGGAACCGGTTTTTTTAAGGGAAACCTTCAGGCACTGGTAGGCAACCTTTATGATGATCCCAGATTCAGTAAGCAAAGGGATGTGGCTTTCAGCATCTTCTACATGGGGATCAACATCGGCGCCATGTTTGCTCCTACGGCCGCCCGGGCGGTATACAGCTATGTACTCGGAAATGCAGGGTTCCATTACAATGCGGCCATCCCGTCTCTCGCCAATAAATTTATCAACCAGACTGCTACCCGTGAAAATATCAGCGAACTGATGGGCCTGGCAAAATCACAGGTACCATCCCTTTCACAATCGGGGCTTACTGAATTCAGTCATACCTATATCGATACCCTCAGCAGAGCCTATCATTTTGGTTTCGGCGTAGCTCTGGTATCCCTGGTAGTATCCATGCTTATTTTCTGGGGTTTCAGGAAATATTACCGGCAGGCTGATATCACCGAAAAGCAAAAAGCCGCCAGTGCCTCTCATAAAGGCCAGGTGGTCGTTCTTACCCCTGAACAGGTGAGATCAAGACTCATGGCCCTGGGACTGGTTTTCGCAGTAGTGATATTTTTCTGGATGGCTTTCCACCAGAACGGCTTTGCAATGACCATATTTGCCCGCGATTATGTTCAGAATATTGTGCCCAGGAATGTTTATATCTGGTTTGATCTATGGGGTCTCCTACCGGTTGCCTTATCACTTGGAGGCCTGGTGTTCGTGTTCCGGAAAAAATCACAACTCAGGGATCGTATTATCGGATCTATCTTCTTTGTTATATTCGGTTACCTGGCCTATATGCGTATATCATCCTATACCGGCGGGAACAGCTTTACACCTGAAATGTTCCAGCATCTGAATCCCTTTTTCATCGTTGCTCTCACTCCGGTCATCGTTGTTTTCTTCAATTGGCTCCGGAATAGAGACAGTGAACCGAGTGCGCCAAAAAAGATCGGGATCGGAATGGTGGTCGCTGCTATCGCATTCTCCATCCTGATCATTGCCAGTCTTAAGCTGATTGGATTCAGCCCCGCCCAGATCGGCGAAACGAGGATCCCGGATGAATCCCTCTCAATCACTCCGTACTGGCTCATCAGCACTTATTTTTTACTGACCATCGCCGAACTCTTTTTAAGTCCGATGGGTATCTCCTTCGTTTCGAAGGTGGCTCCGCCGAAATATAAAGGGACAATGCAGGGAGGATGGTTTGCGGCGACTGCCGCAGGAAGTTATCTTGCCGGGGTGATGGGATTTTTCTGGAAAACTCTGCCTTTATGGGCTTTTTGGGCCATCCTTGTTGCCTGTTGCCTTCTTTCGGCCGCCTTCATTTTCGCGGTTCTTAAAAAACTGGAGAAAGCAGCATCAGCGTAAGGCGCGGATTTACGCCGGTTTTTTACGGGCGATCACGGGTTTAATTGTTTCAGGTGGTTTGAGGATTGTTTGAAATGGTTTGAAATGGTTTGAGATGGTTTGAGATGGTTTGATATGGTTTGATATGGTTTGAGAGAAGAGGAACACGGATTGAAACGGATTTTGACGGGTGATCGCCGGTTTTATTGTTTCAGATTGTTTGAGATTGTTTCAGGTGGTTTCAGCTCCATTCAACAAATCAACAAATCACCAATTATTTCACAGGCCCGTACAT
This sequence comes from uncultured Bacteroidales bacterium, assembly GCA_963771005.1. Classification (GTDB taxonomy): domain Bacteria; phylum Bacteroidota; class Bacteroidia; order Bacteroidales; genus DASQZK01. The sequence goes on from CAVYRO010000002.1 coordinate 1,204,181, forward strand.
ATCCGGCAATTCATCTTCGAACATGAATACGGTATCTTTGATCATCTCCAGGAAATCCGGTCCGGAAGGATTACCGGGGTAAATGGAAAAGTACATATCATCACGGTAATTTGCCCATAAGAGGAGATAGGAAATTTTCGATGCCACCGGGTCTTCTGCGATGTGACCGAGAAATCCGGTCCACCAGCCGGTAAGGTCATGCCGTGAATACCCGGTCTCGGTGAGTGCGGCCACTTTATTTTTTTCTTCTGCGATGTCAACCACCAGCCGGATCCGCTTCAGAAAAGCCGGAAGATCATTGGATTCAACATCACGATATATATCAATGCCGAGAATATCCACATAATCATCGCCGGGGTACCTTTCAAGATAATGTTCCGCCGATTCGACAGTGTCCGGGGAATAGGCATAGAGGAAATTATGTACATTCAGGCTGTCCCTGAGATAATCGACTGTAAAACGCCAGAGTGAGACGAACTGGTCGCGGGTGCAAAAGGGTTCACCCCACCAGAACCAGTTCCCGGTATGTTCATGAAAAGGGCGGTATATAATTGGGATGAGGGTACCATCTTCCGTTTTCAGGTTATTTGCGAACCTGCCCACTTTATCAAGGATAGCGGTGTATTTCTGATGGGATGCACCGCCTGGCAAAATTTCATCCAGGTTCAGCGTGGTGTCCCTGACGTTCCTTCCCGTAGCCGGATTTTGCATATGATGCGAAAAGGTTATGACCCCTCCCCGTTCATAGGAATCCATGATTGCCTGTTTCTCCCTGGAAAGTAACCAATCCTGCCCCTCACCGAAATCATAGCCATACACAGCCGGGTAATGACCGCTCACCTCGTAAAGATCACTTGTCATCGAACTGTCATGGCGCCAGTCGCGGTTATATCCTTCAAGAAGAGCACCCTGCTGACCAAATAAAATATAATTTTCGGAAAGCCTGCCCAAATGCAAATAAAGGTTCCGGGTTTCGGACGTCGCATCTTTATCCGCTAAAGCTGTTACGGGCGAATGGCTGGTACAGGAAATAAATAAGAACGGAAAGAGGAATACAACGAAATATATTCTCAGGGATTTCATGGCGTCTGTTTTTCAGGTTGAAGATAGCATGACCGGCGGCGTGCATCCGGAAGCGGTTCGTTTCAATTATCGAAACACAAAGATAAAACTTCCCCTTAAAGTCCAAAATGCATTTTTTGGCTCAAACAATTTTCAGCGAGGAAGACAACAAGATATATATTGCTAATTTTACTCTTTCCCCCGCAACAGGAATACATGAATGAAACCCGGACATACCCGGATCCAGGCGCCGGGTTCTATAGCGGGAGCGGGAAAAGTATTCTTCGAAAACCCGCAAGCTGTCCGGTATCGTACTTCTTCTATACGAAAACGGACGATTATGGACAGGAGTAACAGGGTTACGAAACTTTGTTTTAAATTAATAGTCAATTACTTACCTATGTTGGCACAATCAATGTAAAGAATTATGAAACCCACCTGATTGATGGCAACATAAAGGTAACTTTATAATAATCGATCATGTGGGTTCCATTATACCTTTAAAATCAAAATTAGTATACTGAAATAATTGCTAAATGCTGCGAAGTTTCCTCATTATTTCTATTCGAAACCTTTCCAGGCAAAAAGGATTCAGTATGATCAATATCCTGGGATTGACCCTGGGGCTAACCGTAGGTTTTCTGATCATCCTTTATATTTTTGATGAGCTGTCCTATGACAGGTTCCACAAGGATTATCAAAGGATTTACCGTATCGCTATCGAAGGTAAACTGGGCGAGATGCCACTCAATGTTGCTGTCACACCGGGCGCCCTGGGGCATACCCTTAAGGAGGAGTTGCCTGACATCGAAGATTATACGGTTTTCTTTCATGTAGGGGGAAACCAGCTGATGAGGGCAGGAAACCACAAATTCTACGACAGCCACATGGTGTATGCCGATAGCGGCTTTTTCAGGATCTTCACCTTCGATATGCTCTATGGTGATCCGGCCGAGGCGCTGAAAAAATCCGGGTCAGTTGTTCTCACACGTAGCCTTTCGCGAAAATATTTCGGTGATACGAATCCTCTGGGTGAAAATATCAGGCTTAACAACCAAACCAACCTCACCGTCACCGGTGTGATCCAGGATCCTCCCGCAGAAACCCATCTTGCCGTCAACCTGCTCACTTCCTTCGAAACCCTTCTCGACGACCGGGGTCACAACATCATGGATAACTGGGGAAACATGATGTTTTATACCTACCTGAAACTTAAACCCGGAGTTGATCCCGAAGCATTCAGGTTGAAGATCCGGGATTTCCTGAAAAAATATGCGGGAGAGGATATGGCTGAGGAAAATATAGAAATGATGCCCTACCTGCAGCCGGTCTCCGATATCCATCTCAGGTCGAACCTGATCGGGGAGATCAGGCCTAACGGCGACCTTTCGTACATCTACATTCTTTCCGCCATCGCCTTTTTGATCCTGCTGATCGCGGGCGTAAATTTCATGAATCTTTCTACGGCCCGCTCCTCCAACCGTGCGATGGAGGTAACCATTCGTAAGATCATGGGAGCCGGAAGACGGCAACTGATCTATCAGTTTATCGGCGAATCCGTTTTCCTCAGTCTGCTCGGTCTCGTCTTTGCCCTGGCTCTCATTGAGATTTTACTCCCGACATTCAACCAGATCACCGGTAAAAATATTTCCATCAATTATTTTGAGAACTGGAGGCTCCTGGCGGGATTCGGCTCCATAGCCCTTCTTCTTGGAATCTTCTCGGGAAGTTACCCCGCGCTCTTCCTTTCCTCCTTCAAACCGGCAAAACTGTTACGGAGGAGACTCCCAGGCAGCCAGTCAAACAAGATGCTGAGAAATATCCTTGTTTTCGTCCAGTTCTCCATCTCAGCCGGTTTGATCGTCTCCACGCTCATCATTTATCGCCAGCTGGCATTTATTAGCGAAAAACGGCTCGGTTTCGATAAGGATAACGTGATCACCATCTTCCTCCGTAATGAAGAGATACGGAAAAACGGGAAGGTTCTCAAGGACCACATCAATTCCCTGCCCGGGATCGAAGCTGCCAGTCTCGCTTCCTCCGTCCCGGGGATGAGCCTTTCAGGGGCTTCCTATTATCCGGAAGGCTACTCCAACGAACCATGGCTGATCTACAATTTCGATTCGGATGAAGATTTTGTCGATAAGACCATGAAGATGGATCTGGCAATGGGGCGAAATTTCTCTCCTGAACACCCGTCCGATAGCACTGCTGTAATTATTAACGAGACTCTGATGAACGAACTGAAATGGACGGATCCCATCGGGAAGACCATCAGGAATACCAGTGACAGCGTTAAGATGTACCATGTAGTAGGAGTGGTGAAAGATTTTCATTACCGCTCACTTCATGAAATGATCGGACCGACTCTTATCTTCTGTAATCAGGAACTCCCGGGTTACCTGGTAGTCAGGATGAAATCCGGGGCAACGGATAAAACCATTGGAAATATTGCAGAGACCTGGAACAAGCTGAATCCGGAACTTCCCTTCGATTATGAATTCATGAATGAATCATTTCGCGAACTTTACGGATCAGAACGGAAACTCGGCGTACTCTTCATCTACCTCACCCTCTTTGCCATCTTTATTGCCTCGCTTGGCCTGCTAGGCCTGGCATCGTTCACCGCCGAACAACGGACCAAGGAAATCGGGATCCGTAAAGCTGTGGGCGCAAGCATATACGAGGTAAGTAAGCTGCTTTCGATGGAATACCTCCGCCTGATCCTGATATCCAATCTCGTGGCCTGGCCACTGGCGTGGTACCTTATGGATCTCTGGCTCCGCGAATTTTCATACAGGACTGCCATGTCCCTCTGGATTTTTCCTGCCACAGGCATTTTCACGCTGCTCCCTGCCCTCATTATCATCAACGCACAAACCATCAAAACAGCGGCTGCCAATCCTATCAATGCATTGAGGTATGAATAAAGTTCAGGTGGTTTGATATGGTTTGATGTGGTTTGAGGATTGTTTGAAATGGTTTGATGTGGTTTGATGTGGTTTGATGTGGTTTGAGGATTGTTTGAAATGGTTTGATATGGTTTGATATGGTTTGAAATGGTTTCAGGTGGTTTCACTTCCAATCAACAAATCAACAAATCGACAAATCAACAAATTCTTCCCGTTGAACCCTCCTGTCCCGATCTTGTTTTATTGAAAAACATCCATGAAAACCCTGAAAATTTTACTTTTTATCGTCATTTCCGGCCTCGTTGTTCCCGGCATGGCCGATGCGCAGACTTTTACTATTCTTCCCTCAAAAGACAACACCATCTACAGCGAAGGTGATGCAAGCAACGGATCAGGGATCTACCTCTTCGCAGGTCTCAATAAAAAATTAGCCGAAAGAAGGGCTCTCCTCAGATTTGATCTTTCGGAGATAGATCCGGGCGATTCTCTCACTTCCGTCACCCTTACATTATATGTTTCAAAAACCGTTGTGGATTCACGCAGTTTTAAACTCTCGAGGGTAACTGCCGACTGGGGCGAAGGTCAATCGGATGCTGTATTTGAAGAAGGAGGCGGAGCTGAGCCCTCCTCCGGAGATGCAACCTGGAACTATGGTTTCTACAACACGGCTGCATGGACAAATAAAGGCGGCGATTTCAGTTCCGACCCCACACTTTCTTTCGACATCAACGAGACAGGAACCTACACCCTTTCGGGTGAAGGGCTGAGAACTGACGTCAGGGCATGGCTGGATGATCCACAAAAAAATTTCGGATGGATCATCTTCACCACCGGGACAACAGAATCCGCTAAACGTTTCAATTCAAGGGAAAATCCGGAGAATAATCCCATGCTTACGGTTATGACCTCCCCGGCCGACCTGTTCATTCCCCCGGTCAGATCAGGAAATTTCTTTGTATACCCGAACCCGTCGGAAGACGGGGATTTCTATATCCGGACCAGAGGCCTCACCGGGATTGAAGAAATCAGGGTATTCGACCTTAACGGCCGCGAGATCGGAAGTCCGCAGCTGAGCATCCAACCGGGCTCCGCTTCGGAATTCCACCTTCATATTTCAACCAAGGGTATTTATCTTATTGAGATCAACGGGAGTTTCCATCGAAAGATCATTGTCCGATAAAAAACACAGAGCCCATCGTGATGATGGGCCCTGTAAAATATCAACGAGGATCCCGGTGTCTACCTGAGGATCAGTTTCTGAATTTCCGTCTTGTTTGCTGTTTCAATCCGGATAAAATAGACACCTTTCCGCAAAACTGAATAATCAAGATCCACCTGCGTCGAACGCGTTTCTCTTTGATCCAGTACCTGTCCTGTAATATTATACAAGCTTATATGATGAATCATTGATCCGTCGTGCGTCATTGCCCTCACCATTCCTCCGGAAGGATTGGGGTATACCGTTATCGATGCCCGGGAGTTATAACCTGGAACATTGATCGGACCCTCGCCGATATCCGTGAAGTCGGTATTATGCACAAAAGTAAGGGTGGTGTCACCCATGACATTTTCCAGTTCAAGCCTCCAGGCATGATCAGCCGGCGGAGCATCGTAGGTACCGTTACCATTGAAATCGGCGTAAAAGTCGATCCGGTAACTATATCCGGTCATGATCCCGGGTATGGTCAGGGTAAAATCAGCATTTTGGATCGTATCGACCACTACTTCTGAGATGAGAGAATCTTCCGGATCGCCTGTACGGATCAATTTAAGGTCGAACATCTGACCCACGTGTGGGGTCATGCTCATGAAGTCCATCGTCAGCAGGTACGGCCACATGATATCGGTGAAGTTGGTGTTATGGGTGAAGGTCAGCGTCGTATCGCCCATCACATCATCCACTTCCATCCTCCATGCATGGTCGGCCGAGGGTGAATCGTATACCTTGTTCCCGTTCAGATCGGCGAAGAAATCGACCATGTAACTGTGGCCCGGCATGATACCAGGTACTGAAAGCATGAAGTCGGGACCCGGAACCGGGTCGATCATGGTCCGGCCCGCCTCGCTGTTGTCGGCCTTATCCACCACACGAAGCTCGAGCAACTGTCCTACATGAGGATTCATGTTCTTGAAGTCCATCGTCAGCAGGTACGGCCACATGATGTCCGTGAAGTTGGTGTTATGGGTGAAGGTCAGCGTCGTATCGCCCATCACATCATCCACTTCCATCCTCCATGCATGGTCGGCCGAGGGTGAATCGTATACCTTGTTCCCATTCAGATCGGCGAAGAAATCGACCATGTAACTGTGACCCGGCATGATACCAGGTACTGAAAGCATGAAGTCGGGACCCGGAACCGGGTCGATCATGGTCCGGCCTACCTCGCTGTTGTCGGCCTTATCCACCACACGAAGCTCGAGCAACTGTCCTACATGAGGATTCATGTTCTTGAAGTCCATCGTCAGCAGGTAAGGCCACATGATATCCGTGAAGTTGGTGTTATGGGTGAAGGTCAGCGTCGTATCGCCCATCACATCATCCACTTCCATCCTCCATGCATGGTCGGCCGAGGGTGAATCGTATACCTTGTTCCCATTCAGATCGGCGAAGAAATCGACCATGTAACTGTGGCCCGGCATGATACCAGGTACTGAAAGCATGAAGTCGGGACCCGGAACCGGGTCGATCATGGTCCGGCCCGCCTCGCTGTTGTCGGCCTTATCCACCACACGAAGCTCGAGCAACTGTCCTACATGAGGATTCATGTTCTTGAAGTCCATCGTCAGCAGGTACGGCCACATGATATCCGTGAAGTTGGTGTTATGGGTGAAGGTCAGCGTCGTATCGCCCATCACATCATCCACTTCCATCCTCCATGCATGGTCGGCCGAGGGTGAATCGTATACCTTGTTCCCATTCAGATCGGCGAAGAAATCGACCATGTAACTGTGACCCGGCATGATACCGGGGACCGAAAGCATGAAGTCGGGACCCGGAACCGGGTCGATCATGGTCCGGCCCACCTCGCTGTTGTCTGCCTTATCCACCACACGAAGCTCGAGCAACTGTCCTACGTGAGGGTTCATGTTCTTGAAGTCCATCGTCAGCAGGTACGGCCACATGATATCCGTGAAGTTCGTATTGTGGGTGAAGGTCAGCGTCGTATCGCCCATCACATCATCAAGTTCCATCCTCCACGCATGGTCGGCCGAGGGTGAATCATACACCTTGTTCCCGTTCAGATCAGCGAAGAAATCGACCATGTAACTGTGGCCCGGCATGATCCCGGGTACCGACAGAACAAAGTCCGCTCCGGGAACCGGATCGATCATGGTCCGTCCCACCTCGCTGTTGTCTGCCTTATCCACCACACGAAGCTCGAGCAACTGACCTACGTGAGGGTTCATGTTCTTGAAGTCCATCGTCAGCAGGTAAGGCCACATAATATCGGTGAAGTTTGTGTTGTGGACAAAATCAAGTGAATTATCTGCTGCGGCATTTTCTACCGTAAGTCGCCAGGTATGGTCGACAGGAGGGTTATCGTACAAACCGTTTCCATTAAAATCGGCAAAAAAATCGACCGTATAATTATGGCCTTCCATGAGATTTGAAAAATCAAGGGAGAACGATTCAGACACGGTAGTATGGGTCCGGTCGATTTCCGTGCCGTTTTCCATGTCATAGATCCTGAGGTACAACTCCTGACCAACATGGGGAGTCATCGATGAGAAATTAATGGTCAGGTTGGCAGCATTACTCACATTGAATACCGATAAAAAAGTGATGATGAATAAGCTGTTCCATAGTGTAATCTTTCTTTTCATACGCAAGAGCTTTGAAGTTTTTAAATTTTGAATGGAACACCCCACATATTGAATTGTTTACTGAATATCAATTAATTAACTTTTATTTAATACGCAGAATGAACGCCTTTTTAATTTGGTCTTCGTGGCTGACCGGATCCTTCCGGATGAAAAAATTTTGGTAAGATACCTGCCGAATCAGACAATATCAGGAAGCAAAATTCCTGTATCGGGATTTGGTAAGCTGGATTTTTAGGGAAGTGTGCCGGAGTACTTTATTTCCGGAAGTCAGGTACGGTATCCCTGCCTGTATCAATGTGAATCCGCCGGGGAGAAAGAGCAGGCACATCTTCCTGTTCAAGCGCCACCTCACGGACCGTGACCGTATAATCATTGTTAAAATGAACGATTTTCAGCGACTGGTTTTCAAACCCGCCGTGCGTTGACTTCCTTCTGAAACGGTATGACGGTAAAATCTCCCCGGCGCGGCTGTTCAGAATATACTTTGCAAACTGATTATCGTTTTTCCCTATTGCATCGAGGAAGGCAAAGGTTGCATCATAGCCCAGGAAGGCATAGGGACAACCGTTCCGTGTAGTGAAAGTGGGTTCTGCCTTGAACCCGGCCCGGAATTTAGCCAGAAATTTTTTAACCCGTGGATCGTCGAAACTGTAATAACACGGTGTAATATAGGTTAATCCGAGTTTATGAAAAGACTGGAAATCGGAATTTGGGAACACGGGCCATTGCGCCAGCCCGAACACCTGAATGTCAAATTCTTTCAGGGAGAGAAAATAAAGCTGGGAAACGACCGCTGAAACAAAAGCTTCATCAGTGACCGGGATGACCACTATATTCTTTTTGTCTTTGGATAGCGCCTGCGACAGATCTGAAGAAATATCGGCCCGGGCAATATTATCATAGACGATCTCCTTGACAATGGCATTTTCCGGATATGTAAAATTCTGCAGTGACCTCAGCAATTCACCCTTGAAATATTCGATCTTGTTTCGTTCTATACTGTCACTACCGTATAAAAAGACGAAATTCTTGTCGAAATCCCGTGCCAGGTATTGGGCAGCAAGCCCGTATTCGGTGGTATAGGAAGGATTGAGCTGAAACATATAAGGATTAGACCCTGTCAAATTATCACTCGCATAAAAGGGACAGACCATGGGCACATGCCGCGACATGGAAAAATCATTTACGATCTCCACATTCCATGAAAAGAACGGACCTATGATCAGGTCGACATCCCTGAAGAAGGGAGAAGCAAGGATCTGCCGCATACGGGCCGGGCTTTTGCGGGTATCGAAATAATGAATATTTAGGGACATTCCGTTTTTACGAAGGGAATCGATGGCTAACAGGCTCCCCTGCATAAATTCAAGGTAACCGGCTGATTCAGGCAGTAGATCCGACCGGGCCTCATCGATCTCCTTCTGCCCCATCTCAATCTCCTCCTCATTCTCTTTGGAGTCTGAAACCTCATCAGTATATGCGAAGGGGATGAGAAATGCTACATTGATCTGTTTGCCATGATAAAATGGAAGGGACGCGGCATAATCATCCAGGGAAAGCCCGGGAACCGTATCGGTCATCTCCGAGCTCACCGTATCGGGATGCAAGGCCGTTACACCCTCTTCGCCTTCCATCGCCTCCGCACTTTCCGGCTTGGGTATCCGGATGATCTGACCGGTTTTCAAATCGCCCCACTGAAGTTCGGGATTGTATTTTTTAATTACATCAATACCGGTATCGTAACGTTTGGCGATTCCGTACAGAGTGTCTCTCCTGCGCACCTTGTGGAGGATAAAATCCTCATCGTTATATACCGACTGAGCCCTGGGAATGAGAATGACCCTGCCTATCTGAAGATTGGTATAGTCAAGATCGGGGTTGGCTTCACGAATAGCATCCGGGGAGACATTGTACAAACGGGAAAGAGCAAATAAATTCTCTCCCTGTTTCAGAACATGATAAATATATTTTGTGGTATCTCTTCTTTCACTGTCATCTTTTGGGCGTACAGGCACTTCCTCGGGGATCTTCAACATCTGCCCGATCCTCAGCCCCGAATAAACACCCGGATTCTCAATCGCAATATCCTTTTCGGTAACGTTGTACGCTTTACTGATGGAATAAAGTGTCTGCCCCGGTTTTACAACATGGATGAAGTAAACCTTCCCCTCGATGATCACTTTATTTTCCGATTTTTTGACTGTAACCGGTTCTTGTGCCCTAAGCAACGGGGGAAAAACCGTAACAAAGATAAAGATGATTAACGTAAGGACTTTTCTGGACACAATCATAAATATTACTTTTCTGAAGAGACAGTGGTTCGATGTTGATCGTATGGCTTCCATATTTCCCGGAAAACCGTGAACCGCTAACCGGCCGGTCCGGGAATTTCTTTGCTTTTCTCCCCGTAAATAAACAGGATTTTAACGGAAATATTACAGCTTTTTTAAATATTCGGAGATATTTGAAAAGATTCTTTCCTCTATTTTACCTGTTTCGGCTCTTCGGAAAGGTTCACCCGTGATCTGCTCATAAAGCTCAATATACCGCTCCGAGACCATGTTAACAAATTCATCAGGCATTTCCGGGACTCTCTGACCGGCCTGACCCTGGAAACCACGCTCGATAAGCCACTGCCTGACAAATTCCTTGGACAGCTGTCTTTGGGGTTCATTTTTTGCCTGCCTCTCCTCATATCCGTCGGCATAGAAATACCGGGACGAGTCGGGTGTATGGATCTCATCGATAAGAACGATTTTATCCCCCATTTTCCCGAATTCGTACTTGGTATCCACCAGGATGAGACCTTTTTCTGCTGCCATTTCAGTACCCCTTTTAAAAAGCTTATGCGTATAATCTTCCAGCACCCCGTAGTCGGCGGCGGAAACCAGACCCTGGTCGATGATCTCCTGTTTTGAAATATCGAGATCATGGCCTTCATCGGCTTTGGTTGTGGGAGTGATCAGGGGTGATGGCAACCGGTCGTGCTCCCTGAGACCATCGGGAAGCGGCTCCCCGCATAATTCTCTTTTTCCTGTCCTGTATTCTCTCCAGGCATGACCGGTGAGATAGGCTCTGATCACCATTTCCACCTTGAAAGGTGCTGCAAAATGACCGATGGTCACCATAGGATCGGGACTATCCATCTTCCAGTTGGGAACGATATCTGCCGTGGCATCGAGAAACCTTGTGGCGATCTGGTTCAGAACCTGGCCCTTGAATGGAATTCCTTTCGGAAGTACCACATCGAAAGCTGAGATCCTGTCACTCACAACCATCACGAGGTATTTGTCCTTTATGTTATATACATCTCTTACCTTTCCCTTATACAGATTTTTTTGTCCGGGAAAATTAAATGAAGTGCTGATAATTGCCTGGTTCATATATATGATTTTTGAAAGTTATAATTCTTCGGTTTCTCCAAAATTACGGTATGCTTCGACAATCTGTTTGACGAGGCGGTGCCTGACGATATCCCTTTCATCGAAGTTGATCACGGAAATCCCCTTTATTCCCGCGAGAACTTTCTCAGCAAGAATGAGCCCCGATTCGTATTTCCGGGGAAGGTCGATCTGTGTCACGTCGCCTGTGACGATGAATTTGGCGTTTCTCCCCATCCGGGTCAGGAACATCTTCAACTGGTTGCCGGTAGCATTCTGCGCTTCGTCAAGAATAACAAACGCATTGTCGAGGGTCCGTCCCCGCATATAGGCAAGCGGTGCGATCTGAATGATATCCTCTTCGGTGAAGGACTTAAGCTTTCTGGAAGGGATCATATCATTCAGGGCATCGTAAAGGGGCTGAAGATAGGGATCGAGTTTCTCCTTAAGGTCTCCGGGAAGAAAGCCGAGCCTTTCGCCGGCCTCAACGGCAGGACGGGTCAGGATGATCTTCTTCACCTCCCTTAGTTTCAGGGCTCTGACGGCCAGTGCGATGGCGGTGTAGGTTTTTCCGGTACCTGCGGGACCGATAGCCAGGATCAGGTCGTTTTTCATGCATTCTTCGACGAGTTTTTTCTGGTTAACGGTCTGGGCACGGATAGGTTTTCCGCTCTCCCCGTAAAGAAGAATATCTGTATCTTCGGATTTGGTCAACAAGAGGGCGGAAGTGTCTTCGGCAAGCAGTTCATCGATGTCCTCGGGTGAAATATCATTAAACCGGTTGATATAATTTATGACCTGGTCAACTTTCTCCTCAAAGTTCTGTATCTCCTTCTGTTCACCGTTGATCATGATCTCATTACCCCGGGAAATGATCCGTAATTTCGGGAAATGCTGCTTTAGCCTGTCGAAGCGATTATTATTCACACCAAAAAAGTCGATAGGGTCTATACCCTCTAAATATATAGTCTTTTCAATCATAAAATTGAATAATAATCGCTACTTTTGAAGCCATACAAAATAAGTCTATTTTTTCAAGAATTCCATAAATTACCCTTACTTAGTTTGTGTCAGAAATGCCTGTAATCACGCTTACATCCGATTGGAATGCAATGGATTTTTACGCTGCTGCAATCAGGGGCCGGATTCACAAACTAACTTCCGCTGCAAACGTGGTGGATATCACTCATAGCATCAAACCGTTTAACACCACCCATGCCGCATTTGTTCTTCGGAATTCATGGCCGGCCTTCCCCGAAGGTACCATTCATCTTATCCTGGTAAATACCGAAGCTGGCAAAGATTCTCCATTTCTGGGGGTCAGGGCTCACGGGCAATATTTTATCGGAACCGACAACGGCGTCTTCAGTCTCATACTGGGTGGGGAAATGGATGTGGCAGTGAAACTACCGGATCCAGGACCGGAAGAACCGGGCAGCTTCGCCGGCCTGGCTGTATTTGCACCGGCAGCCGCTTTCCTTGCAAACGGGGGTAAACTTGAGGACCTGGGCGAAAGGGTGGACTCCTACTCCCAACGGGTGCCCCTGAGGCCTACGCTGGAAGGCAACACGATCACGGGCCGCATCATATACATCGATTCGTACCAGAATGCCATCACCAATATTTCGAAAGACCTCTTCGACAGGATTTCCCAGGACCGTAAATTTGAACTTTTTGTACAAAGTAAACATTATAAGATTACACAACTCAATGCCCGTTACAATGAGGTGCAGGCAGGCGACCTGTTAGCGCTTTTCAATTCCGTAGGCTTGCTTGAGATCGCTATCAACAACGGAAATGCAGCCCGTCTGCTCAATCTCGACAATAAATCAACCGTAAGGATTGAATTTCTGGATAAAAAATGAGGATTGAAATGAATACACTTGAGGAAAAACTAAACGCATTCAAACGGTTACTCGAGATCATGGACGAGCTCAGGGAAAAATGTCCGTGGGACAGGAAACAAACGTTTGAAAGCCTTAGGAATCTTACCATCGAGGAAACATATGAACTGGCTGATGCCATCACGGAAGCGGATTTCGAAGATGTCAGGAAGGAACTTGGGGATCTTTTGCTGCATATCGTTTTTTATTCGAAAATCAGTTCAGAAAACAAGATTTTCGATATCGCTGATGTCATCAATGCCCTGATTGAAAAACTTATCTTCAGGCATCCCCATGTATTTGGCGACGTGAAGGTGAATGATGCCGGTGATGTGATCGAGAACTGGGAACAGATAAAGCGTACGGAAGGACATAAGTCGGTTCTCGGCGGGGTTCCCAAATCATTACCGGCCATGATCAAAGCCAACCGGATACAGGAAAAAGCCAGGGCTGTGGGATTCGACTGGGAGGAGCCCGGACAGATCTGGGATAAGGTGAAGGAAGAAATGGCCGAACTGGAAGAAGCTGCCGGAGAAGGCGATCCTCACAAAATCCGGGATGAGTTCGGCGACCTGCTTTTCTCGGTCATCAATGCCGCACGCTTATATGATGTGGATCCGGAAACTGCGCTTGAAATGACCAACCGTAAATTCATAAAAAGGTTCCGCTTTCTCGAAGAACAAACGCTTGAAAAAGGCATCGACCTCAGGGATATGTCCCTTGAGGAGATGAATGTGATCTGGGAGGAAGCCAAAGCCTTCGATGACAGGGACGGCAGATAAAGGTGTCTGCGGAGTCAGGTTGCCTTATGTCATCCCCGAATTTTCGACCTCACCCCCCGGCCGGTTATCAATTAAGCACCGGGAGATTCTTCGGACGCCTTATCCGCATCTTTTTCTTCAGCTTTACCCTCTTCTTTATGGTCTTCTTCCTCTTCATTCATTTCTGAAGGGATCAATAACTCCTGTTCATGTAAAAGATTATACCATGCAAAGACTTTTTTGATATCTGACACATACACCCTGTCCTGGTCGTAATCGGGCAGTATCTCCGCAAAATATTCCTTTAGCCGGGAGGGATCATCTTTCGGATCCTGTGTCAGGCCCCCGTTCTCTTTTTCCCAAATTCTGTCAAATATTTCCGACAGCTTCACCTCACCGCTCGCGGTGAATATGGCGATATCATCGAGTGAACTCACTTTGTCGGTTGCATAGGCAGGGATCCGTTTTTTGTCGATGACCGATTCCACGATGACGCCGTTTTTTGCCTGCGACACATATTTATACAATCCGGGTTTGCCTGAGATGGAAAGGATGTCCTTTAAATTCATGATTTCGTGTTGATTATTTAATTCCTCTTTCTTTTTTAATTTTTTCGTAGGCTTCGTTCACCTTTTGAAATTTTTCATGGGCTGCCGCCTTAAAATCATCACCCAGGTAGGATACCTTGTCGGGATGATTCTTCATGGCCATCTTCCTGTAGGCTTTCTTCACTTCCTCATCACTTACTTCCCGGCTGATGCCCAAGATCTTATAGGATGATTCGGTACTTTCGATGAACATCGACATGATCGATTCCATATCCTTGCTGTTCAGTCCGAGGTAGCCTGCAATAAGTTTAAGGGTATTCAGTTCGCCGGCATGGATCGACCCGTCGGCTGCTGCAATGCCGAAAAGGAAATGAAGCATCTGCAGGCGCGATGAGTAATCGAGCCTGTTCCGGATCTGACCGGCTACTTCCCGTATATTTATATCCTTTTTCAGGAGGTCCCGAAGCATCAAAGTGGCCTCACCCGCGGCGCCTTCACCGAAGCTCCTGACGAAATATGCCTTAACATAATCGAGTTCCGACTTTACTACTTTGCCGTCGGCCTTCATAACGGCTGCGACAAGTACCAGGAGACTGATGGCAAAATCACCGGTTGTGGTGGGACCCTCCCGGGATGTATTGAATAATTGCCCGTCCTGGTTATCCAGCAGGCTTCCCAGCATAAATCCGAATACACCTCCAATTGGTCCGAGCAATGCCCAGCCCAGGCCTCCTCCTATCCATTTTGCGAATTTCTCCATTTTCAAACTTTATCATGAAAACTGCAAAGAAACAAATTTCCCGTGTAATTCAAGAACCTGCGGAATGAGTAATTGTTTCCCGTTATTATCTATTATGTGATCGGCGTATGAATTAAGTTCCTGAGGTGACATCTGCCGTTTCATCCTCTCCCGTATCCCTGCTTCAACTGCACCGTCACGCATGCTGACCCTCCCGATCCGTGTTTCCTCGTCAGCGTAAACAACAACGATGAAATCAAACTGTTTACGGGCACCCGATTCAATAAGGATAGCTGCCTCCTCAATAACATAGGGAAAATGGGTTCTCTCTTCACACCACCTGTTAAAATCCCGGTGAACGGCGGGATGTACAAGTGCATTCAGTGAAGAGAGAAGCGCAGGATCGGGGAAAGCTCTGGAAGCAAGGTAGGAATTGTTGAGTATCCCGTCTGTATAGGCTCCGGGACCGAATAAACCGGATATGCCATTTTTTAGCATCTCATCCGTGTTCATCAGCCTCTTCGCCTCGGTATCGGCATAATATACCGGGACCCCCAGGATCCCGAATATCCGGGCCACTGTGGATTTACCACTTCCTATCCCTCCGGTTAATCCAACCCTGTACATTATTTTTCGATAAGGTATTCCACCGAGCGGGGTGAGTATTTCACCGACCGGATGAAATCGGGCTGGCGGAACATTTCCACTTTCAATTTTTTATTTTGCCCCGTCTCCGCTTCATCGTAATCGACCAATGCGCGGAACATGGACGGTTGAAGCTTTTCAAAATTACTAAGTCCCACCTGACAAGTGACCTGTACGTAATGCGGAAAGGTTTTCAGGTTTAACGAATCGGGCAGATTGACCACCTCGACAGGAACAAGAAGCGTTTTTTCTGTGAATTTCTCCACGTCAAACCTGATTCTTACCTTATCCCTTCCGTAGGTGATATGGTCATATTTTACCAGCTCGGCCGCTTTACCCACCGACTGGGTGATCAGACCCGCATCAAAAGGACGCGTCTTTACCTCTGAAATAGTGTCGATCAGGTAATCCGGCCCTGAAACATTCACCGAATCAGGAATGACGACAGGATCCCTCTTCAGTATGAGCTGCTTGCCAAGACGGTAACTGATATCGGGTTCCACCGGCACCTTCTTTACGATCACACCTGCAAATCTGAAGATCAGGGTATCCGGTTTTATATCAAGAATGTTGAATTCGGAGCTAAGCTGCTTGGAGATGTAACTGCGGGCAAAGCGGGTCTCAATATAATAAACTCCGCTATCTGCCACACTCATCCTGTTCATGGTAAACGACCGTACATTGAAAACGAGGGGTATATACCTTGAACTCAACCGGTAGCGCAGAAGCGTGTAGCCATGCGCATTAACCTCGAGCGAGAGATATTCCGGCAGGTTACCGACCAGGATCTTGTCTGTCGGAAAATTCCGGTATCTCACCGGGTATTCGATAGTTGTCGTATAGTTTTTGCTCAGTGCGTTCATGAACCAGAAAATGACCGATAACAGGAGAAAAAAGCTGAAAAGGATAGCCCTTTTCCTGAAAGCCATTTTTTGCTTTGGGGAAAAATTCGAAAACCGGTTAAAGAAGCCTGAATTCACGGCGTTTCAAAAAATATTTTAAAAATAAAAAAAAGAGCTCAAAGAAATTAGAAATTCCCCTGAACTCCTCTGTTTTTTCCACAGATAAAATATTATCTCTGTTGTGTAGCAACATCGCCCGGATCTTTAAGCAGGGCATTTTTATCAATCCTGATTCTCACGTTATCCGAAATTTCCACGGTTACAGACTGATCTTTTATATCGGTTATCTTACCGTAAATGCCTCCGGTGGTCACAATCTTGTCTCCTTTCTGAAGATTGGACCTGTATGTCTTCAGCTCCTTTTGTTTTCTGACCTGTGGTCTGATCATGAAGAAATAAAATACGACAATGATCAGCAGAAGCGGCAGGAGTGAAGTTAAGGCATTGGGCTGAGATGCCGGTTTTTGCAATAACACAAATAATAATTCCATTTTGATGTTCTTTATGGTTTACATTAATACTTATTTTTCAATAACATCCGCTTTCAAAATGAGGCGGCTTATAAGGGTCCGTCCGTTGGTTTCAATGGTTACCGTTTTCAGTTGTTTCCCCTGCCTGTCTGACGAATCAAATACAACCTTTACCGTCCCTTCACCTCCCGGGGGAACAGGTTGCCTGTCATATTCCGGGACCGTACATCCGCAACTGGCCGTGGCATCTGTTATGATAAGATCCGATCCCCCGGTATTGCGGAATTTAAAATACCAACCTACCTTCTCTCCTTCCGTGATCTTACCAAAATCATGTTCATTGGAAAGAAATTTTATTTCAGGCTGGCTGTCACCGCTTGCAGCTACAGATTCCTTATCATTTCTAACATCCTGTGATGCAGAATGTTTGCAGGAATAACCAGCTGTCGTTAAAAGGAGGAAAAGTAAAATGCCATTTACCCGTTTCATCGTCGTTTCAGCATGATGCAAATTACGTACTTTTTTGGCTTTGAACAAAAACGGCATAATTAAACTTCCCCGATTAATCCCCGGCCTGTTTTTCTTATTTTTTTTTCATCCTTGAGCTTCTGCATGATCTTATCCAGAACGCCGTTGATGAATGTATTGCTTTTTTCGGTGCTGTAATATTTCGCAATTTCAAGAAACTCATTCAGGGTCACTTTGGTGGGGATCGAGGAAAACTCGATCATTTCGGTAACTGCCATCTGCATGATCAGGACATCCATGAAGGCTATCCGGTCAAGATCCCAATTGCTGGCTTTTTCTTCAATGAGCTTAAGGGCAAAATCCCGGTTAACAATGCTCTTACGATAAAGCTGGATCACAAACTCCCTGTCCTCATCATTTTTATATAGTTCGAGCAAAGGATTTTCCTCTTTTTCACCTTCTTTGAATTTTTTCAGTGTCTTCTCCACGATTGAAACCACGAAGTCGATATCATCATTCCAGTAGATCGATTTTTCCTCAAGCAGCTGATGCAGTGATTCATTGGTAAGGACGATCTCGTTAATAAAACGGATGATGATTTTCTTCTGAGCCTGGAAATCCAAATCCTCCGCAATCATGAATTCCCCGTAAGCTTCCGATTCGATAAGGGATGTATAAAGCTCTTTGATGAGTTCGGGGTGATTGACCCAGCTGATATGGTGCGTGTCGATATAATGTTGAAACTGCCTGTTTTCACGCAGGAGTCCAACCAGTGTATTATCAATGAACCGGGTGTTCGGGTTGAGATCCTCCCAGACCGGGACCTTTTTGTTCTTAGCAAGCTCAATCCTCGACTCCGCATATTGTACAACATCTATTATCAGAAGCAATATATAATAATAGAGCTCGTAAGCCTTGTTTATACTGAAATGCAGTTCTTTTTCAGACTTATTCAAATCCTTCTGGTCAGCTTTGTAATAAGCGTATAAAACCTGTAAAACCTTAATCCTTAATAGCCTTCTGCTTATCATTTAAAGAACCCTGAGTATTTATTTACCGATGGCAACAAAGATAATCATTTTTTTTTAGGTCTGCCCGTGAAGAAAAAATAATGCGGCGATTCTTGTGAATCAGCAAAATACCTAAAGGCACCAGCCCTAATGAAAAAAAAGGCAATTTCCTGATTTAATTGATTATTTTTAAAATAATTTCCTATTTTTGAGAAACCTAAGCATTAATCAGTAACTAAATCGAGACTATGATGGAAGAAGAAACCGGAAAAAAGGACGAAGGCTTAAACCAGTCCAGGGAAGAAATTTTTTCTCAGGCCGTAAGAGCCGGTAAGCGCACTTATTTCTTTGATGTAAAAGCCACAAGACGTAATGACTATTACCTGACAATCACGGAAAGTAAGAAGAGATTTAACCGGGATGGAAAATCCTACTACGAAAAACATAAGATTTTTCTGTACAAGGAGGATTTCGAAAAGTTCGCAAACGGTTTGCAAATTGCAATTGAATACATTAAGGAAAATCAGCCGCCACTTCTGGAAGAGTATCCTTCCGATGAACAAGAAACAGCCCTCGCCGAAAATTACACGGACATTGATTTTGAGGATCTGGACGAAAAAAATTCCTGAATTCCGTTAGCTTACCTGAGCTGGTTTGATGTAAGAAACCAGCTCATCTTTCATATTTCCCCGTCTTATCAGAAATGGTAATGTTTTTGTTATGTCCGATCTGCCATTTCATGTTGATGAGAATGTCCTCCGCGCCTTCGCGAAAACATACTTCCTTTATTTCCCCGAGTAAGGAAATAACCTCTTCGTATTCTGCCTCGATAACCGTCTCAAACGGACATACCCTGTATGTAAGCCCCGATGCTTCGATATGTTCAATCACCTTATCGACTACATGATATGCAAAGGTTTTATCCCCTGAGGGAAGAACCTGGATTGCTGCATTAATTGTATTTTTCATCTTCAATGATATACCTCCTGGTTTGTTTGAAATGGGAGATCAAATTTAGTATTTGAAAGTAAACTCCGGATAGTGTTTGCCAGAAAACTCGATGTCCCTTCGTCTCCGCTCAGGGACCGGTGACCTCATTCAAGAGGGTGAAATTACTTTGCTTTGAAATTTATTTGACATTCTTTGTCACAGGTGCCCGGCATACAAATCTTCCAGGTCAGCATTAATTTCTCTTGATTTTATGTAGTGCAATACATATTTTCGTCGAATTTTATGTATTGCAATACAATATTTCGTCGAATTTTATGTATTGTAATACAATATTTAGTCGAATTTTATGTATTGCAATACAATAATTCCTGGGAATTTCTGAGAGGATCTATAGGGATCAGTAGATCTCATCCTCCTCCGCTTCATCATTCGCCAGTTTCTGCTTCTCCAGAAATTCCCGGATCTCATCGAAACTGAGTTCCTTGACATTGGTGATGATGAAGTTCGGGATCAGGAAATTTCCGTACTCATTGCATTCCCCGATGGCCTCTTCAAAGACTGATTTTATGGTAACATTCATAGGAACGACAGCCTTCAGCGTTGCCAGGTTTCCCGAAAATTGGAATTGTTCGGCTTCCGCGTTATATTTTTTCAGGATGATTTCGAATTCATTGTGAATGATCATTTGCTGCGAATCCGTGAACTGGTTATCAAAAATACCGATAAGAACCACAAAATAACGAAGTTTATTCCCTTTTCCTCCAAGCCCGGTAGAAATGAAAACCTGGTTTTCGTCAAGCAGCTTGGATTCCAGCAACATCTTGCTTTCCTGGAATGCGAGGATTCCCCATTCCTTCAATCCTTCAGGCGGGTCATGGAGAAAACGCTCAATAGTGCGGAAAGCTTCTACCCGTTCGACCGAGGCCAGTTTCGCCAGCAATTCCTTCTTTCCCTCCTGCCCAAGGTCTTCACTGAAAAGATTCTCGGACTCATCCATAACCGTGTCGGGCTCGAGATCTATCTTCATTTCACGGGAAAATTCGAAGTATTTCATCTGCAAATCGATATCAATCTGTTCCTCGAGAACACTGAATTGTCCGGGAACAGCCCCAAATAATTCCCTGATCTTATCATAAATATTTTCGTGTTCCTCCATTAATCTATATATCAATTATTTGTACACGGGAAATCAAATTACAAAATATAATATTTAAATTCAATGAAATCGCTATAATATTACAATATAACAGCATAAATACCTAAATGTTGGTATAGTAATTCTGTGTATATAAAGTAACATTGTGCTGTTAAAAGGCATGAAATGTTATTATCCGAATTACGGACACGTCAAAGCGGGATCATTGTCGGGGTTAAAGGCCAGGGTGCCTTCAGGAAACGTGTGACCGAAATGGGATTCATTAAGGGTCAGCCCATAACGGTTGTCCGCAATGCCCCCCTTCAAGACCCGGTCGAATATTCTGTTATGGGATACCAGGTCAGCCTGCGGAGGTCGGAAGCTTCGCTTATCGAGGTTGAATCCGGCGACAGGCCGGCGAGGGAAGAAGAATTTGCCGGAACCATTGAACTGGATGCAGGCTTTGCCCGGGGACCGCAAACCGGTGGAAACATTAATATCGCGCTCATCGGGAATCCCAACTGCGGAAAAACAAGCATTTTTAATCAGTCTTCAAATTCGTACGAGCACGTCGGAAATTACGGCGGTGTTACAGTCGAGACGAAGGTTGCAAGGGTTGAATACCAGGGGTATACTTTTAATATTTATGATCTGCCGGGTACATATTCCCTGACCTCCTATTCGCCCGAAGAGATCTATGTCCGGAATTTCCTCACCGAAAATCTTCCCGATGTAGTGGTAAACGTAGTGGATGCCACCAACCTGGAAAGGAATCTTTACCTCACCACGCAGCTCATTGATATGAATATCAGGATGGTGATCGCCCTGAATATGTATGATGAACTGAAAGCCAGCGGAAACCATTTCAATCATATCAGTTTTTCTTCCATGCTCGGTATTCCCGTTGTCCCTACGGTAGGTTCAAAAGGCAAGGGACTCGCCCGGCTTTTCACCGCTATCATTGCAAAATTCAAGGAAGAGGACGGTAACCGGAAAAAAATTCACATCAACTACGGTGCGGATATCGAGGAATCCATAACACGGATACTTGACCCGGTATCCATGGAAGGCAACAAACAGCTGAGAAGCCACATCTGTACAAGGTTTGTTGCATTGAAACTCCTGGAAGGCGATGAAAATATGACGGAGCATGTCAACACCATGCCTAATGCAGCAGAAATCCACAGGACCGCCAGATCGGAGAGGGAGAAACTCCGGACCCTTCTGGCTGACGAGCCTGAGACGCTGATCACGGACGCACGTTTCGGGTTTATTTCAGGCGCACTGCGAGAGACATTGCGACCACCGGTAATTGAACGGCACAAGTATTCCTGGAAAATTGACAATATCCTTACCAGCAAATACCTTGGGATCCCCATATTTTTCTTTTTTCTCTGGCTTATGTTCAGCGCCACCTTCAAACTGGGACAGTATCCTATGGACTGGATCGGTAACGGCATGAATTATCTCTCCTCTCTCGTACCCCATGTCATTCCGGCCGGGGATCTACAGGACCTGCTGATGAAAGGGATCATCGGCGGCGTCGGAGGTGTTCTTGTATTTCTGCCCAATATACTCATCCTCTTCTTTTTTATATCCTTTCTCGAAGATACCGGATACATGGCAAGGGCTGCCTTCATTATGGACAGGTTTATGCACCGGCTCGGATTGCATGGAAAATCCTTCATCCCTATGGTAATGGGATTCGGCTGCAACGTCCCGGCCATCATGTCCACGCGGATCATCGAAAGCAGGAATAACAGGATACTGACCATGATGCTTATCCCATTTATGTCCTGCAGTGCCAGACTGCCCGTGTACATTTTAATCATCGGCGCATTCTTTCCGGCTCATCAGGGAACTGTTCTTTTCGGCATCTACCTTACGGGTATTCTGCTGGCTGTCTTTTCCGCCCTGATTTTCCGCAAAGTGTTCTTCCGCAAAGGAGAGTCGCCTTTTGTAATGGAACTCCCGCCCTACCGTATGCCCACCCTGAAAAATACCTCACGGCATATGTGGAATAAGGCTTCCCAGTATCTTCACAAGATCGGGGGCATCATCCTGGTGGCATCGATCATTATCTGGGGTCTTGAATATTACCCCGGGAACAGTATGCTGTTCAATTCCCGGAAGCCTGTCAAGGAGGCATCAATTGCAGGAGTGCCCGTTCAAAATTCAGGAAAGGACGCTTCGTTCCTGGAACAAATCGGTAAATTCGTCGAACCTGTTATGAAACCTCTCGGGTTTGACTGGAAAATGAGCGTCAGCCTTATGGCCGGCGTGGCAGGGAAAGAAGTGGTAGTCAGCACAATGGGCGTTATATATGAAAATCCGGCAAATAGCAGTAAAGGGCTTGGTAAAAGAATAAGGGAACAGGTTTATGCCGATGGCCCCAGGTCAGGACAGGCAGTCTATACTCCTCTCACAGCCCTCGCATTCCTCATGTTCATCCTCGTGTACTTTCCTTGTATTGCCGTTGTGGCAACTGTGGCCCGGGAAACGGGGTCGCTGTGGTGGGCTGTGCTCATGATCATGTATACGACGGGTATGGCCTGGCTTATGTCATTCGTGGTTTACCAGGCAGGCAGTATATTTACATAATTAAAATAAAAGATATCATGGTTCAGTCAATATTTGCACTCGGCATCGTAGTAATCACCCTGCTTTATGTCCTTTCCTCATTGTTACGCTTTCTCATCCCGGCAAAAAGCAAATCCACCGGCAAATGCGGCGAAGGCAGCTGTAACTGCAGCTCCTCCGGTGAACATAAAAAAGTCAGCCACCTTAAAGGTACACGGTATAAAACCGTGCGTTTAGGCTGAGAGAACTCTTCAGGTCGTTTCGATTTCATATTTGGCAGTTTATTTGTAAATTGGTTTCGCATTTGGGAAAGAAATTCTATCTGGCGTTTGCCAGAAAACCCGATGACCCTTCGGCTCCGCTCAGGAACCGGTGACTTCATTCAAGAGGGTGAACTTTTCGGATGATGGTAAGGCAGGCAAAAGGCCCCTATGCATAAATTTAAAAATCAATGACTTGCGCAAGAAGTGCCTTTTGCCTGCCTTACCACCATCCGAAAAGTTCTTCGTTCATCGAATTGACCGGTCCCTGAACGAAGCCGAAGGATCATCAGGTTTTCTTTCTGATTCTATCTATCATCCTAACGCTGAAATATGGAAATCATTAACGATTATGATGCCGTAAAGGACAATTTAACCGATAAGGGCTACCGGCTTAAAACCGAGATCTGGCTGCGGAGAGGCTATGATATATTCATGAAGAAGCCCGAACTTTTCATCATTTATACCCTTTTGATGCTCCTGCTGATGCCCATGGGAGGCTTTATTATCACAGGACCCCTATGGGCAGGCTTTTTTCTTGTATCCCGTAGAATTGATAATGGCAGACCGGTCGTACTGGAAAATTTCTTTGACGGTTTTCATTTTTTTCTTCCCCTCTTTCTAATGACAGTTGCCACCTGGATCCTCGTCACCATAGGGTTGATCTTTTTTATCATCCCCGGGATCTACCTGGCCGTTGCTTACACCTTCAGCACTTTTTTCATCATTTTTGGAAAGATGGATTTCTGGGACGGCATGGAAATGAGCCGGAAAATCATCGGCAGGGAGTGGCTCAGCTTTTTCATTTTTATCCTCACCCTTGCCCTGGTGAATTTCCTGGGTGTCCTTGCCTTTGGCATAGGAGTACTTTTCACCATTCCAATTACATCATGTGCGCTTTATGCCGCCTTCGACGATATTGTGGGTATCAGGGATTAAAGGAAAGGCCGGAGAACCTTTCCGGCTCTGGATGGTTTATACGAAGAGTCCCGGGTAAGACCTTGAGCAATCCGAACCTTTAAATCAGCAAACAAATGAAAGCCACATGATTGAGGCAACACAAAGGAACCTTTATAATAATCGATCAGGTGGGTTCCATTATACCTTCTAAAATCAAAATTATTTTATGATGAAACCTACATGATTGATGACAACATAAAGTACCTTAGTAATAATCGATCAGGTGGGTTCCATTATATCTTTGAAATCAAAATTATTATATAATGAAAACATTGATCTTAAGCTTAATCCTGGCAGCCGGCCTTCTGCAGGCTTGTAACCGCGCGGGAAATGAAGCGGATAGCACTTCCGGCGATAAAGTCAGCATCAACCCGGAAAATGTGGTCCTGGTTGACCTGGATGTACGCGGGATGTCATGTACCGATTGCGAGAACACGATCAAGTCAGGCATTACCGGATTGAACGGGGTAATGGCCGTGACTGCAGATTACAAAGCCGGACACGCAGAGGTTAAATGTGATACCTCCATCGCCACGGTGGCTGATCTGACAAAAGCAGTGGAAAAGCGGGGATATTCGGTAGCCGGGGCAAAAATAATGCCCGCCGGCGATATAAAACCGTGACCAGCCGAAACCGGAAGAAATTGGTGATCTGGTGATCTGGTGATTTGGTGAAGAGGAACACGGATTTGACGGATTCCGATGGCTATCGGAACGGATAATCACGGATGACGATTATTTGGTGATTTGGTGAAGTGACTTGAAACCACCTGAAACCATCTTTCTTAATCTGTGAAATCTGTGGTAAAACTCCCCCTGAGACAACCTGAAACACCATTATTAAACCCCGGGGTTTTAAGGCGTGTGTCCTTCTACCACGGGCGTGACCGTGGCTAATACAATGGATCCCCTCCGGGGAAAAGAATCTTCTAAAACGAATAATCTCAAACCACTTCAAACCATTTCAAACCACTTCAAACCACTTCAAACCATTTCAAACCATTTCAAACCACTTCAAACCATTTCAAACCACTTCAAACCATTTCAAACCACTTCAAACCATTTCAAACCACTTCAAACCATCTAAAACCACATCAAACATTCTCAAACAACCGCCCCTAATATCGTGGAACCTACGCCCCCAGTGTAGCTACCATAACTGCCTTAATCGTATGCATCCGGTTTTCGGCCTGGTCGAATACTATTGAACCTTCCGACTCAAAAACCTCTTCGGTAACTTCCTGTGCCTCGAGACCGAATTTCCGGTATATGTCCTCCCCTACCTTTGTCTCCCGGTTATGAAAGGCCGGAAGGCAATGCAGGAATTTCACGGCGGGATTTCCGGTCAGTTTTACCACCTCGCTGTTGATCTGGTAAGGAGTGAGAAGACGGATCCTTTTCTCCCATGCTTCTTCAGGTTCACCCATCGACACCCATACATCCGTGTAAAGGAAGTCCGCGGCCTCAACGGCTTCAGCCACATCGGCGGTGATCGTAATCCGGGCCCCGGTCTGTGTAGCTATCTCCCGGCACTGAGCAACCAGCTCAGCTGAAGGCTGCAGTTCGGCGGGGGCAGCAGCCCTGAAATCCATGCCCATCTTGGCAGCCCCTACCAACAGCGAGTTACCCATATTATTCCGGGCATCCCCAAGGTAGCAGAAACGGATCTCCGATAGAGGTTTGTCGGAATGTTCCATCATGGTCATGATATCGGCAAGGATCTGCGTGGGATGGAATTCATTCGTCAGTCCGTTCCAAACCGGCACTCCTGCATAGGCAGCCAATTCCTCCACTATTTCCTGTCCGAAACCGCGGTACTCGATCCCGTCAAACATTCTTCCCAATACGCGGGCTGTATCTTTCATCGATTCCTTATGCCCGATCTGTGTGCCTGAAGGGCCGAGGTAGGTAATATGAGCTCCCTGGTCAAAGGCCGCAACTTCAAAGGCACAACGTGTCCGTGTGGATGATTTTTCAAAGATGAGGGCTATGTTTTTACCTTTTAATTTCTGCTGTTCGGTGCCTGCATATTTTGCCTGCTTAAGAGCGAAAGAAAGGTCGATCAGATGTTTAATTTCCTGAGGCGTGAAATCCAGAAGTTTCAGAAAAGGCCTGTTTCTCAAATTGAATGCCATCGTAATAAGAATTTAGGAGTTATTACTAATTTGCAAAGCTAAAACAATTGCATTTAATCTTCATATTCCATGGTGATTTTCGTGCCGTAGCTTTTATCCTGAAGTTTAAATGCTTCCGTTATGACGCTCTTTCTTCCCCCCTGCCCGATGAACTGAAGGCATGCCCTGATCTTAGGGGCCATGCTTCCTTCTGAAAACTGCCCTTCCTCAAGATATTTTATCGTATCCCGGTAGTTCAGGAATTCCTTTATTTCCTGGTCCGGCTTATTATAATTTATGTAAACGTAGGGAACATCGGTCAGGATATAGAACTCATCGGCTCCTATCCTCGCCGCAAGCAGGGACGAAGCGAGGTCCTTATCAATTACCGCCTCAGCCGGCCGTATATTTTGTTCCTCATCGTAATATACAGGGATCCCGCCACCTCCGGCAGCGATAACGATCATACCCTGCCGGGCCAGGTTTTCCACAACCGCCTCATTCATAATGCCGGAGGGTTGCGGTGATGCAACCACACGTCTCCACCCGCCCGCCACTTTCACCTCCTCCTTAAAGACCCAGCCTTTACCCGCCGTTATCCTTTCCGATTCCTCCCTGCTGTATATCTTGCCTACGCGCTTCCTTGGATTCGCAAAAGCTTCATCCTTATCATCCACAATAACCTGCGTGATGAGCGTAACAACTTCTTTGCGGATCCCACGCCTCCTTAGAATATTCCTGAGCAATCTCTCTATCATATACCCTATTCCTCCCTGGGAATCAGCCACACAAATATCCAGAGGCATCTGGGGAATATGATAAATGCTTTCACCGGCATCATTTCGCATCAGGATATTTCCAACCTGAGGGCCATTACCGTGACTTATCACCAGGTCATACCCTTCATTCAGCAGGAATACCAGGTTCTCAAGTGTATCCATGGTATTCTGTTCCTGCTCCTCAATGGTGCCGGCCTGGTCACCCCGGAGAATCGCATTGCCCCCGAGAGCTACAACTGCAAGTTTCTTCATATATCTTTTACTCTTTCCCCGGAAAAGGGAGTCGGGACCATTTCCCTCCTCCGGAGTTTCAGAAGGTAACAAAGCTAAGAAATGAATGATTCCGAGACTTATTTCCGGGCTTGTTTTACAACAATGTTGGTCAACCGGTGAAAATCAATCATGTGGTTGTTTTTTCATGAATGGTGCGAATTCACATTGTTTATAACTATTTTTAGGTCTTTAATTTTATTTTATAACTTTATGCTCACGGGGAAGTAGCTATAAATATCTCAATTTGAATAGATTAACAGAAAAATATCTTATTTTATCCCTGGTAATTATTTCAGCAGGCTGCACCAGGAAGAAGGATCCGGATGTCGTAAAAGCAGATGTAATTCATTACAGGGTCGAATATTTGCATGAAAAGGCAGGAAGCATTCCCACAAAGATACTTCCTGACCATATGACGGTCATCTTTTCGCACTCCTATGCCCTCAACCGTATCGAGGGTTTCTTTGGACAGTTTTCGCTGAGTTATGTGGCGGATCAGAAAAGAAAAAAAGTGACAACCCTGCTGAAAATATTCGACAAAAAATATGTGTATACGGGTCAGGCAGGAGACCTGCCCTGTGGCATTGATCCCATGGATGGCATGACAATGAAGGCCGGGCTAAACGAGAAAACGATCGCAGGACACCGATGCAGGGAATATGTCCTGAGCATTCCGGGCAGGGAGACTCTGCCGGTATTCAGTGCAGAGGATATCAGGGTCAATTCCCCAAATATTACTACACCGTACCGGGGGCATGA
Organism: uncultured Bacteroidales bacterium; assembly: GCA_963771005.1. GTDB lineage: Bacteria > Bacteroidota > Bacteroidia > Bacteroidales > DASQZK01. The sequence goes on from CAVYRO010000002.1 coordinate 1,232,596, forward strand.
CCATGTCCTTTTGCAATTCTATACCCGTCTCAGTGTTCTGGACATGATGCTCATCGCTGATAGTTGCACCGTAAAGAATATACCGCTCGAGATTTTCTCCGTTCCGGACGGATACCAGCGGGTATCGAAGATTAAAATGGAAAAAATCCTGAATGAATTATTCAGGTAGGGAAGAGATTATTAACCAGAACTAATTGCGATTTACTGCAGAATGAGCCGTCAAAAAGAAAAAACAGGATTTTTACGTAAAATAGTCAGGTTTTTCAGAGATGAACGTTTCAGGATCATTCTCGGGACCTTCCTCGTTCTCCTTTCCGCCTACCTGATGATCGCTTTCGTTTCGTACTTTTTCACATGGAAAGAGGACCAGGATTTCATGTGGTCCCAGGTTTTTTCCGGCACTGAAGTGCAGGTGGAAAACCATGCAGGCAAAATAGGTGCATGGATCTCAGCTCTTTTCATGAATCATTGGTTCGGCCTTGCAAGTTTCTCCTTCCCATTTTTCTTCTTCGTCTTCGGAACCAACCTGCTCGGACTTAAATTGTTCAGGACCGGCAAAAGCATCCGGATCCTGATATTCGCCACCCTGCTTTTCTCTGTTTTACTAAGTTTCATTTTCGGACGAAGCACCGAATTCCTGGGAAGCGGACCCGGAGGTGCGCATGGTTATTTTGTCTCACGGTGGCTCATTTCGGTGCTCGGGAAAGCAGGAACCGCCTTTCTCCTGGTGATCCTCTTCCTCGGATTTTTCCTGTACTCCTTCAATGATCCAAAGCAATTCTTTTCACGCAGGTCTCCAAAAAAAAGCAGGGAAAAGGCGGTGAAGAAAGAAAAGATATCAGAGGATGAAAACAGTAAAGAACGGGAGGAAGAAATTCTCACGGATGAAGATGACGAACCTATGGATCCTGAGCCCGTTTTTTCGGTCAGGGACGAGTCAAAACAAACACTGGAGACAAAAATTGAAGGCACGGATGATGATCCTGTCGAATTGACCATAGAACATGCCGGTGATGATGAGACACAGGCCACCGGTTCACTCCAGGAAGACTACGATCCTACACTCGACCTCTCATCCTACATGTACCCTTCACTGAAGATCCTCAAGGATCATGAGATCGGCAACCCCACCGTCAGCAACGAGGAATTGCTCAGCAACAAGAACAAGATCGTTGAGACACTCGCCAATTACAAGATAACGATCGACAAGATAAAGGCCACCATCGGACCTACAGTAACCCTTTATGAGATCGTCCCAGCGCCGGGGATCCGGATCTCAAAGATCAAGAGCCTGGAAGATGATATAGCACTGAGCCTTGCGGCGCTTGGTATCCGCATTGTCGCGCCTATTCCCGGCAAAGGTACGATAGGTATCGAAGTGCCGAACCAGCAGCCCAGGACGGTCAGTATGAAAAATGTGCTTTCCAGTATGAAATTCCAGGATACGAAATTTGAATTACCCGTGGCACTTGGAAAGACGATCTCCAATGAAACCTATGTTTTTGATCTGACCAGGTTACCGCACCTGCTTGTTGCAGGCGCAACCGGACAGGGTAAATCCGTGGGATTGAATGCGATCATTACCTCACTGCTTTATAAAAAACATCCCTCCCAGCTTAAATTTGTACTCGTCGATCCTAAAAAAGTAGAGCTTACCCTGTATTCCAAGCTGGAGAGACATTTCCTGGCAAAGATCCCGAATACGGATGACGCGATCATCACCGATACACAGAAAGTCATCACTACGCTTACCTCGCTGACCATCGAAATGGATCACAGGTATAACCTTCTGAAGATGGCCCATGTCAGGAACATCAAAGAGTACAATGAAAAGTTCATCAAGCGTAAACTGAACCCCGACAAGGGGCACCGGTATCTTCCCTACATCGTGGTGATAATTGATGAATTTGCGGATCTCATCATGACTGCCGGCAGGGAAGTGGAAAATCCAATTGCGAGGCTCGCCCAACTGGCCAGGGCTATCGGCATACATCTCATCATCGCCACCCAGCGCCCCACGACAAACATCATCACGGGGGTAATCAAGGCCAATTTCCCCGCCAGGATAGCCTTCCGGGTGATGTCGGTGATCGATTCCCGGACCATCCTTGACATGGCCGGGGCAAACCAGCTTATCGGCCGTGGCGATCTCCTGATATCTTCAGGTACCGAGCCCGTGCGGCTGCAGTGCGCTTTTATTGACACACCTGAGATTGATGATCTTACTGACTTTATTGGTGAACAGCGGGGATATCTGTCTGCCATGGAGCTGCCCGAAGTTGAAGAAGCCCAGTCGGACGCTATCGAAGTCGACCTAAAAAAACGGGATGTAAAATTCGAAGAGGCCGCACGCCTTGTCGTTCAGTATCAGCAGGGGTCCACTTCCCTTATCCAGCGAAAACTCGCTCTGGGTTACAACAGGGCCGGGAGGATCGTCGATCAGCTCGAGGCTGCCGGCATCCTTGGTCCTTTCGAAGGAAGCAAAGCCCGTGAAGTACTCATCCAGAATGACATTAGTTTGGAACAGATTTTGAATGCTCTTGAATAAAAAAAAATAATGAGATACTTTTTATTCTTTATGCTGCCATTCTTCTCTTTCACTATATCGGCCCAGGATACAGATACCGCAATGGTGCGGGATCCTGCAGCGGTGCCATACCTGGAGAACGTAGCGGAACTGCTGTCAGGGAATTCGGCGTTCCAGGTGGAGTTCAAATATGAGATCGTCAGCAATGCCGATAATTCCAGGGTAAGCGACTACGGCTCGGTGATCGTGAAGGATAAAAAGTACAAGCTGAAAACGGAGGATACAGAGGTCTATTACAATGGTGACAAACTCTGGTCGTTTAATATTCCTGCCGGTGAGGTTTACGTAAGCAGGCCTGATTCGGGAAATTCCGACGAGACGCTTACCGATCCTTTCCGCCTGATCGCAAATTACAATACGTACTATAAATACCGTTACAATGGCGAAAAGACCATTGACGGCAAAAAATACAGCGAGATTGACCTCTATCCCATAAATCTCAATACGGGTTATTCATTCCTGCGGCTTCTGGTCTACAATGAAGGGAATAACATCTATTCCATCACCATACGGCAAAAGAACGGCATCGACATACGGATCTTCATTACGGATGTCATCCGCAATATTTCAATCAGCGATAAGACTTTCGTTTGGGATGAGGCTGCTCACCCCGATATCCTGGTAATCGAGATGTAAGGCTTCACCACTTATTCCGGGTATTCGATCCGGGCGTGGTAGATATTGATCAGCTTCCTTTTGAATATCTCCTTGATATTTGTGAAATCCCTGAAGGTAATATCCACGTTGGCAAATTGCTGCTCCTTGATCTGGTTATCAATGATATTCTCTACCAGATTGTTGATCACCTCCGCATTGATCGATTTAAGGCTGCGCGATGCGGCTTCGGTGGAATCGGCCATCATAAGCACTGCTGTTTCCTTTGAAAAGGGCTTCGGTCCCGGGTAGGTAAAACGAGCGATATCGACATCCGCATCCGGGTATTTCTTCAGGTATGATTTATAGAAATACTGAACCGTCGTTGTCCCATGGTGGGTTCTGATAAAATCGATGATCACCGCAGGCAGCTTGTATTTTTTTGCGATCTCCGCTCCTTTTGCCACATGCCCGATGATCTTTTCGGCACTTACTTCGAATTCAAGGTTATCGTGGGGATTGAAATTTGAGGTGAGATTTTCTACGAAATACATGGGATCTTCCATTTTTCCGATATCATGGTATAAGGCACCTGCCCTTATGAGCAGAGGATTACCACCCACGTTCAGAATGGCTTCTTCCGCCAGGTTGGCCACCTGGAGGGAATGCTGAAAGGTACCGGGTGCCTTCTCCCCCAATTGCCGGAGAAGGGGCTGATTTGTATCACTCAGCTCTACAAGGGTCGCATCCGAGATAAAGCCAAATATCCGTTCGAAAAAGTAGATCAGTGGGTAGGATGTAAGCACGAGCAGCGAATTCCCTGCAAACCAGGCATAATTTTTCCATTCCAGGTTTGTCACATTTCCCTCCTGGATCAGCCCCATTCCCGTATAGACGAGGCTGTAGGAAATCAGGGCAAAGACGGCTGAGACGAAAAGAATGCCCCGCCGGTACAGGTTTCTCAGGGTGAATATGGTCACGACTCCGGCGATGAAATTCATAAATACAAATTCAAATCCGTTAGGCGCCCAGAAACCGATGAGAAGGATGGTGATAAGATGAACGAAAAGGGCGATCCTGGCATCGTAAAAAGTTTTCATGATGACCGGCAGGATCACGAAGGGGACAACGAACAGGCTCAGTGACTGGGTGCGGATGGTGAGCGTGGCCATGGAGGCCATGATCACCACAAGCATAATAATAAAAAATGTTTTTATTCCGCTGTTCAGCACCTCCTTCCTGAAATGGAAAAGGAAGAGATAAAGTACCATAAAGGCAAACGACACCAGAAGGATCTGCCCGGCGAAAATGAGATTGTAATTTCTTGACACTCCGGGGTTTGTCTCATATTCGTGCTTCAGCGATTGAAGGATCAGGAATTTCTGGTCATTCACAGGCTCCCCAAGAGCAATGATCTTCTCACCCGCCTGCACCATACCTTCCGTCAGTGATATCTCGTTTACAAGGCTCTCCTTTACCCTGTTCGATGTCACCTCGTCGTAAAACAGGTTAGGTTCGATGAGATCACCCGCATCAATCCGGCTGATGAACCGGTCTTCCTGTTTTATATTGGGCTGGTAGATTGCACCCGCATCGGCTAAATCCGATTTAAGAAACTCATAGGCAGACTTCTGGGTGAAAATGGTGCTCACCTGCCGTTCTTCCACTACCTGGCCCATAATGACATTAATCACCGACTCCCGGTTGTTGACATTTTCAAGCTGAACGGGATCCTGAACAATACCTCTAAGATAGACGGAACGCAACATACCCCGGATAGCACGGGTATAAACAGCCCGAAGGCTGTCACTGTTCCCTCTTTTAATATGGGGATTGGACTGAAGCAATCCACTGGATTTTGCAGAAGTGACATATGGCGCCCATTCCTTGATGAATAATTCCTCAAGCCGGTTTTCTTCCCTGAACTGGATAGCGGAATCGTACCTGAAATAGGGTTCAAAATCCTTCAGAACGCTGTCCCTTTCCCTTTGGATAACTGATTCGGGTTTGTATATGGGAAAATCAAAGGGCGCAACCAGGATCTCGTGCATCCAGGGCTTCCCTTTTTGGAACTCATACCTGAATTTCCCTCCCCGTGGAAAAAGTGCAATGATCGCAGCAGTGCCGGCAAGAAAAATCAGGAAGATGCGAAGGGATTTGAAGTTAATGGTACGGCCAAATATTTTCATAAAAAAGAAATTTCAAAAGGCGAAGTTAGGATTTATTTCCAAAATCTTATATTTATGGTCCTTCCGATCCTATAACTAATTAAATAAGAAAATGTTTACGGGAAATATTTGGTGATTTGGTGAAGTGGAAGAGGAAGAGGAAGAGGAACACGGATCCGGAAGAATTTGTTGATTTGTTGAGTTGTTGATTTGGTGATTGAATTGTCATCTATCCAAAAATTCAAACCATCTCAAACCATCTCAAACCATTTCAAACAATATCAAACCATTTCAAACCATTTCAAACCATTTCAAACCATTTCAAACCATTTCAAACAATCCTCAAACAATCCTCAAACAATCCTCAAACAACATCAAACAATCTTCAAAATTTTTCCGTGGAATGATTACCTTTATATTCTCATTCCCTATTCCATGAAGGAAGCCTGTGGCATTTGCCAGCAAACCTATATCCCGGTAAGGGCCGAACCCTCCGAAAAAGCTGAAATGGTTTCCCAGATCCTTTTCGGGGAATTATTCACAATCTTCGAGGAGACAAAGGATAAGAAGTTCGCTCTTATCAAACTCGTCAATGACGGATATGAGGGATGGATAGATATGAAAACCATCCATCCCCTTGAGTCGGAAGAATTCGCCGCCTTTCGCAAAAAACAGGCACTTGTGATCCAACAACCGGTCCGGGCAGGTTCACCGGATGAGCCGGGGCAAACTCTCTGGCTGAGTGCCGGAAGCCTGCTGTATCCTGAAGAAGGATTCTTTTATGCAGGCAATGCCAGGTACCGGATACCTGACGATGCCGTGGTAAAAGACAGCGGGAGCAGGCGTGATATCATCACGGCATCCTGTGTGTTTTTTATGAATATGCCTTACCTTTGGGGAGGAAAGAGCTCATTCGGCACTGACTGTTCCGGCCTGGTTCAGAATATTTACCTGCAGGCGGGGATCAGGTTGCCAAGAGATGCCTCTCAACAGGCCCTGTCGGGTAAAACGATGAGTTTTATATCGGAGGCCGGGGCGGGAGATCTCGCATTTTTTGACAATGCCGAAGGTGCAATCGTCCATACGGGTATTATTCTTGACGGGAACAGGATCATCCATGCCTCGGGCAGGGTCAGAACCGACAGGATTGATCACCAGGGAATCTTTTCGGAAGAAGCAGGCCGGTATACGCACCGGTTGAGAGTAGTTAAGAATGTAATTGATTGAATGTAATTTAATTGTCATAAATACTTACCCGAAATGATCATCGTGAATATTAATGAGATCCCCGGAAAGGAAATCACCGAAGTTCTCGGCATCGTCCGTGGAAATACCATAAGGGCAAGGCATATCGGGAAAGATATTTATGCCCACCTGAAAAATATTGTCGGTGGAGAGATTAAGGAATACACAAAACTCATGGCCGATTCACGCGAAGAAGCGCTTTCGAGGATGATAAAAGACGCTGAGATGCTCGGCGCCGATGCCGTGGTGAACGTCAGGTTCACGACGTCCATGGTCATGCAATCGAGTTCCGAGATCCTGGCATATGGAACAGCCGTCAAATTAAAGGACTAAAAAAAATGGAGATTGGTTTGATCATAGCGATATTTTACGGACTGCTATTGCTCGTTTTCCTTGTCATCCTGATCCGGCTTATTTTCAGCAGGATGAGGGAAAAGAATGAAGAAGATTTTGAAGACAGGCCGTGGTAAGAATGAATGTAGAACACGGATTCCGATGGCTATCGGAACGGGTTTGTTTAGGATGGTTTAGGATGGTTTGATATGGTTTGATATGGTTTGAATTTTTGGATAGATGACAATTCAATCAACAAATCAACAGATCAACAAATCAACAAATTCTTCAGGGTTTCACCACAGATTTCACAGATTATCACAGAAAAAGTTGTTTCACATTTTTTGAAATGGTTTGATATGGTTTGATATGGTTTGAGGCTTCTTCCACTTCACCAAATCACCAAATCACCAAATCAACCAAATTCTTCCATGGTATACACATATGAATATCCCAGGCCGGCGATGACCGCCGATATCCTGCTCTTTCACCGGCAGGAAGGAAAAATGAAGGTATTGCTGGTACAGCGTAAACATCCGCCATTTAAAGGAAAATGGGCTCTTCCGGGAGGCTTCATGAACATCGATGAGACGTTGCATGCCGCTGCACTGCGCGAGCTGAAGGAGGAAACCGGAATTGAACAAATGGACCTGCAACCCTTCCGGGTTTTTGATGAGCCCGGCCGCGATCCCCGCGGACGCACCGTCACCCTTGTTTTTTACGGATTCACAGATTCGATTCCCGAAAATGCAATAGCCGGCGATGACGCCGCAAGCCTCGACTGGTTCGAGGTGGACGATCTTCCGGAGCTAGGCTTCGATCATGAAAAGATCATAGCCGAGTTCCGGATCTGGAACGGGATGAATATGGAACACGAATGATAAGGATGCCGGAAGAATTTGGTGATTTGGTGAGTTGTTGATTTATTGATTGAATTGTCATCTATCCAAAAATTCAAACCATCTCAAACCATTTCAAACAATTTCAAACAATCCTCAAACTGCTTTATCTGTGATAATCTGTGCAATCTGTGGTAAAACTCCCTCAAACCATTTCAAACCATTTCAAACAACCAAACCCGCCTTCTTCCTCTTCACCGGGAATCAGAGGATCATCCCCGCCCCCACTGTATTATTGGTGGCTTCATCTACCAGGATAAGACTTCCTGTCTGCCTGTTCAGGCGGTAGGAATCAAAAAATAGCGGCTGCGTGGTGCGGATACGGATCCTGGCGATCTCATTCAAAGCCAAGCCCTTATCCTCATAATTGTTCTCGAGATTGTTGATATTGACTTTGTAGCTGACTTCCTTGATGATGCAACGGACATCGTTGGATGTATGCCTGACGGTGTATTTACCGTTCAGGACCATGGGCTTCTCACTGAGCCAGCATACCATGAGTTCTATATCCTGGGAGATACCGGGTTCCTTGTTGTTGTCCTGAACGATCATATTGCCCCGGCTAATGTCAATGTCGTCTTCAAGGGTCATGGTCACGGACATGGGCGGAAAGGCCTCCTCCAGGCTTCCTTTCATGGTGTCGATGGTTTTAATGGAAGAGGTGAATCCGGACGGGAGGACCCTGATTTTGTCGCCTTTCTTGAAAACGCCGCTGGCTATGCGTCCCGCATACCCTCGGTAATCGTGAAATTCAGTCGATTGCGGACGGATGACATATTGAATGGGAAAACGACCGTCCACAAAATTAAAATCACTGGCGATATGTATATTTTCAAGCAGGTAAAGAAGAGTCGGCCCGTCGTACCACGACATATTTTTGGATCGTTCAACCACATTGTCTCCTTTCAGTGCACTGATGGGTATATATCTTACATCTTTCAGGTCGAGCTTTGAGGAAAAGCTGTCAAAATGTTCGGTGATCTCGTCAAAGCGTTCTTCCTTATAGTCTACCAGGTCCATCTTGTTCACGCATATCACCACATGCGGGATCCGGAGAAGGGAAGCGATATAGGCATGACGGATCGTCTGTTCCAGCACCCCGTTTCTCGCATCGATCAGGATGATGGCCAGGTTGGCGGTGGAAGCTCCCGTAACCATATTCCGGGTATACTGGATATGCCCGGGAGTATCGGCAATGATAAATTTTCTTTTTGGGGTGGCGAAGTAACGGTATGCCACATCGATCGTAATACCCTGTTCCCTTTCGGCCCGCAAGCCGTCGGTGAGAAGGGCCAGGTTCACATGCTCATCGCCACGGCGCTCGCTGGCAAGCTTAACGGCTTCCATCTGATCTTCAAAGATCGATTTGCTGTCGTACAACAATCGTCCGATGAGTGTACTTTTACCGTCGTCCACACTGCCGGCCGTAGTGAATCTGAGCAATTGCATGTCGAGGTATCCGGGCGTCGGGCTTTCTTTTTCCTTTATCATTGGTTTTGGCTTCGAAAATTAAAAATTAAATTTTTTGATGGTCCGCGGGATTTGTTAAAAGTATTGCCGGGGTCTTTGCCGGATCTGCCGGGAGTTTTAGAAATAACCTTCTTTCTTCCTGTCCTCCATGGCGGCTTCCGAGCGGCGGTCGTCATATCTTCCTCCCCGTTCTGTCACGCGGGTGGCGGCTACTTCCAGAATAATATCCTCCAGCGTATTTGCCATTGAAAGCGTCAGACCCGTGCAGGTGATATCACCGATCGTACGGCATCTTACATCGAGTACTTCGGGTTTCTCACCCGGTTTCATCTGCATGAATGGAGCGGTGGCAAGCCAAACACCGTCGCGGTTAAAGACTTCGCGTTTATGGGTGAAATAAAGTTGGGGGATCTCGATATCTTCAAGGAAAATATATTGCCAGACGTCCATTTCCGTCCAGTTACTAAGCGGGAAAACCCGGAAATGTTCGCCCATATTTTTCTTGCCGTTGAAAATATTCCAGAGTTCCGGACGCTGGTTCTTCGGATCCCACTGGCCGAATTCATCCCTGTGGGAGAAAAAGCGTTCCTTGGCACGGGCTTTTTCCTCATCCCTTCTTCCCCCACCCAGTGCGGCATCAAACTTGAACTCCTCGATGGCATCGAGGAGGGTTACCGTCTGCAGAACGTTCCGGCTGGCATTCACGCCTTTTTCCTCCACTGCCTTTCCGGTGTCGATGGAATCCTGAACATACCGTGCGATACATTTCCCACCGGTTTCGTCCATCAACCGGTCCCGGAATTCGAGGGTTTCCGGGAAGTTATGACCGGTATCGATATGCATGCAGGGGAAAGGCACCTTTGCCGGGAAAAAGGCCTTCATGGCCAGGTAATACATCACGATAGAATCCTTCCCACCCGAAAACAGCAGCGCCGGGCGCTCAAACTGGGCGCCCACCTCCCGGATCACGTACATGGATTCCGATTCCAGTTCCCTCAGATGCGTTAACGTATAATTGTCCATATCATTTGCTTAATTATCCTTCAATATCGTTTTTTAGCCTGTTTTGAGCTACAAAGATAATAAATTACGCCAGATGATATAATTGAATTACGATGCGCAAGACTCTGTTCGAAATCAGGAAAATGCCTATTAAGACCCTGATTGAATGACAGATGTAACAAAAGCTCCTAATAGTATTACTGGAAATGTCAGGGAACTACAATGAGATTTGTTTAACAGGATTGATTAGTCAATTTTGATATTCAGTTATTGGCTTTATAATTTACCCAAATAATAATATTTATCTATTTTTATAGGATATTAGTTGAATTATCTGAACAAAAGTTACTCTCTTTACTTATAAGGTATTATCAATTTGTTTTTAGGATTAAAAAGATTTCATACGCCTCATTTTAAACCTCATTGTTACAAAATTTAATCGAATAATGAAAAGATTTTTTTTATTGTTTACCATGCTGGCTGTCTTTCAGCTAATTAATGCCCAATTATCGGAGGGAGGGATGCCACCCAGTACCTATTTTACAAATTTAAAAAGTGCAGTTCAGATCAATTCGAGCACTCTGCCACAATTAAATATCAATAAATTACGCACAGAAGATGAAAAAGCACCCATACCTTTGAGATATTCCATATATACAGATGTAAATGCAGATATTAAAAATCAGGGGACACTTATATATAACGGGGATAAAGGTAGGATCTGGCAATATGAAGTAAAGTCTGAAAATGCTCTGTCACTTTCATTATTTTTTACTGAATATATTCTTCCCGAGGGAGCTGAATTATTTGTTTATAATTACGGCAAGAGCATTGTTTATGGTGCATATACCAGCAAAAACAACAAATCTTTTGATATGCTCAGGATTGGAGATTTTCCAGGGAACAACCTGATCATTGAATATTATGAACCAAAAGGAGCAGATTTTGAGGGGATCATTGTCCTTGGATCCGTAGGTCAGGCATATAGGGATATTTTCGGTGTTTTTTCAGAACAGGCAACCCCGGATAACATAGACATAAATTGTCCGGCAGGAGATCCCTATCAACTTGAAAAACATGCTGTTGCCCGGATGTCATTTGTAGAGAACAAGCAGGGCAAATTATGTTCAGGCGCCTTGATCAATAATGTCAGAAGTGACGGAACGCCTTATTTTCTTACTGCAAATCACTGTATTAGCACTAATGAATCAGCCATGAGCCTGGTAACTTATTTTAATTACGAAGATAAGGACTGTAACGATTCACCTGCATCATTGGTAGGAATCAGTATTTCAGGTTCAACAAAAAAATCAACAAATGCCCCTTCTGATTTTACACTCTTACAGCTTTCGACCAATCCGGACCCTGATTTTAAACCGTATTTTGCCGGTTGGAATGCCTTATCCGACAGCGTGATACAATCCGGATTCACTATTCATCATCCCAGTGGAAAAGTTAAAAAAATAGCACTTTCATACCAACCCATTTACTCTCTTCCTTACGAATTATCCTGGGGAAATGGGACAACCACTACAAAAACTCCGCCCGACACTCATTGGTGGGTACGATTTGATCTGGGATTCACAGCCGGAGGTTCTTCCGGATCACCATTATTTGATAATCATCATCTCATTGTTGGCCAGTTGCACGGTGGTGCAGATGCAGATAATTTTTACGGGAAACTTTCATATTCGTGGGATAAAGGTTCATTTTCATCACAGCGTTTAAATTATTATCTGGATCCGGATAAAACCGGAGTTAAAGCAATGAATGGTTATAATCCTCCGGACAATGATCCCGAAGCATCCTTTTATTCTAATTTTTTGCATGTGGGAGCCGGAGCTCCCCTTACTATTAAAAACAACTCTCTTTTTGGCCCTGTAAAGTGGAAATGGAGTTTTGATCCTTCAACGGTTACATATTATGAAGGAACGACGGATACATCACGGCAACCGGTGGTTTCCTTCGACAGCCTGGGATATTATTCCATAACACTCAGAGCCAGTGACAGCGATACGACAAGAACCAGCACAAGGACAAAATCCAATTATATTTTTGCCGATACCACGATCAGTGTTTCTGTTTACAGTCCGTTTGACAGCCTGATGTCCTTTAATAGTTTTAAAGACTTTTTTATCAAAGGCCACGGAGCTGCTGAATATAAATGGCAATTTACGGGGGATACAAGCTTCCTTCAAATAAAGCGGTTTTCACCCCTCTTTGATACCGTTTTTTTAACTGTGAATCCGGGGATCCTGAAAGACAGTTCCTTTAGTTTTACCGCCAAACTTACAGGTACCCAGGGAAAATATTCGGATGTTGACTCTTTAAAGTTCCAGGTATTATATCCCTTTATGGATAATATCGAAAATGCCTTTCCTTTGCAAATGGGTAATAACGGACCTTTTACCAATGACGGTGCTACCGTTCAGACTGGTGAGCCTAATCCTCCTTCAGGATCCTGTAATACCCAGGATTCATGGTGTTCATGTAATATAAGTGATACAATTCTGGATAATAGTGTCTGGTTTACTTTTACCGGCCCTGAAACCGGTTATATTCAGGTAGATGTCCCAGGTTTTGATGACCAGGTTGCCCTGTATGATGCAAATTCCTACCAGGATATTCTCAGCGGCGATACTTCAAAATTTAAAATCGTGGCAGCCAATGATGATTACTTTGATTCCACTAAATTCTATGCTGCCCGTATCGAGCGGGCCAAAGTGACCCCTGGTAAAAAATATTGGGTACAGGTAGACGGAAGTGCCTGCGGTACCTGGGGATTTTTCCATATTAACCTGAACCTGCAGTATCCGGATGCAATTGAGAAAATAAATTTCGGAAATAAATATTTCAATCTGTACCCAAACCCTGCTACCAATGAACTCAATATCAGATCGTCGCTGAATATGACCCATGTCCAGGCACAGGTGATCAGTCTGGATGGCAAGATCAGGAAAACCATTCAGTTTAATACCCTGCAAGCAGGTGAAGTATACGAATTAGATCTGGGCTCATTGGAATCAGGTTTCTATATTCTGAAAATTTTAAGCAAGAATGGAAATTATAATATGAAATTTGCCATAAAATAGATTCAGACTATCTTTTATAAAATAACTTTGGCCCAAACACCCCTTCAAATGAAGGGATATGTTTAACTTATTTTCTCTCCGGATCAAATAAAGTTTTGAATATTACATGAGCTCAGATAAAAGGATTGAGACCGGGACTACCCTACATAATACCCTCAGGGCAATATGTAATTCCGAAATCATTATACCGTTAAGCGGGTATGACAGTGACGAACTTTCAGGTATAATTTAATAAGAACTCATATATAGTTAAGTGCTAATATTTGAAATAAACCTTCCAGGTACTGTCAAATACTGGTAATTAGTATCAGAAAGAAAACTCGATGACCCTTCGGCTTCGCTCAGGGACCGGTGAGTTCATTCAAGAGTGTGAACTTTTCGGATGGTGGTAAGGCAGGCAAAAGGCCCCAATGTATAAATTTAAAATTCAGTGACTTGCGTAAGAAGGGCCTTTTGTTTGCCTTACCACCATCCAAAAAGTTCTTCGTTCATCGAATTGACCGGTCCCTGAGCGAAGCCGAAGGGTCATCAAGTTTTCTGGCAAACACTAATTATTCAGAAACAAAAAGCCATCCGGGAATCCGGATGGCTTTTTGTTAGAAAGAATATTAAAAATAATTAAGGATTAGGCGTAAAGGTAAATTTATTGTTACCAAATGATCCCTGATCAACGGATATTTCGAATATCATTGAAAATGAATTATCGCAGGTATTAATTTTACCGCTTCCTTCATATGCAATATTAGTATAGGAAAGACCCCAGGGAGCCAGGGAGGTCGCAAGAATATGTCTGGGAGCTGTAACATTATAGTTCTTAGGATTAACGATCAACACCAGCGGGCCGTTATCTTCATCCAGACCTTCCATAGTTTCAAGACCTTCAACATATAATTTATATTTATCCGAAGCGTCTACTGTTAAGGATATATCACCTTCTGAAGCCCAGTCTGCACTAACGGAATGATATGAATAAGAATCTCCCGCATTGATGGTATATGCACAGGGCACCGCGATGGGAACATTCACAGTAGCACTTTTCAGCGTACTGAGTGCATTCTGAATACTTGCACTTACCAGCAAAGTTCCGTCGTTCAAGTAGGTATGAATAACCTTACCATCAGGAAGTTCACCTTCAGCGTAAATATCAAATTCATCACCGGTCTCAATATCAGTAGCTGCATTTAACTCGGTAACTGCACTGACTATATCGGCCATTGTAAAGTGAAGGTCAGCAGGTACTGAAGTTACACCGTCCTTCAATAGATAAGGTTTACTGTAATCTCCATTATAGACCACGTAAACCATCAACTTTGAAAAAGATGTATTAAACAGGGTTCCAATCTGGACATCCAGTTTGAAATTGGCAGGATCACTCACATCTACAAGTTGATCAGATGTATCCAAAAGTTTCAGGTAAGGCACAATTCCATCTTGAATGTCATTGGGCACATTGCCATTTTCATCCTTTTGGCAGGAATTAAGCATCAATCCTGAAGCGATAAATATCGAAAATATAAATAGTAATTTTTTCATTTTTCTAATTTTTATTTATCCCAGAAAATACTTTTCACTGTAAGGTCCCTCTGTGAGGGTGAATTATCGTTCAGAGAAAGTTCATCTGCACTATACGGCAATGCACGTGGATAACCGCGTGAGGCCTGAACCGGTACAATTCCATTTCCATCGGTTCCGCCATCAGCAACAGAAGCCATCGTATTAGGATCAAACATAACAGGATATCCGGTTCTTCTGTAATCCGTATAGGAATCAATAGATCTTCCGAATGCCTGAACCCATTTTTCAGTCATAATGATCTGAAGCTGTTTTTCAGAATTTCCTGCATTTGCTGTGTACAAATTCATGATATCAGTTTCATAGCTGATTTCCTCAGCAGATCCTGAAAGTGTTGGGATATTTGCACGAGCCAGTCCGGCTACAGCTGCAACATCGTCGACTTCTTCAAAAGAAGCAACCATTGCATCACTAAGTAAAGTTTCGGCATCCTCTGATGTTTTGCCTACCTGGGCCAATTCTGCACGGATATAAAGGACATCTGCATAAGTCAACATACGGTAAGGAGCTGCGCCTGTACCGGCACTTCTGCCTAATGCTGAAGATCTGTCAAGATTCGGATCATCCTGATACGCTCCACCACATGGATACAATCCCATCATTGAGAAGGTAGCCCGACCGGCAGCATCTCTGTGCGAACCCCGGGAGCCAAAATAAATAGATACAAAATCTCCGTACCTGTATTCTACAGGATTTTCAGGATCTTTACCATCTTCAAGCTGATTTACCCAATAAAATGGAATCCTGGGATCAACAATACCATTAAAAATATTGTATCCATTATCCACTCCGTTCATTGCTTCGAAGAACCAGGGAGAGATATAGTTACTTATCTGCCCTCCGTCATACTCAAGGACAAATGCAGGATTCCTGTTATCCGGGGCCACACTTGTACCAAATGGAATATTAAAATCCTGACCTGAATGAATAAGATTTGCTGAAGGATCTGAAATAAGGGTATTAACAGCATCCGCATCATACATACTGGTATTCTGAACCTGATTGTATAATTTCAGTTTAATAGATTTTGCAGCCCTGGTCCACTTGGAAACGCTACCTGCATAGATCAGATCATCCGATCCCGGGGTATGAATATTTTCCGAAGTGTTATCATTCAGATTAGAGATTCCTTCATCCAGTAATGCAAACAGATCGGTATAAATGCTCGTTTGATCGTCAAATGCAGGATCAAAATTTTTCTTATTTGCTTCAGAATAAGGAATATCACCCCAGAGGTCTACCATCTGGCTAAAGAGATATGCTTTAAGTATTTTTCCAATACCTGCATATATCATGTCATCTCCATCTGTGGCAGTAGTTATAAGGAGATCAATATCCTGCATCGGACCGGAATAAAGATCTGACCAGTAAGTGGTAATAGGATAGGAGGATCCTTTAACACCATATTGATCGATCTCCTCTCTGGAAGTCAGTTGGTGTGTATAAACCGCGCAAACATATCCAAGTCTGTCGTATCCTATTCCGAGATCATCACCCATATCGTAATAGATACCGGGAAGTAATTTATCAATGTCAGGTTTTGAAGGGTTGTTAGGGTCTGTATTTATATCCAGCCAGCTATTGCAACCAGAGAGAAAACCTGAGAATATTAGTATTGTCCAAAATATCTTTTTCATGTTTTTCTAGATTAGAATGTAACTTTTAAATTAACTCCGTATCTCCGGGTGGACGGGGCTCCGCTATATTCAACGCCTCTGATATTTCCTGCACCGTATGTACTGGTCTCAGGATCAAAGTGAGTGTATTTCGGGAGATTTGGAGCCAGGAACCAGAGATTTCTACCTGAAAAACTTATAGTGATTCCTCCTAAAGGAATTTTTTCAAATAATTTGTCCGGGAGATTATAACCAAGTGTAACATCTCTCAGACGGATCATTGTCCCGTCGTAAACCTGGAATTCACCGAAGGAATTAATAGCAAATGAACTGGTGGTACCTGAACAGAAATATAAATCATTTACAGATACCTGGGTTTCATTGGGTATTTCATTATCATTACCATCCAACAAAGGTTTACCCGTATTAGCGTCTCCATAGACTCCGGGAATAATAACCGATTTTTCCCTGTCTTCAGTATCTTTTGTTACACCTCTGCCTAACATGGTAACAACAGAATTTGAGAAGACATCACCTCCGTGCCGATAATCTATCATAAACGAGAGTGAGAATCCTTTGATGGAAAGCTGGTTATTCATACTCAATGTATAATCAGGATCGGGAGAACCATAAATACCCTGTTCATTTCTCTGAATAATCAGACCGCTACCCTTATCAATAAGGAAGTTGCCATTAGCATCCCTGGCGGCCATATTACCGTAAAATGATCCATAAGCTTCTCCGATCTTGATAGCGATGGCTGGATCACCGAATAACTGGCTAACATATGAAAGACTGTCTTTACCGTTGATATCTTCCACGGTATTCCTGTTCATTGTATAGTTAAACCTGATATCCCAGTTAAGTCCGCTAGCCATGCGAACTGGAGTAACACCTATACTTGCCTCAATACCATTGTTCACCATCTTACCCACGTTGGTATAGTTCAGGGTGAAACCGGAAGAAGGCGCTACATAAACAGGATAGATCATATTTGTTGATGTACTGTTATAATAGGTAAGGTCGACATTCAACCTGTTCTGGAAAAAAGCCAGGTTCGTTCCAAACTCAATATCCTGTTTCATTTCAGGCTGAAGTGCCGGATTGAAAGTAGTATTCGGAGTATACATAGACGGTTGCTCCAGGAACGGGAAGGTGCCAGAACGCAATGCATAAATATCCTTGATGCTGTAAGGATCGGCATCCATACCGGTTTTACCCCAGCTGGCCCTGATCTTACCATAATTGAAAATGTCACTCTTTAATCCCAAAGCGTCAGCAAACAGGAATGATAAGCTTGCACTTGGATAAAAGTACCTGTTACCATGGTTTTCGAATGGCAAGGTTGAAGAAAAGTCGACCCTGTCAGTCAGATCAAGGTATATCAGATCTTTATAACCAAAAGTAGCATCTGCGAATAATCCCATCAATCTTTGTTTGTAATAGTTTCCACCAAAAGGAATCACCAGGTTTGTATTGTCAATATCGTAAATATCTTTATTAACAAATCCGAAGCCACGGTAAGCCTGGCGATTTGAAACTCTCTGGTTTATTTCCTGCCCGGCAAATCCGCTTATTGACAGGTCTCCCAATTGCTTGTTAAAATTGAGAAGAAACTGGGAATTGATTTCAGTAGCTACAACATCATCCGTGGTAATACCTCCCTGGCCTCCGTAAACGGCAGCACGGGAACCGATATCAATTACCTCTTTCCTGTTCTGGAAAAGAGTATTTACACCCACTCTATAGGCTAAATTGAGCCAGGATGTAAGATCATAGCTTACACCCAAATTACCTACCACTCTGTTAAGATCAGTAGTAATCTGGTTATGCCGGTAAGACCAAAGCGGGTTATCAAACTGTACACCGTTAGGCTGTATAGGCTCACCTGTAGCCGGGTTTTCATAAGGATCGATGATCCAGTTACGGGCAAGCCATAAAGAACGGGCAAAAGATGAAGCAGCATAACCATCGGATGACTGGTTATTTCCGAAGAGACCTCCGATCTGTTCACTGGTTGAATAACTTACATTTCCCGAAAATTTCAACTTATTCTCAAGCTCTGTAGCACCACCAATACTTATATTTGTACGTTTAAAGCTTGAATAGGGTATATAACCTGAGTTATTAAGATTTGAAACGGTCAGGTTAAATGAACTTTTTTCATTCCCGCCCTGAACATTCATTGAATTTTCATAAACAACGCCGGTCTGAAATAAATCCTTTACATTGTTTGGCTGAGCTTTATAGGCAATTGAATCGCCCCATCCAAAGGCTGCAGAATAACCGGGCCAGGTCAGTATCGAATCCACCTTGTCAAATCTGGCACCCCATGAACCATTATCATTAAATGCTCCAAAATCATGACCTGCACCATAAGTATTCTGATATTCAGGCAGGCTGGAGATCTGTTCAAAATTCACCGATGAATTAAGGCTTACCTCGAAACCTTTTTTTGTTGCAGAAGAGCTTCCGGATTTGGTAGTTATTACGATCACACCATTCTTTGCTCTTGATCCGTAAATGGCCGCTGCAGCAGATCCTTTAAGTACTGTCATTGACTTAATATCATTCGGGTCAAGGGTGGAAATTCCACTTCCGTAAGCACCACCTCCATCGCTGAGATTTTGAGTAACATATTGATCATTACTGTAAGGCATGCCATCAACGATAAACAAGGGTTCGTTACTTCCTGAGAAGGAAGTTGCACCCCGGATGGTAACCTGAGCTGCGGAACCCGGCGCTCCACCGGTTGACCGGATATCCAAACCCGGTACCACACCCTGTAATGATCTCATCAAATCGGGTTCAGATTTGTTTAATGTTTCATCTGGGGTAACATCCGTGGCTGCATATCCCAGCGCTTTCTTCTGTTTGGATATACCAAATGCCGTAACTACTACCTCATCAAGGCCTGTAGCTTCCGATTTCATGGATACGTTGATCACGTTTTTACCTTCAATGGCCACAATCTCGGTTCTCATACCCACGAAACTGAAAACGAGGGTTGTTGCGTTCGAAGGTACCGATACCGAATAATCGCCAGTGATATCAGTTACCGTACCGACTGTAGTCCCTTTGACCACAACCGATACTCCAGGTAATGCCGACCCGTCTTCCGCACTGGTCACATTACCTGTAATCTGTACACCTTGTGCATGCAGAACCATGCCGGCAAACACAAAGAGTACCAGGAGTACGGTAAATCTTTTCATAGATAGAAATTTTAGGTTTATAATAGATAGTTAATAATGGATTTTACCAACGCCAAATCTATAAAAAATTTAGATTAAAAAAAATTATCGCAAAAAAGTTTGCGCTCTCACTAAGTCTTGTGTCTCGGGGATTGCAAGGATTTTTGTTCCTTAGACTGAAAAAAAAATCCGGATAATAGCAGGATCACTATTTTCATAACTCCTGGATCACCAAGAAAAATCCCAAGTTTAAATCTACACAATTTTTCCCTTACATACACATTTTTTTCAAAAAGAAAAAACAAAAAAGAAGCTGTGCAAAAAAGCTTCTTTTTTTATGCAGACAGTCTGAAGGCTGAAAATTCGCGGCTAAAAATAATTATTTTCTTACGCTTTTTCTCATGAGATCTAAAAATTCCGGGTAGAAATTGTTGAAAAAGCATAAAAAAATACCGCTTCAAGGGACTGTTGAAGGTTACAGATCTCTGATTTGTAACCTTTTTTCAATATAAGAGGCTGTCCAATACTTTTTGGACAGCCTCTTATAGAATTATGAACCAGAGAGGATCAGTATTTCACTTCAAAGTCAATCGAAGCATCTTCAAGTTTTCCGTTGGGAACATTCCTGCTAACTGCTTTAAGGAGTCCGTAGACATATTCTCCGCCACTCCGCCGGGTCCGGAACATGAATACGTCTCCGTCGGCAACATCGGTAACTGACATGGTTGCTGAGCTGAAATCTGCTGCAGAAACCTGTACACTGTTAGCCAGATCATAAACGCTGTCAACATCTGCAGTCACAGGGACAAACTCGGCGTTCTGATCCGATTTGAAACCGACATTCACACCGGAGGCCGTATAGCTGCCGGTCAATACGATATCGGCACTGTCTCCGGCACTGGCAGTCTCAACCATCTGATGCTCTACGAGGTCATATGCCAGGGTGCTGTCAGAAGTCAGTGTAAATCCGGCAGTGTTCTGAAATGAATTGACCATAACCCCAATCGTAGAAACGGATTCTGCTGTCTGGCCTGCGTCTGAAGTAGCCGTGATCCTTACCTGCAACGTATCGCCTTCCATATAATCGGCTCCATTAAAAATAATCGAGTCTTCTGACTGCCAGTCACCGCTCATCGTGGTATATCCCTGGCCATTCAGGTTGGTTTCAACCTTTACCTGGGTTACCTCTGCACTGACGGGAGCAATCGTATAGTATAATTTGGATTCTCCTCCGTTTTCAAGTACATCGGGTGTCTCAATGGTAAAAGGATCTACATAAGTAATGGTTTTATTCCTTGAGAAAGTTGTTCCCTGGAATTCGCCCGTAAACTCAATAGCGGCTGTCTCACCAAATTCGGTAAGACCGAGATTTGCCGGGGAAATTTGGATAGAACCCTCTCCGTCCGTAAAACTGACGGTGCCCAGATCAACAACGGGCGGATCTACAGATTCATCATCCAGGTTGGTGATCCCCAGGTGCTTCACGCTAACCTGGGAAAGGTTCTTGAGGGGATTGTTCACCGTTATGGTCATCCCGTCATCCAGGTTGGAGAAACTGCTTCCTGAGATATAGATCTCCGTACCTAAATCGAAAGTTTTAATACCATTGTCTTCTTTCTGACATGCCATGGCCAGGAAAGCAAATGATATTAGTATATAAAAGATATTTTTTTTCATAATCGTGTTCATTTAGGTTGATAAAACTTATTTCTGAGTTGTATCCCAGAATATCGGGGTGGTCAAAGCATCACCTCCGATAGCATCAGCAGCAGCTTCACGGTTTGCCCTGTTCAGGGTTTGCTCATTGATCGGGTAAGTGAAACGGACCGGGATCTCATTCTCGGATGAGATAGACGGTGCAACATTAAATGTGGGCTCATCAAACCTTCTCCATTGTGTCCACCCTTCCAGACCACGGGTGTAAAATGCGATCCATGACTGGGTGCCAATCAGTTTCTTCCAGTTTCCCTGATCATATGCAACTCCCGGGCTGGAGATATAGGATGAAGCATCGCCGGAATTCCACAATTCAAAGGAAGAGCTGATTGCTTCATCATACAGGTCAGCAGCCGAACCCCCGACGCTCATACCTCGTGCAGCAGCTTCGGCAAGGTAGAAAAGAACCTGGTCGTAGGTCATGAAGAAACCTGGGAAGGTCGGATCCTTGATATGCTCAGCCACATGGGAATACTGTGAATAGGGACTGCTTTCACCATAATCACCGCCCACATATTCGCCATCGATCTGTGTAAAGTAGGATGAAAGCCTCGGATCACTGAGAGAATTCATTTTATCAACAAGTGTATTCGCGCCTACAAAGTCATTCCTTCCGGTCAGGACCAGTTCTGCATAGATCTGGTTCGTATTGGGCGAAGAACCCTGGTACGGAAAGAGTGCATCATCATCATGTGAGGCGAAGGCTCCCTGATAGGCACCCTCGATAGTTGATTTTGCAGTGCCAGCATCGACATCGGCAATGGTGATCCCGAGTTTTACCAGCAGGGAATTTCCGAATTTCACCCACATATCAGCGTCACCGCTGTAAATGAAATCGGCGGATCCGAAATTGGTACCGTCAGCCGGGGTCATTCCGCTTACATCCGCCTTGACACGATCGATCATGTTTTTGTAGATGGTGGAACCATCATCGTATACCGGGGTGATGTCGTCGATATTCACGGCTTCGGAATAAGGAATGTTCCCGAAAATATCCACAAGAACCTGGTAGCAATAAACCTCAACCATATCGATCACCCGGAGTTTGTTATCAATAGCTGCCTGGGTGTTCAGCCCGGCAACTTCTTCTTCCGAGATCAATTGTTTGGCAGCGCTGAGATCGCTCAAAACATCACGATAGATGGCACGGAACGTATTGTCTGCGATCGTACGGTTAATGATGTCATAGTTGGCCTCGTCAGTATAAGTTGTTTCAGTCCAATACTGGGCCCAGAGGTTGAAGATATTCAGGTTAACATTGGGAGTGCTAAGCTGATCGGCGAGACTTTTCACGGCATTGGAGAACAAAGATTCACCGGA
The DNA here is from genome assembly GCA_963771005.1 of uncultured Bacteroidales bacterium. GTDB lineage: Bacteria > Bacteroidota > Bacteroidia > Bacteroidales > DASQZK01. The sequence continues at coordinate 1,255,404 of CAVYRO010000002.1, forward strand.
AACATCGGCCGGACGCTTCGTGTCGGTATTGAAATCCTCAAAATTTTTGGTACATGATGCCAGTAAGGTTAACAGCATCAGTATGATGATATATTTATTTTTCATACGGCAGTATTTTTAGAATTGTAATTTTATGGAGAATCCTAAACGGCGGATAGCCGGCATAACACCGCTCTGCCATCCCTGGGTGTTCCCTGAGCTCTGTCCTGCTTCAGGATCTGCATAGGGAAGATTTTTATGGATTATCCAGAGATTCGATCCGACAAAGCTGAGAGATGCTCCGTACAATGGAGAATTTTCAAGGATCTTCCTTGGCAGGTTATAGGTAAGTGAAACTTCACGCAGTTTAACATAGCTGGCATCATAGATGAATGCAGCATTCGGGTTCCTGGCATAGCCTGCATACCGGTAATCGTCACCGGCTACTCTGACTGTGTTTCGTGAACCGTCTGCCTGTACACCGTCCAGGATAAGTCCGCCCTGGCCTGTGGCGTTATTCTCGTTCCTTACCGGCTGATTGAGATCATTGGTGAACACGGTTTCCGGATAGATGCCAGTAGCCTGTCCGTACCACTGGTCGAGTGAGAACAGGTCCCCGCCGTGCTGAATATCGATCAGGGCGCGCAATGACAATCCCTTATAGGAGAAGGTATTGAGAATACCGCCGATCCAGTCGGGCTGAATGGTACCTAAAACGATATCCGATGTACCGGTTAGCTGGTAGAAACCATCCGACCTGACAGTGCGACTTCCATTGGTATAAACAAAGTTCGATCCCTGAATGGCACCATAGGGTTCACCTACGCGGGCATTAACAGAAACGCCCCCCTGCAGAGAGATCGGGTTGATCCGAAGGTTCTCAAGACCCAGGGCGAGTGATTTGACCGTATTTACGTTCCTGGCCCAGTTTGCGGAAATATCCCAGGTAAAGTTCGAAATCCGGACAGGTGTCAGGTTAAGCGTAACTTCAACACCCTTATTTTCCATTTCACCTGCATTCAGGTATTTGGAAGAATATCCTGTTGCATAGGAGACTGCAACGGGGGTGATAAGATCAACGGTATTCGTCTGGTAAAGAGACAAGTCAAATCCGACCCTGCTGTTGAAGAAGTTCATAGCAAGACCGGCTTCGTATGATTTTGTTCTTTCCGGCTTTAGCTCCTGGTTATTTTTGGTATTGGCAACGGAAACCAGTGAATTACCTGAAAAAGGTGCTACCGGAGTATATGTGTCAAGAACACTGCCCCAGGGTGCACCGGAACCAACTTCGGCATAACTCAAGCGGATTTTACCGAGTGAAAGCCAGTCCGCATCGATCATTTCGGAGAAAAGGAAACTGGTTGAAATTGAAGGATAGTTATATCCCCAATTATTCTTCGGCAGTGTTGAGGAAATGTCCCTGCGGAAGGTTCCGTCCAGGAAGACAAGGCCTTTGAAGTCGAGAGATACGCTTCCAAAGAATCCGTTCACGCCAATTTGCTGATCGTCCTCTTCCGGCGGCAGCATCGGATCGACACTGTTGCTCAATGCATATACTTCAGGAACACTAAGTCCTCCGTTTGTCGAGGCAAAGACCTGTTGAAGCCTGGAACGCCTTATGTTTGTTCCTACAAAGGCAGTAAGGTTGAAGTTTTCACCCAGTGATTTGGTGATGTTAGCCATCAGGTCAAGGTTGCTCTCTGTGAAGTCTCTCGTAAACCGGGAATAGCCGGAAGTTACATCAGGCCTGTCAACACCCAGTTCTCCGGCAACGGAACCCACTGCTTTACGCTCTTCCTCAAGCATGTTGTATGTATCGACTGAGAACCGGCCCATGAAACTCAGCCAGGAAGTCGCTGTCCAGTCGAGTTGAGTATAACCGATAAGCCTGTCCCTGCCGTCTGTTTCATAGTTCTCATACCTGACCCAGTAGGGATTGTCCCAGTATATAGGTGTACCGTCATCCCAGGCTGTCCTGTTCCAGGAGATATTTCTGCCTGTCTTATCGTACATATCCTTTTGTTCCTGCATGTCCACATTGGTCTCGAACCACTGGCGGAATGAGGACATGATGTTATCGCTGTACCCCGTAGAGTTCCTTCCTTTGGCATTTTCGTTAATATAGTTTGCCGAAGCGGATACCTTGAGATTTTTAACAAGGTTGTAGGATCCGTTCAGCGAAACATTGTTCCTGTTGAGCGAGCTGTTCGGCATGACCCCTGTCGAATTCAGGTTGGTGTAACCCAGTCTGAAGGTAGATTTATCACTCCCACCGCTAATGTCCACGCTGTTGGTGTAGGAAACAGCTTTCTCGAAGAAAGTCTCCGGACCGTTTTTGGGGTATATCCAGGGACGGGCCTTTTGATAATAGGGGGATTCCGGGTAAAATGCATCCCAATGGTATACCATAAGGTTAGGATCGAATTTTTCACCGTAGGATGCATCTTCATACATGGGAACTACCAGCTCGTCAACACCGTCACCATTGACGTCGATGGACTCAAGACCGGTGTGCGGAGAATCTCCGTAATAGGGTCCGTAACCTGCACCGTATTGAGTTTGGTAGGTCGGGAAGGTGCTTTTATCGATCATTCCCACGGTAACATTCGAATTCAGTGTCACTCCGATCAGTTTCCCGGGAGTTGTCGAACCCTTCTTGGTTGTGATCATGATAACCCCGTTCGAAGCCCTTTCTCCATAAAGTGCCGTTGCGGCAGCACCCTTCAGGATACTGATGGTTGCGATATCGTTCGGATCGATGTCTGAAGCCGTATTACCGAAGTCATATCCGGCACGTCCGGATACCTGACCATCATTGTTTGTGTTGGCATTATTGATAGGTACACCGTCGATAACGAACAAGGCCTGGTTCGATCCAAACAAAGATCTTGAACCTCGGATGGTAACATTCGTGGATCCTCCCAGGTTTCCGGTTGACCGGATACTGACGCCGGCAGCCTTGCCGGAAAGCGCATCGATGAAGTTGTCGGTCTTAACCGCACTAATCTGCTCTCCATCAACTTCCTGAACGGAATATCCGAGTGATTTCTTAGCCCTCGAGATCCCGAGAGCCGTCACGACGACCTCATCGAGTTCTCCGATCTCCTGCTCCAAAGCAAGATCGATCCGGGTTCTGCCGTCGACAGGGATTTCCTGCGTTTTCATCCCTATGGAACTGAAAACCAGGGTTGCATCTGACGGCACTTGCAAGGAATAGTGTCCGGAAACATCGGTAGCGGTACCCGTTACTGTGCCTTTTACGACAACAGATACGCCGGGCAGTGCACTCCCATCCGTCTTATCCGTAACCGTTCCGGAAACCGTTATCTCTTGTGCCATAAGGGACGTAAATCCCAGTAGCAAAAGACATACAAATAGAATAGTAAACTTTTTCATAGATAGATGATTTAGGTTTTAAATAGGTGAGTGAAAAAAGTTTAAAGATTTAACATAAAGAGATTTTCAAGAAGAGATTACGCTTCCGGCAATTGCCAAATAGTTCCTATTACTTTCCGGATTCAGCGACTAACTTTTCATTCAGTCCAGCGAAATGAGTCCGAAAAATTAATAAAAAATGAGAGAAATTGGTTTTTTTTACTCAAATTAATTAATTGTGGAGCCGCACACATCGCGGTTTCCCAGGCTCCTCCCATCCAAAATGAGTAATTTCAAAGAAAATTAATTATTGTTAAAAATATGTTAATATATTTATTTTTCAACTGTTTGCAACTCCATAATCCAGCTTTCGATTCGTGCGCTTTTTCTATAACAATAATACCCATGGGTGTTTTACAACATAATCGATTTTCATTTATAAAACATCTTAAAAACATATCCGAAATATCATATTTTAAGCGCGCTGTTGACCATTTCCGGAATCTTTCCTATTGATTCTCAAACTTTATCGATTTGCCCAAAATGTAAATAACATCATAAACCGGCAAACTGTTCTGTTAAAAATTCGTATCATGTTATGCAATATCCTCGAAATGGGGTAAAAAAGAACGAAATATTACCGATATTTCAAGTCCTGTCACTAAAAACCATGATCATGAACCGGATCATCGAATGTGTTCCGAATTTTTCCGAAGGCCGGGATATGAAGGTCATCGATAAGATCGCATCGGAAATCAGATCGGTCGAAGGCATCAGACTGCTTGATACAGACCCCGGAAAAGCCACCAACCGAACCGTGATCACCTTCGTTGGCGAACCCGAAAAGGTCATTGAAGCCGCATTCCGTGGGGTGAAAGCGGCAGCCGGATTAATTGATATGTCGGCACACCACGGGGAGCACCCCCGTTTCGGAGCCACCGATGTCTGTCCCCTCATCCCGGTTTCCGGGGTAACAATGGAGGAAACCGTTGATTATGCCCGGGAGTTGGCGAAAAGGATCGGCGATGAGCTGGAAATCCCTGCCTATTGTTATGAAAATGCTGCTTTCATTGAGGAGAGAAGGAATCTCGCCTACGTACGTTCAGGTGAATATGAAGGGCTGGCTGAAAAACTGGAGAAATCCGAATGGAAGCCCGATTTCGGTCCGGCACGGTTCAATAAGCGTTCCGGTGCTGTTGCCGTGGGCGCACGTGATTTTCTTGTGGCATATAATATAAATCTTAATACCACCTCCACACGCAGGGCAAATGCCATTGCATTCGATGTGCGCGAAAAAGGCCGTGTGAAAAGAAAGGGAAATACCCTTACCGGAGAAGTGGTCAGAGATGGCAATGGAAACAGGGTTTACATTCCCGGGAGCCTTAAATCGGTAAAAGCCATAGGATGGTACATCCAGGAGTACGGGATCGCCCAGATCTCCATGAATCTTACAAATATTTCTGTAACATCCATACACCAGGCCTTCGATGAAGTTTCACGGAAAGCCGAAGCCAGAGGTGTCCGTGTTACCGGATCTGAACTCGTGGGGCTCATACCCCTCAGAGCCATGCTCGAAGCCGGCAGATATTTCCTGAAGAAACAGCGACGCAGCACAGGGATACCCGATGAGGAGATTATCCGGATTGCCGTGAGATCCCTCGGGCTGGATGATCTCTATCCGTTTATTCCTGAAGATAAGATCATCGAGTACAGGATCCGGAAGGATAATTCCGATAAAAGCCTTACCAAACTAAGCCTTGAGAGCTTCATGAACGCAACGGCATCAGAATCTCCGGCTCCCGGCGGAGGATCCGTGAGCGCCGCACTGGGATCCCTTGGAACGGCTCTAGGCACCATGGTGGCCAACCTCTCCGCCCACAAAAGAGGCTGGGACGACCGTTGGGAGGAATTCAGCAATTATGCAGAGACAGGAAAGGGTATACAGGAAGAACTCCTGCGTCTCGTCGATGAGGATACCCACGCCTTCAACAGGCTAATGGCTGCATATCACAGGCCTTCGGGAAATGAGGAAGAGAAAAAAGGCAGAACCAGGGCCATAAAGGATGCCACCGTGAATGCAATTAACATCCCTTTCCGGGTTATGCAAACCGCTTTCCGGGCTTACGATCTCCTGGAAGCCATGGCAAACAAAGGAAATCCCGCTTCCGTTTCCGATGCCGGAGTGGGGGCGATTGCCGTTACTGCTTCCATCCGGGGCGCCTGGCTGAATGTCAGGATAAATGCGAGTGGACTGAAGGAAGGTGAAACTCCGGCTGAAATTCTCCGTGAAGGTTCCGAATTGCTTAAAAATGCATCCCAACGGGAAACAGATATTCTTGAGATCGTGGAGAGGAAGATTTCTGATTAGAATTGCGGATTTCGGATCCAGAGGACAGCTTTAAACGGAAATTTGAGTGAGTGAGTGAGTGAGTGAGTGAGTGAGTGAGGAGTTGGTGAGTTGGTGAGTTGGTGATTGAAGGGAAACCAAGAAGAATTTGGTGATTTGGTGGATAGAGTTGAAACAACCTGAAACAACTTTTTCTGTGATAATCTGTGAAATCTGTGGTGAAATACTCTGAAGAATTTGTTGAGTTGGTGAGTTGGTGAGTTGGTGATTGAAGAGATTCTTACTTAGCCTTAAAATATACCCGGTAAGGTGATCACATTCAGTTTTACGGTTCGGCTGCGCTCACCGACCGGGAACCTGCCTTTAAATGAAGCATATATTGGCTTCCCTCAACATTCCGGCAATTTCGTGGAAAAGTTAGTATTTTATAACCTCGTGAAGTTATACCTTCGTTTAAGCGCATAGTCCGGGCTTCATCCTTTGTAATACGTCTTAGTATCAACTGGGATCCCACCCCCACCGTCGACGCCGACCGCCCTTAATGGGATTCACCCCCTAAATCTCAGCGTCCCCTTTTTGACTTTTTGATGAAAAGTTATCAACACGATAGATTATCAGGACGTTGAACATCCCCGAAGTCATTGTTTTGGTGATGTGGTAAAGAGGAAGAGGAACACGGATTTGACGGATTTGTGCGGATAATTCACACCATTTCAAACAACTTTTTCTGTGATAATCTGTGCAATCTGTGGTAAAACTCCCTCAAACCATTTCAAACTATTTCAAACAATCTCAAACAATCTGATAATGAGGAACGGTTCGGCTGCGCTCACCGATCGGTATCCCCGATTCAAATGAGGCATGTTTCGGCTTCGCTCAACATTTCATCCACCGCCGTATACCTTCCCGGCTCTTCACTTTCTCCTTTCTCCTTTCTCCTTTCTCCTTTCTCCTTTCACCTTTCTCTCCACTTTCGCCTTTCTCTCCACTTTCGCCTTTCTCCTTTCTCCTTTCACCTTCTTCTCAGATCGCCGATCCCCCCTTCTCCCCCGTTCTGATCCGTATACACTCCTCCAGGGGCAATATGAAAATTTTCCCGTCTCCTATTTCCCCCTGCAGGCCGTCATGCGATCTGGCGGCATGAATGATGGTATTAACGGTGATATCTACGAAGGCATCATTGACGGCTATTTCAATCTTTACCTTTGGGATAAGATTTGGGATGAGCATCTGCCCACGGTACCATTCCTCCTGGTGTTGCTGTCCGTGGCCGGATACCCTGCTGACCGTGATCCGGGTTATCTCGGCATTGATAAGCGCCTGCCTTACCTGGTCCAGCTGGGCATCTCTTATGATCGCAGTGATGAGTTTCATTAATTTTGATTTTAAGGGTATAATGGAACCCACATGATCGACTATTTTAAAGTTACCTTTATGTTGTCATCAATAATGTGGGGTTCATTTTGTTTAGGTTTGATATTGGATGATTCTTCCTGTTAATTGGGGTTCAGCATACCGTAGCCTCTCTCACCGTGATAGGAATGATCGAGACCATACATTTCGTCATGTTCCGCGGACCTGATCCTCATAAATTTATCCAGGACGAAAATGATGATCAGCGTCATTATGGCGGCATAGCTTATTGCTATACCCACGGCTATGGACTGGATACCCAGCTGCTGCCATACAGACCAGCTTCCGCCGGCAGCCTCGGCAGCCTCGGCCATCCATGAAGGCCTGATAAAGAATGTCAGAAGGAGGGCGCCCACAATGCCCCCGATCCCGTGGATACCAAAAGCATCCAGGCTGTCGTCATAACCGAACCGGTTCTTCATGGAGATGGCAAAATAGCAGAAAAAAGAGGCCAGTGCGCCCAGTATCAATGCGCCATAGGGTTGGACTACGCCTGCTGCGGGCGTTACGGCAACAAGTCCGGCCAGGATACCGCTGGCAAATCCCAGGGCAGTCGATTTTCCCTGATGGATAGCTTCGATCAGCATCCAGGAAAGTGCGCCGGCCGCAGCGGCAGCCTGCGTTGCCGTAAGTGCCTGGGCCGTGGAAAGACCGCTGGATATGCTGCTTCCGGCGTTGAACCCGAACCATCCCACCCACAGGAGTCCCGCTCCCAGCATGGTGATTACCATGTTATTGGGCCGTATCACCTGGAAAGGATAACCCCTTCTGGGACCTATGTAGAGCGCAGCCACGAGTCCGCTGACCCCGGCAGAAATATGAACGACAGTTCCCCCGGCAAAATCGATTGCCCCACGGGCACCGAGGTTATAAATGAAGCCGTCTGAGGCCCAGACCCAATGACAAAGCGGGTTGTAAACGAGCAATCCCCATACGGCAATGAAAAAGCAATAGGCTTTGAAAGAAACCCTTTCTGCAAAGGCACCTGCAATAAGGGCGGGTGTAATGATCGCAAATTTTCCCTGGAACATGGAAAAAACATACTCCGGAACTCCCGAACTCAATATGCTGTCATCGATCCCTTTCAGAAAAATGAAATGCCAGTTCCAGCCGATCCATCCTCCCAGGACATTTGGGCCAAAACACATGCTGTAACTTATGATCACCCACATTACGGCCATGATACCCATTGCCGCAAAACTATGCATGATGGTACCCAGAACATTTTTCGTTCTCACCAGGCCGCCATAGAACATTGCCAGTCCCGGCACCATGAGTAAGACGAGGGCCGTGCTTGTAAGCATCCATGCTGTAGCCCCGGTGTCAATGCCGTTACCGTCCGAACAAAAGACCTGTCCTGCGCTAAATAACAGCAGGGAAATCGCTAAAAACAGTTTTTTGGGAATTCGTCTCATGCTTACAAGTGGTATATGAAAATTAGTTATTTATTTTTGCAAATGTATTAAATATTTTAGGGGGTTCGAATATTTTTTATAGGTTTTTTTCGACAACACCCCTGTTTTTTCAACATAATTTACAAAAATACAATAAATAATAATCAATCGGGGGGATTGAGGGGGGGGTAGAGACGTTGCACGCAACGTCTTTTGCACGCAACGTCTTTTGCACGCAACGTCTTTTGCATGCAACGTCCATTTACACAAAACGTCCATTTACACAAAACGTCCATTTACACGCAACGTCCATTTACATGCAACGTCCACTTGCACGCAACGTCTTTTGCACGCACGTCTTTACACGCAACGTCCATTTACATGCAACGTCCATTTACACGAAACGTCTCTACGAAACATTTACATGCAACGTCCATTTACACGCAACGTCTCTACGAAACATTTACATGCAACGTCCATTTACGCAACGTCCATTTACACGCAACGTCCATTTACGCAACGTCTTTTACATGCAACGTCCATTTACACGAAACCTCTCTACGAAACAGTCTATGCCGACCGGACTGGTTTTCCCAGTATATAAACTTCACGGATCAGGTCCGAACCGTATGCATAGGGAAGGTACTCATACCCGGGGATGGGTTTGGTAACGATGAAGCCTGCGGTTTTTCCCCGCGCAATGGTCCCGGCTTCGTCTTCAATTCCCAAAGCATAGGCTGCATTCAGGGTTACTGCATTGATGGCTTCCTCGGGAAGCATGCCGAGTTTTATACAGGCGAGCGAGAGAATTAAATTCATATTACCGGAAGGAGAGGAACCGGGATTGAAATCTGAGGCCAATGCCAGGGGAAGCCCCGAATCGATAATTTTCCTGGCGGGAGCGTAGGGAAGTCCGAGGAAAAATGATGCGCCGGGAAGAAGTGTCGGCATGGTATCGGTACCTGTCAGTGCCCTGATCTCAGCCTCACCGGTATGTTCAAGATGATCGACTGAAAGTGCACCGTATTTCACGCCTGCCTGCACCCCACCAGAATTACCCAGTTCATTGGCATGGATCTTACCTGCCATCCCGTGTTTCATCCCGGCGAGCAGAATTCTTTCCGTATCTTCAACACTGAAAAAACCCTTGTCACAAAAGACATCGATAAAATCGGCAAGTTCTTCAGCGGCCACGGCGGGTATCATTTCATTGATCACAAGATCTACAAATTCTTCAGGATCCTTCCGGTATTCCTCAGGAATGGAATGTGCACCAAGAAAAGTGGAGCGTACCATCAGGGGGAAAGATTCCCTGATCCGCCGGATCACCCTGAGCATTTTAAGTTCATCTGCCGTATTCAGACCATAGCCGCTTTTGATCTCCACTGCCCCGGTGCCAAGGCGCATGATCTCCCTTATCCTCTCTGCAGATTGTATGAAAAGTTCCTCCTCGCTGGTCTCATGGAGCAGCCGGGCAGAATTAAGAATACCCCCTCCCCTTGCGGCGATCTCTTCATAACTTAACCCCCTGATCTTATCCACATATTCCATTTCCCGGCTTCCTGCATAAACAAGGTGGGTATGCGGATCGCACCATGAAGGCAGCACGAGGCTTCCTGCAAGATCCGTGATCTTCATCCCTGACGTCTCATATTCAACAGGCATGGAGGACATAGGTCCGAAATCCTTTATAATGCCTTCCGAGACCTGCAGGAATGCATTGTCGATACATGGCAGATCCTTCATGTGCCGTCCTGCCCTGAAATGGAGCGGTTCTTCTTCAACCTGGACAAGCTTCCTGATATTGATGAATAATTCCGGCATGTTCCTGTGAATTTATCGTTATTCGAAAAGATAGGCCATAAAAACTCCCAGATAGTTCCCGATGGCATACCCGATGATCCCGATGATGAGACCTGGCAGCACCACTGCCTTGTTCCGGAGTGAGGCCGCCACTACGGGGACGAAGGGTGGTGACATGGAAAGCGCCACCGAAGTGATTATAAAATTATCCGCATCGATGCCGAATATCCTGGAGATGATTGCATGAAGGAGCAGAGAACCCATAACTGCGATGAGAATAAAAAGAAATATGGACAAAAAGACTACGGAGTGTCCGTTGCCTACCATTTTGCCGAGGTCAGCTTCCGATGCAACCACGAGAGAAAAAACAAGGATAAAATACATACCGAGGGGGAAAGTTTTTTTTATCCGGTTGACCTGTGGCAAAAGGGAGCCAAGTATGCCCAGGGTAGTGATCGTAAGTATAGCGGCAACCATCCGGTATTTCTCAATGAAGAGAAAACTGACCCCTCCACCTGCTGCGAAGATCAACAACGAGATCCCTAAGGCTTTTAGCAGGGGAAGAAACGTCTCCTTTCGGAAGATCCCCTCATACGATTCAAATTCTTCCATGATCCCTGCAGTATGATTTTTGATCTCTTCCCCATCTTTATGCCGGTAGGGCTTCATGAAAAGGAGGAAGAACTTTTGTCCCACCGTAAGCAGGAAGAGGAGAAGAAAAGCCCCGATGACCAGGTCACTTGTATGGGTGAGTATATAAATTTCAGAAGGCACCCTCAGCATCTCGGCAATAGCAGCCAGGTTTGGCGTTCCTCCCGAATAAACGCCCACCAGCATTCCCGATATTTTCCAGGCTTCGGGGATGATATCCCTGAAAATAAAAAATCCGGCAGTGATCATAATGACAACCGACACCAGTCCGAGGATAAGCGATAACAGTGTCTGTTTTGCCATACCCGCCCATTTGCGTATATCTTCCGAGAAAAGAAGAAGAGGCAGCGCAAGCGGAATGGTGATTGTGGTCATCATATCCTGCAGAGGGTATACATCCTGCGGGAGGATATCAAAATTCCCGATAAGCAAACCGGCAATATAACAGATGACGATTGAACCCACCTTTCTTATGAGTTCGTATTTTCCGACCATCCAGATCACTAAAGCGGGAAAGAAGATATAGAAGAGGATCAGAACCAGTTTAGCTGTCATGGCAGCAAAATTTGTCAGTATGACGACGAAGATAGCAAAAAAAATGAATTTCTGCGGATTCAGGTGGTTTCAGATGGTTTGAAATGGTTTGAAGTGGTTTGAAGTGGTTTGAAATGGTTTGAGATGGTTTGAAATGGTTTGAAGTTGTTTGAAATGGTTTGAGATGGTTTGAAATGGTTTGAACTCCATTCACCAAATCACCAAATTCTTAAGCGAACAAAGATAGAACAGATTTCGAGATCTGAGGGTCTCATTCAATCAACAAATCAACAAATCAACAACTCAACAAATCAACAAATAATCAGGGGCATTCCTCAAAGCTCTTATTATATTGAACGATAGCTTTTTCACTCATTCCCATGCTCGAGAAACCGCCATCATGGAAAAGGTTCTGCATGGTTACCTTCCGGGTCAGGTCCGAAAAAAGGGTTATACAATAATCGGCGCAATCCTCTGCCGTGGCATTGCCCAGGGGCGACATCCTGTCGGTGAAATCGATTAGGGTGTCTATGCCCTTAACACCACTTCCCGCGGTTGTCCTCGTAGGCGACTGGGATACCGTATTGATCCTGATCTTCTTCTCACGCCCGTAAATATACCCGAAGCTCCGGGCGACGGATTCGAGCAGCGCCTTTGCATCGGCCATATCGTTGTATCCAAAAAGCGTTCGTTGGGCAGCCACATAACTCAGGGCTACGATGGAACCCCAGTCGTTGATGGCATCCATCTGCCGGGCTACCTGTATCATTTTATGAAAGGAGAGAGCAGATATATCAAGGGTCTTCAGGAAATTGGGATAGTCGATTGCATCATACGGAATGCCTTTCCTCACATTGGGTGACATACCGATGGAATGAAGAATAAAATCAATTTTTCCGCCCAGGAAATCCATGGATCCGGTAAAGGCATTTTTCAGATCGTCAATATTGGTTGCATCTGCCGGCATCACCTTCGAACCGGTTTTCTCGGCCAGCTTGTTCAGTTCCCCGAGTCTCAGCGCCACCGGAGTATTCGAAAGGGTAAACACCGCTCCCTCCTCATGCGCCTTCTCTGCCACCTTCCATGCGATGGACATTTCATTCAATGCCCCGAAAATAATTCCTCTCTTGCCTTTCAATAAATTATAAGCCATGATATGAATGTTTTGATTTCATTCACAAATTTAGATTAAATAAAACGGAAGAGGAAAAAACGGAATGATAAATTTCCGTAGGGGCCGGTCGTGACCGGCCCGTGCAAATACAAACGACCAGACCGTCAAAACGACCAGACCATACAAACGACCAGACCGTCAAAATGACCAGACCATACAAACGACCAGACCGTCAAAACGACCAGACCATACAAACGACCAGACCGTCAAAATGACCAGACCATACAAACGACCAGACCGTCAAAATGACCAGACCATACAAACGACCAGACCGTCAAAACGACCAAACCATACAAACGACCAGACCGTCAAAACGACCAGACCATACAAACGACCAGACCGTCAAAACGACCAGACTGTCAAAACGACCAAACCATACAAACGACCAGACCAGACCATACAAACGACCAAACTACAAACAACCGGACCATACAAACGACCATACCATACAAACGACGGTCCCTAAAAACGACCAGCCCAAAATGATAATACCCGATCACCTGCCATTAAGTAGTTCTTTGGCATTGGCCAGCGCTGCCTCGGTAGTCTGCTCCCCGCTGAGCATTTTTGCGATCTCATTCTCCCGGCCGGAAATATCGAGGAGCTTCATGAGTGTCACAGTTCCCTCTTCCAGGTCGCTTTTATAAACGAGATAATGCTGATCCCCCTTTGAAGCCACCTGAGGGAGATGAGTGATGGTGAAGATCTGCCGGTCGGCCGACATTTCTTTCATGATCCGGGAAACACGGTGAGCGATCTCCCCGCTTACCCCGGTGTCTATTTCATCGAAAATGATGGTAGGCAATCCAAGTGACCGGGAAATGATATATTTGATACTGAGCATGAGCCGGGAGAGTTCACCGCCCGATGCGATCCTCGAAATTTCCTGGAGCCTGGCTTTCCGGTTGGCCGTGAAGAAAAATTCGACCCTGTCTATCCCTTCCCCAGATGGTTCGGGGAGGATCGTATTCTGAATTTTGAAAACCGCGTTTGGAATGCCGAGCTGAACGAGCAAAGCAGTGATCCTTTCACTGATTGCCGGTATAACCGATTGTCTTTTTCCAGATAATCCTTCGGCCATTGTTTTCAGAGCAGACTTTCTGTTTTCGAGATCCTTCTCCATTTCTCCAAACCGCATACCCAGAGAATCCAGCTCTCCCAGTTTCCTGTCGATCTCTTCACGGATCTGAATGAGTTCCTGCAGGTTTGCTGCCTTATGTTTCTGTTCTAGCTTATAGAGGAGATCCAGGCGGTCACTAACAAACCCGAGCCTGCCCTGATCATGTTCCACCTTCCCGGCTTCTTTTTCTGCTTCAGTGGCAAGATCACTGAGTTCAATGATGGCAGCCTTTATCCTTTCAAAAAATTCGTTGGAAGGTTTATGAAACTCCCGGAGCCTTGAAAGCTGCATCTCCGATTCATTGAGGAGGTTAATCACACTCCTGTCATCTCCGTTCAGATTTTGCCATACCGTAAAGAGTCCGGTCTGTATCTCACCTGCATGCTGAAGTATTTCCATTTCATTCTCGAGTTCCTCCTGTTCACCTTCCCGGAGTCGCGCATCCTTTAATTCGGCAAACTGATACTCAAGATAATCTTTCTCCGCCTTGTTCCTTTCCTCCGATTCACGGAGTTCCCCGTATTGCTTCAGCAACCCGCGGTATTCTGCATACCGGTTCCGGTATGTTACCAGCTCTCCCCCGAGTCCTGCGAAAGCGTCGATCACATTTAGCTGATATTCATTATTATTCAGCTCCAGGTTCTGATGCTGGGAGTGAATATCCACGAGCCTCATCCCGATCTCCGTCATGGTCTGCAGATTCACGGGAGTATCGTTCACGAATGCACGGGATTTTCCGCCCGGGCTGATTTCACGCCTGAGTATAAGCTGCTCTCCGGGATCCAGGTCATTTTCCCGGAGCAAACGGTTAAGTATCTCCCCATCGCTGTCGAAAATACCCTCAACGATGCACTTGTTTCCCTTGTCCATAAGGGCGGCCGTATCGGCTCTCTGGCCCAGGATGAGAGAGAGGGCTCCGAGAAGAATGGACTTCCCAGCCCCGGTCTCACCGGTTATGGTTGTCAGTCCGGGCATGAAAACGATCTTCAGTTCCTTAATTAAGGCATAGTTGCTGATAGATAAGGACCTGAGCATAAAATTCTGGGCGATTAGCGGTTACGGGTTCTGGGTCTCGAGCATTCCCTTGTATTTGTTGGCGTTAGCCTGGTCGATCTCGGTGAGGATCTGGTAAACCCTGTTCTTCTCCTCCGGGAATGATTCAGAAAAGATCTGCACCATCTCATCGGCCTTGGCGTCGAAAATGATCCGCAGTGGCTGCAGAAAAGGATCCGGCTTCTGGCGGTATATTTTCTGAAGCAGCTCAAAACTTTTTGCGATCTCTGCACGGCCTTCGACAACCTTGCTGTCCATAATATCCAGGCCAAGCCTGTGGTAATGATAAAGAAATTCACGACAGGGCTCATAGTCCTTGTCAAGAAAATCCTTGACCAGCCAGTACCGGTTCCGGTGACTTGTGTTTTCAAAAGGTTTCCATCCTTTCTCCTGGGCATTTTGTGCATTGTCGACGATCTTTTCGGCATTCTGCCAGAAAGGGGTTCCGCCTTCCATGGAAAATGAATCGTAATCGAGGGCCAGGATCACGTATGCGTAATATCCCAGAAGGGAGGTGAGATTTGAAAGATTTGAATTCAGGTCAAATTCCAGAGGTTGAAATTCCACGTATTTGAAATGGATATCGTTATCCATATAATTCAGCATCACGGTGTTATAGTTTGAGTTGAACACCGGGCGCCTCGACTGGACCTGGAGTGTGCCCTTGAACTCATCCGCAGATAACTGTTCCGTTATATTGAACAGCATGGTGCATTCTATCCTCTCCTCGGGGGCGAACACATGGTTCGTCCATACCTTATTATTCATGAATTCATAAATGGCACTCTGAAGAGTTTCAAATACCTGCTTATTAGTCCCCTGGATCTGTTGGGTGACAATATTGACATCGCATTTCAGTTCCTGCCCCATCATGCTCACAGGAATGAGAAAAAGTGCGAAAATATTAAATAATCTTTTCATTCGTCTCCTTTTATTCTTTGCAGGAATCCCTCCCGGGAATAACTGCCTGCAACCACTGCGGCTGCTTGTAAATTAATTAATTCACCTGATTTGAAAACCGCTTATTTAAAAACGACTACGGATATACCCTTCCCGGAATTGCCTTATATGTGTGAATGGTACCGGACTACTCATCCTGCAATCCTTTGATTTTCATTGATAATTCAATGATTTTATCCACAATGTCGTTAGCAACTTCCCTCTTGGATTTTAACTCAAATTTATAAATAATATTGTTTCTGTCAATAATGGTGATCCGGTTTGTATCCGTTTGGAAACCGGCGCCTTCATCATTGAGTGAATTTAGAACGATACAGTCCAGGTTCTTTTTCTTCAGCTTTTCAAGGGCATTTGCTACCTCGTTATCAGTTTCCAGGGCAAATCCCACGAGTATCTGGGTATCCTTCTTCATTTCTCCGAGCGAGGCAGCAATATCTCGCGTGGGTTTAAGCCTGAGGTTCATCTCCCCTGATGTCCTTTTCATCTTCCGGGTGTGAATGGATTCCGGAAGAAAATCGGCTACGGCCGCCGAAAGGATAGCAATATCGGCGGTCCTGAAGCCCCCGGTTGCTGCTTCATACATCTGGGCGGCTGTTTCCACGGGAACAACCCGTATCGCCGGGTGAACGGGCCGGATATTCACGGGTCCGCTCACAAGTGTCACTTCAGCACCCTGACTTGCACATGCTTCGGCAATGGCATAACCCATTTTCCCGGAAGAACGGTTCCCGATAAACCGGACCGGGTCGATCGCTTCATAGGTAGGACCTGCCGTGATCAGGATTTTTTTGGAGAGGAGTTTTTTTTTTCATCCTGCCCGGCAAGAATGCCTGAAAGGATCTCCATGATGGCTTCAGGCTCCTGCATCCGGCCTTTGCCGTAAAGCCCGCTGGCCAGTTCACCGCTAACCGGTTCGATAAAAATGTTTCCGTACGATTTCAGCCGGTCTATGTTCGCCTGTGTGGAGGGATGACGATACATATCGAGATCCATGGCCGGTGCAAAAAGCACGGGACATTTGGCGGAAAGATATATGGCCAGAAGAAGGTTATCGGCCTGGCCGTTTACCATTTTGGCCATTGTATTGGCGGTTAGGGGAGCAATGAGAAAAATGTCGGCCCAGGAAGCGAGATCGATATGGCTGTTCCAGGTTCCGTCTTCACGGAAAAATTCAGTAAGCACGGGATTCCCGGAAAGAGCAGCCAGGGTTTCCCGGGTGACGAATTTACCGGCGAACGGGGTTAGTACGACTCTGACTTCCGCTCCTTCCTTCTGGAGCAAACGCAGAAGCACTGCTGATTTAAATGCAGCTATGCTGCCTGTGATACCGAGGAGTATTTTTTTACCGCTTAGTTTCACAAAATGAAATTTAATATGATAAACCGCACCGGGTAAAAAGCGGGTACATACCCCGGCCACTGGTCAGGAATGATTCCCACATCTTTCATCCTTCCGTAAAGATAGGTCAGGGTGAGATGGGAACAAAAAGTTTATTCTGTTTCTTCCGTTTCTTCCCGCGGTTTGTATTCCGATATACGGAAATATATTTCATCGTCGAGGTATTCCTGCAGTGCGATGAGGGTTGGTTTTGGAAGCCGCTCATAGAACCTCGAGATCTCGATCTGTTCACGATTCTCGAACACTTCCTCGAGATTATCGGTATAGTAGGCAAATTCCTCAAGCTTACGGTTGAGTTCCTGCTTCATCTCCACGCTGATCTGGTTGGCTCTTTTGGAGACAATCATCACCGATTGGTAAATGTTTCCGGTCTCCCGGCTCAGGTTCCTGATATCCTGGGTCACCGTGGTTGCCGGAGCTTTGCTTTTTTTGTAATCAACCATTCTGTTATTTTGAATTAATTTGTTTCCTGACCTAAAGATTTCATTGAATCCTTGTAAATATCATTTGCCTGCCCTGAGAATTCCCCTTTGGGAAATTCCCCTATGAATGAATAATATTCATCGACGGTTGCCTGGTAGCGTTCGGGTTTCTTGCTCTCCACACTCCCTTCCGCAAGAAGGTAGGACGATTTCAGGATAAGGAACATCAGTTCCTCCCTGTGTTTTGTATCGGGATAATCACTGAGACTGTTGCGGAGTGCTATGATCGCCGATTTAAAATCGCCCAGATCGAAATAAAGTTTCGCGTTCAGGTATGATTTTTCAACCAGCTTTTCCCGGAGATCATTTATGATCCGGTTTGCCTCTTCCTTTCTTGTTGAAGTGGGATGGTTAATCATGAACAGTGAAAGCGAATTGATGGCTTTATAGGAATTTTCCTGGTCAAGGCTTGGCCGTGGCGAGAGTTTATAATAACAAAATCCTGCCATGAATGAAGCTTCTTCTTCGTACACACTATTCGGGAAAGACTGGGACAGTTCCTCGAAATAATGACTGGCCATGATGTAATCGTTCTGGTGATAATAGCTTTCTGCCCGGTAATATTGTACCGTATCGGCTTTCACAGTACCACGGAACACAGTTGCGATCTGTTCAAAGATCGTGGACGCCCTTACGAATTCGCCATTATTGTAATAGTCGACGGCTTTTTTATATTTCAGCTGATAATCAGTACTTTTCAGTACTTTTTCATACTGTCCGCAGGAGCTGAACAAAAAGACAAATAGTATGTAAAAGAATACCTTATGCTTCATTTTCGAAAATGTTGTGCAAAATTACTATAATCTGTGAAAGAGAGAAACAAATAACTGATTTTTTTTAAGCCAAATCTACTTTCTTTACAAGCTGGGGCTTATTTAAAAAGATACAAAACTAAACGGTAAAGCAAAGTAAAATATTTCCAGGTTTGGCAACTGATTAAAAAAAATTAATTTTGTGCCCAATTCCTTCTCTCAATAACTTAAAAATTATAGCTGTGGATATATTCGAAAAGATTAAAAAGAATTCGGGCCCACTTGGTCAGTATATGAAAGAGGCTCACGGTTATTTTATGTTCCCGAAGCTGGAGGGTGAAATCCAACCCAGGATGACATTCAGGGGCAAGGAAGTCCTTAACTGGAGCCTGAATAACTACATCGGACTGGCAAATCATCCTGAAGTGAGGAAGGCAGATGCCGAAGCTGCAGCAAAATACGGCATGGCATATCCTATGGGCGCCAGGATGATGTCGGGTCAGACCAAATATCACGAAGAACTCGAAAACAAGCTCGCAGCTTTTGTGAAGAAGGAGACCTCCTATCTTTTAAACTACGGCTACCAGGGAATGGTTTCTATCATTGATTCGCTTGTTGACAGAAAAGACGTCATCGTATACGATTCGGATTCACACGCCTGTATTCTCGACGGGCTGAGACTTCACATGGGCAAGCGCTACGTCTTTCCGCATAACAACATGGAGAACCTGGAAAAACAGTTGCAAAGGGCCACCAAGCTGGCGAAGGAAACAGGCGGTGGGATCCTTGTCATAACTGAAGGAGTGTTCGGAATGGCCGGAGATCTCGGGAAGCTCGATGAGATCGTAAAATTCAAAGAGAAATATAGCTTCAGGCTCCTGGTCGACGATGCCCACGGCTTCGGTACTATGGGGAAAACAGGCGCCGGTACGGGAGAACATTTCGGCGTTCAGGACCAGATCGATATCTACTTTTCCACCTTTGCCAAATCCATGGCCGGTATCGGTGCTTTCGTTGCCGCAGAAAAAGTCATCATTGATTTTCTTGCCTATAACATGCGTTCGCAGATCTTCGCCAAGTCCCTTCCCATGCCTATGACGATCGGTGCGCTCAAAAGACTTGAGCTGCTTCAGACCCAGCCACAGCTAAGGGAACATCTCTGGGTAATCGTTCGCGCCCTTCAGAAAGGACTACTGGAAAGAGGGTTCAATATAGGAAAAGCGGAATCACCCGTTACGCCCATTATCCTTTCGGGTTCCGTTCCCGAGGCTACCAATATCGTATATGACCTGAGGGAAAATTACAGCTTGTTCTGTTCGATGGTCGCATACCCGGTGATCCCGAAAGGCATGATCCTTCTGAGGATCATACCCACTGCGGCTCACACGCTGGAGGATGTTGAATTCACGATCAATGCTTTCACCGAGATACAGGAAAAACTCAAGGCCGGAAAATATAAGGCGGAGAAAATTGTGGATGTGGGGGTAGAAAAATAAAAAGACTCATTGTTCCAACCCGGAAAGGCCGTTGCTATACTTGCAATGGCCTTTTTTTTGGGATGTGGTTTCAGGGAGTTTCACCACAGATTCCACAGATTATCACAGAAAAAATTGTTTGAAATGGTTTGATATGGTTTGATATGGTTTGATATGGTTTGAGGCTTCTTCCACTTCACCAAATCACCAAATCACCAATTTTCTTCATCCGTGATTATCCGCACAAATCCGTCAAATCCGTGTTCCTCTTCCTCTTCCACTTCAGCAAATCAACAAATCACCAAATTCTTCATGTTCCCGCTTTATCTCCGAATACCTCGATCTGGATTCTCGGAGAGAATCTCCATCCGTTGCGGATGGCGGTACGTGCCGCCAGATCGAGATGTTCCTGCATCGTTTCACGGTTGCTGCCCAATGGCATGACGAGAACATCCTCGGTTCGTACAAAACTGAGTTGTGAAAGAAAATCTTCCCTGATCTCCTTTTCATCCTCTTCACTGGCAACAACAAACTTAAGCTGAAAATCCCTGTCGTTCCTCTTTTTGGGCTCCGTATCGATCTTTTCGCCATAATACGATTCGAGGATCATACAACTGTTGATATATTTCTGAATAACCTCGATATTCCTTCGCTGACGGGCATGGTTATGAATGAAAGCCTCCCCGACGGGTTTTTTAAGTCCTGTATTTTTTTCTTCATTTGGTTCTGAAGATCTCAACTTGGGAGAGATGGAGAAAAGATGGATGTCGTTTGCCAACTCCGGGATGTAATTGGTGCCGTTTGTTTCCAGGGTGATGTGCATTTTCAGCTTTTTACGTATGGCAGAGGCCAGGGCTGTGAGACCCGGAGCCTGTATGGTGGGTTCCCCGCCTGAAATTACGATATGATTTATCGGCCCCCTGTTGTATTCCAGCACCTTTATAATATCCCCGATTTCCCATTCCTCAGTGTCGGTAACATCATGACTGGAATACGGTGTGTCGCAGATATCAACCCTGCCCGAATCGTCTGCCCAGGTACACCTGAGGTTGCAGCCTGCCGTCCTGATGAAGAGAACAGGAATGCCGGCCAGTTTTCCTTCCCCCTGGATGGTTCCCGGTAATGGATACCCAGTATTCGTTTCCTCTTTCATCAGATTTCCGTTTGCATCGCGCAGTACCGGAAAAATTCCGTTCTTAACCAATCGTATTTTCATCGTGATATTGATAAATGTAGATATGACGATCTGTCATGATGTCATAATGATCAGATATTTAATTGGTTGATCATATGATCAGCCATTCCGCCAGAAATGGTATATTTATTGACCTTGCCCACAAATATTTGTAAAGAACGTTCACGTTATTACTTTTGTTCTCCTGAAGTTGAATTCATAACCTAAGAAAGCACATGGAATTATTTAAGAAAATTGAGACAGCTGAACCGGGAACCAGCACGAAAAAAGAACCTGCCGGAGAAGCTGAACATATTAAATGTCTTATCCTCGGATCGGGTCCGGCAGGCTATACGGCCGCCATATACGCGGCACGGGCAAATCTTAAGCCTGTCGTTTATGAAGGCATGCAGATCGGGGGTCAGCTCACCACCACCACCGAAGTGGAGAATTACCCGGGATATCCCGAAGGGGTGACGGGTCCGAAGATGATGGAGGATTTCAAAGCCCAGGCGGCGCGTTTCGGTGCGGACTGCCGCTGGGGAATGGCAACATCGGTCGATTTTTCCGGTCATCCTTTCCGGGTAACCATCGATGAGAAAAAAGTGGTGACGGCCGATGCTGTGATCATCGCCACCGGGGCAACTGCCAAATACCTCGGTCTGGAATCCGAAAAAACATACATGGGTTTCGGCGTTTCCGCATGTGCCACGTGCGACGGGTTTTTCTACAGGGGTCAGGATGTCTTAGTGGTTGGTGGCGGCGATACAGCTGCCGAAGAGGCACTCTACCTTTCCGGGTTATGTAAAAAAGTCTACCTCGCTCACCGCAGGGATGAACTCCGGGCTTCTAAGATCATGCAGGAGCGCCTGATGAAAAAAGAAAATATCGAGATCCTGTGGAGCCATGTTCCAACCGAGATCACAGGTGAAAAAAATGTAGAAGGAGTCATCCTTAAGAATGTAAAAACAGGTGAAGAAAAAAAGATTGAGGTGCAGGGTTTCTTCGTGGCTATCGGGCATAAGCCGAATTCGGAAATTTTTCACGATTTCATCGATACGGATGATATAGGTTATATCCATACCCTTCAGAACTCATCCAAAACCAATGTGGAAGGAATATTTGCCTGCGGTGACGTGATGGACCCGGTGTACCGCCAGGCGGTGACTGCCGCTGGTACGGGCTGTCGTGCCGCCATTGATGCCGAGAGATGGTTGTCGGAGCAGGGCGATTGAATTCGACTTCTTCCTGTTTCAGCTCCGCTCAACATTCCGGTAAACCATGTCTCCCCAGTTCAGTATCCGGAATTCCATATTCCTCAAATCCTACGACCTGAGGTAGTCTGCCGCGCTAAGGGCCGCTATCGTACCCTCCGCAACGGCTGTCGTAACCTGCCGGTATTTTTTGGCAATGCAGTCCCCGGCCGCAAAAACCCCGGGGATGGCGGTTTTCATATCAGGATCCGTAAGGATCTCTTTCCTTTCATTTAGAGGAACCAGTCCTTCGAGGGGACCCGTATTCGGAAGGTAACCGGCGAAAATGAATACGCCTTCGGTTTTCATTTCCGTCCTGTCACCGGTGGGAAGATGCTCCAGCGCAATGCTGTCCAGGCGACCATTTCCCCGGAACTCCCGGAGTTCGGATTCCATAATAAAACGGATCTTCGGATTTTTTTCCGCTTCCCCGATGGCATGCCTGAACGCCTGGAAATGATCGAACTGGTGAACAATGGTCACTTTGGAAGCATACCCTGCCAGGGTGACCGCCTCTTCCAGGGCAGAGTTACCTCCTCCTACGACGACGATGTCCCTTCCCGTGAAAAATTCTCCGTCACAGGTGGCGCAATACGAGATTCCCGTTCCCCGGAATCTGTCTTCCCCCGGGATATTCAACGGCCTGGGCCGTCCTCCGGGAGAGAGGATCACCGCGCGGGAGCTGAATGTCCTTCCGTCTTCGAGTCGTACAGATTTAATACTGCCTTTTAATGAATATTCAGCGATCCTAACATTTGATTTGATCGTGCAACCGAAGTCTTTCGCCTGCTTCTTCATGGTGTTTGCCACAACATACCCGCTGGTGGTCTCTACCCCCGGGTAGTTGGCAATCTCACCGGTCAGAACCATCTGCCCGCCAATGGTTCCTTCATTCAGGATTACCGTAGACAGCCTTGCGCGGGAGGAATAGATGCCGGCCGTAAGACCAGCCGCACCCGCACCGAGTATCATTACATCGAATATTTCGTCGGTTTTCATAAAGAAATGGTTTGAATCCCATTCAACAAATCAACAAATCAACAAATCACCAAATTCTTCCGGGTTTCACCACAGATTACACAGATTATCACAGATGGTTTGAATTCCATTCAACAAATCAACAAATCAATAAATCAACAAATTCTTCAGAAGATCCGTGTTCCTCTTCCTCTTCCTCTTCACCAAATCACCAAATCACCAAATTCTTCGGCATCCGTTCCGATAGCCATCGGAATCCGCACAAATCCGTCAAATCTGTGTTCCTCTTTCTCTTCCTCTTCGCCAAATCACCAAATTCCTGTTCAGCCGTGTTCTACATTCATCCCTATTCCCTCATCCAAGTACCTTATCCAGAATCCCTGTCACCTGGTTCATATTTTGGATACTGCTCGTGGCGTGGGTCAACTTACCGTTCTTATAATATACTGTGAAGGGCAGACCCATAAAGCCTTTTGTTTGAGGTGCATTTCTGATCACAGCGGCTTCCGGGTTATCAAAAGCCATGACGGCAAATTTTACATCGGTCCTGTCCTCCTCGAGTTCTTCCATAACTTCATAAACCGGGATGCACATCGGCCCCATCCTTCCGCAGCATACCATCACATTCTCGTTTTCACTGGTGAATTTTTCAAGTTCCGAAGCAGTTTCAATTTCGTGGAGATTCGTTCTTAGCATTTTCATGATCTGTTTATTTTACAGGTTATACAATATAATTTTAAATTCATTCCGTTACTTTACGGATCTCTCCGCATCACCTTCTCATCCGAGGTCAGGGTTCCCTCAAGATATGCCCTCATCAGGATAGCCGGAGCTTCATCCGGCGCACCGACCCACACGTTGATCTTATGACGTGCGAAGAGGTCAACGGCATCCGGACTGATCTTGTAGGCTATGATATCTGTGATCTGATGTTCACGTATCCAGGCCGGAAGTCCGCTATCATCCTCGCTTTCCCCTGTATGTATCAGGATGCTTTTAACTTTTCCTTCTTTTACCCGAAATATCCTGTACTCCCGGCATCCCTCAAAGCGGGTGCTGAGCCTTCCTTCAGATATGGGTATCGCTATGCGTTTCATTTGCAAGGGAATTACAGGTACAAAAATAATCAACCCCGTAATCTGGTCCTACTGAAAACGGCCTGGGCTCCGCATGTTCCGAAATGAAATATTTCAGCTTTTTTCTTGCCATAATTCAATACCTTTGTATGGCGAAGTGAAAATTTCAACCGGAAAATACCATGGACATTGCCAATAAACCCGGTTCAGAGAATGAGGGAGAAGGAAAACTGGAGGATATCGGATGTTTCCGGAGCCTGGGACCGGAAGACCTGTCTCTTTTAAATGACAGGAAAACCAGGCTTGTTTATACGGCAGGCGAAAATATCTTCAAGCAGGGAGCCTTTGCCCCATATGTAATGCTGGTTCTTCGGGGACTGGTGAAGGTATATATCCAGACAGGGATAAACAGGGCAATCAATATTCGCCTGGCCATAACCGGTGATTTCCTCGCTTTTCAGAGTATTTTCGGGGAGAATCTTTACCATTACTCGGCTATTGCCATTAAAGAATCGGTGATATGCATGATCAGCAAGGAAGGTCTGAAAGAACTTCTGCTTAAAAATCCCTCCTTTGCCATGGAGATCACTTCGCGGAACTGCCGGAATGAGCTTCATTACACGGAGATCATCAAAAATCTTTCATACAAGCAGATGCGCGGTAAACTGGCCTCTTCCCTGCTCTATCTCTCCACCGACGAGTTCGCAGGCGAGAATGTTTTTCAATACCTCCAGCGGCAGGACATTGCCGACTTCGCTTCCATCTCGCCAGAGAGCACCGTGAGATTTTTAAAGGAGTTTGAAAAAGAGGGTATCATCGGCCTTGACGGGAGGAATATCGAGGTACTGGACAGGGCGCTTCTGGGTGAGATCAGCAGGAAGGGATGAGGAAGTTTCGGGCGCGCGGGATTAATGGTTTGAAATGGTTTGAAATGGTTTGAA
This sequence comes from uncultured Bacteroidales bacterium, assembly GCA_963771005.1. Lineage (GTDB taxonomy): Bacteria > Bacteroidota > Bacteroidia > Bacteroidales > DASQZK01. The sequence continues at coordinate 1,280,736 of CAVYRO010000002.1, forward strand.
AATGGTTTGAAATGGTTTGAAATGGTTTGAGATGGTTTGAAATGGTTTGAAATGGTTTGAGGTGGTTTGAAATGGTTTGAAATGGTTTGAAGGGAAATGGTTTGAAATGGTTTGAAATGGTTTGAAATGGTTTCAACTCCAATCAACAAATCAACAACTCAACAAATCAACAAATTCTTCCGGGAACGCGGGTATTCCAATCTCGTCAAAATTTTGTAATTTACTCTCGCAGGAAATTTTCTTTCAGAGGAAGTTTCTTTTCAAAAAGGACCTGAAAAATACCATTATCCGGACTAACCCGTAAATTCCCAACTATGAAATCTTTATCGCGGATCTTCGTCATCCTTTTATTGTCATTCCTGGTGAGCTGTTCTAACCAGACACAGGAAGAAAAAATAACCAGCCGGGACTTCCTGAACCCTCCGAAAAGTTCGGCGGTCCATACCTGGTGGCACTGGCTCGACGGCGCCATCACCAAAGAAGGGATCACAAAAGATCTTGAAGCAATGCATAATCAGGGCATTACACGTGCCACTATCCTGAATATCGGTCTGTTCAACGGGAAAGATTTCGGGGTACCCCGCGTGATATTCGATACCCCGCAATGGTACGAAATGTTTGAGTGGGCCCTGACAAAGGCCGACAGCCTGGGAATAACGATCGGGGCACACAACTGTGACGGGTGGAGTACCAGCGGCGGACCGTGGATCACTCCTGAAAAATCCATGAAACAGTTCGTCTGGACGAAAAGTTATGTTACCGGCGGCAAAAAAATATCCCTCGACCTCCCTCAGCCCCAGGCAGTAAGAGATTTCTACAGGGATGTCGCTGTCATCGCCTGGAAATCCGGAAGCGGAGCCAACTCATTTCGTCTCGCAAGGCCGGTGATCACCTCCGGTGATTCGGCCGATGCAGGCGTCCTTGCTGATGGAAGCCCGGTAAGTTCGGTTTCTTTGCGGAAAGGAGATTATATACTATTCCATTTTAGTCAGCCCTTTACTACCTCACGTCTTGCCCTTCATCCCCGGAACGTTTTTATGTGGGAGGATATGTCGAAAGTTACAACCCGGTTTGATCTTTCGGTATCCGGTGACGGAAGGCATTGGAGGAAAGTCAGGGATTGTGTGGCAACCGGACTGAATAAAAACTTCCTCTTTGATTTTCCCGAGACGGCAGGGAAATATTTCAGGCTGCGGGTTGATGACAATTCTTCTTCACAGAAGGTGAACCTTGGGGAAGCCGAATTACTGAAAGCGGGCGGGTCGCCCTCGTATAATCCGGACATCCCCTATCACCAGGAAAAAACAGTTTCGGTAAAATCCCTGGCCGTTTCCAACTTCGATTCCATGGAAAATGCTATGCCCGGACAGCATTTTATACAGAAGGAAGATATCGTCAATATTACGGCAAATATGGATGATGGGGGTCACCTGCAATGGGACGCCCCCGGGGGGAACTGGACGATCGCCAGATTTGGTTTCACAACAACGGGCGCACAAAACGGTCCGGCCACCGCTGAGGGAAGGGGTCTTGAATGTGATAAGATGGATACCGCCTCACTGAACCTGCACTGGAAGAATTATCCGCAGAAACTAATAGCCCACGCCGGGAAATACGCCGGGAACACCTTCCGGTTCTTCCTGATCGACAGCTGGGAATGCGGTTACCAGAACTGGACCGACAGCCTGCCTTCAGCATTCAGGAAACTCCGGGGATACGACATGACAGATTTTATCCCGGTGCTCTGTGGCGAGACGATCACGGACCCGGGGACAACGGAAGGGTTCCTTTACGATTTCAGGAAGACCATTTCCGATATGATCGGGCAGAATTATTACAGGCATTTCGGTGAATTGTGCAGGGAAAACAACATGGAATACGATGCCGAAGTCATTTACGGCGAAGTGAACTACCCTCCCCTCGATATCATGAAATCCAACAGTTATGTCGATCTTCCCATGTTCGAATTCTGGTCAAATTTCGACAACAGGACCCTCCTTGATTACCAGCCCTCAGCCCGTCCGGAACAGGGTTTTCCGGCTGCCTCGGCCGTGATCTACAACAAACCGGTCGTAGGGACGGAAGCGTATACCGGCATGGCGCATTACAGTGAAACGCCCCAGGCTCTGAAACCCTTTGGCGACAGGGCTTTCTGTATGGGGCTCAACCAGATCATCCTGCATAGTTATGTACACCAGCCCCTGGATAAACCCGCAGGTATGACCCTCGGGCCTTACGCCTCTCACTTCAACCGTGAAAATCCATGGTTCCGGTTCGCTTCGGGCTGGATGGAATACCAGGCCAGGATCCAGTATATCCTGCAGCAGGGTGAGGTGCAGCACGATGTGTTGTATTATATCGGTGACCAGCTGCCACAATCGATGGAAAGTTCCCTGATCTCCGGTCTTCCGTTCGGATATTCCGGACAAGCCTGCAATGAGGATGCCTTGTTTAACCGCATCACCGTAAAGGACGGGAAACTGGTGCTGAACGGCTCCCTGGAATACAGTATGCTTATCTTGCCGGCCAACGGGCTTATGGAGTTGAACACGCTTAAACGGATCGGTGAACTGTTGAATGAGGGTGCAATAATTTACGGCGAGAAGCCTGTCCGGATGCTTTCCCTGGAAAACATCCGCGATAATAAACAAGAGTTTGATGACATTGCATCCAGGCTTTGGGCAGACAACAATCTGTCGTCGGGAACAACCGGAAAAGGAAAGCTTTATTCCGGTATCCCTGTAGCTGCCGCACTGAAGAATGCGGGTATCTTACCTGGTTTTTCAACCGGGCAACCCGATTCCCTGGACCTGATGTACATTCATAAAAAGGCCGGGGACGAAGATATATGGTTTGTCTTCAACCAGCGCGATACTGCAATATATCGTGAATGTGTCTTCAATACGGGCAGGACGTCCCCGGAAATATGGTCCCCATCCGGCGGATCGGTTGAGATACCTGCCATCTTCCGTGAGGAGGGTTCGCGGATAAGGATACCTGTCCGCTTTGGTCCCCGTGAATCCCGTTTCTTTATCTTCCGGGAAGATCCTTCACCCGGTCATATCGAAAGGGCAGATCTGGACGAAGTGCAGATCTTTCCCCGAAAGGCAGACCTGGACCGCATGCAGGTACCGCGGGCGCAGATCACGAACGGTAAGATTGAAATATTTGCAAATAAGGAGGATGGTTACCGTTTTATCAATCCCAGCAAGAAGGTCATATCCGTGAATTTTATTGAGCAGGAGGAAAGGGAAATCTCGACTATAAGTGCCACCGTAAGGTTTAACCCGTCTTATAACGATGACATTGGTGAAGAGAATGTAAATATCCTGAAACCGCTCAATGAATCGGAACAAAAAGGATATCCGGTATTTTTCCGGGATCTCGGAATACACCGTCCGGTTTGACCTTCCCGGCGACTTCCTGTCCCGTTTCGAATCTTTTTTGCTGGACCTTAACATTGTTCATGCAACGGCTGAAGTGAAACTTAACGGCGAATTGCTGGGCTATATCTGGAATCCGGGAACCTCACTCCCAGCCCCATCGCTCAGAGAGACGGGCAATATCCTTGAGATCAGGATGGGCAACCCCTTCCGCAACAGGTTCATAGGTGATTTCAGGGAATACGGGAAGATGAAGAACATCTGGAGTTCGGCAACCGTTTCCAATTTCCTCCATCCGGATTCCCCGCTTCTCGAAAATGGACTCATAGGACCGGTGAAGGTAACGGGATTCCGATGAGGGGAGGCTGAATGTAGAACACGGATGGACACGGATGGACACGGATGGTCGCGGATTTAATTGTTGGAGATGGTTTCAGGTTGTTTCAGGTTGTTTCGGAAAACACCTGGAATAAAAAATCCGTGAGAATCCGTTCCGATAGCCATCGGAATCCGTCCAATCCGTGTTCCTCTTCCACTTCACCAAATCACCACATCACCAAATTCTTCGGCAACCTTATTTTCATACCTTTGTCTGTCCATAAATTCCATTAAATATGGGTTACCGTGAAATTCCCATTCACCTGCCGACATCCTATACGGAAGGTGAATTGCGTTCGGAGATAAAAAAACAACTGAAGATCAGCCGGTTCACCTACCGTATTGACAGCAAGAGTCTTGATGCCCGGAAGAAAACGAATATACATTGGGAGATGATGGTGGCCGTGAGCTCGGATGAGCTGAGGGAGGGTGTTGAAAGCAATATTCCCGGGATTGAAATTCCACGATGCGGTAAGGGAAGAAAAGTGGTGATCGCCGGAAGTGGTCCGGCAGGATTCTTCTCTGCCCTTATTCTGCAAAGGGCGGGTTTTGAAACGACGATCATAGAACGCGGCCAGGATGTGGAAAGCAGGGCACGTGCAATTTCCGGCTTTGAATCGGGCGGCTCTTTCAGTCCTACTGCAAACTACGCATTTGGCGAAGGAGGCGCAGGGACTTTTTCCGATGGCAAGCTCACCTCCCGAAGCAAACGGATCTCAGCAGAACGAAATTTCATTACCGGAACCTATATCGGAGCGGGAGCTCCCGGTGAAATTGCCTTTATGAACCATCCCCATCTCGGCAGCGATAATCTGCGACGCATTGTGAAAAATCTTCGCAAGCAGTACGAAGCAGAGGGAGGCAGGATGGTCTTCGAAACTCAGCTGGAAGACCTGGGGATCGAAAAAGGGAGGGTGGTTGCTGCGATGACCAGCCGGGGTGAACTCACTGCCGATATTTTCATCCTCGGCATCGGTCATTCTGCATTTGAAACATTCCGTATGCTGATGAGGCATTCGGTCCGTTTCCGTCCGAAAAATTTCGCGATCGGCAGCCGTATGGAACATCCGCGCCGCATCATTAACCTGGCACAATGGGGAAAGGAGGAACTGCCGGGAGTGAAGGCGGCGGAATACCGGCTGACTGCGAATCCCGGCGGTAAGCTCCCGGTTTATACCTTTTGTATGTGCCCTGGTGGAATCGTCGTTCCGGCCACGGCTTATGCCGGTAATAATATCGTAAACGGCATGAGTTATTACAACCGCGATCTCCCGTTCTCGAATGCGGCCTGTGTGGCTGCGGTCAACCCGGTTGAAATGTTCGGGGAAAATGCCGGTGCAGGCCATGTACTTGACTGGCTCGAGGAGCTCGAAACGGCTTTCTTCAACTATACTAAAGATTACAGGGCCCCTTTTTGTGCGGTGAGAGATTTTATAGCGGGAACAATCCCACAGGGTATACCGTCAACCTCTTACCCCATGGGTCTTCTCCCCGCCCCTCTTCGTGAGATGCTTCCCGGCAGAATTGGTGATTCGATGAGAGAGGGACTGAAGGAGTTCGTGCAAAAAATGAAAGGATTCGATACCGGGATCATCATGGGGCTGGAGAGCAAAACTTCTGCCCCGTTGCAGGTTATTCGTGAAGAGGAAGGACGGTGCACCGGTTTTGAAAATCTCTATATGGTCGGTGAGGGAAGCGGATATGCAGGCGGGATCATCTCGAGCGGCGCCGACGGCGTAAAAACAGCGCTCAGGATCTGCGCAGCGAGCTGAATTTTCATATTCCGTCTGTCAGATCCGCTGCTGCTGATATCCCGGCCAGGCGGCCCGTCGACCACGCAATCTGCAAATTGTAACCTCCCGTATCGGCATCCAGGTCCAGAACTTCACCCGCAAAATAAAGGTTTTTAACCAGGCGGGATCGCATGGTTTTCGGATCGATCTCAGCCAGACTAACCCCACCTGCTGTGACAACGGCCTCCTTGAAGGACCTGTAACCCGAAATGGAAAAGCGGAAATCCTTCATGAGAAGCATGATCTTCCTCCGTTCCCGTGCGCTCACCTGGTGACATTCCTTCGCCGGGTCCAGGCTCAGGGTTCCGGTAAATACCGGGATCAGCGATACGGGGAGCCACTGCCGGAACAGGGTTACAAGCTGCTTTTTCCCATTTTCATCCAGGTCACGTATCAGCCTGGCAGTGAGTTTCTGTTCGTCCAGTGCCGGTTTCAGGTCGATCCCGATTTCCACCTTTAGATTCTCCCTGAGCGCATCAACCACCTGCCGGCTAAGGGTAAGTATGACCGGACCCGATATACCGAAATGGGTGAATAACATTTCGCCGAATTCCGAAGCTGTTTTTTTGCCGTTGATCCAAAGCGTGACGCTGACATTTTTCAGACTCAGTCCCTGCAATGCCGGTGCCGTATCCCCGGAAGTCTCCAGAGGAACGAGGGCCTGCCTGAGGTTTACAATGGAATGCCCGGCCTGCTGAGCCAGTTTATACCCGTCACCCGATGAACCCGTTGCCGGATAGGATTTTCCACCGGTACATACGATGACAGACCGGGTTTTTATCACGTTCAACTTTCCGGCTAACTCCGTTCTGATGCCGGTAATCCTGCTGTCCTCAATTACAAGTTCATGAACCCGGGTGGCACCGAGATAATCAACTTTTACGGAATTCATCCATTTCAGAAGGGCGTTAACAACATCTGATGATTTATTTGTTTCCGGGAAAACACGGTTCCCGCGTTCAGTAACCGTCTTAAGGCCATACCTGCCCAGCAGATCGATAATATCATGTGAAAAAAAATGTGAAAATGCACTCCTGAGAAATTTCCCGTTAGGCTGGATATGGGAAATGAAATCGGGCAAGTCTGAAACGTTCGTGATATTGCATCGTCCCTTGCCCGTGATAAGCAGCTTCCGGCCCGGACGTTCCATACGTTCGACAAGAAGGACCCCCGCGCCGGCTTCGGCGGCGCTTCCCGCCGCAAGCATCCCGGCGGCCCCGGCGCCTATGATGATTATATCCGGATATAATTGACCTGGCATGAATAAGAAATTGGTGATTAGGGTTTTATTGGTTGGGTTGAAGATATGGAAAAAATGGAGAAAGTTTGAGATGGTTTCATGGAGTTTCACCACAGATTTCACGGATTATCACAGAAAAGGCTGTTTAAGATTGTTTGAAATGGTTTGAAATGGTTTGAGGTGGTTTGAAATGGTTTGAGGTGGTTTGAAATGGTTTGAAATGGTTTGAAATGGTTTGAGGTGGTTTGAGAGAAGAGGAACGCGGATTTACGAGGGTTTTGACGGATTCCGATGGCTATCGGAACGGATTTAATTGTTTCAGATGGTTTAAGATTGTTTCAGGTGGTTTGGAACGGTTTGAGATGGTTTGAGATTATTCGTTTTAGAAGATTCTTTTCCCCGGAGGGGATCCATTGTATTAGCCACGGTTACGCCCGTGGTAAGGAGGACGCACGCATCGAAACCCCGGAAGGGTTTAATAATTATGTTTCAGGTGGTTTGAACTCCATTCACCAAAACACCAAATTCTTCGGGGAGTTTCACCACAGATTTCACAGATTATCACAGATAAAGTTGTTTCAAGTTTGAGGATTGTTTGAGGATTGTTTGAGAAGGTTTGATTGTGGATAGATGACAATTCAATCAACAAATCAACAAATCAACAAATCACTAAATTCTTCCGGATCCGTGTTCTTCTTCCTCTTCCACTTCACCAAATCACCACTTCCCCAAATCACCAAATTCTTCCGGCATCCATATTTTTCCGTCAAATCTGTGTTCCTCTTCCTCTTCACCAGATCACCAAAACAATGACTTCGGGGATGTTCAACGTACTGATAATCTGTAGTGTTGATAACTTTTCATCAAAAAGTCAAAAAGGGGACGCTGAGATTTGGGGGGTGAATTGCATTAAGGGCGGTCGGCGTCGACGGTGGGGGTGGGATCCCAGTTGATACTAAGACGTATTACAAAGGATGAAGCCCGGACTATGCGTTTAAACGAAGGTATGACTTCACGAGGTTACGAAATGTTAACGGTTCAATGAAATGATTGTCGGAATGTTGAGGGAAGCCGAAGCATGCTTCATTTAAAGGCAGTGTCCCCGGTCGGTGAGCGTAGCCGAACCGTTCCTCATTTCTAGGCAGATCGCCGGTCGATGAGCGCAGCCGAATCGTAAAACTGAATGTGACCACCTTACCAGGTGATTTTAAGGCTAAGTAAAAGTCTCTTCAATAAACAACTCACCAACTCAACAACTTAAGAAATTCTTAGGACAGTTTCCCCATTTTAGGACTACCTAAGAATCTCTTCAATCAACAACTCAACAACTCAACAACTCAACAACTCAACAACTCAACAAATTCTTAGGGCAGGATCCCGGTCGGTGAGCGCAGCCGAACCGTAAAACTGAATGTGACAACGTTACCAGGTGATTTTAAGGCTAAGTAAAAGTCTCTTCAATAAACAACTCACCAACTCAACAACTTGAGAAATTCTTAGGACAGTTTCCCCATTTTAGGACTACCTAAGAATCTCTTCAATCAACAACTCAACAACTCAACAACTCAACAAATTCTTAGGGCAGGATCCCGGCCGGTGAGCGCAGCCGAACCGTACGTCATTTCAAGACAGTTTCCCCAGTCGGTGAGCGCAGCCGAACCGTAAAACTGAATGTGACAACGTTACCAGGTGATTTTAAGGCTAAGTAAAAGTCTCTTCAATAAACAACTCACCAACTCAACAACTTGAGAAATTCTTAGGACAGTTTCCCCATTTTAGGACTACCTAAGAATCTCTTCAATCAACAACTCAACAACTCAACAACTCAACAAATTCTTAGGACAGTTTCCCCATTTTAGGACTACCTAAGAATCTCTTCAATCAACAACTCAACAACTCAACAACTCAACAAATTGTTACATCTACACCCCCCCGAACAGAAACCCGAATGAAACTGAGAACCCCTGCAAATCGTGCGGGCAGACCGAAGACCGGTCCACAAAACGATAAAAATTATAATCGAGGCCCGTCCTGATCCTCATCCAACGGAAAGCATTCACTTCACAGAAAACCTGGGGGGAAATTACCAGTCCGGTTTTATTTACGGCAACAGGGCCCCTCTCGAAAACGGGAAAATCCGTATTGTCCCCTTTCAGGGAAAAACACCCGAAGTTCAGAAGGCAGCCCGCATGCAGAATCTTCTCCGGTTTTCGTACAAAGCCCGTGAGTACACCGACTTTTGAAAGGAAAATATAGGCGGGTGCATTTCCTTTTTCGACGTTGAGATTATAAATAAAGGTGGAGCCTGTTACTCCGAAGATCATCGATCGATCATTGATCATCCCGGCTTCAACGCCCTGGTAAGAAAATGGTTTATGAAAAAAATTTTCATGCTGATGGACCAGCCCGACATAAAATTTCATACCGCTGGTTGCTCCGCCGACCAAAGATTCTTTGACGCAGGGAATGGTATCCGAGGCCTCCAGGCTGGAATGAAGGATCACCATGCATATTGCGACAATAATGTATCCCGGAGTTTTCATGCTGTCCGGATAAGTTTGATGGAAAAGACCACGGTCCATAATTGCAATGTACCGATATTCAGCCTCTCGATCATTCCGAAATACGGTAGGTGCATGGAGAAGAAGATTGCGGTGGCCGAACCGAAAATGCAGATCAGTAAACCCGTAAAAATGGAAAAACGTCCAAACCATTGCCAGCCAGGCTCCTTCCTGAATCCAAATCCTGTAAACAAAGGGGTAAGAATGGTGAAAGGCACGATCAGCACCGTGACAATGAGGTGCATCATGCCCTTAAAGGTAGGCCCGGTATTGGGCATATCCTCCGGGAAAAAACCATAGGAGAGGGAAATGATGTGCAAGACGATAAAAAATATACCGCCCCATAAAACCAGACGGTGATGTTTCCGGCTCTCAAGAATGGTGAAGGAAACTGCAAAAGCCAGCGCAAGGAATCCATATATCGTCGTAAAAACCAGGAGCAGCGAACGGTCCGGTGCTCCGCCGGAGGTGAGATCGCTGATGGGTTGCTGCAGATGGCTGTATCCCTGCCAGAGAAAGCCGCCTATGACTATGTGTAATACATAAAAAAGCACAGCGATCATGCCGGTCGACATGAGGGCATGGCGGAAGCTGGCAGTCATGGGGTTCAAATGAATTTTCCGGATAAATGTAGGTCATAAATTCATTCCCCCGGAGGATTTTTCTACATAATTTTTTCCATCCGGGTCCGATGATATTTACTTCCTGTCCTGGTTGCGGCCGGAGAGGTAGCCGGGTAAGGATTTCGTAATGATCTCCGTCCAGCCGGCCTCGAAGCTTTCCTTCGCAAAATCGGGATTGCCGGCGGGTAAAGTCTCGAGGCCCGTATGGGTTAACTTCAGTTTTGTCTTCTCCCCTTCCTCCGAGAGATCGAAAGTTACCAACGTAGAACCTTGTATTTTCTCATACTCCCAGCTGTACTGGATCCGTTTCGCGGGGATCACTTCCGTCACCCTGCACAAATGGATATATTTCTCTCCTTTATGGCCCTCCCCGGTAAATGAAAATTCATACCCTTTTTCGGGTTTAAAGCCGGAAACACAGAAATACCATTTTCTAAGTTCCTTTTCGTCTGTGAGAACCTTCCACAGATCATCGGCGGGTACTTCAAAAGTATGCTCAATGGTTACGGTATCCATGGTATAAGATTTAGAATTGATTTCAATGGCCTCCCGGATTTTCACTCCTGTCCGGACATCAGATGACTGTCAGTCCGGCAGTTTGCGATAAAGTAAAACAATTATCCGGCGATTGTGTTTATGGCTGCGCGGGAGGTAACCCGTTCCCTGTAGACAATTCAGTCCCCAAAAGCCATGTTCATCGCGAATTCCAGCGGAAAATTCTCATCATTGGAGAGTTCTGTATATTCCATGATCTCACGTGTCCTGAATATACGGTTCACGAAGTATTCTGATTTCAGCGCCAGGGATGCGCCCGTACCGCTTGTATTTCCTACAGGAATGATCTTCCCCTCCAATCCGCGGGGAAGCAGGCCGATCGCCGAGGCGCTGTCCGGATTGAGGTAATTGCCAAAACCCCCGGCGAGAAAAACCGCATCCATGCTGTTTGCATCCAACCCGGCTTTTTGCATCATGATATTGATCCCGGCAGCCACGGCAGATTTTGCCAGTTGGACTTCCCGTACATCCTTCGGACTGATAAATATTTTTTTTTCCTTCTTTTCCCCCTGCCAGAGGATGAAGTTCTCTTCCATAAAGCCGTCGTTATCGATGATCCCTTTGCGGAGCAAAAAAGCAACCACGTCCAGCAGACCTGATCCGCAGATCCCTGCCGGCGGTGCATCCCCTATGACATCAAAACCACTTTCCGAATAGGCTGCGATGGCTCCATGGACACCGCCCATACCGCATGCAATATTTCCGCCTTCAAAAGCAGGACCGGCAGCGGCACTGCAACAGAGGATTCTCTCCGGCGTCACGAGCGCCATTTCACCATTGGTGCCTATATCAATAAACAGGTAATTCCTGATGTCGTCAGGAGGCTGCAATGACGCCAGTCCCGCAATTATATCCGCACCGACATAGCCCGAAAGGACGGGCATGGTCTCAATCAGAGCATCCGGATTACAGGCAAGGCCGAGTTCGCCGGCTTTTCTCACCTGCTTATCCAAAAAAGCAGGTTTAAAAGGAGCCAGGGCAATACCTGCCGGATCTTCACCCAAAAAAAGGTGCAGCATGGTAGTATTGCCCGTAACCGTAATTTTAATCATTTCTTCCGGAGGTACGCCAATCCTGCCTGTAAAATGAAGGATCTCCCGGTTCAGCCTCTCAATGATCTCCGTCTGCAAGCGGGCCCGTCCGTCGCTGTGGCTCATTCCGTAATGTATACGGGATATCACATCGCTCCCATACCGGCTTTGAGGATTCAGAAAGGAGCGGGTCTCGGGGAAAACCCCGGTAACAAGGTCGGCCATATAACAAACCACGGTTGTCGTTCCCAGGTCGACAGCCATGCCGAGGGGATAGGATGAACGGTGAACGGCCATGCCCGGATCGAAAGGGACCTTACATGTATAAGCATATTGTGAGGTCAGTATCCGTGCCTCCCGCTCCTCCGGCAATATCACTTCGATGTCAGTTTCAGGGAAAAACATGCATGACGATACGTAGCCAACGCCCTTTACCATGAGCCTGCACTTGCCACAGGTGCCATTTCCTCCGCAGGGTGAGTATACATCATGGCCATTATCGCGGAGGATGACCTGCAGGGATTGTGCCTTTCCTGCCTGGATAACATTTATAATTCCCTTGTGACGGACCGTGATTTCGGACATGTTATTTAACTTGTATATTAAACTATACTATGTACGGCATATTTCCTGAAGATCTGCCGGAGGTCTTTAAGGCCTGTTTTCTCACTGAAAATGATGAGTTCAGAGGCACCCAGGTATGACCTGATCTCCTGGAACCGCAGGTGACCGAACACCGACTGGACAGCAATGACTTTTCCGGATTCCGTATTTAAGAAGCCTTTGATACGTAAACAACTTTCTTGCAACAGGCTGATAAAGGGTTCCAGGTTCCTGTCTGGGATCTTTTCACCGGTACGGAGGACACTTACATGCATCCCGGGTCTGTCGCCCGATTTTTGTCCTTCAAACCGGGAAAGAGAAGGATGCCCGGAGCCCCGGTCGCTGGATAGTCCCTCTATATCAAATTTCCCAAAGGTTGTTTCAACCCTGTCGGCGAAAGGATTCAGTTTTTCAAGTTCTGCATGCACCGGATTCAAATCCTTCTCCACAAGATCCGTTTTATTAATGAGAATGGTATCTGCTATCATCACCTGGTGCCTGACCCGCGTCAGGGTATTCATTCCCCTCTTGAAATTGGGGGCATCGACAAGACAAATGATCCGGGATAAACGAATCCTGTCCCTGATCCTGCCTGATCCCAGCAGCTCAATCAAATTAACGGGATCTGCAAGCCCGGAAGCTTCAAGGATGATGATGTCCGGATGATAGTCGTCCATCAGCTTTTCAAGAACACCGGGGAAATTCGTCATCATGCAGACACAGAACACGGAGCCGTTATTTATTTCCACGAGCCGGAATTCCTTACCGGTTCTCCTAAGCTCCTTTCCGTCCACTCCGGTAGGGGCAAATTCATTCTGTATCACTGCAAGGCGAATGTCAGGAGATAGGGTTTGGAGCCAGTTTTTAATGAGACTCGTCTTGCCGCTTCCCAGGAATCCGGTGACCAAAACAAAATCTGTCACTGCGCCTTGGTTTTCAGGTATTCGGAAATTTTTTCCCCGATCTTGCTGACCGGGGGGATCTGCGACACAAATTCAGGAGTGCCGTCAATAACGATCGTAGGTATCTTTTGTACGCCGAGGGCCTGCATCATCTGGATGCCCTCTTTATCCTTGATGCGGTATTCACGGAAGATGACCTTCCCGTCGAAAGCTTCGGCGGCACGTGATACGGCATTCATCATATACTGACAGGGGGCACAGGAGGATGAATCCAGCGTCACCACGTCGATCACGACTTTTTCGCTATCCCAGTGACCGCTGAGATCGGTGGGTTCAAACTCCGACAGTACCGCTTCGGAGGCGCGCAGTTCACCCTGGAGGAGCTCGTCATGGACAAGTTCCGTGACAGCCAGAATATTTCCGGGCGGGGTATTCATCGGGAGATCACACCCCGGGGCAAGAATAAAACCTTTCATTCCGCCGGTATCCATGCATGCAAGGGCATCTCTCTGCACATCTTCCGGACTTCCCATAAGGAGGGAAACGGTGAGTTTTATATTTCCGCCGAAGCTCACATCTTGGGCAAGGGCAGTGTCTCTGACATAGTCAAGGGGAATATTTTCATCGATGGAAATATTATCGGGTTTACACGATGCCATTGCCTGGATGTTATGCTGGGCATTTCCGCACACGAAGAAGGAACTCAGGCTTTCGTGTTCCCGGATCATACGGAAGACATCGCTTGCATAGGGTGATACGAAGGTATCGAAAGATCCGGGATCGATCTGGCTGGTCATGGGATCGACCATGGCAATCACATCACAACCTGCCTGAATGTAGAGTTCCGACATCTTTTTCGTCATTGCTGTAGTGAATTTCATGACTTTATGGACGTATTCGGGATCTTCAAACATTTTCATGAAAATATCCGTTCCCAGGAGATGAAGTGCGAGCGTGAAAGGGCCGGTTACCAAGCCATAGAGTGCAAGTCCGGGAAATTCGTCCCGGAGTCGCTGCGTCGCCTCAAGCAGGATTGGGATCCGTCCTTTACAGGCGCAGGGGATCTTCATTTCCACGATGTTTTTACCTTCCGCAAGCGGATGTGAAACCACGGCAGGCGGATTATCGTCGGCCCAGGCAAGTTCACAGCCCAGCGCTTCGGCTTCAACCTGTAAGTCGAAGACGACGGGAATGCCGTCCGGATTATACCTTTTAATCGCTTCCGAAACGCCGGAAACGATCAGATCCGCCGAATTCAGATATTCCCTGGCAGTTTTACCAATAAGTGCGGCTGCATGCACCCCTACAAACGGCACCCAGGGAATCCGGGGGACGGCCTGCCTGAGAATGGCTTTCTTTACAAGTTCCAGTCCATTAAGATTATAATCCATATTCTTCTTTTAGTAAAGTCTTCTCATCAAATGCAGGTAACATCTCTTCAATAAATTTATCCTCATCAGCGGGTATGGATAAAAGTTCATCTCTCAGCATGGGAATCCAGGTTTTTTCCAGCTCTGTTGACCGGAGTTTCCCGTTTTGAATGGCATTTTCAATAAGATCGAGTCCGGCCAGTGCACCCCGGAGGGATCCATCCAGATGATTTTCACCCTTCACGATCTCCCCGGCGATGGCAATGACATTTTCCGGAGCCATGATAAAAGCCTGCGGATCCATGTACATATCAGAATCTACAAGAAACTTTTGAAGCCTGAGTGCATCCTGCTTCCCTGAATGTATCGCCTGGTTGAACAGTCGGGTGTCATACTGAAGTTGCTCGAAATATACAGTCGGTGCCATCCCGGCCAGTAGCTTAATATTTTGAACGGATTCATTACTCCAGAGGTCCGCACAGGCTGCTGCTATATTGCCCAGCGGGCTGAGATGTGCACAGGCAGCGGTTTTGCCTTCCATGGAAATCGGGATACCTGTAATAGCCTTCAGGAAAACACCTTCATAGCCACAGTCCTTATCCGGACCAGTCGCACCTTCTTCAATGGCGACAAGGGTCCGGGTTACCGACATGATGCGCACGAGAGCGGCAAAGATTTTCGGGATGTATTTTTTTTCGGCAAGAACCATGGCTGTATTGGCAAAACCGCAGGCTGTGTCCCCGCCTGCAATCCGACCCGTTTTTCCGGCAACGGAAACAATTCTCTTCCACAACATCTTCATATCCCGCACACCGAGAACATTCAGGGCAAAGGCCGCTTCCCTGATATTGCAACTCATCAGTGCGTTATCGAAGATCTCCTTTCCGCCTGTACTCTCAATGGAAAGAAGGTCGCCTCCGGCCAGAGCCCCTTCTTCAAACAGTTCGAACATCGCATCAAGATAGGATGATGTTCTCTGCCTGGGGGGTCGTTCAAAATCACGGAGGTCGTTCGGGGTCAACCTGATTTCACTTTTTAGTCCGAATTTTTGAAAATAATTTTCACACTCGTCATTCATGATCCGGACCAGATCGATTCCGTAGGCCGGATTTTTAGTCATCTCTATGAGCGTCTCAAATTCGAAAACCAGCCCGTCACTGTACAGTTCAACAGCGCGTTCCAATGCTCCCCTGACGATATCGCGGTATTGAATCCGGATCTCAGGAAAGGTTTGATCATTGATCTGTATGGGGGGAAGGGTGAAATTCACCTCCGGATATACGCTCCCCCCGCCAATGACCAGTCCGCGGCGGGTAGTGACCGGATATTTTGCCGTCCCGAAAAGCAGATCCTCAACACGGCTGATTTCAAGCGATTTATATTTCATGGATACATGGGTTAATATACTCACTCAGGAAATCACCCCGGGACACGCTATGCACTGACCCGGTTCAGGTATTCCACCAATCCCTGGGGATCGGGGCTGTAGAGATCGGCGCCAATCTTATTGCAAAAATCCTGGGAAACGGGTGCACCACCGATACAGACTTTCTGCCCGGGATGTTTTTCCCGGATGGTTTTTATAATGTTTTCCATATTGACCATTGTGGTAGTCAGCAAAGCTGAAAGGCCGATCACTGCATCGGGATGCTTGTCGGTCTCCTCGAGAAAGCGGGCGGCTGAAACATCGACGCCGAGGTCGATCACTTCAAAACCGTTTCCTTCCACCATCATGGCCACCAGGTTTTTCCCGATGTCATGCAGGTCACCTTCAACGGTACCGACAATAAAAGTTCCCTTCCGTTTGGCCTGGCCTGAAATAAAAAATGGCTTCAGGTGATTCATGGCTGCACTCATGGCTTTCGCGGACATAAGGACCTGCGGGACAAAAACCCTGTTTTCCCTGAATTTCACTCCCACCTTCTCCATACCGACAACCAGGGCTTCCGATAAAATAATATCAGCGCCTGCCCCCTTATCAAGCGCCTGTCGGGTAAGTTCGTCGGCACCGTCCATACCTTTCATATCAGGCGGGTATGGTGAAATTTTATTGATCTTTCCAAACTCAATGCAATGAGCGATCTGAGACAATAGTTCTTCCATGGTTAATTGAATTAAATATGACTTATCAGGTTTCCCTTTCAATTAAAAGCGGTTGAATGACATGTTGTTTTGATGAAGCGGAACTTCCGGAACTTTCGATCATCTCTGCCGTGATCCTTGCCATTTCATCATACCTGCAATTGATAGCTGTAATCCCCGGCCTGAAATACCCGGTAAGCTCTGTGTTCCCGTAACAGACCAATGCGATTTCCTCCCTCAGCAGGAAACCCCATTCCATGAGTCTGCCTGTGACCTTGATGCTGTCTGAATCATTGCAGGCCAAAATTCCGGTTATGCTGTTTTCTGTGATGTAGGACCTTTTCAGGTCACCGACATTTTTCATGATAAATACTTTCCGCAAAGGTTTCCTTTCACCGGCCAGGCCGGTAAAAGTCTGTTCCATGAGATCGTTGAGCAGATTGGTGCCCTTCCATATCTGGTCCCTAAGGAAGAGAAGGTTCCCTTCTTTTTTGCTGACAAGGTAATCAAACGCACGTTTCACACCCAGGTCATAACTCTGTATGACATAGTTAAAAAAAGAGCCGGCCATGGTATTGTCGGCAAGGATAACTTTTGTCCTTCCCTCAATCAGCCTTCTGTAAAATCCGGCGGTAAGCGATTCGTTATAATTCGGCACCACCACAATCGCTTCAAATCCGGAACGGATCATTTCTCCAACGATCCTCATTTCCTCATCAGGCTGGTTATAGGTCAACTGAAACTTCACCGACCGTTTCCTCATTTCTGCCTGGCGGCTCAGGCTACCGACAAGACTTTCCATATTGGATGACAGGAAAGGAATGACGACACCCCATTCCGGGATAAGATCCGAACGGAATGTAACAAAACTTCCCTTTCCCTGTACGGAAGTGACAAGTCCCTCATTTACAAGATTTCTAAGAACTAGTTTCGCCGTCTCCCTTGAAACCCCGTGGCGGGAGATCATTTTATTTATGGAATCCATCCCGGAACCGGGAGGCATATCCTGCCGGATTATCCTGTCCCGGTAATACGATGTCAGCCTTTTAAAGAGCGGGATATGACCGCCGGAAAGCATCTTTCCCATATCTTGTGCAAAATAGGCAATTTAAGTAAAAAACCATCAAAGACCATCACAGTTTCTGCAGATAAAGCATATTCATATCACCCAGGATCATACCTGTATTTGAAGAGGGGTTTGTAAAAATGCGAATCCGGTATGATCTGCTCATGCTCTCAAACGGTTCCTGCGCTTCCCCTCCCATTCTCAAGGTGAAATTCCCGTGAGACAACAGACGGGATCTCTACCCGGTTATGGGAGACAAAAATGAGAGTTCTCGAAGCACAGAATTTGAGGATCAGGTGGTTAAATTTTGCAATGGTATCCTCATCGAGACCGTGATAGGGCTCATCGAGTATGATCAGGGGAGCATTGCCCAAAAAGACATTCATCAGCAGGAAGATCCGCTGAACCTCCCAGGGGACCGAGTGAAGGATTTTATCCGCAAAATCATTGACCCCGAAATAATCCATTGCTTCCCGGAAAAACAGGCGATCGTTCTCGGTTACCGTTTTCTTATTGTAGGGATTGGCAGAGAGATACCTGAAGGCCGCCGCGGTTGTAGTCTTCGTCTTGTCAAAATACATAAAGAGTTCGGGGGAAAAATACCCGATCCGTTCCTTCACCTCCCAGATGCTCTCGCCTGTGCCTCTCCGCCGGCCGAAAAGGTGAACACGGTTGGCATAGGCCTGCGGATTGTCGGCATAGATCAGGCTCAGGAGCATCGACTTTCCGGCCCCGTTGCGGCCGCTGAGCAGCCACTTCTCCCCTGCCGCGATATTCCAGCAGATATGATCCAGGATAACGCGGTTCCCGTATTTCACGGTAACATCCTCCAGGACGACGGCATCCGCAAAGGTACGATCTCCATTTTCGGGTATGTGACTGAAAGGCAGCTTGATATTCCCGGAAGCAACCGGTCTTTCATGATATTCCCGGGCGGCACCCAGGTCCCGGATCCCGTGGTTTTCCAGGGACAGCATATGGGTGATCATTCCGGGGATGTGCCCGGTATTGGATAAAAGGATAACGGTGGTGCCACTGGCGGAGATGTAGTCAAGCAGATCATCCATTTGCGTGATACCGGCGGTGTCAAGTCCGGCATAGGGTTCATCCAGAACGAGCAACCGCGGGTGATCAAGAATTACCCTGATAATGGAGGCTTTCCGGTATTCGCCGGAAGACAGCATGATGACCGGCTCATCCAGAACGTGCCGGAGACCGAATAGCCGGATCAGCATTTCCTTCTCGCGGGGATCACCGGCGGGCAGAAGATCTCGCAGAAGGACGACATCGTCCGTTTCGGTCGAATTGTAGCGCTGCTGGTAATAATACTGCCGGTGGTCGGCGATCATGCCCCGGAAGCTAAGGGAGGTGAGATGGGCATGGAGACTGTGGAACCCGTTCCGGGGCGTACCGGAGAGGTAATGGACAACACGGTCCTCGTACAGGAAGGTTTTTCCGGTCAGCAATTGCAGGAGTTCATGCTTTCCGGAGTTGACATCCCCGCGGATAAGCCAGTGTTCCCCTTCCCTGACCGACCACGTCAATGCCGCTCCGGCAGCCGAAAGCGGGATTTCATTCAGTGCAAAAAGTTCCCTGTTTGACATAGAATACGATCCGGTATAAGGTTTACAGGAAAGGAAGTACTACTCCTGCTCCCAGGACACCTTTTTGATGTATACCATTCCCTGAAAGACCGCAATGTTAACACCTTCTTCATTGGTAATGTTGACGGTATAGGAGGCGATCTTATTGTTTCTCGAAATTTCAAAGGCCTCGGCATATAAGGTTCCGCTATTTGAAGCTTTAAAAAAAGAGATGCTCACATTTATCGCAACGGCAATGTTCCCCTGTGAATTAGAAGCGGCGGCAAAGGCAAAGTCGGCCAGGGTAAAGATAGCGCCTCCCTGGACGGTATCCACGGCGTTGAGGTGCTTGTCGGTGATTTTCATCTTGGCCTTGGCACGGCCTTCTCCGGCTTCCAGAAGTTCGATGCCGGCGAGTGAGGCGAACCGGTCTTGCGCCATGATTTTCCGGATATCCATGATTTTCAGGCATTGATTTTTAAAAGGCTAAAAGTGGGAAATTTTTTGGAGATTGCAGGGAAGAGGAGGGAAAAAGAGAATGAATGGAATGAAGGAAAGAGGAATATCGAACAGCGAATACCGAATGTTGAATTATGAAGTTCGTAGACACAGACATCGACCGGGAGAAAAGGAAATGGACGAAGAGGATTATCTGATATGGAAAAGAGGAAGTTCGAATTTTAAAGGAAATTCTGTGTGTTTTTAGCATTAAATGCCTTTATGTTTTTGAGCATCAATACTATTTCCTTAAACGATATCTAATTAAGTACGAACACCAATAAAAATGCAGGATTAATAAAATATTCATAAAGAATTGCATCTATAAAATAAATGTCTTTTTA
Organism: uncultured Bacteroidales bacterium; assembly: GCA_963771005.1. GTDB lineage: Bacteria > Bacteroidota > Bacteroidia > Bacteroidales > DASQZK01. The sequence continues at coordinate 1,300,748 of CAVYRO010000002.1, forward strand.
ACGATTCAAAAAAAAAACAGATTTTCTTTTGTTTTTAAGTTAATTTTATTATAATTTTATTATAGCAAATATTTTTCAGAGATAGAATTATATTGCTGAATAGTTATAACATTAGTCAGAGCCAATGATGTATGTATTAAAGTTAATATAAATTAAAGCCGTTACATTTAAGTACAAGCTTCCGGAGCAATTTACCGAACAAACAAAACTAGAAACTGATTCCTCCGGTACGAAATCCAATCCAGATACGGCGGTTATCAATTCCGAGCTATACCGGCAAACCCAAATTGGGCTGATTGCTCAGGAAGTTCAAAAAGTTTACCCTGAATTAGTGACCCAGGATAAGGACGGAATATTGGCAATAAAATATTCCGGACTAATTCCGGTATTGATCGATGCCATTAACGAAATAGACAGTTTGCGAATATTGCAGGAAGTAAAGATTAATGATCTCGAAGCCAGAGTATCGGTATTGGAATCGTCGCTAAATTTTTCCGGAGCTAAAAAAAGTGTCTCCTCATCAGAAACTGAAAACTTTGTAAATGCAGATGTTCCAACTTTATCTCAAAATGCGCCTAATCCTTTCAACCGGGAAACAAGAATCAGCTATTATTTACCGGAATTCATAACCCAAGCTTCAATAACCATATACAATCTCAATGGCAATGCATTAAAAAATATTATTTTATCCGGAACAGGAAAGGGAGTAATTAGTATAGATGGGTCGGAATTAAAGCCAGGTATTTATCTTTATTCATTAATTACGAATGGAAAAGAAGTAGATACAAAAAGAATGATATTAACTGAGTAACTTCAAATAAATTATTAGAATCATTGATTTAATTTTATAATTTTATATAGGAATATATGGTTAATGGTCCATCGCCTGAATGAAATAATATAAATATTCCTTCCGATATTTAATATTAGATATATATTTAAAATGTAATTCGATGAAATATATTATAGGCCTACTAATAATAATATTAATTAATTGCTCATGTAATCAATTCCAAAAGGATAAATATCATTATGTTTCAAATAAATATAAACCAAAATATGGAGTTGGAGACACTTATTGTTATCGTTCACCAATATCGAATCAATCTTTCAATTTAAGAATTGATTCGATTAAAAAGAGCTACGACTCAGAACCTTTGAGTGGTATATTTAGTGGATATGAATATTATGAGTTTCTAAATTATTACTATAGTAGAGATGAAAATTTTTATGGTCGTATTCAAATAGATTACAAAGATGAAATATTTATAAGTATTGGAGAACAATCATTTGATAAGGGTTCGTATGATGGCTATGATTTTTATTATTCAATAATCTATTTTGGAAAACTTTATAATAATATATATCTAATGCATGGCAGGAGCATGACAGATAGCCTGATAAGCATACTTTATAATCAAAGTGATGGATTTATAGGATTTAATTGCACATCTGATACTTTTATAATCTGTAAATAAATTTACAAAATAAATGAGAACAAATATATTTTTTTTCTTTCTTCTGATTTCAATTTTAGCTTATTCTCAAGATCCTCAAGAAAATATGAATAAATATTGGAATTATCGAGAAAGACTATTACAAAAATTTGTTGTTAGCCAACCTGCATCTTTAGATTTACCTGGAACCAATTTGCCGGCAAATGGCTATAATCCAACAAATACTGGAGAATATCCATATAAATTGAGTTTTGGAGATGCAACTGTCGATTTGGGATATTATATTGGTACTTTAGCAACAGAGTATTATCTACTGAAAACTAATAATTTGAGTACATCTCAAGTTGAAGAGGAATTGTATCGAGCCATTTATACTATTTATCGACTTGTTCGTTATGCAGAAAGGTATTTTGGTTTATATGAGTTACGTTGAACAATTATTAAATACTGCTCCTTCAGAAGGACCGGAATTTTATGGCAATCTTACTAGTAATAATTTTGAATGGATTAGTGGGAATAGACTTGCTAAGCCGTTAGGTAAGGCTTATTCAGAATATATTGACGATGGAAAGGAATATTTTAGTGAAGAGCCAGGACTCGACTATATGTTATTGTATAATTTATATCTTATTTCATATTATCAGAGATTTAACTTAAATAGTGTTTGCCAGAAAACTCGATAACACTTCGGCTCCGCTCAGGGTCCGGTGACTTCATTCAAGAGGGTGAACTTTTCGGATGGTGGTAAGGCAGGCAAAAGGTCCCTATGTATATATTTAAAATTCAGGGACTTGCGTAAGAAGGGCCTTTTGCCTGCCTTACCACCATCCGAAAAGTTCTTCGTTCATCGAATTGACCGGACCCTGAGCGAAGCCGAAGGGTTATCGAGTTTTCTTTCTGATACTAAATAGGAATATTACAGAGGATTTCCCAATTAGTTATAACTATAGTGATTTATCAGAAACATTAGGGGCTACAAACGATCAAGTTTTGCTAACTGTCAATTCTTTAGAATCGATCACAGCTACCAATAAAATTCATTCTAATGCGAAGGTAAGGTATCGAGCCAATGAAATCAGATTAAATGCAGGTTTTCAGGTTGAAGCAGGAGCAACTTTTTATGCAGAACCAAATGCATACAATACACTCTATCAATAAAATGTAATTACTTTTGATACTCGCCAATCCTTCATTATTGCCGGATAGAATATCAAGATGAAAAAGATAGTCGGGAAGGATGAAGAGGAATATCGAACATCGAATGTTGAATCATGAAGTTGGCAGTTTATCGCGTATAAGGCCCTGACAGGGTTTCTAAACCCTGTCAGGGTTGTTCCGTACAAATCCGTTTAATCCGTGTTCCCTCTTCTAACAGCCTCCACATTCAGCTTCATATTCAAATAGGTATACACCATCGCCCACATTTCGGCCTGCTGTTCGTTGGTCGAAGCTGCGCCATGGCCGCCTTCGAGGGTTTCGTGGTAGAACACATGATGTCCCATGTCCAGCATTTTCGCGGCCATCTTCCGTGCATGTCCGGGATGTACGCGGTCGTCGCTGATAGAGGTCACGAAGAAGGCTTCGGGGTAGTGCTTATTTTTCACCACATTCTGGTATGGCGAATATTTTTTGATATAGGCCCAGTCGTCCGGATTGTCCGGATCCCCATATTCTCCGATCCAGCTTGCCCCGGCGAGGAGTTTGGAGTACCTTTTCATATCGAGCAGCGGTGCACCCACGACCACTGCATTGAAAAGATCCGGACGCTCCGTCAGCGCCACACCCGCAAGAAGTCCGCCGTTGCTCCATCCGAAAGCGCCAAGGTATTTGGGCGAGGTGATCTTCCTTTTGATAAGATCCCCGGTCACTGCAAAAAAATCATCATAGGCTTTTTGCCGGTTCTCCTTCATGGCTGCCTGGTGCCACCCGGGGCCAAATTCCCCGCCGCCCCTGATATTGGCCAGGACGTACACCCCGCCCTTCTCCAACCATCCGATGCCGCGGGTGGCGCTGTAGTAGGGCTGTTCAGAGACATTAAAACCGCCGTAACCGTAAACAAGGGCAGGATTCTTTCCGTCGGGAACCATATCTTTTCTGTGCACAATGAAATAAGGGATCAGCGTTCCGTCAGCCGATTTGGCCTCGTTCTGTTCAACAGTGAGATCCTTCGTACGGAAGTAGGGTTTAAGCTGTTTGACTTCCTTTATCTCTGTGCCTTTGCCGTAATAAAGCGTTGAAGGGGAGATCAGGTTGCTGTACTGGAAAAAGTAATCATCCGCAAGGTCATCGGAAGTAATGAGGCTGATGCTCCCGAATTCCCGGACGGGTATGGGTTCCTTCTGCCATTCATTGTTCTTCAGCCGAAAAACCGCCAGTTTATTCTGCACATTCTCCATCGTATTTACGATGATGAAATCCCGTGTGGCTGCAAGGGAGGAAAAACTTGAACGCTCATCGGGTTGCCAGACCAGTTGAACTTTGTCAGCCGGTTTGGCCTGATCCGCATCAATGCTGACCAGACTTCCGGCGGTGAAGGTTTTATTTTCCTCAGACCAGTCCGATTGCAGGGCGAAGATCAGTCTATCTCTGAAAAATCCACTGAAATCCGCATCTGAAGGATAATTCACCTTTTTCAGCGAATCGCCCGAAAGCCTGTAGAGTTCGGTATTAAAGGTCGATACCCATTGGTACACGAAGGCATAATGTTTATCGTCGCGGAAGAAGGTAAAGGGAAAAACGCCCGCAACGGTCGAATCTCCCTGAAAGATGATCTTTGCATCGCTGAGAGGGGTGTTTCTTTTCCAAATCCTGGCCGTCCTTGGGTACCCTGAAGTTGTCATGCTGTTCTCCCCGAAATTTCTCGATATCAGCAGGGTGTTATCATCGATCCATCCGGCGCCTCCCTTACTTTCCGGAAGGGTAAAGCCGTTCCGGACGAATGTTTTTGAAACGGCATCGAACTCCCTGATGACAGATTCATCCTTTCCCCCGTCGGAAAGCGTGATCAGGCAGTGTTCATAACCGGGCGCGAGCCAGGATGTCCCTTCAAAAACCCACTTCTTATTCTCTTTGGCCGACAAGGCATCCAGATCCAGTACCGTTTCCCATTCGGTTTTCCCGGCAATGAAACCGGCCTTGGGCATCCTTCGCCATAAGCCCCGTTCATTTTTCTCATCCTGCCAGAGATTGTACACGTATTTCCCGGTGATGACCGGATAAACGATCTTGTCCTTGTCATTGAAAACATCGGCAAGGCGATTTTTCAGCTTCGCATAGAGCGGCTCTGCCGTAATGACTTTTTCCGATTCCCCATTCCTTGCTTTCACCCATTCGAGTGATTTTTCACCGTGGATATCTTCGAGCCATAGATACGGGTCAACGGATTCAGAAGCGGGTTTATTCATACAAGCAGTCAGCATTAAAGAGAAAGTCATGATGATGAAACAGGTTTTCATAGGCTAAGTTTTCTTAAAAATAGGAAGAAATTCAAATAAAAATAGTCCGGGGTGAAAAATAACCGGCACTCGAAACACCAAAATAAAAATCCCAAATATCGAAAAAGCGCCCTCATCCAAATTTGAAATTCCAAATTCCTCCTAACAGATTCAAAATATCATCGGAAGCTTGTTACTCCGTTTCCGGTTATTTAGTATCAGAAATAAAACTCGATAACCCTTCGGCTCCGCTCAGGGACCGGTCGATTCGATGAACGAAGAACTTTTCGGATGGTGGTAAGGCAGGCAAAAGGCCCTTATGTATAAATCTAAAATTCAGTGGTTTTCTCATGAAGGGCCTTTTGCCTGCCTTACCACCATCCGAAAAGTTCACCCTTTTGAATGAAGTCGCCGGTCCCTGAGCGAAGTCGAAGGGTTGTCGGGTTTTCTTGCAAACATTATTTAATATCTATCATTTTGGAATCTACCTGGGATTGGTTTTTTTATCCAAAAGTTCGTTTCCATAAGAAAATAATGCAGGCAGTCCACCGGTATGCCAAAAAAGGACGTTCGATTCCGGCCGGCATTTTTTGGTTGCCAGAAAGTCAAGCATCCCATAGAATGCCCTTCCGGTATAAACCGGATCCAGGAGGATCCCTTCCGTGGCGGCCAGTTCTTTGATGGCAAATCTTTCGTTGTCAGTCACCACCCCGTAACCGGCTTTGTCGTAACCCCGGATGAGAGGAGTATCCAGCGACCCGAAGTTCCTCTTTATCCCCAGTTTCTCCCGGCCATCCAGTACAATGCGAAGAACGGCTTCCTCAAGGGAGAGTCCATCTGTTTCATCTTTATCGATATTGACGGGCATAAGTTCAGACCGGAGTCCGTAAAGTTCAGAGCCGAGGATGAGTCCGGCTTCCATACCCCCGGAGGAGGAGGCAAAAAAGATATAATCCATATTCAGTTTCTCGTCATCGAGCTGTTTCTTCAGTTCTTTCACGGCGTTCACATACCCCAGGGCACCGGTATAATTTGAACCGCCGTAGGGAATGACATAGCATTTTCTGCCCCGGTTTTCCAGTTCCACTTTCAGATCCGGGATGCTCTCCCCCTTCCTTTCCTCTCCCGTAAAATGGATACGGGCGCCCAGGAGTCCGGACAGGAGAAGGTTACCGTCGCGTGATCCGGGTTCGGTTCCCCCGAGCATTAGATGGCATTCGAGACCTGCAATAGCGCAGGCTGCAGCGGTCTGCCGGCAGTGATTCGACTGTTGGGCGCCCGCCGTGATCACGGTATCACAACCTTCATCCAGAGCAGCCCGAACCAGGTATTCAAGTTTTCTGGTTTTGTTTCCGCCGGTGGCAAGGCCGGTCTGATCATCCCTTTTGATGAAGAGGCGGTAATCCGGGTAAGACTTCGTTAGCCTTTCCAGTTTTTGTAAGGGTGTGGGAAAGAATCCGAGAGGAAATTTATGTTCCGGCATTTCATTATATATTTTAATTTTAATGGTATAATGAAACCCACATGATCGATTATTTTAAGGCTATCTTTATGTTGTCATCAACCATGTGGGATTCCATTTAATTTTACAGGTTGACAACCAAGATGCAAATTTCAAATCTTAATTCCCAAATTCCAAAGAAGCAACAATATATAAATTCCCAACTTCTCTCTTCCCTCTGCGATCTTTGCAGTTCTCTCTCTCTTCCCTCTTCGATCTTTGCAGTTCTCTCTCTCTTCCCTCTGCGATCTTTGCGGTTCTCTCTCTCTTCCCTCTGCGATCTTTGCGGTTCTCTCTCTCTTCCCTCTGCGATCTTTGCGGTTCTCTCTCTCTCTTCCCTCTGCGATCTTTGCAGTTCTCTCTCTCTTCCCTCTGCGATCTTTGCGGTTCTCTCTCTCTCTTCCCTCTGCGATCTTTGCGGTTCTCTCTCTCTTCCCTCTGCGACCTATATTCTTCTTAACCGCGATCAAAGGTTCCGCAAACCGTCTTTCAAATCTAAACTTCTACCCTCCAAATCTCCTCTCTTATTCGCGCGAAACCTAAGTTAATTAATGTTAAAAGAAAACGACCTAAAGTGACATTTATAAATGATCATTGTTTCACAATTAAAAAGGCCATATCAGCCAGAGAGTGAAAGGCACCATTCAGGCTTGAAGACCTGGTTTATTAAACAAATCATAATCAAGATGAAGAGAAGAGAATTTATCCCCAAAGCACTTTACAGTTCATTAGTACTGGCCGCTGCACCCCGACTTCTTTCGTCATGTCAGAAAGACAGTATGGCTCCCTCCATACCCGGCGGAGAAATTACGATCGATCTGGATAATCCCTCATACAGCTCACTTAAAAATGACGGAGGCTATGTTTACACAGGTAACATCATCGTGATCAATACCGGGAATGAGAACTTTACTGCCCTTTCGGACATTTGCACACATGCAGGGTGCACTGTGAATTACCAGGCATCGGCCAAAGATCTTTATTGTCCCTGTCACGGCTCTGTATTTTCGCTCTCGGGAGCGGTACAGCGGGGCCCCGCCAATTCGGCGCTACCCAAATACAAAATTGTACGAAATGCCAACATCCTGACGATCTCGTGATTGCGGGGTCGGATCAAAAATTTTTGTTTTTGCTTGTTTTTATCCCGTTTTTGTTAAATTTGCGTACCCTTTCAAAACGGGAGGGTGAACAAGTAAAATCGGGGTGTGGCGCAGTTGGCTAGCGCACTTGCATGGGGTGCAAGGGGTCGGAAGTTCGAGTCTTCTCACCCCGACAAATTAATGTTGATTTACAGTTAGTTCAATATTTTTATGAACTAATTATGTATCAACGAGTCTGGAAAGAGTAAAATTTGTTTGATTTTACAAGTGTATCAGACGTTCAATTTTTTTTCACCCCTACCATTGATTTGGTAGGGGTGTTTTTTATTCCAATATAAATTTACCTGACGAATGACGACTGAAATCTTCGTTATATATATGGTAAATATATGAACCAGAACCACCAATGTCGACTATGCTCAATTGTATTTTACCATCATTATTTGAGGTTTTAAATACCAGTTTTCCAGAGGTATCAATAATAATCAAGTGAAAATCGGTAAAATCAGAATTTTTGTATTCTATCTCAATACGCTCCTTTGCTGGATTAGGATAAGCAATGGAAGAAAATGAACTCCCATTAAATGATTCAATCCCTTCTGCCCAATCTACAATTCTAATATTATCTATCATCCAACCTTCCCTGTTACTCTGAATACTATCACTTATGAAAGTAAATTTGAATAAGGCTGTGTCTCCCCTTCCTATGCCGGCAATTAAATTTGTTTGAGACAATATAATACCAAATTCCGTCCAATCTTCTGTTCTCCCAGATAATACTGGAATATCAGTCATCCAGCCGTCATATTTACCCAAATCGAGAGGGGGTTGGCCTTCTGGAAGGATTTTCTGATTTAGCGGAAAGAACCGGAAATACAATGAAAAGCTTATCTTCTTATTTCTTACAACATGAATACGCTGTGCAGCAAATTCTCCGGGTAGTTTCGTATTTGGCGGTGCAGATTCATTTTATGTAATTAGTGCAAATAATACCCCTTCCTGGGAAAAATGCGGCTTGATTCACATGGCCTAAAGTGCTTACGTTGCACGAAGTAATATCTATGTTTGTCCAACGTTAACTCCTCCAAATGGTTCAACAAAATTAATAACTACAACCCTTAGTTTTGATGCACAGAATTTAATCCAGATTTATTCAGGCCATGATAATATCCCGTACACCTCTGATGATATTTTTACATTCCCTCCAAAATTCTGGGATAGATTTAATATAAAACTTGAACAAAATTGATTCTTCTGTAAACCTTTCCCGGGTTATAATTTTTTAAGATATTGTGTGGAAAAATATCCGGGATTCGAAAATGAAAATCCGTTTAATCAGGTCCCCATATCCTCGCCGTTATTCGTTGAATCCATATTCCTCTCTATGTAAAAATTTCCGGCTTAGAAATTTAAAAAAGGTAGCATCATATTACCTATGTATTTTCGCGAGCCTGTGTACGGAATATCTTCAACATTTGAACTTTTTCATACCCTTGATTTTTATATGATAAGAAGTGATGCAAAGAATTGAAAAATGGACAGAGGTTTATGATCAGCTCCTGAAATCCGACCAGGTACATGCACTGGAACCTATAGAGCTGGAAAGACTTGCATTGGCCGCTTTCTTTACAGGGAGAGATACGGAAAGTTTCCAGGTACTGGAACGGGCTCACCAGGGTTACCTGCACCGGGAGGAAACGGATCAGGCGGTACGTTGTGCTTTTTGGCTGGGATTGATGCTCATGAATGCTGGAGAAAGAGCAAGGGGTAGTGGATGGATTGCCAGGGGCCAAAGGCTTCTTGGTGATGAGCCAGGACCAGACTGTGTAGAGAAAGGTCTGCTGCTGATTCCCGCAGCGCTTGGAGCGCTCGCCTCTGGGAATGGCGCCCGCGCACAAAAACTTTTCGGGAGGGTCGAATCAATCGGAGAACAATTTCGCAATGCCGACCTGATCGCCCTTGGACGGCTGGGGCTTGGTCAGGCAATGATCCAACAAGGGGATGTGACCGGGGGAATAAAACTACTCGATGAAACGATGATAACCATTGAAACCGAAGTCGTCTTTCCTCTCGTAAACGGGATCGTTTACTGTGCAGTCATTGAAAGCTGCCGGAAAGTCTGGGACCTTAGAAGAGCACAGGAGTGGACATCCGCGTTGACGAGATGGTGTGATGCACAACCGGACATGGTACCATTCCGGGGGGAGTGCCTGGTGCGAAGGGCTGAAATCATCCAATTTCACGGAGATTGGCCCAAAGCTCTCCAGGAAACAGTGTATGCATGTGATCTGTTGACGCAATACCCGAATGAACCTGCAGCCGGAAATGCATATTACCGCAAGGCCGAGTTATACCGTTTAGTAGGAGATTTTGAAGAGGCAGAAGACTCCTATCGCGAAGCTGCCAAACGGGGCAGAAAACCACAACCCGGCCTATCATTGCTTCGATTGCTCCAGGGATTGAATAATGCTGCGGAAACTTCCATCAGAAATACCTTACGGGAAACAAAGGATATAAAAAAACGTGCAGAACTTCTCCCGGCGGTCGTAAATATCATGATAGCTGTGAAAAAGAACGAAGAAGCGCTTGAAGCTGCAAAGGAATTAGGTGAGATTACTCAAAAATTTGATGCCCCCTATCTCAACGCAATGTCCTCATATTGCCAGGGAGCTGTTTTTCTTGCAGAAGGTAATTTTCAACCTGCCCTGGAATATTTACAAAAAGCAATGAAACTCTGGAATACCTTACAGCTTCCTTATGAATCTGCATGTACCAAAGAACTGAAAGGGCTCGTTTACCGTGCATTACAAGATAAAGACAATTCAGATGCAGAACTGTCAGCTGCGAAATGGATTTTTGAACAACTCAAAGCGCTCCCCGATCTGGAACGGGTAGATCGATTGCTGAATAAGAATCAGGAACACGAGTCCCATGGACTGACACTTCGGGAATTACAGGTATTGCGTCTGGTGGCATCCGGAAAATCTAATAAATCGATTGCCGGTGAATTGTTCATCAGTGAGCGCACGGTTGACCGTCATGTGAGTAATATTTTCAATAAGCTGGTTGTTTCTTCACGTGTTGAGGCGACCGCTTTCGCCCTGAAAAATAAAATTCTGGATCCTGAAAGCTGAACAAGTTCCGCTGGACCGCTATCCTGTTGATCCGCTTAATTCTCTCTATTTTATCCTGTTTTTTCCTTCTCATGGGTAGAATTACCCATTTTACCTTATTCCGGATAATTGGGTAATCTTACCGATGCGATATAACCTGCTGCAATTGTATTTTTGCATTTATAATGATGAGAGATGATGGGCGAATGATGGAGATCGATGAAAGATCGATGTATGAACTTCATAACCTCATAACTTCATAACCTCATAACCTCATAACCCCATAACCCCATAACTTCATAACTTCATTACCGTTACGAACGAAAATTAAATGAATAAATACAAAAGATATGAATGAGAGAAAATTTGATACCGTAATTATAGGTGGCGGACAGGCAGGTCTGGCAACAGCCTGGCACCTCACCCACCTAAATATACCCTATGTCATCCTGGATGAGAACAACAGAGTCGGAGCCGCCTGGAGGAAAAGGTGGAATTCTCTCCACCTGTTCACGCCGGGTCGCTATGATAATTTACCCGGCATGCCATATCCCGGACCTCCCGGATCGCATCCGGGTAAGGACGATATTGCAGACTACCTTGAGGCTTACGCTTCCCGGTTTGGATTTCCTGTAAAAACCGGTATGAAGGTAGTCCGGGTTAGTGCTGAAGGGAATCACTATAATATTGAAACCAAAAATGAAATGATCTCTGCACATAATGTGATCGTGGCAACAGGGCCCTTTCATCATCCACGTATCCCTGAATTTGCTGACGGGTTGGACCCGCACATTCTCCAGATGCATTCCTCAGCATACAAATCGCCGTCCCAGGTTCAGGATGGCCCTGTGCTCGTTGTCGGGGCAGGCCAATCGGGAGCCGAGATCGCCTTGGATCTGGCCCCGGCCCATAAGATATGGCTTTCAGGCAGGGATGTAGGAGAGGAACCTGCTTTTCGGGATAATTTTTCCGGCCACCTTATCTCTGCGATCATGGTTTTTGCTGCCACAAAGATATTGAACGTAGCCAATCCTCTGGGACGAAAGATGCGTAAACACTTCTTTTATCCACGACGAGGTATCCCCCGGGCTGGTGGCACAAGGAAGCGCTTACAAAAGGCCGGTGCTGAATGGGTGGGACGTACAAACGGAACAAGTGACGGCTACCCGAAGCTGGATGACGGACAAATCCTGAAAGTGAAAAATGTTATCTGGTGTACGGGATTCATGACGGATTACAGTTGGATCGATCTCCCCATTTTTGACGATTTTGGTTTTCCGGTACACAAAGGTGGAATTGTGCATGAACAACCGGGTTTGTATTTCATAGGAATGCCCTTCCAACGTACCCTAAGTTCATCGCTGCTCTTGGGTGTGGGCAGGGATGCCAGTTATATCGCCAGTCATATCGCAGCTAAACGGGCTGTAAAAGAAGTGAACCATAAAAGTGGATATGCCTTAATGAATGGATGATCGTTGATTTCAGTACCGTCACAAGAGCAGCCAGTTACGGCCCGCGTAAACCAAATTAATTGACGAACTCATTGAAGAATTTGGTGATTTGGTGAAGTGGAAGAGGAACGCGGATTTGACGGATTTGTGCGGATAATCACGGATGAAGAAAATTGGTGATTTGGTGATTTTAGTGAATGAAGAGTCACGGTCACCTACCTAAAATCCGTGTTAATCTGTGTAATCCGTGAAAATCCGTGTTCCTCTTCCTTCAAACCATTTCAAACCATTTCAAACAATCCCAAACAACTTTTTCTGTGATAATCTGTGAAATCTGTGGTGAAACTCCCGGAAGAATTTGGCGATTTGGTGATTTGGATTTTTTCATCGGGATCCGCATCCATCCGATTCCTTCCCCGAATTTTTTATAAGTATGTTTAAGAATATCCCTCCACACACCTTTAATCATTAATTTGTATCCTATTATTGCAACAAAGTTTTCTTTTTAAGAGAGAGAAGATTTCATCGAAAAAAGGTGAGATAAATTTAAAGGAAAATTAACACTGAATTTTCACTCGATTCTACAATGAGATATACCTTTCATTTATTTTTGTCTCTGTTCCTTTTCCGGATGAAAGGAGAAAAATTTCTACCTGATGAAAATCCAATTGACCCGTTTTAATAACCTACCAATCAAAAATTCTATGAAAAATGATTCCATTTTATTTCGTCAGCTGAGAATTTCGTTGCTGATAACAGGGATCCTACTGGCAGGCGTGAACCAGGTATTTGCACAGGTTACCACCGCCGGTATGAACGGAAAAGTTACAGATTCTGATGGCGCAGGACTTCCTGGTGCCACAGTGGTCGCTATTCACACTCCTTCCGGTTCCCAGTACGGAACCATTACTGATGATGAGGGAAACTACAGGATCCCGAATATGAATGTCGGGGGTCCGTATGAAGTGACCATTTCATTTGTGGGATATGAGAGTTACGTTAATAAAGAAGTGTATCTTAACCTGGGACAGACTTTCAGGTTAAATGCAGAATTAAGTCCGAAAACAGAAAATATCCAGGAAGTGGAGATTATCGGGATCCGTAACAATATATTTGACGGAAACAGAACGGGGACTGAAACAAATGTCAGCTTGCACGAGATACAAAACATGCCATCTGTAGGGCGAAATTTTTCTGATTATACACGTCTCACACCCCAGGCGAGAGTTACACAGCTGGGGGGTGTTGAGATTGCCGGTACAAATAACCGGTACAATTCGATCTTTATTGATGGAGCTGTTAACAATGACGTATTTGGATTGACCAATCAGGGAACCAACGGAGGACAAACGGGTATTTCGCCTTTTTCCATGGATATTATCGATCAGATATCCATTGATGTGGCTCCTTATGATATTAAACTGGGCGGATTTGCCGGTGCTGGCATAAACGCTGTCACTCGCAGGGGGACCAATGAAGTCGATGGTTCTGCTTATTATATTACCCGGAATGAAAAAATGTCAGGTTTAACGCCAACCGATGACTCCGAAACAGAAAGAGAAAAACTAAATCCGTTCAGCTCGAATACCTATGGTTTCAGATTGGGCGGACCCATTGTTAACAACAAACTTTTCTTCTTTGTGAATGCTGAAATTCAGAAAGATGAGACCCCGCAGCCTTTTGAATTTTCAACTTATAATGGCGCAGTGACGACTGCCGAGCTCTCCGAGCTGACCACGAAACTCAAAGGTTTTGGATATAATCCCGGCGGATATACCAATGTTACCAATTCACTGGACGGTACCAAGATTTTTGCCCGGTTTGACTGGAACATAAACAAGAAATCCAAGCTCATGGTCCGTAACCAATACACGAAGGCCGTCCAGACTAGCCCGGCAAATTCAAATACCACAAACATCCGGTTTGCCAATGCCGGAATTTATTTCCCATCAACAACAAATTCTTCGGCCCTTGAACTAAAAAGTAATATAAACAGTGAGATGAGTAATAATCTCATCCTTGGCTACACCTCTGTTTTTGATGACCGCGACCCGATGGGAGGAAATTTTCCGTACGTCAGGATAAAAGACGGGACATCAAATATTTATTTCGGTTCCGAAGAATTTTCCACGGGTAACCAATTGAGGCAGGATATCGTTACCCTCACCGACAACTTTGAGATCTACAGAGGTAAACATACTTTTACTTTTGGGACACACAACGAATTCTACAAGATGTATAACCTTTTCATCCGTCAGAATTATGGTTCCTACCAGTTCAACAGCCTGAACGATTTCCTGACCGATCAGCCGGCTTACCAGTTTGACCGTACCTTTTCTGCAGTTGATGATGTTACCGGCGACGGCTCAAAGGCTGCCGCAGAATTCAATGCACTCCAGCTCGGTTTTTATGTACAGGATGAAATCCGTGTGACTGAGAATTTTAAACTGACTGCAGGTTTGCGGGCCGACATTCCCATGTTCCTTGATAAGCCTCCGGTAAATACCGATTTCAATGAAAATGTGATCCCCATCCTTGAAAATAGCGGCTGGGATCTTCACGATGCCAAAACGGGCCAGATGCCTGCTCCCACTATTATGCTAAATCCGCGGCTCGGTTTCAATTACGATATATCCGGTGACGAGACTTTCCAGATCCGCGGGGGTGCAGGCTTGTTCACCAGCCGTATTCCCTATGTATGGCCGGGGGCATCATTTCAGAACAATGCCATTGTGACCGGTGGTATGCGTATTACCGCTGCAGGGTCACCTGAACTCATGTTTAATCCCGACTGGAATAATCAACCGGTCCTGCCTCCCACCCAGCCTTCCGGACAGGTCGATATCTTCGCCAGGGATTTTAAATATCCCAAGGTGTTCAGAACCAGTCTGGCTGTGGATAAGAAGCTTCCCTGGGGATTGATTGGTACCGTGGATTTTATGTTCACTAAAAATATACATAACGTACTGTACTATAACCTGGCTTACCAAAAAACCGGCCATCTCACCGGAACTGGCGATGACCGTCCAATCTGGTCAAAGATCCCGCTGGGTAACGATCCGAATACAGGCATAGCCAGGAAATATACAGATATCATGCTGGGAACAAATACAAATAAGGGGTACAGCTATAACTTTACGGCACAACTGGTTAAGAACTTTGATCACGGGTTCAGCGGTAGCCTGGCTTATTCACTGGGACATGCAAAATCCATGAATGACGGGGTATCATCCCAGAACTCATCGCAGTGGCGCGTTCCCAATGTCCGTGGGAAGAATGACCTGGACCTGGCCACATCCGATTTCGATATGGGTTCCCGTATCGTAGGGTTTATTACGTACCGGAGAGAGTACATTAAACATGCAGCCACTACCATTTCCTTATTCTATACAGGTCAGTCCGGACCCACCTTCTCTTATGGCTATGCCGATGGTTCTTCAACCTACCTGGGTGAAGATAACCAGAGCCTCGAACTTATGTATGTTCCGAAAGATCAGTCCGATATTCACCTGGTAGATATTACCGTGAGCGGAAATACGCTGACGGCCGCTCAACAATGGTCGAATCTAGATGCCTTTATCAAAGGAGACGACTACCTGAATTCACGTCGTGGACAATACGTAGAACGAAATTCAGAGAGAGTGCCTTTCACGAATATCTTCGACCTCCGGATCTCTCAGGATATCTTTACCGATCTCGGTGGAAAGCAAAATACGCTCCAGATCTCCTTTGATATCTTCAATCTGGGTAACCTCCTGAATAAAGACTGGGGTCGTATTTATTATTCTTCCGGCGCTTATTACAATAACTATCCTCTGGTCAAATTCGAAGGGTTTGAATCCGATAATACCACGCCGACTTTTTCCTTCCAGAAACCCAAAGGCGAAACCTGGGCCATTGATGACTCCGGTTTACTGAGTTCACGGTGGCAGGGACAGCTCACCTTGAGATATATTTTCCAATAGACGGAATGTTGGTTCTTCGCAGGGATAGGTCGTGACCTGTCCTACCGCAGGGATAGGAAGAATTTGGTGATTTGTTGATTTGTTGATTTGTTGAATGGGGTCGAAACCACTTCAAACCATTTTAAACCACTTCAAACCATCGTTGCGCACCTACGGAGCGCCGGGAACGTGCATTCATATTTAGCTATCGATATTAGCCACCTACGGAGGCTTCCCGAACAAACCATCTAATACATTCTGAAACCACCTGAAACAACTTTTTCTGTGATAATCTGTGAAATCTGTGGTGAAACTCCCCGAAGAATTTGACGATTTGTTGATTTGTTGATTTGTTGAATGGAGTTCAAACCATCTGAGACAATCTGAAACCACCTCAAACCATTTCAAACCATTTCAAACCATTTCAAACCATTTCAAACCACCTCAAACAATCTGAAAAAAACTACCACCCAGGTAAAATACATTTCCCGCTTCTCTGTTGAAGCACTCCTTTGTAATCGGTCAGGGAACGCTGCATGACCATCGAGTTGTCCCGGTGACAGGTTAAACAGGCACCTACGGTCAGTATCTTTTTCTGCAATTCGACATCAAACGGGGCTACACCGGTCCGGGTAGAAACAACACCGGTTCGGTCACTTAGAAATCCTGTCCAGGCGTCACCGGGCAGCCCGTCGTGCGGATCGTCTTCATAAAGCGCCTCAAAAGTCCAGTCCCCTTTTCCATTTTCAATAGTATAGGTTAGTTCCCCTTCACCAAAACCCAGGGCAACCGGGTTATTATGACAACTCTTGCAGTCTCTCCCTGCGGCAGAGGTCGTATGCGGAGCTACCGGGGCAAACAGCCGGTGAAAAATTAAAGAATCTCCTTTTTCATGGGTAAATGATTTTTTGTCTATGGTCAGTACCATGCCGGGAATGACAGGGACGACTTCCTTATGATTTCCGGCGATCCGTATCCCCAGTGCCGGTTTAACGGCTGAATAACTACCCGTATATTCCACCCAGCTGCCTTTTATTTCCCGGTTACGTATCATGTCATAACCGGCGATCTCCGGATCATACGAATTGTGACAGCCTATACAGGCCGGGGCCCATGAACTGTGACAGCTTGAGCATGAAAGGCTGGCATGCGCATTCTCACGGTTACAAACAGGAGCTGGTGGTTTCATAACACTCTTTACAGCCGTGTTTTTGGTGAGGAATATTGCGGAATCATTTTCAAAAAATGTATTGATCAAAGCATGTCCGTGTTTATGGGTTTTCAGGAATTGTTTGTCGCTGACCTTCCCAAAACGCAATGATGCGATGATTGCAGACTCTTCATCCAGATCTGCTGTGCCAACTGTTAATGGGATACCGGTAAAATGACAATCCGTACACTGAACGTCCTCCTGGTCTTCTTCATGAGCATATAGTTTACCATCGCCCATCAATTCGTAGGAATGGTGACAGTCGATACATTCAAGTCCCAGTTTATGGTGGACATCTTCCGGTTCCCGCGTGAATACGCGGCTGTACTCAACAAGCCGGTAATTGAGGCTGTCTGGCATTCCGTCCGCTTCCAGGGTCGTTTCATGCCATCCCGCGTAATTGGTTGAAATTCGTCCGGAACGGCTGTGACACCCGAAACAATGGTTATCCGAAACCTTTAAACTTACCGAGGGATGCATTTTCATGAGGGTACCGGGGCTTTGTACCAATTCGTTTTCAGCCTCCGGACTGTAATTCAGATGACAGGCCAGGCATCCTCCCCCCCTGCTCATTTCAGTTATCGGACCAAATTCGGTTTTCGGGTTTCCCAGGTGACATCGCACACAGAGATTTTTCAGATGAACATCGCCTGCCGATTTCCCAAGGTGATGGACATCAGTAAGGTTATCGGGGTTGCCTTGCTCATTGAACACGAACCGGTCGACGCTGATCATACCGCTAAGGGTAGACATCAATCCCGTCGGCACGCGTGCTGCAATATCCGGGTGGCACTGGCCGGTTCCGCAGGATTGCTCCGCTGTCGCCAGATTTCCGGGATTAAGGATCATATTCCGGTGAGCCCGGGATTTATTTGTGGCGAAGGCATCTCCTCCATGACAGGAAAAACAACCAATGGCCTCGGGCCGGTGTGATTCCGTGAAACCATGCGTTTCTTTGTGGCAGACCAGGCAACTCTCTTTCCTTCCCATTATCTCAGGAGAACCGGCTGCATCCTGAATACTAAAATCAGGCGAGAAATTTACCCCTGACGACTTGAAATTATGCAAAACCGAGTACCGGTAATTCTGAGAACCCGGAGTTGACCAGGTCCAACCTTCGCCCCTGAAAAACAGCCCGATGATGGTCAATAACAAATAAAACCCTGTAAAAACCAACAAGCTTCTTTTGCTCAAAAAAACGATTTTCCCTTTTCCGGCATTGACAATGTAAATCAAGATCAGTACTGCCAGAAACAGCAACAAAGACCATTCGGGATGACTAAGCCAATGCAGTATTTCCTGGTATCCGACGAAATACCAGGGACCTTTGACAGTAGGATTGATGTTGTCATGCAGGGGTGCACTAAAAAAACAACTCAGGATAACCATGGCAAAAAAAGAAAGGAGAAAGTTTTGTAGGGACGGCCAGAATTTCCGGCTGTGTTCAATCATTATGATGGTGACAAAAACCGTAAATGTGGCAATGTGGTGTACATATATAAGCTGGAAACTTCCCGGATCACCCAAAAATGAATATGCAAGCGACGTTCCGATGAGAGGGATGCGTTGCGCCAGTGTCTCGAGGATCTGTCTTGCCTGTATACTGTCGGCATCGCCTTTCAACAGAAATCCCGTGATCATAGCCAGAAAAATAATCAAAACCCCGGCGCTTAACCGCCAGGCCATTCCTTTCATCATACCGATCCTCTCCCTATAATGGAAATGATCGTAAATATGTATCAAGCTTAATATCAGGAAGAACTGTGCACTCCAAAAATGAAGGTTCCGTATCACTACCGCCCATGGATTGCTCACTATGAATCCACTAATGCTTAGATAAGGCATTTTAACATCGAAAGGTACAGCCAACAGTACTCCTGATACAAGAACAATCCAGAACATCGACAAAGCCAGCGTCCCATATGTCAACTTTTCCCTGTTCACGTTCCCTTTATCCGTTAATTTCGATATGAGTGCCATCCGGCGTTATTTTAGAAGGAATAATCTCAAGATTCTTATATGCAGGCCCTTTCACCACCTTTCCATCCAAACCGAATTCCGAACCATGACAGGGACAAATCAGTCTGTTCTTCTCCGTTTTGTTGATCATACAACCCAAATGGGTACAATGCGCAGAAAAGACAGTTGTATTATCGTTATAATTAATGATCAGATAATTACCCGCAAAATTGACTTGCTTATTTTCATTGAAAGGTAAAATACGGGCTTTCTCTCTCTTCATCTCCAGGTGGTCAAGAATCAGCTTATTCCAGACAAAAACAAAAAACCCAACAATACCAATCATTGCCAGACGAAAAAAAGTACGTCTGCCTACCTTTTCCATGTCCTCAAATTTTGCCCAAAATTACGAAAATGAAATACATAAAAATTAGGAAAGATCGCTTTAGCTTTCCGAAAAAAAGTTTCGCCCACATTAATTCCCGGTCTATACTGGGCCGGCAGCGTTTTATTTGAACAAATATTAGAATTCATACGACATCAAGCGTAAATTAACTGGTTCTAACTTACTATTTATAACCCTTTTAAATTACGGTTTCAGATTTTTTTTTAGGTA
This sequence comes from uncultured Bacteroidales bacterium, assembly GCA_963771005.1. Lineage (GTDB taxonomy): Bacteria > Bacteroidota > Bacteroidia > Bacteroidales > DASQZK01. Next base: position 1,320,533 of record CAVYRO010000002.1, read on the forward strand.
AGTTATTTAGACAACCTCCCGATTATATAAATATCTAATATGCAATAATGTAGATATTTATAGATCATTATTTATTACCGGTAAGCTCGCCTTTTGTCTCAATCACACCTATATACAACGTACTATGGGTAGAAGTATTTTTTATAGATTTGCGGTGTGTTATTTTTTTAGCAGAGACAATAAACCAGTCGTGAATGAAAACAAGACGTGAATTCATCAAGATTTCAACGATCGGTGCCGGAGCAACTGCGTTGGGATTGAATGCCTTTGGTGCAGGAATGTTCAAGTGGTTCGATTCCAAAACCAGGGATTCGGTAAGTGATGAAGACCTTACTCCTTTTGCAACCTATTGCGAAGTATGTTTCTGGAAATGCGCTGCCTGGACTTATGTAGATAAAAGCGGTCGCATCCGGAAGATAGTGGGAAATGAGAACGACCCTCATAGTAATGGACGCTTGTGTCCCCGGGGAACCGGCGGAGTGGGCATGTATTATGATGAAGACAGGTTGAAAACACCATTGATCAGGGAAACCCGGAAAGATGGCTCTCAATATTTCAGGGAAGCTTCGTGGGAAGAAGCCCTTGATAAGGTGGCAAATAAAATGAAGGAGGTTAAAGAAAAGTACGGGCCCGAAGCCTTTGGCTTATTTAATCACGGTAATCCCGGAGCTCACCTGGAACATTTACTGCGTGCCTTTGGTTCGGAAACCAATGCTGAACCGGCTTATGCAAATTGCCGTGGCCCTCGTTCATCGGCTTATTATTCCACTTTCGGTGCATTTATCGGTTCGCCTGAAAATACGGACATCCGTGACACACAATGTTTGGTATTAATCGGATCACACATTGGTGAAAACATGCACAATACGCAGGTTCAGGAGATGTCGGCAGCCATTGACAACAAAGCAACCATAATTACGGTTGATCCCCGGTTTTCAACAGCAGCCGGACATTCCACATATTGGTTGCCCATTAAACCGGCAACGGATATTGCTTTGTTAATGGCATGGATCCATGTGTTGATCTATGACGGATTGTATAATAAAGATTTTGTAGAGAAATATACGTTTGGCTTTGATCTCCTCAAGAGCCATGTAAAAAATATGACCCCCGAATGGGCCTATGGCATTACGGACATCGAGCCGGATGTTATTCGCAAAACGGCCAGGGCTATGGCGGGAGCTGCCCCGGCAGTTGTTATTCATCCCGGACGGCATACGGTCTGGTACGGTGATGACACCCAAAGGGAAAGGGCAATGGCTATCTTAACTGCCTTGTTGGGTGCCTGGGGAAAAAGAGGCAGTTTATATCTGCCCGAAGCTGTAAGTCTTCCTAAATATCCGCAACCGGAATATCCGGAGCCGGAATGGACATGGAAAGATCTCAATGAAGGTAAATATCCTTTGGCCACTATGGGTATTACGACTGAGTTATTGAAAGCCTCCATCCCACGATTGAACTACAAGCACCAGGTAAGAGCCTGGTTGATCGGGGGAACAAATCTGCCACTTTCAATGCCCAATAAAGAATTATTTAAGGAAGCTGCCGGTTCGGTCGAATTTATTGCAGTCATGGATACCATGCCTATGGAAGTTACCGGATATGCCGATGTCATTTTACCGGAGGCAACCTATCTGGAAAGATATGACTTTCTGAGGGCAGCTCAAAACCGTACTCCGAATATTGCTCTGCGTATGCCTGCTGTTGAACCCAAATACGATTCCAAACCGGCCTGGTGGATCACCAGCCAAATCGGTGAGCGGCTGGGGCTTCATGAATATTTCAACTACAATGATTATTCAGAAGTGATCGACTGGCAGTTAAAACAGTTAGGTTCTTCGTTGGAAGAGATGAAAAAAATCGGGGTTAAAGCATTTCCAAGAAAAAGCGGGCCTCTATATATTGGTGAAAACGAAGATTTTACATTTAATACAAATACTGGAAAAATTGAATTGTATTCGATTGATTTCGCAGATAAAGGTTTTGATCCCCTGCCGGTTTACACACCACATCCCGAACCTCCGCAAAATTATTACAGGCTGATTTATGGACGTGCCCCGATGCATACCTTTAGCCGAACATCCAACAATCATAACCTGTGGGATCTGATGAATGAAAACAGTGTCTGGGTAAATCCCAAAGTAGCTAATCTGTGGGGGTTAAAGAAGGGTCAAAAAGTATGGTTGAAAAATCAGGACGGGGCTGTCACTTCTTTCCCGATTGCTGTTCGTGTCACGGAGAGGATCCGTTGGGATTCGGTATATATGGTTCATGGCTTCGGCCATTCCGATACGAAATTGTCACGCGCCTTTGGCAATGGGGCAAGTGATGGCGAGATGATCACCCGGATCGCTGTAGACCCTGTCATGGGGGGAGCCGGAATGAGAGGAAATTTTATCACTTTTTTGAAAGAAGATCCTGCAATTAATAAAGAGGAGGTCAAAGCATGAGGTTTGCAATGGCAATTGACACAAAAAAATGTGTCGGATGTAGCGACTGTGTGGTAGCTTGTCAGACGGAGAATAACGTTCCGCACGGCTATTGCCGGGATTGGGTCGTGGAGAGTATATCCGGAACTTATCCGAGTCTGGACCTGGAATTCCGGTCGGAAAGGTGCAACCATTGCGAAAATGCTCCCTGTGTGCGTTGCTGTCCCACCGGTGCCAGTCATAAAGTTGAAGGAGGAATTGTTATAGTAACTCACGATAAGTGCATTGGCTGCGGTGCCTGCATACAATCCTGTCCTTACGATGCACGTTATCCGCATCCTGACGGGTACGTAGATAAATGCACCTTCTGTTTGCATCGGGTTGAAAAAGGACAAAATCCTGCATGCGTTGATGTCTGTCCTACACATTGTCTCCATTTCGGAGATCTGGATGATCCGAACAGTGATGTTTCAATGGCACTGAGAGACCGTAAATGGAAGATCCTGGCCCCGGAAGCAGGTACCAAACCTCAATTGTATTTTCTGACCTAAAATGCTAAAAACAGTTTAAGATGAAGGAAGAATTATTTATAAGCGGACGCAATATTCCGAACATCGATCCTTACCTGAATATCTGGCACTGGCAAATACCCCTGTACTTATTCCTGGGTGGGCTTGCTGCCGGGATCCTGTTCTTTGCCGGATATTTTGTAGTCAGGGGAAAAGAACAAAAGATGCAAGCTACAGTGAAATGGGCACCGGTCATTGCTCCATTGGCTCTTATTCTGGGGCTTGCTGCCCTGTTCCTGGACTTAAAGCACAAGATGTATTTCTGGCAGCTTTATACAACGATCCGCCTGCAATCACCTATGGATTGGGGTGCATGGACGTTAATGATAATTACGCCCTTATCGCTGATCTGGGTCGGTAGTTATATGAAAGAGATATTTCCCGGATGGGACTGGAAATTTAAGCTCTTAAACCGTTTTGAAGCATGGGCCATCAAAAACCGGGTTGCTCTGGCGTGGGTCATGATGATCTACGCGATCATCCTCGGAATTTACACCGGGATATTATTGTCGGCATTTAATGCCCGTCCCCTCTGGAATACATCTATCCTCGGGCCTTTATTCCTTGTTTCAGGTTTTTCCACCGGACTGGCAACCACAATATGGATCAGTAAAGATGCCGAAGAGAGAAAAGTGCTGAGTCGTATTGACCTTGCTTTTATCGTAATAGAGCTCTTTTTGATCATTCACCTGTTCATGGGATTTTTAGCCGGATCGGAAACTGCAATCGAAGCTGCGAAATTATTCCTTGGGGGTTCATTTACCGTGAGTTTCTGGGTATTTGTTGTTTTACTCGGACTGATCTTCCCGGCCACACTGGAAGCCCTCGAACTATGGGGTTTGCATGTTCCCAAATGGATACCCGCTGCTCTGATCCTGTTTGGAGGATTGATGTTCCGTTTCGTTATGGTTGAAGCAGGACAGATCACCCGTTATTTATATTAAATTCCTGATACGCATACTATATCAAACCCCCGTGATTGTTGACAACACAAAGGTAACTTTATAATAATCGATCATGTGGGTTCCATTATACCTTTAAAATCAAAATATAATGAATACTTCAATGAATTACGAACCAAGATATATCAATCCCTACCTGGGTGGTGTATTGTTAGGTCTGCTGGTTCTGCTTACCGTTTTTATCACAGGTCGCGGACTTGGTGCCAGCGGAGCAATCAAAAGCACGGTAGTTACAACCGCTGAAGCTCTTACTCCCGTAAAAGCCAAAGAAAATGCGTATACGAGTCAGTTCATCAGCGACGACCACACTCCTTTGTATACATGGCTTGTTTTTGAATCTATCGGGATATTCATTGGCGGTCTTCTCTCCGGGATCATTTTTGGCAGGGTAAAAAAATTCCGCATTGAGCATAACCCAAAAATCACCGGCCGAAGGAGACTTATTTTTGCCCTTATCGGCGGCGCATTGTTTGGACTGGGCAGTCAATTCGGAAGAGGGTGTACCAGCGGTGCAGCACTTAGTGGCACGGCAACCTTTGCACTTGGAGGTGTGATCGTCATGTTTGTCATATTCGGGACCGGCTATGCCGTAGCCTATTTCTTCAGGAAATTGTGGATCTAAAATCATTAAAAGAGAATAATTATGGGACCTTTAATTCCTAATGGTATAATTGGTGGCGACTGGGATTTTGTCATTGCCATTCTTCTTGGAGTAGCATTTGGATTTATTCTTGAAGCTTCAGGATTTTCATCTTCCCGGAATATTGTCGGCGTGTTTTATGGCTATAACTTCGTGGTATTACGCGTATTTTTTACGGCAGTTATTGTGGCAATGGTGGGTTTGCTTTACTTCGACTATTTTGGATGGATCGATCTGGCAAAAATATTCATTCTGCCGACCTATGTTACGCCTATGATCGCAGGCGGGGTAATAATGGGCGTCGGATTCATTATGGGGGGCTTTTGCCCGGGAACAAGTTTTACTGCCATTGCCATCGGCAAACTGGACGGACTTGTATTTACGGTGGGACTTTATCTGGGGATTGCCGGTTTCACCCTGGTCTATCCTTATATCGCAGGCTTCTACAACAGCGGCTACCTGGGAAATATTACGTTGACTGAAATTACCGGAATCGAGGCTCACTGGTTCGCTATGGCTTTCACGGTTGTGGCACTTGCCGCATTTTGGGGAACCATGTTTATTGAAAAACGTGTCAGAAAAAATATCCCGGACTACAAATTCTAATCCAATGAACAGAAATTATATTTTTCTTACCCTGTTAATGATCCTTTTGGCCTTTGGCACTTTGGTCCTTAAAAAAGACAGGCAACTGAAACAGATTGAACCCCAACAATTGTTGAAGGAAATAATCCAGCCGACAAGGTATGTCTCCACTGACCAGGTGGCCCAATGGATCATTCAAAACGATCCTTCACTGGAACTCATTGATGTGAGGAGTGAAGTTGAGTTCAATGATTTTTCGCTTCCCAATGCCCTCAACATTCCCCTGGATAGTCTCTTGGAGAGGAATAACATGTCTTATTTTGGCATACCCGGTACAAAAATAGTTTTTGTTGCCAACGATGATATTGCAGCCGACCGGGCCTGGGTGTTGACCAAACGCCTTGGTTTCAGAAGTACGTATGTCATGAAAGGCGGACTGAACTGCTGGATGGAAACCATCATCGATCCGAAGGAGCCCGGCGAAACGGAACCGGCCATAGCCTTCGAAACCTATGCATTCCGCAAAGGTGCACAAATCTATTTTACGGGGGCAAAATCCGAAAATACGGAGGCCTCAAAAATCAAAGTGCAGGTCAGACGAAGAGAAAAAACAAATGTTGCTGCCGGCGGTTGCTAAGCATTCTGAAGATAAACATAAAAAATCCGACTATGCATGTGCATGAATTAAACCCATGGAAAACGATAATTGCCCTATCTGTTTTTGCAATTATTTTACTGATTGGCCTGTTGACCATGTCAAAACCATTACTGACCTATAACCTCGACATTCATGAAAGTCTTGAGGATTTGAACCGGAAAGATGCCTGTTTTTATCCCTGGGAACTCAGTGGTTTTTTGAATAACGAGATGCATACTGTAGTTCTTTTTGATATACGCGATAATTTTACGTTTGGACAGGGGCATATACCGGGAGCTGAAAATATTTCGGCAAACGATTTAACCCGGGAAGAAAGCATAAAAAGGCTCAAAGATCTCAAGGAGAAAAATATTACTGTGGTCTTATACGGCGACGACCAGTTGCAGGCCAACGGACCCTGGATGTTGTTCAGACAGGCAGGTTTCAGCAATGTAAAAGTATTACCTGGCGGATATGGTTATTACGTTCAACACAAAAATGATCTGACTGCCACTAAAGCCGATCCAACTTTTGAAATGGGAATCCCACGGTATGATTTTGCTGAAATGGCTGATCCCGGACAAGGAACAGCCGTAATTACAAAAACAGAGAAAAAACCGGTTGAGATCAGGCGAAGGGCAAAAACACATGTTGCCGCAGGAGGTTGCTGAATTGATTTAAAAACCCTTTCCTATTTTAAGTGAAAATCCGGGAAATTTTCTTCCTTATCATCATGTCAGATTCGTGGACCGGCATCAAGTCAGCGCCAACTACATGATTATATTAGTTATGGAGTTATGGAGTTATGGAGTTATGGAGTTATGGAGTTATGGAGTTATGGAGTTATGGAGTTATGGAGTTATGGAGTTATGGAGTTATGGAGTTTACATTTTAACGAACTTCATAACTTCATAACCTCATAACCTCATAACCTCATAACTTCATAACTTCATAACTTCATAACCTCATAACCTCATAACCTCATAACCTCATAACCTCATAACCTCATAACACTCCTGATACCCAACACGAGCAATATGGGGTAAGGATGATTAAATTGCCATTTGACAACGAAAGGTTATTTCATACTAATTTCAACTATAACTTTCATAAAATTATTATATCTTTGAAATCGTATTTCAAATACTTATAAAGTCCCTTTCATAGCCATACACGAAACTGCCTGAAATTGATAACCGGGGTTTGAACGGGTATAAATAAGATTCCGGGAAATACTAAATAAAGTACAAAGATAATCATAGAATAATTGATCATGTGGGGTCCATTATACCTTTAAAATCAAAATTATTAAATAATGAAAATTTTTATCAGAATCCTGTTTTTTACCGGTCTTGCTCTGCTGGTCCTGAATATTTACGGCCTTTTCAGGACAATGAGGAATCCGGAGGTATATACTCTCGAGGAAACCCTTCACAACAGGGTGAACGATGTTACCATAAGGTACCCGGAGATCAGGAAGCAGCTGAATAGGAAACCGGGTGAATCGGGTGTTGATTTCGGCACGCGGATCACCCATGTAGTGGCTAACGGGTTTGCCCATTACTGGAAAGCCGACGGGACGGAAAAATTTCATCTCCGAGTACCCGCCTGGGACAACTACCTGCTTTATGCGGCATCCTATATCAATCCTGGAAAATACAAAAGATATGAATTCTGCAATTACAAAAAGAACCTTGAACGGGGAGTGGGACTTTGTTCTACGCATTCGACCATTGTAAAGGGAGTTCTTCTCGACAACGGTATTAAAGCCGAACTGCTTGATGTAGGCGGACACCATGTGGTGGTACGGGCAGAACTGGACGATACGGATACCTGGATGCTGGACCCCGATTTTGGGATCGTGGTACCTTATGACACGGCGGCCATCTCGGCCAACCCGGAACTGGTACGTGCTTCCTACAAGGATATGGCAAGTCTGTATTATCCCGATGCCATAGATCCCTACACCCCCGATATCCTGGTTGATATCTTTGGTAAAAAACTTCATGTTTATACCCTGACTAACTGGTTTGAAACATTTTCGTACGTCGTGATCTGGATCATCCCGTTCCTTTTGATGCTTCCTGTGGCCATCAGCCTTTTCAAAAGACAGGAACCTTCTGCATAATGGCGATACAAATTGTCTGCGATAAGGAAAAAATATAGTAATGCAAAGAGCATTTCTTTTCTTGTTATTGATGGCCTTTTTACCTTCGCTCAGGGGCATATCCCAGGATCACAAACACCTGTATGATCCGGGCGTCCTCTCTTCCGGGAAACTCCGCACTTTGTTGGAGGACAGGATAACATTAATACCTACCGCGTTCCATCTCTGGAATGTAACCAAAAGGGCACGGTGCTTGCTTTCGCCGAAGGTCGCAGGGATACCTACCGTGACGGCTCACCCGCCGATCTTGTTCTAAAAAATGATCCTATAAATCCAGGAAAAGTAAAATATGAAAAAGATAACGATACTTGTATTAGCACTGGTAATCATATGTTCAACAGGTATAGCTCAGTACCACACGGTTGAGCACCGTGAAGCTACGGGAAATGAGATCGCCGTAAAACATCCGGGAAACCTGGTGAAAGCAGGCGCTACGTATCTTCTAATGAATGATATTACCAGCGAGAAAAGCACCCTCTTTCTCGGAAAGGATGTGACACTGGACCTTAACGGGTATAGCGTCGGGTATGCTGACGGGAAGTACAACCACATTCCAAACTCCGGTTTTGAGGATGGGACCGAAGGATGGGACCTTTCGAAAGCGCCGGGGGCAAAGGTGGTTAACACCGCCGATGTTCACGTATTCCTTGGAAAAAAACTGATGAGTCTGAAAGCAGGCGATGAGCTCGTGTCACCTTACGTTTACCTGCCCGTGGCCAGGCGGTCCTATTTTGCCATGTGTGGTGTCACCGGACATTTCTGGCATGACATGGAAAAATATCCCCGCGATGAAATGCAGGTCAGTGTATATGTGGAAGATGAGAAAGGGCATGAGGTAAGATGTAAAGCCTCCTATGGCGACGAAACCCGGCAGGGCTGCCCGGCAGAATACAAAAGGCCGCGTCTGGGCGGGGGATTTGTATATGCCCATCTTACCGGTCTTCCTGCAGGAAAGTACAGGGTCCGGGTCAAGGCAGTCAACGATTGCCTTGTGGATGAGATCGACATCAGGCCAGCCATGGATGTTGGTATCGGCATTATTGATATGACAACACCTCTCGCCGACTATGACCATGCCATCATGGAATCCTACCCTCCCGTCATTCCCTCCTTTTTTGATTATACCGCGGATACAAAGACCGGGAAACCGCTGTCCACCATACCGCAGGTTAAGGGTTCGGGTACCATTACTATTAAAAACGGAACAATAGAAAACGGGGTAGCGGGCATCCTTTCATGGGGGATCCAATCCTCTGCCAACGATGTAAAGGTGATTCTCGAGAACGTAAGGATCAGGACCTCCGGCATAAGCTGCGGGGCTGCAGACATACCCTATGCAGAGATCAACGACTGCCGGTTCGATGTGGATATGCCCTTTCTGATCCAGCGGCACGTAGGCCTTTGCTCAGTGATCATCCGTGGAGATAATCCGACAGAGATAAGTAATTCCGAATTTTACGGCGGCGAAGGCTGCCTCTCGGTCAAAGGCAAATACTCACTGGTTCACGATAACCTCTTCGTAAACGAACAGACGGTGACCAACCATTACAGCATCATGGGAACCGGCGACAGCTCGAAAATTTACAATAACATCTTTGAGCCACGGCAGGGATCGGGCATCTACGTGTCGAGATATACCGAAGTTTCCGGGAATACTTTCAGGATCGAGACCTCTCCCCCCACCTGTGAATACGGGAGGGAGGAGTACAGTACGGCGGCAGTGCGTCTCGGGGACTACCACGCCAAACCCGGCTCGTCGAGAGCCTCTATTGGAAACCGGATCCATGACAATAAGATCTATATTACAGCCAGAAATTATCCGGAACCGGAAAGTTTTATCCCTATGGCCTGGGGAATCTTCTACAGCGCCAGCGGTGGTGAGAATTATGTGTACAACAATTCCTTTTTTGTCAATAAGGTCGAACCCGGCTCGAAGGTGAAGACGGCCGCCTTATATATTTGCGGAGGACCAGAATACTTCGGGGGCGAATTTTACGGGAATACGATAACGACCAATGTGCCGGCTGCCTGGATCGCGACTATTTACGGCGGGGCCTCGAATTCGGATCTGCACGACAATACCATCATCCCCTTCGGCGCTGCCACCGACCAGACTTTTTCCATCGGTTTTGAGGGCTGTGACGAATGCGTGGCCAAAGATGTCCGGTTCAGGTCGAACGATGTACAGGGCGGAACGTTTGCCATTGACGCGACGGAGCAGGATCATAATTTTAGTGTATTCTGGACGCTCAGAGTCACAGTATCCGGTCCGGCCGGAAAACCTGTAAGCAATGAAACAGTCAGAATATCAGACAAGGACGGGAAGGCCGTTACAGAAACCGGTACAAATGAAAACGGGGAGATCCTGATCGAACTTCCCGAATACAACTTTGAAGGAAATGAAAAACATTATTCCTCCCCGTACACCATTTCCGTAAAAGGCAGGGAGCAGAAAGTGGAACTGGACAGGAACAAGACGGTGGAGATCCGAAACAGGTGAGCGGGTGACTGGGCGACCCTGGCAAACCTGACAGCTTCAGCGAAAGGAGGAGCTGATCCGTCATAGTTTATGGCAAGAATTAGAACCAGGGAAATACTGATGACCCTGTCAAACTCTGACAAAGATTTTGTTGGATGGAAAAATTGGTTCCGACAAACCATCAAATCAAACAATCTGTAAATCACCATCATCAAATTATGTTGTAAAACATATTTCATGGTTTCTTTATTAAATCGTTTAAGCATAATTTGTTTCCTCATAATTTTTCAATCGCCGGTTGATGCTGACCTCCGGAAAAATGACTGAAAATGCCGGTGATTCAGAGATTTAAGACAAAAGCTTAGTTCATCCGAAAAACAGCACCAGAACCTGGCCTCTCCTTTTTTCCGCTCACGGAAGCCAGGCATGCCGAATGTTTGAAAGCATAGGCGGCAATTTAATAAGCCCGGATAACTGGCAAGATAGTGACCATCTTCAAATGAACAGTAACTTAATATAATGCTTAATCGATTAAAGTTAAAGCTGAAAACAAATTTACGATTCCGTGTCTTAAGGCAAGGAAGGCCGGTTTGAATTCCCGTTCTGATGACCCTTCGGCTCCGCTCAGGGACCGGACAATCCGATGAACGAATGAAGTCACCGGTCCCTGAGCGGAGCCGAAGGTCATCGAGTTTTCTGGCAAACACTAACTAACAAATACGTAACGATGAAACCAAAATTATTTTCCCTGCTGAAGTATTCATCATTCATGCTCCTCTCAATACTGACTGCCACCTGTTCAAACACCGGCAATAAAAATAATTCCGGTACAGATTCATCCCCTGTCGAAGGAAGTTATGCTTACGATAAAGCCTTTTTTGCGCAGCAGGATATCGAAACGGTTGAACTTAAAGACCCGTCTTCCGGGTCAAGGGTCCTGATCGTACCCGGTTACCAGGGAAGGGTGATGACAAGTGCTGCCGGAGGCGATTCCGGGAAAAGCTTCGGATGGATTAACTATAAGCAGATCCGGTCTGACACCGTAAGCAAACAATTCAACCCTTACGGTGGCGAAGAACGGCTCTGGCTCGGACCGGAAGGCGGACCATTCTCTATCTATTTCAATAAGGGTGATGAACAGGTTTTTTCCAACTGGAAGGTACCCGAAGTATTGGATACCGAACCGTTCGATATGGTAAATCATTCCTCTTCAAAAGCTGTTTTTAAGAAAAGATTTACTCTCACTAATGCGGCAGGTACTAAGTTGAATATCGGGATCGAAAGGACGGTAAAACTTCTTACCCCTCAGGACATTGAAAGGGATTTGCACCTTAAGCCCGGAAATTCAATAAAATCGGTGGCATTCGAGTCTGAAAATAATCTCACCAACGAAGGAGATGAAAGTTGGAATGAGAACAGTGGTTTCCTCTCCATCTGGATGCTTTGCATGTTCAATCCCTCAGAACAGGGTGTGGTTTTCATTCCGTTCCGTAAGGAGAAGAATTCCGGATCGGAAAAATTTCTGACCGATGATTATTTCGGGAAAGTTCCGGCAAACCGTTTAAAAATAAAAGACAGTATCATATACTTCAAAATTGATGGTAAATACAGGAGCAAGATCGGTATCTCCCCAGCCGCCGCCCTCTCCTGGTGTGGCAGTTACGATGCCGGAAGCCAGGTATTGACCCTCCTGTGGCATTCTGAACCGGAACAGCCATCCCGGTATGTCAATTCGAAATGGGGGCACCAGGATAAACCGTTAAAAGGGGATGTGGTAAATTCGTATAACGACGGGCCGACGGAAGACGGTTCGGTGATGGGACCTTTCTATGAAATTGAGAGTTCATCACCTGCAGCACTTCTTGAACCGGGACAAAAAATAACCCATACAGAGCGGATTTTCCACCTCTTGGGGGATGAAGAGCAGTTAAGCCGGATCACGGAGAAGATCTTTGGCGTACCAATAGCAACGATAAAGCAGGTTTTTTAAAACATTGCAATATAAACATCATCTTACGCAGTCGAATGGCCTCTCCGGAACTTATGGGTTTTCCGGCTTGGATGAAAAAATAGGATCCGCAAAATCAGCCCGGTTTTGAAAAGTTTCAAAATACGGCTATGAAACTACTAATCTTCAGATTATTCATGATAACCTTAAAATTTACCGCTATGAAGAAAAATCTTTTAATACTGGGCATCATTTCTTTTCTGTTCATGAATGTATTTTCCCAGGAAAAGTTCAATGGGCTGGGAATGAATATGGGAAATCTTTACCGGTTATCAGATGCTAAAACCTACTCCATCAGTCCTGAAAATATTACGGGTGAAAAAGGAAAAGGAGGGATGGCCTCTCCGGAGGACAAGGACAAACCCAATGTGGCCAATGCATCTTTTGCAGCCCGTGACCTGGGTCAGGGATGGAAGGTGAACCCGTATGTCAGGATCCAGTCGGGCGAGACTTTCACCATGGCCGAAATCGACGGTCCCGGGGCAATACAGCACATCTGGATGACCCCAACCGGGAACTGGCGGTATTCCATTATCCGGATATATTGGGATGATGAGACCGAACCTTCGGTAGAGTGTCCCGTAGGTGATTTTTTCTGTATGGGATGGAACCAGTATGCTCATGTCAACTCGCTCGCCGTCTGTGTGAATCCCGGAAGCGCCTTTAATTGTTATTGGGTGATGCCTTTTCATAAAAAATGCAGGATAACTCTGGAAAATATCAATGATAAGGATCCGATGACACTCTATTACCAGGTCGATTATACCCTAACGGAAGTACCGGCTGACGCAGGGTATTTCCATGCCCAGTTCAGGCGTGCAAATCCCGACGAAAATTCAGTCTATACCATTGTTGACGGTATAAAGGGAAAAGGACAATACGTGGGAGTTTACCTGGCGTGGGGTGTACATAATAATGGCTGGTGGGGCGAAGGAGAAATAAAATTCTATATCGATGGAGATACGAAGTTCCCGACAATATGCGGAACGGGTACGGAAGATTATTTCTGCGGTTCGTACGACTTCGATAGCCGTTCAAAGAATGCAGCAGGTGTGGAATCCGTAAATTATACCGAATTCTCAACTCCATATACCGGCCTGCCACAGGTGATCCGGGGCGACGGCCATTACAATGTAATGCAACGGTTCGGACTCTACCGCTGGCACGTCATGGATCCTGTCCGGTTTAACAAGGATCTGAAGATAACCATCCAGGACCTGGGATGGCATAAGGACGGGAGGTATCTTCCCCAGCATTCGGATATTTCCTCCGTATGTTTTTGGTACCAGACCAATCCTCATGGCAATTATCCTGAATTGCCCGCCTGGCGGGAACTTGAAATAAACTAAGAAGGTTTCAGGTTTCAGAAAGTTTCTAACCATTGTGAGAAACAGAATGAAAATCCAATCCTTAGAAATAAGGTCCGAAATTCAATGCTGACGCTTTTTTGATATTTTTTAAGGTGCCCGGGAACCTGAAATCTCAAATTTGCAATTTCACCAAATAATCCTATATTTAATCCTTCTTTGCAGAACCCGGTATGCCTGAACGGACCTGCACTGCCCTAAAATTCTGCTAAATCTTGTTACATGAAAACAAAGACTACCGATCGCCTTGCCTCACTCGATGCGCTCCGGGGATTTGATATGTTCTGGATCGCCGGTGGAGCCTTGATGGTCCATGCTCTTGCCGAAGGCGGACATTCCGGGTTCATTCATTGGCTGGACATCCAGACCGAACATGTGAAATGGAACGGGTTCCATTTTTTTGATCTGATCTTCCCACTCTTCCTGTTCATTGCCGGGGTGACCTTCCCCTTTTCCCTGAACAAACGCAGGGCGAACGGGCAGAGAAGGGGACAGATCTACAGGCATGTTATCAGCCGGGGACTTATACTCGTATTCCTGGGAATCGTATACAACGGCCTGCTTCGTTTCGATTTCGAGCACCTGAGATATGCCAGTGTACTCGGTCGCATCGGGCTGGCATGGATGTTTGCAGCTCTTATCGTGATGAATTCGGGTGTGAAATGGCAGGCTGTATGGTGCTGCATCATTCTCCTGGGATATTGGGCAATCCTGGCCCTGATCCCTGTTCCCGGTCATGGGGCGGGAGACCTTTCCATGGAGGGGAGCATCGTTGGCTATATTGACAGGCTCTTTCTGCCGGGCCGGCTCTATCTCAAGGTGCATGACCCGGAAGGCATACTCTCCACCGTGCCCGCGATATCCACTGCACTGCTGGGTATGCTGACAGGCCATCTTTTGCGGGTAAAAAACATTACTCTGCCGCCATATCGTAAACTGGCCATCATGGCCGGTTCGGGAATCGTTCTCCTCCTCCTTTCACAGCTTTGGAATATTGTGCTGCCCATCAACAAAAACCTATGGACCAGCTCCTTCGTATTGATAACAGCAGGGTTCAGCCTTCTCTTCCTGTCCCTGTTCTACCTTATCATGGATATTTGGAATATCCGTTTCTGGGCTTTTCCCTTTGTGGTTATCGGTCTGAATCCCATAACAATCTACCTGGCACAGGCAGGAATGATCAATTTTTCCAGTACCGCAAACTACTTCTTCGGCGGACTGATCAGGTTCGCACCGGAATCTAACCAGGTCTTCTGGTCGGCAGTTGCCTACTTCCTGGTTAGCTGGCTGTTTTTATATTTCCTCTACCGTAAAAAAATATTCCTTAAAGTATAGTTTTGTCCGATACTTATTTCAAATCTGACAGTTCATCAAAAACATTCTCTATAACATATAATTTATCCGGGTATATTTCAACCAAAACCTTGCGGCATACGTTAAAATAAAAAAAGGGGTCGGTTACCCGGAATTTCTGAAACAATGTACCTGCAATGTATTGCGGGTTGTATTTCCATTCAGAGAGTGGGGATTGTAAAATTAAAGTTTGTCTTTCCATAAAGAAGCCCCACAGATAATTTCAGTATACGGCCCCGGAGTTTTTCCGGATTTAAATCCGGCGAGTTTGATGATAAATTCATCTCTCCTGTTAATAACTTAACAGGAAGCATTAAAAAGGCACGAAATCTGCCAGTAACTTTAGAAAAAACTCTGCCGCCATGATTAAAAATAAAGCAAATTTTAAAAATCTCCTGGTCAGGATCTATGAGTCGAGAAAAAAGATGGTTATCATTGATCATATGATCCGGGAGATGGAGGCTCTGGGGAAGCCAACCGGAGTATATCGCAGAAATCTTCAACTACTTGAAAAAGACATCCGTTCCTGCCAGTTAAAGATGAAAAAGAATTACGGATGATCCGTATAGCCAAAGAAAAACGTGGATCCGGGGATTCACGGGCCAACAGGGCAATCCTCCTGAGATCTTCCTGTATCGGATAACCTTATCTTTTCATCGATATTCCTCCGGGAAAAGAATATGAATAGCGGATTGCAAAAACTCGGGATTCTTGGGGCTGATCTGAAGAATGAAATAATCCTTCATGGAAAGTCAGTGGATTTCAAAAAAGGGGATATCATCCTGAAGCCCGGAGAATATGTAAAGGTGGTACCCATCGTTCTTGAAGGACTGATCAAAGTTTTCACAAGCAACCCCGAAAAAGAATTACTCCTCTATTACATTCAGCCTTCAGAAAGTTGTATCATGTCCTTCTCAGCGGTCCTCAGGGACGAGCCCGGCAGAGTCAGTGCAATTGCTGAAACGGATACAAAGGCTTTACTCCTGCCATCGGGTAAGATCAGGCTATGGATTGGCCGTTTTCCCGAATTGAATTTACTCTTTTTCGGCCAGTTCAATACACGTTATTCCGACCTTATCGATACGATCAATCATCTCTTGTTCGATTCCCTCGATGAAAGGCTTCTTGATTTTCTTAAACGCCGGAAGGAGATCACCGGCGAAGAGACCCTTGCTTTAACCCATAAACAAATAGCCGAAAGCCTCGGCACCGCCCGGGAAGTTATCTCAAGAATCCTTAAAAGATTTGAAATCCAAGGCATTATAAAACAAATGCCGGAAGGGATAAAAATTATTTGATCTTTGTGACCCAGGTCACCATTTTCCATTGATACCTGCCGTAACTTAGCAATGAATTATACAGGTTTTACTATTCATCCCTTAAAATTCAAAGCCATGAAAAAAAATGTAGGTACAACCGACAAAATCATCCGCATCTTTTTAGCAGCAGTTATCGCAGTTCTTTTCTTCACGGAAACTATAACAGGCATCCTGGGTATTGTTCTTCTCATCCTTGGAGGAATCCTGATATTGACCAGCCTGGTAGGAACATGCCCCATTTATCTGCCCCTGAAGATCAGCACCCGCCGGGCCTGATTTAAAAACGAAATCCGGCCGGACAGGCTTGCGCTGAGGATCAAATCACGGTAAATTTTTTTCCGGTTTAAGGAACTGTCGGAATGAATTTGTGCGTTTTTATTATATAATAAATTTGATTTTAATGGTATGCTGGAACCCACATGATCGATTATTATAAAGTTACCTTTGTGTTGTCATCAATCATGTGGGTTTCATAGTATATTGCAGGCAAATCTTCCGATCCGGTTATGGAAAAGTATTCCGATGAGTTGAACAATATCGAGTTGTTCCGGTATCTCTACGATGACTTTCCTTCCGGTAAACTGATCCGGACGGAGTCTCCCGACTTTATCGTAAAAGACGGGCCGGGGAATTCTCTGGGCATCGAGATTACCCATGTGATGGACAGGTACCATGCGGAAAAAGTTTCTTCCGATTCGCCCGGTAACCTCACAAAAAAACTTTTGCTGCTTCACTGCCGCGATATTTTTGAATACTATAGCGACCTAAAGATCAATGTTGCGCTGTATTTCAGGGAAGATGCCGTATTGAAACCCGGTAGGATCGTCCCTTCTGCCGGTATCATTGCAAAAACAATACTTAGCCGGACGGAAGGGAAACGTCCCGGCGAAGCCTTCCATATGCATTTCATAATCAGCGGGCTTAGGGAACTTCTCGATTCGGTAACTATTTTCCGCTTTCCCGGCATTTCCGAATCAGCCTGGGAAGATGCCGGGGTTTTTGTCACTCCTGGCATAGGCGCTGAAATGATCCGGAAAACGGTCATTCACAAGGAAGAAAAATTAAGGTTGTACCAGCAAAAGAAGTTGAGGTACTACTGGTTGCTCCTGATCGTGGATGTGGCGCTGAACGGACCCGGCATTCCGGATCCGGGGGAATTAATGCGCCTTTCCGATACGCGGTTCAATAAAGTGTTTCTTCTTGAACGAAGAGTTGGCAGGCTTTTCCGGTTGAGCTGAAACTACCGGAAGAATATTCTGACCGGGAATTTTGCTTCCCCGGTGAAACAATTTAACCAGGTCAATGATTATTACTAACGGCAAAGGAAATATTATTTCTCTTTGTAGATGATCACCTCCACCGGGCAACTTTCAGCGGCTTCCCTGATTTCATCCCCATGTTTGCTGAAATCTGCACCTTCCTTAACTACTGCTTCATCCTGCAGTTCGAATACTTCCGGACAGATCTCCTCACAAAGCCCGCAGGCAGTGCATCCGTCCGCGATCACAACTTCTGTTATCGTCATCATCCTTTGTGTTTTTATGGATTCTAGTATGCGATATAACAATGGTATTATAGATTTGTTTTCCCTGATTTACGGACCCTGTCCTACCCTGATCAGGCATTTTTACCTGCATGTTAGAGGATAAAACCACTCCCCCGAAGATTTGTTTCCTTTTCGCCGGCCGGAAGGACTGGCATAAAATTATAGGGTGAATACGGGAAATGAGACCATGACAGGTAAAAGAATAATGAGCATAATACGGCTTTTTCTGGTAGTTCTGTTTGCCAGCATTATCACAAATTGCAGAGAAAGGGAAAAACTGAATGTACATGTTACGCTCGGGCTATTTACTCCGTATCGCTTTATACCGGAAATTCTGAATGGCAGAGTGATCGCTATTTTGGAGGAGAATAACAGCCCTTCTGCCATACCGGAGTTATCGGGCGACAGTGTGGATGAACCGGCCGTACTGGCATTATACGGCTCGGCACCGGCGTTCACTGCATATTTTGATACGACAGGTTTGGTCACAAAAGTATCATACCCCTCCGGGGAAATAAATAAATATTGGCTTGTTGACAAGAAAAATGACAGATACTCTCATGCAAACCGGGTTATGAATGACAGCATCGTTTTTTACATGAAATTTTCATATGATTCAGATAATGACATCAACCTGATCAGCCGGTATAGGGCTCATACCAATGTTCTGATGGGGATGGAAAAATTCAGGTACAATCCCTCAGGTGAGATCTCGGAGACGGATTATCTCAAGCCGGACAGCACGTTACAGGAGAAGATCGAGCTGGAATGGGATAACAATCACCATGTTACCAAAATTGATTTCCTCAATCCTGATGGACAGCCTTCCGGATCCATATTACTGACATACAATAATGAAGGGTTTATTGAAAATCAGAAAATCCTTGACAGCCGGGGCCGGGAAAAGGGAAACATCAGGAATACTTATGATTATGATGTAATGGGAAACTGGGTTAAAAAAACTTCGGTTAACGGCAGCGATCGTCGGGTGTCAACCCGCACGTATACCTACCGGTAAAACCTCCCCGGTCCGGGATCCTTAATCTTTTAAAAACTCATTTCGTGAAGAGTTTTAACCGCATTGATCCTCAGATAGTGCAATAAAATCCACAGTATCAACTTTCCGCATAAAATATCCAACATAAAAAATGCGCTCCGGATCGTAGCCCTCAAAGTTCAACTATGATGAATTAAATATTGTTTATTGCCAATGCTCACCGTGAAAAAATGAGGATGCCGGGAGGTGCATCAGATCTTGATTTCTCCGCGGAAGACATATTTTACCGGTCCTTCGAGCCATATATCGCTGAATGAACCATCTTTTCCCGGCCTGAAACTCACAGTTAGTTCTCCGCCGGGCGCTTTCAGGATAAATGAAGTTTTGTCAGGTGCAGTCATGATAAATGCAGAGATGGCAGATGCCACGGCTCCGGTCCCGCAGGCAAGCGTTTCATTTTCGACTCCTCTTTCATAGGTTCGCATAGACAATTCATTGGGTTTTCCGATCCGGATAAAGTTGATATTTGCCCCTTCATCACCAAACCGGGCCTGGTTACGAAGATTCCTGCCCTCCTCCAAAACGTTAATCCTTTCCAGATTATCTCTCCGGGTTACAAAATGTTTTGAGCCCGTATCCAGTAGGTAACCGTCTTCCAGTAAGATTACTCCGGTGACATCGATCATTTTCAGACTCACGGTCCCGTTGTTATTGAGAACAGCCTCATGAATGCCGTCAATTCCTGTAAATACCGTTTTTTCCTTTATCAGACCCTTACCTGAGGCAAATGCCACAATGCATCTGCCACCGTTCCCGCACATTGTACCCTCCCGGCCGTCGGAGTTAAAATACTTCATGCGGAAATCGGAAGAAGCATCGCTCAGAAGGAGGATCAGCCCATCTGCTCCGATACCGAAATGTCTGTCGCAGAGAAAGTTCACACGGTCTGTTGAAAAATAGGATTCATCCATTTCGCGGCAATCAACGATAATAAAATCATTACCAGCACCGTGATATTTTTCGAAGAGCACTATCATGGCAGTTTGTGTTAAAAAAGGTTAATTACCCGGGAACCCGCAACACTTTGATTCCTTTAGCGTTATAGGCATACCCGGCACAATTGTTCAGTACATCGGGGCATAGTATTTGAGTACTGCCAACATGGTAATTTTTTGTTAAAGTTAGATAATTTAATAGGTATTGTTATGAAAACAAAAAGATTTCTCGGAACGCTCGCCATTGCCGTGATTGCTGCCGTTGCAGCAGTTTGGGCATATTCTCAGTTTTTTCAGCCTGATCAGCAAGTTGCCAATGTGACAGGTCAGCAAAGCATGTTATACACCAATTTACCCGGTTCATCCAATGCCAACGAAGGTACGGTGGACCTCACTTTCGCGGCTGAAAAGGCAGTCCATGCCGTTGTGCATGTGAAAGTAAAGTCAACAAGGGAAAACAACTATTCGGATAATCCGCTATATGACTTCTTCTTTGGTGATCGCGGAAATATGCAACCGCAGCCGATTGAAGCTTTCGGTTCCGGGGTTATTATCTCCGATGACGGTTACATAATAACGAACAATCATGTGGTGGACCAGATGGATGAAATTGAAGTCGTCCTGAATGACCGGCGGTCTTTCCAGGCTACAGTTATCGGAACCGATCCGAGCACGGACCTTGCCCTTCTCAAAATCGACGCAAAAAACCTTCCTTACCTCACCTACGGAAATCCCGATGATCTGAAACTCGGCCAGTGGGTACTTGCGGTAGGTAATCCCTATAACCTGACATCCACTGTCACAGCCGGGATTATCTCGGCGAAAGCCCGTAATATAGATATTCTCAGAGGCCAGTTTGCCATTGAATCCTTCCTTCAGACAGATGCGGCAGTGAATCCCGGAAACAGCGGTGGCGCACTTGTGGATACGCAGGGTAATCTGGTAGGTATCAACACTGCCATTGCATCCCGGACCGGTTCCTATTCAGGTAATTCATTTGCCATACCGGTCAGTATTGTAAAGAAAGTTGTTGGCGACCTGATGGAATACGGCGTAGTGCAAAGAGCCTTCCTCGGTGTCACCATCCAGGATGTAACACAGGAACTTTCAAATTCGAACAATTTAAACAGCACAACCGGCGTTTATGTTAACAGCGTTTCCGATGCGGGTGCCGCCCAGGAGGCAGGTATGAAAAAAGGGGATGTTATTCTATCGGTGAACAATGTGCCTGTTAATAATGTTTCTGAGTTACAAGAACAAATAAGTCGCTTTAGGCCAAATGATAAGGTGAATGTAAAGGTTTCCAGGGACGGTAAAGAGAAACTTTTTGACGTCACCCTTCGTAACAGGGAAGGCAATACGGACGTTGTAAAGAAAAGCGAAACCCTTAAACTCCTTGGCGGTGGTTTTGAATCCATTAGTAAGGAGGAAATGAAATCACTTGGTATTGACCATGGGGTGAAAGTCACCTCGCTCTCAGCCGGTAAATTACTAAAAGCCGGTGTCCGCGAAGGATTTATAATCACTCAGATCAATAATAAACCCGTCAATAGTGTAGAGGATCTTAAGAGTGTTCTTGGAGGTATAAAAGGCGGTGTATATGTGGAAGGGATCTACCCCGACGGAATGATAGCATATTACGCTTTCGGCTTATAGGATAATCAACGCACAATGTAAAACTCTTTGCATAAAAGACTTGCATGTGCAGGTCTTTTATGCTTTATGTCAATGGTCAAATAAAGTTGAATTGTATATGAAAATAGTCTAAATTTGCAGCAAATTTTTTGGGAGGAATAATGAGACAATTAAAGATCACAAAATCAATTACCAACAGGGAAAGTGCATCATTAGACAAGTATCTGCAGGAGATTGGAAAAGAGGAGCTAATCACAGTTGAAGAGGAAGTGGAGCTGGCGCAAAGGATCAAGAAAGGTGACCGGCTGGCATTGGAGAAACTTACGCGCGCAAATCTAAGGTTTGTCGTTTCGGTTGCAAAACAGTATCAGAATCAGGGTTTAAGCCTTCCCGACCTGATTAACGAAGGCAATCTCGGATTGATAAAGGCGGCTGAAAAATTTGACGAGACCCGTGGATTTAAATTCATTTCTTACGCGGTATGGTGGATCCGTCAGTCCATCCTTCAGGCTCTGGCCGAGCAATCACGGATTGTCCGGCTGCCTCTGAACCAGGTTGGCTCTCTGAACAAGATCAACAAGGCATTTTCTAAGTTCGAACAGGAGAATGAGAGAACACCTACTCCTGAAGAACTGGCTGATGCCCTTGAACTTCCTAAGGAAAAAGTCACCGACACCCTGAAAGTTTCGGGAAGACATGTATCTGTTGATGCTCCTTTTATCGAGGGGGAAGATAACAGTTTGCTCGATGTCCTTGTAAACAATGATTCTCCGAATGCCGACCGTGCCCTGATTAAAGAATCCCTTTCAAAGGAAATTGACAGGGCACTCGCAACACTAACGGAAAGAGAAAGAGACATCATCAGGCTTTTCTTCGGAATCGGTAACCAGGAAATGACTCTCGAAGAGATCGGGGAAAGATTCGGTCTTACCCGCGAAAGGGTCAGGCAGATCAAGGAAAAAGCCATCCGAAGGCTTAGGCATACTTCAAGAAGTAAGCTTCTCAAAACTTACCTGGGGTAATAACATATTTAATCAATACTGACTGGAAAGGCTGTTAATAACAGCCTTTTCTTTTTTAAAACAGAACAAAAAAATTCAACCCGGCAGAGCAAAAGAATTTGGTGATTTGGTGATTTGGTGAAGTAGAAGAGGAACACGGATTTGACGGATTTGTGCGGATTCCGATGGCTATCGGAACGGATGAAGATTATTTGGTGATTTGCCTTAGGGAGTTGAAACCATCTGAAACATAATTATTAAACCCCGCGGGGTTTCGATGCGTGCGTCCTCCTTACCACGGGCGTTACCGTGGCTAATACAATGGATCCCCTCCGGGGAAAAAGATCTTCTAAGACAAACAACCTGCAACCACTGAAACAATGTGAAACAACATCAAACCATTCTCAAACCTTTTCAAACCATTTCAAACCATTCTCAAACCATTCTCAAACCATTTCAAACCATTTCAAACCATTCTCAAACCATTTCAAACCATCCTCAAACCATTTCAAACCATTCTCAAACCATTTCAAACCATTTCAAACCATTTTCAAACCATTTCAAACCACCTGAAATCTCTTATACGAATATCATACATCCCTCTCCCGTAGTATCTTCTCCAGATCGTACATCTCATCCCGCAACCGTGCCGCTTCGATGAAATCAAGCTTCTGGGCAGCCCGTTCCATGGATTTCCGCGTCTTGTCGATGGTTTTCTGAAGTGCCTCCGATTCCATGTAACGGACAACCGGATCAGCTGCAACATTGGTGCGCTCAGGTTCGGAATAATACTTATTATCATTCCGACCCTGCATCATCTCACCGAGAAGCGACCTCCTGGCCCGTATGATCTGCCGGGGGATGATCTGGTTCTCTTCATTATATTTCAATTGTTTCTCCCTGCGACGGTTCGTCTCGTCAATGGTTTTCTGCATCGACCGGGTCATTTTGTCGGCATACATGATCACCTTGCCACTCAGGTGACGTGCCGCCCTTCCTGCAGTCTGTGTCAGTGAACGCTCAGAGCGAAGAAATCCTTCCTTATCGGCATCAAGGATGGCGACAAGGGACACCTCGGGAAGATCCAGCCCTTCCCGGAGCAGGTTAACCCCCACAAGTACATCGAAAGTACCCGCCCTCAGCCCATCCATGATCTCCACTCTTTCAAGGGTATCAATGTCGGAATGTATATACCGTGTCCGGATATTCATCCTCACCAGGTAAGTGGTCAGCTCTTCAGCCATCCTTTTTGTAAGTGTTGTTACAAGGATGCGTTCATCTATTTTCACTCTCTTCCGGATCTCCCCGATAAGGTGATCGATCTGGTTCATACTCGGCTTTACCTCGATTTCCGGATCGATAAGCCCGGTGGGGCGAATGACCTGTTCCACGATCACCCCGCCTGATTTTTCAAGCTCGTAATCAGCCGGGGTGGCCGAAACATAAATCGTCTGGGGCGTTAAAGATTCGAATTCTTCAAATTTAAGCGGCCGGTTATCAATGGCTGCAGGAAGCCTGAAACCAAATTCGATGAGGGTCTGTTTTCTCGAATGGTCTCCGCCGTACATCGCCCTGATCTGTGGGATTGTCACATGGCTTTCGTCAATGACCATAATGAAATCATCGGGAAAATAATCGATCAGGCAGAAAGGCCGCGTCCCCGGATCCCTTCCGTCAAAATACCGGGAATAATTTTCGATCCCCGGGCAGTAGCCAAGCTCACGGATCATTTCAAGATCATAGGTCACTCTTTCCTCGATGCGCTTTGCCTCAAGATGTTTACCAATTTCCCTGAAGTATGCGCTCTGTTTCATCATATCATCCTGGATCTCCTCGATGGCCGTCTTCAGCCTGTGTTTGGCTGTCACAAATATGTTGGCCGGAAATATCACGACATTCTCATGCTCTTCAAGGGTACTGCCGCTGATGGGATGGATGGTCTGCAGGGTGTCGATCTCGTCTCCCCAGAAACTTACCCGGTACGCATAGTCCGAATAGGCAAGAAAGATATCCACTGTATCCCCCCTGACACGGAAGGTGCCTTGCTTAAATTCGATCTCATTCCGGGCATACATGCCATCGACCAGCTTTCGAAGAAATACGTTACGGCTGATCTTCTCCCCTCTCCTGACCTCAATAGTATGGCTATGAAAATCTTCCGGATTACCAATGCCGTAAAGACAGGAAACCGAGGATACAACCAGTACATCCCTCCGTCCGGAAAGAAGAGCGGAAGTTGTGCTAAGCCTCAGTTTTTCGATTTCCTCATTAATGGAGAGATCTTTTTCAATATACGTATCTGTAACCGGCAGATAGGCCTCCGGCTGGTAATAGTCATAATAGGAGACGAAATATTCGACCCTGTTTTCAGGAAAGAACTGTTTGAATTCCCCGTAAAGCTGGGCGGCAAGTGTTTTATTATGACTCAGTACGAGCGTCGGGCGATCAACCTTGTTCACCACATTTGCAATGGTGAAGGTTTTTCCCGAACCGGTAACTCCCAGCAGTGTCTGAAAGGAATCCCCGTTTTGCAGTCCTTCTGCAAGCTGGTTTATAGCGTCCGGCTGATCACCGGTAGGAATATAATCAGAAGTGATCTTGAAACTCACGAATTCCGCATTTAATCTTTATTTTCAAAAACAATCCGGACGGGAAAATGATCGCTCACACCCCCGTAATAGTTTGGGCCGCCATATGACCTGTTTGGAACCTCAACACCTTCCTTGTTTTTGAATATCATGAATGGTTCCCGGAATACCTCGCCCGAACCAAAGTGGCAGGTCAGCCCGTCATCACGGTCGATCAGGTTATAGCTCACCATGATCTGGTCAAACATGTTCCATTCACCCTTGTAATTGTAGGAACCGAGGTTCTCGCTGTTGTGTCTTTCATAAAAAAGACCATACAGGTCACCGGGATAGATGTTCTTTCTTTTATCGCCTGCATGAAGAATATCCATTATCGAGCGGTTCGTGGGTTCGTCATTGAAATCACCCATCACAACGATGCGGGCATTGCTCTCGCGTGTCATCAGCAGGTCAATTCGCCTGCGCACGGCGACAGCACAGTACATTCTCTTCGGTTCAGAGGATTCTGTACCGCCATACCGGGAACTCCAGTGATTCACGAAGAAATGCAAATCCCTGCCGTCGGGCGCCTTACCTTTAACATACAGGATATCACGTGTTGTCAAAAGGGAATCAAACGGAAATTCCACTGGTATCTTTTCATGACTGATATATACGAACCGGCCTGGACGATATAACAAGGCCACATCGATACCCCTTTCGTCCGGACTATCTTCGTGAACGATCCTGTATTTCCCGGGAGCAAGAAGGGGCGTATTTACGAGATCTTTCAGGACGGTTTCGTTTTCGACTTCAGCAAGACCAATAACATCGGGGAGATCCTCACCACCGGCATCGCTTAAAACCTTCGAAATGTCTTTCAGCTTTTTCAGGTATTTCTCCGTATTCCATTTTTTTTCACTGCCAGGGGTGAACTCCTCATCATTTACCGACGGAGCATCGATGGTGTCAAACAAGTTCTCCGTGTTGTAAAAAACAACAGTAAATTTTTCTTCCTTCCCCTGGCCAAAAACGGCCGGGAAAAGCAAGATCAACAGAAGTAAGGAAATTAACGGTTTCATTCGAAAATCGGATTACGAGTTAAAATCAAAATCAAAAAACATAGCTTTTGTCCGGCAACCGGGCATATCTTCTTTCAAATCTTCGGCCGGACCGGTAACAATTCATGTCATTTCTGCGTATCAGAGGAGCATCAAATATACATTTTATTGATCAGATTTTCCCGGAAGGTTAGAAACAATCCGGCCAGAGCGTTACCCGGAAAAACCCGGGAAGCTCCCAGGAGATTTTTTTAAAACGGGTGATCCTATTAAAATGCCACTGAAAAAACAAGAAAATCTCTTACTACGCTATAACTTCCATGAGCAATTCCA
This sequence comes from uncultured Bacteroidales bacterium, assembly GCA_963771005.1. Classification (GTDB taxonomy): domain Bacteria; phylum Bacteroidota; class Bacteroidia; order Bacteroidales; genus DASQZK01. Next base: position 1,347,183 of record CAVYRO010000002.1, read on the forward strand.
GCAAGAACCTACTTCGTCGATTTGCATACCTGGTCAAACAAATCCAGGATCTCATCCGGGAGAATGAAAAGCTGAAGGTCAATGTTACCCATCTTGAGGAGGAAATAGTTGAGCTTAAAACCGGTTCTACCCTCCCGGGAACAAGGAAAGGTGAAAACGGATCAACTGCCCTTAATAACGGCGGGGTGAAATTCGATATGGTGACTGTATTTTATGCCAATATCCATGGTTTCACAAAGATCATCGAAGGAATGAATTCCGCAGCAGTGATGGATGAACTCGATGAGATCCTGTTCAAATTTGATGAGATCCTGAAAAAATATAACATTCAAAAGATCAAAACCATCGGAGATGCCTACATGGCGGCCGGCGGCATTCCCACGAAAAATATCACCAACCCGGTTCAGGTGGTGATGGCAGCTGTGGAGATGCAGATTTATCTTTCCAAACTCCATGAAGTCTCAGGAAGAGAACATCAGATCTGGGAATTGCGGATCGGCATCCATACCGGGTCTGTCATGGCGAATGTAAACGGGAAGAAGAAAATCACCTACGATATTAAAGGAGATACGGTGAATATGGTTTCACGGATGCAGAATTATTCCGAGAACGGCGGCATCGTCATTTCTGTGATGACCTACGAACTGGTTAAAGAGTTCTTTCTTTGTGAATACTCCGGGAAGATGCCGGTCAAGTATAAAAATGATCTTGAACTATTTTCAGTGAAGTCACTTCGGCCTGAATTCACGATCGATGGTCACGGTTCCCTTCCCAATGATAAATTTGATATAAATCTCAAACTTATTCAGTTCACAGATATCCAGGAAATCATTCTGGATAAACTTGAAAAGGAACTCCCGGCGTATCTCTATTATCACAATGTTAAACATACAGTCGACGTAGTGACCGAGGTGGAGCTTATCGGATGGGCTGAAGGAGTGAGTGACGAAGAGATCCTGCTGCTCAAAACAGCAGCTCTTTTCCATGACCTGGGCCACGTAGTCAATTATGATGATCATGAATATCATGGGGCTGTCTTTGCCAGGAAAATACTTCCGGAATATGGGTATTCCGGCGGCCAGATCAACCGGATATGCGACATCATCATGGCCACAAAGCTCCCGCCCAACCCAAAAGCCCTCCTTCAGAAGATCATTTGCGATGCGGATCTGGATTATCTTGGAAGAAGCGATATGATCCCAGTATCGAACACCCTGTACAGGGAACTGAAAGAACAGAATAAGATAAACTGCCTGAACGAGTGGAACAAAATGCAACTGAAGTTCATTTCAGGTCACCAATACTTCACCAGGACGGCGAGAAAGCTTCGGGAAGTCAACAAACAAAAACAAATTGAAAGAATAAAAAGCATAATAGAGGCATAGAAAGACCGCATTATAAAATTCTTGCTTCACCGGCATCATCCGGCGACAGTGCCATTAAGAGCCCTGGCGAACTTTATGATCTCATCCTCTTTCAACCGAGAAACGGAAGCATTGATGCCTTTTATTTTACGAACAATTGCTCGCTGGAAAAAATTCATTCTCTCAAAATCAAACTCTCCTCCGAAGATCCCTTTTGCTACGGCATTTTTTTGCAAATCATCAGGGAAAGCATTTCCAAATTCCTCTGCGGCCCTGGCACCTTCCTCCATGCAGCAGATGAAAAGCGCGATCTTTTTTTTCCTTAATTTTGGCAGATGTTCCTGGCAAAAATTCCGTACCCTGGATTGCATCATCCCGGCGTGAATGGATCCTCCGATGATGATCGTATCGTAAAGACTGAGCCGGATTTTTCCGGGTCGCCTCAGGCGGACAATGTCAGGTTTATCCTCCAGTAATTCCCGGAGTCTCAGGGAACACTTCTCTGTGCACCCGTGAGTGGTTTCGTAGACGAGTAGTGTTCTCATAGTGGGTTATATTAATATTGAATACCAGTTAAGCAAACTCTTTCATCTGCAGTATATTTTCCCTTCTGCCTCTCCATATCCGCAGGATCGAAATTGGACGATCTCTTTCTTAGTTTAGCACCGGCTAGCTGCTATTAAATTTATTAATTCTCTCTGAATTTTTTCTGAAATTTACATGAATGTTTAGCTATTATATAACATCCGTTTTACTGTAAAAAAAAATACCTAACCTATTCATATTCTTAATGATGCGTTAATAAGCCTGAATATTTTTTTCTTTCCGTTATCTAAAATAAACAAAATGCCTCTTCGCAGTGCTTATCTTAGAAGTAAGAAACCGCTTAATTATAAATAAAAATGAATCTCAACATCACCAATCAGAAATTCCTTGTCTGCGGAGCATCGAGCGGATTCGGAAGGTCGGTCACGGAAGCATTGGTATCCGAGGGAGCTCTGGTAACGGCCGTGGCACGCGACCGCACGCGGCTGGAAGCGCTGCGACAGCTTTCAGAAACCAGGATCGAAATATATGAAGGAGATCTTACGCGGCCTGCGACACTGGATGAATTTTTCAATATTCCCGGCCACCGTGAGTTTCAGGGTGCTTTCATCAATGCAGGAGGACCCCCGGCCGCCACATTTGCCGAAACTTCCCTTGAGCAATGGGATGAAGCTTACCGGCTCCTCGTAAGATGGAAGGTGGATATCACACAGCGACTTGTGGAATGGATGTCGGTCAGCGGATACGGCCGGATTCTCTTCCTGGAAAGTGTAACAGTTAAACAGCCCTCCCAAACCCTGGTTCTGAGCAATTCCCTCAGGCTGGCCGTGGTGGGATTTGTGAATACTTTTTCGAGAGACATTGCGGGAAATGGGATCACAATGAATATACTAGCCCCGGGATACCATGAAACACCGGCCTTGCTGAGACTTTACAAGAAAAGCAGTGAGATGAAGGGTATTTCGGAAGAGGAAGCTAAAAAGGACTTTGTCCGGTCCGTTCCCGTCGGCAGGCTTGGTAATCCCGATAATCTGGCTTCACTCGCAACCTGGCTGCTTTCCCCTCAATCGGGGTATATAACCGGACAGACCATCACCATCGACGGTGGAGCTGTCAGAGGGGTGTTCGGCTGAGAGTTTTTATGAAACTCATTGAGCTTCCCGCGTACGGAAACTGGAGTTTTTGAATACGGGCATGATCTCTATCCCTTCGTCCTTCATTATCTCTTTGGCCTTTTGATAATCACGGGTAAAACCAAGCAGAAACCCCCCGCCTCCGGAACCGCAGAGTTTAAGGCTGAATTCCTTGCTTTCCAGGCCACGCTTCCATAAGGGAACAAACCGGGAAGGGATCATTTCCCGGAAAACTTCCATTTGCAAAAGGGACATCCTCCCAAGGCTCTCAAAAAAGCTGATCAGGTTTCCGCGGGTGATGTGCCCGATGCACTCATCATTCAGGGGGATGATATCCTCAATGATCATATGCTTATAACCGGGATCCAGGCTCTTCGCCAGGAACATTTTCACGAGTGGACCCGTCGTGCTAGGGTAACCGGTATTGATGAGAAAGATGGCCCCATCGCTGTCGTTCCTATGATACGGCACCGAAACCCTCTTAATGTCGTCATTGTTACTGAAGAGAAGTGGTTCACCGATATAGCAGTTGAGAGGGTCCATACCCGAACTTGTTCCGTGGAAATAGGACTCCATAAGAGAAAATACATATTTCAGATTTCTGACAGCCCCGGGATCATCGATCTTTAGTCTTTTTCTGCCGTACCTTTCATAGATCGCTGCAACGAGCGCTCCTGAAGAGCCTACACCGAAACCCTGGGGTATATTCGATTCGAAATAAAGACCCTTTGCCAGGTCGCTATTCAGATTGTCGAGATCCAGATTGGCCGATTCCGTCAGCGAACTATTCTTGATGAAATAATCGAGATACATCAGAAGTTCACTGTTGGACTGCAGGGCCATATCATAGCGTGTATATTTATCATCCCCGATAAAACTCAGGTGACCGTTAAAAAAGGAATAGGGAATGGTAAGGGCTTTGGAGTCAAAAATCACGGTATATTCGCCAAAGAGCAGGATCTTTGCACTGAAAACGGAATTTTCTTTTCTCATGCCTAAACTTTCTGATTTTTCACCGGACCCTGACCTATCCGGTCATCGATGAACGATTCATTTTCGCAGTATTCCATCACTTCCTTTTTAATGAATGTTTCCGTTTCATACCTGTCAGAATCAGGGTATAAAAGATGAACATTTGGCCCGGCGTCCAAAGTAAAAGCGATGAAGTGCCCCGTTTGTTCACGGTAGTCGCGAACTTTGCTGATTATTTCAAGTGTTCCGGGTTTCAGCAGGAGGTAACCCGGACCCGAAGTCATCATCATGGCATGAAGTGATAAAGCTTCATGCTCGACAAGTGACATAAATGCTAAGGCATCCCCGTTTCTCAATATCCCGGCCATGCGTACGGTATTCTCACCGGCTTGCGCATATCGTGAACCGGAAAAAGGATTATCCTTCATCATTGCATGCCCCAGGGAACTGCTTATCTTCTTGGCTTTGCTGCTAACGATAAGAATTGCATCGTTCATCGCCGAAAAAAACGGATGTACCGCGGAGGAAATATCCACCGCGTACTCGTTTGATGAGCCTTCCGCAGCCGGGCTCTCCCCCCAGAGAACATACCCGCCGTATACCGATCGTGCCGCGCTTCCCGAACCCATTCTCGCGAGCATGGATGCTTTTCGAAAGAATTCATTTTCCGGGAGTTTTTTGCCGGAAAGCTTCTCTTCAATGCTGGTCATGCAGAGGGCGAGCGCAGCCAGGGAGCTGGCGGAACTGGCAATACCGGCAGAATGCGGGAAACTGTTCGCACTTTCGATGCAGATATCAAGATGCCGCATTACGGGAAGATTCTGTTCCAGTATCTCAAAATAAGGCTTCAGTTTCTTTTCAAATAATGGCTCCGGTTTTGTGTGAAAAAAAAAATCCCTGCCTGGATTGGCTTCCCTTTTTTCCCTGTAAAAAACAGTAGTCCGGGTAACCGATTCCTTCAGGGTCATGCTGATGCTGGGATTCATCGGCAGCTGACCCTCTTTTTTTCCCCAGTATTTTACCAACGCTATGTTGGAAGGAGCCGTCCATGTTATCTCCGACGAATAGCCGGCTTTCGGTTGACGTTTATGTAGTGATCCTTCCACTTTCATTCTGCATGCGTTTAGGCCAGGCGATAATATCCGAGTACCGGAACCATGTTGTCAGGTCCTTCCGCCGAAGGTAAGCAGTGACGTACTCAACAGGATAATCGCTTGCAAAAAGGATGAAATCACCGCCCCAGGCCCCGAGGGATTTGACGATCCCTTTAAAGTCCCTGAAATGCGTCTTCCCCACCGGTTTCCTTCCGATGATGGCCGAAATGATCTCCTCATGCCTCCTTATCAGCTTCACAAAGTCCTTGAAACTTACCGACTTGGTTATTTTACGGGTAATCCCGGAGATTTCCTCTACCATGGAATCGATGAAACCGTCAAGTTGCCTGAATCGCTTGACTTCACCGGCTGAACTTATTTTCCGGCCGCTGTACACAAAGTACAGGTTATCCTTAAAAACAGGGTCAAACTCGACTTGGGTTATCCTGGGTATATTGTCATGAACCTCGTATACCACGGGTATTTCCGAATCCGCTGCCGCTATGTCGTATCCCGAACCTTCAGAGATCAAAAAATGAAGGTTAAATGGATTAACACCGGCCCAATGAGCCACATTGCTGATTAGTGATGAACTGCTACCCAGCCCCCATTCGGGTTTAAAATCGAGATCATTCTCAACCTTGTAATTTCCTTTGCGCATAAGAAATTCAGGATTGATCTTCCTTGCAGCGATTAGCAGTTCCCTGATATTCTGAGCCGTTGGAAAATCATTCGTGTTGGCAATGGCAAAATCCGGGATACTAAACCGTGCATCAAACCAGTAACAACCGTTGATGTTCGTTCTCCAGTCAAGTGCGGGAATCCCGTCCTCCTCCGTTATCTTCATTGTCTGACCCTTGGTGAGTGGCAGCGTGAGGGATTCCGCACCCCTCAGGACCATGTATTCACCGGTCAGCATCAGTTTCCCGTTCGATCTTAAAATCATAGTTTTCTTTTCCTCCACAATCATTTGCCTGTTCTTATTTTCTCAAGATAGTTTTTAATATCACTGAAAGAAACTGTCTTTCCATTGAAATGTTCAAGCGCGGCTTTTTTTTCCCCGCCCGATGCGTTGAGAGCAGCTAAAATATTGACAAGATGCATTCTCATGTGTCCGTACTGAATACCTTTTGTTATCAGAGCCTTTATGGCCGAGAAATGATTGGCCAGTCCGGCTGCGGCGGCCATCATCATTAGATCCTGTGCACCCGGGTTGCCCAGCATATCAAAGGACCAGTGTGCCATCGGGTGAAGATGCGTGAGGCCTCCGACTGTTCCCACGGTCATAGGTATACGCAGGGTGAGGCTGAACCGGCCCTCTTTCAGGGACGCGTAGGATAATCCCCGGTACTGCCCGTCGCGTGCGGCGTAGGCATGACCGTTGGCTTCCACTGCACGAAAGTCGTTACCCGTGGCCAGCAGGAATGCATCAATGCCGTTAAAGATCCCCTTATTGTGGGTCACAGCCCTATATGGATCAATGAGAGCTATATCGACGGCTTTTTTAAATTTTTCAGCGAATTCCTGCCCTGTGATCTGCAAATGCGGATCAACAAGTTCATCGACGGCACAAGAGGCACTGATCTCTACCAGGCATCCGGGTGTGTAATTGGAAAGGATGGCCATGATAACCTGGAAATCATTTTTTCTTCCCGGAAATTTTTCACTCAGAAATCCCCCGGCAAGAATTCCGGTTTCCTCCATGCATGAATTGATAAAATTTGCACCCATAGAATCACCGGTTTCAAAAAACATCCTGATCTGGTAGTAATCCTCCATTTTGCCTGTCATGTCTACCAGTTCCATACCTGTAACCCCACCTCCTCTCTGCTCCATGCGCGCTGTCAGATGATGCAGGTTTTTTATGATATGTTTATTCAGTTCCGGGAAAACCGATTCCAGCTCACCCGGTTTCCCTTTCCAGGTGAAATGCAACTGTCCTGTCTTCATCGTTCCCGGCACATGAGCCGTGAAACCACCTCTTTCCGCCCAGAACCGGGCTGCCGCGGCAGCTGCGGCAACTACGGAACTCTCTTCGGTTACGAAGGGAAAGTGATGCATTTTCCCGTTGATGAGGAAATTAGGTGCCATGCTATATGGCAGGGGATACAAAGAGATCGAATTCTCAGAAATATTCCCGAGACTTTCAATGCGTACCGGATCTGGATGCTGCAGATCATCGATATCCTTCAGGAAAGCCGATGGGTCGGAAACCCACGTCGAAGCTCTCCTGATCTTCTCCTCCCGGCTAAATTTTGAAAATCCCCTGACAATCTCCATCATTCCTCCTCCCTGATTTTCAGATATGAATAAGCCATTTCCAGTCCTTTGACCTGCTGACCTACATATTCATGCAGTTTGGCGTAACTTTCCTTTGCATACTTCAGGAACGAAGATGCCTGCCCATAAATTGCCGGCATTTTAGATCTTCCGATAAGGTAGTATCCGTCCAGAAAGTTCTCAATCCCGCCCGAAATAATGAGATGCCTGGTATTGACAGTGTCCTCTGCGTAAATACGGTTGGCCATATCTGTCATCTGCAGAGCATCATGGCCTACCTTTGTAAGTGGTTCGAAAAGTGCCGCATTGGCTGAAGGATCTCTCAGTAATTCGAGCCTGGCGAAATTTGTTCCTCCGAAAGCCCCGAACTCCACAGCCAGCAGCGGCAGCTCGAGCAGGGCCCTGAGACTTTGGTATCCCATCCCCTGCCCCACTTCTTTTACGATCACCGGGAACTGCACTTTGGACAGAAGCACTTTTATCGTTTCAAGCGGAGCATCCTTCAGACGGTCACCTTCAGGCTGAAACCATTCCTGGAGCGGGTTAACGTGCACAACGAGGCCGTCAGCTCTCAAACGGCTGACCAGGCTCTCGATCCTTGCAGTCCCGTTCGTCCGGATGAGGTTTTCTACCTGTGCAATGCCCAGGTTAGCGAACAATGGCATATCGCCTATCTCACCGCGCATATCGAAATCGGAAAAATGCCTGTCATTTTCGAGAAGGATCCTGCATGAGCCAAGGCCCATACCCATCCCGAATTCACGGCAGGCCTTTGCAAGATTCCCGTTTATTTTCCCGGCGAGTTCCGTTCCTCCCGTCATGCTTGAAACCCAAAGTGGCACCTTTAGTTTTTTACCTCCGAAGTCAAAATCCTTATCGATCCCTGTAGGATGAGGACTGAGCATGGGTTCATAATAAAATCTGCGGTCCCTGTTTTCAGAGCCTGTCCGGGAACGGAAAGCCAATTCGATATGATCTTTTTTTCTGTCTTCCATAGCAATTATAAACCAAGGTGACGAGATATCACGATCCGTAATATCTCAGAAGTGCCTTCACCTATCTGGAGAAGGCGCTGATCGCGGTAAAATCTCTCCACCGGGCTGGATTTGAAAAGCCCCGCACCCCCAAAAATCTGGATAGCCTCATCGGCCACTTCGCGGGCTATTTCAGAACAATATAATTTGGCCATCGCTGACTCGCGTGTATACTCCAACTTCTGATCTCTCATCCAACAAGCCTTGTACAAAAGGTTCCTTGCGAGTTCTATCTTCATATCCATATCCGCGAGTTTGAAGGCGATCGCCTGGTTTTTTCCTATTGGCCTGCCGAACTGAACTCTTTTACCGGCATATTCCAGCGCTTCACTAAAAGCGCCTTCTGCCAGGCCTAGGCCCATGGCAGCGATCGAAAGACGACCGCCGTCCAGGGTTTCGAACATGTACCGGGCTCCCTTCCCGGGATCACCCAGGACATTTCCCGCAGGGATCCTGACATTCCTGAATTCCAGACGGGCGGTGTCGGCAGCTCTCCACATCAGTTTTCCTCTCATTTTTTCAGAGGTATATCCGGCTGATCCTGTTTCCACCAGGAAGGCAGTGAGTTCCTTCCTGCCGTCCTTTTCGCTGGTTACTGCCTGCAGCGTAACACCGGCACACATCGGCACCGATCCGCTTGTTATGTATTGCTTGGCCCCATTGATCACCCATTCATCACCGGTACGCACAGCGGTGGTTTCCGTTCCGCGGGCATCCGAGCCGGCATTGGTTTCCGTAAGTCCGAAAGCCCAGAGTTTATTGCCGGAGGTGAGATCCGGAAGGTATCTCATCTTCTGTTCCTCGGTCCCGTAACGGAATATAGGGTAAATTCCCAGTGAATTATGAGCTGCCAGAATTGCGGCCTGTGATCCGTCTGTTCTTGCAATTTCCTCAACGGCAATGATATATGAAAGAGTATCAAGGTCATGCCCTCCATACTTTTCGGGGATCGTCATGCCAAACAACCCGAGTTGTCCCATCCGTCCCGCCAGTCCGGGTGAAAATTCCTCATTTTCATCCAGCAGGCCTGCAACGGGCTTAATTTCTGTTTCGGCAAAGTTACGGACTCTGTATCTCAAATCTTCATGCCTGTTATTTTCGTATATGGATCGGCTCATAATCGGTTTTATTTTGTGCGGTATCCTCATTCAATAACAAGGACCGTTTGGTTCATTACCACCTGATCCCCGGTATTTACCCTTACTTCCTTTATCTTTCCGTCGAAGGGTGAGATTATTTTATTTTCAATTTTCATCGCATCAAGGATAAATAGAAGTTCCCCGCGGGCTACCATCTCTCCTTTGGCTGCATTCATTTTGACGATCTTCCCGTGGAGGGGGGATTTTATGATCCGGAGTCCACTCCGTGTTTTCCCTTTCTGCTCCGTTGTGAAGGGTTCGGAGGGAAGAAAATCGAGCGGCTTTAGCCGGAATTCGTACCCCCCAGTAAAAACCGTATCTTCAATCCCGCTACCTGCGCTAACAGTGCCGGATATCCAATGCTCACCCAGCCCGAGTATGATCCTTCCTGTGCCTGTTTTTTTCAGCCCGGCATGATACAATTTTCCTCCTGTCTCAAAAGAAAAACCATCTTTTTTACGATCAGTAATAAAGAGATCGTATTGTTTTTCCCCAAATATGAGGGATTTGCGAATCTCGTGACGCCAGTAGCCGAGGCTCTCCCAGACTCCTGCTTTTTCTCCCTTTTGATTCCCATAGAGACCGGCAGCCAGCCAGAGGGCAAAAATTTCCGGTCGCGGTATCAGTGCAGCCTTTTCATTCATTACTGCAGCAAGTCTCTCGCGCGACAATTCAAGCCATCCTGTCGATATCCGGTTCTCAAGGAAAACCTTGTCATCGAGTAAATTTAGAAGGAAAGACCTGTTAGTGACTGTCCCCGCAATGAAATATTCCCGTAGTGCTTTTTTCAACCTGCCAATGGCTTCCGCCCTGTTTTTCCCGGCTGCTATGACTTTGGCGATCAGCGGGTCATAGCCGGGAAGCATGATGTCAGGGCCGGAGATACCGGCATCGATGCGGATCCCCGGAACTTCAGGCTCACGATAGTCGGTTATCCTTCCGGGGACAGGCATGAAGCCATTACAAGGATCTTCCGCGTAAATCCTGGCTTCAATGGCATGGCCACCCGGCCGGGGCCCTCCTGTATCAAACCCGAGGGGATTTCCAGCCGCGATCAGCACCTGCTGCTCAACGATATCTATCCCTGTCACCATTTCGGTCACAGTATGTTCCACCTGAATGCGAGGATTCATTTCGAGGAAATAAAAATTCCGGTCCCCGTCGACCAGATATTCAATGGTTCCGGCATTTATATATCCGGTTTCCTCTACGATCCGGCGGGTAACGGCGGTCATACGCTCCCTCGTTTCCTCATCCAGGAAGACCGCCGGTGTTTCCTCGATTACCTTCTGAAAACGCCGCTGAATCGAACATTCCCGTTCACCGGGAATAAATACATTTCCATGGCAGTCGGCCAGAACCTGCACTTCGATATGGCGGGCATCCTCGAAATATTTTTCCAGGATAAGTCCGGGATCTCCGAAGTAGTTCATGGCTTCACGGGAAGAGATCTCGAGGCTCTCTTCCAGTTCATTCAGGTTCCTGACCTTCCGCATGGCTTTCCCTCCCCCGCCTGCAGAGGCTTTGATCATGAGGGGAAAGCTGAAGGAGCCGTTGCCCATGAACTTCATCAATACTCCGGGATCTCCCTTAATTCCCGGAATAATGGGAATGCCTGAAGCGGACATAACAGCCTTCGCCCTGGCTTTGTCGCCCATCAACCGGATGATTCCGGGTGGCGGACCGATAAATGTAATGCCTTGTTCTGTAGCCGATTCGGCGAAAGCGGCATTTTCGCTGAGAAATCCATACCCCGGATGTATGGCCCCGGAGCCGGTCCTGATGGCTATATTTATGATCTTTTCTGCATTGAGGTATGTTTCATCAAGGCTGTTTCCTTCCAGGTGAAAAGCCATATCGGCAGTCCTTGTATGCAGAGCCCCCTCATCGTCGCCGGAAAAAATGGCTACGGTCTCAATTCCCATACGCTTCAGAGTCCTGATAATCCGGACGGCAATTTCACCCCGGTTTGCTATAAGTATTCTCCTGAACATTCTTACTTTTTTTCTTTTGACCAGAACGGTTTTCTCTTCTCCAGGAAGGCATTTATGCCCTCTCTTCCCTCAACCGAGGCCCTTGCGGCAGCAAGAATACCCGACGTATAGGATGAAATTTTTTCCAGTGAGGTCACAGCCCTGATCCGGTTGATCATTTGTTTTGTATCCCTCAGCGCCGAAGGTGAACCCCTGAGGATTTCGCCTGTGATCATTTCAAGGACCTCATCCATGAATTCTGTCCTGCAACTCTCGTTAATAAGTCCGTACTTTTCAGCAGCAGCAGCGCTATAAGCTTTTCCGCACAGGAGCATTTCCCGTGCCCTTGCCATTCCCACTCTTTCAATTACATAGGGAGAGACGGTTGCCGGAACCAGGCCCAGCCTTACCTCGCTGAACCTGAATATCGCACTTGAGGAACCAATGGCATAATCCGCTGCCGCGACAAGCCCGTTGGCCCCTCCTGCAATATGACCATGGGCAACGGTTATGACTACCTTTCTGCATGAATACACAGAATGGAACATCTCTGCCAGCCGCAAGGCATCCTCGTAATTTTCCTTCTCCCCGAGAGTAGCCTGTACGCGCATATAATTAAGATCCGCCCCGCTTGAAAAAGATTCCCCCTTCCCTCTGAGTATGATGATATCTGTGGCATCATCATTGCCCAAACGGTTCAGTGTAAAGGTAAGCTCCGAGATCATGGGGGCATTCAGTGCATTATGTACTTCCGGACGGTTCAGCCAGACAGTGACTTTTCTTCCCTCCTTCTCCGTTTGGATAAATTTCAGCTTTTCCATCAGTTTACATCCTGTATATGCCTGTTTTGGGAGCTCCTGTCTTCCTTCGCATGGTAACTGACAATGCCATCCCCAGGATCTCCCGGGTATGGGCCGGATCAATGATCCCGTCGTCCCATAGCCTCGATGTGCTGTAGTAAGCAGAACTTTCCCTTTCGTATTTTTCAGCTATCCCGGTTGTCTTGATCCCGCTTCTGTCCCGGCCGTTATGCCGGGACTTTTCACTGCCAACATTACTTAGCACCCTGACCGCCTGTTCTCCACCCATCACAGCAATATGTGCATTCGGCCACAGAAAGAGAAAATCAGGATCATAAGCCCTTCCGGCCATAGCATAATTACCCGCTCCATAGGAGCCCCCGACAATAAGTGTGATCTTGGGCACCACGGCCGTGGCAACTGCATGCACAAGTTTGGCACCGTCGCGGGCAATGCCTTTGTGTTCAAATTCCTTCCCTACGATAAAGCCCATGATATTCTGAAGAAACAACAAGGATATCTTCCTGAAATTGCAGAGTTCGATGAAGTGAGTGGCCTTAAGTGAGCTCTCGGAGAAAAGTATGCCATTATTGGCAATGATGCCAACCGGCATGCCCATGATATGAGCAAATCCTGTAATGATCGTTGTTCCGTAACGTTCTTTGAACTCATGAAATGCACTCCCGTCGGTGAGGCGGGCAATGATCTCCCTCATATCCATTGTATCCCGCGGGCTTGCTGTGATTAGCCCGTAGATCTCCGATATATCATATGCGGGAGGATCGGGTTCCGGAAAGGAATTCTCAGGGACAGGCGCCCTGAACGATTCGAAAATATTCCGGCAGATCTGGATGGCGTGGATGTCATTGTCTGCGTAATAATCGGCGACTCCTGAAACCGAGGTATGAATATCGGCGCCCCCAAGCTCCTCCGCTGTAACATCCTCCCCGGTGGCTGCCTTCACAAGGGGAGGTCCGCCAAGAAAGATGGTTCCCTGTTCCCTGACGATAATGGTCTCATCGCTCATTGCAGGGACATAAGCTCCCCCGGCGGTACATGATCCCATGACAAGGGCGATCTGTGGTATTCCTTCCGCAGACATCCTGGCCTGGTTATAGAATATCCTTCCGAAATCGAACCTGTCGGGAAAAACCTCAGCCTGCCTCGGCAGGAATATGCCGCCCGAATCTACAAGATAAACACATGGCAGATGGTTATTCATCGCGATTTCCTGCGCCCGGATATGTTTTTTTATGGTTTCTTTTACATATGTGCCGCCTTTAACGGTTGCATCATTGGCCACGATCACGGTCTTATGCCCGTTTACCAGGCCAATGCCCGTTATGATCCCGGCAGCAGGAAAGGCATCGTCGTATTGTCCGAGGGCTGCAAGCGTTGAGAGTTCCAGGAAGGGGGTCCCAGGATCCACGAGAAGGTCAATTCTTTCCCTTACAAGCAGTTTGCCCCTCGCTTTATGCTTTTCTCGTGCCTCCTCAGGCCCGCCCTGGCGAACGGTTCGCTGATATTTGCGAAATTCATCTAGTTTTGCCAGAAAAGCATCATGATTCGACCGGTACGTTTCTGAATCCAGGTTTGTGTAGGACTGAAGCTTGAACAAAACTGCGATGTTTAAGTAATTTACGTTTGATTAACAATTATTCTTTTTGAAAGTTTTGTCTTTTGAATCCAATTATGTGATAAGAATAACTCTTCAATTGGAAACCAGAATCATAAAATCTTCGTTTAAGCTTAGTGCGGGTCCATATAATTTTTTAAATTAGCAGGGGTTTAGTTTAACCGATAAAAATCAGAGTCATGTCCGGTAATCATTCAGAAAAGAGAAAATTGCCTGTAATGAACACACTTGCCTTGAAGAAAAGGAGCCAGAAGAAGTATAATCTCCCGGTAATCGGACATTTTGCTGACCATAGCATTGAGTTTAAGTCCATCCTCCAGGCCGAAGCGATCACGGGTATTCACTATACTCTGATCTTCGAAGCCTGCATCGGAAAGATCTATAAGGCCAAGAACGTAATATGGGAATTCAAGAAAGGCAACCACTACATTAAGTACAAGGCATACTACATCAACGTCCAGGAAAGTTATACCCGGAAGGGTGGTTTCAACGGGTAGAAATATTACTTCAGTGCATTTTTTACTTCTGAGAGGGAAATTCCAAGATTTTTTTGCGCTATCCTCTCCAGTACAGCATCGTCACCGGTAAAGTGAATCGTTTGTTGTACGTGGACCAGACTTTCCATTGAACCGATCTCAGCACCGGGCGATGAAGTTTCAACTTCATAGAAGGGACCCAGCTGGCCGCCGTTTTCCAAAGGCCCATCGTTATAAGCATTGACCGCATCCCCATTGTAGGGATGTTCCTGGTATTTCCAGAGTGAATTGACGTAGACGGCTCCGGCTTCAGGTTTATTATGCCGTACGACCGTAAGGATATGGTTATCCGGATCCCACGCTGCAATATAATCTCCTTCCCGGGAAGGCGGGATGCCGATCTTGCTCCGATACTTACCATCACCCTTGAAAAAAACAAAATGATCCGTGATCTTCAGGTTATCAGGAGGAATGGAGCCGAAATAGGAGGTGCTAAGAGCCTGTTTATCCTGATCATCCGGTCCGTTTTTATAGGGAGCAAAAATGACCACTGAAGGCGAGGGAACGTACATACCAAGGATCCAGATGGAAATCAGACCATGATCCTTATCCCAGCCATCACTTCCCGTATTCGTAAGCCTGTTGATGGATTCATAGGAAACTATGTTGATGCTGTCGGAGGAATGGACACCGAATTCCCTTTCAATGGCTTCACTGCTAAGTAGGTTGATTCGGCGGTCGATCCGGGCTTTGAAAATGGTTCCCGAATAGTTGGTGATTTCGAAAGATTTCCGGAAAAGAACAGAAGTATCGTTGGATTCGATGAGATTAAAAGGTTCTGTATCGAGAACGAGCGGTGTTTGCCAGTTTTTATAGACAAAATCGGTTCCGGGGGCAAAGAAGAGAGAATACTGGCCGCCTTCAGGACCCAGCCAGATCCGGTCTTCACCCCCGACCGGATTGATCTTTTCAATTGTCTTTCCCGAAGCGATCAGGTCGTAATTCACCCATCCAAATGAACGCCCTGCCTGACCGGCAGCTGTGCTGGTCATAACACGCCCCTGGTATTCGGGTGAGATGATGAGAGATGCAGCATGATCAGTGGAAAAAAGAAAAACAGGCCGGATATATTTTACAAGAAAAGTACTGTCATAACCAAATGTATTTTCAGCAGGTAAAGCCTCATCAGCGACCCTGTTATTGCGCACACCTTTATGTTTACAGCTAAATAACAGAAGGAAGATAACCGGGAGGAGAATAGGAATTCTTTTCATAATGATGGTTTAAACAAGCTGTGTAACCCATCCGGTAAAAGGTATCCTGTTCCCCGAATCAGTGCAATACATAAATACGGCCCCGGATGTTGAAATGCTGCCGGACAGGCTTTTAAGACATCCTAAAGTTACGTATATTATTTTAATTTAATATTGTCGAAAGTTTCCGCTATTTCCTCGGGTTTCTTAATCCCGCGGAGATAATCCTCTAATTTATCGGTATCCTGTGTAAAAATGGCAAATCCAATATTCAGGTCCCTGTATATTTTATCGATTGCATCTGCTTGTTCGATATGACCTTTTTTGACTTCTTTTTTATAATAACCGGTAAGCTTTTTCAGGGCATAAAAAATCACTGGTTTCTGCACGATAGTTTTGTCGCTTGGCGACATCGGCGTACCTTTTTCAATGTAGGTATAGGTCTTCTCGAGCAGGTACATCTTCCGTGCAATAATATCGCCGAAATAGTTTCTGCCGGAGAGGGTATAGTCAATTTTAACCCTTGATGTATCACTAAGGGTATTTTTAAATTCAAACGTTTTCCCGGATTGTCCAAAAGCTGTCATCTCAACAAACAGAACCATTATGAAAGACAGGGTCTTACTCATAATCACATTTTTAGGTTTAAGAGGTTTCGACGGTATTGGCTCTTTGCTACAAAAATATATAATTTTATGTAAAGATGATCTTTAATGATATAATTATAATGATATCTGGAATTAAGCTGAATAATTCAAAGCAAATTCTCGAATTCAACTATTAATTGAAGTTTCAGGTTGTTTCAGATTGTTTGAAATGGTTTGAAAGGGAATGGTTTGAAATGGTTTGAGATGGTTTGAAATGGTTTGAAATGGTTTGAAATGGTTTGAAATGGTTTGAAGGAAGAGGGACACGGATTTGACGGATTCCGATGGCTATCGGAACGGATTTTCACGGATTTTTTAAGATGGTTAAGATGGTTTCAACTCCATTCACCAAATCACCAAATCACCAATTTTCTTCATCCGTTCCGATAGCCATCGGAATCCGCACAAATCCGTCAAATCCGTGTTCCTATTCCTCTTTCCACTTCACCAAATCACCAAATTCTTCGGGGCGCATACCTTCCTATTTCGCATCCGCTGTTATTCCCGGCCAGTCATCACTGCGGAAAGGTGAGGCGGGAAGACCTTCCTCATTGTACAGGTTGGCATCATCCGGATTATCGGCCCATGCATACCGCACGGCCGAGGGATTTTTCACCTCATCACTTGAAACGATCACCTTCCCGTCGCTGATCTCTGCTTTGGCCCAGTGGAATTTTTTGTCGGGACCGGCAAGGGCAAAGCCTTTGAGGTACCCGTACCTGTCTTTTACCATGAGACCCGATCCTTTATGCGTAAAACTTACGATAGCTTTACCGTCCCTGAATTCTGCAGACTCAAAAATGGGTCCCATGGACTCCACGTTTTTGCCATATGTTATGCCGAGAGCATTCTGAGCGAGACGGTATCCTACATCCTGTTTGTTTTTGGGATGAATGTCACCAGCCTCCCCGATATCGATGATCACCGACATCCCGGTATTGTCGAGGCTGTCAAGTGTAGCGGTCTGAGCTTCACGTAGTTCGGCCCAGGTACTTTCGCCCGGTTCGGGTCTGGCGGCCATAAAATTTGCCAGCTGTACGAAGAAGAACGGCATTCCGGGTTCGTTGAATTTATCTCTCCAGCAACGGATCATGAGCGGGAAGAGGGACCTGTACTGATATGCCCTGTCGGCATTCGATTCACCCTGGTACCATATGGCTCCCTTCACTCCGAGGTTCAGGAGAGGATGGATCATGCCATTATAGAGGGTGGCAGGTTTTTCATTTGGACCCATAGGATTTGAGGAATATTTCAGCCCTTCTCCGGAAAGTCTGTATTTCCAGGGGCCTGCGAGACTAAGTAGAAAATCTCCGGATTTCAGGTTCATATCATCCGGAGCACTGTAGAATCCGCCGCCGCCGCCCGTATCGACAACTTTCACGGCGATAATGTTCTTCCCGGGTTTCAGGACTTCCGGACTTAGCTCATAGCTTCGGTCCACATCGTATTTATTGACCGATTCGCCTACTTTTTTACCGTTCACCCAGGTATAGTCGCTGTCATCGATCTTGCCGAGGTTAAGGGTGGCACCTTTCTCAGCCACCGAAGCCGGGATATCGATCTCCCTGCGAAACCAGACAACGCCATCGATGCCGGGAAGTCCCTTATTTTCCCATAGTCCGGGAACTTTCATGGTCTTCCACATCGTTGTATCCACATTCATGCCCGACCAGTCCGCCTGCTTATTCAGATCGCCCTCTTTGACGCCGAATTCTTCCAGCATCTTTTTGATTGTCTCGGTCTGCTGCTTCCTTAGCTGTTCAAGGGTTTCTTCACTCACATTGTCGAGACTGTGTTTGAATTCGTCAACGCGGGTGATATAGTCCCCACTCGTCCATGCCTCCACATTCGTGCCTCCCCAATTCGAATTTATAAGACCTACCGGGACATTGATCTCACGGTAAATATCCCTGCCGAAAAAATAACCTACTGCCGAAAAGGAAGGTACATTTTCTGGTGTACACACCTGCCACGAGGTTTCGGGAACATCATCCACAGGGCTCAACCTGAGGTTATGAGGTATATCCAGGAGCCTGATCTGCGGGAAATCCGCCGATCTGATCTCTGCGGCGGCGTCATTCGAATTTTTAAGCTGAAATTCCATATTTGACTGGCCTGAACAGATCCAGACATCACCCAGGAGGATATTTTCGAGAACGATCTTGTTTTTACCCGTGACTGTCATCGTATATGGCCCACCTTCCTTCATAGCCGGGAAAGTTACCATCCAGTTTCCGCTTTTATCCGGACGAGCCTTCTTCACTGTACCGGCAAAATCCACAGAGACATTCTCCCCCTTATCGGCCCAACCCCAGATCCGGATCTCCTGGTTTCTCTGGATCACCATATTGCTGCTGAGAACCTGCGGAAGCCTGACATTGGCAAAAGTAAGACCGGGTACCATCAGAAAAGCACTGATGATGACCATGAACGTCATTATCTTTTTCATGATATAATTTTTAGATTATTACTTAGTGTTTGCCAGAAAACTCGATGACCCTTCGGCTCCATTTAGGGACCGGTGACTTCATTCAAGAGGGTGAACTTTTCGGATGGTGGTAAGGCAGGCAAAAGGCCCCTATGTCTAAATTTAAAATTCAGTGACTTTCGCAAGAAGGGCCTTTTGCCTGCCTTTCCACCATCCGAAAAGTTCGTTCATACAATTGACCGGTCCCTGAGCGAAGCCGAAGGGTTGATATTACTTAAGAATCCAAATGTATGGAATTCATTGGAAAAAAAGTAATAATCCTCAGGCATTATACGTGCTCGAAGACGTTTCGCCGCCGCGTCCCGTCCAGTTCGTATGAAAAAATTCGCCTCGCGGCTTATCGGTCCGCTCGTATGTATGCGCTCCGAAATAATCGCGCTGGGCCTGCAACATATTGGCAGGCAGCCGTTCTTCCCGGTAACCGTCATAATAGGAAAGCGCTGTTCCCAGAGCTGGCACAGGTATCCCGTTAATATGCGCTGTAGCCACTACATTCCGCCATGATTCCTGCGCATCATGGATCTTCTGCCTGAAAAATGGATCAAGGAGAAGGTTTTTCAGGCCCGGATCGTTGTTGAAAGCATCTGTGATCTTTCCGAGAAATGCTGAACGGATTATACAACCACCACGCCACATCTGTGCAATACCGCCGTAATTCAGGTTCCATTTGTATTCCTTAGCCGCCTCACTCATTAAGACATAACCCTGTGCATAGGAAATGATCTTCGATGCATACAGCGCCTGCTGCAGGTCATTGATAAATTTCTTTTTATCACCTTTGAAATCCGGCTCCGGGCCTTTCAGCATTTTTGAAGCCTCTACCCGCTCATCTTTCTGGGAGGAAAGGACCCGTGCAAAAACGGCTTCCCCAATGAGGGTCAGCGGAACACCAATATCAAGGGCTGCGATCCCGGTCCATTTACCGGTACCTTTTTGTCCGGCGGTATCCAGGATCTTTTCCACGAGAGGTTCCCCATCCTGCTTATAACCCAGGATGTCCCTTGTAATTTCGATAAGATAACTGTCGAGATCGCCCTTGTTCCACTCATCAAAAACATCATGCATTTCATCGGACGTCATTCTGAGTAATTTCTTCATAATGAAATAGGCCTCCGAGATAAGCTGCATATCACCGTATTCAATCCCGTTATGGACCATCTTTACAAAATGGCCGGCGCCATTTTCACCCACCCAGTCACAGCAGGGTACACCATCGGCTTTGGCGGCTATCGCCTGGAATATGGGCTTCACGGATTCCCATGCGGCCGGCGAACCCCCGGGCATTATCGAAGGACCTTTCAAAGCGCCCTCCTCACCTCCCGAAACACCGGTTCCAATATAAAGCATACCCAGGTTTTCCACGTATTCCGTTCTCCGGATGGTATCGTGGAAATTTGAATTCCCCCCGTCTATGATTATGTCACCTTTCTCAAGAAAAGGAATGAGTTGTTCGATGATACTGTCGACAGGTTTCCCCGCTTTGACAAGTATCACAACTTTTCTTGGTCTCTCGAGTGATTTGACGAAATCTTCAATATCATGGGCACCCATAAAATTCTTTCCCTTACCCGGTCCCTGGATAAATTTATCCACTTTTTCAACGGTACGGTTGTAGACGGCGACGGTAAACCCGTTGTTCTCCATGTTAAGCACCAGATTTTCGCCCATAACGGCTAATCCGATAAGCCCGATGTCTGCTAATTTTTTCATTATTTAATAATTTTGATTTTAAAGGTATAAAGGAACCCACAAGATCCATTAATATAGTCATCAATCATGTGGGTTTCATAGGTTGATTTTTTCATTTCAACTGCAATAATTGATCCCATTCATTTGAAATATCCTCTTGTAATAAAGGAGTAAGGGACACAGAGAGGCTGCAAATATCTTCCCGCGTGAGTCGTATTTATTTTATCTGCACGAGCTCCCGTACCCTTGAAACAAGACCGGCTCGTGAGTCGTTTTAAATCTTAACAAAAACAGGCGGTTTCCAAAACCGAAAAACCAAGGCTTTCCAGTCTTCCAGGCAAATCGCTGTAAGGATTCCCGATAAGTCTGACCGAATATGCCCCAGGCTCCCTCCTCAACGGATAACAACCCCTGAGATCTTCGAACCGGTCCGGATCCTCCCTGAGTTTTTCATCATCCTTCCGGACATCATATGTCCTGAGATAAACGTCGCCCAAAATCTCTGTCTCACGCATGCCGGAACAGTCGATGGCTATTGCGGTGTCATCCGGAAGCGGAAGCCCGGAGGGCGACCAGTTTTCCAGGCCTAATCCGAAAAATCCCGAAACTGCCCTCACACTCATCATTGTCCCATTGGCTTTCCCGTCAGTCGAATAACCGGCAATATGCGGAGTTGCAATATTGATGAGATCGAGCAGTTCTTTCCGGATGCAAGGCTCATTCTCCCAAACATCCAGGCAAACCTCCTTTATCCTTCCCGAAGCGATACTCCGGAAAAGAGCTGCTTCGTCGACCACCTCACCTCTGGAGGAATTAATAATGAAAGGCTTTTTGGATAACCCGGAGAAAAATTCATCTCCCGCAAGATGGAAGGTTATGTCCTCACCTGTAAGGTTAAGGGGAACATGGAAGGTGATAATGTCGGCCTGCTGTGCGATAGTTTCCATAGCCACAAAACCTTCATCGCCTTCGATTCGTGCCCTGGGCGGATCGTTGAGAAGAACTTTCATCCCAAGGTTTTCCGCTGCCCTCGCCACCCTTGTTCCTACATTACCCACACCCAGGATTCCAAGTGTGAGGCCGGATGGAAGCATTTCATACCTGAGGCACCAGTTTAGCAGTACCGAGAGAATGTATTGTTCCACCGATCCGGCATTGCAGCCGGGTGCGTTGGTCCAACGAATGTTCCGCTGTTTGCAGTAATCCGTATCGATATGATCGTAGCCAATAGTTGCAGATGCTATGAATTTCACACTTGTCCCCTCGAGCAGATCCCTGTTGCATATTGTTCTTGTCCGTATGATGAGCGCATCAGTTTCCCTGAGTACCTCCCTGGTGATCTTATCACCCGGAAAGTAGGAGATATCGGCAACATCCTCGAAAACCCCTTTAAGAAAAGGGATCTTGTCGTCAGCGATGATCCGGATCCTTCTCATTTAAAACCGGTCTTTAAATGCCCAGAGTCCGAGGGCAGGGTTTGAAATATAAAAGATTTCTTCTCCATCCGGCAGGGTGTTATATCCGTCCCGGAGAGTGAGTGGGTTATATTTTATGATCATGGAATCCAGGGGTGCATAACGGTAATTCACACTCTCGATCTCTTCCCTGGTGAGTGATCCGGGACAATAGGTCACGGAAAACCTGCCTTCGGATGAACCATGGATAAGATGGGCAGCAGCACTCAGGTTATTGAAGAGATCATCATTGCCGAAAGTTAATTCCAGTATCTCCGGCGTAGTCAGGTAGCCGTACTTCCTGATCAGGATATCGATCTGCCGGTCCTCACCGAACTCGCGGAGCCCGGGAGCCAGAACGATGAGTTCCCCTCCATCTTCAATGGCCATTCTCGTCCTGTAGATACTTTTGTTTCCGAGCCATGTGCTCTTGAATTCATCCGGATCGAGATATACGATCACTTTTTTAAGCGGTTTATCCAGAAGCTGAAAATTGACATTCAGGGACAGGTCTGCTGCAAGGTTGAAGCATTCCCGGTCATCTCCGGCAAATAATCCCCGGATGACCAGTTCGCTGTCAACTTTTTCGATTACCGTTTGGAGGTAGACTACGGGAAGGTGGTTCGCAAAATTTTCAGATGCATAATCGAGTACTTTTCTCACCGGGGTGTCGGCTCGTCCCATGATCCTTTCCATCCCGTACGCAGCGCCAAGAAAATGGCTCTTATTGATTCCTTCGGCACCGCCTGTTCCTATAAAAATATTTTTGTTGTGATTGGCCATGCCGATGACTTCATGGGGAACAACCTGCCCGACTGACAGGATGAGGTCGTATTTGCCGTCAATAATCAGCTTGTTCACTTGTGCAGGCCAGTCGTAGTCAACTTTTCCTTCGGCTATCCGTTTCACAAATTCTGAGGGAACGGTTCCCAGTGTCATCAGATCGTTACGCCAGTCATGAGTACGGAAAAGTTTCCTGGGTATCAAACCATACATGCGGGAGATCTCCCCATCCGACATCGGAAAGTGGGTACCCGTTGCAGGAAGGATATCGGTGAGTTTATCGCCGTAATATTCATAGATCAGCTGTGTGATCTGACCCGCCATGGAATGAAACCGGGTAAAATCAGGGGGGATGGCAAGGACCTTTTTCCGGGGTCCCAGTTTGTCCAGGACCGTGAATACGGCTTCCCTGAGTTCTCCGCCGCCGATAGAGACTTCTCTGCCTCCTTTGCCAAAATACAACATAACTTTCCTTTTAAATTTTTAATGCGATCAGCCTTCTACCTTTTCCAGGGAGGGAGTTCGGGAAGGTAACTTTCAAATGCAAGGATAAGCTCATTTTCATAATCACCCTTATAGGTCCCGTTAAAAAATTTATCGAGCGCTTCCTTGTAGAACCGTTCCCAGGAAGCCTCTTCATGTCCGGGATTGACAGGGAAAAAAAGAACGCCATTCGAAAGTGCTGCCATAAGATCACCGGGTGCATCGCCGATCATCAGGATCTTTTCAGCGGGAAATTTTCCAGCAGCAGCAAGAGCAAGATGTTCTTTTTTGGTGCCGTATTCCTGTCCGGCGATCATCCTGACATATTTTTCGATCCGGTTCTCCTTCCATTCGCGTTCGAGGGCTTCGACGGGTGTCTGCGATACGACAATCGCATCGGCCTTTTCCTGCATTTTCATAAGCGATTCCTTAACAAAGGGAAAAGGAGGCATGCCGTACACCATTTCACCAATGTCCTGGTTCACTTTAAGAGACCACGCATAGGTTCTGTCGATAACCGGATCATCCGCTGCCTGGGCATAAAGTTCGAGGGCAGGGTTTCCCAGCTTCGTTTCCTTTTGTGTCCATTTCTCAAGCGGGCTAAGATCCGGCAGTACCATCCCCCGTGCCTTTACCTCAGGTCGTTCTGAGAGAAGCCGGATGGTTTCGATCAGTGCCAGGAAACGGTTAACACCCCTGTTTTTTGAATAGAGATTGACAAATTCCCATGTTTCCCTTGCATATTTTGATATCTTCTGCAGTTCAAAAGACCGGATCAGGTTGGGGCAAAAACATTCCTTCTGCTTAATCTCCATCGTATCGAAGGCACAACCGTCGGAATCAATGCCGATAAAAAATTCTTTTTGAGGTTGAAGTTTTTTAAGTGCGTCATGTGAATATTCCATACTACCCGGATTTTAGTTTTTCCTGTTCATTTGAATTTCAAATCTGAATTACCTGTAAGCCTGGGGCATATATTCCGGCAGCTTTTTATCTGAAAAGACTGGTTTGAACCGGGCAAATCTTTGTTTTCCGTCTATAACCGGCACACTTACCCAGTCTTCGCCGATGAGGGGCCTGGCGTAGGCCAGGAATTCATCAGTCACATCGTTGCCTGCAGGTGATATCCATTTTCCTGGGAAGGTGCGCTCCGACAAAGCTACCTTTTCCAAAGGAACTTTATCATAGATCACGCTGTAGATAAAACCAGGCATACGGAGAATCGTCGACATCCATCCGTTCCCGTCTTTCAAGGCGATCTCCACGGCTTTCTGTCCCACTTTATAGGCTTCATCGAGATCTATGGTCGAGGCATAGATCATGGTATCCCTCTGGTCGGTGCCCATAACCTGTCCGCGCGCTTTTCCCCTTACCCTGAAACCTGCATTATTCAGGTAATTCACCACGAACTGGAATACCGATTGTTCACTTGATCCGAACGATGTATGTCCGAAGGCGTCTTTGACCTCACCCAGCGAACCGACATCAAAGCCTTCACTCAGAACCACGACACACCTGCCGTCAGTATTGAGCTGATCGTTGATCCGGTCAGCCATTTCCGGCAGCGTAACA
This sequence comes from uncultured Bacteroidales bacterium, assembly GCA_963771005.1. Taxonomy (GTDB): domain Bacteria; phylum Bacteroidota; class Bacteroidia; order Bacteroidales; genus DASQZK01. The sequence goes on from CAVYRO010000002.1 coordinate 1,371,999, forward strand.
CCCGACTCCGCAAGATAGATCTGCAGGGGCATCTCCCTCTTCGGATCGGCAAGCCTGGCCGCAGCCGGGATATAACCGATTTTTCTTCCCATTGCCTGAATTACAAGCACGGGGTCAGCCGGCGAAGAGCCCATGTTTTCTTCATTGGCGTTCTGAATGATATGGGACCAGTATCTGGCCACGCTTCCGTAACCCGGGGTATGGTCGATCAGCCTGAATTCGCTGTCGCCTACATCATTATCGATGGTTTTGGGAACGCCGGTTGCAATAAGATCGAGTCCTTTCTCTTTGGCCAGCTCAGCCACCTTAAAGGCGGTATGCTGTGAGTCGTTACCCCCGATATAGAAAAAATATCCGATATCATGGGCTTTGAATATTTCGATTATCCTTGTAAAATCCTCTTCCTGGCGATCCTTCAGCTTATAGCGGCATGTCCCGATGGATCCGGCTGCCGGGGTGATCCGCAACAGAGCGATCTCCTCCTCTTCCTGAGCGGTCAGGTCAAGCAGCTCCTCCCTCAGGACACCTTCGATCCCGTGCCAGCCGGCATATACTTTCCCGAAAATGCCGGGAAACATCCTGCAGGCGTCAATGATCCCCCTGAGGGAATTGTTTATGACAGGGGAAGGCCCTCCCGACTGGGCAACGATTACATTTTTTGGCATACTATTCTTTTTCAATTTAAATTTCAGTATCACAGGTAAAAAAGAGGAAGAAAAAATCAGGAAGGTCAGGTTGACAGGTCATGATCGGTTGGTTGATTGATTGATTGATTGATTGACTGATCTTCTGAATGATTCTCCTTTTTTCTCAAACACCCCCAAAGGCGCTGTATCCTCCATCAACAGGGATAACGATGCCGGTCACAAAACTCGAAATATCCGAGATAAGGTATAGCACTGTTCCCTGCAGATCTTCCGGTTCGCCGAACTTCCCCACAGGGGTATTGGCGATGATCTTCTCTCCTCTTTCTGTTAAATTACCTGTTTTTTCATCTATAAGTAAAAATCGGTTCTGGTTGGTCAGAAAAAATCCGGGGGCGATAGCATTCACTCTCACTCCTGTTTTGGCAAAATGTACGGCCAGCCATTCGGTAAAATTATTGATTGATGCTTTTGCAGCCGAGTAAGCCGGTATTTTTGTAAGAGGTTTAAAGGAATTCATGGATGATATATTCAGCACCACCCCATTTCCCTGTTTCACCAATTCCTCCGCGAAAACCATAGTGGGAAGCAACGTGCCGATAAAATTAAGGTCAAAAACCTTCCTGAAACCCTCCATTTTCAATCCGAAAAAACCGTCTTCAAGGCGATCTGCGGAATCCGGCCTGATCTGCTCAATTTTTGTCGTTGCTTCCGGTGAATTACCCCCGGCTCCGTTAATCAGGATATCGATCCTGCCGAAGCGTTTCAGGATCTCATCCCGGGTGCGGATCAGCACTTCCTTGTCAAGTACATTGCTTCCCATTCCGGCACATTCCGTTCCGGTTTTCCTGGTCATTTCGGCTGCCAGTTCTTCGGCAACCTCTTTCCGGAGATCCAGGATAATGGTTTTTACGCCTGCCGAGGCGAGTACCCCGACGATTGCGGTTCCGATGACTCCCGCCCCGCCGGTGATGATACATACCTTGTCTTTCAGGTCTGAGAATGAATGATTGTCCATGGTTATCGTTTATCTGTATTCGTAATAGTCGATGTTCTCCCGGGTCAAAATATCGATTGGGATATATTGTGTCTCGAGTATCTCTTTTTTAAGAATGATCTTGTTGAAGAGTGTCATGATACCCCGGTATCCCTGTTCCTCCGGTTTCTGGCTGATTAAAAAGTCGACGATCCCCTTCTTCAGGTATTCCACGTTTTCGGGAAGCAGGTCGTACCCAAGGAGTCTCACATCGTGTATACCCTGTTCTTCAAGATAGGCAGCCACACGATGAACCCTCGAGTTGGCAACGAAGATCCCCTTTATCCTTGCTTTGCTGAAGTACGGGTTCAGCTTTGCCGATAATACTTCGGGTGCGGGCTGAGCCAGTTCAATGGTGATCAGGTTGAAATTGGAAGCCTCGTTTTCCGCAAAAAATTTACGGAAGCCTCTTTCCCGGCGGATAATGTCATTATGATTTTCCTTTTTGCCCACCAGACTGACGATCATAATATCCCCTTCCCCATGGATCCCGTAGGTAAGCAGTCTTGCTCCCAGGTAACCGCTCTGCATTGTGTTCTGCCCGATGTATGTCACATGTCCGGGTTCATCAATATTGGAATTGAAGAGAGCCACGTGTATTTCCGCAGCGATACAGTTTTTCACAAAAGCAACCGATTCATCCGGGAAAATGGGAGCAAAAAGGACGGCATCCGGTTTCTCGCCGAGGAGTATCTCTGCCTGCTCCCTGAAAGATTCCTTGTCAAACTGATCAAAATAAAATCGCCTGATCATGATCCCGAAAGGATTGATCTCCCCCAATGCCCGGTCGATACCCATATTCGGTGCATGCCAGAAATCGTTTCCGTTTACGGACACGGGCATTAGTACGGCAAAAAGGTAGGTCTTTTTTGATGCGAGGGTGCTCGCAAGTATATCAGGCTTATAATCAAGATCTTTAAGGATGTTATCGACTTTAGTACGGGTTTTTTCCGAAACTTCACCTCTGTTGTGGATCACACGGTCAACCGTCCCCGGAGAAACCTGGGCTAAACGGGCGATATCTTTGATCCTGACTTTCAAGTATATTCTTGTTTTATAATATATTATGAAAAATAATAATGATATTCACTACCATTGAACCCAACAAAAATAATGAAAAATAATTGGAAAGAAAGAATTTTAGATATAATTTCGTGTCCGTACACGGTTAGAAATAATCTTAAAAAACTCACCATTATGATTAAGATCAGCAAGTATTCATTCGGGACGGGAGACAGGTTTGGAATGCAGGGGAAAGCGCAACTCAGGGCAATCATCAGGGCAAATGAGGCGGGCATCCCGCTGACACCGGTCTGGAACAAGTCAAACCGTGAACACCAGATCATCCATTCTTCCCCGGAGGAGACCCGGATGGAAGCCCGTAATGCCGTGAAAGAAGCAGGATGGGAAGGTGCTTATTTCGTTGATGCCGACCATATCAACCTGAACAACGTCGATTCCTTCATGAAGCATTCCGATTTTTTCACCATCGATGTGGCCGATTATATTGGCAAACCTGCCGATGCGGCATATGTGGAAGCATTCGTGAAAAATAATCTTAAATATACAGGCGATCTTCCGGTTGAAGGAATGGACGCTCCTGTTAAAATAGCGCCTTCAGACCTGTATGTTATTGCCGGAAAATTTCTTTATGCAGTGAGGCAGGCAGCAGCCATCTACCGTCATATTGCTGAAAAAAAAGGTGAGGGTAATTTCGTCACTGAAGTTTCCATGGACGAAGTTGACCAGCCGCAGACTCCGGTGGAAATGTTCTTTATCCTTTCGGCCCTGGCGCACGAGGGAGTTCCTGTACAGACCATAGCTCCCAAATTTTCGGGCCGGTTCAATAAAGGGGTTGATTATGTGGGAGATACAGAAGCTTTTGCCCGGGAATTTGAGGCTGATATCCTCGTTATCAGGAAGGCAGTGAATGAGTTCGGCCTTCCGGGAAACCTGAAGTTGTCCGTCCATTCGGGAAGCGATAAATTTTCGATCTATCCTATAATGGGGGAACTGATCCGCAAACATGACGCAGGAATTCATGTCAAAACAGCCGGAACGACATGGCTGGAAGAAGTCATTGGTCTTGCACTGGCAGGTGATGAACCATTGGGACTGGCTAAATCAATTTATGGTAAAGCCTACAGCCGGATGGAAGAACTCTGTGGTCCGTATGCTACTGTTATCGATATCGATAAATCGAAGCTTCCTTCCCCGGAAACAGTGAATAACTGGAGTGGAGAGAAATTCGCCGGTACCCTCAGGCATATTCCCGGGCATCCCGACTATAATCCCGGCTTCAGGCAGCTGATCCATGTCGGCTACAAGGTGGCCGCCGAATTTAGCAACGTCTACCTGAACCTCATAAGAATACATGAAGATATCGTCGGCCGGCAGGTTGAAGAGAATATTTACGACCGCCACCTGAAACGGTTATTCAATCTTTAACCTAAAACATCAGCGTCATGAATAAATTCATTGATGAGAATTTCCTTCTTCAGACATCCGCCGCCCGGAAACTTTATCATGAACATGCCGAAGAACTTCCAATCATAGATTACCATTGCCATCTTTCGCCCTCAGAGATCGCAGAAGACCGCAAATTCGAAAACCTCACGAAGGCCTGGCTTGATGGTGATCATTATAAATGGCGGGCTATGCGGGCCAACGGGATCGATGAAAAATACTGCACCGGGGATGCACCTGACCGTGAAAAATTCAGGAAATGGGCGGAAACAGTGCCCATGACAGTACGGAATCCTTTATTTCACTGGACTCACCTCGAACTCAGGAGGTATTTCGGTATAGACACGCTTCTTAATCCATCCACGGCAGACGCCATATTTGATGAAGCTTCAGAAAAACTCTGTTCGGACGATTACAGTGTACGGAACCTCCTGAAGAGGATGAAGGTGGAAATTCTTTGCACCACCGACGACCCCGCCGACAGTCTGGAACATCATACCCGGCTCCGGGATGAGAAATTCAGCATCAAAGTTTTACCTGCGTGGAGACCGGATAGGGCAATGGCTATCGACAATGCTTCGGGATGGAATACATACCTGGATAACCTGTCCAGGGTATCCGGTCTTGCGATCTCCAACTACGACGGACTCCTCGCAGCCCTCTCGGCAAGGCAGGATTTTTTCCACAACCTGGGATGCAGGCTCTCGGATCACGGAATGGAAACTTTTTATAGCGAAGATTTTACCCCTAAGGAGATTGAAGACATCTTCACCATGGCCAGATCGGGAAACAACCCTTCTGAAACCGGGGTCCGGAAATTTAAAACGGCGCTTTTGCTGCGGCTTGCCGAAATGGACCATGACAGAGGCTGGGCACAGCAATTCCACCTGGGAGCCATCCGGAACAACAATACATTGATGTTTGAGAAACTGGGGCCCGACAAGGGATTTGATTCGATCGGCGATTTTGAAATGGCCCGTCCCATGTCCAGATTCCTCGATACGCTCGCAAGGAAAAACAAGCTGACCCGGACCATCCTCTACAACCTGAATCCGGGAGATAACGAATTGATAGCTACAATGGCCGGTAATTTCAACGATGGCAGCGTTCCCGGAAAGATGCAGTTCGGTTCGGGATGGTGGTTCCTTGATCAGAAGGACGGCATCGAAAAACAGCTTAATGCCCTTTCAAATATGGGACTTTTCAGCCGGTTCATAGGGATGCTCACCGATTCTCGAAGCTTCCTCTCTTATCCAAGGCACGAATATTTCAGGCGCGTGGTATGCAATCTTATCGGGGAAGACGTTGAGAAAGGCGAACTGCCGGACGATATGGAACTGCTTGGGAGTATAGTTGAAGGGATATGTTATTATAATGCGAAGGCTTACTTCAGGTTTTGAAAAAACGATCTTGCGGGGACTTTTTCAACCGGGCGCAGAAGGGGCGTCATCAATTGGAAGACTTCTTGGTTTTAACAGGGCCCCTCCCCCACCGACCAGCCGTCCGTCCCTTAATAGATTTCACCCCCTCAATCTCGCCGTCCGTTTCCGGGCGTTTTGACGAAAAGTTATCAACAAACTTACGGCAATACCCTGATTCCTTAGTCAAATTAGAAGTTTACGGGAAAAACATGAACAAACTCGGGAAAGGGTAAACGGTCGAATTTCTGTGACGAAAAATCCGGTGATTGATTGTAAATCTGTTAAACATTATGACCGGGTTACCTCTCCGGTTTCATCCGGCTTTTATCCCTTTTTATCCTTTTGTATAACCCAGGTAAGCGGACAGTATGAATTTCATACATTATTTAGAAGTTATCTGGAATCTTTTCGGGAAATATTTATCTTTTATCTGCTTCTAAGTGATTGCTATTTAAAATGCAAGCCCATAAACTCCCGCGTTGCAGTGGGAGATAGCTCGCAGGCTGAATATTGAATATCAATATTTTATGGGATGGGTGAACAATAACAGTGATTTTCAGCTCACTACAGTTAAATTCCATCAAATTCACCAACCATGAAAAAATTCTTTACTCTCATTTTCACTTCATTGTTTTTTTTAAGCTCCTACCCGCAGCAACCTGCAGATCCGTTTAACTGGACAGAACCCATCATCATTCCAAACAGCATTTACGTTCTTTGGAGTGGCGGCGAAAACTCCTCATCACTCAATCCTTCACTGAATGTTTATTTCAGCAGCTCGGAAACACATACTATCCAGAGCCTGAGGGAGGATTCCCTCAATGCCCCGGAAGGGAGCGTCGGAAAGGTATACTTCGCAGTGCTGGACCTGGACAACAACGGCACGGATGAACTTATCGGAGCCTGGGAACAAAAGGATTCCACCGTGTCGTTAAACCTGCTCAGTCCGAATTACCATTATAATATCCCGCTGGATGGAAAACTGGTGAATGGCAACGGTGAACAAAAATGGATCTATGTCATCCCCGGTGATTTTGACGGAGATCACTCCGACGAATTCATCGTTGGATTTATCGATGATCAGAAAAAGATCAACCTGAGGCTCTATGATTCGGACGGAACCCTGAAGCCGGAACTGGTGAGTTCTATTAGCGATGAGGACCTGTCGGGAAATCCGCTTAGCAGTATCCGGTTTGCTCTCATGGCTGGTGATTATGATCAAAACGGGGATGATGAACTCGCCCTGGTAAGTTATGATGCGGATAATGATCCTGCTTTTGAGACTGGCTTATATATCAAAATTTATGATGTAAGCAACGCCGGGTTTGTACCGAAAGCCAAACAGGTTGTCCTGCCGGAAGCCACAATAACTACGGGCCGGTATATGGTAAATACCGTTATCCTTGCAGGGGCCACGGTGCCGGGGTATGGCGGAGAACCGGACAAATTGGCTGCAGCATTCACTACCATAGAGGATGATAGTCCTAATTATCCCGATACCTGGCTCATTACCGCAAAAACCAGCAGTGATCTGAACAGCCTTATCTTCGATGAAAACAAGGCATTCAGCAAGCATTATAATTCCAACTATATACCTTCCCTCCAGTTGGTATCAGGTGATCTTGATAATGACCTGTCGGCGGATCTCGTTTTTATCCGGTCGGGCTCATTTGATATTTACGGAACCGATGAGGACTTAAACCTTCCATGGAAGACCGGAGGGGGATTCCCCACGAGCAACAATGGAGACGATCTCAGGGAAAGTTATGATTTCGCGCAGATAACCGATCTTGATAACGAGCCCGGTGAAGAACTCATCACCGTGAAAAACATCTGGAGTAATGATATGGAAAATCGTCATCCCCAGGGATTTTCAATCCGGGTATATGGAGATACCGCGGAAAATATTTCTTCTTTCTCACTAAAATCATCAGGAGAACATCTGACTGAAATTCCCTATGAATGGCCATACAGAACCTTCGCCCTGGCAGCAGGAAATTTTGAAAAGTCGAAGGTAACCATCCAGGCGCCACGATATTCCCACCGCAGCGATATCAGTCATCCTATCGTGGTGCTTAATGCCCCGCCGGTTCATTTTGACAGTTTCAACGGGGAAATCTTCGACATCAATTCCTGCTATAACGGCGGGACGTGTAATTTTTTCTCGACGTATACAAAATCCATTACCGAAACCTCCGAACTGACGACGACCGTTCAGAGTTCATGGGATGCCACGGCCGGCCTCGCCCGGGAAGGGTCGATCGGTGTAAATGTGGAGGAAAGTGCGGAACCGCTTGGTGTTGGCGCTTCAGTAACGCAAAGTTACTCTGAAAATTTTGAATACCATTTGCTTGCAAATTATGGAGAACATTTTGAAAATACCTCTTCCAATAAACAAACTCAAACCGTCCAACTCGATGTATCAGCCATTGAAGATGACCAGATTTTTGCCAATATCACTGATTATGATATCTGGGAATATCCTTATTTTATAGGTAATCATGATGTTGAAGACGGGGTGATCGTAGTCTTCCGGCCCACAAATTCGGAAGCACGGTGGTTCCCGAGTAAGAGCGTTAGCGGTTCATCCTACCAGCCGATACATGAACCCGGCAATATCCTGTCTTATTATTCATACGACAGTATTCATAATAATCCGGACGTCTTCCAGGACATCCAGTCTGCAAATGATATCTCGACCCCTACATTCACATTAAGTGCCAATTCGAAATACTCCTGGTCACTCACCAAAAGCAATTTTGACCATAATGGTGCATCCAATTCCGTACAGTTCGGAGTAGATGCCGGGGCGATGGGGTTTGGTTTTAAAGCCGAATTCAACCAAAGCAACAGTTACCTTTATACCCAGTCAACATCGGTGGCCGACGAGATAAAATTATCGGTTGACATCGGAGGGATCAACCGGTCGATAGGTCCTACCGAATACCGGATCACTCCTTACGCATACTGGTCAAAGAAGGGAGCTCTCGTAATCGATTACAGTGTAGAACCCGAGGTCGACCTTCAGGGCGGATCGACCTGGTGGCAGGAGAAATATGGAAACAGGCCCGATCCGGCCATAATCCTTCCCTGGCGACTGGACCCGGAGAAAGGATTTGCCATCTCCAATGAGTCGAAACGTTCGGAGACTAAAGACATCCGTATGAAACCAACCTTTATCTCTCCCGGAGATACCGCCATAATTACGGCAAATGTCCGGAATTTCAGCCTGGTCAACACATCTTCCCCTGTCAAGGTTCGGTTTTATCTTGGTAACCCTTCAGCAGGTGGGCAATTGCTTGAGGATATTTACGGGACATCCGAATTTCTTACGGATGGTAACGTTCCGGCCAGGGGACTCAAAACGGTAAGCTTTGTATGGGCAAGTCCGAAAGGAGTTTCTTTAAACAGACTCTACATGGTTCTCGATCCGGATCAAAGCATTGATGAAGTGCATGAAGAAAACAATACCGGCTGGATACCTCTGTCCACCTCGGCGACCGATGTACCAGCCATTCCAGTCGCCGGCAGCGGCGACCTGGAACTCTTCCGGAATTATCCGAATCCATTCAGTGATATGGCGACGGTGAAATTTTACCTGGGCCGGGCTGACGATATAACCCTGAATATCTATGATGTCTCCGGGAAACTTTTGAGAAGCTATCATCCGGGTATTATGTCTTCCGGCGTTCATACCATCGAGATCGAGGGCAATGGCTTTGCAACCGGAGTCTACTACTATACCCTGCGTGGGCAAAGTTCGGGAAGCCGTACAGGGAAAATGATGGTGGTTAAATGACGGGTGAAAATGATATCCGGAAATTCATTTGAACAATCCGTCCGTAGGGGCCGGTCGCGACCGGCCCTTACCGGTTAAAAATATCCGGGTCGTTTCAGATTGTACCGGGTTTAGGGATTCAGATTACCCATTACCAATTACACCGTTTACCAATAACCAACCCCCGGTTATCGATGTCCCATCCTGACCATCCGTGATCCAGACTTTTAAAAAGGATTACAATTGTACCCGGAATGAACTGAACGATTTCGGCTGAAGTCTGATCACCAGGTACCGGTCACCGATCTTCACCTGGCATGCCTTACCTTCGAAGCCTGTATTCACAAAGATCCCCGTGATCTCATTCCCCGGGTTCAGGAATACGAGCATATCATCATATCCTTCGGGTGACTTGAGCTTCACAGCACCTGGTTTTACATTGTGTGTGAGATGTTTGAAGAGATAGTATTCCGGATTATACCTGAATCGCCCCGATTTGCTGTCGACCGAAATCAGGCTGTTCTGTTTCCATCCCCAGCGGCTCTTCCCTGTTTCGTCGAGTATCATGTTCCAGTACATGTAAGTATTCGCGCCGTTATCCAGGTAGTGCCGGATCAGCGACCAGGTATATTCAGCCGACTTCCAGTCATTTGAACCGTCACCGCATTCCGACTCGGTCTGCATCAGCTTCATATCCGGGTATTTTTTATGAACGCCCGCGATCGCCTTTTTCCCGGCCCACTGGAATCCGACCCCTTTGACAAAGGCTCCTACTTCGGGATCCTGGAGAATGGTATCCACGTTCTCTACATACGGCCTCTCGTATGTCCCATACCAGATCTCCGCATCCAGGTTATCCCTCCGGAAGGCAGGCCCCAGATAGTCGCCGATAAAAGCGGCCTGATCGGATGCAGTCCAAATACAGCTTGGAAAAGACTGGCATGAATTCGGCTCATTCTGCACATGGATGGCGTAAAGGTGAATTCCCTCGTCCCTGTATGCCTGAATGAATTTTTCAAAGTAAAGGGCATAAGCTTTCAGATAAGGCTCTTCCATAATAAACTGGGTAGCTCCCTCGTGCCCTGCGCCTGAGGAATCAAGATCATTCACTTCCGCCGGACTGCAGGCGTAATGATGATTAGTCTTCATCCATGAAGGAGGGCACCATGGTGAGGCCCAGATCCTAAGATCCGGGTTATGAGTCATCGCAGCCTTGATATAAGGAATAAGTGCATCTTTATCACGATCCTATACTGAAATGTTCCATCCCAAAATCACCCGGGGTCTCGTCCAGCGAATACCAGTCACGGGAATAGTCATTGGCCCCGATGGGCATCCTGCCAATGGTGAAATTGCATCCTTCCGGTGTGAAAAAATCTTTCAGGATCTGTTCGCGACTACTGTCCGGAAGAATTTCCAGTGCATCCCACCCCAGCTCGTTGAAACATGCTCCGAAGCCATCAATGGTCTGCTCCGTTGCAGAGAGATCCACCGTGATAAGAGGGATGCCCTCATGTTCCGAAGGCATTACCGGCAAACCGGATTCCTCCCACCTGGCGTGAGGAGTGGTAACGATCAGGCTGAACTGCTCCGGTTTCTTTTTACAGGAAGTGAGAACAATCATCAAAAGAACGGCAGACAAGAGGGTTCTATTTATTTTCGGCATTGTCAGTGAGTTTGAATGAGGCTTCCTTCACATTGTCCGAACTTGTACCGACGAATATCTTAAAATCGCCAGGTTCGGCAACATAATCCATGTTGTTGTTATAAAATTTGAGATCATCCGATGTAAGGGTAAAATTTACATCCGCGGTCTCCCCTTTTTTGATCATGACCTTACGGAATCCTTTAAGTTCTTTTACCGGGCGGGTCACACTGGCTACCAGGTCGCGGACATATAACTGTACTACTTCCTCTCCGTCAAAATCACCCGTATTCGTCACCTTTACGGATATGGTGAGGGGTTCTCCGAAACCTATTCCGGTCTTATTCAGGATGATATCCGAATATTCAAAGGTGGTATAACTCAGACCATAGCCAAAGGGATACAGCGGGTCATTGGAAATATCCAGGTATTTCGAGGTGAACATATCGCTTTCATTGAAAGGCCGGCCTGTGTTTTTATGATTGTAATACACAGGTATCTGGCCTACGGAAAGGGGAATGTCAACAGGAAGTTTACCCGAGGGATTGTAATCACCGAACAGGACATCGGCAATGGCATCGCCTCCTTCGGTTCCGAGAAACCAGGTTTCAAGGATGGCCGGCATATTTTCGGCCGTCCATTGGAAGGTAAGCGGCCTGCCGTTCATCAGAACGACCACAACTGGTTTGCCCGTTTTATGAAGTTCCTTCAGCAAGTCGACCTGCACACCCGGTATATTGATATCCGACCTTGAATGTGCTTCACCGCTCATCATCCCGGCCTCACCTACAGCTACGATCACTACATCCGCACTTCGCGCTGCACTAAGGGCGGCGGCAAAACCGGTTTTTGATTCGCCGGTGATCTCACAACCCTGCGAGAAGAGTACCCTGGCTCCCGGTATTTTTTTCTTTATCCCGGTAAGCAAGCTGACAGCCTCCTCCGGTTTTCCCTTTGCGCTCCAGTTTGAGAGAAGGTCTGCCTGGGAATCAGCCAGGGGACCGATCACGGCGACGGACCGGATATCTTTCGATACGGGAAGGATCTTTCCCTCATTCTTCAGGAGGACGATCGATTTTTTTGCAATATCACGGGCATGATCCACGTGGGATGACTGAAGGAGAAGCTGTTTTTCCCTTTCGGTTGAACAATACCGGTAGGGATCGTCGAAGAGGCCCAGCCTGAATTTAATTCTAAGTATCCGGCGAACGGCATCATCCACCAGGTCTTCATCCACTAAGCCTTCCTTCACCAGGCTGGGAAGGTTATCTATATAAGAGTTGGAGCACATATCCATATCGCTTCCTGCTTTCACGGCAATCTCTGCAGCTTCGGCTTTATCAGCGGCTACTCCATGGTTCACCATCTCGCCAACACTGTTCCAGTCGGAGACGACAAATCCGTCAAATCCCCATTCGTCCTTGAGCTTCTCACGCAGGAGGTAAGGATTTCCCGTGGAGGGGATGCCTGCGATCTCGTTAAAGGAATTCATGAGCGTTCCGACACCTGCATCAACTGCAGCATGGAAGGGGGGAAGGTATACATCGTTCAGGGTACGCATCGAGATATCTACGGTATTGTAATCGCGGCCGCCTTCAGCGGCTCCGTATGCGGCGTAATGTTTTGCACAGGCTACGATAGTATTGTCAGCCGAAAGGTCATCCCCCTGAAATCCTCTCACCCGCGCACGGGCAATCATGCTGCCCAGGAAGGGATCATTTCCGGCACCTTCCATGATACGGCCCCATCGGGGATCACGTGCGATGTCGACCATCGGTGCGAAAGTCCAGTGAACACCCTGGGCCGCTGCCTCGATGGCAGCAATACGGGCCGACTCGCGTATACCCGCCGTATCCCAACTGGCGGATTCTCCCAGGGGTATGGGGAAAATGGTACGGTAACCGTGGATCACATCCAGGCCGAAGATCAGCGGGATTCCCAGGCGGGTCTCTTTAACGGCAATTTCCTGGGCTTCACGGGTCTTCTCTGCGCCTACAAGATTCAGGATTGACCCGATCTTCCCATCGCGAAGATCTGCAACGACATTGCCGGTCCCGAGAACAGGACCGGTCGCCTCACCCCCGGTGCTTATCTGATTCATCTGCCCTACTTTTTCTTCCAGGGTCATCTTTGCCAGGACTGAGTCCACCTTCCTCTCAATTTCCTTGTCGGCAGAAGACTTCATTCCCCGGGGACTGGTATTGCAGGAAACGATCAGGATAATAAAACCCGCAAATAGCAAAATCTTTTTTAACATAATTTTTTTATTTGTTGTTCATTTTGAAGCAAGGGCCAAAGATAATAAACAGGATGCAATTTCTAACGCATTGACTGTCCTCTTTCTGCATACAGAATGTACCTATTGAGCCTTATCCCATCTCTACCTCGACATGAAATTTGCCCGCTTTCTGAGGAACAGGAATGAGATTGGATTCCAACGCTTTACCATTTAGCTTAAGGGATTTGATGCCTTTACATACTCCTGCCGGATTGCGGATTGCAATGGTGTAAACGGAATCGCGGAATTTGCGCTTTACCGTAAACCCTTTCCAGTTTCCGGGAATGCATGGATCGATCCTCAGCCCGTTAAATTCAGGTTGAATGCCGAGGATATAGCGGCTTATGGCATAAAAATTCCAGGCCGCAGTGCCGGTTAGCCAGGAATTTTTGGCCTCACCGGGCCGGAAGGCATCCTTCCCTGCAATCATTTGCGAGTAAACATAAGGTTCCGTCTTATGAAGATCGCTGATGTCCTCCAGGTAGGAAGGCGCTATCTTGCTATAGTATTCAAAAGCCCTGTCACCGTTGCCGGCGATTGTCTCTGCGATCATGATCCAGGGGTTATTATGACAGAAAATACCTGCATTTTCCTTATATCCCGGCGGATAGCTGGTGATCTCGCCCATTTCGACATGGTATTCTGTGAAAGCGGGATTGTTCAGGACAATGCCGTATTCGCAGTCGAGATATTTTTTCACGGAATCCAGGGCTGTGGCCGCCCTTCCGTCTTCTATCCCGATCCCAGCCATGACGCAGAAACCCTGTGATTCGATAAATATCTTTCCTTCCTTATTTTTAGACGATCCCACCGGCTCACCAAAATGATTGTATGCCCTGAGGAACCACTCACCATCCCAGCCGGCCTCATCCACCGCGAGCTTCATCCTCGCAATATCGCGGCGGGCAGATCCGGCTTCATCCGTCAATCCCAGCTGATCGCAGAGTGAAGCGTAATCTTCACCGTAAAATACGAACATGCCGGCAATGAGCACCGATTCGGCTTTACCACCCTCCCTGTTCTCGGTGGTCTGATAAGACTCATCCGGGTTGGTGCTGAAGCAGTTCAGGTTGAGGCAGTCGTTCCAGTCTGCACGCCCGATAAGGGGAAGCTGGTTGGGACCCAGGTTATTCACCACATGACCGAAAGATCTTTTAAGATGTTCGAGCAACGGGGCTGACGTTGATTCATCGTTATCGAAGGGTACGCTTTCGTCAAGGATCGAATAATCGCCAGTCTCCCGCAGATATGCCACCGTTGAACCGATAAGCCAGAGCGGGTCATCATTGAAATTGCCGCCGATCTCGCTGTTTCCTTTTTTTGTAAGGGGCTGGTATTGGTGCCAGGCGCCGCCATCCTCCAACTGTGTGGCAGCCAGATCCAGGATCCGTTCCCGTGCTTTTTCCGGGATCTGGTTAACGAAGCCCAACAGATCCTGGTTGGAATCGCGGAAGCCCATACCGCGCCCTATGCCGGATTCGAAGAAGGAGGCGCTTCTGGACATCTGGAAGGTGATCATACACTGGTATGGGTTCCATGTATTAACCATACGCATAAGCTTCTCATCGGGATGTTCCAGACGGAACGAGGAAAGCAGGTCTTCCCAGTATTTTCCCAGTGTCCTGAAAGCTTTGTCCACGGCTTCAGATGATGAATAGCCGTGAATGATCTTCAATGCTTTTTCCTTTTGGATCACTCCTTTAGCCTCCCATTTTTCGTCCGCCTTATTTTCAACGTATCCTAGTACAAACACCAGATCACGCGTTTCTCCCGGTTCAAGGCTTATTTCAATGCAATGCGAGGCAACGGGTGACCATCCGTGGGCTATGGTATTCCCGGGTTTGCCGTTAAATACAGAATCAGGACGATCAAAACCGTTATACATGCCCAAAAATTCATCACGTTCCGTGTCAAATCCAGTCACCGGAACATTTACCGAATAAAAAGCATAATGATCGCGACGTTCGCGGTACTCGGTTTTATGGTAGATGACCGAACCTTCAACTTCAATTTCCCCGGTGCTGAAATTGCGCTGGAAGTTGGTCATATCGTCCTGGGCATTCCAGAGGCACCATTCGATGAATGAATAAAGTTTAAAATCCCTGACCTTCCGGCTCTTGTTGGTCAGTCTCACCCGGTGGATCTCGGCATCCGTTCCCAAAGGGACCATGTACAGAACCTCGCAGCTGAGATCCTTGTATTCCCCCCTGATCCTGGTATAACTGAGGCCATGCCTGCATTCGTAAAAATCGAGGGGTTTTTTTGCAGGTTTCCAGCCCGGGGACCAAATGCTGAGGTCGTTTTCCCGGATGTAAAAATACCGTCCCCCGGAATCGACCGGGACTTCATTGTAGCGGTACCGGGTGATCCTTCTCAGTCGCGGATCTTTATAGAAACAGTATCCGCCGGCAGTATTGGAGATGATGGAATGAAAATCGTCGTTCCCCAGGTAGTTGATCCAGGGATAAGGGGTTTCGGGTGTGGTGATAACGTATTCCCTGTTCACATCGTCAAAAAATCCAAATTTTTTCATGTTAGTGGTCGGGTTGATTTATTGTTACGCAGTGGTATTTATCGGAATTCTTTTGTCATCCGTTCCATCCCCGCCGGAAAAATTTTCCCGGAAATGAAGGAACTGGCAGGCCAAAGATCACATGCAGGAGACCCTGGCCGTTTAATATGAAGGGCGGATGCATTCATTATAGTAAATTGGGTCAATGGATATTGCACCGTTGATTGCCGGCAGACGACCCTCGGAAGCGGCGAGAATAAAGATACGGATTTTAGGTGAGTTTCCGGAAAATTCCTGTGTTTTCATCCGGAACCGTTGGGGTAAGCTTTGATGAACGGGTCAGAGGCAGTGTAAACGAAATGAGTCTCCTGAAGGGTTGCAGGATTAGAATCACCGGTAAGCGATCCTGAAAAATATGTGCATGGCAAAATAATGCCGGCGAAATGAAGGATTGTTGCCGGATTTTTATAACTTTATTTTAGCAAGACAAAAGATTTTACCCGGAAACCTACCTTTTTTCCAATTATGAAACCATTCAGGCTTTTCCTGGCCTTGTCAGTTCTGTTATCAACCTTCCAGAGTTTTGGCCAGAAATATTATGATATCAAAATCCCGAAGAATAATAATCTTCCGAAGCATTGCCGGGAATGCATAACACTCCTTCGAACAAAGCCGAAAGAAATAAAATTCGGTATTTTCAGGGATGAGGATGATAAATTATATTTCATGGTTACAAACGCCGAATGGTTTGACCGTCTATTTGAAAAGTCGGGGGACGGGATCGCCATCCATATTGTCAGGAAAAGCAAATACCAATGTAATGGCCGGAAACCGACGGGAAAGCTAACGCTAAGTGATCTGATGCCACCCGTGTATCTCAAGGATTTAAAGAAGAATCAGATGGTGAGCGATGCCGGGAGCGTGACCATACCTATCGGCAGGGTTCCGTCGAAATTCAGGGAGGAGGATATCGAATTCAACCTCCTGATACTGAAAGATAAAAATCTCTGCCGGTATCAGAAATTCTACGATCTGGCAACTTACCGCTGGGATCTTCTCGACATGGGATTTTATTTCGACACGCTCATCTATAAAACCAATTTTAACCTGTCTGTTTCGGAAAGAGAACAATATATTCTTCAACACAAGGTACTTAAATTTGAAATCCCGTTCGAGAAAAACAAGTCGGAATATTCAATGGAGGATATCAGGCCCCTTTACGATTCACTAAGGCTTACCGATTTTAACATTAAGAAGATCACCATCAGGGCCTACTCATCGGTTGAGGGGAACGAGTCGAGAAATGTATTGCTCCAGAATGAACGGGCCCGGAGCATTGTCTCGGCTCTTCAATCATGGCAGATCCCATCGATCGAAACTGAAATTGTGGTCTCTGAGAACTGGGTGGAATTTCTGGATGATATTGCACAAACGCCCTATAAATCCCTCATCGAATTGAGCAAGGATGAAATTAAGAGAAAACTCCAGGACAGGAAGTTGGTGGAAAATCTGGAATCTTTTCTCAAAGGCCACAGAAAAGCCGTGGTAATCCTTGAGTTACAAAAGAAAGACAAGTATGAAAACCTGTCTGTGGAGGTATTATCGGAATTGTTCTCGAAATCCATCGAGAAAAAAAACCTTGAAGAGGCCATTGAGATCCAGAATTCCATTTTTGAAAAAGTCAGGAATCACGAGATTCCGGCAGATCTCCTTGACAAACTTGAAATCCCGGAAAAAACTGAATTCAGCCTGCTTCTGAATAAAAATTCCATTTTCAAATACCTGATGGATGCTTCGGATGTATATTCCACATTCATGGAACTTTCCGATCTCCAGGATTTAATTCCGGATGATCCGCATCTCAAATACAACATCTGCGCCCTCAAATTCAAGGTCTGGCTCCTGGGCGATAACCTCATCAACCCTGTGGAATTCAGGCAGGAGATCATAGAATTGAGAAGATGGAACATCCCCGACCCGTTGGTAAAACGGATGCTCATCAACTATGAGATCCTGATGAGCGAATACCAGATGGCGAAAGGAGAATTTGCCGGAAAGGATAAGTCCCTCAATTATATCTACCTCAATTACAAGAATGTCCCGCTTTCCGATTTTGATTACCTGAGCCTGGCCCAGTATTTTGCATCGTATTCAAGATACGATTGGGCAACAAACCTGCTTGCTCCGAAAGTCAAAAAAGTAGATGTCGACGAGGATCTCCTCTTTTATTATCTTAACCTGACGCTTATACATGATCACCTGATCCGTCGTTCCGATTACCGCACTATTCTGCTGAACGCCATCAATATCAATCCCCGTAGATTCTGTATGATCTTTGAACCAAAGGGAAAGGGGGGTGTCACCTTTCAACTGCTCGAAAACGATTTTCTGCGAAAGACGTATTGCGAGAGCTGCAATTGAAGTGATACGGGAATGTACGGTTCCGGTTCCATCTCAATTCCTCTCGTGAAACAATTTTTTTTCGACTTAATCTCCGACGGTACGGGACCTGACCATCCGGCAGGAACCAGATCTGAATGTTTGTGCATTTCTTTTACTCATTTATTACCGAGTTCTTCTGCAAGGCCAATAAGAAGGCCTTCATTTCCACGAATGTAGCATAGCCGGTATGCATTCTCATACTGAACCAATTCTCCAACGAGTTGAGCTCCATGCCTGGTCAGTCTGGATACCATTTCGTCTATGTCTTCAACAGCGAACATCACACGCAGATAACCGAGGGCGTTCACAGGAGCAGTCCTGTGGTCTGAAATGGCAGGCGGGGTGAGAAACCGTGAAAGTTCGAGGCGGCTGTGGCCATCAGGGGTAACCATCATAGCAATCTCAACGCGCTGCGAACCCAGTCCGGTTACCCGTCCGGCCCATTCCCCTTCGACGGTAGTGCGCCCTTCGAGCTTCAGTCCAATTTCGGAAAAAAACGAAATTGCATCGTCAAGGGATTCTACAACGATGGCTATATTGTCCATTCTTAATAATTTGTTTTTTGTCATGGTTCATTTCTTTATTAAGTTCGCGTCTGACGCTTCTGTTGTCATAAAGTTGGCGAGGTTTCTCCGGTTTGTTTCGTTGACAGGGGTGGCATGGCATAATAAAATCCATCCATTCCGTTTAACCTAAAGTAATTGGCGGCGAATCCGATGTATCAAAATAGTGTTGCTGCATAAAGCGCAAAGCTTTAACAATCTCCCAGGATACATGTTTACCGCTTGATGCTATAGTGCATGCGGGTTTCCGCATTTAAATGTCAGTTTAACACAAAGGTTACTGATCCGATACAAATCGAATTTTTGAGCGTCTGCAGAATGCTCTTTTAATTAGTGTTTGTAAGAAAACCCGATGACCCTTCGGCTTCGTTCAGGGACCGGTGACTTCATTCAAGAGGGTGAACTTTTCGGATGGTGGTAAGGCAGGCAAAAGGCCCTTATGTATAAATTTAAAAATCAGTGACTTTCGCAAGAAGGGCCTTTTGCCTGCCTTACCACCATCCGAAAAGTTCTTCGTTCATCGAACTGACCGGTCCCTGTGAGGAGGGTATACTTATGGGTGCAGGTGCCCGAATGAATCACTTTGCCCTGGAGGTCCGATACGGGCAGGGAACCGGCATGTCGGAGTTTGAAAGATTCTCGTCCATCAGGAAGACGATTCATCTGATGGTGGGGTACCGGTTTTAGCGAATACGAAGTGATGAGGTGAGGGGGCGGGAAAGTGAGCAGAAAAGACCGGCAGTGATTTAAAATTTCAGCAAGTTCTCATGCGCGTTGGCACGCCAAAATTGCCGCGTACCCGTGGGCCTTGTATGTAAAAGCCGGGATCATTTTGGCTTTATTTTTTTGTTTTCTTTTTTTATCAAGAAAAAAAGTAAAAGCCCGTCCGGCATGAGGACAAAACAATAGTAAGGTATGGAATATCAGGATACTCTATAGCGCTGATGGAAACTGAAGTATCTCATCAATGTCAAATTTTGACCGGACACCAGTGTTAAATAATATCAAATTAAAATGCATAAAAATGAAAAGAATCATAGTTCTCTTACTCTTAACAATGACTATTTCCATTTGTACTTTTGGGGGGCATTCCTTTTCACTTCCCGAAACAGGAACAGATGCTCCATCGCATTCGAAAACAGGAAAAATTCCGCTTTACGGGTTGTTTGAAATCCAGATCGAAAACAGATCGGAATATGTCAATCCTTTTACCGAAGTAGAGTTGAATTCAGTTTTCACTTCGCCCGGGGGCCGCAGAATCAATTTTTTTGGTTTTTTCGATGGTGACGGCAAAGGCGGGCAGGAAGGTTATATCTGGAAGCAACGTTTTATGCCCGATGAAATTGGAAAGTGGCATTACGAAGCTACATTTTCTGATGGCTCATCAGGAACATCTGGTGAATTCGACTGTATGAAACAAGATTCCAGACCGGGTTTTTGGATTCCAGACCCGCAGAATCCCCATTGGTTTACTACAATTGTAAATGCCAAAACAAAAGATTACAATCTGAAACACTGGCCAGAAGGGAAATCTCCATTGCAAATAGGAACCCGGATTGCAGTAAAGTTTAAAAACTCTCCTCATTCACTTTATGGAAACATTCAACCCCAAACTCCGGTAAATGTCATTGCACCGGTTGGTGTGCCGCTTGTCGGGCAGGTTATCGTGGATCCCACGAATCCGCTCTGGCTCGCACGCAACGAGGACACCGACGGTGACGGACGGAAATACCGGCTCTTCATTTGCGGGCCCGGCGATCCCGAGGGCTTCCTCTACAGGGGTTCACGTAACAGCGATGGGACGCGGAAGGGCGACCAGGAAGACATCATCCATGCCATGGTAGGCACGGGTGCGAACAGCCTGTACTTTCAGGCAATCCGCTCGCACGGCGGCGACGGTGATTCGAATCCGAAAGTCAATTCGCCCGACAAGTACTTCGCCGATCTTACGCCGGGATACGAGAACCCGTTTGTCAATGGCAATAAGGATGGCAAGATTGATATGGATATTCTGGACCAGCGGGAGCAGTGGTTTACGCTCATGGACAAAAACGGAATCGTCGTCTTCCTGTTCTTCTACGACGATAACATAAAGGTCGGCGGCAGCTCGAGCCTCGGCTGGCCGATGAGTGGCGGCAAACTACACGAGCAGGAGAAGTACTACCTTCGCACACTTGTGAACCGGTTCGAACAACACAAGAACCTGGTCTGGTGTGTCATGGAAGAAGTGGAGGAGATGGGTACCGACTACGTGGCGCACGCGAGCGCCATTGCCGGGTACGTGCGGCAGCAGGACGATCACAACCATGTGATTGCGGTGCACCAGCTCAATGGGACGGAGTTCTGGTTCCCGACGGACCCGAACATTGACATGTTCGCTCTGCAAACCCCACAGATGTACACGGATGATTCACTGCACGATTACGTCAAGGAAGGACGGCAGAACGCGCAAGGCCGCTACTGTGTTACTATGGCCGAGAACTTCGACCAATGGTCGGATTTGCGCGGGGCTACCCGGCATTCGTCGGATCACATCAGGCGGCGGAGCTGGGCCGCGGCCATGGGTGGAGCGTGTGCTGTCCTGGTCTACACGTGGGACTTTCCGATTCTCGATACGACCGTCCTTCGGCAATGCGGTTATCTGCGGCGGTTCTTGGAGGCGACGGACTTCACTGAGATGGCATCGAACGACGAACTGGCGTACGCTGGTACCGTATATGTGCTTGCCCGGCCCGGTCAGAGCTATATTGCCTACGCGTCCGATCTGTCGGGCGAGATCGGGTTGAAGAACATGGCGGTAGGTACGTACACATTCGAATGGTTCGACTGCTCGGCCGGCAGTACGGTCACGCAGACGGATGTGAGCGTGGCTGCAGGCAATAACACATGGAGCAAACCGGTCGGGTTCGGGGCTGACGTTGCCGTCTACATCAGGAAGACGAATGGCACAGACCAGAGTGGTTTTTAACTTTCTATGCTTTTTACCGGTTGGTGACTGAAATCAGAATTGTTCCATAATCCGGATTTTTTCATTTTGGACTATTTTAACTCCTATCCGTATATATGTAAGATGTTTTAATTTTAAACGGATAAACCCAAACAGAATCAACCTCAATTTAATCTTCCGTGTCGATATATAATTTAAAGGTGCCTGAGAGTAAAGCTGCTTTACGTTTTTTGCCAGACTGAATTACCGTTGCTATCCCTGATAAAGTAAAAAATTTGCCAATATATTTCTTATTAATTTCAAGAGAAAATGGTTTTGCTAAAAAAGAACTACTAGTCCTTATTTTGCTAATCTAAATCCAAGAGTACGTAGTTTCAAATAAATGTCTCTTCCATTTCTATCACGGGTACGAACACTATTGGAATCGGAAGCATAAGTCCCTCCGCGCAATACTCTGGATATATTGGTAAAATCTTTACCCTCAGGATTGCAAGGATATGGCATTTTCCAATCTGAACACCATTCCCAGATATTACCACTCATATCATAAATTCCAAGTTCATTGGGCTTCAAAGTCCCGACAGGATGAGGCTTTCCTTTTGAATTACCTTTCCACCAGGCCACTTCATTTGCATTATTACTTCCTGCATATCTAAAATTCTTACTGTGTAAGCCACCCCTGGCAGCAAATTCCCACTCCTGTTCTGTGGGTAAACGAAAATATTCTGAATATTTAGCGTTTAGTTTATCGATAAATATTTGCACATCAGCCCAAGAGACATTTTCAACAGGATTATTGTCGTTGGATATATTGTAACCTGGATTGTCTCCCATTATTTCTTTCCATTGAGCCTGAGTCACTTCGTATTTTCCAATTGAGAAATCTTTGACCGTAACAGCGTGAGGGCATTCATCGCCTGTCAGTGGATTAAGTTCAATTGGTCCACCATCGTTCACCGTATCGGTGCCTCCCATTACAAAAGTTCCCCCCTTGATAGAAATCATCTCAAATCCATTTGATTTAGAAGTCGATTTTGGAGCAAACATTCTGTTTTTGAATTGTCCGGAATAAAACAGGATTATAATAAGTAATCCACTTAAAATAATTTTCATACATGTTTGAATTAAATTGCTTGTTTAGCTTGCTGCCAACAGTTTGCCAGTATGGTATTGTGCGAGATCACGAGGTGATCTCCTATCGCTTTACCCTGACTTTTTTTCAAGCTACAAACGTCCTGACTAATGACTGTCACGTACGGTTCTGAGGGGGATTTAGGGGTGAATGGATATTTCAGTGATACTGACCCCCCAATCCGGTCATATTGACCCCCCTCTGGGTTTAACTCAATGAACAGATGTCGACTGACATTTTTACCGTTTATTCTTAATCAATAATACCTTAAAAGTGATCTTAATAATATAAATAATATCCTTTCAATTCTCCATTTGAATTGTATTCAAAAGTAGGGAATGGTAATTTAACAAATGTGAATCCTTTCAAAAAAATTTTAATAATTTTCGATTTTGTTTTAATCTTAGTCCAATCTATATCTAGTGATAATAAATATTGTCGATATCGAATAGCAGTAGGAATAGCTACCCCATTGTATTCATTAATATTTGTAAATTCACCATACATTCTATCAGCGCCATATCCCACAGCAATATTCAACCAATCAGGGATAATTTTATTCGGAAGGATTCTATTCATTGGACATGATAACCAATAAGTATGACCATTATAATCGTCCAAAATGCGATTAAAGGAATTGGTGCCCAAATATCCGTTGGCTTTCCTTGAATAGTCTGATTCCCAATAACTGAATTTATATTTAAATAATTGTTCATTAAACAACAATTCCTGCCCCAAAACTAATACAGAACCTGTAGCATTTGCCGCCATATCTCCCCATGAAAACCCATAGCCTTCATAAATTCCATCCATTATTTCAATAGGAGTTTGAAGAATCAAGCCTAATGTTGCTCCATATAATAATGCATCTTTTCTGCAGTATCCGGAATTTACAAGAAAATGGTATCCAATATAACTATAAACATAGGCTCCAAACATATGGCCGAACTTATCAACTTGTAAGTATCCTTTATTGTCGTTATAAAAATGAAAAGAGGTTCTTTTTCTTTCGCTATACCATGTTTTACTTAAAACATATAATGAACTTGCATAATATGCAGATGCCAGACCTAAAGCTTTGTAAACAGTAATTTTTTGTTGATTTAAGGTATCAACAGATATATTATTATCCTGTGCTACTAAATATTGTGACGGGATCAATAATAAGCAAAATAAAAGAAATATTCTATTCTTTAAATTTCCCATAGTTCCAAGAACAACTTATTAATTTACTCTATGCTTAAAAACTATACCAAATAGAAAGAAAACAACGATTGCAAAAATAGTATATCCGATAATGCCGATATTCCGGACCTGCATATTATTCATTGGAATACCTAAAAGTCCTATAAAAGAAAGAGCACTGCTTATTATTAAAAGAATTTGTATAAGTTTTTCCAAGCCTTTTTTTTTGAACGTTGCGGATAAAAACAACATTGAAAGAGCAAAGAAAAAATCCCAGGCAAGAATATCAACTGAATATGCAACAGAAGGCCATTTAAAAGAAAAAACAAGTAATGACCAGTTTTGATTCAAGAATGCATCCTGTTGACTTAGAGTTAAAATCACAAAGTGCAAGCAACATGTAATACACGCCATAATTGACATGAAGATCACTGCTGTGAGGGAATAGATTTTTAATTTTTCAGGGGTGGATTTATGAACAAATATTAAGGAAAATACCATCAATGGAGAAAGTATAATTATTAGCAATTCAAGAATCGAAAAATACGGATCCCCAATTTGTTCATCTTTCGACTTCAATGAGACAAAACCAAGAAATAATGTGACAAGATAGATTATTATGATGGAAGATACTGTCCATGTGACTATTCTGCCTAGTATAGCATTTTGTTTTGAAAATAAAGCAGAAGGCACATCTCTTTTAGATAAACTATCATTGTTTTTTGAATTCATTTCTTTTTCCATAGATATTTAAATTTTTATTTTCCAATTTTTATCTGCCCAAATTTTTATTATCCGTATTGCGGTATGAATCGTTTGGGATAGCGGGCTGCGTTCGTATCCACAGACATCAAAAGTTGATGCGAGGCAGATTGCTCGAATAACCACTTCAGTCCAAATGTTTTATGACCGCATGTGTGCGTCCTGCATGATCAGCTGCGCAAACTTGTTGTAAGCTCTGATTAAATCAGGAAAATACAAATTTTTCTTACAACTCGGGAGCGACAAGTGTGATTTTTTTCCAGAGGCTTCGCCTTCGGCGGCCGATAGGTACAAGTCCCTTACTCGCCCGGGTATCGCCGGGAATTGAACAGCAATCGGGTGGGAAAGGAGTTTTTGCACAGGCTGACGGCTGCAGGTATGGAAACGCAGCAGATTTCAGAGACGCGTAGCTTTCCCATGAGAAGGAAGCTCGATGCGAGATGAGAAGTTCGTAAACCATCGCCACCATTATATTTTATGATACCTTATAGGGTGCTGGCTCTATTTTTTGGTTTTATTGGTATCCATATTTCCTCTTCTGAACCTGGGTCTTCATTCTTATACTTTTCTCCTAATATCTCAAAGTGTGGTCTATTATCCAAAATGTAATCTGAATTTGGCAACCAGGTACCGATAATATATTGGAATGTTTTAGTTGCTGCACTTGCCGGACCTTTATATAAAAAAACAGCATAAAGTCCTTTTGTCAATGTAAAAGTATACATATCATTAGGAATGGTATGAAAGTCTGTGACCTCCATTGTTGCCCATTTCTCGAATTCGGTAGACGGGTCAAACTTATCAAAAAATAGAGGTGTGTATATTTGCACTGAATAAAGTTCTGTCCCAATGTTGTTTTTAATTTCTTGTCGTCCAGTCATAAAGCTTCTCCATAAGTCACCTGTTCTATTGTTCGAGAATGACATTGTCAATCGCTTTCCAACTAATTTCTTTTCATTTAAAATTTCAATTCTCGGCTCCATTTTATTCATTTTTGATATATTCTAAATTTAACTAATCTACATAATCTCACCAACACAAAGTATCATTACTAATTCGGCTTACGATTTGTTTGGGAGCAGGTTCTTCATGATTGCACGATATGCATTTTGTACCAAAGCAGAACCCCGGGCAGATCGATCCGGAAGAGCTCAACGAATACTTGCTAACACTGGCCCGGTATCCGAAATCTCACTCTCGCAGCCGTTTTAAGCACATGGTTTACGGTCTTCGCTATTACTACCGTCTGCTGGGTATGGACAAGAACGCTATTGCCCTCCCTTAATCTTTTACTGTTTCATTTATCTCAACTATTTTCATCTCAGTGAAGATTCGGAAGGTACATAGAGGAAACTCATCAAGCAGCGAGCGAATGATTACGAAAATACCTTATTCCCGGAAATTAGGGGGCTAACTTTTGAAAAACGAAAAATATTAAATTGATTATTAGACATTTAAATCGATGAAATTATTTATTTCCGTTTTACCGGACAACAGTGTCTTATAATATAAAATTCACTGGAAAAGTGAAATGAACAATTACTGGTTTACCATTTTGAGTTCCCGGAGTCCATTTTGGCATCCCCTTACGCCTTGAACGTTTCACCGGGATTAACCCCTGCCTTTGTCCGGTATGCAAAAAGGACGGATGGTATTGGTTAGGGGCTTGCCCAGGATCAGGTCACCAGGCAGGGTAACTTCTCTCCAATTTTTAGTATCAACTTTTTAAGACTGGCCAGACACACATTAATGGGTACGGGAAAAGTATGCTCACAAGGTAGCATAATCAGCTAAAATCCGTATGATATCGCTTGTTTCCAGTCAAGGTAGGGCATAAAAAACTTCACTGCTTCTAATAACCTTCCGCTCGCACAATCCCAAAAATCAACAAAAAACGTCATTAAGTGCATAGCTTGCCTGCTGATAGCCCGGCGGTTGCGTGCACTGAGCCTGCCGAAGTGTAGTTCAACATGGACTCATCGCTGTTCCGATTAGGTTTAGTTTTTATTTGAATCTATATTTTGATAACCTCATATCTCCTGATTTAATCAATACACCATTGTCTACGGCATTTTTTAAATCCCGACTTGCAGTGGCTGACGAAATATCTTTATTGTATCTCAAATAATCTTTACGAGAAAATTCTTTATCACCAATCCTTTCTCTAAAAAAATTAATTCTATCTGAATCGTTTGCCTTAAGATTTTGTGTTTTTAATAGATCATCTAAAGCCAGATTAATTATCTCTAGCATAAACTCAATAAAACTTGTTGATGAACCTTGTTTATCAGATTTTCCTAAAACATTATAATAATCTTGCTGTCTTTCTTTTATTAAAATCTCAATGGGAAGAAACTCGAACATTTTAGAATAATCCCTTAAAATCACTGTTTGCCAAAAGCGTCCCATTCTCCCATTGCCATCAACAAATGGGTGAATAAATTCAAATTCATAATGAAAGACACAGCTTTTAATCAATAATAAATCTTTGTCATTATTCAGATAATCAAATAATTCCCTCATTAAAGGATATACCATTTCTCCAGGCGGTGCGATATGAGCAATGTCTTCACCTTTTACAATTCCAACAGATGTTTTTCGCAATTGTCCAGGAATATCAATCAATTCAGCAAGAAGAATTTTATGAGCTGTACATAATGAATCTAGATCATAAGCATTAAAAGAATCAAGTTTTGAATATACTTGAATAGCATTCTTAACCTCAAGAATATCTTTTTGGGGAGCTAATACTCTTTTATCATTAATCAAATCTGTGATTTGCTCTACTGTAAGAGTGTTACCCTCAATCTCTAAAGAAGACTGAATTGTTTTAATTCTATTTCTTTTACGTAATTCAGTCGGCGGTTTTATTAATCTTGCAGCTTTTATTTCACCAATCTGCTCAGAAATAGATGAAATCAATTCTAATATCTTACTTGTTATTTCATATGGTGGCATCATAAAATCAATCCTGATAGTATCATCTGATAGTATCAAAGGTAATTGAATTTATCATGTTGGCAATGAGTATCTGGAAAAATTAAACCTAACGTTTGGCGTATAAGGGGCGTTGCCACCGGGGTCAAACGCCGTAATATGAATTTACTTATTCTTTATGAAATCCCCATCTTTAATGAAACTAGTATCAGAAAGAAAACTCGACAACCCTTCGACTTCGCTCAGGGACCGGTCAATTCGATGAACGAAGAACTTTTCGGATGGTGGTAAGGCAGGCCAAAGGCCCTTCATAAGAAAACCATTGAATTTTAGATTTATACATAAGGGCCTTTGGCCTGCCTTACCACCATCCGAAAAGTTCACCCTCTTGAATGAAGTCGCCGGTCCCTGAGCGAAGTCGAAGGGTTGTCGAGTTTTCTTGCAAATACTAACTAACTGTGGCAATGACCTTTATACGCTGTTGAACTTAATCTCACTGGCGTTCGGTGGTTTTTCAGGCCACTGAAAACCAGTATCGTTGAGGCATTTCATCATTTAAATTACATAGTATGACAAATTTAAAAAAACATTCGAACAAGAAACGATCTTACGCAACTTAAGCGAAAGAACCCGAAAAAGTTACTGGTGGCACATCGTTTATTACAGTAACTTCTGCAAAAAGGATCCCCAATATACCGATGTTAAAGAGCTCCGTGCTTATTTTCGAGCCGCTGCCAAAAACGAAACATTGAAACGGCAAGAAAGCTGATCAGTGAAGAAACTGAACTGATAAAGGAGGAAGCCATGGTAGACGGCGTCCGTGTTTGGGAAAAGCAGGATACGGTATGGTGAGTATTCCGGAGTAAAGTGTACAATTAATTCCGGGATATAGTGTACAATCGATTCCGGAGTAAAGTGTACAACTTTTTTGGATAGGTATTTCTTTTTTTAATTTTTTTTGCGGCGCGCGGAGCCTTGTCAGGATGACAATCCGTCATATAGTGTACAACCCCTTCCGGGATATTATGTACAACTAAGGGCCGGAAAGTCCCGGCTGATAGAGACCTGAAAAAGCGTTCTTTGAAAAATTGACACGATGGCGCCAGCAGCTAAAACATCCATTTTTAGCTGAACAGGAAAATTATGTCCGCACCTGGAAAGATATCTTGCAAATAACAGGAGTTCAGTATAAAAATGGCCAATCAGGTCAGAAGCCGAAAGAAAAAAAGAAAAAGCAACGGCAGGGATAATAAA
Organism: uncultured Bacteroidales bacterium; assembly: GCA_963771005.1. Classification (GTDB taxonomy): domain Bacteria; phylum Bacteroidota; class Bacteroidia; order Bacteroidales; genus DASQZK01. Next base: position 1,401,001 of record CAVYRO010000002.1, read on the forward strand.
AAATCGATTCATCCCCTTAGAGTATAGCTTTGAACAACAGCGGTTAAGCCCAACAGGAATTAAAACATAATTGAGCCGGCAATTCGTAGTCAGGTGCAATAAAAAAGAGGCAGTAGGTTACTCAACCTGCTACCTCTTTTTTTGGCTCAACTGTGCCTTAATTTCTAATTTGTTGTAAGGCGTTATTGGTCCTCTCCACAAAATCTGTTGCTTTATCAATATGTAATCCTAATACTTTAAACTTTTTTTGCAAACCATATATTCCGGTTAAGGTATTTTCACTTTTTAAATGAATTATTACATTATGACTTTCTATATCACCAAGTGGTGAAAGTTTTCGTTTAATATTGTCTTGTTTTATTCTCTCTTTTGATAATACTATATTTTCAATATCTGAAAATTGTATTTCAACTTCATTCAATATACCATATCTGAGCGATAATGAGTTTGAATTAATCAAAATCGGTCTTTTTGATAATGATTTTGCAAATCCATAGATTTGAACTGCAGAATATAAACTTAATCCTGTAAAAATCCATGCAATAACAATATTCCATCTTGAAAGGAGTAAGTGAAATGCGAATGTTTCAATACCGATTAAAAATACAAAAGCAAACATTATTGCGAGAGTTCCACTTTTCTTATGATATGTATATTCATTCTCTTTAATCTCCCTTGTTTTCCAGTTTGCAAATCCATAATAAAACACAGCAATCTCAGTCACAAAAGGCATAACTAATCTTTGAGGCAGAATTTCATAGCAAGTACTTTTAAGGATTGAAAAAAAATCTGAGGTCAAACTTTTTTTATCTTTATATTTCTTAAGAGCACTGCGAACTTTAAATAATATAAATGATAGTACGGATATTTCAATGAAAGGTAATGCCCATACTTTAAACATATTCAAATATTCTTGATTATCTTTTGGCAGTATATAAGTCCCAATTAGCAAACCTGCAACCATCATTGGAATTACAGTACTCTTTGGTATTGTTGTCTTTCGAATTAAAAGATAGTAAATCAATGGAACTATTACAATAAGGTCGATTGTAATTGCTAAGCCTAAAATAGAATTATTTGATGCAAAACTGGTTCTCATCAGCAAAATCAATATTCCGAAGAGAATCGATGTACTAATTAATGAGAGAAAACCTTTATTCAAAATTATACTTCTGTTCATATCGTTCATTTTAATGCCTTACAACGGTTGGCATATGGTTTTGCGGCAGAGTTTGAAAGACAAATTTTTATTTCACACCATTCTTTATTTAATTCAAATGTCGTCATTTCTTTAACTTAACCCGTCATAAACTATATGCATGGTTGGTGGCAGTAGGTTTCTAATCAACTTTCTTTTTTTCAGTATGTTCGTCGTTCATCCAATCTTTAATTCTTTCAAATGTTTCCTGACTGCTTACAAGGCTTAAATGGTTCACGCTATCTAAAATTTCTGTCGTAACAAACCTATTTGCAGGTTCAAATGCATGTTGAAATTGTTCCGGATAAAAACTTTCATCTTGTTCTCCTACTAAAACTAAACATGGGATACGTATGTTTTTTATGTCCTGTCTATAATTCTCAGGAGTAAAATTGATTGTCATACGATACGAATAAGAAGGAACTTGCAGCTTGTCATTATAAGCTTCAGGCAAATTGAAAAACAAAACAGGTAGCCCATTCAGCTTACGTATCCCGAGTTTGTTTAACATTGACAATCCAACTATTCTCTTGATAGCCACTGTTACCCAGCCGCCACTATTAGGTCTGACAGTTGGTGCGTTATATCCTAAATATGGTGCAAGCATAATGGCTTTGTCAACTTTTGTATTTTTGGGATTACCAATAAATCTCAAAACAAAACCACCACCAGATGAATGCCCTGCTAAAATAATTTGTTTCGCACCGAGACTTTGCTTACTGTACTTAATCAAATCCTCGATGTCATTTTCAAGCTGTCCGATATAATCAATATCTCCTCTTTTTCCACTGTTTTCTCCATGACCTCTCAAATCAGGCGTCAGCACGGTAGCAATTTTTGATTTTGATATTGAATTGGCTAAACTCGCCAAATATCTACTTTCAGAACCAGAACCATGTATCAAGATTATTACATCTTTACTCTCACTCTTATAAATTCTACAAAAGAGCTCAAAGCCATCTCGTGTTTTAATCCAATGCTTATCACCAAGCACCGAGCTGTTTGCAGTCTTCTCTATCGAACTGTAATCATAGTTTTTAATTTCTTTTTTCACTGGTATCGGCCAGAAAATAAGAACAAAGCAAATAAATGCGTAGATAAAGCAAGTTATTAACAGAGATACTGCAATTCTTTTTTTGATTTTAAGCCAGGTCGTCTTTTGCACTTTTGTTGTTTTTGTTCGTTAGGACTTTCTGTTTACCTATTGCCACCAACGGTTCGGCTGTATGTTCCGTTGCCAGTCCACAGACTTTATTAGTTGAATTGTATATCTAAATTAAGAAAAAATTTAATGTAAAATGACTTACTGGCAATGGAATATGACAGCCTGATACCAAACGTGTTTTATTATTTTCTTATACTATCTAATTGTTTCCATATAGAATTTGCTTTTACAATTCCAGTTAACGTAAAGACTATTGATAAAAAAAGAAAAAGAAAAAGTCCATAAATTGAATTTTTTAACCATTAAAAATTTAGATCATGAGAATCCCGATATCGCTACAGCTTATCGGGACGGGTTTTACCATCGTCGAGCAAGCCATCACGCTCGTTCCTGAATTTGAAAACGTTGCTCGCAAGCTTGAGCAACAAGTTACTCTTCGGGGCCAGAGTAAAAGTACTCTGCAAAATTACACTTCGACTGCGCTCAGTGCACCGCATCCGGCGCATTACCCTTTTTGTCCTTCATTTCGGGAAGCTTCCAGAGCAGATCGACCCGGAAGAGATCAACGAATACCTTGTGGCTCTGGCACGGGATCCAAAATCTCCCTCCCGCAGCAGTTTTAAGCACATGGTTTACGGACTTCGCTATTACTATCGCCTGCTGGGGATGAACGAGAACCTTAAGATTTCCGATATCGATTTTGAGAAAGACTATCCACATCCGCCAAAGCAAGTACAAGAAGGACCGCATCGTTCCCTTGTCGGATTATATGGCCCGCGGACTTAAAAAATATCTTGCAGCCGTACTTCCTTTCATTTACCTGTTCAACGGTAAAGAATCCGATGGGCGTTACAGCATCAAAGGCCTCAGCTGGGTAATGCGGGAAGCATTGAAACGCACATCCATCTATGCAACGAGATTTGCAAATCCGTGAGTAAATTGGTATTGTTCTTTCAGGAACTTTACAATCTCTCCGTGTTTTACAAAATTTTGTGATTTCACAATTTCAATCCATTGTTCCAACGACTTACCTGTATTTTTATACAGGTTATCTATCATTGTTTGAGCTGCTTTATCCATAGTGTATTTTATCTCCAAAGTCCAATTATTAAACCCATAACAACAAAGCTTATTGTAACATAACCACCGTGAATGAGCATATATTTTGTAGATTTTCGTTCAAATTGTCCGATTGTAAAAATGGACATTGCTACCCATCCAAATCCCGCCAAAAATCCTGCAATTGCTCCCCAACTCGTTGTGGTATTAGCGTCATTTAAAAACATTGCCAAGTTGAAAGCCATTACAATTGAGAAAAGGAATGTTAGTCCAAAAATTTTGGGCATATTTCCTTTTTTTAGGTCGTTTTCAGAGAAACCGTTCTCTTTCATCCATACTTTGCCAAAAAGTATCGGTGAATACCAAAGTCCACCAATTAAAAAATTTGAAAGTGCAGCTACAATTACTGCAAACCAATTAAGTGTTGAAATGTCCATAATAAAATCGTTTTAAATTTGGCACAAATTTACTTTGTTGTTTACTCAATGTATTGTAGAAAATTAACCTACCTGTCAAGGGGTAAAAAATTTGGGACGGAATCATTGTACCCGTTTTTAATAAATTGAGTAGGATTAAAACCACTAAACTCTTGAAACTCCTTTATAAAATGTGATTGGTCGGAATATCCCGTTTCATAAACAATGTCTGTCCAAATAATTTCTTTCTTCTGGTTGATGTTTGCTAATAAAGTGTTGAAACGAAAAATCCTATGAAAGACTTTTGGTGTAAGACCACAAAATTTTTTAAATTGGTCAATGAGGTTCTTATTGGTCTTGGGATAATCTTTCAATAATTCATTATGTTTGGAAAAGGGTTGACTTTGAAGTGTTTTCATAAAGTCCACTATTTCTTTTGTTGGTGTTTTCTTTTCATCAAATATTCTTAACAACCATTCTTCAGCATCCTTAAATTTGTCAGAGATATTTTGTTTTGAAATAATAGTGTCACGAAGTTTAAAAATACTTTCTCCAAAATAATTCTCGGCTTGAACAACTTTATTGTTCAGTTCGTTAATTGGAATTTTAAAAAATGGATATGCTCCAAAAGATTTGAATTGAACGATTAGCATTTCAGAATTTTTATGTGCTGAAATATTCAAATGCTTCTGGTGCATACCTGAAATCCAACAATTACAAAAATGTCCAATGGGTTTTAGTTCATTGTTAAAGGTGTTTCTTTCAAATCCGTCAAGTTCGATAAGAATAAATATATTGCCTGTCGGAATTACCTTTTCAATATTATGTTCAGGTATAAAGTCTTTGTAATAGAAAATACTCTCAATGTATTTGTCTAATGGTGAGGATATTATATGATTCTCAAATGTCATTGTTGTCGTTTTTTATCATTACCCATAATGTTCCAGCGGTATATGCAGTGCGGGATTCAAACCACCACCTTTCAAATTGGTAAAACCTTAAACAAAGGTACTAAGTTTCAGATTAGCAACTAACCCCGCATTGCATATAACCGCTTGTTGGGGTAGTTGTTATTTCTGCTTATTTTTCTTTTTATTATTATATCTTTTATTTACCGGACTTTCAATATTAATGAATATTGGAAATGTATATGGTATAGCTATGTTTTCCCCTCTTTGTTTTCCTGGCGTCCATTTTGGAGAACTTTGAACAATAACACAAGCGAGAGAATCAATTGCCTTATCTAAATCCATAACGATAAGTGGTTTCACGACATGACCGGATGAATCAACCAAGAATTGAATAATAATTCTTCCTTTAATTGAATCAGTTATATTTAAATATCTAGTTTTAACTTGTTCTTGAAGATATTCCCTAAAAGTAATTAATGGATCGCCACCATTAAAAAGTGGCATTTCCTCAATATATGTGAATGTTGCGAAACTATCGATTTGAGAAATTAACTTATAACACGGTAAAAAAGAAATAAGCACAAGAAATGATATTTTCAAGTTTGTTTTCATGGTTTTGTCGGTTCAATTACCCTCAACGTTTCGCAAGTAAGCCCCATGCCGGCACTCTTGTGTGTCTTTTCTTTTTTAGGTTAAAGCTAATTTAAGAATTATTTTTCGTATTATAGATGAACCAGGCATTAAGTTTACTTGGTGTTGAACTAAATCCACCTACTGAAGTTTATTCCGGAAGAAACCGAAAATTGATACGCTGATAAAGGAAAAGGAACCTTCTGAAACCAGGCTGCAACGCCTTGAACGTCTCACCGGGATTAACCGCTGCCTTTGTCCGGTATGCAAAAAAGGCCGAATGGTGGTGGTTAGGGACTTGCCCAGGATCAGGTCGCCGGACATGGTAAGTTCTCCCGAATTTTTGCGTCAATCTTTTAAATCCCGGAATACACCCTATCGATGGTGCCGGGAAAATTATGCATACCGGAAAACAAAATCAGCTAAAATCAGGATGATATCACCTGTTTTCAAGTAAACCAAGGACATAAAAAACTTCGAGCTTCGAGGAATCTTCAATCAGCCCAAATCCAAAATCAACAAAAAACATCATTAAGTGCAAAGAAACTTGCTGATAGTCCGGCGGGTGCGATGCGCTGAGCCTGCCAAAGTGTAGTTCAACATGGACTCATCGCTGTTCCGATTGCTATCGGCAAGTCGACCGCTCAGAGTCCTATTTTATTAGCAAAATGTGCCTATTGGATTAATTTATAATCTTTGATCAACAAATTCGCTGAAAGATTCAAACGAGTTGCCAATTTCCGAATCATTTCAACTGTCAATCTGCGCTTACGATTCAAAATCTCTGATACTCTACTTTTCCCTCCAATTTCAGAAATCAAATCAACTTGTTTAAGCTGCATTTCTTCCATCCGTATCTTAATCGCTTCAATCGGGTCTGGTGCTTCAATCGGATAATGTTTGTTTTCATATTCGTCAACCATTAATCCAAGTATCTCTAGCTCATCACTATCGGGTGTACCAAGTTGGGCATCGAAAATCTCTTCCAATCTTTTTAATGCAGCTTTGTAATCCATTTCCGTTTTAATCGGTTTTAATTCCATATCCACCAATTTTAAATATTATTTGCATCAATTTTATCATAATCCGAGTGAGTTCCTATGAATCGGACAAAAGCTAGTTGATGATCGAAATTTAACTTAATCACCAATCGGTATGAATTGCCTTTAATATTAAAAACAATCCTACTATCCTTAAGAATACTTGCATTGGCATAACTCTGTTTCACATCGGTTGGCGTTTTCCAATCCGAATTCATTGCCGTATCATACCATGTTTTTAAATACTGTTCCGAATCTGGATGCTTTTCCCAAAACTCTCTAAGTGTACTTTTTGCAAATATTCTTTTCATAGTTCTCTATTCGGGAACAAATATACCATAAAATTCTCAAATTGGGAACATTTTTTTGCAGAATGTTTTTCTCAAGGCATTTTTGCTAACGGATGGCAATATGCGGAGGCCGGTATTTCGAAGCTCCAACCTATCATACCGCAGAGAATTTGCTTCCGGTAATTCTCAATCACCGGGAACTGAAAGAACTGTTTGCCGCACCGACCCAACTGAGCAAGGCCTTTAAATACAGGTTCCTGGACAGCCTCAAACGGGCTCTGCGAAATCAGGGAGAACTGCAGCTTTTTGACCCAAAACTGCAAGAGGCTTACAGTACACGTTGGGTGGTGAATTGTGAACCGGCACTGGCAAGTGCTGATCACGTCATAAAATATTTGGGCCAATACACCCACAGGGTAGCTATTACCAACCAGAGGATCCTGAATATTGCCGGAGGCAGGGTGACCTTCATTGCCAAAGACTACCGCGACAAGGCCATCAAAAAGCCGGTGACCATGGACGGAGTGGAGTTCCTGCGCCGTTTTACCATGCATATACTTCCATCACGCTTTGTGAAGATCAGGTACTTTGGTATTTATAATCATACAACCAAAAAGAACCTTGAACTGTAGTTTGTTCCGGAGAAAAAACCGGACATTGATACGCTGATAAAAAACAAGGAACCTTCTGAAACCAGGCTGCAGCGCCTTGAACGTCTCACTGGAATTAACCCGTGCCTGTGTCCGGTATGCAAAAAAGGCCGGATGGTGGTGGTTAGGGAACTGCCCAGGATCAGGTCGCCAGGCACGGTAGCTTCTCCCGAATTTTTCGAATCAACTTTTTAATGCCCGGATTACACCCTAACGATGGGGGCTGGGAAAATTATGCACGCTGCAGACCAAAATCAGCTAAAATCCGGATGATATCAACTGCTTCCAGCCAATGTGGGGGACTAAAAACTTCAAGCATCCAGCAATCTTCATTCAGCCCACTCCACAAAATCAACAAAAAACGTCATTAAGTGCATAGCTTGCCTGCTGATAGTCCGGCGGGTGCGGTGCGCTGAGTTTTAACGTGGGTTAAAACCGTACCCACCTATGGGTAAAAAACGTTACCACAAAAATATTATCAACTTTAGGGGGTTTGAAAACGAATACTCATGCCCCGTACATTTACCTGCCATCATTGTGGAAAGTTTTTTCCATGCAATCCCCGAATAAAGAAACAGAAGTACTGTTCATCTGTGGCTTGTCAAAACGCACGCCGCAATACTTCAAATAAGGCAAAGAAGAACGATGAGAGCCGCAAGATGCGTAAGCTTCGTAACAAGCGGTGGCGAGACAATTACCCGGCACACAGGTACCAGGCTCAATATCGTGTATTTCATCCGGAGTATGTAAAACGCAATGGTGAATTACAGAGAGAAAGGAATAAAAAGCGTCAAAAAGATGCACCTTCAATGATTGTAAAGACGTACGCGTTATCTCCGCAGCCTTTACGTGACGGGGCCTACATGGGTTTTGAGGTAAAAAAGGGAAAGATTGTAAAGACGTACGCGTACATGTCTGTAATGCAGCAACAGCAAGGGATAACCTATCATTTTCCTCAAAAACCGGGTTGATTGTAAAGACGTACACGTTCGTTTAGAAAAAATCCCGCTTCTACATTTACCGGGAGAAAAAACCGACCCGGTGCATCCTCAGATCAAAGAGATATCCATAGGAGAATTAGACCTTTCACTTGGCCAGATGCGTGTGATCAGCATCAGCCGGGTTTTGCAGGTAGAAAAGTCAATGCGGTTGCATGGCCAGTTGCAGCCTGTTGTTGCCCGGCTACATGCGGGAGGTATCCAGCTTATCGATGGGTTTAAGCGCGTGTATGCCTGTGAGTCACTACGGATAGAGAGCCTTCAGTGTCATTTGCTTGAAGTGGATGAGGATCAGGCCAAAGTATTGCTGTTGAGTTATAACTGGAGCAGCCGGTCCCTGGAGCCTTATGAAGAGGCCATGGTATTAAAGGATCTTTTGGAGAACCATGCCAAGGATCAGCGGCAGCTGTCGCGTCTAACAGGAAAGAGTACTTCGTGGGTTAGCCGCAGGTTATCGTTAATCGGCAAGTTGGATGAGGAAATAGGTGTTGATATCCGTATGGGGGTGTTGACCAGCAGCCATGCGCGGGCCCTGATGCGGTTGCCGCGCGGCAACCAGTTGGCCGTTGCCCGGGTGATCCGTTCGCACCGGCTAACCAGCCGAGAGAGTGACCTATTGGTGGATGCTTACCTGGAGGCTGAAGATGAACCCTCACAACAGCGGCTTTTATATGCCCCGCAAAGGGCATTGTACAGGGACCCCCTCAAGCAGGACCCGGTGCAGAGGTATGATCCCAGGCTCAGTGGTTATGGTAATGAGCTGGCCAATACCATGCATGGGGTTATTGCAGGAATGCGGGAGCTGGTGAAATCATTGGAGGATCCTCGCATGGGATCATTACAGCAGAGTGAACAGATGTTGCTTTCTGCCGGAATGGAAATAATCGAAGATGGCCTTATTGCATTCAAGCGAGGCACCTGCCATTTACCAATCCAAAAAACACAAAACACTAAAAAAGATGAAAGATGAACAGTTAGAAAACCTGATTGTGACCCTGTACCATGGGCAGGGCTGGTCGATCCGGAGGCTCTCCCGTGAGTTTTGCGTATCACGAAAACGTATCCGCAGGATACTGGTATCAAAAAGGGTTTTACGGGATACCACCCTCAGAGACCGCATCGGGACTAAAAAACCAAGGCCAAGCAAGCTGGATCCATACAAGAACTATATCGGCGAATTGTTGGAAAAATACCCGGATATCACTGCGCAGCGGATCTTTGAGTTGATCTGTGAGAAGGGTTTTGACGGGGAGATAACAATCCTGCGTTATCATCTCAAAGACTTCCGGCAGGTGGCAATAAAAACGCCCCTGACGATGGTAGAAACGGACCCGGGCCAGCGGGCCGCACACGACTGGAGCGATTACAATATTACCTTTACATTGAGCAGGAAAACCGAGCGGGTCACTTTTTTCAGCTATATATTGTCTTATTCACGGCGGCAGTACATGTCCCTGGTGGATGACAAGACCCAGGGAACCCTTTTTCGGGAGCTGATCGCGGCCTTTATCTATCTGGACGGGGTACCCCTTGAGATCAAGAGTGACAACCAGAAAGCCTGTGTGGACCATTGGGAGATGGGTAAGGCGGTATTTAACCATAAGTACCTTGAATTGGCTACCCATTACCGGTTCCGTCCCCTTACCATTACACCGGGGAAACCTACTGAGAATCTGAAAGTGGAGCGTCCATTCTATTACTTTGAGCGGAGTTTTTTAAAGGGGCGGCAGTTCAAGGACCGGGAAGATCTTGGCAGGCAACTTGGTGAGTGGCTCATTAAGGTGAACGATCAGCGCATCCATGGCACCACTCGCCGAAAGCCCATTGAGATGTATCAACAGGAACTTCCTTTTTTGCAGCGTCTTCCGGTGCATCATTTTGATACATCACAGATTGAGCACCTTACAGTTAACCAGGAGTCATGCGTGCAATGGAAAGGGTATCATTACGTGGTTCCACAGCAGTACATGCATGAGGTCTGCGCGGTACGGATCACTGAAGATCAGCTGGAGGTGTACTCACGCCGGGGAGAGAAGATAGCCAGTCATCCCCTGGCTGAAAAGGGACGCAAGGAACGTTATGTGGGGAAGCCGCAAAAAACAGCCAAAAAAGGCATGGTTCCCATAGCAGATGTGGTGCGGCGTCTGGAGGACTTCGCTCCGGAGATGGAAGCCTATATCCAGCAGATTAAGAGGCATAAGCTCTCCTCGTGGGGGTATCATCTCAGAAGGTTGTTGGCCCTGAAAGCGGTCTATCATATCGACGACATCTTACTGGCTGTTCGACGGGCACAGCAATACAAGGTCTTTGATGCTGCCACCATCGAAGGCTTTTTGCAGAACAACTCCGAGCCGCGTTACAGCGCCCGTTTATCCTTTAAACCCAAAAATCAAAATGATTATGAGCAGTAAAAGCAAAACCCATACTCAGCAACAGGCAGAGCAGTTTGTTGAGATGTGCCGGTACCTGGGTCTGAAGCAACTGGCAGAGGGTTATCCTCAACTGCTGGATCAGGCCGGTAAAGATGATCCGGGGTATTATGAATTTATCCGGCAGATCGTACTGTCAGAGGCTGCCGCCAAACAGCAGCGCGGGGTGGAATACCGGGTCAGGCAAAGCCATCTGCCACAACCACTAAAAATGCTCTCTGGCTTTGATTTTGACTTCCAGAAGAAACTGGACCGCAGGTTAGTGATGGATCTTTCGTCAATGGAGTTTATCGACAGAAAAGAATCCATCCTGTTTATCGGCAACAACGGAACAGGTAAGAGTCATCTGGCCCAGAGCCTGGCCTTTTTGGCATGTCAGAGGGGATACAGAACCTATTACACCACCTGTAGTGAGTTGATCAGGGACCTGAACCAGGGGGTATTTGAAAAGACCCTGGATAAAAGGATCCGGAAATACATCAACTGTGAGTTGCTGCTGATCGATGAGATGGGGCATGATCGTCTGGAGCTGCAGGTGGTCAAGGAGGCACACCTGTTGTTCAAAGTGATTGATCAACGATACAAGGAAAACAAATCCCTGATCTTCACTTCAAATATCGAAGAGGAAGACTGGCCGGAGTTCCTGGGAGATCCCATCTCCACCCGTGCCATTTTAGACCGGATCTTCCATCACTCGGTGATCGTGAAGATATACGGCCCAAGCTACCGCAAATACCAGAGTGATCTTTTGCAGAAGAAATATGCGGATCACGATACACAAAACGCTAATGAATCCGGATAGTATAGCCATGAAGTACTATAGAAAAGAGAAGGTGCTGACAATCGTTGGTGCCTTTTTTGTTGCCTGCAAAGCAGTGTATGTTTTGCGCAGAAATCACTGTCAGCTTTGTTTAGCAATGGCGCAAATACTTCATTGGGTGAATAATAATCAGGGCAAAATGCTCTTGAGGGATCCCGGCAGGGGGTCAGTATCCTCCGAAATGGATTGTCTTGTTTTAAATCAGAAAATGAAACTGGAAAACTTCAGGGGTTTATCTGGAAAAACAGAAGCTTGAGAACTGCATCAATCAAGCAAGAGAAAAGGCCGGGGTCAGAATAACATGTTTGGTGGTAACACTTTTGAACCACGTTATAACGCTGAGCCTGCCGAAGTGTAGTTTAACATGGACCCATCGCTGTTCCGATTGCTATCGGAAAGTCGACCGCTCAGAGTCCTATTTATTGACGATATTTTTTTATATTATTATTCATAGTCGGGTACATTTTCACCTAAAATGATGTCCCTTGTTCCTACCCATATAGTTCCTTCTTTTTTCAAAGTTAATAGTCCTGCGCTCCCTCCTCTTGGGGAATCTTGATGAATTTGTTTGTCAGTCAGTAAGCTGTCACCCTCAAAACGATAGCTTCCAAGCCAGTAATACTTCCCATTAGGCTCCAGAATGGTCGGGTGAATATGAGCAGCTTCTGACCTGTCTGGGTAAACACCAGGTTTTAGAGTGTAAAAAGCATACTGTCCATCGCTGTCGGTTTTTACCCAACCTCTTATATACCCGTGTCGTTTCGCCCATCCGGTTTCATCCCCTTTTGTCGCATAAATTCCTTTTTGGTCAGTATGATAGACATAAATAATTACATCATTTGCTGGTGTCTTTCCGTCATTCTGGTAAATCGTTCCTGTCACTTTTATTTTGAGTCCTTGGTCATTAAAGTCGGGTAAAGTATCTACAGGGCTTAGGTCTTTGTCGCCATATTCAAAAATTGCCTCACAACCTTCGCAAGGACCACCTACAAGCCTGAAATTGTCCTGACTTTTATTTTGAGAATTCGCACAAGAGCAGAGGAAAGTGCCCAAAATCGAGATTAATAATAGTCGTGTCATATCTTTTCTTTTTAATTACCGCCAACGTACGCAGGTATGAACCGTTGCGTGTTTCAGGGCGTTTTGTTGTCGAGGTAGCACAAGGCAACCCAGAGTAATGACCTACGCAAACCCTCTACCAGCAATGGTTTATACCAGCCTCTGACCTTAGTTTATTATTTTTGAATTGAAGTCAGATACTCCTCGGCTGTCATTACAGGTAATTTTGCATTTTTAAAGTCCCTGAGGTTTCTGGTAATAAGAATATCTTGTTTGTTTTCTAAGGCAGTAAAATATTGGAGAGCATCCTCAAAATCAGGAAAATCACTATCATTTAAAGCCAGCTCCACAACTTTATCATCTAATTTCAAAACTCGCACTAAAATCTTGAATTTTCGCAAAATTTCCTTAGCCTGAACTTTAGATTTTTGCCTCGATAGAATGTAATTCGGATTTGCAAAAGTTAAAGAGGAAACACTCAATTTTACTTCGCCCAGATCTGCAATTGAAAATAGATCTGCTGCGCTTTGGTAAAATGCTCCACGTTTTGCAATTAAGTCAATTACAATATTTGTGTCGATAAATAATTTGGTCATTTGTATTTCTCGTTAAGATAATCACCGTACTCACTTTTATAATCAAAATCTTCAGGAAGCTGAATTACACCACTCAAACTTTCCACGAGCGGGGTAATCCTTATTTCTGATTTTCTTTTGCTAGTGATTGATGCAAGATAGGATTCAATCAATTTTGATAAACTTATCTTATTCGATCTAGCATACTCTTTCGCTCTACCGATGATTTCCTCATCTACATTAAGCGTTAATTTTGTGTCCATAGCTTTATAATTTACGTGTAAAATTACAAAATGTTTACGTGCCTTGCAAATATTTCACGTAATATATATATTATTATCTACGTATTCTAAGTTTTGATCGGTTTGTGGCTAACGTTCCGCCGGTAAGTTTCGTTGCCAGGGGCATGAGTTTTGTTAAAATTATTAATCAACGTTTATCCAAATTTACAGAATTCGGATCGAACCTGGCAATGAAATTTACCGGATGTTGTGTTTAGTTGCTATTTGATAAAAATATCCATTTTTTTACCTAAACCTGTTTCGATTATTTTCTTTAACGTGCCCAATTCAATATCTGATCGATCATTCTCAATTCTTGATATATAGTTTCTTGTCGTCCCACTTTTTATTGCAAGTTCTTGTTGCGTCAAGCCGGATTTTAATCTGCTCTCCTTAACTAATTTTCCAATCTCAAGCATCATTTCCGATTTTTCAGGAGTACTGTATTTTAATAAAACATCAGCTCCAATTTCGAAGGGAACTTTCATTTTTGATCCGTCAATTTTCTTAATATATTGATTTACATTCGTCCAGGAAAGGGTGTTGTTATCAATAATTACTTTCTCAAATTCTTTCGGATTGGTTAATTTCCAGGCCGGAGATTCCTCTTGTAATTCAATTCCTTTGAAAACTTTTTGAAAATCAATTATTCTTGATTCACCATTGTTAAATACAACGGAAATTGTTATTCCTTTTATCCAATTGATTTTCAGGATTCTGGGTATTTTTATTACTTTTCTCATTTTAGTTCCGGATTTAATTGATAAAAAATGTTCAAAGCCTCATCTGCATTTGTAGACAGCCAATCCAATTTTAATTGTTTGGTGGGCAGATCTCCGGCGTAGATTCGTCCTGTCTCAATCACTATCAAGATATCATACTCTCCATAGCTCGCATGAATATGAGGAGGCCTGTGATCTCTGTTATAGATAAGGATATTAATCCCATTAAATGCATCTATTAGTGGCATTCTTTTTCTTACAAAGGTACCTAATTAGATACTACAAGCAAAATATTTGAGGTTAATTTTATTTGAATGGTTTTTCTCGGGCAATTAAACACAACGTTTACATATATATACCGCAGCCACTATTGACAAAACGATATAAAATACATTATAAGAAAAAGTTATTTTATTCACCGGTATTTTTGCTTTTTGAAGCGATGAAAAGTGGCTGTAGCATATATATAATGTTGTAACCAGTTGATAATTAATCAGTCAATCGTCAGGTTAACTCGCTTTCCAAATCCAATTTCAACCAGCCGATATAAAGTTGATAATTGAATATCATTGTGTCCATTCTCAATCCGGGAAATGAAACTTTTTCTTGTCCCGGTCTTACGGGCTAATTCCTCCTGGGTCATGTGTGCCTCTTTCCTTGCTTCTCTGATAATCTCTCCGATTGCAAAGGCTTTGGCTTTTATCTCAAAATCAATACGCTTCTCGGTACCAATCTTACCATACCTTTTATCCAGATGCTCCTCAAATGTTGTTATATCTTTCATCTTTAGTATCCTTTCTGTTTATAATCGAAATACTCTTTCATTATCTGCATGGCTTTTTCAATCTCTTTGGGTGGTGTTTTCTGAGTTTTCTTCTGAAATCCATTGAAAAGAACCACAATATTTCCCTTGTCAAAGCAGCAAAATACCCGATATATGTTACTCTCAAACTCAATCCGGATTGCGAACAATCCGTCATATCCGGTCATCTGTCCAAAAATTTTCTAGGGTCAACTGTTTCCTGCCAATGTAGTAAACGAAAAACTTCAAGCTTCCAGCAATCTTTAGCCTGTCCGATTTCCAAAAACAACAAAAAACGTCATTAAGTGCATAGCTTACCTGCTGATAGCCCGGTGGATGCGATGCACTGAGCCTGCCGAAGTGTAGTTCAACATGGACTCATCGCTGGGTTTTGCAAACCGCTCAGAGTCCTATTTATTAGCAACTGGCCGTTATTCTATCAGTTTTTTAACTTCTTGATAAAGAGGCTCTAATTGTCGCTTAATTATTGCCCAAATAATCGAAGAGTCAACTGCATCATATGCATAAATTATGCGGTTACGAAATCCAACAATTTTTCGGGCATTTTTTAAACTCACTTCAGGATGAAGTAGATCAAACTTGTTTACAACTTCTCCAATTATTCCCAATTGTCTTTCAACAGCACTTTGAGTTTTCAGGTCTTTAGTATAATCAGCAAATGAGGAAATGTTACTGGTAAAATCCTCGATTAATTCTATTGCACGAATTATATCATCCAGATACTTTAACCCCTTTTCTGTCATAGATTAATACTTTAGTTGCATCAATACTTTTTCTAAGGTAAGGGTTTCTGATAGAAGATTCAGTCAATAAATCAACTTTATTATGAAAAAACAATTCAAATGTATCCCACAAAGAAATTAATTTCTCACCTCTATCAATTGGATCTGCAGCATCAATTTCAACAAGCAAATCAATATCACTTTTTTCTTTATCGAATTTATCAGTGGTAGATGAACCAAAAGCATACAAGTACTTAACATTATGAACTTTACACAAATTCAGAAAGTTAATTCTGTCTTTTAATATTTTTTCTCGAATAACCATAAAACAAAGATAACTGTTTTTAAGCAATTGTCAATTTCGTTTGAAGTCGTTTGTTTTTCGGCTGGTTGCTAACGGTCACTTGTATGTGGTCGGGCGGGATTTCGATAGAAATCTTGTCAGACCGCAGGAGTGACCGCAACAGGTTTGACTTGTCAAACCCCCAAAACCCCCGCCTGCCATATTACAAATTGTTAGGTGCTGTTTTTATTTAATTTTGAATTCAATTGTCAAGTTGTATTTTTTAGATTCATTGATGTCTGGGATGTTAATAGTGTTATCAAATCTTAGTTTATAGTCACCTTTAGGAAGAGATAAATTTGTCGTGTCGTTAAACCAATTTATTTCGTAAGATTTTGTTTGTTTTGGGGCAATGTTCTGCAATAGAAGTATGGCTAAACACCCCCAATTACTAGGTATGGCGTCCCCTATCAAATTGTCATTTTTATCATAAACATTAAATTGAAAGGTTGGGCATTGTGAACCGTAGTAATATATAGTATCTGAAGTGTTATTTTTTTCAGTATATTCAAAAATCAAATCTTCACCATAATTAAATACTCGGCTAGATTTATGATTTTCATTCAAAAGGTCAATGCGAACCTCTAAATCATTAATCGATTTAAAATTATCTTTTTCACAACTCAAAGTGAATAAAAGCAGACTTAGGATAACAATTTTTTTCATATTAGTTTTTACTCAATAGATGCGGCTTAGCTTCAAATAGTTGCGTTCAAATTGCACCTAACGTTGACCGGTAAGTTTCGTTGCCAGGGTCGGTGGTATTCATAAAATCATTAATCATCAGTACTCCGAATTTACAAAATCCCGAGCGAACCTGGCAATGAAATTTAACAGATGTTAGGCAAAGTTGTCACTTGTTTAACTAAATTTTCAGCTTTTGCAAATAATAACATTTCAACAGTTGAAATACTTGTATTCACCTTGTTTGAAACTTCCAA
This sequence comes from uncultured Bacteroidales bacterium, assembly GCA_963771005.1. Lineage (GTDB taxonomy): Bacteria > Bacteroidota > Bacteroidia > Bacteroidales > DASQZK01. Next base: position 1,418,073 of record CAVYRO010000002.1, read on the forward strand.
TAATAATTCCAGATAAAAAGAATAAAATTCCAGATCATTTAACTTTCTCCAATTATTAGATTTTGAAATATCTCTTATATTTCTTGTTTCTTCACTAATTGTATTATTCCTACTGGATAGTATTGGAAACAGAATTTTATCTTTGCTACAATTTATAATTTGCAAGCTGTTTAACGAAGCTGAGACTCTTGCATCGAATATTGCATATTTATAGGGATCATGAATGACTAATGCTTTTGACCAAGAAGGTATACCAATTTTCCCCTGCCTTATAAAATCACTAGGATTTTCGTACATATAAAAATTCATTGATTCTTTAGAATTTCTTTGGTAAGCCTTCGGCCTCCCCCGTCTTGTCCAGGATTTGATTGGTGAGTATTTTTCACCTCAAAAACCAATGGATAAAGCGTCAAGATTTTCAGAACTGATCAGGCAGCAGCAGGAATCGGGTCTAACGATAAAAGATTTCTGTTTCAATCAGGGCATTGCTCTGTCAACATTTCATTATTGGCACAAAAAGTTCCGCAGGCACAATTCAGAAAAAGGATTTATTCCCCTAATCGTAAAATCAGCGGATGCGGATCTGCCTTCAAAATATCGAAAAGGTTCCCGGCAAGCGATAGCATCCCATGGATCAGAAGAGGATATGACTTTATTAGAATTGATCTTTCCTAATGGGATTTTATTGCGGGTAAAAAAAGATCTGGACCTGGAACACCTGCGTGCACTGATACACCTTTACGACTGAGGGTATGTTCCACTTGCATAAATCCCTTCAGTATTACCTGTACCCAGCCCCGGTGGACATGCGAAAAAGTTTTTACACCCTTAGCGGTATTGTCACCAATGCAATGAACCGGGATGTCCGCAATGGGGAGGTTTTCATTTTTGTCAACCGCAACCAGACCATCATGAAAATCCTGCATATGGAATATGCCGGCTTGGTGATCTACCATAAAAAATTGGAATCAGGCCGGTTTAAGCTACCGGTTTTCGATGAAAGCACCACCTCGCTGGTCATCGGTTGGCATGACCTGATCATGATGGTTGAGAGCGTAAAAGTCCGGCCAAAAAAGCTTCAAAAAAAAGTGTCACTTCAGACCATTTCTTAGCTCATTTTTCTTGGTAATTTCAGATACTTTGTTTATCTTCATCCTTGATAAACAAAGGGATACAGCGTGAATACGTCAGATCAGGACAGGTTAGTTGAGACACTTTTACAGGAGCGTGATGAGCTGTATCAGGAGCTTTCTCGCCTGCGAAAAACAGATGACGGAGCCCTGGTTAGGGCTGAGAAGAAAAACGAGCGCTATGAGGCTGTAATCAAGGAAAAAGATGATAAGATCAAACAGCTTACCGACCAGCTGGCCTGGTATCGCCGGAAGTTCTGGAAAGCTTCAAGTGAAAAGTTTATCCCCCAGGATCCCAATCAACGCCGCATCGACTTTGACGGGCTGGATGTACTTCCACAGGAGAAAGCTGTTATGGAATCAGCCGAAAAAGAGATTATCTCCTATGAACGAAAGAAACCGGAGAAACTCAAAAAACAACCGGTTCGATTGCCTTTGCCGGATTATCTGCGCCGTGAGAAAGAGGTGATCGAGCCTGAGGGTATCGACCAGAACTGGGTTCGTATTGGAGAAGAAATTACGGAAAAGCTTGAGTATAAACCGGGAGAGCTGTATGTCCATCAAATCATCCGCCCGGTATATGTGCTTAAAAAAGAACTTCAGCAGCAAAGGGAAGAGACCGGAATTGACATGCAGGAAAAGAATGTAAAAATCGCAGCCCTTCCACTTTTGCCCCTGCCACGAAGTAATGCCGGTGCCAGCTTACTGGCCGAACTGATCTTAAGCAAATACCTTTATCACATCCCTTTTCATCGGCAGATTGACATGCTCAGGCAACCGAACTTCTCGCTGCCCGCATCCACGATCAACGGATGGTTCCAGGGAGGTGCAGACATGGTTCGTGCTATGTATTACAGGCTCCGGGAGTTGGTACTTGCCAGTGATTATATTCAGGTAGACGAGAGTACAGTCCCTGTGATAAACAATGAAAAGAAAAGAACAGTGAAAGCCTACCTTTGGGTAGTTCGGGCAGTGATGGAAAACCTGGTGTTTTTTCATTATGATAAAGGGTCACGGGCCCAGAAAGTGGTTATCGAATTACTGCATAATTACAAGGGAGCCGTTCAAACGGATGGTTATGAGGCTTATTCTATCTACGAGAATAAGAAAGGGGTATTGCTTTTGGGATGCTGGGCACATGCCAGGCGCAAATTTACCGAAGCCTTGAAGGAAGATAAATCCGGGGCCGAATATGCCCTGAACCAAATCGGTATGCTTTACAGTGTTGAGACCATGGCAACGGATCAGGATATGGATTATGATCAGCGTGCCGCCTTGCGTGGGAGGTTGGCCTATCCCATCCTTTGTGCCTTTGAAAAATGGATCGTCAGTTATTATCCCAAGACCTTGCCTAAAGGAAGGATGAACAAAGCCTTGTCCTATACTTATTCTTTATTCCATCGATTATCAAGGTATCACCTTGACGGACGCTACCAGATCGATAACAATGGAATCGAAAATGCCATACGTCCCCTGGCGATCGGAAGGCGCAATTATATGTTTTGTGGTAATCACGATGCGGCAGAGAATGCTGCCATTATGTACTCACTTATCGGAAGCTGCAAAGCGAATGATGTAGATCCCCGGGAATGGATGACAGATATTCTGACAAGGTTACCGGAATATAACAATGACTACAGCAAGGACTTGGCAGATCTTTTGCCGCACAATTGGAAGACATGCAAAAAGCTCCGCGAAACTTCAAACATACTCCAACAATAATCTGATTTTATTGAGATAAGTTGCCTCTCTTTCTAAAAACATCCAATCAAATCCAACAACTCTCCAGAAATTATTGAATTTTTTAAACCTCGTGTAGGATTTTTTTCAAACTTGCAAGACGTGGAAGGCCGAAGGCTTACTTTCTTTGAAAACCAGAAGGTGACTTTCATGGCCAAAGATTACCGCGACAATGCCATTAAAAAGCCAGTTACCCTTGACGGGGTGGAGTTCCTGCGCCGTTTTACCATGCATATACTTCCATCACGCTTCGTGAAGATCAGGTACTTCGGCATTTATAATCATACGGCCAAAAGAAATCTAGCATTGCAGTTTGTGCCGGACAGCAAACCGGATATTGACACCCTGATAAAAGACAAGGTACCTCCCGAAACCAGGCTGCAGCGCTTTGAACGTCTCACGGGTATTAATCCCTGTCAGTGTCCTGTATGCAAGAAAGGCCGGATGGTGGTGGTTAGGGAACTGCCCAGGATCAGGTTACCGGACAGGGTAACTTCTCCCGAATTTTTTGCGTCAACTTTTTAAACCCCGGTTTACACCATATCGATAGAGCTTGGAAAACTATGCACACCGCATACCAAAATCAGCTAAAATCCGGATGATATCAACTGTTTTCAGCCAATATAGGGTACAAAAAACTTCAAGCTTGCAGCAATCTTTAGCCTGTCCGATTTCCAAAAACAACAAAAAACGTCATTAAGTGCATAGCTTACCTGCTGATAGCCCGGCGGATGCGATGCACTGAGCCTGCCGAAGTGTAGTTCAACATGGACTCATCGCTGGGTTTTGCAAACCGCTCAGAGTCCTATTTATTAGGGGTAGGTGCGTTTCCATAAATGTTCAGTCATTGCATATTCCCAGCTGAAAACAAATGGCTTCAATGATTTCTTTTCTTAAATCTTTATCTGCGATTTGACCATATCGTTTTGATAGCCGCTTTTTATCAATTGTACGAATTTGATGACATAGTGCAATTGATTCCTTCTCCAATCCAAATTTTCCGGATGGCAATAAAACTTCATTAGGATATATCACACGTTCGGGCTTGCGAGAAGTGATTGGAATTATATTAACAATATTAAGTAGTTCATTTATATCATCTTCACTCACTATTAGAACAGGCCTGGATTTTCCTTGTTCTGAACCTAAAACAGGATCTAAATTCGCTCTCCAAATGCTCCACTTTTTATATTTCATAGTAATTCTCTGTCAGAATCCTTAAAATCAGAAGTGGCTTCATTTACGTCTGAAAGAAAGAGGGGATCAGTTGAAGCTTTCTTGAGTAAATTAATTTTTTCCTGCCGACTGTCTTCAATATCCTCAATAATTACTTTTACCCTTTTTTTAGATCTAAAACTTTCGGGTAATTTGATAATCAATCGGTTATCCTTTTTTATTTCATATGTTTTTTCAAAGGTCATAAACTGCTTTTTTGTAAAAATACGAAATTTTTCTGGTTCGTGGTTTTTTGAGCACTTACCCCTAACGTGCAGCGGTAAACCCAGTGCCGATATTTTTAAGATATTTGTTCGGTGTCCGATTAAGTGAATTTTTACAAATAATTTCGTTTTAAGAATGAACCAGGCATTGGGCTTACCGTTTGTTGGGTGTATGTGCCTTTTATTTAAACACTTAATCTTAACTGCCTGCCGAACCCCTCCCTGATTATCCTCATAAGTGTCGACAACCTGATATCGGAAGCATTATTCTCAATCCTGGAAATGTAGGTTTTTGTGGTACCACATTTTCTCGCTAATTGTTCTTGAGTCATGCCATTCTCTTTCCTGAGTTTCTGAATCATAACTCCAAGCCTGAATGCCTCAAAACCTTCCTCAAACATCTCACGCTCAGGATTTCCTCTTTTACCATATTGCTGATCAAGATGGTCATCGAAGGAAGTTAAACTTTTATTTTGCTGATTTTTCATCGTAGTACTGTTTTTTAAGTTTCTCTGCTTTATAAATCTCTTTCATTGGTGTTTTCGCTGTCTTCTTTTGAAATCCATTTATCAAAATCACCAGTTGCCCTTTGTCAAAGAAACTGAATACACTATAAATATTATTCCCGTATTCAACCCTGATTTCATAAAGACCAGTGGAAGCCTCAATATGCTTGAAATACTTAACAGGAACTCTATCAATAGTTGATATTAATTTCAATGTCCAGTTGAATTTCTTTCTTACTTCCGGGTCAAGCGTATTGAAGAAATCCAAATAGTAATTCTTGTAGTAGAAGATGTTCCTGATATTTCTTTCTTCCATATCGCAAAGTTAGCTAATCAGGTAACATCCTCCAAATTTATTATTAATCTTTTTGTGTTGTTGTCTTCTCCTGGCATTACACCCAACGGATACCGGTAAGTTTCGTTGCCAGGGGCGTTAGTGTTCGTTAAAAAAATTAATCATCGTCTATCCGACTTTACGAAATTCGGAGCCTACCTGGCAATGAAATTTACCGGATGTTGTGCACCGTTTTCATATCAATAATGATCCTTTTGTTATTTTATTTAATTTGGCTCCTTGGATAAAGGTTTCTATATTCAAATTTTTTGTGGCTTTATTATTAATCAATTCAATGTAATATTCAGTAGGATTGGCTCGATTAGGATGGAATAAAAGAAAAGTAAATTTTCTAATTTTGAAATTCTTCATATTCTTAACCTCTTTAAAATCTGAAATTATTAAACTGTCATTGCTGAAATATTTATCAAAAGGACCGTCAATAGTAATATAAATAATTTCATTATTGTTTTTTTCTTGATTAGATCTTGTATCTGTTTTAATTTCTTGATCATGATTACCAAAATATTGATCAATAATGATGATATCCGGATAAATTATACCTAATTCAAAAACTTTTAAAAGACTTGTATCTGAATTAATAACAGTCAATAACTTATCGTCATATTTGTAGATTCCTTTCGCAACTATAGAGAGTACACCATTAAACCGTTCGAATTTATTATTGTTATCAATCTTTAACTCTTGTGAAAACAAGTTAACAAATAGAGATGAAAATAATATGGTTATAAATGTCCTCATAAATGGTGCACAACGTTCCGGCGGTAAGTTTCGTTGCCAGGGTGGGAGGAGCCCTGTAAAATCATTCAGTTTCATTTAAACGAATTTACGAAATTCGTAGCGAACCTGGCAATGAAATTTACCGCCTGTTATGCTTAGGCTTTATTTAATGTCATTGTATTCTTTAACTATTTCAGGTAGTTTCCATACTCTAAAATCTTCTGATAATACTTGATTGTAAATTGTTTCATTGTCTTTAAAAAGAAAAGAAATCTCATCTCTGGCACTTTCTCTTGAATGAGGAACTTTTAAATAATTTTCCATTGTGTCCAACTTTATAAAATAAAAACTTGTTAGACTTGTCGTAGTTGCTCCAATAAGTCCTCCATTATATCCATTAGGATTTGTATCATAATAGCATAAATCCATTTTACCATTCGAGATTCTTTCTGCGAATACATTTTCATGTGAGTTATAAGGAACACTTGCAAAATATCTTTCTCCGAATTTAAATCCAATTAATTTATTTGGGGCGTATTTCATTTTCTCATTGTTTACAATGATTTTAGCTTTTGTAATTATTCCTTTTTTAGGGAATATAATTTCACCAAATATCGTATCTATTTTGGATGAGTTGTTTTGTGGTCTCAATAGCACATAGTCTTTTTTAATATTTTGACCAAAGAGGATCAATGAATTAAAAATTAATAGAAGTATCAAGTATTGTTTTCTCATTATTCATAATTATTTGTTTGTGAATTTGCTTTCTCTTTAAGCTTAAGCATAACGGATGGGTATATGAAACGTTTGGCATTTCAAAGCGATTTCCTATCAAACCGTTGCAATGTTTATTAAATGTACCGCCCTTAAAATTAGCACTTTCCGCCAAATGTTTTATATACCGTGTTGTGTTTTCGTGCTTTATTCCTCCAGTCAGTCCTTGCGTTTGGGTAGCCATACTCTTTGACAAGTTTTGGTCTGGGCGTCGGCTTTTTGTGCGACTTGGCAATGTGTATGGATACGCAGGGTGGGCTTTCATTTATTCTTCATTATCAGTTAAAAAGTATCTTTCCAGGGTATTCAATGTATAAACAGACTTAATGAATATTTCCTTTGCAACTTCTATATAGTTATCATCCTTAATATCAAAGAACTTAATCGCAGCTTTGCAATCTTTGTTTGAATTACTAAAAGTGTGAGAAAGTAAACCTGAACGTAAATCCCATAACATTCTTAAAAAAGTTATCATATCAGGAACATCCATATTATGAACCTTAAGAAATTTTTCAAGTTTCGTAATTCCTCTATCACCCTTTTCAAGAGTTATGTATTTTTTAAATCCAGCTTCATTTAATCTGTCAATAGTAAGTTTGACTACCGAGAGCATTTGTTCACAGAAAGCTTTCACATTATTAGATGTGGGTAAATGCAAGGACTTAAAAATATATTTATCTTCATCTGACAGAGGTTTATAAAATCTCCAACCAAATTTTTCCTCCCAACTATTATTAAACTGTTCATATTTATGTTTAAAGAACAAGTCTGGCGTTTCTGGATGCTCAGCCCACTTGCCTTCAATCATTGTTCTGTAATATGTTGCACTGATATTCTTTCCGTCTTGAGGTGAAATATTATATTGTTTCCAATGTAACTGTTCTTTATAAGGTAAACTACCTAATTCAACAAGAAAGACTGGGACATAATCCTCCACATTATTATCAATTTTTAATGAAAAATATTGAGAGCTAACTCTAAATCCATCAACCTCATATTTATTTGGTTCATTGTAATACTTGTTCAGAACATCTTTTCGGAAGAACGTCGTTTTAAAATATTTATCATTTGTTTTTGAGCAATCTTCATAAATTTCATCACCATTATCGTCAAAACCAGTTATGAATGTTGCGTACTCTTCTTTGCCAGAATCAAAATGATACGTTTTTTCTTTATTTGGTTCTATAAATACTTTTCCTAATATCCAGCTCTGAACATCAGGAAGCACATTACGAATCAAGTGATTGTAAATCCAGCTTTCTCCCTTAATTGTTTTATCAAAATACTCAATATTCCAAGATTCAGGAACTTCAGGTACAAGACGCATAAAATCATAGCAAACAACAAAGTTCATGTCACGCATAGTGATATACTCTTTGATATATTTTAATCTAACTTTAATAGATTTTGGTTCAACAATTATTACTTCATCAAGGTTTCCCACTTCATCAATGTAGTAATACTTTCTATTTTGCTTGTCCTTTACTTTCTCGTATAAATTGAAGTATAGAATAAATTCTTCTGATATATCAAAATATGAATCATAATTCTCCATTAGAGGGAATGTCCGATAAAATAGAAAAGGCTCAACTCCTTCATGGTCATTCGATTTATATGTATTATCACCATATACAGACGGTTTCCCCTCATACCCCATAGTAAATGCCCAACTATAGTTCTCTTCGGATTTTTGTCTATGACTTTTTTCGATTAAATAACAATAAATCCCAGATTGGTCTTTTATGCTTTTAGAACCACCTTCATATACCTTAATCCACCCTTTATCAATGAACTTTGATTCGATTAATTTAATTCTATCCTCTAATAGAAAAGTATTTTTATCAATTTTCGACATATTGAAAAATCAGGTTCTTATCATTAATGTAACTCTCCTCTCTCATTGTGCGTCGGCAAAAATTTGGCTCTTTTGCAAGCAGATGTGTCAGCTTGTGGGTTTGGGCTTGCAAATGTGCCAAATGTGCGTTGGCTTTAAGTTGCACTGTCTCTCCTTGCATGAAACACAACGTATAACAATATGGCAATGTGGCGGTTTGCGTGAGATTCACTTTCAAGCCGATACCCATTTGGAGCGTGGTAGAATGTTTCATTTTCAGCCTATTACCCGCCATTTGCTATATTGTGTGTTGGCGGTATGTACTTTTTTTAGAAAGAATCTACAAATTTCAGCAATATTGTCTTGTTTTCCCATTTTCAACTAATTCAAGAGCATGGCAATCTTTACACTGAAAAAGACTTCCAATCTTAGAAATCTTCCATTCAAAATCTTTTTCTGATTCGATTGGGTCTCCCAGTTGCTCAATCTGAATATTGTATTTCTGGGCGATTTTTATAAAGTCACCAATATTCTTATTTGTTTTATTAAATTCTTGTACAAATAGATTCAAGTTTTCTGTATTCATCTTATTTTTATTGAATTGTCTAATTTTCTGTGACAAAGCGAAGCTATTGATAAAATATCTAATGCGTCATTTTCGTCAATTTCCCATTTTATCTTTGGTGAATGAGCTGTTGTATTTCTAAACATTCCAAAAAATCCTTTTAGTAAATTTGCGAATCCTTTATGCTCACTTTTCTCTGTTTCAGTTGTCAAATTATTAATTATTAAAATTGGATTTTTTATCGAAAAAACTGATTCTACCAATTCACTTCCATCAGAGTTTAATCCCGAAAGTTCCCTAATTTTATCAGCAACACTTTTGGTTGATTCAAAGACTGCATGAAAATAATTGTCAACAAGCAACTCTGCTTTACAAAAAGTTAAAATATCTTTATGCACTTTTCTATCTGTAAGTTTAGAAAATAAGGATGTTGCTCTTTTTTCTGCATCACTTATCGTATTTGATTTATCAACAGGTCTAAATTTTGAATCAGCACCTAACTCAAGCCCAATAAATGACAATATTTGATTTAAATCAGAACGATGGCTTTCAAACTCTTCCTTTTTTTGTAAATATCTTGAAGGGTGAAGTGTAGTTTGTATGAACTTTAAGATTGTATTTGAAATGTGATTACGATTTTGGTAATCAATAAATGAGTTGTATAATCTTTTCCATTTAGTTCCTACAGGGCTGATATTTACGAGATTTAAATCATTTAAGTATTTATCAATTTCTGTATTTGTTAGGGTGTCTCCAATTATTTTGCAGATACTCTCTAAAATGTTTGGTTCTATAAATTCAAATTTTCTGCTCATAATTTATTGTACTGGGTGTCTTTTAGTATTACCGCTAACATTTGACAGTAGGCCCAGTGCCGACATTCTTACGTTTATTTTCGGCATTCGATTAATTTCATTTAAACCAAAAAACTCTGAACCTAAGGAATAGCAAGGCATTGGGCTTACTGTTTGTTGGCGGCTGGGCTCATTTCCCTAAGCCTAAATCCACTACCAATTATCCTTATTTTCATTTGTTGAAGATTTATTCATCGAATTGACAATCAATGAATGCAAACTGTTGACCTTTTCAGCCATTTGTGTTTTAAAACTTAATGAAAGATTTTTTGGTTGACCATTAGCTCTGTAATAATTTTCTTCATCGAATATATCTTCAGCTGTTTGTGATTTAGCGCTTCCATTAGGCAAAACATAATTTGGCGGGTAATTTTCAAAATAGATATTATATATTTCATACTTATAACGGCCGTCGTTACTCCTAATTTTAATTGTATACCACATCTTTACGGGATAAGAACTTCCTAACATTTTAGAATATATATCAGTAAAACCTTTCCCAACAATAATTCCAGCATCTTTATCATCCATTTGAATTACATCATTAGCAGATTTAAAAGCATTTACAAAAAACTGCTTAGAATTTAAATATAATTGATTCTTCATCAATGAATCTAACGGGATAATTTCGCTGTAAACGATTCTACCGGTTTCGCTTTTGGGTAAGTCATCAATTATTTGACAAAACGTATTAAATGACAACAATATTAATAGTGTAAAAAATAGATTTTTCATTTCTCCTTAGATTAAAAGTTATTAAAGTATAATAGAAACGCTGATAGATTTTAGTGAAAATTTTTTCGTAACTTATCTTCAATTTTTTTTAATAACATTGGCAATTCATTTGGCAAATGTTTTTCACCAATCTCAGTCAATTTATCATTGTATTTATTTCCAGTAGTTTCAATTTTATTAACATGCCATTTTGCTATTGATGAGCGCATTTCTTTGATTTTTTTGTTTAATTCCTCAATTAGTTCAATCTGATTTTTACCAAGAAATAATTTTATAATTCTAAAATGATATTCTAAGTCAAAATGTGCATCTGAAATTTCAATATTTATAGTTTGAAATGTCTTTTCATAGTGCTGACCAAATTCTGTTTGATAAAAAAAATTTTTTACTTCATGTTCGTATTTCAAGTAACTCCTAAAAAAGTCTTTTATCTCAATAACTTTAGTTTCATGTAATTTTGCGAACTTGATTTCTTTCTTTTTATAAAACCAGTTTATTATTGCAGTCAATAAAAAACCAAGTGAACCCAGAATAAAGAAGATCTGTTCCCAATTGTCAAAAACTATTTCGTACCATTTTCTTTGTATTTCGTCCATTGTACTGGTTTTTTAGCCTTGCCGCCAACGTTTTTATATACGCAATATTACGATATATAGATGTATATCGTAATATTGCGTATAATATCTCTTGTCAAAAATGGAACAAAAAAAAATTTCATCCAATCATTAAACCTATCCTCCTGCCTGCCTGACAGCTGGCTATATCTCATCATCTATTATTTCAATTCAAAATTTATTGGAAAACTTTAACTGCCTTACCTTTCTGATATCCAGGAGTCCGATCAAGAGATTGAGAAATAATTCTAATTGCTTCTCTTTCCAGGTCCCTAAAAACTTTATTTTTTACCTCAATATCACTTACTTGCCCCAGTCGATTTAAGTTATCAAAATTTCCCAACCACACCGGGAAAAAACCCCGAATTTTTTGGCCTGACATCCCCGGCTTACATGTATCCAGCCCCGGAGCACACGTCCTTCAAAAAAGATCATACTTCCGGCCCCGTCCGGAGCATCTCAATACAATTCACCATACTCCTCACATTGTGATAGGTAGCCTTCCAGTTATGACTCTTCTTCTGGGTGGCGTTCGCGGGGTAATTATCGGTCCCGTAGTTGTACCATCCCCCGTATTTTTTATCGATAAGAAATGAATCGGTGTATTGCCATAACTCCCGGAATTTTCGCGGATATACCGTATCTCCCGGATAAAGCCGGCTCATGAGCATGAGAGCGTTAAGTCCTTCCGCCTCTGTCCACCAGGCCTTATAAGGTACATGGATCCGGGTCTTCCCACCGTTCTCGTAACCCACATAATAAAAACCGCCCCTGTCATTGTCCCATCCGGACGCCAGTGAATGGTCCACCAGTTTCCTGGCAAGCATACGGGCTTTTTCATCTTTGTCCAATCCGAGCGCCTTCCCGGCTTCCAGGAGGAGATAGGCAGTCTCTACGTCGTGGCCGTAGGTGATGTGCTGGGTGAACCAGTAGTTTCCCCCTGAAAGAGATTCCATCATATCCGGCGGCACGGCCTTCCAGTCAGGGTAAAAGTAAAGCCTGAGATAGCCTGCGGGCTGAATGAAGACATCCCGGAATTCAAGATATACCTCTTGAAGCCTTTGCCTCAGAAGGGCGTCGGGCCAGACCCGGTACAATTCCGTGAACGCTTCCAGGATATGCAGGGAACTGTTGAACTCCTTCAGTCCGTTCACCGCGAGATCGCCGGCACCTACCCCGTCATCCGGTATCCCGGGCGTACCGTCGCGTTTCAGGATCTCGAAATAGCCGCCGTATTTTTTGTCCCGGGCGTGATCGTTCATCCACAGAAATGTTTTTATTGCAAGGTCAAGGGCTTCTTCATCATGGCTTGCCTTGTAATATTGAGCCAGTCCGTTAATGGCAAAAGCCTGACCATACACTCTTTTGAAGGAAGTCATTTCCGGGAGGTTTTTTCCATCGCGGGTGACTTCATACCAGAAGCCGCCGAATGCGTCATCCTGCATATGGTCCCGGATAAACCGGAAACCCTGCCGGGCATATTCCAGGTAGTGATCCTTCCCGGGGTATTTTTCATGAAGGAAGGACAATGTCCAGAGATGTCTGGCCTGGTGCACGATGGCCTTGTTCTGCGGGCCCTCCGAGAGGGTCCAGTCGTATTCGAAATCGGGGATGAATCCCCCGTAAACCGAATCGATGCACCTGGGGTACCAGACATCCACGATCCGGGTGAAGAGACTCTCTTCAAGCTCCGCGGCCAGTTGCATACCGGGACCGGGACTGGTGCCGCCATCCCTTGAAGGATAGACTGTAAACATCAGGATGGCCAGCGCTATAACCGGGATAGCCAGGTAAAGAAATGAAAGTTTTTTCATTGGTTCCGTGGAATGACAAGAGGAAAGATAGTAAAAAAATGAATATAGTCTGAAAATTGACCGGTGAATCCCCGGACAAAAGAAAAACGAATTTTTGACGTTCGAAAGGGCCGGCAAGTCTCCGGTAAACTTACATCAGCAGGCAAAACCTGTCCGGTGGGGGTTCTCCCCACGGGACCCGGAATCTTCACCCCTTCTTACCCATATACTTATCATTTAGCCCTTTTCCCTCCAGTATCTGCCCTAGACATTTTTCGATCCGGGCTTCCTTCGTTGCCGCCTGTTTCGGTTCTGAAAAATAGAGACAGTATTCCCGCTGCCGGCCGGGCGTGAGATTGCTGAAAGCCGTATTGAGTTCCGGCATGTCATCCAGTCTTTTCTGAAATTCTTCAGGAACTCCGACAGCGGCATTTTTCCGGGCCGGGATGCTGAGCCCCGCTTTTTCTACATCGACGGCTTCATAAATATATTCCCGTAGTTTTTGCTCGGTTTCCAGAATTTCATCCATGGATGTGAACCGGATCTGCCTCAAGGACAGGGTATCCTCGCTAGAACTCAGCAGAATTTTATAAGGATCCCGTAAAAGAGCGCCCTTAAAAAACCAGGCCGCACAATGCTCCTTGAACCCCCTGATGCCCAGAATATTGCTTCCATTGAACGTATAACACGGACTTCCCCATTTAAGGGATTCTTCGAGCTGGCAGCCCAGGATAATTTCCCGTAGTTTCGTGAGTTCATCCTGCCATTTGTTTGTACTTTGAATGTACTTGTCGACTTTAGGATTCATGTAGTTCCTATATAGAGTTAATCCCCCTGAACAGGGTATTATGCCGTTTTCAATAAGCTTTGATTTACAATAGAGAACATCCAAACCGGAAAAGAGTTTTCACCGGTGCCGCCTGGCCTGGCCCGGAAGAATTTGGTGATTTGGTGATTTGTGAAGGAAGAACACGATGAACACGGATCCGGAAGAATTTAGTGATTTGGTGAAGTGGAAGAGGAACACGGATCCGGAAGAATTTGGTGATTTGTTGAGTTGTTGAGTTGTTGATTTATTGAATGGAGTTGAAACCATCTCAAACAATCTGAAACCTCTGTGATAATCTGTGAAATCTGTGGTTAATCTCCCCGAAGAATTTGGTGATTTGTTGATTTGTTGATTTATTGATTGAATGGGACCCTCAGATCTCGAAATCTGTTCTATCTTTGTTCGCATAAGAATCTGGTGATTTGTGAATTGAGTTGAAATCACCCGAAACCTTTTCAAACCATTTCAAACAATATCAAACCATTTCAAACAATTTCAAACAATCTCAAACAACTTTTTCTGTGATAATCTGTGAAATCTGTGGTGAAACAAGGGAACCCCCGATGAAGAGTGTCTTTAAAACATACAGTATTATCCCCCAATGAAGAAAAAGACGGTACAATGGTTGAAGCGGATCGGGTTTGCGGGCTTTCTCTTTTTCCTGATCAAAGGCCTTATATGGATCGCGGTATTCTTTGGTATAGGGTCCCTGTTCGTAAAATAGATCCATTTACCCGATAACAGCCGCTTCCTTATCCTTTAGGGACAGTGTAAGGGCAACAGCGCTTTTTCTCTCACGGGTCACAAATTTCCTTCTTTCCCTCCGGCAAAGTATCTGGATGATCTGCCGGCCGGAGAGCGCTGCTATTACCGTACCCGTAAAAGGCGAAGTCCATTGACCGGCCATATAAAGACCTTTGAGACCTTCAACGGTTCGAACGGGCTCCATGGACAGGATATTTTGCCGGGTAAGGTACCATCCATCAGGCGAGCCCTTCCAGTTCCCGGTGTATCGGTTATAGGTTGCAGGCGTGGGCACGTCGGCTACTTCCACCTGCGATTCAAACCCCGGCCACGTCTTTTCCAGTTCCCTTATTGTGTGCTCTGCGATACGTTTTTTCTCTGATTTGTAGGCCTGCCTGTCTTTCGCAAGTTCTTCCCAATAACCGTATTCCGTATCGAACCAGACTTCGACCTCCGATTTGCCCGCGGGCGCCATGGAGGGGTCAAAACAATGGTTGATGACCTGCATCCAGGTATGCCTGTATCCTGCAATGGTTATGGGCTCGTTCATTTCAAGGATAAGGCGGTGGGGTTCGTCAGAAAGATCGCGGTTCACACCCAGCATGACATGGGTGATCGGCTTAACAGGCTGCCAGTTTTCGTACATATTCCTGATCCTCTCATCCAGGTATTTTCCCCCGAGAAGGTCATAATGAAGGGTATGGCCGTCACCCGCCCATATCACGTAGTCAGCACGTCTTTCCGTCCCGTCCTCCAGCCGGATTCCCTCAACCTGGTCATTTTCGATGATCAGGCCGTCGACCCGGCTGTTAAAATTAATCTCTCCACCCAGCTCATTGAAAAGTTCTGCCACATGAAAGGCAACTTTTTGAGATCCTCCAAGGGGAACGCCCGCTCCTGTAACCCCGTTTTTGATAAAGCCGATCAGGGCAATCATCGGAAAATCCGGCATAGGCCATCCGGGGGCATCAATTAAGTAACGAACAGCCTCTCGCAAAAAAGGGTGTTTGAAACGGCCGGCAAACTCCTGAACAGAAACCTTATTGTATTTCATAAACAACCTGACAAGGGGCAAGACAGATGGCAATGACCGGATCCTGTCAAAAATATTCTGAAACTCTTTCGGTTTTAAGGAAGCAGCCTCCATCAGGTCGGGTCCGAACATAACGCGGGAAAGTGCCCTTATCAATTTAGAATCACCGGGAGAGATAGTCATCATATCCGTCTCAAATTCCTTCCGGTTGACAGAAAACCTGAGTTTGTTTCCCATTCCTTCAACCCGGTTCATTTCGGGAGGATAATAAAAATCGAAATTTTCCGTGACCCCAAGCTCTTCCCACATTTCATGAAACGGACCCGAGAGGGAACCCGTGAGCATGTGCATGCTGATATCGAAGGTATAGCCTTTTTTTGACCAGGCAGTGCATAAACCGCCGGGAATCTTATGCATTTCGTAAATCGAGGTGTCAAAGCCATTCATCCGGGCATAACAACCTGCTGATAAGCCGGAGATCCCGGCTCCTACGACAATGATCGATTTTTCCATGGTTATAAATCTTACCTGTTTTAACTCTGAAACTATTGGGAATGATAAAAGAGAGCATCATGGCAGATCTTCACCTTGTCATCCGGTGCTTCTGATCAATCATTATGACCCCGGCCTTATTGAGGAAAGGAACGAACAGAGCTCTTGCATTGCCCCGGTCGGACTACACGATCAAATGTACATAAATCCGGGAATTTTCAATTTATTTTTTACAATATTAACACCTGTCTAACGAGGGTGCGACTGGGAGAGATTGGAATTTGGTGATTTGGTGATCTGGTGATTTGGTGAAGTGGAAGAGGAAGAAGAACACGGATCCGGAAGAATTTAGTGATTTATTGATTTGTTGATTTGTTGAATGGAGTTCAAACCATCTCAAACCATTTCAAACCATCTTTCTTAATCTGTGATAATCTGTGAAATCTGTGGTGAAACTCCCCGAAGAATTTGGTGATTTGTTGATTTGTTGATTTGTTGAATGGAGTTGATACCACCTGAAACCATTTCAAACCATTTCAAACCATCTCAAACCATCTCAAACCATCTTTCTTAATCTGTGATAATCTGTGAAATCTGTGGTGAAACTCCCCGAAGAATTTGGTGATTTGCTGAATGGAGTTGAAACCATTTCAAACCATTTCAAACCATTTCAAACCATCTCAAACCATTTCAAACCATTTCAAACCCTCTCAAACCATTTCAAACCATCTTTCTTAATCTGTGGTAAAACTCCCCTGAAACAAGATTCATCCTGAATGGAGTTTCAATTCATATTTTTCTATCCAGACTTTAACACTTATTTTGGAAGTCAGTTGCCCAATCAGCTCAAAAGGGATCTTCTCCGGCTTCCGGAACCGGATACAGCCTTTTCCCATATCAGGCTTCGAACCGGATTGCTTTGCATATTCACCAACGAACCATTCCAGAAGACCCTTATCGGAATAAAGTCCCATATGATAAAGCGAGATGAAATTCTTTTGGGAAGCGATATTCATAAGAGGCAGTGCTTGTTTGGGATCGGCATGATATCCTTTTGGATATAAAGAATGAGGGACCACATATCCAATCATGCCATAACTTATCGTTTCGGCAAATCCTTCCGGAAGGTTTCCGAGGATCACTTCCCGCAGCTTTTTGAAAGCCTGTTTACGATCGTCTGGAATCCGGTCGAGATATTGCTCCGGTGAATCGGCTTCTATTCTCATTTTCTTACTCTTTTTTGTTTGTTACTGACGTGGCGGCCAGAAATTATAAAGGAACGAAGGACAAATGTATAGTTAGCCGGGACATACTTTCGTTCCGTTTCATATTTGACCATTGGACAGCCGTAATTGTTCATGCATCGGTACTTTACAAGATCGTTTTTCCGTCCGTTTTCGTTAATTCATTGTCTGCGGGTTCCCAGAGTTTTGGTGAAGAGGAAGAGGAACACGGATCCCGGAAGAATTTGTTGATTTGTTGATTTGGTGATTTGGTGAAGTAGAAGAGGAACACGGATTTGACGGATTTGTGCGGATAATCACGGAGCTAATCAGTGATAATCTGTGAAATCTGTGGTTAAACTCCCGGAAGAATTTGGTGATTTGTTGCTTTGTTGATTTGTTGAATCGAGTTGAAACCATTTCAAACCATCTCAAACCATTTCAAACAATCCTCAAACAATCCTCAAACAATCCTTAAACAATCCTTAAACAATCTGAAACAACTTTTTCTCCGAAGTGAACAAAATATTCCTTTTTTGTTTTAATCTACATATCACACTATACTCCAAAAACTTGCCACTCATGAATTACAAAGAAAAAATCGGAACAGCAGATCACCCTTTGAAGCTGAAGACGCCTCCACTTTCATCGGAATTTACCATGCATGTCGCTGAGAAAGACGGGAGGGAGATCCTGGTATGCACCGTCGGATCGACCGTCCTGCATTACGATGCACGGTGTATCGACGATCTGTACAATATGCTGAAGAAACGCGGCGACTGGATGGATCTCGGGAGCAAAGATGAAAAGCAGGACACCCTTGAGGATACGGTCGAGCATTGGGGCCGGTCTCCGGAGAACCCGGTTGGAGGATGGTACGGTCTTAAAAAGAATTTCAGGGGAAGATTCGGTATGTACATTCCTCCCTTAATGGAAGCTATCGGCCTGGCGGAGGTTACCCATGAGAAAAAAGGAAACCGGATGAGGGCTAAGCCATCCTGAGAAGTTAACCCAATGTCTCCAGTTTATGCTTCAGGATCTTTCTTTCAGCTTCTGACCGGGTAAGTTCCATAGCCGTTTCCAGGTGTTGCCTGGCCGCTTGTTTTTGCTCCATCCGGATATAAAATTTAATTCCATTGGCCAGCGGCGAACCGAGGTCCACGAGTTTATCGCCACACTTTTTTGCCCATTCCATCCAGGGCTCCATTCCTTTGGCTTGTTCTTCCTGCGACCTGTTGGAAGTTTCCATTTGTGCGTCCGCCGGTGCATGGTAGATTACAAGAAATTTTTTCATTTCGTTAAAATTTAAAGGTGAATATTAGTGTTTCTTCCATCTACCCCATTGACGAATAACCCGCTTATATTTGGACAAAATATAAAAAAAATATTCCTGCAATTTCAGGAGCCAGACCAGGCAAAGGTGTTTCCTATCAACAAGTATAGCTTCCTTAATGTTCAGTAATATACTGATTTGCAGATTATTTACCCCGCGCAATATGCAATCATGAATTTCATCTCGAAGAGAAAAAGAGCGGGCTTAAATTGGCATTTAATTAACCGGTTTATGAATCATTCTGAAAACCGGGTTAAAAGAGTATTCTCATCTTCATCTGTTTCATTTTATTTTTTGTATTGCATTACAATTTTCCATCTAATTTTATGTATTGCAATACAATTTTTTAGCCAATTTTATGTATTGCAACAGATCAAATCAACTACTTTTCTTACATTATTCATATTTCCCTAAACTTAATCCACTGTCCATTGTTCTAAATGCTTCTAAGTCCAAGCTATTTGCTTTAAAGGGACGGGCTTTATTCTACACTCTCTTTATCCGGCGATCAAAACGAATTTATCCCTTTATGATGCTGCCGGTCCTTTATATGCGATAAATAATCGTAAATGAATAATGGGCTATGAAATCACAAACCAAGTCTAAGGAATTCGATAAACGTGATGTGGCAACCGCAAACAAATCGCTGAATTCTGCAACATTCAAAGGCCGGTTTATCCGGACCGACCGTAATATTCCGGATCCGGATTGGAAGATAAATGACGGGCAAACGGTAAACGAGTACGTCCGCATTCAGATGAACCGGTTCAGAGATGAAGTGAAAACTCTGGCATTTGATAAATTTCCCGGAGGTGTTTTCCAAAAGTACGATGCCAACACAATACTGACGATCGCACATCATCATTTTCCAGAGCTGGTTGCTCCTACGGCCAGGGATTTATTGCATGTTTACGGCCCCGATCGGGATAATCTCAAAGACTGGACAAGCTATTACCGTTATGCATGGAAAGACAAAGGGCCGAACGGGATCATTTATTCTACTGATTCACAGATCATCCGGGAGGGAAAACTCGCATGCAACTCATACGCGTACTCCGGACAAAGCTCGTATGCACTTGTCGGCGCCGGCATATTGTTCCGTCCGCTTTTCGGAGATTCCGTGATCAATATCAGACCCTATGTACAGTGGCTCACGAGTGCCAGCTTCACAGGTACGGAAAACTCACGGGCATCAGCCACAGCAAATCTGGGCATTTATGTTGAGAGTTGGCCGGTAACCGGAGGTGCTCACTATGTTGATAAGGACTATTGGATACCCATATGGTCGCAGAACACACAAAATTACCTGACGAATACCACCTCAGGAGGAACGGCAACCGTAGCAGACGGTTTAACGACTGAAATACTTGCAGTTACACAACGCAAATATGCCATATTCGTTTATGCCTATCTCGAAACGAGCGCCGATCCGCAACAGCACCAAAATGAATTGCGTTTCGTAACCCTCGACATAGACGCCACCATGCCGTTTGTCGTGGTGCAGGAAAAGTTGGTCTGATGATTCCGTCCTGGTGGCAGTAAAGATCATGGGTCAGCAAGTTCCGTCTGTCCCTGAAAATTATCTCTTGCCGGAAAATTCGCAGAGCGGATCACTTCATCCCGGAGGATCACACTGGGGATCCGGGTGCCCTTGATGCCCGAGCCCCTAATGGGATTGCATTTTTTCTTTGATAATAAAAGTACCAAAATTTGAAAATCCCGGCCGTCCAGCGCGGGAAGGTCAATCAATTCCTGGATGAAGATATACTCCTTTAGCTTGTGCCTTAGATAGACCGTAAACCGGATACCTGTTCCGAAAAACCAATAAATCATTACCTTATCTCACCTTCTTATTCAATTTCCCATTCAAGTTTTTTTCCAGTCTCATGTACGATATCCTGGATTGCAGGTGCTGCTGTAGCGGCAATCTTTATTAAATCTACGAACATCTTTTTCCCCAGTGATGTCTTATACAACTCAATCATTTGATCCATCTCTTTTTCAGTGAAGCAATTCCGGTATAAATTAACGAGAATATTCTCAATGATGCGGTGTGCATAGCCCGCTTGACAAGATTCCAAAAGCCTGGCATAATACTCTTTGGACCGTGCGGTATCTTTTGACTGCGCATCCTCAATTGAAAGCCTGATGACATTATCCATGCTAACAGGACCTTTTTCTGACCTGAAAACACGAATCTTTGATGTAAGTGAATCTTCAGGCGGGGGAGTTGTGTCAACTTTGAGCCGGGTATCACCAAAAAGCGATTTGAGAGCATTGTATTCAGTGCTATCAGACTGTGCATTCAAACTAATTGAATACAGGCAGAGTCCAAGAAATGCCAAAGAAATTTTAAAAGCTTTCATCGTAGCAAATTTGAAAATTGTATGTAAGAGATTTAACGAATTCAATACTATGCGTTGAAGTACTTGTCGTATCCGGAAACAATTTTCAGGGTGCACCTTCTCCTCTTTCACTGATTATTTAGTAAATTTCACCTTTTGGCCGGTGTATATTTACTCGAATCAGCCGAAACCCCCTCGGTATCATCATGGAGGATGCCAGAATCGGTATAAATATGCATGGAAATCGCAGACTTTCGATCAGATATAAAACCAAAAATTATGAATCACCGAATCAACCGAAGGGAATTTATGAAAAAGACCGCTAAAGCTTCTATGGCATTATCCTTCTACCCTGATCTTTCATTGATCCGCAACCGTAGTTCTTTAGAAGGAATAAGGCTTGGCGGACCGTTATTTACGAAGTTTGAAAGTCCGGAAGACTGGATTGGCGCCTTGAAAGCACTGGATTACCGTGCTGCCTATTGTCCCCTCGCACCGCAGGCTGGCAGGGAAGAGATCAGGGCGTACAGGGAAGCCGCAAAAAAAGCCGGTATTGTCATATCGGAAGTCGGAGCCTGGAGCAATACCCTCAGTCCGGATGAACCGGAAAGAAAGGAAGCTATTGAAAAGTGCATCGAAGGGTTGCAGCTGGCCGATGAGATCGGGGCAAACTGCTGTGTCAATATCAGCGGATCCAGGAACAGGGAACACTGGGCCGGTCCGCATAAGGACAACCTGACCAAAGACACCTTCGACCTGATCGTGGAGAATACCCGAAAGATCATTGATGCCGTGAAGCCTGCACGGACATTTTTTACACTGGAGGCAATGCCCTGGGCTATTCCACATACACCCGGAGAATACGTGGAACTTATCAAAGCCATGGACCGTGATCGTTTCGGTGCCCATCTCGATCCGGTCAATATGATCACCAGCCCGGAAATTTATTTCAAAAATGGCGAAATGATCAGGGAATGCTTTAAGCAATTCGGACCGTATATCCGGAGTTGTCATGCTAAAGACATCATTCTTAATGAGGAAATATATACGCCTCAGCTTACCGAAGTCAGACCGGGACTGGGGAATCTCGATTACCGGGCTTACCTTCATGAACTTTCAAAGCTGAAAGACATACCTCTGATGATGGAACATCTTGAAACGGCGGGTGAATATGAACTGGCAGCGGAATACATACGCAAATAGGGGTATGCCACATTCTTCTTACATGTACGCATAAGAGGAATGATGGGAACCACTTCGTAGTACAGCGAAA
Source organism: uncultured Bacteroidales bacterium (assembly GCA_963771005.1). Lineage (GTDB taxonomy): Bacteria > Bacteroidota > Bacteroidia > Bacteroidales > DASQZK01. The sequence goes on from CAVYRO010000002.1 coordinate 1,440,404, forward strand.
TGCAGGCATCCTAACAAGGGGATGAGCAACAGTACGAGATGAAAGATTAATTTCCCAATCTTTTCACCTGTTGCTCCTACCCATGGCTAATGAATGGCCAGGCTTGCGGGCTGATTCCTCTTTCGAATGGAATAAACGGATCCATCAAAAATATCCATTTCAAATAAACCTGTCCGCGAAAAATGGATACAAATATGATGAATCAAGGTACAACTAAATGGATCTTTGACTTTTTTATTTATTTTCCAGTCCTTCCAGAAAAAACAGTGTAAAAATAGTGAATTCTCTTGACAATCAGGATTTTCGAATCGTACTTTTATATCCTGAAGCGGTACCCTGAATATCCTCTCATCGTTGAATGAATCCGACCGTTTTTTCGGGTAACCCCTCCGGCCGGAATAAAATTATATGCTATAAGGTTATGTACATGAGCAATCGTCATTAAGCTCAGTATATATCTTTTTTCTTTTGATTCTCTAAATAAAGTTTGCAGAAAACTCGACGACCCTTCGGCTCCGCTCAGGGACCGGTGGCTTCATTCAAGAGGGTGAACTTTTCGGTGGTGGTAAGGCAGGCATTATTTTTTAAACCTAAACATATGGCAACATTCGGAATCGAAGGCATCCGGCATTTTTCACATGCCCGTGCCGCGGGTTGGGACGCTGAAGACCTGACCTATGTTTTTAACAACTGCAACGGCATGGACAATGCCTTGCGCAGTAGGGGACATACACGATCCTTCTATTTTGCGGAGACTGACTGCTGGGAGATCGACCTGAATGATACCAGCAAGGGAGGAATAGACTCCGATTACTCTGATAACGTGGATCTCTTTTTTATCAGCACCCATGGAAATCACTGGGACGGGCATGCAGTTCTTGCATACGACAGCCCCCATAATGATTATGTGGGAGATTCCCATAACTGGCTGCTCGGTAACAACTGGAACCTGGAATGGCTTCTCATGTACGCCTGCGAAACGCTCAACCTCGACAGCCCGCTTGATTACTGGGATGTTTTCCAACGCCTGCACAAAATGTGCGGCGCGTACGATGTGATGTGGGACGGATGGACTGTGGATGAATGCGGCGAGGATACCGGAAATAATATGACCGGAGGGAAAACCGTAGCCGAAAGCTGGATCGACGGTGTCAGTGACTGGTGGGTCGACAATCATCCTATGGTCATAGCTGCCGAAAAACAATCCACCTGGAACGGCGGAAGCCTTGACTGGCCAAACACGACTATGAACCGGGATCATCTCTGGGGTCATGGAACCACGGTAGCCGATATTTTCCCTTCCCAGAAATACTGGTTAAGCTGGCGCTGGGCCGAAGGCTGATCAGGCATTTTTCTCTAAGTGATACTGATTTATAATTAAAAATTAAGACTATGAGGACAGACGAAGAACTGAAAAAAATGCTTGTTGAAAAGGTACAGCATTTCCAGGATACCCTCCCCGTCTTCCGGGTCCGGAATTTGAATGCGCAGGAACTGCACAGTGAAGCACTGAAAATGATCCTGCCCTTTCTGGAGACGGAACAACTCAGGGAACTCCGGTTCGATTCTTCCCGGAATGAAAATTTTACCCGGCTGAACTTGCAGGAAAATGCTTCCTTACTTTATTATCATGCCTCCGGTTATAAGCTTTTCCGGAAGAATACACCGCCTTTTTCAAAAATGGTGAGTGACGATGCCGAAAAAGCCGATGTCTCCGCGTTTAAAGGGATGGCTTGCGATCTTCTCGAAAAGAGCCGCCTTAATGTAGCTGCATCAAACGAGAAACTGAAATTCGAGCGGCTGTGGCAGTTAAAAGCTGCAGGAATGACCCGGGAAGGTGAAAAAACACCGGCCGTTATCAACCGGCTGGTTTATGCCTACCGCCGTTATGTAAATGAGGTTCCTGTATGGGGAAGTGCATCCGTCTTCATTAAGACTGCAGCGGAATATGAACTTGAAGAATTCGGGATCGATTGGAGGAAGATCCAGGAAGAACCCCTGACAATCGCTCAGGTAATAAGTCCTGAAGATGCGGCAACACATACCCTGGAAGATCTGCAGACACGGAAACCCCGAAAAGATATTCTCGGCAAAGGATTTTATTCCCGAATTCTTTTCCCTGGGATATTTCTCGAATTCCAAGACCATGCAACAGACCATTCTCCAACCGGTATATGTGGCCCGGTTCGTATCAAAGGGATTTTCGAAAATGGGTCATGTTATCGTCGTGCCGGCAACAGGAACGCCTTATGAAAGCATATGCCGGAAGACATCGGTACCCCCGGCCGGCATGCCTCGTACAAAACCAACCGGAAAGAATGATAAGGTCAATCCGCGGACGATACCCGATACCGGACCTGTGAAATATGAAGGTTGCTGACCCCTGGAGAGTGACTGTTATATTCTCCTGAAGACGGGTGCCTGAGGATAATGGAGGCAGACGGACCGGAAATTCCCGCAAATAACAGAAAGCAATCTGTATCCTTGTCAGGTCATGGATTCTCCCGCAGATCCGCCGCCCCAATCGTTAATGGAAATGTAAAATGGAGACCCGGCGGTGATTCCTCATGCGGATTAGCAATTTTTCTTATCCATGCAATTTACTCTTCTTATCTTTGAGAAAAAGGAGACTGCTTTCAGATTGAAAGTTCTTATTTGGTTCCGAATATTTTAACCTGAAAATCATCCACATACGCCTTCTGTTTATCGACATTCCAAATGTATATTTTTAATCGTGAATTCGACTTCAGGTCTTTCTTTTTCACAGCTAACTCATGCTTTACCAGCCACCAATTCGAGTAGGCTTTAATATATTTATTGATTTCAACTGCATCCCAAATATAAGCTCCTTCGTCGTTTTCAACGGATATAATGAGCTTTGAACCGGTTTTATCCGGGAAATTACAATAAACGCTACAGCTTATCATTAACTCCGTAATGCTCTTTAAATCCAAAGAATCAATGTAATACTCAAAAGTGGATGAAAATTCCCAGACCTGAATTGAAGAATTTCCCTGGTATTTAATTTCCCGCGTAAGATTTTTATCATCCTGCTTCCAGTAATCCACTTCGTGTTCAAAATTGTTGATTGAGTAAAACAGCAACTTACCCGTTTGTTCAGGAATGGAAAAATCTGACATCTCGTATATTGAAATGTTCAATTGATCATTTTGATAGAGCAACTTGTTTCCATTTGAAATATTTTTAGCATAATAGGGCAAATCATGATTATCCATGCCCGACAAATACCTTGTATACCAATTTAAAAATAATATTTTCGTCCGATTATCCGTTGAATCGTACTTAAATTCTTTATAATCTAGAAGGGTAACTTTACCGCCCTTCCCAAAATTTTTATAATATTCACCTAAACGTTTTTGAACATCATTCGTGATAACGACCCTGTTTTCGTTTGAATTCAATATATAATCGATAAAGATTTCTTTTTGTTTCCCGTAATTAATTTTTTGCGCGTAATGGATCATAGCAATTGGCTTAATTAATAATATGACCATAAAGAGCGCAATAAACAGAGTTTGAGTTAACAGACTTTTTTTAAATAATAGGTAAGCCAAGAACAATAATGATAAAGGAAAATAAAGTTTCCAAAAATCATCTCCCGGTAAAAAGTATGAAATGATTGTGACTCCAATAAGTAAAGCAATTATTGAAATTTTAAAAGCTTTGTCTTCAATAAAGTTTTTAATAATAATTGACGCGGGTATTGAAACAACCGGTACTAAAAATAAATAATGTCTCGGGTCGAGACACATGGGAGAATATGAAGTGAATGAAATAGACATAAAATTAGAAGATAACAACAATAGTATGGCGGAAATAGCCCAAAAGGAAAATGAATCCTCCATTTTAAAAATGCGCAATGATCCTTTTCTTGTTAAAATGGCAAGAACAAAAATAAACCCTGTTGTCAAACCTTGATATATTAGTAATCCAAAAAACTCATATAAAATCCTCTTTAGTAAAATTCCTACAGGTTGTTTATCATAACTACAAAGATTTAAATAGCTGTTATTTGCAATTGCTTCAAATCTTTTGAATAAATCCCCTGTAATTAACCAAATTAGTACAAAGTAAATTAAAATTATGACCAAGCCGCCGAGGATTGTATACAGCCAAAATTTTTGATTTCTTTTATATAATATATCCAAACCAAATAAATATAACAATAGGGGGATAATTAATATAATTGTTCCCTTAGACATAAAACCAAATAATAACGCAAAAATTAATAATAATGAAAATACTATTGATCTTTTATTTTCATTTCGATATCTATATTGGTGAATTATATATAAGCTAAGAATAACCGACAGAGCTACATAAATATCTGTCATAATCTTATCTGAATAAAAGATAAACCAATTTGATAAAGCGGTTAATGCTAATCCGATAATTAATGTTCTATTGCCAATATCCTTTAATAAATTAAAGACAATAAATAACAGTATTAGAGATATTAAAATAGAGGGTAATGATGAAGCAAAATCGGAAACCCCGAAGACCGAATAAGATAAAGACGTGAGAAATAGTATAGGGGTTCTAAAGGTGAAATGATCATTGTAATTAATTCTCCCATTCAATATATCATTTGAAATCTTAGCATAATGCAGATCATCATATCCGTAATGTCCAATATATCCGAATATGTGATAGGCAACTATTAATGCACTAAAAGCCGCTAATATTAAAAATTGTCTTTTTGATTTCATTATAATGCGATCAATAATTTATTGGCGTTCAGCAAAAGGTTTCAATGGCTCCCCGTCGAATAAACGATACTTCCACCCGTCATCGTCAGCTCCGACCGGATCCCACGGATGCGATCCGTGGGGCAGGTGAGGATATCATCGGAGAGAATGACAAGGTCAGCCAGTTTCCCGGGTTCAAGAGAACCCTTGATATTCTCTTCGAATGATGCATATGCATTGCTGACGGTATACATCCGGAGGGCTTCCTCCCTGGTAACGGCTTCCTCCGGCATGATGACGGCTCCACCCTCCGTTTTCCTGGTGATCATACTCCACATGGCGAGGAAGGGATTGTAGGGATTGACGGATTCAACGGCATCGAATTTTACCATGTGATCCGAGCCCCCGTTGACAACCACCCCTGAATCGAGAAGCGACCGGTAAGGCATGAAAGTTTTGATACGGTCATCACCCAGGATCAACTTCATGGCCGCTGCATCCTTGTAAAACCATGCCGCCTGCATGTCGGCATACACTCCCAGTCGGTGCATCCGTGAAATTGAGGCGGGAGTGAAAAAATTCCCGTGGATGATGGAAAACCGGCGGTCCTCCAAAGGTATGGTCTTGTTAACTTCCTCGTAAGCATTTAGCAAAAGGTCGACCCCTCCCCCGCCCGTACAGTGAGCGGTGAACTTCCATCCGTTTTCTGCAGCGGTTTTTACCAGGGGAACAAGATCCGCATACGAATAATTCAATATCCCGCGATATCCTTCCGCCGGAATTCCGTAAATGTTCGCAGCTTTTTCTCCCCAGGGTTCCCGCAGGTAAGCGGTCCCTGTTAAAATGCCCCCGTCCAGGATCACTTTCAGGGCACCTATCCGCACCCACTCATCGCCATCCCCGGTTTTATAATCCATAGTTTTTATTTTCCTGACAGGTGCATCAACCGGCTCACCCGGATCCCTCGTAAGTAGAATGTTCACAAACACACGGGTGGTCAGCATTCCTTCATTCAGCATTTCACGGTATAACCTGTAGATATCGTAGTTGCCGGCACCTTCCGTAACACTTGTTATACCGTAGGCATTGTAACGCTGCATCATCGCAGCGAGAGCCTCTTTCCTTTGCTCTATCGTATATTTTTTGGGTGGCGGTAGCTTCAATAATGAAAATGCATGGCGCTTGATAAGACCGTTAGGTTTCCCGGTTTTTTTATCCCGCATCACGCCGGAATTGTCCATACCTGCATCAATCCCAGAAACCTTCATGGCAGCCGTATTGATTACCCCGCCATAGGATCCGTTAAGAAAGACCGGATTTCGCGGTGCGGCGGCATCGAGCTCATCCAGTGTGGGAGGCCGGAGATCCCGGAGCCGGGTATAAAAGAACTTGGGAAAAATGATCCATTCACCGTCAGCCTTCGTAAGCGCCTCTGAACGGACCCATACCAGTAATTCATCGATCGAATGAACATCGGGTATCTCTTCTTCCAGTTCGCTGAGAGCCGCCTGCAGGGGATGAAGGTGTCCCTCTATCAGTCCGGGAACCACGGCCCGGCCCCCGGCATCGATAACCTTGGTTCCTTTACGGATATATTTCCTGATCTTCCGTTCCCGGTCTACAGCCACGATCCGGTCTCCTTTTACTGCAATGCCTTCGCTGATATCCGAATGCAGGTCCATAGTGATCACCTTCGCATTTAGGATCACGTAATCCGCGCGATCCGGAGAAATACAGGAGATGAGAACGGTCAAAAGCAGTATTATGCCGGGAAGGAACCTGGGATATTTTCTTTTGGTGGTATTCATCCTGTATTTTTTCATTTCTTTTTTACCTGCCTTTCGCTGTAAAATTAAATCCGGATCACCGGAGAGAAAGGAATCCCTCTCATCCGAATTCCGGTCCGCTGATAAGATACTGCAGGGAAGACTTTCCCGGGAAGGGATTTTTCTCAAGGTACATCCGTGTAAACGGTCGCTGGGTGACAAAACCGGCTGATTCCAGCCATTTCCGGAATACTACTTTTTCTCCGGGCACATCCGCTAATACCGGCCGGTCCTTACTATTGCCAAGAGCTGCCGCGACAAGTGCCATTGCATCCTTTTCGTTCGCAGCACACAAAGGGCCTATTTGCGTGAACTTCGAACCATGGCGCCCCAGGATAAAACCTTTGATTTTGTGGTCTTCCCTGATCATCCACATTAATTCCGGGGCCGATGCAGCAAGATACCCGACCAGAGATTCCCGTCGTGATCCGAAAGTAGACGCATCAAGGCTTACAGCTTCACCGAGATGTGCATTTTTCATGGGTTCGGGCCGGTCGTCATTGACATCAAAAAGCCCGCCTTGCCTCGTCATCCTGAATAGAATACATTCATCAATGAAGCCCAGCTTCCTGTAAACGGGATGACCAGCCGGGGTGGCATCGAGTTTTATGGACGGGATGTCTTTTAAAAGCATGAACGTATGCGTTAGCATGGCCTTGCTTATGCCCTGCCCGCGGAATTCACGGTCAACAAGTACCATGCCGGTCCAGGCAACCCTTTCCTGGTAAACGATTGCCGTCGTTGTTCCAACCAGTTTCTCCCCGAACCAGGCACCTATACAAACATTCCCTTCGCCCCCGATAAGGAACCGCCAGTCACTCTCCGCCTGGTTCCAGTTTTCGGCCATGGAAAGCTGGCGGGCAGCCTGAACATCCTCCTTTTGCAGAGCCGATATGTTTATCCCTTGCTTCTCCATTTGACTACAGCTAAAATAGTGATATTAATTGAAAACATTGTTCCGCATCGAAAGCAACCGGGATACTTTTACATCTTTCTTTGCAGACCGGCCGGTTTCATCCTTCCCGGAATTTTTCTCATCCTGCCGGTTAAGATCATCCCCCTGCTGAACTGATCTTCCATTTCCTCAAGACTCCTCCCCTGGTCTCCGGCAATTTTAAAAGGATGAACAAAAATCCGGAAAGACAAATAAAGGCGTATAGCCAGAATGTACCTCCGGCGTGGAGAAGATTGTTAAGCAACGGGAAGGTATAGGTGAGGACGAAGCATGCCGCCCATAATGCCGATGTTGCAACAGCCATGGCAGCTCCCCTTATTTTATTCGGAAAAATCTCGGCGAGGATACCCAGGTCACGGGGGCCATGGAAACTGCATATACAGCTATGGCGGCAATTACAAGCGATAAAACGAATATTCCCCTGATCTCAAGAAAATAAAACAGGCCCAGTACAGGATATATCCCGGCAAGACCTGAAGATCCGGCAAGCATAAGTTTCCTCCGGCCCCAGTTATCGACAAGTCGCATGGCAAGAAGCGTAAAAATGAGGTTCACCGTGCTCATAGCGAGGCCCTGGAGGTAAGATGAATCAATGATCGCAAAAAACTGTTCGTAGAAAGGTTTGGCACCACCGATCACAACCCAATCGTAGCCAAACAGAAGCCCCCCCATTGCCGAAACCAGTGTGATCCGGAGGATGAAAGCAGTATTAAGTTTCACTTTTTTATGCAGATATGAAAGCATAAAAATAGCAAAACCCGGAAAACAAACAATTTTTGGAAGAAAGGTCTTTTGAGAGTCCCACCGGACTACCCCTAAATCCCCTGGGAGGGGACTTTGCGACGATTCTTTGAAATAGGTTTCAACACTGAATAGGAATGGTACCCTTTCACCGTTAAAATGGATACCACTCAAATTTCATTTTTTTCATTTTTTCGCCATCTCTTTCGAAAGAATAGCAACGAGTTGACAAAAAAGAAAAATATCCTCTATGACTGAAGCCGGTACCACTTTTGACGGTAGAAGGGTATCATTCTACCGCTCGTAAAGTGGGATTTAGAGGTAGGTAGGCCGAAAATCAAGTACAGTCGCAAACTCCCCTTCCAGGGGTTAGGGGTAGGTAGTACGTGCCGAAAATTAAGTACCGTCGCAAAGTCCCCTTCCAGGGATTTAGGGATAGGGGTAGGTGTAGTGCGAGCAGAGATTTATGATAAGAATTACACAGGATATTCATAATTTCAAAATGTATGTCCCCTTCGACTCCGGTCTCAGGGAACATACAATTTTGAAAATAACTATTTGAGAAAAATTATAAGACAATATTAATGAAAGGGTTTGAACACCATAAACCAGCTAAGCTGATAAAGTGAAGAACCATCCTTACCCAGGTTACCGCGTTCTTCCTGGCTAATCACGGGGACCATGACATCATCACCATGCTCCCAGTTTACCGGTGTGACGACATCCTTATTTGAATAGGTCGTTTCGAGGGCAAGAAGTGTTCTTTTAACTTCCTCGATATTCCGGCCTACCTCGTTGGGGTAAAAGAAAATAGCCCTTATGATATTATCCGGATCAATAAAATATACCCCGCGTATATTATTTGTTGTACTCGAACTGGACTGTAGCATCCCGTAAAGCTTTGCTACATGCAGCCCATCGTCCGAAACAATGGGAAATTCAATTTTGACAGGTGAACGTCCTTTGTACTGGAGTCCTTCAAGGGCTGTTTTCCAGCTTCTGTGCAGATCGAGAAGGTCAGTGGAAACGACGATAAGTTTGGCATTCATTTCATCAAAATTTTTCTGTTCATAGGCAAGCTCAAGGACTTCGGAGGAACATACCGGAGTGAAATCTTTAGGATGGGAAAACAAAATCTTCCAGTTTTTCCCGAAATCATTGGGAAAATTAATATCGCCATTGGTTGAGGCAGCGATGAATGACGGAGCAACCGATCCGAGTTCAGGAATTCTGATGACTTGTGACCAGGAAGCAGACATCACAAGACAAGAGAGCAGGCAAATTAAAAAGGCGTTTTTCATAATTCTTGTTTTTAGTTAACAGATTGGAGATAACGGGTACAAATGTATGGATACAGGTTGGGCAGGGCATAGGAAATTTCTGTCAAAAAGAGGTAAGAATTTTACACCGGTGAGTGGAAAAACTATTTCTTCAAAATTGCCGAGGGTGGTTTACCGTAAAATTTCTGGAAACTTTTGGAAAAATATCCGGGATCATCATATCCGATCATGTAAGCCACTTCGGAAATATTGCCTGCACCTTCCTGCAACAATGTCATAGCACGGTTCATACGTACCGATCTGATAAAATGATTTGCCGGCGTATTGATGACCGCTTTAAATTTCCGGTGCATTTGTGACTGGCTCATGCCGGCCTCCCTGGCCAGATCTTCAACTGAAAAACCAGGAACCGCGATGTTTTCTTCCACAAGCTTCAGCATCCTTTGCATAAAATCCTCATCGAATGGGGAAACCGTGATTTCACCGGGACGGATAATGCTGTTGCTGCTGAATTTTTCCCGTAAAGCGATCCTGCTTTTTATCAGGTTCCTTACCCGTACAGCTAACTCTTTGGCATTAAATGGTTTTACAAGGAAATCATCTGCGCCGGTATCCAGTCCTTTTATCCTGTCGGTTATATCTGCCCTGGCCGTAAGAAGGATTACCGGAATGTGACTTGTTTTTTCATTATTCTTAATTTTCGTGCAAAATGAATACCCGTCGATGCCTGGCATCATAATGTCACTAATGATAAGATCCGGAATAAATTCTTCGGCCATTGCTAATCCCCGGTTTCCGTCAAAAGCCTGTATTATCCTGTATTCATCCTTCAGATTATCTTTTATATACTCGCTTACCTGGGGGTGGTCCTCAACGATCAGGATCCATAATCTTGATTTCGGTTTAGCTTTCGAAGATAATCTGCTATCCGCTAAATCCTTTTGAATTGCAATGAGATCAGTTGATTCCCCTTTGACTGGCAATGAATCACTTTCAAAAGGGATCCGGGCATCGGAAAGAAATTCAATTCCAAAGGGAAAACGGGCGGTGAAAACCGTTCCAATGCACTCCTCACTGCTAACGTTAATCTCCCCGCGGTGTATCTTGACGAGTTCCAAAACATAGGCTAACCCGATGCCGGATCCCCCGGCCCTTCCCCCGCGCTTTCCGGCCTGGTAAAAACGGTCAAAAATGTAAGGCAATTGATCCTTCCGGATACCGGTCCCCGTATCTTCAACCTGTATTTCCAGCATTTTTCCCCGGTTATCAGCCTTAAGTACCCGCAGCCTGATGACTATTCTCCCACCTGCCGGGGTGAATTTAAAGGCATTGGAAACCAGGTTTGTCAGTATCTTCTCAATGATATCCGCATCAAAATAAAAGCCGGTCCTTAACTCATCATTCCCTGCATCCGGTTCCGGCACGACCGAGAAATCGATTTTTTTCTCATCGGCAAGAGATGAAAATGACGAGGCAATCCTTTCAGTAAATGCTATTATATCCGCTTTTTTAACATCCAGGGAATACATTCCGCTTTCAAACTTTGAAAGTTCAAGCAATTGATTTATGAGGCGAAGGAGACGGTCCGTATTCAGCTCCATCAATGCAAGCATTTTTTTGCTCTTTATGTCGGTATTTCCATCGATAAGCTTCTCGAGAGGACCTTTGATCAGGGTAAGAGGTGTACGAAACTCATGGGAGATATTGGCAAAAAAACGGGATTTTAGCCTGTCAATTTCTTTCAGTTTATCTGATTCTATCGTAGCAATCCGCATCCGGTTTCTCAAACGAATACGGGAGAGTTCATAATTTCTCAGGCCGAGTATAAGGACAAGGAGGAAGATAAAATAAAGAGGGAATATCCACGGCTTCTGCCACCATGGACCTTCAATCGTGATATAAAGCACTGCTGTCTTGTCGCTCCATATCCGGTCAGAATTTGTTCCTTTTACCGTAAGCACATAATTTCCTGCTTTTAACTCAGCAAGCGTCAGACTGTTTTGGCTACCCGCCGGGATCCAGTTTCCTAGCGATGGTTCTACATTGTATGCGAATTCATGATCTCCTGCCGAGGCAAAATCCAGGGAGGCAAAGTCAACGGTAAAATGATTCTGATTATAAGCTAATTTCAAATGACTGGATTCCAGTATGCTAAATGCATTTTTCGTGATGTTGAGATGATTCTTTTCAAAGATCTGTAACCGGGTGAATACCACCGGAGACATATACTTCCTTTGTATGATCTGCTGCGGAAAAAAGCAGTTATATCCCTCAATCCCTCCAAAGAACATTTCTCCTTCCCGGCTTTTATAGTACGCCCCCCGGTTGAATTCATTGCTCTGTAATCCGTCGGCAGTGGTATAATTTGTAAACTCAATGGTCCTGGGATTGAAACTTGAAAGTCCCTCATTGGTACTTATCCAGAAATTGCCTTCATCATCTGCCAAAAGCCCGTACACAATATTATTGGCAAGACCCTCTTTCTCTGTGAAGAATTTTATCTTCCCGGTACGTATATCCAGGCGACAGAAGCCATTACCGTCAGTGCCAAACCAAATGTATTTATCAGGTCTGACGGGATCGGAAAGTAAAGCATTGACTTCACGGGATACCCTGCCCGCCGAATTTTCATGCGCCGTTTTGTACCTTTTCAATTTATTCGTCTCTGTATTAAAATAATGCAATCCATTTTTAGCAGCGATCCAAAGATTCCCTTTCTTATCCTCAAGAAGGGAAGGAAAGATCATTTCATATTTTCTTATGTCAGGAGCACTATCATATTTGAATTTCTGAAAAATTCCTTTCACACGGTCAAATCTGGCGATGGCACAATCTGTCAGTACCCAGACATCGCTTCCATTACAAAGAACATAGTATATTACATCTGACTCTCCCTTCATCATCGAAGGAGAATCAGAGGACCTGTAGATAACCTGTTTACCCCTTTCCGCATCATACCTGACAAGCCCTATATTTGTAGCGATCCATAGAAGTCCTTTTTCGTCTTCACATAAATGGTAAATTATTAACTGACGGTCGTAGGGTACTCCGTGAATTTTAATCTCCGATAATGCCGAACGGGAACGGTTGACCCTGAAAAGTCCTTCATTTGATCCCAACCAGAGGATATTATTATCTTTTGAACTCACACAGAAAGACCGTACGCTCAGTTTCCTTCCGGAAGATATCCAGGAACCCTGAATGAACTTGTCATCAGGATACCTGAATTTCATCCCTGAGGGATTAAAAAGCGTCAATCCCCGGCCATTGCTGCCAATCCACAGGGTACCCCCCATGTCGGTAAAAAAACAGGAAAACCATCCACCCTTCAATCCGAGGTTAAGATCCTTCTCACTGGAAAGACCGGAAAATTCACCCGATGCGGGATCCAAAATATAAAGGGAATCCTCACTTCCGACCCATATTTCTTCCTTTCCCCTGTTCCGGAAAGAGGTCGCCGCCATAATATTCCGGGCCGGAAAAGGAACTCCTTTATGATTATATCTGGTAAAGCAATTTTTATCGCTTTCAAAAGTGAAAAGTCCGAAAATGTTTACCATCCATAACCGGCTGCCAGAATCCTCAAATATCCGTCTTCCACCTGCTATACCCTCACCAAATATTTCCGGAACCGCGTTGGTGTCTCCCGTCGGCAGCCCTACATCAATCTTCCGGAAAACGGGATCTTCCGGCCCACCGTATCTGAAAATATTAGATGAAGTGCCGACCCATAAATGACCGTCGCTGTCGAAGAGGAGAGTGTTGACCAATGCACTGTCTTCCGGGAAACCCTGATCTTCCTCATTGTAGCGGATAATACTGACCCCGCTCCTGTCAGGAGGTATAACTTTTTCACTACTGCTGAGCAGGTTCAGTCCGCCGCCGCCGGTTCCTATCCAGATATTACCATACCTGTCACCGGTTATAACCCGGATATGATTATCGGACAGCCGCTCTTTGTGCTCAGGATCGCTGTTGAAGTTAATAAACCTTTCGTTCTGACGGTCAAGATAGAAGATCCCGCCTTCATTTGTTCCGACCCACAAACGCGATAGCATATCTTCATAGATGCAGGTGATATAGTTATCCGTCAGGCTGAATTTATCAGAGGGATCGTACTTGAACACTTTGAACCGGTTGCCATCGAATAAATTAAGACCTCCTTTTGTGCCGATCCAGATAAACCCCGCATGATCCTGGTATATGCAGGAAACGAGGTTTTGAGACAGGCCATCATCGATATTGATGTTTCTGAATGTATAATTCTCCGGATTTATGAAATTTTGTGATTCCCCGGATGAGGCCGGAGATGCAAAAAGAATACACAGGATAAGTGACGGAATGATGCGGCGGTAAAAACAAGGAAGGAATCGTCTTGTCTGGAGAGATCCAACAGACGTTATGGAATACAGAGGTTTGACCTGAATCATATCTGTCTGAATTGCACTAAGCTGTATGTCAAAGTCTGATTTATTACCAGTAGTTTACGAACCAGGGAACATACCGGAAAGGAAAGCCGGATATGTTTCAATGAATAGTATCTCAACATATTGTGTCTCATAATGTTCAGATAAAAGTTTATTATCTTATGAAAAAATATTTTCCATTTTCTTTACTTCTGTTTGCGATTTTCATATATTTGTGCAATCGATTGCACTTACATGGCCGCAACAAATATTACAATCCACGACATGGCGAGGATCCTCGAGGTTTCGCCGTCAACAATTTCAAGGGCACTTAACAATAACCCCCGTATAAGCCAGTCAATGCGGCAGACAGTGCAACAATTGGCGGTTGAAAAAGGATACCGGCCAAACAACATCGCATCCTCCCTGCGTAAAGGCACCAGCATGACGATCGGAGTGATGATCCCCCGTATCAACAGGTTCTTTTTCTCCGGCGTGATCAGCGGCATGGAAGAGATCCTTAACAAAGCAGGGTATAACCTGATGATCTGTCAAAGCCTCGAAAACGTGAGTAAAGAAAAAGAAGGTATTCGCACCCTGATGAGCATGAGGGCCGATGCGCTCTTTATTTCCCTCTCCGCGGGGACAAAGAATACCTCGCATCTGCGCGAAATAGCAGAGGCAGGAATGAACGTTATCATGTTCGACCGTGTAGACGAATCCCTGGACATCAGTAGCGTGAAACTGGATGACTATCATGGGGCAAGAGAAATGGTGACCCACATGATCGGCCAGGGATACCGCAGGATCCTCCATATGGCAGGGCCTGTCAATCTTACCATGTACCGCGACCGTAAACAGGGGTATATTGACGCATTACGAGCAGGAGGAATTCCATATGATCCTTCCCTGCTCGTTGAGGATACCCTTACCCGCGATGAAGCCTTTGCAACTTTGCTCCGCCTGTTTCGTTCCGGCATTCAGGCAGATGCAGTGTTTGCCGCAAGTGATTTCACGGCACTGGGATCCCTCCTGGCTGCAAGGGAACTCGGTTTAAAAGTGCCGTCAGAATTGGGGATCGCCGGATTTGCAAACGAACCTTTTACAGAATTCTCACAGCCCGGGCTCACTTCAACAGATCAGAACCCCGAAGAAATGGGCCGCAGGGTAGCTAACATGTATCTTGAAGGTCTCAATGATCCCCTTGTTCGGAGGGAGGTTATAAAACCAAAGCTGATCGTAAGGGGTTCAACCTTAAGAAACAATCAATTAGGAAACCTTTAATACTTCGGAACCATGGCAGTAAATTATGAAATCCGGTATTCAAATCATCCCGGCGACGCCCGCCAATACGATACAGCGAGGATAAGGAAAGAATTTCTCGCCCCGGGCATCATGAAGAAGGATGAGATCAACCTCGTCTATTCCTTCAACGACCGGCTGATCGTTGGTGGTTGTATACCCGTGAATAAGAAACTTACGCTGGAAACCATCGACCCGCTTAAGTCGGAACATTTTCTCGACAGGCGCGAACTCGGCGTGATCAATGTTGGAGGAAAGGGAACTGTAACCGTTGACGGGAAAAACTATCCGGTCAATTATAAAGAAGCATTATATGTGGGGATGGGAGCCGGTGAGGTCCGGTTTGAAAGCGAAGATGCTTCCAATCCGGCACATTTTTATATCAACTCGGCCCCGGCCCATACCGGTTACCCGACCCGCCTGATCACGCTCGCAGATGCCGATATTGCGGAACTGGGATCGCTGGAAACCGCCAATGCAAGAACGGTCAATAAAATGCTCGTAAACAGTGTCATCCAGACCTGCCAGCTGCAGATGGGCATGACCGAACTGAAAACCGGAAGCGTATGGAATACCATGCCTCCCCACGTTCACAGCAGGAGGATGGAAGCCTATTTTTATTTCAATGTGCCCGAAGGGCAATCCATCTGCCATTTCATGGGTGAGCCACAGGAGACACGTCATATCTGGATGAAAAACGAAGAAGCCGTGATCTCGCCTGCATGGTCCATTCATGCAGCCGCAGGGACGAGCAATTACACCTTCATCTGGGGCATGGCAGGTGAAAATCTCGATTATGGCGATATGGATACAGTCAAGGTCAGCGAGATAAGATAAAAATATATAACATTGTAAAATTAAAATCACTAAATATGTCATTGGAATTATTCAGCCTGAAGGGAAAAAGAGCACTTGTTACCGGCGGTACACACGGATTGGGTATGGCCATTGCGAAAGGTCTGGCCGGAGCCGGAGCCGAAATTATCATCAATGATATTTTCAGCGAAAAACTTGAAAAAGCCTCCTCAGAATACCGGGAGGCTGGAATCGAAGTCAGAACTTATTTATTCAATGTAACCATCGAAGAACAAGTGGTTGCAAATGTCGCAAAGATCGAAAAAGAAGCCGGACCCATCGATATCCTGGTAAACAATGCCGGCATTATCAAACGCATCCCCATTCTCGATATGCAAGTGCAGGACTACCGCGATGTTCTCGATATTGACCTTGTGGCACCCTTTATCATGGCAAAGCATATCGTCCCGGGTATGATCCGCCGTGGACACGGGAAGATCATTAATATGTGTTCCATGATGAGCGAACTGGGACGGGATACCGTCTCTGCATACGCCGCGGCCAAGGGGGGATTGAAGATGCTTACGAAGAGTATGGCCACCGAATGGGCGAAACACAATATCCAGGCGAACGGTATCGGCCCGGGCTATTTTGCCACAGAGCAGACGGCCCCGATCCGGGTGAACGGGCATCCTTTCAATGATTTTATCATCCAGCGTACACCTGCCGGACGCTGGGGCGATCCTTCCGACCTGGCCGGAACGGCAGTATTTCTCGCATCAAACGCTTCCAACTTCGTAAACGGCATGATCGTCTACGTCGACGGAGGTATCCTGGCTACCATAGGTAAACCGGCCAATGAATGAAATATCCCGCCCCAGGTTCAGTACGCATGCCGTGGATCTCCACAGGTAAGGGTTCTAATATTACGGGACGATAGGCGATCCTGTAATTAAGGAGATCAAAAAGGGCCGGTAATGTTCGGCAAGGTTGCCCCCCTATGGGAAAATCCGGTTACCGCATTGAGAATTGGATAATATTCTTGCAAATAGATTAACTTTCACTATTTTCGAACCTTATTCTTTTCTGTTATGGCACGTTTCAAGAGGCTTGAAGTAGCCGTCAAAATGAATGAACAGGGCCTGATCCCCGTTTTGTACCATCCCGATGCGGAGGTGATGAAGGAAGTCCTAAGGGCCTGTTACAATGGTGGTGGAAGGGTGTTCGAGTTCACGAACCGTGGAGACTATGCCCACGAAGTGTTCGGATCTCTCAATAAATGGGCGGCGTCCGAACTTCCCGGAATGATCCTGGGGGCCGGCTCGGTGGTCGACTCCGGCACTGCTGCAATATATATACAGCTGGGCGCTAATTTCGTCGTTTCTCCCGTTCTTAAAGAGGATATGGCCGTTACCTGTAACCGGCGAAAAATTCTGTGGATGCCCGGATGCGGCACCCTCACGGAGATATCGAAAGCAGAGGAGCTCGGTGCGGAGATTGTCAAGATATTTCCCGGCTCTGCTGTCGGCGGACCCGGGTTCGTAAAAGCCATCCTTGGCCCCTCCCCCTGGACTTCAATCATGCCCACAGGGGATGTGGATCCGTCGGAGGAAAACCTCAGGGCCTGGTTCAGCGCCGGGGTTAGCTGTGTCGGCATGGGTTCCAACCTGATCTCAAAGGAACTGATCAGCAAAAAGAACTGGGAGGAGATCGGGAAAAAAATTGGGGATACCCTGTCGCTGATCAGGAAAATCCGGGGCCTCTAAGGAGAAAAATTTATGAGAAAAATATTTTTTGTCATTGCAATGCTGGGGGTGACCCTGTTCTCATGTTCCCATAAAGAAAAGGCCAGGGTTCTGAAACTTGCGCATAGTCTCGACCCGACACATCCCGTTCATAAAGCCATGGTTTATATGGCCGACCGCTGTAAGGAACTTTCGGGAGGGAAACTGCAGATCCAGATCTATCCTTCCGGACAGCTCGGCTCGGAACAACAGTGCGTGGAACTCCTCCAGATCGGGAGCCTTGCCATCACCAAGGTCTCGGCCGCCGTGATGGAAAGTTTCGTGGATGAATACAAAGTATTGGGTCTACCGTACATATTCAAGTCCAAAGAACAGTCATTCAGGATTCTTGACGGTGAGATCGGGAAAGAATTGCTTGCTGCCCCGGAACCCTACTGGATCAGGGGCCTTTGTTTTTATGACGCGGGAAGCCGCAGTTTCTATACGATCAAGACTCCGATCCGGAAACCTGGAGATCTCAAAGGCCTTAAGATCAGGGTTATGAAGAGCATGATCTCGATGGAACTGGTCAAAACCCTGGGGGGTTCCCCTACCCCGATATCTTTCGGAGAACTGTATACCGCATTGCAAAGCGGGGTGGTTGACGGTGCAGAGAACAATCCGCCCAGTTTTTACACCTCGCATCATTATGAGGTCTGCAAGTTTTATTCGCTTAATGAGCACAGCATGGTGCCCGATGTGCTTATCATCAGCCTGAAGGTATGGAAGAGCCTGTCGGAGCAGGAAAAGGGATGGCTTCAGCAGGCTGCTGATGAATCGGTGGTAAAGGAAAGAGAACTCTGGGCCAAATCCGTGCAGGAATCCCTGGAAGCTGTCAAAAAAGCGGGTGTGACAATCATTCACCCGGACAAGGAACCCTTTGCTGAAAAAGTTGAAGGGATGTACGAGATGTTCAAGGATCAGCCCCGCGTATACAACCTGCTGAAACGGATCCGGGCCGCCAAATGAGGGATCCCCGGTAAGGTCAATATATATGCAACAGATATGAGAAGAACAACTGAAAATGTATCCGATGCGATTTAACAACGTCCTTAATAAAACCCTGGAAGTTCTACTTGTCGTCATCATGTCCCTTCTGGTTATCGATGTGCTCTGGCAGGTAGCAAGCCGTTATATCCTTGCTTCACCCAGCTCATTCACCGATGAACTGGCCGGCTTTCTGCTTATATGGACCGGATTGCTGGGCGCTGCATACGTGGCCGGAAGGAATGAACATCTTGCTATCGACATACTTCTTCAACGTACCCGTGAGAGCCGGAAAAACCGGCTCGGCCTCCTCATCAACGTCCTGGTTTTTTTGTTCGCCCTGCTGGTGATGGTCGCGGGAGGATCATGGCTGGTATATACCCGCTTTGCCCTCGACGTGAAATCGGCCGCACTGGAGCTGCCTTTGGGTTACGTCTACACCGTTATCCCCCTGAGTGGCCTGCTTATCATTTATTACAGCATTATTAACATTTTGATTATCTATAAGAAAAACTAACCTACCTCTACCGGTTTATGGAAGTACTAATCCTGGTTCTCAGCTTTGTCCTGTTTCTTGCCATCGGCGTTCCCATAGCATTCAGCATCGGTCTGTCCGGCATCATTACCATGCTCTTCTCCATCGATACCATACCGGCCTTCACCACCTTCGCCCAACGCATGGCCACAGGACTCGACAGTTTCGCCCTTCTGGCCATCCCCTTCTTCATTCTCGCGGGAAATATCATGAATTCGGGAGGCATTGCGATCCGGCTGATCAATTTTGCCAGGGTACTTGTGGGCGGCTTGCCCGGAGGACTGGCCTTTGTGAATGTGATAGCCAATATGCTGTTCGGCGCCATTTCCGGATCTGCGGCCGCCTCAGCCTCGGCCATCGGCACCATCATGACTCCCGAGATGAAAAAGGAAGGTTTTAAGGATAATTTCAGTGCGGCGGTCAATATTACGTCTGCCACCACGGGACTTTCCATCCCTCCAAGCAATATCCTGATCGTATATTCACTGGCAAGCGGTGGCGCATCCATCACGGCCCTTTTCCTTGCCGGATATATACCCGGGATCCTTACTGGATTGTCAATCATGCTGGTTGCCATGTCCATGCTTGTTTATGCCAACAGGGGAATAAAAGGCGTGATCTCGGTTATCCTCAAATTCCTTGCAGCCACAGCCGTTCTCATCGGTACCGGCGCAGGTCTCAAAATGATTTACGACAAGGCCCCGCGAAGCATCAGCGTACCTGTCTTAGCCCTGATTGCCGTCTTTTTGATCTTCCTTATATTACGATATTCCTTGCGCCGGAAAGCAAAGACGCTCAATGGAATATTGAAATTCGTGGATGCCATCCCTTCCCTTCTCATGCTGGTGATCGTGATCGGGGGAATTGTTGCAGGTTATTTTACCGCCACGGAAGCATCGGCTGTAGCCGTGCTCTATGCACTGGTCCTTTCCTTTATTTACCGGGAGATCAGTTTCAGGGACCTTCCCCAGATCATCCTGCGATCGGTCAGGACCACGGCAATCGTTTTATTGCTGGTGGGTACGTCAATCGGCCTTTCCTGGATCATGTCCTACGAAAACATTCCCCAGAATGTCAGTGAAGGACTATTGAACATAAGCTCCAGCCCCTTCGTCATCCTTCTGATAATCAATTTCATCCTGTTATTTGTCGGCACCTTCATGGATATGACCCCGGCCGTACTCATATTCACGCCCATCTTTCTACCGGTAGTCACCGCACAGATGGGAATGAACCCTATACACTTCGGGATCATCATGGTGCTCAACCTTAGTGTAGGACTGTGTACACCGCCTGTGGGATCTGTACTCTTTATCGGCTGCAGCGTGGCGAATATAAAAATAGAAAAAGTCGTAAAACCGCTCCTGCCACTTTTTGCAGCCATGATCATCGTCCTTCTGCTTGTCACCTACATCCCACAGCTCAGTCTCTGGCTTCCGGGATTGCTTGGAAAATAAAATTTTCCGGGTAAGCCGGGAGAGACGCATATATCACTTATGGAAAAAAAGAGTGGGATTGGAAGAAGATTTCAATAAAAAAGATATATTTGTAAGGCTTGTGAGTTCACAGCGAGAGATCAAAAAAGGATAATATTTCGAGGATATCAAATTTTTCCTGTTAATGCAGGTGCTTATTTCCAAATATCCGGTATTGGAAAAGACATTGCCGGTGGGTAATCCCATGTACGGTTATCATACCCTTCTTTCCCTCAACACATTCATAGAAGCAAATCTTTGGATATATCACATTTTTGCATCTATTCTAATCGTCCTTATCGTCATCTTCCTCATCAAATTAACTGCCATAAACAGGAAGAAGAGATTTATAGATAACCTGGCCAAAAAGCAGGGTCCCCTGGGTCCAGGGAATATTCTTTACAGCCTTATCGATACTCTCCCCGACTTCATTTACATCAAGGATCTCGACGGCCGGTTTGTCATTGCCAACAAAAAACTGGCCGGAACTTTTGGGAAAAAATCGCGGGAAGAGCTCACCGGACTTTCCGACCATGATTTTTACCCCAAAAAACTGGCCGATGAGTTCAGAAAGAACGAGATCGAGGTTATGGCCACCGGAAATCCGATTGTTAACCAATTGGAAAAAGGGCTGGATGAGAATAAAAAGAACATCTGGGTGAGCACAACAAAGATACCGCTCAAAGATGAACAGGGCAATATCATCGGGATCGTCGGGATCGGCAGGGATGTCACTCTGTGGAAAAAAGCCCAGGAAGAACTCGAGAGAAAAACATACTCGCTGCACGAAGCCAATTCCCTTCTCGAAGAGCGGCAGGAGGAGATCCTCCAGCAACAGGAAGAATTGCGGACGCAAACCGAGCTCGTCTTGGAAGAGAAAAAGCATCTCAAGACCATTATCGACAATATGCCTGACCGGATCTACATTAAAGACAGGAAGAGCCGTTTCATCATCGGCAATATTCATGTGGCCAAGGTAATGGGTGCCACTCCGGAAGAGCTTACCGGTAAAACGGATTTCGATTTTTATGAAAAAAGCATGGCCGAAGAATTTTACCGGGATGAGCAGAAAATCATGAGTGAGAAGAAAGTGATCATCAATAAGGAAGAACGCGGATTGAACCCGGATGGCAAACAGGTCATCGTATCCACAACAAAGGTCCCGGTCTATGACGATAAAGATGAGGTAATCGGTATAGTTGGTATCGGCCGTGATATCACCATGCAAAAAACCGCCGAGAAAAAACTGATCGAAAAGACGGAAAATCTACAGGAAGCCAACGTGCTGCTTGAAGAACGGCAGGAGGAGATCCAGCAGCAGTCTGAAGAATTGCAGACACAGGCTGAACACCTGCTGAGCATAAATAAGGAACTTGAGAAACTATCCCTCGTGGCCAGCAAGACCGATAATGTCATCGTGATCATGGACATGGACGGAAATTTCGAATGGGTAAATACTGGATTTGAGAAACGTTACGGGATGAAACTCGAAGACTTTATCCGGAAGAACGGTAAAAACCTCAGACAGACTTCATCATATAATGAGATCAACCACGTGCTCGATGAAGTTATTCAGACGAAGAAACCTTCGATTTATGAGGCGAAGGCAATGGATGTCAACAACGTAACAATATGGTCCCAGACCACCATCTCGCCCGTACTGGATGAAAAGGGAGAACTGGTGAGGATCATTGCCATCGATTCCAATATTACAAAGATCAAGGAAGCCGAGGAAAAGATCAATGAACAGAAAAAACTGCTTGAGAAAAACAGGGACGAACTGAAAAAGCTGAATGCCACCAAAGATAAGTTCTTCTCCATCATTGCCCATGACCTGAAGAACCCTTTCCATTCAATCATGGGCTTCTCCGACCTTCTTACCCGGAGTTATGATTCCCTTGGGGATGATAAGCGCATTGAGTTCATCCAGCTTATTAAAGATTCCTCCACAAGCGCGTATTCCCTCCTTGAAAACCTTCTTCACTGGGCCCGGACGCAGACCAACAAGATCAAATTCAGCCCTGCCGAGATTAACCTGTCCGAGATTATCGACGAAAATTTCCAGATGCTAAGCGTGACAGCCCAGAATAAAAAGATAAGCCTGATCTCCCCGCAATCCGAAAGAAAAGTAGCCTATGCAGACTATAACATGGTAAATACCATTCTGCGGAACCTGATCAGCAATGCCATTAAGTTCACGCCTGAAGGTGGTGTGGTAAGCCTCGGAGTACATGAGAACGAGAGCCGCATCATAATAAAGGTGAGTGATACGGGGATCGGGATGTCGGATGAAGACCAGAAGAAACTATTCAAACTCGACGAATTTCACAGTACTACGGGAACCGTGGGTGAGGCCGGGACAGGATTGGGTCTGATCGTTTGCAGGGAATTTATCCGGAAACACGGTGGCGAATTATTGGTGACCAGCAAACAGCAGGAAGGAAGCACATTTACCTTCGATCTTCCCAAAGCCGGATCCGTTAGAAAATAACGGTACGATCAGAAAAGACCCCCGAATTTATTGATACAGCAGTTCTTGAATTTCTTCCCGCTACCGCATGGACATGGATCGTTGCGTCCTGTCACCACCCTGGGCCTCTCATTCTGCATCTTTTGCCTGTCGAGCCGCTGAACCCATTGCATCACATTGGCAGGCGCTCTTTTTGCCCTTAGTTCGTCGGCCATGAATTGCATGTAGGGATGCACATAGCTGAAAAACAGCTTGTAAGCCGGGCAGAGATAATTTAGCCCGGGATCGCCGGCAGGAGTCAGTGATATCCTGTTCTTCGGACATTCACCATGGCAGGCGAAACGGTAATCACATTCAAAGCAGTATTTGGGGAGCATATCCCGTTTATCGCGTCCAAACTTTTGTTGTCGCTCCGATTTGATCATTTCAAGGAGGGGAGTCTCCATGATGTTGCCAAGCTTGAAATCTTCGTATACGAAATGGTCGCAACTGAACAGATCCCCGTTATGTTCCATGGCAGTCGCATCGCCGCAGGTTTCCGTAAAAACGCATAGCCCCGCGTTTTCCCCTGCCCAGTTTGCCAGAGTGACGTCGAAGATCTGAACAAAGACTTTCGCAACATCTTTGCGAACCCACTCATCAAAGATGCGGTTCAGAAAATTTCCGTATTGCAGCGGCTCAACCGACCAATCGGTAACTTTTGCATTTTTTTTATACCCCGGGGTAACGAGGTTAGGGGCATCATCCCTGAGTTCTTCTGCAATCCTTTCCACGATAGGGATGAACTGGATGAACCCGCTACCAATATCCCTGAGGAAACGGTAGACTTCCAGTGGATGGTAGGAATTCTGCCGGTTAACAACGGAAAGAGTGTTGAATTCGACCTTGTGTTTATGCAGAAGACGGATCCCGTTCATCACTTTTTCAAACGATCCTTTGTTCGTATTGGTAAGGCGGTGATGGTCGTGAAGTCCTTCCGGCCCGTCGATGGAAATGCCAACAAGGAAGTCATGCTCTTTGAAAAGCCCGCAAAATTCATCGGTGATGAGCGTGCCATTGGTCTGGAACACATTCTCAATCCGTTTGCCGTTGCTGTGTTTATTTTGAAATTCGAGCGCCTTACGGTAGTAATCCACACCCAGCATTGCCGGTTCGCCCCCCTGCCAGACAAAACTGACTACGGGTACTTCCTGGGCTGCTATATACTGCCTCGTAAATTCTTCAAGGACCTCATCCTTCATCCGGAAATTACGGGTATGCTGATACAGGTTCTTTTTCTCGAGATAATAACAGTAGGTGCAATTCAGGTTGCATGCCGGACCTGTCGGTTTAAGCATCACATTGAACGCCGTGGGTTTGTGTGCGGGAAATAATACATCCATCGCGAATCTCCTTCTTTGATCTTCAAAATTATAAATAATAGAGGATTAGCCTGAAGACAGAACTTTATTTAGAATTTGTCTAAAATAGATAGCACCCGGAGACAGGGGGATTGTTGAAATGGTTTGAGATGGTTTGAGATGGTTTGAAATGGTTTGAATTCCAATCAACAAATCAACAACTCAACAAATCACCAAATTCTTCAGGGTTTCACCACAGATTTCACAGATTATCACAGAAAAAGTTGTTTGAAATGTTTTGAAATGGTTTGAGATGGTTTGATATGGTTTGAACTCCATTCAACAAATCAACAACTCAACAAATCAACAAATTCTTCAGGGTTTCACCACAGATTGCACAAATTATCACAGATTAGCTCCCGTGATTACCCGCGCAAATCCGTCAAATCCGCGTTCCGCATTACTCTTAGCGTATTTTTTACGCTAAGTTTGCAATTCATCGAATCATTCCCTAATTTAGATGACTTAATTGTATGGATGAAACTGAATCCCCATATCTCGGTCGATTGTGTCATCTTCGGATTTGACGGAGAAAACCTTAAAGCGTTGTTGCTGAAAAGAAGATACAGGATCTCTGAAAGTTCCGACGAATATGCGTTCGATTATAAACTGCCCGGGGATTTTATCACCGATGAGGAAGACCTCGATTCGGCTGCCGACCGTATCCTGCTCGAACTGACCGGCCTCAGGGATATTTACCTTCGCCAGTTCCATGTTTTCGGTTCCCCCGGAAGGATAAGTCAGGAACACGACCTGCGCTGGCTGAGGGAAACCACGGGTCTCCCGGTGACACGTGTGGTTACGGTTGCCTATTATTCCCTCATCAAAATTGATGAAAGCCGCAGGAACCAGGAGAGGAGGGAAAATGCCGGCTGGTTTGCCATCTCCGGGATCCATGGTCTTGCATTCGACCACGAGCTTATCCTCAGGGAAGGACTGAGAGTTTTGAGACGTAAGCTGCAATACGAACCTGTAGGAATGCAGCTCCTGCCTGAAAAATTCACCATCCGGCAATTACAGAATCTTTACGAGATCATCATGGGAAAAGAACTCGACAACCGTAATTTCAGAAAGAAGGTACTTAAGGCTGATTACCTGGTTGCCCTTGAGGAAAAAGAAAAGGGTGTGGCACACAAACCGGCCCGTCTTTTCCGGTTTGACCCCAAAGTGTTTACTGACAGTTTCAACAGGTTTGAAGGATTCCAGTTTTAACCTAAAATGAGAAGAATATGTACCTTATCGGATATGATATCGGAAGCTCCTCGGTAAAAGCAAGCGTCATCGAAGCCGGTACGGGCAGATGCATAGCCGCCGCCCACTACCCGGAGGAGGAGATGCCAATCACTGCTCTTAAGCCGGGGTGGGCTGAGCAGGATCCTGCCTTATGGTGGACCAATCTGCTGCTTGCCACTGCAGAAGTAGTAAAAAAGGTTGACAGTAAAAAGATAATGAGCGTCGGGATCTCATACCAGATGCATGGGTTGGTCATGATTGACAGTAACCGTGAAGTCCTCCGCCCTTCCATTATATGGTGCGACAGCCGTGCTGTGCCCTTTGGCGATAAAGCATTCATGGATCTCGGCCCTGAAAAATGCCTCTCCCACCTTCTCAACTCTCCCGGAAATTTCACGGCCTCAAAGCTGAAGTGGGTGAAAGAAAATGAACCCGGACTTTTCAGTAAGGTATGGAAGATCATGTTGCCCGGCGATTTTATTGCCATGAAACTCACAGGTGAGGTAAATACAACAATTGCCGGCCTTTCGGAGGGGATCTTCTGGGATTTCAGGGAAAATGCAGTAGCCGGATTTCTACTTGAAAATTACGGATTCGATCCGGAGGTTATTCCTGAAATCGTCCCTACATTCTCCGTCCAGGGGAAAATTACGGAAAGTGTCTCCACCGAAACAGGCCTGCCCGCAGGTATTCCCGTCTCCTACCGGGCGGGTGACCAGCCGAACAATGCTTTTTCACTCAACGTCCTTGAACCCGGAGAGATCGCAGCTACGGCCGGCACATCCGGGGTAGTGTACGGGATCAGCGATGAGGTGAAGTACGATTCGTTCTCGCGGGTAAACACCTTTGCCCATGTTAATCATTCCGCAAAGAAGAACCGGCTGGGAGTGCTCCTCTGTATCAACGGGACAGGCATCCTTTATTCCTGGCTCCGCAAAACTGTTGCTCCCGGAACAGATTATGATGCACTGAACCGGATGGCTTCTTCTGTCCCGGCCGGTTCAGAAGGGGTATGCATCCTTCCTTTCGGGAACGGGGCAGAACGGATGCTGGGGAATGCCGACCCGGGATGCAGCATTCACGGACTGAACTTTAACATTCACGACCGTGTACATCTTATCCGGGCAGGACAGGAAGGCATTGCCTTTGCTTTCCATTACGGGATGCAGATCATGAAAAATATGGGAATAGACCCCTCGGTGATCAGGGCGGGAAAAGCAAACATGTTCCTCAGCCCGGTCTTCCGTGACACCCTCGCCGGGATTTCCGGCGCAAATATCGAACTATATAATACGGACGGCGCCCAGGGTGCAGCCCGCGGTGCAGGGATCGGTTCGGGTAAATATGCCACTGCTGCCGAAGCCTTTAAAAATCTTGAACGGATCGGGACAGTCGAACCCGGCATAAACCGGAAAGATGAATACGTGAATGCCTATAAGAACTGGCTGAATTATTTCGAATCAGTACCCAAAAAATCATAATAACTATGGAATATTTAACTGGAGATACAGAATTTTTTCCCGGCATCGGGAAGATTGCTTACGAAGGCAAAGGATCAAAAAATCCTCTGGCATTCAAATTCTACAATCCCGACCAGGTCCTCAGCAACGGAAAGACCATGAAGGAATATTTCCGTTTTGCCATGGCTTACTGGCATACCATGCACGGCAAAGGCGGCGATCCTTTCGGTCCCGGCACAAGGGATTTCCCGTGGGAAATAAAGAATGACCCTGTGCAGACAGCAAAATCGCGTATGGATGCGGCTTTCGAATTTATAACCAAGATGGGGCTGCCTTTTTATTGCTTCCATGATCTCGATCTTGTGGATGAAGGCAGCAGCATCCGGGAAACGGAGGACCGGCTGGGGGTGATGGTTGACTACGCGCGCCAGAAACAAAAGGACTCGGGCGTAAAACTCCTGTGGGGAACGGCCAACCTTTTTTCACATCCGCGCTATATGAACGGCGCCGCAACAAACCCGGATTTCAATGCAGTTGCCTGGGCTGCAACACAGGTTAAGAATGCCATCGATGCCACTATCGCCCTCGGTGGGGAAAACTATCTCTTCTGGGGAGGCCGCGAAGGCTACATGTCTCTTCTCAACACCAACATGAAAAGGGAGAGCGAGCACATGGCAAAATTTCTCCACCTCGCTAAAGACTATGCCAGGCAAAACGGTTTTAAAGGCACCTTCCTCATCGAGCCGAAACCCATGGAACCCACCAAACACCAGTATGATTTCGATACCGCCACAGTGATCGGCTTCCTGAGGCAGTATGGGCTCGATGGTGATTTCAAGCTGAACATCGAAGTCAACCATGCCACTCTTGCAGGACATACCTTCCAGCATGAGTTGCAGGTTGCTGCCGATGCCGGCCTCTTCTGCAGCATCGATGCCAACCGTGGGGACTACCAGAACGGTTGGGATACAGACCAGTTCCCTTTGAACATCTATGAACTTGTCGAAACCATGCTGGTGATCATCGAAGCCGGGGGGTTTACTTCCGGAGGTATCAATTTTGATGCAAAGGTCAGGCGGAATTCCACAGATCTTGAAGACCGTTTCATCGCCCATATTTCCGGGATAGATGCATTTGCACGCGCCTTTCTCATAGCCGATGAGATCCTTGCCAAATCGGACTACCGAAAGCTACGGAAAGAAAGATACGCTTCATTCGATTCGGATGACGGGCGGAAATTTGAAGAGGGAAATCTAACCCTGGAAGATTTGAGGAAGATTGCCATCACCAACGGTGAACCCGAACAGATCAGCGGCAAACAGGAGATGTATGAGGCCCTGTTAAACCAGTATATATAAGGAATCAAATGCCGGCGGTTCCGACTGGCCGGCAGATCCCTTCAGAGAAAATCCAAACACCGGCCTGACTCCCGGTAAACACGCATGATATGAATTCATCCAAACCAAATTTTTCGCTTGTCATTGGCCTTACCATGGTTGCCACCCTGGGCGGTCTGTTGTTCGGTTATGATACCGCGGTGATCAACGGTGCCATCAAAGCCCTTGAAAATTTCTTCATCGAGCCCCTCAGGGCGAACCCGGATATGGCGGTAAACGTGATCTCGGAGTTTAAGGTGGCAGCTACACTATGTTTTGCCATTGTAGCCATCCTGGTGAGCAGCTTCTTTTACCGGTTATTCGGAGCCGGAAAAGGTACCCTGTACAGCGTAATTCTTTTTCTTATCGTGGGACTGCTTGTATATTTTAAATTCCTGGCCCTGCCTAATGAACTCACGGAGAATATGGCCAATTCAGTGAGCGGTTTCACTATCGCCAGCGCTTTGCTGGGGTGCATTATCGGGGGCTCGCTCGGAGGATATATCAGCCAGACGGCAGGACGAAAGAGAGGCCTTCTCCTCGCCGCGGCTCTGTTCCTCATCTCGGCCGTAGGCTCTGCCATTCCCGACAAAATGAATTTTCTCGGTGCAGAAGTGATCAGCAGCTTCATCTTTTACC
The DNA here is from genome assembly GCA_963771005.1 of uncultured Bacteroidales bacterium. GTDB lineage: Bacteria > Bacteroidota > Bacteroidia > Bacteroidales > DASQZK01. Next base: position 1,469,777 of record CAVYRO010000002.1, read on the forward strand.
GGGTGATCGGCGGGATCGGCGTAGGACTGGCCTCCATGCTTTCCCCCATGTATATCGCCGAAATCGCACCTGCAGGGATCCGGGGCAATCTCGTATCATGGAACCAGTTCGCTATCATTTTCGGGATGCTGGTTGTTTATTTTGTTAATTACAGCATCGCACGCGGACAGGACCAGGTCTGGATCAATGAGATGGGATGGCGGTGGATGTTTGCCTCCGAGACCGTACCGGCAACCGTGTTCTTCATCCTCCTCTTTTTCGTTCCCGAGACTCCCAGGTTCCTCGTCATGAAAAACCAGGAAGATAAGGCGCTCAACCTGCTCACGCGACTCACCGGGGGGTCGAAGGCCCGTGAAACCATCGGTGAGATCAAAAAGACACTGGTCCATAAAAGGGCTCCCTGGCTCAGCTATGGAGGAGCTGTGATCGTCATCGGTATCTTTCTTTCTGTTTTCCAGCAATTCGTCGGTATAAATGTCGTGCTCTACTATGCCTCCAGTATTTTCAGCAATATGGGCAGTTCAACAGATTCCTCCCTGCTTCAGACCATCATTGTCGGAGCGGTAAACCTGATTTTCACCGTCCTGGCAATTTTCACTGTCGACCGGTTTGGCCGGAAGCCCCTGCAGATCATCGGGGGACTTGGAATGGCCGCAAGTATGATCTGTCTCGGATTCAGCTTCTATATCGGTAACCTGGGAGTGGTGGCCCTGATATTCATGCTGGCGTACACGGCCTTTTTCGCCATGTCGTGGGGCCCGGTGACGTGGGTTTTGCTTTCGGAGATCTTTCCGAATTCCATCCGGGGAGCCATGTCTATAGCCGTAGCGGCGCAGTGGATCGCAAACCTGGTGATTTCCTGGACCTTCCCTATTCTCGACGGCAATCCATGGCTGACGCAAAATTTCCACAAGGGATTCGCGTACTGGATCTATGGCATCATGGGTATCCTGGCAGCCGTTTTCATGTGGAAGTTCGTTCCCGAAACCAAGGGAAAAACGCTGGAGGATATGGAAAAGATATGGGCAAAGTCGTAGGGGCAGGTCGCGACCTGCCATGTAATCCATCCAGTCCGGTCCGAAGAATTTGGTGATTTAGTGATTTGGTGAAGTGGTGAAGTGGAAGAGGAACGCGGATTTGACGGATTTGTGCGGATAATCACGGAGCTAATCTGTGATAATCTGTGCAATCTGTGGTGAAACTCCCCGAAGAATTTGGTGATTTGGTGATTTAGTGATTTGGTGAAGTGGAAGAGGAACGCGGATTCGACGGATTTGTGCGGATAATCACGGAGCTAATCTGTGATAATCTGTGCAATCTGTGGTGAAACTCCCCGAAGAATTTGGTGATTTGGTGAATGGAGTTCAAACCATCTTCAAACCATCTCAAACCATCTAAATCCATGATCACCCCTCTTCATCGCGGCCTGTTAAGGTCCTTTTGCCTGTTGATCACGGATTTAACAGGATTAACGATCCTTTCCAGGAGTCGTGCATCGTCGGTGATGATCTCAGCCTTTCCCCGCATATCCTGGGCAAAATCGACTTTGATCCCGTAGGTTGTGGTCAATAAATCAGGCAGGATTACGAGCACGGAATAAGCATTGTCGCTGGCCACCAGGGAAATGTTACTGACCTTTCCCTTAACGATCCCGTATTCCATGTACGGGTAATTGGCGAATTTAATATTGACGTTCTGACCTGTCTTCACCTTCCCCGACCCGGCGATCGGCAGCTCGATCTTCCCGATGATCTCTCCCGCATTTTCGGGTATTACTGTCATTACAACCTCACCCTGTTTTACGTTTTGGTTTTCGCTCCAGAACTCGGTGAAACTGACCGTGCCGCCAATAGAGGAACGAAGCACATATTTCTCATCCCATGCCGCCACGGCAGCCGAAAGGTTGTCGTAAGCCTCGATCACCTGGAGCCGGAGTTTCCCGGCCTGTTCATGCTTCTGAAGTTCAAGGTCGAGGATCATCTGCTGGAGCTTGGATATCTGGATCTCGTTATTCACAAGAACACTGCGTGATTCTTCGTATGCTCTCTGCTTTACGAGGAATGCCGATTTCGATTTTTCAAAATCGGCCTGGGGTACAACTCCCTGGCGGTAAAGGGTTGAGTCGCGGCTGAATTGGTTCTGCGCCAGGTTCACCTCGTCACTGATGATCCTGCTTTGCTTTTTCAACGTCCAGGAGTAAGACTGGTAGCGGCTTATCTCTTCCTTCACCGATTGGACCTTTTGATCATGATAATTCAGCTTGATGAAGTTCAGAAGGTCTTCGTACTGTTTCAGAAAATTAGCATAGGAAGTCTGAATATCGCCGAGATCCAGGTTACCGGGAAAATGGAATTCCGGGTCTTTACCCGGTGTGGTCAGGAGAAACCTGAAGGTATCGAGTCTCTCTTTCAGCAATTGCACATCGTTCAGGTCGGCAGGATTTCCAATAAGGGCCATGATCTGACCTGCGCTGACCTTCCCGTTGTCCTTTACCAGTAAAGTTGCTATCCGGCCATCGCTTTTCGCCACAGCATGGTAAGGAGGATTTTCCGTTGTAACGTAAATGTTGGCGGGAATGATATAAGGATACTTGAACACCCAGCTTCCGAGAAGGATGATGGAGATGATAATGAACAGCAACAGGATTCCCCACCTCACGATCCAGTGGGGAATGTGTCCGAGGATCTCCCTGACCTCCTCGCTCCGTATCTCCGTGGTGTTTATTTTATTTTCGCCGGGCATAAGGCATTTTCATACGGCGTTAATATACAAAAAAATAATTCGGTAACGCGGATTTGACGGATTTGTGCGGATAATTACGGAGCTAATCTGTGCTAATCTGTGAAATCTGTGGTTAAACTCCCCGAAGAATTTGTTGATTTGTTGAGTTGTTGATTTGTTGATTGGAATTCAAACCATTTCAAACCACTTCAAACCATTTCAAACCACTTCAAACCATTTCAAACCACTTCAAACCATTTCAAACCATTTCAAACATCCTCAAACAACTTCTTCCTAAGCATCAATTTTCGCGTATTTCGCGTGTTTTTCAATGAATTCCCGGCGTGGCGGAACATCGTCACCCATGAGCATGGAAAAGATCCTGTCGGCTTCGGCGGCGCTCTCAATGGTAACCTGTCTGAGGGTACGGTGTTCGGGGTTCATGGTGGTATCCCAGAGCTGTTCTGCGTTCATTTCACCGAGCCCTTTATAGCGTTGCACGTGCACACCGGCGGTGCTTTTGGTCAGTTCCTCGACGATCTGCTTGCGTTCCTCTTCGGTCCAGCAGTACCTCTCCTGGCTTCCCTTCTTGATCTGGTAGAGCGGCGGGGTCGCAATATAAAGATGACCGTTCTTAATAAGTTCGTTCATATACCGGAAAAAGAAAGTCATGACAAGGGTGGAGATATGGCTGCCGTCAACATCGGCATCGGTCATGATAATGATTTTATGATACCTCAGTTTTTCGACATTGAGCTCCTTGCTGTCTTCCTCGGTACCGATGGTAACCCCAAGGGCTGTGAAGATATTCTTGATCTCTTCGTTTTCAAAGATCTTGTACTGCATGGCTTTTTCCACGTTCAGTATCTTACCTTTGAGGGGAAGGATCGCCTGGAAGTTACGGTCGCGGCCCTGTTTTGCCGTTCCGCCTGCGGAATCACCCTCAACGATAAATATTTCCGTTTTTGCAGGGTCCTTATCGGAACAGTCGGCCAGTTTACCCGGCAGTCCGGCTCCCGAGAGTACATTTTTTCGCTGTACGAGTTCGCGTGCCTTTCGTGCAGCATGACGGGCCATGGCGGCCAGGATTACTTTTTGCACGATCGAGCGGGCATCCTTTGGATGCTCCTCGAGGTAATAGGAAAGTTCGCTGCTAACAGCACCATCGACAACACCCATGATCTCGGAGTTACCCAATTTCGTTTTGGTCTGACCTTCGAACTGCGGTTCGGCCACCTTAACGGAGATGATGGCCGTAAGCCCTTCACGGAAATCGTCACCGTTGATATCGAACTTAAGCTTGGCAAGCATTCCGGATTTCTCCGCATAGGATTTAAGCGTACGGGTAAGCCCGCGCCTGAAACCTGCAAGGTGGGTTCCACCTTCTATGGTGTTAATATTATTCACATACGAGTGGATGTTCTCGGTGAATGAAGTGTTATAGTGAAGAGCGATCTCCACGGGAACCCCGTTTTTTTCCGTTTCTATATGAATGATTTCGTCAATAAGTCTTTCGCGGTTCACATCGAGAAACCGGACGAATTCCTTCAATCCTTCTTCCGATAAATAGCTTTCAGTGCGAAAGGTCTCGTTCCCGTTTCCATCCCCGTTCCCGTTCTCTTCCAGTTCGCGCTGGTCAGTGATGGTAAGCCGGATGCCTTTGTTCAGGAAGGCAAGCTCGCGAAGCCGTGATGCAAGGATCTCAAAATTAAAGGTTGTGGTGGTGAATATCTCACTATCGGGCATAAAAGTGATTATTGTCCCCGTATCATTTGTAGTTCCGATTTCACGTATACTGTAAAGCGGTTTGCCCCTGCCGTATTCCTGCTCATAAATTTTCCCGTCCTTGTGTACTTCTGCCCTGAGATTGACGGAAAGGGCATTGACGCAGGAGACACCGACGCCATGCAGACCTCCTGAAACTTTGTAGGAATCTTTATCAAATTTACCTCCGGCATGCAAAACGGTCATGACAACCTCGAGGGCGGATTTTTTTTCCTTCAGCATCAAATCAACCGGGATACCGCGGCCATCATCAATAACCGTGATTGAACCGTCTGCATTGATGATAACATCGATATTGGAACAATATCCGGCCAGCGCTTCATCGATGGAGTTATCCACAACTTCATAGACCAGGTGATGCAGTCCCTTCACACTGATGTCTCCGATATACATGGCCGGCCTCTTACGAACGGCTTCGAGGCCTTCCAGTACCTGGATGCTTGTGGCGGAATAGCTTTTTCCGTTAGCTCCAATAACTACATTTTCGTTCAATTCTTTCTCTTTATTATCCATTTTGAAAATATTTATGATCTGCACAGCAAACCTTGGAGGTCATCAGATGACCCCTGCAGGTAATTTTTCCGTGAATTAAGCTGGATGAGACTGTTTCCCGCAGGTAATGAAATACGGACCTTTAAAAACCGGTTATTGTTATATAAAAACAGCTTGAATTTCAATTCTTTACACTATCATTCCAACATCACTCATTTTCTACTCAAAGGTACAAAAAATGAACGATTTTCCCGCGCGAAAAAGTAAGTATTTTTTGGAGTTTTTCAACAAAGAATCAACATAGCAATCAGCCTGAATTTCAATTTATTAAATCAAAAATATCCGGCAAATTTCGTACATGCTGCTAATCCGTTCGGAAAATGCGTCAACGTATTGACTATAAAGCATATGTGAACCCAATCATGGCCTGGAAGCGCCGGGCGGGATACTGGTTCCATATCATATACTTCGATGCGGTGAAATTATTCAGCCGCAAAAAGAAGGAAAGGAGCTTCGTATAACGGTATTCAACAGACAGATCCGGAACCAGATAAGGATCGAGTTCGATAGCCCCGGAAGTCCCTTCGGCATACCTTTTACCGGTATAATACAGGTTGGCATCTATCAGTATCTTGTCCCGCAGGTTGTAGGAGGCGGCGAATCCGGCTTCGAAGGCGGGCCTGTGCCAGGGATAGGCCAGGGTGTCGAGTTCATAATGGGTGTAATGCACATTCAGCATGAGCCTTAACTTTTCGCTCTGATCCCAGATGATCTGTCCGGAAGCTTTCAGGATAGAGGCATTGTCATACCTGACAGTGAAATGGTTATGCAGTACATCGGTGGTATCGTTTACGTAAAAATACAGGTCGCTGACCTGGGCATACGAAAGCCGGAAGTCATAAGCCATTTTTGAACTGTACCTTCCCTTGAGACCGAAATACCCGTTGATGCCATAATCGGAATTTTTAACCGACAGGCCGGGTACAATGAAGGGATTTTCAAAGATGATCTTCCGGTAGCTGTTGATTTCCCGGCTGCCGTCGACACCCATGTAGGGTATAAGTACATTCCTGACGACATTGAACTGGAAATTCGCACGGGGATAGATGTGGATCGTCCCGGTTTCGCCAACATCCGTCGTGGTATTCAGACCCAGGAGGAACCTCCAGTCGGCAGCCCCTCTGGTCACGAATGGATTAACTTTCACAACAAGGTTATCAAAGGAATCGATGCCTGCGGATTTACCGTAGTACTCCACTCCCATATCCAGACCTGAGTACCAGTCTTTGATAAAATGCTCGAATTTCGCATCGATCCTGAACGCATTTTCCGTATTCGCGAAGGCGTCACGTGTGAGCTGGTAATCGAATCCCAGCCGGAAATTCAGATGAAGTGAATCGGGATGGCTGGAGTAAAGTGCGGCCCTTGCACCCGCTGAATAAATCTTTTGCTTAATAGCCTTATTCTCGAGTAAGGTGTCAAGTTCAGGGTCGTACCCGTAATAGAGAACCGAATTATATCCACCTGAAATTCCGCCCTCCAGTACCGAGCGGTAAAACAAGTGCTTCCCATAAATTTCACCGGCATTATCGCTGTAATTTTCCGGCACCTTTAAGCCGTTTTCCAGGGTGACTTTCCCTGCCGATGACTGGTGCCGCAGGTACAGGCCGAGGTCGGCCTTCCGCGACCTGAGGTTGTTCACTGTCAGCTCGGCGAAGGGAGTAAAATAATTACCGATACCCAGGGATAACTGGCTCTTGTACAGTCTTTCGAGAGGCAGCCCCACCATCCGGGCCGGCTGTATGGGCTTAACGGCAAAATGGGTATCGTACCTTTTAGGAGTGATGGAAAAATCAAAATCGGGAGAAACCCTCGTCGAATCATTAAATTTCGGAAGCAGGTTAATCTTCCCGGCATCCGAAAGTGTGGGCGTATAGGGTTTAACCACCCTTACCTCTTTCTCGATCTGGTTCTGGGACGAGACGGGCAGTGTCATAAAAGCCATAACCGGCAGTGAGAATATGATCTTAAGCAATGATTTCATAGTACAAACGTTCAGGGGTTAATCAACTAATACAAACTATCCGGTTCAACCATGTTGCTGTCCGGAACGGCAGGCTTGTTTTCTTCATCGACCCTGCTCGTAATGGTCTTTTTCCGTTTGACTGCCTCGGCTTTGATACCGTCATCCTCGGCCGTGTAATAATTGATGATGCTTTCAAGCGTCTGCACGGCCTGGAAATCATCCTTTTTGGAGAGGTATATATCCGACAGCAGGAGGAAAGACTTCCCCATCCAGAACTGGTGCGGGGTGTTCATGTCTATAAACTCGAAGATCTCCTTTTCGGCCTTGTCGACCTCTCCCCGGTTGTAATCGATTTCAGCTGTCCTGTATTTGGCCTCGGCACCCTGCTCACTATTGACTTCATCGTCGATACGTCCGTACCAGTCATACGCGGCAGGCATGTCATTCTGTTTGAAATAGGCATCGGCGATGAGATATTTAGCCTCTCTTGCCACCGAAGGTTCAAGCTTATCCTGCAGAAGGACCTGGTTCGCGGCATCTATGGTATTTTGATATTCGCCGAGCTTTGCATACGAACGCATGAGCCCCGTTTCCGCCTCCTGGATATCCGCCTTTTTCTCCCCAAGGGTTACCAGCTTCTGGTAAAGTCCGGCAGCGGTGTTAAAATCTTCTTTCCTGTATGCGATCCGCGATGCAGCTAAAAGTGCAGGTTCGGTAAACATATTCGCCTGTTGTTCAATAATATACATCAATGAACTGAAGGCCTCATCAGAACGGCTGAGTTTCAGCAGGCAGTCGGCTCTGTAGTAATTTGCATTCAGCAGGAAGGCTCCGGAAGGAAACCGCTTCAGGTAACTGTCCAGCTCATTGACAGCTCTTTCGCAATTCCCCGCCAGGTAGGTATTTTCAGCCGCGGTGTAAAGCAGGGAATCCTGTTCGCTTACAGATACCCCCTGCCCTATCCCGTTTACATAGGCGAGGTACCCGTCTACATCGTTCATCTCCACATAAATATCTTTAACAGATAAAAGTGCATTGGACGATTCCGGGGTGCCGGGATAATCATTGACCACTTGTTTGTAATATTTTAGAGCTTCCTGGTTCCGTCCGGCATTCCGGGCGATAAGTCCAAGCTGGATGAGCGTCCTGCTCAGGTAGTTGCTGCCGGGATAATCCGAAATTATCTTCGAATAATTCTGTTCTGCTTCTGAGAGCTGATTCTGAATGACATAGGTACGGCCAAGCTCATAGAGGGCATCGTCGTTATAGGAAGATTGCGGATATTTCTCCCGGAGTTCGTTCAGCGTCTCGATTTTTCGCTGGGGCCTGTCCACCAGCCCGAGTGTGAAAGCCTTCTGATAGTAGGCATAATCCACGTCGGCCTTACCCATTTTGATCACCTTATCATAATAGTCTATCGCCTGCCAATAACTTGTTTGCACAAAACGGCAGTCCCCGAGCCTGTTGTATGCATCGGCAAGAGTAACCGGCTGATCCGTCTGCTCAAGATTAACGTACTTCCTGAACCAGTCTTCGGCTTTTGAATAATTTTTCCTGGAAAATTCCAGATATCCCATGCTGTAATTCACATTGCTGAATTCAGGAGCCTGGAATGAGGTGGGTTCATTGAGAAAAAGCTTGTAATAGTCCTCGGATGTACCCGTATCACCCATCCGGTAGTATGCTTCGGCAAGCCAGTAGTAGGTTCTCGCACGGATCAGGTCGTCGTATTTATCGAATTTCAGTGACTTGTCAAAAATCCCGATGGCATCATCGAACCTGAGATTGGTAAACAATTCAAGGCCCCTGAAAAATGCTACCCTCTGGTAGGCTTTCTCGATCTGGCTGTCCTTCCTTTTGATCTTTTCAAGCGATTCCAGTGCCATCCTGTAATTCCGGGTATTCATATAGGCCATAACGAGATAATTATAAGCCTCGTCAGTGCGGGAAGATGCAGGATACTGGGAAATATAAGAATTAAAAGCGCGGATAGCCTCATTAAACGGGGTATAGGATAATTCATAGGTAACCTTGGCATAATTGAAAAGTGCATCCTCCCTGATCGCCTGGTCAAAGTCCATCCGTGCGGCGGAGGCAAAAGCCGCCCTTGCCTTGTTCATCTCTTCAAGCTTAAGATAGCAGCCTGCCAGGTGGTAAAGTGCGCTCTGGCTGATCATCGTATTGCTCAGGGATATCCGCTCAAAAATTTCGGCCGCCTCCCGGTATTTTCCGGTCATATAATAAGCAAAGGCAAGCTGGTATTTATCGTCGATGGATATCTTCCCCACGGCATCCCGGTACTGCTCGAGATAAGGAACCGATTCTTCGTATTTCCCAAGGTAGAAATAAGATTCGCCTATGATCTTCGCCATTTCGGAAGCCCTCTTATCACTAACAGTTTCCATAAGGGGGGGAGCGAATTCGATAACCTTATCGAATTTTTTCTGCAGGTAATAGATTTGTGAAATATAGTAGGGAGCCACAGGAGAGAAGGTCTCATCATCGACGAGCTTTAGAAATCCGTTCAGCGCTGTTTCGTAATTTTCCTGGATATATGCAATATGAGAATAATAATAGAGTGCCGGAGAAGAATACCTGGATTCATCGTCTTTGATCTCGTAAAATGCCACACGTGCATTCTCATAGTCATTCCGTACGTAATAGGCGTACCCTTTCTGAAAATAATATTGCGAGAGTTCCTCCTTATCAAGATAAAACCGGTCAACCTTATTATAATAACTTATGGTTTTCGGCCAGTCCTTCTTGATGTACATATAATTGGCGAGCCGGAAATAAGCCTTGTTTATAAGCGGGCTCTCCGGGTTTTCCATGGCAAACCGGTACACGAGATTTTCGGCATCGAGATTCTGAAGCTCCACCGAAGACATGGCGAGGTAATATTGTGCTTCGGCTTTCAGTCCGGGCGTTCTGTCTCCCATCTCATCCAGCGACTTTTCAAAGAAATTTCGGGCCGCCCCATACTTTTCCTTTTCATACAATTCCATGCCTTTCCGGAATTTCGTTCCGTAAAAGGTATAAACCCCTGAATTCTGTGAAAAAACAATTTGAGTCCCCGTTAATACCAAAAAACAACCAAGGGAAAACAGATATTTTCGCTTTATCATGCCCGTTTCTTTGAAGTACGCGTAAAAATAAGAATAAATGAGCTTCACTTAAGTCCGGCAAATTCTTTTTAATTAACAGGGGCCTGTTAATTAAAGATTTTATTATTCGCCGCAGAACTCTGATATTTGTATCCTGAACATCCGGATAAAGAACGAAAGATTCACACTAAAATTGCTTCTTCATGGCTCTTGATAACATCATCGAATTCCATAACGCATCTATATTCATCAGGGATCACCTGGTTCTCACCGATCTTGAATTCACAATACAGAAAGGTGAGTTTGTGTATGTGATCGGGAAGGTCGGGAGCGGAAAGACCTCGCTGATCAAGACCATAAATGCGGAAATTCCCCTGAAAGAGGGGAATGCCGTCGTTACGGGTTATGCACTGGAAAATATTAAACAGAAGCAGATCCCCTATCTCCGCCGCAAACTGGGAATCGTATTTCAGGATTTTCAGCTTATGGCCGACAGGTCCGTTCATGAAAACCTGGCTTTCGTGCTCAGGGCTACGGGATGGAAAGACAAGAACGAGATCAATACCCGCATAGGTGAAGTACTGGAGAAGGTGGGGCTGGGCTACAAAGGGTATAAGATGCCCCACCAGATCTCGGGAGGGGAACAACAGAGGGTGGTGATCGCACGGGCGCTGCTGAACGATCCCGAGATCATACTGGCCGATGAACCCACGGGGAATCTAGACCCCCAGACTTCCGACGGGATCATGCACATTCTGAGGGAAATCAGTAAAAATGGAAGGGCGGTAGTGATGGCCACCCATAATTATAACCTGCTCAAAAAATTCAGATCCCGTATCTTTAAATGTTACGATGGGAAACTGATCGAGACCGACCTCAGCGACCCGGAGATCGAATTTCTCACGAGCCAGATGAACTAGGTAAAAAGGTAATCCCCGTCACCGTCCTGCAGTACAATATTTTCCCCGGTTCTCCTGGTAATTTCAGCAGAGACAGCGGTATATCTTTTTTTAGTTTTTTTTGGAAGAAAGGCCGGTGCGTGTTCCCTGATGAATGCTGCGAATGCCTCCTGAAAGGTGATCAGCACATAATTACGTACATCATTGCTGATAAAGTCGAATAAGGCACTGAAGAATTCCATTTCACATTTTTTCTCATACCAGAGATAAGGCGTTTTCACGGTCCCGTCGCGGAAGGTAAGCAGGGCGATGCCGCATTTGTCATGCACACCATTCACTTCGATCCATGTATAGCGGAATTCACCGGCAAAAGAACTGAAATGGTAACGCCTGTCCAGAGATCTGTTCAGACTGTCTTTCGTGGTAAGCCACCGGCTGTTCATCCACCAGGAGATCTGCTGTGCATCGGGCCGGGTAACCTGGTTTTCCGAATGTTCACGGATGAACTTTACCTGTTCACCTGAAGGAAAATCAAAGGTCTCTGCTCTCGCGCCTGTTTTACGGGGGCGTGAATATTTTTTCAGCTTCCTGTTTCTTGAACGGTTCATGGCCATGTCGGTCAATCTTAGCAGGCCGGCGCCAGCAAGAGACCTGAGTGCGCGGTCAGTCACTGATTCACCTCGTCGCCCTCCGGCCCGTTGATGAAGGGATTGCCTCAGTCGCAGTATGACGCCCGTTCTTTCCCCCGCAACGAACCCGCCCGTATGCTGCAGTATTGCCACCGTTTTTTCAGCAAGGTCCGAGAACAGGACTTTCCGGCGGGTGATCCTGAGAAATTCAGTAAGCAGCGGTATGGAAACCTGCCCCCCGTAACGGGGATCCGCGTACCAGCATGTATTCCAGTATATTTTCAGACCGGGGCGTCCCGGCAGCCTGCCTGGCAGGATCCCGGCATATCCCGCGATCTCACCCTCATTATCCTTCACATACAGCAGCAGGATATCTTCATCTCCGGCATCAGGGTTGGATACCTGCCCTGCTGCCCGCGAGGGGGTAATGGCAACCGCCGGGCCCGGCGACTCCAGCATTTGTTGTGCGGTACGGACAAGATCCCGTTTTTGTACCCTGTAAATTTCCATCAGGCATGGTGATTTTTTTCAACTGCCCGGCATATATCGCCAAAAGTTCGCATGTTCAACATATCATCCAGGCCGAACCGGATGCCGAATTCTTTTTCGACAGCCGTGACAAGCATGATGTGGTGCAGGCTGTCCCACCCGCGGATGTCCTTCGCGCCTGTATTCTCATCCGGGGTGACGGCATTATTGAAAATCCTTCTGAAAACGCCTGTAACCCTTCGCCTTATTTCTTCCATTTCCATAATATTTCCTTTCAGAATTTCCCCACCATCCAGAATATGCCGTAATGACTGTTATCCCGGAAGCCGAGCTTTTTATATATGGCATAACCTATTGCCGTTCCATGGAGAACAAAATTACGAAAGCCTTTCGTGATAAAATAATCGATAGCTTCGGAAATCATCCAGGTCCCGTAACCTTTTCCCCTTAAGTCGCTCTTCGTTGACAACATGTACAATCCGACGGTCCCGGCATCTGTAAAACCCAGGATGGTGGCGATGGTTTTTTTACCCTTTACGATCCGGAAGAATTCGAATTCCGGTGCAAACAGGGCTTTCCGGAAAAGGCGAAAATCCACTTCTTTTCCCGTCATTACTTCCTGATTTACCGTATCGGACCACTCCCGGAGGGCACGCTCATCCATAATACGTTCAATATGGCTATCCGGATCCGGTGAAAGCCTGCCGAAGGGAGCATCCCTTTTCATCCACATGCCCATCCAGTAATTGATCTGCCGTATACCATACATTGCTGCCTTATCCGCAAAATCTTCCCCGGAAGTGAGGTTCCTGATCCAGAATGAGGGCAGCTCTCCCTTCATTACCGACTCAGCAATTTCCTTCATCGTTTCACTGGAAATTTTTTCGCCGCCCAGCAGGTAGGAAGGCCAGCTCCCCGAATGATTCATGATGTACTCGATTCCCCGGAACTTTCCTGCGGGAAATCCCGAATAGTTAGCTATTGCTTTGTAAAATGCGGCCAGGTTTGACCTGGTCTCGTATTCCATGCTCATTTCTGAATCCATTTATGGAGTTGCCTCCGGTCAATTTTTCCGCTCACGAGTTTAGGCAATTCCTCCAGGTTGATGATCCGGGCCGGGATCATGTAGGGCGGCAATTTCAGCTGCAGGTATTTTTGTACCTCCTTTTCCTTTCCGGAACTATTTTCTATGAAAAGTGAAATCTCCAGGGTTCCCGGCTCATCGCCGGTAGCGATGGCCACAGCATTGGGTTGCGAAAGGAAATCCCTCGCATGCTTCTCAATCTCCCCGAGCTCTACGCGGTATCCCTGGATCTGGACCTGGTTGTCAATCCGTCCGCAGAACATAACATCACCTTCTTTATCGGTAAAAACAAGATCACCGGTACGGTAAAACCTTCTTTTCTTTCCTTCATGATCATATTCAAAAAAGGAGGTGGAAGTTTTTTCCTGATTTTTCCAGTAGCCCTGTGTCACCTGGTCGCCGGATATACACAATTCACCCTTCCGCCCCTGGGGCACGGGTTGCAGAAAGTGATCCACGATAAGCATCCCGTTGTCTCCGAAAGTTTTCCCGATGGATACAATACCGCCGTACGATTTCTCCATTGAGGTTTCCGGATTCCAGTCAAAGATGAGACAGTTGATGGTTGCCTCCGTCGGACCGTAAACATTTTGTATCCTGGCATTGGGAACTGAAGCTGCCCAGGCGGTGGCCAGGATCACAGGGAAAGCCTCACCTCCCAGCAGGCAGAATTTCAGATCGTTAAGATGGATGGAACCAAAATAGGGTTTCAGGTATGCGAGTGTGGAAGGAGGCATCTTAACGAAAGTCAGCCGCTGCTCCTGCATCAGTTTATAGGCATAAAGGTACTTGATCTCGTGCTGGGGTACGGTATAAACACACCCCCCTGCAGTAAGAGGCACGGTATAGCAGTGAACGGAGGCATCGAACGAAAGATCATAGATCTGCAAAAACCGGTCTTCGGGGGTGAAGTTGTAACCGTAATCCATGAAAGATTTTACGAAGGAGTTCAGGTTCCCCCGGCTGATGGGAACACCCTTGGGTTCCCCGGTACTCCCGGATGTGAAAAGAACATAAAAATCATCACCGGGTGACGCTGCCCTCCTCTCCGGAATTGCTCCAGAAACAGGTATGAATGTATTTAACAGGATGAGCCCCGGGCTCCCGGGAAAAGCCGTACCCGGAATTTCCAGGGAGTGAAGTATGAAAGTGATGCCCGTCTGGTCCAGAATGTTTTCATTCCTGGATGCAGGGTTCCGCGGATTCAGAGGCACAAAGGCCTTTCCACTGAACCATGCCGCATAAATGGCGGCGTAGGTTTCAATGTCATCGAAGGTGAAAATACCCAGGTATTTATCTTCATCCGGAACATTTTCCCTGATCAGCACCTGTATAGCTGCCACCTTCTCCCCGAATTCTGCATAGGTGTAGCTTACACCTTGTATAAAGAAGGCATTTCTTGCATGATATTGATCAATATTCTCAAGCAGGCTGTCAAGTATGGAAAAACTCATGAATTTCCGGTTTTGGTTTTCTGAAAGCTCATATTTTACCCGGACCTCTTTATCCGGTTCAGCCCGGCGATGGATTTCAGGATATAATAAAAATATTCGCTTTTAAGATACTTTTCTGCACCGGCAGCCGATTTCTCCATCGGTATTCTCTGGTAATGAGGAAATCCTTCTTCCTTTTTCAGCCCCGAGGTTCCAAATGAAGCATCCAACACCCATTCCCCTTCACCGTATAATCTACGGAAAACACCATATCCGACACCGGTATCCTCAAAAGGAAAAGAAAATAATGAATAAGCGATGCCGAATCTCTCCCGGATCCCTATCACACTCTTCATGACCTCCCTGTACTGATCCTCGGGACTGAGATAGAGAAAGGAAGGATGGTCCATGCTGTGACCGCCGATATAAAATCCTTTTTGGAGGATGTTACCAATCTCCGCCTCATCGAGATAGGGTTGATTACGGGTTAGATAATCCCCGAAATCCACGTCCGCGATCTCCGAAACCCGCCCGATGAGGATCTGATTCTTATGTCCCATCTCCAGCAATCCGGTTTCAATGGATTTGAGATCTGAATTTACGAGCCCCATGAGAAAAGCAATGTTCTTCAGTACGATGGGAGAAGGTCTATTCTGCCGGAGTGATTCGATAATCAGGGAGACCTTATACCTGAAAAAGAGATCCTGGTTCCCGATGAAATTATTATTCAGAAAAAAAATGGCTTTGATACCCTTTTCTTCAAGGATTGGCACAATGGTCTCCGAGATCTCGCGAAGACCGTCGTCAAAACTGAGGATGAAAGCCGGTTCGGAAGGCCATCCCTGGTCATCCTTCTGAACAAGAAGTTCAGGGGAAGCCGGCCTGAAATATTTGAGAAGGCATTCCAGGTCGCTACGGAATTCCTTTATTTTCTTCACGTGGTAGAGATGACGGATATGGGGCGGGGGATCATCACTCACCATATGATAAAACGGAAAGATGACCGTTTTCCCGGTACGCTTGATCATCCGGTCGAGTGAGGCAGACGTTACAAGAGGTTCGAGTATGTTTCGTACTTCAGGCATCTTCAGCTTTTAATAAACCTGAGAAAAAATGGCAAACGGTTAATGGTCACCGTCGGGTAATTCACCTCACGGGCACCGAAACCGGTGAAAAACCGGGCGATCCCGGGAATATTGGAACCTTCGAAGTCAAGGACCAGGCCGGTTCCGGCGTAATTGCCGATGATATAATCGACGATGCTGAACATGGCGCGTGTCATTTTTCCCTCCTCTCCGGAAACAGGAATGAGATAAAATATCCTGCCTCCCGAAACGGCAATGAAGGCAGCAGCAACAAGCCGGTCCTCAACAATGGCAGCGACAAGCCTTCCGTGCCCCATCTTCATCACCTTATCCACAAAACAATTCATCCATTCATATTGATCGCGGGAACGCCGCACGGGATCATTTTCCCGCTTCAGCCTTACCAGGTCGGGGACCCCTATTTTTTCCGTGAGTTCCACGAATGGAAGGGATTTCAGGATATTCCTCGAAGTATTTTCGGTGTACCCCTCCCGGATATCCTGGTAGTTCCTTCCCAGCCTGAGCTCGTAATTGGAATTCTTACTCAACCTGAATTCAAGTCCCGTAAGGTCGTTGGTAAAATTCATATTGAATTTGCCGTACCGGATAAAGGACGGGATGGCAGCGAGGAATTCCCCGGCTTTCTCCGCATTCACCCATGTTTTTGAAAATATACCCAGTTGCTGGGTGTATACCGGTTGAAAGATGTACGTTAACCCGAATTTTTTTTTCATGGGCAGCGGCATCACGGAAACATAATCATCCTCCACGATCCCGCCCCAGCCCGGAGCTGTCACATCGAGATACCATGACAATGCATATATCAGGGACGGCTTTGAACCGCGGATACAGTCGTCCCATTTTCGCCGGTCTATGCTGCCATGTTCAATATATCCTATCATCTTAAAAGGTCTCCCTGATGTAGTTCAACATTTCCTGGTACACAACAACCCAGCCCTTCCATTCTCCCCAGCCTGCCAGCGAATCATTATGCCATATGGGAATGAAACATCCCCCCTCTTTACGGACAGTGTCTGCAAGACCCTTCACCTTCAACACAGCCTCCTCCGGGCTGAGTTCAAGATAATCTTTAAGCGTCCTGTCCATACAGGCAAAAGGAAAGACCTTAAGATCCGTAACCTCGTTTCTTACCAGGTCAAAAAATGGGAAGGGCGTAGATGTTCCAGCCCGGAACCCTGCCTGGTCGGCATATCCCATGGAGTAGTCCTCGCTGAAACCCTCTTCGGCCATTCTGCGGTAAGTGCCGGGAAAGGTAAGCCTCAGGAAATGTTGCCTTACCCGGGTAAGCTTTTTGCCCGTAATCTCTTCCAGAGTCTCCCTTTCCTTCCGGAGCATTCCCGGTTTCCCGCCGGAATGGTATGAGGGATGAAAACCTACGGTGAACCGGTTGCTCATTTCCGCAACCAGCTCTTTCCAGTGCGGGTTTGAGACCGGGTTGTTGAGATCGTATTTCCCACCGGGACCTGCAAGCATAAAAACGGTAAGATCGTCGCCGTGAATGGTCCGGATGTAATCAAAAGAATCGAAAGGATCCTTCTCCTTTCCGCCGAGAATGGCCACCCTTGTTGCCGCATTTTTCAGTTTCCCCTTTACCAGTTGCCTGACCAGGCCGCCCGCCGTCCGGTAAAAACCCCTGTTCCGGACTGCCCAGGCGGTGTCTATATCAATTGTAGGAAGAAAAATTGCCCTTTTTTCGGACATTTTAATCCCGGGAAAGGTGTTCTTTAGCTCTCCGGCAAGCCTGTTCGCCCACCGGTTTACGACGGGGATCCCGAGAAATCCATGACGGAAGGCAATACTTTCCGTAGCCGGGAAACGGTTATGAATATCGGCATGGAACGGAAGGTATTCTTCATATCGTGAAAGCAGGTAGAACGAAGCGCTGAAAATATCGAAGTGAAGGTCACCTTCTTCGGAGGGAAAAATGAAAATATCCTTTGGGCTTGCCATGGTTTCCGGGACGAATAACCGGATATCCTTTTCGTCGAGGAGCCCTGAAGGCAATATCTGAAAACTGCCTTTCACACTACCGCCAGAATAATCGATAACGGGACCTTTCCATGACAACGCCTGCTGAAGATCGGATGAATACACAGGTTCCATGCCCAGCAGCGTTTTCAGGATAAAATCTGCGGCATACCGTAGCCTGGGTCCTATATTTTCACTGTATACCAGCACTTTTTTCATGTATCAAGTTCAACGACGGTAATTCCGGTACCACCGCGTTCAACATGTTCGTCCGCATAGGATTTCACTACATTCATCCCCGAAAGGTATTGCCGGACCAGCTCCCGCAGAATGCCGTTCCCTTTGCCGTGCAGGATCCTCAGGTGACGAGCCTGCACCATGGCTGCACTATCGATAAAATCGGTCAGTATGGAGATGGCTTCATCCGCTCTTTTGCCCCGCAGATCGAGATCGGGGCTGAAGTTCATCCTCTTCCTCCCCATATTCCAGTCCCCAATGGAGGATGAGCCCCTGACGGGACCTTCCATCTCGCGATATTTCTCAGGGCTTATCTTTTCCAGGGATTCCGTGCCTACAACGGTACGGAGGCTGCCAAACACTACCGTCGCTCTCTTTCCCCGGAGGCTTACCACTTCACCGGGTGTCTCCTGCCCTTTCATCAGGACGTAATCACCGTTCTGTATCACATTACCGGTCTCCTCCTTCTTTTCTGTCTTTTTCTTTCGCAGTGAAGGATTACGTGACCTGATGTTATCACTCGTTTTTCGGAGCTCGGTGATCCTTGTCCTCAGTTCATCTCCTTCTTTCCCGGGCGAATCAGGATCTGTGGTTTCGCTGACACTTTCACGAAAAGCCTCCAATTTTTTCCGGGCCTCACGGGTTTTATTTCTTTCAGCTTCCGTTTCACGGATCTCACGTATTGTATTCTCGATCTGCCGGTTAACGCCTGAGAGCAGACGTTCGGCTTCATCCTTTGCCTCTTTAAGTATCTTCTTGCGGAGTTTATCTGTATCGCTGAGTTCAGTATCATATTTTTCCACAACTTCGGAAAGCCGTTTCTCAGCCTGACGTATCTTCTGCCGCTTATCCTCCCAATATTTTTTATCCCGGATGATATCCTTAAGGTGCTTTTCGAAATCGACATGTTCCTGCCCGATTTTGCCGGCAGCAGATTTCAGTATATTTTCCGGCAGCCCGATTTTCCGTGCGATCTCGAAGGCGAAGGATGACCCAGGCCGGCCCGGTGCAAGCTTGAATACCGGTACCATATTCTGTGTATCGAAAAGCATGGCGGCGTTCACGATCCCTTCGGCCGATGCGGCAAAATGTTTCAGGTTGGTGTAGTGGGTGGTGATCACACCAAAAACTCCCGCTTCATTCAGGCTTTCCAGGACCGACTCTGCAATGGCTCCCCCCAGCATCGGTTCGGTTCCGCTTCCGAACTCATCAATGAGAATGAGACTGGACGTTCCCGCATTCCGTGTAAAATTTTTCATATTGATCAGGTGGGAACTGTACGTGCTCAGGTCATTCTCTATCGATTGTTCGTCGCCCATATCGAGAAAAATATCCTGAAAGCATCCGCAGACGGAATTCGAGGACATGGTTACGGGAAACCCGCACTGAAGCATATATTGCAGTAATCCTGCTGTCTGAAGGCACACCGATTTCCCTCCGGCATTGGGTCCCGAAATAAGAAGGATCCGGTTCTGCCTGTTGAGCCGGAGATCAAGCGGGACGACCTCATTTTCCTTTTTCAGCTCGCGGAAGGAGAGATATAGAACCGGATGAACCGCGGCAATCCATTCCATCTCCGGTTCATCTTTCACGACAGGTATGACAGCCCGCATATCGATGGCAAATCTTGCACGTGCCCGGATGGAGTCGATGCGGGCGAGAAAGGAATGGGAATGTAGAAGATCATCGATATAGGGGCGGATGAATGTTGTCAGACCGGTCAATATCCGGATCATCTCGCGGCGATCGGCGATCTCAAGCTCCCTGCAACTCGTTATTGGCTTCCACCACTTCTGCAGGTTCGATGAAGGCAGTCTTCCCGGTGGCCGATTCGTCGTGTACATATCCCTTGATCAGCCTCTTGTTCACCGCCGGGACAGGGATCACAGGACGTCCGTTACGGATGGTGAGAGTGGCATCCTCATCGACCAGACCCTGCTGGCGGGCTTTTTCGAGCAGGCGGTTGATCTTTCCGCTTATGGCAGATTCCTTTGCGCTGATTTCCCGCCGGATCCGGTGCAGGTCGGGTGATGCATTGTCCCTGATCTTTCCGTGCCTGTTAAGTATGTTGCCGATCCTGTCCATGACCACCGGAAAAACCACAACTTCCGAAGCCAGGGCCGACAGTCGCGGCAGAGGGATGTCATGGCCGGATTTCAGGAACGAAACAATAGCCCTCACGGAATCGAGCGCCCTCTGGATATCGAAAAATTCCTGTTCCTCAAGGAAGGCTCCTTCAACCTTCGCCTTTTGCAGAGGCCGTGAGATGTCGATGAAATGGCCGATGGGAAAATCGGCATCCGAGAGAATGATCTGCCGGAATTCTTCCACTTCCTCCAGCCTTTTCCGGATCATCTCCGGGTCGGAGGAAAATGCCGAATTCATGATATCCTCCCGTCCCGGATCAAAAAGGCAGAATTTTACAGCCTGTTCCCGGATCTTATCAGCACCGATCTTCTTCTCAAAATTATCAGGATATATCACGTAGGTTTTCTATTTAGTGTTTGCCAGAAAACTCGATGGCCCTTCGGCTCCGCTCAGGGACCGGTGACTTCATTCAAGAGGGTGAACTTTTCGGATGGTGGTAAGGCACGCAAAAGACCCTATGTATAAATTTAAAATTCAGTGACTTACGCAAGAAGGGCCTTTTGCGTGCCTTACCACCATCCGAAAAGTTCTTCGTTCATCGAATTGACCGGTCCCTGAGCGGAGCCGAAGGGTCATCGAGTTTTCTTTTGATACTATTTACCAGCAAAGGTAATAAAATAATAGCTCGGCTTAGCGCGGATATGAGAGTCCATCAAACCCGGGCGGGTAGTCAATGTCGCGTTATTCCGGCGGGGCATACATCAGGTCGTTGAGCTCTTTGGCAATATCCTTCGGATCGGATTTCATGACGAGATAGTAATGATCCCCGGAAGGATCGTCGGTCCATAAATTCCTGCTCGAAATACGTCCGCCCAGGGTTTGAGGGTCGGATACCTCCAGCCTGTTACTTCCCCGCACGAGATCAAAATACGGCGCGGGTCCGCGGACTGCAACGAGAGCCGAGATCTCATCCCAGCTGTAACGGTCGTCGCCACTGGTGTAATATTTAAACGCCATCGCCACGGGGTTGCCCCCAGGGGTGTAAATATCGTCGAATTCACCGCCCGTTTTAACCTCCCATCCTACTTCGAACCCGCCGAAAATGGCCTCTGCAGGCCAGTTTTCCAGTACATAGGCTGTTTCGTGTGCATACGTATTAAAGTTGAATTCTTCGTTACCCTGTGGATATTGCCCCCCCATACATGACCATGAACTCACCTTCTTTCTGACCAGCTCCGGACCGGACAGGTTGCTGAATTCATCGGGACCTGATTTCAGTAGTTCGGCCAGGTTGTTCAGGTAACCGGTTGTGACAATAACCACGGAATGATCAGTCTCACCGGCAAGGATACGGCGATACAGGCTTGTGGCATCAGGGGCGAATGTGCCGTTTTGAAGGCCATGCGGGAAGGAATCGGCCACTTCTTTCGAATAATTGCTGACACGGTCGGGAATGGTATGGCAGCCTTTGTAAATGCCTATGGGGATACCTGCCCGGTTATAATACGTATTGATCGCATCTACACATGCCGCTCCCCAGTAACCGTCGTAACATCGTGAACCCGATGATACCATGACGCCCAGGATCTCGCATTCCCCAAGGGTCTGAAGCCTGTTCAGCATGGCAAGCGTCCCGGCATCATCAACATCGAGGGCCATATCGGTATCAAAGATGATTTTCACGGGCGGGGCAGAAAAGCCTGAACTTACTAGGAGAGCCAGGGTAAGAAGGATCATGATCTTTTTCATGGGGAACATATTTAGATTGAACACAGGTGAATGTAGTAAAAGGGAGACGCGCAAACAAATATCGGAAAAAAAAGGATATGGTGACGGACTGGGAACCTATTTGCCGTGAGGGGTTATTGAGACGACGCCATCTCAAGAATCTCATTCTAAATTCAGTTATTTTCACATTATAAGTTCGCTTTTGCTCCATTTAGAAAGCCGCAGGGCGGTCCCTGAGCCGCCGAACCGTAAAACTGCAGGTGACCAGGTGACCGGTTGATTTTAATACTACGTAAGAATCTCTCCAATCAACAACTCAATAAATCAACAAATCAACAAATTCTTAGCCTGCAGGTGACCAGGTGACCGGTTGATTTTAATACTACGTAAGAATTTCTCCAATCAACAACTCAATAAATCAACAAATCAACAAATTCTTAGCCTGCAGGTGACCAGGTGACCGGTTGATTTTAATACTACGTAAGAATCTCTCCAATCAACAACTCAATAAATCAACAAATCAACAAATTCTTAGCCTGCAGGTGACCAGGTGACCGGTTGATTTTAATACTACGTAAGAATCTCTCCAATCAACAACTCAATAAATCAACAAATCAACAAATTCTTAGCCTGCAGGTGACCAGGTAACCAGGTGATTTTAGGACTACGTAAGAATTTCTTCAATCAACAACTCAACAAATCAACAAATCAACAAATTCTTCGGTGAGTTTCACTAAAGATTTCACAGATTATCACAGATGGTTTGAACTCCATTCAACAAATCAACAAATCAATAAATCACTAAATTCTTCCGGATCCGTGTTCCTCTTCCACTTCACCAAATCACCGATAATTTGTGAATGACTTTTAAGACATCTTCATTCTTCTTCGATCTTCACTTCATTCCCGCCACCGGTAAGAGCGTATTCCCGGTTGTTCCAGACCAGGGTACCGCTCAGGTTCTCCGGCAACGCAACATGGAATATATCATATTCTTCCTCATGCATGTATGAGAACCTGATGAGCCCTCCGGGGTGCGGCATTTGCGCTTCAATATGATCCAGGCTGCCGGGGGCCGGTCTTACAAGCACTGTCCTGAAGCCGGGAGACGCAGGACGTATACCGCAAACCAGGGCAAGGAATTCATATGCAGGCGAAGCGCTCCACCCATGGCAGTCTGAACGGGTAGGTTCCGGCTTCTCGGCAAAGGTTGTAAGACCCAGGTGCAACATTTCCTTCCACGGATCGAGAAGCCGGAGAAAAAGATCCCCCCTCCCTGCAATTTCCAGGGCTCGGTTCATAAAAAAACGATAGTAGACAGTAGCCTGAATGAGATCCCTGTCGGAAGCGATCCTCTCCATGAATTTCCCGGCTTCGTACGCGGGTACAAGACCGGTTATCACGGCCATGATATTTGCATGCTGGCTGTATTCCGTTTTTTCCGGTGAATCGGCAAGCAATTTCTTCGAATCATCCCAGCAGTTCACAAAAGTGCCCCTGATAATTTTTCTTGCCAACTGCATATACTCCCCTGCTTCCTCATTCCTGCCGAAGGCCGCAAAAAGCATCGAAGCTGATTTCAGGGACCAGGCATACTGGAGACTGAGGATGGAAGAAATACCATCAACCCCGCCTTCGGGCACACCCCCGGTATGTTTTTCAGGGATCCAGGGCCATTCCTGCGTCCAGTCAACAAAATTCCAGTAAGGAACATTTTCCAGCATGCCCGTAACCGGGTCGATATACCGGCGGTGCCATTCCATGATCCCGGCTATCTTATCCAGGAATCCGGAAACAAAAACCGAATCATCCCGGAGCATGTAATAATCGTGAACCATCAGCGTCCAGAATAACGAGAATGGGGGTATGACATTCCGCCCCCGCGAGGGCCAGGCATTGTTTGTAAGCCCGGAACTGTCAACCGACCAGCTGAATTGCTCAAGCGCATTCCTCATCAGCCTGTCATCGCCCGATACGTAAAGGGATATCAGTGACTGAATGCGCGTATCGCCTATGTATTGCAACTGTTCATAATAGGGACAATCCATATAGGTTTCCCACGCACATAAACGGGCCGTACGCCATGAGGTCTCCCAGATAGTTTGAAGTTCAGGGTCGCCGGAGGAGAATGAAGCTGTTTCATCAAAGGGGTAAGCCGTGAACATACCGAAAAAGTCGTCTATATGCAGGGTATCGTCCGCCGTGGTGATATCCAGTTCTGCATACCGGTACGTCCGGAACCAGGAAGGGATGAAAATCATAGCATCCTGGCCGTCAGCAAGAATGACATCATGATATCCGACGATCACCTTTCCGCTTGTTATATCCCTGTTGCCCTTCACCAGTCTTTCACCGTCTTTGTCATTTCCGGGCATGTAAAGCGATTCCGACCATGTCACCCTGATCGCCGATCCTGCTCCACCGCTGTAATGCAATTCGGGAAAGCCAGCCGTGAGTATACCATTGTCGAAGAGAATCCTGACCCGTGTATGGGGAGGCACGGGAAAAGCGGGCCGGGAAGCATCAATCCCGCGGTTCCTCATGGGTCCTTCAATGTCTCTTATCGCCTCAAAACGTGTGGTATCCCTCTCCAGTGGTGGTATATTTCTTTTTTCCAGGGTCCATGGTATTTTTTCTCCGGGCCGGATGGAAAAACTGTCCCCGGAAGCTGCGATCCACTCCCCCGTTTGCTTCCCGGGAAGGTTCCATCCCCTGATCGCCAGCCTGTCAACAACGGAATCGCATGCCGGGGCAAGAAACCCGCCCCTGACATCAACCCCTTCCTCAACCGGCACCGGGTAACGGGAATGATCCTCCCTGAACTGCCAGTTTCCCGGTGTGTTCAACTCCGGCATCTTTTCGCAGGAAAACCAGAACGCAGGTCTGACGGTGATCATGGATTCTCCGCCATACCTGCCAAAATAATCCACGCCGGCGGCGATAAGATTCATACCTTTTTTAAGATACGGGCCAATATCCCATGTATCGTATTTCCAGTGTTCCGTATCGGACAACTGGGGCCCGGTGCCGAGATATTGGCCGTTTACATAAAGGCGGTATCTTTTGTCGGCGGAGATACCGATGATAAGACTATCAGGGATCTTTTTTATCCTGAACCCGTTCCTGAAATACCAATGGCCGTAATGTTCTCCGTTTGCCAGGGTAGCTACGGTCCAGGAAGGAGCGCCCGTGTTTTTACCTGAAAAATTGCATTCCGTGAAAACCAGGAATGAGAAAAAAATGAATCCGGAAAGAAAGAGATTTTTCATGAACCGTAAGATTTCTACAAACATTCATCCATCTAAAACCTGTCTTAAATGGATCCTGCTTAACCCAGTATATGCCAAAAATTAAAGTTCAGCCTTTCCTATACGGCAAACCGGGTAACAGGGTTTAATTACACAGACGAAATCACGGTTTCAGAACAGCCGCCCTCCGGCAAGCCCGGCCAACATAGCAATAAGAACCAGAACAAGCATGATGATTGCCAGGATACCCAGGTAGATGAAGAATTTTTTCAGGTACCTGAATGATGCATTTAAAACTGAGGTTTCACAATGGTAGACGGACTTGCGCAGAAGATCGGAGAAACGGAAAAGATACCATGTCGGGAAAAAGTAAACCACAACAAAAACGAGGTAGATAAAGAAAATGAACCCTTTGGGCAGGGTTTGACCGTATGGACCGGCGGGAACAGGCCCTGCAATGAAAAGAATGGAAAAACTCACAACGATCATCAGGGCCAGCATAATAAAGCCCACAATGGCAAGAAAACCGGCCCATTTGCCGATAGAGCTCATATCTTTTGACGTATCCTCGCCTATGCTGAGGCCGGGCTGAAATTGCTGATTATTTTCCATGACTGTATAATTTTAGGATTTGTAAATCAGATACATTGGAAAAGGTTAAAAAGTTCGAAAAGGAAGAAGGAGAACATAAAGAAACGCCGAATATCGAATTCCGAACCTTTCCCTTCCCATACACCACTTCAACACATCACCAATTCACTAAATAAATAGGGTTTCGGGTTTAAGACGTCAGGTTCCATGTTCCAAAAACCAGTGGGCCCTGCTGACCGAAAAAATGAATGAAAATTTTAAACGGATATTTAAACTGGCGATATTGATTTGCCGAACAAAACTCAAAAAATATTCATCAAAATTTTATTAAATATTTGGTATTCATTATTTTTTATTTTATATCTTTATATAAGAGCATTAGATAGTTCCTTAAATAAAATAAAACTGCTAAATCCCGTAATATACGATTATAAGAAGGATTTTTTCCCCGACCTTTCAATTTATCCTGAATTATCAAAAACTATTAATTCTCAGGATCGATTTAACAGGGCAGGTTTAATCGCTCAGGAGGCAAAGGAAGTAATTCCCCAAATTGTACATCATGATGAGGACAAAGACATTTATGGAATAGATTACGTTGCTTTGGTTCCTTATTTAATCGGGGCTGTTCAGGAACAACAAACCCAGATTGAAAGTCTTCAAAATATTATTAACTCACAGGTGCAGGAGCTTGTTGAAATCAAAGACTTTACCGGGTATGCAGAAAGTGCGTTAAAGAAGAGTACCATCCGGGATCCTTTGGAGAATTCAACAGTAGATAATGTCCCTATTCTTTATCAGAATACGCCAAATCCCTTTTTTGATATTACGATAATTGAAGTCTTCCTTCCTGAAAAAGTTCAAACTGCTAAATTATATATTCATAATCTGAATGGCATTGAACTAATGATTAAGGATTTGTCTGATCGTGGAGATCTCAAAATTACGATAGATGGTTCTAGCCTTAAGAAAGGGATGTATTTGTATACGCTTACAGTCGATGGAACGATCATTGACTCCAAGAGAATGATATTGACGGAATGAATCCTGGCTTGTCTAGGTAAAAAAGACTTACAAGCCTGAAAAATCATTTTAATACGCAGTAATGTGGCGGGAGCTTCACGATCTCAAACAACGGAATGATTGAACTTTCCGAAGGTGATGAATTTAATACCGAGACGGGTGCTATGATTGATATAAGTTATGGTTCAATAAATAAAAATTAAACACTATGATACGTATTAAATTTCAGGATTTTATAGCATTGGTATTGTTTCTAATACAAAGCAGCATTGCGTTCTCGCAGGATTATTTTCCTATGAATTTTAAAGACGGGACCTGGGCTGAGAGATATTCCCCGTATGAAACTTCTTATATGGAAGATATTTATAAAAGGTGTTTTGGGGATACGGTAATTGATGATCAGTTATATTATAAATTGTATGAAAAAAAATACATTCAATGGTATACCGTAGATTCTACGGAATATACTTTTGTCGGGCTTATCACTGAACTCCCGGACAAAACGGTTCAATACATTCCTAAAGGGGGAACAAATCCAATAACCATATATGATTTTAATATTAATATCGGTGATACTATAAAAGGATACAGCGAATGGAATTCATTTGTGGTAGGAGTTATTGATTCCGTGGAAATATGCTGCAAATATCATAAGAGATATAGTGAATTTGGTTCAGGCTTTCCTTCAAATTTCTGGGACCCGGCATTAATTGAAGGTGTCGGCTATTCAAACGGTCTCCTGGGTTATTTCCAATCGTTTGAGAATTTTGAGACGACATATACGCTGGAAAGCTACTGGGAAAGGTCTGACCCTGATTGTGAGGGCTGTTATTTTCCTGATGCCGTAAAAAACTATAATTCAGAACCCGAAATCTTTCCCAATCCATTTAATGATCATATTAATATAAATTCTGAACAACCCCTTCTGAATTACAGAATATATAATCTCTACGGGAAATTAGTCAAATCCGAAAATTCACAATTCACTTCAGATAAAATCCTGGAAACAGGAAATCTTCCACCCGGATTGTATCTGATACAGGTTCAATTTATCGATCGTTCCACTTCTTCCCTAAAAATGATAAAATACTGAAACAATGAGACCAAATGTCATTAAATTAATTCTGGCAATCTTTATGATATTGCCATTAGATCTGTTTTGCCAGGAAAATATAATCACAACCGGCAGATCGTACTTTGAAATACTTAACGAACATGAAAAGCAAGAACAAGCTGAACAGGGAAAATTAAGTATGGTACCTGACTCTGAAACTGAAACGGAAGACGTTTTTGGAAGATGGGCCTGGTTCTGGAGCAGCAGGATCGATAAAAACGGCGGATTTACAGAGTATGCCAAACAATTACGTACGAGTACAATTAACGGGAGGACAACCCAACGATTGTTGACGTTACCTTCAGCACACTGGGCTGTATTGGGTCCGACTTCTGTTCCATTACCTAATGTCGGTGGTAACAATACAGGTCTTTGCCAGGTCAGGAGTATTTGGGCAAATGCAACAGATCTGTATGTAGGTTTGAACGGTGGCGGACTCTGGAAGCGGAATGGCACTTCCTGGGCCAATCTCACGGATGATTATTACGCTTTTTCCATCAATGATATTGAAGTTAATGATTCGGGTACGATATATTGTGCAACAGGATGGCAGGGACAGGGGGGATCACGTAAAGAAAATGACGAATTTGGAATGGGCATCATTTACAGTCCCGATGGCGGGTCAACATGGAAGTATCCGATGTTGGATGATCCCAATATTCCGGATGAAGATCTGTTTATGCAAAAAATTTTAATTAATCCTGATAGTTAAAATATCATGTATGCCTTATCAAAGTTGTGGTACTCATTTTTATAACGGCTCTTCCTGGGTACATATGAATCTTGGAGGGGATGGTGGTACTAGTTTGATCAACAATTATAATATTTCCGATATGTTCGCACAAATTAATAACAGTTATTGGTACACAACTAATGGGGGCATATCATGGAATCCTGCACGCAATTCTTTTTACTATCTTCCAGTTATTAGCTATAATACACCTATAATTCAACATTTAGGTATGAATAAAATATTTCTTTCTGTAAGAGCAGTACCCATAGGAACTAATATTTACGATTGGGGATATAGAGTATTAATGTCAACAGATGATGGCGTTAACTGGGATCAATACGGAAGTAAAAACTTTGGGAACGGCCGTATTTTGGCTATGGCAATAAGCAAATCAGATCCCGATTATTTCTATCTTACAACAGATCTTTATTTCAATACCGGAAGTGGGTGGACACAAACGGTTTCGATCTGGAAAACCACAGATAACGGTAATAGCTGGACAGATATTACTTCCAATCTCGGATCAATCACTACTGAAGCTAAAATGACAGCAATTGAGATTGATCCGGATGATCCGGATAAAGTATGGGTCAGTTTCGGAGGGTTATCAGCTGGTAAAAAAATATATGTTACCTCGAATGGTGGAAGCAGTTGGACAAATATCAGTTATAATTTGGCGAACCTGCCCCTGGCGGATATTGCTTATGATGATATTTCCAATACGATTTACGTGGCCAACGATGTAGGGGTTTATTATATGAAGGATGGAAACACCTCCTGGCAGCGAATGGGAGATATGCCGCATGCCATCGTAACCGGACTTTCCTTAAACCAGTCTTCAAGGAAATTATACACTTCAACCTGGGGAAGGGGATTATGGGCATCGGATGATCTGCCCGAAGATGAATGTTACGATGTAACTCCTTTGTATATTTCATCAATAGTAAGCTGGCATTCAGAGCAAAATATTTGTCAGGATGTATACATGCAAAATGGAGGCCGTCTTTTATTATCTGCTGATGTCACTCTGTACCAGGACGAAAGCTATTTATTGAAGATGGTGGTATTGTAACTATTAATGGAGGACATTTATATAATGGAAATTCAGAAGTATATCAGGGAGGCAGCATTTCAATAATTAATAACGGGAGCATTCGTGCTTGCTCATGGCGACTTATTTGATACTGAAATAGGTGCTATAATCAATATACCTTATGGATCAATCGATAAAAATGAATGATATGAAATAAAGATATGTCAATTTCGATAGGATAAATCATAAAATATTTATTCTTCTTGGATTATTATATAATCGGGAGCAACTATATTTCATCACAAAATTATATTCCCATGCTGGGGGAAACAAATGAGTGGTATGAATAATGAAATATCTGAATGAGTCTGCAACGACAATAATATATTCTACAAAAGGAGACACGGTCATTATGCGGAAGAAAATATAAAATTATCTGGAATATGGGTCTTGAAAACGTAGGGATGATACGTGAAGATACCCTTGAAAAAAAAGTTTACCTGTTAGGAAATTTAGCAAAAGATACTTCCGAAATAACCTGGTATGATTTTTCCCTTAAGGAAAATGAGAGTATACTTCTTTATGATTTAAATTATGAAGAAGTAGGAAATTATATCGTGGATTCCGTTCGTATGATCAATACTTTAGGAGGTCCGCGAAGAGCGATCTATCTGATTAACCCTAAATTGTCTTTCGATAACGAACTGATTTGGGTAGAAGGAGTTGGATCTCTGGGTTCAGTTTTAATACATGCTTCGCCATGTTTTTTTACTTTATCACTACCTTTTTGTACTAATGGTGTAGGCTTAAATTGTTTTTATAAGGACAGTATAAAAGTTTACGAGTCTGATTTTGCATTGAATCATGGTTCTTGTATCCTCGGTTGGTCCAAAGTTGAAGATCATCGCTTTAACAGTAATTTACGGGTGTACCCGAACCCTGTTTCGGATATTGCTACCTTCGAATTTATCGATCCGGACCGATCGGATTATATTCTGATGATCTTTAACAATACGGGTCAAATAATCCTGAAAAGGAAGGTCTCCGGTAAAGAAATGTTCCAGGTGGATATGCGCCATAACGTGCCGGGTATGTATTACTACCTGCTGACAAACGTGAAAAACGGGAAGAGGACAAGGGGGAAGATCCTTAAAGAGTGAATCAAACCTCCTTCCCAAAGGTCGCAATCTCCCTGTCGATAAATTCCGTGAGGGTGACTGGATCCCGGCCGGTAATGCGTTTTACATCGCCCGTAATATCGGGTGCCCGCTCAAAAGCCTGGAGATAATGCAAAAGGATCATTACAAAGATCTGTCCCGGAGGAAGTCCGGCCTTACGTTTGGCCCTGTAAAATTTATAGAGCGAGGGACTGACGTAATTGATCTTCCTGCCCAGCTTTTCGGAGAGAAGCTCTGCAACCTGGTAGAAATTCAGGTTATCGGAACCTGTCAGTGTATAAACGGAATTTTTGTGATTGTCAAAATCCCGGAGCACCGCGGCCGAGACACGTGAAATATCCTGAAGATCGATCCAGTTGAAAACCCCGTCACGGGCCGGGAGATAGATCATGTCCTTTTCAACAATATCATCCAGCAGGACTGTGGTCAGGTTCTGCATGAAATAGGCCGGCCGGATGAAGACGAAATCAAAACCCAGGCTAATGACCATGTCCTCAATCTTGTGATGGGGAATGATCCTGCTTTTCTCTACGCCATGGACGGAGAGAAAAACGATTCGGCTTATATCTTTTTCCCGTGCTTCCTCAAGAAAGGGCAGGAAATATTTATTCACGGCGGCAAGCTGGGGAGGCCGGAGCAGAAAAACAGTATCGATATCCTTAAGGGCCGGTGCATACGTCCGGGTATCCCCGAAATCAAGATGCCTGACATTCATCGAGACAGGTCCGGACAGCAGCTCCTCAGCCCTCTCCACCCCGCGCACAGCCGCAAATACATTGATGTCCTTCTCGTGCCGCAGCTCTTCCGAAATCAGTATTCCGGCATTTCCGGTAGCCCCGGTGATAAGGATGTTTCTCATAATACAGGAAGATTTTTGGTTTTCAGAGACAACCCGCCCGGTTTGTAAGTAAATATAATATGTTTTTCCATTGAACTGACTTATAATTCAGTTTTACAAGCTTCACCGGGTGAAGATTTGGTGATTTGGTGATTTGGTGAAGTGGAAGAGGAACACGGATTTACACGGATTTTGACGGGTGATCACGGAGCTAATCTGTGATAATCTGTGAAATCTGTGGTGAAACTCCTTAAAACCATTTCAAACCATTTCAAACCATCTCAAACCATTTCAAACCATTTCAAACCATTTCAAACAATCCTCAAACCATCCTTTTCCTACCGCGGAATCGCGAACTTTTTTTATTATTCAGACAAATTTCCAACCTTTGGGTTCATAAAAAAAATCCTTATGCAGGAATATTCAAATGTGATCGCCGGTCTCACCGGACTGGGCGAAAGACAGGTCTCCAATACGATCAGACTGCTCGAAGAGGGTGCAACCATACCCTTCATAAGCCGGTACAGGAAAGAGATGACCGGGAGCATGGATGAAGAGCAGGTGGGTACGGTCAAAGATGAGCTTAACCGTCTCAGGGAACTCGACAAGAGAAAAGCTACCGTTCTTAAAACGATTGAGGACCAGGATAAGCTCACACCGGAACTGAGAAAAAGGATCGAAGAATGTAACAACATCACGGATCTCGAAGATCTTTACCTTCCTTACAAACCGAAAAAACGGACCCGGGCCTCTATCGCCCGTGACAAAGGGCTGGAACCTCTTGCCAGGATCATTCTTAAACAAAAGGAGGCGGAGATCAATAAAAAGGCTGAAGAATTCATCACTGCAGAAGTTCCCTCCGCAGAGGATGCGCTCCGGGGAGCCCGCGATATCATTGCGGAATGGGTGAGTGAAAATGTGAAAGCCAGGAATACGGTCCGAAATTATTTCGCCAGGGATGCAGTGATCTATTCTAAAGTTATCAAGGGAAAAGAGGAAGAAGGCATAAAATACCAGGATTATTTTGAATTCAGCGAACATCTGAAAAAATGCCCTTCACATCGTGTGCTTGCCATGCGGCGCGGGGAACAGGAGGGATTCCTGAAGGTGACGATTGAACCCGAAGGAGAAAAAGTCCTTTCATCCCTGGTTGAGATGTTCGTTGAAGGGTATTACGATGCTTCCCGGCAGGTGGAAGAAGCGGTAAAAGATGCATGGAAGAGGCTGCTTTCGCCTTCAATAGAAAATGAATTCAAGGCATCCTCAAAGGAAAAAGCGGATGATGAAGCCATCCGGGTTTTTGCTGAAAATCTGAGGCAGTTGCTGCTGGCATCCCCCCTGGGTCAGAAACCCGTTCTTGGCATCGATCCGGGATTCCGCACCGGCTGCAAGGTAGTCTGCCTGGATGCACTCGGGAACCTTCTTCATAATGCCACCATCTATCCTCATCCCCCGCAGGAAGACCGCCGCAACGCTGCAAAAAAAATAGACACCCTGGTTCAGCAATATAAGATCGAAGCCATAGCAATCGGTAACGGTACAGCCGGCCGTGAAACGGAACATTTTATCCGTAACATCAGGTTTGACAGGGACATCCGCTTGTTTGTGGTAAGTGAGGCGGGGGCCTCGGTCTATTCCGCCTCCAAGGTTGCCCGGGATGAGTTCCCGGATTATGACGTCACCGTGAGGGGAGCGGTTTCCATCGGAAGAAGGCTGATGGATCCCCTTGCCGAACTGGTGAAGATCGATCCTAAATCCATCGGCGTCGGACAATACCAGCATGATGTGGATCAGAACAAGCTCAAATCGGGGCTCGACCAGGTAGTTGAAAGCTGTGTGAACCTGGTAGGTGTGAGCGTCAATACCGCGAGTAAACATCTCCTGACCTATATCTCGGGACTTGGACCGGTGCTGGCGCAGAATATCGTCGATAATCGCAGGGAAAACGGGGCTTTCAGAAACAGGCAGCAGATCCTCAGGGTACCCCGGATGGGTGCGAAAGCATTCGAACAGTCTGCGGGTTTCCTCCGGATCGAGGATCCCGAACATCCTCTGGACAATACGGCCGTTCACCCTGAGAGCTACCACATCGTGGAATCAATGGCCGCCGATCTCGGATGCTCAACCGCCGACCTGATCCGTTCGGGGGACCTGAGGTCGAAGATCGATCTTAAAAAGTACGTCGGGGGAAATACCGGGCTTCCCACACTGAACGATATCATGAAGGAACTTGAAAAGCCGGGCAGGGATCCGAGGTCGAAAATAGAAGTCTTTGAATTCTCAGCGGATGTTTTCAAAATCGGGGACCTGAAGCCCGGGATGATCCTCCCCGGTATCGTTACGAACATCACCAATTTCGGTGCCTTCGTGGATGTGGGAGTCAAGCAGGACGGGCTGGTTCATATTTCACAGCTCGCCAACCGGTTCATCAAAGATCCCAACGATGTGGTGAAATTACACCAGCATGTGAAAGTGAAAGTTCTGGAAGTGGATCCCACCAGAAAACGGATCCAATTATCGATGAAGGATGCGGAATGATCCGCAGGGGCAGGTCGCGACCTGCCTGGGGAAAGGACGTTTGATACGTTTAAGGTCCGGACGGTTCGCGACCTGCCTGGAGAAAGGTCGTTTGATACGTTTAAGGTCCGGACGGTTCGCGACCTGCCTGGGGAAAGGTCGTTTGATACATTTAAGGTCCGGACGGTTCGCGACCTGCCTGGGGAAAGGTCGTTTGATACATTTAAGGTCCGGACGGTTCGCGACCTGCCTGGGGAAAGGTCGTTTGATACATTTAAGGTCCGGACGGTTCGCGACCTGCCTGGGGAAAGGTCGTTTGATACATTTAACGTCCGGGCAGGTCGTTTGATACGTTTTAACATCCGGGCAGGTCCCGACCTGCCCCTGCCCTGAACATTACCAACCCCAACCTGTTTTTTATTTTTAACGGGTTTAAATTAACTTTGCAGCAAAATTTTGAAAATGTACGATATTAAAGAAATGGTCAGACCCTGGGTGGTAGACCGGGTGAGGGATCTATGTAAAGGCACATATGTATTGCGGTTCAGCAGGAACGGGATGGAATTCAAACCGGGACAACACCTCGTTGCGGGGTTGCACGGATCGGCCGAATCAAGGGAATATTCGATTTACAGCGGAACGGATGATGAATATCTTGAGATCCTGATCCGGGAGGTGGAAGAAGGCATCGTAAGCAAAAGGCTGCGCAAGCTCACGAAGGGCGATACGATAGACATTAACGGGCCATACGGCTTTTTCATGTACAATGCCCAGCCTCCCAGCTTCAAAAAACTGGTCTTCATTGCCAGCGGGACGGGTATTGCACCATTTCACAGCTTCATCCGGTCATACCCGAAGGCAAATTACAGCCTGATCCACGGGATAAGAACCATCGATGAGGCATACGACAAAGATCATTTCACTCCTGAACGTTATGTCACCTGCACTTCACGGGATAAAAGCGGTGATTTTCAGGGACGCGTAACTGATTATTTACACACTGCGGAGTTCGATCGTGACGTTCTTATATATCTTTGCGGAAACAGTAATATGATCCTCGACTCCATGGATATTTTACAGAAGAAGGGTTTTTCACAATCACAGATGTACACGGAAGTTTATTTTTAGGAAGGAAGGAAAGCGATGTATTATCACCTGATCACCCTGGGTTGCCAGATGAATATCTCCGACAGTGAGCGTATGCATACGATCATCAGGGGAATGGGATATATTTATACGGAAAATGAAGAGGAGGCAAACCTGCTCGGGATCCTGGCATGTTCGGTACGCCAGAAAGCCATCGACAAGGTGTATTCCCGGATATACAAATGGAACCGGTGGAAAAACGACAGGAACCTGGTCACCTTTATTTCGGGTTGCATGCTCCCGGCTGACCGGGAAAAATTCCTCAAATTGTTCGACCTCATCTTCCCGATGAGTGAGGCCGGCGGTTTTCCGGCTATGATCCGCGAATATGGTGTGGTCACGGCAGCGGGATTCAACGGGAATCCGCTCAGCATCCCGGCAAACGATCATATCTTCTCTCTCTGGAATGTTCAGCCTGCATATCGTTCGGATTTCGAAGCCTTTGTTCCTATTCAGAACGGCTGCGACAAGTTCTGCACCTTCTGCGCCGTACCCTACACCAGGGGGCGGGAGGTTTCAAGACCTTCGGAGGAGATCCTGAATGAAGTCCGTAAGCTTATCAGGGCAGGATACAAGTCGATTACCCTTTTGGGTCAGAATGTGAATTCATACGGCTTTGATAAAAAGGGAAAAGAAATTACTTTTGCGGAGCTCCTTGAAAATATCGGGATGGCCGGCGATGCATCGGGAAGGGAATTCCGGGTATACTTCACCTCTCCCCATCCGCGGGATATGAAACCGGAGGTTATCGATGTTATGGCGCGCTATAAATGCATCGCCAGGCAGGTCCACCTTCCTCTCCAGTCGGGCGACGACAGGGTGCTGATCCGCATGAACCGCAAATACTCGGTTAACGATTACCGGGAAATCGTAAATTACATTCGTGAAAAACTTCCGGATGCGACCCTTTTCACCGATATCATCGTGGGATTCAGCGGTGAGACAGAAGAGCAGTACAGGCATACCGTCGATGCCCTGAAGGAATTTGAATTCAATATGGCCTATATCGCCCAGTATTCTCCCCGTCCCGGAGCCGCTGCCTATCGCTGGGAAGATGATGTAGACAAGGAAGAGAAAAAACGGAGGCTTCACGATCTTTCGGAAGTCCTGGCGGAAGTTTCGGCCCGTTATAATAAATCGCTCATCGGGAAACGGCTGCGGATACTCGTAACGGGAAAGGACAGGAAACCCGGATATCTCAGCGGAATGACGGAAGGAAAGATCAATGTCAGGTTCCCATCCTCCCGCGACAGCCTGATCGGTAAATTCACCGATATCCGGATAACGGGTTCCACGGAATTTTCACTCGAGGGAGAGACGGAAAAAATTGAGATCGCATCATTGAGGCCCGAAGGATTCGCATAATATTTGTGAGAGTGACGGAGATGAAAAAAATAGCTTTCAAAACCCTGGGGTGCAGACTGAACCAGTATGAGACGGACGCCCTGGTCAGCCAATTCCACAATGCCGGTTACCAGGTCGTGGATTTCGGTGAGGAATCGGACATTACAGTTATCAATACATGTACGGTAACGAACCAGAGCGACCAGAAATCCAGGAATTATATCAACCAGGCGACGGGAATAAATCCCGGCAGCGTTCTCGTTGTTGCCGGCTGCATGGTAAACCATCGCAAGGAGGAACTCGAACGGCAGGAGAGGATCACTTACGTTATCGAAAATATAAACAAGAACACCATCTTTTCTCTTGTTGACAGTCATTTCAAAGGTGAGATCCTTCACCCGGATTCCGTTCCGGGAGATGTCTTCGGTTTTGAAGCCGTGGAGAAAAGTCTTCATACCCGGACGTCTATCAAGATCCAGGACGGATGCGACAATTTCTGCAGCTTCTGTATCATTCCACAGGTGAGAGGTAGAGCGGTAAGCCGTCCTGTGGGAGACATTGTCGATAATGTTAAGCGTGTGCTCGCGAACGGGTTCAGGGAGATCGTCATCACCGGCGTAAACATCGGACGTTATGATTATGAAGGCAACCGTTTCGAAGATGTCCTGGAAAAGATCCTCGCCATCGAAGGCGATTTCAGGGTAAGGATATCTTCCATCGAACCTGACGGCTTCAGTGACCGCTTCGCGGAAATGTTCAGCCATCCGAAGCTTGTGCCCCACCTTCATCTATGTCTCCAGAGCGGGTCGGACAGGATCCTTCTCCAGATGCGGAGGATGTACACGGTAAAATCATATATGGACCTGGTTGAGAAATTCAGCCGGACCTATACCGGTTTTAATTTCACCACCGATATCATTGTAGGCTTCCCGGGTGAAACCGAAGAAGAATTCCGCCAGACATGTGACCTGGCTTCCCAGGCGGGTTTCAGCCATATCCATACCTTCCGTTATTCAAAGAGGACAGGCACCCGGGCTTCCCGGATGCATGACCAGATCCCTGAAAAGGTGAAAGCCGAACGGAGCGAGGTTATACGCAGGATCTCCGACAGGAACAAACAACGGTATTATTTCACGATGCTCGGTCAAAAGCAGCGGGTTCTGGTGGAAAATCCGGATGCCGGCGGCCATGCCAAAGGGTATGGTGAGCACTATATTCCCGTTATCATCCCCGGGGTGAAAACACGGCAGAATGAATTCATCGATGTGAAGCTTGAAATGATTTCGAGGGAAAACCGAAGCGAAGTTATCGCCCACCCGATTTAAGTTTTGATTTGGTGATTTGGTGATTTGGTGAAGTGGAAGAGGAAGAGGAACACGGAAGAATTTGGTGATTTGTTGATTTGTTGATTTATTGATTGAATGGGACCCTCAGATCTCGAAATCTATACTCAAACAATCCTCAAACAACTTTTTCTGTGATAATCTGTGTAATCTGTGGTTAAACTCCCCGAAGAATTTGGTGATTTGGTGATTTGGTGAAGTGGAAGAGGAAGAGGAACACGGATTTGACGGATTTGTGCGGATAATCGACGGAGTTTAATCTGTGATAATCTGTGTAATCTGTGGTTAAACTCCCCGAAAAATTTGGTGATTTGTTGATTTGTTGATTTGTTGATTGAATTGTCATCTATCCAAAAATTCAAACCATCTCAAACAATCGGAAACCATTAAATTAAATCCGCGATCACCCCTCAAAATCCGTTTCAATCCGCGTTCCTCTTCTTTCAAACCATTTCAAACCATCTCAAACCATCTCAAACCATCTCAAACCCTCCTAAATCCCCAATCCCTGTTAATACAGTAATTTAGATTACGAATTCCTTTCCTTATAAACTTAACTTTTAGAGTCCTGAAAGTGTTAAATGGTAAAATTATCTTATTTTTGGTCGGGTTTTTCCGGAAATTTCACGATATATTTCTTTTTCGACCGCAAAAAACCGTAAAAATTCCCTGGAATGACGAAAAATGACAAAATCACAAGTATTAGCGGAAAATTGTATTACCGCATATTCCTGGCCGGGGCCAATAAAATACTTGAAAATCAGAAACTGCTGAACCAGATCAATGTATTTCCGGTTCCGGATGCAGATACCGGGACCAACCTTGCCTCCACCTGCCGTTTCATCATCGACAACGCCCGTCCTGATGATTCTTTCAAGGTGACAGCCGATGCGATAGCTCTCGCTGCGCTGAATGGCGCCAGGGGCAATTCAGGGGTGATCTTCGCACAATTCCTTTATGGGATGAGTGTTGAATCGGGCGATCAGCCCCATCTCACCATCCATGCATTCGCCGAGACGATCCGGAAATCGGTTGCTTATATTTATGAAGCCATTGCCAATCCCGTTGAGGGAACCATGCTGACTGTTATCCGGGAGTGGGCTGATTTCATCTATTCCCAAAAAGATATCATCGATGATTTTTCGCGTCTTTTTTCACGCGCCTACGAAATTGCTGCCGATGCGCTTGCGAGCACCACACAGAAATTAAAAGCGCTTACCCTTGCCAATGTCGTCGATGCCGGGGCCAAAGGTTTCGTCCTTTTCCTGGAAGGGATCCTGGAAGGGATCCGTAAAAGGGGTTCGAAACTGCAGATCCTGGCTTCCACCAAAGCCATTGAAGAAGCCCCGTTTAAAAGCATATCCCATGAAGATTTTCATTTCCGCTACTGCACCGAAGCCATCATCCGGGGGGAAAACGTCAACAAAGCGGCCATAAAGGAAGAGATCATTTCCATGGGCGATTCCATCGTAATCGCCGGATCTTCAAAAATGGTCCGGCTGCATATTCATACCGATGACCCGCCCCTTCTTTTCGAAAAACTGGAAAAATACGGCAACATCACTTTTCAGAAAGCCGACGATATGGAAAAGCAAAACGAGGTTGTCACTTCCCGCAAATGGAATATCGCCCTCGTAACCGATTCAACGTGTGATCTTCCGCCGGAACTTTCCGACTATTACCAGGTACATTATGTTCCGCTGAATATTCATTTCGGGGAAAGCCAGTACATCGATAAAATTACCCTTCAGCCCTCCCGTTTTTTCAGCCTCCTGGAGAATGCAACACAGTTTCCCTCCACTTCACAGCCTAACGAAGGTGCATTCCTTAATATGTACTCTCACCTGGCTACGCATTATGATTCGGTTATAGCCGTTCAACTTTCGGGGAAATTAAGCGGAACGTTCAGAAACAGTAAGAATGCGGCTGAACGTATATCAAAGGAGATGAAGAAAAAGATCACGGTGCTCGACTCATGCCAGGTTTCGGGAGCGCTCGGTTTGCTTGCCCTTCGCGTAGCCAAGGCTATCGAGGAAGGACAGGATCACGATACCATCGTGGATCAATTCTCCAAATGGCGTGAAAATACGCAGCTTTTCGTCAGCGTTAAAGATATCAGATACCTTATAAGGGGCGGCAGGGTGAGCCCGCTGAAGGGAAGGATTGCAAGGATCCTGAATATCAAACCCATCGTTTCGATCAATCCCGACGGGAGCACGACACTTTTCGATAAAGCCTTCAGTCAGCAGGCAAATATGAGGAAAGTGATGAAACATGTTAGAAATTTCCTGGATGAAAAGGAACTGGCGGATTATATCCTGTTGCATGCAAACGAGGAAGAAAATACCTTTTGGTTCAGGAAGGAGCTGACCGGGCTTACCGGTAAGGAACCCTTATCGGTGATCGATATTTCACCCGTAATCGGGCTGCATGCCGGTAAAGGTGCAGTGGCTGTCGCCCTTATGGTCCGCTGAACGATCACCTCCAAACCGGCGGTTGTGAACCCAATCCTGTCGCTGGTTCAAATCATTCTCCGGCTCACGGACCAAACACTATTCAAAGAATAAGGCAGCAACATATAAACCTGCCATTTAAGGTTATTAGTATCAGAAAGAAAACTCGATGACCCTTCGGCTTCGCTCAGGGACCGGTCAATTCGATGAACCAAGCCGAAGGGTCATCGAGTTTTCTGGCAAACACTATTTAGAAATGAAGAAAGCTCCGGTAGCAGAAAAGATACCTTACGACATTACCGTTAACGGCCATACCCGGACGGATAATTATTACTGGCTGAGG
The DNA here is from genome assembly GCA_963771005.1 of uncultured Bacteroidales bacterium. Taxonomy (GTDB): domain Bacteria; phylum Bacteroidota; class Bacteroidia; order Bacteroidales; genus DASQZK01. The sequence goes on from CAVYRO010000002.1 coordinate 1,510,470, forward strand.
AACAGGGAAGATCCGAAAGTCATACGTTATCTCACGGAGGAGAACAAATACCGTGAGGAAGTGATGAAGGATACGAAGGATTTTGAACAGGCTCTTTACGATGAGATGATTGCCCGTATGAGGCAGACGGATATGTCGGTGCCCTATTTCCTGGACGGTTATTTCTACTATTCCAGGTACGAGGAAGGAAAGGAATATACGATATACTGCCGGAAAAAAGGCAGCCTGGACGCAGCGGAAGAGGTCATGCTTGATGTTAACCGTCTTGCCGAAGGCCATACCTATTTCAGTGTCGGCGGCCTGTCTGTCAGCCCTGACAACAGGTTGCTTGCCTATGGGGTCGATACCCTCGGCCGCCGTATTTATACCATCTATATCAAAGATCTCGAATCAGGCGATATATACAGTGAAACATTGCCGGGCACTTCGGGTTCGGCGGCATGGGCCAGTGATAATGAGACTTTTTTTTACACCGTGAAGGACGCTGAAACCCTGCGTTCTTTCAGGATCATGAAACATAAGCTGGGAACGGCTTTTATGCATGATACCCAGGTATACGAGGAGACCGATGAATCCTATGTATGCGGCGTATACAGTACCAAATCGAAAAAATTTATCATGATCGGGGCCCACTCTCTCCTGTCAGACGAATACCGCTACCTCGATGCCGGTAATCCCGGAGGTGAATTTTCAATTGTTCAGCCCCGGAAAAAAGGGCTTGAATACAGTGTCAACCATTACAAAGATCATTTTTACCTCGTCACCAACCATGAAGCCCGGAACTTCAGGCTAATGTCGGCACCTGTTAAAAGTCCGGGAATGGAGAACTGGAAAGAGCTCATTGCACACCGGGAGGATGTTTACCTGTCGTCCATCGATATTTTCAGCCGTTATCTTGTCATTTCAGAGAGAAAGGACGGATTAACACGGATAAAGGTCCGGAGCTGGGAGGGGAAGGATGAACACTACATCGATTTTGAAGAAGAAGCGTATTCAGCCCATACTTCTGTCAATCCCGAATTCGATTCGTACATCCTTCGCTTCACTTATACTTCCATGACCACTCCCGGCAGCGTTTACGATTACGATATGCGGACAAAGGAGAGAACGCTTCTGAAGCAACAGGAAGTTGTAGGTGATTTCAATCCCGGCGATTATGAGACCCGGCGGCTGTATGCCGGTAGCGCAGACGGGGTGCGGATACCCATTTCCATGGTGTACCGGAAGGGGATGGAAAAAAACGGTAAAAATCCGCTGTTACTTTATGGCTATGGTTCCTATGGCATTACCATCGATCCTTCCTTCAGCTCAACCCGGTTGAGCCTGCTTGACAGGGGCTTCATCTTTGCCATCGCCCATATCCGCGGCGGGCAGGTTTACGGGCGGGAATGGTATGATGACGGGAAGCTTCTGAAAAAGAAGAATACCTTCCATGATTTTATCCTCTGCGCCGAATATCTTGTTAAGGAGGGCTACACAACTCCTCCACATCTTTATGCAATGGGGGGTTCGGCCGGCGGATTGTTACTGGGTGCAGTGGCAAATATGAGACCCACCCTTTTTAACGGCATGGTTGCCGCCGTCCCTTTTGTTGATATCGTGACCACCATGCTGGACGAGAGTATACCTCTTACAACGGGTGAGTATGATGAATGGGGGGATCCCCGCGACCCTGAATATTACAGGTACATCCTTTCCTATTCGCCCTATGACAATGTAAGAGCCCTGAATTACCCGCATTTGCTTGTTACGACAGGACTTCATGATTCACAGGTGCAGTACTGGGAGCCGGCAAAATGGGTGGCTAAGCTAAGAGATATGAAAACCGGGGACAGTCATATCTTACTGCATATCAATATGAAAACGGGTCACAGCGGGGCTTCAGGTCGTTTTGAGAAATTCAGGGATATCGCCATGGAATACACTTTCCTCTGTATGCTCGAGGGGATCAGAAAATAGTTCATCGTTTGGAGATGCTCCCTGCGCTGGAAGTCTCCATTTTTTTTATCTCGGGATCTCCGGAGTAACGGATCGATCCTGCGCTGCTTGCCACCGCTGTCAGCCGGCCCGTGACATTCAACCTGATCTGGCCTGCGCTGGAAGCGTCGGCCTCGCATTCTTCAACCTGAAGATCATCGGCATGAATCTCACCTGCGCTGCTTGCACTGGCAATAATATGCCTGGCAGTACCCGAGAGATTTACATTCGCACTGGAGCTGACATCAACATTAAGATCCCTGGCATCAACGTCGAGATCCACTTTGCCGGCGCTGCTTACATCAACCGCCAGATCATCGGTAACCATACTGTTTTCCCCTTTCAGCTGTGCGGCACTTGAGACTTTGATGTCTCTAAGGCTTCCTGCGGAAACATAAATATCTTTGGAACGGGCATGATGAATGGACCGTTCCGCCTTTATCCGGAGCACATCACCCTGCAATTCCGTACGAATATACTCATGGAGGTTTTCATCGGCTACCACCTCAATTTCACCGGAGGGTTCACCGAATTTCACGATCACATTGAGCCCGGCAGAAGCATGAATGGCATTGAATGAGCCAATCTCACGTTTCTCTGTCGCTACGTTACCATTCCCGGATATGGAGTTATCGATAAGATTGATACACGAAGAAAGCATGAAGATCCCTAGGGTAAGGGATACCGTATAGGTGATGATCTTTTTCATGGCCGGTGATTCATGGATTTGAAAGTGCAAATTATTAAAAAGGAATCTCTTCACCTAAAAGATGTTGAAAAAACCTTGAAAAAATAAATTTCTTATGACCGTAAAATGATTTTTTTAATTAAATTTGATATAGCATCGTCGAGGATGCTAAAAAGGAATTAAAAGGATAAAACGTATTAAACCTGGTTTTGAACCCGGGAGGATTTGGTATGGATGCTTACGAAGGTTTTCCTATGAAACCTTTATCATACCCTTCTCCCTGAAGTTTATTGCACTGACCGGATTGATAGGATGGTATACATATGCCCTCCCCTTTCCGGGAATTTTATCCCCTTAATCTTCCATTTTATTATCCCCGTGCGGTTCATCGTAATTTGCGAGTCACTGAAAACGAACCTGAACTACACTACTCATGAAACCTAAGACACCAACCATTCTCATCATTGAAGATGATGAGGCAAGCCGTGAATTTCTTTCCGAAGTTATCAGCATCCAGGGTTATGAATTTATCCTGGCCGGTAACGGGATTGACGGAATTGAGCAATTCACCAAACACGGCGCTGATCTCATTTTGCTTGATATCAGGTTACCCGATATCAGCGGGATCGAAGTCCTGAAAAAGCTGAGAAAACTGTCCCCATCGGTTCCCGTCATTGCCCAGACTGCCTTCGCCATGGAAAAAGACCGGGATGAATTTCTGAAGGCAGGATTTGACGGATATCTTTCCAAACCCATTAAACCCGATGATCTTATCTCAGCGATTGAAACATTTTTACCTTCGTAGGGGCCGGTCGCGACCGGCCCGCAACGATGGGTTTACGCGGATAATGTTGATCCATTATTTTTGTAACGTATTACAATTATTTTAATAAAATTATGTAACGTATTACAATTATTTTAATAAAATTATGTATCTCATTACAATAAATATGTGTATTTATTGTAATGAAATACAATTTTTATCACTACGAGAGAACGTTCCCGGGATTGTGCAATACCATAATATAAATCAGCCAACCCTGAGAACCAGCCCCTTGAGGTATTCACCTTCCGGGTGGTATATACTGACGGGATGATCCGCCGGCTGCGACATCTGGTGAAGGATGCTGATCTGCCGCCCGGTATTTGCCGCTGCAGCGAAAACACTTTTCCTGAAATTCTCACGGCTCACTACCTGCGAACAGCTAAAGGTAAAGACAATGCCACCCGGGGCGATAAGCTCGAAGGCGCGGCGGTTCAGTTTTTTATATCCCTGCAACGCATTGTTCAGGACATCCTGGTGCTTGGCGAAGGCGGGAGGATCCAGGATGATGAGGTCATAAACTTCCGTTGTCCTGCGGAAGAAATCAGAGACATCGTTTGCAAAAGCTTCATGGGGCGCATCCCCGCCGAAATTCATTATAACATTCTGCCGGGCGAGCTCAATGGCCTTTTCTGACGAATCGACGGTATGTACAAGGGAAGCTCCCCCTGCCAGCGCGTAAACTGAGAATCCACCGCTGTACCCAAACATGTTGAGCACTCTCCTGTCACCCGAATACCGGCTTAAAAGCTGACGGTTATCCCTTTGATCGATGAAAAAACCGGTTTTCTGCCCTTCCTTCCAGTCAACGTTGAAGCGATGCCCGTTTTCGGTTACCTCTACGCTGCCGGGCTCACCAAAGAGGTAGCCGTCGGAAGTATCTAACCCGGACTTGTAGGGAAGTGAGTAGGAACTTTTATCATATATGGAACTGACGGGCACTCCGGGCAGGCTGGTAAGTGCTTTCACAACCTGGTCCCTCGCAAGGTACATCCCTGCCGAGTGAGCCTGGAATATTGCCGTGCCATTGTAATAGTCGATGATCAGCCCGGGAAGACCATCTCCTTCTCCATTAACGAGTCTGAATACCGTGGTATGTTCTTGTCCCGCGAGCCCCGTTTCCAACCTGAGCTTCCAGGCATTCAGGATCTTTTCACTCCAGAAAGCCTGGTCGAATTCCCTGTTTGTAAAACTGAGGATCCTTACAGTAATGGAACTTTTCTGGTAATGACCCGATGCAAGGAATTCTCCCCCGCTGTCGAAAATATCTACGATGTCGCCTTCTTTTGCGGCACCCTTCATATCGGCTACCGCACCCGAAAATATCCAGGGGTGATAACGTTTTACGGATTGCTCTTTACCCGGCTTCAGGATAAGCTTAGTCCTTGCCATAATTATTGACTGATTTTTTCAGTTTGTTGTAGATCTCGAGGCAGGCCCATGCATCCGTCGCCGCGTAAACCATCTGTGCTTCGGTCAGCGTGTCGGCCTCCCAGTTTGACAGCTGGGCGGATTTTGAGATCCTGATGCCAAGTACGATCGCCGATAATTTCCTCAGCCCGTTACTTTCAATGTTGAACTGGTTTGAATATTCCTGGAGGTCAATAAATCCACGGGGAGTGAACCGTTTGACCAGTTGAAGCTTGCCAATATCATCACGAAGTGCAACCCCAACCTTCCTTATATTTTCATTTTCAAAAAAGGAGATCAGGGCCGGCATGAAACCGGTATAGATTGTCCTGATAAGATACACTTCCGAGGGTATCGCGATCTGTATAAGGGAGACATGGTTCAGCTTCCCCTTTTTAAAGCTGGGCTTTGTCTCCGTATCAAATCCCACCGTATCAAAGGCGGTGATCTTTTCCATTACCTGGTCCATATCAGCCGGATTCTCCACGATCCATATCCTGCCATTGTATGCCCCCGGTTCAAGCTTATTTATTTCCTCCTTACTGATATCACTGCTAAAGATCACTGTCACCTCCCAAATCTTTTTGGCGCCTTGAGATAAACCACTCGTCCGTGTTGATCTCCTTACCGCCGTGTTTTTCCTCCCACTCACTGTCCATCCTGTCGAGTGTGTCTTCATCCCTCAGCATGATCCGGTGGAGTGCGGAAGAAACCCTCAATAGTTTTTTTCCCCAATACGTCTCGAAATTCATCCTGCACTCCCAGAGTGCATCATTCATGATCTCATCCGTGCCGTTGCGGTACAGCTCGACAAAATCCCGGGTATCCTGGAAAATATCGGCCAGGTCTTCGGAAACCTCCCTGGTGGTGAGCTCTGCCCTGTCATATTCCTCATCTTCCGGGATATCGGTATATTCATTCTGGGACCTCAGGATGAAACGCACCCGCTTGTAAACGGATGCCCAATCTTCTTCACTCACGAATTTCTCATTCCCTTCCTCATAAACGGGCTCCGGGACCGGAATTCTCAAAAGGGCAGAATACATTGAAGGCATGATCTTCAAAACAGAAGTCACAAATTCTTTGCGGTCTGTTTCCCTTTCTTCCATCAGCAACGATGTAAAATGTCCTGCCTGCCTGACAAAGGCAAGGACTTCATCGGAATATACCATGTCATGCAGTTTCCCCATTGCTTTCCGGATCTTATGCAAAGTTACAAATTATTTATATTCTTCGTTCATCGAATTGACCGGTCCCTGAGCGGAGCCGAAGGGCCATCGAGTTTTCTTTCTAATACTATTTAGCTTCTCATTACTGCTCCTGATGCCACGTGAAGGAATTAGTGCCCGTCTTCACAATTTTGCCATGATCGAGCAGCCACCGAAATACCCGGGTAAATTTTCCCTGCGGTTGCTTCAGGCTTTCGGCAAGCTCGGTAATGCTCATGGATTTTCCTTCCAGTTGTTTCCGGATCCCTTCAAGGATCAGTTCAAAATGTTCTTTGTCCACCGCCGGATCATTCTCCTTGAGACATACATCGCATTGTTCGCACCGGGGTGGATTTTTTTCTCCGAAATATTCAAGGAAAAACCGGCTCCTGCATTTTGTCGTCCCGGAAGCATAGGCAATCATGGTCCGGATACGTTCGATGAACCTTTCTTTCAGGAATTTATATGTTTCCGCTGAGAAACGGAGGCTTTTCCGGTCGAGCCTCTCCTCGATATATGTGATTACAGGATTCCTTTTCCTGGGAATGTAGGTGATGATTCCGTATGAAGAGAGTTTGGAGAGATAAGTATATACATCATGGGGTGTGATTCCCGATCTTTTTGCAAGGAGGTTTTCGTCGACAGGTACGAAAGATGAGAATAACCCGGAATACGATCTTAGCAAAAGTTTGATAAATCCATCAAAATGGACATTCGAGACCTGGAATTTATAAAGATCGTCGCGTACGACCTTAAAGTGTACTCGGGAAGGATTGTTGATCTCATCGCTCAATTCAAGGTATCCTTCACGTTGCAGGATCTGCAGGCTGTTATGCGCGATCAGTGCATTGAAATGATTCCGTGTAAGAAAATCGGAAAGGATAAAATCAAAACTCTGGCCTTTGCCGCTGCCGGTGGCCAGTTGAAAATAATTACCCAGCGCATGGTATACCTCGCGGATCGTGGATATTTCAGGAAATGAAGTGACGATCCTTTGTTCGGCCACGCGTTTATCGGGCTCACTGTACAACAGTACGGCCAGGGCCGGTTCCTCATCCCTTCCTGCCCTTCCCGCCTCCTGGAAATAGGCTTCAGGGGAATCCGGCAAATCGGTATGGACCACGAATCTCACATCGGGCTTATCGATCCCCATGCCGAAGGCATTCGTAGCAACGATAATGCGGGTTTTTCCCCTCTGCCATTCCTCCTGCCTGGCACTCCGGATTTCATAGCTGAGACCTGCATGATAATAATCGGCGCTGATCCCCTGCTGCGTTAAAACCCGGGCGATCTCGCGCGTTTTTTTCCTGCTCCTGACGTAAACGATCCCGCTGCCCCGGATGTCACCGGCAATGTTAAGCAACCGCCTCATTTGTCCTCTACCGGGTCTACCCTGTATGTAATGTTCTTCCGCTCGAAGCTTTTTCTGAATACCCTTTTTTCCGGAAGGCAAGTTTTTCCATAATATCGTCCAGGACTTCGGGTGTGGCTGTGGCTGTCAGCGCCAGGAAAGGCACTCCCGGAATGGATCTCCCTGAGTTCGGCAATCTTAAGATATGAGGGTCTGAAATCATAGCCCCATTGAGAGACACAATGTGATTCATCAATGGCGACAATGACATACCTTCATCTTCCCGATCCTGACCCTGAACATCTCCGTAGCAAGCCGTTCCGGCGAGAGATACAGGAATTTAAAATCCCCGAAAATGCAATTATCAAAAGTTAATATCGATTTCCTCCCGTCTTAGCCCGGAATGAATGGCAACCGCCCTGATCCCCCGCCTGTTAAGATTCTCAACCTGGTCTTTCATAAGGGCGATAAGAGGGGTTATGACCAGGCATATTCCCTCCATCGCCATGGCCGGTACCTGGAAGGTCAGTGACTTTCCTCCGCCGGTTGGCATAAGGCCCAGGGTATCGAAGCCCTCCGACACGGACCGGATGATATCCTCCTGCAACGGCCGGAAATCGTTATAGCCCCAGTACTGGGCCAGTATTTTCTGAAAGTCGGGCAATGATATCCTTTGTTAAGATTACAGTTTTAACATTTTTTAAGATTTCTTATTTCTTAGGGTAATCAGCGTTTCAGAAATCAGCGTCCCGGAACTTTATTTTCATGCCGTAACAAGCCATATAGCATCTGTATGTCAATATGTTACACTAATAAAAAGTTAACCAGCCTGCATTTTGATCCCGGGGTTTGGTTCTTTTTCTCACAGGCTGTATCATTACATACGGCATCAGTACAAAGGTAACGCATCGACGAAATAAAAAAATCTGGTCGTGATTCTCTATTTTTTTGTAATTTCACACAATTTAAATTTAACCAAAATACATCAATGTCATTTACAGAGGATAATATAATTTCTGAAGGTCTGATTTTTGTCCGTGAAAAAGGTATCCGTGTGATTCACAAAAATATATCTCCCGAAGTAGAGGCAGCCCGGACAAGGAAGGTGAAAAGGGCTGGGAGCGTTAAGTTCTTTGTTCCTGTTACAACCCATCGTGATGCCAGGATGAATGATGCGACCTTCAGCCGCTAGAAAATAAGAAGACCGAAATTCCGTTTATTATTGCACCATTAAAAACAATAACGTATTTAATTATGAAGAAATCAGTCTCTTTTCTTATCATACTTTGCTTTATCCTCGCCCTTCCCGTTCATGCACAAAGCAGCAGGGACTATCATGACGACGTACTCATGACCATTGGCGATAAAAAGATCACCGCGGGCGAATTCGAACGGATCTACAGGAAGAATAACGATGAGAGCATGGCACAGAAACAATCTGTGGAAGAATACCTCGACATGTTCATCAATTTTAAGCTGAAGGTTATTGAGGCCGAAAACCGGGGGTTGGATACCACACGAGCCTTCCTCGATGAATTCAATTCCTACCGTGCCCAGCTTGCACGTCCCTATCTTTCGGATCCGGACGCTGTGGACCGTTTTGCACATGAAGCTTATGAACGGATGAAGAAAGAGATCCACGGAAGTCATATCCTGGTAAGTCTCGATCCCAAAGCATCCCCTGAGGATACCCTTTATGCCTGGAACAAGATCATGGATATCCGGCAACGTATTCTCGACGGTGAGGATTTCGATAAGGTTGCCAGGGCAACATCCGATGATCCCTCGGTCAAGAGAAACGGCGGGGACCTGGGCTGGTTTACGGTCTTCCGGATGGTGCTCCCCTTCGAAGATGCTGCATACAATACTCAGGTTGGCGAAATCTCAATGCCTTTCCGCACTCAATTCGGATACCATATTTTAAAAATCCAGGATGTAAGGCAGGCCCGCGGAAATGTACATGTTGCCCATATCTTTGTACGGGCACCCCAGTCCCAGGATCCGGGGGAAGCCGCAGCAGCTAAGGAAAAAATATACGCTGTTTACGACAGTCTCAGGAACGGATCCTCTTTTGCAGATCTGGCCCGGAATAATTCGGATGACCGTGTTTCTGCCGAGAAAGGCGGTGAACTGCAATGGTTCAGTTCCGGCCAGATGATCGAAGAATTTGAAAATGCCGCGTTTGCCCTGAAAGATACAGGTGATTATACCGAACCTTTCCAGTCTTTCTACGGATGGCACCTCGTGAAACTACTGGGGAAAAAAGGCATCGGGACCTTTGAACAGGAAAAAGCCAATATCATTCCCAAATTTGGAAACGGCCCTCGCGGCTTCTTGCGGAAACAGGCTTTCATCGCAAAAATGAAGGAGGAATACAACTACAAATTTAACCCTGCGAATTTTGACAAGGTAGTTTCCCATGTAGACACCTCGGTTTTCAGCGGAACATGGGAAAACAACATTCCTTCCTCTATTTCAAACCTGGTCCTTTTCACCATTGCCGATCAGAAAATGAAAGCCGGGGAATTTGCGGCATATCTTGAAAAGAGTCAGGCTAAGACAAATCCTATCAGTCTTCCCATATACCTCAATGATATGTATGATAAATTCGTGGAAGAAAAATTAACTGCCTTTGAAGACAGCAGGCTTGAAGAAAAATATCCTGAATTCAGGAACGTGCTCCAGGAATATCACGACGGGATCCTTCTTTTTGATCTGACTGATAAACTGGTTTGGTCTAAAGCGGTTAACGATTCTGCAGGGCTTGAAAATTACTACGAAAATCACAGGAATGAATACATGTGGGGTGAAAGGGCCGAAGCATACACCATCACCGTCAATGACAGCACGGTTCTTGGCGAAGCCCGGAAACTAACAGAGAAAAAAGGCAGCAAAAAGAATTTCAGCGAGGCATACCTCCTCTCAAAACTCTGCCCCGGCGATACCGTACCCTGCGTAACCATGGAATACGGACGGTTTGAGAAGGGGGATAACGTGAATGTGGACACTACCAACTGGGAGAAAGGGATTGGCAAAACTTTCGTTAAGGAAGGTAAACCCGCATTCATATATATTAAATCCGTTCTCCCTCCCCAGGTGAGGAAACTTGAAGAAGCCCGCGGACTTGTAACCGCCGATTACCAAAAATTCCTGGAAGATAAATGGGTAAGCGAATTACGGAATAAATACCCGGTTCACATCAACAAGGATGTACTGGCAAAAATCAGGGATTAAGAAATGCAAATTAAAAAACCCGGTCTCTTGCTATTCCTTCTGGTTGCACTTTTCGCCTGTGACGGAAAGAAACAGTCAACAGAAGAAAATCCTGTGGCCAGGGTGAACAATACCTTTCTCTACCGTTCAGATCTTATGGAGCATGTCCAGAAGGGACTTGCTCCCGAAGACAGTGTAAAGACCGTACGCAGGCTTGTCGAGGAATGGGTGAGGAACCAGCTCCTGTTGAAGCAGGCGGAAGATAACCTTCCGGATACCCAGAAGGATGTCAGAAAGCAGGTGGAGGATTACCGGACATCCCTGATTATTTTCAAGTACAAACAGGACCTCCTTGCACAAAACCTGGATACTATCATTCCGGAAAAAGAGATTGAATCCTTCTACCAGGAGAATTCTTCCAATTATATTCTGAGTTCGGATGTGGTGAGGGTGAATTATGTAAAGGTCCCTCTGAAGGCTCCCGAAATAAGTAAGGTAAGAAAATGGTACCGGTCGGAGAAGGAGGAAGATCTCAGGGAATTTCAGGAGTATTGCAATACATTCGCGGATAAATGCATCATTGACGACGGCCACTGGATCAGGTTCGCCGACCTTATCGCCGAAACGCCGCTGAAAATAGACAATCCCGGCCGCTACCTCAACTATAACCGGAATATCGAGACGAGTGATCAGGAATTTTATCATTTCATCCATATCATCGCCAGGATCCCTGAAGGTGAAGTTTCGCCGCTCGAACTGGTTAGGAACAATATCCGGAGTGTTCTCATGAACAAACGGAAGATCGAATACTTACAGGACCTGGAAAATACCGTTTACAAAGAAGGACTGAGCCGGAACCAGGTCGAAATTTATTAAGCACTAAAAAACAAATGAAGCATCATTTTAAATTCCTACCCATACTCCTTACCCTTTTTACCGGTCTGACTGCCGGGGCGCAGCCAGGCATGATAGACCAGGTGGTGGCTGTGGTCGGTGATTATACCATTCTTCAATCCGACATCGAGAGCCAATACCTCCAGATGAAGGCGCAGCGTATCCAGGAACCTGATTTAAGATGCTATATTTTCAGGAGCTTCCTTGAACAGAAACTCATGCTCGATCAGGCCCGGATCGACAGCCTTGAGGTTTCGGAAAGTACGGTAAACACCCAGCTGGATGAAAGAATGCAGTATTTCATCAACCAGATAGGGAGCCAGGAAGAACTGGAAAAATATTTCGGCAAATCCATACTCCAGATCAAGGAGGATTTCCGCGGATCAATGCGTGAACAGCTGATCACACAGCAGATGGAACAAAAGATAACGGGCGAAATAAAGGTTACCCCTTCGGAAGTGCGGAAGTTTTACAACAGCATGAATCCTGACAGCATACCCACAATAGATGCCCAGGTGGAAATTCAACTGATATCTGCTTATCCTCCGCTTAGCGAGGATGCCATTTTCGAGGTGAAAGAAAAGCTCCTGGACCTCAGGAAACGTATCATGGACGGCGAGAGTTTTGAGACCCTGGCCGTGTTATACTCCGAAGGACCATCGGCTTCAAATGGAGGAGATATCGGGTATATGGGCAAGGGTGAACTTGATCCGGCCTATGCCAAAGCCGCCTTTTCCCTTAAAAAAGGTGGCATATCAAAGATTATCGAATCAGAATTCGGCTACCATATTATACAGCTCGTCGACCGCAAAGACGACCGTGTCGATACAAGACATATACTGATGAAGCCCAGGATCAGTCCGGATGCAAGGCAAAAGGCAATTGCACGGCTCGACAGCATTATTGGGGCTGTCCGTAAAGACAGTATAAGCTTCTCCAATGCAGCCCGTTATTATTCACAGGATAAAAACACGGCCCTGAACAATGGACTGGTCGTGAATCCGCAGTCCGGATCGTCACAATTTGAACTCAAACAGCTCGATACAAAGGATTACCTTGTAGTGAGGGATCTTAAAGTTGGCGAGATCTCCGATCCCTACGAATCGACCGATGAAAACGGCAAGACCGTATATAAAGTCATTCGTTTAAAATCCAGGACGAATCCGCATAAGGCCAACCTCGAACAGGATTATATTCTCCTTCAGATGATGGCACTGGGTCATAAAAAACAGCAAATTGTTGACAAATGGATAAAGGATAAACAGGAAGATACCTATATCCGGATCGACGATTCATTCATGGATTGTGACTTTATCAGGAACGGCTGGCTGAAAGCTGAAAACTGAGCTGTTCCGGAACCCTGCCATATCGATCCACTGATAATACGAGGAAATGTTCCAGGCTGAACCCATTAATGCTTTGATGTTTCCGGACGGGCAACCGGCCCCGGATCCGTCCTGCCGGGTTGAAAGGCCTGTATATATCCTCCTGGTCCTCCTGACGTCCCTTTTCCTCCTCCTGCCAGTCCGTATTTTTTCCCAGCAGGTTCATAAGATAGACATCAATGCCAATTTTATAGAATTTGACAAGGAACTTGGCAATAATGCAAAGCGGCTGATCGGGAATGTCAGGTTCAAACATGAAGATGTCTATATGACCTGCGACAGCGCTTACTACTATTCCGAAGAGAACATGGTGGATGCCTATAGTAATGTTCATCTCTGGCAGGGCGACACACTGGATCTATACGGCGATTTCCTGAAGTACCGCGGTGATACCCGGATGGCAAACGTGCGTGACAACGTGATACTCATCGATAAGGAAAGCCGGCTTACCACGGATTATATCGATTACAATTTCAACTCCGATCTCGCATACTACCTCGGAGGAGGCAGGATCGTGAATGGTGACAATACCCTGGAGAGCATCCAGGGAAACTATTATTCGAAGCAGAAATTCTTTTTCTTTAAAGACAGCGTAGTGGTTATCAACCCGGATTATACAATGTATTCGGATACACTCAAATACAATTCCGTCACCGAAATAGCATACTTCCTGGGGCCTACGGATATCATTGCTGATAGTAATTACATTTATTGCGAGAACGGCTGGTACGATACCCAAAACAATATCTCCCAGTTCAACCAGAATGCCTGGCTGGAGAGTGACGGAAAAACCCTCAGCGGAGACAGTCTCTATTATGAACGGGAGACAGGCCTGGGGAAGGCTTTCGACAACGTGGTATTGGTGGATAGTGTTCAGAATGTCATTCTGAAGGGGAACAAGGCCATTTATCTCGAAAAATCGAAATATGCCATGCTCACAGACCGGGCGCTGATGATCCAGGTCGATGATGACAAAGACAGCCTATATGTCCATGCAGATACCCTTAAATCCGTTCCCGACACGATCCCCGACTTCAACATCATAAAAGCCTACCGGCATGTTAAGCTTTTCAGACCCGATATGCAGGGTAAATGCGACTCCCTGGTATATACAGATACGGATTCCGTTTTCCGGTTTTTCGGCGAACCTGTGATATGGTCGGATGAGAACCAGATTACAGCCGAATTCATCAAACTCTATATCCGGAATCAGGAGGCCGACCACCTTGAGATGACTAACGATGCATTCATTATTTCGAGGGAAGATTCGATTAAGTACAACCAGATCAAAGGCCGCTCCATGACCGGCTATTTGGAAAACAATGAACTTACCCGCATTGATGTGGATGGGAATTCACAAACCATTTATTACGCAAAGGAAGGCAATAAGTACATCGGTGTCAATAAGGCCGAGAGCGCCGATCTGGAGATAAAATTCAATAAGAACAAGGTGCATCTTATCATTTACCTTGTAAATCCGAACCTGGTGTATTATCCCCTCGAAAAATTTCCGGAGAACGAAAGGTACTTCAAAAATTTCCGGTGGTTCGGGGAGTACCGTCCACACAGCCTTGAAGAAGTTTTCATATGGAAAACGGGGAATGCAACCCCTTCACCGGCCGGACCGGTTAAAGAAGAATGACAACGGTTGAGGAAGGATCAGGGACAGGCACGAAAAAACATAACCTTTCCGGATCTCAATCTTTAAAAAAACGGGGAATTACGGGAACCTTAAAATTAAAAGGTGCTTTGCATAAAGCCGGTTACGGAAAGGAATATACCAATGAGGGTTATATTACAAACTTCCCCGGTATAAATTAACGGGAATGCAGTTAAAATTTATTCTTCAATATTCGTCTTCGTTGAAAAAGAAATCATCCTTGCTCGGATAGTCGGGCCAGATATCCTCAATGCTTTCATAGATTTCGCCCTCATCTTCAATTTCCTGAAGATTTTCAATTACTTCCAGAGGCGCCCCGGATCTGATCGCAAAATCGATCAGTTCATCCTTTGACGCAGGCCATGGTGCGTCCTCCAGTTTAGATGCAAGTTCAAGTGTCCAATACATAATACAAAAATTTCCTTTATCTGAATTTTTGTTATTTTAAAATTGCGCAAAGATAAAAACTTTTTTAAGATTTACAACTTTGGCTTCCATGTAATTTCATCAATTTGTAATTCCCTGGTAATCAATCTTGAAAGCACAAATAAATAATCCGAATACCGGTTCAGGAAACTGATTGCCAGTTCGTCAACCCTGAATTCTTCAGACACTTTTATAACAATTCTTTCGGCTCTCCTGCATATGGTTCTCGTGACATGACAAAGTGAAACCGTTGGATGACCGCCGGGGAGGATAAACGAGTGCAGTTCGGGAAGATTTTCCTCCATGGCATCGATTGCCGATTCGAGTTTACGGACGTCTTCGGGATAAAGTTTCGGAAGCCCGGTTTCCTGACCGTCTGAGGCGAGAAGTGAAGCAATAGTCATCAATCTGTCCAGTATCCAGAGAAATAAATCTTTGTTATCGCCGTTATGGTTCGAATCCATCAGTGAGCCCGTGAAGGCCATCAATTCGTCGATGGTTCCGTAGGCTTCAATCTTCTGATGATATTTTGGCACACGCCGTCCCCCGATCAGGGCTGTGGTTCCCTTATCACCTCCTCTGGTATAAATTTTCAAAAATACCTCCCTTTTTATTATATGATCAGATATTAATTAAGGATTTCACCGGGTTTTCATTGACATAGTCGGCATCTACGAAACCATCCCTGAGCCGGACGATACGGTGGGCATGTCGCGCAATCTCTTCTTCATGTGTAACAAGGATTACGGTATTGCCTCTGCTGTGGATTTCACCGAAGAGTGCCATGATATCCTCAGAAGTTTTTGAATCAAGGTTTCCGGTCGGTTCATCGGCGAGTATTATCGAAGGATCGTTCACCAGTGCACGGGCCACGGCTACCCTCTGCCGCTGCCCGCCTGAAAGCTCATTCGGCCGGTGGTGCGTACGGTCGCTGAGACCTACATCCCCGAGAACCTTCATCGCCCGCTCCTCCCGGAAAGATTTTGATTTCCCGGCATAAATAAGTGGCAGTATCACATTCTCCAATGCGGTATACCTGGGGAGCAGATTGAACGTCTGGAAGACGAAACCGATCTCACTGTTCCTTACATCCGCCAGTTCATTATCATCCATTTTACTGACATCAGTCCCGTTTAACACATATTTGCCGTTGGTAGCTGTGTCAAGGCATCCCAGAAGGTTCATAAGTGTAGATTTACCAGACCCGGAGGGTCCCATTATGGCTAAATACTCATTCCTGTCAATGCTAAAGGAAACCGATTGCAGTGCTTTGACCACGATAGTGCCAATCCAGTAATTTTTAACGATGCTCTCAAGTTCAATGATCTTGTCCATTTTTTCCGGATTTCTAAATTTTCACTAATTTAATTATATAAACTATATTTTAAAACCATATGCTAAAAGTTTATCATGAAATTTTGCCCGATGATTCCCTCTCTGAAGAATACAATCCCCATAAAAAAAAGATCGGCTGTGAAGGCCGGTTTCTTCCCCCCTTTTATTTCACTCCATGCTCTTTCCATATCATCCGACCAGTGAATATCATCGAGGATAAGGATGGTATCATGACCTGCATAAGTTAATATCTGTTTGTAATACTTCATTGTAGCCTCGTATGCATGGTCTCCGTCGAGGAAGATCATCAGTGGCTGTCCGGCCGGTTTCCACCCGGAGAGAAATTCATCAAACCGCGTCTGCACGAATTCGGTTTCCGGAAACCCGTTCTTTAAAAATTCCTGTCTGGCGAAAGCGGATTTTTGCTCTGCCCCTTCAACTGTGGTCATACGGGAAAGAGGGGCACCCGTATGCAGGTAGGCAGCACTGACTCCCACGCCTG
The DNA here is from genome assembly GCA_963771005.1 of uncultured Bacteroidales bacterium. GTDB lineage: Bacteria > Bacteroidota > Bacteroidia > Bacteroidales > DASQZK01. Next base: position 1,527,342 of record CAVYRO010000002.1, read on the forward strand.
TCCCGAGTTCGAGTATCTCCGCCGGCTGAAAGTATGATGCCAGGCGGAAAAGAAGTCGACCATACCGGGGTCGCACCGAAGAATAGCGCACCAGGGAGGATATCCTGCGTTTTTCCGCGTTCCCCGCATGCGAACCTGCCCCATGAGATCCAAAGATGAGCTTCTGCCTGTTTTTCAACAGCGAGCTGTGCCAGCGACCAACCTTGGCCAGTTCACCGTTTTTCGTTTTACCAAAGATGACCTCTGAAACCAGCCTGAACATGAAGGGGGAATGGATGCCATGTCCCTTACGATGCCCTGAAATGAGCCGGTGGCGAAGGTATTTTTTAAGTATTCGGAATCTCTCCATTTCAGGTATAACGTAACCGGGCACGGAAATGATATCCGCCCGGGTAAAACCACATGGTATTAGACAAACCCCGGATTGGTCCTATTCCAGGTCCCCGGAAAATTTCCGGAGGGCGGGACCTGATCTATTATGGGTGCCGATTGCACAATTCCGGGAATAATATGTTATTTTAGTGATTAAATGATCACCGACAAACGGGTGCCTGATCCCGATTTACAAAAAAAATCCTGAAAATGACGGAAAGCCCGGCCCGGCAAAAGACGGGAACAACCCTGCCCATGTCTATGATTTCAGGCTTTGTCAGAGACAGAAGCCTGCCTTTTATACGTGAGAACAGGAAGATCATCGCACAGTTCATTCTTACCCTATTATTCCTGGGTCTGGGGATATGGTTTGTAAAGCATCAGCGGGGAGAGGTACAGCAGGTAAAGCAGGTGCTTTCCGGAAGCAATTCCCTGTGGATCATGACGGGCATCGGCCTGACCTTTGTCTATATCGTACTGCAGGGCCTCATGTACATTGCATCCTTCCGTTCCGTAGGAACCCGCCTGGGATTATGGGAGGCGATAATCCTTTTCCTGAAAAGAAACCTGATCAGTATTTTTCTGCCGGCCGGGGGCATTTCCTCCCTGGCATTTTTTACACGGGAAATAGAAAAGAAAGGGGTCACCAGGTCACAGATCAATTTTGCGTCCTCCATATATGCCTTCGTAGGAATATTATCGGTTATCATAGTTGCCCTGCCGGCATTTTTCTATGCGCTTTTTAAAGGATCAGTGGGCCGGAGCGAATGGTTAGCCCTGGGCGGTATCATTTTTATTATTGCGATATTATACATGGCTTACATCTCGGTGATCCACAAGCGCCGGGTGTATACCGCGATTAAAAAAGCCATTCCTTCGGCCCAGGTATTTATGGACGATCTCGCAAATAATAAAATCGAACGCCGTCATTTTTTCATCACCGTTTTATACTCCCTGATCATTGAAGTTACCGGGATCCTGCACCTGTTCATCGCCATGAAGGCCATGGGTTATGAACCTTCCCTCTTCACCGCCGTCACCGGATACATCGTTGCCGTGGTCTTTCTCATCATCTCACCTTTTCTCAGGGGTTTGGGAGCCATCGAATTGTCGATGACCTTCGTAATCATGCGCTTCGGGTACTCAAATGTAGAAGCCCTGGCCATCACCCTTCTCTACCGTTTTTTCGAATTCTGGTTACCGCTCTTTGCCGGTATCATCAGCTTCCTGCTTAAAATAAACAGGATCCTGATGAGGGTCCTCCCCGCCTTCCTGCTCTTCATGCTGGGTATTATCAATATCATCTCCGTACTTACACCGGCGATTTCATCACGCCTCACCCTGCTTAAAGATTTTCTCCCGGTGGATGCCATCAATGCATCCAATTATTTCGTATTCACGGCCGGACTTTTCATGCTTGTAACAGCCGCCTTTATGCTTAAGGGATTGCGGTCGGTTTGGTGGATCGCACTATTCCTAAGCCTGGTATCGCTGGTGGGACATATCACCAAGGCCATAGATTACGAGGAAGCCCTGGTCTCCCTTTTAGCCATTGTAATCCTTTTATCCACCCGGAAAGAATACTATATCCGTGGCAACCCAAAACTCCGGTATGTCGGGATCCAGACATCACTCATGAGTATCCTCGCCGTGCTTGTGTATGGTATTATCGGATTTTACTTTCTTAACAGGCGACATTTCAACATCGATTTCAGTCTTCTTCAATCGGTGAAATATACGATCGCCAATTATTTCCTTATCGGGAGCGGCGATCTTCATCCCCAGGGAAAATTTGCCCGTGATTTCCTGCTCTCCATCAATGTATGCGGGTTTCTTAGCTTGTCCTTTCTTGTATATACCCTTATACGGCCCTATGTTTTCCGGCATTCACCTTCTGTGGAAGAGACTCAGTATGCCAGGGAACTCCTGGAAAAATTCGGCCGTTCAGCGCTTGACTATTTTAAAATATATCCTGATAAATCCTTCTTTTTCAATAGCGAACACAATGCCTTCCTCGCCTACAGGATCTCAGGCGGATTTGCCGTGGTACTGGAGGATCCGGTTGCCGCTTCGGACGAAGAAAGAAGCACATGTATCCGGGAATTCGATGCCTTCTGTTACGATAACGGTCTGAAGAGCGTTTACTACCGTGTTCCGGAAAGCAGCTTGCGGCTGTACCGGAATCCTTCCAGGAAGATCATGCTGCTCGGCCAGGAAGGAGTGGTCGATCTCAATGAGTTTTCCCTTGAAGGCGGACAGCGAAAATCATTGAGAAATGCATTGAATAAAGTCATTGCCGGAGGTTATCAGTCGAGCATACATGAACCCCCTCTCAAGGACGGATTGCTCCAGAAGTTGAAATCGGTCTCTAACGAATGGCTGGAGGATACGGGGCGGACCGAACTCATCTTTTCCCAGGGGATGTTCAGGTGGGAAGAACTTAAACAACAGACTGTAATCACCGTTGAGAACAAGGAAGAAATGATCGTTGCATTCCTGAACCTCATTCCCGATTTTGTGAACAATGAAGCCACCTACGATCTCATCCGGAACACAAAAGATTCTCCCAATGGTATTATGGATTTCCTGCTGATCGAGCTGTTTGGCTATTTAAAATCCCGGAACTACAGATATGTGAATCTCGGCTTTGCGCCCATGTCGGGTTTTGATTCCCCGAAAAATTTCCCCGAGCGGTCCATGAAGTTCGCTTATGAAAAAATACGCTCATTCTCCCATTATAAGGGGCTCCGCAGTTTCAAAGAGAAATTCTCGCCCACATGGAGCAACCGGTACCTCGTTTTTGAACATGATTACGATCTCCTGCAGATCCCGGGGGCTTTGAACAGGGTGATCCGGCCGTAGTGAGGAAACATGAATGTGGAACACGGATCAAGCGGATCTATATAGATTTTCATGGATGCAGGAGTGCAGAATAATCTGTTGATTTGTTGATTTCACTTTCCTAAAAAACAGTGAGGATCCGTATGGATCCGTTTCATCCGTGTTCCAAATTCCCCTTCCCATTCTTCCTCCCCGGTTTATGCAGAGGTTTCATAAGCCTGGAATTGATGTATTCACATACGGACTCGGGATGATTGGTGCCGATAAGCACCTTAGCCTTCTGACCCCGTACGGTCAGTTCAATGGCATACCTGCCTGAAATATTCAAAATGGTGGCTTCCGGCCTGTATTTGATCCCCCATCCCAGGAAGATATCGCGCACGGGCCTGCATCCGTCGATATTTTCCAGGGCAAATTTACCCCTGACGAGCCCGATGCCGAAAATATAATGCACGTAATGGCTGTCGACCTTCACAGTAAGCCTGAAAAACAGCAGCAGGAACAAAAAAATGACGGCAGAGGTGACCAGTACCAATGGATTATTAATGCGTGAGGAAAATACAACGGGAACGATCATCGCGATAACTACCAGGAATATCCATGAGATCATTGTCTTTTTCATACAGGCAATAATGTTAGAAGCGGGGTCTTGCCGGACCGGCATTACCTTCCCTCTATTACATTAACTCCGGAATACCATAAATGTTGAACACTCCTATCCGGAAATAACCGGCAGATGCTCAATTCCCGGCAGATTATGCTGAACCTGCATCCGTCAGATGGAAGGGTTTCCCATAAATTCCACAGGATGCCCAAAGTGTTACACGGTCATACGGATATGGAAACTTGATTATGTCTGTTCCGGATTTATCAATAGGTATTATAACCTTTATATACAGATGATTGTCCGGTAGGCACCAGATAGCCTGTATAGATCAGCTGCCCGCTCCGGATACCCGAAAGGGTGGCATTGGCATATCCGTCGGCCCCAATCGACATGTTAATATCATATGATCCGATTGCAGTTGTTACACTGAAGGAAAGATAAAAGCTCTTCCTTTTCTGGTCCGTCTGTAATTTATACCGGGTAATGTTTCCTTCCGCGGTCACGCCGCCTACACCATTATATCCCATGCCGGTATTACTTCCTATTTGCAGTACGGAATTTGCCGAATCGACGGAAATGAAATTCAGGGATGAAGTCACCGGGACTCTATCACCCATCCTATTTGCAAGATAATCGGCCTCAAGCACAAAATCACGGTTTTTAAGCATATACTCCGTGTTTTGGAATTTCAGTTGAAGAGTACTGTCCTTCGATGATTTTTTCACTTTCTGTCCGAAAGCATCTGCCGGTATGGCAAGAATGCCTGCAAACAGTATACCTGTCAGTAAAATCATAAATTTTTTCATGACTAATTTTTTTTTTCGGTAAAGAAAGATGCAAAATATGTACCATAGATGTTTGGTTATTGGTTGATTTGTTGATTTGTTGATTTGTTGATTTGTTGATTGGAGTTGAAGAATTTGGTGATTTGGTGATTTGGTGATTTGGTGAATGAAAAGTCACGGTCACCTACTTAAAATCGGTGTTAATCTGTGTAATCCGTTCCGATAGCCATCGGAATCCGTGTTCCTCTTCTCTCAAACCATTTCAAACAATTTCAAACCATCTCAAACCATCTCAAACCATTTCATACCATTTCAAACCATTTCAAACCATTTCAAACCATCTCAAACAATTAAACCCGTTCCGATAGCCACCGGAATCCGTGTTCCATATTATTCTTCCCGAAAATTCCCTCATTGCCAATCCCTGTTTTTTTCCGATCTTTAAAACTTGATTTCCATGTCATGCATGAATATCTCGATACCGAAATAAAATTTCTTCAGGGAGTAGGCCCAAAGCGCGCAGAGATTCTTGAGAAGGAACTGAATATCCATACCTTCAGGGATCTTCTTTATTATTTCCCGTTCCGTTATGTCGATAGAACAAGGATCTACCGCATCAGCGAGGTCAAGGGAGACCTCCCCAATATCCAGATTCGCGGCAGGATCACCGGTTATGAGTTCGCGGGTGCAAAACGCGGACAGAAACGTCTTACGGCCGGATTCACCGATGGTACGGGAACCATCGAGCTTCTCTGGTTCAAAGGGTACAAATGGATCACGGAAACCTATATCCCGGGAAAGGAGTACATCGTTTTCGGGAAACCATCAGTTTACAACGGCCGTATCAATGTAGTGCATCCCGAGATCGACGACATCTCAAAAGCAGGGGACCTGACAACCAGGCTTCAGCCGGTCTACAATACATCGGAGAGGATGAAGAACAATTACCTTCCAAGTAAGGCCGTACAGAAACTCGTCGAAAACCTTCTGAATCTTTTAAAGGATCCCTTCCCGGAAACGCTGCCGGCATGGCTGCTGAAAAAAGCAGGCCTTGTTCCGCTGGATGAAGCCCTGCGGAACATTCACTATCCGAATAACCCCGACATACTGAATAAAGCCATATACAGGCTTAAATTCGAAGAATTATTCTTTATACAGCTGAACATTTTACGCAGTCGTTCCGTCCGTGATATAAATTATAAAGGTTATGTTTTCACAAAGGTTGGTGAGACTTTCAATACATTCTATCATCAGAATCTGCCTTTCGAACTGACGGACGCGCAGAAAAGGGTGCTGAGGGAGATCCGGCGTGATATGGGGTCAGGCAAACAGATGAACCGTCTCCTGCAGGGCGATGTGGGAAGCGGAAAGACTTTGGTGGCGCTGATGAGTATGCTTATCGCCCTCGACAATGGATTTCAGTCCTGCCTGATGGCGCCTACTGAAATTCTCGCCATCCAGCATTTTAACACACTCAAGAAATTTCTGGACGGTATGGATGTCACCGTGGAACTCCTCACCGGCTCGACGCGTAAAAAAGCCCGTACCGACCTTCATGAAACACTCGAAGATGGCAGGCTTAATATACTCGTCGGCACCCACGCCCTTATTGAGGAGAAGGTTAAATTTCAGCGGTTGGGGCTTGTCATCGTCGATGAACAGCATCGTTTCGGGGTTGCACAACGGGCACGGCTCTGGAAGAAGAGCGAACTGGTACCGCATGTACTTGTCATGACCGCAACCCCCATTCCGCGTACCCTGGCCATGACGCTGTACGGTGATCTGGACGTTTCTGTGATCGATGAACTGCCACCGGGCAGAAAGCCGGTAAAAACCATTCATATCACCGACAGCAAACGCCTCAGGATGCATGGTTTTATCCGGAAACAGATCGCCGGGGGACGCCAGATCTATATCGTATATCCGCTGATCAGGGAATCAGAGAAAATGGATTATAAGGATCTCGAAGACGGCTATGCGGCCATCGTGCAGGCATTCCCACCTCCGCAGTATGCCGTCAGCGTTGTGCACGGTAAAATGAAACCAGAGGAAAAAGACATTTCAATGAACCATTTCAAAGCCGGAAGAACACATATCCTCGTTGCGACCACTGTAATTGAAGTAGGAGTCGATGTTCCGAATGCCTCGGTCATGGTCGTCGAAAGCTCGGAAAGATTCGGACTGTCGCAACTCCACCAGCTTCGGGGACGCGTCGGAAGGGGTGCCGACCAATCCTATTGCATCCTTATGACCGGATATAAACTGTCCGTCGATGCCCGCAAAAGAATTGAAACCATGGTGCGGACCAACGACGGCTTCGAGATCGCAGAGGTGGACCTGAAGCTTCGCGGTCCAGGCGATATAGAAGGCACCCAGCAAAGCGGGATACCCTTCGACCTCAAGATCGCCAACCTGGGGAGGGACGGACAGATCCTCCAGTACGCCAGGGATATCGCCAGGGAAATTATTGAAACGGATCCCGCGCTTACCCATGAGGATCACTCGGGGTTGCTGAAGCAGTTAAAAAGGCTGTACGCAAAAACGTTCAACTGGTCTTCAATAAGCTAGAATCAGATTTTTATATTCAGTACTATTTCATATCTTTATTTCATTCATCTGATCATAATCAGGAAACATTGACCTGTAGAGGAGCATTTTATAACAATTCCCTTATATCTAATTAGAAACCAAATCACATGCAAAGAAGAACTTTTGTAAAATCTTCATTCATCGGTGCAGCTGCCGCCGGTTCCGGCTTTATACCCACGGGAGACCGGAAAAATGAAGATGCGGACCGGATGGTCTATGAACTAAGGCAATATGAAATGATCCGCAATAACCGCCAGAATGACCTGAACAAGTATCTCGAAGAGGCCCTGATCCCGGCGCTGAACCGGAAGGGAGCCGCGAATATCGGATGTTTTGTACCCCTCGGAAACGCCGAGCCGGCTGTGGTATATGTACTGATCCCTTATTCGTCGGAAAAGGATTTTTTCAGGATAGCCCGCTCTTTGCAACAAGATGATGAATTCAGGAAAGCATCTGAATTCTATGATAAACAACCTGCAACGAGCCCTGTTTTCAACCGGTTTAAAAGTGATCTTCTTCTCGCTTTTGAGGAATTTTCCACACTCAGGAAGCCTGGTGAGGGCAAGAAACTTTTCGAGATCCGCACCTACGAGGGCTATAATGAAGATGCCGTTCGAAGGAAGATCGCCATGTTCAACAACGGAGAGATCGATATATTTCTGAAAAATGGTTTCAGTCCTGTCTTCTACAGCGAAGTACTGACCGGCGACAACCTTCCCTGCCTCACCTACATGCTGGCTTTTGAAAACATGGAGGAGAGGGAAAAGCAGTGGAAAGCTTTTGGGAGTGATCCGGACTGGAAAAAAATGTCATCTGATCCGGCGTATGCAGATACCGTCTCACGGATCATCAAAATATTCATGGAACCCCTACCCTTTTCACAGATCTGATTCCCGTAACAGGATCAGTTTATTATGATCATCTTTTTTACCCGGCATTCCCTGTCCGAGTTCAGAATGAGGTAGTAAATACCCTTCGATCCGGCGGAGGGTGACCATTCGACCTGGTGCATTCCGGCATCCTTCCGGCCCTGGTCGAGTGTTGCCACGCAACCGCCCCTGAGATCCCTGACTTCAAGCCGTATATCGGCTTTATCCCGAAGGGAATAGCTGATATTTGTAATACCTGCAAAAGGATTGGGGCTATTTGCAACAGGCGGATCCCCGGCACAGGCAGCGGTGAATACGGGGATGAGGGATCCAGGGAAGGGCTCCCCGCCTTCACCCATGCGGTGTAAATAAGTTCCGCGAGGGCATGTGAAGCTTCACTGAAAAGCTTCACGGTAAAATATTCTGTCCTGTTCCACAGGGTATTGGTATAATTCAATGACTTAGTGCCGCCTGCAATTTCCGTTGCGTAATCATCCGCAATGAGGACAGAATCTACGTACCCGTAGCTTGAATACAGGTAACTGAAAATGTAAGACTGTACGTCTTCAATCACCGAAACAGGGTAACCGCCGTAGTTAATATCGCCGATATGGGCTTTGATCATCGTGGATTCGTAACGGGAATGGATCCCTGAATTTCCCGATAGCTGACCATTGTAATTCTTGCATACATGCAGGGGCATATGACCATCAGCCACGTAATGTCCGAGATCGGCCGCGACGAGCACAGCCTTGTCCCAGTCCCGTCTCTCAAAACACCGGACAAGCGTATCGTACGCAGCTATAGTAGCCCAGGGAAGAATACCATTATCCATAATAAAAGCCACACCATGCTGTGTTACGATCGAATCCCAGTCTGCGGAAATTTTCCCGCCGGATACAAATTCCGGGTAGTTATCGATGTCGATGTAATGTTTGGGACTCTCCGTATCGTCATTGCTTTTGCGGTTATCCGCATCGGACGCATGTTCAGCCATAATGGAAATCCAGTCAAGAAACTGGCTCATCTCCGGAGCAAATGACAGGGAGGCATTTGTATTAATTTTGTAATGACCGTCATAACCCCAGCTCATGAGTAAGAACGACAATAGGACAAGAGACGGGATCGTCAGGAAATTCTTTTTCACAGTGGATATTCTTTTGGTTAGGCTGCCAAAGCTAGTAAATATTTTAAACCGGGTATAATGGTTTGAGAAATGGTTTGAAATGGTTTGAAATGGTTTGAAAATGGTTTGAAGGAAGAGGAACACGGATTTGACGGATTCCGATGGCTATCGGAACGGATTTTCACGGATTTTTTAAGATGGTTTAAAATGGTTTCAACTCACTTCACCACTTCACCAAATCACCAAATCACCAAATCACCAAATTCTTCCCGGGATCCTCTAAATCCTGAATTTATTTAAAATCATAATAAATTAATTTAAATGTCCCATAATATGATAAAAAGCAACTTTTTATGATACCGTAATTATAATTTTGTACCGGATTTTTCAACCGAACAGGAAAAAATGTCATCCGGTAATGAGATCGAACATACGGGCATAATCGAGGCCATTGATGATGACGGTATTAAGGTAAAATTCACTTCAGTTTCAGCCTGTGCCGCCTGCCATGCGAAAGGGGTATGCTCCGCATCCGACATGAAGGAAAAAGAAGTGACCGTGCCGGGCAGCAACGGTAATTTTCATAAAGGGGACCCGGTATTTGTCACCTTGAAAGCATCCATGGGAACAAAGGCTGTACTCATAGGGTATATCTATCCATTTTTCCTGCTATTGACCGTATTATTGATTCTTTCGGGCACCGGACTGACCGAGCTCAGGGCGGGGCTTCTTTCACTGGGAACACTCATCCCCTACTATTTCATCCTGTTCCTGTTGCGGAATAAACTTGAAAGAACCTTTGCGTTCACGATCAGAAAGTCAGTTGTATTATGAGCAATATCGTTTTATATACCATTATTTCCTTAAGTACCATCGGCATTGTATCAGCGGTGATCCTTTACTTCGTGGCACGTAAATTCCATGTTTACGAGGATCCCCGCATCGATCTCGTGGAAGCAGAGCTTCCCTCGGCAAATTGCGGAGGATGTGGTTTTGCAGGGTGCCGTAATTTTGCGGAAGTCCTGGTTAAATCGGATAATCTCAATGATATTTATTGCCCTGTAGGCGGCAATACAACAATGAGTAAGATAGCAGCCCTTTTGGGCCGCGAGGTTGTCACCCAGGATGCAAAGGTCGCCGTGGTGCGCTGTAACGGCCGGCCCGAATTCCGTCCCAGGACGAATCTTTACGAAGGGGCTGCTTCATGCGCCATTGCACACAGCCTGTACACCGGCGAAGGTGGATGCCCGCACGGATGCCTGGGTTGCGGTGACTGTGTCGATTCCTGTGATTTCGACGCTATTCATATGAACGCGGTGACGGGCCTGCCTGAAGTCTCCGATGATAAATGCACGGCATGCGGTGCCTGCGTGAAAGCCTGTCCCCGGGATATCATAGAGCTCAGGAAAAAATACCCGAAGGACAGGAAGATCTATGTAAGCTGCGTTAACGAGGAAAAAGGCGGAGTGGCCCGTAAAAATTGCCAGGTGGCCTGCATAGGATGCGGGAAATGCGTGAAAGTCTGTCCCTTCGACGCCATAACCATGGAGAACAACCTGGCATGGATCGACCCCGTGAAATGCCGGCTTTGCCGTAAATGTGTTCCTGAATGCCCGACCGATGCCATCCTGGAGATCAATTTCCCGCCCAGGAAGGAAGCGAGAGAACCGGCCGCGGTAGTTCAACAAGCATAATCATTATTAAAGCCAGGAGAAAAAAAGTGTTACGAACATTTTCCATAGGCGGTGTTCATCCGAAAGAAAACAAAATTACGGCAGGAAAAAGAATTCAAACCCTCCCCCTGCCGGACATGGTCACTGTTCCCGTCTCCCAGCATATAGGTGCACCAGCAAAAGTACTGGTGAGCAAGGGCGACATGGTGAAGACAGGCCAGCTCATTGCCGGTTCGGCCGGGTTTGTCTCGGCCAATATTCATTCCCCGGTATCGGGTACCGTTCAGAAAACAGATCTGTTTCCCGACAGTTCGGGATACCGGCGATTGGCCATCCAGATCAAAACCAGCGGTGATGAATGGATGGAAGATATCGATCGTTCCGCCGGTTTGAAATCCGATATCCCCTTCTCCGCCGGAGAGATCATGCAAAAACTCATGTCTGCCGGACTCGTTGGGCTCGGAGGGGCTACCTTCCCTTCCCATGTAAAACTGACCGTTCCCCAGGGAAAAAAAGCCGAATATCTCCTGGTCAACGGCGTGGAATGTGAGCCGTATCTTACCGCCGACCATGCGCTGATGCTTGAAAAAGGTCCCCAACTGATGACCGGCATCCGGATCATGATGAGGGCATTGAACGTTGAGAAAGCGATCATCGGGATCGAGAATAACAAGCCGGATGCCATTGCCGTACTTTCCAATCTTGCCTCCGCACAAACAGGGATAAACGTCGCCGCACTGGAAGTGAAATATCCACAGGGCGGTGAAAAACAACTGATACAGGCCATCCTGGGCAGGGAGGTTCCGTCGGGTGGACTGCCCATCGACGTCGGTGTTGTGGCTTTCAATGTCGGCAGTATTTATGCTGCTTACGAAGCAGTACAGAAAAACAAGCCGCTCATTGAGAGGGTGGTTACGGTAACCGGGAAATCTGTACGCAATCCCGGGAATTTCATCGTAAGGATCGGAACTCCGGTTGCCGTACTCATTGAGGCTGCGGGAGGCCTCCCTGAAGATACGGGAAAAGTCATCAATGGCGGCCCGATGATGGGGAAAGCGCTCAGTAATCTGGATGTTCCGGTCACGAAAGGCAGTTCGGGCATTCTCATCGTACCCGGGGAAGAAGCTCACCGGAGAGAGGTACGCAATTGCATCCGATGCACACGGTGCGTCACGGCATGCCCGATGGGAATCGAGCCTTACCTGCTCATGGCCCTTTCGGAAAGAGGAAGGTGGGAAAGCATGGAACGGGAAAGGACGATGGATTGTATCGAATGTGGCTCCTGTAGTTTTATATGCCCGTCCAACCGTCCTCTCCTGGACTATATCCGTCTCGGCAAATCAAAGGTTGGAGCCCTGATCAGAGCCAGGAAAAACAATTAACAGGTTCACAAAGTTTCAGATACAATGGTATGAAACCCAAATGATTGATGACAACACAAAGATAACTTTTAACTTTATAGTAATCGATCATGTGGGTTCCATTATACCTTTAAGATCATAATTATTTTATAATGAAAATTCTTACTGTCTCTCCCTCACCTCATGTACAGACGCAGGATTCCGTCTCAAAGCTGATGTACGGGGTGATATTCGCCCTTCTGCCCACCCTCGCGGTTTCTGTCTTTTTCTTCGGTACCGGGATGATCATCATCACTGCCACATCCGTACTTTCCTGTGTTCTTTTTGAATATCTTATCTCAAAATACATCCTGATCCGGAAGCCTATGCACCTGGATGGTTCGGCAGCATTGACGGGACTCCTGCTAGCCTTCTGCCTTCCTGCCAACCTGCCTTTCTGGATCGTTATCCTTGGCGCTCTTGTGGCTATCGGCGTGGGAAAGATGACCTTTGGGGGCACGGGTAATAATCCTTTCAACCCGGCCATTGTGGGAAGAGTCTTTCTTTTCGTCTCATTCCCTGCAGCCATGACCTCCTATCCCGAACCAGGCCAGTGGTTCAGCTATACCGATGCCACCACGGGACCCACACCGCTCAGCATGCTCAACGAAAGCGCCGCCGGAGGTACTCCGCTTTCAGAGGTGATGAGCAAAATACCTTCCTACTTCGATATGTTTCTCGGAAAAATGGAGGGTTCGGCAGGTGAAGTTGCCGCATTTGCCCTCATCCTGGGGCTCATATATATGCTTTGGAAAAAGATCATCACCTGGCATATCCCTGTAAGTATCCTTCTGACGGTGGCCGTCTTTACCGGCATATTGTGGATCGCGAACGGAGAACGGTTTGCCGATCCCCTGTTTCACCTTCTGACAGGCGGACTGATGCTTGGAGCAATATTCATGGCGACGGATTACGTGACATCCCCCATGACAAAAAAAGGAATGCTGATTTACGGAACCGGCATCGGTATTCTTACCGTCCTGATCCGGGTTTTCGGTTCGTACCCCGAGGGTGTCCAGTTCGCTATCCTGCTTGGGAACGGTTTCACCCCCCTTATTAATAAATATTTCAAACCAAAACGATTCGGGGAGGTTCAGAATGGCTAAGAAAGAATCCAGTTTCAGGAATATGGTCCTGACCCTTTTCCTGGTCACATTTATCGCCTCCGGAACCCTCGGCTTTGTGTATGAGTACACGAAAGAACCCATCCGGATGGTCGAGATCAATAAGAAAAACGAAGCGATAAGGGAAGTTATCCCCGAATTCAGCAATGATCCCTACCGTGAAAGTTACAGGGTAGCATCCGATAAGGACAGCCTCATATTCTACCCTGCCCGGATCGACGGGAAGCTTGTCGGCACGGCTGTGGAGACTTACACGATGAAAGGCTTCAGCGGACTGATCACTCTTATGGTAGGTTTTAAGCCTGATGGTTCCATCCTTGCCGTGAAGGTACTTTCACACCAGGAAACTCCGGGGCTGGGACAGAAAATTGAACGTGACAAATCAGATTTCGAGGTGCAGTTTGAAGGTAAAAACCCGGCAAATTTCAGGCTGATGGTCAAAAAAGACAGGGGTGACGTGGACGCGATTACGGCATCGACCATTTCATCGAGGGCTTACTGCGACGCTGTACATAGAGCTTACGATGCTTTCAGTAAAGAAAAGCAAAAAACGGATAACGAAATAAACTGAATCCATGAATCACTGGCAGAATTTCAGTAAAGGTTTCTTAAAGGAAAACGCGGTGTTCGTGCTGTTCCTGGGTCTCTGCCCCACTCTGGGCGTGAGTACTTCGGCCATTAACGGGCTGGGAATGGGACTGGCCACCACCTTCGTTCTCACCATGTCGAACCTTGTCGTCTCCCTGGTGAAGAATGCCATTCCCGACAAGGTACGGATACCAGCTTTTATCGTGATCATCGCCACCTTTGTGACCGTGGTCGAGCTGGTCATGAAAGGTTTTATTCCGGATCTTTACAAAGCCCTCGGCCTTTTCATCCCGCTCATCGTGGTGAACTGTATCGTACTGGGGCGGGCTGAAGCCTTCGCTTCGAAAAACACCTTTCTCAGTTCAGCCATAGACGGACTGGGGATGGGACTGGGTTTCGCACTTGCGCTGACCATCCTGGGAAGCGTGAGGGAACTCCTGGGCAACGGCTCCCTCTTCGGCTACAAATTCATCCCCGGCGACGGCATCCTGCTATTTATTCTTCCCCCGGGTGCCTTTATCGCACTGGGGTATCTCATCATGCTGATGCACAAACTTAAAAAAAGGATCTATTAAACATCCTGCTCCATGGAATATATACTCATCCTCATATCGACCGTATTTGTAAGTAATATCGTCCTTACTCAGTTCCTTGGCATCTGCCCCTTCATCGGCGTTTCGAACAAGGTCCAGACAGCGCTGGGCATGACGGGGGCCGTTATGTTCGTCATGGTGATCGCCACTTCGGTGACTTACCTGCTGTATACCTACCTGCTGGTACCCATAGGCATCGAATTTGCCAGGACCATCACCTTTATTCTTGTCATTGCCGCGCTGGTGCAACTCGTTGAGATCATCCTAAAGAAGGTAAGCCCGTCACTGTACCAGGCCCTGGGCATTTTCCTGCCCCTGATCACCACCAACTGTGCCGTCCTTGGAGTGGCCGTTCTGACTATTCAGAAGGATAACAACCTTATCGAAAGCGTCTTTTTCTCGGCCGGCAATGCTCTTGGTTTCGGACTGGCGCTGATACTGTTTTCAGCCATCAGGGAACAACTCGAACTCCTCAATATACCTAAATCCATGAGGGGAGTTCCCATCGCCTTCGTAACCGCCGGTTTACTGGCACTGGCCTTCATGGGTTTCGCGGGAATAGTGAAAATATGAAGGGGATATTGCTGATCCGTTTAAAAACCCAATAAGCAATGAACCGGTGCCAAACAACCTGGAATTCCTTTTGTTTTAATGCTGAATATCTCATATAAATCATCCCATGCCACTTATTGAAAATACCGCGGAATTTGTCAGGACCACGCTTGAAAATGCCGAAGGCGGACACGACTGGTGGCATATCGTCAGGGTATGGAATACTGTGAAATTACTTATGCAAACCGAAAAAGCCGACCCCCTCGTCTGCGAACTGGGCGCCTTGCTCCATGATATTGCAGATGCGAAATTTCATGGTGGCGACGATAAGAAGGGTCTGAAAATAGCGCGTGAATTCCTTGTAAAAGAAGAGGCCGCTCCTGTTGTCATTGAAAAGGTCCTCGATATTATATCTCGTATTTCCTTTAAGGGAGGAACGGATGAAGCAGACGATAAATCCCCGGAACTGATGGTAGTCCAGGATGCCGACCGTCTTGACGCCATCGGCGCGACAGGTATTGCCAGGGCCTTTAACTACGGCGGATTCAGGAACAGGAAGATCTATGACCCGGCTATACCGCCACGGGAATACCACGACAGCAGGGAATATTACCGGAGTTCGGCCCCCACTATAAATCATTTTTACGAAAAGCTGCTCCTTCTGAAAGACCGGATGAATACCGAAACCGGGAAACAGATCGCACAAGGCCGCCATGCATTCATGGAGGAATTCCTGTTAAAATTTTTCAGCGAATGGAACGGACTTTCATGATCCTGTTCCCGCCGTCTCGCTGCTCTTTTCCAGTTTAGCCCTGAGTTGTACCAGTTTATCGACCACGGAAGGATCAGCCAGCGTGCTTACATCGCCAAGATCCGATACCTCATTGGCAGCAATCTTTCTCAGGATACGCCTCATGATCTTGCCTGACCGCGTTTTCGGAAGTGCAGGTGCAATCAGGATCCTGTCCGGAGTGGCAAAAGCACCAATATGGCGTCTTACCTCATTCCTGAGCTCTCCCACCAGGCCTTCTTCCGGTTCGGTATCCTCGTGAAGAATGACGTAAGCGAAGATCCCTTCCCCCTTGATCTCATGCGGGTACCCAACCACCGCCGCTTCGGAGCAGAACGGATGGGAGACGAGTGCGCTTTCAACTTCGGCCGAGCCAATCCGGTGACCGGATACATTCATCACATCGTCGACACGTCCCGTGATCCAGTAGTATCCTTCTTCATCCCGGATAGCGCCGTCGCCTGTGAGATAATACCCTTTGTAAGGTTCGAGGTAGGTCTGGTAAAATCGTTTGTGATCTCCCTGGATGGTGCGGGCCATAGCCGGCCAGGGCTTCTTAATAGCCAGCAGGCCCGAGACGCCGTTACCCTGCAGTTCCTCCCCTTCAGGGGAAAGCAGGACAGGCTCTATGCCGAAAAAGGGAAGTGTGGCAGACCCCGGCTTTTCCGGAGTCGCTCCCGGGAAGGGACTGATGAGGATGCCGCCTGTTTCTGTCTGCCACCAGGTATCCACGATGGAACATCTGCCCTCGCCCACCACATTGTAATACCATTTCCAGGTATCGGGGTTGATAGGTTCACCCACAGTGCCCAGTATCCTTAGGCTGGAACGGTCATACTTTGTGACAAAGCCATTCCCTTCCCGCTGAATGGCCCGGATGGCGGTGGGAGCTGTATAGAATTGATTGATCTTCAGCCGTTCCACCATTTCCCAGTAGCGGCCGGCATCGGGATAATTCGGCACACTCTCGAAAAGAACGGTAGTGGCCCCATTCAGAAGAGGACCGTAAACGACATAGGAATGACCCGTGATCCAACCGATATCAGCCACACAGGCAAACACTTCCCCGTCGTGGTAATCGAAGATATATTTATGGGTAAGGGCGGTGAACAGCAGGTAGCCGGCCGTAGTATGGGAAACTCCCTTGGGTTTGCCGGTACTGCCTGAAGTGTACAGGAGGAACAACGTATCCTCCGAATCCATATGCTCAATAGGGCAGTAGGGCCTCTCCGCCTCCAT
Source organism: uncultured Bacteroidales bacterium (assembly GCA_963771005.1). Lineage (GTDB taxonomy): Bacteria > Bacteroidota > Bacteroidia > Bacteroidales > DASQZK01. The sequence goes on from CAVYRO010000002.1 coordinate 1,544,490, forward strand.
GGCTTCATCAAGCCAGATATCACGGGGCGGGAAAAAGGGGATTTTTCCCCCGGTACGGCGGGCAATGAATACATGCTCAACAGTAGGGCATGCCATGGTGGCTTCATCAACGGTCCTCTTCAGGGGAATGACCTTCTTACCGCGCACCCCTTCATCGGCAGTGATAACCGCCTTGCAACGTGCATCGTTGATCCTGTCACGAAGGGATTCCGCACTGAAACCGGCAAACACCACCGAATGAACTGCCCCGATCCGGGAACAGGCAAGCATGGCATAAACGGCCTCAGGGATCATAGGCATATATAGCGCAACACGGTCGCCTTTCCGGATACCGTTATGACGCAAAACATTGGCCATTCGTGATACATTCCGCTGAAGCTGACGATAGGTAATGCGTTGTTCATTTCCCGGCTCATCGGGTTCCCAAATGATCGCAACCTGGTCTCCTTTGTGTTTCACATGGCGGTCAACACAGTTTTCACAAGCATTAAGTCTTCCGCCGAGGAACCATGAGATCAGCCCTTCTTTGAAATCGCTGTCACTAACGAAGCTGAAATTATGTTCCCACGACAGGAATTCATAAGCCTGCTTTTCCCAGAAATTTTTGCAATCCGTAATGCTCTCATGGTACATTTCCCTGTACTGTTTGAGGGAGGAGACATACGACTGTTTAAATAAGGAGGGATTTGGCAGATAGGAGCCGTTTTCATCTTGTGCCATAGTCTTGGAGTTTTAAATCATTTAATAACAATAGGATATTGTATATTTTAGAAGGCTGACAGGAATCGGCATAGCCCGTCATCCTGCGGAACCTGATTACGAGGTTACGGTCAATGACTTCAAATAAAACAGGGATAAGCCATCATGCTTATTCAAAGGCATCCCCGATTTAGCCCTGCGAATCATTTTTTTAACAATCCGGCTGGGCAATTGTTAAGTGGATCATAAAAAAACCCGGGCAGGCACCCGGGTTTCACAATCTGGAATTTGGCTTATTTATCCAGGGACTTATCCTGGTTCAGCTCGAAATGGACCGGGATAGTGAGATTTGTGGCAACAGAATGACCTCGCTGTTTTCCGGGTTTCCAGTCTGGCATTCCGCTGAATACTGAAAGCGCCGGAGTATCGAATACAGGGTCGGATGAACGTATGATATGAATATCCGTTATTTTTCCTTCGGGGCTTATGGTAAGGCCTACATATGCGACGCCTTCCAATCCCCTTGCCTGTGCTTCACCGGGATATTTCAGATGTGTGATGATGTAATCCTTCAGGGCCTTGTTCCCTCCGGGAAATTCCGGCATCTCTTCCACCACATAATACACATCATCCCCCTGTAAAGCTTCATTTTTCTTTACAGATTTTTCCTCATCCGGCAGATCCTTAAGGTCCAGCTCAGTACGGGTCGGCTCCAGTTCAATGTTGACGGTTTCGCCGGGAGTGACATTAAGTAATTGAGAAGCATAACCTACATAGGAGATGGCAAGCTTTACATTCCCACCGGTTTCCAGGCTGAATTGCCCGTCACTGCCTGCAACGGTCCCGGTAGTTGTGCCGGCAATGACCACCGCAGCTCCTTCAGCGGGTTTTCCGGAATCAGACAGAATTACCTTTCCCTTCACGGGTAGTTTTTGCATCTGCCCGGTTGTAATGAAACTGAGGGTAAAAAGAACAGCAGGGATCAGGATGATGTACTTAATCACCCCCGGTCCGGAATACTTCAGATTTTTCATCATGTCGAATCTTTTTTTGGTTATTGAATGATTAAAAGCATGGCCGAGCCGGAAGGCCCTGACGCCGAACGTCCGGTTCAGAAGTTGTGCGCGGTAACGGACAGGGGATATTCCCTGCTGCAATACCTCGCGGTCTGCCAGATGCTCATGATTTTCTTTAATCATCCCTGAAATAAGCCAGGTAAAAGGGTTGAACCATGTCAGAATGATAGTGAATTCGAGCATAATGAGGTCTATGTAGTGCCTTTGCCTGATGTGGGCACGCTCATGGATGAGGATCAATTCGGTTTCCTCATCCCGTGTGAAATTTTCCGGTAAATATATTTTTCTGAGGAATGCAAATACATTTTCCCCATGCGTGTACGTAAGGTCACCTGCCGCAATTTCCGGCCGCCTCTGTATTGATAGACGGGCTATAAGTGCAATATTCCTGATGAAAAGAAAGATAACGCCTGCGAGATAAATCATACCGGTGAGCCTGTACCATGAAAAAGTTATTCCGGGCCCGGGAACTGTAGTTTCACCCGCTGCCGTTGCTGCCCGTATCCCCGGATCAAGGAAAATTGAAGGGCTGTTCACAGGTACCGGAAACCAATGCCCGGTAGGCAACACAGGTACAAGCCAGGAAAATAATATGGCAGATATCAGAAAGATCCGCTTCAAAACCAGGTTGGGATCCTTCCGGAGAAATACCAGGTATGGAAGGGTAAAAAGCCCGATCCCTGCCGATACGCTGATAAGATAAATTATGAGATCATTCATTGCCTTTGTTGTTTTTCAAATCATCCTCCACCTCGCTCATCATCTCCTTCAAATCTTCAAGGCTGAGATCATTTTCCCTGGCAAAAAAACTGGCCATGGAAGAAAAGGAACCATTGAAATATTTCCGAACCATCCCCGACAAATATCCTTTAAGATATTCTTGCTTGCTAATCGCCGGGAAGTACAGATGCGTGGTGCCAATGGCCCGGTGACCAATGAAACCTTTTTTCTCAAGGATCCGGATTACGGTTGATACCGTGGTATACGGTATATCCTCCTGCCTAAGCCCTGCCATTACATCCCTCACTACACCTTCCCCTATTTTCCAAAGTACAAGCATAATTTCTTCTTCCGATTTTGTAAGTCTTTTCATGGACAATTGTTTTTTCCGGATTACACCGTAAAATTATAACTATAAATTACGTAAGTCAACTATTTTTTAAGTTTTTTAACTATTTTTTACGTTATATTTATTATGTTATTGTATATCAATACTATATAATATTAAAGTTTTGGTAAGGGAAGAGATAAAGAAACTTCTTTTTCCGGACTGTATTCTCAGTCGCCGGTCCGGCGTTGAACATTCATTACACAGGCAGGTTAATAGGGTAATGGAATTTTTTTTATCATCAATTGTTTACCTTTACCTTTTGTATCTTTAAGCGGGAACAGGAATTCAGGTAAATTGCCATTGCACATACACTGACCAGACTTGTTCTTACTAATAATTCAGAAAATGAAAAACCGGTTATTCATCCCTTTCCTTGTCATTGTCTTTTATTCCCAGGGCATCACATCTCTTTTGTACTCTCAGGTTAATGATATCGAAGCCGGGCGCGTTGATCTGCCCAACGGTTGGAAACTGACACCTGTCGGGGACCAGGTTCCCCTGGGCGATCTTCCCCTTAACATCTCGGTATCCCCTGCACAGGATTTTGCGGCTGTCACAAATAATGGGCAAAGCAGGCAATCGATCCAACTCATCGATATCCGCAACCGGCGGGTAATCGATTCTGTGGAGATCGGGAAATCCTGGCTCGGCCTGGCTTTTTCCGGTAACGGAAAATCACTTTACGCATCAGGCGGGAATGACAATATCATTATCAGATATTCCGTCGAAGGTAATCACCTTAAAAACCGTGATACGCTGAAACTGGGTCCACCCTGGCCTGAACATATCTCGCCGGCAGGAATTGCAGTCGATGAAGCGAAGGGCCGGCTCTACACCGTCACAAAGGAAAACAATTCCCTGTATGTATTCGATATCCCCGGAAAAAAAATCATCTCCACACTTCCACTGGGCGGTGAGGGTTATACCTGCATCCTGTCACCCGATGGCTCCACACTTTACATCTCATGCTGGGGTTGCAGCAGGATTATCCTTTTCGACACCCATAGCTTGCAGTTTTCCGGAAACATTGCCATAGGACCCCATCCGAATGATATGTGTCTCACGAAAGACGGTAGTTATCTTTTCGTAGCCAATGCCGGCGATAATTCAGTCTCAGTGATCGACACGAAAAAGAAAAAGGTGGAACAGACGCTGAATGCATCGATGTATCCCGGATCACCTGCAGGTTCAACCACAAACAGTGTCGCACTCTCTTCCGATGAAGGGCGGTTATTCGTAGCAAATGCCGATAATAACTGCCTGGCTGTTTTCGACGTGCATGAACCCGGCGATGCCAAAAGTGCAGGGTTCATTCCAACAGGCTGGTATCCGACCTGTGTCAGGACTGCCGGCTCTCTTGTACTTGTCAGCAACGGAAAAGGCCTTACTTCCATGGCCAATCCTTTCGGGCCAAACCCGGTTTATAAGGGAGAGAAAGTGACAACCCACAAGGGGGAAAAGGACAGAAAAATGAAGGTCCAGTATATTGCAGGGCTCTTCACAGGCACCCTCAGTATTTTTGAGGACCCCGGTGATGACGGGATGCCCGCACTCTCCAGGGCGGTCTACAATAACACCCCGTACAGTAAAGAAAAGGAAATGGTCTCCGAAGGATCCGCAGGCAATCCGGTCCCCACGAAGGTGGGCGATCCTTCACCCATAAGGTATGTGTTTTATGTTATCAAGGAAAACCGTACATACGACCAGGTTCTGGGAGATATGCCCGGCGGGAACGGCGATCCTGAGCTTACCCTTTTCGGGGAAAAGATCACACCGAATCAGCATGCCATCGCAAGAGAATTTGTCCTCCTCGATAATTTTTATGTGAACGGCGAAGTCAGTGCCGATGGTCATAACTGGAGCCTCGGCGCCTATGCCAATGATTATCTCGAAAAAACCTGGCCTACAAGCTATGGAAGCAGGGGCGGGACTTACGATTCCGAGGGAAGAAGGGAGATCGCGAACAATACGAACGGATTTCTCTGGAATTATTGTAAGCGCTATGGGGTCACCTATCGTACTTACGGTGAATTTGCCGACGAGTACAAGGCCAATATTCCGGTGCTTGAAGATCATTTCTGCCGCACATTTACAAGTTGGGATCAACTCGTTCGCGATACAACGCGGTTTTATCAATGGCGGCGCGATTTCGATTCCCTGCTCACCGCCGGAACACTGCCCCAGCTCAACACGCTCCGGTTCATCAACGATCACACGCTGGGCCTGAGTCTCGGAAAACCTTCACCCTTTGCCCAGGTTGCCGACAATGATCTCGCCGTCGGTCTCTTCGTTGATTATCTCAGTCACAGCAGTATCTGGAATGAAAGCCTCATCATCATTGTTGAGGACGACGCCCAGAATGGTCCCGACCATATAGATGCTCACCGTTCCACAGCCTACCTGGCAGGTGGCTATGTTAAAAAGGGCTTCACGGATCACACCATGTATTCAACAACATCACTCCTCCGTACGATCGAACTCATCCTTGGGCTTCCCCCAATGAGCCAATACGATGCTTCAGCCACACCACTCTGGAGATGCTTTACCAATAGTCCGGATCATCCTCCCTTCAAAGCACGGGATGCTCTTGTCGACCTCAACGAGATCAACACAGGGAAGAACAAATGGCAGGAACTTAGCGAAGATTTTGATTTTTCTAAGGAAGACAGGGTGAATGACGCCGCCTTCAACGAGGTGATCTGGAAAGCAGTGAAAGGCCTGGATTCACCTTGCCCGCCCACGGTTCATGCTGCATTTTTCCGCGCCGGAAGCGGAGTCGATGATGATTGATTCATAAAAATAAATAAATCACTAATCTGAAAAAAGCAGGCTCATGAGATTGAAAATACTTATTTTCGCATTCACCGTACTTCTTCCGGTTGTTTCCTCCATGGCCCAAAAGGAAACGGAAAACCGGGAATCCACCCTTTCTTCGGATGTTTTGTTATCATACGACCGGTATATACGACCCGCCGGATACCAGATCGTTTTCGGAGAGGCAGAATTGGAAAATCATGCCCTTGATTGCGCCCTGTCTGTGGATGAAAAATGGCTGGTGGTCCAGGAGAGGTATAGTCTTGTATTTATAAATACCGCCACGAAAGAGGTTGCTTTCCGCTTTCCTCTCAGCGATATTCCGGGATTGAAAAATGCGGAATTCACCTATTCGGGAGTAACCTGGCATAAGGAAGGTGAGGATATCACCGTATGGTGCAGTGCATCGGGAGAAAACAACCGTTGTTTTCTTATTGAGACCACCTGGGACGGTGAAAAATGCAGGCTGAAAAAGTACTTTACCTACATGCCTGAACCACCCGCAGGACTAGCACTGCCCAATGAAATGCTGTTCAGGAAGGAACCGGATGGGGACCGGCTTTACCTGGTACTCAATGGGAATAACCAGCTACTTAAGCAGGATCCGGAAACCGGAGATACAATATGGATCGCTCCCACCGGGGTCGCTCCGTATGGCATTACCATGGCAGCAGGCAGGTTGTATGTGACCAATTGGGGCGGCAGGGTCCCCGGGAAAAACGAGAAAAATGTGGCGGGGGTGCCCTGGGGTCTTGCACGGGTCGACCCAAATACGGGTGCTGTAAGCGAAGGGAGCGTCTCCGTTTATGACCCGGACACCGGAAAGTTGCTCCGGGAGATCGTGACTGGTCTTCATCCAAACGAGATCATCTCGTCGTTCGACGGTAAGTATGTTTATCTTACAACATCCAACAGTGATGAGGTTTGCGTCATCAATACCGGGACGGATACTATCACGGAGATTATACCGGTGCGCCTGCAGCGAGATATCAACAATTATTTCGGGGATTCTCCCAACGGGCTCGGACTCGCGCCAGGCGGTAAAGAATTATATGTGACCAATGGCATGGATAATGCAATTGCTGTGATCAGGCTCGGTAAATCCGCCGCGTCCCGGGGTCATGGCCGCAGAAGTGAAATCAGGGGATTCATTCCCACCGGGGCCTATCCTTCTTCGGTCGTATTTTCATCTGACCGGAAAATCTATGTGACCAATCTCGAAGGTGATGGAAAATACCTTCCCGTCCCCGCCGAAGTATCAGCAAATCTTGCATATAACAGTCATCATATGCTGACTTCCATTTCCATTATCCCGACGCCCCGCAAGTCAGAGCTGAAGGAGCATACACGAACGGTGATCACGGTGAACCAGCTCTCAAGGATCGAACAGGCCGGGCTGCCACCCCGTCCGGATGCCAAACCGGTCCCCGTACCGGAAAGAACGGGTGAGCCCTCTGTTTTTAAACATGTACTCTATATTATAAAAGAAAACCGGACCTATGACCAGGTCCTCGGTGATATGCCGTCGGGTGACGGAGATTCCACACTCTGTGTTTTCGGGGAGAAGGTGACCCCGAATGCCCACAGCCTTTCCAAAAATTTCCTCCTGCTTGATTATTTTTCAGTCGCCGGTAAATGCTCGGCCGAGGGGCATCAATGGACGGATGCATCTATTGTAACGGATTACATTGAGAAAAATATGCGGGCCTGGTTCCGGAGTTATCCGCATGTCCAGACCGATGCGCTGGTTTATGCGCCTACGGGTTTCCTGTGGGACAATGCCGTAAAACACAATGTCAGTGTGAAGATCTATGGTGAGGCGGCCATTCCCGAATTCGACAGGTCGCTAACCTGGAGCGATCTGTATGATAGGCATCTGAAAGGCCAGTCGTTCGAATTTACGAACAGAACAACCATTGATCCGGTCCGGAAGATACTCAGCACGACCTTCCCTTCGTATGACAGCCACAGGATCCCGGATCAGCTTCGGGCAGACATTTTCATCCGCGAACTGGAAGAATATGAAAAAATGGAAGGTGACTCCCTTCCCCAACTCATGGTGATGGCTCTTCCTAATGATCACACTGCCGGGACTCAGCCGGGCCTCCCCACCCCAAGAGCAGCGGTTGCGGATAATGATCTGGCCCTGGGGCGCATCATCGAAGCATTGAGTCACAGCCGCTTTTGGAAAGAAACCGTCGTCTTGGTGACGGAAGATGATTCTCAGAACGGATGGGATCATCTTTCCCCCTACAGGACGGTCGGCATCGTCGCAAGTCCGTATTCCGTCATGAATAAGACAGTCCATACCATGTACAATCAGCAAGGGATGGTTCGAACCATTGAACTTATCCTGGGGCTGCCGCCTATGAATATTGAAGATGCCATTGCATCTCCGCTTTATGACTGTTTTCTTGACACCCCTTCGGATGCCACTTACACTGCCGTCCCTAACCAAATCCCTCTCGATGAGTTGAACCCCCCGCTTTCTGCGCTCAGGGGTCCTTCCCTTCATTTTGCCAGGCAGAGCCTTTTGCCCGAATTCGAGCATATCGATGGGGGCAACGATGACTTGCTGAACCGTATTCTCTGGTATTCACTGAAGGGAAATGCACCGTATCCGGTGAAATATGCGGGTGACGGGAAGGAAGTTGCGGATGGCGATGAATGAATGAAGGCCGCACCCTCAAAGTACAACCAGACCGGGTTAAGTCCGGAAATATGAGGATGTTCAAAGAGGAAAGCGGCAGAATTCCCTTGTATAAAAAATTACCTGTTGCTATTTCTTCTTTTTAGCAGCGGCCAGCTTATCCTTATGATATGCCTTTGCAGCGACGGCAGCTCCGATAATGCCGGCTTCGTTCAATAATTCGGCAGGTACGACCTTCGCCCTGGTTTTGAGAAAGCTGAAGAACAGATCGTCCTTTTTGCTGGCTCCTCCGCCTATGATGATCAGGTCCGGCCAGGTGAGATCCTCAAGCCTTCGCAGATATTCGCCAAAACGCTGTCCCCAGTCCTCCCAGCTCAGATCGTCGCTTTTGCGGGCCGCATCGGAAGCATATCTTTCGGCATCGTCTCCGTGAAGAATGATGTGTCCGAGCTCAAGGTTCGGCATCAGCCTTCCTCCTGTGAACATGACCGTCCCAAGCCCGGTTCCAACGGTAATCAGGGCAACAACCCCTTTAAATCCGGCACCCGCACCGAATTTCATTTCCCCGTAACCGGCTGCATCCGCATCATTAAATACCCGTACCGGACAACCCGTAACCTCAGAAAACAAGGCATCAATATCCTTGTTGATCCATGACGGGTCGATATTCGCAGCAGTACGCGCGATGCCGTTCTGCACCACGCCCGGGTATCCGACTCCGATAGGACCTTCCCAATGAAAATGTTTGACGATCTTCTTTATGACCCGGGCCACCGATTCGGGTGTAGCCGGAAGTGGGGTGGGGATCCTGTAACGTTTCGTTTTCAGGCTACCCTTCTTTGTGTTGACAATCGCTCCTTTTATACCTGAACCTCCGATATCAATTCCCAGGACCTTTTTGTACTTCATCGTTCGTAAGGTTAATTTATCGATAGAGATGATAAAAATATTCAATTAATTTAAATTAATCACCCAAAACCTGCGTTTAATTCGGTTGTTTGAAATGGTTTGAGATGGTTTGATATGGTTTCAGGGAGTTTAACCACAGATTACACAGATTATCACAGAAAAAGCTGTTCCAGATTGTTTGAAATGGTTTGAGGTTGTTTGAAATGGTTTCAGGTGGTTTCAGGTGGTTTCAACTCCATTCAACAAATCAACAAGTCAACAAATCAACAAATCAACAAATTCTTCCGTGTTCCTCTTCCTCTTCACCAAATCACCAAATCACCAAATTTGAAATACTTCAGCGTGGTACGGTCGGGATTCTTTCATTTGGTGGATCCACTGGGGGCCGAATCTGTTTTTTGAAAAATATATATTAACGGGCATGCAAGGAATTATCAAAAATATTTCTAAATTAGTTTTCTGTGTATCTGTTAGATAAATTTAATCCTTATGACAATTCTATTCTGATGAATGAAGATTATTTTGGGAAATACGAATGGAAAGGTAAAACTATCCTGATCGTCGAGGATGATCTTTCAAGTTCTTTTTTTCTGAAGGAAATACTCCACGATACTGAAGCCGATCTGCTCTTTGCATCAGACGGCAGGCAGGCGATAGAAACAGTAGAAGCCAATCCCGCTATCGATATAGTCCTGATGGATATTCAGCTTCCTGTATTAAACGGCTATGATGCCACGAGGGAAATAAAGAAAAAACATCCTTTTCTGCCCGTAATCGCACAAACAGCCTATGCTTTTAAATCTGACAGGGAGAAATGCATGGCGGCAGGCTGTTCCGATTACATAGCAAAACCCATCCAAGCCGGAGATTTACTCAATAAGATAAATGCCATTCTTTTTCCCGAAAAAGGATGAAACCGACCTTCTTCCTCATTAATTCACCCTATCATCTATTCCTGTTCTCCCGCCTTTCCCGGAGGTATAAATTTCATGGTGAACTCTCTGTGTTCTTTCACCCCGCTATCCGAAAAATAATCTGTTTTGTATCCGTAAGCCAGGTATTTTTCCGTCTGGCTGCAATAGAAGGGACTAGCTGGTATCCCGGAGATCCCGGTCGGAAGAATGACCTGCGATCTGTCCCAGTCGCCCGCCACAAAAATATGCCGGTGCGATGAGCCAAAATCGGCTCTGAAGAGATCGGTTTTCGGATAGGAATACGGGCTGACAGTATGATAGCTTCCTCCCACAGGGAATGGACCCTTGTTCAGGCCGAAGATCCCGCTTAACAATTTCACTTTTCCCAGCGGGTGTTTAAGTGTAAGGGTATGCACCTCTCCCCATTCCCATTCCTGCATATCCTTTCCCAGTCGTTTCTGCAGTTTATATACGGTGCTGTCGATGGCAGTGATGGCTACATCACAAGCTGTTTCGGTCTTTCCGGGTGTACTAACATTGTCGAACCAGACTGACCGGCCAGTATGTCTTATTTTGTCGATAAGGTATTCAGCCAGGAGATCCTGATCCAAAAGGCTTTTATACAGTTCGTCACCCAGTTCATCATAAAACATGGCGTGCAGGAATTCAACATAAAACTGTTCAAATATTGTCGATGCCACGCTGGCTGTTCCCATGTCGTAGTCCCAGGTCCGAAGGATATGCATAGCTCTCTGGACTTCTTCAGGCTGACTACCGATACGGGCTGTCATCACCGAATCAAAGAATGGCACCAGTTTCCCTGCCCAAATTGAATTCTGGTTTGACTGTATATCCTTGAAATCCCTTACAGTGAGTTTTTCTTTTGAAGACAGGCCTTCAACAATACGTTCAAAGCGGTTGGGGAGGTCAAACCAGCGACTGATGTAATAGGGATAATCATCACCCACAGTCCTGTTGTTAGCCGAGGCCAGATAGCCCGATTCCGGGTTGTAACTGTAGGGCAGCCTCTCAAAGGGAACGATACCCTTCCAGTCATATTCTGTGGTATCACCCGGAACGATGAATATTCCCTTTCCGGATCGAACCGGAATTCCGGCAGCCGTTTGCAGGCCGATATTCCCTTCCCGGTCGGCATAAACGATATTCTGGCTGATCGCGATGAAGGAGGAAGCCGCCTTTCTGAAATCCTGCCAGTTCTTCATCCTGTTGAAGCCGTAGACAGATTCGATCTCATTGCTGTATTCATTCCCGATCCATCTCATAGAGATAACCTTGTCATCTATCCCCTTAAATTTTGAAATGACAGGCCCCCTGTGTGTGAACAGGTTGTATACGATGACGGAATCCCCGCCACTGACACGGATCACTTCTTTCTCAACCCTGAAATCTTTCCATTCACCATTGAGCCTGTATTTTGTAGTATCATCAGGGTTCACGGTTTCGAGATAAAAATCCATATCATCAAGCATCACATTGGTCATTCCCCAGGCCACATCTTCATTGTGACCGCAAATGACAAAGGGTGCACCAGGCAACACCACACCTGCCACATCAACCTTTCCGGGTACTTTTTGCTGCATCTGGTACCAGATACCCGGTGCATTCAGCTCCAGGTGCATATCATTTGCCATGAGGGCATGGCCGTTAGCACTTCTCCCGGCTGAAACGGCCCAGTTATTAGAGCCAAGAAACACTCCCAGGCCCAAATCCCTGATCTTCCTGTCGGCCGCTTCCAGTCCGGATATTGCTTCCAGGCCGTGTTTTTCCATGAATTGCGGAAAGATCACGGACTGCTGCATGGAAAGGTCTGGTACCAGCTCCGCAAAATGTGCATTATCCACACCCTGCCCTATTTTGTAAAGGTTGATCTCGGCACTCCATGCCATCGTCAGTCCCCAGGCCATATACCCTATGAGATTGGCGGAATGCTGGGGCTCCCATTTATCCGGCTTGTAACCCAGGATTGTGAATTCAGGCGGCAGGCTGCCGGAGTGATCGTCAATATACTGGTTAATGCCTTCGGAAAAGGCTTGCAGACAGGCAAGAACCTCCTCATTCGTTGAGTCAAGAACCATAGCGGATTTCTGGCTGAAGTGAAGAGATCTGAACAGCTGATCAACATTTACCAGGCTGGGACCAAACAACTCGGAAAGCCGGCCTTGCGTGAGTCTCCGCAGCAGATCCATCTGCCACAGACGGTCCTCTGCCATCAGGTACCCTACAGTGCGGTAAAGATCATCCTCATTTTCTGCAAAAACATGGGGCATGGCAGTACTGTCCCGGAATACGGTCACTTCCCCGGAAAGACCGCCGAGCGTTATATTTTTATTATAATCCGGAAGCGCCCGGTGTGAGATCCTTTTCACAAGGATTATCCCGGCAATCGACGAGATGCCGGTAAGGATCGCAAGAGTGAGAAAAATTAATTTTACAGCTCTCATGGCATGAAAGTTATTTGGACAAAAGAATTTTCATAATAACCGGCTGATGATCTGATTCGGCAAAACCCCGGCTAAGTGTCCGGATATATTTCAGCTTTACATTGGGTGACAACAGGTAAAAATCGATCACGGTTGTGGGTGTTTCCCCCAATTTGTATGGTACAGCCACCCTCCGGTTGGAGGGTCTCGAAGGATCGTACGCCCAGATCCAGTCCTTGGGCAGAAAATCTTCCGGGATCAGCGAAAGGTCGCTGTCATCAAAAACATCTTTTTTAAAATCGGGCGAAAAACCGGGAGGCGACTGGTTCCAGTCCCCTCCGACAATGATATAATTTCCTTTCCGGTATTCATCCAGCAGAAAAAGCCGGAGATATTTCATTTGCATTTTCCTCAATGAACCATCATCATAAGCGGAATTATGGGTGTTTATGACCAGGAGTTCCTTGTCATCTTTCATCCTGTAACGGTTTACAAGAAAACACCTGTCGAGCATGAAAAGATTCTTGGGCCATGCGTAATTGCCAGGGAAGCTCCATCTCACGGAAGACCCGGGTCTGAACCTGCTCAATATCTGGATACCTGAATTGACCTTCCCCATCGGATTGCTGAAAGGGACAGGAACGAAAAATACACTGTAATTCTTACCGTAAAATGACCAGTATCCCCTTACCGAATTCCGGATGCTGTCATATTCATTAATATGATAACTTCTTTTGGAATTCCGGTCCACTTCCTGGAGAAGAATAAACTCAACAGTATCGTTGCTTTCGAGGAGGGAAAGCACTTCCGCAAGGCTCTTCTTCACATGGCTCTCCGGGGGCCTGACATGACTGCCGCCGTCATAAAAAAAATCCATGGTCGAATCCAGCCCGCAATACCCGACATTCCAGGTCATAAGATCTATTTCCTGCCATTCCGGGACCATTTCCGGCTCTTCGGATGCATAGACTTCCGTTTTTTCGGGAGGTGTAAAGTTGCTGAGGGTGGCGGCAATGATCAATGCCGTAAAAAGAAGAGCAATTGCAATGACCACGTAAAGCAGGATCCTTACTATTTTTTTCATGGGGTTCAGGCAGGTTAAGGTTATTTTGCATATAGCATGTCAGGCGGAATCTCCGTTTATGTCCTGGCGGAGACAGCCTGCCGCAATCAGGTATTGTGCGGCAACATATGTGACCATTATAAAGATCCGCGCAAAATCAATTTTTTCATAAAAATGGGTGATGGCGATCATGGTATCGGAAAAGACAAACACCAATGCACCGATGGCAACAAGCATATAACTCACCCCATTCACTTTACCATACCGGTTAAGCGCCGCCGTGAGCATGGTAAGGATGGCAATGCCGTAAATGATTACCGGAACCCTGAAATTTCCCAGCCGGTTATATATCAACCAGATAATAAGAAATCCATAAGCTGCAACCAGGAATAACTGGTATATTCTTCTGCGGAATATTGTATTCTTTCCCTTTGGCAGGGTGAATGCGACTGTATAGAGAACCTGGGTGAGGAAATAGGCACCTATCCCCAGCAGGAACCAGCTTTCATTATCCAGGAACGGGGGTTCTTCCATATTGGAGAACTGAAGGAGCAGATCACCCAACCATGAAAAAAACAATCCCGCTAATATAAGTTTCTGAAGAAGACCCGGATCTCCTAGGATCTTCGACCGGAAATACCACATCAGCGAAGGAATGATCAGCGCCTTTGCTATGAGGGCCGGAAGAAAGGAGTTGAATTGTTCGAGGATGATGAAGAGAATGCCAATGGAGAAATACCAGAGGGAAAAGGTGGACTGTTTCATTCCGGGAGTAGTTTATAGCCTTGCCTGTTCAATTCGGTAATTATGTTGTCGAGGCAGTTTTTTATCCAATGGGCTTACCTGTTAAAAAATCGATGAAAAAAGCCGCGAAACAGCAACTATCTCCGATCAAACGTTTAAAATTAACACTTTTTTTCACTATAAGGCAATAATTGAAGAAAATACAAGATCAGAAAAATATTCTTATATTGCTTTCATAAAAAGGGATATATGTTCCTGAAGCCTGTAGATCATTTTTTCAATTCCTGAGGAAACCCATTGAAGGTCAGTTGCCATAAATGGCGGACTTCCCAATAAAACTCTAGTAAATGAAAAGCATCCTATCTCCTCTTCTATTCCTGGCTTTTCTGAGTTCCCCATCACTCCACGCACAGGATAATGAAAAAAATACATCAAGGACTAAAACAGGCTGGACCTTCGGTGCCGTCCCAGCCATTGCGTACGATTCGGATATCGGTTTCAGGTACGGAGGCCTTGTAAATTTTTACGATTACGGAAACGGTTCAATTTATCCTAAATACAGGCATTCTCTCTATCTCGAATGGTCCCGGACGACCAAAGGCAGCGGGACCAATCAGTTCACGTATGATTCGGAATACCTGATTCCCGGAGTCCGGACATCGGCGGAGGTCAGCTACCTGACAGAGCAGGCATTGGATTTTTACGGCTTTAACGGGTACAATGCCTACTACAATTCAGCTTTTGAGAACGATACCGATCCGCTGTACAAGTCCAGGATGTTCTACCGGATGGACCGGAAACTGCTGAGAATAAAGTCCGATTTCATGGGCAGGATAGGTGATACCCATTTAAACTGGCTTGCTGGCTTTGCCCATTATGGGATAAAAGCGGATTCTGTTGATATTGAAAAGCTGAATAAGGGCAAATCAGCTGAGGAAAGGCTTCCTTACGTAAGTGGTGGACTTTTTGAAGATTATGTGAAATGGGGGCTCATCCCCGCAGAACAGGCCGATGGGGGAAACACAGAACTTCTTAAGCTGGGACTTGTGTACGATACCCGCGACAATGAACCCAATCCGATGAAAGGGTTATGGACGGAGGTCCAGTTTCTCTTTGCCCCGCGATTCCTGGGGAATGGGGACCTGAATTATTCGCGGATCGCCATAACCCACCGGCAGTACTTCACCATTCTTCCCGAAGTCATGAACTTTGCCTACCGTCTGTCTTACCAGGCCAGGCTGGGCGGCGATATGCCTTATTATATGCTTCCTTTCGTTTTCAACAGCCCCCCGGGCCTTACCCGGGACGGTCTCGGGGGAGGAAAGACCGTCAGAGGCGTGCTCCGGAACCGGGTCGTGGGGGAGGATTTTTTCTACGGTAACCTTGAGCTTCGTTACAAGGTGATCCGGACCGTCGTATTGAATCAGAACATCTATATTGCCCTTGCAGGTTTCCTGGATGGAGGATTGGTCACAGGGAAGTATAAACTTCCCTTTACCGATAACCCGGAAGCACGGGCATGGCTGTCACACGGAGAGGAGGAAAAAATGCACCTGGGATACGGGGCCGGATTGCATATCGCCCTCAATGAGAATTTTATCGTCACAGCCGATTACGGAATGGCCGCCGATCCCAGGGATGGCGACCATGGATTGTATATCGTCCTGAATTTTTTATTCTGACCCGCATGGCATTTGAAAGACAGCTGTTGAATTGACCCATACCCGTAATACGTATGATAAAGAATACATTAATAATTTTTTTATGTCTGCAAACCCTTGCCGGTTTTCCCCAGGAGATCGTAAACCCTGATTTTACCTTTAAGTCCCATCCCACCCTTAAGATCATGAAGATCATCAGGAACGAAAAGGGAACCTACCTCTTAATGCGTATCACAAGCCAGAAACCTGAGGCGACCTTTTGTGTAGATCCGAATACGGTTATCCTGCTGGCAGACAACACAAAATTGCCTCTGGAGGAAACTGTGAACATACCCCGTTGCCCTGAAGAACATACCTTTCACAAACCCGGCGAGGCGCTCCCCTTCGTTCTGAGGTTTCCTTCCCTTCCCGGAGGAACACTGTCCGTCGATGTTGTTGAAAATTGCGAACACGACTGTCTCTCGATCATTGGGCTTATCACCGACCCCGACTTAAATACCGTACTTCACACCGCTCATAATGCATGGGCAACAGGTGATCCCGAAAAGGCATTGCAATCCTATCAGGCTGTTCTGCAGAAAATAAAAGGGAAAAATCTCTCCCTGGAAACAGGTCTCTATTCCTATATCATCCAAATATGGAATGAAGGGGGAAACAATTCCATGGTAAAAGAATGGATCCGGAAGTTGAAATCTGAGAAGCCACCCTATTACGAAAAACTCGTCGCCGATCTGGAGAAGGCGGGCATGAAATAGGAAAATTTTTCGTTCGAAATCACCCGTAATGACAGGTCGCGACCTGTTATCCAACGTAGACAGGTCGCAACGTAAATTCGCCGGGTAACAGGTCGCGACCTGTCAGTACGGAGGGGGATCGAACGAAAAAATGATCCCTTTAAAAATTCAAATCCACGCCTACGCCGATAAATATATTGTTTTTATAATATGTTTCCCGGGTCTGGTAGGTCGTTCCTCCAAATTCATGGGGCACCTTTTTTTCTCCATTCCTGTAAAAAGTATAACCCACTCCCAGGTTGATCCCAATCATATCATTGAGTGTATATTTAGCCCCTATGCCTGTAGTACTTGAGGAAAGGCTGTAGTTAAGATCGCTTTGGTAATTCGTATTCACACCGGTATGTGCCAGCAGGTATCCTGCACTTACAAGGAGTTTCTGCGAGAGGCTGTATTCCAGTCCCCCTGCGAGTTCGTAATAGTTGTGATCGATCACCTTTTCGTTAGCCACAATTTCTCCATCCATGGTTTTACCATAATTGGCCTTGAGGTCGAAATAATAATGTCCCCCAAGGGTTGCACGTAGTTTCTCAGACACTTTATAACTTAATCCGGCAGATAGCATGGCGGGCATGTCACTCCTCGTTTTCTGACCATCGGGAAACATGGTCACCTTTGTTCCTTCTGCGGTAAACCCGGTTGTGAAATCCTTTGCCGTATTATTTGTCAATTCTATTTTAGTTGCAAACTCATATTTGATCCCGATATTCAGCCTGTCATTGGGCGAAATATCCACCCCGATTACCGGTGTGATACCCGTTCCGGTTTGCTCAACATCGGCCTCCTGGTCGCCAAGTAACTGTGCTTTGGCTGTGTATGTGGCCACAACCTGATTAAAAGCTCCCTCTGCCTGAGCAATGGTGAATCCTGCCGGATTGACACCGAACTGCTGAAGTCCTGCCGTGAGGGCATCCCTTTGTTCCGCGGAAAGATAACCAAAGCTGACTGCCTGATCAAAGGTAAGGCCGCCTCCGCCCGCAGTGACCAGCTGGCCTAACTGACCGGCAGGTACTGCAGCCAGGTTGGCTAATCCCTGCAAAACAGCGTCCGCCCTTGTCCATGTACCGCCCCCCATAAAATTGTTCACCTCAATATTTTTCAGATAACCGGAATAGGTATTCCTGGCTGTCACATATCGGGCACCGCCAAAAACTGATATCATGTCGTTGATCTTGAATGATATACCCGCCTGGTACCCAAAGAAAACCGAAGTTCCTTCGAAATAAGTATCGAGCCGGTACCCGCTGACACCGGTTGATGCCAGTGAAGGTACCAGGTCAGACGGGCTCATCTCAAAAGAAGGAAGACCTTTATCAAATGTAGCGCCGCCGCCACCGCCTATGGGATTGAATCCGAATGAGAAAGCCAGCCTGTCCATCTTATAAACAGCGTAAATCCCCGGGAACAGGGGAGCTGAAACTTTTCCCCGGTACATGGATTGATTCAATCCGTAAGCATCACCGGGTCCTGCATAATAATTTTCCACCTCTTTTTTCTGGGAGATGTATTGGTTTGAAACAGAGATGTGGAAACCGTTGCTTAATTTCATCACACCGGCCGGATTGAAATATACAGCCTCGATGCCCGTTGAGGCATCCTGTGAAGGCATCCTGACCCAGGAAGCACTCTGGTTGGTGTTCGTCAGCAGCCCTCCTGCAAACATGGTGCTGCAGAAACCTACAGATAGTGCAAGAATTAGTAGTTTTTTCATAGGTAATTGTTTTTTGGTATATAAAGCTAATATAGAGGGATTCATAGAAATGACAAAAACTATTTTGTGAATGGCGACCTTTTTGATTTATTTGCAATGCAAACGAAAGTCCCTGAAACATGATCAAATTGATAATACCTCTCTTCCTGATCTTCACATTCTCTGCATGCAGGCCCCGGCCTGATTTCGATCCTGCGGTTTATAAGAAAGATATGGAAGAATGGAAGGCCAATCGCCTGCAAAGACTGAAAAGTCCCGAAGGATGGCTTAATCTGGCCGGGTTGTACTGGCTCCGTGAAGGGGTGAACACCCTGGGTTCCGACTCTGCCATGGATATTGTATTTCCGCAGGGCGCACCCGCTGCCGCCGGCAAGATCATCTTGAAGGGGGATAATCTTTTCTATGTACCCTCGCGGGGAATTCCGGTGACGATCAATGATAAGCAGGCCGGGGATTCTGTGAAGCTCAGAACGGACGCCTCGGACAAACCGACAATCATGAAGGCGGGTTCATTTGCCTGGTTCATCATTCAGCGGGGGGACCGTTACGGGATCCGGCTACGGAATTACAAAAATGTGCGGATCACAGAACTTACGCAGATCCCCTCGTTTCCCGTATCTCCGGAATGGAGAATTCCAGCAGAATATGTTCGCTTTAAGAGGGATAGTATTTTTGAGGTTCCGACTATGATCGGCGGAACCGAAAAATACAAATGCCCGGGTAAGCTGGTGTTCACCATAGGATCTGTTAAAACGGAACTCTTTCCTTTCAGTGAGGGGAATGAATTTTTTATCATTTTCGGTGACCGTACCAGCGGCAGGGAGACCTACCCGGCCGGACGTTTTCTTTATACTCCGAAACCCGGAAGGCATGATCATGTTATCCTTGATTTTAACAAGGCATACAATCCTCCGTGTGCCTTCAGTCCCTATGCCACCTGTCCACTCCCCCCGCCGCAGAACCGGTTAAAAGTGGCTATAATGGCAGGTGAAAAAAATGTGCACACGGAGTGAAGAATTTGGTGATTTGGTGATTTGGTGATTTGGTGAGGGAGAAGAATTCTCAGAATGGATTGATTGATTGATTTGGTGATTTGGTGATTTGGTGATTTGGTGATTGAGAAGAACTCTCAGAATAGATTGAATGGTTGGTTGATTTGTTGATTGAGAATATTGTACCGAAATTGTTCAATGTGAGCCGCAGACTTGCTATTGGTGACGTTCATGGGTGTTACCTCACCCTGAAGAACCTGCTCGAGAAAAGGATCAGGATCTCGTATGGTGATGATATTTACCTTTTGGGAGATTATATCGACCGCGGACCGCGCGCAAGGCAGGTCATCGAGTACATCATTCAGCTGAAACGGCAGGGTTTCAGGATCTTTCCCCTGATGGGCAATCATGAAGATATGATGCTCAAAACGATCTCAGATGAAAATTACCTTTATTTATGGCATAAAAACGGGGCCCTGGAAACCCTTAAAACTTTCGATGTGCCGGCGGATATACTTTACGATTATGAAGCACTGGCTTATATCCCGGAAAATATAATCCGTTTTGTCTCGGGGCTGCCGCTGTTTTACAGCCTGGATGATTACATCCTCGTCCATGCAGGTCTGAATTTCAGTAATAATGATCCTTTTACCGATAAGGAATCGATGCTATGGATCCGTGATATGCATTACGCGGGTGAAAAAGCTGAACATAAAACCATTATTCACGGACATACGCCCATGCCGTATGTGAGTATTCAAAATTCCCTGCGGAAAAAAAATGAAAGGGTCCTCAATCTGGATGCCGGTTGTGTCTACACAGAATTGCCGGGATATGGTAAACTACTGGGCATGGATCTCGGTACACGTGAACTCTTTATGCAGGAAAATATCGACTAAAGACCCCAAAAAATCACTTCCTTCAGCGGGAGGATTTATTTATCAACACTCACACGGTGAAGAAAATGTTAATAAAAATAATTAGCCCTATGCTGTAAGCATCACCGATCTCAGTGGCCGTGTGATTGAAACGCTCAACAGCGCAGGCAGTGGTTATCCCCGTCAGGATCAGTACAGACCATCCTGCCAACGGGGTTTATTTCCTTCGCATTGAAACCGGTGATGGGATCATAAACCGGAAATTCGTGATCAGGAAATAATGTATGGGGAATGACCATCATTGCAGGGGAATGACCATCTGGCAGGGGATTGACCATCGTGGCGGGGGAATGACCATCGTGGCGGGGGAATGACAATCATTGCAGGGGATTGACAATCATTGCAGGGGATTGTGCGAATTAACAGGTCGCGACCTGTCACTGCGGGTCTGTGAAATTCTATTTGATCTGGAATTCGATACCGGTTAATTTTTCACTTTCTTTCCAGAGGCGTGCAGCCACGCCCATATCGCCCCTGACCGGATCGATCTCTTCTCCAGCGGGATATCCGCGCATGCTGCCCATACCCGAAGGGCCGTAGTACCGGCCGGTTCTCACCTCATTGGCTGTTGCAGCATAAAGCAAAGGCAGGGACCCATCCTCGGCAGACTGCGCAAACCACTCACTAACATGTTTTTGGATCCAGCCTTGTACTTTTTTGCCTTCCATTTCAGGACCTGCTTCCTGCAGATGCGTGGCTGCCCATCCCGGATGAGCCGCCACCGAAAGAATCCGTTTGCTGGCCAGCCTGATCCTCTTGTCCAGTTCCAGCATAAACAGCAGGTTCGCCAACTTGCTTTGTGCATAAGCCTCCCGTTTGGAATAAATTTTCTCCCGGTTTAGATCATCAAAATTTATCTCTCCTTTTTTATGAAGCAAGCTTGATACAGTTACTATCCTTGAGCCCGGTTTCTTCGCTATAAGATCGAAGAGCAGCGCCGTTAAAACAAAGTGACCCAGGTGATTTACACCGAAATGCAATTCAAATCCCTGGGCGGTGCGTTGTTCGGGCAGATGCATCACACCGGCATTGTTAATGAGAACGTCGATCTTCGTAAAGAATTTGTGTACCTCAGTCGAAAAATTCCGGATGGATTCAATGTCTGCGAGATTGAGCTGTACCAGTGCGAGCCTGGCATGGGGGAGGTCTCTGCGTATGCGGTCCGCCGCTTCATTTGCCTTCGTCATATTGCGGCAGGCCATAATCACTTCAGCATGATTTTTCGCGAGATGATAGGTTGTCCAGTACCCGATACCGCTGTTTGCCCCGGTAACAACGATAACTTTCCCGGCCTGTCCGGGAATATTTTCAAATGACCATTTCATGGTAAATCTTTTGAATCAAACAGCGGAAAATCAGGATTGTTTGATCAGATGTGATACACTTACAGGAAGAGAAAAGAAAAAACTGGTTCCTTTGCCGGGGACGGAATGGAACCATATTTCGCCCTTGTTACGAAGAATGAATTCCCGGGAGAGAGTGATGCCCAGGCCGCTTCCCTTTTCATTTTTCGTGCCGGGCAATGAAACCAGAACGGAAGAGTTGAGTATCTTATCCTGGCAATCTTCCGGAATGCCCGTGCCCGTATCTGTGACCCTGATAACGACCACATCCTTATGCACTTCAGCATAGATACTTACAACACTGCTTTCAGGAGAATATTTAACTGCATTTGAGATGAGGTTTCGAAGGACGCTTTCAATGGAATAGCTGTCACAGAAGGCATTCGTATTCCCGGGGATATGGTTTTCTATGATGATGCCTTTGGTCACTGCGTAATTATTTACCGGATCGCATGCGGCAACTGAGATTTCGTAAAGATCATTATTTTGGAAATCCAGGTGAATATCATCCAGATTCAAACGGGACCATTCCAGCAGCTTCTCAATCATTCCAAAACCTTCAAGCCCCGATTTTTTAATCCGGTCCGCATACAACGAGATTTTTTCAGGTGGCGAATTTCTTCCCTCCGTCAGCAGGGATGAGAATCCTACAATGGCGTTCAACGGATTTTTAAGGTCATGTGCCACGATGGAGAACAGCCGGTTCTTTGTGGCATTTGCCTCGGCAAGCTCACTATTCTTGTTTTGCACCAGCAATTTTGCGAGGTAAACTTTGCGGTAAAGGAAACTGATGAGCAGTAAGACAATTACGCCAAAACCGAGAACAACGAGAAGCAGGGTTTTCTGTAGCTGGTCCTTTTTAAATTTAAGTTCCAGTATCTGATGACTGCTGCGAAGGTGTGAGATCTCCGCTTCTTTCTTCTTGTTCCTGTATTTTGCCTCCATCTCGGTAATCCTTTCACGGGTTTTCTCATCATTGAGCGAATCATAGTATGCATGATATCTCTTGAAGTAAGCATACGCTTCCTTCCTGTCGCCCTTTAGCTCGCTGATATCAGCGCCCAGCTTGTTGAAAAGCATGAGGAGTTCCTTATTGTTCACCGATCGGGCCTCTTCCATACCGGTATTCATGTATATCCTTGCACTGTCGGTATTCCCCGTTTTCAGAAAAAGGCTGCCCATTTGAAGCATGATCATGGAACTCAGGTAAGGATTGTTCTCCTTTTTATTGAGATCATAGGCAATTTGAAAATATTTTTTCGCACTGCTTATATCTTCAAGTAACATCGCATCCTCACCCAGACTTTCCAGGATCTGTACCTGGTATCTGCTATTCCCGGTTTTCCGGGTCAGCCGGTATGCCCGGGTATCATACGTCAGAGCCCACCTGTAATTTCCGGATTTCCGGTTAATATCCCCAAGATTAACCAGGGATACAATGAGACTGGAAGTATCACCGAGGGAGGAGAAAAGTTTGCCGGATTTTTTGATATAACTCATTGCCGAATCATACCTTTCGAGTGAAATATACACAACGGCAATATTGTTATATACATTGGCCATAAATGCCGAATCCCCGGATTTTTCAGAAAGTTCAAGACTACGGTGATTGAATTCCAGCGACTGGTCAAAATCACCTGACCTCAGGGATATCCGGCCCAGTTTAAGCAAAGCATTGGCAATTCTGGCAGTGTCCTTCATGGTCACAGACCTGTCATAAAATTCCTGGTACCGGATTTCCGCCGAACTAAAATCACCCATGCCGAAATAAGCATCACCGAGTTCCACAAGATAAGTAAGCATCCGGCTGCCGGATATCTCGATTCCGGCAGAGTCGGCTATGTAACCCAATATTTCTGTCACCCGGGTATAATTTCCGGATTTAAGGTCTTTTGCGGAGAGTGAAAATGCCGAGGAAAGCAGGAGATCCTCATCTCCGTACAATTTGGCGAACTGGTAAAGCTCCAGTTCAGGATCTTCTTCGCCTTTAATTTCCGTAGCGGTCCCGCCGGCAGGAGGGGTATAACTGGCATTATGTACAGAAGCACCGGAAAGCGAATGCGAACTTGAGAACCCAAATGAAAAAGGCGCCTGCAACAGTAGAACGATTACAACTGCCAGGATTTCTATCCTTTTTTGCATAAGATGGTATTAGAGCATAAGAATCAGGTTAATGTCATTAAATGCAAGGGAATGACATGTATTTGAAGTGAGAATCAAAACATTATACGAAACTCACCCCAGAAGGTTATACCCTGTAAAGACGTAAAAAGACGTTGTATACAACGTCTCCCTCTCCTCCCCCCCAGCCCCCCCCAGCTACAGCCTTCATAGTACCCTTGCCTTTCTCATTCACCAAACCTCGCGGCTACCTCTTTAAGCGTATCACCGGTCAGACGGTTAATGAGCCATTCATTCATGATCCGGGCACCAAGAGATTTATAAAATTGAATAGATGGTTCATTCCAATCCAGCACAGCCCATTCCAAGCGTCCGCAATCCCTCTCTACAGCAAGCCGGGCCAGGTAAGTAAGCAACTTCTTGCCGAAGCCCCTTCCGCGGAATTCTTCCAGAACGAAAAGATCTTCCAGGTAGATGCCGGGCCTGGCAAGAAAAGTGGAAAAATTATGAAAAAAAAGTGCAAATCCGGCGGGTTGGTTCTCATAATAACCGATGACTACTTCGGCAACGGCTTCATCACTGAAAAGAAATCGTTCCAGGGCAGCTTCCGTGGCAACCACTTCATGCGAGAGTTTTTCATATTCCGCCAGTTTTTTGATCAAATGGAGTATCAGTGCCGTATCTTCCTTTTCACCCTTCTTTATTACGAATCCAGGTATGCTTGTTTTCTCCATGTCTTTCATCATACAAAAATTTGAGTTTCTTCCGAAAGTAGTCAAAAAAATTTTATATTGAGAAAGGTTAATGTATTTTTACTTAACAACCTTCTCCTAGCAAAATGAAAAAACTATTGCTGATGATACCGGTGATAGCCCTGACCCTGGTTTCGTGCGGCCGGAAAGAAAACCAGCCTTTGAGGGGGCTCCTCATTACCGGGAATGACCATCCCGCCCATAAGTGGAAAGAAACCACCCCGGCAATTCGTGCCATCCTTGAAAAAGATTCACTCGCCGTTATTACCGTAAGTGAAGATCCGGGCATACTGAAAGATGTCTCCATAGACGATTACGATTTTATCGTTCTGAATTATTGCAATTGGGAGGATCCGGACGGCCTTTCCGAATACGCTAAAGCAGGCTTTGTTTCCTACCTCCGGGCTGGAGGAGGATTGATCGTTCTGCATTTTTCAAACGGAGCTTTTAACGCTTCCCTGCCGGGAGCCGGAGCTTCCGACTGGCCCGAATACCGGAATATCGTACGAAGGGTTTGGAATCATAACGGCTTAAGCGCACATGATCCCTTCGGACCCTTCCGGGTGGATATTACAAAGGAAAAACATTTTATTACCGTCGGGGCAGTGCCGTTTGATACAAAGGATGAACTATACTTTAACCAGGAAGGGGATATGAGTCTGAAACCACTGATAACGGCCCGTTCAAAGATTACCGGTGCAGACGAGCCGCTGGCGTGGGCTTATATTTATGGAAAAGCACGGGTATTTCAGACGCTTCTCGGCCACGGCGCTGAATCATATGAAGCTGAGGAATTCAGGGGCATTCTGCGTAATGCTGTGAAATGGGTGACAAAAAATGACTGAGCGAAAGAGAGTATAATATGAACCTACATCCTTTATTTCAGAGGCCGGCATGGCCGGCGGATAATATTCTCATATCATATCATATCATATCATACGCCGACATATATGCCGGTTTCCTGATGAATTCATCCCGGCTTTCATCGCTGAAGCCATAGAACCTGGCCCTGATCTCTGCATCTGTACGTGCCACCAGCCTGCCGAGAAGCCCTGAATTGACATTCCGGTCAAATGCCTTTAAGACGGGGCATTCGGTATCGAACCAGATCATGGCAACGTGGATCCGGTGAGTCGCGCAGGCTGTTTCCAACAAAGGCTCAAGAAACTTTTCCCCTCCTTCAGCATACCAGATCCCCTCAACTGCCAGGAAGCGGAAATGAGCCGGATTAAAAATAGTCTTTACGCCAGGGATCTTCGGCAGGATATTCAAAAGAAATTTTCCCGCTGCCCCTCCCCTTCCGGCAATCTTCCATGCATCGCTGTGAACCTGCAGCCCGGCGATCATCTTCCCGTTCTCCATATATATAAAGTAGTCGTTACCCATCAATATATTACCGGTATGAAATAATGTATGGCCCGAATAAAAATCAGCCAGGCGCCTTCTGATCTCACCGGACTGTGTGGGATCTGCCTTCGTAACCCGTGGATTGGCCTTTAACTTAAACCTGCTGAAAAGTACAGTTGTGAAATTACGGCAGCTCCGGAGACCCATATCGGAGCTGAAACGAAGGGAACGGAAATTCGTTTTCTCGATGCAGGCATATAGAAGCGAAGGCTCTTTGTGCAGCCCGGCTTTTTTATCAAGCAGGGCCGGATTTTCAAAATAAGGCAGGGCCACGGATTTTAAGAAACCTGTACTCCGCGAAGCATCCTTATTCCCGGCCTCCGCGCTGTATTTTTTTGGCCGGAGAGGAGCCCGGATGGAAAAATAACGGACATACCATGATCTGAATTCACGTTCTCCCGCAAATGTTTTCCTGTCAGCCAGTCCGACTGACCCAAGCAGGTGTCCCGATTTTTTAAGGAGCATGAAATATATATCACGGATATGTTCAATTTTTTTGCGGATGTTGGTATGCATGTATTGCATGCCGCCAGGAGTGCCGAGAATAGTATCCTGAAGATGATGATGAAGTTCTTCATCCAACTCCCTCACGATCTCGACATGAAGCCTGTGAAAATCAGCCAGCGGTGTCGCAGCTTTCTCTGTCATTTTTTTGAATTTGCTAAGCAAAGATAATGGGTTTGTCCGCTAATTTGAAAATTAGTATATGCACAACTTCAATTTCTTTCAGGCTACTGCACCGGTCAATATCCCTGTATCCTGAGTTTGACGTTTTCAAGGCTGGCAGGTGAACCAACGAGAGTGACGATATCACCCAACCTCATTCTCGTATATCCATGGGAGATGATCATCTGGTCGCCCCGTGTCACGGAAAGAATGATCACATCGGTGGGGAGCCGGAGATCGCGAAGTGTAAGGCCGTGAATATCGGGGTTGATGACTTCCACGTCGACGGTATCCTGGGTTTCGCCTTCTCCCATCAGGAGGGATACGGCAAGAGGCGAGCGTACGTAATGTTCAAGCAAAGAGACCATGGCTGTGGCGGGATCCATAACCTGCACACCTAATTCTCTGAATTTCTGATAATTACTTCGGTCTTGCAATCGTGCTATGATATTCCGGGTGCCGAAATGCTCATAGGCAAGTTCGCAAATCTCATAATTTTCTTCATCCGACAGGAGGCAGACAATCGTATCGACATTCCATGCATTCAGTTCCCGCAGGGAATCAACATTGATCTCGTCATACTGGGTCACCCGGATTCCCTTCTCAACCTTAAAATTGTTTTCCACACTCTGGGAGGCAATGCTCACTCTCCAGTTGTGAACTTTTAGCTGCTTTGCCAGGGCGATAGACTGGCTTTCGAGTCCGAAGATCAGTATCCGCTGCCGGGATTCAGAAGAAGGATCGGCCTTCTCATGGGCTTCGCCGGCGATCTGAATGGCCCATTTAAAAAAGGGTGGCCCTACAATCTGGTTTAGAACGATAACAGCTATGATCATGGTCGCAAATTCAGGGCCCCACCCGGGAAATTCGGTGGCAATGATAGTTGCCAGCCCCAGCCCCACCCCGGCCTGGGTTACATAAGGCATCCAGGCCAGCCTGTTCAGCCTGGCCGGATCACCTGCCAGGCCGCCTCCGACAAAACCGGCTACAATAAGCGACACAATCCTTACGAAGAAAAGGATCAACGCCACAATCCATACCTTCGAGAGCACCCCTATTGCAAGCGAGGCACCCGTAAAAGTGAAGAAGATAACATATACATAAAGGCTCGTATTTTCAATAACTTTGATAAAATCGGGCCTGTACCTGGTGTAATTCGTAAGGATAAAACTGGCAATGATACAGGAAAGAAGAGGCTCGATATATAATTCTTCCCCGATGATCCCGGCAGAGAGGTCCCGCAAGACAAAGGACACAAGAAAAACAGAGTAACCCGATGCCAGGACAAGAAAGCTTTTAAGAACCATTTTTCCCGGGATGCTAAAGATCAGTTCCAGGATCTTCCAAAGGCCAAGACCCAGTAGGAGTGAAATGCCCAGCTCAGCGATAAGCAGGAGGATAAATCCCGCTCCGGCTTCCTCCCCACGGATCAGGGAACCTGAAATGGTGAATACCACGGAAAAAAGGATGATGACGAGAAAATCCTTGAGAACGGTGACTCCAAGTGCTGTCTGCGTGTATGGTCCGTGAGCACGCATCTCATTGACGATAGCAATGGCTGAAGCTGGTGAGCGGGCAACAAAGATGGTGCCTGCGAACAGGGAAATTGCGGCGATATTCACCGCCGGAAGTCCTCTCATAAACGGAATGAGATCGGAAAGAAAATATACCGCTGCAAAGCCTGAAATGAAAGTTATTCCAAGCTGGGATATCGTCATCAATGTGATACTCCGGATCCTGCTCCTCAACTCTTTCATATATAGTTCCGCCCCAACGGCAAGCGCTATGAAGGCAAGTGATATATCATTGATGAAACGAAGCCTGGGTATCGCTTCATGGTCGATCATACCGAGAACATCCGGCCCTGCCAAAATTCCAATGAGAAGCAAGCCCGTAATGAGTGGAAGCCGGATCTTCCGGAATAATTTGGCGATTTGTCCGGAAGCCACTGAAATCAGGGCAAAGGCAAAGAGATAGGCAATAAGCTTAAGGGCTTCGCCGTTTGCAATGAATTCTTTCATAATCATAAATATGAATTCCGGATGTTCATTTCCGTAATATAAGCATTAATTTCATCTAATACCAAAACCCGCAACATCCCTTATCCTAATGTTAAAGCTCTTACAGCTTTTGCTTCTGAAGTTTTATATAATTACCTTACGCCACCGGGTATATCGATTAAATTGAAGATAAGATGAAAGGGATAAAAAGTGTTTTCCTGGCATTGATCCCTGTCTGCCTTACAGCCGGGATAAGGGCGCAGGACAATCCTGCATTCAAAGAAATAAATATCGAGAAATCCTGCTCCCTTCACCCGGAAATCAGCGACATCGACCGGGACGGCATCAACGACATCGTACTGGTTACGGATTACGTCGATGACAAGGGAGATGACAGGGATAACATTAAAAACCTGTGCTGGATCAAAAGTCCCGGCTTTGAAAAAATAAAGATTGCCTCCGTGGTTTACCGCTCTTGCGGAATGGCTGTGAGCGATATGGATAATGATGGTTATCCCGATATCATCGGACTGGAAGATCTTGATGGTATCGATTCAAACGGGAACAGTACCCTCTTCATTTTTTACAACCCCGGAAGTAAAGGCCAGGAATGGAAAAGGAGTGATATCGGTAAAATCAGCTATGCCAAGGATATCAGTACCGGCGATCTGAACGGGGACGGTTTCCGGGATATCATAGCCAGGACCGACGACAGGAAAATCCATATCTATTCACGGGATCACGATGCATGGATGCATACACAAATCGAAGTCCCTCCTTTCGACGGCCTTGCCATCGGCGATATGGACCAGGACGGCGATGATGACCTTGTCATTAACGGTATGTGGCTGGAAAATGATGCCGGGAAATGGACTGCCCACGATTACGATAAAACCTGGTACACCCAGAAAACCGGTGAAAAAGGACAGTGGAATGACAATAATACCCGGATAGCCGTAGGAGATATTGACGGAAACGGCAGGCCTGATATCGTCATCAGTGAGTCGGAGCAGTATGGCTATCCGCTCACCTGGTATGAGAATCCGGTTGATCCTGCAAACATGTCCGCCTGGAAAGGACACAAGATAAGTAATCTGGATCATCTTCATTCTCTTCGTCTGGCTGATTTTAACAATGACGGGGAACTGGATATTATGACCGGAAGGCTGATCTTCGGCGGGGATAATGTGGAAGACCCGCATCCTGTACTCATTTATTACAATGAGAATAAAGGAAGCGGATGGCACCCGCAGGTGTTGAGTGAGGAGGGCTGCTATGGGGCGAATGCAGGTGATATCGACGGTGACGGTGATATCGATGTTGTTTTTCCCAGGAATTATGATCTCGGGCCGGTTTCCGTATACCTTAATCTGCTTAATGATAATATGAAAAAGAAGTAATTCCCTACTGAACGGGGAGATCTTCCGGTAAGAATCGCAATATCAAATAAATTTAATGAGCTATGAGTAAATTATATATGACCCTGTTTTCCTTCCTCCTCATTTCGCTTTTATCTTGTAAGAAAGAGACTTCTCCACCCGCCCCGGTTCTACCTGTTCCCGATATGGATCAGCTGGCATGGCAGAAGATGGAAACCAATGCTTTCATACATTTTTCCATAAATACCTTCACGAATAAGGAATGGGGTTATGGCGATGAATCTCCGGAAGTTTTCGATCCTGTTGATCTCAATGCGGAACAGTGGATCACCACGCTTAAAGATGCAGGTTTCAAGGGAGTGATCCTGACCTGCAAACACCATGATGGTTTTTGTCTCTGGCCGACGGCCTATACGGATTTCTCAGTGAAGAACAGCCCCTGGAAGGACGGGAAGGGCAATGTGGTGAAGGAAGTGGCGGATGCCTGCCGGAAGTACGGGCTGAAGTTCGGCATATATCTCTCTCCCTGGGACAGGCACCAGGCAACATACGGTACACCGGCATATATTGAATATTACAGGAACCAACTGAAGGAGCTTTTTACCCGGTTTTCACCTATCTATGAAATGTGGTTCGACGGAGCGAACGGTGGGGACGGGTATTACGGTGGTGCCCGGGAAAAAAGAACAATCGATGGAAAAACATATTATCACTGGCCCGAGACCCTCGAGATGATCACCAAACTCGACTCCGGTGTGCTTTTCTTCAGTGATGCCGGGCCTGATATCCGGTGGTGCGGAAATGAGAAGGGGTATGCCGGCACGACCAACTGGAATACGATTTCCACGGACAGCCTTTATCCGGGGAAACCCGCCATCAATGATCTGTTAAATACCGGGTCGCCCGACGGAGATAAGTGGGTACCTGCAGAAGTCGATGTGTCAATCCGGCCGGGATGGTTCTACCATCCCTCTGAAGACAGTCTCGTGAAAACACCTGAAGAACTATTCACTATTTATTTGAATTCCGTCGGACACGGCTCCACTCTGCTTTTGAATGTGCCGCCGGATCCCTCCGGACGGATCCACCAGACGGATGTAGATGCCCTGTCGGGATGGAAAAAGCTTATGGATAAAACCTTTGCGACGGATCTTGCTTCGGGAATGCAGGTCGTAGCTTCTGAGATGAGAGGCGGGCCGAAGGAAGAAAGGTATGCGCCGAACAATATAACCGACGGAAATTACGATACCTACTGGGCAACGGATGATGGCATCGATACCGGTCATTTTGATATCCATTTCCACCAGCCTCTTACAGTCAGATATATCATCCTCCAGGAATATATTCCACTTGGTCAGCGGGTGAAAAGTTTTACTATCGAAGCATCCGCGGACGGGGAATGGAAAAAGATCGGGGAAGGTACAACCATCGGGTACAAACGGATCATCAAAACTGATCCTGTAAATACAGATCAGTTAAGAGTTAATATCACCAGTAGCAAGGCATGCCCGGTGATCTCGAATACTGAAGTGTATTGAGGCTACGTGTTGTGAGAAAGAAAACTCGATGACCCTTCGGCTCCGGGTTATATCTGAACCGGTTTATGCATCTTAATATAACCGGGATCGATAATTACCCCGAGTCCGGGTCCGGTTGGTACTTTGATCTTTCCATCCCGGTTTTGAAATGGTTCGCCCGAGCTTTCCAGGGGGATCGGAGTGCCATTGGCATCCCGGGTCTCAAACATCTTAAACTCATGATATTCACCGGCATTAGTACAGGCAGAGGTAAGATGCAGCATATACAGGTATCCGAGGCCACCTCCCGACATATGCGGAACGATCTTTTTGCCTGTCGCGGCAGCCATCCGGGCTACCTTCATTGAGCGGATCATTCCGCCGAAATAGAACGTATCGGGCTGCAGGATCTCAAAGGCATTGTTGCCGGTCAGCCAGCGGAAGGCATGCATGCCGAATTCTTCTTCACCTCCGGCCATCGGGATCGTCAGTGCATCCGCGACCTGCTTCTGTTCTTCATACCAGTCCCAGGGCACCGGTTCTTCGTAAAAATAGTAGTTAAGTTCTTCCAGCAATTTTCCAATCCGGATGGCTTCCTTCGCAGAATAAGTTCCATTGCCGTCGATCATAAGTACCATGGCATCGCCGAAACTCTTCCTCGCCATCCGGATCAGTTTTTCTGTCCTGCCGGGAGCGTTCTCATTGTTTCTGCCGAGATTGTCACCGCTGCCGCCCCTTAGTTTTACTGCCCTGGCCCCGGTTTCCGCAATATCCTTAGCAAGAAGTTCGAGCGATTGCTCCGGTTCAAGCGTGCGCTGTTCATTTATTTGCGTACCGAGGTATACGCTGATCCACGGATGATGAATATCGCCTATCAGCTCACCCACCGGTTTACCGGCGATATTGCCCAGCATATCAAGTATGGCAAATTCTATATTGGCGATCTGCACACAGAGCGGAACGCCCTGGCTCTTTATATTCATCTCCACCGATTCAAAGATCAGCTTATCCAGGTCACGTGCATCCTTACCGGCAAAAAGATGATGAAGACTGTTCCGAAACATGGGATATCCCTGTTTCGCAATAAAGGGATGGCCAACAGCAATGCCTTCCGCTCCTTCTTTTGAACGGACCCTGCAAATGAAATTATCACGGTCCCGCAGTAATTCCAGCTTGTCAATGATCACGGGCCCTGTGAAAATGTCCTTCCTTAAAACGGGAGCTTGCAGGATCTCATCAAGTTGGGAATAATCCGGTAGATCCGGAACGGTAGCTGCGGTATTGCTGCATGAGACGAGAGAAGATACCGAAGCCATGCCGCCTGCGGCCACGGTATTTTTTATAAAATTCCGGCGGGAGGTTTTCATGGTCTTCCAGGATTAGATTTTGAAAAAAGGGTATGAGCAAGGTAATGAAAAATATGGCTTCGTAAAATAATTGATGAAAAAGCAGACCCGGCATGACCTGTTTAAAAGGCCGCAATATCCATAAAGCAGGATACCCCGGCAAGGCATGGCCAATGTTGATGAAACCCTGAACGTATTTCATATAGAAAATACTATTGGGACGGATGTTCCCCTGAACCCCTCCCTTCCTTCTTCCGACCCATTTTGTTCAGAACCAGACTCACTTCTTCCCTGGTGACAAGACAGCCGTACCTCACTTTTTCAAGAACAGGCATGATAACTTCAACGAACTTATCCATATTTTCAGGTGTATCAGCAACCTCAACGATCATAGGAAGTTTTTCCGTGAGTTCCCAAAACTTGGAGGAATGGATCTCACTGCTCGAACCAAAACCCATGACTCCCCTGACAACGGTAGCCCCTGCAATACCATATCGTTTTGCCATAAAAACAAGAACTTCATACAAGTGGGGAATACTTGAACTTATCGGTGGAACTGATATATATCCTGTAACCGGCTGAATGGTACATCTGATTTCATAGTACTGAATATTTTATTTTCCGTGAATATCCTCGATGTGGCTATAGTTTCATTATTTAGTGAAATTAATGTATTCAGATCACTTTTGACAGCAAAAGCCCAAGAAAAGTAAATACAAGTCCTGATCATAAGACTGGCACCAGTATACCTAAAAAAGAAAACATACTGTCCGTCCCGTAATAGAGCGATATTCTCATAAGAAAATGTTGAAAACGTGGTAAACCCCCCACAAAATCCAGTGGTCAGAAACAACCGCCATGCAGGCGAAAGGTCAGAATATTTCATGAACAACCCATAAAACAGTCCGATCATAAAACATCCCGCAACATTTACCACGAAGGTCCCAAGGGAAAGGAGGAGCCGGCGACCAGACCTGGAAATATTTGGAAAGATAAAACCGGCCGACACTTCCGATGAATCCTCCTGTACCAACTGCAAGAATGACTTTAAGCATATTCAGTATCAGATTAAATAACAAATTGTTTACAGGAGTCATCAGCCGTTACTGACGGTTAATGGCAGACCCCATTGCCGGTTTGCAAAGATAGGAAAGATTTGGGAAATGGGGAGGTGAGGGGGGATTATGGATGGTTAGAGCCAAAACGAATTAGAGACGCATTTGAAAAAGTACCGATTTCAGGGAAATTGTTAAAGAATTTTTCAGGATTGTTCAGGCAAGACAGCATGGCCTGGAATTCGATAGAAGTCATAATTGTGTATAGCTTTAAAAGTCATATCTCTATAAGGCCATATATGCAATTTTATTTCACAACCGGTTTCCAAACCGGTAGCCCATATTCCATTCAATATAATCTGAAATGTAATAATGATAGGCATGAAGATTTAGACCGGTGAAGAAATTCTTAAAGATATGATACTTGATCCCGATACGCTGGTATGTCCATGGAGTAAGTCCCTCGTAGATTCTGACGATGGATATAAAATCCCGGTTGAAGAATAAGTGACAGCCTGTCGATGACCAACTCATACGATGGGAAAATACTGACTTCAAAACCCTCAGGAAAAGTAGCATCATGATCCTCAAGATTCCCGTTAAAAGACTGATACTGGAATTAGCTGCTCCAAAATAATCGAACCCAATGCCAAAACCAATTTTCGACTTATAGCTGACCTGCCGGTTATAACCGAGTGAGATCCCGTAAACCGGATAATAAACCCCTTTAAACATGGCTGCTGAATCGGCTCCGGGACCATCGTATAAAACGTTCTTTGTGCCGGTAAAAATGGAGATCAGATATTCGTTCCCGGGCGTGTAAGGTGGGAGTGATGAACTACCTGGTGATATTGGTTGGTTAGCGAAGTCGTATCCCAGTTTAACACGGGGCCCGGCAATGTTAATGCCATAATTAGGTTTCTTTAATGCCCCGTTCGAGAAATGGGTAAAGCTGCCTCCCATACCCAGCCAGAGTCCGTTGTGCAACCGATAATTCATCTCCAGGCCAAAATCAATGTAAACACTCTGCTCGGCTCCCAGGGCAATATTGTAGGTGTTTTGAGAAACTTCAAAGGACTCCCAGTTCATGGTAAAGCCAAATCCGAGGTTATAATCAAAACTGAGTCCGTTCCAGCGTTTAAAGGGAGCGGTAAAAAGACCGTAAACAGCAAAAGGCTTTCCAAGCTCTGGTGTTCCGGGAAAACGTACGACATATACTCCGGCTCCGAAAGAGGGATAATTATAAACCTTTTCCCAGGTTTTATCACCGTAAGTCTGTTTAAGCAAATGTACCGAGACTGCCCTGTAATCATCGATGGGATCGTTGACCAGATTTCTCCCTCTTACAAAATCATTGGTCTGTAATACGCGCCCCCATTGGTAGTATGAAAAGATGCGCGCATGGGTAAAATGCCGGGAGCTGTCGGCTGGTGATTGGTTATATGATCTGGCGTTCAGGTTTTGAAAACCGGACAGAATGGCTGATAAGAAAATAAGCAGAGAGAAATTTCTGAATAGTATAGTCATACAACTATGTAAGCCCTGCCCGATCAGGATGAATTATCAGTTTAGAAAGTAACAAATTTACAATTCATTCCTGAATGGTATTGCCGGGAAAATTTATTCATTAAATTATTTCTAATTATTGATGATAAGGTTATCTGCACAACCCTTCGACTTCGCTCAGGGAACGCGGATGACAACGATAGTACAGATAACCACGGATTTGAATCTGTGTGAATCCGCATAATCCGTGTTTGCGTTCTAATTTGAATTTAGTTTTGAGAGAAAACAAACCGATTATCCACGCACACTTGCCTCAGGATACCTCTTCTCAATATCCTTAAGCTGCTCATAACTTTCAATGCCGAGGGTGAAGGCATCGAGGAAATCATGCCCGGCCTGGAATTCAAGGCATTCGTCCTTTTTGTCGACAAGCCGTCCGGCGCCGTAAACCTTCATGCCGATGATGGCCTTGCCATTATCCTTCATTCTTTCCAGAACAGAGCGGACGGTCGCTACATCCGAATCCATATGTGCTGCACCCGGGTTGAACCTGGCAAGATCCACCTGCACCCAGGGTTCATCGGCAGCCGTTTTCAGGGCACCGAGTGAATGGCATGAAATACCCTGGGCCCTGACGATTCCTTTTGCCCTGGCATCATCCAGTGCATCCATAGCGCCTTTCAGGTTCATATTCCAATCGGGATCGGTAATGGCATGAAGAAGGACGATATCCAGGTAATCAGTCCCAATCTCCTTCCTGAAACGATCGATGTCGGCATTCATTTCATCATAGGTTCTCGCATGCGATTTGGTAAGGATCACAACCTTGTCGCGAGGTACCATTTTAAGCGCTGCTTTCAGGTGGGGATGTGATCCGTACTGGTCCGCCGAATCCCAGAAATTGATGCCCTGGTCATAAGCTGCATGCAGCATCTCCGACAGCCCTTTGATCCCGAGCCTGCGGGTCTGGTCCGAACTTCCTCCCGAACCATCTGTGCCTGTTCCCATGGCCATTCGTGACATTTCTATGCCCGTATTTCCCAGGGGGACAATATCGGAAACATACTTTTTCTTTGTGCCGGCGTACAGGTGGTACGGAAAGGAACTCAACAGGGCAGCTCCGGCCAGGCTGTATTTAAGAAAATGTCTTCTTTTCATGGCATTTGGTTTAAGTGTAGTGTAGTCTGGAAGTAACAAACAGGATCCCTCCTTTGTTAGACACAACTTATGTATTTAACAGATTTTAAACAACTTATAAGATCACTGCCCGCGACATACCCAGGACGTCCCGTAAATTTCCATCTTTTTTTAATGGAATCCAAATGAAAACGCATGCGACGTCTCCGCACGCGGTAAAGACGTTGCAATGCAACGTCTCTACATAAGGTAAAGACGTTGCATGCAACGTCTCTACATACGGTAAAGACGTTGCATGCAACGTCTCTACATGGAACGTCCTAACTCATCCCCGAGGAACTTCTTTTGATCGGTATTCAGAGACGATTTCATTTTCTGAAAGGTGGTATAAGCAGCAGTTTCCATGCTAACCCTTGCTGCCGAGCATGCCTCCAGCTGTTTTTTTATTTCGGCCGGAGAAGCATCTTTATTCATCAGCGAACGCAGTTTAATCTGTGCTTTTGAAAGCTCAGCCTGGTAACCGGCCTGCTCCTTTTTAAAAGCCGCTTGCATATCAATGAGATCCGACGCCTGGTCATCACTCAGCGAAAGCTCTTCGCGCATATCCGCCATCCGGTTGATCATCATCACGTACCGGTGCATGGGCATCATCCGGTCCATACCGTGGCGGAATCCTTCATTCCTGCCATTCCTGTCATGTTCATGCCGTTGGAGATTAAATTTTTCCGGTTTTGTCCCATCATACCGGGAACACCATGCATCCCGGGTCTTCCTTTCATTTCAGCCATGCATGGGCAACCCGGCATCCCAGGACAGCTCATCATCTCACTGTTATCCATCATCGGGTGATGCCGGAGGGAATCCCGCATCATTCTTTGTTGCATCTGAGCGTTAACACCCTGGCCGGCAGCCAGGAACATGGCAAGCACTACCGTTGTAAGTTTCATTTTTTTACTCCTTTTTTGTTTTTTAGATCATAATTCCAAAGGATTGACGCTAAATGCGGGGGAAGGTTTAATAGGGGGCCGAAGATACGAGGGGACGACGATGGACAAAATGCTGAGTGAAGCCGGAACGGGGGGACTTCGTAAAGGCAAAAGTAAAAAGGCAAAAGTAAAAAGGCAAAAGTAAAAAGTGAAGAGGAGGAGGAGAAAGCTGATGGTTTTTTGACCTGAATCTGATCATAAATCCATTTTTTGGGTTAAAAAAGCATCAGAATCGGAAGATACCTCTTAAAAGTTATTTCCCAAATCCGAAATCCGTGTTGCGAATTCAACAATCCTTCAGCATCCGTCTAATCCGTGTCCATCCGTGTTCCTTCCCATCCTCAGCTCTCTTCATTACTCGAACAGGATGGTACTGAAGTATCTTTCACCGGTATCCGGCAGCACAACAACGATAGTTTTACCAGCATTTTCCGGTTTTTCTGCCACGATAAGGGCTGCATGCATAGCCGCACCGCTGGAAATACCAACGAAAATACCCTCCTTCGTTGCAAGAGCCCTCGCAGTGGATATCGATTCCTCCTCATTTACCCGGATCACCTCGTCGTATGCTTTAGTATTAAGCACATCGGGAATAAAACCTGCGCCGATGCCCTGGATCTTATGCGGCCCGGGATCACCACCCGAAAGAATTGGTGAGCCCGTAGGTTCAACTGCATAGATCCTGATGCCGGGTTTCCTCTTTTTCAAAAGTTCAGATACACCGGTGATGGTACCACCCGTACCGATCCCGGCAACGAATATGTCCACTGCTCCATCTGTATCATTCCATATCTCCTCTGCCGTAGTCTCCTTGTGGATCCGGGGATTGGCCTCGTTCTTGAATTGCTGCGGTATAAAATGATCCCTATGCTGACCTGCCAGCTCGGTAGCTTTGGCTATGGACCCTTTCATTCCCTCGGAGGCGGGTGTAAGAACGATCTCGGCCCCGTACGCGGCCAGGATCTTGCGTCGCTCCACACTCATGCTTTCGGGCATGGTCAGTATGAGCTTGTACCCTTTAGCAGCACTTACCATAGCCAGACCGATACCCGTATTGCCGCTTGTGGGTTCGATGATCACCGTCCCGGGCTTGAGTTTTCCTGATTTTTCGGCCGCGACGATCATCGAGAGTGCGATCCTGTCTTTTACTGAGCCGGCCGGATTAAAGGATTCCAGTTTAGCAAGCACGGTTGCTGATCCGTTGCTGAGGTTGTTGATTTTTACAAGGGGTGTCCTCCCAATTGTTTCCGTAATATCCTTAAATATTTTTGACATCTTTTTAAATTTTTATTTTCTATATAAATAATCTTTTCAGGAATAAAAAAACCCCTCACGAAACGGTGAAGGGTTGAATATATAAAATTCATTATTAATCAGGATATTATATAATGATCACCCTTCCCGCCCGGAGAACAGTTACAGCAACACTTGCATTCCTTCGCTTTCCTTAAAAAAGTGATCATGATAGTAAAACTATTGTTCATAATTCAAAATATTCAAGAGTAATAACATATCAATCCTCTTTTAGTTTCCCTGGATGCAAAAAAAATAATTTAATTGCAACATTCCAGCGATGCAGTCCGTCTGACTCTTACTTTTTTCTCAGCCTCAGAGCATTCAGGATTACGGACACCGAACTGAAGCTCATTGCCGTGGCAGCGATAACCGGACTCAGCAAAAGTCCGAAAAACGGGTAAAGGATCCCTGCTGCAACAGGAACGCCGATGGAATTGTATATGAACGCGAAAAACAGGTTCTGCTTTATATTCTTCATCACCTTAATGCTGAGATCTCTTGCCCGTACTATCCCGTTAAGATCTCCTTTAACGAGTGTGATCCCGGCGCTCTGCATGGCGATGTCGGACCCTGTTCCCATGGCAATGCCAATATTGGCCTGGGCAAGCGCCGGTGCATCATTGATCCCGTCTCCGGCCATGGCCACGATATGTCCCTGATCCTGCCATTCTTTAACCTTGTTGTATTTATCATCCGGCAGGCAGTCTGCTAGATACCCATCGAGGTTCAATTCAGTCGGCAACGGCTTTTGCAGTATACTCATTGTCACCGGTAAGCATATAAACTTTCACGCCCATTTCCTGAAGCGCACTGATCGCCCCGGCTGAGGTCTTTTTGATGGTATCAGAAACGCTGACCATCCCTTCCACCCGTCTGCCGGCGACAAGAAACATCACCGTCTGGCCGGTCGATTGCCATTCTTCGGCAAGCTTTTCCTGGCTTTCGGAAAGAGAAGCCTTGAAATCATCGAGCAGGCGGAGATTTCCAAGACCGATAGGCTCACCGTTGTACATGGCCTGCACGCCTTTGCCGGTAACTGATAAGAAATCCCGGACCTCGATAAGACCTGTTTTCTGTTCCTCTGCACCTTTTACGATGGCTTCCGCAACGGGATGATTGCTTTGCGCATCGATGGAAGCAGCGAGACGAAGAATGTCTTCATCCTGCAACTTCCCGAACGATTTCCATGACTTCAATCGCGGTTTGCCTTCGGTAATCGTTCCGGTCTTATCGATGATCAGCAAATCCACCTTGTTCATCTCCTCGATGGTTCGGGCATCCTTCACCAGTATACCGGATTGTGCTCCCCGCCCTGTTCCTACCATTATCGACATAGGGGTAGCCAGTCCCAGTGCACAGGGACAGGCAATGATTAGTACAGACACGGAATTGACAAACGCATAAACCAGGGCAGGCTCCGGCCCCCATATCGCCCATAGGGCAAAGGTTACTACAGCCACCGAAACCACGATTTGAACGAAATATTTCGCCACCAGGTCGGCCAGTCTTTGGATAGGAGCCCTTGTCCGGCTGGCTTCATTCACCATTTCAATGATCCGTGCAAGCAGCGTATCACTGCCCACTTTCCGGGCCTCCATTACGATGGAGGTATTCCCGTTGATGGTTCCCCCGGTTACGTCATCTCCTACCGATTTATCAGCCGGCACAGGCTCTCCTGTGATCATACTTTCATCGACAGTAGCTTCACCCTCAAGGATCTTCCCGTCAACCGGGATCTTCTCACCGGGCCGGACTCTGAGACGGTCACCAACCACAACTTCTTCTAGAGGGATCTGTTCTTCATGGCCGTTACGAATGATCCGGGCCACCGGAGGTGCCAGGTTCAGAAGCGCCCGGATGGCTGAATTGGTTTTGCTGTGGGCTCGCAGCTCCATTACCTGGCCCATAAGAACCAGGGAAAGAATAACCGTCGACGCTTCAAAATACAAATGTACATTGCCGGCGGCATCCTTAAACTGCGCAGGAAACAAACCGGGAAAGATAAGGGCCAAAACGCTGAAAATAAATGCAGCACCTACACCGAGACTGATCAGGGTCCACATGTTTGGGGACCTTCTTCTGACAGAGCTGTAACCGCGTTTGAAAAACTGCCATCCCGAATAGAACACCACAGGGATGGACAAGAGAAATTCCAGCCAGCCCCATGCTCTTTCGGAAATAAAATTTTCGAGGTGAACTCCTTTGATCATACCAGACATAGCCACGAGAAAGACAGGTGCAGTAAAGATGAGAGCTACTTTGAATTTTCGCAGCATCTTTATATAAGCCTTTTGTTCCTCATCGGTTTTCTGAACCTTTTCGGGAACCAGGTCCATACCGCATTTTGGGCAGGTACCGGGACCTTTTTGCCTGACCTCCGGATGCATCGGACAGGTATAGATCAGGTTGCCGGCAGAACTCCTATTTTCCACTTTAAGGAGATCCATGCCGCATACCGGGCAGTCTCCCGGATGATCATAGGTTTTATCCCCTTCGCACCGCATCGGGCAATAATATTCTTCACCTGTCTGCCCGTTACCTGACTTTGCATGTTCTCCGTACCCCTGGCCATGCCCGTGATGTTCCTGGTGATGAGAATGAGGATGTTCTTTATGACTATCCCGTTGCTCACCCTCCCTGACCAGGAACATGTTGCAAACCGGGCATCTCCCAGGTTCATCGTAGGTTTTGTCACCTTCACAATGCATAGGACAATAATACTTTTCACCGGAGTGTTCTATTTCCTTCTCTGGCTTTTCCACCTGATTGACATGCCCTTCCGTGTCAGCCGGATTATCCTCCGTTACTTTTACCAGGTGCATTCCACATACCGGACAATCACCGGGCTGGTCATAAATTTTGTCCCCTTCACAATGCATCGGGCAGATATACTCTCCGCCTGCTTGATGATCTTTCGTAAAGTCATGATTATCCTGCCGGGAAATGCTTTTCCCAATATGCTGTCCTTTGTGATCACCAGGATCAAAACGGATGGAATAGCCGGTACGCTGAACGGCTGAAACCATACTTTTCCGGCTGACCTGATCCGGTTCATACCGGATCGAAGCGAGTTCACCGGTTAAGCTGACCGAAGCTTCCGCCACGCCTTCTATCGACAGAAGGGTTTCCTGTATTTTACGGGCGCAGGACTGACAACCCATGCCTTCCACAATGGCATTTTCAGAGATGTATTTTTTCATAATTCAATTTATGAACCAAAGATAGGGTGTAATTCCGCCTCCGGCTTTACAGAATCATTCCAAAGATGTTCGATTTTTACCGGAAAAAGGTAGCTTATTGATTCAGATATTCGAGGAGAGCAGTGGCATTGTTGTGGTTTTCATCCTTTGCAGCATATAGCAAAACGACCCTGCCGCGGGTAATCTCAAGTTCCCTGAGTTTACCTGTAAGTTCCGGTTTATCCTTAAGTTCCGAAAAATATCTTTTACGGAATGCATCCCATTTATGCGGATCATGTGCAAACCATTTGCGCAATTCCTCCGACGGGGCGATCTCTTTCATCCACTCGTCCAGCCCGGCAACCTTCTTTGAGATACCCCGGGGCCATATCCTGTCGACAAGGATCCGATAACTTCCCTTTTCAGGATGCGAGCTATATATTCTTTCTATGGTAAACATGCATTCTTCCCGTTAAATAAATAAATCTCATTCTGAAGTGGGGCTGTCCCAAAATTCGTTAACGGACTATTCGTGCTATCAAATTGTACGTAGTATCAGAAAGAACCCTTCGACTTCGCTCAGGGACCGGCGACTTCATTCAAGAGGGTGAACTTTTCGGATGGTGGTAAGGCAGGCCAAAGGCCCTTATGTATAAATCTGAAATTCAATGGTTTTCTTATGAAGGGCCTATTGCCTGCCTTACCACCATCCGAAAAGTTCTTCGTTCATCGAATTGACCGGTCCCTGAGCGAAGTCGAAGGGTTGTCGGGTTTTCTTGCAAACACTAAGTATTAGTTTTTATAACA
This sequence comes from uncultured Bacteroidales bacterium, assembly GCA_963771005.1. GTDB lineage: Bacteria > Bacteroidota > Bacteroidia > Bacteroidales > DASQZK01. Next base: position 1,587,504 of record CAVYRO010000002.1, read on the forward strand.
AACTTTCGAGACAGCCTCTTTTATTTTGCTTCAGAATACATCTTCGTTCTGAATTTCACCTTACCGCCATAGGGATCATCCTTCAATGAATAAGTGTTCCCTTTTTTATCCAGGGTAAGCTGATGTAGTACATTGTCGGAAGGAAGGCAAACCAGACCGCCGGCATCCGGGGTCCCGCTGGAATATACCACCAGGTCGAGCGCAGACCAATCCATGTCCTGGGTGGATTGTGCGAGTTTGATCTCCGGGATAACGGTACCGTCTTTTATCAGGATGATTGCCTCGATCTCTCCGGGTTTCATAGAATGCCAGCCTCCTGAATAGGTTTTTCCCGACTGGAAATCGATCCATTTTCCTTCCGGGAGGTAAACATTCCGTTCCGTGGTCTTCTCGAACATGGGCGCCACCAGGATCCCGGAACCAAACATGTATTCATTGTCGATCAGCCAGGCACCCGCGTCTCCGGGGAACTCAATGAAAAGAGCTCTGACCATGGGAAGTCCCTTCTCGGTACATTCTTTGGCCTGTGCATATATATAAGGCATCAGCTTGTATTTCATATTCGTAACGTTCCGGAAATAATCATTGAAATCCTGCCCGTACTCCCAGGGTTCTTTCGGGGGTGCACCGTGACAGCGGCTATGGGATGAAAGCATCCCGAAAGGCAGCCACCGCCGGTAAATATCTTCGGGTGTCCTGTTTACGAAGCCCCCGATATCATGGCTCCAGAAGGAGAAACCGCTCAGCCCGAAGGAAAGGCCTCCCCGGAGTTCAGCCTGCATGGCATCATCGGAGTTGGCTGCGTCGCCGCCCCAGTGCAGCGGGTAACGCTGGCTGCCCGCCCAGGCGCTGCGGGCCCATATGATGCTTTCTCCGTTCACTTCGCGGGTGATATCCGCCACGGCTTTGTTGTACCGGAGTGGATAAAGATTATGCTCATAAAATCCGGTGCGTCCCGAAGCATAGATCCCGGTGGCGGGGGCGGCTTCTCCAAAATCGACCTTGATAGCCCCGACGCCCATTTTCAGGAGGCTGCCGATCTTGTCCTGGTACCAGGCCACTGTATTGGGATTTGAAAAATCAAGTGTGGCATCTTCATACGGTGTATTTCCTTTGGCATCCTTGACATACAGCCCTTTTTCAATGATCTCATTGTAAAGGCTGTTTTTGGGTACGAAATAGGGAAGCTGCCACAGGCAGATATGGAATCCCTGTTTTTTCAGGTCGGCGATCATTTTTTCAGGATCGTCGAAACGGGATTTTGAAAATTTGTAATCACATCGCCAGTCAGTCTCGAACCAGCCGGTGTCAAAATGAAGGACATCGGAAGGAATTTTATTTTCCCGCAGTTTTGCAGCCACCTCCCGGCCTTCCTTCTCTGAAAAATAGGAAATCCGGCTCATCCAAAGGCCAAAAGACCACAACGGGGGCATGGAAGGCTTACCGGTAATATCGGTGTAAGCATCCAGTATATCGGCGGGTTTACCAAGGAATATAAAAAGGTCCAGGTTATCATCACCAATCATGAGGGAACTCACGGCATTGAAATATTTTCCAAAATCGCAGGTGACAGGTGTTGACGTATGCATAAAGATCCCGTAACCGCGGCTGCTCATGAAGAACGGAATGGGTTTGTACATGGCTTCGTTCTGAATTCCGTTGGCATCATCGGCCCAAAGGACTACTTTTTGTCCCCGTTTGTTGAGCTGGGTGAAGGACTCGCCGCAGCCGAAGATCTTTTCATCGGGCGAAAGGGTGAATACCGCACTGAAACTCCTTGAATAGTCGGAGGTACGCCGTACGAAGGAAAACGGTAAAACGGGGGTGTAGGTCGAATTGCTGAAATCAACATGATTCACAGTCGATGTCAGTAATTTTCCATCCGTGTCATAAATTTTTATTTTGAAAGGTGACGATTCGATCACTACCTTTCCATACTGACTTGTAAACTGGTATCCGCCGGCATTCTTTGTACCCTTCCACGAGGTCTTGTCGACGGGCGCTTCTCCATTAACCAGCATCAGGGATTTTTGATCCTCTTTCATAAGGGATCCCGACTTTGCCCTTATCCGGATCGTCCTCGGGGATGAAAAATCCAGTTTAAATTCAAGGGAAGGTGAAGCCGCATATTCATTCGATGGGAATTCATTGGCCGGTACCCGCTTCAGGGTACCCAGCGTATTGTCGAATGCAAGCCGGGTGAAAAACTCGTACCTGTGATAAACTAGGCTGCCAACCCCTGTTGCCGGGTCGAAGCCGGCCAGGCTGTCGGCCAGGTAATAGGTATTTGTGAAATCATGAAAATCCCCGCTGATATCAATGGGTTCATTCATTAAATATTGCGGATGTCCGGGCTGATCCGGAATCTGGGCATTAAGCTTACATACCGGGCAAATCAGTGCCACGGCAACAAGGATTGTCAAAGATCTTGTCATGGTTCGGATAATTAGTTTTAGATGCGTAGTTGGTTCCCTGGCTGGCTAATGTAGGAAGGTTTTTTCAAAAAACGAAACAGGATGAGATCAATTCCGGAAATCCGGATCCTGCTTTTTCTCTTCCCTGTGAGTAAACCGGCAGTAAAAAATAGTAAGTGTGTCCATCTTTCTTACTGTACAAAAAATCCGGTAAATTTTCAAAACAAAATTTATCCTGCCTTGTTTCCATAACACATCCGCAAAGGAAAAATCGTCTTGTTCTCCTGCCGCGGATCAGACCAACCCTGGCTCCTTCCCCATCATAAAAGCTTCAAAGTCCGCTTTTACGGGCAATTTTCAAATTTTATCATTAACTAAAAGAAAGGATTCAGTCATGTTGGAAAAAAAGAAAGTTTTCGGTAGCTTTTCTGTTGACGATCTGCAGAGGGCGAAGACCTTTTATAACCAGACACTGGGCCTGGATGTAGAAGATCACATGAACGAAGGATGGTTGTACCTGAATACTTCAGGGGATAATCACATCATGGTTTATTCCAAACCCGATCATGCACCTGCAAAATTCACAGTCCTTAATCTCCCTTGCGACAATATCGATACCACAGTCGATGAACTCCGGGGAAAAGGCATATCCTTCGAGCACTATGAAGGAGATATCAAGACTGACGAAAGGGGTGTTCACCATTGGGACAACGGACCTGATATGGCCTGGTTCAAGGATCCTGCCGGGAATATCATCTCCGTCGGTACAGAAATGTAATCCCGGACCCTTAAAGAATTCCTGATGGGCCGCCCTTATGGACAGGTCGCGACCTGTCCATAAGGGACCCTTTGTTGACAATAGTACATCTTTATATTTCCAACGATAATTTCAAATGTCCACCTAGTCCTTCGTTTATTATTCTCATCAACGTTGATAATCGAATATCACTTGCATTGTTTTCGATGCGCGAAATATAATTTTTTGTCGTACCAACTTTCTCCGCAAGTTGTTTTTGAGTCATGTGTTGTTTTTTTCTAGCTTCCTGAATCAGTACCCCGATTTTAAAAGCTTCAAATTCCTGCTCGTATTTCTTACGTGTTTGTGTCCCTGGATTGCCATATTTATTATCAAGATGGTCATCCCATGAAGTCAAATTGTTATTTAGTTTTTCCATCGAAGTATTCTTTTTTTAACCGTTCTGCCTTATCAATCTCTTTTTTAGGTGTCTTTTGTGTCTTTTTTTGAAAGCCACTCAGAAGAATTACGAGGTGTCCTTCGTCAAAGCAACAAAATACCCTGTAAATATTACTCCCAACCTGAGTCCTTATTTCCCAAATTCCATCCGTGTTGGTCAGATGATCAAAATAAATTTTTGGTACAATCCTTAAGGAACGAACCAAACCAATGGTCCAATCAATTCTATCTTGAACCTTTTTTGGCTGTGCATAATAAAAGTCCCAAAAGTGATTTTTATAAACGCTAATCGTCCGTTTAAAATCCTCCAAGTCCTGGTTAGTTACAAATTAAGTCATCAAAGTTACCTAATCAGACAACTGCATCCAAATCAATTTGATATTTTTTCAACTTTATGGTAGTCATTTTTGCCTTATTGCCAACGTGTGGACATAACCACCTATCTACCGTCTGCCTGCTTCCCTCAACACAGCATTGAAATACATGGCAAATGACCGGTACAGGAAGTGGGTCCATTTTCCGAAGGGGACAATGATCAGTGCCCATTGGGCAAGGATAACCAGGTGTAGTATGTAAATCCAGGCATGGTTGTTCAAAAGAGAAAAATCGATAAAAATCCTGACCACGACAGCCGATAGCCCCATCAACATCAGCCAGATCACGAAAAACCAGTCCGAAGGCCGGGAATACCTGTTTACCTCCCTGTTTTTTCTTATCCTTGAAATGATAAAGTCCAAAGTGACCACGGAAACAATGATGCCTTCGGCATAACCCAATCTTATTATAAACCTGCTGCCCGTACCAAACCAATCCAGGGCCACGGTTGTAAAGAGCAGGGAAAGGTATCCGGCTACCAGCACCAGGTGTTTAAACCATCTGAAGGTGTTTTTTTCACAATCCAGGCTTCGTTTCTGCGTGAACATGTGCAGGAAAAGATCGCCTGCTCCTTTCAGGTAAGCTTTAAAAGGTATTTTAAATCCGGGTTTACGCAACGTGAGATACCACATCCGGAAAAGATTGGGAAGAAGAACAAGTACAAATACTCCGGCTATTGCAAAAGCCTCGAATAGATGCCCATAGTGCAGGAGGCTTTCGATACGGAATTCCTGCAGGTAGCCAAAAAGCACCACCATGAATGCCACCAGGAGAAAGGCTGCAATCTGAAATGGTAATGAGCGGTACATCCAACCGGATAAACCCGTCCAATCGTACTTTGCGGTCAGCCATCTCCGGAGGGACATCATAAGTTCGCCCGGGTTGGCAGATTTCGGACATTGCTGGCTGCATTCACCGCAATAATAGCAAAGCCAGGGCTTCAATGAGGAAGTGATTCCGTTCTCCAGGCCGAGTACACTGAAACGCACCATCTCTCGGGGAAACGAATCATCCTCTGTGGACAAGGAGCAAACTGCAGTACAGTTACCGCAATTGTAACAGGCATTGAAATCGAATGCTCCGTATCTTCTCAGGTCTTTTGAAAAGCCAGGATTTATCTTCGTCATCACGCTTTGATTTTGTAGTAAAAATATTCGTCATCATCATCAATTTCTGCTGGTTCGACAAAACCGTATTTAAGCAATGACATCAGGTAAAACATCACATCGTAAGCGGGCATATCCAGTTTTTCAGCCAGTTGCGGAATGGTCATCTCCCCTTCTTTCATGGCATTCATAATGGATTTTTTAATCCGGGTAAAAGTCTTAAGATTCTCCTTTACCCCAGGTGACACCTCACGCTTTTCTCTCAGATATTTTGCTGTTTTTCCTTTTTCGGCTTCCATAATATTTTAATATAGTTGTTCAGGTTCTGCAGGCTGTCTTCATACTGCCGGCAACGCTCAGTTTTTTGCCATCATATCAATCATGTTTTCAATCTCAGGATTTGAATATGACGCGAGATTAATGGCATCTTCGGGACAAACAGGGAGGCACATTCCACAGCCTTTACAAACGGATGTGTTGATCATTGCTATATTCTTACCTTCATCCTTTAGCTTGGAAATCACACCAAACGGACAGGCACCTGTACAGGCATCGCACCATGTACATTTATCTCTATCCACTTTGGCAACCACAGGTTCCATTTCCAACTGCCCTTTGCTGATGTACGACCATGATTTGGCGGCTGCAGAGAGCGCCGAGTTAACAGATTCCATCACATTTTTGGGCCCCTGGCAGGTTCCGGCGATAGTGATCCCGTCGATAACTGTCTCCACCGGGCGGAGTTTCATGTGTATCTCATTGAAAAATTTATCGCGGCCCCTGGGAATTTTAAAAACCGAACCCACTGAATTACCGGATCTCGGTACCATGCCGGTAACCAAGACGACCAGGTCAGCCGTCACCTCTATCTCTTTATGTCCTGTGAGAATATCGTTAACCCTTACGATGGTTTCATCCCCTTCCCTGCTAACACGCGGAAGGTGCGTCTTCGTACGACTGCAGGTAAATATCCCCATTCCGGGAAGATTCCGTGTACAGAACCTCCTGTTTACCGTATGTCCTTATTCCGCGGTTAAAATGATAATTCTGAATATCACCGAACTTCTTCCTGGCATGAATTGCGGCATGGATGGTGGATGTGCAGCAATACCTGGAACAGTACTTATTTTCACCTTCCGGCTGACGGCTTCCGACACAATATATATAGACTATATTTTTTATATTTTTTCCCTGCCATACCAGATTCTTATCATTTAATGCCACGAGACGCTTAAATTCAGGCAGGGTAAGAACATTGCCGATCTGCCGGTATCCAAACTCCCCTTCTTCCGGAGTATAGGGATCATAACCGGTGGCAACGAGTACCGAACCGACATTGAGATGCATGGTTTCTTCCTTTTGAGACAGGTCAATATTTTCACAAACCTTCTCACATTCAGCGCAGCGGGTGCAATTCTCAATGTCGATAACCGGCAGGTGAGGAGATTCGCCAGGGTAATTATAGTAAATGGCTTTACGGGTGGTTCTATTAAAATTGAAGCTGTCTTTGACCTCAACAGGGCATCGTTCAATGGCTTTTTGCAGATCATCAGGATCACAATTTTCTTTAATATACCTGGGCCTTATGCTGACGGTCAGGTCAAAATTTCCGATACTGCCGGACGTATTGACTACTTCGGCATTTGTGAGTATCTTAACGTTTTCACGTTGACTAAGCGTTTGGTACAAACGGGTAGCGAGGCTTTTTCCAGACTCATCGGAGATGAACAATACGTCCCACTGTGCGATCCTTCCACCGGTGAATGGTTCCCGTTCTACCAGGTAAACCTGGCAATTCATATTTGACAGTTCAATGGCGGCACGCATGCCTGCCACCCCTCCGCCGATGACGGCAACAGCTTTTTTGGATGGGATTATTATGGGTTCAAGGGATTCGGCCAGCCTGACCCGGGCGATTGCGGCTTTGACTGTTTTGATGGCCTTTTCGGTTGCTCCCTCCTTATTGTCTGAATGCGCCCACGACACCTGCTCACGAATATTGGCATGCACATAATTATACTTGTTCAACCCCCCTCTTTCAGTCACTGCCCTGAATGTCAAAAGATGAAGTTTGGGAGAACAGGATGCGACGATAATCCCGTCAAGGCCCTTTGTCCTGATATCTTCAACCATCTCCTTCTGATTGGAGTCGGCACAGGCAAACATGGTTGTTTTCGCAAGTTCGATATCCTCTTCTGAAGCAACCGCTTCGCGCACCTTCTCCACATCCACATAATCAGATATATTGCCACCGCAATGACAGATATATACGCCTATCTTCTTTTTCATGATCTCCGTGTTAGATAACTTATCGTTTCAGAGGAAGCAGCTCCTGCGGAAAGTATTGAATCGGGAATATCCATTGGTCCTGATGCGGTTCCTGCCACGAAGACGCCCTGTATGCTTGTTTTTGCAGGGCTTCCGAGGATGTCTTCCTGTTGTATGAAATGCCAGGGATCCATTTTCATCACCTGACCGGGGAACATGGCTGCGGGTTCCTTGTTTGCCAACACACCTACAGACAGGATGACCATGTCATGTTCGGCTTCCTGTACTTTACCCTTATTGATATCCTCGTATCTCAATACCAGGTTTCCGTTTACCTTCCCGGTGATCTTCCCGATTTTCCCTTTCACAAATTCGACACCCATCCCTTTGGCTTGTTCATAAAATTCTTCGAAACCTTTGCCAAAGGATCTGATATTTAAGTAATAAATGGTTACATCAGCCATGGGGAGGGCGCCCATGATAAGCTGAGCCTGCTTAATGGAGTACATGCAGCAGATCTGGGAGCATACGGGGTTGCCAATTGTATCATCCCTGGAACCCGTGCACAATACATAAGCAATATTGTCAGGCATTTTACCGTCTCCGGGCCTCAGGATGGTGTTAAACGGCCTTGTTGGTGCCAGTTGCCGTTCCATCTGCATGGATGTGATGACGTTTTTGTAAAGGCCAAAACCATACCGGGGCATAAGCAAGGGGTCGAATAATTTAAACCCGGTAGCAATGACAACCGATTTCACTTTGACAAGATATTCCTCCGTTTCCTGGGTGAAATCGATACATCCCGCGGGGCAGGCTTTTTCGCAGGCTCCGCATAGTGTGCAGTTATCAATGTCGATGGCGGCCACCCGCGGGCTGGCTATACTGAAAGGAATATATGCCGCTTTCCGGCCTGTGAGCCCAAACTGGTACTGATCGGATACACTAACCGGACAGGCTTCTTCGCAAAGCTGACATCCTGTACAATCTTCAACGACAACATACCTTGGCTGCCTGATTACGCTTGCTTCAAAATCATTCTCCCCAAGTTTTGCGACCTGTCCGACCTGGCTTCCGGTGAAAATAGTGATAGCCGGGTGCCTTGACATTTCAGAAACTTTGGGTGTGGTGATGCAAGCTGCGCAGTCAAGCGTAGGAAAAACCTTGCTTAACAGTATCATTTTACCGCCAACAGACAATTCCTTCTCAACTATAAGCACAGTATACCCGTTATTGGCCAGGTTTAAAGCAGCCTCACCACCGGCAATGCCTCCGCCAACGACCAGAACATCGAAAGAAGCATTCTTTATCTGTCCCTGCATAATTATGTAATTGAATTAGTAACCAAATATTCATTAAACGATCTAACATGTCTTACAAACGCTTCGCTGCATACCGAACATAAAGCAGCCATCTTCAGCCGGGCGGGATCGAGGTTCTTTTCTTTCATCATCTCCTGGGTACGCCTGACAAGTTCCCCGGTCTTTGCCGTGCAGCTCTCGCCGTAGGGACAATCACTTCCGTCGGCGGCGATAAACACTCCGTCGAAACCCTGCTCGTATGCATGCAGGATCCACCGGGGCTTCACTCCGCTTGAGCAGGGAACGGTAATCGTGTATACTGTCGGAGGATAATGCAATTTGAGTAATCCCGCCATGTCGATGGCGGGATCAGAGATCTTCTCAGTGGAAAAGACAAGTATCCTGGCACTCTTTTTTGCTTCCAAAGTCCTGTTTATTTTTTCATCATAACCTTGAAATAGCCGCTCTCTTCAATCGTGCCAAGGTATTCGTAACCCTTCTTGTTGCACCATTTCGGGATATCCACTTTGGTACCTTCATCGGCTGACAGGACCTCCATAATTTCTCCTGTATTGATTGTGCCGATAGCTTTCTTTGCTTCCAAAAGCGGTCCGGGACATGCTGTGCCCCTGGCGTCGACACTTTTGGTAATGGTTAGATTTTTTAATTCTTCCGTTGTCATAACTTTAAATTTTTATGATTTGTACTTACTTTATGCGGGCCGGTCAAATAAATAACTGGGCTCTGCTTTCCCCGGCATCAATTACAAAAGTCGCGGCTCCGGCAAACCGCAGATGAGGATAATCGATCAGTTCCTCCTTTTTGAAGCCCATCAGGTTCATCGACATCTCACATACCGTGATCTCGATACCCAGCCCGGCGGCCTGTGTGAACATCTCGTCAAGGCAGAGCACACCTTGTTTTTTCATTAAGGATTTGATCATAACCGGGCCCATTCCTGCCATGTTGAGCTTTGAAAGTTTCAACTTGTTCCTTCCGTTGGGCAGCATCATACCGAACATCTTCGACATAATATTTTTCCCTCCGGCTTTCTTAACCGGATCGCGCAATGCTGAAAGCGACCAGAAAGAAAAGAACAATTTAACTTCCGTATCCATAGCGGCTGCAGCCAGGGCGATGATCATGGCGGCAAGGATCCTGTCCATATCGCCTGAAACGATTGCAATCGATAACTGATCTTTATTCCGGTTTTCCAGTCCGGCCATACGGCTTTTCAGTTGATCGACCTGTGCCTCCAACTGCTCTACCTGTTTTTCCAAAGCCAGTTCGAAAATATTTTCCACTTTGATTGAGGTTTTGAAGCCAGGGCAAATCGCCGGCTGGCTATAAATACTAATAATTGACTACGTTGGTGGCGGACAGAACTTCTGTCACAACGGTACCGGCAGCAATAAGCTGGGAGCCTTCCACGAGCTGTTCATTCCCAATATTCCTTTCCTTAATACAGGGGGAACAAAGAAGCAGTTTGCCCCCAAGTTCCACATAGGTATTGAGTAACTCTTTCAATGGTAGAAGACCCTTGGCTTTCACGTTTTCTGCCTCACCTTTTTTTGCGATCAGTACGGCATCGGACTGAAGGATCATTACTACTTCAACATCCATTGACTGGGCAGCAGTTGCCAGCACGAAAGGAAGAGTGGCTTTTTCCGGGCTGTCAGGGCCCACTGTACTGATGATTACAATTTTTTCATTTGTTTCCATAGCGGTTATTGTTAAATTTTTAACAAAGTTGAGGAAAAGGAATAAGAAGAGTTATGAAATCAATGCGACATTAATTGGTTACTTTTGTGATATATATCACATAAAAATACGGGCATGAATAATATATGTATCGATTGTGATTTCAAGTCGAAAGCAACAATTAATCTGGATGAGAATGAGAAGGAATTGTTATCCTGCAACCATGTTATGCTGAGTTTCCGGAAAGGAGAAACGGTGATCAGACAGGGGCATTTTTCATCCAATATTACCTATTTAAGAAAAGGATTGGCCAAGATCCACATGAAAGGTCCATATTACGAACAGATCATAAAGATTGTCAAAGCACCACGATATCTTGGATTGCCTACCACTTTCGGCGACAAGGTCAACCAATATTCCGTAACCGTAATCGAGGATGCAGAAATATGTTTTATCGATAATTCAACTTTCCGCGAATTATTGAGTAGCAATATTAATTTCACCCATGAGATCATTTTCAATCTTTGCCGTTACGAACTTGATTCATTCCACAAGTGTGCCAACCGGACGCAGAAACAGACGCGCGGTAACATCGCGGATGTCCTGATTGATTTTGCCGATAATTTTTATAATTCGGATGTATTTAATCTTCCTCTTAACAGGGACGAGATCGGCAACCTTGTCGACACCAGCCGGGAGAGTGTGAGCCGCGTGTTAACCGAGTTTAATATAGACGGCATCATTCGTCTCACCGGTAAAAAAGTTGAGATCCTGAACAAAAGGTCCCTGCAATTGATAAGCGCCAACGGCTAGGCCGCATTTTTTCTTCCCTTCGACTGCGTTAAGGAACCGGAATCCTCAAACCTGAAGCAAACTTATTTCTATCTGTGTTGATCTGTGTAAATCCATGGTGAAACTCTAACCGGATATCTTCCTCACTTAATTAGTGTCTGCAAGAAAACTCGACAACCCTTCGACTTCGCTCAGGGACCGGCGACTTCATTCAAGAGGGTGAACTTTTCGGATGGTGGTAAGGCAGGCAAAAGGCCCCTATGTATAAATTTAAAATTCAGTGACTTGCGCAAGAAGGGCCTTTTGCCTGCCTTACCACCATCCGAAAAGTTCTTCGTTCATCGAATTGACCGGTCCCTGAGCGGAGCCGAAGGGTCATCGAGTTTTCTTTCTGATACTAATTAAGACTTTTTTAACATCCTCCCCTCCGCTTTCCCCTTAACTTACAGAGATATGTATTGTTTATGAATAAAAAAGTATGCGGAAAATCCTTTTTACATTTCTTTTCCTTATCACTGGAAGTATTTTTCTTTCGGCCCAGGAGATTGAAAGAATTGACGCCGCACAGCTTCAGAAACTGACTGAGGTCAAAGATAACAGGCTGCACGTCGTGAATTTCTGGGCCACCTGGTGCAGTCCTTGCGTAAAGGAAATTCCGGGATTTAAAAAAGCATCGGAAGCATACCCGGCCGACAAGGTTGATTTTCTTTTTGTCAGTCTGGATTTTCCTTCCACTGCCGAAAAGAACCTGGTTCCTTTCATAAAGGATCATAATTTGAATTCACGCGTAGTGCTCATGACCGGTCAGAATGCAGATTCCTGGATCCGGATGATCGACAGGGACTGGCAGGGAGATATACCGGCTACTCTGATTTACCGCACCTCGGACGACCTAAGGGTTTTCCATGCCGGGGAACTCAACTATGATGAGCTGAAAAACATGATCAATAATCATTTATAAAAACCACAATACCATGAAAAAGTTACCGATTCTTATTATGCTGGCACTCATCGCAGTGTCACTGAATGCGCAGTATTCTGTTGGTGATAAGGTCCGCGATTTCAATCTCAAAGGCACCGACGGCAAAATGCATTCCATGAGTGAATTTAAGGACGCCAGGGGGTACATTATTACCTTCACCTGTAACACATGTCCCTATGCAAAAAAATACGAAGACCGGATCATTTCCCTCAACAAGGATTTCGCCCCCATTGGATTCCCTGTTATTGCGATCAATTCCAATGATGTAGCCCAGCAGCCCATGAATTCCATGAGCGAGATGAAGAAAAGGGCAAAGGACAAAGGTTATGAATTTCCGTACCTCCGCGATGACGACCAGTCTGTCGCGAAACAGTTCGGCGCTGTCCGCACCCCGGAGATCTATCTCGTCCTGAAAAAAGGAAATGATTTTTATGTAGCCTATACCGGAGCTATTGACGATAATGTCGATATGCCTGAGCAGGCAGACAAACATTTCGTTTCGCTGGCCATTCAGGATGTTGAGAAGGGAAAGAAGGTGGAAATTCCTGAGACCCGTGCTGTGGGATGCTCGATTAAATGGAAGGAATAAGAGAATCGGAAGAATTTGGTGATATGGTGATATGGTGATATGGTGATTTGGTGAAGTGGAAGAGGAAGAGGAACACAGATTTGACGGATTTGTGCGGATAATCACGGAGCTAATCTGTGATAATCTGTGTAATCTGTGGTTAAACTTCCTGAAACCACTTCAAACCATTTCAAACCACTTCAAACCATCTCAAACTATCTCAAACCACTTCAAACCATTTCAAACCACTTCAAACCATCTCAAACCTTCCCCCGAAAAATTACCTGCTTGCAAGCTCCCCCTCCACAACCTCATCCGTAGCATTATGATCCCTGTAATCGAAATACAGGTTAAGGAATGCCGGCACACTCACTGAAGCAGCTTTGCAGGGAGAATTGGTCAGAAAAACGATGCCTACGTTTTCATCCTGGCAGAGGGCAATCTCCGACTTGTACCCGTCCACATATCCTGCATGATAGGCGACATTGCGTCCCTTATAGCCGATGATCCGCCAACCGATAGCGTACTGTTTGGAATCGACATGATCCCAGTAACGCAGGTATGTCCAGGGAAGGGGTGTCCTGATCTGTGGCATAAGTACCGAATCGAGAACATCATGAAAGGTAACTTTATCAAGAATGGCACAAAGGAAATGAGCCATATCAGAAATACTTGCATTTACGCCGGCAGCAGGAAGGCAATTATAGTACCTGTCATTCAGCGGAAGGGATTTGTATCCTCCTCCTGACAAGTAATGCGGATAGGCTTTATCCGGGTTGTCTCTGAAGGATATGAAACCTGTGGAAGCATTGACCATACCGAAAGGCTGAAATACCTTTTCACTGATCAGGGTTCCAAAATCTTCGGAAGTTTCAATTGAGCTGATGGTATCGAAGAGGCTGAACATGACATTCTGGTAGCTGTAAATCTCGCCCGGAGGAGCTGACAGTGTAACCCGGGAGAGGCTGTCCATGATCACATTAAAAGGAATATGTTCCTCAACCAGGTTGTCATAGGCATGAGGAACAAGTCCGGAGGTATGGCTGAGAAGATTCCGTATGGTCAGATGATTTGTATTTACTGAATCTTTAAGTCTGAACCCGGGCAGGACATCCTTGACACCCTTATTCAGATCGAGGATTCCCTGGCTTGAGAGGATCCCGGCAAGTACTCCGGTCACAGTTTTTGAAACCGAACCCAGTCTGAAAATCGTACTGGCGTCAACCGGATCATTTTCGCCTTCTTTTCTCACTCCGTAGCATCTGAGGAACGCGATCTGGCCCTTATAAATGACGGCAACGGCAGCACCTACCGTTCCGGAAAGCTCTATTTCGCGAGTTATCAGGCTGTCGTATTGCAAAAGCACAGGCCGGATCTCAGCCAGGATCTTTGCAGGCATCACCATATCCGCAACCTTCATTTCTTTGGAGTATGGCTGAAGTTTCAGCGCTACAGATGCCAATCCCGTGAATATCAACAGGAAAAAAAAGTATCTTCGTTTCATCAATCTTTCACCATTAATCTGTTTGAACAATGAAAACGGTCATTCATGTCCGTATTTCCTTGTTTTGTCACAAAAATAGAAATAAATGCAGATAAATAACAGTTCTCACACTATTTACATCTTATTCATATTATAATTAAATACCATCGCAGAACCTGCCGGCATTTCATATCCGTCATTCATAAAAATCCTTTAATATGCCCTCCACAACCCGGTTTGTCCTTGAAGCTGCAATGGCGTCGGATGCGGATCTGCCCTTCCCCCTCAGCTCCTCTATGATGGATTCAATGAAGGGCTGCTGAATATTTTCCGGAAGGACATACGGATGCTCGCTCACTCCTGCCGGTGTACGAACTGTGACGGGCATATAACTGAAGCATGAAAGACAGATAGAACCCTCAGTCCCTTCGATCCGGATCAGGTCTGTGCTTCCTGGCCCGCTAACCGTGAAACACCATTGGCCGGAACCCACAATGCCATTCTCAAATTCAAACAAGGCGGAAACATAATCTTCTGCAGGATAACGTCCTGCAAGATTACGGACCAATGCCCTTGTTTGTTTCACCGGACCGAACCAAAAATCGAGGATATCCCATTGATGAGGCGACATATCGGCAAAATAACCACCGCCCCCGATTTCCGGTATGAGATGCCACGACCGGCTTGTTTCGCTGAAATCATTCTCCCGCGGGGGAAGGAAAAGTTGTACCGATACGAACTTTACTTCCCCGATCACCTTTTTATCCAGGAGCTCCTTTACCAGCATGAACTGCGGAAGTTTTCTCCGGTAAAAAGCCACGAAGAGCGGTTGACCCGTTTCCTCTGAAACACGGATCATATCCAGGCACTGGGTATAATTCAGGGCCATCGGCTTTTCACAATAAACGGGCTTGCCTGCTTTGAGTGCACGTATGGTAAATTCAGCATGCGAATCGGGAGGTGTGGCCACATAGACGGCATTCACGCCAGGGTCGTTAATAAGGGCATCTGCATCCGTGTACGAAACAGGTACGCCGTGCCTCCGGGCATAATCCTCCGCCTTACCCCGGTCACGCCGCATAACAGCCGCCAGACGTGAACCGGCTATTTTCTGAAATGCAGGTCCGCTTTTTACCTCGGTCACGTCACCGCAACCTATTATTCCCCAGGAAATGGTTTTCATGTGTAATTATATTTTTGGTTAACAAAATATTCGATGCGAAGTTTCACAAGCGGTACTTTCAAGAGGTTTACATCGACCGGTTCAACGTCCGAAGCAGATCCGCTCCAGTGCAATTACCTGGTGGCTGAAAAATTACAACCTGAGGCAGGTGCAGTATAAGGCGATGACCGTTTTTTGAGACTGATGCATGCAGTAGTTACCGCCTACGAAAGCGATGAAGAAGACTATACTCTTCCGGGTGCTCCCCTGGATGTGGAAAATTATAAGACCAGGATACGCAAAGCCCGGGAAAGGGTAAAAGCCGGTTATTATACTATACAGGAGGATCTGGAAAAGGAGATGGAGCAATGGTAAAGAAAAATTACAAGGTCATCTGGGAAGATGACGCCAAAGCTTCATTACGCAGGATCTACAATTATATTAAAAAGAAAGAATCTGTTGATCAGGCGATAAAAGTACGAATGAAATACGCGATCTGGCCAAAAGTCTTGGATTTATGCCCCACAAATATATCAAAGATCCTTTCTTAAAAGATGAGCTTGGGGATATCCGTTTTAAAGTGATCTGGAGTTACAAAATCGTTTATGAAATCACATCTGATGCCGTCATTATCCTTGATATTTTCCACACCAGTCGAGATCCAGGTAACCTGAAGCAAATAAAAAAATAAGTCCAGTAACACTCCCCTCCTCCAACCCTGCTGCAGTAGTTTTTTGTCATGCCTTTGGCAGTTGCCTGTTTGCGCCGCCCGGCAGCCGGGACCCCGAATCATTGAACGAACAGATTCAGTATTTTGAAATGGGTCGTTTAAGGCAGGTGGTTCGTGTTAAGGGCAGCCCTACAGGTGATGATATGATCATGCCGGTGGAATATGATGTATTTGGAAGACAAAGCAAAAACTATTTACCTGTTTCGTATACCTATATTAACCCGGGAAGTTATCTGAATAATTATACTGCCGCTCTGGATAACCTTTACAATGGAGGATTCAATATACCGGATGCGGAGGGTTACTACTATAGTGAAACTCAGTTTGACGGATCTCCCCTGAACCGGGTTGTCGCCCAGTCATCCCCCGGGGCCTCCTGGTCAATGTCAACGGGACACACCGTCGAATATTCGTATTCCACGAACCAGGCAAGCACGATCCGTTTATGGTCCATGGACGGGAGTACGGCTACTAGTAACGGATGTTACACCGAAGGTGAATTATACGTAAACACGGTTACCGACGAGAATGGGAACCCGTCCCGGGTCTATATTGATAAAAAAGGAAGATTGATCGCTAAAGATGACACTCTCTCTGTCAACTATAGAACCTATTACGTCTACGACTATTACGGAAGCCTGCGTTATATATTCCCCCCAAAAATGGCAAAGGATTTTGGTACCAGCGGGACCCTCCAATATACTCCTTCCACAACGCTGGTGGTTGGACTGGCTTTCTACTATCAGTACGACGATATGGGACGGGTTGTAATCGCCCAGGAACCTGGAGCCGGACAGAAATACCTGGTTTATGACCACAGGGACCGGCTTGTGGCCACTCAAAACGAAGAGGAGAGAAATGACTCAAAATGGTATTGCATAAAGTATGATGCATTGAACCGGCCGGTGATCGAGGGAACTATAAATTCCAGTTATAGCCGTGAATCTTTACAGGCTACAGTCGATGCATATAATTTCAGTGAAGATTTTGAGACACTGAATCCTTCACAGGTTAATACATCGCCAGACTACGGCTACAATGATATTTCCTTTCCCATGGAAATAGAGCCATTAAAGATCTACTATTATGATGATTATTATGATTTTGGAACAAATTACAATTACAAGACCAATGAGATGGCCGCTAGCGGCGATAAGTCGTACAAGCTAAAAAATGCGTTGACTGCCACCCGAACAAAAGTTCTTGACGGATCTCTTCCGGTAACCTGGCTGATCTCGGTTTCTTACTTTGATAATTATGGACGGTTGATTCAAAATATCTCCAACAATCACCTGGGGGGGTATGATATTGTCACCTCGGAATACAAGAACACCATCAATAATAACATCACCAGGATCAAGCAGGAACATGGGATAAGCGGAACCACGGTGGATCATACCCTCATGTACCGCTACACGTATGATCACACCGGGGGCCGGTTACTGGAATCCTATCTGACCTTTGACCAGGAGGATGAGATCATGCTCTCGGCCTTAAAATACAACAAACTGGGTCAGGTTGACGAGAAATACCTGCATGGAGACCTGTCCACCAACAAGGCCATCCAGAAACTCGATTATATTTACAACATACGGGGTTGGCTGAAAAAGATCAATGATGCCTCGCTGAGCACTCCTGGAGATGTTTTTGGTATGGAACTGCTCTATGATGATTATATCTCAACGCTCGGTTCAAGTGGTGACAAGCAGTACAACGGGAATATTACCGCCATGAAATGGAACACCACTTTGCAAGGCGCCGGACTGGAAGGGTATGAATTCCGGTACGATGGTCTGAACCGGCTAACTTCGGCTAATTACGGTTACGGGACAAGTTTATCAAATTCCGGCAACCGGTACGGAGTATGGGGTATCACTTATGATGAAAACGGAAATATCCTTACCCTGAAACGAAACTCTGCAGGATCGCTTATGGATGATCTCACCTATCAGTACGACTCCAGCCTGCCAAACCGTCTTAAATCCGTTGAAGACGACGGGGATGTTAATACGGGATTCAAAAACCTTTACTCGTCGACAACGGAATATACTTACGACGAAAATGGAAGTATGATACGTGACTATAATAAAGTCAGTGGTTCATCCTATGCCTTGATCTCCTATAACCATCACTTTAACCTTCCGGTAAGCGTAACGGTGGACACTAAAACGTTGAGTTATTCCTACGATGCCGGTGGCAAAAAACTAAGATTTAACAACGGGGATAGTCAGAATGTCGATTATATGAATAACTTTGTTTATGAAGATGGTTCTTTGTCATATATATTAACTTCTGAAGGCAGGATCGTCTATAACTCCGGCTCGCTCTCCTGGCAGTATTTTCTGAAAGATCACCTGGGCAATGTCAGGGTGGTAATCAATGAAAACCAGGATATCGTTCAGGTGACCGATTATTACCCCTTTGGTCTTTCCCGGCCGGTTATCGGTGATGGCACCCAGAAATACCTCTACAACGGGAAAGAAATTCAGGAATATGCCGATTGGTACGACTATGGTGCCAGGATGTATGACCCGGCGCTGGGGAGGTGGCATGTTGCAGATCCGTTGGCGATTAATAGACATAACCTTTCATCTTATAATTATTGTCGCAACAATCCAATTTTATTTATTGATCCTTTTGGGCTTTCAGACACCACTTATTCACAAGGAGATATAACTAAAAAAAATTATAATTTGCCTGGAGTCGTTCATAAATATGAATATGCATGGCTTAATCGATTTCATGGTGCTGGTGGTCAAGGAAATCCATTTGATGAGGAATTCTGGAGACATTTAGAAGAAGAATGGAGAAGAAATGGACAAAAAGCTGGTAAAAAAGCGGACAGGGAAAGAGAAGCTGCCATACTTATGCAGAACTGGCAAGATTATAAACACAATTATAATCAGCTTTGGGATATGATCAATCAAATTCAGAACAATACTGCAAATGTTGCCACAAACGGAGGGGGTGGATATACAATTGATATGCAAAGAATAGCCGAATCACCTGATGGAACTGTAAGTTCATTTACAGCATATGGCCCGACTCCTTTACAACCTGTTAGTGGTTATATATTAGAGCCTGGTGGGCCATCAACAACAACTAGAGGTCAAGACAAGAGAATTCCTGCTGGGACTTACAATGTAGACCCTCTTAGTAGCACAAGTCATCCTAATGTTTACAGAGTTTCAAATGGGCAAGTACCTGCTGACAGGTATATTTTAATACATACGGGAAATTATCCTTCAAATACTTTAGGTTGTCTTTTACCGGGAAGCTCGTACAGTATGGTAAATGGTAATTATGCAGTATGGAATAGTGGAACGACCCTTAATTCCTTGCGTTCTTTACTTGGTGGTAATAGTGCAACATTAAATATTTCTGACATTCCGATTTTTAATTTTAATAACTGGTAAACTGAATTAAAATGAAAAAAATATTATTTATAAGTTTAGTTTCAATATCATTTATACTAAACGGACAAAACTTATAGAAGAGAGTCTCTCAAAAGCAGATGGCGAAAAAGTTGAATTATCTGAGTTTAATAAAACAAATTACAATAAGGTTTGGATGAAAAATCAAGATGATGTTATAGGTTATATAGGAGATAATTATCAACGAATATATATTCACTTAATATCTGTGATTAAAAATCAATTAGTAGATAATGAATACTTTGTATATGGGAAATCAAAGGTTAAAAGCAATGTATGTGATTTTCAAGGAAAGTTTACAATTACAGATGTGCGTGAATTTAACAAAACAGAGAGGGAAGCTTTATACAAAGAAGCATTAAAACATGGTGACCAAGAAGCTGCCAATAAATTAGGGAAAGCACGAGGTTTTGTCTTAGCAGAATACTTTTTATTGGAAAATCCAGAACAAAAAGGGAGTGGCCTTTTTAAAGGAGTTGTAAAATCTTACTTCTATGTTGATGAAAAAGGCGAATTGTTTTTTGATGACCTAGATTTGGGTTCTAGTGATACTTATTGCAATAATCAATTTGTTGGTGTTTGGCAGAGTTATTATACTAGGGCGCAAAAACCATGTAATTGGGGGGCATATAGGATACCCAACTCAGGAGATTTAGATATTGGAGCCGGTGAGTTTTCTCCAAACACGAAATACTTGGAGAAAGGATGGGATACTTATTATCTGGCATATAATAAATCGGAAAGTGAAGCCCGAAAAGAAGAAAAACTTGAATGGTGGAAATGATACAGAAAAGCCCGAGCAATCGGGCTTTTTCTTTATCTATTCTTCCATAACTCAGGGTCTCGGTTTGTATGCCATACGGCTGAAACAATTATGGTTTTATTTTTTTCGTCAATTGTAAAGTGAACCATAAATGGGAACAGGTTTAAAACAGCAGTTCTCACGCTGTTGTAACGGACATTTGAAGCTTTTGGGTTTAGCCTGATAAAATGGACTTTTTCATGGACTTCTGCAGTAAATCTTTTACCAAGTCCTTTTTGTTGTTTGTTATACCACAGGGCAGCTTCCCGAATATCTTCTTTTACAGTAAGCCTTCGGCCATCTGCATCTTGATTTGATTTGTAATACCGTTTAGCTTTGCCCCCAAAGCATGAATTTATGAAAAAGGAGCAAAGAGAACAACAGCGGGAGAAGATGTTTTCTCTCATTGAAAAATGGCAGCAAAGCGATCAACCCCAGAAAGACTTTTGCCAGGAACATGGAATTAAGCTTGCCACATTTTACTATTGGCAGAAAAAACTCCGAAATCGTAACCATGAAAATCACTCGGGTTTTATACCCATGGAAATATCCTCGTCTGATTCCAGAATAGTCGAGATCCGATACCCTAACGGAGTGATCGTTCAGTTGCCAGGACTTGACCTTAGACTCCTGAAGCAACTGGTCCATCTTTAAATGTAGCTTTTTCGTATGTTTACCCTTACCTCATCCTACCGGTATTATTTTTATGCCTGTGCGACGGATATGCGAAAAGGCTTTGACGGATTATGTGGGCTGGTGCACCTAGAGCTGGGGCGCAGACCTGTAACCGGTGAAGTATTCGTCTTTGTAAACCGTCAGCGTGATAAGATCACCAATGTAGAGCCTTTTGCCTGGTTAAAAAAGGTTCTTACCCTGATCCCTGATTACTCAATACAGAAACTGGAGGATCTGCTTCCGGGAAACCTCATTCTATCTGAATAGGAAATCTTATCTTTGGGGGGTGCAGTTGGCCGAAGGCTTACCGTAAAAATTGGGATGGTGAGCAACTCTCGCGCTATCTGTGCGCTGGAGATCCCCAAGGTTTTAGCCAGTTACTATTGCGTAATGAATAAGGATCATTCACTCAGTTGAACTAAAAGTGAATATTAATCGTTAAATTTACGGAAACAATGTTACAGGAAATCATGAACACAGCAGCATTAAAAAAAGAGCTTCACAGCTATATTGAGAAAGCGGATGAAAGGTTCCTGAAAATGGTTCATGCATTAGCTAAGAGTTATGAGGATGAAGAAGATATTGTTGGTTATGAAGCCGATGGTAGCCCAATAACAAAGGAAGCCCTTATAAAAGAAGCAAGAGAAGCTTCTGCACAAGTTAAGTCCGGGAATTACATCACCCAGGAAGACCTGGAAAAAGAGATAAAAAATTGGTAAGGAAAAAACTTCCCGTTCGATGGTCCCCAAAAGCTAAGCAGAGGCTTGATAATATCTACGACTATATTGCTAAAGACTCAGTAAGTGCGGCCAGATATGTTAAAAAGTCTCTGGTTCAATTAGGAGGAAGTCTGGGACACTTCCCGGAAAAATACTCCAGAGAAGAATACCTGGCTGATGAACCGAAAAACTACCGGTCGGTATCCAAGTGGCGATACAAGATTATTTATGAGGTAACTGACGAGTATGTGAATATCATTACCCTCTTTAATACCAGTCAACATCCTTCCAAAATAAAAAGAGACAAATAAACAATCCCCAGGCCTCCCCACCTCCAACCCTTCTGCAGCAGTTTTTTGTCCTGCCTTTTGCAGTTGCCGATTGCGCCGCGCATGGCAAAAGGCACGCCAAAAAACTGCTGCCCCGGGCAACGGCACATAATGTGTCCGTATATGCAACCCTCCGCTAAAAATAAGCTCCTACTTCCAACCGATATTTTTTCTTTTAACTGAAAACCCTCCCTGTAACGATGGGGCTGCACATACGGGAACATTATGTACCATTGCCACACCCGCCCCCACGCACGCCGACCCTGCGCAGGCGGCACATTGCCAGGCCCCGCAAGGCCATACCCGCAGGGACCTAGAGCCTGTCAAAGAGCCGCCTGCCGGCCGGAAGACCCGCAAGCAGCACCGGCAAAAGCAAGCCATCGCGCTAATGCCCTCCCCGGATTGCTTTTACCGGAGCTGCCGCGGAGAAATTACCTTCGAACCTGGATTAATCGCTTCATTTTAACCACTTAGAGCAAAGGTAAAGCCACCGGCCATACCCGCGCAAGGTCAAGCCCGTTGGGTTTTGGAGAAAAAATTTTATGTCGGTTTAACCGGGGATAATCCAGGAAACGAAGATCCCTGATGCTAACGAAACCTGTAAAAATTTTTTCACCAAAAACCTTGCCTGCCCCCGCTGGCTTTGGAGGTTGCCTAAGTGGTTAAAAATGCAGTGTTCTGTTCAAATAATCCGGGAAAGGAACGGAAGTTTTTTCTTTTAATTGAGATAACTGAAAACGGAAAACTTTTTCAGCTAAAGACTTCAATTAAAAGAAAAAATCGCTACTTTCGAGTAATAATAAACTTTATGGGTTGCCTGAAACTTGCACGTAACGAAAAAAATGAACCTGTTTTGAGGTGCGTCTGGAAATCTTCCGGATGTTCAAAAATGGGCGTAAATTGGTATGATTACGGGGCCCGGATGTATGACCCGGCGCTGGGGAGGTGGCATGTCGCGGATCCATTGGCATTAAATGGTCATAGCCTGTCACCTTATAATTATTGCTTTAACAATCCGATCAATATGATTGATCTCTTGGACTGTGGCCTGGAGGTGGGAATAACCGCCGTCATCCAACACTGGGATATAGGGGCTGTCATGGTGGCAAAAGTCGGCTTGGTGTCTTAGTTGATGGCGTTGGTGATTTTTTTAGTAAAGTGGGTAATACCATCAGTAGTAGTTTAGGTGGAGAAACGGATGGTGAATTTGGTTGGGGCAATATGGGATCTGAATTAATTGGTGGAGGATGGGCAGAACAACAATTAGATCAAGCACTTTTATCAGCCCATTCGGAAGGGGAGAAAGAGGGTATAGCTGAAGATGCTCGAAGAACGGTTGAAACTCTAACTCGCAATGTGGGAGTTTATTATTATAAAAGGGATGAATTAAATAATCTGTTTCAGGGAATTGAAGATAATGCCAGTTCGGGAGGGGCTGGAGGAGACTTATCAAGTATGGGAGATAATCCGCCAGACCACCCAGAATATAAAACGCCTAAAGGTGGAGATAGAAAAGTTAGAAATCCAAATGGAAAGGGGTCTGGTTGGATTGATAATAAAGGACGAGTTTGGGTGCCAACTGACCACAAAGGAACACATGCTCCACATTGGGATAGGGAACTACCTGGCGGAGGGCACGAAAATGTATATCCATATATGAATCCAGGTTTTAGTATTACTCCTGAGGATGTCTTAAGAGGATTAGTGATCGTAGGAGGTGCAGCAATAATTATTTTTGATATAGTAACGATACCCTCTGGGGAAGGTATGATTGGCGTTGAAATGATAAGAAGAGCTGTTGCTCCTTAAATTATGTGATATGATGAAATTTATAGAAAATTTTGAAGAATTGCTCCCCTATAATAGGGAGCATTATATTGATTTTCTAGATGATGATTTTGATGCAGAGACAAAATGGTGTGCTGTTTCGCTTCAAATAAACAGTGAGAATGGAGAAACTAGTTTGTCCAAGTTTGTTGATGTTTTTGGATTGATTTTTAAGAATGTAGTATTAAAGCTTGACAACGGAGTTTCTTGGATTATAAACCATGATGATAAAGACATGAACTGGTTTCTTAATGACAAGGATAATTTAGAAGCTTTAAGAACCGTATTTAAAATAAATAATGTTCAAGATACTTTTAAGGGCTCGTTGATTCTTGAGAAAGAAAATCTATTAGAATTAGCACAGGATTTAATTTCATACCCATATGTTTTATCCTATAAGAATTTAGATATTTCACATAGTAAATTACAGTTTATAATAAAAATAACCAGTCATTTGACTATTGATTTGTTGAGTACGGATAAAGAAGTTCTAAGAAAAATTGTTAAAGAAAACAGTTCTAGCAAAATCATAATAAAAGAATACAGAGGTACTTCACTTTGGACTTAGACTTAATTATTAAAGTGCGATATAACAGAAAAGCCCGATTGCTCGGGCTTTTTTTCATTCTTTAAAATTTAGCTTTCCCATCCAATAAGTCTTTCATCCTTTTTTTAGTCAGCATAGAATTAATAATCTTAATCAGTGCATTTTTCTCATCTTCATCGAGTTGGATAATAAGGTCAGCGGCTCATCCTATGCTTCGATCTCCTATAATCCTCATTTTAACCTTCCGGTAAGCGTAACGGTGGATACCAAAACGTTGAGTTATTCCTACGATGCCGGTGGGAAAAAGCTAAGATTTAACAACGGGGATAGTCAGAATGTCGATTATATTAATAACTTTGTTTATGAAGATGGTTCTTTGTCATATATATTAACTTCTGAAGGCAGGATCGTCTATAACTCCGGATCGCTCTCCTGGCAATATTTTCTGAAAGACCACCTGGGCAATGTCAGGGTAGTAATCAATGAAAACCAGGATATCGTTCAGGTGACGGATTATTATCCCTTTGGTCTTTCCCGGCCGGTTATCGGTGATGGCACCCAGAAATATCTTTATAACGGGAAGGAAGTGCAGGAGTATGCGGACTGGTATGATTATGGGAAGAGGTTTTATGATCCCAGTTTGGGCAGATGGCACGTGGTTGATCCGCTGAGTGAAAAATCCAGAAGATGGTCGACTTACCAATATAGCTATAATAATCCTATTCGGTTTATTGATCCAGATGGTATGCTGCCTGGTGATCCAAATGATCCAATTACTTCATTATTTTACTCAATTGTTGATTATTTTCATTTAAAACACGATCAAAATGAAGGAAATATTAGATCAGTTGGACAAACTGTCATGAATATGAAACCTACTGCAAACGATTCAAAGGGAGAGGACATTGTTTCAATTAAAGTAGGAGGCAGTACAGGTAATAAAAATATCGTTCAAACAGGAGCTCAAGTAAAAGTTGCATTAAATGAGGATAAAGGTATAGTCACAACTGGTGAGATTCATGTTATTGCAGCAAGAACTTATGGAGCCTCTGCTGAAGCTTCGGTTTATGAGGAAAATGATGCTACAACTCCTACCATTGAAACGGAAGTTGATGCTGGACCTACTACATCACCTTCCACACCTGAATTACCTGTTAAAGTTAATCCTAAAGCTCTTTTAAGAACTATTAATGGAGCTATTGAAACTTTACAAAACTATTTTAATCAAAAAACAGATGAAATCACACATCCAGAGAAATATATTCAGAAAGAATGGTAATTACTTTTATTACTTTATTCAAATAATATACTGGTATACCTTTGTTATATTGGGAATTGTAATTATTTCTGATATAATAAGTTTTATTAACATGTTCAGTAAGAGTGATTTTATTACATATTTATTTTTTCTCTTATTAATTTTAGCTGAAATCGTATTTATAATTGCAACAATTTGGCTAATTAATTATCAATTTTCCAAATATGCTTTCTATATAATATTAATTTTTTGGACTGCTCAAATCTTATTTTTTGGAATTAGGGGGAACGTATATAGTTTTACATCGGGAATTGAATTAGCTTTATATATTAGATTTAATCCGCACTTTGATTTAGGTACTTTCTTTAATTTTTGGAGCAAAGAATTTAGAATTGAGCTTAATGCCAAAAGTCAGCGAGAATACTTTGGAATAAATATTTTACCCTTAATACTGTCCATATCATTAGTATTTTTAAGAAAGAAATTAAAGAAGGAGTACTATTTACCTAATAAACAGCTTTAATTCAATATGCTTGAACTAGAGGCAAACTGGTACGATTACGGGAATAGATTCTACGATCCTGCTTTAGCCCGTTGGCATACACAAGATTTAATGGCTGAATTCTCTTATGATCGACCACCATACAATTATGTTTCTAATAATCCAATTATTGCCTTCGATCCGGATGGGAACTTTGAAACTAAACTAGGAGCCTGGCTGTATAAAGTATTTCACGGAGGTGTGGCAATTCGTCAAGATGAAGGAGGTGAATACTACGTTTACGAGCAAACTGAAAATGAAGAAGGCGCTGATATTACATTAAAGAAAACATTTGACAGAAAAGGTAGAAGTGAAGGAAGAGATTTAAAACAAGAAGCTGCAGTAGAAGCCTATGAAACCCAATATAATTGGTCAATGGCTTTGGATGAGATGGGCGTCGAGTATTCATATACAAATGATCTAAGCGAAGCTAGGCAAAGTACAATTCAGGTAGCAGCTAATGTGTTATTACCAAATGCTTTAAAGACAACAACGGCCGTTACAAATACAGCGAAAACTAGTATTAAAAGTGTAGACGATTTGCTCAGAGCTGCAGGGAAACTTGAAAAAGTAAGAGGTGCTGAGCAAGGTTTCATTAGCGGAAATGCTCAGAAGATTTTCAATAGTATAGTTAAAGGAGGAACTAAAGTCAGGGGTAATCTTTATCGGTTAAAGGATGGTACCATGGTCAATCTACATAACTCAAAAACTACAGGTGTGCAAAGTATAGATATAAATAAAGCTGGACAGATTTTCAAAATACGAGTAAAATGATAGAAGATTATCAATCTCAATTAGAAACATATGCATTCCCAGAAAGTATTGAAGCTACAAGAAAGTATTTAAGAAAATATTGGTTGTCAAAGCAGGAATATCTATCCAAATGGAAATCTGTTCAATCGCGCGTGTTTTCAGAAAAAGAATTTCCTAAAATGGTATTTAATCAGGGTTATCAAAGGCTCGTTTGCAAAGGAGGGATGTTGATTGAACAAACAGAATTTGAATTATTGAAAGAGTGCTTTCAATTAACAAATGATAGTTATTTAATAATTGTTGAAGATTTTAACGAACTTGATCCTCCTCATGACTCAGGTCCATTATTAAGATTTAGATATCCGGTCAATATTACCTGGGAAGAAATCAATATCGGAGAAGGAATTTCTTATGAGCTATATCAGAGACCCATTCGTAACTTTTTTGTTTTTGGAGATACCGGAAATTGGGGGAAATATGCCGCCAATGAACATGAATTTCCTTTAGATATTTTTGGCTTTAAAAAAGAGTATGAAAAAATATTTAGGAATAGGTTTGAAATGACAGAAAAGGAACGGAATGAGTTAAAAAAGTTCATCCCAAAAGAATATATCTAAGATGTTATATTAGAAGAAAGCCCGGTTTTTGCCGGGCTTTTTAAATTTACTGCACAAATTTTTGCTGCAAATCTGTTTTAAGCAGGAAAGCCTCCAGGAGTTCTTTCACCACCGTTTTACTTTTATTATCCATCTTAGCTACCCTTTGGAACTGGCTTAACAGTTCCTTATCAGAAATACTTTCCAGGGCCCGGTCATCCATGGATCCATCCATAAGATAATCTGAAGTTACATCGAGCTCATTTGCCAGCCATAATCCAGTGAAATTAATTACTGAGAAAAATAGTTATCTTTAATCTCTTAAAAGATTAATGTCAAAAATAAACATATATCAGGTTGACGGGAACACAGAGATTTCTGTAACGGTTGAAAAAGAAACTGTTTGGCTGAATCTTAATCAGATTGTACAATTATTTGACCGTGATAAAAGTGTCATTTCTAGACACCTAAAAAATATCTTTAAAGAAGGAGAGCTTGACAGGGATTCAGTTGTTGCAAAAAATGCAACAACTGCTTCCGACGGCAAAACATACTTAGTTGACTATTATAATCTTGATGTAATTATTTCGATTGGTAACAGAGTAAAGTCTAAACAGGGTACCCAGTTTAGGATCTGGGCAAATAAAGTCCTTCGTGAATATCTTTTACAAGGTTATGCTATAAATCAAAAAGCACTCGAGAAGAAGAATGAGATGCTCGGGAGTCTCCAGGAAACCGTCAGGATTATCAGAAACTCTATTGGAGCTAAAAAGTTAACTGACATTGAGACAAAAGGACTGCTGGATATAATTGCCGATTACTCTTATGCTCTGGATATACTGGATCAATACGATTACCAGACGCTTAAGATATCTGATATTACATCAGGAGAAATTTACAGACTAACCTATCAGGAAGCAATTAACCAGATCAAAAAAGCCAGAAAATTTTATGGCAATAGTGAGTTGTTCGGCAGGGAAAAAGATGCTTCATTTAAAAGCTCTATTGGTAGTATTTACCAGACCTTTGATGGTAAAGATCTGTATCCCAGCATCGAGGAGAAAGCTGCAAACCTTTTGTACTTCATTGTCAAAAACCATTCATTCACAGATGGTAATAAAAGAATTGCTGCCTTTCTGTTTTTGTATTTTCTTGACAAAAACGGTATCCTTTATAATGCCAATGGAGAAAAAAGGATAGCAGATAATGCCCTGGTTGCACTTACGCTTATGATAGCTGTCAGTGAACCTGAAGAAAAAGAAACTATGGTAAATGTTGTTGTAAATCTTATCAGCCAGAAAAATTAGTGTCTATAATTAACAGCTATATGGAGAAGCGTTCCTTATGATGATTATGATGCTACTGATAATAATGATTGGTACGATTACGGGGGCCTTTATGATTTACCAGCTGTTACTATTATTCATACAATTGCAACAGGAATAGATGTAACGTTGGGAAGACATTTTTCGACAAGATCCGAGCACTATAGGTATGAGACAGTCACCATTAGAAAGATATACTGCGGAAAAAGGAAGGGAGGCAGGTGAGTTTGATGATAAGGAAAGAAATATGAAAATAGTAGAAAAAAATATGAAGGAACACAAAAATGAAATAGCTAAAATGGAAAATTTTGTTAAAAAAATGGAGGAAGCATCTGATAATTTAGACATAGTGAATAAAGATTTTACTTTTACAAATCTTTCAAATGCTCTATTAATAAAATTTAACGAAGATGTTAAAATTTTAGATAATTTTATTGAAATGAATCAGGCTTTTGGAAAAATCTCACCGGGTACGAATATTTTATTTCTTGCTACTGACAACTTTGTTAGGGTTAATGAAATACTGGATGCAACTGAGGGTCAAGGCAAAATGATTTTTCATCTTGTATTGGACGATGGCCTCCGGGTATTACGATGCCCTCGAAGTGATCCTGGAGAATTTTGCTGAAATCCAGATCTCGGAGCGTTACATCCATCAGCTCCACGGAATCCTGCTTAAGCACAGCGATAAGGACCAAGAGCACAGGGGTAATTACAAGACATCTTCAAATAAGGTAGTGGCCAACTACCCGGATGGCAGTCAGCGCACACTTTTTGATCCCACCCCGCCGCACCTGACACCGATAGAGATGCCACAACTGATCGACTGGTTAAACGAGAGGATGGAAAAAAAAGACATGCATCCGCTGGTCTGCATTGCCGGCTTCGTATATGAATTTTTATCCATACACCCTTACAAGGATGGGAACGGACGACTCTCCAGGCTGCTTACCACACTGCTGATGATGAAACAGGGGTACGAATTTATCCAGTACATATCCTTTGAGAACGTCATTGAACCCACCAAGGATGAGTACTACCGGGTACTGATGGACGGGCAACAGAACCGTTACAAGGAAAATGAAAGGATCGACTTCTGGGTATTTTACTTCATGCAGTGTCTGGTTATCCTTACCGAAAGACTGGAGGCCAAGTATGAAACCTACAGTAAGCTTAAGACCGCATTAAACAAACGGCAGCAGCAGGTTCTGGACTTTATCCGGGATCATGAACCTGCCCAGGTGGGTGATATCGAGAAGGCTCTTGGCGAATACTCCCGCAATACCCTGAAAAAGGATCTGGCTTACCTGGTAGCGGAAAAGTTATTGCTAAAAACCGGGGAACGCAAAGGAACCAGGTATCACCTCCTGAAAAAAGAAGGCACCTAATATCCACCCTCCCCGCCTCCAGCCCTTCTGCAGCAGTTTTTTGTCCTGCCGTAAGAAGAAATTATCGCCGCATGAAAAAGATTCCACGGCATCTTTCCGGAAAAGATCTGATATAGCAATTGAAAAAGCTTGGCTATCAACAAACCCGGCAAGTGGGCAGCCATATCAGGTTAACGACCGAGGTAAAAGGGGTTCACCATATCACCATACCAGCCCATGATCCTATAAAGATAGGTACACTATCAAATATTTTATAAGATGTAGCATCGCACTTCGAAATCGCCAAAGAAGAATTGACAAACCGAATATTTTAAAAAATCCTGGATCAGCACATTTAGCACTTTAAGAATCGATTTTTTTGCCTCTGCCGGCAACTGGTCAAGCTGCTTAAAATTCTTGATCAGTTCAGCGTCTTTCAGGGACTGCTGAGCTCTTTAGGATTTATCACCGTTTACCAGGTAATCAATAGAAACATCGAAGACATCAAAAAGACGGGCATGGACATCCGCCGGTGGTTGAACGCCTTTGGTCTCAAAGCGTTCTATCCGTGCGCTGGAGATCCCCAAGGTTTTAGCCAGTTACTATTGCGTAATGAAAAAGGATCATTCACTCAGTTGAACTAAAAGTGAATATTAATCGTTAAATTTGTGTATATAATGAGAATAAATATGAATCTTCAATCGAAAAAATTAGAGCTGGTTCAGCTTATACTGAATACTGAAAAACCCTCTATCCTTGCCAGGGTTGAAGCTGTACTAAAAGGCAAAACTGTCGATTGGTGGGATGAGATAAGCCCGGAGGAACGGGAAGCCATAGAAAAGGGCTTATCAGAGGCAGATAAAGGAGAGCTTATACCTCATGAAGAAGTAATGAAAGAAGTAAGGGCAAAATATAAGCCCGACTAATGAAGATTAGTTGGACTCCCACAGCTAGAAGGACTTATTTTAAAGTTCTCGATTATTTAGCGGAAAACTGGACCAAAAGAGAAGTTGCCCATTTTATAAGCGAAGTTGAAAGCTTATTGAATCAGATCACCAACAATCCTGAAATGTTCCAGGCCTCCAGAAAAAAGAAAAGCGTCAGAAAGGCTCTAATCACGAAACACAACACGCTTTATTACAGGATAAAACCCAGAAAAAAAGAACTAGAGTTAATCACTTTCTGGGATAATCGACAGAACCCCAATAAATTTACTTATTAGATCAACATTCCCCCGCCTCCAACCCTACTGCAGCAGTTTTTTGTCCTGCCTTTTGCAGTTGCCGATTGCGCCGCGCATGGCAAAAGCCACGCCAAAAAACTGCAGCCCCAAGCTAAGGTTCAAAGCCTGCAGAAGCATAATCCGCAGATTTAAAGTCCAAAGCAGATCCGCTCCAGTGTGATCAGTTGGTGGCCGAAAAAAATTACAACCTGAGGCAGGTGTAGTATATGGCGGGGCATAAGTATGTAAGCAGTACGGAGCGGTACCAGTTGAATAATCTGGATAAGTTGCAGGAGCGATTGGAGAAGTATCATCCGTTGGCAAACAGAAACCTTTAAGATCACAATTTGTGATCTCCAATTGGGTATCACAAAATGTGATACCCAATGAAAAACTTGCACTAATGGTGCAAGAATAAAATATTAGATTTGTAATAACAACGAAAGCGAAAATGAGCAAAACTATTACCCCTTCATTTGAAGACTTTTATAAGAAGATTAAAGAGATACTGGATACAGCAAGGGCCAGGGTATACCAGGCTGCAAATTATGAAATGGTCCGGGCATATTGGAATATAGGCTCTACCATTGTACAGGAAGAACAACTGGGAAAAGACCGGGCTGAATATGGTAAATCTTTAGTCGAAAACCTATCTAAACGCTTATTTTCTGAATATGGAAAGGGCTTTGATAAGACCAATGTATGGAATATGATCCATTTTTACAGGACCTTTCCAACACTTGACGCAGTGCGTCAAGAATTATCATGGACACATTATCGCCATTTAATGCGGGTGGAAAAAGTTAATGCCAGGGAGTTCTATTTAAATGAGGCTATTAAGGGTAACTGGAGTACCCGTCAATTGGAAAGACAGATCAACTCATTTTATTATGAACGGCTGTTAATGAGCAAAGATAAGAAAGGATTAATGGTTGATACAGACAGAGAAAAAGAAATCATGCAGACTGAAAATATTATAAAAGATCCGTTTGTATTGGAATTTTTAAATGTAAAAGAAAATGAAAAGCTGGCAGAAAGGCAGTTAGAATCAGCTATTATCGATAAGCTACAGCATTTTTTGCTGGAACTGGGTAATGGCTTTTCTTTTGTTGCCCGTCAATACAGGATAAGTGCAGATACAGATCATTTTTATATTGACCTGGTATTTTACAATTACATTCTAAAATGTTTTCTGATCATTGACCTGAAAACAGAGAAACTCACTCATCAGGACATTGGGCAAATGGATTTTTACGTGAGGTTTTTTGAGGATAATCTTAAACAACCCGGAGATAATCCGACTATTGGTTTGATCTTATGCGCAGAGAAAAACAGGACGATCGTAAAGTATAGTCTACTCAATGATAGCAAACAAATTTTTGCATCAAAATATCAGATGTATCTTCCAACTGAAAAGCAATTAGAACAAGAGATACAAAGAGAGTTGGAACAGATTAAGCAGGAAAAGAAGCTTTCAAAAGAATAATTTCCATAACTGCAACTACCGATTGCAGAATTTAATCTCTTAATCAGCCACCCTCCCCATTTCCAACCCTTCTGTAGCAGTTTTTTGTCCTGCCTTTTGCAGTTGCCGATTGCGCGGCGCATGGCAAAAGGCACGCCAAAAAACTCCAGCCCCAAGCTATGTTCAACATAATGCGGCATTATGGGAGCCGCCCCACAGGGTCAGCCCGCAGGAACATAGCCCCATAATGCGCCACGATGTTAAATAGCCCCGCGGCCAGCCCACCGTCACTTAGAACCGGGAACCTTCGCAAATCTCTGGCCACTTAAATCGGAGGTTACATCGAGCTCATTTGCCAGCCTGGCCAGCACATCGGAGGCGGGTCTGTTTTCACCACTTCCAGCTTTGGTAAAGCTGCTTAGAATTATAAGATGACTAAACTTTTTTAGAGACAGAAGAAATAATTACTAAAAAGTTACCCTAAATGGTAACTTTTTAGTATCTTTGCTCTGTATGCGAATCATTAAAGAAAAAACCCTCACGGATTATTGCAGGTTGAGCAAGTACAGAAATGCCGAAGAGCATTTAAAAGCCTGGATATATGAAGTAAGACATTCGACCTGGAATAATGCAAATGAACTGAAACTTAAATACAGGAATGCCAGTATCATCAGTTCGAAAAGAGTGGTTTTTAATATCAAAGGCAATGATTACCGGCTTATCGTTGACATAGAATATAAATTAAAGATTGTTTTTATCGTGTGGATGGGTACCCACGAGGAGTATGATAAAATAGATGTAAAAACAATACATTATGAAAACTAGAATATTGAGAACAGAACAAGAATACAATGCAGCTTGCGAACGTATTTATGAGCTGATTCAAAGCAATGAAAATCCTATTGAACCTGAAAGCCCGGAGGGAGAAGAGATTGAAATCCTTTCATTGCTTGTAGAAAAGTATGAACAGGAGCATCATCAAATGGATGCACCGGATCCCATTGAATCCATTAAGTTCAGAATGGAACAGATGAATTTAAAGCAGCAGGATGTAGCTCCCTTGTTTGGTGGTAAGACCCGGGTTTCAGAGGTTCTGAATGGTAAAAGAGCATTAACCTTAAAAATGATTACGCTGCTTAACAGGTATCTGGGTATTCCGCTGGAATCCTTAATAAAAGGAAACAGGGAAATCAAACTTGAAGATGAGCAGAAGGAAAAATTATTAAAAAATTCTTCCATAGAGGATTTTCTTAAGGGATCCAAGGCAGCAATGATTTAAAGTGTTTAATTAGCCCTATAGTTGCCTATGTATATTATCCTTAAACAGAAAAGAATCTAAAAACTCTTTGACCAGCCGTTTTTTATCTTCCGGTAGTTTTTCCACTTTTTTAAACATGATCAGCAGCTCATTATCGCTAATCGTGTTCTCTCCTTGTCCTGGAGGGTTTCATGGATCAGGTAATATGGGTAAATGTCCTGTAACAGGACGATCCTGTTAAGAACTTCGGCTGAGGGTTTGGAAAGGGCTCTTTTATACCATACAATTTTGTTTTATGGTTCGTTGGAAATCCAAGGTAATAACAGAAAAGAGATTATCCGGCTTACTGTAATCCTAAAAAGCTTATCTTTGTAATACTATGGATCGTAATGAAATAAATACACGGATCGTTAAGTACCTTAAGCCCTTCGAACCCGAAAAAATTGGCATATTCGGATCTTTTGCCAGAATGGAGGAAAATCCGGGGAGTGATATTGATATCCTGGTAAAGTTTAAGAAAACCCTAACATTGCTTCAGCTTGCCCAAATTCATAGAGAACTTTCTCAAATCCTGGGGAAAAAAGTTGATTTGGTTACGGAGCCATCCCTAAAAAATGAACGGCTCCGGGAATACATTTACGCTGATCTGAAGATCATCCTTTAATGAAAGACGACCGGATTTATATTAAACATATACAACAAAGTATCGAAAGAATTGAATCTTATTTATCCGGGAAAGATCATCATTCATTTTATGATAATTATTTAACACAGGATGCAGTCGTTAGACAACTGGAAATAATTGGAGAAGCGACTAAAAGGATTTAAATAGAATTCAGAAAACAGAATCCCCACGTCCCCTGGCTTGATATGGCTGGGATGAGGGATGTACTTATTCATGATTACATTGATGTGGATCTGGATATCGTATGGAAAACGGCCTTGGAAAGCATCCCCGTCCTTAAACTACTGCTCCAAAACCTTAAATATTTAGGGCAGGAATGCTTCCAGGAGCTCTTTCACAACCGTTTTACTTTTATTATCCATCTTAGCAACCCTTTTGAACTGGCTTAACAGTTCCTTATCGGAAATACTTTCCAACGCACGGTCATCCATGGAACCAACTAGCTGGTAATCAGAAATAACATCCAATTCATTGTCCAGTTTGGTCATAAAGCTGTAAAAGGAAAATTCTCATTTACACTGATCCGAAGTTGAAATCAACCATTTTTTGGTGAGTTGATTTCCAGTCAGATCATTTTAAATTCAGTTTTGACAGACCAGATTAAAATCATGAAATTGATTATATTTGTGAATATGGAAGACAAGCGTCTCAATATAAGCGCAATTATTGAACACTGGGAAGAATCTTCAGATAATGATTACCAGACAATGTTGAACCTGTTCAGTTCATCAGATTATAATTGGGCTTTATTTTTAGGACATTTAGTTATTGAAAAACTCTTGAAAGCCATTTATGTTAAGAAATTTAAGAAGCATGCTATTTTTGGGCATGATCTTTTGAGACTTGCCTCAAAAATGGACCTGGTTCTATCAGAAGAGCAATCAGAATGGTTCGACCGGCTAACAACTTTCAATATAAATACCCGTTATGACTCATACAAGGATGAGTTTAAAGAATTGTGCACAAGTGAATTTGCTGAAGAATGGAAAATTAAAATAGAAAAACTCAGGGAATGGTTAAAAGCACAGCTTTAAGTATCGCTAAAAGATATCTCAAACAATTACCTGATGAGATTGAGGTGAAGAAGGCTTTCCTTTTTGGCTCCTACGCAAAGGGAAGCAACTCATCAGATAGTGACATTGATATTGCAATCGTTTATGGGAGCAAGAAAGATTTCTTTGAAGTCCAGATGCAATTGCTTCGTTTACGAAGGAAAATAGATCTGCGTATAGAACCTCATCCTATCAGAGAAAAAGATTTTTCTGCTTTAAATCCATTTGCTGATGAAATTATGCAATTCGGAATTGAACTAGTATGATTATGGAGCCAGGATGTATGACCGGGCCTGGGGAGATGGCATGTCGCGGAAAACTGCTGCCCTGAGCATTCCTGCTAATCACTTTTGGCTCCAGGATCGCCAGACAGTTATGTCGCATGGTCGCTAATACATGCCTGATGCTTTCAGATTGCTTTGGGTTGTTATATTCGTAAGCCTTCGGACTCCTCAAAATTCCTGCAAAAAATTCATTTCCTTCATACTCTCAAATTAAAAAAATCCTTATCTTTAGTCAACTTAAAACCAATACCTTAAAGCAGGATCCCGGCCTTATCATCCGGTCTGCCAGAAGCATCAATCCGGAATGTGATGAAGAATTCAGTCATATATATTTTGATGTTCATAGCAATAACATCCTGTGAAAAGAAGCCCGCGAATTTCACGTATCCGGGATTTATCACAGCCGGTCAGGAAGAGGGAGATGGCGTACTCTACCGGGATATTCCCGATGACACGATAAGCATACCCGGCTTTCCGGATACACTGGCTGTTGCATTTCCCCTCGATCTGGATATGAATAATACGGATGATTTCGAAATTGTGTATACGGTTTCAACTCCATATATGCTTGGAGCCGGCGGGAGCAGCCTGAGTATTACCCCTCTCGGAAACAATGCCGTCTGCATTTCGGATACCGGTGTTCCCTGGGCTGCGGATTTGCAATTCAACGATACGATCAATTCACTGAACATATGGTCTGATTCAACAGCCCTGCTCTATTCAAGATATTGGATCCTCGGTGGAGAGATCTCCGTCCGCGGCTTTTGGACCACAGGCTCCGGTATCTTCATCGGAGTGAAGCTGGTACGAGGTAAACATGAGGAATTCGGATGGATCGAAATACAAAAAAATGTGATCCGGAGATACGCGATAACACTGCCATACAAGCCGGTCTGAGGAAGAATTTGGTGATTTGGTGAGTTGTTGATTTGTTGATTGAATGGAAGAGGAAGAGGAACACGGATCCCGGAAGAATTTGGTGATTTGGTGAGTTGTTGATTTGTTGATTGAATGGAAGAGGAAGAGGAACACGGATCCCGGAAGAATTTGGTGATTTGGTGAGTTGTTGATTTGTTGATTGAATGGAAGAGGAAGAGGAACACGGATCCCGGAAGAATTTGGTGATTTGGTGAGTTGTTGATTTGTTGATTGAATGGAAAAGGAAGAGGAACACGGATCCCGGAAGAATTTGGTGATTTGGTGAGTTGTTGATTTGTTGATTGAATGGAAGAGGAAGAGGAACACGGATCCCGGAAGAATTTGGTGATTTGGTGAGTTGTTGATTTGTTGATTGAATGGAAGAGGAACACGGATCCCGGAAGAATTTGGTGATTTGGTGAGTTGTTGATTTGTTGATTGAATGGAAAAGGAAGAGGAACACGGATCCCGGAAGAATTTGGTGATTTGGTGAGTTGTTGATTTGTTGATTGAATGGAAGAGGAACACGGATCCCGGAAGAATTTGGTGATTTGGTGAGTTGTTGATTTGTTGATTGAATGGAAAAGGAAGAGGAACACGGATTTTACGGATTTGTGTGGATAATCACGGATGAAGAATTTGGTGATTTGGTGAATGGAGTTCAAACCAACTGAAACCACCTGATACAACTTTTTCTGTGATAATCTGTGAAATCTGTGGTGAAACTCCCCCAAACCATTTCAAACCATCTGAAACCATCTTAAAAAATCCGTGAAAATCCGTGTTCATCCGTCAAATCCGTGTTCCTCTTCCCTCAAACCATTTCTAGAGATTTTTCAATGTGAAGAGAACTTTGTAACCATTACCTTGAATAATAAACTCCAGGAAAGATGGCAAAGAAAACCGGCAATCGGCATGTTAAGTCAGCATGGAATTACTTATTCGAGTTCCTCCTGGTCTTCCTCGCGGTATTTAGTGGTTTCATTGCCGAAAACATTCGCGTACAGCTATCCGAAAACAAGCGGGAAAAGGAATTTATCCGGTCCATCGTGGAGGATATCAAATCGGATACACTTGAATCGAACCTGATCCTGGGACAACTCCAACGCATAAGTACAGGTCTGGACAGCGTTCTGATCCTGTTGTCCTCTCCTGGGATAAGCGAAAATTCAAATGAGGTTTACAGGTTATGGTCTGCAAATATGGGACTTGATGTTTTTGTATCAAATGACCGGACCATTCAGCAATTAAAAAACAGCGGTGAACTCAGGCTTATAAGAAATAAGGCCGTATCCGACAGAATAATGAAATATGACCTGACCCTTAAGAAATATTACGTTCAGTCTAACCTCATGTACGGAGCTCTCAGCGAGATAACGAACTACAGCCAGCTATTTGATGTGATCAGTCTGTCCAGGAATCCCGTTTTGCCCGTACCCCTCACCGATCAGGGAAAGAGATCCCTGAACGAAGCTTATTCCAACCTTCAGTTATGGAACAGGGGTCTTACCGGACTGATCAGTTGGCTGAGGGACGTTAACATGGAAGGTAAAAACCTGATCGGATTCATCAAGTCGGAATACCACCTGGAATGAAATTTCGGTTTCTTTGTGAAGATACCGGAGCATTCTACAATTCTCACTTCCTTACGTTATTATTTTCCCCGGCAGCAAAAATCTAATAACAACCGGCGATTGTTATATTAAGTATGCCGTCGGATCCGGGACAAAAAATCGCAGTAGTAGGCGCAGGCGCTGTTGGAAGCCTGATCGGTGGACTATTGACTCTCGCGGGTGAAGATGTTACCCTCATAGCCCGTAAAGCGCATATTAGCGCGATGAATGAAAACGGACTCCTGATCAGGGGTGCACATGGTGACACCCGAATCCGGGTAAAGTCGGCGGAGAAGCTCAATTTCCGCCCCGGGCTGGTGCTGCTCGCTGTCAAAACGCAGGATGTTGAGGAAGCCTGCAGGTCAATTGCCGGCCTGGCCGGTTCGGCGACCATTGTCACACTTCAGAACGGAGTCAGGAGCGATGACATAGTTGCCGGTATATTACCTGCCGGAAGGATAATTAGCGGTGTGGTTATGTTCAACGTTCAATTTCTGAAACCCGGTGAAGTGACGTATGCCCGGGAAGGAACGATCGTAATCGGTGAGCCTTCGGGAGAAAAAAGCCATACGCTCGGGCAGGTAAAGGACCTGCTCAGCAAGGCGGTCAAAACCGTCACAAGCAGTAATATCCGGGGGGTTCATTGGTCAAAGCTGCTTCTTAATAACGTGGGAAACGGCCTGGAAGCCATGACGGGTATGCCCGTTAGCGAGTGTATGCGCCATAAGGCGATGAGAAAGACAGGCATATATACGCTGCGGGAGGGCTTCCGTACCATTAATAAAGCAGGGTATCATCCAGTATCCCTGCCGGGAGTTCCCCGGTTGATCCTCAGGTTTATCATCTTCTCTCCCATGCCGCTGGCATCATGGCTTCTCAGCAGATCCATGCGACAGCTTAAAACCCTCAGTTCTACTCTCCAGAGCCTGCAGAGGGGACGTCCCACCGAGATCGATTATCTCAACGGGGAGATCGTACGTCTTGGGGAAACGACAGGCATGGCAACCCCGTTCAATTCACGGATTCTCGAAACGGTGAAAGAAGTTGAAAAAACCGGGAAATTTTTCACACCGGATGAACTGGCAATACGATTTGGTATCGCAACCCGCTAAACCTATCGAGACGGAAAATAATTCCAGGAAAACTATTGGTTTGATATAGTTTGAAATGGTTTGAAGTGGTTTGAAATGGTTTGATATGGTTTGATATGGTTTGATATGGTTTGAAATGGTTTCGGGAAGTATAACCACAGATTGCACAGATTATCACAGATTAGGAAGAAGAATATTTTTCAGATGGTTTCAGATGGTTTGAACTCCATTCAACAAATCAACAAATCAACAGATCACCAAATTCTTCCGGGAGTTTCACCACAGATTTTACAGATTATCACAGATAAAAATGATGTAATTTTCGCTGACCTTAGTATGAACCGTCAACAATTCCTGCTTGTTATGAAAACCATGAGTGACTTCCCAGTAAAATCATAAAACCCTATATCCCATGATACATCCTGTTTTAAAAATCAGCGCACTGCCGCTGGCCATTTTTTTATTCACAGGATCTTCACTGCAGAGACCTCCTAAACCACGACCAAATATCCTCTGGCTCACTGCCGAAGATATCAGCCCCGCCCTGGGTTGTTACGGAGATCCCCGGGCCTGGACGCCAAACATCGACAAGCTGGCCGAAGAAGGGATCGTTTTTACGAACGTTTATGCAACGGCAGCTATCTGTGCACCTGCACGATCCTCCCTTATCACCGGAATCCATTCCACGTCGCTTGGCACTCAGCATCTGCGTTCCGATATACCGGTGCCTGATACTTTGAAGATACTGCCTGAATTTCTCAGGAAGGCCGGGTACTACTGTACGAACAATGCCAAAACGGATTACAACTTCGATCCCGCCGGAAGATGGGATGAGAACGGTCCGGAGGCTCACTGGAAACACCATCCGGAAAATACGCCTTTCTTTGCCGTATTCAATTTAGATGTTACTCATGAAGGCAATACCAACGATTTTAAAACCAGGGATATTGAAGGACTTGAAAAGTATCATGATCCGGACAAAGCCATCCTCCCGCCTTACTACCCTGATACACCGGAGATGCGCACGATCTGGGCCCATGCATATGATCTTATCAGCCGGTTTGATATGTTGCTGGGAAAGAGAATCAAGGAACTGAAGGACTCATGTGAAATGGAAAATACGATCATCTTTATTTTTTCCGACCACGGTTTCGGTCTCCCACGGTACAAAAGATGGTGCTACCGGAGCGGCATGCTGGTCCCGCTGGTGGTTTATGTTCCGGATAAATACAAATCGATGTTCTCCGCGAAAAAAGGAAGCCTTGATGACAGGCTGATCAGTTTCGTGGATTTTGCCCCGACGCTAATGAGCCTGGCCGGACTCGATCCCGACCCTGCAATGCAGGGAGTTCCTTTCGCAGGAAAAAACATCCGGGGAAATGATTATGTCTATGGTTCCCGCAGCCGTGCCGATGATGTGTATGATATATCCCGACTGATCAGCGACGGTAGATATGAATACATTCACAATTTTATGCCCTATAAGCCATATATCCAGGATGCCATCATCTTTGGGCCGGAAAAAAGAAGCTACCGGGAATTGAATGCGCTGGAAAAAAAAGGAAGACTGAATGATACAGTGATGAGAATGTACCTCCCGAAAGAAACCGGTGAGCTCTATGATCTCGCAAAGGATACCTTCGAACTGAACAATCTGGCCTCCGACCCCGCTTACAAAGATAAATTGCAGGAACTGCGGGATAAACTTCTTACCTCACTCATTGAAAAGAAAGACATCGGCTTTCTGCACGAATCGGAGATGATGATTCGTTCCGAAGGGTCCTCCCCTTACGAGATCTCACACAATCCCTCAAAATATAATGCGGAGAGGATCATCCATGCGGCTTTCCGGGCTTCCGTGAAAGATCAGGACCTGCAGGTGATCAGGGAATTGCTTACTGACCCCGACCCAGGGGTCATATTCTGGGGACTCAATGCCCTGATGAATTCATCACAGGTCAGTGCCGAGCTCGCAAACCAGGCTGAATCTCTTACGGGTCATAATTCACCTGCAGTTGCCATCCTGGCATCCGAGTTCATCATCGGGCGGAATATTAACAAGAAAAAAGGGCTTGAAACCCTGACCAGGTATCTGCAGGATGACCGGCCAACCACGGTTTTGGATGCAGCCATTTCCCTCCGCAGGATCGGCCGGGATGCTACTCCCGTTTTACCGGTCATCAACAGGGAGGCTGAAAAATATTACGGCAACGTGGGAGGAGGTTATAAAAACTGGATGTACCCAATGTTTATAGGCTTTGCCCTTGACCAGGTAAAAATCAACTGCAAACAATAATAGATCTCTTATCAATACTTAGTGTTTGCCAGAAAACCCGATGACCCTTCGGCTCCAGGGACCGGTGACTTCATTCAAGAGGTTGAACTTTTCGTTCATCGAATTGACCGGTCCCTGAGCGATGCCGCAGGGTCATCGGGTTTTCTTTCTGATACACTTAATTATACTGAATAAAAATAAGACCTGGATTCACCCCGCTAAGCACGAGTGATATTGACTTGCTTACTGGTAACGCGTACCTTTACATCTAAATAGTTCTCTTAAAAGCCGTTAATTTTTTTTCTGCCCTCTGCGATAGCAGGATTTTCCGGGTGATCCTACGGCACCTGAGTTTCTGTTAACGAAAATAAATCTGAAAGATCCGGGCACGGTAATTACAGGTATGGGTTGAATGAAGAATACGGGAAACCTGTGCCCTTTCTTCTGCCGGGATTTTTCCGGTAAACGGAACTGAGCGGGTGAGTTGTTAACGCTTTATTCCTATGTGGTAATTGGTTTCAAGCCTTTGCTGTGAAACATAGCTTGATTTTCCCATTCTCTTATCTGCCGGGTGATTCAGGGCAGAACCGGACACCGTAAATTGCGGCGGGCAGCACGGTCTGAAATGAATTGAAATACCTGGGAAACAGGAATAAAATAAACCATGAAAGCAGCGCTTAGTCCCCTGCCCGGCAGGATTTTGTACATCCTTTTTTCCGTCTTCATTTTTTTCGCTTCCCTGAACCTTACGGCCCAGAGTCTCACTGTACCTGTCCGTTTTGGCCGTGAGGATTTCAGGGTGGAACAAGGAGACGGGCATAGTACGATCACCCCTTTGAAAACCGGTGAAGCCGTTTATTTTCAGAGGGAAGGCGACCCCAAACTTCCTTATCTGCCTGTTTATATAGTATTATACCACAATTCCTCGGTTGATACTATCCTTCCCGGGGGAACGCGTTTTGAGCATATTGAAGGGCGTTTTGACTTTCATACCGTTTCCGGAGAAACGAAATCCTTTCCGGAAGGGAACCGGATGATAAGGTATGATCCCCCGCAGCTTTATGCGGGGTTTCTTGTCCTCAAAGTTTACATATGTCCATTCAGATATGTACCGGCATCGCACCAGGTGTTCTTCAATCCTGAAATTACCCTGGATGTCAGGTACAGGACCGCGGGCAAGCCACAGAAAATGGAATCCTCACAGGAAAAAATCGGGCAAAGCAGGAAATACGCCCGGGAGTTGGTCATCAACGGGGAACTCCTCGATAATATGATCCCGCTTGAAGAGAAATTTGATTATTCCCGGGTTCATCTTTACCGGGAGGAAAGGGATAGTGTTGTGAACGCTCAGGAAAGCACCAGTCAGGATGAATCCAGACAAAAAAAGGATAAACCCTTTTACATCCGTCATATTAAAACGAAATGAGGTCCCGGTAATGCATAATTTATGAAGAAGCTGCTATTGATCCATATGTTCATCCTTATCCTGTCCGGGGCCCTGCTTCGCGCGCAGCCTGAAAGGATTATGGTCATCGTTAACAGCGATGTATATACCGGACTGCAGCCTGAGATAACCCGGTACATGGATGACATTGCACCGGAGTACACGGTGGAGCTTTATGAGACCGGAGGCGGCACCGCACAGGATCTGAAAGATTTCATTGTTTCCCGTAAAAATAACCTGGCGGGCTGTGTATTTATAGGAGCCATGCCCGTTTTCCGTTTTGAACTGAATACTGACGAAGCAGCGGGTTATCCGACAACATTTCCGTGTGACCTCTATTTCATGGACATGGACGGGTCCTGGTCGGATGCGGATCACAACGGCATTTACGACACCCATGTCTATGGTACAGGA
This sequence comes from uncultured Bacteroidales bacterium, assembly GCA_963771005.1. Classification (GTDB taxonomy): domain Bacteria; phylum Bacteroidota; class Bacteroidia; order Bacteroidales; genus DASQZK01. The sequence continues at coordinate 1,631,472 of CAVYRO010000002.1, forward strand.
GATGTTGGTCCCGAGATCTTCATCGGGCGGATCGATGCTTCCGGTTTTACTTCTACCGGGGAAACCCAGATTGAAATCCTCCGCCGCTATTTTGACAGGGATCATGCATATTGGTCAGGTGCTTACAACTTACGGAAGACCGGCCTGGCTTACACCGATGACGACTGGGAAAATTATTTCCCCATAAATAACGAGATGAAATACCTTTACGGGGAAGGGAATTACCATCTTATTTCAGATGACCGGGTGGGCAGTGTAGATTTTTTAAGTAACAGGCTGGAGAACGACCAGTACGAGTTCATTCAGCTAGCGGCACATTCTTCGGAAAGCAGTCACGGTTTTACCATGAAAGGTACGGTATCGTCTGAAGAGATCCTGCAGGCTGCGCCAAAGGCACTCGGCTATAATCTTTTCGCATGTTCGGCCTGCGATTATACGAAAAGTAATTTTATCGGCGGGGCATATATATTCGGCCGGAATACAAAATCACTTGTCGTCACGGGAACAACCAAAATAGGTTCGATGCTGCAGTTTTACGCATTTTACGGGCCCATGGGTGAAAATAAATGCATTGGAAAAGCTTTCCGCGAATGGTTTGACTACATCTCTCCCTATAGCAATTATGAAAAATCGTGGCATTACGGAATGACTATCCTTGGCGATCCTCTCATTACCTTCAATTCAGGCACCGTCAACCACGGCCCCATTGTGAATGTGGGGAGCAACAGGAGTCTTTTACTGACAGAAAGCACATGCACGCTGAATGAGACGGTACATGACGACGGGCTGCCGGAAGGTTCAATCCTGACACATCAATGGTCAAAAGTCAACGGACCCGGAGACGTGATTTTTGAAGACCCCGGGGCTTTTTCCACAACATGCCATTTCACTGTCCCGGGCAATTACAGGATAAAGGCTGTAGCAGACGACGGGGAATATCATTCCGAAGATTATTTAAACGTGAACGTCAGCAGGATCCAAAAAACAGGCGAAGCTCCCCGCCCGCCTTACGGGGTAAGCCTCGGCCTCATGGTCAGGGATACGTTGGCATACGTATCTTCATTATATGACCTGACCCTGTACAATATTGCCGACAAGTCAAATCCACATCTTCTGAGTTCCTGCCCTTTTCCGGGCTTTATGCCATACCCGGCCCTTAGTTCGCTTTACATTGATTCCTGTTTTGTTTATGTCGCCTCAGGCCATGAAGGCTTGAATATTTTTAATGTCAGCGATCCCTTGAATCCTTATTATACGGGTAATTTCTCAACAAACGATGCGAATGAATGTATGAATGATGTTGTAGTGTCTGGTGATTACGCGTTTGTTGCCGACAGTGCACACGGACTGATGATCCTTGATATCCGTGACAGGACGTCCCCTGTACTTAGCGGTTTTTGTCCGACGGCCGGGACAGCTGATGCAGTGTACATCCAGGGAAATTACGGATATATCGCAGATGGACCGAACGGAATGAGGATCATAGACATCAAGGATAAAAAGCACCCGGTGGAGACGGGATTTTTCAATGATGCATTTGATGAGGATGCTTTCACGGATTACCGGCAGCACGTCGAGGTCATGGGTAATTATGCATATATTTCGTACCGGAGAGCCGACAGACACCTTTGTATAAGTATCGTCGATATCTCCGACAAAACCCGCCCCACAGAAGTATCCCACCTGTACACCTATTACAAGAGCTTCCAGGTCGAAGGCAATTACCTGTACTATGCAGGCATCTGCGATTACGATGTCTTCGGGATCTATGATATTACCGATAAGTCGGATCCCCGGCTTATTGAATCCTATACACGTGACGATGTCTATTTCCAGACGATCATGGGCATGTACGAATATGATCATCATCTTTATCTCGATGATCAGTATTTCGGAAGGGGACTTAACATTTTCAGGCTGGCCCTGGACAATACGGCTCCGCAGGTCTTTGCCGGGGATGATGCCACGGCTTCAGGTCCGGGTTATTTATTACAGGGTATGGCGAGTGATGATAACCTGCCGGCCGGACAGGATCTGTCCTGTACCTGGGAAAAGATCGGCGGGCCGGGTAAGGCGGATTTTAAAAACTCAGGCAGGACAGAGACCCGGGTTATGGTTTCCGATACCGGGACGTATACCTTCAGGCTGACCGCTGATGACGGGACGATAAGATCGTCTGACACCGTGAAAATCCGTTGGCTCATTGCCGCCCCACTTGCAGAAAATGCCGAAATTTGCGGGAGCAGCAATAGCCCGGATCTTTTTGCTGAAGGGCAAAACGTCCGGTGGTACCGGGATCCGGATCTGACCGATGTTGCATACGAGGGAAATATCTTTGCTACCGGACAGTCGGCGGAGGGAGTCCATACCTATTACGCAACCCAAACTATCGGCGGAATTGAAGGACTATCCCGTCAGGTGACCCTGACGATAAGATCGGTACCCTACCGTCCTGAAGCCTACGATCAGAGATATTGTGAAGATGGTTCCGGTCACTCACTTTATGCAGGCGGGACAGATCTGAAATGGTATAAGCAAGATCCTGTCAGCGGGAACCCGGTCCAGGTCGCAACAGGGAACTCATACCGTCCCGGCCTTATCCTTCCCGGATCCTATGCGTTTGAGATAACCCAGACCCTTGACGGTTGCGAGAGTGCACCGGATACACTTACCCTTCTTATTGATCCGCTGCCGCCGCCTCCCCTTACCCTTGATACATCGGTATGTGAAGGCGAGCCTGTTCCCGATATGACGGCAACGGGCGTGTCCGTTATATGGTATCCGGATATCAATTATATGAACGCCGTTTTCTTTGGCAATCATTTTCCGACCGGTAAAACGGAACCGGGAACTTATACCTGGTACGCCACTCAGCTGTCAGGTAATTGTGAAAGCCGCATCAATGCGGCAACTCTGACCATCCTGCCCCAACCGCCGCCACCCCTTGCCGGCGATATCTCTGGTATGTGAAGGTCAGCCTGTCCCCTCGCTCACCGCTATGGGAGAAAATATCGCCTGGTATGAAGATGCAGGACTTTCAGGTCCGGTATACGAAGGCAACGATTTCATGACCGGCCGGACCGAACCGGGGGAATATACCTGGTTTGTGACCCAGAGGGTGTCAGAATGCGAAAGCCGGCCGGATTCAGCCGTACTGGAAATCAATCCCTTACCTCCTGCTCCCGATCCCGGCGAGGTCACAGTCTGCGAAGGAGAGGTTGTCCCCGTACTTACCGTGAGCGGCGACAACATCAGGTGGTATGGGGATGATACCCTTTCAGGACCGGTATTTGAAGGCAATGATTTTCCCACCGGCCGGACCGATCCCGGCAACTATTCCTGGTTTGTCACCCGGGAAGAAGCGGGATGCCAAAGCAATGCGGGATCAGCTACACTGAATATAATTGCCGTACCTCCTGCACCGCAGACAGCGGAAGTATACGGTCTGTGAAGGAGAACCAATCCCCGGCCTCACCGCAGCAGGAGAAAATATCCGCTGGTTCTCGGATGCAGGGCTGACCGACCTGGTTTTTTCGGGAAACACTTTTGAGACCGGCTTGACATCGCCCGGTGTTCATACTTATTATGCGAGCCAGACCATATCGGGTTGTCAGAGCAATGCCCGGATGTCGTCATTGACAATCCGTCCCCTTCCCCTCATCGATCTTTGCGCGGATACCCTGATACTGCGGGACCAGTCCGTCATCTTCGGTCCCTTTCCGGAGATATGGTCTTATCTCTGGAATGACAATTCAATGGAATTTTTACATGAATTCTCAGGTGCCGATCTCGGATTGGGAACCCATACTATCCGGGTCACCGTTACAGATACCAACTCTTGCATTAATAATTATGCTACCACTATCCGTGTTGAAGCTGGGACCGGCACCGGCATCGCAGGCGATCCGGACGGTTTCCGGATCTTCCCCAATCCTTCTTCCGGGATGATCAACCTGAAATACACACTGAACGGGGCATCCGGTATGATGCTCAGGATCTTTGATCAATCGGGAAAAGAGATGATGGTGAGAAAATTCCCGGACCTGCCTGCCGGGGGGCTGATCAGCCTCGATCTTACGGGCCTTTCTCCGGGGTTGTACTATGTGCGCATAAAAAGTGGAAATCAAATATTCACCGGCAAGATTATTCTCAGCCGGGCAGGGAAATGATGAAATTAGATTTCAGCCCTCTGCGGCCTTTGTGAACCCTCTGCGACCTTTGCGGTTAACCTGTTCCTCTTGACCGCAAAGGTCGCAAAGTTTTTTCACGAAGTTCGCAAAGTCATTCTCTCTCATCCCCTTGCTTTTACCTCTTTTTTGTAGTATGATACAATAAATTAAGCAAAATATTGTATTACGATACAATAAAATTGCATTTTTTATGTATTGCGATACAATTTTAGGGGAAGATATTTCAGGATTACCAAATTGACAAATCAAAACCCCTTTTAACCGAAATTGAAATTTATGGGTTTAGCTTTGTGGTATAAAACCTTTCGAAGTATGAAAACTTTTCTCCTGCTTCTTCTTTTCTCCGCACTGACATGCATGACTGAATCTTTAAATGCACAGGACGGCAAAAACACCGACAAACCCGATGCCCGTAAATCAAGCGACAGTTTATATGCTGCCCTGCGCAAGCCGCAAAAGGTGATCACACACGGTACGGTTACCATTGAAGGCAAAGCCCTGGATTACGACGCTGTGGCAGGGACCCTCGTCCTTAAAAACAAGAAGGATCAACCTACCTGCAGCATGTTTTATGCGGCCTATTTCAGATCCGGCGAAAAGGATACCGGCAGCCGGCCCATCACCTTCATTTATAACGGCGGTCCCGGCAGTTCTTCGATCTGGCTTCATATGGGGGCATGGGGTCCCCGGCGTGTGGGTGCGGAGGACACTGCCCGTCTTCTTCCGCCATACAAGACAGTGAACAATGAGTACAGCCTCCTGGATGCCAGCGACCTTGTTTTTATCGATGCTCCCGGAACAGGTTTCAGCCGGATAATTGAGAAAGATATGGGAGGGGAAGGTAAACCCGAAGATTTCTATGGCTCAGATGAAGATGCGGAAGCTTTCACCCTCTTCATCACCCAATTTCTTACCGTCGTACAACCGCTGGAGTTCTCCCAAATACCTGTTCGGCGAAAGCTATGGCACCTATCGTTCCGCCGCGGTGTCATACCTCCTGGAGGTACAAAACGGTGTCGGTCTCAATGGCATCATCCTTTTGTCACAGTTGCTGAACTGGGATAATATGTCGGACCTCACTGAAGCCAACCCGGGAATGGATCTGCCCTACCAGCTCCTGCTGCCGAGCTGTGCCGCTTCGGCATGGTACCATCATAAGCTGCCCGGACAACCGGAAAAACTGGAGCCGTTTCTCCGTGAAACGGAGGAGTTCGCCATGGGAGACTATGCCCGGGCGCTGAGCCGGGGTGCCGCGCTGGACTCGGCATCGGCAAACCGGATTGCAAGTCGCCTTCACCAGTATACAGGCTTACCCGAAGCCTACATTAAAAAGGCAAATCTGCGCATCAGCGGACCACTTTTCGAACAGAACCTCTTCGCCGATGAGAATAAGGTCGAAGGGCGTCTCGACTCCCGTTTCTCAGGCTACAGTGCCGACCCGTTGAGCAAAACACCCCTTTTCGATCCATTTGAGTCGGCTGTCTCCTCCGTTTTTATTGCCTCGGCAAATGATTACATTCATAATACGCTTAAGTATGGTCAGGATCAGACCTGCCATGCTTTTGGAGACGGGATATTTCAAAAATGGGATTTCAGGCATAAAAGTCCAGGCTTTCCGGTTAAATTCTATGGCAATGTTATGCCCGACCTGGCACAGGTCATGACTTACAATCCCCGGCTTAAAGTCATGCTCAATATGGGTTATTATGATCTGGCTACACCCTATTACGAGGGGGTTTATGAAATGCAACATCTGCCTATGGATCCCGCACTTCAGAAAAATATCAGCTATGCTTACTATGAATCAGGGCACATGGTATACCTGCGAATTCCATCCCTGAAAAAATTACACGATAACGTGGCAAAATTTATTATCGAAACCGCGGGATCCTCCATTCTACATTAATCCGTGTGATCCGCGGGAACCCTCCCCTCTGCATTAATCCGTGTGATCCGCGGGAACCCTCCCCTCTGCGTTAATCCGTGTGATCCGCGGGAACCCTCCCCTCTGCGTTAATCCGTGTGATCTGCGGGAACCCTCCCCTCTGCATTAATCCGTGTGATCTGCGGGAACCCTCCCCTCTGCGTTAATCCGTGTGATCCGCGGGAACCCTCCCCTCTGCGTTAATCCGTGTGATCCGCGGGAACCCTTCCCTCTGCGTTAATCCGTGTGATCCGCGGGAACCCTCCCTTCTGCGTTAATCCGTGTGATCTGCGGGAACCCTCCCCTCTGCGTTAATCCGTGTGATCTGCGGGAACCCTCCCTTCTGCGTTAATCCGTGTGATCTGCGGGAACCCTCCCCTCTGCGTTAATCCGTGTGATCTGCGGGAACCCTCCCCTCTGCGTTAATCCGTGTGATCTACGGGAATCCTCCCTTCTGCGTTAATCTGTGTGATCTGCGGGAACCCTCCCCTCTGCGTTAATCCGTGTGATCCGCGGGAACCCTCCCCTCTGCGTTAATCCGTGTGATCTGCGGGAACCCTCCCCTCTGCGTTAATCCGTGTGATCTACGGGAATCCTCCCTTCTGCGTTAATCTGTGTGATCTGCGGGAACCCTCCCCTCTGCGTTAATCCGTGTGATCCGCGGGAACCCTCCCCTCTGCGTTAATCCGTGTGATCTGCGGGAACCCTCCCCTCTGCATTAATCTGTGTGATCTGCGGGAACCCTCCCCTCTGCGTTAATCCGTGTGATCCGCGGGAACCCTCCCCTCTGCGTTAATCCGTGTGATCTGCGGGAACCCTCCCCTCTGCATTAATCTGTGTGATCTGCGGGAACCCTCCCTTCTGCGTTAATCTGTGTGATCTGCGGGAACCCTCCCCTCTGCGTTAATCCGTGTGATCCGCGGGAACCCTCCCCTCTGCGTTAATCCGTGTGATCTGCGGGAACCCTCCCCTCTGCATTAATCTGTGTGATCTGCGGGAACCCTCCCTTCTGCGTTAATCCGTGTGATCCGCGGGAACCCTCCCCTCTGCGTTAATCCGTGTGATCTGCGGGAACCCTCCCCTCTGCATTAATCTGTGTGATCTGCGGGAACCCTCCCTTCTGCGTTAATCTGTGTGATCTGCGGGAACCCTCCCCTCTGCGTTAATCCGTGTGATCCGCGGGAACCCTCCCCTCTGCGTTAATCCGTGTGATCTGCGGGAACCCTCCCCTCTGCATTAATCTGTGTGATCTGCGGGAACCCTCCCTTCTGCGTTAATCCGTGTGATCCGCGGGAACCCTCCCCTCTGCGTTAATCCGTGTGATCTGCGGGAACCCTCCCCTCTGCATTAATCTGTGTGATCTGCGGGAACCCTCCCTTCTGCGTTAATCCGTGTGATCCGCGGGAACCCTCCCCTCTGCGTTAATCCGTGTGATCTGCGGGAACCAATTTACCCCGTTAATCCGCGAGATTGATGAAGAGATTTTTTTTACTAAGGCCAGAAAAATTATTTTTACTATAAATTTAGATGTAAAGACTATTTTCCTATACTTGGACAATTCGCGCAACATAAGTAAGAATGAAAATCAGCTAATCCGTACAAACAGGTAAGCAGATTATAGATTTTTTACCACTAGTGTCCGACTAAAATAATCAAAAAGAAGGGTACTCCCCCTGAGGTTTCCCCTTCATGTTGTAGATTTGTTTTGCCTAACTAATCACAACATGAGCAAAAATACTGAAATAAAATTTGTCGGACAGCCGATTTTCAAACAGATGTTGAATTTGGTTGATGCAGTGAACATACAGAGTCTGGTAAGGAAGCATAACAGTGACTATTACTACAAGGCATTTAGGAGCAGGAGCCAACTGATCACGATGCTTTTTGGGATACTTTCCCGGTGCGACTCGATGACTGAGATCTGTGAAGGCATGAGGGCTCTGGGCGGAAAGCTCAACCACCTGGGATTGAAAAGTGCTCCCGCTAAGAGCACAGCCTGTGATGGATTACGTAACCGGGACAGCCGTTTCTTTGAAGATCTTTACTTCACGCTGGTAAAAAGATACCAGTCGTTTTTGTCGGACAGCCGAACCTTTGGATTGACCTTTAAGGAGGTTTTGTTGATCGATTCCACGACTATCCGTCTGTTCAGTGATATCCTTAAGGGGGTTGGTCGTAACCCTAAGGGCGATGGAAAGAAGAAAGGGGGCTTGAAAGTGCATATGCTGATTGATGCAGTTCAATCGGTTGGCCGGTTTATTAAAATCACAGCAGCCAAAGTACATGATCAACAGTTCCTGAAAAGCCTGGATCTAATCTCTCACAGCATGATTGTCTTTGATAAGGCATATAACTATTATCACCAGTTTGCGGTTTGGTCGCAAAAGCATGTATATTTTGTCACCCGGCTTAAAAAGAATGCTGTATATACTGTTTTGGAGATATCCCGGGTGCATTATCGTAAGAAAGGAGTGGCAAAGGTATTACGAGATGAAATTATCGAACTTGAATATCATCCTGAAGACTCTGCCGGGAGAAGACAAATGAAGGTCTTTAAGACACTTCGGTTAAGAAAAGTATGTTACCAGGATGAGAAAAACAGGTATTATGAGTTCCTGACCAATAGTTTTGACATCACAGCGGAGGAAGTGGCATTCCTTTACAAGAAGCGCTGGGGCATAGAGCTTCTGTTTAAAAAGATGAAGCAGAATTTTCAGCTGCATTATTTTTATGGAGAGAATGAAAATGCTATCAGAACCCAGGTGTGGTGTACGCTTATCGCGCAGTTATTGCTAACGGTCATACAGAAGATAGCCAAAACCAAAAAGGCTTTCTCGGTAGTGGCAGCCCTTGTAAGAATGCATTTGATCAGCATGCTGGATGTTTGTGAGCTACTTAGGAGCACGAACCGGAGTTATCGAATTGCCAGAGGATCCCCGGATGGAGCATTACAACTGGCCTTATTTTCTGCATATATGGAGGGAGGTCAGTATGAAAAATGAAAAATTAATGCCCGGTTTATGGGCGATACAGGATAAAATTTACCGACTAAAGAAATTAGTCGGACAATAGTGATTTTTTACAAAGGTTCCAATCCCCTGTTCTTTATTTCAAATTAACTTATCTTTGTCTTAACGCTCTCCCAAAACCTTCTCAATATGAGATCAAAATACCTGATCATCATCCTCATCCTGGCCGCCTTTCCGGGAGCCCTGGCAGCCCAGACCTTCAAACCCCAGAAGATGGACAGCCTTTTCGATATCCTGGCGGCGAAGGACAAAGCCATGTGCAGTATTACACTGGCGAAAAACGGGAAGGTCATATACAGCCGGTCCATCGGTTACAGTTATATCGCAGATGATAAAAAAATTCCCGCAACCCAGGAAACCAGGTACCGCATAGGATCCATCACGAAAATGTTTACGGCTGTCATGATCTTTCAGCTTATCGAAGACGGGCAACTCGATCTCAATACCACCATCGGAAGTTTTTTCCCGGACCTTCCCAATGCGGATAAAATCACCATAGGCAACCTGTTGAATCACCACAGCGGGATCCATAATTTCACGAGCGACCTTTATTACAGGGAATGGATGACTATGCCCAAAACAGAGGAGGAGATGATGAAGATCATTTCGGGAAACGATCCGGACTTTGAACCCGGGGAAAAAGGGGAATACAGTAATTCAAACTACATTTTGCTGGGATATATCATCGAAAAAATCACAGGCCAGACATATGCAGAGAACCTTTCCGGGCGGATCACCTCAAGAGCCGGGCTAAATAATACGAGGGTGGGTAATAAAGCAGACATAAGTAGCAATGAGAGCCTGTCTTACAGGTATTTTGATGAATGGACCCCCTATCCGGAAACAGACATGAGCATTCCCGGTGGAGCCGGATGCCTTGTATCTACCCCCACCGATCTGACTGTTTTTATCGAAGCTCTTTTTGATCTGAAAATGGTCTCCCGGAAAAGCCTGGACCAGATGAAAACACTTACCGACGGCTACGGCATGGGCATGTTCCGTGTTCCTTTTTATGAGAAAAGGGCATACGGACATAACGGCGGTATCGATGGTTTCAGTTCCAACCTGTCGTGGTTCCCCGATGACAGCCTGGCCATGGCCTATTGCACCAACGGACAGGTCTACCCGATGAATGATATTCTGATCGGCGTGCTGAGCACCTGGTACGACAGACCCTATACCCTTCCTTCATTCCCCAAAACTGCACTCAAGTCAGAAGATCTCGACAAATACCTGGGAATATGGGTGAGCGAACAACTCCCGCTTAAGATCACCATTACCAGGGATGGTCCACAACTGGTAGCCCAGGCCACGGGGCAACCTTCCTTCCCTCTCCAACCCGCTGAGAAAGACCGGTTCACTTTCGATTCCGCCGGGATCGTGATGGAATTCAATCCGTTGAAGAATGAAATGACCCTGAAACAGGCGGGAGGCGTATTTATCTTTACAAGGCAGGATTAAAATAAACCGGAACAGATCCGGCGGAAAAGCAACAATTTGACACAATTTAAAATTCTAATCCCTGGCGTATGATAAGAGCTATACCACAATTCGGGCGGACTACCCTGCGCACAGTTGCTTGCCGGGTCAGCATGTTACTGGTCCTATCCTTTCTATCAATCCAGGTGCATCTCTTTGGGTGCACCGGTATTTATATAAAAGGCCCCGACAGGATCCTGATCGGTAATAACGAGGACGGCAGCAATCCCGTTACCCGGATCTGGACCGTTCCGGCTGAGAAGGGCTCATTCGGGCGGCTCTATTTTGGTTTCAATGATCTCTCGGCACAGGGAGGCATCAATGAAAAAGGGCTGTGGTTCGACGCTTTCGGTCTGTCTGAAAACCCAACGGGCAGGATAAAAGGTGAAATTTACCCGGGTGATCTCCAGGATCTTCTTATGGCGAAATGTGCCACCACGGAGGACGTGCTACGCCTGCTGAGCCGGTATAACCGCAGCCAGATGACCCGGTATCAGTGGATGTTTGGTGACCGCGAGGGTCATTGCATGATCGTGGAAAGCGATACCGTCATCCCGATGCAGGGAAATTACCAGGTGGTAACGAATTTCAGGCAATCGCAATTCCCCGAAGGCGAGGGTTTTGAATGTAACCGTTTCCGGATCGTAAGGGAAATGATGAAGGCAGATGCCGAACCGGGCATCGGGTCACTTCGGAGAATACTTTCAGCCGTGCATTCGGAAGGACAGGACGTAACGCAATATTCTTATATCGCCGATCTTGTGAACGGAATAGTATATGTGTACCATTTCCATAATTTTGAAAATGTCGTGGTGCTGAATGTCCGGGATGAGCTGGCAAAGGGAAAAATCGTTTACGATCTCCCGGTATTGTTTCCCAGGACGCATGCCTTCGAATCCTTTGACTGGCAGGCACGGCATGATCTGCAGGTGCGAATGGAAAACCGGCTTTTCAAGACATTTGACATTACGACCTACCCCGATTATTACGGAAAATACGTTGTTACTCTTCCTGAAGTGATGCGGGACCAGGTGATAACGATATCGACCGGTACAAAATACCCGGGACTGCAGCTCAACGAAGGTCATCCTTTCGACATCTTTCCGTCAGCACCCGGGGAATTCGTGCTTATGAATTACGGTGGCCTTGAGCTGGACTGTCTCTTCCCCCGTGACCCTTCCGGTAAGGTGAAAAGCCTTGCCCTGAAGAGCGACGGCTTCAGCGTGGAAGCAAGACGGATTGAATGAAATTTCCGGAATGGCAGGAATCTTGAACTTGAAGAAATTATAGGGTTGAAAGCGAGGGTATGCGGATAGCGAGTAGGCGGACGGCACTATGGAAATATACCGAATCAATTTACGATTAAGGTTTAATCCGAAATACAAAAGGCAGGGATATCTGACATCTCCTTTTCACCCGGTAAAATCCAGCAAATCATGATCCGGAAAACGATCCTCTTCAGCTTTCTCGTCCTGTTTTTTACAGGAACGGTTTATTGCCAGGCAGGCGAGAATCTCCCCCGCATCATTGAAAAAAATGGGCATCATGCCCTCCTGGTCGACAACGAACCGTTCCTGATCCTGGGCGGCCAGGCCCACAACTCAAGTGCATGGCCGGGAATGATGCCGCAGGTATGGTCTGCCATAGAAACGATGCATGCCAATACACTGGAAGTACCCATATACTGGGAACAGATTGAGCCACAGTCCGGAAAGTTTGATTTTTCCCTTATAGACACCCTGTTAAAGCAAGGCCGTGAACATAACGTCCACCTCGTTCTTCTGTGGTTCGCTACCTGGAAAAACGGCAGCAATCATTATATGCCGGGATGGATGAAGGCGGATCCGGTGAAGTATCCCAATATCACCGGAAAAACCGGTCGGCCCCTCGATTCCCCTTCCCCTCATTCAAAGGCTGCCCTGGAAGCCGATACGAAAGCTTTCACGGAGGTGATGAAATACCTGAAGAGAGCCGATCCGCAACATACCGTGCTGATGGTCCAGGTGGAAAATGAACCGGGATCCTGGGACAGCGTACGCGATTATTCCGCGGAAGCCCAAAAACTATTCAAAGGCCAGGTGCCCAAAGAACTGCTTAAGCCGGAAATTCTCCATTCTCTCAATAAACCTGTAGTTTCAGAAGGTAACTGGGAAGAAGTATTCGGAAAGGATGCCGATGGATATTTCCACGCATGGTCTGTTGCCAGCTATATCGGTCAGATTGCCGCTGCCGGCAAATCCGTCAATCCTTTGCCCTTGTATGCTAATGCCGCATTGCGTGATCCGCTTACCAACCCGGATGCATCGGGGTATGAAAGCGGAGGCCCGACCGACAATGTCATCCCGGTCTGGAAAGTGGCTGCACCGGCCCTCGACCTGGTGGCACCGGACATCTACATGCCTGAGAGTGAAAAGGCACTTAAAGTGATCGAACTCTATGACCGTCCGGATAATGCACTATTCGTCCCGGAGACCGGATCGGGAGAGGATTTCATCCGGTACTTCTACCCGGTACTCTCCCACGGCGGGATTGGGTTCTCTCCCTTTGGTATCGATGACAACGGCCACGGTGAGAGCAGGGCAGAGACGGAGAAGCGTCTGTCAGCCATAGCACAAGAGTATGCTATGGCTGAGCCGATGATGCGCGAGCTTGCCCGGTGGGCTTTCGAAGGAAAGATCAGGTCGGTGGTTGAGCACGAAGATCATGCCGACCAGACCATTGACCTCGGCTCCTGGCAGGCAACCGTTATTTTCGGCGTCCAGACGAGAAATCAGAAAGAGGAATCGGTTCATCCCTACGGAAAGGCAATGATCGTGCAACTGGGGGAGAATGAGTTTCTTCTTATGGGCACCTACTGCCGTTTTACCTTTAAACCTGCGGGGGAGAATGCAGGTAAAGCCTGGCAGTATATGAAGGTTGAAGAAGGAAAATACGAGAACGGTACATTCAGACTCCTCCGGATCCGCAACGGCGACGAAACCGACTGGGGCGGACCCTACATCGGCGCTTCACCCGTCCTCCTCAGAACCACCCTGATAACCCGTTAGCGGATTTAATGCATTGACAGAGGGTCATTTTATTTCGTATTCCACAACGCTGGACATCATGCTCATTGCTGGTGCAGATGCCTGGACAAAGGCTTTTATCTCCCCGTCAATATGGCTGATCAGGCGGTTCAATAATTTATTTATATCCAGAATTTATTCCATTCTTTCTTCCCTGATTTACAAACCGGTAAGACGGCAAGTCTGAAACAGAACGGGATTTATTATGTTCGACATTCCCGGTTATTCCTGTTGAAATTTTGTAACTTGCTTTTTCATCAGCTTCTTCATGAAATATAACCTGAGTTTTCTTCCTCCGGTCCTGCTGCTATGTACAGTCCTGCTGACGATTTCCGGATGCGGAACATCTCTGACCCCCCTTATTTCAGTATACACTTCATCGCCTGAAGGCGACAGGCTGAAACGGCAAAATGACATTTATTTTACCGCTCTTCCCGGCGAATACCCGGTTATCAAAATCGACGAAGATTCAATATTCCAAACGATCGAAGGTTTTGGAGCTACCTTCAACGAGGCCGGAATGATCTGTCTGAATACGCTTCCGCCGGAAGAGAAGGAAGCGGTCCTCGAAAATCTTTTCAATCCTGATACGGGTGCAGGCTTCAGCATCATGAAATCACCCATAGCGGCATGCGATTTTGCCTCTGCCGGACCCTGGTATTCCTACAATGAAACGCCGGGTGACACCGTCGATGGAAAATTTCACTATTGAAAGGGACCTCCGGCCCAACGGCCTGATCCCTTTCATTAATGCGGCATACAGGCATGGACAGTTCCAGATCGAAGCACCGATGGATTTCGCTCCCGACTGGATGTATGTCAGCCTGGAGAAAGGTAAACGTTTTATAAGACCGGAATACTACAATGCCCTCGCTCATTATTATATGGAATATATACGGTCCTATGCACAGGAAGGAGTTACCATCGGGTACCTCAACCTTTTCAATGAAGCCCATAATCCCTGGTATTCCAACGTCACCTACGGGCAGATTGGAATGCTCATCCGTGATTATGTGGGGCCTTTGTTTGCAAGGGAAATTCCAGGGACCGCGATCCAGCTGGGTGAAACCTCAAACCGTCCGGAAGCGCTTGAAAAATTTCCCGGGGTTCTTGACGATTCCGGAATACGGAAATACATTCACTCACTTACCGTTCACGGTTACGACTGGGACAGGTTCTCTTCCCTGAGCGCGTTACATGAGCGCTACCCCGGGCTCCCCATCTGGCAGACGGAAGTCTGTTATGCCCGTGTCGGGGGAAAGCCCACCAACGAACCTCCCGGAAGGCCACTGCCTTTGCCGGTGTTCGATTTCTCCGATGGTGAATATTGGGGCAATATGATCATGAATGACCTGAAGAACTGGTGCTCTGCCTGGATCTACTGGAACATGATCCTGGACCAGGACGGCGGACCGTGGCTCGTTTCCGGGGAACACGGTGATCCGGATGATAACCGGCAGCAACCGGTGGTCATTATCGACCGCAACACCCGTAAAGTGACCTATACCGGGCTTTACTACTACCTTGCTCATTTCAGCAGGTTCGTACGACCCGGAGCCGTCAGGATCCATACCTGCGGCGGCGGCTCCTCTTTGAATTTTGCCGGTTTTAAAAATGCGGACGGCACCCGGGTCCTGATCATTATCAATAACGGTGACAAAATGACTTGCGGAATTTCGGCTGATGACCGGTTGACGAGATGTTCTCTCAAAGCTCACTCCATTACTACCCTGGAGTGGATGAAAAAGTAGGAATTGCAGATTGCAGAATGTGGAAGGAAGGATCCGTGAAAATAAAATCTGTTGGAACCTGCCCAATCCGAATCATCGATGTTCCCTCTTCCACCTCCTCTTCCCATCCTGCCCGGATAGCTTCTATAAAGCTCTTTTATGAATATAGGCTGCACGGTAGCCGAACAGTGCGATGACTATGAAACTTATCAAAGGCAGGATGAACGAGAAATTCACGGCCGGCATCCCCAGAACGCTACCCTGATCGATGATGGCGCCCTGTATGGGAGGCATCAATGCACCTCCTACAATAGCCATTACGAGGCCTGCAGCTCCCAGCGTGGCATCCTCCCCTATCCCCTCCAGGGCAATTCCATAGATCGTGGGGAACATCAGCGACATAAAAGCAGAAGTGGCGATGAGGCAGTACAAGCCGCCCATGCCCTGTAAAAATATCGTGCCGGCCATAGTTGTAATTCCTCCCAAAGCAAAGATCATCAGCAGCTTCCGGGAATTGATGTATTTCATCAGGAAGGTGCTGATAAAGCGGCCGGAGAGAAATACGCCCATAGCGACAATATTATAGTTCTGGGCCGTTTCCTTGGGGATCCCAAGCCGGTCGGCGTATTGAATGATAAAGGTCCAGCACATGATCTGTGCAGCCACATAGAATACCTGGGCCAATACACCCTCACGGTATACCGGGTTCTTCACCAGTCGTCTGAAGATATCCATGGCATGGATCTCATGATCCGCATTTTTCCTTTTTGGCATTTTGGTCACGGCAATGATGATCAGCATAAAAAGCACCACCAGTCCGAGAATCACATAGGGATTGCGGATAATTGCCAGATCATGGGCCCTTATGGCCGCTTTTTCCGCTTCACCCAGGGTGGGAAAAACCAGGTTCCCGGCATGATCCCGGATATCGGACTGAAGCGAGGCAAGTATATATTTAGAAGCCACTGCCATCCCGAGAAGGGAACCCATGGGATTGAAAGCCTGGGCCAGGTTCAGCCGGCGGGTCGCTGTCTTTTCCTCGCCCATAAAAAGTATGTAAGGGTTCGCGGTGGTCTCCAGGAATGCCAGCCCAAAGGTAAGAATGTAAAGGGACAGGAGGAAGAAGCCGAAGACTTCAAATTTGGCAGCAGGATAAAACAACAGGGCGCCGGTGGCGTAAAGTACCAAGCCGATAAGGATCCCTTTTTTGTAACTGTATCTCTTAACAAACAGGGCCGCCGGAATCGCCATTGTGGCATATCCGCCATAGAAGGCAAACTGCACCAGGGCCGCCCGGGCATTGGAGATCTCCATGATAGTCTGAAATGCAGCGACCATTGGGTTGGTAATGTCATTGGCAAATCCCCAAAGGGCGAACAGGCTGGTAATGATGATAAAAGGCACTAAATACCTTCTCTCTACCAGGGGTAATTTTTTATTCATCCTATTAGTTTTGGATTGGAAGGTCAGAATGGCGTCACTCCTTTTTTGAGAATAATATTCCCGTATTTCGCTGTCTCGCCGGTCATCACGACGGCAAATGCATTACGTGTGCGATCGTAAAATTCGAACCTCTCGAGTCGCAGTATCTTTTTTATCTCCGGATTGGTGATCCGTATACTCTTTAAATAGGCCTCCTCCACTTTCGGATCGAGCGTATCTCCTTCAACCGCCGCCATCATCAGCAACGGATGATCCACGTAACTATCCAGTTCGAAGAGCGGTAGTATGGCTGCCAGGAGATCCGGGATCCTTAATCCGTCAGCCCGTAGAACCCTCGGATTAAATGTTTCTCCGGGAAAATGGGCATCGGCCAGAACGATTTCATCACCGTGTCCCATGCGGTCCAGCACCTGTAGCAGGTCAGGACTGATCAGCGGGGATATTCCTTTTAACATATAATAAATGATTTACAGGGCAGTTCCCTATTGTGAATAAGTCTTCAATGGATTCTGAGGATGTGAAGATAAGAATATTTAAACAGAACACATTTCTCTTTTAGCAGATTCACAAAATGATCGATGGTAAATATTTCAGCAATCACAGGGATCATGAAAATCCTGAAAAAGGTTTAAAATGGTTTGAAATGGTTTGAAATGGTTTGAAATGGTTTGAGATGGTTTGAAATGGTTTGAGATGGTTTGAGATGGTTTGAGATGGTTTGAGATTGTTTAAAATGGTTTGAGATGGTTTGAGATGGTTTGAGATGGTTTGAGATTGTTTGAGATTGTTTCAGGTTGTTTTAAGTGGTTTCAGATTGTTAATTTGATTTTGAATAGCGATGATCGTCTTGTCTTAAAAGATTCTTCTTGCCGGAGGGGCGTCATTTTACCAGTCCGGGATGGTTCTTCCTGAATGCCAGTGTTGCCGGTCCCAACGTTTTGATATTCCCGTTCCTGTCCACCCCATTCGACGTCCAGGGAAGATTCCCCTGGTAGCCCTTTTCAAATGCTTTCTCATACGCCTGTACCAGGGTGATCCCTGCTTCCCTCAACCCTTCGTCCCTTGCGGGTGATTCCTCGATGATCACCGGCTTATCGTCGATGCCGTAATCGGCAGGCGACTTTTCGAAAGGGGAGGAATAATATTTATGCACCCAGCCGTAATAATGCACGCAGTAAAAATCGAGGCTGGCGCCCTTTTCGTTGAAAGCTGCCTGCAAAGCAGAATCTTTCCAGTAATTGCCTACATGGCCCGGATTATCGCTGTTCCATTTTATGCAGGCAGATCCGATTGTGACCGGGAGATTGCTATTGGCATGGATGGAAGCAGCGCCCATGCCGAAAAACCGCTGTAGATTTTTTACCGGCAACTGACCGTCTTCCGTATTTTCGGAGATCCACTCCGGCTCATTGCACAGGTCTATCGCGAAGAGGTACGGATTCGTCTTATAGCGGTTTACGAAGGGGACAAGATAGTGATCGATGAAAGATTGTGAAGCAACGGGATCATTGATCACGTTGCGCCAGTTCATGTAATTGGCATGACTGTCTTTGCAGTGATCGAACGACATCATGGTGGCAATGATGTAGATCCCATTTCTCCGGGCTATGGCAAATAAAGAATCACAGTCTCTGAAAAAGGTGTCGGAAACGCCCGTAACGCCGGTGGAATCCGATTTGACAGCACCGCTTCCGTCGCAGCTGAACCAGATCCTTGAACAATTTATACCAAAGTCTTTCAGGGTACGGTAGTGAGAATCCCACCAATCCCTGTCGAAATTAACCCCGAAATCATTCCAGTGATTCCATGGAGTATTCGCTCCGTTGAACCAGATCCGTTCGCCATTGGCAGTATAAAACCGGTCCCCCCTGACGGTAATGTTTTGTGCACTGCCCGGTAACGAGGCCCATACGACCAGGATGAACATCATCATCTCCTTTGGCAAGGCTTTAACAACACGGCATAATGTTTTCATAATGAATAAATTAAAGTTTAAATTTTCAATTTTGGACGGAAGGTCGGATAAATTTTTATTAACCAAATTAAGGAAAATATGCCGGAAAACAAACAGATGGATGATGGCCGGGGATCAGGTTCCGGCGGATCCGGACCCGGAAGAATTTGGTGATATGGTGAGTTGTTGATTTGGTGATTTGGTGATTTGGTGAATTGGAAGAGGAACGCGGATTTGACGGATTTGCGCGGATAATCACGGAGCTAATCTGTGATAATCTGTGAAATCTGAGGTGACACTCCCTGAAGAATTTGTTGATTTGTTGAGTTGTTGATTTGTTGAATGGGGTTAAAACCATCCTCAAAGATTTCAAACCATTTCAAACCATTTCAAACCATTTCAAACAATCTGAAATCTCTGTGATAATCGATTAATAATAACAGATGCGACGGCAGAAGCAATCATTTACCGGGATAACAAAGAGCCGCTTTCTATAGTTTTTTTTCATCAAGGATCCGTCCTGTACCGGACACGCGGACCAGGTACCTGATGAGATCCTTGTCTCTGAGGATGATCTCGTACTCGATCATGTTTCCCTTGTTCCTGAGTACGGCGTTCATGATTTCGCCCCTGTCTTCCAGCATGGTTCTGATGGCTTCCGGAAGATATCCGTCAGGGAGGTATGCCCTGTATTCCGTCAACGCTCCTTCACGGTCAAACAAGGCAATATGCTCCAGGTTCTCCCTGTAAAAAATAGCTTCATAAAATTCCCCTGCCTGATGCCAATCCGCTTTGACAGCATTCGGAAAATTCAGGCTAAAAGCCGGCAGGCATTCCAGGGGCGGATCTATGCTCTCCCCGCTGATGAGATTATTCAAAAAATCATTCATGCTATCCTGTTTTCCATATTGACGTGAAAAGAATCATAAGTAACGGTATTTATTCACACGGATATTTGAGGCGGTAAAGATAAAGAACCCGGGTCCTGGCCCGTTTCATGCGCATTTTTGCAGCATCCTCGCTTATCCGAAGCGAAGCGGCGATCTGTCTCATGGGTAATCCATCCTCATACTTCATCAGCAGGAGAGCTTTTTCCTCCGGGTGCACCTGCTCGAGTATGACCATTAGTTTATCGTAGGTGATCCCTTCCGGGACATCATCCGTTTCGTCAGCTATATCGGGCATTTCATTGTCCCTGTTCCAATTCGGATAATGCAGCTTTTTCCGGCTCCTGAGGTAATCGATGCAATGATTATACGTAACGGAATACAGCCAGGATGAGAATTTGGACTGATGCCTGAACGAGGGCAGCTTTTCAAATATCTTTGAGAATACATCCCCGGCCAGTTCTTCTGCAGCAGCCCTGTTTTTAGTAAAACTGTAACACCTGTCCAGGACTTTTGGATAGTACCTTTTATAGAGGACATCGAAATGACCCTGCCTGCCGTCCGTCCTGATACCTTCAATCAGTTCCTCGTCCGAAAGGGAAAATATCTGCCCGGGTTTCATGGTAATATATTCATGCTGCAAAGTTATCATACCGAAGCATTACCTGGAAAGATAGTATGGAAATATTTTAGCTCCCAAAGCTCTTCCCCGTCCCGTCATGCATCTTCTTACGCCCTGTGACAGAAAAATCAAAAAAAAATATCTTTCCTTACCGTTACTTGTACATGCATTTACGTCATAATGGCGAAAAATGACCGGAGCGAGCCCGTGTTTATTATCTGCCCGGTACCAGTGAAGGTCATCAAATCTATTTTCACAATTCATAAAACCCCAATTAATTTTCCCCACCATGAAAAATTTTGTTTTTACAGGAACGTCGTTTTTAATGCTTGCAGTCCTTGGTTTCACTGCTTGTTCAAAAGTTCCGCAGACTGAGATTGACCAGGCAAGAAGTGCAGTTATGGCAGCCGATTCAGCCGGGGCCAATATCTATGCCTATGAAAATTTCGTTGCGCTCCAGGATTCCTTCAATACCCTTCTGATGAATGTTGAAGGACAGAAATCCAAATTCATGAAGAACTATTCAACCGTGAAGGAGAATTTAAATCATATTGCCCTGTTTGCCGGTGAAGTGAAACTGGAAGCTGAAAACAGGAAAGCTGAAGTGATCCGTGAAATCGGTGAAATGGTTGCGGAGACGAGGACGATGATCGATTCGACGAACCAGCTGATCCTCCAGGCACCCAAAGGGAAAGAGGGAACTTCTGCACTGATCGCCATCAAGGGTGAACTCGGCGCTGTTGAGACAGCCGTGAATGAAGTGAGCTCATTGCCTGAAAATTCCGACTATATGGCAGCCCTTGAGAAAGTAAAGGCAGTGAAGGAAAAAGCAGGTTCTCTCAATGCCGAATTGAATGGAGTAATCCTGAAATATAAAGCCAATATAAAAAACAGGAAGGGGTAAGCTGCCCTACTTCATACTGCCTGTGGGTGTCTCAAAAGTCAGAATTACTATAAAATTCGATCAGGTTTGCGATTCATCAGGAACAGTTAACTTTTTTTTCATACATCACTAAAATGCCCGGTCCCTGGTCTTTCCCGGGAACCGGGTACTTTTAAATCCGCGGACTTTTGGGAAATTCTTTTTTTTCAGCATCATCATCGGGCGAGATAATGAAGAAAACATCTATTCTCGCAGGATTTCTTATCCTGTTTGCTACTGCCGCTTTTTTATTTCTAAGGATCCAACGAAGAGAAACCCCGGAGAAAGATCTGAAAAATGCACAGAAGATGATTTCACAAGGCAGGGAATTGCGTTCTCACGAATATGCAGAACCTGTTTACCGGGCAGCGTGCACTTATTTTGATTCAGCCATGCTGGAGTGGAAGAAGGAGAATGAAAGATCCCCGCTTTTCAGGGATTATCACAAAACCATTCTTTTTGCACGAAAGGCAGGAAGCCTGGCCGGAGAAGCGATCCGTCTTACCCGGGTAAAAATTCCCGGTGCTGAAGATCAATCAGCCCGTAAGATCCTGAATGTTGAAGAAAGGATCGGGGATTTTTACCTCAAATTCGGGCGTTTCCCCCTAAGCGCCAGTGAAAGGGCAAATCTTGCAAGAAGCAGTATGTTGTTGAATGAAGGAAAGTCAGCCTTCGAAAAGAAAAAATTCCATGAATGCCTATCCCTGCTGGGGCAGTCACTTGCCCTCATCGGTACATTAAGGGCCGACTGTGAAAATAAGCTGGAAACGTATTTTAACCGGTATCCACAATGGAAAGAGCTGGTTTCAAAAAATATTGCATATTCAGAAAAACATAAATGCTGCATCATAATTGTCGATAAGATAGCCAGGCAATGCCTTCTTTACAAAAACGGGAAACTTATCCGGCAGTTTGATTCAGAGCTGGGCGTGAACTGGCTGGGTGATAAAATGCGGCAGGGAGATAAAGCAACCCCCGAAGGTTTTTACCGGATTACAATGAAAAAAACAGCAGGAGCCACAAAATATTACAGGGCCCTCGTTCTCGATTATCCCAATATGGATGATAAAAAACGGTTTGAGCATAACAAGAGGAAAGGATTGGTAAAACCAGGGGAAGGTATTGGCAGCGCGATTGAGATCCATGGCGGCGGAGGGAGAGGGTTGGACTGGACCGATGGTTGCATCGCCCTGAAAGACGAAGATATTGGAGCACTCTACTCCTTCTGTGTTCCCGGAACCCCTGTTATCATTATAGGTTCGACCCGAAATCTCAATGATATATTTTCCTCCCCTTTATGAAAACCCCGGACAAAAGTACTTCTATTCCTTCAACCGGCATTGCCTCCCTGTACAGTAAGAGTGCCGGCCGGATTGCCGGCTTTGCAATTCATGGTTATGCCTACATAAGGATGTTTTCGGCTCAAAAAAAATACCTGTTACTTATCCTGATCAGCGTGTTACTCATTCCTTTATTTACGCGGATCCTGGTTATGGAAGAACTGTCCCGGAAGGTTCAGGAAACCGCGATCAGCCCGGATGAGATCAGCGCCTCCCGCACAAGGACCGGACATGAGGTGGCTGTGTTGAAAAAGAAGCTGGCAGCTAAAAAGCCGGCTTCCTGTTTTCTTGTCATCAATTGCTCGACAAATGAATTCAGGTTATACAGGGGCAACGTTATGGTAAAAAAAGACAAATGTTCAACAGGGAGTTACATCTTGCTGAAAAACGGAAAAGAGCAACAATGGATGTTTAAAACGCCGAAGGGAGAATTCAGGATACGGGGAAAAATAACAGCACCTGTATGGAGGAAGCCTGATTGGGCTTTCGTAGAAGATGGGCTTCCCGTTCCCCCGGCAAATCATTTTTCCCGGTATGAATATGGAGTGCTGGGTGATTATGCCCTCAGCCTGGGTGACGGCTACCTAATTCACGGAACATTGTACCAGCGCTTCCTCGGATTACCGGTCACCCACGGTTGCATCAGGCTGAATGATGAAAATCTGGCCTTGGTGTATCGCTCATTGAATACGGGTTCCCGGGTATTTATCTATTAAATGATGAAGATTTCAAATCTGCAGAAGTCAGCTCCAACCCTGTTTTTCAAGGGCTTCGGGGTATATATCCTGATTATTTTCCTTATCCTGGTATTTATCTTCCTCATGAGCATAGCCCTCTCACCAACAGGCAGGATGAGGGAAATAAAGACTGAAACAGAAAAGGATTCCGTGTATATGCAAAATTATGAACCCATACTGAACAGTCCCGGATTGAAAACCCAGGGAAGAGAAAAGACCTATATGCAGGCGCTGCTCAGCCTGTCGGGTAAAGATTCGATCCAACTGGCCATCAGCCTTCCCGACAGCACAGTAAGCCTTTACATCAGGGGCGTTGAAATTCACCAGGCACGCATTTCAGGTTTTAAAACGGACAGGCTGGTAAAAAATATGGAGGAGATCTATTACTGCGGGATATTTTCGCACCCCCTCGAAGTCATTTCCCGGCATGCGACCATCGTCAGGGAACCCGTGGTCATCCGTCAGGCACCGAAGGACACCGTGGAAGCAGGTATGAATGCATGGCAGCCGGACACGCTGATCCAGAATCCTGCCTACGTACAACTTGAAACAAAACGTGGGATCACCCTGGTCCTTGAGCAGGATAAAACGCATACTTTGCGTGAATGGATGGTGAGGTCCGGTTTCAGGACACACATGCACATAAGAAAATGTAGCTGCCTTCTTGCGAGATGCATAACCCTGCACAGGCCCTGTTACGATCCGGTTATAAGGATACGTCTTTCGCAGGAGGACCTGCGTACAATTTACCGTGCACTTCCCCGGAATGCCTTTGTCGTTCTGAATTGTCCCTGAGCTAACGCAGGTTCACCGGGGGTTGTTCTGAATTATACAATACTGATTCTTGCGGCGAACACGCAGATCATGAAGGCCCTTCAACAAAACAGGCACAATGATCGAATCCCCGGGAAATTCATCCGCCGGGATTCTCGAGAGAAATATCGTTCCCGTCCTTATCGGATTTGAGAACAACCGAACGGT
Source organism: uncultured Bacteroidales bacterium (assembly GCA_963771005.1). GTDB lineage: Bacteria > Bacteroidota > Bacteroidia > Bacteroidales > DASQZK01. Next base: position 1,655,775 of record CAVYRO010000002.1, read on the forward strand.
TGCCGTCGATCAGGTTCACCCTAAGGAAATGAACAGGTGCACTGGTTTCAACTTCCTCGCAATAGCCGATAGTTCCCGACGGGTAATTCTTTTTAATATAAACCTGGATTGAAGACGGCAGGTTCATGTCAGAGATTATCTCGGCCGTTTCCTTCCAAACCCCATCCTGATCGAAAACCGAAGTAAACATGCTTCCTCTCTTGTAAAACTCCAGCGAGTATAACCCGTTATCAAAACTCCAGTCATCGATCTTAAAGTCGGGATTTCTGGCCATGAATGCGGCGGTGATGTTTTCAGGAAGTTGTTTTACCTGATTTTGAGCAATCACCGAAAGGCTTAGCAAAATGAAAAGGAGTACCGTTCTCATGATGTCATGATTTAAAAATTTTCATCATTGAGACGTCTGGAAGGGGCATATGTAACTTGAAAAAAGGGGGAAATTGATTCTAAAAAATAGTATAAGTCAGGCTTATGTAAAATTTCACAGATAAAAATTGAACGGCCTGCCTGCAAGCTCACAGGGAAAACTGTGAATATGCGGATCATCGAAGGTAGATCGCCCGAACTGAATGCTGAAGCAGTAAGAGTAGTATTCAAACTCAACCTGAAGTGGATTCCGGCTGTAAAGAAGGGAAGCTTGTGATGGTGGAATGCACATTTCCTGTTAATTTTTCAGTAAGATAAAAGGGCAGGTTAAACGGGTAGTGAGCTTATTCTCAGCGAGGTCATAATTTTTCTGCCGGACGGCTCTATTTCCCTTGTCAAAAAAAGAAATAAAATATTATATTTGCAGCCCGAAAGAACGGGAAACTGTTCAGAGGTAAGTGAAATAATGGCGAGGTAGCTCAGCTGGTTAGAGCGCATGATTCATAATCATGAGGTCGCGAGTTCAAGTCTCGCTCTCGCTACTGAAAATGAAGGAGTTGCAAGATGAAAATTTGTAGCTCCTTTTTATTTGCATGTAATTTGCATGTTTATCTTTCAGGACACAGAATGATTTTTAAAACTGTCAGGATCGGCTTCATTGAACGCTGAGGCACCCAATGGAGAGAAGGAGATGAAATGTCTAAAAGGAAAGGGAATAAATAAGGAATGGAAAAATTTACGATACGGAATTGTCGGATTCTGTTCAGCTCTCCATCCTTGATAGTGTAGTCTCTGTTTGCCGATCAAATAATTCCGGCTCTGCGACATTAAGGCATTCAGAGATTTTGTTTTCTGAACTCTCTGATTCTTCATGGATTACATCCATACCAAGCTGAGTCTTTACCCTTTTTATTTCTTCTCTCAGTTTATTGTTTTCAGGCAGCAACTCCCCGTACTTCTTATGCAGCGTTTTGAAATCCATCTTTTTTAGACTTTAAATGCAGCAGCCATAATTGTTTGCTCACTTCGTGGTATCCCAATTTGGTTTGCTATTCTTTGCCAGTAGGATAGAGAGGATTTTACCTCGTCAAGAATGGTGTTCATTTCTTTTTCGCTCAACCGGAAAAAAGGACCTACGCTTTCGGCAAGCTCCAGATCAAGCATATTGTTATACATGTCGATATTCAATGCAAGCCCGTTTTTGTCAATTGACGGATTAACATCATATGCCGGCGACAAACGCCAACCTTCATTGGTAAGAATAAAACCGTGATTCCGGAGGTGATCATCCGTGTTGGAGATAAGTATATTGAAAACAATCCTTCTCCAAAGCTGCTTTAAATCTTCATCCACATGCATTCCTGAGAACTGGATAAACTCTACAATATCCAGATACGAAGGGGTTTCGTCCCGGATGAGTTCTTCGTTTCTGCCTGTCATGGTCATGGCTGATACAAAATGGATCCGCTCTTGTTTATCCCGGTCAAATCGTTTCGTGAAAAACGTATCATATTTCCCGGCAATATGTTCGAGTTTTGACTCTGCCATTTCAATACCTGCGCTAATAGCAAGCCTGTACGCCAGGTATTCCCATGCGCCTTTGTTCATCGTGTCATTATTCGATGGAAATTTGGCAATCCATGGATGACCATCCGCATCCAGGATATTGGCTTTCGGTCTGGCTCCGCCAAGTGAAGAGCCGGGAGCCATCAGCATGGAAAGCCATTTTTTTATGTCGATGGTGTCTGCATCAGATTCTACCAGTTCGGCGCTATGCTGCAATTCCCTGACACTTGTCCAGGGGGGCGTTGGCGATACCGGATCATTGTCCAGGAATTCTCCGTCTGGTTCTCTTTTGAACCGTAATGCGCCCATCCTGCACAAATCATGTACACCCAGCAAAAAATCGATGTCATACAATACCGGTACAGGCCTGTCTGCTTCTCTGGCATACATGGCAGCTCGTCTTTTCATCAATGTCCTTCCCCAGGTGTCAGGCATAGAATCAAGGAATACACCAAAATTTTCCTTTCCGTTTGGGTATTGCGGCCCGCTGTACCAGGCAATGTCAGGATCGAGCAGCATTTGTTCCTGAGAATTAATCCAGTCGATATCGTATGAAAAGCTGAATGCTTTGCGACCCTTAGCTTGTTGTGCCGACAAGATCCCTATACATCTTGGGGAAGCCATACCTTTCCAATCCGCATACACCCATATATCTGTTTTGTCCGCCATGACTTATTTCCCGATTAGCTTTAAATCCTGTAATTTCCGGCCAAACTCATCATCGGCTGCCAGTTTCAGGAAATCATCCTGTAAGCCCAATACACGGAGAACATTAAAATATGCTCCCAATGCAACACTGGGGTTTCCACGTTCAATGTGATAGAGCGTGGAACGATTAATACCGGCCCGCTCTGAAACCTGCATTGTCGTCAGGTTTCGTCGCTTCCTGGCTAGTTTAATATTCTCGCCCATTTGTTCCAGTATCTTTTGAAACTTAGGGAGTAATATTTGTTTCTTTATTTTCAATTTGTTGTTTATTATCCACAAATGTAATTAAAATGTATTAAATAAACAACAATCTGATGATTTCCAGCAACAATCAATGACGGAACGCCCATCATCATTGACAGCATAGATGGCGGACTCATTTTCGGAATACCCATTAAAGGTGCAACAAACATGACCATGGTCATGGCATCGGTTCCAACTAATCCGCCAATAACAGCTTCTGAGATCTTCGTTTTCATAATGATTCATTTTACGTGTTAGATTACAAATTCGTGAATATGATTGATATTCTTAAAATCACATGTTTTGCCTGGCTTTTGCTTTTCAGCAGAGTAGTCGGGAAGAAAGTTCAATCCTGACAAAAGAGTTGTTTTTTATCGGATTCTTACCATTATATCCGTAGGTAACCAGTGAAAAGCTGCTTGGCATGTGCAATAGAAATGTCCCCTTTTTATCCCGGTTTCATTAAAATCAATTATCTTTATTCTGGACTGCCGGAAGACAATTAAATAAAAAACAATGAGCAGAGGTTTTGTCAAGGAAGATGATCAGGAAGAAATTCCAATCGTACCACCGAGAGCACATTTACCTGACGGTATCCCGAATTATGTGACGCAAGCCGGGATGGATGAACTATTGGATGAAAGAGAAATGCTGAACAAGGAGAAAAATCTGGACAGCATCAATGAAAATGAGAAACGGATAGCCCTGAATAATATCAATGCAAGATTACAACTGTTGAACAACCGGATCGCCGAAGCCAAAATCGTCGATTTAAATGAACAACCGCAGGATATAATAAAATTCGGTGCTACAGTAACTTTCCGGATAGAGGCAACCAAAAAAATCCAGACGATTCAAATCGTGGGCGTTGATGAAGCCAATATTTCCAAAGGAAAGATCTCTTTTATAACACCGGTTGCCCAAGTAATGATAAATAAGAAAATTGGCGACAAAGCAATTTTGAAGCGAAACAAGGAAGATATCATCTATGAAATTCTGGATATAATCTATGAGTAAATAAATTTGCTTCCCCACAATATGCAAAGGTCATTGCTTGGATATAGAATATTGAGCCACCTGTAAGTCCTCCTTAGAAAGTCCAAAAAAGTGTATTACGATACATAAAAACCCAAAATAATATGTATTATGATACAAAAATTCCGACGTAAAATTGTATTACAGTACATAAATCATTCCTCCTGACGGCTTCCTGGGGGCAAATAAATAAATTTCCGTAAAACCCGGGCAGGGCCGTTTTTCGGATAAAGCAGTCACAATAGTACTTACTGTTTCATTTAACGGTAGTCCAGACCCGGGTTTGGAATCGTGTCAGGTTTACAATTCCTCCTAACAATAACCACAATAATCCCTTCTTTCACATTTTCTGAAGTCATCTTGCTGAATATCCGTCAAATACAACCAGGTTTTGAAAACCCTCCTGGTTTGAAATCATCCCTCAACACGTATGGAGTAGTTATTTGACATGTATTTGAATAAAGTCACTAAAACAAAAAACCGGATCTGTTAACCGGTTGTTTTAAGAACAATACAAAACTTTAAGAATGCGCTCACTACCTTAATCGACATCAGACGGATTCAAAACTGGCTTGAATTTTTATATATCCATATATCAAAACTGTCCGGTTTAGATTTAAAACTAAAACATGATGCAAAACTACATTGAACAACGGATTGATGACATCCAGGCGGTTTCCTGGAATCTGAAATCGCCACGAAAACTGTGGAAGGAATCCAATGCTGATCCCGGTACTGAGCTTGAATTGGAAGATATCTCCTATGTCGAGCAATACATTGAGGGTGAAAGGCAACCCATTTCACAAATAACACCTGCGTTATCCATAGATCCGCAATTTTTGGAATGAGGAACATGTGAAAGTGTCAATGGGTGAAACCCATATCGAATTTTGCAGTTACGGAATAGAAAGTTGCCCGTTCCCTGGTTTTTTGCAACATGTAAGGAAATGGCCGGTGAAATGAAATCTGAGCAGAAACAGCGAAACCAACCTATTGAACCCGCTGTTTATACTGACTACTATGCTGAATACCGGGTTCAGCGTCCGAATGACTATTTTTTCGGTATATCTATTTTATAATTATCATTCAAAATAATTTTAAGTGGCTGTTATGAAGTTATTTGCATGGGTTGTCCCCATAAAATTTAAAATCTCAATCCTGCTTTTTATTTTTACTTTTGTGTACGGCAACATATTCGCTCAGGAGATGCATCACGAACATCCTCAGACGAATGATTCAACTGAGCAGCGGCAGAAAATGATACATTCCGAAAGTCACCGGGTGATGCCATTTACAATGAATGAGGTAACCCACTATTTTATCAGTAGAGAAGACGGCGGTGTTTTAATGATCAAGGTAAAGGACCCCGAAGATACCCTGCAAATTTCATTGATCAGAGACCACCTTAAAAAAGAACAAAAACTGTTTTCAAAAGGCGATTTCCGGGATCCGGAGGCTCTCCACGGAAAAGGTATGCCCGGCGTGAAAACACTATCAGAGTCAGCCGGTAAGCTTAATGTCGGTTATAAAAAGTTACCTGACGGAGCAATGCTCAGATTTGCTTCAAAAGATACCGCGGTAATAAATGCAGTTCACATTTGGTTCGAGGCCCAGCTGAAAGACCATGGCAGAGATGCACGGGACAAGGAATAGGCGTCGGCGGGAATTACTGCCCTGGTGTAAAATGCATAAGATATAACGCGAGAAGTCCTACCCCTATCCCCACCGTAAAGCTCAGCAGCGTCCCGATCAAAATGTATTCCGTTTTTTTTCGTTCTCCCGACCTGCTGAGATCGCCGAAACGGAAAATGGATTTGCCCGCGAGGAGAAAACCGATTGGCATCCACTGCGAGAGCAGGATAAAGGTGAGGATGAGGATCCTCTCGATGACGCCGATCCATTTGCCTGCATTCGAAAGACTGTCATCATTGGCCGGGGTGATCTCCTTCCGCCAGCCGGCGGTCAGGTAGCCGGTAAGGATGCCGGCAGGCACCGTCACAAGAGCGTACGCTGCCAAGATGACCAGAACGTTATCGGTCAGGCGGATCGCGGCGAGCGAGGAGCCGATCTCCGGGAAAGTCAAACCTGTCACAAGCATCCAGAGAAGAAGGATACTCAGGAGATGCAGGAATTGGTCGAACAGGAAGATGCGGACATTGTCTGTCCGGAAACTCGTTTTCAGCATGTCGATGGCCGCATGCATAGCCATCATCATCAGGGGCGCCCACCAATTGGTCCACATTCCCAGCAACAGCCAGGTCAGAAAGCCCACGATGAGAATGTGAACAATAAACCAGCCCGAGCGGATCCCGTTCTTCTTTTCCCTGACAATGGTATTGGTCTGCAGGATAAAATCTGCCAGTAGATGTGCTACGATCAGTCTTAAAAGTATATTCATGCCGGGTATCTCCTTTCCATCAATTCCCTGTATCTTTCAAAAAAAAGCTTCAGACTTTCAATATTACTTGCATTGAGCCGCTTGCCTGCCGCCCTCTGGCTGATGTCCAGGCGGCCGCCGATCTCCTCCTGCGTCAGATCCTCCAGCAAAAACAGATAAACCGCTTCTGCCTGTGGCACGGTCCATTTCCCGATGAGAGCATCCACCAGGGGGCAGATGGCTGCAAATTCCCTGTCGGTTTCTGCATCCCCCGTACTGATCTTCAGCAACACCTCCTCAACTTTCATCGAATCGAGAGCCTTTCCCGAACGCACAAATGCCTCCCCGCCTGCCATCCCGAGATCGGTTATTCCCCCGGACCCGGCATCATCCGTATCCCCGATCCCAATTGAGATCCGCGCATCCCAGACATCCTCCAGCCCTTTTCCCCTGGTGTACCGCCTCAGTCCAGCCCGTAACACAATGGCGATCTCCAGGGCATTCCGGGGATCAGAGACCAGAGCCTGAAAACTGTCGCCCCTGAAAATATCAAACAAAAGTTCCTTATCCCGGAAATTCCTGATATCGTTTGCTATACCTGCTAATTTTTCCTTATAGTTTTCGCGGATTCCGGATGAATCCACCAGGTCGCCTGTGAGAATGGCTAAATTCTTTTGTTTCATAAAACCAAAGATAGAACATTTTATCGTTCTATACAAATTATAGAACGTTTCATAGTTCTAAAATATATGTAGAACATCTGAGTGTTCTATTAATTAGTATCAGAAAGAAAACTCCACAACCCTTCGACTTCGCTCAGGGACCGGTCAATTCGATGAACGAAGAACTTTTCGGATGGTAGTAAGGCAGGCCAAAGGCCCTTCATAAGAAAACCATTGAATTTTAGATTTATACATAAGGGCCTTTGGCCTGCCTTACCACCATCCGAAAAGTTCACCCTCTTGAATGAAGTCGCCGGTCCCTGAGCGAAGTCGAAGGGTTGTCGAGTTTTCTTACAACCACTAATTAAGCTAAAATTTATTCGTTGTCAACTTCCCTGCAATCCAAACCGACCCGGCATGCCCGGGTTTACGCGTTTCTTATCAAACAAATTATCAAGATTAACCCGGATATAACCGGAAGGTATCGCTACGAAACGATATTGGCTGTAAGTACCAAATTCACGGGGGTTCGCCGTAATATTTACATACCATCTCTCATAATCCGATCCTAATCCTTTGAACTGCAAAGAAATGAATTATAATCGGACGCGAACATCTGAAATCAGAATTTGTTTGTGCAATGAATCAGATCATTCTCTATTTATTTTCAAACTTAAAATTAAACCCGTTATGAAAAAACTTAAAAGTGCCCTCATGGTCACACTGGCCCTCCTGTTAATCACTACTGCCGAATCAAATGCACAGGAATGGACAAAAGCTCAGAAAGAAGTCTGGCAAGTTGTAGAAAAATCGTGGGCTGACTGGAAAAACAAGGACGAATCGGTCATCAATACCCTCTTCCACGACAAGTACCAGGGGTGGAATTTGGAAGACCCGTTGCCATCGGATAAAAAAGACGTCCAGGCCTCGTTCATGGAGATGAAGGAAATGTTCGATCTGAACTATTACGTCATTCGGCCTGCACGAATAGCCGTCACCGAAAATGCCGCCGTTGTCGACTATTACTATTCCATGTATTATACCCGCAAGGACGGGGAAAAGAAAAAAACGGATAAGGAAAAGGGGAAATATGTCGAGTTCTACGTAAAGGAAGGCGGTTCATGGAAACTGCTGGGCGACATGACAGCTCCGGATCCCGCTAAGGAAAAGAATGACGATATGGATTGAGGATTATTCCTGTTTTATGCAGGGACAGGTCGCGACCTGTCCCTGCATAAAACGTCTATCCGTTTCATCGATCCAGTCATTCTGGTAAAATGGTTTGAAATGATTGAAGAATGCCCCGTGGATACAACGTCTTAGGGCTTATTCCCGGCGGATCTGTATCGATTCCGGGGCACCGGCCGGAAAGGTTGATCCGGTGGCTGCTGGTACCCGGTACCTGGTGAGAGGCCAACGACACTCCCCCTGTACTCCCCTTCCCGCGGATCATATACGAGGTCGAGCCCCGTATTCCAGTCCGTTTCTGAATTCTTTTTATATCTTACACTACATGTACCGCTTTCCGCAATCTTCCAGTAAAGCCCGGCACATTCAAAAGTGGCGACAGCGTAGTGATCATTGTATAGAACATGAATTTGTATGCCCGAAGCACCCGTAAGCAACCACAAGCCGGCAAAGGCGGCTGCAATAATTATCTTTCCCTCTTTCATTTGTATAAGGTTGCCGGGAGACCCGGTTTTTAAAAAGAAATCTTATGTCTATCTTTACCAAGGTCTTTTCAGCAAGCCCGAAAGCGGCTGTTATACTATAAATATTTTCCTTAAGTACTATAATAATACCGTTGTTCACCAACCTTTCAACATTCTATTAAATGACCATAGACCAACCGAATTCTGAAAGAAAAAAGATTTTGTTTCTTTCTTCATGGTTCCCTAATAGAATTCATCCCTCCAACGGTGATTTTGTTGAAAGACATGCACTGTCGGCAGCCTTGTTCAATGACATTTCCATTCTTTACGTTCAGGCAGATCCCTCAAAAAAAATGCATGGCCTGGAGATCCTGGAAGAGCCTGGAAACCCCTACCGGGTCATCATCTATTTCAAAAAGGTCACTTTCCCTTTCCTTTCAAAGGTCATCAACGGCATTCGTTATCTTTCCGCCTACCGCAAAGGTTACCGCCTGGTTGTAGGGAGGAAGGGCAAACCCGGGATCGTGCATGCGAATATCATGTATCCCGTGATTTTCATTGCCTGGATCTTTCACCGGTTCTACGGAATACCCTTCGTGATCACCGAACACTGGACACTCTATCTTACCGGCCATGTGCCGTTCAGGAGGATTACAGCCAGCCTGGCCTCAAGGGCCGGTATGATCATGCCCGTTTCTGAAGACCTTCGCCGTGCCCTGCATAAGCTAGGCTTCAAAGCGCCGTTCCATGTCGTTCCCAATGTTGCGGACACATCGCGGTTCAAGGTCAGAAAGCACACTAATTCAGTTTTCCGGTTCATCCATATATCCTCTATGAAGGAGGAGCAAAAGAATATCTCCGGGATTCTCAATGTCGCGGAAAGGTTGGCTGAAATACGAAAAGATTTCCGAATTGACTTTATCGGGGCACACACTGCAGATCAATTGGAATTATCAAGAGAAAAGGGCCTTTTGGGCAGGATGGTGTTCTTTCACGGTAAAAAGCCGCATGAGGATATCCCTTCATTCCTGCAAGATGCCGATGCCTTCCTTTTATTCAGTAATTATGAAAATCAACCCTGTGTGATCGCAGAATCCTTTGCCTGTGGTTTGCCGGTAATTGGCACAGATGTGGGTGGTGTCGGGGAACATGTCACAGCGTCCACCGGTTTTCTTGTGCAACCGGGTGATGAGAACGGTCTTTTGCATGGGATGATCCATATGATGGATGATTACGTTAATTTCAACCGTGCATATATTCGTCAGTACGCCGTTGTTCATTTCAGTCCGCAGAATGTGGGGGAAACCTTAGACGAGATATATGATACGGTCCTGAACAAGGAAAAAGGAAAATGATCGGGAAAATATTAAATACGCTGGGAACAAGGATCTTAAGTGCAATTGCCAGCCTGGCGATCGCGATACTGATCTCTAATTATCTCGGTGCCAGCGGTAAAGGTGAGCAGGGACTGATCATCGCAACAATTTCCATCATCATCATCGTGACGGGGATCGTCGGGCCCTCCTCCCTTGTATATCACCTCCCCAGGTTTCCTGTTTCTGTTCTGGTGATCCCTTCCTACATCTGGCTGATCATCTGCTTATCGGGAATCTATTTCTTACTTCAAGCAGTTGAACTTGTGCCGGGTCAATATATTACAGATACCTGCCTGTTAACGGCCATCCTTTCAGTCACCAACATCAATCTCAGCATTATCCTTGCAAAGCAGAGGATTAAAGAGAATAATCTTGTCAGCATCATCCAGATATCGGCAATCCTCGTAATGTTGTTCATTTTTTTCATCGTATTGAAAGAACGGACCATCCATTCTTACCTGCTTTCGCTCTATGTGGGATACGGAATCAGTATGTTCATCAGTTTCCTGTATGCATTCAGGACGTATGCTACCTTTACCCGGGAAAGTTCCGGCATCTGGAAGAAGGCCCTGAAGAGTATGGTCTTCCTCGGGTTTTTCAACCAGATAGCCATATTCACCCAGCTCCTGAGCTTCCGGTTCAGTTACTACATCCTGAATTACTATCTCGGCACCCGTGAAGTAGGGATCTATTCCAACGGGATCTCTATTGCCGAATCGATATGGATCATCAGCAGGAGCATCGCCCTCGTCCAGAATACGATCATCGTGAATTCCACGGATGAGGCTTACTCGGTGCGGCTTACGAAAAACCTGCTATGGATAAACCTTTTCATTTCCGCCATGGCCGTCATCGTTCTTGTCCTTCTGCCATCGTCAGTCTACACGGCCATCTTCGGTCCCGAATTCGGTGGTATCCGGTATATTATTATGGCCTTGGCCCCGGGAACGCTGTTCTTCGGGATCGCGCTCATCATCGGGCACTATTTCTCAGCTACCGGCCGCCATTACATCAATGCCATCGGCAGTTCGGCAGGGCTCGTTGTCACAATTGCACTCAGTTTTGTGATCATCCCGGTCTGGGGATATACCGGGGCAGGGATCCTGGCCAGCCTCTCTTACGGGGTAACCGCTTCCATCGTACTATTTTATTTCCTGAGGAAGGCTGATATGAGCATCAGGCAGCTACTTCCGGCGATGCATGAGATAGCGGGGTTTGCGGGACAGTTGAGGGACCGGGGAACAAGGAGAAAGGAGAAAGGCGAAAGGCGAAAGTAAAGAGGAAGATTCGGATATCGTATATGCAAGTTCTGGAGAAAATAGTAAAAAGGAGAAAGGAGAAAGGCGAAAGGCGAAAGTAAAGAGGAAGATTCGGATATCGTATATGCAAGTTCTGGGAAAATAGTAAAAAGGAGAAAGGCGACAAAGGAAGAATTTGGTGATTTGTTGAGTTGTTGAATGGAGTTGAAATCTGTGATAATCTGTGAAATCTGTGGTTAAACTCCCTGAAACCATTTCAAACCATTTCAAATCCTTCTGTGATAATCTGTGAAATCTGTGGTTAAACTCCCTGAAACCATTTCAAACCATTTCAAACCATTTCAAACCACATCAAACCATTTCAAACCACATCAAACAACATCAAACAATTTTTCATTTCAAATTATATTAATGCTTTCTTTGAGTCTGTAAAAAATCCGGAAAAAATTGGATCATACCCTGATAAAAGTAATTGCGGATACATTCATCATCTTCACCCTGAACCTGCCTTTCGGCTTTCTCAGGGGAAGACAGAAGAAATTTTCCTTCAAGTGGTTTTTGTACATACATCTACCGGTTCCGCTGGTCATCCTGGTAAGGATATTCAGTCATATCGGTTTTGCCTTATACACCTACCCGCTCTTTGTGGCCGCATTTTTCCTCGGGCAGTTCCTTGGGAAGAAAATCAATGTGAGCCGGTAAATACTGATTTTCCGGCTTATCCTGCCGAAATCCGCAATTCCCGATCCGAATTCCTTTCTTCCTGTTAAGCTCTCTCATCCGCCCGCTCGGAAAAATTTGTTTTCTTCATGGATTCTCCCTCTGACTAAATTTTATGCAAAATTTTGTAGTAGAAACCCGTTTTAGCAAACCACTCAAGGGCATATTAACTCATTGATAATCTGATATGTTGATAACTTTTCATCAAAAAGTTAAAAACGGCACGCTGAGATATGAAGGGTGAACCCCATTAAGGGCGGCGGGTTCGGCTGGCGGGGGAGGGTACCCTCACGAATCAAAGACGCCATTACAAGGATGAAGCCCGGGGTATGCGATTTTTTGACGGTAAATGGACACCGAATGGAGTTGACCTCTCTCCTCCTCCGCAGATGGCTAAGCGCGATAGAACACCGAACCGGTTAACATCTCTCCTGCCTCCGTAGGTGGCAAATATCGATAGAACATCGAATGCAGTAAACATCCCTCCTGCCTCCGTAGGTGGCAAATACCGATAGAACATCAAACCAGTAAACATCTCTCCTGCCTCCATAGGAGACAAATACCGATAGAACATCGAACCAGTAAACATCCCTCCTGCCTCCGTAGGTGGCAAATACCGATAGAACATCGAACCAGTAAACATCCCTCCTGCCTCCGTAGGTGGCAAATACCGATAGAACATCAAACCAGTAAACATCTCTCCTGCCTCCGTAGGTGGCAAATAGCGATAGAACACCGAACCAGTAAACATCCCTCCTGCCTCCGTAGGTGGCAAATACCGATAGAACATCGAACCAGTAAACATCCCTCCTGCCTCCGTAGGTGGCAAATACCGATAGAACATCGAACCAGTAAACATCTCTCCTGCCTCCGTAGGTGGCAAATACCGATAGAACACCGAACCAGTAAACATCCCTCCTGCCTCCGTAGGTGGCAAATACCGATAGAACATCAAACCAGTAAACATCTCTCCTGCCTCCGTAGGTGGCAAATAGCGATAGAACATCGAACCAGTAAACATCTCTCCTGCCTCCGTAGGTGGCAAATAGCGATAGAACACCGAACCAGTAAACATCCCTCCTGCCTCCGTAGGTGGCAAATACCGATAGAACACCGAACCAGTAAACATCTCTCCTGCCTCCGTAGGTGGCAAATACCGATAGAACACCGAACCAGTAAACGTCTCTCCTGCCTCCGTAGGTGGCAAATACCGATAGAACATCAAACCAGTAAACATCTCTCCTGCCTCCGTAGGTGGCAAATACCGATAGAACACCGAACCAGTAAACATCCCTCCTGCCTCCGTAGGTGGCAAATACCGATAGAACACCGAACCAGTAAACATCCCTCCTGCCTCCGTAGGTGGCAAATACCGATAGAACATCGAACCAGTAAACATCTCTCCTGCCTCCGTAGGTGGCAAATACCGATAGAACATCGAACCAGTAAACATCCCTCCTGCCTCCCTAGGTGGCAAATACCGATAGAACAACGAACCAGTAAACATCCCTCCTGCCTCCCTAGGTGGCAAATACCGATAGAACAACGAACCAGTAAACATCTCTCCTGCCTCCGTAGGTGGCAAATAGCGATAGAACACCGAACCGGTAAACATCTCTCCTGGGCGAGAAGGCATCCCCAACCCGGATCCTGTCCGTAAATTAATGCAATAAGCCCTGGAAAATACGGATCAGCAAATGATCACAAACTACCCGGTACCAACCGAAACTATCTTTACTAATCCATAAACAACCTTCAAACCATTCTGAAACCCGGCTGTTCATCCTATTGTTCCGGAAATCAATTCGGGTACCATGACATTCTCAAAAAGATACCGGGTGTCCGCACTCCTTTTGTCAGCTGGGATCATCGCATTCAGCGGGGTGTTGACATTGATACGCTCCTACCGGAAGACAGGCAGTTTAAGCCGGCCGGAATTGCTGCCGGATTTCGCCGGCACCTTCTTTTTTACAGCAATGACTGCCTTGCTTGTTCTTGCCGTGGTAAAATATTTTAAGGGTATGTCAACGGGAAAGTTGAAATCCCGGCTGCCCTTTATCTTTATCTGTTTTACGCTTCTGATGTATCTTATGATCAATCTTTCTGTTGCGCTGGAATCCATCGTGAGGTACCGGGTCAATGGCCTTGATACCTACGGATATATCTATCATCTTTTCAATCATGAACTTCCCTGGGGTGACCGGATGAAGAACTTTCTTGTTTTTATTTGCTGTGCTGGGCTTTTCCTGTTCCTGTGGTTTAGGAAAGAATACCATAAAAGCACGATCCGGGAGCGGAACTTACGGGCAGAAAATGAAATCCTGAAGACGATCGTCAGGCATTCCGGTAGCTCCTTCCCGGGGAAATTAGCTGGCGGTTATCCCAGCGATAACGGTGAATCTTTATTTACGCCACTGGAGGAGGAATTGGATTTCACACGGGAATACCTTCATTTCAGGGAAAAGAAGACCGGAATAAAGGTCCGGCTGAACGAGACCGGGCTACATCCGGGGGATTACCGGACTGTTCCTTTCTTTCTTAACTGCCTGTTGGAGAATGCACTTCAATCTATTGAACCGGGTTACGACGAGCCTGTCTCCATCGATATTCTCACAGAAGCGCATACCCTCATTGTCCGGTTCCCTTTCCACACAGATGTTCAACAGCTGTTCCCCGGGAACGGAAGATATGCAAACGGGGGAAAGAAATTTCGCCTCCTGCGGAAGGATGATGTTATGGTACTCCAAAAGGATGAGGTTATGGAAGTACGGCTAAACCTTTCCGGGATGGGTACGATCTGATCCCGGGTAAACCCTCGAATTAGGATCCAGTCGAAAAATATATTAATCTTTGTCTCCCAACACCTTTTCACGACAGAAAATTCACTTTACTCCTCACCTGTCTCTCCTCCTCCGGAACAGGCCCCATTTATGAAGTTTCTTCAGGATTTTCTGCTGAAGCGGTACTTCTTCCCGGTAATCATCACAGTCGAGCATATCCTTTATATCATCACTGATATCGAAGTGCTCATCCTCAAGCCCGGAAAAGGCAGTATCGGCGTAAACTTTCTTCATAAAACCGGCAAAAACGGGAAGCGCGGTGGCTGATCCCTCACCATGACTGAACGTACGGAAGCGGATACCTGGAAGTTCACCACCGACCCAGGCGCCGGCAACCAGATCGGGCGTATAACCTATGAACCATCCGTCGGAATGATTCTGCGAAGTACCCGTTTTGCCCGCCATATCGGCAGTAAGCCCGTACCTGTATCGAATGCCGGCTGCCGTACCGTTATTCACCACATTCTGCAGCATGGCCGTAAGTATCTTAGTGTCCTCCTCACTGAACATACGCCGGCCTTCCCCTTCTTCCACGTCCTCATAAAGGACCTTCCCCTCATTGTCTTTTATACCTGTGAGATAAACAGGCTCGTGAAATGTTCCGCCGGCAGCGAAAGTTCGGTAAACCTGCAACATTTCATACAGGGAGACATTGGCCGTCCCCAACGCGATGGAGGGCACATTGGGAAGATCCGACTTTATCCCGGCGTCATGCGCGATCTCCACTACCTTGTCTGTTCCGGTTTCCATGATTATGGCAGCGGTAACTGTATTCACCGAATGAGTGAGAGCTCCCTTCACGGAATAGCTGCCACCGTACTTGTTATCTGCATTCTTAGGATTCCAGTCTTCGTAATCGGCATAGGCCACACTGTCGTTTTTATAAAAATCACACGGTTTTATACCTTGCTGCAGTGCAGCCATATAGACCAGGGGCTTGAAGGCTGAACCCGGTTGTCTTTTTGCAAGTACATGGTCATATTTGAAATACTTGAAATCGATACCGCCCACCCATGCTTTGACGGTTGCTGAATGCACATCCATGGCAAGGAAACCCGTCTGGAGGAAATGCATGAAATACCGCAGGGAATCCATCCGGCTGAACTTTTCTTCTTTTTCACCCTCCCAGGAAAAAACGGTCATGGGCACTTTCACAGTGTCATTCCCCGCAGCCTTCCCGCCTTTGGCAATCAGGTAGCTGTCCCCGCCCTGATTGAGACCTCTCCAGAGGTTCCTGTTTTTCCATTCCAGGTCAAAGATCTCCTGAAGACGCTTCATCTGTTCCTGAACGGCATCCTCGGCATGTCTCTGCAGCCGGGAATCGATGGTGGTATAGATCTTCAAACCATCGGTATACAGGTTATAAGGTTCCCCTTTTTTCTTCTCATGATCACTGCACCACTTCTCAAGATCCTGTCGAAGGAACTCTCTGAAATACGGTGCGATGCCTGCATAGTAGGGAAGGGATGAATAGTCGATACTGACAGGCAGTGACTGCAGGGAATCGGTCTTCTCAGGCTTAAGGTAGCCATAATGCTGAAGCTGGCTCAATACAACATTCCGTCGTTTTTTAGCCCTCTCCGGATATTTCCTCGGATTATAATAGCTTGTGGCTTTCAACATACCAACCAGCAGGGCGGCTTCCTCCGTCTTCAGTTCACGTGGATTCTTGTCAAAATACAATTTGGCAGCAGTTTTTATGCCGTATGTGTCTTCACCGAAAGGCACAGTATTCAGGTAGAGGATCATGATCTCATCTTTGCTGTACAGGTGCTCAATCCTCATGGCAGTCATCATTTCTTTTAATTTGTCGACGGGCAGGGTGAGGAACCCGTGATTTTCCCGGGGGAAGAGATTTTTGGCAAGCTGCTGGGTGATCGTACTTCCTCCGCCGGAGCTTTCTCGGTTCAGCAGGATGGTCTTAAAGATCACCCTGAAAAGGCTGCGGACATCAATGCCGCCATGCTGGTAAAAGCGGGCATCTTCGGTTGACACGAGCGCTTCCCTGATTTCAGGTATGAGTTCACCCTCACGAAGGTCGAGGCGGTTCTGGATATAATACCGGCCCATAAGAACACTGTCAGCCGAATAAACTTCGGAGGCGAGAGGATGCCGTATCGACGAGAGCTCCTCCACACCCGGCAATTTTCCATAAGCCCCGGCATAAACAGCTATGATCAGTATAATTATGCCTGCCAGGACGGCAGACATGGCAAACAGAATGGATTTAAGTAATTTTTTCTTCCAGGAAATATTGTCATGCGGAATGACCTTATGATAAATCTTGCGAATCGTCTTCTTCATCTTACCGGAAAATTCCCCGGAATGCCGATCTTTTCCCATATTATCCCTTTACTCAAATATAATAATAACCATCTCTGCAATGACATTGTTTCCGGTATGCCTAAAGTGAACGGCAATCCATGAGTTTTATATCGCCCCGCATTCTGGTCGGGAACCAGCGTACATCCGTATTTCGAATAATACGGACACCCGGTTGTTTTTAATTCCCGGTTTATTTACGTATCTTGCGATAATAGCTCTGTTAACATGCTAACAATGGACAAAACCAAGTTTGAACTGGAATACACACTGAATACATCTCCCAAAGTTCTTTTTAACCGCTTAAGTACTCCCGACGGATTGGCTGAGTGGTTTGCCGATGATGTAAATATGAATGATAACGTTTATACTTTCATCTGGGAAGGCTCTGAACAACAGGCTGAAATTATCCAGCTCAAAGACCAGAAATTTATCCGCTTTCATTGGCTGGACGAAGATGAGGACAGTTCATTTTTTGAATTCAGGATCAAACAGGATGACCTTACCGGGGATGTGGCCCTTCTAATCACCGATTTTGCCGAAGAGGATGAAAAAGACGATGCAGTTGACCTCTGGGACTCCCAGATCTCGGAGCTCAAACATGCCATCGGCTTGTAAAGGATTCATCAAAATAATTTACCTTTGTTTGCGTTAGACATACGCGGGGAAATTTTTATTCGCAAACGTGAAAAAGCTTTATAAACTCACATTGTCATCTTTTCTGGGACCTTTTGTTTTAACCTTTTTCATCGTCGTATTTGTACTCCTCATGCAATTCTTGTGGAAATACATCGATGATCTTGTCGGGAAAGGTCTCAAGATCCCGGTGATTTCCGAACTTCTTCTCTACACCTCCGCGAGCCTCGTCCCCATGGCACTCCCGCTGGCCGTGCTCCTGGCCTCCCTGATGGCTTTCGGAAACCTGGGGGAGAATAATGAACTCCTTGCACTCAAGTCGGCCGGAGTCTCTCTTCGCCGCATTATGAACCCGCTCATCATCCTCATCGGGTTAATAACCATAGGCGCCTTCCTGTTCAGTAATTATGTCCTTCCGTTTACGAACCTGAAATTCCGTTCCCTTTTATATGATATACAGCGGCAGAACCCGGAACTTACCATAAAAGCAGGCATCTTCGACAATACCCTCGAAGGGTACAGCATCCGGATCGGAGAGAGGGATCCGAAAACGAGCCTGCTCAAAAACATTATGATCTATGACCATACCGACCATGTCGGAAATATCATTGTCACCGTTGCTGATTCGGGATATATGCGGATGACGGAAGATAAACGCTACCTTCTCCTCACCCTCTATCACGGAGAAACCTATAGTGAGATGCAAAAACAAAAGAAAAGGATCAGGGACAAATCTTACCCGGCAAGGCGTGATAAATTCGAGAAGCAGCAAATGATCATCGAGATGGTGGATTTCGGACTGAAAAGAACAGACGAAAACCTTTTCAAGAGCTCCTACCAGATGATGAACCTGAAACAGCTGACCTTTGTGGAGGATTCATTGAAAAGCGATATCCGGCATACGGAACAATCGCTGGAAGCGACCCTCGAAAAATCAAGCTACTACAAGAATAAGAGCTTCCTCAAAAAGATAGATATATACAAGCCCTCATCCCCCGACACTTCCCGGACTTCTGACACTGTTCAGGAAAAGAAAGGTAGGATCATCAACATGAACATTGATTCCATTTATGAGCATATGAGTAAAAATGAGAAGGAAAGGGTGCTTGCTCAGGCGCTGAATTATGCCCGGGGATCCATGAATTTCATCAATAATAATTTCGTCAATACCGATAACATGGTGAGGCGGCTCCGCAAATACCAGATCGAGACACAGCGTAAGTTTACACTTTCGGTGGCCTGCCTGGTATTCTTCTTCATCGGTGCCCCCCTCGGGGCTATCATCAGGAAGGGTGGTCTGGGTATGCCCGTCGTAATTTCCGTCCTCTTTTTCCTGGTTTATTACATCATCTCAATCACGGGTGAGAAATTTGTCAGGGAGAGTGTGATCAGTGCTTTCACCGGTATGTGGATCTCCACCATCATTCTCATACCCCTGAGCGGTTTTCTCACCTATAAGGCTTCGACCGATTCAGTCATCATGAATATCGACACTTATTTCAGTTTCGTAAGGCGTATTTTCAAAAAACGGGATTCCTAAGCACAGATCAATGAAGATACTCATCCTCTCATCCAAGGTGCCTTTCCCGCCCAAAGACGGCGGGGCTATTGCCACACTCAGCCTGGCCGAGGGCCTTTCCGATGCAGGGAACGAGGTTACCATGATGTGCCTGAACACCTCCAAACATCCTTTCGATGTTAAAAATATACCGGGGGTGCTAAAAAAGAAGATCCGTTTTTTTTCCGTGAACCACAATACAAGCATAAACCCGTTTTTGCTGATCCTGAACATTCTTTTTTCACGTGAACCCTATAATGCCAGGCGTTTTTACTCCCGTACCTTTGATTCCCGGCTTGCTGCATTGCTGAGAGAGGAAAACATTGAGGTGGTGCAGAGCGAAGGTCCATATATGGGGTATTATGCAGGGACCATACGCAAGAATGCGCCGCATGCCATTCTCAGCCTGCGTGCCCATAACGTGGAAAATGAGATATGGCAGCGTAAGGTGATCACGGCCGGCAATCCTTTTCTCCGGTTTTACTATGCCCTTCTTTCGGAAAGAATAAGAAAGCTCGAAGCCCGTATATTAGAAAAAAGCGATTGCCTCGTTGCAATATCTGACAGGGACAGGAAACAACTGATCAGCCTGAAGGATATCCGGAGTATCACCATACCTACCGGCCTCAACCCACACCGGTATCCCACACCCAAAGACCCTGAATTTCCTACCCTTTTTTACATCGGCGCACTCGACTGGATGCCCAACCAGGAAGGAATATCCTGGTTTGCAGACGAGGTCTTTCCGCAGGTACGGGCTAATATACCAGACATCATTCTCCATATTGCAGGCAGAAATGCCCCGTCCTGGCTGGCCGGTAAGCTTGACCGCCGGAAGGACGGGATCGTGTTTCACGGCGAGGTTGACAATGCCTACCATTTCATGAACCGTTTTGCCATCTTTGTCAGCCCCTTGTTCACTGGCAGCGGGATCCGTATTAAGATACTCGAAGGAATGATGATGCAGCGGGTTATCGTGGCTACCTCCATTGCGGCCGAAGGATTGCCGGTGGATGACCAGAAAAATATCTTCATTGCCGACAGTGCTTCCGAGATGGCTTCAATCATAACCGGAATATGCGGAAACCGTGAAAAATATGCTGAGATCGCTAAAAACTCAAGACAGTTCGTTCATGAAAATTTTAATAACTTTGCCACCAGCAAAAGACTTAGTGAATTTTATCGAATGAATCTGTCATGATTCTCCAAATTCTCTTCTGGGTATCCGTATTCCTGATTTTCCACTCCTACGTACTGTATACGTTAATCCTGAAAATACTTGTTAAAGGAAAGGAAGAAAACGCGCTCGTATATTCACCCGCCGATGCCCTTCCCCATGTGTCCGTTCTGATGGCAGCGCATAATGAAGAGGCTGTGATCCATGATAAGATAAGGAGCATATACCGCACCCAGTATCCCCTCAACCGTCTGGAAGTCCTCATCGGATCAGATAATTCCACCGACAAAACGGCAAAGATATGTAAGCTCTACAGTTGGAACTACAAAAGTTTCCGGTTTTTTGAATATAAGCGGAGACAGGGCAAAGCTCCCATTATCAATAAACTGGCCCGGGAAGCAGCGGGGGAGATCCTTATTATCACGGATGCCAATGTGATGTTCATGCAGACTACCATATACGAACTTGTCAAACATTTTAAAAATGAGAAGACAGGACTGGTGGATACGATAATGATGCACACAGGACTCGATCCTGCCGGGATATCGATGCCTGAGAATGCTTATATATCCAGGGAAGTGCTGAATAAACAGCGGGAGGGTATGATCTGGGGAACTATGATGGGACCTTTCGGCGGGTGTTATGCAATCCGCAGGGAGGATTTTCCGGTGATCCCTGCTAACGCCCTGGTAGATGATTTCTATGTGAATATGAAGATCCTGGAAAAGGGAAAAAATTCCCTGAACAGCAGTTCCGCATTTGTCACCGAAGATGTTTCCAACGATCTGGGCATTGAGTTCCGGCGTAAGATCCGGATTGCCACAGGGAATTTCCAGAATCTCCGGCTGTTCTTCCACTTACTTTTCAAGCGTAAAAAAGGTCTCGCTTTCTCCTTCATCTCTCATAAGATCCTTCGATGGGCCGGTCCCTTCATTCTGATCACAGCATTCATCACCAATCTCCTCCTCTTCCGTATTCCGCTGTACAGGATCCTTTTTTTTATCCAGGTATTCTTTCTCATTCTGGCAGTAATTGATAGTTTTTTAAAGAAATTTAGCCTACATATTGTACCTTTGCGCTTTATTACGCATTTCCTGAGTATGAACCTGGCACTCCTGATCGGTTTTATTAAATTCATCAGGGGTGTGAAATCAGGAATTTGGCAACCAACCATAAGGAATCAAAGTGAAAGAGATTAAACTAGACAGCATTGAAGATGCAATAGCATCGATAAAATCCGGGAAAATTATAATAGTTGTAGATGATGAAAACCGGGAGAATGAAGGGGATTTTATAGCAGCTGCCGAACTCGTGACTCCAGAGACTATCAATTTTATGGCCACCCACGGCCGCGGTCTCATCTGTGCTGCCATTACGGAGGAAAAATGCGATGAACTGGACCTTCAGATGATGGTTGGGAAAAATACAAGCGCACATCTCACAGCCTTTACCGTTTCGGTCGACCTGATCGGTCACGGATGTACAACGGGGATTTCCGCTTCCGACAGGGCGAAGACAATCAATGCCCTTGTCAATCCGGAAACCCGCCCCGAAGACCTTGCGAGGCCCGGACATATTTTCCCGCTAAAATCCAAACGTAACGGGGTGCTCAGGAGATCCGGCCATACGGAGGCTGCCGTCGACCTCACAAAACTGGCCGGATTGAAACCAGGGGGTGTCCTCGTCGAGATCATGAATGACGACGGCACGATGGCCCGCCTTCCCCAGCTTGCCGGCATTGCTAAAAAATTCGACCTCAGGATCATTACAATAAAGGACCTGATCTCCTACCGTCTGCGCTCAGAAAGTATTATCATCAAAGGTGTGGAAGTAGACCTGCCAACAGAGCACGGGCATTTCCGCCTTATTCCTTTCATCCAGAAATCAAACGGGATGGAACATGTAGCCTTGATCAAGGGAAAATGGTCCAAAGAAGACTCCGTTCTGGTAAGGGTACATTCCTCCTGTGTCACAGGCGATATCTTCCATTCATTCCGCTGCGACTGCGGACAACAGCTTGAGAAGGCCATGGAAATGATCGACAATGAGGGACAGGGTGTTATCCTTTATATGAACCAGGAAGGAAGGGGCATCGGACTTTTCAATAAAATAAAAGCCTACAAATTGCAGGAAGAGGGATACGATACCGTTGAAGCCAACCTGAGACTTGGATTTAACGATGATGAAAGGGACTACGGGGTGGGTGCGAGTATGATGCATGCCCTGGGCCTCGGTAAGATCAGACTTATCACGAACAACCCGGTAAAAAGGGCCGGACTCGAAGGTTATGGAATCGAGATTGTGGAGAATATTCCTATCATCATTCAGCCTAACAAGTATAACCGTTTCTACATGGAGACGAAACGGGATAAGATGGGACATTACCTCAACATAGCCCGGTACGACCAGGGTAAGGATGAAGAAATGGAATAGCACCGTCCTTTATACCTAAATGATGCAAGAAATATGCGGATCATTTACATGGGAACTCCCGAATTTGCCATTGCCCCGCTGGAAGCCCTTCTAAACGCCGGCTATGAGATTGCAGCAGTCGTCACCGCGCCGGATAAGCCTGCCGGAAGAGGAAAAAAACTCCAGGCGCCGCCGGTAAAACAATTTGCAGAAAAACAGGGACTGAAAATCCTTCAGCCCGAAAAACTCAGGAATCCCGGATTTCTTGATGAACTGAGGTCTTTAGAAGCCGGTCTGCAGATCGTGGTGGCATTCCGGATGCTGCCCAAAGAAGTTTGGTCGATGCCCCGGCTCGGCACTTTCAATCTGCATGCTTCCCTCCTGCCCCAGTATCGCGGCGCCGCACCTATAAACCATGTTATTATTAACGGAGAAAAAGAAACCGGGCTCACTACTTTTTTTATTGATGAAGAGATCGATACCGGGAGGATATTATTCAGGGAGAAGATTGAAATCGGGGAACGTGAAACAGCCGGCGAGCTGCACGACAGAATGTCGGAAAAAGGTGCCGCTCTGGTAGTAAAGACAGCCAGAGCTATTGAATCCGGCACCGTTCAACCTCTTGCACAGGATGAATTCGCCAAAGACCAGGCCCTGCATCCCGCTCCGAAAATACATAAGGAAGATACCGTCATTCATTGGCGGGACCCCGCCCCGAAGATCTTCAACCTTATCCGCGGCCTCAGCCCCTATCCGGGCGCCCTGGCCATTCTGGAAAAAGAAGGCAGCGACAAGATCCCGGTGAAGATCTATTATGCGGAATACAGGACAGGTGATCACGGTCATGCCCCGGGCACCATTTCAACAGACGGAAAATCTTACCTGGATGTGGCTGCCGGAAATGGCTTTGTAAGGATTACCGATCTGCTCCAGGGGGGAAGAAAAAGGATGAAGACCGGGGAATTCCTCAGGGGTTTCCCTGGTATTGCCGAATGGAGGTTTGCCGTGTAAGATACAAGAGGAGACGTTGTGTATAACGTCTTTACATGTCTTCATCGAACTCGATCCGGATAGTATCCCTGTTTTCCTTTTCTTCCTCGATTCTAAGGGGTAAAAATGCATCTTTTTTCTTTTTTCTCAGGTTGATGACATCACCCGGCCGAGGTTCCGTTCCGGGATCCATCCGGTTCTTCTCATAAAGTTTGTCAAGCTTCACGCCGTAAGCCTGGGATATATCCCACATAGTCTCTCCTTCCTTCACGGTATAGAAGTCATTGCCCCGGGCTGCCCTGTTGCGCTTAGGTTGCAGATAGAGGACCTCGCCCTCGAAAAGTTCTTCGCCGGGACTGATATCATTATACCTCGACAGTTCATTCCCGACAAGTTCCAGTTCCTGCCTTAGACTACCGTAGGTATCGCCGGCTTTTACCCTTATATAGTCGACCCTGTTGTTCTGCAGGATCTCCCGATGTGAGGGCGATGAACCGCTAACCCCCGCACGATGATCTTTTCCTTTTTCCGGGTGTCCCGGCACACCTTCTTCGAGGGCCAGCTTGTCGTACCGGTCGAGCCTGTTTTCCTCTATGATACGGATCAGCATATCGGCGTAGGTGGTGCTCGTTGCATAGCCGGCTTTTTTCAACCCCTTTGCCCATCCGCGGTAATCGTCTGCATCAAGATCAAAAAGGAAGGCGTAACGCGGAGTGTTTTTGAGAAAATCGGAATGATCAACATAAGAATCGTAAACCGTACTGTACTTCCGGAAACATTCATGTCTCGCATCATCGTCGTGGTGCACCTTGCCTCCCGTCCAGTCATTGTGGCACTTTATCCCGAAATGATTGTTGGATTTCCGGGCAAGTCCCGAATTACCATTGTCCGATTCCAGCATGCCCTGTGCGAGCGTAATGCTGGCAGGGACACCGGTTCGTATCATCTCCCTCATAGCGAGATCACTGTACATCTCTATGTATTCCTTACTGCCCGGCCGGTCTCCCGATTGGGCTCCGGCAGAAATGAAATAAACATTCAACAGGCCGGCTGCAATCACTAAATACCATTTCATTACCTCACCCTTTTCTCACGGCTAAATTAAGAGATTGAAATTATCAGGACATCGGGATTTATCAACAATCCCCAATGAGAACGGGATTTTCCGGAAATAAGTATACCACTTTCACCGCCGGTTCATCATATCATATGCGGGCTGCATTGATTTCCGGAAGCAGATGGTTCAGAATAAGACCTCCGCTGATACGTTTATAAAATTTAATTCCCCGCGTGTCCCCGCTTTACAACTTTTTCCGACACCCCTCCCCCCGTTTCTTTTTCCGGAACGATTAGTGAGCGTTCTCTTTGAAATTTGCGCAGATAATAGTTATTTAGCTTATTATTTCACAATGAAGAAGAAAAAGATAGAGATCGAATTTTTTGAGGCTGTCACAACTGAAGGATTAAGCCCGTTGGAAGTGCGGATGATCAGCAAGGCAAAATCGGCAGCGAAAAAGGCATATGCCCCTTATTCGGGATACAGTGTCGGAGCTGCAGTTCTATTACAGAATGGGGAGATCATAACGGGCAGCAATCAGGAAAACGCGGCTTACCCTTCAGGCATCTGTGCCGAGAGAACAGCCCTGTACTATGCCGGGTCATCCTTTCCCGATGTACCGGTGAAGACCATTGTCATCACGGCATTCTATAAAAATGAATTTGTCAGGATGCCCGTCACCCCGTGCGGGGCATGCCGCCAGGTAATACTGGAGACACAGCAGCGTTATAGGTCGCCGGTACGGATCATCATGTACGGTGAAGAGCTGATACGGATCATCGAGGATGTGCATTATCTACTGCCTTTCCCTTTCAGTAAAACCGGGGAAGGCTGAGAAAGGTGAAAGGTGAAAGGTGAAAGGCGAAAGGCGAAAGGCGAAAGGTGAAGAGTAATGCCGTATGTTGTCGAAGTATAAACGGATCACCTAATTAGTGTTTGCAAGAAAACTCGACAACCCGGCGACTTCATTCAAGAGGGTGAACTTTTCGGATGGTGGTAAGGCAGGCCAAAGGCCCTTATGTATAAATCTGAAATTCAATGGTTTTCTTATGAAGGGCCTTTGGGCTGCCTTACCACCATCCGAAAAGTTCTTCGTTCATCGAATCGACCGGTCCCTGAGCGAAGTCGAAGGGTTGTCGAGTTTTCTTTCTGATACTAATTAACCGGTCACCTGTTTCCTCCCATTTTAAAAACGCCGAAGATATCATCTGCCGGAGGTTCCGCAATGATCCGCAGAGGGGTCTGTTTCACAGGATGGATGAAACTTATTTCCCTTGCATGAAGGCTAATCCCGCCATTCGGGTTTGACCTCGAAAAACCATACTTCAGGTCACCTTTAACCGGGCAGCCAATGGCCGCAAGCTGTGCCCTGATCTGGTGATGACGGCCGCTGTGAAGCTCGATCTCCAGGAGGTAATAATTGTCCGAAGCTCCGGCCAACCGGTAGGTGAGCGACGCTTCCCTGCTTCCAGGCGTACCCTCCGCAACAGGATAACTCTTATTCTGTTTTTCATTCTTTTTCAGGAAATGAACCAGGGTCTTCTCCCGGGCGGGGGGAAGAACTTTAACGATGGCCCAATATATTTTCATTGTTTTTTTATCCCTGAAAAGGGCATTCATCCTGGAGAGCGCCTTGCTTGTCCTCGTATATACCACCACACCGCTTACCGGCCTGTCGAGCCTGTGAGGTAACCCGATAAAGACATTCCCGGGTTTCCCCTCCCTTTCCTTGATATAGGCTTTAAGTAACTTGTCCAGCGAATCATCGCCCGTCCGGTCACCCTGTACAATATCCGATACCCGTTTGTTGAGAGCGATCAGGTGATTATCCTCATAAATTATTTCCGGAAGGTTGATCATACCATGTCAGTACTGTTCTTTTTCGTTGGGGAAATCCCTGTTTCTTACATCCTCGATATAGGTCTGCACGGCGCCGAGGATCTCCTGGTAGAGATTATGGTACCGCCTCAGGAAACGGGGTGAAAATTCCTGGGTTATCCCGAGCATGTCGTGGAGGACAAGTACCTGGCCATCGACTTCCGGCCCTGCCCCGATCCCTATGGTGGGTATTCTGACGGCTGCCGTAACCTCTGCTGCAAGTGTTGCAGGTATTTTTTCAAGAACGATGGCAAAACATCCCGCATCTTCAAGGATCCTTGCATCCTCAAGAAGTTTATCGGCTTCCGATTTTTCACGGGCCCTTACCACATAAGTCCCGAATTTATGAATGGATTGGGGCGTCAATCCCAGGTGACCCATAACCGGGATACCTGCCGAAAGTATCCTTTCGACCGATTCCCGTATCTCGCGTCCTCCTTCCATTTTAACAGCACTTGCACCGGTCTCCTTCATGATCCGTATCGATGAGGCAAGGGCCTCCTTTGAATTGCCCTGGTATGTGCCGAAGGGAAGATCGACAACCACGAGGGCCCTGCTTACTCCACGTACCACGCCTGCCGCATGGTAGATCATCTCATTGAGGGTTATGGGCACGGTGGTTTCATGGCCTGCCATTACATTGGAGGCAGAATCTCCCACGAGAACAACATCAATGCCGGCCTGGTCAAGGATCCTGGCCATGGAATAATCATATGCCGTTAGCATGGCTATCTTCTCATGCTTGAGTTTCATCTCATTCAGAACATGAGTGGTGATTTTTTTTACAATCTTATGAACTGACATCACATTGGTTTTAGGATCGATCCGCAAAGTTCGTCATAATATTCACCAGAACCAGCCACAAAAAGGGATTTTTTGCGTTTTTCGCCGCCATTCCTGCCACAGATCGGATATTTCATACCTGAGTTTTAGATAAAACCCGCTCATCCTGACTTTTTGTCATTATGTCAGTGGCAGCATGGAAATTGAACCCGGTCACTGTCAATATTGTCAGAATTTCATGGGAAATCCTAATGGCACAATCATTGAAAGCTAATACTAAAATTTTTGGTAACGAATTATAAAACAGACATAGATTATGGGTAAAATTATCGGAATAGACTTAGGTACGACAAATTCCTGTGTGGCTGTGATGGAAGGTAACGAACCAGTCGTAATTCCCAACAGCGAAGGTAAGAGAACTACCCCTTCAATGGTGGCTTTTGTGGAAAACGGAGAAAGAAAAATAGGTGATCCGGCTAAGAGACAGGCTATCACGAATCCGTTGAAGACCGTATATTCGATCAAAAGGTTCATGGGTGAAACGCATGATAAGGTACAGAAAGAGATCAGCAGGGTTACCTATAAAGTGATCAAAGGAGATAACAATACACCCAGGGTACAGATCGATGACAGAAAATATTCGCCACAGGAAATTTCAGCAATGATCCTTCAGAAAATGAAGAAAACGGCCGAAGATTACCTGGGGCAGGAAGTGACGGATGCAGTCATTACCGTACCTGCATATTTCAGTGATTCACAGCGTCAGGCAACAAAGGAAGCCGGGGAAATCGCAGGGCTGAACGTTAAGAGGATCATCAACGAACCCACTGCCGCTGCTTTGGCTTATGGGCTCGACAAGCGTGGCAAGGATATGAAGATCGCCGTCTTCGATCTTGGAGGGGGTACTTTCGATATATCCATCCTCGAACTCGGTGAAGGTGTGTTCGAAGTAAAATCGACTAAC
Source organism: uncultured Bacteroidales bacterium (assembly GCA_963771005.1). Classification (GTDB taxonomy): domain Bacteria; phylum Bacteroidota; class Bacteroidia; order Bacteroidales; genus DASQZK01. The sequence continues at coordinate 1,684,356 of CAVYRO010000002.1, forward strand.
GGGGATACCCACCTTGGAGGTGATGACTTTGATCATGTTGTGATCCAGTGGCTGATCGACGAGTTCAAGAAGGATGAAGGTGCCGATCTTTCCAAAGACCCTATGGCCCTCCAGCGTCTGAAAGAAGCCGCTGAAAAAGCCAAGATAGAACTTTCAAGTGCGACAAGCACAGAGATCAACCTTCCGTATATAATGCCGGTTGAGGGTGTCCCGAAACACCTGGTAAAAACTTTGTCAAGGGCAAAATTCGAAAGCCTGGCCGACAGCCTGATCCAGGCCGTCATCGAACCCTGCCGGAAAGCACTTAAGGATGCGGGCATGACTTCAAAAGATGTGGATGAAGTGATCCTCGTCGGAGGTTCCACAAGGATCCCGGCCATCCAGCAGGTAGTGGAGAAATTTTTCGGTAAGACCCCCTCAAAGGGTGTCAACCCCGATGAAGTTGTGGCAGTGGGTGCGGCCATCCAGGGTGGTGTCCTCACCGGGGAAGTAAAGGATGTTCTCCTGCTCGACGTTACACCGCTTTCACTGGGTATCGAGACAATGGGCGGCGTATTCACCCGGCTCATCGAATCGAATACAACCATCCCTACCAAAAAGGCTGAAGTTTTCACCACAGCTTCCGATAACCAGCCGTCGGTTGAGATCCATGTCCTCCAGGGCGAGAGGCCGATGGCCAGGGATAACAAGACGATCGGAAGATTCCATCTGGATGGTATTCCGCCTGCCCCCAGGGGTATACCACAGGTCGAAGTAACCTTCGATATCGATGCCAACGGTATCCTGAATGTCTCGGCAAAAGACAAGGGCACCGGCAAAGAGCAGAGTATACGAATTGAAGCCTCTTCCGGACTCAGCGATGAAGAGATCCAAAGAATGAAAAATGAGGCTAAAGAGAACGAGGCCAGTGATAAACAGGCCAAGGAACGGATCGAGAAACTCAATGCAGCCGACAGCCTTATCTTCCAGACAGAGAAGCAACTGAAGGAGTTTGGCGATAAGATCCCGGCAGATAAGAAAGAGCCCATTGAAAAGGCGGTTTCATCACTAAGGGAAGCACATAAAAAAGAAGATCTCGATGCCATCGAAAAAGCCACGGCAGAATTGAATACGGTGTGGCAGGCTGCCTCTGAGGAAATGTATAAGGCAGGGCAACAGGCTCAGGGCGGCGATCCGCAACAGCAGCAGCAACAACAGGCACAAGGTGCCGGAGGCAATGGTGGCAGCAAAAAAGGCGGAGATGAGGAGGTGACCGATGTCGATTTCGAAGAGGTAAAGTAAAATCCGTTACAACGATAAATAAAAAATAGGGAAACCGCAGTAAACATCTGATTTACTGCGGTTTTTTATTTTAAGGATCTTATTAGATACATTATTGTTTTCCCTAATAATTTCTTCTCCAGAGTAGAGCAAAATATAATTTGCACTAACTGAGTGCAATTATTAGCATAATATGCACTCAATTAGTGCAGGTTTGACCTACTGATCGCGGAATGCGTCAAATTAATTTTCAGATTGTTTGAAATGGTTTGAATTGGTTTGAATTGGTTTGAATTGGTTTGAATTGGTTTGAATTGGTTTCAACTCCATTCAACAAATCAACAAATCAACAAATCACCAAATTCTTCGGGGAATACGGATAACATTTCTCACCGGAATTCGTTATTTTTGGAAATCCATGCAGATGATATTTCGAAAACTCGCCTTTATTCTGATCATGGCCGGGATACCGGTTTTGGTTCTGTCACAGGACACTGCATTCAACAGGCTTAACGATGCCGGTCAGAAAACAGGCTACTGGAAAAAATATTACGACAACGGCAGGCTGAGGTATGAAGGACAGTTCGAAAATGACCATCCTGTCGGATTGATGAAAAAGTACTATAAGGGCGGCATTCCCCAGGCAGTCATTCATTTCAGTGCTGATGGCAAAACTTCCCATGCAAAGCTGTACTATGAGGACGGGAAAATCGCCGCGGAAGGAAATTACACCGGGAATGAAAAAGACAGTACCTGGGAATTCTATTCCTTCTATAACGGAAGGGTTGCCATACGGGAAGATTACAGCAACGGGCTCAAAAACGGCATGTCGTTTAATTATTACGACAACGGAAATATCTCCGAAAAAACGGAATGGAAAAACGATGTAAAAGACGGAGTTTGGGAAAAATACTATGAGGACGGACAGCTGCGGATGAGATCTTCACACCGCAACGGGAAAAGAGATGGACGTTTTGAGGCCTTCACACCCGCGGGCAAGCCTTCGGTCACGGGAACCTATCGCAACGGGGTGATGGATGGCACCTGGCAGTATTACACGGATAACGGCGAACCGGATTTTAGTGCGGAATACGTCGGGGGGAAGATGCTCCCGAATGAGGAGTATGAAAAGCGGCAGGATGAATTTTCCCGTAAAATCGAGGAAAAAACCGGGGAGATCCCCGACTCGACCGGCCAGAAGCTTCGCTGATTAATTATTTAAACCTGAACGCGGATGGCAATAAAATACCCGATCACCCTGGTCCTCTTCTCCCTGATAATTCTCCAGGTACATGCACAGCGACTCGCCCCCGAAAAATATTGGATTCCCTTCACCGATAAGGGTGAATCCACGCTTATGAATACTGATCCGGCCACTTTCCTCTCCGAACGCGCAATCCGGCGAAGACAGGTCCAAAATATCCGGATCACCGGGGAAGATCTTCCTGTTTCAAAAACCTATACCGACAGTCTCAGCCGGATGGGCCTGGAGATCCTGGGCACCAGCCGGTGGTTGAATGCAGCTATCGTAAGGACCACAGATACACTTCTCCTGGAACGATTGTCTTCAGAAGTAAGTTTTGTCAGTCCTTTCGCTTGGAACCCTGATTATTTCGTTCACCCGGGAAAGAAAAACATCCTGGGTATACCCCCCGATAATTTCAGTTCCCGGCTTCCTGAGAGCGAGAATTACGGGTTATCGGATCCGCAGATCAGTATTCTGAACGGGAATTCTCTGCACGACCTGGGTTTCCGGGGACAAAATATGCAGATAGCTGTTATCGACGCCGGCTTTTACCATGTGGACAGCATCGCAGCTTTCAGCAAGCTGAGGCAGGAAGGGCGGATACTCGGATACCACGATTTCGTCAATCCCAATTCCAATATCTTCTCCCAGAGCAGCCACGGGATGTCGGTTCTGAGTACGATGGCCGCTTACCTCCCGGGCACCTTGGTGGGGACTGCACCTGAAGCATCATACTGGCTCCTGCGTTCCGAGGATGTAGGTTCGGAATTCCGGATTGAGGAGGCAAACTGGCTGCTCGCCGCAGAATTTGCCGATAGCGCAGGTGCAGATATTATAACCAGTTCGCTCGGATACAGCACTTTTACCGACAGCATGATGAACTATTCCTACAGCATGCTCGACGGAAAAAGCACCCTCGTGACAAGGGCAGCTGAAAAAGCCTTTTCAAAAGGGATGCTGGTGGTAGTAAGTGCAGGAAACGAAGGTACCAATCCCTGGGGTTATATTACTACGCCTGCCGACGGAAAAGATGTCCTTGCTGTCGGCGCCGTTGACGATACGGGTAACCTTGCTTTTTTCAGTTCACGGGGGCCTACCAGCGACGACAGGGTAAAACCCGACGTGGATGCCGTGGGATTTCAGACGGTCATCATTAATCCCGCAGGTGCGGCAGGCACCGGTTACGGCACCTCATTCGCCGCCCCCCAGGTGGCAGGTATGGCGGCCTGCCTGTGGGAGGCATATCCTGCGAAAACTAACGTGGATATCCTGCAGGCGATAAGGCGGTCTGCCAACCGGTATGCCATGCCTGACACGGCTTACGGCTACGGAGTCCCCGATTTCATGATCGCCCTCTGGAGCATTGCTGCACTCGACAGCACTTCGGTATCCCCTCCCCTCATTGCCTATCCGAACCCCTTCTCAGCATCGACAGGATTAAGCATCGTGAATGCCGGGACCGATCTTAATCAGGTACATATCTTCTCGGCTGCAGGGAAACTTGTATATTCGGACTACGGAAGCTGGGCCACCGGCGAAAGCATCGGAGTGAGCGATCTCGGGAATCTTGCAACAGGAGTCTATTTCCTTGTAGCCCGGTCGGATGAGGAGGAGTACGTCATCAAATTAATTAAGCAGTGATGAAAGCTGTAAGCTTGAGCTTAAGCGAGTTAAACCAGAGCATCAGGGAATCCGTAAGCAGGTCCTTCCCCGAAAACTTCTGGGTGGCCGCAGAGATCAGCGAGATCAGTACAAATACCACCGGTCACTGCTATCTTGAACTTATCGAGAAAGATCCTGCTGGTGAAAAGATCGTTGCCAGGATGAGAGCCACCATCTGGTCATCAACGTACAGGATGATCAGGCCTTATTTTGAACGGACTACGGGGTACCGTCTGTCGGCGGGCATCAAAATCCTGGTCCATGCCGGCCTTTCTTTTCATGAGATTTACGGTTTGAGCCTGAATATCAAGGATATAGATCCCACGTATACCTTGGGTGATATGGCCAGAAAAAAAATCGAGATCCTCAACCGTCTTACCTCCGAGGGCGTTATCGATATGAACAGGCAACTGGATTTTCCCTACGTTCCCCAGCGGATAGCGGTGATTTCATCCGAGACGGCAGCGGGATACGGGGATTTCATGAACACCCTTATGAATAACAACTACGGTTTCTCCTTCACCGTGAAATTATTCCCGGCCATCATGCAGGGTGATAAATCCGCTTTATCGGTTATTTTCGCCCTCGAAAAAATCTTTGAAGAGGAGGAACATTTTGATGTAGTGGCCCTTATCCGGGGAGGTGGCGCCCAGGCCGACCTGGACTGTTTCAATAATTACGACCTTGCCTTTAATATAACACAGTTTCCATTGCCCGTCCTCACAGGCATAGGTCATGAACGGGATGAGACCATTGCCGACCTGGTGGCCTCCCGGAGGCTTAAAACACCCACGGCGGTGGCGGAATTTATAATAGACCGGATGGCCGGCTTCCTGGAATACCTGCAAAACTGTGAGAAAAGAGTGGCCGATACCTGCCGTGAAACCTTGAATATGGAAAAGCAGAGGCTCACAGACCTTACAAGGGATCTGGCTTTCATGGTAAACCGGAGGCTGACGGAGGACAGGGCGTATCTTTCGGGCATAACCCGGCACGCTTCCTCTTCCGTGCGTCAGTACATAGGCAAAAACAGGATTCTCCTCTCCCAGATGAGCAGACTGACATTCCTGTATTCAAGGAACCTTATTGAGAGGCAGAAAAGCGAGATCAGGTACAGGATGAAGGAAATCATCAGGACTACCCTGGCCTTTCAAATCTCTCAGTCGGAAAAACTGGGGCGGTTTGAGAGGCAGAACCATTTTCTTGATCCCCGCCAGATCCTGAAAAGGGGTTTCTCGATAACCCTGAAAGATGGCAGGATTATGCGGGATGCCGGGCAACTGGCGGAACAGGATGAGATTACAACCATCCTGTTTTCCGGAAGTCTGAAAAGCAATGTAAAACAAGTGATAAAAAAGGACGAAAATGGCGAAAAAAGATCTTAAATATGCAGAGGCCGTCAATGAGATCGAGATCATCCTGGGTCAACTTGAAAGTGGTGAACTCGACGTCGACGAACTGGCCGAAAAAGTAAAACGCGTCACCTGGCTCATCAAACTATGCAGGACTAGGCTTCAATCAACGGAGGAATCCGTGAACAGGATCCTTAAAGAGGATCTCGATGAAACCCCCGACGAATAAATTATTCAACCGCCACGTTCAGATCAAAATCAAACTCGAAGGATCCCTCGAGATAGTCGATCAGGTGACCGATATCGAGTGCAAATCCAATCCTGGATGCCGAATTCCTGAATAGCTCGTTAGCTATATGTTTGATCTGGTTTTGATTAGCGATCAGTACCTGAATGGGATCGATATCATTGATCTGCCATTTGCCTTCCTCCCCCTTCAGTAATTTCAGGTTATTATCCACGATCCCCGTCAGGTTATTATAATTCTTCATCAGGTTCATTTCCTTTCTGGAGATGACCCCGAGAACGGTTCCGCTCACCACATCGATAAGGGGTCCGCCGCTGCTGCCTGATCTTACTGTACCGTCAAACTGAATATAGGTCAGTCCGCCTCCGTTCCGGTATGATGAAGTGACCAGGGCTGATTTAATCGACAGGTTATTGTATTCGGTCTGATAGGCCAGCGACACGGCTTCCAGCCCGAGTGCCGGAGTACACTGCCTGTAGAGATTGAGTGAACTCGTATTCCGAAATTCCGGGAAATCAGCCGGAATGATCATAAAACCAAGATTCTCAAAATCTTCCTTACAGGGAAGAAGGGCCATAAGCTCCTCATAGCCCATCTTCAGGCTCGAAGCCACGGTCATCCCGTCTTCACGATAAAAAGTTATCATAACATCGCGGGCCTCCCTCATGGAATAGAGGAGGTCATCGGTAACTATTTTGGTACCGGTTTTAAAGCCGGTAAGACCAAAGATCCGGCTACCGCTTGAACCTAAGAGCTCTATTGAACAGACGGCTTTGTGATATTTCTTCCAGATATCCCTATACATGGTTAGTTGTTTTTCAATCTAAAACTTTCCCCTTAATACCCTATAGACGGATAAAATAACACGCAGAATCCATCTTTTTTATGAAAAACGAAGAAAAAAATTACAAGTTGTTCTTTTTCACATATTTAAGAATCAACAAATTCATGGCATTGGAACCCAGGCCAGTGATATCTTCCGGCACAAACCGAACAACCTGGTCGTAATATAGCGGTACAATAGCGGCCTTGCTGATAATCATCTGATCCATCTGCTCATACAAACGGGCGCGCTCCGAAGGATCGCGGGTTCCGATTGCTTTTTCATACAACCTGTCGTACCCCGGGAGGGAAAAATGTGTATAATTTGGGCCAGCGGGACTGAAATACGGCGAGTAAAACAGGGAAAGATAATTTTCGGGATCCGGATAATCGGCAATCCAGGATCCCCGGAAAAAGAGAAGGTTGGAATTGGCGACCCTGTTCCGGAATGATGCACCGGTTGCAACATCCAGGTTTAACCGGATCCCTGATCGTGCCAGTTCGAACTGGATATATTCACACAGATCGAGATAATCCGAAGTGGTGGTGAGGCTGATCTCTCCCAGACCTTCGCCGCCGGGGTATCCGGCACGAGCCAGGTAATACCTGGCCGAATCCGGATTGTACGAATACCCGTAGACCTTTGAATGATCAAAACCGGGAAGCCCGAAGGGAACGATCCCGTCATTGGCCGGGCTACCGATGTTGTTACGGAGATACCTCAGCATCTTCTTCCGGTCGAAACCAAAATTAATGGCTTTACGGACGTCGGGATCCCGGAGGGGGCTGTTCCTGACAGAAGGCAGGGTCGTGTCCACGAGAAAACCCAGGTATTCTGTATTCAGGTAGGGCTGAGTGATCAATTTAAACCTTCCTTCATATTCGGGATTCAGATGCCCGGAAGGAGTCAGCAATTCATCCTTATAGGTAGGGTGAACCCCGCTTAGAAAATCGATGTTCCCGCTGAGGAATTCAAGAAATTCCGATTGCTTATCTTTGATAAAGGTAATGGCGACGGCCTTGAGATAAGGAAGCCTGTTCCCGTTGCTGTCGGCTTCAAAATAGTTGTCATTCCTTATAAGTACAAGTTTTTCATCCTGAACCCAGATCCTGAATTGAAACGGGCCGGTTCCAACGGGATGCCTGGCAAAATCTTTGCCGTAATACTCCACTGCTTCATGTGGCACAATAAAACAATAAGGCATTGTGAGGATCCCGATGAAAGGAGGAAACGGGCCGGAAAGCCAAATGCGGAATGTCGAATCATCGACCGCTCTGAATCCGGCCGGATGATCCGGGTTCCCATTCTCCAGCCTGCCGAAAACCCATCTCCCGGGTGAAGCTACCGCCGGGTCGAGGATCCTTGAGAAACTGTATCCGACATCGGAGGCTTTTACCTTCCGTCCTTTACCACCGGGAAATGCAGGGTTATCGTGGAAATAAACATCCTGCCGGAGATGAAAGGTATATATCCGTCCGTCCCCTGATATATCCCAGTCCCGGGCGATGGAGGGACGGACCCTAAGGCTGTCGTCCATCTGCAGCAGGCCATTGTATAACTGGCTTACGGGCCAGATAATGGTCTGGTTCCTGGCCCAGGCTGGATCGAGGCTGCTGATGCCCTTGGATTCATTGTATCTGAATACTACCGTAAAACCGGCCTTATCATTCCTTTTTCCCGTGCATGAAACGGCCAGGAGGACCAGGAACAGTATGGTAAGCCTGCCTTTCATCTTCTCTCCGCTACAAAAAGTATTTATTCAGAACAAACATCAGTTCATTGATCCTTACAGGTTTCGATATATAATCATCGCAGCCGGCGTCCAGGCTCATTTCCCTCTCACCTGCCATAGCGTAGGCTGTCTGGGCAATGACAGGGACTTTGGAGTTTAATTCCTTGATCACCCGCGTCGCTTCATACCCATCCATAACGGGCATCTGTACGTCCATCAGGACCAGGTCTATCTTGCAGCTGGAAAAGATCTGGATGGCCTCATCACCGTCCTTCGCCCATACGATATTGGCCCGGGTTCTCTTCAGGATCTCACGTAAGAGTATAAAATTAGCCTTGTCATCTTCTGCCACAAGGATGGTTTTATTTTCCCAGTTCTTTGGACTCCTGTCGATAGTGACCCATTCTTCCGGCATTTTTATCTCCTGTTTTTGAAAAGGAATGGAGAAGGAAAATACGGATCCTCCGCCCAGGATCGATTCTACATGGATCTCCCCGCCGAGAAGTTCGACCAGATGTTTCGAGATGGCCAGTCCGAGTCCTGTGCCTCCGTAAAACTTTTTCTTATTCTCGTATCCCTGGCGAAACCGTTCGAAGATTACATCCAGTTTTCCTTTGTCGATACCGATCCCCGTATCGTTCACATAGAACCCTATCGATCCGTTCGATATCTCTTTGATCCCGTAACGAACCTCGCCTTCCTCGGTGAACTTGATCGCATTTCCGATCAGGTTGGAGAAAACCTGCCGGATCCGGAATTCGTCTGTGAAAAGCTGCACGGAGGAACTGAAATTATTATGATCCTCAACGAGACGGATCCTTTCTTTGCCATGACGGATCATATGTTTTGAAAATATCATCTTCAAATCCCTCATCACGGGTGCCAGGTCAAAAAAGGAACGGTTAATCCGGATCTGACCGGCCTCGATCTTCGCGATATCGATAATATCGTCGATGAGCCTCATGAGGGAGTCTGCACCGTTGTTGATCTGCTGAATGAACTCTTCCTTTTCGGTGGTGGTGATATCCGGGTTGGACAGGAGCTCTGCAAAACCGATGATGGCATTCATCGGCGTCCGGATCTCATGCGACATATTGGAAAGAAAGGCTGTTTTCAGGCTGTCGGATTCCTCTGCTTTTTCCTTGGCAATACGTAGATTAAATTCATAAGCCTTCCGTTCATTGATATTTTTTACCACGATCACAATGGTTTCATCACCTTTCCCGGCTCCCTGGATCACCCCGAAGGATGTCTCGGCAAAAAATTCGGAACAGTCATCCCTTCGCATTTTGAACTCGATATTCTTGCGGTATCCGCTTTTAAGGGTATTGTGCAGGGAATTCTGTGCCCTGATGATATCGGGAACTGAAATGAATTCAAAAAAGTTCCTCTCCTTTATGGCTGCAGCCGGGATCTGAAGCATCCCGGGAAAGCTTGTATTGTGTTCCAGGATTGCACCTTCAAGATCAATGACAACCAATCCGTCGGGTGAAGATTCGATGATCTTCCTGAGCCGCTCCTGGTTCTGCTTGATGTTGTCCTGATCGATCTTCCTCTCAATGGCGAGGGCTATCTGGTCGGAGACAAATTCAAGAAGTTGTACGTCTTCCTGTGTGTACTGGATCTTCTCATCGTAACTCTGCACTACGAAAACTCCGATAATTTTTTCGTTGCTCTTCAGGGGAACTCCCAGCCAGGACACCGAATAAGCACCTATAGGCTCTATTTCCCCGGAACTTTCGAGCTCCGATATCCGCTGCCGGCTGACAAGCTGTGATTTACCCGTTCGTATCACATACGCCGTGATTGTCTTTCCGGCGGGAAATTCCTGGAAATCATCTTTCTCATCGCGGTGGAAAGAAAGGGTTATTTTATCGTTTTGCTCATTATAGAGGGCGACATAGCAATTGGTAGTATCGATCACACGGCGCAGGGAGCGCTGAATGTTCTCGAAAAGTTCATCCATGTTTCTCGTGGTCGTGATTGAATTGGCAATTTCGAAAAGCACTTCCTGAATATTCTCATGCCTTTTTCGCTGGGTAATGTCAACATGAGTCCCGACAAACCTTGTGGCAGGTCCTTTCGTTTCAGTTTTGAAAGCCTTTCCCCTGGATTGGATCCATGCGTAATTACCTTCCTTCCTCCTCACGCGCAACTCAACCTCTGAAAGAATTCCGTTACTGAGGGAGAGAGTTTCGAAGTAAGTATTCACTTTTTCAATATCATCAGGGTGGATCAGGTTGAACAGCGCTTCCGTATTATGTTCGAATTCATCGGGTTCGTAACCGAGCATGGTAAAGAACCGCGGGGAAAAATATATTTCACCCGTCTCCCGGTTCCAGTCCCAAAGACCGTCGTTTGAGGCTTCGAGTGCCATCTTCAGGCGTTCCTCGCTGATACGCAGTGCTTCCTGACTTTTCTTTTTTCCCGTTATGTTTTCGGATGTACCTAGTATACCGATAACCTTCCCTTCATCATCATGGATGGGGATCTTATTGGTATCGTTCCAGGATATGCTTCCGTCGGCAAGTTGTCTTTCCTCAATGATATGGTATTCTGCCTGATCATTCTCCATAACCCTCTTATCCAGGCTGATGAAAGAATCCGATTCGATCCTCCAGGGGAGATCATAATCGGTCAGGCCGGTAAGATCACCCGGCTTTTCCAGTCCGGCCGATTCGATGAAGGATTTATTTCCTCCAAGGTAAACTGAATTCCGGTCCTTCCAGAAAACAGCGTGGGGAATGTTGTCAAAGACCAGGTGAAGCATCTCTTCCGATCCCCTCAATTTGCTTTCAGCCATTTTCCGGTCGGTGATGTCGCGGACCACAGCAATAACTGACGCCACTTCCTCTGTTTCATTATATTCAGGGAAAAGCCGGCTTTCGATAAAGGTAAGGCGGCCGTTCATTTCAGTTACGATTTCAGCTTCGCAGGATTTTCTCCCGTCGAAGGTCTTCCGCAGATTGTCTTCCCAGGTTTTTACAAAATTTTCAGGCAGGACCTTCATCTCACGAAAGGACCTGTTAATGAACTTTTCCGGTTCTGTTCCGAAGAGAACGGCAACAGATTCATTAACGAAGATATGCCTCAACTCCCTGTCATACCGCATAACGGCATCCGGGGTATTTTGTGAAAGGACGCGGTACTGCTCCTCACTTTCGTGAAGGGACATCTCGGCCTTCTTTTGTTTGTCTATGTCCTTCACCAGGGCCATTACGAATTGTCCGGATCCCAATTTCACGCGCTGAAGAGTCACATGGACCCAAAAGATCTTTCCCGATTTATGTTTAGCAAGCCATTCTTTTGCCTGGGTTTTGCCGCCGGCTGCCAGTTTTACATAGGAACTGGCCATTCCTGTCGTATATCCCCCTTCAACATCACTCAGGTCGCCAACGCTGAGCTTTCTAATTTCCTCCTTCCGCCACCCGTACATCTCTACTACCCGGTCGTTAACATCGAGAATACTGAAATCTTTAATATCATGGAGAAATATGCCGTCGTTAACTGAATTAAAAACCGCCTCATATTTTGACTGGGATTCCCGGAGATGAATATGCATTCGCACCTTTTCCGTGATATCGCTGATGCAGAAGATAAGCTGGCTGAATTTCCCGGAATCTTCCAGGACGGGGGTAACACATGCGTCGAACCAGGCCTCTTCGCCATCCGGTTTTTGCAGCATGATGTTCACCCCGCTCTGCCCTTCCCTGGATATTATCACCTTTTCGAAGCAGGTTTTTCGTGAATCTGCCAGCCGTTGTCCGTTTTCATCAAAAAAGTCCAGGGCCTCAAAGAATTTTTTACCCCTGATTGTTTCAAGAGCCCGGCCGATAAGCTTCTCTGCCTTTTGGTTACAATGAATGATCGTGGCATCCAGACCGGTCAGGAAGACCCCTGTTTCAATGTTATCGAGCAACTTTCGTGATAACTTTTCACTTTCACGGATGCGTAATTCGGCATGTTTTCTCTGCTCGATCTCCTGGCTGTACTGCAGGGCATATTTTACCGCCGGGTTCAGCCGGACGAGGTGTTCCTTCAACACATAATCCCATGCTCCCTGCTTGATGCAGTCTACTGCCGTTTCCTCATCGAGGGAACCTGTAACGATGATAAAAGGAATAAGGGGTTTTTTCTCTTTAGCGAGATGGAGAGCGTCAAGGCCATTGAAGCGGGGCAGGTTGTAATCGGAAAGAATTATATCCGGATTATATTGATCCAGCTCACGGATGAACCCTTCCCTGTCACTTACGATCCTTGTATCAAATATCCGCTTTTCTTTCTTTAGTTCCGAAATATTCAGTTCTGCATCATAGGGATTATCCTCGAGGATAAGAATTTTCAGGTTGTTTTTCTTCATATATAAAACTTTACAAAGCAGAAATTTCAGCGGTTAAATTACCACTTTAGCGCTATTATATATATGACCCGGGATACATTAGATGTTTATTCAGAATCAATCTCAACAGGTATGGTAAAAAAGAAGGTGGCCCCCTTGCCTGAATATCCCTCTGCCCATACTCTTCCGCCATGCCTGTGTACGATCCGCTGAACAAGGGCCAGCCCGACTCCGCTGCCCTCGTATTCGTCTGATGTATGGAGGCGCTGAAAGACCTTAAAGATCTTTTCTCCGAACTTCTGTTCAAAACCAATCCCATTATCCTGAACGGAAAAAATCCAGTCACTGCCCCGCATTTCACCGGATATGCTGATCTCTGCCGGTTTTACCCGGGTTGAGAATTTCAGTGCATTGGAGATCAGGTTGATGAAAACCTGCCGGAGCAACCCTTCATCAGCGCGGATCACCGGCAGGGAATGAATATGAAAGACAACATCATCATCATTTACAGAAACAAGGTCGTCCCGGACTGCTGAAACCAGTTGGGACATTTCCACCTCCGTGAGATCAAGATTTTTACGGCCCATCCTGGAGAACCTCAGGAGATCATTGATCAGATTGATCATATTGCCGGCGTTCTCTGAAACATGATTCAGGTATCGCCTGGAATTTTCATCCAGGCTGCCCCAGGTCTCTTTTTTCAGAAGTTCTGAAAATCCTTTGATGGCACGCAAGGGAGCTTTAAGATCATGAGAGACTGAATATGAAAAGGCTTCAAGTTCACGATTGGCACGGTCCAGTTCAAGAGTCCGTTTCACTACTTTTTCCTCAAGATGTTCGTTCAGTTCAAGGATCTCTTTTTTTGCCCCGGCCAGATCGGTAATATCCACGATGGTGACAAGGACCCTGGACAGGTCGTGCTCATGACCCGGCATCACATACCAGCTGATGGACAATGTTTTTGTTTCTCCCCCGATGGTGATCTCCGTAGCATTATTGTTGATATACCTCTCCCCTTTCATCAACCTGAAAATTAGCTCGACCAGGCTGCTGTAATGTTCCTCAACAAAGATCATTTCGGGGAACGGAGAAGGTTCTCTTTGCTTATTCCGCCATATAGTTCGATCGTGGAGCGATTCAGATCGATTATCCTGATCCTGGCGATGAGTTCCCGTATCCTGGCGTAATCGGAAAGAAGGTAACTTTGGAGATCGGTGATCCCTTCCGCACCGATTTCTTCCAAATATTTCAGGGCACCTGAATAATCATCTTCCCAGAGAGAAAGCGGCATATTTTCAAAAAGTGATTTGTATCGCTGTTCACTAACCCTGAGTGATTCAAGAATGGAAATTCTTTCCGTAATGTCAGTGATCAGCCCCTCGATGCCGGTACAATTTCCGTCCGCGTCATACCATGCCTTACCTTTATCTGAAACCCATTTCATACACCCGTCCTTCGTTGTAATCCGGTACTGCAATTCATAGGTCTGCCCGGTCTCTATGCAGGTTTTTATGCCGGTATGGACATCTTTCCTGAAATCATCATCAATAAGTGCTTCAAAACTGATCTTCCCACCGGTAAAATCACTGGGGGTGTATCCTGTGAGGGTACGAGCGCCCGCACTGACAAAATCCATTATCCTGGTGCCGCCTGTTCCACAGTGAAAAAGCATTCCCTGAAGATTTTGAACGAGGGTATTCAGCCTCCGTTCATTCTCCACGATAAGACCTGTCATCCTGTTCCGCTGCGTTATATCCGACATACCGATCAGGAGCCTGTCTTCAAGGGCCGACATCGTATATTGCACATCTTTCTGCTGCCCGTCCTTTGTCACGATATGAAATTCCTCCTGCATTGTCCCGTATTCCGGTAGACTTTTGAGGGATTCTTTCCAATTTTCTTTAACCATCCTCCTGTATCCCGGATCGGGATATGCTTTTTCAAACCAGGTTTCAGGACCCGAGATATCTTCAATCCGGTAGCCCGTGAGTTTCGTAAAATTTTCATTTACATATTCACCCTCCCCGTTCATTTTTACGATAGCCAGAGCCACAGGCATGTTCCCGATCACCGCCTTGAGTTGCGATTCATTTTTCAGGAGCGACCCGATAAGGTTCATCCTTTCATTGATGAAAGAGTGGATCAACAAGGTGATCAGTACGATTACAAAAATAAAACCCTGGAGCATCAGCCCGGGATATTGCACAATGCGGATCAGGTTATGATCGGTCTCCATTAGAGCCAGCACCATTGGGATCATGAGGGTTGCCGGAATGACAAGGGTTGTGATCTTCGTTTCAAACCGCATGGCCAGCCAAATATAGACCGGGGCAAGGAAGTACCCGAGCATAAAATTCATCAACGGATTGGCAAATAGATTGGAGGAAATGAGAAAAAGATACGTGACCAGCACGAGGAGAAGAACGATCAGCTCCGTTATCCGCGGTGCGGGCAGGTGAATTTCACCGGAATCGCTCCAACTTAGGAAAAAGGGAACGAACAGGAGCAAACCTGTTCCTCCGGCAAGGAACCAGGTGAGAAAAATCAATGCACCGGCAGATCCACTGACATTGAAAAGATATGGAATGGACAGGAGTAAGGCATTCAGACTGGCAGGGATGACCACTACGAAAAGTAAAAAAGGGAGCATTCCGGAAATCGTGAAAATACTGCCAAAATTATCCTTAATTGTCATCCTCAGGTATCTCCCTCCCAAAAATGCAGCAACCGGTGTTGCAGTGGCAATGCTTATCAGGGCCGGGATACGAAAGGCTCCGGCAATCATTGCGGAAGGTATCCCGAAAAAACCCAGAAGGATCGAGGCTGCCAGGACCGGCAGGATAACTCTTTCACCGTAGAAATAAACAAGCAGAACCGCGACTGTAAGTGAGGGCAGAAGTATGACACCTTCATAGTTTCCGATCGTCATGCGACTTCCTGCAAAACCAAAGGCAAGATAGATAACAAAAGCCGGCAACATCCTGAGAAGTTGCATTCCCCACTTCATCATAAAAGGCTGGTAAAAATTAAGGGCTGCAAGATTTTTCCCGGAAATATAACCATTTTTGTTTTCAGAGATCCTTTTTCCGGAAAAAAATGCTGCAAACCTGAAAAATAGAGCAGTTATACGGCGAAACTTCAGAATTTCATCCGGACTCCCCCCATAACATGTATTCCCGCCTGCGGGAAGTACCCGTCGAGTACCCCTTCTTCACCTTCGCTCACGTAACGGTAAACCCACGCATTGCTCTCGTATTTTACATCAAATAGATTGGCTATCATAAAGTTTAGACTGAGAGCCTTTGTCCAGGGAGTTTCCAAAGCCCATGAAAACCTGAGGTCATTTACGAAATAGGGATTGAGCTTACGGGATTCGGAATTTGTATTGTCGAGGTACTGTTTTCCCACATATTTGGATTGAACCTCTATGGTAAATTGCTCTAGCACGATATAGCTGAGAATGCTTGATGCGATAACAGAGGGAGAGAAAGCAATATCGGTCGTCCCCAGGTCTTCCCGGTACTGGTAAGGTTCATTTGCCGGATCATTCCAATAATCCCAATTATCTACGTAGGATATCATATCGAGGATCCGGTTCCGGCTGAGGGTTAGATTGGCATCCCAGGAAAAATTATCGCCGTACTTCAATCCTGCCGATACTTCGATCCCTGCACGGTAACTTTTTTCCACGTTGGTCATCACCGGGGCGCCCACATCATTGATCTCACCTGTAAGTACGAGCTGATCCCGGTAATCCATGAAGTAAAGGTTCGCGCCTGCCCGGAAACGGGAACCGTTAATACTATACCCCGATTCAAGATCATAGAGACTTTCCGGCTTCGGCACGGGATGATCAGGATCTGCGTCGATGAAATTATCCCGGCTGGGTTCGCGGTTAGCGACAGCAAAAGAGAGGTAAATTCTCTGCCTTGCATCGGGTGAAAAATTGATGCCTGTCTTCGGGTTGAAAAAGAAGTAGCTATGTTTTTGGGTAATCGTGCTCAGATCATCATCCTCCCCGTCAATCGTATAGTTGATCCCTCTTACCTGCAGATCGCCGTAAAGATTGATGCGGCCGGAAAGGGCAAAATTCAGCTTTGAATAAAGATTGTAATCCTGTTTTTTACCGGTATTGTCGTACCATTTATGCCCGATTTCGGAATCGCCGGCGAACCGTGCCCAGATAACCGTGCCGTAATGACCGCCAATATAGTTATTACCACCACCGCCGAATGTTGCATTAAAACGGTTATACTTATAATTGAGGGAAAAGATCAGTCCGTAAAAATCGTTGTCAAGCCATTTCCTCCGGATAAGATCGGATGATGAAATGGTGTCACTGCCGGCGATAACCGGACCAAGTCCGTACACGCGAAGATCCTCATCCTCCTTGTACTGTTCGTAGTATCCTATTCCCCTTGTGTAATGAATTCCGGTATTTAAAGTTAAATGATCTGCAAGGTTCCTTGAATAATGGAGCTGATAATGATCCTGTCTGTAATTGTCGGTCTCGTTGTCATAATACTTATTTTCCCCGTCGGCAGTTGTATACTGACCCATCCCGTTGTAGGTACGGTTGGTTTCAAGCAGGTAACCCGGCACTCCGTCCCATGCCTGGTAAGTTTTTTCATTTCCCGAGGAGATATCCAGTTTCAGAAGGCTCCGTGGGGTGAACCAGGCAAAGGAAAGAAAAAAAGATTTCAGTGCCGAGGAAGCCCGGTCGATATACCCGTCAGAGCGGATGTCGGACAACCTCAGGTCGAAGCTGAATTTGTCATCAAGTAATCCTGATCCTACACTGACGGAATTCTTGAATGTGTTGAAGGATCCGTAATAGGAGTTGACCTCTCCATAGGGAACGGGATTCAATGCTGTCGTTTCGAAATTCATACTTGCCCCGAAGGCGGCGGCGCCATTGGTGGAAGTACCAACACCGCGCTGTACCTGCACGTTCTCAACAGAACCTGCGAAATCGGGAAGGTCAACGAAATAAACGCCGTGCGATTCGGCATCGTTAAGCGGAATGCCGTTGATGGTAACGTTGATCCTGTTCAGGTCGGTCCCTCTTATACGGAACCCTGTATAACCAACACCGGCGCCTGCATCGGAGGTCGTTACAACAGAAGGCGTGAACGAAAGGAGATAGGGAATATCCCTTGCGAAGTCCTGTTTTTTTATCTCTTCCTTCGTCACCATGGAGGACGCGACAGGGTCCTTCTCCCCTGCTCTCACAGCCCTGACAATAACCTCTTCGCCCATCACGGGTGAAGATCTCATAATTAAACGTAGATCTGTATCCTGGCTGAGATCAATCGTCGTATCGATCTTCATATAACCGATATATGAGATCCGAAGCCTGTATCTTCCCCTTTCCAAAGGCGGAAACCGGAATTCTCCCTTCTCATCGGTGACTGTTCCAAAATACCGGTTCAAAAATGCTACATTCGCCCCCGTAAGAGGTTCCCCTTTTTCATCCCTGACTTTTCCTGAAATAATAAATTGCGCAGAGACTTGCATGGACACAAGGAGCCATGCAAGCATAAGAAATGCTCGTGACATAACAGCAGAATTTTTTAAGAAGAATATTTCACCTTAGCTATCTCAGTATTTCCCTTCGCCGGCATTACCCGGATCAGGTCCTAAGGGTATGATCTCAGCCCGAAATTTTAAGGCACCCCCTTAGAGAGTAAGTTCACAATACATGGCAAAGATAGAAAAGCGAAATGAATGCACAAAGACGGGGCGGGATTTTTTGTGGAGAAAGGAAGGCTCACAGGTTACATTCCAAATATGATTTGCCTTCAAATCATAAGTACCCTGTCTTCCTTTGTCGCAGGAGATTACAATCCGAACGGATTTGTTCTTTTGGGACAGTCTCCTAAGACGAAAAATGACAGGGTACTTGTATTTGATAGCGCGAATATCCTATGGGCGACTTATGAGGCACCCTACGGTCCCGTAAAAAATGAATGAATAAGATCGTCGTATTTGGATTATTCGACTTTCAGCACATCCTTGATGGCTTTCTCAAAGGTTTCCTTGGGAAGGGCTCCCATGGCCATCTGTGGTTGGCCGTCCCTGGGTACGAATAAAAGGGAGGGAATGCTCTGAATTCCGAAGATCGCAGCCAGTTCGCGCTCACTTTCGGTATCCACCTTATATATGTTCAGCTTTCCGTTATATTCTTCAGAAAGTTCCTCGAGTAAGGGTGCAACCATCTTACAGGGCATACACCAGTCGGCGTAAAAATCAATGAGACAAGGTTTTTCACCTTCAAACTTCCATTCTTTGTTATCTGCATAATTAAAAACCTTCTCCTTGAAAGTCTCAGCGGTTAAATGTTCAATCATTGTATTACTGTTTATGTAACAATTATTAAAATATTTACATCTCTAAATATACATCTTTAATAACTCAATACCCGTACCATATATTATATTTCCCTCTAGAATTCCCGAATCGCCCAAATAATTGTAATTTTGTCATTGTTTTTGTCAAAATTGTCATATCTATATATGAAGGAATGTCTGAATGATAAAATTTTCAAACTGATTAGCCAAACAGCCGGGGAAGAGCAGGTGCGTGTTTTTGTGATCGGCGGCTTTGTCAGAGATTGTTTTCTTAAGAATCCTTCAAAGGATATCGACATCGTGGTTGCCGGCAGCGGAATCGATTTCGCCGGCAAACTGGCAAAGAAACTAGGCCGGGTAAAAGTTAACTACTTCAGGAATTTCGGAACTGCCATGCTCCGGTATCATGGACTCGAGATTGAATTTGTAGGGGCGAGGAAAGAGTCGTACAGGCACGAATCGAGGAAGCCCATCGTGGAGGACGGGAGCCTGGAAGATGACCAGAAACGAAGGGATTTCACTATAAATGCAATGGCCCTGGGACTAAACAGTGACAATTTCGGTGAGCTGACGGATCCCTTCAATGGCATTGCGGACCTGGAGAACAAGGTCATACGTACGCCGCTCGATCCCGATATTACATTTTCCGACGATCCCCTTCGCATGATGAGGGCCATTCGTTTTGCCACACGCCTCGGTTTTAAGATCGACAAGAAGACCTTTGACGCCATCCATAAAAACTGCGACCGTATCCGGATCGTATCCGCCGAACGGATCACAGAGGAAATGAATAAGATCATAATGGCGGATAAGCCTTCAGCCGGTTTAGTCATGCTCGATGCAGGCGGACTCCTTCCGATCATCTTTCCCGAATTGGCCGAGCTTAAGGGTGTTGAAGTCAAAAAAGGACGAAAGCACAAGGATAATTTTTACCATACCGTCCGGGTGCTCGACAACGTTGCGGACACCAGCGCCGACCTATGGTTGCGGTGGTCGGCCCTCCTTCATGACATAGCCAAACCCGCAACGAAAAAATATGATCCTGAATCGGGGTGGACCTTCCACGGCCACGATTTTATAGGATCGAAAATGGTTCCCGGCATTTTCCGGAAGCTGAGGCTGCCCATGAATGAGAAGATGAAATATGTGCAGAAGCTTGTTCAGCTCCATCTCCGCCCAATCGCCCTGGTTCACGACCAGGTGACGGATTCGGCTGTGCGGAGGCTGCTCTTTGAAGCCGGTGATGATATCGACGACCTCATGACCCTTTGTGAAGCCGATATTACGTCAAAAAATGAGGAGAAGGTTCAGCGGCATCTTGAAAATTTTGCAAATGTCAGGGAAAAGCTAAAGGAAATCGAGGAAAAGGATTCTCTCCGGAATTTCCAGCCCCCGGTTTCCGGCGACGATATCCGGCAGGCCTTCGCCATCGAACCCGGTCCGCAGATCGGAGAGATTAAAAATGCCATAAAGGAGGCTATCCTCGAAGGTGAAATTCCCAATGAACGGCGGGCGGCCTGGGATTTTATGATGAAAAAAGGATCGGAGATGGGATTGAAAGTGATCCGTGATGAGTGACTTTTGATCCCTCACGGTCCCTTCCCCGCTTCAACAAACAACATCACAGGAAGATGATCGCTCACCCCTCCGTTATACCTCATCCCCTCGAAGGTACGGAACGGTTTTATCCCGCCGTATTTTTCATCCGGTTCGACCAGAAAATCCGGATCGCAGATCTTTACAAGTGAACAATCTGTCCGGAAAACAGGATTATGGTTGAAGAAAGGCTCCGAGACAAAATAATGATCGATCTTCTGCCAGTTTCCCTGGAAACGGATCGTCCCTTCCGCCCTTTTACCTTCCGGGATCAAATGCCGGAAACGGCAATGGATCAAGGTATCCGCGATGCCGGTTTCCTGCATGAATTGCATGATGGAAACGCTCTCCGGCGTATCGTTAAAATCGCCGCAACAAATAATGTATGCGCCCGGATGGTTTTGCTCCACGGAATCTGCCAGGCGGCGGAGAGTCGCGGCAGCTTCTTTCCGGAAGGGCTCGGTATACCCGGGTCCTCCATATTTCGAAGGCCAGTGATTAACGAAAACATGCAGGGTGTCGGTTCCATGCCGTAATGCCGCATAGAGAATATCCCTTGTCGGATGACTCCCCGATAGCGATGGCTGGATAAAAGCAGTATCCACAACCTCAAAACAGGAGGGATCATAGACCAGGGCGACGTCGATTCCCCTCGGATCCGGAGAATCGTGATGAATGATCCTGTAATTGAAATTTCCGAAGGGCGATCTGATGAATATGTCCCTGAGCACCTTCTCATTCTCGATCTCACAGAGAGCAATGATCTCCGGCGGGTGTGATGGCGCGACGGATAGGATCGTTTTCCAGATCATCCTGGCTTTGAGATAGTAACGGTAACTGTCCCAATCCCGTATCCCGTCAGGTGTAAATTCCTCATCCCGTGTAAGGGTATCATCTTCCACATCGAACATATTTTCAACATTCCAGCTTAACACGCTGAAGCCATTTCCCCGGTTCGCGACCTCACCGGGCTGGGCCACTGACGTGCATCCTGCCAGCAATAGAAACATTCCAAAAAGCAGGGTTGATTTTTTCATAATATCATTCTTTACTTCCTGGGATAAATCACCAAATCATCAATATCTTCCGGGTTTCAGGGAGGACTAAAATCCGGGACAGACTGAGTTTTGCCAATTGCCTTCCTCCTTAATGCGAAATTCTTCGAAATCTCGCATGGTTTTCGTATATATTTTTAAATTTTCTTCGTAACCTATTGAAAATAAGTTTGCTTCCAGGCAAGGTTCCGTGGAAAGAAATTTACTTTATGTAGTATGCGGGGAGATTTTAGCGACCGCCCGGGACTTCGATCCGCTCGAAAGCGCCAATATCCGGCTTACTGTCTCTCATGTCTCCCTTCTTATCCAATGGATATAGTGCGCCGATGGAAGGCAGGCCGGCATCCTTGGCGGGGGATAATGTATCCAGCTCAAAATCGTACTCGTCCCAGGAAATGAATTTGGGACTTTCAATGTCGGTGTAATTGATGAGCCCCGTAAAATGAGACGTATCGGCAAGGTTGAGGGAATCGGGATGAAAGCGGGTCACACAATTTTCAAATTTATAATTGAGGACGGTTTCCGGTGAATACTGATCGACAAAGAGTTCACTGGGGAAGCTCCCCCAGATGATACAGTTTCCGAAATAGGCTTTTTCCAGGTCACGGATCTCGTGCTGCTTTCTGACCATCCCGTTTACCGTATCATTATAGAAATAATAGTTGTTCAGGAAGATCGAAGGCAGCTGGCGCACAGGATTGTACGGCCACCGGTTGGCTATGGTACACTGGTAAAATTCATAGCTGCCGCCGTAGATGAGTGCAATAGCGCTCTGTCCGCATTCGGCGATGACATTGTTCCAGCCCAGGATATGGGAGCCGCGTCCCAGTATACCGAAAGATGTAAAGTGCCCGATGAAAGAATTAGAAATGGTAAGAGTAGGATTATCGTTTTGGAGGGTATCGACCACAATTCCGAAGTTTCCGCAACGCAATTCGATATTGTCCAAAATATTATCGTGGCTTCCGGCTTCAAAATATATCCCGCCCCACTGGCCCGGAATATCCTGGTACATCTGTTCCAGGCGGTCACCGGCAAAGACGATGGGCATATCGGTATTTCCTTCGGCTTTAAGCGTTCCCCTGATGAACAGAACAGTGCTTTTATGGGAGTATACTCTTACCCCCGGTTCCAGTTGAAGAACCTGTCCGTTGTCCACGATGGCCGAATCAATGATGAGGTAAGGTTTATCATTTACCCAGGTCTGGCTGCTGAGATGTTTTCCCCGTATGATATGCACATCCTGTCCCCATGCCATCAGATCGATGTCCTGCACCTTCCCGTTGGTCTCCGTCACCACCGAATCCTGTTGGAGGAGGAGACCGTCGGAATTATTCGGATCCAGCGTGGCTTCAACGAAAACATATATGCTGTCTTTGGGAGGTATCTCTATGTCCCGGAAATCCGTCCCATGGACGCCGTCGACATTGATCCGGTACACCGAAGACTGACCCTTTCCCAGCCAGATCCGCGAAACCTTAACGTAGTCGGTATAGGGATTGTGAACCGTAAAACTCTTGGTGACGGTACCCAGCGTGGTGAAAACGGTATCGAAATACAGGGTATCCATGGAAAAACGGATGCCGCTGCCCGCCTGGGTGATAAAGCGATCCTTCTCACATGACACCACCGCGAAAAGGATGAGGAGGGAAAGAACCAGGTTTTTCGCGAGTCGCATATTAATGAATTATTTGCCAAAAATAATCTTCTGAATGGGAATCAGGGTGCAGAGGTAACGTTTTTTTCCTTATTTAATTGCCGTTTGCAAATGGATTTATGCAGGTTGGGAATCAACGAAAATCATAAACACCGCAAGTGAAAAGGACCCGGACCGGATAAATTTCCTAATTTTATGGCAAATTAGCTCGTTATGCATAAATGCGGATGGCTCATCCTTGCCCCTGTATTCATCTTTTTAAGCTGCAACAGAGTGAGAAAAGCAGACCTCATCATCACGAATGCCGTCGTATACAGCGTCGACAGCACCTTTGGCATTTACCAGGCTTTTGCTGTCAAAGACGGCAGGATCCTGGAAACCGGCACCGCGGCTGAAATTGCCCGCCGATACTCTGCCCTGAAGACCATGGACATGGAAGGCAGACCGGTTTATCCCGGTCTTATGGACGCTCACTGCCATTTTTACCAGTACGGTCTCGGACTGCAGGAAGCCGACCTTACCGGGACACGCTCCTTTGATGAGATCATTGAAATAGTTAAGGCTCAGGCTTCCAAATATCCCACGGGATGGATCGTCGGACGGGGCTGGGATCAGAATGACTGGGCAGATAAAACTTTTCCCGGCAGGGAAGAACTTGACCGTCTTTTCCCGGACCGCCCGGTGGCACTCGTACGTATCGACGGCCATGCGATCCTCGCCAATGAAAAGGCCCTTCACCTTGCCAATGTAGATACGGATACCCGTGTCGAAGGCGGAGAAATCATGAGGAATAAAGGAAAGCTGACAGGTGTCCTGATTGACAATGCGATGAGTTTTATCTACAAGGCCATGCCGGTACCCGGTGAGTCGCATATCCGGCATGCTCTCCTCGATGCCCAGGAAAAATGCTTTGGAGTGGGCCTGACCTCTCTGCATGATGCAGGACTCGACGCAAATATCATAGACATCATAGATGCCCTGGGAAAGGAAGACAGCCTCAAGATCAGGATCTACGCAATGCTGTCTCCCGGGAAAAAGAATTTTGAAGCCTTTATGTACAAAGGCATTTACAGAACAGACCGCCTTCATGTTGGTTCCATAAAAATGTATGCCGACGGGGCACTGGGCTCACGCGGGGCCAGGCTGCTGAAGCCTTACAGCGATGATCCGGACAGCAAGGGTTTCTTCGTTTCCGATCCCTCCTTTATTATGAAGATGGCCAAACTGGCCGATTCATGCGGTTACCAGGTCAATACTCACTGTATCGGTGATGCGGCTAACGATACCGTCCTGAAAATATACGGCAGCATCCTGAAAGGTAAAAACGACAAAAGATGGCGCATCGAACATGCACAGGTTCTCGCCCCCGGCGACTTCAGCCTTTTCAGCAAATTTTCCATCGTGCCTTCGGTACAACCCACCCATGCCACCTCTGATATGTACTGGGCCCGGGACCGTCTTGGAGACAGGGTGGAAGATGCCTATGCCTACGGCCGTCTCCTGCAGGAATGTGGCTGGATCGCCGACGGAAGCGATTTCCCTGTCGAAAGCATTAATCCGATCTATGGCTTCTATGCGGCTTTCACCCGGAAGGACAGGCAGGGATATCCCGAAGGAGGATTTCAGCCGCAGGACTCACTTTCCCGTGAGCAGGCGCTGAAGGCGATGACCACCTGGGCCGCCAGGGCAGCTTTCGAGGAAGATGAGAAGGGAAGCATTGAAGCCGGCAAATTTGCCGATTTCGTTGTGCTCGACCGTGATATCATGAGA
This sequence comes from uncultured Bacteroidales bacterium, assembly GCA_963771005.1. Lineage (GTDB taxonomy): Bacteria > Bacteroidota > Bacteroidia > Bacteroidales > DASQZK01. The sequence continues at coordinate 1,709,445 of CAVYRO010000002.1, forward strand.
GTCCCGCCTCGCAGTGTCATTGAAACAAAGGTCGTGTATACCTTTATCGGAGGAGAAATGGTTTATTCCGGAATCAATACTGCACCATGATCGCGAAGGCAGAAGAAAAGGATTTCCCCGGGATCATGTTTATCTACAGAGTCTGTGTATATGATATGAACCGGCAAGGCCTGTTTAACTGGAATACGGCTTATCCTGGGGCGGAACAGGTTTTGGCAGACATACGCAGGGGTGAGGTATGGGTTCACAGGGAGAATGAAACGATCCTGGGTGTTGTGTGCATCAATCAGGATCAACCCGGCGAATATAACGATATCGAATGGAAATTCCGTTCGCCCTTCCTGGTTGTGCATCGCCTCGCCGTTCATCCTTTATTCCGGAAAAGGGGCATTGCGGCAAAGATCATGGAATCGGTCCGTGACATGGCAAAGGAAAACGGCTGCCGGTCGGTCAGACTGGATGCTATCATGGTAAATCCCGCCGCCATGCAACTTTATGCAAGGGCGGGTTACCGGCATGCGGGAAAAATATTTTTTTCCTATCAAAAGGATCCCTTTATGTGCATGGAATTGGAAATCGGGGAAAACGGGATCCGCCGTCGCAGGGACAGGTCGTGACCTGTCCGTACGTATATACCCCAATGAAATCCGTACGAATGGACCGTTTCCGCGGGGATACCTCGTGACCTGTTCATACGTGCATTCCCATGAAATCCGTACGGACAGGTCGCGACCTGTCCCTGCGCGTGCATATCCGTTTAAAGATGGATCTCCTTACCCTGGTAGAAATCCAGGATCTTCATTCTGAAAATATATTCATACTTGGCCTGGGCCAGATCCGACTGTGCTTTCGAGAGATTGTTCTTCGCTACATTGAAATCGACGGAATTGACGAGCCCCACATCAAATTTCTGGGTGGTGTAGTTGAACGCTTCTTCATTGAATCTTACTGCTTCACTGGCCGAATTGTAACGCTCCAGGGCACTGGTGGCATTGGCATGCGCCTGCTGGATGCTTTTATACAAAACCTGCTTGTCCTGATCGAGGGCAAGGTTGTAATCCTGTAGTTGAACCTTTGATTTGGAGATGTTCGTCTGGGTATAAAACCTGTTGAATATTGGAAAGCTCACTCCGAGGGTCATTTCTGCATAGCGGTTGTCTTTGACCTGGCTATTTACCGAATAATTCAGCGATGGGTTTTCAGGATTGGGGTCCAGTGGGTTTGGAGCGTCGAAAAGGTAACGTGAGTAATACAGTCCCCGAAGATAAACCTGTGGCGATCTTCCTCCCTGGTTATAGGCCACTCTTTTTTCCTGCGCCTTAACGAGATACTGGCCGCTTTTGATCTCAGGCATGATCTTAAGTGCCATGTTGTAAATTTCGTTCACATCGGGAGGCAGGGTTGCCGAAAGCATCTCGATCTCAGGTTTGATGACGGTAAAATTTCCGATGGAATCCAGATCGAGCAACTGTACAAGATCCAGCACACTGTTTCTGTACCTGGTCTGCGCTTCCACGAGGTTCAGCTTTTCACTGGCTGCCTGGGCCTGTATCTCCAAAAGATCACCCCTTGCAACATTTCCGACATCCACGAGTTTCTGGTTTTTTTCAACCTGCAGAAGTGTGACCTTATATTGCTGTTTCGCAACCTCGATCAGCTCCTGGTCGAGCAGTATCTGGAGATAATACCCGGCCAGGTTCAGCGTGATATTATTTTTCAGACTTTCCTGGTCCTCCAGGGTACTCATCAGCAGGAATTTATTGGCCTGTATGTTATTGTAATTCTGAAAGCCGTCGAAAAGCGTAAGATCCGCCTGGACGCCAAGGGAACCCTGCTGCTTGCTTTTATTCTCCCATTCGTATTTCTCCAGGTTCAGGGAGCGGCCCGAACTCAGCTGGTGTTCGACGGCACCCCCAACCCCGGGTAAAAGATTATATTTAGCCTGGTTATAATCCTTTTGTACCAGGTCGGTCGACAAACGGGAACGTTTTATTGCGAGGTTGTTCTCATACGCATAATTTATGCACCTCTCAAGACTCCAGACATCTTCACTGCCGTCCTGGGCTTTGGCCCATCCCTGCAGGCTGAAAGCCATTACCAGAATTAGGATTGATCTTCTCATATCTCTGCTATTTTCTTTTTCTGTAAAGTACCTGTATATAATTTGAATTTTCCGAAGGATTGAAGATTTGGATCAGTTCCCACTTCTTATCGTAATTTTCAATTGCCTCCCTGAGCCTGTAAATTCTTGCAAGGGAACGGGATAGATGGTCTGTGAAATTCTCTTCGTCTTTGTCATCTTCCCAGGGGAACGAAACGATCCTGAAATTATACTGGATCTCCTTTCCGCCGATCTTTAATATGATTTCGGCATTGTCATAATCTTTAAAACCCGGAACGGGAATGCTGAGATCTTTCATGGCCGTGTATATTAAATAATTCTGTACAGGAAATGGTGGATCAGCGTCCGCAGTACGGAAAATTATACGACCTGTTTGATGTTTTCCGTCACGATATGACCGTCAAACAGCTGAATGATCCGGTGCGCTTTGTCGGCATCCGTCGGCGAGTGGGTTACCATGACCACGGTGGTACCTTCCTGGTTAAGTTCCGAAAGTAGGTTCATCACTTCCTCTCCATTGCCGGAATCGAGGTTACCCGTAGGTTCATCGGCGAGGATGAGATGCGGTTTCGATACAACCGCCCTTGCAATGGCGACCCTTTGCTGCTGACCGCCGGAAAGTTGCTGTGGAAAATGTTTCTTCCGGTGGGAGATCTTCATCCGGTCCAGGACCTCTTCCACCCTTTTCCTTCTGTCGGATGCCGAGACGCGCTGGTATAGAAGCGGAAGTTCAACGTTCTCAAAAACATTCAGTTCATCGATCAGGTTGAAGCTCTGAAATACGAAACCGATGTTCGACTTCCGCAGGTTGGTCCTGTTCCTTTCCGTAAAGCCGGAGACCTCCTTGTCGAGGAAGAATAGTTTTCCGCTACTCGGATTATCGAGCAGTCCGATAATATTCAGAAGGGTGGATTTTCCGCAACCCGACGGACCCATAATGGCAACGAATTCGCCCCTTGAGATGTCCATATTCACTTTGTTTAGCGCCGTTGTTTCCACCTCATCGGTACGGAAGACTTTAGTTAATTCAACAGTTTTGATCATAAGGCTTAAGTATTTAAGGTATTCTTTCAGTTTTTATTTTTAAGGATCAGTTTATCCACATTTCCGAAACTCTCGTAACTTGATACGATCACCTTTTCCCCTTCAGTCAGGCCATCGAGAACCTCATAGAACCTGGGGTTCTGACGACCAATGGTGATAGGCCGCCTGATTGCGAAGCCTCCCGAAGGATCAACGACGTAGACCCATTGTCCGCCGGTGCTCTGGTAGAATCCGCCTTTGGTAAGAAGCAGGGCTCTCTGTGATTCGCCGAGTTCAAGTTTGATCCTGGAGGTCTGGCCGATCTTGATCTGGGACGGGACCTTTTCGGTGAAGACCATGTCGACGGCAAACCTGCCGTTTTGGACTTCGGGGTAGAGCTTGGTGATCCTGGCCTGGTATTTTTCACTGGCAAAATCACATTCCCCCATCAATCCGCGTTCCAGCCTGGAGACATAGTGCTCGTCGATCTCAACGCGGAGTTTGTAGGAATCGAGAATATTGATCGTTCCAACCCGGTTCCCGTAGTTGATTACTTCTCCGATTTCAGGGTTAAGTGTTGCCAGTTCTCCGTCAACAGGGGCTTTGATATTCAGGTTCTCGAGCCTTTTTTTTGCCAGTTTCAGGTTTTCAGTCATATATTTCACTGATTCTTCGAGGGTGGCAACCTGGACGCTCCGGTAAATCGAATCCTGAACATGGTTTTCTTCCTGAAGGCTGAGCAGTTTTTTCGTAGTTTTATAATCTTCCTCCGATTTCAGGAATTCTTCATCGGAGATATGCTGGTCCTTGTGAAGGATCGTATTCTTATCGTAAGCTCTCTTAAGCTGGATCACCCTGGTACTGAGAGTGAGGATCTCTATATTGGAACTCAGCAACTGCTGCTGCATGAAGTTCCTTGCATTCCGGAGCTCATTTATCGTCCGTAGTACCTGGGCTTCCGTGTTCGATATGTCGAGAATGAGATTATTGTTGGAAAGCATGATGATGACATCTCCCTTTTTCAGCTTACTGCCTTCCTCCCTCAGTATCTCCTCTACCCTTCCTCCCTCAACGGCATCAAGATATATGGTCCGGATTGGTTCAACCGTTCCCTGCACAGCGATATAATCCTGAAAGATGTCCTGGACAACCGGCTCTACGGTGATCTTTTCTGAGTCGACATTCAGCTTCGAGCTCTTATCACCGAAAACAAGATTATAAAATAACAGCATGAGCGCAATAATGCCCACACCGATCCATAGGGTTTTTTTTGTAAGACCTTTCTTTTTTTCAATAATTCTGTCCATTCCGTCCATTGCCTTTATTTTACAGTCAACAATTTTACCATGAATTATGCCAAAGGGTGTATCTTTCTGTTTTGTACTGTATTAACTCTAAATTCCAGGGCCGGTTTATAACGGAAAGTGTCCGAAAACGAAACATCCGCAGTACGATTCCGAACAGCTGGAACATACCGGCAAAAAAGGGAATACTCAAAAACGAAATCTTCAGCCTGGATATGGAGAAGCCGTGAAAATAATGTAATATTGCGTGTAAAAGCCGTAACCACCGCAAAAACTACCTTGAAATCGCCATTCATTAAACGAAACAAGACCATAAACCGTTTCTTTACATCCATACCGCTAATTTATTAAATACTATGAGTAAAACGGGAAAAATTCTTGCTATAGATGATAACCAGGACATTCTTTTCGCTTTGCGTCTCCTGTTGCGTCCGGAAGTGGAAAGGATCGAAACCCTCTCCAGTCCCGACCAAATCCCCGGGATGATGGCTTCCGAGCAATGGGATGTCGTCCTTCTCGATATGAATTTCACTAAAGATGCCATCAGCGGGCAGGAAGGTTTCGACTGGCTGGAGAAGATCCTCGCATTGGATCCACAGGCCGTAGTGGTCTTTATCACTGCTTACGGAGATGCGGAAAAGGCCGTTAAGGCCATCAAATCAGGCGCCACGGATTTTGTACTGAAACCCTGGCAGAATGAAAAACTCCTGGCAACGATAAATGCCGCCGTAAAACTAAGGAAATCGAGGATGGAAGCCGACCAGCTGAGGCAGAAGCAAAGGGAGATATCTGCGGTTCTGGATCAGCCTTTCACGGATTTCATCGGTCAGTCTCCCGAGATGAAACAGGTATTCACAACGATTAAAAAAGTTGCGGCCACCGATGCCAACGTACTTATACTGGGGGAGAACGGCACAGGTAAAGAACTCGTTGCCAGGGCCATCTACAGGAACTCGCTGCGCAACGACGAGGTTTTCATCAATGTTGACCTTGGGTCTATCACCGAAACCCTTTTTGAAAGTGAACTCTTCGGACATGAAAAAGGTGCCTTCACTGATGCATCTACCATGAAACAGGGCCGTTTCGAGATCGCCTCGGGTGGAACCCTCTTCCTGGATGAGATAGGGAACCTTTCCCCACAGATGCAGACGAAGCTTCTCACGGTGATCGAACGGCGGGAAGTGACCCGGGTGGGCGCAAATAAATCTATCCCCATTAACGTGAGATTGATTTGCGCAACGAACAATGACATTCACAATGATGTTCAGGAGGGGAAATTCAGGCAGGACCTGCTATACAGGATCAACACCGTCGAGATCCATCTTCCGCCACTTCGCGAAAAGACCGGCGATATCCCGATCCTGTCCGAGCATTTCCTGAGGATCTATTCCAAAAAGTACCGCAAAAGTGTGCGGGGCATCCTTGCCGGCGCAATGAAAAAGCTTCAGCAGTACCAATGGCCGGGAAATGTACGTGAACTTCAGCATGCCATCGAGAGAGCCGTCATCATGACCGAGGGAGATATGCTCTCTCCCGACGATTTTATCCTCAGCTCCCAGATACGTAAAAGCGGGGAACTGGAATTCGACTCCTACGACCTGGATGAGATAGAAAAGACCGTTATCCAGAAAGTATTGAAACAGTTCCAGGGAAACATTACCCAGGCTGCTCAGGAACTGGGACTTACGCGCACTTCACTTTACCGGAGAATGGAAAAACATGGTCTATAAAAATTTCAGAATCAACCTCCTTTTCAGGATAATGGTACTGGCTCTCACGGTATTCCTGTTCTTCTATTTCATCGATACGGAAACCTTCCTTACCCCTATCCTGATCCTGACGCTGGGTATCCTTCAGGTATATTCCATGTTCCGATATGTGGATAAAACCAACCGGGACCTGGCCAGCTTCCTTGAATCCATCCGCTTCTCCGAATTTACGAGATCGTTCCAGATCGAGGGCATGGGTTCTTCATTTAATGAGCTCAACAAGGCATTCAACAATGTGATCGCCGATTTCCAGAAAGTGCGTTCGGAAAAAGAGGAACATTTCCATTACCTCCAGAGTATCGTGCAAAATATTGATATCAGCATCATCGCCTATCAGCCCGACGGCACGGTTGAAATGATCAACAAGGCAGCCAAGAAGCTTTTTCAGCTCAGCAATATCAAGAATATCCAGAAACTTTCGGTTTTTTCAGGCGAACTGGTATCTACCCTGCAGGATATTAAACCCGGTGAGAACAAGCTGGTGAAAGTTCAGGATGAGGATGACCTGCTCCAGCTGGCCATAAACTCCACAGAGCTTAAGATCAAGGAAAAAACAATCACCCTCGCCACTATAAAAAATATCCAGAACGTACTTGAAGAACAGGAGACCGAGGCCTGGCAGAAGCTGATCCGGGTGCTTACCCATGAGATCATGAACTCAATAACGCCAATCGCCAGTCTCTCTGCTACCCTGGAGAACATCTTAAAACCCTATATCCGGGAGGAAGAGGAAATAAAAGAGCTTGATGCGGAGACTGTGGGAGAGATCCACCAGGCCCTTCAGACCATAAATAAGAGGAGTAACGGACTGCTTCATTTTGTCAATACCTACCGGAATCTCACCCGCATTCCAAAACCGAATTTCGGTATTGTAAAAGTCCAGGAACTTTTCGGAAATATCGAAAGTCTGCTTGAAAAGGAACTGTCGGAAGCAAATATCGAACTGGTCGCACGTGTTGAACCCAAGGGCATTGAAGTCTCCATGGACGAGCAACTCATCGAGCAGGTACTGATCAACCTGGTAAAGAATTCCATCCATGCCCTCGACGGAAGGGACAACAGCCGGATCACCCTGAGAGCATTCTTCAATAAACGGGGAAGGCCTACCATCCAGGTCACCGACAATGGTGTCGGTATTTTGAAGGAAGTGCTCGACAAGGTCTTCATCCCTTTCTTTACAACCAAACCCAGCGGATCGGGTATCGGTCTGAGCCTGTCCAGGCAGATCCTGAGGCTCCATGGCGGGACAATAACCGCGCAGTCGGAACCTGAAAAAGAAACCACCTTCACCCTTACCTTCTGATCCTGATTTTTCCTTCTTTTAAAAAATAAAAAAAGATCATACCTTCCATGCCTAAAGATATCTGCTTCATTCAGCCAAGCATACGATGCAAAGGAAAAAGATAAAAGTTGCCCGGCTTTCTGTATTTTCCAACAGTCTGCTTATCATCATGAAATTGATAGCCGGGCTCCTTTCAGGCTCGATAAGTATCCTTTCGGAGGCCATTCATTCCGGGATGGATCTGGTTGCTGCCGTGATCTCCTTTTTTTCGGTCAGGGTATCGGAACGGCCCCCGGACCGGGAACATCCTTACGGGCATGGGAAATATGAAAACGTATCGGGCGTAGTCGAAGCCATCCTGATCTTTATTGCCGCCGCATGGATCATTTTTGAGGCAGTAAGGAAGCTGCTCAATCCTTCTGAAATTGAATCTGCGATGCTCGGGTCGGTGGTTATGTTCATCTCCGCCGGGGTGAATGCCTTCGTTTCAGCCCGTTTATATAAAGTCTCCAAAGAAACCGATTCCATTGCCCTGGAAGCCGATGCTCTCCACCTTAAGACCGACGTTTATACCTCCCTTGGGGTTGCCGCCGGACTTGTTTTTATCCTGATCACCGGCCTGCATATTTTTGATGCGATTATTGCCATCGCCGTGGCCATGGTAATCCTGAGGGAATCCTGGGAGTTGCTGAAAAAAGCATACTCCCCTCTCCTCGATTCCTCACTTAATAAGGGAGATCTGGAAACAATTGAGGCAACACTCCGAGCAATGAACGTGATATATCACGAACTGAAAAGCCGTAAATCCGGTCATCTCCGGTTCGTGGAATTCCATATCGAACTCCCTTCGGAGAAGAGCCTCAAAGAAGTACATGATTTTTGTGATGATATCGAGAGGGAACTGACGATGAAACTCCGGAACCTCGATGTTCAGATCCATGCCGAACCGCTTAATTACCATTCGAAAAAATGAGTGGCTTCCGGAACGCTTCACGTACTCCGGAAAAAGAGCTGTCTAATCCCCTTAATGGGATCATACATAAAGCAATGGAGATCGATTTGAAGGGAGATAAAAAGAAAGAGCCGGAGGGATGAAGGTTAGAAGAAATAATTAACTTAACCAATTACCAACTTTAGTTAATGAAGTAACAACTAACTAACCAAACTTACATGAAGAGAGAGCATGCATCCCCACCGGCGAAATAAAAATACAAAAATTAATTCCAATTACAACAACTCTGTTCAAATTGTTTGAAAAATAACGGTGTCTTCCGGTTTTTCGGGGCGAACAGAAACCTTGCCTTAAAAGTCGTCCATACAATATCATATTCCCTGTTACGTTTTTTATACACACTTCCCCGCCCGTGCATTTGCATATTCTTGAAAAGAACTGTTATAAAATGTGAAAAAAAATTAAATCAATTGACTATCTTTAATAAGGATTGTTTTGAGCTTACAAAATGTTGTTATAATTATTGAATACCAGATATGAGAAAAAAAATTTCAGGCATTGTCATAATGGCGGCGATTGTTTTCCTGGCAGGATCGTGTAAGAAAGATAACACCAAGAGCCCTTCGGAAAAATCGCAGACCCAGATCATTAACCAGTGGATATACGACGGGATGAAATCCGTATATTATTGGACCAAGGCCATACCAACCGGCCTGGATCCCCTCACTGAGCCTGATCCGGAGGCATTCTATTATAAATTACTCTATACCGATAAAGATCACTGGTCATACATAACAGACAATTATTCAAACCTGATTGCAGAGCTCCAGGGCGAGCCACTTTCGATGGGATTTTCACCCATGTTCGGCAGGATAATCAATTCGAACAATGTTGCCATTTTCGTTGAATATGTCTATCCCGGATCTCCTGCCCAGGCTGCAGGGTTGAAAAGGGGAGATTTCATCCTCACTATCGACGGGCAAACCCTGAATACGGATAATTACTATGATCTGTACAGTAAAAATTCATGGGTAGCAGGTCTCGGTGACTATTCCAGCGGAACATTAAAGCCAAACAGCCGGACTTTGAACCTCAGTTCAGAGGTCATAAATGCAGATCCGGATCTTTATCATACGGTCATTGACACCGGCGGTACAAAGACAGGATATCTTGTCTTTACGGAATTCACCCCCGGATCGGGTAATAAATATCTTACCAACCTTGGAAATGTCATGGACGATTTCAAACAGGAAGGGATCAACGACCTGATCGTGGATCTACGCTATAACCGGGGGGGATCTATCAATGTGGCGCAATACCTGGCCTCATGCCTGGCACCCGCGGCCCCCGTGACAGGCAAGGATGTGCTCGTAACCAATCAGTACAATGCCGACATCAATGACTACATCATCAAGACCGAAGGCAAAAATTCAAGTTCCCTGGTCATCCCCTTTTTGGATAACGGCCATAACCTGAACCTCAGCCGTATCTTCTTTATCACCGGAAGGGGCACGGCCTCGGCAAGTGAACTTGTCATTACCGGGCTGGAACCCTACATGCAGGTAACTACCATCGGAGACACTACCGTAGGGAAATACACGGGTATGTGGGTTATCCCTGATACGCAGGAGCCTCCGCGGTTCGACTGGGCCATGATGCCCGTAGTTCTGAAATATGCCAATGCCGATGGATTAACGGATTTTGAAAATGGTTTGACTCCCGATTATTATATTCCCGACGATATAAAATCGGCAAAACCTTTTGGCGACATTGCCGATCCGATGCTGGCGATGGCAATGAAGGCTGTGACAGGGATAGATTTCCCTGCCGCTACGAAAAAGGCAGCCCCTCAAGCCCCATTCAGCCAAATTAAACCACGGCACGAGATCATAAAGGAAAACCTTATTTTTCCTGCAAGTGAAGATCTGAAAGATCAATTCATAAACGCGCCGGCTGAACCGCAGGTGCAATAACTTCAGAGAAGGAAGAGATCAGGCCTACGCCGGTTCCAAAGGGAGGGGAAGGTGGTTTCATCCCGCCTGATCCCTTAGCAAAATCGAAGGGCAGCTTGTTTCAAATGATTATATCTCATTATTGGAATAGGAAATCCAATTGTCCATGATCTGCGGAAGGTCAATCGCAAGAATGCAATCATCCCATCGTACAGGATTTCGCATCCTGAGCCGCCTTCCTCATCATGTTCTTCTTTTTTGTAGCTTTACGGCATGATTGATCCACAGGATTATTACAGCAAAAGAAAAGAGATTTTTGAAGTCCGGGTAACATCTCTCAAGAAAAAAGCGGGATGGATTTCTTTTTTCCGGCTGCTCTCGATGGTCCTCTTCATCTACTTTTTGGTTAAGGGAATTAATTCAGGTTATTTCGTTTGGTATACACTTGCGGCGTTCTCGCTTATATCGTTCATAATGCTCGTAAATCATCACCGGAACCTGAAACTCAGCCGTGACAGATCCCAGGCAATGGCAGATATAAATGAAAACGAACTGAGTTCCCTGGGAGGAGATTTTTCCATGTTCGCCGACGGGCGGGAATATCTCGATGATCATCATGAATTTACCTATGATCTTGATATATTCGGAAAGAAATCGATCTTCCAGTTTCTCAACCGGACCTGCACCCTTGAAGGCAAAAAACATCTTGCATATGATCTGCTGAATTCCCCTTTCCAACGGGATCAGATCGGGCAGAGACAGGAGATCTACAGGGAACTCGCGGGCAATCCGGATCTCATGCAGGATTTCCGTGTGGCCGGAATGCTGGCGAAAGACAACCCGGAAGACAGGCTCGAAATTATGGAATGGATGAACAACAGCCACTTCGCTTTCTCAACCGGATGGCGCATTGTCATGTATACCCTGCCCGTCATCTTCATCCTTATCCTCAGCCTGGGCTGGATCATACCCGGACTTTTCGGTTACCTTCTGCCCCTGGTTTTTGTCAGCTTCTTTGCAAACGGGTTGTTGCTGACCCGCATAAATAAGTACCATGTCAGGATCTCCCGGAAACACGAGATCCTGAAGAAGTATACGGATCTCAACAGGATCATTGCCGGCGGGGAGTTTACCCATGAAGTTCTGAAATCCCATTCAGCAACAGCCAAATTATCAGTGGACAAATTTCAGAACCTCGACACGCTCATGAATTTCCTGGATACACGCTTGAATGTCCTGGTAGGAGTCATCCTGAACCTGTTTTTCTTCTTTGATCTTCATATCATCCGCCTCCTGGAAGAATGGCGGCTATCCAGCCGTGAACGGCTCGATGGATTTTTCAGGGTCCCTGCTTCCGTGGATTCGGCCATCAGTTTTGCTACCTGTCATTTTAACAATCCCGGTTTTTGCTGGCCGGTAATTGTTGAAACCGGCCTCGAAGCGACTGATCTGGGACATCCCCTGATCCCTGAGGAGATAAGGGTGGTGAACGATTTGGTAACGGGAGACGGAAAAAGAATATTTATGATCACCGGTGCGAATATGGCCGGGAAGAGCACTTTCCTCAGGACGCTCGGGGTCAATATGATCCTTGCCGGTGCCGGAGCACCGGTATGCAGTTCCGCATTCCGGTTTGAACCCCTTGCCGTTATAACCGGTATGCGGACCACAGACTCCCTGGCTGAAAGTGAATCCTATTTTTTTGCCGAGTTGAAACGCCTGAAGAGGATCGTAGAGATGCTGAAAAACGGGGATAAAATCCTTATCCTCCTGGATGAGATCCTTAAAGGGACCAACAGTACCGATAAGCATAACGGATCGGTGGCCCTTGTGAAGAAATTCGCTGAAAATGACTGTCTGGCTCTCATCGCCACCCATGACCTTTCGATGGGTCAACTTGCGGAAAGCTTTCCTGCCACTGTCCTGAACCTACATTTCGAAAGCTACATAGAGGGGAGTGAACTGAAGTTCGATTACCGGCTCAGGCAGGGTATCGCCGTAAATATGAATGCGTCTTTCCTGATGAAGAAAATGGGCATCATTGAATGACCGTCAGGCCCCTCTTTTGTAAATGAAGTTTCAAATCCTTTACTTTACTTTCAAAACCTGGTCCCTGCATAAAGACCATGTTCAAGGTATGCGGCCGGTGAACCTTTCGCGGCTGGACTGAATTTCTAAAAAAATTTATACAGATGAAAAACCTCATCCTTATCATTTTATTGATCCCGCCGTTCATGGCAATCGCGCAGGTCAACGCCACCCTTGAAGTAAATTTCAGGGATCAGCCCATACAACAGGATCATTTCTGGCAGAGCACCGGGTTCACTCCTGCCGCTGCCATTTTCAGGGAGGACATGCATCTGACTCTCGATTACCTGGGTACCACCGCCGGTTCCGGCATCCGGTATGTGAGGCCTCACTACATGCTCAATTTTGTCGGCACACGCGGCCTGGGAACCGGGAATGCAGAATATAACTGGGAAAAACTGGATGAGGCGCTTGATTATATCACCGGAAATCAACTGAAACCTGTCTTTGAGATCATGGGGTATCCATCGGTAAATTGGGAACCCTCTCCGCAAATTTTCGACGCAGCCTTTCAGGGTCAGAAAAGTGATTCGGGAAGATATTTCACAAATTTTGAAAACCCGGTGCAGGTGCGTGAGTTCAAAAGCCTGGTCAGGTCAATGGCCCTTCATTTTATCGCACGTTACGGTGCCGATGAAGTCCGGAGCTGGTATTTTGAAACTTCCAATGAGCCCAACCTGAATTCTTTCTGGCCATTTGGCCTTAACGGATTCCTGAATTATTACGATGCATGTTCCGAAGGGCTGAAGGAGGCCGATGGTATGCTGCGGTTCGGGGGACCGGGAACAGCCGGTGCCCCGCGTAATGACTATTTCATGGGTCTGCTCGAACACTGCACCTCAGGTACGAACTTCTTCACAGGTGAAAAAGGGATAAGGATCGACTTTATCTCATACCACCTGAAAAACAGGGTGAGATATATGATTCGGGAGGAACAGGAGGTATATGATTTCTTACTTGACAATTTTCCCGGGCTTGCCGGTATTCCCCTTGTAAATGACGAAGCCGATCCCATTGCCGGATGGTCTGTAGATTACTGGTGGAGGCCGGGACCCTGGTATGCATCTTTCATCGTACATTCCGTCGACCTGCATAATCAATATCTTTTCGACAGGAATAACATGCAATATGGTTTTCTGAGCAATGATAACGGGTTTATGGGAGACTGGTACCGGCGGACACATTTCGCGAGGTTCACCCGCGATAATGATAATCAACTCAGCAGTTCCCATTCTTTTTACCTGGTGAAAAAACCCTGTTATACGGTTATGGGATTATTGTCCCTGCTGGGTGAAAGGCGGTTTTCCGTCAGGGCAGACAATCTCGATAAGAATTACGGGATCATCCCTACCCGGGACAGCCTCGGAAATTATATCATTGCTATCTACAATTCTCCCACCATCGAGATCTCTAATCGCAAACCTGCAGGAAAAACAAAAGAATTTGTGGATGAGACAATTTTCAGGGGACAGGAGACGCATCTTTGGATCAGCATGAAAGGAATTGAACCTGGTGAATACAAACTTATCCATTACAGGATCGACGATGAACATGGCAACCCATTTGCAACGTGGCTTGATGCCGGAAGTCCGGAACTTCCTGATGCCGGCCTTTACCGGAAGATGCTGTCTGTGCAGGAACCCGGGTTGATGGGTGCCCCAGCCGATCTGAACGTAAATTCGGAGGTGGTTGAACTCGAGGCTGAAATGCCCTCACCCTCTGTCAGCCTGTTGGTTCTGGCTCGTAATTCGGAAATCCTTCCGGTCCCTCCTGAACAGCTTTCAGCAAAGGAATATCCGGGCCTTAACAATGACCGGATGGTGTTCATCCGTTGGAAAGACGATATCAATACGAATGTGCTGTCTTACGAGGTGATGTTCAAAACAGACAATGATACCGTATTTTCCCGCATCAATGCCCAATACCTGAGGGACAGGGGCTTTCTCCATCTCGTACCGGAAAACGCGGGCTCCGCTGAATACCGGGTAAAAACAATTGATTACTGGGGCCGGGAATCCGAACTGTCGGATCCGCTTACCCTGGATTTCTAAGCATTAACGGGCCTAAAATAGTATACGATGATGCATTACGACCGGATTTTCAACCTGGAAAAGAAGAGCGTACTTATCACCGGTTCCACCCGCGGAATCGGTTTTACCCTCGCCCGTGCCTTCGCTTCGGTTGGGGCAAAGGTTATTCTGAACGGACGCAACAGGATCACCCTGGAGCAGGCATCAGCCAGCTTAAATGCTCTTGGATACCAAACCTTTATCAGTCAATTCAATGTCGATGACAGGGGATCTGCAGAAAAAGAGATCGCCAGGATCGAAAAAAGTATCGGCCATGTCGATATCCTCATCAATAATGCCGGCATTCAGCGAAGGCATCCCCTGGAAGACTGTCCTCTCGATGAGTGGGAGGAGGTTCTGAAGACCAACCTCACCGGGGCGTTTATCGTTGCCACTGCTGTAGTGCGGAGCATGATCGCCAGGGAGTCGGGAAAGATCATCAATATATGTTCCCTGATGAGTGAACTGGGACGTACCAGCACCGGGCCATATGCCGCCTCAAAAGGGGGACTGAAAATGCTGACCAGGGCCATGGCTGCCGAATGGGCGAAATACAATATCCAGGTCAATGGCATCGGTCCCGGATATTTTCTGACAGAGATGACCCGGAAACTGGCAGATGATCCCGAATTTGACAAGTGGATAAAAAGCAGGACGCCGGCGGGCAGGTGGGGAAACCCGGACGAACTTGCCGGGGCGGCATTTTTCCTGGCCTCCGGGGCGAGCAGTTTCGTGAACGGTCAGATCATTTATGTGGACGGCGGCCTGTTGTCCGTGATCTGACCATACATCATCAGCCACGGCTATTGTAAAATTGCTCTACCACTTCCCGGGCCTTGTCCGAGTCAGCCATTGAAACTACCAGTTTCACCGGCCCGGCACCTCCGGCAGCAACATGCCATGGAGCATAGGTGCCCCTGATCTCATCCCTCATAAAGGTTAGAATACCTGCATTTTCAAGCAAAGATTTCACCATGCCCGCTTCCCAGGCACTGCCCGAAAATACATGGACGGGAGTCATATCATCGGTCGTAGTCATAGCTGGTGAATTGTTTGTCATTTATAGCATGAACGATAATTAATGCAAAGTAAATCAATATTTTATAAAAACAAAAACTAATATGACCTGTGGTTGTTTCACTAGAAATACGAGCGGAATGCCGGGAGAACTTACGCAGCTTCATCTCTCTTGCCCGTAAACGTGAAAAATTTTATATCATGGGCCCGCTAAAAAAAGCAGCAAAGGAGAAATATGATGCAGTCATCATCGGTGTTGGTCAGGCCGGGGAACCCCTTGCTCACAGGCTGGTGAAAGAGGGATACCACACCGCAGTAATCGAAAAAGATCTCGAAGGGGGAAGCTGTATTAATTATGGGTGTACACCAACTAAAACTATGATCTCTTCGGCATATACCGCATATGTTATTCGTAAAAGCCAGGAATGGGGAATCCATGCTTCCATCTCGGAACTGGATTTTGGCAGGATCTGCGAGCGGAGGGACCGAATCGTTGAATCCTTCCGCCAAAAGATGACGGACTTCCTCGAAAAAGGTGAAAAACCGGATTTTTTCAGGGGAACGGCTACTTTCACGGGGGAACGAAAAATCAGGATCAGCCTTAACGATGGCGGAAGAACGGAATTTACCGGCGATAAAATATTCATAAATACCGGAACATACCCCCGCATACCTGAAATAGATGGTCTCAGCCAGCTAAAATACTATACAGCAAAAAACTGGATGGAAATCCGGGAACTTCCGGAAAGCATGCTAATAGTCGGCGGCGGCTATATTGGTGCCGAATTCGCCCAGATGTTCAGGAGATTGGGTACCGAAGTTATCATTGCCCAAAAATCGGGGCAGCTTCTGCCCCGCGAGGATGAGGATATCGCAGCCGAAATAACCCATTTCCTGGAGGAAGAGAATATAACTGTTCATCTTGGATCTACGGTGGAAAAAGTCAGGAAAGCAGACAATAAGTATATCGAGGTTATAATTGCAACAAAGAATGAGAAAGTGAAGAAAAAAGTAACCCATATCCTTATCGCCGCCGGAACAAAACCTGCCACGGAAGAGCTCAACCCGGGTGCCGCCGGGATAGATACAGATGAAAACGGGTATATCAGGGTTAATGACAGGCTTGAAACCGGAGTGAAAGGTATTTATGCCATGGGAGACTGCAAAGGAGGCCCGGAATTCACCCATATTTCCTATGACGATTTCAGGATCGTCAGCGATCAGCTTTTTGGAGAGGGAAAGAAAACAACCCGGGCCCGGTTCGTACCCTACACTCTCTTCACCGACCCGGAGCTGGGCCGCATCGGTCTAAATGAGAAATCTGCGCGGACAGAAAAAATAAGCTACCGTTTAGCGGAAATGAAAACCTCTCATATCTCCCGTGCTATTGAGACCAACAGGCCTAAGGGAAAGATAAAGGTACTTATAGGCGAAGATGACCGTTTACTCGGGGCCTCTGTCCTGGCAGCCGAAGGAGGGGAGATTATGGCGGTCGTACAGATTGCCATGAAAGGAAACCTGAAATACCAGGATCTCAGGGATGCCATTTTCGCTCATCCTACCCTCTCCGAAGGACTTAACTCTGTCTTTATGAATATCTGACTTTTCATCAGCAGGATACATTACCGAATCCAACATCATGAACCACGACAACAATACTACAACCAGGAGCCGGGAAAAAATCGACACCACCTTCGCCGGATCATCGGAAGAAATCCATATCGACACCATGGTTTTTTCCCTTCTTGAAGAGCAAAAAAGGATCGACAGCAAATACCTGTACGATGAAACCGGATCGCGTCTTTTCAGGCAGATCTGCCGTCTCGCGGAATATTATCCTTCCCGGAACGGGCTTCAGATCCTGAAACAAAAGATCCTGCCGGCACTTCCCTCATACAAGGATGTACAGGTCATCGAACTGGGAACTGGTGAAAGCATGAAAACCCGTACCCTCATCAGGTTTCTGCATATGAACGAATGCAGGGATATACATTATATCCCGGTAGACTTCAGCAGGGTAGCTATACGGACATCATCATTGGTCGTGAGGAACATCCGGCCGGAGATAAAGATCACCCCGGTACATACCGGTCTCAATTCTCCCCTTCAAGTGCCTGAAACTGAAAATCCACGGATTTTCTGCATTTTCGGCGGGCAACCTGGAAAAATGGAAAACGGAAGGGATGAAAGGCTTATGGAGTTGGTGAGAAGTTATATGAGGCCGGGTGACATCCTGCTGGTTGGGTTTGACAGGAAAAAACAGGTCCGGGTTCTTGAAAAAACCTATAATGATGTCAAGGGACTGATGGCTGCCTTCAACAAGAATATGCTTCATGTTCTTAACCGGATCACGGGTGCCGGAATCGATCCCGACGAATTTACCTACAGGGCATTTTACGATCCCGGGCATTCACGCATTGAAATGCATCTCCAGGCGCTCACCGACCTCAATCTTCACCTGAGAAAGGCCGGCCTCATTCTTGGTATGTGTCGCGGTGAAACCATAATGACCTCAACCGCCCGTAAATATGATGTGCCCGAATTTGAACGGGTTGTTTCCTCCTCGGGTCTGAATATCCTCCGGCTCTTCAGTGATGAGATGAACTGGTATTCACTGGCCGAGGTAAACCTGTCCTGAACCGGAGATCCAACTAAGACGACGTTATTTTTTAACCGCAAAGTTCGCAAAGGTTTACGCAAAGTTCGCAAAGTGAAGAGAGAGAATGAGTTTGTGAACCTGGTGTAAAACATTGCGTTCATTGCGGTTAAGCAATACGATTTTTTTTGTAATTTGTGGTTAGAATAATTTACTCCCCCCATAGTTCAAATTAACTGGATTAGCCCCATTACCAGCTATTTGAAAATTTAAATCCATAAAATTTAAGATCATGACAGAGAATGAATTGTCAAAATTCATCATCGGGGCAGCCTTGAAAGTTCATACACAACTTGGACCTGGGTTATTGGAAAGTACTTATAAGAAATGCCTGTATTATCTGCTTAAAAAAGAAGGTGTAATTGTCGAAAAAGAAAAGCCAATACCTTTGATCTATGAAGAAGTCCTGCTTGATGTTGGTTACCGGGTTGATCTGCTCGCCGAAAATAAGGTGGTAATCGAGATAAAAAGTATCGAAATGTTTAATGATGTGCATATAGCACAGCTCCTTACCTATCTGAAGTTGGGCAATTACAGATTGGGTTTGTTGATTAATTTCAATGTTGTTCTGTTAAAACAAGGAATCAAACGTATTGCGAACAATCTTTGAAAATTTACGGCCTTTGAGGTGAATAAATATGTTAACCGCAGAGTACGCAAAGTTTTACGCCAGTTTCGCAAAGCCATTCTCCTTCTTCCCTTTGCGAACTTTTCGGTTCTCTCTCTCCTCCCTCTGCGACCTTTGCGGTTCTCTCTCTCTCTTCCCTCTGCGACCTTTGCGGTTCTCTCTCTCTTCCCTCTGCGACCTTTGCGGTTCTCTCTCTCTTCCCTCTGCAAATTTTGCAGTTACGATATTCTTCTTAACGTTCAAGTCCGTTTTTTTCAACCTCCTTCTTAAAATCCTTAAAAGTAACCGGTTTGGCAAGTATTTTCCGGTCCCTGTCCAGGAGAAACATGGAAGGCGTGGCATATATATTAAATCGTCGCACGACACGTCCGTCCCACCCGTCCGATTCATAAACATTCACCCATGGCAGCTCGTGTTCCATCATGTACTCTTCCAGTCCAACCAGGCTGGAATCAATAGCCACAGCATATATTGAAACACCGGAATCATCTGCATTTTTTTCATACCACTCCCTGAGCCGTGGCATCAGGTCCCTGCAATGCGGACACCACGAGGCCCAGAAGACCAGCAGGACATAATGCCTGTCCACATCCGAAAGGCGGTGCGTCTTTCCATCCAAACCGGGAAGTACGATATCATCCACCCTCTCGCCGGTTTTCATACGTTTATAAGCCTCCAGCCTGTCCTTCATGATCCGGCTGTTGTCCGTTTCGCAACTTTCTTCCAGGTAATTATCGGCGATGTACGAGAGCACATTATCCAGCCCGGATTTTTCAAATCCATCGATAAGAAAATTCAATATAAAACTTGATACTTCCGGATCCGCGCCCGCCTCCGTCATAAGACGGTCGACGGCACTGGTGAAAAGTCCTTCCTGTTCTGAACGGCTGGCTGCGGGATCCCTGAAAAAGCTCAGGAAAGTAAGAATTTTCTGTGTGTAAACAGGTGAATATATCAGTGCCGGATCATTCATCTTAACCCGATCGAAATAGTGTTCCCTCATAAAATCCCGGTAATTTTTTCCTTCACCCGGATAGAATACCGGCTCCGTGTACATGCTGATCAATGAGGAAACAAAACTTTCCGGAACCTGCTGCTGCAACCGGGAAATAGAGTCGTTCATCTCCCGCTGGACCCTTACGCATTCAGCCGCGAGATCATCATAAAAGGAGTCAGTAGTATCGTAGCGGTTCAACAGGGAAAGAAGAGTGCTGATTTTATCCCCGAATTCCTTCCTTGCATGTATAAAATTATAATATGTGCGGTTTTCATCAGAAAGGAGAACCTTCATATCTCCGGCCGGATCGATGAAATCCGTTCTTAATTTGATATCGCCGTGATCAAAGACGAAGTCGAAAGTCCGAAGGGGCCGGTCATACATCACCGGTTCTTTGATTTCTCCCAGGTACACCCTGTAAATGCCGGGTCTTGCATCCCGACTGAATTCAAAGCTGAATTCTCCACCGAGTGAGAATGCACTGTCTCTCACTTCATGCTCTTCACCCTTCAGTGCAGCAAGGTATACCCTCCGATCAGGCATACCCAATACGGTGGCCCCAAACTTCCATGATTGACTGTAAGCTCCGTTGTTAAATGTAATAAGAAGAAATAGAACCAACTGAAAATATTTCATGCCGGGAAAATTTTTATCACGCTTATTGACTCAAACCGGTTATATAACCAAGATACGCATTCCAGAATATTTTGTACACAGGAAACGTCTTAATCTTCAGGTGCAAAACCATGATTTACGTTGAAAACGGAAATCCAAATGTAAAAGTATGGATTGTAAGTCCTTCCTTTGCCAGGTGCCCGGGAAAGAAATAATCAGTATCTTTCAACATCCGCAATCAATCCCAGATCGAATGAAATTCTACCCGATCTTCCTGTTTTTAAGTCTTTTTTCAGCGGGAACAATCCGGGCTGCCGGTCCCGGGCTGCCCCGGCTGCGGGAATATCCACCCTACAGGGAAGTATGCACAGCTTTCTTCAGGGACTTCGATACGGAACAACTTAAAGGCGAAGATTTTTACAGGTTCCGCTTCGCGTGCCGACCCGATGGGTGGTTTGTCTATCCTGAAAGTTACATTCAGGGCGTACCGCACCCGACTGACACCATCGCGCTTTGGAAACCGGAAAGCGGTTATGACCGGCGCGATTCGCTCCCGGCGTCCGGGTTATCAGCTGAAAATGAATTACCCCTCTATCTTACCAATGCCGAACTCTACAAATACTCCATTCAACCCTTTTATGGATATACAGGGTGGGATACGGATATGATCCATAGCTACGGAAAGTTCCCGTATTCAAAGCTTACTGATAATGAATTGTACGGGACAGGCAGGGCTTTCAGCCAGGCTGCTTCCGACATGTTTTGGAGCCATGGTGATTATTCGCCTGCAAAGCCCGTTGCAATTGCGCCTTCAAACCGGACACGCAGGCGCTTCATACGTTATGCCCGGAAAGGTATCGCGGCATTCCGGGTGCTTTACGAAAGGAACCCGCTCTTCCTGACCATGGTCGGCACAATGGATGTAAAATACCACAATGAGATCATGGCAAAATGGTATGAACTCATGCTCTTCAATCCCGGTGAGAAGGCAGATAAATTTTTGCGTTCCTTCACACGGCGGGATTCGCTGTACGAAGATTTCTGGAACCGGTTTGCTGCAGCGATGCTCAGCATCCCCGATTCCGGTGCGGTCCTGTTCACAAACGGCGACAATGACACGTATCCCCTTCTTTACGCTCAGAAACAGGGAAAGATCCGGCCCGACATACAAATCATCAACATTTCCCTGCTGAATGATCCTGTATACTATGCTGCAGTGGTTAACGGCACAGCCGGAGGAAGCGTCATTTCTGCCGTTATCCCGCCGGAAGATTACAACAGGATTTCCGGGATGGGAATATACGCAGGTCCGGGTGAACTTACACGGCCGTTGTCGTTTGCAAACTGGTCACGGCAGGCCCTCGACCAGGTCACCGATAACCGGGATGAGGTGATGATCGCAAGATCGCTTTACAGGTACGTCTACAGGTTGCCGGGCGGAGGCAGGGACAGCATTGAGATCAACGGGGATCTCCCCAATTATATCCCGCCATGCCTGTATATCCTTCCTCCGCTAATCAGCGATCTCTTTCCCGGAAGGCCCGTATTTTTCAGCAAGGGGGGCGTACAATGGGTGGACGGGCTCCTGGCGCCGGGGAACCTGGCTGACAGGGTACTCGTTTACCGTCTTAACGGGATCTCGGAAACGAGGGATGATCCCCGGTATATTAAAGTTGAAGGCAGTTATGCGGATACCTCTTACATCCGTAAGTTATCCGTAAATCCCGGCATGATCCTGCCTGACAGCCTGCATCCGGCACGACAGAGAACCTACTCCTGGCTGACCGGCGATGTTTCCTTCCTGTATGAATTACTGGCCCCGGAAGCCGGGAAAAGTGAGACCCTTTCACTCGTGAAGGATTTTTTCCTGCGGTTTCCGCCCGAACAATGCGGCATCAGCCCGGCACATTGCCGTATGCTGGATCTGCTTTTCCGTGCAGACAATGGTGCAGGCGGTGAAGTGACTGAGGAAATTTCAATGCGTTTCCTGAAGATCCTCGCCCTAAGGGAAAATTCACTGGAAGTCAGGGATGATGAGATCAATGATGAATACGAAGTGAGGTACCTTGCCTGGTGCATCAGTCTTCTGACGGGATCTGACAGGCCCGGGCCGGTGGAATTTTACAAGGCTCTTGAAAAGATACAGGAAAAACTGGAGCGAAAAATGACTGGCACCGTCCGGATCACCACCGGTTAATCCTTCTTATCGAGGAGCACAATGGCCTGGGCTGCAATTCCTTCTTCCCTGCCCTCAAATCCAAGTTTTTCGGTAGTTGTGGCTTTTATGGAGATATTTTCAACCGGTGTCCCAAGAATATCTGCAACGGTTGTACGCATTTCCATAATATACTTCATGATCTTCGGCTTTTCGAGGATGAGAACCGCATCTAGGTTCACAATAAAATAACCGCATCCGGAGATCAGCTTACCCGTTCTCTGCAAAAGGATCCTGCTGTCGATACCTCTGAATTCTTCGGCAGTATCGGGAAAATGCTGTCCGATGTCTCCAAGGGCAAGAGCTCCGAGGAGTGCATCGCAAATGGCATGGATAAGGACATCGGCATCGGAATGTCCGATCAGCCCGCGGTCATGTTCCACCCTGATCCCGCCAAGGAAAAGGGGGAGGTTATCGCCAAGCTGATGAACATCATACCCCAGCCCGATCCTGAAATTCATGGGAATATTTATTTGAATTTATCGAAATTGAAACCGAGGGTAAACCTGAGGGTATTGGCCAGCGGGTTATTTACAGCCGTAGGAATAAGGTAGGCGAAGTCGAGTGAGAAAACGTTCAGTTTTAGTCCTACGCCGAGGGTAAAATACTTGCGATTACCTTTTGTCTTGTACTCGTAAAAATAGCCGCCCCTGATGGCAAACTGTTCCCTGTACCAGTATTCGACGCCCGCACTGTAGGTGATCTCATGCAGTTCCTCGAGAAAAGGACTGCCTCTGGGATTGTCGATCCCCGGGGCATCGTAGAACGATTGGATCATTCCCAGGGGAACCGAAACATTGGGATCTTTGCCGGCCAGAATGATTGTTGCAGTGTCGGTATCCGAATATAAAGGCTGTGTTGGAATGAGCAGCTTATTGAGATCAAGGGCAAAGGTAAAGCTGTTATATTGATCCAGGTCAATGGCCAGGGCACTTCCCAGCCTCAGATCGATGGGGATAAAGGCCTTATCCTGGTTCTCCGTGTAGGAGATCTTTGTTCCGATATTGGAAATGTTTGCTCCGAAAGAAAGGTTCGCGTCCTGCCCGGAAAAATCTATCTTATTGGTATAGAAAAAGCCAAGGTCAGCGGCTGCCGAAACGCCGGCTTTTGATTCCAGGTCGCCTACATACTGTCCGCCGGTGAGGTCCGAACGGATGAACCGGAACGTAATGGATCCCGAGAGATTATCGGTGAAGAGCCGTGAATACCCGGCATCGATTGCAAATTCGTTCGGGTTGAACTGCCTCCCGTCGGGATTTCCGAACCGGTCGGTAAAAACAATATTTCCAAGGGAAAAATATCTCAGTGAACCACTAAGTGCCTGGCGGCCGTCCAGCTTATAATAACCTGCTACATAGGCAAGGTTGATGTCGGGAACAAGTTTTCGCAACCAGGGAGTATAGGAAATTGCAGCTCCTCCTTTCCCTTCCATGAAAACATATTTGGCTGCATTCCAATGCTGTGAATTTATATCGGGAGCTGTTGCGACACCTACATCTCCCATGGCCCCGGAACGGGAATCAGGTGCGATCGTGAGAAAGGGAACTGCTGACTGCAAGGTGTTGATTTCACCACCGGTCACTTCACCATATTTTATCTGCCCAAATGTTAGAGAGGGAAAGAGACTCAACAAAATTACAACGGCACAGGCTACAAATTGATTTCTGACAGTTTTCTTTTCCGACATTACAATGGTTTTTAAGAATCACAAATATAACAGAAAATTTCAAAAATTATTGTGAGAATAATTATCTGACAATGATCAGTTTTCCTGAACTTGTCGCCTCCTTTCCATCGGAGCTTCTGACGTGGATCCTGTAGATATACATGCCTTGCCGGCTTTTGTTTCCGGACTCGTCATATCCGTTCCATTCGATCGGTTTGGAGCGGAAACCAGAATTATATTCTTTGGTTTTGATGGTTTTCATGAGCCTGCCCGCGAGATTGAAAATATCGATTGTAATGTCGAGATTGGCCCCGGGATCATTATGTTCAAAGGATAGGGATGTGCTTTCGGAAAATGGATTCGGGAAGCTCAAAAGATTGTCGAGGATCATATCCTCCGAAGTGACAACAATGAACCCGAGGGAATCCTCATTGGAGTTATTGTAGATATCCCAGACTTTCACAGCGATACTGTGTCTGCCGTTGCTTAGTTTTGAAAGAGGGTATTCAATCGTTCCGCTGCGGAAATTGTTCAGGCCGGCCTGGTAATATTCATTCAGCACCAGGATATTCTTCGTATTCCCGTCGAGAATTCCGGTAATATCATGACCGATCCCGTTCCCGGCGGTATTGATACCATGCTCGTCGAAAACCTTAACATAAAGTACGGGGTTCGAATCGGTAATGCCATCCGGTTTGAAATATTCGTTATTCATATAAATATCAATATCGGGGCCCCCAACATCGGCCTCAGGATCAGCAGATGATCCTCCGACCTTGAAATTGAGAAAGGCGCCGGCTGCATCGGTAACGGAATCACTGGCATAGTAACTTAGCTTGCCTCCTCCGACGGCATAGCTGATATCCTTGGGAACATAAAACTCAAAGCTGAAAAGCCCGTTCTTTACGGATGCCTTACCCCTGTAAATAATATTGTTTCGTAGGGTAAAAGTCTTTTTTTCCCCTCCGTCATTGGCGAGCGTGGTTTGTACGGAAGGCTTGTCAAAAACCACGGGGTAGATCACCCCGTTGAAGGTAGTGAGGAGTCCGCCCGTATTATCTTCAAGATGTCCGCTCACAGCCACCTTCTTCAGAGCTGAAAGGGTGTCGGCGCCCGCCTCCACTGGTTTATGATCAATGGAATCGGTAGCCACATGATAAAAAGGATATGTCAATCTCATCGCAGGATCTCCCAGCAGGGCGAAATTGCGTTTATTGATCCCAAAACCGGTTTCATTTTTCGTATATTCCATGACTTCCCCGAGACTATAGTTCATACCCATGGAGTCCTTTTCGAAGACGACCTCGTAAAAATGTTCATTGAGGACATTATTCGGACCGGAATAAACCAGCCGGGTTGTCGTAAGCAATGCTATCCCGCCCCCCATGCCATACAGCAATACATCCTCCCCAGCCGATGAAATCCCGGGATCATCAAAACGGCTGAATTCACACGTAGCAGTCATGAAGAGGGGAAGCTTCCCGGAATTTGACCAGGACATAATATCTTCTTTTTCAAGGATCCGCTCGTGTGCAAGTCCTTCGGTACCACCATGACCGGTATAATTGATGATAAGCGCACCCCTTGCAACCTGGTCGTTGATGGCCCGGTTTACATCGGGATATCTCTGTCCGACAGGTGTGGAAACCTGTTTATAGGCATCGAGAAAGATCTTGTTCACATTGAAATACGGATATCTGGCTTCTACGTTTAAGGCAAGCTCGTTCGACTGGTTAAAATGTGTATTGTAATCTTCGTCATCCCCGATGAAACACAGGTTGTTCCTCCATTCCCCCATTCTTTCCTGCTTTTCATACCCTTTGATCTTATCGATCATTCGCCTGGCCTGAATGGTATCGTGGACCGGCAGCCTTCCTACGCCGGCATCAAGGAGACCATAATACATATCCTCACCGTCGTCAAGTATGGCAAAATAATCATCCGATACATACGAAGCGGTAGGAGAAAGACTGTTCAGCGATTGGTAGGCAGGTACATAATTCCCTGACTTTTCGATCTTACCTTTATATATATAGGAACCGTCGCCGAAAAGAAGGAGGTATTTGGGCATCTTTGCCGGGTCGCCACCCGATCTTTTATAATAGTACCGCATCATATTGCGAATGGCCGTTGGATCGGGCCGGCCTGATGAAAATTCATTGTAAGCCTGTTCCGGAGTAACAACGAGGATGTTCAGCTGGTTGTGTTCACGGCGGTAGGCGGCGAGTTCATTTGCATAATTGAGAAACCCGGAATAACTTACGATGATGTAATCGGGTTGATTTTCACCGTGAAGATCCTGGTTTTCCACCCTGCCCAGGTCTTCACCCTGGTAAAGTGGGGCAGGAAAGGTTCCAGCAGGATCAAAAGCAATGAATTCTCGGATATCCGGTGTATTAACGGTAAAACTCAGGTTGCTGCCTTCAGTAGTTCCTGTGATCTTCCGTATGTCGCCGACATCCGTCACATCCCATACGCGTGTATCCTGTTTGGCATTTCCAAGGCTGAAATGTGTCACCGATGAAGTGCCCGTTCCGCGGCTTTCCCTGAACATAACCAAACTGCCGTCCAATTCCAGCCTTGCCCGTCCCATAATGCTGATGTAGTCGAGATAACCTTCCGATTCATTATCCGGTTTGATAAAACGGTACTTTAGCTGCACCGTTTCCCCGGAAGGCATAAAATGTAGCAAAGGCTCAGCAGTATATGCATAAGTAGCCGTATAATCGCTCAGATTTGTAGGCCGTATCTTCAGCGTCGCGAGGGTTTTATTATTGGCTGAGATCACGAATTCCGTTGAATCTTTTGACCGGCCCAGGACATTCGTCTTAAACCGCATCTCTTCATCTGTGATAAGACCAGGGAAGATAAAATCAAAGGTACGCTGCGGTGTCGTTGCAAAATCCTCCCCATACCATTCCCGCCCTGACCCCTTCTGATCACCGGACATTTTCAGCAGGTTCAGCTCATCTACCTCGTGGTAAGCCCGGATATCATAGCTGTCGGTCGTCCGCGTAACGTCGCCGGTGGCAGCGGGTTCCGCGGCAGGCTCAGCCGAAGGGCCGAAATCGGAAGAAAGGAAATAATACCCGTAGTCGCTGTAAGGATTCAGGTCGTGGAGAAAAAGTGTATCCACTGCGCTATAACTCCAGGTAACCGGACCTGTTCCGTAAAAAAGAATATAATCGCCCGCATTGAATATGCCGTCCGGTCCCTTATTCATATATACCGGAACTTCCGGAAGATCGTCCTGTTCACCGAGCGTGGAATTTTCAGGCAGGCAGGCCCCGCCCCATCCATAGACCTTCACGTTGGCAGGCTCAGACAATCCGATCGAGCTGAGCTGGCCGTACGTAAGTTTATAAATGCCTGTCTCGGGCACCTTAATCTTAAACCAGTTTCCATAGGCAAGCATCGATTTTTCCGTTCCTGCCGTTTTCTTTTTACCCGTTAGGGCAGAAGATTTTACCGGAAGTGGCACCGATTCGATCTGCAATACGAAAGAAGTTAGTCTTTCCGTTATACCCGTTGAAGGGTTTTTCCTGAAGGGAACCAGGGCTATCTGCAGGAATGGCCGGCCTGCCGCGGTTGATATATGGGACTGAATTCGAATGCTGTCGGTGAGTTCTGATAATTTCTGTCTCGCCTCGTCATCGGCCGGTACCTGTTGATATTCAGCCTTGAAAAATCTGATGGTGACGGAAGGATTTTCGGCATGCCAGGCTATGTTTTCGAAATAACGGGGCAACAAAGCATTGTTATTTTCGTAATCAGAATTTGCGAAAGAAATGATCTCATCAAAACTCATGGTTTTTTCCGGCGTCACGGCATGCTCCCAGGAAATAGCGCGTTTGAGGTACCAGCTCTGCCCATATAACGGAAGAGAGAAGAACATCAGCAATGGCAAAAGATGTCTCATGAATGCCGGGTTTGTGATGAATGACATTTCAATTCAAAAGTTTTACAAAATAAAACAATAGAATTAAAATACCGTTTGATAAACGGGGTTTAACTTATATTTATTGCTATAGAGAACTGTTTCAACATAACATCTCCCGGGGGAATCAGGGTTTTCCGACGCCTTTTATTTATGGCCTTATCCCTTCTTGTGACTACGGCAATATATTCACAGGATCCTTCTTTTTCCCAATTCTACGCAAACCGGCTCTACCTGAACCCGGCATGGGCAGGTGTAGGAGACGCCGAACGCCGTTTGTTCCTGAATTATCGTAATCAATGGCCCGGCATCGACAATGCATACGTCACATACAGCGTATCGTACGATCAGTTCATGAAACCCATGCATGGGGGCTTTGGGATCCGCGTCATGAATGACGTCCAGGGTGGCGGGGCTATTAACCAGTTGACCCTTGCCGCCGATTACTCCTATCATCTTTACGTGAGCCGGGAGCTGACCATAACTGCCGGATTTGAGGCCGGTTATGTTCAGAGGCAGCTCAATGCCTCAAAATATCATTTTACCGATGAGAGTGAAAGTTATGGAAACCTGAAAACCGATTTCCCGGATTTCACCATGGGATTTGCCGGTTTTTACCGGAATTTTTACGGCGGCGTATCCATGGCCCATCTCCTGAAACCCATGCAATCGGTGAGTGCGGATCCCAATTCACGGTTACCGAGAAAATTATCCGTCTTCGCCGGTGGCATGATCCCCGTCTACGAAAGGCACCTTGGAAAAGAGGTATTGCAGCTTTCTCCCAATATCATATTTGTTCAGCAGAAAAGCTTCACCCAGCTTAACTATGGCATGGAGGGATTGTTGAAGAACGAGTTTCTGGCCGGGATATGGCTGAGGCAAAACCTGGGACTTCATTTCAGCGCCTTAATTTTTTCAGCGGGTTATGTAACCAATAATTTCAGAATTCGTTACAGTTATGACTATCAGTTAAGCAATCCGACCGTAAAACTGCCGCCGATGGGGACCCATGAAATATCACTGATTGTTATACCTGACGGTAAAAAGAAAATAAAACACCGCGCAATAAAATGTCCTAAAATATAGTTATTTGTAAGAATTAATATTACTTTCGAAATCGCAAATTGGTTAAAGCAAACCTCTTAACACTATGAAAATCAAGTTGAACCTCGTTCCCATCTATATCGTCGCCGCCGCCATGATGACCTCGTGTGGCGGTAGCGGTGAAGTGACCAGTACGGGTAAAGAATCTACTACCACCGGGTGGAAATACAACGATCCCGCCAACGGCGGTTTCGAGGTTAAAAATGCCATCGAACAGGAGACAGGCCCGGGACTTGTTCTCATCGAAGGGGGTACATACACCATGGGCAGAGTTGAAGATGATGTGATGTATGACTGGAATGCTGTCCCCAGGCGGGTAACCGTTTCTTCATTCTATATGGACGAATCCGAGGTAAGGAATATTGATTACCGTGAATATATCTACTGGCTTGAGAGAGTTTACAGCCAGGATATTGACCCCCAGCGGAAAATCGTGAATAATGCACTTCCCGATACACTTGTATGGAGGGATCCGATGGCTTATAACGAGCCTTATGTTGAATATTATTTCCGCCATCCGACCTTTAATCAGTACCCTGTAGTAGGCGTCAACTGGCTTCAGGCCAACGACTATTGCCTCTGGCGTACAGACAGGGTGAATGAGAAAAAACTCATCGACGAAGGGATCATCGAAATGAGTACTGATCAGAAGGGCGCAAATCATTTTACCACCGAAGCCTTCCTTCTCGGACTCTACCAACCTACGTACCGCGAGCCTATCCCCAGTCTCGATCCAAACAAAGATACGAGGAATGTGAAAATGGAAGACGGACTTCTTCTTCCCAAATACCGCCTTCCCACCGAAGCCGAATGGGAATTCGCCGCCTTTGCACTTAAAGGAAATACGGTTGATGAACTTGTCTGGGAAAGAAGGATCTACCCATGGAATGGTCATAACGTCAGAAACGACCAACCTAAAAATATGGGGCAGATGCGAGCCAATTTCCAGAGAGGCAGCGGTGATATGATGGGTGTAGCCGGTGCGCTCAACGACGCAGGTTCCATCACCACTCCCGTAAAATCTTTCTGGCCTAACGACTACGGTCTGTATTGCATGGCCGGTAACGTCAATGAATGGGTTGCCGATGTATACCGCCCTCTCTCCTATGAGGATGTCGCAGGTTTCAATCCTTACCGTGGTAACCAGTTCGATAAAGTTTACCTGGATTCCGACGGCATGCCCCAGATCGACAGCCTTGGTAATGTAAAAAGGATACCTATCACGGAAGCCGATGCCGAAGGCCGGTTCAATTACAGGAAATCCGATTACAGGAACTACCGCGACGGCGACCTGAGATCATCCATGGATTTCGAGGAAAAAGACACTACTTCCGAAGCCTATCAGATGGGTACAGGAAATATGTACGTGAACAACCAGTATGAGAGATCATCACTGATCAATGATAACGTCAGAGTATTCAAAGGCGGTTCATGGAAAGACAGGGCTTATTATCTCAGCCCCGGAACACGCAGGTTTCTGGTCGAAACCGAATCACGGGACGATCTCGGTTTCCGTTGCGCCATGACACGTGTCGGAACACCCGCAGGTTTCTGATAAAATAAAAAGAAGTTTAAAAAAAGGTGTTTCAACAAGATTGAAACACCTTTTTTTTTCATACAGAAGGCAAAACCTCGAGACCCCCGGGTTCCTCAAACCACCTGAGACAAACTGAAACCATCTGAAACAACAAATGAACGGGTTTTACGGTAATTTTGTTTAATTTGCATACGTCAAAATTATCCGTCTCATACCCGTAATTCCAACTACATGTCCCTGGAAAACCTGTATGACATTTATCTTCAGTCTTCCGGGATCTGCACCGATTCCAGGCAGGCCGCTCCAGGTACGCTCTTTTTTGCTCTCAGGGGAGATAACTTCAACGGTAACCTGTATGCAGGATCAGCACTCTCCGCCGGCTGTTCATATGCCATTGTCGACGACCCGGAAGAAGCATCCGGAAACAAATCTTTTATTGCTGTTGAAAATGTGCTGCATACACTGCAATCATTGGGGAACCTCCACAGGAAGAAACTCGGCATCCCGGTTCTTGCGATCACCGGGACCAATGGAAAAACCACTTCCAAAGAGCTTATCCATGATGTGCTTTCAAGGAAATTCAGGGTCCTGGCCACCCGGGGTAATCTCAATAACCATATCGGCGTACCCCTCACTCTGCTGCGGCTGAAAGATGAGGAGATCGCCATAGTGGAAATGGGAGCCAACCATCCCGGCGAGATCGCCGCCCTTTGTGAGATAGCGGATCCGGACTATGGTCTGATAACCAATATCGGATTTGCTCATCTCGAAGGATTCGGATCTCCGGAAGGCATACTGAAGACAAAGACGGAACTCTACCGGTACCTGGATAAGAAAAACGGGACCATTTTCATCAACGGAATGAATGATATCCTGACAACGGCGGCCCCTCCCAGCGTGAAAAAGATAGAATACGCGGGAGGCAGCAAACCGGTTTGCAAGGGACATGCGGGCGATCCTTCCGTCTTCCTGAATATGGATATATCATTCGCAGACAACGGAACATACCATGCAACTACGCATCTTACAGGGACATACAATGTGGAGAATATCCTGGCGGCCGCCTGCATCGGTAAATATTTTGACGTGGAAGAAAATAATATCGTTTCCGCCATCGAAGCTTACACTCCTTCCAACAACCGCTCCCAGGTAACGGAAACTGCATCCAACCGGATCGTCATGGATGCCTACAATGCCAATCCAACCAGCATGAAAGGAGCCATCCGCAATTTCCTTGAAATAAGCTCGCCAAAAAAACTTCTCATTCTCGGCGATATGCTTGAACTGGGGGATTATGCCAACACAGAACACCGGCGCATCGTGGAGATGTTGCAAAACCATCCCGGCCCGGAAGTTTTCCTTGTCGGTCCCGAATTTGCACAGGTTGCCAAAGGCATCGGGTATCATTTATTTAATACGGCGGAAGATCTTATTGAACATTTGCGCAAAAATGCGGTTTATGACCATTTGATCCTTTTGAAAGGAAGCCGTGGTA
Organism: uncultured Bacteroidales bacterium; assembly: GCA_963771005.1. Taxonomy (GTDB): domain Bacteria; phylum Bacteroidota; class Bacteroidia; order Bacteroidales; genus DASQZK01. The sequence goes on from CAVYRO010000002.1 coordinate 1,741,873, forward strand.
TGAGACTGGAGAGGGTGATCTCTATGCTTTAAGAATTTGTTGATTTGTTGATTTGTTGATTTGTTGATTGAATGGAAGAGGAACACGGATCCGGAAGAATTTGGTGATTTGTTGAGTTGTTGATTTGTTGAATGGAGTTGAAACCATTTCAAACCATTTCAAACCAATTCAAACCATTTCAAACCATTCTGTGATAATCTGTGTAATCTGTGGTTAAACTCCCGGAAGAATTTGTTGATTTGTTGATTTGTTGATTTGTTGATTGGGGGGATAAAGAATCATCTGAAACAATCTGAAACCTCTGTGATAATCTGTGTAATCTGTGGTTAAACTCCCGGAAGAATTTGTTGATTTGTTGATTTGTTGATTTGTTGATTTGTTGATTGGGGGATAAAGAATCATCTGAAACAATCTGAAACCTCTGTGATAATCTGTGTAATCTGTGGTTAAACTCCCGGAAGAATTTGTTGATTTGTTGATGTGTTGATTTGTTGATTGGGGGGATAAAGAATCATCTGAAACAATCTGAAACCTCTGTGATAATCTGTGTAATCTGTGGTTAAACTCCCGGAAGAATTTGTTGATTTGTTGATTTGTTGATTTGTTGATTGGGGGGATAAAGAATCATCTGAAACAATCTGAAACCTCTGTGATAATCTGTGTAATCTGTGGTTAAACTCCCGGAAGAATTTGGTGATTTGTTGATGTGTTGATTTGTTGATTGGGGGGATAAAGAATCATCTGAAACAATCTGAAACCTCTGTGATAATCTGTGTAATCTGTGGTTAAACTCCCCGAAACCATCTCAAACCATCCTCAAACCATTCTCAAACCATCCTCAAACCATTCTCAAACCATCCTCAAACCATTTCAAACCATCCTCAAACCATTTCATTCCCAGGAGTGTTGTTATTAGCAAAAAACCTTCAGTATGCCGAATAAACTAATGGATCCCATAGGCCGGTTAATGGGCCTCAGGTACAAGTCTCATCCCTGGCATGGGGTCGAAATCGGTCCGGAAGCGCCCCGGATCATCACCTGTTTTATTGAAATGGTGCCCCGCGATACCGTAAAATACGAGGTGGACAAGATCAGCGGTTACCTGAAAATAGACAGACCCCAGAAATATTCCAACACCGTTCCGGCACTTTACGGCTTTATTCCACAGACCTTCTCGGGCGAGCGTGTTGCCGGACTCAGCCGGGAAAAAACAGGTGACGAGAGTATCAGTGGCGACGGTGACCCTTTGGATATCTGTATCCTTACCGAAAAGGAGATAACCCATGGCGATATACTTGTAAAAGCGAGGCCGATCGGAGGTTTTCGTATGCTCGACAAGGAACAGGCAGATGATAAGATCATCGCTGTCCTGAACAATGACTTCATGTACGAGGGATTTAACGACATCTCCGAAGTGCCGGGAATGGTGGTCGAACGTCTGAAGCATTATTTCCTGACCTATAAGGATCTGCCGGGAAATCCGAGCAACTGCGAGATTACCCATACCTATGGACTGGAGGAGGCCCTAAACCTGATCGAACGGTCCATGGAAGATTACCGAAAGAAATTCGAAAACCTGGATAACCTGCTTTCCATGGTTTGATAACCGGCTATTCCGCCAGGTGTCCTTCTATCCTCCGCTAAAAAATCTTTTGATTTTGAAATCGAATTATATACCGGCAGGATCGTCCGCGGGCCGGGATATAAAAAAAAACGGTGAAGACTCTTATCCGTTAGTTGGTAAGCACGATATTCCACCTGCCGGGCTCGGAAATGGTGAATTCGAAAATAACGTCAGACTGGGATGAGTGGATCTGGTTCCAGGTCCGGTAGGTAATCTTAACATCGACGGGGAACACAGAATTCATTATGCCTTCCGCCGGCCCTGAATGATATGAACTGCCGCTGCTGTAGGCTACGGAAAGATTTTCGATATCCGAATTCACCCTCCCACTGATCATGAAATGAATTTTTATATCATTCGGTTCGCCGCCGGCTCTCGTGAAATTGTACCGGATCACTCCTACATTCCGGCTTATTTTATATGGGGGTATCAATCTTTCTCCCACATATTCATTATTATGCCAATAACCATTTACCACCGAATCACCGTTTACACCGGTATAGACCATTTTCCCCCGGCCTTCCCTGACACCCTCATTCCATTGGCCTTCATACCAGTCACCCCCAGCCCATGTGTATTTGCCCTTACCCTGGGGCAGTCCCTTATGGAAACTGCCCTCATAAGTGTCTTTGCCTTGTGCTATGCCTTTTCCATGAGCGAGACCGTTTTTGCATTTTCCCTCATAGGAAGCATCAATAGTTGGCAGAAGAACACGGCATCCGGAAACCTGGGACTGAACCCTGAGATTGCTGCTGATCAAAATAAGGAACAGGATCATCCGGACCATCGCAAAATACAGGGTTTTACTTTTCATGAATAATGGGATTCAGCATTTGACCAATATAATCTTCAATACTATATCGAAATTAAGATATTCAAAGGTGGATTCAAAGTAAGAAATAAAAATCAGGAAATCAATAATTTTTAATTGGCGGCCGGTTTCCCTACATTTGGTAAATTCATTCTTCGAATTGAAAATGACCATCGTAAACATCTTACGACAGGAATTGTTTCCTGAGTACGGGGATAAACGATCTTTCTCTCATTACCTGCATCCGCGAATCTTTTGCGGGGTAATACGATGAACAGAAATCAGTACACAAAAAGCTTGCGGTATGAAAAAGAATAAACCTACATTATCAAGAAGAAAATTTATACAGCAATCGGCAACCATGGCCGCGGCTGTATCGGCTTCGGGCCTGATCTCATCCTTCTCGTCAACCGGAAATACAGGAAAGAGCATAATGCGCAGAAAACTTGGAAAAACGGGCATGGAGATATCCATCCTCACTTTCGGAGGCGGTTCCCAGTTCCTGCGTAATCCCAACGGTGAATGGGAGAAGATCCTTGAGGCTGCCGTGGAAGGAGGCATCAATCTCTTCGATACCGCACCCAGCTACACCTCCAGGTCATTCAACCAGGGCGGATCCCAATCACCAGACAGCGAGGACCGCTACGGGGAGATCCTTCCAAAATACAGGAAAGACATCTTTATCTCCACAAAACTGGAATCGAGAGACCCTGATGAAGCCAGATCCTCTGTCGAAGCCAGCCTGAAAAGGATGAAAACCGATTATGTCGATATCCTCTATATCCATGCTATAACCCCGAAAGACAATCCCTCTTCGATCGAAGGTCTCTATAAGGCCATGCAGAAATTGAAATCCGAGGGTATGGTAAAACACGTCGGGATCTCCTCCATGGACAGCGCAGACAGATCCATGGAATTGCTCGATGTCCTGGATTTTGATGCAGCGCTTCTTGCCATGAATGCCACCCGTTATGGCGATTATGCCAATACGGCCCTGCCTGCCGCCCGGAAAAAAAATACGGGAGTTATCTCGATGAAGGTGTTCCGGGATATCGTCGGTCAGAATGCCTCTCCGCAGGAACTTCTTGAGCACGCCTGGACCCAGAACGGCGTAAGTGGTGTGCTTATCGGCCATTTCGGACTACCCTCCCTGCAGGAGAACCTCAGGATCGCCAGGGAATTCAGCAAGAATGGGACATCCCGTATCGACAGGCATGAACTGGAATTGCGGATGGCTCCCCTCGCAGGGCCCCACGCACTGTCATGGGCACAACCGGGATATGTAGACGGGGGAATTACAGTCGCCTAGATGAGAAGAAAAATAAGATGAATGTGTAATGCGGATTTCGATGGCTATCGGAATCCGCGTTACACATTTATCTCCTTCCATTTCAATGAGAGAAAGGTATATTTTTTCCGTATGAAATAATCGATCACGATACTCCGCGGATAGATCTGCCGGTGGCTCTCACGGGTGATGAACCGTTTTTCCTCCTTCCTGAAGTCCCGGTATTTCCGGTAGTGCCGGTAAAAGGAAGCATGTGCGGAAACGATCGACCAGGTATCACGGAACTTTGCTGCCAGCAGAAACCGGCCAGCCGAAAGACCGTCGAGAAGCAGCCGCCTGAAAATAGTGGAAATAAGTTTTTCCCCGGGCAGATTTTTATAGAGCATGAAAAGACTGTTCCTGAAATTCAGGTATGTTTTCCAGGGATTGGAGGCAGGTAGCGTTCCTCCGCCTATATGAAATACCGTAGAGGAAGGAATGAAGAGGTGTTTATAACCCCGGTTTTTCAATCTCCAGCAAAGATCGATCTCCTCAAAATGGGCAAAAAAGAAAGGATCGAGTCCCCCTGCGAGCTTATAGAGGGGCCCTCGCACGATCATGCATGCCCCCGTGGTCCAGAATACTTCGGTTTGCGTATCGTACTGACCGTAATCCATTTCGAGTGAGTCGAAGATCCTGCCGCGGCAAAAAGGATATCCCGTGGAATCGATAAAACCTCCCGCGGCCCCGGCGTATTCAAAATACCCCGGGAGATCATAAGCCAGTATCTTGGGCATTGCGGAAGCCACGAGAGTATCGTTATCGAGCGCCTTGATCAGCGGATCCAGCCATCCGGGGGTAACCTCAACATCGGAATTAAGGAGAACGAAATATTCAGCCATGAGACCGGCAAGCGCCTTGTTGTATCCCCCGGCAAATCCGTAATTCTTTTCAAATTCGATAACCCGTATTGCCGGAAATGTTTCACGGAGGTAAATAAGCGATCCGTCGGTCGACCCGTTATCGGCGATAACAACTTCGATGCCCGGTGCTTCGGTATTCTGCACCACACCCGGCAGAAATTTCCTGAGATGCGCTTCGCCGTTCCAGTTCAATATGACGACTGCAGCCTTAAGCATTGGCGGTGTTTTTTGTTTTCCGGTTGATAAACTGACCTTTGAACCTGAAATGCCCCCGCTTTTCCTCCCTCTCCCTTTTTCGGGTAAGCTTCCATCGCCGGTGAGACCATAGCCAGAATTCCGGCTTCTCCCCAATCGTTTCCTGGAGGATCCTGACATGCCTTTCCGTGATGGCATATTCCTCTTCCAGTTTTGCATTTTCCGATACCGGGATGATCTCAACCTCGTACCTTCCTCTGCCAACGACATGCATTCTGAAGCATACGACGGCCATTCCGAATTCCCTGGCTATCTTTTCCGGGCCCAGATATACGGGAGTGAGCTGGTTCATGAAGGTAGTCCAGTACTGGATCTCCTCCCAAACCGGTGACTGGTCCGATATATACATGGAGAGCGTGGGCTTATTCTGACGGTTGTATTTGCGAAGGGTCCTTATGATATCGCGCATGGAGACCATTTCCGCACCGAATTTCGATCTCTGGCTGACAAATATATCATTCATGTCCTTATTACTCATCGGCTTATAGACGGCTACCGGCTGGTGCCTGATATCAGGAGCCAGGCCCTGGAGCCACTCCCAGTTTCCGTAATGGGCGGAAATAGCGACCACGGACCGGCCCTCTTCAAAATATCGGTCTATGATCGAGGTATCCCTGAACCGGATCCTGTCCGCCAGTTCATCTTTGCTGAAATCGATCACCTTGATATTTTCCATGATCAGCTCTGAAAAATAACGGTAGAAAGAAGCAGCTGTTTTTTTAATTTCCTTTTCGGGAAGTCCGGGAAAGGATCTGCGTAAATTATCCAGGACTATCTTTCGCCTGTAACGTACGACATACCTGGTAAGAAAACGGAGAGGCGCCGAAAAGAAATAAAGCGTATCCAGTGGCAGGTATGCAATCGTCCTGACGAATCCATATAATATCCGGTATACCAGGACTTTCATTGTATCAGCCCCTCATAAATTTTTTAATGACTTCCAGGAATTCTTCAAACACGACTCCATTGGAAGCCACGATCTCCCCGCCGAAGAGGTAATCGGTACCACCATCAAAATCGGAGACCCTGCCGCCGGCCTGTTTCAGTATAAGCACCCCGGCCGCCACATCCCAGGGATTCAGTCCGAACTCATAGAACCCCTCAAACCTCCCGCAGGCGGTATATGCAATGTCGGTTGCCGCTGATCCGAGCCTGCGCAAACCATGGGAGTTCTCCATAAAATAGATCAGAGAGCCCATGAACTTATCGAGCATTTGAAAATTTGTATAAGGAAACCCGGTGGCGATAAGGGAATCACTTACTTTCTCCCTGGAGGAAACCCGGATCTCCTTCCCGTTCAGAAATGCCGGGCTGCCCTTCCATGCATAAAAACATTCCTGCAGGCCCATTTCGAATATGACCCCTGCAACGATCTCATTATAATCCATCAGCGCAACACTTATTGCATAAGGAGGAAGCCCGTGTATGAAATTTGTTGTACCGTCGATGGGATCGATAACCCAGTTAAATCTTTCCTTCCTTCCGGAAGAAGTACCTTCTTCGGTGATAAAGCCGGATTCCGGAATAAGCGCGAGCATTTCCTTCACGAGCATTTCCTCCGCTTGTTTATCAACCTTTGTCACATAATTATGCCGTCCCTTAACCTCCACATCAAGCTCAGCGTGTTTATTCCTTTCCGTCACAATATAAGATGCTGTATTCCTTACGATTTCCTGCATCCCGGTACAAATTTTCTGAAAATCCATATACTCTGTGATTAATTGTAATCCTTTTAAAGTTAGTCTTACGTTTGTTTCCTCATTAAAGCTACCCAAATTCTTCAATAATTGCCTCCGGGATGATAAAATTCATACAATCCCGCAGTTAACCGGGCTTCCGGCAATAAGCCTTTTGCAGATTTCCGGCGTTTTCATTGTCAGGGGGAGTTTGGCATGGCGGCGGGAGTGGCAGTGGTACCTGGCGAGACATTATGCCGGCCAGTTTTTCATACTCAGCTGCTTGTAAAACTTGTAGAGTTCGATCTGTGAACGGACCGGCTTTTCGCCATCCACCCTTTTGTAGTGGTTACTCTGTTTTTCGTCGATGATCCGGGTCTTTACATTATCCATTAGCTGGATATCGATGATATGCCTCAATTCCTGCTGCAGGTCCTTATCGAAGATCGGGGCGCTTACCTCTATCCGGTTATCGATATTTCTTGTCATCCAGTCAGCCGATGAGATATAGTAAAGTTCATCGCCCCCGTTTGCAAAGACAAAGATCCTTGAATGCTCGAGGTATTTATCCACAATGCTGATGGCCTCAATATTCTCGCTTTGCCCGGGTACCCCGGTAATGAGAGAGCATATGCCCCGTACGATAAGCTTGATCTTTACGCCTGCATTGTTTGCCTGGTACAACTTGGTGATCATATTCCTGTCAACAAGGTTATTGATCTTAAGGATAATATATGCTTCTTTACCTGCACGTGCATTATTGATCTCATTGTCAATTAGAAGGTAGAGTTTGCTGCGCTGGAAATTTGGCGAAACGATAAGATGCTGATATTTATAATTCTTATAGGTATTGTCAAAAAAGTCAAAGATCCTCCAGATCTCGGAGGTGATCCTTTTATCCTTCGTGAGAAGGAAAAGATCGGAATAAACCTGCGCGGTGCCTTCGTGGAAATTACCTGTACCCACAGCCGCGTAATCCACAGCTCTCCCGTTTTCCATTCTCCGGATCAGGGTCAGTTTGCTGTGTACCTTGAGGCTCTTAATCCCAAAAGTCACATTGGCCCCGACCTCCTCCAACCGTTTGGACCAGTAGATATTGGATTTCTCATCAAACCGCGCCTGCAGTTCGATGTTCACATTCACCTGTTTCCCGTTAAGGGCGGCATTGATCAGTGCATTGATCACCGCAGAATCATGGGCGACGCGGTAAAGGGTGGTACTTACGGAAACGACGCCGGGATCCATGGAAGCCATCCGGAGCCAGTTGATATAATGATTGAAGGTCTGGTATGGAAAATGCAAAAGGATATCCTTTTTGGAGACCACCTCAAAAAGATTTTCATTGTGTTTCAGGGCAGGGTGCACCATAGGGGGAAGCTTCGGGTACTGGAGGTGATCCTGACCAAGGTTAGGGAACTTCATAAAATCCTTGAAATTATGATATCTTCCCCCGGGAATGAGATTATCATCCTCATCGAGCTCCAGCCTGCGAATGAGGTAATTGAGCAAGTCTTTGGGGATGGATTCGTCATAGACAAATCTTACCGGTTGTCCTTTCTTACGGTCGGTCACCGACTCGTCGATCTTCTCCAGGAAGCTTTTTGAAAGATCGTTGTCGATGTCGAGTTCGGCATCGCGGGTAAGCTTGATGGTATAGGCTTCGAAATGATCAAAATGGAACTGTTCGAACAGGATACTGAGTCCGAAACGGATCACATCATCGAGCAGGATGACATATTTACGGCTCCGTATGGGAAACAGGAGAAAACGGCCCAGCCTCTCCTCCGGGATCTCTATAATGGCATATTCCATTTCCACTTCGGGGTCCTTGCTTGTCATCTTTACGGCAAGGTAAATGGATTTATCCTTCAGGTCGGGAAAATTTCTCACATTGTGAAGCATGATCGGGGTAAGAACAGGCAAGACCTTCTCCACAAAATAATTCTTCACGAATTCTGCTTTCTGCCGGTTTAGTTGCTTTTCATTGATGATGTTGATCTTTTCCTTTTCGAGTTCGGATTTTACCTCGGCATAGATATTTTCAAATTTCCGCTGGAGAAGAATAACGAACTGCTGGATCTGGTTAAGGACTTCCTTCGGCCTGTCCTTATTCGGCCGGCCCGTCTTTTCCTCCACATCGATCATCCGTTTTATTGTAGCGACCCTGACTTTAAAAAACTCGTCGAGATTATTTGAAAAAATCCCGAGAAACCTTAGTCTTTCAACAAGCGGGACATTCGTATCCGCCGCTTCCTGAAGAACTCTTTCATTAAAGGAGAGCCAACTTATTTCCCGGTTTATGATCTTGCGTTGCTTCATATGGGACAAAGATAATAATTCTAGGCTTTTTTTGGATAGTCGAGAAATTCGAAGGTAACATATTGCCTGTCAATTTCCGTCCATTTGCCGGTGTTGAATTCTGCAATGACCAGACCCGAGGTGGGAAGGTTGTCCAGGTTGAGGCTCGTAAGATCGTTTACAATATAGGTGAATGAAGGGTTGTGACCGAAGATCATCACGGAAGAGACTTCATCCCCAACCCCGTAAACGACCTCGAGGATATCATCGACAGTGGCATCATACAAGGTATTGTCAAGTTTAAAAGCCGGTTCGGGGATATCGAGGATACGCCTGAAAATGGTAGCCGTATGCAATGCACGGGTAGCCGGACTGGTTATGATAAGTTCCGGCCGGCGACCCGTTTTTTTGAGTCTCCTGGCTACAAGATCTGCATCGTGGATTCCACGTTCCTTAAGCGGACGGTCAATATCTTTCACCTTCGGGTAATCACGCGATGATTTTGCATGTCTTACGATATAAAGTGTTTTCATCTGAATAATATTAAAATTTCCGGGATTTGATCTTCAGACCTAACAACATATAAGGCCCTGCCAGAGTTCAGGTTCCTCCTCTGGAGAGGATAAGATGGTTTGAAATGGTTTGAAATGGTTTGAGATTGTTTGAATTGGTTTCGGAAAGTTTAACCACAGATTACACAGATTATCACAGAATGGTTTGAATTGGTTTGAATTGGTTTGAAATGGTTTGAAATGGTTTCAACTCCATTCAACAAATCAACAACTCAACAAATCACCAAATTCTTCCGGATCCGTGTTCCTCTTACTCTTCCACCTCACCAAATCACCAAATCACCAAATTCTTCCGGGAACACGGATTGGACGGATGAGCACTGATTTACACGGATTTTTTATCCCCCAATCAACAAATCAACAAATCAATAAATCAACAAATAAAAAGTGGGATCCGGTGCAAACACACAAAACACCGGATCCCGGAATTAAAAATTAAAAAGGCCGGACAAACCTTTTCAATTTAAAGAAGGCTGCTGGCGAGATCGGCCAGGTAACTTCTTTCGCCCTTCACAAGGTTGACATGGGCAAACACTTCCTGGCCCTTCATCCTGTCGGCGAGGTATGAAAGGCCGTTTGATTTTGTATCGAGATAAGGGGAATCGATCTGCTGAATATCCCCTGTAAATACCATTTTCGTTCCCTCCCCTGCCCTGGTGATGATGGTTTTCACTTCGTGCGGGGTGAGGTTCTGTGCTTCATCGACGATGAAGAAGACGCGGGAAAGACTCCGTCCCCTGATATAAGCCAGAGGGGTGATCACGAGTTTTTCTGTTTTGAGCAACTCTTCGATCTTCAGGAATTCCTTGCTTGTCGGTGCAAATTTCTGCTTGATCACAGCGAGGTTGTCAAAAAGCGGCTGCATATACGGAGCCATTTTCTCATTCACATCTCCCGGGAGGAATCCCATATCCTTGTTTGCCAGGGGGACGATGGGCCGGGCGAGAAAGATCTGGGTGTACATTTTCCGTTGGTGAAGTGCTGCGGCCAGGGCCAAAAGGGTCTTTCCCGTACCGGCCTTACCCGTTAGGGCAACCAACTGTGCCTCCGGCCTCAGTAAAGCATCAAAGGCAAAAGTCTGCTCAGCATTTCTCGGCTCAATCCCGTAAGTCTTCAGCTTCTCCACCCTGTTGATCACCTTGTTGTAGGGATCGTAATGGGCGAGAGCGCTGGCATTGTTATTTTTGAAAATAAAATACTGATGGGCCACCGGTTCCTCCGTGATCTTGAAATCAGACGGGGGTATTCCTTCAAACTGCTTATAAAGTCGCGTTATCGTTTCCGTCTCGGAGTTATCAAAAACATGAATATCGCGATAGATATCATCAATATTCTTAACCTTGTCATTCTCATAATCCTGGGACATGATCCCCAGCGATTTGGCCTTCATCCTGAGATTGATATCCTTGGTTACCAGGATGACCGGGCGGTCCTTGAATTTGGCATGGACAAATTCCGCTATAGCCAGTATCCGGTGGTCGGGAGTGTTCTCCGGAAATGAGTTTCCCAGTTTTTCGGAAAAAGGCTTTCCCGTTTCGATGGACAGTTTACCCATCCCCTTACCAAGAGGTAATCCCCCGTTAAATAACTGATCACCTGATATCTTATCCAATTCCCTGGTAAATTCGCGTGCCTGAAAATTGATAATATCACTCCCCCTCTTAAAGTGATCGAGTTCCTCGAGAACGGTGATGGGTATGATGATATCATTTTCACGGAAATTGTAGATACATTTGTAATCATGAAGGAGTACGTTGGTGTCCAGTACAAAGATCTTCCTAGCTTTCTTCATGCAATCTATTCTGGTTTGACTAAATTTGCTCCCGGTAAATATAGTAAAAATCACTCCCGGTGACCGGTTGATAACATGTTGATAAGTGCGTTTTTTGGAAAATATTGTTTTTAGATTAAGGGAAGATGAATGTGGAACGCGGATTCCGATGGCTATATGGCTATCGGAACGGATTTTGACGGATGATCGCGGTTTTGATTGTTTGAGATGGTTTGAAATGGTTTGATGTCGTTTGAAATGGTTTGAAATGGTTTGATGTCGTTTGAAATGGTTTGAAATGGTTTGATGTTGTTTGAAATGGTTTGATGTTGTTTGAAATGGTTTGATGTCGTTTGAAATGGTTTGAGGATGGTTTGAAATGGTTTGAACTCCATTCACCAAATCACCAAATCACCAAATCACCAAATTCTTCCGGATCCGTGTTCCTCTTCAACTTCACCATATACGACAAATCGATAAATGAATTTCCGGGAAACACTCGATTATCTTTACAGTAACCTGCCGATGTTTCAGCGGACGGGTGCTGCTGCCTACAAAGCCAATCTCGATAATACGCTTGCGCTGGATGAGTGGGCCGGGCATCCGCACCGCACATTCAAAAGCATTCATATTGCCGGCACGAACGGCAAAGGCTCGGTATCCCATATGCTGGCAGCCATCCTCCAGGAAGCGGGTTTCAAAACCGGCCTGTATACTTCGCCGCATTTGCTCGACTTCAGGGAGCGGATCCGGATCAACGGACAGATGATCCCGGAGGATGAAGTGGTTTCCTTTGTCGAAGAATGCCGGGCTATGATGGAAAAAATTCAACCCTCCTTTTTTGAGATCACGGTCATTATGGCTTTCTCCCATTTTGCCCGCCATAAGGTCGAGGTAGCCGTGATCGAAACGGGTATGGGTGGCCGGTTGGATTCCACGAATATTATCGATCCCGAATTGTCGGTCATTACCAATATCGGCCTGGATCATATGGTTTTCCTGGGAGATACTCTTAAAAAGATCGCCGCTGAAAAAGCCGGTATCATCAAACCGGGGAAGCCGGTAGTTATCGGTGAAAAACAGGATGAGACCATGCCTGTCTTCACGCAAAAAGCAAAGGAAACCGGCTCCCCGCTTTATTTCGCAGGGGATATCTACCAGGTCGGGTACAGTACCCTCACTGCCGCGCGTAAGCAGGTATTCCACATCCGTGCAGGCAGGCAGGATGTGTACAGCGGACTCCAATCCGGGCTCACCGGGATGTACCAGATGAAAAACATCCCGTCCGTACTCAAAAGCATTGATATCCTGCGGGAACGGGGATTTACCATACCGGAAATGGCCGTTTACAGCGGTATCGATGATGTGGTCTCCCTTACCGGCCTCAGGGGCCGCTGGGAGGAACTGGGTTATAATCCCCTCATCATTTGTGATTCAGCCCACAATGCCCACGGAATGAAAGAAGTCGTGAATCAGATAGCCGCCACGCCTCACCGGAAATTACATATGGTGATCGGCATGGTGGCAGACAAGGACATCGATGCCATCCTGGAGCTTCTGCCGGCAAACGCCGTGTATTACTTCACACGTGCCGCCATTCCCCGGGCGCTGGATGAAAATATACTTTGTAAAACGGGGAAAGCCGCCGGTCTCCGCGGCAAACCCTATCCTTCCGTTCACAAGGCCGTTGAAGCCGCTAAAAATGCCGCAGCCAAAGAGGATATGATCTTTATCGGCGGGAGTATGTTCGTGGTGGCGGAGGCGTTGGGGCTGGTGGAGGGGGGAGTTTAGTTTGAGATGGTTTGAAATGGTTTGAGATGGTTTGAGATGGTTTGAAATGGTTTGAATTGGTTTGAGGATGGTTTGAGATGGTTTGAGATGGTTTGAATTGGTTTCAGGTGGTTTCAACTCCATTCAACAAATCAACAACTCAACAAATCACCAAATTCTTCAGGGAGTTTAACCACAGATTTCACAGATTATCACAGATTAACTCCGTGATTATCCGCACAAATCCGTCAAATCCGCGTTCCTCTTCCTCTTCCTCTTCCACTTCACCAAATCACAGGTTTCAGATGAAGTTTCTGAACGATCCTTACCTGCGGTTCGAGGGTTGGGTTTCCTTTCCTAGATCTTGATCACAAAGCGGCTGCCCCTGCCGTATTCGGAGAAGACTTCGATGGTTCCGTGGTGTTTGCGGACCACCTGCCTCGAAAAACTCAGCCCGATGCCGTTCCCTTTTTCGCGTGTGGTGAAAAAAGGAATGAAGATCCTGTCGAGGATGCTGCCGGGAATTCCCGGACCGTTATCCGCAACTTCGATCACCGTCCGGTCTTCCTCATCGATCTTCCCTGTGCATGTAATCTCCCGGCCGTCGATGGTTGTTCCCTCAAAACTCTCGATGGCATTTTTAACCAGGTTGATCATCACCTGTGAAAATAATGACTGATCGGCAAACAATATAAGGGTTTCTGGCTGGCAATAATGGCTGTAAAGGATATTCCGGTCTGCCAGAATCACGGTAAACAAAGCACCTGTATCCCTGAATGTTTCATTTACACTGAAATGAACAGGAGTGATCCTCGGAGGCAGAGCCGAAAACCTGAATTCCCTGACGAACCTTAGCAGTCCTTCGTTTCTCTCATTGATGATCCTTAATCCTTCAATGGTTTTATCGCAGAGTTCATTTCCGTCGGATGCGAAACTTACCTTTTTATCCCTCGAAATTAACTGCTCAAGAAGGAGCGTCGTGAGGGAAGTTACGGGGGAAACCGTATTGTTGACCTCATGCGTTATCACACGGATGAGTTTCTGCCAGCTTTCCATCTCCTTATCCTGGAGCTCGTTCCGGATATCCTGCATATAAACAAGTTTGAGTTCTTCCTCGTACAGCCGGAAGGTTGTCGAACGCAGAAGGAGCTGGCGGTAATTATCCTTCTGAACATATTTATAAATTTTACGCTGTCCGGACCCGATGGATTGGATGGCAAAAAGAAGCCCGGGATCGGCAAATTTCATCCAGCCAGGACCCCTTTCATGTCCCAGATTCAGAAATGACCGGGCTTTCCGGTTCACCACTTCAATTCGATAATCGCTTCCCAATACCAGTATCCCTGCCTCAATATTTCCAATGGACTGATCCAGCAGGGACTGCCAGCGCTTTTCCCTGCTCCTGTAACCGGCAACGATATCGGAAAGATGGCTGAAATATTTGAAAAGCTGTTTATCATTGATCAGCGATCCCTTTTCTGTGAAAGAAACCTTCGGGTCCTCATTCCCGATGTATTCAGCAAAGGTAGCCAGCTGATTATTGATCCTGTTCAAAAAATAAATGAGCGAGATGACCTGGGCGACGAACAGGACTGCCAGGAAAATACTGGTGAAGACATATCCGGGCCGGAATACGAAATAGCCGGATAATATCGCATTGGCCGCCAGGATAAGGATCCGGGTCACAAGGAGGAGATAAAATCTTCTAAAGACCATATTTCTGCATTTTCCTGTAAAGTGTGGGCCTTGATATCCCGAGTTCAATGGCCGTATCGGAAAAATTCCCACGGTTCCTTATGATTGCTTCCGAAATGGCATTTTTTTCCAGCTCTTCGAGCGTCAGCGGCTGTAAAGGCGAAAAGGAAGATTTATTGGCGAAGGTGAAGCTGAAATCTTCCGGTTGTAACTTATTTCCCTCGCTGAGGATCACGGCTTTCTCGACTGCATGCCGTAATTCACGTATATTCCCCGGCCAATGATACGACAGCAGTTTTTTCAGCGTATCATCCCCGGGATTTTTAAGCCGCCGTTTGTATTTTTCCGCATATTCCTGCACAAAAAAAGCGGCAAGGGCAGGGATATCCCCGGTCCTTTCCCTTAATGGAGGTATCTCCAGGGTGATGGTGTTAAGCCGGTAATAAAGATCCTCCCGGAAATCCCCGCTCCCGATCATTTCTCCAAGAGGCTGATTGGTGGCGGAGACCAGGCGTATGTCAACTTTGACTGACCGTGTCGAGCCGAGACGGACGATTTCCCTTCGCTGTAGTACGGAAAGTAATTTCGACTGGGCAGACAGATTCAGGTTACCGATCTCATCGAGGAAAAGTGTACCTCCTCCTGCAGCCTCGAATTTCCCGGGCTTATCTTCACTGGCATCGGTGAAGGCTCCTTTCATATGACCGAATAACTCACTTTCCATCAATGTCTCAGGAACAGCGCCGAGGTCAACCGTAAGAAAGATCCTGTCCTTTCTGGTGGACAAACGGTGTATTTCTCTCGCAACAACCTCCTTGCCGGTCCCGTTCTCCCCCAGGATAAGGATATTCGCATCTGTAGGTGCCACCCGGGCCACCGTCGACCATAACCGGTTCATCTTATCCGAATTGCTCCTGACCATCTCAGGTGGAAGATACGGTCCCGCATCTTCGCCGGCGGGAGCAAAGCTTTCATCTTCCTTACCCGGTATATGCATTTTTTGCTTCGACTCATGCAGTTTAAGAGCCGATTTCAGGACCTCCACCAGCTGGTTATTGTCCCAGGGTTTAAGAATGAAGTCTGCAGCCCCGCTCTTCATTGCCCGGACGGCAAGATTCACATCCCCGTAGGCCGTGATCATCACGATCACCGCGGCCGGATCCATCCTTATGATCTCCTTCAGCCAGAAAAGTCCTTCGTTTCCCGAATTGATCCCTGCCCTGAAATTCATATCCAGAAGATATACATCAAATTTCTCTTTGCCCAGCTTTGAAGGAAGGATGTTCGGATTGGTCATGCATTCGACCCTGCGGAAATGAAACCCCAGCAGGAACTTCAGAGTCTCAAGTACCTGGCGGTTATCGTCGATAATGAGTATGGAACCGGTAATGGGCATGGCTCCGGATTTAGGTTAACTGACAGGTGTCCACCCCTTGTAATGAAATGTTACACAAGCATTTCAAAAAAGCTAACTCTCATTACGTATTCATCTATTAGTCAAGGCTCTAAGTGATTTGGCACAAGTCTTGAATTTTCCGGTCAGGTTCTTTCTCTCAAAGGTAAATCAGAAGTTGTTAAAAGAAACCAGAAATATTAATTTTTTTGAAAATGAATCCCACAGGATTGATGACAACACAAAGATAACTTTATAATAATCGACCATGTGGGTTCCATTATACCTTAAAATCAAAATTATTATAGTATGAAAATTAAACTTTTCACACCCGCATTGCTGATTATGCTGTTAGCACCCAGCTACAATAATTATGCAACTGAACCTTACGGTAAGACTATCGAAAAAAAGGTAAGCAACCTTATCTCTTCCCGCCTGAACCAGATCGCCTGGGTTAAATATTTCGATGAAAGTGCGGTTGTGCAGGTCAGCTTCAGACTTGATGAAAACTCGAAGGTAAAGGTGGAAAAGATCAATTGTGAGAACTGCCTGCTGGCCAACGTCTTTGTGAAAAAATTTGAAGACTTGAACATTGCGGACCTGGGCCTGGAAACCGGAAAAAGATACCTGCTCTGTGTCCGATTTGTCACACCTGAGCAGAGATAATATTGAGTCTGGCTCAACAGTCATTCTGCGAAAAGGTTGCTTGAAAATTGAATGCTTCCTTCGTGCGCCACAACTGTAACAACAATACTTAACTTGTCTAAAATTACCCTTCATGATCCGAAATTATATCAAAGTAGCTATCCGTTTCTTTATCCGCCAGAAAGGATATTCATTGATCAATATCACTGGGCTGGCCATCGGCATGGCAGCCACGATGCTGATCCTGATCTTCGTTTTTTTTGAACTCGGGTTTGACCGTTACAATGTTGGTTATGAAAACATTTACAGGGTGAATTTTCACGGCACCTTCGGCGGGGAAAGTCTGGATGAGGGGATCACGCCTGCAGCCCTTTCGGCCATATTGCTTAGCGAGTTCCCGGAAATAACGGGGGCAACACGGATCTTCAATAGCCAGAACCGGGCGGTGAAATATGGGGAAAGCGCATGGTACGAAGACAAATTTGCCTTTGTCGATACCAGTTTTTTTGATTTTTTCAGCCTGAAATTCCTCAAAGGAACTCAGAAAGGCTGTCTTAGCGAACCCTATACGATAGTGATGACGGAATCGACCGCTTACAGATATTTCGGGGATGACGAACCGGTGGGGAAGGTGATCAGGATCACTAACCATTTTGGAGACCCTAACGCAGGGATCGATACCATAATGATGAGAGTTACGGCTGTAATTGAGGATATCCCCGTACAAAGCCATTTCCATTTCGATTTCCTGGGTTCGATGGGTAGTATCCGCGGTATTGCCGACCAGAATATTCTCGTCAACCTGAATATGTACACCTACATAAGGCTTCAGGATGGCGCTGATCCGGTAGCGATAACAGAGAAAATCGACACCTTATATGTTCAACGGGCCATACCGCAGTTAACCAAAATCCTGGGCATGTCGGAAGAACAGCTCATGAATTCAGGTACGAAGGTAAGCCTGGATATTTCTCCCCTAAGTGACATCCACCTGAAATCTCATGGAAAATTCGAGATCGAGGAAAACGGGAACCTGGAGTATGTCCGCATATTTATCAGTGTCGCCATTCTCATCCTTCTTCTCGCCTGTATCAATTTCATCAACCTTTCCACTGCCAGGGCGGTGAAGCGGGCGAGGGAAGTAGGCATACGAAAAGTCGTGGGGTCAAGCCGCAGGCAGCTCATTGGCCAGTTCGTGGGCGAATCTTTCCTCCTGACGATTCTCTCTTTCATCATGGCCATGGTCATTGTCGAATTCGCGGTTCCCATTTTTAAAAAGATCACCACCTATGACCTGACCGGATTTTACCTCGATCAGGGCTGGTTCTGGATCTCTGCTGCAGGGATCATTATTATTGTAGGTTTTCTCTCCGGCCTGTACCCCGCCATCGTTCTTTCTTCCTACAGGCCTATTGATGTGATCCGGGCACTCCCGAACAAGAAGGGGAAAGGTTTTATTTTCAGAAATACCCTGGTGACCTTCCAGTTCATCATCACGGGAGTCATCCTGCTTGCCGTTATCCTGGTCAGCCGGCAGTTGAATTACGTCCAGTCCAAACAACTGGGTTTCGATAAGGAAAAGATTTTGGTGATCGAACGTACGGATCCCATAAAGACCTCGGTGAAAAGTTTTCTGGACGAACTGGGTAAGCTCCCCGAGGTTGAAAAGACGAGTCTCAGTGCGGGGATGCTATGCCGCCAGGTAGGTGCCAACGGCTTCCAGTATATCAGGGACGGCTCACCGAGAACCTTATTATCAGCCGTCATGAATGTCAGTTACGATTTTGCGGATGTACTGGGCCTGAAGATGACCGAAGGACGTTTCTTCAGCAGAGAATACACCGAAGGGTTAAATGTAGTGATCAATGAGACTGCTGCAAGGGAGATGGGCATGACCGAGCCGGTTGGTAATTATCTTTATCTCAGCAACCAGGACAGCGTGGAGAGCCGTATGCCCATCGTCGGAGTGGTGAAGGATTTTCATTTCGAGTCGCTGCACAGCAAGATCCGGCCTATCGTTATTCTGAATACCACTGAATATTTCGACGGTTATATCATGGTAAGGCTGAAGGAAGGAAATCACCTCCAGGCCCTGAACAAGATCAAGTCGGTATGGGGAGAGTTCACCCAGGCCAATCCCCTGGTATACTATTTTTTCGATGAGGACTTCAAAAAACTCTACCGTGCGGAAGATCATACCCGCCGTCTGATGCAGTTGTTCTCCGTTCTGGCCATCATCGTTGCCGCTCTCGGGCTCTTCGGGCTGGTATCCTATTCCGTAACCACCCGGACCAGGGAGATCGGTATCCGCAAAACCAACGGCGCCAATACGCTGAACATTGTTATGCTGATCATTCGCGACAATATCAGGCCCATCCTGTACTCCGTCCTCATTTCTTTCCCCCTCGCCTGGTTCCTGATGGATAAATGGCTTTTGAACTTTGCCTACCGGATCCATATCAACCCCTTATGGTTCGCGATCGTACTTTTCTCCCTGCTGCTCATCGGGACGGCTACGACCCTTTTCCAGGCTTTCCAGGCGTCGAGGATCAGCCCGGCTACGGCGATCAGGACGGAGTGAAGATTAAAATGGAATACGGGTTTAATTGTTAAAGATTGTTTGATGTGGTTTGAAATGGTTTGATATGGTTTGATATGGTTTGATATGGTTTGATATGGTTTGATATGGTTTGATATGGTTTCAGGCTTATTTGGTGATTTGGTGATTGGTGAAGTGGAAGAGGAACGCGGATTTGACGGATTTGTGCGGATAATCACGGATGAATATTAATTGGTATCACGAAGCTAATCTGTGATAATCTGTGAAATCTGTGGTTAAATTCCCTGAAACCACCTGAAACCATTTCAAACCATTTCAAACCATTTCAAACCCTTCAATCCTATGTTGCCCATGCCCGGTAAACAATACCCGGCGCCGCGGCGTTACCTACATGGTCTAACGAAAGCCCTTATGGAATCCTTCAGCATAACCGGGAGTTATACGGATTATTACGAAATAACCATGGCCCAGGTATATTTCCTCAGCGGCCAGAAAGATACCCCGGCCTGTTTCGACTATTTCTTCAGGAAGATGCCTTTTAACGGCGGATATGTGATATTCGCCGGATTGCAGGATGTATTGGATATACTTAGTGATTTCCATTTCAGCGATGAGGATATCCGCTTCCTGGAAAACCAGAACCTGGACAAACGGTTTCTGGAGTACCTCCGTTCCTTCCGTTTTAAGGGTGATATTTATGCCTCCCGGGAAGGGGATCTCATCTTCCCCACCCGGCCCGTTTTAAGGGTGGAAGGAAATATCATAGAAACGCAGGTTATAGAGACGCTCCTCCTGAATGTTCTGAATTACGAGTCGCTTGTGGCCACCAAGGCAGCCCGTATGCGCCAGGTTGCCGGAGACAGCGTCCTCAGCGAATTCGGTTTCCGGAGGGCACAGGGATATGGAGCGATACAGGCGTCCCGTGCTGCCATCATCGGTGGATTCAACTCCACAAGCAATGTTTTGGGTGCCCTCATCCACGGCATCCCGGCGGCAGGTACCATGGCACATTCCTTTATCCAGAGTCATGAAGACGAACTTTCGGCCTTCCGGAACTATGCCGCCGCACACCCGGAAAATACGATAATTCTGGTCGACACATACGATACCCTGCGATCGGGGGTGCCGAATGCCATAATCCTTGCCAGGGAGATGGAAAGCAAGGGTCAAAGGCTTGTCGCCATCAGGCTCGACAGCGGCGACCTGGCCTATCTTTCAAAAAGAGCCCGCAGGCAGCTCGATGATGCCGGACTCGGGTATGTGAAGATCGTAGCATCCAACCAGCTCGACGAATACCTGATCAAAAGTATCCGGGATCAGGGGGCGCCGATCGATATTTTCGGAGTGGGCACCAGCCTGGTTACCGGCGAGCCCGATGCGGCGCTCGACGGCGTGTACAAACTCGCTTTTTCAGCCGGCCG
Source organism: uncultured Bacteroidales bacterium (assembly GCA_963771005.1). Classification (GTDB taxonomy): domain Bacteria; phylum Bacteroidota; class Bacteroidia; order Bacteroidales; genus DASQZK01. The sequence continues at coordinate 1,762,554 of CAVYRO010000002.1, forward strand.
TCCCAGGCTGAAAATTTCGGAAAACAGCAGTAAGATCACCCTTCCCGGAATTAAGCAGGTTTACAGACTTCTAAGTGAGGATGGCAGCTTTTACGGTGGAGATATAGTTACCCTTGAGGGGGAGGATGTCCCGGATACGATGCATCATCCTTTCGAACCCCTGAAATCACTCAGGATCAGTCAGCTTAAAAAAGAACCCCTGCTGAAGATAGTCATGAAGGAAGGAAAAATGGTCGACGGGAAGGATCGACCGGATCAGATCGCCGGATTTTCACGATCGCGGCTCTTAAATTTACCCGATGAATTCAAACGATTTAGTTATCCGCATGTTTATAAGATAGGTATTAGTGAAAAATTAAAGGAACTAAAATCCACACTGGTGAATAAATACCGGACTAAAGAATGAGAGCGCTGATCATCGTCGACGTACAGAACGATTTTTTGCCGGGAGGATCGCTTCCGGTTCCCAATGGAGATAAGATCATTGAAACTGTGAACCGGATATCGCACAAGTTCGATCTGGTAGTTGCAACCCAGGACTGGCATCCTGCCACACACAGGAGTTTTGCCAATAATCACCCGGGACACAAACCGGGTGACCGGATCAGGATGGGAGATATTGAGCAGGTCCTCTGGCCCGATCACTGCATACAGGGTAGCGAGGGTGCGGAATTTGCGGGCGACCTTGATCTTAAACCCGCAGAGGCTATATTCAGAAAGGGAATGGATAATGATATCGACAGCTACAGCGGGTTTTATGACAACGGTCATCTGAAATCCACCGGGCTGGCCGGGTATCTAAGGGGCAAAGGCATCACCGATGTTTTTATTTCCGGTCTGGCCGCTGAAATATGCGTTTATTACACGGCGAAAGATGCCGTCAAAGAAGGGTTCAGGACCTACCTTGTTAAGGATGCAACCCAGCCGCTGGAAAGGGAAAATTTCGAACACGCGGAGAAAGATCTCCTGAAAAACGGAGTTTCAATTACGGAAAGTTCAGGATTATAAAAAGAATATATAAAGTGAAAGCAAAATAAGGTTGTCTTATGAAGCGTAAAATTAATCAGTCCATTGACCGGTAACCTGAATCTTTCCGGGATCCATTCCGGAAAAAACCTTCAGATATCGTCCCCGGTCTTCTAAGGGTTGTTACAATGATTAATTTTCCTTCAGAGGCAACCTTTTTTTATTCTCTACTCAGGATAAATCTTTTTTTCGTTCCTCGAATTCTTCCTTTGAAATTTCACCCCTTGCGTATCTCTCACGAAGGATTTCCATTGCATTATCCCTGCGGTAATGTTCGGTTCCCGTACGCCTGTTTATTCCCGCCAATATAAGAACAACCACGATAATGAGGAAAAAGATACCGACGATCCATCCACCCATCCCCCAGAAATGGCCATAATGATACATCATCTTGTTTTTTGCCGGAACAATTTCCGGTCGTTATCCGGTCATAACCGAAAATACCGTGCCTCAGGATAAAGTTCGTGAAAAAAAAGCCTAAGCTCAGTAAATCAGCAGGTACGGACAGGACCGGTTTCTCTGCGCTGGTTGCCTTTGTGGAAATGGTTCTACAAAATAAAGCAAAAGTGTGTTAAAAGTTTACGATGATCTGCTTTCCGGGATCTTTATTTGAAAAGGAGCTGCGCGAAAGTATAAATATGATGTCTCCACACCTGCCATTCGTGCGATCCGGGTCCTTCGTACCAGGTATTCCGTATGCCATTTTCATCAAGCGATTTATGAAAATCCTCCAGGGAGCCATATCCCGGGTCGGAGTAGCCGCATCCGATCCAGAGAAGCCGGTATGTATGGTTGAATTTTTCCGGATCGCTGAAAGCGCCGTCATAGGATAATGCAGGATCGAACCGGCGTCCGCCGCCACTAAATGCCCCGACCCAGTGGAACAATTCAGGATGTGACAGCCCGATGGAAAGGGCCTGCCCTGCCCCCATGGATAAACCGGCAATAGCCCGGTTATCAGAACCTTCCATGGTTCTGAAACTGCTATCTATCATTGGGATGAGCTCATTTACGACAAGGACTTCGAATGCATTGTCCCGTCCGTAAGGCCGTCCCGGATTTCCGGATCCGGGTCGGGCAGCGTACCCGTTATCCATCACGATGATCATGGGTTTGGCTTTTCCTCCGGCAATGAGATTATCAAGGATAAAATTCACCTTTCCCTGCATGGTCCACCCCAGTTCGCTCTCCCCCGCCCCATGCTGTAGATAAAGCACCGGGTATCTTTTATCCTTTGATGTCTCATAGCCGGGAGGCGTATATACGAGGCATTTCCGGAAAGTTCCTGTGGTTTTTGAGGAGTACCAGTGATAGTGAACCTCGCCGTGGGGGACATCCTTTGGCAGATAAAAATCCTCATTTCCGGGAACCTCGATCATGGAAGTCCATTTTCCCCATCCGAAATAGGAATGGGCGGACGGGTCGGCGGCGCGGAAACCGTCCACGGAAACCTCATAATAATGAAGGCCGGGCCTGCACGGTTCCGTCGTAACCGTCCAGTTTCCTGACGTATCGGATGCCATGACGTACTCCTTTGCTCCCAGCGCAGCGGAATCACTAAGGTTGATGATCTTCACTTCCCGGGCCCCGGGTGCATAAACATGGAAGCTGACACGATGGTCACTATCTACTGCGGGGGTTGCCATCAGCTGCGCGCTCACGCCCGTAAACAAGGGCATCATAAGGATCAATGCCGGGATCAAAATCGTATTTTTCTTCATGACATATAGAATTCAATGTGGTTTGAGATGGTTTGATGTTGTTTGAAATGGTTTGATGTTGTTTGAAATGGTTTGAAATGGTTTGATGTCGTTTGAAATGGTTTGAAATAGTTTCAGGAAGTTTACCACAGATTACACAGATTATCACAGATTATTACAGATCAGCTCCGTGATTATCCACACAAAATCCGTCAAATTCGTGTTCCTCTTCCTATTCACCAATTCACCAAATCATCAAATTCTTAAACAAAGATAAAACAGATTTCGTGATCTGAGGGTGTCCATTCAATCAACAAATCAACAAATCAACAATTTCTTTTTGTCTCTGCGTCCTGTTTACTACATTTGAAAGCCGGGAACGATAGCCGGACCCCAAACCTGAATGACTATGCCTGATTCAAGAAGAAAATTCCTCAAAAAAATTGCGGGTGGCGGGATAGCGGCTGCAGCCGCACCCCTCCTGGGAAACTCACGGGAACCTGAACAGCAATGGCCCGCGATCCCTCCGCAGATCGTAGATATCAAGCGGCGTTTTAACGTGATATGGATCACCTGCGATGAGATGAACACCAAGGCGATGAGCGTTTACGGCAATCCACTGACCTCCATGCCGGGCGCTGAGCAGATGGCCCGAGAAGGGACGATGTTCAACCACGCTTACGTGCAGATGCCCAAATGCGTCCCGTCACGCGTTATCATGATGACCGGAAGGTATGCCCATACCGAAGGCCACCGCACGCTTACCGGCAGGAAATACTATATTCCCAACAAGGATGTAAAAAAGAACGATGATTTCACCCTGCGTGCCGATGAGCCGAACATGGTGAAACTCATGAAGGATAACGGATACAAAACATGTCTCCTCGGGAAGAACCACCTGGTAGACTGGAATCTCCACAAGGTATGGTTCGATATGACCTCGGAATGGGACAGTCCGGAATGGAAAAACCAGCCGGACGCCTTCGATAAAACTGATGATCCCGACCTGCGGAAAATGTACCTTATCGGCAAGACGAAGGAAGGACTCGACTATAATAAACTACCCGATTCACTCTGCGTCAGCTGGACCAAAGAATTTCTCAATACCTACAAGGATGAACCCTTCTTTGCCCTTGTAGACATCGGCAAGCCTCACCCGCCTTATGTTGAATATACGCAGATGCCGGCTTACCGTATACCTCTCGAAAGCATACCCGCCCCGAAGGTCCAGCCCCTCGATAAAGTTCCCTCCGTGGAACAATGCAAGAGAAAGAGTTTTGATCTTGAGCACGTGACCGATCTTGACAGGAAGAAGATCAGGCGCGCCTATTATACCTCAGTCGAGTTTGCCGATACGAGGGTGAAGGAGATCATCGATGAGGTGGACCGTCTCGGGCTGAAGGAAAATACCCTCATCATTTACAGCGCCGATCACGGTGATTCGAACGGCGAACGTAATTGCTACGAGAAATGGGACACCTTCTTCTATGATGAGATCACGCGGGTACCCCTTATAATGAGAATGCCGGGTTCCGTACCCGCGGGTAAAAAGTTGGAAAACCTGGTTGAGTTCGTCGATATCGTTCCGACCATTATGGAACTCATGGGCATTGAAATCCCCGTATGGGTACAGGGAAAATCATTACTGCCGCTTATTGAAGGCAAAACCACCGGGCATAAGGATGCCGTTTTCAGTCAGGGTGGTGTTGAGAAAGATGCTACGCTAAGGCCCGATCCCGCAATTCAATCGTCGAAGCAGCAGGTGGTTGTGGACTTTCCCGAGAGCATGATCCGGTCGAAGATGATCCGCACCGACCGCTACAAGTATGTTTACCGGCTGGAGGGCGACCATGAGCTCTATGATATGCAGAACGATCCGGATGAGCTCACCAATCTCGCCTACGATCCGCGCTTCCGGGAGGTGGTGAACGGGTTGTTGCAGCGGATGCTGAAGTTCGAGGTGGAGATGGAGACGAACTATCCGATCATTGATAAGCTGATCTGCTGAAGAAGGGAATGTGGAACGCGGATTTGACGGATTTGTGCGGATGAACGCGGGTTTAATTGTTTAAGATTGTTTGATGTGGTTTGATGTGGTTTGATATGGTTTGATATGGTTTGATATGGTTTCAGGGAGTTTAACCACAGATTACACAGATTATCACAGAAAAAGCTGTTCCAGATTGTTTGAAATGGTTTGAGGTTGTTTGAAATGGTTTGAAATGGTTTCAGGTGGTTTCAACTCCATTCAACAAATCAACAACTCAACAAATCACCAAATTCTTCCGGATCCGTGTTCCTCTTCCAGATCACAAAATTCTTCAGCTCCATCAAAACAAAAAACCCCACATTGAATATATGGGGTAATTTCGTGGTGGGAACTGCTGGATTCGAACCAGCGACCCTCTGCTTGTAAGGCAGATGCTCTGAACCAACTGAGCTAAGCTCCCAAAGCGGATGCAAATATAAACCACATAAAATGATTTGCAAAGTCTTTACAAAGATTTTTAGTCGAAAAATAGCGGGGATAAAAGGGGCCGGCCATTCGTGCAGGGCAGCAATCCCATAACCGGAGGAATGGATGCAAACGGATCAGTTGCCGCTTTTTGCGCCATCGCAACGGAGGTCGTATCTCCCCGACTTTATCTCTTCAAGCAGAATTTTCACTCCGGCTTCATTGAGATCCAGGTCACGGATCAGCGTAACGAAGCATTTCCATCGTTCGGGGGAGAAATTATGTTTTTTAAGAAATTCACTATCGGGCTGAAAACTGCTGTTACTAGCTGTCTGCCGGCACATATCTATAAGTTCGGCCACCATTGAATTCGTCGTTGTGTTATCCATTTTTGCTTCCGTTTATGCATTCTGCCATCCGGGTCTGAAGATACCGGCCCATCGGATGGAATATCTTATTAACGGGATTCATTCCGATAGGTTACAGGAATGAGTCCCGAACGCCGGGTTGATTTTCTTCCGGTATCGGCAGCCGGTTTCTTTTCCGTTTCTTACGTGATTCAGGCAATTATTGTATTTAATAACATAAAGGTATGAAACTTGTTTAAAAATGGATATAAAAAGGGCTGAGTCTGCAGAGTTTTATTATTTTTGCCCTACCATTTCCAACCACGGAGAAATGCCGGAGTGGTCTAACGGGGCGGTCTCGAAAACCGTTGTGCGCGTAAGCGCACCGGGGGTTCGAATCCCTCTTTCTCCGCAACTATGGAACGCGGATGACGCGGATTGAATGGATTTACAAGGATTTTTGATTCCGGGTATCCCGTTTGATCCGGGTTATCCGCGTTATTTTTCGCAAAGTTCATGCATAACATGAACGAAATGTAATGTAATGGCCGTTGATTAACCTGTTACCTCTTTTTTATGGCAGATGGAGTCAATATGCCGGCTCAATTGTGTTTTAATTCGTGTTTCAATTGAACCAGTAAGAGAGTTTCAGGACTATTCCCTGATTCTTTGTTTGCCATCCGGTTGGATATGCGTTTTCAGTATATACAATATAAAGATCGGATACCGGTGCAAAGCGCCATTGGAAACGCATATTCACATTGATGTTGTCAATCTGGTTGTTAAACTGAACAAAGGTTGTGAAAAAGAGCTTTTCCGTAACGGTGATATCCATCCTGGGCCCCAGCAGGACCAGGTCCGTGCTGGTATAGGGCACGGGCAACCGGATATTGTTGAAGGAGGCTACCAGCGAGAGGCTCCCGTATGGCTGGACCCTGTAGTTCATCTCGGTGTTGAATTGTGCGCGCGACCCTCCAAAATAGCCTCCGTACCGTCCCTCCAGCAAAAATGTAAAAAGTCGCTTCTGGGTTGACAGATAAGAGAGATAGACTTCTGTGTGGTCAAATCCGGATCCAGCCGGGATCATCACTCCTTCGGTATTGGTAGGATCAAAGGGTTCCAGCAGCCTCACGTATCCTTCCTCAAGCCCGGCCTTAATAACACTGCGGTCGCTCCAGGTGAGGGAGTAATCCAGATCCACATTACGGTCCGTTAGGTTCATATCCGGCTCAAAATAGAAATCGGAGCGTACGGACGGACCATGACTGGTTACTCTTTTCGAATCCGGGTAAAACTGATACCCTATGTAAGGGGTGGTCCGGAGATACCCGGTACGCTTTACAAATCCCATTTCGGCCAGGTAGTTCCCGCCCACATAAGCCTGGCTCAAACCTGCCTTGAACTTCCGGGTTGAGTAATTGAGCATTGCAGATGCGGCGGAACGACTTCCTCCCGGACCCGGATTAAAGCTGTGGTGCAAAAACACCTTTCCCGTCCAGTTGTTACCGGCGCTGGCAAAATTGAATTCTCCTCCTGCGACCCTGTTAAACTGCCAGGCATGCCAGGTAGTGTCTTCCGGGGCAACCATGACCTGCTTGTTGGTCATAAAAAATGCGGCATTGGACCGGCTAAGGATCTTGCGCTGCAAAACGACAACGCTGAAGTTGCCGGCCGCATAACTGTCCCCGGCAGCGGTCTGCATGTTCATGAGTCCCATCCTCCAGTTCTCACCGGCATTTCCACTGATCCGGGCGCCTGCGATGACCGGCGACTCCAGACCAATTCTGCGGGAGAAAAAAGGCCGGATCGTCTCGCTTCCCAGGTTAGCAAACAGATCATTGTTCTCAAGGAAAAATTTCCTTTTCTCAGGAAAGTAGAGTTCGAAGCGATCCAGGTTGGTAACCTGACGATCCACTTCCACCTGGGAATAATCGGGATTGACGGTCACGTCCAGATTCATGGAGGTGGACAGGATCACTTTTGCATCCAACCCTGCATTGGCCGTATAATCTGCGGGAGACCCGGTCACCCTGTTCCAGGTCGCCTTGCCCATGGTGTAGGGAATTAAGGAAACCCTCACTCCGGAAGGGGGTGGTGGAGTTTCCCACACCAGGGTACCCGTAAATGCCAGGGTGGCGGAGGCAAACTGCCTGGGTACAGGGGCCCAGGACGATTTTTCATTGGTTTTCAGGTCCAGCCGGCTGAAGTTGATCCCCCATTCGGTAACCCCTTCCTCATACCGGATGGTCTGAAAAGGGATCTTATATTCAACCGTCCAGCGATCCTCGTAATTTTGCACGGCCGAATACCATTTTCCGTCCCATTCCAGCGCTACAACGCCCCCATTTGCCTGCATGCCGTCCCACTGGGCTCCGACTGCGTTCACTCCGAAGGCAAATCCGTTGGTCTGGTCATTATAGGTATCCATGGCAGCAAAGAAATTATCATTATTGTTAAAGCTCCAGTCTCTGCGGTACGATTCAACGGGTCGTTTTCCCGGTGTGGGATCGAAATTGGTAATCCCCATGTATATATTATCGTCATCGTAGACGACCATTACCTCTGTCTGGGCCAGGGCATACCCAGTATCCACGGGCTGAATCCGAAAAAAGGGAGTGGTCTTTTCCGCCCGGGTCCAGATATCCTCATCCAGAACCCCGTCAATCCGGATCGTCTGAGTGGTGCGAATGGCCCGGAGCCTGAAATTGTCGCGGTTGACCGGGGTATTCTGCGCAGTCAGGGCACCGGACATGACGAAGAGGAAAAGCAGGACAGCCGAATATCTGGTATTCATTATTATTCACTTGAGACTAAGCCGAAGGGCGGGTGTATCACGCTGCAAATATAATCGGGAAACAGAAAAAGGATCCGCCTGACGGATCTCATCAGGAATTTTCGATAAGATATGAATTTTTTCAATCTGATCGTAAATGAATTTCTTCAGGATTTGCCCATTCATCAAAGATAAATCCTATTTTCAATTATTTATTGAGTGTTCAACAGGTTTGTGCTACTGGTCATTCAGGGCATATACCTGTATGTAGGTACCCCCTCTTTTTCCGACTTTCAAACCTATTATCGAATTCGCATGGAACAAAGGTGAATAATTTGTGCAAATTTTCTTCGTTTTAAACTATCAGGGAATTTATTCGTAAAAAGGACCAAATCCATCTCTATGGTAAAGCTAAAAGACGGCTTCAGAGGTGAACGTTTCATCGTCCTCCCTCCTTTCGTTGTAGAAGAATTGAGGAACGGGATCCTGAGCAGGGAATTATTCATCACCGACATCGGATACTATCCGCAGGCCCGTTTCCATTACAGGAAAAGATCGGCAAAGGAGGCGGAACAATACATTCTGATCTATTGTGTTGAAGGGGAAGGCTGGTTCACGATCAATGACCAAACGCACGAGGTTTCCAGGTTCCAGTTCTTCATCCTGCCCAAGGGACAGCCTCACGCTTACGGAAGCAGCAGCGAAAATCCATGGACGCTTTACTGGCTGCATTTCGATGGGGAACTGGCCAGGTTTTTCGCCCAGGGCTTCGACCGCCCTACGGATATCGCTCCCGGGATGAACTCGCGAATCTCCGAACGGATCGATCTCTTCGAGGAGATTTTCAACACACTGAGCAAGGGCAACGGCCGCAACAACCTCAATTATGCCACATCGAGCCTGTTCCACTTCCTGGGTTCAATCAAATTTCTTGGGGAATACCGCGAGAATTCCAAATTTGATGAAAAATTGATGGAGACCATAGATGCGGTCATCCATTTTATGAAGGAGAATGTCGGTCGCCGGCTGACCCTGCAGGAGATCGCTGATCATTCCGGCATGTCGCCCTCGCATTTTTCAAGCCTGTTCCAGAAAAAGACCGGATATTCCCCGGTGAAATATTTCAACCAGCTAAAAATCCAGAAAGCCTGTCATTACCTCGACTTCACCGATATGAAAGTAAACCAGATCAGCCCGAGTCTGGGATTCGACGACACCTTTTATTTCACCCGCATCTTTACAAAGATCATGGGGGTTTCTCCTTCCGAATACCGCGCCAAAGCAAAGGGCTAGGAAATCAGAAGCGATAAACCGTTTACTGGCGGTATGGGGAATGTTCATCGATCCTACTGTTGCACAACAGATTAAAGGGTTACATTAAAAAGGGGAATAGACAATATTACGATGAGCATGGCCAATTTAATCCTGCCTCTTTTGCATCGCGGTATCTTTATTTTAAAATTCTCCGGCATCACGAAGATGTCGCTGCACGCCCTGGTGAGCGCAATCTGAATCAAGCACTTTCCTGAAAGATCCGGCAGCCCCCTGTTTATCTCCCTTTCCCAGTTTCCCGAGTGCGATGAGGTAATGACAGAGCTGCCTGTTCCTAAGGTCGAGGTCGTCATCCCAGATCTGAAGGTCGGGCAATGATACGGCAAAATAATCAAATTTTATGTGATCGTCGAGATGTTTTTCTCCATAACTGATGAGCGTATTGAACCGCTCCTCCGCCTGCAATTTATCTCCCAGCCTGAGAAAAGCCAATCCCTGGTAGTAGATGGTGTCGGGTTGCTGATCATTGTAAAACATGGCTGCCGACGGTTCCCTGAGACCGGTAGCCGCTCTGGTCCAGAATGCCTTCGCCTTTCCGGTTTCACCAAGACTGTCCAGAACAATGCCCATCCAGTAGTGAATATCATTTTCCTGATCCCGGAAAAGTTTTCCCTCACCGAGATTTTCAGGATATTCGGTGGCTTGTCTCAACAGATCCAGGGCACCGGAATATTTTCCTTCATCCATTTTTTCCCGGGCGGAAGCGGAAAGACTCCATGCATACTGGGCAATGACCTTTCCTTCACCGCCTTCCCAGGGGTGAAACTTCCGGGCCATCAGAAGTCGGAAGGCTTTCGCATGCTGTCCTGTCAAATTGCACAGGGTGATCCTTTCCAGGTACAGGTCATCTCTTTCCTGGAGAAGATCCGGAAAATTTTCAAGGAATTCAAGCCTTTCAGCCGGATCGTAATTCAGCCTTTTATACAGCTGATCGAGTTCCATGAGTAACCGTGCATCCGTTTTGTCGAGGGCAAAAGCCGTTTGCAGCTCCTTCAATGCGGATGAAGCATCTTTCTTCTTGTTATAGTATGCCAGGGCGAGATTCCGGTGAACGGTCGGGAAATCCCTGTCGCCATCCCGCGATCTCTCCCAGCAAGCGATGGCCTGGTCGTAATTCCTGACATGATACCAGAAATTCCCCAGGTAGTAGGGTGCCCTGGAATCGTCCCGGTTTTGTTTTTCCGCCCATTCCAGCACGGGAACAGCCTCCGTGTGGTTAGGAAAACAAAAATCGGGGCTGGCCATGGCTGCGCTCCTCAGCGTACCGGTTGATTGTTCCTGTAATCCGGCCTTTGACTCGACCCAGGCCTTATAGTAAAGTGCCATGGGCATCCCCGCCGGGTCATCCAGGCCTGTCAGCCCTGTATCGATCATCTCAATGGCTTCCGCGAACATGCCGGCAAAAGCGTAATCGAGCGCGAATTCAATATAGGTGTGCAGGTTCCCGTTGATCAGCTCCTTCATCTTTTGAAGAGGTTCCGTATTTTTCCCAAGCAGGTATTGTTCATAATACATGCTGAAATTAAACCGGTCCAGGGCGATGGATTCCTCCGTTAGGGCAAGTGCCTCGCTGGTCTTCCCAAGGTACCGCAGCACAGACACCTTCAACTGCCGGGCTTTATGGTTGTGCCAGTTCCGGATGAGCGACCGTTCAATGGTTTCAAGGGCTTTCTGCCAACGGTGGTTTGCAGCTTCGAGCCTGGCGATCTGGAAGTAACCGTTGTCCATCCAGGCTGCATTCCATACCGATTTATAAAAAGCATCATAAGCCTCGCCTGCCCTTTCCATGAATTTCAGGGTAAGTCCAAGGTTATAGAAAGGTTCGCCGTCGATGGGATTCGGATTGCGTTCGGTGATCGTGCAAATGGCCTTCCTGAAATATCCTTCGGCTTCGGCAAACATCCCTCTTTTCAGGTGCCATGATCCAAGAGCATTGTTGCAGCGGCTGTCGGCCGGATCACGCCTGAGCGCTTCCAGGTAATAATCGCGCGGATCAAAGGTGGCATGCCTGTATTGTTCAAGGTGCAGGCCTGTAAGATAAAGCTGGTCATTACAGCGTGATGGTTCCGGGATCTCCCGCCGGACTGCCGCAGGTTTGGGAATTCCCTCATACCGGTCGGTGCCCGTTGCCCAGGAGACCAGGATCTGTCCCTCCTGACGAAAGAACGAGGACTTCCATCTCGTATCCCGGTATTTTTCAGGCAGTTCAACGGTTTCCAGGTAAGAATTGCCCGGATCAAAGCTGAACAGGTCGTCCAGGAACACGTCCCTCCACATTTCAGACTCCACACGTGCATTGGGGTACAGGGCTGGTGGCGAAAGCCTTGACTGTTACCGTATTGTCCTCCCTTTCAAGATTTACCATGGCCTCTTTGGTGGCATTTTTCACGACACCCAGTTCATGGTAAGGCATGAAATACTGGCTAAAGGATTTTTCCTCTCCCGGCATAAGCCAGGAAAAATCCGGCTGGTTATCGGTGTATACCCCGCACATCAGCTCGATATACGGTCCGTCATCATCGGTAAGGTTCCGGTCCCAGGCCTTCCGAAATCGCCATTGCCCCAGGTCCACTGCTTTTTCCCGGGTGAAACATGATGATCGGCCACATGGAGAAGTCCTGCCCGTGAATCATTTTCATAACCGCCCACAAAATCGTACTTCGAGACAATGGCCATATAGGAAGTGGGTACAGGGATATTTTTGTAACGGGAAATATCGGTCCCCGGGGAATAATCCACCTTGTAATAGGTGCCTTTTGCAATGGGAAATTCGGAAACATCGCGTTTCCCATGATCGAAGACGGCATTTACATCGGGAGGGAAGACAGACTGGTATTCATCGTTAACACTTACGGCAGGATTGGCCCACCAAAGGAAGGTTTGCGGGTAATTCGTGCGGTTATATAATCTGACTTTGATTTCAAGGTAGGCTTTATCCGGATAGAGAGTAAATCCTGCCATTCCCGCGAGTCCTGAACATGCGTCTCCACTTCGCTGCACCATACGGTGACGCTGCCATCCTTATTTTCTTCAATGCAATGATCAACAGGCTCATAGGTGGAAGGTCGGTGATGCTGGGGCCAGTTGAATTCGATGCCGCCGGAGATCCAGGGTCCGGTGAGCCCCACCAGAGCAGGTTTGATCACCTGGTTGTAATAAACAAAATGCCTTTGCCTGATCTTATCCCAGGCCATTTGGATCGTGCCTCCCAGCTCCGGCAGGATCATGATCTTCAGGTAATCGTTCTCCAGGAAAACAGCATTCCATTCACGATCTTCCTTCCGGTCGGATATCGATTCAATTACCGGGTGCGGGTAAACGACCCCGCTGCTTCCCTGATAAACCCTTTTCTCCAGAAATACCGGGTTCTTTTCCTTCTTCCCCTCGGCATAGGTCGGGATCACTTTTTTTTCATACCACGCACTAACTTTCATAGATCGGTCTCTCTTTCTCAGATTAGTTCGTTTTCCGGTATTTGCTGTCGAAATATTCCTCTACCTCCTCCAGGCTTTTCCCTTTCGTTTCGGGAAGTCTTTTAAGGATGAAAAGGAAGCCCGACAGGCAAATGAATGCATACAGCCAGAACGTTCCGCTGGCTTTCAGTAAATCATTCAGGATCGGGAAGGTATAGGTAAGGATGAAGCATGCGGCCCACAATGCCGTGGTGGATATGGCCATGGCAGCTCCCCTGATTTTATTGGGAAAGATCTCCGAAAGGACGACCCAGGTGATGGGCGCCAGTGTCATTGCATAGGTGGCGATCGCGGTTACCACGAGCGAAAGTACCAGGATCCCTTTTAACTGCAGGAAATAACTCAGCCCCAGTCCCGTATAAATGACCGCCAGGCCGGCCGCCCCGGTCAGCATCAGACGGCGCCTCCCCCATTTGTCAACTAACCTCATGGCTACCAGCGTGAACAGGAGGTTGACGGTGCCGGTGACCACAATATTGAACAGGATGTCACTTACCGAATAGCCAGCCGAACTGAAAATCTCTTCAGCATAATTAAAAATGACGTTGATCCCGCACCACTGCTGGAAAATCGCGAGGACTACTCCGAGGATCAACACAGGCCTGTACCGCAATTTACTGAGCGCCCTCCAATTCACCTTTGAGGAACTGCCGTCGAGTGTTGATGCAATTAGCCGGACCTGTTCCGCAGCATAACCCGCACCTCCGATCCTTTCCAGTACATTGGCAGCGCTGTGGTTTCGCTCCGATTTTACAAGAAACCGGGGACTCTCGGGAATAAAAAAGGCCAGTACCAGGAAAGCCGTCGCCGCGAAGGTTTCCGCCCAGAACATCCACCGCCAGCCGGTCTGGCCGTTCCACGAATTCCGGATAAAAGCGTCTGAAGCGTTTACGGGCACCTTCTCGGCAATGAGATAGTTGATGATCTGGGCCAGAAGGATCCCGATGACCACCGTGAGCTGGTTGACCGAAACCAGCCGGCCGCGTATTCCCGCTGGAGAGATCTCGGCAATATACATCGGCGATATGGTGGAAGCCAGGCCTATACCCAATCCGCCGATCAGCCTGTAAAGGATGAACCCGGTGAAAGTTCCTGCGGCACCTGTCCCGACGGCGGAAATGGTGAAGAGGGCGGCCGCTGCAATGAGCGGCAGCTTCCTGCCGTAGCGCTCGGAAACATAACCGGCTCCCAGGGCTCCGAAGAAACACCCCACCAGGGCGCTGCTCATCGCCCATCCCTGGAAGAAGGGTGATGCGGTGATCGCGAAAAAACGCTCATAGAAAGGTTTGGCGCCCCCTATGACGACCCAGTCATAACCGAAAAGAAGTCCCCCCATGGCTGAGACAAGGGTGATCCCGATGATGAAGCGGTTGTTGAATTTTGACTTTTTCAAATCATAAAAGGTGAATATAACGCATTAAAAATAGAGACCCTATTTTTAAGATAAAATGCACATTTTCAGAAATGCATGGATTATTTTCCTTTTTAGACCGGATATTTGTCTATCCCGTTTCATACACTGTCTGTATCGGGATTTTTAGGATTAAAGGATGATCGGATGGGGACCACTTATCCAAAGCCCCTCCCCATTCAGCCTAAAACAATGGCTGATACTAGTACTGACATTTAATTTTTCCATTTGTTATCTTTCAGTGATATCGGCTGTCCTGCTTGGGAATGGGAAATGGATTAGGCTTGTCTTAATATTTAGAACGCTGACAAAGCTGACTTACTGGAAAACCATGCGCTCTGTCATAAACTGATACTACCTGGACTGACCGAAAATATTTCTGAGGTAAGATTTCCTCTAATGATAAGACTATCATCTGGCCAATCCATAACATCTAAATAAATGTTCAATTAAGCTGGATTTTCAAATTTAATAAATTAAATTTAATTGGAATATAAAGCTCTGAAATTCTCTCCTAATTTTATATCAGTAAAGAAAAAATTATAAGTATGAAAGGCGCAATTATCGGAGACATCACCGGCTCAGTCTATGAATTTTCACCTGTAAAATCAAAGGATATTGAACTCTT
The DNA here is from genome assembly GCA_963771005.1 of uncultured Bacteroidales bacterium. Taxonomy (GTDB): domain Bacteria; phylum Bacteroidota; class Bacteroidia; order Bacteroidales; genus DASQZK01. Next base: position 1,777,699 of record CAVYRO010000002.1, read on the forward strand.
TCCTTCCGGAGCTGAGTACACGGATGATACTGTGCTTACCATCGCCGTGGCAGACGCCATCCTGCATAAATCCTCCTATAAAGATTCCATTGTGCGTTGGGGCAGATTATATCCTTCCGTAGGCTATGGAAACCGGTTCAGACGGTTTCTTTCCTCCCCGGATCCTCAACCCTACAACAGCTTCGGAAATGGGTCTGCAATGCGGGTCAGTCCGGTAGGATGGTCTTTTAATACTGAAGCTGAGGTTCTGAGACAGGCAAAACTTTCCGCAGAAGTCTCCCATGATCATCCTGAGGGAATTAAGGGGGCCCAGTCTGTGGCTCTTGCAATTTTTCTGGCAAGACAAGGAGCATCCAAAGAAGCCATCCGAAAAAAAATAAGCCATGATTTTCAATACGACCTTACCCGCACAACAGATGAAATCAGGGATAACTATTCCTTCCATGAAACCTGTCAGCGATCGGTTCCGGAATCCATTATATCTTTCCTTGATTCTGTGGATTTTGAAGACGCTATCCGCAATGCCATTTCCCTGGGGGGTGATGCAGATACCCAGGCAGCCATTGCCGGATCAATTGCTGAAGCTTACTATGGTCAAGTTCCTGAAGAGCTTTGGAAAAAATCCTGGTATTTATTAACTCCTGAGTTAAAGGAAATCATTGATGAATTTACTTTGAAATACAGTCCCTTTGCTTAGGTTTTAGTCTGCTTTTCATAGTAAAGACCCTGTATGAACAAAGTCACCCCGCCACCACCCCCTTAACACACCCTCACCGTCTTTATCCCCAGCATCCTCCCGAGCTTTTCGATCTCTCCGGCATGGTTGCCTGTGCCGATGGCGCAATGATGGGCCGGACCCTGCGCAGACCACTGGTTGATGAACGTTCTTGCGGATATGGGGAACCGGTAGCGGCTGTTGGTGTTGCCTATCTCCAGGACCGGGCCTTTCACAGACTCTCCTTCGGCGGTGAGGAGGAAGATGTCGTCTTTACCTTCAACGACCGAGAGGAGGGTTACCGGACCGTGTGCTATGGTCATCTGGATGGAGAGTCCTTTCCCGGGTTTGCCATGATAGACAGGCAGAGGCACGAGCCTTACTTTCTCTGAGGCGATCGCAGGGTGAGCGGGACCGTCATGCCCCAGCATCACCACGTCGTCATTGAAATCCATTAAGTAAAACTCGGAAAAGGAACCTCCGGCGCCGAGTTCCGACATTATCTTCATGGCATGGGCATTCTTCACTTCACACTCACCGGCCACAGGAATACCCTTCCCGGTAAGCAACGTATTCCCGGCGATCACCGAGGTAACGATTTCCTCATAGGCATTCCCTGCCTCACCTTCATAATAATAGGCCATCGATCCCAGTTCATGAACCTGTACCAGCTTCTCCAGGGCCACGGAGGTCAATGCCGCCCTGGCCAGCTCATCCTTACCGCACTCTTTTGAAATATTGAAGAAGGTTGCAAACTCAGAGATCTTCCCCTGCACCTCTGCATCTGTCACCGCATCCCTGTATTTCCTGAGCTCACACATCTCCAGGATCTCAAAATGGGTCCCGAAGCAAGCGGACATTTTCGTGAGATCGGTGTATACATCGAGCATGCCCCCGTAATAGTGTCCCAGGACCCCCATATTGTGATCTTTCAGCGCCGCTTTTACCTTCACCGCACCGATCCATTCCCTGATCTCTCTCCAGGCTGCTTCCTCTTCAAGGTAGCCGGTGACAATATTAAAATCCAGTCCTGAACGGTTAAGCACCGAGGCAATCTCCGGCACCGCGCAGGCCTGACAGTGCTCAAGCCATACGCCGGTCATTTTACCACGGTCATTCAGTAAATTAAAGGCTTTGTAGTCAAGGGCCGCCACCGGCTGGAGGTTCAGGATCACCACAGGAGCCCCGGCAGCTTTTATCACCGGCAATACGGTGGAGGAGAGCGCATAGGTGGATACATACAGGAAAAGGACATCCACGCGGGTTTCTTCAAATAATTTTGCGGCTGCACGTGCTTTCCCGATGCTGTCCACCAGGCCGGCATCTGTGACCGGGATGCCCGAACCTTGAATCCGTTCCGCGATCTGATCCTGGTACTTCACCAGGTGGTCACGCAGACCATCAAACTGGTCCCAATAGGTGTCCAGTCCTATTCCGAAAATTCCTGCTCTTGCCATAATCGGGTATGTTTTTAGCCCTCCAGTTCTCTCACGGCATCAAAGAAGGCGATGATGTTCTCCACAGGGGTGTCGTCCTGGATGTTATGCGCCGGGGCGATGATATACGAGCCGTCTCTGCCGAAGATCTCTGCCCTCCGCCTGACCTCCGACCGGATCTGTTCCGGGGTTCCGTTGGGCAGTAGATCCTGTATGCATATCCCGCCGAAAAACCCGAGATCCTTTCCAAAATCGCTGACCAGCCCTTCCGGCTCCATGCCTGCAGCCATGGGCTGCAGCGGGTTAAGGATATCCAGTCCGATTTCAATGAAATCGGGAATGATATCCCGGATGGCTCCACATGAGTGCCATGCAATCCTGATTTCCGGGTTTACCTTTCTGAATTCCCGGAACATATGCATAATCCTGGGCTTGAAATACCGTCTCCAGGTGTCCGGACCAAGCATCATGCCCGATTGGGTTCCGAAATCATCCCCGCACCAGATCATGTCTGCACCCAAACGGATCAGTTCTTTCCCTGTCCCGGTGTTGATCTCCATGATCCTGTCAAACAGCGGCTCCAGATAACGAGGCTCGATGACAAGGTCCATCAGGAGCTTTTCCAGGCCAACAAGGTACCAGGCCGTCTCGAATATCGAGGTCTCCAGGTCGGCGATGATCCCGTAATCAGACTTGTATATGTTAACCTTCCGTATCGCATCGTCATACTTTCCCGGTGCTGCCTGGTCGGGGAAGGGATAGTCATCGATACTTGCCCTGTCTGTTGCATGTGCCAGCGGAAAGCCCCGGAATTCATTGTACAGTCCTTTATTGATAAAGGTCATTCCCCACTCATTGGTGATGATGCCGTTCTCACCGGCCACTGTCGGGTGATTTGCCGGTGCACAGGCGGCAATGCCCACGGCGTCGTTCCCCAACGCAAGCAGGAGCTTTGTGTGAGAAATACGGGTGGAAAGCAGGGAGTCAAGCGGTGGTTCGTAGGGCAGGCCAAGGTGTGCCGACATCTTTTCAGCCACCTGTGGTGTGAAGTTTGCAAAAAGCGCCGGCCTGAGGGCTCCCTGCCTGTTGATGGTGCGTAAAAACCGTTCCCTTGACTTCATATCTACAGGATTGAGTTTCCGATACCCACCAGGAAGACCGATGCAATAATCATCAGGATCCCGGCTGTAATGGTAAGCTTTACACGTTTGCTTACACCGGACCACTCTTTCCTGTAGATCCCCCACATGTTCGCGGTAAGGATGATGGTGGACATATGCAGGATCCATGAGCTGGCCCCGTTCCCCAGCTTGCTTTCACCCATCCCATAAAAAAAGAACTGCATAAACCAGGTGGTCCCGGCCAGTGCCGAGAAGAGCATATTAGCTACAATAGGCGAATCCCTGTTCACAAAATCCCTGTACGACCTGTTGCGAATACTGAGGATGGTGGTCCAGATTAAATTCGATGTAATCCCGCCCCAGAGAATGACCACGAAGGTAACATTATTCTGGAACAGCGGGTTATACCCTGCAGCCACAGCTTGCGCCGCCATGGGTTTCCCGGCTTCAATGCCAAAATTGAAAAAACTGCTCAATATGCCCGATAGCACCGCAATCATCAGTCCTTTCACCAGGCTGAACTCCGCGATACTCTTTTTCTGCTCCTCGGGAGTGAGCTCTTTCTCCTTCATCATTCCTGCCCTCCCGGAAAGGGCGATGCCCAGTATACAGACCGCAACACCCGCCAGCACCAGGATTCCACCCGTGTGCCCCATCATGTCGGTGAAGGAGACCTTGCCCGGTGCAGGGTTAATGTTGTAATAAATGGAAGGTACGATGGCTCCGAAAGCTGCGCAGAAACCCAGCACCACACTGTTCCCCAGTGACATTCCCAAATACCTGACACCGAGTCCGTACGATAATCCACCGATACCCCACATCAGTCCCATAAAGTAAGTGAATCTGAGTACGGACGAACCGGTAGCGGCAATGATCTCTGCAAATCCGGGGACGGTAAGCCAGGCTGCAAGGGGGGGCACGATAAGCCATGAGAAGATTCCCCCAAACATCCAGTAGCTTTCCCAGTTCCATTTCCTTACTTTGTTGTAGGGCATGTAGAAGGAGCCTGATGCGACCCCGCCCAGGGTGTGATAGAATACGCCAAGTAGTACCCGCACGGAATATTAGTTAGTTGATATTATACAAATGAAGCAATATTTAACGAAATGTCAAACGGATTGGGTACTCATTGGAGTTTTAAAAAGCTACTAACACAATAATATAGGTTTCAGCCTAATTTTGTAAGAAAAAAAGCGATAAGGAAACCGGTTACTGTAATGATGCCGGCAAAATCATGCGTTTCCTGGTAGGCTTCGGGAATCATCGTATCTATGATCATTGCAAGAATAGCACCTGCTGCCAGAGAGGTAGATGCAGCTACTATATCAGGAGAAAAATTATCGAAAAAGGTGTATCCTGCAAATGCTGATAAACCTGTTAACAGGGCTATGCTTCCCCAAACTGTAAAGATATAGGCAGGCGGCCGTCCGGCTTTTTTCATGCCTGCCGTGCTCGATAATCCTTCGGGTATATTGGAAATAAAAATCGCAATAACGGCTACCAAACTCACAGCACCCCCCTCGATCATACTTAATCCGATCACTATGGATTCCGGGATACCATCGATGAGTGATCCAACAGCAAGCATAAGGCCACTACCTCCGGAATCCTGCTCTCTGGGCTGTTGATTCCCTGATCGTTTCCGGTGTTTAACGCCCTTTCGTGAAAGAATGTAATTAATGCCCGTATACAGGATTGCTCCAGCAACAAAACCTAGTGCCGCAGAATCCAATCCGCCTTTTTTATAGGCTTCATCCATCAGATCGAATGAGAGAGCAGAGATTAAAACGCCACTCCCAAATGCCATTACCGAAGCTATGGTCCTTGATGGAACATGAATAAAATAAGCGATCAGCGCTCCGATAACAAGTGCTCCGCCAGCCAGTAATCCCCATAAACCGGCCGCTATTCCTGTATTGATGAACATGTGTACCATTTATTCTTCTTTAGTCCAAAATTCATGGTGATTCTTCAATACCTTCCTTCTAATATTGTGCCAGTTAAAGGAGAGAAAAAATTTTCAAGTAATTCAGCAATTCTTATAAAACATCTATGGCCTTACCAACAATGTCGTTTGGAGGGATTACAATCCGCAAATTTTAATGGAGAAAAGAGAAACTTCGATGCCGTGGATTCAACGGATCCCCGTAGAAGCACAGGGACAGGCTTTTCATGGATTTGCATATTCGAACGCGGAAAATTTTACTAAAAGTTCCTTGCAGTTTCAACCATCTACCTGGATCCGGTGGTTGTTTGCTATATCTTGTATTTCCAGTTCTTCAGCCTCTTCAAGGTTTGCCAGGCGGGGTTTGTGCACACGGGCGGGCTCATTTTCAGGAAAATCGACAGGTACACCTACGGCGGAAGCCAGCACTGCCGTGTCAATATCCCACAGTACGCCATCAAGCCCATATTTTTCAACCGCCTGAATATGGGCTTTCGCCGCGTTTTCAGGACTGCTGTAATACTGTTTCATCGTAAATCCTGCCTCTTTTGCGGCAAGCATGAAATTGTGCAGGACAACCGGCCGTTTGTCGGGCCATTCGCCCATTAAGGCTGCATTTACGCGATGAAATTAGTGAAAAACTCCTGAAAACCTCCGAAACAATCTTAATCAATCTTCATTCCTGATTATTCCCGAAAAAACACCACCTCCCTTTGCTCTTTATTCAAAGAAAATTGTTATATCAATTCATTGAACTTCCAACATACTCAAATCGTTACTGTCAATCCAATGCGAAGTATGACATATGGATACAAAACAATAAAAAAAAAGATCATGGTTCCAGGGATTCAAAAAGAAAAAGCGGAAAGGTTCCTGAAATTTCATCAGGACAAAGAAATTCTGGTTCTCCTAAACTCATGGGATGCCGGAAGTTCAAAATTGATAGAAGCATGCGGCTACAAAGCCATCGCAACTACAAGTATGGGGATAGCTGCCTCGCTTGGTTATCCTGACGTCCAGGTTATCCAATTATCAGAAATGATTGCAGTTGTAAAGGGGATCGTAAATGCAGTCGAGGTACCGGTAACCGTGGATATAGAAGCCGGGTATGGAAATAAAACAAATGAGATCATTGATTCGGTTAAAAAATTCATTGCAACCGGGATCGCCGGGATCAACATTGAAGACAGTATTGATTTAAACCCGGTGTTAATTGACGAGATGGAATTTTGTGAAAGATTATCGGCAATCCGTGCTTTATCCGATTCACTGGGCTTTCATTTGGTTATCAATGCGAGGACGGATTCATTTTATACTTCGACCGGTTCGCAAAAGGAAAAATTATCTGAATCCATAAAGCGCGGCAATAAATACCTGGAAGCAGGTGCAGACTGCATATTTATTCAGCCTGTATGGGATAAGGAAACGATTTCAAAACTGGTTAAGGAAATTAACGGGCCGATCAATATTCTTTCAAACCGTCGAATCGATGCAGGACTGCCTCCGTCCGTGCGTGAACTGCAGGATCTGGGTGTTGCCCGTTTAAGCCTGGGGTCAAGTTTGATGAAAGCGACTTTGGCCTTTATTAAAAAAGTTGCCGGTGAATTATCTGAAAAGGGAACATACACTATTTTATCGGATATGCTAACGCCATTTCCCGAAGCTGCCTTGGCCTATAAAATGGCCATTGGGTCAAACAAATGAGGAGCAGCGGATAGAATGGAATAAATCCGGTCTGCCCTGGCATATATTTTATTACGAGGGCAATTATTCACGCCTTCAACAGATTAAGGCGGCGTGGGACCCGTGGAATATTTTCAGGCATAGTCTATCTACCTTCCTTCTTTTAAGGCAGCGATAATCTGCTGTCAAACCTGAAAGGAGTAACCGATATAACAGCTATCTTCCTGGAATCCGGATGAACCGGATTTATCAGGTAATTGAACTCCTGGCGTACAATGCTGCTTGGAACTTTCAATACTGCTGCGCATTTTTCTTTTACAAAATCATCGCCTATAAACTGAGTTTCCAGTATTGGCGGTTTTGAATCCCAATGCCCGGGTAAATCCTCTTCTCTTAATTCAAGAATTGCAATATCATCCGGAATATGGATTTCTACATAGTACCTGTCCCTGGGCAAATCTTCGCTCAGATCCAAATGTACAGCTACTTCCGACAAGGCCAAAGCTCTCGACTCTGAAGTGTAGACCAAAGAAGTATTCAAACTATTCCACCGGTATCCATCCGTTAAAGCTGGTCCAATCCCTTCCAGAGTGCTTTCGAGGTATTTTTCTCTTTCTATTCTGAAAACTTTCATTATGCCATGTTTCCGTATTCCAGCCTGTTCAATGCATTACGAACTTCCTGTATACCGGTTATAGAATCAAATAAGCTTTCAGGAGCAACGCCACCTAACGATAAATTTGGTTTCTTCAGCCACCGGTGAAATTTTTCTTTTTCATTGTTGAAAACTTCATGCCCGAAATCAAGTACTTCCGATAATACCAGAATGGCTTCGCTGTCTCTGCCACTCAGGTTCGATTTTTCTCTTTTTTTCTTGTTGTATGTGGTTTGCGGTACACCCAGATAATGCAATACCTGCTTCACAGGCAGGTTTGCTTTTTGGCCGATAACTTCTATCGATTCGAAAGGCAAACCTTTACGCATGATCTCTACTCTCTCCAGTTTATTTTCCCAGGTGAACGTTTTCCCTGAAGTGACGATTTTCCATCCGGATCTTGCCGTTCTGGCTTTCGAAGCGCGTTTGATGCTTTTCTTTGGATCAAATGCCTCGGCATGGGAAGTTCCTTTTTTCTCTTTAATAGGCATAATTACATATTTGCTATAAAGGTACAGCATATTTGCTATAACTGCAAATCTTAAATCAACAGTTAAGGTACGCAGATAAAAATTTAAAAAGGAAAATGGATGACGAGGAACAGATGGATTTACACGATATACATGAAATTCAAAATGGTTTGGATCATCTATACCTTATTAAAGCGGAATTCCATGAAAAACGTGGGTTTTTTAACCGCAAAGGTCGCAAAGGTCACGCAAAGGTCTCTAAGAAAACGGGGACTTTGACTTTGCGATTAATCAAGCAGAACTTTGCGAACTCTGCTTTAACTCTGCGTACTTTGCGGTTAAATAATAACATCAACCTTAGCCACAAAATACTAATCAAGTAAAACTTTGCGAACTCTGCGTTAAACTCTGCGTACTTTGCGGTTAAATAAAAACATCGACCGTAGCCAGAAAGTAATTAAAATCAGATCCCGGATTTTATAAACGTCCCGTCCTTTAATTCCTTAAAGGCTTCCCGGAGTTCTTCCTGCGTATTCATAACAATAGGACCATACCAGGCCACCGGTTCCTTAAAGGGCCGGCCTGAAATGAGCAGAAAACGAATTCCTTCTTCACCCGCCTGAACGGTGACTTCATCCCCGTTGCCGAACAGGATAAGGGAACGGTTGTCGGCTTCCACGGGAGGATGGGTGTCGAGCCAGCCCACACTTTCGGTAGGCACGGTAAGCGGTCCGGAAGCATTGCTAAATTTTCCCGATCCGGCAAAGACATAGGCAAAAGCATTATTTCTTGTATCGATACTGAACGTTTTTCGTTTAAGGGGCAGTACCGATACATCCATATAAACCGGATCGGCGGAGATTCCTTCAACAGGGCCTCTTTTTCCCCAGAATTCACCGCTAACCAGCCGGACCTTTGTGCCGTCATCATCGGTTATTTCAGGTACATCCTTCGATCCAATCTCCTGGTAACGAGGTGGCGTCATCTTAAGGGCGGAAGGGAGATTCGCCCAAAGCTGAAATCCATGCATCCTTCCTTTCCCGTCACCTTTCGGCATCTCCTGGTGTATGATCCCGCTTCCTGCAGTCATCCACTGAATATCCCCGGAAGTAATAACCCCTTTATTGCCCATGCTGTCTCCATGTTCAACGCTGCCGGCCAGGACGTAGGTAATGGTTTCTATCCCGCGATGCGGGTGCCAGGGAAATCCGGCAAGATAATCTTCGGGGCGTTCATTACGAAAATCGTCAAGAAGCAAAAACGGATCTACTTCGGATGGATCGCCGAAACCGATGGCCCGGCGAAGGCTCACTCCCGCTCCCTCAACCGTGGGTTGCGCTTTTAAAATTTTTCTTACCGGACGGATTGACATCGTACACCTCTTTTTCTGAATAGAATGGTAAAAACATCTTCATACGTAAGACTGCATTTCCATCTTTTTGTTTTGTCCTTAGGCTATAATTTTATTTAATCCCGAGTCCCCGATCAAAGACGCTTAGTTAAATTGGGCTATACTTGAAGCATCTGCATTTTAGTCAAAACAATGATCCAATTGAATTGCACCGGGCAATTCCCTTACGCCATCATCCAAACATGTTGCAGATTTAAAAATTCGCTTTAATCCGCCCAATCCATCCATATCGGGATCCTTATTCCTCTTATATTATTGCCAAAATAATTTAAGACATTGATTACCGGATGCTAATAGGGAGCAACATTTTTCTCCAAAATATTTCCAACCTTCCTGCCAATCGCTCAAATTTTTTGCTAAATTTAAAATTAGAACCATAATCTCTTCGTGAAAGTAAATTTGCTTTTATACATTTAAGTATTAACTTTGTAATTACATTTTTAAGCAAAACCATGGAAGTTACAATTGTCAAAATAGGGAACTCAAAAGGAATCCGTTTCAGCAAAACGATTCTTGAAAAGTACAACTTCAGGGAAAAGGTGGATCTGATTCTAGAGGAAGACCAGATTATAATTAAACCGCTTTCAAAGCCCAGAAAAGGTTGGGAAGAAGCATTTAAAAAAATGGCGGAGAATGGCGATGACAGATTGCTTTTCAACGATGTTTTTGATGATGAAAATCTGGAAGAATGGAAATAAACCAATATCAAATCTATCTTGTTAACCTCGACCCAACCATTGGGAGCGAGATCAGAAAAACGAGACCTTGCGTATTAATCTCTCCCAATGAGATGAATAAATATCTTCAGACTGTTGTTATTGCCCCTATGACTACAAGTTCTAAAAATTATCCTACGCGGGTTGAGATCAAGCATGATAATAAAACAGGCCGGATTGTTCTTGATCAAATAAGAACCATTGATAAACAACGGATAATTAAAACCCTGGGAAGCCTTTCAAAACGTGAAATCAAGGAAGTGAAAAATAGATTTAAAGAAACATTTGTCGATTAATTACCAAGCCAGTACTCCTGGAGGCATGGAACTTTAACTTTGCGATTAATCATCTAGAACTTTGCGAACTCTGCGTACTTTGCGGTTAAAAAAAATCATTGAGCGAAGTATTAACCGAATAATAAATTAAATGATTAACCGCAAAGGTCGCAAATGTCACGCAAAGATCGCAAAGGAAGGAGGGCACCTTGACGTCTAAAACTTCCCGGAGACCCTGATCCCGAAACTCCGCTGCGGCCGGATATCCCCCGGCCGTCCCATATACTCCGTATTGGTCAGGTTTTTCACTACCAGCGACAGGTTGAAATGCTCAGTCAGGTCATAGCCCACGTCCGCATCCATGATGAAATACGTCTTGTTATCATGTGTCCAGTATTCATAAAAACCCGGGAGGAAACTCTCCCGCGTGGACTCATCCAGGAAGACCTTATCAATGTTCAGTATGGGTGAACGCAGATACATGCCTGCCCCGAAAACCAATTTCCTGTAACGATTCTCAATATTCAGCTTTGCCGAATGCTTCCTCCGGTATTTAAGAAACACATCTGCATTCCGGTGGGTGCCCGGATCGTATTCCACCGGGTACATATAGATATATCCGCCGCTAAGGGTGGTTGTCAGCTCCCCGGTGGCCCTTTTCAGCATAAACTCCAGCTCGTACCCGTAAACCCGCGATTGCTCCACATTATCCGATTTAAACCCAAGCCCAAAAATACCGGTCACCGGATCAGGGTAAAGTCCGAAAAGGTACTCGATCATGTCGGTATTCCTCTGGTAGAAAAAGGCCACGTCGGCCTGGCCGGTGATGTTCCCTGCCTGAATACCCTGCTTGATGCCCACCTCGGAGTTCCATCCCTTCTCCGGAAGGATATCCGGGTTTGGATAAATCCGGATGGATCCCAGGGTGGTGGCAGCATACTTCTCCGCCACAGACGGATACCGGTACCCCTGTCCGAATGATGCCCTGAGAAAGGTATACCCTCCCGGATGGTAATTGAGTCCCGCCCTGAATATAGGTACCAGGCGGTCGGCCTCGCTGTCGAGAAAGTTCTGTTCCAGTCTTACGCCACCGCTCATTTTCACGTCCTTCAGCACGTCAAGGTCCACCTGGGCGTACCCGGCCACATTGAGCCCGTTATGATTCCCGTAGAATTCAGAATGAATAAGCCTGTAGTCGGAGACAAGCCCTGTATTCAGATTCGCAAAGCGAAACAGTCTGTACAACAACTGGTATTCAGTGTAGGACGAGAGAGCTCTGCTGTTGTTATTTCCGCCCTCCGGATAAGAATTCGTGGTGTACTGGATCCGCGATTTCAGGTCATGCTTAAGGCGTTCATTTTGTTTATATGAAATGAACGGATCCACGGCCAGAAAGGTACCTGCACCCAGCTGGGCCGTTGAGGTATCCTGCAACAGCGCGCCGGTAGTGGCATTCTGCCAGAGGATGAAATCCCGGAACCGGCTCACCCCGCTGTTCAGGTTTGCTCCCCAGGTGAGTCCGTCGATCCGGCTGCTGTGATGCCTGACCCCTGCGTTGAGCCGCCCGAGCTTCTCATCATTCAGCGAGCGGTAACCATTATCATATGAGACAGCTGATCCGATACTTATGCCTGTATTCCCTCTTTTCACCCTGTGCGAGAACGAGGCCGATGTGAACGCCCGGGGCGTATCCCACCATACCCAATTTTTATCCCGGGGACGGTCGTAGATCCCGCCTTCGGCGTAGAGGCGGGTGACCGGTATGCTGTCCGGTTCTACGGTGCGGAAGTTGATCACCCCGTTGAGCGCAGATGAGCCGTAAAGCACCGATGAGGCTCCCTTAATGATCTCAACCTGGGCGAGGTTCTCCAGCGGAAGATAGCTCCACTTGATATTCCCGGCATCGGCGGAAAGCATGGGCAGCCCGTCGATCAATGTCAGCACCCTGCTGCCTGCCCCATAGCTGAAACCGCTGCCGCCACGTATGGAAGCCTGCCCATCGAGCACCTCGATGCCCGGCGACTTGTTAGCCAGCTCCTCCGCATCCGTAATATGGTCCTGTGCGATCATCTCCGGGCGTATCACGCTCATCGACACGGTAAGGTCGGATACTTTTTGTTCGGTTTTGTTCGCACTTACCACGATCTGGTCGATCTGCGTGATCTCCTGCTCCATGGCCGCTTCCACGAACAGGGTATCTCCCCCTGCCAGGTTCAATGAGACAACCTGGTTCCGGTACCCGACATATTTAAAGATCAAGTTGTAAAACCCGGCAACGGTACGAAAACTGAATTCCCCATCCTGTCCTGTGATAACTCCCAGGTTACGGCCATAGACTATGGTGGCAGCAATGAGCGGCTCATGGCTTACACGGTCATATACCCTGCCGTGGACGATGCCGGTACTGTCAGCCCCGCTGGTGGAGGCCAGGTTGAAAAGGACAAATACACAGAATAAAAGGATGCGCATCACTTCGGTTTGAAGGTCATACGGATCAGTATGGGTTCAAGGGGTCTGACCGGATTGGGAACAGCGGTCGTGATCTTGAAGGATGAACTGGTGAGCTCAACGATCTGGGCGGTGATCGGGAAAGTCAGCGAGTCGGAGGCAATGGTGATCTCCGTCTCATCGTATGCGAATTTCCAGGTACCCTCGTACTGGCCTATCTGCCCGCTCCCATCCGTATTGAATTTGGTCTCGCCGGCAAAATTCTCAAGGAGTCCGCCCGCACCACCGGCTTCCACACCGTTGGCCAGCAGGCTGTCGGAGTTCCATACCGGACCGGTCAGAAGTCGTAACCGCTCCGACCCGGAATCGTTATCATCCTTGCAGGCGTAGGCAATGATCAGACCCAGGATGGCAAGCAGGAATATAATGCGTTTCATACCTTTGATGTTTAAATTACGAAAAATTTCCGGACATCTTCATTCTTCCCGGTACACGTCCCGGAATTGGTTAAATTTAAACCATCTTTTAAAGAATTCAAAACCCCGCGGAGGAAACCGCCTTCCGAACACCCGTCATGCCACGCACTCTTCGTTCAGCCTGTTGATACCTTTTACGTCCCAGGTTTTCACCGCATCCATGTTATTTATCCTCAGGATTTGAATTTTTATAAGATATCAAAAATTTAAAAAAAATGTTCCTATCATATAATATATTGAGATCAAAGGATAAATAAAGAGGTAGCACGCATAAAATTTGTTTCCTAATAAAGAAACTTTTATATTTGCATAAACTTTCAATTATGAAAGCGAAATTTAGGGTTCAATTTTTAGAAGATGCTGCTGAATTTATCGATAAACTTGACGAAAAGGCCAGAGACAAAATAATTTACAATATTCAGAAGTCCAGACTATCAAATAATAAGAATCTATTTAAAAAGCTGAAAGGTGAAATTTGGGAGTTCCGAACTTTATATAACAAAACTCATTATCGACTTTTTGCTTTTTGGGACAAAACTGAAAAAACGGAAACAGTTGTAATTTCGACACATGGATTAATTAAAAAAACCGATAAAACTCCGCAAGGAGAATTGGAGAAAGCCGAGAATATCAGGAAACAATATTTCAATTTAAAAAACAATGATAATGAAAAATAAAACTCTAAATACAATCAGTATAGACGAGATTACCGATAAATATATCGGCGAGATCGGAACGCCTAAGCGTGATGCATTTGAAAACGAATTACGTCTTGACTTACTTGGAGAAGCCATCAAACAAGCGCGTAAAGAAAGGAACTTAACACAGGAACAACTTGGTCTTCTTGTGGGCGTTAAGAAAGCTCAAATCTCCAAATTAGAACATAGTTTGACAGATGCAAGATTTGAAACAATAATTAAGGTTTTTAGAGCTTTAAATGCAAAGGTTAGCTTCAATGTTGAATTATTGAACCAGAATATTAAACTAGCCTGACGACCTCGGAATAGCAATAAGTGATGAAGAAACAAGATTACTTGCTGACAAATACATGAAGACTGAGATGGAATTAGATGCTGATAAAATCTACCCGAAATACGTCCTACGCGTCATGAAGATTATGAATCAAATCCTCATTTGAGAGAGATTAGATTAGTAGCCATTCGTGCAAAATAAATAAAAAGCCAATTAATATAGGAAATACGCCCAATAATCAGGGCTTCATAAAATCTGAAAGTCCTGTCCCGGTATCCCGGGAATCGTATCTGAAGCACCAGTTGAACAAAATCCGCGGTTAAAACCTTATTGAGTTTCGATAAGGTATGAAGTATAATATTACCCATCCTGACAACAGGGACCCTTTCGGGTAGATTTCTTATTTCACACCCATTAACGAGTTTTGAGTTGGCAACAGTCACAGCCGCTTAGCTCATTCTTTGCTCACATGCATATAAGTGAGCAAATATTAAACTTATCTACATGCATCAGTGTTCATATGGAGCGATAAGCAAAAAGCTTGAACCATTTAAAAAACAGGTAAATGGAGAGATTATTTATCATTAAAAAAGGAGGCAAATGATCCAACACAAAAAATTGAAATTAAGTGCCGGGCTTTTATTCGTTCTTGGACTTACAGGAATTCTGGCACAAGAGAGTGTGAATACTTCAGGCGGAGATACTTCGGGTAGCGGAGGCTCGGTGAGTTATTCCGTGGGAGAGGTTTTATATCAAACCACTTCAGGTACAAACGGTTCGGTGGCGGAGGGAGTACAATTACCTTATGAAATTTCAGCAGTAACCGCTATTGAGGAAGCCAAAGGGACCGGCCTTTCGGTTTCAGCTTATCCTAATCCTGCGACGGATCATCTGACCCTGGAAATACACGCACTTAATACTGATAACTTATCGTACCAGTTGTATGACATCCAGGGAAAACTTCTGCAAAATGAAAAGATTAACAGAAACCAGGTAAACATTTCCATGGGCCATCTTATACCTGCCACGTATTTCGTGAGCGTAACGCACGGATCTCAAAGGGTAAAATTATTTAAAATCATTAAAAAATAAGGAGGGTTAAATGAAACGGACATTGACCATTTTATTAGCCATGCTATTGCCGGCAATCGGGTTCACTCAATCACCTGACAAAATCAGTTACCAGGCTGTAATACGGGATGCTGATAATAAATTAGTATCAAACCATGAAGTAGGAATGCGAATCAGCATACTACAGGATTCAATAAATGGCGCCGAAATATATAAAGAAATTTACAATCCAAATCCACAAACCAATGCCAACGGTCTGATCACATTGAACATAGGCAGTGGAATCCCCGTTACCGGGCATTTTAAAGATATTCAATGGGCGGAAGGGCCTTATTTCCTTAAAACGGAAGTTGATCCCTCGGGAGCGACAAATTACAATGTAACGGGAACAAGTCAGTTCTTGAGCGTGCCTTACGCCTTTCATTCCAATACGGCGGACAGTCTGCGCGGTTCCGTGGTAAACGGCATTGATGCAGGCGATACTGCATACTGGAACCACAAATTGAACCCGGAAGACATTCAACCCGTTCCATCGGCGTTTAATGTGATCAGTCTGGTCTTTCAGAATCTTCCTGCCGGAGTAGATACAAAAATAGATTTTACCTATGGGGATGGTACGGCAGGTACGTTTATCGATGGGAATACTTTCTCACTGAGTAACGACGAATACACAGCACCGGCGTCGGGATTCTATTTCTTTGAGTCTTTGGTCACCCTGGACACGCGCAGCAATCCTCCAAGCGGCGCTTCGATGACTTACATGGTGAATGGAAGCGGTTCGATTTATCAGCGTTATTATGATTTTACTGATCCATACTCCTTTATGCGACTGAATATGACGGTTAAACTGACAAAAGGAGATGTTGTGTCGCTTAATGTTCAGCTCAGCTCACAGTCAACGACAACCATGGGCGGAAATTCTTATGGTGTAGTTCGTTGGTCTGGTTTTAAAGTATATTAAATGATCGGTAAAAACCCCTACACTATCAGCGGCAAGCAGTTAAGCAATTACAAACTCTCAAAAGGGGCTCTTGAAGATAGTCGCAGCCAAACCTGACAGGTTTTCGGAAACCTGTCAGGTTTATCGAAGTCCATCGAAAGATGATAAATTGCGTATGTTTCCGCGAATTGCACACCGGATCCACAATTAATCAACATCCTATCTTCCTCAAATCCTAATAATCCTAACCCAAACATCGAATCTTCTCAGTGCGGATCATCCGGTCCGAAATCAATCTCCATCTGTTTCGATGATTTCCTTTCCATGACCGGGAAATTTGACATGGTAACCCCCAGAAGCCTCACCCCATGTTCCCGGATATCAGAAACAGGTAACAGCTCTTTCAATACCGGATCTATCTGCGGGAAGGAATAGTTCTCGCTTAAAGTACGGCTCCGGGTGATGGTGCTGAAATCTGAAAAACGGACTTTCAATGTCAGCGTCTTCCCGAACTTATTATTCTCCCGGCACCGCCTCCACATGATGTCCCTCACCTCGTTCAGCCTGGCTTCCACCTCCTGTATGTCGAACAGATCTGTATCATACGTTCGTTCGGCGCCGATGGATTTACCTTCCCGGAAAGGAACTACGGGACGTTCATCGATACCCCGGACCACCTCGTAAAAGTAATTCCCGGCCTTGCCGAAATGCCGGATCAGCTGGTCTCTCTCCAGCGCTTTCAAGTCGCGTCCGGAAAAGATATTCAGCCGGTGCATCTTCTCTTCGGTTCTCTTCCCGACACCAAAGAAGCGTTTGATCTCCAGTTCTTCGAGAAAGCATTCCGCATCCTCAGGCTTAATAAGAAAGAATCCGTCCGGCTTATCCATATCAGAAGCGATCTTCGCCAGGAATTTATTGTAGGATACTCCGGCAGAGGCAATCAGGTTTTCCCGGTTCCTGATCTCTTTCTTGATCTCCATGGCAATGAGGGAGGCGGAAGGCGGTCCTTTTCTGGGGTTGGTGACATCAAGGTAGGCCTCGTCCAGCGAAAGAGGTTCGACCAGGTCAGTGTATTCATGCAAGATTGCACGAATACCGGCTGAAACGTTCCGGTACACTTCAAAACGATGCGGCGCCACGATAAGATCCTTACACTTTCTCAGTGCCACCGACATGGGCATGGCGGAGTGTATCCCATACTCCCTTGCCTCATAGCTGGCAGCTGCAACCACCGCCCGGGGTCTCCGGCTCCCAACTACCAGGGGCTTTCCCATGTATTCGGGAAAATCCCTCTGTTCAACAGAAGCAAAGAAAGAATCCATATCGACATGAATGATCTTTCGCATGGCTGAATTTAAAATCGAATGTTCGGTTCAAAAATAACGCAAATCCGGGAATAAAGTACTTAATCCGAACGATGCCAACAATATCAAATCCCTGTTCGGAAATATGAATACGGCCGACTACGACATGATCGACAGCATTCAGGAAGTGACAAACTGGCTGAAGGAAGAATCAGAAGCTGTTCTTACCTTGATCGATGACAATAAACTTGAAGAGGCTAATGCCCGCATTAAATCCGCGCGTCTTACCATTCAGCAAACAAGGAGAGATATCGTAGTAGCCCTGGCACAATTAAAACTTTTACAGGCAAGTTTCATCGCCTCTGCTCATACAATATAACAAGGGATTGATGTTTACCATCCCGTTTATCCCTTCACTTTGAACAACCAATATCTCCTTATGACCATCACATTAGCAAAAATCAATTCTTCAACGTAGATTTGAATGATTATCATTTAACCCTTTTTCTCTGACTTCCGGATAAAACGAAATGGACATGAAATATAATCCTGCCAAAAAATTCCTCCTCGCGATATTCACCCTATTAACAGCTGTATATCCCTGTTCTGCCGCGGATCTTCTTATTTACAATCCCAAAACGGATACCGGCACCCACCTGACCTGGTACGATGCAATGACCCTGGGCGTGGAAGGCAAGGGATGGAAGAATACAGCGTCTTTTTTTGACAGGCTTCCCGTAAATGCGAAAGGGCTGGTAACCGATGCTGTCTGGGACCTTAGCCATTGTTCATCCGGCATGTCCGTCCGTTTCGGAACGGATGCCAAAACGGTCACCGTTACATGGACATTGACCTCGCCGGATCTGGCCATGCCGCATATGCCTGCAACAGGTGTCAGCGGGATTGACCTGTACGCCCGCGGTGATGATGGAGTGCTCAGGTATTGCAATACCGGCAGGCCGACGGATACTGTAAATACGGTTACATTTAAGTTATGCAACGGAAATGAGTATGTTTTGTATCTTCCTCTCTATAATGGCGTCAAAGAACTAAAAATTGGAACTCCGGCCGGATACTCCATTACGCCGGCTGAACCGGAGCCCTTATCAAAGGCCGTCGTATTTTACGGGACTTCGATAACCCAGGGAGGGTGTGCCTCAAGACCCGGTATGGCGGCTACCACGATCGTTGGCCGGAAACTCGATGTCCCGGTCATCAATCTCGGATTTTCCGGAAGCGGTAAAATGGAATTAAGCATGGCGGAAATGCTCTCCGAACTGGATCCGGCGGTTTATGTACTCGATTGTCTCTGGAATATGAAACCGGAATTGGTATCCGAAAGGGTCGGACCTTTCATTCATAAATTAAGGGAATCCCGCCCGGATACCCCTATAATTCTGGTAGAGGATTCCAATATCAGGAATCTCCCTACTAAAAAAGGAAAAATCCTGTATGGGATCTATGAAAAACTGAAACAAGAGGGAGATAATAATTTATATTTTCTATCGAATAAGGACATGCTGGGTGAAGACCGGGAGGCAACAGTGGACGGTGTTCATCTTACGGATCTGGGGAATTACCGGCAGGCTGATACGTTCATAAAATGCCTTGAGCCTATCCTTAACAAGAAGGAATAAGCTTTCCGGGGAAAATTATTTCCGTTCCTGCTTTTTGAAGCTCTAAATACTCGCTTCTATGGCATCACAACCAGAATTCAGAAGATAATTTTCTTCATCGCTTTTTGCATGATTTGCCTCAGCAGCTACCCCGCCGGCCATATCGTTTGCTTCGTGAACAGATAGATCGAGCACGACAAAGTCACCCCGCATTTCCACCGGTTTTAAATACCGCCCACATGGAAATCAATATTTGCAAACAGATTCGCAGATATACAACGATTTAACTAAATTTGCCTAATGCCAAAAAAATGAACAGGACCATTATAAATAAGATATCAAGATATTTTAACACCCAGCCAATTGAAAGAGCATGGATATTTGGTTCTTATGCCCGTTCTGAAGAGGATGCAAAAAGTGATATTGATATACTCATCAATTTTATTCCTGATTCCAAAATTACCTTATTTAAATACGTTCATATAGTAAATGATCTACAAGCATTGACGGGAAAGAAGGTAGATTTAATTGAGGATGGACAATTAAGGGGAGTTGCGGAGAAAAGTGCTGAAAAAGATAAAATTCTTATATATGAGAGAAAAGCCAAGGGATAATGAAGGCTTCTTCATATAATTGAGGCAATTGATAATATTTTTGAATTTGTGCATGGAAAAACTTTTGACACCTTTTCAAAAGACAAGATGCTCAAATTCGCAATTATTAAAAACCTTGAAATAATTGGTGAAGCTGCTTATAAATTAACTAAAGCTTTTAAGCTTAAGCATGATTCTATTGAATGGAGCGATATAATTGGTATGCGTCATATCCTTGTACATGGTTATTATCAGATTAAAGATGAAATAATTTGGGTAACGATTGAAACAGAATTGGCACTCTTAAAAGAAAAACTACATAACTTTCTGGAATAAAATCTCTTACTATAATAAGGGCTCCATACGATCTGAAATGCATGTCCCCCATTTAATATCTGAATCAGGATTCGCAGGATCAGAGGATGTAGGATTCTGATTCTTTTGTTCGCATGAAGTTTCCCGATCATGTCATCCATTCATCCTGAAAATCCGTATCCGGACAGTAGTCATTTCTGATGGCTATCTGGTAAGTATAGCATCCCGGGTGAGCTGGCAATCATGGAAATGAATAACTTCCAGTAACCGGCGATTAATCATCCGTGACGACTACCATATATTTGGAGATGCTCCAGAAATCTTCCGGTTTAGTGATGGTAATTTTTGCCTGGCTATCACCGGTAGATTCAACAGTATAACTTCCATTTGGATGAGGGGATATCAGTTTCAGGTTATCAGCTTCAGAATTGATCTGAAAAGATTTTTTAGATCGTATATCAATCCGTCCCAACTGATTAATGTCCATTTGCGGATTTAACTTTTTTACCCGTCCCAGGAAACCTAAAAATCCACCATCTTTTTCAATAATGTTCTTTTCAATGAGCTCATCTTCAGTGCCGGAGGTGAAGTATGCATAATTTAAACGATTCGTGAGGGTATCTGCTTTTTCGTTCAATTGGGCATTGGTGTTATTCATTTTTTCAATTTCGGAATTCAGTTCATTAATGTTTTGATGTAATCCTGAAGCTTCCTTGACATGAAGGTTTATGATGCTGTCCCGGGTTGCCACCGTCCTGTTCAGCTCATTGACCTGCTTCTCCAGATCCGAGGCTCTTGAATTCATTCTATAATTTCTGTTTCGTATGCTTTTTTGCAACTCCAGCAAGCTGTCGATTTCAGAAATCGTAGCATCGATCCGCGTTTTCAATTGCTTGAGATTTTGAGCTTGCCCCTCCTTAAGAGGTTGGGGTAGTGCCCGGTTTAGGCTGGCTTCAATTTCATTTATAGTGTTTCGGTAATCACCCAACAAAGAATTACATTTTTTCAATGAAGCCGAGAGTTCCTGGTTAATGGTTTTAAGTTGCGCTGCCTGATCTTTGTATTTATTACAACCCATGGTTGTAATGATTACTAACAAAAAGACGACCTGGTAGATTTTCATAGCGTTGAATTTTACAGAATTTGGAATCATGTTGTTATTATAGAGACGATGAACAGAGTCAATTGCAAAATTCAGGTTCAGGGAGCACCTCATTCAACATGCTATAGTAATATAACTCTTTTGAACACAAGTAGTTCGTTTTTACATGAATGATTTTTATCGGGACCTTTACTTTTCATTTCACACGGTAAAGATGTGAGAATCTGTTTTTGCCTCCCTGATCAGTGGCTCACAATCTGATTTCGGAACATGCTGACCCCATATTTTGGAAAAAAAGCTGTTAGATCACCGCACATCGAACGATTCCGGACCAGCTTTTTTTTTCAGGGTAAGCTGTTTAACATATTCTCATTTGACAGAAAAAAAATGTAATTTTGATTTGAGCCAGCACGGGAGCGGGAATTGGTTCATGACCCGGATCATTATCCGGACCTGCATGAAGGCGTGGAACCTGATGATGAGTACTTTAAAGTTCATTGCCCTGTTCACTTCGATTTTTGTAAATTCTGTTCAGTGTAGCGGATGTTTAGGGCTCGCGGCATTTAATTCATCCCGGAGGTCGGGATTCATAGACTCTCCGCCCAAGGCGGATCTGTTGGCAGCCATCGCGGTCTGCCAATAAACACAAATCGTCTTGAGGAAAGTTTCCTTTTTTTGCAGAACAGAAGTGACTTTCAATATTAAAATAGAAAAATTATGTTTACGACAAGCCATTTACATCCGATGTTGGTTCACTTTCCGATTGCACTCGTCGCTATTGGTTTTGCTGCCGATTTTGTACATGTGTTTATGAAGAAGGGGAAATATTTTTCCATGCTAGGATTTTACCTTTTAATTGTGGGCACACTTGCCGCCCTGGCAACTCTATTGACGGGGACCTTTTTAACTTCAGAAATGACAGGATCAGCGGGTGAAATACGCGACTCCCATGAAATTTTTGCATGGATTACTGTCATTCTTCTCGTTGTAACTTTAGCAGTCAGTACCTATGTTTTTGTCAGGAAGATCCAAAACGGCCTTTTCAAATGGCTGGTTTTTACCATGTATGGTTTGGCTGCGATCAGTGTAAGTATTACCGGTTTTTTTGGAGGAACGCTAGTATACAACTATATGATGCCCCTTTAATATTAACCTAAAAATTTGCAAAAATGAAAAAAATCGTATTACTCTTATGTGCCGGGATTCTTGTCTTAACAAGTTGCACCCGATCCAAACCTCTGAAAACGATTGAAAACCTAAAAAACGGAATTAAAGGCGAAACAACGGCAAGTGCCAAATATGGCGCCTTTGCACAGAAAGCCAGGGAAGAAGGTAATGACGTCATTGCCAAACTTTTCGAAGCTGCGTCAAAAGCCGAATCGGTTCATGCCGTCAATCACGCAAAAGTACTTGAATCGTTGGGCGAAAAAATGGAAGAATTTAAGCCGGAATTTGAAATTAAGACTACCGCCGAAAATCTTCAGGCAGCCATCGATGGTGAAACCTATGAATCTACGACCATGTATCCACAGTTTTTGGCCGATGCCAAAGCCGAAAAAGTTGAAAAGGCGATAAAATCATTTACGTGGGCTTTTGACACGGAAAAAAAGCACAGACAGTTTTACGACAATGCGCTGATTGCCTTAAATGCAAGTTCACAGGAAACCTTGCCAGGTATGTATGCCGTTTGCCCGGTATGTGGTAATACGTATGATAATGCCATCGTCGACAAAAAATGTGCATTTTGTCAGACAAGTCAGGAAAAATTCTTTAAAATATAGAAAAGAGGGGCTCTCAAAATGCATGATCTTCCGAAAAATTCGCCTGCAGTCTGAGAGTTCATTGACCATGGTCGTTTACTCCTTCTTGAGAGTTTACCGTTTCGGCTTCGTAAAATAAAGCCGAAACGACCTTTCATTTAAAACATACCAGTCCCTGAGAACCAGCTCCGGAGGCAGGCTCTTCCATGCGGTAATTTGTTACATTTTATCTGATAAAGCGAATCGTTATTGGGAGTTTGAAATTAATTAAATGTTTATTACTATAATCAGTTCCTAAGTATTTTTATTAAACTTATACCAATTTTTATGATAAACATTGCAATGTGAGCAGTGTTCCTATCCCAAAATCAGGCTTTTTAATTGATGAGTGTGAACCGATTGAAACCCTGATACAATAGCCGGCAATTTAGAAGTGAGCGGGCGCTTAACTGGTTACCCCAATGATGGCGTTAATACGTTAGTTCTCCTGTTGAATATTACTTTTTGCTTCCGGGATCGTGAATCTGAAGTTTTATCCGGAAACAATCAACAAATGATACTGTTTATAGATCAACTAATCTAAACAGATATGAAAACAATGACTTGCAATCAATTGGGCGGGGCATGTGATAAAGAATTTCATGCAGAGAGTTTTGAAGAAATGGCAGAAATGAGCAAAAAACACAGCATCACGATGATCCAAAAGGGTGATGAGCATCATCTTGAGGCTATGAACAAGATGAAAGAACTCATGAAATCTCCTGAGGCCATGAATGAGTGGTTTGAAAACAAGAGGAAAGAATTTAATGACTTATGATGAACTATTCCTGCACAAGATGGAATTGTTCAGCGAATTTGCCGGCAGAGGATCTGCATTTACAGAGCCGGCGTTTATGAAGCAAATGAAATCATATTCCCCCGGACGGAACGTTGTTTATCGGGACCTTTAAATCGCAGCCTGCCAATAAACACAAAATTTTTATGGAAGGGATCCTGAAAAAAATCAACTAGTAAGGCATATTGGTCAAAAACAGCCGAACAAAATGTCAGGCCAGGCATCATTCATATGCAAACGCATTTTTCCGGAAAAGCATGACCCCTGAAATGAGCAATCTTCCGGCCTGCCATTTTTATAATGCGGGCTAATCCTTGTTGGTGCCGGTTTACTCCGTTAATGTTGTACATCTGAACCAATCCTGCCGGTTATTGATTTTCAAAAAATCAACTGAGTTGGGTTGCTTTGTCCATTTAAATTCCAAGAAAATGAAAAAGACGTTATCTTTTTTGATCCTTGTCACATTACTCTTTTCCTGCGCGCGATCAACATCAAACAAACGCTACAAGGTCGAGATTACCACCGCCGACTATGCTTTTATTGCACCCGATACGATCCCTTCCGGCTGGATCACTTTTGTATTAAACAATTCTAAAGCCATCCATGTGCATGAGATCAGCATTTCAAAACTTCCAAACGGCATCGGATATCAGGATTACACCCAAGATTTTGAGGGTTCCTGGGAAAAAATTCTGAAAGAATTGCAGGATGGACAAATTGAAAGGTCCGGCATTTTATCGCGTGAAGAGGCATTGCTGCCAAGCTGGGCGGACGGTGTAAAATATATCTGTTCAAGGGGACTCGTGTCTCCCGGGAGGAAAGCTTCGAGAACCGTTTTCCTGGAACCGGGGCAATACGCCATGGAATGCTGGGTGAAAACCCAGGATGGTGCGATCCACATCAGCAAGGGAATGACTTCACCGCTTACCGTGACAAAGGATAAAGCAGGGAGTTTGGAGCCACGGCCCCCAGAAAAAATATCAGTTTTGGAAAATCGAATCGAAACAGCCTGGAAACCGGCCGTTGGCAAACATTCTTTTGCCCTCTTCCTGGAAAAAGATTCAGCCGGATATCCTCTTCATAACAATATCCATCTGATCAGACTTGATCCGGAAACGGATTTAGCCAAGGTTAATAAATGGCTCGACTGGTACCATGTGGGTGGTTTGCGTAGTCCGGCACCAGCCGTTTTTTTAGGAGGACTGAGCATTTACACCTCAAAAGTAGGTAAGCATCCCGGATATTTTACAGTGGATATCACGGAACCCGGCCAGTATGCCTGGATCGTTCAGGTGCCTGAAGGGAAAACCTTGTGGAAGAAATTCACCCTACTCCCAGTGAAGTAAATTGTCCTTGTCACGATGGATGTCTACAAAGACAAACAACTTCGCCCGAGCTCCAGGTGAATCAATCCGCACAGTCCGTCAAAGTCTTTTAGCATATCTGTAGATCCGGCATAAAAGTAATACCGGTAGGTGGAGGTCAGGGTAAACATCCGGCGGATCAGTCTCATGTTCGGAAAATAATCCTGTAAATCCGGCAAATCGTGTTCAGACATTCTCAATGGCCATAAACAGGCTTCCAGGACAAGATACAGCGCTTCCCGGACGACAAAACCAGCAGCCAGGAAGACAAATGGATCAACCAATTCAACATTTGAACCATTCAAGACACCAATTGGACCATCCAGGATAACAAAACAGTGAGCCAAGAAAGTGTCCTGGCTACTTATTCTTGTGTCCTGTTCATAGGATTAGAAGATAAGATGACAGGGTTCAGGATGCTGATTCCTTTTTCGGAGTAGATTTGGATAATTTTATGGATCCTGATATCGACGCTTACCTTCCTCTCTGTAATGCATTAAAGAACTTAAGATTGGAATTCCGTCCGGAAATTCCATTTCGCCGGCTGAACCGGAGCCATTATCGAAGGCCTACGTACGGGACTTCGATAACCCAGGGAGGGTGTGCCTCGAAATCGGGAAACAACAGTGGACGACGTTCATCATACGGAAGGTCTGGATAGTATACGTTCTTTACGTACCAGCAGACACAGATTCCCTATCAAAATGGGTTATGAAGTTATGAAGTTATGGAGTTATGGAGTTATGGAGTTATGGAGTTATGGAGTTATGGAGTTATGGAGTTTACGTATTACAAACTTCATAACCTCATAACTTCATAGCCTAACCTTCAATCTCTTCAATCTACTTCAATCAAATCCGAGTCCACCCGCCCGCACAAAACGTTTAAACTTAATGATAAAGGTTATGTTCTTTGATAAAGGATTCAATTAACGGATAGCCATGTAATAATTACGTCTTAAAATTAAATAAACATGGAAAATTTTATGTTCATTCAAACGGTCTCAGAGGCAGAGGCTGAGGGCAAGCTCCATGAGATCTACGAAGGAGACCGAAAGAGGATGGGTTACGTGCCTAATCACGCGAAGGTCTTCAGTCTGCGCCCGGAGGTGCTGGAAACCTGGCGGGCTTTCCAGGGAAGTATTCGTAAAAATCTAAGATTGAGGCTTTATGAGCTGATCACTTTTGCGGCTGCCATGGCGTTGAAATGCCGGTATTGCCTACTCGCCCATGGCTCAATTCTGATCAAAAACGGGGTCAGCGTGGATCAATTGCGCAGGATCATGATAAACTTTCATGACGCAGGATTGGAACAAACGGAGGTCGTGATCATGAATTTCGTGCAGAAAATTATCCGGAACGCCAATGAAATGTCACAAGCCGATATCGATTCCCTGCATGAAGCGGGTTTCAAAGACGTCGAAATTCTTGACATGACGCTCGTAGCCACCATGCGTAGCTTTGCCAGTAAAACATTTGATGCGCTTGGAGCGGGACCTGACCCAATCTATGAAGAATTAGAGCGCCAACTACATGATTTGCTTCCTGAGTAGATTGAGAGGTTATATAGTTATGGAGTTATGGAGTTATGGAGTTATGAAGTTATGAAGTTATGAAGTTATGAAGTTTACGTATTACAAACTTCATAACCTCATAACCCCATAACCCCATAACCTCATAACCTCATATCCTCCCTCTTCCAATCTGTGTTAATCTGTGCAATCTGTGGTAAAACCTCTCCCCTCATAACTCCATAACCTCATAACCTCATAACCTTCCTTCCCCCCGGAAAAACAAAACTTTCCTTATATTTACATTTTATCCAGCCCTATGAAAACCTATATCCTGCTCCTCGCGATCTCCATCGTAGCATCCTCCTGCTCGAAATCAGGGATCTCCCCCTCCCACCTCACCTGCGAATACCTTACGGACCCCGCCGTAGTCGACGTCAGAAACCCACGGCTGGCCTGGATCAATGAGGCAAAATCCGGTGAACGTGACCAGCGACAAACGGCATACGAAATACACGTGGCTTCTTCCAAAAACAAACTATCGCAACCCGACCTCTGGAACAGCGGCAAAATTGAATCGGAACAATCCTTCCGGGTCGAATACAACGGCAAAACACTATCCTCCCGCCAGGAATGCTGGTGGCAGGTCCGTACCACGGACAAAAACGGCGAAGCCTCACGCTGGAGCGAACCCGAGTTCTGGCGTATGGGACTCCTGGACTCTTCCGACTGGAAGGCGCAGTGGATCGGCGCACCCTGGCAGGGCGAGGAAGCCCTGCCTAAACCGGCGGGCGGACCCGATGCCCGTCTCACTGAAATGCCCCCTCCTGCCCCGCTGTTCAGGAAAGAATTCTCCGTGAATAAAAAAGTGGTAAAAGCCGTGGCGTTTGTGACCGGACTCGGCTACTTCGAACTGTACCTCAACGGGAAAAAGGTCAGCGACGATGTCCTGGTCCCCAACCAGACCAATTACGGAAAACGCCCCGGACTGGAAGATGAATTCATTCCGGTGGAGGATAACTTCAGGGGGTATAAGGTGATGTACCTTGCTTATGATATAAAGGATCAGTTGAAGCACGGGGCAAATGTGATAGGAAGCATCCTGGGAAACGGCTTTTATAATTCCGCGAAACACTGGACCCGCTCGTACGGATCGCCCCGTTTTCTGTGCCAGGTATACCTCACCTTTTCCGACGGCACCGAAAAGGTGATCACCAGCGATACTTCGTGGAAAGCCTCCAAAAGCGCCATCATCAGTGACATGGTCTATTACGGTGAACAGTATGACGCCCGGAAGGAACAACCGGGCTGGTGCGCCCCCGGCTTTGACGACTCCGGGTGGGAATCCGCCATCGTGCGTAAACCTCCCGAAGGACAACTGGTTGCACATACCGCCCGTCCCGACAAGGTCACAGAACAGATCGCCCCCGTCCTCATCAAAAAAGAGGATAACGGCGACTATTTTGTCGATTTTGGAGTGGAAATCTCGGGCCGGCTAAGGCTGAATCACGTGGAAGGCCCTGCCGGACAAAAAATAGACATCAAATACATCAGCAATACCTACTCGGGAGATAACTCCTACATCTGCCGAGGTGAGGGTCCCGAAAACTATGCCTCCCGGTTTAACTGGTTTGTTTTTTCGGCCGTTGAAGTCCATAACTGGCCGGGTGAACTGAAACCGGATCAGTTGACGGCCGAGGCGGTAAACACTGGGATAGAGGAAACCGCCGTCTTTGAAACATCCGACACGTTGTTTAACGACATCAACAAGATCTGGAAACGCAGCCAGCTCGACAATATGCACGGCGGCATTGCCAGCGACTGCCCCCACCGCGAGCGTTCACCCTATACCGGCGACGGTGAGGTTTCCTGTGCAACGGTTATGTCCAATTTCGATGTGGCGAATTTCTACCACAAGTGGATCCGTGATATTTACGATGCACAGAATCCCGGAACGGGTTATGTCCCCAACGGCGCACCCTGGCAACCCGGATGCGGCGGAGGCGTGGCCTGGGGAGCCGCCATATGCGTCATGCCCTGGGAATTCTACCTCCACTACGGGGCAAAGGACGTGCTGTCGGGTAATTATGAGGGGATGAAAGGCTATGTACGTTATATGCAGACGTGGGTGGATAAAGACGGTATCATGTTTTCCCAGTTGCCGGGCCACGACGGCAAACCCCTGAAATGGTTCAACCTCGGGGAATGGTGCACCCCCGGCAAACAGGTCCCCGATGAAATGGTACATACCTTCTATTTCTGGCTGTGCGCCGATATCACGGCCAGGACCGCCCACATCCTGGGGAACGAAGAAGAAGCCGGGGAATACCGGGCATTGGCTGAAAGGACGAAAGATGCTTTCCACAAACGCTTTTATGATAAGGAAAATGGTACGTACGGAAATCACGGGGGTAATATTTTTGCCTTGAAAATGGGCGTGCCGGAGGATCAGTACCCAAAAGTAATCCAGGCCCTGAGGACCGACATTAAAGCCGCCGACGGACATCTTGACACCGGCATTTTCGGCACCCGATTCTTCTTTGAAGTGCTGGCTGAAAACGGCTTGCAGAAGGAAGCCTTTGAAGCAATGAATAAAACTACCCAACCGTCTTATGGCAATTGGATCGTCCTGGGTTCCACCACCACCCGGGAGAATTGGTCCCGGGGAGGTTCACACAATCATCCGATGTTCGGCGGAGGGCTGACCTGGTTTTACCGTAACCTGGCCGGGTTGCAGGCAGACGCCGATGAACCGGGTTATAAGCATATCATCTTCCGTCCTCAGCCGGTGGGCGGACTGGAATATGTTACCTACTCCAACCTCACCTCTTACGGCAAAGCCGGGATCCGTTGGGAGAACAAAAACAATGGTTTTACCATGGACATTACCGTCCCGGTGAGCAGCCATGCAACGGTTTACGTCCCGGCGAAAGATCCGGGAAATATTCTTGAAAGCGGAAAGAATGTAAGTGAAGACAACGGAGTAAAATTCTTACGGTCGGAAGACGGGTATGTTGTTTTTGAAGTCGGTAGCGGTGACTATTTATTTGAATCACCGGCAGGACCGGTTTCGGCCCTTTGATTTGTCGATATCTGTTTTATTATCTTATTTAAGACTAATGTAAATCTGCCGTCACGGGAACCGTTTCTGAGTTTGTTAACTCCATTTGGTCATCCAACAATTTTAGTATATTTTCGTTCATATAATAAAATATATTATCAAATGATAAAAGATGTTGAGGAAGTAAGAACAACCACGGAACACTATGACAAACTCGTGCGCATTCTCGGGAAGAAATACATAAAGAGCAGAATTGAAAATTCTTTTGACTTTATAACGATTGCTTCCAAAGGAATAGATGCCAATGTCATACTTAATTTCAGAAATCATTTTGATCTCCCCCGCAAATTTACGGCAGACGTATTAAATGTCTCTGAACCTACCATTTACAGATGGATCCGCGGAAATAAAAAATTGGAAAGAAATTATTCAGTACAACTTTTCGAACTGGCTGACCTGTTTCTTTTTGGTTCTGAAGTTTTTGAAAACAATGAAAATTTTTTCAAATGGCTTAACCTTCCGAATCCAGCTCTTGGTGGTTTGGAACCAAGGGAATTGTTGGAAATACCGGGTGGAATATCCAAGGTTCATGACTTGCTGGGGAAAATAGAATACGGTGTTTACAGCTAAGTCATGATCGTTTATCGCATAACTAAAAGTAACAAAGCCGGGGATATGAGTGGAGCAGGAGCGTCTCTTTACCCGGGGAGATGGAATAAAAAGGGAACGCCCGTATTATATACCGGAGAAAATAAGGAAATAGCCCTGCTCGAAACCCTGGTTCACCTCCCCGCCGGGATCATACCCGAATCAGATATTCTGACGATTGAAATTCCGGATGATTCCATAACACAATTGACTTTGGACGATCTACCTGTAAACTGGCACCAATTTCCTGCACCGGCCGTTCTTTCCGAAATGGGGCAAAAATGGGTAGATGAAGGAAATACCATAGCATTAAAAGTTCCCAGTAGCATCGTATACTCAGCACATATCTTCATCTTGAATTGCAATCATGCGAATTATAAGACGGTCAAAATCGTGAGTCGGAAGAAATTTTATTTTGATTCCAGATTGAAAAAGTAAATTTTTGCAACGGTCTGATGATATGATGTACTTTTTCCACCGGCTTCGTTTAGGAACCGCTTATTCACTTTTTCCCGGCATCGGGGATATCAATTTCTACGTAACCTCCCTATAGCCGGTTCTTCAACCTACTTTGGTATAGATCAGTTCCATATCCCTTACCCAATTAACCCCATCCTCACATAGCTCCCATATTCCTTCCATGCTATTCCCTCCGTCTTTCACAACGCATTTACACCGCTGTGAAAAGCCCGGAAAATCCCTCCACATTTCAAGCACATTGCCATTGAACCTGACTTCGAATTTTCTTGAAATGCCGCGCACATCATAATAAAGCATGTAGAGACGCCCGGCCGCATCGTCACTTCCGATAACCGAAGCACTGTCGGGAACTTCAGGTTCGTCCATCTGCGTGTGCATGACAATAAAAGTACCGCCTTCCAACCAGTTGAAAGATGTATGTCCGTGAAAGGTGGTGCCGGGCATAAGCCGGTGATGACCCACTGTCTTCCACTCCCCGGTCAGAATATTGAACGGTTCCAGCATGGGATTTTTTAGTTGAAGACCCTGTTTTGAATTTTGTGACATAATGGGCGAATTTTTATGTATTCTAATCAATTCCGTAAGATCCGTTCTTACCGGTGGTCCGTTGTTAATCCGGTAGATGACAGACCGGTTTTGGCGTCAAATGGCACCGAGCTGTGGGCATGGGTGATCATCCAGGCACCTTCCGTTTTCACGTAACAAGTCGTTTCGCGCCAGTACATATCGAGCGTGTTTCCATTGGCTGCCATGGCATTGATATAGTTTAAACAACTGCAAAAGGCCATATCCCTGCCTGAGCTTATTTTAATGTCAACGATTTCATAATCCAGAATTTCAGACAAGGAGGAAAACCAGTCATTCAACCGGTTTTTCATGGCATCTTTACCGGTGTACCTAAGGTCGCCGATCACATCGTAAAAAATGACGTCCGGACTGTAATTCCGGACAGCCTCCGTCACATTCCGGCTTTTTACCGCAGCGATCCGGGCTGCAATGATCTTTTGTATTTCATTTTTCATCGTTTTATCCTGATAACTGAGGTTGGTGGTGGGTCCTTCCTTTTTACCTGTTGCGGACAGAGGCCGGATGTGCCTTTACCCTCCTGTTCATTTAAATCTTCCTTATCATGAAGCATTATGCTTAGGCTTGTATCGCAGAAGTAAAACGCCCGAACTAAATGATCTGGAATCCAATAATTCGAAGTCGCCGGTATCCAGAATATCGATCCAGCGTTCCCCCCTTCCGAAAACAAAGGGATAGACCATTAGCTGGATTTCATCGATAAGCCCGTTTTGGAGCATGGTACGTGTCAATTCGCCTATTCCGTACTGAAGCAGACTCTTTCCCGGTTCCTGTTTCAGTTTGCGTAATCCCGCAACGACGTCGCCCCGGACCAGAGTTGCGTTCCAGGCAAGCGGCGGCTCAAGCGTCCGGGAAGCCACATATTTGGGCATGCTGTTTATCTTATCGGCCATGGCATCGTTACGTTCAGGCCATACCTGTGCAAAAAATTCATAGGTTTTGCGCCCGAGGATCAGTGCATCCGGACTGAACAAAAGCTCGCTCAGATAAGCAGCCACATCTTCACTGTGGTACTTGAAGATTTCATTCCATATTTCGGGATTGTTGACCACTCCATCCATTGAAATTTCCGCTTCCACGATTATTTTTCTCATTATTCTTCCTTCTTTATTATTGGTTTATTTCTTATTACCCTGTCATGAAGTTGTCCGCGTACTGGTAAAGGCGGAGCAGCAATCTGCATAACAGGTAAAGGAGGGAAATGTTAAAAAGCCACACCGGGAGCCGGGGTAAAATCCATGATGTGCAACAGCCTGATTATTCCAAAATGTCCCATCCTATGGATTGGCACCCGGTGTTAACCGGATCACCGGCCGGGGATATCTGCCTGTATGGTACTCAGCTGGAGGTTGGCCAGCTGCCAGTTCCCGTTTTCATTCAACCAGGTCTGCGAAATACGGAATTCCCCGTCAGAGGGATGTCCCTGATATGTCGCTTTCTGTTCCTGGCGGTCAACAATGATGCCGGCTGAGCCATGTACCTTCAGGTCCACATCCTGAATATCAAGGTTTTTATAACTGAATCCCCTGGAAAAGCGGTTTACCCATTGCGATTTATCGAGAACAAACCCCAATGGGCCGATTCCTGAAAAATCATCGGTCAGCAGTTCCTGCAAACGACTGGAATCGGATGACATCTCTGCTTTGGTCCAATCCCCGATCCTCCCCAATAATTCTTTTTCCTGTTTCATGATCCCTGTTTTTATTGGTTCAATTACTTGTATGGCCGCTATCAATGCGTTATAAGATAATTGCTGTATTACGGCCTTCAGTTTCAAAGAATTCTGTCAAAAATAAAGCTTCATCATTCTGAAAACTTGAAAAAACCCGACATAAAAAGAAATTCGCAGAGTATTTACGGAATGAAGATGCCTTTCAAAACATCAGGTTTTGTATATATTCTGAAGAAGGGGATCTCACCAAAACGGCTGATACGGAACCGGCCGGTTACCCGCGCGTTTTCGTTAGGTTGGAGAAAATATCCGGATTTTAACATGGTTCATGCGCCGGCTTCAAGGAACGAACTGCTTTCTTCAACAATTTTAGTGGTGGAATGGTAAACCCTCGGCATAAAACCTGCAGAAGCTCTAAAATCCCTTATAAAATGCGATTGATCGGCATAGCCCAGGTCATATGCGATGTCTGACAACTTTTCATAGGTGGATTCCCGTAACAGCCGGTACGCCCTTTCAAATCGCAGGATTCGCAGGAAGGTTTTAGGCGGTAAGCCCACTTCTTCATTAAACTTTCGCTCGAGCTGCCTTTCCGAGATGTTATACTGCGTCACAAGGTAGGCTACCTTATAATCACTGACATGCCGGTGCAGTACGGTCAGAAAATCCTGCATCATCCTATTTTCCCGGTGCTGCAATAATCTTTTGATTAAAAAATCAGACAGAAGCATGATCCTTTCGCGATGGTTCTTTGCTTCATAAAGCCTGTCCACCACTGTACGGGGACAAAGGAATTCAAGGGGACAGATCCGGTTAGCCAGTTCTGAAGCTTCGATATGAAATAAATGTTTCAGCGCGTGCGGATAAAAACTGATGCCGGTTAGCTGTCACATTTTCCCGACTGTAATGTCATCATTTAGGCTCAGCTTCCTTTGCGACCTATTCAGTTAGTGATGTAATTTTTTAACCGCAAAGTACGCAGAGTTTCCGCAAAGTTAATTTTCCCTGATTCCTTTGCGAGCTTTGCGGTTAATGATGTTTTTTTTAACCGTAAAGTACGTAGAGTTTATCGCTGAGTTCACAAAGTTGATGTTGCCTGCTTTCATTGCGACCTTTGCGGTTTTACGTTTTCGAACCTCATAACTCCATAACTTCATAACCTCATAACTTCATAACTTTATAACCTCATAACCTCATAACCCTGAAAATGGGGACACCTTCCGCTTTTAAAAGAAAATTTCCATCTTCAAAGAATCTTAAATTCATTACACATGATGTAATATAATATCGTATTTTAGTAATGCAGTAATTTCAGGGGGGCGGCGATCAGGCCCGTGATGATTTTTAAATAAACTAAATTCTCTTCCTATGATACGAATTTTTATTCTGCCGTTCCTCCTTCTTTTATGCCTTTCCTGCAATCAAACAGGCAATAAAAGCAGCAAAGCGTCCAGCGAAAAATGGATCCAACTATTCAACGGAAAGGATCTTGATGACTGGGACATCAAGCTAAACAAACACCCGCTCGGTGAGAATTTCAACAATACATTCCTGGTGAGAGACGGAAAACTTGTAATAAATTATGCGGAGTATGATACCTTCAATAATGAATTTGGCCATATCTTTTATAAAACGCCCTATTCGCACTATAAACTCAGGGTCGAATACAGGGTCGTCGGGGAACAGGTGAAAGGGGGGCCCGGCTGGGCTCTCAAGAACAACGGGGTAATGTTCCATTGTCAATCGCCCGATGAGATGCTTGTCGACCAGGAATTCCCGGTCTGCCTGGAAGCCCAGCTGCTGGGCGGCCTGGGCGACGGAGAACGGTCCACAGGCAACCTGTGCACTCCCGGGACTGATGTTATGATGCATGGCAAACGCGAAACGCAACATTGCATCAATTCAACGTCTGCCACCTACAATGGGGATGTATGGGTCCATTTTGAGCTGGTCGTTCTTGGCGACAGCGTCATATACCATATCGTGGAAGGCGATACCGTACTGACATATTCAAAACCACAGATCGGGGGTGAACTTCCCGAAGGATTTCCACTTCCGGAAGGGACTCCCGTACGTTCGGGTTATATCGCTCTCCAGGCAGAGACTCATCCCTTTGAATTCCGGAAAGTTGAATTGCTCGATCTGGGCGAATGATCTTCCGGTTCTCCGGGATCCGGTGACGGGACGTGTTGTCTAAATAGAATTCTGCCTTCAGCCCTTTGCCGGCCAGTTGTGCATTATAGCTTCAGACTTTCCCCTCTAAAGCTTTCGCCAGCTCTTTTTTATTCATTTTCGACCTGCCATTAATATCATGCTTTTTGGCCAGATCGTACAGGTAATTCCTGTTTTTAGATTCAAGACCCTGCTTAGCTGCTTTCTCCTTGTTCTGAATATGATCCTTCAGCTTCGATTCTCCGATCTTATGCTTCGATTTGATCAGTTTTACATTCTTCTCTTTTGTAGAAGGGAGCTCATCCGGCAGAAGCCACTCATCATATTTTGATCCTTTCTTCAAAAACAAATGAGTCATGTCCTGGAAGTCAGGATCGTTATTGAAGCTTACCAGGTAAAACCTTCCTTTCTGAAGAGTTTTTTTCTTTTCATGATCGCTGTTGCTTTTTACAAGAATATCACCCTGCTGACCTTTCACAACGGCATACCAGGAAGATTTATCCAGATGAAGAATGGTATTTTTATTTGTAGTGGAAAACAATTCGTAATTCCCATCCTTTTTAACTTTATTCTTCATAACTACCTCCTCTTTCTTTTATTTGTCTTCTACTATATTCTATCTGCTAAATTCATGAATTTTATGTAATTCGTGATAATTTTGAAAGTCGATCTATCACTACTTCAAAAATTTGCGGCAAATGTTCTGCAGTATCCCATAAAAATGATTTTGTGTTTACATTCTTACCGTTTCAAATTCTGTTCCATCCCGGGAAGGCTTTCGCGGATCAATGGATCACAGTCACAAATCTGACTATCTCCGGAATGCTATGGATAATAAAGGCCATTCTTCCCTTCCCGGATCATGCACATATCATCTTCATATCTTCCGTCTCAGAAGAACATACCCATTCCTTCTGAGATGCCTTAATTGTAGCAGTCTCACTACATGTCAACCGGCACCTGTGCATGATCTGGGAATTTTTTTCTACAAGCAAGGCCGGAACTGAAAATCAAAAGCAGTGAGATTTATTGCAGTGGCTACCGTATGGCAGGGACACTGCATTTATGGTATGGTTGTGGATACCACCTATTCTTCAACGCTCAATTTAAGATCATATACGAGAGGCTCAAACTATGAGTAAAAATGTCCTGATCACAGGTGGTGCCGGTTTTATTGGATCTTATTTATACAAATGTCTTATCGAAAAAGGATACCGGCTAAAAGTCCATATAATTTGCTTTACCTAAATGTGCATTTACCGGAGATCGTATTCCACCGCTAAAAATCTAAACCGGCAAACAGCAGAAAGAACAGGAGTGGCGGCATTGAAAAAAGTTCTTAAAGATCACAGCTACCGGACAAGGGTCGTGCAGGTATATCATATTTTACCGGGAAAGAAAATATTTACGGCCGGTGCCTGAGCTATACGAAAACCAATCTAAACTTCAAAGATATGAACATTGTCATCATCGGTCTTTCGATCACTTCATCGTGGGGGAACGATCATGCCAGCACTTACCGCAGCCTCATAAAAGGACTGCATCTCAGATGTCACCAGGTTCATTTCCTGGAAAGAGATGTTCCAAGGTTTGCAGAACACCGCGATTTTACCTATTCAGAATTTTGTCAGATCTCTTTGTATTCATCCCTGAAGGATCTGCAGGAAAAATTTACCCAACAGATCAGAAATGCAGACCTGGTCATTTTAGGTTCATATGTTCGCGAAGGCGTGGATGTGGGAAACTGGATCATCAGAACAGCCACGGGCATCAAAGCTTTTTATGATTTAGACACCCCGGTCACCCTGACAAAACTCAGGAATAAGGACTATGAATATATTCATCCCCGCCTCATTGCGCTCTTTGACCTTTATCTTTCTTGTGCGGGAGGAAAGGTACCGGAAATCTTTAAGAGGGAATTTGGTTCTCCCCATGCAAAACCCCTGTATTGTTCGGTCGATCCCGATCTGTATTGTAAAGAACAGCTGCGGACGAAATGGGACCTGGGGTATATCGGGACCTGCAGCACAGACAGGCAGTCTCCTCTGACCGAACTGATGCTGAAGGCTGCCGTAAAGCTACCGGAGTTTAGATTCATCGTTGCGGGGCCTCAATTCCCAGATGCTGTAAACTGGCCGGTAAATGTGGAGCGGGTCGGGCATATTCCGCCTGCAGCATCCCGGTATTTTTATAACCAGCAGCGTTTTACACTGAATATCACCCGGAAAGATACGATCTCCACCGGTTCTTCACCCAGCGTAAGATTGTTTGAAGCAGCAGCTTGTGGAGTACCTGTGATCAGTGACTATTGGGAAGGTTTGGATGATTTCTTCAAGACCGGCAGCGAAATCCTGATAGCCCAGACAGGAATCGATACCATGGAATATCTCCTGCACACTACGGAAACTCAGAGACTCCGGATCGGTGAAAATGCCAGGAGGAGGATCCTGTCTTCGCATACCGGCGAGATACGGGCCGTCGAGCTTGAGTTGTATGTAATGGCCGTGCAATTAAAAACAATGTACATGCCAATAGGTCAACAACTTGGTAATTCAAGACCTAGCCCCACTTAGCAGTCTCATCCTTTTATTGCTCAGGACCATAATCGGGATCATTCTTTTCAGCGGCGGCCGGAAACTCAATGAACATTGGCCTAAGCCGCATATATCCATGTCCTTTCAATCTTCTTTCAATCGCAATAATTCACTGCCTCCGGTATTCATGGCTGTAAAATATAGTCAAAAGCATTAACAAAAAACGAAGTATATTGTTAAAAATCAGGAAGGTTCGGGAAACCGGCCGATAATTGTATGCCGGTTCAGGGAACCTTACTTAGCATCAGAAAGAAAGTCGCCGGTCCCTGAGCGAAGTCGAAGGGTTGGCGAGTTTTCTTGCAAACACTACTTAAGGGCAGTAAGTTATTCCGGTTTTCATTAAAAATTCAAAATCATGGCACAGTTCTTAATCGAGGTATTACATTCTGAAGATAAGATCGAGTGTACAAGAGCGATACAGATCTTTCTCAGCTCCGGGTCCCATTTTCTGACCAATGCCGATTGGGGTTGTTCTGACGGAGTTCACAAGGCATGGCTGATCGTTGATGTGAACGATAAAAATGAGGCACTGCAGATCCTGCCGCCCTACTACCGGAAAGATGCAACCATCATCAGGCTTGAAAAGCATAATCGGGAGAATTTTGAGGATGGATATAAATACCACAAAGCGTGAGTACTGACCTGCTCAGAAACGGGTTGGGTACGTGACTGAAGCTGCATACAGCGTCGGATTCAGCAGCCGGAGTTATGTCAGTGCCTGATTTCAGAAACTCCCCGTTTATTCACCTTCAGAATATAGACAGAACTAATTTGTACCTCTTTTCCCTGCCCTTTTAAGAATAAGATAATAGATCACCAGGGCAGCCAGCAGTTGGGTTGAAACGGAGAAAATGATCAGGCCCTTAATGGAAAAATCATAGAGGTATCCCATAAGTGCGCTTCCGCCAAACCAGAACAGCCCATAAATCGCATTAAATGAACCGAAAGCCGTTCCTATCCTCCGGGACGGGATCATCTCCGCTATTTCGGCTTTGAGAATGGATTCCTGTGCACCCATTCCGATTCCCCACAACACCATGCCTGCCAGCGCAAGATTGAAATTACCTAAAAAAACAAGGGGTGCAAAAAACGCAGAAAGTAAGATGGCGATCAGTAATGTTTTGATACCCGATTTATCAAACATCCTTCCAAAAACCAATGCGGCTATAGCATCGGTTGCCATAGCCACAGCGTAAAAAACAGGGATCATAGGATCACTCATCAATGCCCCGGCTTTAAAATGAAAAGCTATGAGGGGGAAATCTACGTAACCTGCCCCAATAAATATTACAGCTACGATATATATCCAGTATCGCTTTGGGAATCCCTCTGAACGGATGGAGGTGGTTTTTATTTCCAGGTCTTCAGGTTTCGGATACAAGTGACGGCAATACAACAAGATTATTAAAGCTATCAGAGCCGGTATGATCAAAATAGCATAAGCCTCCCTAAAATCCTGCTCCCGGAGAAATAGGACAGCACCAACCAACAGAGGGCCAATGGTCGCTCCAATCTGATCCATTGCCTCATGCAGTCCATAACCCCATCCCCGGCCCATCTTTTGTGTGCCAAAGGAAAGAAAAGCATCCCGCGCCGGTGTTCTGATGGCTTTTCCAATTCGTTCGGAGATCATCAGTACAACGGCAAGTTGCCAATATCCTGCCAGGGCAAGCAATGGCACTGAAAGAAGGTTAAGCGTATAACCGGCGATAATGATCAGCCAGTATTTTTTGGTTTTATCAGCCAGGTAACCGGAAATAAATCTCAGCCCGTACCCCAATAACTCTCCCAATCCGGCCACCCACCCGACGGTGGCACCGTTGGTACCCAAAATCTCCAGGAACGGACCGTTTATACTCCGTGCTGCCTCATAGGTCATATCAGAGAATAAACTGATAAGGCCAATCAATACAACAAATTTTGTTGCTTTGTCCATACTGAAATCTTTCATCCCGATGGTCTGAAAGTTATTACATCTTTAATTTTTCAAATTCATCCTTATATCTTTTTTACCAATGCCTGCAAACGACCGGTATCGTCATCAGATTTATTAATATTACCTGTTTTTAAACGCTTGAATGCCCGCGAAATCTGCACTTTTTCCAAGTTCATTTTCGATGCGCATCAGCTGGTTGAATTTTTCTATTCGTTCACCACGGCTGCAACTCCCGGTTTTCAAATGACCGGCGTTCACGCCCACGGTCAGATCAGCAATAAAAGTGTCAACCGTTTCACCGCTCCGGTGTGAAACAAAGCAGTTGTACTTATTCCTGTAGGCGAGTTCAATGGTTTCCAGGGTTTCTGTTACTGTTCCGATCTGATTGAGTTTTATAAGGATGGAATTTCCCACGCCTTTTTCAATGCCTTTAGCCAGAATTTTTTTGTTGGTGCAAAAAATATCATCTCCCACCAGTTCTATTTTTTGTCCCAGCGTTTGGGTGAGATTCTGCCAACCCTCCCAGTCATTTTCGGCAAGCCCGTCCTCCAGCAGGATGATCGGGTAACGGTTCGTCCAGTCTTCCCACAACCTGATGAGTTCATCACTGGTAAGGAATTTACCGGTGCTTTTAAACATCTTGTATTTACCGTCTTCCCAAAGTTCACTTGCAGCCGGATCGAGACAAATGCTCACATCATCGCCGGGTTGATATCCCGCTTTTGTTATGGCTTCGAGGATAACCTCAACGGCTTGGTCGTTCGATTTCAGGTCGGGTGCAAATCCGCCTTCATCCCCAACCCCTGTGCTGTACCCTTTGGATTTGAGCACCGCCTTCAGGGAATGAAACACTTCGGCTCCCATACGGATGGCCTCTGCAAATGTAGGGGCGCTGTGCGGTGCGATCATAAATTCCTGGAAATCGACATTGTTATCGGCATGCTTTCCCCCGTTAATAATATTCATACAAGGCACAGGCAGAACATGTGCATTGCTTCCGCCAAGATATTCGAACAATGGAATTTTTTTACTTTGCGCCATGGCACGGGCAAAGGCCATTGAAACGGAAAGAATAGCGTTGGCACCCAGATTTGATTTATTTGCCGTGCCATCCAGATCGATCATATGATAGTCCAGTTCCCGCTGATGCGTAAAACAATGGCCTTCAATTTCGCCTGCGATGACCTTGTTCACATTTTCAACGGCTTTCAAAACGCCCTTGCCGCCATAACGTTTTTTGTCACCGTCACGGAGCTCGCACGCTTCCCTTTCGCCGGTCGAAGCGCCGCTCGGCACCATAGCCCGCGCCCTTGTACCATCTTCCAATACTAAATCAGCCTCGACTGTAGGGTTTCCCCTGGAATCGAGAATTTCGATTGCTTTGAGTGATTTGATTTTCATTATATAGTAATTTTGATTTTAAGGTAAAATGGAACCCACATGATCGATTAGTATAATGTTGCCTTTGTTATCAAAAAGAACCAGGCCGGATGTAATTGAAGCAGCCATAGAACAGAGCACATTTAATGATACTTGAATTGAAGGAAACAGGGATCAACAGAAACTGAAAACTGAGAAGGCGCTGATCCCTGGAAACAAGGACCTGCATTACTTCTGTAGCAATTTGATTTTTAAGAAGATAATATGACTTCACCATGAT
Organism: uncultured Bacteroidales bacterium; assembly: GCA_963771005.1. Classification (GTDB taxonomy): domain Bacteria; phylum Bacteroidota; class Bacteroidia; order Bacteroidales; genus DASQZK01. The sequence goes on from CAVYRO010000002.1 coordinate 1,819,240, forward strand.
GTTAATCATTCAATGATGTTGTTTTTCGGTAGAAGTCATCAGCCTTTTGAGGGGCGGTTAATGGCAGGCTTCATTGCCAGTATATAAAAATAGTAAAAATTAATTTTCTTCCATACATAACAGAAAAAATAATCCTGCGCTGTACCCGCAGATTGCCTAGAGGGTTCCTTATCCCATGTTCAAATTCAATTTAAGCTGCAATGAAAGCGTGAAGAGATACAGGCACCTGGAGAATAGATATAGGATTTTAATGGAAGTAATTACGGATCAGGCTTATCTTTTCACCTTCTTCGTCTTGAATTCCCGCTAATTCTGTTGTAATTTGGCTTTTTGAAAGAGATGCCTGTAAAACGACCTGAGTTAACCTGTTTTGAAGTGAACTTTTAACCGTTTTAAAACTTTTGGCAATGAACACAAGTAAAATCGGCGGACTTGGCTGGATGCCTGATCTGCCTGACATCAGGGATCTGACAAGAGAATCAACCGAAGTGACAACCATCCTGGAACAATCCAAACCTCTGAAATCAAAAAAATCGCAGCAACCCCGGAAAGTCGATCTCTCGGCATGGTGTTCCCCTGTTGAGGACCAGGAAAACCTGGGATCATGCACGGCCAATGCAGGGGTTGGCCTTATGGAATACTACCAGAAAAGAGCCTTCGGGAATTACCTTGACGGATCCCGGCTGTTCCTGTACAAGACCACCAGGAACCTGCTCGGCTGGACGGGAGATTCCGGAGCGTATTTACGAACCACCATGAAAGCCATGGTGCTTTTCGGCATCCCGCAGGAAAAATACTGGCCATACGACATTGAAAATTACGAAGATGAACCCTCTTCATTTGTTTATTCCCTGGCGGATAATTACAAATCGGTAAAATACTATCGTCTCGATCCTGCAGGAGTGTTACCTTCGGATGTCCTAAAAGCGGTAAAAACCAATCTTGCTGCAGGTTTACCCTGCATGTTCGGTTTTTCGGTTTACAATTCCATACCCGGGATCAACGAGGGAACAGGCGACATCCCCTTCCCCGGACAGGGTGATAAACTGGTGGGTGGTCATGCTGTCGTGACCATAGGTTACGACGATGACAGAAAAATCGGTAAGCAGAAAGGGGCTCTCATGATCCGGAATTCGTGGGGTAAATACTGGGGGGAAAAGGGGTATGGCTGGCTTCCCTACGCATATGTGGAAAATGGTCTGGCCGATGATTTCTGGTCACTGGTAGAAGCCGGATTCATCAATACGGATCTTTTCGGTTGACAGCGATTGATCCATCTGTGATAATCTGTGTAATCCGTGGTTAACCTCTCTCCATACCTCCTTTCGACTACGGTAAGTGACATCAAGCCTGTAACGAAATGTACCAAAACTAAAATGAAACCCACAATACAAAAACCCAGGCTTACTTATAAGCAGTTTTGGAGATTGAAAGGAATGCTGCTTATATTCCTGTTTAGCATTGCATCGGCCTATGCCCAGAACAATGATCAACTCCAATTGAAAGGAAAAGTTATAAAGAATTTCCAGGATTTCCATCAAAACAACCTTACGATCAAACACCTGCAGGAGAATAAAACCCTGCAGCCTGAAACAGTTCCTGCGAATGTCATGCAGATCCTTCCTAACCAAACCTATGTGGTCCGGGAAAAAATCACAAATATCAAAGCGGTAAATGCATCCGTTTATAAAAGCCTGGATAAGGATCTGAAAAAACAATACAACTCCTCGGACATAAAAATGCTGCCCGAAACCTTTATTCAAACCGGTTCATCAGCGAACGACCAACTGGTTTACCGGATCGGCTTCGAATCCAAACTCCCGCTGGAATATCTTTTTAATACCGGAGAATTTGAAGGAACCGTGAAATTTTTCCTTTTCCCCGAATCCCGTTCAATGAATGATAACTTAAAAATACCGGTCCTCATACAAATCGTCTCCAACGATATCCGGACCATTGATCCGGTTTCCAAAGAAATCGATCACCTCAGTATCCCATTGACAGAGATCAGATTCCAGGGGAGCCATCTTTCGGATTCCGCACAAGTAAAGATTATTACAAAATCCAATCCGGAAGGGTACGAAACCTATTTGAAGGTCAGGCCTGCCGTTGAACTGGATTCAAAACGATCCATCCTGCAGGGTCTTGGTGTACAAAGTATCCCGGTAAGCCTGAAGATACTTGGGTCGTCCATGAAGGATTCCGTGAAGGTCAGTTTTACGGTCGGGAAAGGCACCATAGAACCCAATCCGGTATTTGTTTACTATGACCGGCCTTCCGTGGTAAATCTGCGTTCTGAAGGCCTCGGTTCCACGGTCTTAACCACTTCATCCGTATTCAATTCAAACGAACTTAATTTTACATATACATTCCCCTGGGTTTTTATCCTTATGGCGGTTATTGGCGGGATCATCGGCGCATTGGCCAAATATTTTTCCAGACAGGAAAAACTGTCCCTTCGTGATTCCGTGCTTAAAGGAATTCTTTTGGGTTTCCTGGGCTCGGTGGTTTATTATGTCCTGGGGATCAACCTGATCGAATTCAATACGAGTGATGTGTTCAATGAATTTGCAGTTTTAGGTTTCAGTGCGCTGGTGGCCTTTTTCGGGATTCGCACCAAAGAAAAACCGGTAGATGCTTAAGATCATTCACGGCCAAGGTCTCTGCGGTTGAATAAATAAATTATTAACCGCAAAGGTCACGCAAAGGTCGCAGAGGAAACAGGGAACATATACTTTGCGAACTCTGCGATAACTCAGCGTACTTTGCGGTTAAAAAATTACATCACTAACCGCAAAGATCGCAAAGGAAGCAGGGAACATATACTTTGCAAACTCTGCGTTAAACTCTGCGTACTTTGCGGTTAAAAAATTACATCACTAACCGCAAAGATCGCAAAGGAAGCAGGGAACATAAACTTTGCGAACTCTGCGATAACTCTGCGTACTTTGCGGTTAAAAAATTACATCACTAACCGCAAAGATCGCAAAGGAAGCAGGGAACATATACTTTGCGAACTCTGCGTTAAACTCTGCGTACTTTGCGGTTAAAAAATTACATCACTAACCGCAAAGATCGCAAAGGAAGCAGGGAACATATACTTTGCGAACTCTGCGTTAAACTCTGCGTACTTTGCGGTTAAAAAATTACATCACTAACCGCAAAGATCGCAAAGGAAGCAGGGAACATATACTTTGCGAACTCTGCGTTAAACTCTGCGTACTTTGCGGTTAAAAAATTACATCACTAACCGGATAGGTCGCAAAGGAAGGAAGGATATTGATTTGAGATATTTTATGTATTGTATTACAATTTTTCAGTGGATTTATTGTATTGCAATACATAATTTCATCAGATTTATTGTATTGCAATACATAATTTCATCAAATTTATTGTATTGCATTACAACTTCGAACCTGCGTACCAGCACAACAAACTATCGTATCGCGGCCTGTATTTTCAACAGCAAAACGTTCGGAAAGTGTGTACTCAGGGCTGTTGAAGCTGTGAAGCCACACGATTGAAATACGCTATGCTTTCCGCAATCTCGGGCATATTATTTTCCCAGTTATGTTCATATTCGATAGAGAAAACCCCTGTGAATTTCAAATCTTTTAATTCATGCAGTACCCCGGAAACATTACATACCCCCGTTCCCCACGGAACATCGTGTGCTTCCGGCTTCCCGAATTCAGTCAGATCCTTTAGATGCAATGAGATAATCCTGCCCTTAAGCTGCCCGATGGCATCAAGAGGATCGATGCCCGACCGCACCCAATGGCCTATATCGGCAGTTGAGCCGATCCGGGGAGATCTCCCGGCGATCACTGAAAGAACATTTTCCGGGAGATAATACGGTGAATTATGTTCTGCATTAAAAGGGTGATTGTGAATGCCCAGGTTGATCTTGTATTTTTCACACAGGCTCTCAATCAGATCCATGTCCTTAGCAGACGGCTCCGAAACGATGGTTTCTAGTCCCAGGTCACTTGCAAATTCAAAAAGTTTATTCCAGTCATCCGCTGTAGTAGGTCTTACAACACCATAATTTACGGCTTTTATCCCGTGCTTTTGAAGCATCAGCTTAAGTTGTTCCCGTGTCTGATCATCCATTTTGAAATCCGTCTTACCCTTGAGACCGCCACCTAATTCCTGGCCTGGGTATAGCTCTACGTATTTTAACCCCAGTTCATTCATTTTGCCAAGGGCTTCTTCTAGGGTGAACAACCGGAAGGAATAAGCCTGAGCAGCAAGTTTCCATCCTATTTTTTCCGGTGCGGAAGAGTCATCATCTTTTTGTCCCTGTGCGTACATTAAACCTGTCGATGCCAGGGAAAGCAGCAGAATTAAAAGTTTTGTTTTCATAATTTGAATCTTTAAACGTTATTAATATTCTTCATTTCAAGTTATCCGCCGGCAGGATCATGCTCCGTCTGGCTTCTCAATTTTAAGTTCTTTCCTTTTTCCTCTCTTCCTTATACAATGGGAATCGCTCTGAAAATTCCGGAAATATTATTGATCAAAAGAAACGGATTATTCTGCTACCGGTTTCAATTCAATCCACTTCCATCAAAATATTATTATTTTACTATAATGATAATCCTCTGACGAGCGTATTAATACCAGGTAAATTCCTTTTTCAAGTTCATGGATAGCCATATCTCCCTGAACGGTCCCGGCCGGGATTTCACCTGTCTTCACGAATTTCCCGTCCATTGTACAAACGAGTATCTGTATGGGATGACTGTTCGCGGGGATGACATAATTAAGCCGCCCGTCCATTGCCCATACCCTGAAACCATTCTGCTTATTCAATTCAACGGAGTTCACCTGATTTGACAGGGTAACCCGCATTTCACCAAAGATCTCCGGGCTGGATGCTGAAGCGACCCGTACCATTACCTCGCCATTCCCCTCCCCTGTTGCGGTCAGCAAGCCGTCCTGACTAACGGAAGCAAGATCCTGTGCCGTTACCAGGGACCATATTACCTTTTTCGATGATGCATTCTCCGGAACAACCGTCGCTACGATCTTTAACGTGCCCATGAATTCGCTGATCACGGTATCAGCGGCTGAAAGTACAATCTCTGTTACGGCAACCTGGTTCGTGATCTGTATCGAAACCTCATTGTAAATCCCCGAACCATCCAGCGCCGATGCCCTTACCGTAACATTCCCATCACCCTTCCCATTCGCCTTCAGCAAACCCTCCTGGCTGACCGAAGCAATTGCCGTGTCACCATGGATTTCCCATACCAGATCCCTGTTGAAGGCATCATCAGGAAGAACACTTGCCGTAAGTTGAAGGCCTCCCTGTGGTTTGTCGATGATCGTTTCCGGTGCTGTAAGAGATATGGATGCCACCCGCACCTGGTTGATCACAGTAACGAAGGTATCTGCGTATACACCGGAACCATCGGTGGCTGTAGCCCGGATCGTCACCTCGCCGTTGGCAATACCCTGCGCTGTGAGAGAACCATCCTGGGCAATCCCTGCCACCTGCCCATCCGGGATGACTTCCCAGAAAAGAGTCTTGTCCGAAGCCTCAGGCGGGAATATCTCCGCCATGATGAGTACCGAATCCATATATGTAGTGACAGAATCTGAGACCGGGTGAATGGCGATGGAATCGACAGGGATATTTGTGTCCGTCTTTCCCGAAAGTCTCACCGAAACCGTTGCGATCGATTTTGGCGGAATGCTTACTAATTTATTTTTCCTGTTCCCTTTATACTCGCAATTCTCTGTTGCGGAAGTAACATAAAAGTCGGCCGCATCAATGGAAAATCCCGGCATCACCAGCTTGAAGAGAAGATTCCCGCTCAAGGAACGGTTGATCACCACCACGGAGGCCGAATCCTCACCCGGACTCAAAAATGCAGAGACGACCGAATTCTGACCAGTTATGGATGCCGATACCCGTTTCCATCCGGGATGAATAAAAGCCGAATATTGTTTAAAGGCATAGAATTCTTTCGTCCGGTTAAAGCCACTGGGATGTGTCCATCTTGACCGGTCCCACGGGAAGTCCAGGCTTATCAGACCTGATCCGTCCCATGCCAGATCCCAATACAGGTAGGCTGCTGCGTTCTCGACGGATAACGACATATACAACATACCGGCAAGCGACCACCAGTCTCCCCGGGAATACTCCGATTGAAAATGGGGTATATCCGGGCGATAATCACCGACTTTTTTAAACGATGTGCTCGCATAGGGATTATTCTCATCCACACCGTGGTAAAGATGGTGAGCGATGGCATAGATCTTCGACAGATCTGAAGGATTACAATAATTCTCCAATGCATTGTATCCTATCCCGATCGTCTCCGGTCCGATCATTTTAGGGATCACGGTTCTCGTATGTACGGAATCATAAACCGCCAGGAGCGCTCTATTGTAACCCGCAATGGTATCAGAGGAAGTAATGGTTTCGACGGGATTCAGCCTGCAGGACTCATAGGATGCGGTCCAATCCGGTTCGTTCTGAATGCTGATGTAATCCGGGAAAATCCCATGTGCATTATATTCATCAAGCGAAGCATTCCACCAGTGGGCAAACGCGGCATAGTCGAATTCCACCTTTCCGTCGATGACGTTATATTTTAATGTTCCCCCATTGTTCCTGTCGTTGTTACTTTTAAGGGATGCCGGGGGACCCCACGATGTCGAAAGTACGGCGACCGGTTTGCCCCGTACGGTTTCCGCAGCGCGGACAAATTCGGCAGCCCTGTCGATCATACCGGGGTCGTATTCGTGTGCATTCCGCAGGCGCAGGATATCCAGTCCCAGTTCACCGAAGAGGGCCTGGTAAATGAGATTTTTGTTGGGATGGGCGGTTACCCAACCCTCGTAATAAGCGAGGCTGCCGCCAAAGCCGGTTATCGTTTGAAAGGTGATTGCTGTATCGACTGTTAGAAGATCGTAGCCCTGGCCGTATGAAGGATTGCAAAATGATGCGGGGAAAATAAGTATTAACAGTAAGGCTCTGAACTTTGAAACCAAACCAGTAGTTTTTCGATTCATTCTCTCCATGAAAATTAGTTTGGAAGCTTAGTAGTAGTTTTTGTTCCCGGCGATCCGGGAAATGTAACATTTTGAAAAGCCAATATACCAAAATAGCCATGATTTATCCCTTTCCGGTACAATTTAGAATTTTTACATACTAAATTTCTGATATCATTTCATAGAACACATGGACTCGGTGATTAACGCAGAAATGGAATTCGGTTCCCGCAGATCCCGGGGATATACGCAGAAGTGGGATCCGGGTTCCCGCAGATCTCGGGGATTTATGCAGAAATGGAATTCGGCTCCCGCAGATCTCGGGGATTTACGCAGAAATGGAATTCGGTTCCCGCAGATCCCGGGGATATACGCAGAAGTGGGATCCGGGTTCCCGCAGATCCCGGGGATATACGCAGAAGTGGGATCCGGGTTCCCGCAGATCCCGGGGATATACGCAGAAGTGGGATCCGGGTTCCCGCAGATCCCGGGGATATACGCAGAAGTGGGATCCGGGTTCCCGCAGATCTCGGGGATTTATGCAGAAATGGAATTCGGCTCCCGCAGATCTCGGGGATTTACGCAGAAATGGAATTCGGCTCCCGCAGATCCCGGGGATATACGCAGAAGTGGGATCCGGGTTCCCGCAGATCCCGGGGATATACGCAGAAGTGGGATCCGGGTTCCCGCAGATCCCGGGGATATACGCAGAAGTGGGATCCGGGTTCCCGCAGATCTCGGGGATTTACGCAGAAGTGGGATCCGGCTCCCGCAGATCTCGGGGATTTACGCAGAAGTGGGATCCGGGTTCCTGCAGATCTCGGGGATTTACGCAGAAGTGGGATCCGGGTTCCCGCAGATCTCGGGGATTTACGCAGAAGTGGGATCCGGCTCCCGCAGATCTCGGGGATTTACGCAGAAGTGGGATCCGGGTTCCCGCAGATCTCGGGGATTTACGCAGAAGTGGGATCCGGGTTCCCGCAGATCTCGGGGATTTACGCAGAAGTGGGATCCGGGTTCCCGCAGATCTCGGGGATTTACGCAGAAGTGGGATCCGGTTCCCGCAGATCTCGGGGATTTACGCAGAATTGGAATTCGGTTCCCGCATCTTGGGGATTTACGCAGAGGGGTGAATTCGGGTACTCGCAGAACTCGGGGATCTGAAAAAGGGAGAACTTAGGTTTCCGGGGATATTGCGGTTTTTGCAGAAGGGGAATGGTGTTAAAGGAGATCTGCAGAGTCATGAGGAAAAAAGAAAGGAACGGAATTTGCAATCTGCGAGTTGCGATCGGGATATACGGTGAGGATTGGATGAGGAACCGGATTAAAACAAATAATAATGAAAACAGCTGTGATTACTGGTGGAACGAGGGGAATAGGGGCCGGGCTGGTCAGGGAATTTCTGAAGAAGGGATGGAATGTTACCTATACAGGAACTTCAAAAAAAAGTATTGAAAAATCTTTCGGGCCGTTGGCCGGAATATCCGGTAAGGTTAGTTATGTAGCCATCAAATGTGATGTCAGAGAGAGTGCTGATCTGCAGAAGGTGTGGGAGGAAACGGTGAAAACTTTCGGAGGAGTAGATATTTGGGTGAACAATGCCGGTACAACCTTTGAGAGAACTCCCTTTAATGAAATTCCGGCAGAAGAATTCAAAAGAGTAATAAATACCAATCTCACGGGGCTCATGATGGCAACTCAACTGGTTTATAACCATATGAAAAAGCAGGGTTACGGCGCTATATATAATATGGAAGGTCTAGGCAGTGACGGTCGTATGGTTCCAGGGCTGATCCCCTATGGTACCACAAAACGTGCAGTGAGATATTTCACCGTTGCTTTCTCGAAAGAAGCCGGGGGAGGATCCGTGATCTTGGGCTCCATCAGCCCCGGAATGGTCCTTACCGACATGCTCCTGGATCCTTTGCGGCGTACCCCGGAGAAGAACCGGCAGACTGCAAGGATCTATAATATCCTGGCCGACGAACCAGAGACAGTAACACCCTGGCTGGCAGACAAGATGATCGAAAATAAACAAAACGGGGTAAAGATTGCCTGGCTGACAAAGGGGAAAGTGATGAAAAGATTCTTGTTTGCTCCATTTTTGAAACGGGATATCGTGTCAAAGTATCTATGAGAATGGATTAGGAGCAACGCAAAAACAGTTTTCTGCGTTGAAAATAAGGCTGCCGTTTGTTATGGGGTTTAGGTTTCATCTTCTTATAGCCAGAGGAAGATGGGTTTCCCACGGATCTCGAGGATTTAGGTAGAGGAGGATGGGTTTCCCGCGGATCTCGCAGATTTACGCAGAGAAGGATGGGTTTCCTACGGATCTCGAGGATTTAGGCAGAAGAGGATGGGTTTCCCACAGATCTCGCAGATTTACGCAGAGGAGGATGGGTTTCCTACGGATCTCGCGGATTTTGGCAGAGGAGGATGGGTTTCCCGCGGATCTCGCAGATTTACGCAGAGAAGGATGGGTTTCCTACGGATCTCGAGGATTTAGGCAGAAGAGGATGGGTTTCCCACAGATCTCGCAGATTTACGCAGAGAAGGATGGGTTTCCTACGGATCTCGAGGATTTAGGCAGAAGAGGATGGGTTTCCCACAGATCTCGCAGATTTACGCAGAGGAGGATGGGTTTCCTACGGATCTCGCGGATTTTGGCAGAGGAGGATGGGTTTCCCGCGGATCTCGCAGATTTACGCAGAGGAGGATGGGTTTCCTACGGATCTCGCGGATTTTGGCAGAGGAGGATGGGTTTCCCGCGGATCTCGCAGATTTACGCAGAGGAGGATGGGTTTCCTACGGATCTCGCGGATTTTGGCAGAGGAGGATGGGTTTCCCGCGGATCTCGCAGATTTACACAGAGGGAAAGGAGGGTACCGGAAACCTCTTTCCCTTTTGCATGATCCACGATTAAAGATTGGATTGTTTCTGGTTTAAGGCTACCTCTACCTTAACGACTTTGAATGAATTTTTAAATTTCTGATGCTTTTTTGATGTCTTTTTATCTTTTTTGGTCTATTTATGGTCAAAAAAGCATCAGGATTTATTTTTTAAACCGATTTATAAGGATTGAATCTTCTTTGCGAGAAAAAAATGAAGAACGCTGTTACTCCATATTGAAACCGAATTCCAGAAACCTGAAAAAAATATATCCGCGTTCTACATGCGGGAACCTGGATTCTCCCCTCTGCGTTAATCCCCGGGATCTGCGGCAACCCGGATCCTACTTCTGCGTAAATCCCCGGGATCTGCGGCAACCCGGATCCTACTTCTGCGTAAATCCCCGGGATTTGCGGCAACCCGGATCCTACTTCTGCGTAAATCCCCGAGATCTGCGGGAACCCCAATTCTCCCTTCTGCGTAAATGCCGGGATCTGCGGCAACCCGGATCCTACTTCTGCGTAAATCCCCGAGATCTGCGGGAACCCCAATTCTCCCTTCTGCGTAAATGCCGGGATCTGCGGCAACCCGGATCCTACTTCTGCGTAAATCCCCGGGATCTGCGGCAACCCGGATCCTACTTCTGCGTAAATCCCCGAGATCTGCGGGAACCCCAATTCTCCCTTCTGCGTAAATGCCGGGATCTGCGGCAACCCGGATCCTACTTCTGCGTAAATCCCCGAGATCTGCGGGAACCCCAATTCTCCCTTCTGCGTAAATGCCGGGATCTGCGGCAACCCGGATCCTACTTCTGTGTAAATCCCCGAGATCTGCGGGAACCCCAATTCTCCCTTCTGCGTAAATGCCGGGATCTGCAGCAACCCGGATCCTACTTCTGTGTAAATCCCCGAGATCTGCGGCAATCCGGATCCTACTTCTGCGTAAATCCCCGGGATCTGCGGCAACCCGGATCCTACTTCTGCGTAAATCCCCGAGATCTGCGGGAACCCCAATTCTCCCTTCTGCGTAAATGCCGGGATCTGCGGCAACCCGGATCCTACTTCTGTGTAAATCCCCGAGATCTGCGGGAACCCCAATTCTCCCTTCTGCGTAAATGCCGGGATCTGCGGCAACCCGGATCCTACTTCTGCGTAAATCCCCGAGATCTGCGGGAACCCCAATTCTCCCTTCTGCGTAAATCCGCGAGATCTGCGGGAATCCATATTCAAGTTGCTAAATCTGAACTGTTTCTTCATTTGCAAATTCCCTTCTAATCTTCTATTTATTTCGCAGGAAGGTTATAAATTTAACAACCGTTTCCTAAAAATTTGTTTAATATGATTCACAAGACGATTAATATTTTCCTTCTCGCAAGCCTAATTTTTCCCGGAGCCCTGGCACAGGGATGGAAGCCTGCGGGTGATAAAATGATGACACATTGGGCTTCGGATGTCACTCCTCAAAATGCCTGGCAGGAATATCCTCGCCCGCAAATGGAAAGAGAAAGCTGGTTGAACTTGAACGGTCTGTGGGATTATGCCGTGCAAGCTGTCAATATACCGGCCCCAAAAAAGTACCAGGGAAAGATTCTGGTCCCTTTTTGCCTTGAATCGGCCCTTTCTGGTGTGGGTAAAACACTGATGCCGAATGAAAAGCTCTGGTACAGGAGAGGATTCGATATCCCGGCCGACTGGAAATCCAAAAGAATAATACTTCACTTTGAAGCCGTTGACTATGAAGCTGCCGTATGGATTAACAATTCCTTTGCCGGTTCGCATAAGGGATGCTATGATGAATTTTCACTTGATATCACTCCTATCATCAAACCGGGAGGCAGCCAGGAGATCATTGTGGCCGTCAAAGATCCTACAAGTTCGGGGAGCCAGCCACGAGGTAAACAAACCATCGGTGCCCAGGGTATCTGGTATACCCCGGTGAGCGGGATCTGGCAGACAGTATGGATCGAAACTGTCCCGGAAGATACGCGGATCGAAGATATCAGGATCTTCCCGGATCCCGGTACCGGTAAGGTCACGATACTCCCTGTCCTCCATCAGCCCCATGCCAATGGTTATAAGGTAAATATAAAAATCACCGGCGGGGGATCTGTAGTCGGCTCCGGTTCGTTTTCCGCCGATCAGAAGGCTGAATTGAAGATCGACCGGCCCCGGTTATGGTCACCTGACGATCCTTTCCTTTATGATGTTGAACTTCTGCTTACCGATACGGCCGACCGCGTTACCGATAAGGTGAAAAGTTATTTCGGAATGCGGAAGATCAGCATCGGTGAATCGGGCGGCAACATGGTGCTCCTGCTGAATGATAAGCAGCTCTTCCAGTACGGACCGCTCGACCAGGGCTGGTGGCCCGATGGTCTGTACACTCCGCCTACTGAAGAGGCTATGAAGTACGATATCGAAATGACGAAGGCAATGGGATTCAATATGATCCGTAAACATGTCAAAGTCGAGAATAAACGGTGGTATTATTGGTGTGACAAGATGGGCATGCTGGTTTGGCAGGATATGCCGTCGGGCATGGCTGTTATAAACCGGGAAAATGGTGGAAGACCAATGTCCGTCCAGCAAGTACGGCGCGGAGGTGAGGATCTTAACCGGACGTCTGAAGAAACTTCGGAATTCGAGACCGAACTTAAAAGGATGATAGATCAGCATTTCAATTCACCCTCTATTGTTGTCTGGGTGCCCTTCAATGAAGGATGGGGCCAATATTCCACATGCGGGATCGCTGCCATGGTCAAATCCTGGGATCCAACACGCCTGGTGAACCCTGTGAGCGGATGGGAACTTAAAACCTGCGGCGATATTTACGATATCCATACCTATGGGGTCGAGGTGGAAGTTCCCCCGGTATGCACCGACAGGGCTTCCGTGATCGGTGAGTATGGCGGGATAGGTCTCCCTGTTGATGGTCACCTCTATAACCCGGGAATGAGAAACTGGGGATACCAGACCTACCATTCGCCTGACGAGTTGCTGGCGCATTACAGGGCAAAATTCGAACAGGTCGTTGAGATGAAGAAAACCAAGGGGCTTTCGGCAGCTGTCTATACCCAAACTACCGACGTGGAAGGGGAAATAAACGGCCTGATGACATACGACAGGGCTGTGGTAAAGATGCCCGTCGATTCGCTGATGCAAATGCATTCGGTACTTTATAAAGAAAAGTAACGCATACTGACGATGCCGCAGGTGGAGAGGGGCATTCTATAATCTCCACTGAATTTCCAATCCGGCATCTGGAATAACCTGCCGTTTGAAAGCGCAGAGGGACCGGCGAGTAAGAAGCTGGAACCTCAAATATGATACAATCTTTATCAATCTTTCACTAGTAAAAAATTTACCCGCCACAGAATCATCAGGGACGGATCCATTCAGAATTTCCTAATTTCAATTTTGACGAATGAACGTTTTCGTTACATGAACATCAGTTTTTCGTCAAAAGAATGCCGTTTTTAACAAATTAACCTTCACAAAAGGAAACCCCTCTTTTCCGTATTCGTTCGAATAATGGAGTCAATGCGTAGAACAAGGATCAAATCGCACATGAAGCTTTTATTAATTGAATAAGATTTTGCTGTGATGAAGTACCTGTTATTGCTGTGTATCGGGATATCTATGCTTTACTCGGTTCTCTCTGCCCAGGATTGCAGCATAACCTCAAGGGCAAATGATATAACTCCCGATCACTTATGTTCGCCGGTATCTGTAAACTGGAATGTTTCCTACCGTGGTGTGAATGATGCCGGTACGCTGGTCCAGATCAAGTATGACTGGGACGACGGATCGGTGGATATTTACGATGCCGTGAATATTGACCCCACGCCCGGAGTGAATGAATGGGGGTATATGGCGTCGCATATCTATCCTTCCACAGGGAACATCTGTAATTATCATCCCACGGGTACCCTCATAGTGGACGGGCAGGTATGTACTTCTTCAACCCAGGAGCAGATCGTGACGGTTTGGGATACCGACGACAAGAACGGCGGCGAGCTGATGATCAATCCCGAGGTTTACCCTATCTGTGTCGGCAACGGCGCCGATGTCCGCTTCCAGGATGTGACGCTTTTCAACTGCGTGCCGCCACAGGAGAATGATGTACCTAACCTCAGCACCCGGTGGATCCAGTGGATTTACGGAACCAGTATCACGATGACCGGAGCTCCGGTTACCATTAACGGCAGTCCGCAGGCTTTCCCCTATTATGGTTCCATCATCACCCTGCCCGGCCCGGTTTCCGGCTCGGGGATCTTCAGTGATATCATGAACGTCGCAAATGATAAGCTCATCGGTCAGCATTTTGAAGTCACACTCCGATACTGGAACTATTGCAATCCCTGGGATGATCCTATGATTCCCGGTCCTCCCGCCGATCCGTTGAACGGAGACCATGCCCCCATCATCACCACCGCCATCATCCTGATTGTCCCCTATCCGGATGCGAAAATTGACCCCGTAGACCCTATCTGCGTTTCCGACGACAATATCTTCCTGGCGGCCGCCGACGGCGGAGGTAACTGGAGCGGCGACGGGATCATTAACAGTCATACTGCGGAGTTTGACCCATCGGCAGCCGGCCCCGGAGATCATATCATCCGCTACGACATTACCGACGGTAATGGTTGCAGCGACTGGGATACGGTGATCGTCTCCGTAACAGGTACGACCGATGCCACGATCACTCCCGAAGGTCCTTTCTGCGATTATAGTTCCGCCTTAAAACTTAAAACAGCCGCCGCAGCCGGTACCTGGTCGGGGAATGGGATCACAGATTCAACGGCCGGGATATTTAACCCTGTAACTGCCGGCGCCGGAAATCACATGATCACCTTCATCTCGACACCTGACGCAAATGGCTGCTTCGGTGCCGACAGTCTGGAGATCACTGTGACCCCCCCTCCCGTGGCACATTTCACTACGACCGACAGCTCCTGGTGTTCAGAGGGCAATGACGAGGCTTATGCAAATATTTCGATAGACGGTAGCGAAGACCTGGATTACGACCTGGTATGGGAGGTGAACGGGACGACTGAAACAATCCCGCATATCGGCAATGACAGCCTAAGCATCCTCCTCTCCAACAAGCCCGGGCTGAATACCTACAAACTTTTGAAGATCACGGAAAATTTCACGAATGGTTCCTGTTTCAGTTCCCTCGATGAAAAGCTGGAATTGAAGATGCTTCCCTCCCCACCGATGAAAATACTGCTCGCCCCCGACGGCGGCTGCAGCCCTGTCACCGTAGGCATAAACACTACCGATGGGAAAGATTATAACTATACCTGGAATTTCGGCGATGGTGCAACCTATAACGGTGATTCGGCCTTTGTTGGTCATACCTATTTTAACCTGGGAAAGACGGATACTATTTTCAAGGTGAAGCTGATCATAACCTCTCCCAACGGCTGCAGCGACAGTATCAGTTCAGACCTGCCGGTTTATCCCAGTCCCAGGGCAGATTTTTTCGTATCTCCCGCTGTGCAGGACTATCCGGCCTCGGATGTGATGATCAGCAATTTTTCAAGCCCCGGGAACTGGAAGTATGACTGGAATTTTGGCGACGGAAATACATCCGTGGTGAAACAGCCGGGCGGGCATAACTACAAGAATTATGGAGAGTTCATGATCCGCCTGCGCACCTTCAGCGATCATTGTTCCGATACACTCGCACGGACTATCCGCATCCTGCCTCCCCCACCGCAGGCAGCATTCAAGCCCGACACTTCCGGATGCAGCCCGCTGATGGTGAACTTCAATAATAAAAGCCTCTATGGTGAAACCTATTTATGGGATTTTGATGACGGCACGTTTTCCGTCGACAAGGAACCTGTCCATACCTTTTATTCAAGCAGGGATTACGAAGTAAAACTTTTAGTTTCGGGGATCAGGGGAAAATCGGAAGCCCGGCAAACCATCCGGGTTTATCCATTTCCCCGGGCCGACTTCAGCGCCTTTCCCGATTCAGCCTCACGCACAGACCAGGTCTTCAAGTTCATCAATAAATCGGAAAGGGCGGTAGAATTTGAATGGGAATTCGGTGACGGATCACTTTCCTATGAGAAGGATCCCGTTTATGTTTACAATAAGGAAGGACGGTTTGATGTTTCCCTCTGTGTATGGAGCCAGTTCGGCTGTCCGGATACTATTGTCAGGGAAAAATATGTTAAAATATTTGCCGGTGAAGGACAGATCCTCTTTCCGAACGTTTTCAAATGGAATGGTTCGGGTCCCACCGGAGGATACTGGACTCCCGGCCAGATTGACAATACGGTATTCCATCCTTACTTTGAAAATGTCGAAGAATACGAGCTTATTATATACGACCGCTGGGGCGAACTCGTCTATACCTCCGACGATCTGTACAAAGGGTGGGACGGTTACATGATCAACGGGGGACGCGCCACGCAGGGAGTCTATGTTTACAAGGCATGGGTCACTTATACCGACGGTTTACACGAGATCAAGGTAGGGGATGTAACATTTTTACATTAGGGGCCCCTATAAAAAGTCTGAATCAGTATGGTCCTGATTGTAAGGATTTAGGATAAATCTGTCCGTCCATTCTTCCATCCTGCAAATTAGGGTTGAAATGTTTTTCCGGTAAAACATTCAAACCCTGACAACCTGGTCCAAGTGTTAAGGTCATCCTTCATTCTCAATCCAATATGCCGGCCTTGAAACTCCGGATGAAAAAAATTTTCCCGGTATCCCCCATACGAGATTCCGCTGCTATATATCTGCAGTGGCAACCCCTTTTGACGAACGGTTTCCGCTCACTGTAACTGGCTGATTATCTGATATGTTAATAACTTTTCGTCAAAAAGTTGAAAACGGTACGCTGAGATTTGGGGGGTGAATCCCATTAAGGGCGGTCGGTGTCGACGGTGGGGGAGGGTCCCGTAAGATACCAGGAAACAATAAAAGTAACGAAGCCCGGAGTATGGCCAAATGGCAATGGTACAAGGGTAGGAATGAATGAAGGTACAAAACTCATATGCCGCTATTTTGGCGAAACCGAAAAAATGCTTTCTTTAAGTACATTGATCCGGGTTGATGAGCCGAACCGTTCCTCAATCCAGGATAGAACGCCGGTCAGTGAGCGCAGCCGAACTGAAATCAACAACTCAACAAATTCTTAAGGCAGGTCCCCGGTCAGTGAGCGCAGCCGAACTGTAAGTATCTCTCCAATCAATAAATCAACAACTCAACAAATCAACAAATTCTTAGGGCAGGTCCCCGGTCAGTGAGCGCAGCCGAACTGTAAGTATCACTCCAATCAATAAATCAACAAATCAACAACTCAACAAATTCTTAAGGCAGGTCCCCGGTCGGTGAGCGCAGCCGAACTGTAAGTATCTCTCCAATCAACAAATCAACAAATCAACAACTCAACAAATTCTTAAGGCAGGTCCCCGGTCAGTGAGCGCAGCCGAACTGTAAGTATCTCTCCAATCAACAAATCAACAAATCAACAAATCAACAAATCAACAAATCAACAAATTCTTAAGGCAGGTCCCCGGTCGGTGAGCGCAGCCGAACTGTAAGTATCTCTCCAATCAACAAATCAACAAATCAACAACTCAACAAATCAACAAATTCTTAGGGCAGGTCCCCGGTCGGTGAGCGCAGCCGAACTGTAAGTATCTCTCCAATCAACAAATCAACAACTCAACAAATCAACAAATTCTTAGGGCAGGTCCCCGGTCAGTGAGCGCAGCCGAACTGTAAGTATCTCTCCAATCAACAAATCAACAACTCAATAACTCAACAAATTCTTAAGGCAGGTCCCCGGTCAGTGAGCGCAGCCGAACTGTAAGTATCTCTCCAATCAACAAATCAACAAATCAACAACTCAACAAATCAACAAATTCTTAGGGCAGGTCCCCGGTCAGTGAGCGCAGCCGAACTGTAAGTATCTCTCCAATCAACAAATCAACAACTCAATAAATTTAGGACTCCGCAAGTATCTCTCCAATCAACAAATCAACAACTCAACAACTCAATAAATTCTTAGGGCAGGTCCCCGGCCGGGGTAGCCGAACCGTAAAACTGCGCACACGGAAGAATCTAATACTAACTGGAACCGCACGGCGCACTGGGGAAATTCCTTACTTAAAATGCTTTCCCAGGAAACTTATCATCTCTCCCACCGACCGTTCATAATACAATCCCAGGTTATGCTCCGTGTCCGGCAGGATCATGACTTTGTGGTCAATACCGTTCCTGTCAAGCATCCATGCAAAATCCCGGAAAGCTTCCGGCCGGTCCTTATCACCGTTGGCAAGGAAGAACCCGAAATCTTTTTTCTTCCAGGCAGGAAGCGCTCCCTCCATTGCTTTTTCCGTATTTTCATCGCCCCCCCTGATCCCGCCGCCCATACTACCGGCTGCACAGAAAAGTTCAGGGTGCATGATCGCCAGGTATACCGATCCGGATCCTCCCATTGAGAACCCCGCCAGCGCCCTTGATCCCGCGTCGGCGATCGTATGATAATCTTTATCGATCACCGGTATCAGTTCTTCTATGATCATCTTTTCAACATCACCGCGGTAGCCGCTCATCCCCCCGTTGGGAAATACGCAGATGACCGGCGGTAAGCTGCCCCCTTCGATCGCCCGCGATACCCACCCGGAGAAACCGGCGGCATCGGCTGATTCGTTCCCGCCGGCGCCGTGAAGGAAATAAATTACAGGGTACTTTTTCCTGGATTTTTCAGAATACCCTTTCGGGGTCCATACCACATAACCCACCTCATGACCCATAGCCCGGCTGTCGAGGATATGATGTGACAGACCCGGCATCTCGCTTACCCCAGGGTTCACCCATTGGATCTCACGCCGGCTCCGGCTTGCATTTGAGGCGGTGTCGGGTTCTGCAAAAAAGGTGGTCACCGAACCCGCCGGGGCATCGTAGGTGAAAGAACCATCTTCCGTGTCAAAAGTGCCGATAGCGGAATACAGATCTTTCCTGTCTTCGGTGGTACGGAAGGCACTGTATCTTTTTGCGCGGGAACCGCTGACTGTGATGATCAGCGTTTTCCCGTAATTCGTATTTATATTCGTTACCACAAAAGCATTGCCCGTCTCCGTCCTGCCCCTGCCGAAAGCAATTACGGGTACTTCCGAATCATCGGAAATGGTGCGGCATGCCCAGGTACCGGGCTGGCCGGCCCTGGTAACCTGCTTATAGAAGTAATAACCTCGTCTGACCCTGTACGAGCCGTCCTCACTGACGGTAAAGGCGGATCCCGGGTTGGGATCGCCGCCGATCCATTGCACCGGCCTCTGGATACCTGCCCAGGGGATGATCGCATTGACACCCGCCGAATAGATATTGTCATGCATCTCCATGATGAACCGGGAATCCATTTTTCCCCAGCTGGTTGAGGTTACCCAGGCATGCAGTCCTGGTTTTTTCTCCCGGATCATCTCCGTGCCCAGACAGTTGTGATCGCCGAACCACCGGCCGTAGGTACCGCTATAAAAACCATGCGAAGTTATCAGGGCCAGGTCCATCACGGCTTCCTCATCCCTGCTGATCGCATCCGAATAACCCCAGTAAGAAAAGCGATACCAGTTGCTGGTTTCCCCGGGGGTGACTCCTACTTCGGTGAGCCCGGCTCCATCCAGCTTTTTGCGGGTGAGCTTTATCATCTCAGCAACAAGGGCCGGGCGGTACCACAGGTTATAATCGTGGCCTGTACCGGTATTCGGACCGGAGCCGTCCAAAGGCCAGCGCGACCAATCCTCACCCTCATTATGAAGGGAGATGTAATTAACGGGGAACTTTTCCTTTTCCCGCAGGAATTCCACCCATTCGACCATATAGGCTGCAAGATCGTCCTTATGCTCCGGGTCAAGGTCCCTTCCGCGGAGCACCTTCTGAAGGGTCATATAAGCGGGCGGACCGTAAAGCGTAGTAATAATATCCAGGTCGGCCCCTCTTTTCCGGGTCGTGGCGAGGCCCCGCCGCACAAATTCCCGCATATTCGCGGTGGTGGTTGTATCATCGAAGCTACCCCCGGGAGCTGTCTGGTGAAAAGGATCACAAAACATTTTTACCAGTCCTACCTTTAATCCGTCCTCACCGAAGACCATGTCAATGATCTCCGACTTTTCTTTTTCATCAAGCAGGCTGAAACCGCCATATTCCTGCGGAAGGCTGTCATAATCAGTAGTCTGGGCCGTTTCCACGTAATTGAACCCGAACCCGTCCCAGGGCCTGATCCTCTGATCAAATTCTATCCTGATATTTACTCCACTGATGACAGGGTACTGCCCGAAAAGAATGGCAGTCGCCTGGAGAAAAGATGCAAATAAGAAGAGTTTTTTCATACTTACGACTGGTACCCTTCGACCACAATTTTTTCTATATAGTCACGGGGTATGGGTTTGACAAGAAAATCCTTTACCGATTCAAAACTGAAAGCAAGCTCTTTGTCTTTTCTCAGTATTGAACTCGTAATAATAATAAATTTTGTTTTGTTTTTCTCGTCAGGGAAGGACTTTTCAAATTCACGGATGAATTCGAAGCCGTTCATTTCAGGCATATGAAGGTCCAGCAGGATATAATCCGGAAATTTTTCAGGTGAATTTATATGCCTTTCATTTAGAATCTCGATGGCCCTGGTGGCATTGCCTTCCATTGTCACATAGGATTTATACGGGGTCCATCCGAGAATAATTTTATATAAATCGATGGAAAATTTATCATCATCGATGATGAGGATATAATTTTTCTTCATTCCTGGTATTGCTTTAAAATTACCGTGAATTTTGTTCCTTTCCCAGGTTCGCTTTCTACCTGAATTCTCCCGCCGTTCTTCTGAACCATGTTGTTGATGATGTGAAGGCCAATTCCCAGCCCCTTCCCCTCGGTAGTGAGCCGTTGGAAAGGCTTGTACAACTTTTTACCCTGCTTTTCCAGGTCGATGCCGGTACCATTGTCCCCGATTTCCAGGATAAATGAATCCTTGTCTTGTGCGATCCTTATCTTCACTACCGGCGTTCTTCCGGGGACGGTATATTTCAATGCATTGTTGATCAGGTTCCTGACAATGCTCCTTAAATACCCTTCCACATAATTGATCTTTCCGGTGGTGGCTTCTTCAATCTCAATCCGGGCACCGCTGGCTTCCTTGTGAATACGTATTTCTTCTTCCTCCAGAACTTCTTCTATAACGGTCATTATATCGATACCGGCCTTGCTATTTTCCTGGCGTCCTTCAATATCGATGATCTGGACAAGGCCCTGGAGGGTTGTATCCAGTTTGGTGATGTTATTATGAACCGAGTCCAGAAGTTGTGGTTTCTCATGGTCGGGAGCGATACGGAATATCTCTTCCACCAGCATGAGGTTTGCCACAGGTGCCCTCATGTCATGCGCAATGGCATGAACGAAATTCTCCAGGTAGGCATTCATTTCATTCAGTTCCTTGTTGATCTCCTTCAGCTTTTTGTTTGCCAGTGCAACCTCAAGCGTTTGTTCTTCAATCTTATATTGAAGACCTTTCTCAATCTTCTTTTGAAAGGTAATATCCGTAATGATGAGGCAGTAGTAAAGCTGGTCCTCCATGTAAAATGGAGTTATGGCAGTAATTACCGAAAAATTTGTGCCTTCTCCGGATTTCAGGTTAAGAATACAGATCGATCTTTGGGAGCGGGCTTCTTCGAGGCATTGGGAAAACTTTTTCTTATCCTTGTCATCCAGGAAAACACTGAAATCGGATCCCATCACTTTCTGAAGGGGATACCCCAAAAAACCGGCAAACTGGATATTGCTATACAACACGATACTCTGGCTGTTAATGACAACCGCACCTTCACTCATATTTTCGATCAACATCCGGTATATATGGTCCCGGCTCTTAAGATCGAAATGTTCCTTCCTGAGAAGAGCCGTATCCGGTTCTTTATTCCTGTTTCCGCCCATGGCCCCGAGAGAAGCCTCGATATGCTGAAGCCGGTTTTCCAGGTCTTTTTTCTCCTCTTGCAGATCGTCGCTATAGTTTTTATCTAAAGACATACTACTTTCATTTGACGAAGATTTCAAGAACATCAATAAGTTTTTCCCTGTCCAGCATATCGCCGATTATCCGTTTCTCGGGTTTTGGCGAGATCCGGATGAGCGTTGGGACTGCAATGATATTCATCTCCTTAATATAATGCCGCTGCTGGAATATGTCTACAACTTCAAGCTCGTATTTCTCATGGAGGTAGTTATCGCATATACCGCGTATATTTTCGATAGCCCGGATCGAACCGGGATTGACTCCGGCAATAAACAGCTTCAATTCATATTTGGAATTCAGAGAATCCATGCTTTTATTTTGGCTATTTTAAGTCGACCGCATCACGATCCAGATCCATTGATCTCCCGGATCTTAAGACCGTCTTTCCCGAAATCCAGGAAATAACGTTTACGGGAATGATTCATTCCCCTTACTTTTACAATAGAAATAAGTTGTTCCCTTTCCTCGTTTTTTTCTGAAAATCCCAGCCTGATCCAACCATCCACGAGAGAGGATATCCCGAGAACGAGGTCGTATGACGAAGACGAGCTTATCAGCGCGGAGAAAATTATCGTCACAAGGCGGCTCTTCAGGTAATCAATGATCCGCAGCAGCATACTCCGGACCTCCATCCGGCTTCCTATCTGTATAAGGTCGGTTACAGGGTCGAACACAACTACTTCAGGATCAAATTCTTCGATGTTCGAGTAAATGGTTACAAGATGGGTTTCGATACCATACAGAGTAGTCCGGGTGGAGCATATTTTGAGCAAACCTTCGCTGGCGAAATGTTCAAGATCGAAACCGAGGGATCTCATATTGCGTTCCAATTGGGGAATAGATTCTTCAAAAGTGAAATAGAGACACCGTTTTTTTTGTTTCATGGCTTGTACACAGACCGAAACAGCGAGGCTTGTTTTGCCCGATCCCGAAGTGCCCGAAATTAGTGTACTGCTTCCGACATAAAGTCCATTCCTTTCGATCTTTTCGTCCAGGCCAAGAATGCCTGTGGATATCACTTCTGAAGAGATCTTATGTACTTCGACGGAAGTGATCGGCAGGATGATGATACCCTTTATACCTATAAGGAAGGGATATTCATTGGTCCCATGCCTGCTCCCCCTGTACTTCAGGATATGCAGCCGGCGGGTGTAAATATTTTCACTTACCTGGTGTTTCAGGTTGATAACGCAATCGGTGATGAATTCTTCTATGCCCGATATCTTACGTTTACTTTCAGGACTTTCCGATGTAAAAATAGCTGTCAGTCCCTTTTCCTTCAGCCAGCGGACCAGACGCATGAGCTCCTGCCTGAAAATGTTTATATTCTGGATATCCGTAAATATCAGCTCGAAGGTATCAATGGCAATTCTCCGGGCATTGACTTTTTTCACCGCTTCCTCGATACGGATAAAAACCGGAGTCAGATCAAACCGGCCGGACTGGAATAGTGCAGCATGGTTCAGCTTAATGTTTTCAAGGCAAAGCATGTTATCATTTTCCATACCCTGCAGATCATAGCCGAATGAAGCCATATTATCCCTGAGATCATCATCCGATTCTTCCAGCGAGATGTAAACGCCAGGATCACCGTACTCTTTGATCCCGTTCAGTATAAATTGCATGGCAAGAACAGTTTTGCCACTGCCGGCATAACCGGTGATCAGGGTAGGCCTGCCTTGGGGGAAACCTCCGTATGTAATCTCGTCAAGGCCCTGAATCCCTGTCGGAGCCTTTTTAAGTTGATAGAAAGCGGAATCACTCATCATTCTTGTTTTTTGACCGGGACTGAATGGCTTGCGGAATAGCCATAGGCTATACCGGACTCATGATACCTGCGATTGGAAGGACAAGGCAGCTAATAATTAATAATTTTCAATTCAAAATACCTGGTTATCAGGTTTTATATAAAACACTTAAACATATTAAACAGTTTTCGGGAATTGATAGGTTTCGTCAAGTGTTCATTAAATCCTGCTTTCATGCTTTTCCGTTTATCCTCCGGCATTGCATAGGCAGTAAGGGCGATCACCGGGACACGCTTGTTCTTCTCCCGGATTTTCTTTAAGACCTGGTAACCATCCATGAATGGCATTTGGATATCCAGCATGATCAGGTCGAAATAGTTGTTCTCAAACATCTCCATGGCTTCGAAGCCGTCGCTCGCATGAAGGATGGTAACATTGGTAGGTGAAAGGAGAAGCTTGATCATCTCAAAACTGAAATTATCATCCTCTGTGATCAGTATCTTTTTGCCGTTCAGATCGGGAATTTCCAGTTTTTCAGATTGCACTTCATCGGGAATACCATCTTCTTCAACAAAGTCATCATAGTGAATCGTGAAAAAGAAGGTGCTTCCCTCATTTTCCTTCGACTCGCACCATATCCGTCCTCCCAGCAACCCTGTCAATCCGTTTGCGATAGCCAGTCCCAGTCCTGTTCCGCGAACCACCTTCTGACTGTTTTCATGTACGCGGCTGAATCGTTCGAAGATCTTCCGGAGGTTTTCTTCCCTGATCCCGATCCCCGTATCACTGACGAAGAACAAAATTTCATTATCCCCCTGATCCCTGTAGCCGAATTCGATGCTTCCCGAATCGGTATACTTAAAAGCATTGCTTAGCAAGTTAATAAGGATTTGCTGCAGCCTGAATTTATCACTATAGATGATCGTTGATTTTTCTTTTTGCGGAAGCACCAGGTTTAACTTCAGATCTTCCTTATGGCCGGATTTTAAAACGCCTTCAAACTGGTTCCTGATCTGGCGGAGAAGCTTTTCAAGCTTGAAATTGGTTTTTTCGAGAACAAGTTCCCCCGATTCTATTCGCGACACATCCATAATATCGTCAATCAGATGTATCAGTTGTTTCCCGCCCTGGTCTATTGCGTTTATGAACCGTACATTTTCATTCTCATCCAGACGGTTTTTGAGGATCTCTGTAAAACCAAGGATGGAGTTCATCGGCGTCCGGATCTCGTGGGAAACATTTTGTAGAAATGCTGTCTTCAGCCTGCCTGCTTCAGCTGCCTTCTCCCTTGACCGGATAAGTTCTTCTTCCCTCTCCCTGATCTGGGTCATATCTTTCACTATATCGGATATTGCGATCACTTCATCGCGCTCATTGAGTACCGGCGATTTGGTCAGTGATACCGGAATGCTCCTGCCCCATTTTGTCTTCTGGATGAGTTCGACATTTTTCAACTTTTCCCCATTTCTCACCTTACGGATCAGTTCAATATGAACATTTTCCGGATTATCATCCAGTACAGAAATATTTTTACCAAGGATCTCATCGGCTGTATATCCATAAAACAGCTCGGCCCCGTGATTCCAGGAAATGATCTCTCCCTCCGTGGAAATGCTGTAAATGGCATCATCGGAAGATTCAACGATAGCTGCGAGATGCTGACGGGCCAGGAATTCCAATTTCTCATCGGTGAGATCCTGCACCCATATGGCAAAATGATCATTATGGAGAGAGAAAGCCGAAAACATCAGGTGTCTGTCCCTCTCAACCCAATGCACTTCCTCCTGGAACTTTTTGTTACCTATGATAGATTCATACATATTCCGCATGAATTTATCATCGAGCATATCAAATGCAGTTCTTGTGGACTTACCCCTTGATTTTTCAGTATCGATTCCCAGGATCAATGTAAGGGCCGGGTTCATATCGATAAGGATCGAATCCCTGACATCTCCTTTTTTTGCGTATTTGAGCTGGCAAATTGCGATACCCGACATGTTATTTTCAAACAGGTTCCTGAATTTGGCTTCGCTCCTTTTCAGTTCCTGTTGGGCAACAACCTGATCGGTGATATCATGAATAACCGCAACATATTTCCGCCCTTCAAACGGAAAGGAAAATACCCGTAAATACCTGTTTAACTGAGCAACGAATTCCACCGCTTCGAAGCCTTTGCCCTTTTCGATCTCCATAAGGAATTTAACGAAGGCGCTCATATCCGGTTCCGGGAAAACCTCCCTGACCGTCCGGCCCAGAACACTCTCTTTTGGTATGCCGGTATGTTGGGTAAAAGCATCATTTACTTCAACATATTTCGCATCGAATGGCTCTCCCTTATCGTCGTATAATATCTCCTGCACAACCACTCCGCTGATCATATTTTCAAAAAGAAGCTTGTAGTTCTCTTTGGTCTGGCTGATCTCGGCTTCCATCCTTTTGTGCTCAGTAACATTGATAAAGGTCAGCACAACACCCTGGATATTTTCCCCGGTTGTAACATAGGGCAGGATACGCATCCAGTAAAATTTACCCTTCATCTCCACCTCCTGTTCCCGGAGCTTACCGCTTTTCAGCACTTCGTATGCATCCTCAACGACCCGTTTATGACTGAGATCGCTGATGAAGTCCGAAATAGGTTTGCCCACATCCTCCGGAACGAGGTTAAACATCGTGATCACGGGCGGTGTAAACCGCCTAATGATCATGTTTTCATCGAGAAAGATGACACTGCTCTGGGTGCTAAGAATAAAGTTGTTGCTTAAATCGGTAGCCTCGGTCAATTCTGAAGAACTTTTCGACAGATCATCGGTCAACTGCCGGAGTTTGCCCTGCATCAGATCCCTTTCTTTTTTCGATGCCTCCAGCTGGCCTGTCATTAGGTATAATTGATCGCGAGTTTCCTTCAGTTCCTTTTCGAGGTCCTTCACATTAAATTCAGCTTCTTTTTTATCTTTCACAATTTCTGAAAATAAAAGTTGGCATCCCGGGTTGAGGGTCCGTCCGCTTATAAAAGTATCCTTCCCATTAACCCGCACTGCACAAAGCAAAAATCAGGATGGATCTTCTGCTTTGCCCTAATCCGGGATGTTCCCGTGTTTCCGTAATTCTTCATGCTTCATGGAAACTGGAATCCGGATCCGAAATCCAATACCTTTTTTAACATCATATGCCGGATTATTGTTCCAGTCCCGCAAAGTATTTGTTATCTGATTTGTTCGAAGTATTGATATGGATGACGAAAGCTCCGGAGAGTAAAGGGTGTTAATCCGGTATACCTAAAAAAGAATTTAAAGAGTCGCAATATCCCGGTTAGTTATCTTGCCCAGGTACAGATTTTTCAGGTAAACCTTATGCTCGAGTGAATCGATAAAGGGTTCCGTGAAATCGACCTCATTCAGGTGACTGGCGCTGAAGAGTCCCCCCGGGCTGTAGACATTCACTTCGATAAGTTTGGATCCGATAATGTCGAGTCCTACGAAGAACATACCGTCACGGACAAGGTTAGGCCTGACCATCTCCGCGATCTTAAGCATGTCCTCGGTGATCACAGCCAGTTTAGCCTTCCCCCCTGCATGCAAATTAGAGCGGATATCACCGTTCGCATTTTTCCTGCGAATTGCGGCATATTTTCCCTTATGTTGAAGGATCCTGCCATTGATCATGAAGATCCGCGTATCTCCCTGTTCCGATTCAGGAACGAATTCCTGGGCTACGATATATCCTTCCTGGCTGATCGCCTCGATCATCTGATTCAGATTATTGAAATTGTTCTCATTCACCTGGAAGACACTTCTCCCTCCAGAACCGAAAAGCGGCTTGAGGATAATGTTCTTGCCGCTGGATTTAAAAAAGTCTACAATCTCATTCCTGTCCCTGGAAATAAGGGTTTTTGCCTGGATCTCCTTCGGGAACTGGAGTATATAGGTTTTACTCAGCCCGTTGCTGAGACCTGCGGGGTCGTTGAGTACGATGGAACCTTCCGTGACCGCCAGCTGTCCGAAAGATATAGGGGAAACCCGGGCCCAGGCACGGGTCTTATCTTCCTCCGCGGGATCGTTACGCAGCATAAAGATATCTATATCCTTTGAAGTGACATGCTCCCGTTCAGAGATGCTTTCCTTCAGGTTCTCCAGGTAAGATCCGGTTGAACGGAAGGTCCTGGCGCCTGCTTTCACGGCTTTGCCACCCGTAAGCCCACCGGCAGTGTAGGAAAGATCCTCCACGCTCAGGTAAAATACATCATGCTTCCGGTTGTGCATTTTTTGCGCAAGCAGGGTTGTCGCATAATGCTCACCCTCGGTGCGAATATTATTTACGATCATGCATACTTTCATATAGTGGTATTTATCAGGTCGGTAATTTTATCCAATTGTTGTATTTGTGCCAGCCTATTCAAGGATTTTGGGTCGGAAAGATATCTGGGCTTAAGTTGTATGGGACTCAGTATCTTCCGGGTCACCAGTTCCCTGATCACCGGGATATAGTTCTGCCGGATCTTGCCGATCAGCAGAGGTTCAAGCGGGTTTCCCTCTTTCAGATACCGGATAAGGCCTGTCAGGCCCCTGAGGTAGATGGCATCTTTCGTCAGACCCCCGCCCCGGTAAACCCGTGTAGTAATAAAGAATGCTTTTTTGGGCTTGAAATGGTATTTGCCGGTAAGCAGTTCAAAGGTCTTCACAAAATCATGCTGATTGATGAGCGAGTCGACAGCAATCACCCTTGCTGCAAGGACCTGCATCCTTGACCGGCTCAGGCCTCCGGCAAGGTATTCCGCCAGGACGGCGATGCCTTCCTGCAGTTCTTCAAATCCGGGAATACCGCTACTCAGCAATTTAAGGGGCTGACTCATTCCGTTAAAATAAGTCAGAATGTGAGTTCCTACCTCGTGCTGGATCAAAGCTTCCGCCCGTTTCTTTTTGATGCGGGTTTTGGCGGGTATGTGCAGAATACCCTTGTTCACCATCAGATTATCGATGGTATCCTTTATTTCGATTCCTGCGTTAACCCCGGACCACTGTTCGCTGAGGTAACTGAATTCTTCCCTGGCAAGCTCTGCTATTCCTGCCGCATCGAAATATTCCGTTTCTTCCGGATATTTATGATCTTCTATAGGCATGGTTTCCATGATCTCACCGGCTTGTGCCAGTAATTTATGGCTGACGGCGCCAAAAAGCTGAAGACTGCCATAGTAGAAATCAACTGATTCCCTGTCACTGAGCATGGTGAGCATCTTATCAACCTCCGCTCTTTTTTCACGGAACAGGAAACCCAGGGTCGGGTCGGCGATATCTTCGATGCGGATATTGTACAATTCCCGTTTAATGAGCTCGGGGTCGTTTGGAAGCATACGGTAATGAAATACCGGTTCCTTTCTGAACTTGTTTTTCCTGAACTCTTTCCAGGCCTGGTTACTGTTCACCGGGGAGATCAGCAGGAGAAACTGGATTCTGCTGTCAATCTCTACCAGTTGCCGGTCAATCTCCCAGATCCCTTCTTCGGCCTTCCGTCTTGCCAGACTTTGAAACCCTGCTATGTTATGACTTTTTTGCACTTTGATGAAGTCGAAGACTGACTTTTTGAAAACAAGTGAAAATTCGAGATACAAGCGCCGGGCCAGTAAAGGGTAAATCCTTTTACTTTGCGGATCCCGGTAAAAAGGTTCGATCCGGAGGCCCAGGAGGAGACATTCCATCTGTTTCAGTTCCTTCTTTTCAAGCAATGGCTCCAATCCTTCCGGGCATCGCGTATCGTTTTCGGTGAAGATGACCCGGGGGATCAGACCGGCAAGATCCATTTCAACCATCTTGTCTCTCAAAGATCCAGCCGTCCTGGAAAGGGATTCACCCGGACCTGAAATTTCAAATATGGCGACATTTGGCGCCCTTGGGAAATCGCCATTGCCGGACCATATCTCCAGTATCAGGAAGGCACCAAAATTATCCGACAGGTTTTTAACAAGTTTTCTCAATAAAATACGGTATTCTACAAAATCTTCGCTCCTGCAGATCATATAGGATGCTTCATTACGAACCATCGACTCAATAACGGGATCTGTGTCAGCGGAAGAGGAAGGCCGGTAGACGATCAGAAACGGGAGCTTGCGTTCAATATGGATCAGGCCCGTATCGTCGAGCTCAATATGGATCCCTGAGCCCTCCTTCAGCTTTTTCTCTATCTCCTCAAGACGATTTCCTGTCACCACGTTTGTCATGATCCCTGATATTGAATTACCTGTATTACGATAACATTCTCTTTTTTTCTTTGTTTGCCGGAAGACAGCATCAGGAAATTGTGGCTGATGAAAACTTTTCCGGATCTCGTCTTATTTTTTATTTTTTCCGGTAAATGCAAGTTCTGCGGATTTGAGGACTGCCGGGACTGTTCCGGCCATTATCTTCTTCAGCGCCTTCATTTTCGGAATATCGGCTAAGCCTTTCCATTCATCCATAAAGATCTTCTTCAGTTCGATAGCCGGGACACAGCTGTGGCCGGGATAATTCTCATGTACCCAGCGGGAAAGGTAGCCGCCCCTGAAACGAATATTTTCCTCAACGGAAAGGCGTCGATCCATAAACTCAAGCGACCTCGCACTTTCAATGAATGAATCGATGACCGGCGCCCATAAATCCCGGTCCATGCTTCCCGTACCCACATTGATATCGGGATTTTTCAGAGGATCATCGCCGTTTTCCCTGTCTATTCTCCGGAAATTGTAAGAATGGATGTCATAAATGATGATGAAACCCCATGTATCGATAAAACCGTCGATGACGCGGCCAAGGAAGTTGTAAAACTCATCCCGGGCCTTAAGGGAATTCTCCCATACCGAAACAGGCACACCCTCTTTCCATACCTTCATCCCCCACGATTGCTCAGGGATCTTATATAAGGCCTCTTCCCGGGGGCGGTTCAAATCCACCTCAAACCGTGACGTATTGACCACAATACGGCTCGGGGCAATGTCGGTAAAAAATCCGGTAAAGGGATCTTCCTCCTTCAGCCGTTCATCCTCCCCTGTCTCAAGCCAGCTCTCCGCCTCAGCCCGTACCTCGTGTCCGTTGTGAATGGCCATGGCCAGCAACGGGTTTTCCTGGTTGTTGATATCGCAGAACATTTGAATCATGAAAGAGGTAATCGAAAATATCATGCCATTTCGAAGAAATTTCTTAATTTCAATCCCTGAATCCTTCAACTAACTACCGACTTCCATGAAATGTAAATCTTTTATAAGCAGGTCTTTATTGCCGACAGCCTTCCTGTTCTTTGCACAGGTCATCGCAGGTCAGGCTTTGAACGCCCAAACCGTCACCGGCCATGTCTCAGATCAGGAGGGGCAAACTCTGCCCGGAGTGAATGTGACCATTTCAGGGACTACCCTGGGTACTACTACTGATATTAAAGGCACTTACAGCATTACTGTCCCAGACCCTGGTGCTATTCTCCGGTTTTCCTTTATCGGTTTCCGCACAGTGGAGGAAGCCGTGAAAGGAAGAACAGTTATTGACATCGCAATGGAAACAGAAGCCAGCACACTGGATGATGTTGTGGTGATTGGATACGGCACGGTCAAAAAGAAGGACCTCACCGGTTCTGTTGCAGTGGTGACAAATGAAGAACTCACCCGTACACCCATAGCCAATTTCAGTAAGGCCCTGCAAGGTCACGCACCGGGAGTGGTTGTCATGCAGAACGGAGCACCAGGAGGCGATGTCAGCATTCGCGTGCGGGGCATCGGTTCCATAAACTTCGAACCCAACCCGGTATACGTCATTGATGGCATTATCGGCGGCGATATCAATTCGCTGGCCCCCGAGGATATTGAATCGGTTTCGGTGCTGAAGGATGCCTCGGCGGCAGCGATATACGGGGCCAACGGCGCAAATGGGGTCATTATCGTGACCACAAAAAGGGGCAGTTCATCCGGCCATATGAAAGTCTCCCTGTCAGCCTTCACGGGTACTCACCTCCAGCCCCGCTACTATAACCTGATGAACGCAGACCAGTATGCCGATTTTTACACCAAAGCCTACGAACTCAATGGAGTCGCAACCCCGGCAGCTTACACCGATCATTTCAGGCAGTGGTATTACAAGGGTGACTGGCATCAGGGCACCGACTGGCAGAAAGAGATCCTCCAGGACAATCTGACCCAGAACTATTATTTTAATGTTTCAGACGGGAACGAAAGAAGCAACTACAGCATTTCAGCCAATTATTACAGCGAGGACGGGATCCTTATAAACACCAATACGAACCGGATCAACCTGAGGGCTAACTCGGATTACAGGATAGGCCGGTTTATTAAAGTCGGCGAAACGATCAGCCTTACCCGCCGCAATACCCGGAACTCCAACTGGAGCGCCTGGGGTATGGCTTTGGAATCCTCACCACTCATGAATGTTTATAATGAGAACAACAACGGCGGGTACGAAGGCACCCAAATCGGGATTGCATATACAGACGCGGATGGAAATACCTCCAATGTACCCAATACCGGCGGAAATGATAAATTCAACCCCAAAGGTATCGTGGCGCTTCCTGATAACCGTGATCATAACGATGGTTTGCTCGCCAGCCTCTATGCAGAGATCAAACCGGCCGAATGGCTTACCTTCACTACTACCCCATCGGTCGATGTATATTCGAATCATACCAATGACTGGACGGAGCAATATGATATGGGCGTACGCACCATTCCTTCCTCAACCCTTAGTGTGGATTATTCCGGGGGAAGCTCTTACGGGCTCAAGAACCAGTTGAATTTCGACCGGGAAATGGGTAAACACAGCATCGTGCTTTCCGCCATCCAGGATGTGAGAATGGGGAAGAACAACAGCGTGAATGTCGATGCCTCCGACTTTCCTTACCCCCAGCTGAATGTGATATCCCAGGCCGTACCGGCCAATGTCACTGCTACCGGAGGAGAAGGTGAATGGACTGAGGCCGCCTACCTGGCCAGGTTGATCTATAACTACAGTGATAAATACCTGGTCACGATGAGCGTACGCCGCGACGGAAGTTCGAATTTCGGACCGAAACAAAAATGGGGGACCTTTCCATCTTTCTCCTTTGCCTGGAAGGTGAATGAGGATTTCTTCCAGAACGTGGAGGAGATCAATATGCTAAAATTGAGATTCGGCTGGGGACAAACCGGGAATTCAGATATCGGGGGATTCCGGTACCAGACCACCCTGGCAGAACCCATCCATTTCAGTCCCGTATTCGGGCTCGACCAGACGGAAGCCTATGCCATCAACGAATTATGGACCGCCGGTAACCCTTATGTGAAATGGGAAGCAGCTGACATGCTCGACTTCGGGCTGGATCTGAATGCCTTCCGGAACAGGGTACAGTTCAGTTCGGACTATTATATAAAAACACAGTACGGGCTGCTCCTTGAAGTGCCTATCTCCAGGATCTTTGGTAAATGGGATGGAACGGCCCCGGTGATGAACATCGGGGATATCCGGAACAGCGGATTCGAATTCGACCTGAAATATTCGCGAATGGAAGGACTTTTCAACTATAAAGTTTACGCTAATTTGACCACCGTTAAAAACGAGGTCATCAGCGTGCCCTCCGACATCCTGACCGATAACAATATTACTTCGGAAGGCCACACCATCGGGAGCATTTACGGTTACGTGGCGGAAAGGATCATCCAGGAATCGGATTTCAATGAAGATGGGAAGTATCTTTATGCCCTTCCCGTTGAAGGGACCCCTGCACCGGGCGACCTCATGTTCCGGGACCTGAATAACGACGGAAAGATCAACGATCTGGACCGTACGGTGATAGGAAAGGGCGTTCCCGATTTCACCTATTCTTTCGGCGGTGAGATCTATTTTAAAAACGTGGATCTCTCCGTGTTTTTCTACGGCGCACAGAATGCAGACGTATATAATACACTCAGGCGTGACCTTGAAAGTTTTGAGGCCCAGGATCTTGATCATAATAAATCGGCCGACTGGGCCGTGAATTACTGGACTCCGGAAAACAAATCGACAAAATATGTAAGGGCAGATCCTAACGATTCCAACCGTAACACCCGCATTTCCACCTGGTGGGTCGAGGATGCATCCTTCCTAAGGCTGAAAGATATCCAGGCAGGATATACGCTACCCCGCAAACTTTCCGACCGTGCAGGTCTCAGCCGTGTAAGGGTTTACGTCAGTGCGATGAACCTGTTAACCTTCACCAGGTATAACGGGTATGATCCTGAATCTCCCCTTTCGGAAGAGGATCCCACCACCCCGGGTGTTGACGCCTCGACTTATCCCATTCCGAGAACCTTCACCGCCGGGATCCAGATCGAATTTTAACTCATAATCCAATGACCATGAAAAAATATATCGCATTGCTCATCATGTCGCTTACCCTTGTCCTGTCGTGTACAGATGATTACCTGGATGTGGAAAATAAAGGCTCCCTCACTGTCGAGAACTGGTACCGGACTGCCGATGATTTCCAGGCAGCCCTGAATTCCGCATATATCCCCATGGTGGAACGAGGGATGTATGCCCTGAACATGACACTGGCGTTCGGAACATTCGAGGACCGGACACTATTTGAAACAACCGGCCGTGACCGCTTCACCACTCTTACCTCGGCCGATGGAGACCCTGCCGATATGTGGGGCGCATTATATTTTGGCGTATACCGTACCTCAAAGATCCTCCAGCAGCTTTACAGCCGCGGGGTGGATGGTATTGAGGGTATGACGCAGGAAAATTTCAATTATATGGAAGCCCAGTCCAAAGCCCTTCGGGGAATGTATTATTTTTATCTGACAATCATCTTTGACAGGCCGGTACTATACGATGAAACAAACATTCCCGATAACTACCTTAGCGATTACGGAAATGCCACACAAACAGACCTGTGGGCACAGGTTGAGAAAGATCTGACTGAAGCCGCACCTGCCCTCAAGCTGAGGTCGGAACTTGAAGACGCCGAATTCGGAAGAGTCACCCGCGGGGCGGCGATGGCACAACTTGCCAAATCGCTATTGTACAAACACTACTATTATTATGAACGTTTCGATTTGGGCGGATCGGCTGAAGATATTGCCGGCCTGCAAAAGGCACGTGATTATTTCAAACTGGTGATCGATTCGCACGAGTATGAGCTTATCATGCCGAAGGAACCAAAAACCCGTAAAGACTATCTTTACGCCATTCTTTGCAACTCTTCCTACAAGGACCTTCCCTCTGAAAATAATCTTTATGATTCGGAAAATAATATGGAGTCGGTATGGGAAGTACAATATGGCGATGACCAGGCCTATCAGAACAACCCGTGGCTGAACGGGTACTTTGGTGGAGGCGCTCTCAATGAGCAGTATTTCTCACCCAACTCATCCAGTTTTCGCAACCACGAAGCTCATCCCGCCATGTACTACCAGTTTGAAACGGAGGGCGCACCAGTCCCGTTCGACAGGGATCCCCGCTGCTATGCAGCCTTCTATTTCGATGGTGACCTGATGGATTTCGATCCCGCCTCACCATATTACAAACCCTTTTCTACCGGGATTAATTCGAAAAGGGTAGCAATGGGGAGGGGGATTGCCGTTCCGCAGGGAACCCAAAGTCTCGGAATAAAGAAGACCCATTTCCCGGTGTACTGGAGTGGGCCGCTGGCACCGTCCAACGACCCGGTCAATAAGCGGGTGATCCGGTATGCCGATGTACTTCTTATGTATGCAGAAGTTATGTACCTCACCGGCGACGACGGAAGCGGACTCGCAGCACTCAACCAGGTTCGCGGAAGGGTTGATATGCCTCCGGCCGGCGCACTGACCACGAATGCTATTATCCACGAAAGGGATGTGGAATTGTGCTTCGAAGACCATCGCTGGTTTGACCTGGTGCGATGGAGTTTCTCACCGGAATGGGGAATCGACTGGAGTAAGATCGAATGGGGCATAGATGCCGCAAACAGCGTCAATCCTTTTGTGCAGGGAAAAAACGAATTCTTCCCGATCCCTGTGACGGAGATCAATGTGAACGGCGGAAGACTGGAACAGAATCCGGGGTGGTAAGCGCCCTTCGTCTCCGCTCAGGGACCGGTGACTTCATTCAAGAGGGTGAACTTTTCGGATGGTAGTAAGGCAGGCAAAAGGTCCCTATGTATAAATTTAAAATTCAGTGACTTGCGCAAGAAGGGGCCTTTTTGCCTGCCTTACCACCATCCGAAAAGTTCTTCGTTCATCGAATTGACCGGTCCCTGAGCCGAAAGGTCATAGAGTTCTTGCTGAGTGAAAGTCGAAGGTCACTTACAATTTGATGGGATTTATTTGACTTTTGAGAAATCCGCATGCAACGTCTTTGGATGCAAAGTCCCTGCTTTCATCTATTGAACCACTCCTCCCCGATTTTGTTACTATTTCCATTACATGTTCATAATACATCCCTGCAAACAATGAAGTCTTTGTCCCGGTTAAAGTGGATACCCGTCTTACTTATATTTATCTCTGTTCAGGCGGTTCAGGTTTATGCTCAAAAATTCCAGATCAAAGGGATTTTACTGGATAGCACCACGCATCAACCGATGGATTATACTTCCGTAGCATTATATGATTTACCCGATTCCGGGGTGGTAAGCGGGACAATCTCCGATTCAACAGGTTATTTCCGGATCCGGGATATTCCCCGGGGCAGCTATTTCCTGAAGATACGTTTCGTCGGCTACAATACGGTGATCATCGGGGACATCAATTCAGCGGATAATATGGACCTTGGAACGCTTTACATGAGTCCGGCCACCAATGAACTCAATGAGATCGAGGTATACGGGCAAAGAGCGACAGCAGTACAAAAAATAGACAGGCAGATTTTCGACGCGGATAAATTTAAATCGGGTGTAGGTGGAACCGCAATTGATATTCTCCGGAATATGCCTTCGGTATCTGTGAATGCAAACGGGGAGATCACCATGAGGGGCTCCACAGGTTTCATTGTCCTTCTCAACGGGAAACCGGTGCAGAACGACCCGGCATCCATACTTGCACAGATCCCTGCAAGCTCGGTGGAGGATATCGAGATCATCACTTCTCCGTCGGCGAAATACGATCCTGACGGCAAATCGGGGATCATTAACATTAAAACCAGGAAGGGTTCTGCCAACGGCCTCTATGTGCTTGCTGATGTGACCTACGGTTTGCCTTCCATTCAGAACTACGGTAATAAGGAACCCCAGCACCGTTACGGCGCGGGATTTACGGTCAGTGAGCAGACCGACAAATGGACCTGGTCGGCCGGAGCCAACTACCAGCGCGACGATATTGCAGGCAGAAGGGTCGGGCATGTGACAACCGATATAGACAATGTCCTTACAAGCCTCCGTTCAGAGGGCGAACGTAGTTTCGACAATTATAAATATTTTACCCGGCTCTCGGTAAATTATACACCGGATGCGAACAACACCTTCGGCGGAGGTTTTTATGCCGGCAGACAGACGAAATACCGACTTGCAGATATCGTTTATCACAACACACGGACAGACCTTTTGACCGGTGACAATCTAAGTGATCTGCGCTATTTCAATTCCAACCTGCAGACGCGAAAGGGGGATTTCCTTATCGGTAGCCTGGATTACCAGCATGCCTTCCCAAACAAATCAACGCTTAAAACCAGTGCACTCTATGAATATTCACTGCTTGGCGGACCTACCAAAAACAGGAACCTTGGATTTCCCGACATCCTGGATACCATTCAGTACACCTACAATGATAACAACACACCGCTGCATGGCTTCCGCTTTAACCTGGATTATATCATACCGGTAGGTAACGGCAGGATTGAAACGGGGTATCAGTTCCGGTTCCTGAACCATTCCGGGGATTTTATCTACGAGGAAAAAATTTTGGGCACCGGAAAATTTGTCGTGAATCCCGAATTTTCCAACAACATCAGTATGCGTCGCAGGATCAATTCACTATATGCCGAATATTCGGGAAAAGCTTCAAAATTAAGTTATAACGGGGGATTAAGGTTTGAATATGCCGACCGGGAGTTAAAGACGGGGCAGACGCCGGAACCTTTCTCCCTCAAACTGTATAGTTTGTTTCCTTCAGCTGCCTTGTTTTACAACCTGACAGACAACCTTGATCTCAAGGCCGGGTACAGCCGAAGGATAGACCGTACAACCACCTTCAAAATGAATCCCTTCCCCGAGCGTGAACACTCGGAAACACTGGAACAGGGAGATCCCAATCTCCTGCCCGAGTTCATCAATGAAGCGGAAGCAGGGCTGATCAGGCACAAGCAAAATTTTTCATTGTACGGAACTGTTTACTTGCGTAAGATCCGGGACGTCATTAACCGGGTGAATAATATCTACAATGATTCCATCCTGAACCGGATCTACACCAATGCCGGGGATGCGACGGCCATGGGGTTTGAAACAGGCACTGAACTGAATCCTTTCCCCTGGTGGAATGTTTACCTCGGTGGAAATGTTTACGAATACCATATTATAGGAGCTCTTTTCAATGACCTGGTCGCCATCAACACGAACAGCCTGATCTACCTGGTAAATTTCAACACAACCTTTCGTTTTGGCGCGGATTTCCTCCTGCAGGGAAATGTAAGCTATACCTCGCGAAGGATCACTGCCCAGGGGGAGGACGGACCTTTCCTGTCGCCTAACCTCACCCTCCAGAAATCGTTCTGGAAAGGCAGGCTGGATGCCACGCTCCAGTGGAAGAACATTGACATGGGACTGCTGAATTCCAACGAGCAAAGGATCACCACCCGGGGCGGCGATTTCTTTACCACAACAAATTACATTTACGAAGTCGATGTCATTATGCTCAACCTCAGTTTCAAACTAAACAAACCCAACAAGAAGATCAATTTCATTAAAAGCGAATTTGGAGAGAAAGAGTTTTAGGATTGCGGGATGTTGGATTAATTTTATCCATACATGGAATTGGTTCGGTAATTTATTTATAAATTGGTGGATAAAAAATTACCGGGATGAAAAAAACAAGCAAGTCCTTACTGTTCAATGCCAGCTGCATGGCATTAATCGTAACTGCCATTTCCTTCGGAACACGCGGTGGTTTCATCACTCCCTGGATGGCAGAATTCAGTCTGACGGGATCCCAGGTGGGATGGATCGTCGGAACCGCTTTCTGGGGATTTACCCTGGCCATGATCCTGCTGGGACCACTTGTTGATATCCTTGGTATTGGCAGAGTTATCGCCATCGCCTTTGCCTGTCACGTAATCGGACTCACAATGACGATTTTTGCCAGTGGCTTTTGGACCCTTTTCTTTTCAACGATGTTTATCGGCATTGCCAACGGAAGCGTGGAGGCTGCCGGTAATCCGCTGATCACATCATTGTATCCGGATAAAAAAACAGCCAAACTGAACCGTTTTCATATGTGGTTCCCGGCTGGTATCGTATTGGGAGGCCTCGTAGTCTATTTCCTGGGTAATGCCGGGATCGGCTGGAGAATACAGACTGCTGTCATGCTGATCCCTACCTTCGTGTATGGCATCATGTTCCTTAACCGGGAATTTCCGAAGACCGAACGTGTCACTATGGGGGCCACTTACAAGGATATGCTGAGAGCATGCGTTTCACCCCTGTTTCTTTTTATGGCATTTTTAATGATCATGACCGCGGCGGTTGAATTGGGATCCAATCAATGGATCCCTGCACTTTTTAAAAATGCAGTCAGTAATATGCTGGGAGCCGGAGGATTTGGAGCCATTCTTATCCTGGTATGGATTTCAGCCGTTATGGCCATTGCGCGATTGTTTGCCGGACCCGTGGTTCAACGGATGTCCGGTGCCGGTATCCTGCTTTTCTCAGCTATTGTCTCCGGCATCGGTTTATACCTGATGAGTGTAACTGCAGGTACCATGCTTTTCGTTTCTGCCACCGTCTTCGCACTTGGAGTCGCTTATTTCTGGCCGAATATGCTCGGGGTCGTTGCCGAGAAAGTACCCCTGAGCGGTGCACTCGGGTTGGCAATTATGGGAGGCATCGGATTTCTTGGCGGTGCCATTGCCCAGCCTTCGATGGGAAAGATCTATGACGTTCAGCTACTGAAACTGGGAGATGATCTGGCTGCAGGGGCCGCGACCCTCCAGTTTGTGATTATCCTAGCGGTGGTGCTGAGTGTCTCATTCCTGTTTCTTTTCCTCAGATTCAGAAGAAAAAGGGTTGTATCCTGATTGGAGAACATTCCGGGATTAATGAACTCACTTTGCGAATTTCTTTAACCGCAGAGTACGCAGAGTTTAACGCAGAGTTCGCAAAGTTCTTCATGCTTAGTATCGTTCCAAAATAAATGTTCCCTCCTTACCTTTGCGATCTTTGCGCAACCTTTGCGATCTTTGCGGTTACTCTTTTTATTTTAACTGCGAGTTCGCAAAGTTCTACGTTACTCTTTTTATTTTAACTCCAGAGTTAATTTTTTTTAACATCGAAGTACCCAAAGTTGTTTATATCCATCTTCGTCAACCATTTTCAATCCCCAGTTGTTTTCGTATATTGATTCCCAAACTCATTGCCCTTTTGCTCATCATTGCAGAGGCAACCCGAAGGCGGAGATCAATGAAAATTCCATCCATATGAATACACGCTCTTATTTTGCCATACTGGCAGGATTACTGCTATTTGCATATCAATTGCCAGGTCAGGTCCTGGTCCTGCCCGATGATCCAGGGATAAAATATACCGGGAGAATTGACCTTTCGAACCCGCAAAAACCGGCCTTCGGCTTCTCGGGCGTGACCATAAATTGTAAATTCTCAGGGACCTCCATAAAAGTCAGGTTCAGCTCGGAGACGACCTCGAACTATTATTTTTACTCGATCGACGAATCGAAACCCGTGAAAATTAACCTTGCCAAACCGACCACTAATTACCTTTTGTCCGGTTCTCTTGCTGATACCCTGCACCGGCTCACCCTTGTGCGCCTGACCGAGGCGTTCTTCGGTGCTGATTATTTCGAAGGCATCATCCTGGATAGTGGCGATTCGCTGGCCGAATTTCCGGAATCAAATGGAAAGCTCATCGAATTTTACGGCAATTCCATCACCTGTGGGTATGGAAATGAGGCTCCAAACCCGGGAGAGGGTTTTAAAGCGGGACAGGAAAATTTTTATTATTCATATGCATCTGATGCATCGAGGATGCTGGATGCCGCTTGCATCGGGATCTGCGTTTCAGGCATCGGCATGTACCGGAATTATGCAGACCCGGTAACAGGCAGTCCGGATAATATGCTGACAAAATACGACCGTATTCTGTATTTCAATAACAACAAAAAATGGGATTTTACGGGCTATACTCCAGATGTGGTGTGCATCAACCTGGGCACGAACGATACAAGCAACGGCCTGTTCGACGCAGCCATCTTTACGGATTCCTGCCGGTCATTACTGATGAAGCTCCGGAGCCATTACCCCGAGGCACGTATTGTGTACCTGACAGGTCCCATGATGAATGCAACCGATACGAAAAAGATCACTGATGCCGTCCAGGGCGTATTTGACGAAATGAATGATCCGAACCTCAGCCTGTTTCATATGTCGATGCAGACCGGCGAATATGGTTACGGGGGCGACTATCACCCCACGATAGAACAACATTGGAAGAATGCGATGGAACTGGCAGAATATCTGAAAGGATTGACAGGATGGGCAACCGCACCCTATTTCGTAAGCGCCGCCGTTGCCGTTGACGGTAAGTCCCTTTTAGTCGGGGCATCAGAACCCCTGATTAATGCCATAAAGGTCAGCGGCGTTCAAGTCCTGGCGGATGGTAAGCCTGTAGGATGTGAATCAGCCCGATTGTCAGGTGATGATGACCAGACGTTTGTCATTGCGCTTTCAACCCGGATACGTGAAGGACAGGATGTTACTGTCAGCTACAGGAACGGTGAGATCAGGAGTTTAAAGCAGGTACGGTTGCTTCCTTTCTATGGAAAATTAGTCTCAAATCCGGTTATGGAGACGCAAATTCTTTCCGCGGCTGTTCATAGCGAAGGGAATCACATTTCCATCCTGTTTAACAAGAGAATTACCGAAGTCCGGCCGGACAGTTTCTCCCTTATTGTGGATGGTGAAGTATTAACATCTTTGTCAACCGTTGCCTTCACGAAAATTGATCGTGAAGTCGTCATGACTTTCGATGACAAAATCTCAGATGACCAAACCATATACTTAAAATTACATAGTGGTGCCGTCACTGGTTCTGACGGAATAGTGAACGAGGACATCAATAATTTCCCGGTGACAAACAATTCTCTGATCACCGGTAGCCGCAGATACAAATCTTCCGATGCTTTCGTTGTATTTCCCAATCCTTCCGGTGACAGGTTTACCTTGTCAGGCGGTAAAACCGTTTCCATAAACCGGATCGAACTCTATGACGGAAACGGGAGGCTGGTGACCAGGTACACGGTCAATCCGCAAGGAAGTTATGATATGACCGGATTGGCGGATGGAATATATTTTTGCAGGATCTGGTTGAAGAAAGAGCAGCGTCAGTCTGTCACTTTGAAGATTATTAAAAGATGAGGGTAAATCAGGCGGATTTCGCAGTTTTTCTTCATTTATTCATCTCTGAAAAAGTACGATCCCAACCCTTTCTATATGTTTTACCAATTCATATTCATGGATATGTTCAAAAATGATCAATTCGATCTTGTAAGGTAAGGCTAAATCATCGAATTTTATTTTAGCATTCAGAATATCATCCAGCCTGAGATGAGTACCATAAATGGCGATATCAATGTCAGAACCGTTCCGCTGATTGCCTTTCGCCCTGGAACCAAATAAGACAACTCTCTCAATTTTAGGATTCGATTTCAGGATCGATATGATTGACCCGATATCACTCTCAAGTAGCCCGTATTTTCTATGTTCATTCATTGGTTAACGAACCTTGTTTATCATACCTCTCCTTTTCGAGTTTCTCTTTCAGATTTTCAAAGAGTCCAAAGTACTCAGCTCTGATCTTTTCAACAACCTCTTCTGCAGTTTCCTCATTATATGTATGGCTTGTTAAATTTCTGGTGATATGCATACGCATCCAGGCTTCACCATCCAAAATGTACCCATCCCGGAAACTTTGTTCAATCACAGGTTTTGGACCGGCAATATTTACGTATCCCTTATCTTCCAATAAATCCTGAAGCGTTTTCCAGCTCAATTCATAAGTGTATTCAAATGCCTTTATCAATCCCTGCTCTTCCAATTTATTTAAATTCTTTGTGGCGATGAACCCTTTAAGTTGATTAAAAGCTTTCATAAAATTACTAAACCTTTGATGCCATCGAA
The DNA here is from genome assembly GCA_963771005.1 of uncultured Bacteroidales bacterium. Classification (GTDB taxonomy): domain Bacteria; phylum Bacteroidota; class Bacteroidia; order Bacteroidales; genus DASQZK01. Next base: position 1,862,219 of record CAVYRO010000002.1, read on the forward strand.
TATCCTGACTTTCTTTATTCATTTCCTATATCATTTTTGTAAAGGTAATACAAAGTGTACAAATTATCCGAAATCACCAGCTTGCTGCAAAGATGTAAGTTTTCATTCCTTCACCAGGCTAATCCCCGAACCGGTCATTAAGAGGATGACATTCATGGATTTGTAAGAATAAATGTAATTAAAGACAAACTTATCCGTTATTTTTGCAGTGCCAGGAAAGGTGTATCATGATTAAATACAAAAGCATGGGACCACAAATTATTCCACCCCCCGGCAATTTGAAAAATTATGTTCGTTACTTCCGGATACCTGCCCTTGAGGATACCGGCGACGAAAGAACATTGCAAGCTCTCTCCGACCCTTATCCCGGGTTTGATTTTCGAGATGTTCACGGCCACAGTCATATCAAAACAGATAACAGGCCGGACACTTCCCATATTTTTCTGACCGCCCTGGATAGCCGCTCCCAAACTTTTACCATCCATAGCGCCTACTCCCACACAGGGATATGTTCCTACCCTCATGCCTTGAACTGCTTCTGCAATATCGAGGCATCCGGGCGGGCCAACCCGGTTTATTCTCTTGTGTTTTACATTCCACCTTTCATTAGCGATCAGCTCTATGAATATATTAGACAATAAAATTGCTCTGGTAACCGGGAGCAGTCGTGGTATAGGAAAAGCCATTGCCTTAAAACTGGGGCAGATGGGAGCCACCGTCTTTATTCACTATGCACACAGTGAGGAAAAGGCCGCCGCCACACAAAAGGCTGTTTCCGGTGAAGGCGGGAAGGCGGAACTTGTGAAAGGCGATTTTTCCACGATGGAGGGTGTCAGAAACCTGCTCCGGAAGGTCGATGAACGACTGGACGGTCGCGGGCTGGATATCCTGGTGAACAATGCAGGTATCCCCCACCCTGCCGGAAATAAAGAGATCAATGAGGAGCAATTTGACCGGCTCGTGCAGGTCAATTTCAAAAGCCCTTTTTTCCTTACGCAACATCTTCTGGATAAGCTGAACGACCATGGGCGTATTATCAATATCTCGTCCAGGGCATCTAAACATCCGACTCAATATTCGGGAGTTTATGGCATGACGAAAGCCGCCCTTGACAATTTTACCGTACAAATGGCATCGATGCTCGGATCACGGAAAATAACGGTCAATTCTGTTGCTGCAGGACCGATCCATACTGACATGAACCGGGAGCAGCTTATGAACGACCAGATCCGTGTCCGGCTCGAAAACGATGCTGCCATGAAGGGTATCGGTTCTCCCGGTGATATAGCTGGGGTCGTTGCCTTCTTAGCCTCGCCCGATGCGGGATGGATTACGGGGCAATGGATCGAGGTAAGTGGAGGATTGGGATTGTAGAGTTATGGAGTTATGAGGTTATGAGGTTATGGAGTTATGGAGTTATGGAGTTATGAGAGTTATGAAGTTATGAGGTTATGGAGTTATGGTAGGTTATGAGGTTAGTGAGATTAGGAGGTTAGGAGGTTATGAAGTTTGTTTGATACGCAAAATTTTTAAAACATCATATAACTATTTTAGCTATGATCCGGATATTTTTAATTCTAGAGTCGATCCTGTTTGTTTCGGCAGCGCTGTTGCATTTTGGATTCTTCGTCAAAGGCCATGAACATGCAAAGGCGCGAATCGCTGAATCTATTATTGCTTTGGTTTTACTGGCCGGACTGATCTATACCTTCATTAGGCCCGATAACCTGCAAACGGCAGCGCTGACTGTCCAGGGATTTGCACTTTTTGGAACCCTGGTCGGTATATTCACCATTATTGTGGGCATAGGTCCCCGGACAAGAATGGACATTATGCTGCATATTACGATGATTTTGCTTTTGACCGGGGGTATCTTGCTTGCCACCTGAGGGGATTTGTTTGGAGTGGTGAAGTTATGAAGTTATGGAGTTATGGAGTTATGGAGTTATGGAGTTATGGAGTTATGGAGTTATGGAGTTATGGAGTTATGGACTGGATTAAATGAAACTATGGATAAAAAAACAGAATTGCCTGGTCTGGTCAGGGATTGGACGAAGGCAGAGAAATCAGCTGATTCCAGCCGGTTACAGGAATTATTGACTGAAGATTTTCAGGTATAGGCCCATTGGGGTTTGTACTCAATAAATCGCAATGGGTGAACCGGTTTTCGCGCGGATTCAGTTATGAAAAGCTGGATGTCAGGGATATTGATCTGAAAATACATGAGCATGCTGCCGTTGTAGTGGCACGCCAGGAGCAAAAGGCCACCTACCAGGGAAATCAATCCGATGGGGAATTCAGGATCTCGCAGACCTGGCTCGAGGAGAATGGCGACTGGCACATGGCCAATTTACAGCTGAGCACGATCAATGCCAATATTCCGGAGCAGCCACAGAGCCGGTAGTTCACCTGTACGCAGCCCAATAGCAGGCCGAACGTTGATCTGTATCAAAAAACAAAGAAAACCAAATGAGTAAATTAATGGTCGGGGCAGAAATTTCGCTGTATGGAGTCGTCAATGATCCCGATATCTGGGTTGAGATACCGGGTGCTTTATGTAATGCAATACAATTTTTTTTCAAATTTTTTGTATCTCAATACATAAAATTTTGTGTTTTTATGTATTGTAATACAATTTATTGGACTTTTTGAAAAAGGACTTGCAGTGATTTCAAGTGTATGTTAGCCTGAAGTTCAATACCGATATACCTAAAACGATGGCAGACAATTCCATAAATTCCGGGAATGAGAGGGACAGCAAAGTCCCTATCCGGAGATGTAAGCTGGTAGCTGTTGAGCATCTGACGCTGGATGGAGTATACCAGGGTCCGGGGCGGCCGGATGAGGATATGCGAGATGGCTTTAAGTATGGTGGCTGGGCCGTTGCGGGGATGGATCCCCGAATGCAGGAAGTCATCAGCAAACATATGAGCAGCGGATGGTCACTCCTTGCCGGGAGGACAACCTATGAGCAATTTTATGCTCACTGGCCTAAACAGCCTGAGCCAAATCCTATGGGCAAAGCACTGACCAACGTCCAAAAGTTCGTAGCTTCTTACAACCCCGATATCGGGCTTCCCTGGCAAAATTCCACATTGCTAGCAGGTGATATCAACGATTCAGTCGCCAGACTTAAAAAAGAGCATGATAAGACCCTTGTCATTTTCGGCAGTGGCGTACTCTTACGGGCATTAATGAAAGCCGGTCTTATCGAGGAGCTTCTCCTGATGATCCACCCATTGGTGCTTGGCAAAGGCAGGCATCTCTTTACGGAAGAAAATCCATTCACGAAACTCAGGTTAACCGACTCAGAAACTACAGGTACGGGAGTTATTATCGCGACGTACAAAAATGAGCCGAAACAACCTAAAACAGGAAGAATTTGGTGATTTGGTGAAGAGGAAAAGGAAAAGTGAAAAGGAAGAGGAAGAGGAACACGGATTTGACGGATTTGTGCGGATTCCGATGGCATCGAACGGATGAAGATTATTTGGTGATATGGTGATTTGGTGAAGTAGAAGAGGAAGAGGAACACGGATTTGACGGATTTGTCCGGATAATCACGGAGCTAATCTGTGATAATCTGTGTAATCTGTGGTTAAACTTCCTGAAACCATTTCAAACCATATCAAACCATATCAAACCATTCCATCCGCGATCATCCGTCAAAATCCGTTTCAATCCGCGTTCCTCTTCTTTCAAACCATCTTAAACCATTAAATCTTACGCTCCCACCCTCTCCAAAAACCAGGTGCCCGTGAAAACCACCTCAAACCTTCTTCCGTCTATATTTTCTATGATTCTATACGTCGAAAAAGTACCCTCAAACCTGCCGGTTTCCGGGTTGAGTTCACCCTCGTATTCAATATCAGGGTGTTCTTTCTCCTTGTCGATAAGGTAGTTTTGCTGTTCGTCAATCAGCAACAGGTACGGGTATTTTTTTATAAAACTAATGAACCCGTCCTCCCTGAATCCGCTAATGGTTACCGGTTCCTTAAACAAATCCTTTGTCTCACGTTCAACACAGATGCCTTCAATCGAAAAATCATCATCTTCTTTCACATCAGCCTCGAAATCAAAGGATTTTCCTTCCCTGGGGCCGTACTCCGGACCTAATGTATATTCACCTTTCCATAGTCCGCTTACTGAAGAATTACTGCTCATAAACTGAATCGAATTTGGTTATTATTGTAAAATTCCTCCAAAAATACCCATTTTTTTTCCGGACTCACATCCTGATTCCGACTTAAAATAAGATCGTCAATAAATACCCGGACATAAACCGGAAGAGAAACCGTATACCACATGTGGTCAACATAGAGTCAGATTATAAGATCACTTTCACGGCTTCCCGTTTTTTAGCAGAGAGATATACCGATTCCTGGACCTTCAGACTTTTCAGGTAGTCTTCACCGTTAGTCTCAAAAGGTTCGCCCGAAATCATGCAATCGATGAAATGACGTTGTGTTGCATATACACAATCTCCTGCGAATTCAATATTTTGATGTTGATATGGATGATCGGTTTCCGGGGATCCCAGTTTCTGGATGGTCAACCGGCCGTCACCGTAAAGCCTGATCGATCCTTCCGTACCTTCGACGAGAAATTCACCGAAGGTATAGCGGGGAGAGGGATAGTTGGGTTCATTGTAGCGGTTTGCATCCCAGTATCCGAGGATCCCGTTTTGGAACCTGAACAGGACACTGGCGGCATCTTCCCCTTTGATAACCGGATTCAACTTTCTGAGTATGGCATATACTTCATCTATATCGCCTCCAAGATACCGGTAGGTATCGATGAAGTGTATCCCGTTCTCATAAACCAGGAATCTTGGATAATCCCTGAAATAAGGTTGGCGGGGGATATAGGCATTTACACCCCAGCCGTCTCCCATGCGTGAGCGGAAACTCATTGAATGGATCGTACCGGTAACATGCTCACGTGTGAGCTTCCTGATCTCTCGGTACCAGGGCTGAAAGCGCCAGTTTTCGTGGATCATGAAACGTACGCCCCGGGTTGATGTATAGTTAACGATCTCCCGGGCTTCATCGAAGCTTGGGGCAAGAGGTTTCTGACAAATAATGTGGATCCCGCGGTCGGCGGCTTCCCTGCACATCTCGAGATGGCTGTCGGGAGGAGTGATGATATCAACGATATCTGGTTTTTCCCTGTCGAGCATTTCCAGGTAATCGGTGTAATGCTTTTCGATGCCGCATTCATCCATGATGGATTTTGCCCTGGAAATATTGCGGTTGCACATGGCAAGCATCCTTACTTCGGGGATCCTGGCCCAGGCCCTGTACTGAAAACCGGCAAAATATCCGGCGCCTATTCCTGCGATGGTATACATAAATACTTTTTCGTTTACAACGGGGTTATTAATCGCTCAATGATCTGACCGGGTCCATTCCAAACCAGGCAACTATGGATACCAGGCTCAGGGAGGCCGCAAGGAAAAAGAAGGGCACCTCCGATCCTGTCCACGACAGCAGGTAAGGGAAGGCAAGGGCTGTGATGAATGATCCGATATTTCCGGCCATATTCATCGCTCCGGAAACAGATCCGGAATGTTCCTTTCCGATATCAATACAGAATGACCATGAAGGGCTGAGGGTCATATCGGCACCAAAAATAGCGATGGAAAGGAAAATGATGTTGGACGCAATATGATCTGTGAATACTGAACTGATGAGCCCGAAAATTACGAGTGAGAATCCGATAATGGCAGGAAGTCTTCGGCTGAGTCTCCATTTGCCGGTCCGGTAAATACGGTCGACGAGCCATCCGGAAAACCAGTTCCCAATGGCTCCGGCCATCAGTGGCGCGGAAGCGTAAAAACCCGTTTCTACCATATCAAGCTGATACTTTGCTTTCAGATGAGGAAACAGCCATGTCAGGCAGAAGAAAAAGGTGAAATTGCTGCCAAAATACTGAAGCATGGCCAGCCATACATTTTTTGAACCGAAGATTTTGTTAACTCCCATGGTCGTTTTCGCCAGGGCTCCCGAATTCTGCCGGTTTTCGATAATGTATTTTTTTTCTTTTTCGGGAACGCCCTTATGATCTTCGGGACGGTCCCTGAAAATTGTAAACCAAAGGATGGCAATGATCAGACCAATGGCTCCCTGGAAAAGGAAAGTAGTGCGCCAGCCAAACGCAGAGATGATCAGAGCTACCAGAGGGAGGGCGAAAGCAGCACCAACCCTGGAACCTGAGAAGTTGATGCCTTGCACAAGTCCCCTTTCTTTTAGGGGTATCCATGAAAAAACGGCCCTGGAGATATTGGGGAAAGCGCCGGCTTCACCGGCTCCGAAAAAGAAACGGGTAAAAAGCAGGGTGACATAATGACTGACTATCCCGGTGAGTCCGGTGAAGAATGCCCAGAACCCGATGATCACACTCAGTACTTTTCGCGGACCGTACTTATCGCCCAATGCACCCGCAGGTACCTGAGCTAAGGAATAACCCAGGGCGAAAATGGACAGGATCCAGCCCATTTGCTGGTCGGTCAGATGCAGTGACGATTTGATTGACCCTTCAGCTGCCGAGATACTCGAACGGTCGATGTACATGAACAGCGAGATGAAAAAGGTACCCATTACCAATAAATACCGTCGCGGGAAATAAAATTTTGAACCCATGAGATCAGTTTAGTTTTTGGTAGATTTCGGTTAATGATGTTTCTGTACCTACATTTCCCGGGAAAATGATCAAAGGCATGTTGTTGAATTTTTTTCCTTCCTTTACTCTCCAGACCGGCACACCGGGCAATATTTGTCCGCTCACAATGGCTTCCCGGATACCCAGTCCGTCACATGCCACTACATGAGAGGTGATTCCTCCCTTGCAAAGTATATAGCGGGGTTGGCTATCAATTTGGTCGATGACATCTGCCAGGGCGGCTGACACCCGGTTGCCTATTTGCAGGTTCTCACTGCTTTCCCTGCCGGAAATCAGTTTCCGGCTGGTGTAGAGTACCGTATTTTCCCCGGTTGCGATAAGGGAGCTCAGTCTGCCAGCCAGGGATGATATATAATCCCGGCCTTTTCGCTTAAGTAATTCTTCTACGTTCAGTTCAATGGATGTTATTCCTTTCTGCTTAAGCAGGTGGGCCAGCTGTTGTGAGCTTTTAGGTACATGGGAACCCACAATGAATAAAGATCCCTGGCTCGTTCCGGTTATGAGATCATCTTTGACGAGCAGCGGGGACAGGGGGATTTCTGCGATTGAATTGATGAAGGAAGCTGCCGTGCGGAAGATGATTTTCTTCCCTTCACCAATGGCCATCCAGGCACCGCGGGCAAAAACATCAAGATCCCGCTGGCTGATCGCATTGACAAAACATACCGGTTTGTCCGTTGCCAGCAACTTCTCCTTTATATGCACCGGACCGGCCGTTCTCAGTTCTTCCAGGCTAAAGGAAAGAACCCGGGCCTTCGGGATCCTGCCTCCGGTTTTTTCTTCAACGTACCCGGAAAGATCCGATGAACGGAACCCAAAAACAAGGTCGTTGGCGAAGGGTGTTTCGGCTGCCGGTATCAACTTATCATTCTCCAAAACATAATGAATATCGTTGAGGGTAAACCGCCCTCCCTGGAAAAAGGCCGGGATAAGGCATCTCAGTGCATCCTCCATGTCAAGACCCGCCGCTATGGTATCGGTCTCCTCCGGGAAATGTCCCCGAAGTGTACTGTCGCTGCGGCTGATCACCAGGAAATCCCGTCCTGCATTGTCGGACGCCTTTTTCAGATTCTCCGTCACTTCACGCGTCAGGCGGATGGCTTCTCCGGCAACCATACTCCGCGTATTGGTCAATATGAAAAATACGGGAACCTTCTGATGAAATTTTTCTTCCAGCAACGGCTCATCCCAGCGGGTAAGTACAGGGACATCCTGAACGGTCTGACAGCCGGTGGGATCATCATCGAGAATTACTATGGTCCTGGATCCGGAAAAAGAAACAGGATCAAGGTTGCCACTATACTCAGCATGCTGGGCGGAGAAAATTTCTTTGTATCCGGGATAATCCATAGTGAGTCTGTTTTTTTTCTGAGCAAATAATACCGGTCCTTCGCCCGGTGTCCTGCCCTGTTTCCAACTAAAAAATCATGGGTTGAAGCTTCTCTTTGCCCCGTAAAACGGGTTTTGTTTATTTAAGAACGCGACAGGGTGTTTTTCAGTCTTCAAGAGCAATGACCCTGGCCGGCGATCCGTCACCGTTTCTGACCTTGAGCGGGAGAACGATCAGCCGGATAATATGCTTTTTCAGACTCTCAAGATTGGTCAGACCTTCCACGATGATAATGCCGGCTCCGAGAAGGATGCTGTGTATATCCAGAAGTTCATCCCTGTTATTTACATCGGCCACCGACGGGGGTTCGACCCCGATAAGATTAACCTTCCGCTTGCTGAGCCACAGGGCCAGGCTGCGACTTAGCCGGGGAAGTTTGTTGCGGTACATCTCCGGATCGTGAACGTAATGGCTCCAGCCTGTATGAAAGATCACTCCGTCACCCTGGTCAATCTCATGTACTGCAGGGCCAAGCATGCCGGGTGTGATCTGTTCACCGGGTTTTATTCCGGTAAGGTCGATAACATGTGCCCGGCAGATAAACCGTTCAACAGGGTATTTATCGACGCCGGATTCATTCACCTGAACATGAACAGGAGCATCAATATGTGTTCCCGCATGTGAATAAATATGCCAGGTGGCCGCATTCCATCCATCATTTTCGAAAGATTTGGCGGTTTCACTCCGGAAGCCCGGAAACTCATTGTCGTAGGTATGGCTGAGGTCGATTACCCTGCTCATGATCTATCCGATTCTTTTGATCACTTCGGATACCATTTCCGAAGTCTTGAATTTTCCACCAAGGTCCACAGGAAATATACCGGCGGACAGTGTTTTTTCAATTGCCGTGATGATAGCCTGTGCCGCATCCTTTTCACCCAGGTGATCCAGCATGAGAGATACCGACCATAATGTTCCTACCGGGTTGGAAATGTTCCGGCCGGCAATGTCGGGAGCCGATCCGTGGATGGGCTCAAACATGGAAGGATATTCCTTTTCAGGGTTGATATTCCCGCTGCCTCCCAGACCCAGGCTGCCCATGAGCGCTCCGCCCAGGTCACTCAGAATATCACCGAAAAGATTGGTGGCAAGCACCACATCAAAGATTTGGGGACGAAGGACGAAGTTGGCTGAGGCCGCATCGATATACATATAGCGATGGGTGACATCCGGATACCGGGCCGCGATTTCAGCAATTACCCTGTCCCAATAGGTCAGGCTGTTGATCAGCGTATTGGATTTGGTGATCGTGGTCACATGTTTTCTGCGTTTCTGTGCCAGCCGGAATGCATAATGAGCGATACGTTCGATCCCTTTCCGGGTGAATACACTGGTATCAATCCCCATACCATTGGGGCTCCCGGGCATGATCTGACTGCCAACCTGTACAAATTCACCCTCGGTATTTTCTCTTACTACAACAAAGTCGAAGTTCTCTTCGCTGCGGAGGGGACGCCTGACGCCCGGCCAAACCCTGACGGGACGGTAGTTGACGTATTGGTTGAAATGAGTGCGCACCTTAAAGGTATAATCTTTGGCGGGCAGGGTGTCATCCACATCAGGCAGCCCGACGGCACCGAATAGGATAGCATCGAATGATTTGAGTTTTTCCAGTCCGTTTTCGGGCATGAAAACTCCATAGCGCTTAAAATAACCGGCTCCGTATTCAAACATTCCGGTTTCTATACCAAATCCAAAATCTTTGGCAATTTTATCCAGGACTTCAAGTCCTGCCGGAATAATTTCGTGCCCGATACCATCACCCGGTACGGCGGCAATTTTATACTTCTTCTTCTGCATTTATTGATTTTGTTTATGTAATTCCTTTTCAAGTATATTTCTTGCTTTTCTTGAATGCATCCTCACCAGAGATTCAGCTCTTTCTCCATCCTTTATCTCAAGCGCCCCGAGGATCTGAAAATGATCTGAAAGCGACTCTTCAACCGGGAGAATGATACCCCGGGGATAGGTCCTGATCAGGACATTTCCAATGGTGTTCATTTTCTGGAGGACCTTGTTGCCGCTTAGTCTGATGATGGTATCATGCAATGTCTGGTCTGCCTTACGGTAGGCCAGCATGTCGATATCTTCCTTCCCGCGGAATGGTTCGAACAGGCTCTTCAGGTTCGATATCTCCTGTGGTGAAATATTTTCCGTGGCACGGCGCGCTGCTATTCCCTCCAGGCCTTCACGGCATTCAAAAGCATCCATAATCTCACGGATCCCCGGTTTTCTTACAAATATACCCTTGCGTGGAATACTCTCCACCAGGTATTGATCTTCGAGCATCTGAAACGCTTTGTGCAGAGGCATTCTACTGACACCAAGCACCCTGGCAATTTGTTCCTGAAGGATCTTTTCACCAGCCGGCAGCTGGCCTGTCAGGATCATCTCCCTAAGTCGTTCAAAAACTTTCACGCTCAGGTCTGCATGTTCAATGGGAGAGGAATGCGGAATAACCATCATCATAATGTATATTGTATACAAATATAAAGGGTTTGTTTTATTCCGCAAAGAATTTCATAAAAATGAAAAAAAAACTGTTAACACATGAAATACATGAGGTCATGATAAATTTTCATTACCTGACCTTATGACCACCGTTAATGATACGCAGGTATAAACCGGGAAAAATGCTTATCCTTTGGTTTGCGAATCAGCATTGGCAGGACTTTTTTCATGGATGAAGTAATGGAATTCCTGTGCAATTGCTAATAACGGCCCGGGTCAACCGACCTTAGCTCCCCTGAACTTTCATGAATGCCCTGTATTTTATTTGCCTTTATAATTTGAAAGGAATTGATATTTTCCTGAACCTACTTCAAATACATATTTCTCCCCGGCCTTTTTTATATATGAAATCTGTTTGTTTTGTGTAACAGGTGTGTTTCCTTCAAGGACTGTGTCCAATTCATCCGCCGGGACGTATACCATGGCACGTGTATTAACAGGCACTTCAATGTTCAATATAAATTTTCCGCCTTCTTTTTTCCAGTCAACTGAGATTTTGCCACGGACAGAAGTGTACGATGCCCTGGCCCACGTAAGATCACCGGCTATCCCCGGATTAAAAATGATCTTTTCAAATCCGGGATTATCCGGATCGGGTTGAATTCCTCCCAGGGAATAGTAGTACCAGGCTCCAATAGATCCAAAAGCAGGATGATCCCTGGAGAAATCGATCTGGGTGATAGCATCCCATACCTCCCAAAGGGTTGTTGCCCCATTCCTGAGCATGTAAAACCATCCGGGCGTATCCTCCTGCGTTGCAATGGTATAAGCAAGTTCTGAATAGCCTCTTTCGGTCAAAAGTTTGAACAACAAGGGAGTCCCCACAAAGCCGGTATAGAGGTGTTTATTATGTACATCGACTATATTTTTGATCAGCTGTTCCTCCACAATTTTTTCCTTCCCCTCCGGGACCATACCAAAAAGCAATGGTATTACCTGGGCAGTCTGGCTATTTTCGGCGTATAGTCCTGTGGCTTCATCAAAAAACTCTTCATTGAACCGTTCGCGGATCGTGTCGGCGAGCAGGGCATATTTTTTTGCATCTTCCGGTTTATTCAGCATTTGGGCATACCTGCTCATCAGGCGTGCAAAATAAAAATATGCCGAGGTACCGATTTGATCTTTCGGAGTACCTTTTGCATCCGTAAAAACGGCGGGTTCAATCCAGTCCCCAAGGCTGGCTTTAAAAATATGAGCATCAGCCATGATCGAGATCCAGTCCATGTATGCTTTCATGCTCTCGTAACCTTCAGCTATGTATCTTGAATCACCATAGTATTTGTATATATTCCAGGGGGTCATCAACAAAGCACCTCCCCACCAGGGGTCAGAAAAAACAGGGATTGCGTTCTCCGGATTCTTTAAAGAGGTAGCCCAGTTCCATCCGGGATTAGGAACGATGGGAGGTACATGTCCATCAGATTCCTGGGCATCCATCATATCATGAAACCACTTGATGTAAAACTGTGCCATATCAAAATTATACATGGCTTCTTCCATCGTGACCAGACCATCCCCCATCCATCCGATTTTTTCCCGGTGAGGGCAATCGGTAGGGATACTATGAAGATTGTTTAACTGGGTTCGAAGTATGAGTTCCTGAACCTTATTAATACCGGCATTCGAACATTCGAACTCTCCTGCAGGTTCCGGATCGGTATGAACCCAAATGCCTCTCAGATCACCCGGTTCAGGTTTGTATTTCAAACCCCTCACCTCAACATATTGAAATCCATGATATGTAAAGTGCGGCTCAAATATTCCGGTTCCGGAGCCGTCACAGATGTATTTATCCGTCTGGTAGGGTCCGTAATGCCACCAGGCATGCGGGCCATACCTTACCGTACCGTCGGAATTAAGATGTTCATTATAAAAAAGAGTGACCGTATCCCCTTCCTCACCTTTGATTTTAAGCTTTGCCCATCCGGATATATTAACCCCAAGATCGAAAACATAGACACCGGGAGTTGGTTCTGTAAGATTAACAGGTGATATTTCCTTTGTAGCCCTGATCGGGGGCATTTGTTGGGATACCAGCTTGCCTCCCGGTGCAGGAACTACGACTGCAGATTGCCAGGCGGTGTCGACGTAACCCGCCAGATTCCAGCCCTTTTTTTCCAGCCTGGCATCCTGAGTTTCTCCACTTCTGACTGAATTGAAAACTATTTTACCCGTTGATACTTTCCAGGACCCATCGCTGGAAATAACGGTGCCGGTTCCGTCACTAAAACCGATAACTATATTTATTAATAATTTTGGATCACCCCGCCAGGGTGCGGTTTGAAATCCCCAGGCATCAGGGGTTACCTCGTTATACCAACCGTTTCCAAGGATTACCCCGAAACAGTTGCTGCCCGGTTTTAAATATTTCGTGATATCATAACTTGCATACAGCACGCGTTTGGTGTAATCGGTAAAACCGGGATCCAGAAGGTGATCCCCGACTTTATTACCATTAATAGTCAATTCATAATAACCGAGACCGGAAATAAAGGCAGTTGCGGATTGAATTTTTTTCGTTAACTCCTCTTCTTTTCTAAGTAAAAGCGCTTCATGCCCCTTTTCCACTTCGTCAACGAGGCTCATCCCATCCGTTAGATTACACTTGCTCCATCCCCAATCTTCAACAGTGTCCAAAGCAAGTACGGGGGAATTCTTACTTATAACTTTTCCTCCCGAAATCACCTGTAATTCTCCCAGGGCAAAATAATAAGGACGTTCCGAATGTTTACTGTTCCATAATTTGATTGCAGTAAACCTGACATACCGCGCTGTTACATCCGGACATAAAACGGTGACTTTCCTGCGTCCCGGATTAGGGAAATCGGAAGCCGTTTTGTCCATGATCGTTTTATACTTTTTAAAATCCGGATCATTGGATATATCAACACGAAACCGGAGTGGAAATCCAAAGCCGGCATTACTTACAGTTCTCTCACCATCAGAATATTTCATGGGTAATGCCGGGTGTATGACAACTTTGTCAAATGACGTTTCTTCTCCAAGATCTACCTGCACCCACTTGATCTTATCCCCGCTGGTTTCCGCCTTTGAACAGTATCCGTTCACTTCTCTCCAGAGGTGGGAATCTTCCTCCGTTTTTGCCCCAATCCAGTAACCTTTCCAATCCGCTCTTTTTAAAAGTCCCATTTCCCATCCGGCCATCTCACTCCAACCTGAAATATTGCCGGATCCGTCCTTCACGCGCACTTTCCAAAAGCATTTGTCAAGACTGTGTAACGTTTTACCATCGTAAATTACCTGGACACTTTGATCCGAATCAATAAATTTACTGTCCCACAGGTCGCCGGAATCATGCGATAATAATTCCGGGGTGGAAGCAACAAGTACCTGGTATCCTGACTGTTTTTGGTTTCTCAGGCCGGGACTGGTTGTTTCAGGAAGCCAACTTAATGAAGGTTTCTGTACATCCATTCCAATGGGATTATGACGGTATTCGCATTGCAGGGAAACCGGCCGGATCGCCTGGGCATAGGCTGACCCCGGAAGTAAGCCGGCAAAAAAGACAAGGCAAAAAATCAAATTCATAGTTAGGACAGGATTTTCTTTTTGCTTTTTTTGATGCATCAGTGCGACCAGATTTTTCATCTTGCTGAATTTTAGAAGTTTATTGCAGGAGATAAGCTGTTTATTGCCGATATTTCTTATGTATTTGCAGTCTTACCTCATTTCCTGTTTTCCGGATGCCCAATTAGCATCAGAAAGAAAACCCGATGACCCTTCGGCTTCGCTCAGGGACCGGCGACTTCATTCAAGAGGGTGAACTTTTCGGATGGTGGTAAGGCAGGCAAAAGGCCCCTATGTATAAATATAAAATTCAGTGACTTTCGCAAGAAGGGGCCTTTGGCCTGCCTTACCACCATCCGAAAAGTTCTTCGGTCATCGAATTGACCGGTCCCTGAGCGAAGCCGAAGGGTCATCGGGTTTTCTGGCAAACACCAATTAGCGGATCCGATTTCTTTACATCCTTTTTTTCATAAGTTGTCGAATAGAATCTAATCCTTTTTTGCCAGGGCCGGTAACATATCAGGATCATCATACCAATACCAGGTATGCCCGAAAATCTCCGGTGGTCGTTGCGGGGCACCTGGCCCTTCTATCCAGCTTCCTGTTGTTTTTAAATTCTGCCGGGTATAATGAACATGATGGATAACAGGTGTTATTCCATCCGAGTACCAGGATTCCCATGGCCACTCACCGGATTTATCCATTGGAGGAAGGGCATATAGTACCGGTCCGTCATTGGCTAAAATGTGAGGTATCACCACCCATCTGTAATGAGCGTATATCTTTTGAGCCTTTGGTTCTAAGGGATCAATAAATACCGACTTAAAGTCCATGTCCAACAAACCGGCAGCAACATCGATCCTTGCCAGGCGCAGTATAGTATCCATACTTTCCGCTTCTATGCAGGAGACGGGGCATTAAATTTTCCGATTCTTCCAGTTTATACCATCTGACGATCCCGCCTTTGATTGGTTCTTTCACCGGATAAAGAACCCAGGCTGTCCGTATGGGAATATTTCCTTTCATACTCCATCTTTCCCATGGCGTCCATCCTGTCTCTTCTTCGGGGGGTAATGCATGGATCACCGGGTTATCGTGTTCATCACGACTCACCGACCAGCGATATTGCCTGTAAGGATGTTGAATCCCGGCTGCCATGGGTGCAAAGACTTCATTAAAACTGATGTTCATCTCTTGGCAGGCATCATTGATCCCTGCAGCACTGAGAGTGGTTAAAAAACTGTGATCAATATACTTTTGCCGGACCGGTTCATTGTATGACACAAATGGATCCTTACCAGGACTACCTGCAGCTTCCGGAGTGCCTGGGTGATCGCTGGCATTTATTGGTTTCTGAGCTACCGATACCACAAAAGGTAAAGGCAGAAAACAGAACAGGAATGCAATGCGTCTGAATTCTTTCATATTTTATCCCGTTAGTCTCAATACTTTAAATTGGCTTTATTAGAGAAAGTAATCCATTCAGTCCTTTGATATTAAAAAATCAACCGTCTCACCTTCCCCGAAGATTTTACCTTTCCGGAAGTTTATCCGCCCGTAACCATTCAGAGAAAAGCTTTTCAGTGGCAGTTCACCTTTCAGGCATGTCAGGCTGACCAAACTATTGTCGCCCTGCTCCCGGATTTTTACAATGCCGTACTGGTATCCATTGGACCAAAAGTATTTTCCGGGCCGGGAATTAAAGCTCATACTTTTTTCCACCGCTGAATATTGAAACCCTGTATAGGCAGGTATCCCGGCCCATGCGGCCATAGCCCTTGCATATCGATGCCCGTATTCTCCTTCATTGAAAGGATTTCTTTTATACCCGTCAAAGCGGTCGCGGACGGATTGGTAGACTTTTAAACCCGCTTCCAATTGCCCTTCATAGATCATATGAGCTGCAGTGCTGTATTCAAAACCGGTCATTACTTCCGTATAGTAGGGTTGCGGAAAATCCAAAAGGCCGCCATGCGGATAACTGAGAATGACAAGACCGGCTTCATCATCAAGCACAAAACTCCTGAAAGTATTTAGACGATCATTGAAATCTTCAGTGTAATTGTATTTCATGACACTTTTCAGGGTGGTTTTTACATGATCA
The DNA here is from genome assembly GCA_963771005.1 of uncultured Bacteroidales bacterium. Lineage (GTDB taxonomy): Bacteria > Bacteroidota > Bacteroidia > Bacteroidales > DASQZK01. Next base: position 1,878,433 of record CAVYRO010000002.1, read on the forward strand.
GGATCAAGCACATAGCCCAGACCGGCGGTATGGGCCAGGTATTGTCCTGCAAGCTGGTCCACCTGGCAGCCTTTGCCTAACTGTCCTAACCTGCTTACACCTTCAGGTATTTGTTGTTCGTAGTATTCTCCATTGAACAGGTTGTCGTCAACCCACCGGCTCCCTTTTTCATACAGGCTGAGGCATTCCCTGGCAAAAGCCTTGTCATCCAGGTGAAGGGCCATTTGACCGGAAGCTTTGAGCGCAGCCAGGTACCAGCCTGCCATTTGCGGATTGGGTCCTACCAGTCCTTCTTCCGAGTCAAAGGTGTTGGTCTGCCGCCCCTCCATCACTCCATCCTTGTCCTGGTCCCAGCTTCCTTCCCATGCAAAACGCATTGCTTTTTTAGCATTTGGCCACATCTCCAAAAGTTTTGCGTCATTCCCCGATAACTGCCAGTCCCGGTACAATCTTACCAGTGTAGCCATCTGGCCGTCTGCCCGCAATACTTTCATATTCTTTCCCCTTAGTTCCAGCGGAAGTCCCACCCTACTTGCAATAGCACCGTCATCCCGGGTGGCATGCATGAATTCCACTTCCCTGAATTTAAGAGACAGGTCCCCGAAAAGGAATGGTACCGTAGACTCATATGCCCAAACGCTGATCTCACTGCCAAAGCCCCATCCTGATGATCTTTCGGCACCTATTCTGGTTCCTTTGATGCTTCCGGTACCTTCAAAACCGAATGGCAGGCCATCCGCTGTGCGAAATACGGTCTGGCTGCGCAGGTTGTTCAGGTTGAAAAGCCCGGCTTCTTTAATAACGTCGGGAATGTCGCAGTTTACCAGTGCACTTACGAATTTCACCGTTTCCTTCTCCAGGACCTCCAGTTCAGGAGCTGTTGTTCTGGCCACTTCCCATGCATCCTTATAGAGAGTGGCATAATAATTACCAACGATCTCCTCACCTCCGTAATTTCCGGGATAGTGGGTTCCGCAATCCCAGGCCCGGCGATTGGGAAAATGCCAGCTAAGTATGAAAGTGATGGGTTTACTTTCTCCCGGAGCCAGTTTTACTTTTACGGCCAGGGTAGCGGGAGGGGTCTGGATCCTTACTTCCTCTTTCCCTTTGTCACCACCAGGTTCAGCACTATCGGGGTGGTCGGTGAGTTCTCCGTCAGCGATGAAATCATCCCAGAATTCCCGGAATGTCCAGTTCCAGGCCAGCCTGGCCCATGAAGTCCGGTAACTTACCCTTCCCGAAGTGGTAGTGGACAATGCCATAGTGCCCCAGTTCACATCCCGGGGGTCAACACCTTCCGAGTACATATAAATCCCGTTAAGGCTACCGGCTGAACGGAATTCATTCCTGTTTCCTTTGGGTTCACCTCCCCATCCATCCACTCCTATATAATTGGGTACCATACCGCAGATTGCGGCTTCGATGGGTTTATCAGTCGGATTGGACAGTACATACCGAAGCACGGCTACCGGAATACCACTTTTTTCTGCATCGCCCACCACGAGGGGGTTAAAAGCTTCCAGCCGGACCATCAAGGGTACATCCTTATGTTTAAATTCGACCTGGGCCAATGGGTAAGCAACCGAAAAAGATGTTTCTTCAAACCTTGGGAATCCCGAATTAACGGCATCTGACCCCCAATCGCCATCATATTCACTAACCGGGACGGGTCCCTCCAATATCCTGATGCCTGCCTGGCTTCCCTCCTGCCTGTAATACAAGGCGAAAAAGGGTCCGTTGGCGATGGTAGGGGGGACAAACTTGAAGGCAGGTAAATATCCAAGAGCTCCGCGGTTCATCAACTCCCAGTCCCTGAGATCACCTCTCCCGCCCAGCGATACAGTACCCGTACCAATACCCCCAAGGGGCATGGCCACCTCATCGAGGAATTTTCCTGCGTAGGTTTTCAGAACGGGCCATTCTTCATTCGTCTGTTGTGAAAAGACGACATGGGCAAGCATGAGAAAAATCGCCAGGCTGTACATTCTATCTAAACAATTTTTTCTCATTTTTTTATCTTGTTGTTTAAGAACCACCGGACCATCCGGCTGGCATGCACCATGGTCCGGTGGATCTATAATTTTCGGGAATATTGAAAAAACACCACTCTCATTTTCTCCCTTGTTTGTAATCTTTCATGACTTTCCGGATTTCACTTGAATAGTTCTGCTCTCTCCAGCCTTAAGAATGGTATTTTTTAATTTTGCTGATCCCGAGCCTGTAAGTGTAAATTTATCCAGCGGTACCTGTCCGTAGCTCACCTGCAGGGTGGCCATATTATCCTCTACTTTACATGTCCCCCAGGCATACCCATTGCTCCAAAAATAAGTTCCCGGCTTTGATGTAAAAGTCATTGATTTATCGACTCCTGAATAATGGAAACCGGTCAGTGTCAGTAATGCTGACCAGCTGTCCATGGCCCTGCCATAATGATGTCCGCATTCCGCTTCATCGAAGGGACTTCTTTTTCTTCCATCGTAACGATCACGAATATTGGAAATACATTTCAGCCCATTTTCAATCTGACCTTCCTGGAGCATTCCGACGGCTGCCGTATATTCGAATCCTGTCATAACTTCGGTAAAATAAGGAAAGGGATTTTCGGGTCTGTCTTTTGGATATGCAGCCATGAGTAAGGCGGATTCATCACCGAGAGCATAGCTGCGGAAAATGTTCATGTGGTTGGAAAGATCTGACCGGTAATTATATTTCATGATACTTTGCAGGGTAGTTGAAATATTATCCTTTTTTACCAGGTATCCCAGTCCGCATACGTGTGCAAGATACTGGCCAACCAGTTGATCAACAAGGCAGGCATCCCCGAGCTGGTAGTCGGGATTTTCCGGATTTAGGGCTCCCATTCCTGATACTTGTTCCTTCGGGATATCCTTTTTGTCGGGGACAACAATTTTCTGGATATAGTATTCTCCGTTAAATAAATTTTCGTCTGTCCACTTACTTCCACTTTCAAAAAGCTTCCTGCATTTCACTGCCATATCCCGGTCCTTCATGTAAATGGACATTTCCTCCATGGCGCGAATGGCAGCCAGGTACCATAGTGTCATTTGCGGATTGGGTCCGTAGTATTCAACATCCATCGTATTGTGTTGAACGCCCTCCATGACGCCATCCTGATTTTCATCCCAACCCCCTTTGATCCAGGCATAACTCAGGGCTCCTTTTACCTTCGGATACAGATTTTTCAGAAAAGTATCATCGCCGGACAGTTGCCATTCCCTGTAGATCTTGACAATACAGCCCATTTGCCCGTCAGCAGCGGTTTTGGCAAATTCAGGGATATTGTCATATGGCAATTTGACACGGAAGCTCATCAGGCCGATATCATTTGTTGCTAATCCAAATTCAACATTACGCACGGTTCTTGCTAAATCGCCAAACAGGAAAGCTGTTGCCGTTTCATAATTCCAGACGTGTGTGCAGGAACCGAAACAACATCCGGTTTTATCATTGCATCCTTCCCACATAAAGAAATTTCCGTCAGAAAGCCGGAAACAGGTCTGTGTCCGGAGGGTACTAACATTAAACAAGGCTGCTTCTTTAACCTCTTCCGGAAGATCACTTTTCAGAAATGTTTCGACAAACCCGATGGTCCTGTTTTTCAAATCCGGTAATTCCGGCACTGTTTTTAAATCCACATCCCAGGCATCGGTATATTTCGTAGCGTAATAATTTTTCAACGTTTCAGTGGACCAGGCTGTCCGGTTCGGGAAATACCATGTAATCAGGAATCGAACGGTTTTCACAGAATTGGGAGCCAAAGTATTGCTGATTGCCAGGGAGGCCATGGGTTTATCGGGAATTTCAATGGTTTTTTCTTCAGCAAGAGAGACCATAGGGATTTTGGATGCTGTATCTTTTCTTTTATCCAGGATCCCGTCACTGGAAATATCATCCCAAAAATCAAGTATGGAAGTGCCCCATCGTTCAGGCAGCCAGGTTGTACGATATGAAACTTCGCCCTCCGATGTACTGATCAGTGACATATTGCCCCACTGATCGGCTTTCTTATCAACACCGTCGGTTGTAAAAAAAATCCCTTTAAATCCCGGGCCTTCCCGGAATTCATTCCTGTTTCCTTTTGCAGTTCCCCCGGTGCCGTCTTCACCAATAAAATTTTGCATTGAACCGCAGATGGTGAAGGAGACTTCTTTACCGGAAGTATTTGTCAATTCAAAATCAAGAATTGCCACAGGGATACTGCTATTATCTATATCACCAGGGATCAGCGGATTGAACGCCTTGATTTTTACATCGACCGGTATTTGTGCCGTTTTAAGGTTGACCTGGCCGAATGGATAAACCGCATCAAACGTGTTTTCATCGAACCTCGGTAACCCGTGATTGGTTGCGACGGAGCCTGAACTTCCTTCATACAGGTAAAACGGTACAGGTCCTTCCAGCAAACGTGTATCCTTTTTGCCATCGACATCCGTGTAGATTATAAAAAAGGGCGAATTATTTCTTCCGGACCCGGGGTTATAGCCTTTAGCAGGCCGGTTCATAATCTCCCAGTCCTGAAGATTTCCCCTGCCACCCAGGGAAACCGTACCTGTACCTATACCTCCTACAGGAAGAGCAATCTTATAGGTATGTTCCTGGTCGTAATGTTTGAATACCGGCCATTCCTGCCCAAAAGAATTTGAGATTCCAAGGGTGAAAAAGCAAAAACCTAAAACGGTCCAAAGTGTTTTCATTGCGTATAAATTTTAATTTTTACTGACCTTTCTGATATAGTTACCGGGTAAAATTTCAAGTTCTATTCTTTTTTCACGAACTTTAATTTTCTCCCCGTTCAGGTAGATCCATTCCGGGTCCCCATCAATGTAAAGACTTGTAAAGTAAGGTTTTCTCCAGGGATCTGATAAATATTTTCCCGACAACCAGGATTCCACATCCAGCACTACTGAATTTCCTTTATATTCAATTTTATTTATTCTTAAACCATCCACACCAACGGATATTTGCTTATCTGTATTGAGGTATAATCCGCCAAGATTTCTCATGGCTTCTGCCAGACCTGTATAAACACCGGAACCTTCCCCCCAGCCCGGATGAGTTCTCATCGGGGATTGGGGATATCCTTCATGATCGATATTTTCGGGTCCGAGGCCATACGGATATAAATTAACATATTTATAAATATTGTTCGTTTGATGTTTCGGATGATTGATCAGGACAATGGAAGACCTGGCAGCGGCAACGCCCCTTTCAAGCAGATCCTGCCTTCCCAGTTGTTTACCATACCAAAGGAATGGTTTCACTGTTTCTGCCTGTCGTGCATCCAGGAAGGAGGTTGCATCCGAATTATCCACTCCAAATCCGCCGAAAGGGAAGGCCGTATAGATATAATGAGGATTCCAGCTGCATTGGGTAAATGCCAGGTAGTCTATGCACAATTGACCATCGCGGAGATACCGGGCTGATCGTGTCGCCTCGAAAAGGGCCGAAAACCCTTCACTTGCCCAGATTACGGACAGATTTCCCCTGGCAATTTGATTTTGAACACGGTCCCTTGTAAAGGAGAGGGGTTTTGCTCCACATGAAAAATATTGTTCCTGGTCAACCCATTTAGCTTCAGGAAGGATTTCTCTTTCAAGGTATGCAGCAATTTTTTTCGCACCTTCAAGATATCCGGGTTTGGAAGTTACCCGGTATAAATTGGACAGGAACCATAAACTTGCTGCAGGATGAGCAGAATATAGCAAGATACCCGAGATTTCCATCTCATCCGAAACATAGGCCGGAACACTGCCCCGGGCGTCGATAACGGATGTGAGCCAATTGCCATAAGGCTCAAGGAATTCCACGATACGCGGATCCTTTTCGCAGCGCATGTAATAATCAAGTAAATGAGCGCCAGTTTTACTCATGGCCGCGATATCATAACTTTTGCTACCGGTGAGAAAATACCTGTTTCCGCCGTGCACAGGATCGGAAAACTGTAACCCCCAGCTCTTATCTTCTGCATTAAATAAAGTAGCGAATAATCCCTTCTCATTTTTTGGCGCTGAAAGACACCAGTTAATGATTCTATGGGCACGGTCGAGGGTTATTGAATCCTGGTTTACTGTTCCCCAAAACCAGAATCCCAGGGCATCACGGGCATTATTCCAGAAGATTGAATTGTGCAGTTTATCATTCCACCAGTTGATGGCCGACCGGTATCCTCCCATACGCTGTCCATTTTCCTCCCATTGCAGCCATGAACCTGTATTTTCATATCCCGGTACAGGGATATCAATTTCAGGATACGGACTTGCCCGGAAGGTAACGCTGTCAACTATCTTCCTGTATTCATCAAAAGGCATTGGCAGATGAGGATGATTTATGAATACTTCATGACCATACTTTTTCCAGATATATTGGCTGATGTCAGCATATTTTCCATAATCTTTTGCCGCCGCATCCAGGAATATATCGAATTCATATACCAGTTTGTTTCCATTGATCCTCCGGATCATACTTGTGTCGTTAAACCGGTTGTAACGCATATGATGACCCATGATCGCATCGGCATAACCGTAGGCAATTATAGGTTTTTGAGTAAGTCCACTGGCTACGTTCAGATCCATTGCAACCGGCATGGTATATTTGTCCTTCTTTATGGCTACTCCAAACTTGTTCCTGGGAATAAAGCTGACCCTTCTTGCATCAGGTGAAACAACCCTGTGGTTATTGATTGCGTTCAGATCGGGTATAAGTGCAGCAAATATATTTTCTTCCTGCAGAATGATTGCGGGTGCATAGAAACTTCTGTCCCCAATGATTTGATCCTGCGAAGGAACGATCCTGAAGCGGTTCTGCTTGGATTCCTCATTGTCAAATTTCAGGGCAGGAGTATGTACAAAATATGGTGGGTGATCACTATTGAAGACAAAGGTGCTCATGACATAATCAAGATTGGAATCAGGCAGCATACATTCAACCTTGAAGTGGATCCTGTCTTCTTCCGGAAAAAACGTCACAGACTGTTTATAATTAAATCTTTTGCCAGATCCCTGTAATATAACAGTCCCCGACTTTTTATCATAAGTAAGGATAGAGGGTTGATCGTTGATCAGATATCTTTTCGGAGAAATATCAGCATTATAAAACCTGGAGTAATTCGTATCATTAACCGGATATTTATCAGCATCAACAACCGGATTATAAGAGCGCAGGACCTCTACATAATTCTGGTTATTGGCTTTCATATAGAAGACCTGTTCATAGAGATTGTTTTTTGCTTTAAAATCAACTCTTAATTTTCCACCGGTCACAACAAGGCCGTCTTTTTTCTTTGAGAATTCCAGGTTTTGTCCTTTAGAACAACCAGAGAGGATAAATTGGGCGATAATAATAATGCAGAAGAAATAAATAGAACGATGCATATCCATCGTATTGAGGTTAGATGGGACTTTAAAGGCGATCAACAACTCATGGAAAATAGCTAAAATAAACCTACATCCATATGTGAAAATAAAAGAATTTAGCTGTCATCAGGAAAATTTCTGTAAATGGCTCCTGATAAAGTATTGTAATGAAAAAGCAGGAAAACCGGTGCAGATATCATTGCTGCACCGGTTTCTGAATACTAATAATCCGGATTCTGTGTCACAAGACCCTTCGAGGTCTCAATCTCAAATTGTGGAATCGGATATAATAAATTGTGAGCATCAATCACATAGGGTCCGTCTTCTCGTTCTGCTGCTAGATGAGCATTCATAATTGCAATGACTTCTGATTCAGGGTACCGCAATAAATCTATCCATCTTTGATTTTCAAAAGCAAACTCCCTCCTCCGCTCCAATTGTACTTTTTCAAAGAATGTTCCGGGAGTGGTTTGGTCAATATCAATTTCCGGATCTGGTACAGAGGGATCCTGTCCGAATGCCCTCCTTCTTACCTGGTTAATTAATTCGTATGAAGCTGCACTTTCTCCATCAGCCTCGGCTTTCATCAACAATACGTCAGCATATCGCAACAAAACCATATTGATATCACTACCATCGCCAGCTGCATTTAAATCAATATACTTACTGATATAGGGTGCAATAGTACCATCCAAATCATACAATCCGAATGAAGCTTCAGCCCTCAGATCTCCTTGTTCATAAATTGTTTGTACATCATTTGTAGGGATATATGGTGGTGGGGTTGTAAACCCGCCTGCCACTATACCTAATTCTTGCGCCACAACTGTAGGTATGAAAAAATTATTATCAAATAAACCAGTTTGATTTACTGGATTAAAACTGACCTCGAATATGGATTCTGCTGTATTGTCATTCCCAGCTGCATAAATATCAGCATAATTTGCCAGTAAACTATATTTGCCAATCACATCATTAAGGACCGTAGACGCAGCAGATGCATTGCCAATTTGTAAATATACTTTACCCAATAGCGCCTGTGCCGCATAACGGGTTGCTCTTCCAACCTGGTTTAATGGCCCACCTGAATAACTGGTTGGAAGAACGCTTATCGCGTCGGTCAAATCTGAAATAATTTGAGCATAAACATCATCTGCAGAGCTTCTGGCAACATTCGCATTGTCAAAATCTTCAGTAGGTTCCAATCTCAAGGGAACTCCCCCCCACATCGTGACCAGGTAAAAATAAGTTAACGCCCTCAAATACTTTGCTTCACCCGTTACTCTCTGAATCAGTTCTTCATCTATCGGATTATCAAAAGGAACGCCAGGGGCTCTTTTAATAACAGTATTGGCATTGTTGATAAGAATGTAATGATTCACCCAAATGTTCACCAGTATATTGTTCGTTGCGATTTCCTGAAAAACATCGAATGCAGCATCAGCCTGGTTCCCACCTTCGCCGAATTTTACATTATCTGATCTTCCCATTTGCATGATCCAAAAAAGGTTATCACCGAATATGGTACGCTGAGAAGCGTAAACGCCGTTCAATGCATAAACCAATTCATCAGCGTTCGAAAAGAAGGCTTCTGCGTCAATACTACCCTGCGGGGCAACATCAATAAAATCTTTACATGATGCAGATATCATTAATAAAATGATAATTAATGCTCTAGTTTGAGATTTTATAAATATTGAATGTAAAATACCCCGATTTATAAACTTTTTCATATGATTTTCATTTAAAAGTTAACACTTATTCCCAGGATCCATGTTCTTGGCAAAGGAAGACCTGGAGGGCTGTTTAAGCCAAGCTCCCTGCCGTCTGTAACCGATGCAATCTGAGAGCCTCCAATCAGTGCCGGACCACCTGCTGATTGTCTTCGAGCTTCAGGATTTCCACCAATAAAATCTGTGAACATGTAGAGGTTTTCAACTGAGGTAAAAATCCTGGCATTGGACATACCCAATTTCTCAGATATTGAATTTGGCAAATGGTATGAAAGTGTGGCATTTCTTATTCTAAGATAGTCTGTTTTTTGTACCCCCAAACTGGAAACCGGACCGATTTGAGTGTCAAAACCATTAGCTGCAGGAGTTTTTCCATCCCCAGGGTGGGAATCATCAATGTACCTGCCATCATACCAGTAATCTTTTGAAAGATTGGTTCTGCGGAATGGTGCAGCAATCTGTATTTGCCAGAAATCATAAACATATGCGCCACGCTGACCGTTGAACAATACATTCAGATCAAAATTTTTATATTTCAGGTAAGTATTGAATCCATATATCAGATCCAAATTGGTATCGCCTATCAACTGACCATCAGGTCCAAGGAAGTTGCTAATAGTACCATCCCCGTTAACGTCCTCATAAATTGCAGCTCCTGGCGTTTTCAAAGGTTGAGCAGACTGATCATCACCTACCCGTGCAATTTTAATAACTTTTGGGCCTACTATTTGCTGTAGTTCGCCTCCCACGACCCGCCTTAGAGCCCCGAAGAAGTTCAGGATTTCCTCATCGCCTCCTAAATCCAGGATTTCCTGATTATTAGTAGTCATATTTCCTCCAACAGACCATTCCCAATCCTTTGTATCAACAAGTATTAAGTTTAGTGTGAGCTCTACCCCTTTATTACGCATGCTGCCAATATTGGTCAGGAATGTAGAGTAACCAGAAGAAGGAACAATATTTTTTGTCAATAAAAGGTTAGTGGTTTCATTGTTAAAATAGTCAATTACCATATTAAGGCGATAATTGAACATATTCAAGTCTAATCCTGCATTAAGCTGCCTGGATGTCTCCCACGTTAGATTGTTATTCCCTGGATTACCTAATGTAGTTCCAAAGGTGGTACTAGTGCCAAAAGATTGGTTTACTGCATTTAAAGTTGCTCGTGATGCAAATGGGGGTATTGCGTTACTTCCGGTTGTACCATATGAAAACCTCAGCTTTCCGCTATTTAAACTATTAATGCCTTGCATAAAGGACTCTTCAGAAAATCTCCAGCCCAAAGCAAATGAGGCAAAAGTTTGATATCGATTGTTGGCTCCAAATACTGAACTTCCATCCGTTCTGACAGTACCGGTAATTAAATACCTGTCTTTAAATCCATAATTAAGTCGACCAAGATAAGAAACCAGAGTGCTTTCAGATGAACCATTCGAGCCAGTTCGGGTATCTGAATTTCCGATGTTCACATTTCGCACTCCTGGTACCTGTAGTTCCCTCACATTGGCACTAACTGATTCACTCGAATTTTTTTGAAGCGTAAAACCACCCAGAATATCAAAAGAATGATCCTTGACTACCTTTTTATAATTTATTGTATTTTCATTCAGCCAATCTAACAATTGTGACTGCCCAACATCGTAAAAAGAAACAGCTGACATTCCCTGTGGAACAGTCTGACCTATTGTTGGCAGGTAGTAGGTCTGCGATTTGTCAGTTCCTAAATTCGTTGAAGCAGTGGTCATCAATACTAGTCCATCAATAACTTCCCATTTTCCATAAAGCCCTCCGATCATTCGAAAAAGGTCTCTGTTAGAATTGTAATTACGCATTGTTTCAAGGGGATTACCAATTGGTAAAGCTCCTACAAGGTCCGAATTCATAGAATAGGTTCCGTCTTCCCTGTAAATGGGAACAATGGGTGCCATTAGCTTAGCCTGGGCATACAATGATGACCAGTCTCCTCCATCAGTTTCGGGACCGCTCCTGCCTATAATTGAATAATTCGGAGCAATATTTAATCCCAGCGTGACCCTTTCTATGGGTTTATAATCAACTTTAATCCTGGCAGAATATTTGTCAAATTCTTCACCTTTAACAATACCTTCCTGGCTCAGATAATTAGCAGATATTAAGTAAGTCACCTTTTCATCACCTCCGGATGCAGAAACTGAATAATTTTGATAGGTACCATTCCGGAAGATCTGGTCCAGCCAGTCTGTATCCGTTTTTCCATCCCAGTAATTGGCGATAAAATCCGGAATTGTTCCGTTATTTTGTTCTTTATGAAATTGTACATACTCCTCTGCATTTAAAACATCAATTTTTGCATAACCGGGAACTGAAGAGACTCCTCCTGTAACACTTACGTTAAATGTAGATTGTCCCGCTCTTCCAGACTTTGTAGTAACAATGATTACTCCATTCGCTCCCCTCGATCCATAAATTGCGGTCGCAGATGCATCTTTTAAAACCTCGATAGATTGAATATCTGCAGGATTGATCGATTGAGCATTTCGCTGGTCGGTCGGGAATCCGTCAATGACCCATAAAGGTGAGGTTCCGGCTGTAATTGAACCTAATCCCCTGATTGAGACAGTACCCAATTCTCCAGGTGAAGCCGACCTCTGCGCGATATTAAGCCCAGGAACATTTCCCTGAAGTGCTTCTTCAGCAGAAGTAACTGGTCTTGATACAAGCTTATCCGCGTCAACTTTTGAAATTGCACCGGTAACATCCTGTTTTCTTGCTGTACCATATCCAATGGCTACAACTTCGTCGATGTTGAAAACATCCTCCTCCATGCTCACATCGATGGTTACTCTGTTGTTAACAGGAATTTCAAGAGTTTTCATTCCAATAAATGAAAATTCCAGTACACCATTTTCAGGTACGCCGGAAATGGAATATTCTCCCCGGGCATTCGTAATTGTTCCGATCGTAGTGCCTTTTACCGTTACAGTGGCGCCAATGACAGGTTCGCCATTTTCATCAATGACTTTGCCCCTGACATCCTGCGCTATGCTCGCAGCACTGGAAAGAACAATAAACAATGGTATTAGCAGTAGTTTAAATTTTCCCATGGAATTTGGAATTAAAGTTAGTAGTTAATAATCCGGTGAATTTTAAATAAATGTATGATTCAAATAGGTAATAAAAGGGAAAAAATCGAATAGAAAGGTGGAGAAGATTTTAAACAGGGAGGAAAAAACATTTTAAAAAGAGTAATCTGATTCACTTTTGATCATATGATATAGTATTTCAGAATTATAGGCCTTCAGTGATTTGGAAATAGAAACTTATGCACCCGCAGGTTTGCTAAGGGTGGGTAACGGTTGTTGATTATTGAATTTTTCATCATTCCGTTTAAAATTAAGACAGCAGGTTGAAAATCATCACCCCGCACCCAAGCCTCATTTCTCGTTATTTATTCTTATCTTCGCAGCCTTTTTAGACAATGATTTTTAAAGGAATGTGAAGAATGATTACAGTTGCGAATCTAAGGATACAGTTTGGTAAGAGAATATTGTTCCAGGATGTGAACATGAAGTTTACGGCGGGGAACTGTTACGGGGTGATTGGCGCAAATGGCGCCGGTAAATCAACTTTCCTGAAGGCCATTTCGGGAGAGATCGATCCTACCGCCGGGCATATAAGCCTGGGACCCGGTGAGCGGCTTTCGGTTCTGAACCAGGATCATCATGCTTTCGACGACAGTACGGTCATCGATACCGTTCTGAAAGGGCATTACCAGCTTTGGAACCTGATACAGGAAAAAAATGAGATCTATCTGAAGCCCGATTTCTCGGACGAGGATGGCATCAGGGCCGCTGAGCTGGAGGGGAAATTTGCGGATCTCAACGGTTGGAATGCGGAAAGTGATGCATCTATCCTTCTCAGCAACCTCGGGTTAAAAGCGGAATTGCATTACAGCCTGATGAAAAATCTCAGCGGAAAACAGAAGGTACGGGCTCTTCTTGCCCAGGCACTTTTTGGGAAGCCGGATAACCTGCTGCTGGATGAGCCGACCAACGACCTGGACCTGGAAACGGTAGTATGGCTGGAGAATTATCTTTCCAATTATGAAAATACGGTACTGGTGGTGTCGCATGACCGGCATTTTCTGGATGCGATAAGCACGCATACCATCGACATTGATTATGGGAGAATACAACTTTTTGCCGGAAATTACAGTTTCTGGTACCTGAGCAGTCAGCTTGCCCTGAGGCAACAACAGGTGCAAAACAAGAAGGCCGAAGAGAAAAAGAAGGAACTGCTCGAGTTCATCGCCCGCTTCAGTGCCAATGTATCCAAATCCAGGCAAACCACCAGCCGCAAAAAAATGCTGGAGAAACTCCGGGTCGAGGATATCAAACCTTCCACCCGTAAATATCCCGGCATCATCTTCACTCCAGGACGTGAAGCCGGCGACAAGATCCTCGATATTCAAAATCTGAGTGCAAGCATCGACGGAATCACGCTGTTCAGTAACCTGAACCTGGTTGCCAATAAAGGAGATAAGATCGTATTTCTCTCCCGGGATTCCCGCGCCGCCAGTGCCCTTTTCGAGATCATCAATGGCAATCGCAGACCCGACAGCGGAAAGTACAAGTGGGGACAGACCATCACGCCGGCCTATCTGCCGCTTGATAACTCCGGGTTCTTCAACAGCGATATGAGCCTCTTTGACTGGTTGTGTCAGTTCACAGAGGACACTACGGAATTCTACATCCGTGGTTACCTTGGGAAAATGCTCTTTTCCGGTGAAGAAGTCTATAAAAAGGTGAATGTCCTTTCGGGAGGCGAGAAAATGCGTTGTATGATATCGCGCATGATGCTTAACAATCCCAATGCCCTGGTGCTCGACACCCCGACCAACCACCTCGATCTGGAATCCATCCAGGCATTCAACAACAACCTGATAAAATTTCCCGGGAATGTTTTCATGGCGTCTCACGACCACGAATTTATCCAATCGGTCTGCAACCGGATCGTTGAACTGACGCCCAAAGGGATCATCGATAAGCTGATGGATTATGATGATTATATTACGGATGAGCGAATTAAGGAGTTGAGAGAGGAGATGTGGGGATAGGAAGAGGAAGAGGAGTTTAACCACAGATTGCACAGATTATCACAGATTAAGAAAGATTTGTTTCAGATGGTTTGAAATGGTTTGAAATGGTTTGAAAGAAGAGGAACGCGGATTTGACGGATTTTGACGGGTGATCGCGGGTTTAATGGTTTGAAATGGTTTGAAATGGTTTGAAAGAAGAGGAACGCGGATTTGACGGATTTTGACGGGTGATCGCGGGTTTAATGGTTTGAAATGGTTTGAAATGGTTTGAAATGGTTTGAAATGGTTTGAAGATCGGATTTTCAGGTAGGTGATTTGAATCCCATTCACCAAATCACCAAATCACCAAATTCTTAATCCGTGAGAATCCGTTCCGATAGCCATCGGAATCCGTCAAATCCGCGTTCCTCTTCCTCTTCCTCTTCCTCTTCACCAAATCACCAAATCACCAAATCACCAAATTCTCCCATTGAAACCACCACCATATCCCATGCTCTCAACTGAATTTTCAATTTTGAAAAATGTGGCGTGGAACTATAAAGTATGGATCTCATACCCTTTATAGAAAAATGCGGATCTAACCGGATTTCCATGCTTTCATTGGAAAAGCTAAAAAGAAACAGTTTGGTTTCCGGATCTGATTTGACGATTATCCCATCGAATAAAAGCGGATGAGAAGACTGAGAATGCATGACCTTCGAAAAATCTATAATTTCTCTTAGTGCCTCATAAACCGGGAAGATCTCTTTTGGTTTGGTTCTGAATTTTTCGGGAAAGCCGGGTGGAAATTCTCCCTGAATCAATCCTTTCCAGTCTACCGTTTCGTAATAACTTACCAGGTCTGCCCCTGCCTGTGTTAAAAATTTCAAACTTCCAAGAGTCCAGCTGCCGGTAAAAACTGACGATTGCCTTGAATCGACTGAAGATGGTAGTTTACCAGTGCCAGGCTTTGATTCAACGGTTGTGCCTGCCACATTGAAACGCTGTTTCAAACTTACCGGAGACACAAAGACGGGTTTCTCCGGGAAAAGCCCCTGGCAGATTTGATCACATCCGCCTGTGCTTCCAGGTTTTCAACGATGGATAAAATATCGAAGGCATGAACCTGTGGGCAAATCGTGAAGTTGACAAAATCCGCATTTTTAATTGCAGGACGATTTCTGTTCAGTTCAGCAAAATAAGCATTGACACCGGTACCCAGTTTGATTCCTGGAAAATCATCCCGGATCTGAAATTCAAGTTCATTGATTTTTGTGAACGCTAAATGATCTTGACCTACCGGAAGAAGATACATTACGTCAGCACAAAATTCTTTGCAAAGTTTTGCAAAGAGATGATATTCATTTTGATAGTCGTTGGAAAGGTAAAGCACCACAAATAAGGGCCAACCGAATAAATGGCTTTCCCTGGCAGCTTTTTTAAAATTGATTCTGAAACCTGGCTTACCGGGCTTAACTTCAATTCTTAAATGTTTTAATGAAAGTCCGGTTAGCAAATCAAGCTCGTATTGGGTCAATGATTCCTTTCGTGAGCTCATTGCCGTTCCCAATTCAGGTAGCGAAGACAACCGGTCAGGATAAACGGAAAATACAAATTCATTGGAATTTTCCGATATGATCAGATCATTTTTAACGATTAATTCCACCACCTGGTAAACCGTCTCTCCTTTTTTCATCTTTGCCGGAAATGGCAGTCCGAGTGGTGTACAATACGTTTTGAACGATGCATCAGTCCAGTTTCGCTGGTCTTCCATTTCAAATATATCACCTGAAAAATTTAATGTACTGGTAACTCCGGATGCAGGCGACCAGATCAGCTTTTGTATATTTCCGGCCGGCTGATGAGCCGAAATCATCTCCGGGAATATAAAATCGGTAGTGTTTCCATCCGGATGAATTACCTTTCCGTATTTTCCGGAACATTCGGAAATGGGATGCAATACACAAAATCCGATTCTGTTTTTCAGAAAATCAGTTTGGGCTTTCCCCAACATTTCAAAGCGGATCCTGTTATTTTTCCCGGAAATGTGATATTCTGCAAAGAAATGGATTGAGCCGGATTGGTATCTTAATTTTAGGCTGATCTCAAACGATTTCTTATCAATTTTAAGAGACTCTGATTCAATATGGGGCTCTATCGTTTCCCAATTCCGATCACGAACCGCAGAATATATCCTACGGAGAATCTCAATATTTCCCAGTCTGATCAAACGAAGTGAACCATTTTCATATACCACATCCAACTCCCCGGCTTTTAATCTGACTTGTGCGGGAAGGGGGTCGGCACTGCCATATGCTTTTATTCTTTGTTCGGGAGTCATTTTTACAATGGGTATAGAAATACATGCTGCCATTTTCTGAGAAAGGCGTCTCAATCGACCAGGGACCACAAGAGAACCGGTTTCATTTTTAATCTGCTTGAAAGCCGCGTCACCAGGAATCCGGGTAAAAAGGGATGTCTCATCTTCAGGGTTATTTAAAAAGATCAAGATGAATGACTTTTCCTGAAGTTGCTGATTTATAAGCTGCCCAAACAAGTTTTACGGTTTCAAAATTGTCGTCTCCTGTATTTTCGGCTTTGCCTTTTCCGAGCATATCGTCAAGGATGTTTTGGTTGATATCGACAATACTAGGAGGTTCGGGTTTCAGCCGGTCGGTTTGCCAGGGATAGGCTTGCATTGGAACTACCTCTTTTGAAGTTCCGCCTGGCGAGGTAATGCTGATTTCAAATTCACCGTCCAGTCGAATACTGCCTTTATCACCTTCAATCAGCAGCGTTGTTTGAGGAAAAATCTCCTTTTCCAGCGGAGAGCTGAACGAAATTTTCTGGATACAAACCACACCATTTTTCATTTTTAAAATTGAAGTTGTCACATCTTCGCCTTTTATGGTTGGGTTTACTGTTTGTTTTTCGCAATAAATGGTTTCCGCTTCCCCAAATAAATAGCGTAATACATCGAACTGGTGCGAACCCTGATCGGTAAGCGCAAATTCTTCAAGTTCAGCTAAAAATGGTTGGGTTTCGAACAATGGGAAAGCAGTTAAAAAAGCAGTTTCACAACGAAAAGCTTTTCCAATAACTCCTGAATTCAAAATTTCTTTCACCCTTCGGAATTGCGGTTGCCAACGGTAATTTTCATGCACATAAAACCGGACTCCTGCATTTTTATGGCTTTCATCATGCGTTTTGCAGCTTCGTAATCTGGAGCCAGCGGTTTTTGGCAAATTACATCCACACCATATTTTGCACCAAGAACTGTAAATTTTTCATGAGTATCCACATCAGTAATGATGTCGATAAAATCAAGTTATTCGTTTTTAAGCAGTTCTTCTGCATCATCATATACAATGCGGAATGTTAAAACGTTTGGCTAATTCCTCGGCTTTCGAACTGGTGCGGTTGTACAGTGCAACACATTCTGCACCTTCCAGTTCCTGCCAGGCACCAATTTGAAACTGACTCCAAAAGCCGCAACCGAATATGGCAAATTTTTTCATGAGTAGTGAGATTTATAGGATTGATAAGTCAATACCATGACCAATCAAGTCATTCGTTGAAATTTTAAATGAACTGAATCCGAAACTTTCTAAGTGATATCGATCACCTGTTGCAACACATTTTCAGGTTCGAAAATCTGTTTCCAATCTTCTTTAAACAGAATACTGCGGCCACGGTTAAGCGCTTTATTGGCCGCATCGGAAAAAACTGCATTGGGCAATTCCTTAAAAAGAACGGCAAACTGAATATTGATATGGCCCATTAAAAATTCGCGGGCAGCTTCGCCGCGGAACACCCCGTTGCAATGATTTCTTCCATTCCTTCGCGAACCAAATCAAGACAAGAGGATGATAGCGTTTCAACCAGCGCAGGTTCCAGCAGTGCCATTTGTTCCATGGTAATTTTAAATGCTTTTGATACCGGGGCATACATGGTTTTTGCCACTGACTCACCCAAATCGTAATCGGTTTCGGGGCCCTGCATCAAAGCGCAAACAATAGTTTGTTTAGCCAAGGTCCCACCAAAAAAATCGGCTTGCGCTTCAGGCGTTGGTTCCCAGTTAAATACGGAAGGATGCGACGGATGTGCAATAAAATAGGAAACATCGTTACGCATAAACAAGCGTGCCGGCACTGGCAACAGCCGGATCGAGCGTCATAACAACCGCACCTTTTTTCATTTGCGGAATAATGGTTGCTGAAACATTGGCCAAAGCCACATCAGGAACTGCCAAGAATCACTACATCGGCATCTGGAATTGCTTTTTCAGCCGTAGTTAGTTGCAACTCCGAGTTCTTTCAGGTTTTCAATTCCCTTTCACTGATTTCAACATAACTCAGTTGATATTTTGAATTTTTCAGGTTACGTGTGAGGCGGCAGCCCATTTTACCGCCGGCGCCAATTAATGTTAATTTCATGGTATTATGATTTTTAAGTGATTTATGAAATGAACTGTTTCATTCATCGATATCGTTTAAATAATTATCTTTGTCAGCCCAGCGGGCTTCTTTTTCAATGGTTTCTTGAATGTTTCATCCGGGTGGAGTCCATTGTTCCAGAATCGCAGACTGGCAATTGTGAAGACATCTTTGAATCAATTCCGGAAACTGGCAACATTCCTTCGCCCAACGGAGCGCCTTCAATAACAAATCCCATTTTGTGGAAATCCGCCTATGTAAATTCTTTAACATGAAGATTAACAGTGAGCGGTGCAAGTTTTCCGATAACGGTTTCCAACCCTTCTCCGGCGCCCATCGAATTCACCGTATCAAGGCAAATACCAACCAATTCACGTTGGCTTTTTCAACCATTTCAACAAATTCGCGGGCTTAAGAACCGGTCGTGATTTTCAATAGCCAGCATATTTTATTTGCAAATCTTCGAGAATCGGGAACTGAATTTTGAATAATCGAATGAATTTCTTCAATCGCGGTTGAAAACCGTCTCCATCAATTACAAACCGAACAATGGGTGATCTCAAAAAAAGGGGCAATTTCAATATTACCTATCCAGATTTTAAGCGGTCATTTTTTGCGTGCTCCAATTTCGATCCTTATTCCCAAGTCGTCCGCATAAATTTGATTTTCTAATAATTCGGTTTCGGAAAACTGATCGAGTGGTAGATTGTCCGCGACCTGAAGAACTTGCACACCAGATTCATCGGCCACTTTCGATCAATTGAAAAATGGTCATGCATTTTTCGGTTCTTTTCCCGGAACACCAATTGCCCAGGTGTAAGTGTATGAACTGCTAATTCCTGCGTCCATACCTTTTGATTTGAGATTTACTGAAGAAATACATCATGCATGTTTGACTTAAACAGGTCAATAATGAATGTTTTACTTTTTCAATCCGGGTGCTGGATACTTCTTTGACGTATCATCGAGTACAAGAATCCAGTCGAGGTTTTCTCCCGGAGTCGGCGATATTAAAAGTTTGTGTCCCTGTATTTGTTAAATTTGCCAATCTGTTTGGCTTCGCCGTTGCGTGGATTGTACCACCAGGCAAGTAATATCTTTTCCTTTAATTACATCCATCCGAACACTGAATTTGCGTCCAACCGGAACATAAACCATAGCATAGGTTCCCTGCTGGTCGCGGGTTGCAACAAAGCGGTAGGAGCCTCCGCCCGGAACGGCGAAGGTACACGGTCGGTTACAATAATCGAATTATCAGGAATGCGGGTAAGAAACGGACGTGATTCCATCAGCAATCGTCCGTAAATCATCTGGCCGGCACCGGGCTGGTCAATGGCTTCGTACCATGGCATCAGCGGGCGGTTGACCGGTTCGCGGCCGGGTGCATACATTTGCCAAACCGAATGATGCCCGTAAGTATGACCAAAAGCCCCGCTAAAAAGATCCCAGTAGAAAGGCCGGCGAACATCTGCCGCCACTGAATAACCATTTTTATCGGGATTGAAATTGATGGGATGATCTTCGTAAATGGGTTCAGCATCCATTACCGGCTTAGCTGGTTCGAGATTATAATCATCGAATGTCATGAAATATCGCTCGGTATAACTTAGACTGTGCCCGTTTTGCCGCATGTTGAAATCGAGCCAGTCATCATTGTGAAAGATATTGTGATGAACCACTTCCCCCAGATGGATGAAACGAAATCAGGTGATTTCCACCATCTCCTTCCCGCAATCCTCATGGCCATTTCGGTGATGATTTGTCTTTGCAGATCTGTTTCAACCGGACGGTCGCCTCCCAGAATCCAAATGATATTTGGGTTGTTTTTATAACGGTTGCCAAGAAATTTCCCATAAGTTCTGGCATTTTCAGGCGTAAAAATCTCCGGGCCAATTCCCCATTTTTTATTCCATTTATCACCCCAGGTTGGCAGCAACCAATGAAAATCCCTTTTTCTTCAGCCTTTTTAATGACCCAATCCACATGGGCAAAATATTTTTCGTTGGGTTTGGGGGTCATTGTCGATCAGTGGCTTTTCGCCTTCTGCATTGGGTGTGTTCAATCCATCGAGTTCGGCAAGAGCCACCGCCTGAATAACTGTAAATCCTTTTTCCCTGCGGTTTTCCAGATATTTTTCAGCATCCTTTTGACGAGTCGATGAAACAATTCCCAGGCAGTATCACCCAGATAGAAAAATGGCGTACCATCTTCAAAAACCAAAACCGGTGGTTTTCCGAAACTATTAATTTCCCATGGGAAAATCGACCGATTGGCCCTTGCCATTTTGCACTTTGTGCAGGGCCGTTAAAAAATAGTAAAGAGGAAGACTGTATTAAGATATTTTTCATGATGAGATATTTAGATTTATCGCTATTTGATTATTTGCCTGCATCCTGTTTTCCTGTGCCGACTGTTCATAAAACGTTTTGTTCCCTTGTATTCCTATTACGATGCTTTCACCACTCTTCATGAATCCGGAGGTGAAAACTGAAACTGCCATGGAATACTTTTTATGCATTTGAAAGTGTAATTAAGATCAGCCCGATAATATACCCAAAAACATGAGAAATAATAAAATGTTGGTTCCTTTTGGTGCTCCCTTAAATTCTTTCCATACAAATAAACCCCATAAGATTGCAACAACCGGAGCAGCATTGCTTAAAGCATAGGCGATCGCCGGGTTTGCAGCGCCAACCGCCATGTAACTAAAAATGGTCCCCAAGTGCCCAGATCCCTCCGCCAAGCATTCCAAGAATATGAGTTTTAGGAGTCCCTGCATTTATATTCGTAAATTTTACAGGGTACCTTCAACAGGTTTCCGCATGAAAACCGGATTAATAATAGCTGTTGTAATTACGATCCCGATAGCCATAAAAAATACGCCTGAATATGGAGTCAGGATCCCTTTTCCACTTTCAACAAAAGCAGGGTCGAATGAATTGACACCAGCAGGGAAAAAGAAGGCAATAAAGGTTCCTGCCAAAACGGAAAGCACGAATACCTTTAAATGAAGGCTTTTTGCTTTATTTTTGAAGTTATTATATGATTTTCCGCTTAAAAAAATAGCAATAACAATAAATACAATTCCCGACCAAAGCATTGCCGGCTTGTCAGTTGGAGTTCCACCTTTCAGCGAAATATTGAAAGTAATTCAGAATAATTCCCAGCACCCATGCAATTCCGCCTCCAATTGGAAAAGCAACCGACATTCCGGCAACTGATATGGCGGCAACCATCAGCAGATTACCCATGTTCCAAAGCAATCCACCCAACATGGCATAAACAATACTTGATATATCCGCCTGTTTTAAGTCTGCAATGAAATGCCGGCCCGAATTTCCCAGACTTCCAACGGTAAAGGCTGCAATTGTGGCCATCAGTAAGATACCGATAGTTAAATCCCAGTAATATAATTCGAAACGCCAACCTTTTGTACCATTTTCTGTGTATTTTGCCATGATCCCCAGCAGACCATTGCAAAAACGCAAAACATGATCGCAATCCAATAACTCGATAATTGTACCATATCCCAGGAAATTATAACTTTACCATACTTATTCAATCAAAAATAGAGTTTCCATTTATCTTTGCTCTTCTATATTGAATATGTTATAAAACACATTTCTATATGGGACTGACCCTTCATATTGATACCAAGTCAATTACACCGGTATATAAGCAAATCATTCAAAATGTTCTGGATAGTATTGAACAACAGAAAATTACCGTTGGTACGAAGATGCCATCGATCCACAAAATTCAGGATGAATTTGGTTTTGCACCCGGAACGATTATCCGCGCTTACGAAGAACTTCGGGCGTTAGGAATTATTTCGTCGCATCAGGGAAAAGGATATTACATATCCGGCACAGAACTCAATCAGAAGGTCAGGGTGTTTCTGCTTTTCGACCGGATGAATGCCTATAAAGAGATATTGTACGACTCGATCGTTCACAACCTCAGCGAGGATATTGAAATAAATGTTTTCTTCCATCATTATGACTTTAAAAGATTTGAGAAATTGATTCGGGAAAACCTTGGAAAATATAATTACTATGCAATAATGCCACATTTTAACAATGATGTATCCAAAATACTGGGTAAAATTCCGGAACATAAGCTGATCATTCTGGATAAATCGGTTCCACTTTTAACCGGGAACTATGCGGCTGTTTACCAGGATTTTGAAAAAGACATCTATCAGGGATTGATGGAACAGCGTGAAAAAATACTGAAATACAAACGGTTTGTTTTCAGCAGTTCTGAAAGCCCTTTTCAATTTGTACCCGAAGGCTGTATAAAAGGATTTCGAAAATTTTGTGATGAAGCCGGCATTTCTTATGAAGTCGTCAGGAATCTCGATCTTTCCGGACTTCAGACCGGATCCATATACCTGGTTTATAGTGACATGGAATTAATAAGCCTGCTTAAAGAAATTGACGCCCGCAGATGGTTGCCGGGAAAGGATGTTGGAATAATCTCATACGACGAAACACCAATGAAAGAGATATTACGTGGGAGGCATTTCTGTTTTAAGCACGGATTTCGGGCAAATGGGGAAAAAAGCTGCTGAATTCATCAGTAGCCAAACCTTCTGTCAGGAGGCAAATACCTTCCGTTTTATTTTAAGAAGTTCTGTTTAGATAGTGAGTTTGCCAGTGTATGTATATCCCCGTGTTCATTGAGGAAATGCGTGAAGTTGGATATGTACATTGTTTTGGTTACAAGGTGTCTGACAATATACAAAAAAATGAAAATCAATCCTCTTCCAGGAACGACATGATATTTATTTTACTGGGGGGGTAGGAAGAAGCTTCTTCATGGATAGAATCCGGGGTGGAAATAAAAAAATGAAGCATAAACCAAAATGGAAATAACTTTTTGTTTGTAAATACTTAATTATGTATTTGTTAAAAACAAATTCGAAAGTTTTGTAAATAATTTTTACTAAAAAATCTTCTCATGAGATAGGAAATTTTAACTTTATATAAGTTAAATGAATTCATCAAGGATCATATTCACCATTAAGTGAACGAACAACAGAAATTAAGCCGGTTGCTTGAAATCATCATCTACCTGTCCAGCGGGATTCGAAGAAGCCTTGATGAAATTTCCAGTCGGTTTGATATTTCACAGCGAACGGCCTTCAGGTATATCCAGACTCTTCGGGATGCGGGTTTTATTATTTCCAAACCTAAGCGAAGGTCTGTACCATATTGATAAAGATTCACCCTATTTCAGGGAGATCAGCGAACTGCTCCATTTTTCAAGGGAAGAAGCCATGATCTTGCAAAAGGCTATTCATAGCATCAGCGATGAAAACCTGTTGAAGCAGAACCTGGTAAGGAAATTATATGCTCTATACGACTTTGACAGGGTGGTAGACACTATAGTGAAACCGGAGCACTCAGAAAACATACATCAACTCATGCGGGCGATAAAGAACAAAAAGAGGGTTATTCTGCGGGGATATTTTTCTGCAAACAGCAATGAGATGAAAGACCGTATGGTTGAACCTTTTGACTTTACGACAAACTACATAGCTACCTGGGCTTTTGATATGGATGATAATACTTGTAAAACATTCAAAAATACACGGATCAGTTCGGTGCAGGTGCTGGAAGAAATCCTGGGACAATGAAGCCGGTCATAAACTTCTTCCGATGGACGTTTTCAGAATCAGTTCACAAAAGCAGATTCAGGTGAAAATGTTGATTTCAATGCGAGCCTGCGAACTGCTGAAAGAAGAATATCCTTTGGCAGAAACCTATATTCAACAAGTGGATGAAAATCATTTCCTGTTTGATGTGCCGGTTTGCAGTTACGAGGGGATCGGTCGATTTGTGCTTGGACTTTGCAATGAAATAGAGATTATTGAGCCCCGGGAATTTAAAATCTTTTTAAAGAAAAAAGTAAAAAAAAGTTTAACTGACATTAGTTGACAGTACAATCATTCATTTTTGAATGTAATTATATTAATCGCATCATCCATGAGATTCAAGATCACCTTCAATCGAACCGGCAGGGAACGAATGTTGCCAATGGATTACCAATATTATTTGAGTGCATGGATATACAAGGTATTTGGAAAGGCGGACATGGAATTTGCCCGGTTTCTGCATGCCGAAGGTTATGTTTTGGGAAACAGACGATTTAAATTTTTCAATTATTCACCACTTGATCTTGGCAAACCAGTATTGTGGAAGGAAAGGAGTTTGTTTGAGATGAGTTCTAATAACCTCTCCCTTAAGGTTTCTTTCCGTTTGGGTGAAGCTGCCGAAAAGTTTATTATCGGCCTGTTCACCAATCAAGAAGCCTATATTGGAGATCAGTATAACGGCTTGGAACTAATGGTTTTCCAAGTTGAAAGAATAGGCGAAGCCGAAATCCACCCAACAATGAATTACCGGGCAAAGTCTCCGGTGGTAATAAGCCGGAAGAATGAGCAAGACAAATATGCTCAATATCTGGCTCCTACAGATGCTGAATATGAAGTCCTGTTAAGAAATCATCTCTTAGCGAAATACGTATCACTTCCTCAGGCAGAGGGAATGCCTGTGGATTTTGATTTTCAATTTAAGCTTATCAGTGATGCCCGATCGAAACTGTCCACTATAAAACCTTATAGTCCACAACAAAGTAAAGTACGGGGATATGTTTTTGATTTTAGCATAAAAGCCCCCGAAGAAATCCATCAATTAATTTTTTCATGTGGAGTAGGGGAAAAGAATTCGATGGGTTTTGGGTGGTGTGAGGTGGTTGAGGATTATGGAAACAACAAATAATATCAGCTATATTAAACAAATTTTTAAAAAGATAGAATATGAATTAAAAAAAACAATATATATGGGAAACTTAGATTTATCAATTTTAGAGAAAATTCCAGAACACAACTTAAAGGTCATTCTGGAGATCGAACCTCTAGCCCCACTCTCAATGGTGAGTGAGTTACCCGGCTCATATTATAAAACACTGAAATGCCCGGATAAGAAGATGCTATGTGGTCTGTTCGAGAATATTTTGGGTTGGCATATTGATTCATCTGACCGAAAGGCTATAATAAAGGAACTCGTAAGACTGAGGAAGAAACAAACAAAAAAGAATCCTCAATCAGAGTATCGTAGATAAAACTAAAGGGTCATCTTATAGCCCAATGTTGATGGATTATTTTGAAATAATACTATCACTTATTCCAGCAATAAGTTTCTACGATGATTTATGGAGCAAAGCATATCGACGAGCTGATGCTGATGTCCATCCAAAGGGAACTTTTAATTTAGATTACGACATTATTCCAATTAAAAGGAGTCAGCCTAGAGATAAGGATAAACCTCACAAAATTGACAATAGTGCGTTGTTTTCATTTTTCAAAGAGAATATAAACTCCTTTCCTCAATATTATTCTACTCCAACAACCCGAGAATATGTTTCTGTTGAAGGAAAATATGAGATTCAAATAGCAATAGACTCTGATCTTTATAAAATTTTAAATGATCGGCTTTTATCCGAAAACATAGGTTATTTAGG
>CAVYRO010000003.1:0-1002312 GCA_963771005.1 uncultured Bacteroidales bacterium
CAAATCACCAAATCACCAAATCACCAGAATCAATCCCGATAACTCAATCCCGTCCTCTTTCCATTTCACCAAATCACCAAATCACCAAAATCACCAAATAATCAAAAAAAAAAATCCGTGTTCCTCTTCCCACTTCACCAAATCACCAAATCACCAAAATCACCAAAATAAAAGGACGAACGAGGATCGTCAAAACGGATTTTGGCGGATGGACGCGGATTAATTTGCTAAAGATATCAGTTTTCAGTTTTCAGTTTTCAGTTTTGAGGTTGAACCAAATCACCAAATCACCAAATAATCTCCCATGATCCGTACAAATCCGTCCAATCCGTGTTCCTCTTCCTCTTCACCAAATCACCAAATCACCAAATCACCAAATCACCAAATAATCAAATCCGTGTTCCTCTTCCACTTCACCAAATCACCAAATCACCAAATCACCAAATAATCAAATCCGTGTTCCTCTTCCCTTCCCAAATCACCAAATCACCAAATCACCAAATAATCAAATCCGTGTTCCTCTTCCACTTCACCAAATCAACAAATCACCAAATCACCAAATAATCAAATCCGTGTACATCTACGGATTAACAAAGATCACGGAATTACACAAATCAACAAATCAACAAATCGTCAATCGCTATACTCCATCAGATAAGCCTTGATAAACGAATTAATGTTCCCGTCGAGCACATCCTGGACATTCCCGGTCTCGACACCGGTACGGAGGTCTTTCACAAGTTTGTAGGGATGGAGGACGTAATTACGGATCTGGGAACCCCATTCGATCTTTTTCTTCTTGCTTTCAATCTCGGCCTGTTTCTCTTTCTTTTTCCGCAGTTCGAGCTCATAGAGATGCGATTTCAGGATCCGCATCGCATTCTCACGGTTCTTGAGTTGTGAACGTGTCTCGGTGTTGTCGACGGTAATGCCCGTGGGAAGGTGCTTCACCCTGACGCCCGTCTCGACCTTGTTTACATTCTGTCCGCCTGCCCCACCGGACCGGAACGTGTCCCATTCCAGATCGGATGGACTGATGATGATCTCGATATTGTCATCGACGACCGGGGAGACGAAAATCGAGGCAAAGGATGTATGGCGCCTGGCATTGGAATCGAATGGGGATATGCGTACCAGCCTGTGCACGCCGGTCTCGGCTTTGAGATAACCGTAGGCATATTCGCCGGTGAATTCAAGTGTGACGGATTTGATCCCTGCTTCCTCACCCGCCAGCAGGCTGATCTCCTTGACCTTGTAATCGTTCCTTTCACCATAGCGAATATACATCCGCATCAGCATTTCAGCCCAGTCCTGCGATTCGGTGCCGCCTGCACCGGCATTTATCTTGAGTATGGCTCCCAGGACATCTTCCTCCTTGCTGAGCATATTGCGGAATTCGAGATCCTCGATAGTGCGCAGGGCCTTCTGGTACTGCCGGTCCACTTCTTCTTCGGAGCCCTCATCCTCATCAATAAAATCCATAAGGACCTGCAAGTCCTCAACCTCTGTTTTTATTTTGGAAAAAGCGCCTGTCCAGCTTTTGAGGTGTGAAATTTCTTTCAGTTTCTTCTCGGCCTCTTTGGGGTCGTCCCAAAAATTGGGTTGCCGGGTGATGACTTCCTCTTCTTCGATCCTTTTTTTCTTGCCGGCAATGTCAAAGATGCCTCCTCAGCGCATCCTGGCGCTCAACAAGTTCTTTCACCTGTTCGGAAGTTATCATATCTGATTGTTTTTACGTTTGGAATACAAAAATAATAAAATTCCTGGATTTCAGAGGAAATGCATCCCGGAATTTCATCGCAGGGACGGGTCGCGACCTGTCCCGGCCTGTTCCGAACTGTCCCGATCTGTCCCGAACGTAATCCGGTTAACCTCGGTCGTCCCTGGCCGTTATCGCATTAATCAATTCATAGATCAGGTCGTTTTCAAATCCGCGGCCGGCGGCGAAACGGAATAATTTTGCCTTTCGCTGGTATGGATTGCTCTCTTTGATCGTACGGTTCTTTCTCCTCATTTCATCCTCGAGTGTGGACCGGTATTCGTCCGGATCTATTGATGCGAGCACACCTGACATGATCACGGGATCGATTTTTTTTTGCATTAGGGCATTCCGGATTTTCAACCTACCCCAGTGATTGAGCCTGAATTTGTCACGTGTAAAAAATCCGGCGAAGCGGGAATCATCCAGGAAACGGTCTTCTTCCAGCCTCCGTATCACCCATTCTGCATCACCGGGCTAGGAGATTCATGGACTTGAGCTTTTCACGTATATCCGACGTGCATTTTTCCGAAGTCGAGCAAAGTTTCTGCATCCTTTGCAGTGCACCATTCCTGGCAGCGTTTGCTTCCGGGCTCATATTTTCCTGGTTTTAATGAAACGGTTCTTATTATGGATATCTTTTATGACAGATGTCCCCGTAAAATCCTGTATATTAAAGAGTCCGGAAGTTTCCTCCCCGAGCTGTTCATTAATCTCAAGGTAAAGTGTTCCGTCGTTTTTCAGCATCTTCAGGCTGAAATCCCGGATCGCACGACAGTAGATCAATGGATCGTCATCAGGCACAAAAAGTGCATGATGTGGTTCATACTCCAGGACATTGTTATGCATTTTCTTCTTCTCGGAATGCCTGACATAGGGGGGATTACTTACGATGAGATCGAAAAGCGGGAGTGTAGAGGGAATTTGCGGTGCAAGGATATCGAGGGATAAAAAATGAACCGGGGCATCGTTCGAGGCTGCATTTTCCCGTGCCGTTTCAAGGGCTCTGCCAGAATTGTCAGCACCCCAGACCTTTGCCCGGGGCAGCGAAACGGCGAGACTGACCGCGATGCAACCGCTTCCCGTGCCGATATCCAAGATAACGGGGTTCCCGCCGGAATACTCCTTCACGATCCTGTCCACAAGTTCTTCGGTTTCAGGTCGGGGAATGAGGACAGATCCATTCACACGGATCTTCAGATCATAGAACCAGGCATACCCAAGGATGTATTGGACAGGGCGGTCGGTGAAAAGTTCAGTGACATTCCTGAGGATCCTCTCCAGATCGGTTTGCTCCATAGGAACATCACCTGCCAGGGCCGGGTTACGGCTATATCCCCGGTCGCTGAATAACAAGGCTGCAAGACTTTCGGATTCCCCTTTCCCGAATTTCGGCATAAGCCTTGAATTCACGAGCCGGTATGCTTCTTTTACAGTCAAATCATTTATTTTTGTTCAAAATTAATAAATCGGACGGTTCCATTGGAAATTCATGGGAAATATATGCGCCGGTGTCTTGAACTGGCCCGGAAAGGATTGGGCAAGACACAACAAAATCCGTTAGTCGGGCGCGGTCATTGTCCATGACGGGCGTATCATCGGCGAGGGATATCACCACGAGTACGGGGGACCGCATGCAGAGGTAAATGCCATTCATTCGGTAGCGGATAAATCGCTTCTCAGGGATGCCACGCTGTATGTGAACCTTGAGCCCTGTTCTCATTACGGGAAGACACCCCCCTGTTCACTGCTGGTCAGGGAGAAAGGAATACCCCGTATTGTGATCAGGCACCCCGGATCCCAATCCACAAGTTTCCGGCCAGGGTATCCGTATGCTCAGGGAAGGCGGTGCCGTAGTAGTTACCGGGGTTCTGGATGAGGCGTGCCGTTGGCTGAACCGGCGGTTTTTCAAATTTATCACCACCGGCAAACCCTGGGTCATTCTTAAATGGGCCGAGAGTCACGATGGATTTCTGGACAGGGTAAGGAAGGAAGGGGATGTAACCGGGCCAAACTGGATAACAAACCTGACGGCTAGAACGCTGGTCCATAAATGGCGGTCGGAAGAGGCCGGGATCATGGCAGGTGTAAATACCATTCTGACAGATAACCCGCGGCTGGATGTGCGGGACTGGACTGGAAGGAACCCGGTCCGGATAATAATCGACAGGAACGGCCGTATCGGGCAATTTTTCAATGTCATGGACGGAAAACAAAAGACAGTTTTATTCACAACCAAACCGGCGGAGCCAGGGACCAATACGGAAAATATCAATCCGTCTGATGATTTCAGCCTGGAAAATATTCTCCGGAACCTGGGCGGCATGGGTATCTCCTCATTGATGGTAGAAGGGGGAAGTCTTCTGCTTACCAGTTTTTTAAGTTCCGGTCAATGGGATGAGGCGCGGGTATTTACGGGAAGGGACGATTTTCAAGACGGCGTGAGGGCGCCCCGACATGAGAAAGGACCCGGCAGAGTTGGTCCTTTACAGGAATAACCAGTTTAAATACTATCAATCTGCTGATTAATAAATCATATTCTGTTCTTGTTTTTAATGAAATATATATATTTGTTGTTATCGAAGCATTACTTTTTCCTTTCAGTACCGTATAATTAAGAAATTTTACCCGGAACATGAACATCTGCCGGATTTACAGCTGATTAAAATCGCTTATACCGGCTTGGTTTTTATAATCCGTTCATGAAAATACCAATTAAAATGAAAAAATTTACCCTGTTCGCCATTAGTCTTATTTTCCTTGCCATTTCCCTGGATGCCGGAGCGCAAAATGCCAAAAAGTACCTTAAGGTCGGGACAGAGTTCATGGAAAATTCAAAATACCAGGATGCCATAGAACAATTCTCCAGGGCTATATCGGAAGATCCTGATTTTGAAAAGGCATATTTCGCGCGGGCAGGGGCTTATGAGGTCATCAAAGAATTTGCAAAGGCTGCTGAAGACTATGAAAAACTTGCCATCTTCGATCCAAAAAATGAAGAATATTATTACCGCGGTGCGCTGATGTCCTATGATCTCAGCGATTTTCCTTCCTCGTTGATGAAACTTGATAATGCACTTAAACTAAACAGATTTTACCCGGAAGCCATGCAGCTCAGGGTGCTCACCCTTATCCGGCTGAAAAGATATATGGAAGCCCTGGATCAATCAAAGGACGCCCTGAGATTTAAGGAAACGGATATTAATTATTTCAATCACGGGAGGATCAACGAACTTCTTGGGATGAATGAAGAGGCTGAGAAAGCATATGAAAGCGCGCTTAAAAAGAATAAGAATTTTCTTGAAGCCTATACGGCCCTGGCTGATCTTCAGCGTAAGGAGCACAAACTCGATGTGGCGCTCATAACGATCAACAAAGCCCTGGGAATCGATAAAAACTATGTGGAGGCATACCGGGTCAGAAGTGCTGTCTATGCCGACCAGCTTAAATACGCAGAAGCTATCAATGATGTATCCACCATCATCCTCATTCAGCCCGAAAACGCAGATATGTATTTTCTCCGCGCCAAATATTACCAGGGTTATGCCCAGCACCTCAATGCCATTTCCGATTTTACGAAAGTGATCTCACTGGAACCGGGAAACGCGCAGGCATATTTCAACAGGGCTTATTCGTACGAACAGATCATGAAGCTCGACGATGCCATCAAAGATTATAAAAAACTGGCCGAAGTGGCAGAGGATGATGCGGAAGCGCTTGAATTGATAGCCGAAGCGGAAAAAAGGCTTTTTGAATTAAATCGCGAATCCGACAAGCCCGGAGTCGTGCTCATAAATCCTGCCGAGAAAGAGGATTTTACACTTAATGTTCCGACAGGCCAGGATGTCATCCCTATCGTTGGCAACGCTACCGATGAGAGTGCACTGAAGGAAGTGAAGGTCAATGGCATCCAGATCCCGTTTACCAGGAAAAAATCCGGTTTTGAGTTCATGACGAGCATCGACCTTGCCGAAAACAATAATCTCACTGTGGATGTGACCGATGTTTACGACAACACAACCACCATCACCTATAACGTAGTTAGGACGGAGGTGGATCCGCCAAGGATTCGCATCATCGCTCCGTATGCATCCGATAACAACGTCATCTATCTCGATTCAGATGATCCCTCCATCTATGTCGAAGGATCCATCTCCGATGAGAGCCTGATCAAAACGATATACATCAACGATGTCATCGCCAGTTATGTGCCGGATGAAAAAAATCCGAATTTCCAGGCAATGATCGGAATCCAGAACCGCGATAAATTTACAGTCAAAGCCGAAGATAAATTCGGGAACATCTCGGAGGTAACCTACAGGTTGAACCGGGAGGCTGTCACCCTGGGTGCTGACAACCCGATGGGCAAAACCTGGGTGGTCTTCATAGAAAATTCCAGTTACACAAGTTTTGCCAGCCTTGAAGGACCCACCAAGGATATCATCATGATGAAAACGGCCCTGGCTAAGTATTCGATCCATAATTTCATCCATAAACAAAACATGACCAAGCAGGAACTTGAACGGTTCTTCGCCATTGAACTGCGCGATCTCCTGAGGAGCAACCGCGTCAATTCCCTGCTGATCTGGTTTGCAGGTCATGGCAAATTCGTGAACCAGACCGGTTACTGGGTGCCTGTCGACGCAAAAAGGGACGATGAATTCACTTACTTCAATATCAATGCACTCAAAGCCTCCATGCAATCTTACCCTTCGACCGTTACCCATACCCTGATCGTCACGGATGCCTGTGAATCGGGTCCCAGCTTTTACCAGGCTATGCGTGGCGAATTACCCGACAGGAG
Organism: uncultured Bacteroidales bacterium; assembly: GCA_963771005.1. Lineage (GTDB taxonomy): Bacteria > Bacteroidota > Bacteroidia > Bacteroidales > DASQZK01. The sequence continues at coordinate 6,564 of CAVYRO010000003.1, forward strand.
TTGTAACGATTGGGCTTCGGTGAGGCTGAAATCATCTCAGGTTTTCTCATCGGCAGGTTACGAACTAGCCATCGACAACAGCCAGTTTACGCGAACTTTTGCCAATGTACTGGCTAATAATCCCGACGCCTGTATTCCCATAGAAAGTGTGGTTCAGAAAGTTACCGATGCTGTGGAGAAGAGTCAGCAGCAGAAACCCCAGTTCGGAAAAATAGCCGGACTAGAAGATGAGAACGGCACATTTTTCTTCATCGCAAAATAAGGAAGCATGATTTTTCCCCGCCGGTTTCTACGGGTGAAAGCTTTTTCCAGTCCCGGGTTGAGGATAAAACTCATTTTTTTTTCAGCTATCCTTTCGGGCACCCTTTCAGCGCAAAATTATTTCTTCGATACCTATAGTGTGTCGGACGACCTTGCTCAATCGACTGTTTTCACTATGCTGCAGGACAGGAACGATTATTTGTGGCTGGGAACCCGGGCAGGATTAAGCCGGTTCGACGGAAAAAAATTCATGAATTTTACCATGGAGGACGGCCTGGCCGAAAATGGAGTGAAGATACTCTGCCTCGACAGCAGCCGGCGTCTCTGGATAGGCCATGCCGCAGGCGGAGTCTCACTTTACGATGGTCATCACTTTCGCGTTTTTTCCAAACCGGGAGCCATGTTCAGCAGCGATATCACCTCGATCGTCCAGGAACCCGATGGCGCAATATGGATTACGAGCGAACTTTCAGGAGCGGTGAAGATCACGAAGGTGGGAATGACGCTGGAGGATTCGGAAAAGGAACAATACATCGGAAATACCCTGAGCGACAGGATATTCGGCGCCTGCAGCGGGCATGACGGAAAGCTCTATTTTATCACCGATGCATTCATAAAAATTTACAATCCTTCCACTAATGACTTTTCCGGATTCCAGATTGACGGAATGCCGAGGTTCTTCCAGATCACGCTGATGTTCGAGGACTCCCGGAATAATCTATGGTTCGGCACATATCACGGGGGTCTCTATAAATATGACATTGCAGCAGGTACCTTCCGGGTATTTGACAACCGTGACGGCCTGGGTTCGAACTGGATCAGCGCCCTGAATGAAGACGGGGACGGCAATATATGGGTGGGTACCTGGGGCGGCGGGCTGACAAGGATAGGTCCGGAAGGAATAAAGACGTATGATAAATCCAATGGCCTGCCCGACCTGATGGTGCGATGTATACTCGGCGACAGGGAAGGGAATCTGCTCATAGGCACCAACGAACACGGGATCAATATTTTTAAAGGGGAACAATTCGTTTCCTGGTTCCGGGATGACGGTCTTACGAATCCCCAGGTATGGTCTATAATGCAGGCAGATGACGGCCGGTTCTGGTTTGGCACCAACGATGGGATCAGTATCTTTGATCCCCGGAAAAAAGGATTGGCTGCATTCTCAAGTTTTTACAAACTTAAAGACAGCAGGATACGGATGCTGAAGGAGGATAAGAAAGGGCGGATATGGATAGCCTCCGGAAACCAGGATGTTTTTACCTTTAACACAAACAATGGTCAATTCACCTATGAGCCCGGGCTGAATTCCTACCTGTCGACCCTTGTGGTCACCTCGATGGCAACCGATACTTCGGGGAGGGTGTGGACCGGAACCCTTGACGGGCTCGTTGGTTACGATTATGATACCAGGAAAGCCTGGTATTTTACACAGACCTCCGGACTGGCGGGAAATGAGATCACAGCAATTTATACGGCCCCGAACGGCGAACTCTGGGTCGGTTCCAGGGGTGAAGGGCTGAGCCGCATGGAAGCGGATTCATTCCGGGCTTTACCATTGAATGAAGATTTTACCCCTACCTGCATGGTCTATGACGGGGCAGGGAGACTATGGGTTGGAACGGAAGCAAAAGGTGTTGTGGTCGTGGATTCTGAGGCCGGGAAGATCGTGGAGGAATACAAGGAAAGTGACGGGCTCCTGGCCAACCTGATCAATCTTATAGAATCGGACAAGCAGGGGAATATCTATATCGGTACCAACAAGGGGTTGAACATATACCACCAGCAAAAGAAAAAGATCTATTCCTATACCGATAAAAACGGCTTTGTCGGCATCGAAACAAAGCCGAATTCAGTATGCAGGGATAACGACGGTTATCTCTGGTTCGGAACGGTTTCCGGCGTTACCCGTTTCGATCCTTATACCCCGGTAAAAAGAAATGGTAACCCCTTGACGCATATCATAAGTTTCAAGGTAAATCTCGAAGACCGGGTCATGAATTCCGGGTTAAAGCTGAATTTTTTTGAGAATGACGTCATTCTGGATTACATAAGCATTTGTCTCACAAACCCCGATGCAGTCAGGTACCAGATCATGCTCGACGGGGCCGACAATGACTGGCGCCCGGTCACGGAACAGACCACGGTAACTTATCCCTCTTTGGCTCCCGGAAGGTATACTTTCCGTGTGAAAGCCCTGAACAGCGAAGGCAACTGGAACGAGAAACCTGTGACTTACAGCTTCCAGATAAGGCCTCCGTTCTATAAATCCTGGTGGTTTATTCTGATCTGTATTTTTACCGGGGCATGGGGCATCATCCTATATGTTATGATACGGGAAAGGAACCTCCTCAGGGAGAAGCGGATACTGGAGGATAAGGTGATGATAAGGACCGTCGAAGTTGTCGCCCAGAAGGAAGAACTAGCCCAGAAGAACAAGGATATTACCGACAGTATCCGGTATGCAAAACGGATCCAGTTCGCCATTCTTCCCCCAAAAATTCCTTTTAAAGATACCTTCATTCTTTTTAGGCCAAAAGATATTGTGAGCGGGGACTTTTACTGGATCGACACAGTGGGCGACCGGGAGTATATGGCAGCTGTCGATTGCACGGGCCATGGAGTACCCGGAGCGTTGATGTCCATCATTGGTCATAATTCCCTGAACAAGGTCGTACATGGCAAAGGCATTCTTGACCCTGCCGGGATACTCGACTGCCTGAACGAAGAAGTGATCTTTAACCTAAGGGCCCAGGATGAAGACGGGACGATCTATGACGGAATGGATGTTGCCCTTGTTTGTTATAACAGGGCAAAGAGGGAGATTGAATTTGCCGGTGCCTATAACCCCCTTGTGATCATTCGTAACGGAGAAATTATCGAGATCAAGGCGGATCGTTTTTCCATCGGCCGTTCATCCAGTCTCGAACCTGATAAGAAATTCACCGGTCACCGCATAAAGATCGAAAAAGGCGATGTCATTTACCTCTTTTCCGACGGTTATGGAGACCAGTTTGGCGGGGAGCACGGGAAAAAATTCAAGGCGGGTCCCATGAAGGAATTGTTCAGGACCCTGAATGGAACACCCATGGATGGTCAAAGGAAGGTATTGGAAAACACCCTTGAAAGCTGGCGGGGCAATACCGAACAGATCGACGATATCCTCATCATCGGCAGGAGGTTCTAACGCTTTTCCACAGCCGCGTATTTAATGGCCGAACTGTCCCATGCAGGCGAGCTGAGGATCGCCCCCACAACCTCGGCCGGAGAATCCACTACCTGCCATAGTTTCTCATGGATCTCACGCATGAATTTTTGTTTGGCCATATTTTGCAGAAGCTTCAGAAGGGGCTTGTAAAACTGTTTCGTATTAAGTATAATGATGGGTTTATTGAACCGTCCCAGCTGCTTCAGTGTGATGACCTCCATGAGTTCCTCCAGCGTGCCCACCCCTCCGGGAAGAGCAATCACGGCATCGACATCCTTCCGCATGAGAAACTTTCGTTCATGCATTTCTCCGACAGTGATCATTTCACTGACGAGCGTATGGGCCCATTCCATTTTGATCATGAAATCGGGGATATACCCGGTAACCGATCCTCCGCCTTCCACCATCACGTCGGCGATCCTGCCCATGAGACCGGCTCTCCCGCCGCCATAATTCACAGCAATATCATTTTTTACAAGCTCTCTGGCCAGTGCTTCTGCCGCATCGAAAAAATCATTGTCAATGCCGGGACTCGAAGCACAAAAAATACAAACCCTTTCTAATCCTTTCATCATTCAAACATTTATTTGCCTTCCGGTACAGAGACATTACATCAAATAAAAAAATGCAATGTGGGGAAACACAATGCATTTTGGAACGAAATCGCATGACTGCGATCACTTTATGATTTCTTTCAAGATAATCAGAATTCCCTATAGCAGCGCTTCAAGTTTATTGACGAGGATGCTCTTTGCAGCCATCCCCACCTGTTTATCAGCCACTTCTCCACCTTTGAAAAAGAGAATGGTAGGTATATTCCGGATCCCGAATTTCTGGGTGACACCCGGGTTGCTGTCCACGTCCAGCTTACCAACCACTGCCTGATCGGGATATTCTTCTCCGATTTCATGAACAATCGGCCCTACCATACGGCAGGGACCGCACCATTCTGCCCAGAAGTCAACGATAACGGGCTTATCGGATTTAATAACCAATTCATCGAAATTACTGTCTGTTAATTCAATTGCCATGATTTGTCAATTATTAGTATTAAACATTTGGAGAATGCCTCTGCACCTCCCAAAATAGCATATATATCAATTCAAGCGGCATTCGAGCTCCGGGAAATTCTGAACAAAATCAAAAAATTTATCAGAGATATCGACATACTGGTTTCGCGAGAACATATCAATTTTCAAATTGGTTTCATTATCAACAATCTGAAACCTCAAAAGTTTTTCGGTACTGTTGCGGCCTGCTTTGTTAATAAAGGACTGCAGGCCTTCCATCAGTTCATCGGTAACACCTTCCAGGCTGAGGGAGAGTTTCACTTCCCGGATCAGCTCATCTCTGGCTTCCGACAACATATGAACGGATTTTACCCTCACTGAAATACCTTTTCGCCCGTCTTTTTTTGATTCCCATTCTTCCACGTTTCCCTTGATGAGAAGAAGCAGGCCCGGAACGAAATAATTTTTGTAATTGATGGCATCAGTTCCCCATAACCCAAGCTGGTAACTCCCTTTATAGTCTTCAAGGACTGCATTCCCGAAAGGCCGGTTATTTTTCTGCGAAATGCCTTGCCGGTAGGATTTGACAATGCCGGCAACGACGATATCTTTGCCGGCAAGTGTCTGAAGGTCATTATTCAGCGTATCCAGGTCGGTGTTGCAGAGATTGTCGATAATGGGTTTAAACTGGTCGAGCGGATGCGCTGTGAGGTACATCCCGATGAGTTCTTTTTCCTTGTTGATTTTGTCGAGCAGGTCCATCTCATCGGCCGGAAGGGGTTCGGGACGAACCATCGTACCGGTGTCGGTATCCCCGAAAAGTGACTGCTGGGAACTCGATTTTTCGCTGTTCAGCAGGTTCCCATAACGGATGAGGCTCTCGATAAAGGACTGGTCGTTACCCGCCGGGAGAAGGTACTGCGACCGGTTGATCTCGGGAAAACAATCAAAGGCCCCGGCCAGGGCCAGCCCTTCCAGGTTTTTCCGGTTTACGGTCCGGAGATCGACCCTTTCGATAAAATTATAGATATCAAGGAAAGGCCCTTTTTTCTTCCTCTCATCGATGATGGTCCTAACCGCTGATTCACCCACACCCTTGATGGCCCCGAGGCCGAAACGGATATCCCCTTTTTTGTTAACGGTGAATTTCACCTTACTTTCATTCACGTCGGGCCCAAGCACCGAAATACCCATGCGCCGGCATTCGTCCATAAAGAGACCGATCTTTTTGATATCGGTAATATTGCGGCTGAGAACGGCAGCCATAAACTCTGCCGGGAAATGCGCCTTGAGGTAGGCCGTCTGGTAGGAAACATAGGCGTAGCAGGTTGAATGGGATTTGTTGAAGGCATACTGGGCGAAGGCTTCCCAGTCGGCCCAGATTTTCAGGATCACCTCTTCACCGAAGTTGTTTTTCCTGCATCCCTCCATGAACTTCTCCTTCATCTCATCCATCATCTTCTTGATCTTCTTGCCCATGGCTTTTCGCAGGGAATCGGCTTCGCCCCGGGTGAAGCCCGCCAGTTTCCTGGAAAGGCTCATCACCTGTTCCTGGTATACAGTGATCCCATAGGTTTCCTTCAGGTCCTCCTCCATTTCGGGGAGGGCATAGGTGATCTTTTCCCTTCCGTGTTTCCTGTCAATATAGTTGGGGATATATTCCATCGGACCCGGCCGGTATAAGGCATTCATGGCGATCAGATCCTCAAACCGGTTGGGTTTCAGGTTACGGAGGTGTTTTTTCATCCCGGGCGACTCAAACTGGAACAAACCTGTGGTATCTCCCCGGCTGTATAGTTTATAGGTCTCCTCATCATCGAGGGGGATATTTTCGATATCCATTTCCGGATCCTTCGATTCCCGAATATTGTCTACGGCATCCTTAATGATGGAAAGGGTTTTCAGTCCCAGGAAGTCCATCTTGAGCATACCAACGTCCTCCACATGTTTCCCGTCGAACTGGGTAACGAGGAGGTCCGAATCTTTCGAGGTGCAGATGGGTATATGATCGATAAGGTCGTCACGGCCGATGATGATGCCGCATGCATGAAGGCCGGTATGTCTGACGGAACCCTCCAGGGTTTCGGCGTACTGCAATGTGGAAATGACCAGTTCATTCCCTGATTTCCTCTCTTTCTGCAGTTCGGGTTCTTCCTGGTATGCCTTTTTCAGGGTGATTCCAGGCCTTTCGGGGACGAGCTTTGCCAGGCGGTCGGCATCGGAGAGGGGAAGCTTCTGGATCCGTGCAACATCACGTATGGCCATTTTGGCGGCCATGGTACCAAAGGTGATGATATGGGCCACTCTTTCATGACCGTATTTATTAACAACCCAGCGCAGGACTTCATCCCGGCCGTCCTCATCGAAATCTATATCGATATCGGGCATCGAGATACGGTCGGGATTGAGGAACCGTTCGAAGAGAAGGTTGTATTTCAGCGGATCGATATCGGTGATCCCCGTACAGTAAGCCACTACAGAGCCGGCTGCGGATCCGCGGCCCGGTCCCACGGCAACACCCATGTTACGGGCTGCATTGATAAAATCCTGGACGATGAGAAAGTAGCCCGGGAACCCCATTTTTTTGATCGTTTCCAGCTCGAAATTAATACGTTCCATGGTTGTGGAGCTGATCTCACCATACCTTCGGCCGGCGCCTTCGAGGGTAAGATGCCTCAGATATTCATCTTCATCTGGAAAATTTTCGGGCAGCGGGAAATCAGGCATGATGGGTTTCCGGTTGAGGTCGTACATCTCGACCTTATCGGCAATTTCCTGCGTATTTTGGAGCACTTCGGGAATGTCGGCAAAGAGCTCCCTCATCTCACCCCGTGTTTTAAGCCATTCCTGTTTCGTATAGCGGATCCTCGTAGGATCGTCGAGTTCCTTGCCGGTGCTGAGGCAGATCAGGCGGTCATGGGCTGCTGCATCGCCGGGATTAATGAAGTGACAGTCGTTGGTGGCGATGCACTTGATGCCGTGTTTCTTACCGAGCTGAAGAAGTATACTGTTCACGTAAACCTGGTCCTTGTATACCTTTTGATCCATTTCCGGATCGCCGGAAGGATGCCGCATAAGCTCGAGGTAAAAATCATCACCGAAGATCTCCCGGTATTCCAGGATCACTCTTTCACCCTCCTCAACGCTGTTGTTCATCAGGGTGCGGGCCACCTCCCCGCCCAGGCAGGCGGAAGAAGCGATCAGCCCTTCATGGTAGGTTCTCAGGAGTTCTTTGTCGATCCTTGGTTTGTAATAAAACCCTTCGGTCCAGCCAAGGGAAACCATGCGGGTAAGGTTTTGGTAGCCGGTTTTATTTTTGGCGAGAAGGATGAGGTGTTCGCCGCCCCCGTCAGTCTTGTCTTCCTTGTCGTGCCGGGATCTGCGGGCCACGTATACTTCGCAGCCGATGATGGGTTTGACCTGGTTTTTCTTTGCTTCGTTATGAAATACCTTTGCACCGAACATATTTCCGTGATCGGTCATGGCCAGGGCCGTCATACCATCTTCGCGTGCTTTTTTCACAAGGCTGGGGATGGCTGCGGCGCCATCGAGGATGGAGTATTGTGTATGAACATGCAGGTGCGTGAAAGGTACAACGGCTGTTGCAGCCGGGGTTGGTGCCGTAACGGTTTCAGGAAGAGCCGTTTCTTCGGGCGGCCCTGAATTCGGGATGATCTCAACGGCGGCAGGTTTGAAAGGAGAAGGGTTACATTCCAGGAACCGCCGATATTCTTCGGGAGTGAAATAAAGTTTGGTTTCCCTGAAGACTCCCTGCCTGGCAAGTTCAAGGAAACATCTGGCCGTGGCGATCACATCGGCAGATGCATTGTGGGCACCGGTGAAATCCGCGTTAAAAAGTCTGTGATGCAGCTCGGCCAGGTTCGGCCATTTGAATTTTCCTCCCTTACCTCCCGGCAAGGCACAGAAATAGGTGCTTTCAATCTTCGTGCAGAGCTTGGGTTTTTCACTGAAAAGGCTGGAAATGCCTGAACGGATAAATTCCGCTGCGATGATATTGACATCAAAATCTATGTTATGACCTATCAGGAGCCTTGATTTTCCGACATCACCGGCAAACTTCCCGAGGACAGCGGAAAGCGGTTCTCCCTCATCGAGCGCCTTTTGCGTCGAAATACCATGCACCTTCTCAGCACTGTAAGGAATTGTGAATCCGTCAGGCCGGATGATGTGGCTCTTCGCTGCTACCAGACTGCCTTCCGGATCGTGCAATTGCCAGGCCAGTTGTACCAGCCGGGGCCAGTTTTCCAGGTCCTCCGGGGGCGCATCGTTTTTCAGGGGTAATCCGGTCGTCTCCGTATCAAAAATCAGGAACCACTCCACCACAGTTCAATTTTGAAAAGTTAAAATATTGAATTACAGAGCTTTGTTCAGAAGCTCCACGATCTTTAAAATTAGCATAATTGAACGGGATTACCAGAGGTTGTTAATAAAGAATCATAAAAAACCGGACTACCGTCATGCCTTTTTTCACTCCACTTCCTGCCTCTCAATATTTAATACTATTTTTAACTAAGCCTTTGAACTTATGTATTAAAACTTTATCTTTGCGTCCACTTTAAAAAAATGTAGGTTTAATTTATTTATTATTAAAAGAGTATGCCTGTAAAAATCAGATTGACAAGACATGGCCGCAAAAGAAAGCCGTTTTATCACATTGTTGTAACTGATAGCAGGGCGCCACGGGATGGTAGATACATAGAAAAAATAGGATCGTATAATCCTAATACTAATCCTGCTACGATTGACCTGGACTTCGACAAAGCACTTGACTGGGTCCGCAAAGGCGCTCAACCTACAGATACATGCAGAGGTATTCTTTCATACAAAGGTGTGATGTACAAAAAGCATCTTATGGAAGGAGTGAACAAAAATGCGTTTTCGGATGAAGAGGCCGAAAAGAGGTTTTCCGAATGGTTGACCCAGAAAGAAGCCAGGATCCAAAACAAAGTCGATTCACTGGCCAAATCGAAAGATGAACTTGAAAAAGAACGTCTGGCAAGAGAATCCAAAATCAAAGAAGCGAGAGCTGCAGAACTGGCTAAAAGAAGATCCGAACTAAGTGAAGTCCGGGCTGAAGAAGCCGATGAAACCGCTGAAGTTGAGACAGTACCTGCTGAAGAAGCCGTGGTTGAGACCGCTGCAGAAGAAACTGCTGCCAAACCGGAAGAGGTAACCGCCGAAGCTGATGAAGCAACTGCCGAAGCCGATCCCGAAGCAGCAACTGCCGAAGCTAAAACCGAAGAAGCAACTGCAGAACCCGAAGCAGCAACTGCCGAAGCTAAAACCGAAGAAGCAACTGCAGAACCCGAAGCAGCAACTGCCGAAGCTGAAACCGAAGAAGCAACTGCAGAACCCGAAGAAGCAACTGCCGAAGCTGAAACCGAAGAAGCAACTGCAGAACCTGAAGAAGTAACTGCCGAAGCTGAAACCGAAGAAGCAACTGCAGAACCTGAAGAAGCAACTGCCGAAGCTGAAACTGAAGCAGCAACTGCAGAACCTGAAGAAGCAACTGCCGAAGCTGAAACTGAAGCAGCAACTGCCGAAGCAGAAGCAAAGGAAACCACAGCAGAAGAGACGAAGGCTGAATCCACCGAAGGACCTGCCGGCGACGAAAAGGCAGAAGAAGACAGCGAAAAAAAAGAATCATAAGCATAAATCCCGCATGATAAGGGATAACTGTTCTAAGATCGGGTATATTTCCAAACCACATGGCAAAGATGGCAATGTGCTGATCCGTCTGACAGGTCCCTTTGCTGATGATATTGAACCAGGGGAACCCTTGTTCTTCGAAATCGAAGGAACATTGGTTCCCTTTTTTATTGAAGAGATCCGGCCCATGGGCGATATGGCTTATGTGAAATTCGGGTTTATCGGATCTGAAACCGAGGCGGGTAAATACCGGGGATGCAACCTTTTCGGCAATCCGTCCCTGTCCGGCAACCCTGATTTTTCATTGACCGGGGCATCATTGTTGGAAGGGTTTCGTATCATTGACGAGAGGAGCGCTTTCACCGGAGTGATCGAAGAATTTGCCGATAACCCCTCCAATCCTCTTTTCCTTGTCCGTTCAGATGACAAAGAGGTTTATATCCCTGTCCGTGAAGAATTGGTGATACGGCTTGACCGTAAGAAAAAAGTGATCTATATGAATCTTCCGGAGGGCCTTACGGAATTATGATACGGTGAAATGCCATACCTCAGTTTGAACTAACCGGGTATTTCAGGCTGACCCGGTCTTCGAAACGGGTGATATCGGATTTCCAGCTTTCGGGTATTCCGGATGTGATCCCCTCCTTTCTGGAATAACCGACCAGGACGGCCCGGTTAAATGATTTTACTTCCCCAGTTTCGGGATTAAACAGTTCCTGGATCATGGTCAGGCTCTTTTCCCCGATCTGTTCGACCCTGGTGCGTACGGCCGCTTTTTCCTGCAATAAAACAGGCTTGTAAAAATCGATGGTGATGGAAGCGATGACGACGGTAAATCCAAACCAGTCGATCTCTTCCCGCAGTACAACCTTAAAATATTCTATCCTTGCCAGATCATAATAATTCTGATGCACCGAATTATTTACATGGCCCATGATATCGATATCGTTGAACCTGACCTGGACAGGCGTGATGTGCCTGAAGAGCTTTGAATTCTGATCCATAATCTCAATTTATTCCAGTTAAAGAGGGCGAAAGTTCTTAATTTATTTCATCATATGCAACATCATGAATTTCCGGGAGTCTTTAGAGCAGGATTAAAAACTATCAGACCATGAAAACTTCAATCAGGCTTTTTACCGTATTCTCTGTTTTTACCATTCTGTTCCTGGCAGGATTTTCGACAAAACAGGATCATGTCAAATCCGTCAAGGATGACATTGTGCAGGTTGATCCGTTTACCTCATTGAATATTGCTCTCTCCGCAAAGATCTTCATCGAGCAGGGTTCACCGCAGAAACTTGTGATCGATGCTGATCCGGAGACCCTCGACAGGATCCGGGCCGAGGTGCACAACGGGAAGCTGGAACTCGGGCTGCGCGAACCTTTTAACCGGTTGAAAGGAGAGGTGACCATACGTATCACGGTTCCCGGACTGGAAGGTATATCCGTTGCAGGATCAGCCCGGGTGATGTCAAACTCCACTTTCAAAGCAGATGAGATGACTCTCAGGATCAGCGGAAGCGGAGAGATCACCTTCGATGATCTGAATGCAAAAGAAATGGATGCCAGGATCTCAGGTTCGGGCAATATCAATTTGACGGGCCGGTCGGATGAATTCGGCGCTTCTGTCTCCGGATCCGGCAAGATCGAGGCCTTCGGCTTCGAGGTGAGTGAATTTGAGGGAAAGATCAGTGGTTCGGGAAAATGTATGGTGAACGTGACCAATGATCTTGAAGCCTCCATTGCCGGAAGCGGAAGCATTGTCTACAAAGGAAAACCCCAGGTGAGTTCCAGGGTTTCCGGAAGCGGATCGGTAAAATCATACAAATGAATCCCGTATTATGAGGTGGTTGAAGGATGTTAAATAGCCGGATTATTTTCTGATGATCCGCACCTGTCCTCCCGTGCCGAGAGAGATAATGGAAGAGGGGGAGGCTTTTGCGGTATCGTCCTGGCGGTATCTTACCACATAATCCACGCCTTCCCTGATCTCTTTGGAAATGCTGAGGAAATCAGGAGGTGAAGGCTGACCTGAGACATTTGCCGAGGTGGAGACCACAGGCCTGCCCAGACTGCCCACCAGGTCGCGGCTGAATTCCTCGCGGGTGATCCGGATGCCGATGCTGCCGTCCGCGGCCACAAGATTACGAGCCAGGTTTCTTGCCCCCGGGATAGATCAGGGTCAGCGGCCGGTCACTTACTTCAATGAGTTCATATGCGATATCGGGGACTTCGGAGACATATCTTTCCAGGCGTCCTTCGTGATCAAGCAATATGAGCATCGATTTGGAATCTTCCCTTTTTTTCAACCTGTAGATCCGTTCAACGGCCGCCTCATCGGTTGCATCACATCCTATGCCCCAGATGGTATCGGTGGGATAGAGAATGATCCCTCCCTCCTTCATAATACGCGTTGCCGTTCTAATGTCCTCCCTGAATTCAGATGATGGATTCATACAGTCCGTGCAATTTACCTATTGTTTTCTCACCGGAAAATTGACCGGCGAATACCTTTCCTTTCTCAACCATGTTTTGACGCAGTTGTTCATCGCCGGCGAGCCTTTCTATTTCCCGGGCATACCCTTCGATATCAGCCGGATCAATGTATATGGAGCCGGGACCACCCGTTTCTTCGAGGCAGCTCCCTGTACCGGCAATCACGGGCACACCCGAGGTGATCGCCTCCAGGACGGGAATTCCGAAGCCCTCGAAGGAGGACGGGTAAACAAACATAAGAGCCAACCGGTAAAGGGCCGGAAGATCGGCCATCGGGACATTTTTCAGGAACCTGACATTCCGGATACCATGTTGGGTGATCCAGGACCGGACCTCGGCGGCATAATCGGTTTCACGGCCAACAATAACCAGGGGAAGCCCCGTTTTGCCGGCATGCAGCGCTTTTACCGTGCTCAGCAGATTTTTTCTCTTTTCAATGGTCCCTATACTGAGAATGAATGGTTCTTCCAGATCATATTTTTTCCTTACTGCCTCCAGGGTCTGCGGTACCGCCCTCTCCCCGAAAGACGTATCGCAGGATTGGTATATGACACTTATCTTTTCAGGCGGAGTGTCTGTGAATTTTATGATATCCCTCCGGGTTTGCTCACTTGCAGCTACGATATGGTTTGAAGACTTCACTGCATAATTCAGTTTTCGATGGTAAATCGCCCGGTCGATTAGGGGATAAAGTTCCGGGTACCGGATAAATATAAGATCGTGAATGGTCACCACGGAGCGGGTCCGGCCCGGGATCTTCACGGGCAATTCGTTGCTGAGTCCGTGGTAAATATCGATCCTGTCCGTTCGGAGCATCTTTGAAATGCCCATGGTTCTCCAGGCTGAGCGGAACTTCCTGGCAAGGAAAGATCCCGGTGTCCTTGTCACGGCTCCCGGGGGCGGGAAGTTCTCCAGGACCCTTGTATAGGGTGTATAAAGATAATATGTATCGGAAGGGTAATAGCGGCTTAACAGGGTAATGATGTTCCTGCTGTAATTTCCAAGTCCGCTGAAATTGTGGAACGCCCTTTTTGCGTCGTAACCTATTCTCATGGTCTTTCAGAATGCGACATTATATTCTCTCAGGGCATTGTTGAGAGAGGTCTTCAGGTCGGTGGATTCCTTCCTTCTGCCGATTATCAATGCACATGGCACCTGGAAATCGCCGGCCGGATAAGTTCGTGTGTAACTTCCGGGGATCACCACGGAGCGGGGCGGTACATACCCTTTGTATTCGATGCGTTCCGTTGAGGTCACATCGATGATCTTTGTCGATCCGGTGATGACCACATTGGCGCCCAGCACCGCTTCTTTCCCGATCCGGGCTCCTTCCACCACAATACAGCGGGACCCGATAAAGCAGTGATCCTCGATAATTACAGGCGCAGCCTGCACGGGTTCGAGAACCCCGCCGATACCAACACCACCGCTGAGATGAACGTTCCTGCCGATCTGCGCACATGAACCAACGGTAGCCCAGGTGTCGACCATGGTATTTTCATCCACATATGCCCCGATATTGACATAGGAAGGCATCATGATCACACCTTTCGCGAGAAAAGATCCGTACCGTGCGACAGCATGTGGCACCACCCTGACACCAAGCGCACTGTAATTGGACTTAAGCGGGATCTTGTCATGGAATTCAAAAGGCGGCACCTCCACGGTCTCCATCTGCCTGATGGGGAAATAAAGGATCACGGCCTTTTTTACCCATTGATTTACAATCCAGTCGTCTCCGGACTTTTCGGCTACGCGGATAATCCCTTTATCGAGATCAGCGATGGTAGCTGTGATGGCGGCCTGTACCTCTTCATCCTTTAATAATTCCCGGTTATCCCAGGCATTCTCAATGATTTCTCTTCTACTCATATTTTTTCCGGAATAGGGGTTCAGATAACAAAGATAAGATAATATGGGGAAGAAAGGAATGGAAGCCTGTTCGAAAAGCAGGTGATACTTTTCGTAAGAAAAATACCGGCGATCGCCGGAGAAAGAAAATCTCTCAGATGAGATTTTTCCTGCTGTTATCAACTATTTGGATTTCATTTTTCTAAACCTTACTATTTTTGCTCCTTTTGGTGGCACCGGATCATGGCCGTGGCCTCCCCAGGGATTGCACCGTGAAACCCGCATAACTGCCAGGATGGTGCCCTTGATGAATCCATGCATCTTAAGTGCTTCAATGGCATAGGCAGAACAAGTGGGGGTATAGCGACATGAATTGGGCAGAACGGGTGAGATGAAATACCGGTAGAATTTTACCAGTAGGATCATGATCCCCGTAAGTAACCAGCTCACTCCAGCCGACACGGGATTTTCAAAAACCAGGTATTTAATTTTTTCCCACATAATTGCAGTCTTTACAAATCCCGACAATGAGAAATTGATTTTCGATCTTTGAAAATCCCTCGGGCAATATATAATCTTTTACCATAAGATCTTCCAGGCATAAGACACGGTTACATGAACGGCACTGAAAATGGACATGATCATGTTTCCGGGAAGAACCATCCCCCCCGTGGAGAATTTTGTATTTGACGGAATCGTCCGACAGGATCCGTTGAGCAATACCTTTGCCCACAAGAGTGGTGAGGTTCCTGTAAACAGTGGTGCGGTTGCATGTCATTCCCATCCGCAATTCGATATCCCTCTCGGAAAGGGGGATGCTCGCACCATCCAGGATCTCTAGCAATCTGAGCCGGCTCCGCGTCAGGCTGAGGTTGTATGATTTAAGCATCTCCGGAAAATTCATCCTCGTAATTTTTGCAACCGAATTGCAAAAATAGCGATAAACTTTGGGATAATTTAGAATTTTTCTAACCGGGATATTCAAAAGATATGGCGATATTTGTGGGCTTTGGGGGATTCTGGATCTCAGTGGGTATAATTCCGGCTAAGATAAGTGTAAAAAATTCCGGATACCAGGCAATTCGGATAGCGTCTTTCCGGTTATACCATGTTGATCCTGGTTGCAGATGGGGATCTGGCACAGTCCCGGACATGACATTCAGAAAAATAGTTTGAAATTAATTACCAGATTTTATAGAAAACAGATCATTGTTTATGAAAGACGCAGTAGCTATTTTATGTGCAGGGGGACCCGCCCCCGGTATAAACACTGTGATCAGCAGTGTTACGAAAATTTTCCTTCAGAACGGTTACACGGTAATCGGGCTGAACGGCGGTTTCAAATCCCTTTTGGCCGACGAGCCGACATATGATTACCTTGACTTTGACTATGCCGACCAGATATACAGCAGGGGAGGCTCAGCCCTCAAAATGAGCCGTTATAAGCCGAAGGATGAAGAATTCAAAGTTGATTTTTTCAAGAAGAACAATGTAAAACTCCTGGTGACGATCGGCGGTGATGATACCGCATCGACTGCAAACCGGCTGAGCAAGTTTTTGGCCGGCCAGTCCCTGGATGTAAAAAATATCCATGTTCCCAAAACGATCGATAATGACCTTCCGCTGGCAGAGGGAACGCCCACCTTCGGATATCATTCGGCCAAGGAAGAAGGAGTGAGGCTTGCCACTACGATCTATGAAGATGCCAGTACCAGCGGAAACTGGTTCGTCGTTTCGGCGATGGGCCGCGAGGCCGGTCACCTGGCTTTCGGGATCGGCACAGCCTGTCATTACCCGATGATCATCATACCCGAGATGTTCAATAAAACCAAGATCACCTTTGAAAAGATCACCAATCTCGTTATTTCCTCCATGGTGAAACGCAGGCTGCTTGGGATTGATTATGGCGTGGCTATTATCTCCGAAGGGGTTTTCCATTTTATGAGTGATGAAGAGATCATCGCCACAGGCATTAATTTCACCTATGATGACCACGGGCATCCCGAGCTGGGTAATGTGAGCAAATCCCATATTTTCAATATGCTTGTTCAGCAGAAACTGAAATCCTTACGGATCACTGTAAAGAGCCGGCCGAATGAAATGGGGTACGAACTGCGATGCTGCCGTCCGATAGCCTACGACCTGGCCTATGCCACCAGGCTGGGACTTGGTGTGTACAAGCTTTTCAAAAGAGATGAGACGGGTTGTATGGTAACGGTAGACCGCGCAGGCGATATCAATCCCCTCTATCTCCATGATGTGGAAGATGAATGCGGAAAAGTGAAGCCCCGGCTCGTAAATGTTGAGTCCGAAAAGGTACAGCTCATTTACAAGAACAATCTTCATTACATCACAAAAGCCGATTACCGCGGTGCAAAGAAATTTGTCAAGGAACCCGAGGAATTTGATTTTTTCAAGATTCTTGAATGGGATGAATAACCGGTATTTCCGGGAAATTTAAGATGAATTATCCTGCCTTCTGAAGAAAAAAATCCGGGCGGGAAAAATAAACAGGACGCGAAGCTCCGCTCAGGGAATGCTTCGCGTCCTTGTATTAAGCGGTGTAATGCATAAGTTTATACTGAAAAAAATGCGTCTGCCTGAGCCGGGGTTCGTGATGACGATTTTTCTAATTTTCCTGTCATCTTCTTTTTGTTAAAATCAAACGTTGTTATTTATAACGATTTCATTTAAATTTATGGGAAATTCTTATAATCCGTAATCTATAAAAAATTCAAGACTATGGCAGAGGTCAGACGAAAAAAGGGTACCATTGGTATATTGACAGGGGGCGGTGACGTTCCCGGATTGAATCCGGCTATCCGTGCGATCACCATCAGGGCACTCCGGGAAGGGTACCAGGTACTCGGCCTGCGAAGGGGATGGGCAGGAATCATGGAACTTGTCAGGGACAAGAAAGCCGATAATTCGGATAAGTTCATGGTCCTCACAGAGGAGATCGTAAACAAGGCGGGAAGGACAGGCGGTACGTTTCTGCATACTTCCAGGACAAGGCCGAGTCATGTTCCCCGGGAACATGTTCCCGTTCATCTGAAGGAGGCTTATGATAAGGATGTCAATGATCTCACCGATGAGATCCTGAAAAATCTTGAGTTCCTGGGAATTGACTATCTCATTCCGATAGGCGGTGACGACACCCTATCCTATGCCGTTAGGTTATACCAGGAAGGCCTGAAAGTCATCGCCATTCCCAAAACCATGGACAATGATGTCCCGGGCACCGATTACTGCATCGGTTTCAGTACCTGTATCACCCGTACGATCAACTATACGAATACCCTTCGGACCTCTGCCGGCTCACACGAAAGGATCCTGGTGATGGAAGTCTTCGGCCGCTATGCCGGCTTTACCGCAATGCTGCCCACCATGGCCGGTGCAGCAAACCGTTGTGTGATTCCCGAATACCGTTTCAATATTGAGAAACTGGCAAAACTCCTGATCGAGGACAGGGCCCGGAACCCAAGCCGTTATTCGGTTGTCCTGGTTTCGGAAGGCGCCACCTTTGAAGGGATGGAAGAAATGATGTACCGCTCCCAGGAAAAGGATATGTATGGGCATTCGAAACTGGGTGGCATCGGCGACCTGGTTTCCCGGAAGATCAAGGAACTGTCACCCAAATTTAATAAAGGACTTGCCATCAATGTTATTGAGCAACAGCTGGGTTACCTTGTCAGGGGAGGGGATCCCGACGCTATCGATTCCATCGTGCCCATGGCATATGGAAATCTTGCCCTCGACCTGATCATGAAAGGTATTCACGGGCGTCTTATCGTACTCCGTAATGGAAGGTACGATAATGCACCGCTCGATGTGGTTACTAATTCAAAGAAACTGGTTGACATCCGGAAGCATTACAATTCGGACCGGTACCGGCCGCATTATAAGAGCTTTGAGTTTCAGCCGCTGTTCATTATGACGGGTAGTTCGTCGTAGGAATAGGTTGGTATTCATAAAATATGGTAACCACTCCGTGGTTTGATACCAATTCCGGCGTTCATCCATGGGTAGGAGCAACAGGCGACAACATGGTAATGACTGTGGTTTATCCTCCTGTTGCTCCCACCCATGGCTAATTAATGGGCAGCCCTCCGGGCTGTTCTTCCTCCGAATACGATAAATGGATTAATTGGAATATTACCATGAATGCGGGTGGATCAAACCTGAAATATGGAAACCACTCCGTGGTTTGATACCAATTCCGGCGTTCATCCATGGGTAGGAGCAACAGGCGGAAATATGGTAATGACTGTGGTTTATCCTCCTGTTGCTCCCACCCATGGCTAATTAATGGGCAGCCCTCCGGGCTGTTCTTCCTTCGAATACGATAAATGGATTAATTGGAATATTACCATGAATGCGGGTTTTTATGGATCAAACCTTCGGGCTGGCTGGATTTTATATCGTGGGATAAACCCACCGCGGAGCGGTGCCCATTAATTAGCTGCAGGTAGAATTTCAAAATCCGGGTTTGACCGTAACTTAAGCAGAGTACCAGATATCCGGACAGGTTGATTCCATGAATAAATCGCCGGGATTTTGAAATTGTACCTGCAGTATGATGTAGGATAGACCCTGAACCGCGGAGCGGTTCCCATATGTTCAGGGTTGATCTAAGGGCCACCTCTGAAACGGAAATACCCTCCCCGTTCTCCCTTCTAATCCATAAAATAAATCCACGCCTCGGTGGCCACACCGGTCCGGGCATTGTTCAATGCCGGCAATGAATTTTTCAGGGAATTGAACGTACCGTATGTAACGAGTTGAAAATCGCCGGGACCCTGGATGATCCTGCCCTCGTGACCCATGGATTTCACCTTATCTGAATATGACTGTGCATATGCCTGATTTTTAAAGCTGCCGACAATAATGTAATATTCATTCGAATCCGCGGTTTTGCCCGACTCGACATTTTTTTGCACAACATTCAATTTGTCCTCGTAATCATTCCGTATAGCAGCGAGTTGCTGTGCAAAACGGACAGAATCATCATGTATCTGTTGCTGAAGTTCACTGTTTTTCTTGGCAAGAAGTGCAAAGTCCTCCTGTTTAACGCGTTTGCCCGATTTGCCGAACCAGCTTTTACCATCTTTGCAGGAAGTGCCGAGGATAAAGACCGACATAAATATCAAAACCAAGTACTTTTTCATATCCGGTAATTTAGGGGTTATTAAACAAATGTATAAATAAACTGATCACGTATACGTAACACCAGTCAAAAAGATACCATGAGGCTTCATCCTTCACCGGCTGCGCCATTCCATGAAGGCAGGTAAAAGTGATTGTTGCCGGAATATGCTGACCGGGCATCCGAAATTTCAGGCGGAAATGCACCATATACCGGTTAATATTGTTTAGTAAAGAAACCACAAAACCTAATGCTATGGCTGATATCTCAACCCATTACATGGGGCTTGAACTACCGAGTCCCCTCATTGCTGCGTCTTCAGGGCTAACCGACAATATATCCAACCTGAAGCAATTTGAAAAATCGGGAGCGGGCGCCGTCGTTCTTAAATCTCTTTTTGAGGAAGAGATCCGCCTCGAGAAACGGGCTTCGCTCGCCCGGATGAATTCTGAGAGTTTTTTATACCCGGAAGCCCTTGAGTATTATGATTACAACGACGAACCCGGTGAGGAGAGTACCATGAAATATCTCACGCTTGTTAAAAATGCAAGCTCAGAGCTTAATATCCCGGTGATCCCGAGTATCAACTGCATCACGGCTGAGCAATGGACTTATTTTCCCCGGGAGCTCGAACTTGCCGGTGCCGATGCACTGGAACTCAATGTATTTATCATGCCTTCTGACATCAACCGGACGAAAGAAGAGAATACGCAGGTATATTTTGATATCATAAAGGAAGTGACTTCCAGGGTAAAGATCCCTGTTGCCCTGAAAACGAGCTTTTATTTCTCCGATCTTGCCATAATGCTCCGGAAGTTCTCCGAATCAAGAATAAAAGGCCTGGTTCTTTTTAACCGGTTTTACAGTCCCGATATCGATATTGATACGTTGGAGATCACCACCTCCAGTGTTCTCAGCAATCCGTCCGACTTTACCAATACGCTGCGATGGACGGCTATTATGCATGATCTTGTGAAATGTGACATCGCTTCATCCACGGGTGTACATGATGGAAGAGCATTGATTAAAATGTTGCTGGCAGGGGCGTCAGCGGTGCAGGTGGCCTCGGCTTTCTATCGAAACGGGATACCTCATGCCCGGGTTATGCTCGATGATCTTATAAAATGGATGGAAAAGAAGGGCTATGGTTCTGTCGATGAGTTCAAGGCCAAGATGAGCCGGCATGAAACGGCGAATCCGGCCGCATTCGAGAGAGTACAATTCATGAAATACTTCAGGGGTCAGCAACCGCTGGAGAGCGAATGATGTTCAGCGGGAAGCTGATCCGGGCAGCGAAGGATTACCGGTACCTTCTCGACCGGTCGTATCCGCAGAAGGCGAGCATTAAACTGGTCGGGGACAGGTACCAGTTAAGCGGTCAGGAACGGTCTCTTCTTTACCGGGGTATTTCCGACAAGGTCTCCGCCGGTCTGCGGAAAGCTAAAATTGTCTGTGATCCGGGCGATCATGCACTCTATGTCGATTGTTACAATATCCTGTTTACCGTAGGAAATTATCTCACCGGCCGCCCGGTTTATATCTCCGATGACGGAATCGTCAGAGATACCGGTGAGCTTAGGGGCCGATTCGGGAATAAAAAAATTTTTGAAAGGACGATAAGTCTTGTAACAGATTTCATGGTATCACATTCCGCTGCGGAGTATCATTTTCTCCTGGATGCACCCGTTTCAAACAGTGGCAGGCTGGCTCAACGCCTCGGGATTTTTATGGAGGAAAATGGTTTGAAAGGTACAGCGGTTACGGTGAGATCACCCGACCATGAACTCATTGCAGTCACATACGGATTGATCTGTACCAGTGATTCCGTGATCATGGCAAAAGCCAAAACGGGGATTTTCGACATGGCCAGGCATATCCTGTCTGCCCGGTTTGAGGTTAAATTCAGTGATATTTCGGATATCCTCACCGGTGATCCATAAGAGAAACGGATCAGATAAGGTCACAAGCCTCGACAGGCATCCAGTGTTTATCCTTGCCTTCCCATTTTATCGTGCAACCTATGGGGTTGGTCTTTTTCACAGTCACTTCTTCACCTTTTGTCAGCTGATCAAGGGTTTTTTCCAGGTCATTCACCGTGATCCTTGAAGCATCCCTGGGGTTGTCAACACCCCTGCCGGTGTAAACCAGTCTTCTGTTTTCGTCGAACACGAAGAAATGAGGCGTACGCAGTGCCCCATACTCCTCCGCTGTTGCCTGCGACTCATCGTGCAGGTAAAGCCATGGAAATTTATGCTCTTCCATCCGGGTTACCATATTCTCGAAGCTGTCTTCTTCATAGGTGTTTTTGCTGTTCGAATTTATTGCCAGGAAACGCACATCATAAGCAGTGAATTTTTCTGCGGTTTTTCTCGTGATCTCATCCGAACCAAGAACATAAGGACAGTGGTTGCATGTAAAAAAGATCACAAGAAATTTGTCATCAAAGTCACTAAGCCTGTAAGTCTTCCCGTCGGTTGCAGGAAGTTCAAAATCAGGCGCCTTCTCTCCGATATCCAATGTAAAAGCCATAGTTCCTCCCTTTTTGATATTTCTCTAGTAACAAATGAAATCCCCAAGGGTTTAGATTATTTTCGAAGGGTGGACATGATAGGGAAGTGATCCGACAACTTTGCCTCTACTTTTTCGAAGTCAATAGCCTTGAATTCATCACTATACAATATGTAATCGATCCTGAAGGAGGGCCGCCCCAGATAGGTATTTCCCAAACCGCTGCCCGTCCGGATGAAGGCATCGTCGAGTCCCTTTCTGATGGTATGATAGGCATAGGATACCGGGGTATCGTTAAAATCACCGCATACGATGACGGGATGAGGGGAATGATGAATACTGGCCGAGACTTTGTCAGCCTGGTTGGCGCGTTTGATGTAAGCAAGTTTGAGCTTGCTTGAGATGTCCTGCAGTTCACGGAGCTGTTTTTCATTGTAACGCAGGCTGAGGCTGTCGATAAACCGGTAATTGTTGGAATGGAAGTTCACCGATTGGAGGTGATTGTTATAGATGCGGATGGTATCATTATTAAAGGCGATATCGGTATAAATGGCCATGTTTCTCGACCGGTCGAAGGCGATCACTCCTCGTCCGACAATCGGAAAACGGCTGAAAGTTGCGTTTCCATACCCCGTATTTTTACCTGTGCTGATGCTGTACCGGATATGATGGTATGGCGTTTCACCGAAGAGTTTGTCGATATTTTGAGGATTAAGGGTTGATTTATTATTCGTGTAGAATTCCTGGATGCAGATCACGTCAGGATGCTCGCTCCGGATAAAATTAAAGATCCCCTTATTGGTATTCGGATCGGCGAGCCATTCATAAATATTGAAAGCCCTCACATTATAGGAAAGAATCTTGATGTTATTTTCAGATGGGATTTCACTCCCTTTATTTTTTTTTACGAAAACAGGAAAATAATCATTTATATAAGCGGCTCCTGCCAGAAGGACAATAAGGGAGAGGAATGCTATTTTTTTCCATCTCAGGGTCCAGTATATCAGGAGGAGGATATTGGCAGCCACCAGGTAGGGGAATGCCAGGCCGAAAAAGGCGAGGGGCCAGATCTTTTCCGGAGAGATGACGGTGGAGAGGTAAGCAAGGACCAATCCTGCAGCGATCAGGACGTTCAGGTACACAAGGATCCTATGTAAAATTTTTCTCAAGGATGATCTATTAATTCTCTGGATCGGTCATTTATTCATCCTGAACAGGATCTCCTTCTCCTCGCTTGTAAGGCTGTCGTAACCTTTCTGCGAAATTTTATCCAGGATGCGGTCAATTTCCTTCTGCTTTTCGATCTTCATCCGGTTGTACTCCAGGTCATCGGACGCCGGTT
This sequence comes from uncultured Bacteroidales bacterium, assembly GCA_963771005.1. Lineage (GTDB taxonomy): Bacteria > Bacteroidota > Bacteroidia > Bacteroidales > DASQZK01. Next base: position 30,062 of record CAVYRO010000003.1, read on the forward strand.
TCTTGTGGGTAACCCGCATTTTCTTCCGGGGTCTGAATATATAGAAGAATTTATCGATAAATTGGGAAAATCCCATGGTAAAATCCCTTCCGCTTTTGTATCGCAGGGTAAATAAATATCCAAAGGCAGCGCCCCCGATATGTGCGATCTTGCCGCCTGTGTTCACTGAAAAATCGATGAGAGATGAGAGGACAAAGCCGGCAAGGGCTACATAAAGGATCTTTACCGGACCCAGAAATACAATGTAGATCTTGTTGTCGGGGACCAAAGTACCGATGGCGATGACAATGGCCATTATAGCGGCTGATGCGCCGATGGCAATCGAAGTGGGATTGGAATGGTTGAGGCCCGGGAAAATGTTATAGGAAATGATATAGAGTAGAGCGCCCGCAATGCCTCCCAAAAGGTAAACACTCAGCAGCTGGCGTTCGCTCAGGTAGGAAAGAAATATCTTCCCGAACCAGTAAAGCCATAATAAGTTAAAAAGGATGTGTAAAAAGCCTTCATGAACAAACATATAGGTAATGATAGTCCAGGGCCGTGTGATCAGGATGTGGAGGTTCCATGGTACACCGAGCCAAATGACCGCTTCATCTATATAGCCGCCGGCATTGAAAAGATGAAGGAAGATCATGGAGATCTGGATCAGAAGAAAAACACCAAGATTCACATAAATGAGCCTCGTTAAAATGCTTCCCGTTTTGAACGAAGCCCTTATTTCATCCATTATATTCATGATCTCAGCAATTACAATGATCAAAAGAATTTATTCCTATCCTGACCCCATATTTTCAGCAAGATGAATCCAAACAGCATTCCCCCTATATGGGCGAAGTGAGCGATATTGCTTCCCGGCTGGGATATCCCGAGATATAATTCCAGGACTCCATACCCGATGACGAAATATTTGGCCTTGATAGGGATGGGCGGAAAAAGCAGGAAAAGCTGCGTATTCGGAAAGAGGACCCCGAAGGCCAGGAGCACTCCGAAAACTGCTCCGGATGCACCGATTGTAGGAACATACATTCCGACCCCCACCTTTTGGGCAAGTGGATTGGAGCTCCTGATCAGGTGTTCAACGATTTCCGGGGTGAATTTATCAATACCAAAAACCTGTCTGGCCTCGGTGATACTTTTCGCAAGTTCAAAATGCAGAACGACTTCATGGAGGAAAGCTGCACCCAGCCCGGTGATCATATAATAGATAAAAAAACGTTTTCCTCCCCATACGGTTTCGAGTACTCTTCCAAACATCCAGAATGCGAACATATTGAAAAAAATATGCCCGATTGAACCGTGCAGGAACATATGGGTGATGATTTGGTAGGGGTGAAAATAAGGAGATCCCGCGTAGTAGAGTCCGAGTTCCCTGTCCAGGTCGATCCCGAATGCGCTCTTGAAACCGAGCGTTGCCAGGTACATCAGGACATTGATGATGATCAGGTTTTTTACTACGGGTGGAGTGCTGCCCACCCGGCCAACATATGCACTACTCATTCAGTTTAGTATTTTTATGATTTCCTCAGTTTTTATAATTTTGATGATCTGTTTGCCTGAGGGTGAATAATTTGGATTTGCACATCCGAAAAGTTTGTCAACGAGTTCACGCATTTCCTCCGTTTCAAGAATCCTGCCATACGGGATCGCGGATGCCCTGGCGAATGCTTTGGCAATCTTTTCATTTATTTCCGTTCCGGGATCGGCATCATAGGTCTTATAATTCTCAAGCATTTGTTCGATAAGCGATTTCAAACCGGAATTTTTGACAGTCTCCGGTACACCATGGATTATGAGCGTATTTTTTCCGAATTCACGGATATCGAATCCCAATCTGTTGACTTCTTCTTTTATTTCAGTAAAGGTAACGAAATCCGGGGCGTTTAGTTCGATGACCTCCGGAAACAGGGTCTGCTGGGTGATACTGGCATGATTCTTTAGAATTCCCATGTTCTGTTCATACAGGATCCTTTCATGGGCTCTTTTCTGGTCTATTAACATGAGGCCGGATTTAACCGGTGTGAAGATGTATCTCCCCTTGAACTGTAAAAACTTTACCTGGCCGTTCAATGGGTCAGCGGGTATCTCGCGGCTTCCGGCATTCCCGTTCCGTATATTCTGCCTGTCCGGGTAGAGTGTTTCCCAATTTTCGGGAACACGGCGGTTTTCCTGGTACGACTGGCTGCCGGGCTTTCTGTCTTCCTCATCGAAAGGGTTAAAACCAGGATCGAGGTCGATCCTGGGGACACGGATAAGGGTGTCGCTTCTTAGAACCGGGATATCGACAACGCCTTCCGTTCGAAAATCCAGGGAAGGGGAGAGGTTATACCTGCCAATGGATTCCCGAACCACTGCATGGAGTATCTGCCAGACTGCCGGTTCGTCCTCGAATTTCACCTCGGTCTTTGTAGGATGTATGTTGATATCTATTTTTTCCGCACCAATCTCGAAAAAGATAAAATAGGAAGGAACGGAATCGGGGGGGAGTATCTGTTCATAGGCCTGGGTAACTGCTTTATGGAAATAGGGATGCCTGATATACCGGTTGTTTACGAAGAAATATTGTTCACCGAAGGTTTTCCTTGCGAATTCCGGCTTCCCGATGAAACCATTGATCTTCACGAGAGTGGTTTCAGAATTCACGGGTATGAGGCTTTGTCCGGAGGACTTGCCAAAGATATGAACGATCCTCTGCATGAGATTTCCTTTTGGCAGGCTGAAGATCTGCGAGTTATTATGCAGGAGGGAAAATTCTATCCCCGGATGTGCCAGGGCAACATGATTGAATTCATTAATAATATGCCTCAATTCGGTCGAATTCGTTTTCAGGAACTTTCTCCTTGCGGGAACATTGAAAAACAAATTCCTGACCATAAAATTGCTGCCATCCTGGCATGCGACGGGTTCATTGCTCTGGACTTCTGAAGCCCCGATCCGGATATGCGTTCCCAGTTCATCTTCCCTTCTTTTGGTCTTCAGCCCAACTTCGGCGATGGCAGCGACCGAGGCCAGGGCCTCACCCCGGAAACCTTTTGTGCGGATCGCAAAAAGGTCATTTGCCGTGGTTATTTTTGAGGTGGCATGTCTTTCCCAGCAAAGGCGGGCGTCAGTACCCGACATGCCGCATCCGTTGTCGATGACCTGGATAAGCGTTTTACCCGCATCCTTAATATTTACGGTAATGGAATCAGCGCCGGAATCCACGGCATTTTCTATAAGTTCCTTCACTACGGAAGCCGGGCGCTGGATCACTTCACCGGCAGCAATCTGGTTTGCAACGGCATCGGGGAGCAGATGGATAATTCCGTTCATGAGTTACCTGAAGAGGATGAAATATGCGACAAATAAGAGAAATAGTATGATAAGCACAAGCCGGAAATTAGACTGTCTTGCAGCTTTCCGGTTTTTATGAAAATAAGTGCGCATCGACCCGCGGGTTATTGTTGGCGTATATCCCGATGTGTTCTCCTGTTTAATGCCCAATTCCTGTTCGAGCCGTTTCTTCCTCTCTTCCTTCTCCTCCTTCTCCGGATTGTAGTAGAGGGGCTGGTAATTGAACTTTTTATTGTTGGGCAATTTGAATAATCTTATGATTGCCATCCTATTTTCCTTTTTAATTCGTAAAGTTACCAATAATTTTACAGATGCGTCCCGGGGCGGAGTCTTAATTAAGAACGTGGATTTATAAGTATTTGTTGAGCAAGGATATATCAAATTCAGGACCGGGAGCCAAACTGGTTTTACAGTGACTCTGAATGGAGAAGCACGCCCGGGGTCAGAATAACGAATATGCCGGACTTTTTGGATTTATTATTTTCAGAATTAAATAAAATTAAGGAATTTTGTGCCGTCAAAATATTTTCCTTTTCCCAAACACACAGCCATGGACATGATCCGTAAAAGCCTGGAAGAAGCCCTTCACCTCCTGGATACCTTTACCCGCGACGGACGAAACATCTCAGCCATTGAAGACGCCGCTGAGATCCTTGTTGCGGCGATCCGTTCGGGAGGTAAGATCCTCTCGGCCGGTAACGGCGGATCGATGAGCGATGCCATGCATTTTGCCGAAGAACTCACAGGAAGGTTCCGGGATGACCGTCCCGCTCTCCCGGCCGTGGCCATTGCCGACCCCACCCACCTTACCTGCACCGCCAATGATTACGGATTTGATGCTATATTTTCGAGGTATATTGAAGCGCATGGCCAAAAAGGCGATGCCCTGCTTGCGATCAGCACGAGCGGAAACTCCGCCAATATCATCCGGGCTGTTGAGGTTGCTCAAAAAAAGGGGATGAAGGTCGTAGCCCTTACCGGGAAAGACGGGGGCCGGATTGGCGGCATGGCCGATGTCGAAATCCGTGTTCCCTGGAAGGGATATTCCGACCGGATCCAGGAAATGCACATCAAGATCATCCACATTTTAATCCAGATTATTGAAATTTCTCTTTCCGACTAGCTGATTTTTTGCCTTTTTTCACATTAAGGGGTATAAGACAAAAAATATAGCTATGCTCATAAAGGCATTTGGTAGTTCCGTGCATGGTATCCATGCGACCACGATCACCGTGGAGGTCAATATCGCACAGGGTGCAAAATTCTTTATTGTGGGACTGGCAGACAATGCGGTCAAAGAATCGCAGCAGCGTATCGAATCGGCACTGAAAAACAATGGTTTCAAGTGGCCGGGACAGCGGGTGGTCGTAAACCTCGCTCCGGCGGATATACGTAAAGAAGGCTCTGCCTACGACCTTCCCCTGGCTGTAGGAATTCTGGCAGCTTCAAGCCAGCTTCCCGAAACGAAACTCCGGGAATTCGTGCTCATGGGCGAACTCTCGCTCGACGGAAACCTGCAAAGGGTGAGAGGCGTACTGCCCATGGCAATTACCGCGCGGCAGGAGAATTTCACCGGGCTGATCCTTCCCTCCGAAAACGCTCCCGAGGCGGCGGTGGTGGAAGGACTCGATGTGATCGGCGTTGACAATATCATGGAGGTCGTCGGATTCCTGAACGGAAGCCTCGATCTGACTCCCGTAAAGATCGACACCAAGAAAGAGTTTTTTGACCGCGTAAACCGGTTCGACAATGATTTTTCCGAAGTCAGGGGACAGGAAAATGTGAAGCGTGCGCTGGAGATCGCAGCGGCCGGCGGCCATAACATCCTGATGATCGGACCCCCAGGTGCCGGGAAAACCATGCTGGCCAAGCGACTGCCTTCCATTATTCCCCCGCTGACCCTTGAAGAGGCGCTGGAGACGACCAAGATCCATTCGGTGGCGGGAAAAACCGGCGGCAACAGCTCCCTCATGACCTGCAGGCCCTTTCGAAATCCGCATCATACGATCTCCGATGTGGCCCTGGTAGGAGGCGGAAACTATCCGCAGCCCGGCGAAATTTCCCTGGCGCATAACGGCATCCTCTTTCTCGATGAACTGCCCGAATTTAAAAGAAATGTCCTGGAAGTCATGCGACAGCCCCTCGAAGACCGGATCATTACCATCTCAAGAGCCAAATTTACGGTTGAATACCCGGCGAGTTTTATGCTGGTGGCAAGTATGAATCCATGCCCCTGCGGTTATTACAATCATCCCGACCGTTTGTGCCAGTGTGGTCCGGGAATCGTGAAAAAGTACCTGAACAGGATCTCAGGTCCGCTGCTCGACAGGATCGACATCCATATCGAGATCATCCCCGTTCCCTTCAGGGAGCTTGCGGAGATCAGGGAGGCAGAGAAAAGTTCCGTGATCCGGGACAGGGTCATCCGGGCCCGTGAGCGGCAGTCGCTGAGATTTGCGGGTTCCCGGGGTATTTATAACAATGCACAGATGAGCAGCCGGATGTTGAGGAAATACTGCAGGCTCGATGAGCCCGGTGCGAAAATCCTGAAAAATGCCATGGAAAGGCTCGGACTCTCTGCAAGGGCATACGACAGGATCCTGAAGGTGTCCCGAACCATTGCCGATCTTGACGGGGAGGAGAATATAAGCGCAGCCCATATTTCCGAAGCTGTGAATTACCGGAATCTGGACAGGGAAAATTGGGCGGGGTAGGAATACGGAAGTGATAGTGTATTGTTTTGAATATCAGGTCATCTGAGTAGCGTTTTCAACCTTTTTTAATTTTCTAGCTTCTTTTCGTTTTCAACCTTATTTTAATTTTCAACCTTAATAGGAAAATTGTATAAATCTAATCGGACAACCTTATTATCTAACGTACATTAAATTTTACCAAAAAACGATTAACCCGAAATAAGGTAATAAGGTAGGGGGGACAATTTGTGTCATTTTCTACTAAGGTGTTGGAAGAAAATAAGGTTATTTCAGATATCATCAAATCCGGAGAACCCCATTATATTGGTGAAAGTTATGGTGGCGGCATTGTATTTTATGTATATGATAATGGAAGGCACAACCTTATTACCTTGAATATCACGTTATTTAATTAGCAACCTTATTTTAATTTTCAACCTTAATAGGGAAAATTGTATAAATCTAAAGCAACCTTATTTTAATTTTCAACTTAATAGGAAAATTGTATAAATCTAATCGTATAACCTTATTACCTTATTTATAAAGCGATGAAAGTAGAATATAATAATTTGTATACCCATTTTGTTTTTACAACGTTTCTGCGTGAGGCATTGATTTTGAATAATAATAGAGAACGAATTGAAAAGTATATAACAGGAATTGTAAATAACAACGGATGTCAATTATATGCTATTTATGCAAATCCCGAACATATGCATTTTCTGGTGTCACGGTCACCAGACATGGACGAAGAGAGATTAGCTGGTATAATAGCAAATAGTTCGGCAAATTTTATTAATAAAAACAAACTCTGTAAATACATTTTTCAATGGCAAATGTCATGTTCTGCATTTTCAGTTTCAAAAAAAGAAGTTGACCGGGTATGCAAGTATATATTGAACCAGCCCGAACATCATAAGAAACAGACATATAAGGATGAGTACGATACGTATATTAAATTTTACCAAAAAAAAATTAACCCGAAATAAGGTAATAAGGTAGGGGGGACAATTTGTGTCATTTTCTACTAAGGTGTTGGAAGAAAATAAGGTTATTTCAGATATCATCAAATCCGGAGAACCCCATTATATTGGTGAAAGTTATGGTGGCGGCATTGTATTTTATGTATATGATAATGGAAGGCACAACCTTATTACCTTGAATATCACGTTATTTAATTAGCAACCTTATTTTAATTTTCAACCTTAATAGGAAAATTGTATAAATCTAATCGGACAACCTTATTACTTAACGTACATTAAATTTTACCAAAAAACGATTAACCCGAAATAAGATAATAAGGTAGGGGGGACAATTTGTGTCATTTTCTACTAAGGTGTTGGAAGAAAATAAGGTTATTTCAGATATCATCAAATCCGGAGAACCCCATTATATTGGTGAAAGTTATGGTGGCGGCATTGTATTTTATGTATATGATAATGGAAGGCACAACCTTATTACCTTGAATATCACGTTATTTAATTAGCAACCTTATTTTAATTTTCAACCTTAATAGGAAAATTGTATAAATCTAATCGGACAACCTTATACCAAAAAACGATTAACCGGAAATAAGGTAATAAGGTAGGGGGGACCATTTTTGTCATTTTCTACTAAGGTGTTGGAAGAAAATAAGGTTATTTCAGATATCATCCAATCCGGAGAACCCCCATTATATTGGTGAAAGTTATGGTGGCGGCAGTGTATTTTATGTATATGATAATGGAAGGCACAACCTTATTACCTTGAATATCACGTTATTTAATTAGCAACCTTATTTTAATTTTCAACCTTAATAGGAAAATTGTATAAATCTAATCGGACAACCTTATTATCTAACGTACATTAAATTTTACCAAAAAATGATTAACCCGAAATAAGGTAATAAGGTAGGGGGGACAATTTGTGTCATTTTCTACTAAGGTGTTGGAAGAAAATAAGGTTATTTCCCTGCGGTTATTACAATCATCCCGACCGTTCGTGCCAGTGAGCCCGGCATGTGCTAAGGGATCACCACGGCAGCTGTTTGCCCATTTTATTGAGGATCTCAGTAAGGGAGGCTTCCGGCTCGATGGTATTGTAATTTCCCCAGAATTCCGGATCTGCAGTAAATTTCTGGTCGGAGAGGATCATTCCGGTATTGATGATCTCATTGCTGCGCAATTGTCTCCTGGAAGCGGATTCGACATCCGTCACGGCCATTTCGATCTTAAGCGAGTATAGTGAACCGATCCACTTTTTACGTTTGCGCATTTTGAAACGAACTTCACCCCGTACCTGGCTGAGGTGGTATTTTCCGTCGCTTTTCCGGTATTCGGTATGGTATTCGGCAGAAAGGGGCCGGATCTTCATTCGCGGACTTTTCCGAATTACAAAAGTATTGGTTTCCTGCCCGATATACCTGGGATCGATTTTAAAATCGGCCGCAAGTATGGCCAGGTTTTCCATGTCAATATAAATTTCCCCGGTATAAAGAGCGTCCTTCACCTGGGGTTTCTGCCTGAAACCGATCACATATACCAGTGTATTTTTATAGCTAACGATATCGGAGAGGTCGAAATCGTAGAGATGGCGGCTGTCGGGTGCAAGGAAATAGGGAAGGCTTTTGACGATATCCAGTTGCAGGGAACTCCTGATACCCGATTTAATTTTCATAAGTACGGTGTCCTCATCATCGATGTTCTGGAATTTTCTTCCTTTAACGATTTTCACCCTGTCGTCGGAGGATGTCGATGAATACGGTTGCTTGAGTATATCCAGTGCGGCCTCGGAAAAAAGAAGGAATTTTTTATTTCGCTGGACATTCTCCCGGTAGTAAGCGCTCATCAGGGAGAAATCACCGGTGTAGTTCTCGGGGATCCGCCGTATGGCTTCATAAAGAATGGCTGCAGGGTCCTGGTAACGGATGATGACCTCCTGGAGGGAGACCATATCCTTGTTCATGGATATCCGTACTTCGCCGGTTGCCGGAAGTGATAGAGGTCTGTATTGGTTCCTGTAACCAATAAAGGAGACCACCAGTACGGGGTTTTCAATGTTGGCCGGGATGTTAAGTATGAATTCCCCCGTTTCATTGCTGATGGTCCCCATATTTGTTTCAAATAAGGCAATGGTTGCATAGGGAAGTGATTTTCCCGACCTGGCGTCGGTGATCTCTCCCCTGATCCTCCTGAATGATACCGTATCAATACCGGGCAGGCCGGTCAGCAGCCTGTTCTTGCGGTAAATAACAATATTTTTGTCAATGAGCGTATATTCGAGTGATGTGTCCCTGAAAACCGAATCGAGTACAGTTTCAAGTGGAAGATCCCTGACGGTGAGGGTTACACGGCTTTTGGCAGGCAAAAGGCCTGCATTGTAGGTAAAGTAGTATCCTGCCTGCAATGAAATATTTTCCATTACGTCTTCTGCCGGTTTATTTGAGACGTCGATTGAGATCCGGATGTCCGGAAGTTGCGCATGAAGGTACCCTGCCGCAAGTAGCAGAGTTACAAAAAAAATCTTCCGCACCGGAGATGCCGGCCGGAATTCAGATCTGAAATTCAGATTCTTCATGCAGGTTATTTGTTTATCCCGGGTCCGGTACCTGTGCAGCCTGGCCCTATCTTAAAAGATCCTTATTCATTCTTTCGTCAGCGTATACACATTTTCTGTTTTTTCGTATGAGAAGTTAAAAGCCGTGCAAATGGTCCGGAGGATCGCTTCAAAAGACTGATCCTTGTATGTGGAAGTCAGCTTCAGGCCGCTCACCCCGACCTTACCTGTATCCACTCTTACGTGATAGGCCGTTTCGAGGGTGTTGAGGATGTGCGGGAGGTCCTCATTTACGAACCGGAATTCTTTGGTTTTCCAGGAAAGGTAGTTTACGTCATGCAATTCTTCAAGGGTTGCCGAATTCCCGTCAGACCTGCCGAACTGCCCTCCGGAGAGTGTGATGCCATCGCTTCCGGGTTTCCCGCTGACTTTCACCCTTCCTGTTTCCACCAGGATTTCCACTGTCCCGTCATTTTCGTACTCCTTTACATTGAACGAAGTACCGACAACGGTTATTACGGTTTTTGCTGCATTAATCGTAAAAGGATGGGCCGGGTCGTGCGTGACGTTAAAATAGGCTTCCCCTTCCAGCTTAAGGGTACGTTCGTTTGTGAAACGGTCTGGCAGGCTGATCTCTGATCCCTCGTTCAGAAAAACCCGGCTGCCGTCGGGAAGAAGATAACCGGATACACTGTGATTTGCATCCCACGCGATAGTATGATAATGTATTTCAGAACGGCCGGAGAGCAGGCGTGAAATACCGAAGCCTGCCAGCGCGAGGACAATGGCTGCAGCGGTAACCCTGAGAAGATACCAGGAGGCGGTGTGGCCGTGGGGATTTTCACTATTGAGCAAACCATCGTGCGAGAGCCTTTCCTTCATTTGGTTCCAGGCAGGGCCTGTCCGGCTGTATTTATCTGAGGGTCCCGAATCAAAACGGTCCCAGGTTTCCTTCATTTGTAGGAATTCTTCCTGCATAAAGCTGTCATTCTTAAGTTGTTCCAAAAACAATTTTTTCTCTTTTTCATTCATCTCATCCGCAAGAAAACGAGCTGAAGTGCCGGCTATGTCCATATTTTTTTTCATTTCCGGGTCATTAAAATGAACTTAATTCATTCAGTGAAGTACGAAGGGCTTTCAAAGCTTTGCCCATATTTGCCTCGACAGTCTTGATGGATATGGAGAGTTTTTCTGCTATATCCTTATATTTAAATCCTTCCATCCTGTTCATGGTGAATATTTGCCGGGTTCTCCCGGGCAGCCTGTCGAGAGCTTTTGACATGCGGGAATTGATTTCCTTTTCTTCCATCTCTTCGTCGGGGCCGGCGTAACCGCTAACCTGCTGAACCGCCCACTTTTCATCCAGCCGTGTCTCATGCTTTATCTTCCTGAGGTTCATCATGCATTGGTTGAATACTGCTTTATATAGGTAGCTTTTAAGGCTTACGGTTATATTGAGTTCTGCATGGATTTTCCAGACATTATAAAAGACATCCTGTACAATTTCCTCCGGCAATCCTTCCTCCTTCACCAGTGATTCGGCATAGTTGCATAAACCGGGGTAGTACCGGTGGAAGATATTCTCGAAGATCTTTATATCTCCGCGTTTAAGTCCTGCAAGTATGAACCGTTCTTCTGTCATAAATTTTCTTCAGTGTTTCAGACCGGTCTAAAACCGTAAATGTATAAAAAAGCTGAAAAGATTCACTTGATGTCTGCCGGAATAAGGGGCAATGGACACAGGGTGAGACACTTTACGATTGATTCATCCTGCCTGTTACTCAGTGACCTGTGTCCTTTGCCTTTTCTGTTGATCATTCTCACTTTAAGAGCCGGTCAGTTTTTCAGCTTACGGTTTAACTTCCGTATGGCCGATTCGATGGACTGATCGGGTTCGATCACATTGTAATCGCCCCAGAAGTCAGGATCGAAGTAAGTAAAGACCAATTCATCGAGAATATCATTTCTTTTGAACCTTTCTTTCGGGTTGATCTTTTCCGGATTAACCGTTTTCCTGTCCGTGACTGCTATCTCCGACATAGTGGTGTAATTGGAGTTGAACAATTTTTTATCCCAGTTCACCTTGAACCTCACCTCAGCCCTGGCATAGCTGAAATACCATTTTCCATCCTGCATCGTATATTTCGTCCGGTAGATGGCTTTTTCCGGAGTGATCCTCATTCCGGTTGGCTTTTTCTGGATGAAGATGCGTTCGGCCTCTTCCTCGTTTTGCATGTTAAGGGCAAATTCGGCCTCGGTGATGGCCAGAGTTTCAATTTCGACATATAGTTTGCCATTATAGTAAGGGGCATCGATACCGGGTTTTTGATTAAATGCGATCACATAGTGTAATTTATCATTGATGGATACTACATCACTTATGTCAAAATTGTATATTTTATTATACTCATCTGTGAGCAGGACGTAGGGATTTTTTACAATATCGAGGAGAAGTGTAATTGTGGGGCCACCCTGAAGCTTGAACAGGATTGTATCCATTTTTTCCACATCACCGCTTTTCCTTCCCTTGTCGATCTTTACCTGGTCAAAATCAAATTGACTGTCATAGCTGGATTTATAGACATCAACAACAGCTTCGGAAATGGCAACATAGTTATGCCTGTTCTTAATAGTTTCCCGGTAAAAGGCTTTCATCATTACGGGATTGGTGCTGTAGTTTTTATCCACCCGGTTCAGGATCTGCCGGATGAGATCGGGGGCATTCTGTGGTCTTATCGTGACAGCCTGGAGATGTACGGTGGAAGGACTTAGCTCGATAGTCAGCATTCTGTCCATCGTAAAATCCTTAAGGGGTATGTATTTATTCCCATAACCGATGTAGGAAATTTTCAGGGAGGATGCATCGGTATCCCTCCCGACTTTAATAAGGAACTCCCCGTCAATATTTGTGATGGTTGCGATGTTCGTACCTTCGACTTCAACGGTCGCAAAGGGTAATATGTCATTCGTACTCCCATCGGTTACCTTTCCGTGATAAGCGGTATAAATGAGTGAATCTACCGAATGAAAAGACGGGGCGGCTGTAACATTGATCTGTGATGCAGCAAAAAAAGTTGTTGCCAGGATCAGGCTCAGGATTATTGATTTTAGTGTTTTCATAAATTTTTTTATTTATGTTCTGAACGATATTCCGGGATCCGTGAAGTAATATTTAGTCTGGGGGCCGGCAGGTATTTAAGCAATTGCTTATCTCAAATTCCAGGCCCTTTAATAATAAGATGCATCAATTCCGGATTTACCCTATCCGGATAGTAAAAAAAATGGGGATATAATACAGAATGTATCTATGGACGGGGGGGTATAAAAACCATTAAATAGTGTTTGCCAGAAAACTCGATGACCCTTCGGCTCCGCTCAGGGACCAGTGACTTCATTCAAGAGGGTGAACTTTTCGGATGGTGGTAAGGCAGGCAAAAGGCCTCTATGTATAAATTTAAAATTCAGTGACTTTCGCAAGAAGGGCCTTTTGCCTGCCTTACCACCATCCGAAAAGTTCTTCGTTCATCGAATTGTCCGGTCCCTGGAGCCGAAGGGTCATCGAGTTTTCTTTCTAATACTAAAGAGCACCTGCCGGGGGAAAAATTCAAAAAAGCAGGCTCCGGAAATATTCTAAATTTTTTATAAAAGGAATTTGTAAGGTGCATTTCAAATCCGGAATATTGTATCGAAAAAAGGATCCCGGGTTAGCATTGCTTTCATACAAAATCGGGATTCAAGATGAATACAGGGAAATAAAAAAAGCCGGAAAAATTCCGGCTTATCCATAATTTTCTGGAGGATCAGGGAGAACTTACTTTTTCAGTTCTTCGATCTTTTTCTGAAAATCTTCGATTCTGCCCTGGTAGTCAGTGATAAGTTGTTCTTTCCTTTTCTGCTGTTCTTTTTCAATTATACCCTGGATTTTGAAAAAATCAAGGTCTTCATTTTTCAACAGATAATTCAGAAGGATTTGTTTTTGGTCAGTGCTCAAATTGTTAAAAAAAGTTTTGAATTTGATGCTTCTGGCCTTGTCTTCGATGATTGTTTCTCTGAATGCAGCAGCTAATTTAGCGGGGGTTAATTCTTTCATAATAGATTTTTTAAACTTGAATTAAGTAATTCTTTTTTGACGGTTTAAATATAGGGAATATTTTAATACTGAACCAAATTAAATTATTAATTATTTCTTAAATAAATAATGAAGGCGATCATTAAAATGTGAATTATTTTTTTCGAAAGAGATGTTATTATATGTTTAGGAATATCATTGCAGGTATTGTTTTAGTCCTGTAAAAATGGATTTTCGGATGTCATACTATGTATATTTCTGCATAAGTACATTTAATAAATACTTGGTCTTTCCTTTTGATAATCCCAACTATTTTTCATTATCTTTACGCCTCGAAAATTTAAAATGAAAGTTCGGCGGGCATATTGCTTACTAACTGTAAGCTACCCCGTATGAGTTCTAACTACGAAACCATTCAATACCTTATAAAAATAACTAAAATCAATTTAAAGGAGAAGTCTCATGGAAGCACTTAATGTACTTCAGGTAGCACGGGTCAGTGCGACAATGTCGGGTTTTTGGATAATACCCTTTTCGGCAGTTCTGGCATTGGTATTTGCCTGGTATTTCTTCAGGAACATGATGAAGAATTCGGAAGGGAGCGAAAAAATGAAGCAAATAGCACAATATGTGCGGGAAGGAGCTATGGCTTACATTACACGGCAGTACAGGGTTGTGGCGCTCGTATTTGTTATTCTGATGTTGCTTCTCGCCCTGCTTGCATTTTTTGGGGTTCAGAACCCGTTTGTTCCCATTGCTTTTCTTACCGGCGGATTTTTTTCCGGTTTATGTGGCTATCTCGGTATGCGCACGGCCACTCATGCTTCGGCAAGGACGGCATTCGGCGCTTCGCAGTCGCTTAACCGGGGTCTTCAGATTGCATTCCGGAGTGGTGCCGTAATGGGTCTTGTCGTTGTCGGTTTCGGACTGCTTGATATTGCTCTCTGGTACGTTATTCTTACGAAGCTTGTCTATACACCGGAGCACATGATAAGCGGTGTGCATTTTCTTGGACTCGATTTTGTTCATGCAGGGATCACTCAGCACCAGAAAATGGTTGAGATCACTGCTACCATGCTTACTTTCGGAATGGGTGCTTCCACCCAGGCTCTGTTTGCACGTGTCGGCGGAGGTATTTATACCAAAGCTGCGGATGTGGGCGCCGACCTTGTAGGAAAGGTTGAAGCAGGCATCCCTGAAGATGACCCGCGTAACCCTGCCACCATCGCCGACAATGTGGGTGACAATGTTGGGGACGTTGCAGGTATGGGAGCCGACCTTTATGAGTCATATGCCGGGTCGATCCTGGCAACGGCCGCTCTCGGGGCTGCTTTGCCCGGGCTCTCGGCAGAAGACCAGGTTACCAAGATAGTGGCCCCGATGCTTGTGGCTGCCATCGGTATTCTGCTCTCCATCCTGGGGATCTTCATGGTACGTACCAAAGAATCGGCTACGCAAAAGAATCTTCTGAACGCCCTCCTCATCGGAACTGGAGGGAGCTCCGTTTTCATACTTATCGCCATGGCTGCCCTGGCTTATTTTGAATGGATAACCTGGGGTGTATTCGGTTCCGTTGTATCCGGTCTGCTTGCCGGGGTGATCATCGGGCAGGGCACGGAATATTTCACCTCTGATGAGTATAAGCCAACACGCGGAATTGCCACCCAGGCCCAGCAGGGACCTGCAACAACGATCATCGATGGTATCGCTGTCGGGATGTTTTCCACGTGGATACCTGTTGTAACCATCGTTCTCGGAATTATTGCAGCTTTCGGTTTTGCAGGCGGATTTACAAATTTTGCCGAAGGTGTTTACGGTATCGGTTTCGCCGCCGTTGGGATGCTGTCCACTTTAGGGATCACCCTGGCTACGGACGCCTTTGGTCCCATTGCAGATAATGCCGGGGGTAACGCGGAGATGTCGGAACTGCCCCACGAAGTGCGCGAAAGGACCGATGCCCTCGATATGCTTGGCAATACCACAGCGGCCACGGGTAAAGGTTTTGCGATAGGTTCAGCAGCTCTCACGGCTATGGCTCTTCTTTCTGCTTACATGGAAGAAGTGAAGCTCTGGATCGGAAGAATGGCTGCCGAAACTGCCGATGGGATCAAACAGGTGGGTGAAGTGATATTCTACAGCGGCACTGCTGCCCCGGCAGCCTCAAACGGCCATCACGTTGTATCCATCGCAACCGCCCATATCGATGATTTTGTCGAAGCTTATAATCTCTCCATTTTCAATCCCATGCTTCTTGGCGGTCTCTTCCTCGGTGCCATGATGGCATTTGTATTCTGTGCCATGACCATGAAGGCTGTGGGACGTGCTGCCGGCGCAATGGTGGATGAGGTCAGACGCCAGTTTAAAGAAATCCCCGGGATCATGGAAGGAAAGGCTACCCCTGAATATGCAAAATGTGTAGCCATTTCAACCCGAGGTGCACAGAGAGAAATGGTAGTACCCTCACTCCTGGCCATCGCCGTTCCGGTCTTTATCGGTGTCACCCTCGGTGTCGCAGGTGTTGTAGGATTGCTGGTAGGCGCACTTACAACCGGGTTCACACTTGCAAGTATGCTTAATAATGCAGGAGGTGCCTGGGATAATGCAAAAAAATATATCGAAAAAGGAAATTTCGGCGGTAAAGGCAGCGAAGCCCACAAAGCCGGTGTTGTCGGTGACACCGTTGGTGATCCCTTCAAAGATACATCGGGTCCCTCGCTTAATATCCTGATCAAGCTGATGACCATGGTGTCAGTGGTAATGGCCGGTCTCACAGTTGCTGTAGGACTTTTCTGATCCGGTATAAAACAGTATGAAAAAGAACAGGCCCCGTTTAGAGCGGGGCCTGTTCTTTGGCGCATATATCTTGCCTCAATTCTCCTGTCACTAGTCATTATTCGTCTCGTCAAGCATCGCGCATCACTCCATTCCCCGGTTCCCTTTGCCCGGGGTTAAACTGTCACCTTTTAAAAAACGGGCAGGCCCGCGTCACCTGTCCCTGTTTTTCACCAGGATCGGTATTCCACATTACTTCTTCCATGATCAAAACCATTTTTTCCTTTTCATATACATGATCATCAGCATAGCGATGACAATGCTGAGGATCCAGAACACCGGATAACCGAACTTCCAATTGAGACCGGGGAAATACTTGAAATTCATACCAAAAATTCCCGCAAGGAAAGTGAGGGGAATGAATATCGTTGCCACGATGGTAAGCGTCTTCATTACCTCATTCATATTCTGGCTGAGGTGCGCAAGATGGAGATCCATCATGTCCTTGAGGATTTCACGGTAATTATCGAGGGAAGAGCTCAGGTGATCAAGGTGGTCGCTTATATCCTGGAAATAGATCAGTGTTGATTTACGGAGCAATCCCGACGGATTTGTCCTGAGCCTCCCGAGATCATCGCGCAGGGGCTGAACGATGCGGCGGATGGTATTGATCTCGCGTTTGATCTCCAGGATCTCAGAGGTTATTTCCCTTTCCTGTCCTATAAAAGTCCGGTCATCCAGATCGTCGATCTCTTCACTAATAAGATTTGAGATACTCAGGTATTCATCAACCGTAAAATCCACGAGCCTGTAGAAGAGGTGATCGGCTTTAAGATTCCGGAGGGGACCGATTCCCTGCAGGATCCGGTCCCTTACGGTATCCAGTATGGGATTTGTGCTTCCCTGGTAAAAAGAAAGCACATAGCGGTCTTTCAGCACCAGGGAAATATGAAAGATTTCCGTTCCGCTTTCCCGTGTATATTTCAGGTACTTTATGGTGAGAAAATAATAATCTTCAAAAGCCTCAAACTTCGGAAGGTGGTACGTATTCATTATGTCTTCGAGGGTGAGCTGGTGAATGCCAAAGTATTCACCCAGCCTGTTCACCATGGCGGTATCTTCCAGGGGAGTATTGATCCAGACAATGTTTTCGGCAGCGGCAACGGGGATTTCGGTGATATCGTCTTTATCCTTGAGCTGGATATGGACGGCATCGAGTTTGCTATAGTTCACAATTTCGGTCATGGACGGCAATTTTGAGAATAAAAGTACAAATTTGCCGGGTGGATGTCAATTGCCCTTCCCGGGGATGCTTTGGAAAGTACCTGGTAATCCGGCGGAATCCATATGCTGTTCCGCTGCAGTCCGGTGCAAGGAATTTAATATTACAGTGGGATCTTCTTATCTTTTGGATATTTTACCGAGTACCCCAGGGTAAGATTTTTTGTTTCACCGGGTTTGAGATCAAGTTCCCATTCGATGATCCCCGTTTTGCCATTGAGTTTTCCTCCCGATAATTCGATGGTTTCCACTACGATGTCTTTGTTTTGTGAGATTGGGACCTGGTCACTGACAACGATATGTATGGGAAGCTTTTTGTTATTCCGCAGGGAGATCTCCCAGGAGCGTGTTTCGATCCGGTTCCCGCCGATAAACTGGTCGCTCGTGAAATCCTTCCGCTTTTCCCTTTTTATCACAATTCCCTGGTCACGGCCAAGGGAAATATTCATGGTATCCCTGACATTCTGTACGTCGAGCATGGATTTTCCTACGTAAGTGTTCTCGAAATAGATACCCGCTTCGCCGGAAAGCAGGTCGTAATTTTGCCAATCGTGAATTCCTGCAACCAGGAAGGCATCTGTACTGAGGCGAGGAATGGCCTGGTATTCATATTTTGCGGGAAGGGAGATCCGCATCATGTCGATATTTTTCGGTTTGCCTGTCGACTCTACTGTGTAGGGAACATCAATGCTGAATTCGACGCTGGTTGTCCGGTTCTCCTTCTGAACGCCCACGGTGGGTGTTTCGATCATGTCGAGTTCCTGCAATTCAGCCGCTTCGGGGGCCGCTTCCCTTTGCCTGGCTGCGGGGACAGCTTTTTTCGCACTTTCCACATAAGGTCTGACACCGGAATTGTTTTCCGGTATGAAATTAATATACCACGGGAAAAGATTGGGTACATTCCCTGATCGCTCGGGGGTGGCATTGGAGAAACTGAGCATCACGTTCTTCCATTCAATGCCCGTATTCTGGTATACACTCGCCTTATAAACCAACCGCGCCGGTTCGCCGGGGTTATCCACACGGATATCGTACGAGGGATACCATCCGGCATTGGCAACGCTGTAATTTATTTCGAAGGCTGCCTGGGTGGCTGCCGGCGCCTTCACCATGACCGTAATGGTCCCTGTTGGAAGGTCTTTACCTGCCTGGAGCTGACCTATTTGCTCCTTCAGCTTTTTTTCCTCCTCCCTTAGTGTGGAAAGAGACCGGTTCTTTTCAAGGATACCCTCCCGGACCTGCCGGATCCCGGAAGAATAAAAGTCATACAGGGATTTGAAATTCCCGGCATCGGGGGTCTGATCCTTTCCCGCGATCACTTTGTTGGAGATCAGGAACGATTCTTCTTCTTTCAGAATTCCAAGGAGCATCTCCTCATCAGCGATCTTTTCCGTAACCGTTTTAAGCTTTTGGCGGAGTGAGCTCAGCTTCTCCGATTCTTCCAGGGTTTCCATGTAATCTTTTGCACTGCTCACCGAAAGAATGGTAAAATTTCCCATACCCTTTACCTGTACGCTTTGTTCATTCAGGAAGGGTGAAAGACCTCGCACGGTCAGTTCGGATTCACCGGCTGCAAGCTGGATTTTAGCTTTCCTGGTGACCTGGGCGCCGTTCTGGTAAACGGTTACATGGGAGATCGCTGTTTCCACGATCTTATCTCCGGGAGCGGCATTTAGATTGACATTGTAGCCAATGAGCAGGCCCGGCAGAAGGAGCATTATGATTTTGACAGGATTTTTCACGGAATATGGATTTAAGTTTCAGGAAAATTTTGGGCCGGAATTTCCCCGGCAATCCTAAAGTTAGGGAAAAATCAGGCTTCAGGTGAACAACTAAACAAATATTGTGCCCGGAATGCCGTTTTTTATTTCCCGTTATATTTCATGAGACTGACTTCTTTACCGTCGAAGACCGCATAGGTAAAATTTGCGAACCAATCCCCGAGATAGATGACCCGTGACTTTCCCAAATTGAAGTCGAGTGGCAGGTGCCTGTGCCCATAGATGAAAAAATCGAAATGTGATCCGGTAAGGATCTTTCTGGAATGCCGGATAAGGTATTCTTTATCTTCGCCCAGAAAGCCGGCATCCTCCCCCTTGGAAAACCGGCTGTGTTTAGACCATCGGTGAGCGAACCCGGTAGCACTGTTGGGATGTATCCGTGCGTACAGCCATTGCAGCATCCTGTTTGTGAATATGGCTTTCAGCATCTTGTATGACCATTGCGAGGGACCCAGGCCATCGCCATGGGCAAGGTAGAATTTCAGGCCATTGATCTCAATCTTTTGCGCCTCATGATAAACGGTAACACCTGTCTCGCCGGGCAGATAGTCAAAAACCCATACATCATGGTTTCCCGTAAAATAATATACGGGGATCCCGCTGTCGGTGATTTCGGCGATCTTTCCAAGGAACCGGACAAATCCTCTCGGCACCACCTTCTTATATTCAAACCAGTAATCAAAAATGTCGCCCAAAAGGTAAATGGCCTGTGCATCGGTCCTTACTTCATCCAGCCATCTGACAAGCCGTTTTTCACGGTCGAGACTTTTCATGCGGGGAGGAAGGCCGAGATGGGCATCGGAAACAAAATAGATCTTTTTCCCTTTTTGCAATGTTTGCGACATTATTTCAGCATATTATCGAGCCATTTCTGGAGTTCTTTTCCAAAGATGTCCCTGGCAACAACCTCTCCTTTCCTGTTCAGGAGGAAACTGGCTGGTAGTTTTCTGACATTGTAAATGGTTGTTGCCTTTGATTCGGGAAACGATAGTTCGGAGACGTTGATCCATGGCAGCTCATCATACCTGATCGCCTGTCGCCATTTGGATCTTTCAGCATCGAGTGAAACGGCATAGACTTCGAAACCATCGTCTTTATTTTTCTCATAGATATTTTTCAGTGCGAGGTTTTGCTCTCGCGAAGGAGCAGATGATGAAGCCCAGAAATAAAGGAGCACGACCTTACCCCTGAGCGATGACAAGGAGACGGAGTCACCCTGGAGGTCGGGAATTTTAAGATCAGGGAGACCATAATTGGCATCCTTGAGTTTCTTCTGGAGTTCGATTGCCGTATAGAATCTCTGTTCACTCTTTCTTGCATCATCAACGAAAGATTGTACAAGAGGGACTTCCGGGTATTTCACGGCCAGGGAGTCTGCTACGATCTTCATATACTGTATATCACGGGTTTCGCCCAGGACATACTGCCCGGGGCTCACCATCTGGTATACGGCATATATGCTCGCCAGTGAATTCAGATGTTCAATGACGAACTGGATCGTAAAATTGCGTTGGTCCCTGATGATCGTCTTTCGCTTATTGATATAATCCGTGGCCTGTTCCTGGGTGATGTTCGAGAGGGAACTGTAGGTTTCATCGAGCGAGGCCAGCTCAGCCCGTGTATCATTTATCTTTTCTACAAGTTGTCTTATGTATTCCGATTCTTTTGATCCCGAGACGGAATATCCGTGGTTGAGATCGTCATAAGGAGCCTGCACGGTGATCTTATCTCCGGGTTTGGGGAGAAGGTTAACCAGTTTACCCTCTTCGTTCTCCAGGATGTAGATACCCGGCTTCTCGAGATGGATTCTGAACCTGAAGGAATCATCTTTCCTGATCCGGAAGGAGTCAAGTTTTTCTTTTTTATCGATATTCAGGTAGTCGAGATAGACGTATTTCCTGGCCGCGTTGTTCAGTGTTCCGCTGATGACAGTATTCGGTCTTCGCCCGCAGGACGCCAGGAGAATCATAAGGATGACAGGAGATATAAGAAATTTTCGCATTAGCTTTTTAGTTAAAAATTTCGTTCAGTTTTTGGCTGAGCTGTTCACCCCTCAGGTTCGAATCAATGATCTTTCCATCCCTGTCCAGGAGATAATTCGAAGGAATGCTGCTTATATTATAAAGGGGTACAACCATCGAATTCCAATATTTTAGATCGCTGACATGAATCCAGTCGAGATGGTCATTCCTGATCGCTGAGACCCAATTTTCCCTGTCCTTGTCGAGAGAAACCTGGTAAATCTCAAATCCTTTGGGATGAAATTTACGGTAAGTTTCAACAAGATTGGGGTTTTCCTGCCGGCATGGTGGACACCATGAGGCCCAGAAATCGACGAGCACGATCTTTCCACGCATGGAGCTGAGGGCAATTTTTTTCCCTTCGGGGGAAGGAAGGTCGATCTCGGGCGGGCGTTGACCCACTGCAAAATTCGAATTTATATTTTCTGTTGCTGCATACTGATTCCTGATGGTGATCATTTGGGTATGAAGGGCTTTGACGGGTTCGTTATCCGGATACTGGCCGTAAAGAACGGAATCGGTGCGCAGGAAAAGATCCATATCATTCACCGGGTGGAAAACATAAAACCTTGGACCGAGTTGGTTGGAAAGCGCAAGGAGAGTAACAAGTGATCCTTTGTTCCGCCGGATGAAATCCAATGAGTAATCCCGGAGTTCCCCGAAAGCGCTCTTATATTCCCTGTCAATACCCATTTTAATATGGGTGTAATCCGGGCTTCGGATGCTGTCGTTGGTGATGGCTGCGAAGGTATCGATCTTCCGCAGGAACTCCTGGGTCTTTTGATTCAGGAGAGTTATCTGCCTGAGATCGTGCGAGCCGTCCAGAATGAAATCCCTGAAATTGTAATATTTTCCGTCGATATTTACGGTATCATTACCATAAGCAGTAAAGGTTATACCCTTGCCATCTTCATTTGTCACGCTGTAGAACCCGGGATAATCAACTTTTATCCGGACGCTGAATGAATCATCACTGTCAATTTTAAGCGTGTCGATGGTAATGAACCTGTCCGATGAGATATTCTGGACAAAGAGGCTGTGGTTCCTGCCATCTTCAAGCCGGCCCCTGATGAGCGTGGTGTTTTGAATTTTAACCTGATCTTTTTCCTGCCTGTTTTGACTGCATGAAAATGCTACCATGACGAGGAGGATCAGAATGATTGATTTCTTCATTATTTTATTGTTTTCAAAGCGCTAATTTATTGAAAATATCCTGAACTCCGGATGTGAATTATTCTCAGGAGTAGAATGAACGAAATGATATCTCAATTTGTTTCCCAAAGGGTAATTAAAAACAGGAAATGCGGAATCCTCCCGGTGAATTCCACCATATATTTAAACGAAATCAAACACTTTTGTAAAAGTAAATCATTGATTTTGAAAAAATAAAGTCTGATCTTTACCGATTATTTTATTTTTCTTTATCGCGTTGATAACATATATCTAATTTGTTTATTTCTTCCCTTTGCTTTTAATTATATTTTAATACAATGGGTTATCTTCAGTTTGATAAAAATCAGTTAGTTAACCTTGAATATTCTCTCAGCAGGGAGATACTAAGGTCAAACCGGGCAGGCTCCTATGCTTCCACCACTATCGTGGGGTGCAATACGAGGAAATATCATGGCCTGCTTATTTGTCCCCGTCATAAAAAAAGCGATGATAAATATCTTTTACTGTCTTCCCTGGATGCCACCGTCATTCAGCATGAACAGGAATTTAATCTGGGCATTCATAAATACCAGGGTGACCTTTATATCCCTCGCGGACATAAATATATCCGGGATTTTGAAGCGGAAATCACCGGTCTTACGACTTTCCGGGTGGGAGGCGTAGTTCTTGAGAAAGAAAGTCTCCTGATAGAGAAGGAGCAGCAGATGCTGATCCGGTTCACCCTTACCGAAGCCAACTCCTCCACTTATTTAAGATTCAGACCGTTTCTGGCCTTCCGGAGCATTCATGAACTCAGCCGGGCAAATCTTTTTGTCAATACAAAGTACCGGAAGATTGAGAATGGCATAATGTGCAGGATGTATGAAGGTTTCCCCGGGCTTTACATGCAATTCTCCAAGGAGGTGGAATATGTGCATGCCCCCGACTGGTACTACAACATTGAATATCCGGAGGAGCAAAAGAGAGGTTACGATTATAAGGAAGATCTTTATGTACCGGGATATTTCGAATGCCCGATCAGGAAGGGGGAGAGTATAATTTTTTCGGCAAACACGGAAGAGGTGAACACAAGCGGCCTTAAGAGGAAATATTCTACTGATAAAGCCCGGCGGATCCCGCGTGACAATTTCATTAACAGTCTTCTTAATGCTGCGGATCAATTTCTCGTTAAAAAACAAAACGGAACGGAGATCATTGCAGGATTCCCGTGGTTCGGATCATGGGGCCGTGATACCTTCATCGCCATTCCCGGACTTACCCTGGCTACGGGAAAAATGAAAATTGCAGGGGAGATATTCGATACCATGGTAAAACGGATGAAGAAAGGATTATTTCCGAATAACGGGAATGATGAGAATGCCGGTTATAATTCGGTCGATGCTCCGCTTTGGTTCATCTGGGCCCTGCAGCAATACGATAATTATAAGGATTCGTCCGATATTTGGAAAACATATGGTAAACCAGTCAGGGAGGTGCTGGAGGCATTCCGTTACGGCACCTCGTTCAATATCGGGATGCTCGGCAACGGGCTGATATCGGCCGGCGAAGAGGGAGTGGCCCTGACCTGGATGGACGCTCTAACACCTGCCGGGCCTGTCACTCCAAGAACCGGAATTCCGGTAGAGATCAGTGCACTCTGGTACAATGCCGTTCAGCAAAGCCTGAAATGGGCTGAAGAGGCAGGCGACGAAAAATTTGTCTCCGAATGGAAAGATTTGCCCGCGCTCATCGAAGAATCCTTCATCCGGATATTCTGGGATGAGGAAAGGGGATATCTTGCCGACGTTATATATGACAACGCTCCCGACGAGGCAGTCCGCCCCAACCAGGTGATCGCCGCTGCCATGCCTTTTACGCCGCTCACCCTGGCTATGAAGAACAGTATCCTGGAGGTAGTGAAAAGTGAATTGCTGACACCAAAAGGGCTCAGGACCTTATCTCCCAAAAACCCAGGATATATGGGGATATATTGCGGGAGCCAGGTGGAGCGTGATAATGCCTACCACCAGGGAACTGTTTGGCCGTGGCTCCTGGAACATTTTGTAAAAGCATATATGGACATACATAAAAATTCGGGGACAGGGATGGCAAAACAGATCTTCAGCGGCTTTCATGAAGACATGACGATTCACGGGGTAGGATCGATCTCGGAAATTTACGATGGTGATCCGCCGCATACTCCCCGCGGAGCCATAAGCCAGGCCTGGAGTGTGGCCGCCCTCCTGAGAATTAATGAAATGATTGCAAAACAAGCGCTTATTATCGAAAATGCAGGAACTACTATAAATATTAACAAAACTATGAGATGAGGGTATTAATGTTTGGATGGGAATTTCCTCCTCATATTTCCGGTGGTCTGGGAACGGCATCCTATGGCCTTACCAAGGGCCTTGCAAAAATTCCCGGATTGAAGATCCGTTTTGTGATTCCCAAAGTTTTTGGCGATGAAAATCCCCGGAAGCTGGAGCTTATTGGCGCCAACAACGTTCCGCTTACCCGGAGAAAAAAAAATTACGAAGATTTTCTCAGGGATATCGAATTTATTGAAGTTGATTCCCTGCTGATTCCCTACACGGATCCGGAGGAATATGAAAGAAAAATCAGAGAATCGAGGAAGGAAAACCGGACTTATATCCAGACTTCGTTCAGAGGCAGGATCGATTTTACCGGCGGATATGGAGATAATCTTTTCCAGGAGATAGCCAAATATGCTATTGTGGCCTCGGTTATGGGAGAAAGCGGCGATTTTGACATTGTCCATTCACACGACTGGCTGACTTTTCCCGCTGGTTTGGCGGCCAGCAGGGTCTCTGGAAAACCGCTTGTTTTGCATGTGCATGCCACCGATTTCGACAGGAGCGGCGGAAATGTGAACCCGGCCGTTTTCGATATTGAAAAAAAAGGAATGGAAGCTGCCAATGCGATCATAGCGGTCTCTAATCTGACACGGAACACGATCATTAACAAATACAACATCAACCCGGATAAGGTCTTCACCGTTCACAACGCAGTTGAACCACTGGGGGAACTGGAAAAAAAAGCCCTGCGCAAGTCTTTTGATGACAGGATTGTTACCTTCCTCGGCCGGGTGACCCTCCAGAAGGGACCTGAGTTTTTCATTGAGGCAGCCTATAAGGTTCTCCGGAAAATGGAAAATGTCCGGTTTGTCATGGCCGGTTCGGGTGAACTTTTAAACAGGATGGTCTTGCGTGCCGCCTCGCTGAATATCGCGGATAAATTTCATTTCACAGGATTCCTGAAGGGAGAGGAAGTATACCGGCTGTTCTCCATGAGCGATGTATATGTTATGCCTTCCGTATCCGAACCTTTCGGGATTTCACCCCTGGAGGCCATGCAATCCAATGTTCCCGTCATTATTTCC
This sequence comes from uncultured Bacteroidales bacterium, assembly GCA_963771005.1. Taxonomy (GTDB): domain Bacteria; phylum Bacteroidota; class Bacteroidia; order Bacteroidales; genus DASQZK01. The sequence goes on from CAVYRO010000003.1 coordinate 56,098, forward strand.
CATCAGTCGGGAGTTTCCGAAGTGCTGCAATACGCGCTGAAGGTGGATTTCTGGGATGTGGATGCCATGGCGGATGCCATTTACGGCCTGCTGAATTACAGCGCTCTTTCCGATATGTTCAAACATTTTGGGAAAGAAGAAGTCGACAATATGAAATGGGAAAATTCAGCTGCCAAAGTGAACAAGATATATAAAAAGTTTTTAAACCATCAATGAAGCCGGAAATAATATGAGAACAATCTGCCTGTATTTTCAGATCCATCAACCTTTCCGATTCAGACGGTACCGGTTCTTCGATATCGGGAATGAACATTATTATTATGATGATTATCTCAATGAGAGCATCATGCAGAAGGTGGCTAATCATTGCTATCTGCCTGCCAATAAGGTCATGTTGGATCTGATCCGTAAACATGAGGGAAAATTCAAGGTGAGTTTTTCAATTTCGGGTATGGCACTTGATCAGTTTGAACTATACGCCCCTGAAGTGATAGGTTCATTCAGGGACCTCGCCGATACCGGTCACGCTGAATTCCTGGATGAGACATATGCGCACTCCCTTATTTCACTCAAGGACAGGGAAGAATTCGTTTCCCAGGTGAAGCAGCATAAGGATAAAATGAAAGACCTTTTTAACTATGAGCCGGTCGTTTTCCGGAATACCGAACTCATTTATTCCGATGAGATCGGGGATATCGTGGCGGGGATGGGCTATAAAGGTATTCTAACCGAAGGCGCCAAACATGTCCTCGGCTGGAAAAGCCCGAATTTTCTCTATGCCAATTCCATTAATCCGAAGCTTAAGGTGCTCCTTAAGAATTTCAAATTAAGCGACGATATTGCCTTCCGGTTCTCCAACAAAAGCTGGAACGAATACCCGCTTACCACGGAAAAGTTTGTGGCATGGCTTAACAAGTTGCCAAAGAATGAGGAAACGATCAATCTTTTCATGGATTATGAAACCTTCGGGGAACATCACTGGAAAGATACGGGGATCTTTGAATTTCTAAAGAGCTTTCCCTCAACGGTTTTTAAAAATTCAAAATTCACCTTTGCCACTCCATCCCAGCTTATCGAAGAACTTCAGCCGGTATCTGTGGTCCATGTGCCTTATCCTATCTCTTGGGCTGATGAAGAAAGAGATCTTACGGCATGGCTGGGAAATCCTCTTCAGGAGCAGGCTTTTAATAAATTATACAGCCTGCTGGGTAAAATCCGGGAAGTTGACGATCTGAGGCTGAAGCGTGATTATAGTTACCTGCAGCAAAGTGACCATTTCTATTATATGTGCACGAAATTTTTCTCGGATGGTGATGTTCATTCTTATTTTAACCCTTTCGATACCCCCTATGAGGCATTTATAAACTACATGAATATCCTGAGCGATTTTGAGATCCGTCTCAACGCCGAACTATCGGCCAGGACAAACGATGAAACCATAAAGCTCAGCAAGATCATCGCCGAAAAAGATCTTCTGATCAAAAAATACGAACTGCAGCTGGCTGAGGTCAGGATCGCCTCATCAGCGGGATTACAGCAAATGACGGGAGAGACATTGGTAAAGAAAGCCATTCCACTTAAAGGTTCTCCCGGGGAGAATGATTCAGCTGCAACAGGAAGGAAATCAGCCGGAGCCGTTTCAGAATCAGTAATGCCTGAAGCCGGTTCATCGGAAATAAAGGGTAAGAAAGCAAAATCCCCACCTGTGCGAAAAAAATAATATCGGATAAAATCAATTGAGAATATGTATAAAGCCAGAATATCACCAAGTCACTTATTTGAAATTAGCTGGGAGGTCTGCAACAAAGTCGGAGGGATCCATACAGTCATATCTACCAAAACCATCACTCTTAAGAAGGAATTCGGGGACAATTACATTCTTATCGGCCCCGATGTATGGCGTGAAACAACAGAACATCCGGAGTTCCAGGAAGATCAGAGTCTCTTCCAGGGCTGGAGGCAGAAAGCTGCTGCCCAGGGCCTGAGAGTGAGAGTGGGTCGCTGGAAGATCCGGAGCAAACCGCTCGTCTTTCTCGTGGATTTCACGACATTTTTTTCCGTCAAGGATGAAATATTCAGTAAGTATTGGGAGATCTACAAGCTCGATTCGATCACCGGCGGATGGGATTATATTGAACCTTCCCTGTTCGGATATGCCTCGGGAAAGGTGATTGAAAGTTTTGTCAGGTATCATCTTGCATCACACGACCGGGTAGTTGCCCTCTTTCATGAATGGCTTACCGGGGCCGGCCTCCTCTACCTGAAGACGAACCTACCCCAGGTCGGGACCGTTTTTACGACCCATGCCACCGTAGTCGGCAGGGCTATCGCCGGAAATCTTCAACCTCTTTACAGCCGGATGGACGAGTATAACGGGGATGCCAAAGCTTCGGAATTCCACCTGACATCCCAACAGTCGATGGAAAAAACCTGTGCCAGGAATGCCGACGCCTTCACTACGGTGAGCGAAATTACGGCCAGGGAATGCAGCCAGTTCCTTCAGAAAGAGGTGGATGTGGTGACACCGAACGGTTTTGAGAATGGCTTTCTCCCGGCGGAAAAGGATTTTATTCCTAAAATACAAAAAGCCCGGAAGACTCTTCTCAACGTAGCCGGGCTTCTCCTCGGGGAGGATTTGCCTGATGACACCTTTCTTATTGCGAATTCAGGACGTTATGAATTCAAGAACAAGGGCATCGATCTTTATCTCGATGCATTGGGAGCGCTGAATTCAGGCGAACCACTGAAGAGGAATGTTCTCGCTTTTGTCCTGGTTCCTGCAAGTCATTACGGGCCGAGAAAGGATCTTGTCGAGAAGATGAAGGACCCCGCAGCAAAGCTTAGCGGTGACAGTTTTCTGACGCATAACCTTCATTATGTGGATCATGATCCCATTATGAACCGGATCCGGACGGCCGGTATTACAAATAAAGCGGGCGACAACGTCCGGATCATCTTCGTGCCTTCCTATCTGAACGGTAACGATGGCATCTTCAACTTATCGTATTATGAGCTCCTGATCGGGATGGACCTCACAATTTTTCCTTCCTATTATGAACCCTGGGGTTACACTCCCCTCGAAAGCCTTGCCTTCCATATACCTACCATTACCACCAGTGTAGCGGGTTTCGGGATGTGGGTCAAGGAGAAATTCAGTGATCCGGGCAATGCTGTCTTTATCCTGAACCGGAACGACCATAACGACAGCGAAGTGGTGGAAGGTATTTCTGAAGCAGTCCGGATAATGGAAAGGAACTCCCCGGAAGAAATGGAGAAAGCACGTAACAAAGCCTCAGAAATTTCGGCTTCCGCCCTTTGGAAAATTATGATCGAATATTACCACGAGGCCTTCAGCATGGCACTTGAAAAAGTGGCCGACAGGGTTGATGAATTCATTGAGACAGAGCACGTGGAGCAACTGCCGGAGGTTACCTCCCTGCCAGGCCAGGTCCCCGTCTGGAAGAAGGTCATTATTCAGCAGCATATTCCCGATAAACTTAAGCCGCTGGAGGAATTAAGCAGGAACCTTTGGTGGAGCTGGAATCCTCCCGCCATAGAAATGTTCCAGTCCATTGATCCGGGGATTTGGGAGGAGATTGCCGGCAATCCTATCCTCCTCCTGGACAAACTGCCATTTCAGCGGTTGTCTGAGCTTGAGACGGACCAGGCATTTATCCAAAAATTCGAAAAAGTATACGCTGATTTCCGTCAATATATCAACAGTTCCGAATACAGCAATCCGCAGATAGCTTATTTCAGCATGGAATACGGTCTGCATGAATCACTGAAAATTTATTCCGGGGGGCTTGGCCTTCTCGCGGGAGACTATCTTAAGGAAGCCAGTGATTATAATTATAATATCATCGGTATCGGGCTGTTATACAGGTTCGGGTATTTCAAACAGGACCTTTCGGCCGCAGGAGAGCAGATTGCCATAAATGAAGCACAGGTTTTCTCCAAGATCCCTGCCACACCGGTTCAGGATGAGCAGGGAAACTGGATTGAGATCACCATCGTTTTGCCGGGCCGTGATCTGAAAGCACGGATATGGATGGTCGAGGTGGGACGGGTGAAACTTTACCTGCTGGATACCGATTTCGAGGGAAACCAGGAGCAGGACAGGGCCATCACCCATCATCTCTACGGGGGAAACAATGAAAACAGGTTCAAACAGGAGATCCTTCTCGGGGTGGGGGGTATCAGGGCGCTTCGTGCTCTCGGGCTGGAACCCGATATCTTCCACTGCAATGAGGGCCATGCCGCTTTCATCGGGCTGGAAAGGTTGAGAGAATACATCCAGGAACAGAACCTGACTTTCCCTGAATCGCTGGAGATCGTACGTTCCTCGACGCTTTTCACTACCCATACTCCCGTCCCGGCCGGACATGATTATTTCGATGAAGATATGATGAGGGCCTACATGGCCCATTATCCCAACCGGATGAAGATCACCTGGGAACAGATGATGAACCTGGGCAAGATGCATCCCAACCAGAGAGGCGAACGTTTCTCGATGAGCTGCCTTGCCGTGAACCTCTCCCAGGAGATCAACGGAGTGAGCGAGATACACGGAAAAGTCAGCCGTGAGATGTTCGCCGATATGTGGAAAGGATATATGCCTGAGGAAGTGCCCATCGGATATGTTACCAACGGAGTGCATCTGCCAACATGGATCTCTGAAAAATGGCGCGACCTGTACAGGGATCATCTTGACGCCGATTTCTGTAAAAAGCAGCATGAACGCGAGGTATGGGCAAAGATCAGGGAGGTGGACCAGGCCGAGATCTGGAAGATCCGCGGTGCGGAACGCAGGAAACTGATTAATTTTGTAAGATCGCAGCTTCTCAGGAATTCCACCAATGCCAACCAGAATCCCAAACTTATCGTTGAGATGCAGGAGCGCCTTGATCCGAATGCGCTGACCATCGGCTTTGCCCGCCGGTTTGCTACTTATAAGAGAGCTCACCTTCTCTTCCGTGACCCGGAGCGGTTATCTTCCATTCTGAACAATCCCTTTATGCCCGTGCAGCTTCTATTTGCCGGTAAAGCGCATCCGAACGATAAAGCAGGGCAGGAACTGATCCGGAAGATCGTGGAGTATTCCACCGACAGCCGTTTCCTGGGCAGGGTGATCTTCCTGGAAAATTATGAGATCCCGCTGGCAAAAAAATTATTGCACGGTGTGGATATCTGGCTTAACACACCTACCCGGCCGCTTGAAGCTTCCGGGACCAGCGGGGAAAAGGCAGTGATGAACGGTGTGCTCCATTTCAGCGTCCTTGACGGTTGGTGGGCCGAGGGATATAAGCCGGGTGCCGGATGGGCGCTTCAGGAAGAACGGCTTTACGAAAATCAGGATTTCCAGGACCAGCTCGATGCGGAGACCGTCTACAATATGCTGGAGAACGAGATCGGGCCCTTATTCTATAAGCGCGATGTGCGCGGCATCCCCGTAGGATGGGTCAGCATGATCCAAAAGTCGATCGGGGAGATAGCTCCTGAATTCACCACGAACCGGATGCTGCGCGATTACATCGACAGATACTATACCAAACTGTATGACAGATCCCTGAAGCTGAGGAAGAATGAGTACGAAATGCCTGCAAGACTGGCCCATTGGAAAAGGAGGATACTCAATGCCTGGGGTGAGATAGAGGTCATCAGTGTGATCTACCCGGATACCAACCGTCAGAGCATAACCGTGGGTAATACCTATGTAAGCGAGGTGGTGCTCGACCTGAAAACCCTGTCGCCCCGCGAAGTCGGTATAGAATATATCACGGGCGATATCGATGAATCGGGAACCTATATGAAGATTGTCAATGTCCAGGAGTATGAACTTGCAAAGATGGAGGGATCGAAGGCATGGTACCGGCTGGAAACCATTCCTACTGAGCCGGGAATCTTTGACTACGGCCTTAGACTGTATCCAAAGAATAATCTTCTTGCTCATCGCGAGGATATGGGCCTGGTGCGTTGGATATAGTACCCTGCTATTCTCCCGGCAGATCATAGACGCTTTTGACCTTCTCCCTCTTGAGGACCAGGGCCGTCCGCGAAGGAAGGTAAAGCTGGAGCATCTGGTTCGGTGCATAATTCCTTTCCGGAACTGTACGGTATGTGAGGTTCTCGTCTATCCTTGACTGGCCTCCGAAAGCCCCGTTGTCCGAATTCAGAACGATACTGAATTTACCCGCCGGACAGGAAATCCCGTAGCCGAAGTAGGACTTATCCGGGTGGAAGTTGAACACAAAAAGGAGATTTGCCCTCTCAAAGGCAAGTATCTTATCGGGATCATTGATATGCCTCTGTTCGGGCCGGGTGAAATGAAGCAAACCGGATAATTTGATGAGGTGGATCATTTCCCGGTCAAAATCACCAAGGAAGTGATATTTTAGGTCGTGGTTGGCTATGAGGCTCCATTGCCGGCGTGCATAGTGGTATGACCAGTTGTTTCCCTGCCTCGGAAAGTCGATCCATTCGGGATGCCCGAACTCATTTCCCATGAAGTTCAACCATGCATCCCCTGCCGTGGCGATGGTGACAAGGCGGATCATTTTGTGAAGCGCGATTCCCCGGTCGACGGCAAGGTTCTGAGAATACTTGTTCATGCTGTAATACATCTCCTTATCCATCAGCCTGAAGATGATGGTCTTATCACCAACGAGAGCCTGGTCATGCGATTCGGCATATCCCACGGTTTTTTCATCAGCCCTTTTGCTGGTGAGTTCGGAATACATCTCTCCCATCTGCCAGCTTTCATCGGATCGTTCCTTGATGAGTTTTATCCAGTAATCGGGCGTGCCCATCGACATTCTGTAATCGAACCCGATACCTCCCGCGTCTACTTCGGTTGCCAACCCGGGATAACCGCTTACCTCCTCTGCAACGGTAATGGCCCCGGAGTTCGTTTCATGAACGAGTTCGTTGGCCAGTGCCAGATAGGTGATGGCATCCTCATCTGCCCCCGGATCAAAGTAAACATCATAGGAATTGAAGTCCCTGCCCAGCCCGTGATCGTAATAAAGCATGCTTGTTACCCCGTCGAAACGGAAGCCGTCAAACCGGTATTCCTTTAACCAGTATTTAATATTCGAAAGGAGAAAATGCGTTACCTCATCCTTACCATAATCGAAACAGAGGGAATCCCAGGCGGTATGTTCCCGCCGTGGACCCCGGTGAAAGAACTGGTGCGGCGTTCCATCGTAACGCCCAAGACCTTCGACTTCGTTTCGCACCGCATGGGAATGTATGAGGTCCATAATCACCCGTAATCCCATTCCATGGGCTTCATCAATAAGCTCCCGGAGTTCGTCGGGAGTCCCGAAACGCGACGACGGCGCAAAAAAGCTCGAAACATGATACCCGAAGGATCCGTAATAGGGATGCTCCTGGATGGCCATGAGCTGAATAGTATTGTAACCGGCTGCCTTTATATGCGGGAGGACCCGCTCCCGGAATTCAATGTAGGTACCTACCTTATAATCTTCGGTTGCCATACCCGCATGTGCTTCATATATCAGGGGCGGAAGGTTGGTGAAGTCGGGAACAGGGTGCTTCCAGCGGTAGGGATCCACGGGGTTCCAGATCTGGGCGCTGAAAATATTCGTGCCGCCGTCCTGGACCACCCTTTTTGACCACGCCGGAACCCTCTCGCCCGATCCGCCTTCCCAGTGGATCTTCAATTTGTATAGATCACCGTGGTGAATGCTTTCAGCCTCCACTGCGAGTTCCCAGTTTCCGTTCTCTTTCGCGGCAAACCGGTACTTCTCCGATTCCGACCAGTCATTGAACGAACCAACGAGGAAAATTGCACTGGCATTGGGTGCCCATTCCCGGAAAACCCAGCTGTCTGCGGTACGGTGTACGTCGTAATAAAGATGTCCGTTGGCGAAATCCGTCAGCCTGCCTGTACCGCCGGTGAGATGGTTTTTCCGGCTCATGATCTTGTCATTCCTCCTGACAATAACGGATGTGTACGGCTCAAGCCATGAATCACCTTCAACTATACCGGGTTTCCTCATGAGTATAAGAATTAGACTGAAATTTACGGAAAAAAAACAGGATTATTAAAAAAGCAATATAAACTGTCGGATCGTTTAATTTTACTATGAGGGAAACAATACCGGGCGGAAGTTGGTTCTTTTGGCAGGGCATATAAAATTGTGCCTTCTCTGATTTTTATTAATTTTGCAGGCTTTCACCGAACCATGAAGATCTGGGAAGATTTATCGCAATTCAATGCTGAACGGCCGGTGATGACCATCGGCATATTTGACGGAGTGCACCGGGGCCATCATTACCTGATCGACAGACTCAGGGAGAAGGCCGCCGCCCTCAGGGGAGAGACTGCGGTGATCACCCTGTGGCCTCATCCGAGGGTGGTATTGAACAAGGATCCGGAAAGTCTCCGGTACCTGACGACCCTCGGTGAAAAAAAACGACTCCTCGCGGACACAGGGATAGATCACCTGGTGATCATTCCTTTCACCCGGGCATTTTCCGAGCTTCATTCCTGTGAATTTGTTGAACAATACCTGGTGAATAAGATGCACCTGCATTATCTCATTACCGGGTTTAATCATAAGTTCGGCAAAGACAGGGAGGGGGATTACGAAAGCCTGAAAAAATGCGCAAAGGCGTTGGGCTTCGGCATGGAAAAACTGGGTCCGGTCAATATCGGCGGTGAAACGGTAAGCTCATCCATGATCCGGGATCTGCTCTCCCGGGGAGAACTGGAAAAAGCGAATCTATTACTTGGATATGATTATTTCCTCCAGGGAGAAGTCGTCGACGGTAACAAGATCGGCCGGACGCTGGGGTTCCCCACGGCCAATATCCGGCTTCATGACAGCCATAAGCTCATACCGGCCGACGGTGTCTACGCCGTCAGAGCTGAATGGCAGGGTAAAATTTTTAAAGGCATGCTGAGCGTGGGATTAAGGCCGACGATTACAACCGGCCCTCCGGGAAGGACTATTGAAGTCCATATTTTTGGTATGGATGCCGACCTGTACGGGGAGGATGTGACTATCTATTTCCTGAAAAGGATGCGGGACGAGAAAAAATTTGATACTATTGAACAGTTGAAAGACCAACTGGTTAAAGACAGGGAGATGGCAATTGATTTACTCGGTCATTTAAAGTAAATTTGCATTCTCCATTCCCTGAAGGTGGCCGGTATTTCAAAAATGGCACCAATTCAGGAAAAATCAGGATTGAAATAAACCGTTTAAACATCAGAATATGGAAAATTTAATTACGAAGGTTGAGAGTCTGCCTTATAAGGTCAAAGATATGAGCCTTGCCGGATTCGGGAGAAAGGAAATTGAGATAGCAGAAAAAGAAATGCCGGGACTTATGTCGATAAAGAAAAAATATTCGGCAGAGAAGCCTCTCAAGGGTGCGAAGATTACCGGCTCTCTTCACATGACCGTTCAGACGGCCGTACTCATTGAAACACTCGTTGAACTGGGTGCGGATGTACGTTGGGCGAGCTGTAACATTTTCTCCACTCAGGATCATGCTGCGGCTGCCATTGCCGAAACGGGTGTCCCGGTCTTTGCCTGGAAAGGTGAAACTCTTGAGGAATACTGGTGGTGCACAGCCCAGGCTCTCACTTTCCCCGATGGAAAAGGTCCGAACCTGATCGTGGATGACGGTGGAGATGCCACTCTTTTTATTCACCAGGGATACCAGGCAGAGGACGATCCGGCTATCCTGGACAGGAAACCGGCCAACAAGGAAGAAGCCATCATCCTGAAACAACTCCGGGCCATCCTGAATGAGGACCCGCAGCGGTGGCACCGCGCCGTAAAAGATCTCAAGGGCGTTTCCGAAGAAACGACAACCGGTGTGCACCGTCTTTACCAGATGCACGAAAAAGGCACCCTTCTCTTCCCTGCGATCAATGTGAACGATTCAGTCACCAAGTCGAAATTCGATAACCTCTACGGTTGCCGTGAATCCCTTGCCGACGGGATTAAAAGGGCAACCGATGTGATGATTGCCGGAAAAGTTGTCGTCGTGCTTGGTTACGGCGATGTCGGCAAGGGCTGTGCACATTCGATGAGATCGTACGGCGCCCGCGTTATCATCACCGAGATCGATCCTATCTGTGCACTGCAGGCCGCTATGGAAGGATTCGAAGTTTCGAATATCGAAGATACCCTTTCGCGTGGGAATGTTTATATAACCTGCACCGGTAACCGGGATGTGCTCATCCTGGAACATATGAAAAAAATGAGAGACCAGGCCATCGTATGTAATATTGGTCATTTCGACAATGAGATCCAGGTGGATGCCCTTACAGAGGATCCCGGGATATCGAGGGTGAATATCAAACCACAGGTCGATAAATATATTTTTAATGACGGTCACGCCATCTTCCTGCTTGCAGAGGGACGTCTTGTGAATCTCGGTTGTGCCACCGGTCATCCTTCCTTCGTGATGAGCAATTCATTCACGAACCAGACACTGGCACAGATCGAGCTCTGGAAAAACGATTACGGCAAACAGGTTTACCGGCTTCCCAAAAAACTGGATGAGGAAGTTGCCCGCCTGCACCTGGCACAACTCGGGGTAAAACTTACGCAACTCACTCCTGAACAGGCAGATTATATCGGTGTATCGCAGGATGGTCCCTTTAAACCCGAACATTACAGGTACTAGGACGTTTCACTTCAGGTCAGGGTCCTGAATCCGCCCGTGCAGTGGCAGAGATTAATTATAGATATGAAGGAATCCACCATCTATAATGGCTTTGTACTGGACCAGTGGATAGCGGGCGGGACCGTTGAGGACATAGGCATCATCTACATCGATAAGATATTGTGAGCCGCAGCAGGGGCATTCTACAACACCGGAAAAAGAAGTTGACTCCACCGCACAGGTGAAATCAGGTTCATATGTACAGCTCCTGTCAAATACGAAATAGCCGTCGTACAGGCTCCGGTAGATGATAAGGCCGTTGAGGCCTGCATTGTCATAGTAATCTTTAGCTTCGCCGGGGCCGATGTTGGCATCAAGATCGGTGAGAAGGGCATAAATGTCGATATGTACATAGGGAAAGATGAACCGGTCCTTTTTCCTGCACGACGAAACGGGAAGGGTAAGTAGCAGGATAAAGAGAATGATCCTCCGGGCAGTCAGGGATTGGAACATATTCATTGATATTTATTTTGTAAAGGTAAAATTTTGTATATTTATCAATACCTGTCAAACGGATTTCTCTCCCGGATCTTTTATCCGGCGTCTGCTTTTAAGCCGGTGCGATATTTTTCCGGAAGGGGAATGCGGGCAGGCTGAATGTTCTGAAAGAAAATAAAACACTGAAAAATGAAATTTGATCCGGGCAATCTCATCTATATCATCCTCATGCTGATCTTCGTGATCGTTGGTGCCGCAGGAAAGAAAAAGAAGCCCCGCGGAGGAATGATTAACACAAATACCGGTCCCGGGAATATGGCTCAGCCGGATGAACAGGAACCAGGCGACATCCTCGCCGAGAACCTGAGGCGCCTGATGGGGAGATATGATCAGTATGATACCCCTGAATCCATCATTCCTGACGAGGATACCGAGATAGAAATGGCAGAGAAGAATGTAGAGGAAAGGGCGGAATCACTTTATGCCAGCAAGGGAAGGCTTGATTCTGTGCAGGATACACTTGACCGGATCAATGCATCCCAGGAAGAATCTGAGATCTATGACAGCATCAAAGCGGATGAACTGGGCAGTGAAAAAAAGGAGCAGAGGACTTTGCATGGCATTGACCGTATGGTTGAGAATTTTGATGCGCAGAAGGCTGTCATCTATTCTGAGATTCTCAATCCTAAGTATTTCTGATATAGCTTTTTTCGCCGGAATAAAAGCTAATCGATAATAGAAAAAGTTTTATTAAATATAAAAAAGCTGTAATTTTGCTTTACTAAAGAGTTCAGGTAATTCCTGGATTCTTTTTTATTTTTCCATCATAAATCAGGAGGCTAAAGATGTCAAAAGTTATTTATGTAACTGAAGAGGGCTTGCAGAAGATGAAGAAAGTTCTGGAGCATCTTACTTCGGTCGAACGGCCGGCTATCTCCCGGCAGATCGCTGAAGCCAGGGAGAAGGGAGACCTTTCGGAAAATGCCGAATACGATGCAGCAAAGGAGGCCCAGGGCATGCTTGAAATGAAAATTGCCAAATTAGAAGACCAGGTTGCCAATTCCAGGATCATTGATGAGTCGAGGATCGATACGGAAACCGTACAGATCCTGAACAAGGTCAAGATCAAAAACAAGAAAAATGATGCCCTGATGGAATATGTCCTGGTTTCCGAATCGGAGGCAGATCTAAAAGCCGGGAAGATATCGGTTACTACGCCCATTGCTAAAGGTCTGCTGGGAAAGAGGGTAGGCGACGTAGTATCCGTAAGAGTACCCTCCGGTGTTGTTGAATACGAAGTAATCAGCATTTCACGATAAAAACGTAAAATTATGGCATCCCTGTTTTCAAAGATCGTAAAAGGGGAGATCCCGTCCTACAGGATTGCGGAGGATGAAAATTATTTTGCCTTTCTTGACATCAATCCTCTTGCAAAAGGGCATACCCTTGTCATCCCGAAACAAGAGGTGGATTATATTTTCGACGTCGAAGATCAGCTGCTGGGCGGAATGATGATATTTGCAAAGAAGATTGCCCGGGCCATCGATAAGGCTGTTGAATGTAAACGCGTCGGTGTGGCGGTAATAGGACTTGAAGTGCCGCATGCCCATATTCACCTTATTCCCATCAATCATATCAGTGATATCGATTTCAGCCGTGATAAGCTGAAACTACCGGAGGAAGAGTTCCTGAAGACACTTAAGGATATTCAGGACGCACTCTGAACTTTCACACTACAAAATCCTTCCCGGATTTTTTTTCATGAATTCTTCCCAGCTGCGTAAACCCTTATCCGTTTTTATGGCTTTATCCTGGTAGAAATGACAGAGTGCGGTTGCGAGCGCATCCGTCGCATCCAGGTTATTTATCGTTGTCTCGAATGACAGTAACTTTGAGAGGATGGAAGCAACATGTTCCTTTGATGCAGCGCCCTTTCCGGTGATGGCCATTTTTATCTTCCGGGGTGCATATTCATAAATGGGAAGCATCCGTGAAAGGGCCGCAGCAATAGCAACTCCCTGAGCCCGCCCCAGTTTCAGCATACTCTGGACATTTTTACCGAAAAAAGGGGATTCAATAGCCAATTCATCGGGATGGTAACGGTCGATGAGTTCCAGAGTCCCTGTAAATATATGCTGAAGCTTGAGATAGGGATCGCGTTTACGCCTGATGTCGATTATACCGAGCGCCATTACGGAGGGTCCTGAACCCCCGATGCCGAGGATGCCAAATCCCATGATATTCGTGCCCGGATCAATGCCGAGTATTATCCTGTCACTGTCTTTTTTCATCCCCGTTAACTTATGTTTTAATGCCGGATGAACCCCGAAGGCTCATACTATAAATCCCCGGATACTGAATTCCATCCGGAACTGGTTTTTCCCGTCATATGGGTATGTGTTTCCGTTTCAGCCGCCGCAACAAAATACCGCCTGCAATAAGGATCAAACCGAAAATGGTAGTCCAATAAATGGGTTCCCCGATGAAATAATGAATGAAAAATAGGGAAATAAATGGAAAAATGTAAATCAGGTTGCTGATTTTATCAGTTGTCTCTGACAATTGGAGGGCTTTAAGCCAGAAAATATAGGCGAGACCCATTTCAAAGATTCCCACCCATCCGGCCCAGAGCCAGGATTTTGCCCCGGAAGGAAATTGTTCGCGGGTAAGGAGGGCGGCTACTATAAGATAGATCAAGGCGAAGAAAAAATTCAGGAAGAGCTTCACGATCTCATCACGGTGGTCCCTTACATTAAGTATCCAGAAAAAAGACCAGATCACTGCACTTGCCAGGCATAGTAATATCCCCGGGAGTTGTGCCCGGCTGAACGACCCGCTCCCTCCCTGTGAAGAGATCAGGATCACACCGCTGAAGCTGATGAGTAATGCAAGAAAACTCCGGGCGGTGATTTTTTGCCCGAGCAGGGGTATGGAAATGAAGGTGAGAACAATAGGCCAGGTCATATTTAAAGGCTGTGCTACCTGGGCTGGCAGCAATGTATAAGCCCGGAACAGGACGAGGTAATAAATGAAGGGATTCAGTAAACCCAGTGCTGCAGAATAAAGATATTGCCTGGCAGTGGACTGTCGCAGCAATGCTATCTTTTTACCTGTGAACATTGCGACAGAGAGTACGAGAAAGGCTACGAGAGCTGCCCCCGTAAGAAGGCTGAAAGGATCCTGGTATAGAAGCCCGAATTTAAAGGCAGTGGCAACGGTAGACCAGCACAAGACCGTAAGGCCGGCAAAAAGATATGCCCTGCGCTGGTTCTTCATTCGTATCAGGCGTCAATCCTGTCAAAACCGGTGTAAGGTCTCAGGATCTCAGGGATCATTATCCCTGCCTCTGTCTGGTTGTTTTCGAGAAGTGCCGCTACGATCCTTGGCAGGGCAAGTGAAGATCCGTTGAGGGTATGGGCAAATGTTGTTTTTTTGTCGCCTTTCTCACGGTACCGTAATTTAAGCCTTACGGCCTGGAAAGACTCAAAATTGGATACGGAGCTCACTTCGAGCCATCGTTTCTGTGCTGCGGCATAAACTTCGAAATCATAGGTCAGCGCCGAGGTAAAACTCATATCGCCCCCGCAGAGACGTAGTATCCGGTAAGGTAGACCGAGGCTCTTTACAAGCCCTTCAACATGGTTAACCATTCCTTCCAGCGTTTCATAGGATCGCTCGGGATGCTGTACCTGCACGATCTCCACCTTATCGAACTGGTGAACACGGTTAAGTCCGCGCACATCCTTGCCATAGGACCCGGCTTCCCTACGGAAACAGGGCGTATATGCGGTATTTTTTACCGGCAGTTCATCGGCTTCAAGGATGACGTCCCTGTAAATATTGGTGACGGGAACTTCGGCAGTCGGGATAAGGTAGAAATTATCGATCTGTACATGGTACATCTGACCTTCCTTATCCGGGAGCTGCCCCGTACCGAAACCCGAATCCTCATTCACCATGAGTGGCGGAAGGATCTCAAGGTACCCGGCCTTCACATTCTCTTCGAGAAAAAAATTGATAAGGGCTCGCTGAAGACGGGCACCTTTGCCCTTGAAGACCGGGAAACCGGCACCGGTCAGCTTGGTTCCCAGGTCAAAGTCGATGATATCGTATTTTTTTCCCAGATCCCAATGGGGCAGTGCATTGACAGGGAGGTTGATCTCCAGATCGTTACCCCTCACCAATTCATTGTCTTCGGCTCCCTTTCCGCGTGGCACCGATAGATGCGGCAGGTTGGGCACCTGGATGAGGAGGCTGTTAAGGGTATCGGAAGCATCGGTGAAAGCCTGCTGCAGATTTTTGATCTCCTCTTTCAGCCCGCCGGTCCTGTCTTGCGCTGCCTTTGCTTCGTCTGCCCTGCCCTGCTTGAAAAGGTTCCCGATATCCTTTGACAGGTTTTTGAGTTCCGATTGCAGCTGGTCGGCTTTTGCCTGTGAATTTCGCCGCTTTTCATCCGCTTCGAGGATCCTGCCAATAATTTCCGTTGCACTGAAATTTTTAACGGAGAGCCGTTCGATGACCAGCTCTTTGTTTTCCCTGATAAAATTTATGTTAAGCATGGAACGGAAACTTTGAATAATAAAAAAATCTCCCAAAAACTGTATAAAGGTAACAGTTAAAAGGAGATTTTAATTGAGTGTATCTGATATTATTCCTCTGCGGGAATAATGTTCACGTAAGATTTATCTCCCGTTTTACGTTTGAATTCCACTTTGCCGTTCGTGAGTGCAAAGAGTGTATGGTCTTTTCCTATCCCCACATTTTCACCCGGGTGATGCCTGGTTCCTCTCTGGCGAACGATGATGTTTCCAGCTTTTGCAAGCTGGCCACCGAATAATTTTATACCCAGTCGCTTACTTTCTGAATCGCGTCCGTTCCTTGAACTACCGGCTCCTTTCTTATGTGCCATAATTGTAGAGTTTTTTGTGTTGTGGTCGTCTGTAAAAGACGGTTATTCCTTATCTTTTTTCTTTGAATTACTATCTGTTTTTTTAGCTGCAGGCTTCCTGGGAGCCGCAGGTTTTTTGGCAGCGGTTACCTTCTTTTTACCGGCAACAGCTTTAGGTTTTTCTTCCTTTACATTTTTTGGCTGAGTGGCGGCTTCCTTTGTCTCCTTTGCGGCAGGCTGCTTAACTTCCTGTTTTTCTGCAGCAGGCTTAGTGTCCTTTTTTTCAGCCGCCGGTTGGGTTTCTTTTTTCTCAGCAGCGGGTTTGGGTTTTGTGCCTTTCTCCAGGATATCCTCGATCACGATCTGCGAAAGGTACTGCCTGTGACCATTGCTTTTCTGATATCCTTTACGGTTCTTTTTCTTGAACACGATGACCTTGTCCCCTTTGACATGGCCTACGATCTTTGCAGAAACGAGGGCTCCTTCAATGACCGGGCTTCCGACAATTACGCTGCTGTCGTTATCAATGAGCAGAACCTTGTCAAAGTCCACACTCGCACCTTCATCTCCTTTGATCCTGTGGACAAAGATCTTCTGATCCTTCTGAACCTTATACTGCTGTCCGGCTATATCAACAATTGCGTACATTATAATGAATTTTACAGTTCTTTTTTCATAAACGGGAGTGCAAAAATATAAAAGTTCTATTGATATACAAACATTTAAAGCTAATAATTGTAAATTCTAAATGTAAATATTTTTCCTCTTCATTTTCAATCAGATGGATAACCACAAGGTAAGATTCAATTTTGAAGACCGCTCGGGTAAGTTGACTTTCACGTACGAAGTATTTGCTTATATTTGTGTGATCGCTCTTTTTTAATTTTTTTTTGCAAAGTAGTATTTATGGGTATGATAAAGCTTAATGTTTTAGGAATCTCCTACAGCCAGACGCAATCAGGAGCCTATGCACTCATCCTGACAGAAGAAAACGGTGAAAGGCGCATACCCATAATCGTTGGCGGATTTGAAGCCCAGAGCATTGCCATAGAACTTGAAGGACTTAAACCCCCACGGCCACTAACGCATGATCTTTTTCTCAGTTTCGCTAAAGTATTCGGTATTACCATTAAAGAGGTCGTGATCTATAAACTGGAGGAAGGTGTTTTTTATTCGCAGCTTCTCTGTGACAACAGTATGGAGAAGATCACTCTTGATGCAAGGACCTCGGATGCCATCGCCCTGGCTCTCCGGTTTAAATGTCCCATCTATACAACGGAGGAAATCATTACAAAGGCTGGCATCGTTCTTGACTTTGATAAGGAAAATCCCGCTGAAGCCACAGAAGAGGAAGATTCTGAGATATCCGAGCCTGAAATACCTGGAAAGACAGTCACCGATCCGGCAGAACTGAAAGGTCTTTCCATGGAAGAGCTTAAAAAAATGCTTGAAGAGGCCGTAACTAACGAAAATTATGAAAGGGCATCTAAAATCCGTGATGAGATTCAACGAAGAAAAAGATAACCTTCCATGAGAAATGCCAATTGCGGCAGGTTGATTACCTGGCTTCTGCTAATCCTTCTCTCCTTCAGCGGTTTCCCTACAGCCGCGGCCCAGGGCAATACGCCCATTACAAATATCCAGGATTCCATCATCAGGGAAACACCCGACAGCGTATATTCTTCTTCGGGGGTGATGCAGGTACAGGATGAAAATGCTTCCACTGCTCATAAGGGGAATCTTATACCTGTGAAAACGCAATTTCATTTCAGCTTTATAAATCTCCTTCGTGGGTTGCTCGGGATGATTGTCCTGATCTTTATTGCGTGGCTTTTTTCCGACAACCGCAAGGCCATTTCCTGGAAGGTGGTGGGCCTGGGACTGACAGGGCAGATCCTATTGGCCATCGGAGTGCTAGAGGTTCCCTTTATAGCTGCCTTTTTCGATTTTGGAGGGAGGCTCTTCGTAAAAATACTCGATTTCACCAATGAGGGAACGACTTTCCTTTTTAAATCCATGTCTACGGGAAAAATTGAAGCGCCTCTTCAGACTTTTGCCATTACCATCCTGCCCACCATCATCTTCTTTTCCGCCCTCACCTCTGTCCTGTTTTATTTCGGGATCATTCAGAAGGTGGTTTGGGGTATGGCCTGGATCATGACCCGCATCCTGAAATTATCGGGTGCTGAGAGTCTTTCAGTGGCTGGAAATATTTTTCTCGGTCAAACGGAATCCCCCCTGATGATCAAGGCTTATCTTGAAAAGATGAATAAATCGGAGATTCTGCTCGTCATGTCGGGAGGGATGGCAACCCTTGCCGGTGGGGTTTTGGCAGTGTATATAAACTTTCTGGGAGGGGATGATCCTGTGCAGAGGCTTGAATTTGCACGACACCTGCTGGCCGCTTCCGTAATGGCCGCTCCCGGTGTGGTTGTCATCTCCAAGATCATCGTTCCCCAAACCGAAGCCATCGAAAAGGAAGTGGAGATCACCCAGGACAAGATCGGGAGGAACGTGCTCGATGCCATAAACAACGGTACATACCAGGGACTCAAACTGGCGGTCAATGTTGCCGCAATGCTCCTGGTTTTTCTGGCTTTTCTGGCCATGATAAATTTCGTTTTTATCAAAGTGGGAAACTGGACTCATCTGAATGACGGGATAGCTAACCTTACAGGCGGGAGATACCACCAGCTTTCATTGCAGTTTATGCTTGGTTATGCACTGTCTCCCCTCATGTGGCTCATCGGGATCACGTCGAAGGACATTGCCCTCGTCGGAACTCTTCTGGGTGAAAAACTTATTATGACCGAATTCGTAGGATATATCAGCCTTTCCGAATTAAAATCGGCAGGCGCCTTCAGCGACCCAAAATCTATTATCATGGCAACCTATATGTTGTGCGGATTTGCTAACTTTGCTTCGGTGGGGATCCAGATAGGCGGTATTGGCGCACTGGCCCCCGGGAAAAGAGTTCAGCTTGCACGTTACGGAATGAGAGCATTACTCGCAGGTACTTTGGCCTCTTTGTTATCTGCCACAATTGTAGGAATCATTCTGGCCTAAAAGGGGGGTTTTCATGAGATCAGGTCCTAAATTCAATAAAAGCAGAACGGCTGAGGTTTCTCAGGAGGAGGAGATCAGGAATCTTCAGGAAAAAATTGATGATCTGCAGTCTGAGAATGAGTTACTGAAAAAAATTGTATCATCACGGAGAATGCCTCAGGTAACTTCCGGGAAAAGTCAGGAAGCGATCTCCGGAGATATCTTCAGAATCCCTGAATTCCATAAGTCTTTTTTTTACCATGTTCCTTTTATGATGTGGGCCAAGGACACGAACGGTCGTTTTATAGCGGTGAATTCGGCCTTTGCCCGGAATTTTGGTAAGGAAATGACCGAATTGCACGGCCTTACCGATTATGATATATGCCCTAAAATCTTCGCAGATAAATTCCGGTCCGACGATTTGGCGGTTATCGATAGCGGGAACCAGATCACTGTCGATGAGCAGATACCTGTCCTTGCCGGCTTTCGCTGGCATGAAACAACCCGGATCCCGCTTACCGATCAGAATGGAATGATCACCGGCATTGCCGGGTTTGCAAAAGATATCACCGACCGTAAACATTACGAGACAGCCCTCAGGCAGAGCGAGGCAAAATTCAGGGAACTCGCCGAAAACACAAATGATTCCTTCATCCTCAGTAGCGGGAACAATATCATCTATGTAAACCCTGCCTTTGAACAGGTATACGGGTATTCGCGCGACGAATTTATCCGGAACCCGGGTCTCCGGGATAAATGGATCTATCCCCCGGATGCCATGAGGATCCGCGCGGTCCTGGACTCAGCCCAGTACAAATCCAACTATATTTTTAACGAACAATACCGGATCATAAAGAAAGACGGAACGGTTTCATGGATATGGAACCGTAGTTATCCCATCTGGAACGACAAAGGAGAAGCCTACCGGATCGTTTCGGTCGCCACCAATATATCCGGTATCAAGATCCTTGAGGAAAGGCTGACCAAATCGCAGTCGCAGCAACAGGCCATCCTCGATAACATCCCACACCTGGCCTGGCTGAAAGATACAGACAGTCATTATGTTTCTGTCAACGAATCCTTCTGCAGATACTATAACAAGTCAAGCGACGAGATTGTCGGCAAGACCGATTATTTCCTCTGTTCCAAAAACCTGGCAGATGAATACATCAGTAAGGACAAGGAAGTGATCCGGGAAAGGAAATCAAAATTGTTTTTCGAGGTGGAGGACGGAAGATTCGGGAAGCGCTATTCCGAAACGCACAAAACGCCCATTGTGAATGATGAGGGTGAAGTGATAGGAATAGCGGGGATCTCCCGTGATATCACCGAACAGAAACTTGCCGAGCAGGCTCTCCTCAGGAGCGAGGAAAAATATAAGGACCTTGTGAACCTTCTTCCTGAGGTTGTTTTCGAGACCGATGCCGAGGGCAATATAACCTATGTGAACCTCAAAGGATTTGAGCTGATGGGGTATTCTCCGCAGACGGTGGACAGGGGGATAAATATTTTCGATATTGTTGCCTCCGGTGAAAGGGAACGGGCCCGTCAAGCCTTCGCGAACATCAGGAAGGGGAAAGAGATAAAGACCAATGAGTATAATGTGGTGACCCGGGAAGGGAAGGTCATTTCAGTGCTTGTAGTGGCCAACAGCATGTTCCAGGACAGCCGGTGGGTAGGTATCCGTGGAGTTATGGTCGATATAACCCGCCGGAAAATGGCAGAAAACCAGGAGAAAGAATACCAGACCAAACTGCTTTTCCTCAGCAATACCGCTCTTGATTTCCTGGGACTGCCCATCGAGGCGGATATTTTCAAGTATATCGGCATGAAACTTAAGGAGTTTGTTACCGATGCCAATATCATCGTCTCAAGCTACGATGACACGGAAAAATTGCTTAGCATCATCTATCATTCCTTTTCCGCCAAAGATGCAGACACTCTGGAGGAGATGACCGGCATCCGGCTTAAGCAGATGGTTTTTGACCTGGGCGGGGAAGATATCGATGAGCTAAAATTGAATGCCGAACACCTGAAGTTTTTCAAGGGAGGGATTTACGATACCTGTTTCGGAAAATTTTCCAGGCCACTGACCCGTCAGATCGAGAAACGCTTCCGGATAAGAAAAACCTTCGGCATGTCCCTCATGCGCAGCGGTGTTTTATACGGGAGTGCACTCATCCTGACAAACAGGGACGAACTCCAGGATCAGCCTTTCCTGGAAACCTTTTTTTATCAGGCCTCAATAGCCCTGCACCGCAGGCAGCTTGAACTGGAGCTCGTGGAAGCCAAGGTGAGGGCAGAAGAGACCGATATGCTGAAAACCGCTTTTCTGGCCAATATGTCACACGAGATCAGAACGCCTATGAATGGCATCCTGGGACTGACCCAGCTACTGACAAAGGATCAGCTAAGTCACGAGGACAGAAAAGAGTATCTCGCAATGATCAACTCGAATGGCAAGCTTCTCATGAACCTTGTCAATGATATCATAGACATCTCACGCATCGAATCCAACCAGGTGGATCTTAACGAAGTCCGGTTTTCCCTGAATGCCATGATGAATGAATTGCTCTGTTTCATCCAGTCCGAAAAGATGATTAAAAATAAGGGATCTGTCGAACTGAAAATGCAGATAGGTCTGAAAGATGAAGATTCCGGTATCCTGTCCGATCAGTCCAAGCTTAAGCAGGTACTGACGAATCTGATCGGGAATGCCATTAAATTCACTAACCGCGGAAATGTCGAGTTTGGTTATTCGCTTGAAGACAATAATTCCCTGAAATTCTTTGTAAAGGATTCGGGAATCGGTATTTCCGAAGACAAACTAGAGGTGATATTCGACCGGTTTACCCAGGTGGACCAGTCACTTACGCGGCCTTACAGCGGATCCGGGCTGGGCCTCGCCATCAGCAAAGGTTTTGTTGAGAGAATGGGAGGAAGGATCTGGGCAGAATCACATATAAAAAGAGGGGCGACATTTAATTTTACAATCCCTTATAAGCCCATAGGCAGGTCGGGTACGGGAAAAGAGGAATTTGCCCGGAGTCCGGATCAGTTCAACTGGGAAAAGATTAGCATCCTTGTCGTCGAAGATAATTATATAAGTTATAAGCTACTGGAATTTTCCCTGAGCAAGACCGGCGTCGGCATCATTCATGCCGACAACGGGCAATCTGCCATTGATGAGGTGAAAAAAAATCCCGGCATCGACCTGGTGCTGATGGATATTCAGCTGCCTGTGCTGAATGGCTACGATGCAACGATTGAGATCAAGAAGATCAGACCGGAACTGCCCGTCATTGCCCAGACTGCCAATGCTATGGATGACGACCGGCTGAAATGTCTCAATGCCGGCTGCAGCGATTATATTACCAAACCTATTATCCTGGAAAAGCTGTACGCCATCATCAATAATTATGTAATCAGGGCTAAATAAGCCGTAATGAACATCCTTTTTCCGGTTTCATCTGCATTTTGCCTGATATATATACTGGTTATTATACGATTTTACCGTTCATGGCGTAAAACGCCGGATTTTTCTGCATCTGACGATGCTTCAGCCCGCCCGTTTGTTTCTGTTATTATTCCCGTAAAAAACGGGGAGAGATCCATCCCGGAATTGCTCACAGGGTTGAGGAACCAGGATTTCCCCGAAGACCGGAGGGAATTCATATTTGTGGATGACCATTCCGGCGACCGGTCATTAACTCTTCTTCAGGAGGAGGGAGGAACAGTGCCGGGGCTTCGTATATTAACAACAGAAGAAGGAAAAGGAGGGAAGAAGGAGGCCCTGTTAACAGGTGTAAAAGATGCACACGGAAAGCTGATCATCACGACCGATGCCGACTGCGTTCATAAGGTGAGCTGGCTCAGGCTGATGGCTGAATTCTATGTCACCTCGAAAGCACGCTTAATATCTGCTCCCGTAAGAATGTCGCCTGCAACAGGGCTGTTCCGCCGTTTCCAGGCACTGGAATTCGCATCCCTGACTGGAACAGGCGCAAGCTCGTTTCTCGGTGGGTCCCCGGTTATGTGTAACGGTGCGAACCTGGCATTCGAAAAGGATCTTTTCAATGAGGCTTTCGATCATATTCATCCTTCCATCCCGACAGGTGATGATATTTTCCTGATGCTTTTCACAAAAAAGAAATACCCCGGATCAGCTCGTTTTCTTAAAAATCCGGGTGCAATAGCAGACACGCTGCCTGCTGAGAATATACGGTCCTTTTTCAGGCAAAGGGTACGCTGGGCCTCCAAGGCCGGTTTGTACCGGGATCCCGGGATCATCTTTCTGTCATTCCTCGTCCTGCTGTTCAATGTATCTCTCATCCTCCTCCTGGCCAGTGGTTTCATCCACTGGCAGGCCCTCATCGTTTTACTTGTCCTGTTTTTTATTAAATCTGTTGCAGATTACCTATTTTTGAAGCAGATCTGCCGGTTTTACCGTCAGGATAAGCTGATGAAGATTTTCGTGCCTTCCCAGCTTATTTACCCTTTTTATATAGTGATTGTAGCGGTGGCAGGGCTGATCATATCCATGAATTACAGGAAAAAATGAATGATTCGGGAAACATACCGGCTTCTGGGCAGGCCTGGAAACGTTTCAGGTCGAACCCCGTTTCTGTGGTGAGCCTTGTGCTCATCATCCTCATGGTATGCACAGCCATACTGGGTTACCTTATCTGCCCCGACCGGTCCCCCAATGCCAATACCCAGCATCTCGAACTGGCAGCGAAGCGGCCGGGATTTACAGTCACTATGATCAGGATCCGGAAAAATAAGGTGATCAGGGACCGCGGGTTGGCAGGCACACTTCTCTTTGGCCGCGAAATGGCATGGGATATGATCCCTGCACTGGATTATGAAATAAAAGGGGATAGCATCAGGGTTCGCAATTACACGGAGATCCCGGAACGTGAATTTTCATACCAGTCCTTTTATCTGCCGGATGTGGTGTATGCGATCGGGGATGGTATGTCCGTGAAAAAGTCAGGAGATGTTTTTTCTTTCACCGATGTCTACGGGCAACAAGTCACAGTTTCCGTTGACGATCTCTGGAAGCGGATCGGCGCTGAATTCGTGGTGAAAAAGAAATTCATCCTTGGGACCGACCGTTTTGGAAGGGACATGCTCAGCCGGATGATCCTGGGCGCACGGGTATCGCTTTCGGTGGGATTCATCGCGGTATTCATTTCCCTGGTCATCGGAATCCTGATGGGAGCCCTTGCAGGTTACTACAGGGGCCGGGTGGATGATCTCATCATGTGGCTCATCAATGTTGTATGGTCGGTACCCACACTCCTCCTGGTGATCGCACTCACCATGGTTATGGGAAAGGGTTTCTGGCAGATCTTTATAGCCGTCGGGATCACCATGTGGGTCGAAGTGGCGCGTGTAGTAAGGGGACAGGTCATGAGCCTGAGGGAGAAGGAATTTATAATGGCTGCGCGGGCGTTAGGCTATAACGACTTCCGGATCATGTTCCGTCATATCCTTCCGAATATTTTTGCGCCGGTGATCATTATTGCGGCGGCTAATTTTGCCTCGGCCATCCTGATAGAAGCCGGTCTTAGTTTCCTCGGTATCGGGGTACAGCCCCCTGTTCCTTCCTGGGGCACCATGGTAAGGGACCACTATGGGTTTATTATCGTGGACAAGACTTACCTGGCCTTCATTCCGGGCTTTGCCATCATGATCCTTGTTCTCGCATTCACCCTGTCGGGGAACGGACTCCGGGATGCCATGGACGTGAAATCCTGATTTCAGTTAAGACGTCTTCTCCTGAAAATATAAGCTGAGAGCGAAAGAATGATCCCCAGGAATACCAGGGTGAGAATGATATTTTGCCAGATGGGCACTCCCTTGGGGATGATTTTATTGAAACCGGACAATTCCTCCGGTGAAACCTTATCCGCATTCTGTATCTTCTGCTGTACCAGCTCAATGATATCCGGCCTTGGCGTAAGGCTGGTGATGAATTTGGTAGGGAAGAACCACCGGTATTCGGAATGGGTCAGTGACCGGGCTATAGGCTCCAGGAAAATCCGGTAAAAACCAAAGATAAGCACGGACAGGATCACATTGCGGAAAAGGAGGGCAAAGAGAATTCCCAGGGAAAGGAAGGCGAAGGTCTGAAGAAAGGAATTCAGGACAAGCCATGAACGTTCGAAGATAATGCCGAAGGTAATCTTGTAGCTGAATATAAATCCCGAAAGGACAGCTGTGAGGAAGAGGAGTACCATGACATACACCGATAGAAAAAAAACAAGTACGAGCTTTTCCATGAACAACTCCCTGCGGCTCATACCGAAGATAACCTGCTGTTTATAAGTCTTGTTGCTGAATTCAAGGCATGTCATCATGATCACCAGGAGGACGAGGGTGATGTTGTAATATCCTGCGATCCAGGTGATGAAATTCCAAACATGAGGGAACTGAAACAGGGGTACGATCGAAAGGAATGGAAATTTTATATCTATTCGGGGAAGGGCAAATAATCCGAGCAGGAAAAACAGGAGATGGAGAAAGAGGATGATCCGGAAGGGGTTGTAATTCAGAGATTTTGTAAGTTCTATACGAAAGAGTGTTTTCATCAGGCTTCGTTTTGATCTTCTTTGACTAACTCGAGGAACTGGCTTTCCAGGGATTTCTTATGGTTGATGAGTTCGGAAACCCTTATTCCCTCATTCAGAAGAAAGGCATTCAAGTCGGCTGACGTTTTCTCATGACCAAGAGTGACGGTCTGCCCGCCATTGTTCACGCATATAGAGGTGACAAAAGTACAGGCAGCAAGGGCTTTTTTCAGTTTTTCACCATCTTCGGCCCTCACTTCGACAAGCATTTCCCCCTTGATGAGTGTGTTCACATTTCCGTGCTCAAGGAGTATCCCTTTTTTCAGGATGGCCACGTGTGTACAGACTTTTTCGACTTCACTGAGGATATGACTGGCCATGATGACTGTCTTTCCGCGGGATGCCTCATTTATGATCAGCTCGCGCACTTCGGCGATTCCTTCCGGGTCGAGGCCGTTGGTAGGTTCATCAAAAACCAGGACTTCCGGGTCACCAAGAAGGACTGCGGCGATCCCGAGACGTTGTTTCATACCGAGTGAAAGCGTACTGAAATTTGAATTCCGCCTTTCAAAAAGTTTCACGATTTTTAGAACACGACCGATATCATCATTGCCATATCCTTTTATCAGGGCGACAATATTGAGATTCCTGATGAGATTGAGATAGGGATAGAAATGAGGGATTTCGATGAGGGAACCGATTCTCTTCAGGCTTGCGGGAGAGGGTGCCTGTCCGAACCAGAAATGACTCCCGGAATCAGGACCGATGATCCCCGTTATGATGGATAAGGTGGTTGTTTTGCCACTACCGTTGGGGCCGAGGATGCCAAAGACCTGCCCTTCATCGATCTGGAGATTCAGATCGTTTATAGCCCTGACTCTCCCGTAATTTTTTGTGAGGTGCCGTGTCTCGAGAATATTGTTTCTCTCCATAGAGATGAAGTTAAAATTAGCATATCCCGCCAAAAGGGAATACAGCCTGCAGGGCAAGGCGGAAAGGCAGGTGAAGAAGACTGCTTATTCTTTGTATTTTTCCTCTTATCACTGCATCTGAGCCGGCAGGTGTCTATTTTCACTATGTTGCCTGAACCATCAGTATCTAGTGCCCCATTTCGGCCATGAATTTAATCCTCATGAGCCGGACCTCCTCTTCGGTATAATCTTCCTCGCCGAGTTCCTTCATGGCCTCATCGATCGATTCTGTTTCGGCTTCCTCACGGAAGTAAGTATAAACTTCATCCTGTCTCTCATCATCGATGATCTCATTTATGTAATAGTCGAGATTCAGTTTGGTTCCACTGTTGATGATCGCTTCGATCTCGCTGAGAAGTTCGGGCATTTCGAGGTTTTTGGCATTTGCAATATCCTCCAGGGGCATCTTTCTGTCGATATTCTGGATGATACTGACCTTTAGCCCGGATTTATTCACCACCGATTTCACCACCATATCCTGTGGGCGGACGATCTCCTTTTCATCGACATAGATTTTGATAAGATCAATGAATTCTTTTCCATAACGTTTTGCTTTTCCGGCTCCCACCCCGATAATATTCTGCAGTTCTTCAAAGGTGATGGGATAATGTATTGACATATCCTCCAGTGATGGATCCTGGAAGATGACAAACGGAGGAAGGTTAAGCTTTTTGGCTGTTTTTTTCCTGAGGTCCTTAAGGATATTGAAAAGTTCTTCATCCATTGTGCCTCCTCCGGCTCCTGCATTAGCGCCTCCCTCCTCATCGCGTCCGCTTTTCTCGTAATCGTGATCTTGTGTGAGCATATAAGATACGGGCTCCTGCAGGTATTTATATCCCGCCTCGGTAAGTCTCAGCAGCCCGTAATTTTCAATGTCCTTTGTTATGAAATGGGCAATGAGGGCCTGGCGGAGTACCCCGTTCCAGAATTTGATGTCTTTGTCATTTCCGCTACCGAAGACTGTCAATTTATGGTGGCTGTATGCTTTGACAGCAGACGTAGCCTTCCCGGCAAGGATGGCGGCAACATGGTCGGCTTTGAACTTTTCCTTTACTTCCAGGATCGTGTTCAGTGCTTTGACTATGTATTCCATCCCCTCGAATTCTTCTTTGGGATTGAGGCAGTTATCGCAATTTCCGCATGTCTCTTCCATAATCTCGCCGAAGTAGTTCAGGAGGACTTTCGGACGGCAGACCGATGATTCTGCATAGGAAACCGTTTCGAGGAGGAGCTGTTTTCCGATCTCCTGCTCGGCGATCGGTTTTCCCTGCATGAATTTTTCAAGTTTCTGGATATCCTTATACCGGTAGAATGCAATGCATTTGCCTTCACCGCCGTCGCGGCCTGCCCGGCCTGTTTCCTGGTAATAACCTTCGAGGGATTTGGGGATATCGTAATGGATAACAAACCGTACATCGGGTTTATCAATCCCCATCCCGAAGGCGATGGTGGCTACGATGACATCCGCTTCTTCCATCAGGAATTTATCCTGGTTACCGGCGCGGGTGGCGGCATCCATACCTGCATGGTAGGGTAGCGCCTTGATGCCGTTCACAACAAGGGTCTCGGCAAGCTCTTCCACCTTTTTACGGCTGAGGCAGTAAATAATACCCGATTTACCTTTATTGTTCAGGATGTATTTTATGATCTGTTTGGTGGCATTGATCTTCGGCCGGATCTCATAGTAGAGGTTCATCCTGCGGAAAGAATCCTTAAAGACGTCGGCATCGGACATTTCCAGGTTCTTCTGAATGTCATGCTGAACTTTCGGTGTGGCCGTAGCGGTAAGGGCAATGATTGGCGCGGTGCCTATCTTGTTTATGATGGGGCGGATCCGCCTGTATTCAGGCCTGAAATCATGGCCCCACTCGGAGATGCAATGAGCCTCATCTACGGCGTAAAAAGAGATACTGACATTCTTAAGGAAATCGATATTCTCCTCCTTGGTAAGCGATTCCGGGGCGACATATAAAAGTTTCGTCTTCCCCGCGAGGACATCCTCCCTGACTTTGTTGATCTGTGCTTTGGAAAGAGAAGAATTCAAAAAATGGGCCACGCCGTCTTCCGTACTGAAAGTACGCATGCTATCCACCTGGTTTTTCATAAGAGCAATAAGAGGGGAAATGATGATCGAGGTGCCTTCCATGATCACCGCTGGCAGCTGGTAACAAAGAGATTTACCGCCTCCTGTAGGCATCAGGACAAAAGTATCCTTTCCTGCCAGTACATTACTTATGATAGGTTCCTGATTTCCCTTAAAACTGTCAAATCCGAAATACTTCTTAAGAAATTCTTTAGATCTGTTAATACTACTTTCCGTCATTTTTCAACCTGTTAATCAATAATATTAAAGCCATTAACACACACCGCTCCCGTAAAATAAATTCATCCATGGAAGCTTCTTTCAATCCCGCAAAGTTGGTAGTAGTAGTGTAATATCTCTTTTGTGAGAAAGATTAAATTTAATTAATATTTTTCAATTAAAAAATCTCATTGTTAATTTGAGTATTAATTCACATAAAAAATTGCTTATTTTGCGGTCTTGCTTTAATTCACTAACGAAAAAGATCAGGAAAAAAATATAAAATGGCCAAAAAGAGTAAGGACGAGATGACCTTTCTTGAACATCTGGAAGAGCTGCGGTGGCATCTGGTGAGGTCTATATTAGCAATTTTTATCGGTGCGATCATCGCTTTCATTTTCAAGAATATTATCTTCGACAATATCATTCTGGCTCCAAAGTCTCCTGATTTTCCGACCAATGTGTTCTTATGCAACCTTGGAAAAAGATTTGGCATCCTGAAACTTTGCATTAATACGCTTCCGCTGGAGATCATCTCCATTAAAATGGCCGGTCAGTTTTCCATGCATATCATGGTTTCCCTCATCGTAGGAGTGATCATCGCCTTTCCATATGTATTTTATGAATTTTGGAGATTCATGGATCCGGCTCTTCACACTACCGAAAAAAGGCATGCCCGGGGAGCCGTAGTATACAGTTCGATGTTATTTCTCCTGGGAGTTTCCTTCGGTTATTTTCTTATCACACCCCTCACAGTGCACTTCCTGGGAAGTTACAGTGTGAGTCCACAGGTGACAAACCAGATCAATCTGATTTCTTATGTTTCGACGATCACCTCCGTTGTCCTTGCGAGCGGGGTGATCTTTGAGCTGCCTGTGCTGGTTTATTTTCTCACAAAGATCGGGCTTGTCACTCCGGAATTCATGAAAAAATACCGCAGGCATGCGCTTGTCGTCATCCTTGTGCTGGCCGCCATCATCACACCGCCCGATGTGTTCAGCCAGATCCTGGTATCCGTTCCGCTTATAGCCCTCTACGAAGTCGGTATCATTATTTCCCGGCGAATCGTTAAGAAACAGGCCAAAGAGGAAAAGGAAAGGGAGCGCATGGGAAATATTAGCTAAAAGATTCCGTTAATCTCAATATGAAGCTCTACACAAATAACCTCGTAAAAAAATACCGTTCACGCACTGTGGTGAAAAATGTTTCCATAGAAGTGGAACGTGGAGAAATTGTGGGACTTCTGGGTCCGAACGGGGCAGGTAAGACCACATCATTCTATATGATCGTGGGTCTGATCACTCCCAATGAGGGCAAAATTTTCCTTGACGATGTGGATATCACCCGTGAGCCGGTATATAAGAGAGCCAGGCGTGGCATAGGATATCTTGCCCAGGAAGCCTCCGTCTTCAGGAAACTAAGTATCGAGGACAATATTAAGGCCGTCCTGGAAATGTCAGGCATGTCCCGTGAAGAGCAACAGGGAAGGCTTGAAAACCTGCTGAACGAATTCGGGCTGAGAAAAATCAGAAAAAGTCTCGGCATCCAGCTTTCGGGAGGTGAGAGAAGGAGGACCGAGATTGCCAGGGCCCTCGCCCTCAACCCTAACTTCATCCTTCTCGATGAACCCTTTGCCGGTGTCGACCCGATTGCTGTCGAGGATATCCAGATGATCGTCTCAAGGCTGAAAGAGAAGAATATCGGCATCCTCATCACCGATCACAACGTACACGAAACGCTTTCAATCACCGACCGCGCTTACCTACTTTTTGAAGGGGAGATCCTCAAAGCCGGTACAGCGCTTGATCTGGCTGAAGATGAACAGGTGAGAAAACTGTATCTTGGCAAGAACTTTGAACTCCGTAATTACTGATCACACCTCAACATCCCGGCAGCCGCCTTTAATTACAGGCTAACCGGTTCCAAAAAAAACAGATTTTAATAAAATTATTCTAACTTTGCGGAAATTTTAGCGGGTGTGGCGGAATTGGTAGACGCGCCAGACTTAGGATCTGGTTCCGTAAGGAGTGGGGGTTCGAGTCCCTTCATCCGCACATAACCTAAAACCGCCGATTCCTTTGCATTCCGGTTGGGATCAGAGCGGTTTTTATCACGTATAAATTTTAATAACATAATACGTAATGAACATTTCAAAGGACCAGGTTGACAATCTTAATGCTGTGCTTACCCTCCGGGTGGAAGAAGAGGATTACAGGCAGCGCGTGGAAAATGTACTTAAAGATTACAGAAAAAAAGCCAGTATTCCGGGATTCCGCCCGGGCAAGGTGCCCCCTGGGATGATCCGGAAAATGTATTTTAAACCGGTGCTCGCCGATGAGATCAACCGGATCGTGGGTGAAAACCTGATGAAATATATCCAGGATGAAAAACTGCAGATCCTGGGAGAGCCCATGCCGCATGCCGGGGACGATAATTCAAAGATCGACTTCGAAAAAGATGTCACCTTCGAATTTAAATTCGATCTTGGGCTGGCGCCTGAAATCGATGTGGAGATCAACGATGAGATCCACATGCCTTACTACAGGATCAGGGTTGAAAATGATGTTCTCGAAGATCAGATCGTGGAAATCGCCAAACGTCATGGCGAATTTGTACCTGTTGATGAAGCCACAGGTGATGAACTCCTGAAGGGTGACCTTCGTCAGGTTCTTGCAGAAGATGCGGAGACAGGAGAGGCCGTTACGGCTAACGAGGTGAGTTTATCCCTCGATATGATGAAGGATGAGGAGCAGAAAGAGCTTTTTAAAGGGAAAAAGAAGGGTGATAAAGTTGAATTTGAACTGACAAAAGCCTACCCCAGCGAAGCCGAACTGAGTTCGCTTCTTAAGATCGATCGTGAAAAAGCCAAAACTTTATCGGGAAAATTTGTACTTATTATCTCTGAAGTTCTTAAATTTGAGAAACATGAAGTCAACCAGGAACTTTTTGACCATGTTTACGGGGAAGGGAATGTCAATTCGCCGGAAGAATTCAGGAATAAGCTTACGGCAGAGCTGGAAGCCAATTACGAGCGGGAATCGAATTATAAATTCGCCATCGATGCAAGGGATCAGCTCGTGAAGGAAGTGAAGCCCGAGCTTCCAGCGGAATTTCTCAAGCGGTGGTTGGTGGAATCCAATGAAAAACTGGACCGCGAGAAAATTGACGAAGATTTCTCCGGATATGAAGATGAATTTCGCTGGCAGCTGATTAAAAACCGGATCACCCGCAAGTATGACATCCATGTTAGCGACGAGGAACTTTTTGAATATTCAATGATCCTGGCACGTAACCAGTTTTACCAGTACGGGCTTTATAATGTTCCCGATGAGCACATTGAATCCTATGCAAGGGAACAGCTGACTAAACCGGAAGAGGCCCGGCGTATCCGTGAACAGAAGTATGACGATAAGGTGGTGCAGTTTTTGAAGGATAAGGTAACGCTC
Organism: uncultured Bacteroidales bacterium; assembly: GCA_963771005.1. Lineage (GTDB taxonomy): Bacteria > Bacteroidota > Bacteroidia > Bacteroidales > DASQZK01. The sequence goes on from CAVYRO010000003.1 coordinate 88,473, forward strand.
GATGAAAAGGAAGTCACGGTTGAAGAATTCCGGAAACTATTCGAAAAATAATTTGTTTACAGAAAAAACTTTCAGCATATGAATCACAATGATTTTCGCAAATACGCCATTAAAAGCAGGGGTATCAGTTCCATGACACTCGACAGTTATACCCCGATGTACGACAACTACATCTCTCCCACCATCATTGAGGAACGCCAGCTAAACATCGCCACTATGGATGTCTTCTCGCGTCTTATGATGGACAGGATCATCTTCCTCGGCACTCCCATCGACGATTATGTGGCCAATATCATCCAGGCTCAGCTCCTTTATCTCGAATCGACGGATCCGGCAAAGGATATCCAGATCTATTTCAACAGCCCCGGCGGTATGGTACATGCAGGGCTTGGAATTTACGACACCATCCAGTATATTACCTCGGATGTGGCTACGATCTGCACCGGGATGGCGGCTTCGATGGCGGCCGTGCTCCTTTCTGCCGGTACGAAAGGGAAAAGATCAGCCCTGCCTCATTCCCGGGTTATGATCCATCAGCCTATGGGCGGAGCCCAGGGGCAGGCATCCGATATCGAAATTACGGCGAGGGAAATACTCAAGACCAAGAAGGAATTGTACCAGATCCTGGCCAAGCATACCGGCAAATCACTCGAGAAGGTGGAAAAAGATTCAGACCGTGATTTCTGGATGTCGGCCGATGAAGCCATGAAATATGGGATGATCGATGAAATACTCACGCGTAACGGGAGTAAAAAATAAAGAGAATATGGACAGATGCTCATTTTGCGGAAGGGAGAAGAAGGATACCAGCTTGCTCATCGCCGGTATCTCGGGTCATATATGTGACCGGTGTATCGAACAGGCGTATAGTATTGTTCAGGAAGAACTTGGCAAAAAGAGCGGGTTCGATGTCAATAAGATCAAACTGCTCAAACCTGCAGAGATCAAACAGTTTCTGGATCTTTATGTTATTGGCCAGGAAGAGGCTAAAAAATTTATTTCTGTAGCCGTTTATAACCATTATAAAAGACTGATGCAAACAAGCGTCAGGGATGCCGACGAAGTAGAGATCGAAAAATCGAACATCGTTCTTGTAGGCGAGACCGGTACCGGGAAAACTCTGCTGGCCCGGACCATCGCCAAGCTTCTGCACGTGCCTTTCACCATCGTTGATGCCACCGTACTCACGGAAGCAGGGTATGTGGGAGAGGATATCGAAAGTATCCTGACCCGGCTCCTGCAGGTGGCCGATTACAATGTCGAAGCAGCCGAGAAGGGAATCGTATTCATCGATGAGATCGATAAGATCGCCCGTAAAGGGGATAATCCTTCCATTACCCGCGATGTTTCCGGCGAGGGTGTACAGCAGGGGTTGCTTAAATTATTGGAGGGAAGCGTCGTGAACGTTCCGCCGCAGGGCGGCCGGAAACATCCCGACCAGAAAATGATCCCCGTGAACACCAAAAATATCCTTTTCATTTGCGGCGGGGCCTTCGACGGAATAGAGAAGAAGATCGCGGGCAGGCTCAACACCCAGGTGGTGGGTTACCGCGCTAGCAAGGACTCGGAAGAAATAGACCGCGAAAACCTTCTTCAGTATATCGCCCCGCAGGATCTTAAATCCTTCGGTCTTATCCCGGAGATCATAGGGCGCCTGCCTATTCTGACCTACCTCAATCCACTCGACAGGGAAACCCTCCGGCGGATCCTCACAGAGCCCAAAAATGCCATCACCAAACAATATCAGAAACTGTTCGAGATGGACGGGATCAAGCTTGAATGGGGAGACAAGGTCCTGGATTATATCGTTGATAAGGCGGTTGAATTCAAACTGGGCGCCCGCGGACTGAGGTCCATCTGTGAAGCCATTATGATGGACGCCATGTATGAACTGCCTTCCAAAGATCAGAAGGAGATCCTCATCGGGTTAAGCTATGCACGGGAGAAACTGGAAAAAGCCAATATAAAGAGGCTGAAAGCGGCATAGAAGCGGATATTTAAATACATCCAATGATGAAAGGGATCTTCCCCTTTATCCTCGCTCTCATAACTTCGATCCTGTGGCCGAACAGATGATGTTCAATATCCCGGGACAATAAACCTGACAGGTTTTCAAAACCTGTCAGGTTTGTTATTACAGCAGCAAGTATGACATCACCTGTGCAAACGGATAGTCTTCGTAATATCGCCGGCCGTCACGGTGGCGATCCGGTCGCATTCGTCATTACCGTAATCGAGGAGCACATCCGGGTGGCTGCCGGATACCATCTTCACCGTTCCCGACAGGATCCAATGGCATTGCTGGCTTACATGCAGCGGATTGATGATAGTACGGGTGTAATTCACGCCGTTGCGGTTAATCCCTGTGGCTTCCCCGGTGATAAGGTATTCATCGTCCCACCTGAACCTGGGCGTTTCCCAACCGGCAACCCATTCCCGTACGCGGTCGTATTCCCGGGTCATTTCCTTTCCGTCAGGGGTGATCACTTTCCCGCCTGTAAGATGTAGGGAGAAGCTGATGTTACCATTGTCGTTCAGACCTTCATTCGTGACCGTTTTGGTCCCCTCGATCTTATAATCGTCGACGTAAAAATCTTCAAAGTTGATTGTACGGTAATACCCTTCATCCGGGTAGCGGCCGTTCACTGTTGCAATTATCTTTCCCTTGCGTATCCTTCCGTTTAGCCCTTCACAACCTTCACCGTAGTCAATGGTGACCGTCCGGGGCCAGAAAGTTGAATCATCCGGATGTTCGACGGTAATGGTTTTGCAGACTACCGCGTCTGCCGATTTTAACTGATTTCCGTAAATACTGTTTTCCATGGCTGACATAGCGTCTTCGACTTCATTAAAAACGTCATCGAACATAAGCGTTGCCAATGCGTCATCTTCAGCAGCTGAAACCTCCGTTGCATTGTTGTCGGATGCCTTTTCACAGGAAGTGACCATGAGCGAAAAGAGGAAAGCAGATGCAAGTGTAATGAGAATGTTCCTTTTTTTCATATTCTTAAATTTTATCAGGTCGGTGAATAACTAATTTCTCTCCTTTGACGAAGGTTCTTTTCAAAGGTTTAAGGACCGGCTTCAAAATATCTTTTCATTCATCAAATTTCCGGAAGTAAAATGGTCATGGAGAGCTGAAAATCATTTCCCGGGGAACTGCCGGAATTTCCAAATTACTACCTTTGCAGGCTGAAAATGATGGAAACTGAGCCCGGTTGTGATGGGATCTGCCGGAAAGTAATTCATGTCAACCCGTTTGAAATATCTGTATCCTCTAAATAATTGTTGAAAATGCAACCTTCCAGGGCAGTGATCTATTTCAATATGGTTATCACCATGTTATTCTGGGGGCTTACTTTCGTGTTTTACAAGTTCGCCTTTGAATCCTTCCGCCCTGTGTCGGTTATCTTCCTTCGCCTTATTATCTCCGTTCCGTTCATTGTTCTGTCGGCAAGGATTCTAAAGAAGAATGGGAAAATGATGCGAAAGGATCTGCCATACATACTCCTGCTTTCCGCATTCGAACCTTTTCTTTATTTTATGGGTGAAAGTTTCGGACTCACTTATGTCTCATCAACAATGGCCTCCGTTATCGTGGCAACAATTCCGCTTATCGTCCCGGTCGCAGCTTTTCTGTTATACAGGGAAAAGCTAAGTATTCTGAACATCGCCGGTCTGGGGCTCTCCTTCCTCGGGGTTATTACGGTAGTCTTCTCCGGTGGTTTGGGTGGAAGCTCCACCTTAAAAGGAGTGCTGCTGATGTTCCTGGCCGTATTTTCAGCTGTGGGTTATACCCTCCTCGTGAAAAAACTCACCGGTAAGTACAACGGTTTTACTATTACAGCCTGGCAGAATTTTTTTGGCACATGTCTGTTTTTGCCTTTTTTCCTGATTTTCGACCTGCATTTTTTCCTGTCGACGGTTCCAACGGCAAAGGCTGTCCTCTCCTTGTTATACCTGGCATTGTTTGGCTCATCGATAACCTTTATCATGTTCACCCGCGGAGTCAGGGAACTGGGAGCCTCCAAAGCCAATATTTTCGCCAATCTCATCCCTGTGTTCACTGCTGTAGCCTCCTTCTTCCTTCTTAAGGAGTCTATGCCCATTCTGAAGATACTTGGCATCCTGCTTGTTCTCGCGGGACTGGTCATGTCGCAGGCAAGGCCCTTAAAATCGAAAAGGAGCCAGACGCCTCCCACGGTTCAGTTTCCCGCATGAAAATAAGAACCAGGGATCCGGAAAATAGAAAAATATTGGCTATGAAACCGACGTGATTGATGACAACACAAAAGTAACCTCATAATAACCGATCATATGGGTTTCATTATGCCACTAAAATCAAAATTATGATATAATGCAATATCTTTTTATCGTTCAGGGGGAAGGAAGGGGCCATATGACCCAGGCAATAGCCCTTTCAGAACTCCTTCAGGAGAGGGGTCACGGGATTGAAACGGTTTTCACCGGCGTCAGTTCCCGGAGGAAAATTCCCGGCTTTTTCACGGATCATTTCGCCGGAAGGATAAGGACCTTCCGAAGTCCGAATTTTTTACCGTCTCATGACAGGAAAGGCATAAGAGTAACTGCTTCCCTCCTTTTTAATCTTTTCATCAGTCCGGTCTATATTTTTTCCATCCTGAAGCTCATACGGGCAATCCGGATGTCGGAGGCAGACAAAGTCATCAACTTTTATGATTTGATAGGCGGTTTGGCTTTATTCCTGTCCTTCAGCGGGAAAAAGTCGATAATCCTTTCCCATCACTTTTTTTTCGAACAACCCGGATTTCACTGGCCAAAGGGGAAAACAGGCAGCCGTTTCCTGCTTCGGACACATTCCTTTCTCGCCTCCCTGGGTGCCGGCGAACGCATTGCTCTTTCTTTCACGGCTCCCGCACCGGGGCAACAGGGTAATACCATCGTCGCTCCTCCGCTGATCCGCCGGGAGGTCAGTTGCCTCGAGCCGCAACAAGGAGATTATTATCTTGTTTATTTATTGAATGAAGGTTTCCTGGATGAATTACAACCCTATGCCCATTCACATCCTGAACATACCTGGCATGTATTTACCGGCAATGCCAGGCATCCTGCCGGGTCGCTGCCGAATGTAATTCTCAGCGAACCTGCGGGAACGGAATTCATATCCGCGCTTGGCGGATGCCGGGAAGTGATCTGTACTTCAGGTTTTGAAACGGTATGTGAAGCAGCATTTCTTGGCAAACCGGTAAGGGTTATTCCTTCAAAAGGTCATTTCGAGCAGCTATGCAATGCCATCGACGCTGAAAGAGCCGGTTTGGCTTTTAGGTTCACGGGCCTTTTCGAAACACTTCCCGGAGACATTCCCGATCCGGAAAGGCTGAAGAATTTCAGGGAGTGGTGTGGACAGGCGGAGGTGATTTATTCCCGCGTGATTGATGGTAATAACTGACTTGTACACTAAGGATTTTTTTTTTACGTTTAAAGTTTTAACCGACCCACGTACCGATGAAAAGGAAAACGCTGACTCTCCTGTTGTTACTGCCCATTTTCCTGCCAGGATTTTCCCAGATCGGGGGATCCTATACCTATGCGTTCCTTAACCAGGCCAATTCGGCCAAGGTAGCCGCCCTTGGAGGAAAGTCCATAGCCATCCCGGATCCTGACCTGAACCTGCCTTTTCATAATCCGTCCCTTCTTTCTCCGGAGATGAATAACCAGCTCGTACTGAATTACGTCGGATATTTTGCCGATATCAAATACGGCTATGCCTCCTATGCACGTAGTTTCGACAGTACCGGAAATTTTGCCGTGGGTATCCATTATGTGAATTACGGAGAGTTTCCCTATGCCGATGAGAGCGGGATACGCGATGGCACGAAATTCATGGCATCCGAATATGCACTTAACATCATGTATTCACGGCCGGTCGATTCTTTCCTTATGATCGGTATCAATGTAAAACCGATTTACAGTGTTTTCGAAAGTTATCATTCGACAGGCATTGCCGCCGATCTTGGCATAACCTATTACAATCCTCACAGCCTCTTTACGGCAGCCCTGGTGGTTAGGAACATTGGCACGCAGATTTCAACCTATTACGGGAATGCGGAAAGGGAACACCTTCCGTTCGAGATCCAGGCCGGTCTTTCCCAGAAACTGGCTCATGCACCCTTCCGGTTCTCTATTTTATTCCAGCAATTACAGAGATGGGATCTTTCCTATAAAAGCACACTTGAACAAACAACAGTTTATGATCCGCTGGCTACCGATACCGTCCAAAGCGGCATTGAAAAATTCGGGGACAACCTGATGAGACATACTATCTTAGGACTGGAGTTTATGCCGGTTAATAATTTTTATCTCGCCCTGGGATACAACTACCAGCGGCGCCAGGAACTTAAAATTGCGCCAAGGGTGGGGATGGTCGGATTTTCATGGGGATTCGGGATCAAGATCTCTAAATTCCGGTTCAGTTACGGGAGGGCAACCTATCATTTGGCCGGGGCTTCCAATCATTTTTCTCTCAGTACGAATCTTTCAGACATTTACCACAGGGAGTGAGGGTTATGGAGTTATGGAGTTATGAAGTTATGAAGTTATGGGGTTATGAAGCTGTGCTTCAATAAAAAAAAGTTAAGCAAATCAACAAATAAACTAACCTGCAACGCGAGACTTTAATTATTTAGGGTTTGCAAGAAAACTCGACGGCCCTTCGGCTCCAGGGACCGGTCCGTGAGCGGAGTCGAAGGGTCATCGAGTTTTCTTTCTGAAACTATTTAGTAATTTTGTCGTGTCCGGGATAAAACGTTTATTTCATAATTTCAGCCGGGACCTGTGCATCATCTTTCTTGCAGAGCAAGGCCGGTATAAGATCATCCATGGAGGAAAAAAGTACTACAGCGCTTACCATAGCGATCGATGGTTATTCATCGTGCGGAAAGAGCACCTTCGCCAGGAGAATTGCGACCCTGCTGGGATATATATACATTGACAGCGGTGCCATGTACAGGGCTGTGACATTGTATGCGCTCAATAACGGGCTGATCAGCGGGAATTCGGTGGATGAAGCCGGACTCACGCGTGTCCTTGACCGGATCGATATCGACTTCTTTCCGGACGATCCTTCCGGGCAATACCTCGTCAGGTTGAACGGCCGGGTGGTTGAGACCGGGATCCGGAGCATGGAAATTTCCGGTTTGGTAAGCCCCGTAAGCAGGATCCCGGCTGTACGTACGAAAATGGTGGAACTTCAGAGGTCAATGGGAGGGAAGACAGGTGTAGTTATGGACGGGCGGGATATCGGCACCGTGGTATTTCCCAATGCGGATATTAAAATCTTCATGACGGCGGATCCGCATATCAGGGCTCAACGCCGTTTCCTGGAACTGAAAGAAAAGGGTGTGCCTGCCAGCCTTGAAATGGTGGAGAAGAATATCAGAGAAAGGGATCACCTTGATGAGACCCGGGATATCAGTCCCCTGAAAAAGGCAGATGACGCTATAGTACTCGACAACAGCTACATGAGCGTGGACGAGCAGATGAATTGGTTCAGTAACCTTTTAAAGGACAAACAGGGTGGAAGTCAGAATTGAGGAAAAATCGGGATTTTGTTTCGGCGTGACGCGGGTTATCCGGAAAGCCGAAGAAATCCTGGATGCCGGTGAAAAACTGTATTGCCTCGGGCAGATCGTTCACAATGAGAGCGAAGTCCGGCGGCTGGTAGCCAAAGGAATAATTTTCATCGGGAAGGCTGACCTTGAACGGCTGCAGGATGTAAAAGTATTGATAAGGGCTCACGGTGAGCCCCCCGAAACTTACAGCTTAGCTGAAAAAAACAGGATAGAGCTGATCGACGGCACCTGTCCCATCGTGAAGAAGCTTCAGCAAAAAATAAGAGCAGATTACGAAAACAGGACAAAGGACAGCCAGATCATTATCTACGGCAAAAAAGATCATCCTGAAGTGGTTGGTCTGACGGGGCAGACACGAAATGATGCCGTGGTTGTTTCCGATCCCTCACAACTTAGCGATCTGCAACTGGGGCGGAAGGTCAGCCTGTACTCCCAGACCACTATGGATACGGGCGGGTTTGAGAAGATCAGGAATGAACTTGAAGTAAGACTTAGAGGCGATACGGGCGAAGGTGGGAAACCCGCTATACATGACACCATCTGTCGCCATATCTCTCACCGTCAGCCGGGGATACGGAAATTTGCCGGGGCAAATGATGTGGTGATATTTGTGGCCGGAAAGAAAAGTTCCAACGGGCGGGTCCTCTTTGATGTCTGCCGCTCGGTCAATGACAGGAGTTACCTTATTTCCTTTCCGAACGAACTGGAGGCCGGGTGGTTTGCCGGCGCTGAAACAGCGGGTGTATGCGGAGCCACCTCAACCCCTCGCTGGCTGCTTGAAGAAGTCGCTGCCAGAGTTTCGCAACTGGCAAAAAATTGATTGAAAATTAATATACGATCATTGTACAGGCATTTTTTTTGAGTTTACTTTGCAGGCTTAATCTTTTTGCCGGTTGACCAGGCAATGTTTCTAAATATAATTTTAAATGGGAAAAATTAAACGCATCGGGGTTCTTACGTCCGGAGGTGATGCTCCCGGAATGAATGCAGCCATACGGGCTGTTGTCCGCACCGCTATTTTTCATAAAATGCAGGTCGTTGGCATCAGGCATGGTTATCACGGGATGATCCACGGCCATTTTAAGGAACTGAGATCCTATAGTGTAAGTGATATACTGCAACGTGGAGGGACTATACTTAAGACCGCCCGCAGCCAGGAATTCCGCACTCCGGCCGGCCGTCAAATGGCATACGACAACCTGAAAAAGGAAGGGATAGAGGCCGTGGTGGTTATCGGTGGTGACGGCTCACTGACCGGGGCCAGGATCTTCTGCGACGAATACTACGACATCCCCTTCATAGGCATCCCTGGAACGATCGATAATGATATCTACGGCACCGATTATGCCATCGGCTATGATACGGCTTTGAATACGGTGGTTGACGCTGTTGACAAGATACGCGACACAGCAAGCAGCCACAACCGTCTTTTCTTTGTGGAGGTGATGGGACGTGATGCCGGTTTTATCGCTGTCAGTAGCGGGATCGCCTGCGGAGCGGAAGCCATTTTCATCCCTGAAGTCAGGAACCAGGCAGCCAGCCTGAAAGAATACCTCGAAAAAGATTTTAAACGGAAAAAATCAAGCAATCTGATCATCGTTGCCGAAGGTGATGAAGAGGGCGGTGCTATGGCGATTGCCGGAAAAGTGAAAGAAGATTTTAAGGAATATGAGGTAAGAGTGTCCATCCTCGGATACATCCAACGCGGAGGCACACCGTCGGCTTTCGACAGGGTCACGGCCAGCAAATTCGGGTATGCCGCCATCGAGGCCCTCCTCGATGATCAGAAGAGTGTGATGGTCGGTCTCAGGGACAACGAGGTCGTTAATGTTCCCTTCAGCAAAGTCATTAAATTACATAAAAGCATCGACTCCTCCATTCTGGAAATGGCAGAGATCCTTTCGGTCTGACAAGACTCGTATTGCCGGCATACCTCTTCTTTTACCTGCCGATTGTTTATCTTTACCCGGATCCATTTTCTGAGAAAAGATGACACCTGACACCTTGTACGCCGAGATTATATTGCCTCTGCCCATGCGGCAGACCTATACCTATCTTGTGCCCCGGAAGTTGCAAATGGAGACCGTGGTGGGAAAACGCGTCATTGTTCAGTTCGGCCAACGAAAAATGTATACCGGTATCGTCTATTCTTTGCATACGGATATTCCCGGCACTGAACATATAAAGGAAATCATCGATGTCCTGGATGACAGGCCACTTATCAATGAAAGACAGTTCAGGTTCTGGGAATGGATGGCCGGCTATTACATGTGTACTCCGGGTGAGATCTATAAAGCCGCCCTGCCTTCAGGACTTAAACTGGAAAGTGAATCCAGGATCCTGGTGAATGAATATTATGAAGGAACCACCGATGGCGCAGGTGACCTGATCCTTAAGGTTGCCTCGGGTAACAATGGTTTATCGGTGGGAGATCTCAGCAGGATCACCGGCAGACAGGACATTCACAGGACACTTCGTAAACTGATGGAAGACAAAGCCGTCTACCTGGAGGAAAAACTGAAGGAAGGATATAAGCCAAGGAAGGAAATTTTTATCAGAATTTCCGACAATCTGTCTGACAATGACCTTCACAGGGCGCTCGACGGGCTGTCAAAAGCTCCGCGTCAAAAGGATGCACTCAATGGGATACTTTCCCTCCTTATTGACGGAGGTGATACGATCAGCCGGAAAGAAATCCCGCTGTCGACGCTTCGCCCCCACTTTGATATTTCAGTCATCAACAGCCTTGTAAAGAAAAAGATCCTTGTACGAATGGAAAAAGTCTCGGGAAGACTTCAGGCATACGATGGCGGGACTGTCCTTCCGTTCACGCTGGATGACCGGCAGCAAAAGGCATACACCGCTGTGCTCAGCGAATTTCACCATAAAAATGTCGTGCTTCTCCACGGCGTCACTTCCAGCGGTAAAACGGAGATCTATATTCATCTTATTCGGAAGTACCTTGATGAAGGCAAGCAGGTCCTGTACCTGTTGCCCGAGATTGCCCTTACTTCACAGATCGTTGAAAGGCTGCGGAGGGTTTTCGGCGATGAAGTGGGTGTGTACCACAGTAAATTCAGTGACCCGGAGCGGGTCGAAGTTTATATGCGGCTGATCCAGAAAGAAAAAACGCAGTTCAGGCTCATCCTTGGCGTACGGTCAGCCATTTTCCTTCCTTTCGACAATCTCGGCCTGGTCATCGTGGATGAGGAGCATGAGAACACTTTTAAGCAACAAGATCCGGCACCCCGCTATCATGCCCGCGATGCCGCCGTCATACTCGCTTCCCTGCACGGTGCAAAGGTGCTGATGGGAACAGCCACTCCTTCTATCGAAACCTACACCAATGCCCTCAACCATAAATACGGACTGGTAAACATATCCGGCAGATACGGAGATGTGCTCATGCCCGAAATCCTGGTGGCTGATGTCAGGAAGGCAAAGAGGAAGAAGGAGATGCATTCCGTTTTCACGCCCCTTCTTTTGAATTCCGTGAGGGAGACGGTGGAAAGTGGAAAGCAGGTCATCCTGTTTCAAAACAGGCGTGGCTACTCGTCGTTTCTCGAATGCAACAATTGCGGATGGATACCGAAATGTGAGAAATGCGATGTCAGCCTAACCTACCACCGTTATGAAGAACGGCTGGTATGCCATTATTGCGGATGGTCGATCAGGATTCCGCATGAATGCGGTGAATGTCACGGCACGGGTATGATGACACGCGGGTTCGGCACCGAACTGGTGGAGGATGAAATTGGCGTCCTCATACCGGGGGCAAAGACAGTCCGTCTCGACCTGGATACTTCCCGCAACAGGAAGTCCTATGAAAAAATTCTTTCCGGGTTCGCCGCTGGGCAGTACGATATCCTGGTCGGAACCCAGATGCTGTCAAAAGGGCTGGATTTTGATAACGTTGCCCTGGTGGGGATACTTAATGCCGATACGATGCTGAATTTCCCGGATTTCAGAGCGTTCGAGAGGAGTTTCCATCTCATGGCCCAGGTGAGCGGGAGAGCAGGAAGAAAAAGGGAACAGGGGAAGGTGATCATTCAGACATCAGACCCTTCCCAACCCGTAATACGTCACGTGATCAATAATGACTTCGAGGGTCTTTACCGGGACCAGGTCCTGGAAAGGCAGGCCTTTGCCTGGCCGCCTTTTGTGAGGATCATTAAGCTGGTGATCCGGGGCAGGGAAAAAACAATTACAGACACTGCTGCCAATGTATTGGGATTGAAACTCCGGGAGATCTTCGGCCGGCGTGTTCTCGGGCCACAACCTCCCCTGGTGGGAAGGATCAATAACAGGTACCTCAGCCAGATATTGCTTAAGGTGGAAAAAAAGGCCTCATTTTCAAAAGCAAAAAATCTTCTGGGTAAAGCTATTGACGAGTGTTCTGCAGATGAGAACTTCAAAAAAGTACGGATCATCATTGATGTTGATCCGGTGTAATCCGTTATATTTGTCGGATCAATCAAAAATTTCTCCACATGCCGGAAACCATCGACCTGGAAAATCTTTTCGCGGGATTTACCCGCCAGAAGATACTTATTATCGGGGATGTGATGATCGACGCCTACCTGTGGGGCAGGGTCAGACGAATATCGCCGGAAGCCCCGGTTCCCGTAGTATCTGATATTGTGGAGGAAAAAAGGCTGGGCGGTGCGGCCAATGTTGCATTGAATATTGAAGCAATGGGGGCTGTTCCTATCCTGTGTTCGGTTGTCGGCAATGACATCAGGGGACACGAATTCCTCACCCTTCTCAGTGAAAAGAACCTGTCCGACGTAGGCATTATTGTGGATGAAAACAGGATAACCACGCAGAAAACAAGGATCATCAGCGGAAATCAGCATCTGATCCGGGTGGATGAAGAAACGGATAAACCGGTTTCCGGATCCTCCGAAATGAAAATGCTGGAGTTTGTGGCAAGCTTCATTGAGGATAGGAATATCGATTCCATCATCTTCCAGGATTATGACAAAGGAGTCGTCACCCGCGGGCTCATTAAGGAAATCACACGGTTGGCCAATGGCCTTGGGATCCCCGTGCTGGTAGACCCAAAAAAAAGAAATTTCCTGAGTTATACGGATTCGGCTCTTTTCAAACCCAATTTTAACGAACTGAATGAAGGGCTGAAAGCGGATCTGAAAAAAACGGATCTTGATAACATTGCTGCCGCCATTCGCAAGCTCAGAAAATCGGGAAATCACGGCTCTGTGATGGTTACCCTTTCTGAGCAGGGCATCATGATCACAGACGGAAAGGAGTGCATCCATGTTTCTGCTGAAGTCAGGGACATAGCCGATGTTTCGGGCGCCGGTGACACCGTGATCGGTCTTGCAGCCTTATGTGTCGGGGCGCGTCTTTCTTCATTCCACACTGCAATGTTATCCAATCTTGCCGGCGGGCAGGTATGTGAGCACTCCGGCGTTGTGCCTGTAAACCGCCTTCAGCTCCTTCAGGAAGCCAAAAGCATTTTGCAGGATGCCATAAGCCGGCAGGCTGCAAAATTCATGTAACCCGCTAATTTGCAGATCGCCGCACTAATTCCTTTCCCTATTTTATTTAGCTTTTATTTAGACTGAATAAATTTGACTTCCGTCTTTTTTTGGTGTTACTTGCAGATGTAAATAACCTATTTACCAATAGCAACTTAAACAACTTTCATTCGGCAGTTTTAGTGGTAAATCTGTATAAATTCAGTAACGTGTGCGAGTAGATGCATTGTTTTTTTAGGTTTATTTTTGGGGAAATAGTCTCAGGTTGGAAAAGGGTTTTTTTCTTCGGAAAAAGACCCTTTTTTTATTGGGTTGATATTAAAAAAGACCGGTATTAAGCCGGTCTTTTAGATACTGTCTTAAATTGTAGACTTACATTTTGATAGCGACACCGATATTGACATAGGCGATACCATAACCCAATTCCAGCAGACCGGCTATTTTATCCGTAAAATAGTAACGACCGCCGATGAACCAGGAAGCAACGGCATGGCTGGATGATGCATTATATGAAAAGAGGTATGATGCATCCCCGAATTCCTTTGCCGAAACGATATCAAAGCCGAGCATCAGGCCGGTGTATGTATCCAGTTTATCGACAAAAGGATAATGAAATACTCCCCTGGCGCCCAGAACAAAGTTGGAATATTTCCATCCCCAGTTCAGATACTCATATTTATATGCTACATAACCTAAATATCCACCCACACCAATTGATCCTACATCAAGAACATCATCAAGAATGCCTACTTCATACGAAGCCGAAATAGGAGGAATCGAGGTCTTGTAATAGCCGCCGGAATACAGGGAGGTACCGAAACCAATGCCAAGGTTAAGAACTTTGTCTCCCTTTTCAAAAATCGGACTCTGCGCCATAAGGGCGACTGAGAAGAATGTTAGCAGCAAGCCCAGTGATAGTTTCCTTTTCATAATTTTCTGGTGTTTTTAAGGATTAGAAGTTTCGTATTCAATGAGTAAATTTATGGAATTATGAAGAGATACATTTCAATATTGCCCTTTAATTTGAGTATGTGAAGCTTTATTACGATTAATTGCACAGTTTACGGTGATAAAAGGTGAAAGGAGGAAGGGTTTGAAATGGTTTGAAGTGGTTTGAAGTGGTTTGAGATGGTTTAAGATGGTTTCAATTCCAATCACCATATCACCAAATTCTTCCGGGAGTTTCACCACAGATTTCACAGATTATCACAGATGGTTTTAACGCCATTCACCAAATCACCAAATTCTTCCGGAAGTTTTACCACAGATTTCACAGATTATCACAGATGGTTTTAACGCCATTCAACAAATCAACAAATCAACAAATCAACAAATCAACAAATCAACAAATTCTTCTAATTCCAGTCCATCTGCCCGATATTATTGATCTGCAGGTGATCGAAATACTGGTTGGGCTGGCCAAAGTTAAAGGGGATGGTCATGTAGTACCTGATCTTTTCCCCGTTAAGTGTTGCAGGCGCCCAGTTTCCGGGGAGATCTGAAATGAGTTTGAGCATCAGCTGGTTCAGCTCCCTGACCCTGCCTTTTACCAGGTTCACACCGGTGAGCTCGCCGGTCTCGGTGATCACCCATCCGATGACAACCTCATCATTGATTTCGGAAAGATCAATGCCTGAGTTTTTTACTCCCTGCAGGATATATTTTTTAAAATAGGCGTTTCCGTTTGAATATTCCGGAATTTCGTCGGCGGAATAAAATATATTGTCGATATACAGCGAGCCGTCCTTTAGCCAGTTCGTATTGCTGATCAACCGGTTACTATGATAAAATGCCGACGTCCTGATCTGTCCTGAGCTATAGTATTCTTTCACTGTATCCTCCAGGAGGAGCGGGATCAGCCTTGTGGCCTTTCCTTCGCGGATAACCTTGTCTTGTTCGATTTCCCTGAAGGAATAAAGGCCCGGTGAAATCTCACTGTAGTACCTGTAAATCGTTTCGGGATCGAAGAGCTTATTCCTGATCTTAATGATCTGAACGCCATTTTTGAGGGTTTTTATCTTTTTCACGGGCTTTGGTTTCCAGGCGCCGTTCTCATCGCGGTAGAATGATTTTACGATATGGGTCCGGGAGGGCTTAATATTCAGCCGTATCATGATATTCGCTTCCGAAATGGAACCAACGGACCCGCCGTCACTCCCAAAATAAAAAACAGTGTCCTGTCCGGCAAGATTCATTGTGAAAAGCTGGAAAAGGAGGGTCCATAAAACTGCTCGTGTCATGATCTGATAGTTTATACTGTAATCCAGGGATGTTTTTTCACCTGCCGGATATTAATCCGTTTGGGAAGGTTATCCGTTTGGTGCAGAGGAACGATCCATGGTTACGGGCCATAGGTCCGCATAACTATCTAAGTAATAAAAAAAAATCGATATGAACAATAATCCCGGTTAATTTTCATCGGATCCATTCCGGCAGACCTGATATTTGCGATTATTTTTTTAAATCATCGCTGGTCATGTAAGCTATGAGGGTATAGATGGCACCGATGATTAACAGATAAAAGAAAAAATTGATCAGGGTATCGCTTGCTGAATGTGACCTGCCGTCGATTTCGAGGAAAAAATAAACGGCAAAAGCAATGGCTGTGATCAGCATCAGCCATCCTGTGAGGGAAACCGGAATATAAAATATTCCCGATCTCCGGAACCATCGCAGATTCATTGGTATAAAGTTGAAGAACATAAATAGTATCAGAAATAAAACTCGATGACCCTTCGACTTCGCTCAGGGACCTGTCAATTCGATGAACGATGAACTTTTCGGATGGTGGTAAGGCAGGCAAAAGGCCCCTCTGTATAAATTTAAAATTCAGTGACTTGCACAAGAAGGGCCTTTTGCCTGCCTTACCACCATCCGAAAAGTTCACCCTCTTGAATGAAGTCACCGGTCCCTGAGCGGAGCCGAAGGGTCATCGAGTTTTCTGGCAAACACTAAATAACAAGCACAAATAAAGAGAGGGCAATGATCAGTATCATGCCAAACCCGGTCATCCTGATTTCAGGCCGGAATATCCCTGAATCCGACGGGCGCTTCCCGTGAAACACCCAGGGTTCCCCTGAAATCCAGTTCTCCTTCGGCGATCGTCCTTGCATCACCAATATCAATATCCATTGCTGTCGCAACCGCATTCAGGGTTACCCCGGCACAGGCTGCCAGAGCTTCCAGGAGCATATTCCCGGAGCAGACCAGGCTTCCATCGCCCCCGGTTGCCTCATGCAGGCCCGCTTTAACGAGTGCCCTTCCGGTGTCGACACTGCATGAAACCCCTTCGCCAATCCTGCCTTCAGCCCTGAGCGTCACCACGGCGGCGACAGGATCTTCCTTATATTTTTGTTTGAGGGGGGATTGTATGGTCCTGAGCCGGGTAGAGTCCATTGGATTTATTTTTACAGGTTTTTCCTGGCCGGGAAATGCCAGAAAATCATCACCCCCAGGTTTTCAAGGTCTTTTATTAAAACATAAACGAAAGGTGGAACATGGCCCTCATGCGGACATTGGTTTGACCGCTGGATAGGTCAGATGCCAGGGGGATCTGGTCATTGCAACCGAAAACCAGATCGCCGTACCGTACTTCAACCCCTGCAGCAGCCAACAGGGCATTGCCGCCGGTATCCGCTACTTTTTCCCCGTCATTTTTATTCATGGCCATTGTTTCATACAAGAGGCCGGTGTTGGGACTTACGGTAAAATGTCCAAGCTGAAGGCTTCGGTATACGAATGATGTCAGGTTTATCCGGTTGCCGAACCTGTAATGACCTGAATATTGGTTGATCCTGTAATTGGTTGTGAAATTCAATCCCCAGCTCCTGATCCGGTAAGAATACAGCAGATTGAGCAGATAACTGTAACTGCCGGTACCCGGCTGAAGGTTGGCTGATGTCACCAGTTCTTCAGGGTCAACGGCGAATTTACCGGTCGGTAAC
This sequence comes from uncultured Bacteroidales bacterium, assembly GCA_963771005.1. Classification (GTDB taxonomy): domain Bacteria; phylum Bacteroidota; class Bacteroidia; order Bacteroidales; genus DASQZK01. The sequence goes on from CAVYRO010000003.1 coordinate 105,528, forward strand.
TTTACACCCCCGCCGATCCAAAGCTGGTGAGAAACGGTTACCGTATCCCTGTTAAGGTACCTGCTATCCAGTAAACTGAAATTTCCCATTACCGTTATATCCCCAAAACCATTGCTACGGTTAATGCCGTCATCAGACCTGCTGTAGACGAAATTATAGGGTATGAAGGTCATTACCTGCCACTTGCTTTTAATATTCACGGCCGCCATGAATTCAGTGGTTTGGTAAAGATCATCACTGAATTGTGAATGGTCGGCATCCAGTACGGTACCGTAGCTCTGGGAGGAATAACGCAGCCCTGCAAAATACCGGTTAAACCGGGGAAACGGTCCAATGAAATAACTACCGGAATTACAACCGCATATGTCACAAGCGAAAGCCGGAGTAAAAAGGGTAACCAGCAACAGAATCGTGAATGTTCTTCTCATTATTGACCTTGACATGAAATTATAATAAGGGAACAAATGGTACATTAAAAAGTTGAGGAAGGTCCGGACCGGAGTACCTCCCATGTAAATCCGTCTGATGTATTCTTAATACGACCGGAGCATTATTGTGCTAAAGCGGGATCATGTAAGAAAAGAAGACAGTAAAAAGGCGTAATTCAGGCGCGAGGGCGGCCAGGATCCAGACCCTTAAGGAAAGCCCGATCGGCCCCGCAAATCTTAAAGACAGCCGGTTTATTTCTGAATGACCATGAACCGGGATGCGGAAAAACCGTCAGTTGTTAACCTGTAAAAGTAAATGCCCGGCGACAGTTTACCCGGGTCAAATTCAAGGATATATTTTCCCGCAATACATTCCCTGCCGGCAAGCTCCGCTATCTCAAATCCAAGTGCATTGAAAACCTTCAATGAAACAAAGGAATGGATTGGGATCTCAAATCCGATGTTTGTTTTCCCGGAAGATGGATTCGGATCATTTTGTCCCAATACATATCCGGTTGTTTTTGTTAAATTCTTCCAATCTGTGGAAAGGCCTGTTTCACAAACATTTTCGGCTTCACCACCCATTTCCGGAGGGATTTGGGCGTCATTTGAAATATATAATTTATCGAGTTGCGATCCTTTTTCACGGTAGGCTATGGTTAGCGTATGCTCACCCGGTGCAAGCATAAAACTAGTCATCTGGATCCATTCCCATCCACTTGTAGTCAAGCCGTTTACCATGGTAAAAGCCCTGTCGTCCATTTTTACCCAGAATGAATCATGATCCGTACCTGGACAATTCAGGCGTGCAAATATCCTGTAGTTTCCCGTTGAATTCACGGTAAATGGAAAATAGAAATAACCCGAACTTTCGGCAGGCGCCGCTGGTATGCTCTCCATTCCGGGTCTGACCATAACATATCCACCGTTCGATGCCCCGGCATCACCTATTTTCTCCCAATCCCCGCCGATCGAAGCACATTCCGGTTCAAAATAGACTGAAACGTTTTCAGGAGGATCAATGGATGGAATATCCGGAAATTGAAGACTGTCCGGATCATAACCCATTGCTGAAAGCATTTTCACTGCATACCGCTTTCCAATTTCGCGGTAACCTGCCGAATTGAAGTGCACCTTGTCAGCACCGGCTGTGCATCCTTTGGATGAAACGACGTAAGAATTTGGTATCGTTTGGGGAAGGGTTGCAATGATTGCATTCATACTTGCACAAACCCCGCCCTGGTCGGCATTCACGACTTCACCCGCCAGCAATGGCACGGAACCGGGATCCAGGTCCAGGTCAGCGATCAGGTTATCGTAAACCCCCTTAACCTTTGAAGTCCATCCGGTATCTCCGGTATTCGATTCACCCTGGTGCATTAGGATGCCTTTGATAACGCCGTCTTCCCGGGCCAGTTTTGCGATTTCGACAAGACGTGCATAAGGATTTCCTCCGTATGAATTTATTATGTCTGTCATCCATGAAGGAGCCGTTGCAGCATAAGCCTGGTAATTCTCTTTGTCAAATAATTCAATCTGGCATCCGCCGACGGCAACATTTACGATACCGATCCTGACATTCGCCGGGAGGTTAAGTACCATCGTCCTGCCAAAGTAATCGGCAGGAGAGAGACCATTATAGCACCGGCATAAGGGAGGCAAAGCGGTATACCATGAGCCCATTGTCCTTCCCAGATTTGAACAATCGAGAGCCTCCATGACTTGCAAACGGCTGTCCACTGTCCGGTCCGCCAATTCAATCGTTCCCTGCCCCTCCATATTGGATTGTCCGAAGCACAGGTAGATATAAAAGGCCGGATCCTGGGAAGAAACAGTTGTTGCCAGAAATAATCCCAAGAATAAATATAATACTGCATGAATATTTTTCAGGATCATAGTATACGTCATTAGGGTGTGATCATCCTTTTCTCATTGCCATATGGAGCACAAGCGAAATGTTGTCTTATTCAAAGCCGGGTAATTCCAGGACAATAAGCAAATAAATATAATCAAAAAAAAGATTTACGGAAATTGACGTCCGCGAATGAGCCTTTCCATGCCCAGTCAGGGGCTTGAGTCTGAATATTGGAAAATAGATTTCGATAGTGCACCTTCATCCTGGATTATTGTTTCATAGCTCATGGCGTTTGAACACACCGGGGGTCTTGTAATTTTTCAGAAGCTAAGTTCAATAGTTCCAAAAAATCTTTCGTGTACTTCCGGTAGCCGTAATCAGGGAAAAAATTTCTCATCAGGACCACGCCATTCTTATATTTTTTATCGAAAACAAAAGCTGTTGTATATCCGGCATTAGTCCCATAATGACCGAGTAAGATAAAATCCTTGCTGATCGTTGTTGACCATATGCCCAGTTTTTTCTCCTTCATCAGATCACATTCCGCATCACTCAATATTTTTGGTTCCGACACTCCCATCAGGGCCTGCACAAACTTTGCATAATCCTTCGGATTTGAATATATCCCTCCCACAGGAACTTTATATCCCCGGCCTTTTCGTTCAATTTCCGGAAGATCCTTATATTTTGCAAAGGAACTCTTCATTATCCCGGCAGCAAGCTGACCCGATTTATCATCGGGCAGGATAAAAAAGGTGTTCGTCATTTTCAGAGGATCAAATATATTTTTCTGTACGAGTTCCATGAACGGCTTTCCGGCAGCTCTTGAAATGGCCAATCCGAGTATTCCAAATCCAAAATTTGAATACCGTACCTTCTCTCCCGGCCTGGACTGGAGAGATGTAACCGGTATCGCTGCAAGCAGCTTTTCTTCCCAAAATTCCACGGGTCCGAGAGCCGCGTCTTTTAAACCCGGTTCAAACGGCAACCCTGAAGTATGCGTAACAAGTTGTCTGAACGTGATTTTGGTGGAGTCAGAATACCCGGTCAGGTTTTTGATTTCAGGCAGATAGTCTTCAATTTTATCATCCAGTTTAAAATATCCTTTTTCGATCATTTGCATCATCAGGAAAGCTGTAATGGGCTTCGTTATTGAGCCTATCCGGTATAAGGTATTCGTATCCGCAGGGATTTTATTCTCATAATCGGCATACCCGATTGCCTCCTCCAAGACTATTTTGCCATCGATCAATACGACATACGAAAGGCTTGTCATTGTATCTGCCAGCATGTAGCTATTCAACAGGTTTCTATACTCGCCGACGATGGATTGAATTCCCGGCCCATTATCCTGGCTGTATACCAGAATGCGGGTAAAAATTAATAAGAGGATGATTTTAATTCTCAAGGGAGAGGAATGTGGAAGGCGGATCCCGGCGAGCACATCGGGACAGGTTAAACGCGGGTTTAACTTAATTTCAGCAGCAGATGCAGTACCGTGGAGATTTTCGCGGGGCGTACTGCCTGCGTCGGTTTTTCTCAAGGCCTCCATAGGTTTATACTATTCATAGTGAACTTTGCGAACTCAGCGTTTAAACTCTGCGTACTCTGCGTTTAAACTCTGCGTACTTTGCGGTTAAAAGAAATCCTTAACCGCAAAGGTCGCAAAGGTTGCGCAAAGATCGCAAAGGAAGCAGGGAACTTTAACTTTGCGGTTAATCATGTAGAACTTTGCGAACTCTGCGTTAAACTCTGTGTACTTTGCGGTTAAAAAAAAAATCCTTAACCGCAAAGGTCGCAAAGGTTTCGCAAATATCGCAAAGGAGGTAGGGAACATTAACATTGGGACAAAACTAACCATAAAGAACTCTGCGAACTCTGCGTTAAACTCTGTGTACTTTGCGGTTAAAAAAAATCCTTAACCGCAAAGATTGACCGGGTTTTTTAGTATTGATTTATCATTTCTTAGGTTTTTTCTTTGATGCTTTGGCTTTCGGATTAAAATACAAAGCCAGATTGATCCAGTAATCAAAGTCTTTGTCAGATCTCATTGCGGCCTCTTCGATCAATATATATCCCTTCATCGGCCGGTTGGTAAAATCCATTGTACGGCAGCCGTTTTTTTCAACTTCAGCATCGTGAAGAGCGGGATCGATTCGGCACATCAACTCATCTTTTATGATGCCCACACACATTTTATCGTTATACATAAAAACCAGTCCGCCCATCATTTCCTTTTCTTCGATGTTGGGTAAGTCTGAGATCCGTTCCCGTATCCTGATTGCTAATTTTTCATCGTAAGCCATGTTTTTCAGGTATTTGATGGTCTTTCTCTGTTTAACTTTTTATCGGTTGATTTGTTGCATAACTTCATAACTTCATAACCTTGTGAAGCCATACCTTCGTTTAAGCGCATAGTCCGGGCTTCATCCTCTGTAATACGTCTTAGTATCTTAAGGGATCCCACCCCCACCTTCGACACCGACCGCCCTTAATGGGATTCACCCCCCAAATCTCAGCGTCCCCTTTTTGACTTTTTGATGAAAAGTTATCAACAGTACAGATTAGCAATACGTTGCATAACTTTGAAATCATTGTTTAAAATGAATGGCTACTATAAAAATTCTTGAATGGATTTTCATGTAGATATCCTGGGAAGTTTACTGAAGAATTTGGTGAAGTGGAAGAGGAACACCCGAAAGAATTTGGTGATTTGGTGATTTGGTGATTTGGTGAAGTTGAAGAGGAACACCCGAAAGAATTTAGTGATTTGTTGAATGGGGTTGGAATCATCTGAAATATTTTGAAACATTATTATTAAACCCCGCCGGGGGTTTCAGTGCGTGCGGCCTTCTTACCACGGGCGTGACCGTGGCTAATACAATGGATCCCCTCCGGGGATAAAGATCTTCTAAGACGAACAATCTGAAACCGTCTGAAACCATCTGAAACCATCTGAAACAACCTCTCTTAATCTGTGAAATCTGTTGTGAAACTCCCGGAAGAATTTGTTGATTTGATGATTTGGTAAAGTTAGGATTCACCTCAGGAATTTTTACTTTTTACTTTTTACTTTTTACTTTTTACTTTCGCCTCTCCTTTCCCTTCGCCTTTCACCTTTCATCTTTCACCTTGATCCTATCTCCGGTACCTGCTCACTTCCTCAAGCAATCCTTCCGGATTTTTCGGTGTAAGCAGAAAATTCCTTTCGGAAATATCTGTGAGAAGCAAAAAGGCTCCGCTGATAAAGATTTTGTGACGGATCACCCTGGCATTATCATTAAATCCTGCGGTAAACTGGGCAGGCATGATCGTACAAAACCGGGTCAGGTATTTGTATTTCCTCCCGGAACGGAGATATCCCGTAATATCGCCGGTGTTCCTGGCCCCGACGCTGACATCCATTGCACCGGTCATCAGCGACTTCCATAATTCCTGTGCTTCCTCACCGGTAAGCAGGCGGAGGGTTTTCAGGGAATCAAAGGGGATGAATTCCCTGTAAAGAGGCGATCTCAGGGTGATCCCGTCGCTGGAAACGGAATAACGCACGAGCATCGTCAGCAGGGAAAAGAACAGGATGATCAAAAACAGAACGATGAGTGCCGAAATAAAGAGGTAAGGCGTTCGGGGGATCGTATTTGTGAAGTTAAGGGCAATCATGCCACCGGTAAGGATCACAAAGGAGGTCACCAGGATCGACATCTGCCATACTTTTTTCCTGCTCGTAAAAGTTGAAACCTTATTTGGACTCATATTTCCTGTTTATTTAATTAGTATCAGAAAGAAAACTCGATGACCCTTCGGGTTTTCTGGCAAACACTAATTATGGGATTCTGCCGGTATAAATTACGGTAATTCTATGGAAAAATCTGCAATTTTACAAGGCTGGATAATTCAATATAAATGAATTCCGGGACTTCCAATGTTCCAACAGGAAGTTGGGATAATCATGGATACTACAGGCTAATTCAAGGCAGATAACAGAAGGTACTAATATTCCCAAATCGTTATCCTCGACAAGATCCTTTTTTCCGGATGTCCAAAATCTTCTTCCAGGACAGAATAACATTCTTCCCTGATCACATTGCCGTGATCGTCGTAATAAAGATCGAAATCTTTTTGGTACTCCTTTGCCGCGTGAACTTTCTGCTTTATGAAGGTGACATTTCCTGGAAACCAGACCAAATTCAGTTCCATGAAATCGTTATATTGACCCCAGGCTTGCATTTGAAGAGGAGCGGTAATATTTTTCCTGTCCAAACCCAGGATATTGGATCTTGAATTATAGAGACGGGACTCGGTAATTTGGACAATTGCATCTGATTGCCATATCTGATTGCTCTGGAAATCATTATAAAAAGTGCTATTTATTATTATATTACGATCATTCAAAATATATGATGACGAACCTCGGCCAGTCAATATAGTATCACCTTCCGCCGTATAACTGAAAAAGTACAATTTTCCCTGGATCAATATTTTTTGTTCGCCGTTCGTATCCTGGAATTTATAACAGGAGAATGAATCTACCTGGGTAAGTCCATTCTCTTTGGCGATCAGCGCCCAAGCGATATTTTCATCCTTGTACCCAAGGAAGCATTCATTATTATAGGATGCTGTGTTTGGAAATCTGAAATAGGATAATCTGCCTTGTGAATCAAAGCGCAGGGGATAAACAGTAAAATTTCTACCTCTGTCTCTGCTGATTTTCATTGACTTTGGATATCTCGCCATGAGTACCAAATTTTCAAGTTCATATTCGCGGAGATAAAGATCATTAAAAGCGGGATTTAAAAGATCGGGCATTTCAATACTGATGAAACCATTGCCGCAGCTGTCGGGTACCACAGACTGAAATTCCCTGGCGGAAGAGTGGTAAATGCCCGAGTGCAGTGAATTGAATTCGATGAACAATCCCCGGACGTCGAGATCCCGGCCGCTGAACGTTACTGTATCGCCGGGAGTCAGTTTTTCATTCATTATACAATCTGTAATGCAGGGGTTGAACAGGATCTTTAATGAAGTTTCGTATACCTCCCTTCGGCTATCCTTTTGCACCAGTGAAAGTGAAACTATTATGTAACCATCGGTTATAAAACCTTCCGGCAGACCATTCCCGTGATACAAAATATTTTCCGGGATAAGGAAGGATATGTGATCTGCTGCGGCTTCCGTGACTGGACAGGAAAATTCGGATCCGGAAGTTTTTATTATACCTTCCAGTGTCGTATTGTCTGAATTTTCGGTGGTGATCGTCAGGGTGTCGCCCCGGTATCCGGATAATTCCGTGAACCTGTATTCCGGTGCTTTCATCCCTTCATCGTCCTTACATGAAGTAAGCAGGGTAATCAGTATCCAGACTAATAGAAGGAGATACTGGACGAAAGTATGGGTGCATCCCGGATTTTTTCTTTCACCGGACATGGGAGAAAGAGAAAATGAAAGTAGATTATTCTTCATGGGGAAGACAGGATAATGGTTCAGGTTTGGTTAATTCTTAGATTAAAGATAATAATTTTTTTTACTCTTGGGTAGCGGTGAAGGTTTTAGATATTTCAGCGGAATAAAACGCTTGCCGGGAATGTCTAACCATTGTTTCTGAAGCGTGAGAAAAGTGATGAAATCAATATTTCTCTTCCAATGAAAATATTCCATGTTCTGGTTGTTCCGGCCCTCCTGGCACTGTCGATGAGCATGCATGCCCAGCTATCATCTCTCACCGGGAGGATCATCGATCCGTCGGATAATTCTCCGCTCACAGGCGCCAATGTACTCGTGAATGATGCATCAGGAAAAACCGTGAAGGCCGGTATTTCCGATGAAAACGGGGAATTTACGGTCAGGGGTTTGCAAACCGGTACTGCTTATACTCTGAGTATTTCCTATGTCGGGTATAAAACGCTTGAAAAGAAAATCACGATCAACGGAGATATGCTTAAGGCCGGAGATCTCGGGCTTGAGAAAAAACCGTCGGAACTGGAGGAAGTGAGCGTGACCGGTACCGTTCCCCCGGCGGTGCAGAAAGGGGATACGATAGAATACAATGCCGATGCCTTCAAGACAAATCCTGATGCGGAGGCTGAAGATCTCGTGAAAAAAATGCCCGGTGTGGAGGTTGATAACGGGACCGTTAAGGCGCAGGGAGAGGAGGTGAAAAAAGTGACGGTTGACGGCCGGCCCTTCTTCGACCAGGATCCAACATTAGCTTTGCGCAGCCTTCCGGCCAGCGTGGTCGAGAAGATCCAGATCTTCGATGAGCAGAGTGAACAGTCGCAATTCACCGGCTTCAATGACGGGGAGACGACCAAGACGATGAACATCGTCACGCGAAGGTCGATGCGCAACGGCAGCTTTGGAAAATTATATGCCGGGTACGGCACAGATAATAAGTACATGGCTGGAGGAAGCGTAAACCTTTTTAAAGGCGACCACCGGCTAAGCATCATCGGGATAGCAAACAATGTGAACCAGCAGAATTTCTCAAACGAGGATATCCTCGGGATGATGAGTAGCGGAGGAAGAAGAGGCGGCGGATTCCAGGGCGGCGGCAGGAGGCCCGGTGGTGGTGGTGACTACCGGGGAGGAGGCGGAATGCCCGGTGGAGGCGGGTTTGGCGACCGGAATAATTTTATGGTCGGGCAACAACCGGGGATTTCGGAGACGCAGGCATTCGGGTTGAACTATTCCGATAAGTGGGGGAAGAAGATCAATGTCACCGGGAGTTACTTTTTCAATAATTCCTCCAATTCCAGCCGCGCGGAGACCATCCAGGATTATTTCTCGACTGAAGGAAGCAAACCCTACTACACGGAACAGAACACGGCATCCTCTGTCAATTCAAATCACAGGCTGAACATGAGGATAGACTATTCCATCGACTCATCGAACAGTATACTTATGATGCCCCGGCTCAGCCTTCAAAACAATAGTTCCAATTCAGGCATCCTTAGCAACAGTTATGAAGGAACGAACCTGCTGAACCGGACCTCCAATACCCTTCGGTCCGGGTTCGGCGGTTACAACTTCTCCAACCAGTTGCTTTACCGGCACCGTTTTGTAAAACCGGGGAGGACACTTTCACTAAGCGTGAACGGATCCATAAATGACAGGTCGGGAAATACACGCCAGAGCGCGGAAAGCCTATTCTATTCCGATAGTGCTTCCAACGAACTTCTTGATCAGAACAGCCACAGCGTAACTTCCGGCAAATCTTACAATGCCCGCCTCGCTTATACTGAACCTTTAGGTACCAAAAGCCAGCTCATGATCTCCGCATCCCATTCGGGATCATGGAACGATGCTGACAAGCAGACCTTCAATTTTGATGAGAGTACCTCCGCTTATGATCTCCGGGACACGGCTCTTTCGAATGTCTACCAGAGTACATATTCCACAACCCGGGCAGGTTCAAACTACCGTTACCGGAATGATAAATTCATGCTCATGGCCGGGGTGGACTACCAGGTTGCACAGCTCCGGAGCGATGAGGATTTCCCGGTGGAAGACCGGATCGGTCATCGTTTCACCAGCCTTCTCCCTCAGGTAATGCTAAGGTATGACATCAGCAAATCGAAAAACCTGAGACTTTTTTACCGCACGATGACCAATGAGCCCTCTGTTTCGCAGCTCCAGAACGTGATCGATAACAGCAATCCCGTGCAATTATCGGCCGGGAACCCCGATCTGAAGCAGACCTACCAGCACAGTATGTTCCTGAGGTATTCATCGGTGAATACAGCAAAGGCCTCGGCTTTTTTTATCCTTTTTGGCGGCGGAATCGGGTATGATTATGTGGTTAACAGTACCTTTCTTGCCCGGAAAGACACCGTCCTCGCTAACGGGGCAGAACTCAGGCCCGGCACTCGTTTTGTCATGCCGGTGAATGCCGGCGGTTATCGCAATATGCGGGTTTTCACCAGCTATGGAATCCCGTTAAAATTCATTAAGACCAACCTGAATTTCAATGCTTCCTGGAACTATACCCATTCACCGGGTATCATCAACGGCCTGACCAGCTATACCAGCGACAACAATTTCAGCCTCGGCGTCGTACTTGCAAGCAATATCAGCGAAAAGGTTGATTTCACCCTGTCCTCAGCTTCCAATTATTCCGTGGCACAAAATACCGTGAGGGAAGAGATGAACAATACGTATTTCTATCAAAAATCAGAGCTAGGAATGAACCTCATACTATGGAAAGGTATTGTTTTCAATAACCAGTTACTGCACCAGTTTTATTCCGGGCTATCCGATAATTACAATGAGAATTACCTGCTGTGGAATATTGGGTTGGGGAAGAAGGTTTTTAAAGACAACCTCGGCGAGTTCCGGCTCTCGGTCTTCGACCTCCTGAACCAGAACAAGAGCATCTCGAGAAATGTAACGGGACTCTATATCGAAGATACCAAAACGGAGGTATTGAAGCAGTATGTAATGCTTTCCTTCACTTATAATCTCAGGAAGTTTAAGACGAAGTGAGTATGGGCTTCAGGTTGTTTCAGGTTGTTTGAGATTGTTTGAGATTGTTTGAGATTTTAGGGGTATCTGGTCGAGTTTCAGGTTCCATATTCTTTTCACTTCACCACTTCACCACTTCACCGTTTCACCGCTTCACCGCTTCACCAAATAAATAAGGGTTTGAGGTTTCAGGTTCAAGGTTCCAGGTTCTCTTCACTTCACCAAATCACCAAATAAATTGGTGGTCGCTGAAAACCTCAAACTTCAAAATTGCTATTCCCTCTTTATTCTCTGCAATGCTTCCATCATCTCGTTCACCTTCCCTGGCAATGAATCCGCCAGGTTATGCCGTTCCCCGATATCCCTGGAAAGATCAAAGAGCTGCGGTCGTTCACTAATGCCCTGGTCATGGTCCCCGTTATAATGCCTGACTTTTTGCACCGGGGAAGGCTCTACCAGTTTCCATTGACCCTTTATGATGGCAAGGTTACCCGAAAGGGAATGTTCCACGAGCATATCCCGTCCCGCAGCTTTTTTACCAAGAAAAGTATTCATGAGAGGGCGGGAGTCGGGGCATGCATCCGCCGGCAGCTTTTTCCCGAAATATCCGGTGAAGGAAGCTGCGAGATCCACCTGGCATACCAGGGCTTCGCTTGTACCGGGACGGACATGCCCGGGCCAGTACACAATGAAGGGTATCCTGGTCCCACCGTCGTAAATACTATACTTTCCAGCCCGGAGAGGTCCCGAGGGCTTATGATCGCCAAGGAGTTCTACGGCCTGGTCCTGGTAACCATCGTCTACGACAGGCCCGTTATCCGAGGTAAAGATGATGATCGTATTCTGCCCGAGGCCGTATTCCCTCAGAGCATTCACGATCCTTCCCACACAATCATCGAGTTGAAGGATGGCATCGCCGCGGGGACCAAGGCCGCTTTTCCCGGCAAACCTGGGATGGGGCACCCGGGGTACATGGATATCATGCGTGGAGAAATACAGGAAGAAGGGCGCTTTTTTATGCCGTCCTATAAAATCCAGGGCTCTCTGTGTCAGGGTATCGGCAATATTCTCGTCGGTCCATCGGGCCGAATTCCCTCCCGACATGTATCCGATCCGGCTGATACCGTTCACGATAGTATTGTTATGCCCTTCGCTCGGGTGCATTTTCAGAAGTTCGGGATGGTCCCTGCCTGTCGGGTCATTTCCAACGGGATGATCATAGCTGACGGTTATGGGATCGGAAGGATCGAGACGCACCACGTGGTAATTTTCCGTGAAAACACAGGGTACGCGGTCACCGGTGGCAGGAATGAGAAATGAATAATCGAAACCAATCTCCCGGGGGCCCGGTCGGATCTCCCCGTTCCAGTCGGGTCCCTCTTTTCCCCCGAGACCAAGATGCCATTTACCGATGACGGCGGTTGAATAGCCTTCATCCTTAAACACGGAGGCAAGGGTGTGTCTCCCGGGATCGATGATCATGGAAGCATTGCCACGGGCGATGCCCGTGCCTTCCCGTCTCCAGGCATATTCCCCCGTGAGCATGGCATACCGTGAAGGAGTGCATGTGGCGGAAGGGGAATGGGCATTGACAAATTTCATTCCTTCCGAGGCCAGCCGGTCAATATTTGGTGTGCTGAACCGGGTGGCACCGTAGCAGCTCACATCGCCGTAACCGAGATCGTCGGCATAAATAAGGATCACATTGGGATGTTGATCTTCTGTTTCAGAGCGGCAACCCTGGAGTAAAACAACACCCGGAAGCATTCCGAGTCCCAGAAGGGCATAATTTGCAAAATGGAGATTCATAGACTTGTATCAGGTCAATTTTAAGGGAATTGCGGGTCAGGAGGCACAAAGAATGGATGACCCCTTAACAGCAGGTAAGATACAAAAAAAATAAAATCAAAAAGAAGGGCAGAGATCCCGGGCTTTTACTGTGATTTAACAACGGAGAATTTACGTGTGACGGCTTTGCCATCAGCAGCAATGCGGAGAAAATATATCCCGTCATGAAGCTGGCTTACGGGTATATTCAGATTTCCGTCTGTTGAAGAATACCCTGATGCTTTTTCATCAAGCAATACTTTTCCGATGGAATTGATAATGGATATCCTGGCCCGGCTTAAGTCGAGTGAAGGACTCTGCACGTATATATGGTCGGCGGCCGGAACGGGATAAATTTTCAATCCGGTTTCAGGACCGGGTCTGAGGCCTGTCCCCATAGCCATCGTATCGGCTTTGAAAATGTCTTCGATCGCGCCTGCTACGTTTGAAACGACAGCGGAAATGCTGTTGGAGGATGTCCTGTACCGGATGATCCCTTCCTTATCCACAACAATGAGGCGGTCGTAGGAGATCTTATAAAGGCTTTCCAGGGAAGATGCCATCAGGCAGAGCGGGTAGGTGATGCCCGTGGAGCTTTTAAAGCTTTCCACCCCACTTGCATTTCCGTCCCAGGTATCGACCCCGACGGCTGTAAAATCCTGGTGCGTTTTAAAGACATCGTAAATGCCGGTCTCCGTATTGTAGCCATTAGCCAGGCAATGCGGACAGGCATACCCGAAGAGGAAAATACAGACTACCTCACCGCGATGCTCAGAAAGCGTAAAAGACGGTCCGCTCAGGGTGGAGAGCGAGAAATCGGGGGCCGGATCGCCAACATCCTGTCCTCTGACAAGGAAAACCGGCTGGAAAAAGAGAATACAAACTATTAAGAAAGGGATAAACAGGTTTTTCATGATTTCTGAATATTAAAGTCGGGTTGATAATCTGATTTCGAGTCCTTCAAAATCGAGGACATCATAGCATACACCGGAATTGCATGCAGGGCCGCCCCTTCTTTTACCATAGAAAACCATGATCTGGTTCCTGGTATCGGGCCTGTATTGAAGATTGACCGAAGGGTAAAGGTTATGATCTTTACCTTCTGCATAATGGATGGGGTCGGTGGTATATTCACCCACGATTGAAGCGCTGTATTTTGAAGTGGAAGAAAACGTTAATGAAAAATAGGCATTGATAAAATTTACAGTTCGGGTAGTCACACGCTCGATGGCCTGAACGCCTGTTTCAAGGGATGTACTGAAATTTTTAAATCCGATGTCGGTCATAAAGCCACCGGCATACCGGTTTACTTCATTGACCAAAGGGTCTGTTGCATAATCGGCGTAAACATGGGTGGTGAATTTTTTGGCTAAAGAGAAACGATAATCGGCGAACACTTCCCGGAAAACCGGCGCTTTTTCCGGTGAAAGCTTATTTTTAGCGGCCGAAGTATTCAGTGTCAGGAAACTGTTGCCGGCAAACCTGTAAAATATTTCGGCCTGGTACCCGCTTTCATCAGCCGGTTCGGGTACATGCGTACTCCGGTTCAGCAACCGGTAGGAATGCTCTTTTACGAGTGAGGGAGGATCGTTGATCCCGGCGCCCAGGGAAAAGTTGGTGTAATCCTTGATTTCGAGGCTTACTCCCAACCTGTCACGGGTAAAGCTGAGATTGCCATAAGCACCATATCCGGCCCCGGACGGGGACGTGCTGAACCAGCTCAGGGAATCGGTGCGGGTGGCAAATTCACCATAATAGGAAAAATTTTTAAATGCCGTTCCTTCATAGTAGAAAGAAGAATATCCGGTGCTGACGCTTGAATGGGTATTCCGCATGTAGATCAACCCCGCTTTTTGTCCGGCAAAACTATAATTGATCTCTGCACCTTCCACAAGGTCCGGACGTCTGTCGGTTTCGTTTATGAGGGCCGGGGGGAGGCTGACGTCAAGCACTCTTCCCCTTACTGCGCTGATCGCGAAATTCTTCGATTTGTAACCTGCTTCCACCCCGTGAATATCCCTGTAAAAACCGTACCGTACGCGGTAACCCCTGGTCTCCCAAATTGAAGCCGGTATCTCATAGGTTCTGAGGAGCAGGCCTCTGCCAAGCGTATTGTAAAAATGGCCGGCTGTGACGTGGAAATTCTTCCCGGCATACCTGAGACTGTACTGGCTGAGCCTTGTATAATCCATATCTTCACCAAAGGAGGGATAAAACTGTTCGATCCTGGTCTTAAGACTGAATTCTTTCAGCGACCAGGACAGGTTAAGTTGGTCGTACAATGAAGTCTGATTGGAGGGCTTAACACCCGGAATATTGCCCAGCTGAAATTCGGCCATATTGGATCCCCGCAGAACACCCTGGGCATTCAGCATTTGACCGTTCATCCATATAGACATACTAAAAATCATAATACATTTATTCCATTTCAGCGAGAAGGCTCGAAAGTTTGTCTTTGATAACCGTTTCGTCTCCATGTGAAAAACCTTCATGAGTGTAAAGAACCCGGCCTTCACTGTCGAGTATGACCAGGGTGGGTAAGGCATTGATCAGCATATCAGCCATCAGTTGCTCGTCCGGATCCAGCAACACAGGATAGGGGATACCCATTGAGGTGGTGAAGGGTCTTACCTTGGCAATATTGCGGGGGCCGTCTTCGCTGACCCCCACAAACCGGACTCCCTTATCATCGAATTCTTCGGAAAGTTTCACCAGTTCGGGTATGGAAATGAGGCAGGGCTTGCACCAGGTTGCCCAGAAATCGATGACCGTCAGCTTATCGCCTTTGAGATCACCAAGTGTGACCGTTTTGCCGCTCGTGCCGGGCAGGCTGGTATCGTAGATCTGCTGTGAAGAAAGGGAGAGCTGAACAGAGGTTAACAGAAAAAGCAATATGGGAAGATTTTTGAACATGTTATCTTTGCATTCGGGTTATGGGTATTTCTATGGGTCTGAGGGTGCAATATTCTGTGTTTAAATAATTTCCGTATAAAGGTAACAACCAAAGGTCACGAAAGGATCACGAAATTATGGAGGTTTTATCCCATGGTGCTATCGTTTTGGTGGAAACAGGACCTCCGCAGACCAAAACTGGCATGCCTCAGAGCAGAGATGTGTAATTAATGAAGATTCCTGCATTTTATAGAACTAATGTAAAGAATAAGGGGGGTGCCTGGATACACAAAGCTTAAGAACAAAGATCGGAACATTGCGCCGGTAAGTTCTCAATAGCAATTTTAATAGAAACTTCAATTTTTTATCCTTAAATTACTATACTATTTTGAAGAATATTTTCAGGAAATATTGAAACGTCTGTTTTATATATCGATTTTTTGTCTCCCGGTGTTCTGCCATGGACAGATCAAGCAAACCGGGATACCTTTCATTAAGAATTATCCTAAATCCGTCTATAATGCCGGTACGCAAAACTGGGGGATAAGCCAGGACCGGAACGGCTTTATGTATTTCGCCAATAATGAAGGCGTGTTGATGTTCGATGGTTTGCACTGGGACCTTTTGGAGGTATCAAATGCGAAACCAGTGAGATCCATCCTGACGGATTCGGATAACCATATCTATGTCGGGTTATTGAATGATTTCGGGCTTTTAAAAGAAAATGACGGCGGAGAGTTATACTATAAAAGTCTACGGTATCTGCTGCCTCCGGGGACCCGGGATTTCGACGATGTCTGGAAAATATATGAGATACCACGCGGCATTGTTTTTCAAACGTATGAATACCTTTTCATTCTCAAGGACAGTCAGATCGATATAGTGAGACCGGAGAAGAAGTTTCATTTTTCCTTCAATGTGAACGGACGATTATTCCTTCATGAACCCGGGATGGGCGTTTTTGAATACATAAACGACCACATCATGAAACCGGCGTGGTCTGATCTGCTGAAAGATAGAGAGATCTGGGCCATTTTGCCGGAAGAGGATGACGGGCTTTTGATCTGTACAAGCGGAAGCGGGATCTACAAATATGAGAATGAAGTACTCAGGCGGTGGGATACGCCGGCGGATTCGTTTGTGCAGAAATATAAATTGTACAGTGCAAAAAAAATCAAGGATAATTGTTTTGCATTCGGCACCATTCTTAACGGGCTTCTTATCGCGGATCATAGCGGGAATATTCTTCAGCAAATAAACCGGAATAATGGTTTACAAAATAATACCGTTCTTAGCCTTTTTTCTGATGAAAGTGAAAACCTCTGGCTGGGCCTTGATAACGGGATCGATTATGTGGAGATCAATTCCCCGGTAAGTTATCTGACGAATTATGCGGGAATCGGGACAGGCTATGACAGCAGGATCTTTGAAGGGAATCTTTACCTTGGCACCAACCAGGGACTGTTCGTTAAATCGTTCCCTGGTCATTCCCTTCCGGGAGAAACATTTGAATTGGTATCCAATACGGCCGGCCAGGTATGGTCATTGAATTTATTTGATGGTCAGCTTCTCTGCGGGCATAATGCCGGAACATTTCTCATCAAAGGCCGGGAAGCGTTGAAGATATCGGATGAGGAAGGAGCCTGGAGATATATTCCTTTGCTGGATCATCCGGGGTATTTACTCGGAGGGCATTATAACGGACTTGTTGTTTTGAAAAACGGGGAGCCCGGCTGGCAGTTCTTTCGAAAGATCAAAGGCTTCGATGAGTCCTGCCGGTTCCTTCAGCAAAGTCCGGATGAAAGTGTCTGGATCAGCCATGGCGCCAAAGGTATCATAAGGGTGAAACTGAATGCGGCTTTGGACAGCGTGGTCAGTTACCGGCTTTATACCGATAAAGACGGATTACCTTCCAGGGAACGAAATATCGTTTTTCGACTGGGTAACCAGGTCTTCATCTCGGGCGTCGACGGTATTTATGTGTATAAAAGTGAAGAAGACCGGTTTGAAAGAGATGAAAAGTTGAACGGCATCTTCAGAATCCAGGAGAGATTAAAGACTTTTACCATTGATAAAGAGGGAAACATATGGTATATCGCCGAAAATGAATCCGGAGTTTTGCGGCTGAATGAGGACAGTACCTACACAAAAATATCTTCCCCGTTTAAACAACTCGACGGTAAATATCTCAAGGAATTCGAATTCGTTTATCCCTATGATAAGGACAATATCATTATCGGGATCGATAACGGTTTTGCCCATTATTCCTCCAATCTTCCCAAATCTTACTCTAAATCATTTAAGTCCTTCATAACCAAGGTTGAACTTCCATATATTGATTCGATCATAAATTTTACGTACCTCTCCGAAACGAAGTTTGAATTTGTGTTTCCATTCCAGAAAAATTCCTTCCGGTTCTATTATACGTCTCCTTTTTATGAAAACCTTCAGCAGCTTACGTTCAGCTATTATCTGGAAAATTATTCCGATGAATGGTCCGAATGGTCCGGTTTAAGTTTTAAGGATTTCACGAATCTGCCGGAAGGTGAATACGTATTTAAACTGAAAGCAAAAGATGTATATGATGTGGAGAGTGAGATCTCATCCTTCAGCTTTACCATAACCCCTCCCTGGCGCCGGTCCCTGGCAGCCTATTATAGTTACCTTTTCCTTGGGATCATCCTCCTGTTGCTTACTACGAAATGGGTACGCTACAGGATGATACTGGCAAAGAGAAAGGAAGAAGCTAAACATATCATGGAACTCCGTAAGAAAGAAGACCAATTTCAGCACCAGTCACTCATTGCCGAAAAAGAGATCATCAGGCTGAGGAACGACAAGCTGCGGGCTGACATGGTTCATCGTGACAAGGAACTAGCTAACCAGACGATGAATATTATCCAGAAGAATAAATTTCTTTCCAAGTTGAAGGATGAACTGGGGATGATCGAAAAGTCGAGTGACAATCCACAGCTCAGGACTAAATTATTGATTCTGAGTAGGAGACTGGATAAGGAGATCGATAATAAACAGCAGAATAAGATTTTTCTGACTTATTTCGAGGAAGTTCATGAGGAGTTTTTTAAGCGCCTGAAAGAAATACATAGCGATTTATCTCCCAGAGAGATGAATCTCTGCGCCTACATCCGGATGAATCTGACTACCAAGGAAATTGCTGCCTTATCAAACATAACGATCCGCGGGGTTGAGATCAGCCGGTACCGGTTAAGGAAAAAACTGAACCTTTCCCGGGAAGTCAATCTGTCCACGTATCTTTCTAATATTTAAGGTTTTAAATATATAAAAATGAATATTCGTACCATCAAATTCAAATATCCGGTCTTTCCTGTTATTTTTCATGGGGACGACCCCCGTAGGGGCAGGTCGTGACCTGCCCGTGACCTGCCCATGACCTGCCCATGTCCTGTCCACCGGTCGTGAGCCGTCCCCACCAATAACCAAATCCGGTTTTTTCTTTTTCCAGATGTACCACTAAAAATTATTCGATGTATAAATAAATCTAAATCGAGATTTTAAATCATCTGAATAACAAAGAAATAATTATATGATGATGTGTTTTTGAAGAGTTGGCCTTATTCCAATGAAGTATTTTTGAAGCATATAAATATTAGGCAGGATACGCCGGATTGAACTAAATTAGCCTATCAATTGGACTATCCGTAAAACTAAAGCTCATGAAAAAACTTCAATTGTCTTTCCTGATGTTCCTTATCTCGTTCGGGGCATTGGCGCAGGAAATAGTGATGAAAGGTGTGGTTACCTCTGCTTCGGATGGTCAGCCACTTCCCGGAGTAACCGTGGTCGTCAAGGGTACTTCAAGGGGTACGACCACTGATACCGAAGGATTTTATCAAATACCGGTACCGCCGGCTTCCATTCTCCAGTATTCATTTATCGGGATGAAAACAATTGAAGTCCCGGTGACAGACCAGACCGAGATCAGTCTTTCGATGGAGGATGCATCCACCGGTCTGGATGAAGTGGTTTTCATAGGATACGGCTCTGTCAAACGCAAGGATTTGACCGGTGCAGTTTCACTGGTAAATTCGAAGACCATAAAAGATCTTAATCCCGTAAAGGTTGAACAGGCATTGCAGGGAACTGTGGCGGGAGTAAATGTTACTTCCCAGTCCGGTTCACCCGGCGCCGGGCTCGACATAAGGATCAGGGGGATATCCACAAATGGGGATCCCTCTCCCGTAGTTATCATTGATGGTTACCAGGGAGATCTGAATACACTGAACCCTTCGGATATTGAAAGCATCACAGTCCTAAAGGATGCCCAGGCTGCCATATACGGTACAGTTGGCGCCAATGGAATTATCCTGATCACGACCAAAAAGGGGAAAAGAAATTCTCCCGCAAAACTGACTGTAAACAGTTCCTACGGATTGCAGGAGACTACGAGGAAACTTCCTGTACTTAATGCCACCGAGTATGCGGTTCTTCTGAACGAGAGCTTCGCAGCCAATGGTCAGGCCCTGCCTTTTCCCGATATCTCTGGGCTGGGACGGGGAACAAACTGGCAGGACGAACTTTTCTCTGTCGCACCGATCGTGAACGACGATATTAACATTTCCGGAGGTTCGGAAAATCTGATCTATTCCATGAGTGCTTCCAGCCTGAGGCAGGAAGGGATCATTGGCGGCGATAAATCGGGGTTCGGAAGGAATACCGCCCGGTTGAACCTCGGCGGTGACCTGACGAACTGGCTGAATTTTAATTCTTCCATATTTTATACAAACCTCAACCGAAAGACATTTAATGATTTCGGACTGGCATCGGTGCTTTTCAATGCATTGAATATGCCTCCTACGCATCCGGTCTATGATGAAAACGGCAATTATTTCCTGGCGCCCACGAATCTGGGTATTGAAATTATTAATCCGTTGGCTCAGATCGCAAATACCAATAATGATTATACGATCAATAAATTCAACGGAAATTTCGGGCTTGAGGCAGATCTTTCAAGCCATTTCACGGCAAATGCGCGGATCGGTTTCAATACTGCCAATGACAATTCCAAAACCTTTTCCAAGATCGTTAATTACGGCGGGAAAGTTTTTGATGTTTCCCGCAGTTCGGTATCACAGACCCGGAATACCTTCAACGATTATACCTTTGATGCCTTTATCACCTACGAAAATACTTTCAATGAAATACATCATCTGACAGGCACACTCGGAACAACGGTATTTAAGACCTGGGGTGATAACCTGACGGCGACGGGATTCGACATTCCCAACAATTCCTGGGAATTTGCCGATATCAGCCTGGCAAACGGTCTTAATACTACCAAGGCCACAGGTTCCTATACCTATGATCAGAGGCGTTTGTCTTATTTTACCCGGTTACAGTATGATTACAAGGGTAAATATCTCGTATCCGGGATGCTCCGGAGAGATGCCTCCACTAAATTCGGGCCCGACAACAGCATCGCGTACTTCCCCTCTGCTACTCTCGGATGGGTCATTTCCGAAGAGAATTTCCTGAAGGACAATGACAGGATCGATATGTTAAAATTCAGATTGAGTTATGGTCTTCTCGGCTCGGATAAGATCGGTGATTTTAAATACATTTCACAACTGAACGGTGAAGCTACTTATATATTTGATGGTCTTCTCGTATACGGCAAGGCAATCGGAGCTTCGACGAACCCGGGGGTCAGATGGGAGCAATCTCAACAATTTGATGCGGGCCTGGACCTGACCATTCTCAGGAACAAAATTGAACTGAGCGCCGATTATTTTATTAAAACCACGAATAATTTGCTGATCGGCAATATACCGGTATCAGGTATCCTGGGAGTTTCCGCACCCGGAGCCTCCGGGCCGACCGTGAATGCGGGTACCGTCCGAAACAGCGGTTTTGAGTTTGCAGCGGGTTACCGGGGCAGCGTGACGCAAGATTTCGGGTACCGGTTAAATTACAACCTGACCGTACTTAATAATGAGGTTTTAGAGGTGAATAATGGATCCGGCTTCATAGAGGGCGGAAGTTTTGGCGTCGGTCAGCCGTTGCCTGCCCGGATGGAAATAGGATTCCCCATCGGGTATTTCTACGGGTATAAAACGGACGGTATCTTCCAGACCCAGGATGAGGTGGATGCACATCCCTCACAGATCGCTTTGGGAGCCGAAGCAAAGCCGGGTGATATCCGGTACGTGGATATGAACAAGGACGGAGTGATAGATCCCGATGACAGGACGAACATCGGAGATCCCATCCCTGACCTGGTGATGGGACTGAATCTCACCTTCAATTATAAAGGATTTGATTTCCTGGCCTATACCTATGCTTCCCTCGGAAACCAGATGGTGCGAAACTATGAAAGGACACAACCGAGGGCTAACAAGTTGAGTACCTATCTGGACAGGTGGACGGGACCGGGAACGGGTGACGAAGTACCCAGGGTGACCACCGCTGCCACGGCAAATACAATTTTCTCAGATTATTATGTGGAAGATGCCTCATTTGTCCGGCTGCAGAATATCCAGTTGGGATATGTCATTCCTTAAAAAATCACGGAGAGAGTGAAGATTGAAAGGCTGAGAATCTTTGCCGGTGTCAATAACCTGGTGACTTTAACGAAATACATAGGATTTGACCCGGCAGCTTCCAGCGGAGCACCCGTCGGCGGCGGGTTTGACGCCGGGTTCTATCCCGCTGCCAGGATTTACAACTTTGGAATAAACCTTAATTTCTAAAACCAGGGAAAATGAAAAACAAAATATTCATTAACGCAGCCAAATCGGGACTGGTCGCCATCCTTATCTTCATTTCCTCCTGTACGGATGATTTTGTGAATGTTTCACCTGAATATTCCATCGACTCCGAGAATTATTTTAACTCCCGGGATGATTATTATTCAGCGCTGATCGCATGCTATGATATGCTCCAGGCAACCTATGCCAATGCCATTCTTGGCGAAATAGCTTCCAACAATACGCTCTGCGGCGGAGAAAGCCCTACCGATGTCATCGGTTGGCAACTGGTGGATGATATGATCCATACCCCGGTGAATAGTAATCTCCGGGATATTTGGGACTGGATGTTCGCCGGTGTTCAGCGCACCAATTATTTCATGGAGTTCAAGGATAAAACCGATTTTGAGGATAAGGAGGAGATGATCGGGGAGGTCCTGTTTCTCCGGGCTTATTTTAACTTCGAACTGGTAAAATGGTTCGGGCCGATCCCTCTTAAGATCGACGAACGTTTCAAATTGGGTGATGAGACCGCTATACCACGTTCGCCTGTTCCGGAGGTTTACGCCCAAATAGAAAAGACCTCATCGGGGCGATCAATGTGTTGCCGGAGGCACCTGTTGAAACCGGGAGGGCAACCCTTGGAGCAGCCGAGGCGCTTCTGGGAAAGGCATACCTGTACCAGGATAAATTCACCGAAGCAGCCGAAGTTCTTGAGCACCTGATCGCTGACGGGAATTATTCGCTGGTCAGTGATTATAATTCCATCTTCGAGATGGAGGGAGAGAACGGGCCCGAGATCGGTATTCGAAGTTCAGTACACGGATCTTGAAGGTGCCGGTTTTGGATGCCTGCAATGCAGTGAAGGCAATGTGGCCGTGGGATTCAGCGGTGTGAGGGGATATGAAGGACCCCTTTTCTACCCGGGATTCAGTTTCGATATACCCACTCAGGATGCCGTCGATGAGTTTGAACCCGGGGACAAAAGAAAGGACGTTGCAATTCTTGATATCGTATCCTGGGCCGACAGTACAGGGGCGAAATATACGGAAGGTAACGAACACACCGGGTATTTCAACAGAAAATACCTTCCGAGGAAAAGGAATGCCAATGCACAGAATGACCTGAACCTCACCAACCCGAATAATTACAGGGTCATCCGGTATGCTGACGTTTTGTTAATGGCTGCCGAAGCCAACAACAGGGGAGGGATATCCGATGCAAAGGCCCAGGAATACCTTTCCATGGTGAGAGCGCGTGCGTTTGCCGATCAGGATCATAATATCACCCTGACAGGTGCAGCGCTGACAGATGCAATCTATCATGAACGCAGGGTGGAATTAATGGGGGAGGGGCAACAGTTCTTTGATCTCGTAAGAACAGGACGGGCGGCCTCTGAAATTGAAGGTTTCACCGCCGGTAAAAACGAAGTTTTCCCCATCCCGCTCGAAGAAATTGATTTCTCGAACGGAAACTGGAAGCAGAATCCAAATTATTAATCAAAGCCCTACCCAGATGAAATCCATGAAACAAACAGCCGCAATATTATTTGTCCTGCTGACAGCCGTTTCCTGCCACAGGGATGAGGATATTCTTTACAACCTGGATTACGTACAGGCACCCTCCGGGGTCACTGCGGCATTCGACATAACCCAGGATAATACGGGCCTGGTAACGATTATTCCGAATGCAGAAGGTGCAACCAAATATAAAATCACATTTGGGGATACGGAAAATGAAACACCGGCCGAATACGGACTTAACGATCTGATAACGCATTATTATCCCGAGGGGATATTCCAGATCAAAATCACCGCCTCCGGGATCACGGGACTTGAGACTGATTTCATCCAGGAGATCAACGTTTCTTTTAAACCACCCGAAAACCTGGTGATCCAGGTTGAAAATGATCCTTCCGTTTCAAAACAGGTGAATATATCCGCAACTGCCGACAACACTACCGTTATGGATTTCTTCTTCGGGGAAGTATCGGATGAGGAGCCTGTAAAAGCCATGCCGGGGGAGACCGTTTCTCATATCTATGAAAGCAGTGGGGATTATGATA
Organism: uncultured Bacteroidales bacterium; assembly: GCA_963771005.1. GTDB lineage: Bacteria > Bacteroidota > Bacteroidia > Bacteroidales > DASQZK01. The sequence continues at coordinate 129,777 of CAVYRO010000003.1, forward strand.
TAAGGGTGGTGGCTAGAGGCGCCGCGATAGCAACTATCGATACAATTTTCACTTTTACTGTTACCGAGATCCTCGAGCCTCTTGAAGCTGCCCCGGTACCTCCCGCCAAGGCAGAATCGGATGTTATCACCATATTCAGTGATGCCTATTCCCAGGTGGAAGGCACCGATTTTAATCCCAACTGGGGGCAGTCCACTATCTCATCCGTCGTTGAAATTTCGGGGAACAATACGCTGAAATATGCAAACCTGAACTACCAGGGGACACAGTTCGGTACCACGGTTGACGCTTCTTCGATGGAGTATCTGCATATCGATATGTGGACTCTCGATGCTACCCAGGTAAGTGTCTTCCCGATCAGTATCGCTTCCGGAGAAAAAAGCGTGGACCTCCCGGTAGTGGCGGGCGAATGGCAGAGCTACGATATACCGATGTCTGATTTTACCGGTCAGGGACTTGCGGTCAATGATCTGCATCAGTTTAAATTTGTGGGAACGGACGGATCGACCATTTTTCTGGATAACCTTTATTTCTATAAAGAGAGCGATACCCAGGTAACTCCTGTCCTGCCACTCGATTTTGAATCGTCGTCGGTCGCTTATGCCTTCACTGATTTTGACGGTGGTGGCCGTGACAATCGTTGACAACCCTCATTCCTCCGGGATCAATACAAGCAACAGGGTTGCACAGATGGTAAAAAATGCAGGCCAGACCTGGGCCGGAAGTTATTTAACACTCGGGGATCCCATCGATTTCTCTGCGGGAAAGATCTTTAAAATGAAGGTTTACTCGCCGAGGATAGGGGCGAAGGTCCTCTTGAAAGTTGAAAACCTCACCGACGGCGGGATAAGTCATGAAGTTGAAGTAGCCACCACGGTTGCGGACCAGTGGGAAGAACTCACCTTTGACTACAGCGCTGTCAATGATTCGAATTCTTACCAGAAGGTCGTTCTGATCTTTGATAACGGCACTGCCGGGGACGGTTCTTCTGACTTCACCTTCCTGTTCGACGACATTGAATTAACGAATTAACTCCAATAAAATGAAAAAAGCCAGGATATTCATTTCAGTAACACTTGCCGGATTATTTCTCATAATCAGCAGTTGCCAGAAGGATGATTATAAGTTAGGCAAGCTGGTAACTCCTTCCCATGTAAACCTGACTTATGAACTTGTCGGGGCGGATACCGAAAATCCGTATGGTGACGGCAGCGGGGTTGTTAACTTCATTTCGACTGCAGAAAATGAGATCACCTTTACCTATGCCTTCGGTGATGGGAAGGATATGCAGATTGCCCCGGATGGTAAATCAACGCATCAGTTCTCAAAGACGGGCATTAATACCTATAATGTGACCGTCAATGCCATAGGCACAGGCGGTATTACATCCAGTTCCACCGTTAAAATAGAAGTATACAGCAGTTTTACCGATGATGAAGCGGTGCAGTTCCTGACGGGCGGAGCATCCAAATCCTGGTATTGGGCTGCAGATCAGCCGGGCCACCTCGGTTTGGGTCCGAATGACCAGGTATATGAAAACGGTTCGGAAACCTACGCCGCCTGGTATGCAGCGGCTCCCTGGGAAAAATCGACAACCTCTCTTTACCAGTGCGAATTTGTGTTTACACTTCAGGAAGACGGGAGCATGACGTTTGAGCAGTTGAATCCATCGGGGGAAGCGTTTATCCAGGGATTGTATGCCAGCGCTCTCGGTCTGGGCGCCGAGGGCAGTTATCCCTTTGATATTGAAGGCGTGAAAAATGTATCATTCAGCCCCTCCAATTCCATTGCCACGATAAAAGGAGGCTACCGGGGTACGACAATGTCATTCTCAGATGGCGGTTTTATGGGATTTTACGCCGGATCCAGCGAATACGAGATTATACAGGTCACGGAAAATATTCTCAAAGTCAGGGTTGTTCAGGCAAATGAACCCTTGTTTGCATGGTACCATATTTTCACGAATGTAAAACCTCAGCAATAAAGCCGTAAAGCATGCCGGGGCCGGGAAATCACGATGAGGGTTGACTGGATGGCATTGCGGTGTAAGCACCTGGCAAATGCCTTCGAAACCCGGAAGTATCCGGAAAGTGTAACTAAAAATAATTGGGTAACAAATGATGGATAAATACACTTTTGCAACATTAAAGATGAATTTCCATTCAGGCTGGCTCTTGATAATTCTCATGGGGATATTGTTTCAGGCTATCGCCGGTTGTAAGAAGAATGATGCCGGACCGGAATTTACCGCAGATTTTAGCTATACATTCAAAGACAATAACCATGTTCGATTTTTAAATGAATCAGAAGGTGAATACTATTCACTGACCTGGGACTTTGGAAACGGCGAGACAGCCAATACTACGGATAAAAAAAAGGTATATGATATATACTACCCCCAATCAGGCATGTACGATGTGACCCTGAAAGTATTAAATTATGTTGGGAAAACCGGGCTGGTCACGAAGACTGTTCCCATTGAATCCAGTGCGCTGGTCCTGTCATTTACAGCAGATATTGATGCAGGGGATCCAAATTTTGTCAGACTCTCCAATACTTCAACCGGAGATTTTGATGCTTTCAAATGGATTTACCGTGACCGGCAGGTTGAAAATGAGGCAATGGTCAGCGCTTATTTCCCTTTCTCCGGCAAATATGAGATAGAGTTGCAGGTTTACAAGGATGATGATACAGCCTCACTCAAAAAAACAGTGACCATTACCCGGGATGACCCGGGATACCTGGATAAACTTGCACTCGTCTGGTCAGATGAATTTGACGGACCGGAAATTGATCCCGCGAACTGGAATCTTGAAACCGGAGCGACAGGGTGGGGGAATAATGAACTTCAGAATTATTCCGCCGAGGGGAATGCGGAGATCGTGGATGGTAAACTGGTCATCACAGCCCGGAAAATAGATGATAATAAGGAAGTGGGATCCTATACATCGGCCAGGCTGAATACCAGGGGTCTGCATGAATTTACGTATGGACGCATCGAGATCAAGGCTAAATTACCCTCAGGAACCGGGGTATGGCCGGCCATTTGGATGCTCGGGAGCAGCTATTCCACGGTGGGATGGCCGGCCTGCGGGGAGACCGATATTATGGAGTACGTGGGATATCAGCCCGACAGGATCTATTCGACCGTACATACAGCCGCCGGTTATGGCGGAAACGGCGACGGGGGAAGTATAACGCTCACAAGCTGCGAAGAGGAATTCCATATCTATGGGTTGATCTGGAATGAAAAAGAGATGATATTTTATGCAGACCAGCCGGATCACATCATACATACCTATTCCCCCGCGATAAAGAATCCGGACAACTGGCCCTTTGACAAGCCACAGTTCTTCATCCTGAATCTTGCTGTAGGGGGAAACTGGGGAGGCGCCCAGGGCATTGATAATTCCATCTTCCCACAGAGCCTGGAAATTGAATATGTCAGGGTATATCAGGAAGCGAAAGAAAACCCGTAAAATCATAAAATCTTATAAATCTAAACCAAAGAAAAGTATCATGAAGCAGTTGGTTAAATTATTGCTGTTCCCGGGAATGTTAGTTTCATTGGCAAATTGTAAATTTATTGATCCGGGGGAACCGGGCAAAGGCCAGGTTTTTCCAGGTGATGACCGTTACCGGCTGGTATGGAGTGATGAATTTAACAATCCGGGACTGCCCGAATCAACAAAATGGAATTATGATACGGAAGGAAACGAAGATGGTTGGGGAAATTTCGAGGACCAGGTTTATACCGAAGCCCGTGTGCAAAATGCGAAGGTTGACGATGGAGTTTTGCATATCATTGCCTGCAGGGAGAATTTCGGCGATAAAAAATATACTTCCGCACGATTGACTTCCAGAGCCGACTGGAAATATGGGATTATTGAGGTAAGGGCAAGGATCCCGGACGGGAGGGGAACCTGGGCGGCCATCTGGATGATGCCCGGGAACTGGACCTTTAAGGATCGCAACTGGCCTGATGTGGGAGAAATCGACATTATGGAACATGTGGGATTTGATAAGGGGATTGTACATGCTTCTGCCCATTCCAGGGATTACCAATGGCAGACCGGGACGGAGAAAACTGATACGATGTCGGTGCCGGACGTAAGCTGTAATTTTCATTCTTACCTTCTTAAATGGTCTCCCGAAGTCATCCGGTCATTTGTGGATGACAGCCTGTATTTTGAATATAAAAATGAGGGTCTGGGCGAATCAAAATGGCCTTATAACAAGCCTTTTTACCTGATCCTGAACCTTGCAGTGGGGGGAGGTTGGGGAGGTGCCAGGGGTATCGATGAGGATGTCTTTCCGCAAACTTTGGAAGTGGATTATGTCAGGGTATACCAAATGACCGGAAAGGGTGCAGACAGGAAATTATAAAGAGGAAAATAAAAGGGGCTCCGGAATTGATGGATGAACCGGAGTTCTGCCTTGATTTTGTCTAATATTAACTTAAATAAAAAGCTATGAGAAAATTATCTACACTCCTAACTTTACTTGTTGTATCAACAGGGTTGGTAAGCGCTGTAAATCTTCCCTTGGATTTTGAGAGCGGCACTTACACTTTTATTGATTTCGATGGGGGAAACACTACGGTCATCGATAATCCACAATCATCCGGCATAAACACGAGTGCCAAAGTTGCGCAAATGGTAAAAAATGCGGGTCAGGTATGGGCAGGGAGCTGGATTGCCATGGATGACCCTATCGATTTTACCACAAATAAGACTTTTAAGATGAAGGTGTTCTCACCAAGAGTTGGTGCCAAAGTTCTTCTGAAGGTTGAAAATATGGACAACGGAGGGATATTTTTTGAAAAGGAAGTTGCTACCTCCCATGCCAATGAATGGGAAGAACTGAGTTTTGATTACAGTTCGGTGAGTACTTCCGCCTCATACCAGAAGGTTGTTATTATTTTTGATAACGGTACTGCCGGCGACGGATCCGCTGATTTCACCTTCCTATTTGATGATATCGAACTGATCAATGACGGTTCGGCGGCTGAAGGACCTTCTCTTCCACTTGATTTCGAAAATCCGGACCTCACGTATGCATTCATTGATTTTGACGGAGGGGTTGCAACAGTCATTGATAATCCACAATCTGCAGGGATCAATACAAGTGCCACAGTTGCACAGATGGTGAAAAATGCCGGACAGGTATGGGCCGGAAGTAAACTTGCCCTTGTAAACGCCATTGATTTTACCACATATCAGGCTTTCACAATGAAGGTATTTTCACCCAGGGCTAATGTACCTGTCCTTTTGAAACTCGAAAACGCTGACGGGTCCCAAAGTGCCGAGAGCACTGCAAACACTACCGTGGCCAATGAATGGGAAATACTTACCTATGATTTCAGAGGCAGTGCTTCCGGGGTCTATGATAACCTGGTTTTCATATTTGATAACGGAACTGCCGGTGACGGAAGTGAAGACTTTACCTTCCTTTTCGATGATATTGAAATGACCGGTAATGGCAGCAATCTTTCACAAATCGATCTTCCACTTGATTTCGAAAGTTCAACGGTAAATTACACGATGACCGATTTCGGGGGTAATGTCACAGCTATCGGTGAAGATCCTGCGGATGCGGAAAATAAGGTTGCGATCACAACAAAAACTGCCGGGTCTGAAACATGGGCCGGAACTACTATGAGTACAGATCTCGGACTTATGACTGCCTTACCTTTCACTGCGGAAGAAACGAAGATCAGTGTAAGGGTTTATTCGCATGCAGCAGGCATACAGGTTCGCTTAAAAGCGGAAGATCATACTGACGCCACGAAGACTGCAGAAACGGAGGCTACGACAACGATGGCTAACGAATGGGAGGTGCTGGTTTTCGATTTCAGTAATGTTGCCGACGGCACAAATCCTTTTGATCTGTCCACCACGTATGATAAGCTGTCGATTTTCTTCAATTTTAATGTATCCGGAAACGGTGAAGTTTATTACTGGGATGATGTTGAATTTGGGGATTCTTCAGTATCCTCAGTCATCTTTGCAAAAAATGCAAATGTGGAAATATTCACTTCACGAGGCATTCTGACGGTGAATTGCGGAGATGAATATCTTAAGGGTATCATTGACATTTATGACCTTTCCGGCAGAAAGATCATGAGCCGTTCGATTTCGGCGAATCATTCGGAATTTTCCCTGGACCGGATTGGTCTTTACATTGTCCGTATAACGGATACGACACACCGGCCGGCAATTGCGAAAAAGATCATGGTATATTAGTGCAGGTATCCAAATCTATCGCCGGTATTGGACAGAGGCCGGCGATATTCGGTACTCAGACAGATAGGTACCGGCAATATGAAGGAAGGGTTCCGGAGCGGCAGAATGCAGGTTTCCCATCATCCGTTGAGAGTTCTCAGCGGGTGATGGGTATTCTTCACCTGTTCAATCTCCGTAATATTCATACTTCAGTACATACCCTGCCATCGAGCTGAATGGAGAGAGTTCATGCGATTCGAGTATGGCAAGGTTGTTCTGTTCATCATAATGTCTGATGATCTCCCGGAGGGGAATTTTTCGCTGATTTACAAGAGCGTAAATATCCGTCCGGGTAAGGAGCCCGCCAGAATACGTGTGACGGGTGATGTTCAGGAGCCGGTTGGACTCATCGAATGTGGATTCCCTGACGGGTTTGTCAAAGCAGTCGTATACATACATGATGTACGATTCCAGTGAATTGTCATTGCCGTATCTTTCCGACCTGATCAACCGGGAATCCTCATAAATATAGCTGTTGTACTCCTGATTCCCGGTTTTGGGATATTCAATCCGCTCTTTTTCCTTCTGACCTGAAGAATTGTATGTATAGGTATAATTCACCAGGTTGAGAAATCCGGAAGGAGAGCCTGAATTGGCATTGAAATTCTTTTTTTCTTCCAGCCGGTCCGTGGCATCATAAATATATTCCTCATACCAGGCGATGCCCGTAAATTCACCCTCCCTGTATAGCGGTGACGAGACCTGTTTAATCCTTCCCAGGTCATCATATTCGTACTCTTCAGTTATGGCAATGGGTTCTTTGGCTTCAGCAGAAGGGTACAACAGAACGCGTTTTAGAATGCCCTCTCCGGTAATAAGCGGGCCGTCGGAAATATCCGCCTCTTTTTGGCAACCGCCGGTCAACGAGAGGGCCATTAACACGAGGATCGAAAACGGAAAATAGGATTTCATGCAGAGGGGATTTATGTCCGGTTATCCTCGGACAGGATGCATTTTTTCTCATGGGGGTTGCGTGTGGAATGAATCCCGGTGCAGAATTGTTTCCATCCCATGAAGAACGATGACTTAATCCGGAGAGGAAAATGGAAAAACTTCCATTCCCGGTTCTATCTGTCAATCTTCTTGTTACGGGTCAGCGTTTTGAAACTGGAAATCAAAATCCTTTTTTCTGCCGTGAACCGTTCTCTTCCCTGGCACGGCTTATGTTATCCCTGTTTTTGCCGGAATTGAACTGGTAACTGAGTTTAAACCATACGGGGATCACTGACAGGTTCACTTCTCCCCGGGAATGGATCGATATTTCCGGACTTTCAATATCCGAACCCCTGTAAGTGAACGATTTTACGAGAGGAAGTCCGCTTACAACGCCTATTTTAAATTTCTTATTCAGAATCTTGTCCAGCGACAAAAAATAAAGCGGATCACAAAATGAGTTGTCCTGGATATTATTTTTCGGGCTGGCATACTGGAAGGTTAAGGATAAAGCAAGGTCTTTTTTGAATGAGAGCGAAGCAGAAAGACCGGATTCGAATTCCATCCCCTTCCTGTCATCTATGCCATAGGTCTTTGCAATCCCGTTTCCTGAAGTACTGAGGTTAAACAACCGGAGGTAAGGGTTTAAAGTTGCTATACCCAGCTTAAATGATCCGCTGAGTTGTAATCCGGATTTTCGGATCGTCCCGAGGTTGTATACCTGAGTTTCAAAAGCATGATCACCGTTGATAATTATCAGGTCGTTGATCACATCATCCGTTCTTTCGTAGAATAAACGGGAAGCAAAATAATTGCTTTTAAACTGGATGGCATGTTCTAAAAAAATAATGCTTTGGAGCTCAGACTTTAACAATGGATTTCCTACGGTTAAAGAATAGGGATCATCAAGGGAAATAAAAGGGTTTAACTGGTAAATATCCGGCCGTGTGACGGAACGGTTAAAGGAGAGCTGTATACTTTGTCCCTTCGCAGGTTTATACCGGAAATTGGTGAAAGGCAGCAGTGTCAAAACAGACTTGCTGAAATTGTCTTTCAGTACTGAAACTGAATTTTCTGCACGCAAACCCACATTCAAATCATAATTTGACGTCTTAATAGAGATGACCCATATGCAGCAAGTACATTTTCCCCGTATTTAAAATTCTTCGAATTTCTGTCCTGCATTGCCCTGAATTTCCCCTTTACTCCTGTGCCCAGCATCACCTTATTCCCCAGGCATGCCGTATAATCAGCCCTTATGCTTTTCACGTCAATTTTAGGCATCACGGAATTGGACTGCAGAACCGTGCTGTTTTCAAAACTCAGGTCATGATAAACGGTTGTATTTTCTGCTCTCAGGTTATAGTTGGTGACATCGAGAGAAAATTCACTGCCCTTCGAATTGAAAATATGTTTGTAATAAAGTGAATAGGAAGCTGAGGAATTGATATCCGTATCTTCCTTCCCTGCCTGCCATTCCTTATGGTTTGTGCCTGTTACATACATATTCGCCGTGCCGTCAAGCTCACGGGAATAGGGATTGTAAAAAGCGTAAAAGTTTACCTGGTCTTTCTTGCTGAGGAAATAATCGAAACCGTAATGGAACCTGTGTGACCAATCCTTCTGCCTGAGATACTGATTGGAAGTAATCTCAATGGCTTCCGGACCCGAGGGAACTTTGCGGACGGTACTTTCATGAATATCCAGGTAAGTCATTTCACCATTATAGGATGTATACAGGTTCCATTTTTTAAATCCGTAATTCAGACTGTATGAAGGGAATATAAAAATTTCGGAACCCGAAGCCGGTATTTCGGCATAGACCTGACCATTAAATCCCGATTCCCTCTCTTGTTTTAAGACGATGTTGATAACCCCGGAAATATTGCCGTCGTAGTTTGAAGGGGGTGAACTGATCACTTCAACCTTTTCTATCTGTGCTGGATTTATCTGACTGAGAAAATTTCTGTCCCTTTCTTTTCCATCCACAAAGATCAGGATGTTCCGGCTTCCTTCCAGCGAGATGTTTTGCATAAAATCGACCTGGATACCCGGGATCATTTTTAAAATCCCCGTTCCGGTAGCTGACACGTCGAGCATCTTCTTTGTTATGAAGTAGGTAGTCTTTCCGTTTTCCGTTTTTGCTTTCATCCGGTCGCTTACAAAAAGTAATTCTTCAAGTGCTATGGCCGTATCCTGCATGATGATGATCCCGGCATCCGTCTCCTCGTTTTCCTTAACGGAAATACTTTCCGTTGACGGTTTAAAACCGATCATACTTATCGTGAGGTTGTAATCGCCCGCCGGGAGGGGCCCGATACGAAAGTTGCCGCTCACGTCAGCGATGGTCCCCCGCTGGAAAGAGGAATCCGGAAGGCTGATCATTACGACATTAGCAAACGGGACCGCCTGATTGCCGTCATCTGAAAGCAATTTTCCGGATACGGTCTGTACCTGCTGTGCGTAAGTTCCGGAGAAACTGAATAACATGAGGAATGTAAGCATGGAAAAGTTGCGTGCATTTCGACGGATTAAAAAACGGATCATTGTTTTCATTGTATAAGATTTTAAAAATCGTTATACAAATGGATGAATAACCTCGTTGATAAGCAAGTAACTGGGAGATATGGCAAGGTTTTGTTGCCGGATGCTAACCTGCAACAGATACGGAATGGAAAATTGGTACAGAGTGTAATTTTTTGGGATGAATGAATCAGCGATACCGTTTTAAAAGCTGATCAAATTCTTTTGTTTTTTGTCTTGAAACAGGAAGGCTGTCGTCTATTTGGTTGAGTTTTATCCGGTAACCGAGGGTATTCCCTTTTTGAGAAACAACCTGTTTCACATTTACGATAAACGCCCTGTGTATCCTCATAAAGAAAGGGACTATGGATAGTTGCTTATCAATGTTGCTAATGGAGTTGCGGATTATCTTTTTTTTAATTTTGCCTTCAATATTTAAATAGAACACGACATAATTCCCATCCGATTCTGCATACATAAACTGACCGGGTGATATGCTCAATTCTTCTTTTTTAAGCTGGGAGCGGATCCGGATCAATTCTTCAGATCCATCGGCATCAGTTTTGCCCGGGGCTGGATCATATATTCTGGAGATATCCGAAACAAAGAGGTAACGGTAGTTTATCAGGGTAAAGAACAGGAAGGGTAATACGCCGAGTATCAGGGTACTTACAAAGGAATTTGCGAGTGTACTCAGGTTCCACCGGTTAGCCGGAACTTCGATCAGGAAACCGGCAAAATAAATCGTAATACCCACTCCGGTCAGGATGAGCAGTACAGAAATTAATTCTTTTGTTATGGTCCATTTTCCTGAATCTGAAAAAAAGGGTATCTGTTTTAACAGGAAGATGATCCCATAAACCGGAATTATCATTGTGCTACAATACAGAGCCATTGTTAATTCCAAACTCAGGGATTGTGATTCATGGATATTGAGGGGTTTATAAATGATCAGGAAGCAATAGCAGAATGCCACAAATATCAGAGTACCGATAAATGGCTTCCTCACTATGAAATTCTGAGGATAGGATTTGTTCAGCCATATATGAATTTGTCCTGCCATACAATTCTTTATTCCTGAATTACCGGGCATCAGGAAAGGGCGCTGTAAAAATGATGAAAATACGCTTTGGTTATTAAGAAACCTGGGTAGGATTTACACCCGGTAAAACTTAATCTAAAGTACAGAAAAATTCCGGTTGTCAGCGGATCGCAGGAATATAAATTTGCGGGGAGGAAGGGACAGAAACCTGGAACCTCAGAAATAAGGAACGGTTCGGCTACATTTAGATTTGTTGAGTTGTTGAGTTGTTGAGTTGTTGATTGAAGAGATTTTTATGTTGTCCTAAAATCACGCGGTTGTCTGCAGTTTTACGGTTCGGCTACGCTCACCGGCCGGGGACAAGGTGAAAGGTGGAAAGGCGAAAGTGCAGTACCGGCTGTGGACGGGATGTTGTGTGAAGCCGGACCATATTTCATTTAAAGATAGGATCTCGGACTGTTTTGAAATGACGTACGGTCCGGCTGCGCTCACCGGCTCTTCCCTTTTTACTTTTCCCTTTTTACTTTTGCCTTTGATTTTTTTTACTCCATTTTTTCTCCCGGCTGGAAAACGACCTTTTCGATCTTGTTCTTTACAGGGTCAAGTGAATGCAGATATTTAAACAGGGCAATGATCTCGGTACTATCCATCCGGCTGAAAGCTTCCCATGGCATGGGTGACCCTTTGTATACGCGTCCGGCGTGGAACCGGTTCATAAAGGTCGTCCTGTCCCAGGCTGCCATGATCCCTGTTTCCTTATCGGGCGTCAGGTTTGGTGTGATGAATGCATAGCCTTCACTTCCAGGCTCATCAACAAACTTCATCCCGCCGGCGAATGGCGGACCTGTCATTTTCCCCGATTTCATGTCTCTGTCGGTATGACAACCTATACAGTTTGCCACACTGTTTGCCAGATAAGACCCATACTCCGACGTACTGTCTATTTTTACCGAAACAGGGGGTGTACCAATGGGGCCGGTGGGTTTTAATGCCCCCAGGGCTACCAGTGCCTTGCCGAGAAATCGGTACGTATCGGGTTCAACCTTGTGGTTCACTGCTGGCTGGGATCTCAGAAAAGATATAATGGCGATGACATCCTGATCACTGAGGTTCTGGAATGGCATGAATGGCGCCATGAATTTGCCATTATGGGTAACCGAATATCGCAAAGCACGGGCTATCTGGTAATCGGTAAGATTGCCGATGCCGGTTTCCGGATCGGGTGTAAGGTTGGGTGTGCGGAAGATCCCCGGAGGGATATTAAAATCAAATCCACCGGAAAGAGGGACTTTTGCACCCCTGCCTTTTTCCATGGCAGTCTGAATACCAACATGGCAGTCGACACAATGGGCAGGTCCGTAGGCCAGGTGCTCACCGCGCAGGATATATACGGAATCGGTGCTGGCGGAAAGCTGGGGCATGGGAGCATCGAAAGTCTTGTCCCAGGTCAGGAGGATGAAAACTACAACGCCGCCGATAAGCACAACGACGGCAGCCAGGATGGTCAGAAGAACTCTTTTCATGGTACATCAGTTTTAAGGGTTTTAAAATATGTTCTGAACTGCAAAATGTATTTTAACATGAATGGAATAACTTCGGTTAATCTTCAAAATTTATATCATACCGTAAACTAAAACTATTCTCCGGCCGGTTTTCATACCAGACTATCCCTGCCGGAAATAAACATGAAACTCAGCATCCGATATCTTCTGAAGCCAGTGTTGGTAGCCCAGGCTGATGGTTTTATCAATAAGCGGAGCCGGGATGAAGGGTGCGATGATCTCAAGGATTTCATTTTTATTCACTTGCCTGAGCCTGGCAAGTACCTCGTGTACCGGTTGTTCCCCGGCATCAAGCATCTGCCGGATATCAAGGGCATCTTTCACTGCATCTTCGGAAAACCACCCCGGCCTTATCGTTGTGTATTTTGATTTCGTTTCATCGAAGGATTCGATGGTATCCTGTCCGGCAGCTTTACGGAGGCGGTTAACAAGATCCTCTGTTTTAAGTCTGCCAACCGACGCAGCCTGGCCCAGGTTAGTGATTCTTGTAATGGTATTTCTCAGCACAGGGTTTTTTAATTTCCTGAACTGCGGTGCGGCATCAATCAGAACGTCCTCGAGTTCCGGATAGGAACTGAGCAGGTCATAGATCTTCGTCTTCGGTGTTATGATCAGTTTTTCCATGATTTTCCTCCCCGTTTGTAGTATAGGAAAGAATCCGTTTTTCACCTTCCAGTTCCCTGAGCTCTGTAAGATCCTGCGATACTTCCAGTGTACCAAGGTATTCACCCGCCTCACTTCGCAAAGCAAAATATTCAATATGGATGAACCTTCCCCTTATCCGGATCCAGAAGGGTGCATGGGATGCACGGCCCGATTTGAAATCATCCAGAATCTTTTCAATGATATGTACGCTTCCCGGAGGGTGGCAAAGCCTCACATCCCGGTTGATGATAGAACGGCTCCTGGAGAAAATCCGTTCTTTGCCCTGGGTGAAGTATTTTACCTTATCATATTTGTCAACGAAGGTCATATCAGCAGGAACAGTGTTCAGGATGGCCATGATCTCCTCAGAGGTGAAACTTCCGGAAGGCAGCCGGACGGAATCGCCTGTGATCTCTCCTGCACCGTTTTCGCCTTCAGTCATACTTTCCGGTTTCCAGTCCGATTCCGGATCGTATAGGGTAAATCCAAACTCCATCGTTTGTTTATGGATGTTCCACCAGTCTGAAACGGTAAGTACATCCATGCTCATGGGGAGCAGTATCTCCTCCTCCTTCTGTACCATGCCGGCAAGTGCCTTTAGCGCGGGAAAGAAAAGAAGATCCAATGCATCCTGCAGGTCCTCCGGTGTCAATGCAGATTCCTTCAGAACTTCCAGACAGCCTTTGAGCTGTTCCCTGATCTCGTCGTGCTTCCCCCACATCACTTTTGGCGGGCCTGTGATACCGTTCTTCTCCAGGTAGGGAAAAAGCAGGTATTCCTTGCGTTTGTAATGCTTATCAACATCCATCAATTCATTGAAATAACCCTGTAGCTCGAGACGGTACTGCCTGAAATCCGTTTTTCCGGCTTCCCCTGCAGAGCGGAGATGATCTTCAGCTTTCCGGACCATCTTCATCAACTCGTGGTTTTCCTTCATGAATACATCAACGGGATGGCCCTCGGGAATATCTTTAGCGCCGCTCAGATCGACATGACCTTCGAGGACTTCGCCATGAACATCGCATAGTCTCAGCACTTCCGTTTCGGGGAGGCCCTCCATTATGAGTTCCTGTTCCACTTCCACCACCTCACCGTATGGGATCTCCTGCAGGACGGAAACCAGCTCCTGTCTCACACGCGTTGCCGATTCCCCTTCATGTAGCCTGAGGATAAGTTCCTTAAGCCTGTCCTTTCTGTACCTGGAATTGTTGATCAGTTCACTCATTCATATAACCTTTAAAATACGGAAACGGATAAATTTTGCGCTTCCCTAGAATAAATGACTGCGGGTATCCCTGCCCTTTGCAAATGGTATCCCACTTTGTGCATTTTGATTGTACTTATAACATTCATTCCGGCATGAAGTTTAATCTGCACACGTAGAAATATTTGCGGGTAAGGATTTTTCTTTTAAACGCAAAGTAAACAGAGTTTAACGCAGAGTACGCAAAGTTCTATAGGATTAGTCTCGTCGAAAGGTTAATGTTCCCTCCTTTCCTTTGCGACCTTTGCGCAACCTCTGCGACCTTTGCGGTTAATTATTTTTTTTTAACGCAAAGTACGCAGAGTTTAAGGCAGGGAGCATTTGTCAAAATCCGGCTTTCCTCTTAAACAAAGGGTAGTGGTTATTCGTCTCTTGTAGGCTTGCGGCGTATAATATATCAACCTAAACAAATGAAAAATGATGTCAGCATCAGTAGCCGGGCCTGCACGTAGTGCTGGAATATCCCGATTTTATCCTAGGGTAAAAAGAAAATTAAAAGGACTCCTGCAAAAAGATTACCGGATATATAACCGGGTCATCCTTCCGCCTGTCGCTATGCGTCTTATGGGCGAAAAATTTGCCAACGACGGGCTTTATTATGAATCTTCCATGCATGACGGAGAGGGGTTCGTGAAAAAGCTGGGGGTGAACAGCGGCAGTGAGATTCTGGAGATCGGATGTTCTTCCGGCCGGTCTGTTATAGGTCTCATAGAAAAAGCCGGGCCGGTGAAACGTTATGCCGGAGTGGATACCCTTCCAAAGAACGTAAACTGGTGCAACAGGCATATCGCCAGCCGGCACCGTTTCTGTGAGTTTTACCATGTCGACCTGAATCATATCTTGTTCAACCCCAAAGGTGCCATTACTCTGGATGAAGATTTCAGGTATACTTTCGATGACAATTCTTTCGACATTGTTTACCTGAATTCGGTTCTTCCCAACAGCATTGACTGGGAAATACGGCTTTTTGCCCGGGAGTTCTTCCGGTTGCTGAAGCCGGGAGGGACACTGTTTGTAACCGATTTCATCGAGGAAGATGTTCCCGATATGACGGAAAATCCGGAAAATTATGTGATGGAATGTACCTATCCGAGGCAGATCGTCCGGTTTGAGAAGAATTATTTCCTGGAGCTTTTCACCCGCCAGGGATTGAAACTGAAAAAATTCGATTACGGTACGGAGATCGACCGCCAATCCGGGGTTTATTTTATGAAGCCGTGAGATTGAACAGACAATTGCAAGGGTAAGAAAACCGGTTTGTGTATCCCCCCGAAAATTTGAGCTTTAACTTTTTTTTAATTTCATTAACTTATTTTAACATCGGAATTGAATTGAATAACAGTTTCTTAACGGGATTTTAATTTATTTTAAGTTTAAAATAAGCGCTTTTTTTATTATTTGCTAAATCGGTTTATTTGGAAAATAGAAATTAATGGCTTAATTTGCTTGGGTCTTTCGGTAAGATGTCCTCAAATATTCTTTAATTTCTTTATTAAGTACTTGCATAACAGTCGTTTACATAAAGTTAATTTTGAAACGTAAAGCATGACACTAGAGTATTTTTTTGTAGGAATGACGACCTTTTATACCTAAAATATTGATTTTACTTCTCCTTGGAGAGACAAGAAAAACTTTCTTAGTTTCTGAGATAAGAAGAAAAAATGTTAATTATGGGATACTTTTCTATTTTTGGTGATTTATCTTGAAATAACATGCAGTTTTTTTAAAAAAAATCCGACAAACTATTGATTTTCATTTTTCCATCGTAATATTTTTTCCGAAACTAATAAACCGGTTTAGCAATGAAAAACAGCCAGGTTTTAAACAAAGAAAAGTTAAATTTTTTCGCAAGTGAGACCGGATTTAACTTGAGAGAATTTTACAATGAACATTACCAGGATCTGTATTACTATGGATTGAAAATTTCGGGTTCCAAAGAAATATCCAAGGATTGTGTCCAGGATTTATTTCTGCAGTTCACAACAAATAAAGACGTCCTGAAAGGCGTAAAATCCGTAAAAGCTTATTCGTTAAAATGCCTGAGAAGAAGGATTTTCTTTCAGATGGGCAGGGAAATGCGGAATAAAGGGTTTACGTCAAATGCAGTTGAGAAAAAATATTCTTCGATATCGGTAGAAGAGGAACTCATTATAAATGAAAGTACATCTATTCTTGAAAAAAAGATACTTAAAGCGCGAAATGAATTAACATCCAGGCAACAGGAAGTTCTTTACCTGCGATATAATCTCGATTATTCCTTCAGCGTGATTTGTGATATAATGGGGATTAAATATCAATCAGCCAGAAATTTACTAAGTGAAGCAGTTATTGAGTTACGTAATAAACTTGAGCCGGTAAATCTTACTTAATATCAGAAAGAAAACTCGATGACCCTTCGGCTCAGGGATCGGCCAATTCGATGAACGAAGAACTTTTCGGGTGGTGGTAAGGCAGGCAAAAGGCCCTTCTTGCGAAAGTCGCTGAATTTTAAATTTATGCATAGGGGCCTTTTGCCTGCCTTACCACCACCCGAAAAGTTCACCCTCTTGAATGAAGTTACCGGTCCCTGAGCGGAGCCGAAGGGTCATCGAGTTTTCCTGAAACACTACTTAACAAATATTTTTTATCATTACATCAGTACATTATCCATCCTGCTGCTTCTGTAATAAGGAGTGATAAACTGTATTACGCAAAGCTGCAGGAGAAATGGATTTCAGTATAGATCATATCAGGAAATTATGCGAGGAACTTCATGAACTGGGGATCGATATTAATCCCAGGACAATGGGACTAATTCTCGAATCCCAGGATTTTGATTTCAGGAATAGTACAGAGCACATTAATCCGGCATTAGAGTATGATAAATTAATTAATTTGATCAAAAATCACAATAAACCACATAATTAAGCCTAAGTTACCATGAATCGACGTCCAATTCTTTTTCTGGGGATCGGAATGATCATATCCTTACTCCAGGTATCTACGCATGTTGAAGGGCAATATGTTGATTGGCGCAATGCCAGGAATGGAATCCCAATCTATACAAATGGGTATATCGATCAGCCGTATGTAGTTACGCTCAAAGACGGAAGTTGGCTCGTCGTATTCACTACCGGCGAGGGAGCAGAAGGAAGCGGAGGGCAACATATTGTAGCATCGCTTAGCAAGGATAAAGGCAAAACCTGGTCAGATCCCGTAAAGATCGAAGACCCCGCAAAAGAATCAAAATCATGGGCAATGCCCTATCTTACTGATTTTGGGCGGGTATACGTTTTCTATGATTACAACGGCGATAAAATTCATTCGCTCGGTGACAGAAAAAATATAAGGGAAGATATGCTGGGCTGGTATTGCTTCAAATATTCCGACGATAACGGAAAAACATGGTCGGAGCGATATCGCCTGCCGGTTAGAATTACGGATGTTGACAAAAGCAACGACTGGAACGGGAAGGTTCAGATATTATGGGGTATAGGGAAACCCATTTACCTTGATAAAGGTATGATGTTCGCGTTTACAAAAATCGGAAAATATATGCTGGAAGATAGTGAAGGATGGTTTTTCAGGTGTAAAAATATCAACGAGGAGAAGGATCCGGATAAATTGATCTGGGAAAATCTCCCGGAGGGAAACAAAGGGCTGAAGAATGTAAATCTTGGAAATGTGAATGCAGAACAAAACATTGTGCAATTGAGCGATGGGAATGTGTATTGCATGCATAGGACCATTTCGGGATTTCCGGCAGAATCATTCAGCTATGACCGGGGCGAATCATGGACTATTCCTCAGATCCCGAGGTATTATGATGGAAGAAAAATCAAGCATCCCCGGGCATGTCCAAGGATATGGAAATGCCAAAACGGAAAATATCTCTTCTGGAATCATTTTAACGGTTCATGGGATTTTATGAACCGCAATCCTGCATGGATAAGCGGAGGCGTAGAAAAAGACGGTAAGATAATATGGTCGCAACCCGAGATACTTATTTATGAAGAGGATCCTGCCCTTCGAATGAGCTATCCTGACCTGATTGAACAGGACGGAAGATACTGGGTCACGGAAACAAATAAGGAAAACGGCAGATGCCATGAGATCCCTGCCAAATTTCTTGACAAATTGTGGACCCAGTTCTATATAAATGAAGTTAGTAAGGAGGGACTCATTTTTAGTGTATCGGGGAAAGACATTGTAGCCGGGAAAGATATGGAGTTACCGTCATTTATTCAGCAAACCTATGTTCCCGGATTCACGATTGATCTTGTGGTAAATTTTTCTGATCTGCTACCTGATCAGGAAATAATAACCTTTAAAGATCAGACTGGGAAGAATGTCCGGCTTAGTACAGATGAATTCGGTGCAATCGGGATGAAAGTTACGGATGGACAGCAAGTGTATAAATTTGTTTCCGACGCCGGGATTATCAAGGCTTTTGGCGATAATTCAGTAAGTATCTCCCTGGACAATAATTCCCGGATCGTACAATTTGTGATCAACGGGATCGTGAATGATGGTGGCGATTACCGGCAATTTGGCTGGAGTCGTTTTGATGGCAGCTTAAGCCAATTAGGACCGTCGGTACTAACTGCAGGAAATCCGAAAATGGGATCGTTCAGGCCAAAAGGTTCCATTAAATTGATCAGGATTTATAACCATCCTTTACTTAATACCGAAATAATTGGAAATCACAGGGCAAATGAGGCAGAATTCAATATTTTGCCTAGGGATGTAATGCGGTAATCCCAGGTTGAGATTCAATATTTACGGCATTGTGAGTGAATCAAACCATTTTGGTTCATGATTCCGGTAATATATTTCCCGGTCCGGAAAAAGCAAAATGAATTGAACTGTTTTTCTTGTATACTAAAATGAAGACTCCAATCCTTTCCTTGTTGTTGCCTGCAGTTGCTTTATTATCTGGAAGTTGCACTCAAAATGTCGAGAAGGGGAAACCTAATATTATCTTTATTCTTGCCGATGACCTGGGTTTTGGAGACCTGGCCTGTTATGACAATCCATATATTGATACACCGGTTATTGATAAGCTTGCCAGCCAGGGTATCAGACTGACAAATTGTTATGCAGGTTCGGCCATATGTGCACCATCAAGGGCCGCAATACTTACCGGAAGATATAATCACCGGACGGGAGCCATAGATGTCTCCTCAAACAGGGGTATTGACCGGATAAATCTCTCTGAGAAAACGATGGGTGATTATTTTCGGAATGCCGGTTATGTAACGGGGCTTCTCGGAAAGTGGCATTGTGGCATTTATAATGAAGAATATCTGCCTTTTAACAGGGGCTTTGATCTTTTTTACGGATTTCCAAACGGAATTCAGAATTATTATCACTGGAACCTCATGCGCAATGGCGTTTATGAAAAGTATGACGGCCGGTATCTTACGGATGTAATTAATCAGGAGGCCGTTGAATTTATTGAGAAAAACAAGAAAAATCCCTTCTTTCTGTTTATGGCACATCATGCTCCGCATTCACCGTTGCTTGCCCCGGATTCCCTGATACAGAAATATAAAGCCGGAAATGATGGTACGTATTCGGATGATGTAGCCACAATTTACGCAATGATCGAAGCTATGGACACGGGACTGGGATGGGTTTTTGATAAACTGCAGGAATTGAATCTTACCCGTAAAACAATTATTGTATTCACAAGTGATAATGGAGCCTGGGTTATAGGAAGTTACAAGAGGTTTGAAGCAGGGTTATCCGGATGTAAGAGTAATGTTTTGGAAGAAGGCATAAAAGTCCCCGGAATTGTGGTTTGGCCCGGGAAAATTAAAGCCGGGATCACCATTGATACGCCATTATCCGGTATAGATTGGTTACCAACCCTTTTTAGTGTTACGGGAGGAGAAGCTCCTGAGGGTGCCCGCAAATTTGACGGAGAAAATCTCATGCCGGTATTCCTGCAGAAGAAGACCGTTACCCCATCCGGCAGAAAATTGTATTTCCAGCTAAACAGGTATACGTCGGTTAAGCATAGTGATGGCACTGTTAAATGGGGCAAATGGAAACTTTACTGGCCCGGTGTGCCCGAAACGATGAAAAAGGATAACAACCGGGATAACCCTTCTGTGGTAAAAGGGACTACCGGGGAGCATTGGGAAATGCCCATTGATTATGAATTACCCGGATATAAGGATATTGTTACCATGCCGCCAAAACTGTTTAATCTTGAGGAGGATCCCTATGAGGAAAAGGATCTTTCCGTAGGTTTTCCCGGCATTGTCGATTCTCTGAGTATCCTTTATGATGAATGGTTCTCATCGGTCTATAATGACTGGAAGATTTCATTTAATGAGATAGTGGAGCATGATAAAGCCTATTGGAGAAACCGCGAAATCCCGGATGCACGTGTCCTGTTTAAGGATTACTGGTTTTGGAACAGGGTTGAAGCCGATTCCCTCACTGCTGATCCTCTTGAAGTGTTCCGGGGGTATTGGGATTATCACTGGCAATGATAACCTTCTTTCTTTTATAAACCGGGACAAAATCGCGTGGAATGAAATTTTTGAATAAACTTCTGTTTTATTTATTTATCCTGATTTTTTCATATTTAGAAATTTCAGGTCAGGATCCGGTGATCCCTAAAAATTCAGGGGCAAAACTGAATATTGCAATGAGGGAGTTAACGGAAGAAGAATTTCATAACATTACCACAGGCATTTATAACATTCAATTTACCGATAATTACTATTGCTTCACGCGATTTCCCTCTGAGGCACTCTTGGTTTTCAAAGCTTCACCTTCCCGCTACACCCGTGCAGAAGCGACAAGTGGGGTGAGGATAAGATTCATATCCGATACCCGGGTATTGGGAATAGAGGGTAAAATCCAGGTGAATTCTCCCCAGTCGGAGCCCTTTATCATTCTCTGCAACGATTCGGTGATTGGTGAATTTCCCGTCAGGGGTAGTGCCGGGATTTTCGGGCATAAGCTTGTTCTGCCGGGAAATGGAGAAAAAACAATTGAAATCTGTTTCCCGGCTTACTCCAAAGGATGTATCCGGAGTCTTCAGATAGAGCAGAAGGCAACTTTAATACCTGCGAAAAGAAGGGGAGTTTATCTTGCCATGGGCAATTCCATTACACAACAGGGTGGCCGGTATATGGGATATGCCGATATTGTTTCACGCGGACTCGGCCTGGACTTACATGAAGCTGGGGTAGGAGGGCATATCTTCGATGCTGAGAGTCTGCCCTTTGCATACATTGACAAACCGGTTCTTATAACTCTGGCTTATGGAACTAATGACTGGAGCGGAGCCCGGCCTATCGAAAATGCCAGGCTGTTTCTGGATAAGATTACATCGCTTTATCCTTCGACTCCGGTTTACCTTCTCGAACCCATTCGAAGGTATAAGCCACTGGCCGAAAATGGGAAGAAACTTGCAGATAACAAAGCGGGAATCAGTCTGATGGACTACAGGAGAGAGTTGAGAATTATTGCAAGAAACTATCCTTCTGTTGAGGTCATCAAGTATAAAAAACTCATGCCCGGTGACCCTTCTCTTTTCTCCGACGGAGTTCACCCAACGGATAAAGGTCATAAGGTTCTTGGAAATAAGCTTCTCAGGCTACTAAAAAAGCAATGGAAAGATGTATTTCTCAGTGGGGAACAAACTGCGAAAGGTATTTACAGTTCAGGAAGAAAACAGGTAGTTGTGAAAGCCTTTTAAAACACGGGTAATAATCAAACAGAAAGTTACATAACGATCTTTTCGCATAAGACCTCAGATTGTGAACCCAGATCAAAAGATACGTAATAAATGATCCTGTATACTAACATACTTTTCAGTTCGATATACCGGGATTCTGCAGTATCATGGCTTCATCATAATTTCTATTGCCGGGAGGGGAAAAGCACGTCTAACAAAAGTAACGCCTGGATAAAAATAAAGACGCTACTATTTTTATTCTTACCCGCTTTTTTGCCCTGTTTATCTGCTAATGCCATTGTTGCTGAGATTGCACTGCCGGCATGGGTCTCAGATCATATGATGCTGCCTGCAGGGATCCCTTTTAAAATTACCGGCATGGCAGAACCAAATAAGACAGTTTCTGTCCGTTTTGCTCATTTTTCGGCCACTGCTGCCTCCGGTGATGATGGTTCATGGAAAGTTGCGATTCCTTCAATTACTCCGGGTATCAGAAGCGAACTCATATTTACATGCAATTCAGAGGAAAAAGTAATAAGTGATGTTGCTTCCGGAGATATCTGGCTCTGTTCCGGTCAGTCTAATATGCAATACCCGGTGAGTAGATCGGATGCCGCCGAGGATGCGGAACGGGATATACTAAACCTTGATATTCGTTGTTTTGACGGAATATGCTGGGAAAAAGTGAAGGCTGGAAATGTTAAAAAATTCTCTGCTGTTGCCCTGTATTTTGCAATAGAAATGGCACGTCGTCAACATTTACCATTTGGAATTTTTGTTGCAGCCCGTGGTGGAACGGGTATTGATGCGTGGATACCCTGTGAAGCATTTCCTGATACCGAATCCGGAAGAGAATGGAAAATGCTTGTTAATGATCCCGAGGTATTGAAAGCTGCCCGGGACGATGAGGCCGAATTTAAACCTTACGGTGAACATCGTCTGGCGCAATGGGGCCTTGGTCGTGCGGTCCCGTCCAGCCTTTATGAAAAACTCATTAAACCTTTCGGCGATCTTCCCATAAGCGGTGTGGTCTGGTACCAGGGTGAAAGTAATGCATCATCTGTTCAACAGGCTGAGGAATACCGACTTTGGTTATGTAACCTGATTAAGGCTTATCGAAAATTGTGGTGGAATCCGGTTCTGCCTTTTGTAATCATTCAGCTACCGGCATACGATCCCGGCACCCCTGAGAGTCGCAAAGCATGGGCGGTTTTGCAGGATATGCAGGCCAGGGTAGCCCGCCGGACCGATTTTGCCGGCACGGTGAAGATCAAAGACCTGGGAGACCTGAAGAATATTCATCCGGTACAAAAAAAAGAAGTGGGAGTCAGGGTGGCAAAATTAGCCTGGAAACTTACACATGCAGGTAAATCCTGATTTGGATCAATCCGTTTTGGATAATTAAAATTTTAATTTCATGAAACCAATGTGATTGATGACAACACAAGGGTAGCTTTATAACGATCAGGGGGTTCCATTATACTTTTAAAATCAAAATTATTTATATAATGAAAAAAATTGCATCCGGGATTATAATTTCATTATTTGCTTTAAACCTGTTTTATGGATGTTCCCATATAGAAACAAAAGACGTTGAACAATTAACTCTTAAAGCTGAGCAGGAGTTCCTGGATGCCAGGTTCGGCTTATTTATTCATTTCGGACTTTATTCCTTGCCTGCCGGTGTCTGGAAAGGGGACACCATTCCTGTGGGAGGGATGGCTGAACATATAATGAGGCTGCTGAGGATACCAAGAGATGACTATCATAAACTCGCAGGGCAGTTCAACCCTACGAAATTCAATGCAGCAGAAATTGTCAGACTTGCCAAAAATGCCGGAATGAAATACATCGTTATAACGGCTAAACATCACGATGGATTTGCAATGTATGATTCCGATTATGACAATTATAATATAAAAGACGGAACGCCATATGCGAAGGATCTCCTTAAAGATCTCAGTATGGAATGCAAAAAACAGGGTATGAAGTTTGGGATTTATTATTCTCATGTCAGGGATTGGGATGAGTTTAATTCTGTTACCTCCTTTAATAATGACTGGGATTGGGCTAAAAATGATACCACCAGGAACAGCCGGATCTACATCGATAAAAAAGTAAAGCCACAGCTTACGGAACTCCTCACCCGGTACGGGGACATATTCTGCCTCTGGTTTGATACTCCTTACGATATCCCTCAAGACCAGGCAACTGAAATATATAACCTGGTAAAGAAGCTTCAGCCCTCCTGTCTGGTCAACAGCCGGATCGGTGGAGGCCTGGGCGATTACGGAGTCATGGGTGATAACCAGATTCCCCCCGGTGTGTTGAGCGGGGTATGGGAATGTCCTGCGACCATGAATCACTCATGGGGTTACCATCAGCTGGATACCACCTGGAAGTCATCGGAACATATGATTATGCAGCTCTCCGATCTTTCATCCAAAAATATTAATTACCTTCTTGACATCGGGCCGGAAGGGGATGGATCCATACCCCAGGAAAGTATCAAACGATTGGAAGATATCGGGAAATGGATGAAAGTGAATGGTGAGGCTATTTACGGTACCGGACCTGGTCCATGGTTCCAGGAGATGGATGGATACCGTGTGACCACCGGGAAAGAAATCCTTTACATTACCCTTCTGAATCCAGTGGCGGAGAAGATCACTATCTATAATCTGGAAAATGAGGTGATAAAAGCGGAATGTCTTGCAAACGGCAAATCGATCCGGTATGATCTAAAAAAACTTACGGAACCTGAGGTATCCAGGTTAACCCTGTTTATTCCCGGGGAAATGCGACATGAAACGCTTCCTGTTATTAAATTATATATCAAGGGTAAAGCCGAAGTTCATGATATGCCTACACAGATGAGTTCCGGGGATATTCTATTGCCAGCGGGAATGGCAAAGGTTATTAAAAATAAGGGAGACCTCAAAATCTCAGGAATGGATGGTGTTATCGATACGAATAACTGGCCATATTTCGCAACACGGAACTGGACAGATAAAAAAGATTTCCTTGAATGGGATTTCAATCTTATTGAGCCCGGAAAATTTGAAGTACAGCTTATCAATGTATCTACTGTGAGGGATTACGGAGGTTACATTAAAAAATGGAATTCCTTGTATCAGAATCCTGACCATTACTGCAAGGTTAGTTTTACCATCGGCAAACGATCGGTGTCAGGTGATATCTCCGGGAGGGAACTGGTACAGAGCATAAGGTCTGCCTACAGACCCGAATTTGTAAATCACCTGGGCATAGTT
The DNA here is from genome assembly GCA_963771005.1 of uncultured Bacteroidales bacterium. GTDB lineage: Bacteria > Bacteroidota > Bacteroidia > Bacteroidales > DASQZK01. The sequence continues at coordinate 154,980 of CAVYRO010000003.1, forward strand.
GAAATTGACCGGCCGGGAACCTATCCTGCCGCTCTTCACGCGGATTTTATAAATCCACTGGATACGGAAGGTATTGTTGTGTATGAAGTCCGGCTGGTAAAAATACCTTAAATCCGGTCAGCCGCAAACAACGGAACCTTCCCTTCATTTGACCAGTGAGTAAAATATTTTCTGATTTTTCAGCGGTATTGGAAAACCGGTTAAAAAAGAGATCACCACTGTGGCAACTTTAGTTTTTCAACCTCAGAGTCACCGGTTCTTTTTATCCATCCTGCGAGTTCGCCGGTCAGTTGTTTTTTGACTTCATTGAATGCCGGATCGTCAACCAGGTTATTCATCTCGAATGGATCTTTGTTCATGTCAAAAAGTTGAATCGCATCTAGTTGTGATCCTGAAGTTTTCAGGAATGCCATCATATAGTTTTTTGTTCTCACAGCGCGCCAGGGATTTTTGGAATGTAGCCCGGGATCATAATCCCTGCCTCCGAACCAGGCTCCTCCCATATAAATGGAAGAATGGATCTCCTCATTTGATTTGCCTGTAAGAATGGGGACGAAGCTCTGACCTTCATTTGCAGGAGCTTCGACATTGAGCATCCCGAGTACGGTCGGGAATACATCCACCAGGCTCAGGTATTGATTTGCGATACGCCGGGAGTTTAACCTGCCGGGGTAACTTACTATAAACGGAACGCGTGAACTTTCTTCCTGCGGCCGGCGCTTGTAATGCTGTCCATGCGAAAGAAGCATATCACCATGATCGGAAGTGAATATGATAAGGGTATTTTCAAGGAGCCCCTCCTCTTTCAGGGCAGAGATGAGTTTTTGTATGTTTTCATCAATATTATGGATCATAGCATAATATATGGCAAGGATCTCACGTAATTCAGCCTCAAAAGACGGCGGCACATTCGATCTGAGTATCAGGCTTTCCGGATCAAAAAGGGCCAGGTCCGAGGGCTTAACATTATCCCTGATCAGGGGGAAATGAGGTGTTCCGAAATTCAGGTCAAGATACCAGGTTTTGTCGCGGTTATTCCGGATAAATTGAATGGCCAGCTCGGTCTGTACGTCAGGTTCATATTTACCCTCCGGTAAAAGAATGGCTTTATGTTCATTTCCCCAGTACCTCGACCCAAAGTACTGGTGACCGTGTTCAAAGCCGGCCCAATATTTGAATCCCCTGTGCGATGCAGAATCCACATAGGCATAGGAAGCCGGGTCGGACCATTCCTTTCTGAGGGGTTTAAAAGATTCTTTATCATCCTCTGTATACTTTGAAGACTCTCCGTCCAGATGCCATTTACCGATATGCCCGGTTTCATAACCGGCCTTCAACAGTATTTCGGCCAGAGTAGGGGCTGTTTCCCTCAAATGATAACCGTTATGGGGCATTCCGGCATTATGAGGATATAATCCCGTATGAATGGATGCGCGGGTCGGCGAGCAAACCGGATTAGGCGTGTACATCCTGGTAAAAAGTACACCACTTGCTGCAAGACTATCCAACCCGGGAGTCCTGATATTGGGATCACCGGTACAGGACAATGAAATTTCCCGCAACTCATCTGCAATGATATATAGTACATTTGGTTTTGGAGGAAGGGGTTCAGAAGATCTGCACCCGAATAAGGAAGCGAGCATGGCAAGGTTCAAAATACCGATTTTGTTTTTCATGCCTGGATGGAGTTGTTAGCTAATTGTCACAACGAGATGATTCTGCCGGTTTATCTGCTCACAATAAATGTTTTGATGTAGGTTTTTTCATTGTCCACAACGCGGATGATGTATATCCCTGGCGATAATTCAGGGTTTAAATCCAAATGATAATAGCCGGCAAGGGCCGTTTTTCGGCCTATAACCTTAGTCCCGGTAACATCATAGATGTTTATTAAGATTTCATTTCCCCGGACTTCCGGCAGTTCGATGTCAAGGTAGCTTCCGTTGCCGGGATTTGGATAGATATGAATGGATCCACCTGGGATCGTTTCATGGTTATTCGCAGTTGGAAGGAGTAAAGGTATGACTTTCCATACAGGCTCCGTATGAAGAGCATATTTCTCCGAAAGGTACGATTCGACTCCGGTCCTTTCCTTATCACTCAGGCTGCGGTTGTAAATAATGATTTCAGCCATTTGACCCAAATGGGGTGTATTACCTGCCCAGAAAGGGATCGCAAGATTCCCGCCGCCAAAACTTGCCATCGGACTCGTCTGTGGGCGTGTACTGCCAGCCTTACCATCCGTCCAGGTCAGCAGGTTATTCCCATTATAACCAAAGGTGCAGATGCAGGCTTTTCCTTCCGGAGCGCCTGTAGCAATATTGCTCAAAATATCGTATGACATTCCTGAGCGGGTAAGGTAAAGCCTGGGAATACCTCCCCCGCCGTTCAATGCATTACCGGAAAACCCGAAAGAATTATCATCCGACTTTGATACCATGAACACTGTAAACTGTTTATTTGCAAGATAGAGATTAGAGAAATTTTTTATTCCAAGGGAATGTTCAGGAGTTTCAAATGCGACCGCAGGCATACCATTAATGGCATTCTCCCTGAAAATTGGCGATTCAGAGATATTTCCGGAGTAAAGTTTCACACTCTGCTGTATGGCCGCCGGTCCTTCACCCGCCAACCAGGAATTAACAGGCTCACCATCCTGAAGGGTATTACCCAGGGCATCTGCACGTAACCAGAGTCTCAGATCGGTTGCCAGACTGGTTGTATCAGGTTTCAGGGAGTTCAATTTTCCGGTGTAGGTAAGTTCTGCATGGGCTTCAGGACTCTTCTTCCCATTTGTGTCGAAGGCAATGGCCCTGATCGAAGTGGTTTCATCCACGATTACCGGCCCGGTATAAAGACTTGATTCCACGGTTGGTTCAGATCCGTCGAGTGTATAGCGAACCATTATTCCGCCCGTTGGCGACAATAAATGGATCTTCATGTTTCGGGTGAAGTAACTATCCGTTTCCATCCACAACATGGGCTGCCAGATGGAAGGATCGTCATCTGCAAGCGGTTCCACTTTCAATATTCCCCAGGGGTAAAGTCCCGGGACTTCGATATTTGTGAACCTGCCCTCAGCCAGGATGGTATCTTTGGAAAGTTTTGAATAATCACCTGAATTTTCTGCCAACTGGTGCGTCGAAGATAGATATGCAGACGGCCTTGACAGGATAACTCTGACAGGCCGGTCTCCGAACATCCTGTTCGGATCAATCACAACCGTAAAGGGCTCGGGTTCAGTGGCCCACTCAACCAGGTGGATCAAAACAGGGGCATCCGGGATCCCGGGCCGCGCCCGGACAACGGCACGCACCTGCAATGACCCTCCCCGTAAATAAACCGGTGGAGTGTCTCCATACCGTTCCTCATTCAGATCTATGCCTGCAACAGCAGCTTCCTCATAATTATCAAGGAATTCAGAATTTGCTCTCACAAACCCATACAGATCGGCACATTCGGCCGGTGTAGCAAAGAGCCTGGGCAGATTGCTTCCCATATAAACATCCCAGGGAACGATAACGTGTTTTCCAAATGCATACATCTGGCTTATAAACCGGCGGTTTAGCGGAATATCCGGCGACACAAAAGTCCCGATAAAAGGCTTCCCCAACCCGCGCATCGGGAGGACCCGCTTTTCATAAAGGAAGCCCGGGTTTCCCTCACTTTGGGGATATGTCTCGCACATGGACATCTGATGAATTTTGTAATGGTCTTTGATAAACAAATTAATGCTGTTGCAGGAATACAAAATGTTCCGCCCTGCATAGGTATCCAACTGTTCATGTTCATCCACAAAAAAGTTATACGTACTCCGGATCTGGAAGTCCTTATAATGCTGAAGCAGAATGCCCGACTGCTGTGCCTGGCTCAGGGCAAATGCTGCATCATCCCGGATACGGAGGCTGTACTGCCTGTAATCAAATGAAGTATCAGCAGGAATGCCAAGATCGGACAGGTCCTGTGGAGATAGATTGATAGCGAGATATAGCGCAAAATCATGCACACAATATCCGCAGTAACACAAGTAGGAATTCCCGTTCAGCCCCGGGTCATCCATCTGGATATTATCGGCACCCATTTCGATCTGCTGCCTGGCATGGGCCATCCATAACGTTTTAAAATCCGGATTATTGACACATCCGTTGTTAGTCCCGGGCAGCCACGAATATGAAATATACAGGCTATCCAGGTCCCGGGCACGGCCAATGGTATAGGTTGCCGGACTTCCGTCTGTTTTGTCCGGCAGTATCGAATTAACCGAGCCACACACAAGGTACCCTATTTCGTGTGCATTTTGAATAAAAAAGGTGGAGTTCGTAATGGATCCCTGAACGGTCAGGTATACCCATTCCAACCGGGTGGCATGAAACTGAGGGGCTACATCCAATGGGATTCCTCCCGGACGGGTGATGGGCCAACGGGGTGAAAAACAAACGTCGCTGTATTTGGGAGCTCCCGGTATCACCGGTTCAGGCTGGGCGATTTCACTTACCGTGTAGAAAACCTCTGACATTCTCCCGGGATAAGGTTGAGACTCCTGCGAAAATGCATTTACCCCTATTGTGATTGAGATGAATAAGGTTATGATGAATTTCATCAGACTGATTTTAAGATGAAAGGACCTTGAGTAAGAGTCCCTGGCATGATCCTGATATCAATAAAAATAGACAATTGAGATATAATATAAATACTTCTTTCAAACATACATGTTGGATTTTAAAACGAGTTCTTCGGTATTAAAAGAGCTAAGAAATGAAATTTTTGTACTGTCTTTTCTTAATAGTTTCTTTTTCATCATTACAAAAAGTTAATTTCTCTCTCCTTTAGACCAGGGGAAGGCTCTATTTTTTACATATATCATATTTTTTTAAGGATTTCAGTACAATATGTCTTTGGATGGAATAAATATTTTATCGTTCAATTCCTGATAATATTAATTTTTAAGATTATGAAAAAATTACCTGCGCTTATCCTGATTTTAACACTGCTTTTTTCATGTACCCTTAACCAGCGGGAGATCTCGCAGCAAGACCCCGGGGCTGAAACAAGTCTGGAAAAATTTTCAGACATGAAATTTGGAATGTTCATTCACTGGGGGTTATATGCCTTACCCGCAGGCGAGTGGAAAGGGAAGCAACTGAGGGGGATCGGGGAATGGATCATGTACAGGTATAAAATTCCCGTAACGGAGTATGAAAAACTGGCGGATCAGTTCAATCCGGTGAAATTTAACGCTGACGAATGGACAAGTCTTGCCAAAGATGCCGGGATGAAATATATGGTTATCACTTCAAAGCATCATGACGGCTTTGCAATGTTCCATTCAGGAGTGACGAATTACAACATATATGATGCGACTGCTTTTAAAAGGGATCCTCTGGCTGAATTGTCAAAATCAGCGGCAGGTAAGGATATCCGGTTTGGTTTTTATTATTCACAGGCCCAGGACTGGCATGAGCGGAATGGAGCAGGTAATACCTGGGATTTCCCGGTTGACCGTGACCCGTCTCCTTACCTGAAGGATAAAGTGTTCCCGCAGGTTGAGGAGCTCCTGACCGGTTATGGAAACCTGGCCCTTATCTGGTTTGACACTCCCCAGTTGCTGACAGAAGAGCAGGTAATTCAGCTAAGGTCTCTTGTAAAAAGCAAGCAGCCCGAATGTCTTGTGAATAACAGGATTGGTTACAAACAGGGGGATTATGAGCAGATGGGTGACAATGCGATCCCGACCCTGGTATTTGACTGGCAGACGTGGGAAGTCCCGGCCACTTTAAACGATACATGGGGCTTTAAAAAGAATGATCATAACTGGAAGGATCCGAAAGATCTTATCTATAAATTAACCGATATTGTCAGCAAAGGGGGGAACTACCTTTTGAATGTCGGCCCGACTGCGGAAGGTATGATCCCGGCTGAAAGTCAGGATATTCTGAGAGAAATTGGAAAATGGCTTCAAATAAACGGTGAAGCGATATATAACACAAAACACAGTCCTCTGTTGTTTCCGGGTGCATCCTGGAAATGTACCGTAAAACCGGGTAAAATGTATATTCATATTTTCGATGATCCCGGAGAGGAATTGCGGATTGACGGACTGGTTACGAAAGTTAAAAAAGCCTGGTTCCTTGATGGCCACAACAACATTAAATTTAGCAAGGATGGAAATTCACTGGTTCTTCAGATGCCTGCAGAGATTGCTATTAAATACAGTTCTGTCATTGTTCTGGAACTCAAAGATGAAGTTCCGGTTATAGCTGACGGGTACAGGTATAATGATCCGCAGCAGCAATACAGCCTTTTTGCAAAAGATGCACGCAAAGGAGGAGAGGAATTAAGGTATCTGGATGATGTTAAGGCCGCCACCGGTTTTATGGGATCTGAAAGCCCTCTCAATGAATTGATGTGGTATCATTATCCCTATGAGACTGCGAATTATAAAGTATCCATTGAGTACTCATGTGACGATTCGGTTGCAGGCAGCCCTTTTGTATTACAGAAACAAAAGAACAGGCAGGATACGGACAGGATTAATGGTACGATACAACCTACAGGAGGTGAATTTCAAAAGTTCGCGATCGGTGAGATGTCCCTGGAAAAGCAGGAACTTAACCTGTTAAGATTTAAGCTGGAAAAGGATTTCACATCATCATCCCTTAAATTTCGCAGGCTGATTCTGGATAGGATATAACTCTGTTTACTGTTTGAAGACCTTTGATTTTTAACCATTTATGGGTAAATAATGAAGTTACTTTTGTTTTTTTCCCTGTTGACGCTGCCGGTTTCATGCAGTTCAGACAGCATGAGATCATTTCACCCGGCTACCGGCAAAACGTCTGAAACAGAAGAATGGGAAAGCCTCAGGTTTGGTGCATTCGTGCACTTTAATGATAATACGTTCATGGGAACCGAATTTTCAAAAAACACGGATCCTGCGGTATTTAACCCCACGAATCTTGATATCGATCAAATGGTGGCTACATTTCACGAGGCAGGCGTAAAGTATGCTGTTCTGACGACAAGGCATACTTCGGGATTTTGCCTGTGGGACAGTGAAACTACAACATTTGATGTGGCTTCGAGCCCGGCTGGGGTGGATATCGTGAAACAATTTACAGATGCATGCAGGAAATATGATGTAAAACCCTGCCTGTATTATTGCCTGTGGGGTGGAAAATGGAAGCCCTGGGAATGGAATCCTTCAATAAACGAAGAACTAGCCGGAACTACTCCGAAGGAAGTAATACTTTCACAATTGAAGGAGCTGGCAACAAATTACGGAGATATTTATGAGTTCTGGATAGATATGTATACCTGGTGCGATACGAGTCTGTCCGTTCCTGAAATTTATGATTTTCTGAAACAATGGAATAAGGGTACACTGGTACATTTTAACCAGCACGTCCAGGATGGCAGTAAAATACGGTATTTCCCGACAGATATCCTGAATGGTGAAGAGAGGGTACCGCCGGAAGCAAGGCATAACCCTTATCGAGTTGTTGATTCAATAACCTGGTACCTGCCATTCGAATATGAGATAACCTCGCAGCGCTGTGATCACCGGTCACTCGGGAATGGATACCTGCAAGGTTCTACATGGTTCACTTACTCCGACAGTCATTTTTATCCTGTGGACAGTCTGTTATTATTCATCCGTCTTAACTTTGAGAGAGGGGGAAGTAATATCCTTCTATCTACGGCACCTGATGAAACCGGGCGTTACAGGGAAGCAGACAAGGATAGCCTGCTTAAACTCGGAAAGCATATTTGGGAGATGAATTGATACAATCAAAAAATAACCGATTTTCATCCTCTTTTAATCATGGAAAACCAATGGAAAAAAAGTATTGAAGAAAGAGTTGAGCATTTTAAACTGTTTTATGAAAAAAAGAACAAAAGGCCCCTTTTCGGATTCTTTCTTGGGAGTGAATATCCGGTTCACCGGTATCCTTCTGCGACGTTTATCCCGGAAAAAACAAACCTGACGCCGGAACATTTTAACATCGATTCCTATCTTGATGATTTCGAGATGCTTTTTAGCAGCCACGAGGAATGCGGAGGAGATTTTATCTGGAGTTCCAGCATTTACTGGGGTATCCCATGGGTTGAAGCTGCGCTCGGATGCCCGGTAATCCTGAGCACATTTTCATCAGGCTCCATTCATGCAGAACCTGTTCCGGACTTTAAAGGAGCTGGCAGCATACCTGTTTTTTCAATGGATAATCCATGGGTGATAAAAGCCGTTGAATTTCTAGAACAAATCGCTTTAAGGAGCAAGGGTCACTATCCTGTTGCGACTACGCGAATGCGTGGAATCTCAGATCTTCTTTCGTTGTTATATGGCGGCGAAAATCTGATCTATGCCATGTATACGAATCCGGATGAGGTACATGATGTTGCAGAAAAGCTGTGCGATTTCTGGATTGCATTCGGAAAGATGCAAATTGACAGGATCCCTGATTTTCAGGGGGGTATAGGTTCGTTTTATTATAATGCATGGGCACCGAAGGGGACCATTTGGCACCAGGAAGATGCGGCGGCGCTGCTTTCACCCGAATTGTATGATGAATTCATCAGGAAATGGGATGAAAGAATAGTTAACTCATTTGACGGATGCATTATGCACCAACATTCCAACGGGTATTTCCCCTATGAATTTTATTTGAATATGAATTTCACTGCACTGGAACTTCATATAGATAACGGGGGCCCGTCTGCTGAATCTCTCTCTCCGGTTTACTCCCGGATCATGCAGACAAAACCTTTGATCATCTGGGGGGACATACCGGAAACTGACCTTGACTGGATCTTCACTCATCTGCCCCCACAGGGGCTTGCAATCATAACCGTGGTGGACGACAAGGATGGAGCAGAGAGACTATGGAAAAAATATATAAACGGGATAATGTAAATTAATTTGAATATCCTATAAAAGGTATCTGATATTCCATTCTGACGCATAAAGGAATTTGTCCCTGTTGTGGATTTTTGAGACATGTTCACCCTGGTGAAAGCATTATGCATTTTTATATTGCAATTCACTAGTGTCCGGTTAGATTTTAATTAATCAGCTGTAGCCTTTTAAAAATGAGAATTACAGAGGAATTAATACTTTTGTGACTTGAAATCAAAATTGAATGAAAACTTCCACAATAAATATAATTAAATTCATATATATCAGAAACACAATGCATTAAAAATTAATATGTTTTCATAGTTAAATCAAATTATATTAACCGGACACTAGTGATTGCAATTTTAAAATAAGAGGTGAAAAATCGCGGGTACAATTCATGAACTTATCTCTCTTTCATTGAATGATCACTGTATGGATAAAAATCAAAAACTGGAAAAATTATTCAACCCTGATGCCAAAGATATCTTGCTTTCAGATTTCCTTGCTCCCCACCAGATACGAGATGAATTGGCAGAATTTCTTGTGGTTAAGAATGAAAGAGAAATGCTTGACCGGTTGAATACCGACTTCTATTATCTCTCGTGCAGGGATATAAGTCAGAATGAAACCAGCCTTAAGTATTACAAAGGTCCGGCATTGTTTATTTCGGATACAGAACGTGAATGTCCCTTTGGTATTCGCTGGCACAGAAAGGTAAAGGATGATAAATTCAGTGTGGATGAAACTATAAGCGGCCCCTTCTCAGGGAATACTTTCGGAATGGAGGACATTTATAAATTCAAGTGGCCGTCTCCTCAGGATTTTGAATTCTCGGGACTTTCGGATGAATGCGATGAATTTTCGGATAAGATAATTGTGGGTGGTCTCTGGTCTGCGATACAGGGAGACGGTTCACGGATGATGGGTTTCGAAAATTTTCTCCTGAATATTGCAATGAGTAGATCTCTTGTTAAAGCGCTTGTTGACCGTATCACTGAAGTATACCTTGAATTGAACCGGTCTTATTTTGAGCTCGTCAAAGGGAAAATGGATGTGTTTTTCATGGGAAATGATTTTGGATCTCAAAACGGTTTGCTTTTTAGTGAGGAAGATTGGTATGATATATACTACGAAAATTACAAAAAACTTATTGATTTTGCCCATAGTTACGGATTTCGTGTAATGGTGCATTCCTGTGGAAGTATTGATGCACTTATTCCGCATTTTATTAGTCTTGGCGTCGATATTCTTGACCCGGTACAGATAACCACCAGGAATATGGAACCCGGATATCTTGGCTTGAAATACGGGAAGGATATTGTTTTCCATGGCGCTTTGGATACCCAGAAAGTTCTTTCCTTCGGGACACCCGGAGAGACAAAAGATCACTGCATGGAGGTTGTAAGAAAGTTAAATACAAATGGAAATCTCATTGCCGCGCCCTCAAATAATTTCATGAACTGCACTCCGGTGGCTAATATTATGGCAGTTTATGATACCCTGAATATTCTAAAAAGCGAGTATCATGAAAAATCTTGAATTCCTGTTTTTATTCATCATTGCCTTCTCTTTCCGGGAGAGTGTTATATTATCTCAGGCTGGTCATGATCCTGGAGAAATTAAAAACAGTACGGGAAGTTCCGTATCAGCTTCCGATTTCCTGGAAATTTATGTGTCGCCGGCCGGAAATGATAAATGGTCGGGCAGGTTCCCGGAACCTGCAGCCGATAAGTTGGATGGTCCGTTAGCTTCCATTCAAAAAGCTCTTGAGTTGGTCCGGTTTTTCAAAGGCCAGCCATATAGCCGCACCCTTCCTCAGTACATAACCCCTCCCGGAAAGCTTTCCGACGGGTATATGCAGGGGCCGGTAATTATATGGCTTAGAGGCGGAAATTATTTCATCGACAGGTCCATCGATATTGGCATGGCTGAATCGTACCCGATCACTTTCATGGCATATCCCGGTGAGACACCTGTATTAAATGGGGGGGTAAAAGTTGAGAACTGGAAACTTACAGAGGTTAACGGGGTAAAAGCATGGTCTGCCAAAATTCAGGAAGTTGCAGAGGGTAGTTGGAATTTCTCACAACTATTTGTAAACGACAGGCGGGCACAAAGAGCCCGTTATCCCAAATCCGGCTTCTTCAGGGTCGGGGATCCGCTAATCCCTATTGACAAAGATGTAAATCCACATTCCTACGCCGGAAATGAATTTATTGCTGCACCCGGAGACATCAAACCCTGGAAAGGAATCACTAACGGTGAGGTGGTAATTCTGCATTTCTGGATAGAGGAACGTCTTCCGATAAAATCCTTCGATCCAAAAACCGGATTGGTAACTACCTCTAAAATGACTAAAAAAGTGCTTTTGGATGCACATCCGGCACACAAACCGGGAAATGCAAGATATTATATTGAAAATGTTTTTGAGACCCTGACAGATCCCGGCGAATGGTACCTTGACCGGCCTTCGGGTACCCTGTATTATATTCCCAGACCGGGTGAAACGCCCGGATCTGCAACCATTTATGCTCCAAAGAGCATCCGGATTTTCAGCATAACCGGGGATGCTAAGAACAAGAGATATGTTGAAAATATTCATTTTCGCGGGATAACATTTCAAAATACTTCGATTGATAGTGAGGCTCATGAAAAATCAATAATCAGTGGTCCGGAAAAGCCCGTATCTTCTGTTATTTATATGACTGCCGCAAATTATTGCAGTTTTGAGGAATGTACATTTAAACATCTCGGCGAATCAGCGATTGTAGTTAACCAAAACAGCACGGGAATACGCATTGTAGGAAATTCCTTTGAAGATATGGCAGGAGCAGGCGTAGTTTTCATGGGAAGGGTAACAAATGGCGATCCTTCAGAGTCTGTAAGTTCAATATTGATCTCTGACAACTATTTTAAGTCCGGTGGCAGGGTTTTTCACGGGGCTTCAGCCCTGGTACTATCCAATGTATTGAATGTCACTGTTTCTCATAATTCAATACAGGATTACTATTGGTCGGGGATGAATATTCACGGGACGGTTGCAAATTCCTTTCTTATAGAGAATAATCATATTTTCGATATTGGCCAGGGCTGGCTGAGCGACCTGGGTGGAATTTATACCCAGGGACATCAACCAGGCATAGAGATCCGCGGGAATAAAATTCATGATGTAAAATGCTCGGTTTACGGGGGTAATTGCATTTACCTGGATGACTGGAGTGGATTTGCCGTGGTCGAATTCAACCTGTGCTACAATACCAATACCGATTTAATAAATATCAAGGGATCTGAGAACATTATCCGGAATAATATTTTCGCATTTGGAGATCAGGGATGTATGAGAAGGTCATCTCCTTTAACGAACGGGGGACGATTTCTTGCCAATGTGGAGAAGAATATTCTTATTACCAGGGGTAATCCAATCTACCGTACAGGGTATTATATTGATATTTATGATCCGGTCTGGAACAGTGATCAGAACCTGATATATGACTATTCCGCGAAACCATTGGTATGCGTTCAACAGGTTTCCGGCCGGGAAAACAAAAAGATTTCTTTCGATGAATGGATGGATATCAGGGGAAATGACCGGCAATCGGTCGTTGCCGATCCATTATTTAAGGATGTGGAAAATCTGGATTTCAGGCTGGATGAACATTCTCCGGCCTTTAAAATGGGATTTGAAAATTTCGATCTCTCGGAGGTGGGTCCGAGACCCCGGGATGTCTGGAGAAAAGAGTTGAGAGAAGGCGGAAAAATGCAAATAGCAAAACCTGTTGCGGACTGATTTAAACTATTTTTATGGATCATCTCTCATCGTCAATTTGCAGGATAATGTTAAAATCACAGAAAGTAAATCACCAATGCAAATGAAAGAGTTTATCGCGTTTATTATTCTTGGTATTTACGGAGCCTGTTCATTTGCTCAGGAATCACAGGAAAATCGTGCCATTCCCTCCTGGTATACTGAATCCCTCATTCACACACATCATTCGGCCGGCCAGCCGGCTCCGGAATGGGACGGGCAATTTGAAAGAGTACGGCCGGATGCCGTGCAGTTTCATCCACAAGCTTATGCGGCCGGCAAAGAATATTCCGCGAAATATAATTTTTCCTTTGTTCTGACCCGGTCTTTGTCCGGTCACTGGGATGATATCAGCAGTTTCGTAGCAAACCTGCCCCCTGCAGAGCAAGCACTTTTTTACATTAGGGTAAATCCTGATGGTACACCCGCCGGACGTACCAGGGACGGAGTTGTCGCAAAACATGTTTGTTTTTACTCACCGGGCATATACAAATATCTTATTCCGGAATATGGGAAGCTGACCGAACAATTTCAGCCTGCACAGATATGGATCGATCATACTGTTGTTACTGTAAACCTCTGCTACTGTGACAACTGCAGGAATAACTTCCGCGAACTATATGGCGCCGATCCGCCGGAAAATGGGGGCGACTTACTATGGGACGAATGGGTGTCATATCACCGTAAGGGTTTCGAACTTTGGATGAAAGCACTTACCGGCGAAGTTCAGTCCAAAGACCCGGATGTTATTGTAACCTTTAATGGCGCCTATCAAATTGCCCAACCCGAACCGCCACCTCCCTTTATTAAAAATCTTTCCCTGGATGCCCATAGTCTGCCAATGGATCTTTGCCTGTATGCCCGGTACGCCTCAACACTTGATGTTCCTTTCGATCTTATGAACGGACTGACAGATAAGTGGGCCGGAACGATCCCGAAATCTGAAGAGGAAGTGAAGGAGTCCGCTGCCATAATAACTGCGAACGGAGGCCGGTGGAATATTGGTGAGTTCCCGATGTCGAAAGCTCAACAGCCTGCCGAAGCGATGCTAGAACTTGCCGCAGCCGGCGCCGATATGGTCAGGGACCGTGAAGCATGGATACATAATACGGTACCGGTACCCCTGGTGGCTGTGTTACAATGTGCATCAACCCAATATTCACGGGTTATTCCCGCTTCTCAATATATGACAGCCACACCGGGACCTACAAGGCTTTACTGGAATGATAACCAGGGTATACCAAATGAAATTTACGGTGCCGGCGCAGTTTTACTTGAGAACAATATTCCTTTTGACATCATCAATGAAGCCACTTTGAAAAACCGGCTTGATGATTACCGTGTTCTCATCGTTGGCGAGCAGTTCCGACTGGACGATGAGACAGTGGCTGCTATACGCAGTTTTGTTGATCGCGGCGGCGGCCTTCTCGTAACGGGTCGCACCGTTAGATCAGACCTCGCTGATTTCCTGGGAGTCAGCGTCGCGGAAGGGTTACCTCTGACTTCAACAATTCTCAGTTTGGATGGTATTGATATTCCCGCACAGGCGCCTATCCGGATACAAAATGCCGGTGCCGGTGTCGTGCAGAATTTCTCCGGAGGAGCCGTTTCACCGGCGATTACCTTCCGTACATCCGGAAAAGGTCACATACTTTACATAGCCTGTGACTTTTTCAAAATGTTCAGGGATGTTTCAAGTTATAATCCCAAATCAGTATCCAGAACCGGTAATGCAGCTATGCGGAGTGCAGTGGCTGAATGGATAAACAAAATTGCCCCCAACCTTGGATATTCCTGTACTGCCCCGCCCTGGACAGAGGTTGCCTTGCGCAGAAAGAACAGCGATTTGCTTGTCCAGCTGATAGACCGGTCCTTCGAATGGAAAGGTGATCTTTACCCTGCCTCAGAACCCATAGAACTGAATTTGACTATGTATGACAAGCCCCGGAAAGTAATGCTTCAGCCCGGAGAAAGGGAGGTAAGCTGGGAGTGGCGGGATGATACACTTAAGGTGGTAATTCCGGTCAATGAGGTGAAAACTCATTCCATTCTTGAAGTAAAAGGAGTCTCTACATATAATGTCAGTTACAGCACGATCTCCGGCATTCCTTTTGGAACTAGGATCGATACCCTGTTCTGGTATCTCGGAAAAGATCCGGCAGCCGACTGGCAAATCATTTTTGTGGATAGTGTCCCACGGCCTGATCTAAAAAACGGGGACAAACTCATAATAACAGAGGATGATAATTCCACGAGGGAGTATTACCTGAAAGTGAACGAATATGTAAAAAGTGATGATGCCAGATTAGGTGCAATTTATGTTAACGGAGATACCCTTAAGGGTTTTAAATCCAAAATCTTCAATTATACGGTAGTCCTTCCGGAGGGGGCACCACTGCCCGTGATTACAGCAATTCCGGAAAACTTTAATGCCGGGGTGAGGATCGACAGGATACAGGATCTGAAAGATGGAACAGAACAACGAACAGCCGGGATACATGTGACCGCTGAAAATGGATGGACAGAATGTTTATATTCTGTCACTTTTGAAAATTTAAAAAAAAAAGAGTCTTTTCAAGCCGACCCTTTCTTTTCTCAGGTAATGAACGGACTTTATACTCTTATCCCGGGTTCTGTTACTGCAAGTGGCTGGGGGAAAGGCTGGGAAATATTTAATCCGGGAACCGTGCCTGTTTCAATGGAAAATTACCTGATCGTAAATGCAACTGCAGGAACGCTTGCATCGGTGATCTCATCAAAAGATATGCAGTATAAAATGAGACCCGGGTTTACCATGGATTCTTCCAGATTGGATGAGGGGATCTATTATAAACCATGTTCAAGTCCTTTTACTACCGAACTTGGACCCGGTCAGACACTGGTATTTGGAAGAGGCTACCCGGAAGACTGGAATAACACCAATGGATTTCGTGAATTCTGCGATTTCAGAGATACCAATGGAGATCTGGCCGATGCTATGAACAGGTACGGATTTGTGGATGGAGCCCGGCTTTGCTTTTTTGGGGTAAACAACAGCTTTTATCTGATACGTATTGATAATGACAGTGTATTATCAGGCTTGAAATCTGCAACCGACGTAAAAGATTTTACCCTTGTTGATATTTTTGGTACGCAGGGGGAAAATAACAACCGGATAATTGACGGTATTTTTGTGGGTGATATGAGTGCCACCATTCTTGAACGCAAGAAGGAAATATGGAAAGGCAATCCCGGCAACTTCGGATCTTTTGGAACCGGATCTCCCGGAACAAGCGAATGGGATAAATACCAGGGGGCAATGTATATCGGAACTCACCCATATGATCCTTACCAGGGGTATATATCGACTGTCTATTCCCTGATTTATGATGTTTCCCCGGATCCCGGACCCGGTCAGACCATTGATCTTGTGCCGCCGGGAACAAGGGTTGATAGTTTTCTTTCAGAAATTGTACCTGCCGGCATTGAGGAAATACTTTCTGTAACCAATTCTGACAGCTCGGTTCTCAAAACCGGCGGTGATACTATTGTTCAGGGAGACCGTCTGAATGTCCTCTCCGGTACGGGGTCCAATTCAACGATTTATTCTATTTCCGTGAGGGAGCCGTCGCACAATGCATCACTGATATCAGCCACCTATCCGATAAATATTTCCGGTTCAAAAGGTACGATATCGGAAATCCCGGCACTGACAACCATTGCGGATATGCTTGAAAAGATAATTGTACCGGCGGAGGCTGTCTTGAATATTATTGACGTGAAAAATCAGCGGGTTGAAACAGAGAAGTTACTTCCGGATACATTCATCGTTGTGAAAACTATGGTATCGGATAGCATAAAGCTGGAAGTTATTGCCCGGGACGGCATAACAAAAATCATTTATTCACTTATTGTAGCAACTGATGAGCCCTATGTTACCTCAGAATATTACCTGGTGGATCAAAAAGATCATATCATAGATATGTTTAGGGCCAATACACCGGTAAAATCTTTCCTGTCAAGGTTGATCGCTTCAACAGGTTCAAGCTTGGAAGTTATCGATAAAGCTGGTAATGTGAGGGGTATGGAGGGTATCATGTATAAGGATGATCATCTGCGGGTATCGGATGGAAGCAAGTCAACGACTTATTCACTTAAGGATATGTATGAAATTATATCGGCTGTTTCAACCCTTCGTTATATCAAAGTGAATGGGATTAACATCGATGGATTCAATCCGGATACTCATTCTTATAGTGTGCTCTTGGATCAGGGCTCAGCACCGCTTCCTGATCCTGTAATTACAGCAGCCCCCTCTCAGGCAAATGCAAGGGTGACCATTAACCAGGCAGTAGATATTTATGGGAGTACACCTGAGAGCACAGCCACTGTTTCCGTTGTTGCTGAAGATGGAGTCACCACTACGATGTACTCGATTGTGTTTAATCTGAACACTGAGATTGGAGAAACGAAAAATGTTTCAGTACAAATCTATGCAGATGGAATGGACCTCTGCATTCAATCCGGCAACACTGGTGTAATACGTGGAATAGAGGTCTTTAATATGGATGGTCAGCGAATTATCCAGAGAAAACTTAGCGACACTTTTGCAAGAATACCGATCCATGAGGCACCCGGCTTATTTATAGTGAAAGTCAGGTCGGACCATGAAACCCTGGTTCAGAAGATTGTATTGAACAACAGGTGATCTATGTACACTTAAGATCAATAATAAGATTGAAAATGCCAAGGCCATATGATGAACAGAAGCACACTTGCATCGATTAGTATGCCGCTCTTTATCCTTTTTACGTATCCGGCAGCACTTGCTCAGGAGCCAACGAAGGCAGACTTCCAGCTATGGTCCGGTCCGGATATTCCCTCAGATCCCGGAGAAATACCTTTTGCCGAAGGGATAGAGCAAAGAACCATCCTCGATGCCCGCGAGCACGACTACAAGTTCCTGCATGGCGCTGCTATCATTAATTACAAGGGCACCTTTTTCGCGAACTGGGCCAACAGTCCGAGAGATGAAAATCTCTCCAGGGAAACGCTCCAGGGAAGGCGCACAACCAACCCCCTGGGGGACTGGTCCGAGGTGGAAGTCATCGGCCCCGGTTTTGAAGGCCTTGAACGTCACAGCCATGGGGTCTATCTCGAGCACAATGGAGAGCTGTGGACCTTTGCGGCCAGGTTCGGAGTAGGTGCTAAAGGGAGGAAATTCGATGGACTTGGGGCCGAGGCCTTTGTTCTGAACGAGACAACAGACAAATGGGAATCCCGCGGCAGGGTCATGGAAAATTGCTGGCCCTATGATGAACCTGTGCGCATGGAGAACGGAAGCTTCATAACCGGGGGTCAGACCAGGGATGGCTTTCCTGTGGTGGCAATAAGTCATGGCGACAACCTGTTGAAATGGGAGTCGGTTTATATTCCCTATCCGGAAGAACTCGATCCAGATTTTGCCGAAACCACGGTATGGGCTGAAGGCAAAAATGTTCTTGCCGTTATTCGGGGTGGCCTTGGTGTGGCGTGGGTATCCACCAGTGAGGATTACGGGAAAACCTGGACGAAAGCCGCTCCAAGCAACTACCCCATGCCCCGGTCGAAGGCATACCTTGGGAAGCTGAGTACAGCACAATTGTATCTCATTTCTAATTTTAGGAACCGCAATACATTGGTGATTTCGGTGGCCAGGCCCGGTGAAATGACACTCTCATCCATATATCGCATCCGTGACGGTGAATCGATCCCGCCGCGATTCCCGGGCCATGCCAAGAGCAAGCAATGGTCGTACCCCTACGGCTACGAATATAAAGGCAAACTTTATATTGTGTATTCCATCGGGAAGGAGGATTGCGGTCTTTCGGTCATTCCCATCGAGTCGCTCGGGTCCAAATGATGAATGGGCAGGAGTAAAAGTACAGGACCTGTTTCCATCATATCACGTAAAAGAATGGGAAGAGATGCATCAAAGCAAACAGGCTGCTATGGAATGGTTTAATACCGCCAAATATGGCATGTTTATCCATTTTGGTCCCTATTCCACTACAGGCGGAATCTGGAAAGGAAAGAAAATGGAGGAGTGGAAATCTTCAAGACATGCCGAGTGGCTGATGTATTCGGCACAAATACTCAGGCAAGAATAAGAGATGGAAGGTTACCCATGAAGGTCCGAGGGAAGATTTTAATGTAAAGGGAGCGGCAGATCGCGCTATTAAAGGTTTCCAGGATAAGTTTACCACTCAGGATTTCTGGTTTACACAAAAGTGTGATGTGATTTATGCCATTTCAATTTCAAAACCTGGTCAAACAGCCCTTGTAAAATCTCTTAATACAGAAATTGGGGAAATTAAAAGGGTGGAGATCCTTGGTAAGGGTAGCATTAAGTTTGAACAGTCAGCGGAAGGGCTTAAGGTTAGTCTCCCCAAAGGCTATGTTCCTGAAAATGGATTTGTGATTAAAGTGATTACATAATCGTAACTTATATTATCATGAAGAATATGGATATCCGCAATCAGACCGCCTGTAAATATGCCTGTGTTTCCCTTGGTGAGATAATGCTTCGACTCGATCCTGGTGAATGCCGAATAAGAAGTGCCCGTGAGTTCAAAATATGGGAAGGAGGAGGTGAATATAATGTTACCCGCGGCCTCAGGAAATGTTTCAGTTTGCCCGTTGCCGTAGTTACAGCTTTTGCAGAGAATGAAGTGGGCAGGCTGATTGAAGATTTTATCATGCAGGGTGGAGTGGATACACAATTTATTAAATGGTTCCCGTACGACGGTATTGGCAGGAGTGTGAGGAATGGATTGAATTTTACCGAAAGGGGATTTGGCATCCGCGGTGCACTTGGGGTTTCCGACCGGGGAAATTCGGCCGCCTCCCGGCTCAGGGCCGGGGAGATCGACTGGAATAAGATTTTTGGCGAATACGGTGCGCAATGGTTTCATACCGGAGGAATTTATGCAGCTCTTTCGGAAACGACTTCCGGGGTAATGGAAGAGGCAATGATCGCAGCTAAAAAATTCGGGACCATTATCTCGTATGATCTGAATTACAGACCCTCGCTCTGGAAAACCATCGGTGGTCAGGAAAAAGCACGGGAAGTCAATCGCAGGCTGGCCAGGTATGTCGATGTGATGATCGGAAATGAAGAAGACTTTACAGCCTGCCTTGGTTTTGAAGTAGATGGAGCTGACGGGAGTTTTAGCCAACTTGATCTAAACGGGTATAAAAAAATGATTGATCTTGTGGTAAAGGATTTTCCAAATTTTAAAATGATTGCAACCACACTCCGAACGGTAAAATCTGCAACGGTAAACTCATGGGGAGCCATCTGTTGGTCAGAAGGTAAATTTTATGAGGCTATGTACCGGGAGGGGCTAGAGATATTGGATCGCGTAGGAGGCGGTGACAGTTTTGCCTCGGGTTTGATTTATGGGATACTTAAAACGGGAAATCCTCAGCAAGCTGTTGAGTATGGCGCAGCCCATGGCGCCCTGGCCATGACAACTCCGGGTGATACTTCGATGGCAACGCTTGAAGAGGTGGAGAAAGTTATGAGGAACGGGTCGGCAAGGATAGTACGATAAATTGCCTATCCATTATAATCCGGTTTTTTTATTATCCCTGAAAGTATGAAGTGAAGCGGGACACTGCTTGCTAACAGATAGCTGAGACAATCGTGAGTACTTATTCGCAAGTCAAAAAATTGTATTACATTACATAAAAAAACCAAAAAATATGTATTGTGATACATAAAATTTGAAAAAAAGTTGTAATCTGATACATAAAACAACCGGTACAGTATGTATAATCATGCTGCCTGATGGCTTCCTGGGATAAGCAATTAAGAAAAATTAATAAAGTAATTTGCGACATGAAAAATTTTAATCTATACTTTTTAATTCTTGCCGCCTTCATTTGTTCGGTTGGTAACGCGAAAGAACTTCATGTTTCTGTTAAGGGCAATGATTTCAATGATGGCTCCGGATTGAAACCTTTCAGATCCATATCAACAGCAGCCAGTAATGCTTTTCCGGGCGATACAATTACTGTTCATGAAGGCATTTATCGTGAATGGATAAATCCGCCAAGAGGCGGAGAGAGTGACGCAATAAGGATCCTGTACCGGTCAGCTCCGGGCGAAAAGGTTGAAATAAAAGGATCGGAAATAGTTACGGGGTGGAAAAAAGTAAAAAACGGTGTTTGGAAAGTAACGCTGCCGAATTCCTACTTTGGTGAATACAATCCATATAAGGATTCTATCGCAGGCGACTGGTTTAATAATTTAGGCCGTATTCACCATACAGGCGAAGTTTTCCTGAATAGAAAATCCCTATATGAGAAAGAAAAAATAGAAAAAGTATTTGATCCGGTTCCAAATAAAGATTGTATTGATCCTGAAGGATCGACCTATACATGGTATTGTGAAAGTGATGATGAAAATACAAGCATTTGGGTCAATTTTCATCAATTCAATCCCAATAAAGAAGTAATAGAGATTAGTACAAGAAAAACTTGTTTTTATCCTGCAAAACCAGGAATTAATTATATTACGATCCGTGGTTTTTATTTTAATCAGGCTGCTACACAATGGGCTGCACCAACTGCCGAACAAATTGGAATGATCTCAAGCCATTGGAATAAGGGCTGGATTATTGAGGATAATATCGTGAGCGATTCGAAATGTTCGGGAATTACCTTGGGTAAAGAGCGGGGTACAGGTCATAATGTTTGGTCGGCTGATAAAACGATTGATGGTGCCATTCACTATATTGAAGTTATTTTCCGAACGTTGAGAAACGGATGGAGCAAGGAAAACATTGGTTCTCATATTGTCAGAAATAATATAATATACAACTGCGAACAGGCTGGTATATGCGGAAGTATGGGAGGGGCATTTAGTTTGATTTCCAACAATCACATCTATAATATTCATCAAAAAAATCAATTTACGGGAGCAGAGATCGGGGGTATTAAACTTCATGCCGCAATTGATACCCGGATTGAAAAAAATTGTATTCACGATGTGCTTGGTTATGGCTGCTGGTTTGATTGGATGACCCAGGGTACAAGAATATCAAGAAACCTGTTTTACAATAACGGATGGACGGACCTTTTCATCGAAGTGAGTCATGGACCATATCTTGTTGATGATAATTTGATGTTATCAAAAAACAGTATCCGGTCAATGTCGGAAGGAGGCGCATTTGTACATAATCTGATTTCAGGTACGATAATACTTTCGGCAGAAAGCCGGTTTACCCCTTATCATTTACCCCATTCAACAGATATTGCAGGTTTGGCTGCAATTACCGCCGGTGATGACAGATATTATAACAATATATTTATTGGACGTGGCTCGGATCTCAAAAATGAAGACAAGATCAAATATGGTTTAAAAGGATATAACGGTATTAAAGGTTTTCCATGCTGGATAGATGATAATGTGTATTACAATGGCGCACTTCCATACGGAGAAGAGAAAAATTATTTTGAAAACCGGGATTTCAATCCTGAAGCTAAAATAATTGAGGAAAAGGGGAATATATATCTGCACCTGGTATTAGATGATTCTTATTTTGAGTTCAAAACCAGGCGTATCACGACCGCCATCCTTGGCATGGCAAAAATGCCTCACGAGAGGTATGAACATCCGGATGGTACTCCATTGGAAATTGATACAGATTTTTTTGGTAATAAACGGTTGGAAGAAAATGTTTTAGCAGGTCCTTTTTCACATTTGAGTGAGGGAGCTGTTAAAGTAAGACTTAGGTAATTAGTGTTTGCAAGAAAACTCGACAACCCTTCGACTTCGCTCAGGGACCGGCGACTTCGTCCATCGAATTGACCGGTCCCAGAGCAACTTTTTGTTGATGATTTTCTGATTGAAAAACAACTTAAAGCATCTCTCCGGAAGCTCCGGTTCAGTAGTAGATTATTTTAATTTTTTTATTTCACATGCAACAAAAAAACAAAAATCTTAAATGAGAAGTAAACTCTGGAATAGTGATGAGGAACTGTTCAGGATGATCCGCCAGGAATTATACACTGCTGTTGTGGGCGATATAATGGACCGGCTGGGATTGTTCCACCAGTTTCTTCCACCGCAGATCCGGCCGCTGAGAGAAAATATGGTTATAACCGGCCGCGCCATGACGGTGCTCGAGGCCGATTACTTCGGAGAGCCGGGTCCCGCTGCCAGTAATCCGGTGATGAGCAAAGCTTTTGGGTTAATGTTGGAGGCATTGGACGACATCAGGCCGGGCGAAATATATATTTGTTCCGGATCTTCGCCCGGGTATGCTGTTATCGGGGAAATAATGATGACCCGGATCAGGATATGCGGTGGTGCCGGGGCCATTGTAAACGGTTATTCCCGCGATACCCTGGGGATATATGAAACCGGACTCCCGGTTTTTTCTTATGGGCCCTATGCACAGGATCAGGCTCCGCGTGGTAAGGTGATCGATTTTCGGGTGCCCATTGCAATGAGAGGTACCGTAATTAATCCGGGCGACATTTTATTTGGAGATATTGACGGGGTGTGTGTAATACCATCCGTGCATGAAGAGGAGGTTTTTGCCGGAGCACTGGAGAAAGCAAGAGGGGAAAAGAAAGTTCTTAAAGCGATCCGGGAAGGGATGAGTGCTGTCGAAGCCTGGAGAACTTACGGGATCCTTTGATCAGCATTTTTAGGTAGAGAAGATGGTGTTTGTAAGCGAGGGAAAGGGAAACAAACAGCGTAACGTACCGGTAACGGGAAACACTCTGATCTATCTTCTATAGTTATGAGTTAAATGGTTATTTGGTCAGAGGGAGTGTAAAGACTTCAAGAGATCAATCTTTAAAAAGATTCAGCGTTCATAGACCTAAAGGATAATCCGAATGAAAATTACAGATGTCAAAGTTTGGCTGGTTGAGGGGATCAAATACAACTGGACCCTGTTGAAGATTTATACGGATGAAGGACATACCGGTGTTGGTGAGGCCACGAACTGGCCAGGAAGCCAGATCATTGAAGCGGCTGTCGCCGAGGCCGGGAAACGGGTTATCGGACTCGATCCCATGAGAACCGATTTCATCTGGACAAAACTTTACCGCGACCTCAATTGGGTAGGCCCTTTTGGTGCAAGCATGTGCGCCATCAGCGGAATTGATATGGCTTTGCTTGATCTCAAGGCAAAGGTACTCGGCGTTCCCATGTACGAATTGCTGGGAGGTGCCTTCAGGGACCGGATCAGGTTATATGCCAATTACTGGTTCACAGGGGGTGGACACAATACAGAGGATTATGCCAGGCAGGCTGAAAAAGTGATTGCAGAAGGATTCAAAGGCGTGAAATTTGACCCGTTTGCCCATGTCAATTATCTGTATGGCGAAGATCTGAATACGGACCTGGGTCTGTCAAATGAACAACAGGATCTTGCTTTTGAAATTAGCAGGGCGGTCAGGGAAGCCATCGGACCGGAGGCAGACCTGATGATCGAGACTCATGCCATGCTGAATTTTAAAACAGCCGTGACCATGGCGGAAAGATTGTCGGAACTTGACATCACCTGGTACGAAGAACCGGCCGGTCCTGAGCTCGTCTCCACCCTGCGCACTATGCGTCAACGCATCTCAACCAAAGTATCCATTTGTGTCGGTGAGCGTCATTATACACGGTATGGTATTTACGATCTGCTGGGGCAGGGGATCGTGGATTTCATCATGCCCGACATCACCAGGTGCGGTGGACCTTCCGAAATGAAACGAATGGCAGGCATGGCCGAAATACACAATGTTCAGCTGGCTCCCCATAACCCGAACGGGCCGCTTTCAACGATTGCCAGTGCACATGT
The DNA here is from genome assembly GCA_963771005.1 of uncultured Bacteroidales bacterium. Lineage (GTDB taxonomy): Bacteria > Bacteroidota > Bacteroidia > Bacteroidales > DASQZK01. The sequence goes on from CAVYRO010000003.1 coordinate 179,509, forward strand.
ATCCGCATCCGTACCTAATTTCTTCCGGCAGGAATTCATATTCAACGACGTACCCTGGAGGGACACCGTCATCGATCACCCGGTTTCGGAAATGATCAGTGACGGTCATTTGTACCTGTCCTCAAGACCCGGTCTCGGCGTTGACCTGGTTGAATCAGAAATGGAGAAACACCCCGGTGTCCGGATTGCCGGAAAAGGTTTTTATATATAGACGGCGCAATCGAAAAGACTTCCGGATACCCTGTATTTTCAGCATGGCAACCAGTAATGAGAGATGATTCAGTACAAATCCTTTCCTTTTCTATCTTTTAACCGGAGGATATTCAAATCAAACAGAATGCAGGAGATTTTTAATTTAGTATAAAACAGTCGGTTCCGTTGAAACGGTTGCAAAATAAGATAAACACGCTTTTCGGGCATTACATATGAAAACAGATATCCTGAATGCGCTTTCCGGAATATTCCCGGAAAGAATTCCTTGTAAGGAAACGTTCAACCACCCCGAGTTAATCGAGTATGTTACCGGGTTAGATCCTTTCCTTGATACACCGCAGGCTTTCAGAGTTGCCTGGGAAAAACTGGGAATTGATCTTCATGTGGTATCGCCGAAAGTTAATGCTCCATTGCCAAAGGAAACAAATCGTTCGTGGAGAGAGGGAAATCTGCGCTTTACAAATATGGGGGTTTATCCCACATCTGCTGTTGAAGAATATTGCCCGGATATGGATAAATCTGGTATAGATTGGATTCTGAACTATGATGTCTCAAGGGATGGCTTTTTGGAAGAGAAAGATACGGGAAGAATACCACGATATGAAATGCAGGGATCTTTCAGACCGGAAAGCGGGCTACAGGGCGAAGGACGACTGGGAACGGTAAAACAATTCAGGGAGCTTGACAGGAATTTCCAACTTGATTTTGGCGATAAAGCCATAATGTACCATAACTACTATACCACCCTTTTTATGTTTCCCGTGATCACCTTCGGATGGGAATCCTTTTTAACGGGAGCACTGACCTATCCGGATGAATTTAATGACAGACTTTGGAAACCATGGACTGAGATCAGCCGGAAATATTCGGAAGTTGCAGCTTCACTTGAGACAGAAGTTGTTTTTTTTCATGATGACCTGGTATCCGGAACAGGTCCTTATTTTGATCTGCCGTTTTATGAGAAATATATCTTCTCCCGCTATGATTATATCCTGGAACCCTGTGTGAAAGCGGGTAAAAAGATCGTATTTATTTGTGACGGAAATATGGATGTTTTTTTGGAGCGTCTTCTTCTTTTACCCTTTGATGGTCTTCTCTATGAGAATCCTGCCACACCGTTTGACCGGGTTTTAGATACCTGGGGAAAGGCAGGACGTGGATTTATCGGCGGAATATCGACCGCATTGCTTACCAACGGAACACCTGATCAGATAAAACAGCATACCCGGGAAGTGATTGAAGCCGGTCGGAAATATCCTGGATTTATCATTAGTTCCTGTGGAGGACTGCATGGCAATATCCCGCTTGAAAATATTCTTGCTTATTTTAACGCCCGGACGCAGATGGGAATACATGCAGACTTGAAATAAATCTGGATCACCGCCAGGATTTATGCATGATGGAGTTCTTCTTTCATACTAATTTCGAATTGGATCCAAATGATCAAAAGAGATATTATGAACAATAAGTTATCAGGTATTAAAGGGATAACTTTAGCAGGCTTGGCGCTGATAGCCTGTAATAGGCCTAAGGTACAGGAGAATAAATATCCCAATATCCTTCATATCCACGCAGACGACCACAGGCCGGACGGTTTGCATGCTCTTGGTAATACAGTCCTTCAGACGCCAAATCTGGACCGGCTGGTTGAACGTGGCATGACCTTCACCCATTGTTATACGATGGGATCCATGATTGGAGCCGTATGCACTCCAAGCCGGACCATGATGCTTACCGGGCGTTCCTGGCAGCGTATACCCGGGGCTCCAGGTGCGGCACCCGGTGCGGATGACCCGGAAACGTTTCTTCCGCGGGTAATGGAGTCGGCCGGATACCAGACCTGGCACATGGGCAAAAAGAGCAATGGTTTCCCGGCCGGATTGAAAGAGTTTGAAACCAGTATTATCGACGACGCAAAGGGACCAACACCTGCAGACGACAGGGCCCATTGCTGCCAGAGACTTGCCGATAGCGCCATAGCATTTCTTAAATCAAGAATCGCTACGCAGGAAACCAAACCATTCTATATTTACCTGGCACCGCCGGTGCCGCATGACCCACGTTCCGCCGAGCCGTGGTTTCATAAATTGTACGACCCTGGTAAAATTCCGTTATCGCCTGCTTTCATGCCTCTTCATCCCTTCGATAATGGTGAGATGACGGTACGGGATGAAAAGCTGGCCCCCTGGCCACGGACACTGGAAGATACCAAACAACAGAACGCCGATTATTACGCCTGCATTACAGGACTCGATTATCACATCGGGCGGATCTTCGCAGAATTAAAAGCAAGTGGCCAGTGGGATAACACCATCATTATTTTCAGCGGCGATAACGGCCTCTCACTGGGTGAGCACGGCCTCTTTGGCAAACAAAACCTTTATGAGTACGGCGGTATGCATGTTCCGCTTGTCATAGCCGGACCCGGTATTCCAAAAGGGGAGAGCGAAGCATTTATCTACCTGATGGATTTATTTCCAACCTTTGCCGAATTTGCCGGTGCGAAAATTCCCGGGGGTGTTGAGGGGAAAAGCATAGTGCCTATCCTGACCGGTAAGAAGAAGATTGTTCGCCGATGGCTGTATACAGGATATCGTGACTGCCAGCGTTCGGTTCGCGATGAACGGTGGAAACTTATACGCTACCCGCTTGTGGACGTAACTCAGCTCTTCGATCTCAGTACCGATCCTCATGAACTGAAAAACCTGGCTGAAGATCCCGCATATGCCGCGCAAGTCAGGAAAATGACATCCATCCTCGAAAAAGAAATGAAACGGTATTCGGACTCCTTTCCTCTAAAGGTCGCTGATCCCAAACCCGCTGAATGGACGCCACCGGTTCCGGTTAGTATGTCACAATGACTTTTACCACCCATATTTATCTCTCTTTTTCATTTCCTTTTGCATTTTTTTATGGTTTTCCTCCGCTTCTTTTACCGCTTTCTTCCATGCATGATCCCTGATCTCGTCCGGAGAAAGATCATGACTGCCAAAAATGTCAGCGACCGATATCCACTTTTCATTGCACAGGATATGCATCTCCGGATTTAGCAGGTAATATCCCCTGCTGACCCTTTTGAATATTTTTTTGTTGTACTGATTCCTGCTATCGATCTCATGTTTTGCAAATAATGAGAGTAAATATTCACGTTTCTTACGGTAAGGAAGAATTACAGCTGTTGAAAAGTGCTGAATGTTCCCAATCAGGTCATCAATCTTGATACCCATCGCTTCATAGTACGATTTTGATTGAAGAATGACCGATTGAACAGCAATGAACAGGTTGATAATCAGGTATTCGATCTTATGGGAATCGATCTTGATCATACGTCCGTCCACCTGTATTTTAATAGCGTTGGACAATAAAAGCGAATAAATTTTCCCCAGCTTGTTTTTGGCAAAGTCGGGTAGTATAAATCCTTGTTCCAGTGCAATTTGAACAGGCGTTTTCCGGAAAGTATCCAGCAAATCAGGATTGGCGCCGCTGCTCAGAAGTGCTTTGGTGATGCTTGTGGCGCCTGCATAAGCTGCCGCATGCAAAGGGGTAAAATTGTTTTCGTCGCGGTAATCGATCCCGTATTTGTTCAGAAAAGGCATGATGGCTTTCAGGTTATCTTCCTTGTAATACCGGTAATATTTCCTGAACAAGGAATGACGTTCACTTTCAAAATTTTCGGCGCGTTTATATTTTAATTCAGCAAGCTGACTGATGATGAGCATCTGGTTGTGCAGCAGGGCAAAATCAAAAAGCCTGTCCTTTGCCTTTTTATTATAGTTTTCAGCATCCAGAGCATCCTTCTTAACAGATTGGTAGAAATCAAGAGTCATGGGTACCCAATTGGGTTTTTCCGTGACAAGAATGAATTTACGAATCGCATCGGCCTGTTCGTTTTTCCCTTGCATCTCAAGTCGCCGCACTTCCCGTTTCCATTCGTCGGACGATGATGCTTCCTCTTTGATGTTTGACGGGGCAGTGTCTTCTGAAATTTCAAGCAACCGTACGAGTTTATGCCCTTTCGCCTGCTCGACGATATAGACATTTTTTACCGCACGTGTCACAGCCACATATAACGAATTGATGTAAAATTTATAAACATCCAGCGATTTATCGGTTTTGTCCTTGCCGCGCGCATAAGTCAGTTCGTCAACCAGCAGGTTATCCGGTGTGACACCATCACATACAGCATTATATTCGGCAGCATTGTCGGAAATGAAATTGTACAGGATAATATTCTCGTATTCAAGTCCTTTTGACTCCTGCACCGAGAATAACAATGGGGATTGAAATAATGTTCTTGCCTTCGCTTTATCCTCGTTTCGCAATACAAGTACAGCATATTTGACCGAAAGACGCGTCTTTCTCCCCAGTTCGGCAATGGCATTACCCTTATCCCCGATGAAAACAACTTCCCCTTTTGTTTCAGCAACCGTGCTGACCAGGTAATTACTCTCTTTATCGATAGAACCGAAACGGGCGTTTTTGATTTTCAGTAGATGGTTGGCCAGTTCAGATATCGTTTGGCTGTTGCGGTAATTGGTATGCAATATCTTTATCTCATCCCCTTTCAGGTCGCTTTGGTAAAACATGCTTTTCAAATGTGACCAGGAAAAGAAAGTGGGATGTACGACCTGGTTCGAATCGCCACACAGGATATAATTAGCCGGCTTTTTTAACGATTTCAGGATCATATGCAACTGGATATTGGTAAAATCCTGGACTTCATCCACTACGATAAAATCATAAACCGGCATACAATGTGACAGTTGTTGGTGTGTCAGGATGTTGATGTCGTAATACCCATCTTCTTTCAGGTAATTCAGGTATTTCTCAAACAGGCTGTAAACGGTTTCCCGCTCATTCGCAAGAAAAATAGACTGTTTTACCCCCAATGACAGGTAATCTTCCCGCGACAAATATTCCTTCGTAATATCAAAGCCGGTTATCACGCCCCTGAATTCTTCGAAAGTTTTATGACCGTCTTTCAGTTTACTGACCTGCTGGCGCCTGGCAAACCATGCTTCGAATGTCTTGAAATCGAGTTCTTTTCCCTTGGGTATCTCCAGACTTTCGATAAATTCCCTATACGACAGAAAATCGATCTCCAGCTTATCATTTTCATAATTGTATGAATAAAACAGCCTCGCCGAGTTTTCGGCAAGGAATGGAGAAAGGGTAATATAAAGTACCCTGCCGGTAAGCGATTTTATCTTTTCAAGCGTTAAAGCTGTTTTGCCGCTTCCAGCGGAGCCAATGATAATTTGAGGCAAGGGTAATGAAAGTATCTTATCCTGGTTATCGTCAAATGACAATACTTTATCGAGCAGGTGAAAATGACGATACCTGCTGTTTACGTATGCAAGCGGAACATAATCTTCGGCAGGTATTTCATGGTGACTTTTAACCGGAACCAGTTTTGATTCCTCCACATCGCTTCCTCTCAAAAAACGGGATTGGTCATACTTGTGATTCAAAATAAGCTCAAGGATCAACAAACAGGTTTGATTGTTGTAACGGGCAAATTTGAACAGCAGGCGGTTTTCGTAATCCAGTTTGGCCCGGTAATAACCGGTTCCTGCCATTTTTTTCACTTCGGCCGAGGCAAAATCACCCCGCGAAAGTTGTTCCAGTGTTTTATCAAATTGTTTACGGACTTTGCCGGATTCTATGTTGTTATATATGAAAGTATTAAACATGAGAACGATGTTTAAATGAGTTGACAGGATTTCTGTAAAAATAAAATGAAAAAATATGGAGAACAACGTATCGGATTGTTTTCTTTTTATCAACTGATAATGGAAAATAATCACCGCAAAGAGATGGTATCATTTTTTCTTGTTTGGTGGTAACGTTTATGGCCTGTGTTAAAAGAAGAAATGAATCAGCGATCATCTGCTCAATCTGCGTCATCTGCGTTTCATTATAAAAGTTTCCGGCCTATACCTGTACAGCCATACTAAAAAGTTGATTATCTTTGCAATATCATTTGTGACTGTTAACCTTTAAACAGAAAGATGAACATCAACAATTTTTCAAGACATCTATTCTGGTCCTATAAGCATGATGCATCAATACCGACGTCACAAGTAGTGAAACAAGTGATTGCTTATGGCGAAATCCCGGATCTGCTTACATTGGCCGGACAGGTTCCTGCACACACGATCAGGGAAACAATCAGTAAGTGGAAAGAGAAAGACAGGTACAAAAAACGCATCAACTTCCTGGAAAAGATAATTCTTAGTAAATGAATGAGATCATTGACCTTCGATTTATGTCTTACAACACCCGTCAGATATTCGAATTGTTATCCTCAGGAAAATTCATATCTTCCTTCTCGCTGGTTGGAGGTACCGCACTTGCTATGCAGGTTGGTCACCGCATTTCAGAAGACCTGGATTTTATATATGATGGGGATGCGATGAACATAAATAGTGTGAAAAAAAACCTTGTGAAGCTATATCCGGGGTACAGGGTTATTCGTCAGGAACATAATGAGCAGCTGGATATTGTGATTAATAAAACAAAGATTACCTTTTTTTCTTCCGGATCTGTCGCCCTCACTTTTAACATTAAAGACCATACATTTCGATACAAAAACATGAATATCTGTAAGGCAAAAGTTATTGCCTCGCTAAAAATGGCGGCTATTGCACAGCGAAATACACTACGCGATTATTATGATCTTTATTGGCTAAGCAGGTATTGTTTTTCTTTACTGGAGATCATTCAACAGACAAAGAAACTTATTCCACACCTCTCTCCGGTAACCTATACAGAAACACTTGTATTTACAGATGATATCGAGGAAGATGATATAAGTACGCATTTACAGCCAAAGGAATTGATCTCAAAAGAACAGATTGCTGCATTTTTTTCCGATGAACTTAAAAAGATCATTGGTCAAATTTGAGAAATCGCCATCTTTCTATAGGTAACCCCAAATCAAGGTCTTTCTGACACCAACAACTTCAGAATAGTATCAGTACAATCCAGGTGATACTGCCTCTCTTTTTACATTACTTCTCTCTTTGACTTTAAACTTCTACCTATAATCTGACAATTCTTTTGAGATAGACAGGATTAAATACTTAAAATAATGGAAAAGCGAGTACTCTTTTGTTTTTTTCTTATTTTTTTGGCTGGGATTTTAAATTCTTCAGCGCAGGAAACGAAAGACTGGAGAAATATTGCCGAGGGAATTATTATTCCTACCCCGGGTATGAAATATGCCGATCAGCCTTATGTCATAAAATCCAGGGATGGAACCTGGATATGTGCATTGACCGTCGGAACTCTTGGCGAAACAGAAAAAGGATCCAAAAATTTTTCAGCCGTAACAGTAAGTAAAGACAAGGGAAAAACCTGGTCACCCTTTACGGAATGCAGCCGGGCCTATGCGATACCATTTGAAGCTCAGAATGGCAGGATCTATACACTTACACCCGGAGCATATACATGGTCGGATGATGGATGCCATACCTGGTCCGAACCCGTTAAAATTCCCCAATTTACAGAGTTTGGAGGCTGGGGTGTGGGTATGCCTGTTTTGATAAACAATGAATTGATCTATCCCTGGGCTATGATTGCATTAAGTAGTCCTCCAAGGAAAACCGAGGTTTATTTTCTGGAGAGTAAGAATATATTTACGGAATCGGATCCAAATAAAATTAAATGGGAACTTCTTCCGCAAAATGGTAAAGGTTTAAGAGGACCTGACTGGGATAAACCGGAAAGCCGTTCGGAAGAACCTCATATCGTTCCTTTGAGTGATGGTTCTTTGTATTGCGTGTTCCGGACTGATCAGGGTTATATAGGAAACTCGGTTAGTAATGACCGGGGTAAAACGTGGTCAAAACCGGTCGCTCTCAGGTATAACAGCGAAGAGCGAAAAATCAAACACCCCCTCGCATGTCCAAGCTTATGGAAATGCAGCAATGGTAATTATTTACTTTTTTTTCACAATCACAGCGGAAAAGACTACCGGGAAAGAAATCCTGCCTGGATAAGCGGTGGTATTGAAAAAGACGGAAAAATCGTGTGGTCCGAACCGGAAATACTTCTTTACAGTGATGATCTTACCTATCATTCAGGGCGGTTAAGTTATCCCGGGTTTCTTGAAGATGATGGTCAGTACTACCTGTTTGAAACGCAGAAAACCCTGGCACGGGTGCATCGTTTAGATCCATCGCTGCTCGAGGGTTGCTGGAATCAGTCCATAAATAATTCCGTAGCGCAAAAGGGTTTGCAACTGGAAATGACATCCGCTGAAATAAAGCCAAAAAATGATATTGAACTCCCTGAATTTAAATCATTTATAAACGGAGGTAATAATCTGGATTACAGAACGGGTATTACATTTGAGTTTTGGATCCAATGTAATTCATTCCAGGAAGACCAGGTGCTCCTGGAAAATTATCTGGAAAATGGTATGGGCTTGGGAATTACGGTCAATACAGATAAAAGCATAAAATTAACCTTAAACGACGGACGAACGGAAAACAGCTGGTCGTCCGACCCGGTTCTGAAAACAGGGCGGCTTCAACATGTGGCTATTGTCGTTGACGGAGGTCCGAAAATTATCTCTTTCATTGTAGACGGTAAGTTTTTAGATGGTGGTGAATACCGGCAATACGGTTGGGGGAGATATAATGCCTATCTTCTTAATGTAAGCGGTAGAACAAAAACAATCCTGGCTCCCGGATTTGACGGAGATATAAAAACGATCCGTATTTATGACCGTGCGTTACGCACTTCTGAAGTTATCGGGAATTACAGGGCTGGTTGGGAATAACTGGTACCTAATAACCTATAATGGCATTTATGAAATAAAGTTATGAGTGGTAAGTATGATAAGTATTCCGGGAAATGATGCTAAATAGCCTTCCGCCTCAATCTTTCAATATTTTCAACGACCAGATTCGAGTATAATTTTTGAGATCAATGGTAATTGACAGCATTTCTTCCTGTTGTTCATGAGTACAATTTCCATGTTAAGGCTTCTTTAATTGGATCCCGCTTTATCAATGAAATATGCCTTACAATGAAATCATTCTTTGTATATTTTTTTCTTTTGGCATTTTGCACCACGGGTTACCCTCAGCAGTATGTTTATGTATCCCCTTTAGGAAATGATGATGCTGCCGGTACAGAATTTTCTCCACTGAAAACCCTGGAAAAAGCCAAAAAACAGGTGAGGGAGTTAAAAAAGACCAGCCGTGATGATATCATTGTCATTTTACACGGGGGAAATTACTTTATCGATCACTCACTCATTTTTGGGCTTGATGACGGGGGAAGCAAAGAGCAAAGAATAATATGGAGCGCATACCCGGGTGAAACCCCTGTCATATCTTCCGGTTTAAAATTGACAGGATGGACCCGGTCAAAAAATCTCAAAGGACTTCCGGAAGTAGCCAGAGGAAAGGTCTATGAGACCGCATTTCTTGCAGGAATTCAAGTCCCCAGAAGCCTGTTTGACGGGGACGAATTGCTACGAAGGTCAAGAAGCACAGGTTTCAAATCCCGGATCGACGCCTTCGGAAGGGATGGTCAGTCAAACCTGAGATCTTTCAATGTCATGTATGTGAATGAGCGTGCAGAACTTAAGAACTGGGCTAATGTACAGGACATGGAACTGGTGATCAGACCCTGGTGCTTGTGGAACATGAATAACCTCCCAATTGAGTCCATTGATCTTAAGACCCGTTCAATTAAAACCAGGGTTAACGGAACCTATTTTCTTACCAATGAGCGCTATGACCGCTTTCCGGAAGAACATGCCTGGATTGAGAACTCTCTCGAAGGCATGACAGAACCGGGCTCCTGGTGCATTAACAGCAAACTTGCGAAGGTTTATTACTGGCCAAAGGGGAAAACACCAGGGGACAACATTCTGATCCCCCTTTTACAGGAATTTATCCGGGTTGAAGGATATAATGACATACAGGGAAGAAATGATATCCCTGTCAGAGATCTTGTTTTCAAAGGCATTTCTTTCAAGCACAACGACAGGTATGTGCTTAAGGATACCGATGCCGGGATCCAGCACGATTGGGAACTTTTCGATGCCGGCAATGCCTTCTTCCGTTTCAGAGGGGCTGAAGACTGCATTCTGGAAGGATGCGAATTTTCAGCCGGAGGCGGTGCCGGAATTCGTCTTGACCTGTACTGTAGAAACATTATTGTCAGGAACAATTACATTCACGGGATCGGAGCTTCAGGGATCTTTCTCGGTGGGTATGGTCTTGGGACTAAGGATGTGAATACAAAAAATATCATTACCAATAACCGGATCCAGGATGCAAGCAGGCTGGTGTGGCATAGCGCAGCAATCATTCTTTCACAGACGAGTGAAAATCTTATCAGTCATAACGAAATATCGAAAATGCCTTATTCCGGGATGGTCATTACCGGCTACAGGCCCTGGTTTATGCATGAGTCAAGAAAGCAGGCTATCGATGGGTCCGACAGTCTTCGGAATTACAACTGGCATGGGGGTCCGGACAGCTTCTCGGTTGGACTGTACACCCGTGAAAATTCAAGATCGATAAGGTGGGATGAGATCGGGGAACCTTTAAAGACTTTGGGTGGTGATAATGCCGGGGCATTCAGCAATATGGGCAAATTCCGGATTGTGGCTTCCTATTTCAATATGAATCACAACCGGATGAACATCATAGAGAACAATGAGATATTTGATGTCATGACAATCCTGGGAGACGGGAACGGAATATATATAAGCGATACAGGTCCTTTTAATGTCATCCGGAATAACTTCATCCATAGTACGCCGGGTGCATGGGGTGTAGGTATCCGTACGGATGCTTACCAGATGGACACCTATGTTTATGGGAATATCATATGGAAGTTTTCCGGAGGGATCGCCAGCAGCGCAAATAACCTGGCATTCAATAATATCGTTGCTTCATGCCGTGAAGTAGGTCTGTCGGAGGAACCGGGTAAACTGCTTGATTTTTATTTTGATTATTTGAATTCAACGAATGGCTTTAGCGATTGCATGATCATGCGCAATGTCATTTGGCATGAAGGCGAAAGCCGGCCTTACTTCAGAATAGACCTGTCGAAGAATGAACCCGGGTCCAGCGTTGTGGATCACAATATCTATTACTGGAAAGATCATAATATGGAAATGAAGGAATTGCTTTCCACGCTCCGGCAATTGGGGATTGATAAAAACGGGATGATTTTGGATCCCATGTTTACCGATCCCGGAAATGGTAATTTTCAAATTGACCCGGCAAGCCCGCTCCTAAAAAACGGTTTCGTCCCGCTTAACCAGGATGAAATGGGTCTGACGGGAGAATTTCCACAAAAGTTCAGAGAATGAATAGCAGAAAAATCACAATATCCTGATTCATGAGAAATCTGATTCTTTCGGTATTCCTGTCAATACCATTTGCCGGCTTGTATCCTCAAATGGAAAACATACAATTACCGGAGGACTGGCGGGCTCCCTATGTCAAGTCTGAAGTTAAACCCTTTGTTTTTAATGGTGTATATTACGATCCTTCCATTGATGCTGACTTTGTCAATATTTATAATCAAGGTCCGGGTGACCATGAAACCAACCAACAGCCTTCGGTTGCCATAAACAGCGAAGGAGTTATCACCATTGTATGGACACAGGCATCAGTAGAGTCAGCCAAGGATCAAAGTGTTGTTTCATCTACGAGCTTTGACGGAGGGATCACCTGGAGGGCACCGGTGGATATCGAAAGGGCTGCTGACAAACGGCCGGGATCGTGGGCCATGATTTTTTGCGTACCTCACACAGGCCGGTTTTATGTATTCTATTGGTACGATGAAAACCAGAATGTTAAGCGAGACGCCGGACGGATCTGTTTTCGCTATTCCGATGATAACTGCACGAGCTGGAGTACACGTTATCCCATTTCGATGCCAAGGCATGATTTGGATGTGGAAGGACAGGACAGCCACGGTTGGAATACCGGATTTCCCATTCTGATGCCCGATGGTGCAATGCTGATGGGTTTCTCCAAAATGGGTCCGGATCTTGGAGAGGATGCCGCCAAGAGAGCCGGAGCTAAACCCGGCCCCCAATTCTGGAGAACCGAAGTTTTCTTTCTGCGTGCCGAAAATATACTGACAGAAACAGATCCTGAAAAACTCAAATTCAGGATCACTCCTTCAGGGGCTGAGGGACTCTGGATACCCGATGAGGAGGATCCAAAACTTCATTTCTGCCAGGAACCTTTCATGGCCTTGCTACCGGGTGGGCGCGTTATCTGTACTATGCGGGTTATGAACGGATACCCTGTGTTTTCCATCAGCGCGGATTATGGCATTACCTGGAGTAAGCCTGTCCCTTTGCGTAACCGGCCGGGTGGCGACCTGCTGAAGCATGTATGTGGTCCGTGCCAGATAAGTTCAACTCCCGACGGAAGAATATATTTTCTCTTCTCAAACAGGAATGACTATTATGGGACCGAATCCACCTGGTCGAGAAGATGGGCAAACAGGGATCCTGTACACATCGTGATTGGCAGGGAATTTCCCCTTCTGGCAAAAGGACTCCCTGAAGGGCAGGACAATGCAGGAATTTACTTCGATAAGCCACGGATCATTCTAAACGGTGTGGACGATAAAGTAAATCCGAACGATAATACCGGGGTTTTAAGCCTTGCCCGTTCAGCTGCGTATCCGCAACTTTTACATATTGGAAACCGGCATTTTATATTTTATTCAAATTCAAAGATGGATATCCGTGTTAAGGAGATCCCGGATGAATTTGTTACCGGAGTGGGGATGCCATTTTCCCCCCGGTAAATTGAATGGAATCGGATGAAATTAATTGCGCGAAATGAGAATTAATGATTATTCAATGGGGAGTAAAACAGCCGGATTTTTACGGAAACCTGTTACCGGGGTGATTCTTATATTGATATGGTTTACTCTGGTTTTACCCGTCTCATGCAAAGCGCAGGCTGAAATTGCCGACAATGCCCGACCGTCGAAGCCCCTCCTCAGATACATGGTACCTTATGTTGATCGCGATGTCTATCTTGACGAAATGGTAAAACAGTGCAGGGCAATGGGTATTAATGAGGTATTGCTGTTCACCATGCTTTCGAATGGCGAATACGGAGGGAATGCATTTTATGATGGGGAAGAATTTGATAAACGCATGGAGCATTTTCGATATTGCGCTGAAAGGATTCGTAGTGAGGGATTGATCCTGAGCATTAATGTATTTCATACTCTCGGGCATATCCGCGTCCCTGAGGAAGTGGTCCGGCATTTTGGTTTTGAGAGGCAGATCACAAGGGAAGGGGCACCAAGCCCTCACCCGGTCCTGGACCCCCGGAGCACTGAACTAAGATTGCACCTTGCAATGATCTATGCTGCATATGCCTCATTGAAACCTCACCGTCTTTTCGTCGATGATGATTATGGAGTGCCGTTGAAAAGCAGTTTTCATAAAGGAAGGGTAAAGGAATTTGCCCGCATTGTGGGTTGTGATTCTACACGTGAGACTGTGGCAGCCCTGGTTTACAGCGATAATCCGGATACTGCCGCTAAAATGCAGAATATCATGGGAGAATTGGTCAACCGTGACCTGGAAGACCTCGCAAAGATCATTGAGCAGGCAGTACATAAAGTATCTCCTGAAACCAGGATCGGGATGATGTTCCCTACTTCTGTTAATAATGATGTTGCAAGGATTGCCAAAGCATTCGCGGGGAATTATACGCCTTTTGTCCGGCCACAAATGCCCTTATACCGTGAAGACATCCCTGTGTCTGCATACCCGCAGGCATTCTGGGTTATTCCCTACTGGCAGGGTAAACTGGGCAACGGTTATGAACTTTTTCCTGAGGTCGAGAATTTTCCCTATACCAACTTTTCGAAATCGGCGGAAGTTACCTATGCCCAGATTGCCAGTATATTTGGCCGGGGCATTGGATCACCTGCCTATAATCTCGAAAACTTCAGGGACCAGCGAACGATTGAGCTGGTTTCCAGAAAAAAGCCCCAGGTCAAAGTGGTTACCGATCTGCTGGCGGCAGGATCACATCCTTCAGGCCTGGGTGTCTGGAATATGTCAGGTTGTAATCTGGAGTTACTTGGGCTTCCTTTTAAGTCAGTCAGCGAGCCCGGAGATGCCGGAATTTTTTTTGGAAGCGGACTTTCCGCCCTTACAGATGTAGAGTTGGGAGGAATTGTCATGAAGGGGGCAATATTCGATTTGGATGCCATGAGAGTGATGAAACAAAGGGGATTTCTTTCAAAAATGGGGGTGGAAGAGCTAAGCCAATCCAACCGGGATAACATTATTAATATTGATTTTTCGGAGGAAGATAAGACCGGTGATTTTAGTTGGAACATATACTATTGGCTTCGAAACCTGCCTGATGCCTCATGGCCTATGGAATTTAGAGCCCGGGGTGAAAATCGTCTCTTCTCCTGTAAAAACCAGGCCAATGAAAATACGGTGCCATATGCGGTGAAATGGACCGGACCGGCCGGACAGCGCTTCGGGTTTATCAATTTCTCATACACCGGCTGGCCGTTATACGCCTGGCTTCACACCTGGATGCCTGGCATCATCAGTGAGCTGGCGTCGTGGATAAATGATGAAGTTGTTACGGTAATGACCAATGACTGTCCCGGAGTCGCTGTGGAGATGTGTGAGATTGAGGGTGGAAAAATATTAATGACACTCATTAATTATAGCACCGGAAGGTATGAAGATGTGACCGTTTCGTTATCGGGAAAGGCTGGTAAAATGAAGTGGACGGAAATAATGGCGGATGGGAGTGAGAAAATCTGCGAGCGCGGAAAGTCTGGTTCCCGGATTGAAATTAAATCTGGTCTTCCGATGCCGGCTTTAGGGGTAAAATTTTTCGCAGGGAAATAGGCAGACGGCAATGGAACTGTATTGCCCTGTTCAGTGGAAGAAAAGTTCTTCGTTCATCGAATTGACCGGTCCCTGAGCGGAGCCGAAGGGTTGTCGAGTTTCTTTCTGATACTATTTATGAAGAACATCTGACAGGTGTAAACGGGATCTGTCATTTTCATTTACAGCCCCGGGCTAAGTACATTCTGGTAAATATTCCTTCTTTTAGATATTATAAATAAGGATCATCAATATATGAACTTAAAAGTTCTATTCAGGCAGTTGGGCAGATCGGGATTTTTATCATCGGTAAGGTTTTTCAGTCTTCTAATCGGGTTTATAATCACAATTGTAATCGTAGTATGGGTTACTGATGAACTTAGCTATGACCAATTCTGGAAAAACAAGGACAGGATTTACAGGGTTAGCCTGGAACAATACCAGAACGGCGAATTGCAGTTGGATATGGCATCCAACTACCGGGGTGTCACCGACCTCATGATGGAAGAACTGCCGGAGGTGGAAGGCAGGGTCAGACTTCACCGGGATATGATTACGGTATTTACTCCGGATGCCCAGATCCAGGATGTAAAAATGTTCTATGCTGATACCTGTGTTTTTGATATTCTCAATCGAAAAATACTTGCCAGGGAATCTTCGGTACTTTTTCCGGATCTTAGATCGGTTGTGATCTCAGAATCCCTCTCAAAAAAAATCTTTGGTGATAAAAATCCCATTGGGAGATCCCTGAAGTTAAATGAAGGTTGGGAATTTTATGTAAGTGCCATCTTCGAGGATATACCGGCTAACAGTCATATGGATTTCGATCTGCTTATGACAGTTCCTTCCTTGCGCTACTACCTGGCAAATTTTAATAACCGGACGAGTAAACTGGATGAAGATAAACCTTTTGAATATTTTGAACCGGGACCCTATGATAAAAGATCCTGGGGCAAATGGTACGGGTATAGTTATATCCTTGTGAAGGATGGCACCGACGTTCAAACGCTCAGATCCAAAGTTGATTCCCTGATAAGCCGGGAAATATTACCGTCCATGACGAGCTCCGTCAAAATAAACCTTTTGTTTCAACCCATAACAAGCATACATCTGCATTCGGATCTTGCAGAAGAGATGAAGATCAACAGTAGTCTTTTTAAAGTCTATGCTATGATGCTTGTGGCTTTAATCGTTATGATCATCAGTATTTTAAATTTTATAAACCTGTCGGTAATTGATTTTTACAATCATAGTTTTAATTCTGCCATCCGGATGATCTTTGGCGCGAAAGTACGGGATCTGTTAAAATTCAGGTTTTATAAGGAATTCCTTATCGGTCTAACGGCAGGCATTTGTTCGTTTATCGTAGCCTATTATGCACTGAAAGTACTTGTACCGGGTTCCGCTCCGGGACGTTTTACCTTTATCCTGATTGCCGTGATAATAGTACTGAGCGCCCTCCTTACACTAATAGCCCCTCTCCTGCATTTCAGGTCAAACAACCTTCGGGAGATGCTTAAAAGGAATATTATTTCGGGTACAGGGGGTATTATAACACGAAAATTGCTGGTTACCATTCAATTTGCAATATCCATCTTTCTGATAGCAGCGACAATTGTTATTTTTTACCAGCTTCGATTTATTCAGCATAAGGATCCTGGTTTTGTGCCCGGATCCATTATTTATTCATATAGCCCAATGACCATGAATGCCCGCCCGGACATACAGGAGAAGCTCCGGGTATTCCGCAGCAGGATGGATGAGATAGCGGGAGTCCGGAGTTTTTGTACTTCTTCCTCCGTGCCGGGTAAAGATTTTCTTATGCATTCCGAAAATGTAGCCAGGGCAAATGAAGAACCGGATAAACAAACCTACTTCCAGATCCTGAATGTAGATCAGGAATACCTAAGAACTTATAAGCTGAACCTGATTGCAGGCAGGGATTTTATGGATAGCAATCACTACCCGGGAGATGAAGTTATTTTGAATCAGCTTGCTGCCAGAAAAATCGGGTTTATAAATCCTGAGGATGCACCGGGAGAGGTGATAAAAGTTGATGGAAAAAATTATGTGGTATGCGGTGTGGTCAGGGATTTTCATCATCTTTCACTTAAACAGCAACTAACACCGGTGATTATTTTTAAAAGTCTGAAATGGCGATATGCTGTCGGCTATTATTCATTCAGGATAGCACCTGAATATATCCGGGCTGCAATACCGCTAATCGAGAAAGCATGGGTTGAAACCTATCCCGGTGAACGGTTTTTGTACAAGTACCTTGAAGTAAATTACTATGAACAATACCTGGCTGAGGAGAATTTTGGCAATTCACTTTCACTTGGATCAATAATGGCAATTCTCATTTCCTGTCTGGGTCTTTTCGGTTTTGCCCGCTACTCTGCTGCAAAAAGAATTAAGGAGATCGGTGTCCGGAAAACTTTCGGGGCAAGCAGCAGTGCTATTCTAATATTATTTAATAAGGAAGTTCTGCAAATGGTCGGGTTCGCAGCAATTTTTGGTTTACCACTCTCCTGGTTTCTTGCAAATAAATGGCTTCAGAATTTTGCTTACAGGATAAATGCCTCCCTTTGGATGTTTGTTGCCGCATTGGCTTTGACGGCTTTAATTGCCGTTTCTGCCACATTTTATATTTCGCTGAAATCTTCCCGGGCGAACCCGAAGGAATCTCTCAGGAATGAATAATTGTTTGGCCATATTAGTACATTTTATGCCTTATTACCTCTTAGAGTAATAAAGAAAATTTTAATTTTTTAGAACAACTTAATGTAATTCCACCGCGGGAATAGGTGGCAGGCTAAATGATAGAATATCCTGCTGGCTATTCGCTGATTGCTTTAAGTCCTGCTTATTATTTTACTGACTTTAATAACCTCGTTCTAATGAAAAAAATGGTTTTACAGCTTTTTCTTGTTGTTTTTTTTCTTGCTTCAGCCATTAGCCAGGACAGAACCCTTTTCTTTTCAGAATATATTGCAAACGGGTATACCAATGCGCTTGAGATCTATAATCCCACGGATGATACCATAGATTTGAAAAGCTATTCTATCCGGCGGAACGGAAATTTTCGTTTTGATTTTCCAGGTGGGGAGATTCTGCCTTTTTCAACCTGGGTCGGTTGCAGGAACGAACCGGGAAATCCACCTGACACAAGGGTTCTTGCCGTTGCAGATACATCATGGCCGGCTTCGGGCAGCATCTGGTATTTAAGTAATACGGCTCTGATAGAACTTTTAAAGGACGGAAATGTCCTGGATGTAATAAACGGTGATCCGGCAAATGCAGAGGTTGCAGGTGTTCCAGGGGCTCTCGAAGCTCATACACTCATCCGGAAGTCGTCCGTTTTAAAAGGCGAACCGGTTTGGGACCTTTCAAGAGGGACTAATGTGGATAACTCCCAATGGATCGTAAGCGACATTTCCTATGAATACCTGGGAGAACATGAGGCTGATTTAGGAGGTGTTCCCTGGCTTGGTGTCAGATATGAAGGGATAAGTCTTATTTCCGGAACTTCCCTGGTGGACTACGGCTCAATTGAAATAAGCACAAGCTTAGAAAAGGATTTTGTGCTTATAAACAATGACATTAACAGTGGTCATCAGTTCAGTATTAAAAGTTCCGGGGATAGCTTTGCCCTTTCAGATACAAGCATGATCATAGGGCCTGGCGGAACAGATACCCTGCATATAATTTTTTCTCCCGTTGAAGTCCTGCAGCGTAACTCAGTCATTCAAATCGCCGGCATTGACGATATCGATAGTGTATTTACATTCAGCGTTAAAGGCGCCGGATCAATATATAGTGACCAGGACACCATCCGTTTCTATGTCTCTCCCGCAGGTCTGGATACAAATTCAGGGGAAACGCCGGAAGAACCTCTCAGGACCATACAGGCAGCGGTTGACAAAGTGATTGCCCTGAACAGGCCAGAACAGGTGCAGTTACCCGTTATACCAGCTCCTGCTACCAATCCCATACTTGGTACACCCGACAATTACAGGGATATAATCCTCGCGAACCTTTCCAATCTGGAGAACAGGGTTGAAATACATCTGTTGCCGGGATGGCATTTTCTCAACTCCCGAATAACAATTGGTAATACCACTGGAGGAAATATTCATTTTATAGGCGACTGGACCCAGGGTGCAGATGCCGGGATCAAGGCTGGACTTGAGAATAATATCGACGATCCTTCGTGGATGGATCTTCCGGTTGACAAAATGCCGGTTGTAAGCGGCGGCAGACAAATCACCGGTTGGAGAGACACAACCGTAAACGGGAAGAGTGCATGGGTGACAAATATTCCGGAGGTTGCTGCAGGAAGCTGGTATTTTAAGCAACTCTTTGTGAACGGGAAAAGAGCAGTGAGATCCCGCTTTCCGAAAACAGGAACTTTCCGGATTACCGAAATCCTTCCCACAACCACGGGTGCAATCAGTAATAATACCGACCGGGTCAGGGTAAATACGAATGACTTTCAAAACTGGAAAAACAGTACCGATGTTGAGATGGTACATACCCATCGGTGGCTGGATGAGCGAATGCCGGTAAAAAATATTGACGTTGCAAACCGTATTATCACCCTTAAATATGTTACGAGTCATGAAATGGTTGGCAGTCATCCTATTCATGGTGCAGGACTGTCTGCATATTTCTGGGATCATGTGTTTGAGACCATGAGTGAACCGGGTGAATGGTATCTGGACCGTCTCTCGGGGAGGCTGTATTATATCCCAAATGCCGGAGAAACAAAGGAGAGTTCTGTGATAATTGCGCCGAAACTACTAAGTCTGTTCCGTATTTACGGAAACGGCAGCATTAATAAGTTCATCTGGTATGTATCTTTTGAAAAGATCGGGTTTATGCATACGGAATCCGTTATTGAATCTCATATTGGAACTGGGAACAGCAATACGTATGGTGAAGGGGCATTGTCTTTTGAAGATGCAAGGGTTCCCACTGTTAAAGCCTGCTATTTCGGGCATCTTGGAGATGTTTGCATCGAATTCGAAAGTGGGACCATGGGTGGGGAAATAGCATCCAATATTTTCCGGGATCTCGGTTCGGGGGCAACGGGAGTATATGGGATAACTACTTCAAACCTTTATTATAAAAAGACAGGTTACAATTTTCTGCATGATAACGACATCATGGGATATGGCCGTTTTTATTTCGGGGAGGTGGCCATGCGGCACGTCAATACCGTACATATGTTAATAGAACATAACAATATCAGCGAAGGATACTTTAATGCGATCACCTGCACTGCTAATCCGGGTGTTGTTTATTCCTACGGGTTCAGGAATGTTATCAGGCAAAACAAGATCCATGACCTGGGGCATGGTGTGTTAAGCGATATGGGGGCCATTTATACCTCAGGTTACCAGCCTTATTCCCTGATCGAAAATAACCTGATTTACAATATCGAAGGGCGGGATTATAATGGAGATGTTATTTACCTCGATGATAATACGGCCCATTTTACCATCCGGAATAATATTCTCTATAATTCAAACGAAGATGTATTCGAAGAAAAAAGTCATTACAACCTGATCGAAAACAATATTATCGCTTTCGGGACAAGATCAGCCCTGTATAGCCATGAAAGCAGCCTTCCGACTTCTGAAGATGTGTTGGGCCTGGGCATAAAAGCTACAGAATTCAATCATAATATCGTTTTACAGAATGGAGCAAGAAGCTTCTACAAGGGTCCCGATACAGGCCCGAATATCCAGTTACAATATAAGGGAGACCAAAATCTGTTCTGGGATTATTCACTTCCTGAGCAGGATATGAATGAGGATCAAAGCTTTGCACAATGGAAAGTCACTTCAGGCGATGACGCAAACTCCGTAGTTGCTGATCCCGGATTCATGGATCCCTTCAACGGCGATTTCAGGTTTAAAGGTGAATCCCCGGCGAAAATCCTTGGATTTGTTGAAATCGATATGTCTCAGGTTGGAACACGGAAGTCCGTATGGCTTGAGGATGGAGCCGTATGGATTGATTACCCAGGTAAACCTGCAAAGCCGGATTTCCTTCCATCCGATATTCCCGGGATCCACCTTTGGTTAACGGCAAAGGATTTAAAAGAGGGAAAAGTTTCAACCTGGGAAGACCGTACTCCTGATAAGTTCTCGTTCTACCAGTTTGACGAAGATTTAGAACCATCGGTTAACCCTGCCGGTTTAAATGGAAATCCAACGCTTCATTTTGATGAAGGCCAATGGATGTCCACGAGCCATAAAAGCCTCGAAATCTCTGGTTCTCTTGCGAATTTCAAAAAAGAAGATTTTACCATCTTTACCGTATGCAAAAGTTCAGGTAACCAGCCGATTTTTTGTAAAGGGAACACCGGTGCTAACGGAACCTTAAGCATTGGTGAAAACCAAAACCAGCTGAAGTGGGGAAGTTCAGCTTCAATAGGAAAACCAGGAAACGATTTCAAAGTGAGAATTTACTCACGGAATTCCGGACAAATCAAATTCTATGAAAATGAAATTTTAAGAGATTCCACAGATTTACCAGGGATAACAAATTTCTATGAAAACTGGGTACATAGCTTCCTTGGAAAGACAGGTCTGTCAACAGGTGGGGAGCTTGCCGGAGATATTGCTGAGATTATCATGTACATGGGCAAAATGAGTAATGCAGACAGGATCAGGATCGAGGAGTATCTTTTTTCGGAATGGGGACTTGAAAAAGCCGTTGGTATTTCCAGCCTGGATGAATTAAACGCTGACGTTGGAACACTTGCTCCAGCGTTCTCGTCGAATGTGCTTCATTATGCCCTTCAAATTCCTTATAATACAACAAGCCTGGCGATTACTGCAACCAAAACAGATCTGCTTTCAACAGTTGTTGGGGATGGACCAGTCCTGGTTTCAAAAGACACGATATTAAATATAAAGGTAACATCTAAAGACGGCACCTCCACAACAATCTATTCTATCTCAGTAGAGTTTCTTCTTTCTGATATATCCAGTCTGGATGAATTGAAAATAGATACGGGTACATTGGTTCCTGAGTTCTCTCCGGATATTCTTGATTACAGCCTCTCACTTCCATATGGTACAACAAGCATAACATTTACGGCTGCGAAAACCGATCCCTTATCAACAGTAGCGGGAGATGGTATAATAAATTTATCCGGTAACGGAAATATTGATATTCTTGTCACGGCACAGGACGGTGTTTCCACAACTACTTATACCGTTATTGTTGAAATCGGAACGAAAGTGAAAGATGTTAATGGAAGTTCTTTCAGGATATATCCAAATCCTGTGACAACCGGCATTACGATCGAAATTGATCCGGGCGAAACAGGTGCGTATGTAAAACTAATCAATGTGATGGGAGAGGTGATACTGGAGAAATATGAAAATGCATCTTTAATAACTATTAATACCGGGGTTCTGCCAAAGGGTATATATTCTTTATCTATAAGAACTAATACGCATTTTGTAACGCAAAAAATTGTGAAACAATAAGCCGGGGATTTGGAAGAAAATGGGCTTGAATCCATGAAAAAAGTTCACCCTCTTGAATGAAGTAGCCGGACCCTGAGCGAAGTCGAAAGGTTGCCGGGTTTTCTTGCAAACACTAGATGTAAATCTTAAAAAACAGGGATAAAAAAACGATTTAAAAACTTAGGCATTTATGCAGAAAAAAAAGTCAGACAGGATCGTTATTTCCCGCCGCACGGCATTAAAAACAGGTGCCTTAGCTTTTATTGGCACAACCGCTTCCGGAATGATTCCCGCATTCAAACCCGGGTGGTTTGTATTGCCTGCCCCGGGTATTTTGAATCCTGATCCTGATTTTCAAAGTTTAGGGGTAGACCGGCAGGAGATAATCCATGCCACCCCGGGAGTTATCAGGATAACTGCGAAGGGTGATCATGTGGTCATTGCTCCTGGAAATTCCACAATCGGCGGAAGATCTGTAACAGTTACACAGCCCGCCATACTTACCATTTTACCTGCTTCTGTTGTCACGGTGACTGACGAACCCCTTCTACTCTCCGCTGACACACCGGAGGGTTGGGCAAAAGGAACCAGGCTCAAGGGCTGCAATGCAAGGGATGTCAACGCTTATAAATCGTTTGTACCAGGTTCATTGGAAATCCGGCTGACAAAAGGAGGTAAACGCCTGAAAGAGGGCACGGATTATCTCGTGGATACCGCATGGGGACATGTCGGACTTGGACCCCGGAGCCGGGTTACTCCGGCAGATACGGTCTTCGCCACCTATCGCCACTCTTTGCTTAGGTTGGATACAATACAGGTTTCAGAAGAAGGAAAAGCCTCAATCAGGAGAGGAGAAAGTAATATCAGTACGCCAATTCCCCCCGGAGCGGACAAAGGTTCAATCGCCATCGCCCATATCTTTGTTAACTATAACGACACCGACATAAAGCCTGACCGGATTTACCCGATCCGGGAATATGCTGACGAAGCTGTTACAGGCAGCACCCGGGGGTATATCCCCAAAACACTCGCAAGGTTAAAGACCGGGAGATCTGTGAAAATCATTTGCTGGGGTGATTCTGTCACCGCAGGAGGCAACGCCTCCAAACCGGAGTTTCGTTATCCTGACGTATTCATAGAGGGTTTGCGTCAAAGATTTCCTGGGACAAAAATTGACATGCAAAACATCAGTGCAGGTGGCTCGAACAGCCGGCAATGGCTATACCCGGATGCGTTTCTCTATCGCGACAAGCCCTGGCAGGAAACAGGCGTGACCTGGCAACGCATCGCTGATGCCAATCCGGACCTCATAACTCTTGAGTTTGTTAATGACGCTAACCAATCACCTGATATAGTTGACGAAGTCTATTCCGATATTCTAAACCGGATTCAGGATATTGGTTCGGAGCTGATCTTGATCACTCCGCATTTTACAATGCTGGAAATGATGGGTTTCAAAGATATGCGAGAGCCCGAAAAGCGACCTTATGTTCTGGCTCTTCGTGAGTTTGCAGCAAAACATAACATTGCGCTGGCCGATGCTTCCTCACGTTGGGAACACCTGGCGAAGGAAGGCATCCCCTACCTGACCCTTCTGGATAATACGATCAATCATCCCGATGACCGGGGACACCGGATATTTGCGGAAGAATTGTGGAAATGTTTTCAATAATAAGGCACCGGCATACAGCAGTAACGAGATTAAATATCCTATCCATGTCATTCATTTCAAAAAATTTTACGGCTATTACCATTTTCTTCATTTTTTTATCAGGCTTGATAGCTTCAGGACAAAATGAGATCAATCCGTACAGGGCACGGACCCTTAAAAAAACAGTATTTCCGGAAAAGGTCAATTTATGTGTAGGTGAGGTACACAATGCAAGGAATATATTGGATTCTGACGGGCAGTCAGCAAGGCTTATATATCCCGGGGGTGGAGAAAAACCCTGCATCATTTTGGATATCGGACCGGCAAGTGCAGGGGGTTACCCGGTATTTAAAGTAACAGCGAAAACGGGAACGCCGGCCCTCAGGATCGCTTACGCCTGCTGGTATCCATATCTGGTCGATCCGGAATTCGGAGACCAGGGAGACTATACAAGGAGATATACGGATACCTATCTCGGGTTCGATTTACCGGTACTCCCGGGTAATCCGGGCAGGTTTGAACTTTACACCATCAACAGGATCGGTGAGTTTATGCATCCTTTGATCCAGGGGCAGGAACGATGGATAAGGATACAACTGGAAACAGAGGGAACCAGTGTAGATCTGGATTATTTCTATATTCAGAATGTCCATGATCATTCCGGCCTGGATGGAAATTTTATTTCCAGTGATGATGACTTAAACCGCTTGTGGAATGCGAGCGTTTATACTGCCCAGTTTGCTTCCATCGATAATTCCAATCCCATTGATATCGTGAATGGCTGGTGCGCTGCACGCAAACTTACCTGTTCAAACGAAGTAATTTTAGCCAGTAAAGGCAGGGATTGGAAAGATTATACGCTTTTTCTGGATATGGAAATAAGGAAAAATCCATTACAAACATCGGGTGCCGGCTGGGCTTTCCGGGCCATCGATCCGGACAATTGCTATACAGGCTTAGTGACCCTGGAGAATAAATTCATGCTGTCCAGGAGAATTCATGGAAAGAATGTTGTACTTCAGGAGAATGATTTACCCTTTCCAGTGGAAGATGGGACGGTATACAAGGTAAAAACTTCAATAAAAAAAGATGAGATCAGCATATTTATAGATGACCGGCTTATCAGTAAATACAGAGACAATACATTTAAATCCGGGACCATTGGATTTTTCCAACCTGCAGAATGTTGGGCACTGTTTGATAATGTAATGGTAAAATCGAGTTCGGATGAGACTCTTTTTTCTGACCCGTTTGATAAAGATCTGGATCAATGGAATTTTTATAAAGCACCCCCTTTTATTGGTGACGGTTCTCTTCGCGATCGCCTTCCGTGGATTGGTGACCTGGACTGGGCAGGATACAATGTGTATTATGGATTTAAGGATGCAAAATTTATGAAAGGATCGCTGGAAATATTTGCCAGCCATCAAACGCCGGAAGGATATGTTTGGCCGACAGCTTTTCCTGAGGATACGATCCGCGCTGCATTGGGAGATTATGGTTATTGGCCGTCGGATGAATATTCTGCCTGGTTTGTACCGGTTCTGGGAAATTATTTGTTGTATACCGGAGATAGCGCGACCGCTGAAAGTCTTTACCCAGCTGCAAAAAAAGACCTCGATTATCTGATATCCTGTACGGGTGAAGATGGATTATTTGTACAGAAAGAGGAGACAAAAAGAGGGCAGGGGGTAGGTGGTGATTTTGGTGGGTTTACTTCAAAAAAGTTTGCCTATATGAATATCCTGCTCTTTTACGCTCTGCAACAAGGAGCTTATCTTGCGAAAGAGCTTGATATTAAGGAGGATCAGTTATTTTTTGAAAGGAAGGCCAAGGATCTTAAAAAGGCAGTTTTTACTAATTTCTGGGATGAAGAAAAAGGATATTTTGTTCTATCACCTACTGACAGAAAATTTCACTATTCGTCTAACGCTCTGGCTCTCGCAATTGGTTTTGTTACCCGGGAGCAGGCTGCATCAATGATCTCTCCATTAAGCGAGAATTTATCCTATAGCTATGGAATTGCAAAAAATATAGCGGATAATGATGTTCAGGATGTAGGAAAATTACTTTTTGAAAAATTTGGATTTATTACCGGAAAATTTCTCAGCCTTTCTGTTGCCGGAAGATTTCTCTATGAAGCAGATTCCTCCGCTTTGGGATCCATACGAAAATCAAGTTGGATAAAAATTCTAAATGACGGAAGAGGGGTACAGGATGCCACATGGGAGTCAACCATCTATCCTCCTTTCCGGCCGGCAGGAGAAGGATACCGGGACATGTCGCATCCCGATAATGCCTGTGCCAATTTGATGTCGGGATACATCCTCGGAGTCCGGCCGGTAGAAACGGGATACAGGAAGTTCGAGGCCATTCCGCATCCGGCAGGACTGAAATGGGTGAGAGGTCAGGTTCCGACTCCAAACGGGCAAATTGAATTTTCATGGGAATTTAATCATGACCAGGACATGATCTATTCCTCCCAAATCAGTATTCCCGAACGAACAGGCTGCAAGCTGGGGATTCCAATTGCGTATTTTACGAAGCCTTACATCGTCAGAATTAACGATCAATTGATCTATGATGGTGAAAACGTATATCCTTCAGATATTGGGATCCTGAGCCGGACGAAAAATTACATATTCGTTGATGGTCTGAAGAATGGTGATTATTCTATCCAGGTTTTTGCAAAAAAAATATAATTAGTATCAGAAAGAAACTCGACAACCCTTCGACTTCGCTCAGGGACCGGTCAATTCGATGAACGAAGAACTTTTCGGATGGTGGTAAGGCAGGCCAAAGGTTCTTCATAAGAAAACCATTGAATTTTAGATTTATACATAAGGGCATTTGGCCTGCCTTACCACCATCCTAAAAGTTCACCCTCTTGAATGAAGTCGCCGGTCCCTGAGCGAAGTCGAAGGGTTGTCGAGTTTTCTTGCAAACACTAATTAAAGTTTCGCGTTTAAAGTTGTTTTATTTGTTTGGCTGTTATCTGTTGAATGGTTGTATAACTGCATAATAGCGTCCCCTTTGGCAACGTGCTTCGTCTTCAGCTCAGCAGAGTCCTCAGGGACCCGTCATTAACTTCCTTCAGAGGCTCTCTTCGGTTACGTTCAGAGACCGGCCGTCGACTTTCTTTAGAGATATCCTTCGGCTGCTCAGGGACCGGGATCCTGCCCTATGAATTTGTTGAGTTGTTGAGTTGTTGAGTTGTTGATTGAAGAGATTCTTACGTAGTTCTAAAATCACCCGGTCACCTGCAGTTTTACGGTTCGGCTGCGCTCACCAACCGGATCCTGCCTTTAAATGACGTATGGTTCGGCAATTTTCAACGCCAACCTCGTATGATGGCGGACACTTTCGCCTTTCGCCTTTCGCCGTTCACCTTGCCTGTTGAAGTCAGTTTATAAATCCGTTATTTCTTAGGAATTCAATGCTCAGATCTATATTTTTATATACTGTATCTATATCATTATCAACTAATAACTCAATGGAGATGTAGTTTACATTATTCTGGGATAGTATCCGGAAAAGTTCCTGATAGTTCAGTTCACCCGGGCCTAAGACTTTCTGAGCCTCGTAATTCCGGGCTGCTTTCAGATGTATATATTTAATTTCCCCGGCATGTTTTTCTAAAAAACTTTTAATGGAGTCAGGACTGGTAAAATTATTTTTGTTTGTAAACGGATTCGCTGTATCAAACTGCCAGGCAACTTTATTGCTGACTTGTTTGTAAAAAGATTCAAAACCATAATTGCTTTCATTCAGATCGGTAAAGCATTCGGCTCCATTTTCAATAACAAGCTGAATGCCTTGTTCTCCGGCTAGTTGAGATGCTTCGTTTGCAATTTCGATCGCTTTTGAGAATTCTTCTTTACTAAGTCCGGTTTTACCCGGATCCTCAGAAAAATTTAGTCCGCTGATGGTTGCCCGGATCGTTTTAGGCCCGGTAAATGCTGTAGCATTCCTGATCCCTACTTTTAAAATATCAATGAAATCCGGATCGAGTAACCCCCTTTGATTTGAATAAGCTACCTCAATACTATTCTGGTTTGCATACCTGGCAATTTTAACGCATTCTTCAAACGTGAGCATTGCATCGGGATCACGCAATTCAAGAAATGACAATCCTTTCGCCGCAGCATACTTGAGCAGCAGTATGGCGTTATCATAATTCACCGGTAAGCATTCCGTAAAGTTTTGTGTGGTGATCCCAAGTTTCAATGACGGATAATTGGAGAATCCCAATTTCCCTGTATGAATTGAACAATTCGTCATAATTATGAAAATTAGAGACATAATTATAAATAGCCTGTGACCGAAAAAAAGATAATTTTTCATGCTGTGTTATTAATTTGGATCATGATCAGGATTATTCCGTTTTCAGCTTATCCATATTTTTAAACTTCGGTCCCACGTTCTTATCCAACAGGCCAACCTGTGATACATCAATGGCTTCAAATCCAAGTAAAAATGCCGGTGAGGCCGGATCCAATGTAAAGTCTCCATTCAACGGATCTTTAAATAAGGGATCGGCTTCCAACGAATTCCTATCCAGCCCCATCTCCTGCCAATCGGCGAAAGAATCATAGCCCGGCTTTCCTCCATGGCCAAGTCCCATAGTTACATGTCCGGATTTGGCAGCATTGAAGTATAGATTGTAATCGATTTTTTCCGGGGCGGTTGCAAGATCCCAGCGGTTGCAATCGAGGTTATACGAAAACACCCCTTCATTCCAGTATACAATATTATGTTGGAAGGTATGGATCGGATGCTGGTATTTTTCCTTTCGTACATTGAAGTGAACGCCGTGAAACCGTGTCCAGCTGATTTGCACAAGTTTTCCATATGCAAAGATGTTATTGGTAATGATATGCCCATGGTTATTGTGAAGATGAAGCCCGCCGGATCTTGTATTGTAGGAGATGTTTTTGGTCATGGTCACGCCCGTACGGAATTCATCCAGGTACAATCCCCATCCCATGTCATCATATCCGTAACTGTCGTGAACGACGTTATTGCGAATCATCGAGCCGGCGCCACAATTAAAAATGCACGCCCCGTCATTGAGCATGGTCATTACATGATGGATGTGATTGTATTCGATTACCTCATCAAGGCGCAATCCCCAATCTCCGCCGCGAACACCGCAATATGGCATATCATGGATCAGGTTATGGGCAATATGCGTTCTCACTCCGTTTGAGTTTACGACGCCCGTACCACCAAAAAATATCTCACCGCAATGGTGAATATGATTGTTAATTACCGAATTATCCGCTCCGCCGACGATAATGATACCTCCTCCGCCACAATGCTGTATTATATTGTTTTCAAAAAGACATTGATAGGATGAATCTGCCAGCTCAAAAGCATAGGTTGCCGTATTCCCGACAAGGCAATTCCTGAAAGTCACATTTCCTGCATTTTGAAGTAAAATCGCCGAAGGACGATAAAGAGGCCCCGTGGTACCACCACCATTTTTATATCCGGTATCAGGGAGCTTATACCCTGTATACATGAAGGCCAGATTCTCAAATGTCAGGTACTCAACCGGCATGCCGGTTGGTTTGTCCCCTTTGAACTGGAGTAGTTGTTGCGATACAGGTGCGATGACTTCGGCAGAATTCAGATCAACATCCTCAGTAGGATAATAGTAAAGTGTGCCGGAAATACGGTCGAGATACCACTCTCCGGGTGCATCCAGACCTTCCAGGATGTTCTCAACCCAGTAACGCGGGTATTTTCTGAAAAAATCCAAAGCATAGGCTCCCGGGCCGGTAAATGTCACCAACCGTTGCTGATCGTCTATGTTTTTAATAAAAAGCCGCGACTCACTCCATGAGTGAAAAATGACAACCTCGACATTGGGCAGATCATGCCATGATTTTTGGATGTCACCGGCTTGATAAATCAGGGAATCTCTCGATTCTTTAGGGATACTGTAAGCATTAAAGTACCCGGCATTCGGTGTCCGCGCACGGGTCTGGCGAATACCGTTGACATAGAGCTGGTTAAATGTCCAGCCCGCAGGGACTTTCATTTTCCAGATATTGCCATGATATTTCTTCCATTTGCCCTCAATGGTCTTACCGCCTGAGATCACAACTTTTTCTCCCGGATAATTAGTATAAAGGATGGGGGCGTCGGGTAAGCCTGAATCTTCCGGTTTAAAGATTACAGGTTCGGAAAGGAGATAGTTTCCCTGGCGAAATTGAACCGTGATTTGCCCGGAAAGACCCTGGTCGTGCAGGTGTCGGACAGCATCCCGGGCGCCGGTCAACGTGGCAAGGGGCCCATTGGTTTTTTGGGCATTTGGTTCCGGAAGTTTGCCTGACCATATATCATTTCCGTCAGGTGCAACGTAAAGATTAGTTTGTGCTGATACAGACTGGAAATAAATGAAACTGATCAGAAGGATGCAAAGGGTTTTAGTTTTCATTATATAAAAATTTTGATTTTAGTGGTATAATGGAACCCACATGATCGATTATTTATAAAGTTATCTTTGTGTTGTCATCAATCATTTGGGTTTCATTTTATTTAGTTTTTAAAATAAATGGATTAATATATTTTCCGGTTGCTGTTTCATCGGGAAAAATAACGCTGCCTGCATATCCGGCTGAATACATGGTTATATGACTTAACAAGCCAATTAAGTAAGGGTGCAACGTATAATTAAACGTATTTAAATCTATTAGTTTATTCTTCGTTAATGAAGCCCAGGCTACCACGATCAGCGTAGTGATAATACCGATACCCACACCTTTAGTATTGGCTTTTTTACTCGTAAGCGCCAGCAGCACCAGGCCGAGTAACCCTCCGGCGAAAATGGATAAGGCTGAATAGTAGATCACCAGCACCTGACCTGAAAGACTGTTAAGCCACGAGGCTAACAAAAGGGAAAGAATTCCTGCAAATATTACCGACCAACGGCCGGTGTTCAACATTTGTTTTTCCGAACCTGCCGGAACCAGTTTACTATACAGATCATTGGTAAAAACTGTAGAGACACTGTTTAATCCGCCGGAAAGTGTCGACATGGCGCTGGAAAGCAATGCTGCAAGGGCCAGCCCGATAATACCTGCAGGCAATTTTTGCATAATAAAGTAAGGCAGGATCTTATCCGGTTTGGATATGATCCCGGCCGGTAAGCCGACTTCAGAGGAAGAATAATAACCCCACAGAGCCGTTCCGACGAAAAAGAATAATGCCCATACAGGAATACAGGCTAAACCGCTTATCAAAGCACCGCGTACCGCCTGCCTTGTGGTTTGGGCTGTCAGGTATCGCTGAACCATGGTCTGGTCGGTCCCAAAATTATGTGCATGCTGGTACAGGCCATATAAGACCATAACCAGCACGGTGTCGCGCTTTAAACTATATCCGGATTCGCCTAAATTAAATTTACCCTGGTTCCATGCAGTTGAAAGGATCTCTCCTGCATCTGCTTTGGCACTAAACAGGGCAATACATAAAAAAGCGATGCCCCCGCCGATAAAAAGTACCCCCTGAATTACATCAACCCACGTCACCGCCTCGATACCGCCCGTAAATGTATAGACCATTGTAATAATGCCAAGCGCCAGTATTAACATGTAAATATTCCATCCGGTCATGGTATTTATGGCCAATGCCAGGACAAAGAATATAACTCCGAGCCTGGATATATAATAAAAAATAAAAGTTACTGCACCATATGCCCTTATACCGTAGCCAAAACGTTTTTCTAAAAACTCATAAAGGCTCATGCCTATGATGTTACGATACAATGGAATCATTATGAATGCCACCGGAAACATAACGACAAGGACCATTAACGAATTCGTGAACTGTCTCCAGTCTCCTGCAAAGGATGCCCCCGGATTAGCTAAAAAAGTCATATTGCTCACCAATGTGGCAATTAATGCCATGCCCATTGCCCAACCCGGTATCCGGTTATTTGCAATAAAATAATCCCTGGTTGATTTCTGCCTTTTCATGAAATAGAAACCAACGCCAAGTATTATTCCCATGTAACTGATTAACACCAGGTAATCGGCAAGAGCAAGATGATTCATATCATGAGATCTTAATTGGGAAAATGAAACGCAAAGTATCAAAGAGGGATGTCTCTATATCAGAAAATTTTTCAAATTGCAATAGGTAAAGGAACTTCAATTATCCATGTATTAAAATGCAAAAAAATGGGCGAGGATGGATCGATCCAAAAAGATTTGGATGACTATTTTATATCTAAATATTTCCCCAGTAAAAACCTTTTCCTGTCGGGATACCACAATACTGTTTTTCCCCTGAACTCTGTTATACTCGGGTAAGTACCTATTTCTGCCGTCATTTTTGGGGGTAATGCAACGTCGCCTGAGTTTAGTAATTCTTTTGGTTCGCCAAACCAAAGAGGTTGCGCAGCATCTTTTTTAAATTCTCCAACGGAATAAAATGTCGGGTTCCTGATAACATTGGCTACATTAATTGTCCAGTCCTTATCCGCCTGGTCATACCCCAGCCTTTTCCCATTATTATTATGAAAAATAAGAACATATTTCCCATTCTTAAGCCTGTATATCGGGCATGGAGACATAGGATGCTTTATACCTTCACCATTATCGGAATATTTAAGCATTTCAGGCTTCTTCCAGGTCTTACCATTATCACCCGAAACAGAGAAATAGATATACCCTGTCATCGTTCGCATTACCGTGAAGAGTCTGCCATCGGGCAATAACACAACTGCAGGCTCCTGTGCTGTGGAAAGATCCGGATAGACGGGATTTGAAACTTCCAATCCCAGGTCATTTTCAGGATACCATTCAATACGGATATCCTGCGGGTCAGGATTGTCATCAATGTTCATAAAACGCATAAAATAGCACCTGGAATCCTGATTGACCCAGTTTTTTTCCTTTTTCGTGACAGTCGGTGAGGTAACAAGTGTATATCCTGCAAACCATTTCCCCTCCCCGTCTAAAATGGGCTTTTGAAAAACGATCCAGCCTTTCGGAATCCTTGAGTCGGGATTATCGTATTTTGATCTCGGCATTGTGATTTCCTCAGGTTGTGTCCAGGTATAACCTTTATCATCGGAAAAAATACATCCCATGGTGCCGCTACCTTGCTTGTCTTCATCGTTCAGTTCGATTTCTTTAGTATAAAAAATGTAAATCCTGCTTTTTTTTGAAATAACAGGAAATCCCCAACTGGCTTGAAGGCCGCCTTTGCCATATTTTGCCCCCAGAAGGTATCGCGGATGTGTCCAGTTTATTCCGTCTTTACTCCTCGCAAGAACCAGGTGATTATCGCCATTGGCTTCACGTGAGCTTTGCGTCCACATTGCAAGCAGTTCATCTTTTCCCGGTGATTCAAAAACGAGGAAATGTTCATTATCCCCATCATATATCCCTGATCCCAGCGGTATGAAAACTATGATATCGGGATTGCTTCTTTTCCATTCCAGATCAGGATCTCCAAGAGGAATATCCTTCCCGTATTTTCCGAATGGATATCCCATTTCAATAAGCTCATCCCGGCTGAAAAGCACTTTTATTTCACTGATTTTATCATCATCTTTTTTGTTTGAACTGCCGGGTTTTGAGGTGCAGCCGGAAAACAATATCATTAAAAGCCATAGATGCGAAATCCGGATACTATAAGTTATGATATTCATTCTCATCATCTTAATGTATATTTTTGTTTCTTATTATTTCTTCCGGTCACTTTTTTCAACTACTAATATGCCCCATGGTGATAAGTCCGGGACATCCACTTCGGTATATTCACCATTGACAGATACGGTAATATCTCCGGTACGGTCCAGCCTAAGATTTTTAAAGTTTCCCGAACTTTCAGCATCTGTGTGTTCAGCCTCATTATAAGGTTTTGGAGTATACAATTTAATATTCAGCGCATCGTCCTCAAAAAAGTTATCGGTTAGCAATTTGATCTTAGTGGAACCGGATCCTCCCCATTTGACCATGTGTACTATGACAGGTGCGTTCTTCTTTCCCGGGCGGGCACGTGCGAACAGACTGATCTGGTTATTACCCGAAATAATCTCGACCGGTTCTGATTTATACCGGGTTTCTTCCAGGTCATAACCACCGGCTGCCGCATCCTGGTACCCATCCAAATATCCTTCCTTACCTATACAACGAATAAATCCAAAGATATCCGCATAATCCTCCTTCGTGCCAAAATATCGCGGAGCCCTGTTGATAAATACATCCCACGGAACCATAACGATCATGCCTGTAGCATAACTTAATGCGATGTATTTTCTCTGAAGATCTACATCCATTTCACCCTTTACAGTGTATTGTAAGAGCTGGGCTTTATTGCGCAAGCGGGTTTCTTTTGATAAATTATATAACTCAACCGGTGTCCTCGCTTTAATTATTTCTCCGTTTCTGTAATCATGCATATCAAAGATTTCCTTATATCTCTCATCATCCCACGAACGATCGAGACCATTGCAGGAATGAGCCAAAGCAAATCCGGCATACCGGTCAGCCTGGCCATAAAGTTTTTTATAAAAATCCAAAGTGCTCGCCCTGTTAAAGGCCTTCCGCTGAGCTGCATCATTCAGGTCAACACCCTCAGATTCAGCTTTCTCTTTACAGAAGGCGCAGAAGCAGCATGTATTTGTAAAATTGACATTGCCCGAGCCCGGGTCATCGCGTTGAATTGCAACACATCCCAGGTCAACACTGATTTTAATATTGTCCATGCTGTATTGAAATGCTCCGGGATTATTTACACAAAAGAAATAATATCCGGGCAGCCAGGGTACTTCCTGCGCCTTTCCATTAATGTCACGGACAGAGATTGTAGAATCCTTTGGCTCTGCATTGATCGTACCGCCAACCTTAATTCCTTTGGCAGCAAATTCATTCATATACTTTCCGTCACCCTCCCTGATATAGACCCAATCGAGCCGGGTAACATGAAAATCCATTGCATTTTGCATTGTAGAACCAAATTCGAATGAATCATCCCGAAATGATAAGCTTCTCATCACCACATCGCTGTATTTTGGTACATTGTCAGGTAGTATGCTTCGTTGGGCAATATCACTCATTAACTGGGCATGTCCATCAAATCCTGACGTAACAATTACACCAGCCAAAATTGAAAACCGAAACATTTTCGTTAAGTTTCTCATGACTTTGATTTTTTGCAGACGTTCTGATAAGCAGTATTTTATGGATATTTCTAAGCAAGTCTGGAGAGCGTGATGGCTTTTTTTCTAAAAAGCCTTAGTGACTCAATTAATTTAGGTTAGAATCTTTAAAAAAACCTACTGAATAAAGACCAACAGAGAAATCTTCTACCTGATTTACATTCGATGCACAACTTATAATGAGCAGCAGTTAAGTTTTTTGTACTGTAATATAATTAAGGTTTTGCGATGAAGAATTTGGTGATTTGGTGAAGTGGTGAAGTGGAAGAGGAAAACGAATTTTACCGATTTGTGCGGATAATCACGTATGAAGATTATTTGGTGATTTGGTGAATGGAGCTGAAGAATTTGTTGAGATGTTGAGTTATTGATTGAAGAGATTCTTACGTAGTGCTAAAATCACCCGGTCACCTGGGCACCAGCAGTTTTACGGTTCGCCTACACCGGACAGTGATCTAGGGGTATACATGGGGTTGGAAGATTCCCTTCCGTCTACCAACTCCGGTAATCAATTCTCTAACACTGTTCCCCGCGACATACTACCCCTAAATTCCCTTAAAGGGGACTTTAACGATCTAACCGGGATTGAAAGTAAAACAGGGACCGGGGTTCTCCGGTATCGCTTGAGTCTGGGGAACATGAAGGTCTTCATCTCATTCAGGATTCGGTAGCAGATACTTTCGCCTTTCACCTTTCACCTTAGATTCTCATCTCTCGGGGAAGGAAATCTAATAAGGTAAGTTTCACCTCCTTTCGCCTTTCGCCTTTCGCCTTTCACCTTAGATTCTCATCTCTCGGGGAAGGAAATCTAATAAGGTAAGTTTCACCTCCTTTCGCCTTTCGCCTTTCACCTTTCACCTTACTACAAGTATGCCCCATGTTGATAATTCAGGGATGTCGACTTCAGTCCAGATGCCTTTTACAACAACTTTTAAATCCTTTGTGCGATCCCATTTAAGATTTTCGTAGTTACCCGAATTTTCAGCTTTGGTATGCCCGGAAAGATTGTAGGGTTTTGGAGTCCAGAGTTTAATATTCAGAGCCTTACCCTTAAAAAAACTATCGGATAATAATTTTATTTTTACCGGGCCACTCCCTCCCCAATTTACAAGATGCACAATAACAGGTGCACCGGCATTGCCCGGTATTGTCCGGGCAAACAGGCTGACCCTGTCGTTTCCGGAAATAATTCCAAGCGGATTGATTTTATAACGGGTTTCATCCAGATCGAAACCTCCGATTGCGGCATCCTGGTATCCATCCAGATATCCTGCCTGACCGATACACCGTACAAATCCAAACACATCTGCAAAGTCTTCCCGGGTACCAAAATACCGTGGTGCTCTGGAGATATATACATCCCAGGGAACCATTACATTCATTCCGGTGGCATATGAGATAGCTATGTATTGTCTTTGAATGGTATTATCCATTTCGCCACGTGTAGTATATTGGAATAATTGTGCTTTATTCCGTAACCGTGTCTCCCTCGATAGCATATATACTTCAGATGGTGTTTTGTTTCGCATTTCAGCAATTCTGTAATCATGTTCATTAAATATTTCCGCATAGTTTTCATCATCCCATGAACGCGCACCTCCATTGCATGAATGCGCTAGAGGGAAGCCTGCATAAAGATTAGCCTCGGTGTAGAGTTTTTTATAAAACTCAATCGTGCTGGCTTTATTAAAGGCTTTTCGTTGCGCTGAATCATTCAGGTCCACACCCTGAGCTTTTGCTTTTTCTCTGCAGTAAGTGCAGAAACAACAAGTTTTGGTGCTTTCGATATTGCCAAAGCCGGGTTCGTCACGCTGTATGGCAATACATCCGAGGTCGACTCCGGTTTTGATCCTGTCCAGGTTATATTTTAAAGCTCCGGGATTATTTACGCAAATGAAATATCGTCCGGGCAACCACGATGCTTCCCTGGCCTTTCCATGGATGTCCTTAACGGAGATCGTCGAATCGGCAGGTGTCGCATTAATTGTTCCACCAACCTTAATGCCTTTTGCTGCAAAAACTTTCATGAAGTTTTCATCACCTTCGACGACATAGACCCAATCCAGTCTCGTTACGTGAAAATCCAGAGCATTTTGAAGTGTTGAGCCATGGGCAAAAGAATCATTTCTAAAAGACAGACTTCTCATAACCACATCGCTGTATTTGGGCGAATTGACGGGTAGATTTGCAGGCTGAGCAATATCAATCATCAACTGGGCCTGGCAATTAAATACCAATGAAATTAGGGTGCCGGCGATTATTGAGATCCGGTACATTTTAATGTTTTTCATGCTCAATATTTATTGAAAAGGGAATTACGTAACTTTTTACTTGCGTTTATCAATCCATCCAAGCTCAGGGTATTGACCGGTTTTGCTACGATAGATCTTTAACAATGAATCAAGTTCATTGACTCTTTCAGGAAATTTGGAATACACATTCAGTCTTTGAAAAGGGTCTTTCTGTAAATCGTAAAGTTGTGCCGGTGGTGCATCATCCTTCACCTTTCCGTTCACGATATCGCTGTTTACCTGTTTGGTAAACAACGTCGCAGCCGCTCCTCCCAGGATATGATCCCCCACGGTTTTTCCACGAAATCCCCCTTCATCCTGTGCCGGGATATAGACCCATCCGGCTTTTCGTACAACCAAATGAGTCGGATTGTTAGGTGAAATGATCAGTTCTTTACGGATTGCTGATGTATCATCTCCGGTGAAGGCTGAAAGCTGGTTATAACTGTCGTGTTCCTCATTTGTAGTTAAGGGCCTGCCTGTAATTGCCGCAAAGGTCGAAAGCAAATCGGTTTGACTTAGAAGCTGATCCGATTTGGAATGGGGAGGTACTTTCCCTGGCCACTTAACAATAAATGGTATGCGGTGACCGCCCTCCCAGGCCCCGAATTTAAATCCCAGCAGATCTCCGTTCAGGCGGTGTCCATCCCTCCATGCGTCCTGTCCCCCGAGATTGAGCATTCCGCCATTGTCACTGGTAAATATTACAAGCGTATTATTTGTAACTCCCATTTGATCGAGGGAATGGAGGACCTCGCCGACAATCCAGTCCAATTCCTGGATAAAGTCACCGTAACGCCCGCATTCACTGCTGCCTTTAAAGCGCGGCGCAGGAGTAAACGGGTGATGGATATTGGTAGTGGCAAGATATAAAAAGAACGGTTTGTCCTCTTTTTCCCGGTGTACCTTTTGCATCCATTCAATCGCCTTATTCTTTAAGGTAGTGCCAACCTCTTCATCCCGGTACAGAGCATGCGCCGCTTTTGCACCGCCGATTGATGTATAGCCACCCTTTTCAGGCCATTCCTGTGTAATTGACTTTATCCCGTATACAAACGGATCCTCCGGATCAAATCCCGCAACATGGTGGTTTTCGATATATACGCTTGGAGGTCCGGAATTTACCAGTGGAATTCCGAAATAATAATCGAAGCCCAATTCCAGAGGACCGGGAAGAAGTTCTCCGTTCCAGTCCGGTTTTTCAATTCCAAAACCAAGATGCCATTTGCCAATACAGGCAGTGGAATAACCGGCCTCTTTCACTAATTTTCCGATCGTCATATAACTTGTATCAATCGACAGGGGAGTGTCCATGGCGATGGGTCCCCATAAATTCCTTCTTAAAGGATACCGACCTGTTAATAAACCATACCGGGAGGGTGAACATACGGCTGAAGCGGAATGCGCATCGGTAAACATCCGGCCTTCCTCTGCAAGCTTATCGATATTCGGTGTTTTCACTTTAGCAGCGCCGTAACAACCCAGGTCACCATATCCCAGATCATCCGCATTAATAAGCACTATATTCGGAAGGGAATCTTTTTTTCCGGACTTCACACAGCTGAGTAATCCAATTATAAACAAAAAGAAGAGTCCTGGTTTCATCATAGCTGGCTACAGTTTTCTACTATTTTACAGTTTGAATCCAATAGCAAATAGTCATTTTATTTTGTAATATCCTTCAGCTTGTTAAGAGGGAATTTTTGATTTTTTGTACTGTCGATGTATATGAAATACAATAAACCCGACACAGGTAATTCCAGCTTCGGATAAGAATCAACATGTTTCCAGCGTGCAGGTTTAGTAACTGATACAGCAACGGTCTTTAATTCTGCCGGGATGAACATTTATATTAATGATTTTCCGGCTCATGGCAGAGAGAATTTGTGTAAGCGTGCTGTTATTTACAGTACAAAGGATCAGAAGTGCTCTCTTAATCGTAAATACATTTCAATCATGAAAACAACCAGGGCGTTGATTATTATTTTAATCCCTTTTTTTCTTACCGTCTTCTCATTTAGTCCGGATGGACAATCCCTGAAGGTCAAGTCGTCTCAAAAAATACCCCGGCTTTATGAAATCGCACAGCCGAGAATATTCCCGCCGATGGTTCCAAAGTATAGTGATGTGGTAATGAGGAATCTTACATTCAGGCCCATGAATGAAAAAGATAATTATAATACGATTGATCAAATAAAGCAATTTCATGCGACCCGCATTGAATGGGTTTACTGCTATAAGTTTGACGATTCAGAACGTGCCAGGATAAAAGAAATAAAGGACCTGGGTGTATTGTTCAGTGGGGCCACATCCGGGTCCACGATGCATACAAATCTGCCCAGGAAATCCCTCGAAATGAAAATGCTGGACGGATCCACCCCGGTCCCGCCCTGGATGTCAAAATGGGATAATCCACAGATCTTTGGTTGTCAGAATAATCCGGGATATATGGAAGCACATTTACAGTATTGCAAGGACTTGATCGACATGGGGGTAGATTTGATACATCGCGATGAAGCTTTTTACCCGGTGAAAAAAGGTACAAAAATAGCCTCCTGTTTTTGCGACTATTGCATGTCTGCTTTTTCCGAATACCTTAGTATGAATTATACGGCATCCCGGTTGGGAATAAATAATCTGGATAATTTCAACTACAAAGCCTACCTTATCTCCAGAAATGTTGATCCGAAAGATGTTACCAAAACGGAATGGGGAACTCCTTTACTGGATGCATTTCTCAGGTTTCAGGCATATACCGGCACCCGGTTTCATACTTATATAAGTAATGAATTGGATAAATATGCCGGCAGGCACGTGAGCAGGTCTACAAATAACGGATGTCATTGGATAGAGCCCTATAATGTATTTGAATATGCATTATCTGAAACCGTATTCAGAGATATGAATCCGGAAACACTGTATGGATGGTTCAAAGATACCAGGGAGAAGGGAAAATATCTGATTATCAACAGTCCCAAAACGATACCTGCCACCTGGACTAACGCGGAAGCTGTAAACCTGATCCGGAAAGAAGAAGCGACTGCAACGGCGAGTGGCGGTTCTCCCCGGGTGCCTGTTGATGTATTTGATCAGTTCCCTGACGGTTCGAGTGCTCCGAGATACTTTGGGTCACCTTCTGAATATGCAGATATATATGGGTTTATCCGGGCAATTCCAGAATATCTTGAAGGTTTCGAAGATGCGGCAGTGCATATAAAAAACTTTAAGGATGAACGGTTTAATAACAATTTTCCTTTTGAAATAACGGATGCCTCCAGGGATGTGGCTGCAATCGCCCGGTGCATCCCGGGAAATCCCAATAGCCCGATTGCCGTTCACCTGATCGACTGGGATTCAAAAGGTGGGTTCACCATCCGGTTACGAAATGCATCATTTTTCCCGGGGCAGAAAATAAAAGTAAAATTGCTGACACCCGCGAAGTATAATGAAGAAAAACACAGGGAGGCGGAAGAGAAGGCCATAAAACTGTTACCCGCCGGCGATAAACGCGGACCCGGGCAGGCACAGGCCTACAAAGAACTTGTCGATGTTTCGGTGCTTACTCCGGTTAGAAAAGGAGACTGGACCGAAATTAAGATCCCGTTACTCAATCCATGGGGTATTCTGATTGTGGAAAAATAATGTGAATCCACTTCTTTATATAGTGATTGAAATATCTGAATGTCATTGCTGATGCCGCATCAGGGGTAAAGTCTGATGGTTTGCTTTATCGTTAATTCTTCCGGAAGGAGGAAAAAAATCGTAATACAGCTCTATGAGTTCATTAGCCGGTTCGTATATTATTTCATTTCGGCCGGAAATAAATCACGGGTAATTCAAGAGTTGCTGTTATTACCTTTTAAAAAATTTCATTATGGAATAGGAAGTACATTTCCTTCAGTTTTTTCTCATAGTATAACCATCAGCTATTTAGGAAGAATTCGTGAGATTGCCATTCGGGTACTGTTTTAAGGAGAATACTTTTCTGATAAAAAATATTGACATTAAATGCATCAGGCAAAATCTGCCTGCCATTTTTATAATTCAGACTCCCTTTCCCAGGATACTGATTTTTAAATTTTAAATATTGATTGGCATGAAAGCTCAACGTAACATTTTCTTTGTGGCAGGTGCCGTCCTGATACTGTCATTGGGATTTTTTATTGCCCGTAGTGCGTTTCAAAAGAAATTATATGCTTTTCCCGGCAATTCCGGCAAAACGGGGATTTCCTTAAATCCTTATATTTTCCCCGATTCTTTAAAGCAATCAGACTGGCGGGCATTCGAAAACGGGGAGGCCGGACTGTCACTCAAAACGCCGGAAATACCGGGAAAATATGATTATATAGAAGGACTGAGTGAATTCGAGCTCAGTGATACGATCTGGTTACAAACAACTACCGTTGCAAGAAGCCGGGAGGGGCATCCAAGCCAGCATATCATTGCACGAAGATCCTCTGACAAGGGAAAAACATGGGGCGACTGGTATGACATCGAGCCCGAAGGACCGCCTATGACAACATACGGCAGTTTTTTCAAGCATCCCAGGACCGGACAGGTATACTACATATACCTGAAAGGGCCAAAGGAAGACCTTCACTATGATAAGAAACCTACAGATTTTCTTGATATTGCAACCTTTCTCGGATGGTATAAAGGAGAACCTTTCCGGGCTTACCCTCACCTGATCGGAAAGGTGGTCTTCAGGTATGTCGATAAGCTGGGAAATTTCTCCGACCCACATGAGCTGAAACTTCCGGTAAGTGAGATAGATCGCTCAACGATCTTTAAAGGCGATTATTTTGTCCTTTACAATGTACCGCGACCCATTCTTTTTTCAGGGGATGATGCCATCAGCTGGATAACAAAACATGGTCCTATACCGCGTACAGGTAACGGGGAATCTTTTTTTGTCAGGTTCGTGAACTATTTGAATAATGACCGTCTTGAAGACCTTGAAATAAAACTCTTCCCTGAAGGACACGGTATATCCCATCCTGAATACTCCAATGCAGGCAGTTTCGGGCCTCTGGTAATGAATGACAGTCTGTGGCTTTTTATACACAGAACTGTTTACGGAGTATTGGGAATAGCAAAAAGCACCGATAAGGGCAAAACCTGGAAGAATGAGATAATGAGATACACTCCGGGAGGACGACCGGTTAAATTCCCACAGGGTCCCTATTCTTTTTTTAAAGGGCCGGATGAGAAGAATTTTTTAACCTACTATAATAACAGTTTAAGTGATTTTGATGAATTTGGAGGACGGGATCTTATTTATGTGAGTTATTATGAAATGAGGAATGGGAATTTTTACATTTCTGAGCCTGAGCTTATTCTCTACAGAAAAGACAGACTGGGGTATTTGAATGGCTCTTCAGAACGGTTAAATACACCCCGCTTCTCAAGGGATGCTTCGGGGAAAATAACTGCCGGAGTCACTGATAAAACCCAATGGAGGACATTTGAAATTCCGGAAGGATTTATAAATATACTGACCTCGCAATTTCAGATTTCCCGGGTTCCTGAAAATGAATTACTATTCCGGAAGGAGTTTAATGCTTCAGAAATTAAAGCTCCTGTTCTTCCTGAAATGAATAAAGGAGGAGGGTTCACACTCTCTTTGCAGGTAAAGGTTAATCCGGCAGGATATCCCGTAAATTTGATCAACGGTATGCAAAATGGCAAAGGCTTGAAAATAGATCTGCTTGCTGACAGTACTGTTTTATTTACCATGAACGATGGCAGGCAAAATGTTGAATTAATTAGCAATAAGGGTATTATAACACCAGACAGAACACATCATATTGCAATTGTCGCAGACGGATTTCCCGGATTGGTAAGCATGGTGATTGATGAAGAATTTCAGGATGGCGGAGCCGCCAGGGAAAGAGGAACCGTTTATTTCAGCCACGACTTCACCAATGTTAACGGCACGGAATCCTGGAAAGTTAATCCGGCTTCAGACAGGAACCTGAGGGTTTATGACCGGGTATTATTAACGACTGAAATAATCGGATTACAAAGAGAAGACGGGAAGGTTGAAGACTGAGGGTTGCCTTGTCTGTTTGTTGATTTCATTATATAGTATCAGAAAGAAAACTCGATTCCCCTTCGGCTCCGCTCAGGGACCGGTCAATTTGATGAACGAAGAACTTTTCGGATGGTGGTAAGGCAGGCAAAAGGCCCTTCTTGCGAAAGTCACTGAATATTAAATTTATACATAGGGGCCTTTTGCCTGCCTTACCACCATCCGAAAAGTTCACCCTCTTGAATGAAGTCACCGGTCCCTGAGCGGAGCCGAAGGGGAATCGAGTTTTCTTGCAAACACTATATAATAATTTTGATTTTAAAGGTATAATGGAACCCACATGATCGATTATTATAAAGTTAATTTTGTGTTGTCATCAATCATGGGGGTTTCATTTCGAGATTTTAACTGATCTTCTATTGAGCTGAACATATCTTTTAGATAAATAAAAAGTAATGCTTGCACGGAAACGTTACCTTCTATGTATGGGAATTGTCTGTTTATTTTATGCAAACTTCCAAAGCACCAATGCCCAGCAATCCCTCTTCATTTCAGAATATTGCGGCGGGAACCCGAATTATGCCTGGCTGGAATTTTACAATCCCTCCAATGAAACTCTCAATCTTGAAGGATATAAAATTCTGACCTGTCCGCAGTGGCTTACAGGATTTACCAATATACCTCCGGAATATACTTTCCATTTAACAGGAACACTTGCTCCCGGGACAGTCTATGTAATTGCCAATAATACCTGCCCTAAGGAAGTACTTACTATTGCGGATACGCTCCTTGTCTGGGATGAAAAAACGCAGCCTGAACCCTGGCAGCAAATAGCCAGGTTCTATAATGGAGATGAGACGATCGGCCTGTTTTTTCATGACACACTGATCGATATTATCGGCAATCCTGATGATTCTCCAAGACTCGCCTGGGATGTCGCAGGGATAGCTGCCGCAACCAATCAGTATACCCTGCTCAGAAAGCCTGAGGTTATGCATGGAAACCCGGATTGGGATATTTCCAGGGGAACCACTTCAGATAATTCCGAATGGATTGTTGCCGGTCAAAATCTGACCGGCTTTATAGGTTTTTATCCGGGCAAAGGAGAGATTACAAGCGAAATTTATTCCATAGTTCCTTATTCGGAGAAGCTCATCTACAAATACCGGATTGAGAATATCCCTTCAAAGTCCACTGTTCTGCAGCTCTATGGTGGCATGTCTTTTTCAGGTCTGGCTCATAAAGTATTGAATAAT
The DNA here is from genome assembly GCA_963771005.1 of uncultured Bacteroidales bacterium. Classification (GTDB taxonomy): domain Bacteria; phylum Bacteroidota; class Bacteroidia; order Bacteroidales; genus DASQZK01. The sequence continues at coordinate 224,492 of CAVYRO010000003.1, forward strand.
GCGGGAATTGAAAAAGATAATGATTCATTCATCGAGGAAGGGGATAAATTAATTGTTCTGACCTCAAAAAGCACCGTTTACAGGTCATTCAATTTAATTAAAAATTACTTTGATATAGATTCACCGGATTACCAAATTTTTGCCGGTTCGGATACGGGAACGATTGATGGTGTTTCGTGGAATACAGGGGAAACTGATTTTCTGGATAGGATTGAAAAATGCGATTATGTGAACTGGCAGGTACTTCATTTACCGGATCATCCGGAGGGGATTATCACAAGCGGAGATTTACTGAAGGTATATGACCCCTCGGATACGTTCATATACAATATCATTACGCTGACAGAGCCGCTTCATCTGACCGGCCTCACTTCAACAATTTATCACATATCTGCAGGCCACGATATTGATACCGTTACAGGTATCATGTTCCGTACAGATACTGCAGAATTTAAAAGCAATGTGTTTCCTTCGGAAGGTGCCGGAAGTTACATTACATATGGACAGGGACATCCGGGTATTAATGAAATAATTTCAGGCGATACACTTTGTGTGGTTGCAGGCGATAAAATCACTACAAAAAGATATTTGCTGAATGTGAATCCGGACCCTGACAGTACGGCTACCCTGATTTCAGATATTTATCACATTAATAATTCGCAGGATACCATTTTTGATATCCTGATAAAAACGAATGTATCAACCCTTTTGACGGGACTTTCAAAAGCTCCGTCTGCCAGTTGGGCAGTCACCGATTTTTATTCCTTACCTGTTGAGCCGGTCGCAATTGTCAGGACCGGTTTTAATTTGAAAGTAACGGCTGAAGACGGAACAGTGAGAAATTATAAGCTTGTTGTGAGGGAAAGGGAAGTGCAGGAAATAGCACAAGTGAGGAACTTTCCTCCGATGTCCCCGCGATACAGTGATGTAATTTTAAGGAATATTAATTTCAGAACGGGAACCTATGACAGCTTTAAAGCGATAAAGGATTTCCACGCCACCCGGATGGAGTGGGTGTACGTAAATTTTACGGAAGCCGACAAAACCAAAATTGAACAGGTTAAAAACCTTGGGCTCCTGTTCGGTGCCGCCAGCTCCGGATCCACATTTCACAGCCCGATCCCGAAACAGGAGCTTTGGCAGGAAAAGATCGATGGAAATCCTCCAATCCCTAACTGGATGATTGAGTGGCCTGATCCGCAGATTTTTTGTTGTATGAACAAGCCGGGATTTATCGAAGGGAATCTAGCTTATTTCGAGGATTTAATCGATATGGGCGCTGATGTTATTCAACGCGATGAACCCTTTTCTTCGGGCTATTTATCCTGTTTTTGCAAGTATTGTATGCCCGCTTTCACTGAATATCTGAAGAAGAACCATACCCCTTCGCAATTAGGAATAGACTCTCTGGAAAACTTCAATTATAAAGATTATTTGCTTTCAAAAGGGATCAACCCTGACGATGTTGTTGCTACGCAAAAGAATACGCCTCTGTACCTTGCTTATTCAAATTTTCAGATAAAATTTTCAACTGATTTTCACAGGCATATCAGCAGTGAAATTGATAAATATGCCGGCCGCCATATTACCAGGTCTTGCAATAATGCAGCCAGGTGGAATGAGGTTCATTTACCATTTGAATACGGAAACACCGAATCGTGGTTCAGGGATTTTAATCCGCTTACAATTTATGACTGGTGTAATACGGCCAGAGGACTTGGGAAATATTTAACCATTACAAAGCCATGCCAGATTCCCCCGGAGTATACAAACGATCAGATCGTATCTGTTATAAGGAGGTTTGGAGCCCTTCTTACGGCTGGCGGTGCTAATTTCCAGATACCCTTCGATGTTTTTGATACTTATAAAGATGGATCCACAGCACCCCGTTATTTTGGATTACCGTCGGAATATGCGGATATGTTTGGTTTTATAAGGGGCATACCACAATATCTTGAGGGCTACGAGGATGCTGCCGTTCTCATAAAAAACTATACCGACAGGAGATATGACGGTGATTTCCCCGTTTCGGTCCCGGATCCCCTGCGAAATATTGTAGCTGTCGTTCGTAGTAAGCCGGGAGATAAACAAGGCGCTAAGGTTATCCATCTGATTGACTGGGATTCAAAAGGCAGCTTTAGTTTTCGAATTAAGGGAGAAACATTTTTTCCCGGCTATCAGCTTAAGGTCAGGCTTTTTACACCGAAAGTCTATAATGCAGCGGAGCATACACTTGCAGAAAACGATGCGATTGCGATGTTGCCTCCGGACGGAAGGAGAGGACCAGGGCAGGCTGCAGCCTATACAAGACTCATTGATTCACTTGAATTATCCGTTACTGTAAAAGATCAATGGTCTGAAGTTACGATTCCTGCATTAGAGCCATGGGGCGTCCTGGTAATTGAAAAGGGAGAACCTCTTTCCGCGTTGATTCCGGTAAGTACACCCGTATTCTTCCTGGGTGAAAGCTCAACACGTTCCCGGGCAGCCGGATCTGTGATATACAGTGCCACTGCAGCCAACAGCACCGGGATAGCATACTCGATGGATCCTGTATCCGAAGCGGCGGGTAATCGTATTATTCCGCAAACCGGCGAAGTAACCTATGATGCCGGATGGATTGGAACAGCTGGAATTACCGCCACGGCTGATGGGTTCAACGGGCCTGTTTCCGCGATACATATAGCTGTCACTACACCGGTTACAAAACTCCCGGAGGTCACGGGCCCGGAATTAATAATCTTTCCCAATCCTTTTGAGAGTTATTTGGAGATTGAAGGCGCGGCCCCATTCACTAAAGTTGAAGTTATCTCCATTTGCGGAAAAATAATAATAGAAAAACAGATAAATAATGAAGCATCAATACTATTGAATACGGCTGATGTTCTTCCAGGGATTTATTTTATAAAGTTATTTGCTGAGAAGGTCATTGAAATCAAAAAGCTTGTCAAGATAAGATGAGCTTAATCCGAAACGGAGACATAAGCTTGAATTCGAAATGATAGGAACTTCAATGAATAATAATAGAAGCGACAGTAATTCCTTAAATTGTTGAAAAAAGTGTTATGGTCAACAAGATATTTACTAAGAATATCCTGCACAATGATAAGATGAAAATCTCCTGAAAACATAAATTTCTTTAACCTTGGAATCATGAAAAAATTTGTAAAACACACACGGGCCATCTTTATCAGGGTCAATCTGTTATGCCTCTTGCTGGTTTTTAGCGGATTATCATGTAACAACCGGAATAAACATGCAAAACCGGATGTAATGGTAGGGGCATATTATTTTGATGGTTGGGCAGGAAATAATAAAAAGGCTGATGACCCGGATGAACCCTGGGCAAAAAATGTTCCGACGCATGTAACGCAAAGGATGGTAGAGGAATTTCCTGACCGGGAGCCTGTCTGGGGATGGAGGGATGATTCCATGTCCATTATGGAAAGGCAGATTGATCTGGCGGCTGACAATGGGATAAAGTTTTTCGTATTTTGCTGGTATTGGCGTGATGCAAACGGGCCCCTTAATCCTGAGGCTATCGAAAATCTTTACCTGCATACCAGTATGAATTTATATATGAAAGCTAAGAACAGGAACAGAATAAAGTACAGCCTCTTGATTGCCAATCATGGCGGTGCAGAGATTAAAGGAATAGAAAATTGGGGAATAGCAACGGAATATTTGATGAAGTATTTTAAGGATCCGCAATACCAAACCGTTGATGGGAAACCCCTGGTGGTGATTTTTCATCCCGGCGATGTCGATAACCAGTCTCTCGACCATATGCAGGAAGTTTCAAAAAAACATGGATTGGCCGGTTTGGCAATTGCAGGCTGTGAGAATAGTCCCGATCAGCATTTTACCTATAAAACGCATTATAATATTGGTCTTGGAAAGTTTAAGGGTGCCGAAGAACATGACTATGCTGATTTGGTCAGAGAGCATGAAAAGCAATGGATTGGAAGTGAAACACAACCGTATATCCCTGAGGTAACCGTTGGATGGGATAAAAGACCCTGGGAAAGTAGTGATGGTTCAGGAAGGCAGGATTGGTATTTCCCGCGTTCTCCCGAACTTTTTAAACATTTCTTACTGGATGCGGTTACATGGATGGATGAACATCCGACTGAAACCACAAAGGAACGTATTGTCCTTGTATATGCCTGGAATGAATTAGGCGAAGGCGGGTATTTGGTTCCGACAAAAGGAGACCCGGAGGCAAAAGAATTGAAAATGATTCATAATGTAGTTTCGGGGAAATGACAAGTGAATCGAATTGATGGGAAATGAGATCAGAGCATGCAAATTCGCTTCCCTGAGGCATGTAATTATTTGACAGTACATTAAACCTCTTTAAAAAAGCTGTAGTTCCTGTAGTATTCTGCAAAGGAGATTTGCGGAACGGATAATCATGTTTTTTTTGTTAAAATTCATTTTGTCTTCCTCAACGTCAGTACAAATTTATTCATCTCAACTCTTAACTTTAGGTTTAATGAAATAATTGAATTGATAAAAAACTCTTTCTAACGATCTTTTTTAAAAATGCAAAAGGGTAAGCTAAATTTCATCTTATTTTTTGGTGGTCTGCTCTTTTTATGCGGCTGTGAAAATTATCTGGATTCACCCGTATATCAAAGACCTTCACAGCTTGAAGGTAAGCTATTCACCCAATTGAATAAACAGGAGAATGTATCCATTTTTATAAACTGTCTAACAATTACGGGTTTAAGCGAGCAAATTGAAAAAACCGGGTATTACACTGTTTTTGCACCAACCGATGATGCATTCAAGCAATTCTTTGATGATCACCCGGAATATTCCGGTTCGGTTGAAAATATCCCGGTTGAGGAGTTAAACAGGATTGTCCGCTTTCATGTATTGTTGAACGGATGGACAAAAACACAACTCCGGACACTGGATTATCAGGGCTGGATTAATCCAAATGACAAATACTATAATGTTCCCAGAGGTTACAAAAGACAAACATGGTTAAAAGATCCCAATAAAAAATTATGGGTGACCTTTGAAAAAGGGGAATATACGATTGTGGAACCGGGGCAAAGTGATAATTACCGTACTGTTCTAACCGATTCACGGAAGTATATTCCACTCTACTATAAGGAGTACATGGATTATTATGGCTATAATACTGAGGATTACAATTATTATTTCAAGAGGGCATTCGAGGGTGGGGATAATATATATTTTGCCAACGGTAAAATAATCTCTGATGCAATACCAGCAGAAAATGGATTTATTTATATAATAGATCAGGTAGTTCCTCCTATGGAGAATTTGGAGACTCAATTATTGAAAAAGGGAGAAAATGATTACTCGCTTTTTCTGAAAATGATATATAAATTTATACAATTCAATCCTGATCTGGAAGAAACTTTTAATCAATTAGGGGCCAACCAGGGACTGGAAGTTGATACATTATACAGAATAAGCTATCCTGAACTTCTGGTAAATATTACAAACGAAATTGCCGGACGCTCGGTTAATTACAATATAAGGGAAAATAATACCATTATCGCTCCTACTAATGCTGCGCTCCAGCAGCTCTTTGACGAAGTGGTGACATCTAAGAGCGGATATCCCCATTGGCCAAATAGTAATGTAATCCCTGAATTTATTAATGCCATCATCCTGAATGCGTATATGTCGGATAAAGCAAATTATAAATCAGACCTTAAAAGCGGGTTTTTGAATGGCTCGCTCGACTCCATTACGATAGATGAAGGAAGTATTCTTGAAAAAAAATATTGCAGCAATGGTGTTTTTATAGGAGTTAACGAGCCAATTATCCCGAGAGCATTTACGAGCGTTGCCGCACCCATTTATTTAAGACCGGAATATTCTGATTTTATGTACGCAATGCAGGCTGCGAACATACTACCGGCTTTAAAAAGCAGGGACAAGAATTATGAGTATTTTATATTGTCTGATGCATCCTTGTCAATGGATTCCTCTTTGGAGATCGAGTTCAGGGATGCAGAAGGGAAAACATACAATGTAAACAGGTATTCAAGGGTCTCGAGTTCCAGGCCCAGGAGCACGATGTCAAATCTGGATCTGACAAGATTGTTGCTGAATCAGGTGGTGATAGGTAAACCTCCCGGTATTAGCAATAAAGAATTTATGCAGAACCTGGCCGGAAATTATATTATATATGATCATGGCAATAATGAAGTGAGAGGAGCTCAACCTTCTGTTTATGGTTATAGAGGAGATTCTTTAATTTACATACATCCCCAGCTCATCAATTACCCGACAGATAATGGTTCCACATACGAGACCAAAGCCTGGTTCCGGGGACCGGAAACTGAGATTTATAATTTACTTTCCAAGTATGGCAGGTTTATGACCTTGCTGGATAAGACCGGCCTGGCCAGTAAAAAAGAATTTAAAATGAAACTTACAAATCCCGGGGAGTTTTATACCGTGTTTGCTCCTTCGGATTCTGCACTGGATGCAATTGGAGCAGACACCATTAATAATGATCGCTTAAAAGAAATTTTGAAAAAACATTTCATAAGGGGTCAAATCCTTTTTACAGACATGAGTACTTTCAGCGGTAATTATACTACGATGAGTAACAGCCGGTACATGTTACGGATCATAAAACAACCTGATAAAATAATTATTCTGGATAATGATAATAATACATATGTTGAAATAAATGAAGATCCTATTAAAACTAATATTATTATAGGTTATGATACAAATCCTTCGGGTGCTAGCCTGTCCGAATATGATTTTGTATCTACAGGTGTCATCCATGAAATTGATAAAGTTTTAGATTTATAGCTGGAACCATTTTATTTATGAAAAAGTTTATTTTCCTTTTGGCCATAATTTTATTGTTTCTGGACATAGATGTGCAGGCCCAGAAATCTATTATTCGTGGTAAAGTCACAGAAAAAGCAACAGGTAATATACTCCCGTTTGTTACCATTGCGGAAATGGATAAAGAATCAAGGGTAGTCAGGGGTACTGTAACAGATATAAATGGCAATTATACGATTGAGGTCAAAGATAAAAATGAACAACTTGTCGTTAGTTTTATCGGTTATAAAACTCTAAAAGTTGATATAAATAACAGGAGCACAATAGATTTTATATTAGAAACCGAAGCGGTTGATATTGAAGAAATAGTAGTTGTTGGTACCCGTACTACCAGCGATCCGTTGAGCAATATTGCAGAAAGGGACCGGACCACTTCAACGGCAAAGATTGATATGAGTGAATTGCTGTCAACGGGTGCTGTTTCTGCCGATGATGCCATGCAAGGTCAACTTAGTGGCGTGGATATCATATCAAGCGGAAACCCAGGCAGTGGAGCAAATATCGTGATCAGGGGTATGGGTACTCTGGGTAATTCGACTCCCCTGATCGTGGTGGATGGTATCCCTCAGGATGTAAAAGGTGCCTCGGACTTCGATTTTACGACAGCCGACCAGGAGGGTATTGGTTCGCTGGTCAGCATTTCACCTCAGGACATTAAATCAATAGAGGTATTGAAGGATGCCGGATCCGTTGCAGTTTGGGGTTCACAGGGAGCAAATGGCGTACTGCTCATTGAAACTTTACGGGGAACCAAAGGAAGGACGCGGTTTAGCTATCAAAATAAAACTTCATTTTCCAAAGCGCCGCCCGATCTTCCGTTGTTAAATGGAGATGAATACATTATGCTTCAACTGGAAGAATTACATGCTCCGACAGGTCTGTTCAATATCCCTCCGGAATTGAGCGGTGACCCAACTATCCTGGGTATCAATTACTATAACTATATTCAGAATACAGACTGGCTGAGTTACTTAACCCAGACAGGGATCATCCAGGATCATTATTTTAAAATCAGCGGGGGAGGACAGAGGACAAGCTTTTTTAGTTCAATCAATCTTGTGGATGAATCGGGAACAACGATTAATACGGGGCTAAAAAGGATCACATCCCGAACCAATGTTGATTACCGTGTTTCGAATAAACTAAGTTTTTCCAGCAATTTCTCTTATTCAGGTAATACCAAAAGTGATAATTATCCTTATAGAAGCAATGAAACCGTCAGGGATATGGCTATAAGGAAGGCTCCCAATATGAGCATCTGGGAACTTGATGAAAATGGGAATAAAACAGGGGAATACTTTACTCCTATTACATCATACCAGGGCTCGGGATCACTTTATTACAATCCGGTTGCCATGTCTGAATTGGGTAAAAACGATACGGAGGAGAATACTATCGAAACCTCGTTCTTTTTGAAATATAATATCTTACCCTGGTTAAATTTTCAGGAGGTAATTTCATTTACGTATCTGAATTCCAAAATGAAAAAGTTTTTGCCCTACAATGCAATTGGTGAAGACTGGTTATATAGCATGAAAAATTTTGTAAACGAAATTAACAGATCTACCTCAAGACTTTTAACCCGCTCCCAAATATTTATCAATCCCAGGCTTAAAGGCAATCATTCTGTATCTTCAGCGGTGATGTGGGAAACCAAGGAAGAAAATTCCTATTTTATCTCATTGGCAAATTCCCAGTCACCATCTACCCTGATCGCAGATCCCTCAGCAGGTTCTGTACTTACATGGGTGAATTCAGGACAAACCGTTGTTAAATCAATAGGAGCCCTGGCCCAGGTATTTTATAAGTACAAGGATAAATATTTACTCACGGGAAATCTCAGATTGGACGGAAATTCAAAATTTGGACTAAACAGCCGCTATGGATTATTTCCCAGTATTTCTGCCGGATGGCGTTTTTCAACCGAACCCTGGGCTAAAAATATAGACTTTCTGGGTGAATCAAAGCTCAGGTTTAGCTGGGGTATCTCCGGAAATGACCGGAGTGATCCCAATGGTCTTCAGGCTTATGACCGGCATTCCGCATATGGACTCACTGGGAGTTCTCAGAATGCTTATATTGATAATGCCCTGATATTACCCTTAAGGATCCAGCTGGACCAGTTAAGATGGGAAAAAATTACGCAGTGGAATACCGGGATCGATCTGATTCTTTTTAAGCGGGCAACCTTCATTTTTGATGTTTACAATAAGGTTACATCTGATATATTATGGAAGAATTATAATATTCCCAGTTCATCAGGCTACCCGACTCTCTTATGGATAAATGGTGGAAAACTGAACAATAAGGGGTGGGAGCTATCACTGGACTATCAATTAATTAAAAAGGAAAATCTTTCATTACGGTTAAGAACCAACTTTTCCAGGAATGTAAACAGGTACCTTGAATTTCCGGATAATTTCAATAATGAGGTATCCACGAATCTTGGTGACAGCCAGTACCCGCGGAGAGCCGTCCTTAACCAGCCGGTTGGATCATTTTACGGATTGCAATTTTTGGGTGTCTGGCCCGATGATAACTCTGTACATGTATATGATGAAAATGGAACGATCATTCAAGACCCTACTGGCAAAGATCTTCCGCTCACCTATCAGACAGGTTACATATTTCAGGGTGGAGATGCGAAATATGAAGATTTAAATCACGATGGTGTTATAGATTTAAATGATGTCGTTTATCTCGGGAATGCAAATCCTCGCTTTGAAGGTGGATTTGGTACTATTGCAAGAATTCACAGGAGTTTAAACATAAGTATAATGTTTCATGCCCGGCTCGACTATTCAATTGTGAATCTGGTTGCATCCCAAACACAGGGTATGAACAATTACAACAATCAGAGTAAAGCTGTTTTGAGAAGGTGGAGAAAGCCGGGCGATAATTATGATGGAATATTGCCAAGGGCATATTTTGCTAATCCGGTAAATAATCTGGGATCGGACAGGTATGTTGAAGATGGCTCCTATTTAAGGTTAAATAATATTTCCGTGTCCTATGATTTACCTAAAAAGATTTGTGAAAAATTGCATACAGATCAGATCAATACCGGTATCACGATCCGTAAGCTTTATACCTGGACTAATTATACAGGACAGGATCCGGAGATCTCTCCATCAAATGATCCCTTTTTCCTGGGAGCAGACACTGGCAAAACTCCTGTTCCAATGAGAATCACATATAGTTTAATCGTAAATTTTTAATGTTTTTATGATAAGGATCTGTAAAAATATAAAACTAATCTTACTCTTGCTCATTTTCAGCTTTGCATCCTGTTCTGACTGGCTTGATGAACAACCTATTGATGAGTTGGTCCAGGATAATTTCTGGCGGACAAAGGAAGATGTGGAATCCGTTTTAATGTCGGCTTATGCTCAGTTTGCCCAGATGGATGACCTGCTTTTTTTATTTGGTGAGATCCGGGGAGATATGATTGAAATAAACAGGCCAACTTCAGACCAGCGAAAGGTCGTGGAAGGAAACCTTGAACCCGATAATACTCTATGTAACTGGGCAAACTTCTATAAAATCATTAACTACTGCAATCTTGTTTTAGAATACAGTGAATTGGCGCAAACCAGAGATCGCACTTTTACGGATTACAATTTAAAGGTATTTAAAGCTGAAGCCTTATTCCTCCGGAGTTTGTCATACTTTTACCTGGTACGGATCTTTAAGGAAGTACCTTTTGTAACCCACTCAGCTAAAACTGACAACCAGAATTTTAACCTGCCTAAATCGGATGAACAGACTATAATTGATGCAATTATAGTTGATCTGGAACAGGCAAAGCTCTTTGCTGCTGATGATTTTGAGAATGTGAAAAATAATATCGGTCGCGCAAGTAAATATGCAATTTATGCTTTACTTGCCGATGTGTATTTATGGAATTCTGAATATGATAAGAGTATTACATATTGTAATCTCATTATTGACAGCAAAAAGTATTTCATGATTCCGGGTTCTCAATGGTATAATAACTATTATCCGGGTAACAGCTTTGAAGCTATTTTTGAATTTCAGCACGACCAGGGATTGCAGCAATCCAATAACATTTACAGATTCACATATCTTGATCGCAGGTTTATCGCCAGCCAGTATACAAATGATCTGCTCTCTAAGCTGATCACCGGAGATATTATCAGAAGCGAGGGCTCATACCGGGAGACGGATTTCATTATTTGGAAGTACGCCGGGACAATCGGAGATGGAAGGAGTTCAAGGCCAAGTTCAGAACAGAATAGCTGTAACTGGATAGTTTACCGTTTGGCGGATATTTTACTTATGAAAGCTGAAGCATTGGGGCAACTGGACCGGTATGATGAAGCGGTATCATTAGTAAATCAGGTACGCCAACGTGTATATTTAGGTGCGATTGAACCCTCTAAAACAAGAATTGGAGTAGAAGATTTTATTCTCGAGGAAAGAGCAAAGGAACTGGCTTTTGAGGGTAAAAGGTGGTTTGACCTGTTACGGATGGGCAGAAGAAATAATTATGAAAGAAAAGCAGAACTTATTGATAGGATAGTCCAATTTGTGCCTGCTTATCAACGTCCCGTTTACGTTGCTAAACTGTCTGACCCCTATGGGTGGTATTTCCCTATCTATTATAAGGAGATAGAAGCAAACAAGAATCTGGTTCAGAACCCTTACTATGCTTCATTTACATATTAATAAAAAAGTGTATGTCAATATTTCTGAAAATAGCGGGCTTATTCATGATATTATCATCCATTTTATTTCTTCAGGGATGTAAGGATGAAATTGATAATTCATTTGTTATCGATACCGAGTTATCAATTCGCGATTATATACAACAAAATGAGGAAAGATTTTCTGTTTTCTCCAGGATAATAGAAGAATCCGGATTATCATCTGCATATAATGCCTATAATCCCACGGGGAATAATTATACCCTATTTCTGCCAACGGATTCCGCTTTCCAGAACTATGTTGCATCCTCCAGTAAATACAATTCTGTTGACGAGCTTATTCAGGATACCTCATTTTGTAAGTTAATCGGACTTTTTCATTTGGTAAACAGTGAGTTTACAACCAATGATTTTACAAACAGTGCTTTGAAAGATTCAACAATGACAGGCGATTATCTTACGATTCAGTTTAAAGTGGGTAATAATACGAATGTTGTGTATGAGGTGAATAATGCGGCAGAAATCATTGAACCCAATATTGAATCGGTCAATGGCATTATCCAGGTTATTGACGGCGTGCTTCAGCCTATAAATTTTTCTTCTTATGAATGGTTGAAAGACCATAGTCAATTTAAGATCTTTTCGGAATTACTTGAACGAACAGATCTCATCAGTCAGATGGGATTAACCCGGTTAAATATAAATGGTCAGATCGTAAAGAACAGGTTTACCGTTTTGGCGGAACCGGACTCAGTATTCAATAAAAGAGGCATTCAGTCTTTCAATGACCTCGCACTCAGATTTGGAAGTACATCAACAGCTTTCTCAGATACTTCGAATAGCCTGTATAAATTTGCAGCATATCACCTGCTTGAAAGCAGTTATTTTCTGGACCAGTTATCGATTGGGGTATTTAATACTTTTACGGACTATCCGGTAAGTGTTGTCGTTGATTTTGATATAAAAATAAATAAAGGATTTAAGATCATTGAAAACATCATTTCCGGTATTGATACAAGTGTTTTGGACTATGTTCCGATTCTCTATGAAGTCAGCAATAATTCTACCTTAAATGGTCCTATACATGTAATTTCTGAAATATTGGAACTGTTTAATCCGCCAAGAAGCAACTATTATTATTTTTTCTATAATGAACCTATAATTAATTCTTTACAGTCTACACCCGGACAGTATCAATATGAGAAACCTGAGCAGCTGGAAGTTCTTGATTGGGGAGGGGCTAAAGACGGGTTATGGTATATAAAAAGTTCCTCGACTTCTGAATTGGCCAATAATCAGGATTATCTTAATATCGAAGGAAATTTTTGGCTTGAGTATGTGACTCCGGAAATAAGACCCGGAAGTTACAATATAACGATCCGGGCCGGGGTAAATAATTCCAAATATGCGGTAATTCAGGTAATCGTGGATGGCTTACGATTAGGTTATCCGATAAACCTCAGATCGATTGGTACGTCTTCCTATGCTTCAGTTACATTCGGTCCGGTCGAATTCTTAGGGAATTCCGAACATACGGTAAGAATAGAATCTGTTATTCCGGGAATTTTCAACTGGGATTATGTAGCATTTCTTCCGGTTTAAATGAGAAGACTTAAACGTTTTAGATTAATTTTTAACTAATGTGCGATAAATTGAGCTTACGGTGTCACATAAAGTTTATTGTTGCAGTTACTGCTTCTTTACTGATAATGTCTTCCTGTAAACAGAACTGGGATAATTACTATGAAGTCCCGGCCAGTTCGAATAGAAAAATGTGGGAGGTCATAAAAGAAAATCCCGACTATTCAATATTTGTCGGGTTTATGCAAGAAACTCACCTGGATTCTATATTTGGAAAAGATCAGTCTTATACTTTGTTTATCCCCAATAATACAAGTTTCCAGAATTTCAGTCCGGGAAATTTACCTATGGACAGAGTTTTAGGTTATCATATATTAAAAACGGTTTTAATTCCTTCAAGTATTAACGGGAGTAGAAAAATTCAGACCTTTTTCGATAAATATGCCCTGGTTGAAGAATATAATAATGCGTATTATTTTGATGGTAATTTAATAACAAATCCAAGCAGCCTTTATAAGGATGGAATGTTTTATGAAATGTCTGTTGTAATCACTCCAAAACCTACCTTATATGAATATATGAAATTTTACGTTCCTGTTTTCCAGAACTACGTGGATGGGCAGGATTCTATCGGATTTGATCCCTTTTCAAGTTTCCCAATTGGCTTTGATCCGGACGGTAATACTGTGTACGATTCGGTTTTTACCCGGGTAAATCTGTTTGAGCGCGATTATTATCCCGTTACACAGGAGTCAAGGGATAAATCTGCCACTTTTTTGCTCTTTACCCAGGAACAATATGATAATGCCCTGGATGAAATGGCTCTTAACCTCGGAGGCCGGTTTACCGATCGGAATGACATTCCCCTTAACTGGCAAAATGCAGTTCTTATCCCGTATTTTATCAAATATGGCATATTTAATGATGCTTTACAATATTCAGATTTCAATAAACCCTCGCTCAGAAATATTCGGGGGAATGATGTAAAAATCAATTTTGCCAATATTGATCCGGAATCGAGATATATCTGCAGCAATGGCATTGTATTTAATTATAAAACCATGGTTGTTCCCCCGGTTCTCTATCGGGATACGCTGAGACTTGAGGGCGAAGACCTGGTAACAGTACCTGTTGGTTCCGAAGGATATGTCTGGAAAGAGGATGTAATCGCATCCGATTATTCAAAAACGCCGACTGTCTTAACGGCAACGGAAGCTTCAAACGGGAAATATCTGACAGTTGAGTTACCCAGAAATTCTACAGTATTATATTCCCTGGATTTTATATTTAAGAATGTATTTCCCTCAAGGTACCAGTTTATCTACAGGGCAAAGGCCCGTCCGTCCGGGCTGATTAAATTTTATGTCAATGATGTTTTTCTCGGTTCAATCGATAACAGTAAGTTTAATAAAGCTGTCGATGGTAATCCTTCCGTGGCAGAATTCAATTTTAAGGCCTTCTTCGTTGAAAATCATACGGAATACGGTGATGTAAAAATCAGAGTTGAATATACGGGACCCGGATTGCTTTCTAATAATGGAATTTGCATTGATTACATCGGTTTGATTCCTGTTAAATAGTTTCTAATTTGAATGAAATGATACGTTTGGCTACATTTATAAAATTGATCTTATTTGTTTTTATATTACATTATTCTACCGTAGGATGTGCCCAGGATAATTATAAAATAAGTGGAATTGTTTACGGGATCGATCATGAACCCGTTGGTAATGTGGCAATCAGTGCAGAAAGAGTTTCTGAAAATCCTGCCATCACCGATTCGACAGGTAAATTCATACTGGAAGTTCCGGACAGAAATATCTGGATTCTGGTCATGCCTGTGGGAAACTACAAGGCGCAAAGGATCTTTTTAAACGGACGTGATGACCTTATCATAAATCTGGTTACAAAGGACAGGCGGTCCGGATATGATAATGTGTCAAAACCCATAAGAGATGAGTTACGCAGAGATTTTAGCGGCTCTGATTATTCTCTCAACCTCGAGAATGTTTCAAAACTTCCCTATCTGACTATTGACCAGTATTTCCAGGGAAGGGTTCCCGGAATGCTTACAACCAACCACTCTGGAATATCGGGCTATGGAACCTTTTCATATATGAGAGGAATGCAATCAATGAACGCCGGAAACCAGCCACTGATCATTGTTGACGGCATGCCTTATGAAAACCACGGTTTGTTTCCCTCAAATATTTCCGGTTATGTATATAATCCGTACGCAAGTATTGTTAATGAAGATATAGTAGAATTAACCGTAATAAAAGATATCACACTTCTCTCCCTGTATGGGTCAAAAGCCGCAAATGGTATAATCTGGATCCAGACCCTTAAACCTACCCAGACAAAAACTACAATCGATATCTCATTGAAAAGCGGGGTTAATCTTTCGCCTTCCAGACTCCCGGTTTTAAACAATGAACAGTTCCGGACCCTGGCAAATGAAATTCTGACAACATCAGATATTAATGAAGAAACATTTAAAGATGTATACCCTGGTTTATATGATGATAAGTATGCCGGTACCTATTATCGCTACAACCACAACACTGACTGGCAAAATGAGATCTTCCGCAATTCGACGATGAATGAATTATACATGAGTGTAAAAGGAGGTGATGAAATCGCGAAATATGGTCTTTCATTCGGTTATTCTAAAAACTCAGGAATTATCAAAGCAACTGATTATTCCCGTATAAGTCTGCGATTTGTTGGTACTTTCAATATTTTCAAATGGATGCGATTGTATGCAAATAATAATCTGGTTTACGGTAACTCCAAGCTTATGGAATCGGCCCCGGTAGAATATTCAAATCCCATTCTTGCCAGCCTGAAAAAAAGTCCGTTTATGTACCCTTATCAGTTCGACAAAGACGGAAATGAACTGTCATATCTGGATGGAGTGGATAATTTTGGAAATAGTAATCCTGTTGCTATAATTGATGGCGTGATAGCCAATAATAATAACTATCGTTTCGTAGGTACTTATGACATCATAACAGATATTACCGAACATTTAAAATGGAAATCCCTATTGGGATTTAACCTGAATACATCAAATGAAGGCGTCTTTCTTCCGTCTACGGGTATGGTTCAATATGATAACGGGCTTGCTTATAATATTTCCAACCGTCAGGCAAACTATTTGAAATCGTTATATAATGATAACAGGCTCTATTATGAGAATACTTTCAACCGGGTTCATAATTTTTACGGCTTTTTAGGATTCAGGATAAATACCAACCGGTTCGAACAAGACAGGGGCATAGCCAGAAATACACCTTCCGATGTATACAGGTCATTGAGATTCGGTGAAACCACCCTGGCCGAGATAACAGGTGATTTTGGCAAATGGAATTCCATGACTTTTTACGGAGGACTGAACTACTCTCTAAAAGATAAATACTTCCTCGGAGCCCATTACACTATGGATGGTTCATCACGAACCGGCAAAGATGCGAATTCAGGGGTAACTTTTTTTGACACTCCGTTTGGATTATTCCCTTCATTTTCAGCAGCATGGAGAGTTTCTAATGAGAATTTCCTGAAAAATATACCATGGTTGAGCAATCTTAAACTAAGGGCTAATTTCGGCTTTTGTGGAAATGATAATATAGGAAACTATAATTCAAAAATTTATTACAGGGAACTATATTTTCGTGAAACAACAGGCATTATTCTGGGCTCCAGACCTAATACCAGCCTGACCTATGAAACGAACCAGATGTTTGATGCAGGACTTGATCTTACGGCTTTCGGGGAAAGGATCGATCTGAGTGTGAACTACTTCAGCTACTTGTCTAAAAATCTGGTGAATTACGAAAAACAACCGGATTATATGGGATATAAATATCAGCTTATAAATGGGGCGAGGGCGGAAAATTCAGGCTTTGAAGTTGTTTTAAACAGCAGGCTTGTTGAATCGGGAAAGTTCAATATCGACTTCGGGATGAATTTTGCAGAGCTAATTAATACCCTTTATTCCATTTCCGGAGGAAGCCAAATTACCCCGATTGAAGCCGGTGAAATTATTTCTGAACCCGGACAGACTGTATACAGCTTTTATGGTTTTAAAACAAACGGAGTTTTTGCAACCACGAAAGAAGCATCTGATGCCGGATTATCAAACCAGAGGGGTATCCCTTTTAAAGCAGGCGATATACGATTCCTCGACCTGAGCGGCCCGGATGGTACTCCTGACAATGTTATCAATGAGTATGACAAAACGATTATCGGCAATCCGTTTCCCGACTATTACGGAGGAGTCAGCCTGAATATAAGATATGGCAGGTTTAGCTTATATAACCTCGTTCAGTTTGTGATTGGTAATGATGTATTCAATTATACCAGATATCAAACAGAGAAAATGGATGACCTGTCAAATCAGACCACCTCTGTCCTTAAACGATGGACTTACGAAGGTCAGATTACAAACATGCCAAGAGCTCTCTATGAAGATCCGGTGGGCAATTCGGCTTTCTCTGACCGGTGGATTGAAGACGGATCCTATATTAGACTCAAGAGTATTATTTTATCCTATAGTATCCCCGGAGGGATCTGGAAGATCAGGGATGCTAATTTCTATGTTTCAGTAAATAATCTTTTTACGATCAGCAAGTATCTTGGTTATGATCCTGAGTTCAGCTATTCATCATCCTCTGTGGAACAGGGTATTGATTATACTCAGGCTCCGATGGTTAAAAGTTTCGTCTTTGGAGTGAAGTTTGGATTATAAGAGAAAACTGAGGATATAGTTCTTAAAATAAACAGAATATGCAGGTTGATATGTATGCGGGTGAATTGCACTTTGAGGTTTACTTATACCGATACCCAGGCATGCATCCGATCCTGAAAAATTAAATATACGGATGAAAACGAAAATCTATCTGTTCTCTGCATTGTTATTGATCCTGCCTTTGAATGCATGTAAAGATTTTTTTAATCCGGATCTGGGCATTGTACTGGATGATGAGGAAATCTTTAAGGAATTCAACGATTACAGGACGGCAGGTCTTGGATTATATGCCATTCAGCAGGAGCTGGCAGAACAAATCTATATACTTGGTGAAGTTCGCGGTGACCTCATTGAAATTACACCAAATGCAGACAGGGATTTAAGCGAGGTAAATGATTTTAATGTTTCACCGGATAATAAGTATGCTTCACCGGAAAATTTTTACAAACTGATTGTCAACTGTAATAATCTGATAAACAAGATTGTGAAAAAGAAGCCTTCCGTTCTGATCCCGGGAGTTGCAATTGATAATTACGATAAATTATACGGTGAAGTCCAGTGTATGCGCGCGTGGGCCTATTTCAATGCCGTCAGGATCTACAGGGAAATTCCCTATATATACCCGAGCCTTCAGTCTATGGATGATATCGAAGCGTATGTAAATACCGGTCAAACCGTAGTTCCCGCTGAGAAAATAGTTTTTGATTTAAAAGGATATTACAACGATACGATCAGGAAGGAACCTATTGTTCTTAACAAGATTTATCTGGATATGAATGCCATAATTGATTCATTTTCATTTATTCTGGAAAATGATGTCAAAGCAGTTGGAATTCAATATAATATAGATAATAATGATCTTACATGGGAAGTAACTACATGGAGCCGGGCTTCTTACCATGCACTGCTGGCCCAGATGTATTTGTTCAGGGGAAATTACACAAAATCGATGGATCATCTGAATTATTTTTTGTTCAATTACGAATCGACCAACACCTTTATTAAATACGGATTGGACACAAAATTCTCCAATAGCAACTGGAGAAGTATTTTTACCGGAATAGATAATTATGAACACATATTCTCTGTATGGTACAGCAGGAATTACAGGCAGCAAAATAGTCTTCAGTACTATTTTTCTGACCAGGGAGGGAACCAGTATATGCTGAAACCGACCCCGCGTGCTATCAGGTATTGGGAAAGCACCTTCGATGGCTTTAAAATATTGGAAAATCCTACGGATCCTTCAAAAACATTTACTTCGGTGATCGGAACCCCGGGAGATTTTTACCGTGGTTTTGGTACCTCCTTTAATTACATTAAGAATGGAATCCCTATGCGGCGGGAAGAAGTAGAGCTGATGCTGAAACTTAAAATGGAAAAAAGAGACAGGGAGGCGCAATTGATGATGGCCGGCGTAGATACTGTGGTTTACAAATTTTCCATTAATAAAAGTGACAATGACTGGGATGCATACATCCCGCTTTACAGGGCTGCCGGAATGCATCTTTATGCAGCTGAGATATATGCAATGTGGGAATATTTGCATGATAATAATACTGTATATCCCGAAATTTCAAAAGGATTAACAATTGTAAATACCGGAAATTATGCCAATAACAGTAAACAAAAGGGTGTGAGAGGACGGGTTGGGTTTAACAATGGAGATGAACAACTTACAGTAGGCAACATAAATTATTTATATAATCCCTCCACAAATGAGGTTACAGGTTTTATTGACCTCACAAATAAATTCCTTGAAAAGCAAAAGTATGCAGTTGAATTGATACTGGATGAAAGAGCCCGGGAACTGGGTTTCGAAGGCGAGCGGTTCTATGATCTTATGAGAGTAGCAAAAAGAACCGGTAATCCGGCTTTCCTGGCGAATAAGATAGCAGCAAAATTCAAAGGACCCAGGGCAGAAAAAATCAGGACTTTACTAATGGATGAAAATAATTGGTATATCAAATTACCTGGCAGATAATTTTTTATCAAAATTTTACAGTACAAAATATTTTTTGCCTGCTCATTTCAAAAATAATGGAGTATAAATCGGAATTAAAAATTTCATTGAACTGAATTCTTTATAAAAATTTTTTGCTTTTCAGGGATTGATCTTACCTAAAATATTGCAACTCGTTTTTTGATTTAACCTCGTTTTAGTGATTATTAACTACTAATTAAATTACAGGGCTATGAGAAAATTAATTTCTACATTCATCTCGCTGGTTTTTATGAGCCTGTTTGTGAGCGCTCAGATGCCGAATGTCATTATTTCAGAATGTTATCATGGACTTTCGCCCAGATACGTTTATCTTGAAATAACGAATATCGGAACTACCGATGCTGATCTCAGCCAGATTTTTCTTTCCTGCCGTTGGAATAATCAGGCTTATTACACTGGACTGGCTTCTCCCGGGAATTCAATTTTTTTGAATGATCCGACTATGACGAGAAGAGTGCCTGGTGATAAACTTGCTCCGGGACAGGCTTGCCTGATCGTACCTAATTGCTTTGTTGTTCAGACCATAGGTGAACAAATCGATACGGTTACGGCTACCCCTTCATTTTACTTCGACAATGCAGATATTATCATGCCATTTGCACAGGAAAATCTAACTCATCCTATGCGGGGTTATGGCGGTGATGACGCGTGGTTCCTGTCATGGGATGCCAACGGCGATGGCCTGGTCAATACCACCGCTGGCAGCGATTCCATTCTGGATGCATTTGGTACCTCCCAGACATTTGGCGGAGTAAGGAATGTATATGATATCGGTGGTGTTGCTCATGCAGCCCTCACACGTACGATCATCCGGAAAGCGAATGTAACCCATGGCAATAAAGGATATTTTCCCCAAACCCAGGGTACAGGTCCTGAAGATTCAGAATGGCTTAGCATTGAGTGGGATCCCAGGCGTGTATTAAAGCTCTTGGGTACTGCCGGTAGTCATGGTAGTAATTTTACATTTGATATCTCTTCTTCTCTTCCGGCTGTAACTATTACTCCTAATTCTGTGACCCTCCCATGGGAAACCCTGCGTGACGGGATTTATCAGATCATTGATTTTGGGCCGAATCAGGCCTGGCAGGTTATATGGGGACCGGATACCCTTGAAAGCAATCTTGCTCAAAATAATGATACCCTGGAAGTATTTCTGGTCGGCAATGATATTCAGTCGAAGAAATATTCAATATCCGTCTCGCCACCCACCCCGGATATGAACCTGATGTTTCCCAGGGTACATAGTTACCGTCGACAGAATGTAAATACTTACCCCGATTACACGGATTCTTACCGTTATCAGTTGGAGACAAGGTATCATATTACTGCCCTCGAAGGGGATGTGGGAGATACTATCGGAAGAGTTCCGGGCACTATTTCAGGACTGGTCGGTTTTGGGACACGAGCGGATTCTATTTTGTTTTATACTGAAATTGCGCCAAATGCAACGGTTACCTTTGTCACTCATGATGGGATGCAAAGAGCGCATGTTGAAACCGGTGATAAATTTGTTGTAAAGGCGGAGAATGGTTCAACGCATGATTATTTTGTTAACGTAGAACCTAAAACGCTCGATGATAATGTTTTTCTGACATCTCTTAATCTTAATAATGAACTTATAGCCGGGTTTAATCTCAGGAGAAATGTTTACCAGGTTAATCTTCCAGCCGATGCTAAATCATTTCCTGATATCACAGCCTTTGCCAGAAGTCAGAGTGCAAAAGTTGTGATCGAGAGACCGGTTAATTTAAGAGGAAATCAGGCAGAGAGGACAGCAAAGATCCATGTCATGCCAGAGAATTCCCAATACCAGATGACATACTCTATCGTGTTTATCGTCGGTGATGATTATCAGCCAAACAGACTGGATCCTATAATATCGGAGATCAGGCAGCCACGTAATGCAGGTCATGCCTCCGACTATGAGATCACGAACGTAGGGAATGTCCCGATCGATTTAAGTGATTACCTGATTGCCAGGCATACAACCGAAACTGCTGAAGGTATAATTTCCGATACTACTTTTACCAATAAAGTACGGCTGGGATATAAGATTGACCGGACAAGATCCGGATCCGGGATCTATTTTGAACAGGCCAGCAATGATAATCAGGGATTCATAGACTTTACTCCTATACTCGAACCCGGAGATGTCTATACAATCTCAACCTATAGTCAGGGATACAGGGTGAATGCCGGTAAACAACTGTTCCGTAACGGAGATATGTTTGATACTTTGGATTTTTATCAAAGGAACGCACAATGGATCGATTGGTTTAGCGGGGACAATAACCCGGATTCATGGTCTATCTATGATGGATATTATGATGGTTATAATCTCGGGATTGTATGTAATCTTAATGTTAATTACAGCATCTGGAAAATCATGAATGATTCCATTTTTAATGGAACAAAATCAGCTGATGAAGTGACGGATTATCAATTAGTGGATCTTATGGGAGCCATTGGTGTGGCAAACAACCAAATGCCCCAGGGCGAACTTCTTGAAATAGGAATACCCACCAGTGTTTACAGGAAACCGGAAGTATTCAAAGGTAACACGGATAATTTCGGCTCATTTGGAAGTACTCCGGCAGAAAGCGAATGGAACGTTAAAGCCGGGTACGATGTTCCCGATCCGTACAATGAACAGGGACCATTACCCGGTGGGCATGATTTTGTATTCAGCACCGATTTTAGCTCGACAATTGGTTCTCATGTATACATCGCATCGAAAGGATACAGTACGGATGAAACCATCGTGGGTGTGCCGGCGAATACAGCTGTCGGGACTTTTGTGGCCAACATAGTCAAGGAAAACGTAAATCAGAACCTTAGCGTAGTTTCGGGCACATCTGGTAATGTTCTGGGTGCTGAAGTGACCCTGAAAGAAGGCGATATCCTGAAAGTTACTTCTGCCGACGGGAACAATCATACCGAATATGTAATTGCGCTGGGATCCTTAAGCAATGATGCATTATTGACATCTACTGTTTACACGATAACTGTTGCAGGAAGTATAGGTACCATTTCCGGAATTCCTTCCATGACAAGCCTGAAGGAAGTTCTTGCAAACATTACCGTTCCGGCTACAATAGCCCAGTTCAGTATTATCGATGATGATAACAACCAGGTGCCAGTGGAGGTATGGCTGCCAAATACAACGGTTACCATCGAAACACCTGCGGATAATGAAACCAATTTTGAAGTAATTGCTGAGGATGGTAAAAC
Organism: uncultured Bacteroidales bacterium; assembly: GCA_963771005.1. Lineage (GTDB taxonomy): Bacteria > Bacteroidota > Bacteroidia > Bacteroidales > DASQZK01. The sequence goes on from CAVYRO010000003.1 coordinate 247,578, forward strand.
CATGATTCTTTACAGTTTGGCTGTGGAAGGGGAAGATCCGTTCATTACGTCCTGGGTTTATGATATTGATCAGGACAGAAAGATTGTTGATCGCTTTGACGGCGGTAGCGTGGCTGCTTTCCTGTCTAAACTGAAACTCTCTCCGGGCGCATCGATCATAATAAAAGACAAATATGGTTATGAGAAAAATGAATTTGATTATGTCATCGTAGATGATGAAATCATCGTAACCAATTCATTCAGTTCTGTAACTTATTCTTTGAATGCTTACGGGGATTATATTCCGAGTAATAATTCAATGCTGAGCGCCCTGGCAAGTTCCGTGGGTACATTGAGTCCTTCATTTGATCCAATGGTAATGAGCTATGATCTGGTTGTTCCTCCTGGCACTACCAGTATTACCCTGACGGCTACCCTTGACGACGACCTGGCTTCAGTTATGGGTGACGGTGAGATTTCACTTTCTCCCGGGACGACCAACGTGGATGTCACTGTGACAGCAGAAAACGGTGAAACAACCACCTATTCGGTCGCCATTACAATTTCTACGGGTATTGCCGACTTTAACGCCGGTTCGGTTGTGATTTATCCCAATCCGGTGGCTTCAGAATACTATATTAACCTTGGTCAGTACCAGTCGGATGTGATCATCCGGATGACTGATGTTTTGGGGAGATTGGTTTTAATACGGTCCGAATCCTCCTCCATCATTAAGGTCAATACAGAGGCGCTTCCGGCAGGTTTGTATTTTGTTACCATCAGTAAGGGAGATCAATCAGTCACCAGCAAGATTGTAAAGCAATAATGGATTGATCTTATGATGTCTATTATAAAGTTGGGTTTTTAAACATTAATTTGTTCTGGAATGCAATAAAAAAGGGGTCGTCTCAAACTGCAGGGACGACCTCTTTTTAATTATCTTTCAAATGGACAAAAAAAATAAAGGATAAAGGGTGCGTATATTGAATTTCTCACCAAATAAACTGACCCGTGCAGGTTTTTAAAATTTGTTAAAACTGAAATGTAAAAATATCTGAACCCATGTTTTTATGCGAAATGGAAAATTAATGACCAAATGCATTAAATCTATAATACCATGAGACCAAAAAACTCCCTTGGAGTCATACTTTCACTTTCCCTAATTTTCTTAATAGCCATCTTTTTTGAACGTTGCACGGAAAGGCATACAAAGATCTATGAACCGACATGGGAATCCCTGTCTACCCATCCTACTCCGCAATGGTTCAGGGATGCCAAGTTTGGGATATTTATTCATTGGGGAGTTTATGCGGTACCTGCATTTAATGAATGGTATATTGAATATATGAGTCCTAAATCCAACTGGGGTCAGTCCCCGCAGGGCCCCCCGTATACAGCGGCCCAGGGTAACCTTAGCGACAGTGCTTTCAAGGCGGGTATAAGGAAAGGGGCTAATGAATATCACAGGCAGAACTTTGGTGTTGATTTTGAGTATGATTCGTTTATTCCCATGTTCAAAGCAGAAAATTTCCATCCTGATGCATGGGCCGATCTATTTATTAAAGCAGGAGCCAGGTATGTTGTAATGACAGCCAAACACGGGGATGAGTTCGCTCTCTGGCCTACCCGGTATACAAAGAGAAATGCAATGGACATGGGTCCCCATCGGGACCTGGCTGGAGATCTTTTAAAGGAAGTCCGTTCAAGAGGACTGAAAATGGGCTTCTATCATAATACTACCTACTCTTTCTGGGATAAGCGTTTTCCAGGGAGCGAATGGGTGAAATACATGAATAATTCCATAGAAGAATTGGTGGATATGTATCAACCTGATATTCTTTGGGGCGACGTACCAATAAGTCCTGTTTTTGATGAGAACGGAAAACGAAAACCCCTTTCCGCAGACCATTGGAACAGCAGAGAAGTCATTGCCTATTTCTATAATCATTCGAAGAATCCTGATGATGTGGTGACCAATGATCGCTGGGACCTTGATACTTCTATTGCTGCAATTAATTCTGATAAATCGCTTTCCAGGTCTCTATGGGCAGAGACTGCCAAAAATTGGACACAACAGGATGGGGCATTTCTGGGCGATTTTCAGACTCCGGAACGCCGCAACATCACTAAGATATTTGACATACCCTGGGAAACCTGTGATGCGCTGGATCCAACTTCCTGGGGTTATAATAAACTCACACCGGATGAAGACTATATGACCACAAATGAACTTGTAGATTATCTGGTGGACATTGTGAGTAAAGGAGGGAATCTTCTTATTAATATCGGGCCAAAAGCCGATGGGACCATTCCGGCAATTATGCAGGACCGCCTGCAGGGCATTGGAAACTGGCTCGCGGTTAACGGAGAGGGTATATACGGAACCAAACCCTGGAAAGTTTATGGTGAAGGTCCTACTACGGAAGAAGTTGGTTCCTGGGGCAGAAAGGAAGCAGAATATGGCTTTAAGGCAGGAGATATACGTTATACCAGAAAAGGAAAAGTACTTTATGCTATAATGCTGGAATGGCCGGGTAATGAGATAACCCTGACTTCCTTAAAAGATAAAAAAATCAAAAAACTGTCATTGCTTGGATCCAAAGAGAAGATTCAGTGGAAACAAACGGATGCGGGAATTACTGTGAAACTGCCACCGGCTCCGCTTTCACCTTATGCAAATACACTGAAACTGGAAATCGCCGGGAATTCATCTGATTAAACAAACGAATTGCAAAAGCTTGTTCCGGAAAACGAAATTCTATGGTTTGCCATTTCAAAAAATAGTAGTCTTAAAGCCTGAAAAATATTCCTTCTAGTTAGTAAATGGGAAATGTGAGGCTGTTTCATAATCGGGAAACAGCCTCTTTTTTAGTAATTCAACCATTCGTCTTTTTAAACCGGGTTCTAAACGAAGCACCCTTTATTCCGGCAAAAAACAAGTACAAAACCTTGTATATATACTCTTCTTTGTATTCCGGACCGTTCGGAAAATCCAAATGTAATAGTTATACAAATGAGAAGCCTTGTTCATGCTGAGCCTGTTAGAAATAAGAAGTTTCGGCTTTTTATTTATTTGATTCTGATCGTGGTTTATCAATGTACTCTGGTGTCATCTCTCCATGCCCAGGTTGCATATTATATTTCTCCCTCCGGCAATGATTCATGGACTGGACTGAATGATACCAACCAAAATGGAGACGGACCTTTCGCAACCCTGAATGCTGCAGTTGAAATGGTGAGAAAACAATCGGTGGTCCCCGGCTCCGGGAAAGATTACAGAATTATCTTAAGAACTGGCACCTACCCGGTATTTAATCCGATCAAATTTACAGAAGGAGATAAATTCAGCCTTTCTGTCGAGGCTTATAAAGGAGAAAAACCGGTAATATCTGCCGGAAAAAAAATTACAGGATGGAAAAGGTCAAAAGTTAATGGAAGGGTATGCTGGAAAGTTAATTTACCCGAAGTAAAAAGCGGTGATTACTATTTCTGGCAGTTATTTGTTGGTGGTAACAGGGCAATTCGTCCGAGGGTTCCGGAAACAGGTTTCTTTGAAGTTGAGAACCCTTTACTGGGGGCATCAGAAAATGTTGGTGATCAGTTAAAAGACGCTGCCAGAGATCGGTTTGTCTTTAAGGAAGGAGATATTAAGCCATGGAAAAATCTCCAGGATATCAATGCAATGATCGTGCATTACTGGCAGGAAGATTACCTTCCCGTAAAGGAAGTTAACTGGGAAAAAAGGGAAGTTATTTTCACTGCGAAAAGTTATATGGCATTCGTTCGTTCGCACCCATATCATGTCTGTGGAAATGCCTGGTATTATATGGACAATGTATTTGAAGCCCTCGACAGCCCCGGAGAATGGTATCTGGATAAACCAAGCGGTGACTTGTACTATATACCCAGGGCCGGTGAAATAATTAACCAGACTGAAATATATGCTCCTGTTGCAGTTCAGGTTATCCAGGTAACGGGCAATTCTGGAAAGGATAAACTTGCCGGAAACTTACATCTCACAGGTCTTGATTTCCGTCACAATGCCATTGTCTGGAATTCACATTATGGTACTGGTAACGGGTTTGGTGGTAGTGGACCGGCAATGATCAATTTTTCAGGTGCCGAGGATTGTAGTGTTTCTGAATGTATATTTACGAATCTCGGGGAATATGGGGTTGAGATTTCGGGTGGTTCACAAAGGGTTTATATTGTGGGAAATCATTTCTCCGATATGGGAGCCGGAGCTGTAAAAATTGCTTCAAGTAGTGGAATATATATAACAGACAACGAAATTCATACCGGCGGCAGAATATTTCATGGTGCTGTAGCCGTCCTTGCGGGGAACACAAAATATTGCCGCTTTCTTCACAATCATATTTCGGATTTTTATTACAATGGGATCGTTTGCAGCGCTAACAGAAATACTCCCGGATGTTATGATAATCTTATCATGAAAAATCATATTCATGATATCGGACAGGGCTGGTTAAGTGACATGGGTGGAATTTATGTTCCGGGTCTGCAGCCCGGTATGGTAATAAGCGGCAATGTAATCCATGATATAAATGCGGCCTGTTATGGAGGAAATGCGGTATATCTTGATGACTTCGCCCAACATATAATTATTGAGCAGAATCTCCTTTATAATACAAATAAAAACATCATAAATATGAAAGGGACTGAGAATATTATCCGGAATAATATTCTTGCTTTCGGTAATAAATCAATAATCCGCCGGGCCAGTACCAGAGTGGAAGATACTATGGTAGCGCTTGTATACAAAAATATCATGATCGTAAATAATACGGCAGTTCATCGTACCAGGGATGAAATCTCCATTTTTAAACCCGGATATTGGTCCGATCTTAACCTTGTCTGGAATGTAGGTAAGGATGAGCTTAAAGTAGAATGGCCTTTTGGTTTCGGAAAACCTTCGGCTACTGCTGATTTTGATGAATGGATCAGTAAGACGGGAAACGACCGGAATTCTACAATCCAGGATCCGCTTTTAAAAGATCCTTTAAACGGAGATTTTAGAATCGGGCCGAATTCTATCATCCATAAATTGCATATTGATCCGGGAACTTTCGATGATGTTGGTCCGAGATCCAGCGAAAAATGGGAACTTACCCAGGTGAAGAAAACATCCAGGGAAGCTTCAAAAATCGGGCATATCGAATAAGACAAGGTAAATTCAGGCGTATGAATGTTAAATCATTATCGGTCTTTGCTGCTACTTCCATTATGATTATGGGAAGTGGCAGACCCCCGGTACCCATATCCGGAGATCATCCGAACATAATTTTAATCCAGGTCGACCAGATGAGGCCTGATCACCTGGGAAAGAATACTCCTGTTCTCATGGAACTGGCAGGCAAAGGAGTGTTATTCTCCCATGCATATACTGCTGCACCCGTTTGCCAGCCCTCCAGAACCTCCATAATAACCGGATTATATCCAAGTCAGACAAAAATTTGTGGCAACCAGTCTGATCCGGTAAGTGATGAAATGAGAGACAATACTTTTATGAACAGGCTGAAGAAATCCGGGTACTATACTGTGCTGGTCGGAAAGCATCATTATCTTGACAGGTATGCTATAGGAATGGATGTTGTAAAGGAGGATAAGGAAGAAATAAAACGATACGGATTTGATCAGGTTACACAGTGTCTGGATGTGGGAGAGCATATTCCGAATAATAATAAAACGGAAAATGTGGACGATTATATTTATTACCTTAGATCAAAAGGTTTGGAAAAAAAATATTTTGCTGAGGTCAAAGAAGGATTGAAATCAGGACATCATCCTCTTGATCCTGATGATGCAGAGGATGGATTTATTGGGAAGGAAGCCGCAAGATTCATTAAATCCTATACGGGTGAAAAACCGTTTTATTTAAATATCAGCTTTACAGGTCCGCATCCACCCTATATGGTTGCCGGGGAATTTCATACCCGACCGGAAGATACCCCTTCTCCCAACAGCGCACCTTCCTCAGCGGCAACAAGCAAAAAAAGAGCTATTTATTCCGACATGTGCGCCAATATTGACCATTATGTCGGTTTGATCATTGAGGAACTTAAAACCAAAAGCTATTTTGAAAATACGGTGATCATATTCACTGCTGATCATGGTGATAATCTTGGCGATTACGGAATCTGGGATAAAAGATATTTTTATGAGCAAAGTGCCGGCGTACCGCTCTTTATATCAGGAAAAAATATACGTGGTACAGAAAACCGGTTCGAAGCGATTCATTCAAAAGCCCTGGTTTCAACGCTTGATATTTACCCAACCATTATGAGCCTGGCAGGAATACAAATGACCGAAGGCGAACGACCAGGCAGAAACCTTTTGGAGATCATAAATGATAAAAAATCCGTATTCCGGGAAGCTGTCTTTTCTGAATTGGGCACATGTTCAATGATAAGAACGGCAGGATGGAAAATGGTTTTTGACCCTGAAGAAGGCGGAATAACCTACCTCTTTAACCTGATAGTTGATCCGGGGGAATCAAAAAACCTTGCCGGTGTTGCAGGCTACGAAGACATCTCTGCCGGTCTTACTTCTCAACTTCTTGCACATTACATTACATTAAATCAATTTACACATTTCAAAGAACAAATGAGACTGCAGAAAGTAAGGGTTATGTATAACAATTAAAAAGGACCGGCATATTTGAACTGATTTTAAAAAGCAATAAACTTAAACAGGATGAAACGTATAATCGTATCTGTAATAATTTTAATCACCATTACATATAGTGTTTCCTCCCAATCAAAAGATTGGCGAAATCTTGAAAATCCAATAGGCGTAATCCCCGACGAAGGATATTGCGACCAGCCCTATTCTGTGGTTAATAAAAACGGGGAGTGGGTAATAGTTATGACAACCGGTGCAGGTAATGAAGGGCAACAGGGACAGCATGTCATTTCGGTTATCTCGAGAGACCAGGGCAAATCTTGGGATCCTTTTATTGATATCGAGCCTGCGACAGGTCCGGAAGCTTCCTGGGTAACCCCGCTTATCGTTCCATCCGGTAGGATCTATGTTTTTTATACTTACAATGCAGACAACTTACGTGAGGTATTGAACTCAAAAGGAATTCCAATTAAAAGAGTGGACACGATGGGCAAGATGATGATGAAATATTCGGATGACGGGGGTTATACCTGGTCGGAAAAGCGATATGAGGTCCCCATACGAAATTTTGAAATAGATGATAACAATGTCTACAAAGGGAAAATACAGTTCTTTTGGAGCGTGGCCGTTCCGGTAATTCATAATAATTCGGTTTATTTACCATTAGCCAAAGTCGGGAATTTCGGAGAAGGATTTATGGAAAGTGGCTCCGGAGCTATTTTGAAGAGTTCTGATATTCTCAGTGAAAAAGATCCCGAAAAAATTACATGGGAGACACTTCCGGAAGGGAATAAAGGATTGTTGCCTCCCGAAGGTCTGGTAGCCGATGAACATAATATGGTAACCTTAAATGATGGCAGCCTTTATTGCGTTTACCGTACCAATATGGGACACAATGTTCAGACATACAGTTCTGATAATGGCCGCACCTGGACGGCCCCTGAATGGGCAACCTTCACCCCCGGAGGTAAGAAAATGAAACAGCCACGGTGTTTTAATAAAGTGTATAAATTTCAAAATGGGAAGTATGTCCTCTTCTTCCATAACAATTCCGGACGGAATTATGGCAATCATCCTTTAGGAAACCGTAATCCGACATGGCTTTCGGGTGGTATTGAAAAAAACGGAAAAATATATTGGAGCCAACCGGAAGTTTTTTTATATGATATGAACTATGAGAATGGAATTTCATACCCCGATTGGATCGAGGACAAGGGCGAACACTACTTTACTGAGACCCAAAAAACGTTAGCAAGGATTCATAAGATCCCGAATGAATACCTGGAAATGCTTTGGAATCAGGCCGAGAATAAAGCTCTTACTACGGATGGGCTGGCGCTTGAGATTAAAGGAAATGAATGTAAAGCCGGAAACTCTTTTAAAATGCCGGCTTTGGGAAAATTGTATAACGGAAATGGGTTCTCCCTGGAATTCAGGCTAACAGCCGGAGGGCTTAAAAATGACCAGGTCCTGCTTGATACACGCCGCAGCAAAAACGAGGGATACGGGGCAAGTGCAAAGTTTGCCGGAAATGGGATGGTAATAACCATCCTTAAAGGTGGCGCTATTCAAATCCTTCTGGATGACGGGCGTTCCCCGCTTGTCTGGCGTACAGGTCCGGGTCTGATCAATTCAGGATCCAGCCATCAAATGATGATCAATGTGGATGGTGAAGCGAAAATTCTGACCTTCCTTATCGATGGCGATTTATGGGATGGAGGAGAAAGACCTTTCGGATATGCAAGGTTTAACCCTTATATGTATGATATTAACGGTGAAGAAAATGTAAGTATTTCCGGCGAATTTAAAGGCAAAGTTGATGTATTCAGAATCTATTCAAGATGCTTATATGTTTCAGAAGGAATAGCTAATTATAAATCAGGTAAATAATCGAACCTCCTGTCAATCTTTTACGAAATTGGTTGAAAGCAATGATGCAGAAGTAAGATGATGCCTAATAGAATTAAATCTCAGTGAAATTTTACTAACGAATCGAAGAGGTGAAGAAGTTTAATACAATTGTTACAGGGAAGATCCCGATTGAATGGGCAGGTCCGTTAACGAGGATTTCAAATCTAACGATCTGGCCGGGAGGGAAAAATTATCTGATGCCCCGGGATGAATTGATCAGTTTGTTACCGAAAGCACATGCCGTCGTTAATTTTGCTGAGGTCAAAGCAGACCATGATCTGCTTACAAGCGCTCCAAAACTTAAAATACTGGCTAACGCATCTATCGGATTTGATAATTTTATAGTGGATGAGCTGACAAAAAGAGGTATCTGGGCTACCAATTCGCCGGGGTTCTTTCATTATCCGGTGGCCGAATACATAATTGGTGGAATGATAAATTTATCCAGAAAACTGGGGGAAGCCGAACGATTTGTGAGACTGGGAGCATGGAGATCTTTTGAGCCTGGCAGGTGGGATGGCATAAGTCTGCGGGGAAGATCAATCGGGATCGTGGGAATGGGGGCAATTGGAGTGGAACTGGCAAAACTGGCAATCTGCTTTGGAATGGAAGTCCGGTTTTTTGATCTTCTCAACAAATCATTGCCCGGATTCACAGCCATTGATGAGTTACTTGCTTTGAGCGATTTTGTTTCGGTCAACGTTCCTCTGAATGCTAAAACTTTTAAAATGGTAGATGGATCATTTATTGGAAAGCTTAGGAAAGATGCCATTTTAATTAATACATCAAGGGGCGCAATCGTTGATCAGACAGCTCTTACCGAGGCTTTAACTTCGGGAAGGATAGGTGGTGCAATACTGGATGTTTTTGAAAATGAGCCTGAAGTACCGGAGAAGGTTAAAAAGCTGGAAAATGTCATCCTGACACCTCATATGGCTGGGGGCACCGTGAGTTCAAGAAAATCCAGTACGGAAAATGCATTTAAAAATGTATATTTGGTATTAACCGGTGGAATTCCTTTAAATCCGGTAAACAAAATAAACAAATGAGGCTCTTCACTTTGAGATTTAACGCTGGATATATTCTCTGCTTTGAGAACGGATTAAAAAAATGAAAATAGAAAAACTGGAATTGTTCAAGTTGCCTCCCCGCTGGTTATTTCTGAAAATAACCACACGATCGGGCGTCTCCGGTTGGGGAGAACCCGTCCTTGAAGGGAAGGTGGATCCGGTAGCGGCTACCGTTATGGATCTTAAAGATTATCTCATCGGGCAGGACGCATCAAAAATTGAGGATCTTTTCAACGTGATGAGTAAAGGAGGCTTTTACAGGGGGGGAGCAATACTGATGAGTGCCATCTCAGGTATTGAACAGGCCTTATGGGATATCAAAGGTAAATATCTTGGAACACCGGTTCATAACCTGATGGGCGGGGCAGTAAGAGATAAAGTCAGGATATACGGCTGGATCGGTGGAGATAACCCCGATGAGCTGTCGGGACAGGCGATTGAACGAATTCGGTCAGGCTATACTGCGGTTAAAATGAATGTTACCGGCAAAATGGAATGGATCGCATCAGCGAAGGAAGTGTTTAATGTAAAGGAGCGATTCAGAATACTGAGGGAAAAAATAGGGGATGAGATTGATATCGGATTCGATTTTCATGGACGTGTACATAAGTCACTGATCAAAACATTAGTTAAGGAGTTGGAGCAGTTTCATCCCATGTTTTATGAGGAACCTGTCCTTCCGGAACACATTGATTTTTTAAGCGAAATATCAAAATACACATCCATTCCATTGGCCCTGGGTGAAAGATTGATCGGAAGACGGGAATTCAAAAATTTGATCAGCGAAGGGATCATCGATATCATTCAACCGGATATTAATCATACCGGTGGCATCTGGGAAACCCGCAAGATTGCAGCCATGGCTGAAGCCTCGGATATTGCCGTGGCTCCTCATTGTCCTCTGGGCCCTGTCGCATTCGCCGCTGCACTTCAATTTAATGCATGTACACCAAATGCCATAATCCAGGAATCAAGCCAGGGGATTCATTACCATGATGGGACAGATTTGCTTGATTATGTTGAAAATAAGGATGATTTTAAAGTTATCGACGGTTTTATACCCGTTCTTAAGAAACCCGGACTCGGAGTTGAGATTAATGAAGAATTGGTAAACCGGATGGTCAGGAATGATGAGAACTGGAGAAATCCGGTCTGGCGGGGAAAAGATGGTTCCTTTTTAGAATGGTAACTTCTATGGACATGAAAAAAATTCTTGAAGATTTTAAAAAAAAGATTGAAAACGGAGACCCGGTTTATGGCCCCTTCATGAAAACATCCGATCCGGCATTTGTAGAGATCGCGGGTTATGCAGGTTTTGATTTTGCTATTCTTGATATGGAACATGGGCCGAACAGCCTGCAAACGATGCAGAACTTAGTCCGTGCAGCCATAATATCCGGTGTTCTTCCGGTAATCCGCGTTCGTGATCGTGACCCGGAATCTATTTCACAGGCGTTGGATATCGGCGCACTGGCGATTCAGGTCCCACAGATAACCAATGCGCAGGATGTAAGAGATGTAATAAGTGCATCCAAATTTTCACCGGAAGGGAAGAGGGGAGTTTGCCGATTTGTCCGGGCCGCGAATTATTCGGCAATACCAGGTGAAACCTACTTCAAGGAAGCAAATAAAGCGCTCATCATCATCCAACTCGAGGGAAAAGAGGCCATACAAAATTTTGATGAGATACTCCGGGAGAGCGGGGTTGATATTTATTTTATTGGCCCGTATGATCTATCCCAGGCTTTGGGGTTAACGGGTCAGATCGATCACCCGGAAGTAAAAAGGACCATACTTGATCTTGTTACCAGAGCAAGGAAGCTGAATCGCACATTGGGATTATTTACGGATACTGTACAGGCGGCGATTGAATGGAAAAAACTCGGTGTCGGTTATATATCTTATTCGGTGGATACCGGTATTTTTTATTCGGCCTGTTTAAATATACTGAATCAAATTAAGTAGCCGGGAGAAAGCATATCCGGTACAAACGACAGATGATAATTTAAATGTTACTTTTGTTTCTATCATTAATTTATTGAAAATTAAATGGCAAAAGCTTCTCTAAAAGATATAGCTAAAAAAGGTGGTGTATCTAAAACTACTGCATCCTTTGTGCTGAATGGCATGGGAAAAGAAAAAAGGATCAGTGATGAGGTCATTACTAAGATTCTGGCCATTGCAAAAGAAATTAATTACAGGCCTCATCGCCTGGCCAGGAGCTTGAGGACAGGGAATACCAATGTAATCGGAGTAATCGTTATAGATATTGCTAATCATTTTCATTCGAAACTGAGCCGCTCAATTGAGAATTGTGCAGCCGAACATGGATACAGGGTTATGATTTGTTCGTCCGATGAAAATGATACCCTTCTCACCGAATGGGTGGATGAACTGGTCGAGAACAAAGTTGAAGGGCTGATTATCACACCTACAGTTCATGCACGTCCAAAACTTCTTGAATTAAAAAAAGCAAGCTATCCATTTGTTTTAGTTGACCGCAATTTTTCTGATTTTGAAACGGATTTTGTAGGGATTGATAACCTTAATGCCTCTTATGATGCCGTCAGTTTATTTATTAAGGAAGGTTACAGGAATATAGGAGTTATTGGATTTGAGCCTCTGCTGGAGGTAATGCAGCAAAGAATCGGAGGCTATAAAAAAGCTCTTCTTGAAAATGGTATGGAGATTAATCCGGATTTCATCAGGTTAATTTCGTACAGCAATATCAATGAGGATGTCAGGCATCAGGTGACGGAACTTGTAAATAACGGAGTACGTGCGCTACTTTTTACAAGTAACAGGATCGGTATAACCGGACTTCATCGTTTAAACGAACTGAAAATAAGGATCCCCCAGGATATGGCGATCATCACGTATGATGATAATGATTTCTATCCTTTAATGTCTCCCAGCATAAGTGTAGTCTCTCAGCCCATAGAAAAAATGGGAAGGAAGGCTGTTGAAGTGCTTTTAAAAAGATTTAAGCAGCCCGATAAGGAATACGAGAAATTAATCCTGAATGCTACGGTCATTGCGAGAAATTCGGTATAGCTAAATTGGGTGTTTTGGGATTGCCGGAAGATTGTCTGGGAATGGGGGGAGGTAGCCGGACTTATACTCACAGATAATATGTTATTTTACTTCGGCTATCCTCTCAAAAAGATCCGGTACCCAAATATTTTTAAAATAGGGAGGGATTTCTTTCAATGCAAGTTCTTCAAAGGCTTTTCGATCAACTTTAATGAATTCTGTCCCGGAAGCTAAAATTTCCTGACGATATTTTTCTTCATACTCCTGCATCAGACTGTTCTGGTATTTGGCCGCTTCGTTCACTGCATCAATTATAATGTCCTGATTTTTTTTACTGAACTTGCGGAAAAACTGATCTCCTGTTTCAACAATATAAAAACTCAACAGGTGCTTTGTCTCCATTATATATTTTTGCGCTTCATAGATATGGCTGGTATATATTACTTCAAGCGGGTTCTCCTGTCCGTCTACAACCCCTTGTTTTAATGCCATGAACATATCACTGTAGGGAAGGGGAGTCGGATTGGCGCCAAAAACTTTCCATGATCGTATATAAGTGGGAAGTTCAGGTACTCTAAGTTTAAGACCTTTCAAATCAGCAGGAGTTTCTATTTTTTTATTGGTTGTGGTAAGATATCGTGGGCCTCTGTACCAATAGGATAAAAAGTGGATTCCTTTTTTTCTTAAGATCGCTTCGATTTTTTTTCCGATTTCACCTTTTAAAACCTTATCGAGGTGATCGTACGATCTGAATATAAAGGGTGCTTCAAGTGCACCGTACCCGGGAGCATACCATCCGATTACACTTGGTCCCGTAATGATCATATCGACGCTGCCCAATATCAGGGATTCATTTAGTTCCCGGTCATTTCCAAGTTGAGAGTTGGGATATATTTTTACTTTGACAGCGCCATTGGTGTTTTTAGAAACAAGGCGGGCAAATTCAAGAGCACCTTCATGAACAGTTCCACCGGGTGCCATCACATATGCCAGTTTTAGTTCGCTCTCGCCTTTCCTGTACTTCGTGAATGCATGGCAGGATGAAAAGAGGATCAGGGAGAAAATGATCAGGCCGCGGTATGATTTTATAGAATTTTGAATTTTAAGATCCATATCATAAAAATTTCTTCTGATTCAATTTTAAGCCTGAGTGAACGAATCTCTTTTATTATTTAATATGAGTTCCAAGTGCATTTACCAGGCTCAGGGATAATTCGGGAATAAAAGTCACCAGGATCAGAACCAGTATAAGGACAATATAAAACGGCCAGATATTTTTCAATATATCATTTACGTTTACTTTTCCTGCTCCCGATACGACAAAAAGCAACATACCGACGGGAGGCGTTAGCAAGCCTATCATTATTGCCAATTGAAAAACTACACCGAAATGTACAATATCAATATGATAGGATGAGAGTACAGGCAATAATAAGGGGGTGAGGATAATCATGATGGATCCTCCCTCCATTATTGTTCCAAGAAACAATATTACTGCAAGCAATGCAAGTAAAAGGATTATTCTGTTTTGGGTTAACCCTGTGAAAAATGAAATAAATACGGAAGGGTCAACTTCCCGTGTGATTATCCATCCAAAGGCTGAAGCTCCCGCAATAATAACCATAATTTGTGCCGTGGATTTTGCCACATTCATTAACATCCGGGGCATGTCCCTGATTTTGATATCCTTGTGGATGAGGATCCCGATAAACATACCATATATTACAGCTATTACTCCGGCTTCCGTCGGGGTGACAATTCCTGAAATTATACCCCCCAGAATGATTACAGGCATCAATAATGACCAGCTTGCACTTTTAAAACTGGCAACCAACTCTTTACGATTTCTTTTCTCTCCCTTCGGATAATTACGTCTTAAAGAAATAAAATAACCGGCGATCATCATTAAAATCCCTGCAAGCAGACCGGGGATGGTTCCTGCAATAAAAAGTTTACCTACGGATGCATTGGAAACAGAGGCATATATTATGAATCCGACACTTGGAGGTATAACCGGGCCTATTGTAGCCGCAGCAGCATTTATAGCACCTGCATAACCCTTCGAATATCCCTGTTTTACCATATTTGGTACCATCACGGATCCAACTGCAGCACCACTTGCAATTGCAGCACCGGAAACAGCTGCCATCAGCATATTAACAATAATAACCACAAAGGAAAGCCCTCCTCTCACCTGTCCTATCATCGCCATTGCAAATCTCACGAGACGATCTGTTATTCCTCCACGGTTCATCAATTCACCGGCTAAAAGGAAGAATGGTACGGCAACCATTACTATCGAATCTGCTCCTGAACTAACCCTCTGGACAATTACAAGAAGCGACATATCCGTAGCCAATAGAACATAGATAATCGCGCTTAAGGAAATAGCATAAAAGATCCGTACTCCCAAAGCCATCAGAAGAAGCATCAAGCCAACCAGCAGAATCATAATGAACCGGCCTCCTCCGATAGATAATTTGTTGTTTTCTTTATTTTCCTGATATTCTGATATCCATAATAGCCGGAGAGGAGTGAACTTAAGGGAAGTGCGGCATATAAAAACCAGTTTACGGGCAATCCCAGAGCGGGACTGAACGACCCTTTTAATTTAAAAACCAGAATAATTCCCGCTATGGTGAAAAAGAAGTTTACGAGTATTATGATACTTAAATTAATATATGTAAGGCTCTTACTAAATCTGGAGGGAAATTTGCTTAACAGGAAATCGATTCCTATATGCTCGCGATCGCGGGTTACAAGCGCCCCTCCCAGAAATACCAGCCAAACAAATATATATCTTACAATTTCCTCACTCCAGTATAAAGATTGATTAAATAAATACCTGAAGATAACCTGTGTGAACATCGTAATTATTATAAGACTGAATAATAGGGCAATTATTTTCTCAATAAGGGTAAGCCCGCCTTCTCTATTTTTTACTTTCTTTTCCATACTTATAATTATACGCTCATCGTAATATTGGACAAACCCTCAATGAGATTCACAACTGCCAATGTCTCCATTTCTATCCTTGAACTTCCGGCGGAAGAACCAATGTGAGGGGTAAGAATAGCATTATCCAATCTGGTCAATGGACCCTTATATGGTTCCGTTTTAAAAGTGTCCAGACCGGCGCCGGCTAAATGGCCATTTTGGAGTAGTTCATATAAGGTATCCTCATCAATCAATCCACCTCTGGAATTATTAATAATAATGGCACCCTTTTTGGTTTTCCGGAGATTTTCATCATTAAGCAGATTGGTCGTTTCAGGAGTCAGTGGAATATGAAGGGTTATAATGTCAGCATTCCGGATCAGGTATTCAAAAGAAACCATTTTACAAAAAGAGTTTGTCTTTGACCGCAAATCGAAGCCAATGATTTCACATCCCGAGGGCGCGAGCAACCTGGCCACATTGGTTCCTATCCTTCCGCATCCGATTATTCCGATAATTTTCTCAGAAACCAGTCCGCCTGTATGCTTAACCCAGTTTCCTTCTTTAATACTCTTATTCAATTTTTCAATTTGCCTTGTGAGGCTGTATATCATAGCTATTGTAAGTTCGGCTACCGGTTTGACAGGCGCTTCGGGAGTATTAAATACTTTGATATTAAATTTGCATGCTGCTTCCAGATCTATTGAATCCAATCCAACACCGCACCTGGAAATAACTTTCAGATTTCCAGCTGATTCAAAGACTTTCTTGGTGAGAGGTTCTATTCCAGCAATTATTCCATCGGGATTGTATTTTATTAAAAGGTCAATGACTTCATCCTCAGATAACTTCCTCTGATATGGATTCATAATTACTTTATAATCCGAAGGAAAATTATTCGCATTAAATGATGAAGTAGTACACAGTATAGTAATCATATCTATTTATTTTACATATAAATGTTCATTTACTCTATCCCAATCCTTATTATATTCATTACCAGGAGAAATAAATAGTTTTACCGGAGAATTAAAGAACGGTCAATTACGAATAAGCCTTGAATATTTCATTGCTTCATCCAGAATAAACAAAGTATCTAATCCACAAGCAATGAACCTGAATCCATTTTTTATCAGTTCTTTAATTTTCCCGGGTGTAGGGTGCACTTCATGAATTCCAACTCTGATTTTGTGTTCCTTCGCCTTCCTGTAGATCAGTTCCAGCGCATCCGTAAAACCTTTATCCGAGAAATTTCCCGGAATTCCCATAGATCCTGAGAGGTCATAAGGCCCGATAAGCACTGCATCAATATACGGATTGGAAAATATCTTATCCAGATTTGGTAATGCATCAACATGTTCGATCATGATACCAAGAAAAATAGTATCATTTGCCTGCCGGAAATATTCGGCTGAGGATAAACCATACCGGGTACAACGGGGAATTGCAAATGATCGGTTCCCGACCGGAGGGAATTTGGCATGCGAAACGGCATTCTCTACATCTTCAAAGGTTTTTATCATAGGGACAATAATTCCCTTTGCTCCCATATCAAGATATTTTTTAAACTCTTCCATGTTATTGCCCGATATCCGGACAAAAGGCTCTGAACCATGATTTTCAATTGCATTCATCATATACTGAGCAGTCTCCATAGTAACCGCGGTATGCTCTGCATCGATGCAAACCCAGTCGAATCCGGAAATGGAAAGTAATTCAGCGACAACAGGGGATCCTGTGATAATCCACCCGCCCAGTGCAGGTTCATCATTCTTTAGTTTTACCAATACCTTATTTTGCGGGATCATGTTTTTATTCATCTCCTTTAATTTTAATGAGTGATTAATTGATCAATTGTACTTCCGGTTTTATTCTTTTTACATGAAAATAATTGTGGATATATCAAAATCCGGAAATTTATTTAAATTATTTACACCATCTTATGAAATAATAAACCAAGGATTACCTATATGAGTAGGCTATTTATTTTTAAAATCAGAATTGTATTATTTGTATGGATTAGGTGTATAATTGTCAGTGATTTTCAACAATATAAAGATATCATCAATAAACGGATCGTATTATTTTACTATTTAGTGTTTGCAAGAAAACTCGACGACCCTTCGACTTCGCTCAGGGACCGGCGACTTCATTCAAGAGGGTGAACTTTTCGGATGGTGGTAAGGCAGGCAAAAAGCACTTATGTATAAATCTAAAATTCAATTATGGGCCTTTTGCCTGCCTTACCACCATCCGAAAAGTTCTTCGTTCATCGAATTGACCGGTCCCTGAGCGAAGTCGAAAGGTCGTCAAGTTTTCTTGCCGATACTATTTAAATTTAGCCTGAATTATTTATTTTTTATAAATACTTTAGATTACCCTATGCAGGTAATCTTTCAATTTTCTATTTTGTAAGGAAACCTTCAACGGAGATGCCCGTTTGTTTTTCGAAGCCGGCGACCGACTTCCTTCAGGGAGGCGATATCATCAGGATGTATTGATCCGTCGGGCAACGGACCGACATTAAGAAGTAAATTAGCGTCAATGGCACCGGCTTCTGATAACATCTCCATAACCTCGTCAGGAGATGCATGATCTGCCCCATCCAGCCAGCCCCATAATGCGCCCTTTGGAGCTTCGGCAGAATGCCTTTGCATGGTTCTGCAGATCTCGAGGGGTTTTGCTCCACGATTTTTTATTGCTCTTTCGATTTGCGGTTTCTCAGGGGCCATAAAATCCTCAAGCTCAGGATAAAGTCCGGATTTGTAACATATCAGCGCCTGTGATTGGAGCTTATGGATGAGTTCATACAACTCAGGGACGCGGAACCTGGATTTATCACCGCTCAAAGGAACAGCAATGCCATCCAGCCATACTCCTGAAATTGAGCCATAATTGGAGCATAATTCGGTAATTCCATGATATACATAAGAGAGGTATTTTTCAAAATCATATGATTCTTGCGATTCATAGAATGGATCCGGCGGATCATATGCCGGACGGACTGCTTTCAGGTTCCAGTCCCAGGGAGCCGGACCGTTAGGATATCGCCAATCGAATCCATGCTCATAAAACGTAAAAAATCCAAGTCCCCGTTCACGGCATGCAGCGGCAATCTCTGCGACAAGATCTCTCTTTGCCGGAGAATTCATGCTGTTGAATCCGGTCGTCTTCGTATTCCAGAGACAAAAACTGTCGCAATGTTTACAGACGAGCGTAATATATTTCATACCAGCTTCGGAAGCAAGGGCTGCAATAGCTTTTGCATCAAATTGCGCGGCGGTGAAATGATCCTTTAGTTTTGCATATTCGGCAATGGGAATAAGATCTTGATACTGAACCCATTCTCCCCTGCCGAGCAAAGAATAAAGCCCATAGTGGATGAAAAGGCCGAATTTAGCCTCTTTAAACCATTTCAGGGCAGCAGCTCTTTGATTTACTGAAAATTCTTTTTCATATCCCTTCAGATAAGAAGGAACACGATCAGGAGATGAACAATTCATTAAAAAGGTTACCGGTGAAAGGGCTAATGATGCTCCAACTATTTTTAAAAATGAACTTCTTTCCATAGCATTATGGATTTTTTTCAAGGCCGGTTATTGATAAGCTGCTCACCAAGGTAACTTCCGTAACTGGTAATGCAGAAGGAAGTTATTAATGCGATAAGTCCGGTAATTAATAGTATGTAAGTTATTCGATTGACATTCTTCCATTCCTTCATAATTACTCCTACAATATAACTGAAAAAAATGAGCATAGACATGTGAAGCACCCAGCTTGCAAACTGGAAATTTCCCATCTTAACATGTCCCAATCCATAGAAAAAAAACTGCATGGTCCAAAGCGTGCCTGCCAGTGCCGACCATAACCAGTTGCGGAATATTGTATTTCCCGATAAACCATTTCCCGGTAAAAATTCCTTTAGCGTTCCGTACCGGATCCCGGCAATCATAAACCAGATAAAATTTACCATGAAACATCCCGAGGTTGAAATGATCAATTTGGCATTGCCTTCGAAATAACCGGCGCCATTTTGCGCGGCCATATCGGCAATAGGTTTCCCATACTCAAGAGAAAGGTTAAAAACACCGGAAAGTACTCCCGCCACAATTGTAAGAAAAAGACCAATGGTCATATTAAATCCGGCTTTACCAAGATTCAGGGAATTCAGATCTTTTTCCTTCCGGAATCCCGCCCAACCGCAAATAATTACGCCCAGTATTGATAAGCTCATTCCGGCGAGAACAATCCCACCCCCGGGCTTGGTGAAAAAGTCAGTCAGACCACCAAAAATCATTAGCGGGAGGATCGTTCCTATGACGGCAGAAATACCAATGGCCAGGGTATAGGTAAGCGAATACCCGATATGATTAATTGCCTTCCCAAATGACATACCCCCAAAACCATATGCACCTCCTAGTAAAAAAGCCGTCCAGAATGGCTTTGCCGGTGCATCTATCAGGATCCGGAAGAAACCGGGAACAGTAAGCCATCCTATTATGACAGGCACGAGAATCCATGCAAAAAGTGCCTGAACAAGCCAGAATGTGCCCCATGACCACCTGCGGGTTTGCGTGTTCGGTAAGTAACAACTTGCAGCAGAAACTCCCACCGATTGCATGAAATCCGGTTCCAATGATGGGATTAGGTGTTATCATTTAGAGGTAATTTTTTTTAATGCATTAAATATAGCTTCGATATTGGCCGGGGGAATATCAGGTAAAATGGCTTCATGACTTGGTGAAATAATGAGCCCTGTAGGAAATATTTCCACCAGCTCTTGTATTTTTTTCGTAACCTCCTCCGGTTTCCCATTGACCAGGAGATTCTGAGCGTCTACGCCACCGCAAAATGAAACTTCGTTTTCAAAATGCAACTTCAGGTTAGGGGCATCCATTGCATAAGCCAATGCTTGTACCGGGTGGATAATATCCGCTCCCAGTCTCGCCAGATCTCCGATAATTGGAAATATGGAACCACAGGAATGGTGCATGACTGTTAATCCATAGCTTTTTGCCTGATCGATGATCATTTTGGTACCCGGAAAAACAAATTCACGTAAAGTTTCCGGATCTACCATCAAGGCTGTCTGGCTGCCGAAATCATTTCCAATCAGGACCACATCCAGCATTCCTTTTGTTGATTCGTAAAATATCTCGTTCGCTCTAAGGTAAAATTTTGTTATCCTGTCTATTACAGCTTTAAACATTTCCGGATTGGTGAGCATGACTACGAGTGCCTGCTCCATGCCAAATGCTGAACAGGCATCCTGAAAATGAGCACTCCAAAGAATACCCATTTTTATGCGGTCAGCGGGTGCTGAAACAGCCCTTCTCCGGGATTCTTTTCTATCCAGATATTTTGCCGGATCGGGCCATTCGAATTTATCAATATCGGCAACATCCGAATAATCTTCAAAAAAACCGGGTGCCGTAAGCGTCCGTTCATCCGGCCTGTCTAGATGGTTCACCTTTGCAAAATTAAAGGCACATGCAATGTGATTTGAGGGCGGGAAGTTGTAAGGCACCTCAACCGGATAAATATCATCGTCAATCAGCATGCGAAGTTCATCGATGCCGGATACTCCGAAATGTTTAATTAAAGCAGGTTCTGCCGAAGGTACCGGTAAACCCATCCAGGAAGAAGGATGGTCAACCGGTTGATAATGGATGGTAGCAAAAAATCGATCTCTGTTATTCATCTCTGAAAATATTTTACTTCCTGATATTTTCAAAGATATCATTTTATGAAAATTGTACTTAGTATCAGAAAGAAAACTCGACAACCCTTCGACTTCGCTCAGGGACCGGTCAATTCGATGAACGAAGAACTTTTCGGATGGTGGTAAGGCAGGCCAAAGGCCCTTCATAAGAAAATCATTGAATTTTAGATTTATACATAAGGGCCTTTGGCCTGCCTTACCACCATCCGAAAAGTTCACCCTCTTGAATGAAGTTGCCGGTCCCTGAGCGAAGTCGAAGGGTTGTCGAGTTTTCTTGCAAACACTACTTAGCAGTCTCCGGGAAAGAACCTGTTTTAATTGTATAATATATTAATATACAAGGCCATATACGAGATTAAAAAATTTTGCCTCAGTACATGATTTTATCCCCATACTTTATGCTACAGGATTATCTTTACCGGAGAAGATTTTATTCATATTGAATGTATCCGTGGCAAAGCACGAAATTCGAAGGGAGCTTACAAGATGAAAGTTATTGATTTTAGAAAGAGACTCTTAAGACCGCCTCCCGGTTTTAAGGGAATATCAAAAGGGTAATTATTTTGCCGCAATGCTTAGGCTTTCCGGGCTTTGTAAACTTCAGACCTGCACATAATCAATTCTCAATCGTCAGGAAAGCATCCTTCTTCGCCCATTCAACAAATCAACAAATCAACCAATCACTAAATTCTTCGGGGAGTTTCACCACAGATTTCACAGATTATCACAGAAAAAGTTGTTTCAGGTTGTTTGAGATTTTTTCAGATGGTTTGAATCCCATTCACCAAATCAACCAATCAACCAATCAACCAATCAACAAATTCCCTTGTCGGGGTGAGAAGACTCGAACTTCCGACCTCGTCGTCCCGAACGACGCGCGCTGCCAACTGCGCCACACCCCGTACACTTTACTCTCAAATGTGTATTGCCGGTACCGTTTCCAACCGGCAATGCGGTCACAAAAATATAAAAATACTTAAGATTTACCTATTGTTTTAAGAATTATTGGGATGATACATATCCGGAACTTTCTCGAAAATCATTCAAGGAAAATTCCTGCCAATTAAATCATGGATGCCTTTATACGGCTACCTTAAGGACGATATTTTTTAGGATGAGACTTTTGAAATAATCCCGTTTCCCTCTCTTTCGGTTTAAGGATCCGTTATTATCGCTTCTTCACCGACCATCCCGTCTTCAGTCCGAATACAAACCATACCAATACAAAGGCGCCCACAGCGAAAATAGTGTCGCCGATCACTCTCAGCCAACGGATGGTTTGCAGGGTGGGTGTATTCAGGAACTCAGCCGAACGGGCATACCACAGGCCGAATTTGACACTGGCCCAGGTCTGCGCAAGCCCCACCGGCAGGATGCTGATCAACACCATAAGGGCCAGACCGATATTGATCGCCCAGAAGGCGAATTTCAGGGGCTTTTCCTTCCATTCCTTGTTCAGATCCATATCCCGCAACACAAAGAGCATCAGCCCGATACCCAGCATGCCGTATACTCCGAAGAGAGCTGTATGACCATGAACAGGGGTGGTATTCAATCCCTGCATGTAATAGAGGGCAATGGGCGGGTTGATCAGGAAGCCGAAAATACCGGCACCCAGGAAATTCCAGAACGCCACGGCAATGAACATAGTTGATCGGCCATTTATAGGCTTTGACCCACGGACGTGCCTGACTGAGCCGGAGGTTATGGTAGGCTTCGAAACCGATCAGGACCAGTGGAACAACCTCAAGGGCACTGAAGGTCGCACCAAGGGCCAGTATCGCAGTCGGTGTCCCCGCAAAATACAGATGATGGAAGGTGCCGATGATTCCCCCCGAGAGAAATATGATCGTTGAAAATAGTACGGTCACTGTGGCAATCTTAGGCCGGATCAGCTGCATCCTGACAAACAGGAAGGCGATGACGACCGTGGCAAAGACTTCGAAAAATCCTTCCACCCACAGGTGAACCACCCACCAGCGCCAGTATTCGGCTATAGCCAGGTTGGTCTGCCTTCCCCACATCAGCCCTGCACCGTAGAAAGCGGCAATGGCAATGGATGAAATCAGGAACATGATGAGCAGGTGCCTGTTCTCAGACCGCTGCCTCAATGCCGGCAGAAGTGCCCTTCCCATCAGGAAAAGCCATATGAACAGCCCGGCGAACAGAAAGATCTGCCAGAACCGGCCCAGGTCAACATATTCATATCCCTGGTGACCGAACCAGAAATTTTCAACCAGTCCGAGCTTTTGCATGATGCCGAACCATTGTCCTATAAGAGAACCGGCCACAATGATAAGCAGGGCGATGAACAGGAAATTTACCCCCAGCTTCTGACACTTCGGCTCATATCCCGATACAGCCGGAGCAAAGAACAGGCCTGTAGCCAGCCATGAGGTGGCAATCCAGAATATGGCAAGTTGTATATGATAGGTACGGGTGACCGAGTAGGGCAGGATATTCGCCATGGGAAGCCCATAGAAATTCAGCCCTTCGACACCGTAGTGCGCCGTAATGACCCCCATCAGGATCTGCACGAGGATCAGCAGGGAAACCACCCAGAAATATTTCAGCGTTGCCTTCATGGACGGCGTAATCGTCGTCCCGGAAAGAGGATTGACATCCGGGACTTTCAGGTTTATTTCTTCATCCCTGTTCGAAGCATAATACCAGGCCAGCAGACCTATTCCTGCCAGAAGAATGATGACCGAAAAGCCAGTCCAGAGTATCAGTGAATTTGGAGGAGTATTACCGATCAGTTTTTCAGCAGGCCAGTTATTGGTATAGGTGATCTCTTTCCCGGGCCGGTTCGTTGAGGTAGCCCATGTAGCCCACCACAAAAATTCATTCATTTTCTCCATCCGGTCTTCATCCCGGATGCTGTTCGGAGGGATACTATATGCTTCACGCAGATCCGAGAGAGCCGCGTCATGCATAAAAGGCCCTGAATAATGCCTGTTGATTTCCCTGAATGCCTCCGCCCTGAGCGGTGAGACCGTTATGATACGGGTATCCGGATCATACGTATTTTTTCTCAGTTGGTCCTGCAGCCTGGCCTGCAGGGAAGCTTTCTGTTCATTATTCAGCTGATCATAGCCTGTCGAATAATCTTGATTTGCCCAACTGTCCAGCATATAAACCGCTTCGCGATGAAGACGGTCTGCCGTCCAGTCAGGTGCTTTGTATGATCCGTGTCCCCAAACCGTGCCCAGTTCCTGTCCGCCAATCGACTGCCAGACATTCTGACCGTCCTTTATTCCAGATGCCGTTATAAGCACCCTGCCATCAGAAGTAACTACTTTTTCGGGTATCGGCGGAGCTTTCCGGTATATTTCAGTTCCAAAATATCCCAAAACCCCGAAGGAAATGAGCATGACCAGAATAAAACCGGTCCAGAGTCGTTTTGTATTCATAGTTTTTAGTTTTAGAATTCCTGCTTCAAACTTAAAAAAATAAATCGTATAAGTGGATACGCATATCCACAAAAAAATGGTTATTTTTGATAAAAAACAAACTGATTCAATAATGAATATTACATCCCAAACCCGGGTGGGTGATATAGTGCAGGGAAAATTTCAATGCAGCTTCTGTTCTTACCCGAATGAAGATCGATTATTGCTGCGGAGGAAACAGGACCCTGGATAGCGCATGCAGTGAAGCCGGTGCAGACATTGTAAAGGTACTTCGCAAACTTGACCAGGTCATGACCGTAAAGGACCGGGATACCGGACACGTGCAGAGAATGCCTCCCGATGAGTTATGCGAGTATATCATAAAAACACACCATAATTATGTAAGGGACAGGATACCCGTGATGACGGTAAGCATAGACAAATTATGCAACGTTCACGGGAAGAAGCATGCCGAATTATTCGAGGTGAAGGAATTTTTCCGGACTGCTTCTGCCAACCTGATGGAGCATATGCAAAAGGAAGAGCTGATCCTGTTTCCCTACATCAGGCATATGGCATTTTGCGGGAGACAAAATACGGTCCTTAAGTCCCCTGCTTTCGGATCGGTGATCAATCCGATCCAGATGATGAGTTGGATCATGATAATGAAGGTAAGCGTTTCAGGCAGATTCACGAAATCACAGATGCATATTCACTGCCAGGAGATGCATGCAATACATTCCGGGCCACCTACCTTATGCTGAATGAATTCGAAGAAGATCTTCATAGGCATATCCATCTTGAAAACAACATTTTATTTCCGGAAGCCCGGGAAATGGAAGTCAGGCTTTTAAGTAACTAATACCGGATCCGTGATGATATCAAAAGGTACAGAATATGCTTTCAGGTCGCTGGTTTGCATTGAAATAAAGAACAGGGACGGGATTCGTCCGGGATACCGGCATATTGCCCGGGAGATAGAAGCACCTGAGCAGTACACTGCCAAAATATTACAAAATCTCGTGCGCTTCGGGATAATAGATGCAGTGAGGGGGAGGGGAGGTGGTTTTTCTCTTGGAAGAGATGCGGAGGGGATTTCCGTTTATGAGATTATAAAAATCATGGAAGGCGAATATTTTTTTGAAAAATGCGGTTTTGGCCTGAAAAACTGCAGTGCAACGAATCCCTGCCCGATGCATGACCGGTACAAGGTAATCCGGGATGCCTATTACAGACTTGTGAATTCGGAAAGTGTAGCTACCCTGGCCGACAGGATTACCCGCGGTGAAGCCGTGATAAATCATTTGTAAGCCGGATGAGCCGGTCCGGGAACTACATCCCGGTAAAATTTTTTCCGGTTCCAGTAAATTACACCGCGGGATTTTCCCTGTGTACTTCTTCAGGGGTGAAAAAGGAATACTGGTAATCCATCGGGATGATATCCAGATAATCCTTAACCTGCGCATCGCCGAGACAGGCCCCGATGATCCGGTGACCGGTCTCCGATAATTCGGGTGTCAGGTATTGCGGCAGTTCCTTCTTGAAGAAATCCGAGAGGATCCCCGCCCCTATATCATATCCTTCCTCACCCACCTCGGGCTGCCGGTATACTTTCAGGAACCTCGAAGGAATTTTGGCACCTTCGATGGTCACATAATTCAGTTCAAATCCCAGGAGGCTGCACCTGGCCGGTTGGTACTGATCGGATCGCAATTTTGCATTGCCCCTGCGCGTAAGGTATTCCCGCATCATAAGCTGTGGTTTGAATCCTACTTTCCAAACCCCGATATGCTGGTTGGGAGTGAGGGTGTACCGGACTCTTGGGGTATGAATGATCTGATCGAGCAGAAGATTCGCATGCTTCACCTGCCTCCCCGTGGCAAAGGGCCAGTAGGATCCAACGCCCTCACTTTCCAGTCCCTCCGAACTGATGATGCTCGGATTGGCATAACCTCTCGGTGAAACCAGCCTCCAGAGCCAGGCCAGGGCCGGAGGAAGAATATGAAAGATCCCGATGATGGCATAGGATGGATTTTCAGGAAAGAACGGGGGCGTGCGGACGCCGAAGCTCCTTACATCCACGGTAACGGGTTCATTCACTACGCCCGGAACAATCTCCCGCGGAAGAACCACCCTCGGATTCGGACACCTTTTACCGGGACTGTCTTCGATATGGTCCCATACAAGTGCGGTGCATTCGGGCATTGTATTAAGGTTGAAGAAGAGCAGCGGTTTTGTGGCGTTGATCGTAATTTTCTCGAGAAAGGGATCGTCTCCGTAGTTCCGGATCCCGTCGACCCTGATGAACCATGCATTTTCGGCATCCAGCACAGAGAGTTTCCCGCTGTTCCTCTGGATCGAAGGATGGCATAAAGCCATGTCGTCGGTAACCGGGTTGAACTTACAGAAGGTTGGGATGGAGATGAGGCGCCGCTCGCCGTTGATCATATTCTCACCCAGGAGGACCTGGCCCTCGGGTTCCCTTACAATGTGCTGGAGCATCTCGCTCTTACCGCCGCCACTGGCTCCTTCATGCATGTAAGTAGTTACGTTGTCATATGGGCTGATGGCCTGGACTGTCGAACAATGGGCGGTGACCCAGTTCTCTTCCTCCCCCTTGGTAAGCAGAACACCGTACAATCCTTTTTTTGCGCTGGGTCCCGGGTACAGGTTGTAAGCGAACATCTCGTGAAGGCCCGGCAACCTGTTATGGACCACGATCTGTTTTCCGTTAAAATGTGTATGCCGGAAAGGCGGAGCGACAAATATCACGGATTCGGGACTGTAATTTACCGGGAGATCACTCAATTTGACCATCTTTTGAAGCATGGACAATCCCATTGAAAAAAAAGCTGCATTGGCCGGAGCTATGGCCATGCCGGAACTCCCGATACCTCTCTGACCGGCAAAATAAAAAAATATGCCCAGTTCCTGCTCTTTTAGCCAATCGAAAGTTTCGGTCCGCAGTTTTTCGAAATCATAGCCGAAACGGTCCCCGAACTTCGTTTTGTCAGTTGGTAATCCATCCGCAATGACCATTGTGTCAGGATCCCTCCGCCGCATATACGGTTCGGGATAATTGGCCGAGATTCCGTTCCTGACGCGGTGGATGATCGCTTCGGTATAAAACCCCTTCCCTTTGACATCGTAGGTAACCTCAAAACCTGGTTTTCCCTGGGTTGAGGCTTCGGCAAGTTCCTCCGAAGATTCAAAAACCCTGAATGCCCTGCAGTTCATCAGCAGGTCGGTGATTTTTCCGGGCAGGGATATTCCTTTTTTTTCCAGTGTAATAAAAAAATCCGTCATGTGTCTGGTGTTTTTACCTGATGAGAAATCAGGCTGCAAATTTAGCGAACTTTACTGATTATCCCTTATTTAATTATGATTTCGCAATAGAAAGGATAATTTAACTTACAATCACTATTATGATCAGGATCGGGTTTGATTTCTGGTAGCGGACATTTTTATGTTCTGACAAGAGGGTAGGTAGTATTTTGTATTGCATTACAATTTTTTGTCAAATTTATTGTATTCCAATACAATTTTTCGAACTTGTGCGGGGACTTTTTCCATCCTGCACATCCTCCCATCCTGCACATCCTGATTCGGACATTACAATTTTTCGACGGATTTTCTGCTAAGGCCATCTGCTCCTGTAAAAAATTACCTCCCCAAACCTCCCCCCTGTGTATCACTGTCAATCTGTAAATTACGATCCGATTTCTTGACCGCCCGACCCTTGTTGAATTTATAGCTGTACATCACCTGCACAAACCAGGAGGCATCGAATAGCTGGATATTTTTAGAATATATGATGGGAGTTTCCGTGATTACCTTTGAGAACTGTATGCTTTTGGAGAGGGGTAAGAGATAGAAGATCCCCCACGTATGATTTTTAATTTTCTGGTTAAATCCGGCGCCATAGAAAAGTGGACTGTATGTCAGGGTTTGAGCAGAACGGACTGCTCCGTTGAAGTTGATGAAGGCAAATAGATTGAATTTTTCTTTGAACAAGGGCTTGGCAACATAACTCATCAGCCGGAATGAAGAATAATCCCGCGCCGGAATTATGGAAAGTGAATCATGGTACGAATTAAAATGTCCCCGGTAAATACTTCCGTTAAGGTTGAAAAAAGCTATCGTGGCATTCATCCCGAATCCCTGTTCGTAACCGGTGAGCAGGTTTTCCGGCACCGAATAAACTGCAGGGACTTCGCTAATGGAAGTGATTTTCAGGGTAGTAAAGTTATCTATCTTATTGGAGTAAAATTCATGATAGATATACGGCGCAAAATTCACCTTTTTAATATTCAGGGTGTAACTTAATTGCAGCCGGTCCTTATATTCCGGTTTCAGGTAAGGATTCCCGGAGGTAACGCTGAGATCGTTATTCAGTCTTTCAAATGGATTTAGCCTGATCAGGTTGGGTCTGTTGATCCTACGGTTATATGTAAGTTTCAGACTGTGCTTTGTATTGAATTTATAGAGCAGGTTGACAGAAGGTAGAAGTGTTGTATACTTACTTTTGATATCCGAATTGATGTCGATGTTACTGTTTTCAGTACGGACAGTAGCCTGGAGCGAAAACTTTTTCAGTTTCCAGTAAAAACTGGCATAGGCTGCGTTTCTTAATTCGGCGTAATTGTAATTATTGCTGGCAAGTTCGGTATTTGTCCTGTAGGTATAATCCATATTCTGAAGAAAGAACTGGATCCCGGCTTCAAGTCTCATATCTACACCGACAGGTTGAACATAGTCGATCTTCGTATTGAAATAATTCCTGTCATTAATGGTTATCTCATTCCTAATTACAGAATTAAGGGCATCCTGTCCATTTGGTGGGAACAAAATTTGTTTGAAGTCATTGTCATTCTTCGAATTGAAAAAGTAATAGATTGATTCAATGGTAAATTCCTGTATCGGCTTTTTAAATTTTTTTCTGTAAAATGCTGAAATATTTGATTCCGAACTTCCGGTCAGTACATTCGTTGCATTTTCCTGCCGGTTTACCTCGTGAGTATCAATCAGAATTTCGCCGTTATTCAGAATATTCACCTTATTTGAATAGGGCTTAAAGCTGTAATTCAGGCTAAGGGTGTTTTTGTCATTGAGGTAGTAATCAACCCCGGTATTAAGGGATGATGCCGTTATACTGAAGTCTCCGCTGCCTGAGAGGTCAAGGATGGAATCAACGCGGGTAGCGCCCCTGGGCAGAGTGATCCTGCGATAATCCGCACTTTCGATATACAGTCTCTGAAGAAAGGAATAACCGGAAATATAGAATGTAGCTTTTTGGCGGCCATAATCGATACTGCCGGTTGCCCCCAGGGTAGGTTTCCGGAGCGGTTTCAGCTGCATGCCAAACATTCCGTTTACACCCATCCGGGCTTCTTTTTTTAGGATAATGTTCAGGATACCTTCAATATCCCCTTCGTATCTCCCGGAGGGATTCTGGATCACTTCGATTGATTCAATATCTCCGGGACGTATACGTGCAAGGAATTCCTTATCGCGTTGTTTTCCGTCGACCTGGATGATAAAATTTGTTTTACCGTTCAGCGTAATATTGTCGTTAAAATCAACCTGCACGGAAGGAATTTTCCGGAGTACATCATAACCGTTAGTGGAGGTTTTCTCGATTTCCGGCAGGATTTCATATACTGTCCGGTCGACCATTTCTTTTGCCCTGACGTAATTTCCGGTGACCGTTACATCTTCAAGCTGTTCGGTTTTTTCGGTAAGAAAAATTGTATCTGCCATTACTGACGATTGCTCCCCCGTCAGGGTTACATTCGTGCCGGAAATTTCCATTCCGACATAGGAAGCCTTTATATAGTAGGTGCCGGGTTTCAAATCAGGAGCTGAATACTTACCGTCGGGATAGGTTATTACTCCTTTTGCAAGGGATGAATCCGGTAAGTTCAGAATGGCCACATTGGCAAATTCCACCGGTGTTTTGTCCGCTGAATGAAACACAAAGCCCTGAATGTTTTGTGCGCGGATATATCCGGTAAGACCTATGAGCAGAAAAGTAAACAGTAATTCTTTCATCATTCGGGTATCTCGATGGCGGTTATCTCAGTATCCGTATTTATCTCCATAGGAATGGTCATTGAGTTTCCCTGCGCGTTCACGTTTAACTCACCTTTCATCTGTTGTTTTGATGTTCCGTGTTTGATCCATCCCGTCTCCGGATCAATGGTCAATTCACTTTTACCGAGACCCCTGAGATCAGGGGTGATCCGGGCACCGTTTATCTCCATGGTTCCCGGGGCCGATTCAATGGTGATATCCCCTGTTATCATTGCGGATTTCTTTTCCAGCTTTTCCAGTTTATAGTCGCCGTTGAGCGTCATATCCATACCACCGCCGGAAGCGTTCATATTGATTTTCCAGGTATCACCGGTCTGCACTTCGCTTCCCGGCAGATATGCGGTGAATGCCTCCACCATGGATTTGAGACTTTTTTCTTCCAGCATTGTTTTGACACGTTGCATAATAAATGAAGCACTTTGTCCCTGGATTGAATCTGTCCCCTGCATTATCTCGCTTGTTACGGGCTCCAGGTTCATAAACCCGATCACACGTCCGGTATTTGTCATTCTCGCCAGGAAGGTGGAATTGGACATTCTGTGAAGAATGCATTCCATGATCTTCCCTGGATCGGAAGAGTTAAGATCTCCCGGCCTGGATGAGTTGATCTCCATTTGCGGCATACTGATGAGGGTGATAATGGTATCGAATTTAATTTCAGCGATCATTTCACCTTTCATCTGCTTTAAAGGTTTTAGTGAAACAACCAGGGTAGTTTGGGTTTGTGTTGATTGTTCCTTGCCCATGACGGTCTGGGTAGTATTTTGGAGGCTGGTATTTTTTGCGCTGTAGATTTTGTTTAGTTCCAGATTATAAGTCAGGTCCGTTTTTTTCTGGGCAATTCCTGCAAATGCTACAACTGTTAACAGGATGTATGAAAGTAGTGTTTTTTTCATGGTGTAATTTGAATTTTGGTCTTGGAGTATTACCGAAGTAAAGGTACTTTTTTTTGGGAAGCGACGAAAGTAAATTGGGAATTCGTCGGCGGGTTGTGATCTTAACTCCCCCATGACTACCCCTAAATCCCTGGAAGGGGACTTTTACGTCCAGAATAAGATGAAGATTTTTCAAGTTAGCAGAATCCTCTCTCCAGTGGTACCGGAGAACGCCGCTCTATGTATTACCCTCAAATGCAGAATTATCGTAAAGTCCCCTTCAGGGGATTTAGGGGTAGGGTAGGGTAGTATAGTATAGTATAGTATAGTATAGTATAGTATAAAGATAATCAACGACTATAAACAGGATTGGGAACAAATATCCCCAGGATGTGGATATTCTACATTTTATTTTTGAAAAATTAAGCTTGTAAAGTGCGGAAGCATAGCATATTAAGAGATACAGGAACATGAATTGCCATCTCACTTTTACATTTTTAAAAATATAAAGTTATGAAACATAAAGATGTAATTCTTGGGATGGGCATTATGCTGATTTGTCTTGGAAATATTAACAGCATACAAGCCCAGGGGGGAAAAATCGGCTTACGATTTATGCCGACGTTCACGTCGTTTGAGATCTATACACCCGATGATGAAGTGATAAAAGGTGAATTCACGCTGGGTTATGGATATGGTGGATTACTCGCTCTTTATTTTTCGGAGCACTTTGGATTTCAGGGAGAAATAATTTACAATTCATTGGCTCAAAAATACAGCAGGGCTGAATTTGGAGGAAAAGTGAAACTTCAATATATCAATATACCCTTGCTACTTTCTTACAATACGGGACTTAAGGATCCGGTCAACCTGAATATTGTAGCCGGTCCACAGATCGGGCTCAACGTGGGAAGTGATTTTAACCGGGTCGGTCAGGACACTTACCAGGCACTCTTTTCAGTCAGGAACAGTGATATTGGTTTGGCATACGGAGCGGGTGTGGATTTCGGACTCAACTCCGCGCAAAACTTCCGTCTGGCTCTGGGATTCCGCGGTGTTCTGGGTCTGATCGATATCAGTGAAAACAGCGGTACCAGAGAAACCGATTCATATTATGTCCTTAGAAAGACAAAACTGAATACCTATGCAGGGTATATCGGATTGTCGTATTTATTCTAAAAGGCGAAAGGGATGGAAAACAGAAGGCGAAAGGTGAAAGGCGAAAGGCGAAAGGGAAGAGGACAAGGAGAAAGGTGAAAGGCGAAAGGTGAAAGGTGAAAGGCGAAAGGCGAAAGGGTGGGAAGACGAAAGGGAGAAAGGTCAAGGGTGAAAGGGGAAAAATGGTAACTCATCTGGTTCAACGGGTGCGATAAAAGGAATATTTAAAATATTGGACAAGGGAATGATAAAGAAAAGTCACCTTGTTCTCTTCCCTTTCTCCTTTCACCTTTCGCCTTTCACCTTTCCCCTTGTCCTCTTCCCTTTCGCCTTTCGCCTTTCACCTTTCTCCTTGTCCTCTTCCCTTTCGCCTTTCGCCTTTCACCTTTCTCCTTGTCCTCTTCCCTTTCGCCTTTCGCCTTTCACCTTTCTCCTTGTCCTCTTCCCTTTCACCTTTCACCTTTCACCTTTCTCTTTGTCCTCTTCCCTTTCGCCTTTCGCCTTTCCCCTTTCTCCTTGTCCTCTTCCCTTTCCCCTTTCTCCTTTCACCTTTCTCCTTGTCCTCTTCCCTTTCGCCTTTCACCTTTCACCTTTCTCCTTGTCCTCTTCCCTTTCTCCTTTCGCCTTTCACCTTTCTCCTTGTTCTCTTCCCTTTCGCCTTTCGCCTTTCCCCTTTCCCCTTGTCCTCTTACCTTTCACCTTTCGCCTTTCACCTTTCTCCTTGTTCTCTTCCCTTTCGCCTTTCGCCTTTCACCTTTCTCCTTGTCCTCTTCCCTTTCGCCTTTCGCCTTTCACCTTTCTCCTTGTTCTCTTCCCTTTCGCCTTTCGCCTTTCACCTTTCTCCTTGTCCTCTTCCCTTTCGCCTTTCACCTTTCACCTTTCTCCTTGTTCTCTTCCCTTTCCCCTTTCTCCTTTCACCTTTCTCCTTGTCCTCTTCCCTTTCACCTTTCGCCTTTCACCTTTCTCCTTGTTCTCTTCCCTTTCGCCTTTCGCCTTTCACCTTTCTCCTTGTTCTCTTCCCTTTCTCCTTTCGCCTTTCACCTTTCTCCTTGTTCTCTTCCCTTTCCCCTTTCACCTTTCCCCTTTCCCCTTGTTCTCTTCCCTTTCCCCTTTCGCCTTTCCCCTTTTCTCCTTGTCCTCTTCCCTTTCGCCTTTCGCCTTTCACCTTTCTCCTTGTTCTCTTCCCTTTCACCTTTCACCTTTCACCTTTCCCCTTGTCCTCTTCCCTTTCGCCTTTCGCCTTTCACCTTTCTCCTTTCCCCTTGTCCTCTTCCCTTTCGCCTTTCGCCTTTCACCTTTCTCCTTGTCCTCTTCCCTTTCGCCTTTCGCCTTTCACCTTTCTCCTTTCGAAGCTCCGAGCAGTTCCTCCATTTTATAGAGCAGTTCTCCTGGATTGAAAGGTTTGGAGAAATAGGCATTACAACCGGCATCCTCGGAACGTTTGCGGTCCTCGGCAAAAGCATGGGCGGTGAGGATAATTACCGGTATCGATTGATAGCCCGGATCCGATTTGATCCTCCGTGTAAGTTTCAGACCGTCCGTTTCACCCTTCAGGGATATGTCCATCAGGATCACCCCCACCTGATCATGTGAGAGGATCTTCAGGGCTTCATCCGCACCTTCTGCAATAACAACGTGATATCTCTCCCTGAGGATGGTTTCCATATAATCCTGACTGAACGGATCGTCTTCGACAACGAGCGCCGTTAACTTATGGTTCGTAACAATCTTTCGGTCTTGCCTGGTGTTTGACGGGTAATCCATCATATCCCCCCCTGGTTTTTCATCTGTCGGCCGCTGCTGAAAATGAATGGTGAATGTGGTTCCCTCATCCTGTTTACTCACAAAACTTATGGATGCGTTATTCAGTTCAAGATACTGTTTCACCATGGACAGGCCCAGGCCTATTCCCTCATAGCTCCTCGTATATCCCAAATCCTCCTGCGAATAGGGTTTGAAGAGCTGGCTGAAAAAGTTCTCCGACATCCCGATCCCCGTGTCCTTCACATCCAGATTGAGAAATCCGTGAGGATCCTTGTACAGGGTCAGCATGACAGATCCTTTATCGGTATATTTTATGGCATTACTGATAAGATTGGCAACAGCCTGCATGATACAATATTCATCAATACGGATAGAGGCGTTCCCGGCTTTATTTTCAAAGTAAAGTTCCAGTGATTTATTGTATGCACTCAGGATATTTTCATTTACAACCTGTTCGATGAGATCAGGTATATTGAGCGTATGAGGATGGATATTGAAAGCCCCTACCTGGAGCCTGGAAAAATTCAGGATCATATCCACCGTTCGCAACAGCCGGTGACTTGATGTAGTGATATTATCAAAATACCGGGAAAGTTCTTCATCGATGGCACTGGTAAGATAATCACGGATGAGTCCGGAAAATCCGAGGATGGCATTCAGGGGTGTCCGTATCTCGTGCGAGATATTTGCCACGAAAGCATCCTTAAGCCGGTTCGATTGCTCAGCCTCCTCTTTGGCCCTGATCAGGTCTTCCTCCCATTTTGTACGTTCCGTAACATCCTGGGCAAGGACAAGTACGGCATCGTATCCTTCGTACTCGAGTGTATGCGAAGTGACATTGACGTCAATTACCAACCCGTTTTTCAGCCTGTGTTTCCATGTCCCCGCGTTCCGGATGGTATTCCTTTCACCGGATAAAAATTCGAGAAATTTTTCCTGTTGGTCCTCAGGCCTGATATCGAGAACTGTCATTTTGAGAAATTCATCCCTGTCATATCCGTACTTGCTGACCGCCGAATCGTTGACCTCCAGGATCTTCAGGGATCCGGAATCATAGACCAGCATGGGATGCGGGTTGTTCTGGAAGAGAAAACGGTACCGGGATTCGCTCTCCAGGAGCTTCTGTTCGGCAATTTTACGGGAGGTTATATCTTCAAGAACCTCAATTATGCCCGTAGCGTTTCCCTTCATGTCATAAACCGGTGCAGTGGAAAGGCTCACAAATACGCTACTCCCATCTTTGCGTTTCCGTTTCAATTCCGAGGAGGTAAGGCTGACGCCCGAAAGAACCTGTTGGCGGATCTTACTGAATTCTTCCAGCTTATCTTTTTGTACGATAGGAAGAAACTTTCCCGATACTTCCTCTTTTTTCCATCCGAATATTTTTTCCGCTGTATGATTCCAAAGGTTCACAATTCCTTCCGGATCGAGGTGGATTATGGCCAGAGGAGAGGCATCAATGACCGCGCTCAGCGCATTCGTTGTCTCGAGCAGCCGTACCTGAACAGTGTTTCTTTCTTCCTCTTTATCTGAAAATTCGATTGCATACGAGATATCTGAGGATAATTCATTGAGCAGCCTGATCTCTTCATCGTCGAATAATCCGGGCGACACGGAATACAAAGAAAAAATACCCCGCATCCTCTTTTCTGCTGTCAGGGGAAACAATGCCATGGATTTATAACCTGCAATATAAGGGCTCCCAGGATAATCCTTGCGTTCAGCCAGATTCTTTATGATTACAGGTTGGCCGGTACGAAGAACTTCCCCTGCGGGTCCGTTCAGGTAATCAGGACTGTTTATGATGCCGCGGG
Organism: uncultured Bacteroidales bacterium; assembly: GCA_963771005.1. Taxonomy (GTDB): domain Bacteria; phylum Bacteroidota; class Bacteroidia; order Bacteroidales; genus DASQZK01. The sequence continues at coordinate 283,968 of CAVYRO010000003.1, forward strand.
CTAAACGTGTCATGTCCGCATTCAGACCATCGGAGGCAGTGAGTTCAAGGTTTCCGGAATCGTTGGTAAGAGCGATCCATACGAGGTCAAACCCACCGTCATTCACGGCGATTGAGCAGGCTTCGTGAAACATGGCGGGGAGATGCCGCACCCTTACAATGGACTGGTTGATATTGCTTAACACCGTATAAAGACGGTTCAGCCTGAGAATGTGTCTTTCTGTCCGGATACGGTTTGTTTCATCGATATTTATCCCGGTGATTCGAATGGCCTTTCCTGCCTGATCTCTCTCTACCAGTCCATGCGATTGTATATACCGTATGGATTTGTCGGGATGGATAACCCGGTAACTGACATGAAAAGTCTTCTTTTTCCCTATTGCGCCGGCATGGACTTTGTTAACCCTGTCCAGGTCTTCCGGGTGGATGACCCTGCTTGCAGCCGACGGGTTCTCTTCCAGTTCTCCCGGAACCAGCCCGTTTATCATATACATACAATCGTCCCAAACCAATGTCCCGTTCAGAAGGTCTTCCTCCCAGATGCCGATCCCGGCTGACCTTGTTGCCAGAGAGAGCCGGCTTAGGGCAGTCTGAAGCTGATTTTCGGCTTTTTTCCTGGATTCAATATTAAGGGCCAGGATACGCTTCTCCTGTATTTTTCCTTCCCGGTCTTTCATGGCATTGACAGTGAGGCTGACCCATATGGGATTTCCTTTGGCATTTATAAGCTGGACTTCATGATCCCTGATCCTTACATTACCTTCGAGGCTGAAGAGAAGTTTCCGGATGCTATTGAATTTCTGTGATTTTTCATCGAAAAGACTATCGAAGGTTTTACCCCTCAGAACCTCCCCGGTATACCCGAGAAGCTGGTATGCCTTTTTATTGCAGCTTATGATAATGCCGTCATGTGAGATGGAGAAATAAGCCACCGGCGCATTTTCATAAAGGTCCCGGAATTTCTGTTCACCTTCTTCCATTGCTTTTTGTGAAGCTATCAACTGACTGACGTCGCTGATGAAGCCTTCAAGAGCCTCCAGGTTTCCTTCCTCATCGTAAATCCCAATGCCCTGTTCCCATAACCATTTTTGATTTCCGGAAGCATCGGTGATCCTGTAATCCAGCCTGAACCTGTTGTGTTTACATACAGCTTCGTCAATGGATCGTCTAACTCTTTCACGGTCCTCCCTGACGATCAGATCTTCCCAGCTCCGAAGTTTATTATCTACGAGATCCTCAGGTGAATAGCCGGTGAAAGATTTTACGGCAGGGCTCAGAAACTCCATGGTATAATCCGGGTCGTTTTTACAGCGGTATACGGCTCCATCCACATTGTCTAATAGCATGGAATAACGGCGCCCGGTTTCCTGCAGGGCCTTCCTCTCCTTTTTAAGTTCCTCGATCTCCTGCAACAAATCATCTTTACTCTTTTTGCTTTGTTTTCTCATTTTCGGATGTAGGCATTGTTCTGCTGAAAACTAAGTATTTACGAGTTGCTGTAAAAGTATGAAATAATTTTTATCCGGATAGCGACTTTTGTGTATTTACGGTTTGTTCTCCGAAGGAGTTAAGAAATTCCAAAAAAATTTCCGGTAAAATAATGTATCCGCCCGGTTATCTCTATCTTTAACATAAAAAAACAGTATGCGACATCTTCGTTCTCCCCTCTTTTTCATCCTCATAATGATGATCTCAAATACTTCCTGCAAGCAGACAGCACATCCCGGCCCCATAAATCCTGAGGCAAGCACCGAAACCGTTAACCTGCTCGATTTCTTATATAAAATCTCCGGAGAATATACCCTGGCAGGCCAGCATAATTATATCGGTACAGGTTCAAAATATACCCGCATTATGGAAGAGATGACAGGCCGTTCACCTGTAATCTGGGGCTCCGATTTCAGTTTCTGCTACAAGGGTGATCATCCGCAGAATTTCCAGCATTGCGGCCCGCTAAACCTGACAGACCCATCAGACAGCGTGGCGTTCACCGGCCTTTCTGCCGGCGATGCAAGACAGGGAATGATCAATGAAGCCAAAAGAATGTATGCAGACGGACATATCATCACCCTGATGTGGCATTGCTGTTTTCCTTCTGAGGGCGACTGTTGTCCCGGCGAAAGCATCTGGGCCATGGAAAACCGTCCGGACGATTCCGTCTGGAATGAACTGGTAACCGAGGGTACGGAACTTAATACCAGCTGGAAAAAACAAGCCGGCGATATCGCCGGTTACCTCGCCCAGCTCAGGGATGCAAATATTCCGGTGCTATGGCGGCCTTATCATGAAATGAACGGTGTATGGTTCTGGTGGTGCAACCATCAGGGCAGAAATGGGTTCAAAAAACTGTGGATCATGATGTATGATTATTTCACGGTCCAACACAAATTAAATAATCTGTTATGGGTATGGGATGCAAATGCTCCCAGGGATATACCCGGCGATGAAGCTAGGGATTACCGTCTTTTCTACCCCGGGAATCAATATGTGGACATCCTCGCTGCCGATGTATACCGGAAGGACTACAAGGCCTCTCATCTCACATCGCTCCGGGAAATTGGCAAGGGTAAACCTGCAGCGCTCGGTGAGGTCGGGGAGTTGCCCGAAGCGGATACACTGGCGGCACAGCCCGGCTGGATATGGTTCATGACCTGGGCTTACCATAGTTTGAAGCATAATTCTCCGGAAATGTACATGCAGATCTACCAGTCTGAAAGAGTGCTTACCCTCGATGAAATAGTACGTGATGAACAAGGCAGGTATACAGTCAGAGAGGCTGGGAAGTAATGCGGTCCGTTCACGAATTTTTTATATATGAAAAGCCGTAATTATTCCATCACAAGAATTATCCTTTTGTTACTTCCTTTCCTCCTCACCTGCAATACAGATCTTGTTGCCCAGGTTTGGGGGATCTCCGGATCTAAAATCGGGGCTTACAATGCCGGGGGCGTTCCCGGGTATGCCCTTGAGGTTGAACCTCAGGTTGTTACCGGGTGGTCAGACAGGATTTGGAATGATATGGGCATGAAAGTGAAGAGATTTTCAGTGCCCGACAGTGTAGAGAGATTTACAAGCCTTGATTTTAGAGCAACCTACGGTATTACGCACGGTTTAGAGGCAGGGATTTTCATCACCGGTAATTTTGAATTTCTTGCTCTCGGCATAAAAAAGAGGATATATGAAAATAACGGTTCGGCCCTTTCTTTTATAACCGGGTTTAATTACAAAGCCGGTAACGGTATTATACTGCTGACCGGACGGGGTTTTGAATCTCATTCTTCTCTGCCACTGGGACTGGCCGCGACCTTTAATGTGGATCAAAAATTTTCAGTCGATGCGGATCTCCAGGCAGAGCCGGCCATTCCCCTCGGACATGATGTGAATAAGACACCGCATTACTATTTTAACATGGATGCAGGCTATTTCCCCCGGCCTGCAATACAGCTGGTAACCGGATTCTCATTTGTATACGGTACCCGCGATTTTGAAGGTCCCCGCGGTTATCTCCTCACTTTAAATCCGGGAATGACGATCGAAAAGGGTGAAAATTTTATCATCGTAATTGCCGCACCCATCCCCCTTGCGGGAAAAACACATTACTGTTTTCACAGTCTTCAGTTAAATCTTACCATTCTGATTGAGTAAGGGCATTGAATATGGATATCCGGCCATTGATCAGGAAGAGCAGTTTTAAATTGTGATTACCCCGAAACCAATGGTCCCTGTATCCGTAAAATTACCCGATCTTGCAAATCCTTTGCCAAAGGAGTACCTTTGAAAATTCCAACAATCTATGCAGCTAATCATGAATATGAAGAACAGGGTATTGTTGTACGGACTGATTATCGGGATTATCCTGTATGTCGGGGATGCTCTCATTTATTATTTCCTTTTTGCCGATGAAAGCACCTTTCTCCAGATTCTTATAACGGCCGTTCCGCTGAATGAACTGTACAACCGGCTTTTGATGTTTGCCGGCATCCTTATTTTCGCTTTTATCATCACGGGAATGATCAGTGATATTTCGCTGGAATATGAAATTCTGAAACATCAGCCTGCGCCGGCACCATCGGTCAGGCCCGATATAAGTTTCATCTCCGGCCTCTCATACCAGATCAGGACACCGTTGAATGCCATCGTCGGTTTTTCTGAGCTGTTAAAAGATCCAAATCTTTCCATCCAGTCAAAACAAATCTATATCAATCATATTCATTCCAGTGGGAATTACCTTCTGCAACTGGTCAATAATCTTGTTGATATTTCAAGGATAGAATCCGGACAGCTCGAGGTGAATAAGGAGGAAATGACGCTCAATATAATTCTTGACGAACTTTTCCGGCATTTTGAAGAGCAGAAAAAAGAAATGGGGAAGGCCGGGGTTACGCTGGTACTTAAGAAAACCGTCAAGGAGGAGAACTTTTCCATCCTTACGGATAAGGACAGATTCAGGCAGATCATGACCAACCTCATTGAGAATGCACTCAAGCAGACAGAGGAGGGAACGGTCGAATTCGGATACACACTGAGTAAGGAAAACCTTCTTGAACTTTACGTAAAAGATACCGGTTCGGGATACTCCATGGAGAGGCTGGAGGTGATCTTCAGCAGGTACCGGAAACTCTCCGATAACCAGAATCATCCCTTTGACAGTGCCGCCCTCTTTCTGACCATTACGAAAAACCTGATAAAATTACTCGGTGGAGATATACGGGCGGAATCCACGCCGGGACAGGGAGCGGTATTTTATATAACCCTGCCTTTCAAAGAGGTGGAATACCATGAGCCGCCGGCTCCCCCTGGAACGCGAATGGTACAGGCAGGTGAAAGAAACTGGAGTGAAAAGACAGTGCTCATTGCTGAAGATGTGGAATCCAATTTCATCTATCTCCAGGAATTGCTTCGTCCTTCCGGCGTAAAACTCATCTGGGCGAAAAACGGGCATGAAGCTGTCGAAAAAGTCAAAAAGCACCGCAAGATTGATCTTATCCTGATGGATATCCTTATGCCGGAGATGGACGGATATGAAGCGGCCAGGATCATCAAATCCATTAACACGGGAATTCCCATCATTGCCCAAACGGCCTATAGCCTGGAAAGCGAACGTGATAAAACCAGGGCTCGTAATTTTGATGATTACCTGATAAAACCCATCTGGTCGCCGCAATTGATCTCCGCCATGGAAAAATATTTGGGATGATCCCGCAGGGACAGGTCGCGACCTGTCCGTTGTACAGATCACAACCTGTCCCTGCGGATCGTTCCCACGATGAAAACGGATTACGAAATGGATATTTGTCGCGGGGCTTTTTCAACAGCCTCGGGCCTTTTGGGAATATGGATCTTTAGCACGCCATTCGTATGGTCGGCTTTGATCTTATCGGCGTTCACGGTTTCAGGCAGGGTGAAAGTCCTGCTGAAAGAAGAATAATTAAATTCCTTCCGCATGTAGTTCTCATCCTTTTCTTCATGCTTCTCATCTTTTTCACAAGAAACCGTGAGCATATTATTGCTAAGGTCCACTCTGAAATCCTTTTTATCCAGACCCGGAGCTGCAACTTCAATTTCGTAGGAATCCTTATTTTCCGCAATATTCACTGCAGGTACACTGTTGGAATTTTCCCAGTTAAACCTGTTGTTAAACCAGTCGCTGCCAAAAAAATCATCCAGCATGCCTGGTAACCTGAAACTTCTGTTCATTGATGGTAACATGGCTTTACCTCCTGTTTTTGGTTTGACAATTAACATCTTTACACAGGTAATTTTCAAAATATATACCATGCCCAAAAAACTACGAAAATATGACAAATTGACATGTTTTTCAATATAGTATAATTGAAAAAGGAGGCTTGATTAATTGAAATTAAGGGCTTTATGAATTTTTGGAAGAAAAGAAGGGAAGCGATCAATGTGTAACTGGTTTGAGAAGCCTTTTCCTGAGATCGGAAATTTCTTTCAACAGCTTATTTTCCCGTTGGGCTGAATCCTCCTGTATTGCGCGCAGCTCTTCCATCTTTTGCCGCATCTCCTCTTCCTGGGCTGACATTTCTTCAGCCTGCTGGCGGGTTTGTTCAAGAAGGGAAGCAGTACGCAGGTTTACCATGACCTTTGAGAGGCTTGTAGCAATATTCTCACCGGCTGTTTCGGTAAACCGGATGATATGATCTTGGTAGGGGCCGAATGACGCCAACTCGAGCACACCGTAAATGCTGCCGTTGAGATGCAGGGGTACGATGAGCAGGCTCCGCGGGTCCGATTCGCCAAGCCCGGTTTTTACCCGGATATATCCTTGTGGTACATCGGTGATATAAATGGTTTCTTTCTCGATTATACATCTCCCGATAAGTCCTTCATTGATCCCCATGCGTTTCTGCATTTGCTTCCTGCGGTCGTATGCGTAGGCCGCCACCATCTCGGTGAAGATGTTTGCAGGGTCTTCGTTGTTCAATACAAAGAGACCGCCTATGCAGGATCCGGTGAGTTCTACGAGAGATTCGATAAGTTCATACCCAAGTTCTGTCAGGTCGTTACCCGAAGCCCTGAGGATGTCATTGATCCGGGCGATGCTATCGCTGGTCCATTTTCGCTGTTCATCCTCATCCTTCCTTTTTTGTTCCTCTTCTATGGCTTTACGCTGGTTTTCCTGGAGGTTAACGAGAGCATTTCCAAGTTCATCTTCAAGACTCAAAGGTTTGAAATCAGAGGTGAAATCCTTATTGAGTATGCGCCCGGAAACCGCTGTAAGTGTCCTCAGGTAACTGAAAAGGCTGTTAAGATTATGTGTGACGACTGTGAATTCGCTTCTCCGGGGAACTTTCATCGGTTGGGGTATGCGGCCGTTGCTGAGCTCAAAAAGATTTTGCCGCAGCGACCGGAAGCTCCTCCCGAGATGACGGTAGATGATGACTACGAAGGCCATGAGCAGAATACTGAATACGACCGGGATGATCAGTATGTTCCGGTTCAGGTTATGACTACGGCGGGTGATCTCGGTGAAAATTCCTTCTACCTCTTCCTTTCGTTTGTTGGTGAGATAAGTCAAATACTGTTCTATCTCACTTACCAGGAAAGGCAGGTTTGCCTGCGCGGCATATGTTTCATTAACCACCTCAATATTTCCCGGGAGGGTGATCATACCAAGATATTCGAAGTAGAGGGAATCACTGATGAGGCGTAACGTCTCCTGCATGAGCCGCTGGTCTTCCTCGTCCCAGTTTGCTGACATCCTGTTGAGTTCGCTGCTTATCCAGGGAATGACGCTATGAAAAAGATCATCGAATTCGGTTCTCAAAACCGAGTCACTGCCCGGCGGTATTTCATTGAGGTAGGTTACAAGTTTCCGGCTCTCAACGAACTTATCGGTCAGTTGTTCCAGTATTGAAATGGAAGGCTGGTAATTTTCCGTGACTTTCATGATCAGTTGATCCCGCTGTTTCACCTGCCGAAGCAGGTAAAGGCCAGATGAAACGGCAATGATACCGAGCAGGATGGTGAACATGATCACCAGTTCTTTTATTCCGGGAATAAATTTCACAAGATCATAAAAGGTTTTGGGCATACTGCCCCTGGTACGTCATACGGAATTGATACGTAACTGAGACGAACCGGTTTCCGGAAACACACAGGAATTCGTGGAAATTTTTAATATAAATGTTGAAAATGCATGAATTTGTCATAAACGGGCCAATGCCGCCCTGAGATCGTTCAATGCATCGGTTAGTTTCTCCCGGGGCAGGGCAATGTTCATCCTTTGGAATCCGCTTCCTCCAGGACCGAAGGTCGGGCCGTCGTTCAGCCCCAGTCCGGCCTGGCGGACCATGAATTTCTTCAGGTCCCGGTCTTCCATCCCGAGTTTCCGGAAATCCATCCAGATCAGGTAGGTGGCTTCCGTCACAGTCACTTTTGCCAATGGAATATGGTCTTTTATAAAATTTTCCAGGCAGGTGAGATTGTCCTCCAGGTAAACAAGAAGTTCCCCGAGCCATTTTTCTCCGTGGGTATATGCTGCGATCAGCGATTCATTACCGAAAATGTTCCCCATCCCGATATGCAGGTTATCCAGGGTCTTCTCATATTTCCTGCGGAGATCCTTTGAGGGGGTTATGAGGTACGAGGTAGATAGTCCGGCAAGGTTGAAGGTTTTGCTCGGCGCATAACAGGAAATGGCGATCTCTTCCGCTCCCGCGATAGTAAGAACGGGTATGTGTTTATTATCGCCGAGGATGAGATCGGAGTGGATCTCATCCGATATGATGAGCACACCGTTACGGCGGCATATTTCAACCAGCTTTGTGAGTTCCTCCTTCGTCCAGACCCTTCCCACCGGGTTATGCGGGTGACATAGTATGAGCATTTTTGCGTTCTTCGCTTTTTCTTCCAGGTCCTCAAAATCCATGTAATATCTGCCGTTGCGATTGACCAGCCTGTTGTGGACAATTTCGCGGCCATGATTCTTCACCGCAGTGAAAAAGGGAAAATAAACGGGCGGCTGCAGTATGATCCTGTCACCCGGTTCTGTGAAGGTGAGGACGATCATATTCAGGGCGGGAACGATGCCCGGGCTGAATGAGATCCATGATTTATCAATATCCCATCCATGTCTGCGCGACATCCAGGAGATAATGCTTTCGAAAAAAACGGGAGGCCTGAAGGTGTAACCATAGATAGGGTGTTTTGCCCTTTCAATAATGGCATCCCTGATGAAGCCGGGTACGGCGAAATCCATATCGGCAACCCACATGGGGTGCACATCAGCGATCCCGAAGATCTCTTTTCGCAGGCCGAATTTGACGGAGGCCGTATTATCGCGATCTATGATCTCATCAAAATTGTAACTCATGTCTTTCTTCCCCTTATAAAAATGAATCCCTGCCGGGATATAACAGTTTCTCCCGTGCATCCTTTTCAGGGAAGATAAAATATTCAACCTCACCTTCCGAACAGATTTTCCCGCTGCTGTCCTGTAATTCCACTTCGACAGTCACCAGCCGGCGGACGGTTGATTTTATCCTGGCTTTGAGGGTTACAGGTCCTTTATCAGTGAAGACGGGATGTTTATATCTTGTTTCCATCCTGCGGGTCATCCCGCCCGTTCCGGCTTTCACATATATGGTCCAGCTTGCGATCTCATCCATAAGCGTAGCCTGGATCCCCCCGTGAAGGATGTTGTTGTACCCCTCGAATTCCGGTCGCGGGGTCCATTCGCAAAAAACATCGTCACCCTCTTCATAAAAATTCATTCTCAGACCGGTATCATTGCCGGGAGAGCAGCCGAAACAATGATAGTCCTCACGGCTCAGGAACGGATTTCGTATTTTTTTCATGGTAAAGAATTATGCCGTGTGAGACCTGTCGCGGGAACTTTGGAACCGGAAGCCGGTCATTTTCATACCCCGGGGTGTTGAAAAATACCCGGGAATGTCCCTTTCTTAATAAAAGATCCCGTATTTTACCTGTCACACAGATCAAAAGTAGTAAATTCACGGGCAATATTATTTATTTGCACGCGATATCCCTCATTTCTCACATGCAAAAAACCCCGGGACCCGCAACATGTGCGACCTGTAAATGAAAAATTTTTATGGTCAGACCCAAGAAACATCTCGGGCAGCATTTTCTCACGGATCCGGCGATCGCTGAGCGTATCACCGGATGTCTTACGCTGAAGGATGCGGACAGTGTCCTCGAGGTGGGTCCGGGGAAGGGTATACTTACAAAATCTCTTGCAGAAATGCAGGATATTGATTTATACCTGGTGGAGATCGACAAGGAGGCAACCGAATATCTTCACCTGAAATGGCCCCTGCTGGGCGACCGCCTCATCCACGCCGATTTCCTGGGGTTGGACCTCGGGCGTTTCGGTCAGAAGCTCGCTGTTATCGGGAATTTTCCATACAATATTTCAAGCCAGATCTTTTTCAAGATCCTCGAGAACAGAGATTCGGTGCCGGAGGTTGTAGGGATGATCCAGAAGGAGGTTGCCCAAAGACTTGTTTCCGGTCCGGGTTCAAAACAGTATGGCATTTTGTCGGTTTTTCTTCAGACATGGTATACGGTTTCCTATCTTTTCACAGTTAACCCGGGTTCCTTCTTTCCCCCGCCGAAGGTGAAATCATCGGTGATCCGGCTGGAAAGGAACACGAGAAAAGAACTGGGCTGCAGCGAGGAAGTTTTCCGGAGGGTTGTGAAAATGTCATTTAACCAGCGAAGAAAGATGTTGCGTAACTCCTTATCTTCTATTTTATTATCTTTGGACCGGGAAGACCCTTTTCTGAAAAAACGACCCGAAGAGCTGGGTGTGGAGGATTTTATACGGCTTTCCAGGCTCATCGGGGAGCAGGAAATTCATACCAAAAACAAGTAAAATGAATTTTGAACTGACCAGGGAATATATTGAACGGCTGCGAGAAGTCATTGAAGCCCGTGATGAGACGACCGCCAGGACGATGATGCGGGAGCTTCATGCCGCGGACATTGCCGGGATCTACATCAACCTCACGATCGAGGAGTCAAGGTATCTCTATCTCCTGCTGGAAGGGGAGAAGGCTTCCGATGTGCTTGCTGAACTGGAGGAAGACGACAGGGAGAAGTTCTTGCGGGCCCTGCCTTCGGAAGTCATTGCCGAGCAGTTCATTCATCATATGGATTCGGATGATGCAGCTGATGTGATCGCCAATCTTTCCGAGGAGAAAAAAGAAGAGGTACTCCAGTATCTTAAGGATGTGGAGCAGGCAGGTGATATTGTTGATCTTCTCAGTTACGATGAAGATACTGCGGGCGGGCTGATGGCCAAGGAGATGATCCGGGTGAATGAGAACTGGGATATCCAAACCACCCTCACGGAAATGCGAAAACAGGCAGGGGAGGTAGGGGAGGTATACTATGTCCATGTCATCGATGACGACGGCATCCTCCGTGGAACATTGTCGCTGAAAAAACTCCTTCTTTCCGAACCTCAACAAAAAGTCAGAACTCTCTACAAGCACGATGTGATCTCGGTACGAACCGATACACCGTCGGAGGAAGTCGCGTCCATCATGAGCAAGTACGATCTCGTTGTTCTGCCCGTTGTGGATTCCATTGGGAGGCTGATGGGAAGGATCACCATAGATGATGTGGTGGATGTGATCCAGGAGGAGGCGGGAAGGGATTACCAGATGGCCTCGGGACTTTCCGGCGACGTTGAGCCGGGTGATTCGCCCTGGATCATGACCCGGGCACGGCTGCCTTGGCTTCTTATCGGGCTGCTCGGGGGAATTCTCGTTGCGTTGGTGATCAGCCGTTTTGAAGGGGATATCAAGATCAATCCCCAGGTGGCTTTTTTCATACCGCTTATCGGTGCCATGGCGGGCAATGTAGGCATTCAATCCTCGGCGATCATCGTGCAGAGCCTGGCTGCAAATGTGCCGGGAATAGAGCGTACGGCAAGGAAACTTGCGAAGGAATTCCTGGTGGGGCTGATGAACGGAGCGATCCTCTCGGCGCTCATCTTTGTCTATAATTTCCTTACCTCCGATTCCCTGGCACTGACCTTCACCGTGAGTCTTTCGCTACTGGTGGTCATCATTTTTTCATCCCTCTTCGGGACTTTTATCCCGCTGATGCTGAACAAGATCAAGCTTGACCCGGCTTTAGCGACCGGCCCTTTTATCACTACCATGAATGATATCATGGGACTGGTGATCTACTTTATGATGGGCCGGTTCATGTATGGGATCTTCTGAGTCCGGTTGGAGAGAATTTATCGGGTCACTGCGTCTTTTTAAGATTCCTTTGTCCGCTTAAAAGCTCGAATTTATAGCCGTCACCGGATCCAGCTGCGCTGCCGAATATGCCGGAGCCATCCCCGAGATCAGTCCGATCACTGAAGAGATGAACAGCCCCAGGATGATATTTCCCATGGTGAGGGAGATGGTAAAATCGGTTTGCGAGTTGATGATAAGGACCCCGGCGGTGACAAGGATCAGCCCGATAATTCCGCCGGCCACTGCCAGCAGGACGGATTCGAATACAAACTGCATCAGAACAAAATACCGTTTTGCACCGAGCGCTTTTTCGATCCCGATGATATTGGTCCGTTCCCGCACCGAAACAAACATGATGTTCGCGATCCCGAACCCTCCCACGAGGAGTGAAAAGATGCCGATAAACCACCCGGCGATATCGAGAGTGCTGAAAAACTTGTCAAGCTGGTTGTTGATCATGCTGATCTGGTTCAGGGCGAAATTATCTTCTTCTTCCGGGTTCAGCCGCCTGATCAGTCGCATTTGCATCCGGATCTCGTCCTTCACTTCCTCCAGTTCGACCCCGGGCGAAGCTTTGATCCAGATCGCAGGTTGCATGGACTCATTCCTGATATTTACCACATTCCGGATATAATTGACCGGAACGATGATCGCATCATCCATGGAATCACCAAAACTGTTTTTCCCTTCCCTCTTCAGGATGCCGACGATCTTCAGCTTGGATTTCCGCACCGTTATTATTTTCCCCAGTGGATCGGAATTGGGGAAGAGGTCATGGGCAACATTGTATCCGATTACCGTTAAATTACGGCCCGATTTCATTTCGAATGACGAGAAGTAGCGGCCGCTCATGATATCGAAATTCTTAAGGTCCTCGAATCCTTCGCTTACACCGTTTATGGTTGCATTTTCAACCTGGTTGTCGTGATACTGAATAGATGTCTGTGGCCTGATCACGAAGCTTATTGCATCTACATTTTTGAGCCTGTCGCCCAGTTGTTCGTATTCATTGATATTGGGAACCGGCCGGTTGACATACTTCCACCAGGGATAATCCTGCCCCTCCTCGCTTGTCCAGGGCCATTTTTCAATATAGATCACATTGCTGCCCAGGGAAGAAATGCTTTCCCGTATATTGATCTTGAGTGAATCGACGATGGTAAACACGGAAATTATGGCGAAAATACCGATGGTAATTCCGAGAAGGGATAGCGATGTCCTTAATTTATTGACAAACACTGACTTCAGGGCAAAAACAAAACTCTCGATGACAAGCTTTAGTACTTTCAGCATTATTTTCAAATATATGTTGAAAACCTTCTTAAATTCAGTTGAAACTGTTTCCTTTGTATAATTTTAACGGCAGGTAATTTCCGGCCTAAAGTACCATAAATTCGTAAGATATTAATAAATTTAACGCCTTAAATCCTTGAATTATAAATGAGTGATTTGAAAAAAATTAAAACGGCCCTCATTTCTGTCTACTATAAAGAAAATCTCGACAGGGTAATTAAAAAGCTTGATGAATTAAAAGTCAAAATTATTTCAACCGGGGGAACCAAAACATTCATAGAAGATCACGGCATTTCAGTCGGTTCCGTGGAAGATCTGACCACCTACCCGTCGATCCTCGGTGGGCGTGTTAAAACGCTGCACCCAAAGGTGTTCGGAGGTATTCTGTCCCGGCGTCATATCGACAGTGACCTTCAGCAGCTTAATGAATACGGGATTCCCGAGATCGACCTGGTGATCGTCGACCTTTACCCGTTTGAAGAAACCCTTCAATCGGGAGCTGACGAACAGGCCGTAATTGAAAAGATCGACATCGGGGGAATTTCCCTCATCAGGGCTGCGGCAAAAAATTACAGGGATGTACTTACCCTGTCTTCACGGGATCAATACGATGAACTTATTGAGCTGCTGGATAAAAAATCAGGTGCTTCGGAAGCTGAAGACAGGAAGGCTTTCGCGGCCAGGGCTTTTGCCGTTTCTTCACATTATGATACGATGATCTTCAACTGGTTCGATACCGGGATCAATAGTGAGTACAGGCATACCGCCGGTCCGGGCAGGAAGCTAAGGTACGGGGAGAATCCTCACCAGGAAGGATTTTTTTACGGGGCTTTTGACGGGATGTTCGATCAGCTCCACGGAAAGGAAATTTCTTACAACAACCTGCTTGATATCGATGCTGCGGTGAGCCTTATTTCCGACTTCAGTGAAACTACATGTGCCGTCCTTAAACACAATAATGCCTGTGGCATTGCCTCGCGTCCCGTACTTTCCGAAGCGTGGAAAGACGCCCTCGCAGGCGATCCCGTTTCGGCCTACGGCGGCATCCTGATCACCAACCGGGAAATTGACACCTCTACAGCAGAGGAGATGAATAAAATTTTCTTTGAAGTGGTAATAGCACCATCATATGAAGATGACGCCCTCGATATACTTAAACAGAAAAAAAACCGTATTATCCTGGTGCAAAAAACAAATGCACTTCAGAAAAGGACCAGCCGGTCCGTGCTGAACGGAATGCTGGTACAGGACAGGGATGTAAATACCGAAGAGGCAGGGGATCTGCGGGTTGTAACAGAAAAGGAACCGTCAGCCACCCAGGTTGAGGATCTTTTATTCGCGAATAAAATTGTAAAGCATACAAAATCCAACGCCATAGTCCTTGCGAAGAACAAGCAGCTGGTGGCCAGCGGTATGGGCCAGACCTCCAGGGTGGATGCACTCCGGCAGGCAATAGAAAAGGCGGGCAGTTTCAATTTCGATCTGCAGGATGCTGTGATGGCGTCCGATGCCTTTTTCCCCTTTGCCGATTCGGTTGAGATAGCATGGAAAGCCGGCGTAACAGCGGTTATTCAGCCGGGTGGTTCGGTAAGAGATGAAGATTCGGTGGAATTTTGTAACCTAAAAGGCATTCCTATGGTATTTACTGGTGTACGACATTTTAAACATTGAACTAAAATATGGGATGGTTTTCTTTTCAGCAGGAACTTGCAATAGATCTTGGCACAGCAAATACCATTATCATTTATAATGATAAGGTGGTTGTCAATGAGCCTTCTATTGTAGCGATTGATCAAAGGTCGATGAAACTTATTGCCATTGGTGAGAAAGCAAGACAGATGCACGGAAAAACGCATGAAAACATAAAGACCATCCGGCCTCTCAGGGACGGGGTGATCGCCGATTTTGATGCAGCCGAGCAGATGATCAGGGGGATGATCAAGCTGATCAACAACAAGCACCGCCTGTTTACTCCTTCCCTGAAGATGGTTGTATGCATTCCTTCGGGTTGTACTGAAGTGGAACGCAGGGCTGTGAGAGATTCATCCGAACATGCCGGTGGCCGCGATGTATACATGATCTATGAACCGATGGCAGCAGCTATCGGGATAGGTATTGATGTTGAGGCTCCCGTCGGAAGCATGGTAGTTGATATCGGGGGAGGTACCACCGAGATCGCTGTGATCGCCCTTGGCGGCATCGTTTGCAACCAGTCGCTCCGGGTAGCCGGTGACGGTTTCACGGCCGACATTCAGACCTATATGCGGCACCAGCATAACATCAAGATCGGGGAACGAACCGCTGAAGAGATAAAGATCAGCGTAGGTTCTTCACTTCCCGAGCTGGATTATCCCCCGGCCGACTTCAATGTCAGGGGACCGAACCTGATGACGGCCATGCCCATTGAAATTCCTATTTCCTACCAGGAGATTGCTCATTGTCTCGATAAGTCCATTTCAAAGATCGAAACGGCTATCCTTTCTGTTCTCGAACAGACCCCGCCGGAACTCTACGCGGATATCGTACAGAGCGGGATCTACCTCGCCGGTGGCGGAGCTCTTCTGCGGGGACTTGATAAACGGTTCACCGATAAAATCAACATTCCTTTCCATGTGGCCGAGGATCCGCTTCAGGCTGTCGCCCGGGGTACAGGAATCGCTCTGAAAAACGTGGACAGGTTTACTTTCTTAATGAGATAAAAGCGGCATTGCGACAGAATGAGAGATCTTCTGCGATTTATTGTAAGGAATTACTTTATTCTCCTTTTTCTTCTTTTTGAGGGAATATCACTGGTACTCATCGTTCAGTTCAACGGGTTTCAACACTCGCGTTTTATGGGCCTGTCGAGGAGTGTCACCGGGGTTATCTATTCGGATCTGCAGGGTTTTCGTGAATACCTTCACCTTAAAACGGAGAATGAAGCCCTGGTGGCAGAAAATGCCCGTCTCAGGAACCGGCTCGACCGGAATGCGGAAATTCTTTATGTTACACGTGCCGACTCTCTTTTTTCTGATACACTGAAAGAATTTGCCATGGGAAGGCATTTCTTTTATGTTCCTGCACCGATCATTAACAACTCGGTAAACCGGCAATATAATTACATCATGATCGCCAAAGGATCGGCACAGGGGATCCGGAGGGATATGGGAGTGATCTCGGAACAGGGAGTCGTGGGTGTCGTGAGTGATGTTTCGGAAAATTTTGCAAACGTGATCTCTGTACTCAACAGAAATTTCAGGCTCAGCGCAAGGATCATGAGGAACAGCTATTTCGGCATTATCGAATGGGACGGCAGGGATCCTTCCGCTGTAAAATTGCGGGAGATACCCAGCCACGTAAAGGTAACCCCTGGCGATACCGTGGTGACCAGCGGCTATTCCGCCATCTTCCCCCCCAACCTCTTGATCGGGCAGGTAAAGAGTGTAAAACCCGGCGAAGGTAATTTTTATGATATAATAGTCACTCTTTCCACAAACTTCAGGAACATATATCACGTAAACGTGATCAGTAATTTTTACCAGGAGGAAAGGAAAGAGCTGGAGAACAGGCAGGGAAATGATTAGGTTATACGTACGAAATATTATCCGGTTCTTCACCGTTGTATTGCTTCAGGTCCTCATTTTTAATAATATTGAAGTGAACGGTTACCTGAACCCGTACTTCTATGTTATTTTCATTTTACTTATGCCATTTGAAGTTCCGGGCTGGCTTTTAATGTTGACGGCATTCACACTCGGGTTCAGTATTGACCTGTTCACCTCCACACCGGGAATGCACGCCTCGGCAACCGTGTTTATGGCGTTCCTGAGACCATTCGTTCTGAAGAATTTTTCGCCCAGGGACGGCTATGAACCCGGAACCTATCCCAGGGTCTACTACTACGGGATCAACTGGTTTGCCAAGTACACCTTCATTCTTGTAGTGGCACATCACCTCTTTCTGTTTTTTATCGAAATATTCAGATTCGGGGACTTGTCACAGATACTTTTAAGAACTATTCTCAGTTCATTGCTAACAACATTGCTAATCCTGATTAGCCAGTTTTTTATCTATCGCAGATAATGAATCAGTTCGCGGAGAGGAAATATATCATAGGGGCTTTGATGATTCTTGCTGCCCTGGTTATTCTTGCCAGGCTCTTCTATATGCAGGTCATGGATTCTTCATACAAGCTTTCAGCCGAGAATAATTCCCGCCGTGAGGTCATCCAGTACCCTGCGCGCGGACTTGTTTATGATCGTAACGGAAGGCTGATCGTTTCCAACCAGGCAGCATACGATATCATGGTCAATCCCGCCCAGCTGGAACCTTTTGATACGGCCGATTTCTGTACCATTCTTGATCTCACCCGGGAGAGCCTGGAGCAGCGCCTGCAGAAAGCAATCACATATAACAGGTATGCTCCTTCGATCTTTATGAAACAGGTACCTGCCGAGATCAGTTCGGTACTGCAGGAAAAACTATATAAATACCCCGGATTTTTCGTTCAGACCAGGACACTCCGTCGCTATTCCCGTAATATTGCAGCCCATGTCCTTGGATATGTCGGGGAGGTGGACAGGAAGACAATTGAAAGGGATGGGTACTACCAGATGGGCGATTACATCGGGATCAGCGGGATTGAAAAAACATACGAGAAACTGTTGAGGGGTGTGAAGGGCAAAAAGAATTTCATGGTGGATGTCCATAACCGGGTCACGGGTTCATGGGAAGCGGGGAAATACGATGAGCCCGCGAAGCTGGGTACCGACATTACCCTTACCCTCGATGCAGATCTCCAGGAATACGGCGAAAAGCTGATGGGTGATTTTACGGGGAGTATAGTGGCAATCGAGCCTTCAAGTGGTGAGATACTCACCCTGGTGAGCGCTCCAACGTACGATCCGGGACTCCTGGTGGGCAACGGATTGAACAATACCTTCAGGGAGCTGGCTTCCGACACACTCAATCCTTTATTCAACAGGGCGGTTGCAGCCAGTTATCCGCCGGGTTCCACTTTCAAGCTCATAAACGGCCTCATTGGATTGCAGGAAAATGTTCTGACCCCTTCCGATGAGTTCTCCTGCAATATGGGGTATTATTTCAAAGGAATCCATGTCGGCTGTCATAATCACATGTCACCGCTGGATCTCGAGCAGGGGATACAGATCTCCTGTAACGCTTATTTCTGCAATGTGCTCCGGAGGATCATGGAGGACCGGAAGTTTTACCGCACCGATTCCGCTTTCAACAACTGGCGCAGGCATGTTGCCTCTTTCGGATTCGGGGACCGGCTGGGTTCGGATATTCCCGGGGAACTAAGAGGCTTCGTCCCGAGATCTTCCTACTACGATAAATATTATGGTTCTGGCCACTGGAGTTTTCTCACGATCATATCCCTGGCCATCGGGCAGGGTGAGCTGGGAATAACTCCCGTGCAGATGGCAAACATGGCTGCTACCATTGCAAACCGTGGCAGTTATTATACCCCCCATGTTCTGAAAAACATCCATGACAATGAACCTCAGAATCCTGCCTTCAGAGTCAGGCATCATACCGATATTGACAGCTCCAATTTTGAGATCGCCGTTGAAGGTATGGACAGGGTGGTAAATGGCGGCGCCGGAAGTACGGCAAGGATAGCCAGGATTAATGACATTGAGGTCTGCGGTAAAACAGGGACTGCACAGAACCCTTTCGGGGAGGATCATTCCATCTTCATCGCCTTTGCACCCAGGGAAAACCCCCAGATCGCAATCGCCGTATACGTGGAGAATGTAGGTTTCGGCGCCACCTGGGCCGCACCCATCGCCAGCCTGATGATCGAAAGATATCTTAAGGGTGAAGTGACCCGGCCCTGGCTTGAAAACTACATTCTTAAAGGAAGACAGAAGACGGAAAAGAAAAAGGAGGAGGCAAATAATCAGTGAAAAGAGGAAATCTCATAGCGAATATCGATTGGTTTACGGTCATCCTCTTCCTGGTGATCGTTATCCTGGGCTGGGTGAACATTTTTTCCGCTGTTTATTCCGAAGATCATCCCAGCATTCTCGATCTTAACCAGAGATACGGCAAACAGTTCATCTGGATTTGTTTCTCGCTGGTAATCGCTATTGTAGTCATGACCATTGACTACAAGTTTTATGATTTTTTCGCCTACCTGATCTACGGCGCTGTGATCCTTATGCTCCTCGGTGTTCTGGTGGCGGGAAGGGAGATCAACGGTGCACGGAGCTGGTTCGTTCTGGGTGGGTTTCAAATACAACCTTCCGAATTCGCCAAACCGGCTGTTGCCCTGGCATTGGCCAAATACCTTTCGGATTTCAATATAAACGTCACCAATCCCAGGACTTTTATAAGAGCAGCGGCCATCATTTTCGCGCCTGCCGCTATAATCCTGCTCCAACCCGATACAGGCTCAGCCCTTGTCTTTTTTTCTTTTATGCTTCCCCTGTACCGCCAGGGTTTTCCCGCCGTCATCTTGTTGATACTGCTAGCCCTGGGGGCCTTGTTCTTTATGATCCTTATACTTAATAATTTTATTCTCCTCCTCATAATCCTGCTCACTGGTTTTGTCGCATGGGGATTCATGACCCACAGCTTCAGGAATTTTATGCGTGTTGCACTCATTTATCTCGTATCGTTTGGACTGGTATTCGGGCTACTCCACCTCACCCGCCTGAAGGTTGACCCATATATTGCAGGATTGATAGCCCTTATACCCTCGACCGTTTTTTACCTCGTCCATATCTTCAGGCAAAGGATCCGCAAAGCATTTTATATTTTCGGCATTGTCATCGCGGGGATCATCTATACTTTTTCGGTAGATTACGCTTTTCACCATGTCCTGAGTGATTACCAGCAGAACAGGATCAATATCTTGCTGGGTGTTCAATCCGATCCCAAGGGTGCGGGCTATAATGTCAACCAATCGAAAATAGCCATCGGTTCGGGAGGATTTTCGGGGAAAGGCTTCCTGCAGGGTACACAGACGAAGCTGCATTTCGTGCCGGAACAGAGTACGGATTTTATTTTTTGTACGGTCGGTGAAGAATGGGGGTTCATGGGTTCCCTTGTTGTTGTAGGACTTTTTATTACCCTGCTTTTACGGCTGATCCAGCTGGCTGAGCGTCAAAGGAGCGTCTTTGCCCGCGTTCTCGGTTATGGGGTTTTTTCGGTGATCTTCTTCCACTTCACCATTAACATTGCCATGACGATCGGCCTCTTTCCCGTGATCGGGATTCCCCTGCCGTTTTTTAGTTACGGTGGGTCATCCCTGTGGGCATTTACACTTATGCTTTTTATATTCCTCAGGTTGGATGCGTCAAGGATGGAACTTATCAGGTGATTCAGAAGGCCGGGCAGAGCCAATCATGCCGCCGGGAAAGGGTATCCCGTTTTTATGCCGAATTTCGCTTCCACATGAGCCCGGATGCACGGAAAAAATTCATTGAATTCTTCATGGAGTTCCTGCTCTTCTTCCCTCAGCACCTCAATGGCGTAACCGGTATAATCGGGCAGGGAGGTGCGGCACGACATACGGTGCAGTACATCTTCAATCCCATCGATGGAGGAGTAGGAGACAAGCCATTTATCCTTCAGGAAATTTGGAAACCAGTCCCGCATATTCGTGGGAAAAATTTCACGATTCCGGCTCAGAACAGCATGTATGCCATTTGTGAAATCAGGCAATGAGGAGCTGTTGTACTCTGCCCAGTTTGATGAAAGGAAATAATCATAAAAGATATCAATCACGATCCCGGCGTACTTCCTGTAATACGATTCGATCCTTTTCTTGCTTTGCCTTACCACCGGGTGGGTATCCGTGTAGTAATCGATCTCGCGGTGCAGCAGGATCCCCTTCCGTATTTCTTCCGGATATTTAAGATATTCCTTCCCTTTTACATAATCTCCCATGAAATTTCCCACGATGATGTTTTCGTTGGATCCTGAGAGATATATATGTGCCAGGAAATTCATTTATCCTTTCAAAAATTTAAAATATAACGCATAAAGATATCAAAAGTTATAAAATAAAAATGATTTATCCCAGGTGTGACGGGCATTCCAGAATTATTCGCGATATGTTTTTCAACGTGTTTCGACCGGCATGGAAAGCGGGCTTGCATAAGGCAGTGATTATCCCTGTTTTTTTTCGAACGCATACTCAGTATGTTTTTTAATAGATTTTATAATTCTTAAATGTTTCCCAATTTTGTTCCTGTCTAAATTCAGGTAAACCAAACAACCAGGCTATGGCAAGAAAAAAGGTTATCATCATCGGCGCCGCAGGAAGGGATTTTCATAATTTCAACACGTATTTCCGCCAAAATGAAGAGTACGATGTCGTTGCTTTCACTGCTGCCCAGATACCGGATATCGATGGCAGAAAATATCCTCCCGGGCTCTCAGGAAAACTATATCCTGACGGAATACCCATTTACCCCGAAGAAAAACTGGCCGACCTGATCAGGGAGAATAATATTGACGAGTGCATTTTTTCCTACAGTGATGTTCCTTATCAGCGGGTAATGAACCTGAGTGCACTCGTGAATGCCACGGGTGCAGGTTTTGTCATCCCGGGGTGGAAAGAGACGATGATCAAGAGCCTTAAACCCGTTATTGCCGTAGGTGCTGTGAGAACAGGATGCGGGAAGAGCCAGACCTCCAGGAAGATCATCGAGATCCTGATGGAAAAAGGGCTGAAAGTTGTTGCTATCAGACACCCTATGCCATATGGCAATCTTGCCGATCAGAAGGTTCAGCGTTTTGCCAGGATCTCCGATCTTGAAAAACATAAATGCACCATTGAGGAGATGGAAGAATACGAGCCGCATATCGTGCGTGGAAATGTTATCTACGCAGGAGTGGATTACGGCGCCATTTTGAGGGAGGCCGAGAAAGATCCTGATGGTTGTGATGTTATCCTGTGGGATGGGGGTAACAATGATTTCCCGTTCTATGTTCCCGACCTTATGATCACGGTCACGGATCCCCACCGTGCAGGGCATGAACTGAGATATTACCCTGGAGAAGTGACTCTGCGGATTGCCGGTGTGGTCATTATCAATAAGATCGACAGTGCCGATGCCTCATCCATACAGATCGTCCGGGACAGTATCGCAAAGGTGAACCCACGGGCCGTGGTAATTGATGCCGCATCGCCCATACGTGTCGATAATCCTGAAATCATCAGAGGGAAAAGAGTGCTCGTGGTGGAAGACGGACCTACGCTTACCCACGGAGAGATGAAAATCGGCGCCGGTGTCGTAGCGGCACGAAAATACGGTGCCTCGGAGATCATCGACCCGAGACCCTATACGGTGGGTAAACTCACCGAAACTTTCCGGATCTATCCCGGCATCGGAGCCCTTCTCCCTGCCATGGGATACGGTGATCAACAGCTTCGGGACCTGGAAGCCACCATCAATAATACGGATTGTGATTCCGTGATCATCGGGACGCCCATTGACCTCAACAGGGTTGTGAAGATAAGGAAACCGAATACACGGGTGTACTATGACCTCCAGGAAATCGGAGAGCCTAACCTCGAGCAGGTTCTGGAGGAATTTACCGTGAAGCACAAGCTGGTGAAGAACCGGTGAATGATGCAGAAAAACCACATTCAGGGATCATGAAATACAAATTACGGGAGACTGTATTCCTATTTTTTGTATCCCAATACAATTTTTTTGAAAAAATTATGTATCGCAATACAATAAATTTTTAATTTTTATGTATTGCAATACATAATTTTTATGCCGGATCGAAACCACCTGAAACCATATCAAACCATTTCAAACCATTTCATACCATATCAAACATCTCTTTCTGTGATAATCTGTGAAATCTGTGGTAAACTCCCCGATGAATTTGGTGATTTGCTGAATGGGGTTCAAACCATTTCAAACCATCTCAAACCATCTCAAACCATTTCAAACCATATCAAACCATATCAAACCATATCAAACCATTTCATACCATATCAAACATCTCTTTCTGTGATAATCTGTGAAATCTGTGGTGAAACTCCCGGAAGAATTTGTTGATCTGTTGATTTGTTGATTTGTTGAATGGAGTTCTATCCACCTAAAACCATTTCAAACCATTTCAAACCATTTAAAGCTTATTCTTGATGGCCCTGGTCTCTTGCTCAAACCCGGGTTTCTCCAGAAGTGCGAACATGTTCTTCTTATAGGCTTCCACCCCCGGCTGGTTGAAGGGATTGACGCCGAGCATATATCCGCTTATCCCGCAAGCTTTCTCAAAAAAGTAGATCAGCTGGCCTATGTTGTATTCATTGATCTTTTCGATCTCAATTTTAATATTCGGGACGCCTCCGTCGACATGTGCGAGCATGGTTCCCAGCTCTGCCATCTTGTTGACTTCATCCACCCTTTTGCCTGCCAGGTAATTCAACTGGTCGAGGTCCTCCCTGTCGGACGGAACCACGAGGTGATGACCGGGTTGTTTCACGGAGATCACGGTTTCAAAGATATGCCGTTCCCCTTCCTGGATATACTGGCCCATCGAGTGCAGATCGGCCGTAAAATGTACGCTTGCAGGGTAGATCCCCTTGTTTTCCTTGCCTTCGCTCTCCCCAAAGAGTTGCTTCCACCATTCGGAGAACCATACGAGTTTATCGTGGAAGTTAGCCAGGATCTCGATCTTTTTATCCTTCCGGTACAGGGCATTCCTGACGGCGGCATAAAGTGCGCCGGGATTTTCGGCAAAGGGGATATCCTCAGCCGTATTTTTCTCCATGTCTGCCGCACCCTTAACAAGTTCCCTTACCGAATATCCAGCAATTGCAATGGGTACAAGTCCGACAGGAGTGAGAACGGAATAACGGCCCCCAATGTCATCCGGGATTACATAGGTCTTGTAACCTTCATCGGTTGCCACTTTTTTAAGCGCTCCCTTTTCTTTATCTGTGATCGCAACGATGAGTTCCCGTGCTCTCTCCTTTCCCACCTTCCTCTCGAGATGATCTCTCAGCAGCCGGAAAGCGAGAGCCGGTTCCGTGGTCGTTCCCGACTTGGAGATGACAACGATGCCATAGGTTTTATTGTTAAGCAGTCCGATGAGTTCGGCGAGATAATCTTCCACAAGATTCTGCCCTGCAAAGATGATGGTGGGGAAACCGGGTTTTGGTTTGAGCCATTCAAAGCTCCCGCCGAGAGCTTCGATGACCGCCCTGGCACCAAGATAGGATCCGCCGATGCCGGCAACAACCACGACTTCAGCCTTTTCACCGAGGCTTTTTGCCGTTCTTTCGATATCGATGAGATGTTCTTCCGTGATGGATGAAGGAAGGTGAAGCCAGCCCAGGAAATCATTGCCCGCACCGTTTCCCCGGTGCAGTTTTTCCTGTTGTTTCATCGTTTCTTTTTCCAGGTTATCGATGTCTGCTTTTTTAACAAAATCGTAGACCCTGCTGATGTCTAATTTTAACATACTCATTGAAAATGTTTTTATGTAAATAATTGCCCGGTTGAATAACGAATAAACCTTTTATTTGTGCGATCGGCAGAAATTACAAAATTAAAAATCCGAATGATAAATTTATGACAGCAACTAAAAAAAGGCTGCGAAATCTGGTGCAATAGGTTCTTGAGTAATGTTGTAAAAACAAATTTTATATTTCGATCGTTGAAAGTAATCGATTTCTTATTACCTTTCTCTGAAATATAAGAATAGGAATAAGCAAAATTTATTGACAAATTATCTGAATTGAAGTTTTTTTTGAATTCATTGATAGACTAAATGATAATCTCACGAATCAAAATAAAGAATTGGAAGAATTTCAAAGAAGTCGATGTTCCATTAAAAAATAGGGTTTTCCTTGTTGGGCCGAATGCCTCCGGGAAATCCAATTTCCTGGATATATTTCGATTTTTACGAGATATAGCGAAACCTGGTGGTGGATTGCAAAATGCCGTATTGGAGAGAGGAGGCATATCAAAAATCCGTTGTCTGGCCGCACGTTCGCATCCCGATGTTGAAATTGAGATCACAATTTCCGAATTTGGAACAGAAGAAATTCTTTGGAAGTACGCGATTGGAATAAAACAGGAAGTTAGGGGTAACCGTCTCCCTTTTCTGACATATGAAAGAGTCTGGGAAGGGGACAATAATGTTTTAAACCGACCGGATAAGAATGATATGAAAGATAAGGAGAGGCTTACACAAACACATCTCGAGCAGATCAATTCGAATAAAGATTTCCGTGAGATAGCACGTTTTTTAGAAAATGCAGTTTATCTGCATCTTTTACCTCAACTTTTAAAACATCCCGCTGCTTTTACCGGTCCCGATCTGCCTGGAGATCCTTTTGGTAAAGGTTTTTTGGAAAGGATTTCAAAAGTAAATGAGAAGACGAGGAATGCATGGTTGAGACGCATTGAAGATGCATTAAAAATAGCCGTTCCACAATTTAATAAATTTGAATATAAAGAAGTAAATGGCAGACCTCATCTCGAAGCCGTCTATGATCATTGGCGACCTAAAGCAGGTAAACAACGGGAAGATCAGTTTTCAGATGGAACACTTCGTTTAATAGCCCTTCTGTGGTCTTTACAGGAGAGCAATAGTCTGTTACTTTTGGAAGAACCTGAGCTCTCATTAAATAGCGCCATTATTTCGCGCATTCCTGCTTTGATTTATAAATTTCAGAAGCCTAAACAAAAGCAAGTTCTCATTACAACACATAGTCTTGATCTGTTAACAGATAAAGGAATATCCCTTGATGAGATCTTATTATTGACTCCATCCGTTGAGGGTACAGAGGTAAAGGCCACTTCATCTATTCCGGAGGTAAGAGCGATGATGGAGGGTGGATTAACTCCGGCTGATGCAATTCTGCCCAGGACCAAACCTAAAAATATCAATCAACTCACTCTTTTCCGGATATGATTTATGTGAATTTAGTTTTTGAAGATGATCTCAGTGAAGTGATTATGTCAAAATTACTGAATCTTTTCGAAAGCAAGTACTCTATTGTGAATTCTTATCCGGGAAAGGGATATGGATATTTGAAATCAAATATTAGAGGATTTAGCCAGGCTTCTGTTATTTCTCCTTTTTTTATGCTTACTGATCTGGATACTTACGCTTGTCCACTCTCACTTATAAAAGACTGGATAGACTTTCAGGTAAATCCGAATTTCATTTACAGAATTGCTGTGAGGGAAGTTGAAGCCTGGCTGCTTGCAGATATTGCAGGATTATCTGATTTTTTCAAAGTTCCAGCTGCAAATTTTCCAATGGAACCTGAAAATGATTATGATCCAAAAAGAACTTTAATCAGTTTAGCTAAAAAATCAAGAATCAGAAGAATCAGGGAGGATATAGTACCTATAAATTTAAATGCATCCATTGGTCCGAATTATAATGGATGTCTGATTGAATTCGTTTTTAGGTATTGGAATATCCATAACGCAATTAGAAACAGCAAGAGTTTAAGGAAGACCGTTGCAAAGCTGGAAAATTTTGAGTTTGTTTCACTCAGATGAATGAAGGTCAGAAGAATCCGCTTTTGATTTCCTTACTGATCCTCCATTTGCAGTTTGAGCCTGTTGATCTCGTCGATCCGCTGGCCAAGATCGTAGCTGTAATCCTTTGAATCCTTGTTTTTATATTTTCCCCAGGCATCACGGGCCCATTCCCTTGCCTGATCATAATCGCCCAGGATCTCGTAGATCACGGCCAGGTTATGGGACGCACGACCCCTGACCTTCCTGTGACGGTCATTCATAGCCCTGTTCATATCTTCGATGGCAGCATCCCAGTCATTCACCTCCATCATTCTTGCACCTTCCTTAAGATCATCATTGCCTTTGCCACGTTTATAATAAAGCCTGGAAACCCTGAACCAGCTGGGGGATATTCTTTGCCCGTACCGGACCCCTGACTCATAGGATGCATCACGGATCGCATCATTCTTATCCAATACGCGGTTTATAATCGCTCCGACGGTGGTTACCGGCTGATCCCATTTCATTTTCTGAGAATACCTGACCTCATCGATCACGGTCCTGGTGGAGGGATCGTATAACCGGAACCCCACCTTGACCTGTGCATAATCCACGAGGAAGTCCGAATCGAAAATATCCAGTGAGATAATGGCATCTGTTTTGAATTCCTTGCATAGGTCCTCAATCTCCTTCCATTCGAGCGGGTCCGGGAATTCAATCCCCGTGCCTGAATTTTTATATTGTTTCAGCGTTCTGACTGCTGTAAACCTGCGGGAATTAGTAAGCCGGGTGTACAGTCCGTCGATACAGATCTGCGAAGCCAGCCTGTCCTGCTTAATCCCTTCACCGGTAAGGCCGCCCTCGATAATATTGAAAGTCTTTTTATCGGTCTGGCTCCTGTCGATGATGGCAAGGCTCTTAATACCTGCGGGTATGGTACGTTCGGCAGGGAATAATGCATCGAAGGAAATGGTGGGAGCACCGCAGATCATGAAGACCAGGGCACCGGCGAGAAGGGTTTTCAGGCTCTTTTTCATTATATGAGAAAATTTTGATTTTAAAAGTATAATGGAACCCACATGATCGATTATTATAAAGTCACCTTTGTGTTGTCATCAATCATATGAATTTCATCGGTAATTGTCTGGATTTATTTTAGAGACAAGGTTTTATACGGATAACTTCACCGAATGTTCTATAATAACCTTCCGGCCTTTGCATTTCGCAAAAAATGTCATAATTTGATCATTCATTCTCAAAACCAGTGCCTCATGAAACGAAAACTCCTCTCCATTGCCATGTCCCTGGTTATTTTTACCCTTGGTATCTTTACCAGCGGATTCATTCTTAACAGAAAAAAAGATATGAATTTATTGGATAATAAAAAGATGGCTCAGGTAGCCATCGTCGTTAAAGACATTGAAAAATCGGCCGCTGCCTATGCTGAATTATTTAATGTGCCCGTACCGGGAATCTCGGTTACGGAAGAACCCGAAAACAAACCCACCATGTACAACGGTCAACACTCGGATGCAAAGGCCAAACTGGCTTTTTTCAATCTGGATAACATTCAGATCGAGCTCATCCAGCCGGTTGGAGAGCCTAGCACCTGGAATGATTTTCTCGAGAAGCATGGTGAGGGCCTTCATCACATCGCTTTTTGGGTGAACGGGATGGAAAAACACGTCGGGCTTTTCCGGCAGCACGGTATGCCCGAAGTTCAAAGCGGAGGCTGGGAAAGCGGCGAATACAGCTATATTGATGCGGGTAAGCGGCTGGGTATCGTGGTCGAATTGCTGGAAAATTATAATGGCAAAGAGGAATAACAAGATCCCGCAGATGTTTTCGTAAGGCAAATCATCAGTATAAATGGAAAAAAGAAAAATCAGGATGGGAATGGTGGGCGGAGGTCCGGGTTCCTTCATCGGCAATGTTCATTTCAATGCAGCCGCGCTTGACGGTCAGATCGAACTCGTTTGCGGGGCTTTCAGTTCCAATCCGGAGAAATCTGCGATCACCGGGCATAAATATTATATCGATCCCTCAAGGGCTTATCCTGATTACCGGGAGATGATGGAGAAAGAAAGTTCTCTGCCGGCAAACCGGCGTATGGATCTTGTCTGCATCGTTACACCGAATCATCGTCATTTCGAACCTGCAAAGCTTGCCCTGGAGAATGGTTTTCATGTGATCAGCGACAAACCGCTCACATACTCGACTGGCGAAGCAGCCATCCTGGCAGGTCTTGTGGAATCCACAGGTCTGATGTTTGCCATCACTCATGCCTATACCGGCTATCCCATGGTCAAGGAGGCGAGGGATATTGTTTCCGGGCGGCACCTTGGAACTATTCGCAAGATCGTCGTTGAATATCCGCAGGGATGGCTTAGTGATCCTTTGGAAAATGGCGGGAATATCCAGGCTTCCTGGCGAACCGATCCGGGAAGATCGGGTAAATCGGGATGTATGGGCGACATAGGTACCCACGCGCTGAACCTGGCGGAATACATCACGGGCCTCAGGGTAACGGAACTCTGCGCCGATCTGACCACCTTCGTACCGGGCCGCCGGCTCGACGATGATGGCAATGTCTTACTGCATTTTGACAATGGGGCCAGGGGGATCCTGTATGCCAGCCAGGTATCGGCGGGGGAAGAAAACAGCCTGGCCATTCGCGTCTATGGTGAAAAGGGCGGGATCGAATGGCACCAGATGGAACCAAACACATTGATTATCCGTTGGGCTGACCGCCCCGCGGAGGTCCGGCGAACAGGGACTGCATGGCTCGGTCCTTCGGCAATGTACAATACGCGGCTTCCTTCCGGGCACCCCGAAGGTCTGATCGAAGCCTTTGCCAATATATACAGGAACGTCGCAACCTGCATTCAGTGCCGTGAAGAAGGGATTGAACCGCCCGGCGAAGCGCTCGATTTTCCGGATGTACATGAGGGACTGAGAGGGATGCAGTTTATCGATACCCTCCTTGAATCCGCCGGCAGTCCGGAGAAATGGACCTCTTTCAGAACATAATGATTACGTTGAATATAAAATTTTTACGCTATGGCCCGACCGGTAACATTATTCACAGGACAATGGGCAGACCTGCCCCTCGAGAAAGTATGTGAGAAAGCCCTCTCGTTCGGCTTCGACGGCGTTGAGCTGGCCTGCTGGGGCGATCACTTTGAAGTTGATAAGGCCGACCAGGCTTACTGCGATGCAAAACGGAAGATGCTCGATAGGTACGGTATGAAACTTTTCACGATCTCTACTCATCTTGTCGGGCAGGCCGTCTGCGATCCTATCGACGAAAGACATAAATCCGTTCTTCCCGCTTATATTTGGGGAGATGGTGACCCGGAAGGCGTCCGGCAGAGGGCTGCCGCCGAGATCATCAAAACCGGCGAGGCAGCTGCCCGGCTGGGTGTTAAAACCGTCGCCGGATTTACCGGTAGCCCCATATGGCATATGTTATATGCCTTTCCACCTCTTACCAGGGAAATGATCGATAAAGGCTATGAAGACTTTGCGAGGCGCTGGCTGCCGATTCTGGATGCCTTCAAAGACCTGGGTGTAAAGTTTGCGCTTGAAGCCCATCCTACGGAGGTAGCCTTTGATATCGTATCTGCGCAACGCACCCTGGAGGCCATCGGGCACCATCCCGCTTTCGGGTTTAATTTCGATCCCAGTCATTTTGGCTACCAGGGAGTAGACTATATCGAATTTCTCAACCGTTTCAGCGACCGCATCTTCCATGTCCACATCAAGGATGCAGCATGGTCGGACAAGCCCTGCGAAGCCGGGGTTTTCGGAGGTCATACCATGTTCGGGGATCCCCGGAGATACTGGGATTTCGTAAGCCCGGGACGGGGAAACGTCCGTTTTGGCGGGATCATCCGGGTACTAAACAGGATCGGTTACAGCGGTCCCCTTTCCATTGAATGGGAGGATAGCGGGATGGACCGCGATCATGGTGCGCGGGAGGCGTGTGAATTCGTGAGAAGAATAGATTTTGCACCTTCTGCCCAGGCGTTTGATGATGCTTTCAAAAAGAAATGAACATGCACCTGAATTTCAATATACCTGACAATGACTGACCCTTCTTTCAATTTCCGGGATTTTCTCTCGGAATCCCGGCAAACCCTACTCCGGCCGCGCGAATATTTCGCAACAATGAAAACCACCGGTGGATTTACCGAACCTCTTGTAAAGGCGGCAATTTATGGCGCCCTTGCCGGATTTCTTTTTCAGTTCTGGATTGCTATCAGCCTGATCGGGAGGACGGGATCCTATACCATCGTCCCCGGGTTCATAAGGGAGATAATCACAATAACCATTAGCGCTCTGATCGGGTTGATTATCGGAACGCTCATCATGCTCGTTCTTTCTTCCCTTGCCAGAGCGCATACAAATATGGAGACGAATGCCAGGGTTGCTGCTTCGCTGCTAATCCTTATGCCTGTAAAAGTATTATTCGGTTTCGCCGGACTTGTTGGTTACGGTGCCGGTCTTGCAGTTGATCTCCTCATCGATCTTTATGGTGTCCTGATGGTCTACCATGCACTTACTACAATATTGAACGGTGATGTGAAAAAGTCCCGGACCGTAGCCATGGTGCTTGCCGGCCTGGTCTTGCTGTTTGTGATGGGTTCAATCAATAATCACAGGAGAGGAAAGGATTATTTTCCTGGTTTGAAGATCAGTATCGAACAGGTAGCCCCGGAAGGGGATGTAGATCTTGTGAAGAGATCCTAGTAAAGTACCACGAAATCCTCGCTCCCGGCTATCGGGGAGGAAGCGAAATATGACTGGAATTTTTCCATGGTGCTGCTGATCTGCTTCCGCGCCTTTATCAATGCTTGTGAGGGTTTACCCGTATCATCCGGAAAATAAAGTTTTCTGCGCCCAAAAGTATCAAAGATCCGGAGGATGGCATATCTTCCCTTGAATTCACCCCGGTTTCCTTTCAGCAGGTAGACGAAATATCCATCGACATTATCCTGAAAGGCATTGTTGAATTTAGCGGCAACAAACTCTTCGAGTTCTTTCTCCTTACCCGGTTTTACTTCCGGGTAAGTGATGGAGATCATCTCCCCGAGTTTCGGATTCAGCATCTGGTCATAGCCGACAACCACGAAATCGGTGTAATCATTTATATCTTCCACCAGGGGTTCAGGCGGAGCCTGGAATTGAAACCTGTCCAGTGCGGCATTCCATTTCGGGTAGTTGGTGATATCTGAAACGGGAAAGTAATAATCGCGGGTCTCCATGTAATTGAACCCCCAGACCATATCATATTTTCCGTTTCTGGCACCATGGTACCCTTTCATGATCCATGCACTGACACCCTTGGTGTTCAGTTTAATGTTCCGGCACCATTTGTTGTAATAATTCTGGAAGACGATCTCGTTGGTTCCTGGCGTTAGTTCGAGTTCCCTGATGGCGATGATCTGCGGCAGTTCCTGTCCGGCTGAAAGCCGGGTAAGTGACAGAAAACCCAGGAGAAGGAGAAACTGTAATCGGTTTGAATTTTTCATGATTTCCGGGATTTATACCATACTTTTTTGATCACATATACTTTCCGGGAAATAAAAAGAACAGAGGTTGGAGCTAAAGTTTGCGCTTGAAGGACAGGAAGAGTAAAGATAATCCTTCGCCCTTTGAATGTCAAATTTCAAGAGGTGTTTAAGGGATAGCTATCTCAAAAGGCTCACTATAAAATCAATTACTTATTGTTTGGAAGTAAGAATATTCTGTGAACGACTTTGACATCCGCTTCAGGTTTCGCCATCCCAACAGCAGGGCAGCCTGTGCCGGCATCTCTCCTAACGGGTGCCGAAAAGCCTGTCTCCGGCATCTCCGAGCCCTGGAAGTATATACCCGTGTTCGTTCAGTTTTTCATCAAGGGCTGCAAGGTAGATATCCACATCCGGATGATCCCGGGTTATGCATTCCACGCCTTCAGGTGCGCCTACCACGCAAACCAGCCGGATGGCCCCTGCACCGTGATTTTTGACCTCCCTGATCGCAGCACTGGCACTTCCGCCTGTAGCGAGCATCGGATCCAGCACCATAACTATGGAATCGGGAAGACCGGAAGGAAATTTATAAAAGTAGGTCATCGGCATAAGCGTATCCGGGTCACGGTACATCCCGATATGCCCTACCCGGGCCGTAGGAATAAGATTGGTGATACCATCGACCATCCCCAGCCCGGCACGCAGTATGGGAACGAGGACGATATCCCGTGCCAACTCCCTGGTATGGCAGGGTCCCACCGGTGTCTCGATATCGATGTCCCTCATGGGTAAATTGCGGGTAATCTCAAAAGCCATGAGACCTGCCACCTCGTTCAGAATTTGCCGGAAGTCCTTGGTTCCGGTCTCTTTCCTTCGCATCTGACTAAGCTTGTGCGTGATCATGGGATGTTCAAGAACCGTAAGCATACAACGTTGGTTTATTACAAATATACATGAAATTTATGCATTACCTGAAACCTGCCAGGTTTTAAAAACCCGCCGGGTTTCACCAGATCAAAAATTGACGGAAGTGTTTCCGAATTATTGTTTGTGAATTTATATTGGTGTAAATTTCGTAATGCGGAAGAGTTTGATGAATGGTTGAACGAATTGCCCCGATTAATCGTTATGGCTATTGAATAAGCTAATAAACGCTACATAATCATTGAACGTATGGCAACAAAAAAGACAACTTCGGAAACCGGCGGGACAAAACCAAAAAGCACCGCCCAACCGGCTGCCGCCAAATCTGCCGGCGCTGCTAAACCCGCAGCTTCCAAACCAAAAGCAGCCCCAAAACCCGATTCATCTGCGAAATCGCCATCACTGGAGGATATCCGGCGAAAAGCGGGTGAAATTTATCTCGAAAGGATATCAAGGGGTGAACCGGGAAGTGCCGAGGAGGACTGGCTGAGGGCTGAAAAACTTTTAAAGTCCGGGAAATAACAGGACCAGAGCGAAATTCCGGGCAGATCAGAACATTATTTCTGAAAGCCGGCATGAAAGGGAATGTTGGCTGTGCTATGTTTTTTCCGGTACCGGAACCCTGGCAGGTTATCAAAACCCGCCAGGGTAACCCGAAAAAATTACACGTTCTCCGCATCGATCAATGCCTGCCGCACCGATTTATATTCTTCCCAGTTGAATTTCTGCAGGAAGTCAAGGGCTTTGGCTGCACCCAGCCTGAATAGTTCGATCTGTTCTTCGCGAGAAATATTGAAATTCAGCCAGTTGAATTTCCGGTCGGCATCGATCCGGCAGATCAGGCGGCTGAAGTCGGGATTCTTCAGCAGGAAATCATAATCATAGATCTGCCTCATGGTACTCACCATGGCTCCGCTGAAGCCGAATAATGAATCCGTCGTGCTGTAGCTCCGTCGATACGTGCTAAGGCGCACGCCGAATGTGGGTTTGCGCGGGATTTTATTGCCCGGCCGGTGGAAGACGTTGATCGGGAAGTTGGAAAGCATTCCTCCGTCGACAAATCGTACTGCCGGCGGCACTTCCCCGAAATATTTCGCATAAAGATCCCAGTCAGGAACCAGTGACTTTCCTGCATTCGGAAGATCCTTCACTAAAAAGGGTTCGAAGAAGAAAGGAATTGACATCGAGGCTCTTACAAAGCGGGCAGGAGACAGCGAGGAAGGATCTTTCCAGTAGAGGCCGGCCATTTTTGGGAATTCAACCTTGGTATGGGTTGTGATATCGGAACTGATAATGGCAAGCTCAGCGGTGAATTTATCATCAGATCCGCCGGTAAATTTCAGACCTGCCGGAAGTTTAGCCCTTTTGTCGTTCAGTTCTTTGAGAGTTATAATGCCCTCGCTTTTCAGGAGAGCCGACATCCATTCTTCGAAATTGTCGCCGGGATTGATGCCGAGTTTGCTCTTCAACGTCTTGTAGATCCGGATGGCATTAATAGCGATATTCCAGGCGGTATGGCCTTTTTTTTCGATCATTTTCTGGATCATCTTCTTGATCTTCGCATTTCCGTCGACAAAATCGAAAAGATTGACCTTTGTAATGGCATCCATGATCTTTTCGGAAACAGGATCTCCGATAGGAGACAATCCTGCCATGAGCATGGTATTGATAGCTCCGGCTGAAGTTCCGGCAAGGCTGAAAAACCGTATACCGGTCTGTTCGAGGATATAGGTATAACCGACAAGGGCAATACCCAGTACAGCACCTCCCTCCTGAACAAGGTCAACATACTGGAATCCCTGGTCATCTGTGACATCAGAGAATTTCTTTCCTGTCTTCCTGAGTTCGAGGGTTTTTTTGGTAAGCTTAACGATTTCGGGGTCGTTTGTGAATTCGGTGTACATTGAAGGTAGTTTTATTCCCCGGAACTTTTGTGACAAAACTCCCGGGTAAGATCAAACATGAAAATTCATTTGCCCGGGCAGCTCAGGGTCAATGTTTTAATAGATTTAAACGCTGAAATCAATTTTTGTCTCTTTTATCTGAACTGAATTTCCCCCGGCTGGTAATGATCCCGTGATTTAATCACCGTCTCTCCGGGTAAAGTTCAGGTTTTGATCTTCAGTTTCTTTATGGCTTCGGTTTTACGGGTATCCGCACCTGCATTGTATGCATCCACGATGATACCCTTCCCGCCGCTGTCAGATTCGATGGCGTATAGTACTGATGAATCATCCGGATTAGTCATTCCCTCGAACCGGTAGGTTTCGACAATGCAATACTTTTCGTCTTCATCCCGTAACACTTCATCCGTCAAATCTTTTTCATATCCCCTTTCCGCGAGACCGTTCATGGCCTGGGAGAGCGTTTCATAGTCGTTCCTGACCATTCTTCCTTGTTTTACGGTTTTTACCCTCTTCATCCCTGAACGGGATCGGGCTGTTCCGGCGGAACGCTTTCCTCGGATCAGCCCCGTAATGTGTTAGTTAGTGTTTGCAAGGAAACTTGACAACCCTTCGACTTCGCTCAGGGACCGGCGACTTCATTCAAATGGGTGAACTTTTCGGATGGTTGTAAGGCAGGCAAAAGGCCCTTATGTATAAATCTAAAATTCAATGGTTTTCTCATTAAGAGCTTTTTGCCTGCCTTACAACCATCCGAAAAGTTCTTCGTTCATCGAATTGACCGGTCCCTGAGCGAAGTCGAAGGGTTGTCAAGTTTTCTTTCTGATATTAGTTAAACAACGCAAAGTAGTCTTTGTTCCTCAAAATTAACATTCTTGCTTTTTGAAAAGATATCCCCTAACTTATGCAATAATTCACATCTGCCTTCTTCCGGCAGCGTAACATAACCAAAACTACAAAACCCGATGAAAAAAAAGCACATCTTTTCATTTCTGATCATTCTCGTGATCAGCCTGCCGCTTTTTCCCCAGGTCACGGCAAACCATACAGGGATCCCCCCGGGTTTCACCTCTCTTTTCAACAGCAGCGATTTTACCAATTGGGTAGTTCCTGAAGGCGATAACGGTCATTGGAAAATTGTTGACGGTGTTATCGACTACGACGCCATGAGTGAAGCAGTTAAAGATAAGAGCCTCTGGACGGAGAGGAAGTTCAGGGATTTTGTACTTTATGTGGACTGGCGGATCAAGGAGACCCCGTACAAAAATCCCCGGGTTCCCATTATTCTGCCCAGTGGTTTGCATAAAAGGGATGAAAACGGGAAGGAGATCACCATGATCGTCCCGGATTCCGATTCAGGGATCTTATTGCGCGGGGAGGGTAAATCCCAGGTGAATATCTGGTGCTGGCCCATCGGATCCGGCGAGGTTTACGGCTACCGTATGGATGAAAACATGCCACCGGAAGTCAGGAAGGCCGTCACTCCGGTTTATAATGCGGATCATAATATCGGGGAATGGAATACCTACAAGATCACAATGAAAGGCGACCGGCTGACGGTTGAACTGAACGGCCATATCGTCATAGAGAATGCTCAGTTGCCGGGAATTCCCGAATCGGGTCCCATCGGCCTCCAGCATCACGGTGATAAGATGAATGGTGAGTGGGTGAGCCCTCCGGCACTTGTGCAGTTCAGGAATGTCTTTATAAAGGAATTGTAAGGAAAATGATTTAAACCACTGATGTAAAGGAAATTGAATCAAAATAATTATAAAACTACATACCATGGATAAGATCAACCGGCGGCAGTTTGTTGGTACAACGGCAAAAGCTGCTGCCTTCAGCATTGTTCCGGGCTATGTCCTGGGAGGCAGGGGCCGTGTTACCCCGGGCGATAAGGTCACAGTTGCCTGTATCGGAAACGGGACCCAGGGGACCCGTGTGATGCTAGAACTATTGAAAAATCCAAAATTACAGATCATTGCGGTGGCAGACCCGGTGAGGCAGGACGACAATTATATGAACTGGGGGAAATACGAATTGCGGAACATGATCCGGCGATCTATAGAGGAAGAAGCCTGGGACGAGGGGGTTGAAGGCTGCAGGGCCGGCAGGGAGCCGGCGAAGCGTATCGTGGAGACCTGGTACGGTAAGCAAAAGGGAGGATCAAAATATAAAGGATGCACGGCTTATGAAGATTACCGCGAAATGCTTGAAAAAATGCAGGATCTTGATGCTGTCGTAGTGGGTACCACGGATCATCAGCATGCGCAGGCTTCTGTGAGGGCCATGCTGAAGGGAAAGCATGTGATGTGCCAGAAGCCGATGACCAATTCGGTGCATGAAGCACGGGTAATGGCAGAAACAGCCAAAAAAACCGGCGTGGCAACCCAGGTTTTGACGGCCAATTCTTCGGATGAATCGACAGATCAGCTTTGTGAAATGATATGGACGGGGGCGATCGGCGCGGTTCATGAAGTCCACAACTGGTCCACCCGCCCCGTATGGCCGTCGGGGTTCACAAAAATTCCGGCCGGGGAGCCTGTGCCGGAAGGGTTCAATTGGGATCTCTGGCTGGGTCCGCGCGATTTCCGCCCCTTCAGCTACCAATATACCCACACCGTGTTCAGAAGCTGGTACGATTTCGGCACCGGTGCCATCGGCGACATGGGCTGCTATTCCTTCGATGTGATCTTCAGGGCCCTGAAGCTGGGCTTTCCCGACACCATCCAGGCAAGCGGGAGCACATACTGCGACGTGATCAACGGGATACCTGCACATCTTGATAACAGCGTTGCGCATCCACGCGCAATGACAGCACATTTCACTTTCCCGGGACGGGAAAATATGCCGCCCGTGGCCCTTCACTGGTATGACGGGGGCATGAAGCCGCTTGTACCTGAGGAACTGGAAAAAGACGGAAAAGCTATTGCCCGCGGAAGGGATGCTTTTTGTGGGAGAGAAAGGGAAGATCCTGGCTGATTTCCACGGGGGAAAGCCGCGACTTATCCCCGATGCGGCAAGCATGGCTTATGAAGCCCCGGCGCCGTTCATTGAACGCTCCGGTGATCATATCGGTGACTGGATCAGCGCTTGCCGCGGAGGAAAACCCGGGCGGGCCCATTTCGGTTTTGCCGACCCGGTGACTGAAAGCCTGAACCTGGCCGTCATTGCTATGCGTACCGGTAGAAAGCTGCATTACGACCATGTAAATATGAAAACGAACGTTGCCGAAGCCGACAAATTGATCGTCCCTTTCTACAGGCAAGGGTACGAGATCTGATCTTACCTGAAGTACTTCGCTTCCACCGTTCGTTCTCCATTGACGAAGACGACCACAAACGCCTGGGGGAACCCGGACTTCCGGCAGGCAGACTGGAGTTTCTTTGCCGGTGCGAGTGTGCTGTATTCGCCCACACATTCGCGATATATGCCCTTGTAATTGTATTCCCACGTTTTCATCGGGTTTCCGTCGACAGTGATCTGGTAGCTGCCCTTAGGCCTGGAGCTTGATGCAAACTGCACCCGGTAAACAGGGGTATCATTCGCCTGTATGTTTGTCCCCGAAGGTTTTCCAGTTGGTTTCGCCCCGGTATTTGCAGGATTGCGTGATGTAGCGGGAGGGTTCTTTGTTCCGGTATTTTTGGGACCCTGCCTTATTGCTCCTGCAGTCTTCGCAGATTTATCCTCCGGCTTAACGTTTGCGACCCTCTTCGAACTGTCGGGTTGCGAAACGTCACCGGCACCGGTTTCTTGGGGAACTGTGGCGGCAATCCTTTCCCCGCCCTGTCCTGCGATGGTCAGAAGCGCGGATGTAAGGCCTTCCCTTGTTCCTGAAGTGTCTGCAAAACCGGCTTTTATGACATGGAGCTGCATTTCCTTATTACCTGACAGCTGCCGGACAGTATAAAAAGCCAGGGTATCTCCGGTGCAGTCCATTGTAAACGCGATATCATCGGCGGCTGTATTGATACGGGAGGAAAGATTAGCCGGTTTTTCCCAGCCCTCACCGGTATACCTGCATACAAAAATATCATAACCCCCTCTTCCCCCCATCCCGTCGGAAGAAAAATACAGATCGTTAACCATATCCAGGAAAGGGAACATCTCATTCCCCTTGCTGTTGAACCGGTCGCCGAGGTTTTCCGGGGATGACCATCCTGAATTCGTCTTCCTGCTCTGGAAAAGATCCATCCCGCCTGTCGCGCCGGCTTTGTCGGATGCAAAAACCAGTAGATTCCCGTCGCCGGAAAGCGCCGGGTGGGTATACCGGAAGGTATCCGTGCAAAAATCCAATGGCGTATCTCCCCAGGACCAGCCGTAGCGCGTTCCGGAGCTATACCTTTGAGCCTCATAGATTTTTTCCCTCCCGTCGGTCTTTGAAACAGCCGTGAAATACATGGTATTTCCGTCTTTGCTGAAAGTGAGGGCATCGGTCGGAAAAGAAAAGGGAGTGGAGGAGAAAGGGGAGAAGGCCCGGTGTTTTCCGGTAGCCGTATCCTGTATTCCGGCAGTGTAAGCCTGGATATTCCCGAAAGAGATCTGGCTGGATGTCATTTTCTGTTCGTTTTTCGAAAGCGAAAGGAAGACGATATCTCCGTTCAAAAAGCTTACGCCGGACGAAGGGGGAACGATATCGAGTGAAAATGTATCCACCTCCGGGAGATTCACGGCAGCACCGGGATTAAGGACCTTACCGTTTGCAATGGCCTCCCTGGCCGTTGAATCTTCCCTGGCCTGGGACATCACACCGCAAAGCGGGAGAAATGCTATAAGGAAAAGAAACAATGATTTCATATAAGCCTTTTGAAAAAGAATTTTTTACCAGTGAGCATGTCTCGATTTATCTTTTGAAAAATTGATACCTGCAGATATCTCAACGATGACATCCCTGGAATAGTAAGGGGATTCTTTGGGAAGTACAAAGAATCCGCCAACATAGAACCAGGGATACCTGTACTGAAAGAAAAACGAATTTTTATCACTATCATAGAAATATGCCCCCAGACAGAAGTTCTGGAGGTAGAGTTT
The DNA here is from genome assembly GCA_963771005.1 of uncultured Bacteroidales bacterium. Taxonomy (GTDB): domain Bacteria; phylum Bacteroidota; class Bacteroidia; order Bacteroidales; genus DASQZK01. Next base: position 323,830 of record CAVYRO010000003.1, read on the forward strand.
TAGGAGAGGCTGAATTTTCCTGTCCGGAGTGCCGTATGCCCGGTTTCCCAATTCCCCGGTTATTGCGGGTTCAAGTATAATTCCGTTTGATCTGAAGAGTTGCAGTTTATATCCCGCAATGAGGAAGGTACGCTGTGAAACCGGGATTTCATATTCGACAGTACTCGCCGAATCCTGTGGACTTCCGAAGATATTGGTCGCAGAAACACCGGCATACAGATGTTTTCCGTAGTAATAGGCACCAAGGTCCATATTTGAAAGAAGTCCCTGTTCAGCTATAAGATCCCGTGCTTCCGGATCGGCGGGGGAACTGACATATCCTTTCAGTCCGGCCCCCAGAGACAGGAAGGAAAAGGAACGGCGATTCAGTGGAATATGATATGCATAGGATATTCCGCCTCCGGAATTCCTGAATAAGGGATTGTTCTCATGGAAAACATACCCGCCGATGCCGGAATTCCGGAAGGTTATGATGCCGGGAGATGAGAAATATCCGGGTTCTTTTTTGGTCAGGCGGCCATTCCCGCCAATAAGCTGCGCGTTCGATTCTCCCTGGAAGGCGAAGTTAAGCTCGATACTTGAAAAGTCATGACTTCCCACGATGGCTGGATTGAAAACATAAGGCGTGAATATCCGGTAGGACAGGGGTCTCAATGGTATTTGCTGCCCTTTTGCGGGGGAAAAAGCGATCATAATCAATGAGACCAAAAACAGGGATCTGTGGTAAACCGGCATAATCGTTAACGCATATCAGGGTTAGATTCAAACAACCGGGAATTTTCCCGGTACGCAGGTCGATCCCGGTTAGTGAAGTCGCTGCTTTTTGACAGGGAGATCCTGGTACCGGCGATGACCGTTTATCCATTTAGGGAATAACGGCTTTTAAAGCCTGATATTGTTAGATCTTCCTTAGGATCAGAAAGAAAACCCGATGACCCTTCGGCTTCGCTCAGGGACCGGTCAATTGTATGAACGAAGAACTTTTCGGATGGTGGTAAGGCAGGCAAAAGGCCTTCTTGCGAAAGTTACTGATTTTTAAATTTATACATAGGGGCCTTTTGCCTGCCTTACCACCATCCGAAAAGTTCACCCTCTTGAATGAAGTCACCGGTCCCTGAGCGGAGCCGAAGGGTCATCGGGTTGAGGATCAGTTTTCACAACCGGTTGATTTTATCAAGGATATCCAAAGGGATCTCAATTCCGTTCTTTTCAGCTTCGGCCCTGGTTTTTATTGCTCTTTTCCCGGGAAATGATACATTATCATTTTCTTTCCGGATATATGTCAGGGTCTCACTGATCAATGACTTTATATCATCCTCCGTAATATATCTCCTGATATCGATGGCAATGAATACCTGGGATAAGCCGGTTTCAACGTCTTTCTCTCCTATCTCCCTCGTGGTGCTTCCGCCTGAGATCAATGCGGCCGCCAGATCAAGTACGATAGCAAAAGAGCTTCCCTTCCAGAGTCCGGCAGGCAAAATCCTTTTTGAGTTCAGGATCTCTTCCGGATTTTTGGTAAGGCGGCCATTCGAATCGTAGCCGCCATCAAAGGGAAGATCCTTTCCAAGCTGTTTCAACCATTCAAGCTTACCGTAGGCAAACTGGCTCATTGCCATGTCGAGCACGACAGGTTCCTTCCCGTCGGGGATGGCAATAACAAAGGGATTATTACCAATGTTGGGATGTTCCGATCCCCAGGCTGGCATATTGGGAATCGTATTGGTCCATCCGATAAACATGAATCCTTTATTGGCGGCGTACCTTCCATAGGTACCGGCTCTCATCCAGTGATTGGTATTCCGGAGACCGGTTATGCCAATTCCGGATCGTTCAGCCAGGTCAATGGCTCTCCCGCAACAATGAAGGGCATTCAGAATTCCAGGTCCGAGGTTACCGTCCCATTGTTCAAAAGCGCCCGAAGCGTTTATCAACGAGGGTTTTGCGGAGGCGTTCACATATCCCTTTTTTACAAATTCGATGAACAGGGGAAACCTGTTGATCCCATGTGAGAATACCCCGTCGAAAGTGCTCTCCGTAAATACGCCGGCGATCACTTCGGCATCTTCAGGTGAAAAGCCATGTTTCACCAGCTTTTCAAAACAGATTGCTTTGAGCCGGTCGTATTTCACCAGATTGATTTTTTGATTTGGAATTGACGGGTAATTTTTCCCTAAAAACCCTTATAATCAAGAACTTAATGATTCCTACTTTCTCTTCACTTCCCCCTTTCGCCTTCCCCTTTCGCCTTCCCCTTTCGCCTTTCGCCTTCCCCTTTCGCCTTTCCCTTTCGCCTTTCGCCTTCCCCTTTCGCCTTCCCCTTTCGCCTTTCGCCTTCCCCTTTCGCCTTCCCCTTTCGCCTTTCGCCTTTCACCTTTCACCTTTTACATTCCTCGATCCACCCCGCCACCTCCTCCAAGCTTACCGTTGGTATCTCCAGCTTATTTTTTTTCCGGAAACCCATCATTTCCTGGTGAAGTTTTCCGGCTTTTTCCACTTCCCTTAGTTTTGCGACAGTTGTATATCCCAGTTTCTGAAGGATCTCCACCCATTGCGCAGGAATGCCGAGTTCAGTGAACATGCCCGGGTCATCCATCAGGATCAGTTGTTTCTTCTCCGGTTTCATCTGGGGGAAGAAGATCACATCCTGGATGGAGGTACTGTTCGTCATGATCATAGCCAGGCGGTCAATACCTATCCCGAGTCCGGCGGTTGGGGGCATCCCGTATTCCAGGGCACGCAGGAAATCTTCATCGAGGACCATAGCTTCCTCATCGCCCCGTTTTCCGAGTTGGATCTGCATTTCAAACCGTTCCCGCTGATCGATGGGATCGTTCAGTTCGGAAAAGGCATTGCAGAGTTCCTTGCCGTTGCAGATGGCCTCGAAACGTTCAACAAGACCCTTCGAGGTGCGGTGTTTCTTCGCCAGCGGTGACATTTCGACAGGATAATCGGTGATGAATACGGGCTGGATCAGTTTGGGCTCGCATTTTTCACCGAAAATCTCATCGATGATCTTACCCTTGCCCATGGTTTCATCGACGGGCACGCTCAGCGTGCGGGCGGTCAGCCGGAGTTCATCTTCCCCCATCCCGGAAATATCGATGCCGGTGTACTCTTTGATGGCTTCGAACATGGTAAACCTTTTCCAGGGCCTTTTAAAATCGATGCGGTTTTCACCCACCTGCACGGCGGTAGTGCCGTGGAGTGCCATGGCCACCCGTTCCACCATTTCTTCAACAAGTTCCATCATCCAAACGTAATCATGGTAGGCTACGTAAAGTTCCATCTGGGTGAATTCGGGGTTGTGAAACCGGTCCATCCCCTCATTCCGGAAGTCCTTCGAAAACTCGTATACCCCTTCAAATCCTCCTACTATGAGCCTTTTCAGGTAAAGTTCATTGGCGATCCGGAGATACAGGGTCTGGTCCAGGGTATTGTGATGGGTCTTGAAAGGGCGGGCTGCCGCCCCCCCGTATAAAGGTTGAAGAACAGGGGTCTCGACCTCGATATAATTCTTTTCGTTCAGGTAATTCCGCATGGTATTCACCAACAGGGTTCTTTTGATAAAGGTTTTCCTCACGGAAGGATTCACGATAAGGTCGACATAACGCTGGCGGTACCGCTGCTCGGGATCGGTGAAGGCATCGAAGGTATGACCTTCTTTTTCCTTTACCACGGGAAGCGGCCGGAGGGACTTACTGAGGATCCTGAATTCCTTCACGTTAATAGTGATCTCCCCCATCTGCGTACGGAAAACGCTCCCGTGAATACCGATGATATCGCCGATATCAAGAAGTTTTTTGAACACGGTATTATACAGGGTCTTATCCTCCCCGGGACAAATAGTATCCCGCTGGAGATATATCTGTATCCTCCCCGAAGCATCCTGCAGTTCGGAGAAAGAGGCATTTCCCATTATGCGCCTGCTCATGATCCTCCCGGCGAGGTAAATGTCTTCAAAAAGTTTCCGGTCATCATGGAATTCCTTTTTTATTTCCGAAGCCGAGACATTCACCGGGTATCCTTCGGCCGGATAGGGGTCAATGCCCAGATCCCGGATCTCCTCCAGTGATTTTCTCCTGATCTGTTCCTGTTCGCTTAGGTTCTGTAGGCTCATGTTAGATGAAAATTTTTGCAAAGATAGCAAATTATGTTTCAGGGTTGTTTCAAACCATTAGGGAAGATGAACATGGAACGCAGATGAAGCGGGTCGGACGGATCAACGCCGGTTTCTGATCGTTTCAGATTTGATGTTTCAGGTTAGAAATTTTTGATCCAGGACCTTCCTGCCATCGCCTTTCGTCTTCAAATCCTGAAACCTGAAACCTGCTAATAGAACGACCGCGTGACGAACCTCAGACACTCTCAAACCATCCTGAAACCCGGATCCTGAAATCAGGTTAATTTTTTTTTTGAAAAAAGTCTCCGGCCATACGCTGATTTTTTCGCAAAATCCATATTAAGGGGTAAAAGGGGAATAATCTGTAGCGTAAAAACCTGTTTTAAAGGAATTAGTATAAAGGTTCGGCGGATTGATCCTGTTTAACAATAATAATTGAAGGGATATTTATACTTTTGTCTATTCGTAAAATCCTTCCAACGAAAAAACCGGGAAAGTGATGTACAAGAACTGGGTTATCAGGGAGCAGGGCAGTGATGCGGTGGTACAACATCTTCAGGAGGTCCTTAAGATTGATCGCCCGGTTGCGAACCTTCTCGTTCAGCGGGGCGTCACCACGTTTGACGAAGCAAAGGCTTTTTTCAGGCCGGATCTTGCTGACCTTCATGATCCTTTCCTGATGAAGGACATGGACAGGGCTGTCGATAGGATCAGCAAAGCCATTGAAAATGAAGAACACCTGCTGGTGTACGGTGATTATGATGTGGATGGCACAACGGCCGTTGCCCTGGTTTACAGCTATTTCAAAGATTACTTCAGGAACATCGGTTACTATATCCCGGACAGGTATAAGGAGGGGTATGGCATCTCCTATAATGGCATCGATTACGCCTTCGAGAATGGATACAAGCTGGTCATCGCACTGGATTGCGGTATCAAAGCCATTGAAAAGGTGAAATATGCCAGGTCCCGGGGTATCGATCTCGTCATTTGTGATCATCACACTCCCGGCTTCGATATTCCTGAGGCTGCGGCGGTACTTGATGCCAAACGACCCGACTGTCCTTATCCTTTTAAAGAACTAAGCGGCTGCGGGGTAGGGTTTAAGCTGGTGCAGGCTTTTCAGTCTGTGCAGGGAAAACCTTTCGATGAACTGCTGAGATACCTCGATCTCGTTGCAGTCAGTATTGCATCCGATATCGTGCCTATTATCGGAGAGAACCGTGTGCTTACGTTCTATGGTCTTGACCGGATCAACCATTGTCCGTCCACCGGGCTGAAAGCTATTATTAAGATCGCCAATATAGGGTTGAAAGAGATCACTGTCGAAGATATCGTTTTCAGGATAGGCCCGAGGATCAATGCAGCAGGCAGGATGGAATCAGGGAAGACGAGCGTGGACCTCCTGATCTCCGGTGATCTCACCCAGGCTATATCCATGAGTGAAACTATTAACGTCTTTAATACCGACAGGCGTTTCATCGATACCAATATTACCCAGGAAGCCCTCTCCATGATCGGGTCTGATCCCGGCATGAAAAATATGAAATCGACGGTTCTCTTCAATCCGGAATGGCATAAAGGAGTGATCGGAATCGTTGCCTCACGACTCCTCGAATATTATTACAGGCCAACGATCATCCTCACCAAATCGAACGGCTTTGCCACGGGATCGGCCCGTTCGGTCATCGGTTTTGATCTGTACCAGGCAATCGAAGAATGCAGCGACCTGTTGGAGAATTTCGGCGGCCACAAATACGCTGCCGGTCTTACCATGGACCTGAACAATGTCATTAAGTTCAGGAAACGCTTCGAAGAGGTCGTTACTGACAATATTCTGCCCGACCAGCTTATCCCCGTGGTCGAGATCGACACAGAGATCCAGCTTTCCGAGATCACACCGAAGTTCTATCGGGTCCTGAAACAGTTCAGCCCGCACGGACCCGAAAATCTCGCTCCCGTTTTTCTCACTGAAAATGTTTCCGATAATGGGGAAGGTAAGCTGGTGGGGATGAACGGGGAACACATTAAACTAGCCCTGGTGCAGGAAGAGGATCCTTTCAAAGTCTTCCCGGCCATCGCTTTCCAGCAGGGTGACAAATATCCCTTTATCGCCGGGGGGCACGGTTTCGATATATGTTATTCGATCGAGGAGAACGTCTTTCGGGGTGAGACAAACCTGCAGCTGAATGTGAAAGATGTAAAGGTCGATTAGATTCCCTTTCTTTTAAAGCCTCGCCACCACCTGCACTCCCAGGTCCCTGTAAACCGCCCCTTCTCTCTGATCCGCTCCCGAGCCCGACTGGTAAGGGGATGTGTACTGCGTAACGGCATATTTGAACCAGAGATCATATCTCTTCCGGATCCGGATCCGGCCGGTCAGGTAGGATCGTATTCCCTTCCCATAAAAGGCCGGGGTGGAAAAGCTGTACAGGATATCGTTCTCATAGGCATAGATCCTTGTAGACCAGTCCGGTGAATCGAAGAAGGCATAACGGGCATTCAGGGTGAGCCGGTTTTCAAATAAATGGAACCCGAGATCCTGGCAAAGGAAGATCCCGTGATAATGTACGGGATCACCGGGCGACACGGAGTGCCTGTAATCGATCTTCGTTCTCAGGCGTACATTTTCATTCCATTCATAATCAGCTTCTGCCAGGTAGCGAAAATCCCCTTGCAGACCTGTGGATCCTATCCCTGGAAAGTTCCGGACGGCACCTGTATGCCGGGATTCATATTTGAGAAGGGTGATAATCTTGAAATCCATTGAAGTTTTTATCTCAGCTTTTAGGAAAAAATCACGGCCCCTTTCCGGGGCGATGCCGTAATATTTCAGCCAGGGAAAACGATACCCGTCGATATAAGCGCTCAGTTTCAGGAAGGAAAACGGATAAGTCTCAATTCCCGCATAAAGCCCCTCTTCGTTACGCACATCCGACTCCGCAAACGCTGAGGCGTTAAGGCAAAAATATCCGGGGCTGTAATACCTGTAGTTCATACACAGGGTAAGCAGGGGATGTAGCCACACTATCATATTTGTGAGAAGGGCCGGCTTAAAATAATTTCCTGTGGCCACTTCGCAGGTAAGCAGCCCCAGCTTCCTGCGGTAATTGAAATCGACGGAATGGTAATAAAACCGGCTTTCATCCCGTACCTGTGAAAAGCGGTCGGTCAGTATCCTGTATCTCATCGGTTTGTCAAATGACTGAAGAAGGAAATTGTAATTCACCGAAAATCTGTCAGACTGATATCCGATGCCAGTCCCCAGTTGCTTCTGTACCAGGTTATTCTTCGAGTTTTCTTCCGCATCGTTCCTGCTTAGTCCTGTTATGTTCAGCGAGGTGAAAATTTCCTCCCCATCCCCTGAGGTTTCCGTATTTGCCGAAGTTTTTACCGATGAAACCATCATCCGGAACCTCAATTTACCCGGGGAACATGCCATTGCCAAACCGCGGTTAAAGCCGTTTTCCGCTGCCGAAGCATAGCGGCTGATCCCTGCATTCTTTTGCTTCAGGATGACTTCAGCGGACTTACCCCTTCTTCCCGAACCATTGACCAGTCCCGAACCGGTCTCATACCTGAAATCACCGAGAACCATGCGGCTGAGGGGACCTGCATCCCTGATCTCAAGAAAAGCCGAGGAAAAATCAAAACCTTTACGGGACTTATCCCATGAAAATTTTTCCCCGGGATCATTCTCAAGGGTGAAGCCTGTCCGGAAATGGATACCTGCACGAAGTTCATATTTCATCAGTACGGAGAAAGGGGGGCCCCCGAACTTGAGAGATGAGTCACATTCTTCCCGGAATCCCTCTTTCAGGGGCCGGCTTGTTTTCATTCTTAGGAGAATATTCTGATGGGGCCGGATCTTTTTCTTTGAAAAAACCGGGCCAGGGGCCGGATTGCCGATCGTGACATAGGGCAGGATATGCCGGATCAGGTCCTCCCTCAGGCCCGGTATGAGATTCAGTTCGTTCAGGCTGAGAAGTGTGCCATATGACTTCCTGTAATCGAGGATACAGAATATCTGGAAATCATTGAGATAATACAGACGGGCCAGATCTTCTTCCGTGGCTGTATTCAGATCCACCGGGTTTGAAGCCAGGTAAGCCAGGTCTTCACATATACGGGCAGCATAACTCTCGTCTTCCGTGCCGGAAATGATCTCTTCGAGGGACGTCTCCGGCACCGGAGGCTCTCCGCCATTTTCGGATTGGGCATCTACCCCGGCAAAAAATTTTCCGAAGATCATGAAGGCTAAAAAAATTTTCAGGCGCATCCCGGGCTGAAGTTCATTTTAACCTTAATAGGAATAGGGGGTCAAAAATCAGCGTGGGTAATGATTTTTTTTTCAGTCAAAGCGTATCTGGATCGAAAAATGAGGGGTGAAACCCAGGATCTCCGAATGTGTGAAGGCCACGTCCACGCTTATCTTTTTGATCATATAACCCAGTCCGAAAGTACTCCGGAAGGGGGCGGTGGAAAGTCCCGTACGGATGAAAAGATTCTCATAGATTTCATATTCCAGGCCGCCTTTCAGGGAAAGCTCCATGTCGAGGATCTTTTGGGTCTCAAAGGCCATGAAGAACCGGTCGAAAGGTCTGTATCCGGCACCTAGGCTGAATGCCGTCTCAATGGTGTCCATGTCATACGGGGAAATTTTGGAACGCGTGGGATTGAAAACATGTGCCCCTATCTCAATGTTATCTGCCGGCTTGTACTGGATCCCGCCTTCGACGCTTAGCGAATTGCGGTTCCCGAATTCATCCTGTAAATAGATATGATGAAGGTTGAGCTGGATGCCCGCAGCAAAACTGCTACCGAACTGCCTGCCGAATCCGAGCCCGATCTTGCTCTCATTTTCAACCGCATATCCGAAATAACTGTAGGTTAATCCAAAGGTCCCCGGCTTGGTTGGGACGGTGAGAGCCAGGGCATGAAGGGCAAATTCTTTTAAAACGAACTTGTTTTCATGATGGAAACCAATGGCAAAATGAGGATAGAAACCGAGGCCCGCCTGGTTATGCTGTACCGACCATACATCCGATTCCATTACGTAAGCATTGGCCATGGCGGCCGCACGAGATCCAAGGGGATAATTCATGAACTTCTTCTGGGCCGAAAGCAGCGTACTGAAAAAGAGGAAAACCACCGGCAGAAGAAGAGATCTTCCGGCCCGGATATGAGCGTATCCCGGTGGTTTTTGCAAATCAGTTGGTTTTAAAATTGAATTTAATGGCTTTCAGTTCTTCGTTGGCTTTTATGATCTTGGATTTCAGATTTTCCTTGAAAGCCATCACTTTTTTCATAAGGACAGGATCCCCTGTCGCCAGGATCTGTACAGCCAGGATTCCCGCATTCATGGCTCCGTCGAGGCCGACAGTTGCCACGGGGATCCCCGGAGGCATCTGTACGATGGAGAGCAGGCTGTCCCAGCCGTCGAGAGAGATCGATGCCTTCACCGGAACGCCAATCACTGGCACTGGGGTAAGGGCGGCGATTACCCCCGGAAGGTGGGCTGCCCCACCGGCCCCGGCGATGACAACCCGGATGCCCCGCTCGTATGCATTCCTGCCAAAATCAGCCGCCTGCTCGGGTGTGCGATGAGCCGACAGGGCATTGATCTCGAAAGGGATCTCAAATTCGTCCAGGATCTTTGCAGCTTTTTCCATGACCGGTAGATCGGAAGTGCTGCCCATGATGATGCTGACTTTAGGATTCATAATTTTTTGTTCTTTGTATATTAATGTGATTTTTCCGTAAAAATCAGCTACTATATTACGAAAATTTTCACGGAAGACGGAAAAACTTTCCCCGGAGGATAACATCCGTATTTGCCAGATGGTTGAATATGTATTAAATTCGCGGATACAACCGGTGAATGAATGAAAAGAATAACAGTCCTCGACAAAGAGTTCGAGATCTCCATCCCCTCGGAGAAAATCCAGAAAAGAATTTCAGAACTTGCCCGGGAACTTTCGGACGATATTGGAGATAAGAATCCCATTTTCATCGGGATACTCAACGGTTCCTTCATGTTTGCCTCCGACCTGTTCAAACATATCGATTTCGATGCCCAGATCACCTTTCTTAAACTGGCATCATACCAGGGAATCTCGTCCACGGGCAGCGTCAAACAACTGATCGGGCTGAACCAGGATATCAGGGACCAGCATGTGGTGATCCTCGAAGATATTGTGGATACCGGCATAACCCTTGAGAACATCATGCGGCAGCTCGATGGTTATCGCCCGGCTTCCATAAAGATCATGACCCTTCTTTTCAAACCCGGATCCTTCAAGAAAGAGATAAAACTGGATTATATCGGATTCAGCATCCCAAATGAATTTATTGTCGGTTACGGGCTTGATTACAACGGATTTGGCAGAAGGTACAGCGATATTTACACTGTGGCAGGATAATCTTTTCCCATTCTTCAGATATCAGGTTCGGGGAAAATTAAATACTGGCCGGACAACCCCGGCGGCTCATTCAAATAGTCCGAACCTATGACGCGCTATGAAGTTTCACATAGTAACAGAAGCCCGGAGATATTGTCCGGCGATTGCCGGTGCGATACCAACAATGTTTGTATATTTGCATCTTCAATTTTGTAGAATCATAAATAACAATAAAATGCTGAATCTTATACTTTTTGGCCCTCCGGGATCGGGAAAAGGAACACAATCGGAAAAGATCATCGAAAAGTATGGCCTGGTGCATCTTTCAACAGGTGATATTCTGAGGAGCGAACTTGCAAACAAGACGGACCTCGGGCTTAAGGCCAAAGAAATAATGGACAGGGGTGAACTGGTATCCGATGAGATCGTTATCGGGATGATCGAAAAGAAGATCGATGCCAACCGGGATGCCAAGGGATTTATTTTCGATGGGTTTCCGAGGACAGTTAAGCAGGCGCAGGCCCTGGATCATCTCCTGGCTTCCTTGGGCAAAGAGATCACGCTTATGATAGGCCTCGAAGTGGAGAAGGAAGAACTCATTCAGCGTCTCCTGAAACGCGGCCAGGAAAGCGGCAGGTCTGACGATAATCTTCAGACCATAGAAAACCGCATCAATGTTTACAATGAACAAACTGCACCGGTTATGAACCATTATAAGGCAGAAAGCAAGTACCAGGGCATCGACGGGATGGGCGGCATTGATGAAATTTTCAACAGGATTGCAACTGTTATCCAAAAAGTGATCTGAAACAATAAGAAAGGCATGTATCGAAGATCCGGCTGATCCGGCCGATCTTGATTTACATTCCCGTTATTTAACCATGGCAGGTTCCAATTTCGTAGATTATGTAAAGATATTTTGCCGTTCCGGCAACGGCGGAGCAGGTTCTGCACACCTGCGGCGTGAGAAGTTCATCCCAAAGGGAGGGCCCGACGGCGGTGACGGGGGGCGGGGCGGTCACGTGATCCTGAAAGGGAATAACCAGTTATGGACCCTGCTTCACCTCAAATACCAGCGTCATATCTTTGCGGGGAACGGCCAGTCGGGGTCGGGTGCCCAGCGAACAGGAGCAGACGGCGATGATACTATTATTGAAGTGCCGCCCGGTACCATCGCTAAAGATGGTGAAACCGGGGAATTTCTTTTTGAGATCACTTCCCACGATGAGCAGAAAATCCTCATGCAAGGGGGCAGGGGTGGGTTAGGAAATGAACATTTTAAATCGGCAACGAACCAGACCCCCCGTTATGCCCAACCCGGAGAGTCCGGCGAGGAGGGGTGGAGGATCCTCGAACTGAAATTGCTTGCAGATGTAGGGCTCGTTGGATTTCCCAACGCAGGGAAATCGACGCTCCTTTCCGTAGTGTCGGCAGCAAAGCCTAAAATTGCCGATTATCCTTTCACCACTCTCGTACCCAATCTTGGGATCGTATCCGTATTATGCAGGGCGGTCCTTCGTGATGGCCGACATACCCGGGATCATCGAAGGGGCCAGCGAGGGAAAGGGGATTGGGATACGATTTCTCCGGCATATCGAGAGGAACTCCATGCTTCTTTTTTTGATCCCTGCCGACAGCGACAATATCAACAGGGAATTTGATATCCTGATCAATGAACTGAGGAAATATAATCCGGAATTACTGGATAAAAAACGCCTGCTTGCAATCACCAAATCCGATCTTCTCGACGGGGAGTTAATGGAGGAGATCGGCAAAGACCTGCCGCCAGTGCCATGGCTGTTTATTTCATCCATAACCCATGCCGGCATTCCTGCCCTGAAAGATAAACTCTGGGAAATGCTAAACTCATGATATCATGTTGGACTTCCTTCAACATCTCGATGAAAAGATCTTTCTTTACATTAACGGGCATCATTCCCTGCTCTTCGATAACCTGATGTAGTTTGCAAGCGGCAAACTGAGCTGGCTGCCTTTGTATATTTTTCTTATCGTTATCCTGGCAGTACGTCAGAAATGGCGTGCAGGCATTACGTCCTTTTTCTGGCTGCCCTGATCGCCCTCTCGGACCAGAGTTCGGTGCATCTTTTCAAGAATGTTTTCGAGAGGTTGAGGCCTTGTCACAACCCGGATCTCGAGGGTATGGTTCATCTCGTGCGGGGCCATTGCGGCGGAAAATACGGGTTCATCTCATCGCATGCATCGAATACTTTCGCAGTGGCTATTTTCCTGCGGTCTGTATTGCGGACGCGCCCAGTCGTTATCCTGCTGTTTGCATGGGCCGTACTGGTATGTTACAGCAGGATTTATCTCGGGGTGCATTATTTCTGTGATGTGCTCGTCGGCGGGTTGTGGGGGGCTTTCCTGGGATGGCGGATGTACCGGTTGTATGATTATTTACGGATGTATTTCGCGCACAGGAGGGAGTCTTAAAAGTTTTTCAGAGAATATTATTACGATAACCCTTCGACTTCAGGATCCGTGAACCTGAAACAGTTCAATCCGTGATCATCCGTCCAATCCGCGTAAATCCGTGTTCCGCCCTTTGGCTGCATTCAGCGGCCGCCCTTGTCTCAGCAAGATCATATACCTTACATCCGGACGCGGATTATGCCAATCCGGCCGGAATTCCTATTTTTGTCATTCTAAACGAAGATGACCATGCTTTGTATCAACCTTGAAAGTACGGATCCATATCTTAACCTGGCGACGGATGAATTCCTGCTGAAGAATTTTACGGAAGACTGCTTTATGCTCTGGCGGAATGACAATGCTATCATCATTGGCAAACACCAGAATACCCTGTCGGAGATCAACGTGGATTACGTGCATGAAAAAAAGATCAACGTGGTGAGGAGGATCTCGGGCGGCGGTGCCGTATACCACGATCTCGGCAATCTGAATTTCTCCTTCGTGATGACGGGAGAGGACGGGAACCTGGTCGATTTCCGGAAATTCACACTGCCCATTATCGAGGTTCTTCAAAATATGGGGGTCAATGCCCGGTTTGAAGGCAGGAATGATCTTACCATTGACGGTAAGAAGTTTTCGGGAAATGCCGAACATGTTTGGAGAAACAGGACCCTTCACCACGGCACCCTGCTGTTTTCTTCGGAGATGAAGGATGTTTCAGGCGCTTTAAAGGTTAATCCGCTGAAATTTAAGGATAAGGCCATCAAGTCCGTACGGTCGAGGGTGACCAATATAAGCGAACACCTCACGGAGAAAATGGGTGTACTCGAATTCCGTGACAGGATCATGAAATATATCATGGAGAAGTATGCTGATTCCAGAATGTATGAATTTTCTGAAGCGGAGATGCAAAAGATCCGGAAACTCAGGGACGGGAAATTTTCCCAATGGGAATGGAATTACGGTTATTCCCCTAAGTACGGGTTTGAAAGAATGATCCGAACCAAAGAGGGTGGAAGCCTGGAATTTCACCTGGATGTGGAGAGGGGAATAATCCGGGACATCCGCATTTATGGTGATTTCTTTCATAAATACGATATCGGCGTGGTTGAGAAATCACTTATCGGAATAAGGCATGATGCTGCCGCTATCCGTCAGACCCTTTCCGGCTTCCGGCTTAACGACTATTTCAGGAATATTACTGTGGATGAATTTATAGAAGGGATGTTCTGATGCTATACCTCACCAATAAGGGATACCTTTTTCTCAAGTTCCTTTTTCAGCTGTGTCAGCATCTGCAGTCCGTCCTGCCTCGCTTTTTTCAGAACATCATCATCAGCTCCTTCCTGTAATAGGTTTAGGGTGTACCTGAAATGATCTCCCAGTGATTTCACCTCCAGAAGGTCAAACACCCAATGATACTTATGATTGAGTTCAAAGAAGGCATCCTTGTCTTTTGCATCAATGGTTTGGCCGTATTTTTCCTTAATACCCTCGATCTCATCAGTAGTTTTCTCCAGGAAGATCCGGATAGAACCGGTATCATTCTCCATATAATCGAAGACTTTATTCAGGGTAAGATTTTCATTTTCAATGACCGGGGGCGCCGGGGTTTTACTCCCGGGAACCATGGAAGCGTGTTTCATTAATTTCTTCAGCAGATCTCCGGGTTTGACAGGTTTAATAAGGATATCATCAAAAAGCCCCGAACTCGTCTCATTCCGCACTTTCTCAGAAACATCCGCAGTAAGTGCGATTATGGGTACGCCGGAATATCCCGGTATTTTGCGGATTTCACGGGTGGCATGGAAGCCGTCCATAACAGGCATGCGGACATCCATCAGGATGATATCGAAATGTTCTGCGGAAGCCCTGGCTATGGCCTGTTCACCATTACTGGCTTCAACACATGAAAGATGCCACCAGTTCTGGAGGAACTGCCGGATGACCATCCTGTTCATCTGCGAATCCTCAACGAATAGAATTTTAAACTTTTTGAGTTCATCATGGGAAAAAGATATTTCGGAAGCGTCTTTTTGCAGTGCTTCATGATCGCCCTCCACGACGGGAAGGGTGAAGAAAAATTTTGAGCCCTTGTTGACTTCACTTTCCACTTTGATCTCGCTGTCCAGCATTTGAAGGTAAAGCCGGCAGAGGGTCAGCCCCAGCCCGGTACCTCCGAATTTGCGTGCCGTGGAATTGTCACCCTGGCTGAAAACATCGAATATATCCTCCAGTTTGTCTTTAGGAATGCCTATACCGGTATCATGTACTGAGAAGTCGATCAGGAGCAATTTGTCCTCCTTCCGGTTTAGCGCAGCCTTTAGGATTACTTTACCTTCCGCAGTGAATTTTATTGCATTGCTGAGAAGATTATTAAGTATCTGCGTTAATTTCAATTGTTCGGTGATGATCGTTGCCGGTATCTTTCTATCCAACTTAAGTTCAAGTTTGAGATTTTTTTCTCCCGCGGAACTTTTGTGGATACGGATGATATTATGCATCAACTCGGGAAGGCTCACCTCTTCCTTTTCAATGGTCATCTTGCCGGCCTGGATTTTGCTCAGATCCAGGATATCATTGATAAGGATATGAAGGCTTTCGGCTGAATATTTCAGGTTGGTAAGATTTTCCAGTTGGTCCTTTCTGGGATGTTGTTGCAGCATCAGGTGGCTTAATCCTACGATGGCGTTAAGAGGCGTACGGATCTCATGGCTCATGTGTGCCAGGAATTCTTCCTTGGCCATGGCAGCTCTTTCGGCTTCTTCCTTGGCTTTGTACATGGCTTCTTCGGAATTCTTGATATCGCTGATATCGATAATTGCCCCGTACAGCATAACATCCGCACCGGGAGTGCCATGGTTTTGCTCAACTCTCCTGGCGCGGGAATTCAACCAGATGACTTTATCGGGATGGACCACGCGGTATTCCAGCTCATAATTCCCCTTCATTTCAGGCCCCCTTCCTTTCTCAATCATCTTCAAAACCCTCTCTCTGTCCTCCGGATGGATAATGGAAATGGCGTTTTTAAGAGAAGGAGTTACACTTTTATCCAATCCCAAAAGTTCGTATACCTTATCAGACCAGTAAAGTTCATTGGTGTTAAGATTAAGGCGCCAGTCTCCTATGTTGGTTGCTTCGAAAGCAATGATCCTTCTTGCCTCGCTGTCACGAAGGGCCTTTTCCGCAAGAACTCTCTCGGTGATCTCCCAGGTCAGGATGAGTGCCTCCCTTGTCTTTTCATTTTTTTTCTGAAGGGGAATGATCTCCCCTTCCCACCATGTCTCCTTGCGGTCACCCATGGGGGTTTTGAAATCCCGGATCTTCCATTTAACCCCGTCCCGGATCACCCTGTGCAGGCCTTCGGCAATCCCCAGGCTGGCTGCTTCAGGAAAAATTTTGCCATAGGGTTCTCCCACCATTGGAGTTTCGGGTCCAATGATCGCCTGAAAAGTGGGGTTGACCAGTGAAATGATGAAATCCTTTTCACTTACCACTGCGATGGCAATCGGTGAGTTATCGATGAGACGCTGCAGAAAATCTTTTTGCGACTGCTGTTCGGATAAAGATCTGGATAATTTCTCCTCAGCCATTTTTCTTTCTGTAATGTCGAAATTCACACCGATCATCCGCCTGACACCCTGATGCAGCACAACACGGGCCCGGATCACCAGCCAGCGGATCTGGTCCGCTGTTTTGATCCGGAATTCCTCATTTATTTCTCCCTGGTTTTTCCAGGCTTCTTTCACCTGTTTATTGATCCTGTCCCTGTCATCCTTATGCACTATTTTACGGAAAGTATCGAGTGAGATGTCCCTGGTGCCGGGAGGAAGCCCTAATAATTTGATGCCCCTTTCATCGATGAAACCGGCTTTTTCTCCTTCGGTTATCTCCCAGGCGCCCATGCCCAGGGAGTCCAGGGTGAGTGTTATCCTGTCAAGGCTGTTAAGCAGCGAATCTTCCGCATTCTTTCTTCTGGTGATATCGACGAAGGTCAGAACGACGCCTTCAATCCTGTCTTCGGCGCTGCGGTAAGGCATTATACGGGTAAGAAAGGTTTTGTTGTTACTGTCCATAACCTCACGTTCCAGTGGTTGCAGGGTTTTCAGAACGTTTTGCGCATCATGTATCAGTTTATCATATCCCAGTTTATGGGTCTGGTCGGAGATTATCCTGCCCTTGTCTGCCTCCCGGACATTGAAAAGTTCGCTGAGTTTCGGTGTGAAACGGAGGATCCGCATCTGCCTGTCCAGGAAAAGAGTGGCGATATCAGTGGCGATCAGCAGGTTCTGGAGGTCATCTGATAACTGAGCAAGCTCCTCCACCTTGTGCCTGTTTTCCTGGTTCAGGGTTGAAAGTTCCTCGTTCATCGATTGTAACTCTTCCTTACTTGTTTCGAGTTCCTCCATGGTTGACCGTAACTCTTCGTTGGCAGATTGCAGCTCTTCATTCGAAGCCTTCATTTCCTCCTGGCCGGTCTCATATTGTTCGATCAGGGACTGCATTCTCTGGCGGTAATCTTCCACTTCCAACTCCAGTTCTTTCATCCGGGCATTCTCCGGAGGCCCGTTTTTACCTTCGGCCGTTGTTATATCCGGAAGGTTTTCGGAATCATATTCTTCGAAACTCAGCAGAATGAGCCTGTTTTCCCGTACATCATCGATTACCCGGGCCGAAAGGATCACCTTGCGTTCCTGTCCGTCAATGCTGAGGGATGCCGGCCTGGATCGAACATAAGTTTTCTTTTGTTGAGCGCTGGATATGATTGTATGTGTCTCAGCTATCAGTTCATGCCTGATCAGTTTGAAAATTTCCCGTGAGGGTTCACCCCCGGGAACGACAAGATACCTGCCAGCATGCTGGGATACATGAAGGATAAGCAAATCATGGCTTAAGAGCAGGCTGGGAGGGCCATACCTTTCCACAGCCTTTTGATGAAGGGCGCCGAAGGACTGGGGCTGCTCTCCCCTTAAACTCAGGTTGACTGAAGCCATCAGGTTTGGAACCATAGGGAAAAAAGGAAGCCGGGGTTCAGGTCCCGGTATATTGCGCCTGTTGTAAATTGATAATTCCTTGTTGATGGTGCCGAACAGGTCATTTTTTTCGGGATGTTCGGATGTTCCCAGCACTAATGTGCCATCAGGCATGATCGCGTAATGGAAAAGCTGAAAAATATCCTTTTGAGTTTCCTTTTTGAGGTAGATGAGAAGATTTCTGCAAAGGAGGAGATCGATCTTCGAAAAAGGAGGATCAGCCAGAAGATTGTGTGGGGTGAAAATGACGTGTTCCCTGATTTCCTTCCGGACACGATATCCCCCGTTCTCCTTGATGAAAAATTTTCTTCTCCGTTCCGGCTCGACATCGGATTCAATTTCCCCGGGGTAATATCCTTCCCTGGCTTTTTTTAATGATTCGTAATGGAGATCTGTGGCAAAGACCTGTATCATCGGGGCAGCTTCGTGGTTGAGTGCCTCCTCGTGCAGGAGCATAGCAAGTGAATATGCTTCTTCACCTGTGGCACAACCCACAGACCAGACCCGGACATGTTCATTTGGTTTTTTCTGGTCGAAGAGTTTGGGAAGGATCTCTTCTCCGAGATAATCGAACATTTTGGAATCCCTGAAAAAAGTGGTGACATTCACGAGAAAATCATCGGAGAGAGCGTTCAGTTCTTCCGGTGATTTTTTAAGAAATTCCATGAATCCGGGCAGAGATTCGATCTGGTTGATTTGCATACGCCGCTTGAGCCTGCGCAGGATGGTTGAAATTTTGTAATGTGAAAAGTCACGGCCCGTGCGGGCACGGATAAGCAGGAAAAGTTTCTGGATCAATTGCCGTTCTTCATCTTCCGGCTCATTTTCCAGCAATAAAGATTTGATTTTCGGATGGGTGGAAGCGAATTTGATGCAATAATCCGGCATATCATTAAGGGTGAGTACCTTATCAATCAGCCCGGTGGAAATGGCGCTAAGGGGCATTCCGTCGTATTCTGCCTCCTTTGGGTCCTGAACGAGAGTCAGTCCTCCCTTTTCCTTTATTTCCTTGAGTCCGAGTGTGCCGTCTGTCCCGGTGCCGGAGAGGATGATACCAATGGAGTTTCCATCATGGGTTTTGGCCAGGGTACGGAAAAAATGATCGACGGGGGCCCTGTCTTTCAACTTCTCCTCGAGCTCTGAAAGCCTGAGGTGAGTATCAATGGTATTGAGATTGGCATTGGGGGGGATAACATATACATGGTTCGGCTCAAGAGCCGTGGTAGTTGAGACCTGTTCTACCGGAATATTCATGTGGGGTTGCAGGAGTTCTGCAAGCACACTTTTATATTTAGGGGAGAGGTGAACAACAACAACAAAGGCGAGGCCGCTATCCTCAGGCACATGGGAAAAGAAAGTTTTAAGCGCTGCCAGCCCTCCGGCAGATGCTCCGATTCCTACGATCGTAAGTGATCGTTGCCCATTCGATCCCGATTTTATCTTCTCTGAGCCGGTCATGATTTATCCTATATCAGAATGATTAAATAACAGGTTGATTGATAAAGCTACAATAATAAAATCATGACTCTGTTACCAGGAAATTAAAATACACATCAAAATCTATAATTAACAATATAAAGAACACCTGAGAAAGGGCATAGTTCAATACTTTTCAGCTACTTGCAAAAATTTATCCACAGAGAGGGGTTTGACAAGAACATCCCGGATCACGGATATTGACAATGCCTTTTCCTTTCTGCTGGGACTGATAGAGGAGGTCAGAATGAATATTTTAGTTTGCGGATAAAGTTCAGCATATGCATTTTGAAAGAACAATGCAAAATCAACCCCATTCATTCCGGCAAGGTAATAATCAACAAAAATCAGCTCCGGGAAATCATCCGGACGGGCCGCACAGCGATGAAGGTAGTTTTTCGCCGAACTTGCATCGGAGATCAGTTCCAGACTGATGACATCTTTAATTTTTTTAAAATACTGACGGGTGATCGTCAGAAAAAGAGTGTCATCATCGATGATAAGGGCTTTATATTTTTTCATCCTTACCTCCCTAAAAATCAATCATTTATAAAGAAGATTCTTCAATTGATGCTCATGTAAATATCGTATATATTATAATGAAAGTCAATAGGGTAATTCCATCCCCTAAGCACGATTTTTATCCAGGTTTTTTGGCAGAGAGAAGGAATTTTTTGAACTATTGGATAAAACTTCTGAAAGATATTAACCTGCCAATAAAAAAACGATCGGAAAACATTGAAAATAAATTATTTCCGGGATGAATCCAAAAATAAAATCCCGGGTATCCGTTGCAGGAAACCCGGGAGAACTTCGGGTGGAAGATGGGGTTCGAACCCACGACCTCTGGAACCACAATCCAGCGCTCTAACCGACTGAGCTACATCCACCATTTGGGCTGCAAATTTAAATAAATTTTTTTCCCCTGACAGGATATTCATAAAAAATTATTTGCTTTTTCCATGCCGGAGGAACCTTTGAACGGAATAGGCATACCACTGAACAATCAGAGAATTCCAGGATTCCCCGTAGATCTTTATCTTCATGCCTTTCTGCGAAATATCCTCCCTGAGGCAGGAGGTGATCTCGCGCATGAAGAGCCTGTCTCTGCCGGAAGTCATTATCCTCCTGATCCTTTCAGGGAAAAGGGTACGGATCCGGTTTCTCCGCCGGGCGCGTTCGATAATCTTTTCGCTGGTTTTGCCTTCATGATTAAAATTGATATCGTACCTGGAAAAAATATCATTGGCAAGAATATCGTCATAAAGGTACTTATTGACCTTGGCATGCAGGGGGAGCCTTCTGAAAAAATCGGTCATATCAAGGTCGCAGAGCGGGAGCCGGAATTCATAGCCGAAAAAGGTGTAAACGGAACAGGAATTGGCTATGATCTTTGCATATCTTTCTTTAAAATCGAAATCTTCATGAATGGAGTAGGAAAGATCGGAATCCTTCACGAATTTTTCCTGGATGCGTTTCTCAATCCGGTCATTAATGATGCGGATCTCTCTGCGGCGGGGTTTTTTATAAATATATTTCTGGTATAAGATCCGTTGGGCGATCTGGCTGACAGACTCCTCCAGGCTGAGATTGCCATATTTGTACAACATTCCCCCTGCAAGAAAATTTCCATAGTGACCCGGAATAAAGACGCTGTCGGCAGGAACAAGATTTTCTTCCTTAAGATGTTTCACAGCAAAATATTCCTGAATGGGGATCATGGAGGTCATCCTTGCGGAATACTGCACAAAATCCAAAAAATTATTTGTCTTGATGAAATCCCGGATGAGATGTTTTGAGTATTCGACAAATATCCATGGGAATCCCAGTTTTTCGGCAACCTGCCGGGCTATTACAGCATCGGAATTGTTTTTCCGGCCATACGAAAAGCAGATGACTTTTCCATAGCCGTAATATTTCAGCATGGAAGCTACCAGCCTGGAATCGTATCCCCCACTGAGGGGGACAATGGCGGTTTTGCCTTCCAGGCTGGCGATGAGCCTCGGAAAAGATAAAGCGAATACCTTTTTTGCTTCTTCCCGCAGTTCCGGATAGGATTCCTCCCTAACAGTCTGGCAGCGGTAGGAATGATAGAACTTCGTACCGGGTTCACCGTCATTGAACCGGATCATCTCACCGGCCTGGATCTGCCTGATGCCGTCGGTCAGGGTATAGTTTCCCGTAACATAACCTGTGGCAAGAAATTCGGCAAGGGCTGATTTGTCCTCTCCCGTCAGACCTTTGGTTAAGGAAAGCAGGTAGGGATCATCGGAAATGCTCCTGTCATCCTTCCGGACGGTATAGAATAAAGGGAAGGACCTGTAAGGATCGGTTGCAGCCACTCTTTCTCCGTCGAGATCCATAACGATACTGAATATACCATTGGCATAGCTCACTCTTTCGAGAAAATCGGAGGAAGAACGGATCCCTTCGAAGTACCGGGGTAGATTTTCACCTGACCATAGGTTCCCGGCACGGTCGAAGAAACATCCTTTGGCCCGGATCTTCTCCGTTTTGAACCAGGGGAATCCCTTGTTGTTATGAAGCCATACTTTTTCCATCCAGGATCTCTTTTATCATGCTGTGATAACGGTCCCTGATCACCCCGACCGCGTAATTATCAACCACATCCTGCCTGATCTTCTCCGGATCATAATTGTCATAATTGTCATAGATATTTTCCATTGCCCGGATGAGATCCTGGACACTGTCGGGTTCCACGAGAAGTCCGTCCGTATCCTTCACGATAAATTCAGGACCTCCTGAGTATGTGGATATCACGGGGCATCCGGTCGACATAGCTTCGATCAGCACAACGCCGAACGCTTCGAACCGGCTGGGCAGAATGAAGAGGTTTGCCAGTTGCATTTCCCGTTTCACTTCCTCCCTGGGAACATACCTGTGAATGGTGACCCTGTCGGCTACCCCGAAACGGCGGGCCATTTTTTTAAGTTTCCTGTATTTGCTTCCCCTTCCTCCGATCCTGAGATAAAACTCACCCTCGTGATTTTTCACGAACCGGGCGAACGCCTCGATTAGAATGTCAAAACCTTTAACATACTCGAGGGTCCCAAATCCAAGGAAAATAAAGGGCTCTTTTTTCCTCCGGGCCGGAGGGGGTACAAAAAAATTGGTATCTATAAGGCTCGGGATGGTGAGTACCTTGTTCCGTATCCCCGGTGAGATACTGATAAGCTGCAAATAGATGGCCTGGCTTACGGTCACTATCCTGTCGGCATGTGAAAGGCTGCTTCGTATATAGGGGAAATACCACTCCCGGAACATTTTCTGGGTCGATTCGATATCCCTGGCAAAACGGCTGCGGTGTTCAACGAGAATATAAGGGATATTGTATTCTTCTTTTATCCTTGACGCCACATACCCTGCCCATATGGCGCTGTGGGCGATGATAATATCAGGTTCGCCAAACCGGTTTACATAATCCCCGAACAGCTGGAGATACTTATTCACCCATCCATTCACACTCCTTTTTTCCATTTTCGGCCATCGCAGATAACCCGAACGGATCACTTTTAAAGGACCTTCAATATGGACTGTTGTTCCCCGCGACCTGAAAATCTGGTCCAGGGTATGGCTGGTAAGTCCGAGGACCCTGTTCACCAGCACATCCACACGGAAATTCCCATAATGCAGTGCTTCTGCATGATCCTTGAAAAAACCTCCACCGTCGGGAAGGTACCACGAGGGGAGAATAAGGATTTTGGTCTCGTTTTTCAACGTCCTTCGGTTTTTATATAACTTATCTTGACCTTATAATGAAAACCGGGCGTGACGGGTTCCGACAACTGCGTTGACGGAAATTTTTTCCGGATGAGAACAGCTGATTTCGTATTTGCGACATGGTAGAGATAGGGATGAAGTTCCTTCGGCGTACCATCGAGAATCCCTGCCAGAACCTCAAACCGGACTTCTTCGGGGGTTAAGCCGTAATCATGCCAGACGACCACAGATCCCGGATGGACCAGGTGCCTGAAGATCTCCTGCGTATCTTTTTTTACAAAATCGTAATGATGGTCCCCGTCAATAAATATCAGGTCGAACTTACGTCCCAGGGAACCGAAATCATAATCCGAGGAGTTTCCTTTGAGATGAACAACATTTTGCAGTTGCTCCGAAAAATAGCCCTGGAGCCTGATATATTCCTCACTCACATTCATTGCCCTTAATTCTGCGTCCGAAAGGTTCAATGTAAAACATTCCTGTGCCACTTCGGAAACATTTGCCACACTTTCGCCCCGCCAGGTTCCGATCTCAAAATAGGAACAGTTTTTAAAACCTGCAGCAAGTTTTTTCAGCAGGACGATATCCGTAACGAGGGAACCTCCGTCGAGAAAGGTGAAAATATTTAACTCGCCGCCGGCTTCCTCTCCGAAAAGCTGATCCGGTGAAATTACCGGCAGACCCTTCGGAAAACCCGAATGCTTTATAACCCGTTGCTTCCAGATGTCCGGTTCCTGGAGAACCCGGTTAAGCAACCACGGATTCCTGATGATATGACCGGTAGCCCTGAAAGCTTTAACGATTTTGTTCATTCCGACAAAGATATATACCTAAACAAACTTTATGGCACATTGATGAAACAAAATCCCGTGAATGGCAGGAGCCGGTCCCTGATTCTGTTTATCCCGCCCCCGGATCCTGCAAATTTAACATATCCTGCCGTAATATCTTCATCGGGAAACGCTTTATGTCCAAGTCAATAAGGCCTGCCCCGGAAATGATTGAATAGCGGGGTATACGACAAATCGACCGGCATTCTTTCTTTGGCATATCCTTTGACATATTTTGTTTCTGACAAAACCATTATATTTGAAAACAATTGAGGTGAAAAAATGAACATTAACAGATCTTCAAATCCGGTGCTGAGTGAGAACATATTCAGGAGATCGGGAATTGCGGCTGACCGCAGTGAGTCGATGACGATAAGAGGTACGGTCAATAAAATTTTTATCATGCTGTTGCTCGTTTTCCTGGGTGCGGCATATACGTGGAAATTCATGGTGGCGGGGAATGTTTCGTCCCTCTCTACCTATATGTGGATCGGAGCGATCGGTGGATTCATCACGGCGCTCGTGACAGTTTTCAAACCGGCCTGGTCACCGGTTTCAGCGCCGGTTTATTCGGTGCTGGAGGGGTTGTTCCTCGGCGGAATTTCGGCTGTCCTAAATGCACAGCCGCAATTTCACAATATCGTGACAAATGCTGTCATGCTGACATTCGGTACCCTTTTCGCCATGCTTTTCATTTACCGGACAGGCATCATCAAGGTAACTAATAAATTCAGACTTGGCGTTGTTGCAGCCACAGGAGGGATTGCCGTAGCCTACTTTATATCGATCATCCTGGGGCTCTTTGGCATAGACACAGGCTTTCTTTCCTTTGGCGGAGGATCTATGGGGATTATCATCAGCCTGGTGGTCATTGTGGTAGCAGCGCTGAACCTCGTTCTGGATTTTGATTTTATTGACAATGCCGCACGTGCAGGCGTGCCCAAATACATGGAATGGTACGGGGCTTTCGGGCTCATCGTAACTCTCGTATGGCTTTATATTGAATTCCTGCGATTGCTGGCACGGTTGTCCAGCAGAAATTAACACTATACGAATGCAGAACCTCGAAGAGTATTTCGAGCAGTTCCGGCGGGATATTATCGGAATTGACGAGGAATTTAAATCGCCCTACGGCCGTAAAAAGATCCTTTATGCCGACTGGATCGCAAGCGGCAGATTATACGGTCCGATCGAAAAAAAGCTCCTTGAGGATTTCGGGCCCTATGTAGCAAATACCCATACCGAGACAAATACCACCGGCACAATGATGACCAGGAGTTACCGGTATGCACACCGTTTCATTAAAAAACATGTCAATGCCGGACCGGGGGATGTGATCATTACCGCCGGGTACGGCATGACATCCGTGGTGAACAAGCTTCAGCGGATCCTGAGTATGAAGGGATGCGGCACCCGTTATGGCAAGGAATGTCCCAAAATGAAAAGCCGGCCGGTCGTATTCGTCACGCATATGGAGCATCATTCGAACCATACATCCTGGTATGAAACCATTGCCGATATCGTCCAGCTGACACCCGGTCCCGGGTTGCTCGTCGACCCCGGGGAATTAAGGCGACAGCTTGAAAAATACAATGACAGAGAATTCAAGATCGGTTCTTTCACAGCTTGTTCCAACGTGACAGGCATCAGAACGCCGTACCATAAACTTGCCGCCATTATGCACGAATTTGGCGGGTTATGTTTTATCGACTTTGCGGCATCCGCACCCTACGATGATATTGACATGAACCCGGAAGACCCGATGGAGAAACTTGATGCGATCTATTTTTCACCGCATAAATTTCTCGGGGGGCCGGGCTCTTCCGGAGTACTAATCTTCGACTCCAACATGTATAAGGCCGACGTTCCCGACAATCCCGGAGGCGGTACGGTCGATTGGACGAACCCGTGGGGGAGGTATAAATATGTCGATGATATTGAAGCCCGTGAAGACGGGGGAACACCTGGCTTCCTGGAATCGATCAGGGCAGCCCTTGCCATCGGGCTGAAGGAAAAAATGGGTGTGGCGAACATCCAGGCGCGTGAAAAAGAGCTCCTGGCGATCGCATTTCCCCTGCTCCGGGCCATTCCCGGGATCCGGATCCTGGCCGGTAACTTTGAAGACAGGCTCGGCGTGATCTCTTTCTATCATGAATCCATTCATTTTAACATTATCGTAAAACTTCTCAACGACCATTACGGTATCCAGGTCAGGGGAGGGTGCGCCTGTGCAGGGACATACGGACATTACCTCCTCCAGGTAAGCTATAAAAAATCGCAGGAGATCACGGACAAGATCAACCATGGCGATCTCTCTGAAAAGCCCGGCTGGGTGAGGTGGTCTCTGCATCCTGTGATGAAGGACAGGGAAATCCGGTATTTTGCGGATGCCCTGAAATCAATAGTCGAAAATTTCAGGGAATGGGAAAAAGATTATGTATATTTAAATCGCAGCAATGAGTATGCCCATAAAACCGAGATCGAAAGCCGCGAACATGATGCGATCGTTGAAAGCTGGTTTTCCATCTGAAATACCTGAGAAAAGATGACATTAATTCAAGTCACCGGCAGGAAAACGGAGAAGGAATTTATCAAAGTCCCCAAAATATTATACCGTAAAGATCTGAACTGGGTTTGTCCGATGGATAGCGAGATCAGGTCAAGGTTCAACCCGGATCACAATCCGCATATGCGCGACGGCGAGGCCATCCGCTGGGTATTGAAAGATGATAAGGGTAAACTTATCGGGCGTCTGGCAGCTTTCTACAGCCGCGAAAAAGCCGGGGCCGACAAAGTTCCTTCAGGCGGAATGGGACTTTTCGAATGCATTGATGATGAAAAGGCCGCCTTCCTCCTCTTTGATGCAGCCGGGAACTGGCTCCGGTCGAAAGGTATGAAAGCCATGGATGCTCCCGTTAATTTCGGCGAAAATGATAACAATTGGGGTCTCCTCGTCGAGGGATTCACTCATCCGGGGTTCGGAATGCCCTATAATTTCCCCTATTACCGGAAATTTTTTGAAGATTACGGATTCAGCATCTATTTCCGCCAATACAGCTATCACCTCGATCTGACCAGGACCTTCCCGGAAAGATTCTGGAAGATTGCCGAATGGATCGGGAAAAAACCCGACTTTCATTTCCGGCCGTTTGCTTACCGCGATGCCGAAAAGTTCATTGCCGATATGGTTCAGATTTATAACGAGGCATGGAAGGATTTCAAGGAAAATTTCACACCGTTGAAACTGCAGGATGTCCGGGAAGGAATGATGAAGGCGAAACCGATCCTCGATCCCGACCTGATCTGGTTCGCTTACTACAAAGATGAGCCCATCGGATTTTTTATCATGTTTCCCGATATAAACCAGATACTGAAAAAGCTGGACGGACGGATGCATATCCTGAATATGATCCGATTCCTGTATTATAAGAATACAGGCACGATCAACCGTATACGCGCACAGATCGCCGGCGTGGTCCCGCGGTTTCAAAATTCCGGAGTGGAATCGGGCATTTTCTGGCATCTCAACGAAAAGATGAAGCACAAATCCCAGTACGGAGAGATCGAACTCTCATGGGTGGGCGATTTCAATCCGAAAATGATAGCCCTCTATGAGGCTGTCGGGGCGACAAAGGCTAAAACACATCATACCTACAGGTATATGCTTGATCCGGAGATACCCTTTGAACGCTTCATGCCCGGCAAAGCAGGAAATACCATCAGCAGGAAAAACAAAACGGCCGATATCCGGTAATTCCATCCGTCTGCATGGTATGCGGATCGATAAAAAAATTATGCCTTGAATTTTGCTTTTTACAGATAGTTCATTAATTTTGCAATCCATTTTATCAGAAGAAAATATAAAAAATACGGATAAGGATCCCGGCAAGGATTACCGGACAATTTTTGGCAGACGGCAGGGATCAAAGAAAAAATTACAAGCATGAAAAAAGATCTTCATCCTAAAAATTACAGGCTGGTTGCATTCAAAGATATGTCGAACGGACATACTTTTCTGACCCGGTCGACGGCCAATTCCAGGGAAACGATTAAACTTGAAGACGGCAAGGAATACCCCCTGATCAAGGTGGAGATATCCTCACAGTCACACCCTTTTTATACCGGTAAGATGAAACTGGTTGATACCGCAGGCCGGGTGGATAAATTCATGAGCCGTTACAAAACCCATTACGATAACAAGAACAAGAAATAATTGATACGACTTTATTACTGAAGAACCCCGGAATTCACCGGGGTTTTTTTTGGGAAAGGGTTTCCACGAGGGTATGAAGGCGTGACCGCTCCCCCTAAGCTTCTGGACAGGAGGACTGCGCAAAGACACGACTGCTTCCTCAGAAACTCCGGTACGGAAGAATTTATGGCTTTCCTAATTATTGAACTTATTTAATTCGTCTCAATCTTGATGAGTTAAAAAAGAGCAGACATTTCTATTGTATATTTTTTCGTATGAACTGCTCTTCTATTATTTAATTCAATTCTTGATAAATACATGGCTTTCTTCCCTTGTTCCTTCATTGATAATTAATACGTATGTGCCGTTCTTTAAATTCGAAATATTAATCGTTGCATGAGTTGTTTCAGATCCAAAATTTTTAGCAATGCAAACTATTCCAAAATTATCGATGATTTTTATGGTATTTATCTTTTTAGATTCATTCAACTCATTGCCCGAAGATAATGTACTCTGCTCACCTGAGGAAGTAACTGATTCATTATTTTGATCGATGTTGATCTCCGAACTTGCAGGATTTGGATAGATAATGAAACTTTCAAAACAGTCTTCTTGAAGAATAATGTGATTTCCTTGCGACATCCCGCAACTATTTATCAGATAAACCAGTAGATTTGGAACCACCGGGCTTAACCGGTTTAAAGAAAAAATGAGAATTGTCTGTTTGAGGAATACTGACAGTGAAATCATCTTGGCCAATAAGGATACAATTTATTCCTGAGAATAAGTAACAAATTAAAAATAGTAGCTTAAAATAACTTTTCATCGTGGTAGTTTTTATGTTGGCCTACTCTATTTAAGCAGTTCGGCATCCGATTATATTATTGTAGCAAGGTTTAAAAAATCAGGTTTAATCTTTTACACACCTAATTGAAAAACCCTCGAATTTTTCAATTGTATCTCTCCATAAATTATCATCATAATAAAATAAAAATAGAAACGGTGCCTGCGTTGCACCATAATCCGAGGATGTCCAAAAAATTGCGTAAATATTCATATAATGAAATTCTCGATATAGGGATCTGCTCCCTCCGGGCAAAGCTGTGAATCCACTACTGTTATCAGAGTCATATGAGTCTTCCCAATGGAGATCACCAGCCTCTTTCAGTTTTTTGCTTGCGATGGTATCTCCACCCAGGTGATCAATCAAGATATTCCAGTCAATCGCTGAAGCGACATGCCAACCCTTTGGGGCAAGGTTGCGGTTATCCGATGTTGCATACCAATTATATAATCTCCCATATGTTGCTATGGTATCCAGATCATCCGTATTATTATAGTTGCAATAAGCGCCGGTTTTTAGACTATTCCACTCTGCACTGTCTTTACTATTTGGAACCGGATCTCCATTTTGGTAGTGAGTCACCCTTAGATTCTCAGCCATCCAGGTCTGATTCCCTATCCGTACGGTTTTATATATATTTCCATCAATATCATTCATTGTACCGTAATGCTTATCCGGATTAAATACAGCGGTTGTTCTACCATTCAAAGGATTCTCAGGATATTCAGGTTCAGGCTTATCTTTTCTGCATCCGCAGCCAATTCCTAAAGTAAAAAACATGACTAATATTAAAATCATTGATAAAGGCTTTTTCATAAGAAAATATTTAATATTTGACATATATGAACTATTATAATATAATAATCTTTTTTGGACAATATAATATTGTCAGATAAATTTAATTATCTATCAATCTCTTTCTAAAGGAAATTTTCGTTTTAGAGTTTGTTCTGTATATCTAAAGTTATAGATAATAAATTATTAAATCCCAAAAATTTCTTAAGCTTTTGATGAAATTATTTTTGTTATTTGATCCTTTAAAAGTGTAAAATAATCTATATCATCTATATATACCGAAAATAAATCTTTTAATTCAAATTCGCTTAAAAACCAATTGAATAAATTGAAAATTATATGGAAAAATGACGTGTTCCTCTTCAATCTAAAACAATTCTAAACCTTTTCTTCAAACTCACGTTATTCATTTTAACCAAGTCCACTTTTATGCATATCCTCTTCTTTGATGATCTCAGCCGGAAAAGGCTGCTCCCCCTGACATTCACAAAACCCGTTGCAGAGCTCCGTGCAGGGATCCTGAAGATCAGTGAGAAATGGCAGAAATTTACAGGCTTTACCTTCAGTTACCTCACTGAACTTTATCTGGCTGACAAATTTCCCTGTACGCCCGATGAGGATAATCTTTTGATTAACGGGGCTATACTACCCGACTGGAAATTTGCTGAACATGTAACCGGAATCAAACCGGGCGAATTTCTTTTCAGTGGAGAAAGGTTGCTTGCCTGCCGTTTGCCTGCAGATGAAGCCTGCAGATTCAGGTTGGAGGAGATGGCCGGAAAAAAAGGGGAACAGTACCCGGAGAAACTCCTGATCCTTGACCATCCGTGGCAGCTCTTTTTATGGAACGGGGAAATGATCAGCAGGGACTACGAACTTATAACAGCGGGCCGTCATTCACTGAAACTGAGTACCCGTAACCAGCTCCTGGGGGAAGAGAACATCTTTGTCGAGGAAGGTGTGAAAGCGGAATTTGCAACGATCAATGCCACTACCGGCCCGGTTTATCTCGGGAAAGACAGCGAAGTTATGGAAGGAAGCGTGATCCGGGGTCCTTTTGCCCTTTGCGAACATTCCACCGTAAAAATGTCGGCCAAGATTTACGGCCCCACGACCATAGGACCGCATTCCAAAGTGGGAGGGGAAGTGAATAACTGCGTCATCCAGGGCTTTTCTAACAAGGCGCATGACGGCTTTCTTGGAAATTCAGTCATCGGTGAGTGGTGCAACATAGGGGCCGACACCAATAATTCCAACCTGAAAAATAATTATGCCATTGTCAGGCTCTGGAGTTACCCGGAAGAAAGATTTATTGATACAGGCCTCCTTTTCTGCGGGCTGGTCATGGGGGATCATTCGAAATGCGGGATCAATACAATGTTCAATACGGGAACGGTAATCGGTGTAAATGCAAATATCTTCGGCTCAGGGTTTCCGAGAGCGTTCATTCCATCCTTCAGCTGGGGAGGTGCCCATGGCTTCTCAACCTTTTCCCTCCCAAAAGCGTTTGTAGTTGCAGAACAAGTGATGGCGAGGAGAAATATCATCTTCGGTGAAACCGAAAAAAAGATCCTCACTGAGATCTTCAACCTGACAGCCCCGTTCAGGAATAAAGACAATGTATCATAACCTTTGGCACAGGACTTGCCAATAAGACTCCGCCGGTTGATCCGGATATATAAATAATTGAATCGGACGATTTGTCAGAAGAAAGGAAAAAAAGGTTTTATGAAGAAATTTTCAGAATCGGACTATAATAATTTTTTGTCTCAGGATAATTTCGAACAGGACGCTGAATTCATACCTATCATATCAGAAGAAGAAGAACATGAGATCACTAAATTAAAGGTCCCGGATGTACTTCCGATTCTTCCTCTGAGGAATACGGTACTCTTTCCCGGGGTGATCATACCGATCACCGTTGGAAGGAAGAAATCGTTGAAACTGGTACGGGATGTATATCAGAAAAAGAAGGTTCTGGGAACGCTCGCACAAAAGGATGCCGAGGTGGAAGAACCGAATCCCGGGGATCTTTATGAGGTGGGCACGGTTGCACAGATCCTCAAGATTCTGGAGATGCCCGACGGGTCCACTTCGATTATTATCCAGGGGAAGAAAAGATTCAGGCTGCTCGATGTCGTGACCGATAAACCCTATATGGTTGCCAAAGTTGAAGTTCAGGAGGAGGTCAAATCGGACAACCAGGATGAACTAAAGGCGATCATCGCTTCCCTGAAGGAATTTTCGCTCAAGATCATTAAACTTTCATCCAACATCCCGCCCGAAGCCACATTCGCGGTTAAAAATATTGAAAGCACCACCTTCCTTATCAATTTCCTGGCTTCAAACAACGACATGGAGCTTAAGGATAAACAGGACCTTCTTGAGCTGGATGAATTAAAGCTGAGAGGTATCCGGTTGCTCGAATACCTCACACGGGAGGTCCAGATGCTTGAGCTTAAAAATGACATCCAGACCAAGGTTAAGCACGACCTGGACCACCAGCAGCGGGAATACCTGCTTCAGCAGCAGATGAAGACCATTCAGGATGAACTAGGCGGTAATCCTATTGAACAGGAGATCAGCGAGATGAAGTTGATGGCCGCAAAGAAAAAGTGGGGTAAGGAAGTGAAGGAATATTTCATGAAGGAAGTGGATAAACTGCACAGGCTGAACCCGGCTTCGGGAGAATATTCGGTCCAGGTGAACTACGTACAGACTCTTCTCGATCTTCCATGGAATGTTTTCACCAAAGATAATTTTAATCTCCAGCGAGCCGAAAAGATCCTTGAACGGGATCATTTCGGTCTTGAAAAGGTAAAGGAAAGGATACTGGAACACCTGGCGGTGCTGAAACTTAAAGGGGATATGAAGTCTCCCATTATCTGCCTCGTCGGTCCCCCGGGCGTCGGGAAAACATCCCTCGGGAAATCGGTTGCTGCAGCGCTCGGCCGTAAATACGTCAGGATATCGCTGGGCGGACTTCATGATGAAGCCGAGATCAGGGGTCACCGAAAAACCTATATCGGTGCGATGCCTGGTCGAATCATCCAGAACCTGAAGAAAACCAAATCATCGAATCCTGTTTTTGTGCTCGATGAGATCGATAAGGTCGGCCATGATTTTCATGGCGATCCGGCCTCTTCGCTGTTGGAAGTGCTCGACCCGGAACAAAATTCAAATTTTCATGATAATTATCTCGAGGTGGATTTTGACCTTTCAAAGGTTATGTTCATTGCGACGGCGAATACAACCAGTACGATTAACCCGGCTCTTCTCGACAGGATGGAGGCCATCGAGGTTTCGGGATACCTTGTCGAGGAGAAGATCGAAATTGCCCGCCGCCATCTTATCCCAAAACAACTGGATGCTCACGGCCTGAAAAAAAGCGATGTGAAATTTGAAAAAAAGGCCATCGAACATGTGATTGAATTCTATACCCGCGAATCCGGCGTTCGCCAGCTTGATAAACAGATGGCCAAGATCATGAGGGTAATTGCCCGGAAAATGGCCGTAGGCACTGACTATAAAACCACGATCACTGTTGCCGACACCGGGAATATTCTCGGCCCTCCCCAATATCTTCGCGACAGGTACGAGAACAATGAATTTGCGGGTGTGGTCACCGGGCTCGCATGGACGGCTGTGGGAGGCGAGATACTGTTTGTGGAAACCAGTCTCAGCAAAGGTAAAGGCAACCTGACACTTACGGGAAATCTTGGTGATGTGATGAAGGAATCAGCAGTGATCGCTCTTGAATACCTGAAAGCTCATTCCGATATTATTGGCATACAACCCGAAGTTTTCGAGAAGTGGAATGTTCATGTGCATATCCCGGAAGGAGCAATCCCCAAGGACGGACCTTCGGCAGGTATCACAATGCTGACCTCTCTGGCATCCGGTTTTTCGCAGAGGAAAGTGAAGAAAAACATGGCTATGACCGGTGAAATCACCCTCCGTGGTAAGGTTTTACCGGTAGGAGGGATCAAGGAAAAGATACTTGCAGCCAAACGTGCCGGCATTACGGATATCATCATGTCCAGCGAAAATGAAAAAGATATTCTCGAGATCAAGGAAATTTACAGGAAGGGTCTTACCTTTCATTATGTGAACACCATAATTGATGTGCTTGACAAGTCCCTTCTCAGTGAGCAGGTTAAAAATCCCATAAAGATCAGTTAACCTTAAAAACAATTACTTTAAATTGTACGTTCTAGCCATTCTTTGTTGCCGGGACCTGCCCGGGCAGGTTTCGATGATAAAGAATCTCTGAAAACCCGTGCGATCCCCAACGATTTTGCCTGTAATTTTTTCGTGCATAAAAAGCGGGATTTCAAATCCTTTTTTAAGTAACTTTGGTTCAATTAATAACTAAATAACTATGAAAATGGGTCCTGCACTATTTTGGGGATTATTGCTTATCATCCTCGGATTGAGCCTGGTGTTCCGTATTGTTTTCAATATCGACTTTCCCCTCCTCAAAATTATCCTTGCCTTTGTCTTCATTTTTCTCGGTCTGAGATTGTTATTTGGAAGCTTTGGCATGTCACGTTTCAAGTCTGATGAACATGATGTGGTTTTCGGGGAGAAAAAATACCGGTCTTTTGAAAACAACAAAGAGTACAATGTTGTCTTCGGAAAGGGTATCTATGACTTCCGCGATTTTAAGCTCGACGGGAACATAAAACGGGTAAGGCTGAACACTGTTTTTGGCGGCTCCGAGATCAGGCTTCCCGGTGATCTCCCGGTACGAATGAGGGTTGAAGCCGCTTTTGCGGGTGCAAATCTTCCCAACGGTAATTCCGCTGTCTTCGGAAGTACATACTACGAAAGTCCCGGCATGGATCCCAATTCACCTTACCTTGACCTGAAGGTGGATGTAGTATTCGGGGGAGTTGATGTCCGGATTTATTGATCTGCTGATTTGTTGATTTGTTGATTTGTTGATTTGTAATTGTATGCTTTAAAAATTATTGGGGATTTTTTGATATGGAAAAGATAGCTGTATTCCCGGGTTCCTTTGATCCTTTCACCATCGGACATCACTCCGTTGTAAACCGTGCATCGCCTCTTTTCGACAGGATCATAATAGCCGTAGGTTATAATACGGAAAAAAAGACGTACCTGACTCTCGAAAACCGGATCAGGCTCATAAGTGATGTTTTCCGGGACAATCCGAAAATTGAGGTTGATCATTATGAAGGCCTTACCGTCGATTATTGTTTCGGACGCGGCGCCAGGTACCTTCTCCGCGGGTTACGGACTGCCGCGGATTTTGAATATGAACGCGCGATCGGGCAGGTTAATAAGGCAATGCGACCGGAGATCGAATCCGTATTTCTGCTAACAGCCCCCGAATATACACCCGTAAATTCAACCATTGTGCGGGATATCCTGATCCATGGCGGAGACGCTTCGAAATTTCTTCCGCAGGGCATCAATATAAAAAATTACATCTGAGATGTCCCTCCGTTTTTTCCTTTTCATGTTGGTATCCCTCTTCCTTGTCCCGGTTAAAGGACAACCGGCTGTGATCAACGGCACGGCAACGGATTTCGCGGGTGACTCGCTTGAATTTTTCACCTGTCGCGAACCGCTTTTCAGCATAAAATATCCTGAAGGCAGGGTAAAGGTTACGGAAGAGGGTAAATTCAGATTGACAGTGGACGCGGACAAAACGGAGTGCCTTTTTGTTGAAGCCGGCCCTTACCTGGCTTTTTTGTTTGTTGAACCCGGTAAAACATATGAAACCGCTCTGCCTCTCATCAACAACTTTTCAGATGAATGGAAGAAAAATCCGTATTTCACCAGGGCTCCCTTCCAGCTTAATGTTACCTGCTCCGGATGTGGGGCCGACAGCCTTACCGGATTGAATTCTGCGATCAGGTCGTTCAACCTGCAGTTTGAACCTTTCCGTGACAAACAGCTTATCCGGTATTATTCGCCTGCACTGCATAAGTCAAAGCTGGATTCATTCAGGATGGCCAACCCCATTCCCGGAAATCTGGCAGAAAAGGAATATTTCCGGAGATACCGCAAGTACCGGATTGGTACCCTGGAATTTGCCGTAAAAGGCTATAATACCGATTCTCTCATTTCAGAATATTTTCTGGATGAACCCGTTGATTTCACAATGCCACCCTATGCCGAATTGTTCCGGATGGTATTTGACGATTATTTCGGGCATCTTTCGCATAAGGATCAATACAGGGACATTTACCGGGTTTTCGGTCATTTTTCCTATGAAGAAATGAAATCTTTTCTGAACAACGCCCCTGCGATGAGCAATGATACGATCTTCGGGACAGTTCTTTTGGGCGAGATCTATAGTTCTTACTATTCCGGTAATTTTCCGAAAGAAAAGTTGATAACATATGCCCGCAGCGTGGAGGAGAATTCTGACAACCGGGTCACGAAGGATATGGCAGAAATACTGATCCGTAAATTTATCCGGTTGCAGCCGGGTTTCCCGGCGCCGCCATTCAAGCTGAAAGATACCGGAGGGAATGAAAGGTCGCTGAAGGATTTTGCAGGTAAATATGTCCTTCTTGGTTTTTGCGATCGCCTTGAAATGAGCAGCCTTATTGAACTGGAGTATTTAAAGGACATTGCTGCAAGGTACGCTTCCTATCTGTCGGTCGTCACCATTTTTCCGGCTGAGGATCCCGGAGATATAAAGCAATTTGCGAATACAAACGGCCTGGATTGGACCATACTCGTTGCCCCGGATTCGGCCGGGGTATTCCGGGATTATGATGTACGGGCTTTCCCGGTCTTCTATCTTATCGGAAAAGACGGTGATATGGTTCGGTCACCGGTTGCTGAGCCCTCGCAAGGCTTTGCACAGGTTCTGTACAATGTGATGAAAGAAA
The DNA here is from genome assembly GCA_963771005.1 of uncultured Bacteroidales bacterium. Taxonomy (GTDB): domain Bacteria; phylum Bacteroidota; class Bacteroidia; order Bacteroidales; genus DASQZK01. Next base: position 360,567 of record CAVYRO010000003.1, read on the forward strand.
AGGGAGAACTGTGATCAAAGGACATCTGCGGCGGTGAGCACTTCGAGGATGGAGGGATACGTATTCCCCTTTATGCTGCCGATTTCATCCGGGCTGAACCAGATGGTATCCGTGATGTCTTCTTTCAACTGGGGCCGGGGGGGTGTATTGTCCTCGGTTTTCATCTCGTACCAGGTGATCTCCTTGAGCACGGGAGCATTATCGAGAAGGTATGTATGAAAGGTCGTGGCAATGAACCTGCCCAACTGCAGGCCTTTAATACTGCATTCTTCCCGGACTTCACGCAAGGCTGCCTCTTCAGAGCTTTCGTCATCTTCCGTTTTCCCCTTCGGCAGATCCCATAATCCGTGTCTCTTAATGACCATGATCTTTCCCTCGCTGTTCTTCACCACACCGCCGGCGGCTTTGATCAGCCTGAAGCAGGACTTGAATTCGTTCATGAGGAGTTCCAGATCGGTGTGAATGATGTATAATCGCGGAATTTTCTCCAGGCCAAAGTAGGCTGTGATAAGCGCCTTTAATTCGCCCCGGTTACCGTACCTGTAAAAAAGGCCGGTGTTGGATCTGAAGGTATCGGTAAAGTTGGTATGGAAAAAAACAATTCGATCCTTGAAAAAAACTTTATACATTTGCCCCGATATGAATCCGAAAGAAAAGATTGTCAGCTACCTGCTGCAAAGTAACGCAATAAAATTAGAACCTGCAAATCCCTTCACCTGGGCTTCGGGCTGGAAATCCCCCATATACTGTGACAACCGGAAGACCCTTTCTTACCCTCAGATCAGATCATACATAAGGGATGCCTTTACAAGTCTGATCCTCGAAAAATTCGGTAAACCGGATGTCATTGCCGGGGTTGCGACAGGGGCTATTGCCCAGGGGGCACTGGTGGCCGATGCGATGGATCTGCCCTTCGTATACATCCGTTCCTCTGCTAAGAACCACGGACTCGAAAATCTCATTGAAGGTGACCTCAGGGCAGGGCAGAAGACCGTGATCATCGAGGACCTTGTCTCTACCGGCGGCAGCAGCCTGAAAGCATTGGAGGCTCTTCGTCTTGCCGGGGCCAATGTGCCCGGAATGGTGGCCATTTTCACCTATGGTTTTCCCATAGCCGAAAAGAATTTTAAGTTAGCGGGCTGTGAACTTTTTACGCTGAGTGACTACAGTACCCTTCTGGATTTCGCCCATAAAACCGGCGCTGTAAATGATGAACAGGTACGGATTTTGCGGCAATGGAGGCGGGATCCTGAAAATTGGATGAAAAAATAAACAGTATGAGCAAAATTGAAAGCCGGGTTGGCAAGCTGGAGCATTGCGATGAGAGGATATTTGGATTTCTTTCCGATTTTGACAATTATAAGCAACTCATCCCGGAAGAGAGAGTGAAAAATTTCACTTCTGAAGGGGATACCTGTTCCTTCAGGGTGGAAGGCATCGGTAAGGCTTCGTTGAAGATCATCGAGAAGGAACCCTATAAAATGATCAAGATTGTTTCCGAATCAGGTACCCCGGTTCGTTTTTCGCTCTGGATCCAACTGAAGGGAATAGCCGATTATGACACCCGGGTAAAAATCACCGTAGAACCGGAGGTGAATAAGATCATGATGGGTATGGTGAAGAAACCGCTGCAAAACCTCGTGAATACGATCGTTGATCACCTTGAACAGATCCCCTTTTAGCATTTCACAGGAAGGTCACTTCCCCAAAACTCAATCTGAGAATTTTCCGGTCTTCCTTCTCGAGCAGGAGGTGTCCGTCGGGTTCGACTCCGGCAATGCGCGCCCTGATCTCTTCTCCCCTGACGGAATAGCCGGCCAGACTGTTGAACCTGTACAACGAATCGAAATACCGGGAATCGATTGTCTGCCAGTCTTCATCAAGTACCTTATCATACCAGTAATCGAACTGCATGAGAAGGCGATCCAGGATTTCATCAACAGAGGACGGTTCACCGCTTTCGTTAACAATGCTTGTGGCCGGGGGTGAGAAAGACGGGAAAGAAGTCTGGTTCACATTAAGGCCGATCCCTATGACGCTGCCATTTACAGACCGTTCCTGTAAAACATTTTCGATCAGGATACCTGCAATTTTCCGTTCTTTTACCAGGATGTCATTGGGCCATTTGATAATGGGTGCAGAGACATACTCCTGAAGGATATCCCGTAATGAGAGGGCTGCTATTTTTGAGAGATAGAAATGATTGGATATATCCAGCTTTTCAGGATATAGGGCAATGCTGCAAAGAAGGTTCTTATTCTTTTCCGATACCCAAACATTGCCGGAACGACCCCTCCCTCTTTCCTGGAAACCGGCCCGGATGACGAAAGGCCTTTTCTCCTTCCTCTCTGACAAAAGGGCAGATGCCTGAAAATTTGTCGAACCGGTCTCGGGAAAATAGAGGATTTCATACTTATTTTCAGTCATCACCGTTATGTTTACTTTAAAACAAATTAATACTATTAATGTTACTCTTATCCAGGTTTTTCATAAAGTCTCCTTCTCAATAATTCTGTCTGGTACAGTTGTTTGATCAGCCCTTGCATGATCCCTTATAGGATAAAATGATTACCTTTGCAAAGGAGATAAAAAATACTGGATGAAAAAAAAGGAAGCGGAACAGAGCCAACAACTTCTGGATGTCATTATAGAAACCATAAAAAGTAAAAAGGGCAAGGAAATTGTTAGTATTGATCTGACAAAAATAAATAATTCGGTTTTTGATTTCTTTATCATCTGCCACGGAGATTCAACAACGCAGGTTGGTGCTATCACGGATGAGATCAGGAAAAAAACCAGGGAAATTCTAAATCTCCCTGCCGGTCACATTGAAGGGGAGCAGAACAGCCAGTGGGTATTGATGGATTTTTCGGGAATTGTTGTTCATATTTTTCTCAGGGAACAAAGACTTTTCTACCATCTTGAGGATTTATGGGCGGACGGGGTTATCACAAAACACGAAGATACATAAATGAGAATAAGGATTAAGAAAAATGAGTGAAAACAATAATGTAAATAACAGCTCTAACAAGAATTCTACTCCGGGTGGTCCCCAGAAACCTAAGTTCGGAGGTTACTGGATTTATATTCTTATCGCAGTAGCATTTCTCAGTCTTCAGTTCCTCAATTTCGGAAGTAAACCCGAGGAGATCGATCTGCTGAAACTTGAGACGCTTATCAAGCAGGATAAGGTATCCAAATTGATTGTTGTTAACAAGGAGACGGTGGAAGTATTTCTTGAGGGAGATACAGTGCAAAATAAAACCCGTCAGAGGGGTTTCGGCAATTTTGGTCAGGAGAGCCCGAAGTATGTATATAACATTTTTTCACAGGACCAGTTTGCGCAGACGCTCACAGACCTTCAGAAAGAAGTGGGTCCTGATCACTGGCCGGACGTTAAGACGGAAACACGGAACAACTACCTGGGTGAGATACTGAGCTGGCTGATCCCGATCATCCTGCTCGTGATCATCTGGATGGTAATTTTCAGGAGGATGAGTGCAGGCGCCGGGGGCGCTGCAGGTAGTATTTTTAATGTGGGGAAATCGCGCGCCCAGATCTTTGATAAGAACACGAATGTCAAAACTGATTTTAAAGATGTAGCCGGACTTGAAGAGGCAAAAATGGAAGTTAAGGAAATTGTCGATTTTCTTAAAAATCCGAAGAAATATACCGATCTGGGAGGAAAGATACCTAAGGGAGCACTGCTTGTAGGTCCTCCGGGCACGGGGAAAACTCTTCTCGCCAAAGCTGTTGCAGGTGAGGCCCATGTACCATTCTTTTCCATCTCCGGTTCAGATTTCGTTGAAATGTTTGTAGGCGTCGGTGCTTCAAGGGTGCGTGACCTCTTTAAGCAGGCCAAGGAAAAAGCACCCTGTATCGTTTTCATTGATGAAATAGATGCCGTAGGACGGGCACGTGGCCGGAATCCAAATTTCGGATCCAACGATGAACGTGAAAATACCCTCAATCAGTTACTTACCGAAATGGACGGCTTCGGCACGAACAGCGGTGTGATCATTCTTGCGGCCACAAACCGCGCCGATGTTCTTGACCGCGCACTCCTTAGGGCAGGCCGTTTTGATCGTCAGATCCTTGTCGAACTTCCTGACCTTAACGAACGGAAGGATATTTTCAAGGTCCATATGCGACCCCTTAAGCTGGACAAGGATATAGATGTCAATTTCTTTGGCAGGCAAACCCCTGGTTTCTCGGGTGCTGACATCGCCAATGTATGTAACGAGGCCGCCCTCATAGCTGCCAGGAAGAACAAGAAAAAGATCGGGCGCCAGGACTTCCTCGATGCGATAGACAGGATCATCGGCGGCCTTGAAAAGAAGAATAAGATCATCTCTCCCGAAGAAAAGAAAACCATCGCGTATCATGAAGCGGGGCATGCGACCATCAGCTGGCTTCTTGAATATGCCAACCCCCTGGTAAAAGTCACGATAATTCCCCGTGGACGTGCCCTGGGCGCCGCCTGGTATCTTCCGGAAGAACGGCAGATCACAACAACCGAACAAATGCTCGATGAAATGTGTGCCATCCTCGGCGGAAGGGCTTCTGAGGAAGTCAACTTCAAACGGGTATCCACGGGAGCTCTGAACGACCTTGAAAGGGTGACAAAGCAGGCCTATGCCATGATCACTTACTTTGGGATGAGCAAGTTGGTGGGTAACCTTAGTTACTATGATTCCTCCGGGCAGGGCGATTACGCTTTTACCAAGCCCTATTCTGAAAAGACCTCGGAGCTGATCGATAAGGAAGTTAAACAGCTTGTTGATATCCAGTATGAACGGGCTAAAAAAGTGTTGGTCGAAAATTTAAAAGGACTTACGGAACTGGCTGAAAAACTTCTCGACAAGGAGGTTATCTTCAGTGAAGACCTGGAGAAAATCTTCGGACCCCGTAAGGGAGGCAGTGCTGAAGAAAAAGATAAAGCGGCAGTTGAGCGTAAAATCTCAGTAAGGAAGGCAAAAAAAATAAATGAGGAAAATCCGGACATCATCCTGGGAGATGAGAAACGCCCTTCTGAAAAACCAGGGAAAAAATCAAAAACTGCAGCATCATCAGGTACAGCCAAAGATGATTTATAAAGCTTAGAAATGACGGAGAACTTGGTAAGGGTTTATTTGTCAAACCAGGTGTACCATGTGGAGATGTTGAAGCAATTTTTATCCGATAACGGGATTGCAGCCTTTTCCATCGATAAGAGGGATTCAAGTTACCTGTTCGGAAGCATCGAATTGTACGTCAACCGGGATGATGTGATCATGGCCAAGGTCCTCATAAAGAAATTCGAAAATTGAAAGAATTCATTCAGCGTTCTCTCAGCGGGGCTCTTTTTGTAACGGTTATGCTGGCTGCGATATGGTGGAACGAATACTCGCTTCTTGCTCTCCTCTTTATCATCCTGATTTTTGCCCTTCCGGAGTTTTTCCGTCTGAAGTTACCGGATGAGGCTGGAGGGATAAAGATACTGGCCATCACCGGAGCTTCGATTATCCTGGTTATAAATTTCGCTGCTGCCGCCGGTTGGATCCGCCAGGTATATATGTTACTGGATATCGCCATCCTTCTCGGGTTGCAGTTTTTACTGTTGTTCCGGACCGGGGATTCTTTTTCAGGATCAGTGGCCGGCCTTACTTTCGGGCTCATCTATATTCTTCTTCCCTTATCCGTTATCCCATTTATCTGTTTCCTCGACGGTCATTATGATCACAGGCTGATATTCGGCTTTTTTTTCCTTCTTTGGACCTATGATTCATTTGCCTACCTTACCGGTGTACTGACCGGAAAACACCGGATCCTGCCTTCCGTTTCGCCGAAGAAGTCATGGGAAGGGCTGGCCGGGGGACTCTTATTTTCATTGGGAGCTGCCTATATCATCCCGATCTTTTTTACCAGGCTGACCTTTGCTGGTTGGGCAGGACTGGCTGTGATCGTTGTAATTACAGGAACTGCCGGTGATTTTATCGAATCGGCGATGAAAAGAAATGCCGGGGTGAAGGATTCCGGCAGATTTCTTCCCGGTCACGGCGGGGTGCTCGACAGGTTCGACTCGGTTCTTTTTTCCATACCATTTGTCTATCTTTACCTTACTTTAATAATAGCGTAAATTATGAATATCCGGATACATCATGAAGGCTACCGGATCATTATGATCGCCGCCCTTTTCCTTGCATTATTGAACCTGTTTACCGTTTACGTTTCCGGAACCGGCGGAATCTTATTCTGGAGCCTCTTCATAGCTTCCATCCTTGTGATGATCTTCCTCCTGCGGTTTTTCAGGAAACCCGTAAGGGAAATCATACATGAGGAGGGCACTGTTTATTCACCCGCCGACGGGACAGTCGTCGCCATTGAGGAAACGGAGGAAGAGGAATATTTCCATACAAAAAGAACCCAGGTATCGGTTTTTATGTCGGTCTGGGATGTTCATATGAACTGGTATCCGGCTGCCGGAACCATACGATATTATAAGTACCATCCGGGGAAATACCTGGTTGCCCGTCATCCCAAATCATCCGTATTGAATGAAAGGACTACCGTGGTTCTTGAAACACAGGGAAAAGAGGAGATTCTGTTTCGTCAGATAGCCGGCTTTGTGGCAAGAAGAGTAGTATGCTACGCCCGTGAAAAACAAATGGTCAGATCAGGAGATGAACTGGGATTTATAAAATTCGGCTCCCGGGTCGATATTTTTCTCCCTCCGGGCATCGCAATTCCCCTTAAGATAGGGCAGAAAGTTAAAGGTAATGTTACGCCTTTGGCCGTTCTTTGATCTGAGACCCGGAAGCAAGCTTTCAGCGTGTTTTAGATTGTAGAATAGGCCTTATTTCCTATTTTTGCACTGTTAAAAAAACGTCCCTGAATGAATGATAAGAGAATACTCCAGGTCACGCCCGATGTAAAATGGATCGGCGTGCTGGACCATGACATTGTCACTTTTGATATAGTAATGTCCACCGATTACGGGACAACTTATAATTCCTATTTCATCAATGCTGCCAAAAAGACGATCATCGAAACTTCAAAGGAAACTTTCCGCGATGTCTACGTTGAAAAGATAAGAAAAGTTTGCGATCCGTCTGAGATTCAGTTTATCGTTTGCCAGCATACGGAACCCGATCATTCGGGGAATGTCAGACACCTGCTCGAGCTGGCGCCGGAAGCAATTGTAGTCGGAAGCGGACAGGCACTGAACTACCTTAACGAGATGGTTGGAAAACCTTTCAGGTCACAGAAAGTCAAAGACGGTGATATTCTTGATCTGGGGAACAAGAAACTACACATCATCGGGGCTCCCAACCTTCATTGGCCCGATACCATCTACAGCTGGCTGGCCGAAGACAGGGTTTTGTTTACCTGCGATTCGTTCGGAGCTCATTTCTGTAACGGCGAAATGTTTGATGACCTGGTGGGTAATTATGATAAGGCTTTCAAATATTACTTCGATGTTATCCTGAAGCCATTCAGTAAGTTTATGCTGAAAGCGATTGATAAGATCAGACCGCTGGATATTTCCGTAATTTGCCCGGGTCACGGACCTATTCTCAGAACAGACTGGAGAAAATATGTCGATCTTTCAGAAAAATATGCAAGGGAATATCTCAATGAAAGCAGACCTTGCAATAACCGTGTTTTCCTGGCGTATGTTTCAGCGTACGGGTATACCCGGGAAATGGCCGGAAAAGTTGCAGAAGGACTGAAAGCTGCCGGGGATATTCACGTGGAAATGATGGATATTGAACATGCGCTTCTCGGGGATATGGAGGAAAATCTTGTACGGAGTGATGCACTTATCATCGGGTCTCCCACCATTAATCAGAATACACTTCTGCCGGTATACCGGATCTTCTCGATAATCAACCCCATCCGCGACAAAGGCAAACTGGCGGCGGCATTCGGATCTTATGGATGGAGTGGTGAAGCTGTAAAACTCATTGAAGACCATCTCAAAAACCTGAAATTTTCGGTAGCCATGGAAGGCCTGAGTGAAAAATTTTATCCCTTTGACGGTAAAAGTGAAAAATTTTTCGAGTTTGGAAAAACATTCGGACGGCTCCTGCTTGAAAAAGGGCCGGCAGAATAAAGATCAGTGCATGATAATAAATTTGCCGTCTGCTGTGGGATTGCCGTGCTCATCAATCACCCGGATGAAGTAAATTCCGTTGGCCAGCCCCGACAAATCGATCTCTTTCACGGTCTCGGTACGGAACCATTTCTCTGAATGTACCAGGCGACCCGTCTGGTCGAAAAATTCGACCCGGTGTTCACGATTATCGGCCGGCTTCAGATAAATACTCAGTTTTGAGGATGCCGGGTTGGGGTACATCACCAGGCCTCCCTGTATTATTTGGTATCGAGTTCTGGCAGTAGAAAGATTGGTATTATCATCGGTAACGGCCTGGTAAACTTCCCCTGTATTGTCGTTCTGAATGAAGGCCGCAGCCCTGATCATATCCGGATCATAAACATTTTCATAATCCCATGTAAACATAAAATTCCGGGTTTCACCCTTGGACCATCCGTCGAATATAGCTGTTCCGGCTGCATTGGGAAGCAGGGTTTTGATAACATTCAGGAAATTCGATTCCCCGTTCTGGGTAGGGATATCATTTATGAGTTTTTCAAAAATGGCTACCTGGAATATCCTTTCATCCGGTGCCATGTTCTTCAGGGCAAGGACGCCTGCTTTCACGGTTATGCTCTCTGCATCCCTTGTTACGTTCAGGTTGATCCTGAATTCAGGGTCTCTCAGGGATTCGATATTTATTTCCCTGGAGGAGATGGCTGAAGGCTGGTAGTCATAACGGGTCTCCTCCCCGGTCCCTCCCTGGAGAATGGAATAAGGCACCGAGGTGATCCCGTAGAAGAGTGTACGGGTGGCCGGCACCGACGGATTCTGTTGATTAAAGGGGTCGAATCCCGGGAATTCGGTATGGTACTCCAGCTTGATCATATTTTCGAAATTCCGGTTATAAACCGTGTTGACAGTTGCAGTCGCAATGCGGCTGTCCGGATCTGAACTATTGGTGAAATGTTCAAGCAGCACATTTTTTGTGCGGGGTACGATCTTTACATTGTCAAGGGCAAAACCCTCACTACCTGGATTGGGTGCATTACTGCCGGTGAAGGCTAACCTGAACCTTACACGTGAAGCACCCTCTGCCATATTCAGATCATGTCTTGATTCTATCCACTGGGGCAAAGTTCCTGTCCAGCCATCGGTTGTCCCGGAGGGCATCTTTGCGATGTGATCTGAATTATACCAGTTGATCCCATCTTCGAGACTTCCCAGAGTTGTCCATGTATTATTGTCAAATGAAGACTGGATTGTCATTCCTTCTGTATCCTCGCTGAGGCTGCGGAATATGTCCATGATGATCATAGGACGGTCAATTCCGCTGAAATTAAAACAGGGGGAGTAGAGGTAGGATGTCTGGGTTCCGTTTTCCTGTGAGCGATCAATATACCAGGTTCTTGACGATGAAGAGGGCAAGGATGTATAACCCGGGGTCCCGTAGGTCCACGGGCTCCCGTAAGATGCCACCCTTTCTTCCGGAATCCAGTTACCGCTGCCGTTCTCAAAATTTTCGTTATAGTTTTCGGTTGCAAGAAGGATCGTGGGTTTAAGGTAAATCGTTTTTGTGACAGTTCCCATACAGCCTCCGCCGCTTTCTGCAGTGAGTCCCATACTATATTCCCCTGTGCCATTCAGGAAATACCTGGTTTCCGGGCCTCCGTCGTGGGTAAGTGTCGTTTCATCCGGGAGTAATAGCTTCCAGGTGTACTTTGTTATCCCGTCTGCCGGTTTCATATCGCTGATGAAGAGGGTGGAATCGCCCGGTGTATAGCAATCGTTGGCGGCATGGAATCCACCGGAGGGCCTTGGCCGAAAATCGATTGTTTTTTTCAGGGAATCGGTACAGCCGGTGAAGGTGGAGACTGTAAGAACAATCTGTTTTGGGCCTGTAGTGCTGAATATATGATAAGGTGCCTCCAGTGCGCTGAGATTTGAAGGTCCGCTGGTGGGATCGCCGAAATTCCAGTTCCAGTTTGAGATGGAATTCCTGTTCTGGGAAGTGTTTGAAAAATACACGGTATCTCCGGAACCCAGGCAGGTGATTCCGGTTGAAAAATTTAGCCCGGGTACTGAATTTACGATGAGGGTTTTAGTAGTCGATCTCGCACATCCGTTCTCCGAGGTATAGGTGCATCGCAAGTCAACCTCGCCAGGTGCGGTGCTTGAGGGGGAGAATACAAAACCCTGGTAAAGGCTGCCGGAGACACCCGGTCCGTCAAATACCGCGGTGGAAATATTGCTTTTCAGCGAAATGGACGCTTCATTCTCACAGAAAGTGGATTTATCGGGCATCAGGATCTGTGGCTGTTTCGGGGCCTCCACACGGAAGGCCTTGGTAAGTGACAGTGTTACTCCCATCTGTATGTAGCGGTATATTACCGAATAATTATTTTCCGGGAGTATGCCGGGGTCAATAATGGCGGTGTTGTTTCCGTTATCGGCGAGTCCCGGTACCGCCTGCCCCGTTGCATTCATAAGGGAGAAACTACCGGTATTGCCGGCGGCATTCGAGGCTGTTATTTGGAACGGATCATTGTAATTGCAGTAGAGATCCTTATTCATGCCTATGACCCCTTCGGCTTTGAGAACATATACCTGGGTATTGGCATAGCTGGTACATCCGCTTGCATTTGTGTAGGAATACCGTATTGTATGAGGTGAACCGGATGAACCGGCTGTTCCCGGATTGAAGGTCCAGGGCGGACCACTAACGCCGGGACCGCTAAAGTTCCCGCCCGGGATATTAGCCTGAAGAGTCAGTGGACCGGATTCGACATTATAGGCCGGATCCAGGCCGGTGATACTGACATTCGTTCCCGTATTTACCTGCACCCTGGCGGACCCTTCGCCTGCGTTAAGTACCTTATGATCGTCTATAACGGAAACGACCGTATATGTCGTGGTGTGATCCGGTTTAACCCAGAACTTAAGCGGTGATGATTTAATATCTATAAATTTCAGGATCGAACTTCCGTCGCTGACATTGACTTCCCATGGGCTCCGGCCAGTCAGATCAACTTTCATTTGTGCTGAGTCATTATCGCATATTGACTGGTCACCGCTGATAACAGCGGTGGGTTTTTTTGTATAAATGACCAGGGAGTTCGGAGATACTTCGGGTGATGTGATGTTTATGTTTCCGGCGGGATCCTTTAAAAATACTTTTATGTCGATGGTATTGGGACCAGACTCGCGATCATTCTGGTTTACCTGGTACACGAGGCTGTATTCATTTCCGGTGGTGTGGCGGAATGTGACATTGGGGGAGGAAAGAGGTACACCGTTAATGGAAGTCTCAGTCGTGGCAGTATAATCGCTTCCGTCGCTGAATACCCGGCATTGGATCTCTTCTCCCACTGTGTAGATGCTGTCGGGTACAGTAATTTTGGAGATTACAGGGGGATTGGCATCGATAGAAATGTTATTCTGGGCGATGGTGACGAAATTTGCACTCCTGTTTCCTGCAGGGTCCCTGAGTCGCAGGCTTGCCGTAAGATCACCCTGTTTTACGTCCTTATCTCCCTGTCCTACATGGTACCTGAGGACATAGGATGTGTTACCAAGATTTATGAATGAAACACGTGAATTGGTGGCCGGGATGGAATTAACAAAAGTCTCAGCGGGCACGGCAGTATAGTTCACATCATCTGCAGACACAGAAATATCCAGGAGATCCCCGATCTTCTTCAAACCTCCCGGGGCCTGCATGGAATGGATTACCGGGGGATGTGCATCGATCATATAACCTCCGGGTTGACTGATCTGTCCGTCATATTCCCAACCTTCGACCGGGCCTGCATCCAGTCTGAGATTCTGTACGGGAATGGGTATGGGCGCAGAATAATCGGTATCACCTTCATGGACGGTAAATGAACCTTGATATAAGGTCGCAGAACTGCGTGTAAGTCCTTCGATTGTTCTGCCTGCAATGGTTCCGGAATGATAGGTATAATTCCTGCCCAGGTCGTTTTCCACTGTAATGGAGCAGGTTACAGTCTCCCCTATGCCGAATGTATCAACAGGGATGCTGACCTGGAGAATCCGGGGTTCGGCCACCGCTGTGATGTTAATGCCGTTGGTGGTGAGGGATTGACTACCCGAAAGCACGGAAGGGCTAATGGTGATTCTGAAATTTGTGATGTCTGCATCGATATTCCCAGTGAACCCAAGAGTGAGCGTTGCGGAAGTCTCTGAGAGATATGAGGCGTGTATGATACTTACGAGGTCAGTGCCTGTTGGTGTGAAAGCCTGGGCCGGGAGGGGCGATCCCGAAAAAGTCTCTTCCTTGAGATACAGGGTCAGGGTCGCTTTGTTTAGCATCGTTTCCGTAAGACCGGGATCATCAATGGTTGCCGTGGGAGGTATAGGATTTATGATTATCGGTTTATCTCCATTAAGCGGACCGGACAATGAGAAGGAAAGGCATTTCAGGGGGATCAGAACTGTCACAGTCTCAATTGAGGAGATACTGTAGTTACTTACCGGGGGGAGGTAAATCTGAACTGTAGCTATGTTAAGCCGCTCTATATGCGTATAATTAAGCGCCTTTGTAACCTTAGCCCAGTCTCCGCTACCTGAGAACGCATTGATCAGCGCTTTCGTTTCGGAGTTATCCTTACCGATTTTCGATGACCATCTCGCCAAGGTGCCGAGCGTAAGAATAATGGTATCGCCTCCCTGCCTGATCTTCAGTTCATTGTTTCCGGTTAAGATGCTCCCGGAGATGCCCACATTTAGCTGGGCCTGAAGGTTGAATGAACTCAACAGGAAGGATATAATCAATAGTATGAATAACTTTCTTTTCATTAGGATAGGATTTTCCAGCACGTTGCATCTTCCGAAAAGATTGTATTTTAATCCTTCACTCTTGAATGAACAGTTTTTCCAGGCCGGAAGGCCGGGAAAACCATCGGAAATGTTTATCTCCAAAGGTTGCCTTCCCTGTCGGTCTTGATAAGGGTAATCATGCTGCTTACGGCAGACGTACCGTTCATCGTGTAAGAAACGGAATTTTTACCCAGTATGACGATCTGACCGTCATGGAAATCAAGGGCCTCAGCCGTCTGGTTTTCAGAAGCCCCGAATTCCCTGGAAGCATTGATATCTCCCCGGGAATTGAGAAAGTAAAGTGCTATATTCCGGTTATTCTCACTGTACGACTTGTTGGCAATAAGTGCCAGAGTGCTGTCACTCATTTCAAATATAGCTTTCCCCTCAAGCGATTCATTGCCTGTGATCGTTTTTTCCCAGATAATCTTTCGCCTGGAGAGTTTTTTTATCATAATATCTTTATGTCCACTGCCGGGACTTTCCGCAGTGCCGACCAGAAAAAAGGTTCCATTGGATGATGGGAATATAGAGGATACAGTTTCACTCACGCCGGGATCACCGAAGGAATAGTTATCAAGATCATTTCCAACTTCATTCAGTACAAGGATAAGAATCTGGGAATTCGGGTTATCTACAGATCCGGTGGCTGAATTTTTGGTTCCTGCGACCAGAAAGTTTCCGTCTGAGAGCCGGATGATTGAAGTAAGCACCTCTCCGGATATGGGACGGGTAGTGGTGGAAACGACGCTGCCTTCAACATCGACATTTACCAGGTAGATCTGTTTCTGACCTGTGATGCTTTCAGTGTAGCCTGCAAAAATGTATCCGCCGGTCTCCTTGGAAATAACGGACCTGGCCTCATCATCAGAGGGGCCTCCGAATTCCCGTTGCCAGATCAGGTTTCCCTGGGAGCCTGTCCGTATCAGTACGGCATTCTTATTTATCCTGCCGGTAGTCTCCGTCACGTAACCGGCGATGATATACCCGCCATCATCAAGTACCCTTACAGAATATGCCGCATCATCCCCTGCGCCTCCATAATATTTAGGCGACCAGGGGAGCTGGTTCCCGAATTTGTCGACCCGGATCAGGATAATATCCCTTCCGTCATCCTTTGTCCCGGAAGAACCGACAATGACGTAACCACCGTCGCCGGCAGGCTGAATATCATAACCGTCGTCTTCCATATAATTTCCGTAGAATTTTATGAAATATTGGGATTGCAGGTCAGATATCTCCTTTTGACATGCAGTGAGCAGGATAACGATCAGCAATATGCCCGTGATGTATTTCATCATGGTCCCTTCTTATTTTGGTTTTGGATGATAGAGTGTTTTGGCAAGGCCAAAATTGACCGCAATATTGTCAAGCCGGAACCTGTCCTGGATATAGTAATATTTCCAGATATTTTCGTTCTCACTGTTATTTCTGGTGCTATTCTTCACCTGGTCCATGAAGCTTGCATTGTAACATACATCGATGAAGCAATAGGACTGGCGGAATTTAAATCTTAGCCCGCCGCCGAGTAAGGCCACAAAATCGAGCCGGTTTCGCTGGTCAAGTACCGGTATCCCTTCCCGGGAAATCGTTGGAAAGTTATATTCATCCCGGGCGAGAGATGACCTGCTTATGTCACTCTTAGCTGAAATCAGGAATGATGCTGCGATCCCTGCTCTTAAATAGGGTTGAACCTTATTGCTGCGAAAAGTGGTGTAAAGGGAAACCGGGAGGCCGAACTTGTTCTGGTATTCATCGTAATTGACCTCTGTGAAAGGAAAAGGTGTGACTGCGTACTTAAAGTGATATTTCATGAACATAGGATCAAATCCCAGTTCAACCGACCTGCCAAGATAGATATGATAGTCGAATCCAAGCGAGAACCCGGGTCCGGCCGGATGATATTTTCCGCTCACCGCATTAATGTTCTGAACGCCGAAGGGCTCGAGGACTGTAATGACCGGAAGGTTTATTCCCGTGAAAAATCCGGCCGATCCTCTCGGCTTGTTGTCGTATTGTTCCATCAGGCTGGCAAATTCGGGCGTATCGGAGGCGGAGAGCTTATAATCCGGGAAATATCTGAGAAATTCATGCATGGCGTCTTCGGCCTGCGGTAAATTTTCATCAAAAATATAGGCATTGATCAGAAGTTTCAGTGCCTGAAAACGTTCATCCGTCGTAAACCCGCTTTCTATGCAGGAGGAAAGAAGACCGGGAACTTCCTGGACGAGCCCGGCATTGTATTTCTCACGGGCCTCTTTCAGCTTTTGGGAACAGGTGGATTCCTGCGATAATACGATCCCTCCGGAAAAGGATATGAGTATTACAATAAGCAGAAATAGGTTGAGAGATCTCATAATGCAGTTTTAGTCATTTTAATCGGATTAATCGGAGCCCCCTCCGGAGCAGGTCTTCCTGTAGGGAATATCGCTTCCTACAAATTTGTTCCATTCATCCGTTGTCATATCTCTTTTTACGAGCGGGCAGATCCGGGATGCCGGTATGGAAGCCTTTGCCGGACGAGCCACAAGTCGGGGTTCCTTTGCACTTCCGCTTAAAAAATAATTTCCGTCCGGACTGAATCCCACGGTGAAAACGAATCCTGCATTATCCGTCAGGGTTATGGGCTGTCCCGATGATCCCGTAAGATCCCATAGTATGACCGTACCGTCGTAGGATCCTGAAACCAGTTTTTCACCATCGGGACTGAATTCCAGGGATGTCACCCTGGCCTTATGTCCGTTGAAAGTGTTGACCAGTGAAAGATCACTCGTTCTGAATATCATGATTTTGCCGCTCAGGGTTCCGCAAGCCAGCAAACTGCCTCCCTGGGAAAACCGGACGGATTGTACAGCATCATTCTCATTGGTGCTTATGGCCAGGCTTTTCATGTTATCCTTTAACTTCCAGATCATGGTTTTTCCGTTTCTCATAGCACCGGCGAGCAGATCTCCTCCCGGAGAAACAGCCAGAGAATTGACCATCGACTCGGTGTCGGTAAGTTTTTTGGCTGAACGGACGGTGATATTCCAGATTTCGATATAGTTATCGAAACCTGCGGTGTAGACTGTATTATTATCGGGTGCCACCGCGATAGTCCTGATATTTTTATCACTTCCCGTCATTTGATCGGGTGAACCTGTATTTCCGGATAGGTTGATAAGGTTCAGGCCGTTGCCTCTTTCGGCGAAAAGCAGCCATTTACCGTTGGGTGTCACATCGATCACATCAATAATGTTCCTGCCGGAAAGTATCGTTGAAGGTTTATTACTTTCGGTGGAAAGGTCCCATTTCAGAAGTTTCCCGTCGCTTCCCCCGCTGAAAAATATGGATGTCCCGGGTAAAAAATCAAGTGTACGCACGGCATTGGAATGTCCCTCGTAAACATTGTAATTATCCCCTCTGAGGTTCTTCATTGCCATGTAGAGTCCGTTGTAAATTGCTGCACTGGATGTGCCGTTATTGAATTCGTTATTGAATTGGTAGGCCTGATAGGCGAGCAGGGCATTCAGGCTGGGATCGTTCGAGGTGTTCAAAGATTGGCCGGCCAGGGATTTAATAACCGGGAGCATTTTCGCCGGTGTTAGAGTTACACTTTTAACCGCTGGTTCATCTGCTTTTGTTGAAGGTTCATTTTCCTCCGTTTGGACTGTTGCATCCCTCTTGGCAGTGACTTCTTTCCGATTATTATCCTTGACAGGGGGCTCAATGTTGACCGGAGGTGGGTTTTCACGTTGTGCCCCGATGTCATTGTTTTCACCTTTAGTTTTCGGCTGGGTTTCAATTACAGGGGATTGTTCAGCTTCCCGTCCGTTCTCTCCCGTTACCGGCTGATTCGCATTTTCCGCGGGTTTCTGTACACTCTGAGAGGGGGGCGTGGTACCGGTGACTTCATTCTCCTTGTCTGCCTTTACGGATGGGTTTGTTTCACCGGGATTTACGGTATTGTCGCCGCTCGCAGGGTTATTCTCCCCGGGGTTCACCGCGATCGTTTCCTGCTTTTCGGATGATGGTTTTTGTACGCGCTGGAGGGAGAAGATGACGATGGCAATGATCGCGGCTATGGCAAGTATGCTTGTAAGGACCCGGTTCAGGATCCTTTTGCGTTTCTCTTCCTGGAAATGTTCTTCTTCTTCAGCGGCGAATTCGCGCTCGCTTGTGGTGAGAAATACGATCGTACGTTCGAAGGCCGGATTGTAACGCTCCGCCCATGCCAGATTAGGCTTTTTATTCCTGTACCATTCCAGAGCAGATTCGAGCTCAGGTGAACGCCAGAGCTCGGCTTTTCCTACCTGGTATAATTCAGCTGCTTCAGCCAGTTTAAGATACATCTGGACGGATTCATATTCTTCATCGGCCCATTCGTCGAGACGGTACCATAATTTCATCAGTGATTCATGGGAAACAGAGATCACCGAATTCTTGTCGAGGGGGACATCTATGGAAGGCGTAATAAAACCTCTGCCTTCCCGCCTGAAAACATCAGTGATCCGGATGATTTTTTCGACCGGTACCTGTGTGATCTCTGAGACCCGCGAGATCTTAAGGGGAATACAAACATCCCGGTTCTGGAAATCCCTTTCGGAGAGCGCCCGGAATATTCTCTCACAATAACCCTTATCTTCTTCGGTAAGCTGGCCGTAAGCTTCATCCGCGGATTTGGATATGGCATGATCTATCGAACCGAGTTCCTCATAATCAGGGATACTCACCGGTGAATCTTCTTTTTTGCGTTGTGACCAGGCCAGGAAGGTCTTCATCAGAGCATGTTGAAGTACAGGAAGAAGATCCGGATTATCAGATACATCATTAAGCATTCGTTTCACAAGTTCCCTCTGTATACCCACTCCGGTAATTTCGAGAGGCCCCATGATCACCCGGGTGATATCATCGGGCATCAATCTCTGTAAAGGATACTGATGGAGGTCGATCAAATCCGAAAATTCGCTGAACACCGAACATTCTTCAAGAAAATCGGTCCTGATCGTAGTGATGATATGTACAGGTATATCCTGCTGACTAACAGTCTGTAAAAGGAAATTGACGTAATTTTCCAGGTATTTGCGGTAGATTTCCTCGTTCGAAGAAATTTTCTGGGTAAAGATCTCCTCGAACTGATCGATAAAGATCAGGATGCCTGCCTGGTACTCTTTATGCATCTCCCGTAAAGCTTTCAGGATGACCTCCGGTTCGGGAGATTTCAAGGGCGGAGTTTCCAGTGGTTCCTTACCCTGCTTTTTCAGTATCTCCGAATATAGCCCGAGCAAGGGTCTTACGCCCGGTCTCGTTCTGAAGACGATCCATTCCCCATTATACATCAATGCAGGGATGACCCCGGCATTCACAAGTGAGGTTTTACCACTTCCGGGTGAACCGGTAATGGCAGCAAACCTGTTTTTCATGAGGTTCCTGACCACATCGTCAATTTCTTTACTACGGCCGAAAAAGATCTGGGTATCCCTTGTTGAAAACGGGCGCAGTCCCGGGTAGGGATTGACCAGATTCATCTTTTTTGCTTCAGTATGCCTCATATAGTTTGCCATTCCTGGAAGATGTTTCGAAATTCAGGGAATTTAATAAAAATTTCCCATATCTGTCTAATTTGCATCGACTTATTATATATCATCATGAAAAATACAATCCCGGGGCGGAATTTCGTATTTCAGGCATCATATTGTTTTTTGGTTGATCAGGCTCGCTGTAAAAAGTCCATTCACTACTCATATTCAACGGGCTATCCGTTTGATGTCGTTCAAAAAAAGAATTCGCCTCTGCTGAAATGCATTATCATGAAAGAACTTTTAAGTTTTCATGTATATGAAACAATTAAGTGACCTTCGCTGTTCAATTTTCGGTGTATACCTTGATGAAATTATCCACCAGCGTTTTGATATGCGGGTTTGAGGTGACTATTGGCATTTTTTAGTCGCTGGTAAGATTTCAGAGATTTGAGGTCATTCACAGGAATTGGTAATTCAGAAACCGGAGCGTCCCTGGAGTCCTGGCGGAAAAATAAGTTCCGCAAGTTTTTCGATATCCGTATTTTTCCCATCTGCAATTATATTGGCCTTCATATAAAAGGGTTCCCTGATTTTGAGCATATCATCGATGTAGAGCCTGAGGCTGTTGCCTGTCTTTCCAAGGATGAGCGGGCGCTTTGACCTCGCGTGGTTCAACCTGTAATAGAGGGATTCGGGGGTCATCCTGAGGTAAACGGTAATTCCGTGGTTTTTCATCCATTCCATATTATCATGAAAACAGGGTGCCCCTCCGCCAGTCGAGATCACCACCCTGTCATCGCCTGCAAAGGATCTCAGCATCGCAGTTTCTTTGTCCCTGAACCATGCTTCACCCTTAAGCCGGAAAATTTCTGCAACCGGCATCTTCTCCACTTCCTCGATCCGGGCATCGAGATCCGTAAACCTATAATCGAGTTTCCGTGCCAGCTTGCGTCCGGTTGTTGTTTTTCCGGCACCCATGAAGCCTGTGAGGAAAATTTTCAAAGCCTGATCTTTAAAGGTTAAGGGACATTTGTCCGTTTCCTGTCGATTGATCATCGTCTGGGTCTCCGGGCTTCCCGGGATCAGATTCGGGTTCTTCCCTGGCCAGGGGTTCCAGCTCCTTCACCACGGAGACTTCATAAGTCGACATCCGTTTTCCCCGGGCCCTGAAACTTTTAACCCCGATGAAATCCGCCACTTCAATGATTTCGGGATCCCGTTCCTTATTTTTGCCACCGAACCGCAATTCGAACCTTGGATAGTCAAATTCGGTGAGGCTGATCAGCCTGGAATCCGGATTATCACCGATGAAACTCAGGGATTTATCGGTAGGCTCAAAGCAAAATCTTTTGACATAGTAGTAATCCTGGTCAGCGTCGTAATATGCTGCCGAGAATATTTTCTCTTCCCTGAATCTTTCGATGAGAAGAAGGTCATCTTCGAAATGATTGGACAGGTCAAAATTACTGAGCCTGAAGGTTCCGGTTTTAGTCACCGAGAGAAGTTTGTCATCGCCTGCAAATTCGCCGAGAAGAACGCCACGACCGTCTGCATTCAGACGCCTTACGTCCCAGTCGAACCATATTTTCCTTCCGCCGAGGGTTGATTCCCCTTTTTCCTTGAGTACGATCTTATGTACGGCATGCTTGGTAAGGATATTTCCAATGGCTCCCCTCCCTTTAATGGCGAGTTCGCTGAAATCCATTTCAAGCATCAGGCTTTTCAGCCGGGGTCTGGGCTTAAGATATATCTTAACCACTTCGGCTTCTCCGTTTGGGTTAGCTGTCATGTACAGGATCCTGGAATTCTTGTGTTCCCTGATGAAATTGTATTCCTTATCGCGGGTAATACCTGTGACGGGTGCACGTTTCATCATCGTGTTGCCCGTATTCCCGTCATAATAAATGACGTTGTATATCGTCCGGTTATCGTTACGTTTGAAAACGGCGATATGGAGGATATCCTTTCCTACAAATACCTTATCAGACACCTTCGTCACCAGGCAGGTGCCGTCTTTCCTGAAAGTGATGATCTCGTCCATGTCGGAACAGTCGCAAACAAATTCATCCTTTTTAAGCCCGGTGCCGAAGAATCCCTCCTGATAATTGACATAAAGTTTTTCATTGGCAACCACAACCTTTGCAGCCTCAATATTCTCAAAGCTCCTGATCTCGGTTTTCCGTTCGCGGCCCTTACCGTATTTTTTCTTGATCTGCCGGTAATAATTGATGGTGTAATCCACGATATGGTTGAGGTTATTCTGCACCTCTTCCATTTCCGATTCTATACCCCTGATCAGTTCATCCGCTTTTTTCCGATCGTATTTGGAGATCCGTTTGATCCTGATCTCCGTCAGTTTCGTGATATCCTCCGTGGTTATCTCTCTTTTAAAAAGTTTTTTGTATGGTTCAAGGCCCCGGTCGATGGTTTCGATGACAGCTTCCCAGGTTTCGCACTCCTCAATATCGCGGTAGATCCTTTTCTCGATGAATATCTTTTCGAGTGATGAAAAATGCCATTCCTCTTCAAGTTCCTTCATCCGGATCTGAAGTTCCAGCCTCAGCAGTTCACGGGTGCTTTCCGTATTGAGCTTCAGGATCTCACTCACCCCGACGAAGCGGGGTTTATCCTCTTCAATTACGCAGCAATTCGGTGATATGGAGACTTCACAATCGGTGAATGCATATAGGGCATCGATTGTTTTATCAGAGGATACATTGGGCCCCAGGTGGACGAGTATCTCCACGAATTCCGCCGTATTGTCGTCGATCTTCCGGATCTTGATCTTTCCTTTTTCATTGGCTTTGAGAATGGTCTCGATAACTCCCGTGGTGGTTTTCCCGTAGGGGATCTCCTTGATGACCAGCGTCTTCTTATCGAGTTTCTCAATCTTAGCTCTTACTTTTACGTTTCCTCCTCTCAGCCCGTCATTGTACCTGGAGACATCGATCATTCCCCCCGTGGGAAAATCGGGAAAGAATTCAAACTCTTTATTCTCCAGAAAGGCAATGGAGGCATCGATGAGTTCGTTGAAATTATGAGGCAGCATTTTGGATGCGAGACCCACTGCAATTCCCTCAGCTCCCTGTGTCAGCAGGAGAGGAAATTTCACCGGGAGAGTGAGGGGTTCCTTATTCCTCCCGTCGTAGGAAAGTTTCCATTCTGTCGTTTTCGGATTGAAAACCACATCCAGGGCAAATTTGGATAACCTGGCTTCGATGTACCTGGGTGCGGCGGCTCCGTCACCGGTAAGAATATTTCCCCAGTTTCCCTGGGCATCGATGAGGAGGTCTTTCTGTCCGAGCTGAACAAGGGCATCACCGATGGATGCATCCCCGTGCGGGTGATACTGCATAGTATACCCTATGATGTTTGCTACCTTATTGTAGCGCCCGTCGTCGAGACGTCTCATGGCATGCAGGATCCTGCGCTGCACCGGCTTAAGGCCGTCGACTATGTTCGGAACCGCTCTTTCGAGGATAACATAGGAGGCATAATCGAGAAACCAGTCCTGGTACATCCCCGAGAGATGGATCACCTTGTTGGAGACATTGTCTGAACTGCCTCCCCCTCCCGTGGATCCGGAATCAAAATACTCGTTCTCCCGGTTCTCAGGCGATAAATGATTATCCAGTTCTTCTGTCATCTCTTTTCTATACTAATAGCTGATTTACAATTCTTCGTCAACAACGTCTTCCTCAATGCGGAGGTTTCCTATGATAAAATCCTGGCGCTCGGGCGTGTTCTTTCCCATATAGAACTCGAGGATGTCGGCTATGATATCGTCCTTATGAAGCCTGACCGGTACGAGTTTGATATCATTGCCGATAAAGTTCCGGAATTCGTCGGGGGATATTTCGCCAAGGCCCTTGAATCGTGTGATCTCCGGATTACTCCCCAGTTCCTTCACCCTTGCCTCTTTTTCTTCATTGGAGTAACAATAGAAAGTTTTCTGTTTGTTCCTGACCCTGAAAAGGGGCGTTTTAAGAATATAGAGGTGGCCGTTCCGCACGAGGTTAGGGAAAAACTGAAGGAAGAAAGAGATCAGGAGGAGGCGGATATGCATCCCGTCTACGTCGGCATCAGTGGCGATCACCACTTTTTTATAGCGGAGTGTATCGAGACCTTCTTCAATATCAAGGGCAGCCTGCAGTAGGTTGAACTCTTCATTCTCGTAAACGATCTTTTTGGTAAGTCCGTAGGTATTCAATGGCTTGCCTTTCAGGCTGAAAACGGCCTGAGTGTTCACATCTCTCGATTTGGTGATGGAGCCCGATGCTGAATCGCCCTCGGTGATGAAGATGGTCGTCTCCGCCTTTCTTTCATCGTTTGTGTTGTAGTGGATCCTGCAATCTCTGAGTTTCTTGTTATGCAGGCTTACCTTTTTTGCCCTTTCCCTGGCAAGCTTCTGGATGCCTGAAATGGCTTTCCGCTCCTTCTCCGAATCCTGTATCTTTCTCAGCAGAATGGAAGCTGTGTCCGGGTTTTTGTGAAGGTAATTATCGAGTGCAGTGGACATGAAGTTCATGATAAAATTCCGCACGGAAGGTCCATTTGGACCCATATCCTTTGATCCGAGCCTGGTCTTTGTCTGGGATTCGAAAACAGGTTCTTCAACCTTTATACTTATCGCGGCTGTGATGGACGCACGGATATCTGAGGGATCGAAATCCTTTTTATAAAAATCGCGAACTGTTTTTATCAGACCTTCACGGAAGGCGACAAGGTGGCTCCCGCCCTGGGTGGTATGCTGGCCGTTCACAAAACTGTAATACTCCTCGCCGTACTGGTTGCCGTGAGTCATGGCTAACTCAATGTCCTGATCCTTCAGGTGAATTAAAGGGTAGAGCCCTTCTTCATTCATGGTGTCGTTCAGAAGATCGGCCAGCCCATTATGAGAGACGAAAACATTGCCGTTATAGTTGATCTTCAGCCCGGCGTTCAGGTACCCGTAATTCCGGATCATGAGTTCCACATATTCGGGAATGAAACGGAACCTGCCGAACATGGTCTCGTCAGGGGTAAAAGTGATGATGGTACCGTTTTTAAGGGTCGAATCCGATTCGGGTGCATCCATAATGAGAGTTCCGGTTTCGAACCCGGCAATTTTAGCTTTTCCCTCTCTCACCGATTCAATACGGAAACTGGAACTAAGTGCATTCACGGCTTTGATCCCCACACCGTTAAGACCAACAGATTTTTTAAAGACTTTGGAATCGTATTTGGCGCCGGTATTCATTTTGGAAGCCACATCGATCACCTTTCCCAGGGGAATGCCACGGCCGTAATCGCGCACTGTCACCTCCTTCTCGTTAATTGTGATCTCGATAACCTTTCCATATCCCATCATGTATTCATCGATGCAGTTATCAAGCACCTCTTTTAAAAGGACATAGATTCCGTCATCCGGTGAAGATCCGTCACCCAGTTTACCAATGTACATACCAGGACGCTTCCGGATGTGTTCTTTCCAGTCAAGGGTCCTGATAGTGTCCTCTGAATAATTCACAGTCATATTCCACTCAATTTGCACAAATATAACCAAAAGAAATTCCGTGCCTTCATTTCTTTTTCAACAACGAAATAACCTGTTATCCGTTTGTTAATCCATTATACGGGCTGCCGGCCCCCGGCTGCAATCACCCTGAACCAGGTATTGAAGCCCGCGTTATACCGGTAATGATTATCGAACTTCCAGGTCCATTCCCCTCTGATCCCGCCCTCCGGCAAGGGGGTAAGAAGAAGTTTCCGGCCTTCCGAACTTTCTCCTTCTCTGTTGAAAAGTATCTCGCTATGGTCAGTGATAATGCACCAGGGCTGAGAAGTGACCATGGCGACATGGGCCTCCTGGATCTTCCGGGCCAGCTGGTCCATGGCTTCACCAGGAATATCGAACCAGCGCAGGATATACTCCTTTAATAAGGAATCGAGCTGATCGAGAATGTTTAGCGAAAGAATGAATTTTTCATCTGTATCGCCCGGAATATGCGGAACCGGAATAACCAGCTTTCCGGGATCAAACACAATGCCGCTCCTTCTGCATTCCCTGACCCTGTTATAGCATTCCTTAATGAGTCCGCCGGTTATATCTTCTTTAACGGGAATTATCCCCGGATATTTTAAGATCTTATGCAGAACCTGCGGCGGATGATTTATATCTACCAAAAAGATCTTCCGGCAGCGGCTGTATATTTCATCGATGGGCAGGTCGAGCAGCCAGCCACTGCCGAAAATAACCACTTCTGAAGGATGCTGATCTCCAAGAGCACGGATGATGAAATCCGATGTATTCTCAAGATGTTCCTCCCAGGCTTTTGATTCTTGCAGGTACCTTTCCAGTATTCCATTCTGGTCCGAAAGATAGCCCATCCTTCGCAGTGTCTTTTTCCCGGGATATGCGGAGATCATGGTTCAGCTCCTGAGTTTTTGAAGTTCCACTTCGATGATCTTCCTGAATTTCAATGCCGTTTCAGCGGGTGTAAGATCCTTGAATTCATTATAGGGCACCGGCTCGAGCACTTTCAGGGTCATCTTTACACTGCCGGTAAGACTCCATCCTTTTTTTGGAACAGCACGGGCCGTACCGTCAAGCACCATAGGGATGATGCCCGTCTGCGTTTCATGGGCCAGCATAAAGGCACCCTCCCTGAATTTTCCGAGGTTCCCGCTCTTCGAACGGGTGCCCTCAGGAAAGATCATCAGCGGGCTTCCCAGGCCAAGGGCTCTTTCCGCCTGTTTTCGGAATCGGGTGTAAGCCTCCCGGGAAGTACGGTACACTTTCACCGACCTGTTGAAGGTTAATACCCAGCCTACAAAAGGAAGTTTAAAATTCTCAGCCTTTGAAGTCCACTTAAAATGTCTGAAAAGGCTGTATATAACTATAATGTCGACCAGACTCTGGTGATTTGATATTACGATCCATGATCCCGAATCAACCCATTTTTTTCTGCCTGTAATTTTAAGATGCCATAGCGGATTGACCCAGAGATATTGTGCACCCCAGAAACAGGAGAATTTGTGCAGCACGGAAAGTCGTTTGTCGAAAGGGAAGGTAACAGCCCAGAGTACCACCATCACCGGGGTGAGTATGATAGAGGAGAAAAGAAACCAGATCCACATAAATGCGGATAATAATTTGAGCAGGAGTGACTTCATACAGATATGAATAATAATAAGGGACTGCAAAAATAATGATTTTTTAGGGCAGGAGGAAAATTGCCGGGTATATCATTCAGCAGACGTAAGTTTAACGACAGGATTCAATCCATAATGATCTTTTATATTCCCGGTTTGTTTTAATCAAAATCCTAAATCCTAAATCCTAATCCATGGCAAAGAAAAGATTAGCAAGGACCATCCTGATCATACTGGTCGGAATTTTCCTCCTGATCCAGTTTTTCGGGATCAACCGGTCCGTCCCACCTACAGATCCGGCTCTTGATCTTATGGCAGTAACCCAACCTCCCGAGCGCATTGAGTATCTTATCCACCAGGGCTGCTATGACTGTCATTCCTATGAAACAGAGTATCCCTGGTATGCATATGTCGAGCCGGTTTCATGGTTCCTGCAATCTCATATTACAGAAGCCCGGGAACATATGAATTTTTCGGAATGGGGAAATTATAGCATGAACCAGCGTCAAAAGAAGTTTGAGCATGCCGCCAGAATGGTGAAAAACCGGAAGATGCCTTTGTGGTCTTTCCGTATCGAGCATCCCGAAGCCCGGCTTACCGACGGGCAAATAGATACGCTGAGCCACTGGTTCAGTATGAACGAGCAGAAGATAGGGGAATGATATTTCAGGGGATATGGCGAAAAACGAACGGCTGCAAAAACCCTTCGGCTGATCTTGCGCATCCATCTCCCGGAACCTCTACCGGATTACCGGAATAGAAAATTTTCGTAATCGTTTTTATTATTATTATTTTACTTCCGCCGGAGCTGTCCGTTCTTTAACAGGAAATGGATTGCCAGTGAAGTCTTGATATTCTCCGGGTCCGGAAAATGCACGCGGGTAAGTTACGGAACAGGCCTGGCGGCAACATTTGAAATTTCAATCTATGAAACCCACATGATTGATGACAACACAAGGGTAACTTTGTAATAATGGATCATGTGGGTTCCATAATACATTTAAAATCAAAATTATGATACGATGAAAAAGAAGAAGAGCACAGCATTAACTGTGTTGATCCTGTTGGCCGCCTTCATTATCACCGATTTGATGCTCGGACATTTTTTGAATGCCCGGGAGTTAAATTCATTCAGAACGCAACATTTTTACCTTCATCATACCCTCCTGCCTGATCGCAAAGGGCTGGCGACATGGGGAGGAAAGATATATCATGTAAAGACCAACTCCCTGGGATGCAGGGACAGATCCTGCCGTAAAATTGAACTTTCCAGGGCCGGCCGCCGGCTGCTGATTATCGGGGATTCACATGCCGAAGGGGTTGGCGTGGAATATGAAAAAACGGTCTCGGGAATTCTCCAGGATTCACTTTCCGGTTTTAATTTTGATGTAATAAATGCCTCGTCAGTCAGTTACAGCCCGAAGTTGTATTACCTTAAAACAAAGTTTCTTACCGGGGCAGAAGGTCTCAGGGTCACCGACCTCCTTGTCATGATCGATATTTCAGATATCCAGAATGAGATCGCCTATGAAAAATTCGAACCCGACACTTCGGATCGGGCAAAGAAGAAATATGAGATCCGCAGGTTTTTCCTGGACAATTCGCTGATTTACCGCAGAGTCTCCACCCTGATTAAAAAGAACCGGGTACGGAAATTCATCAGGGGATCCGAATATTTCAGGGAATATGTCCGTAATAACCCTGACAAAAACCTTCTTCCCCTGTATATCTCATTTTTTAACCGGTTCGATAATAACCAGCTATTGTCGGATCCGGGATTTCATTCCGTGCAGCACTGGTTTTATGATAAAAGGTATAAACCCCTGGCGGAAAAAGGGCTGGAAACCGGAATGGAGAATATTAAGAAACTAAAGGATCTGTGCGACCGGCACAACATAAATATGATACTGTCGGTACATCCGTGGAGGGAACAGGTTTCCCGGGGAGATACCTGCGATTACTATGTTACGCGCTGGAAAGACTTCTGCCGCGTGAACCATATCGGGTTCATAAACCTTTACCCGGTATTTATTCATCCACCCTCCTCAGTGGTGTTTTCTGATGAACTCTTCCTGCCGGATGACAACCACTGGAGTATTTACGGAAATAAGCTGGTAGCCGGCGAGGTCGTTAAAAAATACCTGCCAGCCGGCGGCAGTAAATAGTGCAGTTATCCCCGGCGTATTCCTGTTCTTACTTTTCGGTTAATTTCAACGGTTTTTCATAATAAGGATTAATTTTGTATTTAGTGTTTGCAAGAAAACTCGATTCCCCTTCGGCTCCGCTCAGGGAACGGTGACTTCGTTCATCAAATTGACCGTTCCCTGAGCGGAGCCGAAGGGGAATCGAGTTTTCTTTCTGATACTATTTCGAGTTCATACATCTTTTAAAATAAAATCAATAATATCCGGAAATTATGTCCCGGGGCGAAAATATGCGTATGGGTTAATTTATTTGCGCTTTCAGGATTCATCCGGCTCTAAAATAATTGTATACTGATGAAAAAGATTCTTATTTCCATTGCCGCAATGGTAATGATCGCTTCCGGGTGTAACCGTACGCCGGAGAACCGGGCCGGGAAAACCCGTCTTATCGCTTATGTCAACCCTTTTATCGGGACTGCGAATGACGGAAACCAGATCCCGGGACCCCTGGTTCCCTTTGGAATGGTTCATCCGAATCCCGTAAACAATGGCGAAAATGTACCTCTACCTGCAAATTATATCTTTGGCAACAAAGAGATCTTCGGAGTGGCGGTCACAAACATGGCGGGCGTGGGCTGCCCGAACTATGGAAGCATCATCGTTGCCCCGACGATGAACCGCGTGGATTTTAAAGATTACGGCTCAACGTATTCGGCCGAAAAGGCGGAGGTGGGATATTATAGTGTCATGCTGGACCGGGACGGAATTGGTACGGAAATGACAGCCACAACCCGTGTTGCCAGCCTTCGCTTTCATTATCCTGCCGGGCGGGCAAACCTGCTGATCGATCTGTCCAGGCGTTCAGACCAGGACACTTCCTTCATGATACGGAAAGTATCTTCCAAAGAGATCGAAGGATATAAAAAAGACGGCCAGTTTTGTTCGGCGGGCAAAGATGTCCATCATACCGTATATTTTGTGGCACAGGCTGATATTCAATCTGAAACGTCGGGACTCCGGATGGATGATACTACAATTGACAATACAGCAGGTGAAGCCACGGGCGAGGATATCGGTGCCTTCCTGTCCTGGAATTTCAGTGAACCGTCGACAGTCGTGCTGAATGTCGGGATCTCTTATGTAAGCATTGAGAATGCATGGCTGAATCTTGAAACCGAAACCCGGGAAAAGGATTTCCCGGCCATGGTCTCGGATGCCAAAGATGCCTGGGAAGACCTGCTTTCCCGGATACAGGTGGAAGGCGGTTCCCGGGATCATCGCGAGATGTTCTATACGGCTCTTTACCATGCAATGAGCCATCCGAACATCCTGAACGATGTGAATGGGGAATATCCGGCCATGGGAAATCACAGTACAATGAAGGTTAAGGAAGGCCATACCCGGTATACCATCTATAGTCTTTGGGATACTTACCGCACCCTTCATCCTTTGTTCACACTGGTATATCCGGAAATCCAGGAGGAGATGTGCCGTTCGATCATGGATATGTATAACGAAAACGGGTGGCTTCCCCAGTGGGAACTCATCAGCAGGGAAACTCATGTAATGGTGGGAGATCCGGCATGTATCGTATTATCCGACACGTGGCTCAAGGGGATTCATTTTGACAATCCCGATACGATCCTGGCAGCCATGGTGCATGATGCAGAAAATTATTATCTCGCACCTCAATGGGACAATCCGGCTGTTCACCATATCAGGAGGGGCGGGGAGACCTACAACCATCATGAAGGATGGATCCCGTATAATTATAAGGCTGAACATAAAGGAATATGGGCAACGGTGGCCACTACAGAGGAATATAACCTGGCGGACTGGAATATATCGCAGATGGCACTTTCTACAGGAAACCGTGATATTGCTACGCGTTTTGCAAAGAGAAGCCAGGGCTTCCGCCAGCTATTTGACCCGGATACCAAATTTTTACGGCAGCGTTGGGAAGACGGGAGATGGACAGAGCCTTTCGACCCCCTTGCAGTATCCGGTGAAATGCCATGGGAATTGAGTGGCGGGCCGGGTTATTGTGAGGGAATGGCATGGAATTATAATTTCTTTGTTCCTCATGATATCCCGGGGTTGATTGATCTCATGGGCGGGAAAAAAGCATTCACCGGCCGGTTGCAGATGCTCTTCGACAGCGGTTATTATCAGCCGACAAATGAGCCCGACATTGCTTTTCCCTTCCTTTTCAATTATGTACAAGGTGAGGAGTGGAGGACGCAGAAAACGGTGCAGCAGCTTATCGACGCAAATTTCGGGACAAATGCGGCCGGTATACCCGGCAATGACGATACCGGCACAATGTCTTCATGGCTGATGTTCGCCATGATGGGGATTTACCCCGATTGTCCGGGTAATCCTCAATACCAGGTTACGGTTCCTGCGTTTGATAAGGTGTCCATAAAACTGGATCCGCATTATTACAAGGGGTCGGAATTTGTGATACAGCGATTGGGGAAAGGGGGTCCGTCTGCTTTCATTAAGGGAATGACACTGAACGGTAAGACATACGATAGATATACCATAACTCATGCAGATGTGGTGAACGGCGGTGAGCTGGATATAACCCTGAAATAGATCGTCTGGTCCGGATGGTGCTTAAAATGAAACCGTAAGAGGAACATTAAAACCATAAAAGAGAAAACTGCCATTGTTACCTCCTGCCATAATCAGCTGTGCCTCCGGACTTATTCCAATGTTCTTTCCCCGTAAATAAAAACCGAGGCTCGCAATTCCACCTAAAAAGGATGATTTCTTATCGTATACGCTGACATAGGGCTGATCGGTATTATTAAAAAGTGCTCTGTATTCCTTATATGCAAGGAATCCGCCGCATATTTCCGCATCCATACCGATATGTTTTCCTCCGACATGTGGATTCAGCCCTACATAAACCCCGCCACCGTTTAAAACATAATCGATTGAATTTGTGGAACCGGGATTAAATCCTGAACTGCCGTAATCATCAAGACCTACTTCAGCTATAGCACCAAAAACAATATCCATCTTTGGTTGAATGTTCATGATGAATTTTAGGTTGAGCCCTGCCATCGAAGTATTCTCAACCAAATAACTCCTGTTCATATAATTCAGGTAATTGTCCTCATTCAGACTGTTGAAATGTAAGCAGGGCCCAATTTCCACCCGGATAAGCGTATTATTTTCCTGCTGGGAATATCCCAGGAGGAAGATGAACAGCACAGACAGGATACAGATAGCTTTTTTCATAATATCTATTTTAAATTAGTGTTTGCCAGAAAACTCGATAACCCTTCGGCTCCGCTCAGGGACCGGTGACTTCATTCAAGAGGGTGAACTTTTCGGATGGTGGTAAGGCAGGCAAAAGGCTCCTATGTATAAATTTAAAATTCAGTGACTTGCGCAAGAAGGGCCTTTTGCCTGCCTTACCACCATCCGAAAAGTTCTTCGTTCATTGAATTGACCGGTCCCTGAGCGAAGCCGAAGGGTCATCGAGTTTTCTTTTTGATACTAATTAATAATTTAGAGCAGTCCGGCGTTTAATAACAAATCAGGATGCAACTCCTCCCTGACGGTTCGGAAGAGTTGCATCCATCACCTACGGTTTCACTATCAATCGAATTGGACGGTCCGGATGGTGCTTAAAATGAAACCGTAAGAGGAACATTAAAACCATAAAAGAGAAAACTGCCATTGCTTCCCCCGGCCATGATCACCATTATCTCCGGGCTGATTCCGATGTAATCGCTCCTGAGATAGAAACCTAAAGTCGTTACTCCTCCGAGGAAGGACGATTTTTTATCGTACTTATCTACATAGGGTTGAACCGTATTATTAAACAATGCCCTGTACTCCTTGAAAGCCAGGATTCCTGCCGCAATTTCTGCATCAATCCCGAAATACTTACCCCCCATATGAGGATTCAGCCCGAGGTAAACCCCTCCTCCGTTCAGCCTATAATCCCATGAATTTGTCGACCCCGGATCATACCCCGATGGCAGATAATGTCCGAGGTTCATATAAGCCATTGATCCAAGAACAATATCCATATTTCTGGAGAATTGCAGGTTGAATTTCAGATTAATGCCATGCATAATTTCATAATATGGCGCGTAGCTGTCATTCATAAAATGGAAGTATAAATCCTCATTCTGCCAGTTAAACTGAAAGCCGTACCCGATCTCCATATGGAGGATCCTTGTTGAATCCGGTTGGCAATAACTGGAAATACTGATCAAAATGCCAAGGAGAAATAAAATTGTTCTTTTCATGGTTACAAAGGTTTGGTTATAATTAGGGCCTCTTAATCAGATGGGATCCCATTCATATCTTCAAATCGCCTGTCAGAAATCAGTATTTCTGCTCCATATCTCGGTAAATCCAGCCAGAAAGTGGCAGGCTGATAATAATTGAGGGTTGCATTGCCGCAATTGGTCGTAGAGCCGGAAAAATTCAGGTCAAAGGATGAACCGAAATTCAAAGGATTAAGAAATTTCTTCTCTGCATCTTTCAGGTTATATTGCGCACTGAATTTAATTGTACATTTTCCTACTTTATCATATTCCACAAGGTTAAAAGTCAGCATGTCATACCAAATACCCGGCATCCAGTCAAGCACCTTAGTATTCTTGAAATATTCAATATTAAAGAAATTTTTGAACCTAAAATCCAGCCGGTCCTGGACAAGATAAGTCTTACCCGAAGTAGGATCGACATTTCCGATTGAGAGGTAAAACTCGGGTCTGCCATCCAACCAGCCTTCCGCTACTGACCAGTCTCTAAACCTGATACCATGGACATAAACAGGTGATAATTTTGAATTATCCCTGTAAGGTACCATTGTAAAATCGAATTTGGGATTGGATATCCCCATGTTGGATACCTGGTTTATCTTATAGTTATATTTTTTACCGCTGACAATATTCCGGTCAAAATGGGTATGTGATGAAGGGCTCTTATTTACCATAAGTACATAATTATCATTTGATTCCCCTTCATATCTTGATATTTGAGTATAATTGAAACTGGAACTGTAATCATTTTCCCATCGCAGTTCAACACAGGTATTCGACTGCTGGATTGCATCAAAAGACATAACCGATTTAGTCATAGAAGGCGCAGTTATCGTAATATAATTTGATGTCGGTGAAGTTTTGCTTCCATAGAAAGCAACTACATAATAGGAATAGACTTTCATTGGTTCCACGGAATTATCATCATAAGACTTTGTAGTATAATGGAATGCGCTTCCTATTTTTACAAACGCAGCATCAGTAGTTCTCTTCCTATAGATGTTATAGCCGGTTGTATTTGTGAAATCAGTGGAAGTTGGCATATTCCACGAAAGCCTTATTCCCGATTCTGTTTGTGTCCCTGTAAGGTTTATCGGAGTTCCGGGTGAGCCATCTCCTGTTACGGGAAGAGTGATAAAATTTGCGAGGTTTCGTTCATTGAGACCGACGACAACAACAGGATCGGAGGGCACCGCTATCGCAGAAATTTTAACCGGAGAGCCATCCGGTGTAAAGGCATCCACTTTCTTAGTAGTTGAATCATACCTGGACGGTCTTATAGCAACATAGGGTGTGTAAACTTCAGGATCCCAATCTTCACAATGAACAGGGACGGAAACCTGAAGATCGGGATTTTTTTTCAACATGTCATCAATTACGGAGGTGGTGGATTTCAACATGATCGTTCTTCCGGGATTAAGATATCCTTCCAGAAGATCTTTTATACGGATATCAGAGGCTGATTTTTTAAGTAAGTCATTATACTCGCTGAGCTTTTTTTCTGTGATCCGGCTCAGTAACACGTCATAATCGCCATCAACCTCTTTCAAGGCTTCATGTTTAATAATTTGTCTCAGTTCCTGCGATTCAGTCAGTGCCCGGCTGATTGCAAGTCCCAGGATATTGGCATCCTGGTCATAGCTTTCGGCATCGAATTGTGCTTCGGGCTTCAGATCATCAGGTTTCTGACACGAATGGGAGAGGATGAGTAGAGCAATCATAGTAATAGATACCAGTAGGATCCGGTTTAGTTTTTTAATATGAGTCTTCATTAATTGACAGGTTTTTCATAGTTGCCTGCCACTTGAATCAACTATGGGATAAATACTAGGTTGATCCCGGTTGCCGGTTGCAGGATGCGGGAGTTACCATCCTGAAATTCCCGTTTACTTTGCTTCTTCGGGAATTTGTTTTTCTAGTTTTTATTTCAGGCGTTTCTAAAAAAATAAGTTAAATCATAAATTTGAATGATCCAATTTTTTAAAGCATTCTTATGGATTTGAACCGTAGTTCTACCCCTTAATGTGAAAAACTCTTAAATCTCGCATCCCAAACCGGTCTTTTTTTCATTTTTTCACTAAAAATTTCAGAAACCCTTAATTTTGAGTCTTCTGAGCAGACCCAAAATTTTTTACACCATGAAACTCTCCGATTCGTGGACACCTCCCATTTCCGGCCGGCAGGAAATGGAAAATCTCATAGCGGAAGGAGAAAAATATATGTATCTGCTGGATGAAGTGGTACGGGAGATCTATCCAGGGGATGAATCTTTTCCTTTTCAACATTGCAGTGAAACCGTGAGCAGGCTGGGTCTGCCTCCGTTTCTGAGAAATCCGCTGGTTGATATGGCCTTCAGAAGTCACCTCATCTGACAGCCTGTTCCGGAACGGCATGAAAACCAATTCGAAGGCCGGATGTTATTCCGGAGAGATTTATATATTTCTATTGCAATGCTGGAACGCGAACTCGACAGGGAAAAAACCAGGAGGGATTTCAGAAGGGTGGTGGGGATGTATGATGCCTGGAGCCGGTTAACCGAGGCCCGCGCGGCGAAAGTCGCCCTGGATCTGGCCCCGGTGAGGGACGGACTGGATATACTGGAAGTGGCATGCGGTACAGGGGTGATGTTCGAAAAAATTGTCAGAAAAAATCCGAACGGAAGAAATACAGGCATCGATCTTTCTCCCGATATGCTTGATAAAGCCAGGATAAGGCTTGCAGGTTACAGAAAAAGCCAGGTCACGCTGGAAACCGGTGATGCCCTGAATCTTGATTTTCCGGGCGATACTTTTGATATTCTCTTCAATAACTATATGGTGGACCTGATGCCGGAAGATACCTTCGGGCAGATCGCTGCTGAATTTTTCAGGGTGCTCAAACCCGGGGGAACAGCTGTTGTTACGACATTTTCATTCGGTGAAAAACGGGTCAACCGGATTTGGCTTTGGATAGCCAGGAATTTTCCGGATCTGCTTACAGGATGCAGACCGGTTCAATTTGCCGGTTATCTTGACCAGGCCGGATTTAAAGTCAGGGACAGAATACAGGTAAGTCAGAATACCTTTCCATCGGAGGTGATCAGGGTTGAGAAACCGGGTCTGTCTTAGAAACAGCAGGATCGTGAAATCATTGAATATAACCCCGCAATTCAAATATATTTTCCCCGACTTACGATATCTTCCTTGAAAATCATTATTTTAACCCTTCATTTCTCTGACTAACCGTAAAACTGCCATGAAAAGATTTTTTCTGCTGATTCCGGCATTGTTTATACTATCTCAGCTCATCAATGCTCAAAACCGCAAAGAATGGTACGAATTTTATCTTCCCTGGGACGATACTACCCGTACCGTGACCGATGTCTCGGGCCTGCTGGATCCGCCGGCCGGTAAATACGGTTTTCTTAAGGTAACACCCAACGGTCATTTCAAATTTGAAGGAGATTCTACTCCGGTAAAGTTTGCAGGGGTTGTAAACGTGGCGCTGGCAAACTTCCCCACCCATGCACAGGCGAAGATCCTGGCAGCACGCATGGCTAAATTCGGGATCAACTTGCTCAGGATACACCTTATCGATGTCGACGGGCAATACGGGCTTTTCCAAAATTCGTCAACCAGCACGCAGACCCTGGATCCGGAGCGGCTGGACAGAATGGATTATTTAATAAAATGTGTGAAAGACAAGGGCATCTATTTCAATTTCTGCATTCAGTCGGGGCGCGTTTTCAAAGACGGAGATATACCGGACGCCCCGGTGTTAAATGACCAGAGTAAGTATGTGACCCTGTTTAACCCCAGACTTATCCGTCTCCAGGAAAATTTGGCGCTTCAGACCCTGGGGCATGTCAATCCGTATACCGGGCTTTCCTATGCCGGTGATCCGGCTATGGCAACCGTGGAACTGACGAACGAGAATTCGTTGTTCAACGGCTGGTTCGGATGGCAGTCGGATTATCTCTTCCCGGAAAATCCCAATGGTATCGGACCCTATTATTCCGCTGAACTCGATACCCTGTTTAATGACTGGCTTGCCGCAAAATATACCGACGATGGTTCCCTTAGGACAGCATGGTCGGGTGCCGGCCTTTCCGGTCCGGAGAAAGTGTTGAATCCTTCATTTGAGATTGGATTGAATAACTGGTCACCATGGATAGAGACATCATCGGGAGCTTCAGGGAACATTACCTCAGACAACGGTGATGCCGCCGGGGGAGCCGCATCCTTGAAAGTTACCGTGACTACACCAGGTACCGAGAGATGGCATATTCAACTCAAAACGAACAATTTCACCGTGGAGAAGGGAGAATCCTGCCGGCTGAGTTTCTACGCCAGAGCCGATGCTGCCAGGGAACTTTACATCGATATCATGGAAAATGTGACATGGGACTGGATCATGGGCCCTTCCTGGACTACGGACACGGCGTGGCAAAAATACGAGATTTATTTTGTGGCGAAAAAGTCTACGGATAACCTGATCATCCAGTTCAATTTTGGGTTGCAACCTGGAATATACAGGCTGGATTCAGTAAGTGTGAAACGTTTTGGCGGCAGGGGGATCGAAAATGGGGAATCTTTGGTTTCACGCAATGTCGTGAGAGCCGGTTTAAAGGATATAGGCAAATATTCCTCCGGCAGGATAGGCGATAATGCGGAATTTTATTACGATCTGGAGAAACATTATGGTGATACCCTTGGAACTTATCTGAAAAACACGCTCGGTGTTAAATGCCCGGTAACCTATACAAACAATTACTACGGACTGGCTTCCATCTTTTCGCAATCAGGGGCCGACTACATCGATACACATAATTACTGGGATCATCCCGGCTTTCCCCATGGCTGGTCTGAGACTGATTTTACCATGAATAACCGTTCGATGCTGCTTAGCCCTGAAAGTTCAACCTTAAACCGTATGCCGCTGTGCAGGGTAAAGAATATGCCGCTTATGGTCAGTGAATACAATCATCCTTACCCCTATATTTACCAGGCCGAAGCTCCGTCGCTCCTGTATGCGTATGGATCTTACCTCGACCTGGACGGGATCCTTTGGCACGCCTATTATGATTATATGAACCGGTTCGACCAGCGTCAGCAGGATATGTTCTTCGATGTGGCCATGGATCCTGTAATTATGACACAGATGCTGCTAGCCTTCCCTTACCGTATGGGTTATATCCATCCTCCTTCGCAAAAAGTCTTCGCTCATTATAAAAGGGAGGATGTTTTCCAAAACACAAAAACTTACCTGGGCAACAGTGTAATCAATATGCCAGAAGGGGAGTACGGTTCCTCCTTCCTGCGGGACGGCTTTGAAACGGCTTCCTTTGATGACGACAGCACCTGGCTGGAAGGGAGCCTTTCCATGCCCGGCAACCCCGTTTCATCGGAGAACAGTGAGCTGAAGTGGGATGGTGACCAGGGGATCTTCACGGTAAACAACCCTTATTGGCAGGGTGTTACCGGTTTCCTCAAAGGAAAAACCATCGAGCTGGGGGATATCATCC
This sequence comes from uncultured Bacteroidales bacterium, assembly GCA_963771005.1. Classification (GTDB taxonomy): domain Bacteria; phylum Bacteroidota; class Bacteroidia; order Bacteroidales; genus DASQZK01. The sequence continues at coordinate 398,057 of CAVYRO010000003.1, forward strand.
TTTCGGGGATCACCACGACGGATGACCTGGATTTTGCAGCGGTTCATCTGATCTCGCTCGATTCACTACCCATCAGGGATTCGAAGAAGCTGATCCTTCTGACGAGCGCCAGGCTTGAGAACCAGGGGTTCCTATGGAATGAAACACGGACTGCCCCATTGAGCATAGGCGGAACAAAGGCCTTGTGCGAACCGGTTACCGGTACAATGGAAATGAAATATCCCATTCGGGATTCCTTTTACGTTTATCGCCTTGGCACAAGGGGCGAAAGGTCTGCCGAATTGGCTTATGACCACATTTCCGGTCGTACTGTTTTTAACTTTGAAGAGAAAACCCTGTGGTACGAGATCCTGAACGACAGTTCCAGGATAGAGCCGGGGGTTTCCCGTAAAAACGGAATGGTTCCGCAATTGGGGATAACGAGTTACCCCAATCCCTGCGATGACTTTACCATTGTTGAGTTCAGTGGTCTGCCGGTATCACAGGCAAAACTCGAAGTATTCAATGCGCAGGGCAACCTGGTTCATTCCGAAGCTGTACCGGCACAGGGGTTGGGGAAGACACGGATAAAGCTGGACGTGAGGGGCCAGTCGCGCGGCCTTTATTTTTACGGGCTGAGAATGAAAGACGGGAGATCGGAGTATGGAAAATTTGTGATCGTCAGATAGGAGACGGGTCCACCCGTAGGGGCCGGTCGCGACCGGCCTTTTGTGGATAACGTTGATAACATCTACGGCAGGCGGATTGACATCCTTTTATGGGATTCATGATATTTCTGTTAAGTCATTCACAACCATTCTTTTTAATTGTATAAGATCCGCAAATCCCAGCGTGTTTTCATGTTCTTTAGCATAAAACTTCCATAATTCATTATGATTTTCATTATCTTGTAATAACGCTTATGTGAATCTTATAAAATATCTCGCGTTCAAAATGACCAAAATCGTTATGAAAAAACTTTATTTGTTTGTGACTGGTTTCTTCATTACCATCTCGTTGTTTTCCCAGGGCCTTGAGGATCTTTGATACCCAGGGCAGGGAGGTATTCCGGAATGAATGTAATCTACCGGTCTTCGAGATCAGTCTGGCATCATTTGGATCGAAAGGCCTCTATTACTTACAGTTTCTGAGTCCGCAGGATATTACTCTCGAAACTAAAATCATTGTGCTGGAATAATTGTGATTCTGCGGTTGTGATAGGACCGGATCATGACTGCAACCCGGATTTTAAACGTGAATGTCAAAAAGGAGAGTCCGGTCGCGACCGGACTCAGCGGGTGGTTTCAACGGTGGATGCAGGTTTTATTTCACGATCACATCATCCACAAATTCATTCTTCTCCATCAATTCAGTCTGCAATTCCTTGAGCGGTTTGCCCGCCACTGTGCAGTGGTCGAAGATGACATTCTCCACGCGGTGCGTTTCGTCAAATCCCTTCAGCACAATGGGACCTTCATGGAACCATTGAATATTTTTCAATTTAATATCCCGGATATGTCCGGGAGGATCATCGCCATAAAGGGTACCGTTGGTCACGTTCAGTTCGAACAGGCGTACTTCTGATCTTTCAACCCGGATGTCTTCAAAAAGTATATCACTGATCACTGCCGGTCCGTCACAAATGATGCTGAACCCGCTGTGGCCGTCAACGCGGCTTCCACCACGGGCGAGGAGGATATCGAGGTTTTTCACTGTAATATTGCTGATAGTTTTTCCATTGGTTTCGTAGCCGATGGTGATGCCGTCACTGTATGCATACCCTATCATCGTATTGTTCCCGACGAATATATTTTTCACGATATGCTCCGTTGAAGGGCATTTGATGGCGATGCAGTCATCGGTGCAACGAAGGAAACAATCCCAGATCTTAACATTCTGTGAGCCGAGTGGATCGATGCCATCGCCTCCCGGGCCGAAACTGAGCACTTTAATTCCGGAATAATCCAGGTTCCGGCAGTTGATGAGGGTATTCGTCCATCCGTTCCCGTACCGCATCATGATGCCTTTCACGGATATATTTTTACAGTTCTGCATAAGGACCATCCGCCTGAATTCGAAATTACCGTCAAGGATGCCCCTACCCGTAATACGGATATTGGAAACGCTATCAGCCCGTATTCCACCGTATACAATAGCACCCGGGGCAATATAAAGAGTCTCGTTATCTTTCAGCCGGATATATCCCGGGTGATGGACTCCCGGCCCGAAATAATGAACACCGGGATCTCCTTCGCGGGGAATCTCCGTCTCCGGAGGATCGGCAAAAAGACAAAGCGGGGGAAGATCATTGATCTCAATATACAGCTTATCCGGACCCGGAATGGAAAAGGTAAGGGTATTACCGGAGACCGAGGTTTTAATCTGCCTGCTGGCGGGACGTACGGAAGCTTTCAAAATGGGTGCCGGGACCTTAATGGTTATATCCACCGGCCCGCCGCAGGAAAAACCTGCCTGGTGTATCTCCTGCTGAACTCTCACATAGGGCGCATTGAACCAGTCGGGCAGCTTTTCGAAATCGAAATGCGTAATGAATTTCTCCGTCCATACCTCCTTATTATTGACAGTTACAGAATAGAGCGGACTGGTTGTTAGTCCGGGGATTTCAGGATAAGGGATGATTTCTGTACAGAATGAACCTACCGGGATCAAAAGTGCTAGGATGAACAGCGTCCTGGAACGGGCATGGAGATACCTTATCATAAGATTCATTTTAGGATTTGTAATACTACGTTCCGGCTAAATTCAAGAGTTGCTCCAAGCAAAAGTACTAAATATATAATGTGTTCTAAATCTGTAATATAGATTAAGCGTTTCGATAAAGAACAACCATTTTCACTTTTAATTTCAAGTCTAAAAAGTGTTAAACCTCTTATAGTCCTTAGTAATAATGGTGGTACAGCATGGTCCCTAAAAATTAACCGGACAACACTGGATTTGTAAATATCGGATTTTCCGGAGGAGGGGGGCAAATATTTCAGGGAATATGTGAACATCGAAGAGAAGAAGGTCGGGACAGGATTGAAATTTTTCAGGCACAAACGGCAGCTTAAAGCCATTCGTATCAGGAAGAATCTTAAAGGGACGAATTCCGGCAGGAGACAATTTTACCTAAACAAATTCCGGTTTCAGAAGTAGGGGAATTTTTAAAAAAGAAGCCGGTTTGGGAACCCAATAGGTATATTCTTCTATATATGTTTTTCCAGGGGATCCCACCCCCCACCCACCACCCTTAATGGCCGCCCCACCCCAAATCTCAGCGCCTGTCCTCCATGTTTCTCAACATAAATTATATTTTTGGGTAGGTCCTGTATCTTTAAAAACCTAAGCACCCTAAACAAATACCGGATCCGGCAGAAAGCTGAAATGGTCTTTCCCCAATCAGACAGATCCGGCAAATAATTTTTCCAAAGATATTCAGCAACCTTTATTACCTCTGCAATTTTGTACATAAGTTCCACCTTTTACCTTCCGGTATATTTACTTTCCTTCTTCCGGCGAATACGATTTTCGCAGTCACAGGATCCCGTCTTTTTGTAAATAATGTTATATTTTTCACAATTTTCAGGAAATTTTATTTAACTTTAATTTATAGTGAATCCCGTATTTAAATTTTTGCTGGTCCCGAAAATAAACTCCAATGCCATGAAAAATCTATTACTCCTTTGCTTCTGGATTGTATTCACTTCCTCCCTGTGGTCCCAGGGACCCTTCACAGTCATCAACTGGATTAACCTGACCGATCCTGATTACAGTCCTGATTTTAGCGAAAATCCGTACGCAAAAAAATCGGTGGAAGCCTTCCGGCTCCCTTCATCAACCTCTATCGATATACCCTCCATGGATCTTCAGGATATTATGGATCTCTGGTTGGTTGTGGGAGATGAAAATTTTATTACGAATCCTTTGTCCATCCAGGAAGATCCGTTTGATCTCGATGAAGAAGGAAACGGGACATTCGGGGCTTCTTTTAAGGTTTGTTACGATGACGGTAATTTATATGTATTGATGAAGTATGTTGATAAAAATGAAATTACACAACAGCCAGACGATTCCAGGACATTTGAAGTCATGATACAGACCAGGGAACCTGACCGGTATGAAGCGGGATTTCATGCTGCAACTGAAGTGTATGGATTTAATGGTTCAAATGCACAATACGGAAGGTTCGTTGAGCTGGGAGGATACAAGTATGCGCTGAATCGGGATGGCTTCATTGAAAGTACAAGCAACATGGGCCAGGAAGGGAATTGGGCTCAGTGCCTGGGAGCAGAGAACATACCGGAAAATAAATGGATTGTAGATCAGGAAGGGACTGCATGGTGTATACTGGGATTGAATTTCGCGGATAATATGATGTATATGGATGATGAATGGGGCGGGTATACTCCCTCCAATTATGTGGGCTTCGATCCTGCCACTAAAAATATCATCTCATTCGACATTTTTTCTTCTACGTGGAATAGCGAAAGAAACATAAACTATGGATGGAGCACAAATACTATGGATGGCTTTGAACTGATCTACTATTCCGGCTATCTTTTTTTTGAATCCCGGCTCCCGCAGCCTCTAGTTAATTCACCTGTATTTTACTGTACCGGTGAATCTCCTGTTCCACTGGAAGCCACCGGAAGTAATCTCATGTGGTATGACCAGTCTACCGGCGGCACCGGCACGCGGGTTACTCCAGTACCGTCAACCGGTATGCCGGGAACGTTCCATTATTATGTCAGCCAGGAAGTGGAGAACGTGGAATCGCCCCGTGCCATGATTACCATAGTAGTTTCCGATCTGCAGGCAGTGATCAAAGGCGACACTGCTCTTACCTGTTTGTCTGAACCGTCATTTGAAGCCGGAACCAATTACAAGGGAGGTTCGGAAATAACTTTTTCATGGGAATATGAGGGTGAGAATTTTACGGGTGCAACTTTCAATCCGGAGCCCATCACCCGGGAGGAAGTACTTTTACTTAAGGCTGAGACGGCTTCCGGCTGTATTGCAGAAAGTAGAGCCGGACTTTCCCTGGCACCCTTTGAAAATCCAATAAGGCTGCTGCTGGTAGGATACGACACAGAAAGCGGAAAGAATAAGCTTTACTGGGAGGAAAAACAACCGGGTTTAACGGATACCGTCATTATCCTGCGTTCACAGCCAGACGAAAGCCAGGAAGTGATTGCAAGGCAGGCCTGGGACCCCGGGGTGAATAGTTTCACCGACCTGTTATCTGAACCCGGGAAAACAAGTTATGCCTATGAAGTGAAAGGTATCGATGAATGCGGTATCCTTTCAACCGGAAATGAAATTTTCAATACTTTACATCTCGATGTTATCCAGAATATGAATGGATACATACAACTTCTTTGGAATAAGAACTACGGGGAAGAGGTTTCCGCGTATTACATAAGAAAAGGACTCGAACCCGAAGGGCTGGCGCAGGTTTCATCGGTATATTCCTCTCTGAACTACTGGTACGACTTCGTTCCCCTTGATACCGTATATTACCAGGTGGAGGCCCGGTTACCCGATACGGGAAATCCGGAAACAGGAAAGATCCTGTCGAATCTTTTCATGTTCGGGAATCCTCAGAATATCATAATCGATACGATCCATATTTACGATACCATCCGGATTGAAACCTGCGGAGGCACTTATGACACACTCAGGATCCAGGGAGGAGTTGATAATCCGGGTATCTTTATGTATAATATTAAAGTTTTCCCGAATCCGGCTCATGACCTTCTCATAATAGATACCGGGTCTTCCGGCATTTACAATAAATGTACGCTGAGGATTTTTGATACCAACGGGCGCGAGGTCTTTCGCAATACCTGCGATCAGCCGGTATATGAGATCGACCTGCGTACTTTCGGAACAAAGGGATTGTATTATTTGCAGTTTCTGAGTCCGCAGAATGTTACCCTCGACACCAAAATCATTGTGCTGGAATAAAGGCAGAACAAGGTAATTCATTGAGTCTTAAACTTCCGGTCTGGCGGGCGGCTGTTTTCAAAGCAGAAATACCCGCCGGATTCCTTTTTTTAATTCAAATTCCTATCTTGGATACGAATTGTAAGTAAATTTTTTCCGGTGATTTCCGGATTAACCGCTTAAACAGATTTTATGTATTCCAACTTTTCAAAGACACTGGCCTTCCTCACCTTAGGAACCGCCGCCGTTTCCTGTTCGTCACACGTTCCACGACAGGATCAGAAACCTCCCAATATCATTTTTATCATGAGTGATGACCACGGTTACCAGGCCATCAGCGCATACGGGTACGGGCTGAACCAGACCCCGAATATCGACCGTATCGGAAAAGAAGGCGCCATCTTTACCAATGGGTTTGTGACCAATTCCCTTTGTGCTCCCAGCCGTGCCGTCATGCTTACGGGTAAGCACAGTTTTGTGAACGGGAAGGTGGACAATGTACAGGCGTTTAACTGGGATCAGGAAAATTTCCCGAAACTGCTTCAGCAGAATGGCTACCAGACAGCCCTGGTAGGTAAGATCCATCTCGACGGCATTCCGCAGGGATTTGATTATTCGGCCGTACTCAAGGGCCAGGGCCATTACTATAATCCTGATTTTATCGTGAACGGTAAAGAGGAAAGAATCCATGGATATGCCACACGCATCACGACCGATCTTGCACTCGACTGGCTGAAGAAGAGAGACCCTGATAAACCGTTCTGCCTCCTCTATCATCATAAAGCGCCGCACCGGGAGTGGCTTCCGGAAGAAAAATATTACAAAGATTATGTCCATAAAACTTTTAAGGAACCGGAAACGCTATATGACGATTATTCGGGAAGAGGAACGGCCGCGAAGTCGGCTGAAATGCGCATCCTCAATAATATGAACTGGTCGGGCGATAATAAGATCTATCCGGAAGTCATGGAAAAACTAGGAATCGAAGAGGCAACCCAGTGGGGTAAAAACGCTTTAAATAACAATCTCGGCAGGATGGATGAAGAACAAAGGGCCGCCTGGGATTCCGTTTACCGGCCGTTGAATGAACAGTTCGAAAAGGAATATCCCGGAATGTCGGAGAAGGAAAAAACACACTGGAAATATGAAAGATACATGCAGGATTACCTGGCATGCATCGCTTCGGTGGATGAGGGAGTAGGCGAAGTCCTGGACTACCTCGATAAAAATGGATTAACGGATAATACCATCGTCGTCTATACTTCCGACCAGGGCATGTACCTCGGCGAGCACGGCTGGTTCGATAAGCGATTCATGTACAGGGAATCCTTCAGAACACCTTTACTTATGCGTTATCCCCGGGAGATAAAACCCGGAACGGTCGTAGATGAAATGGTCCAGAACCTGGATTTCGCTCCCACCTTCCTCGATTATGCCGGGGTGAAGATCCCGGGTGATATCCAGGGAGAATCATTCCGGAAAGTCGTTGACGGAGAATCCACCGGCTGGCGCGATGCCATTTATTATACCTATTACGAATATCCTTCCATCCACATGGTCAAGCGGCATTACGGGGTACGTACAAGCCGATACAAGCTCATGCATTTTTATTATGATATCGATGAATGGGAACTTTACGACACGGAAAAAGATCCCCAGGAGATGCATAATGTATACGATGATCCCGCCTATGCGGATGTCCGCAAAATGATGCACGCCAAACTTACGGAATTACGTACGAAATATGGGGATAGTGATGCGAATGATCAGCGATTCCTGAAGGAATACCTGGAGGCGACGGGGAGATAGGAAGAATTTCGGGTTTTGGATTTCGGAATAAAAGGTAACTAATTAATGTTTGCAAGAAAACTCGACAACCCTTCGACTTCGCTCAGGGACCGGCGACTTCATTCAAGAGGGTGAACTTTTCGGATGGTGGTAAGGCAGGCCAAAGGCCCTTATGTATAAATCTAAAATTCAATGGTTTTCTTATGAAGGGCCTTTGGCCTTCCTTACCACCATCCGAAAAGTTCTTCGTTCATCGAATTGACCGGTCCCTGAGCGAAGTCGAAGGGTTGTCGAGTTTTCTTTCCGATACTAATTACATTCAGCGATGGTAAGGGGATGATAATATTAAAGGAAGCGGAACCGGAGATGAATTTGAAGATCGGAAACCTGAAAAATGAGGCCAGGTATCTCAGCTTTGTCGTGTTTTGGTAAATGAGTTCATCAATACCTTTTAAATACCGGAATGTAATGAAGGACCCGAATAGTCTGGGTAAAAATCTGAAAAATTGAAGAGCATGAGCTTCAAAGGATAAAATATTTGGGTTTATGATGGGAGAATTATATCTTTAAAACGTCTAATCCCGTTTTAATATAAATTCATTTCAAATAAATTAAATTATGCACAAGGAATCAAAAGAATCCAATTCAATTTCGAGAAGACGGTTTATCGGCTCGACTGCTGCTGCAGCTGCCGGATTTACCATTCTTCCGAGCAATGTCATTGCCGGTCTCGGACACAAGGCTCCCAGCGATAAACTCAACATTGCCGGTGTTGGTATCGGCGGTATGGGTTTTCACAATCTCAAGGCACTTGAATCCGAAAACATTGTCGCCCTTTGCGATGTAGACTGGGGTTATGCCGGTGGGAATGGTGTGTTCGATCATTTTCCCAATGCTAAAAAGTACTGGGATTGGCGTAAGATGTACGATGAGATGGGCAAAGAATTCGATGCCGTCGTTGTAGCCACAGCCGACCATTCTCATGCCGTGGTTGCCGCCAATGCCATTGCGATGGGTAAACACGTATACGTGCAGAAACCTCTGACTCACACAGTTTATGAATCGAGGCTCCTGACCCAACTCGCTAAAAAATATAAAGTTGCCACACAAATGGGTAACCAGGGCTCTTCAGAGGAAGGCGTCAGTCTTACCTGCGAATGGCTGGCAAATGGAGAGATCGGTGATGTCACCAAGGTGGAAGCCTACACAGACCGGCCAATATGGCCTCAGGGTCTCAATACTCCCGAACAGGGTATGTGGGTTCCTGAAACTCTGAATTGGGATCTGTTTATCGGACCCGCTAAAATGCGTCCTTACAATTCTATCTATACACCATGGAACTGGCGGGGATGGTGGGATTTTGGCACCGGCGCCCTCGGAGATATGGCCTGCCATATCCTGCATCCCGTTTTCGTAGGTCTTGAACTTGGATATCCTACAAAAGCACAGGGTAATTCAACTCTCCTGCTCGATGATTGCGCTCCCAATGCCCAAAAGATCAAACTTACCTTCCCCGAAAGAAATGCCTCGAGGAAGATGAAAATGAAACTTCCCGAAGTCGATGTTTACTGGTATGACGGTGATATGCATCCCTTCCTGGTTGATGGATGGCCGGCAGGTAAAAATCCGAACGACAGCGGCGGACAGGTAATATTCCACGGTACAAAAGACAAACTCATCTGCGGATGCTATGGTAAAGATCCCTGGCTCCTTTCAGGACGTGTTCCCAATGCACCCAAATTCCGCCGCCGTATAACCACAAGCCATGAAATGGACTGGGTACGTGCATGCAAGGAAAGCCCGGAAAGCCGTGTTAAAACCGCTTCTGATTTCAGCGAAGCCGGACCATTCAACGAAATGGTCGTAATGGGTGTTCTCGCTGTCCGACTGCAGAATCTTTACAAGGAACTGCTCTGGGACGGTCCGAATATGACCTTTACCAATGTCTCCGATAATGATACCGTCCGCTCAGTCATCAGTGACGGCTTCTCCATTAAGGACGGCCATCCCACTTTCGACAGGAAAATGACGGATCCGGCTCCTGCAAAACAATTCGCAAATGAGCTGATCAAACATACCTATCGTGAGGGTTATAAACTGCCCGATATGCCGGCGTAGTACATTATTAAAATTTTGACCTTTACATTCACTTCTTTACAAACGGGATAAGATTTATTTCTTATCCCGTTTTTTAATAAACGGTAATCCCGGATTTCTAGATTTTATGTATTGCAATACAATATTTGGCCGGATTTTATGTATTGCAATACAATATTTCTTCATATTTTATGTATTGCGATACAATTTATGAAATTTATAAGAAGGCAGGATGAGGGCTGATCGGGATGGAAGACCCCATATATGCAAAGGATCCTATCCACAGCAGGAAAAACTACTGGTTGAAAGAAGGGTGAACGATACTAAGATCCGCCAAAATTTTGAATGAAACTCGCAAAAGTGCCGATTTTCAGGTAAATTGCCCAAAAAAATAGATGATGAAATACACTTTTGCAGCATTATTTTTCATTCTGTCTCTGGGAAGCCAGGCACAGAAGGTGGTCAGCCTTGATAACTGGTATAACCATGAGGTCATGGAGGGTACCGGCCAGGTTTACCACTATACCTGGACGGATACGACGAACAGCGGATTTTCAAAATTCGGGGATCTTTTCAGGGAAAAGGGTGCCTCGATACAAATGATCCCGGAGAAACCCACCAAAAGTATCCTCGGTAAAACGGATATTTATATCATCGTAGATCCCGATACCACTACTGAAAATCCCAGTCCGAACTACATCCTTCCGGAGGAAGTGAAGGTAATCTCCGACTGGGTCAGAAAGGGAGGCGTTCTGCTTCTTATGGCCAATGACGCGCCAAACTGTGAATTCACCCATTTCAATAGGCTTGCCTCGGCTTTCGGATTTCATTTCAATGCAGTGACGCTTAATCCGGTTACGGACAAAAACTGGGAGATGGGCGCCGAGACCAACCTGCCGGATCACCCATTGTTTAAAGGCGTATCCAAAATATACATGAAGGAGGTTGCATCGATCACTATTGGATCAAAAATGAAACCCGTTCTTAAGGATGGAAACAATACCATCATCGCAGAATCCCGGTTCGGGAAAGGTTTTGTTTTGGCCATCGGGGACCCTTGGATTTACAATGAATATATTGGAAACGACCGGTTGCCAAAAGATTTCGAGAATATGAAGGCGGCTGGTAATCTTTGCAATTACTTGCTATCGAAAACCAAATAAGAGTTATGTACAATTCAGCAACTGCTCAATTTGCAAAAATGAAAGCCTGACCGACATGAAAATCCGGATCATTCTTCTTCTTTTCCTGGTGGGATCCACTACTTTCTCACAGACGTTCAACTCCTTCGAATTGAGGTATTTTACAGGCGATACTTCAGCCAATGGCCTCACTGATTTTAAAGGACCGGATGAGATGATGGACACGCCCCGGCGGATCCGCTTCCTTGATGATTACACTGCATATGCCTCGCGGTTTTTCGGAGATCCGGATCTTGACCGTAACCTGGTTTCGGAAACAGAGATACAGGATCTTCTCAAAGGCATTAAGCCACAGCCACTGACAAAGGTGAGGAAAACCATCCGGCTGAATGGTTGGAAAGCCTATGGTTATAAGGAAGGTGAGGAGGAAACCAAAGGTGTTCAGCTGGCTGAATGGCAGAACAGCGGAGGCATTATCCGCGAAGGCCGGTTTGAACTGAATAACAACAGTATGACCAGGAGGACGGACAGCGTGACCTGGCGATTCAAATTCGAAGTGGGCATTTTTCTCACCCCGGGTAGCAAATGTTCTTTCATCCTCGGTAATGGCAACGACAGGTCTGTGGTAGCCGTGCTTAAAGAAAGGGAGATCCGCTTAGGGTCCGGAGGTGACACGATTCAGATGTCTGCGGAAATGAAAGGTTGGAAAGCCCTCTCAGTGGAAGGCGACTTTACGGAGAAACGGTATAATTTTTATCTTGATGGTAAGCGTCTTCAGTATTTCATCCCCATGACAGATACAGGAACGAACGCCATTACCCAGTTGGAGATTAAATCCGAAGGCAGGGTATCACTCGATGATGTCCATTTTTTCAACTTCATTCCTACATCGGATGTACGGAAACCCTATTATATGACGGTTCCGGTCGATGAGAATTTTGAAGCAAAACCGGCACCTGATGGCTGGCAGAAACCCGGTTTCGATGACAGCTCCTGGGAAGAAGTGGATATGCCCTCCGCGCATGGTGGGTTAAGGGAAGCGGGTGAGAGTTATTACTTGCGGAAAAAGGTCTATATCGGCAATGAAGAACGTGCCATACTGGAAACGGAAACCGTGGATCCCGGGGGAGAGATATGGGTAAACGGGCAGGTCGTGGCAGTGATCGGGAACAGGCGTCCCGTCAGCCTTGATATTACGAAATATGTGAAGAAAAACAGTGATAATCTGATCGCCATAAAAGTCAACCCTTATAAATCGGGATTGCCTACCCTTCATGCTCCCACGGATCTGAACATCGGATGGTTCCTGGGAAGGACAAATCTTTTACTCGGCAGTCGCTGCACGATCGAGGAGGTAAATGTGCATACCGAAGCCATCGGTGCGAAAGCCGTTCAGGCCAATCAGATTGTCCTTCAGTTTCCTGCCGAAGATTATTTTACCGGATCACTGGAGATCAATTACTATCCCTGGTACCCGGAGGAGGGTGCCCGGGTGGCTTCCATTGAAAAAGCAGTGGAAGTGCGGCCACATATCGAAAACCATTATGATATGGAGGTGGAAGTCCCTTCCCCTGCGCTTTGGGATTGCCAGACGCCAAATCTTTACAGGGTGGAAGTGATCCTCAAAGACCAGGACGGACAACCTGTCGATGATTATGTGACAACCACGGGGATCAGGACGGTAAGCCAGGGGGAGGGGAATTTTTACATGAACGGTAAACCCGCAATGCTGAACGGTGCCCAGATCATGGGCTTCAGAACGCCGGTTGAAACTATGGCTAAATATGCCCGTTGTGCACGATGGCCAACCATTGCAGAAGAGATGCTCATGGTACAAAAGATGGGAGCCAACCTGTTGCGAATGCATGTACATGCCGTGAAAGATACCACCTCAGGCATCAATGATCCGCGTTATGCCGAGCTGGCTGACCAGATGGGCATTGTGCTGATCTGGACCACTGCAGGCTGGATACGGGAGGGAGAAGCCTGGAATATCGATTTCGACGGCTATCCTGAATACATGAAGCAGGTATATAATCATCCGGCGATCGTGATCTGGGAGGCCGGTAATCATCCCAACCACTTCAACAACACGGAATTTCCGATACGGAAGATTTCATCCGGAAAACGTACCATGCCATTCACGATGCCGATTCGAGCCGGTTGATCAGCCTCACCACCTACTGGACTCATACTTATTATGCGAATTATAAAGGAACTGTTGATTATAAGGGCAATGATATTACGCCTGTTCCGGAATATAATGCTCCCATGGTAACCCGCGGAGGCCAGGATGCCTATAGCGGCTATGGTTCCGATTGGTCGAAAATTCGCACAATGCCAAATGAGTTTGCTGCTTCCTGTTTGGCGGCTAATGATAAAGCGTATTTCAATTTCGAGCACGAAGAATCGATCGGACAGCCAAACTGGGAATTATGTAAAGGCAAACCGTGGTACCTGGTTCAGTCGTACGAATGGGATTATGATAAAGGCAGCATCGGTCGCAGGCTCACAACTGCCGAATGGAAGGCAAGCCAGGGATGGCAGGCTTTCTCGGCATGGGAATCGATGAAAAAACAGGTCTTGCTGGGGTATGACGGGTTTTCCTGGTGCTGCCTGCATGGTGGGCCAAATATGGGCACGTATAAAAAACCCCTCATCGATGACCTGGGACATCCGAAAATTTCATGGTACGTCAACCGGATGATCTTTCAGAAAATCTGGGCAGGGAGTGATAATACCGATGTGGTCTACGGTCCAGGTGATAAGATCGTCCCCGTCATTCATAACCTTGGGGAAAAACATACCGTCAGACTCGATATATACCTTGAGACCGGTGAGGGGAGACCGGCGGGTAGGAAATCCTTCAAAGATCTGCATCTCGAAGCAGGCAACACGCTGAAGTATCTCGACGGTTTCACATTCGGCCGGGTGAGGCCAGGGACATATGCCGTCAGATATGTGGTGACGGTTACGGACTGAGGTGAGGCCCGGCACGACAAAACGATTGTTATACAGGGTAGCAGAAATCGAAAATGCTGCAAAATGATTCCTTTTTAACCGAACCGGGAATCATTGATCATCCTTTTTCATGGCTTCGTTTCCTTTCCCTTTCATATCTATCCAGACTATGAAAAAACAAGAAAGGGAATTCCTGTGCCGGAATATCCCTTTCTTAACTAACCACTTAAACCTAATAAAGAAACCTATCTAGAATTTTTTAAGCATCCAGGGTTCGAATTCCATTTCTTCTTCGGTGAAATCCTGATCCTGGGTATTGTTGTTGAAAGTAGTCATCATCCATGGTTCGAATTCCATCTCTTCTTCCGTGAATACGGATCCGTTTTCGGTATTGAAAGCAGAGAGCATCCAGGGTTCGAAGACGAGTTCATTTTCGCTGAAACCGGATTCGCTGACCGTGGTAAAAGTGTGCATCATCCATTCTTCAAGTTCCGGGGTATTTTCGGTGAAAATTTCCCTTCCTGCAAATTCCCTGAGTTCGTACATCCAGGTTTCCAGGCTGAGATCCTTTTCGATCCTCTTTTCCAGTTTACGAATGACTTTTTCGGCGGTGGCCTTTTTTTCCTTTTTGCCTTTGTTATTATCAGCATAGGCGTTCGTGGCGGTCATCAGGACCAGGAGGGCGATGATGATTTGTGTAACTTTGGTTTTCATGGCGTTTATTTTTTTATTTCTTTTTTTTCCGTTGTATAATAAGATGATTTCATTTTTTGTGCCAAAAATTGTAACGATATTAATAAACAATATATTATGAACAAATTCCCATAATTTATACATCATCAAAAGTGAACGGTTTCATGACAAACGTGTTCGAATACGAACGGTGTAAGTGGGAAAATCCGGGAATAATGGAAACCGCTCCGCGGTTTTGTGGTACCCCCGGCGTTCAACCATGGGTAGGAGCAACAGGATGGAATCAAACATTAATCCCATGGTTTATCCTCCTGTTGCTCCAACCCATGGCTAATAAAATGGCCAGCCCTCCGGGCTGTTCGTCCTTCGAATTAGATAAATACAAACCCATTATGCTACGTATCTCATTCCCGGGCTTGAACCCACCTCCGGATTGATTCCCGTGCTATAATTGGGTTTCATCCAAGGGGAAAAATACAATTTTAATTCATAGAACGGATCTCATGCCGTGGGTTGAACTCACCGCGGAGCGGTGTCCATTAATTAGCTGCAGGTTGAATTTCAAAACCCCGGGATGAATTTAATTTCACCAAATTTTGCATCTCCGGACAGGATTTGGATCCAGGAAATAAACGTTTGGGTTTTGAAATTCTACCTGCAGTAGGACGCGGGATGAACCACAAACCGCAGAGCGGTTCCCATGTTTATATATGTTTTTCATCCAAGGGAAAAATGTAAATAATAATTCATAGAACGGATCTCATTCCGGGGTTGAACCCACCGCGGAGCGGTGTCCATTAATTAGCTGCAGGTTGAATTTCAAAACCCCGGGATGGATTTAATTTCACCAAATTTTACATCTCCGGACAGGATTTGGATCCAGGAAATAAACGTTTGGGTTTTGAAATTCTACCTGCAGTAGGACGTGGGATGAACCACAAACCGCAGAGCGGTTCCCATGTTTATATATGTTTTTCATCCAAGGGAAAAATGTAAATATAATTCATAGAACGGATCTCATTCCGGGGTTGAACCCACCGCGGAGCGGTGTCCATTAATTAGCTGCAGGTTGAATTTCAAAACCCCGGGATGGATTTAATTTCACCAAATTTTACATCTCCGGACAGGATTTGGATCCAGGAAATAAACGTTTGGGTTTTGAAATTCTACCTGCAGTAGGACGCGGTGATGAACCATAAACCGCGGAGCGGTTTCCATGCAAATAGGAGTTTCATCCGGGAAAAACGCAAAATCAATTTCATACCCCGGATCCAATTCCCTTGTTATATGGAAACCGCTCCGCGGTTTTGTGGTACCCCCGGCGTTCAACCATGGGTAGGAGCAACAGGATGGAATCAAACATTAATCCCATGGTTTATCCTCCTGTTGCTCCAACCCATGGCTAATAAAATGGCCAGCCCTCCGGGCTGTTCGTCCTTCGAATTAGATAAATACAAACCCATTATGCTACGTATCTCATTCCCGGGCTTGAACCCACTCCGGATTGATTCCCGTGTTATAATTGGGTTTCATCCAAGGAAAAATACAATTTTAATTCATAGAACGGATCTCATTCCGGGGTTGAACCCACCGCGGAGCGGTGTCCATTAATTAGCTGCAGGTTGAATTTCAAAACCCCGGGATGGATTTAATTTCACCAAATTTTACATCTCCGGACAGGATTTGGATCCAGGAAATAAACGTTTGGGTTTTGAAATTCTACCTGCAGTAGGACGCGGGATGAACCACAAACCGCGGAGCGGTTCCCATATCTCCTGTTGATTTCCCGGCACCGGCACTTTATAATATTCCTATATCACATTGCCCTGGGCGATTCCTTTTTCCACATGGTTTCCCTCCCGAGGAACCGCATCCCCAAAACATAACCCTTAAGCATCAAAACATCGTAATTTCCATTTTCAAACCACATATATGCATCATACGTCTTACCGTTATCCGGATCATAAATTGTCCCGCCTTCCCATATTTCCTCCTCAGGATTATAATGAAAACCCTTAAGGATGATAAGTTCAAAAAGCGGCTTACTCTTCAACGATTCATCCGGATTCCTGGTATCTTTTTTAGGAACCCCCGATTCGTTTGGCTCATTGAGCCAGCTTATCCTGCCGTAATAATCGCCGTTTCGGGCTTTATATACATAAACCTGTGAAGTTCCCTTTTCAGTGAGCCAATGTCCGGTAATTTGCCCTGCATCCTGGCCGAAAGCTGCCACCGTGAACAGAACGGTGACGATGGAAATGAAGATTTTTTTCATGGATTTTTAATTTGGATTGACGGTATCCAAAATACGACTTTTTTCCGAATGCATCTTTCATCCCGGAATTTGGCCCTTGTTAAATCCGGTTTTGGGCCATTCAGGGCTTCCTGTTGTAGATCAGAAAGGTATGCGGATACTCATTTTTCTCAGATGCCGGGAAATTTTCGCGATGAATTTCTTCCCAGAGATCGAGATTGAAATCGGGGAAAAAAGTATCGGCTTCAAATTTCCCTTCGACCCGGGTAAGATAGATCTTCCGCGCATGGGACAGGAACTGTTTGTATATCATACCGCCACCGATAACAAAGGCTTCCTCTTCATCCTTGAGAAGGTTCATGGCCTCTTCGATGGAGTCGGCCATCACACATCCCACAAACTGCTCCCCGGGGATATCTGAAATAACGAGGTTGGTCCGGTTGGGAAGAGGCCCTCCCGGCAGGGAAAGAAAAGTGCGGCGGCCCATGATGACGGTATGACCGGTGGTGATCTTTTTGAATCTCCTGAGGTCATCGGATAACTTCCAAAGAAGGCTGTTATCCTTACCGATGGCATGGTTGTCGGCTATGGCCACGATGATGGAAATGTTTTTATTGGTGATGTTTCCCATGGTGCGGATCTTATACGGAAATTTCGCCCCTGATGTGAGGCTGTGCAAAGTAATTCTCAAGTTTGAAATCTTCGTACCTGAAATCAAAAATGGAACTTACCTCCGGGTTTATGATCAGCTTCGGGAGCGGACCGGGGGTTCTTTTTAGCTGTATATCAACCTGTTCAAGGTGGTTCAGGTATATATGTGCATCGCCGAGCGTATGTATAAATTCGCCGGGCTGCAGCCCGGTGACCTGGGCGACCAGCAGTAGAAGAATGGAATAGGAGGCAATATTGAAGGGAACCCCAAGGAAGAGATCGGCGCTACGCTGGTACAACTGGCAGGAGAGCCTTCCACCGGCCACATAGAACTGGAAGAGAATATGGCAGGGTGGAAGATTCATGTTACCCAGGTCACCCACGTTCCATGCGCTCACAAGGTGCCGCCTGGAGTCGGGGTTGTTTTTCAGGGAGTCAATTACCGCCGTGATCTGATCGATGTGGGAGCCGCCGGGTGCAGGCCAGGATCTCCACTGGTAGCCGTAGATATGGCCAAGATCGCCGTCTTCCCCGGCCCATTCATCCCATATCCGTACCCCATGATCATTGAGGTATTTAATATTGGTATCCCCGGCGAGAAACCAGAGCAACTCGTAGAGAATCGATTTAAGATGCATTTTTTTTGTTGTGAGCAGGGGGAAGCCTTCTTCGAGATTAAAACGCATCTGATAACCAAACACACTCAGCGTCCCGGTACCCGTCCTGTCATTTTTCCTTACTCCGTTTTCCCTCACGTGTGAGAGAAGATCCAGGTATTGCTTCATCACTGATAAATTTCGGGATTCAACCGGATCAAAGATAAAAATTCTGTGCCAGTGAATGAAATATTCAGGTGCCTTGATATGAACACAGGGTGTTGATTACTTTTTTTATCATCCATGTATTATCATAACTGGTAAATCTTAATATCTTAGCCATGAATTTATTTGTTGATGAGTTCATTTGCGAAATATATACTTATTGCGCTTGCTGTTATTGCTGCAGGATTCATACTTTGGTATTTCAGCAGCATCGTTGCCTATATTGTCGTTGCTGCCATATTATCGATTGTGGGGTCTCCGCTGGTCGACCTTCTCGGAAGGGTCAGGATCGGCCGGTTCAAAATACCTGCTGCACTGAGAGCCCTCATAACGCTGCTGATCCTCTGGGTTCTTTTCGTGGGCTTTTTCAGGATCTTCATTCCTATTGTTGCCCGTGAAGCCAATGAACTTTCGGGCATTGATGTCGATACCTTTATCGGGCGACTCCAGGAGCCCATCGGGAAGATCGAGAGTATAGCCGGGCATTTCCAGGTGACAGGTGAAAATGATCAGACACTCACGGGTTATCTTAAGGAGAGACTGATCCGTGTTCTTGATTTCTCCTTTGTCTCGAATCTCTTCGGTACCCTTGCATCTGTGCTCGGGAATGTTTTCGTCGCAATGTTTTCCATTTCCTTCATCACTTTTTTCCTGCTAAAGGACCAGAACATGATCACAGAAGCCATCGTCCTCCTGGTGCCGGCAAAACATGAGATGAATGTACGGCATGCCATGCGGTCGGTGAAAAGACTGTTGAGCCGCTATTTCATAGGGATCGGTTTACAGCTCACAGGAATACTGATCCTTGTGACCGTCGGGATGAGTATCGTCGGACTCGGATTTAAACGCAGCCTGCTGATCGGACTTCTTGCCGCGATACTCAACGTAGTTCCCTACCTCGGACCGCTGATCGGAACAGCCCTGGGCATTCTTCTTGGCATTGCCTTCAACATAAACCTTGAGTTTTACGAACTGCTACCCCTGGCGGGATACATGCTCCTTGTTTTTCTTGCTGTACAGGCCATCGATAACATCCTCTTCCAGCCGCTGATCTTTTCCAGCAGCGTAAATGCCCACCCGCTCGAGATCTTCCTCGTTATCCTGATAGCAGGTAGCCTGGCGGGTGTTACGGGAATGATCTTTGCCATCCCCGGTTATACCATTTTGCGGGTGTTTGCCAAAGAGTTCCTGAATAAATTCCGGGTTGTTAAAAAATTGACTGAAAAGATTTAACCATTTGTTGCCGGAATCTCTATATTTATATGAACTTTGACCTGAATGAAGAAGTATTTTTTTTGGATAATGCTGGTACCTATCACCTGTTCACTTCACCTCAAAGCGCAGGTCGTCATTCATGCTGATCCTTACTCGGGATGCGGATCCCTTGATGTAACGTTCACCATTCTGCCGGCTTCCGCAATGGATACCATAAGTACTATATCCTGGGATTTCGGGAACGGTACTACTTCATCCGAATTTTCACCTTCGGTTACCTACAATAAGACAGGATCCTATAATGTCAGCGCCCTTGTAAATGGCACCGCCCTGATATCGGCACCTGAACCCGTCCGGGTTTTTGAGACCCCAATACCTTCATTCTTCTATACCGATTCAACAGGAGCAGGTGATTTTTCCTTTATATTCAGGAGTACGTACCCTGAAACCGATAGCCTGACATATGATTACACCTGGATATTTGATGACGGAACACGCGATACCGGGAGAAGTGTTCTCCATACCTTTACCGGGCCGGGTAATTACACCGTAAAATTAATCTCGGACCTGTATGGTTGCAAAGATTCAGTTTCCAGGAATATACAGATCAATGATCTGCTGGTACTCCCGAACGTTTTTACGCCCAACGGTGATGGATTGAATGATTATTTCCGGATCAGGACAAACGGTGTAAATATATATTCACTTTCCGTTTATACCCGGTCGGGAGTTCTCGTCTTTAGGTCCGAATCACCGTATATTATATGGGACGGAAGAACTTTTTCAGGGCAGGAATTACACAATGGTATTTATTATTTTACTGTAAATCAAATTGATGGAGAGAACCGGATCCGGACGAAAGGATTTGTTCACCTTTTAAGATGAAAAAATTTAAACTATATCCGGCCAAAAAGGTTATTTATATTACTGTTCATTCCACAGATTCACCAGATTTCATAAATATGGTTGTGTGCTGGCTGCCTGGCCGCAGGGTTGATATGAGAGGAGAATGATTTACTAACCTTTAAATACCTTGGGATGACAAGAACGTCCTATGTCCATGCCAATTGCCTCCCTGCTTTATTCTGCCTTTTATTCCTGGCAATTTTACCGGTACGAACTGAAATCTACGGTCAATCACCGGAAACCGATTCTCTGGAGGCGAAACTTCACGATCTGGATGCAGCTGAACTGACGCGTGGTGAACGGCTTTTTTACGGGCTGGTTTACCCTGCGGCTAAATCCGTAAACTGCGCATCCTGCCATAACACTGCGTATGTAGATACCTTGAACTGGAATCCCAGTGCAATGGAAATCGCCGTCAAATATGAGGATCGCCCGGTTAGCGATCTCATGAAGGTCCTGCTCAAGCCCCGCGGAAAAAAATTATCTGAAGTTCATGGTAGTATAGAACTTACTCCGGAAGATGTAGTGATGCTAAAAGGTTTCATGGATGAATTCACTACTGAGGAGATCACGCCTCCGAAGCCGGATATTTTCAGGCTCATTCTTTTTATCCTGGCAGTTCTCCTGTTTTTCGGCGCCATTACCGATCTCATTTTCATCAAAAAGATACAAAGGAAATGGATCCACCTGGTCATTATGCTGGCAACAGCCTCCTATGTCACTGAGGTGCTTGTAGTTGAATCGATCAGGATCGGAAGATCTCAATATTACCAGCCCAGCCAGCCCATTAAGTTTTCCCATGCGGTTCATGCGGGACAGAATAAAACGGCCTGCATTTATTGCCACAGTTCCGTTGAGTACAGTAAGGATGCAACCATCCCTGCCCTGAACGTCTGTATGAACTGCCATCTTATCGTAAGGAATGGTACGAGATCCGGCAGCTTTGAGATTGCAAAGGTGGTGAAGGATTACCAGGAAAAAAGGCCTGTGGAGTGGATCAGGGTGCATCATCTCCCCGATCATGTTTTCTTCAGTCATGCCCAGCACGTGGGTGTCGCGAAGCTGGATTGTATCGAATGTCACGGGGATGTTACGAAAATGGACAGGATCATGCAGGTTTCCGATCTTTCTATGGGATGGTGCATTGACTGTCACCGTACACGCGCAGTGAATTTTGATGAGAATAAATTTTACACGCAATATAAAAACCTTAGGGAAAACATAAAAAAGGGGGAACTGGATAAGGTCACCGTTGAGGATATCGGGGGTACCGAATGTATGAAATGCCATTACTGATCCGGCACGGGGATGAAGATCCCCGGCAACCGGAAGAATCCGGGTGATTGACCGGCGGGTTGATCTCACGGGAAAGCCGGGACGGACAGGTGAAAAGTTCTCCCTTCCCCGGGATTTTGTCCGGCCGGATCCGGGTTTGCACTCACGATTCAGGGTTCCGGGGAATAACTACAACAACTAAATGACTGACTTATGAGAAAATACTGGAAGAGTCTGGATGAATACAGGGATATTCCCGACAAGGAAGCGGGAGGGCTGGAAGAAGAGCATAAAGACGGGGTTCTTGATCTTTTACAGGATGATGTGACCAATATAAAAGCATCGCGACGGGATTTTCTGAAACTTTTCGGTTTCAGTATTACCGGGGCCGCGCTGGCTGCGAGTTGTGAGAAACCGGTGATCAAGGCCATACCCTATGTCATACAGCCTGAGGAGATCACTCCCGGAAAGGCCCGGTATTACGCGTCATCCTTTTTTGATGGTAAGGATTTTTGCAGCATCCTGGTTAAAACCCGGGATGGCCGGCCGATAAAGATCGAAGGGAATGAGCTGGCAGGTTTCAACAAAGGCGGTACCACCGCCCGGATTCAGGCTTCGGTGCTTTCGCTCTACGATGATGCCCGCATCAAAGGTCCTTATGCAGGAAGGGAGGAAATCACATGGGAAGAAGCGGATAAACAGGTTACCGCTGCACTGGACAAAGCCGGCACCGAGGGAAAGGAAATTGTACTGCTGTCTTCACCGATAATCTCCCCATCCACACGGAAACTCATTGATGAATTCAGAACCTTGCATCCGAACTTCAGGTGGGTAGTTTATGAACCCGTTTCTCTTTCAGGAATATACGAGGCAAATGAACTCTGTTTTGGCAGGGCCTTTATTCCGGATTACCGGTTTGACAAAGCCGATATCGTCGTAAGTTTCGGTGCCGACTTCCTCGGTTCATGGATTGCACCGGTCCGGTTTATCCGGCTCTATTCCCAACGCAGGAAACTGGATAAGGGACAGAAAACCATGCTGCGACATATCCAGATCGAAGCAGGGATGAGTCTTACAGGAAGCAACGCTGATCTGAGATATACGATGAAGCCTTCGGAGGAAAAAACCTTGCTTTCCCGGCTGTACGACTTGGTTAAGGATGCTTCCGTAAAGGGATCAGAGGAAACAGCAGGCGGTCCCGATCTCAGGAAGGTGGCAGGCGAACTTCTGAAGAGCAAAAGCCGGTCCCTTGTCCTCTCAGGCAGCAATGATCCCGATTGCCAGGTACTGGTGAACGCCATTAACCACGAGCTGGGGAATATCGGGCACACCGTGGATACCGATCATGCCTTGTTTGACCACGGGGGGAGAGACAGGGAAATGTACAGTCTGGTCAATGATATGAATGCGGGGAAGGTTGGAATCCTGCTGATGCATAATGTAAATCCCGTTTATGATTATCCCGAAAGTGATAAGTTTGTCTCCGGTCTGAAGAAAACCATGATGTCTGTTTCCTTTGCCGGAAGCGCATGTGAGACTGCCAAAGAATCTTCCCACATATTCCCGGTAAGCCATCCTCTTGAGTCATGGGATGATGCCGAAGTCGTTACCGGCGATCTGTATCTGTCACAGCCCTGCATCAGCCCGATCTTTAATACGCGCAGCCTGCAGGACAGCCTGCTGACATGGAACAAAAGTGATAAGGATTACTACGGGTATATCCGGGATCACTGGAAAGAAAAAGGATTAAACGGTACCGGGGATTTTGAGAATTTTTGGAACAAGAGCCTCAGGGACGGCGTATATTCTTACCCTGTAACGCCCGGTGGGATCACTTTTAATCCCGGAGCCGTTGATACGGCACTGGGGAAAAAAGCGGCATCACCGGGGGAGGGTTTGGAGATCATCCTTTGGGACAGCGTCCAGATGGGCGATGGCAGGCAGGCCAATAATCCATGGCTGCAGGAATTGCCCGATCCGGTCTGCAAAAGTACATGGGAGAATGTGCTCATGGTCTCTGTTGCCGATGCAGAGAAAGCAGGTCTGCTAACCGGGGATGTCGTCAGTATCAATGAACGGATCGAGATACCCGTACTTATACAGCCGGGCCAGGCGACAGGAACCTGCCTTGCAGCTCTGGGATACGGACGCACGGATACGGGAAAGGTCGCCGACGGAGCAGGGGTCAATATCTATCCCCTCGTGCAGATGTCAGAAGGAAGAAGGATTTACCATACCGGGGGAATAACGGTTAAACCAACGGGCCGAAAGGTTAAACTCGCGGTAACACAGGTTCATAATTCTATGGAAGGCCGCAATATAGTGAGGGAGACCCTTCTTGAGAAGTACCTCGAAGATCCGGCCTCCGGCAATGAATCCCATAAAAAGTTGGGAACTTCTGATAAAACGCTCTACCCGGAGCCCGAATTTAAGGGATTTCACTGGGGAATGGCCGTCGATCTGAGCTCATGCACCGGGTGCAATGCCTGTGTCATCGCCTGCCAGGCCGAGAATAATATCCCGGTTGTGGGCAAGGAAGAGGTAATCCGTCGCCGCATTATGCACTGGATAAAAATCGACAGGTATTACAGCGGGGAACCCGAAAACCCGGAAACACTTTTCCAGCCCATCCTGTGCCAGCATTGCGACAACGCCCCGTGTGAGAATGTGTGTCCTGTCTCTGCTACCAACCACAGCAGCGAAGGACTGAACCAGATGACGTATAACCGTTGCATCGGGACAAAATATTGCATCAACAACTGCCCCTACCGGGTCAGAAGATTCAACTGGTATAAATATACCGATAATAAGAAATTCGATTTTAACATTCACTCCGATCTTGGTCAACTGCAACTGAATCCGGATGTCGTGGTAAGAGACCGGGGCGTAGTGGAGAAATGTTCATTCTGTGTGCAGAGGATCCAGGAGAAGAAACTGCAGGCCAAGCTGGAAAACCGGAAAATCGCCGACGGGGAAGTTACCCCTGCCTGCGTACAGGCCTGTCCGGCCGAGGCACTCGTTTTCGGTGATATGAATGATCCCGAAAGCCGTGTTTCGAAACTTAAGAAGGATCCGAGAAATTATCATTTGCTTGAAGAACTTCATACCCTGCCGTCGGTAAGTTACCTGACTGTGGTCAGGAACAAAAAGGAAGGGGAAACGGATCAATCTTAAAATTTCCTGCTCATGTATAACAGATTCATAAGAGGTCCTTTAATAGAAGGCAAAAAGACGTACTCGCAGATCAGCCGTGAAATCCTTGGACCCAACGAGGCCCCCGCAGGACGGTGGTGGTTCGCGGCTATGACGCTTGCCACACTGGCAACCCTCTGGGGAGTAGTCGCGATCTATGTGACGGTAACACAGGGAATAGGTACCTGGGGGGTGAACAACACTGTTGCATGGGGATGGGCCATCGTGAATTTCGTATGGTGGATCGGGATAGGACACGCAGGAACGGCATTCTCCATCTTCCTGTTGATCCTGCGACAGAAATGGAGAACCTCCATCAACCGGTCTGCCGAAGCCATGACCGTGGTAGCTGTAGGATGTGCTGCGATATTTCCTGCTCTTCACATGGGCCGTGTATGGCTGGCATTCTTCATCTTTCCCTATCCCAATACACGGGGGCCACTCTGGGTTAATTTCAACTCCCCTCTTTTCTGGGATTTTGCCGCGATATCTTCCTACCTGCTCATTTCATTTTCATTCTGGTACCTCGGAATGCTTCCTGATTTTGCCACCATCAGGGACCGGGCAAAATCGAAGATACGAAAGGCCATCTACGGCTTTTTCGCCATGGGATGGACCGGTTCATCCAGGCAGTGGATACGCTTCGATTCCCTCGGGTTCATCCTGGGAGGGATTGCTGCCGTTTTGGTGGTCTCCGTACATTCCATCGTGGCAACCGATTTTGCGGCATCCATCGAACCCGGGTGGCATACCACCATCTTCCCTCCGTATTTTGTTGTGGGTGCTATCTTTTCCGGTTTCGCCATGGTGCTGACCCTGATGGTGATCATGCGGAAACTGTACAATCTTACGGATTATATCACCGATGATCACCTGGATGCCATCGCCCGGATCCTGATCTTTATCTCCCTAATCATGGGCACATCCTATATGACGGAAGTTTTTGTAGCCTGGTATTCGTACAATACTTTTGAAATGTATACTTTCTTCCAGCAGCTCCTGCATGGCGAAAAAGCCCTGCCCTTCTGGACGATGATCATCTGCAATGCTTTTATCCCACAGCTTTTCTGGATCAAAAAAATGAGGAAAAATGTATGGAGTCTGTTCATCATTTCCCTGATCATTAATATCGGGATGTGGTTTGAAAGGTACAATATTGTGGTGGGCTCCCTGTCAAAGGATTTTCTTCCTTCCAACTGGGCCTCCTATTCGCCCACCTGGGTGGAGATTGGCGCCTACGTCGGGACACTCGGTATATTTGCTTCCTTCATCCTCCTCTTCTTCAGGTACATCCCGGTCATCGCCGTGAGTGAAGTCAAGGCTGTACGGAACGTCGGTGAGCACAGAGAAGATTAATTCAAAAAAGAAAATAATGGCCGGTAAATTTAAAATAGGTGTTTTCAGCGAAGAGGAAAAAATGATTTCCTCCCTGAAGAAGCTTCTTGAAGAAGGTTTCAGCATTTACGATATTTATACGCCTTACCCGGTACACGAGGCAATCCACCTGCTGAAAAGAAAATCCAGGATCCCGGTGGCGGCCTATTTTTACGGATTGTTCGGAGCAGCCTCCGTCCTGGCCTTCCTTTATTATGCCGCCGTATTGAGCTGGCCTATTGTCTATGGCGGCAAACCCTATAATTCCTTCCCTTCTTTTATAGTGATCACCGTTGTATTGACCATTCTGATTGTGACAATAACCAGCCTGGCTACTTTTTCGGCAGTTTCAGGCCTTTATCCCGGCAGACAGGAAGAGATCATGGATATCCGGGTGACCGATGATAAATTCATCATCGTTGTTGACCTGAAGACACTGGGTAATGATAGATTCAATGAAGCAGGGAAAATTTTAAGCAGTGAAGGTGCCGAAGAAGTTAATGACAAAGAAATTTTGGATAAAAAATAATAATCATCAGTCCATGGGAAGATCCATTATGCACATATCATTCATTTCCATTGTTATCCTGGGATTAGCGGGATGCGACCGTAACAGGAACAATCCCGGCTATGATTATTTCCCGGATATGTTCTACTCAAAGGCATATGAAACTTACGATGCAAACCCGGATTTTGAAAATAATTCAACAATGCGTGTGCCGGTTGAGGGTACCATTCCCAGGGATTTCATGCCTTTTCAGTATACCATTGATCCCGCGGACAGGATCAGGGCCGGGCTTGAACTGAAAAATCCCTTCGATAACAGTCCGGAAGTGATTGAACGGGGTGAACACGAATACCTGACCTTCTGCGTAGGTTGTCATGGCGAGAAAGGTGATGGGAACGGTTTCCTGCATTCGAGCGGCCTGTACGTTGTGGTTCCCCGGTCGCTCATTTCGCCCGAGGTAAGAGCCCTCCGGGACGGGGAGATCTACCATACCATAACCCTTGGTTTTGGATCCATGGGTGCGCATGGATCACAGATAAGACCGGAAGACCGGTGGAAAATTATTTCATACATAAGAAATGTACTTCAGGCAGGAGCTGAGAGCGACACGATAAGCAGCAACGGGAATACCGGGGGTAAATAATAAAACTAAAGAAACATGAAGGAAGAATTTAAAATCTCAACATCCTTCCGGATTATTTCGGCTGTGCTGGCCATTTCCGGACTGGCGGTTATGGTCTATGGTCTGATTTCCGATCCCCGCAGAGGATGGGCTGATTATCTTGTGAATAATTTTTATTTCCTCTCGCTGTCGCTGGGAGCCACATTTTTCATCCTGATCCAGTATATCACACAATCGGGCTGGTCGGCTGCCTTTAAACGGATCCCCGAAGCCATGATGGGTTATCTTCCCGTGGCTGCCGTATTTTTTATCCTCTTATTTTTTGGTATCCGCTACATCTATGATTGGAGCCATGCCGATGTCCAGGCAGCCGATGCTGCAATCAATCACAAGCGGGTGTACCTCAATGTACCCTTTTTTTATTTCCGACTTCTCCTCTACTTCGCCCTGTGGATCATTTTTGCCCGGATCCTGCGCCGGTTTTCGGTACGGGAGGATAAGGCAGGCGGGGTTGAATATTTTCACCGGAGTGAATATTATTCGAGAGTATATGTCTTTGTCTTTGGCATCACCTTTATTTTCGCAGCTTTTGACTGGATCATGTCCATCGATCCACACTGGTATTCCACGGTATTTGCCATGAAGAATCTTGTTTCGGCATTTCTTCACGGCGTATCTGTGGTCATCCTGATCGTTTTCATCCTTCAGCGGCGCGGATATTTTGCATTTCTAAACAAATATCATCTGCATGATTTTTCAAGGTACCTTTTCATGCTTGGTATCATCTGGGGTTATCTCTGGTTTGTGCAGTTCATGCTTATCTGGTACGGAAATCTTCCCGAAGAAACCATATACTATTATTACCGCTGGCAGGGCGGGTGGAAAACACTGTTCTTTGCCGAAATACTGCTGAACTGGGCAGTGCCGTTCTTCGTGCTCCTGCCTGTCGGAGCGAGCCGGAATAAGACCATTATGACCCTTGTGATCATCATTTTGATCGCAGGACAATATGTTGAACAATACCTTCAGATCGTGCCGGGCGTTACCGGAGAACTCCGGTTTGGGTTCATAGAGATTGGCAGTTTCATTGGTTTCGCAGGGGTATTCTGCCTGGTCATTCCCTATGTCCTGTCAAGGGCCAAGATCATACCCGTACATCATCCGTATCTGGGGGAAAGCCTGGAACATATGTTTACATAAAATATTTACATAGTGGGCTTCGGAAAGATATACCGTCTCATCAGGATCCTTTCGCTCGATATTATTGCCGGTGTAATTGCCGGATCTTTGTTTGCCGCCAGGATGATGAGCATAATTCTCCCCTGGCCGTATCTCCTGGTCATTGCAGTTACTGCCTGGATAATCTACCTTTCGGATCATCTCGTCGACGGCATAAAGAAAAAGGGTGAATCTGTAAACGAAATTCACCGGATTTTTTATAAATACAAGACGCCTGTCATCCTCCTGATCATAATGGCGCTTATTTTCGATTTCAGTACAGCCCTCTTTTTTCTCCCCCCGGGCATTCTCCAATTCGGGCTCATCATAGGCGGTGCCACCGTTCTGTATATCCTGTTTACCATCCTTTTTGCGGGAGATACCCGCGTTTTATTTATCAAGGAGATATGGATAAGCCTGATTTATACTTTTGCAATTTGGGGAGGTCCGGTGATCTATGCAGGCGGTCATGCAGAGAGCTGGCAGGTGATGGTGATGGTTAGTTATGGCCTGCTTGTGATGGCCAATGTATTTACGTACAGCTATTATGAATACGATATGGACATCGCGGACCGGGAACGCACCTTCGCCGTTGATTTCGGTACCAGGGTCACCCGGATCTTTATCACCGTTACCCTGATCCTGGCGGGATCGTTTTGGATAACCAGCGCGATAATCTGGGGACTTCCGGCTCTTCCGGCACTCATTATCCTGGCACTTATGTTTGCAGGCCTGCTGGTGCTGATCATTTTTCCGGCTTTTTTCCGCAAGTCGGGAAGTTATGGTATATGGGCAGATACTGTTTTCCTCATCCCTTTTTTGATTCTCTTTTCAGGCTGATCCCCCGGATAACATATCCCAGGAAGAAAGTTGTGAAAAAAGAAAAGGATCCATAGATCACAGGCACGATGGCCATGGAGGGACTATCGAGCAGAGTTGTGGCAACAAATATTGCCAGAGCACTGTTCTGAAGTCCGACTTCGACCGATATGGTAAACTGGTTCCTGGGGTTGAGACGGAGAAACCTGGAGGCGCCCCAGCCGGCAAACACCGCAAAGACATTCAGAGCAACCGATGGGATATAGAGATAAAGATAATCAATGATCTTCGATGATTCTTCATTTTGATCGATAAAAACCACACCTGAAAATACGCCCAGGAGGATAAGCGGAAGGATGATCCTTAACGGTTTTTCCAGGGAGACGGCAAAGCGGGGTAAATAATGCCGGATCAGAATGCCTATGGTAGCCGGGACTGCCGTTATGAGGGATATGTTCAGGATTGTATTAAGCACCGGCAGGTGAATTGCGGAATGCTGTCCCATAAATAACCAGATAGCCGTGCTGACCACCAGAGGGATCGTGATCAGGGTAATGAGACTGTTGAATACTGTGATAGAGATCGAAAGTGCGACATTGCCCCTGAGAAGGAAATTTACCAGGTTTGAGGTGGCACCGCCGGGACATGCAGCAATGAGGATCAGTCCTACTTTATAAACAGGTTCTGCAGGGATGAGAAGGTCTATAACAAGGGCAATAGCCGGGAGCAGGAGCATCTGGCAGCAAAGCCCGACGATGACAGCCTTCGGGTAAAGAAAAATATTTCTGAAATCACTGAATTCTATGGTCAACCCCGTACCCAGGGTAATGATACCCAAAGTAACAGGAAGGAGGTAATCTGAAAATAGATTTTCCATAAGCGTGCAAAGGAACAACAAAAATAATGAAATTGAAAGCAAACTTTGTTATCATTCAATATGTTTAATCAAGCATGTTTCGCCGGAAAGTATTGTCGATACGCTGATATATTTTAAAAGATCAACCTGTCTGTAAATTCGGTTCCCCCTGATAAGGAAAACAGCATCCTGAGATGAGCAGATTCTATAACCGGCCGGAGTTTAAAATTCCGGAACTTTTCATAATTTATATGGGATTGCCGCTGCTCTATTTTTTCAACCTCATCCCTTTTCATAAATCCATCCCTCTGCTTTTCGTATTCGTTTTTTTTCTTTTCTTTCTATTAAGGAACAAGAATTTTAACCGGAAAGAATTCGGATTTAACGGGTTCCGGAACTGGAGACCGATTTTGTTCCGTTTTATATTTTTCGCCGTCATTACCTCACTCTTCGTGTGGGTATTTTACCGTACTAAATTCTTCATCATGCCCCGGAAAAATATAGGCCTGTGGCTGATGATCATGGTGTTTTACCCCTTATGGTCAGCCTTTCCCCAGGAACTGATCTACCGGACCTGGTTTTTTCATCGTTACAGGGACCTTTTCAGTCGCGAATGGGTATTTGTTCTCACCAATGCTTTTCTTTTTTCTTTTTCCCATATCATATTCCGCAACTGGCTGGCCCTGGTCCTTACCTTCGCCGGGGGGATCTTATTTTCACTCACCTATAAACGAAGCCATTCCCTCCTTACCGTTTTCATTGAGCATACCTTGTATGGGGATTTCATATTTACTGTAGGGATTGGCCAGTTCTTCTACATGGCGTTAAGCCGCTGAGTGTACCGTTTGAGTTTCCGGAACAGGACAATGGAAACGGCAAGCGATCCCAGTCTTATGATGCTTAGTACGAGGTAACTCTTCCATCCTGCCAGAGCAGCCCATTCATCGCCCGACAACAGGTCTCTTAGGGGAGGATGAAAAAATATCCCTGCAACCCCGCTAAGGATAATCAACGCCCACCACCAGGAAACAAGGCGTGATCCTTCCGGGTCTTCGCCAGGAATCCCGGCCATCTCCTTCAGGGATTCCCAGATCTCGCGCATGATCATGAAAGGAAGGAAAAGGTTTAGAACGGGAATGAACCACGACCAGTAGGCAGACGCTGGTGAGTGGGAGAGATAATAGAGATTATCCTGCGACCGGAGATACCTGTAGGTGAGAGAGAACCACCTGAGAAAATAAAAGATGAGAAATACAAGGGACAGGAAAGCCAGGACAGAAATGATAGAGCGAAGAGCAAAAATTGAGCCTGTAAGCGCTTTAAATTCAATGCCATAAGTAAGGGAAAGATACAGGAGTCTGTACCAGGTGATTTTAAGGATCAGGGAAACGATGGTAAAAACAACCATGAGGCTGAGCAACTGGAGCACATAACCTGTCTGCTCATCCACTCTTTTCCGGGTTATTCTCACGGTTGTCCCTGCTGCTGTTCTTTAAGAGCCTTCAGATAATCTATGATCTTACTTAGATCATCGTCGTTTATGACTCCCTTATAAGGTTGCATAAGTCCTTTCTGGAATCCCTTTACGATTTGTGAATTGGGATCATAGATCGATTGCCGCACATATGCTGAATCGATGGTTACCCTTTTTTCCTGGCCGTTTTCGATCACTGTCTGTTGCTCTCCCCAAATACCCAGGTAAGTAGGTCCTACGATCGTGGTACCGTCGGAAGAATGGCATGCCGTGCATCCGTTTTTGGTAAGAATGGCAAGGCCGGCTGCAACGGGTTCTTTAGCTTCCCCGGCCACGGCAACAGCTGTGGTATCGGCGTACCATTTTTGAAATTCATCTTTTGTGAGCACTTCAACGCTCGAGGACATATACGAATGTTGCAAGCCGCAGTATTCGGCGCAGAAAATATGATATGAGCCTTTGGTCTGGGGAATGAACCACATAATTTTCTGCCGCCCGGGGACCATATCTTCTTTCAACCGGTATGCCGGTATGTAAAGGCTGTGGATTACATCCAGGGAAAGAAGTTTCAGGGTCACGGGTTCATTGATGGGAACAAAAAGTTTATCAGAGATCTTTCCGTTATCATATTCAAATGAAAAGTTCCACATCCGGGCAGTGGCTATGACCTCCCGTGCTTTTTTCGGAGGATTTTTAAGCGGACGCCAACCTGACCATCCAAAGTAAAACATAAGCATTGCCAGCAGGGTGGGGATCACCGTCCAGAGAATCTCGAGTGTCGTATTTCCCTCGATCTGCGTGGCTATGGGATTGCGCTTCTTGTTGTACCTGACAATAAAGTATATCATCGCAGCGGTCAGGCCGAGCAGGAACAATAAACTTATTCCCATGATGACCACAAAGGCCAGATCGACCTTGTGAACATAATTGGATGCATCTGGTCCCGTAGTTGAATACATATCTCTATCTGTATATATAATCGATTAAGGTAGTGTATATCACAATTCCGATCAGGATGATGACTCCTGATACCATCCATCTGAAAAACCGGCTCTCGAATTTAAGGTGCATGAAGATAGTCAGGACCAGGCTCGATTTTACCACTGCGATCAGAAGGGCGGCTGTCACGGTCAGCGTCCCAAGCTGGATCCGCGTGACGGCCACCGAGGTAAGTGTCAGTATCACGAGCGCTACCAGAACCAGGGCCAGTGTTTTGTATGGAATAATATGCGTTTTTCCTTCAGCCATGAAATGAGGTTTTTCAGGTTATAAGATAAAATAACGGGAAAAGAAAGATCCAGATCAGGTCAACCAGGTGCCAGTAAAGGCCGCTGTTTTCCAGGAGGACGTAGTTATCGGGGTTGATGATGCCCTTCCGGATGTACACCATGATAAAGCCTATGAAGGTGAGACCGATAATGATATGGAAGGCGTGTAACCCTGTCATAAAATAATAGAGTCCGAAAAACAGGATGTCACCCTGTCCCCAGGTTGCCATAATATCCGATCCCGGGTAGATATGATGATGGATCTTGGTACTCCATTCAAAGTATTTGTTCACCAGGAAGACTATCCCAAGCAGGACGGTCACCGAGAGAAGGATCATCGAAAGTTTCGTGGCTTTTCTTTGCATTGCCGTAATGGACATGGCGATTGTCATACTGCTGGTAAGCAGGATAATCGTATTGGCTGTTCCTATGAAAACATTCAGTTCACGGGCAGCCAGGTGAAATGCCTCGGGGTTCCTGAATCGGTAAACGGAATATACGATGAAAAGGCCGCCGAAAAGCAGCATTTCGGTGAAAAGGAACAGCCACATCCCGGTTTTCGATGCCAGGTCATCTCTGTGTTCTTCCATAAGACGGATCAATAAGATTAACTATAATCGTAAGGGCCTTTCACAACAACAGGTATGGTCTTAAAATTATCTTCAGGGGGTGGGGAAGGTATCGTCCATTCCAGTGTTTTTCCTCCCCAGGGATCCTGAAGTGCTTTGGGTCCGACCCTGACTCCCCTGAACAGGTTGACAATGATGATGACAAGCCCCGTGAACATTACCCAGGAACCGAGTGTGGAGACTATGTTCCAGGGATGGAAAATCTCGTCATAATCATAGTATCTGCGTGGCATCCCTTGCATCCCGAGGTAGAACATGGGAAGGTACAGTGTCAGGTAGCCGATAAAAAAGATCAGCCATCCGGTATTTGCCCACTTCCTGTTGTACATACGTCCGAACATCTTCGGATACCAGTAATGTAGCGCGGCAAAAAATGCATATCCGGTACCGCCGAAAACGATGAAATGGAAATGTGCGAGAACGAAATGCGTATTATGCAGATGTACATTGGTAGCCAGCGCCCCCAGCACCAGTCCTGAAAAACCTCCGATCATGAAAACAAAAATAAAGGATACGGCCCAGTAGAATGGTGTGTCGAGAAGGATCGATCCCTTATGCATGGTGGCGATCCAGTTGAAAACCTTGATCGCGCTTGGAATAGCCACCAGGAAGGTCAGAAAGGAGAAGGAAATCAATGCCACACCGCTCATTCCGGAAGTGAACATATGATGGCCCCAGACAAAATACCCGACAAAGGCGATGGCGATGGTGGAGCCTACGAGGAACTTATACCCGAAAATGGATTTGTGTGAGAAGGTAGGAATGATCTCGGAAATGGCGCCCATGGCCGGAAGTATCATGATATACACGGCCGGATGACTATAGATCCAGAAAAGGTGCTGATAAAGGATGGGATCACCTCCGAGTGTGGGGTCAAAAAACCCGATATGCAGGGTCCTTTCGGCTACGATCATAAGCATAGTGATCCCGACGATGGGAGTGGCCAGTATCTGCACCCATGCTGTTCCGTAAAGGGTCCAGGGGAAGAGGGGCATCTTGAGCCAGGTCATTCCCGGAGCCCGCATGCGATGCATGGTGACCAGGAAATTCAGCCCTGTGAGGATAGAGGCAAATCCGATGACAAATACCGCCACCACTGCAGGGAGCATATTTGTTGATGTCCGGAAACTGTAAGGTGCATAAAAGGTCCATCCGGTATCAGGGGCGCCTCCGCCGGCGAACAGGGAATAAATAACCAGGGCTATCCCTGTGATATAAACATACCAGGAAAAGAGATTCAGCCTGGGGAAGGCAACGTCCTTTGCCCCGATCAGGATTGGCAGGAAAAAGTTTCCAAAAACAGCCGGCAGTCCCGGGATCACGATGACGAAGATCATGATCACTCCGTGTATGGTGAAAAAGGCATTGTAAGTCTTCGCATCGACAATCGTTTTTCCGGGAGCGATCAGCTCGAGCTTCATCAGCAAGCCGATGGTGGCTCCTACGAGAAAAAAAGTCATGATGGTGAACAGATATAGCAGTGCGATTCTTTTGTGGTCGGTGGACAGGATCCATTTGAATATACCCTTGCGATTTCCGTGATATTCAAGGTAGCTGGATTCACCGGTATTCTGCGTAGCGCTCATTTCAGTCAGTTTAGGATTTTCTTTTTACAAGTACAAGGATAAGAAAAATAACCAATCCAGTGAATGTTATTAGTATCCCCGATACTTTGAGGATATTGAAAACATATTGATTTCCTTTCGAATCGTATGAATAGCAAAAAGCCAGCAGGCGGTTTAGCGACGGCCCGATCTTTCCGTTCGCAGCCTCCACCATCGTGATCTTAATATCGAAAGGAAGAAAATCAATTCCCCTGAGATAACGGGTAATTTTCCCATCCGACGCCAATGCCACCAGGCCGGTAGGGTGGGTATACTGACCTGCGATCTTCTTATAGTGAAAACCGACCGAACCGGTAAGTTTTGAAATGTTTGCACTGTCTCCTACAAAGAACAACCAATCCTTCGCGGGGGAAGGGTTATCCATGTTCTTCATATAATTCGCTTTTTTCTCTGTAGCCAGGCTAATATCTTCCGACGGGTCGAAGCTGACGGTGAGTACCTGGTAATCTTTCCCGTAATCGAGGTCCACCTGCTGGATAAACCGGGAGATTCCCCACATAAGGGGACTGCATGTTCCGGGGCAACGGTAGTATACCATGGACAGGATCGTAGGTTTGTTGATCATGTCTTTTAACACTACCGTGTCACCCGATTCATTAATGAGTTTTGTGTCAAGGGCGACATACTGTCCCTGTCTTTCTTCAAACCCGATATCGGTCTGTTGAGGAGATACCGGCGTTTGGGCCAGACCGGCTGTGATTGAAAATGTCCACACAAGAAATGTAT
Organism: uncultured Bacteroidales bacterium; assembly: GCA_963771005.1. GTDB lineage: Bacteria > Bacteroidota > Bacteroidia > Bacteroidales > DASQZK01. The sequence goes on from CAVYRO010000003.1 coordinate 434,096, forward strand.
GGATAGCAGTTAGTCTCATAGTAGCTGGAATCATTTTCAGTTCATAAATATAGGATAATTTTAGCAATCATTCTTAAAGAACCCCGATGTAGAGGATCTGTTGTTTAAAACAATTCTAAATAAAGGAATTATTCCGGATAAAGGACTGCTGATGAATCAGGTTTATTTTTCATGCACATGACAGTTGAACCACAATATAAGTTAAATTGTTCATCAATTCACACTTTGTCATTTTAAAAAATTCTTCAATAAACATCGGCCATTCGGGTAACGGGCTGAGATACTTTGGATTAATTATCCACCGAAATTTCCGATCATTTTTTATATTTGATTCATAATTCAGGTTTCACGAAAATGAAGTTCAGTATCTTAATAAAAGCGTTCAGATTTTATCTTGACGGGTTCCGGAATTTATCATCATGGGGGAAGCAGGTTTGGATCGTGATCCTGATCAAGCTGTTTATTTTGTATGTTGTTTTGAAGTTGTTCTTTTTTCCCGATATATTGCAGAAGCGATTTGACACGGATGAAGAAAGAAGCAATTATGTTCTCGAACAACTGACTAAATAAATAAACCCTTCCCTTATGCTGGAAAATATTGATCTTTCCCTTGTTAACTGGTCGAGGGGCCAGTTCGCCCTGACTGCCATATATCACTGGTTATTTGTGCCTCTCACCCTGGGATTAGCCTTCATCATAGCCTTTATGGAGACGATCTACGTCAGGACAGGTGATCCTGTATGGAAGAAGGTGACCCGTTTCTGGATGACCCTCTTCGGCATCAATTTCGCCATAGGAGTTTCAACGGGAATCATTCTCGAGTTTGAGTTCGGTACGAACTGGTCGCAGTATTCCTGGTTCGTTGGTGATATCTTTGGGGCTCCCCTGGCAATTGAAGGCATTATGGCTTTTTTTCTGGAATCCACCTTTGTGGCCGTAATGTTTTTCGGATGGAACAAAGTAAGCAAGCGGTTCCATCTTTTATCAACCTGGCTTGTTGCCGTTGGGGCAAACCTTTCAGCCCTGTGGATCCTGGTAGCCAATGCATGGATGCAGTCGCCGCTGGGTATGCAGTTCAACCCTGAAACAGCACGCAATGAGATGGCGGATTTCTGGGCTGTGCTTTTCTCCCCTACGGCAGTGAATAAATTCCTGCATACCATTACCGCGGGTTTTGTTCTGGCAGCCATATTCGTGGTCGGTATTTCAGCATGGTTCATCCTGAAAAGAAGAGAGGAGGTATTTGCCAAAAGGAGCATTCTCGTTGCTTCCATCTTTGGGATCGTTGCATCGATTTACCTTGTATTTACCGGGGATAGTTCAACCCGGGAGATCGTTCATTCGCAACCCATGAAATTCGCTTCCCTTGAAGGGCTGTACCATGGACAGGAAGGTGCCGGGCTTGTTGCCATCGGGATGATGTCCACTTCCACTTCCGACCCGGAGAATGAAAACATCAAGGATTTCGCTTTTCGCCTGGAATTTCCGAATCTGTTATCCTATATGGCCTATGGAAACTGGAATGCTTTCGTGCCTGGTGTCGTCGACCTGGTAAACGGGAATTCTGAACAGGGTATCATGTCGGCCCGGGAAAAGATCCGGCGGGGCCGTATAGTGATCGAGGATCTCAGGGCCCTTAAGAGTGCCGGAAAGCGTAATGACATTACCACCTACGAGACTATGAAGGCCAAATTCTACAACGAGGATTACAAAAAAGATTATTTCGGATACTTCGGGTACGGGTATCTGGATGATGAGATGAGTCTTATACCGAATGTTCCGTTGACCTTCTACAGTTTTCACATCATGGTTATCCTCGGATTTTATTTTGTGCTCTTCTTCGTGCTTGCCCTGATCTTTCTTTACCGTGATTCCCTTGCACGCAGGCGCTGGTTCCTGAAAGCCGCCATCATCACTATACCTCTGCCGTACATTGCAAACCAGGCAGGTTGGATCGTGGCGGAGGTGGGACGGCAGCCGTGGGTTATCCAGGACCTTATGCCAACTATGTCTGCCGTTTCACACATTGATTCCAGCGCCGTCCAGGTCACTTTCTGGCTTTTCGCCACTGTTTTCACCGCACTCTTAATAGCAGAGATAAAGATCATGACCCGGCAGATCAAAATCGGACCTAAAGAAGGAGGACATTAATATGGCAGAAAATATCACGTATTTTACCTTGCAGCAGTACTGGTGGATCATTATATCCCTGCTTGCCAGTTTCCTCGTTTTCCTCATGTTCGTCCAGGGAGGTCAGACACTGATATACGTCCTGGGGAAAAAGGAGATCGAAAAACGGATGCTTATCAATGTGCTGGGCAGGAAATGGGAAACGACGTTTACTACCCTCGTTACATTCGGCGGCGCCTTTTTTGCTTCATTCCCGCTTTTTTACGCCACCAGCTTCGGAGGGGCATACTGGGTGTGGATGGCTATCCTGTTCTGTTTCATCATACAGGCCATAGCGTATGAATTCCGCTCCAAACCCGGCAATTTCCTCGGAACAAAAACATATGATGTTTTTTTGATGATCAACGGGTTTGCCGCGACAATCCTGATCGGGACGGCCGTCGGCACCTTTTTCACGGGGGCTCATTTCACCGTCGATGATATGAACAGCTCAACCTGGGCTACGTCCTGGCACGGGCTCGAAGCCGTGACGAACTTCAGGAATGTTTCACTGGGCCTTGCCATTTTTGGCCTCAGCCGCATTCTTGCCCTTCACTATTTCCTGAAGAATGTAGACAATGATGAGATTGAAAAACGATCCCGCACGCAGCTCTGGGTCAATACCGGGATCTTTCTCCTGGCATTCCTGTACTGGTTCGTCAGCCTGCTGCTAGCGAAAGGATTTGCCTACGATCCCGATACTTTCAATGTCTCCATGGAGCCTTTCAAATACCTGCATAACATCATACAGATGCCTCTGGCCGGAATAATCCTTTTTTCAGGCATTGCCATGGTATTGTTCGGAATTATCAGGTCGCTTGCGGGTCATTACCAAAATTCGATCGCCTGGAGCGGCACGGGTACCGTATTTACCGTCTTCTCATTATTCCTCATTGCCGGTTTTAACAATACATGTTTTTATCCGTCGGTAACCGATCTGCAAAGCTCGCTGACCATTCAGAACAGTTCATCCAGCTATTATACCCTCACCGCTATGAGTTACGTATCATTGATCGTCCCCTTTGTCTTCGCATATATTTATTATGCGTGGAGAGCACTCAACAGGAAAAAGATCGACCAGACTGAAGTGGAAGGAGATTCACACGCTTACTAATAAAACGGAAACCATATGTACCTGCACTCCATACTATTCTACCTTACGTGGCCGGCTCTCATAGCCTTGGCTTACTGGCTGATCCATTTAGCGAATAAGAATTTCGGGGACCGTTGGACAGAAGAGGAAAATAAATAAGGCCGGCTTCTCCGGCAATGCCATGTAATCGCATGGCGGGAAAATTTCAGCCCGGATCAGATGACGGTTCCTTTTTTGAAAATGCTTCCCGCCAGGGAGAAAAGGATATAAAGAAGTATTGAGAGTGCGATACCTTCAGCCTTGAAAAGAAGGATAAGGATAACGGAAAGTGCAAGAAAGGAATACTTCATAAGGTTGTTCCGTACGGAATAGTCGGTGAATTTAAAGGCAAACATTTTCAGCCGGGAGATGAGAAGAAGGGAAAGGACCACCGTAAAGAAGAAGACCCAGATCCGGTTTTCAGGCACGACGGAAAGTTGCCCGGTCCCGAGAGCAACTCCCGCAGCAGCGAAAAACAGGGCATTTGCAGGTGTGGGGAGTCCGCGGAAAATGTATTTTTGTTCTTCATCATTATTGAAAATGGCAAGCCTGAGAGCTGAACATACCGGGATCAGCAGACTGGAAAAAACGAGAACCTGTCCAACCGGATCAGCCCGGCCTCCAAGGTCCGTTTGCATGGTGTATACGATGAGTCCGGGAAGAAGTCCGAAGCTGACCATATCGGCAAGGCTGTCAAGTGATTTGCCGATTGATGAATGAACGCCGAGGAGCCGCGCCAGAAAACCATCGAAAAAGTCGAACAATGCCGCGAAAAATATCATGGCTGAAGCCCGGGTGAGGTCACCACTGAAAAGGAAAATTACACCGAGAGTGCCTGAAACGAGGTTCATCAGCGTAATGGCATTGGGAATATGTTTCTTCATTTTGGTTCCGGATGATTGCGTGAACAAATTTGATCATTATTTGATTTACAAAAAAGCATTATGATAAAAATCCCGGATAAATGATGTTCGCAGGGTTACGGAAAATAAACGCCGGTTTCATTTTCCGGAACACTTTCTTAACGGCAGCGTTTTACAATATCAACGGGAAACGAGAATAAATCCATACTAATCATGAAAGAATCATTTGCTGAATACCTCCATAAGATCAATAAAAGTTATTGTGCCGATGTGCCGTCGATGATCGAAGCGCACCTGTTCATCGATGATCTGATATACCTGTTATTCCCCATCAAGCAGAACAAGAACATCAATCAGCGCGAGATCGAGATCAAACTCGAACGCATGAAGCTCCGGCTAAAAGAATTGCTGATCCCGCTTACAAAAGACCTGAAAAAACAACCCGATTCAGTGGTCGATGATTTTTTTACCACCCTGCCTATGATCTACCAGAAGCTTCTCGATGATGCCGAAGAGTTTCTCCTTTCCGACCCTGCAGCCAGCTGCGTTGAGGAGATTATACTGAGCTACCCGGGTTTCCTGGCCCTGACGGTTTACCGGATCTCACATGTCCTTTACCTTCTGAAAATACCGGTATTGCCACGGATGATCAGCGAATACGTTCATGGCAAAACAGGGATCGATATACATCCCGGAGCTGACATCGGTGATAAATTCTTCATAGATCACGGAACCGGGATCGTTATCGGAGCAACGGCAAAAGTAGGAAACGGCGTGAAAGTCTACCAGGGTGTCACTCTGGGTGCTTTGTTTGTTGAGAAGAAGATGCAGAATATGAAACGCCATCCGACTATCGAGGATAATGTGATCATCTATGCAGGTAGTACGATCCTTGGCGGTGAAACGGTAGTCGGGCATGACACTATCATCGGCGGGAACGTGTGGCTGACGGAGAGTGTGGTTCCATTTTCCGTCGTTTACCGTCAACATAAGACCATTGTACGGGACAGTAAGAATTATAAGGAACCTTTAAATTTCGTCATCTGAAAATGACAGGTTATGAAAGTGGAGAATATTCTTGAAACCATTGGAAATACGCCACATATAAGGATTACTAACCTTTTTCCCGGAAGCCGCAACATCTGGATCAAACTAGAAAAAGCCAATCCCGGCGGGAGCATAAAAGACAGGATTGCGTTCGGCATGATCGAAGACGCCGAGAAAAAGGGGATACTGAAATCCGGATCAGTGATCATCGAACCCACAAGCGGAAATACGGGAATTGGTCTTGCCATGGTTGCGGCGGTGAAAAAATACAGGCTTATTATTGTGATGCCCGAATCAATGTCGGTGGAACGGCGCAGGATCATGACAGCCTATGGCGCTGAACTGGAACTGACACCGCGTGAAATGGGAATGAAAGGCGCAATCCGGAAGGCCATGGAACTGAAGAATGATATGGATGATGCATGGATCCCGTCGCAATTCGATAATCCTTCCAATCCCGCAATACATGCAGAAACCACGGCCCTGGAGATCCTCTCCGATTTCCCGGAAGGGTTGGATTATCTTATCAGCGGCGTAGGCACCGGCGGGCATTTATCAGGTACAGCCAGGGTATTGAAGGAAAAATTCAAGGCACTCAAAGTATTTGCCGTGGAGCCCGCTGAATCCCCGGTCATAAGCGGCGGAAATCCCGGACCCCATCCCATACAGGGTATCGGATCCGGATTCATCCCTGAAAATCTTTTCATGGAATATATTGACGGCGTCATCCAGGTATCAAAGGAGGAAGCATTCGAATACACACGGAAAGCCGCAAGTGAAGAAGGCCTGTTCATGGGCATATCGTCGGGTGCCGCTCTGGCAGCAGTAGCACTGAAACTGAAACAGACCGGTCCGGCAGTAAGAATTCTTACCTTTGGATACGATACCGGCGACAGGTACCTCTCTGTCGAGGGATTGTTCGGGTAAGCGGAACAGCTTGCAACAAATCATAACGGGCAGGGACATATTCTGGCATGTCCCTGCCCGTCATGATCTGTTGCAACCTCCTTTCCAAAACTTTTGATTAAATTTGTTCCCGGGTTATAATTAAGATGATCCTCCAGTGCATTTAAAGAACGAGAAGAAGAGTAAGGCAGTTTTCAACGGAAATATTCCGGGGAAAGAACCCGTTTTATGAACGGATCACAAATTACCAAAAGATGATCATTGCTGTAGATTTCGACGGAACTATTGTAGAACACCGCTATCCGGATATCGGCAGGGAAAAACTCTTTGCCTTTGAAACACTAAGGGCACTGCGGAAAAATAATCACCAGCTTATCCTGTGGACTTTCAGAACCGGTAAAACGCTTGATGAAGCCGTAGAATACTGCCGTCAGAACGGAGTTGAATTTTATGCCGTAAATAAAAGTTATCCCGAGGAAAAGTTTGATGAACAGGAAATGAGCCGTAAGATCCAGGCTGACCTTTTCATCGACGACCGGAACGTTGGAGGCTTCCCGGGATGGGGTGAGATATGGCATATGTTAAACCCGGAAGAATCAGCTGACTATGAACAGCAGTTAAAAAATCTGCCCCATAGAAAAAGGTCCATCTTCAGGTGGTTCAGAAAATAATGGTTCTCAGGAATGTCACGTTTCACTTTTGTGAGGGAAATATGAAGGAAGATATAACCTTTCCCGGCGAATTACGCCAGGCACTTAACATTTTGGTTTTTATGGTAAAATACAGATTGATCATCCCGGTTTTACTGAGCATTTGCCTTGGTTTTCAGTCGTGTGCCCATGACCGTTCGACCGGTAACGGTACAGGGACCGTTAGGGAGGAACCCGCGACGGTTCCAAAGGGAAACCTCCGGATCGAGGCACCGGAAAGCCAGCAGGTGATCGTTCCCGGCAAAGAATTCAAGGTTCGTTTAAATCTTACCGGCACAAGTAAACAGCCTGATTCTGTTCAGATCTTCCTGGGTGCGGAGCAGGTTGCCGTCCTGAAGCAAGAGTTGAACACAACCATACACACGGGCCATATCAATCCCTCGAACAGTTTCGTCAGGGCAAGGGCTTTTTTCGCAGGCGGAGGAACCCTGACTGCCTCAGTTCCCATTAAGATCGTATCCGATATCGAACCTGCAAAATATACATACAGAGTGATCCGGGAATTTCCACATGATGTAAAAGCCTACACGCAGGGGCTCGAATTCATCGACGGCTATCTTTATGAAGGTACCGGGAATTACGGAGAATCCTCCCTGAGAAAAGAGGACCTGGAAACAGGGGAGATCCTTAAGTTCAGGAACCTTCCCAGCGACGTTTTCGGGGAAGGGATAACTTACATTCATAATAAGATCTATCAGATTACTTATAAAGCCCAGGCCGGATTCATCTACAATGCGAATAATTTTGAACTTCTTCAGAAGATCTACTACCAGAACAAGGAAGGCTGGGGCCTGTGTAACAACGGTAACGAGATCCTCATGAGCGACGGCACGAACATCATCTACTTCATGGATACCACATATTTCAGCCAGATCAGGAAGATCCAGGTCTTTGACAATACGGGTGAAGTCGATCTTCTGAACGAACTGGAGCTTATCGGCGGGAAACTATACGCCAACCGGTACACGACCAATGAGATTGTGATCATTGATCCGTCCAGCGGCAGGGTGGAAGGGAAGATCGATATGAGTGGTATACTGAAACCTTCCGACCGACGTCCCGGCACCGATTATTTCAACGGCATCGCATATGATAAAAAGAACAATCGGATTTTTGTGACCGGTAAATACTGGCCTAAGTTGTACGAGGTTGAGTTTATCAAGGTGCGGTAGGAGCCGGTTTAAGTATTCCCTGTAATAATTCTTACGCTCCGGGGGATGATCTCAAATTCGAAGGGCGTATGCCCGAGGCTTTCACCATCGGTTTCAAGGTAGACGGAACACAGGGAATCGACCGTGATGTTTTTGCCCGGGAACGATTGCACACAGGATGGGATTTGATCTTTCCGTTGTAAAGTTATGGAAGGCTCCGGATCACCTCCAGCTTGCGCATTTTCCGGATGATTGTCAGGTCGAACTGCCCATCGTCGGTGATAGCATCCGGCAACCGCATTCGGATTGACGATGACAAGCCATTTTTTCTCTGACATCTTCCCTTCGTTTAAGAGGACGGATGTAAATTTAAACTTTATTTCCCTAAAAAAAATTCATCTTGATTATCCCTGTTTTTTTCGTTTTTAATTCTAATTTTGACACTCGGTTTAGCAAATTATTCAATTGGCAGGATCTGGTGAATCAGGCTATTTTATTGATATCTAGACGTTTTTTTCCGCACCTCCGATATTGTTAATAACCTGTTAATAAATGCACTTTAAATGTTTACAATAAGAAAAGGTGTAAAAAAATGTCATGTCATTAAAATAGTAAATTTGAATCCCTTGCGGAATTCACTAAATTTTGCTTAAAAAAGGAATAGTTCATGGGCAAAGTCATTTCACTTGCAAATCAGAAAGGCGGAGTTGGTAAGACCACAACGGCGATTAACCTGGGCGCGAGCCTGGCTGTTCTTGAGAAGAAGACGCTGATCATTGATGCAGACCCGCAGGCGAATGCCACCTCGGGAACGGGCTTTGACCTGAAAAAAGTAAAGACAAGCATCTACGAATGCCTCATTGACGATGTCGATCCTTTGCGGATCGTCCTGAACAGCGAACTTGAGCATCTTGACCTCATCCCGTCCCATATCGACCTTGTGGGGGCGGAGATCGAGATGCTGAACATGCCGGATAGGGAATTCATGCTGAAGAAGGTTGTCGAGAGGGTTCGTGATGCCTATGATTATATACTGATCGACTGCTCCCCCTCACTCGGGCTGATCACAGTGAATGCCCTCACGGCTGCCGATTCGGTGATAATACCCGTTCAATGCGAGTATTTTGCACTGGAAGGTCTCGGCAAGCTGCTGAATACGATAAAGATCATTCAGAGCAGGCTCAACCCGTCACTCGCCATCGAAGGATTCCTCCTTACCATGTACGATGCCAGGCTCAGGCTCTCCAACCAGGTCGTTGAGGAGGTGAGGCGTCATTTTCAGGAAATGGTTTTCAACACCATCATACAGCGTAACATCAAGCTAAGTGAAGCGCCGAGTTTTGGAAAGCCCGTAGTTATGTATGATGCGGAATCGAAGGGATCTGTCAATTACCTCAACCTGGCCAGGGAACTGCTCCAGAATAACGATCAGACTATGATAAAGAACGAAGAAAAAATTATTGAATAGCATGATGGCCAAAAAAAACGCACTTGGCCGGGGACTCGGCGCATTGATCGAGGATGCCGGTCAGGAAGTCCAATCCCAGGCCGCTGCAGCAGCAGTGAACGAAATTTCAATACGTAATATAGAAGCCAATCCGTGGCAGCCACGGTCAAAATTCGATGAAGAATCACTGGAAGAACTGGCCGATTCCATTAAACAGGTGGGTATCATTCAGCCGGTGACCGTTCGTATCCTCGAAAACGGGAATTACCAGCTCATCACCGGTGAAAGGAGGTACCGGGCTGCAAGGAGGATCGGCCTTAAAACAATACCGGCATTTGTAAGGACCGCCGATGACCAGAATATGCTTGAGATGGCCCTGGTGGAAAATATCCAGCGTGAAGACCTCGATGCAGTGGAAGTGGCGATAAGCTACCAGCGGCTGATCGAAGAATGCAAGCTGACACAGGAGAATCTCAGCGACAGGATCGGTAAAAAAAGATCGACGGTCAGTAATTATCTCCGGCTTCTCAAGCTCCCTGCGGAGATCCAGCTCGGAATAAGGGAAAAAAAGATCAGTATGGGTCATGCCCGGGCCCTCATAAATATTGAAGACCCGGAAACCCTGATTGCCATTTATGAAGAGGCGGTTTCCAAAGATTTATCGGTAAGAAAGGTGGAGGAACTTGTCCGTCGTCTGCAACAAAAAGACGGCCATTCCGTTGAAAAAGCAGTAGACCGGGCAAACGGAACCAATGCCGAATATGAAGACCTCAGGCATGCGCTGGCCAAGCATTTTGGCGCAAGTATTGACTTTAAACGGAACAATAAAGGAGCCGGTAAGATCGTTATTCCTTTCAAATCGGATGAAGATCTTGAAAGGATTATCGCAATTCTCGATAAGCTTAATGCTTAGAAGATCTGCTTTCAAACCGGCAGGAAAAATTTTCTTCACCTTTATTTTCCTGTCGTTATTGTTTTATTACCCCTCGCAACTGTGGGGACAACAGCCCCGGGATGAGGGTGATACCCTTGCCGTACAGGCTGAAAACATTAAAGTTGTCGATACCCTCGCCCATAATCCCCGGAAAGCAGCCCTCTATTCAGCCGTCTTGCCGGGTCTGGGGCAGATCTACAACAAAAAATACTGGAAGCCGCCTATCATTTATGCAGGAATCGGAACCCTTATCTACTTCATCGATCATAATAACAAGTATTATAAGGACCTGAAACAGGGGCTGATCCATTTAAACGATACCATCCCGTATAACCTTAAGTATTTTGATTTTGAGTTGTCAAAGGATCAACTGCAAAGTGGAAAGGATTTATATAAGCGATGGAGAGACCTTAGCATCATACTTACCGGGGGGCTGTATGTTCTCCAGATCATTGATGCCACGGTCGATGCATATCTTTTTGACTGGAACGTCGGTGAAGATATTTCTCTCAGGATCGAACCCTCTCGCATTATTACCCCGGTTCCGTTCCAAAACTCTTTTGGTCTTAGGGCTTGTTTATCTTTTTAGTTTTAATTTTATTTGTGAAAGACAAAACATTTTGATTTAATGAAGGGAAGATTTTTACTAACACTATTGGCAGCGGTATGTGCAATACCCGCAGTCTCAGGGCAGGAGAATGAATCAGATACATTGTCAGTGCCCAGCACCGAGTTAATGACCGGTTTTGAGGACAACCTCGACAGCCTCCTTAATCTCTATTATGTCCAACAATCGATACAGTTTGATGATTCGGACAGTCTCTACCTCGCAGAAAATGACTCGTTGGTTCCCGATTATCCCGATTCCGTTTACATCGACCGGCTCAGCAGGATTCCATCCATCGTGGACCTCTCTTATAACCGGATCGTAAAAAATTTCATCGACCTCTATACGAAAAACCGAAGGGAAAGGGTTTCGGTGATGCTGACCCTTTCACAGTACTATTTCCCGATGTTCGAGGAGGTCTTCGACAAGTATAACCTGCCCTATGAGCTTGAATATCTAGCCATCATCGAATCGGCTCTCAATCCCAGGGCGGTTTCAAGGGTAGGTGCCACAGGCATCTGGCAATTCATGTATTCAACGGGACGCATGTATAATCTTACGGTCAATTCGCTCGTGGACGAACGCAAAGATCCCTATAAATCGACCGTGGCGGCCGCCGAATTCCTGAAAGATCTTCATGATATTTATAAAGACTGGATACTCGTCATCGCAGCTTACAATTGCGGTCCCGGGAATGTGAACAAAGCGATCAGGCGCTCTGGCGGCAAACGCAACTACTGGGATATCTATTATTATCTCCCAAGGGAGACCCGGGGCTATGTTCCGGCATTCATTGCAGCCTCCTATGTGATGAACTATTACGACAAACATAATCTCGCACCGGTGCCCGTGGATTTTGAACTGAACTCAGACACATTCCTTATCCATGATAAACTCCACCTGAAACAGGTCGCCGAAGTGCTTAACATTCCCATCAATCAGCTGAGGGACCTGAATCCGCAATATAAGTACGATATCATCCCCGGCGACAGCAAGGACTACATTCTTCGCCTGCCGCAGGTGCAGGATATGCGCTTCATCGAATTCCAGGATTCGATCTTCGCTTACAAGGACAGCATCTTCTTTAACCAGGCGAGCATGACGGTGAATCCCACTTCCAGGCACTACCAGGTACCCGAGCTTTCCTCCGATAAATATACCAAAATGCTATATACGGTTAAGCCTGGAGATAACCTGGGATACATAAGTGTGTGGTACAATGTGAGGATCTCGGACCTGAGGTACTGGAACAATATCAGATCGAATATGATCAGGACCGGCCAAAAACTTGTTGTATATGTACCGAATGGCCGGGCCGACAGGTATAAAAATGTAAACACAGCCTCTTTCGCTGAAAAACAACATTTGAACGGGCAATCCGTTGCAACCGTCGGTTCTTCAGCACCACAGGATCAGGAAGCTTCAGTAGCAGGAGAAATCATGTATTATACCGTACGTTCGGGGGATACACTTTGGGAAATAGCAAAGAAATTCCCGGGAGTCACGGATCTCGATATCGCCAAAACCAACCAGATCAGGTACGGGGAAAATATTAAACCGGGTCAGGTGCTGAAGATCAAGAAGAAAATCTGATCCCCCAAGCGAAGGGCCATGAAACCTTACCAGATATTGACATTCCTTATCAGTGTGTTCCTGGTATTGTTATGCATGGCCATCCTGTTTCCGGAAAATGGGGTAAAGATCGGGGACGATGTCTCGCTCCGGTTCGCCCAACCGGAGGAATTTTTTTCCACCGATTCGGTTTCCTATGCCGATATCACGGATATTATTGAACACAATGCAGAGGCGGCCGAAGCTCCGGAGAATGTTTCAGAAGTACAGCCAGGTGAAAACGGCAGCCTTCAAGGTAGTGAGGAGGGAAGCGTGGCTCACTCCCCGAGCCCCGACAGCCTTAAAAAAATTACACGCACGCTCGAATTTCCGGGGAATGACCCGGAAATTCTTTACCCTTTTTTCCGGGAAATCAACAGGATCCGAAAGACACACAAGCTTGTCAGGATTTTACATTACGGGGATTCGCAAATAGAAGCCGACAGGATGACAGGCTATATACGCCATCAGCTGCAGAGTCGTTTCGGGGGTTCCGGTTGCGGGTTGATCCCGGTTATTCCCCTCTATGACGGGATCATGTCGGTTAAGCAGGAAAATGCGGGTAACTGGGAAAGGTACACGGGCTTTATAAACCAGGACAGTTCATTGGGGCACAAACGATATGGTGCCCTTTTTACCTTCGCCAGGTTCCAGGCAGTCGACAGTCTTTCGGGCAGTAAGGCAATGCTCAGCTTTTCGCCGACGGGACTGGGATACCGGAGTTCACGCATATTCAACCGTTTCTCTCTTTTTCTCGGGGGAAAACAGGAGAGATCCGCTATCCGGGTGTATGCCGGCGACAGTCTCCTGGATTCGGTAAACATTACATCCCGGAGATCATACCGGCATCTAACCTGGAAAACCCCCTCGACTCCGCATACTTTCCGGCTTGAATTCACGGGCAGCTCCAGTCCCGAGATTTATGGCATCAGCCTGGATAACTCATGGGGACTCGCGGTAGATAATATCCCATTGCGCGGCAGCTCGGGCCTGGTGTTCTCGAAAGTGGATACGGTATTACTGAAAAAAATGTATGAAGATCTGGATGTAGGACTGATCCTTCTTCAGTTCGGTGGGAATGTCATTCCATATCTTAAAGAGGACTATGATTATTACGAACGGCTGTTCAAAAGAGAACTGGGTGTTATCAGGAGAATGCTGCCGGCTGTTCCTGTTGTTGTGATCGGCCCTTCGGATATGTCGGTGAAGGAAAACGGGAAATATGTAACGTATTCAAATCTGGAGCCGGTACGGGATGTTCTGAAAAAGGCGGCTATGGAATCGGGGTGTGCATTCTGGGATATGTATGAGGCTATGGGAGGCAGGAATTCCATGCCTAGTTGGGTACTTGCCGAACCGCAACTTGCCATGAGCGATTTTGTCCATTTCAATCCACGGGGAGCCAGGATCGTTGGCGAAATGTTCTGCAATGCCTTTCTTTATGAATATGACCGCTGGCTTAAGAAATTTGGTGATTTGGTGAAGTAGAAGAGGTGAACACGGATCCGGAAGAATTTGGTGATTTGTTGAGTTGTTGATTTATTGAATGGAGTTGAAACCATCTCAAACAATCTGAAACCACCTGAAACAATCCGTGAAAATCCGTTCCGATAGCCATCGGAATCCGTCAAATCCGTGTTCCTCTTAAGAATTTGTTGATTTGGTGATTTGTTGATTTGTTGAATGGGGTTGAAACAAGTTGAAACAACCTCAAACCATCTGAAACAACCTGAATCTATTGAATGGTCTGAAAGACATATTTCTCTACAACCCGGAAAAGCCTCTTCTTTTCACCCAGGTATATTTCTGGGCGTTTTTTGCCGTGATCCTCGCCATTTATTCCGTGATCTATCCTTATAAGACCCTGCGGAATGCCTTCCTTTTCCTGGCCAGCCTATTCTTTTACTGGAAAACAAGCGGCCTCTTCTTCCTGCTGCTCATCTTTTCAACCCTGGCGGATTATTTTCTGGGTTTCCGGATCTATAAAAGTAAAAGTAAAGGCTCAAAAAAATTTTTCGTTGCCTGTAGTGTGATCATCAACCTGGCGTTGCTTTCCTATTTCAAATATTCCTATTTTATAACCGACACAGTTAACTCCTTATTTCACACACATTTCCATGTATTTAATTTCCTGGCGTACTGGTCGGATGCGATCACCGGTTCTCATTTCGATGTGGCGGCGATCGGACTTCCGGTAGGGATCTCCTTTTTCACCTTTCAGACCATTTCGTACAGCGTCGATATTTACCGCAACAGGCTGGAACCGGTGAGAAGTCTTTTCGATTTCGGGTTTTATGTCTCCTTCTTTCCACAGCTGGTGGCGGGTCCGATTGTACGGGCGTCCGAATTCATTCCCCAGCTTTACAAAAGATATCACCTTACGGTCGAGGAATTTGGCTATGCCTTATTCCTTATCCTCAACGGGCTGGCGAAGAAGGTCCTGATCGGCGATTACCTGGCCGTGAACCTTATCGACCGGGTGTTCACGAATCCCACAGGGTATACCGGGTTTGAAAACATCATGGCCCTGTATGGATATTCACTTCAGGTGTACTGCGATTTTTCAGGATATACCGATATTGCCATTGGTGTCGCCCTGTTGCTCGGCTTCCGGTTACCGAAAAATTTCAATTCACCCTACAAGGCCGATAGCGTCGGTAATTTCTGGAAAAGATGGCACATGTCCCTGTCGTCCTGGCTTCGGGATTATCTTTATATTCCATTGGGAGGAAACCGCAAGGGAAGTTTCCGTACCAACATAAACCTAATGCTGACCATGCTTTTGGGCGGGCTGTGGCACGGTGCGAGCTGGCAGTTTGTCATATGGGGAGGTCTGAACGGCATCGGGCTGATCACGTACAAATACTGGAAAAGGATCAGTCCCTACGAACACAGCACTCATTGGCTGGCACATTTCTGGAAAGTCTTCCTTACTTTCAATTTTATCACCTTCACCCGGATCTGGTTCCGGTCTGATTCCATGCTCCACGTAGGACAATTCCTGGGCCAGGTGACGCATCACCTCGATTTTCAGGTTATACCCGCAGTCCTGGGTTCCTATTACAAGGTTTTTGGTATCATGTTCCTGGGTTACCTGGTCCATTGGCTGCCATCACGTTTGAAAGCCGGTTACCGCGACTGGTTCATCGGTACCCCGGTCTATGCCAAAGTCGGGATCGCTGCGGCAATGATCTTTATCATTTACCAATCCTGGTCGGCGGAGCTGCAGCCGTTTATTTATTTTCAATTCTGACGAGGAGGAATGTGGAACGCGGATGAAGAATATTTGGTGAATGGGTGAATGGGTGAATGGGTGAATGGGTGAATGGGTTGAAACGATCTGAAACCACCTCCCTGACCACCTCACCCCCCCGGCCCCCCTCTCCTGGATAGAGAGGGGGGTGACCTTCGACGGTGAACGGCCTTGGGATCAGATCTCTTTTCCGTATTACAATCTCATAAGAAGATCCTGCAAATTTTATGAGAAAAGTAGATTTAGGAACTAGATATTTTTTTTTGTATGGACGTAAAGCCCCTCTCCCTCAGGGGAGGGGATGGGGAGGGGTGTTCTTAAGCAGACCTTCATGGATCATTTTTTTGAAACCCTGACCACCCTGACCACCTCACCCCCCCGGCCCCCCTCTCCTGGATAGAGAGGGGGGTGACCTTCGACGGTGAACGGCCTTGGGATTAAATTTCTCTTACGTATTACAATCTCATAAGAAGATCCTGCAAATTTTATGAGAAAAGTAGATTTAGGAACTAGATACTTTTTTTTGTATGGACGTAAAGCCCCTCTCCCTCAGGGGAGGGGTTGGGGAGGGGTGTTCTTAAGCAGACTAAAGGATTATCTGGTCTTCAGCCTGAAGCAACGCTTAAACTCAAACAACCCTGAACCCGAATTTCCATCACTCCTCTCATCATAAATGAACGTATGCCTCCGCCGGCAGCCTGAAATAACGAGGATCAAGCTGATCAACTCTCCAGTCAGGCCAGAAATACACGCAGATGAAGAGGTCAGGATCACCCATGTTTGGGGGCAGGGGATGATCATGTCCGTAAGGATACAGAGTCCGGGAGTGCCCGGGTCCGTTGAGACTGCTGATGATAAGGGATTCAAAAGGCACACTCCATAAAAACATCGCACTGTCCCGGTCGAGGTTGGTCTCCTCGGTGTAGAATTTACGGTGTTCTTTTTTCACGAGCGAATCATTCAACCTCTCCAGGTATTTGATCCTTCCGGTATAATCGGGTGCCGGATGCAGGATCATAACCGCGGAAAACAGGATAAGAAAGGCGAAGGCTGCTGTTTTACGCCATCCGTATAGTATTTTTTCGTAGGGAAAATCCTTTACAACAGGCAGAAAGATGAGGAAATTCAGGACCACCAGGTTTTTATCCATCTCCATGGCCGAGCCGCCGCTGAAGTAAATAAGATTATGTACGACAAGGAAGGCTACGATAAATCCATTCATCAGCGCCCATTTAAGGAATTCTCTTTTCCGCAGGTAATATAAATTCATTACCACGAAGAAAAAGAAGGAAACCAGGTAAAGTTTATACCAACGGAGAATAAGATATTGTGTGGAATAAAGGCTGAAAAAATGAGGCAGGTTTTGCCTGAAATTATTCAGGAGTCCCAATTTGCCCGCTTCATATGAGTTTGCCGGTAAGGCTATGGTTTTTAGGGAAAACAGGAGGATGGTAAAAACCACCAGGAGCCACGGAAGATAATTCCTCCCGGATTGCCGGCCGGTTAGATAAAACCCGGTGACATAAAGAACGGGAAAGACGGTGAGTGGATGCGAGAAGAAGCAGAGAAATACGGTTGCAAATGCCATTGACGCACTGGCGATCTTCCCTCTTCGCGTTCGCAGGGACGCAACAGGCGAATAAAGTATGGCGAAAAGGAGGATGGCCCAGGCCATCCCCTGTGTCAGTTCGGATACGGGAAGATAAAGGCTGTGGCTTACTCCGGTGGTGAGCGTCAGCACCAGGAGCAGGGCTGCACCGCTATTTTTCAATCCAAACCTTATAACCAGGTATATCAGCCATTGAAGGATGACAAAGGAAGCCGAATAAATGTAAACAAGGGTTTTCAGGCTTATGCCCGCCCGTATACCGAGAAGAAGCGGTACCTGCGTTACCGCTGCGGCATACCGGCCCTGCTCAATGTTGAAATGTCCGGAATTTACCAGCTTGAAGAAGTAAAAGGCTGAATCGGAATTGATGATCCTTGCTTTGGCGAAAGCCAGCGAGAAAACAAGGAGAAGGATCAACGCCAGGCTCTCATAATATATAGCCTTCACGGGAGGGAGCCGGTAGCCTTTCAGCCTGATCATTGCCGTTTTATTTTGGAACCCTCATAATCCGGTGGATCGAGGTATTTTTTCAATGCCTGCGTATCATGAACTTTCCCGAAGCTGTATTTATAAGCTTCCCATGTCATGGAGTCGAAATGTATCGCGCCGTAGTAATACTGAACATGATGATAAACTCCCAGTAGTAATGTTGCGGAAAAGAAAATAGCGAAGCCGGTCCGTATGAATTTTTTCCGGGAAGTTATGAATTCGAGGACAGCGGCGATCCCGACAGCCATCAGCCCGTAATAATCGATCATGGGCCGCATCCCGAATCCGCCCCCGTACCACCAGCACCACCACGATGAAATGATATATACCGACACCAGTATGGTCACGGGAATGGCGAACTTCCATTCCGCCGCCCTTTTCCGGAGCATGAAGATCCCGGCAATCCCTGCAATCATCACCGGGGTATAAATGAGCCATCCTTTCCGGAACCCGAAAAGTACTTTTGTAATTTCGGGCTGTGTCCAGAAAAATCGCTCGTCATTGCCATAGGAAAAGAGGAGCCAGTGACCACTGATATCTTTCCAGTACAGCAGCTGCGGGATCCATACTGCGAAAGCAAGGAATGCCATAAGAAGGATCTGGCCCCTGTAATAGAGAATTGTACGCAACCGCTCCTTCAGGGAGGGCATATCAAAAAGCAGGAAGATCAGGAGAACGGCGATGTTAGTCGGGCGTACAAGGATGATCAGCCCGGTGAGGAGGCCCAGGAAGACAGCGTGGGTGACTTTTTTCTTTTCATGCCACTGGATGGTGAAATACATGAAGGCGACGATAAGTGTGAAATTGAAAGAATGGGGCATCGTGGCATGCTGGGTTGTATATGTGAACAGATTGGTAGCCAGTCCCACCGATAACAGGGTTATAACAGTGATGGTTTCCGAAAAATACCGGAGAAGGATCTTTCGAAGCATAAGGAGGCCGGTGATAAGGTAAAAAAGGCTGCTGAATTCAAGGGCAATCTGGTAAGGCATGGAATAGCCGTTGGCCGGTATGCCCGGTGAAAGTCTGGAATAAAGATGACCTGCAAGGAAAAAAGGGGAATAAAGGAGCGAAAGGCCCATGGTTGTCTTAACTGCATAGTTACCGTTGGAAAGGGTTTCGGGCCATACCTTGTCTGAAAAGAAAGCCGGATCATCTTTGATAAATTCAAGGCTCAGATCATGGTAGATAAAAGTGGCCGGGAGATAGGCATAATAGGAGATCGTGTCCCAGGTTATTATGCCATTTCCCACCTTCCAGTACCTCACATTCATGATCTGCAGGAAGTATATGGTGATTATGATAAATACCGCCAGGCGCGAAAAATGGATCCCTATGTTGCCCGTGATTTTCATGATCGTTTCCAGAAACTGAATTTCAGGATGGTCCAGAGCATTTTAAATCCGTCGAGCGTGCTGATCTTCTTGCCTTCGCCGAGGTTCCTGGGGAAATAGTGAACCGGCACTTCCGTGATATTGTTCTTCCGGATACGCATGGCTTTTATGATGATCTCCGCTTCAAAACCGAACCGGTTCTCTTTCAGGTCGAGCTGTTCATAGAGGGAACGGTAAAACAACTTGTAACCGCAGGCCATATCGGTCAGTTTCACATTGATGAGGATGGATGTAAGCCAGGTCATAAACCGGTTGGCCAGGTATCGCCGGTAGGAGGAAAGCGGACGGGGAATGCCAGGGAGATAGCGCGAACCATTCACGAACTGAACATCCAGTTTTTGCATCGTGGTTATCATGGCCGGGATATCATCAGGAATAAGTTCGAGATCTGCATCCTGAATAATGATCAGGTCACCATCGGAATTCGCTATTCCAAAACGGACTGCCGCACCTTTGCCTGAGTTCTTTTCGAGCTTAAGAAGTTTAAAATTTCCTTTCTCCCTCCCGATGTATTCCCCGATAACTTCCCGCGAATTATCCGTGGAACAATCATCGACGATGACAACATTGATCCTTTCTACAGGGGAAGGAAATTCTACGGCCGAAATCCTGGAGAGCGTGGTGGTCACTACACTCTCTTCATTATATACGGGTATGATAATATCGAGGATCATTAAGGGAAATGCCTGCGGCGGACTGGTTTTGGTGAATAAAGATAATGATATGATGAAATACTTTCATGGGTTTGGTATTTATTTCTTTTCCGTTCCCTGTCTGTGTACCTGTCCGTAAGGTAAAATTACGGGCAGCTTTTTTTTCAAAAGATCACTTTGCCCGGCCGGCGGAATAAGACCATTCTTTTTTCGCCACTGAATTCTTTTTCATTTTACTATATTTGTTCTGCCTGAATAATAAAATGCTTAATAAGACCCCAATGGTCCGGAAACCTTCG
This sequence comes from uncultured Bacteroidales bacterium, assembly GCA_963771005.1. Lineage (GTDB taxonomy): Bacteria > Bacteroidota > Bacteroidia > Bacteroidales > DASQZK01. The sequence continues at coordinate 454,370 of CAVYRO010000003.1, forward strand.
GAAAATCAAACCGGAATTCGCCATTTACCTGTCATTATGATCTTCATTGTGGCAGCGGTATATCTTATCACTGATTTTACCCATAAGGATTGGGAAAAGAAGGATATGAAATCGGTGATACGCTGGGATGTGCTGTCCTATTATGAATACCTTCCCGCCACTTTCATTTATGGCGATATCACACTGGAATTTGCTGAGAAACCGGGATTCAGGCTTGCCAATAAATTCTGGAATGTCAGGGCCGACAACGGGAACAAGGTGATCCTTACCTCTATGGGATTATCTTATCTCTATGCACCTTTCTTTTTTATGGCCCATGCCGCTGCTCCGCTTGTTGGCGATCCAAGGGACGGGTACAGCCCTGTTTACCAGTTTTTCCTTGTCATGAGTTCCCTGGTATACCTGATCATCGGGCTTTTTATTCTTAAAGCGATCCTCTCCAGGTATTTCAGGCCCCTGGCTGTAGCCCTTACCCTCCTGCTCATTGCCCTCGGTACCAATCTCTATTATTACGGAACTTACGAGGCAGCGATGTCGCACAGCTATAATTTTGTACTGATCCTGGCCTTTCTCTGGTCGGGGATCCGGTGGCTTGAGAAACCTTCTGTGGGAATTACAATTGGTACAGGCTTGCTTTTCGGGCTGATAACGCTTATCAGGCCTTCGAATATCCTGGCCCTGATCCTGCTGGTATTATGGGGTATCGACAGTTTTCCTGCCCTTTGGGAGCGGATCTTATTTTTCCGGAAGAATGCCTGGAAGATCGTGATCATGATTGCTGCCTTCCTGGTTCCCTGGATTCCACAATTTATATACTGGTATTCACTTACGGGGCATATTTTTTATAATCCCTATGGAAAGACCGGCAGCGCATTCTTTTTTGGTTCTCCGCACATAGCAGATATTCTTTTCAGCTACCGTAAGGGATGGTTTATCTATGTTCCTGTTATGTTTTTTGCAGTTGCGGGGTTGATTCCCCTGTTTTTCAGATGGCGCAGGCAATTCTGGGTGATCACCGTTTATCTCATGGTGATGACCTGGGTCCTCGCATCCTGGTGGGCATGGTGGTATGGAGGAAGTTACGGGCCGAGAGCCTTTATCGATATTTACGGTGTAATGGCAATCCCCCTGGCCGCACTCATCCATATGGCAACAGGCCGTAAAACCTACCTCAGGATCATTACCTTCCTTGTTGCGGGTTTCCTCGTGTATTCCTCAATTTTCCAGACTTTACAATACAGAACCGGCACGATCCATTTTGTGGGTATGACCAAAACGGCATTCTGGAAAAATTATCTCCGGTGGAAAGAGGACGGCACTTTCTGGCAGCATCTCTCGATACCGGATTATGAACTGGCCAGGAAAGGGATCTATTACAATTATTCTTCCGGCGATTCGTACGGGAACCTTAAAAAGATGCCCCTCGAAGATGCGACCGATTCCGTAAGAACCGAAATAACCGGCGATAAAAAATTAATGCAGGATATCGGACGGTATGCAAGGCGGAATGAAATACCGCAGGACTCTGCCCTTGAAATGGTTGTGAGGAGGGTGACCGAGATGAAGACGGAAGGGAAACCGTTTTAATCCGCAACCTTTTTTTTCCTGATCTCCTTCAGCGAGAAATGCTTCCTGAAACGGACGAGGTAAATGATCCCCCCTATGACGATGGACCCCAGGTAACTGGCGATAAAATATGCCGTTGAGATAGTCACCGCCGCTTCCGCCCCTTTCCCAAGTATCTGCCAAACCTTGATAAAAACGTATTCCCGGGTGCCAAAGCCGGCCACTGTAACGGGGATGAAGGAGAGCATATTCGATATGGAAACAGCGCTGACTGCTGCAGGATAGGGAATCGTTTCCCCGGCTGCGGAAGTGAAAACCATGGGGATGGAGGCGAGAATGAGAAAAGCCGCAACCGTTAGCAGGAATGATGGTATGAAGAACCGGATTCGGTTCTTTTTCCACAGATCCCGGGTCAGGATCAGTTCATTGCGAAATGCGGGCCAACGTGAGGTAAGAAATATCGCAGGACGGAAAAATAACGAAGGAACGACGACGATGAGAACGGAAGCCGTGAACATGAGAAGGATGATCAGGACCGTTGCAGTCCCGGTCTCAAACCTGCTGAAGAAAAACAGGATCCCGCCGCCACCCATAAGGCTGAGAACCATTACATCCCAGATCCTGTCCAGAAATACAGTCGAGGTCGATTGGGAATAAGACACACCGTATTTCCGGCTTAGGAAATAGATCTTTGAAAATTCACCGATCCTGCCGGGCGTGATAGCACTCAGGAATCCGGAGACGAGGAAAAAGGTAAGGGTCGTTCCGTAAGGGATGCGGATATCGAAAGCCCGGTTTATGATATACCATCGCCATGACTTCACCAGGTACACGGCCATTAGCATCGCCAGACCCGTTGCAAAACTCCATAGAGGGAATTGACGGAGCAGTTCAAAAAAATGCTTCCAGTCAAGATTCCGCACCACGAGGTAAAGAAGGATGAATCCCAGGCTGTGAAGTCCGAAGAAAAGCGCCTTCCTCCATCCCTTCTTCATTGCAGATCCTTTCTTTTTATGGAATGTGTCGACCGTTTCCATACCGTCCTGGTTTTCTCAAAAATCCTCCCGACGAATACAGGGGAAAGCCTCTCTACGAACCACCGGGCGGGCCTTGTTCCGAGGAGGAGAAAGAGCATGCTGATGACCGTTTCCATGAGGTAGCGGCCCGGAGGAAAGCCACGAACGCTGTATCCGTAGTCGGGTACTGCCCGTCCTGTCCATTTCCGGAATGCGATCCGTATAAAACTGCCCCGCTTTTTGAAGTCGTACCCGTGCGAATGCATGGAGATCGCTTCTTCTTCGGCCAGCGGTTCTAGAATCAGCAGGCCGGCCTCCATCATTTCCCGGATGATCTTTTCTCCTTTTTCCGTCCGGCCGATCACCAGGGAAAATCCTTTCCCGCGTTGTTCGTAATCGGGAGCCCATGCATCGCCTCCCGAGATATCGGTAAACTCGTTTGTCAGGTCGGTGCAGTAAAGGCTGTTTTTTACGATGTGGAACGGTATGAGGTAGTTGGCATGGAATTTTTTCAGTTCGAAGGCATGCCCGGAATCCATTTCGACCCTCATATTACCCGGCCATTCACCATGCCGGAACCAGAGGTGTCGGATCTTTGTATAATCCTTTTCGCCGTAGCTTCTGAGGAAACTTTTTACCGAGGAAAAATACAAGGTGTTCCCGTAGAATGGCCCGAAGAGATACTCGATGTTGGCCACAGCCGGATCTTTCACACTCTGCAGTTTACGGATTGACTGCACCTGACCGGGTAACCCGGTATAGGCCAGTCGCCCCTTGAAATCCCTGCTCCGGGCAAGGATCTCGTTCACCGATGTGATTATGTATTTGCTCTGCGCCGCTTCCATGATCTCTTCGCGGGTGGTGGCAATGAAGGGTTCTGTAAGCCAGGGTGTTGCATGCGACATCCGGGTTACGACAGCCCCGTCGATTTTTTTTGTTTCAAGAAGGAAGATCAGGATGGCGGAGAGCAGGCCCCCGCTTGCCGAATTTCTCCGCACGGACTCATCGGTGCAGTACCCCGACCGGATGGATTCGTAGGAACCCAGGTAAGTATGAAAATGGGAAGCATCCTTATAGAAAATTTTGTTGAATTCCGGGAACGAAAAATATTTGCCGGAACATGCATTCAGCAGCCGGGTATGTTCATCATCAGTTAGCGGTTCGACGGCTTCCGGAAGATACTTTCCTTCCCTGTCCCTGAATACGATCTTCCCTTCCGAGAGGCCTGCGCAGGACCCGCAGCGGTTGCATAGTTCCGAGCGCATGATGCGCAATAATTCCCTGTTATCCTTTCTCACAGACGTAAAATTGCCGGATCCCCAGTTCCGATATCCAGGTCTCCTGTGTTTTTTCCAGGATCTTTTCGCCGAGATCCTGCAACCAGCGGGGGCCGACCGGTATAAGTACGGTGCCTTTATGAAGTAGCAGTTTCCATCCGCAGGCGGCAAGCCATTTTTTTACCTGCCGCGAGGTGGGGAACCGGTGCGGACCTTCTCCATGCCCCCCGAAGATAAGGGTGAAGAGGCGATAAGGGAGTTCGGATGTAGCAGGAGGGCAGCTCATCACCAGGATTGCCCTGTCTTTGGAAACCCGGTGCAATTCCCGGAGGAAGGCTTCGGGAGCGGCTGCATGCTCCAGCGTCTCCAGGCTGATGATCCGGTCAAAGGTCTCATCGTCAAAAGCCAGTTCGGAGTAGGTTTCCAGTTTTACCTGTGATATCCGGGGTCTGAGATATTTGGCCACATCCATGAGTTTCGAAGATATTTCGGCATTTATGACCTCAACCCCGCTACATTCAGCCTGTATATAATCATCTGCTTCCGCATCCCGGCTGGTGATGTTCAGTACCTTCATGCCTTCCTTCAGGCCGAGATGACCAATCGTTTCCCTGAACCGCTGATCGTGAGCATACTTAACGCGATTGTTCTCTTCAACGTAAATCTCAGCCACCCTGTCCCAATGAGCTTCAACATCATGATCCGTCCAGGTCTTCTTTCCCATGAAGGTCAGCTTTTTCTTCGGTTTATAATGGAGATCTGGTCAGCCAGCAGCCCGATGAAGAAAAGGAACATACCGAGGATGACGAGGATGACGGCACTGTTCGAAAACCGGTCATACCGGAAATAACCATACGTCCCGAACCCGATCCCAAGGAGGAAGATCCCGGCGCTCGACGGAAAAAAGATCTTCAGGGGATTGAAAAGCATGATGATCCGGAAGAGAAGCAGCATGGTCTTTGCGCCGTCCCTGAAAAATTTTACGTTGCTTTTCCGTCCCACTCTTTCGGTTACTTCGATCGGAATGGTGGCGATATCGAGCCCTTCCTTGATAAAGGCGAGGGTGGAGGTGGTGGAAAAAGAGAAACCGTTCGGCATCATGTGGAGCATCTGGTAAATATATTGTCTCCTGAACCCGCGCAGGCCGGAGTTGAAATCGGGTAATTTCTGATCCACCAGGTATTCGCCCACCTTCCGGATCAGCGATTTGCCCAGCATCCGGTTGGCAACCTGGTGTGATGCGGATGAACGTTCGCCGATCACCAGGTCATTATCTTCCAGCAGGACATCGATCTGCTGCACATACGCCGGGTCGTGCTGTCCGTCACTGTCCATAAAAATGACCTTTTCTCCCTTTGCCTTGCGGATGCCTGTTTTCAGGGCCGCCCCATATCCCTTGTTGATGCTGTGCCGGAATAATTTAACCGGGTATTCCTGAATAATGGCAGCGGTGTTATCGGTGGAGCCGTCATCGATGAAGAGGATCTCGTAGGTCTCATGCATACCGGCTTCCACAATTTTCTCCAGTGTGCCCCGTATGGCGTCTTCTTCATTATAGGCAGGGATGATGACAGATGTCAGCGGATGATTCATGGATTATGGTTCAATCAGGTTGGTACAGGGCAAAAATAGGTAAAATCTTGATGGGAGAGGAACTTTCATTATTTTGAAATTATTCTCCGGGATCAAAATACAGGGGATGACCTGTTTATATGGATGAGGAAAGATAGGTTTAACCAACGATGAAAATGAGATCTGAAGATTAAAGATCTTTTAGATATAGACATCAAATCCGCAACCGGAAATCAATTTTTTTCAAAAATGTACAGGTTATTCAGCCCCAGGATAAACCTTTTTCTTAATATCAGTCTGAAACCGGCTCCGGCGAACAGGTTGACAATATACTTATTCGATAATCCCATATCTTCACCTTCCTTCATGCCCCGGTCATGTTGATCGGGATCCCACCACGCCAGTTTATGTCTCACATATCCGATAACAGGAGACAACATGGTCATATAAACCCTTCCGCCATTTGGCAGAAGACGGTAGACCTCCCGTAATACTTCCTCACGATTGATGATGTGGTTTAGGCATGCAACAAAGCTTGCGGCTTGAAAGGAAGCATTATCGAAAGGCAGATCTGCGGTGTTTTTAACAATCAGTGCATCACCGCCAAAATCAAATACATCTATGCCGACACTTTATTGCCCATAGGATTTCACGAGTTCATTATTCCCGCAACCTATGTCGATTAATCTTCCGTTCAAGTGTTTTTTTATGATATCATATCTTTCATCCCTGAGAGAGCGCAAGCCCAAACGATTGACCGTTTCATGGGAAAATACGAGCCGGATGGGCAATGCCAGAAAGTTAACCGCTTTTGAGTAAAATTTCATTTACAGGTTATTATGTATGTTGCAGTATTTAAAATTGTATGAAGTTAAATAATTTCATCTATTTTTCTATTTACCAGGCAACACTTCATAATGGTTCAGAAATTCGAAACCGTTCCGAATGCATTTTAAGCTAAAAATTATAAAATGCGAAATATCTGATCTTCAGGCTTTTAATGATCTTGTCATTAAAATGATAAAGGGATCATGTAATCATAATATGATCAGGTTACGGTAAATGAATTTTTTGGTACTTTTGATTACAGAATCTTTGGAGCCTAAAAGAAGTTCAAATTTATGAAAATCAGTATCGTCCTACCCGCATTCAATGAGGAAGAGAATATTGACTTCATTTACGGAGAGATCAAAAGAGCCCTCGCCGATTATGTAGGATCGTTGGAAATCCTTTTCGTGGATGACGGTAGTCATGATAAAACTTTCAGCTTGATCCGGAAATTATCCGATGAAGATCCTCATGTAAAAGGGGTGAGGCTTTCGAGGAATTTTGGTGCGCAGGCTGCAATGATGGCCGGTCTGGCTGAATCTACCGGAGATATAATGATCATTATGGATGCGGATGGTCAGCATCCTCCGGCCGTTATTCATGAGATGATCCGGGAGTATGAAAAAGGATTTGACATCGTCAATACTAAGAGAGAATCTACGTCGGGCGCCGGATGGTTTAAAAAGCTTACATCGACTCTTTTCATAAAGACCATCAACTATCTATCTGACCTTGAGATTGGATTTGAATATTCCGATTTCCGGCTGATGAACCGTCAGTCGGTAGAAGCTTTCCTTCAGATTTCCGAGCAAAACCGTTTCATGCGCGGACTCGTGAGTTGGATAGGTTTCAGACAGAGTTTTATTCCTTATACAGCCCCGGACCGGTATGCGGGGTCAACCAAGTGGACCTTACGGGCTTTGGCACGATTAGGAATTAATGGGATAACTTCATTCAGTAGTAAACCTTTAAGGCTTGCCATACACATCGGTCTACTTGCATTGTTGTTGGGTTTCCTTTACACCATTTATGCAGTAGTGGTTTTTATAACGGGAAGAACGATTCCCGGATGGCCTTCCTTGCTGATTACGATCTTATTCCTTGGCGGATTTCAGCTCCTGACACTCGGAATTATCGGTGAATATATCGCAAGGATATTTCACGAGAGTAAAAGAAGACCACATTATTTTATACAGGAAAGGTGTTGATTATTTTAAGCTCACCCTACGCACTTCATGAATCGAATGTAGACTGGTTGCTTCGTATGGCAATTAAATTCATTTTTATAAAGAATTACAATAGTTATTAAAAACTCTTGGTCAGTGCCGGTTCTATTGGAGATACTCATTGTATGTATAATTTTATTTTGTGTTTCAATACGAACTTTAACACAGAGATGGAATTAAAATATAATAACAGGTCAATACCAGTAATTTTTTTCGGGCTTTCAATACTTCTGAATCTTGCATTGACGGTTCTACTTTTTGCTAATCTTAATGATGAACAGATCCATGTGTATTTTAATTCAGACACATTGTACCTCCCTTCAATTTACAGGGATTTATTCATCGACAAGAATGGCTTTGCAGGGTGGCATCTGAACGGTGCACCGAATTTTTTTCCGGATATGGTACTATATTTTATAATCCGGCCTTTTTTTCATCAGTTTATACCGGCTGCTTTCACATTTAGTCTTGTACAATTGCTGATTCTTTTACTGCTTCTTGGGTCCGTTTACAAACATCTTATCCTGAAAATTTCATATTTTCACCTAGCTATTGGGAGTCTTCTAATGTCCCTTTTTCTGCTGGAGACCCTCATCGGGAATAATTTTATCTATACGTTCTATCTGCTGAGCATCAGTTATCATATGGGAGCTTTTATAATGTGTCTCCTGGCTCTATTGTTTACATTAAAATACTATAAGGAAGGTAAATGGCTAAAGCTCATTCCTATATTTATAACCGTTGCAGTTGCTGTAGTGAATGACAGGTTGTTTATGGCGATGTATTCACTTCCGCTCCTTTCCTTTTTGATTCTATTATTCAAAAGGACAAGATATTTCCGGATGACAATTGCAGTTTTGGTGATAAATATTTTAGGGACGGCGACCGGGATGTTGCTTTTTAACATTCTGATGAATACTTCTCAGTTAAATATTATGGAACTGGGCTGGAAAGCCTTCAATTTCAATAATATCCTTCCGGCTGCAAGCGTTTTTTTTAACCAACATCTGACCTTCATGACTCAGGCAGATATCCGGGGACTAATCGACCTTCTCTTTTTGATTAGTCTAAGTATTCATATCTATCTTCTTATCCAAAAATTATCAGATTTCTTTAGAGGATCCCGGGCAGTGGAAGATGAGTTGATATACCTTCTGTTCTTTATATCTTTTTCAATTATAGTTCTTCTAATGCCGGTAATAAACGGTAGTTATGTGGCATGGTCACTTTTTAGATATAATATATATACTTTATATTTCGGTATTTTCAGCTATGCCTTCTTGTTCTATAAATTGCAAAAGAAAAATGTGTTTTATCTAACAACGGTCAGATATTTTAACGCTGTATTGCTCCTGGCCATTATTTTTCTTTTCATTCGTGTTACCCATAATGAGAAAACAGTAAAAGGTTTAAGAGCTTTTTTACACTTTTATCCTGAAAGCGTTGCATCTGTCGATTCTCTGGCAAGGTTGTACCCGATGAAAAACGGGCTGGCTACATACTGGGATGCTAAGTACATTTCTATGTTTTCAAAGGAAAATCTGCGGGTATTCACTGTTTTCGAGAGTCTTGCCCCATGGTATCATGTCATGAACGAGAACTGGTATTACTTTGAAGACGGTTCGAAGCATACACCTCGGAAGTTCAATTTTATTTTAATGGCGGGTATTGAGAAAGAGAGTATAAATAAATACCTTGGATCTCCTGAAGACACGCTTTGTTATATGGTTGGCGATACTCTGCTTATTTTTAAACCTTTTCAGTTTAATCCGGAAATACGAAGACCCTATTACCCAGAAGCGACGGAACAATTTGAGAATGTACTTCAATAAAAAGACTGCAAGGCTTTTATCTTTTACAGATTCAGGCTCGATGATCTTCTGATCCGGAAAGAGGGCGTGAATGTACGCTTTGAAAAAGACGGGCATACCTGGATCAATGACCGGGAAATTTTTTAAGCATATTAGACTCCCATGATAAAATTTTCGCTTCACTTATAAAAGATCAGTCCTCCACGCTGATTTTTTCTGAATATTTCCATTAAGTAGTATACTTCATAATTCGAGCTGCGATTCTTGCATGGGCGGGGACCCTAAGAATTTGTTGATTTGTTGAGTTGTTGATTTGTTGATTGAAGAGATTCTTACGGTTCGGCTGCGCTCACCGACCGGGGACCCTAAGAATTTGTTGATTTGTTGAGTTGTTGATTTGTTGATTGAAGAGATTCTTACGGTTCGGCTGCGCTCACCGACCGGGGACCCTAAGAATTTGTTGATTTGTTGAGTTGTTGATTTGTTGATTGAAGAGATTCTTACGGTTCGGCTGCGCTCACCGACCGGGGACCCTAAGAATTTGTTGATTTGTTGAGTTGTTGATTTGTTGATTGAAGAGATTCTTACGGTTCGGCTGCGCTCACCGACCGGGGACCCTAAGAATTTGTTGATTTGTTGAGTTGTTGATTTGTTGATTGAAGAGATTCTTACGGTTCGGCTACGCTCACCGACCGGGGACCCTAAGAATTTGTTGATTTGTTGAGTTGTTGATTTGTTGATTGAAGAGATTCTTACGGTTCGGCTGCGCTCACCGACCGGGGACCCTAAGAATTTGTTGATTTGTTGAGTTGTTGATTTGTTGATTGAAGAGATTCTTACGGTTCGGCTACGCTCACCGACCGGGGACCCTAAGAATTTGTTGATTTGTTGAGTTGTTGATTTGTTGATTGAAGAGATTCTTACGGTTCGGCTGCGCTCACCGACCGGGGACCCTAAGAATTTGTTGATTTGTTGAGTTGTTGATTTGTTGATTGAAGAGATTCTTACGGTTCGGCTGCGCTCACCGACCGGGGACCCTAAGAATTTGTTGATTTGTTGAGTTGTTGATTTGTTGATTGAAGAGATTCTTACGGTTCGGCTGCGCTCACCGACCGGGGACCCTAAGAATTTGTTGATTTGTTGAGTTGTTGATTTGTTGATTGAAGAGATTCTTACGGTTCGGCTGCGCTCACCGACCGGGGAAACTGCCTTGAAATGGGGAACGGTTCGGCTACGCTCACCGACCGGGGAAACTGTCTCTAAATGAATAACGGTTCGACTACGCTCACCGACCGGGGACCTTCTTGAAACGAAGAACTGTTCGCTGCATTTAGGGACCTCTTCCAATGCTAATATCTTTTGGAGTGAAATAATAAAAACAATAAAAACAATAAAAAATGAAAGCTTACATGTATATCCTTGAATGTTCAAATGGTCATTATTATACCGGAAGTACTAAAGATCTTGAGAAACGAATGCATGAACACTGGAACGGAGAAGGGTCAAATTTCACAAGGAAAAATTCTACGGTGAAGCTTGTGTATTTTGAAGAATATTCACGTATCGAAGAGGCTTTCAGAAGGGAAAAACAAGTACAGGGTTGGAGCAGGAAGAAGAAAAAAGCTCTTATACAGCGGAATTTTGATGAATTGCACAGACTCTCCGGGTGCAGGAATGATTCCCATTTTAGAAATTACCTTGCAAAATTCAGGGAAAGGGACGAAGAGGGCAAATAAGATCAAGAAGATTCCCGGAGGAGGGAGAACGTTACACAGCAGAGTGCTTCTGGCTGTTGAGCGTAGCCGAAACAGTTTTCTAAGTAGACGGGATCGCCGGTCGGTGAGCGTAGCCGAACCGTTCCCACTCAGCGGATGTCCCCGGTCATTGAGCGTAGCCGAAATGTTCCCATCACGGTGACCATCCCGGTCAGTGAGCGTAGCCGAAATGTTCCCATCACGGTGACCATCTCCGGTCGTTGAGCGTAGCCGAACCGTTCCCATCACGGTGACCATCCCGGTCATTGAACGCATCCGAAATGTTTCCATTCATTGGATGTACCCGGTCGCTGATAGCAGCCGGAACGTTCAGTCAATCGGATGTACCCGATCGTTGAGCGCCGCCGGAATGCTCTCAGTTGAGCATCCCATCACGGTGACCATCCCGGTCAGTGAACGCATCCGAAATGTATCCATTCATTGGATGTACCCGGTCGCTGATAGCAGCCGGAACGTTCAGTCGATCGGATGTACCCGATCATTGAGCGCCGCCGAACCGTTCGCATCAAGGTGACAATCCCGGGTCGTTGAGCGCCGCCGAAACGTTCCCAGGCAAGGTGATTGACCCGGTCATTGAGCGCCGCCGAACCGTTCCCATCAAGGTGACCATCCCCGGTCATTGAGCGCCGCCGAACCGTTCCCATCAAGGTGACAATCCCGGGTCGTTGAGCGCCGCCGAAACGTTCCCAGGCAAGGTGATTGACCCGGTCGTTGAGCGCAGCCTTGACCTCAATCTGTGCCCATCCGTGACATCCGCAACGGAGAATTTCTCCACCTTGTCTCAAACCGGTACATCACCGTTTCGCCTTTTGTCACGGGATCCCGGTCATCGAAGATGTATAACGTCTCCGGATCGTACGGTCCGTGATGTCGTTCCAGGATCCGGCCTTTCTCCTTCTCAATATAAAAGGTGGTCTCATGGCTGCAGGGAGCATTCAGGGATAGTTTAAGATCCCTGTCTTTGGCAAGGCCGGCCACCGTAAGTGCCATCGCCTTCTGCCGCACCGTACGGCTTTCGGAATATCTTTCCGGCAAAATGATGAGATCGAACCCTATGCGGAGAATGAGAAGAGCGATAACAAGGAGGTGCAGCCGGTAAGCATTCATCCTGCGAAAGAAAAAGGAAACAGCCAGTATGAGGACCGACAGGAAAATAAAAAGCGGGAGCGAAGATGGGGCCAAAGGTCCGGGATAAAAATAGAATGCGGCTGCTCCTGCGGGAACAATCAGGAAAAGCAGGGTCCCCAGTATAAGATCCGTTCTCTTGCGCCAGTTTTCGCGCGGGTCGGACCCGGTATATAAATACACGGCTATGCTCACGATAAGCGGGTAAAGCATGAAAATATACCTGGGATAGGTTTCATATGAGATCCAATATACCGGGATATTCACAATTAAGACGAGCATGAGGTAGTTCATGAAATGATTCCTCCTGATCTGCTCCCGCAACCTGCGGCTGAAAAGAAGCAGAAACAATACCGGCCATGGTGCAAGATGATATACCTGTTCCGCAGGGAAGGTAAACAGATGAAGAATGGTCTTTTCCCAACCGTACTGAATGAAGGTCCGTTTGCCCGATTCCGTGACCAGCGTCTCGAAGTACTGCATCGTGGGGTTGTCCTGCCAGAGGAGGTAATAATAACCGCCTGTGATAAACAGGAACAGAAGGAAGGCGCCGATATGACTGAGACGGAACAGCTTCCTGAATTTTCCAAAAAAGATAAAGGCCGCGGCGAGGGTCAGGCCCTGGAAGACAATGGCAGGAAGTCCTTTCATCAGGAAGGTCACCGCCGTGATGATCCAGCTCAGAAAAAACAACAGGGCATACCTCTTTTTTTTTAGCAGCTCATATATCATCATGAAATTCAGGAAGGTAAGCATGGAAAAAGTCAGGTCGATGAGTCCCAGCATGGAATCATAGAAAAGGATGCGTCCGCATGTGACAAAAGCAAAGGCAGAGAATATCCCGGTTGTTCGGCCGGTGTGTTTTGATACGAAAAAATAAATGAGGAAGGCCGAGAGGAGGAGGGAGATGACCGCGGGGAGACGGACGATGAATTCGGTATGCATGCCGGAGATCCTGAAAAAAGAGAGAAGGATCCAGTTGTAGAGCGGGGGCTTATTGAAATAGTATATCCCGTTTATAGTGGGAGTGACAAGGTTGCCCGAATATTCCATCTCAAGGGCAACGGTGGCCCGCGTCGCCTCATCAGCGTGGAGTGGGAGCAGGCCGAGATGGATGAATAGGGCCGGAAATATCAGAACGAGTATGATGATGATGAAAACGGTACCGTATCTTTTTTCCGTGGAAGGCATCATTCGGGATTTGGTTCCCGCCGGTTATCTGCTGATTGGCTGGGCGAATTGTTTCACATCTTCACCGGTGATCTCCTTATCGCAAAGAATGATCAGCCTTTCCAGGACATTCCTGAATTCACGGATATTTCCCGTCCAGTTGATCTTCTGGAGTTCCCCGATCGCGCCTGGGGAGATCTGTCTCAGCGGGGTGCCGTATTCGCTGCAGATGATCTCACTGAAATAGGTTGCCAGTTCAGGGATGTCCTCCTTTCTTTCGTTCAGGGATGGGACATGGATGAGGATAACGCTCAGCCTGTGATACAGGTCCTCACGGAAGGTGTTTTTCTCGATCTCCAGCTTCATGTTCTTGTTGGTGGCCGCGATGATACGGACGTTCACTCCGATATCCTTGTCGCTGCCCACGCGGGTGATCTTATTCTCCTGGAGTGCCCGGAGAACTTTCGCCTGGGCTGACAGGCTCATGTCGCCGATCTCATCGAGGAAAAGAGTTCCGCCGTCGGCCTGTTCGAACTTCCCTTTGCGTTGCTTGATGGCTGAAGTGAAGGCGCCTTTCTCGTGGCCGAAGAGTTCACTCTCGATCAGTTCGGAAGGGATAGCCGCACAGTTCACTTCGATAAAGGGATTGCCTGCCCTTTCGGAATTCTCATGGAGAGCCCGTGCTACAAGCTCTTTGCCCGTCCCGTTGTCACCCGTGATAAGCACCCTGGCATCCGTGCCTGCCACCCGGTCGATCATCTCCCTTACCTTCATCATGGCAGGCGAACTTCCTATCATTTCAAAGTTGCGGTTAACCTTCTTCTTAAGCACCTTGGTTTCCGTGATCAGGTCGGATTTGTCTATGGCATTGCGGATGGTGATGAGGAGCCGGTTCAGGTCGAGCGGCTTTTCAATAAAATCGTAGGCCCCTTTTTTTATAGCCTGAACTGCCGTATCGATGTTGCCATGCCCGGAGATCATGATGATCTGTGCATCGGAGGGTTTTTCCATGAGCTTCTCAAGTACCTCCATGCCGTCCATATCAGGCATTTTTATATCGCAAAGAACGACATCAAACGGGCCCCCGGCAAATTTTTCAAGCCCCTCAGGTCCGCTCGAAGCCATTTCCACCTCGTGATTCTCATATTCCAGGATCTCCTGCAGCGTACTTCTTATACCTTTTTCATCATCGATAACCAGGATCTTTGCCATGGGCTGAAAAGTTTAAATATTCAGTATCTCGGCAACCACCCCTTCCTTCAATGCATAATCTGATTGAATGATCTTCCGGATGCCACATTTATGAATGGTAAAATTAACAAAAATTGTGGCCAGCACAATCATATCGATCCTCACAGGTTCCATTCCCTCCATTTTTGACCTTTCTCCGGTGTTTGACCGGAGGAGTTTTTCATGAAGGCGCGCATAATCGTCCATCAGGATTTCCCGCGCATGTCCTTCATTCATTGTATAGCTGCCCGGAGCCCCGAAGGAGAGAAGAGTCGAAAATGTTTCAAATGAACCCGAAGCCCCGATCAGAACCTCAGGCCGGTGTTCTTCCACTGCCCTGAATAAAGGCCACAACTCTTCATTAAGATGTTTTTCAATGATTATGATCTCATCTGCAGTAATGGGATCGGAAGGTTTGAACTTATCGAGGAGCCGTGCCATGCCGAGGTCAAAACTGTATTTCCAGTAAATTTCCCGGTTGTCGGCAATGATAAATTCATTACTCCCCCCTCCTATATCGAGAATGAGGACTTTTTTATCATCAAGTCCGAAGGATTGCCTCACCCCTTTATAGATCAGCTCAGCCTCCCTTTCACCCGGAATGACATTTACGTAGAGTCCGAATTTCCGGTCCACATCGAACAGAAAATTATTCCCGTTTTTCGCTTCCCGGATAGCCGATGTGGCATAAGCATAGATCTTATCCGCCTCATATTTTTTTATCCGGGTGAAATGTTTTTCAATGGCGGCGATCCCCCGCTGTAAAGCTTCGGCTGTGATCATCCCGTTGCTGATGCCATGTCCGAGTTTCACGGCTTCTTTTGAGGAATGAAGAACCCGGAGGCCGGACTCTTCCCCTGTTTCCGCAATGAGAAGATTGAAGGTA
This sequence comes from uncultured Bacteroidales bacterium, assembly GCA_963771005.1. Taxonomy (GTDB): domain Bacteria; phylum Bacteroidota; class Bacteroidia; order Bacteroidales; genus DASQZK01. The sequence continues at coordinate 469,852 of CAVYRO010000003.1, forward strand.
TTGGTTCCGAAATCAAGTATGGCAATTTTCATGGTCTCCTTCGGTTTTTTTTTCAGGATCGGGGGACTTTCAAATAGTGCCCCTGAACCCCGTGAAAGTTGATGCTCAATGGGCATGAAGCCGGAAATCGTTACCGCCGGATCAGTTTTTATAGGTGAGCCATTTCAGTAACTCGCCATAACTGGCCTTCTTTCCATACATGAGGATCCCGGTACGGTAGATCTTGCCTGCCATCCAGGTAGTTCCGAGGAAGGTGAGCACGAGGATCACGGCCGAAGTCATGATCTCCCATGCCGGCGGGTTGAACGGGATCCGGACCATCATCACGATCGGAGAGGTCAGCGGGATCATGCTGAACCAGAAGGCGAGGGGTCCGGCCGGATTTTCGATGGCGTTGATCATGATGAATATTCCGATGATAAGTGGAACCGTTATGGGAAGCATGAATTGCTGCGTATCGGTCTCATTATCCACAGCCGAACCCACCATGGCAAAAAGGGAGGCGTAAAGCATGAATCCGCCGATGAAATAGAAAATGAACATGCCGATGATGAGTCCGAAATTTACACTTCCGAGGGAATCGAAAATCTCCCGGAGAAATTCAGGGCTCTTGTCCTGGGCGCCCTGGTAGGGTTCGGCGGCAGCCGCATTGTCGCCCGGGGATGACATGATATCCCGGCTGATCACTTTCTGGTTCGGGGCCTCGGTAAGCTGTGGGAAGAAGGCTTTCTGAACGCCTGTCACGATACCCAGGGTGAGAATGACCCAAAGGATGAACTGCGTCAGCCCCACAAGCCCGACTCCGAGGATCTTGCCCATCATGAGCTGGAAAGGGCGAACGGATGATATGATGACTTCAACGATCCTGCTGACTTTTTCCTCGATCACTCCACGCATTACCATGGCTCCGAAAAGAAAGATAAAGAAGTAGATGAGCATGCCTCCCGCATAACCGATCCCCATGGCAAGGCCTGCATGGCTTTCTTTCTCGGTGCCTTCCTCGGTGAGTGTTATGTTTCGCAGGTTGACCTTCGTAGCCACGGATTTCAGAATACTCTCCAGGTTCTCGATGTGCTGGGCTTTCAGTTTCTCCCGCTCCAGCTCTTTATCGAGTATATTGGATATATAAATCCGCGTGGACATACTCGGCTGCTTATCGGAATACAGGATGCTGGTGTTGGAAGCCAGGATATTGGCCGGGATATAAAGGATGGCATAATAGCCGCTTCCGGCCAGGTTGCTCTTCAGTTGTTCCAGCTCGGTACCGGGAATGTAGGTGAATCTTACGTATTCGGATTCGGGGAGATTGTTCAGAAAAATGGTGGAACTGTCGACCACGGCGATGGTCTTTTCTTCCTTGTCCTGCATGGTAGCCAGATAGGTAGGGACAATGAGAAAGGCGGCAAAGAGGACGGGTCCCAGGATAGTCATGATGATAAATGATTTTTTTCGGACCCTTGCGAGATATTCGCGCTGGATGATCAGGAATATTTTGTTCATAGGACGGAAGCTTTGGCGTTGGTTTCCTCGACTACGCGAATGAAGATGTCGTTCATCCCGGGGATGACCTCGTTGAACGATTGGATTTCGATATGAGGGAGAAGCCTGGCGATCAATTTATTATTATCGGGCTGGCTGGCCGACTTAATACGTGCGAAATGAATGTTATGATTTATTTTTTCGCTCACGATCTCGAAAATATCCGGCAGTTCGGCCTTCAGTTTCAGTGGATCGCCGATATAGGAAACCTCGTAAGTATTCGTACGGAATGTTCTGCGTAATTCGTCAATCCTTCCTTCCAGGATCACTTTCGATTTATTGATAAGGGAAATATGATCGCAGAGCTCTTCTACTGACGACATGTTATGCGTTGAAAAGATGATGGTCGACCCGTTCTCCTTCAGACGGAGGATCTCCCTTTTCAGGAGGTTCGTATTGATAGGATCGAAGCCGCTGAAAGGCTCATCGAAGATCAGCAGTTTGGGATCGTGCACCACCGTGGTGATGAACTGGACCTTCTGTTGCATACCCTTGGAGAGTTCCTCCACTTTTTTATTCCACCAGCCGGTGATCTCAAATTTCTCAAACCAGTATTTCAGGCGCTTCATCGCATCCTGGCGGGTAAGTCCCTTCAGCCTGGCCAGGTAGAGAGCCTGTTCGCCGACCTTCATTTTTTTGTACAATCCCCTTTCTTCGGGGAGGTACCCGATTTTCGCGACATCGGAAAGCTTCAGCGGCCGGCCTTCGATGCTTACTTCACCGCTGTCGGGGGCGGTGATCTGGTTGATGATCCTGATGAGTGTGGTTTTGCCGGCGCCGTTAGGCCCCAGAAGGCCGAAAATGGAATTTTCGGGTACTCTTATCGACACCCTGTCAAGAGCAAGGTGGTTCGAAAATTGTTTAACGACATTACTTGCCTTCAGGAATTCCATGGAATCAGGTATTATTCAAAGAAGTTCTTCATGCGTTCGAAGAAGCTTTTTTCATTTTTGTCAGGGTTCGGAATAAAGGTAGATGATTCCCTGAGTTTTTCAAAAATCCGGGCTTCTTCTTTACTAACTTCCTTCGGGATCCATACATTTATTGAGACAAGAAGGTCTCCCTTCCCATACCCGTTTATGTCGGGAACCCCTTTTCCCCTCAGCCTCAGGATCTTTCCCGGTTGTGTTCCCGGCTCTATTCGTATTTTGACCTTGCTGTCGATGGTCGGGATCTCCACTGTAGTGCCCAGCAGCGCATCAGGCATGCTGAGGTAGAGGTTAAACAGCAGGTCATTACCGTCGCGGATAAGTTCGGGATGCTTTTCTTCGGTAATGATCACGAGAAGGTCGCCGTTGATGCCGCCACGGCGGGCTGCATTGCCCTTGCCGCTGACTTTAAGCTGCATACCTTCGGAAACACCTGCGGGGATATTGAAGGAGATTGTTTCATCAGAGGGAAGAATGCCTTCGCCGTAACAGTTGCTACATTTCTCGGAGATGATCCTTCCTTCGCCGCCACAGTTGGGGCAGGTCGAGCTGGTTTGCATCTGTCCGAGAAAGGTGTTGGTAATCCGGGTCACGTGTCCCGATCCCTGGCAGGTGGAACAGGTTTCATAAGCGCTTCCGTCTTTCGCCCCGGTGCCGTTACATACATCGCAACTGACGTATTTTTTAACTTTAACCTTTTTTTCCGCACCTTTTGTGACCTCGCCCAGGTTCATCTTAACCTTGATACGCAAGTCGGATCCGCGGTTCGTTCTTCGGCCCGTTCTTCTGCCGCTTCTTCCGAACCCGCCAAAGCCGAAATCACCGAATATATCCCCGAAGCTTTCAAAAATATCCTCCATACTCATATCCCCGGCATGGAAGCCGTTGGTCCCGGCGCCCTGGAAGGCCGAATGGCCGAACTGGTCATACCTTGACCTCTTCTGTACGTCGGAAAGTATCTCGTAAGCTTCGGCGGCTTCTTTGAATTTATCCTCGGCCGTGTGATCATCCGGGTTCTTATCCGGGTGATACTTCAGGGCCATCTTCCTGTACGCCTTCTTGATCTCCTCTTGTGTGGCTCCTTTTGATATTCCCAGAACCTCGTAATAATCTCTTTTTCCCATTGATTTTTATTCCCCTATAATGACTTTTGCGTACCTGACAACTTTCTCATTCAAAAGATAACCTTTTTCAATCACATCCACGACCTTTCCTTTTTTCTTTTCTTCCTGCACCGGGATTTTAGTGACCGCTTCATGCATATCCGTATCAAAATCGTCATTTAACGAATCCATCTCCCGGATACCCTGCTGTGAAAGGAATTCCCTGAATTTATTATATATAAGATAGATGCCGGCACGTATTGCTTCAATATCCTTTGCCTCTTCCATGGAACCCATGGCCCTTTCAAAATCGTCCAACACAGGAAGGATCCTGATCAGAACATCTTCACTTGCTGTTTTCAGCAGTTCAGATCTCTCTCTCATCGTCCTTTTCCTGTAATTATCGAATTCAGCGGATAATCTAAGGTACCTGTCCTGTACTTCCGAAAGTCTCTGCTCACACTCGTCTTTCTTCTGCTCCACGGCTTTGTTTTCGTCGGCGGAAGTGTCCTTGTTTACTTCCTGTTCTTCCGCTTGTACTTCCTCCTGCGCAACTTTTGGATCTTTCACTTCCTTCTCCATATCGTTCATTTTAGCTGCTTTCCCGGATGATTTCTTTACCATTTTTTATGCTCTTATTTAGATGAGATGCCTACCCTTCCTCAAATTTTTTGCCAAGATACTACCTAAAGACATTTTGGCATAATTTATTGCAGGTATATAAACCTTTTGACAGGTAGTAAACCTTGATTTTCATTCAACGCCACCCGTACTGACAGGTCGCGACCTGTAATTCGCGACCTGTCAGTACGGGTGGCGTTGGATGAAATCAATCCGATTTATTCACCGGACTTCAGTCTTCCAGCTGGCTCAACGTCATTGCCAGGGATTCTCCCCGGAGTCCTTTTGCCACAATGATCCCGTCGCCGTCTATTAGGTAATTCATGGGGATGCCTGATACCTGGTACATCGCAGCTGGTACGGATTGCCAGTATTTCAGGTCGCTTACATGAGAATGCCAGTCAAGATGATCGTGCTCTATGGCCTTTCTCCCAGTTATTTTTTTCGGCATCCAGGGAGACGCTGTAGATCGTGAAACCATCCCCGTTTTTGAAATCTTTATCTTTGAATGCATTGTAAGTTTTCACAAGATTCGGGTTTTCCATGCGGCATGGAGGGCACCACGAAGCCCAGAAATCGATAAGTACCATTTTACCTTTCAGTGACGAAAGCTTGATGATCTCACCGTTAGGGGAGGGGTACTCCAGTTCGGGAGCCTTATTGCCGATGTTAAGGCCCACTTTGACTTCATTTTTTTCTGCAGTGGCAGATTTCTTTGAATCTGCTTTCGTATTATCCCCGGCCTTGTTTCCTGAGCAGGCAGCAAAGGCAGTCATGACTGCCAGGAGAATGACTGCGATCTTTTTTTTCATTCCTTTTTAAATTAAGATTATATAGATATGTAAATTTATGCAAATATAACTAAAAATTTTTTTTCTGAGTTATAAACGTTCGATGGCGGCCCCGATATTGTTCAGCCGGGTGTCTATACCCTGGTATCCGCGATCGATCTGTTCGATGTTATGGATGGTGCTGATGCCCTCGGCCGACATGGCTGCGATGAGAAGGGCAACGCCGGCGCGGATATCGGGGGAGGTCATGGTGGTTGCCCGTAGCCTGATTTTTTTGTCCTGCCCTATCACGGTAGCCCGGTGGGGATCGCACAAGATGATTTGCGCTCCCATATCGATGACCTTATCGACGAAAAACAGCCGGCTCTCAAACATTTTCTGGTGGATAAGTACGCTGCCTTTGGCCTGCGTAGCCACCACGAGAATCACACTGAGCAGGTCGGGGGTGAGACCCGGCCACGGGGCATCGGCGATCGTCATTATAGCGCCGTCGATGAAGGTCTCGATCTCGTAGTGATCCTGGGCAGGGATATGGATATCGTCGTTGTTCACATCAAGCCGTATCCCCAGCCTCCGGAAAGATTCGGGGATAATACCGAGATGCCGGTAACCGACATTCTTCATTGTGATATCGGAACCGGTCATAGCGGCAAGACCGATAAAGCTTCCCACCTCGATCATATCGGGCAGGATCGCATGTTCGGTTCCGCTGAGGGAGCTCACTCCCTCGATGGTGAGCAGGTTCGATCCGATGCCTGATATTTTTGCACCCATCCGGTTGAGCATGAGACAGAGTTGCTGGATGTAAGGTTCACAGGCGGCGTTGTAGATGGTTGTTATCCCTTCGGCCAGGACGGCAGCCATAATGATATTGGCAGTGCCTGTCACCGACGCTTCATCGAGCAACATGTAACAGCCCTTCAGCTTCCGGGCATTGACATAATACTCATACCTGCGTTTGTCGAAGGTGAACCGGGCCCCCAGATTCTGGAATCCGGTGAAATGGGTATCGAGCCGCCGGCGTCCTATCTTGTCGCCACCGGGTTGCGGGATGTAAGCTGCGCCGAACCGTCCCAGGAGGGGGCCGACGATCATGACCGATCCCCGCAGGGCTGCACTTTTATCCCGGAATTCATCCGTCTGCAGGTACGAAATGTTGACATTGGCAGCCGTAAAGGCATACGTATTTTCAGAGATCCTTGATATACCGACACCGATCTCACCGAGTAACCCGATGAGATTATTGATATCACTGATGTCCGGGATATTGCTTATGGTGACTGTTTCCGGGGTGAGCAGGCAGGCGCATAGTACCTGGAGAGCTTCATTTTTGGCTCCCTGGGGAATGATCTCACCTTTAAGGCGGTGACCACCTTCGATCCGGAAACTGCTCATGCGGAAAAGAAGAGAATTATTTCTGTTTTCTTTGCGGCCTTTTCTTACGGTTCTTATTGAGGATCTCCCTGGTTTCGAGCAATTTGATCATATCTTCGGAATTCTGGATCCTGCCGCCGGAAAGTTCCTTCAGATCGCTGAAGATCTGCTGATCGTCGACGGCTTCCCTGTTCCAGGTGAGGTATGATTTTTTCATGTGGTTGGCAAGAACCGCGATGAGCTGTTCCTTTTCATCACCTTCATCCATCTCCAGGGCTTTTTTCAGCATCAATTCGAGGGAGCGGCCGTAATGTTTGTATTTTATGCGGTTCTGGTTATAGGGTATCCGATTGGGCTTTTGCAAAAGCTGGGAAGGTTCCGGTTTATCGTACGGGGAATCGATGTCCAGCCTGAAATCGGATATGATGATGAGATGATCCCATAGTTTATGTTTAAAATCCCCCTGGTCACGAAGCAGCGGGTTCAGGTTTCCCATGATCCCGATGAGGGTGCGGGCAGCCCGGTTGCGTTCCTCTCGATCCTCGATCCCACAAATATGATCAACCATTTTCTGCACATTCCTGCCGTATTCAGGAAGAAAAAGTCTGTTCCGGCTGGTATTATAATCGTAATCCATATCTTCCATCTGTTTTTTTGCAAAGGTAACTGAAATTAATGGCGTTAGCAAACATAAAAGGAGGAGAGAAGCAAACGAAAAAATAAAATCAGAGATGAATAGACACAGGATTCCTTATCCTACAATATTCAGCTTCGCGAACTTCAGTAAAAGCTGCTTCTGCCCGTGATTTTTAAAGAATACCGTCGCTTTGACATTCGGCGGCGTTCCTTCCTTACCGATGACTTTTCCGCGTCCGAACCTTGGATGTTCGACTTCCATACCCACCTGTATCATTGAGGGATCCGCACTTTCGGCGTCCGGTTGCGGCATTTTCTCATCAGGTTTCACAAGTCTTTTACCTCTAAAGGAATGGGGAAGACCGGTCTTCCCGCCGCCTGAGCCCGGGATGTTCAATATATCTTCATCAGTGGAAGGGCTTCTCCTGCGGGATTCCCTTTGGGTTGAAAGGGAAAGGGGTAGCTCCAGAAATTGTTCATCGATCTCTGAAATGAACCTGCTGGGATTGCAATTGGTAAGAAGTCCCCAGCGATACCGTGTCCCGGCATACGAGATGGTGACGCGGTCCTTTGCCCGGGTAACGGCAACGTAAAAAAGCCGCCTTTCCTCCTCCAGGTCTTTAGGCATGGAGGTGGACATCTGTGACGGGAATAATTCTTCTTCCAGCCCTCCCAGGAAAACCTGCCTGAATTCCAAGCCCTTGGCCGAATGGACGGTCATCAGCGTCACCTTGTTATGATCCTCCTCCTTTTCATTGTCGGCATCCGTGAAAAGGGTAACTTCCTGCAGGTAATCGGACAGGGAGGTGTTTCCTTCATTTTCTTCATTTTCGTTGTAATCCCGGATACTGTTCAGCAAGGCTTCGACGTTCTCTGACCTGCTTATTCCCTCGGGTGTCTTATCGGATCCCAGTTCCCTGAGAATGCCGGCCGACGAAGCTACAGTGAAGGCCAGATCGAAGGCTTCCATTTCTATGACCTTTGTCATGAATTCACGTATCATTTGGACGAAACCCGCGATCTTTTGATGAGTCCCCGAATTAAAAGCCGTGCGGAGGAAGGCACCGTCTGTCAAAACCTCCCATACCGGAACATCACGGCCGGCTGCGGCCGCTTCAATCCTGTCCAGCGTGGTTTTGCCGATCCCCCGCAGCGGATAATTGATAATGCGTTTCATAGATTCATCATCAGCGGGGTTGACGATGACCCGGAAATAGGCGAGGACATCCTTCACCTCCTTGCGCTGGAAAAAAGAAACTCCGCCATATACCTTGTAAGGGATATTCATCTTTCTCATGGATTCCTCAAAGATCCTCGATTGGGCATTCGTCCGGTACAGGATAGCAAAATCACGATACTGGACCTGCTCATAAAGCGCAGCATCCCTGATCATGCCGGCTACAACAAATCCTTCCTCATTGTCGGTGCGCGCTTCAACGATCTTGATCCGGGCCCCTTCATCCTTCTCGGAAAAAACTTTCTTCGGGATCTGTCCCTGATTTTTGGCGATGATGCAATTCGCTGCGTTGACGATATTCTGTGTCGACCTGTAATTCTGTTCCAGCTTATAGGTTACGGCTTCCGGGTAATCGCTCCGGAAAGTGAGAATATTCTCGATCCGCGCTCCCCGGAAAGAATAGATGCTCTGGGCGTCATCACCCACGACGCACACATTGCGGTGCTCCTGGGCCAGTTTCTTCACGATAAGGTACTGCGAATAGTTGGTGTCCTGATACTCATCGACGAGAATGTAACGGAACAGGTCCATGTACTTTTGCAGGATCGCCGGATGGTCCCGGAAGAGAATGTTCGTATTCAGCAGGAGATCGTCGAAATCCATGGCACCCGCTTTTTTGCACCGGGCGGAATATCTTTTGTAGATATCCTTTAACATCGGTCTCCTGGTGCTTTTGTCAGTTGCCTCAATTGTTGCATTGGTAGCGTATGCCTCCGCTGTTATCAGGTTATTCTTTGCATTGGAGATCCTGCCGAGGACCTCGGCGGGTTTATAGATCTTGTCGTCGAGCTTCAGCTCCTTGATGATTGTTTTGACCAGGTTGCGCGAATCCTGCGTATCATAGATGGTATAGGTTGAAGGATAGCCGAGTGCCTTCGATTCGGCGCGAAGGATACGGGCGAAGATGGAGTGAAAGGTTCCCATCCAGAGATGCCGGGCATTGTTATATCCTACGAGAAGGGCAATGCGTTCCTTCATCTCGTTTGCCGCCTTGTTGGTGAAGGTAAGAGCGAGCACCTGGGAAGGAGGGATGCCGTTAGCCAGCATATTGGCGATCCGGTAGGTGAGAACCCGGGTCTTTCCCGAGCCGGCTCCCGCTATGACAAGCGTCGGTCCCTTGTAATTGACCACCGCCTCCCTCTGGGGCTTGTTCAGCTCTGATAGTATCTTTTCCACGGTCTCTCTTTTTGAGTTGCCAAAATTAGAATTTTTAAAATTAAAATTTCCAGGTTAAACTAATTAAAGATTGTTAGATATTGTTTGAAATGGTTTGATATTGTTTGAAATGGTTTGATATTGTTTGAAATGGTTTGAAATGGTTTGATATGGTTTGAAATGGTTTGAAATGGTTTCAGGGAGTTTCACCACAGATTTCACAGATTATCACAGATGGTTTGAATTCCATTCAACAAATCAACAAATCAATAAATCAACAAATTCTTCAGAAGATCCGTGTTCCTCTTCCTCTTCCACTTCACCAAATCACCAAATCACCAAATCACCAAATTCTTCCGGGAGTTTCACCACAGATTTCACAGATTATCACAGATGGTTTGAATTCCATTCAACAAATCAACAAATCAATAAATCAACAAATTCTTCAGAAGATCCGTGTTCCTCTTCCACTTCCTCTTCCTCTTCCACTTCACCAAATCACCAGATCACCAAATCACCAAATTCTTCGGGGAGTTTCACCACAGATTTCACAGATTATCACAGATGGTTTGAATTCCATTCAACAAATCACCAAATCACCAAATCACCAAATTCTTCCGTCCATCCCAAACCTCTTATTAGCGTCCGTTATTTTTTTTCGTAACATTGCACAGGAAATATTTTTTTTCAATTTTCACAAAATATTTCAGAGACAGGTAAGTTATTCTAAAACCAAACTGACTGACCCTTGCTGCAATTTCCGAATAAAAAATATCATCTAACCTTTATTTTCCTCCTTTTAACAGGGGGGATTTTTGCACAGGTCAGCTCCCCATCAGCCGGGCAATCCGGATATATTGTTTACAAAACAGCCGCGGGCACCGACAGCGCCCGGGTGTTTACCTGGTACGAATTTCCCGGTGATGACGTTTCCGGAGTTCTGACGGCAACCGCTCCCTCTGCCGGAAATTTCAGCTTTGAATGGTCTGCCTTTGACACCCTTTCCCTTTCATTCGGGCCCGTATTTCAGACTGACGGCAACTCAGGGCAATCCACGGCGGCCGGGTTGGAAACCGGCGGGTACCGTGTCAGGGTCTCCGATGGTGCCGGAACGGACACTTCCTTCATTGCATGGGTTTTTATCGACGATATGGACGCCCATATTGAAAAAACTCCTTCGGGGAATGTGCTTCCCTACAAGTACACTTGCGACTTCCTGGTGATGAGTGGTATGGTGACACTTGATACATTTTACATCTATGATCCCGGTTCAGGAGATAAGATCCGGATGCAGCTTGATACGGAAGGAAACGTAAGGCCTGTGAACGGATTCCGGTTTTTATGGACGTCAGATAATCCGGACCTGGTCATTCCCAATGCCGATCGTGTCCTTGATCCGAATACTTCCTATCTCCCTCCTTATAAGGATACCTGGTATTTTCTTACCGTCACCGACAGTTTCGGAATGACCGTGCGGGACTCCGTGTTTTATGAGAGTATACAGGTTAAGTCGGAATTCAGCTTTGAATTCTTCGACAAGGCAGATAAGGAGGAATTTGTCACTCCTTCGGATCCAACCGAAGACGATGCCCCCTTAAGGGTCAGGTTCACCAACAGATCGCAGAACGGGGCCTCATTCGAATGGATATTTTCGGATACCCTGAAATCGGATTTTTTCGCCAATGAATTAACAGGGGATATGGATTATCAGCCGGAGTATACCTATCTCATACCCCATGATTATTACCCTGCACTTGTAGCCACGAGCCAGGAGGGATGCGTCGATACCTTCAGGGTGGAGAAACCCATCATTGTATCGCCGTCGGAATTAAAGGTGCCGAATGTATTTACACCAAACGGGGATGATATCAACGATTATTTCAAAGTGAACTTTAAATCCATAAAGCAATTCAATATATACATATACAGCCGTTCCGGCGCACTTGTCTATAAGGCCGGGATTGATGATCTTTATTCCTGGGACGGATGGGACGGTCATGTGAAGGATTCGAACAGGGAAGCCAGTCCGGGGCCCTATTATTATGTAATCGAGGCCAGGGGGTATGACAATATAAAATACCAGAGGGGTGTTTACAGGGGGGTAGTCTATTTATATCGCTGAGGTCATTTAGCTTCCCCGGATCCGATTGTATAATCCAGTCCCTTCCGGAATGCTTGCACGAATGCATTTTTGAAAATATTCCAGATAGCCGGAAAGACGCCGGTTTTTATGTCTTTGATGTTCCCTGTGAGCGGAATTTTGGTGGCAATCTGGTCCTTAGGCTGATTTTCAAGTAGTTCTGAGATCCCCCCGGCTATCGCTTCCCAGACCTTTCCGAAAAATTTCTTATCTTCCTGTTTCCAGTCGAGAATCTTCACCTTCTGCATCAGGGGCTTAATGTATCCGTCCACCACACCATCTTTCACAAGGATTTCCGAATACATATTGAATACCCCTGCTTCCGCATCCAGGTTGGCATAGGCCCGTAGAAAATTATTCAGTTTGGTCAGTTGAACGTTTTCCAGTTTCAGATTAATGTCCATATCGGGAATCTGTTTCAATACATTCATTCGTCCATCGATGCTGATGGAACCGTCGCCGAAGGATTTCGCCGAAGCGGACAGGGATGTAGGGTACTCTTTTGAACGATCCGTTACATTGCTCAGGTTGGTAATGAGAAGATCAAGGTTGCTTACCTGTATATCCACTTTCGGATTGGTTGTAAAATCCCTGTAAGCAATCTCTCCGCCATTTACTTCGAACCTATTGATCCTGAGCGGTATAAGCCCTTCGAACGTGGTAATCCAGTCTACTCCCGAACCATCCTGGACCGTCTTTTTTTTCGCCCCTGTTTTTGAAACTGCAAAATTGACTACGGGTTGATTGAAAATGATCTCTCCGACGATCCGGCCATGGAAAAGTGCCTTCCAGTGAACCGAAAGATCAAGCTCCCGTATGACCAGGAAAGGGGCCGGTATGCTATCTTCCAGTTTTTCGATAACCAGGCTGTCGATCACATACGCTCCCCTGTAGAGATTAAGATCCACATCGAGAACATGGCCCTTATAACCATTTAGAGCGGACAGTTTTTTATTGATGACCTTTGTAATCACCGATGGAAGGATCAGGCGGATGATCACCAGCACCGCCACCACGGCCAGGATGATAATTATGCTTTTTTTCATCTTCTGAAATTTCAGTCATAAAGTGGAACCCTGGGGCGGATGAATGAAGGGGGATGCAATCCAATGATTAGGAACACCGGGGGGTAAAAAAAGTTTGGGTAGGGGATGAAGCAGCGAAGGTTTCAGATTTGCGAGTTGTCAGAGTTTTGGAACTGTTGTAAACGGTTGCGCCCTTCGATGGTAATTGGAATGGAATCGGTTATCAGGGCGATCTTGAGGGATTAAATCGTACCAGGCCCTGGTTAGCTGCTAAAAAAGGTACAGCCCGTTTTTGTAGTATGATACAATAAATTAAGTAAAATTATGTATCGTAATACAATAAATTAAGTAAAATTATGTATCGTAATACAATAAAATTCAATTTTTTATGTAATGCAATACAAAATTCCGGGATTTGGCGAAGTAGATTTTCCAGTTTTGAGGCTTCAGGTTTAGCTTCGCTGAGCTCGTCAGCCAAAGGCTTCCCCGGTTCAGGTTTCGGTTTCCGGAAGAGTTGAACACGGTGAGATCACGATGAGATCTTTTCTCATGGAATTCACCTGCGATCACCATTGAGGTATCACCCCCTCCCATTTTCAGGAGAGGGGGGTGAGGTGGACAGTGAGGTTATGTGTGGAGTCAGGCAGGGAGGGTTTCCCGGTTCCATGTTCCACTTCCATGTCCGATGTTCGCGGTTCCCGGACCATCGGTACCGGAGGGGAGCCGGAAGGTTGGTTTACCTTTTGCGACCTTCTCCGTTCGCTCGCTATTCCTCTTCCTGCTCGGCCTCGTATGCCTTAAGGAGCTGATCCTGGATTTCACCCGGGACCGGCGCGTATTCGCTGAAGTGCATCGAGTACATCGCACGTCCGCTGGTGAGGGAGCTCAATGAGGTCGAATATTTGTTCATTTCGGCGAGTGGCACTTTGGCTGTGATCTTTTCGAACCCTTTCTCACTGCTCATACCCTGCACAATGGCACGGCGGCCCTGAAGGTCACTCATGACATCGCCCATCCTGTCGGAAGGAACGAGCACCTCCACCACGTAAACGGGCTCGAGGATCTTGGGTCCGGCATTTTTAAACGCATTTCTGAAAGCGTTCCGGCCGGCAAGCCTGAACGAGATTTCATTTGAATCGACCGGGTGCATTTTCCCGTCATATACAAACACCCGGATATCGCGGGCATATGAACCTGTGAGGGGACCTTCTTCCATTTTTTCCATTATCCCTTTGAGAATGGCAGGCAAAAACCTCGTATCGATGGATCCCCCGACGATACAATTGTAAAACCAAAGGCTTCCGCCCCAGGGGAGCTTATGTTCTTCCCGTCCCCGGATCGAGATCTTATAATCCTTACCGTTGAGTTTAAACATGTCGGGTTCGGCGGCTCCATCCGTATGTGGTTCGATGATCATGTGCACCTCGCCGAACTGGCCGGCACCGCCTGATTGTTTTTTGTGGCGGTAATCGGACTGGGCTGCTTTGGTGATGGTTTCCCGGTAGGGGATCTTAGGCGTAATAAATTCGGAATCAACCTTATAAAGATTGTCCAGCTGCCATTTTACGATGTTCAGGTGATGTTCACCCTGTCCCGATACGATAATCTGTTTTAGTTCCTTGGAATGTTCGATGAGCAGGGTGGGATCCTCGTCGTGAATCCGGTTCAGGGATTCCCCTAGTTTTTCTTCTTCTCCCTCGCTGGCAGGTCTGATCGCAGTACGGAATTTGGGTTCCGGGAAAGCGATGGGGGCCATTTCAATATTGCCCGTGGAGAGGGTATCATTGGTTTTGGTGGCTTTTAGTTTAACAGTTGCGCCGATATCTCCTGCTGAGAGTTTGGTTATCTTGCTCCTGTTTTTCCCAAAAACGGCAAAAAGTTGCGAGATCCTTTCCTTGTTCGAAGTGCGGGCATTGGTTAAATCCATACCCTCGGAAATTTCCCCGGAGATAATTTTAAAAAAATGGATCTCACCGATATGTGATTCAACGGAGCTTTTAAAGACGAAAAGTGTGGAGGGACCTTTCGGGTCGATCTTTACCTCATTGCCTTTAGTATTTTTCAGGCCGGGTACCTGGTCAGGTGTTGGAAGTACATTTGAAATAAATTCGAGCAGGCGTCCGACGCCTATATTTTTTCTGGCGGATGTACAGAATACGGGATACATCCCTCCGGTCAGGATACCGGTCAGGATGCCCTTGCGCATTTCCTGCTCTTCAAGGGTTTCCTTTTCAAAAAAGATCTCCATCAGGGCTTCATCGTTTTCCGCAGCTTTTTCAACAAGTTCTGCCTTCATTTCCTCGGCCCGTGCGGCTTCGGAATCAGGAATATCCGTAATCTGCGGCTTACTGCCGTCAGCAGGATATTTATACAGTTTCATCTGGATCAGGTCGATAAAAGAATCGAATGAAGGCCCTGCATTTACAGGGTACTGCAATATGGCTACCTTACTTCCGTATCTTTCATTCATCATTTCGATGGTCTTCTCGAAATTGGTTTTATCGTGATCCAGATGATTGACCACAAAGATCATCGGCTTATTAAAACGTTCCACCCACCGGTTATGGATCTCGGTTCCAACTTCGAGCCCGTTCTGGGCATTGATGAGCATAACGGCTGAGTCGGCCACATGAAGACTGGAAACAGCACCTCCCACAAAATCATCCGCACCAGGAGCATCAAGTATATTTATCTTACAATTGTTGTATTCGGTATAAAGTACACTTGAGAAAATGGACCCTGCATTTTCCTGCTCGATGGCATTGTAGTCCGAAACGGTGTTTTTTGCCGAGATATCACCGCGACGGTCGATCACACCCCCTTCAAACAGCATGGCTTCTGCCAGGGTTGTTTTTCCTGAACCAGCGTTTCCGAGCAGTACGATATTTTTAATCTGATTTGTGGAATACGTTTTCATATTTGACGATCTGGATTAAATGAATATTTGCGTATTGGCTTTAACTTCAAAGAATAAACCGTAATTAGCGTTTGCAAGAAAACCCGATGACCCTTCGTCTCCGCTCAGTGACCGGTGACTTCATTCAAGAGGGTGAACTTTTCGGGTGGTGGTAAGGCAGGCAAAAGGCCCCTATGTATAAATTTAAAATTCAGTGACTTTCGCAAGAAGGGTCTTTTGCCTGCCTTACCACCATCCGAAAAGTTCTTCGTTCATCGAATTGACCGGTCCCTGAGCGAAGCCGAAGGGTCATCGGGTTTTCTTTCTGATACTAATTAATCAAGTGATGCAAAAATAATAAATTTTTGAGAAGAGACAAGGAATGGGTGAAATGTTTGGAGGATTGTTTAAGGCCGGCTATCCTCACCCAGCTGAATCCATCCCCGGACCCTGATCCTGATCAAAATTATACAGATTTTCATTTTTCGCATACATATAATATATATATTCGCAGCCCGAAATAGGGTTGTATCGTTTGGCATACAAGCGGGGAAGACAAAGGTTTTTTCCGTCAGAATCAGCCAAATAATTTTTGTAAACATTATTGTTTTTTTAAAAAAAAGAATACCTTTGCAACCCGTTTCGGAAAAAGTTTAATTAAACATTAGAATTTATACTGTATGCCAACGATTCAACAGTTAGTAAGAAAAGGCCGTCAGAAGATAGTTGAAAAGAGCAAGGCGCCTGCCCTTGACTCCTGTCCGCAGAGAAGGGGAGTGTGTGTCCGTGTTTATACAACTACGCCCAAAAAACCGAATTCAGCAATGAGGAAGGTGGCAAGGGTAAGGCTGACCAACGGAAAGGAAGTGAACGCATATATCCCCGGCGAAGGTCATAACCTTCAGGAGCACTCCATTGTGCTGATCCGGGGCGGCAGGGTAAAGGACCTTCCGGGTGTCCGTTATCACCTGATCCGCGGTGCCCTTGATGCATCGGGCGTTGAAGGAAGAACCCAGAGGCGTTCAAAATACGGTGCGAAGAGACCTAAAAGTAAATAAGAATAAGTAAGAAGAAATGAGAAAAGCGAAACCGAAGAAAAGAATTCTGCTTCCCGATCCGAAATTCGGAGATACGGAAGTTACGAGGTTCGTGAACAACCTGATGCTCGACGGGAAGAAGAGCATATCCTACGGGGTATTTTACGGTGCCATGGATATTATTACTGAAAAAATGGGTAGTAAGGAAGGCAAGTCACCTGTTGAGATCTGGAAAATTGCCCAGGATAACATCACTCCGCAGGTCGAGGTAAAAAGCCGCCGTGTGGGTGGAGCAACCTTCCAGGTCCCCATGGAGATCCGTAACGAGAGAAAAGTATCCATCGGAATGAAGAACCTGATCTTCTTTGCACGCAAACGTTCCGGCCATTCCATGGCTGACAAGCTTGCAGCAGAGATTATGGCTGCTTATAATAATGAAGGCGGTGCCTATAAGAAAAAAGAAGACACTCACCGCATGGCCGAAGCCAATAAAGCTTTCGCACATTTCAGGTTCTAAGCAGAGCGATTAAACAGTAAAGAAGAAGAATATAGAGAGGAAGAAGAAGTACAGATGAATAAGGATCTGAAATACACGAGGAATATCGGGATCATGGCCCATATTGATGCGGGAAAAACCACCACCACGGAACGCATTTTGTTCTACACAGGGATTACCCACAGGATAGGAGAAGTACATGAGGGTGCCGCGACCATGGACTGGATGGTGCAGGAACAGGAACGGGGAATCACAATCACTTCTGCTGCTACAACGGCATTCTGGGACTATAACGATAACAAATACAAAATCAATATCATCGACACACCGGGTCATGTTGATTTCACCGTTGAAGTGGAGCGTTCACTACGCGTACTTGACGGTGTCATCGCTGTTTTCTGCGGTGTGGGAGGTGTTGAACCGCAGTCTGAAACCGTTTGGAGGCAGGCTGACAAATATAACGTACCCCGCCTCGCTTTCATTAATAAGCTCGACAGGGTAGGTTCCGATTTTTTCTCTGTCGTACAGGAAATGAAGGACAAACTGGGCGCCAATGCCATTCCCATGCAGATCCCCATTGGCGACGAGGACAACTTCAGGGGCGTGATCGACCTCATTGAACGGAAAGCCGTGATCTGGCATGAGGATGAAACCCTCGGTATGAAATATACCAAGGAAGAAGTTCCTGAAGATATGGTGGAACTCACGGAAGAATGGCGCGAAAAACTCGTTGAGGCTGTTGCCGTTTCCGACGACACCCTTCTCGAAAGATTCCTTGAAGACAGGACCGCCATTACCGTTGAAGAATTCATGCAGGCAACACGGCTGGCTACCATCCGTCGTCAGATCGTTCCTGTTTTCTGTGGCTCCGCATTTAAAAATAAAGGTATACAGCGTTTGCTCGACGGCATCGTCGCTCTCCTTCCGAGTCCGCTCGACGTTGAAGCCGTCACAGGCATCAATCCCGATAACGATAAGGAAGAGACCAGGGAAGCCGATTCTGACGCTCCCCTGGCAGCCCTCGCATTCAAAATTGCAACCGACCCCTTCGTCGGAAGGCTCGCCTACCTCAGGATATACTCCGGCACCCTCAAGGAAGGCACCATGGTGCTCAATACCCGTACAGGAAAGAAAGACCGCGTAAACCGGCTCTACCAGATGCACGCCAATAAGCAGAATCCGCGCCAGGAAGTGGAGGCCGGTGATATTTGTGCGGCAGTCGGTTTTAAGGATCTTCGCACGGGTGACACACTCTGCGCGATCAATAAACCAATCGTGCTGGAAAGTATGACATTCCCCGAGCCGGTTATCAACGTAGCCATTGAGCCCAAGACCCAGCTTGATATGGACAAGCTTTCGATGGCACTTCATAAACTTATGGAAGAGGATCCCACATTCCAGGTGAAGACCGACCCCGATAGCGGCCAGACCATCATTTCCGGTATGGGCGAACTGCACCTGGAGATACTCGTCGACAGGCTCAGAAGGGAATTCAAGGTGGAATGCTCCCAGGGACGTCCGCAGGTCAATTACAAGGAAGCCATCACTTCCGAGATCGAATTCCGCGAAGTCTTCAAGAAACAATCCGGCGGCCGCGGTAAATTTGCCGATATTACCGTACGTATCTCTCCTGCCGACGAGGGCGTCACAGGACTTCAGTTCATCAGTCAGATCAAGGGCGGAAACGTCCCGAAAGAATATATTCCTTCCGTTGAGAAAGGATTCCGTGAATCGATGAGTAACGGCCCCCTGGCCGGTTTCCCGGTCGACAGCCTGAAGGTTGTCCTCCTGGATGGTTCATTCCACCCCGTCGATTCCGATTCACTGTCATTTGAGATTGCTGCTAAAAATGCATTCAGAAAAGCCGCAGCCAAGGCCAGGCCGGTCCTGCTCGAACCCATTATGTCCGCCGAGGTCAATACACCCGAGGAATACATGGGTGATGTGATCTCCGATTTCAATAAGCGACGCGGTCAGGTTGAGGGCATGGAGTCGAAAGCCGGCGCCAGGGTGATTAAAGCGAAGGTTCCGCTGGCGGAGCAGTTCGGTTATGTAACTGTACTGAGAACTCTTACATCGGGCCGGGCAACGGCCACCATGGAATTCTCGCATTTCGAGGAAGTGGAAGGCAATCTGTCGAAACAGATATTAGAAAAGGTAAGTGGTAAAACATTTGCATAACAGTTAAAATAGAATGAGCCAGAAGATCAGAATTAAACTTAAGTCGTACGACCACAATCTGGTGGATAAATCTGCCGAGAAGATCGTAAAAACGGTAAAATCAACCGGTGCGGTTGTGAGCGGGCCTATTCCCCTGCCCACACATACAAGGGTTTATACGGTATTGCGGTCGACGTTTGTAAACAAGAAATCAAGGGAACAATTCCAGCTTTCTTCATTCAAACGTCTACTCGACATTTACAGTTCGACCCCCAAGACCATCGATGCATTGATGAAGCTTGAACTCCCCAGCGGTGTTGAGGTAGAGATTAAAGTATAATATTTCGTAAAAGCTAAATAAAATGCCAGGATTAATTGGTAAAAAAGTCGGTATGACCTCCATCTTCGACGAGGATGGTAAAAATGTTCCCTGTACAGTAATTCAGGCCGGTCCCTGCGTGGTAACCCAGGTAAAAACTGTCGATAGTGACGGCTACGCCGCTATTCAACTCTCCTTTGATGAGAAGAAGGAAAAAAGTACGACGAAAGCTATGCTGGGCCATTTCAAAAAAGCAAATACCACTGCCCGGAAAAAGGTCGTCGAACTGAAAGGCTTCGTTAAGGACTGGAAAGCCGGTGACGTGATAACCGTCGACTATTTCCGGGATGATATATGGCTCGACGTTGTAGGCGTAAGTAAGGGAAAAGGCTTTCAGGGCGTTGTTGGAAGACATGGTTTCCGCGGTGTAGGCGACTCTACCCATGGTCAGCACAACAGGCTCAGGGCACCGGGTTCCCTCGGCGCTTCTTCCTACCCTTCGAGAGTGTTCAAGGGAATGAGAATGGCCGGACAACAAGGTTCCGCCAGAGTGAAAGTCCTGAACCTGAAAGTAGTGAAAATCATACCTGAAAGTAACCTCCTGTTATTGAAAGGTTCCGTTCCAGGTTCGAATGGTTCATATTTAATTATTGAGAAATAATGGAATTAGCTGTATTAAGCATAGACGGTAAGGAAACCGGCAAAAAGGTTAAACTTGAAGATACGATCTTCGGAATAGCTCCCAACGATCATGCGATCTATCTCGATGTGAAACAGTACCTCGCCAACAAAAGGCAGGGCACCCATAAGGCAAAGGAGAGAGGCGAAGTTGCCGGGAGCACGAGGAAGATCAAGAAGCAGAAAGGTACCGGCACCGCCCGCTTCGGGGATATAAAAAATCCGCTCTTCCGTGGAGGCGGACGCGTTTTCGGTCCCACCCCGAGAAACTATTCTTTTAAACTGAACAAGAAGGTCAAACAACTGGCAAGGCTTTCCGCTCTCTCCTATAAGGCAAAAAATAATGAGGTCATTGTAGTCGAAGATTTCAGCCTCGATGCACCCAAAACAAAAGAATTTGTTGCCATTCAGAAAAATCTGAACCTTGGAGATAAAAAGTCACTATTCGTTTTAAAAGATAGAAATAATAATTTATATTTGTCGTCTCGAAATTTGCAGAACTCCAGGGTTATAACTATCTCCGAATTAAATACTTATGAGATAATGAAGGCAACAACTCTATTGTTTGTTGAGAGTTCGCTTGATGTTCTGCAATCGACAACTTCAAACAATTAAGCATAGCAGGCCATGGATATTTTAATAAAGCCTATCGTGACTGAAAAATTCACCGGCATGAGTGAAAAAAGCAACCGTTATGGCTTCCTGGTTGACAGGAAAGCCAACAAGCTCCAGATCAAAAAGGCGGTTGAGGATATGTACAGCGTAACAGTGAAATCGGTCAATACCATGATCGCCCGCGGCAAAATGAAAAGCCGTTTTACCCGGGGCGGTGCGATAAAGGGGAAAACAGCCGCAACGAAAAGAGCCGTGATCACACTGGCAGCGGGTGAAACTATTGATTTCTATAGCAACATTTAAATAAGATGGCAGTACGAAAATTAAAACCTGTTACACCAGGTCAGAGATTCAAAATAATATCCAGCTTTGATGACATCACCACCTCGGTGCCTGAGAAGTCCCTTCTTGCCCCCATTTCCAAAAGCGGCGGAAGGAACAACACAGGCAAAATGACAATGAGGTATACGGGTGGCGGTCACAAGAGAAAGTACAGGATCATCGATTTTAAAAGGAATAAGGACGGGATCCCTGCAGTGGTAAAAACCATTGAGTATGATCCCAACCGTTCTGCAAGGATCGCCCTCGTCGTTTATGCCGACGGCGAAAAAAGATACATCCTGGCACCTAATGGATTAAAGGTCGGACAGACCATCGAATCCGGCGCCGAAGTGGCTCCCGATCTCGGAAATACGCTTCCCCTCGGAAAGATCCCGCTGGGTTCGATCGTTCACAATGTTGAGCAGAAACCCGGAAAAGGCGGATCGATTGCCAGGAGTGCAGGATCTTCCGTTCAGCTTACTTCGAGAGACGGTAAATATGCCATTCTGAAAATGCCCTCCGGTGAAATGAGAATGATCCTGACAACCTGCCGCGCCACCATTGGTTCGGTATCCAATGCCGATCACGGCCTCATTAAGTCGGGAAAAGCCGGCAGGTCGAGATGGCTCGGCATAAGACCCAGGGTCAGAGGTGTCGCCATGAACCCGGTAGATCACCCGATGGGTGGTGGTGAAGGACGTGCTTCCGGTGGCCATCCCAGGTCCAGGACAGGTATGATCGCCAAAGGGTATATAACCCGCAAGAAAAAGAATGCTTCCAATAAGTTTATTGTTGAACGTAGAAAGAAAAAATAAGTAAAATATGAGCCGTTCGCTTAAAAAAGGTCCCTTTATCGATTTCAAACTGGAGAAGCGGGTACTTGATATGACCCAGACCGGGAAAAAGCAGGTGATCAAAACCTGGTCGAGAAGATCGGTGATCTCTCCGGATTTCGTCGGACAGACCATCGCTGTTCACAACGGGAATAAATTCATCCCGGTTTACATCACTGAAAATATGGTTGGTCATAAACTCGGCGAATTTGCCCCGACCCGTATTTTCAGGGGACATGGTGGCAAACAGAAATAATATTATCCTGAAAATAACAGAACAATGGGTGCTAGAAAAAGAAACAGAGCCGAACAGAGAAAAGAGGAGCAGAGTAACATTTCGTATGCTGTGCTGAAAAACTGTCCCACTTCTCCGCGAAAAATGCGGCTCGTTACTGATCTGATCCGCGGCATGGAGGTTAACCGTGCACTTGACGTACTCAAATTCAGTCAGAAAGAGGCTTCAAAAAAGGTTGAGAAACTCCTTCTTTCAGCCATTTCCAACTGGCAGACCAAGAACGAAGGAGTGAGAATTGAGGACAGTAATCTTTATGTGAGCGAGGTATTTGTTGATCAGGGAAGGACATTGAAGAGACTTCGTCCTGCTCCCCAGGGTCGCGCTCACAGGATCAGGAAAAGATCAAATCATGTTACCATTATGGTAGACAGCATGGTTAATACAAATGAAATTGAAACAAACAATCAATAGATGGGACAGAAAGTTAATCCGATATCAAATCGTTTAGGGATCATCAAGGGATGGGATTCTAACTGGTACGGCGGTAAAGATTATTCAGGTAAGCTGATCGAAGACACCAGGATCCGTGAATATCTCAATGCCCGTCTGGCAAAGGCCAGTATATCCAAGATCGTTATTGAGCGAACCCTCAAGCTTATCACCGTTACGGTGAATACCGCAAGACCAGGGATCATTATCGGTAAGGGAGGACAGGAAGTCGATAAGCTGAAGGAAGAGCTGAAGAACATCACCAAGAAGGAAGTTCAGATCAACATCTTCGAGGTGAAACGTCCCGAACTTGATGCAACCATCGTAGCCAATAATATTGCACGGCAGGTGGAAGGAAAGATCTCTTACCGCAGGGCCATCAAAATGGCCATCGCGTCGACGATGAGGATGGGAGCCGAAGGTATTAAGGTCCTGATTTCCGGGCGTATCGGAGGAGCTGAAATGGCGAGAAATGAAACGTACAAGGATGGACGTATCCCCCTTCATACCCTCAGGGCCGATATCGATTACGCACTCAGTGAAGCCCATACCAAGGTAGGTGTTATCGGGATCAAAGTCTGGATCTGCAATGGTGAGATCTTTGGCAAAAGGGATCTCGCTCCCAATATCGGCGCTAAAAATGTCAAGCCCAAAGGCGGATTCCGTAAGAAAGGCAGGAAATAAGAAACTGAAATTCAGATATAGCCATGTTACAACCAAAGAAGACTAAGTTCAGAAGGCAGCAGAAAGGGAAAATGAAAGGCAATGCCCAGAGAGGCAACCAGCTTGCATTCGGTTCTTTCGGTATCAAGGGGCTGGAAGAGGCCTGGATCACGGGAAGGCAGATCGAAGCTGCCCGCCAGGCTGTGACCCGTTACATGAAGAGGGAAGGCCAGATATGGATCCGGATCTTTCCTGACAAACCGATAACCAAGAAGCCTGCTGAAGTGCGTATGGGTAAGGGTAAGGGTGCTCCCGAAGGATTCGTGGCGCCTATCACTCCCGGGAGGATCATCATGGAAGCTGAAGGCGTTCCTTACGAAGTGGCCAGGGAGGCTCTCCGGCTGGGCGCTCAGAAACTTCCGATCATCACGAAGTTCATTGTAAGACGTGACTATGATTTTAACCAATAGTAAGTGTTTTAATAAATGAAGGTTAATCATCCTACTGAAATCAATTATTAAAAGATGAAAAATTCTGAAGTCAAAGAATTATCCGATAAGGAACTTCTTGAAAGGATCAACACCGAACGGGAGACGCTGGCACGGATGAGAATGAACCATGCAGTTTCTCCTCTTGATAATCCTATAAAAATCAGGGATGCAAAAAAGAATATTGCCCGGCTCCTCACCGAACGTCAAAAAAGGGAGACTGGTAAAAGCGAACAATCCAAAAGCTAATTTATATACATGGAGACGTTAAGAAAATTCAGAAGAGAGCGCGTCGGTGTCGTTGTCAGCAATAAAATGCAAAAATCGATCGTGATCGTTGTGAAAACAAAGGTAAAGCACCCCATCTACGGTAAGTTTGTTAATAAGACTTCCAAATTTATGGCTCACGATGATAAAAATGAGTGCAACATTGGCGACACTGTAAGAATAATGGAAACCCGGCCGCTGAGTAAAAGTAAGAACTGGAGATTAGTAGAAATTATTGAAAGAGCTAAGTAACCATGATACAGCAAGAAAGCAGACTATTAGTAGCCGATAACAGCGGTGCAAAGGAGGTTCTTTGTATCCGGGTACTCGGTGGTACCGGAAGACGCTATGCCAGTATTGGTGATAAGATCGTGGTCAGTGTTAAGAGCGCTGTGCCTGCCGGTGAAATCAAAAAAGGCCAGGTGAGTAAGGCCGTGGTTGTTCGCACTAAAAAAGAAGTTCGGCGTGCCGACGGTTCCTACATCCGGTTCGATGACAATGCTGTTGTTCTTCTCAATAATATTGACGAAATGCGCGGCACACGTATATTCGGGCCCGTTGCGAGGGAACTGCGCGACAAATACATGAAGATCGTATCACTGGCACCCGAAGTATTATAATATATAAAGCAAACCCAGATGCAAAGGAAATTTCATATCAGGAAGGGAGACCAGGTCCACGTCATCGCAGGCGAATACAAAGGCCAGCAGGGCAAGGTCCTCGATATTTTCAGGGATAAGGAAAGGGCCATCGTGGAAGGTGTGAATATGGTATCAAAGCACACGAAACCCAATTCACGTAATCCCCAGGGTGGCATTACCCGGCAGGAAGCTCCCATTCATATATCCAACCTTAACCTTGTAGACCCGTCGAGCGGTAAAGCAACCCGTATCGGAAGAAAACTTAACGATAAAAACAAAGTTGTCAGGTATTCTAAAAAATCAGGAGAGGAAATCAAGTAATGGACTATATACCGAGCCTTAAAACGAAGTATTTCGAGGAGATCATCCCGGCACTTACCAAAAAGTTCAGCTACGGATCTGTAATGCAGGTTCCGCGACTAAGCAAGATCGTCATCAATTCAGGTGTTGGTCAGGCTGTTGCCGATAAGAAGCTTATCGATGCAGCCCAGGAGGAATTGTCGAACATCGCCGGACAGAAAGCTATTCAGACTTTCTCCACCAAAGACGTGTCGAACTTCAAGCTCAGGAAGGGCATGCCCATTGGCGTGAAGGTGACTTTGCGGCGCGTGAAAATGTTTGAATTCCTGGACAGGCTTATCAATGTTGCCCTTCCCAGGATCAGGGATTTCAACGGTGTCAGTGGCAAGCTCGATGGCAAAGGCAATTATACGCTGGGTATCAGCGAACAGATCATTTTCCCCGAGATCGATATCGACAAGATCAGCAGGATCATGGGTCTCGAGATCACCTTCGTAACTACGGCACGAACCGACGAAGAAGGGATCGCGCTCCTGAAAGAATTTGGATTACCATTTAAAAAATAAAAAAGATTTTGTATGGCTAAAGAATCGATGAAAGCCCGTGAAGTAAAGCGTAAACAACTGGTTGAAAAATACGCTGAAAAAAGAGCCAGGCTGAAAGCTGAAGGGGATTATGTAGGTCTCAGCCTTCTCCCGAGAAATTCAAATCCGGTAAGGCTGCATAACCGGTGCAAACTGACCGGAAGGCCGAAAGGCTATATGAGGCAGTTCGGGGTCAGCAGGATCGTCTTCAGGGAAATGGCTTCCTCAGGACTTATCCCGGGTGTTAAAAAAGCAAGTTGGTAAAAAAGCGATAAAATAATAAATGAGATGACAGATCCTATTGCAGATTATCTTACCCGTATCAGGAATGCTGTGATGGCAAAACACAGGGTTGTGGAAATTCCTTCTTCAAACCTGAAAAGGGATATGACCCGTATCCTTTTTGAAAAAGGGTATATTTTGAATTTCAAGTTCGAAGAAACAGGTCCGCAGGGTAAAATAAAAATTGCCCTGAAGTACCACCCCGAATCCAAGGTGCCTGCCATCAAAGGCATTGAAAGAGCCAGCCGTCCGGGACTCAGAAGGTATGCCAACCATACGGAGCTTCCCAGGGTGCTCAACGGATTGGGTGTTGCAATTATTTCTACCTCACAGGGTGTGATGACCGACAAGGAAGCCCGGGAAAAGAACGTGGGCGGTGAGGTATTATGTTACGTATATTAAAAAGAAACAGAAATGTCCAGGATAGGAATTTTACCCATTGAGATCCCCCAGGGTGTTACCGTAAACGTTGACAAAGACAATGTTGTGACGGTTAAAGGACCCAAGGGTGAACTTCGGCAGGAGGTCAATACCGATATCAAAGTCAGCACGGAGGACGGACAGGTAGTGGTTTCAAGACCTACCGAACAAAAGCGGCACAAGTCTATGCACGGGCTCTACCGCTCACTGATTTACAACATGGTTCATGGAGTATCCCAGGGGTATGTCATTCAACAGGAATTGGTGGGAGTGGGATACAGGGCTGAAGCAAGAGGCCAGGTTCTCGAACTGAGCCTCGGGTACTCTCACGAGATCTTTTTTGGGATCCCCGCGGAAGTAAAGGTGGAAACTGTCACCGCACGCCGTTCCAACCCGGTGATCACGCTCACCAGCGCCGACAAACAGCTGATCGGGCAGGTAGCTGCCAAGATCAGGTCGTTCAGGCCGCCGGAACCCTACAAAGGAAAAGGTATCCGGTTCGTGGGTGAAAATGTCAGGAGAAAAGCCGGTAAGTCTGCAAGTGTTTAATTGATTAAATTTTTATAACCATGGCTTTAACAAAGCGCGAAAGACGGATCAGGATCAAGAAGAGGATCCGTACCGATTTAACAGGAAGCGATTTTAAACCGCGCATGTCGGTATACAGAAGCAATAAGCAGATTTATGCCCAGATCATAAACGATATTTCGGGAGAAACGCTCGTATCGGCTTCTTCCAAGATCAAGGAGATCGAGGAAAAATCAGACATTAACAAAACCGAACAAGCCAGGCTCGTCGGTAAGCTCATCGCTGAGAAAGCCCGGGAGAAAGGGATCAGTGAAGTTATTTTTGACAGAAACGGATATCTGTATCATGGCAGGGTTAAGAATCTCGCTGACGCTGCCAGGGAAAACGGACTCAAATTTTAAATTGAAATTATGTCTACGAGCATCAGGAAAGTAAAAACGACCGATCTTGAATTAAAAGATAGGCTTGTAAGTATACAGAGAGTGACAAAGGTTACCAAAGGGGGCAGAACGTTTAGTTTTTCAGCCATCGTTGTGGTGGGCAATGAAGACGGTATTGTGGGTTACGGCCTTGGAAAGGCCAATGAAGTGACCACGGCCATTGCCAAAGGGGTTGAAGATGCAAAGAAGAACCTCATCCGGGTGCCGGTTTACAATGGAACCATTCCCCATGAACAACTGTCCAAATACGGCGGAGCCGTTGTTTTTATGAAGCCTGCTTCATCCGGTACGGGTGTAAAGGCCGGCGGTGCCATGCGTGCCGTTCTCGAGAGCGTGGGGATCAAGGATGTGCTCGCCAAATCCAAGGGATCATCCAACCCGCACAATCTTGTAAAAGCCACTTTCAACGCTCTTCTTGAACTCCGCGATCCCTATACCGTGGCCCAGCACAGGGGTGTCACACTTGATAAAGTTTTTAACGGATAAACAAAATTCGAAAATGGCAAAGATCAAAATCACCCAGGTGAAAAGTAAAATCGGGAGCACACAAAGACAGAAAAGAACGTTGGAGGCTCTGGGTATTAGGAAAATGCACGGAAGTGTTGAAGTTGAAGCCACACCCCAGATCCTGGGTATGGTAGGTAAGGTATCCCACCTTCTCCAAGTGGAAAAATTATAAAGTCTATAACCTATTTATTCATAAAGAAATGGATTTGAGTAACTTAAAACCGGCTAAAGGATCAACGAAAAGTAGGAAACGTATTGGTCGCGGCGAAGGCTCCGGTGCCGGAGGGACATCAACAAGGGGTCATAAAGGCGCTCAGTCGAGATCGGGATATTCGAGGAAGATCGGATTCGAAGGAGGCCAGATGCCACTGCAGAGAAGATTGCCGAAATTCGGATTCAGCAATATAAACCGGAAGGAATACAAGGGGATTAACCTGAATGTACTCCAGGATCTCGCCGAAAAAAAGAAGGTTACGGATATCGACATCAATACACTGATCGATGCCGGGTTTATTTCTAAAAACGCGCGGGTCAAGATTCTCGGCAACGGGGAACTGAATAAAAAGCTGAATGTAAAAGCCCATGCATTTTCAGCCCGGGCTAAGGAGATGATAGAGGCTGCACAGGGAACCGCGGAAGTGATTAAATAAAAAGGCTAAATACAGACCATCGCATGAGAGCGTTAATCGAAACCATAAAGAATATATATAAGATCGAAGACCTCCGGAGAAGGATCCTCTTCACTCTCGGTATCCTGCTTGTTTACAGGCTGGGTACGAAGGTGGTGCTGCCGGGTATCGATCCCACCGCCCTTGAAGGATTAAGGAACCAGACAGCACAGGGGGTTATGGGCCTCCTGGATATGTTCAGCGGCGGGGCATTTTCCAATGCATCCGTTTTCGGGCTCGGGATCATGCCTTACATCTCCGCATCCATTATCCTCCAGCTTCTGGGTATCGCTGTTCCCTATTTCCAGAAACTTCAGAAAGAGGGCGAAAGCGGAAGGAGGAAGATCAACCAGATCACGCGCTACCTGACGGTGGGTATTTTGTTCCTGCAGGCTCCGGGTTACATAGCAAACCTGCACGCACAGGCTCCTGAAGCCTTCACACCCGGCTTTTCCAGGGTAAGTGCCATTCTTATCCTTACAGCGGGCACCATGTTCGTGATGTGGCTCGGTGAAAAGATCACGGATAAAGGCATCGGTAACGGGATCTCGCTTATCATCATGATCGGGATCATAGCCAGGCTGCCCTTTGCCCTTGTGGCCGAATTCGGCGGCAGGCTTGAACAGGGCGGACTTGTTTCCTTCCTGCTCGAGATTGTGATACTGTTTTTTGTTTTTATGGGCACTATCCTTCTTGTTCAGGGTACACGGCGTATCCCGGTGCAGTATGCCAAACGCATCGTCGGTAATAAACAATACGGAGGTGTCAGGCAGTACATTCCCCTGAAGGTGAATGCAGCAGGCGTAATGCCCATCATATTTGCACAGGCACTGGTTATGATTCCCATAACCGTGGCAGGATTTGCAAGCTCTCAGGGGATGACGGGTTTCCTCGCAGCATTCTCCAATTTCAGGGGGTTCTGGTATAATTTTATACTGGCTATTCTCATCATACTCTTTACCTATTTTTATACGGCCATCACGATCAACCCGGTTCAGATGGCTGAGGATATGAAGAAAAACGGCGGATTTATCCCCGGCGTGAAACCCGGAAGAAAGACGGTCGAATTCCTCGATACCATCATGTCGAGGATCACATTGCCCGGTTCGATATTTCTGGCTATCATCGCTATTTTACCTACATTTGCCCTTTTGGCTGGTGTTAACAACCAGTTCGCACAGTTCTACGGTGGTACCTCTCTTCTGATTCTGGTCGGTGTTGTGCTCGACACCCTTCAGCAGATTGAAAGCCACCTCCTGATGCGCCATTATGACGGGCTGATGAAGTCCGGCGGAAGGATCAAGGGCAGAACCGGCAGCGCTGCGGCGATTTAGCCCTGAAACGGGAGACGTTCTTTGATGATATATTATAAGACGAACGAAGAAATTGAAAAACTGAGAGCAAGCAATATTCTTGTGTCCAGGGCACTTGCCGAGGTCGCAAAGATTATCCGGCCCGGCATAACCACGGCCGAAATTGACAGGCTTGCTGAGGTTTTTATCAGGGATAACGGTGCAGTGCCGGCATTCCTGGGATACAACGGGTACCCTAAAACTCTTTGTACTTCAGTCAATGAACAGGTCGTTCACGGGATCCCCTCAGGATATGTGCTAAAGGAGGGGGACCTGTTGTCTATCGATTGCGGAGTGATCCTGGACGGTTTCTATGGTGATTCCGCATATAGTTTCGCCATAGGTGCGATAGACAACCAGTTAAGTGAACTGCTCCGGGTGACAAAGGAGTCACTTTTGGGTGCCGTTGAACAGGCCGTTAGTGGAAACCGGACAGGGGATATTGGTAATGCCGTTCAAACTTATTGCGAGTCTTATGGTTATAGTGTTGTAAGAGAAATGGTTGGCCACGGCCTGGGGAAACATCTTCATGAAGAACCCGAGGTACCTAATTACGGAAGAAAAGGCACAGGGACTCTGCTGAAAAAGGGAATGGTTATCTGTATCGAACCGATGATCAACCTCGGAAAAAGGTATATACAGCAGGAATCGGACGGATGGACCATACGGACTAAAGACGGGATGCCATCTGCCCACTATGAACTTGCCGTTGCCGTGGATGAAGGTAAACCGGATGTCCTGAGCACATTTTCGTTTATTGAAGAAGTCATAAAACAACCATAAGTCTATGTCTAAACAACCTTCGATCGAACAAGACGGTATTATAACCGAAGCATTGTCAAACGCCATGTTCCGTGTTGAACTCGAGAACGGACATGTCATTACGGCCCATATTTCCGGTAAGATGCGGATGCATTACATCAAGTTATTGCCGGGTGACAGGGTGAAGGTGGAGATGTCGCCTTATGATCTAACCAAAGGCAGGATAACATTCAGATACAAATAAAATAGTAAAATGAAAATCAGAGCATCTGTAAAAAAACGCAGTGCAGACTGCAAAATCGTCAGGAGAAAAGGGCGGTTATACGTGATTAATAAAAAGAACCCTAAGTTTAAACAACGTCAGGGGTAACAGAATTGTAAGAAAATTATAATAAGCAGATAACTATGGCTAGAATTGTTGGCGTTGATTTGCCGAAAAATAAAAGAGGTGAAATCGGTCTTACCTACATCTACGGGATTGGCAGGAGTGCTGCCAGAACAATTCTCGGTAAGGCAGGTATTGACAACAATATTATGGTGAAAGATTGGAATGATGATCAGATCGCCAGGATCAGGAACGTGATCAACGAGGAATATAAGGTAGAGGGCGAACTGAGATCATCTGTTCAGATCAATATCAAACGTCTTATGGATATCGGTTCTTACCGTGGCATCAGGCACCGCATCGGGCTGCCTGTCAGGGGTCAGAGCACGAAGAACAATGCCAGGACACGTAAAGGCAGGAAGAAAACCGTAGCTAATAAGAAGAAAGCAACCAAATAAGCAGTATTAAGATGGCAAAAAAGACTGGATCGTCAAGAAAAAAAGT
This sequence comes from uncultured Bacteroidales bacterium, assembly GCA_963771005.1. Lineage (GTDB taxonomy): Bacteria > Bacteroidota > Bacteroidia > Bacteroidales > DASQZK01. Next base: position 501,212 of record CAVYRO010000003.1, read on the forward strand.
TGTTAATATTGAGCCTACAGGACAGGCACATGTACATGCCTCGTTCAACAATATAATTGTTTCCATGACTAACGGTTCCGGACAGGTAATTTCATGGTCTTCGGCAGGTAAAATGGGATTCAGAGGCTCAAAGAAAAACACCCCTTATGCGGCACAGATGGCTGCCCAGGATTGTGGCAAAATTGCCTATGATCTTGGACTCAGGAAGGTGAAGGTATATGTGAAAGGTCCCGGTTCCGGAAGGGAATCAGCGATCAGGACCATCGCCTCGCTGGGTATCGAAGTGACCGAAATTGTCGACGTCACTCCTCTGCCTCACAATGGCTGCCGTCCACCGAAAAGAAGAAGGGTATAATAATAAAATCGTAAATTATTAAATAAATGGCGAGATACAGAGGACCAAGAACCAGGATTTCCAGAAAATTTGGTGAACCCATTTACGGGGCGGATAAAAATTTTGAAAAGAAGAACTATCCCCCCGGACAGCACGGAATGAACAAAAGGAGGCGTAAAACCTCAGAGTACGGGCTTCAGCTTAAAGAAAAACAAAAAGCGAAGTACACCTATGGCATTCTTGAAAAACAGTTCAGGAATATATTCGAACACGCTTCCGCCAGCAAAGGTGTAACCGGAGAAGTTTTACTGCAGCTCCTGGAATCACGTCTCGATAACGTTGTTTACCGTTTAGGTATAGCTCCCAGCAGGGCGGCAGCCCGGCAGCTTGTTAACCATCGTCACATTACGGTGAACGGCGAACTGGTAAATATACCTTCCTATATCCTCCGACCGGGTGATATCGTGGGCGTGAGAGAAAGATCCAAATCTTTGCTGACGATCACCGATTCTCTGGCGTCGCGCCGTAACACTTCAGCTTCATGGCTCGAATGGGACGGAAGTCAAATGGCAGGCAAGTTCCTTAACAGGCCCGAAAGACAGGATATACCTGAAAACATTAAGGAACAGCTGATCGTCGAACTGTATTCAAAATAATAAAACTATAAAATTAATTATGGCAATTTTAGCTTTTCAAAAACCGGATAAGGTTATAATGCTCGAAGCCGATGATCAATACGGTAAGTTCGAGTTTCGCCCGCTTGAACCCGGTTATGGCATTACCGTTGGGAATGCACTGAGGAGAATACTTCTCTCCTCCCTCGAAGGATACGCCATAACGACCATTAAATTCGAAGGTGTTGAGCATGAATTCTCTGCAATTACCGGTGTAATTGAAGACATGACTCAGATAATTCTGAACCTTAAACAAATCCGTTTTAAGAAGCAGATTGAAGATATCAATGATGAGAAAGTAATGGTGACCATTACCGGCCAGGATCTGTTCAAGGCGGGAGATCTTCAGAGATTCCTCAGCGGATTCAAAATTCTGAATCCGGAGCAGGTGATCTGCAGAATGGAACCCGACGTAAAGCTCCAGATGGAACTCTCCGTTAACAAAGGAAGAGGTTATGTTCCCGCAGAGGAAAACAAACCCGTGGATTCCGAATTCGGACTGATCGCCATCGATTCGATCTTTACCCCTGTAAAAAATGTCACTTTCGCCATTGAAAATTACCGGGTGGAGCAGAAAACCGATTATGAAAAACTTGTTCTCGACATCAGGACCGATGGTTCCATTCATCCCAAAGATGCCCTGAAAGAAGCAGCCAAGATCCTCATATATCATTTCATGCTTTTCTCCGACGAAAAGATCACCATCGATTCGGATGAGAAATTTGCCAATGAAGAATTCGACGAAGAAGTCCTTCATATGCGCCAGCTTCTGAAAACCAAACTCGTCGATCTCGATCTTTCCGTTCGTGCCCTCAACTGCCTTAAAGCCGCAGAAGTAGACACACTTGGCGACCTGGTCAAATTCAATAAGAACGATCTTCTTAAATTCCGGAACTTCGGGAAAAAATCACTGACCGAACTGGAAGAACTGCTTTCATCGATGAGCCTGAATTTCGGGATGGATATAAGTAAGTATAAATTAGACAAGGAATAATTCAAAATGAGACACAGGAAAAGCTTTAACCATTTGGGCAGGACAGCCAGTCACAGAAAAGCGATGTTGGCAAATATGGCTGCCTCTCTGATCAAGCATAAAAGGATTACTACGACGACGGCCAAGGCTAAGGCTCTCAGAACATATGTCGAACCCCTGATCACAAAATCAAAGGACGATACCACGCATTCACGCCGCGTTGTTTTCAGTTATCTCCAGGATAAAGACGCCGTATCCGAACTTTTCCGTGAGGTTGCAGGCAAGATCGCTGAGAGGCCGGGTGGATATACCCGGATACTCAAACTGGGCAACCGCCAGGGTGACAGCGCAGAGATGGCCATCATCGAACTGGTCGATTATAACGAGAACCTCCTGGGCGGTGAAACCAAAGGCAAAACCACCGGTCGCAGGAGAAGGGGAAGCAAGAAAAAATCAGATACTCCCCAGGCTTCTGCAGGAAAAACGGAAACAGCCGTCATTGAGGATGCCAATGTAGTTGAAGAATTTAAAACGGGAGAAGAAACAGCCTCTGCAGAACCCGAAGTGGAAAATGCCGAAACGGAAGCTGCAACAGCTACCGAAGATGGCTCCGTCGAAGAGATGAAAGCTGAAAATGAAGCGGAAAATTCCGGGGACGCGGAAGAAAACGAAGAAAACCAGGAAAACGACGAACAGAAAGAATCGTAATATTTTCCAGACGAATTAAAAATATTGCCGTGAAGGGATGAGGCCGTTTTTCTGTCTTTATCCCTTTTTTTGGCGGATTACATTAATCATAAAAACTTGTATTATGGGACAAATTGTTGATGTTCATGCCCGTGAAATCCTTGATTCACGCGGAAATCCCACTGTTGAAGTGGAAGTTACACTGGCCAGCGGCTTCGTAGGCCGTGCTGCTGTACCCTCCGGTGCATCCACCGGTGAAAATGAGGCCATCGAGTTGCGCGACGGTGATAAGGGACGTTATAATGGAAAAGGCGTTCTCAAGGCTGTTGAAAATGTAAATACGGTCATCGCGAAAGAAGTGATCGGGATGAATGCCCTCGATCAGGTGGGGGTCGACCTGAAGATGCTTGAACTTGACGGTACAAAAACAAAGAGCAAGTTGGGTGCCAATGCTATTCTCGGCGTTTCGCTTGCGACGGCAAAGGCCGCTGCCATGTACCACGATATACCTCTTTACCGCTATATCGGCGGTGTTAATGCCAAAATTCTTCCCGTGCCTATGATGAATATTATCAATGGCGGTTCCCATTCCGATGCTCCAATCGCCTTCCAGGAATTCATGATCCGTCCTGTTGGCGCAAAATCCTTCCGCGAAGGACTCCGTATGGGCGCAGAGATTTTTCATGCGCTTAAAAAGGTCCTTAAAGACCGGGGTCTCACAACTTCAGTTGGTGATGAAGGCGGTTTCGCACCCGAACTGAATGGTACAGAGGATGCTCTCGAATCCATACTCAAGGCCATCCAGGCTGCGGGCTACAAGCCCGGCAGAAAACAGGAAGGCGGACAGGTTGCCATAGCTCTCGACTGTGCTGCTTCCGAGTTCTATAAAGATGGTAAATACGATTATACACTTTTCGAAGGAGACAAGGGAGCGAAACGGTCATCATCAGAACAGGCCGGTTATATTGCTGAACTCATTCAGAAGTATCCCATCGATTCCGTTGAAGACGGTATGGCTGAAAATGACTGGGACGGATGGAAGATCCTTACCGATAAGATCGGCGACAAATGCCAGCTCGTGGGTGACGATGTTTTCGTGACCAATGTTGAATTCCTGAAGAAGGGCATCGATATGGGCTGCGCCAACTCGATCCTGATCAAGGTGAACCAGATAGGCACCCTTACAGAAACCCTGGATGCCATCGACATGGCGCACAGAGCAGGGTATACCACCGTCACCTCACATCGCTCGGGTGAAACCGAAGATTCAACTATTGCCGATATCGCCGTGGCTACCAATTCCGGCCAGATCAAAACCGGTTCCCTCAGCCGCTCCGACAGGATGGCCAAATACAACCAGCTACTCCGGATCGAAGAGGAACTGGGCAGCAGGTCATCATACGGTTATGAGAAATAGGGTTTAGCCAATCCGCATAATGGACGTGCCATCTGCTTTGTTGGATCACCCGGCAAAGTTGATGGCACGTACTGCAATAAACAGCATCAAAGAGATAATCCCTGGTTTTTTATCCCCCGTCATTCATCATTTCCTTTTTTCCCTGCCGATTTTTTTCCCGCTGAAAGCCGCTGTTTATGCGAAAAAACAAAGACAAGCAAGCGCTTGTTATAATTTATAGCCTCTCAAAGTAATAAATGTGTATCTGTATATATAAAAAATCATTATTTTTAAGCAATTGTTGACCATGCTTTTCATTGATTAAATCCCTAAAATACTTATAACATATGTCAAACCTGAAAGATAGACTTTACGAAAAAATCCAGTCATGGCGTCCGAGAACTGAGAAATTAATAAAGGAATACGGTGATACGGTTGTTGACAAAGTCACGATTTCACAGGTTATCGGAGGAATGAGGGGAATGAAAAGCCTGGTCACTGACATTTCCTACCTTGATCCCAATGAAGGGATCCGGTACAGGGGATATACCCTTCCCGAAGTATTTGAAAAGCTTCCCAAACCAAAAGGCGGTGAGATGCCTTATGTAGAAGGCCTGTTTTTCCTTTTGCTAACAGGGGATATGCCCAATGACAATGACGTTGCCGAAGTTGCCGACGAGATCAACAAACGCCGGATCCTTCCCAGGTATGTTTATGAAGTTATCGATGCCTTTCCCTGCTGCAGCCATCCCATGGCCATTTTTTCCACCGCCATCCTGACCATGAACAGGGAATCCTTTTTCAACAAAAAATACCATGCAGGACTTAATAAACTTGACTACTGGGATCCCACCTTTGAAGATGCGCTGAACCTCCTGGCAAAACTTCCCGAAGTAGGCGCATACATTTACCGCAAGCTTTACCGTGAGGGGAAAAGGATCCAATCCAATCCCAATCTCGACATGGGAGGTAATTTCGCTCACATGATGGGGATTGAAAAGCCGTATGATGATGTCACCCGCATGAATTTTATCATCCATGCCGATCATGAGAGCGGTAACGTCAGCGCCCATACCGGCCATCTCGTAGCCAGCAGCCTTTCTGATATCTATCTTTCCATCTCTGCGATGATCAACGGACTGGCCGGGCCGCTTCACGGACTTGCCAACCAGGAAGTCCTGAGATGGATCCAGGACCTGAGCGATAAAATGGAAGGTAAGATACCTACCGAGGAGGAAATGCAGCAGTTCGTGTGGGAGACCCTGAACTCAGGGCAGGTGATTCCTGGGTACGGGCATGCCGTTCTTAGAAAGACCGACCCGCGATATTCCCTGCAACGGGACTTCTGCCTGAAGCATATGAAGGACGATCTGCTCTTCAAGTACACCGATATACTTTACAAGGTGGTGCCACCTATCCTGAAAGAACAGGGGAAGGCTAAGAACCCCTGGCCCAATGTCGATGCCCAGTCAGGGATCATCCAATGGCATTACGGGGTGACTGAGTATGATTTCTATACCGTATTATTCGGTATCGGACGTGCAATCGGGATCTGTGCAAACATTATCTGGGACAGGGCGCTGGGGTATCCCCTCGAACGGCCCAAATCCATCAGTACCTCCATGCTTGAAAAAATTGCCATGGGAATAAAGGATGATGATGAATAATGTTTACTAAAAATTGAGCCTACATATACCGGGAAAGTTATTTTCGCCGGTATTTTTTTCATATTTACCCTGGTGGGTGCGGAATCATTTCCTGACTGTGGATCGTTCTGAGATTTTAATTTTAACTTCGTTGACAAACCCTTAAAAATGGCCTACGGGAGTTTATCGGAATTTGTGCGGGTTCTTGAGGAGGCGGGAGAGCTGAAAAAAGTGGATGTTTTTACAGACCCTGTGCTCGAGATATCGGAGATCACCGACAGGATATCTAAATCGGGTAACGGTGGTAAAGCACTCCTATTTACAAATACAGGCACAGATTTCCCCGTTCTCATGAATTCGATGGGTTCTCTCAGGAGAATTTGTTTGGCTCTCGGTGTGGATCACCTGGATGATATCGGGAAAAGGATCGATGAAATGATGGGGCGTTTCACAGGTGCCGGGCATGGGATCATGCAGAAACTCGCGCTCCTGCCCGAACTTGGCAGGCTGGCTTCGCTGTTTCCATCCAGGATCCCCGGTAAGGCCGCATGCCAGGAGGTTGTCCTTAGAGATCATGGCCTGGATATCTTCCCGGTCCTTCAAACCTGGCCGGCCGACGGGGGCAGGTTCATCACACTTCCGATCGTCCATACCGTTGACCCTGAGTCCGGGGAAAGGAATGCCGGAATGTACAGGATGCAGGTTTTTGATCAAAAAACGACGGGAATGCACTGGCACAGGCATAAAACCGGAGCTAACCACTACTCTGCATATAAAAAATCCGGAAAGGTTATGCCCATTGCCGTAGCCCTGGGCGGCGACCCCGTATATACTTACGCTGCCACGGCCCCGTTGCCCGAAAATGTAGATGAATACCTTTTTGCGGGCTTTCTGCGGAAGAAAGCCGTACCCCTTGTGAGATGTATTACACAGGACATCGAAGTTCCGGCCGATGCCGACATCATCCTCGAAGGCTATGTCGATCCCGGTGAAGATCTTCGCCGGGAAGGGCCATTCGGTGATCATACGGGCTTTTATTCTCTCGAGGACGATTATCCAATATTTCATATCACCTGCATCACCCACAGGAAAAAAGCCATTTATCCTGCAACTATCGTGGGGATCCCCCCACAGGAGGATGCATGGATAGCCAGGGCGACGGAACGGATCTTCATGTTCCCCATCCGGAAAACCGTGGTTCCCGAACTTACCGATATGGAGATCCCCCCTTTCGGTGTGGCACATAATCTCACCATCGCAGGGATCACCAAATCATACCCCGGACAGGCAAAAAAAGTTATGAATGCGATGTGGGGAGCCGGGCAAATGATGTTCAACAAGCTGCTGATCATAACGGATGAACAGGCAGATGTTCATGATATGCAGGCTATAGCGGAAAAGCTTCTGAGAATAGATCCCGGCAGCGATATTGTCTTTTCATCCGGCCCCCTCGATGTCCTTGATCATTCCGCCGATTTTACCGGCTACGGATCCAAAGCCGGGATCGATCTTACAAATAAGCTCAAAGAAGAACTTTTGATTCGCACCGACGTACAAAATATTGATGCAATCCGGAAAACATATGGGGAGGGAAGGGAATTATCCTTCCTGAAATCGGTCGGTATGCCCCGGGATGCTGAGCGTGGGGGATATTGCCTCATGAATATCATTAAAGAGGAAAACTATTCGTTTTCCGGGTTATGCAGGGAATTGGCAACCTCGGTGAAATATTCGGAATATGATTTTTTTATCCTCGCCGACGAAAATGTGGATTCGGGTCAGCCTGAAATGTTTTTCTGGTATGTATTGAATAATACGGAACCCCGGCGGGACGTACTGCGGCTTAAAGATATCGCCGGCAGGGTACGTGTCTTCATTGATGGAACGGTCAAGACATATAAACACGATGGATTCTCAAGGCCTTGGCCAAATCCGGTTGTTATGGATAAAAAGATGATGGGAAAGGTCGACTCACGATGGCCGGAGTATCATCTTGGGCCATTTCTTGAATCCCCTTCACGAATTTACGGTAAACTTTCCCGTGGCACCGGAGCTGTTGCATTGGAGAATAAAAGGGACTGAGGATGATAACCCGGTTGAAACAACAGAGTAAATTTAATCCCGGAGTTATGCGTGAAAAAGCATATCTTTTTATGCTCCTGTTTACGATGTTTTGCAGACCGGCCATGAGCGGGGCTGAAAAACCTTCCTTTCCGGCTGCTGAATTATTTACGGTGGAGGAAGGTCTGTCCCAGACCCGAGTAAATGTTTGTTATATCGATTCATTCGGTTTTCTCTGGGTAGGCACCAGCGACGGACTCAACCGTTTTGACGGGTATAATTTTAAGATTTTCCGTCACCAGCCATTCGATTCTTCCAGCATCTCCAATAACTACATACGTTGTATGGCCGAAGACCGGAAAGGAAATCTCTGGATCGGCACCAATGACGGATTGAATTATTTCGACCGGCTTACCGGGAAATTTAAACAATTTATTCGTACTGAAAGCGCTTCGGAGGAATCATCGGAATCTCAAATCTATGCGGTATTCCTCGACCACGAAGGGAATTTATGGTTTAAGACAGAAAAGCATCTGCATAGGATGGTGCCCGCAACGGGTAAGGTGGATTCATACGATCATTATTACAACAAGCGGAATTCCCCCCTTTTCAATATAAATTTCAAAATGACAGAAGATGCGAACGGCCTCATCTGGTTTGGTACAAAAGACGGTCTCTTCTCGTTCGATCCCTCCTCGACAGAATTCGGACATTTTTTCCATGATCCGCTAAACCCATTAACCTTGTCTTCAGACCAGGTGAGATCGATCTACGAAGACAGCAATCATGAGCTGTGGATCGGTACATCAGATGGTTTGAACCGGTACGACCGTTTGCACAACACATTTAAAAGATTCTATCCCGAAAAGACTCCTTTCAGGGGTGATCCCATGAATGTCATCAACGACATCACTGAGGGAAGTGAAGGGGAATTATGGCTGACCACCAATGCGGGGATCAGCCGGTTTGACAAACGGGCAACAGGATTTCAGAACCTGGCTTCCCTGTATATTAAGAAATCGCCGTTTCAGCTTTCCACGTTCAGTTCAGTGATCAAGGACAGGGCTGATGTACTTTGGGCAGGAGGATTCCAGGGTCTTGTTAAGTTAGATCTCAAACCCGGGAAATTCAGGTTGTATAATTCTTCACCGAGTTCCTCCCCCAGGTTTTCCTCCGATATGGTCTCCGCCATCTTTAAAGACAGCAGGGATCGACTGTGGGTCGGACTGTGGAATAACGGCCTGGATATGGTGCCGTGGCCTGCCGGGGAGGTGAAACATTTTTCGGTCAATGCCCCTTCGGCACAAAAGCGGGTGATCAGCAATAATATCAGGAGTATTTACGAAGACTCTCAGGGCAGGGTCTGGATCGGTACATCCGAGGGGATCAATATTTATGATGAAGCTTTGGGAAGGTTTTTCCCTTTCAACGAATATTTCAATTCCGTTTCCGGCAGCGGGGAGCTGGCCGGCCGGCATATCTTCATCATCAGCGGCGGTCGCATGGGCGATATATGGATTGGCACTGACGAAGGGCTTTTCAGGTTCCAGCGAAGTCTGAACCTTATCACGCATATTGTCAGGATCTATAATGACAGTATACAATCATCCATCCATACCGCATACAGTGTCGTCACCGATAAGGAGAACCGCGTTTGGATAGGTACGGATAACGGCCTGATTTCCTACCTCCCGGAAAGGAATATTTTTTACAGGTATACCGTTAAGGATAAATCCCGCGGGTTGGTGTCGAAATCGGTTTTTTCACTTTTCGTGGATTCTCGTGACAGGCTATGGGTCGGCACACCCTCCGGTCTGAGCCGTTTCAATGATTTGGATCGCACTTTCACGAATTATACGGAGAAAGACGGGTTACCGAACAATTTCATCTATACGATCCTGGAAGACAATGATTCCATGATCTGGCTGAGCACCAACCGGGGATTGTCCCGGTTTGATCCGCAAACCGGGATATTTACGAATTACAGCACAGCCGAAGGGTTGCAAAGCTATGAATTCAATCTTGGAGCGGGATTTTTCGCCGATAACCATGAAATGTTCTTCGGAGGAATTTCCGGGTTTAATGCTTTCTATCCCGACACCCTTCCTGTGAATGACTTTGTTCCGCCAGTGGTTGTCAGTGAATTCGAGACCATCGACGACCATGGCATAACAAATCATTACATTTCCATGATCGATCCCCGTGTCATCGTAATGTATAATCAATCGTTCAACATCCGGTTCAGCGCTCTCGATTACACAGCCCCGACCAAGAATATGTACATGTATTCCCTGAAAGAACTCGGCAGGGAAGACAATTGGATCCCCATGGGGAACCAGCATTCGGTGACGTTTTCGAATCTTCCCTCGGGTGAATATGTATTCAGGGTGAAAGGGACCAACAATGACGGTAAATGGAACGAAAAGGGCACGCAGGTCAGGATCATTGTCGAGGCGCCTTTCTGGGAAACGCGCGTGGCCTATTTCACCTATATTTTCCTGGCCATAATCCTGATCTATGCCCTGGTACAGTATCGCACAAAAAAACTCCGGCAGTCCAACCGGGTCCTCCGCGAAAGGGATGTGGCTTCAAGGGAAGTTGCGCGGCAGAAAGATCTTTTAAGCCGGCGAAACAAGAATATAGAAGACAGTTTGAAATACGCCCAGCGGATCCAGCTCGCCATGCTGACTACCTCCCGTCTCTTTAAGTCTATCCTGCCTGAGTCCTTCATTCTTCATAAACCCAAGGAAATCGTCAGTGGTGATTTCTACTGGATCTCGGAAATGGAAGACAAGATCTTCGTGGCTGCCATCGACTGCACGGGCCATGGGGTTCCGGGTGCTTTCATGTCACTTATCGGTTTTGAACTTTTCCGCAAGATCATTAATATGCAGCGGATCCTGGAGCCCGGAGGCATCCTGAATGCGCTGAACACCAATTTTGAGGAGATCTTCGGAAATGTCGGCGATATGTCCCTGAAAGACGGGATGGATCTTGCTTTTTGCGTGCTGGACAAAAAATCGATGATACTCGAATACGCCGGAGCGTTTAACCCGCTCTATCTCATCAGGGAAAATAAGCTCATCGAAGTGAAAGGAGACCGTTTCTCAGTGGGGGCCGACAGTGATCCGGAGGATTCAATGCAAAAGGTATTCACAACTCACAAACTGCCCCTTCAGAAAGATGATATGTTCTATATTTTCACCGACGGATACGCCGATCAGTTTGGTGGCCCGGAAGGGAAGAAATACAAGTACAGGAGATTCAGGCATATCCTTCTCACCATCCACCAGTTGCCCTTGCAGAAACAGAGGGATTACCTTGAAGACAGTATTGAAGAATGGAAAGGGAACCAGGAGCAGATCGACGATATTCTTGTTATCGGTATTAAACCGCAATTCAAAAACTGATGGTCCGGATCATGTACCGGATGTCAGTCTTCCTCCTCGAGCAATCGTTTCATCTTATTGATCAGGATATCCACCTGGAAAGGCTTACTGATGTAATCATTCATCCCCACTGCAAGGCATTTTTCCCTGTCGCCTGCGAGCGCATTAGCAGTGATGGCAATAATCGGAGTCTGTGTATTCGTACTTGATTCAATCTCACGGATCTTCTTTGTGGCGATGATACCGTCCATTACGGGCATCTGGATATCCATGAGGATGATATCGTATTTTGAGGTGCCGAACTTGTCGAGTGCCTCTTTTCCATTCAGCGCTACGTCTACATTTCTGACCGTATTTTTCAGGCTGAGCAATACGATCTTCTGGTTGATCAGGTTATCTTCAACAAGGAGCACATTCGAATTTTTAAGGTCGACAGCTTTTTGAGATTCCTGGATCTGTAATTTCTCGACAGGCTGATCGATCCTCCTGGAGAGATCCTTCTGGTAAACGAGGGTGAAGGTAAAGATGTTTTTATGATCCTTTTTCTCCGATACGAGCTTACCCCCAGAAAATCCGATCAGCCTGGAGGTATTTGCGAGGTCAATCGCGGTAAAGCCCTCAGGTGGAGGCAGACATTCATCGTTCAAATGGCTTCCCGTGTTTTCGTTAAAAGGTCCGGTGAAGCAACTTTCGATTGAAAAATGGATATTGATATCATTCCGGTTTTCATTGCCGGGAGATGCGGATATCATAAGCCTGAGATAGCTGTCGCCGGCTTGCTGGACGATGCTCTGCAGCAGGTTCAGGAAGATCTGTTTTAGCTTAACCGGGTCACCGACGATATAATTCACGAGGAGATCTGAAACATTATGTTCGATCTCGATCCGCTCATTGTTCCGGAAAAGTTTGATAATATTTTCAAGGGTTGATCCCAGCTCAAAGCTGATACTGGTTTCCTTGAGCTGGATCATATCCGTTTTTGAGACATCTACGATCTTGTTCACGGCATCAACCAGATTATTGGTCGATGCCTGGAGGGTATCAATGAGATCCTTCTGGGAATCATCAAAACCCGCGGAATTCACAAGATTGTTTACAAGCAGGATATTGTTAAGGGAAGTACGGAGTTGGTGGGATAACCTTGAAATAAATTCATTTTTTGATTCAGCTTCCCGTGTTGCATTTTCCATCTGTTCCCGCCAAACTGCTGACTCCCTGTCCGCTGATATACCAAAAAAAAAGAAAAGTAAGGTTACGGTGAAATAGCCGGTGAAAATACCCATCAGAAAAAAAATATCGCTGTTCACTAAGGGGAAGATATCATGAAGAAAAATGCCCGGAAGGCAGAGTAGCGGCAGGATAATGGAAAAAATTAAGCCTTTCATTGTCCCATTCAGGATCATTGCGAGGACAGGATATATGAAGATCCATGGCCAGGCATATGGAATTCCAGTACCTGAATAGAAACAGAAAAGGAGAATAATTCCTGTGACCACAGTGAGTATGCGTGAGGAGATTTCCCGGTCACGGGCAGGCGGGAAAATAATCCGGTTCACCAGGAGCAGTGCCAGAGCTGAAAAAAAAACGGCAATGTTAAGTGTGTTCTTTTCCGGGATGAACCTTAGACCGGCCATGAGAAGGATGAGCATCGCGACATATGAAATGAATACATGAAGGAAAACCTTATGCCTTTGTTCAAGCTCCTGCGGAGCACCTCCCGTCTTTAGGACCTTCATCAGCAATCCGGAAAAATTCATAAATAAACGTATAATACCGTGGTTTTATAGAGTGATTTATTGTTACTGCCTGAAAACTGGTAAATAATATACGGTAAAATGGTCAAAAAGTTACCCGGACAATGAAACACGGCCGGTTTTTTGATCATATTCTTTTAAAACTTTCGTTTTAATGATAATTTTACTCAGTATGAACCAGAGAAAACCCAAACTTATGAAATCTGATTCTATTAAACGGCTGTGGCCAATTCTATTCTTCTTTCTGTTAAGTGCCCATCTGGCAGCCCAGAACAACAGTAGCGGGAAGATTCAGTATACCCCGGAATTTAAGTTCAAGGAGGGATTCTATATCCTGTTTGACCAGGTCAGGAACAATGATCCCGTTCCACCTGCAAGGCTGATAACCAACTACGATTATTCCGATCCCGATTTTTATAAAAATATTCTCAATGAAAAGAGATTGTCTTTTTTTGACGTAAAAGGCGTTCGCCATGATATCGCGATGAGTAAAATATGGGGTTTCAGCCGCAATGGCATCCTTTACATCCAGCTCAGTGATGGTTTCAACCGGATAACTATTGTGGGCGGGATCTGTCATTTTGTGGCGAGTATAACGACCTACGAGAACAGGTACTACGATCCGTACAGCTATTATCCTTACTATTCTCCCTATACGATGAGCCCCAGATCATATAAGAATTCAGAAACCCGCCAGTACCTCATGGATTTTGATACCGGTAAACTTTATGATTACGATGTCAGTAGCGTGGAGATCCTCCTTATGAAGGACTCCGAGCTCTATGATGAATATATGGGTTTAAGAAATCGCAAAAAAAAGCAACTAAAATTCTTCTACATTCGTAAGTTCAACGAGCGGAACCCAATTTATCTTCCCGATTAAGGATCACTCACGGAAGGGGATTTCGGATTCCGTAAAAATCAGTTCACTTTTATTGATTAAACCAGGGATGCTCCCGTCACCTGACCGAAGGCATGGCACATTAGCCTGCATTCTTCCAGCAACAGGAAAACGGGGAACAGGGAACAGCCCGTATTAATATTTCAACCCATATGAAAAGATTAACCGTCTCATTGCTGCTGTCCGTTGGATTCAGCTTACTTTTTGCACAAAAGGAATATGTGGCCGACAAGCAGGATCTCGATCATTTCATGACAACGAAAACCTATGTTGTGCTGGAGGACAGTCCCATGTCCGATTTTAACTTTGAGATCAAAGATGTAATGGAGAAACTCTGGAATATAAACGGTTTCGAATTCATTAAGGCCTCTGAATTTCCAAAAAAATCCCAGGATCCCAATTGTTCCTTCCTGTATACCTCCCTGGTGAGTTTTGAGAGAGACAAGACGGATTCCAGATATGTATTCCTTCATCTCTCACTGGGAGGTCAGAATCTTACCATGGATGATTTGAAGGATATCGTTTCCGTTCCGTTGGGCTACTTTGGAGTCGATCCCGGAAATTACATTTATAAGCTCGGGATCATCGTTAAATTCATGCAAAATCACATCAGCCTGATGCGTGAACATCCGGAGTTTATTTCTTCGAATATCTTCAAGCATTATAACGACAATATGAAGGATGTCCAGGATAAGACACTCTATCTAATTGCCGATGAGCTCACCAAAGAGATCGGGACCACTGCAAGGGTAAAACAGATCTACCCGTATAAATTCAAGATCGTCACCCGTGATGAGATCCACCAGGCTATTCTCGACCAGGATGATAATATCGTTTTCCTCCATAAAGTGGGTCCTGAAGGAAAAAAGCTCCGGGCAAGATGTTACAATATTCTGATCGGTGCCGGCGATGCGAATTTCTACTATTTTGATTATCACATGATCAGCGATAAAAATCCGGACGGATTGCTGGAATCGGATCTGAAGAAGCTGGCCAGATGATGGGAAGGATTGTGGGATTGATGTAGATTGATTTGGATTGATGTGGATTGATGGATCATGGATCCTGATGAAAAAATCGGGATCCCAACAGGCAGGTCGCGACCTGCCCCTGCGGGTGGCATCTGCGGATATTGATACCATGTGATGGGATGAGATGTTCAACAACGCAAACAATTCATAAACAATCTTCTTTTCTCTTTCCGCTTTTTTCTTACCCCAATGTTTTATAATTTCGTGGCACCGGGGTGATGAGGCACCATGTCCCGGTGTATAGCTGATATATAAACAAATACGCCGTCATGTCATCATCCGGGCCGTCTATCCCTAAGGGAACGCGCGATTTCACTCCTGTAGAAATGGGGAGGAGGGATCATATTTTTCAGACCATAAAAAGTGTATTTGCAAATTTCGGATTCCTGCCTATTGAAACCCCGGCAATGGAAAACCTGGATACTCTTTTGGGTAAATATGGTGATGAAGGCGACAAACTTCTCTACCGGATCCTGAACTCGGGTGATTTTCTTTCAGGCATTCCCAATGAACTATTGGTATCAGGGAATTCCTCCGCCCTTTCACCTCAGATATGCGACAGGGGCTTGAGGTATGATCTCACCGTGCCCTTCGCCCGGTTTGTTGTCCAGCACCGGAATGAACTTACCTTTCCCTTCCGCAGGTACCAGATCCAGCCGGTTTGGCGTGCCGACAGACCTCAGAAAGGCCGGTACCGCGAATTTTACCAGTGTGATGCGGATGTTATCGGGAGTGATTCCCTTATCAATGAGGCTGAGCTCATGCATCTTATGGATGAGATTTTCACGGCCCTTGACATCAGGGTCAGGATTGTTATCAACAATCGCAAGATACTTTCAGGGATAGCAGAAACGCTGGGCACCTCTAACGACCTCACCGGATTTACCACTGCGCTCGACAAGCTGGATAAAATGGGAAGGGAAAAAGTACTGGAAGAACTCCGTGCCAAAAATTTTTCAGAAGCAGCTGTTGAAAAACTCATCCCGCTGCTGGATTTCACGGGAAACAACCCGGAGAAGATCCTCTTCCTTGAAAAGTTCCTCTCTGGATCGACTGTGGGAACCGCAGGTGTCAGGGAGATCCGCGAAGTATTTGAGCTTATATCCGGCTTAGGCATATCGAACGAAGTCTTTTTTGACCTTGCCCTTGCCCGGGGACTTAATTATTACACGGGCGCCATCTTTGAAGTAAAGGCTCTGGATGTGGAGATCGGCAGTATTTGCGGAGGGGGAAGGTATGATGATCTTACCGGAATTTTCGGGATGCCTGGCGTTTCGGGTGTCGGGATCTCTTTCGGTGCAGACAGGATCTATGATGTTCTTCTCCAGCTGAATGGTTTTCCGGAAGGCACCGCATCGGTGGTGAAACTCATGTTCGTGAATTTTGGTGAGAAGGAAGCCCGTTACATCCTGCCTGTTCTGTCGGGAATCCGGCGTGCGGGCATCAATGCGGAAATATATCCCGAGGCTGCCAAAATGAAGAAGCAGCTCACCTACGCAAACAACAATAAAATTCCCTATGTGGCCCTTGTCGGAGAAGATGAAATTTCAAAAAACAGGATTACCCTGAAAGATATGTCCACCGGTGAGCAAAGAGCCCTGGATGTGAAAGCGCTGATCTCTTTTCTTTCCTAAAAGGAATGCCGATCGGGATCAAAATTCAGAACCAAATGAGAAAAAACCACACCGTCGGACCCGGAAGGGTTGGATTTACCGAGGCAGCACCCATTGCACGCGGGGAGATCAGGCTTGAGCTTTCAGGCGAAGCCAGCGCATTGATAAACCGTTGCAGGGAATACCTTGATAAGAGGCTGGAAGGCGGTGGAGAACTGCTGTATGGGATAAACACCGGGTTCGGTTCCCTTCATGACAGGGTGATATCAAAGGCTGACCTGGGCAAACTGCAGAAGAACCTGGTTAAATCACATGCCTGTGGAGTGGGGGAGGAGGTACCTCAGGAGATCGTGAGACTTATGCTTTTTCTGAAAATAAAATCCCTTTCTTACGGCAATTCAGGGATACAGCTACAGACGGTTCAGCGTCTCGCCGATTTTTACAATCATGATATCCTTCCCGTCATTTACCAGTATGGTTCACTGGGCGCTTCGGGCGATCTTGCTCCGCTTGCCCATATGAGCCTTCCATTGCTGGGTCTGGGTGAAGTCTACTATAAAGGGATGAAAAGAACGGCACATGATGTGATGGAAGAGACGGACCTTTTACCGATCGACCTAAGATCGAAGGAAGGACTTGCGCTGCTTAACGGCACTCAGTTCATGAGTGCCTACGGTGTCTTCCTTTGTTTAAAGGTTTTCAAGTTGTCTGAGCTTGCCGATATTATCGGAGCCCTGTCACTCGATGCCTTCGACGGGAGGATCGAACCCTTTCATCCGCTTATCCAGGCTATCAGGCCCTATGAGGGTCAGAAGGTCACCGCTGACAGGATCAGGAAGGTCCTTGAAGGGAGTGAGCTCATCAACAGGGAAAAGCAGCATGTACAGGATCCATATTCATTCCGGTGCATTCCGCAGGTACACGGTGCATCGAAAGATTCCATCAACTATGTTGCATATGTATTTGAGAATGAAATAAATTCAGTAACGGACAATCCCACGATTTTCCCGGAGGAGAATCTTATCATTTCGGCAGGCAATTTTCATGGACAGCCTCTGGCTCTTGCCCTGGACAATCTTGCGATCGCCATGTCGGAACTGGGCAATATCTCCGAAAGGCGTACCTACCAGCTTGTATCGGGAAACCGCGGTCTTCCGCCATTTTTGGCAGCCGATCCCGGTCTGAACTCGGGATTCATGATCCCGCAATACACTGCAGCGTCAATGGTCAGTCACAACAAACAGCTATGTACCCCTTCTTCGGTCGACAGCATCGAATCCTCACAGGGGCAGGAAGATCATGTGAGTATGGGAGCCAATGCGGCGATCAAAGCTTTCAAGGTGATGGAGAACCTCGAGCGGATCCTGGCGATCGAGCTTTACAATGCGGCGCAGGCCATGGATTTCAGGCGTCCGGCCCGCACTTCACCTTATCTCGAAAATTTCATGGCCGGCTACAGGAAAAGAGTGAAATTTCTCGAACAGGATGAGGTGATGTATACAGATATTAATGAGAGTGTCAGGTTTCTGCAGGATGTGGTACTGGAAAAAATCTGAAATGAGGACTAATGTGGGGGATGAATCCGTAGCGTGGATTGTGGCGGGGACACCGGAACATGTTTTGGCGTATTGACACGGGTTTGACCGGTTAACCGCGGTGTCGTAACTGACTCATTTAATTCTTTCTTTTCCGTACCATCCCTGGCCCTGAAAGATTTCCCTCACATAGAATTCGGGTGATTATGATGTTTTTTTAATACAAATTCTATCGCTATTTGCCACCTACGGAGGCAGGAGAGACGTAAACGGGTTCGATGTTCTATCGCTATTTGCCACCTACGGAGGCAGGAGAGACGTTTACTAAATTTGATGTTCTATCGCTGTTTGCCACCTACGGAGGCAGGAGAGACGTTTACTAGATTCGATGTTCTATCGCTATTGGCCACCTACGGAGGCAGGAGAGACGTAAACGGGTTCGATGTTCTATCGCTATTTGCCACCTACGGAGGCAGGAGAGACGTTTACTAGATTCGATGTTCTATCGCTGTTTGCCACCAACGGAGGCAGGAGAGACGTAAACGGGTTCGATGTTCTATCGCTGTTTGCCACCTACGGAGGCAGGAGAGACGTAAACGGGTTCGATGTTCTATCGCTGTTTGCCACCTACGGAGGCAAGAGAGACGTTTACTAGATTCGATGTTCTATCGCTGTTTGCCACCTACGGAGGCAGGAGAGACGTTTACTAGATTCGATGTTCTATCGCTATTTGCCACCTACGGAGGCAGGAGAGACGTTTACTAGATTCGATGTTCTATCGCTGTTTGCCACCTACGGAGGCAAGAGAGACGTTTACTAGATTCGATGTTCTATCGCTGTTTGCCACCTACGGAGGCAGGAGAGACGTAAACGGGTTCGATGTTCTATCGCTGTTTGCCACCTACGGAGGCAGGAGAGACGTTTACTAGATTCGATGTTCTATCGCTATTCGCCACCTACGGAGGCAGGAGAGACGTTTATACCAGGCATGATTCTACCGCTATTTACCACCTACCAAGGCAGTATAGATACGTTCTACATTATTCCGCTCCCCCCATTCCGCCATTCAAGATTCGATATCCAATACCTGGTACTCTCCCCACTTTCACCTTTCACCTTTCACCTTTCACCTTTCACCTTCCCCCGGGGCCCCTTCCCCGCCGGTTCTCCCGTATCTGATCCAGAAGATACTGCTTGAACTGGTTTTCGGCCACATAGATCATCATTACTTTCTCAGCAGGGAGGACATTCATGAATTTTTTATTGTATTCAAGGAAGAGATCATGTTCCCGGTTTTGATTCTCGATGTATTCCTTCATGGTTTCGCTGATCTCCTCATCACTCATATTTGAACTGTTACGTGCTACGGAGCGCAGGAGATTCCTTCCTTCAATACGCAGGTTTTCCCTGCGATTGGAGTAATCATCGTAGACAGGCCAGAATGTCCTTGACTCCTCCGGGGTGAGACTCAGCTTCTGAGTGAAGAACGCTGCCTGCTGTGCCTTGAGCCTGTCCTGCATGGGTGTGACCTGGGAGAAAAGCGGGGCTAGCGGAAGGAGGAGAAGGAGAAAAACGATGAGTGAGCTTTTTGAGCTTTCCGTGCTTATCATGGCAAACTATTTACAGGTTTTCAATTATAAGGTTGAGATCGACATCCTCATTCACGAGATAAATGATCACGGCATCGGTGTAAACATTATTTTCCAGGCCGGTATCCGTATCCGCAGTTTCGGTATAAAGATCGGTGAGCTGATCAAGGTCGTAATTTTCTATATCCTGTTCCACAAGAGTGGCATAGTTGATCCCATCCCTGGTAAGGCCGTTCCTGTTGACAAGATAACGGATAAAAAATCCCGTGAATAATACAAAGCCGAGTATCGAAGCCGCCAGAGCCATGCGCAGGAAACGGGACGGGTGCCGGCGCAACAGGGTCGTGCTGTTTTCTTCTTCGGCTTCGATACGGTCTTTCAGTCTCCGGCTGAAATCCTCGAAGTATCTTTCGGGGACGAGAAAAGGATTGGATGACTGAAGGTCACTGAGCCTGAATTTATTATCGGGCGGCATTTTACGGCTTTTTTGTTTGGACGTTGTGAGTTTCGAATGGTTTAATCATCGTTCATGAATTTCTCTATCTTCTTAACGGCATGATGGTAGGACGCCTTCAGCGCTCCTTCCGAGGTTGAGAGTATTTTTGCCATCTCGGCGTATTTCATGTCTTCGAAATACTTCATGTTGAATACAAGGCGTTGTTTTTCCGGGAGGGAGGCTACGGCGAGGCTGAGTTTTCTGCGGATCCGGTCCCCGCTGAAGAATTCATCATCCACGAGAGATTCTGCCAAACTGTGCTCTACCTTACCCCAAAAGACGAAACGGCCCTGTTTCGAGTTCCGGATAAAACTCATGGTTTCATTTGTGGCAATGCGATAGATCCACGTAAAAAGGGTTGAGTCCCCGCGGAAATTTTCCAGGTTTTTCCATATTTTGATGAAGGTATCCTGGAGGATATCATCGACATCCTCATGACGAAAAACCATCTGGCGGATGTGCCGGTAAATCCGTTCCCTGTAACGGGAGACGATGATATTGAATGGTTCTTCCTTATCCTCCTCTTTAAACAGCCTGACTAATTCTGAATCGGAATACTCCTGCATCTGTGGATGGTATCAAGAAATCATCTTTTTGACTCGGTGTTTTCAAAAAGGTTTAATTACAACCCCCGTGCAATATTTGAACTCCGAATATTTTATATGCGAAATCTTAGTAAAGGCTTATATTGAGATTGTCTCCCTCCCTGACCATGAAATCACGTGAAATGGTATAGAGGGTTTGTTTTACGGTTCCGGGCCGGAATATAATCCTGTAGATTCCCGGCTGAAGGAAAAGATCCTGTTGCCTGAGGGCAGGATTCAGATTTGTGACCCATTTCTGGTCGCCGTTTTCCAGGACATAAAGGCTTCCGTAACCATGACTTGTCGAGCTGAAGACAACATGTCCTGGTCCTGCAATCTCGAGGGTGGTTGTATGGCTTTGCAGGACTTCGACATTGTCAATGTTCAGCCTGGGGAGGACGGGGATCTCGATATCATAGCGGCCGGTGATATATTTTTCGATCTGCCCGGCTTTCTGGTAATTCAGGGTCTGCATTTCACCATGTTTCCTGATGATCAGCGGAAGATCCTGGTATTCGTTGCCCCTTGAGATTTTAATCACCAGGTAACCCTGGGGGGCATAAACTGAGATCACGGTATGTTCCCCGGGTGTAACGGCGATGCTGTCAGATTCGACAGGCGGGATGGTATGAACTTTAAGCCGGTAAGTCATAAGGGGATCCAGTTCAAGGGTATCCGGATTGCCAAGTTTGTTCATCGTGTGAATGTAGTTATAGACCACCCGGTTGGTATAGCGGTCATAAAATGTCATATTCACATTGGTCTCCGTCGGATTACCCTTTTCATCAAGCAGGTTTACCTGCGCAGTGGTTTCATTCAGTGCCTGGTTAATGACGAAGCCCAGGGTTTGTTTGAATTTATTCTCCTGCCGGGCATTATAATAATATCCGACGCATTCGAAAGTTTCCCTGAACCCGGGATCGAGGCCGATCCCGATCACAAATGGTTTAAGGATAATTCCTTTTTTCTGCAATTCGAGTGAGACGGCACATGGGTCGCCGTCGCATGCTTCAATGCCATCGGTGATCAGTACAATGATATTGCGGCAGTCTGCGCAGGGAGGGAAATCCTGTGCGGCCAGCTCCAGGGAATGGGCAATGGGAGTGGTCCCTTTCGGGGTGATAAATTTCAGCTTCTGTCTGATCCTGGCGGCATTGTTCGGTGCAAAGGGCACTTCAAGCCGGGTGTCACTGCAATCCTGGGGAGGTACGGGGCTCTGGTGACCGTAAACCCGTAGGGCCATTTGCACCTTGTCTACATATTCAAGGCTATCGACGATATCGATCAGGATCTTTCGCGCTATGTTGATCTTTTCATCGCTTTCCCATGTTCCCGACATACTCTGAGAAGCATCGAACACAAAGAGAATACGCGTCATCTGTGACCGTCTTCCGGAATTTGCATCCTGGGCTCCGGCATTGAGCATGGCTGACAGGAGGATCAGAGCCGTTATCAGCACTCGGTTTTGTTTCAGGGCAGGCATTTGTTTTCCTATAACGTAAGTTTTCCGGAAAATGTTTTGTTTACTAATTTAGAACTTCTTAAGGTACGTAGCACTTTGTCAACGCGGAAGTTGTCAACTTATCACAATACCAAAGTGCCGGTATGGCTTGCTCATTTATAGCCCATGTTGTGCCGGCGCATTACCGGTGTTATGCGGAATTTTCCGTAACATTGCAATTGTTACCCTCGTCCAACTCCGTTGGAACCGGATAGGAATGAATGTTTATTTATAAAATCAAATTTCATAAATTATGAGAAATGTAATGATCCTTTCCATGCTGGGCTGCCTGTTTGCACTCCCCGCTTTTTCACAGACCGGCAAAGTGTACGACAACCTGAGCCTTCCGAGTAAGATCCTGAACATGGACCGCAAATTTGCCATCTACCTTCCGCCGGATTATGAATCATCGGAACGAAGTTATCCCGTACTTTACTTGTTGCACGGTTCGGGCGACGACCAGACCGGATGGGTGCAATTCGGCGAAGTTTTGCGCATTGCCGATAAGGCCATTAAGGAAGGGAAGGCAACCCCCATGATCATTGTCATGCCCGATGCAAACACCGGGAAACGCGGCTACTTCAATGATATTAAAAATGATTGGCGGTACGAGGATTTTTTCTTCCAGGAACTAATCCCCTATATCGAAGCGAATTACAGAGCAAAAAGTGAAAAACAATACCGTGCCGTTGCAGGATTATCCATGGGAGGAGGAGGTACCTTCATGTATGCCCTTCATCACCCTGAAATGTTCTCATCAGCCTGTCCGCTGAGCGCTTCTGTCGGTCCTCTTACGCTCGACGAAGCAAAGGAAAGATTTAACCGGGACGGGGCGAAATATACGGATAAGGAGATTACCGCATACTATCAGCAACATAGCGCCCTTTGGCTGATCAATAACCTCCCTGCCGACTCTGTAAAATCCATGAACTGGTTCATCTCAATAGGGGACGATGATTTCCTCTATGAAGGCAACAGCCTGGTACACATCGCCATGCGGAAAAAGGAGATTCCCCATGAATATCGGGTGAAGGACGGACATCACAGCTGGACGTACTGGCGCATGGAACTGCCCGATGTGCTTGAATTTGCTTCAGGCTATTTTCACCAGATTTGATCTTTGCCGGGCATCGGGATTATTCCTGGTCCCAATATCCCTGGGACCTTGAACGGGCATCGCCTTTGAAGACCGGGTTTTTTACCCTGAGCACCCTGTAATTGCTGACAGGAATGCTGTTGATGCCTCCGTCCCATTCCCTGAGGATGCCCTCCCAGCTGCGTGAAGAGTCATAATTCAGGTTTTCAGCATAGAGGGGGTTGCCTTGTGCTACATCCACGATTACGGCCCCGTATTTTTGAAGAGCCCGGGCGACGGTAATTTCACCCTCCGTCAGCTGAAATCTGGCGAGGTCCAGATCCGGATCGAGCTGGATAATGGCTCCCTCCGGGATCCCGCCAGGGGTATATCCGTCAGTCCAGGCCGCAGGGTAAACAAATTCCTGCAAAGCTGAGTACCTGCACGCCATGGCAAGTTTATGCCGGATCTCACCGGCTTTAACTTCATTATACATGATCAGCCCGGCTATAACGGGGACGCCTGCTGCACGGCCGGGACCATGAAAATGGACACTTTCTCCGTTCTCCACTCCCAGATCTTCCGTATTGAAAACGCCGCTGCCATATAAATTATATTTCATTCCCGTATTGGATTCCCAGGTACTGTCGGGTAATCTGCGCATTCCCCAGGCATCCCAGGCGAGACCCCGCTGCCGGTCGATTAGTGCTATATGGGCATCTTCCTGGGGGTCAGGGCGGGCTTCACCGGGAATAGGTACCGGGGAGTATCCCGGTCCATGCCCGAAATGCTCGCGTTGTGTGGCCCAGTTTTCCTTCTGCCGGGGGCTGAGATAATGAAGTTTGACATCATAAACAGGTGTGGTGCTGTCGACTTCGAAAATAGGTATCGTCCATTTGGTGGTATTGATCCCGATATTGTTTCCCGTTGGTTCGCTCTCAAGCATGGCGATCCATTTACCATTGTCCGGGTCTGTTTCCGCGTCTGAGGGTATAGGCTGATTCCAGAA
The DNA here is from genome assembly GCA_963771005.1 of uncultured Bacteroidales bacterium. GTDB lineage: Bacteria > Bacteroidota > Bacteroidia > Bacteroidales > DASQZK01. The sequence continues at coordinate 525,460 of CAVYRO010000003.1, forward strand.
ACTTTCATCTGAGAAGAACCTGCGTGGAATTTTTTCACCGTTATTCTTAGTACTGCCACTGTGAGTGCATGATGAAACTATCAGGGCAAGCCCGGTGGCAGGAGTGATCAGCGATTTGAGATTCATTTTTTTATTTATAGTCTGAACCGCCCGTGTGACTGAATATGTTTAGAATAATTTTTCCGCCTCTTTTTTCTCCCATCCCTTGAGAAAGAATTCAGACTGCTGGAAGATATTTTCAGCGGTATATCCAAGTTTTTCATCGAGTACCTTGTAGGGTGCCGAAAGCCAAAGGTTTCCATTCCGATTACCATGCCTTTTGATCCGACAAGTCCTGCCAGGGTGACCGGCAGACCTGCCGTGAGGCCGACCGTTGGAACAGATGGCGGAAGGACCATGCGCTGATATGCAGGGTCCTGATCACGGAAAAGCCCTTCGGAGATAGCTGAAACCACCTGGACTTCAATATTCATTCTTCTCTTCGAGAAGTTTGCTGCTTCGATCAGGGTTGAAACTTCGGAACCGTTGGCAACAAGGACAAGATCGGGTACTACTTCCGGCCTTTTTGACGATATAAGCCCCTTTTTGGCTTCCTGTGCCTCGGCAACCCGTGTCGATCCTCGTTGCCGGCGGAAGATTTTTAATGCCTTGTCGTGACAGGATGAGGGCAGTGGGGGTTTAAGTATTTTCAAGGGCCATTTTCCAGGCTACTGTGGTTTCGGGGCATCGGCAGGTCTGAGTACGAGCAGTGAACTTTCACCGTGATGATTCCGCAGATGTTCGAGCAGCCTGAGTTGCGCTTCATGCTCAACAGGTTGATGCGTAGGACCGTCTTCTCCGACACGGAATGCATCATGTGTCCAGACATATTTCACAGGAAGTTTCATCAATGCGGCCAAGCCGGACAGCGGGTTTCATATAATCGGAAAAGACAAAGAAGGTTCCGCATACCGGGATAACCCCACCATGAAGCGCCATGCCGTTGGCAACGGCTGCCATGGTCAGCTCGGAAACACCGGCCTGCAGAAAAGCGCCGGAAAAATCACCCGCTGTAACTCTTTGCTGTTTTTCAGGAAGCCGTCGGTTTTGTCAGAGTTGGAAAGATCGGCAGAAGCGACGATCATATTATCAATGTGTTTGGCAAAAGAGGCCAAGGACTGTGCCTGAAGCAGCACGGGTGGCAATATTTTCTTTTTGTTCGAACTGTGAAAAATCAAAATCGGGAATATCCTTGCTGAAGAAGGACTTATATTTATCGGCCAGATCAGGATTTGTTCTTCCCATTCAGACTTGCCGGCTCTGCGGGCTGCTACTTTTTCTTTTTTGTTCCGGATGATGCTTTCGAAATATTCTTGTACCTCAGGAAAAATCGTAAATGGATCTTCAGGTCCCCACCAAGGTTTTCTATGGTTTTTTCGAAGGATGCTCCTGCTGCTGATAGTGGCTGACCATGGGTGGATACTTCACCTTCAAATCTTTTACCGTCATCATCAACAGCACCTTTTCCCATTATTGTTTTCCCGATGATAAGAGTTGGCTTTTCTTTTTCCTTCATGGCATGATCAGTGCCTTCCGGATCGCGTCCTGATCATTGCCATTGATCGTTATTACCTCCCATCCCCAGGATTTGTATTTCGCTGCGGTATCTTCATCGGTGACATGATCGGTGGTGGTGGAAAGCTGGACATCATTGGAATCGAAAAACATGATGAGGTTGTTCAGGCCTAGATGGCCGGCCAGTCTTCCCGCACCCTGCGAGATCTCCTCCTGTACACCACCATCGGAGATGTAGGTGAAGATGTTCTGATTCGATCCAGTTTCCGAACCGGGCAGCTAGAAATTTGGCTGCAATGGCTGCTCCGACGGCGTTTGTATGGCCCTGCCCAAGAGGGCCGGAGGTATTTTCAACACCTCTTTCCACATCCAGTTCCGGATGTCCCGGGGTCGGACTGCCCCATTGGCGGAAATCTGCCAGATCGTCCATAGAATATTTACCAAACATGGAAAGGATTGAATAAAGCATGGGTGACATATGACCCGGGATCGAGGAAAAAACGGTCACGGTTCGTCCAGTTCCATATCATCAGGATCAAAGAGGAGATACTCGGAAAAGAGAACGTTGATAAAGTCGGCGCCTCCCATAGCCCCGCCCGGATGTCCCGAATTGGCTTTTTCAACCATGGCGGCGGAAAGGATCCTGATATTGTCCGATGCTTTGTCTGTAATCGTATTATTCATAGGGTACTTATGGATTATAGATTTAAAGGTGGGTAAAAGTACATTTTTCCTGTGTAAAGATAAAACCCACAAGGTATTTTGAGGGCATCATAAATTCACCTTTTATCAGGAACGAAGCTCTGCATTGCACCGGTGTTAAGATTTGCATGAAAATCTTCTCCAAACACAGCTAAAAAATGTACTTTTGCAACAAATAAAAAACGTCGAAAATGGGTCTTCAATGCGGAATCATCGGTGCCGCCAACACCGGGAAAACAACACTTTTTAACTGCCTTTCGAATACAAAAGCGGAATCGAGTAAGAATGCCTTTACATCGAATAAATCCAATATCGGGGTTATCAACGTTATCGATCCACGCCTCGACAGGCTGGCTGAGCTCGTTCATCCCCAGAAAGTTGTCACCGCCACGGTGGGTATTCTCGATATCCCGGGACTAACCCGCGGTTCAAGCAAGGGCGAAGGGGTGGGGAATGTTTTCCTGGGCGATATCCGGAATACTGACGCCCTGATCCATGTACTGCGTTGCTTTGATGATGAAAATCTGCCCCATCTTGAAGGATCGGTTAACCCCGTAAGGGATAAGGAAACTGTTGATCTCGAACTTCAGATCAAGGACCTGGAATCGGTGGAGAAGAAACTGCAGCGGCTTGAAAAAATTGCCAAATCCGGCGATAAGGATGCTAAGCATGGGATGGAGATCCTCAATATCTACCGGGAACATCTCGAAAATTTCCAGTCGGCGAGGACAGCGCCTGTTGACGAAAAAGACAGGAGGTTTATTGATGATCTCTTTCTCCTGACCAACAAACCGGTGCTTTATGTCTGTAACGTGGATGAGGCATCGGCCGTTTCCGGGAACGCCTATGTTGAAGCGCTGAAAGAGGCAGTGAAGGACGAAAATACGGAGGTTCTCGTTATTGCCGCTGCCCTGGAGGCAGAGATCGCCGATCTGGAAAACCCGGATGACAGGATGGAATTCCTTGCCGACGTAGGGCTTTCCGAACCCGGAGTAAACAAACTTGTCCGCTCGGCCTATTCCCTTCTAAACCTGCAGTCCTTTTTCACGGCGGGTCCAAAAGAAGTGAAGGCATGGACGATCCGGAAGGGGATGACCGCTCCGCAGGCTGCCGGGGTCATTCACAGCGATCTGGAACGAGGGTTTATCCGCGCCGAAGTGATCCATTACGACGATTACATCAGGTACGGAACGGAACACGCTTGTAAAGAAGCCGGCAAACTGGCGCTCGAAGGGAAAAATTATATTGTGGGCGACGGGGATGTTATCCATATCCGTTTCAATGTCTGAAATTCGTCAACCGGCATCTGGCGGCACTCTCTGTTTTTCAGATCCCGCTTTCCGCTGACAGAAAAACTTCCGTCACTATCTTCAACCGGTCCCTCTTTTTATATCTTTGCCCTAAAGAAGTTGTTATGAAGGGCCGGTTCCTGCTCATCCCCGTACTCCTGTTAATTAACGGTTTCGCCGGTTACAGCCAGGCTTCCCGTGATCCTTTGATCGATTCATTGTTTTCACGGGGCGAGATCTATGTAGCCATGCAGACAGCGAGGCTGAAATCGGCCGGCCGCCTTCCTCCGGGGGTCGGCATAGACCGCGTTTCGGGCGATTCGGTCTTTCTTTATTTTCATCCCTCCGATACGGCTTTCATCAGAAGTCACCGCGAATTCATAAATCTGCTCATACCCCCATCGGAGGAAGACATACCCCGGATGGCCTCCAACCTGGATGAGGTGATCAACGGTAGCGCTTATCCTACGTGGAACCAGTACCTGGAGAGCATGAAATATTTCAGGGATACCTGGCCGGGTATATGTCACACCGATACAATCGGGTATTCCGCCAGGGGAAAGCTGATCCTGGCAACCGTTATCAATGCCGGCCATCATGCGGCGGGTGAAGTGCCGGAGATATTTTACACTTCAGGCATCCACGGGGACGAAGTGACGGGTTTTTCACTCATGCTGAGGTTGACAGCAGAACTTCTCGAAAGCCATGACAGTCCGGAGACTGCCGGCATACTGGATGACAAGATCGTGATAATCAACCCGCTTTCAAACCCCGATGGTACATACCGCCTGTCCGACACTTCCATCTTTGGGGCTACAAGGGCAAATGCCGCCTTCGTCGATCTTAACCGGAATTACCCGGATCCGCAGAACGGAAATCATCCGGATGGCATGGATTGGCAGCCCGAGAATACGGCGATGATGGATTATATGGATAAAGAACCGCCGGATCTCTCTGCCAATTTTCACGGAGGCGCCGAAGTTTTTAACTATCCCTTCGATACCTGGTCGCTCCGGCATGCGGATGATGAATGGTTCCGTTTTCTGGGCAGGGAATATGCGGATACCGCCAAAAGGATCAGCGCCATCTATATGAATGATGAAGAGAACGGGATCACCAATGGATTCGACTGGTACGAAGTGAACGGCGGAAGGCAGGATTATGTGAACTGGTTCCTTCACGGCCGGGAGGTAACCATCGAACTTTCGTACGATAAAATGCCTCCGGCTGATGATCTGGATATGTACTGGGAACTGAACCGGAACTCCTTTCTTAACTATATAAGCCAGGCAGGATACGGAATAGAGGGACATGTCAGAGATGCGGGGACAGGACTTCCCGTTGAGGCAACCATCACCATCCCCGGCCATGACAAGCTGCATTCGGAAGTAGGATCAGGTCCGGCAGGGACTTTCTTCCGCTACCTGTATGAAGGAAATTACGATCTGGCTGTTTCGGCAGAAGGTTATGAAACGGACTCCGTTATGGCGTATGTCCGGAATTATGAAAAGACGGTTGTCGATGTGGCCCTGGAGCATTCCGGCATCAGCGAAGGTTACCGGGCCCGCACCGAACCGAACCCATTTACTGCGGGATTCAGCCTCATTGTTAACAGTGAGAACAATGACTGGCTCTTCACACGGATATATGATCTCCGCGGGACTCTTCTCGATGAGCGGTTTTTCCTGATGGAACCGGGTACAAATAAATTCGAAATTTACCCGCATCTTCCGGCTCCGGGAGTTTACATTCTCATCCTATCCTCAGATAAATTTCACGATGATCTGAAGCTTGTGAAGGTTTTGTAGATTTGACCGCCACGGAAGACTCCGTCTTGATGAATATGGATAGGTCGATCGCTGTTTTTCTTCGGGCTCTTTTATACTAATCGCCTTAAAAAACAGTTTTTTTACCGTGAACAACATGTCGGTTCCCTTATTTCAGACACTGTTGTTATCAAATGCTGAAAAAGAATTTTGATCCCCTGAGAACAGGTTCTTACATTTGCCGTCTGGAAAAGATCTGTTGCAGAAAGAAGTATGAATTAAAAGAGGGCTTATTATTATGTGCAGAATGAGATCCATTGCAGTTATCATTTTTTTATTTGCTTTTATTCACGGGATGTCAGCCCAGGACAGGGCTATTCCTTCGGAGAAGCCGAAGCTGATCGTTGGTATCCAGGTGTCAGGTATGCGGTACGATTATCTCGCCCGGTACTGGGATAAATACGGTGACGGCGGGTTTAAAAAGCTCGTTACAAAAGGGACAGTCTGTAGAAATGCCCATCACGATTACCTGGTGCCGGAACCGGGAAGCGGGTATGCCAGCATCGCTACCGGGACCTACCCGGATATGCACGGGATGGTTTCGGATTACTGGTACGACCGGCTAAAGGAAAAAGTGACCTACTGCATAGGGGATGATAAGACGGAAACCGTAGGAGGAGGTTACGACCAGGGGAAGTATTCCCCGAAGAATCTCATGGTGAGCACGGTTTCCGATGAAATGAAACTAGCCGGCCAGTTTAAATCGAAGGTCATCTCGATCAGCCTGGATCCCGTGGCTGCAGTCATTTCCGGCGGGCATACCGCGAACGGATGCTACTGGTACGATGATACAAACGGTCAGTGGATCACAAGCAACTATTATGTCGACAGTCTTCCCGGATGGGTGAACTCGTTCAACGAAAAAAAGCTTGCCGACCTCTACCTCTCCCGCGTCTGGGAACCTTTGCTGCCGATGGACGAATACACTGCCAGTCTTCCGGATACAAGCCGGTTTGATACGGGCTTTGACGGACAGAAAACCTTTCCGTACGATCTTGCTAAGCTGAGCCGTCTTAAACGGAACAAGGCAAAATATGATATTATGAAAGCCACACCCTACGGAAATACCTACACTTCCGATTTTGCCGCATCGGCTGTGGTTGATGAAAAGCTCGGTAAAGATGAATACACCGACTGGCTGAATGTGATCTTTTCGGGTACGGGGTACGCAGCCAGTTATTTCTCATCCCGATCAGTCGAAATGGAAGATCTATACCTTCGTCTCGATAAAGACCTGGAACATTTTCTCGATTTTCTGGACCGGGAGGTGGGGCTGAAAAATGTGCTGATCTATTTCACTGCAGACAATGCATCTGCCAATGAACCCGGTTACCTTAGCGGGAACAGGCTGCCTGCAGGATACTTCAATTACAACGCCGCCATTTCCCTCCTGAAAACATACCTGAACGTGATCTATGGAAGCGGCGACTGGGTTCATTTATACTATGGACAGCAGATCTACCTGAACCGCGTTCTGATCGAAGACTCACGTCTTTCCATCCCCGAATTCCAGGACAGGGTGGCGCGGTTCATGGTCCAGTTCGAAGGCGTCTCGAATGCGTTGACGGCAAGCGACCTCGTCAAAAATAACTATACCGGAGGCGCGTTCGGCAGCATTCAGAAAAGTTACAACCAGAAACGGTCCGGCGATGTTTTATTATATCTGACCCCGGGTTGGGTAGAGAAGGGAGCCGACAGACAGTTTGCTTCGAATGTACATTATGACACCCATGTGCCCCTGATCTGGTATGGCTGGAAAATTGGAAGGAAAGTGATCTCGCGTAAGGTGTCAGTAACGGGGATCATGCCTACCATCGCCAATTTCCTGAATATTTCGGGATCACCGGGAATGGAGGGGGAAGTAATCGGCGAGATGGAAGAATAATTTGTGTTGCTTACCTACAAATAAGCAATTCATTTTGGTATCCTTGAAAGTCGGTAAGTGTGGCACTGCTTGCTAAGGAACAGTTGAAACAACTGCACGTTCTTCTCAGAAAGTCCGAAAATGTGTAATACAATACATAAAATTTTGAATTTTTATGTATTACGATACATAAAATATGAGAAAAAGTTGTATTACAATACATAAAGCAACCGGTATGGTAAAATTTAATCATCCTGCCTGAAGGCTTGAGTTGACAAGCAATTAATTTTTTTATAATGGCAAACAAAGGAATGCTTTTCTTCTTCCTGATTTTCTTTACCGGCCAGGCCCTCTTCGCACAGCAAAAGTACTGGGTGGAATTCCGGGATAAAAAAGGCGTCTCCTTCGATCCCTTTGAATATTTTGATATCCGCACGATCGAAAAGCGTGAACTCAGGGGAATTCCACTGGCAATGGAAACGGATCTTCCGCTTAACGAAGAGTATTATGATGCCGTGAATGCGATCTCACCGGTTCTCTCCTCGAGCCGTTGGCTTAATGCTGTGACCTTGCGTTTGAAACCGGAGCAGGAGAAAGAGATCCGGAGCCTGCCGTTTGTCAGATCTGTCAGGCCCGTTGAATCACTCCGGGTCGCAGAAAAAAGCAAAAAAAGCATTTCCGCCGGGACGGATGAACTGCAGCTGATCCGGGCACAGACCGGATCGATGGAAGGCTATCTTTTCACACGGGCCGGCATCGACGGGCACGGGGTACGTATTGCCGTTCTCGATGCAGGTTTCCCCGGCGTCGATACCCTTGCTGAATTCAGCCATCTGAGAAATGAAGGGAGGATCGTGGACACCTGGGATTTTGTAAAAAAAAGAAAGGATGTTTACTCTTGGGACTCTCATGGTACGGAGGTATTGGGCTGTATCGCGGGAGTGTTTGATACCCTGAGGACAGGGCTGGGGACGGGGGCGGAATTTCTCCTGGCCCGTACGGAAGTGGAGGCAGAAGTTTTTTCCGAGGAAGAAAACTGGTTCGCCGCCATCGAATGGGCGGATAAAAATGGGGCGGATATCGTGAATAGTTCCCTGGGCTATACCTTCAACAGGTATTTTCCCCGGCAAATGGACGGGAGATCAACCTTTGTCAGCCGGATGGCCAATGTGGCAGCCCGTAAAGGTCTTCTCGTCATAAATGCAGCGGGGAATGACGGTGACACTGACTGGCAGGTGATCGGAGCTCCGGCCGACGCCGACAGTGTGCTGGCAGTGGGCGGGATAAACAGTGAGACCGGTATTCATATGGATTTCAGTTCTTTCGGGCCTACATTCGACGGCAGGATCAAGCCCAATGTATGTGCCTTCGCCGATGTATATTCAGCCGGTAAGAAAGGCGGGACAAAAAAAGTATATGGTACCTCTTTCGCTGCACCACTGGTTACGGGATTTGCAGCCTGTGTCATGCAGATGCATCCCGGATGGAACAATATGAAGGTTTTCCATGAACTGGAAAAGTCGGGAGATCTCTATCCCTATTATGATTATGCGCACGGTTACGGGATCCCCCAGGCATCTTATTTTTTGAACGGCACGGAGAAAGCCCTTCCCACTTTCACAACCACCCGGGAATATACCTTTCTGACCGTGAGAACATATCCTCATCCGGCTGAAACGGATACTTCGGTAAAGGAGAACAAGGAAGAAAAAGAGGAGGTCCGGATTATTGCAAGCGACGGCGTTAAAAAAATTGAGATAAACAAGGACAGTCTGAATATTGTTTATCCAGGTGATAATGAACCCATTCAAATTACTACTGAAAAGGAATCAGATTCCCCGGTAAGTAATTACCTGTTCTATCATTTTGCCGATAAAGATTCGGGAAAGATCAGGTATTATGCAGTGGTCGATATGAAGGACGCCACAAAATATCCAATCGATCTCGCTGATATGCATGACAATGAGATCCTCAGGATATTCTACCGGGGATATACTCAAAGTTATTCAAAATGAAATTATGAAAAAAACGCTGCTCATCCTCTCCATAGTCTCAGTGAATTTGCTCTGTTTTTCCCAGTCTGTTGTGCTTTCAAAAAATGTTGACGAACAATATACAGGCAATCACGGTCCGAACATGAGACATTACGGGTACCTGTACTCCGGGATCGGACTTGTAGTGAATACCCCGGCAGATGACACTCCTGTAAGGATCCTCGGATCTGAAGAGTACACAACCGGCTACCGTTATAAGCTTAAACTGCTTTCCTTCTATGCACTCGGTCTTGATGTTTCCTATATCCATACGCGATATAGTTATGATCTTGATGCGCTTGACCGCTTCAATCCTTCCAATCCTCTTACATTTGAAGATCATGAAAAGAGGCATGTGCTGGTGAATAATTCCATCACTCTCGAGGTCTACCAACGCATCAACATAGGAAAAAGAGGGAATATCCTTGGAAATTATATCGATTTGGGCATTGCGGGAAGCTGGAATCACACGGTGAAGGAAATCATCGTTAAATCCTATGACGACAACCAATACCTGGGAAGTTCGCGACGGGTAAACCGCGGACTCGATATTCACGAACCGTTTTCATACGGGCTTACAGCGAGGATAGGGCGTAACAAATTTGCCATATATGGCAAATACAGGCTCTCTGATTATTTCAACAATACGTATAATATACCTGAGATCCCGAGGCTGAGGATAGGACTTGAACTCGGGGTATGAAGCATCATGTAAATTTTTTATACAGATAAGGCAGCTCATACTTTATTTCTTGCTGCAGCGATAGGGCATAGCAGGGAAGGATCCTCCTCGGGTGCGGTGCCAATCACGATAAGGTCCGCACCGGAACGGAAAGTCTCAATTGCCCCTGCCTGGTCCCTTATACCGCCTCCTACCAGGAGCGGAACACTTATGTTTTTTTTCACCTCCCGGATCATTTTCAAAGCCACAGTACGTGAAGCCCCGCTTCCGGCCTCCAGGTACGTAAGTTTAAGACCCAGCATTTCACCGGCCATTGCTGTGGCCACTGCAAGCTCCGGTTTATCGGCCGGAATGGGTTGCGTGTTGCTCATATACTCAACGGACGTCCGCTTGCCGTTTTCCACGAGGATGTATGCCGTGGGGAGAACCTCGATCCCTGAACGGCGCAGAGCCGGCGCCGCCAGCACATGATGCCCAACCAGGAATTCGGGATTCCTCCCCGAGATCAGCGACAGGAAAAGGATACCGTCGGCATTGTCGCATACCTGCATCACATTGCCGGGAAAGAGGATCACCGGGATGGAAGTTTGCTCCTTTACCGAACGCACTGTTTCCTCTATGGAATTGTATAAAAGACTTCCTCCGACAAAAATAAAATCGATATGGCAATTCTCGGCTTCACCCAGGATTGCAGCCAGTCTTTCTCCATAGGTCCTGTCGGGATCGATCAGAAGGGCAACCTGTTTCCGGCCTTCCAGCGACTTGTAAATATGTTCAAGAAGTTTCATTTTTTGCTTGTCCAGACTATTGCATAATTATCGTACTTCCTGTAATTCAGGGTAAAATCTTCGATGCCGTTTATATTTAATACCCTTCCCTTGATATATCCTTCATTACGCGGTGTGAACGGAAAGATGGTCAGGTTTTCCTTGAAATTAATGTCTTGTTTGTCACAGATCTTATAAAGCGTTTCCTTGGCGCACCAGTGAATGTAAAGATGGTACGTCCTGAATTTGGGATCGTCGGTGATAAGTTCCTGTTCGTTGATGAATTTGAAACTGATACTGCTGATCTTATGCGACATATATTCCAGGTCGATACCTACGCGCCTGTCGTTGCCAATCAGTATCGAGGTAAGATTGTGTGAATGGGATATACTGATGGTATGTGAATTTCCTTTCAGAAAAGGCTTCCTGTCCCCATTGTAAATGATGCGTGATTCCCTTCCTGTCATTTCGTTGATCAGGTTCCTGACGCTGAGCCATTCGAGTTTCCGGCTTTCGCTCCTGAAACCTGAAAGAATTTCTTGTTCCTCATCATCGAGCCGGAGGCCTGAATACAAGGTGTTGAAATCTTCACTGATTTTCCAGATTCCCAAAAGACAATCCCCTCTAAGCCGTTCTTTTACTATTAACGCCATATTTTCGATTTTTCATTTTGGCTGGCAGGAATTTTCCGGTTCACCAAATTTAAAAAATATTTGGATAATGAGAAGCCTTATTTCCACTGAAGGGTATTGACCAGGTGGTCCACATCCTTTCTGAGAAAGGTGATCACAGGGGCAAGGGAGTCTTTGTCAGGTTCGGCATTGAAATAAAGCGAGCCCCGCAGGAAGTTTCGAGTGCTGTCGGTGACAAAAAACTGCAGGGAGGATGCGGTATTCCCCTTCAGGGAGTACATTATGCCATAAACATTGCTGCTGTCAAGGTGGATGGTAGATTCGTCTATGGCCTCGGCTTTGATGGTATGTTTGTACACGAGGGTCCGGCTGTCTTCGACGTATTTCTGTAAATTATTTTTTACCGGCTTATAGCTGAGATAAATGGTTGCATCAAGTGAAGGAAAGTAGATATTGTACCAGAAGGGCTCCGAATTTGCGGAAGTATCGGGGACGATCCTCGCATATACAGGATATTCGAAGCTGAAAGGGGCATTGGTGTCAAAGCTCTGGTACTTCTTTTCGGGGTATTGAACCCTGAGGTAGCCTCGTGGTTTTGGCGTATAACTTTCATGACAGGAGATGATCACGGCCATCATGGCCATCATGGTCAGCATTGCAATTCCTTTCCTCCTGTTCATTCTGGTCATTTCGTTTTTAAGGGTTTATCAAGCGTTACCTTAATCTTCTTGATCCTTCGGTTGTCCACTGCATTGATCGTAAAAGTAAAAGGATCAATGGTGAATTTCTCGTTAACGGCAGGGATGTCGCCGATCACTTCCAGCAGCAGTCCGGCGAGCGTATCGGCATCGCCCTTGATCTTTTCGAAGATATCCTCCTGAATGCCCAGGGCCCTGTAAAAATCGTTCAGGAGGATCTTCCCGTCAAAGACATAGTTGCGGTCGTCGAGTTTTGTGTAGTAAGATTCAATCTCATCCGATTCATCGGTGATCTCACCCACGATCTCCTCCAGGATGTCCTCCAGTGTTACGATCCCTTCCGTTCCTCCGTACTCATCCACAACGATTGCCAGGTGGATCTTCTTTTCCCGGAATTCCTGGAGAAGAATATTGATCTTTTTTCCGCCGGGAACATAATAGCTTGGACGGATGAGGGATTGCCAGTTGAAGTTCTCGCCCTTTTCGAGATGGGGCAGGAGGTCCTTGACGTAAAGGATCCCCTTTACATTGTCGAAAGTCTCTGAATATACGGGTATGCGGCTATATCCCGATTCGTTGATAATCTCCGTCAGTCTGTCCGGTTCGGTATTGATATCGACGGCGACCACATCCATTCTTGGGCGCATGATCTCGTTAACTTCGATATTGCTGAACCGGACAATACTTTTAAGGATCTTCTTTTCCTCCGTAATTACTCCCGTGGTCAGGTCGAGGGCATCCGAAAGATCGATCATGGAGATGTTCGGCCGTTTTGATGACAGTTTCTTATTGACCAGTGAGGTGGACAGGATAAGGAACCGGCTTAGGGGAAGGAAGAGCTTCTCGGCAATAAGAATAGGGTAGGAGATGAAGAGTGAGAAGCGGAGGGCCAGATGATTGGCGTAAAGTTTCGGGATGATCTCCCCGATAAGAAGGATCAGGAAGGTGACCACGACAATCTGGATGAAGAAGGCAGCCCATACAGGGCTTTCCGTAAAATCAAAGATCTCCGTGGTAATGAAAGTGGAGATGATCACGATTGCTATGTTAATGAAATTGTTGCTGATGAGGATCGTTGCCAGGAGTCTTTCGGGGTCAGCCAGCAACCTGAGGACCCTTTTCGAGGCATTGGTATGCATATGTCTGAGCTTGCTCCTGTGTCCGGGGTTCAGCGAAAAGAATGCTACCTCCGATCCCGACACAAAGGCCGAACCGGCGAGCAGGATCACGATGGCGGTGATCCCGGTGATGATCCCCGGGGTGATAGGATTAAGATGAATGCTTAACAGTGGCAGGATTCCCGGTAAGATGGTTTCTGCGTCCAAGGTGGATTTAAGGTTTTGATTACGGTTCAGAACGGAAGATCATCCGCATCATTCGTTCCATCGTTGAGGTCATTGTATGTATCGTCCTTACCGGTGTTTTGTGCCGGGGATTCAGCCTGGCGCGGTGCAGAAGAAGGGCCGGATTCCTGATGGTATGCTCCGGCTCCGGAAGAATTGTCCTGTGAATCATCACTTCGTTTACCCAGCATTTGCATGGTATCACCTACTATTTCCGTAATGTAACGTGTATTGCCGTCCTTATCATTGTAGGACCTGGTCTTGATGCGGCCTTCAATATAGAGCTGGCTGCCTTTCTTTACGTATTTCTCACAGATCTCTGCAAGCCCGCGCCATACCACGATATTATGCCATTCAGTGGTTGTGATCTTTTCACCATCCCTGTTACGGTAGGATTCAGAGGTTGCAAGAGAGAATTTAGAAACGGCGGTCCCGCCTTCAAGATACCTGGTTTCCGGATCTTTTCCTACATTCCCGACAAGGATTACTTTGTTCACTGACATATGATTGCGTATTTAAAGTGTAAAGATACAAAATTAATGGCAAAGGGGCGAAAGAAGTCCTAAAAACAAGGAACAATCGAATCCCTCACAACCATCCGGCATCCTCCACATACTTTTCAATGAGCCTGGGAACGGCATAGTTGCCGAGTTCATTTTCGGGTATCTCCAGGAGGCCTTTATCCTTCATCTCTCCGGGTGCAGAGACATGAATGAAACGGCTGATGATAAGCTGGTGGGAAAGCTGGTGACTTATGGTATCCGATATCTTGCGGATATGGAGATCCCCGGGCCAGCGTTCCTTCATCCTCCCGATGATCTCCCGGTCACTGAGCCCGGCATCCGCTTCCATGAGCGGAAATTGGTAAAGAAGGTTCCAGATGTCCCGGCCTGTCCTCTGTTCGATGTACAGTTTTCCTTTATGTTTCAGGATGAAAAAATAAAAATACCTGCGTATGGGATCCTTTGCCTTTGTCTTTACCGGGAGCCGGTCTGTCATCTTGTTTTTAAAGGCATAACAATGGTTTTGAACGGGGCAGGAAAGACAATCCGGATTTTTCGGCCTGCATACCAGCGATCCGAAATCCATCATCGCCTGGTTGAATTTTCCGGGATCTTCATTATCCATTATTTGACCGGCAGCTGTTGCGATCTCCCGGTTTCCCCTCACCGAGCCTATATCGGCGGTAATACCGTAGATACGGCTGATCACTCTTTTAACATTCCCGTCGATAGCCGGTATGGCTTCTCCAAACGCAATGGAGGCGATGGCAGCAGCGGTGTATGGTCCTATTCCTTTTAATTCCAGGAGCGTCTTATAAGTTCGCGGGAAAATTCCGCCATGATTCGCCACGATGTCCGATGCCGTCCTGTGCATATTCCTTGCCCTCGAATAATATCCCAGGCCCTGCCATACCCGTAGGACCTCTTCGACCTTCGATGCCGCGAGAGAACTGACGCCGGGAAAGTGTTCGAGGAACCGCCTGTAGTAATCCATGCCCTGGGCTACCCGCGTCTGCTGGAGAATTATTTCCGAAACCCATATTTCATAAGGGTTTTCAGTGTTCCGCCAGGGAAGGTCCCGGCCGGCATTTTCGTACCATCTTATCAATATCTCATTAATTTCCATTCGATTGAATTAAAATATTCCTTCCACTCCGTCAAAAATAATGGAATTGTATTTTATTAATCGGGATAAAAAAATTATATTTGCAACTCCAATTGAAAAGTTAAATGTAATTCATTGATAATTAAAGTGTTTTAAAAATGACTAAAGCAGATATCGTAAACGAAATTTCCAAAAACACAGGAATTGAAAAGGTAACTGTACAAAAAACAGTTGAAGCTTTTATGGAAACTGTTAAAGACTCACTGAGCAAAGACAGGAACGTGTACCTCAGAGGTTTTGGAAGCTTCATAGTAAAAAGAAGGGCGCAAAAAACCGCCAGGAACATTTCCAGGAATACAACGATCATTATTCCTGAGCATCACATTCCATCGTTCAAGCCTGCGAAGACTTTCGTAAGTAAAGTAAAATCAAACGTAAAATAGGTTAAAAATTATTTTATTATGCCTAGCGGTAAAAAGAGAAAAAGACATAAGATGGCGACCCACAAACGAAAAAAACGTTTGAGGAAAAACAGGCACAAAAAGAGGAAATAATTATTTAGTCTTTTTTGAAAATCCTTAAACCTAAAGATCCTTACGGTCTTTAGGTTTATTGTGTTGAACAGTCCACTTTGATTTCGTATATTTAAGGTATCAGAAAAAAGGACTTATTGTGAGCAATGAATTGGTAATTGATGCTTCATCCAGTGAAATATCAATTGCTTTGCTTGAAGATAAAAGACTAATTGAGCTGAATAAGGAGAATACGGACACCCGTTTCTCGGTTGGTGATATTTATCTTGGCAAGGTAAAAAAGATCATGCCTGGGTTGAATGCTGCATTCGTAGATGTCGGATACGAGAAGGATGCTTTTCTACATTATCTGGACCTCGGGCCACAGTTTAATTCACTGAACAAGTATATGAACCTGGCCCTTTCGAGGAAAGGGAAGCTTATACCTTTTTACAAGTTCAAGCGGGAACAGGATATCAATAAGGACGGGAAGATCACTGAAATTCTGAAATCCGGTCAGAATGTGGTGGTGCAGATCGCCAAGGAACCCATTTCGACCAAGGGGCCCCGCCTCGGTTCTGAAGTTTCAATCCCGGGACGCAACCTGGTACTTATCCCATTTTCCGATAAAGTTTCCGTTTCTTCCAAGATCGAATCGCAGGAAGAAAAAGAAAGGCTGAAGAACCTACTTCTCAGCATTAAGCCCAAAAATTACGGGGTGATCGTTCGCACGGTGGCCGAAGGAAAGAAGGTTGCCGAGCTGGATACGGAACTGCGCGGACTTGTAATGAAATGGGAGAGCGCTTTCGAAAAGCTGAGACCGGGCAAAACACCGAAGCTCATCCTGGGCGAAAGCAACCGCACTACGGTTATTCTTCGCGATATGCTTAACGGTAATTTTGAAAACATCTATGTGAATGAGCCCACGGCCTTCCTGGAGATAAAGCAGTTTATCCAGGAGATCGCCCCGGAGAAAAGCAGGATCGTGAGAATGTATGAAAGCTCCCAGCCGGTTTTTGAAAAATTCGGCATTGAAAAACAGATAAAATCCCTTTTCGGCAAAACCGT
Organism: uncultured Bacteroidales bacterium; assembly: GCA_963771005.1. Taxonomy (GTDB): domain Bacteria; phylum Bacteroidota; class Bacteroidia; order Bacteroidales; genus DASQZK01. Next base: position 542,038 of record CAVYRO010000003.1, read on the forward strand.
TTCCTTTAAGAGCGGCGCCTACCTTATCATAGACCATACCGAAGCCCTGCATGTCATTGATGTGAACAGCGGGAACCGTTCCAAATCGGGGAACGACCAGGAGACAAACGCCATGGAGGTGAACCTCGCCGCGGCGGACGAAATCGCCCGGCAGTTAAGGCTCCGCGATATGGGGGGGATCATTGTTGTCGATTTCATCGATATGAATTCGAACGAGCATAAACAGATGGTGTACGAAAGAATGAAGGAAATGATGGCGAAAGATAAGACCAAGCATCATATCCTGCCACTGAGCAAGTTCGGACTGATGCAGATCACCCGCCAGCGGGTCAGACCAGAGATGCATATCGAGACCATGGAAAAATGCCCCTCCTGCCTCGGCACCGGCAAGGTGGAATCCACGGTGCTCTTCACCGAAACCATCAAGAATACGCTCGCAAGCGTAACCGCGCAATACAAACTGAAATACCTTCACCTCAAAACGCATCCCTTCGTTGCCGCCTATATCAATAAGGGTGTGCTCAATTCTGTGAGGAAGTCCTGGGCCCGGGAATTTGGCATAGTGCTCAAGGTGACTTCCTCCATTTCCATCCCACTGCTTGAATTCAAGATCTTCGACAAGAACGGGGATGAGATCGTCTTCACGGAAAGTGCAATTACGCCGGGAGTCAAGATGCCCGGGGATTAATGTAGAGCACAAAGGTTACATCCCTCGCTGAAAATGCTGACAGATCGGCTCTGTCTCTGCGCTTATGCTGTAAGGTTTGCCCTGCTCTGTAGAATATGCCGCAGGTGTTATTCCAGAAGTTGAAGTTTTTAATTTAGAAACGTTCAGCCTTCTCAGGGTACTATATCCTTTGCTCTACTCGTAAGATCCTGAATGTCATTCTTTTCTTTTATTGTTTGTTTGCCAAGGGTCAGTACCATCTCGGCATGCCTTATTACTGCCTCTCTCTCCTTTTCTTTCTTTACAAATCCAAGTATGGTCATCAAGGACTCCATCAACCTGATAATCACAGCCGTATTCCCTCCGGAAAACTGCCGGATTTGGTTGAATGCCGCATCCAAAAATCCCTGAAAATTCTCTGTATCGGCAATAATCCTGAGGTTTCCCTCTTCATCAACGCGATATTTTGAAGGATATTTAGCCTGTGCTAAATAGGACATAGTAGCCGTAAGGTTATCAATACATGAAATTGCTGTAAACGGGTCATTCACGCCGGGAGAGAGGGCACGTACTGCTATTTCCACCATTTGGTGGATCGAGTATTCAAGGTCCTGCTGAGATGTTTTGGTTTTTCCGATTACAAACTGTTTGAAAATTTTATTGAGCTCCTCTTTATCCCAATCTTCGTTTGTATGAAGCATTCCGATCTCCATGCCTTCCAAAAGGTATCCGCCGGGTCTGTGATTCAACTCAAGCAATGCATTATTTGTGGTAATGATTTCTATCAAGGCTTCATCGTCGACGTACTGCAGATAGCCTCTTCGTCGGGATTTTATGGAAATACTCTTTGTAAAACCTGATATGGCAACGGAGGGGTCAATCTTTTCATCCCTTTCTATTTCCTGCCCCATTTTTTCAGGAAACAACATTCCGAGTTGTTTGGAGATAAAGTCTGAAATATCAGATATCACGTTATCTGCCTGAATGCTTATGGCGATACGGTGGATAAATACGATGAGTAAAATGATGTTGGTTATAGCGGTTAAAATCGCCACCATTATGGATATGGACGGAATAAAAGTATAATCGTCACCCTCTTTTATGGCATTCAAAACCAGTAAGCAGTAGAGATAGGTTGAGATGTATGAGCCCAATACCACCTGATTGAGCCGGACATACATAAAGTTTTTGACGAGCCTGGGACCAAATTGGGAAGAGGCAAGTGTCAAAGCTACCAGTGTAATGGAAAAAACAGTTCCTGCCACACCCATCATTGCACCTGAAATCGTGGATAATATGCTACGGGCTGAATCCGGACTCTTCACAAGAAAGAAGCGGCTCAGGCCAGCCTGGGGAAGAAGGACATTTTCGTCTACATAAACCAGACCGATTGAAAGAAGGATTGAAATGACGATTAAAATAACCGGAATAAACCAAAAAGTTGCTTTTAATTTATCCCACTTAAAAAGTGCTTTTTTCATTATATAGCAATATTTCTCCCGGTTGGTCCCGGTAACCTCTCAAAGCGGGTTGGATCGTGGAATTTTTAAGTCAGGCCAATTCTGTGAGTTAGTAACCATCCTATTTTTCATGCGGTTTGTCGGATTTCAACCGGTAACTTTTTGGCATGGATTCCATTCCAAATCTTTTCTTAATCCCTTGAACCAAGTGAAATAATTATCCTGTCATCTTGCATTACTAACGCTAAAGAAAATTAATTTGTTCCGGGGAATAAAATTTTTGCCGTGGTGTTTTACTCAAATACACCGCAACGTTTGCCTTTAAGCTGATACTGCCGGGTTTGTTCGTTCCGGAAGAATTTGGTGATTTGGTGATTTGGTGAGTGGGGTTGAAACCACCTGAAAAAATCTGAAACTACCAGAAACACAATTATTTAACCCCTCCGGGGTTTCGATGCGTGCGTCCTCCTTACCACGGGCGTAACCGTGGCTAATACAATTAATCCCCTCCGGGGAAAAGGATCTTCTACGATGACTAACCTTCAAATCAACCACCTCAAACCACCTCAAACCATCTCAAACAATCTGAAACTAACTGAAAAACAATTATTTAATCCCTCCGGGGTTTCGATGCGTGCGTCCTCCTTACCACGGGCGTAACCGTGGCTAATACAATTAATCCCCTCCGGGGAAAAGGATCTTCTACGATGACTAACCTTCAAATCAACCACCTCAAACCACCTCAAACCATCTCAAACAATCTGAAACTAACTGAAAAACAATTATTTAATCCCTCCGGGGTTTCGATGCGTGCGTCCTCCTTACCACGGGCGTAACCGTGGCTAATACAATTAATCCCCTCCGGGGAAAAGGATCTTCTACGATGACTAACCTTCAAATCAACCACCTCAAACCACCTCAAACCATCTCAAACAATCTGAAACTAACTGAAAAACAATTATTTAATCCCTCCGGGGTTTCGATGCGTGCGTCCTCCTTACCACGGGCGTAACCGTGGCTAATACAATTAATCCCCTCCGGGGAAAAGGATCTTCTACGATGACTAACCTTCAAATCAACCACCTCAAACCACCTCAAACCATCTCAAACAATCTGAAACTAACTGAAAAACAATTATTTAATCCCTCCGGGGTTTCGATGCGTGCGTCCCCCTTACCACGGGCGTAACCGTGGCTAATACAATTAATCCCCTCCGGGGAAAAGGATCTTCTACGATGACTAACCTTCAAATCAACCACCTCAAACCACCTCAAACCATCTCAAACAATCTGAAACTAACTGAAAAACAATTATTTAATCCCTCCGGGGTTTCGATGCGTGCGTCCTCCTTACCACGGGCGTAACCGTGGCTAATACAATTAATCCCCTCCGGGGAAAAGGATCTTCTACGATGACTAACCTTCAAATCAACCACCTCAAACCACCTCAAACCACCTCAAACCACCTCAAACCACCTCAAACCATCTCAAACAATCCTCAAACCATCTCAAACAATCCTCAAACCATCCTCAAACAATTCCATCCGCGTTCTTTCTTCCTCCCTCCGTTTACCAATTAATTTATATATTTGTAGCTTCAAATCAAAGTCCTGCAGATGAAAAAGTACGGCTTCCTTCTTACCTTTCTCACCCTCCTGTCACTACCCGTGTTTTCTCAATTCAATATGCAGTCAAAAAACCCGGTATCCTGGGAATTTGCCACTGAGAAGAAAGGAAATGGGGTATACGACCTTATTTTCAAGGCCACCATTGACAGTCCCTGGCATATGTACGCAATTGAACTGGAACAGTCGGGTCCCATTCCCACCACTATCAGTTTTATCCCCGATCCATCCGTCAAATTTATTGGTGATATTAAGGAAGAAGTCAAACCGGTGGTTAAATTCGATGAGGGCTTTCAGTTCAACGTGGGAGCCTATTATAAGAATGCGCGGTTCCGTCAGCAGGTGCGTGTCCTTTCGGCCAAACCCGTTATTCTGAAAGGGACCATCGATTACCAGTGCTGTAACGATGAGACCTGTTTACCTCCTTTCCAGGATGAGTTTACCTTTTCGCTGGAGGGAAACCCTTCAGCGGAAGCCGGGCAAGATGAGACGAAAATTCAGCATGAAGATATTTCCGGCGAAGGGACGATGACAAAATCTGCAGAAGAAAGCAGTGAAACGACTAAATCCGAAAGTGAAATTTCACCGCCGGGACCTGCACCTGTACAACAGGATACGGCAGGTATTGCCCGGGCGAAGGAGACACCGGTGATGAATAGAACACTGGAGGTTGAGGAGAAATCCTTCTGGCTTTTCATCCTCATATCCTTTCTCGCCGGCCTGGCTGCAATCCTCACTCCCTGCGTATTTCCGATGATCCCGATGACGGTTTCCTTTTTCATGAGAGGAAGTGAAAGAAGGGGACCGGCGATCATAAAAGGCGTTGTATTCGGAGCCTCTATCATCTTCATCTATACCCTTATCGGGGTGCTCGTTTCATTGACCGGCCTCGATGCCAACATCGGCAATACACTCAGTACGCACTGGATCCCCAACCTGATCTTTTTTGCGCTTTTCATGGTATTTGCGCTTTCATTCCTGGGCCTGTTCGAGATCATCCTTCCCTCGGGTATGGTGAACAGGGCCGACCGTCATGCCGACAAGGGCGGCTTCATCGGACCTTTTTTCATGGGACTCACTACCGTCCTGGTTTCCTTTTCCTGCACCGGACCGATCGTAGGCACCCTTCTCATTGAGGCTGCAGGAGGCGAAGCGCTGAAACCGATTCTGGGAATGTTCTTCTTCTCCCTTGCCTTCGCCCTGCCCTTCACCCTCCTCGCCATCTTCCCCTCCATGCTGGGAAACCTGCCCAAATCAGGAGGCTGGCTAAACTCGGTAAAGGTCATCCTCGGATTCTTTATGCTGGCTTTCGGGATGAAATTTCTCAGCGCCATGGACCAGGCCTATCATCTGAATATCTTCAGCCGGGAAATTTATCTTGCCATCTGGGTCGTCATCTCCATCCTGGCAGGGATCTACCTCCTTGGGAAGCTCAAGCTTTCCCACGACAGTGATCTTCCCTATGTCAGCGTTCCGAGGCTTCTTCTGTCCATTCTTTTTTTCGTATTCGGCATCTACCTTTTCACCGGTATTTTCGGAAATGACCTGAAAGGCATCGCTTCCCTGATCCCGCCGAAATCGGCACAGAGTTTCACGATAGGCAAGGCTGCGACCGCTCCTGTTAAAGAAGATAATAACGGAACATATTGCGGTCCCGGGAAATATGCCTCTCTTTTTGAATTCCCCTATGGCATCGAAGGCTATTTCTCCTACGATGACGGTGTGAAATGTGCACGTTCAGGGAACAAGCCCATCCTTCTCGACTTCACCGGCCATACCTGCAGCAACTGCAAACAGATGGAGAGCAGGGTCTGGTCCGATCCCCGGGTTCTCAAACGCATCAGGGAAGATTATGTCATCATATCCCTTTACACCGACGATAAGACAAAGCTTTCCGAAGAAGAATGGGTAACCACAAGTGACGGAAAGGTGCTTAAAACAATCGGGGATGTCAATAAATATCTTGAAGCCGAACATTTTGGCACCATTACCACTCCCTTGTATGCACTGACGGATGCCGATGGTAATCTTCTTGCAGAGCCGACAGGAAAGGAACTCAATATCAGCAAATATCTCGATTTTCTGGATGAAGGCCTGGAAAAATTCCGGTCAAGATAAGCATCCCGGGGCGATCCGGAATTTTTCCTTCCACTGCAATCACCATAAGGAACACCCGGTTAAAACGGCCTGATTTTACACATTCGTTCCAGCCATCATAAGTTAGCGTTTACGGGTGAGGAACGGATCCCTCATCCCGCCGGATGACTCACCGGACCCATGGGCCCGGAGATTATTCGGACCGCCATCACCTCAGAATTTTCCGAATTTGAAGGTGACACCTGCCGTAAATCCTTCGAGGGCATCGGGAGGGGTATTCAGAAGTGAGAGATCGGTGGTGAACCGGTAGCTCATGCCAAGGGCGAGGCGGAAAAACCGGACCACGTTCATTTCCATTTCGATCCCTGGTTCGATGAGGAGAAAGGTTTCCGTATCATCAACCCAGCTGCTTGGATAGTTCCAGTTGCCTATATCCCGGGTGCTCCGTGTATATGCAATCCCCCCTACAGCGCCGATTATGGGGAAGGTGAGATGCACGGGAGCTTTCGGGAAGATGATCGGCTCAATAATAAGCCCGCCGTAACCCCCTGTAAGGTTTATATTTTCATCGTACAGCTGGTCATATTGAAAATCATTGATAAATCCGGAACCGGCAAATCCGAGTGCCAGCGTGTGATTTATAATCCAGGCTGCCCTTCCGCTGAAGACCAGGGCCTCCCTGTCGTTAATAATGCTGTACCCGGCGCCAAATGCACCGTAACCTCCGTTCGAAACGGAATGTCCCCCGAAGATGGTATTAATCTCTTCCGGGTGACGGTCATCACTTTCCCACTGCTGGGAGTAAGCTGTAAAGCTTCCGAGGATGATCAGAATTGCAATTGACAGTGTCTTCATTATATAATAATTTTGAATTTAAAGGTTTAACGGAACCCACATGACCGATTATTATAAGGCTGCTTTTGGGTTGTCATCAATCATGCGGTTTTCATGTATTTTAAATGATCTCTAACGGTATACTCAGAAACGGTATGCAAAGGTGAAAGCAAAATCCCATAACCTCAGGCGGAAGAACTGGACTGATGAAAATTCAAAATAAGGTTTGTAATCGATACCAAAGCTCAGGGGCACTGTACTGAACCGGTATTCAGCCCCGATATAGCCGTCGATGCCGGCCACAGCCGCTAATATGGGATGGGAATAGTAGTAATCGTAATACCACATGGAACGGTACCGGTCACCGTAATAGAAACCGGCGTGCGCTCCGAAACCATAGAGCAGGAAGAGGTTTTCAACGAGTTCATTGGGTTCCTGTTCGTGGATCTGGCGCAATGCCGTAAGCTGAAGTCCTCCCTGCCTGAAGCTTAGAATTCCTTCATAGGATAGTCTCTCACTGAGATACTGCCGGTAGGTGAACCCGGAGGTCAGCCCGCCCCTGATGCCGATCTCTCTCCGGTAATCCTGGCCTGCGAGACGGGGCAAAAGTCCCAGGAGGAAAGCGATGAGTAGAATATTCTTCATGTTTATTATCGTTGAATTGGTGATCCGGGGATCAATGGAGGTCAGTACTTCCTGACACTCCCCGATCCGCTGATGGTTTGCGTGATAACCGGGTCCCCGCTGTAGAACAGGCTCCCGCTGCCACTAATAGTTACATCCAGTTTATCGCTCACGTTGGCGTAGATATTTCCCGATCCGGAAATCGTGGCATAGCAGTTCACCTGCTGAAGTTCCAGGGTCTTTATGAGCCCGGATCCGGATATGGAGAGGTCTGCATCCGTGGTCCTTCCCCAGACCTCGATGTTGCCCGAACCGCTCAGCCTTGCACGCATATACTTCAGGTTCACGGCATGGCATTCGATCAGCCCGGAGCCTGAGATATCGAGGAAAAGATTTTCGGTGGTAACATGATCGCAATAGATGGCTCCGGAACCCGACATTTTTAGTTCGTCTATTTCCGCTGCGTTTACATAAACTTTTACGGGATCGTTCGAGCGGATGCATTTGTCATTGCGGGTCTCGATGATAAGTCGATTGCCCTGGATATAGGTCTCGATATAGGCGAGGAGGTTCTCGTCTCCTTCAACCCTGATGTCTCCTGCGCTTCCTGTAGTCACCTCCACCACGAAACTGCCGTTCGACTGTACCGCATTGAAGCTTCCGACGGTCCTTGTTTCGGTGGCAATACGATTATTCCCGCGTATGCAGCCCACGCCGAAATCATCACATGATGAAACGAAGGCCAGGGAAGCAATGGCGAGAAACATTGAAATCCGGTTAGTTGTATTCATTTCTTTTTAATTGATTGTTAGTTGATTCTTATCTGGTTTTTTATTGATCTGCCTGTTTCTGACTGATGTTGATATAACATTTCTGAAGCGCGGTGATCTTTATTACCGGAAGATCGTTCCCCGTTCCCGATTTCCAGGACGAATGCTTTTCTCCGGGAGCCGGATCTTCAGTGATCACGCCGAGGTCCTGCTCGTTTCCCGGGAAAGAAATGTAGGCATCGTCGTTATAGTATAGTTCTGAAGTGTAACGCGTTCCTTTTTCGAGGTAAAGACTGATATCCGTGTATTCCGAACGCAGGTCGAGCTTGCAGAAGTCCGTGCGGACCCTGTCAATGGTCAGGTTTCCGAACTTAAGGTCTGCATTGGCTTCACAGCCCAGGCTGCCGATCCATATCTGGGAAAAATCGCCGGATCCGAAAAATCGATCGATATCGGTTATGAAAATCTTATCCCGTCTTGAATCGATCTTCAGGTTACCGGCCTCGCTGATGTTCAGCGTTGAGGATTTGGAAGAAAGATCGAGTTTGTCTGCCTTGCGGATCATCAGGTCCGAGTATGAAACGGTAAGGCGGCCGTCGGTGAGGTTGTTGATGACACCCGTTCCGAAATTGACTTCGATCTGTGCCTCGCCGTTGATGCTGTTGATACGGATATCACCATTGGAAAGGCTGACCTTTACCCGGCCGGAAATATCGTCCATATAAATATCCCCGAATTTATTGATGACCGAGAGATTCACTTTTTCTGGGCAATAAATGGTATAATTGATCTCGATACTGTTCCTGCCGGTGATGAGATTATCGGAGATATTCTTCAGTTCGGTGAGGATCTGGTTTCCTGTATTTCCAAAATCGGTGGTGGCGGTAACGTAATAATCTGAGACATTGAAATCGAAACGGATATTGTCCCTCACCTTCTGAAGACGTGACAGATTGGAGGAAGAGATCATAGCTTCGGCTTCAAATCTCACCGAATCTTTTTTCCATGGGATGACATGGATCTTGCCATACTTATTATCCACCTCGATGGTGGTTTCCGGGCCGGCCTTAAAAGTCCTCCTCGTCTCTTTATTGTCGGTGAAGGTCTGGGCTGCGAGTCCGGACGGCCAGATAACCGCTGAGAGCAACAGGGCGTTAAATATCAGATCCCTTTTTTTCATTTTGCGCCGGGTTTTGTTCTTTTTTGAGTTCAGAAAGGAGGTCCTCGAGGATTTCCAGTTTCATCCTGTAATTCTGTATCATGGCTTCGATGACCTCATTGTTCGCGATATTATCACTGAGATCTTTTTTAAGGGAAACATAAACGCTGTCGAGCTCGGAAATATCACCATGCACCTCATTACCCAGTGCTGGCATTTTCGTGAAATAGGGCCGGAGCTCATTCATTTTCATCGAGACGAGGTTATCATAGTATGTTTCTGTTTCCTTAAGCTCGGGTATGAGCCTGTAGATCCTGCTCTCATTTTCAGCTGCAGCCATACGGTGACGGTAATCGATATAATCATGGGCTGCCCATGATGCCATAAAAACCAGGAGTACTGCCGCAATCCGTAGAATTATGATTTTCACGGAGCGGTTGCTCCGGCTTTTCAACCGCCTGTTCGTTCTGATTCCTTCCCAAAGCATCTCTCCGGGTTCCCAAATATCGAATGAGGAGCGGTTGTCCCTGATAAATTCTTCCAGCCTGTCTTTCATCCCTGGTTTATTAATAATTCCTTTAATCTTAGTTTTGCCTTCCTGTATTGAGTCCTGGACGTGGATTCGGTGATGCCCAGGATCTGCGATATCTCACCGTGGTCATAACCCTCCAGCGTATAAAGGCTGAAAATGACCCTGTAACCGTCCGGCAGTGAATGCATAGCCTTCAGCACTCTTTCGACCGACAGCCTGTGCATCCCGTCTTCATCCTCCTCATCGTTCAGAGCCGTATCCGGGATCTCCTCCTTATAGATGAGGGACACCCTTTTCTTCCTGAGCAGGTTGACACAGGTATTGATCATGATCCTCTTTGTCCAGGCCCCGAACGCCGATTCATACCTGTACCTGTCAAGTTTGACAAAGACCTCGGTGAACGCGTCCTGCAGTGCATCTTCAGCATCATCACGGTTGTTCAGCATCCGCATGCAAACATTGAACATAGCCCGGGAGTACAGATTGTACAATTGATGCTGTGCTCTCCTGTCGCCGGTTTTGCTGAGCTCTATGACCTCCCGGTTTATTTCCCTGTAAGACGTGCTCAATGAGAATCGATTTTCGTTTGAAAGACAAGGATTTTTCCGGTGCGTTGCCCGGAAGGATGAAAAATTACGAAAAAAAATGAAATGGAAGTGTAAAGTACTGAAAATTAAATACTGAGAGGAAGTCAGGATTTCTTCATCAGCATCCTGACGATGGTGTAAAGCAGGATGAAAATGCCGGTAAAGACGGAAATTCTGCCGATGTAATCGCCGTACCTTACATAAAAGGTAAGCGTATCATTTGCATTCAGTATGCCATTCATACCCCCGCGTTCCCACCAGCCCAGCCATTGAAGGATGTCGCCCCGCTGGTTAATGAAAGAGGAAATACCGGTATTGGCCGAACGGGCAATGCTTCTGCGCGTTTCTATGGCCCGCAGGCGGGAATAACTGTTATGCTGAATGTATCCCGGGGTGTCTCCCCACCATCCGTCGTTGGTGATCACGAAGATAAAATTGGCACCTGCCTTCGAGACATAATCAGTTACGTATTCGCCGAAAATGGACTCATAGCAGATCACCGGTCCGATCTTCAGGCTGTCCTGCGGGGAGGTGAATGTTTCCCGGTAATCCTGCTCGCCATGACTCCTGAAAGTTCCGCCCAGGCGGAGGGTTAATTTTTCAAGGAACCGGAAGTACTGCGGATACGGCATTTTCTCTACTCCGACAACCAACTGCGATTTGTGATAGACGGGAATATTCCCCGAAGTATCCACCTCGATGGCCGAGTTAAAGCTATCATAAAAATGCGTATCATCTAATGAACGGGCGGTCTTAGTGGCCCTGTCGTTATATAGTTTATAGGTGGTGGCGCCTATCACGAACTTGGATCCCGGGTACCGTTTTACAAATTGTTTCAGCCTGAGGATGCTTTCATTATATTTGATTTCCCGCTCCCATACATGGTTGTTAATGAAGGTCTCCGGAGCCACGAAATAATCGGTCGAAGACGAGCCGAGCGAATCGGCTATGTTCAGCAGGATGTCCATCTGCTGGTCCGGGGGGATGGCGATAAATTTTTCGTACGGGTCGATATTGGGCTGAATGATCGCGATATTGTAAGGATCGGATTTCTCAGTGTAGTTGTAGTATCTCACAAGCGACCCTGCTATAGGGACGATAAGCAGCAAAACGGCAAGAATGGTCTCCGTCAGAACGGGACGGATCGTCTTTTGCCTGAGGTATGACCGGATGGTCTTGAAAAGAAGCATATTCACCATCAGCACCCAGGCTGAGCCGCCAAGCGTGCCGGTATATTCGTACCACTGGATAAGCCCGACATTATTGGCAAAACCGTTTCCGAGGTTCAGCCAGGTCCATGATATCTGGCCGTGAAGATAAAGGAATTCGAAACCCAGCCAGTAGAAAAGGAGGGAGAAATAACCGAAACCGTCCCCCAGCCTGCGGTGAGTTTGTGAGAATAGCCAGAAGGCGATGGCCATCAAGAAGGAATTAAGCGCCACGGCAAATAACATTCCCGGGAAGGATGCGTTCTTAACCCACCATGTGGCCAGGAGATTCCAAATTACGAAGGCCAGGAAAGGATACCAGAACCAGGAGGACCCTTTTGCCTTTCTTTCAACCATGTCTGCTTCGACGAAGAGAAGCGGAATAAAAGCCGTGAAAAGGAAGAGTCCGCTGCCCCAGGTATACCAGGCCGGGACGAAAAGGAGGCCTGAAAGAATACAAAGGAACAGCTGTTGTTTTCTGGACATGATTAAAAATTAGAAACACAAAATAAATGAATAAACATGTAAATCCGGCTTATTCAACGATACTTTTTAAATATTGTTATATTATGGAAGTTAAATGAATTAGAATTAGTTTCTTTGTGCGAATGGAGGAATGCATTGCGGGATCTGTGGTATCGTTCTATCCTTCTGCCCGTGAAACCTCGCAGGGTTCAGACAGTCCATTTCCTGTCCTGTGTGTTTTTCCCGGAAAATCACTCCGCATTGCGAAGCAGATAGTCGCCCGGTGAAAATCGTTATGAGTTTTTAATGGGGATTGAACTCGAAATATTCTGGAAGGGTATCATCATTGGATTGATGGCCTCTATACCACTCGGGCCGATTGGTGTACTGTGTGTGCAAAGGACCCTGAACAAAGGCAGAAAATCCGGTTTTTACTCCGGACTGGGGGCTACTGCGGCGGATTCACTCTTTGCTCTCATTGCCGGATTCGGAGTCACCTTCATCATTTCATTCGTCAAAGAGCAGCATATTTATTTCCAGCTCATCGGCGGACTCATCATCATTTACCTGGGCATCCATATTTTCTATACCAACCCCGTCAGGCAGCTCCGGATGCAAAGAATGAACAGGAACAAGCTTTCCCAGGATTTTTTTTCAGTGTTCTTTCTTACCATCACCAATCCCATGGGGATCTTTTTTTTCCTCGCTATGCTTGCCGGGATTAACATTGCATCGGGGCCTGTAAGCCTGATCCGCCTGATCACAATGGTAGCCGGGGTCGCCGGCGGCTCCGGGACATGGTGGTTCCTGCTCAGCACCTTCGTCGATTACTGGCGCGACAGGTTCAGGCTGAAGAATATCTGGTGGATGAACAAAGTGGCCGGTGTGGTCATCTTCACCCTGGGCATTGCCGCCATCATCAGCATCTGGATTATTGGGTAATGCAATGGGTCTCCTCCCTCACTTATGTTCAGAAGCTTCGCCCAAAGACCACACCCGGCAGACATTCCGAAAAAAAGGCACGGGTCAAAAAAACATGACTTTCTTCAATCACTGAATTTTTCTTTTAACTTTGGATTTGTACATTTTAACCGGGCCGGAATGAAGAAACTTATCGAAACGGAAGATATCATCAATGCAGCCAAGCTCAATAAATTCGGAGGGGCAAGCGCTGCAAGGGTCCTTATGCTTCTTCTCCGTATCAATAAAATCAACAAGTTGTACGCAGATATGGCCCATAAAAAAGGGCTTGATTTCATTGATTCATTGATCAACGAACTGAGACTTAATTTTGAAGTGAGCGAGAAGGAGCTGGACCGGATTCCGCGAACGGGACCGTTCATTACGATATCGAATCACCCTTTTGGGGGTATCGATGGCATGCTCATGGTCAAGATCATCGCGATGGTCAGGCCCGATTACAAGGTGCTGGCCAACTTCCTCATGCAGCGCGTCGAGCCCGTGAAAGATTTTATCCTGCCTGTGAACCCGTTTGAAAACCGGAAAGATGTAAAGTCGAGTGTGACGGGGATCAAATACGCTCTAAAGCATCTTGAAGATGGGTATCCCCTGGGGATTTTCCCGGCAGGTGAGGTGTCCAGCTATAACATGTATACCGTGGGTATCAGTGACAGGAAATGGCAGAACGCTGCCCTGAAGATGATCAAAAAGGCCGGTGTACCTGTTGTCCCGGTATATTTCACCGGATCGAACAGCCGGCTTTTTCATCTGCTAGGACTTATCCATCCCTCGCTTCGAACGGTAAGACTGCCTTCCGAGCTTTTCAATAAGAAGAAGAGGATCATCAGGATACGGATCGGGAATCCCATCACCGTGAAGGAACAGATGCAGTTCACCGATATCGACCGCTATGGCCGTTTCCTGCGGGCCAAAACGTTTGCTCTCGGATCGGCCATCGAAGTTCATAAATTTTTCGTTCCCGGTGTCGCTCGTTCCAGGAAGGTGGAAGAGATCATACCGGCCGTCAGCCGGGATGCACTCGAACAGGAGGTGAACCAGATACGGGAGAAATACATGCTTTTTGAGAGCGGTGAATTTCAGGTCTTCTGTGCTCCGTCTTACTGCCTCCCCTCTGTCCTGAACGAGCTCGGGCGCCTGCGGGAGATTACCTTCCGCCTGGTAGGGGAAGGGACGAACAGGAGCATTGATATCGATGAGTTCGACCTCTATTATAATCATCTCTTTGTCTGGGATGACCGCGAGAAGAAGATCGTTGGGGCCTATCGCGTAGGTAAGGGTAAGGATATCATGGCCCAGTACGGGATCAACGGTTTCTATATCAAGAGCCTGTTCCGGATCAACCTGAGATTTTATCCTGTGCTGAGGCAATCGCTCGAACTCGGCCGTTCCTTTATCGTGGCCGACTACCAGAAAAAGCCGCTTCCCCTCTTTCTCCTGTGGAAGGGCATCCTGTATTTCCTCATCAAGAATCCCGAATACCGTTACCTCATCGGTCCGGTAAGCATCAGTAACCGTTTTTCAAACTTCTCCAAAGGGATGATCATCCGCTACATCATGAAGAACCATTACAATTATGAGTTCTCCAGGTATATCCGTTCGCGCAAGAAATTCGTGGTGGAAGAATACCGCGATCTCGACACGCAGATCATCATGGAGACGGCAAACGATCTTAATAAATTCGATAAATTCATCAAAGATGTAGAAACATCAGACTACAATATGCCCGTACTGCTCAAGAAATATCTTAAGCAAAACGGGAAGATCATCGGATTCAATATCGATCCCAAATTCAATAATGCCCTCGACGGACTGTTGATCCTGGACCTGTACGATGTACCTATCGAAACCATATCCTCCCTGTCAAAAGAAATAAATGACGACTCGCTGCTGGAACGGTTTTCGGTACAGGAAACATAGGAATGAAATTTTATGTACGGCCCGCAGGGACAGGTCGCGACCTGTCCGGTTACGTAAGGAAAGGTCGCGACCTGTCCATAAAACCATGTAAAATGCGCATTCATCCCCGGTATTTCATTTTTTCCCTGATGATGTCAATATTTTTGTTGAACTCATGCAATTTTGATCTGAAAAGAGGCTATTCGCCCGAAAAAGCTGCAAAATTGCATCAGGAAATTATTACCATCGACAGTCATACCGACACACCCATGAACCTGATGGAAAAAGGTTTCGACTTCGGCGTGAGGCACGATCCGGTGGAAGCCGGCTCGAAGATCGATCTTCCGAGAATGGAGGAAGGGGGACTGGACGGCCTATTTTTCGGGGTATTCATCGGACAGGGCAGGAGGGACGGCCAGGGTGATTCAGCTGCCACTTCGGAAGCTTTCAGGATCACCGATTCCATTTATGCCACGGTAAACCGTTTCCACGACCGGATGGAAATCGCCCGCGAGCCTGCGGATATTTACCGGATCGTAAAGGAGGGCAAACATGCGGTTTTCATCGGGATGGAAAACGGGTATCCCGTGGAGAATGATATCAGCCTCATTGATAGTTTTTACCGGCGCGGCGTCCGGTACATAACCCTTTGTCACTCGAAGAACAATGATATCTGCGATTCATCGACCGATCCTTCGGGCCCTGAGTACGGAGGATTGTCGGAGCTGGGTGAAAAAGTGGTCCGGAAGATGAACGACCTTGGGATCATGATCGATATTTCCCATGCCTCCGATGAGACCTTCTACGATGTGTTGCGGCTTTCACGGGCACCGGTCATCGCTTCTCATTCCTGCGCCCGGGCTGTCTGCGACAATCCGAGAAATATCGACGATGATATGCTGAAGAAACTTGCCGGGAATGGAGGGGTGATCCAGCTCTGCATCCTCAGCGATTACATTGAGACACCGGCGCCCTTCCCGGCCAGGGATTCAGCCCGGCAGGCGTTGAAAGACAGCTTCGGCGACTACTATTCACTCAGTGAAACAGGTAAGGAAGCCTTCATGAAGGAATGGCACCAGGTTGATATCGATTTCCCCCCGTTCTTGCGGATGTGCAAAAGGTGGTGGATCATATTGATCATATCGTCAGCATCGCCGGGATAGACCACGTGGGCATCGGTACCGATTTTGACGGTGGGGGCGGCGTGAGCGGTTGCTTCGATGTCAGCCAGCTCCCCAATATTACGGCCGAACTGATGAAGAGAGGGTACAGCCGGTCGGATATCCGGAAGATCTGGGGAGGGAACCTTCTCAGGGTCATGAAAGAAGTCGCAGGCAAGGCAGAAAAAAGGCTGTTTTCCTAATGGAAAAACAGCCTGGCTAACTAACAGAAAACTTTTTCAGAGTGCTTACAAGGCTCAGGAACCAAATCGTTTGCCTACCTCGTCCCAGTTTACGACATTCCAGAATGCATTTATGTATTCCGGGCGTTTATTCTGATACTTGAGGTAATACGCATGTTCCCAGACATCCAGTCCGAGCACCGGTTTCCCTTTCACTTCGGCGACATCCATAAGTGTATTATCCTGGTTGGGAGTGGATACTACATCGAGACTTCCGTCATCCTTTTTAATGAGCCAGGCCCATCCTGAGCCAAAACGGGTGGCGGCGGCATTGCTGAATTTCTCCTTAAAGGCATCGAATGATCCGAAATTTTTGTCGATGGCATCGGCCAGGGCACCCTTGGGATTTCCACCGCCGTTGGGTGACATAAACGACCAGAAAAGGGTATGGTTATAATAGCCACCCCCGTTATTTCTCACTGCTGCAGGTGCTTTTGATACATTGGAGAGAATCTCTTCAATGGATTTTCCCTCAAGGCCGGTTCCCTTAACCGCGTCATTAAGTTTCGTCGTATAGCCTCCATGATGCTTGGTGTAGTGGATTTCCATTGTGCGTGCATCGATGTACGGTTCCAGTGCATCATATCCATAATTTAATTCAGGTAATTCGAATGCCATTTTTTTAATTTTTTTAATTCAACATTAGAATGATTCTAAATAATCATTTTTTTCAACGGTATAACAGCCGGAATTTGATATTGTTTAGTTTGGAGGGGGGAAATGTTGAACACGGAATTTGATAGTTTCAGATTGATTGAGGATTGTTTGAGATGGTTTGAGATGGTTTGAGATGGTTTAAGAGAGTTTCACCACAGATTTCACAGATTATCACAAATTAAGAAAGAATGTTTCAGGTGGTTTGAACTCCATTCAACAAATCACCAAATCAACAAATCACCAAATTCTTCGGGGAGTTTCACCACAGATTTCATAGATTATCACAGAGGTTTCAGATTGTTTCAGATGGTTTCAACCCCATTCACCAAATCACCATATCACCAAATCACCAAATTCTTTCATCTAAAAGTAACCGTAACGGGGATTTTTGTTACAAATGATAAGACGCGAAGTCGGATTTGTATAAATATAACATTTCATCATATTTACAAGCTGTTATAAAATATGATGTTACAACGCTTCCATGCAGATAATTTGATCTATTTTTAATGACCCGTAATGCCGGTCATTAATGGGCAACATTTAAAAACGAATGATTTGTTATGGCAACAGGATTTTTCAAAGTTCCGGTACCTAAAAATGAACCGGTAAAGTCATATGCTCCGGGAACTCCGGAAAGGAGTGAACTGAAAAAAGCGATCACCGATATGCGTTCCGTCGAAGCCGATCTGCCCATGATCATTGGCGGACAGCCGGTAAGATCGGAGAACCGGGTTGCCATTCATCCGCCCCACGATCATAAACATCTCCTGGGACATTATTCCAAAGGGGACGCTTCCCATGTGAAAATGGCCATCGATGCGGCGATGAAGGCTAAGAAGGAATGGCAGAACATATCGTGGGAGAGCAGGGCTTCGGTCTTTCTTCGCGCAGCTTCCCTGCTGGCCGGCAAATACAGGAGCCGGATCAATGCAGCAACCATGCTGGGCCAGTCGAAGAATCCCAACCAGGCCGAGATCGATTCGGCTTGCGAGCTTATCGATTTCTTCCGGTTCAACGTCTATTACATGACAGAGATCTATTCACAGCAGCCCATTTCCGGTGATCACATGTGGAACCGCGTGGAGCAGCGCCCGCTCGAAGGATTTGTTTTTGCACTAACACCCTTCAATTTCACGTCGATCGCAGGGAACCTGCCGACGGCCCCGGCCATCATGGGAAATACGGTGGTATGGAAACCGTCCAATGCAGCCGTTTATTCAGCGAGTATAATTATGGAAGTGCTGATTGAAGCCGGACTTCCCGACGGGGTCATCAATCTTGTGTTTGTGAGCGGACCTGTAGCCGGCAAAGAGATCCTTTCCCATCCCGATTTTGGCGGCATTCATTTTACCGGCTCCACAGAGGTTTTCCAGAATATTTGGAAAACGATCGGCGATAACATTCACACCTATAAAACCTATCCCCGCATTGTGGGTGAAACCGGCGGAAAGGATTTTATCATCGCGCATAACAGCGCCAATCTAGATCAGCTCGTTACGGCGATTGTCAGGGGCGCTTTTGAATACCAGGGTCAAAAATGTTCCGCCGTTTCCAGGGTCTACCTCCCGGAGAGTAAATGGCCTGAAATACGGAAGATGTTAGGAGAAAGTCTGGAACAGATCCGGATTGGAGGGGTGGAAGACTTCAGTAATTTCTTCAATGCCGTCATCGACGAACCTTCCTTCAATAAATTATGCGGCTATATTGAAAATGCCAAAAAAGATCCGGGAGTTGAGATCATTTTCGGGGGAAATTGTGATAAATCAGTGGGATATTTTATCGAACCCACCGTGATAAGGGTCGATGATCCGTACTATGTCACCATGAGGGAGGAACTTTTCGGTCCGGTACTCACCGTCTATGTATACGATGACGATAAGTACGAGGAGACACTGGAACTTCTTGATAAATCGACCATTTACGGACTTACCGGCGCAGTGTTCGCAGTCAATCGCTACGCCATTGAAAAAGCCGCCTGCATGCTTGAAAACACCGCGGGGAATTTTTATATCAACGATAAACCCACAGGCGCCGTGGTGGGTCAGCAGCCTTTCGGCGGATCCAGGGGATCGGGTACCAACGACAAAGCAGGTTCGATCATCAACCTCTACCGCTGGGTTTCACAAAGGACAATAAAGGAAAATTTCCGGCCGTCCGCGGATTTCAAGTATCCGTTCATGTTGTGAGGCGAAAGTTGAAAATAGTAAATAGTAGTTTCAGGTGGTTTGAAATGGTTTGAAATGGTTTGAGATGGTTTGAGGTGGTTTGAAATGGTTTGAAATGGTTTGAAATGGTTTGAAAGAAGAGGAACGCGGATTGAAACGGATTTTGACGGATTCCGATAGCCGTCAGAATCCGCGTTCCACATTCCCTGAAAACCGGAACACCAGATTTTAGTTAATAATTTTCGGGGGAGGCTCTTTAAATGGCTTTCCTTTTTTCATATCTTCGGGTCATATACCGAGAGAAATGTTCAGAAAGACGATCCGTTTCCTGCTTCCCCTTTTCAGGAACAAGTACCTGCTAAGCCTAGCCTTCTTCGCGGTATGGATCCTGTTTTTCGACCAGAACAACCTCCTCGACAGGTATAAACTGGTGAGGGAGGTATACCAGCTGCAGAATGACCGGATGTACTATATTGAGCGTATCAGCGCCGATTCGTCCCGGCTGGATGAGCTCAGGACAAATTCGGAAAACCTGGAGAAATTCGCCCGCGAACAGTACCTTATGAAAAAGGATAACGAGGATATCTTCGTGATCGTGGAGCATTGAAGAAGTTTCAGGCGGTTTAAGATGGTTTGAGATGGTTTGAGATGGTTTGAGATGGTTTGAGATGGTTTGAGATGGTTTGAGATGGTTTGAGATGGTTTGAAATGGTTTGAGGTGGTTTGAGGTGGTTGATTTGAGGGTTAGTCATCGTAGAAGATCCTTTTCCCCGGAGGGGATTAATTGTATTAGCCACGGTTACGCCCGTGGTAAGGAGGACGCACGCATCAAAACCCCGGAGGGGTTAAATAATTGTGTTTCAGATGGTTTCAGATTTTTTCAGATGGTTTCAACTCCATACACTCAACAACTCAACAACTCAACAACTCACCAAATCAACAAATTCTTTGGCGGTACAGATTTAAAAGTTCCCCGGGATCCCTCATACCTGTATTTATGCCTTCTTTTTCCAGTTGAATAGCAGCCGCTTCAGTTACGGGCAGAGACGGGAAAGCTTCCCTGGATGAATTCAGGAATCTGAGCATCCTGAACATATTGAACCATTGCAATAAACGCTTCCGGAAGGCTTCGGGCGAAGAGACATTGGCATTGATCTCTGACACGGCATCACGGAACCGGTGCGATTCAAGGAAGATACGCATCGAATTATGCATACCGGTCAAAAACTGCTCGTAACCGCTGTCATTTATCCTGTACAGGATGCCCGTCTTTTTCAGGAATGCCCTGATAATTTCGAATGATCCGGGATGGAAGCTCAGCGGTTCTTCTTTTGTCCGGAGGAAATCAAGGATCGCCCGGCCCGTGCCGAAAATCACCCTTTCGGAAGGCCTGGGGGACGGGACGACCCGTGTGGTATTGCATTCCGAAAAATCTCCTGCGTCGAAGAGTTTTTGGAGGAAA
Source organism: uncultured Bacteroidales bacterium (assembly GCA_963771005.1). Classification (GTDB taxonomy): domain Bacteria; phylum Bacteroidota; class Bacteroidia; order Bacteroidales; genus DASQZK01. Next base: position 562,631 of record CAVYRO010000003.1, read on the forward strand.
TAGAAATCCTCGCCGGCCTTTCTCCGGTTCATGCCACCCATCCGGCAGTAACTCTCCGCACGGACAGCGAAGGCCGATCCCACGGTATGGTAAACATTCGGATGACCTGTACTTCTCAGCCCTTCGAGGTAGTAACGCATATGGAGTTCATAGTAGAGGGCCGCAAGATAGACATGAGGACTAAACAGGTTTCCGGCAATGGGGTGTTCAAAATAAATGCTGCACCCGTTTGTCGTGGGATACTGTTCGAAATGTGCGGAGATAGCCGTGAAATAATCCGGATCGCACAGCGTGTCGGCATCAAAGGAGAGGATGATCCCGTCGCTTGTCCCGGCGGCTTCAAAACGCCTGACCGCCTCGTCCATCCCCGTCTTTCGTGCTGTTCCGACTCCCGCATGTTTCACGGGCAGGTCACCCGCCAGGATAAAATGACAATGCATACCTTTTCGCTGCGAATGGGCGTACTGTTCGCGATACCCGTAGTACAGCGATTTATTACGTTCTTTTATCTCGTCGGGAGCATCTTCCGGCCAGTTCACCACCACGATAATCTCGACCGGCCCGGGAAGGGGACAGGCATTAAAAAGTGAATCCAGGCTGTGGTGCAGCCCGGATTCGTTGTATGCGGGTATAACGACGATAATTTTCAGATCTTTTTCAGGAGGTGCATCGATAAGTGCAATCTTCCCGGCATACCGCTGAAGATAATGGCCGGCAATGCTCATGAGATTTATTTGGTCTTTACCTGTTCCTGGTTGTATCTCTCATTGATGCCTTTCAGCACTTCCCGGGTAATGTCGAGCCGGTTATCGGCAAAGAGCACACCTCCGCCGAAGCTATAGGAAAGGATGTATTCATACTTGTTATCGCTGTTGAAGTCCTTCAGGTAATTCTGAATGTAATCGATAACCTTGTTCTGGCTAACCGCATTTTCTTCCTGGAGTTCCCTGAGGTAATCATTCCTCTGGTTTTCAAGATCCGACCTTTTACCCGAGAGCTGCTGATCAAGTTCCTGTGCTTCGCGACTGGTGAGCAGGCCTTTCTGGACTTTGTTCTGGAAATCGTTGACCTGGTCCTGGAAATTTTTGTATTTATTGGAGAACTCGGTTTCCATTTTCTTCTGTTTTTTCGCCACTTCATCGGAGATATCCTTGTACATCTTCATATTGTTGAGAAGGGTGTCGATCTGGACATAGGCAATGTTACCGGCTTTCACTGCGGGAGAGGCGGTGGAATCGTCCCGGGCACGTACCGGTTCATCTGAAGTTTTCATTCCGCCGCTGAAATGGAGATAAAACAGGACGCCTACGGCAATGATGAGGACAAAATTTAAAATGAGACTGAGTTGTTTCATGATTATCTGGGGTTGATTTTTTTATTTGATCACAAATATAATTGTTTACATGTGATCTGTAAAGAGAGAAGTGAATATTCACCCGGGAAAATAACGTTTTTAGAATTCGGGGCAGGGGACCATGCGCCTTTTCTGCTTCTGCCGTGAAGTCTTGAACTGGTAGATCATGGAGATCTCATGCGCGCCGCCGGTGGAGGAGATGAGTTTGGAAATGGTGAAGTCATATGAATAGCCCAGGCTGAAATTATCGATCTTGTAGCCGGCGAGAAGGGCCACGGCATCGCCGCGTTTTTCCTGGTTCAGCATGGGAATGCCCCGGTACCAGAGTCCCAGAATCAGGGGCTGCTTGAACCAGTATACCCCCAGGTCGAGCTGGTTGGTCTTGTCCTGGTTCTTAAAAAGAAAGGCCAACGATAGGGTCTCATCGATTGGGTTCAGCAACCTTCCTTTTCTCATGATCTGTGTACCGCCGAAGATAGAAACCTTCAGGGGGACGAATTCTTCGGAGTCGTATAACGAGTTCCTCGGTTTCAGCAGGTGGTCGACAGTAAATCCCGCCCAGTGTTGGTCCGAATATACGAGCAGGGAGGTGGTGAAATCGACATCCGCCTTTGAATTCAAGGTGGGTTGCTCTATGGTGGGGGTGGTGCCTGCCGGTGATATCTGGTCATTCCAGATGAGTTTGTCGAAATCGAGTCCGGTCTGCGTATACATAAAATGGATCCCCGGCCGGATATGCCAAATGTGATTCACCTGGATATCGTAAGAGTACTGCAGGCCGAAATTCGTAGTGCTCAAATCGCCCGATCCGGCAACATCGCGCATAAAAAGGAATCCCACACCGGAGTTGAAGGCGGCAAAGTTATGATCGTAGGAAAAAGCATAGGATACGAAAACACCGGGGAGTTCGGGCCACTGGTTACGGTAGCTCAATGCAACCCTGTCCTGCTGGACGGCGCCGGCAAAAGAAGGTGCCAGGTACAGTTTATTCGCGTAGAACTGCGTAAACTGCGGATCCTGTCCCTTCACATATACAAGTACCAACAAGAGAATTATAGTAGTCAGGCTTTTTCTCACTTCCGTTTTCTTATATTCGTTATTAAACGTTTTCCGTTGATATAGCAACCTTCGGGGATAAACCGGCTAATTACAAGGTTTTTACGAGGTTATTGATCTAAGGTATCGTTCACTAACATAAAATTAAACGTAAACAGATTTGATAGGTTACGTTTGAGGAAAGCGTGGATTATATTTAACATATTTAATTCCGCTAACGGCTGAAAAAGGGTGGTGAATGATTGTGAAATAGCTAAGAGGGAACACGGATTGGATGGATTCCGATGGCTATGATGGCTATCGGAACGGATTTTCACGGATTTAGTAAGTGACGTGGATCGTGATTTAGGGCGGATCCGGGTATTCCCAATCCAATGTAAAACCGGGATCCTGTTTTACCCTGATGAGCAAAAATTAAGAACATACCTGTTTCCAGACTGGACGTAAGCCCCTCTCCCTCAGGGGAGGGGTGGTCGCAAGCAAACCTTCATCGATCATTTTTTTGAAGCTATAACCACCCTGGCCACCTCACCCCCCCGGCCCCCCTCTCCTGGATAGAGAGGGGGGTGACTTTCGACGGTGAACGGCCTTGGGATTAAATTTCTCGTTCGTATTACAATCTCATAAGAGGATCCTGCAAATTTTATGAGAAAAGTAGATTTAAGTCATCACCATTTTTTTTGTATGGACGGAAAGCCCCTCTCCCTCAGGGGAGGGGTTGGGGAGGGGTGTATGGGTGAACGGAGATCCTTGTTTACTCCATTCCGTATCCCCTCCCTAATTTTAATGCAGCAATGTCACATCACCGGCTTCTACAAAATTCTTCCCGTTGGTATACTTACCCTTGACTTTCCAGATGTAGACGCCCTGCTTGGCGAGTGTGCCCTTGATATAGCCATCCCAACCGTAATTGACTTCGTCACTCGAGAAAATCAGCTCACCCCAGCGGTTGTAGATGTACAGGTGGTAATCCAGTACCTGGTTGATGACCCCCGGGAAGAATACGGAATTCTTCGATGCCGGGTCATTCGGGTCATAGTAACCGCCTGAAGGTCCGTTCGTGTTCGGCCTGAATACGTTCGGGAATCTCAATCCGCCCGCCGGGCTCACGAAAACGGCATTCTTCCTGAGGAGTGTGTCGGCACAATGATCGTTACTTACGATAAGGAGAACATCCTTCCATCCGATGGATTCGTAGACATGCGTGGGTTCGAACTCACCGGAAGCATTCACCGACGAGATCTCGCCTGTATTATCGTCCACATCACCGAAATCCCAATGGTAATTATTGGCGCTCGACGAATAGTTGAAATATTTCACCGGCTTGTCGTTAACATAAACCGAGTCGGGCGCATAGTTAAAGAATGCCGAGGGAGTTGGCCAGATGGTGATGTCTGCCTTGTATGAATCGGATCCGCCAGGGCCGGTGACTGTGAGTGTGACGGAGTAGGTCCCAGCCTCAAAGAAGGTATAGATCGGATCTTTCTTGGTGGATATACTTCCGTCGCCGAAATCCCACAGGTAGCTGTTCGCATACATCGAAGTGTTGTGGAACTGAACCTGTCGCGGTGAACATCCTGCTTCGGGCATGTCGAAACCGGCCACTGGCGGCGTAGGTTTGATTATGACCGTTTGGCTGATGCTGTCGATGCATGTTCCAACCGAGATCCTCTGGGTGATCTTAAAAGTACCGGCCTCATCATAGGTATGTTCAGGATTGGTTTCAGAGGAGACCGCACTGTCGCCGAAACTATAATCATATGTCCATGGACCCGCCGGCACCAGGCTGTTCACCTGTACGGTTGCAGCAGGGAAGGTCTGGACCACCGGTGCGACGCTGAAATTGGGTGTTGGCATCGGATAGACCATAATGTATTGGGTGTCGGTAGCCACACATCCATAGAACGACGTCGTCTTCAGGGTGACCTCGTAGGTTTGGGTCGCGGTGGTTGTATTGCTGAATTCATGGGTGGCAAAATAGCCTCCGGTCTCCTGCGGTGTATTATCACCGTAATCCCAGTAATAGCTGGCGGCGCCGGGCAGGGAAACCATCATGGCCACAACGGGCTGGCATCCTGTATCGGGATCGACAGTGAACGATGCATCAACCTTCGGATAAATGGTGATGATCTGCGTAGCACTGTCACGGCATCCTTCAGCCGTTTCTGCCGTCAGTTTAATGTTGAAGGAGCGGATCAGCGGATCATAGTTATCGAAGCCGTGGGTTGCATCGGTTCCGGTCTCTATTGCACTTCCGTCATCGAAATTCCACTCGTATGATACGGCACGGCTCGAACTGTTGGTGAAATGAACAAACCTGTATCCGCACGACGGTGCTGCATCGGATGAGAACTGGGCACTGGGCTTATTGTTCTCGATGGTTACCGTATCTTTCCCGGAACAGCCCTTGCTGTCGGTCACCTTATAAACCAGGTCGTATGTTCCGTGCACACCTGTCTTGAAGACCGTCTGCATCGTAGTTACCGAACTCAGGGGACCCGTGTCGCCGTTCCAGCTGTGGCTGATAAAGGTTCCGGAACCGCCCGAAGCATTACCGTCGAGGTTAAGGGAGGTACCTCCGCAGACAAAGGGGAAGGCTCCGTCGCCCGTGATGGCGGGTATGGGGTTGGCATTGACGGTAAGCGTGGCTGTGAGACCATTCACGGCCGTACATGCGCTGCTCACGGATAACCTGTATTGGTTGCCATTGAAGGAAACGGGTGCATTCGTGATTGACAGGCTCATGGTCTGGCTTCCGCTGTAGTGGATATCGTCGGTGACAGCCTGCCATAACCCGCCGCTGAAGACCTGCCACTGGTACGAAATATTGGCTCCGGAGGCACTGCCTGTAAAGCTGGTGCTGCCGTTCTCACAGATCTCTGCATTGACCGGGTTGAACATGATAACCGGGTTCTGATTAACGGTGAGCGTTGCTTCATTCGATGTGGCGGGAGGTACACAGCTGCCTGTGATCCTTACTCTGTACTTATAATCATCCAATCCTGTCCCTGCCCCGGAAATATCCAGTTGAGCGGTTGTAGCCCCTGAATACTGTGCATTGTCGACAATAGTCGCCCAGGAGCCGCCTGAACTGTACTGCCACTGATAAACCAGGTCGGAACCTGCTGCCGTGACAATGAATGCGGCATTCCCGTTCTCACATACAATGGTATCTTCCGGCTGCATGGTGACGACCGGGCTCGTCTTAATTGTGAGTGCTGCTTCGGCGGAGACTACCGGAGGGTTGCATGTTCCGGAAACGATAACCCGGTAACTGTTTCCGCTGAAATCCCGGTTCACGTTAAAGATGCTCATGGATGAAGAGTGCGTTCCGGTATAGGTGGCCGTATCTTCCAGGTCCACGAACGGGCCTCCGGAACTTTCCTGCCAGATGTAATTCAACCCGGTACCATTGACCATGATATTGAAGGTCACATTACCGTATTCGCAAGTGGTATAGTCTACCGGTTCCGCCTGGATCTCGGGCGGTGTGTTGATGTGGAGGATCGCAGCGGTGGAAGTGGCAAACGGGTTGCAACTGCCTTCCACACGTGCCCTGTAACGGTATCCCTGTAGCCTGCGGCCTGCAGAATGTACGGTGAGTGTCTGGGTTCCCGTACCGCTGTAAACGCCTGCCGTATCGGCAAAGTCGCGGAATCCCATTCCGTCGTTCTTATCCAGCTGCCAGTTAAATACGGTCATCGTACCTACTGCCGCTACGCCGAAGGTAGTGTTCATACCTTCGCATATGGTGACGTCGGCCGGATTCATGCTGATCACCGGGGAAGTGTTTACGGTCAGTTCCGCCGGCAGAGAGGTGGCTGCAGGAGCACATGTACCGTTGATGACCACCCGGTAAAGGTAACCCGTCATAGCCGAGTCGACATTGTAAATATTGACGGTCCTGCTGTTGGCTCCCATTACATTCCCGCCGTCGGGGATGCTGTTCCACCCGGCTCCGGCGTTATATTCCCACTGGTACAATGGAGCTGTGGTTACACCCGGGTTGACGGTAAAGGCGATATTCGAACCTTCACATACGGTGGTGTCACGCGGACCGGTGATGACTTCCGGTTTCTCATTAATGTATAATGAGGCTATATCCGAGGTATCGGAAGGAGCACAGGCTCCCTGGACGATCACGCGATAGCGGTAACCATTCATCATACTTGTTCCGGCTGCGATAGAAAGCCCCTGGGTATGATTTCCGCTGTGGCCTGGAATTGTTGCGGGTACGAAGATTCCCGTTCCCGGATCGACTTCCCAGGTATAAGCGGGCCCGGTTGTCACGCCGGCAGCTGTTTCAAAGATGGCCGGTGAGCCTTCGCAGACTGTGCTGTTCACTGGCTGCAGGGATATTTCCGGTTTCTCGCGTACCGTGAGCAAAGCCGAAGCCGAAGTGTCGGCCGGCGAGCATTTCCCATTGATGAGGGCACGGTAACGGAAACCGTTCATATACGAAGCGGTGCCGTTGATCCGAAGGGTATCGGTAGTATAACCTGTATATTTTCCTCCTGTGATCACTGACCAGGTTGAGCCGTTATAAACCTGCCATTTGTAGAGTGGATTTGTGGTGACGCCTGCAGAGACCGCAAACATCACGGTATCGTCCTCGCAGGAAACAACATTGTCCGGGTCATCGGTCACCTCCGGCATCTCATTTACCGAAAGTAGGGCTGAGGCTGAAGTGGCCGCGGGGGCACAGTCGCCTGAAATGACCACCCTGAAGCGATAACCTTCCATGAACGAGGGTACACCGGTGAGGTTTAATGTCTGGGTGTTGGCGCCACTGTACATGGCTCCGGCTGCAGCATTCCAGGTGCTTCCGTCATATACCTCCCAGGCATATTGCGGGTTGGTGGTCACACCGGCGCTTACGGTGAAAGAAGTGCCGTCATTCTCACAGATCTCCGCATCGGAAGGCTGTAGGGTGACTTCCGGTTTTTCTTTTACGATCAGGCTGACGATGCCGGATTCGACATCCGGGTTGCAGGTCCCGCTGATGGTCACACGGTACAGGTACCCTGACATTGCCGGGGTGACATTGCTGACCGTAAGCATAGGTGTTCCCTGTCCGGCGTAACGTACCCCGCTCGCCCCGTACCATGATCCGCCATCGTTTACTTCCCAGTAATAGACGGGTGCCGTGGTCGGCGTGGCATCGACAGTGAAATGAGCCGTTCCGTCCTCGCATACCGTATCGTTCACGGGCTGGATGGTGATCTCGGGCTGTTCGTATATCGTGAGCTCAGCCTCGGCCGAAGTCACGGGGTTGGGGCAGGTACCGCTTACCTCAGCCCTGAACAGCCAGCCGTCCATGCCTGAATCGGTGGTGAAGACCGTGAGTGTAGTGCTGTTGATGCCTGAATATCCGGCCCCGGCAACAGGATCCCATGTGCTTCCGCCGTTGACCGATATGTACCACTGAATGGATGGTGCCGTTGTCACTCCCGGATCGACCGAGAAGGATGCCGAAAGTCCTTCGCAAACTGCTGCATCCACAGGATCAACGATGATCTCGGGTTGCTCTTCTACGGTCAGACCGGCGGCATTGCTGTTGATGGCCGGCGCACATGTGCCTTCAAGGTAGGCCCTGTACCGGTAGTTGTTCATAGCCGAAGTCACGCCGGTGACGGTAAGGACCGTGGTGGTCTCCCCACTGTAGGGAGCGCCGGAAATACCGGACCAGGAAGTCCCGTCCCAGACCTGCCATTGGATCACAGGCATGGTGGTAACGCCGGTACTTACAGAATAGATCGCATCGCCGCCCTCGCAGATCACCTGGTCGGCGGGTTGCAGGGTAAATTCAGGTTTTTCGTTCACCTGCAGCAGTGCTTCGGCCGAAGTGGCGGACGGTCCGCAGTCACCGGTGACCACTGCCCTGTACCTGTTGTTATGCATGGCTGAGATGATGCCATTGATCTGAAGAACAGTCGAGTTCATCCCGGTATACCGGATCCCTGCAACAATGTTCCAGTTCACCCCGTTGTCGGTGGATACCTGCCACTGGATGGCCGGGTTCGTTGTGACGCCCGGATCTATTCCGAAGGTCACCGTATCTCCCTCACAGGCTGTCAGGCCGGAAGGCTGGAGGATGATCTCGGGAAGTTCCCTGACGGTCAGTGAGGCCGTCATCGTGGTGTCTTCCGGTGCGCAGCTGCCGCTGACGACGGCCCTGTATAGATTGCCGTTCATGGCTGAGGTAACCGGGTCGACGGTGAGGACCGTGGTGGTCTCCCCGCTGAAAGGAGCGCCCGAAGCATCCGTCCATGATGATCCGTCATAAACCTGCCACTGTATGGCAGGTGCCGTGGTCACGCCTGTTGCAAGGGTGAAGGTTGCGGGTTGACCCTCGCATTCCGTTGCGTCTGCCGGCTGAAGTGTTATCTCGGGTTTTTCCAGTACGGTAAGGGTTGCCTGGGCAGACGGCACTGCGGGAGTGCAGGTGCCGGAAACCATGACCCTGTACCGGTTGCCATTCAGTGCCGGCGTAATACCGGTGATCCTGAACGTATCGGTGTTCACACCGGAATAACTCATCCCGTTGTTCAGGTTTACCCATGACGAGCCGTTAAAGATCTGCCACTGGTAGGAGGGCACGGTGGTGACGCCTGCCGAGACGGCAAAGTAAACATCGGCGTCCTCGCATTCCGTCACATCAGCCGGCTGGGAGGTGATCTCGGGACGTTCGTTGACCGTCAGGACGGCTTCCGCCGAAGTGTCTTCCGGGGCACATATCCCTGAGATTACTGCTCTGAAATGGTACCCGTCCATGGAGGAGGGCACGCCTGCCAGGATCAGTACCGGAGTGTTCTCATTGCTGAATACTCCGCCGGTGGCCGGGCTCCATGAAGAACCGTCCCACATTTCCCAGCTGTATGCCGGGTTGGTTGTGACACCGGCACTTACGTTGAAAGTAGTATTGTCGTTTTCACATATCTCCCTGTCTGCCGGCTGGAGGATGACCTCCGGCTTCTCGCGGACAATGAGGTTAACGACGTCTGATATCACCGCCGGGTTGCAGGTTCCCGAAATGGTGACCCTGTACTGGTAACCCGACATCGCGGATACGACATTGGTGATGGTGAGTGTCGTCGTGCCCTGTCCTGAATAATCGGGGCCGGCCACAGTGTTCCAGGTGCTTCCCTGGTTCACCTCCCAGGAATAAACGGGAGCCGTAGTGGGTAATGCTTCGACGGTGAACATAGCCGTCCCGTCCTCGCAAACTGTGTCATTGACGGGCTGTAGGGATATCTCCGGTAATTCATAAACAATGAGCTCAGCCTCTGTTGAGGTGACCGGGTTCGGGCAGGTGCCGCTTACCTCTGCCCTGAAGAGCCATCCGTCCATGCCTGTGCTGACTGTTGTCACTGCCAGGGTTGCGGAATTAATACCCGTATAACCGGCACCGGCAACAGGGTTCCACGTGCTTCCCCCGTTTGAGGAGACGAACCACTGGTAGGCGGGCGAAGTAGTAACCCCAGGATCCACCGTGAAGGTGGCCGGGATACCTTCGCATACCGCCGTATCATGAGGCTGGTTCGTAATTTCCGGTTCTTCCTGTACAATAAGATCTGCAGGATTGCTGAATACGGCCGGTGAGCAGGCGCCTTCAATATATGCCCTGTAACGGAAACCGTCCATGGCCGATATCACGCCGTTCACGGTGAGGGTCGCGGTAGTCTCACCTCCATAAGGAGCTCCGGAGACATCGGACCAGGCACTGCCGTCCCATTCCTGCCACTGGATAACCGGGTTGGTCGTGACACCGGTGGCAACGGTGTAGACGGCATTTCCGCCTTCACATACCGCCTGGTTGACAGGCTGCAGAGTGATCTCGGGTTTTTCGTTCACATACAGTACGGCATCGCCGGTGACAGCCGCGGGTCCGCAGTCGCCCGTTATCCTGGCCCTGTACCGGTAGTTATGCATGGATGAAATGATACCGTCGATGAATAGGGTGGTCGTGTTGGCACCGCTGTAGCGGATACCGGCCACATTGTTCCAGTTCACACCGTTATCGGTTGATACCTGCCATTGCAGGGAGGGATTGGTCGTGACTCCCGGATCGGTGACGAAACTTACGGTATCGCCTTCACAACTCGTGACATCCACGGGTTGAAGGGCCACTTCCGGAAGTTCTTTCACGGTAAGTTCAGCCTCCGACGTGGTATCCGCAGGAGTGCAGGTACCGCTGACGACGGCCCGGAACAGGTAGCCGTTCATGGCGGAAACCGCCGGATTAATATCGAGCGCCGTGGTATTTTCACCGCTGTATGATCCGCCGGATGCATCGTTCCACGAGGAGCCGTCGAAGACCTGCCATTGTACGGAAGGTGCTGTGGTAACCCCTGTGCCAAGCGTGAAGCCGGCAGGCTGTCCTTCGCAAACGACCTTATCAGAAGGCTGAAGCGATATCTCGGGTTTTTGAAATACCGTGAGTACGGCTTCGTTTGAAGCAACTGCGGGCGTGCATGATCCGGATACCATCACGCGGTACCGGCTGCCGTTCATCGATGCGGCGATTCCGGAAAGCCGGAGTGTGTCGGTATTAACCCGGTCATAGATGAGTCCGTTGTTCAGGCTTATCCATACAGAGCCATTGAATACCTGCCATTGGTAGGAAGCAACGGTTGTGACTCCTGCCGAAACGGCAAAATAAGCATCCCCGTCTTCACAAACGGTGACCGCAACGGGTTGACCGGTGATCTCCGGTTTCTCCAATACCGTAAGCAGGGAACTGTCACTTGTGACCGGAGCACCGCAGGTGCCGGTGACAACGGCGCGGTAAAGATTTCCGTCGAGTGACGAAGCCGGATTGATGATCCGGAGGACCGGCGTGCCGGTCCCGTTGTAGATACCTGCAACATCGGCCAGATCGGCGAAGCCGGACCCGGTGTCTGCCTGCCATCTTACGGTCGCACCTGTGCCGGTTACGACAACCGAGAAGCTGGTGTCGGATTCTTCACAGGTGATCCCGTCATGAGGCTGGGCCAGGACAGCCGTATTCGTATTCAGGCTGATGGTGGCTGTGCCGGTGAGGTTGGCCGTCGGCATGCTCACCGAACAACTGTTGGCATCGGTTACCTGGGTAAGACTGTAAACCGTCAGGCTGACCGGGTGTACATATATGGGATCGGTGCTGTTGTAGTTCATGACCGGACCGACACCGTTGCTGATGCTGACCTCGAAAGGTCCGGTTCCGGAAGACATCTCCACGGTCAGGGCTGCCGAATCCGCCGGGCATATCACACTGGTGCCGCTGAGAACGGCCACCGGTAAAGGATTGACAACGGTTTCGATAACATTGCTTGTTCCTGTGCAGCCCAGGGCGGTGGTTCCGATGACATAGACCGAATCCCCGTCATTGAGCGCGCCGGTATTCCATGCGCTGAGGGCACTGTTTTGGACACTCGCTGAATTAAGGAAGAAATGATAGCTCACTGCTCCGGGAGCGGCAGCCGTAAAGGTGATACTTGTACCTGCACAGATCATATCGTCGGCATCCGAACTGGTGAGGTTCACCATGGGGTTGTCGAAGACATTCATGGTGATGGGCGAACTGGCTTTCGAGCAGCCCTTGATCGTGGTGACATTCACAAACACCTGCTGACCATTCGTCAGGCTGTTGGTAGCATACGTGTTCAAAGGTCCGGACTGGACACTGATGCTGTCGACGAAAAATTCATAGTTGGCGGCACCTGCGGGACCTGCCGTGAAGGTCACTCCCTCACCGGTGCAGATATTGGTTTTCGTTACCGTTATGCTGGCAGCAGGAAGCGGGTTGATCGTGACGAACAGGGGATTGTGGTTGATGACGCACCCTGCGGAATTCGTTTCGATCACCTTCACCTGGCCGCTGATGGAACCGAAATTGACAAATACGGAATCGATATTTGGTACGGAAACGATGCCTGATCCCGTGGGTACGAACCACTGGTAGGTGGATCCTGCATACTGCGGGATGGTAAATTTAACATTTTCCTCGCGGTCGCATACTTCGGACGGGCCGGTGATATCGGATACCGGAGCCCTGTCCTGGATGGTCACTTGTTTTTTGACCTCTGTTCCTGTGCAACCGTACTGGTTGGTCTCGAGCACGCGGATGGTATCGCTTGCCGGCAGGGGCGAGGCATTGATGACCAGGGCGTTGCTGTTCAGCCCGTCGCCTCCGAAGGTGCGGGTGCCCAGGGATGCTCCCCAGGTCCAGTCGTAATACGATCCGGGGGTTAGGGTAACGCTGAAGAAGAGGTTTGGCGTCCCGATGCATGCCTCGGACGGTCCTCCGATGGGGGTGGTATCCGGCAGCGGATTGATGTTGACCCTCTTATCGTCGAAATCGGCGATAACCGGTCCGGCGCCATCCGGGTCATCCGTGGTGAGTCTGAAGGTGACATAACCGCGGGCAACGTCGGTTGCCATCTGTGCTGCATCTGCGACATAGTAGCCGATGACGATACTGTCGTCAACGAGATCATTATAAACCACCGATCCTGCACCGTCGGGAGTTGACCATGTCCCGGTATTGGCCGAGCCTCTGATCCTACCGCTGAGATAGATGGTGTCGTTGGAACACATGGTGGAATCAAACCGTGCATCGGCAACCGGGTTTACACCGATATGGATGACTATATCATCGAATACCGGCACGCAGGGCTCTATACCGTCGGGATCGTCGGAGGTGAGGCGTAAGGTCACAAAGCCAATGGCATCCTGGGTATCCGAGGGATCAAAAGTGGCATTCAGGGAATTCGGGCCCGGGGTGAAGGTACCTTCCGCCGGGGCGGACACTACCGTCCATGTACCGGTACTGCTTCCGCCTGCTATAATACCGTTGAGCGCGAGCGTGCTCCCGGCTGAGATCTGTACGGTGTCGGGGCCTGCATCAACCCATGCCGCCTCGTTGATATGCAGCACGAGGTCGTTTGATGCGGCTGCGCAGGGTCCTGTGGGATCATCGGTGGTAAGGCGCAGAACAGCGTTCCCGCCCAGATCATCATACCCGGGCAGGTACTCGGCTGTTATGGTGTTACCGGCCTGGCTCTCGTTAATGATGCTTCCCGTTGCAGGGGCAAGAACAGACCATGAGGCTGTTCCGGCGCCACCGCCGAACGTTCCGGATATGGGGATGACGGCCAGCGAGCTGTCGCGGCAAACGGTGAACCCGGCCATGGGAGCGACGGTAGGCAGCTGGTAGAAAATAACCTGCACTACGTCGTTAGCACTGCAGGTGCCGTTGGTTTCGGTATACCTGAATTGATATGTTCCGTAAAGACCGACCGTAACTATGCTGCTTGGGTTGGCCGGGTTGGTGAATACGGGTGTGTTATCTGGACCGCTTACATAGCTCCATTGGCGATTCCCGGAGTTGAGGTTCGGTGCCCCAAGATAGGTGTAGGCTGTGGCATTCAGTCCGGTGCTGAGAACGCCGCATTCCGCGATGTCGATCCCGGCATTGGCCACGGGCTGCTCATAGAAGGTGATATCCACTACGTCGGCATCGCTGCAAGTGCCGTTGGTCTCGGTGAACATGAACCGGTAAGTGCCGTAAGCTGTTACAGACACGCCGGAAACGGGGCTGTTGGCATCGCTGAAGACAGGCGATGCATCGGGACCGCTGACATACGACCAGGTTCGTGTACTGATATTCTGGTTGGGGGCGGCAAGGTATGAATAAGGCGTGGCAGCCATATTGGTTGTCAGGGCGTTGCATACCTGGGCATTGGGGCCTGCCTCCGCCGAGGGTTCTTCATACCAGGAAACTTCCACTGTATCGGCATCCTGGCAGGATCCGTTGGTTTCCACAAACCGGAAATGATATGTTCCGTAGTAATCGACAGATACGGTGGAAGTCGCGCTTGCAGGTGCGGCAAACGAAGGTGTGGCATCGGGTCCGTCGACATATTGCCACTGGCGCGTGCCTGCATTCTGGTTCACACCGCCTGCATACAGAAAGGCAGAGCCGGTAAGGTTGGCCGTCTTCCCGGCGCAGATCCCGATGTCGGCACCGGCGTCGGCAACAGGCTGCTGACTGAAGGTCACCTGCACCACGTCGTCATCGCTGCACGTACCGTTCGTTTCGGTATACCGGAACTGGTAAGTGCCATAAAAGCTGACATCGACGGATGAATGCGGATCGGCCGGATCGCCGAATACCGGTGTGTTATCGGGACCGCTTACGTAGGTCCATTGCCGTACGGCCGCATTAACGTCGGGGGCCGGCCGGTAGGTAAAGGCCGTGGCATTGAGATTTGTTGTAAGGGCATCGCAGATCTGCTGATCAAGGCCGGCGACGGCAGTGGGCTGTTCGTTGAAGGTAATACTTACTATATCATCATCGCTGCAGGTGCCGTTGGTTTCGGTGTACCTGAACTGGTAATGGCCATAATTATCCACGGTGACGGTTGCCGTGGGGCTGGAGAGGCTGCTGAATGACGGTGTGGCATCGGGACCGCTGACATACGACCAGGTGCGGGTTCCCGAATTGAGGTTCGGTGCGGCGGCATATGTGAATGCCGTCGCTGCCAGCGGTGTGTTCAGACTGCCGCAGACACTTTTATCGACGCCTGCATTGGCAACGGGTTCCTGGAAAAAGGTGACCTGGACGATATCGGAAGCGCTGCAACTGCCGTTGGTTTCGGTGTAGCGGAAACGGTAAACCCCGTAATAATCCACGGTAACGCCACTGACAGGACTGGAAGGATCGGAGAACGCCGGCGTTGCATCGGGACCGCTGACATAAGTCCACAGCCCGGCACCGAAATTGACATTCCCGCCTCCGAGGTATGTGTAGGACGTGGCGTAGAGCGTGATATTCTTGCTTCCGCAAACCGATGAATCGGGACCGGCTTCGATCGATGGCTGTTCATAGAAGGAAACCTGCACCGTATCGGCATCATCGCAGGTGCCGTTGGATTCTGCAAAACGGAAGGTATACCGGCCGTAAAGACCGACTGTAACCGAAGTGGCCGGATTGGTGGCATCACCGAATACAGGAGTGTTATCCGGTCCGGTAACGTATTCCCATCCCCTCGTGCCCGAATTCTGGTTCAGTCCGCCGGAATAGGCGAATCCCGTGCCGGCGAGATTGGTGGTCAGGGCATCGCATTCGTCGATATCGCTGCCTGCTGAAGTCACCGGCTGCTCATAAAATCTCACTTTTACCGTGTCGGCATCGGTGCATATTCCGCCATTGTCCTCGACAAACCGGAATTCGTACGTTCCGTAATAGTCGACCGTGACATTGCTCGCGGGTGCGGAGGCGTTGCTGAAAGTGGGCGTGTTGTCGGGACCGCTGACATATTGCCAGGTGCGGGTGCCCGAATTTACGTTGGGCGCTGCCGCATAGGCAAAGCCGGTGGCTGCCAGCGGTGTGGATTTGCTTCCGCAGACATCCTTATCGATGCCCGCATTGGCCGCAGGTTGCTGGTAAAAGGTTACGGTGATCGTCTCGCTGTCGGAACACAGCCCGGTGCCGTTGGTCTCGGTCCAGGTAAACTGGTAGGATCCATACACCGTGACTGTGACGTCGGTGGACGGGCTGCTCTGCCCGGAAGCGTAGGAGGCTGTTCCCGGACCGCTTGTGAGAGTCCACTCGCCCGTATAGTTCACCCGGTTCCCGGCAGGAACGCTCTGGGTTGCGGAAAGGCTGAAGGTGAGGCCACAGGTCACTCCACCCGTACCTGCATCGGCAACGGGGCTGAGATAGGCAACCACCTGGTAACCCGATTCGGTATAGGAACAACCATTCTGGTCCTCGACATAGTAATCATACGTATAGGTGCCGGGTGTGGCGGCATTGAAAGTCACGTTCTGCTGGTTGACGGCATTGAGCACGCCGGCCTGCGGGTTTGCACCCGGGGTCCAGAGATGAACGGGATAAATGCCTGTACCCCCGGCAGGATTGCCGTTGAGCGCGAGGTTATTGCCGGTGCATATTTTCGCCGGTGCGGCGGGCAGCGGGCTGGCGGTGACCTGGCTGACTGTGACTACAATGGGAGCCGTAGCTTTACACCCGGCATTGTCGGTGACGGTATAATTCACGTTGAAGACACCGGTGCCGGGTGAATTGAAGACCGGGTTCCGGATGTTGGCGTTGCTAAGGGGAGCTATATCGCCTGTCCACAGGTGGGTATAAGGCATTGTGCCGCCGGAAGGATTGCCGTCCAGGGCCAGGTTATTGCCTGCACATACACCGGTGGAAGCCCCGGGAAGGGGGTTTACCTTCGGACCGGAAACGGTGACCGTTACATTGTCGACCGCATCACAGCCGTGGGAATCGGTAGTTGTATAGGTAAGATTATAAACGCCCGGTGTAGCCGTATTGAAAGTCGGTGCAGCGACATTGACAGCCGAAAGAGGGCCGGTGTCACCCGTCCACAGGTGGCCGGTGATGGGGCCGCTTCCTGCAACGGGATTGCCGTTGAGGACCTGGTTGATATTCACGCAGATGGTCGGATCGGCGGGGGTGATGCCGTTGGACGGCGGATTGTAAACATTTACAGTCACATCGTCGGAAGCCGAGCAGGTGCCGCCGCCCGACGGGTTGAAATCGTCTTCCACGAGAATGGTGAAAGTATGGGGAATTCCGGAAGAAACGGGGGTGTATGCACCCGGATCCTCGACTCCGCTGGAGAAACCGTCGGGTCCGCTCCAGGTGAAGGTGTAGTTCGTGGT
The DNA here is from genome assembly GCA_963771005.1 of uncultured Bacteroidales bacterium. Classification (GTDB taxonomy): domain Bacteria; phylum Bacteroidota; class Bacteroidia; order Bacteroidales; genus DASQZK01. Next base: position 579,717 of record CAVYRO010000003.1, read on the forward strand.
TCCGCCGGCGGGAGTGGAACTGAGGCTGATGGTCCCGCCCATGCAGATATTGTTGTTATCGACTGCGGCAACGACCGAAAGATCATTGTTTACGGTGACCGTGGGCCTGTCCGTAAGTTCGAAAACGCAGTTCGGGGTGGCGCTGACGCGGGTGGCCAGCACCTTATACTGGGTGGTGACCGTAAGGTTCCCGGTGGGAACGGTGACATTGGCCCCCGTACCGGCCACGGGCGCACCGACGTTGGCGTCGGTGGCAACATTCTTCACCTGGTATTCGACGCCGGCCTCCGAATTGACAATGCGGACACTGGTGGAGGTGTTGTAGCAGATCTTTTGCTTAACCACCTGGACGGTGCGGTCCAGCGGCATGGGATTGACGTTGAAGCTGGTATTGTCGGAAGCGGTACATGTGCGGACGCCGCCCGATTCGGTGAGGAAACCCTCATCGGTGACCACCACGTTATAGCTGTGTCCGCCGGAGGAGGATGGCATGAAGGACGCCGGATCCTGGAGCGTACTGGTATATGCGTCGGTGCCCGTCCATGCATAGGAGACACTGCCTGAGCCGCCGGTAACGTTCACGGCCGGCAGATCGATGGGTGTGTCGAAGCAGATATCCGGGAGCGCCACCGAGAGGTTGGCGGTGAGCTCGGGATTTACGTTCACCCGGGGTTTGTCGCTGAGAAGGAACGAACAGCCGGTGACCGTATTGCGGGCCAGGACGTTGTAGGTGGTATCGCCCTGGAGGTTGCCTGTGGGATAGTCGAGGTTGGCGGTGTTGCCGGTCTGGGAGTCTTTTACATCGGTTCCGATCCGGAAATCATAGACGATGCCGTTCTCCGACGACTGCACCACGATGCTGGTGGGGTTGCCGTAGCAGAGGTAATAATCGTCGGCGATCACGTTCTTGTCGAGGGGCGCCGGGTTGACGTGCAGGGTTCCCTGGTTGGAGACCTTCGGGCAGGGGCCGGTGGTTATGACCTCGACGCGGTATTTGTAATTATTCATGCCGGCAGTGACCCCGGTGAGGGTGAGCGTTGCCGTGGTGGCGCCGCTGTATATGCCGCCGTTGCTGATGGCCGAGAAGGTTCCCGTATTGGGGTCTTCGTACCACTGGTAGCTGATGATGGGTCCGGAGGCGGTAACCCCGAAGGTGGTGTTCGCATACTCGCAGATGGTGCGGCTGGGCGGCTGGCCCGTGATATTGGCCAGCGGGTGCACGGTGACCACGGCTTTGTCGGTGAGTTCGTTATCGCAACCCGTGGTATCGTTGGTGGCGAGGATGTTATAGGTTATTGTCGAGGCCGGGGTGACGTTGAAGGTAAGCATGCCTCCCGTGCCGGATTGCGGTGCGCCTACCGGGTTGTCGTTGGCATTGTTCCGCAGCTGGTAGGTTACATCGAGCTGGGAGTTGTTCATGGTGATGGATGCGGTCTGCCCGGCGCAGATGACCGGGTCGGAGACGGCCTGGTTTTTCAGCGGCAGGGGGTTGATGGTGAGGGTGACCATGGTGTCGGGACTGACGCAGCCGTTGCCGCCCGTTTCGTTTACCCAGTAATAGTACGAGCCGACGGCGGTCTGGCCGTGGGTATAAGAGGTGCTGTTATCTTTGATAAGGTTCAGAAGGGTGGAATCGGAATACCAGTCGATATCGCCGCCGCTCCCGGTAACCGAGATGGAGGCCGGCACGGAACCGAAGCAATGGTCGTGATCGCCGGGATTCGGCGGAGGAGGTGATTCGATGAGACGCAGCTCGAGGTTGTTTCGATGGGGGCTTCGAAATCGATATACTTGTTACAGGGTCCCCAGTTTCGAGGGTGACCTGGAAGACATCGTCCGCCTGTTCGTCATAGTAATCGCCTGTATGCCAGATGGGGAAAGTCTGTGCCGTGGGAGCCAGGGCCGGTTCAGGGATCTCCTCCACGGGTCCTTCAAAGAAGCCGCTGGAAGTGAAATAGGGCGCCACGGTATCTCCGGTATTGGGATCAACGGTGAATGGTCCGGGAATAAAATTTCCGTCATGATCGGTGATCTGGACCATGGTGCCATGAACATCGATGTACACATCGGGGATGCCGGGAGTGGAGTGGGTGCCATAGATGAATTGGGTCCAGCGGGTGCCTTCGTTGGGACGGTCGGGTTCGACGCCGGCATTGCAGTTAAATACTGAGTGGCATCATGAAAAACGAAGCCATTAATATCGTTTCCACGACAAATTAAGTGTAGGAGCTGAACCGGTTGCAGGGGTGATTTGAAAATTACCACCTAGATCTTGATTATCTAATCGATATGCAGGAAGAATATAATCTTGTTGTGCGGTGCCACCAAAACAGTTTACGAATGGTTGGGAACTATCGCCCGACTTTTGCGATACATTCTTGGGAATGTCGTTGGATTAAATGTACATATATTTTCAATTGGATATGAAAATGGAGTAGTAATTACTTCATATCTTCCAGAATTTATTGGATTTTCTGTCATAGGATAATAAATGAGGCATAACCTATCTCGCCAATGTAATTCTTGCCGATAATTCCATTTGGATTAAAATGGATACTATTTCTAGCTACTTGGATACCAATTCCATACTATTTTTAATTGAACAGTTACAGGTTGACATGGTCCAGTACTAGTTTCAACCCCAATTGATTGTACCGAAGTAAGCATATCACAAGTAATAATTCTGTCATTTATCGCATTTACAGGTCCATCTGCTCCCATTGCAACACTAACCATATTTTGTATTACCTGTTCCATCATATGAAACTGTAACCCTGCAGTCACATCCGGAGGTTCAATATTGGTTTTTGGAAATGTGAAAAGTAATTTGAAATTTATGGTATTGGTCCCGCTACCGCCGAGATATTGAATATTCGGGCGTATAGCCGGGTTGGAATTATAGGTATGAATCGTTCCTCCCACATTCACCGACCAGCCTGCTGCCGTAGTCAGGGTTACGGCTTCATTGAGGTAAACAGTGATAATATCCTGGTTTACCGTGATATATTTCGCACTATCGATCTGCGTCTGGGAAAAGACATTGATGCTTCCGAGTAAAAGCAGAAGCATTCCCGGGAGGAATCGTCTTTTGATCAGGTTCGTCCTTTTCATAGTCTCAGGTTTGTATCTGGTGCTCTGCGTGAGCTGGTGATTTCCGTGAAGTGGGCGGCCTTCGATGTTATCCGTTTCAGCATATCGGGAAATGGGTTATCCTGGTTCTTTATCTGGTAACTACACTAGGTTATTGGTGATTTGGTGATCTGGTGATTTGGTGAAGTGGGGACTTCGTTCTATCACGTTTCATCAAATCGGAAATTCTGTTCGTTGTTTCGGTATATTATTTTATTATATTCTTTAACCTCCGTACGCCTTTATGTCTTCACTTCCAGCCTTGGTGCCATTTCTTCACTTTTGCCATGGTACCCTTTCTCTTCACTTTCGCCTTTGCTCCGTTTCTGCTTTCTCGCTTTACCTGATACCTCATCTACCTGTAAATCACCGTTACATCGCCCATCATCTCAAACGGCTCCCCGTCGGCGAAGCGGCCTTTTGCCTTCCAGATATATACACCACGGGGTTGAAGCCGGCCCTGGAAGTACCCGTCCCATCCCATGCGGATGTCGTGGCTTTCGAAGACCAGGTTACCGTTGCGGTTGAAGACCTTAAGCTCCCATGTTTCAGGGATTTCGTCTGTATACGGATGAAAGACATCATGGTTACTCCCGCCGGTCCGGTAGTAGCCTCCTGTGGGACCGTTCCTGTCGGGACTGAAGGCATTGGGGAAAAAGATCCGCTGCCCGTTGCCTCCGAAAGCATTTTCCATTACCGCGGTGTCGGTGCATCCGTATGCGTTGCGGGCGATAAGGGTGATATCGTAGGTGCCGGGTTTATCGTAGTACCACAGCGGTTCGGCATCATGGGAAACATTGCCGTCGCCGAAATGCCATTCGTATTCGCCGGCGCCGGCGCTGTGGTTGTAAAAATATACGGGTTCGCCGCTGCCGGGACGGCCGTAGGCTTCGACTTCGAACTTTGCTTCTGGCAGGGAATGCACCTCCAGGGTACGCGTCAGGGCCGAGATCATATCGTGTTGCCCGGCGGCGGTAAGGGTCACGAAGTAGGTTCCGGGATCTTTGAAAATATGCGAAGGTTCTTTTTCCTGCGAGGTGCCGCCGTCGCCAAAACTCCAGGTCCAGCCGGTGCTGTGATCCGAGTAATTGAGAAATTTCACTTCCAGCGGCGCACATCCTTCCGTGACCGCCGGTTCGAAGATGGCGAGGGGGAGGAGGGTGAGCGCGGGCTTTCCGGCAGACAGGTTTTCCGTGCCGTGTTGCAGCGGAGGTTCATCATTTGCGGGAGAGACCGATGCCTCCGGGTTTTTTGTCAGCCGGGACAGTTTCTTTCGCCGGTGCAGGGTTTACCGGGATCTGTGCGGCCGGGTTTCCGGTTTTAGCCTGGGACCGGATCGTATCGTCCTGTCCTGTGGCTGGTTTTTCCTGCAATTGAGGGACCGTATCCCCGGGAGAGGAAAGGGTGCCCGTTGCAGCGGTATCGCTATGCGGAATGACCGGGATGGCCGGTTGCGGCATGTTCTGCTGTTCGGCGGGCCGGCGTTCGCGGGTATCTGTCAGGGAAATGATCGCAAGGGCAGCGATGATGGCGGCAAGGGCAAGTGCATAATATACGTTGAAGGTTCGGGGGCTGAAGACCCGGAATTTCTCAAGGAAGAGCTGACGGCTTATGCGGGTCCAAACCCTGCCGGAAGGACGGATCCGGAGGTCGTCGAGACCTTCCCGGAAAAGCTTTTCAATATCGTTGTTTTTCTTACCCATTTTTCTTTTTCGCTTCCGTGGCCAATCCTGCCAGCCGGCACTGGATGAGCTTACGTGCCCTTGAATACTGCGATTTCGAAGTGTTGACGTCGATCCCGAGTTCTTTGGAGATCTCCCTGTGTTTATAGCCTTCGAGCGCGTAAAGGCTGAAAACGATCCGGTACCCCGGCGGGAGGGAGGCGATGACGTTTTCCAGTTCCTCCCGGGTGAAATCGGAATCCCGGTATTCGCACTCACCGGCTTCCCTTTCCCTGAAATCGTCGATATCGAGATGGTACCGGTGCTTCAGGTCGCTGTGGTAACGGGAGATCGCGGTGTTGATCATGATCTTCCGGATCCAGCTGTAGAGGGAACTCCTGCCTTCGAAATCCTTCAGTTTTAAAAAGACCTTCACGAACCCTTCCTGGAGGATGTCCTCGGCTTCCATGCGGTTGCCGGTGAACCTCACGCAGATACCCAGCATGGCCGGCGCATACTGTTCGTACAGGATCTTCTGGGCTTTCCTGTCGTCGCGGATGCACCGCATGAGGATGTCTTTTTCATTATGGTCGGATTCGTTATGCATGATAGACCCGGAGGTTAGAAAAAGGGTTGCATGGTTATTTTCATGAATATTAAAAATAGGTAAAATCCGCATCCGTCCGGAGAATTGTTATTCACAAACGGGGTTGAATTTGAAGTGTATACGGGGATAAGGAGATATAGGTTAGGGGGATCCGGGAAGAATTTGGTGATCTGGTGATTTGGTGATTTGGTGAAGTGGAAGAGGAAGAGGAAGAGGAAGAGGAACGCGGATTTGACGGATTTGTGCGGATAACCACGGAGCTAATCTGTGATAATCTGAGAAATCTGTGGTGAAACTCCCCGAAGAATTTGTTGATTTGTTGATTTGTTGATTGAATTGTCATCTATCCAAAAACTCAAACCATTTCAAACCATTTCAAACCATTCTCAAACCATTCTCAAACCATTCTCAAACCATTTCAAACCATTTCAAACCATTAAACCGTATCCATCGTGTTCCTATTCTTCCTTTTGAATTTAGATTCTCCTTTCATAACTTTGTTTTCCCAAAAATGATCCGCCATGCTCAAAGAACTCATTATCAGAAACCGCAGTTACCGCAGGTTCCACCAGGACGTTCGTGTCCGGATGCCCGACCTGGAAGAAATGATCGACAACGCCCGTCTTTCCGCCTCCGGCAGGAATGTGCAGCCCCTCAAATACATCCTTGTCAACGATCCTCAAACCTGCAGCAGGATCTTCCCCCTGCTCTCATGGGCGGGGTATCTCACAAACTGGGATGGTCCGGAGGAAGGAGAAAGGCCTGCAGCATATATTATCCAGCTTCACGATACCGACGTGGCGGCCGGTCATTTCTGTGATGACGGCATAGCCATCCAGAGCATCCTCCTCACAGCCGTTGAAAAAGAACTCGGCGGATGCATCATCGCAACGGTTAAAAGAGAGGAGCTTTCAAAGATTTTGGATATACCCGCCCAACTGAAAGTGCTTCACGTCATTGCCCTGGGCAAGCCGCGTGAGACGGTCATCATCGAAGAGGTCAGGAACAATGACATCCGGTACTGGAGGGATGAGAAGCAGGTTCATCATGTACCGAAACGGTCTCTGGCGGAGGTGATATTTGTGGCCGGGAAGAATTTGGTGAAGTAGAAGAGGAACACGGATCCGGAAGAATTTGTTGATTTGCTGAGTTGTTGAGTTGTTGAATGGAGTTGAAACCATCCGAAAGAAGAGGTGAACACGGATTCCGGAAGAATTTGTTGATTGGTTGATTTGCTGATTTGTTGAATGGAGTTGAAAGCACCTGAAATAATTTAAAACAATCTAAAACACCATTATTAAACCCCTCCGGGGTTAAGATGCGTGCGGCCTCATTACCACGGGCGTAACCGTGGCTAATACAATAGATCCCCTCCGGGGATAAAGATCTTCTAAATACGAACCACCTGAAACCATCCTCAAACCGTTTCAAACCACCTCAAACCATTTCAAACCGTTTCAAACTACCTCAAACCGTTTCAAACCACCTCAAACCACCTCAAACCAACTCAAACTATTTCAAACCATTTCAAACCATTTCAAACCATTTCAAACCTATTTCAAACCACTTTTCGAAATCCAATCTCAAACTCCCTCAAACCATTTCAAACCATTTTTCCGCGCCAATTATCTTAAATGTTTATCCTTCACCCTATTGTATTTTAAAGCCTTGAGAATCCAGTCGGGTAGGGGTTTTTCGGGGTTGCGTTTCTGGAGGTCGAGGTACCAGCCGAGTTTTTTCAGGATCGGTATCTTATGGGTTTCCACGAATTCGATGAGGGTTCCGTCGGGATCCTCAATATATGCGAAATGCCCTGCAGCTTCTCCCATATCGAAACTGTCGCCTTCCGGGTGGACATCGCTGTCGACGGTGAAAGGGAAGCCTTTTTCATAGCATTCCTTGCGGAGTGCTTTCATGCCGATGATATCGTAGCAGATATGGATGAAGCCAAGGTCTCCCCAGTAGCGGTCGTGGAAAATTTTACCGGGCTCACGGTCGGTAACCTGCAGGAGTTCGATCTCGCTGGAGCCGAAAAGGCGTGAGAATCCGCCGAGGCGGGCTTTACTGTGTTTCAGGAGCACTCTTCTGAACCGGCTATCTCCGCCATATAGCGGGCTAAGATCCTCAAAAGAATCTTCGATGTCGTAGATCACCTCGTCGTAACCCAGGATACCTGAATATACTTTCAACGAAGCGTCGATGTCGCTTACCCCGATGATGGCCCCGGCAGCGGCGCCCGTGAATTTTCTGCGGTCAATCCTGAACCACGACAGGTTGTCGACGACCTCAAAGATATTGTCGAACGGGTCCTTGATGAAGAAATGTTCCCTGCCTTTCGGATCCCGTGTGAGACCGTTTACATTAAGTCCTTTGTTCTGGAAATATTTGAAGGTTGCTTTCACATCCCGGCTTTTGATCTTGGGCGCAAAAATACCAAGGTCACCCGCTCTCACCGGTTCCTGGGAGGGTTTCGGAGTGCGTTCCGTATATTGCCATATCTCGAATCCGCCCCCGCCCATCAGGTTCATGGCCAGGGCCGCATGACGCATCCTTGGCTTACCGCCCGTGTAAGGCAGCATGAGTTCTGCCATTGCGGACTCCTCAAAGATCCGGATATCCATCCCGAAATTGTCTTTATACCATTTCCAGGCTTCCTTAAAATTCGAAACGCCAATCCCGATTTGCTGAATCCCGCTGATTATCTTTTCTTTCATTATGCTCTCTCCTTATTCGATGCGAAATTAACAATAATTGTATTAGGGTATCCTCAGGATGGTTTTATTTTAATGATAAGCCAGTAAAAAAGGGCCGGGATAAATCGTTTTAAATATGCGGGAATCAATTCTTTACGGCCGATCAGGATCATCCTTTTATTCTTCCGGATTCCTTTCAGCATGGCCTCTACACATTTTTCCGGACTGAGTCCCTCTTCCTGGGCCTTATCCATCACTCCGTGCGGCATTCCGCCCTTGTCGAGGGCATGGAAGGAGATATTCGTTCTGATCCTGCCCGGGCAGACGACTGTGGTCTTTATGCCTTTATCATGAAGTTCGGTCCATACCGTTTCATAAAAACCGTTAACCGCATGCTTGGAGGCACAATATGCGCTCCTGAGCGGAAACCCGAAAAGTCCCGAGATACTGCTGGTGACGATGATATGCCCTCCACCGTGCCCGATCATTGCCGGCAGAAGCTTCTTGGTTAGAATGATCCCTGAAAAATAATTCACTTCCATGATCTTCCTGTCCGTCTCAAAGCTGGTATCAAGAACGGAGGTACGCTGCGATATACCGCCGTTGTTGAAAAGGTAATCGACCGTGCCGAAGTCCCTGATCACTTTTTCAGCTGCCTTCGCGGTTTCTCCGGGTGACGATAGGTCAAAAGGCACCAGTTCCGGGGGATACTTCACCTCGCCGCATTCCGCCTTCACCCTCTCGAGTTCCTCTTTCCTCCTGGCCGAGAGGATGAGCCTGCATCCCAGGGGAGCCAGCTTCTTCGCAAGGGTCTCCCCGATTCCCGATGAGGCGCCCGTGATCCAAACGACCTTATTCCCGTACATTTGCCCGTCAGACATATTCCTGATTTTTATTTTTTCCGATGGTGCCCAGGCTTTCATCTACGATCCGGTCCATGGTTTCCATGATCTCCCTGTATTTCTGTTCGAGGCTGAGGATCTTTTCATGCCGTCCTTTCTTCATCTTCCTGTATTTGAGGCCCGCACGCCATCTTTTGTACCATATCGACCAGAACAGGGCGAAATAACCCGTGGCTGGAAGACTGACAAGATAGGCCCAGGGTATCCATGCCGGCCCGGTGAGAAGCGCTACGACAACAGTCTGAAGGGCATAAAAAACCGGGAACAGGACCATAGCCAGGACAAATTTGACGGAACTGTGGAATTGCGGATCCTTGACGGAATTCAGTTTTCTCAGCGGCAGACGGTACGGCAGCCAGTTATTCAGGTAACCGTACAAATAAAGGGGCGAGGTTATAATGAGTCCGAAACGTTTATAGATCAATTTCTTAGTTGTATAGCCGGATCTTTCAAAGATCCAGTTCCTGATTTTAAGGGATCTCAGGTCATGCATATAGGATCCGACCTTCTCCGAAAGGTTCCTCAGGCTCTCGGGGTCGGCTTCAAACTTACCGTCGAGGATCCGGATCATCTGTTTGTCAGCCCGGAACCTTTCATAATGCGATTTCCCGAGGATACCCAGCTTGCTTCTCATCCTCTTGTTGTAAATATCCCGGAGATCCTGGTACATATCGTATAGTTCCTCATTCCCGATATGGATGATGATCTTTTTCATCTCCGCTGACAGTCTCTCCCGGAGCTCGTTCTGAGCTTTGGCCGGGTTCTCAAGGTAGGAATCGTAATATTCCGACACTTCAACGGGCTGGCCATATATGATAAGGAGGTCCTGGAAAAATTTCTGGTAATGCTCATAATCCAGGCCAACGGGGACGATCTTAACTCCCTGGCTCTTCCCGAATCTTTCCTGGGCACGGAGGGCGATGCGCATAGTCCCCTTCACCAGGGGACGCAGCATCCGCTTGTCGCCGTGGCTGCCTTCCGGCATAAGGGCTACCGGAATATGATCCCGGAGGATGACCATGGCCGAATCGAAAATATCCTCGTTCCTCGATAATTCCCCTGCACCGTCCCTGATCCGGTAGATGGGAAGGATCTTTAGGAAACGCAATATTTTCGCCTGCCTCTTCTTCCTGAAAATATCTGCGCGGGCCATGAAAACCGGATCCGTTCCGCAGGAATTAAGTATTGCGAGGGCATCCATCAGGGCGTTCTGGTGATTGGGGGTGAGGAGGTACTGCCCTTCGTAGGGAATATTTTTCCGGTCTATAACCTGGAAATGCCTGTAGAACCTCTTAAAAGCAAAACGTTCGTAGCTTTTCAACAGCCTGTAAAGCAGGTTGAATTTGTGAATAGTTTCCTCTTTCCGCTTCATTAACCTTGAATCTTCTTATGCATCCGTTTTTTGAAAGTGAATTTTTCGTCCACCGGTATCCGGGACCATAATCCGGCAATGGTGAGTCCCGCGAGGATATGCCATATCCCCCACCAGGCCGCGATGAAAGCCATACCCCCGATTCCGTGCTTTTCGCCGTTGACAATGATGGTTTCCGGGAAAATATTGGGGTTGAAAAGCAATACAAGGGCGAGGCCTGAATTCTGTATGCCTGTTTCAATAGTGACCGTGCGGCGGTCGATCCTTCGAAGGCTGAAGGCCGAGGCAGCGGTATACCCGGTGGACAAAGCAACGAAATTATGGATGAGAACGATAATGAAGACCCACCCGATGTAATGTATAAAATAGGTGTAATTTTTTGCGAAGGCCAGAATGACAATGGCCATGAAAAGGAGGATGGAGATCTTCTTGATGGGTTTAACGATCTTTGCCGTCATTCCGGGAAACTTGTAATTGAACCACATGCCGGCGGTAAGCGGGATACCGAGAAGGATAAAAACGGTCTTGAACATTTCAAATGCATCGATGGTCAGTGGCTGAAGCAGTTCCTGCGCCTTTTCGTTCCAGACCAGGATGTACAATTTCCCCCACAAGGCGAAGTTCAGCGGCGTGAGGATGATCGCCAGCAGGGTGGCGATAGCGGTGAGGCTTACCGAAAGCGCCACATTTCCCTTTGCCAGGGAGGAGATGAAATTCGAAATGTTCCCTCCGGGGCAGGCTGCCACCAGGATCATTCCAAAGGCGATGGTGGGAGTGATGACGCCGCTGAAAAGAACCACCAGCAGGAAGGTGGCGGCCGGCAGAAGTATAAACTGCGCGGCAAAACCCACAACGGTGGCTTTGGGATTCAGAAATACCCTTTTGAAATGCTCCGGCTTGATCTCAAGCGCGACACCGAACATGATAAAGGCCAGGGTGAGGTTCAGGACAAACAATCCCCCAGGGGAGAAATTAAGGTGCAAACTGTCGAGTTGTTCCAGGGCTTCTTTCATATCTCTTGAAATGGGAGATCAGTTTGTTATGGAGACGAAGATAATAAAAATATAATTTGTTTCAGATTGGTTGAGGTTAGTTGTTTGAGGTTGTTTGAGGTTGTTTGAGATTGTTTGAGAATGGTTTGAGATGGTTTGAAATGGTTTGAAGTGGTTTGAATTGGTTTGAATTTTTGGATAGATGACAATTCAATCAACAAATCAACAAATCACCAAATCACCAAATTCTTCGGGGAGTTTCACCACAGATTTCACAGATTATCACAGATTAGCTCCGTGATTATCCGCACAAATCCGTCAAATCCGCGTTCCTCTTCCTCTTCCACTTCACCAAATCACCAAATTCTTCGGAGGAATGGTAAAGGCGGAGGAAAAAACAATTATTCTTTCAATTATGTTTTGCATTAAAAATGCTTATTTTTGATCTGACTGCCCGGCATCCCTCAAAACGAAACAACAAAATCATGAAAAGAAACCTACTTGCTTTTTCCCTTCTTTTTATATTAATCCCTGTTTATTGCCAGCAAGCTGGCGATAAAGAAGATACACTCGGTTGGCACACCGGCGGATCGGGCAACCTGACTTTTTCGCAAGTGGCACTATACCAGTGGTCCGCAGGAGGAGAGCCCTCTCTTTCCGGTGTAGCTCTTTTCAATTTGTACGTCAACCATTTCACCCTGACTTCGAGCTGGAGAAATACGCTGGACCTCGGTTATGGTCTGAACAGGCAGGGAGAGATGACGCGAAAGAGCAACGACAAAATTGAATTTACATCGCAGTACGGTCTTAAAGCCTCCGAAAAATGGGAATACAGCGGGCTGCTTAATTTCAGGACCCAGTTCGCCAACGGTTATCAATATTTTGGGGATACGGCGCGGAGCAGGATCTCCGATTTCTTCGCCCCTGCATATCTTACAGCATCCCTTGGAATGAACTATCATCCCGATAAACACCTGAGTGTGTTCCTGTCACCCGTAGCGTTAAAGCTGACTTTTGTCATGGATGATTCCCTCTCGGCCGAAGGACAATTCGGAGTCGATCCGGGAAAACAATTCAGGGCCGAATTCGGGGGTTACGTCAAGGTAGGTTATGATATCGAGGTGGCTAAGAATGTCACCCTGGCTTCGAAAATCGATTTCTTTTCCAATTACCTCGATCACCCGCAGAATATCGATATCAATTTCGAGATACTCCTTGACATGAAGGTCAATGAATTCCTTTCCGCCACCGTGAGCACGAACGGTATTTACGACGACGATATCGAACTGATCCGCAAGGACGGAACTATGGGGCCCGGCTGGCAGATCAAGGAAGTCCTCGGGGTGGGTCTTTCCTATAAGTTCTAGATTTCTGCCATTCCCTGCTCCGATTCACGGAAGCGGGTCGAGAGTTCGGCCAGCCAACCGGAGATAAAACCGAAAGCTTTTTCCGTTTCCGGGTTCAGGGTCCTTTGCTGAAGCCGGAGAATGAGGAGTCCGTATAGCCCGTTCAGGCCGAGTTCCACATCGCTCTTATTTTTATCACCTGATTTGGTGCGTAATTCTTCAACCGCCGGGCGGGCTTCTGAAAAGATCCGCCTGTATTCGATCTCATCTCCCTTATTTAGGAGGCGGAGGTGCAGATTATTCACCTCATCGATGAGGCTTACCAAAAGCGGCACATGCCCTTTTTCCACGAGGTTGTTTTCCTTCATCATCCGGATCAGGGAAAGGTACCATTCACGCATATCCCGCTTCACATTGTAAGGCTGTTCGAAGGCATCGATGATCCTCGCCTGGATCACCGCGATGTCGAAATCCGAGGCCCGTATGAGGTCTTCGATCTGGAACATGTAAAGAAGGTACTCCGCAATGTTTTCTTGTCTTTTTTGCTTCGCGATGATCATTTCAGGTTTCTTTTAATTTGTCGATGATACGGCGGTCCTTCTTTGTCGGCCGGCCGGTGCCTTTATCCCTCCTTATAAAAAAGTCATCCTGCATTTTCAGTTTTGCCATTTCCTCCTCAGTGGTAAGGTCAGCGGCATATTCAGTAACCAGCTTTGCCGCCACGCGGTTTTTCGGGAATCCTTTTACCCGGTAGGTATAAACAACAGGCGGTTTCTTCACCTCGATCTCCTCACCGGCTTTCACGAGCCTGGAGGCTTTTACCTGCTGACCGTCAATCCTGACTTTTCCTTTTTTGCAGGCATCGGTGGCCATAGACCGGGTTTTGAAAACGCGTATCGACCAAAGATATTTATCGATTCTCGGCTGATCGTCTTCCGTCATAAGCATAAAATTTTGGTATTTTGGATATAGGATGAAACAGGAGAAAGCAGGATCGGGCGATATATGGCAGGAAAATCCATCCCGCCCGCATGCTTATTCTTCAACTTCCAGTTTGAAACCCGTCCTTGGGACGTTCACGATGGAAACCCTGTCATCGTCTTTCAGGAATTTTCGCAATTTCGTGATGTACACATCCATGCTCCTTCCCATGAAATAATCATCATCACCCCATATATTCTTCAGTGCTACTTCCCTCCGTACCACCTTATTCTTGTTTATGCATAGCAACCGCAGCACTTCGGCTTCCTTCCGCGTCAGCCTTCTTTCACCGGATGAAGTTTTCAGAAGGTGGTTTGTATAATCGAAGGTAAGGCTGCCGATATGAAAAATATTCGGGACATCATTCTTCAGGATGGAATACTTGGACCGCCGCAATATTGCATCTATCCTCAGGCTAAGTTCCTCCGTGCTGAAGGGTTTGGTGATATAGTCGTCGGCGCCAGTCTTAAGTCCGCGGATCCGGTCTTTTTCCATGTTCTTTGCCGTCAGGAAGATGAAGGGAATGTCGGGATCGGTTTTCCGGATCTCTTCCGCCAGTGTGAAGCCATCCATCACCGGGAGCATGACATCGAGGATGCAAAGATCGAAATTGCCGTTCCGGAACTGTTCGAAACCATCCCTGCCGTCCCTTGCGAGAGCCACCTCGTAATTGCTCATCTGAAGAAAATCGCTAAGTACATAGCCAAGATTCGTATCGTCTTCCACAAGTAATATTTTCGGACTGTAATTCTTCTTCATGACGTTCTGTTTAATTCATTGGCCTGGGGGATATACACATCAAATCGCGTACCCTTTCCGGGTTCGCTGTGAACATTTATTTTCCCCCCGTGGATCTCGGTCATTCTTTTCACATAGTAAAGACCTATCCCGAAGCCTTTTGCATTATGCACATCACCTGTGGGAACCCTGTAGAACCTGTCGAAGATATGGGTCATATTTTCCCGGCTTATGCCGATGCCGCGGTCTTTGACGGTGAAGATGTAATATCCCTCTTCGTTGCGGCTTCCGATCATAATAACCGGTTTATTGTCCGAATATTTTATGGCATTGCTGACAAGATTGTTTATGATATTCCCAAAGTGGAGGGCATCCACATTCACCCTGGGGTATTCAGCCTTAAGATCATAGATGAGTTCCACCTCCCTGTCACAATGTTCGAGAAGAAGGTTTTCCACATTTTTCCGGATCATCTCATCCATATTTACGATGCTTTTGTCGAGCCTGAAATCCCCCTTTTCGAGGACGGCCAGTTTCAGAACTCTTTCCACCTGCTGCCGCATCCTGCGGTTCTCGTCATAGATAACCCTGGAATAACGGGCTATCCGTGATTCGGGATTCTCATTCTGGGTATTCAGCAGGACTTCGGATGCCAGCGAGATCGTGGCGATCGGGGTTTTGAATTCATGGGTGATATTGTTGATGAAATCATCCCTGATCTCCGATAACTTTTTCTGCCGGATGATCGTCATGAAGATATAATAAAAGGACAGGATGATAATGATCAGGAAAACCCCTGAGGTGGAAAGCCATGCGGACATCTGGATCAGTTCGTCCTTTCGCTGGTCGGGAAAATATACTTCGAGATGGTAATAACTCTTCTTCCAGATGCTGTGCAGGCAGGCTTTGTGGATGATGGCCTTTTTCCTGTTGGGGATCCGCAGTGAGGAACTGTAGACGACGGAATCGTTATCGGTTTTTACAATGGAGTAGACATAATTCCTGTCCAGGTCGTGGTAGTCAACATATTTTCGTATCAGCTTATCCAACAGGGAGATATCCAGAACACGAAAGATCCCGTCGTTGAGGCCGGGTCCGTTATTACGTACCGCCAGGACGGTATCGTCAAAGGGCGGGATCTTGTCATGAAGCTCTTCGAGTACATCGTCGAGCGCCAGGTCGACGCGATGGGAATGCTGACGTTCCGCCAGGTTCAGTGCATTCCTCACCCACAGCATCTGGGTGACGATGAGCCCGGACAGTGCCAATGCGGAAAGAAAGATAATATACTGAATCGTACGTTTTCCCATAAACTATATGTTGAAGGCGAAGGGTGAGGACTCAGATGAATTAACAAACGGTCAACGGAAAGGTTGAAGCCGGTTGCTCAGCGGTTGTTGTATTCATTCATCGTATGGCTGATGCCAATGGTTCCGAAGGACCGGATGATCTCGCAGGCCATGCTTATCCTTTCGGGAAGGGCTTTTTTCTCATCGTCGCTCCATTGTCCCAATACATAGTCCACCTGGTATCCCTGGGGAAAGTCATTGCCTATGCCGAATCTCAGCCTGGGAAAAATCTGGCTGCCAAGGATCTGAATAATATTGTTCAGGCCGTTATGCCCCGCATCCCCGCCGCTGGGCTTGAGCCTTAGCACTCCAAACGGCAGAGCCAGGTCGTCGGCTACCACCAGGAGATTTTCCGGGGGAATTTTAAGATTTTTAAGATAGTAATGCACTGCCAGACCGCTGCGATTGACGTAGGTAGTCGGTTTGAGAAGATGAAAGATCCTGGATTTAAATTTGAACTCGGAAATGAAGCCATATCTTTTATCATGAAAAGAAATACCGGATGCCGCAGCGAGGGCATCCAGTATGTCAAATCCTATATTGTGACGTGTATGAGCGTATTGCTCACCGTAATTGCCGAGTCCTGTAATAAGGTATTTCAAAACGGATCAGGCATTTTGAAATGATCATTCAGCCGGTTCCTGTCCTGCGGCTTCTCCTTCGGGAGCAGCTTCACCCGTTGCGGCACCTTCACCCGTTGCGGCACCTGCTGCGCCTTCCTCAGTTATTTCCATCGATTTCATGGCCACACGGGAAGATACCACGGAAACCACCATGGAACGGGGGGGATCAAGGATTTCAAGTTTGGGATATGAGAGATCACTTACTTTGATCACATCTCCTATATTCACATTGGTAATATCGACATCGAGACGGTCGGGAAGATCCCTTGCAATGCCCTTAACCCTGAGATACCTTCTTCTCTGCCTCAGTTTTCCGCCGTTACGGATACCGACCGAGATCCCGTTAAGTTGTATGGGAATGTTGGCAACCACAGCTTTGCCTTCAGTCACTTCCACGAAATCAATATGGATGATCTTGTCGGTCACAGGATGGAACTGGATCTCCTGCATGATGGCGGTGCGTTTCGTGCCGTCGATGTTAAGCTCAAGGAGGAAAACATCCGGTGAGAACACCACCTTGTTGAAGAGGTTCTGGTGAGCATAAAAATGAAAATTTTCGTCACCACCGTACATCACGCAGGGCACCATTTCCTGGTTCCTGAGACGTCTCGTTTCGGATTTTCCCAGCTTCTCTCTCTTTTTAACCTGAATTTCTACAGTTTTCATAATAAATTGTGCTACTAAGAATTAGACAATAAAAATAATTCCCCATCACACATGGGTATTTTCAAAGAATAGTAAAATCGGAGTGCAAATATAATAACTTACGTGATAAAATGTGAGCTTATCGACTGGTAATTATATACCTTATTAATTACATCAGCAAAAAGGTCGGCGATGGATAGGACCCTGATCTTGCCGGAATAGTCTTTTATGGGTATGGAATCGGTGACGATCACCTCATCGATGAAAGACTGATCGATGCGCTCATAGGCCGGTCCCGACAGTATAGGATGTGTTGCCACCACCCGGACGGAGAGGGCCCCTTCGTTCTTCATCATCTCGGCGGCCAGGGTGATGGTGCCGGCCGTATCGATCATGTCGTCGATAATGAAGATATTCTTTCCCTCGATATCTCCTATAGCCCTTATCTCCTCGACCACATTGGGTTTTTTCCTTACCTTGTAACAGATGACCATCTGGCAGGTAAGAAACCGTGCATAAGCATTCGCCCTCTTTGTACCACCCATGTCGGGGGCTGCCACGGCCAGGTTTTCCAGTTCGAGGCTTTTGATATAGGGCACGAATATGGATGATGCATACAGGTGATCGACGGGAACATCAAAGAATCCCTGGAGCTGGTCGGCATGAAGGTCCATCGTCATCACCCTGTCGACACCTGCAGAAACCAGGAGGTTTGCCATGAGCTTGGCTCCGATGGATGATCTCGGTTTGTCCTTCCTGTCCTGTCTCCCGTACCCGAAGTAGGGCAGAACGGCAACCACCTTGTAGGCGCTGGCTCTTTTTGCTGCATCGATCATCAGTAACAGCTCCATGATGTTCTCGGCCGGGGGTGGGGTAGACTGAATAAGGAAGATGATGCATCCCCTGACCGATTCCTCGTAAAAAGGCTGTAATTCACCGTCGCTGAATTCCAGCACCGTGGTTTTTCCCAGCTCGATCCCGAAAGATTTAGCTATCTTCTCTGCCAGAGGTTTTGTTCCTCTTCCGGCGAAAAATTTAACCGGGGCATTGTTGATCATGATTTCTGAGGAGATATGTTGATATTTATACTTTTTTCGGAGGCAAATGTAATAATTCTGAACCAAAAATAATGAATATTAATTAAAAGTTAATTTTATCCGAGGTTACCTTTTCCAGGTAGTCCAGGATCTCGTCCCGGCCGCTTTTCTTCAGCGCCGACGTGCTGAACCGCGGCGGCAATTCCTCCCATGACTTTAGCAATTCCGCCTCAAAACTGCCGATATTACTGGTCAGGTCCCGCCGGCTGGGTTTATCCGTCTTTGTGAAAACAATGGAGAAGGGTATGCCATTCATCCCGAGCCAGGTGATAAAGTCAATGTCGATCTGCTGCGGTTGCAGCCGGCTGTCTATGAGTGCGAAGATGCAAAGCAGCGATTTTCTTGAAGAGATGTAATTTTCGATGAGTTTGCCGAATTTTTTCCTCTCTCCCTTGCTCACCTTCGCATACCCGTATCCGGGCAGGTCAACCAGGTACCATTTACCGTTGATAAGGAAATGATTGATCAGTTTCGTTTTACCGGGAGACACGGATGTTTTGGCAAGATTCTTCCGTTCCGTCAGCAGATTGATCAGGGATGACTTCCCCACATTGGACCTCCCTATGAAAGCGACCTCGGGCAGCCCGTCATCCGGACATTCCGTCGTTTTCGAACTGCTCTTTATGAATTCTGCCGAAGTTATTTTCATTTCTACACAGGATCATTCAATATTTAGCGGCATTCCGGAGGCTCTCCGGTATGCCGTCCTCTTTAAATCTTCACGTAGATCTCCAGTAATTCTGCATTTCCGGTGGGCTCAATCCATATATTTTTCATCTGTGCCGGAATGAGCACGGTCTCGCCTCTGGTGAGCGGAATGCTCAGACCTTCGTTGTAAAAGATCCGGGCTGATCCGCCGGGACACATATAGATGACAAAGGAATCGACCAGGGTGAAATCTTTTTTCACCGGTTTATCGAGCTGGATAATATTCGTGGTGAAGTAGGGGCAATCGACCAGGTTAACCGTGGTGTTCAGCGTCCTGGCATATTCTGTTCTGTAATCGGGATGATGGTTGAAATCGATGACATCCAGGGCCAGGTCGAGGTGAAGCTCACGTTCCTTTCCGTATTCATCTTTTCTTCCGAAATCATAGATCCGGTAGGTAAGGTCGGATGTTTGCTGGATCTCCGCAAGCAGGATGCCGGCGCCGATAGTGTGGATCCTCCCCGCAGGCATGAAAAAGCAGTCGCCGGGATGAACTTTTTCAACATTCAGGATCTCCTGCAGTTTCCCCGATTTGAAATGCGAAAGGTAAATTTCCTTATCGATGGTACGGCTGAACCCGGTGATAAGCTCAGCATCCTTCTCCGCATCGATGACGTACCACATCTCGGTCTTACCATAGGAGTTATGCTTCTTAAGGGCAGTCTCATCGTCAGGATGAACCTGGATGCTCAGGATCTGGCTGGCATCGATATACTTGATCAAAAGGGGAAATTCAATTCCGAATCTCTCGTATATGCTGTCACCCAGCAAGTCGCCCATGTATATTTCTATCAGTTCCAGCAGGTTATTCCCTTCCAGAAATCCCTCGCTGACGACGGAGATATTCCCTTCATAGGTTGAGATCTCCCAGCTCTCACCGCATTTGGGAGATGCTTCATTTTTATGCAGTATGGAGCTCAGTTTTTCACCGCCCCAGATTTTATCTTTTAAGATCGGTTTGAATTTCAGGGGATAGAGTTCGTTCATTTTTGTTTATCTTTGGAGAGGTGGAGACGGTGGAGACGCTGTATACAACGTCTTTACTACATCGTTTATGGATCGATCTATGTATATGGAGACGTTGTATACAACGTCTCCACTACCTCATGTGTAAAGGCGATGCATGCATCGCCTCCACCGGCCACCGGCAAAGTTAATCGATAATTCCAAAATATTCTTTATTTTATGTTCATTATAGGCATAGCCGGCGGCACCGGCTGCGGGAAAACGACGGTTGTCAGGAAGATCATTGAAAACCTGCCGGAGGGGCAGGTTACCATAATCCCCCAGGATTCCTACTATCGCGATAACAGCGATATTCCCGAACCGGAACGCCAGAAGATGAATTTTGATCATCCTTCTTCACTGGAATTTCCACTTTTAGTCGAGCATATCCGTCAGCTCCGTTCAGGGAGGCCGATCGAGCAGCCCGTATATTCCTATCTTACATGCACACGCAATCCGGAAACCATTTCCGTAAAACCGACAAAGGTGGTAATTGTTGAAGGTATCCTCATTTTTACCCATGAGCCCTTGCGGGAGATCCTGGATCTGAAGGTTTTTGTGGATGCGGATGCCGACGACCGCCTCAGCAGGGTGATTTTCCGCGACATCACCGAAAGGGGAAGGACCGTCGATGTCGTGCTCGAGCGGTATCATACAACGGTGAAGCCTATGCACCTTCAGTTCATTGAACCCACCAAGAGATATGCCGATATCATTGTGCCTCAGGGAGGAAACAACATTGTGGCTATTAATGTCTTAAGCACTATCATCAAACAACGTCTCGGACTGCAGCAATAATGCAGCAGAATTTTATATCTTTCGTGAAAATGCAATGCCATGCTCAATCATTTACATCCGGCGGACCTGCTTTTCCTCGATATAGAAACCGTTCCGCAATCATCCAATTATGACGAAGCGGATCCGGCGCTTCGCAAATTATGGGATAAAAAAGCCTCCCATTTTCTCTCTGAAGGTCAGACTCCGCGGGATGTATACCAACGGGCGGGCATTTATGCCGAATTCGGACGGATCGTGTGCATCTCCGTCGGCCATATCCTGCAGGAAGACGGCGTTAGGATTGTCCGGATCAAGTCTTTTGCGGGTAAGGATGAAAAGCAGCTTCTCTGTGATTTCCGCGAAATGCTCGTGAAATACGCACAACGGAAGGATTTTTTCCTCTGTGCCCATAACGGGAAGGAATTTGATTTTCCTTATATTGCCAGGAGAATGCTGATCAATGGAGTACAACTTCCTCCCGTCCTCGATGTAGCAGGGATGAAACCCTGGGAGGTTAAGTTTGTCGATACTCTGGAACTATGGAAATTCGGCGATTTCAAAAATTATACCTCTCTCGAGCTCCTGGCAACCGTTTTCGGCATTCCCACACCGAAGGATGATATTGACGGCTCGATGGTTGCACATGTTTTTTATGAAGAAGACGACCTTGAGCGGATCGTGAAATATTGCGAGAAGGATGTGGTGACGATCGTGCAATTGTTTTTGAAGTTCAAAGGAGAAGAACCTGTGGCAGCGGAGCAGATCCTTTGTGTTTCGGAGGGGACATAACGTCACGTCAGTTCCCTTCCAGGAAATAATTTACATTTTTAAGGAATAATTCCGGTTGTTCAGCATGTACCCAGTGGCCGGCATTGGGGATGGTAACGATTTCCGCGGTAGGAAAGATCGTATTGATGATTTCATAATCGGACGTAGTGATATAATCCGAATCCGCCCCCCGGATAAAGAGTACGGGGAAGCCCGTGATGCCGTTCCCATCCCGGAATTTAGCGGGATCGAGGCCGTCGAGGATCCGCGGCATTTCATTGTGCAGGGTTTCAAGGTTCAGTTTCCATTCGAAATGTTCATGGTCTTTCCTTTTTACGTTTTTCAGGAGGAACTGGCGCACCCGCTGCGAAGTTACGGAACCTGCCAGCATCATGTCGATATCCATTCTCGATTCTGCCTTTTCGAGATCCACGCTCATCATGGCATTGAGAACGTTGAGGTGGTCGAGGGTATGGGGTGAGGGCTGATCGGGGCTCTTGTAGGACCTGGGTGAAATATCGACGATGATCGCTGCCTGAACCCTGTCGGGGTATGAGGCGGCAAAAAACATGATTGTCTTACCTCCCATGGAATGGCCCATCAGGATGGCTTTGGCAAGATTATGCCGGTCCATAAATTCCAGGAGATCGTTTTTCAGTACGGTATAATTATGCTCGCGGGTGTGCGGTGAATTGCCGTGATTCCGCTGATCTATGATAAATACCTCAAAATTTTCAGAAAGCGCCCGGGCAATGCTGACCCAGTTATCCGATTCCCCATAAAGTCCATGGGCAATGATAAGCGGCGGTCCTTCTCCGAATTTCCTGTAAAACAGATCCATACACTCAAGTCAGTTGCCGTTTGTACATTTGAATCGTATTCTCGAGCCCGAAATACAGTGCATCGCTAATCAGGGCATGGCCGATGGAAACCTCAAGGAGCCCGGGAATATTTTCATAAAAATACTTGAGGTTATCGAGGTTCAGATCGTGTCCCGCATTGATTCCCAGATCAAGTTCACGCGCGGTGGCGGCAGCGCGGATGAAGGGTTCGACTGCCTGTTTCGGACCGGCCGGAAAGGCAGAGGCATAAGGTTCGGTATAAAATTCGATCCGGTCGGTCCCGGTATCGGCTGCGGCAACGATCATCTCAACACGGGTACCTGTGAATATCGACGTTCGGATCCCGAAATTTTTCAGTTCGCTGATCACGTCGATGAGAAAATCCCGGTTCGCAACGGTATCCCATCCTTCCGAAGAAGTGAGCGCTCCCGGGGGATCGGGAACGAGTGTCACCTGGTCAGGTACAACTTCCTTCACCAGTTCCATGAACCGGGCAGAAGGGTAACCCTCGATATTGAATTCCGTGGTAATTACCTTTTTCAATTCCATGACATCCCGGTAGCGTATATGCCTCTCATCGGGACGTGGATGGACCGTGATGCCCTCGGCTCCGAACTCCTGGCACCGTACGGCTGCTTTGATCACATCGGGAATATTTCCTCCTCTCGAATTTCGAAGTGTTGCAATTTTGTTTATATTTACGCTTAATCTGGTCATGACAGTGCTGTAGAAAAATTTTTGCAAAGTTAGGCCTTTTTAAACGGAAAATTGCAGATATGCTGGCGAAAGATCTGATGTCGGATGTTGTACCTGCCCTGAAAACTTCGGATACGGGTGTTCAGGCTTTATCGTGGATGGATATTTTCAGGATATCTCATCTTCCCATTGTCAATAACAGTGAATTTCTCGGGCTGATCTCGGATAAGGATATCTACAACATGAATATGGCCGATGAGCCCATCGGCAATCACAGGCTTTCGCTGTTCAGTCCCTCTGTTTTCGAGGATCAGCATATCTATGAAGTCATCGAAGTCGGATCAAGACTTCATCTAAGCGTCATTCCCGTGCTCGACAGGTTGAA
The DNA here is from genome assembly GCA_963771005.1 of uncultured Bacteroidales bacterium. Taxonomy (GTDB): domain Bacteria; phylum Bacteroidota; class Bacteroidia; order Bacteroidales; genus DASQZK01. The sequence continues at coordinate 603,033 of CAVYRO010000003.1, forward strand.
TAATTACCTGGGGCTGATCACGCTAAATGACCTTGTCCGTCATTTTGCCGACCTCTCCGCCCTTAAACATCCGGGCGGTATCCTTGTTCTGGAAGTCAATGAGAATGACTATTCCCTGACCGAAATCTCCCATATTGTCGAAAGCAATGATGCCAAGATCCTCAGCCTGTATATTTCTTCGCCTGAAAATTCGACCAAGATGGATGTTACACTGAAGATCAACAGGACAGACCTGACCTCCATCATAAGTACTTTCGAGAGGTATGAGTATTCCATCAAGGCATCTTACATGAAGGATGACGAGGCCGAGAAACTATATGAAGAACGATTCGACATGTTCCTGCGTTATCTCAACACCTGACAGGCATGCCGGACTGAAAACAGCAAAGAATGAGAATAGCACTTTCCGGAAAGCCTTTCAGCAAAGATTTCTACAGCAGCATCAAAACTCTTTTCGAGAAACTGAACGAGCACGATACGGAGATCGTCCTGTTACGCAGTTTTGCTGATTTCCTTGTTGACGAGGTCGGCATAAAACCCGCCAATTGCCACTATTATGATGAGAAATCCGGGCTTCCCGGAAATATTGATTTTCTCTTTTCCCTTGGAGGCGACGGCACCTTCCTTGAGGCAGTCAGCCAGGTGCGTGATTCACAGATCCCCATCCTGGGAATAAATACGGGCCGTCTCGGTTTTCTTGCCAATATTTCAAGAGATGATATCGCCAGTTCCATCGATGAACTTTTCAGGGGAAATTACAGCCTTGAAGATCGTTTCCTCCTTCGTCTGAATACCTCGTCCGGACCGCTTGATGAATTGAACACAGCCCTGAATGAGATAACCATTATCAAGAAGAACACAGCTATGATCACTATCAATGCCGGCCTGGATGATGAATACCTGAATTCATACTGGGCCGACGGACTCATCGTCTCGACGCCCACGGGCTCAACCGCCTATTCCATGAGTGTTGGCGGGCCCATTGTCCTTCCCGAATCCCGTAATTTTATCATTTCACCCATATCCCCGCATAATCTCACCGTGCGGCCCATCATCGTTCCCGACAACAAGACCATCAAACTCGAAGTCATTTCCCGGAGCAACGAATTCCAGGTAGCACTCGATTCAAGGTCTTACACGGTGAATACCGATGTCAGCCTTTTCATCGATAAGGCGCCGTATTGCATCCGGATGGTGAAATTTCCCTCCAACAGTTTTTATAATACCCTGAGAAATAAATTAATGTGGGGTGCCGACCGCAGAAATTAAATATTTCCAGCGAATTTAGAGTGAATCCATACAACGGTTTTTAATCAAAAACCGTAGAATAATCTACGTAGTTTTTTTATAAAAAATTATCATTGTGATCCATTAAAAAAAATAACAAAACCTATTCACTAACTAAAATTGCGTGAGAATGAATAACAAATTTACATTGTTTAGCATCTTCCTTTTGACCCTATTCCTGCCGGGCATCTTCGCGCAGGACGGTGAGGTTATCTGGGAGAAATTCAAACCTTTTTCAGGAACTTTCGCAGATCTTTCAATTGCGGAAAATCCCGTGGAGTCCCAGGTGCTTACCTCCATTGATGCGCCGCAGGGGGTGGACGATAATTATTTCGCCAGGATCACGGGTTACATCGTACCGGCAGAATCCGGTGACTTTACATTTTACATAAGTTCAGATGATGGCAGCGAGTTCTGGCTTAGCACGGATATTTCCGCAGCCAACAAATCCAAATTATGTTATGTCGCCTCCTGGACCTCGCATAATCAATGGAATAATGAACCTAACCAGGCTTCTTCCCCCATACATCTTGATGCCGGCGGGTACTATTATTTTGAAGCCCTGATGCAGGAGGGTGGCGGCGGAGATCACCTGGAAGTAGGATGGACTACTCCGTCCAATACCACGATCACCGTCGTTGGCAGTTCTTTCATCTCCAGCCAGGCTGTTGTAGATTCAACCCTCACGGAGATAGAAGATTTCCGGTTCAGCGGTATTGGCGTACCCGTTACCGGTGTTATCGACAGTGCTGCCCGTACCATAGCTGTTGAAGTTCCCTTCGGTTCCGATATTGCCGCGCTCGTTCCGGAGATCCGGACTTCATACGGCGCATCGGTAAGCCCTTCTTCCGGCGTACCCGCCGACTTCACCAACCCTGTTGATTTCACCGTAACTTCGGCAGACGGCGACAATACTTCTGTTTTCACGGTCACGGTCAGCGTAGCTGCGGCCCGCGATATCAATACCGTGACAGATGCTACCCTTGATTTCGGTGTAGTGTCCATCGACGGTGTGGTGGATGATGGAGGAAGCGCCATAACCTTCGGGATCTATTCCGGACTCCCTTCGGATGCAAAACTGAATTTTGAAATGGATTATTTTGCAAGTTCCAATGTGGCCCCTGGAGATTCGATTGATCTGGGCGCTGTGAACACATTGGAGATCACAGCACAGGACGGAAGTATGAAGGTTTATGACCTGGTGTATAATTATCTGTCCGGAACATCCGCATTCAGTGATGATTTCACCACTGCAGATAATGTGGCAGGATGGGCTGTACGCAATTGGAACAATTCAGGCGCAGGCAGTAACTTCACCATCAGTCATGATGCAGCGGAAGAGAACCTGGTGATCACGAAAAATACAAGCATAAATGATTATATCCGGTTTACTTTCCCGGAAACGCTCAATCTCGGCCTGGTGAAACCTTATGTCAGGTTCAGGGTGAAAAGTGCCGAAGCACTGACCCATTTTGAAGCCAAACTGCAGGATATTGAGGCACCTGCGAATGACGGTAATTTCAGCGTTGCAACCGGTATGCGGAACATAGCCGTACCTGCCGACGGCGTATACCACGAAGCGATATGGGATTTCAGCGGCGTGTTGAATGCTGTCAATCCCTTCCAGGTGCAATACCTGGTCATGGGTGTCGACCGTACTCTTTCCCCGGCGCTTACCGATGTCCGGATCGATGATTTCAGGACGGGTACGGATGCCTATGCGAATAAAAAACCTCTTGTCAATCCGGTCTCTAAACCTCATTGGGCCTATATAAGCGACGGCGTCCAGACCGTCAGCCTCACGGGGATCTCCGACGGCAATGACGAGCGCGATGAAAATATAACCATCACTGCCGTGAGCAGCAACCAGGCTGTTGTGGCCGATGGCGATATCACCGTTGATTATGACGGCAGTTCATCAACAGCAGTCATCAGCTACACGGCATCCTCCAACGGACCTGCAGTGATCACGGTGACGCTTCAGGATGATCGCGGCACTGTTTATTCGGATGAGGAGGATTCGGAATCCATTCAGTTCGTTGCCGAGTTCCGTGACGCCACTCCCGGTGTCAATGATGTGGCTACCTTCGGATTACCTGAACCATTCCACATTAATGTCGGGCAGGATACGGAACATTTCATCATCCTCCCCCAGGTTGATGACGGTGATGCTGATGCCGACCAGGATATTTTCTTCAGTTATGTGAACAATTCCACAGACAAGATCATTATCGATTCCATTATATATCATGCCGGAGACAATTATGCGCTGGTATATTTCCGCGACCTTGGACTGACAGGAAATGCTTCGCTTACCATAAGCTGTATTGATGAAGCAGACCAGACGGCCGGAAATGATCCCTTCGAACTGACTTTCGATATACCCCTGGGAACCTACAATACCTTCGGGTGTTATTACGGAGCCACGCAGATTGCCCAGTGGCAGGATTATCCCTATAAGCAGGATCCGGTTTTCAAGGATACCTATCCTGTTGTGGTCGAATCGGCCGATGTTCATGACCTCTGCAAGGAGGACTTCTTCTGGGGCAAAATGTGGGGTTATATCATTGCCCCCGTGTCTGGCGATTATAAGTTTTATTCCACCACCGAGGGTGAGGGTATCGGACCTTTCTATCTCAGCAGCGACAATACCCAGGATGGCCTTCCGGATAAGCTCTCGCCCACTGCCCAGACCGGCCAGGTTTCGCCCTTCATTCATCTCGATGCCGGTAAAGCCTATTATTTCGAAGCATTCCATAAGGAGATCATCAACGACTATTTCCTCACGCTGGAATGGATATACCCCGGGCTAAGCAACAAGGTTGTCATTGCCAAACCTTACCTCTTCACACAGCTTGATATGGAAGCGCCTCAACCCGCTTCGAACCTGCGTATCAAAGCCAAGGGATCTGCCCAGGCGCTTGTTGAATGGGATGCTGCCACCGATAATATGAAGGTGAAAGGATATAACCTTTATGTCAATGGTGTTCTCTATAACCAGGAATTGATCACCGGGAATTCGGTCATGATCGAAGGACTCGATCCGGATACGAAATACGATGTCTTCCTCCTGGCTCAGGATGCACTGCAGAATTTCTCCGGGCCTTCCAATGTTCTCAGCTTTACATCCTGGGGTGATGATGCCAATCCTCCTTTGACGCCTGAGAACCTGGCCGTGACGCAAACCACTGCCTTCAGCATCAGCCTGTCGTGGGATGCCGCCAGTGATGCTGAAACGGAAGTGTTCGGTTACAATGTTTATGTGAACGGAACCAAAGTCAATGATGGTCCTGTAACCTCCACCGGATACAAAGTCCTTTCACTTGATCAAAGTACCGGCTATTCCATCCAGGTAAGCGCACTGGATGCCGCTCTTAACGAATCGGCCCTCAGCGGAGCCGTATCACAGACCACAAACGCCTTCGCATGGGACGATCCCAACGAGGATGCGTATGTGGGTAAGGCAATCGTTACCTTTGATCCGGTAGCCAAAGCCACCGGCTTCGGTATCGAAGGGGACTATGGGATGAATTCCATCTTCCTGTCAAATAAGGTTACCTATAATTCTTTCGAGGATCCATCCTATAAGGACAATGCAACGACTGCCGACCTGGCAAATGTCGGAAAGACGAAATCGAGCGGCCTGGCCTATTTTACCGAGACAACCGATCCCTATGAAGGCGCCAAATCGGCACGTCTTGAAGTGGGCCCCAACGATTATTTCCGTTGCTCCGCAGGAATCGTGATGACCACGAATTACCATTATCTTCTCCGGTTTGCCGCCAAGGCAGGTACGGGTTACGATGCAAGTCCCGTCAACCTGAGGGTGTACCGCGATGTAGGAGGTGTTGTCAACGCTTACACAGGCTCCGTTATACTCACCTCCGAATGGAAAGAGTACGAGATCGAGTTCCCGGGGATCCTCGACGCTTCACAGTCCTGGAACATTGAATTCTCGTTCAGCAAGCTCGGCATCGTCTACCTCGACGATGTACAGCTTCATGTGAAGGAATGGTATCAACCCGGCAGTAAATTCACGAAAGCAGGAATGCAGATCCTCGATGAACTACAGCCTGCCGGAATCCGGTGGGGAGGCATTGGGGCCAACTATGAGGATTTCAACCTTTCAGTGGGAGCTTACCAGAAGAATAAGATGACCCTCGGTGATTTTGCCTACCTGAGTTCGCTCTACGGAGGATATGTACAACTCACTACGGGTGTGAATACAGCTACCGACTGGATGAAAAATCCGGCTACCTTCTCGCATTTCATCGAATATCTTGCTGGCCCTGCCGGAACCACCTGGGGAGATCTCAGGATCGCGGAAGGGTATACCGAGCCATTCGATCAGACCCTGAACGCTATCATCATCGAGATTGGAAATGAAGTATGGGGTTTTGATGCACACGGAGCAGACGGTTTTAATGCCGATTATAACAATTATGCTCCATGGGCACGGAAAATGACAAGTGAACAGATCAAAGCTTCGTCTTATTTCAATTCCGACAAGATGCTTGTCAGCTTCAGCGGAAGAAGTCCCGAAGACAATTACGGTCTTCACGCCAAGCTGTTCAACGGCGACGATGGTGAAATGGATCTCCTGGATATCAGCGGATACCTCGGAGGCAACCTCAGCTATGATCCCGCTATTGAACCGGGGCAGTCACAGCTGGATTACCATAAGAATTCGTATAAGGTACTCAGGCAGAAACTCGACGGTCTGAATTATATCTATAAGGATATGTTTAAATGGATGAGCCGCCGCGTCCCGATGTACATGTACGAAGGTAATCTCACCGTCGATTCCTATCACGGAACCGTTGGCCAGGCTGTGACCTTCGCCGATTACTACGCAACCGTTCTCGAGTATGGTGTTACGGTGCCCGATGTATTCTGCCTTGAAGGGGGTCAGTGGCGTCTCCTCGACAACCAGATCACGCTGAAAAAACGTCCCTTGTACTATATGGTTCAGTATTACAACGAGCTTGCAGGTAAGGGTGTGGTTCTCAAAACCGACTTCCAGTCCGTTGATAAGATCCATGATTATAACGGATCGGAAATCAACCTTCCGAGCGTGGGCGTACATGCGTACAACAACGATGATCAGTACGGGATCGTGCTGTTCAGCAGGGATTTTGAGAACGATTATATCGTTAGCCTGGATCTTCCCGATGACATCGGCGATATCACCGGAGGCAGCATGACCGTAGTTTCGGGCCCGGCATTTAACGCAGGCGATGCAACGGTTACCACTACCGGCATTACCCTTGAAGACGGGATGCTCATCACCGTGCCCAAATACGGCGCCGTGTTCATCTCTTTTAAGGCCGGTGCCAGGACCTATGATCCCATGCCGGAACTGGGCCAGCTGCAATATCAGAAAATTGAAGCTATCGATCTGACAACTACCGATGGTGCTACGACAATAGATGAGTTCAAAGGGCATAAAAAGCTCGCATATACCATCACACCCGTGGATGCATTCTACCCGTATGCCGATGTGCAGATCGTGGATAACCCGGCAAACGCTACCATGTCGACTTCACTGAACGTTTATGCTGACACTTCGACGAATGGTACTGTCACGATCCGGGCGACGGCTAAGGATAATTCAGGCGTTTACGATGAGATCACACTTACCATCATCAATCAGCATACGCTGGTTGAGGATAAGGATCATCCGGGCCTGAAATACTATCCAAACCCCGTCAGCGAATATATGATCGTTGAACTTCCCGGGTTTGCCCATGCCGACCTGACCATCAGTAATGTCCACGGGGCAGTGGTTCGCAGATTAAGCATGGACGAATCCCGTACGATGATCAGTACCTCCGGGCTTGCAAGCGGTATATATTTCGTTACCGTGTCCTCGGAAGGTAAATCGCAGGTGTTCCGGTTTGTGAAAGAATAGAATGTAGAGACGTAATAAAATACATCGCAACCTAAAATGGACCGTAGAGACGTACAATTGTGCGTCTCTACGTCTTTTATACCATTCCCCCTTGTTAAACAAAGATGCGGGGGGAACCTTGTCCCGGAAAATTCCGTATAGATTTAATCACGTTTAATTTGGCTGGAATAATTAGGGATAAAAGCTGTTTTTTCAGATAAATTTTTACATTTGTAATTCATTACCCAAAAGGCACATGAATAAAATGAGGGCAACAGTACTTCTGGTTTTACTCATTCTCATTCCCGGTATAACACAAGCGCAAAGGTGGAAACTAAGAAGATATGAAGCCATGTTCGGGGTGGGAACTTCCAGTTTTTACGGAGATATAGGGGGGACTTCAGAAAAGGATAATCTGCTTGGTTTTAGAGATATTCAGCTTCAGTACTCCCGTCCGGCCTTCGATATCGGGTTCAGGTATAAGCTGAGCGGGATTACGGCGGTCAAATTCAATATGGTTTTCGGGATAATTTCGGGGAATGATCTGAATTCACGTAATGACGGGCGAAAATTTGCCTTTAACTCCACAATTTTTGAACCCTCTTTACAGTTTGAGTATTACATCCTGCCTGAGGAGAGGGGCTATTCATCAGCCGCACTGTTTAACCGGAGGGGAATGGTCAATAATTTTTCAAAATTTAATGTCTATCTCTTCGGCGGCGTGGGCGGCGTTTTTTATAACCCTAAACCTCTCAGGGATTTTGAACAACAGTTTACCGATAATTTTAGTAAGTTTGGGGCCACGTTTCCTGTTGGCCTCGGCTTGAAATATTCGATCGACGCCAAATGGAGCCTTGGTCTTGAATTGGGCAGGAGATTCACTTCAACGGATTACATTGATGGATATACATCAAAACATTCAGAACATAAAGACACTTACTATTTCGGGATCTTTAGCGCCGTATACAAGATCCGGAATGACCGCAGGGGCGTTCCGATCTTCCGCAACCCCTACTCCCGAAGGAGATAGATTGAATTTGAAACCATCGCTGCTCTTCCTCCTCGTTATTGTATTTTTTTTCACCGGACAGCAGGCTCTCGATGCCCAGCGTAAATCGGACATCGGTTTTTTTGCAGGAGTAGCGTATTATATGGGCGATATCAACACCAACCGTCAGTTCTATGATCCTTTGATTGCTATCGGACCTCTCTACAGGTATAATTTCAATCCCCGGACCTCCCTGAGATTCACGGGTATTTTTCACCAGTTGCAGGGGACTGACATGGATTTCAACAACCCATACAAACAGGCTCGCGGTGCATCTTTCACGGGAAGCTATATTGATCTTGCCATGATGTATGAATTTAATTTTTTGCCCTATAAGACGGCAGAACGGAAGACGAAATATTCCCTTTATATTGCTGGCGGGCCTGGCTATCATATCGTCCTTTCATCATATACTTCCACCGGTTTAATTTCGGACAATCATTTCACCATACCGTTTGCCCTGGGTTTTAAATTCAATGCCGGCAAGCGCCTCAGCGCCGGTGTCGAGTGGTCGCCAAGGAAAACCTATAACGACAGGATAGACGGAGTGGAAAATTTTGGCACAGATAACCAGTATCATTTGGTCGGTAACAAAGACTGGTATAACTTTGCAGGAATCTTCATTACGTATAAGATATTCAAATACAGGGAAGATTGCCCGGCATATGATTAGCGTTGGTTATGACAACAATTAAAAATATAAAAAAGGAAAAGTTACCGCTTCATGTGGCAATTATCATGGATGGTAACGGCAGATGGGCTCAGCAGCATGGCAATGAAAGGATCTTCGGCCATCAGAGTGGCGTTGTGGCTGTTAGGGAAACGGTTGAAGCTGCCGCCGAACTGGGTATCGGTTATCTTACCCTGTACGCTTTTTCGACAGAGAACTGGAACCGGCCCCGCGAAGAGATCGATGCCCTGATGGGGTTGCTCGTACAGACGATAAGGAATGAAATGGATACGCTGAACACGAACAATGTGAGGCTACAAGCGATCGGCGACATGAAAAGCCTTCCCGCAAAGGTCCATGAAGAACTGAAGAATGCCATTGATGAAACCTCGGTAAATTCCGGACTTAATCTTATTCTTGCGTTGAGCTACAGCGGGCGGTGGGAGATCATGGAAGCCGTCAGGAAAATCGCTGTGGATATTGCCGATAATAAAATCAATGCAGATGAGTTATCTTGTGATATATTCGTTAATTATTTGCATACGGCCAATTTCCCTGATCCGGAACTCCTTATCCGTACCAGCGGTGAATACAGGATCAGTAATTTCCTTCTTTGGCAGATAGCCTATACCGAATTATATTTTACCGACATTCTCTGGCCGGATTTCCGGAAAAAAGATTTTTTCAACGCCATCGTTGATTATCAGAAGAGAGAGCGCCGGTTTGGTAAGATCAGCGCTCAGGTAAACAGTGAATCGTTAATTAAGTAAAAAATTCAAATGATCTGCAGAAAAATTCTCCTTTTCCTTGCTCTAACCCTTTCCGTCATCGCAAGCGCTCAGAATATCGACATGAATGACCTGCCGGTGATGGATTATTCAGCGCCTGCTGAGTATGAGATCGCGGATATAACGATCACCGGAACGGAGAATATACAGAAGGAGGCGCTCATCGGCCTCACCGGACTGGCTGTCGGCCAAAAGATCACCATCCCCGGAGATGAGATCACTAAGGTAGTGAAGAAACTCTGGGATCATGGCCTGTTCTCGGATGTGAAAATTTACGCTACAAAGATCGAGAACGGTAGGATATGGTTAAATATCTACCTGAAGGAAAGGCCCAGGATGTCAGGCTTCGTCATGCACGGAGTGAACAAATCGGAAACCGATGATCTGAAAGAAAAACTCAATGTCCGCGTCGGAAGCCAGGTCACCGAAGACCTTCTCAACAATATCCGGCGCCTGGTTAAAGATCACTTCGTGGAAAAAGGATTTTTGAATACCACGGTCAGGATCACCGAGCAGAAGGATACCATCAGGGTGAGCATGGTGAAGCTTGATGTCTTTGTCGATAAGAACGATAAGGTCAAGATCGATGATATCGTGTTTCACGGCAACCAGATCTTCCCCGACAAAAGACTCCGGAGAGCGATGAAGAAAACCCACCGGAGGGATATCAATATCTTTAAGGCATCGAAGCTGGTAAAGGACGAATATACGGAGGATAAGGAAAAGATCATCGACTTTTACAATGAGAACGGATACCGTGATGCACAGATCCTCCGCGATTCCATCTCACCGGTCTCCGAAAAACGCATCCGCCTCGATATTTTTCTTGAAGAAGGGGACAAATATTACTTCGGTGACATAAAATGGATCGGCAATACCATATATCCCGGCGATTACCTGTCAAGGGTGCTGGGTGTAAAGAAGGGGGATGTTTTCGATCAGAAACTCTTTGATAAGAGGCTTACCACCGATGAGGATGCCGTAAATTCACTCTACCTTGATCACGGCTACCTGTTTTACAATTGCGACCCGGTTGAGGTACGCGTTGAAAAGGATACCATCGACTTTGAAATGAGGATCCGTGAAGGAAAGCAGGCCACGATAAACCGCGTGATCATCGAAGGGAATACCAAGACGAACGAACATGTGGTACGCCGCGAACTCAGGACAAAGCCGGGTGATCTTTTCAGCAAGGAGGCGATCATCAGATCGGTGAGGGAACTGGCGCAGCTTGGACACTTCGACCCCGAACAGATCAATCCCGAACCCATCCCGAACCAGCTCGAAGGAACAGTTGACCTGAAATATTCCCTCGTTGAAAAGGCCAACGATCAGCTCGAGGTTTCGGGAGGATGGGGAATGGGAATGCTCGTGGGTACCATCGGACTGAAATTTTCCAATTTCTCCATCCGGAACTTCATGAACTGGAAGATGTGGCGCCCGGTACCTTCAGGTGACGGGCAGACGCTGTCACTCAGGGCACAGTCGAATGGTAAATATTACCAGGCCTATAATTTATCGTTTGTTGAACCCTGGTTTGGCGGGAAGAAACCAAATTCCTTCTCCGTTTCTCTCTACCACACCATCATGAATAACTCCTACTACAGTTACTTTGACAGGAACAGCAGCGCAAGCGACCAGTATATCAAGATCTCGGGCGCAGCCATCGGATTGGGAAAAAGACTGAGATGGCCTGACGATTTCTTCACCCTATACAATGAACTCAGTTATCAGCGGTACAAGCTGAAAGATTACGTCGGGTATTTCATCTTCTCTGACGGTACTTCCCATAACCTGAGCTTTACTTCCACCTTCGGCCGGAATTCGGTAAGTCAGCCCATCTACCCCCGTAACGGGTCGTCCTTCAGCCTGAGCCTCCAGTTGACGCCTCCGTATTCCCTCGTCAACGGAAAGGATTTTAGCCAACCCGATATGATCGATGCGGATAAATACCGCTGGATCGAATACCACAAATGGAAATTCAAGGCAGACTGGTATACAAGTTTGGCAGGGAATTTGGTATTATATACACGTGCGCACTTCGGTTACCTCGGATACTATAATAAGAATATCGGACCATCTCCTTTCGAAGGATTCGATGTCGGCGGCGACGGCCTCACCGGTTACAATCTGTACGGAAGGGAAACCATCGGTCTGCGTGGGTATGAGAACGGAAGCCTGACCCCGATTGTTGGAGGCAATAAATCGGGTAACGTATACAACAAATACACGCTCGAATTGCGGTACCCGTTCTCTCTGAATCCGTCGGCAACCATTTTTGGACTGGTGTTTCTGGAAGGAGGAAATTCATGGTATTCCATCAATGATTTCAACCCCTTCCTGATCAAACGTTCGGCTGGGATAGGCCTCCGGGCTTTTCTCCCCATGTTCGGACTACTGGGTATCGACTGGGGCTATGGCTTCGACGAGATTCCCGGAAAGCCGAGTGCAAACAAAGGTCAGTTCCATTTCACGATTGGACAGCAGTTTTAACGTGTATAACCTAAATTTTAAGACCATGAAAAAGATCCTATTCTCATTTCTTGTCCTTTTTGTATTCGCCGGAGCAGGTTTTGCCCAGAAATTCGCCTTCGTCGATACGGAATACATCCTGGACAGGATACCATCATACAAGGCAGCGCAGGACCAGGTCGATAAACTTTCCAAACAGTACGAGCAGGAGATCAGTGATAAATATGCCGAAGTTGAAAAGCTTTATAAGAGTTTTCAGAACGAAAAAGTTCTGATGACCGAAGAGCAGAGAAATCAGAAGGAAGACGATATCGTTGAGCAGGAAAAGTCAATCAAGGATCTGCAAAAGAAATATTTCGGGCCGGAAGGCACTCTTTTTCAAAAAAGGGAAGAGCTGATCAAACCCATCCAGGACGAAGTATATAAAGCTGTAAAAGAACTCGCGCTTGAAGGCGGTTACGCGGTCATTTTTGATACCGCCGCAGGAGCCACAATTCTTTACGAAGATGCCCGCTACAATAAGAGTGACGAAGTACTGGAAAAATTAGGATATAAAAATTAATTACTTACATTTGTACAAATTTTTTAAAACCGTAATAATGAAAAAGTTGCTAAGTTTATTGCTCTTCGCGGGCATCCTTCTTTCACCCTCTTTTGTTGGCGCTCAGAATTATAAATTCGGACATATTTCAGCACAGGAAATTGTTGTCCTCATGCCCGAATATGAAAAGGCAGTCGACAGCCTCAATAAAGTAAAGGCCAAATACGATGAACAAACCGAAAAGATGCAGGTCGAGGTCAATAAAAAATACAATGATGTGGTGGAACAGCAGAGCAAACTGGATTCACTGATACTTGAAAGTATGTATTCTGAACTGCAGAGCATGCAGGAAAGATTGCAGAATTTCCAGTCACAGGCTAACCAGAAACTCCAGGGTCTGCAGGGAAGGCTTCTCGAAGATGTCATGGGTAAACTGGAAGTGGCGATTGCCGATGTAGCCAAACAGATGGACCTTATTTACGTATTCGACATCAGCGGAAGGAATCCGATATATACCTCCGACAAAAGCATAGATATCGGACCCAAAGTCAAGGAAAAGTTAGGAATAAAATAGATAGACCAACATACACGGAAAGGCCATTTTGAAATATCAGAATGGTCTTCTTTTTTGGACAGCGTATGATCAGCTCAGCTTCAGCCATAGGATTGTTTGATTCGGGTGTGGGAGGTCTCACCGTAGCAGCAGCCATAAGGACGATACTACCCGGGGAAAAACTGATCTATTTCGGTGATACCGCCCACCTGCCCTACGGAGATAAATCGAAAGAGACCATTATCCGGTACTCCCTGTCGATAACCGATTTCCTTCTCGGGAAAGACTGTAAGGTAATCCTGATAGCCTGTAATTCCGCTTCTTCGAATGCTTACGAGGAGGTTAGGGACCATGTGGGTGACCGGGCGCTGGTAATGAATGTGATCGATCCTGTGGTGAGCCATGTGGCGGCTGATCGTGAGATTAAGAATGTAGGCGTCATCGGGACGAAGGCCACCATTGGTTCGGGAACCTACACCAGGAAACTCGGCGTTCTCAATCCCGCCCTCGAAATAACTTCCCTGTCCACGCCCCTCTTCGTACCTATGATCGAAGAAGGCTTTATTTTCGATGATATCAGCAATGCCATCATCCGTTCCTACCTTTCCCGGAGGGAAATGAATGATATCGATTCGCTCATCCTGGGCTGCACACATTATCCGATTATCCGGAATCAGATCAGCCGGTTCTTTAATTTTAATGTCAATGTGATCGATTCCGCCCAGATTGTTGCGGATGCGCTGAAAAAGCTTCTCGCCTCAAAACAACTTCTGAACCCCGCACAAAAAGGGGAAAGTGAATTCCATGTGTCCGACCGTACCGAATATTTCGAGGTGATCGCGCGGATGTTCTTCGGGGAGAAAATTGATTTGTGGAAAACGGACCTTTGAGCTAAGAAGAAAGATGGGGAGGGAATACGGATTCCACGGATTTAATTAGTATCAGAAAGAAAACTCGATGACCCTTCGGCTCCGCTCAGGGACCGGTGACTTCATTCAAGAGGGTGAACTTTTCGGATGGTGGTAAGGCAGGCAAAAGGACCCTATGTATAAATTTAAAATTCAGTGACTTGCGCAAGTAGGTCCTTTTGCCTGCCTTACCACCATCCGAAAAGTTCTTCGTTCATCGAATTGACCGGTCCCTGGCGGAGCCGAAGGGTCATCGAGTTTTCTGGCAAACAATAATTATACTCTGGCTACTCAATCCGATAGGTCTTAATCCTAAAGTTACCCGGTTACCTCATTCTTCCCGGTACCATGAGGCATACAACAAATAATTATCTGCGATTTTTTCGATCATTTCCCTTGTTTGCTCCGGGTCTACTGATTTGATCCGCTTTGCGGGAACGCCGGCATAGATACTGCCGGGTTCGACAATGGTGCCAGCCAGGATAACCGAGCCGGCGGCAATGATGGAATTCTTCCCGATAGCGGCATGATCCAGGAGGATAGATCCCATGCCTAACAAAACATTTTCCCCGACTTTCGCACCATGAATGATTACATTGTGACCCACACTGACATTATCCCCGATCTCGGTCACAGATTTCCCGTATAGGGTGTGGATCACCGACCCGTCCTGTATATTCACCCTGTTCCCGATCCGGATCGAATTCACATCTCCGCGGATCACTGTGTTAAACCAGAGTGAACAATCGTCACCCATCACAACATCTCCGATAACAGTTGCGTTATCTGCAAGGAAACAATTCTTTCCGAAAACCGGGGTGAACCCGCGTACACTTTTTATCAATGCCATTGTTTCTGCCTCTCATTTAGGGATAAAAGGAAAGGAAAGCAGGGAAAACGCCCTCTTTTATCCAAATGTTCGGGTTTTAACGAATTGTTACAAAAATATATAATATTTATATATTTAAATTTGTAATTATTAATCGGAAAATACTAAGTTTGTTATGATTTAGCAAACAAAAAAAATTACTGTCATTACTAGTGAATATGCTTGATTTTATTGAGGAAGGATGGGTTTTACGAGTTATGAAACTTTAATTTTTACAAATAAATTCGCAATAATGCATATGAGGAATTCACCTTCCTGATATGCATTTGATATTTTTAACCGATTATTTTTAACCTGTTATGGTAAAAAAGCCAATTGTAATTGAACTAGAGGAGGTCGTGGTGAAATTTGCAGGTGATTCGGGCGACGGCATGCAGCTTACCGGCAGCCAGTTTTCCGATACATCGGCCTTCGTGGGAAATGACCTCTCAACATTTCCCGATTACCCGTCAGAGATCCGTGCTCCACAGGGAACACTGGCCGGTGTTTCCGGTTTCCAGGTGCACATCGGCACTAAGGATGTTACCACACCGGGTGACCGGGCTGACGTACTTGTGGCAATGAATCCTGCCGCCTTAAAGGCCAACATGAAGTGGGTAAAGCCGGAGGCGACGATCATTATTGACATCGACAATTTTGACCAGAAAAACTATAAAAAAGCCGATTATATTGAGGATCCGCTCAACGACGGGACACTGGAAGGCTTCAACCTTATCAGGGCACCTATCACCCAGCTCACCAGGTCGACAGTGAAAGAGTTCGGGCTTGATAATAAAACAGCCGATAAAACGAAGAACCAGTTTGTAGCCGGAATTCTTTATTTTCTTTTCAACAGGGAAATTTCCATCGGCGAAGACTTTCTGGAACGGAAATTCAAGAAGTCGCCCGAACTGGTCAAGGCCAATAAGGCCGTACTTCATGCCGGGTATAATTATGCTGAGACCATCGAGGCATTTTCCATTACCTTCCTGGTAAATCCAGCCAAAAACAAGAAGGGACTCTTCCGTAATATTACGGGTAACATCGCCACTGCCTGGGGTCTCCTGGCTGCCTCCGAGAAATCGGGCTGCGGAATTTTTCTCGGATCTTACCCCATTACACCGGCTTCCGAAATCCTCCAGGAACTTTCCAACAGGAAGAGCCTGAATGCAATAACCTTTCAGGCTGAGGACGAGATTGCGGGGATATGTGCTGCGATCGGAGCGTCTTACACCGGCAGGCTTGCAGTGACATCCACTTCCGGCCCCGGTCTTGCATTGAAAGGCGAAGCCATCGGACTGGCTGTGATAACCGAACTTCCGATTGTCATCATCAATGTTCAGCGTGGCGGCCCTTCCACCGGATTGCCTACCAAAACGGAACAGAGCGACCTGATGCAGGCCCTCTACGGCAGGAACGGGGAAAGCCCATGTATCATCATCGCTTCGAGCACCCCAGCCAATTGTTTCGATTTTGCCTTCGAAGCCGCAAGACTCGCCCTGGAGCACATGACGCCCGTGATCATGCTGTCTGACGGGTATCTTGCCAACGGGTCGGAGCTGTGGCCTATACCCGAGATGAAAGACCTCCGCCCGATCCATCCCAGAAAGGTAGAGGATAACATGGCCAATTATTATCCCTACCTCCGGGATCCCGAAACACTCGCCAGATTGTGGGCCGTGCCGGGACAGGAAGGATTGCGCCACCGTATCGGAGGACTTGAGAAGGCCGATGTGACCGGTGAAGTCTCCCAGGATCCGTTGAATCACCAGATCATGGTGGAACAGCGGCAGGAAAAGGTAGACCGTGTTGCAAATGATATCCCTGAGCAGAGTATTATGGGCGAATCTGAGGGTGATCTCCTGATAATCGGTTGGGGCGGAACTTACGGAGCCCTTTTTACCGCAGTACAGGAATTGCAGGAAGAAGGAAAATCCATCAGCCTTACCCAGTTCAACTACATTAGTCCCCTCCCGAAAAATACGGAGACCGTCCTGAAAGGCTTCAAAAAAAGAGTCGTCTGCGAACTCAACCTGGGTCAGTTCGCCAATTACCTCAGATCCAAATACCCGCAGTTCGAATATCTGCAATACAATAAGGTCCAGGGGCTGCCTTTTATGATTTCGGAACTGAAACTAAAATTCAGAGAACTTCTTGAAAAATTATAGTTATGACCACAGAAACTGATTTTTTACCAAAGATAGAGCCGGCGGACTTTAAACTCGAAGATCCGGTAAAATGGTGTGCCGGTTGCGGATCACATGCCGTGCTGACCACGATTAGGAACGTATTGCCTGAGACAGGGGTTAAAAAGGAGAATGTCGTCTTTGTTTCCGGCATCGGGTGTTCATCCCGCTTCCCTTACTACATCAATACCTATGGTTTTCACAGCCTTCACGGACGGGCAGCTGCGATTGCTTCCGGTATCAAGGTTGCCAATCCCGATCTCAGTGTATGGATCGTGACAGGTGACGGCGATTCAATGGCCATTGGCGGGAACCATTTCATCCATATTGTCCGCAGGAACATTAACGTCAACATCCTTCTCTTCAATAATAGGATCTACGGCCTCACCAAGGGACAGTATTCACCCACAACTCCCAAAGGAAGCATTACCAAGACCTCTCCCGATGGAACTATCGAAAATCCTTTCCAGCCCGGGGAACTCGTGATGGGAGCCCAGGGGACGTTTTTTGCCAGGGTTGTAGACACCGATCCGAAGATGATGAGGGAGGTTCTCATTGAAGCAGCAAATCATAAAGGCACTTCGGTGGTGGAAGTTCTGCAGAACTGCATCATCTTCAACAACGAAATCCATAAGGAGATCACCGGTAAAGAGGTAAAAGAGGATCACCAGCTATACCTGAAACACGGGGAACCGATGATCTTCGGAAAGAACCGCGACAAGGGCATTGTTCTCCGGTGTAACCGCTTTGAAACCGTAACCATCGGTAAGGACGGGATCACTGAAAAAGACATCATGGTACATAATGCGCACGACTGGGAGGACACTGCACATTATATGCTGTCCAGGATGACGCTTCCGAACTTCCCTGTGGCTCTCGGCGTGATAAGGGCCGTGCAAAGCACTGTATACGATTCACTGCTGGGAGAGCTGGTAAAGGAAGCAAAGGCAAAATCGCCCTACCAGAATATGGATCAGCTTATGCATAGCGGAAATGTCTTTGAGATCAACAACCAGGACTGAGACCGGCTTTTAAACTTTTATCCATTTTCCCCGTTTTTACACCGACTGCTGTGAGAACGGGGATTTTTTATTCCCTGCATCCGATTGGAAGGACTCTCAAAATTGTGTAAATTTACGGTTGCCCTTAAAAAAATCAAAGTATGGATCTTCCAAAATCAGAACGGGAAATACAACGGTTGCTGGAGGAGAAAAGAGAAAGGCTGAAGGAGCTCTCCTGCATCAACCAGACGACCCAGATCATCCGGGAAGGGAAATCGGTTGAGGAGACATTGCAGAGGATCGCCCATATACTGCCCAGGGCATGGCAGTACCCTGAATTCACCGTTGCACGGATAACCTTCGCCGGGAATGAGTACCGTTCCATAAATTTTACCGAGACCGAATGGCACCAGTCGCAGGATTTTCAGACCATAGATAGCCGGAAAGGAAAAATTGAGATCTTTTATACCAAGAACTTCCGCGATATCGATGAAGGCCCTTTTCTAAAGGAAGAGCGGCAGCTTATCGATAACCTGGCCAGCATTCTCAATAACTTTCTCAATACGGTCGAAGCACGAAAGATCCTGAAACGATCCCTCGAACAGGATCAGATAAGATCGGAGATCAATGAGTTCCACGCAGGCAAAGGGATCAACAGCCGCAAACTGCTTCAGAAATTTCTCAGCAAACAGAGTACGAACAGGGATATCTTTCACGACCTCATGCCCTACAAGGTGAAGGAGATCCTTCTATTCTCCACACTCTACGATGCCTTTACCATCGAGAAGGAGGGACGTTTTTCCGAACATATCCTTGGTGAGTATCACCAGATGAACCTGACATCCATGCCCCGCGTGACAGGTGTTTCAACCTATGATGAAGCGGCCGAACAGTTAAACAAACGCCATTTCGACCTCATTATCATGATGATAGGCAGCGATCAGAAAACACCGGTCAGGATCGCAAGGCTCGTGAGTCAGGATTTTGCCTATATCCCGGTTTACGCTCTTCTGAATAATAAACGGGATGTAACGTTATTCCGGGAGAAATCGGGAAACCTGCAGAACATCGATAAGCTCTTCGTATGGAACGGCGATTCGAAGATCTTCTTTGCCATGGTCAAACTCCTCGAGGATAAGGTCAATGTCGAAAATGATACCCAGATCGGACTTGTTAAAGTGATCCTCCTGGTAGAGGATTCGGAGATCTACTATTCAAGGTATCTGCCACTGCTTTACGGGAATGTGATGGAGCAGACAAAGAGGATCATTGATGATGTTTCGACCGACGAGCTTTTCAAAGTACTGCGGCTCAGGGCACGGCCTAAAATTCTGCTTACCCCGAACTACGAAGAGGCAATGGAGATCATCAACCGGTATGGCGACAACCTTCTCTGCCTCATAACAGACGTGAAATTCTCAAAAAACGGCGTGATAGATGACCAGGCAGGCTTCCGTCTCGTCAGGCAGGTAAAGGAACAATTCCGCGGGCTGCCCACGGTGATCCAGTCGTCCGACATACAAAATGCCCGGATGGCCTATGAGCTGAAGTCTATTTTCATCAATAAGAATTCAGAGACCCTCCTCCAGGACATCAAGGGCTTCATAAGCCATCATCTGGGATTCGGGAATTTCGAGTACCGTGACCCGGGAGGCCGGAAGATCGCCGAGGCCCGGTCGATGAAGGAATTTGAGAAACAGATCGAGACCATTCCCATCGAATCGCTGGTTTATCACGGGAAGAGAAATCATTTCTCCCTGTGGCTCATGGCCCGGGGGGAGATAAAGATCGCCAAACTTCTTCACCCGGTGAAGGTAACCGATTTCAAAGCACCGCAGGAATTCCGGAACTACCTGAAATATGTCATCACAAAATACAGGAATGAGTCCAACACGGGCAGGATCATTAACTTCGAAGAATCCGCCCTGCTGGATGAATCAAATATCGTAAGTCTTGGTCCGGGAGCTCTCGGGGGAAAGGGTAGGGGACTGGCTTTTATTAACACGCTGATCTATAACCTGAACTTTTCCGACCTCATACCCGGGATCAATCTCCGGACACCCCGTACTTCCCTGATCGGAACCGATGAGTTCGATCTCTTTATCGAAAGGAACAGCCTACTGGACGTGATCCACGGTAATTATTCCTATGAGGAGATCCGCGAGATGTTTATCAAGGGTGAACTATCCTATCATCTTGAAAAAATGCTGAAGAGCCTGGTACGAATACTGGACAGGCCCCTGGCTGTGCGATCGTCAAGCCTGCTTGAAGACAGTACCACCCAGCCCTTTTCCGGAATATTCGATACCTTTCTGCTGCCAAACAATCACCCTGATCCAAAGGTAAGGTTCAAACAGCTCACCGATGCGATCAAACTGGTCTATGCATCCATTTATTCCAATGAATCACGCACCTATTTCGATGCCATCAATTTCAAGCTGGAAGAGGAGAAGATGGCTGTGGTGATCCAGGAAGTGGTGGGCAATGAATTCGACGGATATTTCTATCCGCATGTAAGCGGGACGGCACAATCGCATAACTATTACCCTGTTTCCCATATGGAACCTGAGGATGGTTTTGCCATTGCTGCCCTGGGACTCGGACATTACGTTGTAAGCGGGGAGAAAGCATACCGTTTTTCACCAAAATATCCCACTCTCGAGGTTAACGCACCAAAATACCTCCACCGCGACTCACAAGTGGAATTCATTGCCATCGATATGAGCCGGACAGAATTCGACCTGCTGAAGGAGGGGCCGGATGCCAATCTCGTCAGGCTTGGGATTGGTGCCGCCGAAGAACACCGCACTCTTACTCACCTGGCCTCGGTCTATGACCCGGATAATGACCGGATCCAACCCGGTCTTGATAAAGCGGGACCGAGGATCCTGGATTTTGCCGATATTTTGAAATACGAATATGCGCCGTTGGCAAAGACGATTGAATTCATTCTTGATGTCGGGAAAGAAGCTCTCGGATCGCCTGTTGAAATTGAATATGCTGTGGACCTGGCTCCTGCTGGAAATGATCTTCCCTCATTCTATCTCCTGCAGATCAAGCCGCTTTTTGGCAGTACAGGTGAATATACCGTAAACCTCAAGGGTATCGATGAAAACAAGATCATCATTTATGCTGAACGGAGCATGGGGAACGGACGTATCGACAATCTGCAGGATGTGGTGTTTGTGAAGAGGGAAAAATTCGATAAAATGCATACGCGGGAAATCGCCGCCGAGATCAGTGCAATGAACCAAAAATTTCATCCCGGCGGAAGATACATCCTTATCGGCCCCGGCAGATGGGGTACGCGTGACCCGTTCATCGGGATTCCCGTGAACTGGCCCCAGATCTCAGCTGCAAAAGTGATCATTGAAACCAGCCTGGAGGATTTTCCACTCGATGCTTCGCTGGGTTCGCACTTCTTTCATAATGTCACTTCCATGAATATCGGCTACTTTTCCATTCAGTTCAATTCCTTGAAAGAATTTATCAATTGGGAGGATCTGGAGCAGCAGGAGGTGATCGAGGAAACGAATTACCTGAAGCATATCAGGTTCCACGAGCCGGTTTGCGTGGTTATGGACGGAAAGAAAAGAATATCGGTCATCCACCGTAATGACTGTAACCCCCTTGCAGAGATAAAAAATGGATGAAACGGTAAATTTAAAACGGAGAAGACTGGATTCGCCGACAGTGGATTTCAGCATGACGGAGTTTGAACGGCTGATGCAGCGCAGGATCAGGAAGGTGCTGATCATCAGCAGCAACTATGACTTTTTTATGCTGGAAGAGGACGGGCGGATCGATGAACAGATCTTCAATGAATATGTCTCACTCAACCTGCGATACCCGCCGGGTTTCATAAAAGCGGGTACCGCAAAGGAAGCCTTCAGCATCCTCGAGACCGGGCAGATCGATCTCATCATCGAGATGCTTAACATTGGCGATCTGGATACCTTCGAACTTGCAAAGAGGATCAAGAAAAAATATGCGGACATTCCCATCGTTGTGCTTACCCATTTCAACCGGGAAGTATCCCTTAAACTGCAGAACGAAGATCTGAGCGCTATCGATTATGTCTTCTGCTGGCTCGGAAATGCAGATCTTCTTCTTGCCATCATCAAGCTGATCGAGGATAAGATGAATGCTCCCAACGATATCGAAGTTGTCGGCGTGCAGACCATCATTCTCGTCGAAGATTCCATCCGGTATAGTTCGATCTACCTTCCCCTGCTGTACAAGATCGTTCTTAAGCAATCCCGCGATTTTATGAAGGAGGCCCTGAATGAGCACCAGAAAATGCTGCGAATGAGGGGAAGACCGAAGATCCTTTTGGCGAAGACATACGAAGAAGCCCTTGGATTGTATCAAAGGTATAAACACAATCTCCTCGGCATCATTTCCGATATCAGCTTCAAGGTCAACAACAAGCGCGATCACAAGACGAAGGCCGGGCTGAGGCTGTGCAAGCTTGTGAAGGATGAAGATATGTTCATGCCCTTCCTGCTCCAGTCTTCGGATATAGGGAATGAAAAGTATGCGAAGAGGCTCCATGCCGGATTTCTCTATAAATACTCCAAAACCCTCTCCCTTGAGCTGAGGAACTATATCATACGGAATTTTGCCTTCGGGGAGTTTGTATTCCGTGATCCTGACACCGGTGCGGAAGTGGCCCGGGCCTCCGACCTTCAGTCACTTCAAAACCTTATGATGCGTGTTCCCGATAAGGTGCTTTCCTACCATGCTTCCCGGAACGATTTTTCGAAATGGCTGAATGCCCGGGCGATTTTCCCCGTGGCACAACTGTTCAAATACATTAAAAAGGAGGATTTTAACAACGTCGATGAGGTGAGATCCTATATTTATGAGGCTATCTCCAGTTTTCGAATCAGCAAAGGGCGTGGCGTTATAGCCAAATTTGAGAAGTCGAGCTTTGATGAGTATCTCACATTTTCCAGGATCGGCGACGGGTCGATCGGGGGAAAGGCCCGCGGACTTGCCTTTATCAATTCGGTGATCAAATCCTATAACCTCTTCAATAAATACAAGGACGTGGTGATCACTATTCCGCGTACCGTTGTGCTGAGCATCGATATCTTCGATGAATTTATGGAGTCGAACGATCTTCACCGGATCGGGCTTTCCGATCTTTCCGATGAAGATATCCTGCAACATTTCATCCGCGCCAGGCTTCCCGGTTGGTTACACCAGGATCTGTATGCTTTCATATCCGTTATTAAAAACCCCATCGCAATCAGGTCGTCGAGCAAACTTGAGGATTCCCATTACCAGCCCTTCGCAGGCATTTATTCAACCTACATGATACCTGTGGTCGATTCCGATCATGCCCTTACCATCCGGATGCTCACTAATGCCATCAAAAGCGTTTACGCTTCGGTATACTTCAGGTCAAGTAAAGCTTACATGGCGGCTACATCCAATGTCATCGATGAGGAGAAAATGGGCATTATCCTCCAGGAAGTCTGTGGTTCAGCCTACGGAAATCGTTTTTATCCCACACTTTCGGGAGTAGCCCGTTCGATCAACTTCTATCCCATCAAGCCAGAGAAAGCTGAAGACGGGATAGCCAGCGTTGCTTTCGGACTCGGGAAATTTATTGTCGACGGGGGGATGGCACTCCGGTTCTCCCCGAAATATCCGAAGAAGATCCTCCAGTTGTCATCACCCGATATGATGCTCAGGGACACGCAGAAATATTTCTACTCGCTCGATCTGTCGAGTGATAGTTTCGTACCCTCAACCGACGATGCCGTTAACCTCTTCAAACTGCGGATTGGCGATGCCGAAAAGGACGGCACGCTGAAACACGTAGCCTCCGTCTACGACTACGAGAATAATATTATCCGTGACGGTTCTTACAATACGGGCAAAAGGCTTGTGACGTTTTCACCCATCCTGAACCACGGTACCTTCCCACTCGCGGAGATCCTGACGACCCTGCTGGATATTGGTCAGAAAGAGATGAACCTTCCCATTGAAATTGAATTTGCGGTAAACCTCAATGTTCCTGAAGGAGCTCCCCGGATATTCAGTTTTTTGCAGATCCGGCCTATCGTGGTGAATGATCAGGCACTTCATTATATGGATACAAACGTTGATGAGGATGAAACGATCATCTATTCAAGGGCGGCGCTTGGAAACGGAATTTTCACCCATATACGAGATATTGTTTATGTAAAACCGGGATCCTTCGACCCGTCTAAAAATTCAGCGACCAGTTTAAAGGTCGAGGAGCTTAACATGAGGATGAAGCAGGAAAATTTGAATTACGTTCTTGTGGGTCCGGGACGGTGGGGTTCACAGGACCCATGGCTCGGGATCCCGATAAAATGGCCACAGATCTCTGAAGCAAGAGTCATCGTGGAATCCGGACTGGAGAATTACCGCGTCGATCCGAGCCAGGGAACGCACTTTTTCCAGAACCTTACATCTTTCGGGGTGGGATATTTCACGGTGAATCCGTATATACAGGAGGGCCGGTACGACATCGGTTTCCTCGATAATCAGCCGGCAGTATATGAGGATGAAAGCCTTCGCCACGTGCGCTTTAAGAACCCGGTAAAGATCATGATAAACGGGCGTACAAACACGGGAATTATTTTCAAACCTTCAAAATAGGGACAGATTGACGTGAGATTAATGGGGCATTGTTCCATAAACAACTCTCAAATAATCCTCAAACCACGCTTAGGCTGCATCCAAAAAAATGACGAAAGTCATATTTTTAACATGCTAAAAATCATATTATTATTCAACCATAAAATTTGGAAATCAGGGCTATTACAATCAAATTTGCACATCCTGCCGGATTTTCCGGAAATCTTGATCCAGTAAGAACCTAAACCATCCATCTGCTATGAATGTAGATCACTTTATGAACGACCTCATCAAAAAAACGCCCGGAGAGGTTGAATATCACCAGGCAGTTCGTGAAGTTTTGGAATCCATTGAAGAAATTTATAATGAAAACCCGCAGTTTGAATCGGCCCGGATCATTGAAAGGCTGGTGGAGCCTGACCGGGTTTTGATATTTAAGACGCCTTGGGAGGATGACGAGGGAAAGATCCACGTCAATCGTGGGTACCGTATACAGTTCAACAATGTCATCGGGCCCTACAAGGGAGGCCTGCGGTTCCACCCCAGCGTTAACCTCAGCATACTGAAATTCCTGGGCTTCGAACAGATCTTTAAAAACAGTCTCACCAGCCTTCCTATGGGTGGGGCAAAGGGAGGATCCGACTTTGATCCGAAGGGAAAATCCAATCGTGAGATCATGCGTTTCTGCCAGTCCTTTATGCTCGAGTTGTGGCATGTCGTAGGTCCGGATACCGATGTTCCGGCAGGTGATATCGGCGTGGGCGGCCGTGAGATCGGGTATCTTTACGGTATGTACCGGAAGCTGGCGCGTGAGAACACGGGGGTTCTCACCGGAAAGGGACTCAATTGGGGCGGCTCTCTCGTTCGTCCGGAAGCCACCGGTTTCGGCGTTGTCTATTTTGCCCAGGAGATGCTGAAGACGGCCGGGGTAACGATAAAGGGAAAAAAAGTCTGTATTTCCGGCTTCGGGAATGTGGCCTGGGGGGCCGCGAAGAAAGTCACCGAGCTTGGAGGGAAGGTCATTACCCTGTCGGGACCCGATGGTTATATCCATGATCCTGACGGTGTCAGCGGGGAGAAAATCGATTATATGCTGGAGCTCAGGGCAACCAATGAAGATATTGTCAGGCCATATGCCTATGAATTCGAAGGCGTGGAGTTTGTCCAGGGAAAGCACCCATGGGAAATTCCGTGCGACATTGCTCTTCCCTGCGCCACACAGAACGAACTGAATAAGGAGGATGCTGAGATGCTGGTAAAAAACGGCTGCATCTGCGTCACCGAAGGAGCCAATATGCCCTGTACACCCGAAGCCATCGAAGTGCTGCAGGAGAAAAAAATACTTTTTGCACCGGGTAAGGCTTCCAATGCCGGCGGAGTGGCTACTTCGGGGCTGGAAATGGCGCAGAACTCCATGAAGATCAACTGGCATCGTGATGAAGTCGACTCACGGCTTCATCACATCATGACGAATATCCACCAGAACTGCGTCAGGTATGGTAAGCAGGAGGACGGCTACGTCGATTATGTCAGAGGAGCCAACATAGCCGGGTTCCTGAAGGTGGCAAATTCGATGCTGGACCAGGGATTGTATTGAGAGGATGAAGAAGGAAGAAAATGAAAATGGAACACAGATAACACGAATTGGGCGGATAATCCTTGTTCCCCGCCCCTGACGCTGCCAGATCAGCTCCGTGTTCCACACTCATCTTTCCCCTCCCAGAGGAACAATTAATTTCAAGCTCACATTCCTGCCCATGTTATATACGCCTGCGTTTCCGGTGACGTAATTATAGCCGGCATACTTCAGCCTGCTCAGATGATCCTGGTAAGCTACATCAGCCAGGTTGTCGATCGTAATATATAGAGAAAATACCGTTCTCCGGTTAGGTGCAATCTCTGTTCCAGCGCCGAGGCGGATCAGGGTATAGGCAGGCGTGGCGGTTTCGGTGTCGTACGCAGCATAATAATGATCCTGTTTAAAATGGAATGCCGTGCCTATCAGAAAATACGGATTTTTCATAAAATGAAGGATGGTTTTGGCTTTCACCTTTAATTCGGATTGAATCCTTGGCGGAGGAATCAGCGGAAGATACCTCATTGAATCGGGAAGCCCCGGCTGTATTGCGTTAACAAAGGAAAAGCTGTTTTCAAAATGGATCCAGTCCAGCGGATGAGGATGAATGTCCAGACGGATCTCGGCCCCGGAAAGCAAGGCATGACCGGAAACGAACTGATAGGTCAGGAGGCCGTCGGTAATGGAATCACCGCCTTCTATTGCATTCAGCTTTCTTGCATAAATGTAATGCTGTATGCTGCTTGAGAACAGGTTTGCTTCCCCAGAGATATGTTCACTCTCCAATCCGAAGGCATAATCAGCCTGGATGCTGCTCTCGGCTTTCAGATCCGGGTCGCCCCTTTCGTACCGGACCGTTCCTTCATGTTCGCCGTTTGCACCCAACTCGGCAATGTTCGGTGCCCTGAAACCTTTGGAAATGTTAAGTTTGGAATAGAACGACCGGTTTATCTGCCATGTGGCGCCTATACTTCCCGAACCACCCGCAAAGTTACTGTGGAAAGGTTCAAATTTTGTCACCCCTCCGGGAATATCCTGAACGGATTTGTTACCGTTCCCATCCAGATAAAGTCCTTTGCCATGCTGGCTGCGGTTATCAAAACGGATGCCTGCACTTATATCAATATTTCCCAGGTTTTTTTTCAGGATGGAGAAAATTCCGGCATCGACAAGATTATAATCCGGTACCAGGAACTCTGAGCCTTTATTTGAAGACCGTTGTCCCATACCATTGATCCCAAACGAAACCGAAAAGCCATTGATTTCATCCAAATTGTATCGCATGTCGTAAGTAAGTGTGTTGAGAAGAAAGAAAAGTCCGTACTGTTCGGGAGTGAGAATATCACCATATTCCTTCCTGCGGTTCTGTTGAAATCCAATGATGAATTTCAGGATCCCGGAGCCGGTAACCACCTGATTGTTCCATACGGCCTTGTAGTGATTTATATCCTGGTAAGGAACTCCCGGGTCGTATGAAGTAAAATCGCCGGAGCCGGCAATCTCATCCGTCACGGTTCCATTCCCGGCAATCACAGGTTCAGTGAATTTTCCCGTGGCGCTGTCCCGTTCCCCTTCGATGATCCCGGGCCTCAGATGGTAAGCACTGAGTGTGAGATTGGAGTATCCCCAGGAGCGGTTTATTCCGAACAACGCATGGGCAGCTTCCTCCCTGAAGCCTGAATTATAAACGTACCCGTCCGCATTGTTCCGGTAGGCATGTGCCAGCTTGCGACTGTACCTTAAATTCCAGTTAAAACTTTTCAGATTACCTGCGAAATCCCCCGAAAGGGAAAAAAGTCCGTTGTTTGACTGGTAATTACTGAAAATCTGACCCTTGACAGTTCCTGCGGGAACAGGAGTCTGGGGAAGAAGATTCACCACTCCGGCAAGGGCATCAGAACCGTAGGCAAGGCTTGCCGGACCTTTAAGTATTTCGATCTTACTTATGGCTGCCTCATCAACCTCAATCCCATGTTCGTCTCCCCATTGCTGTCCTTCCTGCCGTATCCCGTCGGAAACTACTACCACCCGGTTATACCCCAAACCACGGATAACCGGTTTGGAAATGCCCGGACCGGTGGTGACCTGGGAGATGCCGGGCCGGGATGCAATGGCATCTATGATGTTTGTTCCTGAATTCTGCAAAAGATAGGATGAAGGAATGACCGTGATGGGGGTCGGGGTCCTTTTTTGTTCTGCAGCTTTGGATAAACCCGTGATGACGACCTCATTCATCTCCGTCGCCACATATTCCATTTGAAAATCGCGTTTTCCGACGTCCGAAAGATCTATCGTTTCAACGATGGCTTTGTATCCAAGACAGCTGACTTGCACCAGGACCTTGATCTCAGGCAGGTTATCGATCGTATAATTCCCATTCAGGTCGGAGCTGGTGCCGGTCTTCAGATCGGGGAAATATACAGTGGCGAACGCGATGGGCTTGTTTCCATCTTTGTCCGTTATTTTACCTGTTAGTGTTGTGCTTCCCAATACTGTGTATTGCCAGGAAATTAAGGGTAGCGTTAGTAACAGGACGTAAATCCTGATTCGCATGATTTGAAATTTAGATTAAAATGAAAAATTAACCAGAAAGTGACATGAGGTCATGTCACCGGAAACAAATCAAGACATAGCGGGGGGATCTCTTCCCCGGCGTTTGAAAAGGAAGGAATCCGGAAATGCCGGCACAGGAAGTGCCGGAATCATTGCATGAGCATCCGTTTTAAAACTGAATAGCGGCGTTTTCTCACTGAAGAAAGTTACGAATTCAAAATGGCAAAGGGGACAGGAAGCGATCTCAGTGTAAATCTTGTTTCCGGATTCTGTGAACGACCGTTCCTGATATCCCGGATTATGGTAATGGGTGATCTTTACCGTCAAGCTGAAAGTGAAGATCAGAAGCTGGAATGCAGTGAGAAGTATACTATTATATATCTGTTTATTCATTTCTCCGGTAACCGGATTTATAGCAATGATTCACGGCTGATTTTATATGTGGTTCGATATTACGATACCTGATTAGTGTTTGCCAGAAAACTCGATGACCCTTCGGCTCCGCTCAGGAACCGGTGACTTCATTCAAGAGGGTGAACTTTCGGATGGTGGTAAGGCAGGCAAAAGGCCCCTATGTATAAATTGAAAATTCAGTGACTTGCGCAAGAAGGGCCTTTAGTCTGCCTTACCACCATCCGAAAGTTCTTCGTTCGTCGCATTGACCGGTCCCAGAGCCGAAGGGTCATCGAGTTTTCTTTCTGATACTGATTATATAATCCGTGAAGAATGATATTTGTTCACCGAAAAGTCTTTTTTAGCCAATTCATTTATCATTCTGTCCTTTCGGCTCAAATTTCAGGTGACCGGCTTCCTCAAATCCCGTTTCGGATGCGGCAACCTCCAGCCAGATCCCTTTAAATGTTAAAAGATGAATTATTTGAAAGTGAAATTATTTTTAGCATTCACACAACGATTCGGCTCCCAAAAAAATTGACATTCATCAGAAAATAGTATACTTTGGTTTTAAATACTGAAAATATCTGCCCGTGCAATACTTTGCGTCTTCCGGGGATTAATTTTTAACCGCAGAGGGCAGTGCGTCAGTTGTTTCTAATAACCTGAACCGTGAAGATCAATCTTGGCCTGGATATCGGATCCACTTCAATCAACGTTATTCTGACGGACGGGAATTTCAAAGTCCTCGGAGACCGTTACCTTTGGTGCTATGGACGGCCGTTTCATGTGCTGGCTGAAGTTCTTGACAGCATTATTCTCGAGTACGGGAGGGACAACGTCGGCATCCTTGCCTATACCGGTAGCGGAGGTGAGCAGGCATCCAAACTGACAGGAGGCGATTTTATCAACGAGATCATCGCCCAGTCTGGTGCCGTAGGAGAATACTATCCGGAAGTCCGGACCATCATCGAGATGGGAGGTGAGGATTCCAAACTTATTTTTATGGAGAAGGGCAGGATGAATGGTCATTCCCGCCTGTCCGATTTCTCCCTCAACAGCCTTTGTGCCGCCGGAACAGGCTCCTTCCTTGATCAGCAGGCCAAACGGATCGGGGTATCCATCCGGGATGAATTCGGTGAGCTTGCCCTTAAATCTGAAAAACCACCCAGAATCGCCGGCCGGTGTAGTGTTTTTGCCAAAAGTGACATGATCCACCTTCAGCAGATAGCCACGCCGATGCATGATATTGTTGCCGGACTCTGCTTTGCTGTAGCCAGAAATTTTAAAAGTACCCTTGGACGGGGCAAATCCTTTTCCCCTCCGTTTATTTTTCAGGGCGGAGTGGCGGCGAACAAAGGTATGATACGTGCTTTTTCCGAAATATTCGGACTTGCGGAAGGTGAACTGATCATTCCGGAGCATCATGCTTCCATGGGAGCAATAGGGGCCCTGCTCTTTTCGATGAGAAACAGGAATGGCGTCCCGGAATTCCGGGGAACTGCAGAACTGGCGCATTATCTCACAGACCCAAAGACCAATGGATTGTATCATGAGAAGCTTACCAGGTCGAAGGCCGTATATTATAAGGAAACCATTAAACTACCTGCTTCAGGTCCGGTTATACGGGTATCTCTCGGGATCGATGTCGGCTCACTGAGCACCAACCTGGTGCTGATCGATAAATACAATCAGGTGGTTGCCCGGCGGTATCTTCCCACGGCCAGCCGGCCCATTGAGGCCATACGACGCGGACTGAGGGAGATTTATGAAGAGGTGGGCGAAAAAGTTGTCGTGACCGCTGCAGGTACCACCGGATCGGGCCGTTACCTTACGGGCGATTTCATCGGTGCCGATACGATACGCAATGAGATCACTGCACAGGCTACCGCTGCCATTGCTCATGATCCCACGGTAGATACAATTTTCGAGATCGGTGGCCAGGATTCGAAATATATAAGTATCCGCAACGGGGTGATCGTCGATTTTGAGATGAATAAAGTCTGCGCCGCAGGTACCGGTTCCTTCCTGGAAGAACAGGCAGAAAAACTGGGTATCAGCATCACAGAGGAGTTTGGACGCCTCGCACTCTCTTCCGGGCATCCCGTTCAACTTGGCGACAGATGCACGGTATTCATGGAATCGGACCTCAACACACAGCAACAGAAAGGAACAGAGTTGCCGGAGCTTGTTGGCGGTCTGGCTTACTCCATCGTTCAGAATTATCTTCAGAAGGTAGTCGGGAACAAGCCGGTGGGTGAGAAAATATTCTTTCAGGGCGGAGTCACCAACAACCATGGAGTGGTGGCTGCCTTTGAAAAGGTAACCGGCAAGCGAATGATCATCCCTCCCCATTTTGACGTGACCGGCGCGATCGGGGCTGCTATCCTTGCCAGAAACGCCATGCAGGAGGGACAAAAAACGCAGTTTAAGGGATTTAACCTAAGCAATGCTTCCTATAAGGTCGACAATTTTACATGCAGGGAATGTACAAACGATTGTGAAATCCGGCGGGTGCGGATCGAAGGGCAGAAAAAGGCCTTGTATTACGGCGGACGTTGCGAGAAATATGAAAAGGAGGAAAGGAAAGGCCAGGGTAAGGATATTCCCAATTTTTTTGAAGAGAGGTTGTCATTTCTCATGGATGGTTATGAAGAACAGCCTGCCGATGAGAGGAAAACCATAGGTATCCCGAGATCGCTGATGCTGTTCTACCAGGAGTTCCCTTTCTGGAATACCTTTTTCCAGGAACTGGGCTTCCGGGTTTTACTCTCCGGACCGTCAGATCAGAAACTGGTTAAGAATTCAATTGAGACCATGGTTTCCGAAACCTGCCTGCCCGTTGAACTGGCGCATGGACATGTTTTCGACCTGCTCAGGAAGGATGCCGATTACATTTTTATGCCCTTCATTGCGAATGCGAAAGGTAATGAAAGCAATCCCACCAGGAATCCCAACTGCCCCTGGATCCAGACCAGTCCTTTTATGGTAAGGGCGGCTTTCAAAGATGAGACTGTACGCCAAAAATTATTGATGCCGGCCCTGCATTTTCGCTACGGCAACCGTGTGATCAATGAAGAGATGGGACGGTTTGTTTCGGAGAAATTCGGAATTTCCCGTACTGCCACAGTTAAAGCACTGCGAAAAGCGAGGACGGTCCAGGATATTTTTGAGAACAGGGTGAAACGCAGGGGAACGGAAGTAATGGCATCCCTGGGAGGTACGCGAAAGGCACTCGTATTGCTGGGAAGGCCTTATAATACCACCGATCCTTTTCTGAACCTAAGGCTGGTGGAAAAACTCATCAGCAAGAATATCATGCCCATTCCGCTCGATTACCTTCCGCTTGAGCAGGAAAGCATTTTTGAGGACTACCGCATGATGTACTGGCCCAATGGACAGAAGATACTTGCCGGTGCACGGATTATCGCAAAAAGTCCGGATCTCCATGCTGTTTTCCTGGGTAATTTCCGGTGCGGCCCCGATTCGTTCATCACCCATTTTGTCAGGGAAGAAATGCAGTCCAAGCCCTGGCTTCACCTTGAGGTGGACGAACATAGTGCCGATGCAGGCCTCATCACCCGGATAGAAGCGTTTTTAGATAGCCTCGACGGTTATCGTGACCAATCGCCAGGCAGAAAGAAACCTGAAAAAGTCGTTCATCATCCTGCATCTAAGCTCAAGGGAAGGGTGCTTTATTTTCCTTACGCCCGTGATACGGTGCATGCCATGGCAGCAGCTGCACGTTCCTGTGGCGTTGAAGCAGAAGTTTTGCCCATGGCCGGTACGGAAGATATCCGGATCGCCCGTAAGGTTACCAACGGCCAGGAATGTTTTCCACTGATCTGTACAACGGGCAGCTTTGTTAAAAAGATCATGGAACCCGGCAGTGAACCGGAGAAAATGGCGTTTTTTATGCCGGATCACAACGGCCCCTGCCGCTTCGGCGAATATAACAAGCTGCAGCGCATCATTTTTGACCGGCTCGGCTTCTCTGCCGTGGAGATCATCTCTCCCAGCAATGACAATTCCTATGCTGAACTGGTACCGGGGCAATCGGGAAAATTCAGGATGAACGCATGGAAAGGCATTGTTGCGATTGACATTCTCAAAAAATTTTTACAGGAACGGAAGCCCTACGAGATGATCACCGGGATGACACGAAAGGTCTATGATCACTGGCTCGACCGCGTTATAAGTTCAGTTGAAGCCGGTTCGCATGAACTCGCCCGGGTGATCGATCTTGCGGGCAGGGCATTCTCGGAGATCCCCGTCCGGAACGGAACGCGAAAACCTCTGATAGCCATCCTGGGTGAAACCTTCATGCGCGACAATCCTTATTGCAGCGGCTTTATTGTGGATAAGCTTGAAGCTCTTGGAGCAGAGACCATCATGGGTCCTTTCAGCGAATGGCCCCTTTATTCGACCTATCGTTATAAACGGGACAGCCTCTGGAACAGGGATCCCAAAGGGGTGTTGAAAGCTGTGCTTCAGATGAAAGGCCAGAGGTATACAGCCGGCGCCTTATGGAAGAATATTCGTCACCGGGTAGATGAAGAAAAAGAGGTTAAACTCGAGGAAATGATCCGTCTCAGTGCTCCCTATATTCATAAAGATTATGATGGAGACCCCGTTATTGCCATCGGCTCGGCATCCCGGCTTGCTGAGGCCGGTATCGACGGTGTGGTTTATATCCTGCCATTCACCTGTATGCCGGGAACCCTTGTGGCTTCCCTCAGCCCGGATTTCCGGAATGATCATTACGGCATCCCCTGGGAAAATGTGGCTTTTGACGGACAGGAAGATTCGAGTCTGGATATCCGGCTGCAGGCATTTATGTATCAGGCGGGGGAATATGCTGTTGCCAGAAAAAA
The DNA here is from genome assembly GCA_963771005.1 of uncultured Bacteroidales bacterium. GTDB lineage: Bacteria > Bacteroidota > Bacteroidia > Bacteroidales > DASQZK01. The sequence continues at coordinate 637,259 of CAVYRO010000003.1, forward strand.
AGAGGATGGCAAAGTAGGATTTATAGAACGATCTTAAGAATTTGTTGAGTTGTTGATTTGTTGATTTGTTGATTGGAGAGATTTTTACGTAGTTCTAAAGTCATCCGTTCACCTGGTCACCTGGTCATCTGCAGGTATACGGTTCGGCTGCGCTCACCGGCCGGGGACGTGTCTTGAATGAGGTACGGTTCGGCTTCGCTCACCGACCGGAGACCTGTCTTGAAATGAAGTATGGTTCGGCTCTCGCTCACCGACCGGGATTCTGACTTTAAATGAGGAACGGTTCGGCTACGCTCACCGACCGGCGATCCGGCTTGAAATGAGGTACGGTTCGGCTACGCTCACCGACCGGAGACCTGTCTTGAGATGAAGTACGGTTCGGCTTCGCTCACCGACCGGGGAAACTGACTTTAAATGAGGAACGGTTCGGCTGCGCTCACCGACCGGGGATCCGGTCTTGAGATGAGGTACGGTTCGGCTTCGCTCACCGACCGGCGATCCTGGCTTGAAATGAAGTACGGTTCGGCTTCGCTCACCGACCGGGGAAACTGACTTTAAATGAGGAACGGTTCGGCTACGCTCACCGACCGGCGATCCGGCTTGAAATGAGGTACGGTTCGGCTATGCTCAACATTCCGGTAGTCTTTGCATTGAAAAGTCATGATATTGTAACCTCGTGAAGTCATAGCTTCGGTTAAGCGCATAGTTTGGGCTTCTTCCTTTGTAATACGTCTTAGTATCAACTGGGATCCCACCCCCACCGTCGACGCCGACCGCCCTTAATGGGATTCACCCCCCAAATCTCAGCGTCCCCTTTTTGACTTTTTGATGAAAAGTTATCAACACTACAGATTATCAGTACGTTGGATAACGCCGAACTCATTGTTTTGGTGATTTGGTGAAGAGGAAGAGGATAAAGGTTTTGACGGAGAATTTGTTGATTTGTTGAGTTTTTGAGTTGTTGATTGAAGAGATTCTTACGTAGTCCTGAATTTGTTGAGGCTGCGTTCACCGACCGGGGAAACTGCCTTTAAATGACGGTTCGGCTGCGCTCACCGACCGGCGATCCGGCTTGAAATGAGTACGGTTCGGCTATCGCTCACCGACCGGCGATCCGACTTGAAATGAGGTACGGTTCGGCTACGCTCACCGACCGGCGATCCTGCTTGAAATGAGGTACGGTTCGGCTATGCTCAACATTCCGGTAGTCTTTGCATTGAAAAGTCATGATATTGTAACCTCGTGAAGTCATAGCTTCGGTTAAGCGCATAGTTTGGGCTTCTTCCTTTGTAATACGTCTTAGTATCAACTGGGATCCCACCCCCACCGTCGACGCCGACCGCCCTTAATGGGATTCACCCCCCAAATCTCAGCGTCCCCTTTTTGACTTTTTGATGAAAAGTTATCAACACTACAGATTATCAGTACGTTGGATGACGCCGAACTCATTGTTTTGGTGATTTGGTGAAGAGGAAGAGGATAAAGGTTTTGACGGAGAATTTGTTGATTTGTTGAGTTGTTGAGTTGTTGATTGAAGAGATTCTTACGTAGTCCTGAATTTGTTGAGGCTGCGTTCACCGACCGGGGAAACTGCCTTTAAATGACGGTTCGGCTATGCTCACCGACCGGCGATCCGGCTTGAAATGAGGTACGGTTCGGCTACGCTCACCGACCGGAGACCTGTCTTGACTCCCCATGAAGTACGGTTCGGCTTCGCTCACCGACCGGACGATCCTGTCTTGAGGATGATAAGTACGGTTCGGCTTCGCTCACTGACCGGAGACCTGTCTTGAGATGAAGTACGGTTCGGCTTCGCTCACCGACCGGGGAAACTGACTTTAAATGAGGAACGGTTCGGCTGCGCTCACCGATCGGCGATCCGGCTTGAAATGAAGTACGGTTCGGCTACGCTCACCGACCGGAGACCTGTCGTGAGATGAAGTACGGTTCGGCTACGCTCACCGACCGGCGATCCGGCTTGAAATGATGTACGGTTCGGCTACGCTCACTGACCGGAGACCTGTCTTGAGATGAAGTACGGTTCGGCTTCGCTCACTGACCGGAGACCTGTCTTGAGATGAAGTACGGTTCGGCTTCGCTCACCGACCGGGGAAACTGACTTTAAATGAGGAACGGTTCGGCTGCGCTCACCGACCGGCGATCCGGCTTGAAATGAGGTACGGTTCGGCTATGCTCAACATTCCGGTAATCTTTGCATTGAAAAGTCATGATATTGTAACCTCGTGAAGTCATAGCTTCGGTTAAGCGCATAGTTTGGGCTTCTTCCTTTGTAATACGTCTTAGTATCAACTGGGATCCCACCCCCACCGTCGACGCCGACCGCCCTTAATGGGATTCACCCCCCAAATCTCAGCGTCCCCTTTTTGACTTTTTGATGAAAAGTTATCAACACTACAGATTATCAGTACGTTGTATAACCCCGGAATCATTGTTTTGGTGATTTGGTGATGAGGAAGAGGATAAAGGTTTTGACGGAGAATTTGTTGATTTGTTGAGTTTTTGAGTTGTTGATTGAAGAGATTCTTACGTAGTCCTGAATTTGTTGAGGCTGCGTTCACCGACCGGGGAAACTGCCTTTAAATGACGGTTCGGCTGCGCTCACCGACCGGCGATCCGGCTTGAAATGAGGTACGGTTCGGCTACGCTCACCGACCGGCGATCCGGCTTGAAATGATGTACGGTTCGGCTGCATTTTAACGACCGGGCAATCCGGTGAGAGTTGGCCGGAAATACTGAAGCTGGCTGAAGAGACTCATAAGGACATTGCTGTCGAGATAATGGCCTCCCGGGTATTCGGCATAGATATGCCGGAAGCCCAGTTCCACAAGTCTTTTATGAAAAGCAACATTGGTTTTATACAGGAAATCATCCCGGCCGATCTCCATAACTATGGCGACATCCTTCCTGTCACGGATATGATTCACGAGGTTAAAACAACTGTTAAGGTGGTAGTTTTCGCCGTGACTCCAGTAGTCGCCCAGCAGCTCTCTTACCTCACCCGTATCATCCCAGTCAAGGTCTTCAATTGCGGTTGCCGGGTTGAGAACGCCTGACCGTTCAAGAGCAACGGAAAATTCATCGGGGTAGCGGCACAACAGGCTTACCGCACCGTAACCGCCCATACTGAAGCCGGCAAGGATCCGGCCGTCACGGTTCGCAATGGTCCTGTAATGATTATCGATAAAAGCCGGTAATTCTTTCCCGGCATAGGTCGCAAAACAACTCTCCGGCTTCGCGGGTGCATCCATGTAATAACTGTTTCCGACAATGGGGGCAACGATGATGACCCCGAAGAGGGAAGCAATTTCACTCATCCTCAGCGAAGGCGGATAAAGTGCGCGTATGCCTTCTTCCGTCAGTGGCTTATCATTTGTCCCGTGCAAAAAATAAATGACCGGAAAATGTTTGTCGCCCGTTAGGTAACCGGAAGGAAGGAAGACCAGCACCGGAAGGTCGCGGTCCATAGTATCGCTGTGCACCATTTCCAGCTTACCGTAACCGGGGCCGGCATTTTCCGTTTTCTCGCGGGCATTCAGGGTCAACGCGGTAAGGAGTACGGTGAAGAAGATGAAGAGAATTGTTCTTTTCATGTTGACTGTCCTTTCAAAGTTTAACAATCCGGATCAGGTCTGATTTATCCGGATCGGTCAGTTTTTCCCTGATCCGTACCGCGGGGACAGGGCTGCCGTGAGGACAGGTAATGGTGGCTTGAATGAGCTCGCCATCTTCCCATTTTATGTCCACGGTATAATTACCCCTTGCCTTCAGGCCGATGACCTCACCCGTGCTGAATTCAGCGGGCAGAGCCGGTAACAGCCTTATATCATTGAGCTGAGACTGAAGAAGCATTTCAGCAATACAGCCGGGAAGGGACGCTGTGGCATCCAGCTGAAAATGACAGTACAGACTGTCGTCTTCGTTATAATACCCGGGTCTTTCCCAGTGGTAATCGATATGCTGGAAGGTGAGCAGGTTTTCAAAACCTTCCGCGGTGAGGAGTCCTGTCATAATGCTGTCGGCGCGGTTGCCATTCAGCAGCCGGGTCCAACACCACATCCTGTGAGCCCGCGCCCAGTTGCCCCCCGAAACCTGCTCCTGTTTGGGGAAACGGCCGTCACCGCGGAAATTCAGGGAGATGGCGGCAGCTTTTGCCAGTGTGGGTGTCGTGTAAGGGGAGATCATGGTTCCCGGGTAAACGGCATACATATGCGCTATATGGCGGTGGTGACAGTCCGGGCTGTCGATATCATCGTGCCACTCCTGCAATTGGCCATATCTGCCGGTTTTTAGGGGAAGGAGTTTAGCCCGCTCTACAAGGAGGGAATCCGCAAAATCCCGGTGACCAAGGATCATGGCCGCCTGTGCCGTATTTGTGAAAAGCTCATGGATCATTTCGATATCCTGGTAAACGCCGGGAAGATTATAGATATACTTGCTGCTTTGCTTATCATGAAAGGCGGGATCAGGGCCATGGTCGGTAAGCAGGGCCCCATGCTCGGCAGATACCGCAGGGGCGCTGATGAGGTACCCTTCATAGGGAACGAGATTTTCGAGCCAGAATTCCGAGGCATCCCTAAGCAGGGGCCACGCTTGTTTTTCCAGGTACGATGTATCTCGCGTAAATGCAAACTGTTCCCATACATGTTGACAGTGCCACGCAGCACCCACAGCATACATTCCATACCTGATACCGCCTTCCGGAGCGGCATGACCCCAGATATTTCCCGTGGTATGGCTTACCCAGCCCCCCGTGTTGTAGCACCGGCGCGCGATCTCACGACCGGAAACAGCCAGGTCGTCAATCCAGTCGATATAAGCCTGCTGGCACTCCGGCAGATCCACGGGTCCGCAAGACCAGTAGATCTCCTGCATATTGATATTGCTCTGGTAATTTCCTGCCCAGGGGGCAATCCTGAAATTATTCCATACACCCTGCAGGTTGGCAGGCAGCGTACCCGGCCTGGATGAGCTGATGATCATATACCTGCCAAGGTTGAAGGCCAGTACCTTGTAGCCCGGGTCGCTCCCGCCGTTTTTCAGCCTTTCAAAACGCTCATTCACCGGTAGTGATTCAGCCTCCCCGTTACCGCGGATGTGAAGTTTTACCCTGTCGAATAACGAACGGTAATCCCGGATGTGGTTCAGTTCGAGTTCCCCGGTCTCAAGGCTCATAGCATTGTCCATGATCCTCCGGTTGATGACTGCAGGATCTTCACCCGTATAGGAAGGATACTCCATCTTGTAATTTGTGGCGGCGGTAAGTATGATATCGGCAGAGCCGGCATTCCGCAGGATGAGCTTTCCTCCCTCTGATCCAAGGCTCCCTCCCGAATTTTTTACTTTGATGAGTACATTGAAAGGCCTGTGATTCTCATTTATCAAACCTCTTACTTCTAATGTATTGCCATCGATAAAGGTCGCCGAAGAATCCTGGATAACATTTACGCCGAGAGCGAAACTGATGCTTTCCTTTTTATCTGCTGTCAGCCGGATGACCGCAACCCGGTCAGGATAAGAGCAGAAATAGATCCTTTTATAATGCACGCCCCCGGATGAATAGCTCACCCGTCCCAGTGCATTTTCAAGGTTTAGTTCCCTGATATAATCCGTCGCAGGATCATCCTGTCCGTGGAAATCCAGGGTCAGTTCGCCTATACTCGTGAAATAGCCGAAGAGACGGGTATGTCCGAAAAAATCATGTTCCACGAGGCTGTCCGCCACCCTTGTCCGGCCGTTTACAATGGCCTTCCGGATCAGCGGCAGCGAGTTTACCGACTTCGGATTTACACCGGCTTTTTCCCAGTTCCCTTCGGCAGGTCCCCCTGTCCACATGCTCTTCTCCGTAAAGGTAAGGACATCGTGCTGCACCCCTCCGAAAAAGGTGGCTCCCATATAGCCGTTACCAATGCGCAGACCCTGGCTGTTCCAGTACTTAGCGGGATAGGTATACCAAAGCCTTGCGTTGTTATCGTATGATTCGGAATTATCCCTGCATCCAAAGAGCAGGCTGAAAAAAAGTAAGGGCAGAAGAAGTTTTTTCCCGTTCATGGCACAGGGGTCAGGATTAAAATTTTTACCAGCCGGGAGGTTCCCGGAGGTGAAAATTAATAATAATTTTTCAGAATACCCAGGAAGGATCCGTTAGCCGGCATCGGGTACTTATCATGCACTCACCAGGCCTGCGAGATAATCCCTGAAGTCCTCATACCCGGAAGAAATGGAAATGGTCTTTTTTTGAAGTTTTTCGAACTTCCGCAGTTTTTCGGGAACGGGTATTTGTTCGCCAGTGGATTCTGATACAGTTTCCATGAATTTTGCCGGGTGAGCCGTCTCCATGAAGACGATATTCACCCCGGGATTATTGGCAAGATAAGTTTCCGAAGCAAGAAAACCGGCCGCACCGTGGGGATCCATGAGGTAACCCGTATCCTTCCTGACCCTGCCGATGGCCTTTTTTATCTGGTCATCCGTGAAGGCAAAACCGCTGATCTCCCCGGCCATTTCAGCATGGGAGTGGTTATAAAGATCGAGGATCCTTGCAAAGTTCGAGGGGTTTCCCACATCCATTGCATTGGCCACCGTAGCCACCGAGGGACGGGGACTGAAGTTGCCCGTCTTTAGATATCCGGGGACGATGTCATTGATGTTTGTGGCAGCGATGAAGTGGCTGACAGGAAGTCCCATCCGTGCAGCGATGAGGCCGGCGGTCAGGTTACCGAAATTTCCGCTGGGGACGCAAAAGACAAGATTCTCTTTATTATCTAGCTGCCGCCAGGCATCAAAATAGTAAAAGGATTGCGGAAGAAGCCTTGCCAGGTTGATGGAATTGGCTGAAGTGAGCGTCAGTCTTTCCGTAGTATCCGTGTCAGAGAATGCCGTTTTTACCATTTTCTGGCAATCATCGAAGCTGCCGGCAACCTCGAGGGCGGTGATGTTTCCGCCCAGGGTGGTGAATTGTTTTTCCTGAATACGGCTTACCTTCCCCTTGGGATAGAGAATATGCACCCTAACGCCGGGAACGCCAAAAAAACCGTTAGCCACGGCACTCCCGGTATCGCCGGAGGTTGCCACCAGAACGTGGATCTCACGGTCGTAATCTTTTGTGAACCAGCCGAACATCCTGGCCATAAACCGGGCGCCTGCATCTTTGAAGGCAAGGGTGGGCCCGTGAAAAAGTTCTAGGGTACTGATGCGGCCCTCGACATTGACAAGCGGTGTAATGAAATTTATGGAAGCGGAGGCGATCTCTACGATATCTGCTTCGGGAATGTCATCCCCGAAAAGCAGCCGGCTCAGAAACACCGCGATATCCTGGAGGTCATGGTGAGCGATGGCTTCGAGAAATTTATCGGGTACCCGGGGGATCCGTTCAGGCATGTACAATCCTCCGTCGCGTGCCAGCCCTTTGAAAACGGCTTCCTTCAAACCTACTTTCAGATGCCTGTCATTCGTGCTGTAATAATTCATGGTCGTAAATTAAAGATACGGCAATTCAGCAAAATTTATCCATCCAGCCTCCGGGTTCCCTGCGGTGAAATTCCGGAGACATAGGTTTTGTTTCCAATTTTCAGTTCATCGAAAGATTCAGACATGATCGCTGCAAGTTTCTCTGCTTTTCCGCGGCTCTCGCTGAAAGCGAATACCGAAGGTCCGGATCCGGAAATATTGGCCCCGAGAGCACCCGCACTTAACAGCTTCTGTTTGAGCTCAAGATATCCGGGAATGAGGATGGCTCGCACGGGTTCGGCGATGACGTCTTCAAGGGATCTGCCGATGAGGTCAAAATCCGAGGTCGTGATACCCGCGATGAGTCCTCCGATGTTCCCGCATTGCCGCAGAATTTTCCTCAATGGCATTTCAGGTGGAATGAGACGGCGGCTTTCGGACGTTTTAATTTCTATGTCGGGATGGACAACCGTGCAAAACAGTGAATCGGGAGCTTTCAGCCGGATCACGTCGATGGGATCATAGTCGCGGATCAGGATAAAACCGCCGAGAAGAGAGGGAGCTATATTGTCGGCATGGATATCGCCGCTTGCGATAAATTCACCTTTCAGGGCATGCGGAATGAGTTGGAGGGTAGTGAGGGGTCTGCCCAGAAGTTCATTCGTTCCGAAAACTGCGGCAGCACAACTGGCGGCGCTCGAGCCGATCCCCGAGCCGGGACTTATCTTCCGCTCGAAGATGAGATCAAATCCGCGCTCAACTCCCAGGTCGTCGAGCATGGCTTTCACGGCTACCGAGGCTACATTTTTTTCAGGATCATCGGGAAGGCAGCAGGCGGTTTCGTTCCGGATCGTGATAATTCCGGAATTATTGGGTTCGATCCGGATGATATCACCAGGCTCTTCGATGGCGAAGCCCATCAGGTCGAACCCCGGCCCTACGTTAGATATGGTAGCGGGAGCGAAGACCCGCAGAGCTTTTTTCATTTTAGGCTATTTTGGGTGTAATCCATTCAGGCCCTTTAACATCGGCAACGTAAATTCTTTCAGGCTTTTTAGTTTGATCTCAGCCAGACCGTAGCCGGGATCATTGAAGCGGGCAGCGTCGGGTACCGCCACTACCTGCATCAGAGCTGCCTTTGCGGCTATCATACCGTAAATGGAATCCTCGAAAGCCAGGCAGGAGGAGGGGTGAGTATCCAGGAGCTCCGCGGTCGAAAGATAGACTGCCGGATGGGGTTTGCCGTATTTTTCGCGTCCTGCGGAATAGATTGTATTGAAATATTTTCTGAGATCAAACCGGTCGACGAAGGTGTTGATCAGCTCCATTGAGGAAGAGGAGGCCAGGGCCATTTTCAGCCCCGTTGATGCAAAAAGATCCAGGATATACAGGGCACCGTCCATAAGTTCCGCACCGTTTCTGAAATATCCGAGGATGAGTTCGTCGTATTCCTTTTCCATTGCGCCGAAATCAGGCGAAGGCCAGGGGAACCGTTCGTACCAGTATTGGATCTGCTCGTCGGTACGAAGGCCACAGGTGGACTTCTGCATTTCTTCCGTGATCCCGATGCCATGTCTGTTGAAAACCTTGCGTTCGGTTTCCTGCCAGAAAGGTTCGGTATCGATCAACAGACCGTCCATATCAAAAATAACACTCCTGATCATGTCTTTACAAATTTGCTACCCGTATCACATCGGCAAAAATACCGGCAGCAGTCACAGCCGCCCCGGCTCCGTATCCCCTGATCACCATGGGCTGCTCACGGTACCGCTCCGTGGTGATCAGTATAATGTTATTACTGTCGGCCAGCTCAAAAGCAGGATGAGACTTATCCACCTCGAGAAGTTCCACACGGCCTTTTCCTTCATGAAGACCGGCCACGAAACGCCATCGCTTACCTTTCGCCTCAAGCTTTTCCCGGGCTGTCTCGAATTTTTCGTCAAGTTTGCGTATCTCTTCCCAAAAAACATCGATGCTCCCTGTGAAACAGGAATCGGGGAGGAACCTCTTCATTTCCACTTCCGATTCCTCGAGGGTATATCCCGATTCCCTTGAAAGGATAAGAAGTTTACGCATGACATCGGTACCGCTTAGATCGATCCGGGGATCGGGTTCCGAGAATCCCTTCTCCCTTGCCAGTTCTACGGCACGGCTGAAGGGAATTTCCTTGCTCAGCGTATTGAAAATAAAATTGAGTGTTCCCGACAGAACGGCTTCAAGGGCCAGGATGCGGTCTCCGCTGCGGATCAGGTCGTTGATGGTGTTGATGATGGGAAGGCCTGCCCCCACATTCGTCTCAAAGATGAACCGTACACCTTTCTGCCTTGCTTTCTGCTTCAGCTTACGGTAAATTTCAAATCCGGAAGAACAGGCAATTTTGTTTGCCGTGACTACCGAGACGTACTTATCAAAGAGATCCCCGTATAAAGAGGCGATTTCATTGCTTGCCGTGCAGTCGATGAACACAGGGTTTCTCAGGTTAAGCTCATCGATGGCCCTGATGAATTCGTCGAGGTCCATCTTATTTCCCGACTCGAGCTTCTTCCGGTAAACAGACAGGTCGATCCCTTCACCGTCGATCAGCATCCGGCGTGAGTTGGCAATGCCTGTCACATTGATCTTCAGGTTATGTTCATTCATCAGATACTCCTGTTGCAGCTGGATCTGGGAAAGAAGGTCGCGGCCTACGTTGCCCGTACCGACAAGGTAGAGATGCAATTCCTTATAGTGAGACAGGAAGAATCCTTCGTGGATGACGTTGAGGGCTTTTTTTAGTGAATCCTGCCGGATAACCACCGAGATGTTCAACTCGGATGATCCCTGTGCCGTTGCGATCACAGAAATACCGTTCCTTCCGAGAGAAGTGAAAAGATTTGCCGAGATCCCCGGCGTGTTTCTCATTTTTTCGCCTACAATGGCAATGATGGACAGATCTTTTTCCACCGAGATCTCGATGATATTTTTTACCGCCACTTCGAGATGAAATTCCTCTTCGAGGGCGGCAATGGCTTTACTTGTATCGGCCGGAGTGATGGCAAAAGTGATGGAATATTCCGATGAAGCCTGTGTGATCAGGATGATGTTCACATCCTTCCGGGCCAGTGCCGAAAAAAGCCGCATCGATATCCCGGTGACGCCCGGCAGACCGCTGCCCTGAAGAGTCACCAGGTCTATCCTGTCGATGGATGATATCCCCTTGATGGGACTCTCCGTAGAATTGCCTCCCTCACTTGAGATAAGTGTCCCGGGTGAATCGGGATTGAATGTATTCTTTATCCATATCGGGATATTCTTATGGTAGGCCGGGTGAAGGGTGGGGGTATAAAGAACCTTTGCCCCGAAATGAGAAAGTTCAAGGGCTTCGGAATAGCTGAGTCTCTCGATCACATACGCTTTGTTTACCTTCCTGGGGTCTGCGGTCATGAAACCATCGACATCGGTCCATATCTCAAGGACCGTCGCGTTTGTGGCACCTGCGATGATGGCCGCGGTGTAATCGGAACCTCCCCTGCCGAGAGTGGTAATGTCGCCGTTCCCGTTAGCGGCAATGAAGCCCGGGACGACAATGATGCCCTGATGCGACATCACCATTTCCCGGATCATTTTGTCGGTAATATTGAAATCGACCTGGGCGTTCCCGAAATTACTGTCTGTCCGGATGAAGTGACGCATATCCACGCATGTTGCCGTATCAAGGACGTTGGTGACAATGAAGGAGGAGAGTCTCTCACCGAAACTCAGCAGGTGGTCCTGCGTTTTAGGCGTAAGATCACCCACCAGAAATATTCCGTACAAAAGATCCTTGAATTCGTTCAGAAGCTTATTGATATATAATTCAACAGCTTCTTTTTTCTTGCGGGGAATGAGATGATTTATCACTTCTTTATGCCGTACCCGGATATCTTCGATCTCACGTGCATACTCCTCGTTGCGTGCACAAGCCATTTCACTGATCGTAAGGATCTGGTCGGTTATGCCCCTGAAGGCTGAAACTACAACCACACATGGTTTTTCCTGTGATTCAACGATCTTTTTCACCTGCCTGATAGCCTCGGGTGAGCCGACCGACGATCCTCCGAACTTTAGCACTTTCATATCCAACAACATTAAAAATTAAAAAAAAGGGGCCCAAAGCCCCCAAATCATTTATCAAGGGCAATCATCAAGCACTCTTCGTGGTCATGGTACGGTCAATCTTCCGGATCAGTCCCTGCAGGACATTTCCCGGGCCGGCCTCTGTAAATGAGGTGGCCCCATCCTTTATCATATTCATGATTGTCTGTGTCCATCTGACGGGTGAAGTCAGCTGATCGATAAGGTTCTTCCTGATCATGTCAGGATCGGTGGAAGGCATGGCATTAACATTCTGGTAAACAGGACATACAGGTTTGGAGAAGGGAGCGGCATTTATGGCTTCGGCAAGTTCAAGCTTTGCAGGCTCCATCAGGGGGGAGTGAAAGGCGCCGCCCACAGACAATTTAATGGCTCTCTTCGCACCCTTTTCCGTCAGCTTTTCCATGGCAAGGGCGATTCCTTTCAGGGAGCCGGAGATAACGATCTGCCCCGGACTGTTGTAATTGGCCGGGACCACTACTTCGTCAATCGAGGCGCAAACATCTTCCACAACCGCATCATCGAGTCCAAGAATTGCGGCCATGGTCGAAGGCTCGAGTTCACAGGCTTTCTGCATGGCTTCCGCACGCCGGGCCACAAGGTTCAGTCCGTCTTCAAAACGCAGGGCCCCGGTGGCCACGAGGGCTGAAAACTCACCGAGGGAATGTCCGGCAACCATGGCCGGATTAAAATCACTTCCCAGGGTTCTGACAAGGATCACAGAATGAAGAAAAATTGCCGGTTGTGTTACCCTCGTCTGACGGAGATCTTCCTCTGTTCCCTCAAACATAAGATTGGTTATACGGAATCCCAGGATCTCATCCGCCTGGAGAAACAAGGCCGTAGCAATCGTATTGTTTTCATAAAGATCCAATCCCATCCCCGGATATTGGGCTCCCTGACCGGGAAAAACAAATGCGTTCATAGATCCGTTCTTAATATTCGACAAAAATAGTGAGATATGTTTTAAAAACTAACTTTTGGATTTAAACTTTCTTTAAATTGAAAGCTGTTGACCATGACAGGCAGGTAAATGTAAGTCAGATCAGGTTTGAGCCAATGAGATGAATAAATTCCTCCCTCGTCCTGGCATTGTCCAGGAATTCACCGGTGAAGGCCGATGTTGTGGTGATTGAGTTTTGTTTCTGGATCCCCCGCATGATCATGCAAAGATGCCGCGCTTCAATGACAACGGCTACTCCGAGCGGGTTGAGTGTTTCCTGGATACAATCGCGGATCTGTACCGTAAGCCTTTCCTGGACCTGGAGACGCCGGGAGAAAGCCTCGGTAACCCTCGCGATCTTACTTAACCCGGTAATGTAGGAATCGGGAATGTAAGCTACATGAGCCTTTCCAAAAAATGGCAGAAGATGATGTTCACAGAGGGAATAGACTTCAATATCCTTCACGATCACCATTTCCTTGTAATTTTCCCTGAACATGGCTGACTTCAGGATCTCGCTGGGATCGATGCCGTACCCGTTTGTCAGGAATTGCATGGCTTTGGCAACTCTTTCAGGCGTTTTCAGAAGGCCGTCCCTGGAGAGATCCTCCCCTATAGTCTCCAATATCTGCCTGTAATTTCCGCTCAGCTTTTCCGTTTGTTCCTCGTCGTAATTATCAACACGCTGATACCCGTTTTCACCGTTCAATTCCTTTATTTTTTTCTCTATATCCATGATTCAATTCGAATTTCCAAAATATTCAACATAATTATTTTCCGTTTCCTCAAGATAAACAGAATGGAGCCCGATATTCATTTTGCTGATGGGGGGTTCAAGTTCCTTCCAGATCCCTACGGCAAGATTTTCAGTGGATATCTTCCGGCCTTTCATGAAATCGACCTCGAGATTTATATTCTTATGATCCAGTTTCTCAATGATGTGTTTCTTAATGATCCTGCTGAGAACCTTGAGATCGCAAAGATAGCCTATTTCAGGGTCTATTTCGCCTTTCACGGTAACCTTCAGTACATAATTATGACCATGCCAGTTTGGATTTGAACAAGGACCGTAGACCTCATGGTTCTTAGCATCCGACCAGTTTTCATTATACAGCCTGTGAGCTGCACTGAATCTCTCCCGGCGGGTTATATATATCATGACTGACTTTTTAAATTTTTCGCTACCGGTATTTTTATCAACGGACTTATCCTTTACCGCTGTTCAGCATCAAATATCAATGCCCCGGAATAAATATTACAAAATAAGCGTTTTTAATATTAATTTTGAATGATTTTCATTAAAGAAATGATTTTCACCTTATTGCAGGGAGATCCGTTTGTGGCTCATTGAACAAATTCTAAGCGATATGAAATTATTGTTTGTCATCCCTTCTGAAAAAGAATATTCGGGTATCATCAGAACATTTCCCCACATAAAAAGTTTAAGCGGCGCGCTTTCCCGGTTATTCGCAGGTACAATCATGACCGATCTCCTGGTCACGGGGCCGGGTTCAGTTCCGGTGACTTACGCACTTACCCGGCGGCTTTCCGCCACACGGTACGATCTTGCCGTGCTTGCTGGAATTTGCGGTTCTTATCGCACGGAATATGAGCCGGGCACAGCCCTCAGGGTGGAAACCGACCGGTTCGCAGACCTGGGTGCCGGCAGCCCGGAGGGTTTCATACCGGCCGCGGAGCTTGATCTTTATTCACCGGAAGAGGCCTGGACTGCCGGAGTTATTAACGATAATCCGGGCCTTGCCGGTGCTTTCACCGCAGGGCTTCCGTCAGTCGCGGGGATAACAGTCGGAACAGCTACAGGTACCGCTGACTCGGTGGAGGAAATGAGGAATCGATACGATCCGGATATCGAAAGTATGGAAGGAGCTGCATTTTTTTATGTTTGCCGGCGTGAAAATATTAATTTTGTGCAGCTACGAACAGTCTCAAACCGGGTGGAATCCCGTAACCGCGAAACATGGGAAACAGAAAAAGCGATCAGGAACCTTTCATCCGCAATGCAACAGTTAATGGAAGCGCTTCATGAGTAAGATACGACTGGGATTTTCAACCTGTCCAAATGACACCTTTATGTTCGATGCCCTGGTGAACGGCAGGATCAACAATAAGGGACTTGAGACGGAAGTGACAATGGCCGATATTGAGCAGCTGAACAGAATGATCCTGGCCGGTGAACTGGATATTTCCAAAATAAGTTTCGCTGCTTACCCGGCAGTCTCCGGCAATTACCTTATCATGAATGCCGGGAGCGCAGTGGGATATCATAATGGTCCGCTCATCGTCAGCCGGCATAAGGTCTATCCCGATGAACTTGCCGGTTTGAAGGTGGCCATTCCCGGGATACATACTACGGCCAACTATCTCCTTTCGATCCTCTTCCCGGAAGTGACGGAAAAGACGGAATTCCTGTTTTCCGATATCGAGGAAGTTGTGCTTAGCGGTGAGGCAGATGCAGGGTTGCTCATCCATGAAACCCGTTTCACTTACCAGAAAAAAGGATTGAAAAAGATTGCCGACCTCGGGGAGGAATGGGAAAGTAATTTCGCGGTACCCGTACCGCTTGGAGGGATCATCATCCGGAAGGACCTGGGAGAGGCGATCATTAAGAAGGCCGACCAGCTTATGAAGGACAGCGTGGCATTTGCCATGGCCAATCCTTCCGCTTCCGCAAATTTCGTTAAAAAACACGCGCAGGATATGACCGATGATGTCATCCGGAAGCATATCGGATTGTATGTGAATGATTTTTCGGCAGATCTCGGCGAAAAAGGAAAAAAAGCCATTGAATTCCTTTTCACAAAAGGCAGGGAAAAGGGAATTTTCGAATTCGGCACGGCCGGCTTTTTTGTTTGATCCTTCGGATTTTTTTCCGGAGAAGTGCCTTTTATAAATGCATAAATAAGAAATTATGATCGTCATAACCGGGGCAGCCGGATTCATCGGAAGCAACCTTCATGCCAGGCTCAATGAAGAAAATTACAGGGATATCGTCATAGTCGATGACTTCACCAGGGAGGATAAAAAGCCCAACTATGAGGGTAAAATATTCTCACATAAGGTAGACCGCCGGGAGTTCATTCCCTGGCTGAGAGATAACCAGACGGGTGTGCAGTTTGTATTTCATCTGGGCGCCCGCACCGATACTACCGAATCGGACTGGAAGATATTCGAGGAACTCAATCTCAGTTATTCGAAAAATGTTTGGGAGGTTTGCACCCAGTTCGGCATCCCTCTTATATATGCTTCATCCGCAGCTACATATGGGGCTGGTGAAAAAGGTTATCACGACGATCAGGGCCTCATCACAGACCTGAAGCCGCTCAATGCCTATGGAAGATCCAAGAATGAATTCGACAAATGGGTGCTTACACAGGGCAAAACGCCTTCATTCTGGGCGGGTTTTAAATTTTTCAATGTCTACGGTCCAAACGAATATCATAAGGGAAGGATGGCGTCGGTCGTTCTTCATGCTTACCGGCAGATCAGCGAATCGGGAAAAATGAAACTTTTCCGGTCGCATAATCCCGCCTACCCGGATGGCGGACAACTCCGCGATTTCATTTATGTAAAGGATGTGACCGATGTAATGTATTTTTTCATGCTCGAGCGGAAAAATCCCGGGATCTACAACCTCGGAACGGGGAAAGCTGAAACCTTCCTGGAACTTGTCATTCGGACATTCGGGGCAATGGGACGTGAACCGGTCATCGGGTATATCGACACCCCGGAAGATATCCGTGATAATTACCAGTACTTCACCGAGGCCCGGATGGATAAACTCCGCAAAGCAGGTTATGAAAAGCCATTCCGGCCGTTGTCGGAAGGTATTCCGGATTATGTGAAGAATTACCTCATTCCCGGAAGGTACAGGTGAAGATTAAATCCTGGTTCTGAGAGTGAAAATTTCATCCTCAACTCATTCTCTAAACCTTCCCTAATTCCCGTATCATAAGCGAAATATAGGATTTGACAAAAATATTCCATAAACTTGTTTAATTAAAACAGCGAATCAAAATTTTCCTGTATGGACAAGGTTTCCCTTTACATTAAGAAGCTGATCGCCCTCGTGCTTTCGGCTTTTGTAATGTGGCTCCTCATAAAAGTCGTTCCGCTGTATATTGCCCTGGCTTTCGGTTTCCTTGTTCTTTCCTTCCTTCATTTCAATATTACGGGTGAAAAACCGGCCTACCTATTCGGAATGGCCCAAAGCGACAGGTACCTTGAGGAAAAGGGAGGTTTCTGGCTGCTTTTTAAATGGATACTGCTGCTTTTCGGGTTTATCTATGATCTCATTGTATGGACGGTTTACGGGATCTATGTTCTTTTTCTCATTTTTATCGATATCCTCCTACTGATCAAAACCGTCATTTTCTGGATCATCCATGCGATCATCTGGTTTCTTGCGCTCTTCGTTCCAGCCCTGGTCTTTATTTTCAGGATGGTCATCTACTACCTCATTCTTTGGCCCTGGTGGATTTACAGGATCACTTTCCGTAATGCCGGCATTAGCGTTCACGGAAATTTCTACAGGATATCCTTCCGGGGTGCGGCATTGTCCCTTTTCATCCTTTTTATTTTTTACGGTGCGGGGATACTGACTGGTGCTCCCGTTATCGGGATATTCGGTGTTATCTTTTCTCTTCTTCCCGTCATCTGGGCTTTCGGTGAGATATCTTCCGTGAGAATGGCCAACCTGCGGAATGCCGCCTTCCGTGATATCCAGTTTCATTTCGGCAAAGGGATGACAGCCGTGAGGGTTGTCTTTTTCTATCTCACCCTAATGCTCACCGGTATTCTTATTGTGCTTATTTTCAATATGCTGGGCTGGATACCAGGGAGTGGGATCACTTTACTTGGAATTACTATCAATGTCAATACTTTCGTGAACCTAATCCTTCTTTTCATTTTTATCATCCTTCTTTTTGCCACACTTATGATCCCTCCCCACGTGGTTTACGAGAGGGAGAACGGGAACTATCTCTCCGGCAGTATCCGCTTTCTTGGTGTGATCGGGCGCAGGTTCCTGCGGTATCTCATCGCCCTTATTCCCGCTGCATTTTTTAGTGCCATCCTGGCCATTATCCCCGCCATCCTTGTTGCACTGGCAGTTTTTCTCACGCTCAATCTGAAGAATATGGTCCTGGATGCACGGATTGCAAGGATCAATCACACTGCGGTAACCCTAAAGGGGGAGCAGCGCCTGAACCTCGAGAAGGATGCTGAACGGCTTGAATACTATAAAGATTTTCCGCGAAACGTGTTCACCGGTTTTACCGACATTAAATCCCTTAACCAACGAAAAAGAGCACTCGAAAGTAATTACGGGAAGGACCTCCGGGGAATGAATACCGGGGAGGGCGGGTTCAATGCCAATTCCGCTACATCCGGTGCAGAGACCGGCAACCCGGCCGCAGACTCCATTAAATCTGCCGGGCCCCGGGGAGGCGGAAACGGGTTCGAAGCCTGGAAAAGCTCAAGATCCGGTGAACTCGCAAGGATCCGGGCGGAGATCAATAACCTGGACAGTCTTACTGCACAGCTTCCCCTTGCCTTCCTCCTGGTGGTTATCTGGATATCCCTTTTTGGAGGACTGGTATTTGCTGTAATCCTGGCTTACCTGGGAAATGTTTTTTTCGCCCTCTACAACTTACATGAAGACGGACAACCCATTTACTGGCATCAGGTTTCAGCCGGCATGAAACGAAAGGATCCCAATCAGCCGCTTTTGGGATTTACCCTTCTTTTCCTCGTATTGCTGGCCGCCTTTTTTCTTATACTGAGATACAGCGGATCTTTCCCGTTTGCAGGCTGATCAGCTGATGAAGGTATTTTTTCCGGGGAAGATATAAGGAATGAATTTTTTACTAAAGTGTCGCGTTTCAGTTTTCCCCTTAACTATTTATCAAATTGATCCTTAAGCTTATTGAGGTCCCTGATGATAGATTCGACCTCCTCCTTTACATAGCCCTTCCCGGTGGCAGCTTCTTCGAGCGTCCCCCATACCGCTTCACCGCAGGCTATACAGACAATACCCTTTTCAGCGAGATATTTCACCGAAGAAGGCAGCACATTCACAAGATCTTCGATCGGGATTTCCTTTTTTATGGTCATGGTACGCCGTTTTTCCGGATGCAAAAATAACTATTTTTAAGGAAACGGCAGCATGGTCCTGAACCTGAGAATTCCACTTTTCGATATCCGGGATCTTTCAGAGCAGGGGGGGAAACGGAATTCTGAAATCCTGAGATAATAATCAACCAGGAGGGATGGTATCATTTTTTCTTGTTGGGTGGTAACATTTGTGTTCGTTGTTAAAAGAAATAAGGTATCCATGGGTGGGGAGATTACCTTTCGTGTATGAATTCCGGTGATCCTTTAATTCTCTAACGGTATTATCCAGGAAATACTACTCCTAAATCCCTTGGAACTTTGACGATACTTCAGGGATTGGGGATAAAATATGGGCCGGGGTTCACGGGTGTTGCTGGAGAGAGGAATCTGGTAATAGGGAGGCTTTGATTTAGAGGTGGTATAAAACGGCGATCTCCGAATTCCTCACAGAAAAAAGGGTGATTTGCGATACTTAAAGATCCCTTTGAAACCTGCACAGAATAAGCCTGTTGAAAACTTTTCATCAAATTGTCCGGAAATGGACGCTGAGATTTGGAGACTGAACACATTAAGGGCAGGAAGGTGTAAGGTGGGGGTGGGTTCCCTTATACATCTAAAACGTTTTTATAAAGAATATAAACATAGCTATGTCCGGTCGCCAGAAAATAGGTGATGAGGTTAGTAATGTCGAAGAAAATCTGAACTTCCGCAAACCGGTTTTTATGTAATGTAATACAATTTTATTGCAGATTTTATGTATCGTAATACATAATATTTTGTATTTTTATGTAATCCAATACAATTTTTTGGTCCTTTCTTTCAACACCGGATAGAAATGGTACCATTTTCACCGTTAAAATTGACACCATTTAAATTTCATTTTTTCATTTTTTGGCAATCTCCTTTCAAAGAATAACAAGGAGTTGACATCTTTATAACTGAAGCCGGTATCACTTTTGTCGGTAGAGGAGGTATTATTTTTCTCCGTTGTTTAAAGTCCTTTCTGAGAAGGTTTCAAAATGTCTGTAAGCAAGCTATGCCATATTTAATATTCTTACGTTCAGGGAAACTAAAAATGAATTGCATAATTTGGATAACTAGTGTTTGCCAGAAAACTCGATAACCCTTCGGCTCCGCTCAGGGACCGGTGACTTCATTCAAGAGGGTGAACTTTTCGGATGGTGGTAAGGCAGGCAAAAGGCCCCTATGTATATATTTAAAATTCAGGGACTTGCGCAAGAAGGGCCTTTTGCCTGCCTTACCACCATCCGAAAAGTTCTTCGTTCATCGAATTGACCGGTCCCTGAGCGAAGCCGAAGGGTCATCGAGTTTTCTTTCTGATACTAACCAATTTTTTTATTTTCGCAGTAAAAAACATGAACAGGGAAGACGCTTTGAAATTGCTTCACGCGAATGTGAAGAGCGAAAAAATGATCATTCACTCACTCTGTTCCGAAGCCGTGATGAGAGCAGTGGCAAAATATCTTGGAAGGGATGAGGAGAAATACGCCCTTGCCGGATTGCTCCATGATATTGATGTTGAGATCACGAATGCCGATCCCAAAACCCACGGGCTCATATCCATCGGCATTCTCAGGGGAAACGGGATAGATGAGGACATTATCGATGCGGTGAGTATGCACAACGAAGAAGCTACGGGAAAGGAACGGTACAATGAATTTCAACACGCACTGGCGGCAGGGGAGACTGTCACAGGCCTCATTTTTGCTACCACGCTTGTTTATCCTGAGAAGAAGATAGCGGCCATCAAATACAAATCGGTGAAGAAACGCATGGGTGAGAAGGCATTCGCCGCTTCGGTGAGGCGTGAAAATATAATGGAATGCGAGAAGATCGGGATATCTCTCGATGAATTTATCCGGATCTCGGTGGATGCAATGCGTGGGATCAGTGATGAGATTGGATTATAGCACCTCATCAATCATAGCAGGATCAGTGATTTGTAGTATTCTGGTGCAGGGAATTTGCGATCTGGTAACCGATGAGACGTTCATATCTCGAGGTAGTTCCGTGATAATACACGAGTATTATGTAATCATTTTCCGTCTCGTAATGGTTCCCTTCTGTCTCTTCGATTGATACAGTTCCGGATGATCCATCCCTGATCCCGTATTCATAATTATAGTAGCCCTGTTTGAGAATGAGAGTCAGCTTGTAGGCAGAGGAATCCGGATCCCAGGTCATCTTGTTGGTATCGGTATATACCCAGCCTGTCAGTTCACCCATAATATAGACATCCCTTCCCTCAGGCAGTTTTTCCATTGGGAGGGAGAAATTCACGTAGGCATAATCGGCATCCGTCTCGTTGTTGTTTTCCTCCTGTATCTCCACATAATACCTTCCATTGAGGTCATCCTCGAAGAAATACATTTTTCCTCCCCGGAGCGGATCGGGAAAAAGATCGACATAATAATGATCCTGCCTGAATTCCACATCTTTTATATAAGGTGACTGGTAACGGAAACTTTTCATATCGAACCACCTGAATTCATTTCCGGCGGGGAACACATTTTCCGAATTGTAATCGTAATCGAGGATGCCGTTACGGTCATAGAGAGGTTTGAGTGATGTGGAGGCATTGTCCCATCTCCCATTCTGCAATACAGTGACCTTCACCTCGCTGTAGGGATCTCTTACGGGAAAAGAGCCGTAGTTCACGGTGAAATCAATCTCCTGCCCGTTGTCACGGTACATGGAAAGCGAAGGTCTTTTGATGTTTGCTTTTACATCGACGAGCTTTTCGGCAACAAAGAATCGTTTGATAAAAATTACGTCGTCCTCATTGTATTCCCGGTAGACAATGATGGCATAATTTCCCGATATTTTAAACTGCACGTCGTCATTGGGAAGTTTAAGCGAGTAATGAATGTAACGAAAATACGTGTTGAAGGAATGCTGATATCCGGTGATCTGGTTTTGCATGAATCCTTCCATGTATTCTGCCTCACTCAGGGAGGAAGGAGTCCAGTCTGCATTACAGTGCACGATCTTATAGTAATAATTATTAATATCCCCTGAAAGATCATCAAAACTCAATAAAAGACCTGCGGCTCCGTTAAGATCAGTGACAGGATAGCTGAGTTTCCATCCTTCCCGGTGGATGTTTACCGATTTAATATCATCGCTGAAGACACCGGGCATAATGGGGGGATCATCAAAACGGGCGGCGAATACAGGTGAAGCTGTCTGAAGGATCAGTGTCAGAAACAGGATGAATAGAGACAGGGTATAAGAAGTCCTTCGCATAGCTCAATTTTTACAAATGTTAATGAAATAACGCATTTTCCTTGATTATGTTTTATAACAGTTATCTTTGAAAACTAAAGGACTAAAATATAAACAGGTATATATTTCTATATTTTTGCACCTGTTTTTTGCGATTTTAAAAAAGATCAGAAGTAAAAATAACTATTTTTGTCAAAGTTTTTTAAATAACAATAATACTTAAAATGCCAGAAGTTATCAGGATCAATAAGGGTTTAGATATTAATCTTGAAGGTAAAGCTGATAAAACTTTAATTGAAGCGAAAAGATCCCCGTCCTATGCTCTGAAGCCGGCAGATTTTGTCGGTATCCTGCCTAAACTCGTTGTGAAGGCAGGTGACAGCGTTAAAATCGGTTCTCCCCTTTTTATAGATAAAAGAAATCCGCTCATCAAATTCACTTCTCCCGTGTCGGGTACGGTAAGTGCCGTAAACCGAGGCGAGAGAAGAAAAATACTTGAAGTGGTTGTCGAGCCGGGGGTGCAGGATGAGTATGTGGAATTCAGGATTGAGGATCCGGCAAAGATGGAAAGGGATAAGATCGTTGATGTGCTGATGGAAAGCGGCATGTGGACGCTTGTCCGCCAGAGGCCATTCTCCGTCATTGCCAATTCGCTCAAAACTCCCCGGGATATTTTCATTTCGGGGTTTGATAGCGCCCCCCTCGGACCTGACATTGATTTCATCATCAAGGATTCCGCAAAGGAATTTCAAAAGGGCATTGATGTTCTGTCCAGGCTCACCGGCGGTAAAGTGCATCTTTCGGTCTGTGCTGATTCGCCACTTGGCAAAACTTTCAAAGAGGCAAAAGGAATTGAACTCCATTATTTCAAGGGCCCTCATCCGTCCGGTAACGTCGGCATCCAGATCCATCATATAGCTCCCATCAATAAAGGGGAAACCGTTTGGTATTTCAAGCCCCAGGATGTGGTTTCGATCGGAAGGCTCTTTCTCACGGGAAAGGCCGACAATACTACTATCGTAGCTCTGACAGGATCTGAAGTGAAAAAAACCGGTTACTATAAGATGATCCGGGGAGCGTCAATCGCACCTCTTGTCGAAGGCAATGTAAAAGAAGGTCATCTCAGGTACATCAGCGGTAATGTTCTGACAGGCACTAAGATCTCCCGGAGGGGTTACCTCGGGTACTACGATACACAGGTTACCGTCATCCCGGAGGGAGATTATTTCGAATTTCTCGGCTGGGCTTCACCCGGCTTCAAAAAATTCAGCCTTTCCCGGTCCTTTTTCTCGTGGATGACCCCAGACCGGAAGTACCGTATGGATACCAATCTCCATGGTGGAAGGCGGGCCTACGTGATGAGCGGTGAGTATGAAAAAGTATTCCCCATGGATATCTTTCCGGTTCAGCTTATTAAGGCCATTATGGTTGAAGATATCGAACTGATGGAAAAACTGGGCATTTACGAAGTTTCGGAAGAAGATTTCGCTCTCTGTGAATTCGTCTGTACCTCCAAGACCGAAGTCCAGAGGATTATCAGGCATGGTCTGGACCTGATGAGAAGAGAGACTGAATAACATTCGTTTAAAATTGGTGTATTACAAGTTATGAAAGGTTTAAGAAAAGCAATTGATAAGATTAAGCCTCAGTTTGAGAAAGGGGGGAAGTTCGCGAAACTTCATTCCACTTTCGATGCCTTTGAGACTTTTCTTTTCGTACCCGACAAGGTGACAACCAGTGGATCGCATATCCGTGACAACAATGATATGAAGAGGGCCATGACGGTTGTTGTCCTTGCCATGATCCCTGCCATGCTCGTGGGTATGTGGAATACCGGTTTTCAGCATTTCCTGGCCACTGGTGCCAACCCCGGGTTCTGGGAAACTTTCTTCTATGGTTTTCTTAGAGTCCTGCCCATGATCATCGTCTCGTACGTGGTCGGGCTCGGGATAGAATTTATTTTCGCCCAGGTCCGGGGACACGATGTGAATGAAGGTTACCTCGTGACGGGTCTTCTCATCCCTCTTGTCATGCCCATTGATGTGCCGCTTTGGATGGTGGCTGTCTCGACTGCGTTTGCCGTTATTATCGGTAAAGAGGTATTCGGAGGAACCGGCATGAACATACTTAATCCTGCGCTGACGGCCAGGGCATTCCTGTTTTTTGCCTATCCTTCACAGATGTCGGGCGATAAGGTTTGGATTGCCGGACTGAAGGGCGGACAGGGCATCGTCGACGGCTTTTCGGGATCCACCATTCTCGGCCAGGCTGCCGCAGGCGCGAAGGAATTCGTTAACGGCCTGGGTCATCCGTACAGCATCTGGGATATGTTTGTCGGATCCATTCCGGGCTCCATCGGTGAGACATCAACGCTTGCCATCCTGATCGGGGCCCTGATCCTTATTTATACGGGAGTGGGAAGCTGGAGGATCATTCTATCGGTATTTGCCGGGGGTGCGGCGATGGGGTTATTACTCAATGCACTTGCAGTGAATGAATTTATGGCCGTTCCATGGTTTGAACAACTTATGCTCGGGGGGTTTGCCTTCGGCGCAGTGTACATGGCCACCGACCCGGTTACAGCGACACAGACGATGAAAGGCAAGTGGATTTACGGGTTCCTTACGGGTGTGCTGGCCATCATGATCCGGGTTCTGAACCCGGCCTATCCCGAAGGAGTCATGCTTGCCATTCTGCTGATGAACGTATTTGCACCGCTAATCGATCATTACGTGATTGAAGCGAACATCAAAAAAAGAGTAAAGCGAATAAAGAGAGTTAAAGTAACAGCGTAAACAGGATAAAATGAAGAAGTTCAGTAATTTTTACATATTCGGTTTCGCTTCAGTACTGGTGATCATCGTTGCCGCACTGCTTTCCTTTGTTTCGGAAGAACTAAAGCCGATGCAGGAAAGGAACGTGGAAGTGGAGATCAAGCAGGGTATACTCCAGTCGGTGAACATGACTGAAGGCGTTAAGGAAGCGGATAATAAGAATACCTTTATTGAAGCCCAGTTCGATAAATACATCTCGAACAGCCTCGTCGTTAATGCTGAAGGTCAAATCATCGAGGGACGCGATGCCTTTGAAATCACAAAGAATCTGAAGGCCGAATACGAAAAATCGCCGGAAGAAAGAGGATTGCCCTTTTTTATTTTTACAACTCCTTCCGGTGCGAAGAAATACATCATACCCGTCCGCGGAAAAGGATTGTGGGGCCCGATCTGGGGATATGTCGCCCTGAATGACGATTACAACACCATATACGGAACCGTGTTCGCCAATGAGAAAGAAACGCCCGGGCTGGGTGCGGAGATCTCCGAACTCTGGTTCCAGGCTGAATTTAAAGGAAAGACGATTTTCAATGAGACCGGCGATTTCGTCTCCATCGAAGTGGTCAAGGGAGGAACATCCCCGGATAACCCCCACGGTGTAAATGCCGTTTCAGGTGGTACCATCACAAGCAAGGGACTACAGAATATGCTGATGGACAGTATGAAGCCATATCTCAATTACCTGAAAAAACAAATGAAAAAAGGAGGTCAGATATGAGCGACAGGGAACCTTTATTTTCAACTAAAAATATAAAACTGCTTACCGAACCGTTGGGGACGAGCAACCCCATCACCGTCCAGGTGCTGGGTATCTGTTCGGCCCTGGCCATAACGGTAAAGATGGAGAATTCAGTGGTCATGGCGGTTTCCGTTATGGCAGTGCTGGCCGTTTCAAACGTAGTGATATCCATGTTACGGAAGTTCATTCCGCCCCGGATAAGGATCATCGTTCAACTTGTGGTCATCGCCACTATGGTTATCCTGGTAGATGAGATCCTTCAGGCTTATGCCTATGACGTGAGCAAGCAGCTTTCCGTTTTTGTCGGGCTGATCATTACAAACTGTATCCTGATGGGCCGTCTGGAAGCCTTCGCGATGGGAAACAAACCCTGGCCTTCCTTCCTCGACGGGATCGGGAATGCCGCAGGTTACGGACTTATCCTTATCATCGTGGCATTCATCAGGGAACTCCTGGGTTCAGGAACTATCTGGGGTATGAAAATTATTCCGCCAGCTGCTTACGCTGCCGGATATTCCGATAACGGTTTGATGATCCTGCCCCCAATGGCACTGGTGACGGTAGGGATCATCATCTGGGTACAGAGGGGAAAGAACAGACGTTTAATTGAGAAATAAAAAATCCGGATCAATAAAATGGAAAACCTGGTTAATATATTCATTAAGAGTGTTTTTATCGATAACATGATCTTCGCTTACTTCCTGGGTATGTGCTCATACCTGGCGGTATCGAAAACGGTAAAAACATCAACGGGTCTTGGCATTGCGGTAATTTTCGTCCTGGGGTTCACCGTACCGGTTGATTACTTACTTCAGAATTACCTCCTGAAAGCCGGGGCGCTGTCCTGGCTAAGCCCTAAACTGGCGGATGTCGACTTAAGCTTTCTCAGCTTCATTATGTTCATTGCCGTCATTGCCTCGATGACCCAGCTTGTGGAGATGATCATTGAAAAATTCAGTCCGGCGCTGTATTCAACGCTCGGGATCTTCCTTCCGCTTATCGCGGTGAATTGTGCCATTCTCGGGGGTTCGCTTTTCATGCAGGAAAGAGAATACAGTAATATTGCGGAAGCCACCGCGTTCGGCCTGGGATCGGGTGTAGGGTGGTTTCTTGCTATTATCAGCATCGCCGCCATCCGGGAGAAGATCCGCTATTCAAACGTTCCCGCCCCCCTGCGCGGGCTGGGGATCACGTTCATCATAACCGGATTGATGGGTATAGCTTTCATGAGCTTTATGGGAATAAAACTTTAGTGTTAAATTAGGAATAAAAAGAAAATGGTTCTTCTTTTATCGGAATTAGGAATAGTATTGATCAGTATCGTTTTTTTCCTGGGGGTAATTCTCCTGCTGGTACTGATCCTCATGGTTGCAAAGGCAAAATTAAGCCCCCAGGGTGAGGTAACACTGAAGGTCAATGATAAGGCTTACGAAGTGTCACCAGGAAATACCGTTCTGAGCACACTCTCCAACCAGGGAGTCTTTCTTCCGTCAGCATGTGGCGGCGGAGGGACATGCGGCATGTGCAAATGCCAGGTTATCGAGGGCGGAGGTTCAATACTTCCCACAGAAACCGGGTTCTTCACCCGCAAGGAACAACAGGATAACTGGAGACTGGGATGCCAGGTCAAGATCCGCAGCGATATGTCCATCAAGGTGCCCGAAGAGGTGATGGGTATCCGGAAATGGGAATGTGAAGTGGTATCCAACCGGAACCTGGCAACCTTTATCAAAGAATTCAAGGTCAGACTTCCCGAAGGGGAACATCTCGAATTTAAATCCGGGGGATATATCCAGATCGACGTGCCGAAGATCAATGTCGATTTCAGTGATATGATCGTGGAGGAACAGTTCAGGGATGAATGGGATAAATTCCACATGTGGGATCTGAAGATGAAAAATCCGGAAGAAACATTCAGAGCTTACTCCATGGCCAATCATCCGGCCGAAGGGAATATCATCATGCTGAACATCCGCATTGCCACCCCGCCATGGGACAGGGCCAAAGGCCAGTTCATGAAGGTCAACCCCGGAATTTGTTCATCTTTCATTTTCTCACGGAAACCCGGCGATAAAGTCACTATATCAGGGCCTTACGGTGAGTTCTTTATCAAAGAGACCGACCGCGAGATGGTATATATCGGCGGCGGCGCCGGAATGGCTCCTCTCAGGTCCCATATCTTCCACCTCTTCCATACCCTTAAAACAGGCCGGAAGGTAAGTTACTGGTATGGCGCACGATCAAAACGGGAGATCTTTTATGAAGATGAATTCCGGAAGATCGAAAAAGAATTCCAGAATTTCAAATTTAATATTGCACTCTCCGAACCCCTGCCCGAAGATAACTGGAAGGGTTACACCGGCTTCATTCACCAGGTGGTATATGACGAATACCTGAGCAGGCACGAGGAACCTGAAGATATAGAATTCTACCTATGCGGTCCTCCTATGATGAACGATGCTGTTATGAAAATGCTCTACGATCTGGGCGTGCCCGATGAGATGGTGGACTTCGACGATTTTGGCGGCTAAAAATCATCTCTGCGATAAGCCCTTTATGTAATCCGATTTTACGGCATGAAGGGCTTTCCATTTTTTGCTGAACAACCAAAAGATAACACCCGCTTATTTAATTATCCATACCGGGTAAAAAACGGGGCAGGCAATGAAAAATTTAATTCAAAAAGATCATGAAAACCATATGTTTGATGACAAAAAAAAGGTGACGTTATTATCATCGATCATGTGGGTTCCATTATACCTTTAAAATCAAAATTATTATCCAATGAAAACCAGGTTATCCGGTATCCTTTTTTTCTTTTTACTCTTCCTTGCTTCCTGTAACACGTCGGGGTATCTTACCTATTATAAGATAACTGGATTCACCCAGGGCACGAGTTATCATATCACTTATGCCACGAAAGATTCCGTCAATTACCAGCCGGCGGTCGACTCGCTGCTGCACAGCTTCGATCTCTCTCTTTCAACGTACATTCCTAACTCATTGATATCCAGAATCAACAGGAATGAAGATGTGAAAGTAGATGAAAAATTCAGGAGAGTCTACGAGGTTGCCAGAGATGTTAACCGGGTTTCCGGCGGGGCATTCGATATCACGGTCATGCCTCTTGTGAATGCCTGGGGATTCGGTCCGGGAACGAAGGTGGATATTGACAGCAGTCTTATTGACAGTCTTCTGCAGTTTGTGGGTATGGATAAGATCAGGATAGCAGGCGACCGGCTCGTTAAGTCGGACCCCAATGTTACGATTGATGACAATGCCCTGGCGCAGGGCTACTCCGTAGACCTCGTCACTGCCTTCTTTGATGAGCATGGGGTCGACAACTATATGGTGGAGATCGGAGGGGAACTCCGTGCCAGGGGTTTGAATCCCAATGATGAAACATGGAAGATCGGCATCGATCGTCCTGATTTCGGTAATATGATCCCCGGAGCCGAACTACAGGCTGTCGTGAAACTAAAAAACAAAGCTTTGGCTACCAGCGGCAACTACCGGAAATTTTATGAAGAAAACGGAGTGAAATATACCCATTCCATTGATCCCAAAACGGGGTATCCATCCAGGAAACGGATCCTCAGCGCTACCATTGTTGCCGATGACTGTATCACGGCCGATGCATATGCCACTGCATGCATGGTCATGGGTATTCAGGGAAGCCGGGAGATGCTGGCCAAGCATCCCGAACTGGAAGCATATCTTATATATAATGATGAAGAAGGTAAGTACCGGGTATATGATACGGATGGATTCAAACCGATGATCCTCAAGGAGGAAGGGAAATGATCCCGTCGGAAAAATGGCCGGGAAAAGGAAGGGAAATGCTTAAAGCAGGGATTCAGGCAGCGGTTTCTTCATCTCCGGTATAGCAGCTTCCGCCGCATCCGCAGGTGATGCCCTGTTTTTCAAGCTCGGGAGATGAAGCCGAACAACCCCCTCTGAATTCCGCTTTGCGATCCAGAATGAGTTTAACCGACAGCCCGGCAAATGCCAGGATCATCAGGATAACGGCCAGTAATAGCACTTTGATCATAATTCACTCTCCCTCTTTTTGTCAGACTAACAACGGCGACAGCCGTAAGTTCATGTATCCTCCCCGAAAAGGCTTTCGCAGCTGGAACATGCATTCTTATCGGCCTTGCCGAAACATTTATATTCATCATGCTTCACGCAGGTAATTCCCATTTTCTTCATGTCTTTGTTATGACCCACCTCGTATGCAGGAAATTTGCCGTTCTTCCGGAAAAGGATATTGAAGGCTAGGCCGATCATGGACATGCTTAACAGCACCACGGATATGATCAAAATATTAAGCAACGCTTGAACAATTTGAAGTTAAAATTTGTCAGTCTATTTGTTACAAAAATAATGACTTTTTAAGGAAACTCAGCATCATATTAACCATCAATTTTCATGATTATTGCCTGTTTTTACAAGTAAATCATTGATATCTATGCCTCAGCCTTCTGATGTCCATCCAATATATACGACCGATCACAAGCAGGAAATTAATTTTGAGGAGTTCAGGGAAGAAGTGCTGGCCGATTACAGGCTGGCCTGCCTGAGCAGGCAATGCAGCCTTATCGCCCACAGGGAAGTCATGTCGGGGAAGGCGAAGTTCGGGATCTTCGGCGACGGGAAGGAAATTGCCCAGATCGCGATGGCTAAAAATTTTTTGCCTGGCGACTGGAGATCGGGGTATTACCGTGACCAAACCTTTCTTATGGCCACGGGAATGTCGGGGCCACTCGAATTTTTCTCTCAGCTGTATGGCGATACGGATCTGGAATTTAACCCGTCCAACGGGGGAAGGTCCTTCAATAACCATTATGCCAGCCGCTCATTAAATCCCGACGGTAGCTGGAAAAAACTTTCCGAAACGAAAAATACCGCGGCTGATCTATCCCCGGTAGCCGGCCAGATGCCCAGGTTGGTCGGCTTGGGTTATGCTTCAAAGCTCTTCAGGGAGAATCCGCAATTACATGGGTATACCGATCTTTCCCATAACGGCAATGAAGTGGCTTTCGGGATGATAGGCGATGCCGCCACAACCGAAGGCCATTTTTTTGAAACCCTGAACGCAATAGGCGTATTGCAGATACCTGTAGCAATAGCCATCTGGGATGACGGTTACGGGATCTCGGTCACGAGGGAATACCAGACGGTAAAGGCAAATATCTCCGAAGTGCTGAGGGGATTTGTAAAGGAGGGTGACAGCAACGGAATCCTCCTTTATTATGCATACGGATGGGATTACCCGGGATTGATCCGCATGTTCAGTGAGGGAATCACGCGGTGCAGGAAGGAACACGTCCCCGTGGTCTTTCATGTGGATGAGATGGTGCAACCCCTCGGCCATTCTACCTCCGGATCACATGAAAGATATAAATCTCCCGAGCGCATCCTTTGGGAGGAGGAACGCGACCCGATTAAAAAGATGCGGGAATGGATCCTTGGGAATAATATTGAACATGAACCCATGATCTCTTCCATCGAGGATGAAGTTGAACAGGAGGCCAGGCAGGCGCAGCGTAAGGCCTGGAAAAACTATACAGGCACCATCCGCAAGGAAAGGGATGAATTCCTGGTGATCATCAACAACAGGTCGTGCCACTGCAGGAATGACAACTACGACAAGATAGCATCCCTAACCACGGATCTCAAGCGGGTCGCCAATCCAATCCGGAAGGATATCATGAGCACCGGGCGGCGCATTCTGCGGCATATTTGCGTCGACTGCCCGGTTCGTGAACAGCTCCAGAAAGACATCGTGAACTGGATAGCGGCATACGGGAAAGTGAATGCCGAAAGGTACAGCACGCTCCTTTATAATGAAAGCGCACGCTCAACAGTTAAGGTGAAGGCAGTCGCTCCGCTCTTCTCCAAAAATTCGCCGGTAATGAATGCCCGGGAAATCCTGCAGCGTAATTTCGACAAGCTCATGGCCAAATATCCTTTGCTCGTGGCCTTCGGAGAGGATACGGGCAAGATCGGGGATGTGAACAAGGGGATGGAAGGCCTGCAGGAAAAGTATGGCGAACTTCGCGTGACCGATACGGGGATACGTGAAACAACAATCATCGGGCAGGGTATCGGCCTCGCACTCCGGGGTCTGCGGCCTATTGCAGAAATACAATATTTCGACTACCTCCTTTACGGTCTCCAGACGGTAAGTGACGATCTTGCCACCCTTCATTACCGTTCGTGCGGAGGACAGGCTGCACCGGTGATCATCCGTACACGGGGTCACAGGCTCGAAGGCATCTGGCATTCGGGATCACCACTCAGTATGGTGATCAATTCCTTCCGCGGGATGTACGTGTGTGTTCCCCGCGACATGACCCGGGCCGCAGGATTTTACAATACCCTCATGGAAGGCGATGACCCGGCCCTGGTGATCGAACCGCTGAATGGTTACAGGCTGAAAGAAACTTTGCCCGATAATGTCGGCGAATTCCGGATACCTCTCGGTATACCCGAGATACTTCACCCGGGCACCGATATAACACTGGTTACCTACGGGAGCTGTGTCCGGATAGCTGAGTCGGCCGTCAGGCAGCTGGAAGAATTCAAAATCAGTGTCGAACTGATCGACGTACAAACCCTGCTTCCTTTTGATATTCACAATTCCATTGTTGAATCAGTGAAGAAAACGAACCGGGTGATATTTTTCGATGAGGATGTTCCCGGGGGTGCCACATCTTATATGATGCAGAAGGTGCTTGAGGAACAGGGTGCATATTTTTACCTCGATGCTCGTCCTTCCACCCTCTCGGCAAAACAGCACCGTCCGGCCTATGGGACCGACGGTGATTATTTCTCGAATCCCAGCGCTGAAGACGTATTCGAAATGGTCTACCGGCTCATGCACGAGTCGGATCCGGGAAAATTCCCGGCTATATTCTGAAATCTGAGACAGCCTCGCCTTGCATATCTGTCTTCAGTCCTCTTCCCGAAAGCGCCGTCAACCTAAATCAGTAAAATGAACCTTCACAACCATATAATTAATCTTTTTATCAAAAAAAGATCCCGGAACACGGTTTTTTGATTATTCGCGTTCTATATTAGTGGAAATTAGTTCAGACAGAAAAAACCAGTCTTCCATGAGCCTAAACATCGATTTCTTTAAGATAAAAAACGATAAGGTGGCCAGTCCGGGAAGGATCCTGATCTCAGAGCCTTTTCTGAGTGACACTTACTTCAAACGGGCGGTAGTTCTGCTTACGGAGCATTCCGACGAAGGATCAGTGGGTTTTGTTCTGAATAAGCCTGTGGACCTCCATATCCAGGATGTGATCCAGGATTTTCCGGAGGTGGATACCGGCATTTCCATTGGCGGGCCTGTAAATACCAATACGGTTCATTTTGTGCATACTCTCGGCGAATTCATTCCCGAGAGTGTCCACGTCTACGCGAACATTTACTGGGGTGGTGATTTCGATACCCTTAAATCCCTGATCATAGCGGGGAAGGTAGGGGTGAAGCAGGTCCGGTTTTTCCTGGGGTATTCCGGCTGGGCACCCAAACAGCTCGAAGGCGAAATCGGAGAGAACGCATGGCTCGTGGGTGAACTGGATCCTGCGATGATCATGGAATCCGATCAGATCAATTTTTGGAACGACGTGCTCAAACGGATGAACAACAAGTACCAGGTCTGGGCTAACTTCCCTGAAAATCCGGGCATGAACTGAAAGCTGTCTATTTAGTGCCAGAAAACTCGATGACCCTTCGGCTTCGCTCAGGGACCGGTCAATCCGATGAACGAAGAACTTTTCGGATGGTGGTAAGGCAGGCAAAAGGCCCTTCTTGCGCAAGTCACTGAATTTTAAATTTATACATAGAGGCCTTTTGCCTGCCTTACCACCATCCGAAAAGTTCACCCTCTTGAATGAACTCACCGGTCCCTGAGCGAAGCCGAAGGGTCATCGAGTTTTCTATCTGATACTATTTAATTACATCCGAAAGAAAAAGCATATCCTCATTCGGTTTCACCAGGATCGTTTTCAATCCCGCATTTCTTCCCGCCAGAATATCTGTTTCCCTGTCGCCAACAAACCATGAAACATCCGTATCGATGTCGAAGCGGGCGATGGCTTTTTCGAAAAAGAGGGTCTGCGGCTTTCTGCAGATGCAGTTCTCCACATCGGGATGATGTGGGCAGATGTAAATCTCGCTGAAGGAGATCCCTTCCCGTTGGAGCTCTGCATTCATCACCCCGTGTATCCTGTCCACATCCTCACGGGTATACAGCTTCCTGGAGACCCCCCCCTGGTTCGTCACCAGGAAGAGGAGAAATCCCCGCCCGGTGAGTACTTTCAATACCTGCTTTATCCCCCGGTTAAACCGGAAATCCTGCGGCCGGTAAATGTAATACAATCCTTCCTCATTATTTATTACCCCATCGCGGTCAAAAAATACGGCCCTGTTCATCTTAAAACTGGTTGATGAAATTTTGCAAAAAGTGCGGGTTGATAATAAGCGGGAAGACGATACCGAAAACGGCACCCCAGAGATGGGCGTCATGATTGACGTTTCCACGGCCCGAACGGCCCATATACGTGGAATACACCAGGTAAAGGATTCCGAATACAAATCCGGGCATGGGAATAATCCCGTAAAAAAGGATCTTGTCAAGGGGAGAGAAAAAAATACTGGTGAACAAAACTGCCGAAACGGCCCCTGAAGCTCCCACCGATGCATATCCGGCATCATCCCGGTGTTTGAAGAAGGTGGAGAGCGAGGCAATGATCATCCCTCCAAAGTACAGGATGATATACCCGAGAGGTGCGGAAAACAGGATCCCCTGGTTTTCCAGGCTTTTGAAAATATGCTCTACATGGGTACCAAAGGAAAAGAATACAAGCATATTCACTATGAGATGAACCCAGTCGGCATGCACAAAGCCGTGCGAGATAAACCGGTACCATTCCTTTTGCCTGATAATATAGTAAGGTGTGAAGTCAAATTTCCTGAAAAGGTCATCCCGGCTGAAACAGATTATTGAAACAATGGCAGTGATGACAACGATAATGATAGTGATCATGAGAATTTATTTAGTGTAAAATTTTATATATAAGTTCTTTCATCAGGTCACCCTGATCGGCCGATACATTCCCGTAGCCTTTGGATTTCATGTCATATTCCCGCAGCAGGGAAATGATAGCCACTACCTTTCTTGATGGACAGGCCCTTGCAGCCTTAACATATTCATTCACGAAAAAAGGATGGATGCGCAGGACTGAGGCGACATTTCCCGGCGATTTATCCTGCAAGACATGGTAGGCGAGGATCTTGGTATAGTAAAAATAAAGACTTGTAATAGTCTGGGCCATGGAATTGTTCCTGGGGTTGGACGCGAAATACCGGATGATCCGGTTTGCCTTCACTACATCCTTGCCGGTGAGTGCCTTCTGCAATTCAAAATTATTATACTCCTTACTGATGCCGATGTTCTTTTCGATATGATCGACGGTGATGATCCTGATATTCTCAGGCAGGACAATGATAAGTTTGGTCAGCTCATTTTCGATCCGGGAAAGATCGTTCCCAAGGAACTCGGTCAGGAGGGCGGCGGCTTTGGGCTCGGTCTTATATCCCCTTTTTTTAAGTTCGTCGGCTATCCACTGCGGAATCTTGTCGTCGAACAGCTTTTTGGATTCAAAGATGAGGGCATTATCCTTCAATGTTTTAAAGATCTTTTTTCTCTTGTCGAGGCTCTTATACTTGTAGCATACGACAAGAATTGTTGAACTGAGGGGTTTTTCGAAATACCAGGCGAGGTCATCGAAATTTTTCATTTCCTGTGCTTCCTTCAGGATCACCACCTGCCTTCCGGCCATCATGGGGTATCGTTTGGCTGTGTTGATCACGGTGGCTGCTTCGGTATCCTTCCCGTAGAATACGGTTTGGTTAAAGGATTTTTCCGCCTCCGTCAACACATTTTCCATGATGAAGGAGGTGATCCGGTCAATATAGTAAGATTCATCGCCGCTAAGGAAATATATGGGCTGATAAATTTTGTTTGTAAGATCTTTCAGGATCTGTTCATACGTAAGAGAGTCTCCTGCCATATTCAATCAAATCTTAAATGTTTCACGGATTCACCGTTATTGAGTAGTTCGATCATGGAATCGATGCCGATTTTCAGGTGGTCCAGTGTATATTTCTCATTTACCCTTCGGTCGCTTTCTTCGGTCTTTACTCCCGAGGAGATCATAGGCTGATCCGTTACGAGGAGGAGGGACCCCACAGGGATCTCGTTAGCAAAGCCGACGGTGAAGATGGTGGCCGATTCCATGTCGATAGCCATCGATCTCGTTATCCTCAGGTATTCCTTAAAATCCTCATCGTATTCCCACACCCTTCGGTTAGTAGTGAAAACCGTGCCCGTCCAGTAATCCCTGCCATGGGAACGGATGGTTGAAGAAACAGCGCGTTGCAGCTTAAAAGACGGGAGCGCAGGCACTTCGGGAGGAAGATAATCGTTCGATGTCCCCTCGCCGCGGATAGCTGCGATGGGCAGGATTAGATCGCCGAGTTTGTTTTTTTCTTCAGTCCCCCGCATTTACCAAGGAAAAGAACGGCATTGGGTTCGACGGCGCTCAGCAGGTCCATGATGGTTGCAGCGTTGGCGCTGCCCATTCCGAAATGGATCATACTAATCCCGTTGGCATTGGCACAGGGCATAGGACGATCCCAGCTGATGACATCGGTATGGTTGATATCACAGAAAAATTCAAGATACTGATTGAAGTTGGTCAACAGGATGTACTTTCCAAAATCTTCCAGCCGGTTGCCGGTATACCTGGGAAGCCAGTTCTTTACAATTTCTTCTTTGGTTTTCATATCAGAGTCCGGTTTCAGTCCTTCCAACCATGAATGATCTCAGCGGAAGAATAAGAATGTAAATTTAAACTTTACTTTAGGGAACTCCCATTATTTTTTTATGCTATCCGGATTATTTCAACTTCATGGAAAAATCCTTAGGTTTGTGTTGAACATCCTTGCCCATGAGAGCCCTGAATTTACCAACTTATTCTTTCAAAATAAAACCTCAGGACGGTTTAGATTATATTTTCGATCCTTTCCGCAGGAAGTATGTGCGACTCACACCCGAAGAATGGGTGAGGCAGAATTTTGCAGCTTTTCTCGTTCAGGAAAAAGCGTACCCTGCTTCGGGGATCATCATGGAGAAATCGCTGTCCTACAATAAGATGGCCAGACGGTGTGACATCCTGATATATGACCGCACCGGGCACCCGGTTGTTATGGTCGAATGCAAGGCTCCGGAGGTCACCATTAAACCGGAAGTTTTCGACCAGATCGCTGTGTACAATATGGTTTTCAGGGTCAGTTACCTTATCGTGACCAACGGGCTGAAACATTATTGCTGCAGGATCGATTTTTCAGAGCGGAAGATCGTATTTCTCGGGGAGATCCCTTCATACCCGGTAATTGCCGGACCCTCAGTCACGGACTAACTGCAGAAAATATTCGGTCATCCACCCGTCGAGGGTTTTGATCCAGTCTTTTTTCTGGCCGGTGATGACGAATCCGTGCCGGATGAAAAGCTGGAGGCTGTCGGAATTATTTTCGCTTACATTGCAATAGAGCTGTTTGAGCATGAGGATCTCAAAACTATATTTTATAAGTGTTTCCAATGCTTCCGAAGCATATCCCTTTTTTCGGTCCTCTTTCCTGCTGATGAGGATCCCGATTCCGGCCCTTTGGTTGAAAGGATCGAATTCAAAGAGGTCGATGGCCCCAACCGGACGTTTCTCTTCCTTATGC
Organism: uncultured Bacteroidales bacterium; assembly: GCA_963771005.1. Taxonomy (GTDB): domain Bacteria; phylum Bacteroidota; class Bacteroidia; order Bacteroidales; genus DASQZK01. The sequence continues at coordinate 674,541 of CAVYRO010000003.1, forward strand.
TCCACGATCAGCCGGAGTTGTTTTGCCTCGAATATATCCTGACGGGCCGATTCAATATATTGGTTAAGGGTGAATTTCGAAAAAGGAGTGACTGTATTGCTGAGGTACCATATAGAGGTATCATTCTCCCATTGGAAGATGATCTCCAGATCTTCCGGTTCGACGGCACGGAGACGGATCATATTATTTTCAAGCACCGGTGACCCCATTTTTACCCATTTTTTTATGGATTACGGCAAAAGGCAGTTCATTTAATCCTTCTTTCGCAGCAGTTTTACCCTATATGATTTACCTCCGGGTGAGACAACCGTGAAGGTATCGGATGCGGCATCGTACTTCACCGTAATATTCTCCCCGTTCTCCTCCTCGCTCAGGATAATACTGAAACTGTCGTTAAAAATGGATTTGGTGACGGTTGCCGGTTCGGTGAGGGGAAGGATCTTAATACGATAAATTTCCTCCACCCTGTCGGTTTCTTTCTGTCCGAAAAGAGCTATATAACCGGTTTTTCCAGATTTCACGGGCTGAAAAAAGTCATTATCGTTGGTCGTATTTAAAGGGAAGCCGATATTTTTTGTCTCACCCCAGCTGTCGTCGGTTTTCCGGTTGCTGTAGAAGATATCATACCCTCCCATGTTGAAATGACCTCGGGAGGAAAAGTAAAGGATTTTGCCGCCTTCCACGAGGAAGGCCGAGGTTTCATCTTCAGGGGTATTGATGACCGGGCCTAAATTCACGGGATCCCCCCATTCACCGTCAGTTGTCTTTTTGAGGATGTAAAGATCGAGTCCCCCGAAACCACCATGGCGGTCACTGGACAGGATGAGCGATTTGCCGTCGGGTGAGAACGAGGCATGCGCCTCATTTTTGGTGGTATTTACATTCTTGTTCATCTTCCCGGCCTTGCTCCAGGTCTGCCCGTTCAGCCTGCTGAGGTAGATATCCCCGTCACCCGATTCGGATGTTTTTACCAGGAGTAGTTCAGTGCCGTCAGCTGAAAGGGCGGACGGGACCATATCCCCGTCTGAGCCTACCTGCGGAGTTATATTGACAGGCTCTACCCATTGACCGTCGATTTTCCACGTATACATGATCGCATCGTAAAACTTAAGGGATTTCATAAATACCATGGAATTTTCATTGATGCTGACCACAGGGCGAAAAGTCGTTGTTCCGTCATCGACTGCTAAGGAAATTTTTTCCCTGATGAGATTGAGCGGTGAATCCTGGATGATCTTTGCCCTTTCAACAGCCTTCAACTCGTTCTGAACGATGCGGAGATTGTATTTTTTTTCAAAATCGCGGAGATCCATAAACCGGGTATAGGCATCCAGCGCCTCATCTAACTGGTTATTTATCCTGTAAGCATTCCCCAGGAAGAACCAGGCATGCCAGGGTGCCCTGTGTATATTCGGATTACGGTCCTTATATTTGAGCGTAGTATTTTCGACCGCTTTTTCAAGATAAGGAATGGCCTTTCTCTCTTCACCTTTTACCTTGAGAAAGGAAGCTCCGGCGAGGTAATTGTAATTTGCATTTTCCGGATCCATGTTCACGAGCTTCGCGAAAAGGAAGGCTGCTTCCTTGTACTCCCCGGTTGAATAGAAGAACTCCCCGTCATCGAATAATTTATCCGTATCCTCCTTCTGAGCTGTGGCCCAAGGCGCTGCGAGCGGAAGAATAAGGAGGAATAACAGGAATTTATTCATAAACTGTAGATTATCTTAAGTAACTCCGTTTAAAGATAGGAAACTTCCCAATTTTTCAAAAATATTCAACAAAGTATAAAACGCCACCAGCCTTCCCATTTTTAGTTTAGAGGAATGGCGGGGATGCGAAAGAAACCATTCTTTCTATACGTAAGATTGCTGGGAATTGATTCAATAATCGGGGCAAATGATGGCATGTGACAGGGAGACAGCTTTTCGACGCTACATCTACCTGTGCGGTGGCCTGTCCATTCCCGGGGACTGGCTCTGTACCTGTATATTTAATGAATATCCGGCAGATCTATTCCCGCCGGAGAGTAGAAATCATTGAATCTTCAGGTTATCCGGCACATTAACCGTTTCGATAATGATCCGGCCCTTTTCAGATCCGGTGATCCTGAATTCCACCCTCCTGTTCAGCTGTCTTCCTTCGCTGGAATCCCGGCCGTCGGGCGTGCGATTGAGTGCCACCGGCTGGTCTTCGCTGAAACCTTTGAACTGCATCCGGCCGGAAGGAATCCCCTGGTTTGCAAGATATTGAATTGCAGAGCGGGCCCGTTTTTCCGAAAGTGCCTGGTTATAGGTTTCACTTCCGATGGCATCGGTATGACCGCGAACTTCGAGAGTGATGTCCGGATATTCCTGCATCAGAGCTTTGATATCCTCCAGCTTTTGTTTTGCGTTGCCGGAGAGGGCATAGCTGTCGAAGTCAAAAAATATGGGTTTCACATGGTAAGCCGCCATGGGAACAGGTTCTTCGGCCGGTGCAGGCTTTTCTGGACTTACCGCTTCAACGACAGGAATATTTTGTGTATCCGGCTTTTCCTCTACGGGTTCTTCCGTAACAGGTTCGTTAGCGGGATTTTCGGAAATATCGGGAATAGCATTCTCCATCTCCCTGGTTTCTTTCACCTGGGGAATGTCCTTTACCACATCCTGCTCTGCCTTGTTAAGACCTGCGGTTTCGGGAACCGGATTGATCTGGATCTCATATATGTCCCCGCTTCCCAACCCGTCGGACTGGTATCTCGTGAGATAACCCTTCTCACCGTCGTCAAGGGGAAAGAAAAAGACATCATCATCGGTGGTGTTCAGCGGGTAGGGCTCGGGAACTGGCTTTGACCATGAACCGTCCTCGTTGAGTGTAGAATAGAAAATGTCATATCCACCGATGGTCTCATGACCCTGGGAGCTGAAAAAAAGACGTTTGCCATCCGCGGTCAGAAAGGGGCTTTCCTCGTTGAGCGGAGTATTGATGTTTTTTCCGAGGTTTACGGGTTCGCCCCAATCTCCGGATGCTGTCATTTCTGAGACATAAATATCCATTTCGCCTTCGCCTCCGCTCCTGTTGCTAGTAAAATACAGTTTTCTGCCGTCGGGGGAAAGACTGGCATGGGACTCGAAAAATTTGCTGTTGACGGGCTTTCCGATATTCCTTGATTTGGACCATGTCTGCTGGTCGTAGTCGCTGACCAAAATGTCGGAATCGAAATTAGAGATCTTCACGAGGAACATCGTCTTACCGTCAGCAGAGAGTGAACAGACAGACTGGTCACCGTCCGACTGGATCTGTGGAGTGATGTTGACGGGATTCGTCCACTTCCCATTCACTTTTCTCGAGAAGTAGACCGCATCGTAGAACTTGCGTTCTGTCATATAGGCCATCACGCTGTCGTTCATGGATACTACAGCATTGAAGTTATTCATGCTGGTGTTATACGTATTCCCCAGGTTATCCGTTTTGATATTTACGGGGTTCATTATGGCATCTTTCGCTCTGCGGCAGGCTTCGATCTCCTGGGTTGCGTAGAGTCTTTCCTTTTCGGATCCTTTCTTAAAACGATCGAGATATTCCCCATACGTTTCTATGGCCTTATCGAGCTGGTTATCGATCCTGTATGCATTTCCCAGGAAAAGCAGGGCATCCGGAGCGGCGGATTCTTCTTTGAAATTTCCTTCGCGGTAACTTTCAGAAATATTGGTAACGGCTTTGAGAAGGTAGGGAATAGCTTCAGCCTTTTCCCCTTCTATATTGAGGTAACACATGCCAATGCGGTAGTTAACATTAGCATTGTCCTGGTAACCAGCATCATATACTTTCTTATATGATAACAGGGCATCCTGGTAAGATTCATCTGAAAGGAAAAATTCTCCATCATAAAAGTTCAATCTCTCCGCGTCCTTCTGTGCGTCTAACCGAATGGCAGGGTAAATCGTAACTAACAGTAAGAGAAGGGTTAGCTTTTTCATGGGGATAGCTATAATTGATTGATTATAGCAAATTTAAAAATTTATTCAAGAGTTCAGAAAAATTACCCCTCTAATTACTGTTTATCGCAGATTAATTTGATAAAGTGGTTAATGTCGGTGTTCAACTCCCACAGGATATAATCACAGTCCTTTCCTCTTATTCTTCATTCTCTTCTTTCATCCGTCTCCTTTTTTTCCTTCTGGCCAGCAGGATGAGAATGAAGATGAGCAGGCCTTCAACGACGATGATCCCGATAGTCATACGAACGCCCCGTTTGAAGAGGTTTTTGCTGAATTCCTTTTCAAGGTTGACTTTAAGGTTTTCCTGCATCACCGACTGGTCCATGGCCATTTTGAGTACGGCATCCCATATTTCCGAAATATCAAATCCGTATTTTCCGGCAACGCTCACCAGGTATTGAATGAGATCATCCGTACTCCGGATGTTCAGTTTGTCAAGATCGAGTTCGTCGAGGGCCCTACGCAGTCCGGGACCGGCAAATCTCTTCATCTTTTGAACGAAATTGCGGAGATTATCCTGAGCGATTACCCTTGCCAGGAGGTGGTATACATCGTCCCTGGTGTAGCTGCGGTTTCCGGCCTGGTCGAAAATATACCGGATGAGATCTTCCACGCTGTTTATCCCTTCATCGCTGATGTTGGTCTCCTGAAGCAGGGAGAGCAGGTCGCCGGAAGCATTCCCGGTCAGGTTTTTCAGGAAGATCTGCAGATCATAATTCATCAGGTACTTGCTGAAGATATCCAGAATTGCTTCTTTAGTGGCCGAATCATCTTCTTTTGCTTTTGCCAGGAGGTAGGTAAAAAGATCATCGGCATACCCTATGTCGGAGGGTGTACCCGTGAGAAGTTTACGGAGGTCGTCGGTGGCGAGAGCTTTCAGAACAGGTATGATAACGGAAGCGGGAATCTCTTCCACCTTAAGGATAGCATGAATGATGTCCGTTTTATCCACGTTTCCGGCCCCTGCCTGTTCAAGCAGGTAATTCACCAGGTCCTGTTTTGAATAGATGCCCAGCCTTGAAGGATCGATCGCAAGGATGAAATTTCTTGTATTACCTTCCGACACCTCCGCCAGTCTTCTTAGGAAAAGTTGCAGGTTACCACGGGTGGTATAATCGGAGAGCATCCGGATAACATCATCAGGTTTAAAATCGTACTTGTCAGAATTCTCGAATAGATCCCGGATCACATCATCGAGGGTATGAATATTCTCCTTTTCCAAATCGAGGGAGAGCAACCTGTCTTTAAGCCCGGGAGACGCAAAGTCTGCCATCTTCCTTATGATCTCTTCAAGATCGCCGTCATAGGCCAGCTTAAGAAGAACCTTGTCCACGTCCTCTTCCGAAAAGCCAAGGCTGTCGGCGTTAGTTCTTAAAAATCCAATAAATTCCTCTTCCGAGCTGAAACCGGCTTTACCGGCATCGATTGACGAGAGGAATTCTTTCAGGTTTCCTTCAGAGAGTCCTTCCATCTCGTGCAGGAGATGTTCTATGTTCCTGATTTCCCCGTTCAATTCTCCCCTGAGAAGGGCATCCACATCGTCATCCGTATAGTTAAGCTTGTACTTATTCGTGTAAAGGAAATCTGTCAGATCTTTAGCCGTATTGATTCTATTGGAAGGCATATCAAGGCTATCGAGGAGGGCTTTGAGATCACCCGTAGCGATCCTGGTAAGATTTCCACGCAGCAATTCGGCGCCACGTGCGGTTGCCAGGCCTGTCATGATATTAAGGACATCTTTTTTACTGTAGTTGCCTTCCGATGCATGATCATAGAGATGGATGGCAAGATCCGCAGCCGTTTTTATATCCTCATCCCGGAGTCTGATTTTAGAGGTATAAGCCGCGAGTGCATCAGAGAGATCTGCTGATTTCAGAATCTCCAGTAGCAAAAGCGGGTCATTTGTTTCTCTTGAAGCAAGAATACCCAGCGATCCCGCCACGTCACCGGGTGTAAAACCATTTTCGCCTGCAGTGGAGACCAGGTGATCCACGAGTTGGCGGGGTGTTTCAATACTGATCGTTTCCGGATGAATATTCTCGAGGGTTTCCTGCAGGCGGTCTTTGGATACCCTTTTCATATCCCGGATGAATTCCTGAAGGTCTTTTTCGGTAAGGGTTTTGGTAAAAAGCTCCTTCACATCCTCAGAAGTATAATCATAATCACCGGCATGTTCTTTTAGCCAGTTTTCAAGCTCTTCAGCAGTATTTATGCCTGCTGCGGCCATATTTAGGGTATCGAGAATTGCTTTCAGATCACCCTGGGCGTATTTTTCCAGTTTATTCCGCAGGATTTCAAGGTTTACGTCCTTCGTTCCCGTCTCATTATCCACTGCACCTGAATTCTGTGACAGCACCTGGGTATTATGGCTGACAGAATCATCTTCGCTCATTTCCGCTGCATTGTCTTCACGGATTACCTCGGCAATTTTCTGAACCCTGTTTCCGTCTTCATCTTCAACGGTTATCACAACCTTATTGCGACCCGGCTCGGGGATGAATTCATAACTCTGTCTTTTCCGGTTCACTTCAATGGTATCAGTCTTAGCCAGGACTCCATTGTTATATATTTCCACGATGGCACGCGAATCTTTTTCAGCATTGAACCGGATCTTCGCCTCTTCGCTCCCATTCACGGTTATAAGTGTATCCCTGATGGTCAGTAGCTTATCTTTTTCTTCAGCTGAAAGTTGCAGGGGCAGGGGCAGGGGCTCAAGGAGGATCACCCCTGGCAGGATAAATCCCTCGTGGGGAGTGGTGGATGCGACGCTGAGCTGCTGCATATGCTTTTTGAATCTGTCGCTTTCGAATATCATATTGTAGTTTCCTGCAGGTACCGAGAAACGGAAGTTTCCGTTGGCATAGGGATTAACGGAAATGACCGTATCACCCGTGAGGGACTTCACGACGGAAATGGTAATTTCCGAAGAATCGACATGCTCGCCCATATACTGAAGCAGTCCTGAGATAGGGAACATCCTCGGGTTATCCTGATTATAAATTTCATACCTGTAAATATCAAGTTTTCCATGGCCTTCGGGTGAGAACCGGGAATAGTAGGCAACCTGTCCATCCCTCACGGGGTAAAAGAACTGGTCATCATCGGTCGTATTCACGGGGTAACCGAGATTAACCGGTTCGGCCCATGATCCGTCGGATTTTCTTTTGCTGAGGAAAATATCATATCCGCCGATGTTATAGTGTCCGTAGGAGCTGAAGTACAGTTTGGTACCGTTTTCGGTGATGAAAGGCGTATCATCATTGTACCCGGAATTGATGACAGGTCCGAGGTTTACCGCAGGGCCCCAGTCACCGCCGGCCTGCCGCTGCGACCTGTATATATCGAGACCACCATAACCTCCCTTTCGGTTGCTGGTGAAATAAAGGTATTTCCCGTCACGCGTCATCGAGGCATGCGATTCCCAATACCGTGTATTGATATTGTCATTGAGCTTTTCGAGCGGTGACCACTTACCATTCACCAGCTTTGTGGAATATAAATTTCCAATGAAATTGTCGCTCCTGTAAATAAACATCTCCTTACCGTCGTAGGAAAGGAAGGTTGGATAGACATCACCATCAACCCCAAGCTCAGGCACTATATTTCTTGGTGCCTTCCATTTTCCGTCCACTTTTTCGGTAAAAAAAATGGCATCATAAAACTGAAGTTGCGATATAAAAGCCATTTTTGTTTCATCCCCGGAAACCACCGCGTTGGTCTCGGCAAAGCGGGTATTGATCATTTCCGAAAGATCCTGCCGGTCGTAATCGATCGGCTTTTTCATGAGTATGGCAGCGGCATTGCAGGCCTCAATCTGGGCAATTATCAGTGTGGTGTCAAACACTTCGGGATCGACTGTTTTGAGGAATTTCCGGTAATATTCCCTGGCCCTGTCGAGCTGGTTGTTGATCCGGTATGCCGTACCCAGGTAAAAGAGGGCTTCGGGCGGCGCGGATGTTTCCCGGAAGTTGTTCTGCTTATACTTCGGGTCGATATTTTTTATGGCTCTTTCAAGATAAGAAATGGATTTATCCTTTTCGTATGGGCTGTTTACCAGGCATACCCCGATCTTGAAATTGACGTTATTATTATCCGGATCGTCGCGGTGAAGCTGAAGATACAAGGGAAGGGCCTCGTTGTATTCTTCAAAAAGATAATAAGATTCAGCTTCCAGGAAAAGCTGCCGGAGATCTGTCTGCTGCGCGAGACCTGCTGTTAAAATACCTGCAGTCAGACAAAGTAATGCAAAGGCCTTTTTCATCCGTATTTGATTTCAGTATTGTTATTATTCCGAAAGGCAGGCCATCCTGTTTTTAAAATCCGGCCGGATGGACCGTATTATTGTTCATTGCTTCTTTCAATATTTATGCATTCGGCTGTATATCAGTCGAATGCTGTTATGCCGGTAAAAGGATCCACTCGTTTTTTATCCACCTTTCCCGGCACAGGAATGCCACGAAAGGCGATTGGTTTATCTAACAAATGTAAAAACTTGTACGAAAGTAATGCATTTTGAGTTTTCGTATCCTTCTCTTTTTCCTGTGTTTTTGATACAGGTTATACAAAACCCTTTCAACGTCCTGAAAATTTCCGTCAAAAATGAAAGAACCGGGTCCGGACTATTCATGCTTTTTTACGGCATTCATCAGGTTCTTCCAAAGCGTATTGAAATCGACCGCTATCCTGTAATCGCGTGCGTACTCAAAATTCAGTTTCTCAATAAATGATTCCCCGGCTTCTTCGCCACTGAGACTGTTCACATCGAAAACGCCATCTCGGAGTGATGGGAGCATGCTAAGATCACTTTTACGTGAATAACCGATCCAGGTTTTCTTTCCTGACAAAACAATGAAAGAATTTTTCAAAAAAAGATGATAATCTCTGAAGAAAAAGAAAAAAAGTGGGGACAACAGGATTAAAATGACAGAGGAGATAATATCGAAAAGCCTTTTGCTCCTGCGGTTTTTACCCCTGCTTACCGAATTGAAATGGATGAGGTAGAGCTCTCCGGCCGTATTGATCGAATTACTGCCAATTATGGAAAGACTTTCCGGGGGGGCAATCTTGAATTCGACCTGTATATCCGTGAGACGGGTCATGTTCCTGATGATCTCGCGTGCCTCAAGGTCGCCCGAACAAAAAATGATCTCATCAACCTTATGGATCCGGATGATCTCCCGCAGTTGTTCAAGGCTTCCCAGAAAAAAATTATCGCTTATTCCGCTATCGCTGTCCGGATTCACAAACCCCGCAATTTCGGGTTTTATCCTCGTTTTCCCGAGAATGCTGCTCACTCGTTTCACCTCGGCAGGCCGGCCGACGAGAACAAGCCTCTTCCTCCGGTTGGCTGAAAATTCATAATCCACAGCCCCAAAGATGTTACCGGCGAGACGGTGCAGCAAGATGATGATCATTCCCCAGAGCGCACCGAAGAGGATAAGAGCTCTTGAAAAGCGGTAATGTTCAGGGATCAGGGCATAAAGCACCAGGATGATGATCGTCCCCGTGATATGTCCCCTGAAAAGTCTCCATAGCCGGACCGGTTTATCATATCCCCCGGAATAATACATCGAAAGGATCCAGATGAGGATATAAAGAGGCACTACGTAGGCCATGAATTCAGGCGGGAAATGACTTTTTGTATCAAATTTGAACCTCTCCCACAGGGGTGTGAGAAAATAAAAGCCGGCGAAGATCAGGATGAAATCTATAAGGGGTTGGTATATCCGCACAAGAAAGCGCCTGATGATAGAAAGCGATGCCCTGAAATAGATGGCCATGTTGATGAGGAGGGAGAACATCCTGGCATTCTTTTTCGAGAAATGCTTTTTCGCAAAAATGATCATGGCATTATAGAAGACGAGCACATAATTGATGCTCCCCTTTTTTGTGCTTTCTCCCTTGTAATGGATGATGGTGGTACCGGGGAAGTAGTAATTTTTGTAACCTTCCTTTATGATCCTGTATGAGAGATCGATGTCTTCGCCGTACATGAAAAAGGTCTCATCGAGGAGCCCTGTTTTATCCATGGTTTCTTTCCGGATGAACATAAAGGCACCTGCAAGGACTTCAATTTCATGGGTTTTATCCTTGTGAAGAAAACCGAGATGATAGCGGCCGAAGATGCGGGACCCGGGAAATAGCCTCGATAGTCCAAACACCTTATAAAAGGCGACGGCCGGCGTGGGAAGGGCCCTTTTCGATTCTGGCAGGAAATTTCCGGTTCCGTCGATCATCTTAACACCCATTGCCCCTGCTTCAGGATGTGTATCCATGAAACCGATGCATTTTTCAAAAGTATCTTCCTCCACCACCGTATCCGGGTTAAGCAGAAGGATGTATCGTCCCTTTGCCAACTTCACGGCCTGGTTGTTCGCCTTGCTGAAACCGGCATTGACGTGGTTTTCGATCAGGTGCGCCCAGGGAAATTTTTCGCGGATCATCGCGCAGGAACCGTCGACCGAATTATTATCCACTACAAAAACCTCTGCCTCAATGTTCCGCATAGCCCGGGAAACGGAGTGCAGACACTGTTCGATAAAATATCTGACGTTATAGTTGACAATGACTATGGAAAGGTCCATGTGTTTTTGAAAGGGTGAACCGTTATTTTATGGATCAGAAATCGCCTTCGATCATGATCTGGTTTTTTAGAAGGTCCTCCATACTTTCACGTTTCCTGATCAGGTAATCTTTTCCTTTGTCTATCAGTACTTCGGCGGGCCTGAAACGGGAATTGTAGTTTGAGGACATGGCAAAACAATAAGCCCCGGCATTAAAAAATGCCACGTAATCACCCTCCGCAAGTTCCACGATACGCCGGTTCCAGCCAAAGGTGTCGGTTTCACAGATATAGCCTACGACGGTATAGATCCGGGTTTTTCCTTCCGGCTTTGAAACATTGATGATGTGATGGTAAGCATCATAGAACATAGGACGGATGAGATGATTAAGCCCGGTATCGAGTCCCGCGAAAACAGTTGAGGTGGTTTGCTTTATTACATTGACCCTTGCGATGAAATAACCGGTTTCACTGACCAGAAACTTTCCGGGTTCGAAGATCAGGGTAAGTTCTTTGCCGTAGTTTTTGCAGAATTCGTTGAACCGTGCGGAGAGGGTCTTACCCAGTTCCTCTATGTCGGTGGCAATGTCATCCGCTTTATATGCCACCTTGAAGCCGCTTCCGTAATCGATATAATCGAGATTTTTAAACTCTTTTGCCGTCTCGAGCATGATCTCTGCGCCTTTCAGGAACACCTCCACATCGAGGATATCCGAACCCGTATGCATATGAAGGCCCTCCACCCTCATTTTATAGGTTTCGATGATCCGGTGTACATGGGGAGTCTGGTAGATGGAGATACCGAACTTGGAATCGATATGTCCCGTCGAGATCTTCTGGTTTCCGCCGCCCATGATATGCGGGTTGATGCGGATGCACACGGGCACCTTACCCCCGTACTTATCGCCGAACTGCTCAAGAATGGAAATATTGTCGATATTGATCCTGACTCCTTCCCCCACTCCCATTTCAATTTCTTCGAGTGAGACACAGTTGGGTGTGAAGATGATATCCTGGGGTTTGAATCCTGCTTTCAGCCCAAGCCATACTTCCTGGATCGAAACGGCATCGAGACCGGCGCCGAGTGAGTTCATATACTTCAGGATATTTACATTCGAAAGCGCTTTGCAGGCAAAATTTATCTTTACCCGTGTATCTTTGAATGCAGAGGTGATACGTTCATACTGACTCTTCATCCGGGCCGTTTCATAGATGTAAAGGGGCGAATCGTATTTTTTCACCAGGTCGGTGACCGGAATGCCGTCGATCACATATTTTCCTTTTTTCAGTTCCATGCAGGCGTGGGGTTTATTATGAGAATTACAAATATAGAAGATTTTAAATTCCGGCGCACCGGACAGGCCTTAAATCCCGGGTTCTTATTGTTTCAGCGTTGACTCGAAATCTGTACGGTTTACGATACTGCGTCCGAGCGTGATCTCATCGGCATATTCAAGGTCGTCACCTATGGCGATACCGCGGGCAATGGTCGAGATACGGACATCCGTATCACGCAGTCTCCGGAAAATATAGAAATTGGTAGTATCTCCTTCCATTGTGGTGGGCAGGGCAAGGATGATCTCCCTTATCCCGCTGCCGTCGTCCCTGATCTTTTTCTCGAGCGATTCAATGGTCAGGTCACCCGGACCAATTCCGTCCATCGGGCTGATGATCCCCCCCAATACATGGTACACGCCACCGTACTGTCTCGTATTTTCAACCGACATGACATCCCGTATATTCTCGACGACGCAGACGGTTGAGGCATCGCGTTTCGGATCTGAACAGATATGACAGATCTCCGAATCGGAGAGATTATGACAGATCTTACAGTGTTTTATTTCTTTTCTGAGTCTGATCACTGCATTGCCGAACGCCTCGGCAGCCTCCGGATCCTGCCGGAGAAGATGAAGGACAAGGCGTAAAGCGGTTTTGTTGCCAATACCCGGAAGTTTAGCAAACTCATTGATCGCATCTTCAAGCAGCCGTGATGGATAATTTAATGACATCACCTGTTCCTTTCATTTATTATCGGGTAAACTTATTCCCGGATTGCCGGTGTTCATCCGGCTAATTCCGCCAGGGGGAAACCGGGAACATGCATTCCCGGTGAATCTTCCCGGATGCAAAGTTAATCAAATCAGGCGGATGATATACGGGCTCATGTTTTTTTATGAAGCATCCATGTCGCGGTTTACAATATCAGGGGCCCTTCGGCGGCGCCCGCCAACGGGAGAAAATGCTCCCGTCCCTGATACGCCGCGGCGTCTGAATCCGGTCCGTCGTGAATTCATTCTTACATCCCTGATTATTGGAATTATTTTTCTAATATTGGGCCTCAAACCCGGCTCAGCGTTATGTCGTCAGTACTCATACTCAGCATTGTCATCGCTTATTTCGTCATCCTTCTCATTATATCCTGGATTACAGGAAGGAAGGCCGATAATGCCTCTTTTTTTCTCGGCAACAGGCAGTCGCCCTGGTATGTAGTGGCCTTTGGCATGATCGGGGCTTCGCTTTCGGGTGTTACCTTTATTTCCGTACCGGGGTGGGTTGGAACCAGCCAGTTCACCTATATGCAGATGGTGCTCGGATTTCTCGCCGGCTACTTCGTTATCGCGAATGTCCTGATGCCCATGTATTACCGCCTGCAGCTTACCTCTATTTATACTTATCTCGACCGCCGCTTCGGGAATCATGCCTATAAAACCGGTGCATCCTTCTTCCTTCTCTCGCGGGTTATCGGCGCCTCATTGCGGCTTTTCCTCATGGCTTCGGTGCTTCACCTTACGGTGTTCAAACAGTGGGGAGTTCCCTTTTTCGCAACCGTCCTGGTGACCATTGCCTTTATCTGGCTGTACACCTTCAGGGGCGGTATCCGGACGATTATCTGGACAGACACCCTCCAGACATTGTGCATGCTGGCCGCGGTAACGATAACCGTGATAGCAGTCAGCAGGAAACTGGGTCTGGATTTTGGCGGAATGGCAGAGGCAATACGAAGCAGCCCTTATTCCAGGGTATGGGTGATGGATGACTGGCAGAGCAGCGTCAACTTCGTTAAACAGTTCCTGGGAGGAGCATTCACGGCAATCGTAATGACAGGTCTCGACCAGGATATGATGCAGAAAAACCTCAGCTGCCGCAACATCAGGGAAGCAAAAAAGAACATGTACTGGATGAGCTTGTCGCTGGTCCCCGTCAACCTGCTTTTCCTGGCTCTCGGCGCCCTCCTTTACATTTTCGCAGGCCGGAACGGGATCGCCATTCCTGAACATACCGACGATCTCTTTCCTATGATCGCCACGGGAGGCTATTTTGGCACATCCGTAACGGTGCTGTTTATTATCGGCCTCGTCGCTGCGGCTTACTCCAGCGCCGATTCCGCCCTTACCTCGCTGACTACATCATTCACGGTGGATATTCTGGATGCAGGAAAAAAGGATCAGCGGACCCTGAGGAAAACCAGGATGCGCGTACATATTGGCATTTCGCTTCTGGTAACCGCAGTGATCATGATCTTCAGGGCTATTAACGACGAAAATGTGATCAGCGCGATCTATACCGTGGCCGGCTATACGTATGGGCCACTACTGGGATTGTTCAGCTTTGGCCTTTTTACGAAATGGCAGGTGAAGGACAGATGGATACCGGTGGTTGCGGTCGTATCGCCCTTGATCACCTTCATAATTAACCGGTATTCAGAGCAATGGTTCTGGGGATACAGGTTTGGCTTCGAGCTCCTGATCCTGAATGGCTTCATAACCTTCCTGGGGCTTCTCCTGCTGATACGGAAGGTTGACAGGACCGGATGAAGCAAAGGCGATGAGGATTTTTGACAGTGAATTTTTCAAGTTACCTTTAAGTTGTCATCAATCATGTTGGTTTCATAGGATCAAAGTAAGGCACCGCCCTGCAAACATGATATTTCCTCACGAGCGGAATCATATTTTATTGCCGGTCCCGTAAATTTCATCCAGCACGGTTTTATATTTCTCAGCCACCACCCTTCGTTTCAGTTTGAGGGTAGGGGACATCTCTCCGCCCTGGGGACTCCATTCCTCGACCACCAGCCGGAATCTCTTGATATGTTCAGTTTGCCCGAGATTCTTGTTCATAGCATTCACCTCCCGCTGGAACCGGGCGATAACGAGGGGATTAGCGATGAGGTCGGAATTGTCACGGAACCTGATCCCATGCCTGCCTGCCCAGTTGTGAAGAAATTCATAGTTCGGCGAGATCAGTGCGCTGGCAAACTTTTCATTCTCGCCAACTACCATGAGGTTCTCAATGAAGAAGGATTCCTTGAACATGTTCTCAATAACCTGGGGTGCGATATACTTACCACTGGAGAGCTTGAAGATCTCCTTTTTCCTGTCCGTGATCTTCAGGAACTTATTGTCGATGAGCATCCCGATGTCACCTGTATGGAACCAGCCTTCGCTGTCGATTACCTCAGCCGTCAGTTCGGGCTCCTTATAGTAGCCTTTCATAACATTCGGCCCTTTGCAGAGGATCTCGCCGTCTTCAGCTATTTTGATCTCGACACCTTCCAAAGCCGGTCCCACAGTCCCGAACATGATCTCTCCCGGCACCAGGTTATTTACCGCGATGACCGGGGATGTCTCGGTAAGCCCGTACCCCTCGAGGACCTTTATCCCTGCAGCCCAGAAGATATGTTCGAGCCTGGGCTGAAGAGCAGCCCCGCCGGATACGATGATCTCAAGACGCCCGCCCAGTCCTTCCCGCCATTTGCTAAACACCAGCCTGTCGGCGATCCGTAGCAGGAAATTGTACCATGCCGAATTTCCATGCGGGTTGAATTTAAGACCCAGGTCGACTGCCCAGAAGAAGATCCTTTTTTTCAAAGGCGGAAGATCCTTCCCCTTGCCGATGATACGATCGTACACCCGCTCGAGGAGGCGCGGAACGGAATTGAAAATATGGGGTTTGATATCATTGACATCCTGGATGATCGTTCCCATATTCTCCGCATAGTAGATGCTCATTCCTTTATACTGGAAATGGTAATTCACCATCCGTTCATAAACATGGCTCAGAGGGAGGAAAGAAAGGACGGTATGCCGGTGGTCCAGTTCATGGGCTTTGGATGTGGAAATGAAGTTTGTGACGAGGTTCCGGTGGGTGAGGACCACCCCCTTGGGAAAGCCGGTGGTCCCCGAGGTATAAATCAGGGTAACCGGGTCCTCCGGGGAGATGCCTTTTTTAATGCTTTCGAGTTCATCCCTGTATCTCTCTTCGTTTTCTTCACCTTTTGCTGTTATCTCCGCCCAGTTCCGGGCTCCTTTAATATCATTGTAGGTATAAATTTCATTTATCGAGGTGACGGTATCCGCAATGGACCTGATCTTATCGTAAAGCTGTTTATCGGAAACGATCACGATCTTCGGCATGCAATGGTTGAGGATATACGCATAATCTTCCCGGCTAATCGTGGGATATACCGGGACATGAATGACTCCCGCCTGGCTCATACCCATATCCGCAATATTCCATTCCGGCCTGTTATTCGATATAGTTACCACCATATCTCCCTTGCGGAGCCCGAGGGAAAGTATTCCATAACTGAATAGATTCGACTGGCGGATATATTCTTTCGATGAATATTTTTGCCAGTTCCCGTTTTGTTTCCCGGCGAATGTATCGATTTTGGAAGGATACCGTTCCTTAAAGCGATCAAGAAGGTCAAAAGTACGTTTTACGTCCATGTAATTATGGGTTGATTTGTTCAAATATAATCAAAAGCTGAAAATTTCAACCTTGCCGGTTCAATATGCAAAACGATTCTCGGATCTATTGATATTGAGTATTTGAAAGAAGACTCAAATGCCGGTTAACAAGTTGCAAATAAATTCCAAATATGAAATTTAACAAGTTGTAAACTATTTGAATACCAGGTAAACAGGTATTGAACTTATTGTGAGTTGATGTTGCAATTATGCGGATAACAGCGTTTTCCTGCAGAAACAGAATAACACGCTCCCCTATATGGCGCTTACTGCATAAATATTTTTTTGATGCACGTTTTTCTTTTAAATCCATTATTTTTACCGCGAAAATATGGCCAGCCTGTATTTTCCGGAATACGGATATACAGGTATCCTGTCATTTCAATTTAATCCATTATCCTAAGATGAGAGCTTTATTATTATGCTTTGCAGTGGCGTCCTGTTTAACCGGCCAGGCCGTTTCGCAGGATAAACCTGCATACCGGCTTTATAAATCGGGAGGAAAGGAAGTTAAATGGGAAAAAATGCTGAAAGACCTTGCAGCAGCCGATGTCGTCTTCTTTGGTGAACAGCACAACGATCCCATTGGGCACTGGCTTGAGCTCCAGCTTACAAAGGATCTCTTCGTGGCAAGGGACAGCCAGCTTGTATTAGGCGCTGAAATGTTCGAGCACGATAACCAGGTCATTCTGGATGAATTCCTGGCCGGGAAATTTGATGATTCAAAATTTGAGGATGATGCCCGTCTTTGGCAGAACTACGATACCGACTATAAGCCACTTCTCAGTTTCGCCCATGACCACGGCCTTTATTTTGTTGCCACCGATGTTCCCCGTCGCTATGCCAGCATGGTTTTCAGGGGTGGATTTGAAAGCCTCGAGGATCTGTCAGCCCAGGCCAAAACTTTTATTGCTCCTTTGCCGGTTCCTTACGATCCGGGACTTTCCTGTTACAAAAATATGGCTTCCATGGGGATGGGACATGCACCGTCGGAAAATCTACCGAAGGCGCAGGCCATAAAGGATGCGACGATGGGTTATTTTATTACAGAGAATACAAGACCAGGCTATATCTTCCTGCATTTCAACGGGGAATACCACTCAGAAAACAAGGAAGGGACCGTCTGGTACGTGAACCAATATGCGCCGGGGTTATCGGTGAAGACGATCTCGGCGGTGTTCCAGGAAGATACCGGGAAACTTGACGAACCGAATCTGAATATCGCCGATTATATTATCGTCGTTCCGGGAGATATGACGCGTACATTTTAATAAATTTAATGGTTTGAAATGGTTTGAAATGGTTTGAAATGGTTTGAAATGGTTTGAGATTGTTTGAAATGGTTTTAGGGAGTTTAACCACAGATTTCACAGATTATCACAGAATGGTTTGAGGATTGTTTGAGGATTGTTTGAAATGGTTTGAGATTGTTTCAGGTGGTTTCAACTCCATTCACCAAATCACCAAATTCTTCAGGGAGTTTCACAACAGATTTCACAGATTATCACAGATGGTTTGAACTCCATCAACAAATCAACAAATCAACAAATCAACAAATCAACAAATTCTTCAGAAGATCCAGGTTCCTCTTCCTCTTCCAATCAACAATTCAACAAATCAACAAATCAACAAATTATTCCGCCAGTGACTGTACAAAGGCCCGTGCTTTTTCAACGGCTCGTTCCAACCCTGCCGGGTCCTTGCCGCCGGCTGTTGCGAAGAAGGGCTGACCGCCTCCGCCGCCCTGAATTTCGGCTGCAACTTCCCGGATAAGTTTACCTGCATTGAGATTTTTTGCGACGACCAGGTTATCGGAGATCATGATCACAAGATTCGCCTTATCGCCGTTGCCCGTTCCCAGAACAAGAAAAAGATCGTCAGTCTCCCCTCTGAGCTGAAAGGCGAGATCGCGCAGCGCCCCTGCATCGCCGACATCGAGTACTGCTCCAATGTAAAGAATATCGCCTATTTTTTCGATTTTTTCTTTCAGGGATTTTTTTACGTCCCCGATCTTTTCCTTAGAGAGTTCTTCGAGTTTCAGTCCGAGTTCTTTATTTTCCAGGAGGAGTTTCTCCGCGGCTTCGATCACACTTTTTCCCGGTGAGAGGAGGTTTTCGAGGGCATAAAGTGTATCGTTCTGAGCGAAAATATATTCTTCCGCCTTAACCCCGGTAATGGCTTCGATCCTACGGATACCTGCAGCAATGGAGCTCTCACGGGTTATCTTGAAAAATCCGATCTGGCCGGTGGCTTTCACATGCGTCCCTCCGCATAATTCCACCGAATCGCCGAATCGTATCACCCTCACCTTCTCTCCGTATTTCTCTCCAAAGAGGGCCATAGCGCCCATCTCACGGGCAGTTTCCAAGGGGACCTCACGCTCTTCGCCAAGTACAAGATTTTGCCGGATCTTCTGATTCACGTACTTCTCGATCTCTCTGATCTCTTCATTGGTGACTTTCCTGAAGTGGGAGAAATCAAATCTGAGGTAATCGGGATGAACGAGCGATCCTTTCTGTTCAACATGCGGACCCAGGATTTGGCGAAGGGCATGATGGAGGAGATGCGTGGCCGTATGATTGCTGGCGGTGCTGGTGCGGATGTCTTTTTCTACTACCGCCAGGAATTCCGCCCGGGGATCTGAAGGCAGCCTGTTCACCAGGTGTAAGGTAAGATTATGTTCTTTAACCGTATTCAGGATCCCGACTCTTCCGTCATCGTTCTTAATATAACCCGTGTCACCCACCTGGCCCCCGCTTTCGGCATAGAAGGGTGTCCTGTCGAAAACGAGCTGATAAAAATCCTTCCCTTTCTGGCGGATCTTCCGGTAACGGGTGATCTTCACCGGCATTTCCAGCTGGTCATACCCCTCGAAAACACTTTCGGTTGAACCTCCTCCGGTGAGATCTGTCCAGTCTTCGGTTTCCCTGGCCGCATCTTTCCTGGAACGGGATTTTTGTTTCTGCATTTCTGCCGCGAATTCATTCGTTGCCACAGAAAGATGATGCTCTTTCACAATAAGCTGGGTGAGGTCCAGGGGAAAACCATAGGTATCGTAAAGCTCGAATGCTTCTTTTCCGCTTACCCTGTCTCTGTTTTCCCTCTTTGCCTTTTCGATGATCAGGTCCAGCATACCGATGCCTTTGTCGAGCGTGCGAAGGAAGGCTGTTTCTTCTTCCCGGATGACTCTCCCGATCAGTTGTTGCCGGGAGATAAGTTCGGGATAACTCCCGCCCATGATCTCCGTCAGGGCGGGAACCAGACGGTACATAAAGGGAGTGTCCTGCCCCAGGAAGGTATAGGCATATCTAACTGCTCTGCGCAGGATCCTGCGGATGACATATCCGGCCCCGACATTGGACGGGAGTTGTCCGTCGGCAATGGCGAAGGCGACTGCGCGCAGGTGATCGGCAACAACACGCATAGCAACGGTGGTTTCCTGGTCTTTGCCTTCAGGAAGGCCTGAAAATTCAGCGATCTTACCGATGAGATGGCTGAAAATATCGGTTTCATAATTGGATATTTTCCCCTGGACTACCATACATAACCGCTCAAATCCCATTCCCGTGTCAACATGCCGGCTTGGCAGCTCTTCGAGGTCACCGTTCACCTTCCGGTTATACTGGATAAAGACGAGGTTCCATATCTCGATTACCAGGGGATTGTTCTTATTTACCAGGTCGCTTCCTGCAACAGCTTTCCGTTCCTCATCATTCCTCAGGTCGACATGAATTTCGGAGCAGGGTCCGCATGGGCCGGTATCACCCATCTCCCAAAAATTATCTTTTTTCACTCCGGTGAGGATCCTGCTTTCGGGAACATGCAATTTCCAAAATTCCAGAGCTTCCCTGTCGACCGTCAGCTTATCGTCTTCATCTCCCCCGAATACGGTTACATAAAGCCGTTCTTTATCGATACCAAGCACACCGGTAAGAAATTCCCAGGCCCATGCGATGGCTTCCTTTTTGAAATAGTCACCAAATGACCAGTTCCCCAACATTTCAAACATGGTATGATGGTAAGTGTCGTGTCCGACTTCTTCAAGGTCATTATGCTTTCCGGAAACCCTCAGGCACTTCTGGCTGTTAGCCACCCGCGGACTGCGGGGTGCGGCCTGTCCTAAAAAGATTTCCTTGAATTGGTTCATTCCTGCATTGGTGAACATAAGGGTAGGATCATTCTTCACAACCATAGGAGCCGAGGGTACGATTTCATGAGCCTTTTCACCGAAAAAATCCAAAAATGCCTTCCTGATCTCATTTGAAGTCATATGCTTCCCTTATTTAAAACGAGTAAAAATTGCATTTCTATTGTAACCTAAATCCTGCAAGCCCTGTAAAATAGGCTAAACCGAAGTTTTTCAATGGTTGTAAAATTAGTTTAAATATTTACATTTGAAGACTCTGTCGGTTACTTTTCTTTATTTACGCTTTGAATTACGGGCATGTTCAGAACAAAATACATCCTCAATCCAGATACCCTTCTCTTCGAAAAGGTTCAAAAGCCTATTCGCATTAGAGTCCGGAACGGACTGATCCTGGCGGCCGGCCTTTTTGCCTTTACAGCTGCAGTCAGCCTGTTGCTAGACAGGACTTTCGATTCTCCCCGTGTAAAATACCTGGCTTCCAGGAATTCTGAACTCAGGCGGGAATACAACAAACTGGGTGATTCGGTAAGACTGGCAGAGAGAATACTGTCGGGTATCCAACTAAGGGATGATGAAGTCTACAGAAGCGTGTTTGATATGAAGCCCATACCCGGATCTGTCCGTGAAGCCGGTTTCGGGGGTTCAGAGAATTACGAGGGCATCCTTTTCTCCCGCAATGAAAAAATAGTTACAAACCTCGCCAGGAAACTGGAGAAGCTTTCCATCAAGGCAAAGATCCAGTCTATGTCTCTCAATGACCTGTATGCGAAAGCTGTTGAACAACGAAGGTTCATTTCCCACAAACCTTCGATCCAGCCTCTTTCACCCGGAGAAAGATTCTGGCTCACCTCTACCTTCGGATACCGCCATGATCCTTTTACCGGAGCGCGGAAGATGCATTCGGGACTGGATATGGCAGGTGAGACCGGGCTGAAAGTATATGCCACGGGCGACGGTATTGTGAGTACGGCAGCATATAACGGACACGGCTACGGAAAAGAGGTCGAGATCGACCATGGATATGGTTATGCCTCCCGATACGGTCACCTCAGCAAGATCCTTGTGAAAAAAGGAGACCGGATCAGGCGCGGACAGCTTATCGGCGAATTGGGGAGTACGGGCAGATCAACAGGACCTCACCTGCATTACGAGGTCAGATACCAGGACAAGGCCCTTAACCCGATCTATTATTATTTTGATGATCTTTCTGCAAACGAGTTCGACAAAATAACCCTTCAGGTGAATAAATAATCCGGGTCAAACTGCCCGCTTTCCATTTTTTTCTTATTTTAGCCATCAAAAGGTTTTGATGAATCCTCATAAGTACATCTTTGATCCCCATAAACTTCATTACCGGAAGTTAGAAAATGATCTTAGAAAGAGAGTACTTAGAGCGTTGACCTATATTCTGTCCAGCATTTTCGTGGCTGTCGCTTTTCTTGGCCTGTTTTCACTGATATTTGATACTCCCAGGGAACGTGAAGAACGACAGGAATTTGAAGCCCTTTCACAGGATTACGCCATTCTCAGTGAGAAATATGGCAATGTGGATACTGTGCTTAAGGAGTTGAAATCGATCGATGAAAACATCTACCGTACTATTTTCGAGGCCGAACCTCTTGGGGGTCTTACATCCGCCGGTTCCCGGCCGGCTGATTATACTTACCTCCTCGAAAAATCCAACCGTGATATCATCGAGAATACAAACATCGAGGTTAACCACAAAATGCAGGTTATCAATACCCAGTCGGCCGAGTACCTTAATCTTATGACAAATGCAGGACGGAGAAATGAGATGTTATCGAATATTCCGGCTATCCAGCCTGTACACAATGAGGATCTGACCAGGCTTGCTTCCGGTTTCGGATACCGGATGCACCCGTTTTATAAGATTGAAAAATTTCATGAAGGGATAGACTTCACTGCACCGACGGGGACGGAAGTCTATGCAGCAGGCGACGGCACAGTTGCGGATATTGACAGATCGGGCCGCGGATATGGAAATATTGTCATTATCGATCATGGATTCGGTTACAAAACAAGTTACAGTCATCTCGACAAGATCAACGTCAGGGCAGGCCAGCGGATAAAAAGAAAAGATGTGATCGGCCTGGTAGGGAGCACCGGTCTTTCCGTAGCACCGCATCTTCACTACGAGGTGCTCCTGCATGATAAGCCGGTGAACCCTGTGAATTATTTTTTCCTGGACCTCACCCCAGAGGAATACGACCGGATGATCGAACTCTCGGTAAAATCAGGACAGTCATTCGATTAATAATATAAGGTACCCTTTCTGCAATTATGGCTTCTGAAAAACTCCATTTCAATCCCCAAACCCTGAGGTTTGAAAAAGAAGATGTTCCGGCATGGCGCTGGCTGTCCAGGGCCCTGCCATTCTTCATCCTTTTGGCATTCTTTTTCACCTGCGGGTTTTTCCTCTTCGACCGGAATATCGAAACAGCAGACCTCCGGTCCCTGGGGGAGAAACAGACGGATATCCTCCTGAAAATGGACCTCCTTAAGGTCAACCTCTTTCGTTGTGAAAAAATTCTGGGAGATATCACGTACAATGACGACAACATTTACCGGACCTATTTCGAGGTCGATCCCGTGCCTGGTTCCAAGCGAAACGCAGGTTTCGGAGGGAAGGAAGATTCGCGGCAGTTTAAGACATCAAAATATAACCGTTACTTCGCGTCCGTGGACCGTGAACTGGATATCCTGGCCAAGAAACTGGTTGTCCAGTCAAAATCATTTGACGAGGTGGTTGGGATGGCCCGGGACAAGGAAAAAAGGCTTGCGGCACGACCCGCCATCCAGCCGGTAAGTATCAATGATCTGGTTCGGTTCGGTTCCCCTTTCGGTATGAGGATGCATCCCATCCTGAAGGTGATGAAGATGCATGAGGGCATCGACTTTACAGCATCCCGGGGGACGAAGGTTTTCGCTACTGCGGACGGCTCAGTCACCCAGGCATCTATGACCGGAGGAGGGTATGGAAATAAAATTGTCATCGATCATGGATACGGGTATGAAACCCTTTACGGCCACCTCTATAAAATACTTGTGGAACCCGGGCAGAAAGTCAAGAGGGGAGATGTTATCGGTCTGGTCGGATCGACGGGATTGTCAGTTTGTCCTCACCTTCATTACGAGGTGATCGTCAACAGGAAAAAAGTCAACCCGGTCAATTTCTACACCAATGATCTCACCGCCGCGGAATATGACCGGATGATCGAACTTCTCTCACAGGCCGATCCGGGTTTCGATATTAATTAGCTCCCGGTGACGGGAAGCTCAGGCTTCCTCCGGAAACCCTCACCCGGACCCGGTGTAGGAATAACCACGGATAAAGACTACTTTTGGAGGGAAAATAAAGTGATGATGAGAAAGAGATTTGTGCTGATCGCAGCCGTGATATTGGGTTATCTTCCGTTTGCAAGTGCCGGCTCACAGGATTTCCCTGTGCCGGAGCAGTTTCGTGATACATCCCGCATACCCCCTGGAGATTTTCACAAGAGAATGATGGAACTTGAGAATGCCGCTCAGCATAATTTCATTGGTCCCCTGGATGAGAGTACAGTCATCAGGGCGCTGCGATCGAATATTTCCCCGGCTGCAAGGGTGATCTCGATCATAGCCGTGGGCGACATCATGCCCGGAACGAATTATCCCAAAGAATCCTATCTTCCTCCCGACTGCCATGCGCTTTTCGACCCGGTCCGGGATCTTATCCGTTCTGCCGATCTTGCCACAGGAAACCTTGAAGGTGTTTTCTCATCCGGAGGGGGCATACCCAAAACCTGTAAGGATCCCGAAAACTGCTATGTTTTCAGGATGCCCGACGAATATATCAATGAGATACGCGATGCCGGATTTGATATCCTGGGGACGGCCAACAATCATGTAAATGATTTTGGGGAAGAGGGGCGGAGAGCCACTGCTGCGGTTCTGAAGAAAGCCGGGATGCATTTCGCAGGGCTGATCACGGATCCCTGGACAATTTATGACACACTGGGTCTGAAAATCGCTTATTGTGCCTTCTCCCCGCATACAGGGACGCTCAGCCTGACGGATTATACAGAAGCCGCACGGATCGTGGCTCACCTCGACAGCCTTTGCGATATTGTCGTGGTAGGTTTCCATGGCGGGGCTGAAGGAAAGGACTACCAGCACGTAACCCGTGAGGACGAAGAGTTTCTTGGGAACAACCGGGGGAACGTATACCGGTTTGCACATACTGTAATCGATGCCGGTGCCGACCTGGTGATCGGCAGCGGACCTCACGTGGTTCGGGCCGTTGAATTTTACCGTGACAGGCTCATTGCATACAGCCTCGGGAATTTCTGCACATGGACCCGGTTCAACCTGCAGGGGCCCAACGCCTTTGCTCCCATGTTGCAGGTGTGGATGAACGGCGAAGGAAAGATAGTGAAGGCCCGGATACATTCCTTCCGCCAGAACGGGGAAGGAGGACCTGTTCCCGATCCGGATTTGAATGCAGCCCGAAGGATCCGGGAACTAACCGGGGAGGATTTTCCCGGTGATGACATTGCCATCGGCGCTGACGGATGGATAAGCAGTCCGGGTACACGAGATGCACAAAATGTTGCAGGAGGAAGGACGAGTATGCACTGATGCCTCTTCATTCCCTATATGTTCCGTATAAGGGTATAATAGCTTCATCCGGATAAGATGCCGGCGATAAAACGGAATTCATAAATACAATCCAGGAGGGTTGCTTCAAAGAGCCTTCTAAAGATCATCCTGCATGAAAATAATTTTAAACGGATGAAATAAAATGAATTGATTGCTTTTTCAGCGTAATTTTTATACTTTGCTGTTTCTGTTTCTAACCCTCACGAAAATGCCGTATAAAGAATCAAAAGTCGAGAAATTATACTACTCGATTGGTGAAGTTGCGGAAATGTTCAATGTAAACACTTCTCTTATCCGGTTCTGGGAAAAAGAATTCGATATTATAAAGCCAAAGAAGAACAAGAAAGGAAACCGGCTTTTCACGAAGGAGGATATCGATAATTTTCATATCATTTATCATCTTGTCAAGGAAAAAGGAATGACTCTCAAGGGAGCCCAGAAAAAAATGAGGGAGAACAAGGACGGCGCCGTGAATGATTTTGAGGTTATTCAGACCCTTAATGGCATCAAGCAGATGCTTCTCGAGATAAGGGAGGAGATGGAGAGCTGAAATTTTCTGTGCTTTACCTTGTATTTTCAGTATCCGTTACCCCGGCCTCCCCGCCACAACCTTCCCGTGAAAAAATACCTGTATGATGAAGTTAAAAGAAATCGTAGCCCTTTTTGAAAAGACAGCCCCTTTCAGCCTTCAGGAATCGTACGATAACTCGGGGCTACAGACAGGAGATCCGGAATCCGCCGTCACGGGAGCCCTAATCACTCTTGATGTCACGGAGGAGGTGCTCGACGAAGCCGTTGCTTCCGGTCTGAACCTGGTCATTTCCCATCATCCCGTCATTTTCGGAGGTATAAAAAGCCTGTCCGTCCGGAATGCCACCGGACGGATCCTGGTTAAAGCCGTCAGAAATGAAATTGCCATCCTGTCGGTTCATACCAATATAGACAGCGTGATCCACGGGGTGAATGACAGGATATGCGGAAAGCTCGGGCTGATACACCGGCGTATCCTGGAGCCGGTTGAAAAGAAGCTGTTCAAACTTGTTTTTTTCGTTCCCACCGAACACACCCAAGCGGTGAGGGATGCAGTGTTCAGCGCGGGTGCCGGTACCATCGGTGAATATGACAACTGCAGCTATAACCTGGAGGGTTCCGGAACCTTCAGGGCCTCGGAGAAAGCAAATCCGTATGTGGGTGAAAAAGGCCGCCTTCACGAGGAGAAAGAAACGCGGGTGGAGACCATTCTGCCTGCCCATCTCAAAAACCGGGTGATCTCGGCACTTCTCAGTTCCCATCCTTACGAAGAGGTGGCCTGGGATCTGTATCCGCTTGATAATCCCTGGCCGGAAGCAGGGATGGGCATGACGGGGGAATTCGAGGAGCCCATGGAGGAACATGATTTTCTCAATGCGGTTAAGATCATCTTCAATGCGGGATGCGTGAGATACACACAGCTGACCGGAAGAAAGGTACAAAAGGTGGCTGTATGCGGAGGGAGTGGTAGCTTTCTTATAGGCAGGGCCCTGTCGGCCGGGGTGGATGCCTTCATAACCTCCGATCTTAAATATCATCAGTTCTTTGAAGCCGATGGCAGGATTCTTGTGGCGGATATCGGACATTATGAAAGTGAACAATTTACAAAAGAATTGTTTTATGAATTAGTTACAAAAAATTTCCCTAAATTTGCAATTCGTTTGTCAGAAGTAATTACAAATCCAATAAATTATCTATAGTCCTATGGCTGAGCAGAAATCGAAAATTGAAGAAACTGCGGAAATTTCCGTTGAAGATAAACTGAGAGCATTATATGAACTTCAACAGGTCGATACGGAAATTGATAAGATTAAGATCCTCCGGGGTGAACTTCCATTGGAAGTGCAGGACCTTGAGGATGAAATAATAGGGCTGGAAACCCGCATCGCAAATTTTGAACAGGAAGTAAAGAGCTTAGAACAAAATATATCCAATAAGAAACAGGAGATCAGTAATTCCGAATCACTGATCAAGAAATACCAGGACCAGCAGAATAACGTCAGGAATAACAGGGAATATGATTCTCTTTCGAAAGAGGTCGAGTTTCAGACTCTTGAGATCGAACTGAGCAAGAAGAAGATCAATGAGTTTACTACGGTGATGAATGAGAAAAATGCACTGATCGATGAAGCGCGTACCAAATTAACCGAAAGGCAAAGTGATCTCGATAGCAAAAAACAGGAACTCGACGAGATCGTGACCGAAACGCGGAAAGAGGAAGAAGCCATGAACCGGAAATCCGAAGACATTGAGAGCCGGATCGAACCCCGGCTTCTGACAGCTTATAAAAGGATTCGCGGCAACGCCCGTAACGGCCTCGCCGTGGTGTCGGTTGAAAGGGATGCATGTGGCGGGTGCTTCAACAATATCCCCCCCCAGCGCCAGCTCGACATCAAATCAAGAAAGAAGATCATCGTATGCGAATACTGCGGAAGGATCCTTGTCGATGATGAGATCCTCGGCGCTAAAGATACGGAATAAACCCTAAGCTTTCATGGAGGTCTTATTACGGTGAGAATTCTGTTTCCGAAAGAACAGGCATTCGTTTGGAATAATCAGATGTTTACAAGAAAACCCGACAACCCTTCGACTTCGCTCAGGGACCGGTGACTTCATTCAAGAGGGTGAACTTTTCGGATGGTGGTAAGGCAGGCAAAAGGCCCTTATGTATAAATCTAAAATTCAGTGGTTTTCTCATGAATGGCCTTTTGCCTGCCTTACCACCATCCGGAAAGTTCTTCGTATATCGAATTGACCGGTCCCTGAGCGAAGTCGAAGGGTTGTCGGGTTTTCTGATACTAAGTAGATGATTAAGACACCCTTGTTCAATTATTCGGAAAGGTTCAGCCGGTATTCATTCATCTTCATCCCTTTAAGGTGTTCACGGGTGTCATCAAGAAAATTTCGCATACTTTCCCGGTCTTTTTCCTGCATTCCAAGCTTCTCCTGGCTATCATCGCCGGCACTCGCGGGAACCAGGACAAAGTAATTCCCCGATTCCTTTTTTGCAGGTTTCCAAACCCAGACAGGCAGGTAGGAATACCGGTTTACCGTTGTTCCCGAGCTCTTTTTTTCCAGATCCATTTCGACCATAATACCACCGTCAGTGTAGCGGTCACGTTGGTTTGAGATGAAATTGCCCAGGCTGTAAACCACGAGATGCTGCACGGAATCACCCGCCTCGCGCGTATATTCCTTCACCGGCTGCACCACATGAGGATGCGAGCCGATCACGGCATCGGCCCCGTGATGCAGCAGAAAAACGGCAAGGTCATCCTGTTCCCGGTTTTCTTCCCTCTTGTACTCGATGCCCCAGTGAATGGTCACTATGGTGAAATCGGGTTCGGCCAGCTGCGCCCTTTCCAGGTCTTGCCGGATCACCGTCGTATCGATGTAATTCACGATATTAGGCTCCCTTACTTTCAGTCCGTTGGTGCCGTAAGTATAATTGAGGAGGGCGAGCCTGATCCCGTTTTTCTCGACGATAAGAGGGTAGGTGAGCATACGTTCCGCTTCATCTGTGAAAGTCCCGGTATGGATAATTCCTTTCCGGTCCAGCACGGCGATGGTTCGTTCCAGGCCGTCCCTGCCGCGGTCGAGACAATGGTTATTGGCGTTGATGAGGATGTCGAAACCGGCGTTTTTTACCGCATCGGCCAGTTCGTCGGGAGAAGAGAACTGGGGATAGCCTTTGAAATCAGGTCCCGCCAGTGTTACCTCCAGGTTTGCTACGGCAATATCGGCAGACTCTATGAACGGCCGGAGTAGCGAAAAACAGGTGTCGTACCGGTATGTGCCGGATTGCTCGTCCATGGCCGAATTGATCTGGGTATCGTGACCCATGATATCTCCCGCGAAAATGAGTTTGATCCGGGAAATGACACTATCCCTGTCCTGGCCGCTGGCCTGGAAAGATATAAGGAAGTACAAAAGTGAATATAAAAAGATATTTTTCATAATTACCAGCTTCCACTCGCTCCGCCGCCGCCGAATCCGCCGCCGCCACCGCCGGAGAATCCTCCGAACCCGCCGCCACCGCCGGAAAAATTTCCCCAGCTGCCACGGTGCCCTCCGGAACTGCCGAGCATCGACATTGCGATCCAGAAAGGAATGCTCCTGCCGACAGATGAAGATCGCCGCCGTCTCGAGCCTCCGAAAAAGATGAAGAACATGATGATAAAAAAGAGGAATCCGAAAGGCAGACCTCCTGAAGAGACTCTTTTTCTGTACTGGTCGGCTGTGAATTTGCCCGACAGCAGCCCCATAATGACATCGCTTGCCTTATCAAGCCCCGCATAATACGCGTTCTTTTTGAACTCCGGGATCATCTCATTTTCGATGATCCTTTTGGCAAGGGCATCAGGGATATAGGACTCCAGGCCATAACCTGTCTGGATCGACACTTTCCGGTCGTCGGGATACACCAGGATGATCATTCCGTTGTCCTTGCCTTTCTGACCTACGCCCCACTTCTCACCGATCTCGGCACCCATCATATCGACGGGGACATCACCATGCCCGGTCATTACCACGATATAGATCTGGGTGCCCGTGGAATCCTCGTAATGCATCAGCTTTTTATTGAGCGCCGTTTCTTCGTTCGCGCTCAGCAGGTTCGGATAATCATTTACCCAGGCATAAGGCTTTTCGGGGATATTATCATCCCCGGCTCCGAAGGTCCGGAACATGGTAAGAAATATTGCGATAAGAAGAATTGTAAGCTTTTGCATCCTTAGGTTATTTATGATTAATAACGGTGGTTTCCCCATATTTGGTATCTTTTATTTCATAAGGTTGACCCGGGTTTTCAGGGAATATTCACCACAGATTTCACAGATTAACACAGATTAATACAGATTTTATCAGATTATCCGGCTTTTATGCATCCATCGTTTTCACCCAGCCACCTGCTCACCCAAACGAGATATCGTCAGAAAGCTCATTCACATCATCAGCCTTGTAGGGGAAATGCGTTTTAAGCTGTTCGCCGGCCATAATAATCCCTTCGCACAGGCCGTTGACAAAATCACCCTGCCGGAACTGGGAAGCCATCTTCTCCTTGATCATATCCCAGAAATTAGCAGGAACCTTCTCATTGATACCTGCATCGCCCAGGATGGCAAATTTCTGTGATTTCACCGCAAGGTAAAAGAGGACACCGTTGCGCAATACGGTCTTCTGCATGCCGAGACGGCCGAAAATATAGGAAGCCCTGTCGAGTACATCTCCCTTGAGTTCACCTTCGAGGTGGACACGGATCTCTCCGGATGTATTCAGTTCTGCTTCCTTTATGGCTTTGGTGATCCGGTCCTTTTCTTCGGTACTAAAAAACTTATCGGGAATCATAGGATATGTTTTAGAAATTGACTTCAGGCACTTTTTCGGCTCCTTCGCTTGCGGTGAAATAGCCTTTTCTTTCAAATCCGAATAACGAAGCGTAAATATTGCCAGGAAACCGTCGAATGGACTGATTGAAGGTCTGGACGGTCTCGTTAAACCGCTTCCTCTCAACAGCGATCCTGTTTTCCGTTCCTTCAAGCTGTGCCTGTAGTTCGAGAAAATTCTGGTTCGCCTTCAGTTCGGGATACCTTTCGACAACGACCATAAGCCTTGAGAGCGCCGATGACAGCTGGCCCTGGGCTTCCTGGAACCGACCGACAGCTTCGGGCGTCAGATTGTCCGCATTGATATTCATGCTGGTTGCTTTCGACCGGGCTTCAATGACCTGGGTGAGCGTGGATTTTTCAAAATCGGCATAGCCCTGGACCGTTTTCACGAGGTTGGGAATGAGATCGGCTCTGCGCTGGTAGACATTTTCCACCTGCGCCCATGACTGGTTTACACTTTCGTCCTTGCTGACCAGAGAATTATATCTTCCTACACCGATCAGGATGAGGAGGATTATCAATACCACCACGATGAGGGTGGTGCTAATTTTTTTCATAGGATTGGGATTTAGTATATGCGCAAAATTATTAAATAGGAATGAAATAAACCGGACACATTCCATCAAATACCGTTCCTATCCGCTGAAATGTCATTTTGACTGACTTTTTGACAAATATCCGGGGTGAAAACGGGATGAAGATGGAATGCAGATCAGGCGGATTTTCGCAGATTCAATTTTTTGAGAATTTATGAAAAATAGATTTTCTGATGCTTTTTTGACATTTTAATTTGTTGGCTTATCATATGAGAAATGCATCAGAAAGTCAAGCGAACCCATGAAATTTATCTTTTTTTATCCCTCGATCCGATTTAAGCCTTCCCATTCCGCAATTCTTTTTAAAGTCCTAAATTTGCAAAAAAGAAGCCTATGGAATCCCAGGAATTTAAAAAGTTGATCCTGCAGGGCATTCCCGGGAAGTTGCCCCCCGCAAAACCTCTTGATCCGGGGGTGAGCCATGCTCCTGTGAGAAAGGTCATTCTTAACACAGGGGAAAAGAAACTGGCTTTGAAGAATGCGCTGAGATATTTCAAACCTGAATTTCATGAAGTACTGGCGAGAGAGTTTCTGGAAGAACTGGAGCAATACGGAAGGATCTACATGTACAGGTTCCGTCCCGGTTATTCCATCTCCGCACGCAAAATAAGTGAATTCCCTGCCCGTTCGGTACATGCTGCCGCCATTATGCTGATGATCAGCAATAATCTTGATAAGGACGTGGCCCAGCATCCGCATGAGCTTATCACCTATGGGGGAAACGGGGCGGTATTCCAGAACTGGGCCCAGTATCTTCTGACCATGAAATACCTGGCTGAAATGACGGATGAACAGACCCTGGCAATGTATTCCGGGCACCCCCTGGGTCTTTTTCCCTCGCACCGGGATGCACCCCGCCTGGTTGTCACCAATGGGATGATGGTGCCGAATTATTCTTCGAGGGACGACTACGAACGCTATAATGCACTCGGAGTGACGCAGTACGGGCAGATGACCGCAGGCTCCTTCATGTATATCGGTCCCCAGGGGATCGTTCACGGGACAACAATCACCCTTCTCAATGCAGGGAGGAAGGTGGGCGGACCCGCATCAGGCAACCTGTCAGGGAAACTTTTCGTTAGTTCGGGTTTAGGCGGAATGTCGGGCGCCCAACCGAAGGCCGCTGTGATCGCCGGTGCGGTTTGTGTGATCGCCGAGATCAACCCCGCAGCCATAAAAAAACGCCACGAACAGGGATGGGTGGATGAGGTTTACGACGATATCGAAATTCTCATCCCAAGGATGCTCAGGGCAATGCCGGAGAAGGAAGCTGTTTCACTCGCTTTCCGCGGAAATATCGTAGATCTGTGGGAGAGACTGGCCCGGGAGGGTATCCATGTTGACCTTGGCTCCGACCAGACTTCACTGCACAATCCCTATTCCGGCGGATATTACCCGGCAGGACTTGGATTTGAAGAGGCAAACCTGATGATGGTTGAGGATGCGGCCCTTTTCCGGCAAAAGGTACAGGCTTCTCTCAGGCGCCAGGTGGAAGCCATCAACCGGCTCAGCGCCAATGGGATGTATTTCTGGGATTACGGCAATGCCTTCCTTCTGGAAGCTGGCAGAGCCGGGGCCGATATTCTCACGGAAAAAGGAAACTACCGCTATCCTTCATACGTACAGGACATCATGGGCCCGATGTTTTTTGATTACGGATTCGGGCCTTTCCGCTGGGTTTGCACTTCTTCCGATCCGGCAGATCTGGAGACTACGGACATACTGGCTGCCGAAGTTCTTGAAAAAATAGCCGCTTCAGCACCCGGGGAGATCAGGACGCAGATGGACGATAATATCCATTGGATCAGGGAGGCCGGGAAGAACAGGATGGTCATCGGGTCGCAGGCCCGGATACTTTACGCCGACTGTGAAGGAAGAACGGGGATCGCGAGGGCATTTAACCGGGCCATCCGTGAAGGGAAGATACGGGAGCCTGTTGTGCTCGGGCGTGATCATCATGATGTCTCCGGTACGGATTCCCCTTTCAGGGAGACCTCGGACATCTATGATGGTTCCCGCTTTACTGCCGACATGGCTGTGCAGAACGTCATCGGTGATGCCTTCAGGGGTGCCACCTGGGTATCGCTTCATAACGGCGGGGGTGTTGGCTGGGGTGAGGTGATCAACGGAGGTTTTGGCATGGTTCTGGATGGAAGCGACGAAGCCGGCCGCCGTCTTGAGATGATGCTTCACTGGGATGTGAATAACGGTATCGCACGCCGCGGCTGGGCAAGGAACGAAGCGGCCCTCTCGGCCATCCGGAGGGAAATGGAAAATAAACCGGAACTTAAAGTTACTTTGCCTAATTTTGCAGATGATAAACTGATCAATAATCTATTTGGTGATGAAAGCTAGAATTTTATACCTGTTCATGATCATGGCTGCGGGTTTCCTGATGAAAGCCTGCGAGGATAACCCGCTGGATATATTCTCCGATGACCCGCGTGACGGACTTACAGGCGAGTGGAAGGTAGATGAGAACAGCAGTATTTTCAAAAAGAGTACAAAAGGGTTTTATTCCGTCTCCGTTTCCAAAGATGCCTCCGACACGTCAATGATCCATATCAATAACTTCTATGAACTTGGCCAGGGTGTAAGGGCAACCCTCGACGGAAGGAATCTGGATATCCCACAACAAACGGTAAAAGGCTATAAGATAAGTGGATATGGGCTTGTAGCTGTCGATTTTGAAAGTATTGAATGGTCATATACGGTCATTCTGGATACGGGAGAAACCGACGGTGTCACCGCTACCTACACCCGCCCTTAACTTCAGTCGCTGAAAAGGATCCCGTAAGGTCGCCGTATCTCGTCTGACAGCTCCCTGACACTAACATTACGGCTTTTGCGAAGATGTTCCCTTCCTTCGAAAAAGACCAGGAGGGTTGGCGCTGCGAAGATCCGAAACTGTCCCGCGATCAGGGGTAAAACCTCTATCCCTATATAATACAGCCTGATAAGCGGAAATTCCTCCGAAAGTAATTCTGCTAACTTTGGACGCAACACTTTGCAAACATTGCAGTTTTCCGTCGAGAAATAAAAAAGTGCAGCCGAATCCGTAGCTATCGCATCTTCGATTGCCTCCAAACTGTATATATTTTTATATTCCATAGTCAGAGTTTTCCCTGTGAAAGCATTACCAGTGAACAGTCGGTGACGGTTTCTATATGGCGTTTGCGGGCCAGCCGTATGAGCCGGGGATTATAGGTTCCTGGGTTGAAGATGATCCGGGCTGGTTTAAGGGAGAGAATGTAATCTAAGTATTCGGCCTGTCTTTCGGGTCCGAGGTAAAGCAAAACAGTATGCACATCCTCCACTTCGGGCATACCCGTAATGATTTCTTTTCCTTCGATCATTCCCTGCCTGAATCCTACGGGAACAACATCAAAATCACTTTTCAACAGGTTTTTCACCATCCTGTATGAAAACCTTTGTGGATTTGAACTCGCGCCGAGGACCACTGTTTTTTTCATATTCGGAGAAATGAACTGTAAATTTAAGAAATCTTTCCGTTCGACATCCTGAAAAAGCAGGATGAATCTCATCGTGTCGCTGACAAAATATGTTGATAAGAAATACCTTCAAAACATCTTAGGTTTCATGGGTTTATCTGAATTTGCTTATCTTTAAGGCGGATGTTCTCTTTTACGGATCATTTTTACATCGTCATGAACAGATCTCTTCCCCTATGAATAAAAAGCCAGTTAAACAAAGACCGGGCATTGCCCCGGCAGGCATCGGATTACTACTTGTTATAGGCCCCTCACTTGTCTGGTGCTCGGAATATATTGGTTCGGGAGAAGTTATCCTGGCTACCCGTACCGGGGCCATACTTGGAAGCGCCGTTCTCTGGGCAATCTTTTCCGGTATCTTCCTGAAATTCTGGATCGGGATGAGCGGCGCCAGGTACACGGTGGCCACTGGTGAAGGCATGATCGATATGATCTCCAGGGTTCCCGGTCCTCCCAACTGGGGGGTTTGGATCATCCTGGTAGCACAGTTCCTTACAGCTGCTTTGTCGATTGGTTCGATCGCAACGGCTGCCGGTATTTTCGTTTCAAATATCTTCGGTATCAGCAGGCAGGCGGGAGGCTGGCTTATCACCATTTTTGCCTTCCTCATCGCGTGGAAGGGGGAATTTAAGATCCTGAAGATCATCATGAGTATCCTTGTCTTCATTGTTATCGCAGGGGTGCTGAATGTCGCAGTCAGGGTTTTGCCGGGAATTCATGAGATCCTCCGCGGTTTTCTTTTCAGGGTTCCGGAAGTACCGGCCTGGGCTGCCGGCGAGGGTGTGAATCCCAACGGCTGGTCTGAACTTCTTCCCCTGCTCGGCTGGGGAGCCGGGGGGTTTGCCAGCCAGGTATGGTACTCATACTGGGTGATCGGTGCAGGGTATGGGAATACAGTGAAAGACAGGTATGGCGTTCCGGCCGATACGGTCAAACTTGGGAAGACAGACGTCGAAGACGCAGGACGGCTGAAATCCTGGTTCAGGGTTGTTTATACCGATGCAACGCTGGCTATGGTGATCGGGGTTGTGGTAACGTCGGGTTTCCTGCTGGCAGGTGCAGGTATATTACGTCCCCTTCATCTCGCTCCCGGCAATGAGAAGCTGGCGGTGGAATTATCCAATATTTTTTCAACACGCTGGGGGGCGACGGGCGGACTCCTCTTTATGATCGGGGCCCTGGCCGCACTCATTGGCACACAGATCGGGCAGCTTGCCGGCTGGCCGAGGCTTTTGGCCGACAGTTTCAGGATATGCATCCCCCGTTTCTCAAGATTGAAATGGAAAGTTCAGTTCCGGGGGTTCCTGGTCTTCTTCTTCATCACCAATATGACCATTATCTATGTCCTGGGATACCGCCCTGTCTTTCTGGTTAAACTCAGCGCCATCCTCGACGGATTGCTGCTGACGCCGCTTCAGGCATTGTGGGTATTTGCAGGACTTTACATGGTTCAGCCCCGCCTTTTCTCCCGCGAAGTGGCACGTATCCTGAAACCCCACCCTGTAATCGGAGCCGGACTTATCGTATCCTTCCTCGTGTTCGCTTATTTTTGCATCTACCAGATCCCAAGAATTCTCTGAGCCGTATGCGCGATCTTTTATTTTCCTCATTTCTTCCTGTTCTTGACGGACTTTTAAAGGTCTTTGTTATTGCACTGGTCGCGGGGATCCTGACGCACCGGAAGGTGATCAGTGAGGAGATGATCAACGGGCTTTCAAAGCTGACGGTAATGATCTTTCTCCCCCTCCTTATCTTTCATACCATCACCACGGAATTCGATCCGGCGGTCCAGACTTACTGGTGGACGGTGCCGCTGGCCGCCATCCTCCTGTCAGCTTCGGGTCTTCTTTTTTCGGCCCTTTTATTCGCCGGTTCGGTTAAGGAAAAAAAGAGTTATTTCCCTCTCGCATCCATGCAAAATGCAGCATATCTTATCCTTCCCATCGGAGAATTTGTATATAAGGACCAGTTTGAAGAATTTTCGCTGATTTGTTTCCTCGTCGTGCTGGGCCTGAGCCCTTTTATGTGGACTGTCGGGAAGTTCATTCTCACAGGCAGAAGCGGCAGGGGAGGGCCAGGTGGAATGATCACTCCGCCTTTTGTGGCCAATATTATTTCCATTATCATCGTCCTGTCGGGGACCCGAAAGTATATTCCGGGGATAATCAGTGAATCAGCCGGATTCCTCGGGAATGTCACAGTCCCGGTTGCCACCTTTATTCTCGGTGCCACACTGGCACGGTCGTTGGGATCGATACCGGAATTTGCCGATACGGCTCGGGTGATGGCTGTCAAATTCATCCTTCTTCCCCTGTCGGTGATCGTCATTATGAAGTTCACAGGT
Source organism: uncultured Bacteroidales bacterium (assembly GCA_963771005.1). Taxonomy (GTDB): domain Bacteria; phylum Bacteroidota; class Bacteroidia; order Bacteroidales; genus DASQZK01. The sequence goes on from CAVYRO010000003.1 coordinate 711,508, forward strand.
TCTGTCAGCCATTTTCCCCTGCTTGCCGATGTGATGGTTATACAGGCTTCTTCAGCGCCTGCCACTGCACATATTCTCCAGATCCGGACATATGGCGGGGACCTGAAAAAAGCAGGGGGGATCATTTTTGTAGGCTATCTTGTCTGTATGTTTGCCATACCCTTCTGGCTTTCAGCCTGGAGAATCGTATCGCTTTGGTGATGATCCCGGACCCGAAAAATCACATTATTTTTGAATCCTTCCTAGTAAATTCTTCGTATAAATGTCTGTAACACTGATTTGAGACTACGTTAACATGAACCGTAGAACGGATCCGCCATATCTCCCGGGAATGGCTTTTTTAACGGTTAACTTTTAACTGTTTAAATGAAAAATACAGGATTCTCAGCAATGCTTCTCGTAAGCATCCTCTCCTTTTGCAGGCCTCTTTCCGGTCAGGTTAAGGATATTATTTTCAATGAAAATTTCGGCACTTTAGTTTATTGGGAAGGGATCGCCTCCGTTTATGCAAATTTCTCCGGCGATGCAGATTATTCCGACCATAATATCCGCATCATGGGATCCCCGGTTTCGGATTATCCGGGCGCATCCCGGGGAAGCTTTCTGGTACTTCAGAATAGCGCGAACAGCGATTCTCTCATCATAAGCAACATAGATCACAGGTATTACAAGGACCTTACCCTCAGCTTTGGGATCAACTCACAGGTTGATCCCCTAAATGATTTTAAGGTTTCCTACAGTACGGACGGTCAGACCTGGACCAAAATGGATAATACCAATCTTGTATCGGGCAGCTGGCCGGCAAAAAACAGCCGTGTGTGGGGATATGTCAGCCTGGGTGATACACTTCCGGCAGGAGGGAACCTTGATCTCATGATCTGTAATGCCAAGCCCTCCAAATATATGTATATTGACGATATCCGCCTTGGAGGAGTCTATGATTCCGCATCGGTAGGTTTTCTTTCATCTCTTAAAGTGCTGAGGGGGAGACTTACGCCTTCCTTCGATCCGGGCATCACCGAATACCATGTCCTTCTTCCGTTCGGCTCAGAAGTCACTCCTGCAGTGACAGCTACCGCGCCGGTATCACAGGAAAAGATCGTGATCATCAATGCTCCGGATGTCACCTCTCCGGATATGTCAAAAAGGACTACGATCGCCACGGTAACCTCCGGGGACGGGTTTACCTCGCAGCAATACAATATTATCTTCAGAGTGGATGACAAGCAAAAAGTTTATTTCGAAGATTTTGACGTTCCGGGGCAGGACCAGTACATCGGCTCCTCCAGGGAATACAATTACCGTACGTCAGATATCTTCACTTACCTTGGTAATGAGTATATTAAAGTCGATCCCTGGGGAAGCAAGTTCGCCGAGGGCTCCGGTTACAGGCGCCTCTATATTTCCCCGTATGACCATCCGGAATACGATACGGTCACCTTTGCCGGTATCGACGTATCGAAAAGCCGGGAAAATGAAATTTCCTTTGCTTTCCGCTGGAGTACGGGATGGGGAGGGATCGATAATTTTTATCCTTCGGTTGAGATAAAGGTGGACTCCGGAAACTGGACCGATTACGGGGCGATAGCCGGGGCTTCGGCATTTCCCGGAGCTTCGGAATGGTCGGTGATCCGTCTTTCCGGCCTTCCCAAGGGGGATATACTGAATATCAGGTTCTCCAAAGAAAGGCATAGCGGGTCGGTAGAGGAATATTCTATCGATGATCTGACCATTCTCGGCAAACCCTTCAGCAATGACACAACGGCAGGTTTCATCGCCGTCGACGGATATATGCTCGAACCGCCTTTCGATCCTTCAGTGCAAGATTATACCGTGGAACTCGAACCGGGGACAAATGTAATCCCCGATGTGAAGGTGATTGCAGATGATTCCTCTTCCATTGTCAATATCAGTGGGGTGACAGATATACATTCCGACGATCCGGCACTCCGGAGTTTAATCATCACCATAACTGCCGAAGACGGATCCACAGGCAATTACAGGATCCTTTTTCAGTACCGGATCCCCGGCTCCGACGCATCCCTTAAAATTCTCGAAACGGGTGAAGGGATCCTCGAACCGCCATTCAGGCCAGATATAACCGAGTATACTGTTGCCCTGGCCCCGGGGACCGTCTTACCCCCGGTTATTACTGCCATTCCATCCGACGCCAATGCTATTGTGAGGATCACCAATGCCGTGAATCCCATGTCCGGTTTAGAAACAGACCGCACTGCCACAGTGACCGTTCGTTCTGAAGACAGCACCGCTGTTCTTAGTTACCTGATCCGTTTTGATTCACGCCCCCTGGGCACTTCAGCGATGCTATCATCCTTAAGTCCGGGACGGGGTCAGCTTGATCCGGCCTTTGATCCGGGGACTATCCATTATGCGACAGAACTTCTGCCCGGAGAGGACATCACACCCGTTATCTCCTTTGAAACGGCTGACAGCAATGCCACAGTAACTGTTGTAAATGCCCCGGATATAACGTCAGCATCCGAAGCAGATCGCACGACCCTTGTCATAATTGTTGCCGAGAACGGAATAAATACCCTGGTATACAGCGTTATTTTCAATTCCAGGCCACTGTCAGCCGAGGCCCGGCTGTCCGGGATATCATGCAGTGCCGGAGAGCTCTTTCCCGGTTTCAGCGATGATGTGCTCGCGTATAAAGTGATGTTACCGGAAGGGGGTGGAATTCCTGAAATTACAGCTATTCCTGCGGACAGCAATGCAGTTGTGATCATCGTCCCCGCCGCCGACCTCCAGTCGGAGAATGAGGCGGATCGTACCACAACGATTACCGTTGTTGCAGAGGACGGATCGACCACACTGACTTATAGCATTCTGTTCGATCTGAACACGGGGTTGGGATTGACCTCTGCGATTCAGGGTGCTATCCGGTCCTGGCCCAATCCGGGTACCAACAATATCCGGATCAGCGGAAGCTCTCCGTTCAACAGGATAACGATCACCGACCTGTCGGGTAAAACAGTAATGGTAACGGAAGTGGATAATACAACCTCCGCCGGAATGGATATCGGAACCCTTCGGGCAGGATCCTATATCCTACGGACCTGGCAAAAAAATAACCTTACCGGAACACTGAAGATCATTAAAAGGTGAAAGGTGAAAGGCGAAAGGCGAAAGGGGTGGAAGACAAAAGAATGAAAGGTGAAAGGCGAAAGGTGAAAGGCGAAAGGGGTGGAAGACAAAAGAATGAAAGGTGAAAGGTGAAAGGTGAAAGGCGAAAGGGGTGGAAGACAAAAGAATGAAAGGTGAAAGGTGAAAGGCGAAAGGCGAAAGGGGTGGAAGACAAAAGAATGAAAGGTGAAAGGTGAAAGGTGAAAGGCGAAAGGGGGGGGAGACAAAAGGATGAAAGGTGAAAGGTGAAAGGTGAAAGGCGAAAGGGGTGGAAGACGAAAGGATGAAAGGTGAAAGGTGAAAGGCGAAAGGCGAAAGGGGTGGAAGACGAAAGAATGAAAGGTGAAAGGTGAAGGGTGAAAGGCGAAAGGGGTGGAAGACAAAAGAATGAAAGGTGAAAGGTGAAAGGTGAAAGGCGAAAGGGGTGGAAGACGAAAGGATGAAAGGTGAAAGGTGAAAGGCGAAAGGCGAAAGGGGTGGCAGACGAAAGGATGAAAGGTGAAAGGTGAAAGGCGAAAGCGGTGGAAGACAAAAGAATGAAAGGTGAAAGGTGAAAGGTGAAAGGCGAAAGGGGTGGAAGACAAAAGAATGAAAGGTGAAAGGTGAAAGGTGAAAGGTGAAAGGTGAAAGGTGAAAGGTGAAAGAGGGGTAAATTCCTGTTTCGGCTGGTGAAATTGAGGTGGGATTGAGCCTTTCACGATGTAATTGCATGGATCTGTTTGACCTGGGTCAACTGAACCGGTTGTTTTATATTTTTTTACCGGGATCCATATATTAAATTCCTCTTTTGCATTACATGAGAATTTTTAATTTCACTTCTATGAATAGATTTTTTCCGGTCTTATTTGCCGTATTAATTACATTTCCCCTGTTTTCGCAGACTGCCATCCTCCCGCTTAATAAAAAAATTAAATATACCGGCCGGGTGGACTTTTCGGATCCTCTTTCTCCCCGCTACAGCTTTAGCGGGGTGACGATAGAAGTTGAGTTCACCGGGACCTCCGTTTCGGCAAGCTTCAAAGCATCCACGGATGAGAACTATTATTACAGCATCCTTGACGGAAGCAATCCTGTAAAATTCCATCTTCTCAGGTCGAAAGAGAATTATGAGATCGCTTCAGGGCTCCGGGACACTATTCACCATCTCAAATTAGTGAAACTTACCGAGGCCGCTCAGGGGATCGATATCTTCAACGGACTCACCCTGGATGAAGGCGATTCCCTGGTCACGCTTCCCATGGGCAATGGCAGGGTGATTGAGTTCATCGGTAATTCGATCACCTGTGGCTATGGAAACGAGACTGAAAAGATGTCGGATCATTTTCGTGCCGACCAGGAAAATTTTTATGAGACGTATGCAGCCGTCACTGCACGGGCATTTGGCGCCGACGCCATTGCCGTCTGCCGGTCGGGGATCGGAATGTACAGGAATTACGGCGGACCCGTCACCGGCACCCCCGGATCCATGCCGCAGGTTTATAACCGTACGCTTTTTCTGACGCCTGAACCGGAATGGGATTTTTCATTTGTCATCCCCGGCGTCGTTTGTATCAACCTGGGGACGAATGATACCAGTACCGGGCTTTTCGATGCAAATCTATTCACGGAAGCCTGCATAAAATTCCTGCAGACCGTTCGTTCAAACTATCCCAATGCCCTTATCGTCTATCTCTTTGGTCCGATGATGGGGGAGAAGGATGGAATGATGGTTCATGATGCCGTCAAAGAGGCTTATGACGCGATCAACGACCCCCGGATGCTGACATTCAGTATGTCGGAGCAGACCGGCGAATTCGGGATCGGCGGTGATTATCATCCCACCGTCATCCAGCACAGGCACAATGCCATGGAACTGATCCGGTTTCTCGAGGAGGTTACAGGTTGGAAGGCTGATTTTTGATTTGGCGGTTGATTACCTTAGCGTATAATTTGAAAATAGTTTGAGATAAATTTGAAGATAGAATTTAAATCTGTGTTCATCGTGTTCCAGGGAGATGAAGTGAACAGTTGAAGTGCGGGTTAAGCAGATATGTTAAGTCTTCCCATTACACCCAATCGCGCAGTCTCTCAGAACTTCAATCCCTTAAGATATTCCGCCGCCGACTCGAGGCATTTCATCCCGTCCGGTACATTGTCCCTTTCGACGAAGAAATGCCGGATATTCTGTGCGGTGGCTTCACGGAAGATGGCCGGGAAATCAATAATGCCGCTTCCGACGCATTCAAAATCCTGTTCAGGTCCGGGCGCCATGTCCTTGATATGCAGTATGGCATATCGCCCGGAATATTTTTTCAGCATTTCTACGGGGTCGGCACCACCTTTCCTGACCCAGTATACATCCATCTCACATTTTACAAGATTTTTATCGGTATGGTTCATGAGGTAATCGAACGGATAACCTTCCTCCATCTTGATGAATTCATTATTATGGTTGTGCCAGCAAAGCTGCATCCCTCGTTCCTGGCAGGCTACAGCAGCAATATTCAGGATCTCGGTGCTTCGTTTGCAGTCTTCCAGGCTGAAAGGTGCACCAACAAGCCAGGGCCAGTAGACCACCGCATATTCCAGCTCAAGTTCGCTCAGGTTGTCGAGCGCTTTGTTTAACTCGTTACGCTCTTTTGTAAATTTTAGTCCGCCTGCCACGGGACCGATCCCGATGGAATTACAGTAGGAAAGGAAGCTTTCGGCTGAATCACCGAGGTAACTTCCGGTCTCGATCTCGGAGTAACCGAATTCAGCCGTTCGCTGAAGTATTTCCTTCCAGTTGCCCTTGAGCTCTTTGCCAATGATGCCGGAAATATATCCGAAATTTCTTAATTTGGATCCTGACCCGGCATATGCATTCATCACAGGGGAGAAGGCCATTGCCGCAGTTCCCGCTGCGAGGCCGCCGATAAATCTACGACGTGTTATCATTTAATTTTCGTTTAGGTTCGAAGATGCAAGGTTTTATTAGTAGTCAGTAGTCAGTAGTCAGTAGTCAGTAGTCAGTAGTCAGTAGTCAGTAGGAGCCTGTCGAATCGGGACAGGGCTTGGAGGGGCAGGATGAGGATAAGGGAACCAACTGCCGTGCGAATCTACTCTTTGACCCGGAATCTGTCCTTTGGCTTCGTCAGGGGACCTACCCGATCTTCGGCAATTCCCATGGTGCACGGTATTCCGGCACAATGAGTTCATTTGCTTTCTGGGAATTGGTAAAACGGTTGTTTTTGTCATCCCAGATGAGGACGGATTCGCCTACCCTTCCTGAGATATTGGCGATATGTGCATGCAGGGCGGCGGCACGGCCGATCTCCGGCGTACATACGGGCTTTTCACGCGATTTGACGCAATCGAGGAAATTGCGGGTATGGGGTGAATGCGCTTCCTTCCCGTCATTGAATTGTTCCTCTTCGATCATGAATGCCTTCTTCTCCCCGTCCCATTCCGGGTAAACCCTGAAACTGTGCCTGTCGGTCACTATGGTGGCCTTTTCACCTATAAAGGCCAGTCCATAGAGTTTTTCGTATGGACCCTGCTGCACGCCTGCGGTCATATCCCAGTTAATAACATAATCGTCCTTTGGGAAGTTGACGGTCATGGTATCGAATGTCTCCCTCTGGCGTTTCTGCGATGATGAGTTGGTGGCGAAGGTGGAGACCATGCGGGGAGCTTCGGTGACGTTTTTGGCCCAGAGGGCCATATCGAGAAGGTGAACGCCCCAGTCGGACATCAGTCCGCCGCCGTAATCCCAGAACATGCGCCATACTCCGTGGAAGCGGTTTGGGTTGAAAGGCCTTTTAGGGGCCGGGCCGAGCCAGAGATCATAGTCGACACCTGCCGGAACGGGACCGTCGGGTTTTGGTTCGGGCCCGATGCCGTAGTTGAAGTTCGCCCAGATGTTTACCTTCCTCAATTTGCCGATACGTCCGTCCTTGATCCGTTTCATGGTCTCGATGAAGGTATAGTTGCTGCGCTGTTGCTGGCCCACCTGTACGATACGGTTATAGTGGTTTGCGGCCTTCACCATAATATTGCATTCTTCGATGGTATTGGCCATGGGCTTTTCGACGTAGACATCCTTGCCGGCCTGACAGGAATAAACGAGGTTGAGGCAATGCCAGTGGTCGGGGGTGCCGATGAATACGACGTCGATATCCTTCTGTTCGAGCATCTTCCGGAAGTCCTTGTATAATTTGGGTTTGAAGCCATAATCATCCGTGATCGTCCTGGCCCTTTCGTTGAGGATATTCTCATCTACGTCGCAGAGCGCGACGCAGTTGACATCATCATACTCGAGAGCGTTTTTGAGAGCTCCGAACCCGCGGCTGCGGCAGCCGATGAGGGCGGCGTTGATCTTATCAGAGGCCGGGATGCGGGAGTTGCCGGACGCTAAAGCCGTGCCAGTCAGTCCGATGCCTGCCGCCGTAAGAGCTGAATTCTTCAGGAAGGTCCTGCGGTCGATTGTCATATTGGTTTGGTTTAGTAATTAATGTGGAAAATATGTACAATTTAAGGATTGACGGCGGAATATCAAAGCAAATGGAGTGTATATATATGTAACCCCCGGATGGACATGGTTCTGTCCCGCAAACGGAGCCACACTTCACGGGGAACCGGAATTTGGGAGCTGAGATTGCCGAACAAATAGCACACCGTAGGGGTTGGAAGAGAGGGTATCATGCTGAAAATTTCGGGATCCTCATAATAATATAAACAATGGGAAAATATAAAGTTAAGCTGAAGAGCAAAAGGGAAGTTGCTTCCAACACGATGGAATTTCACTTTTCAAAACCGGAAGGCTTCGGATTTAAGGCCGGTCAGACGGCGGATTACACCCTTATTGATCCGCCGGAGACGGATGAAGAAGGAAATGCACGAACATTTACTCTTTCATGCGCACCCTACGAAGATGATGTCATGTTTACCACCCGGATGGAAGATACGGCGTTTAAAAACAGCATAAAAAAGATGCAGCCCGGTACAGGGGTTGATTTCGATGCCCCGCATGGGTCGTTCACCCTGCATAACAACAAGGAGATCCCGGCTGTTTTTCTCACGGGTGGCATAGGCGTCACTCCGGCACGAAGCATTATTTTACAAGCCGGTCATGAGATGATCCCGCATCAGATCTTTCTTTTTTATTCTAACAAAACGCCGGAACATGCGGCTTATCTTGATGAATTTAAAGAAGCTGAGGCTCAGAATCCCAATTTCAGATTCATTCCGTCGATGACGGACCTGGAGGATTCGTCAGGGGAATGGGAGGGGGAAACCGGTTTCTTCACCAAAGAAATGCTGGAGAAGTATATCGGGGATCTTTCCCGGCCGATATATTATGTTTGCGGTCCGGGGAGGATGCTCAGCAGCATTCAGAAGACATTGGATGAGGCCGGGATTGACAGTGACAATGTACGGACGGAGGAATTCCCGGGGTACGAATAGGATCGTATTTGACGCCAAATCTTTGAAAATCTGAGTAATTCTGTGATGAAACTCCTCCACGGCCATCGTGGGACATGGAAATATGTAATTTTTTTAACCGCAAAGTACGCGGAGTCAATTCGCAAAGGTCGCAAAGGAAGGAGGGGACGAGCCTAACCATGCAGAACTTTGCGAACCCTGCGTTAAACTCTGCGTACTTTGCGGTTAAAAAAAAATCATTGACCGCAGATGGTCGCAAAGGTAAATATATTAATCTTTCGTATTTTTAAAATAATCTTTACATTTGCAATCCTGATAAAAACGGTCGGTTTGCCGAGTGGTTAGGCGCTGGTCTGCAAAACCAGTTACAGCGGTTCGAATCCGCTACCGACCTCAACCCCATTGAAACCCCTTGGTTATCAATGGGGTTTTTTTGTTGTAATTTATCTATGGAAAACTGATCGATACTGCTTCTCAATTAATTCAACCTCATCCTCATCAAGAGCAGAAAATTCTCTGGTTCGTGCTCGATTTGATAATTTTCCGTTGTTTTGGTCAAGAAAACGGATCAACAAAGCCACTGTGCTATCCGGCATTTCAAAATTATCATCCAACCATGTTTTCATTTGATCATAATTCTGAAGGTATGAGACTTCTTCCGGGATAATGGTCCTGATTGTATAATCAATGCAATCAAACAGGAATTCTGCCTGGAGCGTTGCATCATAGTATTTATAATAATCAGCAGTGTCATTTAAAACTTCGACATTATGATCATTTGTTGTCTTCCATTCAATAAAATCAAGAAGTGGGTGGGAATAACTTTTAAGTACTTTTCGATAGTCATCAATTTGTTCTAATATTGCTGCTGAAACCGGGAATATTATTCCCTGGGGTGTGAATTTCATTTTTGACAAAATATGATGTATGAGATACCTGTGGATTCGTCCGTTACCATCTACAAAGGGATGGATGAATACGAATCCAAATGCAATCAATGTAGCAGTTAAGACTGGGTGAAATTCTGATTTCTCCAGTTTGGAATCTGTCTTAATCAATCCCTCCAACAACTTATCCAGATCTTGCCATCTTGCGGATATATGTTCCGGAATTGGCTCTCCTGTAGATCTTTCATGTTCTCCGACAAACCCACCTTCTTTACGGAATCCCATATTTATGAATCTTGAATTTCCAATAACAATTTGTTGAAGACGCAATAATTCGTCTTTGGAAAGTGGAAAGTTTCCGGCCTGTCCAATAACTTTTCCCCATTTAGTTGCCCTGCTGTTTGTCGGGGTTTCGCCTTCAATATTAAATGAGGCTTTCGAGTCTTTCAGCATAAGAAAAGAAGAAGTTACTAATAAGATATCACGATGGACATTACGAACTAAATCTTTCGTTTTTCCTGACAGATCCTCCTTTATAAATTTTTCCAATTTCTCACTTCTGTTCACTAATGGACAAAAATTAGCAGTACCAGGAAGATTGTTTCTGACCCGGTGTCGTGGTGAATTATCACCTTTCCCAATTGTGAACTGAAGCTTTTCATCTAACAGGGGAACATAATTACCTTCGCCCAGATCAGGAATATTCAATTTATTTTGTGAAAACCATTCATAAAGAAACCATATCCTCCGGCTGAATTGACTTAAAGGTTCATTTTTGATCAATTCTTCAATAACTAATTCATGGAGGGGTAAAGGGATTTTATTGAAAACCTCCCCTTTACCGGATCATGAAAATAATCCGCCATACTTCATAAATGATCCATCATTCCTGCAACAGAAATTCCATAAAATTCTCACGGTGTATCACTTTAAATTCCGATTCTTCATAGGTTTCTGTCCAGAGTTTCGGTGCTTTCAGGTTTTTGTTTGTTAGTTTGAACTCATACCCAAATAACTTACCAGACCTTTCCTCCACCATATCAATTTCTTTTTGATCGTACGTCCGCCAAAAAAAGTTATTGGCCGGAATTCTTAAATACTCCCTCGTCTTGATGCGTTCGATGAAAAGAAAATTCTCCCAGAGCATCCCCTGATCATTTCTCGTTGCGAAAGGATTAAAATTATTTATCAATGCGTTCCTGATCCCGTTATCCCAAAAATAATAACGGTGCGTTTTTGAAATTTCCTTTCTTAGATTGCGCGAAAAAGCCTGGACCTTCATAATAATAAAAACTTTCTCCAGAAGGTATATATATCGCTCTATCGTCTGTTTGGCCATGGCCAGCTGATTGCTTAGCTCATTCAGGGAAACTTCATTACCTATCTGATAGGCTAGTAACCTCAGTAAATCAAACAATTTCGAGGGATTCCTTAAGTTTTCCTGTTCAAGTATATCCTTAAGCAAATATGAGTTTCTCAGATTAATGAGGTACTCAGCTCTGTCTTTATTATTAGGCATCGTAAGTGTTTCTGGATAACTGCCATAAATCAGGATGTTTTCTAAATCAGATATCACTGACATCCTTCCACCGTTTTTTACCAGTTCCATAACAGAAACCGGAAATAGCGTATAAACCTTTTGTCTGCCGGTAAGAGGCTCTCCCAATTTGCCTGACAGGTCAAATGAGGAGGACCCGCTTAAAATGACAATTGTTTCGGGATTGTGATCTATAAAAAGTTTTATTGAATCTGCAATTTTAGACACTTTTTGTGCTTCATCGATTATCACCACCCTAAAGCCCTGCAAAGCTTTCTGAATAGCTGTCAATCGCATGGAATTTAACACCTCCTGAAGTGCAAGATCATTTCCATCACCCATAAAAATTTCCTTATCATTTTCCAACATATGTTTTATCAAGCTTGTCTTTCCTACCTGTCTGGAACCATATATGACCAAAACTTTCCCTTTCTCCATCATTTGACGGAAATTTTTCTCATAATACCGGCTAATCCAACTCATAATCAATGTGATTATAACAATTTAGCAACAAAACTTAACAAATTTACATAAATTTAGCAAGTTAAGTGTCTGAATTTTTTGAGACGAGCTATTTTTGTCTTACAAGAAATGGCGCAGAGAAAAGAAAATAGGTCTTATAAATGGTTTTAATCCGGAATGGAAATTTCTTAATGGCAGCACATTTATTGAACCCCGACGTCTGTCATTTCGAGGGAGCGGCAGCGACCGGGAAATCTCCCGTTAGACTCCTGAAATAACAGAATGGGGCACGTATTCTGAAGATGGAGGATTGCATATTTTCCGGAATGATGATGAAACTCAACAGGCCGGTCAGTCTTATATAATAATATTAAAATTCACCGCCCTTCTTTCCACTTTAACACTTGCTGTCACAGATCAAAACGAATAATGTCGAGGCTTATAAATATGTATTTGACCTGTACTACAGGGATATGTATTTTTTTGCCCGCAAATTCCTTGTGAACACGGAAGTTGCCGAAGAAATTGTGCGGGATGTGCTCATCGCCCTGTGGGAGAACACGGATGGGGCATGGTGCGGGACTACAGCCAGGGCCAGGGTTTCGTCGTACCATATACCGGTAAATTGTTTTTTTCCGATGAATTGACGGAAGGGGACACCCTTGAGAGAGACATCTATTTTGCGCAAAAAATAGGCGGTTCCGACCCACGAGTCTTTTCATCATTTAACAGCATATATCTAAAGCTTTGCACCATAAGCGAGGAATATTATTTATATGCCAAGTCGTATGCCGACCAAAGCTTTGCTATTGACTATTCATTGTTTGTTGAACCCGTTTCCGTTTTTACAAATGTTCATAATGGCTATGGCATTTTCGCCGGCTACGGGCAATGTGTCGATACGGTGCTTTACCGTGAATGAGTCCTGATTGCTTATGAAAAGGGTAGTGTCAGGTTAGTAACAAGAACATATCGAATAAGATTTCCATTGGATCTACAATCGAAAAGTTCCTGCAGAATGCACAGAATAAGATACGATCCTATATGCTTTGAATGAGAAGTTTTGCAGCAATTTGGGGGAAATCGATCTTTCAATATAACCATTGAAATAGCTCGAATTTCCATGACTTGGGGTACCCAACTTAAGAATTCCGCCATTTCACCTGTAATAGATCAATTCCAATTCTCTGGTAATGTATTTGTATGTCCAACTTTATCCATTATTCAATATTTGCAATACTCTGGATAAGTAGCATAAAGTTCTGCCACTGCTCCACCTACAAATACCATTATGTCTTTTAGATCACCAAGTCCTGTAGCGATGGTTTGTAATATTTTAATATTGTCTGGCATTTTTTAAACGTTTATTTAGTTCTTCTACAGCAATTTTCTTTTCACGAGTTCTTCCAATTCTTATGGTATCAACAATTACCAATAATTCATAAAATGATTTATCCTCAAAAACTATTTGCGGCAGAGACTTATACAGAGGTTCGATGGCTTGTCCCCGTTGCGTTCCATTAGCATAGGCCCATACATAGCTATCTTTGCCACTTGAAATATATTCTTTAATTGGTGAGGCGGAATGTGCGGTTGGAATACCCTTTACGATTGCACCCGGCTCTGTTGGAAAATATGATTTTACCAGCCATTTCATATCAAAACAAATTTACGAATTTTATTGCTTCACCGTAGATTAGAACTGGCTACTGTAATTTGTGCCCCTCCGTGGCGGCGAGAGTGGAGGTACATACGTTCGAAGCTTCAACATACCGATTACCGACTTCGACCACCGACTTCCCCTTCGGGTTGTCTTTAAACAGATTCGGGACTCCTTTGTATGGATTATTGGATTCCGAGTATTTCTTCATTTACTTTTTTTCTTGATAAAAAAAGTAACAAAAAAATCAAGACAAAACGAACCCTCAGCCGGGCGTTTTGTCGGGCCCCCAGCACTTATAGCCGCTGCAAATAGGGAATGTGTAGGCTTTCAATTGTCACTGCTCACATTCTCCATAAAATCATAACCTTTTTCCCGGGATGTTACCTAGGCTACTGTAATTTATGCCCCTCCGTGGCGGCGAGAATGGAGGTACATATGTTCGAAGTTTAAAAGTACCGACTACCGAACCTATTCATTTGGTTATTTGGTGAAGTGAAGAGCTGAATCCGACTACCGACCGCTTACCGACCACCGATTACCGATTACCGACCTCCTTCTCCTCCTCCCAAGCCATCCTCGTCATCCACAATCCACTCGGCCTGTAAGCGGCAAGATAATACTCGCCGGCGTACCGAATGATCTCCGGTGCCCAGACGCGCTTCCGGTAATCGGCGCTCTCAAGGACGCCGACCTTTTTGTTGGCCGTGAAATCGAGGGGATCGTCCGAGACAAAGACATGCAACTGAGCGAAAAGGTAGTATTTTCCGTCATATCGGACCACAAACGGACTCTCGGCAAATTCGTTGTGGATAGATCGGACTGCGGCTGTTGCTCCAGCCGTCATAGACTATCTTTTCATCCGACCATGTACCGGAAAGAGTGGAACACGTCCTGGCGGCCATATACTGCGGCATCTCCTTTCCCGTGGTGTAGTAAGCGATCCATTTCCCGGAATTATGAGTATTGTCGAATACCATGAGATCGCGGCCCATATCAAAGAATTCGTACTCTCCCGCGTCGTTTTTCAGGTCGGTCCAGTGCAGGCCGTCGTCACTCACCTTGCATCTGGCGCCCCGGTTGTTATAAAAGAGGTAGTACTTTCCGTCATGCTGAACGCAATGCGGCGCCTGCAGCAATCCCACAGTGCTGTAAAGTGACGTGTCGAGGGTAAAACCGTATCCGTCGGGCTTCTCCGCATCGGTACCCGTGGCCTGAAAAATGCCCATTGGTTGCCAAAGGCTGTCGGTCAGGTGTTCAGCCTGCCAGCGATACAGGAACCTGTGTGAACCCGGATAAGTATTCCCGCGTATGCAGGCAATGCACTGCCAGCTGCTGTCGGCCGCCTGGATAATGGTGAAGTCACACACCTTGTTATCACCCGAAGTATACTCATACGGCGAAATGTCGGGATAGGTAGTGGTGAGTTGCCACCAGTCGCCCTGTAGATGGGGGACCATAAGAGCTGAACTATCGGATGATTTATGGCCAGACTGGCAGGCTACGGGAGTTACTAAAAAAAGATAGATGAGTTTCCGGAAGAGTAATTTTTTCATTGGCAATGACTAAGTTTTACTAATTCTTCACGTTTGACCGGTGAGATTGCTTCCTCCATAAGCCCGGTTCCGGAGTTGCAATTATTGCGGCACCTTATTGCTATTATTTAATTAATTGCTTTTATTATTCTTTCCGCCTGTATCATCACATCTCTCATAAGGAGCTTATAGGGCAGCTGCTTCATTTTAGAATCCTTGAATCCGTTATATATTGAAATCAAAGCTGACGCTGTTACCAGAGAGAGATTCATCTCATATTCAAGTTCGCATTCATTTACAAAAGAATCCGTGAATTCGGGTGCAATGAGAAGTGATTTGATAACATTGTATCCATTTTTTTGTGCCAGATCCCGGTATGCCTTCAACTGTCTGTAGACTGTACTGAATTTATTATAACCGCTGTCTTTATGGGATTTGCATTCGACGACAATAATTTCATTATTGCCCAAATTAATGATGATGTCAATTTTGTCCTTCGATGTATTAATTTTCTTTCTGAGACTTTCATCGACATCAAATCCAAGCCGGTTAAAAATCGTTTTTGTAAGTTCTTCAAATTTAATTCCGGTATCTGCATCTGAAATCAGAATGTTATTCTCCTTGAGAACATTATGATTTCTGTAAGCGATGTTTCCATAATTTTCTAAAAACAGGTTTTCAGAATCCTTGTAATGATCAAGAATATTGTTTTTAAGATCTCCCCTTGACTTAATGCCTCGGGCCTCCACAAAGGCTTTTAACTTCTCTAACGGCAAAATATCAAGGATATCCATCGGCTTCAGACTATAATCGATTAACTTTTTGCTATCCATCATATTTTCATCCTGAAATTCAAATACCGACCTCAAAATAGTGTTCGCTTCAGGTATGGATTCATTCAGTTCCCTGATCAGTTTGTCGAATCCATCAAGGGATATTGATACACTTTCATCCAACTCAAGGTCATCGAAATAATTGATCAGGTTCTGTACTTTTTCTTCAATGGTTGAACCTTTGAGAGGAGGATTAATATTCAATCCTCTTTCACATAATTCATTGAAATATTTCTTTTTATCCGTTAAGGTTGTGCCATCTTTGTGGATTTCATTTATTAGTAGATTTGAAAATGAGATACCTCCTGATATGATTAAGTCGGTTTTTTTCTCTAGCGGTAACTTCCAGTCAATATTATGCTTTCTACAGGCTATATTTATTAAAGGTTCCCGGATTTGCCCGAGTACTCTTCGATAGTATTTGTTTGCTACTTCACTTCCTCTTATTTTTCTAAGAATTTTAACAATTTCCAGGGGGACATAAACGGTTTTATTTTTCTTAGAATCAAACAAAACGCCAATAAGCCTGAGCTCGTTTATCACTTCCTCAATATTTCTTTTTTCGACAGGGAGTACGGTGTAATTAATCATTTTGATTTCTTCCTGGGAAAGTTCCAAACTTTTAGAGAGAGTATGCAATATGGATTGTTCATCACCAGTGATTCTTCTTTCCTGATTTTTCAGGTCATCATTAATAAAAGCAGTCTGAACGCAGGCTTTGTAAATTTCATAATCTCTTTTTCGCTGTGGTTCAATGTCACTGCTTCCGTCCTTAAGGTCTTTGTTGAATTTTTTAATTCGTTTATCGAGTAAGTTGGCTTCATTCTCGTACAGCCTTGCAAACCAGTCATGCCTGGCGATACTCCTGCCGTCCTTTGTAAGTATATCCGTTAAGATATCAAGATGCGAATCGAGATTGACAAATTCAGCTTTGACCAATTCAAGGTACTCTTCTGAAATTAGGTAAAATATTCGGGTGATATCTATGCTGTCAACATTTTTTAGATCTTTGGTTTCATCACTGAGAATTTTTTCTATCTCCTTTGCATTTTTTGGATTGTTGGAAAGAATGATATCAATTATTTTCAAAAATGAATTTTTCTCCAGGGAGTTGAGGTTAGTGAGGACAGTTTCCAGTTTCATAGCGAGAAGTTTTAGGTTTTAAATCAAATTTAGTAAAATTTCTATTCGCCTGATGTTTTAATCATTATTCCTGGTTTTAAATAATTTTATTGCACAGTCTAAAAAGGATAATTTAACTTTATGAATTCTCAGCTAATGGATTAATTTAGTGGGATAAACCAATTGCCAAACCCTTCAGTAAATTCTAATCAATGGCACTGAGATACACTTTCTTAGTATTACTCCTGTTTTCAGTACGGTCAGCCCTCACTGCCCAAATGCTCCAGGATGACATCCCCGATCCCGTTCTGGTCAATTTCATTGAAAACAAAACGTCTTTTTCCGACACTCAGCCCCTTCCGGCGGCGACGAGCTATGGAAAGAAGAAACTCGCTTTTCCCTGGTTATACAACGACAGGAACACCTGGGAAAACCTTTCATCCTCGCTTGTCGATCCTTATTTCATGGATGTCCATGTGCGCAATCTTGAAACTCTCAGGCAAATGGCAAGAGGAAGAGAGTTATCGAGAGATATGGACTTTGAATCTGTGATCCCCGAACGAACATACATCAGACCCCTGAAACGATGGGTCGAAGGGTCAGCCGTGGCCTGGTATATCACACATGATTCCCTTTACCTCGATCTTGCCAGACGGGCTTTATGGGTAGCCTGTCATAAAGAGAACTGGGGTGTAAGGACACCCGGCAGGTTTAACCTGAATTCCGCCGACCTGGGTACGGGCGAAACGATGTACGTGGTTGCTTTCGGATACGATGCCCTGTACCCCTACCTGGCCGACAGCCTCAAGAGGGACTGTATCAAATCCCTGATTGAAAAAGGATTGCGGACCTACCTTCAGGGATGGCTCAATCACGACTGGTGGACACATTGTAATTTCAACTGGAATTCTGCCCTCAACGGGAACGCCGGCATTGCGGCCATGGTGGTCCATGATGCCAATCCGGAGCTGGCTGATTTTGTTTTGCAGAAAGCTACCGAAGGTCTGCAGTATATGATCGATGCCTTTTATCCGGGAGGAGGCTGGATCGAAGGAGTAATGTACCAGGGAACGGCCATCGGGCATATGACCGACTTCATTGTGCCTTACCGGAAACTCACCGGGAAGGACATGGGACTGATGAAAAATGAGAATTTTCATAATACCCTCACCTTCTGGATCCCGATGTTTGCTCCCGATGGACGGGCTTATAATTTCTCAGACTGTGATGAGACCAACGGTAAATTTGGTTTGTCCCAGGGATTCTGGTGGGCCCTTGAGCTGAACCATCCGGAATGGGCATGGGACCAGGAGGAAAGAACTTCCCACCATACGAGAGGCGGAGGCCTGTTCTCGGACGTGGAGAGCTTCTGGTACAGGGAAATCAACCAGGCAACCCAGGAACCCGACCTGCCCCGCTTTATGCATTTCAAGGGCATCGACTGGGCGATCTGGCGAGGTGACAAAAGCTGGCTGGCATTCCGTGGAGGATTCAGCGGCGGAAACCATGATAATAACGAACTTGGACAATTCATCCTCGGCCACGGGCAGGACCGGTTCCTGATCGACCCGGGATACGGGGCCATCCTGGCCAGCGAACATAATTGTCCCACCCTGCACGGAATGGAACAAACCGATTGCGCCCTGGCCCCGGTCACGCGGTCTTTAGAGACTGAAAACGGATTTTACCTGGAATGTGATATTCAAAAGGCTTTTCCATATGCGGCCACCTTCTACAACAGGCACCTTCTGCTCATCGACGATAATCACCTCCTATTGCTGGATGATATGGAAGGTTCCGGTGACATGAGGGTCAGCGTCGAGGGACACTTTCAGACGCATTATCCCTTTGAGCGGACAGAACACGGCTGGAAGATCAATGGTCCGAATGATACCTGCAACATCGTGCTATTGTTCAATCACGGGCCACAGCTGGAGGAGGAATGGACATTCAAACGCCATGATATCACCAGGCTGAAGTACTGGAATTATTCCGACAGGGTGCATTCCATCCAGCCCATCCTGTTCAGTTTTGATGATACACCTTATACCTTTAAATCGGATTCTACCGGGTTTATACTCGAAATAGGGGGGAAGATGCATGAGTTCAGATTTGAGGATGGGGAGTTGGTGTATAAGGGAGGCTGAAGGTATGAGAGTTCTTCCCGGATAATGGCCGTGATTGTATGATCGACGGAAAGTTCACCCTCTTGAATGAAGTCACCGGTCCCTGAGCGAAGCCGAAGGGTCATCGGGTTTTCCTGCAAACACTAAATAGCTTATGATTGTAAACATAAGACAATATTGATTGTCGAAAGGTCGTCTCGTAGCGAAGAATCCTGTCAGCCAGATTCTCTAATTTAACAATTTTGAAGTATTCTACTAAAATATTGCGTAATTTCACCGATATAGTAGTTTGACCACGTCATGTATTTCTCATTTTCACTTTCACCAAAACAGGGAATTAATGAAAAAAAATAAAAAGATAATCCTGATCATTGCCGTCATTTTAGTGGCTTTTTACTTTTTAAACCTGTTCTTGAAATACTATGGCGACTGGCTCTGGTTTGACAATATGCAGTACGGATCCGTATTTAATACCATGATCATTGCAAAGACCATTTCCTTTGTCTTGTTTTTTCTCGTTTTTGTCCTGTTTTTTACGCTCCATATACGAATGGCACGCAAGAGAGGCGCTCCGTCCACAAAGATCCAGTTTTTTCCGGCTGACGATCCGAGACTGACTATTTTAGAGATTTACAAAGGGAAGGTTGTTTTCTGGCTATGGGCAATCCTGACTTTGTTTATTGGTATCAATATGGGAGCGCATGCTGTCGATCACTGGATTGATTTTTTGAAGTTTAGCCATGCCTCTTCCTTTGGGACCCGGGAACCTATTTTTGGTAAAGACGCAGGGTTTTATATATTTGAGCTTCCTGTATACCAGTTTCTTGCCCGATGGTATTTCTTCATGGTGGTTCTGACTTTCATCGGTGTTGTAGTTTCCTATTATCTGGATAATGCCATTTATACAAACGGGAAAAATCTTCAGATTTCACGACCCGTGAGAAGACATTTGATGAGCCTGGCAGGTTTCCTGGTTCTTGGGATATCGGTATTATATTTCCTGAAACTTTACACTGTTTTATTTTCCTCACACGGAGCTGCATACGGACCATCCTACGTGGATGTACATGCTCAAATCCCGGCCTATTGGGTAATTTCCATCCTGAGCGTTGCTATTACTTTACTATTTTTTTTATCCCCGGTCTTCAGAAAGAAGAAAATTATTTTGTACGCTGGTGGATTGTGGCTGTTCGTGTTGATTGGCTTTGTGTGGATTTACCCTGGATTAATTGAACAGTACGTTGTGAAACCCAATGAGCTGCAAAAAGAAACACCATATATTCTGAATAATATAAAACTAACGAGGGAGGCTTACGGATTAAATAAAATTAAGGCTGAGCCTTTTCCTGTTAACGAAAAGCTTACGTACTCCGATATTCAGGAAAATCGAAATACCATCGAAAATATCCGGTTATGGGATCGCAGGCCTTTGATCCAAACCTATAAGCAATTGCAGGAGATACGCCTGTATTACGATTTCAAAAGTGTCCAGGTTGATCGCTATCATTTTAATAAATATACGGAAGTAGCACTGGCTGCCAGGGAATTGCCCGTTTCACAAATTCCGGATCGTGCACAAACATGGGTGAATACACATTTGATATATACCCATGGTTACGGGGTGGTCATGAACCCGGTTAATGAAATCTTACCCAACGGTTTGCCCAATTTAATCGTTAAGGACATCCCCCCGGCAACTGCAGTGCCTCTTAACTTAAAGCAAGTGGGCATTTATTATGGTGAAGAGTCCGATCAGTTTGTTCTGGTTAATACAACAGCCAAAGAGTTTGATTATCCGAAGGGAGACGACAATGTTTATACCAGTTATACTGGAAAAGGCGGTGTCCTTATTTCCGGTTTGTTCAAACGCATTGTCTATGCCTGGAAATTTTCCGATATTAAAATTCTTCTTACCGGGTATCTGACCGGCCAAAGCCGGATCATGTTCTACCGCAATATTGCGAGTCGTGATAAAATAATTGCCCCTTTCCTTTCCTATGACAGTATGCCTTACCTGGTCGTTGGCGAGGACGGACAACTTTATTGGATACATGATGCATATACCACCAGCAATATGTTTCCTTACTCGGAGCCTGTTTCACAAATCCCGGGCGGTGGAAGGATCAATTACATTAACAACTCGGTTAAAGTGGTTATAAATGCCTACAACGGAGATGTTTCCTATTATGTGATCAATCCCAAAGATCCGGTTATCCAAACTTTTCAAAAGATATATCCCAGGCTTTTCAAACCTTTTGAAAGCATGCCTGAGTTTTTGAAGGATCATATCCGTTATCCCACCGATCTGTTTAATATACAGAATCAAATGTATAATGTCTATCACATGACGGATCCGAAGGTATTCTATAACCAGGAAGACTATTGGGAAATCCCGAATGAGCGGTACAAAGACGAACAACTGAAAATGTTTCCTTATTATGTTATTATGCGTTTACCCGGGATGCAAGACGAAGAGTATATACTGATGCTGCCGCTTACGCCTTCCAAAAAGGATAATATGATAGCCTGGATGTGTGCCCGGTGTGACAAACCCAATTACGGTGATCTCATTGTTTATTCGCTTCCGAAAGATAAGCTGATATACGGGCCGATGCAGGTTGAAGCAAGGATTAATCAGCAACCGGATATTTCTTCTGAACTTACGCTTTGGGGACAGCAGGGCTCCGAAGTCTTTAAGGGAAATCAGCTTATAATCCCGATTAAAAACAGCTTCCTTTATGTTGAGCCGGTCTATCTGCAATCGGAACAGGGGAAAATTCCGGAATTAAAAAGAGTCATTGTTGCCTATAATGATCAGATTGAGATGAAAAATACGCTGGAAGAGTCTCTTCAGGCGATTTTCAACGCTTCCGGATCACAGGATACTGTATCAATGCCATCTATAAGGGGAATGGAGAAAATGATGACAACTTCTTCATCCTCCAAAGCCCGCGAAGCGCTTGATCATTATAATAAAGCCCTGGAGTTTTTAAAAAAGGATAACTGGGCCGGTTATGGAAAAGAACTGCAGCAGATGAAGGAGATCTTATCCGAAATGAGTACAGACAGCGTGATGGGTACGGGAACAAACCCTCCCGAAAAATAACCGGTGCGAAATCCGCTCAGGGACTGGGAACCATGGATGGACCGTAAACCGGCTATCTTCATCCCACAATACAGGTCGGGCTGTTCATTGGTATAGAGGCAGTGATATTTGAGTTCAATAATTTTTACTGGCCAGGGTTTTAAATTCCGGCAACATCTCCACATACAGGGATTGATTATTTCCCTGCAGGTTCAGGACCCAGCGTAACATTCCGTCCGCGCTGCCATAACTTATGTTTTTGGGGATCCTGATCCTGAAGGTCTGTTTCCCTCCGGGATCCTTCATTTTTTTTATCAGATCCTGATGTATCCTTTTTAAGCGGTCGATATCGTAATTACATGCCAGGGCTGTCTCCTGTCCGATCAGGAGGAGAGCCCTGGAATAAGCGATTTCCGGGTTTTGTCTCCTCTCTTCCATGCAATATCCCAGGTCTGCAAAAAGCTTGAAATACTGACGCCTGTAAAACGAACTCTCTTCATTACTCCCATTCAAAATCTGCAGGAAGTTTGCCTCGGAAAATTCAGGTCCGGACACCGCAGGGTTACAGTTTTCCACTGAATCCCTGATCAATATAAGGTCTCTGATCTTTTCAACTTCTGCTGTCTCTTTTTTATCTGCCTTTCTGAATTGCTGCCGGGTACTGTCCAAATATTGCCTGGCCGACTTAAGATCATCCAGGTCCAGAAATGCTCTGACCGCTTTCAGGTAATAACCGGCCGCTTCCAGATTACTACCTTCCCTGGCCAGCCCTTTCCCATAAAGAAAATAGAGGTCAGGGAGGGGCCTGTAGAACCCCGGCTTTTCCTTAAGGATATCTTCAAACCGGTCAATTGCGTATTTAAGTTGAAATTTCGCAGACCTTAGATCCCAAATGTCGCCCCATTTGTCTGTTTCCGTGTAGATCCTGGCGAGCAGGTAATGCATATTGAACTGCCCTATTTTGTCGCCCGTAAAGTAGTATTGAGATTTCATCATAAACAGGTTTTCAATCAGCGGATCAAGCTCACGGATAAATTTTTCAAAGGTCTCTGAGTTTATGTCATTGATCGTATACGTGTTGTAAAATGAAATAAGGAAATGGACCAGTTCAATCCTGAAATTGAACATCTCGTTGGATACGATTTTATAGTCTTCATTCAGTGGCGATGTCTGTTCATAGATATTTAACAGGAGTTCACTTGCCGGACCAATCTCATTCCCTGAGATCATCATTTTCGCTTTACTGAGTCGTATCCTGAATGGAATATGCAAGCGTTTATCAACCTTCCAGAAAGCTACCGGATCGGTATACGGATCTTTAACCAATTGCTGAAGACTTTTCCATTTGGCTGAAAAACTGCTGTCCGTTGCGGGAAGTAAATCAAAATCATGATCCGAAATGTAACTCATTCCTGACAACAGATCCGCCCAACTGGTAAGAGCGCTTTCTGCACTTGTCGTATCATCGGGCAATGTGATCTCCATGTACCTTTCCAGCAGTCGCATGGCAGGGACGGGTGTTTCCATGGACATCAGGCTTCGGGCATAATTAAGCAAAACCTGTTTTTCTTCAGAAGAAGAATTTTTGTCGTAAAGCAAGGCGATGTTCCTGATCGCATTTTGATTCTCCGGATCGATTTCGATTACCTTTTTAAACGATTCGAGCGCTTTATTCCCCGCGTTCATTTCCATATAGATATCACCCCGGGTCAGATAATACCGGTTACTGTTGAAAGGATCATACTGCAATAAGGTATCAATATGCCGGATGGCGTCCTGGTAATCATTGGAGGATTCAAGCAATAGCACAAGATTTTTCCTTGATCCCAGGTGCCTGTTATCTAACGAAAGAACATCAAGGTAATACTGGCGGCTTTTTGAGACAAGGCCCGCATCTTTAAAATCATTTTCTATGGACTCCCGCTGCAACATCGTGCCCAGGGTATACCCGTAGGCGATTTTAAGATCATGATGAACAATTCCTGAGATCTGTTCATAATTTCTCTCAAGCAATTCAATAGTAGAGGCATCGGAGGAATTCTTTGCCTGGGACAGCTCGGATTTGAACACTTCAATCATTTGCATCTGTTCTGCCTGGCGTTCTGCCTGGCCAGGAAGTCTGATGAAGGCAAGGAATAACAACCCTGTGATCATCATAAGCTTTATACTGTTGGAATTACCTGTTGTAGTCATCACAATTCAGACTTTCAAAGGTTAAACTGCCGGCACTAATGGAAGTATATTTAATGATATATACCGAGATCCGGTACTGGGCGACATTGAACCGGCCCGGATTCTCATTGGGGTTTAGAATTATACATCCGGGGGTATAATTCCCGGGAAGGTTCATATTATCAAGATTGCACAATGCTCCGTTAACAATGGATTCTATTTTCAATGTATTACCCAGGGGGGAAGTTGGGCGGAGTTCGATCAAAGCCGTACTCACATCCCTTGCCATATGTGTCGATGCATAGGTGAACGGAACAGCCCATTTTGAATACTCACCCAGGAAAACTGCATCATTGGTGACCGGGATATGACTCAGGATGTTTTCCAGTATGGCTTTCTTATTATCCTCGAGCCCCAACATGAATTTGGTTGCCAGGATAGCGACGAATCCCTGATAGCGTTCCGGGAATTCATAAAATTCCCCGAAACCAAAGATTGGCAGGGTCACTTCCTCGGCTCCGGGCCGTAAAGAAGTCCCCTGGCATGAAAGCAAAAAATCCATTTTCTTCCTTGAGCTTGAACCCGGCTGGTTCGGTGGATGATAAATCTTGATGTTCAGGGTAAATGCGGAAGAATCACTATAAAAATCAAGGAAGGGAAACGTGTTGTACAAACAACCGATCAATGTATCGCTCAGCATGGAATTCATCGAGGATACCTGGGAGGAATATAAAATTCCTACACGGGGAACTTCCATGTTTACATTTACCCTGACCTTGTTGCTCTGCGCAGTGATGGCCAGGGCAAGGCTGCAGAAAATCACCAGAAATGCGATCTTTTTCATAATCAAAGTATTAATTAATCAGGATATCCTGAAAGGTGTCAAAACCCAGGATGTATTTTTTTTCCATGACAATCTTATCTGAAAACTTATGAATAAGTTGGATATCGAGCGTATCCAGCGGAATAACATTGGCATGGATGAACAAAGTATCCATCATCCACCGGTTCAGGCTCTGATAGATCTCTTTTTCGGTGATCAGATCCTCACGTGCCCTGAGGGAAAAGAGCCAGCGATCCAAAAATTCAGGTGGAATATGCCGGTCCAGCCCCAAGATATAAGTCCAGTTTGAACCGATGGAATCATCGTATATCGTTTGTTTGAGATAGTTAATCTTAATTTTCAGCACGTTCTTCATGGACATGTAATATTCACCCATACGTAAGATGACGGTGGGAGAGATGGTCAGGTCCCTTTCAATATTGATCCGGGCAGGCTTCAGCGGGTAAACATAGATCCTTCTGGTCTGATATCCTTTGACTTCAAGGTCAAAAGGCCGTCCGAAGGGATTTACAAGCACGGTGACCGGGGCATTGCATTCATGTATGGCCTTTGTTCTGTGTCCGGGTGCGATACTCATAAGTTTTGCCTCGCAATCCGCAGCGCCCAGACGAGATTCGAGGGTAATGGAGGAAACGAACAAAGCAGACAGGATAAAGAGCGACCATAAGATCACCAATACCGGTATCTGTAAAATGAACGTGAGTACATAGGTTATTTTATTCTCAAAGTTTTCTTCCACTTTGCCGGAATACCGCTTGATAAGTCCACCCGCCGCCGCAAAAGTCAGTATCGTGAAGTTAACGAATGCATATTGTTGCAATCCTCTGCCTGTATTTACCGAAAGCCATGTATTGAGTAATACGAAAAGCATAGCCAGCAGAACACTGCGGAAAATGATGGTATTGAATTTCATAGCTGTTGGTGAAGCTATCAGGATTAGGTTTGGAAGAGATCAGGATACAAACGTTATGCGTTTAGGGTCAGAGGGTTACCCCTTACAATTCGCAAGGGTAAGGATCGTTGGATGTATTCGAAAAGCTCCTTTGCCGGTCCGGACAAAGGGCAGGAAGGCACCTTTTATAATCACCCGGGTGCGATCCTGTAATACGGTGCTGCAGTTCTTCAAAGAAGCATCCCTGTTTTTCTTGATTGCGAGGATCAATTAAACAATGGATGTTCCGATGGTTTTGTTCATTCTGATGAATAAAATTACGGCTATTTTCAAACGAAATCAAATCAAATCATTCGATCTGCAGAAGAATTTGTTGAGTTGTTGAGTTGTTGAGTTGTTGATTGAAGAGATTCTTTCGTAGTTTTCAATTTGTTGAGTTGTTGATTGTTGAGTTGTTGATTGAAGGGCTTCGCTCACCGACCGGGGACCTGCCCTAAGAATTTGTTGAGTTGTTGAGTTGTTGAGTTGTTGATTGAAGAGATTCTTACGTAGTTTTCAATTTGTTGAGTTGTTGAGTTGTTGATTGAAGAGATTCTTACGTAGTTTTCAATTTGTTGAGTTGTTGATTGTTGAGTTGTTGATTGAAAGGCTTCGCTCACCGACCGGGGACTTGGCCTAAGAATTTGTTGAGTTGTTGAGTTGTTGAGTTGTTGATTGAAAGGCTTCGCTCACCGACCGGGGACTTGGCCTAAGAATTTGTTGAGTTGTTGAGTTGTTGAGTTGTTGATTGAAGAGATTCTTACGTAGTTTTCAATTTGTTGAGTTGTTGAGTTGTTGAGTTGTTGATTGAAGAGATTCTTACGTAGTTTTCAATTTGTTGAGTTGTTGAGTTGTTGATTGAAGAGATTCTTACGTAGTTTTCAATTTGTTGAGTTGTTGATTGTTGAGTTGTTGATTGAAAGGCTGCGCTCACCGACCGGGGACTTGGCCTAAGAATTTGTTGAGTTGTTGAGTTGTTGAGTTGTTGATTGAAGAGATTCTTACGTAGTTTTCAATTTGTTGAGTTGTTGAGTTGTTGAGTTGTTGATTGAAGAGATTCTTACGTAGTTTTCAATTTGTTGAGTTGTTGAGTTGTTGAGTTGTTGATTGAAGAGATTCTTACGTAGTTTTCAATTTGTTGAGTTGTTGAGTTGTTGAGTTGTTGATTGAAGAGATTCTTACGTAGTTTTCAATTTGTTGAGTTGTTGATTGTTGAGTTGTTGATTGAAAGGCTTCGCTCACCGACCGGGGACCTGCCCTAAGAATTTGTTGAGTTGTTGAGTTGTTGAGTTGTTGATTGAAAGGCTGCGCTCACCGACCGGCGATCCGACTTGAAAGGACGTACGGTTCTGCTGCGCTCTTCGGGCCAGGGGCCCTATCTTTTGATGAAGCATGGCTTTCATTAATCTGACAATCATTTCATTGAACAGTTAACATTTCGTAACCTCGTGCAGTCATACCTTCGTTTAAGCGCATAGTCCGGGCTTTTTCCTTTGTAATACGTCTTATTATCAACTGGGATCCCACCCCCACCGTCGACGCCGACCGCCCTTAATGGGATTCACCCCCCAAATCTCAGCGTCCCCTTTTTGACTTTTTGATGAAAAGTTATCAACACTACAGATTATCAGCACGTTGGATAACCCCGAACCCATTGTTTTGGTGATTTGCTGAAGTGGAAGAGGAACAGGTATTTGACGGAGAATTTGTTTATTTGTTGAGATGTTGATTGAAGAGATTCTTACGTAGTCCTATAATCAACCGGTTACCTGTAGTTTTACGGTTCGGCTGCGCTCACCGACCGGGGAAACTGCCTTTAAATGAGGAACTGTTCGGCTGCGCTCACCGGCACCCACCCCTTCTTCTTATCTATCCGTTTCATTGTGGTTTTCTTCTGAAACTTTACTATATTCAACCACTCAGACATCGCGTTGAAAGACTAATTTGTTACTACTAAAAAATTTTTAAATGGAACGCCGAATTCTCAAATCACTACCCGGAGCGATAATCCTTATCATTCTGAATTCCTCTTTATCATTTTGCCAGGATATTTCGCTCGATGCCGGCAGCAACCAGATCATCAACTGGGAAAAGACCCACAAAGCCCAGCTTATGGGTGAGATCTCTTCACACAACATGAAAACACGGTGGACCTGTCCTCAGAATCCACAGGTCGTTTTTGAAGATGTAACGAGTCCCGTGACGCAAGTAACATTCCCGCGTCCCGGGTATTATTTGCTGATTCTTTCAAATTTAACGACCGGTAAAGATTCAACGGACGGTTCCGTCATCATCAATGTATTTAAACCCGCCTCTTATAAAGAAAGGCTCTCCGATCTGGTCGGTTTGATGACTGTCGATGAAAAAATCAGGCAGCTGACCAATGAATCGGATTCCATTCCCCGGCTGGGACTCTCAGTATATAATTATTGGAGCGAGGCTCTGCACGGAGTTCTCGCAAGCGGGGCCACTTCATTTCCCCAGGCGGTGGCCATGGGGTCGACATGGGATCCTGATCTTGTATTTCAGGTGGCAAGTGCAATCTCTGATGAGGCTCGTGTTCTGAATGTTGTCACCGGTAAAGGACTGACTTACTGGAGTCCTACCATCAATATCGCCCGCGACCCCAGGTGGGGACGAAATGAGGAATCCTACAGCGAGGATCCTTATCTGCTTTCCCGTATGGGGGTGGCCTTTGTGAAAGGAATGCAGGGTGATGATCCGTACTATCTGAAAGCGGTTTCCACACCCAAACATTTCATTGCCAACAATGAGGAAGAACGCCGTCATACAGGCTCTTCCGATGTGGATATGCGCAGCTTGTTCGAATATTACCTGCCTGCCTTTCATCAGGCCATAACGGAAGGCAAAGCTTATTCCATTATGGGAGCATACAATGAACTCAACCTTGTGCCGTGTAATGCCAATCCATTTTTAATGACCGATCTGTTGAGGCGTGAATGGGGTTTCCAGGGATACGTCGTCTCAGATTGCGGCGCCATTGCCGACGAAGTTTTCAACCATCATTTCTTTAAGACCGGTGCAGAAGCGGCGGCAAAAAGTATACTTGCAGGCTGCGATCTGAACTGCGGCGATTCATATCGCAGATACCTCCGTGAAGCCCTTGATGAAGGACTACTGGAAGAAAAAGACCTGGACCGTGCTGTGAAACGTGTTCTTTCCGCGCGCTTCAGGCTCGGTGAATTCGATCCGCCTGAAATGGTGCCTTACCATTCCATCTCCATAAATGAACTTGACAGCAAAAATAACCGGGACCTGGCCCTCAAAGTGGCGCAAAAATCGATCGTTCTTCTTAAAAACGACGGGATCTTACCTCTTAATAAGGATCAAATCAAATCCATTGCCGTTATCGGTCCGAATGCTGCCGAGGCACAGCTTGGAATATATGCAGGAACCCCTAATATCCTTATCAGTCCTCTCCAGGCAATTCAGAACAAAGCCAAAGAACGGAAAATTAAAGTGGAATATGCCAGGGGTTCTGCTGTTACCGGCCAGATGTTGAAGCCCATCGAACCGAAATATTTCGGTAAAGTTGGTGGAACGAGGGGGATGAAAGGGGAATATTTTGATAACATGAACTTATCCGGAAAGCCGGTCTTCACACGTGTTGATCCAACGGTGAATTTCGATTTTGGCATGGGCTCACCTGCTCCCGGCGTACCCAAAGATCAGTTTTCCGTCCGGTGGAAAGGTAAAATAGTTCCGCCCGAAACGATGCATTATATCGGAACGAGTGCAGACGATGGTGTACGTCTTTATATTGACGGTAAACTGGTGATCGATGACTGGCACGAACATGCTGAGACGCCGCATAGCGCTGAAATTGAACTCCAGGCCGGAAAGGAGTATGATATTGAATTGGACTTTTTTGATAATACACAGGGAGCTGTAGTCCGGCTGACCTGGGGTACCGGACAGAATAATTTTGATGATATAAAAAAGCTTGCTTCAAATGATGATCTTGTTATACTTGTTCTCGGCACTTCGCCCGAAATTTCCCGGGAAGAACTTGACCGGACCTCGATAGAATTACCCACGGTCCAGATTGATCTGCTCAATGAAGTAGCTTCGGTTAACCCCAATATCGTTGTTGTTCTTGTGAATGGAGGCCCAGTAACATTTGCAGGGGCAGAAACTAAACCTAAGGCGATCATTGAAGCATGGTACGCCGGAGAATTCAGTGGTAATGCAATCGCCGATGTGTTGTTCGGTGATGTCAATCCCGGCGGAAAACTTCCGGAAACATTCTACGCTTCGACGAAAGACCTTCCCCCGGTGTGGGATTATGACCTCATTAACCATCCCCGTACTTATCTCTATTTTGAAAAACCAGTTTTATACCCGTTCGGATACGGTCTTTCCTATACGACCTTCGAATATAGTGACCTGAACCTCGCTGCCGTAGGTAAGGACCGCGACAGCGGGATTGAAGTACGGTTTACCGTCAGGAATACCGGTAATTACCCTGGGGATGAAGTGACGCAGGTTTATGTACATAAAAAGGATGCCAGCTTGAAAGTGCCTCTCAATCAATTGAAACGTTTTCAAAGGATTACGATTAAATCCGGAGAGAGTAAAACACTCACATTCACCATTCCGGCATCGGAGTTTGCTTTTTACGATAGTAAAATCAATGATTTCAAAACTGAAACGGGAGAATGGGAGATCCAGGTGGGGAGTTCATGTAAGGATATAAGACTGAGAAATACCATTAAAATTGAGTAGACTCCAGGGATTTGGGAATGGAAAGAAAAGTGATGCCTGAAATAATAGATGGTTTGATATGGTTTGAAAAGGTTTGATATGGTTTGATATGGTTTGAAAGAAGAGGAACGCGGATTGAAATGGATTTTGACGGATTCCGATGGCTATCGGAACGGATTTTTTGTTTCAGGTTGTTCGTTTTAGAAGATCCTTTTCCCCGGAGGGGATTCATTGTATTAGCCACGGTTACGCCCGTGGTAAGGAGGACGCACGCATCGAAACCCCGGAGGGGTTAAATAATTGTGTATCAGATGGTTTCAGATTTATTATATGGTTTCAACTCCATTCAACAAATCACCAAATCAATAAATCAACAAATTCTTCAGAAGATCCGTGTTCCTCTTCCTCTTCCTCTTCCACTTCACCAAATCACCAAATTCTTCGGGAGTTTCACCTCAGATTTCACAGATTATCACAGATGGTTTGAACTCCATTCAACAAATCAACAAATCAATAAATCAACAAATTCTTCAGAAGATCCGTGTTCCTCTTCCTCTTCCTCTTCCACTTCACCAAATCACCAAATTCTTCGGGGAGTTTCACCTCAGATTTCACAGATTATCACAGATGGTTTGAACTCCATTCAACAAATCAACAAATCAATAAATCAACAAATTCTTCAGAAGATCCGTGTTCCTCTTCCTCTTCCTCTTCCACTTCACCAAATCACCAAATTCTTCCGGGAGTTTCACCACAGATGGTTTGAACTCCATTCAACAAATCAACAAATCAATAAATCACCAAATTCTTCAGAAGATCCGTGTTCCTCTTCCTCTTCCACTTCACCAAATCACCAAATCACCAAATCACCAAATTCTTCAGCGTGGATTGGATACCGGGTTTCATTCGGTTTATCCACAACCTGTAGCTTTTATTGCACAAAACCACCCCTTTCAAAATCGGAAATAACTGAATTACAATAGCATGTATCCAGAATGAAAGTTGGCACATTATTAAATACATTCCGAATTTTAGGAGGAATATATATTTAACGTAATAAAAGTGATATGGAAACAATTAGAATAGTAAAAAGAAAAAGGAATAAAGGATCCGGATATATTTGGGGGATCCTTCTGGCCCTGGTCATAATTGGCGCAGTGGCCTGGTTCCTGGCCGATCGAAATATTCTTGACCGGGATCAATTTTCACTCAAACGGGATACTGTTGAAAATGATAGTTATGGTGAATTCCGGAATTCCAGGCAGCTTCAGGATACTATAGGAAGAGAAGGAAGAGAAGAAAGAGAAGGACGAGCAGGGATAAAAGCCTATGTTTCATTTGTAAACAGGGAGGTAATTTCATCCGACAGTGTTGAAAGTTATACGGTACAGAAAGGGCTTTCTCTTTTAAAGACAGCCGTAAATGAAGTGGATGAAGGCGCTGGTTCCGGTTATCCTGATAATACGGTTAGTAACGGGGGTTCTTTAACAAGTCCGGATCCGGAGGAACCGGCAGATCCGATGCAACAGGCTGGAAGAGATTCTTTGACAAGATCGGGCAGTCATTCAAATCAACCCTTTGCCAGGGAAGATCTGATTCAAACCGGAAATAAGCTGGTGGATATTCAGGTAAGAGAGTATCCGTCACTTTCGAAAATAGGCGGAGTTTTAGAAGAATCTTTAAATGATATGGAAAGAGCGGATATAAAAAATTCCGGGGATTTAAAGAAATTTTTTATTGCTTCAAGCAGCCTGCTCCAGGAAATGGAGAATGAACGTACGATGAACAGATTGTCATACAATAAATAACAGGATGAGCTATGGAAACATTGAATGAAAATAAAGACTATAAAGTACATCCGGACGATGCTGATGTACGAGGCTGGGATGTGATGGCGGAAGGTGTAAATCTGGGCACTGTTGACGATATGGTGCTGGACACTCAAAGAATGGCTGTTAAATATCTGGAATTGACAAAGCTGGATAAGGAAGAAAAAACGAATTATCATTATTTGATTCCTTTAGAGCAGGTGAATTTTAACAGGCATAGCAGGTATGTTGACCTGGTGGGGGATTCGAATAATTTTCTGGATGCATATCCGAAATTTACAAATGAGATCCCTGCTGATTATGACGAAAGAGTTAAAAATTATTATTCGTCTGATTATACCAGGGAGTATCCCGATAAAAATTCCAGGATCTATGAAGATGAGATGAATTATGAGAGCAACATAAGTGCAACGGGCGAATTAAAGGAAGTATCCGTTTTTGGGAAAGAATATGAAAAAATAAAAAAATATCCTGAAAACTGGGAAGAGAAAATAGACACACTGGAAAAACAAAAGCAATTAAAGGAATTACGTAAGCTTGAAATGGAAAGGGATATTGCATTAATAAATGAAGAATTAATACAGATAAAAACAAAATTTAAATAAGGGTTCTGGCTTCAATAGAATCAGAAATCGTATACCTGATCAATGATTCGGGTATTCCCATGGAAAACGGGAGTACAACCTGCCGGCAATCAGATGCTTCTTAAGCACAGGTGCGGGCAGGTTGTATTCACGGGGGTAAGAGGGATTTGGGTCTACAGCCGGTAAAATTAATTTGAACGAATCAAATTTATCCTGTGTTTACCGAAATAGCTGCCGGGAACCCAAAACAGGAAGTATGGCACATTCGAATAAGACTGTCTATGGTGCACTCGCTGCCAATATCGCGATTGCAATCCTCAAATTTATTGCAGCCGGCTTTACAGGAAGTTCTGCGATGATGTCTGAAGGTATACACAGTACGGTTGACTCAGCCAATGAATTGCTTTTGTTACTGGGAATACACCGCAGCAGGAAATCACCGGATAAAGCGCATCCTTTTGGGTATGGTAAAGAAATTTACTTCTGGTCATTGATTGTTTCCGTCCTCATTTTTGGGTTGGGTGGAGGAATGTCCATATACGAAGGGATCAAACACATTCAGAATCCCGAGGAACTTACCAACCTGATCTGGAACTATTCGGTGTTGGGGGGCGCATTCTTATTTGAAGGGACCTCGTTTGTGATAGCGGTACGCAGCCTGAATCAAAATAAGGGTATAAAAGGCAGATTTTTTGACCGGGTACGGATCAGTAAGGATCCGTCACTTTTTGTCGTCATTTTTGAAGATGGTGCTGCATTGGGCGGATTATTACTGGCAGCGGCAGGTGTATTTCTGGGCAGCCATTATGAGCTTCCCGTTGCCGACGGTCTGGCGTCCATACTCATTGGCCTGTTGCTTGCCTATGTAGCGGTGCTGTTGGTTATAGAAAGCCGCAACCTGCTTATTGGCGAAAGTGTGCAGCCTTATATCGTCGACCATATCATGAAATTGATCAAGGAAGATAAAAACGTAGATACGCTCCGCCGTCCGCTTACCATGCATATGGCTCCCAATGATGTTTTACTTGCACTCGATGTTCAGTTTGTACGTAAGCTGAGCAGCAATGAACTGACCGATACCATCAAACGGCTCGAAAGCAATATCCGAAAAACCTATCCCGAAATCAAGCGCATCTATATTGAAGCCAGGAATTTATCGGAGGAATCGCGGGTTGATTAAGAGAAGATGGTTTGATATGGTTTAAGATTGTTTGAAATGGTTTGATATGGTTTGAAATGGTTTGAGATGGTTTGATATGGTTTCAACCCCATTCACTAAAATCACCAAATTCTTCAGGGAACACGGATTTTCACGGATTACACAGATTAACACGGATTTTAAGTAGGTGACCGTGACTCTTCATTCACTAAAATCACCAAATCACCAAATATTCTTCATCCGTTCCGATATCCATCGGAATCTGCACAAATCCGTCAAATCCGTGTTCCTCTTCCTCTTCCACTTCACCAAATCATCAAATCACCAAATTCTTCGGGGAGTTTCACCACAGATTTCACAGATTATCACAGATGGTTTCAACTCCAATCAACAACTCAACAACTCAACAAATCAACAAATTCTTCCTGTTTCAGTTTATCGTTTCCAGCCTGGTGAGGGCTTCCATTACCTGCTCCTTCGGCAGCTTTTTGGTGCAGAAGAACCAGTCCTTGCAGTCGAGGCCTTCTTCCTTGCCTTCCATCCTTTCTTTGGCGGAATCACATGACCCGGCAGGTGAGATGATTACATCATCACCCGGTTGCCAGTCGGCCGGTGTGGCTATGCCGAAATTGTCGGAAGTCTGCAGGGCAGCCAGGACACGTCTAAGCTCGTCGAAATTGCGGCCCAATGAAAGCGGATAGTAGATAAGCGCCCGGATGATCCCCTTCGGATCGATGAAGAATACGGCACGCACCGCCTTGGTGGAGCTTTCTCCCGGCTGTATCATTCCGTACATCTTGGCGACTTCCATGGTAATGTCCTCGATGAGAGGGAACTTCACTTCGACATTTTTCATCCCCCTGAATTCGATCTTTTCCTTGATGGTGCGCAACCATGCAATGTGGCTGTATAATCCGTCGACGGATAAGCCGACGAGCTGACAGTTCAGCTTGTTGAACTCTGTTTCAAGGTATCCGAAGGTCATGAACTCCGAAGTGCAGACAGGGGTGAAGTCGGCAGGATGACTGAAAAGGATGACCCACTTTCCTTTGTAATCTTCAGGGAAATTGATGATACCCTGGGTTGTGACGGCTTTGAAAGCAGGCGCTTTTTCACCGATGCGCGGCATGTTGATGCGATTATTTTCTTCCATTTTAAAGATTTATTAAGGTTAAAGTAAATTTTTCATTTTGGGATGAGGCAGGAACCCTGATCTCTCGATCCCTCATCTGAGAATTTTCCCGCGATCTGCAGTCTTATATCCCCCACGGTGAAACCGGAAATATTTTTTTTCCTGAAGTATTCTTCCAGCAGGTTATCCAACTCCTCATCGAAATAGTCGGCGATCATGTCGCATTCTGAACAGTAGAGATGATGATGGTTCCCTGTCACTGCCTCGAAACGCATTACATTGCTGCCGGTGAAGACCCTTGTGACCAGGCCGCTTTGGGCGAATGAATCCAATGTCTGGTAAACCGTACCGGTAGCCACACCCGGGTAATGCTGCTGTACGTAACCGTTCACCTGTTCAGCCGTCGGATGGTTGAGGCGGGCCAGGGCCTCCAATAGGATGATCCGCTGCGGGGTGGCCTTAAAACCTTTCCGGCGTATTTTTTCCTTTAATTCCTGGTAAGAATGCATTGTAATTCGGATTAGTTCCTTAATAAGAACAATTCCTGTTTGAAAAGGTTGTTAGCGAAAGAAGAATAATTTTTGTATTCCTATTCGCTTGTGAATTCAACTGAATTTCGTTAATATTCATCTTTCCGACAATCAACCTGGCATTATCTCCCAACCCCATTTGGCTTGTACAGTCACCAAATCGCATACTCCGGGCTTCATCCTTGTAATGGCGTCTTTAATTCGAGAGGGTACCCACCCCCGCCAGCCGAACCCGCCGCCCTTAATGCGTTTCACCCTCAAAATCTCAGCGTGCCGTTTTTAACTTTTTGATGAAAAGTTAAAAACAATCAGAATTGATCAAATGTCAGTGGCAGTCTCTCCTTCTGCTTCGGTACAGTAATTTGCCATACAATCCAATCTTCCCTGCTTTTTCACCACTTCTACCTTTCTTCCTAACTGCCTTCCTCACTCTCTGCTTCCTCACTACCTCATTCGTACCTTCATCCTGTGTCTTCCCCGTGTCGAAGGATGTTTCGTTTTTTTGAACTTCCCCTTGTTCCTGGAAAATTCTGACTTATCCATTAGCATAAAACCCTGTCTTTGGCTGGCAGCGCTGGCTTTGTGGCGTGTTGCACAGGAAGATAATGACAGACCGGTGAAGAGCAGAATGGCAACCATCACCAGCCCCTTAATGATTCTGATTCGTTTCATGATGATAGATTCAAAGGTTTACTTTGCTGAGATCCAGTCTATAGAACATTTTACGGTAATTGTACGTCCGGGTTGTGAAGGTTCTCTGAAAAAGAGGGCTTTTACGGGGAGCTTCGTCAAAAAAATCCGTTTTTTTAGCAGATCAGTCATTTCCGTATGCGGATGAACACGAAAGCATAAAAGCTGTTCTAAGAATAGTAAACATTTATCTGCAGGCAGGACTTTCAGCATTCTGTCCACTAAAAAGTATCAGAAAGAAAACCCGATGACCCTTCGGCTCCGCTCAGGGACCGGTCGATTCGATGAACGAAGAACTTTCCGGATGGTGGTAAGGCAGGCAAAAGGCCCTTCTTGCGCAAGTCACTAAATTTTGAATTTATACATAGGGGCCTTTTGCCTGCCTTACCACCATCCGGAAAGTTCACCCTCTTGAATGAAGTCACCGGTCCCTGAGCGGAGCCGAAGGGTCATCGGGTTTTCTGGCAAACACTAAAAATGAAAACCAGTAACCTCGCAGGCTCATATATTTCGAATACAAAGATCGCGGCACAGCTCATCTATAGCTTGCAGGATACAATTCACTTTTGGATTTTGATACACCCCTGTTTGATTCAATACCGTCAGAAATCAAATCTAAATAATCATCAAAATGAAAATGGACAAAATGAAAGCCATTGTGGCCTCGGGATACGGATCACCTGACGTATTCCAACTGAAAACGATCGATAGACCACAACCCAAAAACAATGAAGTTTTGGTAAAAATTCATGCATCTTCGGCCACAAGGGCTGACGGGATGATGCGCACAGGAAAACCCTATGTTGGAAGACTGTTCACCGGGATGAGGACACCAAAATACCCTATCCCGGGTACCGGCTTCGCCGGGATAGTGGAATCAGCGGGAAAAGATGTCCGTTTATTCAGTCCCGGGGAAAAAGTTTTCGGCGAAACGACACTCGGATTCAGCACCAATGCTGAATATGTTGCAGTGCCGGAAAATGGTGTGATACTGTCTATGCCTGATAATATGGATTACGCCGAGGCTGCGATGTTCTGTGACGGACCCCTGACATCGATCAATTACCTGAGGGAGATCGGCGGGATTAAGGCGGGACAGAAAGTACTTATCAATGGTGCATCCGGAAGCCTGGGTACGGCTGCTGTTCAGCTTGCAAAATATTTCGGGGCTGAGGTCACTGCTGTGACGAGTATAGCAAATGTAGGCCTCGTAAAAGCATTGGGCGCGGATCATGTAGTCGATTATACCCGGCAGGATTTTACCCGGACGGATGAAAGATACGATATCATTTACGATACGGTTGGGAAGAGCTCTTTCGGGAGGAGCCGGAGAATTCTAGTAAAAGGAGGGCTTTACCTCTCTCCCGTCCTGAAGTTTTCCCTTCTTATGCAGATGCTCAGAACCTCCATAACCGGCACTAAAAAGGCAAAGTTTACGGCTTCCGGGCTGAAGCCTGAAAAAGAATTGAGGGAGCTCCTTTCGGAACTGGTCGGCATTTTTGGGGCAGGAAAACTTAAAATTGTCATTGACAGGAAGTTTCCGCTTGAAAAAATAGCTGCGGCCCATACCTATATTGATGGCGGACATAAAAAGGGTAATGTTATTATTGTTGTTCAACCTTAATCCATAAAATATGCAATCTTCACAAAGAAAATCTGCTCTGGTCTCGGGGATTTTCCTGGTGTTTATGGCTGCTGCCGCAGCATTTTCATACGGTTATGCACATGGGAATTTGATCGCCGTCCACGATGCTGCAGCCACATATCATAATCTTTTGGTATCCCGATTTTTATTCGCTGCAGAGTTAACCGGATGGATAATAATTTTCCTGTGCGATATCATAGTGGCCCTGGCACTTTTTTTATTTTTCAGGGAAACAGACCGGAAACTCTCCTTTTTGACAGCCTCTTTCAGGATTGTTTATGCAGGTATCCTGGGAATTGCCATTTATCAGCTCATCGCAATTCTGCCTTTGGTTCTGCACGATCCTGCAAGTGCAGGAGAATCACTTGTCATGATGCACCTTGGATCTTTTGAAAGGATATGGTCAGGCGGGCTGATCCTGTTCGGCATTCACCTTCTCGGACTCGGTTACCTGTCCCTCCGGTCAGAATTTGTTCCCCGGGCTTTCGGATGGCTTTTACTTTTTGCCGGGATATGTTATTTGCTGGTCCATTCGGCGAAAACGTTTACAAACGGTTACGAGGGCAGTATTGAAACAGCAGAAATGATTCTCGGTTTGCCCATGGCGATCGGTGAGATCAGCTTTGCCATCTGGCTGATCATAAAGGGTGGTAAGCCGGCTAAAAAAATTTATTTCAATAAACAGGTAGGGTAAAATCATTTTCGTTGGGACTTAAGTCAATTTTCGCTACCTCTGAAAATTTTGATCCAAACTAAAGTGAATTGCCGGAAGTCTTGCCAGAGTTAAATCGTCCACCTTCGTCTCTGCCGCTAGCCAATTCCCCCATTCAATTCATCATCATGATGCCCCCGCCGGAATCTCTATCCATTCAGCCATTTCCGGAAAGGGGCCGACCTGTCAATGCTTACAACCGGATCCGACTCATCGCCGGTACCGGGCTCGAGTTCCAGTTTGATACGCCCTCTTGAGTAGGCTACCATATTTTTTATGGAGCTCATATTCACGATCAACTTCCTGTTTACACGGAAAAAAACTGCAGGATCGATGATCTCTGTCAGTCTCTCCAGGGAAAATTCCACTGGCCAGGAATGGCCTGTGAAGGTTTTCACGTAAGTACCCTTCTCAAGCGAGTAAAACCATGCGACATCGGTGAGCTCAATTTTTTTGATCTTTTCTCCGATCTGGATCAGGAAGCGCTTCCTGTATTCCGGTTTCCGGCCCTGGATTCCGGCCAGCAAAGTTTCGAAATCAATGCTGAAGGCGGTCTTAAGCTGTTGATATTTTTTCAGGCTCTCAATCAGTTCGTCGCTTCGTACGGGTTTTAGGAGATAGGCTATACTGTTGAGCTGAAATGCGCGGATGGCATATTGGTCATATGCCGTAGTGAAGATCACAGGAGTGTTCACGGCCACCTGGTCGAAGATACTGAAACTGATCCCGTCGGAGAGCTGGATATCCAAAAATATAAGATCTGCTGAGTGCTGCAGAAGCCAGGTGACCGATTCCCGGATGGATCCTGGCTTGGCCAGGATCTCAATTGCGGGGTCTATGACCTGCAACATCTGCCCGAGTTTGTCGGCTGCTATGCGTTCATCCTCT
The DNA here is from genome assembly GCA_963771005.1 of uncultured Bacteroidales bacterium. GTDB lineage: Bacteria > Bacteroidota > Bacteroidia > Bacteroidales > DASQZK01. The sequence goes on from CAVYRO010000003.1 coordinate 751,146, forward strand.
ATGATCAGAACTTTCATCAGTATCGGGGTCTATGAGTGGAAGTTTAGCGATATAGGAATTGTTTTCGATAATAAATATGGGCTGCTTACTGCTTATCAGGGCATATCTTTTAACGAGATTTTTCAGCCCCAGTCCTGTGGATCCGGCTGAGGAGAATTTCGGCTGAATTTCATTCCGGATCACGAGGTAATGGTCTTCATGACCAACCTCAATGGTAAGCGGACTATTATTATTGATAATATTATGTTTAATGGCGTTTTCCAGAACTACCTGCAGCGACAGAGGGGGCATCACCAGGCGCTGGAGATCTGCTGGAATATTAATCGTCCAGGAAAGCGTCTCACCATAACGGAGCTGTTGCAGGAAAAGATACGATCGCATGAAACCGAGTTCACTCTCCAGGCTCGCCACGGGCTGTTCGATCGTTTCCAGGACATACCGGTATATTCGTGAAAATTCATCGATGAATCGCTGTGCCTTCCCGGTATCTTTACTAATAAGTCCCGAGAGGACGTTAAGGCTGTTGAACATAAAATGAGGGTTGATCTGGCTCTTCAGGACCTCGAATTTTATCTGCGATAGTTCTACCTGTAAGTTCCTGGCCATTATCCTGGCCCGGCGTCCTTCCGTAAAATGGATCCAACCCTCGAAAACAGCCATCAACATCAGGTTTACCACGCTATAGATCAGGGCATTATTTATAAGTACTCCACTTAACTCCTCGGTATAGGGACTTATTGCATTGGCTAAGAGTGTAACGCCTGTGGAAATAATACCAGCAAGAATGACAGAAAAGACTATTTGCAGGGTGATCCTCAAAATCGTCCTCCTGCCCCAGGCGGCGAAGGTATCAAGATACCTGATTATTGCAATGTCGGAATAAGTAATCAGGAAACCGGCAAATACGCTAAGCAGCGTTCCCCTCAGCAATCGTAGAAAAAAGTAAGATGGCGCAGCAAGAACATGATAACCACTGAGGTGATTGTAAGTAATGACTATGATCTGTATGCCTATGGCTGACACCAGGATAAATCGCAGCAGGAAGCTGAAAGGCACAGTGGCATGAATGCGTTTGAATACCATGATGCTCTGAATTATTAATCAAAAATAAATTTTACAAATCACTTATTAAAGTTTCTTGCAACATTCCGGTGTGAGAATGAAAATCAGAAATCTGAAAAAGCTGTCCCGCATACGGAGCGGGACAGTTAATTTTTAACGTGCCATGGGCGCTGCGATCAGAAACTCCGGAGGATGCCGATACGTGCTGAAACATAGTTTTGGTTAAGATTCCGGGTTACACCTTCAAAATCCGTAGCTCTGGAGAGACTGTTGAACTTAACACCAGGGGTAAGGGTCCATTTTGTACCCACCGGCACTTCTAAGCCTGCGGCAACCTGCCAGCCAGGGCCGTGTCCGCTGTCGTTAATAATGTCACCTGCAGCATTTTCAGTCTCAATATGATTAAAAAGACCGCCTGCTCTAAGGTAGCAGGCCACCGGTGAAGCGCCTATGCTGTGACTGTATTCGATTCCCGCAATATATCCCGTTTCCTCGAAACAAATATCATTTCCTGCGAAGGAATGGCGGGCTTCGAACCTGTTCCAGCCCCAACCCGCATAAATTCCGGCATGAGGTAAAAGGCGATAATGAAAAATTCCTTCGAATCCGAAGCCGGCATTCAGGCGGGTCCCTTCCAGTTTATTTGTTGCAATCGAAATACCGCCATTGAGTTCTAAACCGGTTCTTTTTCTGTTTTCCTGGTTAAAAGCCTGTGCGGTGAACAGGATTATCATGAGCAGCGTGATGAATCCTTTTGTTGTCATTGTTTTCATGATTGGAGTGTTTAAATTAAATATCATGAAACAAAGATAAAGGGACAATCACGGTCGTGCCAGTAAAACCGGATGAACGTGTTTTACGGCCGGATGAGGGTGTTTATGGGGAGCATGAGCTTGAATATGGAAGGATGGATCCTCCGGAAAGTCGCTTTGCCTGATAGTGATTTTGGAACAATCCCGGAAGTCCCTCTTCGCCCCCGGCGGCATGGATAAGCCGGCAATAGAGGGCTTCTCAGTCCAGGATTTCCTCCCCGGCAACAGCATCTATGCCTGTGGTCGAATTCACCAGCCGCAGATGGGCTTTCACCAGCTGCACCACGTTCAACAGCAGGTTTCTCGTTTCAGATAGCATTTCGATGTAGGTGACGCTCACCTTCACACCTTTCCTGACCTTCTTCAGAATGCGTATCCTGTTCACCAGGATGTCGTTGGCAAGGTTAATGAGCTTGTCCCGCCGGCGGTTCAGCTCCACGGAACCATCATCTTCCTTTTTCTCCAGTAGTTCGTTCACGAAATGAAAGAACTCCTTCATTTGTTCGTTAAATTCCTTAAGTTTCTGCAGTTGTTCCTTATCGGGAGAATGGTTGTTATCGACATGGTTGAAGGCGGGCTGAACTACATGGATCAGGGAATTGCACATCTCTTTCAGATAGGTCACCACCTGGACGTAATGATGTCCGCTCTCGATATCCGATTCCCCGAACCTCCTGAGAGTCTGAGGGATATCTTCGCGGATCTGGTTAATGTCAGCAGCGAGTTTCTTCGACTCCTTTCTGAGTTTCTTCAGCTCTTTCAGGTTTTCATGGGAAAAGCTGGCGAAGGTATTACAAAGGATAGCGGCCACCTGGGTGACTGCACTTTTCACTTCATGCTTGCACAAATCGAGGACAGCATAGGTTGCTATGGTGGTTGAATTTTCTTTCTCCTTTTCCTTTGCTGTCTTTTTTATATGAAACGCATGCGTTTTTACTAAAATATAGACGGATAATATTGCAAGCACCAGTACAGCCGGCCATTTACCGAAAAAGATAAATGCGGCGATCAGAAAAGCGGCAAAGAATGCGCTCAGGGCGGTGAAAAACCATCCACCGACTACAGTGAGCACACCCGTGATGCGGTATACCGCGCTGTCCCGCCCCCAGGCGCCGTCAGCCAGGGATGTGCCCATAGCCACCATAAAGGTGACGTAGGTCGTGGACAATGGAAGTTTCATGGATGTCCCGATGGAGATCAGGATACTCGCTACCACGAGGTTCACAGAAGCCCTTACCAGGTCAAAAGCGACCTTCTCCTGGTGATTCCCGCCTGCCTGCTCAATATCGAACCTTCTGCCGATAAAGGCAGTCAGTGGTGAAGGAGTGAGCCGGCTGAAGCCGTTGCTTACTTCCATGGAACGTCTAACGATGATCCTTGCCAGCAGGGTGGATGCGAAACGTTCACTTCCCTCGTTCTGCCGGCTGAGATCGATGGTCGTGGCCGTCACCGACCGGGCCTTCTTTGAGAACCGGAGGGTGAGAACCATGATGAGCCCGGCTCCGATCAATAAAAAAACCGGGGTATTGACAGGTTCGCGCAGCGATTGCATGAGAAAAGTGTCGGACCCTGCATTTCCCGATGCCATGAAATCCTTGAAAGAAGCGAATCCTGCCAGGGGAACACCGATGAAGTTCACAAGGTCGTTACTGGCGAAAGCCATGGCCAGGGCAAAGGTGCCGGCAAGGACAGTGATCTTAAGAATGTTAACCCGGGTAAAAAATGTCATAATCTGAAAAAGGACCGTCCATCCGGCGAAACTGATGACCAGGATCCGTCCCGTATTTGCCTTTAATGCACCCAGCATGGCGGAGGAAACCATCGAAGAACCCCCGGCACCCTTGATCACCAGGAAATAAAGAATGGCCGTGATGGCAAAACCGCCCCACACCGCCGACCAGTATTTGTAAGATCCTGCCACATTGAACGAGAAAGCAAGCCGCACAATCCACTGCACGAGCAGCCCCGCACTAAAGGCGATGACCACAGAGAGAAAAATACCGACGATGATAAGTCCCGAATTCTCGATATTAATATAGGATCCGATATTATGGATAGTGGCATTATCCCTGGTGATGTTATACACTGCGACGAGAGTGGCCGCACCAAGGAGACCGAACACCACAGAGATGGTAGTGGAGGTGGGAAGCCCGAGGGTATTGAAAAAATCGAGCAGCAGGATGTCGGTGAGCATTACGGCAAGAAAGATGACCATGATCTCACTGAAAGGGAAAACTTCGGGGTTGAAAATACCTTTCCGGGCGACCTCCATCATGCCGTTGGAGAAAACTGCCCCGGCCAGGACGCCGGCAGCAGCGATGATGAGAATTACTTTAAACGGGGCGGTTTTGGCGCCGATGGCCGAATTCAGAAAATTGACGGCATCATTACTTACGCCGACGATAAGCAGAGAGATGGCAAGGATAAAAAGAAAACCAACGATCAGAATATAATAGTATTCCATGAAAAATATATCAGGTTCATTTTTAAGTCGGCAATAAATATACAACCTATGCTTAAATCCTGGAGCCTAATTTGAGGTTGCATTTGCAGATTTTTTTTGTACGAACACGGATGATCAGGAATAGACGGACAGGCACTTTCGGAAATAGATTGCAGATGCTGCCAGCTTCTTCATCCTTAATTTTTGTTTTTCACCGCCGTTCTGGCCACACAATTTCTTTCTACTCTCTGCTCAATCCCTTTATTCATAACTGATCACCACCCTCCGCACCTCCGGCAGTTTCAGCTTAAAATCTACATAGTTCGATTTTTCAATATTTGAAATTTTGAAAGGTATCTTTTCATTCCCGTCCGTCACCGAGGTTACGCCGGGATCGCCTTCCGGGAGGAGCAAATGGACGTTCATATCTTTGCCGCTGCCGGTAAGAGTAAGTTCGATTTGTCCCTTCTCAGGGTAATTACAATAGCGGTAAGCCACATATCCTCCGGAGGCGGCAAAACGGGAGGTAACTCCCACCGAGTCCACAGAGGCTGAGCTCCAGCGAGGACAAAGTTCCACCTCATCGTAGGCAAGGCCCGTATTGTGAACGCCGGCAAGCCCTTCGACAAGGGCGGCCATGGCTGTGGCGGCTGCCCAGTTGTCGGGTCCGCCGAAAGATTCGGCCTTCGGTCTGACATAGTGTTCCTTATCCGCCAGGGTGACCCCCAGCACAACATAGATGCCTCCTTCGAGGGGGGCATGAAATACCAGCTTTTCAATTTTCTTTTCCGGCTCAGGATTGTCCAGTGCTGCCCAGCAGACGCCTACCTTAGTGCTAACGGGGTTGGGTCCGGCCCATGCGACTCCCGATTTGCCGGTTTTCAGGCTTGAGAACCACCAGTTCGTTATGTCCTTTCCCTTCATGAGGTAGCGTGAAGCACTGGATCCATCGGTATAAACAAAGGTGACGGCTCCGGAAACGCCTGCGGGAATGTTGTCGGAAGAGGAATGGAGGAGGTATACGGTTCTTGCCGTATCGCCGACCTTCACTTCCGCTTTTTCCGGGAAGCCCGGCAGGATGGAGACGGCAACGGCCGATTTGCGGTGGTTCTTTTCAGGATCGATTACCGTGAACGGGATATCATGGAATTCCTGTTTCCCAACAGGCAGTCCCCTCATGTCATTTCCCGGCCGGCCGGCATTCATCCATGCAAAAACTCCCTCGCCGCCCTTATCCCAGAGATCCATATTGGCAACCGGTAAGATGTCGATACTTTTGTAGTGGGGTTTGCCGGGAGGGGGCGGGATAGAGCCTGTATAGGAGAACCAGATCCTGTTGCCGTACCGGGTACCAAGATCGAGCAGGCGGTCCATGATGTCTGAAGCATAATCCTCATACCCGTTCTCGTAGGCGCCCCTGGCAAGTTCCCCGGCACCATGACCGGCGACACCGCCGTTCATGTACTGCCATTTTTCATCATGCATATTAAAACCTTTCTCAAAAGGCGGGTAGATGGCATACCATTCGCCCGGCGATCCGACGGGTAGGTTCTCCTTCAGTTCGAGATAGGTTTTGATGATGGCGACATCCATATCATGTGTAAGTCCGCGGTTCACCGAATACATATTTCCCTGGGCGATCTGGGATTTCTCATCCACACCGAGGTGGCGTACCACCGTGGAATCTTCATCGATGAAATGGGTAAAGAACCGTCCGTTCCATGATAACCGAATCAGCCGGGAAAGAATATCTTCACCGCGTTTCCGGTACTTTTCCGCCTGGCCGGGCATCCCTGCATGATCATACATGTCGGCAAGATTGTTACATGCTTTATAATATCCTGTATTATCGCCGAAAAAGACCCCGTATTTTGTTTTTCCGGGCACCAGCACCATGGTTGGACTTACATACGCGAACGGCGTGTATTCATCGTTTACCTGGAAATCCCAGGAATCGATGCAATATGGCCGTTTGAGCAGCTGAAAGCGTTCCGACCACCTCACGCTGTCGGTCATGCAATAATCAAGGGCACGTGCGGCGCACTGGAGATTCAATTTCATCCAGCCGTTATCCCCACTGGCTTTCCAATGCTGATACATCATATTGACGAAATTGTATTCAACATGGTTCTCATTAGGCTGCCTGACAAACCAGGCATCGCTGTCTTTCCGGAAACAATTGATCGGCGTGTAGGCGGTCTCGTAATAGTAATAATCCGGATTTGGGTTCACAAAACTCCAGATGCGGCCGTCGGGTTGCTGCGTTTCACGGAACAGGTCCGTAAGGCCGTTGCTGTAGGGGCTGAAATATTTCATCCCTTTCATGGTATTGTTGTTGTCGAGAACCCAGCTCACAAAATACCGGTAGGTTTTCCCGTTCCACTTTACCTCCTCGTAACCCGTGGGTGAATAAACAAGCATGCCCTGATGAAGAAGGTTGAAAAGCCGGGTGATCTTCCCATTGTCATCCATGTCCGTTTTAGCATCGACCGTGAAAGTACGTTTCGCCAGGACTTTATTTTTTGTATCCCGGAGTGTTACGGTCTGGGTGCCGAGAGAACCGCCGACTTTGAAAGTGATCACGGGTGCAGCTTTACAATTCAGGTAATCTCTTCCCTGCCCATCCGTGACCGACAATGTGGCACCGTCATTACAAACCACGGTAAGCTCGTCGAGGGGATGCGCAATCCGGATATCATTGACAAAAGTCAGTGCCGGTGCAGATTGCGACCTGCAAATCAGAGGGAACAAAAGGAATAAAAGGGTGAGAACGGTTACAGGAATCGGTTTTCGGTTCATTTTGAGATGATTTGATTTAAGGTCAAAGATTGAGACAGCCTCATCATTGGTATGACAAAATTAATTTTTTCAAAATTTCCGGTGCTTTTTCTGTGGATGAATTTCACTTAAGTATGAAATTTTTTCAATAGCGGGTTGAAAATTTTGGTGATCCGTACGGCTGTACTGGATTTCGACGCTATGGGCTGACTACCCCTTAATCTCATGAAGGGGACTTTAGGAGTGCACTGGAATTTCCGGCTGAGTGACTACCCCTAAATCCCCTGAAGGGGACTTTGCGACTGTACTGGATTTCGACGCTACGGGCTACCTACCCCTTAATCTCAAGGGATTCCCGCCATTACTTGAGTTTGGAGAGAGAATTTCAATAGTTTCATGAATGCCTTAATTTTAAGAATTATCGTAAAGTCCCCTTCAGGGGATTTAGGGGTAGTCCGGGAGGAGCTTACGATCGGTCAATGTATTGCTGAAATCTTTTCGTCCTGAAACGACGGGGATCCTCATCTATACTGGTACCTGGAAAGAGATTTCGGCCGGAATTGAGGCAGGAAGGACTGATAACCCTCCTTCTCGTCTTGATTGTCTTGTCCCATTTTGCAGGCTCTAATTCATTGAAATTGAATAAGGGCAAGGTAATGAAGCAATTCCTTTCTAAATTCTGAGTTCATTGAACTGCGTCTGTACTGTTTCATGATTTCGTGATTTTGGTTATTATAAGAATGTTAATACAATGTATTCATTATTAATTTTGTATGCACTTAATATTCGAGACCTTGTCATTTTTACTAAAAAATATTTCATCAAAAGCATGTGAAATATTTTGGAATGATCAATTTTATTTATATAATTTTATATAAGAGACATCAAACTGAAAGAAATATTTCTTTTTATTTGAGTTGGCAGATAATATAATGTTATCGGAAAGAATTTACTTGCCATTATTTAACTAAAAATCTATTCTTAAAACGAACTTGCTTCTTGATTTTTTTTATTAGTGGATATCATGCTGGAAAATTGGGAGGAGATGTGAAAAAAATTCTTCACAAGAAAATTGATAAAATTTGCTTAACCATGATCTAAACGAAGATAATTCCTTAATAAATATTAGAAAAATGAATATTGACTTTAACTGCCAAAGAAATAATAAAATTGTACTAAAAGAAAAAAGCGTAATAAAGTTGATCGGAATGAGCGATATTATATTAATTACTTGTGATGGATATCTTACCAGGGTATTTATTGAAAATGGTCAATCAATTACGATATCTAAATTATTGAAAGAATTCGAAATTGAACTTGAGGATTATGGTTTTATTAGAGTTAATCATAATAGTATAGTAAATGTTTATCATATCAGATCAATAGAAAGGGGTAATAATAGAGTTTTAACTTTAAGTAATAATTTAATAATTAAAATATCCAGAAGAAAATTATATAAATTTAATTCCGGTTGTTTCAAGGATACTAAACCAGTCAGGGATTAGATTAACAATAGGTATGAAAAAAGATAAATGATCATTTACGGGAATACTTTAGAACAGTACCTTCAATACCTATAGCGTAACCCACATTATCAGACGGGAAAAATAGATCGATAATATACTTATCTCTTTCTGTTGTCATAAAATACTCTCTATCTTCTCCGACTAATTCCCTCCGGATAGATCCATTATCTAAATAATAAAATTCCTTTTGATTGATTAATATTAGATTATTACCGTGAAGCCCAAAGTTATTTAAAAACCAGGTCTTTCCTCCATCTTCAGTATTCAAGTTAATATATGTCAGGTATCCAATCTGTGGGCTTGTAAAATATACTGTTTGATCTCTAATTGATTCTGAAGAATATATTTTTTCCCAGTTTTTACCAAAATCAGGTGTTTTGTATAGATCATGATTATTTACTATATAGCCGGTATCGCTTGAATTGAAAAATGTAACTTTGTTCAGGTCATTAAATAATGTTGGATATTGGCCATGTATATTCTGAGGATACTTAATGGATAGACATTCCCAGGTTTGTCCTCCATTTATTGTTGAAAATAAAATACCATAATTATTATTTGTACCAAATACAAAACCTTTATTCTTATCGACGAAACAAACCGAATTAAAAGGATCTGAAATTACTAATCCATTATAATAATGAATAGTATTTTCCAATAATTTGTCCCAACTTATTCCTCCGTCTGTGGTTTTATATACTCCTTCTCCAATTGTTGCCACATATCCTACATTTTCATCTATAAACTGCATATTGCTAATACCTATCTTAAAGGGTGTATTAATCCCATGCCAATTTAAACCTCCATTACTCGTTTTATATAACACTGGTGAAAAAACTTGATCCTCTTCAAATATATACTCTGAGTAAAATAACTTATTGTTAGGTAAATAAATCAGGGTATCGCCAAATCCACCAAGGGCAAAATGATTAATCGTTTGTGCTATCCTAATATTTGAAGCTCCACCGATGTATCCTATTTCATTATCCAGAAAATAGATGGTTTTAAGAGCTAAATTCTTGTACAATGAAATATCTTTCCATTCATAATTATAAGATGATGGGGTTTTTTCGCATGAGAATAATGCGATAGTCAACAAACTGATGACAAAAAATTTCATATCTATTTTTATTCTAATGTACAAAATAATTGTCATTTTCCAAATTTGTAATGATTTTTTCTAAAGAAATAATTCTTTATTCTATTTTGATTTTACTAAAAATATGTTCTTATACTCTTAAAATATTGGTAAACATTTTGATAAGTCAGTAACTTTTGGAATATTCATTACGGTAAATGCAAGTAAAAACATCGATTGCAATTTTTGAAAACTGGAATTGACAGCAAGGAAGAAAAATAAAAATCATAGCGCCACCTCCGGCAGAAAACTGACAAGACTGGACCAACATTGTAAAAAATAAAGCCATCCAAATTTTTGGATGGCTTTATAATTTTTCAAAAATTATTCAATTACTAATTTTTGTGTCATAGAATGCTTATTGTTTACTATAGTTCTAACTATGTATATTCCTTTATTTATATTCTGTAGGTCTATTTCAATTTCATCATCATGAACTCTTTTCGAATAAACTTCTTTACCTCTTGAATCAAATATATTTATAAATATATCTTTTGTTATATCATTTTTAACCACTTCAAATCCTAATTTGATGCTTTGGGCAATTGTTAATGAATCTTGAATATTTGAATATGAATATGGAATGTCTTTAATATTTTGGAAATTAATTTTGAATTTACCATTATTTGGATTTGGAAATAAAATAAAGTGTGCATTCGATTTATTTATATAGTCAGGATAATTAAGGACATCCCCTATCAAATTACTGCTTTTTTTGTTTGAATTATTTCCTTTACTATATATTTCAAATTTTCGTATAGAAATTGCGTCCGACCCATTCACCTGGTTAACATAAAGTCTAAATTTATTAAAGGTTTTTGGATATTGGACTGTAAATTTGCGACTAGTTTCCTCGAGCCAATTAGAAATAGTATAATTAGATCTTGTATCTAACGTTTCCCACTGACTTTCATTCCATCCCTGTAATACCCAATTATTTGGACTTCTGTCTGGATTATTTCCTGATTGTGGTTCTATTCTATATGCCATTATTGTAATTGGCTCATCAAATTCATACGATAACCATTGACCAGTAAAAGTACCGGTTGGTGTTGAAATCCATCCTGTCCAGACTCCTTGTGGTTCATAATCGAGTGATTTCCACGGATAATATGAAGAAGAATACGATGAGCTAGCTGAAGCTACGCCAGAAGGAGAACTATTTGAAGTCATATAAGGGATTAGATTTTGAAATTCTGACTGAATAAAAACAATACTTGATGTATCAGAACTTTTTTTTGCGCCTTCCATTTTTATGTCAAATGCTGGGTAAGTAAGAACACTTTGTCCTTTATGTATAGGATCTTCCCAATGAGCAACTTGTGTAATTCTTTTAATCATGAAGCGTATAAAAGATGGCTAGTTATGCCTACTTATCCTAAAAGTGAGGAAGCTGCGTTCATAAATGTGGAAGATGGCAAAGTACTTTCTTATACCCCGGGTCCTTTCGATGTGTTTAATATAGGATGTATTAGTTCTAAACCTGTTAGTATTTTTCAGTATTTTAAATTGGATGAACCTGAAATTATTGCATGGCCGCTTATTGTAAACTATACGGTTAACTGTAACTGGGATTACAAATGCGTTACAAGGTCTCCAACTACGAATAATATTTATGCGGGGACTCCAGGCAGTTCAGAGAATAAAAAGTTTTTCTTTTTTATGGATACACCAATACCACATTCTGAAAATCTCAAAGTATCTTATAACCACGATTTAATTAGTGTACCTCCACAGCCTTTTAGTTTAACTGATCCCGGTACATCAGAATATGTTAAACATAATTATACGCTGGATGGCGAGACAATCGTTCCATTTATTTATGTCGAGGAAAATAATAAACCTTATTATTGGCAAGCATTAAATTCACCCTATTATAGTTTAAAGAAATATCAGTATTATAAATGTATAGACGCTTTCAGTATGGGATATGGAATAGCTTATGAAAATTCGAAAACCACAATGACTGGTTTGACCTATACACACAGAATGACATTGTTAAATACTTTAGGAGTAGAGCAAACAATATCGGGTCAATTTTCAGTAAGTGATCCAACCAAAAAAGCTTCCATTTCGTTTGGTTCAAAATATACAAAATAATTGGGGTCTTTCATATACTGAAGAGGCTACAGAACAGGAACTAAATTCATTTACGGAGCAGGATTATCGCATGAAACAACATAAGTCTGATCTGGTCCCCGCCCTTATCTGCTTTCAGGTGAAAGTAGGTATCATGCAAAGCCTTGATCGTGGCCGGCATGAACGGATCGGCAATTCCGACATCCTCACTTGTAATGATGAGAATTCGCTTCCACTGTCATCGGGTCTCCCTTTGGAGGGGATCGCGAGTTTTCATCAGTATGGAAATCTTAAGGATCTTTCCCCTTCGTTTACTTTTTTCTTGGTTGGCTCCGCATGCTTTATTTGGATGATTTCACCGAAGGTCTTACGGAGCAGAAGTGTGTTCTCCTTCATTGTCTCGACCGTCCTGGAACCGTTACATCCACCCATGGCCTGAAAATTATCCACGGTCATGAATGACCACCGGTTATCGATCAGGACAAAACGGTATGTATAGATCGCAAGGCAGGACATTTAATGATCCTCTTCCTTCATCTCGCTGAATTTGGTGATCCGTACCCCATATGTACACAACTACCTACCTCCCCTGGGGGGACTTTGCGACTGTACTGGAAGTCGACGTTACGGGCTACCTACCCCTTAATCTCAAGGGATTCCCGCCATCACTTGAGTTTGGAAAGAGAATTTCAATAGTTTCATGAATGCCTTAATTCTAAGAATTATCGTAAAGTCCCCTTCAGGGGATTTAGGGGTATCCCCCAGGATCATAAATATTTCGCGATCATGCCGGAGATCTCCTCAGCGAACTTTTTATAGCCTTTACCGGTATAGTGCACATTATGAGCTATCTGGATCTCATCGAGGATGGGGAGTGCAAAGTTATAAAGGTCATTGATGACGATACCTTCCTTCTTCATGAGCCTGACGGCGGCTTTATTATATTTTCTCACTGTTTCAGGTTCGCGGACCGGACCGGTGGTTCCCGGGGCTACCGGTGTGGTGGTGGCAAAGATGAGCCGTGCACCGGTTTGTTTAAGCCGGCCGGTGATCTGTTTAAGATTTTTTACGTATTGATTTAGACCGGCCTGGTAAGGATCTCCCGGATCGTCTGAATTTTTATGGGTTTCCGGATCCACATGTTTCAGATCGTGAAGCCCGAAGTTGAAATGAATGATATCCCATTTCTTATCACCGAGCCAACGGTTGACTTCAGCAACACCCTTCGTCGTCCCTTCGCAGTTCTCAGGACTTCCGTCAGGGTATACCGGCCTGTGAACTTCAGCTTTTCCAGCGAGCATTTCCTTAACATAAGGAGTATACCCGATGGAAATCGAATCGCCCAGAATTAGAACCTCTGGGAGTTCTAATTTTGAGACAGCCAGAAGTACCTGTGGAAAAAAGCTGGCGGTAAGTCCCACTGCAATATGACGGATGAATTGTTTTCTTCTCATGCGGCTATTTTGAAAATCAGGACGAACCTGAACCCAGAAACCCAGCTTATCAGTTTTTCCTGTTGATGAATACCTCGTCGATGATATATTGTTCTGAGAGGTTAAAGCTCTCAAAACTGAACGAGACGGAAGGGTGAGCCGGATTATGATAGGATGCCACGTTTGAAGTGAGAAGCGAATGACCGTTCTTGATCAGATTTCCGGACGATTTAAGAACGGAAATACTGTATTGTGCATGGGATAAATCAACGGTTACAAGAAAGGAATGGGATTCATTATTCGGGATATTGCCAATATTGGTCCCGGTACCTGCAAGGATGTCTTCCACCAGGATCAGATCGCCGTTATTCTCTATTTTGAGCCGTGCTGCCACCACGCCGCTGCCGTCGGAGCAATCTATATAAAGAGCGGGACCGCCGCTATGGAAATTTTTCGTTGCAGTCCAGAGAAAAGTTACAGGTTTGGCAAAATCGGTGGATTTGGCATTGAAGCCCAGCCAGGCATTGTGTCCGGAGATCGGACCGGAAGGTGAGACGCTTTTATACTCCACTGATTTTTCCGAAGGATGGGAAACAGTGGCGACCACATCGAGCTGATTTTCGATCTCTGCCACATAGGACATCGCATCGCCGGACGGGCTTCCGGGAAGGGTTTTATTGGGGTCGGAACCTATGGTGTCCGACTCGAAGGTGGCAGTAAGTTTATTGGTACATGAGGTGAAGAGGAGGGACAATATAACGCTCGTTAATAAAAGAGCTGTGCGGGGGCGGAGCATTTTCTTCATAAGGGCGTTGGTTTTAAATGAAGTCACCGGTCCCTGAAGCCGAAGGGTCATCGGGTTTTCCGGCAAACGCTAATTAGATATGAGATTGATGTTTTAACATCACCATTTAAGGTTTGTTCAAAATGCAGCATGAGTTACCGGATCTCACCGGTTCAGAGCTGGGTTTGGACCGTACCCGGATTATTTTTATATGAATTTGTACTATTCTGACACAGGGATATAGCGATCCACCATAATTTTATCCATACTGGTCAGGAAGGAAAGCGTCAATTCATGCTATTCCGTTTTCCCGGTCCTGTTTCAGGAATATTTTGCATAAGGCAATTCGATGAACAGTGAAATTAAAACATATAGATATGAAATATTTTTGCCTTCTTATCCTCCTGTTGTCGATCAGCGGAATCCTGCCGGCTCAGCCGCAGGCGAAAAAATCATTTGGTGTAAAAATATGGGAAGAGAAAGTAACCCTGCCGACGTATCTTGTGGATGAACCCGACCGCATACCCAGGTTTTATGAGGGCAGGGCTTACCAGGGAGCACAGGGAAGGGTTTACCCGTATCCGATCTATGAGAGTCTCTCGGATACGCGGATGGATAAGGAATATGATATGGTGCTCCTGGAGAATGAGTTTATCCGTCTCGAACTGCTGCCGGAAATCGGGGGAAGGTTGTTTGGTGCCCTTGACAAAACCAACGGGTACGATTTCATATACAGGCAGCATGTGATCAAACCTGCGCTCATCGGGATGCTCGGAGCATGGATATCAGGTGGAACGGAATGGAATTTCCCGCATCATCACAGGGCTACCGCCTTTATGCCTGTGGATTATGTGCTCGAAGAAAACCAGGACGGCAGCCGCACCGTCTGGATCGGTGAACTGGAGATAAGGCACAGGATGAAATTCATGCTTGGTGTGACGGTATTTCCGGGGAAATCTTATTATAAAATCACTTTCAGGCCTTATAACAGAACTCCCCTGGTGAACTCTTTTTTGTATTTTGCCAATACCGGAGTGCACACTTCGGAGGAATACCAGGTGCTTTTCCCTCCTTCCACACAGTTTGGGACTTATCACGGGAAGAATCAGTTCCTCAGATGGCCCGAATCTCATGAGATATATAACCGGGTGGACTACACAGGAGGGATAGATGTCTCCTGGTGGAAAAATCACCCCGAATGGACCAGTATTTTTGCCTGGAATCATGTGGATGATTTCGTTGGCGGGTACGATCATGGCAAGGAGGCCGGCATTCTGCTCTATTCCGATCATCACATTGCACCCGGGAAAAAATTCTGGACCTGGAGCACTGGCCCGAGAGGTCAACTTTGGGATGAAGCGCTGACTGAAACCGACGGCCCCGAGCTGGAACTGATGATCGGCGGTTATTCTGATAACCAGCCGGATTACAGTTGGATACAACCGTATGAGTCAAAGTATCTGGAACAGTATTTTTACCCTCTCCGTGCAATCCGGGGTGTGAAAAATGCCAATCTCAACGCTGCTGTTAACCTGGAAATGGGAAAAAATGGTATGGTTTTTATCGGGCTGAATACGACCAGCGTAAGGGAAAAAGCCAGGGTCGTACTTTTGTCCGGGAAGGATGAAATATTTTCGGAGCTGAAGTATATTGATCCTGCACATCCCTATGCAAAGGAAATTCACCTTCCTGCAGGAACCAGGGAATCGGATCTGACCCTCTCGCTTTTTGCGTCGGATGGGGAGGAACTCATTTCCTATACACCCCAGATCATCGAAAAGGAGGCGATGCCTGAGCCGGCCGTCCCTCCACGTGCGCCTGACAAGATAATGACGGTTGAAGAGCTCTACTATACCGGACTCCGGCTGGAACAGTTTTATAACCCATCCTTTGATCCGGAACCCTATTACTACGAAGCCTTAAAGCGTGATCCGGGTAACTACAGGGTCAATACCGCCATGGGATTAAGAAGCCTCAGGAATGGAAATTTTGATGAGGCGGAAGAATATCTGAAGGTGGCGGTTGACCGGATAACCCATAATTATACCAAACCCAGGGATGGAGAGGCTTATTACTATCTCGGTATATGTCAGAAATATAAGGGTGAGAATGAAAACGCATTCAATAACCTTTACCGGGCCACCTGGAGCGAGGCCTTCCATACTGCGGCTTATTACGGACTTGCCGAACTATCCTGTACGAAAAAACATTATACTGAAGCCCTTCAATACCTGGAGAGGTCGCTCTCTACGAATTCAAACCATACAAAGGCCATGAACCTGAGTGCTGCTATACATCGTCTCCGCGGAGATACAGAGGAGGCCCTGTCCCTGGCAGGAAAAGTGGCTGAGTATGACCCCCTGGATTTCTGGTCACAGAGTGAAATGGTATTTTCACTGGAACAAAGCGGAAAGAAAGAGGAAGCTGGGCTGATACGGCAGGCACTCAAGGAAAGAATGCACGGTTATGTACAATCCTACCTCGAACTCTCCATGGATTATGCAGCAGCCGGTCTGTGGGATGATGCTGTCCGTATTCTGTTTGATCTGTTACTGGACGGTAATGATGAGCAGGAGGCTTACCCGATGGTATATTATTTCCTGGGTTATTTCTGCAGAATGGCGGGAGAAAACGAGCGGTCGCTTGAATATTACCATAAAGCAGCTGCCCAGTCGCCCGACTATTGTTTTCCGTTCAGGCTCGAGTCAATTGCCATACTTAAGGAGGCTGAGGCGATGAATGCTGAAGATTCAAGGGCTCCATTGTACCTGGGGAATCTTCTGTTCGATATGCAGCCGGAGAATGCCATGGCGGCCTGGGAGCGTTCGGCAACCCGGAACGATACCTGCTGGCTGACCCACAGGAACATGGGCATGGCAGAGTATAAGGTAAAAAAGGACATACCCCTTGCAGAGGAACATTACAGGAAATCGATTGCCTTACAGCCCGGTGATCAACGCCTTCTTTATGAACTGGATCTGATCAGTGCGGCAGGGAGAGAGGATCCGGAGAAACGGTACGGGATCCTCAGGGATCATTATGAAACCATCGCGGGTAATCATGTATCGGATGGTTTGTCGCGTGAAGTTATGTTGCTCGTGCAACTCGGAAGATACGAAGAAGCGCTGTCAGTGATGGAAAATAACCGGTTCAAGCAGTGGGAGGGAGTCAGCAAGGCCTATAATTCCTATGTGGATGCTCACATCTTCCTGGGATGGAAGGCGATGCAGGGAGGTAATTCGACGGCAGCCCTGGAACATATGAAAGCCGCAGGAGCCTTCCCGTCCAATATGATGGTGGCGAAACCCTACAGGGGTGGGCGCTCGGGAGAAGTAATGTATTTTATGGGAACTGTGTATGAGAATATGGGAAAAAAGAAGCAGGCAAAAGAATGCTATCAGGCTTGTATCGATGAACGCCTGGATGAGGGACTGAGTGAAAATCATTTTTACCGTGCCCTTGGATTGCAAAAAATGGGAAGACCGGATGAGGCGGCAGAGATTTTTAACGGACTCATTTCCCTGGGTAAAAATCAGCTGGAATCAACCCGCCCCGACTTTTTTGCCAAATTTGGAGAAAGAGAAACCGCGGATGATATTAAATCCAATGCTTATTACCTCATGGGGCTCGGATATATGGGAAAGAAGATGAGCAGCGATGCGGTCACAATGTTAGCCGAAGCGGTAAGGTTGAATATCAATCACGTATGGGCTGCAAAATATCTTGAACAGCTTCAAAATCAAACGGTACAATGAAAATATCCAGAAGATCTGCCATCAGGCTTTTAGGGACGGGAAGCCTTGGGATAGCAACAGGCGCATTCGTTCTTCCCGTTCGCGGGGAAAGACACCTCATTACACTTAGTTTCGATGACGGTTTTGAGAAATCCAGCATTAAGACGGCTGAGATCTACGAAAAATACCATCTAAAGGCGTGCATAAATGTGATCGCAACGGCCCACCGGAAAGATTTTGCACTGCCCAACGAATATCATAACTGGCCCGTGGGGGATTTTTCTCTCTGGAATGAATTGAAAGAGAGAGGACATGAGATAATGCCCCACGGATACAAACATGCCAACCTTGGAGAGATGCCTATGAATGAAGCCATGGACCTGGCGAACCAATGCGTGGATGTTTTCAATAAAGAGCTGAATGATTTCGATGCTTCCCGGTCGGTTTTCAATCTTCCATTTAACTCTTCCACGCCCAAACTGGAGGAATGGCTTCAAACCCGGTTCCGGGCCATCCGTACCCATGGTAATCCGGTGAATCCACTGCCGTATGCCGGCCTTTCCAGGCTGGGATGTGGCGCAGCCGGGCCGGAAAACATTGATGAAAAGCTGGCAGAGACGATTGATGCCTTCCTGGATGGCCCCCCTGGATGGCTGATTTATAACACGCACGGCCTGGATGAGGAAGGATGGGGTCCATTGAGCTCGGGAGTGCTCGATGAAATGCTTTCCAAGTTCTCGGGAATGAAAGGAGTGGAAATCCTGCCTGTAATACCCGCCCTTGAGTCTGTTTAATTGTAAAACGTTCATTCGGAATCCGCATGAAACAGGTTGATCGCAGGAATTCAAAAAGTTAGGGACAACTCAGTGACCATCACTTGACTATAAACCTGCCTTGTCAGTACAACAAGGCATTTCATTTAAACCGGATCCATGAAAAATTTCATCCTTCTTCTATACTTTCTATCCATAGTAACTTTTGCGCCGGCCCAGATCGCGGGGTTCGGGGATCTTACCCGGTACATCGAGAATCCCTCCCTTGTGCAGGAGAACCAGCTCGCCCCACACGTAATTCTCATTCCCTTCGAAAATCCGGACCAGGCTAAGACAGCCGGCTGGGACAATTCGGGCTACTACAAATCCTTGTGCGGCACATGGAAATTCCGTTGGATGGCAAGTCCACTCGAGGCTCCCCGGGGTTTTGAGGCTGCGGAATTTGATGCCGGAGAGTGGGACGATATCGTGGTGCCGGGTACCTGGCAAATGCAGGGTTTCGGGCATTATATTTACAGGAATGTACCCATGGAGTTTTCACCGTATGATCCGCCCCATGTTCCCATTGACTTTAACCCGGCCGGATTTTATATCAGGGAATTCGAGGCCCCTGCATCCTGGAAGGGCAGAAAAACCATTCTTCACTTCGATGGAGTGAAAGCGGGTTTCTGGGTCTGGATCAACGGAATTTATACCGGGTTTGACAAGGGAAGTATGACACCATCTGAATTTGACATATCGGATTACCTGGTAGAGGGGAAGAACAGGATCGCTGTGCAGGTGTCAAGGTGGACCGATGGCAGTTACCTGGAAGATCAGGACATGTGGCGTTTTGCAGGTATATACAGGAAGGTATGGCTCTATTCATGCCCGGAAATAAATATAAGCGATGTCTTCATCATTACCGATCTGGATGAAAATTACAAGGACGCATTCCTCCATGTGGACTGTTGCGTGCGAAATGAAACAAACAGCGATCCCGGCACGATGACGGTCAAAGCTGCACTTTACGATCCTGATGGGAAGAATGTGGCTGTATTCAGCCATTCACTGAACGGCCCCGGGCCCTGTTCAACCCAAAAAATTGAGGCCGGTGGTAAAGTACGATCCCCTGCCCTCTGGTCTGCAGAAACGCCTCATCTCTATACACTCGTACTCTCCCTTGAAAACAAAAGCGGAAAGCAGGTTGAAATTGTGGAACAGAAGGTGGGATTCAGAGAACTCGTGATAAAGGATGCACAGCTCCTGGTAAACGGTGTGCCGGTTACGCTCAAAGGAGTCAACCGTCATGAACACGACCCTGTTCTCGGACGAACCATGACACGTGAAACGATCGAGAAGGATTTTAAGCTCATGAAGGAAATGAATATTAATGCGATCCGTACCTGTCATTATCCCAATGATCCCTTGTTCTACGATCTCGCCGATGAATGGGGCTTTTACATCTGCAATGAGGTTAATGCCGAATGCCATTACGGACAGGATTACCTGGCATCCCAGCCCGGGTGGGAGGCGGCATTCATGGACCGTACCATCCGTTATGTCGAGCGTGACAAGAATCATCCTTCCGTTATCATGTGGAGCATGGGAAATGAGTGCGGGCTGGCCCCGGTTCATTATAAGATGGCTGCCTGGGTGAGGCAGGCCGATCCGACCCGGTTCATCTATCACCAGACAAATTCACCTAACGGTGATGCTCCGTTTGCCGATATCTGCGGCACCCGTTATCCCAATCCAGCTATGCTCGATGCCATCGGTGATACCACCACCCGTCCGGTTATTTTGGGTGAGTATGCCCATGCTGTTGGAAATTCGATGGGTCATTTTGATGATTACTGGGACAGAATTTACAGGTTCAAATCCCTGCAGGGAGGTTTTATCTGGGACTGGGTCAACCAGAGTCTGCTGGTGGATTTTGTCACAACCCCCGACAGTTCTGTGCACCGGCAGCAGGCCGTCTTGATGGGCAGGCCCGGGTTTATTAAAGGACATAAAGGCCAGGCCTTACAATTGAGCGGCCTCGACGATTTCATCGAAGTTTCACCCTGTGCTTCCCTTAACCTGACCCATGACAAACTTAGCCTTCAGTCCTGGATTTTTCCGGGCAGGTATAATGGTTCCAATACCGTCATTTCAAAAGGTGATGCCTTTTCACTTGGACAGGATGATAAGGATTCGGTTTCATTTTATATCCTGACGGACAAGAAATACAAGATCTCCTCTTATCTGCCAAAAAATTGGAGTTATAACTGGCATCATCTCGCAGGGATCTACGACGGAAAGAATATTCTCCTTTACGTCGACGGAAAACTCAGCGCTTCCATGACGGCATCCGGTCTGATTCAGCGAACCCGGTATGAAGTGACCATAGGTAAAAATCATCAGACTGATCATGAAAATACGCCGGGATTTATCTCAAATTCCGCCTTCGATGAAGTAACGATCCATTCAGTCGCACTTAGACAGGAAGAACTTTCTTTTTTCCTTGATGAACCGGCTGAAAAGGAAAACCTGGCACTCTGGCTCCCTCTCGATGAGAAACAGCAAAAAGGAAAGTTCCTTTGTTATGGCGCCACGCCATATACATCTGCCACAATGGACGGGGTGATATTTGCCGACCGGACCATGCAGCCGGAATCGTGGCAGGTAAAACACAGTCATTGCCCGGTGAAGGCCGAAGAGCTTGATGTAAAGAAGGGTAAATTTAAAATTTCTAACCGGTTTAGTTTCACCAATCTGAATGAAATTTCCCTGGAATGGACCCTGCTTAAGCAGGGAAAACCCGTTGATCAGGGTAACAAGGAGCTGGATCTCGAACCTTTACATGATGCGGAAATCGTAATTCCCTTTGATCCGGAAAAAACCGGCGATGGAGCTGATAATATTATTAGAATAGAATACCGGACAAAAAACGACCTGCCCTGGGCAAAAGCCGGGTATGAAATCGGCTTTGATGAATTTGAATTCTCTTCAGGTCGAAAGGATCTCGATGAAGAAATGAACTCCGGCGGTCCTGCTCTGATGATTTCGGAAAATGGGGATGATCTCCTCAGTCTCGGGAGCCGGTTTCAGTTATACCTTCGACAAAACCAGGGGAGAACTGAAGCAGATCGTTTACGGTTCCGATGCCTTTCTTTCTGAAAGTCCGCGGCTTAAGGTATCCCGGCCCCCTGTCGTGAATGAAATATCGACATGGACACGCGCTGAATATGCACAATGGTACCAGTGGGGCCTGGATTCTCTTATACATGAAGTTCAATCGGTCTATATCGAAAAAAATGATCCCGGAGAAATTGTGGTCAGGGTAAAAATCAACTCCTATGCCTTTAAGGAAAGAGCGATGCAGTTCAACAGTAGTTTTAAATACCGCTTCTATCCAGATGGTAGCCTGACCATAGATCATGATGTGATATGCAACCTCGAGATCCCGGCCAGGCGGCCCAGTGATGATATTCCCTGGTTCCAGAAAATTGGTCTGGAAATGAAGCTTAAACCCGGGATGGACCGGTTCAGCTGGTTCGGCAAAGGACCCTTTGAAACCTATCCCGATCGTAAGACCGGCGCTAAAACGGGTATTTATTCAATGAAGGCCGATTCGGTAAGGATGCCGTATGTGATCTCTCAGGGCTTTGGGAATCACACGGATGTCAGATGGCTTGAGATAATAAACAGGAACGGGACAGGGATCCGGTTTGAGAGCGGAGGAAGGATGGATTTTACAATAGATCCCTACGAAAACCTGGAAGATACATGGTATCCCTACCAGCTTAAAAGAAGTGAAAATATTACATTGGATCTTGATCACAGGGTAAGTGGTGTAGGCGGAACACCCGTTACGGTCAGGCACAGGTTCAGGACATATCCGGATGAATATCATTACACACTGACCATACGGCCTGCCGGGTATGACCAGGGGATGAATCCTGCGAAAGTAATAAAAGAAAATGCCGTAACGGAGATTTACAAATAAGATCAGGACAGTGAGTAATCGGATCGTACATTCATCGTGCTTCCCATGATACAGGAATACTACCGGGGCGATGGCTCACCAGCCGTCCTGACAAATCCCGGATGATTTATGTCCTGTACATCAGAAATATGACGGATCATACGATCCAGCAGATTATCCTGATGGAGAAGAGATCTTCTGATGTTCCGGTTCATGTCACACAAATAGTACAAAACTGATAAGGCTATTCCAAACATAACAACCATGCATAAATATCCAGAATTTCCCGTGAGATTTTTACCTGTGTTTACTTTAATTCTCTTCTCATTGTTTAAATGTGCGAATTCACCGAAGGACCGGGAAGTTTTATTCGATCCAAAACCGGAGGCTGCACATCGCATATTAACTCTGACTGAGGATCAAGTCCGGATGGATGAAAACTCGGTTCTTGTAAAGTTTGCTCCGGAAAGAAAGACATCAGTGATCGCATTTTATCCGGAAAAAGGGGTATGGGATGCGTCCGGTTACAGGTTCATACGATGTTGGATTGAAAACCTCGGTAGCAGTCCACAGCTAGTTGAACTTGGTTTTGGGGATTATGATCTGACTCTCGGGGGAACCCTGATTTCTCCGGGAACGAGCAAAATCCTGAAGGCCGTAATTTACCGGACGGAGCATCCGGCCCGGATCGACAGCGTCTTTCCGGTAATGCACGGAAAACCTGACGGAACGCTTCGGGGATGGATGGATTCAGCCTGCGATTCTGTGTCCTGCGTAAGGCTGATCTTTAATGAATTGAAACCGGGCGCTGCTGTGAGAATCGGAAAAATCTGGCTCGAAGAGCCATATGTTATGCATTCGGCAGAAGAACTTAGAGCGGAATTCTATCCTTTCGTTGACCGGTTCGGCCAGTTTATGTATGGAGAGTGGCAGCTTAAAATACATACGGTGAAAGATATAATCTCCTATGACAGGCAGGAAACTCAGGTACTGGATTCACTGCCACCTCTCCGGGAATGGGACCGCTTCGGAGGTTGGGCAAACGGGCCCAAGCTGGAAGCCACAGGACGTTTCAGGGTGGAAAAGAGAGACGGTAAATGGTGGTTCATTGACCCGGATGGAAATCTTTTCTGGTCGCATGGCATCGATTGTGTTGAATTTGGTATTCAGACCAGGACGCAAATTTCGGAACGTGAACATTATTTCGTGGAATTGCCGCCGGATGGCACGGAAGAGGCACAGCTTTATACCTGGTCCGTCAATCATGGGGATTCCGTTAAAATGCTGAGCTTCCATGCACTGAATATTTTCAGGAAATATGGGGAAAACTGGAAGGAACTCAGCAGGGAAAGAATTCATTCCCGTTTCAGGAGCTGGGGAATGAACACCATCGGAAACTGGTCTGATCCGGCAATATATCTGCAACACAAGACCCCCTACGTTCTAACGGCCAATACGAAAAAAACCGGACTTATTTCCGATCCGTATGCTCCGGGTTTCAGGGAGGATCTTGAGAACGAACTGAAATCCAGACAGGAAGAAATGGGAGATCCCTGGTGTCTGGGTGTATTTGTTGACAATGAATTAAAATGGGGAGTAAAATGGGCTCCCAAAATCCCGGAGCAGATTTTGACGGCTCCGGCCGGTCAACCGGCTAAGGAGGCCCTGGTCCATAAATTGAGAAAGAAGTATTTGTCTGCCGGCAACCTGAATGCAGCTTGGGGTACCACATTCGGCAGCTGGGAGGATGTGTTGCACAATAAGGATCTTATTCCTGCTGCAGCCGGAGAGATGAGGTTATTCATGAAGGATTTCACCTCCCTTTACTTTTCAAAATGCAGGGAAGCCGTCAAGGCCGCTGATCCGCAAATGTTGTACCTGGGTTGCAGGATGGATTTTCATCTCTACCCGGAAGACACCGCACTGAATTATATCATCAAAATAGCTTCAGAATACTGTGACGTTGTCAGTTTCAACAGGTACAGGTATACCTGTTCTGAACTCATTCCTCCGGATGGCGGCGATTATCCCATCATTATCGGGGAATTTCATTTTGGTTCACTGGAGTCCGGTCTTCTTCAACCCGGGTTACGGTATGCTGCCGACCCGGATGAACGTGCATCTTTTTACAAACATTACGTTGAAAGTGCGCTTGAAAATCCGTGGATCATAGGTACTCACTGGTTCCAGCTTGTCGATCAGTCTGTTACCGGCAGGCCCGACGGCGAGAATTACCAGGCCGGATTCCTTACTGTCGGAGATGTGCCGCAGAAAGAGATCGTCTCGGCATCGAGGGACTTAGGAAAAGGGATGTATGGGATCAGGGCAGGGGAAAATTGAGATTACAGTACGAAATCAGATCGCCTGCAAATATAAAAGTCAATCAGGACTTTTACCAATTAGTGTTTGCAAAACCCGACGACCCTTCGGCTCCGCTCAGGGACCGGTGACTTCATTCAAGAGGGTGACTTCGTTCATCGAATTGAACGGTCCCTGAGCGGAGCCGAAGGGCCATCGGGTTTTCTTTCTGATACTAATTATCTCTTACCGACAGGCTGATCATGTTGAGTACAAATTGCGCGGTTACTTCATCATACCTCACACTGTATAATCCTTCCCCGCCGGATGCCGGGTCGAGACGGCCGGAGGTAAGGATTTGCGAGATGATCAGCTTCCCTTTCCCAGGGCCAAAACGGACCATTGCAACAGGCGTCCGGGTGAGATTCTTTCCACAACTGGCGAGGGGGACATAATCACGGGCGATACCCTGCCTCGTTTCGCTGTATCCGAGGTTGAGATCTGTAACGCTTAGAGGCGCACGTGGATTGATAACCGATGCCAGGGCGGGAGCGTCCTGTACCAGGAAACTGACTTTTTCTTTGAGCCTGTTTTGTACTTCCTTATCGGTGGGACTGTCTGAAAATCCGTAAAATCCCTGTAATTCGAAAGCATAATACGGACCCGACTTTATGCCCCCGGGATCTGCCCCGCGTGAGATCCATTGAGCGAGGAAGGCATCCTCACTGAGACCTGAAAATTCCATATCTGCAGCAGGTACAATGAGTCCTCCCCGGTAACCGTTCCAAAGCCGGGTATATTCGTCGGGCAGTCCATTCCAGAGCTCCCGGTTTGCCCGGTCGGGGTGAAGATGGCTTTCCGGTTCGGCCGTTTCCGTGAATTTCAGGGTGATCCCTCCGAAAAGCTCACAGGTGGTCACCTTCGGGTCCCTGACGTTAGCTACACCCTGCAGAGGTCCGAGGTCCCCCGGCTTTTCGGGATATCCCTGTCCCAGTTGCCTGTCGCCTGCATCAAGCATTACCACGGAAATTCCTCGCATGATGGCATCCCTGAGAAAACCGGAGAGGGCCTTATCGCCTCTTTCCAGCGCCTTCCATGTATCCACGGACGTGAGGATGATATCTGCCTCCGGGTCATTCAACGCCACTGCCGTTATATTCTGGTTGCCGAGAAATGTACGCAATTCCTTTTCGGACGCGGGTATGGCAATCTTTACCCCCTCCAGGTTTGCCGGGAGCGTGGCTTTGTACACTCTAAAATCCCAGGCAGAGACCACCGGGTAACGCAACTCTGCAGGGGGGTTCAGGATTTCGGCCTTAAGGGTATAATCACCGGTTGAAGCCGGCATCGTCACATCCAGGTGTTCAATCTCCCGGCTCCAGGCTTTCAGCATCCGGTCGACGTTCTTTTGCCAGGATATCTCCCCGCTTTTATCTTCGATGGTTACCCTGATCTGTAAAAGATTATTATTGTCTTCATCATTGAAAAGATACAGTGGAAGGTTGATAGTTTCGCCGGGGATAAAATCCCGGTCCCATATTTCCAGGCTCACTGACCTTGATGAGAAAGCAGGGGCGAGAGCCTCCCACACCGGTTTGGGATTTCCTTTCTTAAGCGGACCAAGGAACCAGTGATTCCCATCCTGGTCACTCCCAAGGGCACAAAAGGGGGAGATACCTGCAGCTCCTATGCGCCGCCAGTATTCGGCCACCCTGGCATTTGCCTGACTATGGAAAGCGAGTCTTTCTTCCCGCGTATGGCTGCGGCCGAGAAATCTCAGGAAGGTTTCGCGAACGGTTGAATAGCCTCCGGGGTCCCCGTTCCCATCGAGGTAATTTCCCCCGAATTCATCGACCATGATCGCTTTGGGGAAAACAGATGCATCATCATAATAAAGTCCGAGATTCTCAAAAAGGCTCCACCAGTACTTATGAATATGAAGAACGTCCCTGTCTTCCAACAGGAGTGGGGGGTAGTCCATAAGCAGCAGGTCAAGTGCCGACCATGCTGTTTTAAGCTGTTCACCTTCCGTTTCGTTATATGGGTGTACGAAGGAAACGCACGGATGGCGCATGGCCAGATCAAGCCAGTTTTTGTACTGCCGGAGAAGGCTCTCCTCCGACGCCGGCATGCCATGAAAAAAGCTCCATTCGAACTGCACAGCCATTCCGTAACGGTCGCAGAGGTCAAGGAACCGTTCGGGTGGAAGTCCGAGGTGAAAACGAAGATAGTTGCCCCCGAGATCTTTTGTCCGTTGCAGGATGTTCGTATGGAACCATGCGGTGTCATAGCCGAGTTCACGGCCTTCCTGCGTGCGCATCCATCTGTGCCAGACGACGGTGACCCCCCGGGCGAAGAAGGGTTTGCCATTCAGAAAGAAATGTTTGTCGCGGATCTCCAGGCTCTTAAGGCCCAGGGAAATGCTCTGCCGGTCTGATAGCCGGTGTCTTTTGTCAAAGAGACTCAGCTGCAGGGTATAGAGGTTGGGATCTCCGGGCGACCATAGCCTTATACTGTCCATGACCCCGGAACTTATGTATTGGTTGAGGCCTGATACAGCCTGCCTATGGCTTGCCACAATGCTTCCGTCCGGATTGAGGATCTCCAGTAATGCTTCGCCGGTAAATTCACTGGGTGCATCAAGATCGAAGCGGATATCTGCCGTTTTGTCCGGAGCATGGAAAAAAGGGATGATCCTTTCGATACGCGCCTCTCCGTGAAGATGAAGGACGACGTCGTCCCAGAGTCCGGAAGATATATCCGACCGCCATTGATCGGTTACAGGTATATATGATGCGTCTTCCGCCGGAACATCTTTCAGAGAGGCAAGGGCTATCTCCAGGACGATCTTTTTCCCGGGCTTTACAGCTTTTGACGAAAGGCGGAAGAAAAGGGGAGCCATTCCTCCTTCCCGATTCCCCGCCTCCTCACCATTAATATAGACCACAGGTCTGAACCTGGCCCCCTTGAGTTCCAGGGTAGCGGACTTCCAGGATCCTTCCGGTAAGGCAATCTCTTTCCGGTACCAAAGGACTTCATCCCGGATCACGGACGGGTCATTGGAGATGCCGGGAACAGTCACCGTCCTGTTGTATTTCCGGGAATATCCCGTTTCCCATTCGCCGTTCAGTGAAACTGTCCCTGTGTTGTTAACAGGTGTGGCAGCCGTTCCGGGAAGGCAGACGATTGTCAGAGTGAAGACTGAGATCAGGAGCGTGGATTGGATATTCATGGTTGTATTTTTACCGGGTAATCGCGGGTTTAATGGTTTCAGATTGTTTGAAATGGTTTGATAATGGTTTGAAATGGTTTGAAATGGTTTGAAATGGTTTGAATATGGTTTGAAATGGTTTGAAATGGTTTGAAATGGTTTGAAATGGTTTGAAATGGTTTGAGTTAGATGGTTTGAAATGGTTTGAAATGGTTTGAAATGGTTTGAAATGGTTTGAAATGGTTTGAAATGGTTTGAAATGGTTTGAATAATGGTTTGAAATGGTTTGAAATGGTTTGAAATGGTTTGAAATGGTTTGAAATGGTTTGAAATGGTTTGAAATGGTTTGAAATGGTTTGAAATGGTTTGAAATGGTTTGAATTTAAATGGTTTGAAATGGTTTGATAAATGGTTTGAAATGGTTTGAATGGTTTGAAATGGTTTGAAATGGTTTGAAATGGTTTGAAATGGTTTGATATGGTTTGAAATGGTTTGATATGGTTTGAAATGGTTTGATATGGTTTGATATGGTTTGAAATGGTTTGATATGGTTTGAAATGGTTTGAAATGGTTTGATATGGTTTGAAGATGGTTTGGAATGGTTTGAAATGGTTTGATATGGTTTGAAATGGTTTGATATGGTTTGAAATGGTTTGATATGGTTTGAAATGGTTTGAAATGGTTTGAAATGGTTTGATATGGTTTGAAATGGTTTGATATGGTTTGAAATGGTTTGAAATGGTTTGAAATGGTATGAAATGGTTTGAAATGGTTTGAAATGGTTTGAAGTGGTTTGAAATGGTTTGAAATGGTTTGAAATGGTTTGATATAGTTTGAAATGGTTTGATATAGTTTGAAATGGTTTGATATAGTTTGAAATGGTTTGGAATGGTTTGGAATGGTTTGGAATGGTTTGATATGGTTTGAAATGGTTTGAAATGGTTTGATATGGTTTGATATGGTTTGAAATGGTTTGAAATGGTTTGAAATGGTTTGATATGGTTTGAAATGGTTTCAGGTTGTTTCAACTCCATTCAACAAATCATTAAATCAACAAATTACCAAATTCTTCAGATGACCGTGTGACACGGAAGAATACGGACTTAATTTTTTACTGCGTCAAATAGTGAATACTTTCGCCTTTCTTCTCCCCCCTTTCACCTTTCACCTTTCGCCTTTCCCCTTTCTTCTCCTCCCTTTCACCTTTCGCCTTTCACCTTTCGCCTTTCTTCTCCCCCCTTTCACCTTTCACCTTTCACCTTTCACCTTTCTTCTCCCCCCTTTCACCTTTCACCTTTCGCCTTTCGCCTTTCTTCTCCCCCTTTTCGCCTTTCGCCTTTCACCTTTCACCTTTCTTCTCCCCCCTTTCACCTTTCACCTTTCGCCTTTCCCCTTTCTTCTCCTCCCTTTCACCTTTCGCCTTTCACCTTTCACCTTTCTTCTCCCCCCCTTTCACCTTTCACCTTTCACCTTTCTTCTCCCCCCCTTTCACCTTTCACCTTTCGCCTTTCCCCTTTCTTCTCCTCCCTTTCACCTTTCGCCTTTCACCTTTCACCTTTCTTCCCCCCCCTTTCGCCTTTCACCTTTCACCTTTCACCTTGCCTCCTCCAGGATCTCCACCCACATCAGCGTTCCCCCGGGATGGTACACACCGGATAATTCAGGTTCACCGGAGGGGTTCAGGCGGTAGGCAGCAAGACCTCCGGAATCCTGCCCCGCGGCATAGAGATACTGACCTGACGGTTCGATGGCGAAGGCTCTCGGCGTTTTTTCGGTCGGAGCATAAGCGATTGGTGTGAGGGTGCCATTACCCGCATCAATGGAGTAGGCTGCTATGCTGTTATGCCCGCGGTTGCTGGTATAGAGATGCTTTCCATCGGGACTGACATGAACATCGGCACATGTATTACTTCCCTGGAAATCATCCGGAAGATTGGATCGGGTCGTGATTTCTTTCAGTGTCCCTTTTTCTTCATCAAGGGCATAGACTGAAACAGTTGAATTCAATTCATTTACTCCATAGCAGTAGGGTAGAAAAGGGTGAAAAGCCAGGTGCCTGGGCCCGGCCCCTTCTGCGGTCTTTACCATAGGAGGATCATTCGGGCTGAGAGTTCCGGTAGCCGGGTCCGGGATGTATTGAAGGATCATGTCGGCGCCAAGTACGGGAACAAAAACATAACGGCCGGACCTGTCCGTATTTATGTAATGGGGTTTCTCCGGTACCTCCAGGATCTGCAGTGCTTCTGGCATCAGGTCCCCGCCTGCCTTTATCTGGTATACTGCTACCCGGTTATCGGAGTAGTAAGCCGAAAGGAGATACCTGCCGGACTTGTCACAACTCAGATAAACGGGATTCCCTGCGGCCTTTATCTCCGATACCGGCTTAAGTGTGCCGGTTTGCTTCTCAATGCTGAAGGATGCGATACTTTCGCGTGAGCGGACAGAGGCATAAAGCCACTGTTTGTCTGGTGAAACAGTAAGGCTTCCGCAAGTCCCGTCAACTGCAGCGGAGTCGGTAAGGGTGAGAGAGCCGTTCTCCCGGTTGCCCGTATAATGAAGAATGGTTTGCCTGTCACTGACGGAGAGGTAAAGGTGGAATGAGCCTTCCTTCGCGGCCGGGCTTTGGGAGTGGTATTCGTTCCCGCCGGATGCGTGGTACCTGACAATCTGACCCGATGAATTAAAAAGCGGGAGGATTGAAAGAAAGATCAGCATCCTCAAAGGATAGTTTATCAAACTCATCTTACGATAATTTTTCACACAAGCTACGGCTTTTTTTCTGAACTTTCCAGTTAGCAGAGGCAAAGTCCGGTGCTTACAGTCTGTGTAGCATCCGGAAACAATAAAATCCCTGTCCATCCGCCCAACCCGTGTCACCTGTCCCGGTTATTCCTCCCACCCACTATAAGCGGTATATTAAGAAAAACAAATAAGCAGTCCTGAAAGGTATTCAAGGACTGCTTATAGGAATAACCATAACTAACTAACTAACTAACTAACTAACCAACTATCTAACTAAGTATTTTTCACAAACCCAAAAATTCAGGAAGTAATTGATGACCCTGATTTCGCTGTGAATAAAGATAATGGGTTAATATATTAAAATATAGTACTTTTCAATGTTTAAATGATATTATTATTGGGAATTTATCACGCAAAAGGATACCGGGAATATGACTTACGGGTTGTGAAAAACAGGCTCTTTTATACGGAATACCTGTACTTTACCGAATATATTCATTTAAAAATCACTTCGATTTTAGGTCATTTCGAGCAGATGAAAAAATTCCATTTTCCAAACGGCCCGCTATTTTGATTTTCAAAAAATAGTACATTTGTTTGCGTGGCAATCAAAAATGAGAGGACAAAACCAGGTTTAACCTTAATCTCAAAAATCATGAAAACTACCGCAATGAAGAGAAGTATCCACCGGGCCGGCATGGCTTTTTTTCTCCTTACTATTGCACTTGCCTGTTCCATGGCCCAGAAGGCGCAACCCAGGACCAACCTGGATTTCAATGATTCTCCGGAAAAACTTCAATTCGCCATAATTTCCGATCTCTGGGGGGGAAACCGGCCCGGGATCTTTGAAGATGCAGTTGAAAAGCTGGAACTGCTTCAACCTCAGTTCGTGATGTCGGTGGGTGACCTCATTGACGGCAAAGTTTACGATTCCATAGTACTGGATACCCAGTGGAAAGAATTCAACCGCGCCCTCAGCCCGCTCAGCATGCCCTTTTTCTACCTGCCGGGAAACCATGATATTTCGAATCCCTGGATGGAGAAGGAATGGAAGAGGAGGTATTCGGAAACTTATTACTCCTTCACCCATAATAACGTACTCTTTCTGTGTGTCGATACCGAAGACGGGGGAGCTTCGACAAAACTCAGCCCGGAACAGATATCCTATTTTAAAAAGGTCATCAGGGAAAATAAGGATGTACGCTGGACCTTTGTCTTTATGCACCGGCCTGTATGGCAGTATGAAGACGGGAAGGAAGACGGATTTGAAAATATCGAGGCTTTTCTTAAGGGAAGAAACTATACCGTTTTTTCCGGTCATCATCATACGTATGGGAAGGCTGTCAAATCAGGACATAATTATTATGCTCTGGGGACAACCGGCGGAGGAAGCGATCTCAGGGGTGTTGAATACGGTGAATTCGATCATATCACCATGGTCACTCTGACCGGAGACGGTCCCCCGCAGATCATCAATCTGAAGCTTGACGGGATGCTTAAGGACGATGTGGTTCCGGCACCATAAGAATTTGGTGATTTATTGAGTTGTTGATTTGTTGAATTGAGTTCAAACCACCTGAAACAACCTCTCTTAATCTGTGATAATCTGTGATATCTGTGGTAAAACTCCCCGAAGAATTTGGTGATTTGTTGATTTGGTGATTTGGTGAATTGAGTTGAAACCCCATATAATAAATCTGAAACAACCTGAAAAACAATTATTTAACCCCTCCGGGGTTTCGATGCGTGCGTCCTCCCTACCACGGGCGTAACCGTGGCTAATACAATGAATCCCCTCCGGGGAAAAGGATCTTCTAAAACGAACAACCTGAAACAAAAAAATCCGTTCCGATAGCCATCGGAATCCGTCAAAATCCGTTTCATTCCACGTTCCTCCCGTCCTTCTTAATACTTAACTAAGAATTATTACCAAATTTCTTCAATTCATATCCCTTACCAATAGAGATTAGTACTATAAATAGCTTGATCAGTATTATTTTAACCAAAATGATTGAACTATTTTTAACCTTTAAGGATAAATGATCGACAAAATCTGCTCCGGATGAAGATTTCTCATATGCAGTTTTTGCGATCCGGGTTCTGCGGTTGAATTTTTAATGTTTTTTTTGCTGGATGGATCCTTTTGAGGAGGATTTGATTCCGGGAAGGTTGGAATTATTTTTTCAACTTCTGTTCCGGGTGGAATTATACTATAAAATAATTTATCGCTGTAACCATGGAGAAATTTTCAGTTCGGAAAATAACCTTTTCAGTAAATAGCGCGGACATAGCACCGGCAGTTTATTCTTCATTCACGGCTGCAAGGGTCTCCTCTTTTTCAATCTTTCTGTCTCTCATTCTCTATATTATACCGGTGAACGGTCTTCTGGCCCAGGATACCCTGAAACCCCGTAAATGCATCATGGTGATCGGCGCCCATGCCGATGATGTCGATGAGATAGCCGGGGGAACACTCGCACGTTATATGGCCGAAGGATATGAGGGGGTGTATGTATGTCTTACCAACAATACGGCGGGCTGCAACCTGGAAAGAACACCCTATTATAATGGAGGTCCCGATTTTGCAATTGCCGGCTCACCTCATAAATTTCCGGCAGGTGCCCTTGAAACGATCCAGATGAGGGAAGAAGAGGCACGGCAGGCAGCCGAAGTATACGGCGCGATCCCCATCTTCCTGTCTTTTCGTGAGACATGGTTTTACCAGGGACGAAAACCCTGCCCGATCGGTTCTGATGAATTTTACCGTTACCAGCCCCCAGGAAGGCAGATCGTCAGCGTCGCTTCCCGCAACGGGAAGGATATAGATGTACTTTATGGGCTCCTGCAAAAATATAAGCCATCGATTGTCATCACCCATACCCTCGGCGGCGAGAAGCATGATCACGGGAACGGAGCTTATCTGGTATACCTCGCATTCAAAAAGGCAATGGATGAAGGAATTCCTGTCGGACAATTATGGATGACAGTCAATGGGTGGCTCCTCGACGAGGATGCACAGATAAACGGTCGCGGTAATCCGGATGTCCATATTGAAGTCGCAGATTTCCTCTCAACCAAATATAAAGCCCTGAATAAGCATATCAGTCAGAATGGAGGGTTTGGGAGAGATTATGTGACTAACAATCAGACTCAGCCTAAGGAGGTGATCGAGGAATTTATAACTGTCATTGATAATACAAAGTAATGCGCGAAAAAGAGATCAAATATAGAGGAAGAATGGAAAAAAAGGCCGGGATAATTTTTCTCTCAGCTCTTCTGTCATTCCTGTTTACCGGATGCATGTTTTCACAACCTGTCCCGTTGGAATCGGCCGACCAGATCCATTTCACCATCCTGGGCAATACAGAGGTGACATTCGACTGGACCGGAACCGCCGATCATATCAGGTACGGCACTCAAAAAAGTGATCTCGGCCTGCAGGTAGCGGCTGTTCACCCCATGTTTTTACCGGTCACTTCCCCCTGGGTATCGGATCCCGGACCTTACTGGGAGGCCAGGCTCAACGGACTGAAAGAGAATACCATTTATTATTACAGGATAGGAGAGCACGGCAAGACGCATGAGTTCC
Organism: uncultured Bacteroidales bacterium; assembly: GCA_963771005.1. GTDB lineage: Bacteria > Bacteroidota > Bacteroidia > Bacteroidales > DASQZK01. Next base: position 785,497 of record CAVYRO010000003.1, read on the forward strand.
GTACTCCGCCCTTGCCCGGAAGTGCAGGCTTCAGGGTATGCACCATTAGTGATATTCACGAAAGATCGGCGGCATGTGTAGCGATGTTCGCGCAGATCGCCGGATTGAAACCTGCCATCGTACTGGCAACCGGAGACGTTACCGGGGCGGGTCCCGACGGGCAGCAACAGGTGACCTGGCGTTTTCATGATGCCATGCTCTGGTCTCAGAATGCGGCATGGATGCCGGCCTGGGGAAATCACGACTGGGAATATGACAGCATCGATGACCTCCGGACGCTGAAAGGACGTTTCGATATCCCGAATCCGGGGACGATTTCCGATGCACCTTCCGTGAGTTGCTGCGGAGAAGACTGGGGTTGGTTCGACTATGGCAATACCCGGTTCATCAGCTTTCCGGAACCTTATACTTCGGCCTCCTGGGTGGAATGGGAAGCCCAGGTTAAGCCGGTATTTGAGGCTGCACAGAACAATCCGGATATCCGGTTCATCGTGACCTATGGCCATCGCTCCGCCTATACAAGCACACACAGGCGCAGCCCGGGGGATATGAGGATCCGCAAAATCCTTGGCGGATTACATTCTGCCTGTCCTAAGTACGTGCTTGATCTCAGCGGGCATCAACACCAATACGAACGGTACGTGACTCCTGAAGGAATGACCCATGTAGTGAACAGCACAACGGGATCCTATTACCATGAAGGCTGGGAAAGTTTGGAAAAACCTGAAAATTGCGCCTTCCGCGTGATCCATTACGGTGTTCTGGTGCTTGATTTTAAGGATAATGAGATCCGGGGGAAGCTGCTCTGTTCCGTAAATACCCTGAAAAGCGGGGATCCCGACTATATGCCACTGGAAGAGGATGTTTGCAATGAGCCGGGTACTATACTTGATTCCTTCATAATAACCTCTGCCAAATAAACCAAAGAAAATGCAGGATATCCGGAATAAAAAATACAGGCTTTTATACCTGGTATTGTCAACTTTCATACTGATAAGTTTTGTAGTTCCGGCTCATGCTCAGTCAGGCCATATCTTCACAAAACAGTGGGGAGAATACGGCGACGGACCGGGGCAGTTTAAATATCCCACGATGATCGCAGTGGATGCTTCAGGCGATGTTTACGTGGTTGACCAGCATAATCAGCGGATCCAGAAATTCAGCAGCGATGGGAAATTTATTCTGATGTGGGGTAGTCAGGGCAGTGGAAACGGGGAATTCAGATATCCGTACGGGGTGGCTGTCGATTCGAAAGGTGACGTATACGTTTCGGATATGAATAACCACAGGATCCAGAAATTTACCTCATCAGGTGAATTCATCAAGTCAGCCGGTTCTTATGGGGATAAAGACGGGATGCTTAAATATCCTTATGGGATAGCCATCGATAAGAAGGATGTCATCTACGTCATTGATGCTTTTAATTACCGGGTGCAGCTGTTTGACCGGGACCTGCACTTCATTTCAAAATGGGGATCAGAGAAAGAGATAGGATTCAGATTATACATGCCCCATGAGATTGCAATAGCAGCCGGCGGCAATGTCATCCTGAGCGACAGGCAGAATCACAGAATTTCAGTCTTCACAACGGAGGGTACGCCCGTGAAGCGATTTGGAGAATTCGGCGAGGGCAGGGATACGGGAGATGGTCATTTTAGCGAGCCCCACGGCGTGGCTGTAAACAGGAAAGGTGAAATCTTCGTTTGTGACCGGTACAATTTCAGGATTCAGCAATTCAGTGCAAAAAATGAACTCATCTCTGCCTGGATTACCCCTGGTGATCTTGATGACAGCAGCCATTTTCCCATGGGAATAGTCGCTGGAAATGGAGGTATGGTATACGTCACAGATCATTATGCGCATTGTGTTCAGGTATTCAGGCCTTAGTACGGACAGATTTTTCGAAAATTCAATCCTTCTTAATAAAACGGAAATGAACAAAAAAAACTTTTTCCTTCTCTTCCTTGCTGCATTGGCATTAGCAACGGTTAATGTTTGCGGACAGAACGGTAAGAATCCGATGAAAACGGATCAGGTGGAATACCATCCGTTATACTGGGTCGAGGGTGCCTATACCCTAAGACATAACGCCAGCTGGACAGGGGAGCAGATCTCAACTCTTATGGACAGGATCCGGTCCGACGGATGGAATGGTGTTATGTATTGGGGGGCAAGCAGGGCAGATGAAAAGATGGAGTACTTTTACAATTCACCCTTCCTGCAAAAACAGGAATGGGCAGTTCCCCTTGAAGACGGATTAACTCCGTTAGTCAGGGCGGCCCATGAAAAAGGGCTCGAAGTTATGGTGAATATGGAGGGTGTCAATCCCTACCACTGGCAAAAGAACCACTGGACGCCTGAAAATATCAGGGAAGTCGCCGGCGACCTGGCCTCGGCCGGGGCTGATGCAATCTTCGAAGAATGTTTCGAGGTAAATGCTCCCGTATTTCTATCACTGGCAAGGGAACTTAAGAAAAGAAATGTGGATTATATCTCGGGTACCGATCCGATGCTGCTGCGGGAGGCAAATTTCGCCTCATTGTGGCCTGAAACGGCAGTGATAGATATTTACAATTACTACCTTAAGCGGGACAAGATCTTCAATATTGCCACACTTACCCAGAATGGTTCTCTGGGATACGGGTGGGCTAAATACTGGGGCAAGCCTACTTCCCTCATCTCACCACTGGACCGGAACTGGGGTATAGCCACAGATTTTTCACCGGCGGTGGTTCCCTACCTGTGCATGATCAGGGCGCTGCAATTCAGGCTCGACAATTTCATAATTTTCGGCGGGATGGACGTGTTCGATCCGCTGTCAACCCAGGAGTGGATCAGCACATATGTAAAGAAACAGGAAAAGGACCGGCCAGTGATGGATATCGTCGTCCTGCTCGGGAAGGAAACCGGGTATTCGGGAAATGAAAACGGCAACGAAGGCTGGAACCGGCTCTTCAATTCCGGCGATGCCATTACTTCGGGCGCCATGAATGCCGGGTATAATATCATTGTCAGCGACAGGGTTGTTCCTGCCGATGCATACTGGATCTATACACCCGGGGGAAAAAATTCTGAACTTCCCTCTTCCGTAGTGGAACTTTTCAGCGCTGATAAGCCTGTATTCATCCAGTCGGCAGGAAGCATTCCTTCAGGGGAAGATCTTACCCCGGGCTGGAAAACCGTATTGGAGAAATGCGGAGTTGACGGGACACGTACCTTCAATTACGGACGCGGACATGATGATGAATCAGGCGCTTCACTCCCCCCGGGACAGGAAGAGGACCTTCCTTACACGGGCTACTATAAAAATACCTACATACGGTTCACCGGGTCCGATGTGCAGCGTGGCATTGACCTCCGGGCAGGTACTGTAATTCCGCATGAAGCGGTTTCAGGGACGCAATATTGCTCACCGAATAAGACCTATGGAAAAGGCCCCTATATCGTGGGAAAAAATAAAAAATACCTGGTAACGGCTACCTCATTGAATTGGGAAGTAGCCTATCCGGTATCCGATCTTCTTTCAGGAGCCGGGGTCCTCCCCTCATCCAATGTTTGGGGTATTGCCGGTAAAAATGTAACCGCCCTTCTGGCAATCGAGACCACGGAGCTTTCGGTCACCATTCCCGGGTTGTCCGACGGTTCGAAGATACATGTGGTGGTCTGGGATAAAACGAGGAAAATGAAATCGGAAGAAACGGCCATATATCAAGCACCCTATACAAAATTGCTCAGCGAGTATGATTTTATCCTTATCGACAGGGTAGAATGAGGAATGGAGGAATAGATGCCGTGAAATTTTAACAGGAAAGTAAATATAGTAGAGGAAGTTAAAAAATAGTAAGAGAGTGGAATAAGCGGAATGTAGTAAGGAATGGAAATTTGCGTGCCGGGGTTTAAATTAATAAATACCTATTTAATATCAGAAAGAAAACTCGATGACCCTTCGGCTTCGCTCAGGGACCGGTCAATTCGATGACCGAAGAACTTTTCGGATGGTGGTAAGGCAGGCAAAAGGCCCTTCTTGCGAAAGGCACTGAATTTTAAATTTATACATAGGGGCCTTTTGCCTGCCTTACCACCATCCGAAAAGTTCACCCTCTTGAATGAAGTCACCGGTCCCTGAGCGGAGCCGAAGGGTCATCGAGTTTTCTTATAAACACTAATTATGAAAAGATTCTTCAAACGCAGACTCTGGCAGACCATCGCCTTTATCTTTTTGCTTACATCCGTTTGCGGGATCCTCATCCCCGTGAATGCCGCCGGAAAAACCCTGATATTCCCGATCCCACAGCAGATGGAGCTTTCCGGGCAGGTCTTTGTCCCCGATGAGACGGTATCCATAATCGTTCCCGTGAATGCGGGAGAGGCTGACCTTTTCCTGGCCCGGTTCCTGGTGCGCGAATTAAGCGATAAGTACGGTATCGCTGTTAAAATTGAAGCCTCCGATATTATGCCGTTGGACCGGAAGGTAGTGGTTATGGGAACTGCCGGTAATATTCTGATTCATAAATATTATTCGAAGGAAAAACCGGCCCTTACTCCGCAGGATCCCGGTCCGGAAGGTTACATCCTTCATGTGGACAGCAATCGGATCATCATCGGAGGTTCTGATGACGCCGGTGCCTTTTTTGGATTGCAGTCGCTCCGCCAATTACTTGATGCAGGTAATGGCAAACAGGTTCAGGGGATGAAAGTCAGGGACTGGCCTGCCCTTCCCTTCAGGGCCATCAGACTATACATTCCCGGACCCGAAAATATTGCCTTTTTCAAACGGTTCCTCCGAGACTTTATGGCGCTTTATAAATTTAACAAGGTTATCCTTGAAGTAAACTGCATGCGTCTCGACAGGCATCCCGAGGTAAATGCCGGATGGATAGATTTCGCCAACGATCTTTTATATTCGAGGTATAACCGTACGGTTGGCATGAGGGGAGAAGAAAAAAATTCAAGTCATTTCGATGCTGGTGATGGATTCATCGTTGAGAAGGATGATGTTCGGGATATTGTGGCATTGGCCGGCCGGAATTTCATCGAGGTTATCCCGGAAATCCCTTCACTGACACACGGCTATTACCTGCTCACGAGGCATCCTGAACTGGCAGAATACCAGGGTGATACCTGGCCTGACACGTATTGCCCCTCAAACCCGGCTTCATACGACCTGATGTTTGATGTTTATGACGAATATATCGAGGTCATTCACCCTAAAATGATCCATATCGGGCATGATGAGTGGAGGGTGCCCCTGGATGTCTGCCCTCGCTGCAAGGGAAAAGATTACGGTGATCTTTTCGTGCATGACGTAAACAGGATCTATGATCACTTGTCGGAAAAGGGAATAAAGGTTGCGATGTGGGGCGATCACCTCCTGGAGAGCGTTAGAAATGCCGGGCCGAGGGATGGTATTTCCTCCACCGGTGTGCGGTACCAGAAGCCGGGCGCGCTCAGGCCTTCCGCAGTAAGGGATTCTATTCCGAAGGATATACTGGTCCTCAATTGGTTTTGGATTGATGAGGGCAAGGACAGGGAAGTGAATGATTTCGGTTTCGCCCAACTCTACGGAAATTTTAAACCGAATATAAGCAACTGGGATGAGAGAATAAAGAATATAAATGTAATTGGAGGTGCTCCCTCCTCATGGGCAGCAACCAATGAGGATAATTTCGGAAAAGACCTGATGCTTGATTTCCTTGGATGCGCCAACCTTTTATGGTCAAAACATACGCTCGGACAGGAGGAGGTTGCTGCAGTGGTCAGGGAGTTGATGCCTTCGGTGAGGGCAGGACTCAGTGCCGGACGGACCCCGAGCGAAGACGGCCATGTCGTTGAGCCTGTGGATATCTCATCGCACTTCAACCTGAAAATAAATTCGGGTGAATTCGGATTCGAACTCGGTAATTTTCAGCCGGGGGAGGTCAGGAGGGGGATGAAAAAATTCGACCTTAAAGAAGCGCCGGCCGGGGAATTCGCAATTGCCGTGAGCTCAGTGGGTAAGGGAAGTAATCCCTTTCCTCCGGAGTCAAAGGGAATTATGATCGGTGAAGACGTAAGCAGCCTGATATTCCTTCATGCCGCCGCTCTTCCCGCAGGGAATCAGAAAGCCTATTACAATATACCTGATTTTTTCGATACTGCCGACTTGCTGGGCTGGTATGAGATCGTATATGAAGACGGCTACAAATCCAACATACCCATTCAATACGGTGTGAATATCCTGGAATGGAACCCGGGAGGTGAGAACAGTCTGGATAAAAGGGAAGGTCAGACCGGCTCTCCCCAGAATGCCTATTGTTACAGGGCTGACCCAGTGATCTGTTCTTCCGAGGAGGCTGGTCAGCCTGTGACATTTTTCGCCTTTGAATGGGTTAATCCCCGGTTCGGTAAAAAGATAACGGAAGTAAATCTTTACGGTTCCGTGAATTATAGCTCGACGGTGAAATCCGGAAATCCGGAAACTTCCCCGATGCCGGGCAATGCCATTTTGCTGGCAGGTATCAGCAAGGTCAAAAAAAGAGAAGCATTTAAACCCGGAAAATAAAAATAACTACATAACCACCTGATATGAATTTACGCACCAAATTGAATACATGGATAATCATCCCGGCAATAGCCCTTTTTACCGGATGTTCTTCTTCTACAAAAGACCTGAGCTACAGCCGCCCCGGGCAAATGTACTACGAGGAGCTGCCTAACCCGGTCATGCCTGATACGGAAGCATGGTCTCCGATGAAGGGGAAGGTAAGCGTAAGTTTTGCCAGTGACAATGTCAGGTATCCGAAGGAAGAGATCCCTGCAATACCAATGCGAACCACGTGGGAAATGCAGGCATGGAAAGGGGAGGAGGTTCATACCCAGTTGCTGGTTTGGACAGGGAAGGATATCCCCCGGGTGAGCTTTAAGGTGAATGACCTGGTTTCAGCGAAAGGGGACCGGATCCCCGCAGGGAATATCCATCCGGCATTTGTCAGGTATACAATGGCGGACAATTTCGGCGGAGGATGTGCCGATAGGGATCTCGCCGAAGATGATTCATCCCTGGTTGCCGATCCCATCGATATTATTGATGAAATGCCTGTGGAGACCAATTCCGTGAGGCCGGTTTGGCTGAGTGTGACGGTCCCTGCAGAAGTCTCAGCAGGCCGGTATTCCGGTACCTTAATTATCGATGCGGACACAAAACACGAGCTTTCCCTTACCATTGACGTGTTGGATCATGTCCTTCCGCCTCCATCCGCTTGGAAATACGACCTTGATATCTGGCAGTATCCGGCCCCCATCGCCAGGATTCATAATGTGGAATTGTGGAGTGATGCACATTTTGAACTCATGCGTAAATATTATACAATTCTTGCCGCTGCAGGCCAGAAAGTGATTACTGCCAATATCATCGAACAGCCCTGGGGCCTCGATCATGTCCATTTTGACGATCCGGGTCTTGTGAAATGGACGAAAAAAGCAGATGGTTCATGGGATTACGATTTCAGCCTTTTTGACCGGTATATTTCCTTCGTGATGAGCTGTGGAATAAACAGCCGTATCAACTGTTACAGCATGATAACCTGGGACCTGTCCTTTATATATTTCGATGAAGCAACGGGTAAAAATGTTTCCGTCGTTCTTACCCCGGGTTCTCCGGAATATACCGAATTCTGGTCAGGCATGATAAAGAAGTTTACGGTGCACCTGAAAGAAAAGGGATGGTTTGGGAAAACGGCCATCGCCATGGATGAAAGGCCGGTTGAGAGTATGCAGGCGGTGATTGCACTTTTGAAGGATGTTGATCCGGGATGGAAGGTGGCACTGGCAGGAGATGAATATCATCCCGAGATTGAGAATGATATTTATGATTACTGTCTCGCTTCCTACCTAAGGTTCAGCGACAGCGCACTCGAGCAGCGCAAGATTGAGGGAAGACCGACAACGTATTATACTGCTTGTGTAGAGGAATACCCGAATGGATATACCTTTTCACCGCCTGCCGAAAATACTTTTTTGGGCTGGCATGCTGCAGCAAAGGGCTATACGGGATACCTCTTCTGGGCTTACAATACCTGGGTGGCTAATCCGCTTCAGGATACCCGGTGGAAAAGATACCCTGCAGGGGAATTATTCCAGTTTTATCCGGGGCCCCGCTCATCCATACGGTTTGAAAAAATCGTCGAAGGGATCCGTGACTTCGAAAAAGTGAGGATCCTGAAGGAAGAATTCATGGCGGAGGGGAATGTTGGGGGCCTGGAAGAATTAAACCGGGCCCTGTCATTGATAAGGATAGAGAATCTTCCCGCGGTTCCGGCAGCCGAAATGGTCAACGAAGCAAAAAGGATAGTAAACGATCTTTAATTTAGGGATGAAAGATATAAGTTGAGCTGAGAAATGAAACGATTTAAATCGGAGTGATGGAAATAATTTTCCCCTGTAAAAAAATTTGCGCAACTCAAAGCGGTAAGAAGATCGATGAGGATATGATCGGACTATTACAGGAGGGCGATGTAGCGGCTTTTGAAATTATCTATAATGAATATAATAAAAAACTGTTTGGTTTTATATATAAGATCCTAAAATCTGAAGCTGATTCCAGGGGTATTACACAGGAAGTTTTTATTACTTTCTGGGAAAACAGAAGACGGATCACAGCGTATTCCATGATAAATTCATTTTTATTCACGATTGCATATAACCGTTCCATCGACAGGATCCGCAAAAAAATCAATGAACGTAAATACATAACGCATATCAAATCTGTTCAGTTACCGGCCAAGAATAAGACGGAAGATGATTATAATTTCATGGAACTGAAAGACCGTCTGGAGGCTATTGTTGAAGAATTGCCTCCCAAACGGAGGGAAGTCTTCCGGTTAAGCCGGAATTTCAGCCTCACCAACAGGGAAATTGCCGATCGGTTGAAAATCACGGTAAGCACGGTTGAAAATCATATGTCGAAAGCCCTGAATCATTTAAGAAATAAATTGCCGGGATAAACATGAGTTTATTTATGAATTGATTACATAATTTGATTTTTTTTTATCATAAGCTGGGGTTGTGAAGCTTTCAAACGTATTAGAGTTTCATAGATTTGATAATAGGTTTAATTTGGTGTTGGGATTGCTCAGGGTGCTTTTTTATTTGATTTTGTTGGGGCCGTCTAAAATGAATTAGGTCGGGAGAAACGATTGATCACCGTAAATAGGTCTCCGCTGGTTAGCTGCTTTTGCCGGTACCTTTGATTCTTGAAAAGGAAAATAATTTTAGACGTCCCCAATTAATCTACAGGAAATGTATAAAAAGCTATTTATAAAATATATGAATAACCTCTGCTCTCCTGACGAGATCGAGGAGCTTGTCAAATACTGGAAATTAAATTTAAAAGCTACAATAGAGGAACAAAGGGAAATAAAAAAGGTTTGGGACGATTACCAATTCGAAGAAGAAAAATATTCATTCAAGAGGGTGAACTTTTCGGATGGTGGTAAGGCAGGCAAAAGGCCCCTATGTATAAATTTAATATTCATTGACTTTCGCAAGAAGGGCCTTTTGCCTGCCTTACCACCATCCGAAAAGTTCTTCGTTCATCGAATTGACCGGTCCCTGAGCGGAGCCGAAGGGGAATCGAGTTTTCTTTCTGATACTAACTAAAGTAAACTTCTCAATACTAACTATTTTGAATTAATAACTAAAAATCAATCAATGAAAGATCATTATTAGAAAAATTTCACGAAAAGAATTGCGGGGATATGTATCTCAAACAATCCGGACGCATAAACTAAAACCAAACTAAATCTACTTTATTATGAAAAAACTACTCTTGATTTCATTTTTTCTTGCATCCGTATCAGTGTTTGCACAGCAACTCACTGTGACGGGTAAGGTTTCGGATGAGAACGGAAGTCCTTTACCAGGTGCAACAGTACAGGTGAAGGGAACATCTGAAGGAACAATCTCCGATGCCAATGGGCAATATAGTCTGACCGTTAATGGTAAAGATGCAGTCCTTGTATTTCATTTCGTGGGTTACCAGGAAATTGATGTACCGGTGAATGGTAAGACGGTAATAGATATAGATCTTAAATCTGAACTTCAGGGCCTTGATGAGGTAATCGTGGTCGGGTATGGTGTACAGAAGAAGAGTGACATCACAGGCTCGGTTGCATCACTGTCGAAAGACCGGCTTGAAATGTCCCCTAACCTTAGCATTGCACAAGCCATACAGGGCGCCCTTCCGGGAGTCATGGTCCACACTACCACAGGAGGTGCACAACCTGTTCAGGATCTGATGATCCGGGGCAGAAACTCCATTACCGCAAATAACGAACCCCTGATCATCATCGATGGTATTCCTTACGATGGGGAGATCATGGATATCAACCCAAACGATGTCGAATCCATCGAGATCCTGCAGGACGCATCCGCAGCCGCTATTTACGGATCCCGCGGATCTAACGGGGTCATCCTGATAACAACCAAAAGCGGACAGGAAGGTAAAACCGTATTTTCCTATGACGGAAAATATTCCATATCCGATGTTATAAAGGTCCCGCGTCAGCTGACCGGACCCGAATTCTATGATTTCAAGCTTACGCGGAACGCCGGTGCCATGACGCTTAGTGAAGAAGAGGTCTACAATGAAGGCACCTGGACTAACTGGACCGATCTCGCTCTCCGGCAGGGTTCCGGACAGGAACATAACCTCTCCGTTTCCGGCGGATTTAAGAAAACCAAGTATTACATCGGCGGCGGACTTACAGATATCCATGGGGTTGCCAAGAACGACGATTACAGACGGCTCAGCAGCCGTATCAATGTAGAAACAGAGGTTACCAAATGGCTTAAGATCGGGACACGTACCCAGGTCAGTTTTGCCGATGCCAGCGGGGAAGAAGCCAACTTCGAAGTCGCACTCGAGACCAACCCGCTCGGAACAGCCTATGATAAAGACGGAAAACTTACCATCTGGCCATGGCCCGATAATATAATCGTGGGTAACCCGTTGGGAGGTCTTTTGTATGATGATCTGGATAAGTCGTACCAGGTATTTACTAATAATTATGCCGTAGTGGATTTTCCTTTCATCGAGGGACTTAGCTACAGGCTTAATACAGGCGTCAGGATCCGGTTTACAGACAAGGCACAGTACAGGGGCAGGGACACCCGCTCCGGTTACGAAGACCAGGGCCACGCATCCATCAGTAATTCGCTCAGGAACAGTACGGTTATTGAGAACATTCTTTCCTTTAACCGCGACTTCGGTAAGCATTCGATTTTTGCAACTGCATTATACAGCTACGAAGGAAACCGCTCAAAAGCAAATCATTTATCAGCCGATAAATTTCCAAATGATTTTCTCTCGTGGTATGCAGCCGGACAGGCGACAATCGTAATGCCTGAGCAAACATACGGAGAATCGAACCTCATCTCCCAGATGCTTCGTCTGAACTATGCTTTTGAGAGCAAGTATCTTTTGACTTTCACGGTAAGACGTGACGGATATTCAGGTTTCGGGGCACAGACCAAATGGGGAACCTTCCCGTCGGCCGCTATAGGATGGAACCTGGCCAAGGAAGACTTCTTCCCGCTTCCCGATGTGTTTAGTGAACTGAAAATCCGGGCATCCATAGGTCTGAACGGAAATCAGGCTATCGGAGCCTACGAGACCATCTCCAGGCTTACAGTTGCCAATACTTCGATCGGAAGTCAGACAGCCATTGGTTATATCCCCAGCAAACTGGGCCTTGATAACCTTGGATGGGAATCTTCACGTACTATCAATGCCGGGTTGGATTATGGACTTTTTAAAGGAAGGATCTCCGGTTATGTCAATCTTTATAAAACCAATACCACCGATCTTCTTCTCGACAGGACCATTTCGGCCGTTCACGGAATCACCTCGATCACTTCGAATATAGGTGAAACCCAGAATAACGGGATTGAATTCTTTGTCAATTCCCGTAATGTCACGGGCAGTAAATTCAAATGGGTGACCATGGGTAACTTCTCCATGAACAAAAACAAGATCCTTTCGCTTTACGGAGAACTCGACGATGATGGTAATGAGATCGATGATGTGGCCAACAAATGGTTTATCGGACAGCCCATTTCCGTTAATTTTGATTACGCATGGGGCGGTGTATGGCAGCTCGACGAAGCCGACCGGGCAGCCATTTATGGATCTAAACCCGGATATGCTAAACTGAAGGACATCAACAATGACGATGTTCTAGGTCCGGATGACAGGCAGATCATCGGTCAGCTGGATCCTAAATTCCTTTGGGGGTTAACCAACACGTTTTCTTACGGAAGATTCTCACTAAACGTCTTCATTCACGGACTGACAGGTAGGACGACAATGAACTACCTGATGAACGACATGGTTCAGGGGGCCGAAGTACGGTACAATACCCTTAAGAAGAACTGGTGGTCGGAAGAAAATCCCACCAATGACTGGGTTGCCAATTCCCTGCTTGCCGACCAGATGGGCGGCAATGAAGCTCATATCTATGAGAACACCAGCTTTGCCAGGGTAAAAGACATCTCATTGTCATATGACCTTCCAAAGAGTATGATCGGAAGAGCCGGACTAAGCAGGGTAAGGATCTATGTTACCGGTCGTAACCTGTTCACGATCACCAAATGGTCCGGCATGGATCCGGAACTGGTGGATGAGGACAATCAGCAGGATATCCCGATGCAGAAGGAATATGTGTTCGGTATAAATCTCGGATTTTAAGGGAAGACTAAAGATTAATACAAAAAAACAGATATCATGAAAATTATATCATCCAAAATACTTACGATCTTCCTGGCAATCTTTTTGCTTGGAGGCTGCTCGGAGTCCATTTTACAGGAAACTCCTCCGCATATTATCTCCAGTGAATCCCTCTATCAGGACCTCGACGGTTTTGAAGCAGGTCTTAACGGTTTGTACAATCTCGCGCGATTTGCGAGATGGCAGTCCGAGAAGCTTGAAAACGTTCTCAACGGTGTAGATAACATGACATCCAACTATAGCAGAAGCAAGATCATGTTTAACTGGGGAAGTACGAACAGTCCGGCCGATGATGACCTGAAAGAAACTTTCGAATGGCTGTATGAAATGATCAATGCGGCCAATACGATCATCAACCGGGCCGAGGCTGACGACATCGACTGGGCTGGCGGAAGCGGCTCCCCGGCAGAGAACAAGAACCGGGTCGTTGGCGAAGCAAGGGCTATTCGCGCATGGGGATACCGGCGACTTACCTTTGCCTGGGGCGACGTTCCCCTTACCTATAAAGAATCCCTTGGCTCCTCTATCAGGACCGACTGGGTGCGTTCACCCGTGGCAGAGATCAGAAGGGTCATTCTTGATGATTATCTTTTCGCCCAGGAATTCGTTCCCGCCGAAGGATCAGCCCAGGGAAGGATAACCAAGGGCGCCGTCCAGACCTTCCTTGCAGAGATGTACCTTGCAGTTGGCAAACCAGATAGTGCTCTCTACTGGGCCGACCAGGCCATTAACAATCCGGCCTACCAGCTTGTAACGGAAAGGTACGGCGTATTCAAGAATGATCCAGAGGGATGCCCCTTTGGCGATATGTTCAAGGAAGGAAACCAAAACCGTGAACAGGGCAATACGGAAGCACTCTGGGTATTCCAGTTCGAGCTGAACAGCATTGACGAGCAGGGTAACCAGATGAGCCGTTCCATGACCGGCGCCTATAACCTTTGGGTTGTGGGTGGTAAAAGAGCCCTCCAGTATACCTATGCGAGAGGCGGAAGAGGTAAATCCTATTTTACCCCGACGAGATGGTGGATCAACAGCTATGAGCCCCAGGATGAAAGAGCTTCGAACTATATTCTGCGTAAATTTTTCATTCTCAGGGATGCTGCCTACAATGCTCCCTATCCGGCCGACCTTCTTCCGGAGGGATACAGCTATGGTGATACACTCTGGTGCTCATGGGATGAAGAAATCACCCAGGATCACAGGAGTCTTCCCAACTGGCCCTATTCACGCAAAGGCGAGGGAACCGATCCGTCCAATATGGCTGCCGACTTTAGCTGGGCAGACCAGGTCTACCTCAGGCTGGCCGATACTTATCTTCTGAAAGCTGAAGCCCAGTTTAAAATGGGGCAGGCAGGTGCAGCAGCTCAAACCATCAATATCGTCAGGGCCAGGTCAAAAGCAAGCCCAATCACTGCCGGCGATGTTACCCTCGATTTTATCCTTGATGAAAGATCACGTGAACTTTTTCTTGAGGAAGAAAGGAGATTTACCCTTCTCAGGACACAGAAGTGGCTGGAGAGGACGGCCAAATATAATTTCTGTGGAGGGGAACTCATTTCGGGCAGGGATACACTCTACCCCATTCCCCAGTCAGTGATCGATGCCAATCTAACCCAGCCCATGCCAAATAACCCGGGATGGTAGAAGATCTGCATAAAAGACGGATTTGCAGGATGCCATTGATCCCATTCTCAGGTGATCCTCATTCTGTGATCCGGAATTGTTAGCCTATAACCTGCCTCCTCTCCGGGGAGGCAGGTTATTTATCATTTATAAGATCCTTCTTAATCGGATTCATGAAAAGACTCAATTCGGTATTCATTATTTTTCTTATCGTCTTGAACCCGGGTGTTTTTGCCCAGTTTGAAATCGATTTTTCAGGCGATCATAAGACGCTGTTGGTCACCAGTGATGAAGTTAGGATTGAAAGTGAATGGATATCCCCTGTGATTGAACCTGTCATACCCGGGAACGATTGGAAATTCACGGAAAGACAGACCGCTTCCGCTGATATTGCCGGACTGGCCGGCCAATGTATCACCGATGTATTCAGCAATAAAAAAATGGACCTCGAACGGCAGGTATGGATATCGGATGACCATACGGTCGTAGCCGTCAGGCAGAAACTCTCCAATTTTACCGAAGATCCTGTCCGTCTAAGTAACATGACCCCCTTTGCATGTACGGATAATGAAAAATTCAGGCTCCCGCAAAATCCGGATACCCGCAATTGGAAGATAGTGGTGCAAAAACGTCTTAAAAACGGGTTGCCTCTCTCATACCGCCCCGCAGGTACCGACACGCTCATCGCCGATCCTTTCCTGGCACTCCCTGTGGGTATGGATCCTGAAGGACGCTGCCTGTTGGCAGGTTACCTGGACTGGACAAAACACCTGGCCCATCTGCAGCTTGCCTTTTCCGGAAAAAAAGGCGCGCCCATGATGGACGGACTTTCGGCTGTATGCGAATTTGACGACGTGATACTTCCTCCCGGCGGTGAAAGAACAACGCAATGGATATGGCTTACCGTCGGAACCGATCTCCAGTCTACGGTTTATGAGTATGCCGACCGGGTGGGAAAATATCATCATATCAAACCACCGCCCCGCAATGCTCCATCGGTATATTGCTCCTGGTACTGGTACGGCGGAAATTATACCGAAGAATACCTGCTAAGAGATTTACACGCACTGGAGAAGATGAGTATCCGCAAACCCCTCGATGTCTTTCTAATTGATGAATGCTGGGCTGTTGACCGGTGGGGTGACTTTACCGCCAATGATAAATTTCCTGACGGGATGAAATACATTGCGGGGAGGATTATGGAAGCGGGGTATATTCCGGGCATATGGAGCCCCCCTTACCTGGTCTCACCTTCCTCCGAACTGGTAAGAAAACATCCGCAATGGGTTCTCAGAAAAAAGGACGGCAGTCATTATACTTTCCCGATGAACGACAGGGAGCATCTTGTAATCGATCCCACATATCCCGGGGTTACCGCATACCTTGAGGAATCATACAGAAAGCTTTCGCAGGACTGGGGTTACAAATATTTCAAATTCGATTTCATGCGTGCGGTATTTATCGACGGCGATTATAAATTTTATGATCCAACGGTCAACAGGCTTGAAGCCTACCGGATGGGCCTTGAGGCGATCAGGCGCGGAGTGGGGGACGATGCCTATATTTCAGTATGCGGAGGCCACTACGGCGGATCACTGGGTATAGCCAATTCTCAGAGAAGCGGCTCGGACGTTGTTTCTTACTGGGACGAGAAGGAAATTCCAAAGTACAGGCAGAATATCATGAGGACCTGGATGAGCAGGCTGTGGCATGTCGATCCAGATGCCATGATGATCAGGCGGAATGAAACACCCGAATTTTCAGGCTCCCATGCAAAACTGTCACTAGGCCTGTTCACTGATGATGAGGCCCGCGTCAACGCACTGAACCAGTATATCGGAGGCGGTCTCGTAACCTTCACTGAAAATTACCTCACCCTCGATGCAGACAGGCTGGCCCTTTACAAACATGTCATCCCGTCAGTCAATGCTTCCTCTTTTCCGGTCGACTGGTACGACCCCATGATCCCGTCAATGATGGTTACCCATATCATACCTGAATGCACCCGGCTGGATCCATGGAATACACTTGCTATCGTAAACTGGACGGATAAGAATAAAAATGTTGCCTTCAGCATGGATGGATCGATCCTGAACTGCCTGTACGGAGATAGATTCCTCGTATTTGAATTTTTCAGCCAGCAGGTCCTGGGGATATTTTCAAGAAATGAGAATGTAACATCCGGCGATCTCGCTCCGCATTCCGGGATGCTGTTCAGGATCATTCCCTGGGACGGAAAAAAGCCTGTACTGGCGGGCACTGATCTTCATTTTTCCATGGGTGGTGTGGAGATACAGGATTGGAAATGGGACAAAGGTTCTGTGGAAGGAACGCTCAAAACCGATTGGCGGTACCCGGTAAAACTGACTACCGTTTTCCCGGGAAAGAATGCCGGAACTGAGATACGAATCGTTACACTCCGGCCCGGTCAGAAAAGGTTCTGGATCCTACAGGCTGAGTGATTTTTACTATGCAGACAGAAAATAAGTATATAACCAAACCCTAAAAACTGATGAAATACTTTAAAAGACTTGCCTTCCCCGGTATTTTACTCCTGCTTACGGTCATAATACCGATAGCAGCGACCGGACAGGACAAAAAGATACTGAAAGTACCGTCAGATTTTCCGACATTGTCAGCTGCGGTTGAAAATGCCGGTGAGGGTGACTGGATCATTCTGGCGCCGGGAACCTATTCTGAAAGTGAAATTGAGATCGCGAAACCGCTTGTCATCTCCTCGGAATGGAAGGTCTCTGGGGATGAATCGTTGATCGAAGAGACGGTGATAGATGCCGGTGATAAGATCCTGTTCACGATAACTGCCGATGGAACGGAAATCAGCGGACTGAAGATGATCAACGGCGATCATACACTTAATATCCATGCAAAGGTCACCGTTTCACACAATCATTTCATAAACAACAAAGACGGGATAAGTTTTGAGTCCGGTGGAGGGGGATATGCCGGTTACAATACGGCAGAGAATGACAGGGACGACGCCCTGGACAGTGATATCGTCAACAACGGCAACGATCACGGGAGTGATATTCTCGTAGAGCATAATACCTTCATTAACTGCCATGATGACGGCATTGAGATACGATTGTTCAGGTATCCGGAACAGAATGTCAATTATACCATCCGGAATAACCGGATCATCGGGAGCACCAATGCAGGGATCCAACTTATCTCGTATGACAAATTCACAGGCAAGGAATTTCACATTCATCACAATATAATCACGCATTGCAAAACCGGACTGGGATGTATGGAAGGGGGAAAGACAAAGGAGGATCTCACCGGAGCCACACTCATGGATGAGACGGTTTATTTTTACAATAACACGCTCGTTGGAAATAGTATGGGAGCTACCGGGGGAAATTCCATCATTGCCTTTAACAACCTGGTCTCGGAAAATGCCCTGGGCGGATTCAAGATGTTCGGCCCGCGTTCCGTGATCTTTCAAAACCTCTTTTTTAACAACGCAGGGAATGACCTGTCTGAAAACCGCGATGCATCAATAGGGGAGGGGAATCTCTTTTCAAGCGATCCGGTTTTGGACCTGAATACATTTTTCCTGGCAGGGAACAGTCCGTGTATAGATGCAGGAAGATCATTTTTTGAAAAGGAAGGAGTAGAGGCAGTTAAAATAAGCCCGGATTACATTGCCGGAAATGCGCCCGATATCGGTGCTGTTGAATATGGCCTTGCTCCTTCGGCCCGTATGAAGACCGGGATGCCGCTCAGGGCAGATGCAGGGGAGGACAGGGTGAGCGAATCAGCGCGGATTGTGCTTGCCGGAAGAATACAGCCTCCCGCCAATCCGGATGTACGGTTCAGATGGAAGCAGGAAAACGGCCCTGACGGTGCCAGTTTGGAGGATGCTGATAAACTTGTGGCTGAAGCCATTCTTGCAAAGGAAGGTATCTACACGTTTTCGCTACTCTTCTCCGATGGCAGTACTTCAGCCTCTGATTTTGTAACGGTCAGGTATATCAATGACGGAGAGGGGATGCAGCATTTTTTGAACGCTGAGTCCTCACATACCCTTTTGGCGGATGAATTTGCTTACTCCTACGGGAATGTTTCCGGAGAGCGTAAAAGCCGGGTCAGCCTGGAAGGAAGTGAGTCGGAAGGTCGTGCGGCGATGGTTGAATTCTCTGTTGGGATGGCTGAGGAAGGAGATTACAATCTATGGGTATTGATGCGTTCCCTGAGTCCCGGAAAAAACAATATTTCGGTAGCATTTGACGGAAACGAAGCCGGCATGATCACTGCTCCCGCAGATAAGAAATCACATTGGGTGCATATGACAGGCAGTTTTCATACCTCGCCGGGGCAGTGGCCGCTGATGATCATAAACCGTGAAGGAAAGGTGATCCTGGAAAAAATATTACTGACAACGGATCCTGATTACAGACCCTGATGCGGCAGAGCTCAGGCATGTAAAAAATCGGGTAAGAACATTCTAAGCAAACATTCCATATATAAAAGAATTTTTTTCCAAGTCGTAATATTAATTTAATAATCCAACCATGAGAACAAAAATTTTTACGCATTTTCTCTTCACTTTTGCCGCAGCCTTCTTGCTGGCACTGGCCTCAAATGCACAGACGAGCATAGAGGTCATGCTGGGGTCGGGGGTTGACGATGTTGAAGAATTCGCCAATCAATCCTCTTTTGAAGGGTATGGTCACGTCGACGAATCGAGTTCGGATCTCGAACTCGGGAGAGACGGTTTATCTACGGATCATCCGGGTGCACAGATTGTTGCCATGTACTATGCAAGTGTAGGCGTGCCTGCCGGTGCAACCATCACGAGTGCTCATATCCAGTTTACCTGCGACCATACTTCTGACGGACCCCTGACCGTACAGATCTATGCTGAAGCAGCAGACAACTCCTCACCTCTTCTTACCACAGACTTGAATGTATCGGGCCGGGAGAGGACAACCAAAATGGTTGAATGGACACCCCCTGACTGGCTTGAAGCTGATGTTGACCAGGCCGGTGCTAATCAGAAGACACCGGATATCTCGGATGTTATACAGGAAGTAGTTTGCCGCGGCGGATGGTCAGAAAATAATGGCATGACCCTTATGCTTATTCCTACCGATCTTTCCGATGCAATCGGATGGAGAGAAGCTGAAGCTTATGACGGTGATAGCAAGGGTCCGGTGTTGCATATTACATGGGTTGCCGGAGGCGGATGCACCTCGGGAGTTGCCGAAATGCCGCTTTACAGGCCATTGACCGTGTACCCCAATCCTTCAACCGGGATTATAAACGTCATGCTTGAGAAGAGCATGGATGCCACATCCAGTCTCAGGATTTTGGATGTAACCGGTAAGGTCATTGCAACCCGGAATAATCTGAAAGGACTCAGCAAGGTTGAATTCAACCTTTCAGGTTCACCGGCAGGACTGTATTATGGAATGCTCGTTTCCCAGGATGAAACTTACTCATTCAAGATCCTGAAAAAGTAAGAGAGCTAATGCTGACCATATCCTAATAAGAAGCGGGGAGTTAAGTCTCCCTGCTTTTTTTAGTCCCCGCGTATAGTATTTTCAGGCTTGCCAGGCAGCACGGCAGGATAGAATAGTTATATTTACAGCAATCATTTTTTATGAATCTTTAAATTCCCGTTATGAATTCCACTTCCGGTACATTGGCTCCCGTCTTGCCGGGAAGAGTTACCTCAGTCGATTTTTTCAGGGGACTGACCATGTTCCTTCTTATCGGCGAATCATCAAGATTGTATGAAGTTTTTTTTGAATCCCACAACAGCTTCATCCATTTTTTCGGTGTCCAGTTCAGCCATCACACATGGCATGGATTGCATTTCTGGGACCTGATCCAGCCCTTTTTTATGTTCATCGTAGGGGTCGCCATACCTTTTGCCGTTGCCAACCGGTTAAAAAAAGGCCAGACCATGCGCACGATAACCCGCCATGCCCTGAAACGTTCCTTTTTATTGCTGTTTTTTGGTTGGGCGCTCTACTTTATCGGCGCCGGGAAACTGGTTTTCCGGTTTCAGAATGTGCTTGCCCAGCTATCGGTAACCTATATTGTTGCTTTTTTCCTGGTGAAAAAAAGTTTTTCATTCCAGCTGATATTCAGTCTCCTTCTCCTTGTCATCATGGATCTGGCGTACCGGTTCTTCCCCGTTGAGGGTTTCAATCATCCATGGGTCAATTATGAGAATCTCGGCGCCTGGTTCAACAATAAGATTGAGGGAGTGGACAAGGCAAGCGAATGGGCATCCTTGAATTTTGTTACGACTACCGCACATACAATCTGGGGTGTTCTTTGCGGCAAATTGCTGATGAGTGAAAGGACCCCGGCGAAAAAGATGCAGATCCTGATCATTGCGGGGGTATCTGCACTGATCGCGGGCTATTCCCTGGATTTATTGAACATAACGCCGATCATCAAAAAAATAGCAACCTCCTCTTTTGTCATGGCAAGCGGAGGGTGGACCATACTCGCACTCTGCTTCAGCTACTGGCTGATCGATGTCAGAAAACGCTTCGGTAACGGATCGCGGTTCTTTATCATCGTAGGAATGAACAGTATTTTCATTTATCTGTTCTGTCACCTTGGCGGTGCCGGCCTTTTCGGCCGCATTGTCAAACCATTCAGCGAGCTGCTCTTTGGATGGGGAGGTGAAATGACAGTTAATATCATAACCAGCCTCACCGTCTGGGCGGCACTCTGGTATCTCTGTTACTGGCTCTATATAAATAAGATTTTCATTAAAATCTGAGGTTGATCCCTCCGGGGATTCAATCTTAATATACCGCTGAATATGTCTGCAATAAACCGCCGGACATTCATCAGGAATCTGACCGGGACTGTTTCAGGAACGGTTTTGCTCGGAAGTAACCTGCCATTATTGAATTCCTGTGCCGGGAACGGCGCGGGCCGGTTCACTGTAAATATTCCGATGCCTTTACAGGTAGTGATAGATGATGTGGGCTGGTGGTCGGGGGAAGATGGCAGTAAAAGGAATGAACCCTATCGTACGGGGATAAACCGTCACCATGTACCGGCCGATTATACAGCCATTGTTGAACTGGGACGCCGGTTGGGGATCAGGCCCCAGGCTGCCTTTGTATTATGCGAATGGGATAAGGAGAACATTCTGAGACAGCTTCCGACGTCAACATGGATGGGTAAGAATTGGGATAATTCAAGATGGGTGGGTCCATGGATGGAAGAAGCTGCGGATATCATTCGTAACAACAGGGATCATTTTGAGCTTACCATTCATGGGATAGGCCATGAATACTGGGATGGAGGCGCATTCACCCGGGCCGAATGGACCGGTTCCGACGGAGTAATGAGATCACCTGACCAGGTCAGGATGCACCTCGATTTCTTCGGGAAGATCCTGGAGCAGCATAACCTGGGTCCTTTTCCGGAATCTTTTGTTCCATGCGCCTTCCGTCATTCATTCGGACCCTCGGAGGGACGCAGTGTCAGCCTTGCCAGCCTTCTTTCTGAAAGAGGCATCGACTACATCAACACACCTTTCTCTATCATGTTCAATAAAGAAAGGGTGCAATATCCCGGCTTCGGATTTGATGATGGCGTAATGACTGTAGATCGCGGAGAAGACCAGTTTGACTGGGATGTATTCCCGGCAGAGCCTTTGAATGAAGTTGCGGGTCCTACCTGCGGCATGCACTGGCCCAACCTTCTTCATCCCGATCCGGAAAGGAACGAAGAGATCGTGGATAAGTGGGTGAAATATCTCAAACCATACAATGATAGACCGGATATGATGCTGGCCCCCGATTCGAGGGCATTCCGGCACCAACTTGCTCATCACACGCTAACGGCCATCCGTCCCGGTAAAGGATCCTTCACACTCAGTTTTGGTGAAACGGATAAGCTGCCCGGAGGTATTGGCAAGCAGGATCTTGTGCTGAAAATAAAAACCGAAAAACCCGTGAAGTTTCATTCGGAGGATGCCGATATTTTATCACAGACCCTTCCGGAGGGAACCGGATTACAGTATAACCTGGTAATACGCAGGAGAGCCGGGATCACGAAAAAGGACATACTGATCGGCATATCCGGATAATATCTCTCATCATAGTTGAGATTGATATAAATATCCGGATCGGTTGCCTCGATCATACCCCCATAGTGGAACAGTAGCGTGAAAGACCTCGTCATTATGTTCCGATTCCATGCCATTAATACGGATCACCGGGCCTGCATTAACCTGTAATCTGAAATCCACAACGAGGTATCCTTTGTAATGGCATCGTATTCACACCGCATGTATTTACCTGCATAACAGATCGCGACCTGTCATTACTGTAATAACAGGTCACGACCTGTCACTACTGTACTGATTTGTTGGACCTGTCATTACTGTAATAACAGGTCGCGACCTGTCACTACTGTACTGATTTGTTGGACCTGTCATTACTGTAATAACAGGTCGCGACCTGTCACTACTGTACTGATTTGTTGGACCTGTCATTACTGTAATAACAGGTCGCGACCTGTCACTACTGTACTGATTTGTTGCGACATGACATTACAATCATGACACAAATGCAGGTATAGGTGCAATTTTCCCTTTGTCAAGGATAAGCAATCGCCCGGTATATTCGGTAACTCCCGGATCATGCGAAACGAGGATAACCGTTCCTCCGTTCCTGTGGTATTCACCGACGAGCTGCATCAGCACCCTCCCGTTTTCAGGATCAAGATTCCCGGTCGGTTCATCGGCGAGCAGGATCTCCGGTGTCTTGATGATTGCCCTGATAAATGCTGTTCTCTGTTTTTCGCCGACACTCAGGTCTGAGGGATACTTATGTTTCAATTCTGAAAGATTGCATTTTTCCAGGTAATTATCCAAATCTTGTTCTTGCAGTTTCCCGTGAAATCCCAGTTGGATATTTTCGAGCACGGTTAACCATGGCATCAGATGAAACTGCTGGAACATAAAACCGATATGCTTTTTGCGGTAGCCGGCAATCATTCTGCTGTTGCCGTCATAGATATTCCTGCCGTTAAACCGGACCTCGCCGGTATCCGGCCTGATAAGTCCCCCGATGATGTTCAGCAATGTCGATTTCCCCGCACCGCTTGCTCCCTGTACGGCCACGAAATCCCCCTTTTCTATATCAAGGCTTACATTTTCGAGTGCGGTGAATTCCCCCGCACCTGTTATATATTTTTTGGAAATATTTTTTATCTCGAGCATTCCGGATAATTTAAATTGAATAACTGATCATTCTTCACTTAGAATTCTCGCCGCGTCGATCCTTGAAGCCAGCAGGGCAGGGATCCAACTGGCAAGCATCCACAGGAATGGGAAAATGAGAAGTACTGAGTAAAAAACAGGCCATAGCGGTTTGATACTTCCGGCGGTGAATCTGAATATCTCACGGCCGGCATATTCAGCTATCAGGGTACCGGCGAAGAATCCGGCAATGCCGCCTGCAAGCCCGAGGATGAATGCTTTGAACAGGATCATGAACAGGATGGTACCCTGTGTTTTCCCCATGGCTTTCAGAAGTCCGATCTCTCTCTTTCTTGTGATGACATTCTGATGAAAGAGCAAACCTGTTATCAGCAGGCAGCAGATCATGACAAAAGGAATGATGAAGGCACCGTATTTATTCATCATTACCCGCTGGTTTTCCCGGGCATCGGCGATGCTGCTGATCTCGGTCACCTCCAGGTCGGAAAAGATCCGCTCAACCTGGTTCCGCGCATTTTTGATCCTTCCGTCATGACATACGCATCCGAGAGCTTCTATCTTATTGATCTTTCCTTCCATTCCCAGGATATTTTGCAGGTCGGTAAGATGAAAAGCCACGCCCTGGTCCATCATGCCTTTCCCTTCCGTCATTCTCTTTTCCACCGTAAAACTATGGGGTTTGCCGTCGGATCCTTCGATAATGAAAGGAGCGCCGGGTTTAATGTTATCGGCGATAAGGGCGCCGACATGGACTGTGCCTTCTTTCACATCAAAACCCATGGTTTCCTGTCGCGGCAGGTATTTCTGCGTTGCTTCATCCTTATAACCTGAAAGAATGATCTGGTGCAGAGATCCGTTTGCGTCACGCCAACCGGGGTATTTTACCTGCAGTATCCCCGTAAGGTGCCTCACCGCATCGAATGTTTTGGATTCTGCGAGAACATCCACATACCGGTCGGGAAAAGTTCCCGTATGGTTCACCGAATATAGATCAATGAGATTGGTGCCCTTCGGGAAGATAAAAAGATTCAGCCCCTGTTCGCGCATGATCTTCCGTGTTTCATTCTCGCTGGCCTTGCTCAGGGTGTAGATCCCGACGGAGACCGATCCTGCAACGATGACGGTAATCAGGATCACCAGCGAGGTGATCTTCCTGTACAGGAGTTCTTTAAGCACTAACCGGGATGGATTCATAGGATCTGTTTTTTTTGCTTTCGGATGAAATACAGGGTCAGTATGACAACGGCGAGAATAATGAAGGCTCCCGTAGCCAGGAATGATATTTTAAGTGAATGATCTTCCCGAACTATTACCGCCTGTGTCTGAACGGTCGCCTGCCTTGCCTTCTGTTCCGTAAGCCACTTCGGTAAAGGCCTGCTTCCGAGGCTGTCGTATGTAAGGGTATCAGCCTGCATTATTTTCCCGATAACAGGTTCGCGTCTATGATCCCGTTGAGGAGGGCAGGCTGTGGATTATCCCAATCCTCAGTGAACAGGATGTCGGTTCCCGGTAGGTTGTCTTTGATCAGGCAGCTGCATTCAGCCGTGAAATAATCGATCATCAGGCCAATATTTTCTTCTGTGATCCCTCTGCCCACGAGGGGTTCCAGGGCTTTGAACCGGCCAAAAACACCGAACAGCATAGGCTGATCGATCCCTTGCAGGTCATCCTCTACATTCAGCAGGAGTGAGGTAAACAGGGCTTCTTCCTTATTTTGCCGGTTTAACTCAAATACCGGGATGATCTTCCCGAATGGGGAAGCCTCCAGTGTTTTTTGGAGGAGCAGGAAACCGGCATCATCTTTTTCCGGGAGGCCGGTCGTAAGGTAGACCATTACGCAAAGCTTGCCATTCGTAAGTTCGCCGGCGATTTTTTCCCGCAGGGGTGAACGGGTCAGATCCGCGAGTTCACCTGCCGTGTGGAATTTGGAAAACAACCTGCCTTCGTAATACAGGCCATAGTATGGCATGCCTGTGTCCGGCTTTTTCACGGTCCTGAAATCAATGTTTGCGGATTTTATATTTTCCAGGAGAGCTGCATTTTCCCTGTTTACCGTTGGTGTTGGAGGATCGTTATGAAAATAAACCAGCGTATAACGATGAGGGATGATATTTAGCAACACCCATTCGGAAACCCTGGTGGTACAGGCGAGACCCAGGATCCCTGCCGTGACGATCAAGATCATTCGCACTTTTTTCATCTTTCGGTCATTTGGTTTTCCGCCATCTTTTCCTGTTCGATCCGGATACCTGAAAGGATCGTATTTCCCTTTTCGGGGAACATACTTAACCGGATTGTTCTGCCGGCCCTGATGCCACTGAAGGATTTTACAAGTTCCCTGTCTTTTCTACCCGTTTCTTTCATAATATCGAGATCATCCAGCACTCTCCGGTCCTGTAGTATCACATCAAAAATGCGATCACCCGGCGCGGCATTTTCGGGTTCGCAGAAGTAAAGGGTGACCATATAGGAAGCATCCGGAACATTTTCTTCCTTCGAAAGGGTGATCTCCAGGGATCTTAATCCTTCGATGGAACTTGAAATGATCCAGGGCATATTTTCAGAGTCTACGGAAACGGGTTCTTTTCTTATGGCCCGGTAGCCGGCCGTATCAATTTTTACCGGGATCTCAGGCGATGTTCCCGTATAGGGATACTCAAGCCAGAGCGTGTTGTCATCGGAAGTCCTGTCACCGGGTGCATTCAGATTCAGCCCCAGCTGCTTTATCTGTTTCCCGCTCCATTTGTAATTGCTGTTCGTCCAATATGACATCCAGGGCATATTGATCAGGGCAAGTGAAGTCTGGTTCTGGTAGGGACACTGGCAGGTGCGCGTATAATCAGGGGAATTCAGGACTCCGTCGGCCACGATCAGGTTGGCGGAACAACCGGCCTTAAATCCGCCCAGGTTGCCTGTGCCTTCGAAAACATCGAGATTGACAAAACCCGCAGAGGCAGAACGGAAAGTCAGAAGATGCTCACTGGCAATGACGTAACCGCAACCATACTCGCGTTTGAAATTCCAGGGTACTTCTTCACCCGTTAACAGGTCATTTTCATAAACTTGTTCTCCGTTCATAAGCGAAAATGCCTCGCCGTTGGTATAGATTTTCTCACCCGAAATAATGGGTGGGTTGGAATATTCCGCCGGTTTATCCCACAGGATTTTCCGCGTCAGTGTATTATATACGATCATCCGCTTCCCCTCCTCACCGGTGAGCATATCACGTGAAGGACGGTTTGCCTGGAGGAGAAGTTTATGCTTTGCTGAATAGCCGAGCCAGGAACCGAAGATATTTTCCTTCTCCTCATGTAGGATCTCCCCCGTCCTGATGTCGATATAAAGCAGCCGTGATCCAGCAGGCTGATCCTCTCCGCGGCGTTTGAGTTTTGTTTCAAGCCCCTGTGGCAGTTTATCGAGACAGAAAAGGATACCGTCTCCTGCGATCACCGCATTATGGATGAATCCATGGACAGACCGGATACTCCAAAGTGTCTCTCCACTGTACCGGTTCAGGATGATGAGTTCTTCGCTGGCCGTATGGCTGAAATCCGAGAATCTCGCTTTTTCCGGTTTATCATCTTCAACCCTGATTTCCGGGTAATTCGTGAAATTGCTGCCAAGGATAAGGAGGCTGTCGTATATCCCGATATATCCAAGCTCATTCGTCTTTTCTTTGCCGGTAGTAATAACTTTCACTGTTTCTCCCGTCGTGATATCCAGAACATGGCAACGGGAACCCTCAATGACGTAAATATATTCCCGGGTGGCAATGAAATTGGTTCCCCTGGCGTTTGCGCCGGGAAGATGTTCCTGGTTGTATTTTGTTTCGAGCGGACTGTCGCCGTCGTATGACTCATCATAATACACCAGCCAGGTATCCTTGTCGATTCCTTCAAATTCATGTTTCCACAGCATCCGGCCTGTATACACATCTCTGGCGCTCATACTGCTCACACCCTGGATGATGAGCCTGCCGTCGATCACCTGTTCAGGAGGGCCGTGACCATGACGGGGAAGCACATCGAGATTGGAATTACCTCCGAACCAGAGGATGCCCAGGGGCGCCTTAACGATCTCATCGTCCGACTTCACCGTATTCGAGATATTGCCATAGGTATGTGTCCAGTCCGCAGCCCCTTTCAGGGCACCCGTCCGGGTAACCATGATATAGTCATGTCCGCCTGTCATATCTGCACCATAGAGCCCGAGGTTAGCAATAGTCTTCATCAGGGCACCCTGCTGCCTTCCCTTGGTATTCAGCCAGATCCTTCCGTCATAAGGACGGGTGGCTTCATAAAGGGACGTGATGATCCCCGCGTTGTCTCCTTCCAGGCAGCCGGGTCCGGTAACGATCGTCAGCGATGAGAAATACTTTGGCAGAAATGTAAGATATTCTTCAAAATCCAGAAAGCAAAGCCGGTCGGCATGTATCCCTTTCACATTAAAATATTCCCTTAGATATTCGATCCTGGCAGGATCCTTTTCAAGGGCAATGATACACAGGGTTGTTTTGTTCACGAGTGATTCCAGCAGGTCGGGGTCGCCGGTTCCGGCCACCAGCCCGTATCCGCTTGTTATGCCCGTTGACCGTATAATTTTTTCAGCCAGTGGGGAACTGGCTTTTTTCCCTGTGAATGCGGGTTCGATGACAGTAATCCTTTCAACCGGCTTATCACCGAAAACCAGGATGCTTCCCTCGCGGGTCACAGCGATAAGTTTCCCGTTGGCGGCCAGCAGTCGTTCGATGCTCTGATCCGATGGATACGTCCAGGATTTTACAGGTTTGTTTCCATCCAGTTTTATGGCGCTTACACCTGAATCTCCGGCAGCAAAAAGGCAATTTCCCGCTTTGATGAGGTCATGTACGGCGTCCGCCTTAATCTTCCACAGGGTTTGGCGCTCTCCATGGTCGCCAAGACGTACGGCGGTAACCGTATCCCCTGAAAAATAGGCCGTATTACCGTCCAGGGCCGGGTACTCTCCGGCATCTTCCAGGAGCTTCTTCCCGGAAACGGGATCATACATATAGGTCATGCGTTCCCTGTGGTGGTTGAAGTAAACATGGTCTCCGGCGCAGATAAATCCGCCGCCTGTTTTTCCGCTTTCTGCCAGGTGATAGAAGATCTCCTCCCCGGTATCCAGATCGAAACCTGCGGGGACGGTGCGCCCCCCGGCAACCAGCAACCTGTTCCCGCTGATGGCGAAAGTACCCTGGGGAGCTACGCCGGCGAAGGCCGGGGAGCGGTGCGGCTGAAGGATATAATCACTCCCGGTGCCTTCGTTTTTCCAGAGTATCCTGCCTGTTTCCGTATCGATTGCATAAATGAAGGTGCCCATCATCGGGAAGATGCCGGCGGCCGTGTACAGTATATCATCTTTAATCACAATTCCACCGCGTGCGGGCCACATGGAGATCATCCTCTTATTGCCAAGGAGCTTGTTCGCTGCAGGTGCCAGAGAGATCTTCCAGAAGAGGGTCCCGGTGGCGGCATCGAGGCAGTAACAATACCCGTCATCGCCGGTGAAATATACTTTGTTCCGGTTGATGGCCGGGGGGAGACGTACAGGCCCGTCGGTGTAAAAATGCCATAACTCCTTTCCGGTGGCGAGATCAAGGGCAACGACCTTGTCTTCATCATTGAAACCAAGGAATATTCTTCCGTTGGCCACCACGGGTTCAAATACCCGGTCAAACTGCATCAGGTTCTGGTTCAAAGGATCGTCCCATACAGGAGTCCGTTCCGTGTAGTTCGCCTGCCATTGAAGGTAGAGACGATCTGCGGGTTGCTCAGGTGTCGAGGCGGTATGGCCCGCATCCGAGCGCCACATCGGCCAGTCGTAATACTGCCCTCCGGAGCTTAATGCAGACAACAGTAAAAGGAAGCTTAGGGTTAATCTCATAGGTAAAAGATAAAATAATATAGTCTGAAAAAACGGGTTGATCTCCCGCAAATAATTCCCTCAATCCCTTCTCTCCCCCGATACAATTTTTAACCAAAAACGTCACGTCTTCTCACGATCCCCGTGGGCAAAAATATTTCAGTAATTTATGCATTCCGGGCGGAATTCACAAGAAGTTTCTAACTTAGTCGCGAGATAGAAAAGAGGTGACCCTTCGGCTAGGCTCAGGGACCGGTCAATTCGATGAACGAGGGTTATCGGGTTTTCTTGCAAACACAAATTAGATTAGATATTCATATAGATTCACCTGTAATTTCACTATAATATTGCACTTTTTATGAACCCCAAAATGCACCATGTCAGGATTTTCCTGGCAGGAATGATCCTTATCCTGTTTGGAGAAGGAGGAATAATCTACGCCCAGCCGGCAGTTATTACTATTAAAGGCAGGATATCCGGCTCTGCCGATCATATTTCCATACCCGATGCGCTGATCTTCATTAAGGGAACGAATCTCCATGCCACTACGGGTGCGGACGGTACCTTTGAGATCGTCCTTCCGCATGACAGGAGCCTTCAAATCGTCGTAACATGCACAGGCTACAAAGAATTCTTCAGAACGATCGACACCTCAGACGACGGTCCCGGTTTTCTGGATATCCATCTTGAAGAGGATGTGCAGCAACTGGGCCAGGTCGATATCATCAAAGACAAAAGGCAATGGGAGATCTTATCGACTCCCACGGTCGAACCTCTTTCCCTGGCCCTCTCAACCACTACGATCACCAGGGAAGATATTTTGCGTACGGATTCGAAAACCATTATCGAGGCAATGGCTTTTGCGCCGGGGGCCCTCATAGAGACGAGAGGTAGAAAGGTAAAGCAGCTTTTTTCTGTAAGAGGCCAAAGGTACCCCTTTCCTGAGTTTTCTATCAACGGAGTCTGGCAACGTGAATTTCTTGAAACACCTTACTTCTTTTCCACCGCCGGTGTGGAACGGATCGAAATTATCAGGTCGAGCGCTGCCCTGCTTCACGGACTTTCGGGGATGGCGGGCATTGTAAATATCATCACGAAAAAATATACCGAACCCGAAACTTCGGCGGGGGTGGAATATGGCACCTTCAACTCCCTTCACACCTGGTTTTCACATGGCAGCCGCGTAAAAAATCTTTCCTGGTCAATAGGAGCGGGATATGACCGGACAGATGGTCCTGCCGGAGTCTATGCCCGGGAGAAAATGCTGAATCTTTACGGTACCATGGAATGGAACCCTTCACCTAAAATCTCGGTCACGGCCAATATATTTCACCTGAACGGCATGAGGCAGTTTATCCAGGCGCAATACCCCGCAACACCTGCTCTTGTCTCCGGCCGTGAAAGCTACGATCCTTTCGTGTCAAGTTCGGTCAGCCTGAAAGCCCTGTTCAGGCAGAGTGAGAAAAGCTCGCTGGAGATCCAGACTTTTTACACGGAAAGAAGACCGGAATATGTAAATGAAGTCACAGCCGCTTCGGTGTCGGAAGATGATTATGAGATAGGTACAAATATCATCGAATCGGTTTCTCTCGGAAGATCGAATATACTTCGTTTCGGTGCACTTTACAACCATTGGGATGCTCCCAACGGAAAACGGTTTTATGCCGGGAGAAAAACGGAATTGCAGACCGTCTCCGGTGTTATCGCCGATGAACATGAATTTGGTAAATGGAATGTAAATGCGGGATTCCGGTGGGTGAAAACCTATATCGACGAATACGGGGCATTCGGGATCGACGGAACCGGATCGATGTTCAAACAGGTCGATCCCCTGAAAGACATGTGGGAGCCCGGCACTGCCCAGGTTACCGGCGGTGTGGTATATAACCTGAACAAAAATACTATAGTAAGCGGCAATCTGGTCTCCGGCGCAGTAAAACCGACGGGAAGGGGCAGTGAACGAGAGACCTGAAAACGCCTGCAAATGAAATGCGTACAATGGCAGACGCCGGGGTTAAGAAAAGTTGGTCCAACCAGGCGGAAGTGACCTTCACCGCGTTCTGGGTCAATCAGCGGAATGCCATCATTTATACCGGTGATATCCTTGAAACCGTGCCCGGGAGGATTATGGAACTGTACGGAAACCGGGACCAGTTCCAGTATGGTGCGGAGCTGGCCATCAACTCGCCGTTGTTATTTAACAGAACAACCTCACTGTTTTTCAATGCCACAAGTATGAAATCCATGGCAGATCTGGGAGATAAATTCTCCAGGAACCGCGAACTGCCGGAGTGGATCGCAAACACGGGAATTAATGTTGACTGGCATAAATTCGATCTGAATTTATACGGGAATTATTCCTCCGTATTTTACAGCACAAGGTTCGCGGTTAAATCTGCCGGTGAGGTAAAACTCGGCGATTATATCAGGATCGATCTCAACCTGGGTTATACTTTCGGGAAAACCGGTGACTGGAGATTCTATGTTGCCCTGAAGAACTTATCGGGCAGGGAATACTCAACCGTAGTGGGTTATCCTGATCCGGGCAGGCTGATAAATACCGGGATAATGTATCATTTCAAAAGGAAAAAACAGTAGACGGGATTTTCAGGTCCATACTCACGGCTCTCCTGTATCCTGTAACCCTGAGGCTGTGGTCGCGCATAATTTCCACCACTGCATATGAACTGTTCTCCGCTCCGCTGCCTGTTACCATGGCTTTCAGAGTATAGTAATGAATATTTCCTATGCAGGAATATCCACCGGCATGATCATGGCCCTGGAAAACCGCAAGTATATTCCTGTTTTCCTCCAGGATGCCCCTGATCTCCGCCGCATTCCGGATGGTGGTATCACCGTCACCATCAAGACGCTGGTGTACAAAGACGACAACGGGTTTTTTATTGCCGAGCAGATCCCCGCGAAGCCATTCTGTCTCGGCAGGCGGGATGTTGGCATCCTTCCAGTCGTAGTTCCCGTGATCATATCCAGGACCGTCGGCTCTGTAATTTGCATCGAGAACCACGAGATGACAGCCTCCCGAATCAAATGAATAGAAGCTGCCAGGTTCATGGATCCCGGTGTTTTTGATCCGGGACAGGAACTGGTCTTTCGAGATACTGTCCATATCGTGGTTGCCCAACACATGGTATCGCGGACCCTTGAACCCGCTGAGCGCTTTTTCGATGGTCTCGAGATAACGGAGGGTTCCGGCCTCTGAAGGAGGTTCGCCCTGATCCTTGAAATCACCGAGTTCGATGAGAAATTCGACCTTCTCATCATTCATCAGCGTTGTACATTCCTCCAGCTTGGCAAGTGATTCGCGGTAAAACCGGTCATTTTTGGATTCGGTACCGGCATAATGGATATCGGTGATCATGCCGAAACGGAGCAAAGGCTTTTCCCCGGGAAGGGCAGCAAATAAAGGCCTCCAAGCCATGCCTGCAACCACCATGCCCGCTAGTTTCAGGAAACGCCGCCGCGTAATGGTCCACAGGGGTTGTTCAAATGCGGGAGCTTCAATGCCGGAGTGACTGATTTTTTTATTCAATGACCCGAATATCAATTGTTATATGATCAAATATAAAACATTTCAAAGAAGACATTCACAGGGATGCAGATAATTTATCCATGACGGCGAAAATAATCAGGCGGGAGTTCCCGAAATCCTTTTCGGTAGGGTTACAAACGGGAAAAATTTCATAACTTGTCTTACGAACCGAACCTTAAATCATAATGGAAAACAGACGCGAATTTCTCAGGACCATGGCTGCCGCAACAACCGGACTGATGCTTCCCTGGAGTGTCTCCGGCAATGCCGGTACACCAGGCCGCGACAGCCTGGGTGAAATTCTTCCCCTCAGGGCCCTTGGCAACACAGGGCAAAAGGTCACCATGCTGGGAACCGGGGGATATCATGTAGGTTGGACAACCGAAAAGGACGCACAGGAGGTGATCGAAACAGCCATTGAAGGAGGCATTCGTTTTTTTGATACCGCCCAGAGCTATGAAGACGGAGTGAGCGAATCGCGTTACGGGAAATACCTGGTGCCTAAATACCGCGATCAGATCTTTCTGATGACGAAAACCCTGACGGCCAATGGTCCGGATCTCATCAAGGATTTTGATCAATCGCTTAAACGCCTCGGATGTGACTTCGTGGATCTCTTACAGGTGCATTCCCTCCGTACGCCGGATGATGTGGATGAGAGGATCAAAAACGGGGTGGTCGATGCCATGCTGGAGATCCGTAATTCCGGAAAGGCCCGTTATATAGGCTTCACGGGCCATCAAAATCCCTACGCCCACTTACGGATGATGGAGCGGCTTGCAGAATTCCCTTTTTTCTCAACTGTGCAGATGCCGGTGAACCTCGTTGATTACGCCAGCAATTACAGCTTTGTCAATGATGTGGTCCCCCGGGCCCTCGATCACAAACTTGGAATCCTTGCCATGAAAACACTTGCCGACGGCAGGTTTTTCGGCAGGAAGAAATCGAAGGGACGGGTACAATGGGAGACAAAGACCCCTGTCATTCCCGATCATGTCAGTGTAAGGGATGCCCTCTTTTTTGCCTGGTCATTGCCCGTCAGCGTGCTTATCACAGGCGCCGAGAATGCCCGGATGCTAAAGGAAAAGATCGCATTGGCCAGGGATTTCGCCGGCCTGAGCGACGAAGACAGGAAGCAGTTGCTTGAAAAAACCCGGAATGCGCCTGACAGGGAGAAGGTGGAATATTATAAGATCAGGTGAACGGGGGTTTAATTGTTTGAGATGGTTTGAAATGGTTTGAAATGGTTTGGGGGAGTTTCACCACAGATTTCACAGATTATCACAGATTAGGAAAGATTGTTTCAGATGGTTTGAAATGGTTTGAAATGGTTTGAAATGGTTTGAAATGGTTTGAAATGGTTTGAACTGGTTTGAA
Organism: uncultured Bacteroidales bacterium; assembly: GCA_963771005.1. Taxonomy (GTDB): domain Bacteria; phylum Bacteroidota; class Bacteroidia; order Bacteroidales; genus DASQZK01. Next base: position 819,919 of record CAVYRO010000003.1, read on the forward strand.
TTGGTTTCAGATGGTTTGAATCCCATTCAACAAATCAACAAATCAACAAATCATCAAATTCTTCGGGGAGTTTCACCACAGATTTCACAGATTATCACAGATTTGGAAAGATTGTTTCACATGGTTTGAAATGGTTTGAAATGGTTTGAGGGAAGAGGAACACGGATTCCGATGGCTATCGGAACGGATTACACAGATTAATACCGATTTTAAGTAGGTGACCGTGACTTTTCATTCACCAAATCACCAAATCACCAAATCACCAAATATTCTTCATCCGTGATTATCCGCACAAATCCGTCAAATCCGTGTTCCTCTTCCACTTCACCAAATCACCAAATCACCAAATTCTTCCGGGATCCGTGTTCCTCTTCCAGAATTAATAAAGTAACGAAGAAAATTTTATTACCATGAAAAACATTACCTGGATCATGTTGATCCTCACCAACAGCCTTTTTGCGCAAACCGGAAATTATCAAGCCGATGCACTGGTTTCGCCGAAGATAACGGAACGGATGATCACCGTAGGGGGCGAAAAGGCCGATATTGCCGGTTTTACCAATGAAGCGATACAGATGGCAGTCGACGCTCTTCCGGCGGTTGGCGGTACAGTGATCCTGGAACCGGGAATTTTTAGGATGAAGGCCCCGGTGAAAATGAGATCCGATGTGGTACTGAAAGGATCCGGACCCGGAACCATACTCAAGAGGATAGACGGGTTTCACTCGAAATTCATCATGGATGCCGATTTTGGTGAGTTGAAGATCACGGTTGAGGATCCATCCGGATTCAAACCCGGGATGAGTTTCCAGATAACGAACGATCCGTACCATGAATGCTGGGATGTGACGACAGGCCTAATCACGGACATTGTAGGTAATGTCCTGTATATCGATACCTACCTTATCCGGGATTACGACTGCGAGGAGAACGGTATGATCACAAATGCCGGTTCATGTATCCTGGCAATGGGGGTGGAGAATATCACAATAGCCGATCTTACCATCGACGGGAATAAAGAGAAGAATGACCGTCTCGATGGGTGCAACGGGGGCGGTATAGCGATACTCAAGTCCAGGGATGCAACCGTGGAGAATGTCCATGTCCGGGATTTCAACGGGGAAGGGATCACATGGCAGATCACCGAAAATGTTACAGTGAGAGACTGCGAGATAAGCGGCTGCACCAATATGGGTCTGCATCCAGGAACCGGCTCCCCGAATTCGGTGATCGAAGGGAATAACAGTCATGACAATAAGGTCGGATTATTTATTTGCTGGAGAGTTTCACACAGTACGGTCAGGAATAACCAGTTCCACAATAACTCGGATTGCGGGATCAGCACAGGGCATAAGGATACCTATGTCACCTTTGAAAACAATCATATATATGACAATGCAGGCGATGGGGTATATTTCAGGCAGGAGGATGAAAAAAATTCCCCGCACCGGAATATTTTTCTCCGGAATGTGATTGAAAATAACGGCAACTATGGTTTCTCATTTAACTCAATGGCAGAAGATGTGATCTTAAAGGAAAATATCATCCGGGATAACCGGAACGGTACCCAGAAAGCCGCCATCTTCCTGTCCGGTATTTCACCAAAGCCCGTTCTTGAACATAATACAATGGAAGGACATTCCTCCGGGGAGATCGTTAAGGAATGACTGGGGCGATAGCGATAGAATGAATGACGGGCCTTTTTTCCGGCACTCCGTAGGTGTACAATAATAATCCCTGATCAATTCTTCACGAACCGGAATGTCTGTCTCTCACCGCGGCTATCCGTGAGTTCAATGATATAGAAACCATTGCTCAGATTCCGGATCCCCATAGGTCCGGATATTGCCATCCCGGTTTGAACAATGCTGCCGGTTATGGACAGGATCCGGTATGTGGATTCCCGGTACATATCAGGAATAATAATAAAGTCCGAGGCCGGATTGGGATAAATGCCCGGTGAAGTTTCATGCGGTTTCCTGTTACGGCTTCCGAGGATCACCCTGTCCCTGAAATCAGCCACATAGGCCTGTATGGGTTCGCTTCCGCTGTCCCAGTCACTCGCGAAGATTATCCGGCTGCCTGAAGGGGAGGGGCAGGGTTGGGCTTCATTATCATACGTTTGATAAAGCCCGCGGATATGACAGATCCGTTCTGCACGGGTACCGTCCAGTTTGACCGCCACGATCTCATTGTAATAGGGTTCCCAGTTGGCCGGTCCACGGTGGCTGTAGGATGAAATTGCCCAGCCGGGCCTTCCGTAGCATCTTGTGGAGGTATGCGTGGCATACCCGCCCTTCGTGAGGACGGTTACCATTCCGTCCTTCAGCCGTCGCTTGATCACCCGTCCATTGTCGGGACTTGATTTTGAAACTCCTACGGCCACCTCATCGCCATTCTCATCCACAGTCAGGTCATAATGTCCGGGACGACTGTATTCGCTCCAAAGCGCCCCTACTTTATTGCCTTCTACATCGTATATCTGGGTCTGGTCATCGCCTCCGCTGATCGTACCCTGTACGACCAGGTAATTACCCGTGGCAGAGACCGATATCCAGTCGACATGGATATCCGTAAGCTCAACGTCGGGGAATTTGGTTCCGTTTACCATATCAATTACAAAACCAGTTTTTGCATTATCGGAAATACGGGTGGCATAAACAGCAACACGGTTCCCGTCAAAGGACAGATTTCCTTCCCAGGGTCCCATTTGGCAGCCTTTATAGCCACTAATGTCTGCAAGCTTTTTGATCTCACCGGTAAAAACATTCCACGAGATCATGGCTGTATCCCTTAATGCGATCATCAGTTCCGGAATTTTCGGATGCCATCGTTTTTCATTGCATGCCAGTTTTTTAGTGAAAAGGACCTCATAGGTATCCCCGTCCAGGAAGAGGGGTGCCGGGCCTCCTTTCTGTGTCTCCAGATAAAGAATACTCTCATCGGCATTCCAGACCGGGATCTTGGAGTAGCCGTGCCTGGCAATATTTTTCCACGTGCCCCCGATAACAGGAATGGTACTCCCCGGATCACCGGTGACGCGGGTAATAGTTGTACCAAAATCCGGATCGGTAACATTTTCAAGATACGCGGGTTTTTCAAGAGGACCTGCCGGCCAGTACATGGTTACCGAATCAGTGACCAGGTCGAATTCCTGTGCCATTGCCCGGCTGGCAAAGACCAACAGCAGAAGGCCGATAGAAAGGGATTTCTTAAACATATTTCTTTTTTATTTGGTGATTTGGTGACTTAATAATTTAGTGATCTGGTGATTTGGTGATTTGGTGAAGTGGAAGAGGAATAGGGAAGAATTTGGTGATGTGGTGAATGGTTGCATAACTTCATAACTCCATAACCTCATAACTATCATAACTTCATAACTTCATAACTCCATAACCCCATAACTCCATTATTCTTCACATTCAATTTTATCTATATAAGTGTTATAAATAATACTAATATATTATTTTTCAGTAATTACTTCCAAATATTAATGATCAAAATAAAATATAAGTATGATAATTGTGATGATTAGTATTATATATTGAAATCTCATTCATGTACTTTTGATATTGTAATAACAAGGATAGGTCATTTGAGGTCCGGGATGGATATCAAAATCTGATCATTTCACGGTCTTTTATTAAAATTGAAGGGATTTCGATTAAATTATTTTTTAAATTTCTGATCCGAAAAGATATAAGGACATCCCTGTACAGAAAGCCGGGGAAAAGGAACCGGGACAGGATAATTAACACCTGCCGGCTATTATACTTGAATCATTACCGGGTCGTTTGCATATATTTTCATTATCTTACCTAATATACGCCGAACATTGAAAACTACGATTGTCTCCTGGGTGCTTCTATTTACCTGTAACCTGATCTGGTCGCTTCAATTCACGTGCATTAAACTGACCCAGGACCAGATCGGCCCGTATTTTACAGTTTGGGGGCCCATGCTGATCTCCATTCTGCTACTTGCCCCTTTCGTCCTGAAGGACCTTAAAAAGGACGGACGCCGTTTCAGGGATATTCTTATCTTCGGACAGCTTGCCCTTCTTGGCGCTTTCCCTGCGCAGGTACTTATTACATGGGGAACGCAGTATTCCCTGGCCAGTAATTCAGCGATACTTACACTTTGCCTTCCGGTTATCACCGCGTTTTTTGCTTTTCTTATCCTGAAGGAGAAAATGAACCGGGTAAGATGGCTCAGTTTCATCATAGCCATCGTCGGAGTGATCCTGATATCAACAGGCGATATCCGGAATTTGAATTTTAGTTCGAAATATGCCTTGGGGAATATATTGATTTTTATAGCTATCATAGGTAATTCATACTTCAATGTAGGTATTAAGAAGATCTCACAAAGATATTCCGAAATGGAGATGCTTTTTTATACATACATTGCCGTTGTCATATTACTTACTCCCCTCGTTTTTATATATGAAAAGGATATTTTTGCCAGGATCCATGTATTCACCGGCCAGACATGGACAGGAATCCTTCTTCTTACTTTTTTTCACAATTTCCTGTCGATGGTTCTTTTCTTCAAAGCCCTTAAGATCCTCGATGCTATGCAGGTGGCTCTTTCCAATTACCTGATCACCTTTTTCGGCCTTCCCATCGCCGCCATCTGGTTGGGTGAAACCCTGAATATCAATGCGATTGCGGGGGGAATTCTCGTCCTGGCATCCACACTTATCATAACCATAGTCGATTACAGACTTCGGAATAAGAACAATGAAATAAAAATACCCATAATTAAAGAAAAGGAAGAATGGATATGACAAAACAAATCAAATGGGGCGTGATCGGCTCCGGGGGGATAGCCCGAAGAAGGACCATTCCCGAAGGGATCATACCTGCGGGCAATGCCAGGCTTGTCTCCGTTTTCGACATTAACACGGAAGTCAATGAAGAAGTGGGGCAGCAGTTCAAGGTTATTGCATGCAAAAGCCTGGAAGAATTGCTGAATTCGGACATCGATGCCGTATACATAGCCTCCCCCGCCAATGAACACCTGGGACATGTTATGGCTGCTGCAAAGTCAGGTAAACACATCCTTTGTGAAAAGCCTCTCGGAATGAGCATCCGGGAAGATGAAGAAATGATAACCGCTTGCCGGGATGCAGGAGTGGTACTGGGATCCGGATTTATGATGAGGTTTCATACGCAGCACCAGGCTGCACTGAAACTGATAAAGGATGGAAAACTGGGTAAATGCGTTTACGGCAGGGCTCAGTTGTCATGCTGGTATCCTCCGATGGAGGGGGCATGGAGGCAATCGCCGGAAACCGGCGGAGGAGGTTCCTTGATGGATATGGGGAGTCATTGTATCGATCTGCTGGAAATGTTCTTCGGGAAAATTAAGAGCGTGAATTGTTTCATCAATAATAACGTCCACTCCTACAAGTCGGAAGACAGTGCAGTGGTTTCATTGATGTTTGAGAACGGTGCAATGGGCTCAGTCGACACCTATTTCTGCATCCCCGATAACAGCAGCAAGAATATCCTTGAGCTTTATGGTTCCCGGGGAAGTATACTTGCTAAGGGGACTATCGGCCAGGGAGCATCTGGAGAAATGACTGCTCACCTGGAAGGGGATGCAGCCGGTTATGATGCCCGTCAGGCAAGAAGTAACGGAGACGGTATGTCCATAAACCCCGAACCGTTTAATACCTACCAGGCAGAGATCGAAGAATTCAGTAGCGCACTTCTTGAAAAAAGGACACCCTTGAATAGTTTTGAAATAAGCAGGAGGAACCAGGCCGTGTTGGAAGCCTGTTACAAATCCGCAAAGACAGGAAGTGTTGTTGAAGTCTTATAAGCAACTGGTTTATGAAAAAAAATGCACTGGGAATTTTTGCGCACCCCGATGATGCAGAGATCCTTTGCGCCGGGACCCTCTCCCTCCTTAAAAAGGCAGGATGGACGATACATATCGCCACGATGGCCCAGGGAGATAAAGGCACCGCCGTTCATTCACGTGAAGATATCATCAGGATAAGGGGAGAGGAGGCCCGGGAATCAGCAGCCCTCCTGGAGGCAACCTATCACTGCCTCGGATTTGATGATGTTTACATCTTTTATGAACGGGCAACGATCAACAGGACAACTTCCCTGCTCAGAGAGCTGCAGCCGGATCTCGTATTCACCGCCAGTCCGTCCGATTATATGCTCGATCACGAGGTCACGGGGCTTATTGTACAGACAGCCTGTTTTTCGGCAGGTATTAAGAATATGGATATCCCGGAACATCCCTATGAGCCCATACCCTGGCTTTATTACTGCGATCCGGTTGAAGGGCTCGATAAACTGGGAGAACCTGTGAGACCTTCGTTCTATGTAGATATTAGCAGCGAAATGGGAAGTAAAAGAGAGAATGCTGGCCTGCCATAAAAGTCAGCAAAGCTGGCTCTTGTCGCATCAGGACAGCGAATATATCATGGCGATGAAACGGTTTTCAGCCTTGCGCGGTAAAGAGGCAGGAGTCATCTATGCGGAAGGTTTCAGGCAACATCTTGGACATGGCTACCCGCACAATAATATTTTGAAGGAGGAATTTGGCGATCTCGTGATTAGCAGACAAAACAGGGATAGGATCACAACAGTCAAGGAAATAAAATAAGCTATTTAACCGGAAACGATCAATCAGAGATAAATCAATACATATAAAATTTAAACTTAAAAATAACCTGAGACTATGGCCCGGAAATTAAGTATGCTGGCCCCCGAATGGTGGGATTATACCACACTCGATGATCATCTTCTCCGTGATGTGGCTAAACTTACCGCAGAAGACCTGTCCGCTCTTTCGAGAGACGGCTTCAGGGTGAAATTTTACGATACGCTCGAAGATTTTTATCTGGCGGAAGCTCTTGAATACATTACCTCCTGGAAAGAGGCAACTGCCGGTCAGCCGGTGGGGATCTGCGGACCGATTGGGCCGACAGAGCAGCTTCCTCTCGTCGCCCGTCTCGTCAATGAACTGCAACTCGATCTTCATAATGCTCATTTCTGGGGAATGGATGAATGGTACGTCAACGGCAGGGAGCTGGAGGCAAGTCATCCCTTATCATTCGAAAAGGCGGATCGCGACCTGTGTTTCAGCAGGATCGATAAAAAATTGCAAATTCCGGATGCCAACCTGCATTTTCCTAAGGCCGATACAGCCCCATACATCAAAAGCTGGGAAAGCGGTATCCGCTGTGCCGTTATGCAGGGCGGGCAGGGCGATACAAAACACTGGGCATTCAATGACCCGGTAAAGCGGGAGGGAAAGTACAGTAATGAACCCCCTTCGCCGGAAGAGTTCAGAAAACTGACAGCCCGGGTCGTCGACCTGCATCCCGTTACCTGTATGCAGAATGCCCGGACAAGCGCCGGAGGTGTGGTGACAGGAATCCCCAGACAAGCCTTGACTGTGGGTCCTGTCCAGACATGGATGGCTGAAAAAGTCTCAATATGGCAGGCGGGGGTGCATGATAATCCCTTTGGTCAGCGTCTTACTGCTTTTATGATAGGCAAAAAAATCATGGACAGTTCCGTCCCGATGTCAATGCTGGCCGCACACCCCAACGTGCAGTTCAACTATTACCGTGGGGGTATCGGCGTATGTGAAACGGAAATGCATTGAAGGGGAACATATTATACTTTTCTTGCTGAATGATCATGTTGAAAAAAAATTTATATGAGGCCCGGATGCTGAACCGGCCTTCGTTGCCCAACGGAGACTGGAACAGATCTAAGTGGACGGATATTGAGCCGGTGAAACTTGAAAATTTTATGGGCCCGAGGCCCGGGTTTTTTCCGGAGGCAATGGCTAAATTGCTGTATGACAAGAACAACCTCAATGTCATTTTCCGTGTCAGCGACCGCTATGTCCGCTGCATTACAACTTCCGTGAACGGACCGGTATGGGAAGATGCCTGTGTTGAATTCTTCTTCGCACCGGATCATCGTTATCCGGAAAGGTATTTTAACCTGGAAGTCAACTGCGGGGGCACACCGCTTATGCATTACAATACTGTTGCAGGTAAAGAGATAACCATACTGGATGAAACCGATATCCGCCGGGTACAGATTGCTCATTCGCTTCCCTCCCTCATTGATCCCGAGGTCAGGGAGGATGTGATCTGGACCGTCGAATACCGGATTCCTTTTGAAGTTCTTGAAAAATATGCCAATATAGACCGTCCCGGACCCGGTGTGATCTGGAAGGCTAATTTTTACAAGATCGCTGAGAATTCCTCAAACCCGCATTACATTACCTGGGCAGAGGTGAACAACCATGTGCCGGATTTTCATCTTCCGGAATTTTTTGGCGATCTGCGTTTTATTTAAGAATTTACTGAATAATCGATTTATTGAAATGTTGATTTGGTAGCTGAGCCGTACCTTTTTACCCACGTCACCAATCACCTGATAAGCCCTATGCAAAAACAAAAGATCATAATCTCGGGAACCGGATGCGCACTGGCGGATTATATTTACACTGACATTCGGTTCAATCACCCGGCTTTCCAAAAATACCATTCGGTAACTGATGGAGACGGGGGCCTGTTTCCGGGTAAGCTGGTATTTACGGAAGAAATTGAAAAATTTTCCTCCGTGCCCTACGCGAAAATAATCAGGGATCTGAACAGTAGCCGTGACCCCGGCGCATTCAACATCGGCGGACCGGGGCTGGTATCCCTGATCAACACTTCACAACTGCTCAACGGTGATGATTTCGATGTAAGGTTTCACGGCGGGATGGGCAGAGACAAAACTGCGGACAGGATTTTGCAGAATCTTAAGAAAATACCCCTCGATATTTCGAATTATAAAAAGATCAGCAGCAAACCCACACCTTTTACCCATGTACTCTCAGATAGAACATTCAATAAAGGGAAGGGTGAACGGACCTTTATCAATAATATCGGCGCGGCTTATGATTACTCGCCTGAACTCCTGGGAGCCGATTTCTTTAATTCCGACATCGTTTGCTTCGGTGGGACGGCCCTTGTACCATTGATCCATGATAATCTTTCCTCTCTCCTCAGGGAAGCAAAAAGTAACGGGTGTATTACGGTGGTCAACACGGTATTCGACTTCCGCAGCGAAAAGAACAACCCGGGCAGGCCCTGGCCCCTTTGCGAAGATCTGGAAAGTTTCCGGCTTATCGATCTCCTGATCATGGATGCGGAGGAGGCCATGCGGATCAGCGGAAGCTGGTCGCTCATCAGGGCAGCCTTGTTCTTTGTGGAGATGGATGTAGCCTCGTTCATTATTACCAACGGAGCTGACGAACTCCTGGCATTTTCCAACGGAAGGATATTCGAGAGAAAAGAATTGAGCAACCTCCCGGTTTCGTTAAAGGTGACGGAAGATCTTCAGAAACATTCCCATCCCAAGGCAGATACTACAGGATGTGGCGATAATTTTGCAGGCGGGGCCATCGCTTCCCTGGCTGCCCAATTAAAAAATTCCTCACCCGGGTCACTCGATTTCGATGAGGTCATAGCCTGGGCTGTCGCATCCGGGGGTTTTGCCTGTTTTTACCCGGGTGGAACCTACTATGAGAAAAATCCGGGTGAAAAATTAAAGATGATCGAAGAATATCAGGCAGATTATCAAAAACAAATCTGGTTTCCATGATTGTTGATGAATTTAAATTTTTCAAAAATACAGGCGAGAATTTGTAATGCAATACAAAAATTCCGGGAAAAAATTGGATTGCAATACAAAAAATCTGGTTAAAAATTGTATTGTAATACAAAAAACCGGACGAAAAACGTCTGAATCAGGATTTGCCAGGATGGAAGGATGAGCAGGATAGGATAACTTTTTTCCAGGAAGCTGCATCCTGCAAATCTTATAATCATGCCCATCCTGATTAAGACACTGATGGGCTTTCGCTTCGAAGCCGGGTGCACCTCGGGTAAACACCCCGGGCATTAAGCCGTCTGGTGCAGCAATGCCATTCATTTGAAAATCTTTTAAAAGTCTCCCATATGAGAAAAAAATTTTTATTGGCCGTCCTTGTATCTTGTTCCGCTCTGCCGGTTCAGCTTGTTTTTGCACAGTACAATGTTAAGAATTACGGAGCAAAAGGGGACGGCATCACACTGGAGACAAGATATATCCAGGATGCAATTGACGAGGCATTTAAAAATGGAGGAGGAAGGGTGGATGTGCCTGCCGGGGAATACCTGATCGGCACGATCGTGTTGAAAGACAATATTGATCTTTGCATGGGTGCCGGCTCAGTGCTTAAGGGCAGCGGAAAGGCCGCAGATTACCGGGAGATTAAACAAAAATTTGATTCCCGTACGCGCGATCTTTATGCAAAATACTTTATGATTTTCGCCGAGGATGCAGGTAACGTATCCATCACGGGGCAGGGAACTATTTACGGACAGGGGGAGAGGTATTTCAGGAATGAAAGGCCGCAGAATGAAAGGCCCTTTATGATCCGCTTTGTCAATTGCAGAAATGTCGCCATAACGGGGGTTTCTTTGCAGGAAGCCGCTAACTGGACACTGCATCTCCTTGCCTGCAAGGATGTGAATGTGGATGGGATTGTTATCGAAAATTCAGGGAAAGGAAACAGGGATGGTATCGATATCGATGCCTGCCAAAGGGTTACGGTGGCAAATTCAAGATTCCGGACAACAGACGATGCCATCGTTCTGAAGTCAACATGTGATACGATGTGCCAGGACATCACCATTACAAACTGTATCCTCAGATCGCATGCCTCAGCCGTGAAAACAGGAACGGAATCCAATGGTGGATTTAAAAACATCACAGTGAGCAATTGTGTAATCAAAGATATTCCTGTGCACACTGCCATCGAACTGATCACCGTAGATGGCGGGATTCTGCAGAATGTACTTCTCGACAATATTGCCATGGAAAATGTGGCCACTCCCTTGTTCATCAGGGTTGGGCTCCGCTGCCGGCCATATAAGCCGGGCCAGTATGTGAAAGAAATAGGAGAAGTGAAGGACATCCGCCTCAATAACATCTCTGTATTGGATGCAAAGCTGCCTTCAAGCATTATGGGACTGAACAACCGGGTGATCCGGAATGTGTCCGTCAGCAATTATACTGTGAGATATAGCAGGGCCGGGGAAGGGGTGCCCTATAATGAGGTGCCTTTTGAGGAATTTTCATACCCGATGGCACTGGTATTCAAAAATGTCCCTGCATATGGGCTGTACTGCCGTAATGTGGAGGGATTGCAGATCGAAAATGTGAATATGTACGCAGCCGATGGTGAGTTGAGACCCGCACTGGGATTTGACAGGGTGAATGGACTAGAGCTTGTAAGCGTAAATGCAGAAGTGAAAAACCGGTCGATCCCGGTGGTCCACATGAGAAATGTAAGAAATGTTTACGCCCGGTTCTGCCGTTCCCTTAATGACACGGAGGCCCTTTTCGAAAAGGAGACCGGGAGCTGCAGCAACCTGAATTTTTCGGGGAATTATCTGCGGGAAGAACAGGTGGAAATCAGGGAAATCAAAGCCCTCCCCGATGACCATATCTTCAATGATTTTCATACAGAAATAAAGTACTCCGCTGACGGGATGAGACCGGTTAAAGAACTTAGCGCTTATGATCTTTCCGCGGGGCCTCTCCGTTTCAGCCTCGATATCAACAAAAAAGGAAGTCTCCAGCTTTGTCTCCTTGTGCTGAGCGAATCACCGCAACCTGAAAAGATATTGATCAGGTATGAAGGTATTACCCAGGAATTCATGATCAATTGGGATGAATGGGGCTGGGCCCCAATAACCCTGCTAAAGGAATACACGAAGGACACAAATGTGAAATTCGAGATCCTTTCCGGCAAAGAGGGTTCACATCTCAGGCTTGCCAAAGCCTATCTTAGATACCAGGATATCGGGTTTACGGATTGATAAACCGGCAGCCGCAAAGTATGCCGGCCCTTATATATCTTGCTAATAGAAATAAAATTCAATGAGTATGAAAACCTTAGCTTTAATTCTTTTGCCGGTACTTTTTTTCCAGGGATGTAAAAATCCTCTGAAAAGCGAAAATGTATCCCTGCGACAGGACCAGTATTATACAATAGAACAGGGCCGGGAAGAGCTGGCAAAGCTGGAGGGCATGTATGAAAATAAAGTACAATGGGAGGAGCGGAAGAAGATGCTCAGAGATGCCATTCTGAAAGGAATGGATCTGTCGCCTATGCCTGAGAGAACACCGCTCAATGCAGTGATCAAATCCAAAAGAATAAAGAATGGATACACTGTCGAAAATGTATATTTCGAAAGTTTTCCAGGTTATTATGTTTGTGGAAACCTTTACCGGCCTCTGGACGGCCATAAAAAACATCCGGCCGTCGTTTGTCCTCACGGGCATTTTGAAGGGGATACCCTGTCAGTTTTCGGACGCTTCCGTCCCGATATGCAAAACCGTTGTGCAACACTTGCGCGAATGGGAGCCGTTGTATTCAGTTATAATATGTTTGCTTACGGTGAAAATATCAAACAGCTGGATCCGTCCGCAATCATTGAACGGCCTTCGTCAAAGAATATCTGGAAATTTCATGATACTCCGGTGGCTTTAACCGTTCAGACCTGGAACAGTATCCGGACATTGGATTTCCTGCAATCCCTTCCCGATGTGAATCCGGATTCTATAGGTGTGACCGGGGCTTCAGGGGGGGGAACCCAAACGTTTTTACTGGCGGCTGTTGACGACAGGGTGAGCGTAAGTGTGCCTGTTGTTATGGTCTCCTGCCATTTTTTCGGTGGTTGCCAGTGTGAAAGCGGCTTGCCGATCCATGAGAGTAAATCTCATTTTACCAATAACGCCGAAATTGCGGCTATGATTGCACCAAAGCCATTATTGATGATCTCCGATGGTGATGACTGGACCAAAACCGAACCGACGCTTGAATATCCATTTATCAGGCGTACGTATTCATTTTATGAAAGAGAAGAAAATGTGGAAAGTGTGCATTTTCCTGAAGGAGTCCATGACTATTCCTATCCGAAGAGAATTCCGGTGTACAGGTTTCTGGCGAAACATTTGGGATTGGATTTGACTGCCGTCACCGATGGGGAAGGAAATATTGACGAGAGCGGAAATGAAATTGAAGATCCCGAAGTCCTGCTTTCCTTCTCCAGCATTGATCCGCTTCCGGAAAATGCGCTGTCCGGCCTGCATGAGATCAAAGAAGCTCTTCATTTAAAATGACCCTCTTGAATGAAGTCAACGGTCCCTGAGCGGAGCCGAAGGGTCATCGGGTTTTCTGGCAAACACTAATTATGCTTTCTCGGCATACTGTCTCTGAAAATGCGTAGGTGTATGCCCCTTTATCCTCTTGAACTGCCTGTTAAAATTGGCGAGGTTTTCAAATCCGGATGCGTAGGCAATTTCTGAAACATTCATATCATTCTCCGTAAGCAGTTTGCAGGCATAACCCACCCTTACATTCAGCAGGTAATCCTTGAAAGGCATCATGTAAGCCTTTTTGAACGAAAGGTAAAAAGAGGCATAGGACATATTGGTCACGGAGAGGAGATCTTCAATCTGGATCTTTTTCTGAAAATTCTGAAGGATATACTGCATGGCAACACGCATTTCTTCTCCGCCCTTTGATGAATATTTATCATTGGTTCCCGGACTTGCGAGATAATGATACTCGTGAGTAGAGCCCATGATCTCGAATATCCTGAGCAAGGCATAAAGCCGCCGTATATCATTCATGGTCATCATATTATGAAGAATCGATATGATCTGCGATTTTGTTTTTCCAAAAAGTTCATAACCCCGGCTTGAATCAAGGAGGAATTTTTTCAGCGAATTGTTCTCAGGGATTTCAAAAAATTTGGGACCCAGGAAATCATAACTGAATTGAATTACGAAAGCTTCATCCTGTGAAATTTCCGTTCCAATATTATCGTCAATTTCACAATCCCATTGATGCGGGAGGTAGGGTCCCAGGAAGATGAGGTCATTTTTGGCGAACCGGGCTACATTGTCACCCACCATTCTCCTCCCTTTTCCCTTTAAGATCAGAACAAGTTCATATTCCGGGTGATGATGCCAGGGTGTGAACGGATCTTTCTCATTATGGACGACGAAGGATTTATAAGGTTCCTGTTGGAGGCTGATAGCAGAAACTTTCATGTCTGGTTATTTCATTTAATACTAATATAACAAATTTATTAAAAAAAAGGACTCTGGCAAATTCAAAATATAATATCAGTACTAATAATGCATTGATGAGTACTATTTATAAAATCTCTAAAGACGTAATTTTGATTATGAACTTGGATACCATTTATTAATTTAAAAAATAGAAAATATGACCGAAAAGAAAGTAAAATTTACCGGTTCGGATACCGAGGGAGGGATAACTTCAGGGTATCAGATGAACGACGGAGTAGAGTTGAAAGTACCCTATTCATTCTTCGGTTCGATCTTCGATGAGGATGAGGAAAGGGCTGTTCTCGCCACCATGAAGCAGGAAGCCCAGACCATGGGTCCCCAGGTTGCTATGTTCCAGCGGGAATTTGCCGCCAGGTTCGGTGTGAAACATGCATTTGCCACCACCAGCTGTACAACTGCAATGCATGTGGCAACCCAGGTATTCGGGATAAAGGAAGGTGATGAAGTCATTGTTACGCCGAACACCTTTATCGCAACTTCACTTGTCATCCTAAAGGAAGGGGCCAAACCCGTTTATGCCGACATTGATCCCAGGACCTTTAATATAGATCCGGCTAAGATCGAGGATAAGATCACTTCAAAGACTAAAGCTATCTATGTGGTCCATTATGGCGGACAGATGTGCGACATGGACCCGATCATGGAGATCGCCAGGAGACATAACCTGTATGTCATGGAGGATTGCGCCCATGCACATGGAGCTAAATATAAAGGAAAAATGGCGGGAAGTATCGGTGACATCGGCTGCTTCAGCTTTCATTCACTAAAGAATATGACAACCCTCGGCGAAGGAGGGATGATCACTACCAACAACGACAAGTTCTGCGATGTCATCCAAAGGATGAGGGTGATGAGTGTACACCACTGGCCGCCGGAAAAAAAGAATTTCGAATTCGCCGGGATAAAAATGCATAAAGAAGAGCTGGATTACTGGATACCTTCACATTTCGATGTGATTGAGGATGCCGGCAAATGGGGAAACAATTACCGGATGAATGAGACGCAGGCTGCAGTAGGAAGAGCACAGCTCAGAAAACTGGATATGCTTATCGACAAAAGGAGGGAATTCAGTCATTATCTCAATGAAGGTCTTAAGGGTATCAAAGGGATCACCCCGGTTTATGAGGACCCCAACTGTTATCATGCATTTCACCTCTATACCCTCTGTGTTGAAGAAGAGGTACTCGGGGCCGGCCGCGATGAATTCATGAGGGTTCTTTACCAGGAGGAAGGCATCCAGGGAATCCTTCATTATCAGCCGACATACCATCTCACGGGAGTTAAGGAGAAATATAATTACCCGGATAAGCTCTGCCCGAACGCTGAAAAATTCTTTTATGCCCGGGAGATCAATCTGCCGATGAATCCCCAGCTGACAATAAAGGATTGCGATATGATGATCGAAGGCATCAGGAGTGCCGCAAGTAAAGTTTGCAAGAAGCTGGGTACTGCTTCCGCAGTTAAATAATTTTGAAATATTGTCCCTGGAATCAAGGGCGCAAAAATTCTGCAAGACATGACGCCTGGCTGGAATGCCTTGCGTCATGCTTCTGCAGAAAAGATACGGATCAGCATAATCAGACGGAATTCTTATTCCGAACCTTGAATCCCGGTAAAAAATCATATCCCCATGAAGTTTAAAGGCTTGCTTTTTCTTATACCTGTCACTCATAGTCTGTCTGGCAGGATGCTCCCGGCATGATCGGGCTTCCGGTGAAAATGCCGGAAAATCAGAGGCAATCAAAATACAAGAAACCAAGCCTTTCCGCGTTCTGGTAGTGATCGGTGATCAATGGTCCGATCCTTTCAGCTACAGTATCGATACCCATCGCGTAAAGGGAGAAGAATTCACCGATGTGGTTTCAATGCTCAAGATCTGGGGTGTACCTTTTGATATCCTCAGGCTTGATGAACAACACCTCCAGATCAACAGGTTCCTCGACGGACAGGCAAAACCCAACTACGGAGCTATCATCTGGATGGCCGATCCGGAAAAGATCAAGGAAACATCTCCTGACTACCGTACACTGAAAAAGGCCGTGGAAGATTATGGCATAAGCCTGATCGTACTCTTTGATAATATAAAAAGCAAAGAAATAGCCGCTCTGGCCGGGGTCGATTACCAGGATCTCTTTCAGGCCGCAGATCAGGATAAAGGCATTAAGTTTTCCATTACGGAAAGTCATTTTATCACCCGGGATGCAATGGGCATTTCACTGCCTGATAAAGGACAGCAAGCTATAAAAAGTATTCCCGAAGCCAATGGTATTTCTGTAGGGACCATGGAAACAGGTGACGGCAACAAGCCGGTCACCTATGTACATTGCACGGCACAACCGCAGGTAAGTGTAGTAGGTATGGCCGGTGAAGATCCCCAGCTTACGGTCAGGAATATTGACCGGGATACCAAAGTAATATGGATTGGCGGAGGTAAAGACTGGTTCAGGAAATACCCGGTAATGAGGGAAATATTCAGGAAATCGCTGGTTTACTCTATCGGATACGGCATTTTTAATGATAATTTCGAAAATGGTTTCATCTTTATCATGGATGATATTGGATGCGGTGAGCATTCTTACAGCCTGAGATGGCACTACCCGACGCCGCCAAGGGATACTCTTATGAAATATCTGATCCGGCCTCTCGAAGAGAGAGGTCTGACGATGGTCATGAACATTACACCGGGTTTCGCCAATCCCAAAACGAGAATGATTGAAAATCCATGGGAACAGCCGCCTTTTGTTGATACTT
This sequence comes from uncultured Bacteroidales bacterium, assembly GCA_963771005.1. Lineage (GTDB taxonomy): Bacteria > Bacteroidota > Bacteroidia > Bacteroidales > DASQZK01. The sequence goes on from CAVYRO010000003.1 coordinate 836,859, forward strand.
TCGGGAACTACCAGGATTACGGATCGACCAAAGAAGGACTTTTGGAAGGGCTCAAAAGAGGAGTGTTCGAGATGCAGGCGCACAGGGCATGGTCGCACATGAACTGGGATCTGGATTCACCTCCGGGACCCTGGTGGGACAGCCCTATCGGCGGAGAACTGGCAGTGACAGACTGGTACAATGAAGTGGTCGATGTAAGGCGTGATGCTGTGCCCGTTCCTTCCAACGACCTGCTTTTCATTTATAAAACGGGGATCGATGCCATTAAAAAGGAATTCGGCGTAGTTGCCCTTTCCGCCGAAGTGAGACCGGGTGCAGAACTCAGGGATGGCACACATGGAGGGGACGATAACGGACGGGTAGCGGCCATTGCCGGACTCGGGATGAGCCGCGAATGCTATGTTGGTTTTGACAGAACCATCGAGTTCAGCATGATGATGCCTGAGCAGTTTACCTGCCATGATCTTGACCTTACGCTGCAAACAGATTCACCGGCCGATGTCGATGAAGCCGGATGGGATGTCCTGCTCAGCATGTCTACTGAAGAATTGCTTGCATGCAGGATAGCCGGGGGACGAAGAGCAAATCTTACCGGAAACACCGACTGGATCGACGCCCATAAAGACCAGACCTGGATGGGTTTCAATGAGTGTTGTGCATACCTTCATACAATGATTAATGCAAATGCGGCGAACAGTCCGGGTCTGACACTCGATTACGATGATCATTACTGTAAATATTTTGAGGGAAAGCCTTCCCATTGGACCCTTGAATTTTCGGAGGATTACCTTGAGCAGGCGGGGCCCGGTGTCTCGCTCTATATCGACGGAGAAAAATCGAAAAGCAAAACAGGACTGAAACAGGTAATTGATATCCCTGCCGGGCTCGGAGAACATCTTGTTGAGATCAGAACAGGTTCCTGAACCCATTGGTTCCGTATACTGAACAGAAAAGAGATTCAATAATATTTTTCATTCCGCAATGCAATCTCCCCGGAGATATCGGAGGAAGGCGGAAACTGTGCCGGAAATTATCAAGATCATTCACAAAATTTTCATTAAAAAGGAGGAAATTTCAATGACCCGAAGATTTAAGCCTTTCGCCTCAGGATTTTTGATCCTGATCCTAACATTCATTATGTCGGCCTGTGCAGACAAAACTTCCTCAAATACAAGCCAGAGTGCTGAAAATAAAGGCAATAACGACGGGCTTGCACTGACGCCGCCCATGGGTTGGAACAGCTGGAATTCGGTCGGGGAAAATATAAGCGAGGAGGTAGTGCGGGAAGTGGCAGATGTCATGGTCGAATCGGGATTGAGGGATGCCGGGTTCACCTATGTTGTTATCGATGATTACTGGCATGGAGGCCGGGATTCGGTTACCGGAAAGCTGTACCCCGATCCTAAAAAATTCCCTTCGGGGATAAAGGCAATGGCCGATTATGTCCACAGCAGGGGGTTGAAATTCGGGATCTATTCCGATGCCGGGACACAGACCTGCGGAGAAATGCCAGGCAGTTACGGGCATGAAGCCGAAGATGCCGCTACCTTTGCAGAATGGGGAGTTGACTATCTTAAATATGACTATTGCTTTTCTCCCGACTATGCTTCGCTTACGGGTGATTACAGGATGTCCATTGACCGCTACCGGACCATGGGTGATGCCCTTAAGGCAACCGGAAGGCCCATCGTATATAGTATCTGTGAATGGGGACCCAGGTCGCCATGGCTCTGGGGTAAAGAAGTCGGCGGTCACCTGTGGCGAACCTCCTATGATGTACATGATATGTGGGACAGTCCCCGGAATGACATGAGTCCGATCGGTATCATGGCTTCGCTCGATGCGGTTACCAATCTCGGTCAGTTCGCAGGCCCGGGTGGATGGAATGATCCGGATATGCTCGTAGTAGGACTGAATAACAAGGGGAATGTAAAAGGAGGCGGCTGTAATGATATTGAGTACCGCTCCCAGATGAGCTTGTGGTGTATGCTGTCTGCCCCGCTGATGATCGGATGTGATATCCGGAACATGAATGAAGTTACGGAAACCATCCTGCTGAACAGGGATATTATAGCCATAGACCAGGACTCACTGGGAATCCCGGCAAGAAGAGTGATCCGCGCCGACAACGGCGAAGCCTGGACAAAAAAACTTAGCAATAATAAGATGGCTGTCGCACTGCTAAACCGTCAATCTTCGGATCAGACAATGACCGTTTCCTGGAAAGACCTGGACCTGGAATCCGGATCTTCCTATTCCGTATATGACGTATGGGAACATAAGCCGGTTCAGCAGAAGCCCGGTATGCTTTCGGTGAAGCTGAGACCCCATGAGTGCCAGGTATTCGTGCTCACACCGGCAGAATCGATTTAAAGGAGAAAGGTGAAAGGAGAAAGGTGAAAGGGAGGAGGAACAAGGAGAAAGGTGAAAGGTGAAAGGCGAAAGGGGAGGAGGAACAAGGAGAAAGGTGAAAGGAGAAAGGCGAAAGGGGAGGAGGAACAAGGAGAAAGGTGAAAGGTGAAAGGCGAAAGGGAGCAGGAACTTGGGGAAAGGAGAAAGGGGAAAGGAGAAAGGGGAAAGGATTGACGCAGGTTAGCTGTCGCTTGTATTGTCACGGGCTTCGTACATCGGATTGACCGGTCCCTGATCGAAGTCGAAGGGTCGTCGAGTTTTCTTTCCGATACTATGTCCTAAATTGGATTATTCTGGCTGTTCGCTTTTGTGGAGAAGCAATTTAAAAAATTATAACAAGGGAATCTTTTGAAGGCGTTGCATAGATATAGCAGACTATCGGTTGTGACAGGGGTATTCTTCCTTATCCAGTTGATCCCGGGGCAGGCAACGGGACAGGTGATCAGGCAGCCCTATCTTCAATCTCTTTCGCAGGAAGGGATAACAATCATGTGGCAGACAGGGACGGGAGAGCGGGGTAAAGTATGGTACGGAACAGGACTTTCCTCCCTGGAACAATCTAAAGCTGAGTCGGAGGAAGAAGAGATCTACCATGAAGTTGAACTTACCGGCCTGGCCCCCGCCACAAAGTATTATTATTCGGTTGATTCTGCAGAAAGTTCTGACCAGAAATATTTCATAACCTCACCCTTGCCGGGGGAACGGGGGAAAACAAGGATCTGGGTGATCTCCGATTTCGGTCAGACCACAGTAAGCCAAAACGCCGCGCGTGAGCAGGTCGTTGATCACTGGAAAACTTTTAATGACGGGGATACCCATGCCAATTTTATTCTCTCACTGGGCGACCAGACTGAAAACGATACCCGGGAAGAGCTGCAGCAAACCTTTTTTGATCAGTTGCAGAATGTATTGCTGAATTCACCGCTCTTCACCATCGAGGGAAATCATGATACACATGATGACCTGGTGAATTATAAAGCAACCTTTACAAATCCGTCGCATGGCGAAGCAGGAGGATATCCATCGGAAAGCGCAGACTATTGGTCTTTTGACTACGGGAATATCCATGTCATAGGGCTGTCGACGGAGATCGATGACATCAACGGAGCGCAGCTGACCTGGCTACAGAAAGATCTTCAGCAGATCGACCCTGAAAATACGGACTGGTTGATCGCATGCCTGCACCGGCCATTTCACAGCGGAGGCTACCATGCCACAGATGAAAGTGCAACCGCACAAAAACAGAGGGATTACTGGCTTACGGAGCTCGAAGATCATGGTGTCGATCTCATCCTGCAAGGCCACAATGCGATATATGAACGATCCTTTCTTCTCGATAACCTTACGGGTAAATCCACGGATATGACAGAGGAAAATCTGATTGATGGGGGCGACGGGAGGGAAGACGGTGATGGCGTATACTATAAAGGCAAAGGGCTGAATCCGCATCAGGGTACTGTCTTCATCGAAGTGGCCCCGGGAGGTGACGCAGTGAGCAATAATGAACACTATGGTATTTTTGCCACTACCCTCAGCGGTTCCGATGTTGAGGGATCACTTGTTGTGGATGTTGACGGATCCGGCAGGATGGATGTATTTTTTCTTTGCAATAAGGCCGATGCCGAAGGGAATCATACCCGGGATTATTTCACCATTGTGAAGACAGACTCTATTCCATCGCTTGGTATGAACCCGTCGGAAGTCAAGCCGGATATCCTGATCCGTAATTATCCCAATCCTTTTGAAAACGAAACAACGATTACTTACAGGCTCAGGGAAAGAGGACCGGTAAAAATTGAGATCTTTGATCTGCTTGGACAGCTTATCGACATTCCGGTCAATGAAACAGCGGAGGCCGGGGAGCACAATTTCACATGGAATGCTGTGAACCTTTACAGGAATTTCCTTCCCGCAGGATTCTATATGGCAAAGTTGACTTCTGGAAACATGACGGCGGTTACGCGGCTGCTGACTGTGAAAGGAGAAAGGTGAAAGGCGAAAGGCGAAAGGGGAGGAGGAACAAGGAGAAAGGTGAAAGGCGAAAGGTGAAAGGGGAGGAGGAACAAGGAGAAAGGTGAAAGGCGAAAGGCGAAAGGGGAGGAGGAACAAGGAGAAAGGTGAAAGGAGAAAGGCGAAAGGGGAGGAGGAACAAGGAGAAAGGTGAAAGGAGAAAGGCGAAAGGGGAGGAGGAATAAGGAGAAAGGTGAAAGGAGAAAGGCGAAAGGTGAAAGGAGAAAGGCGAAAGGACTGACGCAGGATAGCTGTCGCTTGAATTGTCACGGGATTCGAGGTTCATTTTAGTATACCTGAAAGTAAGAAGTGAAGTGTGGTACTGCTTGCTAATAGATTGTTGAAATAACTGAAAGTCCTTCTCAGAAAGTCCAAAAAATTGTAATGCATTACAGAAAAACTCAAAAAAATATGTATTGCGATACAAAAAATATGAAAAAAAATTGTAATACATTACATAAAGCAACCTATAAGGAAAATTAGATTATCATGGCTGTTGGCTTTTATGGAGAAGCGATTTAACAAATTATAATAAGGGAATCTTATGAAGGCTTTGCATAGGTATAGCACACTATCGGTTGTGGGGGGAGCATTCTTCCTGTTCCAGATGTTCCCGGGGCCGGTTGCCGGGCAGGTAACCAGGCAGCCTTATCTTCAGTCTCTCTCACCGGAAGGGATAACGATCATGTGGCAGAGCGGGACAGGAGAACCAGGCAACGTATGGTACGGAACGGAACTTCCCTCCCTGGAACAAAATACGGTCGAGTCGGAAGAAGAAGAGATCTACCATGAAGTTGAACTTACCGGACTGGCTCCCGGCACAAAGTATTACTATTCGGTGGAAGGAAAGACGAAGGGTAAGGAGGAACCAATATTTTGTTACCGCACCGGTAGCAGGGGATAGGGAACCCGTCAGGATCTGGGTCATTTCCGATTTCGGTCAGACCAATTCGGATCAGAATGAGAGGCGACTCGAGACCGTTGCCTCGTGGAAAGCATTTAATAACGGGATCATACATGCCGATTTTATACTTTCCCTGGGTGATCAGACTGAGGATGATTCAAGATACCAGTTGCAGCATAACTATTTTAACCAGCTCGAGGATGTTTTTATCAATACCCCCTTGTTTACTGCCATCGGTAATCATGATAACCATGACGGGATGGTAAACTACCTCAGCACCTTTGCCCTTCCCTCAAATGCCGAAGCCGGGGGAGTTGCATCAGGCACTGAAAAATACTATTCATTCGATTATGCCAATATCCACGTTGTGGTTTTGTGCACCGAGATCGAAGATGAAGAAGGCCGGAAGGAACAGGTCTGCATGGCTGAAGAAAGATCTGGATAAGAACGGGCAGGACTGGCTGATCGCCTGTATGCACAGACCTTTCCACAGCGGCGGCCATCACAGGACCGATGAAGATGAAGATGCTCAGATCCGGCGGGATGACTGGCTTAAGATCCTGGAAGACCATGGCATTGACCTCGTTCTCCAGGGACATAATCATGTATATGAACGGTCATGGCTGATGGATAATCTACTGGGTAAGACCACTGACTTCACAAAAAAGAATATCGTAAACAAAGGGCTCGGCAGGGAAGACGATGGAGGAGCTTACGTTAAGAAAAAAAATACACCGCACCAGGGAACCATCTTCCTTGAAGTTCCCGGAGGCGGTGTTGCCAGCAAAGATTTTGAATTATATCCTATATTCCCGGTCCATTACAATGGGTATGAGTATGAGGGATCGGTGGTTGTTGATGTAAGTGCCGACAGGATGGATGTGAAATTCATCTGTGATGAACCGGATGAGAATGGAAGTCATATACGGGATTATTTCACGATTGTAAAGAAATAATGCTGCGGCTTTCGAAAACTTAAACACGATAATGATGAAAGCGAAGATCAATGGATCCCTTGCAGGCGTTATACTAATTTTGATCTCGTTATTTCCGGATCTCCTGCTGCAAAATGCCCGGGCCGGTTATCCTGTTCAAAATTCCGGTTTTCCTTTCGACACCGTCTGGCAATCCACAAATCCCGGTGGTGGTGGTGCTTTCGGTGTTGTTGGTGCAGGACCAACTGGAATAATCATCGTCGGAAGTGACCTTGGAGGGGCCTACCGGAGTCTCGATCGCGGCAAAACGTGGGACCTCATCGGATCCTACAGGGGTCTTACCGATACCCATATCTGTGGTTTGGGCTTTGATCCGGGGGATGCATCGGTGATATTCATAGGAGCTGAGCATGGTCTGTACCGTAGTGCCGATACTGGAATGACCGTGACCATGGTCATCAACGGGGGGTACATAACCGATGTAGCCGTTTCGACATCCGACAGTTCAATCTGCTACGCCGCATACCATTCAAAGTACAATTCAACCGACGGACAGGTCTATAAAAGTACGGACAGGGGCGTGAACTGGTCGAAGATTAGTCCGGGTCTGCCTTCCGGGCTTCATATCCTGAAAATTCTTGTGAATCCCGGTAACCCCGATTCCCTTGTAGTACTTTCGGGAAATACGGATTATAGTCAGGGTATGCGTGCAGCTTACACGACTGATGACGGTGGAGTGAACTGGATGCAAACAGGTGCTTCCCTGGGGGAGGTGAAGGACATTGAAATGGATGCATCCCATCCTTCAACTCTTTATTTATCTACATATGCAGCGGGAGGCGATGATTTCGGTTATCTCTACCGAAGTGACAGTTATGGGGAAGAGTGGACAGAACTGGTCCATCGTACCGGTTATATATGGCCTGATCCCGGAAATCCTTCCTTTATCAGGCTGATCGATCTGGACTACCAGTATCCGAACGGCTCCCGCAGCGGGGTATGGGCATCTTCCGACAGCGGCGTGAACTGGTCCCGGTACAGTGATATCGGGGAAAACTGGGAGAAGGGATGGTCAAAATTATTTCATTACGGAAGTACATTCAACGGGGACGCCAAAACTTTCGGAACAGATATGTCGGATCCGGCTGCCCTTTACTGGATCACCTCCCAATGGGTTTTCGGCACTTTCGATGGCGGACTCACTTTCAAAAACCTTTATGCGGATGAAATCCATGAGAATACATGGCAATCCCGTGGGATTGACAATGCAGTTCTTTATGATATTGAGATCAGTCCGGCAAATCCTGACCTTATCTACCTCGGATATTTCGACCTGGGATTTTTCCGGAGCATGGATCATGGACAGAGCTGGGAAAATTGCAATGATCCGGTATATACCGTTGCCTGGAAAGGAGACGGCGGAAGTTCATATACCATAGCCGCAGATCCGACCCGGCAAAATGTGGTCTGGGCTGCCCAGGGCCAGGACAGGACTTCCATTAAGAAACTGGTACGCAGCGATAATTCCGGCGCCAGGGACAGCTGGCAACTATCCGGGACCGGGCTTCCATCGACGCCCTCCCTTTTCGGGCTGACGGTGAATCCCTACAGCCCCGAATCTGCAAGATCCCTTCTCATAACAGCGGGTCACAATGTATACCTGAGTCTGGATGACGGTCATAACTGGTCACTCTCGCTTGATTGCGGAGGGAAATGTCATGTCACTTCGATAGACAGGTTTAACGGTAACCTCGTCTATGCCGGCGGATATGGTGGAATATGGAGGTCGTGGCCGGAGGTGCATACGGTACCTGGGAACAGGTTGCCCTTCAGGAAATGAAAGGCAGTGTGCCAGGGGATATATGGGATTATGGCTGGACCGGGGTGACGGATATCGAAACGGATCCGCATAATCCCGGGTGGGTATATGCATCCGTATTCGGAAGCGGCAAAGGATTATACCGGAGTATGAACCAGGGGGGTGACTGGGAAAAGATACTTTCTGACAGTTACCTCCGCGGAGTGGTGGTATCACCCGCCAATTCCGGGGTAATCTATGCCGTTTCTTCGAAGCCCACGAATGCAGGCGGGTACAGCTCTTCTTCCCATGGGGTTATGAAAAGCATGGATGGAGGTGAAACCTGGGCACCTGTCAATGAAGGATTATCCTGGCCGTTTGCAAGCACGGTCGAGATCGATCCGGTCAACCCGGCAATGGTCCTGATCGCTTCTCCCGGTGCGGGATGTGTAGCACGTGAATTTGTCTCAGCCGGACCTGTGCGCACCGGTCTTCAGCCCCGAGGCACCCTGGCATACGGTATCACTTCGGCTACCCTCTCTCTGAAGACCGGGGAACCCTCAGTATGCAGGTATTCGCTTTCTCCAGATACGGATTTTGAGGATATGCCCTATGAATTCTCAACTACTGACGGTTTATCACACACCTCAGATGTTACCGGTCTTGCGGATGACAGCCTGTACATGTATTATTGCCGGTGCCGTGCCGGTGACGGAGATACCAATACGGACGACTACAACATTGTCTTCCAAACGGGTACTGACAAAACTTCTTCTCCGTTGATAAAGGCACAAAATGACTTTGGGGTGAGAGCCATGAATCTGCCATCCGGGGCGGTCAAGTTTTCAGTGACCCTTGATGTCCCAGGGCGAATTTCTGCTTCGTGTTTATGATATTTCCGGAAGAGAGGTATGGTCGTGCCCGGGTTCGGATCCTCACCGGGAATCAGGGATATCGTATGGCAGGACCAACGTTTGTCTGCTTCTCCATCCGGCAGGATCTATTGTGTTGTTCTGGTGCCGGGAAGAGGACAGACAACAAGCACACTTTTTCGTAAAATAGCAAAAGGAATCGGAAATATTAAAACCGATTGATCATGAAGCAACATCCGGTATTTTCTTTAAAAGCATACGCCTTTCTATTTTTCCTTCCGACATTGCTCCCGGTGTCTATAGAGCGACTGGCTGCATCTCAGGAGAACCTCATCTTTCCCATTCCACAACAAATGGAGATAACCGGGGATTTCTTTGCACTCGGGGAAGACGTTTCCATACTTGTTCCCAGGGCGGCCAATGAACAGGATCTCTTTCTTGCCAGGTCTCTTGTCAGGGAATTAAGTGACAAATACGGACTGGCAGTTAAGATAGTTGCTGTCGATGAAATTCCCGCAGGACGCCAGGTTGTGGTCATGGGAACCCACGAAAATCCGTTAATAAAAAAATACTGCCATGATCATCATATTTTACTCACACCCGGACGATCCCGGTGCAGAAGGTTATATTCTTATGTTAACGGGAAAAGTATAGTCATAGGTGGGGCAGATGAAGCCGGAGCTTTCTATGGATTGCAGTCCCTCCGCCAGCTGATCGCTTCAGAAAACGGGACGAAGGTCACAGGAGTAAGGGTCAGGGACTGGCCGAACCTGCCATTCAGGGCGATCAGGCTGTACGTACCCGGACCGGAGAACATCGCCTTTTTCAAACGCTTCCTGAGGGATTTCATGGCCCTGTATAAATTTAATAAGGTCATCATGGAGACCAACTGCATGAGACTCGACCGGCATCCCGAGGTAAATGCCGGATGGATCGAATTTTCAAAGGAACTGAAATATTCCCGGTCCAATTCAACCCAGGGTCTTCGCGGTGAGGAAAAAAATTCAAGTCATTATGATGCTGGCGATGGTTTCATCATTGAAAAGCAGGATGTCAGGGATATCGTAAACCTGGCAAATCAGAATTTCATCGAGGTGATACCTGAGATACCCTCGCTCACCCATGGGTATTATTTGCTCACAAGGCATCCCGAACTGGCTGAATATCAGGGTGATATCTGGCCCGATACCTATTGTCCTTCCAATCCGGAATCTTACTGGCTGATGTTTGATGTCTATGATGAATATATTGAGGTCATGCATCCCAAAATGGTCCATATCGGGCATGATGAATGGTGGGGGGCACCTTTGGGGATATGTCCCCTCTGCAGGGACAGGGATTATTCGACCATATTTCGCGGGCGATATCAACAGGATACATGACTATATGGCGGCCAGGGGTATAAAAATTGCCATGTGGGGTGATCATATCCTGGAGAGTGTCCGTTCAAAAGGGCCCGATCGAAAGGATCTCCTCCACCGGCGTGAAATATACAACACCGGGAGGTTTGCGTCCTTCAGTTGTAAGAGATTCCATCCCGAAAGACATATTGATCTTCAACTGGTTTTGGGTGAACGAAGACCGGGATAAGGAACTGGATGATTTTGGTTTTACGCAGCTCTATGGTAATTTCAAACCGAATATCAGCAACTGGGATGAAAGAATAAAGAAGATTAAGCTGGCAGGAGGGGCACCTTCTTCCTGGGCGTCAACCAATGAATTCAATTTTGGAAAGGACCTGATGCTGGATTTCCTGGGTTGTGCAAATTTACTATGGTCCGCGCATACCCTGGACCAGGAGGAACTCGGTTCGGTCGTGAGGGATATGATGCCCTCGGTAAGGGCTAACCTCAGTGCGGAAAGGATCCCGAGTGAAGACGGTCATGTCGTTGAACCCATCGATATTACACCGCAATTCAATCTTAGCGTGATTCAAAAGCGTTTGACCTTGACCTGTCCGCATGGAAAGCAGGGGAAGTTCACAGCCGGGCTAAGGAATTCCGTTTAGGCTTCCGATTGGTTGATCCGGAAGGAAAAATTGCAGTGGCGGTGAGTGCCATCGGAACGGGGAACAATCCCTTCCCGGAAGAAGTGAAGGGGATGGCCATCGGCGAAGACGTAAGCAGCCTGATCTTTCTTCATGCCTGTGCTCTTCCCGCGGGAAACCAGAAGGCCTATTTCAATATTCCGGATTTTTTCGATACCTCCGATCTCCTGGGTTGGTATGAAGTGATATTTGAAGACGGATTCCGGTCAGTCATCCCGGTGCAGTACGGGGTAAATATCCTGGAATGGAATCCGGGCGGAGAAAAAAGTTTTGACCACAGGGAAGGGCGGACGGGATCGCCGCAGAATGCCTATTGTTATCATGGCCGATCCGGTGCATTTGTTCGACTGCCGGGGCAGCAAACCCGGTGACCTTCTTTGCCTATGAATGGGTGAACCCGCGATTTGGGAAAAAGATAAAAGAAGTGAATCTCTGCGGATCGGTTAATTTCCAGGCCCAGGAAAGGGATTACCTTACCGTGGTCTCTTCCCCGATGACCTCTAATGCTATTCTCCTCGCAGGTATCAGCATTGTTAAGAAAAGAGAACCCTTTGTTCCAGGAAAATAAACTGGCATGCAACACATGAAAAATAAACCCCACTTTCGCTCATTGTTTTCCGCAGGATTGCTGCTATGCATGATGATCTCATGTCGGCATCCGGAGGAGGAAAATCTCTACAAAGCCTCCGTTTTTACACAGGCCCAGGCTTTTACTTCGGGGATCGAGGGTCCCGCAGCCGGACAGAACGGAGAATTGTTTGCAGTTAATTATATGCGCGAAGGCACAATTGGCAGGGTTTTTCCGGATGGCCGGGTACGGCTTTTTCTAGAGCTGCCTGACAGCGGGGTTGGGAATGGGATCCGCTTCGACAGCAGAGGGATTATGTATATTGCCGATTATGTAGGTCACAGGATTTTCAAGGTTGATACCACCACGCGCGAATATAAGTATTCACGCAGCCGAACCGCGTATGAGTCAGCCCAATGACCTGGCTGTCGACAGCAAAAACAGGCTGTATGCAAGTGATCCCGACTGGAAAAACAACACGGGCTGTATCTGGCGTATCGATGCCGACGGGTCTGTCATCCTGCTTGAAGAGGGGATGGGGACAGTGAATGGCATCGAAGTCAGCCCCGGAGACCATATTCTTTATGTGAATGAGACCATTCAGAGGAAGGTCTGGGCTTATGACCTGTCGCCGGAGGGTGAGATCAGCGGAAAACGGCTGCTTATCGAATTTCCTGACTACGGACTGGACGGTATGCGTTGCGATAAGACGGGAAATTTATACATTGCACGATATGGAAAGGGAAGTGTGGTGGAAAGTATCTCCGGAAGGGAAAATTCTGAAAGAAGTTAAGGCTCGGAGGTAAAAATCCCAGCAATGTGGCGTTTGGCGGGGAAGACGGGCTGCACCGTCTTATGTCACCGTTCAGGACAATGGCAATATTGAATCTTTCAGGGTGAATAAAGCCGGCCGTGAATGGAAATGAAAAAACCATAAACCGGTGAAAATATGATATCCTTGCGGTCATTGGAGAAGTGGAGCGATTAATGACTATTAAGAAACCGTACAAGCGAGGTAAGATCTTCTTCATTGACTTTTATCCGGGATTTCCGGATATATGCCAAAGCCGTTTCATTTCCTTCCAGGTTACTTATCAGCTCCTTTTTGCTTTGAATTTGTACCGGAAGGTTATTTTCTATTTGGAGATAATACATATCCGGTTCCCTTACAAACCGGTTGGGTTTTGGAGCAACATACGCCTGGGCGGGTTCATGCGCGGCAAATTTCACGATTTTCCTTATGTAAAAGGAATATTTTCCCCTTTCCCGAACGAAAAAATACAATACTATACCCGGATTTTCAAAGGGGGTTTCCGGGATGAGCGTTTCTGTTCCATACCGGATAGAAGAGACACGGTCTTTAAGAAACCAGTAGACGGTTCCATCCTGTTCAACTTCAATCTGATCCGGAATAAATCATACCGAAGATGGAGTGAAGTATCATTGACGACATCCTTGAGATAAACCGTTCCATTGATAAACTTGTCGGTATAATAAGGACTTCCGTCAATATCTTTATACGTTAACACGCCAAAAGCATCTCTGATTGCCAGTGTCCTCACATCTTCCAGGAGCGGGTTGCGCGTAAGTTGAGAGAACAGTAAATTTGAATGAAATTGCAGGATCAGAAGGATCATCGGCATGATGATTTTCTTACCATTTTTTACAGGGATATATTTCAGACATCTGCCGAAACGGAAATTGATATTTACGTGCGGTACCATCTGAGTTCAAAATTAATCAATTTAATCCGGTTCCAGTGCGTCGGGAATGACTAATTGGTTATACATTCATAATTATGTCGCTCAGAAATGCCTGATGAAAGTCTCCTTGATTGTGATAATTAGTATCAGAAAGTAAACTCGATGACCTTTCGGCTTCGCTCAGGGACCGGTCAATTCGATGAACGAAGAACTTTTCGGATGGTGGTAAGGCAGGCAAAAGGCCCTTCTTGTGCAAGTCACTGAATTTAAAATTATACATAGAGGCCTTTTGCCTGCCTTACCACCATCCGAAAAGTTCACCCTCATGAATGAATTCACCGGTCCCTGAGCGGAGCCGAAGGGTCATCGAGTTTTCTGGCAAACACTAATTACCTGGATGGATGTATGCCCTAACCATAAAATGAGGAGGCCGTCTCAACAGTCGAAATGTTTAGGATCAATCTTTCCGTTTGAAAGTGAAACCTATTCAAAAACAACTTTTAAGACGGCCTCCAATGGAGGAATTAAATTCTTTCCTAAATTTATTCCGTTCCTAGCCGGAAGCTGATGTTACCTCTTAAGAAGTTTGAAAGAATGAATTCCATCTGTGGAAATCACCTTGCCAAAATACATTCCTGCAGGTGCAGATGAGAGATCGATGCGAATTGTACTTTGTCCGTTCAGCTTATCCATTTTTGAAATCAGTTTTCCGGTAATGTCGAAGATTTCAATTCCTGAGACGTTGTTAATATCCTTTCCAAGAGCGATCTGTACAGATCCTGAAGTTGGGTTCGGATATACATTCACCTGGGAATTGTAAAGTACAGGCTTGATCTTAGTTGCCGTAGCTGTTGAATCCCCGAATTTAAATTCAAAATCGTCGATATATACGCTGGCGACATTGTTTGCTCCGTCTCCTGAATACCAGAAATAAACCAGGATTTCCACGGTTTGTGCCGGGATTGTCATACTGGCAGCAAGCCTTGTCCATCCATCGGGATTGATCGTGGTTACAGATTCACCATCTATTTCCACTCTTGAATCGACTTCCATTAGATTAATACCGAACTCATCATCTGCCTCAAAGCCAATATATGCGTGCTCATTCAAAGTCCCGTCAGATTTACCCCATGCCAGCAAAGAAACAGTTGTTCCCGGAGTAAAATCTCCCGTAACAAGGTATTGGGCTCTTCCTCCGGCGGGTGGGCCTACTTTCAATGACTTTGAACCGCTAAACACATAATCAGCATCTTCATTAATGGAACTGTTATCCCAATCCTGTGTCCATGCGAGGAAGGCAGTATCTTCTTCGAAACCGGGACTGGCCAGTGAAGGAAGAATCGGTTCCATATTCGAAATATAACCTACATCTGTCCCGTCGGTGGCGCCGTTTTTACCCGGAGAATCAGCCGCGAGGGTATAGTTCCCGCTTTCACGGTTAACATAGATCACGGCGGCACTGTCTACATTTTCAGTGATCCCATCCACGGTAGAGCTTCCTGACAAGATTCAATGCGCCAACATAAACTGAATTTTTCAGGGTGGAAGGGGGGGCTCCGTCAAAACGGCCCGACTGGATATCGATAGCCGTTCTGTCAACGACAGTCGGATTGGAAACGATGCAATTCTGTACAAGGGCTCCCGGAGTTGTATAGGTTGATATTCCTCTGGGGCAGTTATCCACCGTCAGATGGTCAAGGATAACCATAGGCCAGCCCTGATCACCAACGTCCCTGTTTCCGGGCTCGATATAGGTTGCATGACCATCACTGTCGGAGGTAAGTCCTGTGATCAGGCAATTTTCAATTTTGCAGTACTTGAAACTACCCGGGTAGATGCCGCTGCCTGACCGGGTTGCTTTCAGGTAAAAAGCCTGTTTGGCGCCATCCTTGAAAGTGCAGTTTTTAACGAGCACCGAATCCAGGGGGGTTTCTGTAGCATCCGTGGTATAAACGCATCTCTGGGTCCAGTTGACAAAATCACAGTTGTTGATCCGGATGCTGAAATCCGTGCTTTGAACGGTTGCCGGGGCTTTGACATAAACCACATAAGCCCCGCCATCAAATTTAAGACCCTCGAAGGGTCAGTCCGCCTTCATGGACCTCAATTGCATTCAGGCTGCCATCGGCGTCTGCCTCCTTTGATAACGGGTTTCTCAGCGAGCCGGCGGCTGCCCTGTATTGTAACATCAACAAAGATGGAATCCGTCCCCTCCAGATATTCCCCTCCGGAAGTAGTGAGTTCAATGATATCGCCGTTCTGGGCGTCAAGTAGTGCAGTACCGATACCGTCCGTGCCTGCTTCTACCTGGAAAACTTCCTGAGCCGAAGCGGTGATAGTAAGGCCGAGACAAACGAACAGAAACATAATGTAATGCAGTAGATAATTTTTCATAAGAACCTCCTTTTTAAAAATGTGATACGATGATGAATTAATTTAATATTCAATATTAGTACCATACGCAGGCATACAATAACCTGAATAAATCAAATGTAGGGGATGAGACTATAAAATACTAATACTTATCTTTCATATGATGATATTTCCATCAGTATTTTGAATCAATCTTAAAAATAATTGCCTTCCTATCATGATTTTAGAGTAAAAGTCAATAAACTTCTGATATTAAATTTTCAAAAGAGATTGCAACAGAAAATTCACGGTATGGCAGAAAAATGGTTTTCATTTCAGAAAATTTTTGAGCGCAGAATGCATTACCAACCCGCATTTTGCTCAATATTGTATTTGAGTGTTTCCTCATAAGGTAATGGTCCGTATATCATATAAGGGCTGAATTTTCTATCTTCGATAATCTGGTATGAATATGCGAAACTGGAATCAGCTTCAATGGTAATGTAAACACCTTTTACAGGGGAGGTCATGATATCCGTTTCATTCCAGCGGCGAATATCCCAAAAACGGAAACCTTCAAAGCAGAGTTCAAGACGGCGTTCATTATGTATCAATTCCCGCATTCCGGATTTAGTGCTGACCGATCCAAGGTAATCGTCCGGGGTGAGACCGGCACGTGCCCGCAGTTCGGCAATCTTTGATCTGGCGGTAAATCCAAAGCCTTTGGGATCACCATCCGGGCCCCATGCTTCATTAGCTGCTTCGGCAAAGTTCAGAAGTATTTCAGTCATTCGCATCAGGGTATAAGTATGTGCGGTACTGACCGGATTCCCGGGGGTGAGCGAAACACTCATGTCCATGAATTTTTTCAGGTAATAACCGGTACGGGTTGACGTAACCAGCGAATTGATCCCATCCTTGGGAGCACCGACCCATGTATTGACCGGAGTATTTTTCACAACGGAGGCATTGCGGATGATATAGGAATTGAGCCTCGGATCGCGGTTTGCAAAGGGATTGAGGGGATCAAAGCCACTCAGCGGATTATTTACAGGATATCCATTGGCCATTGGAAAGGCATCAACCAGGTTCTGCGAGGGATCGGTCCTCCCGAGACCAAACAATGATGGAGGGAAATTTTCTTCTTCCCAGCTTCTGATTTGCTCCTTTGCCCGGTTCCAGATGATCTCATGATTGGAGATCTCCTGATAAAAGGCTATCCCTTTGTTGTATAAACTACCCATTTCGGATAATAATTCGCCTGAAATAACAGCAGCTTCTTCCCATGAAACAGCATTCGCCTCTGCAAAGGCGGGGCTTGCGGCCAGTAAGGCTATCCTGGATTTCAACGCCTTTGCCGTATAACCATTGATCCTGTTCTGATAACGGGCGCCCATAGCAGCATTCTCAAGCGGAGTTCCGGTATCAGCCCATTCTTTGGGCAAGTTGGCAATAGCTGTATCCAAATCAGAAAATACATCGGCGATGCATTCAACCAGGGTATTCCGGGGAAGATCCCACTGATCCTCCGGCTGCATGATTCTATTGACAATCGGGTATCCGAGAAGGCGTCCCTGGTTATCCTTTCCGGCATGATACTGAAGCAACATCCATTTATACCAGGCACGAAGGCCGTAAGCTTCCCCCTTCAGTCTTTTTTTGTACAAGCTGTCCCGTAAATCATTGTCTTCCTTACTTAGTTTCAGATCATTTGCCCATCTTACCGAGCTGTATATTTCCAGGAACTTATTCGTATAATAGATCTGTTCATAGCAATAATTCCATTTCGAGACAGGATTATTGGATGCTTTCCAGTTTCCTGTAGCCATCTGTCTGAATTCAGATCCCTTATCGTTAGTCACGGCATCATCACTGGCTACATCGGTTGAGAAATCATAATCACCGGGCAGATTATAATAGGCTGTGAGAAGCAGCCCTTCAGCGAATCCCGGATTATTTACGATCTCCTCTTCTGAAAGTGTGCTTTCGGGCTGCGGTTGAAGGAACTTTTCGCAGGATACCGGAAATATTGCTGAAATTAACAGCCCTGTTATTATATACTTTCTCATCTTGCTTACATTTTCAATTAAAATTGCATTGCGAGGCCCAGAGACAGGCTTCTCATCTGAGGGGCCGTACCGATATTCAATTCTGTTTTTTTCTTAATTTTCGATAGCCTGGCTACATTATTTCCGCGAATGAAAAAACGTACATCATTAAGGCCTGCAAACCCAACGTTGGTAAGTGTATATGTCAATTGAACCACCTGCATGTTCAACCAGTTATTGTCGTTTAACCAGTAGGTTGAATTCATGAAATTATTATTGTCTGAAGTGGATGTCAATCGCGGGTAGCTGGCGGTGGTTGCCGTTTCATGCGTCCACCGGTTCAGTACAACTTCCGAATATTTCCGGTCCCCGTAAACCCAGTAATAAGGATCGTTGAAGATTCTGTTTGCTCCAGCCTGGCCTGTTGCCAGGGCGAAGAGTTCCAGTGCATTATACCTGATATTAAGGGTCAGGCCATATCCGGTTCTCGGACCGGAATTTCCGATCATCATCTGGTCATTATTATCGATTATGTTATCTCCGTTAAGGTCTTTATACCTGATATCACCCGGCTGGATATTCCCAAAAGTTTGTAACGGAGAGTTGTCAATTTCTGTCTGATCGGCGAAAAGACCAAGGGCGACGAAGCCGAAAATAGCATCGGTTGGTTTGCCCGTCCGGCTTCGATATGCATCGGGGTATTTCGGTTCATCTGTTGAAAGAACTTTGGAATCTGCGTATACAACATTACCTCCAAGAGTGATCTCAAGATTTCCGGCGACGATCCTGTAATTCAGACCGGCTTCAACACCTCGTGTCTGATTGCTCCCATAGTTTTGAAATGGAAGGCCAACATAATATGGAGGAAGAGAATTTGGCAGAGTTGTGATCAAATCGGATGATTTAGTGAAAAAATACGTCCCGTCAATACCGACTTTATTGTTGAAGATCAGGGATTCGAATCCGACATTTATATTCATGTTCGTACTCCACCCAAGATTGGGATTGCCGTTTGAAATGTACTTCGTACTATTGCCATAAATGCCCTGATCGTAGTAAAATGTACTACCATTCGTATACAGACTCCGTCCGGTGTAATATGTCTGCAATGCCTCATCTGTATGATTTATAGCCCAGTTTGTTCGAAATTTCAGGTAATTAATCACAGAATTGTCTTTCAGGAAATCTTCCTCACTTAGGATCCATGCAATACCCGCACCTGGTGAAAATGCATAGGGATCCGTCTCAAATAATTTGGTTGAACCCGCCATCACGCCTGTCAATTCGGCAATAAATTTATTCCTGAAGATATAATTGATACGTGTTCCAAGCTGAAGGTGCTTTGCCGGTTGTTGTATGCTCTCCACACTGTACTGATCACGGAAGGTCACGGCGGTCGCTTTGATCTCATGATCACCGAAGCGCCTGCTATAATCGAGAGTGCCAAACATGCCAATCCTCCGGTAATAGGTTGAATTGGTAATGGTCTGCTGATCGACCCTGAGGTCAACGCCATATTTAGAAATCATAACGCTGTCGTTTGTAAACACAGGGTCATAAACAGCATAGCCGTTAAGCAGATCGGCTGAATACTGGCTGAAGATGTCGAAGGAGAAATAAACCGACGCAGATAATCCTTTAGTAAGGGAGCTTAAATCGAAATCCAGCCCGGTACTCATTTCGAGTTGCCTGCCATTGACCTGCCGTGCACCATTTCTTGTTAATTCTCCATAAACATTGGTAAGGTATTCGGATGTTCCCCCAAGTACGTATTTGTCATCCACCAGTTTTGCGGAGCCCAGAAGCGTGGGATCTTTGATCAGGTTTACCGGGACCAATACAGGGTAATATTCCGGATGGAGACGGGTTGAAAGTGCCCAGAAATCATCGCCGCTATACCTGGGACCGTTTGCGATATCAAAGATGACAGCTCCGTCAAATTTCAGGTGAATGGCCTTTCCGATATTATAATCAATATTCCCGCGCATATTCAGACGATCTTCTTTTTCATTGGCGCCTTCACCCACATTAAGCAAGCCATTGCTGCGATGCCATCCAAGATTCAGGTAATATTGTGCAATCTCATTACCACCACTGGCTTCCCCAACAACATTCTGATAGGTTGACCAGTCTTTAAGGTAGGTGGAATTATAGTAATTTTCATCCGGGTATCGTACGGGATCTCCACCATTCCTTGTATTTGCGATCTCATCGTTTGAGAATTTAGGAGCCAGACCATCATTGGCCAGCGCTTCGTTATATAATTCCATATAACCGGCAGCATTCAGGTACTTAGGATAACTGACCGGTTTGTTGAATCCGTTTTCGGCAGTGAACCGTAATGTTTTTTTCAGCGGTTCACCACGCCTGGTTGTGATGAGAATGACCCCGTTTGATCCCTGAGATCCGTAAAGCATCGAGGAGAGCAGATCTTTAACAACGGTTATCTGTTCAACCTGCTGGATATTAATATCGGAGGCCGGCCTGGGTATACCGTCAATAACCATCAGTGGTGCATCCATTCCTCGTATGTTTGAGGGACTAAACATTCCCGGAACTCTGCCGTTTAGTGCTCCCGGTACATCTGTCTGATCGTATTTTAAGATATCTCCGGGTAAAAGCACGGTAACATCACCTGCAAGCTGTCGCCGGGCAAAAATGCCGAAAGGCATGAATACCTTGTTTTTTTCTCCCATTTGGACCGGGACCCTTTCCAGGGTAATATTTTTAAGGCCCAACGACTCACTTGATCTGATCAGTTTCGACTCAAAACCGTCAGCCTCAACAAAGACCGGAACAACACTGTCAGCCGGCATGACAAATTCACCATTTTCATTCGTAAATACAGCTCTCATTCCTTCCCCGATGATAACACTTGCACCCGGAACTGGGGTTCCGCTCTCATCCGTTACGGTAACCTTATACTGACCATTTTGAGCGTTCGAAAGAACCGGAAATAGCAGGTTCAAACTGAGAACTGCCGCGACCATCTGCCAAAATTTCCTATGCATAATTCTATATTTATATAATAATGACCAGCATATAATGCATAAAAGAGGTTATTCCCAGCCCGGGTTTTGATGCATTTCAGGATATAACTGAACAAGGTCTCTCGGGAGAGGAAGCCAATAGTGTTTGGGATCTTCAAAAGTTCTGATTAAAAATACAGATCTGTTGAAATATGTATAATCCTTATCAAAGGACAAATCAATAATTTCTTTATATTCAGGAAGATGTGCAATATGCCATCTGCGGATATCAAACCAAAATTGACCCTCGAAGCAGAGTTCCACATCCCTTT
The DNA here is from genome assembly GCA_963771005.1 of uncultured Bacteroidales bacterium. Classification (GTDB taxonomy): domain Bacteria; phylum Bacteroidota; class Bacteroidia; order Bacteroidales; genus DASQZK01. Next base: position 857,809 of record CAVYRO010000003.1, read on the forward strand.
CATTCCACACCAGATCCATAAAGTCCGCGTATCCCTCTGCTGCAGCCGTGACGAGAGGCATTCCTGCCCTCTCACGAATAATATTGATAGCATCAACTGCTGTCAGGTCAGCATCGGGAGCCTTTCCGTTAGGGCCATACGCTGCTGTGACAGCTTCGGCGTAATCGAGGTACACCTCTGCAAGTCGCATCCGTGGGGACTCAACGCGAAACTGTGTCCACATTTTGTCGTAATTATTGACCCCTTTGGGCCAGAATTTTTTGATCAGATAAGGTAGGGCAATCTGATTGTTTATGGTCTTATCGCTACCGTCCCCTTCATAAAGTTTTAGCTGTGTTCTTTCGTGATAACCGAAGTAATCCTTGTCAACGTAGATATTCTGGCGGAACCTTGGATCCCTGTTTTGCCAGCGTTTCGTACTATCATAATCATATTCGGTTTTATAACGGGTTCCATCTGCCATTTCAAAACGATCAACGTAAGCCTGATTCACTGTTTCACAGTTTGATTCACCGCCGGCTGTTGCAGGTGCATAGAGTTCACCTACATGGCTTACGAAATTATACTCACCGAAACGATCATCCCAACGTTGAAAAACGGTCTCAGATGTTTCGGGCATTGTACCGTCGAGTTTATAGAAATTGTCGCTGTAATTACTAAATGGCACCAGGCTATATACACCTTTATTGATGAGCTTTATCATTTCCCATCCTGAAGCGGCAGCTCTCTCGCAATACGCTTTGTTATAGGAATAATCATTACCGGAGAACTTGTTCATCAATGGACTCCCGGCGTACAACAATGCCTTTTGTTTATAAGCCAGTGCTGCTCCTTTTGTTGCTCTCCCGGTATTTGTGCCCGGACTTTTAGCCCCGAGGGTGGTTTGATCCCAATTTTCCGGTAAGAGAGCAATTGCCTTATCGTAATCTTCAATGATCCTTTCCGTACATTCCTGATAGGTGAGACGTGGCCAAAACATATTATCCCCGGGATCAAAGGCAACATCAATGAAGGGCATGCCTCCGTATGAAGCAATAATTTCGGCATGAAAAAATGCCCTGAAGAAATAAATCTGCCCTTCGATCAGGTCCTTCTCCTCCTGGGTTGCGTCGGACAGGAGATGGAAATTTTCAAGAGCTACATTACACCTTCGGATACCCCTCCATCCACCTGCCCAAATACCGGTAGTCTCATTCGGGCCCCAGAAAGCCTCGCCAAAAGTACTGTTAAATAAGGATGGCGTATCGTCGCTATGCCCGCCTGCTATATACCAGTAATCTCCGTCATTGCCCAGCCAGCCACTCGCCCAGTGCACATAGGAAAAAACATCCCCGCCCAGATCCATCGTCGTGGTCAGGTAGTGCATATTGTAACTCTCAACTTCCGGATAATTAGCATCGACAAATCCCTGGAACGATTCGTAGGTATTGAAAATATCCTCATCAGTCACTACCGCATCGGGTGTTTTATCCAAATATTTATCACATGATGCGAACAAAATGGCACCCATGGCAATAATGAACATGTATTTAATTCTTTTCATATTTTCTGCACTAAAGGGTTCATTTTTATAAGAAAGTGAATTTAATTCCAAAATTGTAGCGTTTCAAGACCGGATAAGGTCTTCGCCGGTCGCTCTGAGGTGTCGACCGGGGTGCATCCAGATCCTCATACATTTTAGACCACAAAAAGAGATTGTCCCCGCTCAGGATAAACTGCATTTCCGAAAGCCCCATTTTTTTGATCCACGGGGCTGACAGGAGATAATCAATTTCAGCGTGCTGAAGTCTTAGGTAGGAGCGGGGCTGATCCACGTATCCTCCTGCACCGCCGGAAGTAAACCTTAAAGCCGGACTGACCGCATCCCTTGTATTATTCAACTCAAGCGAATATGCTTTTTCAATATCCCAGGGGTAAACGGTAGAGAACTGATCATCGAAGGAGCCAAGGTAGGATTGTATCCCGCCTTCAATATTATATATTCCGTAAAATCTAACACTCGCACTGAACTTCCTGAAGGTGATCCCTGCCGCTGGAGCGTAACTATACTGGGGCCTGGAAGGGTATCCGTAGGGCGACCGGTCATTGTCATCGATTACTCCATCGGAGTTAAAATCAATCCTGGCAAAATCTCCCGGAAGGAGATCAATATTATTATTGCCTTCTACTGTATTATATATATCATTCCATGTTTCCATTACGCTATGCGCACTCTGGTTTAAGACGACTCGTGGCTGGTCGATCTGATAACCCGCTTCCTTCTGATAGGAGGGTTTGAGTATGGGTTCTGCCCTGTCGATTATTTTATCTTTCACGAAGCTCCAGGCATAGGAAAACCAAAAATGAATTCCGTTAGCCATTGTATGAGAAAACTGCCCTTCAAATTCCCAACCATGGACATTTACCTTACCGAGGTTGGCGGCAACAGGTACTGCTCCATAAAAGGCCGGAACTGCCCTGTCGTTACCTGCAATAAATATATTTGTCCTGTTTTCCTTAAAATAATCAAAAGTTAACTGCAAACGGTCTTCAAAAAATCCTGATTCAATCCCGAAATCACGTTTATGTGACGTTTCCCACTGAATATCAGGATTCGGGATAACTCCTTCATATCGAAGAGGGTATGCATTATGCAGGTAAGGTGCCCCAAACCGGAAAATATCAGTCGATCCGTAATTCCCCGGATCATCGGTGTACGGATAGGAGATCCAGCTCCCCACATACAACCACCGGGCAATGCCTTCGTCACTTCCGACCACACCATCTGAATAACGAAACTTAAAATTACTGACCACGGGTTTGAGATCTTCAAAGAATTGCTCATTTGAGATCACCCAGCCTACTGCTAATGAAGGAAAGAACCCAAAGCGGTATTTTTTTGAAAATTTCTCAGAACCATTGTAAGCGCCATTAAATTCAAAGAGATATCGCCTGTCATAGCTATAGACAGCTCTTCCTACCCAGTCCTCACGATAACTGGGAAAATTGTCACCTACCGCTCTCTGTTGACGGCTCATCAGGGCAAGTCCGGATACCGAGTGCTTCCCGAAATCACGGTTATAATTGAGAGATAACTGGTAATAAAGTGACCTGTACGCGTAATTACTTGCAGATTCTGTCCCATAGGTATTCGGCAGCGGATACCAGTCAAACCCGTCTTCGCCGGCTGTTTGAGGATAATTCCAGGTAGTATATTTTTCTTCGAGTGCCTGTATTTCCTCTTCTGTCATTCCAGGTTTTATTTCATCAACAATCGTTGGATCGATCCATTTTGATTGAAGACTGTGACCGGTCACATTCGGACCGGATGATGATCCGGTATTGTCATAGGATAATTTTGCATTTGCTGAAAGACCTTCGGTTACAAAATCAAGTTTCTGGTTCAGCATGAAGTCGGTATTGATGTTGGTTGTTTTTTCAATACTGTAACCCGAATAGTTAAAGGCAAGGATCCCATTCTGGAATCTCTGCCACGCTTCATTTTCGCCATACACGCCATCAGGGTATCTTACCGGATACAGGTCGGGTGGTGTTGAATACATCGAATACCAGGCTGCCCATTTATTTCCGGAAGGTCGTTGTGCAATGGAGTGGTATCCCGAGAGATTAGCTGAAAAAGTGGTGGAACGGGTAATATCAAAATCCATATTCGTTCTGAAATTCAGCCTGTCAAATTCAAAGTTCGGACTGTAACCCTGCCCCATATCACTGATGTTGATAATATCCCCTTCGTGCAGATAGGACAGTGCACCAAAGTACTTTACATTCTTCGTCCCGCCCGTCAGGGTCAGGTTTGCGTTTCTGTCCCAGGCATAATCCTTCGAAAATGCCTGTTGCCAGTTAACATCCGGCAAATAATACGGATAAGTGCCATTTTTATAGTATTCCAGCCATTGATTAGGAACCATGTATTTCCAGGAAGACTCTTTTACGGGAACCTCATTTAAGATTGCATAGTTCTTCATTAAATTTGCCTGGTAAGATCCGGCTCTCTGCGGAACCCTGGAAATGGTTTTTGCGGTAATACCGGCATCGAAAGACAATTTGGCCTTGCCTTCCTTACCTCTCCGGGTAGTGATCAGGATAACACCATTAGCTCCCTTTACACCAAATACAGCGGTGGCTGAAGCATCCTTCAGTACGGAAATATTTTCAATTTCGTAAGGATTGACATCATGAAGCGGGCGTTCCACACCATCTACCAACACCAAAGGGGCAGCATTATTCCATGTTTTCTGTCCACGGATTAACAACTGGGTATAATCATCGTCCTCCCCGGATCCCCCCGGAATACCTGAAGTCTGAATAGTAATAAGTCCCGGGAGAGCTCCGGTCAGCGCATTACCCAGGTCCCCTCCCTGCCTTCCTTCCAGAATAATATCACCTGATGCCTGAGAGATAGCTCCTACGACACTTTCTTTCTTTTGAGCACCATATCCTACAAAAACGATCTCATCCAATTCGGTAACACTCGGATCCAGACCAATAAGGAGATTTCTTTGATTCCCCACTTTGACCGACTGAGTTGTATATCCAATGAAAGAGAACTTAAGAACGGATTCCGGATCAGGAACTTTGATCTCAAATTTTCCTGAAGCATCCGACATCGCTCCTGTATAGGTTCCTTCAACGATAACATTCACGCCCGGTAAAACCTCTCCTGTTGAAGCATCTTTTATGATCCCGGTGATAGCGATATTGTTTTCTGCCTGTCCATGAACGGCATTCGGAGATGCCAATATTGCAAAAACCATGATGGAAAGTTTGAATAACAGCAGAAAGCCGAAACGACGGTTAATTTGGTAACCCGGGAAATGTAGTATATAAATTTTCATGGCTTCGATGATTAACAGAAAGAACCTGGAAGGAAACAAGCCGGTATCTCTATCTGCAGGCTATCCTGAGAGCATCTGGTTTGCCTGATTGCCGGTTACCTACCAAAATTATGACAATCGCGGATTGAATAATAGTACTAATCATTACATTAATTATACTTATCTATATAATTATGTCAATTATGAGGCGATATTTAAATAATTATGCAATATAAGTACCAATCAAATTTGTTTCCTTAAGACGAGGCGTCGTCATGCCCGGGTTATTTGATTAAGTATGAGTGAGGGTGAAGGGTTAATAAACCTAATCCATTGAGCCTTCAAAAAAGGGACTGGCACCTGGTTTTTATGATAATAAGCAATAGTATAAACCGAAAAATCGGAATTCTCAGATGATAAAATAAGGGATGAAAGGAAAATCTTTTCAGATATAGTTTTTAAGGGTTAAGAAAGATCCTTTTTTTGTAAAGCCATTGCAGGATCAGCCATTCCGTTCCCACAAAGATGACAATGACGAATAAAGGACCGAATTGCCCCAGTGGCTGTGCGATCCCTTTAGTGAATACATGTGTGATCTCTGATAGTTTCATGACGGTACCGGAGAGATAGATGGCCAGTGCATTCATCCCGATAATGACGAAGAAATACGTCCACCTCTTCTTCTCCCTGACATCGATGATCCAGTAGAAGAGGAGCAAGACCGAACATGCCCATCCTGCGCTGAGAAGTCCGTAGGAGACAGTCCACATTTTCATTACTACGGGAACAAAAATGGAGACGATGTAGCCTGTTGCAAGCACCCCTGCGCAGGTAAGTGCCATTATTTTAATTTTGTACGCCCGGGGTCCGTTCGCTCATAAGTAAACGGCCCATAAGCAGGCCAAGTATCGTGGTTGAAATTGGCGGGATCATGGAGATCATCGTTCCCCAGCCTTCAATGAACACTGAATCTCCCGTACGGCCCGGCAAAAGAGTTTTATCGACGTACCATACGAGGTTAGCGTTCTGTGCATACGATCCTGAACCTACTCCGGGAACAGGGATAAGGGCTAATGCCAGGCCATAGGCAAGGAGGATGAGGAGGGCAGCCGATGCCTGGAATTTCCAGGATTTCCGCACCAGCAGGAAGGCTACGAGGTAGGCCACTGCAATGGGTTGAAGGGCGCTGCTGAGCTCTATCAGGTAAGGGTTTCCAAGGCTGACGGATTCTCTTATGGAACCTAACAGAAACAAAATGAGAAATCTTCGGATCGCATGATTCAGCATCCGGGGATAACTCTGGGTCTGGGACCTCCTGGCGTATGCGAATGGAATGGAGACACCGACCATAAGCATAAAACCGGGCCATATGCAGTCGTAAAAGCGCAAACCTTCCCATGCGGAATGGTCCATCTGGGATACAAAGAATCCGGTAACACTGTTATGCCCAAGCTTGCCAAGGGCTTCGATCAGTGCACCACCCCCCACGATCCAGAACATGGTAAAACCCCGCATGGTATCCAGTGAAACGAGACGGGCAGATTTGGTTTTCTCAGGCGTTGACATAGCAAAAGGTTTTTAATTTAGATAAAGAGCCAAAATGTTCATCAATGCAGCATTTTTCAATCGAAGTATTCTGAGGCGATGTTTTTAGAATTCACCAGCTTTAAACAGAGTCCGGAAGCAAATTCAGGGATTTGAAAAAATAGGAATATCAAATTATAAATATCAAACTACAAAACACAAGACATAATTAGTGTCAGAAAGAAAACTCGACAACCCTTCGACTTCGCTCAGGGACCGGTCAATTCGATGAACGAAGAACGTTTCGGATGGTGGTAAGGCAGGCCAAAGGCCCTTCATAAGAAAACCATTGAATCGTTTCTGATTTATTTGTTTATTTATTGAGTCATCCCAACAGTTTATTCTTTGTCCATTCTATCTCCCCCATGTAAAGGATTGGTGAATTGGTAAACCCCATAACCCCATAACCCCATAACCCATAACTCCATAACTCCATAACCTCATAACCCCATTCTTATAATCCAACCAGTACCGGATTAATCTCATATTTTATTCCCCTGTCCCTGAATACCAGAGTATCAGCTACCTGGTGGGTGTTGGCGCCTTCCGTATAGGTATAATTCAGGTACATCGACTGCCATTTCAGACCTGTCCAGGTTTCCGTGGTGGATGAGAGATCGTGGTATTCCCCGCTTCCGGCCACGGAATAGGAAGAGCCGGCACGTGGAGTGATCGTAACCGGTCCTGATCCTCCTTCGGCATTCCCGAATTCCAGGGTCATGGCATACTTGCCTGTGTTGCTGACCTTAGCCGCAACACCGTTAGTATAAACGGTTTTCGTATCCAGGGTGGTCAGCTTTATAATAAGGTCCTTCTCCACATAACGATTGCGAAATACAACAGTGTCAGTTATAACTCCGCCGGTTGAAACGATATCCCGGCCCCGGTGCAGATAGGTGCCATGGTATGCATTGACATACTTTATCCCGTATAAAACCCAGTCTTTGGGAGCCTTCCCCGATTCCCAATCGGCAGCAATCCTTCTGTCGGCTTCCCCGGGTTTCATTTTCTTTCCGGAAAGTACGCTGTCTGCCGAGGTTCCTGTTATCCTTAGCGGGATCACATACTGTCCGGTAACGGCTATAGAATCATTAAAAAATGCATCGGCCAGTTCAACTCGAATCAGGCCGTTGAAGGACCCCTTGTGTATAATGGCTGTATTTAAAGGGTTTAGCGTATAATAACTTTCCGGAAGAGCAATGAGTGGAACGCCTGCGGAAATAAATGCATTATTAGTCAGGGAGGGATCAACGACATAATCAACCGTCCAGTTCTGGTAATTGTCATACATACCCCCGATGCTCATAGCAATATCCAGCTTGTGCTCCCTGTCAAGTGTATTATCCACCCGGTCTTCCCCAAGCGAAAGAGTCCGCAGAGGAGATTGAATGGGGAAATAAACTGCCTGCAGTTCAAAATCGGGGAATTCCTGTTTCTGATTATCACAGGCTGTCATTCCTGTAAGTATCAAGAGGAAAATAAATGCCTTTCTCATAACTTTAATTTTTATATGCATTTGGATCTACCAACCTGAATTCTGTTCAATATTATATTTCAGGGTCTCTTCATAGGGAATGGGACCATAGATCATATCGGGCGAGAAAATCCTCTCCTCGATATTACTGTAGGTATAGGAATAAGTTGAATCATTTTTCATCGTAATGTAAACCCCTTTTACCGGTTCATTCATCAATGCCTGTTCATTCCAGCGGCGGATATCCCAGAATCTGAATCCTTCGAAACAGAGTTCAAGACGTCTCTCGTTACGTATCAGTTTTCTCATATCAGCCTGGCTTACCACCGATGCCAGATAGTTATCGGGAGATAGCCCGGCCCTATGCCTTAACTCAGCGATCTTTGTTCTTGCAGTGAATCCGTAACCGTTGGGATCGCCGTCGGGTCCCCAGGCTTCATTGGCTGCTTCCGCGAAATTCAACAGAACCTCCGTCATACGGATAAGAGTATAGTTATGCCCCGAATTGACCGAACTGCCCGGAGTGAGGGATACACCTTCGGACATGAATTTTTTCAGGTAATACCCGGTGCGGGTTGAAGAGACAAGGGAATTGATTCCATCCAGGTCGGCTCCGACGTATGTGTTCACAACGGCACTTTTTAAGGTTGAACCGTTAAAGAGAATATATTGGCCGAGCCGCGGATCACGGCCGGTGAAAGGATGTGCCGGATCGTACCCGCTGAGGGGGTCGGTTATGGGAAAGCCGTTTGCCATCGGGAAGGCATCGACAAGATTCTGTGACGGATTGGTCCGGCCACTTCCGAACAATGTGGGCGGAAAATTCTCTTCTTCCCAGTTCTTCTGCTGCACCTCGGCCCTGTTCCAGATGATCTCCTTATTTTTCTTCTCCTTATAAAAAGCAACCCCTTTGTTGTACAAGGCGCCCAGGTCGGAAAGCAGACCGGCTGAAATCCCGGCCGCTTCTGCCCACGAAGCAGCCTGTGCATCGGCGAATGCACGGGCTTGCTGCAAGAAGGGCCACCCTCGATTTTAAAGCCCTTGCGGTATTACCATTGATACGGTTTTCAAATCGGGCCCCACTAGTGGCATTTTCCGAAGCCCCACCACCGTCAGCCCATACCGACGGCAGATTCGCGATTGCAGTATCAAGATCGGTGAAAATATTTTTTACACATTCAGCGAACGTATTGCGGGGTATTTCCCAATCATCATCCGTCATCATAATCTCATTGATCACAGGATAACCAAGCAGCTGCCCGCCGGCGGATTTCCCGGAATGGTTTTGCAACAGCAGGTATTGATACCATGCTCTCAATGCGAAGGCTTCACCTTTCAGCCGCTTGAGATGTAATGTATTCCGGAGCTCATTCTCCGTTTTACCGAGGCTTGGATCATTCGACCAGGCTACGGATTCATAAACATCCAAAAACCTGTTTATATAGGAGATCTGCTTATAGGCATCCGCCCATGCTGAAACCGGGTCAAAGGAAGATAACCACTCCCCGATAGCCATCCGGCGGTATTCGGATTCCTTATCGTTCGTAACGCCGTCATCGCAAGCCACGTCCGTTGAAAAATGATAATCTTCCGGCAGGGCTGCATACGCCGTCATTAACAAACCTTCTGCGAATGAAGGATTGACGAGGAGTTCCTCCCTGGAAAGTGTCCCTTCGGGCTGCGGTTCAAGAAACTTTTCACACGATGCTGTAAGCACGGTTAAAAACAGCAGGACCGGTTTGATATATGTTCTCATGTCTCTGGTTTTGCATTTAAAATTGTACGGCCAGGCCAAGCGAAAAACTTCGGGTCTGCGGAGCAGAACCGATGTTCAGTTCCGTCTTATCCCTGATTTGTGAGGCATTCCACAGGTTATATCCTCTAACGAAAAAACGTGCCCCGCTAAGACCGGCAAATTGAAGATCCTTTAGCGAGTAGGTTAGCTGAACCGTCTGTAGTTTCAGCCAGCTATTTTCGTACAACCAATAGGAAGAGTTAATAAAATTATTCGGGCTTGATGTTGAGGAAAGCCTTGGATATGAAGCCGTTGAAGCGGTTTCCGGAGTCCAGCGGTCCCTGACCACTTCGGAATATTTCCGGTCGCCGTATACCCAGTAGTATGGATCGTTGAATATCCTGTCCTCCCCGTTTTGACCAATGGCCAGCGCGAATAATTCAAAGGCTCCGTAAGTGATATTGAGCGTCAGACCATAGCCGATCCTGGGATCCGAATTGCCGATCATCATCTGGTCTTCGTTGTTGATCACATTATCATTGTTGAGATCCTTATATTTAATGTCGCCGGGCCTGACCGTACCGAACGTCTGCAACGGTGAATTATCAATTTCGGCCTGGTCCTCAAATAAACCGAGGGCTACGAAGCCGAAAACAGCATCTGATGGGCGTCCGATAATACTCCGGTAATTGTCGGGATAATTAAGTTCGTCTGCCGTGAGTACTTTGGGTATTGAATAGACGAGATTGGCTCCGGCCCGGAATTTAAATCCACCGGTTTTTACCGTATAATTCAAACCGGCTTCAACTCCCTTTGACTCAATGCTTCCGTAATTGTCCCAGGGAAGTCCCGTGAAATATCCGGGGAGAATATTCTCTTTTTGGGCGATCAGGTCGTACCTTTTATTATAAAAGAATGCTCCTTCAAAACCTAATTTATAATCCAGGACCATGGTTTCGAACCCGGCATTGAAGTTCATGGTTTTTTCCCATCCAAGAGAGGGATTGCCCATGGACATATCCCACGAGGAATTGTATGCAAGACTTTGATTGTAGTAATAAACCGAGCTTTCCTCGAAGTAATCCCTGCCCAGGTAAAAGTTCTGTATCGATTCATCGCTGTTATTTATGGCCCAACTGGCTCTTAACTTAAGGTAGTTAATCACGGGGTGATCTCTGAGAAAATCTTCCTCGGAAAGGATCCAGGCCAGGCTGGCACCCGGTGAGAATGCATAGGGAACCGTTTCGAATAATTTGGAAGAGCCGGCCATCACACCTGTAAATTCCGCAATCAGTTTATCCTTATATACATAGTTAGCTCTTACCCCGAAATGCAGGTGTTTGGCAGGCTGAAGTATATTATCCACGCTGTACTGATCCCTGTATCCAAGAGCTGTGGCCCTGAGGTGATGTCCCCCGAAATGCCGGTCATAATTCAGAGTTCCGTAAACTCCCGTCTGCCGGTAGTAGAATTCATCGGTAACGGTTTGGGCATCCACCTTTGAATCAACCCCATACTTGGAGAATGCTATACTATCGCCGGCATACGAAGGATGGTATACTGCATACGTGTTCAGCAGGTCGGTTTTGAACATGTTATACATGTCGAATGAAAAATATACGGAAGCTGTCAGTCCGGGCGTTACAGAACCCAGATCAAAATCGAGTCCCGTACTGATCTGGATCAGCCTGTCATTGGTCTTACTGGGTCCGTTTCTCGTCAGTTCACCGTAAATATTGGTCATATGTTCCGATGTACCTCCGGGGACATAGCCGCCTTTAAGCAGTTTTGCGGCGCCGAGGAGAGTCGGATCTTTAATGAGGTTGGCAGGGATCAGCACCGGGTAATATTCGGGATGAAGGGTGGAAGAAAGGCCCCAGAAATCTTCATCGGTATACCGCGGTCCATCGGAAAGGTTGAACACCACGGTACCGTCAAACCTTAATTTAATCGCTTCCTTAAGTTTGTAATCGATGTTTCCTCTCATGTTCAAACGGTCGGTCTTTTCCTTTGCTCCTTCGCCAATCTTAAGCAAACCGTTTTCCCGGTGCCATCCGAGATTGAGATAGTATTGTGCCACTTCATTTCCCCCGCCTGCTTCGCCAACAATATTCTGATAACCGGACCAGTTCTTAAGATAAGTTGAATTGTAATAATCCTCATCCGGATAGCGGACCGGATCAATGCCACTGCGGGTATTGGCAATGTCCGCAGTTGAAAATTTAGGGGTTAGACCATCGTTCGCCAGGGCTTCATTATAGAGTTCCATATAATCGGCGGCACCCAGGTATTCCGGATAGCTTATGGGTTTATTAAAACCGTTTTCAGCGGTAAATTGAAGCGTTTTTTTAAGAGGCTCTCCGCGTTTCGTTGTGATCAGGATCACTCCGTTAGAAGCCCGGGAGCCGTACAGCAAGGAGGAAGCAAGGTCTTTCACCACGGTGATCTGCTCAACCTGTTGCAGGTTGATATCCATGGCAGGTCTCGGAATACCGTCGATGACCATCAGGGGATTGCCCATGCCACGTATATCCGAGGGGTCGAACATGCCGGGGACCCTTCCACGTAGGGCACCTTCAACATCTGTCTGGTCGTGGTGAAGGATCTCGCCCGGGGAAAGAACAGTCACTGTTCCGGCAACCTCCCGCCTGGCATAGGTTGCGAAAGGCATGTGAACCCTGTTTTTTTGTCCGGCCTGGTACGGGATCTTTATCAGGGTGACATTTTGTACTTTCCATGTTTCTTCGGCAGAGAGGATCCGGCTGTCATAACCTTCAGCCTCAATTAATATCGGTACGATGCTGTCGGAAGGCATTGAGAACTTTCCATTTTCGTCGGTAAACACTGCCCGGCTCCCCTCACCTATGATAACACTTGCACCTGCCACGGGTGAGCCGTCTTCACCGGTTATTGTAATGATATTCTGAGGACCCTGAGCCATTGAAAATACAGGTAAAAGTAAGTTCAGACTCAAAATCGCCACTATGACCTGCAAAGATTTCCTCTTCATGGTTTTTTTATTATAGTATTAATCCATGCTATGATTCAGCCATTCACTATTCCCATCCCGGATTCTGATACATGCCCGGATACAGGAGCGCCTGATTCCGGTTGATGGGCAGCCAGTAATGCTTTGGATCTTCGAAGACCCTCTTTTTTATTACTGATCTCACAAAGGATTCGGGGGTCCAGTCCTTATCAAAGGAAAGGTCAACGCAATCGAGATCCAGGTGAGACGTATGCCATCTTCTTGTATCATACCAGTAATGACCTTCAAAGCAGAATTCCACCGTTCTCTCGTTGCGGAGAAGGTCCATAAAACTGTCGTATCCCGGGGCTGCAGCAGTGGCTGCAGGCATTCCCGCTCTCTGGCGTACGATATTGAGCGCGTCTACTGCCGTAAGATCCGCACCCGGCGCCATACCTGTTGGTCCGTAAGCTGCCGTAACGGCTTCGGCATAATCGAGATAAACTTCAGCAAGCCGCATAAGTGGTGAAATGATCCTTAAATTGTTATAATCCCTGTCATAACCGTTCGCTCCCACCGGCCAGAATTTTTTGATCAGGTATGGGAGTGTGATCTGCGCCTGTGAATTTTTATCGCTCCCTTCCCCTACATAGAGGTATATTTTTGATCTTTCGTCGTAGCCATGTTGCTCACGGTCGATGATAATGTATTTCCTAAACCTGGGATCCCTGTTCTCCCAGCGTTTTGTACTATCGCTGTCATATTCCACCTTGTATCGCGTCCCGTCGGCCATTTCAAATTTATCCACGAAGAGCTGGTTGACCTGTTCATTATACCTTCCTCCCATCCTGGCGAAGCTGTACTGCCTGGAAATATAGCTCTCATGATCATAGGGTCCCTCGTTCTTCCTGATTTTTTGCCAGATGGTCTCGCTGGTCCTTGGAATGATCCCGTCGAGCCTGGCGAACATGGTGAGGATATCATCGAAATTTGTCATTTGGTAAGCGCCGGTCCTGGCCAGCTTGATCATTTCCCACCCTGCGGCAGCGGCCTTTTGGCAATATTCCTGGTTATAAGAGTAGTCATTCCCGGAGAATTTATTCATAAGCGGACTGCCTGCATACAACAGCATTTTGGCCTTATATGCCATTGCGGCTCCTTTGGTGGTTCTGCCGAAATTGGCGCCCGGACGCTGACCGCCAACAACGGTATTGTCCCAGTCGACGGGCAGAAGGGAGATTGCCCTGTCATAATCCTCCACCACCTTGTCCGCACATTGCTGATAGGTAAGACGGCTTAGTTTCACTTCATCACCGGGAGAATATACGGCGTCGATATAGGGCATGCCTCCGAAGGCATCGATGATCTGCTGGTGGAAATACGCCCTGAAAAAATAGATCTGTCCCTGGATAAGCTGTTTCTCTTCTTCCGTGGCATCTGACAGGAGAGGGAGGTTTTCCAGCGCGACGTTACATCTTCGGATCCCGCGCCATCCCCCGGTCCATATCCCGCCTCCCCCGTTATCCTTAAAAATACCGTAAGCGTATTTTCCGTTCATGTAGAGAGAAGTATAATCGTTGAATGAATAATCATCCGCTCCGGCAATATACCAGTAGTTGCCTCTCCATGAAGTATATGCGGGCGACCAGCTTATGAAATCATTCAGGGTTTCTCCCCCCATATTTGCCGTAGTGGTGGGATATGTTGTATTATAGTTGATCACCTCACCGTAGTTGGCATCAAGAAATCCCTGAAAGGATTCATAAGTTCCGAAAATATCCTCCTCCGACACGGTTGCCTCGGGCGTCTTATCCAGGTATTTCTCGCATGAGGCCAGGAAGATGGCGCTCATTGCGAGGATCAGCAGATAACCGGTTGTTTTCATATCGTTTCTTCTTATGAATTGAATTTTCATTAAAAATTGAGGTTAATGCCAAAATTATACCTCCTGAATTTAGGATAGGTCCTGCGGGTGTCTGTCTGTACGGTGGGCCGGTCTGCATCGAGATCTTCGGTCATTTTTGCCCAGAGAATGAAATTGTCGCCGCTGATGATAAACCTAACCCGCGTGAGTCCGACTTTCTCTATCCAGCGGGCTTTCAGGTCGTATGCAACTTCGGCATGCTGAAGTTTGAGATAAGCCCTTGTGGTTGCCACATAACCGCTGGTGGAGCTTGTATTGAAACGCAGACCGGGATTGATGGCACTTGCCGTATTGTCAAATTCGGGCGACCATGCGTATTCCATATTCCATGGATATACAACCGAATACTGGTTGGCAAATGCTCCACGGTAAGTTCCCACCTCACCTTCAATATTGAATACGCCGTAAAAGCGGGTTGTAAGGCTGAGATTTTTATAGCTTACTCCGGCTGCAGGAGCATAGGAATACTGCGGCCTTGAAGGATAACCGTACGGTACATCGTCGTTGTCGTCTACAATGCCGTCAGAATTGAAATCCACCCTGGCAAAATCACCGGGAAGAAGTTGCGAATTCGTAATTCCCTGCACCGTATTATATATATCGTTCCATGTGAGTATCGGATGTTCAGACTGGTTCAGGATCACCCTGGGCTGGTCGATCTGGTATCCGGCCTGTTTCTGATAGGAGGGTTTGAGAATGGGATCGCCTCTTTCAATGATCTTATCTTTTGCATAAGCTATGGAATAGGAAAACCAGTAGTTCAATCCCCTGGGTGAAGTATTGGAAAAATATGCTTCGAATTCCCAGCCATGCATATCCACTTCCCCGATATTAGCAGATACCGGGTTCACCCCGATATAGTCGGGGATGACCCGTTCATTTCCTGTAACGAAGATATTCGTCCTTTTTTCCGTGAAATAATCATAGGTGAGCCTGATCCTGTTATCAAAGAACCCGGTCTCAATACCAAAGTCCTGTTTGTGAGAAGTTTCCCATTGGATATCCGGATTTGGAATGACTCCTTCATAACGCAGCGGATAGGCATTCTGGAGATAGGGATATCCAAATCGCATAATATCCTCGGAGGAGGCTGAAGTAGTTGGTGGCAGGACAACCCAGCTACCTACATACAACCACCTTGCTATTCCTTCGTCGCTACCCACAAGTCCGTCGGAATACCTGAACTTCAAGTTGTTCATCACCGGTTTGATATTTTCAAAGAATTTTTCATTGGATACCACCCAGCCAACCGCCATGGAGGGGAAGAAGCCGAACCGGTAATCCCTGGAAAATTTCTCCGACCCGTTGTAAGCGCCATTCAACTCAAGGAGATAACGCCTGTCGTACGCATAAACGGCCCTGCCAACCCAGTCTTCCCGGTAGCTCGGGAAGTTGCTGCCGGTTGCCCTTTCCTGCCTGCTCATCAGGATGAGTCCGCTAACGGAATTTTTCCCGAAGTCGCGCGCATAATTGAGAGAGGCCTGGTAATAAAGGGACCGGTATACATTCCGGTTAGCGCTTTCGGTTTCGTAGGAATTGGGAAGCTCCACATAATTATACCCGGTGGGGGGAAGGTCCTCGGGAATCTGATAAAATGTATATTTCGATTCCAGGTCCTTGATGTCAGCCTGTGACATACCGGGTGTAATTTCATCCACAATAGCCGGGCTGATCCATTTTGTCAGTTTCCCGTAACCCTGGATATTGGGACCTGATGAATAGGCTGTATTGTCATAGGAAAGTTTTGCATTGAAGGAAAGCCCTTCCGTAATGAAATCCATTTTCTGATCCAGCATGAAATCAGTTGTCACATTGGTTGTCTTCGTGACATCCACTCCGAAAAAATTGAAGGCATAGATACCATTGCTGAACCTGTCGTAAAGGGCGTAATCGGCCCAGGTGCCATCGGAATACTGGGCAGGCCAAAGATCCGGTGGTGCCGAATATAAATAAGGCCATCCCGCCCATTTATCCCCCCCGGGTCTTTTCTGGATAGAGTGAAAACCTGAGAGGTTGGCGCTGAAGCGGGTAGTGGGGGTAATATCAAAATCGACGTTACTTCTGAAATTGACGCGGTCGAAAGCAAAGCTGGGATCGTATCCCTGCCCGTTGTCCTTTATATTCAGGATATCGTTTTCATTAAAATAGGCGAGTGATCCGAAATATTTGACAACCTTAGTTCCTCCCGTCAAGGTCATGTTAAGGTTCTTGTCGATGGCATAATCGTTTGTAAACTGATCGACCCAGTCCACACTTGGAAGATATTCCGGATATTCCTGGGATTTGTAGAGTTCCAGCCAACGGTTTGGAACGACACTGTTCCAGGAAGATTCGGACAATGGAAGTTCGTTGAGAATGGCGTAGTTTTTCATGAGGTTCGCGGTATATGAACCCTCCCTTACCGGGATTCTTGAGATCGTTTTTGCGGTGGTGGTAAAGTCAACACTGAGTTTCGCCTTGCCTTCCTTACCCCGGATGGTCGTAATAAGAATAACTCCGTTGGCACCCTTCACCCCGAAAACGGCGGTCGCGGAAGCATCCTTCAATACGGAGATGCTTGCTACTTCATAGGGGTTTACATCATGCAGCGGACGCTCGACCCCGTCGACCAGGACCAGCGGTTCAGCATTATTCCAGGTTTTCTTTCCCCGGATTAACAACTGGGCATAATCGTCGTCCTCGCCCGCTCCCCCGGGAACCCCCGTGGTGGAGATCGTAATGAGGCCGGGCAGGGCGCCGGTAAGTGCATTTCCAAGGTCACTGCCCTGGGTTCCCTGAAGAATAACATCACCTGTCGTCTGTGAGATGGCACCCACTACACTTTCTTTCTTCTGGGCTCCATATCCGACGAAAACAATCTCATCCAGTTCTGTCACGCTGGCTACCAGACCTACCAGTAAGTTTCTCTCTTTGCCAATTGTGACGGATTTGGAGGTATAGCCAATGAAGGAAAAATTCAGAACAGACTTTTCATCCGGTACAGTGATACTGAAACTACCCGTGGCATCTGTCATTGCACCGGTATAGGTTCCTGTGATAATTATATTAACACCGGGCATGGCTTCTCCCGTTGAGGAATCCACAACCTTTCCGGTAATGGCAATATTTTTCTCCGCCTGGCCGAAAACTTCTCCGGGGAAAGCTGCGGATACAAGAAAGACGCATAAGAGAAGAAGTCTGAATAGAAATGAGCCCCTCACTGGCGAGCTTATGTTGATCATTCGGGAGATCCTGGTATGATCTTTCATGGTTTTAAAATTAGTCGTTCGGAACTTGGTAAAGAATAGCAGAGAACCTTAAGGGAATTTCATGCACAAACTCAAAATATTTCAAATACCTCCAATTCAAAAGTATGCTAATTGGAATTTTAAAAATAATACTAATCAATAGATTATTGATACTTTTATATTGATCCTCATTATTTTGTCCGTTGAAATCTTAAAAATTTCATATATAAGTATCATATATTTTGATGTTATTTTATATTGTCATAGATTTATTCCTGTCAGGAACAGTTAAAATCAAAGACACAAATTCTTAATAAAGGAATGAAGCCGGATTTACTTTTACGGTATGCGGGCCTGATGCTGGCCCTCTTTCTAATTGCCGGCTGCAACCCGATGCCTGACGCAGGTATTCTAAATACGGGGAAATCTCCCTCCCTTGAACCGGATTATGCCGGAGTCACGGTTCCGGTAAATATTGCCCCTTTAAATTTCCGGATCAGGGGGGAAGGAAAATGGTACAGAGTGAAAGTCACGTCATCGGCAGGTTATGGATTTTCGCTAATGTCTGCCGGCAGGGATATCCGCTTTCCTGAAAGGCACTGGAAGAGGATGATGAACCAGTCTGCCGGAGGGTCAGTAACCCTGGAGATTTTCTCAAAAGATGTAAGTAATAAATGGCGGGCATTCAAGCCGGTAAAAATCTTCGTGGCTCCCGAACCGGCAGATCCATGGCTGTGTTACAGGTTACTTTATCCAGGATACGAGACATGGTCCGAAATCCAGATCATACAGCGAAATATTGAAACTTTCAGGGAATCGATACTGGCTGATAACCGGGTAATGAAAAATAATTGCATTAATTGCCACTCCTTCAACGGGAATGACCCGGAAAAATTTCTCCTCCACGTAAGAGGCTCCATGGGGGGAACTTATTTCGGCAATAAGGACGGAATCACCCGTACCGACCTGAAAACACCTGAGATGAATGCAAGCGCCGTTTATCCTGCCTGGCATCCCGGTGGCAGGTACGTGGCATTTTCATCCAACAATGTTATCCAGAGTTTCCATGCGGTAAGCAGTAAAAATATTGAGGTTCTGGACCTTGCATCATCACTTTACCTGTATGATACGGAAATGAACCAGATGGTTCCCGTGAAAGGAAGGGATACCCTTACTTATATGGAAACTTTTCCCGAGTGGTCCCCGGACGGAAACTTCCTGTATTTCTGCAGGGCAGATGAATTCGTGAAGGGATCTGATTTCACAACGATAAAATACAACCTGGTCAGAAAATCGTTTGACTCCCGGACTGGATCTTTCGGGGATGATGAAACCGTATTCAATGCTGCGGCCGCCGGAAAAAGTGTTTCTTTTCCCAGGATATCGCCTGACGGCCGGTTCCTTGTGTATGTACTCCATAAATATGGAACTTTCTCGATCTGGCACAAGGAGGCTGATCTTTATCTTCTCGATTTACATTCCGGCAAGATATCCCGTCTGAGATGCAACAGTAATGAATCGGAAAGTTATCATTCCTGGTCTTCCAACAGCCGCTGGCTCGTTTTCAGCAGCAAAAGGGGAGACGGCCTCACCGCCAGACCGTGGTTTGCCTATATCGATGAATCGGGACATGCCCGTAAGCCTTTCGTGCTCCCCCAGAAGGACCCCGGTCTTTACGGACGAATGCTGAAAACTTTTAATAAACCGGAATTTGTTACCGGCAAGATTGGGTTCACTCCCCGTGATTTTGCAAGGGCGGCAAAAAAAGAACCTTTGAAGGCAGGAAGCCCGGCCAACTAAATTCAGGACTCCTGCATATTTAATTTATATCTTATGAGTTTAGTATGAGGATGCCTTCTTTAAAGAAAGATTTTGCCGGGAGATCTGCGGGTACCATAGCAATAGCTTTGATTTTCATTATCTCATTCATCTTTTTGTACGGATTCCATGATCACCTGTTTTTTTACCAGGAAAACCAGTCATTATTCCTGTTTTCAGGTGATTATCTTCTCGGGTTTACCGGCAAGCCGGGAGGGATCCTCTTGTATGCCGGCAATTTCTTCACGCAGGGCTACTTCAATGCAATATACGGTTCATTGCTATTATCTGCCGTAATTTCAACCTTTGGATTTATACTTTTAAAAATAAATAAAAAGCTTTTCAGGGAAGGTTCTTCCTCCGTACTGCTCACCGTTATTCCCACCTGCCTCCTTCTTTTATTGCACCTGAACTTTAACTGGCCACTGAGCCATGACCTGGGATTTCTATTGACCGCTGTTTATTTCTACCGGTTGTCAGGTTCTGTCAACCTGACTGGCCGGATATTACGTTTTGGCCGGCTTCCCAGCTTTTTATTACCTGGCGGGGGCTTTCGCATGGATCTTTATGGGGATGTATATCATCTTTAGCATCGAAAATGACCGGAAGCTCCTCCGGTATTCCTACCCGGCGCTTATACTTCTCGCCATTGTCACCTATACTGTTTTCAGGGAATTCATTTTTCTTCAGCCCGACAGCGTCCTCCTTCTCTCGCCTTTCTCGTTCAGGGATCCTCTGGCGCACATGGTGATTTTTTATCTGCTTTGTGCCGTAGTCATTTCCTTGCCGGTGCTCACAAGGGTTCTGTCAATAAGTGGAACGAAAGGAAAGTGGATGCGGCTGATTATGCCTTCCTCAATACCAGTGATGTTCCTCATTACTGTCATCCTCCTTGTTATTTGGAATGATACAAAGATTGCAAAACTTTTCCGGCTGGAGAAATCCGTATACGAACGTGACTGGGATGCAGTGATCAACGACCAGGAGAAGTACCGCCTGAAAAATTTAGTTGCAGAATATTATTATAACCTTGCCCTCGCAGAGAAGGGAGAGCTATGTGACAGGATGTTCCGGTGCCGCCAGGATTTCGGACCTGCCTCCCTGATTATTCCCTGGGATTCAAAAATGGGAGCCAACAATATTGACAGGGGTGTTTACTTTTTTTACACAGCCGGACTGATCAATGAAGCCCATCGCTGGGCTTATGAGTCAATGGTTGGAAGAGGTTTCCGGCCTGAAAACCTGAAGATGCTGATCAAGACGGATCTTATCAACGGGCATTATACCATGGCTAAAAAATACCTGGGAATCCTGAAGCAGACGCTGCATTACAGAAGCTGGGCTAAAAAATACGAGAGATTATTGAACCATCCCGGCCTGATCAGCGCTGATCAGGAACTTGGTGGAAAAATGAAGATCAAACCTGTTAAAGATTTTCAGATAAGCATCCGGAACCCGCAAACCAACCTGCAATTGCTGCTGGATTCCAATCCGTACAATAAGACGGCTTTTGAATACCTGATGGCCTGGTACATGCTGGAGAAAAATATTACGACACTGGGCGATGAAGCGGGACGCATGAGAAAGCTCTCATATCCCGGGATCCCGCGTCATATCGAAGAGGCTCTCATTATGTACAATATCGGAGCCGGGATGATGCCCGATCTCGGGAGGCTGAAGATCAGCCAGGAGTCTGTAAAACGCTTCCGTAAATATGAACTTTTCGCAGATCCTGCCCTGGGATTTTTAACAAAAGCCGGTAAAACCATTCCTGCGGAAACCAGGGAAACATTCTGGTATTACTTTGATTCAAAATGAGTCCCTGGGAGGGGGCGAATGCCAACCGGATCTATGACCGCAGGTACTCCTTAAGCGTATCAACATATTCTTCAAACTTCTTTTTTCCAAGGGTTGTCATCCGGCAGACGGTCCGCGGATAATTATCTTTAAAATGTTTATCCACCTCTATATATCCCGCGTCTTTCAACTTATTGATCTGAACGCTTAAATTCCCCGCTGTTGAGCCGGTCTTCTCTCTGATGAAAGTGAAATCGGCCGATTCTGTGTTCATCAGGATGCTGACGACGGCCAGCCTGAGCTGGGAATGCAGGACCGGGTCGAGTGGTTTAAAGGGTTTCATGCTCCGCTCTCCTTTTCAGCAGGTAACCCGGAACCAGGTAACCCCCAATCACGGCTGCAGCCATAAAAAGAAGTTCATATGAATTCCCTGCAAACCGGGCCGCAATAGCCAGAAGCCAGAACATTACAGCACCGATGATCAGGGGCCTGAATTTTACGATGATCCCGGAAATAAAAGTCGGGATCCCGGCAAGCATCATGATGAACGGAGTTACATTGGCAAGATTGTCGTTAAGTAGTATGAAAAGAACGATGGCGGCAAAGATAAAGGCCATCCATGTCCACATGTACAACCTGTCAGCATAAGTTGAAGCGGTGGATTTCCTCCCCTTCACAAAACCATACACCAGGGAGACAATGACACCCGGCATGGTGAGAAACCATACATAGTACGGGTGGGTATAGTCCGTAAACCGGTACAGCGCATAAGATGAAAGGCTGCAAAATACAATAAGCCATCCCCAGAAAAGAAGGTGAAAGCTTCCATGCCTGATATTGGCTTTCGTTTTACTGATCATCTCCGTGATGATGCGGATGCTTTCGGCTCCCGTGAGATCCTGTTCCTGTGTTTTCATTTCCGTATATATTTGTTTTTTAAAACATAAATAATATCCAAATATAAAGTAGTTTGAAATGTAAACCAAATAATTTAGAAATAGTTCATGTCCTTACAGAACTTTTCTTAATTTTATTCAAATCAATCCAAACCCTAATGCACACCAGGTTCAGTATTTGTTTCCTGGGCATTTTCATGCTTAATGCCTGCAGTGACATGCCAAAGACTCGAAGAAAAGCAGATCCGGTTTCGAAATATAAACTTGCCATGGTCCAGATGGATGTAAGGGGAGGGGATCCGGTTCATAATCTGGCTGCAGCCTCAGAAAGGATCAGGGAGGCAGCCGGGAACGGGGCACGCATAGCCCTTCTTCCTGAGATGACCGATTTCGGATGGTGTCATTCCTCGGCAAAGGAAGAGGCCGGACCCGTGCCTGGCGGTGATTCCTTTGAGGCGCTGAGCCGGGCAGCACGGGAAAATAATATATATGTCTGTGCGGGAATCGCCGAGAAAGACGATGACAGCCTGTATAACACAGCCGTTATCATCGGCCCCCGGGGAGATCTCCTGGCCAAACACCGTAAGCTAAATGAATTGGATTTTGCACACGGTCTTTACAGCCAGGGTGATATGCTGAACGTAGCGCATACGGAGCTCGGTACCCTCGGCTTGCTGATCTGTGCCGATGCAAATGCCGACGGGCTTACCCTTTCCAAATCCCTATGTTACATGGGCGCGGACATCATCCTTTCACCCTGTGCCTGGGCCGTACCCCCGGATATGATAATGTGGCCTCTCCTTATGGCGACACCTGGCGCAATGCCTACGGACCCATAAGCAGGATGTTCGACGTCTGGTTCGTGGGTGTGAGCAATGTCGGGAAGGTGGAAGACGGGGCATGGAACGGCTGGGATTGCATCGGCTGTTCACTTGCCTACGCGCCCGGTGGGAAAGAGGTGGTACAGGCTCCTTATGGGGTATCAGCCGACACCATTATCTACATCGACGTAGATCTGCACAAACGTCCCGCAAAGGGAACCAAATGGGGGGAATATATAAGGGATCACCAATGATGATTGAATCGTTATCCCTGACAGAGTTCAGAAATCCTGTCAGGGATAACGATTCACTTATCGGGTTCATACTCCGCTCAAAGCTCATGCATCCGGTTTTCCCGCCCGCCACCGCAGTATCGTTACAGCCAACAGCGAAAATCCGGAAACGATCAACCCATAGCAGGGAAGATAGAAAGAGATCTTCAGACCGGAAATAGCCAGGGCAAACGAGATATCAGCCGCCCTGATGATGGCATTCAGAGCTGAAATAAAACCTGTAACCTGGGCCAGAATACCTGTGAGGAGAGCAAGTCCTCCCAGATAAAGGATGAGGTCAAGATGTTTCCGCGGCACCTCCTTGTGCTTCAGATACCTGCCCAATAGTCTGACTCCCAGTACTACGATGATGATAAGAAGGACCGTGATGACGATCCACCAGGCAATGCCGTTCAGTACGATGTCGAGAAATTTTGTTTCCATGTTGTGATGAATTTAAGGATTAAAAGAGAATCCCGTAAACATTTTCAAACAAGATTATAATACGGGCCGGATTATCGCAATTTTATTCGACGCCCTGTACAATATCCGGGTGAAAAATTACCATTCCGGCTTTTTTTGCCATTCCGGCCTGATATCCTGTCAAAATGGGACTTAAAACATCTGTTCATCTGATTTTTTTTCAAACGACGGGAAAATTGTGCAATTTGCTGAATAAAGTCTGCAGGTTGAAAAAATATGCACCTATAGCGCTTTTAATCATTTTGAGCTGGGCTGTCCTGTTTTTTATTTACAATTACAGGAATACTGCTTCGCATTACGGAATGCTTATCCCTGGGTTCATGACAGCGGTCGTATTGATAAATGCATGGCTGTTCAACTATATTCTTATCCCGGGATACTACTTCAGACGGAAATATATTCCCTTTATTTTCTTCACCCTCTCGGCTGTTATTCTCAGCACCTGGCTGCAGATGCTTTTTGTGTTCGGACTATACATGAGGCTGAGATTTGAGTTGAACGCCGTTACACCGCGATTACAGGATATTATGGTCATCATCTCCAGTACCTGGCTGATCGTTCTCGGGAGCATTGCTATAAGCAAACTTCCGTCCTGGCAGACAATGCAAGGAAACAGGAAGTACTAACCCGGGAGAAGTATGAAGCGGAGCTCCGGTTGCTTAAATCACAGATCAATCCCCATTTCCTGTTCAATACTCTGAACAGTATATATGTGTTGGCTAAGAAGAAGGCGGAGGAAACCCCGGAAATGGTCCTCAGACTTTCGCAGATCCTCGATTTCCTACTTTATGAGACCGGTTCTTCACAGGTTGAGATCATCCGGGAAATAGAATTTATACGGGATTATATTGAGCTTGAAAAGCTGAGATACGGTAAAAAACTGGAAGTAAGTGTTCAGGTCGATATCCGTGATCCGCAGCGAAAGATTGAGCCGATGATCTTCATCCCCCTTGTGGAAAATGCTTTTAAGCATGGGGTGAAAGGGGAGCGAAGGAAAGCCATTGTGCACATTGAGATTTCGGACCGGGATGGGATCCGTTTTCACATCCGGAATTCAAAACCCGTAAGCGGGGTACCTGCATCGAAGGGAGGCATTGGGTTAAAGAATCTCCAGAGCCGTCTTGAAAAGATCTACGGCGAGGGTTTCCGGATCCGCACAGATGATGCTCCCGGCCTTTACACTGTCGACCTGGAGGTTGTAAAGCCCCAATCCCCTTGATATTACTGGGAAGCAATTTCATTTGCAGCAAAGAGAAAAATCACTTCATAAAAACGTTGGCAATGCCTTATACATGTATGATCATCGATGATGAACCGCTGGCGATTGAAGCCCTTGTTGATCACATCACCCGGCTTGACGATTTCACGATCATTGCCAGGTGCAGTGATGCGGTAGAGGCCATACCGCTCGTGAAGAGCGGTAAGCCCGACCTGATCTTCCTGGATATTGAAATGCCTGAGCTCAGCGGGCTGGATTTCATCAGGTCGGTTCACAATCCTCCGCGGATCATTCTGACCACAGCATACAGGGATTATGCGCCGGAAGCTTTTGACCTTGATGTGGTGGATTACCTGTTGAAACCGGTAAGTTTCCCGCGTTTTCTCAGAGCTGTCAACCGGTTCTATGATTCCTTAGGATCCTCAAATAAGGATACTGGAAATGTACAGGTTACTGGTGCCGATTACATAAATGTTTACGCTGATAAAAAAACACATAAACTGAAGCAGGAAGAGATCCTGTATCTCGAGAGTGTGGGAGATTATGTGGCAATTCATCTCCATAACAAAAAGATACTCACCAGGGAAGGCATATCATCCCTTGAGAAAAAACTTCCCCGAGAATTATTCATCCGTATCCATAGGTCATTTATCATTTCCCTGGGACATATCGAAAGTTTTGCCAGTTCCGAGGTGGAAATTTCCGGAAAGATACTTCCGGTGAGCCGGAAATACAGGGATGCTGTATATCGAGTCCTGAATACCGGGAAAAGTAGACTCTAATGATCTTTTCGATCGTACCGTTAAGAACAGGAGGGTCACATTATCTGTCGGTAAGGGAAAGGTTAGGCTTCGCTCACCGACCGGGGAACTGCCACAAGAATTTGTTGAGTTGTTGAGTTGTTGAGTTGTTGATTGAAGAGATTCTACGTAGTACTGAATTTGTTGAGTTGTTGAGTTGTTGAGTTGTTGATTGAAGAGATTCTACGTAGTACTGAATTTGTTGAGTTGTTGAGTTGTTGAGTTGTTGATTGAAGAGATTCTACGTAGTACTGAATTTGTTGAGTTGTTGAGTTGTTGAGTTGTTGATTGAAGAGATTCTACGTAGTACTGAATTTGTTGAGTTGTTGAGTTGTTGAGTTGTTGATTGAAGAGATTCTACGTAGTACTGAATTTGTTGAGTTGTTGAGTTGTTGAGTTGTTGATTGAAGAGATTCTACGTAGTACTGAATTTGTTGAGTTGTTGAGTTGTTGAGTTGTTGATTGAAGAGATTCTACGTAGTACTGAATTTGTTGAGTTGTTGAGTTGTTGAGTTGTTGATTGAAGAGATTCTACGTAGTACTGAATTTGTTGAGTTGTTGAGTTGTTGAGTTGTTGATTGAAGAGATTCTACGTAGTACTGAATTTGTTGAGTTGTTGAGTTGTTGAGTTGTTGATTGAAGAGATTCTACGTAGTACTGAATTTGTTGAGTTGTTGAGTTGTTGAGTTGTTGATTGAAGAGATTCTACGTAGTACTGAATTTGTTGAGTTGTTGAGTTGTTGAGTTGTTGATTGAAGAGATTCTTACGTAGTCCTGAATTTGTTGAGTTGTTGATTTGTTGATTGAAGAGATCCTTACGTAGTCCTGAATTTGTTGAGTTGTTGATTTGTTGATTGAAGAGATTCTTACGTAGTCCTGAATTTGCTGAGTTGTTGATTTGTTGATTGAAGAGATTCTCACGTGGTCCTGAATTTGTTAAGGCTGCGCTCACCGAGCGGGACCCTGACTTGAAATGAATTATGGTTCGGCTTCCCTCAACATTTCGGTAATCTTTGCATTGAAAAGTCATCATATTATAATCTGGTGAAGTCATACCTTCGTTTAAGCGCATAGTTTGGGCTTCTTCCTTTGTAATACGTCTTAGTATCAACTGGGATCCACCCCCACCGTCGACGCCGACCGCCCTTAATGGGATTCACCCCCCAAATCTCAGCGTCCCCTTTTTGACTTTTTGATGAAAAGTTATCAACACTACAGATTATCAGTACGTTGGATAACCCCGAACTCATTGTTTTGGTGATTTGGTGAAGTGGAAGAGGAACGCGGATTTGACGGAAAAATACGAATCCCGGAAGAATTTGTTGATTTGTTCGATTTGTTGCGTTGTTGATTGAAGAGATTCTTACGTAGTCCTGAATTTGTTGAGTTGTTGATTTGTTGATTGAAGAGATTCTCACATGGTCCTGAATTTGTTAAGGCTGCGTTCACCGGCCGGGGAACTGCCTTTAAATGAAGAACGGTTCGGCTACGCTCAGCGGCTGGCGTTCTATCTTTAAATGAGGAACGGTTCGGCTACGCTCAGCGGCTGGCGTTCTATCTTTAAATGAGGAACGGTTCGGCTACGCTCACCGACCGGGGGCCTACGATTAGTGAGGTATGTTTCGGCTACGCTCAACATTCAGGCACACGGTCCCGCTCAACTCCTCTTCACATGGCTGTACTTTATGATCGCCACGAATACGATGCCACCTATCGCATTCCCGATGGTCGCCCAGAACTGGAAACGGAGATATCCAGCGAAAGTTATGGACTTGCTGCAGAGCATCCCTGTGAAGACCTCAATGGATCCGACGATGGAATGGTGCAGGCCTCCCAGGCCGATGAGAAAGGTCACCAGAATGATAATAAAGATACGGCTTATGGTATCCTGCGAGGAGGTAACCAGCCAGGAAAGGATTCCCATGAGCCATCCGGCGCCGATACTGCTGCCCAGGATGACACTCCAGTTGTAATTTATCCTCGTCTGTGCCAGGAAGGTGAATGATTCCCTGCTGACAGATTCCATGACGGGTGCAAAATCACCTACGACGAGGGCAAAGATATAGCCTCCCAGGAGATTACCTGCGTAGATGATGCCCCACAGGATGAGAAGATCCTTTACGCCGGCCGATCTGTTCAGGACGGGAAGTACGGCAAGCGTGGTATGTTCGGTGAATAGTTCGGAACGGCCCAGGGTCACAAAGATAAAGCCCACCGGGTAGGCCAGCGCCATCAGGAGCACAAGGTTCTGGGGGGAAACTACCCCGGCATACATGTGATGAAGGATCCCCATCAGGTAAACGCTGAAGCCTATCTCAAGTCCTGCAGCGAATGCCGAAAGCAGGAGCCCGAACTTCGATCGCCGGTATTCCCGCATACCCAGTTCGATCTCCTCCTTAAGGATCTCACCTTCCGTTTTTGGCTTCTGCATCTCTTCCCTGAGCGCATGTCCTTCTTCTTTCTTTACCAGGTTCCTGAATGATACCATGGGTTGCTTTTTTCATGTATTTGAAAAACAATATTCCGTTCTTTCAGAAACAGTAAAACGAATTGGGTACGAAGAAGGTTTATGGGCCCGGGAGAATTGCGGATTCCGCGATCCGGAATCCCGTTTTTGGGGAAAAGTGATTCAATCTGATTTCCTGATGTATGTCAGCCCGGTAACTCCGCACCGGAATTGCCGGGTTCCGGTAAGCCCAAGGTTCATTCGCTCCCGGATATTTTTAAACAGGGGTATACCCATTCCGAGGATCACCGGGTTGATATTGATCCTGTATTCGTCGATCAGGTCTGACTGGATAAGTGCATGGGTGACGGAAGCGCTGCCGATAAGCAGTATATCCCCGCCGTCTTCTTTCTTAAGGGCAGATACAACCCCGTCAATATTGCCGTCATAGAATACCGTATTATTCCAGTCGGAGGTCAATACCGTTTTGGAGAAAACCATTTTCCGGGCTTTGTTGACCCAGGCAGCATGTTCTTTATCATGCCGCGACGCGCCGGTACTTTCACCTGCGGTAGGCCAGTAGCTTTCCATCATCTGGAAGGTAATCCTTCCATAAATTACAGTGTCGGCTCCCTGCGTCAGGGATGATGAGTAATCACCCATCTCCTCATCAAACAGGATCCAGTCCATTTCACCTGTTGGTCCTGCAATGAAACCATCCAGTGAGGTGTGCATAAGCAGCTTAAGTTTCTTCATAATACTGTGTTTCAGGAAGATAATTTTTTATAATTCAGAAGAACGACCCCGCATGGGAAGGCAATGCTCCTGACGGATTTTAATTTTAACCGGTCAGAAAAAACCGGGAGGCCTTTTCCGGCACCGAGGGTTACCGGATTGATGAAGAGAAAATACTCATCAATGAGATTGCGTGATGCCATGGAAGATGCCAGGCCGCTCCCACCGTAGAGAATTATATCTCCCGGACCTGTCTCTTTCAACTTCCGTACTTCCTCGTCCAGATCGCCGGTTGCCAGGGCGGTATTCTGCCAGGGTGATTTATCCAGCGTTTTGGTAAAGACGACTTTTGGCGTATCAACCATCTTCTTCCCGAATTCGTACTCTGGGTTTGCCGGATCGCTTGCAACGTCAGTCCAGTATGAGACAAAGCCTTCCGTCATTTTCCGGCCCAGGAGGATGCATTCAACGGGTTTTGTCAGTTCGCTGACGAAGGATTTGAGCTCATCATCCCAGTCCCACACCATCCAGTCCAGTTCGCCGTTTGGTCCTCCGCAATACCCATCTACGGTGAGTTGCATCTGCAATTTTAAAGTTCTCATGTCTGAGTTAAGAATTTGTTGATTTGTTGATTTATTGATTTGTTGAATGAATTCGATCATCTCCTCAAAATATGTTTTTCTCCGGGTTTCCGGAAGAAATTGAGGATTTGATGAATAGCCGCTTGCATAGTATTACATTCATCTCGTTCTAAAGTCCGGGCATACCAGGTGGATCAAAACCATGTGGCCCAGGAATGGAGGAAAGGCCACGGGATAAAGAGGAAAATCAGGATCAGGCCGATGCTGAAGAAAATAGCAACACGTCTGAATTTATCAGGATCGGTCTCCTTTTTCAGCGATGTCCGGTAACCCATATTCACCAGGGTGATGGCAATGAACATGCCGATAAGGTGAATGATCCCGAAGAAAAAGATCATTCCGGAGGCTCCGGAAAGATTTCCCCAGGCTGCATAGTCCCCTTTCAGAAAGTAAAGTACGAGGCCCAGCAGCATCTGGAAATTCAGGAACCCGGTGGTTGCCAGGAAAAGCCGGCGCCTGGCTTTTGAAAATCCCCGGTGATTAACAAGGCCGCCATAGGCGGAAATGATGGAGATGATCAAAAGGATAAGAGCGATGTAGCGTATCGCAGAATGCAGATCGAGTAAACCGGTAATCATCGCAGGTATTTTTTAAGGTTAGAACTACTTCTTCCGGGGCACGATCAGCGGTTTAATTTCTTAACGATACCCGGATTTTCAGGAAACAAGGATAAGTAACAATTGTTTAGCCGGACCGGTAATGAGGGAATGAAGAATTTGGAGTACTGTTTGAGATTGTTTGAGATTGTTTGAGATGGTTTGAAAGAAGAGGAACGCGGATTTGACGGATTTTGACGGATTCCGGTAGCTATCGGAACGGATTTTGGATAGTTGACTCTTCATTCACCAAATCACCAAATCACCAAATATTCTTCATCCGCGTTCTATTCCCCTCTATAAACCTTCACTTCAATACCCGAAGGCCTCACCCTATCATGGTAAATGCGTTGGGTGGCGCGAATAAAATCCCCTTCACCGCAATGATAAATATCGGTAAACTGCTGTGGATTCCGGTCCACGAGCGGGAACCATGAATTCTGGACCTGTATCATGATCCTGTGTCCTTTCTGAAAACAATGCGCAATATCCGGCATCTCAAAGGATACCCGGGTCACCTCTCCCGGAGTAAAAGCTTCCGGTTTTTCATAGCTATTCCTGAATTTTCCGCGCATAACATCGCCCCTGATCAACATCTCGTAACCGCCCGAAGGGACCATGCCGTTTTCACCCGGCTTCATTCTCAGGTTCAGGGGGAAAGACGTCGATGAGCTTAACTACATAGTCTGCATCTGTCCCTGAAGTGCTAACATAAAGATCCACGTTGAGCGGACCCGTTAGCGTTAGGGATTTCGTGAGAGGCTGTGATTCATAGACCAATACGTCCGGCCTGCTGGAAGCAAATCTCTGGTCTGCAGTCATATAATCTGCTGTTCTTTTAAAATGGACGCCGGCAACATAAGGAACGGGATTTTCCGGATCAGAGACATATTCGTCATAGCTTTCGGCAGAGTGGGGCGGTGTGAAGGAAAGACTTCCTCCGGGTTGAAGGTATAGAACAGAATCCGTCGTATTCCTGGGAGGCCATTCTGAGAAAGAATGCCAGTCGTTTGTCCCGCTTATAAAGACGGAAGCTTCCGGGAGATCCATTTTTCCTTCATCCTTCATGATAGAAGTTGAAGAATTTCATTTGCAGCTGGTTGAAATAATCCGTTGTATTCTCACCCCAGGAAACGTCGCCCAATTGCTCACCGGCACTCTTAGCCCACTGGTGATGAGACCATGGCCCCATTATGAGCCGGTTACTTTTCCCGGAGTTCTGGGACTCAATGGTTTTATAAGTCTGCAAAGTCCCAAACAAGTCCTCAGCATCATACCAGCCCCCGACAACAAGCACCGCAGGACGGAGATCACTGAGGTACCGCAGGGGATTTCTGGCTTTCCAGAATTCATCATAGACAGGATGATCCATCATCTCCGACCAGAACCGTACCGTATCGCCGAAATATTTTTTCTCAGCGTTGCGGATGGGGCCCAGATCCAGGAAAAACCGGTAATTATCGCTGCTTTTGAACTCATATGTTCCAGGCCATTCCCGGATAAGACCGTGCCGGGGAATGCCAAAGGCCGAATAAAAGGAGAAGGCATCCGAAAGAAAGAAGGCCCCATGATGGTGCCAGTCGTCGCCCATGAACCAGTCGGTGACGGGAGCCTGTGGAGAGACGGCCTTCACTGCGGGATGTGCATCCGGCAGTGCCATGGTAGAGTAGAAACCCGGATAGGATACCCCCATGATTCCAACCCTGCCGTTATTATTTTTTACATTTTTTACCAGCCAGTCTACAGTGTCCCAGGTATCGCTGCTCTCATCCGTTTCCTTCCTCTTTTTCAGTTCGATATAAGGTCTGACATCCACGAAGGTTCCTTCACTCATGAACCTTCCTCGCACATCCTGCAAAACGATGATATATCCCTCCTCCAGGAAATGGGAATATTCGGAAAGCATACTCGAAAAGCCCGTTTCCGATGTTTCGATACGGTAAGGTGTACGGGTAAGGATTATGGGATAGTAATTCAAATTGCTTTTGGGGGAATAGATGGAAGTATACAGACGGACTCCGTCTCTCATGGTGATGTAGACGTCCTTTTTGTCATACTGTGTCCTGATGAAAGTCGTATCCTTCCAGTCGACTGTAGAATCCTGCCTTGTAAAATCGACTTTATATTTTACCCCGGACTGTGTCATACTACCGGTGATCAGGGCCGCTTTTTCTTCATACCGGCCCCTGTAGGTCAGCCCGCCCTGCCGCCAGAAAAAGTAAAACTGATTTCCGGTGAGGGAGATGCTGTCAAGTGAGATAGCATACGCATTCTGGTCCGGGCTGTCGAAATCACCTGAGAGCTTGTAGCCATCTGCCCGGATATGGAGGTTCAGGTGAAGTTCGGGACCCTTCAGGAGGGCATTCCAGTCGCCGGTTATGTCCTGCGCTGCGGCCGGGAATAGAATGAAGGCCAATAGAACCAGGAATATGAATGTTCTTTTTCATTGCTTAATGGAAACGTGACCATGTGTGGATTCTTAAAAAATAACCGCGGTTCTGCAAAACCAGGAACCAAAATACAAAGAAAAAGCATGGAAATAATCCTTGTGACCGGCCAAATTCATTTTTCAGATAACAAGAAACAAGCTTTCCCGGTTCAGGAAGTTCCGATTACCCGGGGTGGGAAGGAATTAAACCCAGAAAATCCTTGCAAGTCCGGTTTTTCCTTCATAGTTTCATTCCGCAATTCATCATCCATACCTGTAATAATAAATCAGCATTACCTGAAGTAATAAATAGCCTGTAACCATGAAAACCACCAATCAACTCCTGGCATATTTGTCCATCGGGCTGGCCGCGACGGCAGGAAGCTGCACAACGGTTGACAGGGAACCCGGCAAACCCAATATTGTCATCATCTTCCTCGATGATTCCGGATGGTCTGATTTCAATCCCTTTACAAAAAACGATTACCCAACACCCAATGTCGACCGGCTGGCTTCGGAGGGAACCCGTTTCCAACAGTTTTACGTACCGCAGGCCATCTGTTCCGCCTCGAGGGCGGCCCTTCTGAGCGGGTGTTATCCCGGGCATACGGGCGTCACCGGAGCTCACGGTCCAGGCGCGCTGGGTCTCGATCCGAAATTCGCCACCCTCGGTGAGGTGCTGCAGAAGGACGGGTATGCAACGGCAGTCTTCGGGAAATGGCATATCGGCGATCAACCGCAAACGCATCCCTGGAACCGCGGTTTCGATGAATCGTGCGGACTGATGTACTCGAACGATATGTGGCGGTTTCATCCTGAGAACCCGGAGAAATGGGGAGAACATCCGCTGCAATTCTGGGAGAACGATTCTGTGAGTATTGCGGATGTGGATTCGGCCGACCAGAAAATGCTTACTACCTGGTATACGGAACATGCGGTCAACTTCATCAACAGGCATAAAGACGGACCTTTTTTCCTGTATGTTCCCCACAATATGCCCCATGTGCCGATTTTCTGCAGCGATAAGTTTGAAGGCAAATCCGGGAAGGGAAGATATGCCGATGTGATCATGGAACTTGACTGGTCGGTGGGTGAGATTACAAAAGCCCTGCGGGAAAACGGGCTGGAGAAGAATACAATGGTGGTCCTCACCTCCGATAATGGCCCCTGGATCGTTTATGGCAACCATGCCGGCAGGACGCCGTTCCGGGAAGCAAAGGGAACTTCATTCGACGGTGGGACACGTTCCGCATGTATCGTAAAATTTCCCGGGAACGTCCCTGCTGGAAAAGTCTCAGACCAGGCTTTCTGCACCATCGATCTTCATGCC
Source organism: uncultured Bacteroidales bacterium (assembly GCA_963771005.1). Lineage (GTDB taxonomy): Bacteria > Bacteroidota > Bacteroidia > Bacteroidales > DASQZK01. The sequence goes on from CAVYRO010000003.1 coordinate 891,817, forward strand.
GACGATCTGTCACATTACGGGAGCTGAACTGCCATCCAATCCCATCGACGGGATGGATGTGACAGACCTCGTCATGTCGAAGAAAGGAGCTGTAAATCCTCATGATTACTATGCTTTTTCAACCGGAAAGCAATTCGAGGCCGTGATGAGTGGCGACGGGCACTGGAAGCTTCATCTTCCGCACGATTACCGTACTCTTGGGATAGCCGGCAAAGACGGGATGCCAGGCCGTTACCGGCAGGATGAGATCGGATTGTCGCTCTTCGATATGGTCAATGACCCCAATGAAACGGAAAATGTGATAGGTAAGTACCCGGAGATCGCTGAAAAGCTGGAAGGGTACGCCCGGAAACACAGGGAGATGTATTATGCAATGGAGGAGAAAGAAGAAGCGCTTCAGTAATGTTAATGCAGAACATGGATGGACGCGGTTTAATTGTATGAAATGGTTTGAAATGGTTTGAAATGGTTTGAAATGGTTTGAAATGGTTTGAGGTTGTTTGAACTCAATTCACCAAATAGTCTTCATCCGTGATTATCCGCACAAATCCGTCAAATCCGTGTTCTTCTTCCTCTTCCTCCCCAACTTCACCAAATCACCAGATCACCAAATTCTTCGGGGAGTTTCACCACAGATTTCACAGATTATCACAGATTAGCGGAAGATGATGCTCCCGTCCTTGATCTAAGGGTTGGCGCTGCCTGTTTCCGGGTAAAAAGGTAGATGGCTCACCCGGTTATACCGGAATGGTTTAAATACTTCTATTAATTCGTTTTCCTTACAAGTGAATGTATCCAGTGGTTCCCCGAGTAAATTTTTTATAGTTTCTTCCGCTATATCATCCTTTATAATAAAGGTAAATTCCCGAGAGGTTTTTTTTGAACCATCTTCAACGTAATACCAGTTTTCATTCATGACATGATAATAAGGCTTAAGATCCGTATATACGCTGAAAATACGCAGTCCCTCTTTTGAGAACATGCTGATCAGTTTGCCATCCCAGTAGTTTCCCACCCCATTTTTCAATGAATGTTCCCTCGCGAGTCGATCCATACAGGCTACCTTTTCCGGATAGTAATGCAGCAATTCATTCATTCCGGCCTTTATATTTTCTTTCCGGAATTCATGATAAACGAAGACAGTTCCCGAAAGCAGAAGTACTGCAGGAACAATGAACATTACCGTTCGTCTCCCGGGCAATACTTCGGATAACTTATAAAGCAGGTAGCCGAAACTGAATATTCCGAAGTAAAGACTATATACATTATATCTCAATATATCCCATCCTGAGTAACTTCCGTTAATGATGGGCATTACCACCGTTGAAACAGTTATAACCACAAATAGAAGCAGGTATATCAGTTCAGCCATCGGGACATCCTCATTTTTGAAAAATGAGATCAATTTTCGCACAAGAAATGTGGAATGAAGGATGAGACTCAACAGGAAAAGCAGGTCGATGAGTGCCCGGAAATCGTATTGTGAAAGGTAGAAAGAATGCTGTTCTGAAAACATTGCAAGTGAAGGGACGATCTGGTCGAAGCTGAAAATTCTCCACGATAATCCCATGATCCGGATCGGGGAATTGAATCTCAGGAGGGTGAATAAGGGAAGGGCTACACCTATAGACAAGACATTTGTTGCCAATATCTTATAAAGTCCGGCCCGGTAGGGCGTATTCCTGAAGAGTAAAATGCCCAGGGCAAATACCGGTATGGAAAAAATGGCCATGAAAAGCCGGTCGTTTATGATGGCTACAACAGAAATTATGAACAAAATCACAAGAGCAGAGAACCGGTTCTTTCTGAGAAACCGGATCAGGAAAATGAGAGCGGCAAGGGTCATCAGGAATGCGCTCAGATGATAACCGATGCTTACGATATAAAATGTGTAACTGAAATCATGATTCACAATTCCAGCCAGCAGGAAGAGGGACATGAGCATTATCCCGGTTGTGAGAAACCTTGCATCGAGATTCTCAAAAAAACTCCTGTATACCATACATCAGAAGCAACATCAACAGGATAAATTCCAGGAAGCTGTATGTGAGCATAGCGGGGATGAACGAATTAAAAAAGATTTGGATGATGAAATACATGATCATATCGGGGAAAATATTCGGGGCCCCGTTCAGGTGCCATCCGGCAAAGCTGTTTCCATCGATGAAAAGATCATGGTAAATTGACGGAACATACAGCGTGTCGGAATTGAAATAAACCGGGATCTGATCCTCCCTGATCGTTGCAAAAAGAATGATGCAAAGAAGAATATTAATCATAAAGGCAACCGGTAAAATAATTCCCGGACCGGATCGTGGTAGCAGGCTGCGATAGGACATATCTCTGAACTTGATCTCAAAAGTATTAAAAAATTAATTTTTTTTGGTGGCAGGCTTATGACTTTGCTTACTTTTTCGCCTGTATTTTCCATCCCATCCCATCCGGCATCCGGCGCCCCATTATTTTTCTAATCTCTTGAGAATGAACCAAAAAATCTCTGCAATGTTTAAAAGTAAATCAATATCCTATACTTATGAAAAGAACAATGATTTTTCTGATGTTGCTGGGCATTATGGCAGAGATGTCATTTACCCAGGTGGTCGTACTTAATTACATGAAGGTGCCTGCCGGGATGCAGGATAATTACGTTTCTGTCGAAAATAATTGGAAGGCTGTCCACCAGAATCTTGTGAATGAAGGCAGGATGATGGGATGGGAGCTCTATTATGTTCATAACTCGGGAACGGATAGTAAATATAATTTTGTAACGGCAAATATTTACAAAGATTTTACTTCTGCGCTGGCAGGAGCTTCCATGGATGATCTTCACAAAGCCTGGGGTGACAAAACGGAGAATATGTTAAAAAAAACCATGGAATCCAGAAACCTGATTTACTCCGAGACCATTGGACTTCAGACAGGAATTGCCCCGAAAGCAAAACAAAAATATCTTTTGGTAACCTTCATGAATGCTCCTGACATTCAGACCTATTTTGATATGGAACGAACCGCGTATTTGCCTATGCACCAGGTCGCCATGGATGAAGAGAAAATGGTTGGCTGGAGTGTCTGGAGCCGTATGCTCTTCGACGATACCGAATACAATGCCATCACTGTAAATGGGTATAATTCACTCGACCAGATGGCGGCTGTGGATTATAACGCATGGTTCCGAAAAGCGAGTATGGGAAAAAGCCAGGAGGAGGTTTCACATATGAATTCCCTCTTCAAAGATACCAACAAGCTCCGGTCTATTGTTAAGTCCCAGCTTTGGGAACTTGTGGCAGAAACCGATCCTAAACCGGATGGACAGGCCAATAAGTAAAAATTGATGGAAGATTGCTGGAAGATAGACGGGAGATTGACGGGAGATTGATGGACCCGTCACTTTCCCACCTTCCGTGTTAACAGTTCATATTCGCATTCCTCCCACACGTTCCATCCTCCTCCTGTAGTTTACAAGAAGCCTGGAACGTAAAAAGTAATGCCTGAATAAAACGAAAAGGGAAATAGCGGGACCGTGGTGATCCCGGATCTCAGAACGCTCTCACCTCAACCCTTCCACACTGTCTGAAAACCCGGGAATCACCTATATCCTGGTTTGGTAATCCGCATTTTGCAATACTCCGCTTTTCTAGAATCCCCTGAAAATCCCGAAGAGGAGACTGATAACAAAAAGCACGAGAAAAATGTAGAAAAGTATCTTCGCAATGGAAGCCGCACCTGCAGCAATTCCGCCAAAACCGAAAAGAGCTGCGATCAATGCAATAACTAAGAATATAATAACTAATCGTAACATAGCTTTATATATTTAAGTGAATACTAGAAAAAATCTAGAACATAAACCCCACGTAGACCTGGATCGTATTGTTTTTCGCGTTTCCCAGCAGAGCTTCGGTTGATCCGTTTTCCTTCGCCACCTGCTGAAGGCCGAGCTCATAATTGAATCCGAATATCAGCGGATCAAAACTGAAACCCAGACCTCCTGCAATTCCCGCATCCAGAGTATTGAATTTACTACGGTCAATATCATCACTGTTATCTACATTAATGAATGAGAGGATTTCAGCATCGGTATCCATGTGAGCATTCATCAGGAATCCGACATAGGGACCAATGTGGAAGTTAAAATCCTTTGCGAGATAGAATGAAAGATAAACCGGTATCTCGATATAGTTGAGTTTGAGCTTTGTTGTCCCGTCTGCCACGTCGAAGCCTAAAAAGTCCTTGTTGTAGTCGGCCTTCATCCCTTTGCCTGTATAAAGGATCTCGGGCTGGATGCCAAACTTATCATTGACCATCATTCTTCCCCATACTCCCAGGTTGAAGCCGGGTATTATATTGCTGTCATTTGCCTTGTCGATTGACAGGGAGGAAAGGTTCAACCCTCCCTTAATCCCTCCTCCCGATTCCTGGGCATAAGTATTTGGGGTTGCAATGAGCATTATCATCATTATGGCTGCGGTGATTTTTACCGCGACTGGAAATATCTTTTTCATATAGTTTGGATTTTTATGGTTATACAATTAAATTAAATTTCCCCGCGTTTCGCGGCTCTCTTGAGTTTGTCATTTGCATAGATAGCAATCTCGACCCTCCGGTTCTGCTGCCGTCCTTCTTCGCTTCCGTTACTGGCTACAGGCTGGGATTCTCCATATCCTTTCACGATAAACCGGCTCTTTTTTACATCGATCCCGCTGAGATAGTCGGCTACAGACTCTGCCCTTTCCCTGGAGAGTTCGTTGTTGTATTCTTCAGTGCCAACACTGTCGGTATGTCCTTCGATCAGGACGTTGGTATCATCGTATTTTTTCAAAGTCTCACCCAGTTCCGAAAGATTCTCCCTTGAGGTTTCACGAAGTTTGTAAGAATCAAAATCAAAAAGGATCCCGGAATCGAACGTGATCTTTATACCTTCACCTACACGTTCAACTTTAGCTCCCTCCAGGTCTTTTTGCAGTTCTTCGGCCTGTTTATCCATATACCTGCCAATGAGAGCTCCTGAAGCACCGCCGATCATCGCCCCGATGATGGCTCCCTCTGCCGTATGATCCGATTTACTCCCGATGGCAGCACCCACCGCACCCCCGACACCCGAGCCAATGGCACCGCCTTTCATCGTCCGCGATGCACTGCAACCTGAGAAAAGGAGGATAAGGATAAGGAATCCGGATAAAATGTAGTTTTTTGAAAATATTTGCACTTTCATGGTAATTTAGTTTTAATTGTACATAAGTCATTGTTCCTTCCCTGCGTCTCTACTTTATGAAGGAACCGGCTGTTCGCAATATTGACAGCCTCCACAAAAATCTTTTCCGGATCAGTATTATTATCATCTGAAAAAGACTTTCATCAGAACAGATTTATGTTTAAAACTATGCCAAAAATTCAAAGGAACTCCGTAATATATTTAGAATTAGCTGATTACGACCATATAACAGGATAAATGGCCATTCCATTAAGCATAAGATGAAATACATAAAATTTTCACATGTGGGGAAAATATTTCTACAATGACTCCCGAAAGTCATTGATAACGAAACACTGAATATTGAGAAAGAGGATTCCGGGATACCGGATGATCACTGACAATTTCACTTAAGGGAGGAAGAAATGAGATTTTTTCTGTTGTCTCACCTGTTTTTCCTGTGATGAAAGATATATTGCCGTCCCTTGTAACATAGCCATGCTGTCCCCGCGCCGATAACCGCACCTGCAAGGACATCAGTAGGATAATGAACTCCCAGGTCCATTCGTGAGAAGCCGATCACCGATGCCCATGAATAAGCCGGGATGATGACATACCACCGGGGATAGAGTATTGACAGAGAGGTGGCAAATGCAAAGGCATCCGAAGTATGGCCCGAAGGAAAAGAAGGGCTTCCGGCGCTGGCTGCCTTGATTATATCTGGGTATTTTTGAAAAGGACGGCTCCTGTTAACACTGTATTTAAGGACGGTCGTTACGATTGCTGCCGACGCAAGGGTTGCACCTGCGTAAAATGAGTCATACCTGGCGGCAGTATCCTTTGCAATGAAGCTATACCCAAAAAGTATCAATGGTGTTGCAATGGCGACCGGCGCGGTTGCGTCATCAAAGAACCGGAATGTATTATCAAGCCCGGGATTTCTTCCATGGTTAATTGCCCGCAGCAGGTTTATATCCGGATTCTGTGCAAAAGTGGAAAAGCCGGTGAGAAGAACTACCAGGAGAAGAAATTTTTTCATGGAGCTTGCGTATAAGAAAATCAAATTTACATATACCTTTGATTTTTTAAATGAAACGGGAGAACATAATATATTTACCTGCTCACCTGCAAAATTTCCGTCTCCCTGTCATCCTGAAGTCAGACAGTGGTTTCGGAACGTCATTCCGGTTCGGGCAAAGTTCCCGTTTAACTTATATTAAAATACAATCCGATCATGAAACAGGTATTGATCGAAGCCCTTATGGCAGCCGGTAAGATTCAAAGGAAACATTACCAGTCTGACCATCAAATTTCCATTAAGGAAAATTTTACCAGTATTGTTACAGAAGCCGACAAGGAGAGCGAAAAAGAGATCATCCGGGTGATTGAAAAGCATTACCCGGGGCATAACATACTTTCCGAGGAAAGCGGTTATACCGGTAAAAATTCTGAATTTACATGGATCATCGATCCTGTTGACGGCACTTCAAACTATGCAGCCGGAATTCCCTGGTTTGGACCACTGATAGCCCTCATTGAAAATAATCGTCCAATCCTGGCGGGAGCCTATTTGCCCGTCAGCGGCGACATGTTTCTTGCTGAGGCGGGAAAGGGCGCAACCCGGAATGGCCATTCCCTTGAAATCAAGGACAGGGATCTCAAAGACGCTCTTTCCGGTTTCTCCACAAATTACTCTGAAGATGAGGACTACCAGCGCCTGGCATTGGGGATCTACCATTTTCTTGTCCAGAATACCCGGAACGTCCGCACCACCAATGCCCTTGTAGACCTGATGAATGTTGCCACCGGCAGTTACGGTGGCTGTGTCATCATGTTTAACGGTCTTTGGGATATCGTCGCCCCTTACCTTATCATCAGGGAAGCAGGCGGTATAATGAAAAACCTGGATAGTCTTGAAATCGATTTTACAGCCGGAAGGGAGGCTCTTCTCAGGAATTACCCGGTAGTGACCGGTTCCGGGTTGTTCGTAACAAAGGTCCTGGAAGAGATAACACGACTGACTCCTTAAGCACGGTCATCAGATTTCATATCCCTTTGAAAGATCAATTATTATCCTCTTTATTGTTTCCACTATTAACTTCATTGAATATATTCCAAATATTTCCGGAATCATGAAAAGCCAATCTAAACAAACCATCTGTGTACATGAAGGCCGGGTGGCCGATAAATTCTCGGGCATAAACACCCCGGTTTACACATCTACCTCCTACGGTTACCTGGATAGAGAGGAAAGATATTACCCGCGATATTTCAACGTTCCCAACCAGAAGGCACTGATCGACAAGCTTTCCAGGCTGGAAAATACCGAATCCGGACTGATCTTCGGTTCGGGTATGGCGGCTATCAGCACAACTCTCCTCAGTTTACTGGGGAAGGGTGACCATGCCATTTTCCAGAAGGGTCTGTACGGGGGAACGATCCATTTCATCCGGCAGGACCTTGAGCGTTTCGGCATCGAATTCACCATCGCTGCCAGTAACCCCATTTCAGCCTTTGAGAATGCCATCCGGAAAAATACGAAGGTCATATTCATCGAAAGTCCTTCCAACCCGTTGCTTTCCGTAACCGACCTGGAAGCCATTGCGAATCTGTGTAAATCCCGGAATATCATCTCCGTGATCGATAATACCTTCGCGTCTCCGATCAATCAGAACCCAGCTGATTCTGGTATCGACCTCATTATCCACAGCGCCACCAAATACCTTGGCGGACATAGCGATATTTCCGCCGGCGCTGTTTTGGGCAAGGAGGAACATATTGCTGCCATTAAGGCAACATCGTTGAATCTTGGCGGTACATTGAATCCTCAGATGTGCCATTTGCTTGAAAGGAGCATGAAGACCCTCGCCATCAGGGTTGCCAGACAGAATGAGAATGCGATGCGGATCGCACGATTTCTTCATGATCACCCGAAGATCACAAAGATTTATTATCCCGGTTTGCCGGATCATGAAGGATATGGAACGGCAAAAAAGCAGATGCTTGGATTCGGCGGAATGCTTTCATTTGAACTGGAGGGGCAGGATTCTTATGAATTCCAGAAAAGACTTGAACTGATCAGACCGGCCATGAGCCTGGGCGGGATAGAATCAACAATATGTTCGCCGGCCTTAACATCACACAGGCACCTCACAAAGGAACAACGTGAGGATGATGGCATACGGGACAGCCTGCTCAGGCTGTCGGTGGGGATTGAAGATGTGGATGAACTGGTGCAGGATCTGGAACAGGCGTTTGAAAGGAAACGGATTTAGGAGGCAAGAGGAAGAATGAATATGGAACAGGGCGATCGTGAATCATGAAGTACATTAATCGCTGTGATCTCTGAATTATGAGATCGTGATGATGTTTTTAGGATATTTCACCATGTAAATAATGGAAACCGCTCCGCGGTTTATGGTTTATCCCGCCTCCTACTGCAGGTAGAATTTCAAAACCCCGACGTCTGTTTCATGGAACCAAATCCTGTCCGGATATATAAAATTTCTAAGATTAAACTCATTCCAGGGTTTTGAAATTCAACCTGCAGCTAATTAATGGGCACCGCTCCGCGGTGGGTTCAACCTGGGAATGAGATCCGACCTATGAATTAAATTTGCATTTTTTCCCTGATGAAACCCATTTATAGCATGGGAACCGCTCCGCGGTTTATGGTCAACCCTGCGTCCTATGCAGGTAGAATTTCAAAACCCCGACGTCTGTTTCATGGAACCAAATCCTGTCCGGATATATAAAATTTCTAAGATTAAACTCATTCCGGGTTTTGAAATTCAACCTGCAGCTAATTAATGGACACCGCTCCGCGGTGGGTTCAACCTGGGAATGAGATCCGACCTATGAATTAAATTTGCATTTTTTCCCGGATGAAACTCATTTATAGCATGGGAACCACTCCGCGATGGATTCAATCCCGCGAATGAAATCCATCGCAACAATGGGTTTGCAATAACCGGGAATGAGATCCGAGTATGAAATTGATTTGTATTTTATGTCATTCGAAGGAAGAACAGCCCGGAGGGCTGGCCATGTTTTAGCCATGGGTTGGAGCAACAGGCGGATAAATTCTGTGGAATGGCCATTTTTTTCGCCTGTTGCTCCTACCCATGGTTGAACGCGGGAGTTGCCACTAAACCATGGAGTGGTTTCCATTGTTCACTATAAGCAAACCATAGGAATTCGATTTCTTCATGGTTGATTCCAACCGTGGATTGTTCTGACTTAAAATTTAAAACGAGCCGAATATGAGAAAAGTGATTATGCAGATGAATGTCTCACTGGATGGAGTTGCCGACCATAATGTGGCCATTGCCGACAATGAGTTGCATGACTTTGCAACGGAGCAACTCGAGGATACGGATCTCCTTCTGTTCGGAAAGGTAACGTATCTGCTTATGGAAAGTTACTGGCCCCATACACATGAAGATCCCGAGGCTACCCCGAGCATGGTGGAATTTGCACAGAAATTCAATGCCCTGCCCAAGATCGTATTTTCCCGGACCCTTAAGGAGGCTCGCTGGCAAAATTCACGGATAGTCACAACTGATGCGGCTGAAGAAGTGCGCAAATTAAAACGGCAAGCTGGGGAAAAATATAGGTGTCGGCGGAATTGCTTTAAGCAGGGAATTGATGAAAGAGCGACTCATCGATGAATACATCATCCTTGTCCATCCTGTGATCTGGGGAGAAGGAAGGAAGTTATTTGATGGCTTGGAAGACAGGATAAATCTAAATTTGATCAAAACACGGATTTTTAAATCGGGTGTAGTTGTTTTACGATACGAATCCAAGGGATGATTTTGGTGGCTGAGGATCATTTCCGAAGTCAGACTGATGCTTTTTTGATGAAAAAACACCTGATTCCCCTAAGAATTGATCAAAATAGCATCAGATTTGAAGTTTTTTCCGGTCATTTCAAAATTAGCCATGCCCTTGTCCCGACCTCTCTTTACAACGCTGAAACTCATCGTATCTTTGAACCATGAAAAAACTTTTTCACATCCGGAAATTTTCCGAAGCCGAGGTACGAAAGCTGGAGAGGACAGTCAATGAACCGCACCAGCATGATTTTGAAGAATTACTCGTGGGCATGGAAGGATCGCTTGAGCATTTTATTGATTTCAAATCAGAGGAAGTGGATGCTCCGTTTATCAGTTTCGTGACGAAAAGAAAGGTCCACAGGGTTGTTCCCAAAATAAAAGATGGAAAATGCAGTATCTGGGTCATACGCTTCAGGAGTGAATTTATTCCCGAAACAACCTTCCAGTTATATTCCTGGTTTCACGGGTATGCAAACATGAAGCTTCAATCCGGGGAATGTTTTGACAGGATGCCCCGGCTGTGTGAAATGATGTATCGCGGAATCCGGGCAGGATGATCCCGATTACGCTGTGATTCGTCACTTACTGAGCGCTCTTTTCATCATGGTTGAGTCTGAGCGGAAGAAGCTTAATCCCGGTGCTGACATCCTTCATTCGACCCAGAATACAACATTTAAAAATTTTCTGAAAATACTCGAAGAAAATTTCCGTCGTCCGGAAGGTGTGGAATTCTACGCTGAAAAATTATTCATGACTTCCCGTAATCTCAACCTGATCTGCCATAATATACTGCAGCAGAGCGTCTCGGAAATCATCGAGACGCGTAAGCTCATTGAGGCAAAAAACCTGCTTATAAGCACCGGTAAAACTATATCCGAGATCGGTTTTGAATTGGGCTACAACGAGAAATCCTATTTCACGAACGTATTCAAAAAAAAGTCCGGACAAACGCCCACTGAATTCCGGGAGGAGATGAGCCGGCTTCTTTCCTGATATCACAACACATTTACCGGATAATGTAACACTGCAACCTTCTTTAGGCAGTACCTTTGTATTGTTGATTTTACAAAGATTTATTATAAAAAAGGAAAACAAAAATGGGAACAAATTCAGAAGCTAAGAATAAAACCCGGTGGGTTTCAGATCCGGCACACAGTGAACTCATGTTCAGGGTTAAACATATGATGATTTCCAATGTTAAAGGAGAGTTCACAAGGTTTACGGCGGAGATTGACGGGGAGAATTTTGTTGAGGCTCCGGTGAATGTGGTCATCGATACTTCTTCGGTTTATACCAACGATGAGAGTCGTGACAAACATCTTAAAAGTGCTGATTTTTTTGATGCAGATAATCAAAAAGAGATCCGGTTCGAAGGAAAATCGGTCACGAAAGCGAATGACGGTACTTTTGAGCTGAAAGGACTTCTCACGATGAAGGGGAAGACAAAGGAGGTTATTCTTGATGTCGAATTCGGTGGTATAAACAAGGATCCCTGGGGAAATGAAAAAGCCGGCTTTTCCCTCAGCGGGAAGATCAACCGGAAAGACTGGGGGCTGAACTGGAATGCAGCCCTGGAGACCGGCGGTGTCCTGGTGAGTGATGAAGTCAGGATCAGCGGGGAGATACAATTCGTTAAACAGGCTGCCTGAGCATACACGCAGAAAGGCCGCTATGCGGGATGCAGCCTTTAAAAAGAAGGTGATGAAATTACACGAACTCAATCCGATGACAAACCAATTTACAAGCACCAGCCCGATGCCGGTGCTTTTTCTTGGTCATGGCAGTCCCATGAATGCAATAGAGGAAAATGAATTTGTTAAAGGTTGGAGGGAGACTGGTAAAACCATTCCCAGGCCGAATGCCATTCTTTGTATTTCGGCCCACTGGGAAACGCGCGGAACCTATGTCACGGCAATGAAACGGCCTGCCACCATCCATGATTTCGGCGGATTTCCGCGAGCCCTCTTTGAAGTGCAATATCCAGTCCCGGGAAGTCCGGCGCTTGCTGAGGAAACCAAAAATGTCCTTACCGGGACGGATATTCTTTTTGATGATAAATGGGGCCTCGACCACGGTGCATGGTCGGTGATCAGGCATCTCTACCCGGAAGCCGATGTGCCCGTCATCGAGATGAGCCTGGATTACGGCCGGTTGCCCCGGTATCACTATGACCTTGCGCGGGAACTCGATCCATTGCGCAGGAAAGGCATCCTCATCATCGGAAGCGGAAATATGGTACATAACCTAAGGATGGTTGCGTGGGATAAATTCAATGAGGATGATTACGCCTATGACTGGGCTGCCGAAGCCTCTTCGGAAATGAAAAAATTCATCCTTGAAGGTGATCACCTGTCGCTGGCCGATTATTCTTCCCGTGGGGAGGCTTTTAACCTGGCTATCCCCACACCGGAACACTACCTCCCCCTGCTGTATGTTTTGGCTCTGCAGGGAAAGGATGAAAAGGTAACCCTATTCAATGATAAAGCCGTTGCAGGGTCTCTTACAATGACATGTGTGCGCCTGGGGTAGAAGGGTGAGCAGATTGTTTCAGGGGGAGTTTTACCACAGATACCACAGATTATCACGGATTAAGAGGGGTTGTTTCAGGTTGTTTCAGGTTGTTTCAGATTGTTTCAGATTGTTTCAGGTAGTTTCAATTCCATTCAACAAATCAACAAATCAACAAATCAATAAATCAACAAATTCTTCAGGTGGTTTCAGTGGGAGTTTTACCACAGATTTCACAGATTATCACAGATTAAGAAAGGTTGTTTCAGGTTGTTTCAACTCCATTCAACAAATCAACAAATCAACAAATCAACAAATTTTTCGGGTGGTTTCAGTGGGAGTTTTACCACAGATTTCACAGATTATCACAGATTAAGAAAGGTTGTTTCAGGTTGTTTCAACTCCATTCAACAAATCAACAAATCAACAAATTCTTCAGGTGGTTTCAGTGGGAGTTTTACCACAGATTTCACAGAATATCACAGATTAAGAAAGGTTGTTTCAGGTTGTTTCAACTCCATTCAACAAATCAACAAATCAACAAATCAACAAATTCTTCGGGTACCTGGTACTCATGGCTTCAGGTATTCATCGAAAAATGACAGGATATACCCGGAAGTTATCTCAAGCTGGTATCGTCCGTCGATTTCCGGCATACCGGCCAGCCAAAACATTTTCTTGAGAATATGACTTTTTAGAAGGGCGCCGTCATCACTGAAACTAAAATGATTGGCGCCGGCGATGATAAAACGGTGTCTTGCTTCTGGGGGCATACGGTTGTAAACCGATAGAATATTGCTCCTGATCGCACTGTCGGCTGCTGCCTGGCGTTTGTGGTCGCTCATAAGGAACATGAAAGGTTTGTGGATACCTTCCCTGATGACATTTCCGTATAAAGCTCCGTCAATATCGATGCCTGCATGGATCATGGAATTCGAGGAGACGCTTTGGGCTGCCACCGCTCCCCCGAGTGAGTGGCCAAAGATCCCGATCCTGTTCATATCGAGCCTGTCGCGGAATCTTCCTGTTGGTGAATCATTCAATATACCCAGTCTTTGAATAACAAATCCCACATCATCACTCCAGGCGGACAGGAGTTTCTGAACGACCTTCTCCTGTTCGATACCTGAAAAAATTTCAGGATCATTTTCGGGGGTGCGGTTGTATACTCGCCCGTCGGGAAAAACAACGACCCTGGTCCGGTAAGGTGCATCGAAACCGGCCACGATATAACCATGACTGGCAAGATCAGCAGCGAGAGCGGAGTATCCGAGTGTCAGCGAGGAAAGGCCCGCTCTCATGATGACGACCGGGTATGACCTTCGCTCCCTCGATAGTTCTGCATTGCTGTAAACAGGAGCCCTGACCCTGGAGAGATCGCGTGTCAGAAAGTGACTGATGAGGGGTCCGCGTACTTTTTCAACCGCCTTTCTCCAGGAAACGGGCATGTAGTCCTCTTTTTCGCCCGGATCATCTTCCGAAGCGGGATACCATACCCATACTACCACCTTGCGTATTTCGTCTTTTTCCGGTGCCAACATGTCAGATTGACCGGTATCCGCCCATGCATAGCTTACCCGCCCGACATGGTAGGGTCCTGAAGGTTCCGGAAGATTCATTGGCATTTTATGCTCGAACCATAAGAGGAGGAGGCCGGTTCCCGCTCCTGCCAGGACAATCAGCGCCAGAATGGTAAATCCATGGATTAGACGGAACAGCATCCTTAGAATCCATGGCCTTGTAGCATGGGATGAATCCGGTTTTCCTGTCATTGAAATATTTTTCCCGGTTGAAAGACCGGTGTTTATCCTAAGTAAAACAACCGCCAGGCGAAAAATGATTTTATTAAACCTGAAACATAAGTCTGAAGATTAAATTCATTTTTCAAACTTACTACCCTGCCGGATGTTTATTCCATTCAATAAATCAACAAATAACAAATCAACCAATAATTATGCCCGAAAATGGTACAATGATACAGTACTTCCATGCATACACCCCGGTGACGGGAGTCTTTGGAAGAATCTGGCGAAAAATGCCCCGGCCCTGGCCGGGGTGGGGATAACAGCGGTATGGATGCCTCCTGCATACAAAGGAACGTCGGGCATTGCCGATACGGGATATGGCGTTTACGACCTTTTCGACCTTGGAGAATTTGACCAGAAAGGTACGGTCCGGACCAAATATGGTACCCGCGATGAATATACCGGTGCCATAAAAGCGGTGCAGGATGCCGGAATGCAGGCTTATGCCGATATCGTATTTAATCATAAGCTGGGCGGCGATAAAAAGGAAAAATTCAAGGCCACACCTTTTAACCCCGGTAACAGGAATGAACCTACAGGAGAATTGCAAACCATAGAAGCCTGGACGAATTTTACGTTTCCTGGACGTAAGAAAAAATACTCCGAACTGGAGTGGCACTGGTGGCATTTCAATGCTGCCGATTATAATGCGCTGGATGATAAGAATGACGCAGTTTTTCTTTTTGAAGGAAAGGAATTCAATACTTCCGTGGATAAGGAAAAGGGGAATTTCGATTTCCTCATGGGCTGTAACCTGGACTTTAATAATGAGGATGTCAGGAAAGAACTTTTCTACTGGGGCGAATGGTACCTTGAGAATACCGGGATTGACGGATTCCGTTTCGATGCACTCAAGCATGTAAAATCTGATTTCTTTCTGTTCTGGCTGGATCATCTGCGTAAGAAAAGCGGCAGGAAATTATTCGCCATGGGAGAGTACTGGTCGAATAACCTGGCTGCACTGGAGAATATTTTGGATGCTACCAACAGAACAATAATGCTTTTCGATGCAGGGCTGCATTTTAATTTTGCTGCGGCAAGCAAAAAGGGGGAACAATATGACCTGAGGCAGATATTTGATAATTCCCTCGTTAGTATTCACCCCGATCTGGCTGTCACACTGGTCAGCAACCATGACACTCAACCCTTGGAATCACTGGAATCGGTGGTAGAGGAATGGTTCAAGCCCCTGGCTTATTCAATGATATTACTGAGACAAAGCGGATACCCCTGCATTTTCATGGCCGATTATTACGGCGCGGAATACAGTGGAAAGGCAAGGGATGGAAATGACTATGATATAAAAATCAATAGCCACAAATGGATGATCGACAAGTTTCTGTATGCAAGAAAAACATTTTGTTTCGGGGATCAATATGATTATTTCGATCATTCCTCATGTGTAGGATGGACCCGGACGGGCGATGAAAACCATCCCGGGGGAATGGCGGTTTTGCTCAGCAATGGTGAGGCGGGGACGAAAAATATGCAGACGGCCACTCCCGGGACCAGTTATTATGATCTGACCGAGCATTTTGATGATGAGATCACGACAGACGGGAACGGATGGGCTGAATTCCGTTGCCCGGCAGGATCCGTCTCCGTTTGGGTTCCCGAGTGAGCCGGCCGGGTAAAAATAATCAGGATGAACCTTTTTTGGGCCATAGCATTAGCATCCGGAGGGGTTGTACTGGTGATATTTTTCTGAACAACTCGTGAAAGGCGTGGTCCCTGGGAAGTCCGAAGGGTTAACCGCGAGGTCCTTTATTTTTACCTGCCCGCGAGCGGAGTGACCGTCCTGTTCATCCTTGGCACGCTGGCCCTTACAAGAAAGATCCCGCGATGGGCCGGTTTCCTTTTGTTGTTGATCTAAATCATCTTTGTTTTTGTTAGTTATACATTGAAATGAATCTACAACATGAAATATTTATTTAGTAAGCATGAACCTATCCGGAAATAAAATTCTGATCACCGGGGGAGCCTCAGGCATTGGCCTGGGCCTGGCGGAAAAATTCATTGGCGAGGGAAATTCGGTCATAATTTGCGGTCGGCGCGAGCCGGCGCTTGATGAGGCATCGGCGTTGTTTCCACCGGTAATTACGCGCAAATGTGACCTGTTGGTGCAGGCCGAGCGCGAGGCATTGTTCAACTGGATATCCGATGAGCACAGCGATGTCAATGTCCTGGTTAATAATGCAGGTATACAGCAACGGATGGGGATCCATGATGAAAATTTTTTCCCGCGGGCAAAAGAGGAAATACGGATTAATGTTGAAGCCCAGGTCCATTTGATCTCTCTTTTCCTGGGGTTGAAGTCGTTGGATACGATCCTCAATGTGACTTCCGGGCTCGCATTTGTTCCCATGACCCATGCTGCAGTTTACTCTGCCACAAAAGCCTTCTTCCATTCCTTTCACGGTTTCCCTCAGGGAGATCGTCAGGCAGGATAACATAGAGGTGATCGAGATCATTCCCCCGGCAGTGAATACGGATCTCGGGGGGAAGGGCGTGCATAGCAATGCCACCCCTGTCGGTGAATTTGCCGAAGCAGTTCTAAGTCAGCTCAGGCAGGGGAAGACAGAGATCACTTATGGTTTCACGGAAGGCATGCCGGCGTCTTCTCCTGATGATTTGGAGAAAATATTCAGGAGGATGAACGGAATTTAGGTGTTGTTTGAAATGGTTTGAAATGGTTTGAAAGAAGAGGAACGCGGATTTGACGGATGTTGACGGATCTCACGGATTTTGGATAGTTGACTCTTCATTCACCAAATCACCAAATTCTCCGAGTTTACCACAGATTTCACAGATTATCACGATACCGTGATTATCCGCACAAATCCGTCAATCCGTTTCCTCTCCACTTCACCAAATCACCACTTCACCAAATCACCAAATCACCAAATTTCCGGGAGTTTCACCACAGATTTCACAATTATCACAGAAATTGTTTCAGTTGGTTTGAACTCCATTCAACAACTCAACAACTCAACAAATTCTTACCAGATCCGTGTTCAGAGTTCAATAAGGTGTATATGAATGGATCTTAATGTCCTTTCTTTCCCATAAGCCCAATAACATTCGCGGTCATCGCCTCAATGCCCGTTTCAATCGCTTTCCGGTAATCGGCCTGCAAAACGGGTGAATGAAGCGGGGCAGGGGATTCACCTTTACTCTTTAGACCGGCCATTAGCTCCGGACGTGTGACGCCGAGCCATACCAGGCATACCGGGATATTTTCAGGGGTTCTTCCATATTTCCCGAAATCTTCCGCGCCCATAACAGGTTTAACGGCAAACGATATTTTCGCTTCCGAGAATGCCTCCGGAATATAAACGGATATCCCCCACAAGCGCCTCATCGTTCATTACGGGCGGAGTTTCGACGGTATCGATCTTTACCTCGGGGAGGCGGTCTTCGGGCATACCGGCCGTGAGGGCGGCGCCCCGGCATATTCTTTCGATGGCGCTGATGGTCTTTTTGATCACCTCATCGTTATAATAGCGCAAGGTGAGTTGCATTTTCACCTCATCGGGAATGATATTCGGACGCGTGCCGCCATGGATCGAGCCCACCGTAACGACCACCGGTTCGAGCGGGCTGATCTCGCGGCTTGCGATGGTTTGCAGGTCAAGTACGATCCGGGAGGAGATCACGATGGGATCGATACATTTTTCCGGGTAGGCACCATGTCCGCCTTTGCCATATACGATGATCTCCGCTGACTTAACCCCGGCAAGGGCAGGCCCGGTGACCAGGCCGATCTTCCCGGATTCCACATCCGGGTTGATGTGATAGGCCAGGGCATAATCCGGTACGGGAAATTTCTGAAATAATCCTGCGTCAATGGCCGCATCGGCGCCGGCGGAGATCTCTTCCCCCTCCTGTGCAATGACCATTAGGGTGCCTTTCCAGAGACCCTTCAGGGTTACGAGGGCATGCACCGTCCCCGCGAGGACCGACATGTGGATATCGTGGCCGCAGGCATGCATCACATAAACTTCCTCGCCATTATCGTTTTTAGCCTGCTTTGTACTGGCGAAATCAAGGCCGGTTTTTTCCTTTACAGGAAGTGCATCCAGGTCGCATCGCAGCATGATCACGGGGCCTTTGCCGTTCCTGAAAATCCCGACAACGTTATTGCCGCCGAAATTACGCGTAACTTCGAGGCCTGCACTCTCAAATTCCCCGGCCATCCGTTCGGCAGTCTGAAATTCCTGTAACGAGAGCTCGGGATTCCGGTGGATCTGCTTGCAAAGTTCATAGGCTTTGGGACTCTCAGTCTTAGCCGTAGCTATGATCTTTTCGTTTACTTGTGAGGCAGCGTTCATTTGAAGAACGACGGACAATAAAAAAATGAGTTCAGGTATTTTCATGGCTTTTTTTTTGGTGACCTGGTATTACCGGGTGACTTTAAATCGGTACGAATGTACTACAATGTAACAAGCTCTTCAATCAACAAATCAAAAAATTCTTCAGGTGACGGTGCGTGTGGTCTTCTTGCCCGGGCGTAACCTTACCATGGGCATAACCTTACCATGGGCGTAACCTAACCACAGGCATAACCTACCACGGGCGTTACCTAACCACGGGCGTAACCTTACCACGGGCGTAACCTTACCACGGGCGTAACCGTGGCTAATACAATGAAACCCCTCCGGGGTGCCGGGAACACGATCATCATATATTATGCGCGTGACCTTACCTCGGGAGTAACCATGAGTAATACAATTAAACCGCCTCCGGGGTGCCGGGAACACGATCATCGTATACAATGGACGTTTTGGTGGGTAATACAATTAAATCGCCTCCGGGGTGCCGGGAACACGATTATCATATATTATGCGCGTGACCTTACCACGGGAGTAACCATGAGTAATACAATTAAACCGCCTCCAGGGTGCCGGGACCACGATCATCGTATACAATGGACGTTATGGTGGGTAATACAATTAAATCGCCTCCGGAGTGCTGGGACACGATCATCGTATATTATGTGCGTGACCTTATCACGGGCGTAACCATGAGTAATACAATTAAACCACCTCCGGGGTGCCGGGACCATGATCATCGTATACAATGGACGTTATGGTGGGTAATACAATTAAATCACCTCCTGTGGCAGATCTTCTCTTCCCTTTTTACTTTTTACTTTTTACTTTTGCCTTGGATTTTCTTCCCTCGGCGGGGTTTCAGATCCCTGAAACAATCTTTAATTATCCGAAAGCACAATAGTTTCAATGGAATGGGCTGGGCTGTTGAGCGGGGTTGCCTTTTTCTTCATCCAAAGCTTGAATGGGATATCATCATTGGTCCTGTTCATCACCACGACAGCTATCGTTCCATCGGGATTGACAAAAGCTGTGGTAAGAAAGCGGTCGTCGTCCGACGAACTGATGATGCGTTTGGCCCCGGGCCTGATAAACTTTGAGAAATGGCCGATGTAGTAATAGGAGTTCATATATTGAACATCTCCTGCATGTGTATCGGCGATCATGGTGGCCATGCACAGGTTGCCTACGTGATTCGGGCCTCCGGTTTCATCGAGAAGCAGGTTCCAGTCGATCCATCCTGCAGCCCAGTTGTTCAGGTCCATGATCATGGATTCGCCGTACTGTTCTCCCCACCGCCATTCCGCGATCCTGTCAGCGCGGAAGGAGGCCACCGTCGCCTCGGTGAACACCAGGTTTTTCTCCGGCCAGGCTTCGTGGACCCGTGCAACGTTTTCGAAATGATCTCCCACGTACCAGTGAAATCCTGTCCCCCAGACGTATTGTGCTGCCTCCGGATCATCGAGCACCGCCTGCGCCCTCTGGTACATGATCCCCCGGTTATGATCCCAGATCACCAGCTTAATATCCTTTTCCGTGGCGGATAGGGCCGGTCCCAGGTAGTCCCTTACAAAATCGCGTTCTTCCTCCCCGGTATAGATGCACGATTCCCAGGTCTGTAATGCCA
This sequence comes from uncultured Bacteroidales bacterium, assembly GCA_963771005.1. Classification (GTDB taxonomy): domain Bacteria; phylum Bacteroidota; class Bacteroidia; order Bacteroidales; genus DASQZK01. The sequence continues at coordinate 912,114 of CAVYRO010000003.1, forward strand.
TGGGCTCATTCTGCACGGTGATTCCCCAGATGGGTATCCCTTCTTTCTTATATTCCCCAATGAAACGGATATAATATTGAGCCCAGGCATTCCGGTATTCAGGCCTGAGTTTTCCACCATGAAGCATGTCATTGTTGGTTTTCATCCATGCCGGCGGACTCCATGGTGAGGCCAGGATCTTTACCGGACCTTCTGCACGCTCCAGTGCGGCCTTAATAAATGGGATACGGTATTTGCGGTCATGATCTATGTTGAATGCGGAAAGAGACGTATCGCCCGGAACCTCATCGTATGCATAGCTGTCGCTGGAGAAATCACAACTGTTTATATTGGTGCGGCACAAGGAATAACCGATGCCGTCATCCATAGAAAAGTAGGCAGTAAGGATAGCTTGCTGCCGCTTAACGGGTAATCTGTAGAAGGTCTCGGCGGCAGCATCGGTGAAAGCACCACCAAAACCCGCGATCGTCTGGAAGGTCTTGTCCGGGTCGATGAAGATGAATGGATAAGCCTCATCGGGCTGCGCAAGATCTTCGAAGGGAGGCACTTCTTTCTCCGTAAGCCGGTCCCCGGTATTTTTTGCCGTAACAAACACCCTGGCCTCTATGTTGTTCCGATCCCGGATGTTCCCCGGAGTCTGACAGAATATTGCAGGGACAACACCTGCTAGAAACAGGAAAAAAAAGATTTTTTTCATTTTCGGAGCTTTATATGATCAACCTATTTCACGTCAGCTGAAATACGAAAAAAAGTGCGAATTGCCGGACCAGAGATACAGGGCAGTACCAGCATCAAATCTCTGGCAAGGTCCTGAAAACATCACCTCAGATCAGGGGGATCCTGCTTCCGTGCCATCTCCAAAGCCCTGGTCGTGATATAATATTTTGTGATCATACCGGGAACCTCCCATGCTGGCATGTCATCATTCTTCAGGTAATCAAGGAAATTCCCGGTGACCTGTCCGAAATGGGCTTCATGTCCCAGACGGTATTTATCGGGGATGACCAGTGACCATGTTTTTTCATCTACTCTCTTTACAGTAAGGCCGGGATACTCGCCGGCAAGATCCTCCTGTACGGTCTTTGTGAGCAATGTTTCAAACGAAGATATGTCGTCCGATAAGGTTTCAATATATACCTGGGGCACATAATTTTGCTCGGCTCCCTGCCTGATGATGAGATTTGCCAGGCTGCCCCGCATTATGGAATAATGGGTATCGGCTGCCCCTTCCGGCGCCTTATACCTCCATTCCACGGATATATGGATATACTTTCCTTTCAGCCGGTAATCCATAGCGCCGTTTGAGTAAACAAACAGGGTTCCATTCTTCACATACTTTTGAAGGTAACCTGGATATTCTGCAAGCCCCGTCACTTGCTGAAATTCTTCCGGCGAAATGGCCGTGGTCCAATGTTTCGCAGCTACCATGTCTACGTCGTTCTCATAGTCGAGCGTAACCCCCGGAAAAGCTTCCCACTGGGCGAGATCCACCAGGTGGGTGGTAACATCGACGATACCTTCGCCCTGCTGTTCGATGTCAAAGGCCCAGGCCGGCCTCACCAGCGGAACGCCCGAAACATATTTGAAAAAATGATGCACGCTTTCCTTTGTGATCGCCGGATTGTCCTCAGTTCCATCGATGAGTTCACCAAAGACGGCAGGTACCTGCGAAAGTTTTTTCTGAAGGATTGTGGTGATCTCGAAACGTTCGGTCATGATATCATAAAGCAGTACACCGCTTTTTTCCGCAAGGGTGAATGCCTCTCTAAGCTTCGGGAAATTCTCCGGGGTAATGACCATGGGTTTATCCGCCAGGACATTCAGACCTTCTTTCACGGAATGGTAAATGTAGTCGGTCTTGATCTGGTTATTGCCTGCAATCACAACCACATTACCTTTGTTCTCTGCAAGCATTTTTTCAAAATAATCCGGTCCGAGATAAACATGCCCGTTCCATTGTGTAGGATCCACGTCACGGGTATTATAAGCCTCAATCCGGTTGAGATAATCATGAACTTCAGGGCCTTCAGGGGCATAAACATACACATTGCTATCGACAGACGGGTACATTACTTTCTGGACCAGCCCGGCGTGGAAATGGCCCGGGTTAAGTGTCATGAGCGTTACTTTTTGCATGTCTTTTTTTTGTGATGGATTACATGATATTGTCGTTGCAAGGATCATGATTATGGTGAGGATGTGTTTATTTGCCATAGTTTCGGAAGATTAATCGATCTCAGTAACAGGATGTTATCCAGGCTGAACCTGCGATGAGAATGAATCTCCAAGATATTATATTTTCGCGGGATAAAGAAATGCCCGTATTTCTTCTTTAGCTGGTTTCACCGGTCCCGGCCAGTTTCTGCACCGTTCTCCAGTTCCGGGTAGTGGCGGTAACATGGAGTCTGGATTCGAAAAAGGTATTATTTAGTTTAGTCCTGCCATACCCGTTTGGGCAATGGAGGAATATTTCCCTTCCCATAATCCGGAATTCATCAGGAAGAAAATTCCTTTCTTCCAGGGATTTCACATTTTTTTCTTCCGGGATGTCAGAAAGGAAGGTAACATGGAGTTTTTCGGGGGAAGCATTCCCGTCCTGCAGAAAAGGGTTGTCTTCAAGTATTTTATGCAGAGCGGCATTACTGCGGATAATGAACAGGGACATTTACCCCGAACCGGCTCCTGATAAGATCTCCGATCCGCCGGCTTGCTTTTCCGGGATCTTCACGCGGAAGTGAAAATGATGTTCCCGCTCTGGATATACGTTCTGACATTGCCGAATCCTTCCTCTTCCATGGCGGTTCTGAGTCCGGCCATATTGACGGGATTCTTTCCGCCTACGTTAATTCCCCTGAGAATGGCAGCAAATGTTTCCATGGCATCAGGTTAAATATGAACGATCATTTCTATTCCGCATAAAGATACGGCTCACACCAGTCGGCATGGTCATAATGGTTCCCGTTTCCGCCGTCGGTGACTATAAGGGTGAGTTCGTTCACGCCCTCCAGGGATATATCAACAAACCGCGCCTCATCCTCAGCCGTCATAAGTCCGCTCCTGAAGAGTTCCTTTTCGTCACCCTTTACAATAAATTCCACGCTACCGAAAGTGTTGAACCGGGTATATGCATCGACACCTACCCATGAAGTGAACCGTTTATAATGCCCTCCCGGAAAAAAATGAAGTTCGGAAACGGCATGGACACCAAATCCGGTTTCAAAATTGCGATCTTTTATTTGCAACGGTGTTCCCTGAAGAGCCCGGTTTAGATGGGGGTTTCCAAAACCCTGGATCCAGGAAGCGGGATGGATCTTTGAGAGAAGGATATTGGCAGGCTGATCCCAGGATACAATCACCGGTTGTGAATATTCCGATTTCATACCTTCAAGAGTGGCTGATTCCAACCGGCATGTATCGATTGTTCCTGCAAGTTGCAGGGGCAGAGTACAGGAAAGGGTTGTTGTAGTGAACTGCCATTCCCCATTGATCAAAATATGATACATACCGGCGCCTTTTACCATTTTCCAGGAGAGTGTCTTCAGGCTGTCAGTCGTTCCATCGGAACATGTAAGGTCAGGCCGCGGAAGCGGTTCTTCAACAGGATCGAAGATATTCATGTTCCACCTGTCCAGGTTTTCAATGATAAAACTTCCGTCCTTACGAATAAAAAAGGGTTGCCAGAAAAGACGGGAATTTTCAAGTTTGTCAGCATCCCATATGTCTGCCATGAAAATGAAAGAACCTTCAGGTTTGCCGGGGGCGGGAAGGACAAATGTGCTTTGCGAACCGAAGGTTATCCCCGCTTCCGGACCCCGGCAGGGATTCTCATGTGACGTCCAGGGCCCGAGAATATGATCCGCGGTATGGTATGAGGCGGCATTTGCAGCCCACCCGGTGAGTCCGGAAGTGATCATATAATATCGTCCCTTATATTTGAAAGGGGCAGGAGCCTCCCTTTTCTGATTTATGATCGCGCGTGCCCAGGTTATTCCTTCCGTGAGCGGCCGGGCCACATCGGTATAATCATCTGAGAGTTTTACGATATAGATGCTGCTGTTATTTTCGGATGAATAGATCACATACCCGCTTCCGTCATCGTCTGCAAAAAGATTCATATCCCGGAAAGTGTTGCCCCGGTCTTTCTCACCGATCTTTTGAAGGCGTTCGGAATCTTCCGGCGATAGTGCTTCGTTGCCGCCATCCATACTGTGATAGCCATAGTCGAATTTCACCGGCCGGAAAGATCTTATAAATTCGAAGGGACCCGTGGGAGAACCGGATACAGCCACGCCTGCTTCCGACATTGTATACCCGTCGGCATCGAGATGCATCCACATCACGTATTTACCGGTTTTAGAATTATAAATCACTTTCGGCCTTTCGAGCACACCGGTGTTCCTGGTTTTTTCCGGGGTACTCCCGGTGGCCAGCGCTGTACCTTCATATTTCCAGTGATAAAGGTCAGTCGATGAATAGCAGCATACCCCTGTCCTGTTCCCATGTCCGAGCCTTTGGTCCTGGCCGTACATGTAATAAATATCACCTGCCTTGAGGATCCCGCAGGCATGAGCTTCTATGGGAACACTGTCTGTATCGTACCAGACTTCGCCGGGGGTGAAGAAATCCCGGTCATTGCCCGTTTCGGCTGTCTTTTGATTACAGGATGAGAGCGGTTATGAGAGAGAACAGAAGGATGAGTGGGATGAAGATCTTATTCATAGTTTATTTATTCAGGATTACGGAACCCCATTTCGTTAATGGAACCGGGAAATACCGGCATATCGCTTATCAAATGGCATGTAAATTTATAAATAATTGTAAACCCGGTAAAGAAGTCCTTATCCCAAATCCGCATTCAATGCCTCTTTTATTTAATTTTATCATTGAGAAGCGCCTTGATGCGCGCCCCTGCGACAAAATTAAATAATCAGCATCAATACCTGGTTACCTGCTTTCGTGCTATCAGCAGGAAGAGAGGGTAATTTTTCTTCTCTTGTCCGGAATCTTTTTCGATCGAGTAGAAATCTGTAAAGACCAGGGTCGTGAACCCGTGAAGCGAGAGGAGCCGATCTTAGCTGTTCCTGTTCAAAGCCGTTATGACCGTCGAAATCAGGCATGTGGGCATGGAAACTTCCGTCTTCCTTCTCCAGGTCGCCTATACAAAGGATTCCGCCCTCGACCAGCAAGGAATTAAAACGGTGGAAGAGGATATCGAGATCCCGTATATGATGAAGGGTCATCAGGGTATAAATGATATCGAATTTCTCATTCAACCCTCTTTTCTCAAGGTCAATTTTCAGGGGTCTGAAATGATCGAGATGATTCTCTTTAATCCTATTTTTCAGAACCTTCAGCATTCCTGCGGATGAATCGGCGAGGGTGATGCGTTCAAACTGTTCGCGCAGGAAATAACTAAGTAATCCCGTTCCGCAGCCGAATTCAAAGGCATCACTGAGATTCCTGCCCTCAAGGAAGTTCCTGATATGATCTGCAAATACTGCAGCCCTCTCCCGCTTCTTTGGATCGTCATCCCAATCTGCGGCTCTTTCATCAAAAGATGTCATATGCTAAGATTTTTATTTTATTTGGAACCATTTTCTTTTTCGTTGAGATGTGGTTACCCAAAAGCTCATACTAAAAAAAATCTTTCAAAATATAAATTCCCTTCGACCTTGCCCGGTTATTACCCTTCGACGATGTTTAGGGACAGGTTTGTACGGGATGATAGAGCGAAGTTAAAAAAATCATATCCGTGAGAAAATATCCCTGGTCCCTGATCATGGTTGAGGGGGGAAAGCATGGATATTCTTTGAATGACTTTTGATCCATCCCCTTACTGAAACAATCACAGGATGCAATCGTTTGCGAACAGGCTGATAAATTCTCCTGTACCGGGGATGCGAAATCAATGCGGGAACTTTTGCCTGAGATCCATAAGCATCGTGATGGCGAGGAGATCGAGGTAGACGTAGAAATTCAGTGTAAGAAGCCTTTGCCATGTTCCTTTCCAGAGGGTAATAATTTCAACGGGATGATCCTTCAGTTTAGCAATGCTGAACAATAACAATAAAATCCCTCCTGCAACAATAATTGGCCAGGTCATGGAATAGAGCAGCGGGTGCTGTCTTCGGGGAATGACTTTCCGGATGAGGAGCGGGAGGATGAACATACCTGCGATCCCGAGACCTCCCAGGGTATCGTGGATTTTTCCGGCCAGTGTAAGGTTCCCGTTTACATAATCTGCGTGAAAGAATCCCGAACCCATTCCTTCACCCACACCATACAGAATGATGAGCAGGGATGCAGCTTTTGTCAGGGCCGCAGGTTCCTTATATAAATTACGGAATCCATACCCGAAGATTATGAACATAACTCCAAGGATCACCCACCAGGTGGAAACCAGTGCTGAAACGGGACTGTTGCTGGCTCCCAGCATACTTTCCGTATCATGCAGCATTCTGTATCCCGGATAGATGCTTCCGGCAATCCCCATTACAATGAAATCGCCCGCAGTTGCCAGGAAACACATGACTGCCGATGCCAGTATGAATGTTCTTTGAGAAAAAACCTTCACATAAAATGGTATTCTGATAAAGTTTGTAAAAAGTCAGATTCAAAATGGCCGGGAGTTGCCGGTATTATTTTAACATTAACAGTTGTATGATTTAGGGCAAGAAACCATTAAGCCCTCCATGGCCTGCTTCTGTCTTTTGCTCCGTTATGAGCATCAATGGCCAGGTTGACATCATCCACGATCTGGAAATCGTACATTCCCACGCAGATGAAATCTGCGCCGCTGTTGAAGCACCATGGGAAGGCATCTTTCGGGTGCAGGGAACCGGCTGCAAGGGTTTTGAATGCAATCCAGGGCTGATGCAGGGTTTCCATGTAGCGGACGGTTTCGTTGGGATCGAAGCAATACATGTTATCATGCCAGGTGGGAGCAGTAGCTGACCAGTAATCGTGAGTGTGAAGGGTTTTCATCCAGAAGTCGTTTTCGAGTCCCAGTTCCACACATTTTTTAATGGTCTCGATCTTATGTGCCCCGATACCTATGGGCAGGTTGTTTTTTCTGAGGAGATCCATGATCCTGACGATCTTGTCCACTTCGCCGTTCATGATGTAGTAATCAGCTGTTTCGCCCTGGATATAACCGGCGTTAGCACCGTCGTCGATCGCTTTTTTGACGATATCTTCGTATTTATCAAAGGGCATTGGTTTGATCCCATTGCTGTAATCGAGTCCTGCGCAGTCGGAGATAAACTGGATCTTTCCGTACCCTTCGTCCCAGTACTCCCTCATTAGAGGCATCACGACAGGGTTTGACAGGAGAGTATTCACGCCGCATTGTTCTGCCAGCATCAGGGTCTTGAAAATGCGGTCCTTCTGGTGGTAATGCAGAACAAGGGAAGAGACGTAGATAAGGTCACGGGAATGCACATAGCCACTGAGCAGATTACCGCCGAGAATGATCTTTGAAGCTTCGAGGGTTCCCAGCATTCCGCGGGGGACGCTACCTTTAATGTTCGCAGCTTCATCGAATTTCGTGCCTTTCAGGGAGGCAAGGGAGAGGCGGTCACCGCCGGCCTGGATCTGCTGCACGAACCTTTGCGTCGGACCGGTGGCTGCATCAACGAGGTTCTGTTCCTCCACGCTTTCCATCCGTGTCTTTCGTATGGCACCGTATATAACTGCACCCAGAAAAGGAAGGGTGGCCAGGTGTTTCAGGGCTTCGCGCCTCCTGATCTGCCTGATATTTCCTGTGACCGTCTCCGTCTCCGGTTGCCCCGAATCCAGCTTATGCACGGGTTTGGAGAAGGCTGAACGAAGAAATCCGTCGATTCCGAGGAATTTTCCCGTCGGAAAGAACATCAGTATGGCTAGGGCCATGATCTCGAGAAGATCTTTACTGATGAAAAGATAGGAGCCTTCGCGGAAAAACCCGGGGTCGCTGAAGAATGGCGGATGCGCGACGTAATACAGGAAAAGGAGGGACATTGCAGCCACCTGGGAAATTTTCGTGAGCAGTCCCAGAAATAGTCCGAAGCCGATCAGTACGAGCCCTGCAATATTCAGGAAATCGATGATACTCACTGCGGAAGGACTCGAGCCCATCGCGTTGAAGAGCCCTGAAAGCGGTCCTGTGGAGCTCTGTAGAAAGCCTGCGGAGGTCCAGGAGGGATCAAGAAGTTTGACGAGTCCTTCATACAGAAAATGCCAGCCAATGCCGATTCTCAGTATCGTAAGAAAATAAAATAACCGTTTCTGATTTTCAGGGAAAAGTCCTGTAGTTTTCATTTCGTTGGTTGATAGGTTGGGTAATGAAAAGGCAAGTTACGATCAACGGGAACAGTTCCGGAAAAAATGAGACGGAAAATTGACGGAATGGGGAGCTATTTGGAACGGGTAAAAATTGGGGGAAGGAATGTAGAACACGGATCCGGAAGAATTTGTTGATTTGTTGATTTGTTGATTTGTTGAATGGAGTTGAAACCACGTGAAACCATCTTTCTTAATCTGTGATAATCTGTGCAATCTGTGGTTAAACTCCCCGAGGAATTTGGTGATTTGTTGATTTGTTGATTTGTTGAATGGAGTTGAAACCACGTGAAACCATCTTTCTTAATCTGTGATAATCTGTGCAATCTGTGGTTAAACTCCCCGAGGAATTTGGTGATTTGTTGATTTGTTGATTTGTTGAATGGAGTTGAAACCACGTGAAACCATCTTTCTTAATCTGTGATAATCTGTGCAATCTGTGGTTAAACTCCCCGAGGAATTTGGTGATTTGTTGATTTGTTGATTTGTTGAATGGAGTTGAAACCACGTGAAACCATCTTTCTTAATCTGTGATAATCTGTGCAATCTGTGGTTAAACTCCCCGAGGAATTTGGTGATTTGTTGATTTGTTGATTTGTTGAATGGAGTTGAAACAACCTGAAACAATCCGAAAGAAGAGGGAACACGGATTTGACGGATTCCGATAGCCATATAGCCATCGGAATTCGTGTTCTACATTAATCTTCCCTTCATTCCTGGTCCAGCGGCACGATCATCACCGGTATTTTGGATTTATTGATGATATTTTTGGCATTGCTGCCTACGAAGGTCTCATACAGGATGCCGTGGTCATGGTGGCCGATGATGACGAGGTCGGTTTTCAGACGCTCCGATTCCGCCAGTATCATTTCCGTTGTGGCGCCCTGTATAAGGAGGCCTTCGGCATCGATGCCGTTCGCTTTCATAAGGGAAATGAATTTTTGCAGGAGCCGGTGTTCCTCCCTGAGATCATCGGCACGCACATCCCTGATATATTGTGGTCCTACCTCGTAACCCACAAAATCGGGATCCGGAGCAGCTACATGCAGTATCCATACCTTTGCCCCTGACATTTCAGCCAGTTCCGAGGCCATGTCAATAAGACGTGAAAATTTTTCTTCAAAATTAACAGAGACAAGAATATTTTTCATGCTTTCGTTTTTTAAAGCTTACCTGCTTTTTTGAAGGCCTTGTATGCATTCACCACGCCTCCGGTAACCGAGAGTTCTCCGAAACGGACCAGGTCGTCAGCGGGTGCATCGGTGAAATCGCTCATGGGCAGCAGCACTTTCTGTTTTCGCTGTTTATCGGTCGATTTGAGAATAATTGTACGCAATTCGGGGGCTGAAAGTCCGGGGTGGTAGGAGAGGATGAGGGCGGCCACCCCGGCAACGACCGGCGAGGCGAAACTCGTACCGTCGCCCATTGTGTATTTATCTCCGGGATAGAGAGAAATGATGTTCACACCGGGAGCGAAGAGATCCACTTCTTTATCTCCGTAATTTGAAAATGAGCCGGGCAGTTCCTTACCTTGAGACTTTGACGATGCCCCGACGGTGATCCAGTTGTTGACTACTGTTCCGTCATTCAGCCTTTCAACCGGGTAACTTCTTGCGCTGCCAAGGTCATTTGCATCATTGCCGGCTGCGTGTACGAGAAGGACGTTGTGATCCTGTGCGTACCTGACGGCCTCATCCACGAAATCCTTATGCGGAGAGAAATCCTTTCCGAAGCTCATATTGATAATATTTGCCCCGTTATCGACTGCATAACGAATAGCGAGGGCAACATCCTTATCGCGTTCATCCCCGTCGGGTACGGCTCTCACACTCATGATCTCTACGCTGCCGGCAATGCCGTTTATTCCCATGCCATTATCCCTGGAGGCGGCGATAATGCCGGATACAAAGGTGCCGTGAAAGGCATCAGGACCAGTTACATCTCCGTTCCCGTAATTTGTATCGGTGATATCATCAGGGTCATCGCCCACAATACTCCTTGAATTAAAATCGGGGTTCAGCTGTTTGTCCAATCTTGTTGCGATCATTTTCTTCACCTCATCCAGTCCCTCCTGAGTAAATCCGTTCTCATTAAGACTGATGAAGAATTTTTTCACCATATTGACATCATCCCTGTCTGTGCTGATATCTTTCACGTCCTCTATGGAAAAGGTGTCTTTGTCGAGAAAATCTTTTATGACCTGGTTTGCATAGGTAAGATTCATTTCCAGATTTTCCACATTTGTTCTGATCTTCTGAAATTTCTCCTTCTTTTTTTCATAGGAAGCTATGCACTCCTTATAAAGTTTGTAATCCTCACGGTCCTCCTTAGCCACATGAAGGATTGTGTCAACATCTCTGAACCGGGGCTCAAGCCGTCTCATGATCCTCACCTCTTCCAGGTTGGCATATTGTACATTTTCACCTTCGCTGTTGCCAAGGAAATTCCACCCGTGGATATCATCGACATAGCCGTTTTTGTCATCGTCGACACCATTGCCCGGAATCTCATCTTCATTGACCCAGATCCTTCCTTTCAGCTCTTCATGGGAGGTATCGACGCCTCCGTCTATTACGGCGACAATTACTTTTTGCCGGGCAGGTTGATTCCCGATGAGTTTTTCATAGGTGCGGTCTACAGCGGCTCCCTCAATCTTATCTTTTGCAGGACTTTTATCAAACCAGTTGAGAAAGGATTGATCCAGGGAATCAACTGTAGAAACGGGAGTAGACTGACTGAAAACCGCTGAGCTTAAAAGCATAAAAAAAAGGGCAGAAGTTGCACCCATTAGGAAGGTTCTGAGATTCATCTTATTATTTTTTGAATTATGGAATATAAAATTACTATTATTTACCTAAAAACAATGGGATTGCAGGAAAGTTCCGGTCCTCCATTGTAGGGATAGAGGAATGGTTCGCCATCATCTACCGGCAATTTCGACCCGGATTGTCGACGGTTGATAAAATTGGGGAAAAGTTCTTTCGAATTAAATTGAAATGCGCTCCGGATTTTAATATCATTACAAGGATTTGAATATGCGGGGGTTACCGGGTTTTAAATCATTCTATCCATGATCAGCAGTACATTTAATTCCAAACTTGGCATTCTTGAGGTTAAATATTCGGGAAGGCTTAATTATAGAGAACTAAAAAATTTTAGTGACAGTCTGATGAAAGACAAGAAGATCCCCCGGGAACTGAAGATCCTGACGGATGTTCGTGAGGGAGAGTACGATCTGAAAGGCAGGGATCTTCCGGAGATACCTGATGCCTCAAACAATATGGCCGGGGCCTTTACCTTTATCAAAGCAGCATTCATCCATAACAGGCCCAGGGAAACCGCCCTCTCGCTTATCGCCGAAAAACGCAACACCATTCCAAATTATTTTCACAGGGTATTCTCAACTGAAGAGGCCGCCCTGAGCTGGTTACTCGGGAACATTCCCTGAGTTATATCTAGAGCTTACAGATTCCAACGACAAGCTGTACCTGCGTTGAAAAATATTCACAGGTTAAAAACCCTTTAACAGCTTGAATTTGTTACAATTCCAGATGAATATCCATTCTTTTCCTGAAATATGCTAAACAACGTGGAAATCTGGCCCCAATATTCTGAAATTCAGGGGTTTTTTTGGCAAAATTCCGGATTTGTACATTTTTTGTATAAGCATTCTCAGTTTCATTAAAAAAGAAAGGGGGAACTATTATGAAAGATCATTCGTTTAGATGGCAGGACTGGGTCACCCTTTTCGCGGGGATCTGGTTATTTATCAACCCATGGCTGTTTGGATATTACCGGATGGCTTATGCCTGGGACGCTTTTCTTTTTGGTGCCGTACTTTTCGTTTTTTCAATCTGGGCACTTAGTGACAAGCGGTTTCTGGGAAGAATGGGTCGACTTACTTATAGGAATCTGGGTATTTATTTCGCCCTGGGTACTGGGCTTCAATACGAACAGGGGAGCCCTGTGGAACTTTCTTTTTGTAGGCTTTTTCACGATGGTTTTTGCCATCTGGAGCATTGCGGCTTACCCAAAGGTTTCAACAGCCCAGGCCTGATAAAAAGCAGGTATCATTTCTGCATAAGAAGTAAAAACCGGTATGGACATGTACGTATAACATTGCCCATACCGGTTTTTTGTACAACAGAATGATTATCAGGAATTATCTGCAATATATTCATAGATCATAGCGGCCAGCATTTTATGACCTTCATGGTTAAGGTGTATGCCGTCGGAGCTGTATTTACTATATTCCGGCTGAAGAGGATTGTAAACATCGATATAGCCGCAACGGTTTTGGTGGGCAATGTCTTTGAAGTAGGGGACCAGGTATTTCACCCGTTCGTCAGCTCCCTTATATCTTGAGGGTAATGTCGAATCGGGGCCGAAGGGCAGGGGTGAAAGCACGATGATCCGGGGTGGCCTGTTCTTAAAACCCGGGAAACTGTTTATCTTGCGGATCAGTTCCCGCAGATGGTTCGGAACGAGGGAAAGTTCCTTATCGAAAATACTCTTGCAATCATTGGTGCCGAGCGAGACGATGAGATAATCGATCCTGCGGCCACCGATTGAATCGAGGGCATTGTCGAGGTAAATTTCAATGTTACGAAGGGTATTGAGCTTCTTATTATCCAGGTTGTTAAATCCAAAGGTATTGCCGGGATAGGAGAAATTGAGGATCTTATCACCGGGCAGCTTGTCCCTGAGCTGATAAACCCAACTTTTATCTTCCGTAGAATTCTGATCGCCGATCACAGCGATATAATGTTTATGATCGCCCGAGCAGGAAACCAGGGTGAGGAACAAGATTGTCATCACAATATTTGAGGCTTTTCCCTTTAAGAATTTCATGTAGGGCATCCATTTTTGTTCCTGACAATTTAAAGCAATTTATCCTATTATTGAAATTTGCAGGAGACTTTTAACGTGATCAAGCTGGCAATCCTGTAAAGCGGCCTTTCATCCGGTGGGGAATTTTGAGGCGCAGGGACTGAAACTTCAGTCTCAGTTATTACCGATCAATTCCCGCAACAATTGCTGAATGGTGCAGGAATCGATAGGTTTTTCAAGGTAACCGGCGAAACCGGCAGCCAGGAATCTTTCTTTTTCTTCCGGAATGCAATTGGCAGTGTGGGCAACAACCGGGATATGATTCTTTTGCTCCCGGATCCTTTCGAAAACTTCGAAGCCATTTTGTCCCGGTAGTCTTATATCCATTAAAACAAGGTCAACTGCTTTTTCATTCATCATCCTCAATGCAGCCTCACCGTTACCGGCATACAGGATATCAATCCCTGTCCCCCTGAGCATCATCTCAATCAGGCTGAAGATAAATTCATCATCTTCGACTATAAGTATCGTTTTGCCGCATAATTCACGGACTTCAGCCTCTCCGGCATTGCTTCTTTCCATAAAAATGTCTCTTTGATTTAAGGATGGAGAAGGAAAAGAACTCACAGCCTCAAACCAGGTATTCAAACTAGAAATTATCAATCTATATTTTACACCAAATTAAATATTAACATCCTGATAACAAAAATATGTAATATAAACCAGATAAATATCTTTATAAAAGCGAAAATTATTTTAAAACCAGATGATAATTCACTGGCTCCGTCAGTTCTGCACCAAATTCGAAGGATATTATCATTCATTCGGCCCGGGCACCATCTCCCTTGCTTTCCGTAAGGTAAAGATAAAGGTGCTTCCTTTTCCTTCCTCACTCTCTACCATGATCTTTCCTTTATTGACATTCACGAAGTCGCGGCAAAGCACGAGGCCCAGGCCGGTTCCTCGCTCATTGGCTGTTCCCCTTTGCGTCCTGACATTTCCTATTTCGAAAAGGTGATCGAGATTTTCAGAACTGATCCCGGTGCCTGTGTCCGAAACCCTGACCCTGATAAATTCATCATTAGGATCTTCTTCTGCACTAAGCAAGACCTTCCCACCCTGTGGAGTGAATTTCAGTGCATTGGAAACGAGGTTCCTGAGTACCGTGTTTATCATTTCGACATCGGCATAAACCCGGATATCCCGGTTTATTTCCGATGAAAAATCAATATTCTTATTCTCAGCGGTTTGCTGGTATAAATTCAGAACCCGGTTCACGCTTTCCTTCAGGTTCATCACTGTGGGATTGACCGTGATCGCACCCGTCTTAAATCTGGACCATTCCAGCAGGTTTTCCAGCAGAGTAAAAGTATTTTTTGATATGTCGTAAATATTTTTTGTATAGCGAAGTGTATGGCTATTATCAAACTGGTTTACTTTTTCGTGCAGTATCTCGGATGCCATGATGATGGAGGCGAGCGGGCTCCTTAGATCATGGGCGATGATGGAAAAAAATTTATCCCGGGTTGCGATCTGTTCCCTGAGTTGTTTGTTGAATTTGTCGATCTCTTCCTGGCTTTTTACAAGGGAGTGGTAAATAAGCCGCGTAGGACGGATATATCCTGTCTCAATATTGGCCTTGTATATCAGGATGAAGGCGAATAATTTGAAATAATGGCCAAACTGGTTCGCAATGCCATAATTTGAAAAATACAGGGTAAACATGTATTCGCTCATCATCGTGAATACAATGGATAAGCCGACAAGAATGAAAATATCCTTTTCAAATGCGCTCCTGTTCCGGATCAATACGAATAAGGCGAAAAGCAGGATAAGAATGATCACATACTCACTGTATATTTTAAAGTTTGTCTGGCCCACTCCTTCAATATAACAGATGGGAAAAAATTTATAGACGAGTATGCTAAGAACGATGAAAGTACTGATTGTCAAGTATATCCCGAATATCATCCAGAAATAGGGTCTGATATTCCGCCTGATGAAAATAAAGCCGGCGAGAAGCGTCAGGCTTTCAAGAAAACGCGTAGCGATCCAGAACTGGTTGGCATAGAAATGAACAGCCGGAATGATGTTCGTGCCGGGATAGGTGATGACGTGCATAAGATCCAGGAAACCGATGAAAAGCGATGCTATCCCGAAAAAGAGGAGGTAGTTGTTCTCAAGTATCCTCCTCAGGTTAAGGGTGAGCATGAAAAGTGAGAAGGCGACAATAATGGCAAAGAGTTCAATTAAGGTATGAAAGAGAAGGTAATTGGTCCTGCCTACAAAATAAAAAATAAGTATACCCCCTGTAACCAGGAGAACGGGGAAAAGGTATTTAAACAATTGCCTGAAATTTCTCACTTCGGATCTGATTACAAAAATTTTTCCTTTAAAAAAAACTATTTTTTCCTGGAATTTTTCTCCTTTCCACCCGAATAAATATAAATAAAATTAATTGATCCTTACTTAAAACTCCATTATTAACGATTTTTTTTGATGTAATTATGACTCATTTGCCAATCCTTAGAAAATTTACGGGTCGCATGTAACAAGACGATAACAAATCATCTTCAATTCATATAAATATCTATAGCTTTAAATAAAATTTGATTCTGAATACTTTATAATGAATTCTTTTCGAATATTACCATAGAATAAATTCCTATTACAGGAATTATTATTTATTACCTTTTAAATGGTATGGAAAAGACTTTGATCCGTTCTGGAATAGGGCCGCAGGGTGCAGAAACCGGTTCTCAGAGGAAGCAGTTCTCCGGATAGCGTTATTCTTCCGAAAATGCAGATAAACATTCCGGGCAAAGGCAGTCGTCATACCTGTCCATGATCACGATCATTTCCTTCTTGTGGATCCGGGCAGATTCACACCAGCAATCGTTTTCTCCTTCACAGATGAAGTGTTTCGCACAGGAAGGGCATAATTTTTCACTCATTTTTCTCTCTGCTTAAGGTTACACTCACTGCTTTCATCTGGCCGCCAACCGGAGGATTCATTTTCCGGATCGTTACGGTTGCCTTCTCCGTACCTGGCAGTTCGCCGATTATTGCATCCAGGATCCGGCCGGCAATATGTTCCAGAAGCCTGGATTTCTTTTTCATCTCCCGTTTTACAAGACGGTAAGCCTCCTGGTAGTTCACGGCATCCTGAAGCTCATCGGTCCTGGCGGGTTTATCCATGCCGGTTTCGATCTGCAGATCGACAAGGAAACGATTACCCACGATCTGTTCTTCCTCGAAATGACCGTGGAAGGCATAAAATTCCATACTCTCCAGATGGATCTGGCCCATGATCAAAGCTTTGTGTGCAAAGATAACGAAAAGATCCGGTGAATTGTTGATCGGGTTTAGGTTGTTTATCTGGTAAAGCGTGGGTTGCACAATGACCTGGATCTTGTTCTTCCTGAAAGTTAAGGAGCTTTGAAATTTAATTCCATTTTTTAAGTCGTTTTTTTATATAAATCATTCTATTTTTGCAGAAAAAAAGGGAATGCATGGTTTCAGGGTCTGTTCTCCCGTTTTTTGGCCCTGCTGCCGGTTCTCAAGTCACTGGCTCCCTCCAATCTCATTGAAATAAGAACATTCACAACTAATAATATGCAATCAGAAGAAGCCGGATCAGAAAAGAAAGGTTTGAATTTTGTCGAATCCATTGTCGAAGAAGATCTGCAAACGGGCAGAAACGGCAAAAAAGTACATACCCGTTTCCCGCCCGAGCCCAACGGATACCTTCATATCGGGCATGCAAAAGCCATCTGTATTGATTTCGGAATAGCAGAGAAGTATGGTGGGATCACTAACCTGCGTTTTGATGATACCAACCCGGAAAAGGAGGATATTGAGTATGTGGATTCGATAAAGGAGGATATCCGATGGCTGGGGTTTGACTGGGACGACCGTGAATATTATGCATCCGATTATTTCGGGCAGCTCTACGAATGGGCGGTTATGATGATCAAACAGGGAAAAGCCTACGTGGATGATCAGAGCGCGGAAGACATATCCCTGCAGAAGGGCACACCAACTGTTCCGGGTAAAATCAGTCCGAACAGGGACCGGCCCGTTGAGGAAAGCCTCAATCTTTTTGAAAGGATGAAAACCGGTGAGTTCGTTGAAGGAACGCACGTGCTCAGGGCCAGGATAGATATGGCTTCCCCGAATATGCACTTACGCGATCCCATTATGTACCGGATCATGCGGAAACCCCATCAAAGGACCGGTAACGAATGGTGTATTTACCCGATGTACGACTATGCACACGGACAGAGTGATTACATCGAAGGCATAACTCATTCAATATGCACCCTTGAATTTGAGGTTCACCGGCCGCTCTACGACTGGTTTCTCGACCAGGTGACGAAACCGGGTAAGGTAAGGCCCAGGCAGATTGAATTCGCCCGGCTTAACCTGAGCTATACCATTATGAGCAAGCGCAAACTCCTTGAACTGGTGCAGGAATGCCTGGTAAACGGCTGGGATGATCCGCGGATGCCCACCATTTCCGGACTGAGACGCAGGGGATACACGCCAGGATCGATCCGGGATTTTGCCGAACGGATAGGGGTGACCAAGGTCGATAGTGTCATTGATGTGGGTTTACTGGAGCATTCGGTTCGTGAAGATCTGAACCGGACGGCTGCCAGGGTGATGGCTGTGCTCCACCCGGTTAAGGTGGTCATCACCAATTACCCTGAAGATATGGAAGAAGAACTTGAAACGGTAAATAATCCGGAGGATGAATCGATGGGCTCCCGGACCATCCCTTTCAGCCGTGAGATCTTTATTGAGGAGGATGATTTTATGGAAGATCCTCCCGGTAAATATTTCAGGCTTGCACCAGGACGGGAGGTGAGGTTGAAATCCGCATATATTATACGGTGTGAAAAGGCCGTTAAGGATGCGGAGGGTCATATCACGGGGCTCCTGTGTACTTATGATCCTGAAACAAAGAGCGGCGCACCTGCGGCTAATCGCAAGGTAAAGGGAACGCTCCACTGGGTCTCGGCGCGTCACGCCGTGAAGGCTGAGGTCAGGCTGTATGACCGGCTGTTCCATGACCCGGAACCGGATAATCATAAGGATATCGATTTTAAGGAGTTCCTGAATTCCGATTCCCTGGAGATTCTTACAGGATGTTATGTAGAACCGGGATTGAAAAATGCCGAACCTCTTACACATTACCAGTTTCAGCGGCTGGGTTACTTCAATGTCGATCCGGACTCTGTCCCGGGAAAACCGGTTTTCAACCGGACAGTGCCACTGCGGGAAACCTGGACAAAGGTGGCAGGGAAGGAGTGAAGATAATATTGAAAAGGAGATATATCTGACGAATGCGAACAGGTTTTACCTCCTTTCATTCTGAACCTAAGGAAAATTGCTTTGATCACACTGGCAGACAGGATCATCACTTTCAACGAAAACCTGGAATTCAGCGCCACACTGCCCCCGGGTGTTGAGGTCATGAATCCGTTCAGGGATGCGACGGTGCGGCGGGTATCAGCGGAATTCTACCGTAAGTTTTTTTCAGATAATCATCCGAGACGCCTCATACTCGGCATCAATCCCGGACGTTTCGGTGCCGGGGTTACGGGTATTCCTTTCACCGACCCGGTTAAACTCCTTGAATACTGTGGTATTGCGAATCCTTTTGCAGCGAAAACGGAGGCTTCGGCCGGATTCATCTATGAGATGATCACCGCCCGGGGCGGACCGGAAAAATTTTACCGCGAATTTTTGATCAGCGCTGTAAGCCCGCTGGGTTTCGTCAGGGACGGACTGAATCATAATTATTACGACTCCGCAGAGTTACTGCATCTCACCGAACCCTTCATTATTTCGACACTCCGGGAAACCCTTGAATGGAGTATCGACCGGCGGTTTTGTTTCTGCCTCGGGAACGGCCGCAATTACGATTTTCTGAATAAGCTGAATTCCAGGATGGCCTTTTTCGGGGAGATCGTTCCCCTTCCGCATCCCCGGTGGGTGGTGCAATACCGGCGGAAAAAAATGCAGGAATTCGTGCGGGTGTACCTGGATGCTTTCGAAAAATACGGTTAGTTTCCGGAATGAACCTGGTTTTTTCAACGAAGATCCCGCCCCCGGTATTCTCATGTTGTTGGCAGTTCTTTGGCATCCCGATGGGTACCTTTCGCAGCCGGCTGACCGGTGTCCTCCTGTCTCGACGCTTATTTTTGAACGTAGAGATGATAAGGCTGTATGCCTGACGTTTGCCTGATTCCGTTCTTGCAGACAATCAGCTTTCGAACATTTCGGCTCGTTATATGTCCTATTTACCCGGTAAGGATCAAAAGATTATCAACCATGAGTACCAACCTGCATCAAAACAGGCAAAATGCAATCGCCTATTACAAGACAGCCTTTGAGGGAGACCCTAGAAAGGCTGTCGAACTCTATGTCGGGAATGAATATACCCAGCATAATCCGGCGGTGGCTAACGGAACAGAAGCCTTCATTGACTATTTTGAACGGATGGCGAGGGAATACCCCGGAAAAACTATCCAATTTGTGCGGTCGGTTGCCGAGGATGATCTTGTTGCGCTTCATACACACCAGGTATGGCCCGGCGATGAGGAATATGTCACCATCGATTTTTTCAGGTTCGACGACGACGGCAAGATCGTTGAACATTGGGATGCCGTTCAGAAGATCCCGGGGGAGTCGGTGAACGGGAATACGATGTATTGAGATCGTTATAGAATGGTTTCGGGTTGTTTGAAATGGTTTGAGGATTGTTTGAAATGGTTTGAAATGGTTTGAGGTGGTTTGAAATGGTTTCAGGGAGTTTAACCACAGATTTCACAGATTATCACAGATTAGGAAGAAGAATATTTTCCAGATTGTTTCAGATTGGTTTGAGGATTGTTTGAAATGGTTTGAAATGGTTTCAGGTGGTTTCAACTCCATTCACCAAATCACCAGATTCACCAAATTCTTCCGAGATCCATGTTCTTTCCTCTTCCACTTCACCAAATCACCAGATCACCAAATCACCAAATATTCTTCATCCGTGATTATCCGCACAAATCCGTCAAATCCGTGTTCCTCTTCCTCTTCCTTTTCCACTTCACCAAATCACCACATTCATATTATCATCATAATCCGAATTCAGAAAACTTTTTTTCCAAAAAAAAAATCAATGATTTTCGTCATAATTTTCTTCTGTTCTTTGACTTTTTTTCGCTATGCCCGTATATAAACAAAGCATACATCAGAAAAACAACCGGTATTGTGAGTTAATATGTTGATTTAAAGGATATATGCAGATAAGGTTGTCCGGTGAAATAAACTGTGTATATGATACAATATCTGAGACGCGCCATACTTTTTCTTACTACAGTTTGTATTCCGGTCGGTACAGTGTTTTCCCAGACGCACTGGACTCATAACGATTATACAGGGAACTGGGAAGATCCGTCCAGCTGGTATCTTTCATGGCCGGCGCCACAAACGCATCTCACAAATAATGATATTTACATCTGGGGTACAATAACCCTTGACGGGTCTCTGATCTTTGACGGCAGCTATGGAGACCTCAATGTTTTCGATACCCTCATCATCAACGGCGACCTGTATATTGGGGACCATAACAGGCTTGACTTATCGGATGAAGCCGTCCTCATTGTCAGGGGAAGTCTTTATCTCAATAAACATGCTGAAATTGACGCCGATGGTTATTGCATTGTTACTGCAGATATTTATCACGGCGGGCCAAATGGGGATGGCAATATAACGAGTAATGACAATCCCGTAAAGATATTTGTCGGCGGTAATATCCCAATAGGTCTCACAAACGACAATCATCACTATTCCCCCCTCGACTGCACGCCAGGTCCAACCCAGCATTATCCTCATTCTTCCTGCAGCTCAGGGGATATCTTTGATCTCATCAACGATCCCATATATCCTTTTTTTCTTTCCACATGCCCGGAAACTTTTACAACGGTCTCTGCCGACGGCCCCCTTGCCTTTTGCCAGGGGGGCATGGTTACCCTGACATCGGGCACGGGGATAGCTTACCGGTGGTCCAATGGTGCATCCACGCAGAGCGTCAATGTCAGTGCCGGAGGAAATTACACCGTTGAAGTCACCGGCAGCGGAGGGTGCAAGGCGACCCCTGCGGAAGCTGTTCTGGTGACCGTTAATCCCTTGCCGGCGAAACCCGGCATTACGTCTGACGGACCCCTGGAATTTTGTGCGGGTGGATCAGTAGTATTGACCTCTGTGCAAGCGAATGAATATCAATGGTCAACAGGTGCTTTCACAGACAGTATTACGGTCAGTGCAGAAGGCGATTATACGGTAAGGGTTACTGACGGAAACGGATGTTTGAGCATGCCTTCGGATGCAGCCCACGTAACTGTGAATCCCCTACCCGGAAAACCGGCGGTAACAGCCGGAGGCCCTCTTGTTTTTTGTGCGGGTGGATCCGTCAGCCTGACCTCCGGCCCTGGTGCCTCATACCAATGGTCCAACGGAGCCGGTACACGGACGATTACTATTTCCGAAACCGGGAGGTATTCAGTGAGGATTACCAATTCCAAGGGTTGCCAAAGTGGCTCCTCGGATTCCCTGCCTGTAACCGTGAATCCATTGCCGCCTCCGCCGGTCATCACAGTGGACGGACCTGTCACATTCTGTGACGGTGGCGCCGTGACATTGACTTGCGATCCCGCTTACACCTACAGATGGTCAGACGGAGATTCCGCCCGGAGCATACAGGTTAGTGAGACCGGATCTTTTACCGTGGAAGTGACCAATGAAAACAATTGTCATAGTGCATCTTCCGATCCTGCAGAAATAACAGTGCAGTCCCTGCCGCTTCGTCCAAAGATAACAGCCGATGGTCCATTGAAATTTTGTTTCGGAAAATTTGTGAATCTGACATCGGATTCTGCCTCAGCTTACCTCTGGTCGGACGGATCGAAAACCCGGACAATGAATGTAACGGCATCCGGAAGCTATTCCGTCTCAATTTTCAATGAGTATGGCTGTCAGAGTGAGTCATCGGATACAACTGTGGTAACTGTGCATCCCCTTCCTGACGTCCCGGTGATCATTGCAGACGGCCCCCTGGAATTTTGCGAAGGGAACTCCGTTAACCTGTCCTGCAGATCAGCCTCCTCCTATATATGGTCCAACGGGGGTATCAGCCGGTCTGTCAATATCGGAAAGACAGGCAACTATTCCGTAAGAGTGGTGAATGAATCCGGGTGCTACAGCGGAATTTCAGACCCTGTCACCGTTAAGGTCGATCCCCTGCCGGAGCCGTTTATTACAGCCGGCGGTCCCTTGAGCTTCTGTGAGGGAGGCAGCGTCATCCTGACCGCCGGAGCAGGAAATACCTTCGTATGGTCTAATGGGGCAACCGGCCGGAGCATCACCGTAACAAGCACGGGAAAATATACTGTCCATGTGAAAGATGAGAACGGATGCACCGCGCAGGCAGCAATGGAAGTAACAGTTAACAGGACACCTTCTGCCTGGGCAGGCCCCGGACAGGAACTGAAATTTATTTTTGAAACACAATTGGAAGCCGACCTTTCCCGGGATGAGACCGGGTTATGGTCATTTGTTGAAGGATCAGGCAATTTTTACGATGAGCATTCACCCGTATCAAAGGTAGACCACTTATCCGCCGGGGAGAATATTCTGCTGTGGAAGGTAATGAACGGGGAATGTGCCGATAGCGCAGAAGTGACGATCACCGTTCATGATCTTTTCATTCCTTCGGTGATCACCCCTGACGGCAATGGCAAAAACGACTACTTTAAAATTCCTGACCTGCCCGAAAGCACCGGTATCTTAATTTTCAACCGGTGGGGAAGCGTGGTCTTCACGGCTGATAATTATTTGAACAACTGGGATGGTAGTAGTGATAAAGGAATTCAGCTTCCTGAAGATACCTATTTCTATGTTCTGAAATTTGAAAACGGCAGGATCAAAAAAGGATCTGTACTCATAAAACGCTAATGAACAGGCTGCTCATCATACTTGTCTTTTTGATACCCGCGAAGGTTATGGGGCAGATGTTTCCATTGTCGGATCATTATATCGTAAATGCCCTGCCCATAAACCCGGCCTTTGCAGGAGCGGAAGATGCCCTTAGCGCCACCGTTGCTTACAGGAACCAGTGGATGGGGTTCAGGGATGCACCGGAAAATAAAATTATTTCCATTCATGCACCCACCCTGCATGACCGTGTGGGCCTCGGTATGGTGGTGGAGAGAAACAGTATCGGGATATTCAGGGAGACCAGCGTGATCGCCAATTATGCTTACCGTACCGAGTTTAATTCCGGTAAACTGGCGCTGGGAATGGGTTTCGGATTCACATCCTTCAGAAATGCATGGAATGATCTCGAAATCATCGACGAAAATGACGGAAAACTCACCAACAACCCGGCGACAGCCTTTTTACCTGATTTCAGCCTGGGAGCCTATTATTATACGGAAACGTATTTTTTTGGCGTTTCAATGCCTTTATTCCTCAGTCATCAGCTTAACAGGAGCACCGGAAAATATACGATATCAAATAAATCCTCCGGATACAACTATTTTATAACAGGCGGATATAAATTTGGGTTAAGCCCCGGAATAAAATTTCTTCCGTCTGTTCTTGTTAAATATCACCCCGGGCATATTTTCCAGGCCGACTATAGCGCCTTGTTCACCCTCCGGGAAAAGATCTCGATGGGGTGCGGATTCCGGAACGGAGATATGTTTATCGGCATGCTCCAGGGGCAGATCAACGATCAGCTCAGGCTGGGATATTCATACGATCTCAACCTGGGCAGGATCGGAAATTATGTCAACGGTTCCCATGAGCTCATGCTGAATTATGTTTTCAGGTATGAGCGGAATGTAATGGGACCCAGACAATTTTAGCAAAGAAAGTTTATGAAGCAGTATTTCTACCTTATCATTTTCATTCTTTTATACCCGGATGCGGGTCTCATGGCCCAGCCGGGGCGTTATATCGCTGAGCCGGCCGGTTTTTGTTCCGGGATCTTCGATGAATTTTCGCCTGTATTTTACCAGGGAGGTCTCGTTTATTGCTCCAACAGGAACGACAACTCCCTGGTCACCTACAGCAGGGACCAGAAAGGGCTTTTCAAGATCTTTTACGTGGAAGGGAAGGAAAACAAAGGTTGGAAAGAGCCCGGGATCTTCTCCAGGGAAATCACCTCAGGTTACAATGACGGGCCGGTTTCCTTCAGCGATAGCGGCAATACCATTTACTATTCGCGTAACAACTTTGTCACTAACAGGATCGGAAGTATTTCGGATCCCTCCGATAAGCTCGGCATATACATCGCCCGGTATGTTGGGGGAAGCTGGACAGGCATCCGGCCTTTCCCTTACAATGATCCACTCTGGAATTTCACCACCCCTTCTGTATCACCCGGCGGGCTAAGACTCTATTTCTCATCCGATATGCCTGGCGGATACGGGGGGATGGATCTTTATTATTGTGACAGGAATGAAGAAGGCTGGGCAAGTCCTGTAAACCTTGGTCCGGAAATTAATACGTCTTGGAATGAATCTTTTCCCTTCGCCGGGCCTTACGGGAAACTTTATTTTTCCTCGGAAGGCCATAACAGTTTCGGAGGCAAAGACATTTTTTTCACCCAGGAAGTGGACGGGAGTTGGATTGAGCCAGTTCACCTCGATCCGGCTGTCAATTCTCCGGCCGATGATTTCGGGCTGGTCGCGGATTCGACCATGGAAAAAGGATATTTTTCGAGTAACCGGCGAAAAACAGACGATATTTTTGCTTTCCGGTTGCAACCGCCGGATTTTGAGGAATGTGATACTTTATCAAAAAGTAGCTATTGCTTTACATTTTATGATGGAAGACATCAACTTCTTGATACAATTCCCGTAATCTATGAGTGGAATTTCGGAAATGGGGTCACCAGGAGAGGTGAGGAGGTCCGCCATTGTTTCGCAGGACCCGGTGAATACCTTGTCAGGTTGCGCATCCTGGATGCTATCACCGGTGATACAATTTCGGAGAATACGGAGTACGGGGTAAACCTGGAAGAACAGGCAGGGCCCTACATCAATGCGTATAATGTCGGCATTGTTGACGAACCCATAACCTTCAGTTCCACTGTAAGCGTAACGAAAGAGGCAGCCGGAATGAACTACCTATGGGATTTCGGCGATGGTTTCGAGCCGGGGGGACCTTCGGTAAGCAGGAGCTTTAGCCGGAGAGGTGAGTATACCGTCAGGCTCGGGTTGACCGGAAAGGGAGACAGTTCCGGAATCATTACAAAAAATTGTGTTATGAAAAATATCCGGATCTTCAATTCTTGCCAGGAGTACGATACTGATAAGGAAAAGAATAATAATGGAAGGGGAATGAAAACTCCTTTCCTGAATGCGGATCATCGAATCGGGACCCGGATATCGTTTATGGATGATTTACCTGAGCCTGTGAAAGAAAGGATAAGAGAAGGTTTGAGAGAGAATGATTGTTGCGGGATTGGATTTAACCGGTATGGGATCGTAAAGGATTCCTCTCCCTGCCTTGAACAAATCGCCGGTCTGCTTGGTGAGAACATAAATATCAGGCTCGAAGTCATCTTTCATACCGCCAGGGAAGAGAAATTGCCGGGAAACCTGGAAATATCAAGGCAATGGGCTCAGGAAATTGAGTTTTTTTTCAGGAACAGCGGACTTCATGATCAGGTGCGGAGTGAGGGATATGGATTCACACGCCCTGTTTTCGGAGAAGAGATACAGGAAAATGAGGGAGACGGGGTGGCCGAATTCATTTTCATGAGAAACTAAACCAGGAGATTTTGGTACAATACGCAGCGATCATATTATTTTTCATTTTTGCAGGCACAAGCGTTTTCGCGCAGGTTGCACCTGCCGTTGAGGAGAATATCCCCAATCTAGTTACCTTCGGCAGCGATTCGGATACTTCATGGGGGGATGATGATTTTTGCCAGATATTTTTTTGCGTTATTCCTGATTCCAAAATCGATCCCGTTTACATCAGGATCTATGACCCCGATACGGGTGGGGCAGTGGATGAGCCCAAAGGTCCGTTCAACACCGTTGTTAAATTTTCAATATATGCCGGTGCAGGCTGCTGGTCGGATACTGCTTCCCAGAGTATACATCCCAGAGGCAATTACAAAAGCGGGTACCTCATGTCATCGAAAACGTTCGGGTCCGACCCCGCATACGACAGGAAATTCTATACATTCGGGCCCTTCAATCCTTTGGAAGGGGAATATGTGGAGAAACTTGGCGGCCGTGTTTTTAAGATCATAGCGGAGGGAGTATCGGGTGATGACGGAAACCTATATAAATATTACCTGAGCAGCCGGCCTGATGAAAATATAGCCGTTGAAGGAGGTAACTTTTTCACCTATAAATATCATTTCCGGCTGCCCGACGACCAGCAGCAGGTATGCCAGATCTATCCCTTCGTGGATGACAAGACCATTTCTGTGGAAATATCCAATTTTGACTGGGACAACGATGGGATCATCCGGATTTTTTCCGTGGCCAAAAACGGGCTGCCCTGCGATATCTCCGGTGATAATGATTGGACGGTAAAGGTTTTTCCGATAGTACCGGAAGAAAAAAATTCGACAGTCGAGATCCAGTTCATTAAAAATCAGATTGCCCAGATCAAGAACAACAATGTGGTGGTATCCGTCAGGAACCAGTATGGGATATCAATGCCTTTCTATGTTATCCCGATTGGTGGCGTCCCTGTTTATTCTCCTAAAATCATGATGAAATGAAAGAGGAGAAGATCCGCCACATAACATGTCGAGGAAGGGTTGCGATCCTTTTTTTCATCCTTCTTCTTCATGTGAAGGCATTTACACAGGGATATAATTTCCGGATTTTCAATGGCGAGGACGGGATGTCCCAGTCATTCATCTATTCGGTTATCCAGGATACAAGGGGGTATTTATGGATAAGCACCGGCAATGGGTTATCAAGGTATGACGGGATGAGCTTCCGGACTTTTACAACAGCCGATTCCCTGGCAGATAATTTTATTACCTGCTCTGCACTGGACGGGGAGATGTTATGGTTTGGCCATAATAATGGAATGATCACATGCTATGACGGGAAAGTGTTCCATGCCATCCGTCTTTCATCGCAATCCCTGAGCCGGATCACCCATATTGCAAACAGCCCCGACGGGCGCCTGTGGATAAGTACATATTCTGATGGCCTTCTGACGGTAGAGAGGGAGACAGGCGATATAAAACAATTCCTTTTCAAGGAAAAGTTAATGATCAGAACTTTCGAATTCCTTGATGATGACATCCTGCTCGCAGGAACAAATTCAGGGCTCATTGCATGCAGGCCTGATGCTTCGGGAGGGATAGGAATGAATCGTCCTGTTGGGGGAATACCCGTCACGGAAATTACCTGCATTAAGAAAAAAAGAGATGGCAACGGCTTTTATGTTTCCACTGAAAATGAAGGGATTTTCGAACTCTCTTTCGGGAACCAGCTTTTCAAAGTTTCCAGAATAGAAGGGGACAGAGATTTCCGTTTCCAGGGAGTTCAGGCTATCTGTGAAGATTATCACTCGGATCTCTGGCTCGCCACTTTCGGTAATGGCCTTATCTATGCCGACAGGAATGACGAGGGGGAGATTACAAATATCCGGTATTTCAATACGGAAAACGGTTTTTCCACAGACAATGTCAAAACGGTTTACGAAGACCGGGAAGGAAATATATGGAACGGCAGTTTTGGAGCCGGACTCACCCGCATCACGCCCAGGACTTTTACTTTTCTTTCCTTCAATAAGCGAAGATACGGCAATGATATTTTCTCCATTTGTACCGACGGGAAGTTTGAATGGGCGGGAACTGAAAGCGGCCTGGTGAAGTTTGATCCCGGCAATGGCAGGATAGAGGAGTACTTCAGCAGAGACTCCGGACTACCCGGAGATTCCGTGGTTGCCCTCTACCGGAACGGTGAGAGTGAGCTTTGGATAGGTACTGATAAGAACGGGGTTTACAGGATGAATACCGCGAATGGTAAGCTTAGTAAGTTTGAGATAGGCGGCGGTGTCCTTGAAAATTCCGTAACCTGCATCGAAGGTACGGATGATCTGATCTGGTTGGGAACAAAAAAAGGATTGTGCCGCATCAATACACTGACCGGGGATATCCGTTGGTTCACGATTTTCCAGGGAGGACTACCCCATAACTATGTCAGGGGTTTGTTTGTGGACCGGTCGGGAAAGGTATGGATCAGTACCCGCAGCAATACACTGGCATATATGCGAGGGTGATGAAATCATCAGGATACCCCTGTATTCAGGTAATGGTATCCTTTCGCTGGGGCCTGTCACCCAGGACGCAGATTCCAATATCTGGGTGGGATCCTACGGTAGCGGGGTATTCCTTTTAACGGGAGATTCCGTTTTCAACCTGTCGGTAAAGGAAGGCCTTCTTTCGGAATACTGCTATTCCCTGACCAGTGATAACAATCATAATATCTGGGTCGGACACAAAGGCGGTTTGAGCAAGATCAATACGGAAGACCTGATGGTGAAATCCGTCAGGAACATTGAAGGAATTCCCGGAAATATCAGTTTTAATCCTAATTCCGTTGCCTGCGACCGGGAAGGAAAGATATGGTTTGGATCGGATAAAGGCCTGGTTTGTTACGATCCTTCCATGGAATATCCCTTCCACCAAGCGCCGGTGCTCGGTATCCGTTCTGTGAAGGTCAATGATGAGGAGGTCGATTTTACAGTACCGGTACTGCTGCCTGCGGGCAATTACAAAATAATGATCAATTACCTGGGAGTCAGTCTGAAAGAGCCCGAACAGGTAAATTACCAGTTTAAGCTGGACGGTTATGAGGACTGGTCGGAGATCACCCGGGATACCAGCGTGACCTACCGCCGGATTTCGGATGGCAGCTATACCTTTGTGTTAAAGGCATCCAGCGGTGACGGAGTAGTGACGAAGATACCGGTAACGCTAAGTCTTATCATCAAGAAGCCGGTCTGGAAAAAGTGGTGGTTCTACTTCGCCATCGTTATTTTCCTGAACCTCATTATGTTTATGTACCTGAAGAGACGCGAACACCTGATCCTTGCCGAGAAAAGGGTGCTTGAAGAGAAAGTCAAAGAGCGGACCCGTGAGATTCAGCTTCAGAAAAACGAGATCGAGCAGCAACGCGACCTTATCCGGGAAAAGAACAACAACATCACATCGAGCATCCGGTATGCCAGCCATATCCAGGAAGCCGTGATGCCGGTGAAATCGTACATCGATGAACTGCTTCCCGATAATTTCATCCTGAATAAGCCCAGGGACATCGTTAGCGGCGACTTTTACTGGCTCACGGAAAAGGATGGAAAAATCGTTTTTGCCGTGGCCGACTGCACGGGTCATGGTGTCCCCGGCGCCTTCATGAGCCTCCTGGGCATCACCCTGCTGGATGAGATCGTGAACATCCAGGGTATCACCGCTCCGGATGCCATTATGGAAAAATTGCGCGAAAGGGTTATCCAGTCCCTCCATCAGCGGAGAAAGAAATTCTCCACAACAGACGGGATGGACATCGCCCTCTGCGTCCTGGACAAAGAGAAACGAAAATTGTATTATACCGGGGGCATGAATGATATCGTTTTTATCAGGGATGATGAACTCGGAGTTCTTAAGGCCGACCGGTTATCCGTATGCATTCTTCATGAAGAGTTCGGATCTTTCAGTATGAGGGAGATTGATTACCAAACCGGGGATATGTTATACCTGTTTTCCGATGGGTACAAGGACCAGTTCGGCGGGGAAAATGATAAAAAATTTCTTGCCCGGCGTTTTTATGAAACGCTGCTTGAAATAAATAAAATGCCTGTCAGGATCCAGAAAGTCTGGCTGGAAAAAAAACTCTTCGAATGGATGGGCAGTAATACGCAGACCGACGATATTATCATCATGGGTGTCCGTATGCAATGATTTGTTGATCTGGTGATTTGGTGAATTGGTGAAGTGGAAGAGGAAGAAGAACACGGATCTGGTAAGAATTTGTTGAGTTGTTGAGTTATTGAGTTGTTGAATGGAGTTCAAACCAACTGAAACAACTTTTTCTGTGATAATCTGTGAAATCTGTGGTGAAACTCCCGGAAGAATTTGGTGATTTGGTGAATGAAGAGTCAACTATCCAAAATCCGTGAGATCCGTCAAAATCCGTCAAATCCGCGTTCCTCTTCTTTCAAACCATCTGAAACCATCTGAAACCATCTGAAAAAAATCTCTTAAAAAAAATTCTATTTTTCTTAACCATATCGTTTTAGGGTTGTTACCGGGGAAGAAAAGAGTGCATGTATTCCCCGGAGCATGTTTAAGTTGAATTCAAAAGTTCAAAAGGTTTTTTTTATTTGACCGGCTGATGGGATGGAGGGAGGAAAAGAAGTATGAAAAACTTTATTCAAAAAATATTGCCATGAACGAAATTCTTTTCGGAGGTCCGATGTATACCGGTTTTTCGCCGAAATCACCCCCATTCAGAGAAAAGGAAGGGATTAAGAATGTGTTCGATATTCTGGAAAAGGCATTTATTCAACTTACTTCCACCGATGAAGCAAAAGCTGAGTACGGCGATCCGGAAAGGGGAGCATCCCTGGTACAAGCCTGGCGGACAAGTGGCATTTTTACGGGGAGATGGCCCATATGCCTTCTGGCGACGGAAACTCCGGGTGTTTCTACGGAAGGGATAGAAAAAGTTATCAGGATGAGCTCAGCGCAACTCGTAAAAACGGCAAAGGAGGTTTTGAGCTTGTCCCGAAACACTTCCATCCAAATACTTTATTATGATGGGCAGACCGGGCACTCTGTTACCCTCCTGAGGTACGACAAAAAAAAATCAAGCTTCCATTATCTCGATCCCTGGCCGGATTTTTCCCTGCTCAGCAAAGAATACAATGCTGCCGGGGTCGATGCTCAGCGTATCGAGAACAATATATGGTCCGTTACCGAAAAGGAACTTGAAAAGGTTATTACTGCAGCGTTTATATTTAAATCGCTTTGGGCAGAGTACCTGGGGGAAAAGTATTTCATCTCTTCCAGTGAGGTGAAAACATCCGGTTTCTGGAACTTTTTCCATATACGGATTACGGATTCCGTAGAGAACGGGGACAGAACCGAGCACCTGTTGCAGACCGGAGGTTTTCAGCAGGAGATAAATCTCAGCTTCCGGGAAAATAGGAATGGACGGGTAACAGGAGCCACAATTATCCTAAACCGGGGGTGGATCCTCGGCCCTCCCTATGGGATCAATCCATTTGCTCTGGATATTGCCAGGAGTTTTATCGGTACCTTCCTGGCCCCGCCGGATGTTCCAAAAGCAGGGACGGTCATCCGGTTTTTCGAAGATATTAAGGATGTCGAGCATGCCAGGAAATTACTGTCGGAGAAGGATAAATCAACGGATGAAACATTGTTCGCCGGAGTATATTTCGGAGTTGAGCGCGATTGCAATTTCATTTATGATTATTCAACTCTGACTATCTCGAACATTAATGAGGAAGGAGTGGCCCGGATCCGCTTTGAAATGGAATTGGAAACGCTTTAATACCGGTTAATTATATGACCGCCCACCTGAAAAAATGGATTGGATACGACCTTCTGGAATGTCCTCTTTGCGGGGAGGCACACAGGTTTTACCTGAAGGCGGTTTATGGACAGGCCCCAGAAGAAAGAGCCATCCTCTTCGGAGGAGCTCCTGAAGAGAAAAAAACAGAGGTGCTTTTTGAATGCCCGGTAGAACATAAAGCTTTTACCTATGCTGTACCCGGTATTCCCGGCGGTGAGATCACAGGAGTTGCCGGTGAAAAAGAAATAAAAGAGATGGAGGAGGCTGAGAATTTGGGTGCTTCCGGGCAGGGAGAATTTTCCGAATGGATGAAGTCATCGCGAACGGTTGCCACCGACTTCTGCAAGAGTATGCTAACTACCTGTGCGGCATCCATCCCTGTATATTTCGGGATCATCAAATACCTGGGATTTGAAAAAGCTTCCGGAACCGTTGTCTCCAGACTGGCCGTTTTCCCACCTGTACTCTTCCTGGTATGCATCCTGGTATTCGTTCTCAGTCTGCAGCCTGCATACGGGGAGATCAGCCGCAGTGAGTTTACCGGCTTCAGGAACCGCCGCCTTCGGAAATTGAGACAACTGACAAATGCGGGGACTTTCATCTTTCTTGTTGCTATTGCATTTTCGATACTGATGTTTGCCCTCCTCCTGTAAAATCCGGAATTTTCCAAAAAAAATAAAACCCCTTCTAAATAGCTGAAATAGAAGGGGTTCTAAATTATCTGTGTTGTCCCGCCAGGGCTCGAACCTGGACTCTTCTGATCCAGAGTCAGACGTGTTGCCAATTACACCACGGGACAATTACGGGATGCAAAACTATGAAAAATATTTTTAATGGCAATGAAAATTTTGGGAAGACGGAAAGCAGAAAGGCAAACACAATATTCGAGAAGACCATGATTTGAAAATTTTCACAAATGAATTCAACATCTGCATATTTAATGCCTGATAAAAAGTTTTTCTGATAAGCAGTCGTAACTGCCGTGGGAGTCCCCAGGTCTGGTGAATTCCCTCCCCAGATCATGGAGAATATTGCCTAGCTGAGGTGAATTCCCCGGTTCATCTTTTTCCTTCCTGCAAATGCCGGAGCAATCCTTCTGTATCCCGGTCTTTTTCCCGGTGAACATCCCGGCCGGCCGAAGGTGAGATCAGCTTACGATTGGCGGCATCCAGGGCTGCCTCATACGTATCTTTCACAAGGAGCATTTCGGTCCCTGACTCTCTCATCCTGTTTTTAAGCGCTTCCGTCCTTTTCGTCTTTTTCCCCGAAACATTGCGGATGTATGAAACGATTATTCTGCCCGGGAATTCCTCGCAGATCTTCGAATAGATCTCCGGGTCTCTTTGACCGTTATCGCCAATGAGGATAAAAGGCAGTGTATCGAAAGCAGAAAGGACTGTACGGATCTTGGTCAGCTTATGTTCATGGTTCCCCCGTCCCGACCTTAAGATGCTTCCTTCCAGTTCCCTGAGCATGAAGACTCCTGACGGGAATTTATTAAAGGAACAGAAATCTTCGAGGAGATCATACAGATTCCATTCACTGCTCGAAACATAAAAGAAGGGATTCTCCTCGTCTCCCCTATACCCGTTATGCAAGGCTGTGTAAAATGCGGATATACCCGGGAAAGGCTTACGGGTAATGGCATTACGGAGAAGCATCAGCCGCAGTTTTTTAAGTGTCTGGGTGGAATAGCTCACAAGGATCGTATCGTCAATATCGGAGATCACGCCGAACCTGTTTTTTTTCTGTGGCAGGATGAGCTCGGATGAAGCGCTTATCTCGCAAAGGCTGTCATCGTCCTCGATCTCCGCATGGACGGTATATAATTGCCGGGATCGTTCATCCTGAATTACGGCAGGCTCCATGGTGCTGCTCAGCCTGAAGTATCCGTTTTCGTCCGAAACGGAACTATAGCTCCTGTCCGCAATGAAAATCTCAACATCAACACCGGGAATCTGATCGCTGGAGTACCGTTTGAGCATGGCAAGAATATTATGCCAGACCGAGCTTTTTTTTTCCGGTTTTCCCAGTCCTTTGTTTTCCATAACGGCTCCAGCGAGGAACAGGTGGCTGCCCGACCGGAACCCGCGATAGGTCACAATGACCGGAACATCAAGCCATCCGAGTTTGTGTTTAACGAAGAGCCTGATCTTGCGAAATGTCCACCTTGTCGTCTTCCAGGGAAGATCAATAATTCGGGTCAGACTGCTTTTGTGCATACTTTTTGCCCTTTCTGCTTTCTAATCATTGCAGAGTACATGCCAAAAACAGGAAAAACAAAAGGACACAGGATCCTCTTCGTTATCAATCCCATATCCGGTAATATTGAAAAATCGGACCTAAAGGACAGGATTAAGGCTGAACTTGGGGCAAGATCAACCGACGCACGATTTTTTGAAACAAGCGGAAAGGACGACCTTCCAAGGCTGAAAAAAGTGATCAGTTCCGAAAAACCAGGTACGGTGGTAGCGGCCGGGGGTGACGGTACGGCCAACCTTGCGGCGATGGCTGTCCTGGGAACAGATATCCGTATCGGTTTTCTTCCTATGGGTTCGGCCAATGGAATTGCCACCGAACTGGGTGTTCCAACCACTTTGACCTCTGCTCTTTCAATGATCCTCGAAGGCAATGAGATCCGGATGGATATGCTGAAGATCAACGGTAAACACTATTCGGTCCATCTATGCGATATCGGGTTCAATGCTCATATCATCAGGAGGTTTGAACAGCAGAAAAAACGGGGCCTTCTCACCTATGCCCGGATGTTCCTGTCGGAACTTTTACGGATGAAAATGCATCACTATACGATAACCGGCGAGGAAGGAACCCTGCATATAAAGGCTGTGATGATCGTGATCGCCAATGCAGGCCGCTACGGTACCGGTGCGGTGATCAATCCCCGGGGTGAGGTCAATGACGGGAAGTTCGAGATCATCATTCTGAAGGCCTACCGAGCATGGCATATCCTCCGTATGATCATCCCTGTTTTCACCGGAAATATCAACCGCCTCAGGTATGTCGATTCCCTCTCCGGTAGAAAATTCACGATCGGGAACCCCGAACTTCAGGATCTTCATGTCGATGGTGAAATCGTAAAACCTGTAAGGAAGATCACCGCGGAGATTGTTAAAAATGCTTTGCGAGTGATCGTGCCGGGCGAAAAATTTGCCGGACAGGCTAAATCCTAATACAGGGAATCCTCGTATACATTCACGTTTTTTCTCACCATATGGATCAATACTACGATCATTTCTACATTGCCCCGGAGCAGTATAGTTTTGCGTTTTTCCCGCTCTTCCTCTTCACTGATGAAACGAACGAGATGAACATAATAATTATAAACGGTTTTGTTTTCCATCATTCCTCATTTATCCCTGTGTTCACGCCAGTTGGCGCCTGTTGTGCAGGTATCATTTCTCTCCACATTAAAATCGTTTATTTCCCATTCTACCAGCTCATCATTCCCCGTAGAGTCGAGCGGGGTTCCTTCCGTGGAAAATTCCAGTTTCCGGAAATTCCCGGATATTTCATAATTCGGTGGTATACAGTACATGAGAGTGTCACTGCTTGCCGACAAAAAAACATTACTGAATACATCTATCGTGAAAAAAACGTTCACCCTGTAATCATTTTCATTGGCCAGGTAAAGCACCAGAGTACGTGCATCCTTCGCCCCAAATATCGATGGTTTCTTCCAGCGGTAATATACTTTTACATTATCCTCCTCATGTTTCAACCGGTATCGTTTGCCGGGTCCGGCAGAAGTAAACAGGACAGAAAGAAGGATCAATATCGGGAGTACAGGTTTCATGTTCTTTTATTTTATTGCATACCGGATTGAAAAGCCGGCTTCGTCGGCAAGAAATGCTGCATGCTCGGCAAGGTTCAGTGAGGGCTTCCAGTCCAGGGATATACTGAATGGTATCTCATCGAAGGTGTACTCGAGGCCGATGATCCCGTCAATTCCGATGGCGAGATGATTATTCTCATCGTCAAACCATTGATGGTGGTGGGGAATATTCCCCGACCATTCCCCAAAATGGATTCCTGGTCCGTAAAAAAAATTGAAATTTGCCGTATGAAAAACATCCTGGTGTAACTCATAGAGACCCGTAAGCAGGAACCCCTGCCAGCGGGTGGTGAGTATACCTTCCCAGGCACGGTCATCCGTCATAAAATGTTTCACGGTAAGTCCGTATGAAACGCCAGCTCTTAGACCAATCCCGGTTTCATAATCGCGTTGAGACAGAACGGGAGCAGTAGCAAAACCAACCATGAATATCGCCACCACCCCCGCCTTTATCAAGAGAGTTTTCATGATAATAGTAAACTTTAATTGCTTTTTTTATGCTTTTTAGCCTGGCTTATCGCAATGGATATGGCTCTGCCCTCTTCCATATTTTTTTCCTCCAGGAGGGCATTGGCAATCTTTATAGCTTCGTTCCGGACACTGGGATTGAGGTTCTTCATGGAATCCGGATAATTATTCTTCGACCATGGCATAACAGTTAGATTTTAAGTTTCAACATGAAGGGGCTAATGAAAAAGGCGTGCCAAAAGAAAGTGGAAAGTAGAAAGAAGCAGGGTAATAAAGAGATGAATAGGTAATGGGATGAGGTATCTGGAACGCAGATCCGGTAAAAAACCCGCAAAAGACCGATCCCTGCAGGGACCGGTATCCCGTCATCCACGATTCAACTGGCAGGCGCGAAATACGATTGTATTTACAGTATAAATAGTGTTTGCAAACTTCGACGGCCCTTCGGCTCCGCTCAGGGTCCGGTGACTTCATTCAAGAGGGTGAACTTTTCGCATGGTGGTAAGGCAGGCAAATGGCCCCTATGTATATATTTAAAATTCAGTGACTTTCGCAAGAAGGGCCTTTTGCCCGCCTTACCACCATCCGAAAAATTCTTCGTTCCACCGGTCCCTGAGCGAAGTATTTCAGGATAAGTCACACTTTCGCCTTTCATCTTTCACCTTTCACCTTTGATTTTTCGCTCTCCTTCCCTCCTTCTTATTTCCCCCGAAAAGATTGATGATCCAGCTGTTTTTTATGGCGGTGAAGGTACGGGTGATCTCGTCTATACCCTCATTCAGATTGGTAAGTGTCGAATCGGCATGCTGAACGAAGGTAGAATCGTAGATAAGGGTATGGAGGATCCCGTTGCCCTTGTTGATCCGGATGGCGGCTGTGTCGAGGCTCCTGGAGATTTTGCGTACATTCTCCGAAGCTTCGGCCAGCTCATTAAAAGAGGATTGGAGGCTGTTCGTAAGGGTATCGCTGTAGATAAGACTTCCAAGATCGCCCCTGCCATCTCTTACCGCCTCAGTGATCATTTTTGCATTGCGGGATGTCGCGAGAAGCTGGTTGATTGTACTTCGAAGATTGTGGGTGAGAGTGGTATCATACATAAGCTTCCCGAGGTCTCCCTTCCCTGCCTGGAGGTGGTTGCTGACTTCAAGAAAGATTGCTGTTGCATCCCTCGCATTTTTAATGATTTTAGTGGCTTCGCTAACAATATCTTCCAGGTTGATGCTCGTGACAGCTTGAAGTGTACCGTGTGCTTTGACGGTGGGAGAATCGGACGAGCCGTGATGGATGACCAGGATCTTGTTTCCCATCAGCCCGTCGTTGGCGATCTCCACCTTCGAATCTTCCTTAATGAATTTTAAGTAGTCGGTCTGGATCGAGATCTCCACCCTCACCGCCGAGTCGTTTTTGATGGTGATATCCGATACCGTTCCGACGGTGATCCCTGAAAACCTCACATTGCTTCCTCTTCCCAAGCCTTTGATATCGGAAAATACAGTATATACCCTCGTTACATCGTGAAAGAGATTCCTGTTCTTCCCGACATAATAAATGGCAAAGAAAAAGCCCACCAGGACGATCAGAACAAATAATCCCAGCTTAAATTTCTTTTTGGTATCTTTTTGCATTGGCTAAACTTTGCTGGTTATAAAGAATCTCGGTTTAATGGAAGAAAGATCTGACCTTAGGGTCATTGTTGGCTTCCATTTCCTCATAGGTCCCTTCTGCATAAAAAATGCCATCTTCAAGAAGTTTGAGGTAGGAGGCAGTGATCCTGGCACATTTCATATCATGAGTGACAATGATGGAAGAGGTCTGATACTTTTCACTCACGCTTACGATGAGATCACTTATCTCACCTGAAGTTACCGGGTCAAGCCCGGTGGTAGGTTCGTCATAAAAAATGATCTCCGGCCTCTTGATGAGCGTCCTGGCCAGGGCGATTCTTTTTTTCATTCCTCCCGACAGTTCTGCAGGCATCTTGTCGATGGCCTCGCTCAATCCTACATTTTCAAGCACTTCCTCGATACGGTCGTTCAGTTCAGCTTGCGACGAGAGCTTATGCTTTTTTCTGAGCGGGAAGGTGAGATTTTCGCGAACGGACATTGAATCGTAAAGCGCCCCTCCCTGGAAAAGGTAGCCGATCCGGATACGTAGGTCGTTCAGTTCATCATATTCCATGTTGTTGATATCATATCCCAATACCCTTATCATACCTTCGTCGGGTTCTATTAACCCGACAATACATTTAGTCAGCACAGATTTGCCGATCCCGGACCGTCCCAGGATGGCAATATTATCCCCTTTCTCAAGGACCAGGTCAATGTTCCGGAGAACCTCAAATGAGCCAAAGCTTTTTTTCAGCCCGGATATTTCGATCATTTTTTCCATAACAGGCTGTTAAAAAAGTTCTGAGATTTGAACAGCGAAGAGATCAATAATGAAGATGGAGATGGATGCCACAACCACCGCTGTATTGGCAGCCACACCTACAGATTCGGTACCCTTATTGGCATAATAACCTTTATAACAGCCGATGATGCCGATAAAAAAACCGAAAATAAAAGTCTTGATAAAGGCCGGTACGATATCTTCAAACGACAGCACGTTGATGGCCTGGTCGGTAAATAGTGTCCGGCTGATGTTCCCGCTGAAGTTGATTGCGATGTAGGAACCATAGATACCAATGAAATCGGCGAAGATCGTGAGCACCGGGAGCATAAAGGTAGTAGCCAGCACCCTCGATACGACAATGAATTTGATCGGATTTGTACCCGAAACCTCCATCGCGTCGATCTGCTCCGTGATCCTCATGGAGGCGATCTCGGCACCGAAACCTGAGCTTATCTTGCCGGCTGCGAGCAACGCTGTGATCACCGGGCCTATCTCACGAATGATCGACAGTGAGATCATTCCGGGTAAAACAGCCTCTGCGCCAAAATCTGCAAGGACAGGTCGTGTCTGCAACGTTAGCACCACACCCATGATAAGGGCAGTGAGCCCGATCAGGGTTATGGATTTATAACCCACATTATAACACTGTTTCATCAACTCCAGGTTTTCAAAGGGACGTCGGAAAAAATTTCTGAACGTATCCTTAATGAACATGGAAAATTTTCCCAGTTCCAAAAAGAACTCGTACAATTCCCTGATCGGCCTGTATGACTTAATGTCCATGTTAAGGATAAATATGGATAATCTTCAGAAACAGTGTGTGCATCAAAATGGTAATATGCCTGAAACCCTGATCCCATGGCTTTTGTTCATTGGAAGGCACTGGCATTTACGATACGTAACAGTAATTATTGTTCTGAACAGCCGGCCCAAATCAACCCGTAGATCCCGGATGCAGGCTTCCGGGCGGAGTGGTGACATTTTTACCGCAGTAGTTTTGGAAGGGGTGCACTTGTAGAGTCGTTGTAGACGAACTGTTGCAAATTGTAGATAAAAATCCTCATAAGTTGGCTTTTTGGCAAGGGAAGTTTCCCGGGCCTTTGTTTTTTTGATGCCGGGAGTGACGCAAGTATTGTAGATAAAGTATTGAAAACGTGATATAAAAATTTTTCTGTGACCGGGTTTCCGATTTTTTCAGGATGATATTGGTATGCAATTCGAACATATCAGATCGTAACAACCCAAAAAAATCACAATATGACGTACATGGAATTTAACAATCAGTTGATGAGTCTGAACAACCAGCTCAAAGGCTTTGCTCTTACCCTAACCTCAAATGAACAGGATGCTGAAGACCTTATGCAGGACACATACCTGAAAGCGCTTAAAAACCGGGATAAATACCGCGATTACAGCAACTTCAAGGCATGGATATTCACAATCACCAAAAATACCTACATCAACCTGTACCGAAAGAAAAAAAGGCAGGGTCAGCGTTACGATGAGCTCGTGAAGGCCAATGATGCCCTGTTTTCAGTGAAAATGGACACTGAAAGTTGGATGTCCATGAAAGAGATCGATACGCTCGTTGAGGATCTGGAATATAAATTTCGTTATCCTCTTCAACTTTATATCAGCGGGTATAAGTACGAGGAGATCGCTGATCTCATGAACCTTAAACTGGGCACTGTCAAGAGCAGAATTTTTATGGCCAGAAAAAAGCTGAAAGAATACCGGCAGGCATATTAATTGTTAACACTATTATAGACTTAGACTTTAGCAGTTTCGTAAAAGGCCGGAAGCATTTCGTAAAGAAAAGCTCCCGGCCTTCTTTTGTCTCTTTTAGAGGAATGGATCCGAAAAGTTCTTCGTTCATCAAATTGACCGGTCCCTGAGCGGAGCCGAAGGGGAATCGAGTTTTCTTTCTGATACTAAATATGACAGCGGGAATGATTTCTTCATGATCAGACATACCTATCCCTTGACCTGAAATGAATTATTTCAGTCTTAACCGGTCTGGTATGAGGCACTCTTTTTTCCGTATCGTCAGCGCCGCCGTCGAAGTAAATTGAGTATGACTGCATAAGCCAGCTTGACACCCATATTATAGGCGACCGAACTGAAGACTGACTTCAAAGAAGTGCCAAGTCTTGAAAAGCCGGAAGTAATGATCTGCTCCTGCAGGGAAAGCCCAAACCTGAGTTTTTCACGGGCAATCCTGACATCGGTGAGAGATTTTAAATCCCGGTGGTCAATTTTATCTGGCATCATGATTTGTCTTTGTCATCATCTTCGTCTGAAAAGAGAATATGCGAAAAAATCCGCACAAGGGTATTAGAAAAAATAACCTTCCTTAGCAGGTAGAGCAGTACCAGGAGAAAAAAGAAAAATCCGGCTGAGATCAGAAATCCCCTGCTAAGGCTTCCGGTCTTTTCTCCATACCAGTAGCTGAAGGCAAACATCAGGAAAATAAGAACAGAAAAAAGAGATACCAGGACAGAGACGAATGTGAGCACAAAGGTTCCTGCCCTGGTTATTTTCTGTAAAAGGATGAGTTTCAGCAGGTCAAAACGGGTATGCATATAACTCATCAGGGCTGCTGTAATTTCTGCGAAGTTCTCAGTCAGTGCTTTTTTTTCCATTTGAAAAGGAATTAGGGATGATTAACGTCAGGCAAAAGTTACGCCGGACTCAGGTCTGTTTGACCTTCTCCTCAACTTTTGTGGCAGACGCGGAAGTTTTTTCTTTGATCTTTGCTTTCACATCATCTTCAAGCTTTTCAAACTTTTCCTTCACATCATCCACAAAATCATTGATGTAATCTTTCAGATTATCAACCTGATCGTTAACAGTGCTCGACATTTCGTCACTGAATTTCCTGGCATTTTTCTTGATCTTTTTGCGTGTTTTATACCCTTTGTCAGGTGCGAAGAGTATGCCGGCAACTGCTCCGGCGGCAGCTCCTGCCAGAAAGCCCGCAATTGCATTTGATGCTTTTCCCATGGTGATTGAATTTAAAAATTAAACATGCTTAATGTATATGAAAAAATCCTGCCATAAACCGGATGCCTTATCAATAGCAGGACACAAGGAACCGTTGTAGAATATTTTGCCTAATTAAATCCGTCAGATGTGGAACAATATACCCGTTATAGATAAACAAAAAGCAGGATTACCAGCGGATATGACGGGGGCAGGATGTGGTGTTTTTTTTGATTGTATAAAGAAAAACCCCCACAGAATGGATCTTTCTCTCAATAAAATTACAAAGCTGGTCGTGATCATCTCTTTCTTCATAGCTATCCTCTACCTGGGAAAGCCTGTCCTGATCCCGCTTACATTCGCCTTTTTTCTGTCCATGCTTCTCTATCCTGCTGCCCGGTTCCTGGAAAAGATCGGAATACCGAGGATCATTGCAATAATTCTGGTTTTTCTCGGAGTGCTTATCATCATCTCAGGTACTGCATTTTTCTTTGGTTCCCAGTTTTACCACCTCTTTCAGAACATTCGGGATTTCGGTAAAAACCTGGGCGAGCTGCTGGACAAAGGCGTCTCTTATATAAATGAACATATACTGACCGGGAAATACCAGCTGGAGGATTTATATGGAGGAGGGACGAAGGGACTCCTGGGTTCCACGAAGATCATCGAAAAAACACTTTCCTCGTCTACAAGTTTTTTTGCAAGTCTGATCCTGGTTATCGTGTTCACCTTTCTCTTTTTGCTTTACCGACGGTCGTTCAAGGATTTCATCATCATACATTTCAGAGGCAGGAATAAGAAGGAAGCCGCAAGAGTGGTCAGTAAGATCCAGAAAGTTTCACAAAGCTATTTTTTCGGTCTGATCCTGGTGGTACTTATCCTGGGCACCCTCAACGGGACGGGGCTGCTGATCATCGGACTCGATTATCCCTTCCTTTTTGGCTATTTTGCCGCTCTCCTGGCGGTAATTCCCTATATCGGGACCTTCATCGGCGGACTTTTGCCCACTCTGTACGCATTAATAAACTACGACAGCCTTTGGATGCCCGTTCTTGTAGTGATCCTCTATGTTTCCGTCCAGGCCCTTGAAGGTAATTTTCTGACCCCCAAAATCGTAGGTTCGAAGGTCAGCCTGAATCCCCTTTTTGCCCTCATCGCCCTGTTCACGGGTGGGATTATCTGGGGGATAGCCGGGATGATCCTGTTTATTCCCATGATGGCGATCCTGAAGGTGTTATTCGATAATATTGGGGGAATGCGGCCTTACGGCGTTCTTCTCAGCAGTCATTTCGGAGATGCAGATCTTGAACGTAGTGACTTCCGGGAGAAAGTCCCTGGCAAAAGCGAAAAACCGCCGGAACCGGAGAATAGATCCAAAAAGAATTAATGCTTACCTGATTTCCGGGAAGGAAAGATATTGCGGATCTTGTCAAGGCGGAAAAACCGGACGATCTTGCTGCCAGTGATCGCATACCTGCCGGTGCCTTTCGGGCCGAGCAGATAGGAAAGCGGTGTGAGCGGTTCCAGGTTTGCAAAGATGACCCGCAGGATGGCGAGAAAGGGAACCGTGATGAGGAGCCCGGGGATTCCCCAGACCATGCCTCCGAGAACCAGCCCTACAATGATGATGAAAGGGTTTAGTTTCACCTGCTCCCCCACGATATTCGGAGTGAGAATATTATTTTCTATGAACTGCACAATGATGAACATTATGGCCACTCTTATCCCGGTATGAAGGGGATCTTCATTGGTGAGAAGTACAAAGAGAAAAGGTATAGTACCTCCCATTAAGGTTCCGAAATACGGAATAAAGTTAAAAAAAGCAGATACCATCCCGAAAAAGATGGCATACTTCACCCCGATGATAAGCAGCCCTGCAGAATTCAGGATGATGAGGATGAATACAACCAGGGTGACACCGCCCATATAACTCGCTGCAATGGTCGAAATGTCCCTGAGGATCTTTATAGTAACCATTTCTTTTCCCTTGGGCGTAAGCTTCAGGATAAAATAGGCGAATTTTGTACGGTAATACATGAAAAGAAAGGTATATACCGGGAGGATGACCGTACGGATGATGGTTGATGTCGTACTGGAGAAAAGTCTCCCGAGGCCGTTTCCTTCACCGCTGAAGAACTGGTCGACCTGGTGTTTCAGAAAATTTTCGATTTTGTTATCCTTCAGCCCGAGCCAGTGCTGAAGGTTTTGCTGCAGGACCTCAATATTCCGGGAAGCCTGCGCTTTTAATTCGGAAAAACCTTCCAGGAGATTGCTTGCCTGTGTATAGAAAACGAATAAAACAATAGCGATAATAAGGATGGCGCCCAGTATGCTGAGAAGTATGGCAAGGATTCTCGGTAACCTGTGTTTTTCAAGGAAATTGCTGA
Source organism: uncultured Bacteroidales bacterium (assembly GCA_963771005.1). Taxonomy (GTDB): domain Bacteria; phylum Bacteroidota; class Bacteroidia; order Bacteroidales; genus DASQZK01. The sequence continues at coordinate 955,982 of CAVYRO010000003.1, forward strand.
CCGGGTAGAGCAGGTAGCTGAATAGGATGGCAAAGGTGAGAGGATACAGGAAATTGCGGGCATAAATGATCCCCGCGAAGAAAAAATAGGTAGAAAGGACAAAAATAGCGAACCGGGTTCCGGCGGTTAATTTTCTGGCCATTATTTTGAAATATTGATACAGGCGGTCGAGAAAGTGTCAAAGAATAATTCCAGTTCCAGAGAAATCCTGATCCTCACGATCCTACTTCTCATCATTCCCTTTGTAATATTCCATAGCCCTGGACATATGCTTTTCAAGATCCCTTATCCGGCGTTGCGGGTCAGGGTGGGTGGAAAGGAACTCCGGCGGTCTTGCCTGATTAAGGTTAACCATACGCTGCCAGAATTCAGGGGCTTTCCTTGGATCGTACCCGGCCATGGCCATAAAATACAGACCCATCTCATCTGCCTCTTCTTCCTGTACGCGGCTGTAGGGCAGGATCACCCCAAGCTGGGAACCTACGCCAAAGGCGACCATCGCCAGCTGTTGCGTTGCTTCCTTCTTGGTGCTCAATGCCTCGGAAAGTGCGACACCCCCCATATTCACAAGAAGCTGCTGTGACATCCTCTCATTCCCATGATGGGCTACGGCATGGGCAATCTCGTGGGACATAACAACGGCTACCCCGTTCTCATCCTGGCATACCGGGAAAATACCTTCATAGAACCCGATCTTTCCGCCGGGCATACACCAGGCATTCACCTCATCCGATTTCAGGACGGCATATTCCCAATCGTATCCCTTTATCCTTTCCTCAAGTCCCTTCTCGTTGAGGTATTTGTCAACGGCACCCGTTAGCCGGTGTCCTGCACTGAGAATGAGCTGGTTCTCCCGGGCATCATGGGAGATCCCTTTTTCATTCTTAATCTCGGAATAGTTTTGCTCACTCAGGGAGATGATCTCAGGAGAGGGGATGGCTACAAATTGTTTCCTTCCTGTAAGCGGAACCTTTGAACAGGAAACCAGCAGTGCCAATATGGCAATAATCGCTATTTTATTCATAAAGTATAGAAATCAATGTGTAAAGGGAATGGTCTCGGATTTGTACACATAGGTAAAAAATCGTGCCATGATTCAATTTCTGAAGTCCGCCTGGAAGATAATCAGAAGGGCTGTCCGGCAATTCAGAAGCGACGATCCGATACGGCTTGCCGGTACAACAGCCTATTTCGCCATTTTTGCCATGGCTCCCATCGTGATCATCATAATTTCACTTGCCGGTATGGTGATGGGGCAGGAGCAGATCAGCAAACAGGTCTATAATGAATTGACTTCCTTTTTGGGAAGTAAGAGCACGGATTACATCCGGACACTTGTAGAGAATTATACTTCCCAGGATAAAAATATGATAGGCACCATAGTGGGGATCGTGGCTTTTCTTATTACCTCAACCACTTTTTTTACGGTGCTGCAAAATTCAATAAATTATGTATGGAGAGTGAAAGCCAAGCCACACCATAATCTTCTAAAGGCCTTGAAGGACCGGCTTCTTTCGTTCGGTCTCATCCTGAGTATGGGTTTTATCCTTATGATCACCATGCTTGTTGAAGCGGTCATCTCTTTTCTGCAGGAGCGCATCGACAATATTTTTCCCCAGGTTGAAGTGACATTGATCTCTATCACCAATATTGTGTTTACCATTGCGGTAATGACCCTGATCTTTGCGCTTATTTATCGTTTTCTGCCTGATGCGGTGGTCAAATGGAAGGTTACCTGGATAGGCGCCCTGATAACGGCGCTTCTCTTCGAAGGAGGAAGGGCAGCCATCGGGCTTTTACTGGGAAATAGCAACGTAGGGCTGATGTATGGCGCTGCAGGCTCTCTCATCGTGATCCTTATGTGGGTATACTATTCCTCATTGATCTTCTTTTTTGGTGCAGAAATTACCCAGCAGTATGCACTTGAACATTCCCGGAAGATCATTCCCAAGTCATATGCAGTCAAAATAAAAATCAGTGAAGTTTCCGAGGAAAATACGCCGAAATAAAATATTCGCTGGAACTGTTAATCAAGATTAATGTTATGAGAACATTCATCCCTATAATTCTTATGTCCCTCATCATTTTTACAGGCTGCCACCGAAAAAAAGCCGGTCACTCCGAAAATGACCGGGAGGGAACGGAAGCCGACGTCGGATTAAAGAAAATTGAAAATCTGCGTTTCGGATTCCTCGCAGAGATACCTGCCGGATGGACGGCCCTTGATGCCAGCGATAATGGCGACGGGTATATTTTCAGGTTACCCGGAACCGATTCCGGAGTGGTTGATATCCGGATGTATGGAAGTTATGATGAAATGGATCTAAGCGCTATGGGGAAAGATACCGTGGAAATATTCCATTTTTCTGACGGACAGGAAGGCCGGGCGCTTAAGGATAATAACCGGCTTGTTGTACAAAGGATGCTCGGCAGCGACCGTTTTGTCGTTTTCACGGTAGAATCGACCAAAGCCGGATGGATCGGCTCACACAGGAAAATATTAATGAATATTGCCAGGAGTATTGTGCCTGTAAAGGCGGAAGGATAGAATTTCCGGAAACTAATAATTTGGTGATTTGTTGATTTGGTGAAGTGAAGAGGAACGCGGATTTGACGGATTTGTGCGGATAATCACGGAGCTAATCTGTGATAATCTGTGCAATCTGTGGTGAAACTCCCTCAAACCATTTCAAACCATCTGAAACCAGAAATTAAATCATTCCACGCTCCCTTTCTGCCCCCCGTCTCTTTCTCCCAGCATATCAGCAAGTGTTTTTCCTCCCTTGATTCCAAAATCGAGTGTACGAATCGGGAAGGTAATGGTGATGCCGTTTTCTTCGTACGCTTTTTTGATATTTTTTATTCCGTCGCTCATGGCTCTGAGATAATCGGTTTCTTTCCTGAAATTTACCCAGTAGCGAACGATAAGATCGATGGAGCTGTCACCGAAAGCGGTGAAATACAAATCGATTGGTTTCGTTTTAAGGATATAATCGATCTTTTTGATCGCGGCAAGGGTTACCTCCTCGGTTTTTTCCAGGTCATCGCCATAGGAAACACCCACCTCAAGGTCAATTCTCCGGCTACGGTTGGCAGTAAAATGAGTATAGATATTTTCAATGATGAGACGGTTGGGGACGATCACATCCTGGCCCTGAAGGGAAGTGATAGTGGTGGCCCTTAATCCGATCTCTTTGACAAGGCCGTATATATTATCGTAGGATATCAGGTCCCCGGGGTTGATAGGGCTTTTTATCGCCATGTATATTCCGGAAATAAAATTCGATGCTGCATCTTTAAAAGCAAAGCCAAGAGCCAGACCCACAATCCCTATCCCGGCCAGTAATGACGTTACGGTTTTATCGAGGTTCAGGATGCTGAGTGCGATAAAGATGCCGATCAGTACGGTAAGGGTAGAGACGATTGAAGTGACCAGGCTGTTTACAGCTTCATTTTTGGAAAATTTTGCGAGAGTATGCTTGAGGAACCTGTCTAGAACACGGGCGATTAGTATAAAAGCCAGCAGCATAAGGACTGCCACCACAAAATTAGGCAGCATCACAATGGCATGGGAAAGCCAGTCGGACAGTTTATTGTATGTTTTTTCGAAAGCTTTATTGATCGCTGCCAGCATGATAACGGGTTTTGATGAAAGGACTCACTTTTAATGAACCTGAAAAAGAAAGGTTTCAATTATCCATAAAACACCCGGGATGACAATAATGATCAAAAAGATATAAAAATTGTCATCCATCTTTTCCCAATCACTGCGGCAGCGAACTTGTATTGAATGAAAAAGTAGGGTGTACATTGACTCGCGGACATGATTTAAATATAGTAAAGGTTACCTGTTTCAGATAAAAAATCATGAAACGTGGTAACCTTTACACCTACATCCACTTCCCCTAATCCTGATTTTTAGTATTTACAAAATCTTTAACGTTATCTCCAAAATCCTTCAGTCCGTCCTTTATTTCCGATTTCAATTCTTCAGCCCTGTCGCCTGATGCATCAGCCATTTCATTGAGTTTCTGTTTAAGATCATGGCTTTGATCTTTCAGGTTGTCGAGGGTCTTTTCCGTTGAATCGCTGATTTTATCCCCTGAATTCTCCATATTATCCTCGAAATTTTCAAGTTTGGTTTCGAAATCATCCAGAGCGTCGTTTGCTTTTTCAGCGAAAGTATCATCGGAATCTACGGCATCGTTTACCGCATCGCCAATATTTCTCATATTCTCTTTAAATTCTGCCAGTTGAGGGTTGTTTTCGTCACCCTTATTATTTTGATCGTTGGTCTGCTGATTAGTGTTGCAGGAACCCATTACGAGCAATAAAGTCACTGTCAGGGTAAATACAAACAACCATGATAAATTTTTTCCTAATTTTTTCATACTTATTCCAGTTGTTGATTTATCGGTTGGTGTCAATTTCTCTGAGAATTTAGCATCACATATCTCTTATTTCTTTTCTTAGTTCGTCTGCAGATTTACCCGTTTTTTTCTGAAGGCGTCCAAAAAGTTCATCTTCTTTACCTTCAACGTACACCAGATCATCATCGGTTAGCGATCCATATTTTTGTTTCAGCTTCCCTTTGACCTGATTCCAGTTACCTTTTAATTCTAATTTATTCATAATATTCTTTTTATAGGTTAAACTTATTATCGAAGAAACAGTTGTTCAATCATTTTCACTTTTTGTTTTTCCAGTGAGCCTTTCCCGCCGGGTTCCGCTAAGCCTTTTTTCTATATTACCGGCAGGCCGGCCGCCATGCTCTTCCCTGATACTGGTTTGAAGAAGCTCTTCCTGGCTATGTCTTTCCTTCAGCCATTCACGTAAGTGTTGCCTTCTTCGTTTCAGTCCTTCCATGGTTTCTTTTGTTTCTTTCGCTTTTATAAATAAAGATCTATGAATCCGATATGAAAAAACTATGCCATGAAATATAAAAAAGGTTTTAGGACTTTCACTTATGGTCTAATGCTCAGCAATAAAGGCTTAGGGATTTCCGCGTCTTACAAGGGAATGAGGTAGCTGGATGAGCTATTGAGGAGTGAGAATAATCATCTACAAGAAATGGGAAAGATATTACCCAATAACCCCATTTATAAGATGTTCGAGGAAATATTCGGGGATGGGTTTAACGATGAAATCGGTCACGAAAAGGTAATTCTGGATCTTTTCCATTTCTTCCGGGGATACACGGCTGGAAGCAATGATAACTTCTGTCTCGTATTTTTTATTCGGGAACCTGTTGTCAAATTCTTCCAGGAATTCAATGCCGTGCATTCCGGGCATCCTGAGGTCGAGAATGATGTAACGTGGGAAGATCTGGCCATTGAGTTTCATATTCTCAAGCAGCTTAAGAGCTTTGACCGCGTCTTGTACAGCCATAAAATAATTGGAAAGATCTTTCTTCCTGGCTATCATTTTCTGGTTCTCGGTCACAAAAGGGTCATCATCGATCTGTAATACAAAATTATGTTGCATCACGTATTGATTTATAAATATTGAACGAAGGCAATATCCGGTATCACCCTGAATCCGTTTTTATTCGTCTGATTTCCGGAAAAATATATGTCGAAAGTTGTCCGGTTTAACTTCCCCGGACTTTCCCGGATATTGTCTTGCGTTGAATCAATAATTTTTAAACCAGTTCAATATTTATACCACAGGGGCGGCGAGGAGAGGGGAACTTGGAAATTTAACAGCGGGAGTAGATTAGATGATGGGTGGCGAAGCTGAATTATTTGGTGATTTGGTGATTTGGTGAAGTGGAAGAGGAACACGGATCTCGGAAGAATTTGTTGATTTGTTGATCTGTTGTTTTGGTGAAGTGGAAGTGGAACACGGATTTTACGGATTTGTGCGGATAATCACGGAGCTAATCTGTGATAATCTGTGAAATCTGTGGTGAAACTCCCCGAAGAATTTGGTGATTTGGTGAAGTGGTGATTTGGTGAATGGAGTTGAAACCACCTGAAACCATCTCAAACCATTTCAAACCATTTCAAACCATCTCAAACCCTCTCAGACCATCGAAAACACCTGAAACCATACTAAAAACTATACATTGATATTATACTGCTTGATCTTATTATACAGCGTCTTCCTGTCGATCTTCAGAAGCCGGGCAGCTTTTGACTTATTGAAATTGGTTTCCTTTAGGGTATTGATGATAAGTTGTTTTTCAAATTCATTGGAGGCATCTTTCAGCCGGTTGGTCCCGTCTTCGGTGAATGACTCCACAAGTTCCAGTTCGGCATGTTGCTCATGGTGAATGATATCGGTCGGGAGACAGCTGAAATCGATATGGCTGTTGGTGGCCATCAGGACTGCCCTGTTTATGACATTCCGTAATTCCCGCAGGTTACCATACCAGGGGTATTTTTTCAGGATCGGTATCAATTTTTCGTCGATGCCTGTAATGTTTTTGTTCATCCTGATATTCGCGGCCTTGATGAAGTAATCAGAGAAGAGAAGAATGTCTTCTGTTCTTTCCCTGAGAGGGGGCAGATGGATCTTGAATTCATTGAGGCGATGGTAAAGGTCTTCACGGAAATTATTCTGGTCCACCTCCTTGATAAGGTTCTCATTTGTGGCGGAGATGATGCGGACATCCACGTGTTTGCTTTTGGCATCGCCTACCCGTGAGATCGATTTCTCCTGCAATGACCTCAGGAGCTTTACCTGGATATCGTAAGTCAGGTTTCCGATCTCATCAAGGAAGAGCGTTCCCCCGTCCGCTTCCTCGAAAACACCCGTCTTATCTTTGATAGCGCCCGTGAAAGACCCTTTTATGTGACCGAAAAGTTCACTATTTGCCAGATCCTTGGGAATGGCACCGCAGTCAAGTGCGATAAAAGGATGATTTTTTCTCGGACTTTTGGAATGGATGTACCTGGCGACATATTCTTTCCCGGATCCGGTTTCCCCTTCGATGAGAACGGCCAGGTCGGTAGGGGCTACGGTCTCAGCAAGACGCATCACATTTTTGATGGCCGTACTTTGCCCCATGATAAAAGAATTCTCCGGGAAGGTCTCCCTGCTGTCTCTTTTCATTCTTGTGATAGTCTTCTCCACGATCTCCAGGAGTTCATCCTGCTGCAGGGGTTTAGTGACATAATCGGAAGCCCCCAGCTTCATCAGCTTAACAGCCACCCTCACATCAGCATAGGCGGTAATAATAATTACCGCATTTTCGGGATTATATGCCTTGATCTTTTCCAGCATCTTGATCCCGTCACTGTCGGGAAGACGGAAATCACATATAATGAGGTCGTATTTTGTCTTTTTCAGATATTTATCGGCACTGAGTGCAGAAAAGGCAGTATCCACCTTAAAGCCTTCGTCCGTCAGGAGCTTATCAAGGATATTGCAGATAAATGTATCATCATCAATGATTAATATTCTATTCATTTCCCTGGCTTATCTTTACTTCGGAAATAGAAACAAAGCGGTCACAAGGTACTGCTTTTTTCCAAGATTCAGACATTTCACTCTTTTAAATTGTTTGAAAATCAAATTCTTTGTTTATTTTTTCCAAGGTTTTATCAATTAATGGAAGAGTTTCGTTTACTATTGAAGGGATTGATGTAAAATCTGAGGATCGAAGTGCCATATTCTCGATGACTATAAGATTCTCCACTACTTTATCACACTTAAAATAACGGAACGCGGAGATCATTTTGTGTGCTGTTTCACCGATTTCTGTCCAGTCATCTTGTTTGAGCGCTGTTTGCATGGCATCAATGGCATTCCGGGTATTTTTAAAAAAGATCCGGATTGTTTTGCTCATGAAATCTTTATCGCCTTTGGCGGCGGTTTTCAGATCAGCCAGGCTGTAGAAGGGTTTAACGACGGGGGGAGATTCGTCCTCCGCGATATCTTCCTGGGAATAAGGGGCTATTTCTTCCTCCTCCGGAACGATTCCGAGTAAATTACATAGCTTATTATAGAGTTCTGCCTCCCGGAACGGTTTAAGGATATAATCATCAAAGCCGCCTGCCAGGTATCTTTTCAGGTCGCTCTGTACGATGTTGGCCGTGACGGTGATGATCCTGCAATCATTATTCGGATTTCTCTTATCCTTCCGGATCATCCTCATCAGGTCCATACCGCTGATCCTGGGCATATGGATATCGAGAAGGATCACATCGTACCTGTTGATGGCGGATAGTTCCAATCCGTCATCTGCACTGGAGGTAGTATCGTATTTTATTCCCCATTCCGTAAAAAGGACCCCGGCTAGAAGGAGATTTTGCTCGTCATCGTCAACCAGTAGGGCTTTTTTCCCGGCGAGCAGTTTATGCCTCAGTTGGTAATTTTCATTTTTCTGGAGTATCAATTTTTCCTCCGATCTCTGAAAGGGCTGGTTCACTATGAAGGTAGTACCTTTATTCACTGTGCTTTTCACCATGATCTTTCCCTTTTGCAGTTCAACAAGTTTATTGGTGATGGTGAGTCCCAGGCCGGTGCCGTTCCTTTGTTTGTTTTCGAGGTTTTTTGCCTGCCTGAATTCATCAAAAATATACGGAAGTTCTTCCTTTGGAATTCCAATACCTGAGTCTTCCACTGTAAAAGTAAGCCAAATCTTTCTTTTTTTCATTTCCGCAACCTTGCAGGAGAGCCTGACATAACCTGCATCCGTATATTTTATAGCATTGCCCGTGATGTTGGTGAGGACCTGTTTGACCCGGAATGGATCTCCCATGACCAGAGCCGGTACTTCCCCGGATACTTCGTATTCAAAAGAGAGATTTTTATGCCGGGCTTCCGGGCCGAAAATCTCACCGATCTCCTCAAAAATATTCCGGATACTGAAAGCGGCCTTATCGATAAATACCTTTCCCATGCCGATCTTGAATACGATGAGTAGTTCGTTCACTACGTTGATAAGCTGGTCGGACGAATCCTGTATCAGCCGGATGAATTTTTTCTGCTCGCCGCTAAGTACGGTTTTCGTCAGCTGGTTGGCAAAACCGATGATTGTATTGAGCGGGGTGCGGATCTCATGGCTCATGGATGCAAGGAAGAGGGATTTAGCCCTGTCGGCCGCCTCGGCTTCCTGCTTTGCTTTACGAAGCTGATCCCTGTCGGCCTTTTCCAGCGTAATGTTTTTCGAGATGACAGCAATGGCATTGATCTCACCATTTTGGTCATTTACGGGAGAGGCATTAATCTCGAAGATCTGTCCCGTGAAACGTATCTCCTTCCTCACAGATTCCCCGCTCAATGCTCTGCTTAAGAGAGGCTGCAGTTTTTTACGTGTACGGGGTTTAAACAATTCATGAAAGAACCTGCCAGTAATATCATCACTCCCCGGGATGTATTGTTGAATGGTTTTTCCCGCGGAATATAGAAACCGGAGATCCTTATCCAGAAGGAAGACATCCATTCCCTCCAGGTGTTTGAAAATGACATCCTGGTATGCACGGGTTCGCGTAAGCTCCTCCACAGTATTGATGGCTTCGGGGATCTTATCGCTAATGATCACCAGCGATTTTACGCCGTTAGTTCCGGTATGAATGAAGGAAGAACATTCGAACTCCTTCCAGTCACCCGATTTATCCAGGATCCGGTAATTCGAAACGGAAAGATCTTCATTCTCCGTTTCCTTTTTGCCGGGTACTTCTGCGGGTTGATCAGTGGAATGGATGAATTCAACAGACTCCACTCGGGAAGCTTCTTTACGGTCCTCTTCCGGTCTTTCCGGCAGTATACCGGCCGGCAGGGGGGAGGGTTCTTTTGCCAGATCATCATGGAGACCGCTGGTTACGGTATCCTTCAGGAAGATTTCATTTTCCAGGGCATCAAGACTTTTATTACCGGGTATATCCTTCCTGATCTCCTGAATTAACTTTTTGATCCTGGGCCGGTTTAAATGCTCATTTTTAGGGTTCATCCGCGGGTTTCGTGTTTAATATCTTACTTCGCAAATGTAGTGGGGTTGGTTCGATCGTTGTCTCCGGTCAATCTCATTCGGTACAACATAGTAAACCATATTTGAAGTAGATTGTTGGGTTTTGGAAGAAGATTCTTGGGGAAGAATGTTTCAGATGGTTTGAAGTGGTTTGAAATGGTTTGAGATGGTTTGAAATGGTTTCAGATTGTTTCAGGATCCTCATCCCTTTTCAGGTTTTAAATCAGCAAAATCATGAATATTTTTTTGTAAGACTCATTTCATTGCGGTAATTATTTATATACATCACTGGCTTCTGAATTCTTCTTGTTTGGTTTGCCATTCTTCATTACCTTCGTTGGTTCTGATAAATACCGACACGATCCATGTGGCAGATTTTTACCGGCAGTCTTTTATTGAGCGCGATACACGCGACAATCCCCAATCACTGGATCCCGCTCATTGCGGTGGGACGAGCGGAACACTGGAGCCGTGGGGAAACACTCTTCGCCACCTTCATCACGGGTTTCGCTCATACGCTTAGCACGGTGATCATCGGGATCATTGTAGGACTCGCCGGATATAAGCTTTCAGGAAGTTACGGCCTGATCACGCATATCATTGCACCTCTGGTACTAATCACGATGGGGATCATCTACCTGATGACCGATTTTCTGCAGTCACGGCATCATCACCACCATTCGCATTTCCATCTGAAAGAGGATGAGGCAGGCAAAAAACCGAAATGGGCACTGCTGCTATCGCTGGGAGTGGCCATGTTCTTTTCTCCATGTGCCGAGATAGAGGCTTACTACTTCCAGGCGGGAACGCAGGGATGGTTTGGAATAATTATGGTTTCGGCTGTTTATACGGTTACTACCGTTCTGTTCATGATGATCCTGGTTTCGCTGGGGATGCGTGGAATGGAAAAGCTGAGGTCGCATTATCTCGAACACCATTCCCGGCAGATCACGGGAATAGTGCTGGTGGTACTTGGGATACTGGCGCATTTCGTAAAATTCTGAGGAGGAGGAATGTGGAAGAATTTGTTGATTTGTTGATTTGTTGATTTGTTGAATGGAATTGAAACCACCTGAAACCACCTCTCTTAATCTGTGATAATCTGTGCAATCTGTGGTAAAACTCCCCCTGAAGAATTTGTTGATTTGTTGATTTGTTGAGTGGAATTGAAACCACCTGAAACCACCTCTCTTAATCTGTGATAATCTGTGCAATCTGTGGTAAAACTCCCCCTGAAGAATTTGTTGATTTGTTGATTTGTTGAATGGAATTGAAACCACCTGAAACCACCTCTCTTAATCTGTGATAATCCGTGCAATCTGTGGTAAAACTCCCCCCTGAAACCCTATTTCAATATCATTACCTTACCTGCAGAACCATGCCGTATCTCCAGTATCCCGCCCCCCTCGAGCTCATACCAGGACCATCCTTCACGACGGTTACCGGATTCCTTCAGCGTAGTTTTGCCGAGCAGGATGCGTTCCGGTTTAGTGGTCAGACGGAATAGCTCTGTCGAAGCTTTATCGTAAACGCTATAGTTTATCTCCGGAATTTCGTAAGAGATGGACCGGATAATGGATGACGTCTTCAGAAGATGGTCCTCTTCCACGGGCGCAAGTTGCGGTGCGGCAGCCATGGCCCGGAGGTAATGCCGCACATAATCGCCATAGCCATCGGTAAGCCAGACGGCGTTAGTAGGATAGAAGTTCTTGCCGTCATAATCAACCATATAGGTGGCCCAGTTGAGTTGTCTTATGGCATTTCGCAGGAAGGTGGTATCCCCCGTTTTTTGCCAGTACATGAGTTCTACCGAAGCTTCACGCGATGAATGACTGTTTCCTGGCTGGCGGTAGGCCGTCTGTTCGTCGGTGGGGATAACACCGTATTGTAAATAGGATTTGTTTTCAAGTTTGCCGTGCACCCATTGCAGGATGCCCTTAACGATGAGATCACTGCCCGGAACGAGGTCCGGGTGCTCCAACAGGTACATGGCGAATGTCACGGCATTGATCTGCGTATCCGACCAGCCGGGAATATCCTCGAAAAACGGTCCCCACCTGTTGTTTTTCACCGGGTACTTTATCATCCAATCCAGTGCAAGCCTGAACGCTTTGCGGTACAAGGCGGTGTTTCCTTCCTTCATTTGCGTAAGTTCCGCAAAGAGTTCCAGGGTGCCGCTCCAGTTGGTGGTGTAGGATGACCTGGCGAGGACGGGAGCGATGGAATCTTTTATATCTTCAGACATGCCCTCGTGCCATTCTGCCTGGTTTACCAGTACGCCGGTCTCCCCGGTATTCGCATTGACCTTAAAAGGCCAGGGTGAATGCTCATAATCGCCGGGCTGTACGTTTTCAGCCATGGTGTTTGCGATTTTCACAGCTGCATCGAGGTACTTCCTATCCCCGGTCTTTTTAAACAGCTTCACAAGTTCGATCCCGAATGATCCACCCTTATCGGGCTGCAGGTAACCTTTTCCAAGGATCATATCACCGTCATATTCGCCTGAATGAATATTCGTATTATACGGATAAGGAATATATGGCCAGGCATCTGCCGGCTCCGAAAGGGAATGATCCAGGTAGTAGCTTGCAATGAAACGCATATTTTCGATCACCGAAGTATCACCGGTATAATCGTACAACAGGTTCCAGGAACTGAGTGCCATCTGGAGCTGATCGCCGCCGAGGCCGCGCCGGTCGTGTCCGGGGCTCCATACCTGATGATTCATGTAATAGGGAAGGCTGTTCACATCGCTCTCTATGTTTTTCCAGAAATTCCATACCCTCATGATCGCATCATCATAGGATGCGCCCAAATGTGCCGAATACCATGGCAGGATCTTTCCCTCCTCATCGAGTCGCACAGGATGGTAAATGATGGTATCGGAAATTACCGTATCCTTTTCTGCGTGGACGAAGTCCCTGTCCAGGAGACGAAGTTCCACGGGATGTGATTGACAACTGCCAATCAGGCAAAGAATTGCAGGGAAGATGAGAGATGATCTCTTCATAACAGGTCAGATTTCAGTCCATACATTTGGATAGAGGACCTGTGAATATAACATTATATGCCCGGATCTTTCACATTGGTTCATTATCCATTATAAATTTTACAAATCGCTTATCCCCAACAAGCAATTTAGCATAAGGATTAAATTTACCATACCGGTTATTTTATGTACTGTAATACAATTTTTTTTCAAATTTTTTGTATCTCAATACATAATTTTTTGAATTTTTATGTAATGTAATACAATTTTTAAGGCTTTCCGGGAAGGATTTGCAATTGGTTCAAGTGTATGTTAACAAATACGCCATAACCTCATAACCTCATAACCTCATAACCTCATAACTTCATAACTTCCCAACCTCATAACCTCATAACCTCCCAACCTCATAACTTCATAACCTCATAACCTCATAACTTCATAACTTCCCAACCTCATAACCTCATAACCTCATAACTTCATAACTTCATAACCTCATAACTTCATAACCTCATAACTTCATAACTTTCCAACCTCATAACTTCCTAACCTATACCGGCTGGTAATTATTTGCCGCGAACCGTGCCAGTTCCTCATCAAGAGCCTGGACCCTAGCCATGGCTTCCAGGATCTGTTCCCTGGTGAGAATGCCGTCTGATGCCACGGCAGCCATGGTCAGCCATATCGGGAAGGAGATGGTATGTATGCCGGTATATTTCAGCCTGTGATGTGTACGGCAGAATACCACGAGGTTCCGGATATCGTCAGGGGTTTTGAGGTACCTGTTTTTCGTAGCGGTATCCTTTAGTGCAGCCTGCAGCTTTTCGGGCTGATCGGCCTGGAAAATATAATCTTCATCATAAAATTCGATCGCATTGAGGATATCGGTGACTTTTTTCCTGTCCATTGCGTTCCAGAGGGACCATTCGAAGACATGGTGGACTTCGAGGTCGTCCCGGGCTGAACATACCCAGCAGGGAAGACCGCATTCATCCCTGATGAATTTCTTGTTTTTCTTGAAAAGGGACGATTCCCTTCTTTTGTCATGCTCCGGTAACCAGTACCTTTCTTCGAAGGTGCCTTTTTTGAAATGTGTGACTATGCTTGCCATGGATGTAAGTGTTAATAGGTTAATACTATGTGCCATGGGGGGTATCTTACCCTCCCTGTCGCGAAATTAGGGCCATGGGAAGGCGAAGTCAATAAATTAACGGGTTAATTTGAAATTCGACTTCAAATCCCGGCACAGGGTAACGAACAGGATCCGCAGATTTATGATCTTTAATCCCGGTCTGACCGGCGACTCATTTCCGGCAGAATGCCCATGATCCGCGGTTTCCGGCAACGGCAGAAAAAAAAACAAAAAATATCTGGTTTTCATACGCTGATTTTTAGCGAAAAAAGAGATTAAGGAGTAAAAAGGATCCATCCGGAATTTTTGTATTTTTAACCTATGGCAGAATCGACAATATACAGTACGGGACATGGGAACAAGGAATTCGGCGATTTTCTGGAGGAACTCAGGTCATTTGACATTACCTGGCTCATGGACATCAGGTCGAAGCCGTATTCGAAGTGGAATCCGGCTTTCAATAAGAAGGAGTTGGAAGAGTCCCTGGCGTCTCATGGCATAAAGTATATTTATGCCGGCGAAGTACTTGGCGGAATGCCTGAAGATCGTGCATTCTACGATAATGAGGGCAAGGTTTTATACGACCTGTTATCCCGGAGCGGACCTTTTAAAGAAGGTCTGCGGAGGATCCTTAATGCAGCAGTTAAAGAGCTCCGGCTGGCAGTGATGTGCAGTGAAGCAAAACCCCACGAATGTCACCGCAGCAAACTGATCGGACAGGAGCTCCTTAAGTTGGGCGTTTCAATGAATCATATTGTGGGTTATGGCCGGATCAAATCGCAGGAGACAGTGATGAATGAACTGACCAAAGGTAATGGGACCATTGACTTGTTTGGTAAGAAGACGGATTTCACTTCTAGGAAAAGTCATTAAAGAATTTTTCAGGGGGGGAGTTTTACCACAGATTGCACAGATTATCACAGATTAAGAAAGATGGTTTGTTTGAAATGGTTTGAGAGAAGAGGAACGCGGATTTGACGGATTTTGACGGATTCCGATGGCTATTGGAACGGGTTTAATTGTTTGAAATTGTTTGAAATTGTTTGAAATTGTTTGAGATGGTTTGAGATGGTTTGAGGGAGTTTCACCACAGATTGCACAGATTATCACAGATTAGCTCCGTGATTATCCGCACAAATCCGTCAAATCTGTGTTCCTCTTCCTCTTCAACTTCACCAAATCACCATATCTAGTTTAAAATGATGCCGGATCATGCATTAAATTCTTATGGAGTTTTATACGATAGGAGTATTTAACTCAAGCGAGGAGGAATTTTTTAATAAGCTCACCACAAATGGTATCGGTACCTTCTTCGATATCCGTCAGCGGCGGGGAGTGAGGGGGAAACGGTATAATTTTGTCAACAGCAGGCGGCTGCAGGAGCGCCTGGCGGAAATGGGTATTATTTATAATTACCTTCCTGCACTTGCCCCAACGCCCGGTTTGCGGCTGCTTCAAAAAGAGGTGGACCGTCATAACCGGGAACACAACACGGGCCGGCAAACCCTGAGCCGGTCTTTCAGGAATGCTTACAGGAAGAAAGTCCTGGAGCATTTCGAAGTTGAACCATTCATTCGATCCCTGCAAAACAGCGGTGCAAGCCGCGTGGTATTCTTCTGTGTGGAAGAGCGGCCGGAGGCCTGCCATAGGTCGCTCGTGGGAGAGAAGCTTGAAAGGAATGGTTTCAACTTAATACATCTTTAAATGGAAGTTCTTATTTTATCAAAGACGTTCTACGGACAGCAGTTCCTGTGCGTAGGTGGGATTGTTTCGGAAACCGGGCAATACCTTCGCCTGCTCAATGCCGAGGGCTGGTACCAGTATCCCGATACGGAATTCGAGATCGGTGCGGTATGGGATATCTCTTTTACCCCTTCGAAAGAAATTCATCCGCCTCATACCGAAGACGTCATCGTACTCACAAAGCATTATCTCCGAATTGAAGAGGATATCCCTGGCATTCTGTATTCTGCAGGGGTACCGGTTTGGAAAGGCGGCATTTCATCGCTGTTTGACGGGTTACTATCATGGACGATGTCAGGCAGCGGTTATATCACCAGGGAAAACGGAATTCCGCAGCACAGTGTTGGCTTTTGGATCCCTGACCGTGCTTTGCTACAAAAATTTATGACCGGGGAGAGGAGGGACGGAGAGATATACAGGTCGGTGAGGTTTGTATATCCCGGAGACGATGGCGACCATGATCTGCCGTATAAGGGCTGCGCAATGGCGGTGAGGCAGATCCCCGCAGGGACACTGGTACGTGTATCACTGGCCAAATGGTGGGATACGAACGGCACTACGGAGGAGCGGTGTGCGTTGCAGTTATCGGGGTGGTATGGATTGCCGGAAGGGGAGGAACCGGAGGATGGCGTGGTGATGCCTTTTTGAGGATTTGAGAGATGGTGAGTGTCTGAATGCTACGGATTAAAAATCTCCCCATTGATCAAAACCGCCTCGTGGTTCACTATCTTCCCGGCAAGTGACTGGATGGAAACATTGCTGAGCATCCTGTTTAATTCCTCCCTTACCTGTGCATAATTTTCATGCATAGGGCAGGGATTACCCGGATCACAGGCATCCCATCCGAAACCACATTGCGTCGTCTGCCTTTCGCCTTCGGTGATCCGAACGATCTCCTTCAGAGTCAAAGTGCTGGCTGGGGAGGCGAAGAAAAATCCTCCGCCCCGCCCTTTGGCCGAGTCTAGCATATTATTCCGGGTCAGGTTCTGCAGGATCTTGGCCAGGAACTGCTCAGGGGAGCGGATCGCTCTGGCGATCTCGCGGTATCCCGGCCTCCTGCCTTCGTTATTCTGAAGCAGGATATAAACCAGGCTTCGGATGGCATACTCGGTCTGTTTGGCAAACATCTTTGATTATTTACAATATCAGGCAACCATTTCAGATTCCAGTTCAGCGGCCCTGGGGAAGAGGATGTTGTTCTCCAGGTGAATGTGCCGGTGAAGATCTTTTTCGAAATCTTCAAGATGTTTCAGGGTAACCCTGTATGTTGTGCAGGCATCTCCGGGAATGGAATAGTTATCCGATAGTTCGGCGATCTTAGCGAAACGCCTGCCTTCGTTCTCATGCTCCGAGATCATCATGGCAATCGGGTTGGATACGGAACCGAACGGTGATTTTCCAAGAGGTTGATTATCCCGGTGCGCGGCAGCCAGCTTTATGATATAGGGGAACAACATCAGCTCTTCCTTTTGCATGTGCATCGTCAGGTCGCCGGCCGATCCGTAGAACAGGTCGCGTATCTCAAAGAGTTCGGGATGATGGTCGCCATGGACTTCACAGAGCTTGTCGAGGTTTTGTTTGAGGAAAGGGATGGCATTCCTTACGTAGGAGTGATGCCGTTTAACGATATAATCAACCAGTTCGCCCGGTGCGAGGCTGTTGATGAAATGCGAATCCGGATCATAGTCGCCGGCCATATCTTCCAGTTGTTCGATCAAGGGTTGGGCTTCGATCCCTGCTTCGGCGCAAGCCTGGGATAGGGTTTTATTCCCTCCGCAACAGAAATCGATACGGTTTACCTGGAACAGACGTGCTGTTTTGAAGTTCATTTTCACGATTTCGCCAACGGGGGTACTTGTTTTTATGTTCATAACCGTTTTTTTTGGATGTTTATGGAGACAAAAATAATTCAAATTTTATAAAAAGACAAGAAGGTCCACAAATCTTTTTGAAAAATTATGAAAGAATAAATACTTTCATCTTCGGAATCCTTTCATTTCGGGAATTATATAATCAAAATATCTCTTAGCCCTTTTCCGGAAATATTTCCCCAATCAGGAATGACGTGAGGAGGGCGGATAATTTAAATTATCAACAAAAACTGCTGAACAACATTCATAATCCGGGTAATGTTTTTGTCTCCTGGGGAATTAATATACTGAGGACTCCTACTAAATCTTTTCACAGGGTTTGATTTTGAAGAGATACCCTGTAAATTCCGGATCTGTTATTCCCATAAAGGTTGGCATTCTCTGCATGAAATCCGGAAATCTGTCAGAATTTCTACCCACACTCATCCTTCACTGCAAATACGAAGGTAATTGGTTATCAGGAATCTGTTTCTGCTTCTCCCTGTTTCGTTCTGTCCTGGTATAAGCAAGGGATCATTCTTAACGCATCAGGCTATGGGAAAAAAGAGATTTGCCATAAAAATTCCACGTGGTATTGAATTATTGAAGCAGAAAGATATCGTATACTGTTCTGCCAGTGGTCGCTATACGTATATTTATACTCTGAATGGCAGGAAATATATCATTTGCAAGTTAATCAGCGAACTGGAAGTCTCTTTAGACCCGGGCCATTTTTTCCGGACCCACCGCTCCTATATCGTTAACCTTAGCCATATTGTCAGGTATGAAAATGGAGATCACAATCCGATAATCATGGTAAATGATAAAAAGATCGAACTCGCCAGAAGAAGACGTTCGCTATTCAATAAGAGATTAAAGGAAAGAACGATCAGAATTTAACCGCACGATTCGTCTCAGGTAGTATTACCACCATTCCTGAATAAACGACCGTTCATTCCATAATTCTACTCCTCTCATAACAATAGTTTACCATAGGTTGATTCGGCTTTGTGCGTGTCGTAATTTAAGGAGGCTTTAAGTACATCACACTTTAAACAAATCTCTCAAATTTAACGGTTCGCTTGCGAACCCGTCCTGTTCAGGGTAAGATTCATATTTTATCTTAAAAAATTAACAAAAATGGACAAAAGAGCTGAATTAAATGAGATGTTGTCAATGGCAATGACACATAGTTTTCCTCCCTGGAAAATAATCTTTGATCCTGTCCCCGATTGGTTCAGGACAATCGACAAGGATCAGTGGTTCCGGTTTCAGGAATTGGAAATTGAAATTCAAAAAAAAGAACTTGACCTGCAACAACATCGAATCAAAAACCTGAGAGATATTATGAAGTAGATCAGGGATTCTTTATCAAGGCTTGAGTGGTGGATCAGCAGGATGTTATTCAATGCTTTTTACTGCCATGCCTGACTTATGGCTAAACTTTATGAAAAAGGCTGATATAATTCTACTTGGTTATGAAGACCTTGAAAACATTGGTCTTCGATCAATTAAGGCATTCTTGGATTCAAAAAATGTCAGCTCGATCATAATGCCATTTACGGAATCAAACCAACAAGAGATCCTTGAAACAATTTTGAAAACCCAACCTAAAATTGTTGGGTTTTCATTTATATTCCAATATACAATTGAAAAATTTTCCGATTTGGCCGCCTATTTAAGAAGCAACGGAGTGAAGTCTCATTTCACAGCCGGCGGACATTTTCCGAGTCTTGAACCCGCATTGACATTCAAAGAAGTGCCCGAATTGGACAGTATAGTCCGGTTTGAAGGTGAGTACACTTTATTTGAACTCTTTTTAAATTTGGATTGTCCTCATTTATGGGGGGAAATTCAGGGTCTGGCATTCCGGAAGAATCCGGATATCATCATGAATCCCGGCAGATCTTTAATAGAGGATTTGGACAGCTTACCTGTCATCTATCGTGATGAGATCCCGATGAGCATTAATGGCGTTAATATGGCTTATATGCTGGCAAGCCGGGGGTGTTTGAATAATTGTTCCTTTTGCAGCATTCGTCAGTTTTATAATACTTCAGAAGGCAGATTACGGAGATCCAGGTCTGCGGAATCGGTTGCTGCTGAAATGCTATCCCTGTACAACACAAAACAGGTCCGGATATTTCTTTTTCAGGATGATGATTTCGCCAACCGGTCAGTTAACCAAAAAAAATGGATCGAAAGCTTTCTGGGTGAACTTGATAAATTAAACCTGAGCAGGGTTATTAACTGGAAAATCTCTTGCAGGGTTGATGA
Organism: uncultured Bacteroidales bacterium; assembly: GCA_963771005.1. Taxonomy (GTDB): domain Bacteria; phylum Bacteroidota; class Bacteroidia; order Bacteroidales; genus DASQZK01. The sequence goes on from CAVYRO010000003.1 coordinate 975,886, forward strand.
TGTGGAGGAGGAAATGCTGAAGACGATGATCGATCATGGTTTATTCGCGATCTATCTTGGTGTCGAATCAGGGAGCAAGACCGGCCTGGAGACTTTGAATAAAGGTGTGACTGTTGATCAAAACCTGGAAGCGATAGCTTTGATCAAAAAATTAAATATCGAGTTATCAATTGGGTTCATGCTCTTTGACCCGTCATCAACTATTCATTCATTGCGTGAAAATATTCATTTTTTGGATGAAGTTGGAGCAGACGGTTATTTTCCAATTAATTTTTGCAAGATGCTACCTTATGGCGGAACTCCTGTCGAAAAACAACTCAAAGCCGAAGGGCGATTAAAAGGATCCGTCCTAAAACCGGATTATGATTTTAAAGATCCGCTCCTAAATTGGTATTCTTTCCTGGTAAACCGGATATTCAGCCGACGCAATTTCGATTCGAAAGGCCTGGTTTCGCTACTTCAACAGGCAGATTTTGATATCCGCCTATCGTCCGGATTTTCACATTCCGAAGGAAAATTTAAAGCCGTTCATTCCGGATTAATGAATATCATCGGTCGTGCAAACCGGTCGGCCGTTATGACTCTGAACCAATTGCTTGATTTATTAATTCTTAACGGTGTTGATAAGGTACTGAATGATAAAACGGCATTGCTGGGTTTGTTTGAAAAAGAATGGCAGTCGGAGGTTGCAATTGAAAAAGATCTGATCAAATTCAGAAAGAAGTATTTAGCTGATTTGGTTGGGGATCAATTGAGACCCGCAGATCCCGTTTATCCCTCCAAAATATAGGAAAAAGTAAAATTAAACGCTGGGTTTTCGCTCAGGGACCGGCGACTTCATTCAAGAGGGTGAACTTTTCGGATGGTGGTAAGGCAGGCCAAAGGCCCTTATGTATAAATCTAAAATTCAATGGTTTTCTTATGAAGGGCCTTTGGCCTGCCTTACCACCATCCTAAAAGTTCTTCGTTCATCGAATTGACCGGTCCCTGAGCGAAGTCGAAGGGTTGTCGAGTTTTCTTTCTGATACTAAATAAGAGCTAATAAAATAAATAAAATCAGAAATTATGGCTAAAAGAAAATCAGTCGAAAAACCGGATTCATCAGGACCGGTGCGACATCTGAATCACAATGCTTTTCCAGTGGAAGCGAGGGGAGTATCTTTATTACAGGCAGCGATAAACTACTTAAAAGACAATGCGGAGTATTATCATTTAAGTATGGATGATATCGAAAAAATGGTTCTTCAACTGGAAGGAAAATGGGTTGAGGAAGGATCTTCATTTCGGTTTGAGACCCAGAAGGAAATCATGGATTTAATGACATTCGTATTTGTCCAGACATACTCCGGACTTCCTGTTTGGGAAGCCGGCATCTCTGTTTCAATCGACAGGAAAAAGAATCGCATTTTGAGTTCTCTTTCCTCCGCTTATGACGATATCGAAGTTTCGACGGTTGACAGGGCAAAGCTTGAGAAAGAAATTGAAGTCCCGGCACTTCTTCAGGCCCTGGGAACGGAAAAAGAAACAAAATCAAGAAAATCAGAAATAAAGATACTTAGTGAAAGATTACTGGTTTATCAATTCCTGGCAAATAAAAGAACAATTTTCTCTCGCGGATCGATCTGAGGGTGAAAACAGGAAATTGCATCTGGAGGAGTTTGGTCTGCCGTTGCCTCCCGTTCCCAATACAATCAAAGAGGGAACTTTTTATATTGTAAAAGAAGTGATATTCAATTATCCCCTTCCACAGGCACCCTCCTTAATATGGCGTGCATTTGTTGAGATAAAGACAGGTGCGGTGCTCTATCTTCGTCCTTTTGGAAGTAATGCGATGGTTTATGTCAAAGATCCGATCACGAGCGGAAGCGGGCTGAATCCATCCTCTTCCGATGCTGCCTTAACAGGAATAAGAGATACAGTTGCCCTGGGAAATTTAAACCCTCCGGGACCGGGCGGGGTGCAATCACTGACCGGAAGTCTGGTGAGTGTCCAGAATGTCGAAACCCCTGCTGTAGCTTCGCCTACGGATACTGCACCGTACAATTTCAGTTACAATGCACGCACCAATAATTTTGCAGCCGTTAACACCTATTTTCACTGCAATAATTTTTTGCAGCTTATTTTAGATATGGGATTTGGAATGGCATATTTTAACGGGACGGTCTTTCCTGTTCCCTGTGATCACAGGGGATTAAACGAGCCCAATACCGGAGAAACGCAGATCGGTATGGGAGGTCCGAGTGACATTCGCAATGCCATCAATGCCCATTGCCTGGGAAATACGACCGGGATCACATCCGTCGATCTTGCCCTTGCGGATATCAGCGATATTGCCTTACCCGTAACCTCGGCACAGATAACCGCAAATCACCTGGGTATAGCATCATCTGCCAGAGTAGTCCTCCATGAAATAGGTGGGCATGGAGTTTTGTATTGTCATGTAGGCACTGCAAATTTTGGATTCTCACACAGTGCGGGCGATAGTGTCGCTGTAATTTTGAATGACCCCGGGACTTCGGCACCCGACAGATTTGTATCATTTCCCTGGGTCAACATCGGAAGGCGTCATGACCGCACCCCTGGAGCTGGCTGGGGGTGGGCAGGAAGTATCGCATTAAATCCTTTTAGTATTACATTGGATCGTGGAGGATACAACAATGAACAAATATTATCCACCACGCTTTTTCGTCTGTATCGTTCTATGGGTGGGGATTCGACAAACCTTAACACCCAAAAATTCGCATCCCGTTTTGCAGTGTACTTAATATTAAAAACGATCGGGTCTTTGTCATCCACTACAAATCCGGCAAATGCGCTGGCATTCGAACAGGCCATGGAAAGTGCGGATGCAAACGACTGGAACTCACTGAATCCTATGGAGACACATGCGGGAGGTGCCTACATGAAGGTGATTCGCTGGGCTTTTGAAAAACAGGGATTGTTCCAGCTTCCGGGAACAGCGACACCGAACAACAGCGTTGGGAATCCGCCTCCTGTTGATGTTTACATAGATGACGGAAGGCACGGTGAGTATGGTTATCAGCACAACCATTGGAGTTGTCAGGATATCTGGAACCGGACGGATCTAACCATGGGGGATGGCGGCGGGGCTCACCAAACACCCATCACCGATCAAACAAACTATGCTTTCGTAAGAATTAAAAACAGGGGTTACCAAACCGCAGCGAATATAGTTGTAAAGGGATTCCATTGCCTGCCCGGTGTGGGTTTAGTGTATCCCAATGACTGGATCCCGATGGATACAGCTCAGTTAACTGCACCGGATTTAGCTGCCAACGACAACGTAGGCGAAGTGGTCGGGCCATTTAGCTGGATACCTTCACAAGTAGGACATGAATGTATGTTCTTCAGTGTTTCGGCCGCTGGTAATCCCTTTGTAACAGCAACTCAGGACCACAGCAATATCGACGGACGCGTAACAGGCCCTATTCCGGAATGGCGGCTCGTGCCTCATGACAATAACATAGGACAAAGGAATGTTGAGCCCGTGGCAAGTAGTTTTCGGGGTTTAATCGCTTCCTTCATGAACCACCCTTTCTGGATAAGAAATACGTTTAGCAGGGAAGTGCCTGTTGAGATCAGTATTGATCTCCCGGCAGTGTTACTGAGAAATCAATGGAAACTTGTTGTCGTCAGCGGAGGTGGTCAGTCATTTTTCCTGAAAGAGGGAGAAAGGAAAAAAGTCAGCCTAAAAATGATTGCCGGCAAAGATTTTAACATTAAAGAGGAAGCAGGCAATCAACAAATAGAGATCACGGTTAGGCAGGACGGGATTCTTGTTGGTGGAATGAATTATTACATTGATCCGCTCATGGAATACCCGGCCGGTTATCCGGATAAAGAGCATGGGGAATGCAATAAGACCGCCACATCCCTTATCAAGTGCCTTGATTTGCCGAATTTAAAGATCAAATCCATTAATGTTCGGAAGATCAATCTTGATATTTGTTTTGATGAGGATTGTGAATGTTAGGAAGAGGATTTGACGGAAAGGGCAGTGACGCGGATTCTCTTTTAATCATATAAGGCACATTAGGCACATAATATTGAAACTTATGTGCCTTATATGGTTTGCGGGATTTCCATTTGGAACCCACGCAAACCGCACTGAAGAACTGCCTGTATGCTCTGCATCCACCCGCATCGGTTTAATGCATATACCATTTTCAGCTTCAATGTCCAGGTGGTAATCGTAAAAATTTGTTTTTTCATGAGCTTACATTAAATCTTCAAATCAGAATGTATATAATTTCCTCCGGCGACAAAAAGTTTTTAACTTCTTTTTGGCTGATTTCCAGATTAATGTCCTTCTGAATTATTCAGTTCATCCATGTATTTTTGCCATGTTTTTACAGAAAATTTTAAAAATTCTTCCGGTTTTTCCGCGATGTTATAACACTGGAGTCCGACAGGGCCTTTATATCCTTTATCCTTCAGCAATTGCAATACTTTTAATACATCGTAATTACCCTTTCCCAAAGGCTGAATAAGCCTGTCCCAGCCCATTTCATGGGTTGGCCCGTCATCCGCTCCGTTGATGGAAACCAGGAAAAGGTATGGCATTGCCTGGTCCAGCCTTTGTTCCAGTTTAGAAGGGTCATCCGCTTTAAGAAAATGGCAGAGATTAAAGACGGTGCCGACATTATCGCGATCTATTTCTTTAGATAACCGGACTCCGTCTGTGACTTTCTCAACCCAATTATCCGTATGTGGATAAAAAGCCAGTTTTAAGCCTGTCGGCTTTGCAAAATCAGCCAGATCCCTGATAATTTTGATACACCGGGCATCACCTGCCGGATCGGAGGGTTTATATTTTTCACTATGTACATGCATCCAGATATAAGGTATCTCTCCATTCCATTTGGTGATATATGACTTGAGTCTGTCATCATAAGGGTTTTCAGCATCCAGATCGATCTTTATATAGACAGTAAATGCTCTCAGTCCTTTCTTTTTCAATTCAGGGATCAATTCGTCCGCACGATCCAGTCCATTTAATTCCATTCCGGCAAAACCAGCATTATAAACCAAATTCACCCAATATTCGGCATCTTTCGATTTTGCATTCCATAATCCATCTTCAAAAACAAAAAGATCCGGATGGAAAGCTTGCGAATAAATACCCGTGAAAGGAAGAAATAAACACAAGAGGGAAAACCAAAACTTTTTCATACGTTTATTATTAAGATTTATTTCTAAATGAATAAAGCAGGGAAGTTAAAATTCAATCGGATTTATTTTTCTCCTGGCCTTTGAAATATTCCTTTATCATCTTCTCCAGTTTTTTTGGTAAGTAAAGACAGGTTGGTGGCCAGACTTACTGAAAAAAAATATTTAACGGAATGTTTCACTAATTATAATTGTTTGTACTTCTTAACTTCCCCATTAATAGGCCACCCGACAGATGTACCTTATATTCCGCCCAGCGCAAACAGATTGTATCCGTTCCCCGATTGTTTTTGATTGACCAGGTAGAACGGGTGTTCATATCTTCTTTTTGCCTGAGAAGAATCCTTTGCATTTAGGTCCGCCCAGATAATAATCTTCCCGTCATTTGAATAGCTTAGGATCTGTTCCCCTTCCATGTTGGTGAATTTCGAAGCCATGGCTACCCGGCCGCCGACATTGCCGAGGATCTTACCTTTATTGTCGATTACCGTTCCGTCTCCTTCGAAATAGCCTTTTACCAATTCATGTATTCCGTCGCCATTGAGATCGACAGGAATGGTGGTGTACACTTTAAATCCCAGATCAATGGGTTTACCGCTGAATGCTTCCCAGGTATATTCGACAACTCCTTTTCGCTGTTCACCCTCGGCAGACCTTACTTTCTGTGCGATCTTTATCCCTAAAACCACAGGTTCACCGTTTTCCCCGATCCTGGCAGCCCACCCTGTGTCAATATGCCCTTCATCCAGATCCTCCCATACAATCCGGCCGTGGTCATCATAAAAAACGACCCTGGGCGGTTGTTTGATAAATTGCTCGCGGCAGGTGTGGAAATACCATTTGTTGGTTTTCCAGTCGAGAACGGGTTCGATAATATCCGAATGTCCTTCCCATCTGTCCTGATCGCCACAGAATAGCTCTTTACCTGTTTTCATTTCAATGCAGCGCTCTCCCCAAAGGATTTCATCAATTCCATCATGGTTGATATCCACCACCGGGGTTACATGGCTTCCAATGCAACCCTTGGCATCTGCGGGGATCTTATGTTCCCAAAGCGAGTTCATATCTTTGTCCCATGCCTGAATAGCCATGGGTCCGTATGTTCCCTGTGCAGTGATCAAAACGGGTTTTCCATTTACGTATCCCCCGAAGATGAAATGACGATAAAGCGCTGACATTTCCTGGTTGCGCGCAGGTTCCGGCCACTTCCACTGGCCGACGGCCTTTCCCGTTTTTGCGTCAACACGTTCAATTACGTATTCTCTGTAGTCCAGGGGGTGTTCCGGGTCCTGGTTGTCGATGATGTAGATTTCATCTTCTCCGTTCTGATCCATATCAAAAGCGAAAACCGGACTAAACCATACGCCGGGAACGACACCTTTCCCCAGATCTCTTTTCCAGAGTATATTTCCGGAGACATCAAAGAGTATCATTTTTAATGTATGCTCCGGAAAGAAAAACATCCCGATATAAGGGTCGATCTCTGAATCCTCGGAATAAAGTGCACAGATGGCTTTTTTGCCATCCAGGTTAACCGGAACGGCGCGAAATTGACCCAAAGAGGTTCCGAGATCTATCTTTACAACCGGTTTTAGGTCAATGGATTCCCCCCGAGCCTGAATGGCCATCGCAAGGAAAAACGAAATTTTTAGTATTTTCAGCATGGTTTATAGAATTTCCCGGGTCATACGACATTCAGATATAATTTGCTCAACTTATAACTACCACCAAGGTACATATTTCAATGTCTTTTTTCTCCTCCATATTAAAAATCCGTTCTGCATTTTGATGCATAATAGGTTCAATCAGTTCAAGGGCATCGTTGAGAGTCGAGGGTATGCCATGCCGATAGTTATGCATATCCTGTATTTTTTAGCTTTCATTTTAGCCAATTGTACCATTCTCCAGATCCACGAAAGATTACTTGTTAATTCCTTAAAATTTTCTTTCCGGAGAGTATCAACCTCTCCATTGGATTCAAAAGAGGACAGCAAAGAGGAATTTACTATTTTAATAAATTTACATCTTAACAAATTACACAAAAAAAAATAAATAACTACAGTTTCGCACTTGAACCACATAATGAAACATGAGTAGAGGGAGAGGAACCTTAGAAGTCACACGGGGATTTATAAGAAGATTAATCGCCGTCTCATACCATTGAAGCTTATGTGCCTTATGTGGTTAAATAGTGTTTGCAAGAAAACCCGACAACCCTTCGACTTCGCTCAGGGACCGGCGACTTCATTCAAGAGGGTGAACTTTTCGGATGGTGGTAAGGCAGGCCAGAGGCCCTTATGTATAAATCTAAAATTCAATGGTTTTCTTATGAAGGGCCTTTGGCCTGCCTTACCACCATCCGAAAAGTTCTTCGTTCATCGAATTGACCGGTCCCTGAGCGAAGTCGAAGGGTTGCCGGGTTTTCTTTCTGATAATAAATAGTAGATTCCCCAACGTTGAATAATGCATTTCAAAGAGGGGTAGGAAGAGGAATCTTAGGAATTTTGTCACGAATAATTATCTTTAGGAGCAGTTGAATAAAAAAGCTGAAGATCGATGCCATTAATAACATTTTTTGATACTGAGGTTGAAAGTACAAGCGGAAAGATCCTCGATGCAGGCGGAATAAAATCCGATGGTTCCCGGTTTCATTCTGATTCTTCTTCCGGACTTATCCGGTTTCTTGAAGGATCGGATTACATATGCGGACATAACATAATAAAACATGATCTGAAATTTCTGCAGAAAATTTCAGGGGCAGATCTTATCTCAAATTTAAAACCTGTAGATACACTCTTATGGTCACCATTACTTTTCCCCGGCAAACCGTACCACAGCCTTATTAAAGATGATAAGCTTGAAAATTCTGAGTTGAATAATCCGCTTAATGATGCCCTGAATGCTAAACGAGTGTTGAACGATGAAATATCAGCTTTCAAGGGATTAAATGAAGAAATGCGCATCATCTTTTTAGGACTGCTTTGGGATCACCCCTGGTATATGCATTTTTTTGGTTTAATTGACTTCAATCCTTCTTTCGGGGTGAAACCTAGGTTGGAAGAGCGCATCAGGGACCATTTCCGGGAGAGGATGTGTACAAATGCAAATTTAAATACTTTCATAAATGAGCATCGTGTCGAATTGGCTTATGCTCTTGCTTTAATAAACAGTGATGATAAATATTCCATCACGCCTCCCTGGGTCCTCATGAATTTTCCTTATGTCGAAAGCATTGTGTTTCACCTCCGGTCACGGCCCTGTCTGAAGGGATGCGGTTATTGCAATGATAAGCTGGATCCCGGTAAAAATCTTTTGCGGATTTTTAAATACACTTCCTTTCGCACTTACGGTGGTGAACCCCTTCAGGAACTTTCTGTGAAAGCAGCCATCGATAACAAATCCCTCCTGGCTGTTTTCCCTACCGGGGGAGGTAAATCCCTGACATTTCAGCTTCCGGCACTAATGGAAGGTGAGAATTCCAGGGCTCTTACCGTAGTCATTTCGCCGCTCCAGTCGCTGATGAAAGACCAGGTTGATAATCTTGAGAAAATCCTGTTAACTGATGCCGTGACAATTAACGGGCTGCTTGATCCGGTTGAACGTGCAAAATCTATTGAGAGAGTGGAAAACGGTTCGGCTTCCATTCTTTATATTTCTCCCGAATCGCTGCGTTCCAAAACCATTGAACGGCTATTGCTTGGACGAAAGATCGCCCGATTCGTGATCGATGAGGCTCATTGTTTTTCTTCCTGGGGCCATGATTTCCGGGTCGACTACCTTTATATCGGTGATTTCATTAAGAGTCTGCAGGAAAAAAAGAATCTTCCTTATCCGATACCCGTATCATGTTTCACAGCAACAGCGAAGCCGAAAGTCATCCGGGACATTTGTGACTATTTCCATGACAAACTTTCGCTTGAATTGGAATTGTTCCAGTCCGGAAGTTCAAGGACAAACCTGACATACAAGGTTATTCCCGGCGAAACCGACGATGATAAATATATTTCACTCCGCCGGCTGATCGACCAGAGTGATTGTCCTACAATCGTATATGTTTCAAGAACTCAAAAGACGCTTGATCTTGCGAAACATTTATGCTCGGATGGCTACCGGGCTGCACCGTACAATGGGAAGATGGAGGTCAGGGAGAAGACACAAAACCAGAATGATTTTATAAAAGGAGAAATCCGGATCATTGTCGCCACATCGGCATTCGGGATGGGGGTGGATAAGGACAATATAGGCATGGTTATCCATTACAACATCTCGGATTCGCTTGAAAGTTATGTTCAGGAGGCAGGAAGGGCGGGCAGGAGGGAAGATATGACCGCGGAATGCTATGTTCTGTACAATGAGGATGACCTGACAAAACATTTTAACCTGCTGAACCAGACCAGGCTTAACCTGAAGGAAGTGCAACAGGTATGGCAGGCAGTGAAGGAAATGACAAAAACACGGAATAAAGCTTCGAATTCCGCTCTTGAATTTGCCCGTAAAGCCGGTTGGGATGAGAACGTTAAGCAAATTGAAACCCGTGTAACAACCGCATTATCCGCACTCGAGGAAGCCGGGTACCTTAAGCGCACACATAATTCTCCACGGGTTTTCGCCACTGGGATACTGGTGCGCAATGCAAATGATGCGATCGAAAAAATAAACGCTTCCCCGCGGTTTGTAGATAAGGAGAAGGGATCCGCCATCCGGATCATTAAAAAGCTGATCTCCGCCAGGAGCCGGAAGCAGAATGATGACGAGGTACCCGAGGCCCGGATTGATTACATATCGGATCATCTTGGGATAGCGAAGGAAGAAGTAATAGGGTTGGTCAACAAATTGACTGAAGAAAAAATCCTTGCAGATTCAAAAGATTTGAATGCCTTCATCAATAAAGGAGACAGCGCTGGCAGGTCACGGAGGATCTTATCTTTTTTCCTCAAGCTTGAAAAGTATCTTTTTGAAAAAATAGATGAAACTCCGGGTATCGTCAATATAAAAGAGCTCAATGGGGAAGCTCTCCTTGAGGGCTGTCTCGATGTTAATCCGGCAAGGATCAATACAATTTTTAATTTTTGGTCGATAAAAAACTGGGTTATCAGGGAGACGAAAGATATTGACCGCAACCACATTCAAATTTATTTCAAACAACCAGTGGATTTGCTCAGGTCAAAACTTGAAAAAAGGCAATTGCTTTCCGTCTTCATCCTTGATTTTTTATATAAAAGATCTGAGGAAAGTGAGGAAATACCCGGGAAGATGGGTGAATTTCCTGTTGAATTTTCGACCAGCGAAATCAGGGATCAATATCAACAAACTTCGCACCTGTTTAAAATTGAAATTGAGACCGGGGACATAGAGGATGCACTTTTGTTTCTGTCAAGAACCGGGGCAATCAGCATTGAAGGTGGTTTTATGGTCATTTACAACCGGTTGAATATTGAGCGGATTGAAAAGAGTAATAAGGTTCAGTACAAAAAAGAAGACTACAAAAACCTCGATGAATTTTATAAAAATAAAACGCAGCAAATTCATATCGTTGGGGCATATGCTCAGAAAGTAATTGAAGATTACAATGGCGCCCTTAGGTTTGTGGACGACTACTTTAAGTTGAATTATTCCTCCTTTCTCAATAAATATTTTCCTGGTAAGGAGAGAGATGAATTGAACAGGACGATAACTCCTGCAAAGTTCAGACAGATCTTTGGAACCCTTTCAACTTCCCAGGTTGAGATCATCCATAATAATGTCTCGAAACATATCGTAGTGGCAGCCGGCCCCGGGAGTGGTAAAACCCGCATACTCGTTCATAAACTTGCATCACTCCTGATGACGGAGGATGTGAAGACCGAACAACTCCTGATGCTTACATTTTCAAGGGCAGCGGCTACCGAATTTAAACTCAGATTAAAGGAACTCATAGGTTCGGCGGCCAATTATGTGGAGATCAAAACCTTCCACTCCTACTGTTTTGATCTTCTCGGACAGGTTGGAAATATCGAAAGATCCGAGTCTGTGATTCCGGAAACTGTTGAAATGATCAGGAAGGGTGAGGTTGAACCTTCACGGATCGCAAAATCGGTTCTGGTCATCGATGAGGCGCAGGATATGGATGAAAACAATTTCAGGCTGGTTGAATCCCTGATGGAGAAAAACGAGGAAATGCGTGTTATCGCCGTAGGTGACGATGACCAGAATATTTATGAATTCCGTCATGCAGATTCAGGATACCTCGAAAAATTCATTCAGGATTTTCATGCGAGAAAGTATGAATTGATCGAGAACTTCAGGAGCAGGAAGAACCTGGTGGACTTCACGAATCAATTTGTAACAGGCATTTCACACCGGCTGAAAAATATGCAGATAGAAGCTGTTATGAAGGAAAACGGCTGGATATATATTACCGGCTATGTCTCGAAAAATCTGGTTGTTCCTCTGGTCGAAAAGATTTGTGGTACTGATCTCTCAGGAACCACCTGTGTTCTGACGGCAACAAACGAAGAGGCCTCCCTGATTGCCGGCCTGCTGAAATATCATGGACAACCGGCCCGGCTCATCCAGACCTCGGAGGGTTTCAGCCTGATCCACCTCGTTGAACTTTATGATTTTATTGCCGGGCTGGAGGCAATGAATACAGGGGCCAGAATATCCGATGAAACCTGGAATACTGCGAAAAGACAACTGGAAGCCCGGCTTTCCGCAAGCTGGCATAAGGAGAATTGTCTGAACCTTCTGAACAAGTTTGAGCTTTTATATCCTTCTGACAGGTACATATCCGATATCAAAGTATTCATCTCGGAATCAAAGTTTGAAGATTTTATTGAATACGATAATGAGATCATTATTGTGTCGACGATACATAAGGCCAAGGGAAAAGAATTTGACAATGTATTTCTGCTCCTGAATGATTTTAATTTTTCATCAGATGACAAGAAAAGGCAGGTTTATGTTGCCCTGACCAGGGCAAGGAAAAATATCTTCGTCGCGCATAACGGCAGGTACATGGAACAATTTGCAACAGAACAGATGTCTGCCACAAGCGATACAAAAACATATCTTCCGCCCGGACATCTGACCAGGCAGCTGGGTCATAAGGACGTTGTACTGGGATATTTCAGATACGTTGCTCACCGGGTAAACCGGATCACAAATGGTCAGGCTTTGTCGATAAAAGAGGACGGCCTGGCGAATGAGGACGGTGAACTGGTCCTTAAATTCTCTAAGCTGTTTCGGGATGATTTGATAAAGATCGAAGAAGACGGTTACAAATTCAAGTCTGCCATTGTAAATTTTCTCGTTTACTGGAAGGAGAAAGAGAGCCAGGAGTATATAAAAATCATTTTACCGGAGGTGGTGTTTGAAAGAAAGACGTTGGAGAATAACGAATATTGAAAACTGGATGATGAATGTCGAGGGGGGGCCGGCTATTTATACTGTCATCATTTACCGGATCGTAGAAAAAGTACAGGGTGAAAGCCTGAGAGCCTGTAAAAAATTGGGCGGGGAATTTTGCTCCGGGCAAGTAACGGCTCAGGAATCGTTTGATGTACTCTTTAAGTATATAGAACTGATCAGCGGGGAAGATGTGTAATAGGGGATCCGCGACATACTACCCCTAAATCCCTGGAAGGGGACTTTGACGATCCTTCACGGATTGAGAAATAAGGAAAATGATAAATTTGCTTGAAAATCCTGGGGAACAGGCCCTAAGCTCCATGGATTGGTGAAAATCAGGCATTCATTAAACTATCGTTCAAGAAAGTTGATCTTGTTTGTGGGTTTTGGTTGCCAGGTTAAATTATTTTTTAACTCAAGACATGGACTACAACAGATCATTAGGATTAATCACCGGGATAATCACCCCGCTATCCTGGAAAGAGGTACCCTGGGTTCTTTCCAGGATAATACCTCTGGCTGTGGAATAGGCTATCCCCATGAGCGTTCCACCCAGTATGCCCTCGACCTGTTTCGTGGTTACCTCTTTATCGTCAATGGTTTCCTTCGTCTCACTAACGAATTCGTCAAAATTATCAACCCTGAAAACAAATTCTATAGTGTAATCACCTTCAAGACCGATATCCGCCCCATCCTTGTTTTTGCCGGTCAGCCTGATGTTTAGAATAATCAGAACAATACCTTCGGCGAAGTCAAACCTGGAATCCTGGGAAAACCCAACGGTAATATTATCCGGTTCCACACGTGATTCCAGGAATTCTTGTGAAGGATTAATATTCGTTTTCAGAACGGTTGCCCCCAGTAAGTGTATCTTATCGGGTTTGATTCGTTTCATGCTGCCTTATCTTGATTAACCGGATGCTTATAGTCACTTTCAATGAACTTATTTTTAAATTGCCCGGCATTATTCTTATTCGCTGAGATTTTAAGCGTTACATATTCAATCTTTTTGTACGTTCTGCTGGCTTCAGAAGTCGTCATAATAATATCTTCATTTAAGACCGTTTCTATTTTTGTGATGGTTTTCAGGGTGATATTGTGCAATCCCGAGAGTACCTTGCTGATTTCGCTTTCATGCTTTCCCAATAACCTGGCAAGATCCTTTTGAGTTAACCCTTTTTTCCCGAGGATTTCACTTACCTGATTCGAGATTTGTAAATTCCTTTCAATATATCGCTTATTTTCATCCCTGACCTTACTCCTGTACCGGTCAATGACTGATTTTTTTTCGGTTGGTTTCATAATTCAATGGTTAAGTCTGCGTCGAATAGTATATCGGTGTGGTCGGAATTCCAGCTTATTTCCTTTTGTTTGAAGAGTTCGTTGATTTGTTTTGCGATTCTGTTTGCCTGCTTAAAATAAGAAGAAACATTTGGACACTCCTGTGCTGTGGGGGTGGTTTTAATACCGCCATTGAATAAGATAACGACATGTTCATTCAGCCGTTGACAGTATAATCGAATATCATGCACAGGTAATTCATTGTCTTCCATAAGGGAAGACTTAGGGGGTAATGCTTTTGCATCTGAAATATAGCCTTCATGTCTAAAGAATTTTTCTTTCGCTCCCTCATTTTCTCCAATAAGCTCAAGCCAGGTAAAGAGATTGATAACATCCTCATTGTGACCAGGTTCAGATTCCATCCTGTTCAGGAAATCTTCAAATTCAGTCATATCAGCTCCTTCAAGCCAGATGGAATAATAGTTAACTTCCTTGAAACAAAAATCTTCCAGTTTTTCTATATGTGCAAATATATTCACTTAAAAGTTAATATGCAAAAGATTGTGTTATAAGTTAAGTTTCGTCTATGGGTATTAAAATTAAGATTTTATTTTAGGTTTTGTACATTCCCCTCAAACCATCCTCAAACCCTCCCGAATTACCACTCACTCCCCTATTGCCTCCGTCACCGCATCCTATCGCAGAAGCCTTATGATAGGCGCCCAGAGCTTTAGCCGGCACGCGATCTTTATAATGAAGAACTATGGTATGATCCACTTTCTCTTAATAGAACTGGAAGTTAGAACCTGCTTTGGTATTATCTCCCAAATATTTCCCTGAGTTCGGTATTGCTCAAACTGCCGATCCAATTCTCACCGGAAGACACGGTCATTTCTGCCAAAGCCTTTTTATCCTGGATCATCTGGTTGATCTTTTCCTCAAACGTATTCTTTGTGATGAACCGGTGTACCATGACGTTCTTCTTCTGCCCGATCCGGTAAGCCCTGTCCGTAGCTTGATTTTCCACGGCAGGATTCCACCAAAGGTCGTAATGGATAACATGGGTGGCCGCTGTCAGGTTGAGTCCGGTGCCTGCTGCCTTCAGTGAGAGAAGGAAAATTTTGTCGGCATGGTTGGTCTGGAACTTTTCTACCATCTCTTTTCGCTGGACAAGGGTACATCCACCGTGGTAGTAAAGGGGTTCTTCACCATACCGCTCGCTGATGAAATGATGAAGCAGCCTGCCCATTTCGGTAAATTGGGTGAACAGGAGCACTTTTTCGTTGCTTTCGATAATGCTGTCGAGCTTGTTAAAAAGAAGGCCGGTCTTTCCACTGAGGGAAGCGTCTAAAATGCCGTTTTTCAGGAATTGGGTGGGGTGGTTGCAGATCTGTTTCAGCGCCAGGATCATCTGCAATACCAGTCCCTGCCGTACAAAGAGTGATTTCTGATCAGTGGGGGTGATGCCTTCGATCTCATCCATGGCTTTATCCAGTGTCTTCTGGTAAAGCCCTGCCTGCTCACCGGTGAGTGCAGCAAAACTGTCGATCTCCACCTTCTCGGGAAGATCGGCGATGATGCTTTTATCGGTTTTCATACGTCGCATCAGGAAAGGGGCCGTGACTTTCCTGAGCTTTGCCGCTGTTTCCTTGTCATTCAGTTGCTCCACAGGATTACCATAGGTCTCTGAAAATTCTTTCAGACTGCCAAGGATGCCCCGGTTGCTGTAATCCATGATGCTCCATAATTCACTCAGTCTGTTTTCCACGGGCGTGCCGCTAAGGGCGATGAAGTTTGAAGATTTTATGGATTTGATCGCCCTGGTCTGACCGGTGTTCTGATTCTTGATGTTTTGGGCTTCATCGATCACCAGCGCGTGCCATTTTTCTTTTCCCAGTCTGGCGGCATCGCTTCGGGCGATCCCGTAGGAGGTCAGCAGGATATCATAGCCGTCGAGCTTATCGAGATCGCGCTGCGGACCGTGATAAATGGCTGTTTTGAGTGACGGTGCGAACTTCTGGATTTCGGCTTCCCAGTTCGTGATCAGCCCCGTCGGTGCCACCACCAGGATCTTCTCCTTTTCCAGCAGGCCGTCTTCCTTGAATTTCAGCACGGCGGCGATGACTTGCAGGGTTTTTCCCAGGCCCATGTCGTCGGCGAGCACCGATCCGAAACCGACCTGTGAATTCCGGTAGATCCAGGCGTAACCGCGCTGTTGGTATGGCCGCAACTGTGCGTTGAGACCCTCCGGAACCGGAACCCCGTCAATGCCGGACAAGGATTCGATGAGCTGTTTCACCTCATCGGTCAGTGATACGTTAGCCCCGTGATAGTCGCCGGAAAGGGCGGCACGAAGCATCTGGAAAGCCGATAGCTCCCTGGATTGGGAGAAATGGTTATGCAGTTTGAGGAGATCATCCTTATCAACATAGATGTACCCTGTCTTGAATCGAATGAGGCCCTCCGATCGTTGAAGAAGCTTTTTGAATTCCTCTTCCCCCATCAACGTATCGCCAAGGGCCACCTGCCATTCAAAATCCAACAGCTTGTCGAGCCGGAAGTAAGATTTGGCACCGGCCCTGGTCTTCAGCTTCACGCTGGCTTTTGGTTTCAGGATGTTATTCAGCGATTTCGGCAGCATTACCGAAATATCCATCAATTGAATAGCCGGTATCATTTGCACCAGGAAAGGGCCGAACGACCGGAGGTCCATCACAATTTCCTCTTCGCCCGGCGAATTGATATAGCCATCGAGCCCGTCGATGAAACCGCTCAGTTGAGCCATCGACTGCAGGACTTCGAAGCGTTCGTGCCTGTACTCCTCCAGGGTGAGGATGTTCCTGAGCGGTATAGCCTCATCTTGCGTTTTACCCGGAATTTTTACGCTAATGGAGAGTTTGAACTTTTCATTCTTCAGCTCTTCAACAAGGATCACCGGCCGGAATTTCCCCTGGGTGAGGTAGAACTTCTGCAGCCAGGTCATGATGCCCCCGGCCAGGGCCTCCTCACCGGGAAGATTAAACAGATAGCTGGTATGCTTGAAAAACAGCGTCTCGAAGATATCTGAATCGAGACTGTAACTGACCAGCCTGACGATCTCGGTAATAAACAACGACAAGAGGTTGACGGCCCTGTCCTTGCTGACTTTCCGCTGCCGTTGTTTTTCCTGCCATATAAATACATCGGGCGGGAGCATGTCATCCAATTCATTGACCAGATTCCTGACTGTTTTGCTCAGCATGGCAGGCAGCCACCGGATAAGGTATTTTTTATCCGGCAATTGTACGATTTGAGGCACGATGGCACCGTTGGCAACCAGCTGAAGCGCCAGGTGGAGCGTAGTGTGCAGCGAAGCCGTAGAGGGTTGGTAATCCAGGGTTTTGGACGTTTGTATTTGGGAAAGCTGCTGCAGGAATTCACGAACGGTCAAATCCTGGTCGTTGAGGGATATTTTTGCCCGGAGTGAATCGTCAACACTCACCTGGTTAGCTGTATGGTAACCGATCATTTTCTCTTCGGCGTAAGCTTCGGAGAAGAATTCCGGCAGAGGAATTTTCCCGGTGGCGGCACGCCGCGTATTTTTTACCACACGGTTGAGGTGCACACTGTACTTCTCGCGAAAATCGGTTGCCGAAGAAATATAAAACGGAGGATTGGGTTTGAGCAGGGCGGTCAGGAGTTCATGCAGAGGAGTTAACCCGGAAAACGAAAGTTTCCGGTAGGCTGTTTCAGGATCATACGCCTTCTTAACGTTGTCTTTTCCGAAGAACAACGGCTTCAGTTTAGGTATTTCGGTGTTCTCTTTTTTGATGATGACACCGCGCTTATCCAGTTCGGAGAAGAGGTCGACGTTATGGAGTGTAAAGGCGAGAAAGGGATTGTTGTCTATTTCGGCTGACACCTTGTATATGACCGAGGCCAGGTGTTTACAGGGCACCGCCCAGTCGGGGCAGGAGCACTGCATCTTCAGGTCGGTCCACTGGCCCGGAAAGACTTTCAGTCCGAACTTCACGGCAAGAGGAAGAATATCCGGGTCCAGCTCACGGTTCAGCAGTTTGGAGATAATGACCGGCCGGCGGGTTATTTCATGGAGGAAATCACCGAGTTCAGGATCGAAAAATGGCGGCATGATGATGTCGACCTTATAGGGTTGTTTCCGTGAACCGGCCACCCTGGCTGAGATATGATTGTTTTCGATTGAGATCTTTTCCACGGCTCCTTTGCGTGCATACGTGGCACCGCGGGGCAGGCGGTTACTGTAATCAATATTGGTCAATGAGTTCAGCCATTGCTCACCCCACCATGTTTTCCCAAAAGAAGAGACCATCGTTAATGGATTTGGATTGATATTTTTCAGGGTAAAAGAAAAGAATTTTTCTGGAATACAGGAAGGGGGAGGCGTAATATTTCTGAACAGATTAATTAGTGTTTGCAAGAAAACTCGACAACCCTTCGACTTCGCTCAGGGACCGGCCGCCAGCCACACATCAGGAATAATGATTCTGAAACCCTGAAACTATTCTGAAATCATTCTGAAACCATTCTGAAACAACATGAAACAACATGAAACAACTCCCCACCCCCCCGCTACCATTCCAACCCAAGCACTTAAACAATTCTGTCAATACTCCTCGATATTTCACGATATAATAACCAAACATGAACAGAACCCTCTTATTAGCCTTTGTAATCTTCTTTTACTAAACACTTTCGTTAGTGGACAGACACTGAGATACCCGCAGGGAGGTCGGGACCGGGTATTACAATGTGCACCCTGCTAAGCGATTCCTTGATTTCAGGCGGCAATTCCTGGATATCGGGAATGACGTGATTGATGAGATTGAAAATTGATGAAGAGTACATAACTTTATAGAGTTTTTAAAATTTAAATGAAAAAGTGATGACTGAACAGGAAGATATGAGATGGGAGCAAAAATTTTCCAACTTTAATAAGGCATTGGGGAAACTGTCTGAAGCCATCGAATATATTAAAAAGGAATTGAAAGGAAAAGAAGCAAATAGGGACGATGATCATGAAGATGTCCTGGATGATATAATAAAAGAAGGGTTAATTAAACGTTTTGAATATACGTATGAGTTGGCCTGGAATGTGATGAAAGACTATGCTTTTTACCAGGGAATTTCAGATATAGGAGGTTCAAGAGATGCTATTAGATATGCAGTCTCTACGGAACTTGTTGATGATGGAGATACTTGGATGACTATGATCAATAGCCGAATCAAAACATCCCATACTTATAATGAAGAAACAGCGAATGAAATATTTACGAAAATAATTGAGGAGTATCATTCTTTATTTTTGAAATTCCAGGAAGTAATGGAAGGTAAAAGAACCGGGGAACAGACGAGATTATTTGATGAAGAATAATGCACGGGTTAAAAGACATACATATAGAAAAACTGAAATCGGTATTTGCTAACTGTTCAGATATCGACAAAGCAATTCTTTACGGGTCCCGTGCTAAAGGTAATTATCGGGAAGGCTCAGATATCGATATATCCCTTGTTGGGAGTAATTTAAATTTACATACCCTTCTAAGAATTGAGAATGAACTTGACGACTTACTATTGCCTTACAATATCGATGTTTCAATAGTTGAAAAAATTGAAAATCAAGATTTAATTGAGCATATCAATAGGGTGGGTGTGGTAATTTATATGAAACAGTGAGTCTGTTCAGAAAACGGTATCGTTTGTCAGCCCTCCGCTCTTCCCGTCTCCCATCTCCCGTTTCCCGTCTCTGATTACCGACTGCGTCCCGCGTAGCCATAGCAGAGCGGGAATACCTGCCGTATCCTGCGTAGCTTGCGCCACCGCTGTAGCTTAGGTGGTACGCGGTAAGCGGAGCGGGATTGCCGGCTACCGCTGGTGTCCGTCGGGTCAGGTTAATTGAAGTGCTATTTGAAGAAAGCAGTGGGGTTGGGAGTAAGGTCATGGAGGAAGCGCTTTAAGAAAACCGTATACAAACTTTTACCGAAAGTCTCATTATAAAGCGAAACACCCCAATGAGGGCTTTTCTTTTTTGTTGATGAGTTGGATGATCACCGGTATCACCCGGTAATTGGGCAAAATGTTTTTTTTTGTCTAACAAATTCCTGAACTTCGGAAATATTTTTTATGTCGGTATAACCCTGACAGAAATCGGGGTGCGACTTCTAGATTTTTTTGGATTACTTGTAGAGGCTTTTAACAATTACACTTTTATTTTGTGATCAGTTCCTATGGAGAGAACCATTTATAGTATCATAACAGGTACCGGAAAATATGTACCATCAGTGCGTGTTAAAAACGAAGATTTCCTTAACAACGAATTTTATGATTCAAGCGGGAAGAAGCTCGGGAAAACGAATCAGGACATCATCGATAAGTTCCTGGAAATTACCACTATCAAAGAGAGAAGGTACGTCACAGACGATTTGGTGACCTCTGATATAGCTTTTTTTGCAGCGAGGGAGGCTATTACATCCGCAAAAATTGATGGTGAAGATTTAGATTATATCATCGTTGCCCATAATTTTGGCGATGTAAGCAGCAAAAACAGGAGGATTGATACCGTGCCCAGTATAGCCGCCAGGGTGAAATACAAATTAGAAATACAAAATCCGGATACGATCGCTTACGATCTGCCGTTTGGTTGTCCGGGTTGGTTACAAGGTTTAATTCAGGCTGATTATTTCATAAAATCGGGAGATGCAAAAAAAATACTCGTGATCGGGGCTGAGACCTTATCAAGGGTATATGATCCACACGACAGGGATGGGATGCTTTATGCCGATGGTGCGGGAGCTGTCATTTTGGAGGCTGTCAAAAGTGACAAGCCCGTTGGAATCCTGGCGCACAAAACCCGATCCGACACCCTTCAGTACTCCAGGATGTTGTATATGGACAAATCGTTCAAACCGGGCGGTGCGGATAAAGCTGATCTTTATTTGAAGATGAATGGACGGAAACTCTATCAATATGCCCTTGAACGCGTGCCACAGGCCATCAAAGATTGCCTGGAAAAGAGCAATACCGGTATCGGGGATATTAAAAAAGTACTCATTCACCAGGCAAACGGGAAGATGGATGATGCCATAATTAAGCGACTTTACGGGCTGTATGAAATTACGGACTTACCCGAAGACATAATGCCAATGACCATCTCATGGCTCGGCAATACCTCCGTTGCTACATTGCCAACACTACTTGACTTTATTGTCAGAGGCCAGTTAAAACCGCACAGCTTAAATAAAGATGACACCATTGTTTTTGCTTCTGTAGGAGCGGGCATGAATATCAATGCTATTGTCTACAAGCTGATATAAATCGCCGGATTGAAATTTCAGCGGATCATTTTTCGTCAGGAACGAGTGTCCGTTTTGGGAAAGAATATGCAACCATGAATACTGCATGAAAATGTGGTTGGTCAAACATATAGATCCCTGCAAAGTTTGTTGAACGGATATTGTCGTTGGTGCTGTATAGGCTGATAAACCTGACAGGTTTTCAAAACCTGTCAGGTTTTGCGTTGAATGAAATACCGGCAGAAGTGCCGTTAACGGGATTTAATAGGGTGTCCGGGAGACGTGTCCGGGGGCTCGTCTCTAAAATAATTCGAATGCAGGGAAGAATTGAGAAATTGCATTATTCCATATAGAAGAACATTCAACCTGGATCTCAATATAGTTACACCCGGCAGTATTTATTATCAAATGATATCGACAGGATAATTATCAGGACCAACTTAGAAATTCAATGATTGAAAATTCAGGCGCCGGACGGTGTTGAAAATCCGGAATGTTTTATAAAATTTGAGAAGCTAGCAACCCTGTTTCCCCAGAATGAACTTAATTGGGGAAATGGGAATTATGAGCTTACAATAACAAATACAGACAATCTGGAATACATTATGAGTTTAGCAAAACAAGCATTATAAAACCAATGAAGATTCCATAAATTGCAGATTCTTATCCTTTGTATCACACAATTGTGTATATTTGCAACAACATGCTTACCCCGCTTCCCGTCAGATCAGCGCGCTCAGGGTAAGCGTTTTATTTTTATACCCATGACAAAAGCAGCTTACAAAAAAGCAGCACTCACCTACCAACAGCAGCTCGAACAATTAAAAGAACGCGGTTTACACATCCCTGATGAAGATTATTTTCTTCATCTGCTGGAAGTAAAAAGTTACTACCGCCTCAGCGGTTACTGGTATCCGCTCCTGGAAGACAAAGAAAATCACCGGTTCAAAAAAGGAGCATCTTTCGATACAGCCTATAAAATTTATTGTTTCGACCGGGAGCTCCGTCATTTTGTAATGGCAGAACTCGAAAAAATTGAAGTAGCAATCCGGGCCAAAATGATTTACATTCTCTCCCATCAACACGGTCCGTTTTGGTATCTGAAACCGGAATTGTTCAGAAACAGTGTAAGACACCAACAACTCCTCGATAAACTGGAACAAGAATACCTTCGAAGCGATGAGGAATTTATCCTGGCATTTCGTAAAAAATACACCAACCCGATGCCTCCAAGTTGGATGATGCTGGAAATAACGTCCTTCGGCTCACTTTCAGTAATGTACAGCAACCTGAATCCCGGCAGGGAAAAACGCGAAATTGCCAATACTTTTGGCCT
This sequence comes from uncultured Bacteroidales bacterium, assembly GCA_963771005.1. Classification (GTDB taxonomy): domain Bacteria; phylum Bacteroidota; class Bacteroidia; order Bacteroidales; genus DASQZK01. Next base: position 998,389 of record CAVYRO010000003.1, read on the forward strand.
TGCCGATAAAGTTTTTTCGTCGTGGCTGCACAGCATTGTTTATTTACGGAATATATGTGCTCACCATGCCCGTTTATGGAATCGTGTAATGAGCATTCAACCGCTGATACCACGCAAACCCCGCCATGAATGGATTGACGGCAAATCCGTTGAAAACGCTACAACCTATTACATTTTATCGATGTTGGTTTATCTCATGAATCGGATAAAGTATGAAAATGATGTAGTGGAACGATTTAAATCACTAGTTCCAGTATGGTGCGATTGAGGGTTTTCATAGATCTTCCCGGCCACCTCGGATAGAAATATTTCAATTCCAGTATGGTGCGATTGAGGGACCGCTGATTTTTCCTGAAATGTAGATAAGCATGTTTATTTCAATTCCAGTATGGTGCGATTGAGGGTCGGACAATGGATTTAACTTCTTTGTCCTCTGAGGAAAATTTCAATTCCAGTATGGTGCGATTGAGGGATTAGCATAAGTAAATAAGGTGAAATCATCGATAACTAATATTTCAATTCCAGTATGGTGCGATTGAGGGTTGAGATGGAAACGCACAGGCGTAAAGTCGTTATGTTATTTCAATTCCAGTATGGTGCGATTGAGGGTAGCGATTTGGTTACTGATAGTCGGAAGATTACTCGATATTTCAATTCCAGTATGGTGCGATTGAGGGCGTCTAATTATATTATGTCCACTAGTCATGTCTTAATTTCAATTCCAGTATGGTGCGATTGAGGGTATTAAGCTTAACTGTCAGATACAACATTTCAATGTATTTCAATTCCAGTATGGTGCGATTGAGGGAATATGATTTTGTAGCTCAGAATGTCTACGTTGACTATTTCAATTCCAGTATGGTGCGATTGAGGGAATACATGATATCGAATTACTCGAATGTATTAATATATTTCAATTCCAGTATGGTGCGATTGAGGGAGTACTATGCAAATGCTTGACACTGATTACAATTCATATTTCAATTCCAGTATGGTGCGATTGAGGGCATCTAATGCATACTGATAATTGACACGAGTATATCATTATTTCAATTCCAGTATGGTGCGATTGAGGGTAGGAACTGTCGCCTTCATGAGATTGTAATGATATGATTATTTCAATTCCAGTATGGTGCGATTAGAGGGTATCCGAAAAACGACTCTTACGAAATCTATCTCAATTTCAATTCCAGTATGGTGCGATTGAGGGTAAGATCCGAATCAATGCAGACATTATCATGATCGATATTTCAATTCCAGTATGGTGCGATTGAGGGAATCGCGAATCTGATCATCATGCGTATAAGATCACGAATTTCAATTCCAGTATGGTGCGATTGAGGGCTAGCAATTCTCAGTATCTGCACAACTGCTTATCAAATTTCAATTCCAGTATGGTGCGATTGAGGGTGTGAAGATGTCAATTACATGATCTGATACATTCAATTTCAATTCCAGTATGGTGCGATTGAGGGTTAGATGTTACGATGATCCATCAATCCTATAATTATTTCAATTCCAGTATGGTGCGATTGAGGGTCACTACTGCCTGAGTCTGTGCTGTGATATACTTGTATTTCAATTCCAGTATGGTGCGATTGAGGGTATTGCAGATAGGCTCAATCTACCTTGTCAGCATGTATTTCAATTCCAGTATGGTGCGATTGAGGGCATGTACTTTACCTAATGACAGTCTTAGGTTTACTTATTTCAATTCCAGTATGGTGCGATTGAGGGTATCGATGAACAGCAGATGCCGATAATTATGCTCAATTTCAATTCCAGTATGGTGCGATTGAGGGTAAAGTAACATTTCGGTCATCAATAATTGTTGAAATTTCAATTCCAGTATGGTGCGATTGAGGGCGCTAGCTGGAATGTATTACCTGTACCAGCATCATAATTTCAATTCCAGTATGGTGCGATTGAGGGGATGATCCATTGACTAACCGCGGCATCGAGTATCCTATATTTCAATTCCAGTATGGTGCGATTGAGGGAGTGAGCTCATCCTAAGCATTGCCAATTCATGATAATGATTTCAATTCCAGTATGGTGCGATTGAGGGCGATTGGCAGTTCAAACAATTGCTCATGGCAATAATTTCAATTCCAGTATGGTGCGATTGAGGGATCTGCTGCAGGTCAGAAATGAACTATTGACGCATTACAATTTCAATTCCAGTATGGTGCGATTGAGGGTGATCAACGTATGCATTATTGCTGATGGTCAAATCAAATTTCAATTCCAGTATGGTGCGATTGAGGGGATTCTTAGATTGCAATACTTATGTACTGTAAATACAATTTCAATTCCAGTATGGTGCGATTAGAGGTACCGTGACAGATCAATATGCAAAGCAGATCATTCGATATTTCAATTCCAGTATGGTGCGATTAAGGAGTCAGACTTATGGTCTTCACTGATCAATGCTATACTTATTTCAATTCCAGTATGGTGCGATTAAGGGTATGCAGAACATGATCAGTGTTGATCCAGATGTATAGTCAATTTCAATTCCAGTATGGTGCGATTAGAGGCATTAGTGTCACAATCTGCCAGTCACTTATAAATTTCAATTCCAGTATGGTGCGATTAAGGGCATGATCTTAGTCAATTCATGAGCATTGATTACTATTTCAATTCCAGTATGGTGCGATTAGAGGGTATTTCCTGGGCAACGTTGACACGATGGAGATGCTTATTTCAATTCCAGTATGGTGCGATTGAGGAGTTATATACTGCCTGATTTGTCATAATCGATATACACAATTTCAATTCCAGTATGGTGCGATTGAGGGAAGTGCAGCTCTTAGACACTTACAGGCGTAGTATAAATTTCAATTCCAGTATGGTGCGATTAGAGTGCATGATCTCTGATTCAATGCATAAGATTTCTGTCATTTCAATTCCAGTATGGTGCGATTGAGGCCAGTATCTGTCAATCCATTGGATATCATCAGACTTATTTCAATTCCAGTATGGTGCGATTAGGGTGAACGACGAATAAAGCCTGCGTTAACCTCATATAATTTCAATTCCAGTATGGTGCGATTAAGGGACTATAATCAATGGCATTGAAAACCATACACTAATAATTTCAATTCCAGTATGGTGCGATTGAGGGCAGGTCACTCTGCATGCCACTAAACGACCTTAATATAATTTCAATTCCAGTATGGTGCGATTGAGAGGAATGCATGGGCATTTGTGGCTATAAAATATTTCAATTCCAGTATGGTGCGATTAAGGGAATACGAGGCAAAGCTGAAACCTTGATGAATTTCAATTCCAGTATGGTGCGATTGAGGGTACAACATGAGTGATAGGATTAAATTATCAGTGTATTTCAATTCCAGTATGGTGCGATTAAGAGTACGATAATAAACGTTCTAACATTATAATCTATTCAAGATTTCAATTCCAGTATGGTGCGATTGAAGGCGCTTAAAGTTCATTGATATGAAAGTCTATCGAAAATTTCAATTCCAGTATGGTGCGATTAGAGGGTATCATTGTATACAGAAATCGTTACCATATCTTATTTCAATTCCAGTATGGTGCGATTGAGGGTCTGATAATGCAGATTCCTGATAATGCATCAAATTCATATTTCAATTCCAGTATGGTGCGATTGAGGGTAATGCGCTATACTTCACTGGAATAGTCGCTGCAATAATTTCAATTCCAGTATGGTGCGATTGAGGGAGGCCTGATCGTGAATATCGCACTCTGTCATGATATTTCAATTCCAGTATGGTGCGATTGAGGGTCTGATTACTGTTAGGTAACGCTCTTATATCTACAGATTTCAATTCCAGTATGGTGCGATTGAGGGTTAAGGTATACTCTGTCATGGTGTCATAGATCAGATTTCAATTCCAGTATGGTGCGATTGAGGGCCACCCCGGTCACCAGGTCAAC
>CAVYRO010000004.1:0-141393 GCA_963771005.1 uncultured Bacteroidales bacterium
GATGTATTGCTGCATCGAAGACGCGGGGTCTGTGAGAAGCGCGGAGTTCCCGGCCCTCGCCGGGTGTCGGATCAGGCCGGCTTGAGCTCGTTGATCATGGCGCGGGCGGCGTCCTTGTCCTGGAACCAGAGCGCGTTGACCTCGGTGTACTTGGCCTGGTCGCCGGCACCGAATCCTCGGGAGAAGATGGCGGCGACGGGACACTCAGGCTCGCAGGCGCCGCAATCGATGCATTCGTCAGGGTCGATGTAGAGGGTGCGGTCCACGCCCTCCTCGAAATGGATGCAATCGACCGGACAGACGGCTACACAGGCCTGGTCCATCACGTCGACGCACGGCTCAGCGATGGTGTAGGTCATTTGTCGCGCTCCTTCGCTTCATCTCCCACCGGGGCGGGCCCGGGTCGGTGTCATAGGTAGGAGGTTCTTACCCAGTTGCTTAAACTGTTTAACCCAGTCGGGTTTGTCGGTCTCAAAATCCGATTCTTCATTCATTTCAAAATAAAGATTCTGGCAGCGGTATAAATCGGGAATCAGGTTGAAAGACACCAGCAAGGGAAAGAGCCTATTGAGGCGCTCAATCCTGTTGATGTTGCCCCGCTCGGCGTTTATGCGTCTCAACTCTTTAAAGATACTATCCCCGGCCAGCCGTGAAATCTTGCCAGCGTCCTGAATGGTCAACCCCCACCTCGATAATTCATGCATCACCCGTTCGAGTTCCTGCATATTGATTTTATGGGACTGAAAACACTTGACCAGGTCGGCGTTAAGAACGTATTCAAACGTGGTGCGATAAGCTTTTGGAATGGGGACATCATTATTTGCCAGGGCCGTTACCAGGGGATAATCCCGGTTGTAAATCCGGCGCAGCGACTCTTCAAGTTCGGTCATGCTCTGGTGTGTAATCAAATCGAGCACTTTACGTTTTTCATCCTTGAAGAGATGCCACAGCGTGTATTTCTCGGGACCGAAGAACGTCTGCATAACCCCGATCACCTCCCCGAGGCGGCCTTCATCAAAAGTACCCACCATTTGCTGGGCGCGTATGGCTGTTTTTTTCGGTAGCCTGTCCGAAATGCTTCTCAAAATCCATAACATTGGGGACTACAATGGCCTGCCGGCTGTAACGCGCTTTCAGGCAGATTTTTGCATGAGAATTGATCACAGCATGTACCGTATTGGGAAGGCGCAAAGGAAAAAATTCCTCGACGAACCGGTTGATCTCCGCATGGGGCGAGAAAAAGCGTTCACCCCTCTCCCAGGAAAAATCATGATCATGGGTTATGGCCGGCATTCCTGTTTTCATCAGGACATTGCGGATGGCCATACCCATTTCGAGGTGGGCGGGAAGGGAGGAAGCATTTTCGGAAATCAGAAGTTCAATCCGGTTCGCTTTCACCCATTCCATTATCTTCTTGTATATCAGCTTGGAATACAGGTTGATATGATCAAGTAGTTCCCGTGGATCGGCATCGGGATAGAAGAAGGCTTTTTTCTGGCTCCAGTAACTTTCCGGGGAATGGAAGGACATCTCGGGAACCAACGTTTCTGTCAGGGGTGTCGCATGGGAGCCCTCATAACGGCCTGAGAGAATAAATACTTCATGACCCTCCCTTTTCAGCGCTTCTGCCCATTTTGCCGATTCGAGGGCAACACCGTCGATGCCGCCTGTTTTTCCAATGATAATGCCGGTTCGCATTCAGCCTGCTTTATTACTTATTGCCTTTTCAGTATGTAAACGGGAAATTCCGGAGAAGGATTCAGACAAAAGCCATAAAGAAAGGCAAAATGCAATACAATCCCCTCTTACGCTAAAGCAGGAGGAATAAAAGACTTTGCATCCGGAAAGGATATTACTATTTCAGGCTGAATTCAGATTCTCCGATCATCTTGCCTTCGGCATAGAGTTCGACATTATAATTCCCGGAGATGAGGTCGCCGTTATTATCCCAGTAAATGGAAACGGGAAGATCCTGATTTTCATAGGTCACTTCACGACTGGCGGAATAGGCGACTTCCTGTTCGTTGACATTGATCACGCCCGCATCAGATGACCCAAGCACCACACTATCGGGCCTTACGAGCCGGAGGTATACTGTTTTGGGTCCCGGTTGGGTCACCGTATTTTTTCGAAGAACAAAATCGACACGTATTTTTTCCACCTTGCTGACTTTATCCTGCTCCTTGCTCCTTTTGTTCAACGGCACAGCATCTATACTCGCAGCGATGAGCGTAGTGGCCGCTTCCTTGATATTGGTCAGTTCCTCCTTCTCCTGCTGCAGCTGCATGTTCTTATTAACCGTTTCCACATTTTTATTCCTGAGTTGTTTATTTTCGGCCACCAGGATCTGGTTGCGCGTATTCAGGGAATCAATCTGAACGATGTAACTCTTAAGCACAACGCGGATAGTTCCAAGTTCCTTTTCGTATTTTCGTATCTTTTCTGCATCATTCACCCGTAAGGATAAAAGCCTCTTGATCTTATCCTGCTGGACAACGAGCATTTTATTGATCGAATCATTATTCGTCATCAGTGAATCGTACTGGACGATGATACCATTGAGTTCATTTTCAAGGGAATCCTTTTTCTCTTCAACTATGTTTGAATATTCCTGGAGCTGAGTAATCATGTCGTTGTTTTTCTTTTTTTGAACGAAGAAAATAACGGAAACAATAACGAGAGCAACTGATAATACAATGAGGATGATCAGAAGTCTTCTCGCTGTCTGGTTACTGGTATCCATAGCTTTTAAATTTTAAAACAAATATACTACGATTCTTGAACGGCTTCAATAGTTAACCGTATAAAAATACTTTACTTGAACAACGCTGACAGGCTATCAAGTGTTCCGGGCGACAATTATAAATCACTCGCAGCTGAATTTTTTAAGTTTTGCAAGAAAATCCGACGACCCTTCGGCTCAGGGACCGGTCAATCCGAAAAGTTCACCCTCTTGAATGAAGTCACCGGCCCCTGAGCGGAGCCGAAGGGCTGTCAGGAGATTTCTTCGAGGGTTACAAGGTTGTTCAAAATTGCATATACGGTGAGGCCTGAAATCGTTTTGATTCCCAGTTTCGTTGTAATATTTTTCCGGTGTGTTATAACCGTATGGGCAGAAAGAAATAACTGCTCCGCGATCTCTTTATTGGTCAGCCCTTTAGCCACCAGCTTGAGAATTGTTTTTTCCCGGTCGCTCAGCTCATTATTCAGCGAGGATCCGTTTTTCTGCTGCACGGCCGGCTCGACAAGGTTTTTGAATTTTTGGATGATATCTTCCCGGTTATCATTCAGGTCGATGATCTCCCTCACATCGCTTATCAGGCCTCTCCTCATGGGTCCGGTGGTTGTGATGGCTACTCCTTTTTCCTTTAGGTCGGTTTTTATCGTGAAGTTGCGAAAGTTTTCCTCCGGGGGTATGAGATTGGGATTGAAGACAATAAAATCGGGGTTGAATTTCAGGATCTCGGAGTTAATGCCGTCGAATTCGCTCATTTCCCTGATGACGCTTGCATGGTCGGTACGATTTATGATCGACACGATACCTTTCCGCACCAGGTATGCTTTTTCAACAACGATGAAGGTTATTCTGTCCATCTCAGTGGGCGGCATAACTTGATAAAAGTATGTCTTCCATATTTCCGACCTTTGGGATCATGACCTTATCTTCAAGGGAGGCATGGGCATTCAGATCCTTTTCAAGGCGGTAAAGCTCGATCAGGATCCTGTTGCATAGTGCTTTGTCGGCACAAGGAGGCATATACTTGATGATAAGTGTTTTAAGATCAAAAAGTTTCTCTTCGACATTATCATGTTCCCCGGCAAAATCTTTCATGGAATAAGTACGGATCTTCCGGTAGAGATCTTCGGAAAGATTGTTTCTCATGTATGCATCCTCAATTTCGAGGATATAGGGCTGAACTTTTTTCTCCTCCCTCATGATATGATTTTCGAGTTCGGACCTGTACTGGGCAAAAAAATTCCGGATCAGTTGTGCCTTATCTTTTTCGGTGGGGATCGCAGAGGCCATTTTATCGATCATTTCCTCAAGTTCCGGAATTTTCTCCTCGAGATAATATTTATGTGTTTTTTTCAGGTAATCGATCATCAGGCTCACGGGGAAAGAACCCAGATCTTTCTGCGGGATATAATCGTCGTCGATGAATGAGTTGGTGATCTCCAGGAAAAAATCGGCGTTCACATTATTCTCCGAACATACCTTTTCCACCGTCTTGTCGCCGAAACCGAGGGAAATCCCAAACCGGGTGATAACCGGCAGAAGCATATAATCCTGATGGATCACATCTGCCATCTTCATATCTCGGGTAATGTTCATTGTCTCCTGTTTTTAATTAATATCAGAAAGAAAACTCGATGACCCTTCGGCTCTGCTCAGGGACCGGTCACTGCGATGAACGAAGAACTTTTCGGATGGTGGTAAGGCAGACAAAAGGTCCTTCTTGCGCAAGTCACTGAATTTTAAATTTAAATATAGGGGCCTTTTGCCTGCCTTACCACCATCCGAAAAGTTCACCCTCTTGAATGAAGTCAACGGTCCCTGAGCGGAGCCGAAGGGTCATCGAGTTTTCTGGCAAACACTAATTAATCCGGATAAAGATAAAATATTTTCCCGTGAATATAAAAACCAGGGGTGAATGTTGCGATTATTGGGAAGGCGGGAAATTAACCCGGAAAGTCATTACGTTCAGATCCCGGGTTTCTAGTGGCGGCTTGAATGCTGATTTTGGATTTCCCTGACATCTTTCTCTGCAATTCCGAATTTTTCGTTGTCGCGGGCATTCCCGAGAGGTTCGACATGGACAACAATATCGTAAACATTTGGAAGGCCGTCCCGGATCTCTGTTTCCACTTTTTGGGCAATATCATGGGCGTCGGTGACAGTCATCAACGGGTCGACCTCGATATCCATGGAGATCATATGAAAGTTGCCGATCTTTCTGACCCTTACCCTATGTGGATTTTGAGCGCCTTCGACCTTGTTGACGGCATTGAAGAGTTCACAATACAGGACCGGGTCGCTTAGTCCGTCCATAAGTTCCACATTGGTTTTGAAGAATATCTGTATGGCAACCTTCATGATCCAGATGCTCACGGCCAGGGCCGTTATCCTGTCAAGTATCGGAAGGTTAAAGATAAAGGTGAAAATCAGCCCGGTAAGGACTGAGCAGGAAATGATCACGTCATTTTGCATGTTCCTGCCGTTAGCGCTGAGCATGGCGCTGTTCACGTTTTTCCCGGTCCTTCGCAGGTATACGGAAAGAATAAGTTTCGAAATTATGGAAAAGACGGTGACATAGATGGCTAGATAACCGGGCATACCCGGCACATTACCCGCGATTATCCTGTTCACGGTACTGATGGCCAGTTGAGCCCCGGCAAAAAAGATCACGAAGGAAAGGAGCTTCGTGGCCACAGTATCGGCTTTCTCGTAGCCATATGGATATTTTATGTTTGGGGGTTTTGAGAGAAGCCTGGCAGTGATCAGGGTAATGAAGGAAGTGGCGATGTCACTGGCTGAATCGATACCATCGGCCACAACGGCCATACTTCCCGAAATCAGTCCGAGAATGATCTTTACCACTGCCAGAATGGAATTCCCGGCGATGCTTATCCATGAAGCCCTGATGATCGCTTTTTCTCTATTCTCCATGTTACAGGAGGTATTTATAAAAAGTACGCAGGCTGAACGAACCGTGATCCGTCATTTCCTGCGTACAGAGAATTTTTATCGAAAATTATTTTTTTGCTTTTCCCTGGTTTGCTACGGCTTCCATCGCTTTTTTAACGGCTTCCTCATCGCCGAGATAATAATGCCTGATTGGTTTCATCTCCTCATCAAGCTCATATACCAGGGGCATCCCCGTCGGGATGTTAAGTTTGATTATTTCCTCATCGCTGATGTTATCCAGGTATTTGACAAGCGCCCTGAGGCTGTTGCCGTGGGCGGCTATGATCACTTTCTTCCCGGTTTTGATCGTTGGAGCTATGGTTTCATGCCAGAAAGGCAAAAATCGTTCCACCGTATCTTTTAGGCATTCGGTCTGCGGGATATCTTTTTCAGCCAGATCTTTATACCTGGGGTCGTTACCGGGGTATCGCTTATCTGATTTTTCAAGCGGCGGCGGCGGTATATCGTAGCTCCTTCTCCAGATCAGCACCTTGTCCTCCCCGTGTTTCTCGGCGGTTTCAGCCTTGTTCAGGCCCTGGAGCGCTCCATAGTGCCGCTCATTCAGGCGCCATGATTTAACAACGGGGATCCAGAGGAGGTCCATTTCATCAAGAGCGATCCAAAGTGTACGCAGGGCTCTTTTGAGAACCGAGGTAAAGGCGATATCGAATTCGAATCCCTTGTCTTTCATTAGGAAACCGGCTTTCTTCGCTTCTTCCCTGCCCTTTTCTGTAAGGTCGACATCCGTCCAGCCGGTGAACCGGTTGTCCAGGTTCCACTGGCTTTCACCGTGACGTAAAAGAATAACTTTATACATACTTTCTTTTTTAAAGTTTAAACCGGAAACCGGAATGTATCTCCGGTTACGGATTAAGTTAAGGCTTCAAAGTTAAGGAATTCTACGTAAGTTCCCATGACCTGTGCTTCCCTTCATCGGAAAGACTGAAGCCGGAAATACCCTCAGGCGGTTTATCCTTCAACCCCCCTGTACCCGTATCCCAGACCATTTACAGTTTCTTCCACAACTGCCAGGTTAATGGTGGTACCTTAACATTTCCGGTGGACAGGTCGGCGCTAACCGAATCAACTCCTTCCAGGTTGAGAAGTTTATTTTCAATCGTCATTTTGCAGTGATTGCATGCCATTCCCTCCACATGGATCTTCCGGATGGTCATTTGATTATTTTTTTCCTCTTTTTTTATCCGGCCGGGCTGCCGTACCGGTACTTTTTTCAGCCGGCTGCAATGGAAGTGAGTGTTTGCCGTGTTTACGGAGCCATAACAGCAATCCTATGCCAAAGAGTATGAAAGGTATGCTGAGCAGCTGACCCATGTCGAGGTGGATTTTGTTGATCAGCTCATTCTCAAAATCGGACTGGACGAATTTCAGGTATTCGATAAAGAACCGGGCTGTGAAGACTAATATCAGGAACCAGGCGAAGATCACCCCGTCTTTGAGCTTGGGTCCGTATTTACGGATGGCCCAAAACAGGACGATAAATATTAGAAGATAGGACAGCGCTTCATAGATCTGGGTGGGATGGCAGGGAAGGTGCTGGCCGAGAAGTTCGCCTGTCCGGGGATCATAAAAATTCACCCTGCTGGTATCGCGGATAAATTTAAAACCCCAGGGCAAATCGGTAGGTCTTCCGTAGATTTCTGAGTTCATAAGGTTTCCCATCCGGATAAAAAATCCGCCAAGGGCTGTGACTGTGGTAACCCGGTCGAGGATCCACAGAAAGGATAACTTATACTTCCTGACATATAGCCAGAGCGCTACCAGGATGCCTATGGCCGCACCGTGGCTTGCCAGTCCGCCTTCCCAGATCATAAAGATCTCCATGGGATGCTGAAGATAATAGTGAGCGTCATAAAACAGGCAATGTCCGAGACGCGCCCCAATCACCGTCCCGACAGCCATATAAATAGTTAGTTTATCAAGCAGTTCCGTTGAAAATCCCTGCTTCGTGAAAAAATGGTTGAAGATGATATATCCAAAGAGGAAGGCACAGGCAAAGAGCAGCCCATACCAGCGGATACCGAAATGATCTCCGAATTTTACCAGCCATGGATTGACATTCCAGACAATACTCTGCAGTACCATAAGCGGCATGTTTATTTTGATTTAAAACGAACGCTAAACTTACAAAAATATTCCATTTCATGCCTTAAGATGCCATATATTTCCTTTTAAGCCCCATTACCGGTGCAGAACCTGGGTAAAATAATTTAAGGAGGTTTACCGCGTTAATCATTTAACTTTGTAGTTTTGCCCATAAAGACGAAAATCTTGAAGAGAATCTTTTTATATTTCATCCTGCCGGTAATTTTGTTTTCGCTTTCGGATTGTGCCAAGATGGGATCCCTCACGGGAGGAACCAAAGATACCAAGCCACCGGTGGTACTGAAAAGTGACCCGCCGAATTATTCCGTAAATTTCGATAAGGACAGGATCGAGATCCTTTTTGATGAGTTCATTACGCTTGATAATGTTAATCAGCAGCTCGTGGTCTCCCCTCCCGTTGAGAAGCGCCTGGATGTGAGGCTGAAAAACAAGTCCATTCTCATATTGCTGAATAATGAACTGCAGGACAGCACAACCTATACACTAAATTTTGGAGGGGCCATCAAAGACAACAATGAAGGTAATATATTGCAGAATTATGAATATGTATTCTCGACTGGTAATTATCTCGATTCACTTGCGGTGTACGGGAGGCTGGTAGAAGCCTTCGACCTGAAGCCTCCGAAGGACCCGGTGACGATTCTGCTATATAACGATCTTGCCGATTCGGCTTTTCTTACTCATGGTCCTTTATATGTCTCCAGGACCGACAAGGATGGCTACTTCGCCCTGAGCAACCTGAAAGCCGATACTTTTCGTTTATACGCTCTCAAGGATCTGAATGCGAATTTTAAATTTGACCTGCCCAATGAAGAAATAGCTTTCCTGGATACGTCACTCCTTCTCACAGCGGAGACATTTCCGAAAATTGCCCCTGACACCCTGGCAGCAGACACAACGGGTATGGCTTCCGATTCCCTTCTGCTGGCAAGGACGGATTCCATTAAAAATCTGCCGGGGCACAAGTACGAAGGCATGACCCTGATCAATCTCTTCCTTTTTGAGGAGTATAATGACAAGCAATACCTGACGGATTTCAGCCGGCGGGAACGCTCGCTTCTTGAATTTTCATTCAGTAACCCCCTGACGGACAGCTTCAGGATCGAATCCATCCGGCCTTCTTCCAACGACTGGTACCTGAAGGAAAAGAACATGCTAAATGATACGATCCATCTGTGGATAACAGATCCGGAGGTGATCAGGGAGGACACCATTACCCTTTCATTCATTTACACCGGGACGGATTCGGCCGGCATGAAGACACGAATGTCTGACACCGTTAATTTCACCTACCGCGAACCCCTGAAGTCGCGAAAGAAAAATGAGTCGGAGGTTGACAGTACCCTTGCGATTAATACGATCAAAGACCGTGCTACCCTGGAACTTAACCAGCCCATCCTGATTACCGCCGAGGTGCCTTTAGACAGAATCGATACTTCGTACATCCATCTCTTTATGAAGGAAGACAGCGTATTTTTTCCCGAAAACTACAACCTTGTGAGAGACAGCCTGAACTTCAGGAATGCACGGATCTATAAGAATTGGGAGGAGAAACGGAATTACCGGCTAACCATGTACCCCGGCGCATTTAAGGGTATCTACGGAAATGTAAATGATACCATTGATGTCGGCTTCTCAACACGGGAGGAAGGGTATTACGGTGTACTCCATGCAAACATCAGCAATGTTGATTGTCCGCTGATTGTACAACTGATGGATACAAAGGAAAAAGTATTGATCGAAAAAAATATAACGTCTGACGGGATGATCAATTTTGATTATCTGAAGCCTTCACAATACAAGATCAAGGTCATTCACGATTGCAATGGTAACGGTAAATGGGATACGGGTAAATACATGACCGGGACTCAGCCCGAAAAAGTGGAATACTACAAAGGCGAGATCAATGTAAGATCAAACTGGGAACTTGAGATTAGTTTTACTGCCGGCAGCGATTAAATTTTCTTATGTATCTCATTCCACATCAGGGCAGCGGCTCCAAGCACGGCAATATTTTTATGCTGAAGCGCCGAGGGCTGGAGTTTCACTTTATGCCGGAAGATGGGTAGCATAAATTCATCCATGTATTTTTTCACGGGATCGAAGATCAGTTTTCCAGCACCGGCAAGACCGCCGAAGAGGAAGATTGCTTCGGGGCTTGTATGCGCCACTGCATCGGCCAGTTTTAATCCCAGGATTTTCCCGGTGTAATCAAATGCCATCAATGCAAGGGGATCATTCTGGGTGGCTGCCTGGCTGATCATTTTTGCATCGAGTTCGTTAAAGCTGTAATTTCTCAGCGTGCTATCCATGATTTCGTTTCCGAGGAGTTCAAAGACCGTTCTCCGTATTCCGGGTGCAGAGACATAGGTTTCAAGACAACCTTTCCGGCCGCAGGCACATTGCCGGCCGTCGATAAAGACGGTTGTATGCCCCAGTTCACCGGCGAAACCGTCATGACCGTACACCAGCTCACCATTCACTACCAGGCCGCTTCCAAGACCGGTACCGAGGGTGATCATAATGAAATTTTTCATGTTCCGGGCATTCCCGTAAAGCATCTCTCCCATGGCGGCCGCATTGGCATCGTTCGTCACGGTTGCGCGAACGCCAAACTCTTTCTCAAACAGCCTGGCAAGATGAATGATACCCTTCCAGCGGAGATTGGGAGCAAATTCGATGGTACCGTTATAAAAATTGCCATTTGGCGCCCCGATACCGATCCCTGTGACATTGTACCCGTTTTTCCGGGCCCTGTCAACAACAGCATCGCGCAAATCTGTGATATAAAAATTGATATCTTCATGGAGATCCGTCTGGATTGAATCTTCATTGAAAACGCTCCCATCTTCCGTAACAAGTCCTAGTTTGGTATAGGTTCCGCCAATGTCTATACCTAAAACCACATCTTTATTCATGCTATTTATTTTATTCGGGAACCCTCAGTACAGGTTCTCTTTTTTCAATTCTATTTCCAAAAAGCATGCTGCCTCAAACCATGTTGAAAGAAGTCTGAACGCAGGTAAATCATATGCACGATCAAATGCCGCCGGCGTTTATCCGATTTTTTTCGGTATATGTCCTTTCCAGCCGTAGTATACCAGGTAGACGTAAGCCAATACGGGTACAAAAAATGAATAGTGGATACCACCCAGGCTATCTGCGATACTTCCCTGGATAAGCGGAAGAATGGCTCCTCCGAGGATCCCCATGATCAGTATTGATGAAGCCTGGCTGGTATATTTACCGAGGTCTTTAATGGCCAGGGTGAAAATATTGGACCACATGATCGAATTGAACAACCCGATACCTATAATGAACCAGAGGGAGAATTTACCCATGAAAGACATGGCAGAAACCAGCATAACAATATTCACGAGGGCAAAAATAAGCAACGTTCTGGCAGGCATGGACCGTCCCAGACGAAAAGCCAGGAAATTGAGAAGAAGGAATCCGGCGAAAGGCAGGACATTGATGATCGGGAATGCCTCCGTGCTCTCCAGGAAAACGATAAAATAGATCAGGAAAAATCCAACGATGCTTGTCAGGATCATTCCTTTCAGTTTTTTACTTTCCGACGCTTTGCCGGAGAGTGAAATGGCGCCCAGGAAACGCCCTATCATAGCCCCTCCCCAGTAAAATGCCAGGAAAGATTTCGCCGTCATCTCCGGAAAATTCAGCAGTTCCCTTGCATAGTTGATAAAAAGGCTGCCGATACTTACCTCTGCACCTACGTACATGAAAATGGCCACAAACCCCAGGAGGAGATTCCTGTACCTCAGGGCTCCGGCATTGACCTCTATTTCATGATCGCCGGTCAGATTCGGTAATTTTGTTATGGCGATGATCAGTGCAAGGAGGAGAAAGATACCTGCAAAGAAGAAATAGGGTACCTGGACGCTGAATGCCGTGAGTGGTTCATGAACATCGCTCATCACGGCATTTCCCGCCCTGTCGAGCAGTGGCTTTCCGTAGTGGGCAAAAAAATGAAACACAAAATACCCCCCGACGATAGGGGCGATGGTCGTCCCGAAAGAATTGAATCCCTGGGAGAGGTTCAACCGCGACGAAGCACCTTCAGGCGGACCAAGGATCGCGATATAAGGGTTTGCGGCGATCTGCAGCATGGTGAACCCCAATGCCAGAACGAAAAGGGCAGCCAGGAAAAGTCCGTAGACCTTCAGGCTTGCGGCAGGATAGAACATAACACAACCAATCGCAGATAAGAGGAGACCGATGATAATGCTCCTCTTGTACCCTATTTTGTAGATCGGGTCCCCAAAGGTGGTGGAGATAATAAAATAAATGAGTGAACCGATGAAGTAAGCACCGAAAAAGGTGAACTGCACCAGCATAGCCTGGAAGTAGTTCAGATCGAAAACTTTTTTAAGAAAAGGGATCAGGATATCATTCATGCAGGTAATAAAACCCCACATAAAAAAGAGAGCAGTCATCACGATAAACGCAGATCTGTATCCCTTGTTTTCCCCCTTGTTATTTCCAGTAGCTGTAGTTGTTACGGATATGCCACCTGCCATGAATTTGCGGTATTTGTTTTTTGAATCGTAAAAATAAGATTTTCCATCGATTTTGTTGAATGGGGATATGAATTAATTGCAAAACTGGGGAATTTATTTTGAGACTTCCTTTTTATACTTCCGGTTTATTTTACCTGCTTCCGGGAGTCTTTGCCCATCGAAACAAAATTTGTTTTTTAAATTTCCTTATTCTTATTTTTCTGAGATTTATTCTTATTTTAGCCGTAATCAATTCCCCTTTTCCTCATGAAAAATTTTATCGTTCCGGTGGATTTCTCTGCCGATTCCTTGAAAGGACTGGAGATGGCAATACTCTTCTCTAAAAAACAGCCTGTAAACATCCAGATGGTCTATGTACAGAAAACAAGCGAGGATTTCCGTCCGGGAACGCTTGAGGAAGAATTCCGGTACGCCGGGAAGGAATTTGAATCCATTATCAGCAAATATTCCCGCCATTCGAATGGCAATCTCAAACTTCGGTATATCATCAAGAAGGGAAGGATTTACGAGGAAATCGTCGAACAGGCTGAATCCTATAAAGAATGTGTAATAAGTGCATCCACACACGGAGCTTCCGGCTTTGAGGAATTTTTCATCGGCAGCAATGCGTTCAAGATCATATCCGCAACCGAAAATCCGGTCATAACGGTGAGGAAGACTGTTCCCAAGTCAATAAAGAAGATCGTTGTTCCGGTCAAGATGCATGTTGATACCCGACAGAAAGTGCCGGTCGCTGCAGAGATAGCGGAGATTTTCGGAGCCGAAGTACATCTCATCAGTATCACCACATCGAAGGATAAGAAGGTTAATGGCCGGCTTAATGCCTACCTTCAGCAGAGCATCGATTACCTCCAGAGGAGAAAAATCCATGTGGTTTCGAAAAAACTTTACGGTGAGAACCTCGTTAGTCTCGCCTCCAATTATTGCAATGCCATCGACGCCGATATGGTGGTCATCATGATGCACCGTGCCAGTAACCTCAATATTCTGATGGGGAGTTACGGTCAGCAGATGCTTTACCGTTCCGACATTCCCGTTCTCAGTGTCATCCCCAGGAAGAAACATGTTCCTGCCGGGTTTACCACGGAAGGAATTTACTGATCAATTTATAACCGGTTTCATTTCCTTAAAGAATTCCCGGTAGAGCATGTTTTGCCGGATCCTGACCGGGATAAATCGTGACGTGGCAAGTATAATGTAATTCAGGTTGCCGGGAATGATCAGGAATTTCTTTTTCAGCATGCCCGTTACAGCGATCTCCGCCACCTTTTTCTGATCAAGGATTATAAGGCGCCCCTTGTTACCGTGGGCATCTATCCGGGTTTGAGTACCCTTATTTGTTCTAACGCCGTTTGGGCAGACAACCGAAACAGAGATCCCCGTATTTTTCAATTCCGTACGGATCGCACGGCTGAAGGAGAGGACAAAGGCCTTGGAGGCAGAATAAATACTTTTGAAGGGAATTGCATAAAAAGCAGAAAGGCTGGAGATATTGAGGATCTTTGCTGACGCCAGTTCTTTCATTTCAGGAATGTAATACCTGCACAGGATCACAACCGCACGGATATTCACCAGCAGCCTGTCATCGATATACTTATCGTCGGAATTATCTATGGCCATTGTGCCTGCCACCCCGGCGTTGTTGATGAGGTTTTCAACCGTATAACCTTTTTGACAGGTCCATTCATAAACACTTTTGGGCCCTGCCGGTTTTGAGAGATCGATCTCATACCAGTCTGTTCGGACTCCAAACCGGTTCTCAATCTCCATAGCAACCTTTTCAAGTCCCTGTCCTGGAAGGGAAACGAGCAGTACATTCCGGTTTCGCCCTGCAAGTTCGAAGGCAATGGCTTTTCCTATCCCGGAACTGGCGCCGGTTACAAGGGAAAAAAGGTCAGTGTTTTTCATGATCAGGTTCAGAGTTAAGCCAATTAATTGTTTTTTTAAGACCTTCAGAAAGGTCTGAGGGTTTATATCCAAGTTCTTTCCGTGCCTTTTCGGAGGATATCAAAAAATTTTGACTGAATTTCCTGACAAGAGACGGTGTGATCATAGGACCTTTCCCCGTTATTCTTGCCAGGAGAAGCATCAGGCCAGCCACCGGGTATAGGATAAATAAAGGAATCCCGTAAATACGGTATTTCCTTCCTGAAATATCCGACAATCTCTCAAAGAATACCCGGTAGGAAACATTTTCACCGCCAAGGATGTACCGCTCCCCGCTCCTGCCCTTCTCCATTGCCAGGATGTGGCCTTCCACGACATCATCAACGAGAACATAATTGCCCGTGCTCATACCGTTTCCCGGGACAAAATGCCACTTCCCGCGGCAATACCTGTCGATCATCCTGGTTACGCCGTTACTCTCCGTCAGTGGCCCGGCACCGTATACCCTCGTGGGATTGACGATGGTTATATCCATCGCTTTACCGGAAAACAATATAAGGATTTTCTCGAGGATAAACTTCGATGTTTCATAATCGCTAAAGAAGGAACCGGTCACAGAATCTTCATTGATACTTCCGTTAGTTGAAGAACCTAGAACACCGGCAGTAGAAGTCACCACGATCTTCTTCACGCCCGCACGCAGAGAAGCTCTGATGACATTTATTGTTCCTTCAATATTCAGCCGGTAGATCCTTCCTGCATCTTTCATCCATACCTTTGTAAAAGCTGCGGTGTGATATACGGCTTCGCACTCCACAAGAGCCCTGTCCAGGCTTCCCTCATCCATGATATCCCCTTTGAACAACCTGATATTCCTGTGGTTTATGATCCTGGTCTTATCGAGTGAGCGGTACAGGGCGTGCACGGTATGTCCTTCCCCGGCAAGTTTCAGGCTCAGCCGGCTTCCTATGTATCCTGTAGCGCCACTGACAAAAATATTCATGACCGTTTCTTAAGCGAAATTTCAGGATGATGAGAGATGGAAAACCACTCATTGCTGAGGGCGAGAAGGATATGGATGAAGAAGGCAACCCAGAACGACCCTGTGATATATACGAGGTAACAAAGCACGATACCCATGGGTATTGCCCCAAACGCCTCCTTGGGACCTTTTGGGATATGCACAAGGGAATATATACCTGCATTCAGGATCACCGAGGGCCAAAACCCCAGAAGATCCAGGGATGAAAACAGGAGGATTCCCCTGAAAAGCAGCTCGTAGGCGAAGAGGTAAACAATCCAGCTCAGGGCACTCAGGATCGTCAAAGAAAGGGTCCATTCCGGGACCCGTATCTGGGGATACATTTTCAGGTTTGAAGGATGACGGGCGTTGATATAATTCATAGGAATGATGACCAGACCTGCGATCAGTGTGAGAAACAGAGTCTCATGCGGGATATAATCCGTAAGACCCACTTCATTCATCGGCCGGTTTGAAAAGATGAGAAAAAAGGCGGATGGCAGGACTCCGAAAATAAAGGCTCCCAGCAATCTCTGAAACAGGATCTGAAGTGAATTATCTCCAGGGTTTATATATGACTGAAACCTTGGACCTGACTTAACTCTCTGGTTAAGAAAATAATAAAATACGAAACCTGCTGTAGAGAAAAACAATCCGATTCCGAACTCTAAGCTGTCCTTGTTAATAGTGCCGCCCATCCCAAAGTAAAATTTAGATCCTAAAAATAGGTAATTTTTTTATTACCCCTGGTTTTCCGGTTATCGATACAAAATGATCCCGATTGGGAAGTAATTCAATTCCAGCGTAATGAATTGTTTTTCAGTATGACAGGATTTTCCGGGGAAATGGAGAACCTGGCGGGACCTGACGTGATCCGGAAGCTATAGCAGGAAGAAAAAAAGTTGGTCCATGGTATTTTTAGACGTATTTTTGTTTTACACCCACGGAAAATGACCATGCTGAAAGAAAACTTTACCGGCTTTCTTGAGAAAAGTATCAAATCCAATTGGGATATCAATGCACTTGCCGATTATGGTGGAAATTCCTTTACCTATGCCGAAGTGGCTCACCACATTGTACGGCTGCATGCAATTTTCCGGCTTTCCGGCCTGGAAAAGGGCGAAAAAGTGGCCCTGATCGGCAAGAATTCGGCTGCCTGGGCTATTACTTTTCTTGCCACGGTGACCTATGGGGCGGTGATCGTACCCATATTGCCGGATTTTACCCCTGAAGATGTCAGAAATATCATCTCTCATTCCGATTCGAAACTTCTTTTTGCAGGGGAATCTTCTTTTGAGATCCGGGATATGACCGGGCTTCCGGAACTGAAGGCGGTCTTCGGGCTCTCCACATTTCAGCCCCAGTACTCCGGCAAAGGCACCATTCCGGAGGATATCGACATCCTTGTAGAGAAGGATCTTCTTTCAAAATACGGTCACTCTTTCAGCCCCGGGGATTTCAACATCGAAAATACGGCGAACACGGAACTGGCCGAGATAAGTTATACAAGCGGTACCACCGGGTATTCAAAAGGTGTGATGCTCTCGCATAACAGCCTGATAGCCAATATAAAATATGCACATGAGCATATGCCTCTCGAACCGCGTGACAACATCGTTTCCTTCCTGCCCCTGGCTCATTCCTATGGCTGTGCATTCGAATTTCTTTTTCCTTTTACTCTCGGTTGTCATATCACCTTCCTGGGGAAGGTCCCCACACCGCAGATTATCATGCAGGCTTTTGGAGAGATCCATCCACGGCTTATCCTTTCGGTGCCGCTGGTGATCGAAAAGATCTACAGAAAGCAGCTCCTGCCCGTGATCTCCAGGCCTGTAATGAAGATCCTTCTAAGGCTGCCCGGGATAAAAGGCATCCTTCACACGAAGATCCGTGGGAAACTAACCGCAGTCTTTGGAGGCAATTTTCATGAAGTGGTGATCGGGGGAGCGGCATTTAACAAGGATGCGGAAGATTTTTTCCACGCGATCCGTTTTCCTTTCACTATAGGGTACGGGATGACCGAATGTGGTCCGCTTATCAGTTACGACGGATGGAGGACTACCCGGTTGAGGTCAGCCGGGAAGATCGTGGATTCCCTGGAGGTGAGGATCGACTCGGGGGATCCCTTTAACGAAGTGGGAGAGATCCTCGTGCGCGGAGAGAACGTTATGATGGGGTATTATAAAAATGAAACTGCAACACGCGAGGTGATCGATAAGGACGGGTGGCTTCATACAGGAGATCTTGGCGTTATCGACAGGGACAATTACATTTATATTCGCGGGCGGAGCAAGGATATGCTTCTCGGTGCTTCCGGACAGAATATTTATCCCGAGGAGATCGAAGCAAGGATAAATAATCTGCCATATGTCCTGGAGTCGGTGGTGATTCGGGAAAAGGACCGGCTTGTTGCCCTCATATTTCCGGATAAAGAACTCATGGATAAGGAAAACATTGACGAAGAGGCTCTTATGCAGATCATGAAAGATAACAGGAAAGACCTTAACCAATTTGTTGCAGGGTATATGAACGTAGCTGAATTCCGTATTCATCCTGAAGAATTTGAAAAAACCCCGAAAAAGAGCATTAAACGGTTTTTGTATACCCGATAAGGTTTCTTACCGGACATCCTCCACAGCCCTGTTGAGAAAATCATTGAAGGGTTTGATCTTTGTAAAGATCATCATGAGAAATTCTTCATAGTCATCTCCCCTCACGATCTCGTCAGGGATCTCCTTGAATACCGTATAACTCTTGTAACGGATAAGCTCCACATCCGGATCATTTTTATCGTAACCCTGGGGAGCCGTTTTAAGCTTCTCTCCATGGATCTCTCCCAGGTTTTTTTTGAAATCCGGACTCTCAATAATCTTCCTGAAGGCATTAGGATCATACATAATCTCTTCCCGGATGGCTTTCAGGGCAGGGGCGGGGGGCATCCACATACCGCCTGCCGCGAAGCATTCGCCGGGCTGTACATGTACATAATAACCCGGGTTGAAAGCACGCCGGCCCCCGTTTGCGATATAAGCGCCAATATTGGTTTTGTATGGGGATTTATCGTTTGAAAAGCGGATATCCCGGTTAATCCTGAAAATGCAGTCTTTGGCCTCGGGAAGTCCTATTGCAGGATCCATTGCCTTTATACGCGGGATCAGGAGGGAGATGAAGTTAGAGAATTGTTTTTTCACGGCCTGGTAACGGTCACGGTTCTGGTCAAACCATTCCCGGCTGTTGTTACGGGAAAGATCATTGAGAAAGGGTAAGGTGTCGGGATGAAGCATATTAATCAAAATTAGTGTTAAGATGTTTAACAGTAAGATGGCAGATATGTTGTATCCAAATGCCGATCTGATCCCCGGATCAGAATAAAGGGAGCATGCAGAGTCTTCCTTGACATACGGCAAAAATATTCTAAATTTGAACCATGCACAAATCGATGATCATAGTGGCCGGAGGATCGGGAAGGAGGATGGGATCCAAGGTACCCAAACAGTTTCTCAGCCTTGCCGGCATTCCGGTTCTGATGCGGACCCTGGATATCTTCAATCACTTCGATGCGTCACTCGACATTATCGTAGTGTTGCCGGAACCGGAACTCGGAAAATGGAATGATCTCTGCAAAAAACATGATTTCGGGATAGACCACAGGCAGGTCACCGGGGGGGAAACCCGATTCCAGTCGGTACAGAATGGATTTGCCCTCGTTAAAAAGGGTTCACTCACGGGCATACATGACGGGGTGCGCCCGCTTGTTTCCTTTGAAACCATTCAGCGATGCTTTGAGATGGCCGAAGTTCACGGAAATGCTGTGCCGGCAGTACAACTTAACGAATCGGTGAGGGAAGTGTCAGAAGACGGCACGCGCATACTCGAAAGAGAAAAATTACGGCTTATCCAGACCCCACAGGTTTTTGAGTACGGTCAGCTTTACCAGGCTTATCACCAGCCTTACCATGAAAGTTTCACCGACGATGCTTCGGTAGTGGAATCTGCCGGTTATAAAATTAATATCGTGGAAGGAAACCCGGAGAACATAAAGATCACCACCCGGTTTGATATGAATGTGGCAGAGATGCTACTTCGAAAGGAAGCCATATGAGCCTTCTTTAATACGGAGATTATTCCTGGCTGTCACCCGTGAAATGAGAGATCTCTCCTCCCAGGCTGGTCTTTACAGAGGTACTCGCAGGATCTCCCCGATAGCCCACGAACCCCTTCGCATTTGCCGTGGCATCGATAATTTTGCCGGCGGTCACCTTGGCTTTTCCGCCTGAGGATGCCCTGACATAAGTTTCGCCTGAATCGAGTTCATAACCGGAATAGGTGCCTCCCGTATTAACTATAATGTCCTGTCTTCCGGTTGTTCCCGTAAAGACAAGGATCCCTCCCTGTTTCACTTCTGCATTGAGAGAATTGAGTGAAAGTTTCAGTTCCATTTTTCCTCCCGAGCGGGAATCAAATTCCATCCGATCCCCGGTGATCACTTCCGGGCTCGTGATGAGAGACTGGGCTTGAACAGTGAGAGCTTCCAACCCGGTATAATAAATTTTGACTAGTATCTCCGCAGCTTTTGGCGTGTCGGTCTTAAGACGAATGCTGAGTTCCCTACCGTCATTTTGGGTTATGACATATTCAGGAGTGGTTCCATTTGTCTGGATGAACAGGCCCGAGGTATCCGATCTATATAATTCGGTCCTTATTTTTCCGGATACGGAAACAGCTGTGAAATTCCCTAAATCTCTTTTTACTGTTTCCTGGGCTGCGAGTGAGCCTGGAACGGTCACCAGGGCAATGAACAGAAAAGACTTAAATATTTTAATCATTACTAATTGTTTTTAGTGGGATGATGTTACCTTCAAATGGTGATTTATTCATATTGGGATCGAGATTTCCAAATACGAAATTTGCCTCATTTTTAAAACGTATTAGAGGCGGTAAATCTACAAAAATTCGGGATAAAATAAATTTTGCCCCGATTATTTTAATGGTTTATCCCGGGAATGCTTAAGTTCGTCAAAATTGCTAAAAACTGCTTATTACAACAGGATCCCGATTTAAACGTTTATTGTCCTATATGGTTTTGCGAAGATTGAGCATATGGGTATTTATTCTTACCGGGATTCTTGCGAATGTCCGTGGGAATATTGTGTCAGACAGCCTGCTTATCGTCAGGAGTATTGATATTTCAGGAAACAGGATCACCCGCGAGCCCATTATTCTCAGGGAGCTTACCTTTGCAGAGGGTGACACGGTTCCTGCAAATGAGCTTCCGGACATTCTCGCAAGGAGCGAAGATAACCTGATGAATACTTCCCTGTTCAATTTTGTAACCCTCTCGAATGAAATCGAAGGGAATGATCTGAAAGTGCATATCGAAGTCACCGAACGATGGTATATATGGCCGATACCCATTTTCGAACATGCCGAACGTAACTTACCTTCCTGGCTCAGAAACCCTGAATTTTCAAAACTGAATTACGGTGTGCAGGTTAACTGGAATAATTTCAGGGGCAGGAGGGAACTTATAGAACTCAAGCTCAGGTTCGGATACAAGGAACAGTACGCTCTTTTCTATTCTACGCCCGGGATCGGAAAAAAGCAGCAGCACGGGCTGACGTTCGGGATCAATAAATTCAGGCAACGTGAGATCATCTACAGGACTGCCGATAACAAACCGCAATACCTGAAAAGTCAGGGTCACTATACCTTTGAGACCCTTTCCCCTTCAATGGCTTATACCTGGCGGCCGGGGCTTTATTTTTCCCAGAGCGTACTTTTTTCCTGGACAGATATCAAATTAAGAAATGATCTCTATCATGAAGATTACCTTGGCCTTCCCATCGGACAGGATCTCAAATGGTTCAGTCTTTCCTATCTTATGGATCTCGACTACCGTGATTATAAGGCTTATCCCCTGAAGGGATACTGGTTTTCATTCCGGATTCACCAGCTGGGGCTTGGACTGCAAAAGGATTTCCATTTCAATAAGACGTATTTCACTTTTATCGGTGCAGCGCATAACCAGGTCCTTCCGAGGCTTTATGTTGGTGATGCAACAAAAATCCGGCTTACCCGGGATGACGATCTCCCGTATTATTTCAGGGAAGGCATAGGATATGAAACTTACCTGAGGGGATTTGAATACTATGTGATAGACGGGAATTCCTACTTTATTTCCAGCAACAATCTTAAATATGCCATTATCCCCGGTATAACCCATACGCTGAAATGGATTCCCATGTCGCAGTTCAGCAAAGTACACCTCGCGCTCTATACCAATCTCTTCTTTGATTTTGCAGCAGTCAGGGGATCTTCATATGAAACGGATCAGAATAACCTGGTCAACGATTTTCTTTTCAGCACAGGCATAGGGTTTGACCTCGTAACTTACTACGACCAGGTGTACCGTCTGGAATTCACCCTGAACAGCCTGGGTGAGCCGGGGATCTACCTGCATCTTGAAACGCCCTTCCGGAGATGGTAAACTGAAAATTCCCTAAAATAATTTGCAAAACCATACGAGATTTGATGCTTTTTCCCATTAAGGGTGACGGGTCCCCTGTCTCGGAATAAAACGGCATTTCCCGGAAAAAGCAGTATGAAATGAATGTATTACAAAGTCTTCTGAATTTTCTCTACCCTCTTCAGTGTGAAGTTTGCGGCAGGCTCCTTGGAGAAGGCGAGAAGATGTTATGTTCGGGGTGCCTTCTGGAGCTTCCGCGAACGAACTTCCATCTCGATCCTTCAAATCCCGTTGCCATGCTCTTCTGGGGCCGGGTCTATATAAACCATGCAGCCTCCTGGTTTTATTTTAACAAGGGCAGCCGTTTCCAGAAGCTGATCCACAAAATGAAATACGAGGGAAGGATGGATATCGGCCGGGAATTGGGCCGGTATTATGCCAGTGAGTTGAGGAATTCTGTTTTTTCCGAAGCCGATCTCTTCATCCCGGTTCCGCTTCATCCCGTAAAAGAAAGAAAAAGGGGGTATAACCAGAGCGAGCTTATTGCATCCGGGCTTTGCGAGATTTTTGGATGTCCTGTTTCCTCAGGAAATCTGGTGAGGGAGATGTTCACCGAAACACAGACCAAAAAATCGCGGTTTGAGCGTTTCATGAACATGGATGGAAAATTTATCGTGAAGGATCCGGAAGCCTTTAGGAACAGGCATGTTGTGCTAGTGGATGATGTGGTGACAACGGGGTCGACCCTTGAAGCCTGTTCGCAGACCCTGCTTTCGGCAGGCTGCAGGGCGGTGAGCATTCTCACGATCGCCGTAGCCTGATCATTCGCCCCATTGAAAATGGGCCTTTTCGAGCCCGGCATGAAGCAGGATCCTGTCGATTACTGTCAGGAGGAGATCTTCTATCGTGACGGGCTTGCTGTAAAATGAAGGAATGGCGGGAATGATCGTGGCACCCGCTTCGGAAAGGAATTTGAGGTTTGTGAGATGGATCAGGCTAAATGGTGTTTCTCTGGGGACGAGGATAAGCTTTCTTTTCTCCTTGATCATGACATCGGCAGCCCGCAGGATCAGATCAGCAGAGGTGCCGGCCGCTATCCGTCCGGCAGTGCCCATGGAGCAGGGACAAATGATCATGGTATCGAAGGCGGATGAACCGGATGCCAGCGGGGAGAAGAAATCATCTTTCCGGTAACGGTCAAATGATGGGGGAACTGTCATTTTTTCATTCAGCTCATGTTCCCAAACCTGTTCGGCATTGGACGAGCATACGACGGCAACCTTTTCTGTCTGTGGGCTGAGTTTTTCCAACTCGCTCATCAGCAGTTTGGCATAGAGAGCCCCACTTGCCCCGGTTATGGCCAGGATGATCTTCTTTTTCATTACATAATAATTTTGATTTTAAAGGTATAATGGAACCCACATGATCGATTATTGTAAAGTTACCTTTATGTTGTCAACGATCATATGGGTTTCATTTCATTTGATAATACAGGGTAAAACTAAAGAGGTTGCTGTACTGTCCGCGGTTCAGCCTGTATGTTTGTCCACTGGGATGATCCCTTATGGGAAGCACCGAATAGCTGTATCTCAGCCCGGCGATGATATGTTCATTCAGCATATAATTCAGGCCACCGCATGCGTCCAGGCTGAAAAGATGAAATGGATTTTCTTCGGGAAACTGCCCGTTCTCATCCTCTTCCTTATAGAACAGGAAGACACCGGGAGCAAGGCCGGCATCAAAAATAATGTTTTCAGTAAAATGATATTGGATCATGAAAGGAATTTCAGCATAATGAACGGCCAGTTTATACAGGGAAGGATTGTTCGGTGTACCCTGATGGTATGCCCCTTTCTGGATATACCTCAATTCAGCCTTCCAGTTCATGTTCCGGTTTATGTCCCTCATAATATAGCCTCCGGCGGTCAGTCCGACCTTGTTATACCCAAAATAGGTATCGCCGTCAACCTGGCCTGCGGTTATCCCTGCAAAAAATCCACCGCTAAAGGGCTGGGCAAACGTTGCAGAGGGGAGAAGTACAACCAGAAATATTAGTATAAAAAGTTTCTTCATCAGGGGTCGGTTTTTAAAACTGTGCGTAAAAATAGGAAATCTACCGTGAAATTACTCAGCAGCCGGAATATTCCTGCTTTCCGCGGAATCTTTTTATAAATATCTCAGGAATATTTCTGAAGGAGAAGCTCTTTCACCTTAGCCACTCCTGTACCTGCCGGCTCACGGAAGATCGTGATATCCCGGTAGAGCGGGTTATCTATTTCATTCGGATCAACGAGGAATACCGGGGTTTGCGATGACACGAAATCAATCAGCCCCGCGGCGGGGTATACCACAAGCGATGTTCCCACGATGAGGAACAGGTCGGCCTCACGGGCAAGTTCAATTGCTTCAGGCATTTTGGTAACAGGTTCGCCGAACCATACCACGTGGGGACGCAGCTGTGAACCGAGCTCACATAAATCGCCTTCTTTCAGTTCCCATCCTTCGATATCATAAAGTAATTGAGGGTTTGCCGTACTTCGGGATTTCCGAAGCTCCCCGTGAAGGTGAAGTACATGGCTGCTTCCTGCCCTCTCATGAAGGTCGTCTACGTTCTGGGTGATTATGCTCACATCATACCGGTCTTCAAGGGAAGCCAGAATCTTATGCCCGGCATTGGGTTCAACTTCGAGAAGTTGTTTGCGGCGTTCGTTGTAAAACCGGAGGACAAGGGGCCGGTTCATTTTCCAGGCAACCGGGCTCGCCACCTGGGTGACATCATATAATTCCCAAAGCCCTCCCATGTCACGGAAGGTTTTCAGCCCGCTTTCTGCGCTTATCCCAGCGCCCGTGAGAACAACCAGTTTCCTCATTTCCCGTTACGGGTATAAATTTGCATATTAATTGTATACACCAGAGTATCCTGAAGGTCCGCGACAACTACGGCGGCGGCTAGCCTTTTTTCCGGTTGTTATAAAGAAACAAAAATCACACGGAATTGTGTTCTGCAACTGTATTTTGGTTAATTTAGTAAACGGGAAACACAATATCTAACTTATAGAAAATCAAGGGATAATCATCTGATGATAGACCAGCAGACCATTGACAGAATATTTGATACAGCCGACATCGTAGAGGTGATCTCGGAATTTGTGCAGCTGAAAAAATCCGGTTCGAACTACAAAGGACTGAGTCCATTCAGCAATGAAAAGACACCCTCTTTTATGGTTTCCCCCTCGAAGGGGATTTACAAAGATTTCAGTTCCGGCAAGGGTGGCAATGTTGTTGGGTTTCTCATGGAGCATGAAAGATTATCCTATCCGGAGGCTTTGAAACTCCTGGCCCGGAAGTACAATATCGAGATCGAAGAAAAGGAAAAAACCCCGGAGGACATAAAGCTCGAAAATGAGAGGGAAAGTCTCCTGGTGGTGACAGCCTTTGCGCTCAAATATTTCAGGGAAACGATGGAGAAGAGCGAGGAGGGAAGGGCCATCGGGCTGAAATACCTGAAAGAAAGAAGTATCCGTGAAGATATCATGGAAAAATTCCAGCTGGGTTATTGCCCTGCAGGACGCGATGCTTTTACCCGAGAGGCGGAAAAGAACGGGTACAAGAGTGAATACCTGATCAAAACAGGCCTCACCATTGATCATAACGGCAGTCGTTTCGACCGGTTCAGCGGCCGGGTCATGTTTCCCATTCACAGCATATCCGGGACAGTAGTAGGCTTCGGTGGCCGTACTCTCCGGCAGGATAAGGAGGTTGCGAAGTACCTGAATTCCCCCGAATCCGAAATCTACCATAAAAGCCGGGTACTGTACGGATTGTTCTTTGGGAAAAAATCAATCGTTAACCACGACCGTTGTTACCTGGTGGAAGGCTATACGGATGTACTGGCGATGCACCAGGCAGGCATTGAGAACGTTGTGGCCTCCTCGGGAACGGCACTTACCGTGGAACAGATCCGGCTCATCAAACGGTTCACACAGAACATCTCCATCATTTATGACGGGGATGAAGCCGGCATAAAGGCTTCTTTCCGGGGAATAGATCTGATACTGGAAGAAGGCATGAACGTGAAAGTCCTGCTCCTGCCCGATGGAGAGGACCCGGATTCTTTTTCAAAGTCACGAAGTTCAACGGATTTCCGAAACTTCATTGATGCCAATGAGAAGGATTTCATCACCTTTAAAGCCGGGCTTTTACTGAAGGATACAGAAAACGACCCGGTGGCCAGGGCCAACCTCATTTCAAATATCGTCCGGTCTATCTCGGTAATCCCGGATGCCATTCATCGCTCTGTTTACATCCGCGAATGCAGTACCCTCCTGGGGGTGGGAGAGAGAGTACTTTACTCGGAGATCGAAAAGATCAGGACAAGGGAGCTCGAGAAAAAAAGGAAGGTGCGAATAACGACCGATCAGGCATCGAGGGATATCCCGTCGCAGCCCCTTGTGCCGTATTTCGTCGAGGAGGTATATTCGGAAAACGAGGAAAGAGAGATCATCGATTTTATGCTGAGATTCGGGAAAGAAAACCTCAGGCTGAAGGAGGACGAGCATTCGGAGATTAGTGTAGCCGAGTACATTATCCGGGAGATCCAGAGCGAAAACCTGGAATTCAATAACCTCATTTACCGCAGAATATTCGAAACGGTAAGTGAGCTGATCGAGAAAGGAAGAGTGCTCCAGGAGAACTACTTCACCTTTCATGAAGACCGGAAGATCCAGGAACTTGCCATCGATATTTACACTTCCAGGTACGAGATCAGCAAGGTATGGTTACGAAAGGAGAGCGCCATTGATCTTCCGGGTGACAACCTGGGTCTCGAAGTACCGAAATCTCTCCTGGCATATAAGAGGAGGATCATCACCAACGCCGGTAACGAAATCGTCAGGCAGATCGAACAGGCACAGAAAATAAAAGATTCAGCTAAAATGAATGAGCTCATGATCCGTAAAATGAAGCTTAAGGTCATTGAAAAAAAGATCTCTCATGAGCTCAACCGTGTAGTCAATCCCATCCATATTGTTTAGAATCTATTTAAATAGCACTTGATTTATTTGTAATTATCTGAATCACAAGGATGCTGAAGTCAAAAATCCCGGTAGAGCTATCCGGTCTTGACTAAGACACAGGAAAGACGTAATTTTATCAGAAAGGCACACCGAAGATCCCGGTGAGTAAATACAGATGCAGACACCAATATCCTTATAACCAGCATTATTGGAAGATATATCAGGGGTTTAGGATTAGCTCGGTAAGTTTTGAATTTAAATCTAAATATGCCCGGGATGAAGATTGACATCTCAAAATATTTAAAAGACAGGTACGAAGAATCTGTTATAAGGCAGTCATTTCCGGGTCCGGTGATCACCATTTCACGGGAAGTCGGTTGTCCGGCGAAAAGAATTGCTGAGAAACTTACAGACAATCTGAACAACAGCCCGATTCGTTTTGCAAAAAATATACCCTGGAAATGGATCAGCAAAGAGATCATGGAAGAATCGGCCAGGGAGCTTAATATGGATCTCGCGGAAATCCAGTACGTCTTTGATTATAAGCAACACGGTGTGCTCGAAGATCTTCTTCTCTCCCATTCGAGGCGTTTCTACAAGACCGACCGGAAGATCAGGAACACCATTGCCAAAGTGATCCGGAATTTTGCGGACGAGGGGAATGCCGTCATCGTCGGTCGCGGTGGTGTCGCTATCACCCGGGATATTCCCAAGGCGCTTCATATTCACCTCGAAGGCCCGCTGGAATGGAGGGCGTTGCGGACAAGTGAAAAACACAACCTGACCCTCGAGGATGCACGGAAATGCTGTATTGACATTGACAAGCGCCGGTTACAGTTCAGGGATTATTTCGAAGGTAAGGGTAACGACTATACACGCTTCGACCTTAAATTCAATTGCATGACTGTTTCACCGGAGGAAATCGTGGAGATCGTGATCTCAGCGATGAAGGTCCGGAAAATCATCTGAATAGATCATTCCACTTATTGATCCTGACTTTTTTTTCTATCTTTAGAAGAAAATCCAGTGCTACATGCCGCATAAAATCAAGCTGCCCGCAATTCTGGTCCTGGTCCTGACGGTCGTGTTAATTTCATGCCGGAATGAACAAAATACCCCCGGGAAGAATGATCTTGCCATCCGCAGTCTTCCGGCAGCCGATAGTGGGAATGTCAGGCTGATCTTCTATAACATGTACCTTCCGCCTCAGATGGCAAATATATTTGAACAGACCGGGGCCAATTATAATCCTTCACTCCTGAACCAGTCCGATAACTTCGCACGGTACCAGGATCCGCACAAGATCGCGATCAACCTCGGTATATATGGTGTGGATATGAATTATGCCAGGATGTTCAACCAGGCATCAATGACGGCAAAGTATTTTCTTACAATCCAGATGATGACAAAGAAACTGGGTATTCCTGCGAGTTATTATGAAGATCTTTTAAACGGGATTGATCAGTTTTCGGCAAATAAGGATTCCCTGGTAAGGATCGCCGGGGAAGTTTATGAACGAACGGACGCATACCTGAAAAGGAATGGAAGGGATGCCACTGCTGCTCTTATCGTCGCCGGAGGATGGATCGAAGCCCTTTACATTTCCACGAAGATCATCGAATCGGATCCTGAAAACATGGAGATGATCGATCGCATTGCAGAACAGAAATATTCCCTGAACAGCCTGATATCACTGCTGGGTAATTACCAGGAAGATATCTCCGTGGCAGGTGATCTGCTCCTGCTCAAACTTCTGAAGAAGAGCTTCGACAAGTTTGAGATCTATTACGACCAGGATGATTTCAAGCTGGATACCGTCAACAAGCTGATCTCCGCTTCGGAATATCATTCGGGGATTACACCGGCGATCATTAAGGAGGTCGGGGATCTGACGGGGGAGATCAGGATGCAGATGATTAATTAAAAAAACCGGATTTCAAGGCTGCAATGAAAAAAGGTATCCGGGAACAATTTTCCGGGATACCTTTTTGCTGAGATTGCTATGTTACAGTAAAATTTTTACTTCAGGGGATTTTGTGGAATATAATCCTCCATGGTGGTCATGAGCTCGTTGAGGAACTGCAGGCCGTCAACAACAGTGCCGTCCGTATAGATGATGTCGAAACCCATACCGTCAGTTGTATCCTTGAATTCAACATCGGCGAATTTCGCTCCGTCTGGATAATTATACAGGGCGACATCGACATTTTCATTCAGGGATGCGGCATCCGGTTCTCCTTCCATACTTTGAAATGCTGCGATGTTCACGTCGCCGGCCAGTTTTACTTCCCTGTACTGGATATATCCCGAGAAGGTCACCGGTTCGCCGGGATTTGTCAGACCGAAGGTCACGTCACCGCCTGCGGAGCAGATCCGCGTATCGTCCTGCATAAGGATAATTTCGCCGGAAGCGGTGTTACCTGCCCGGTCCATGGTGATTGTGAGGTCATAGGGTTTTACGAAGAGTGCAATATCCAGGTTCTCAGGTGATGCGTCCGCAGGATTCCAGGAGGCTGAGAAAGTAAGTTCGAGATACTTTGTATCCTCCATCACCAGGTCGGCGTGAAGCGAAACAGGCATCCACGATGTGGAAGATCCGTATTCGTTTGTCAGAGTGACAGGTACTTCCTGGTAATCATAGATGGTAAGGGTAACGTTGTTATCCGTTCCCCCGGGCCCTTCCGAAGGGAAAATAAAGATCACCCTGTCGCCGGGAACATTCTGAACCCAAACCCAGCCCTGGTTTTCGGCATTCCAGGTATAGGTACCCACATAGTCTGCAAAAATAACGTGGTGCTGTGTTCCTTTTAGATTCTTAGGATTGATAAGGCTTTTAAGCGTCAATTTTCCCGAAGTGCTTTTTTTCAAAGGGGTTTCCCTAAAAACGGGATCATCGACAGACATCAGGTCTATAAAGGCGCTCATTGCCTGCCATCCGTTTTCATCATACACGGCACTCAGGTCATTCTGCAGGTCCGTGGCCAGGTTATCAACGTTTTGCTTACTTTGTTCAAGGGTGATCTTACTGGTTTCATGCTTGTCTTTTTGACAAGAGATAAAACCAATAAAAAGCATCATCAAGGTAAATACCAATATTTTTCGTACCATTTTTCGGGATTATTAGATATTAATCACTGAATTAATACGGGATTTACGTGAAAAAGTTAGTATAGAGACAGGGATCCCGCAAAAATGGTTGCTTCGTAGATATTCGCTGCAAATGCTTGGAAACGGGATCAAAAGATCGTGATCCCCATCCTGAACAGGACAACATCGATGATCAATCCCAGCAGGAACAGAAGGCCAAAACGCCGGTTATATACGAAGGCATGATTGACCAGGTATAACGGCCAGACGTTTGGCGGCATCCCCTCCGGTTCCGATTCGGGTCTCGGTCTGGAATATACACGCGATGCCCAAATGAATTTCGGGATGGCAAATAGAACGACCACCATGGCTATCGACACCTTGCCTGTAATAATCAAAGCAGCGATCAAGAGGTACTGTATCACCCAGAGGGAGATGTTAATATAGCGCGCAGGCTTTTCCCCGATAATTACGGGAAGGGTTCTTACGCCTTTCTTGCGGTCTTCCTTCATCTTGTCGATGTGCTTGCCGAACAGCACTGAGGTTGGACCGATTGCATATACCAGCCCGACCCACACGGCATCCCAACTCCATACCGATCCGGAAGTCACGAAATAGGTGCCTCCGATCATCAGAGGTCCCCATACCAGGAGGACGGTTGGTTCACCGAGTCCGATATATTTCAACGGCCAGGTATAAAACAAGAGAAAGAACAGGCCCGCCAGGGCAAGATAAAGCGTCAGCATGCCGGTATTCATTACCAGGTAAATCCCGAAGGCAATGGCGATGGCCAGTGTGACAAAGGTAAAGCGATAGAATGCATTTTTGGACATCAGCTTATGCTCAAGGGGCTGCGGGCCGTACTGGGCGCGGTAGTAGTTGTCCTTATCGATACCTTTATTATAATCAACCAGGTCGTTTATTAGGTTATTTGCGGCATGTGCGAAGATCAGTCCGAGCAGCGCAGCGAGAAAAAAGGACCAGTGAAAATTCCCGTCACGGAAAGCAAGAAGCCCTCCAACACCCGCCGATAATGCTGTCATGATGAAAACGGCCGACCTTGTGGCGATCAGCCATTTAGAAATCAGATCATAACTTTTCCATTCCTCCTCAGTTACCCTTGGAATTGTCCTTAAGGCCCTTAGCCAGATTGTAACACTGTTCATCGTTTTTAGTTTTTTAAAGGTAACCGGATGAAGGGTAAAAAGTTCACAGAAGCCGGTTGTTACGGGCAGTATTGCGGGGGTTGTATAAGAAATATAAAAAATTGATCCTTCAACAAGGTGCCGGCATACCGGTTTAAATGCCGCGTATTTCTTAAGATCCGGTTTAACCGGCTGAAGGATATGGCCGCTTTTTATTTTTTCAATCCAAATTACTGACGTCCAGCCGGAAACGAACCCCCATAGACTGTCCTTACCCTGGGAGTTCCCGTCTTGTTGAGAAAAATAATTCGTTAAACCGTGATGTTTTACCATCTTGCATGTTTATAAAAATGGGGATCCGGCCCCTGTTTCGTGTCCGGATCCCGGATTTTTAAAGTCACCGATTGATGAAGATGCAAAAAAAGATACTGATCAATCTCCTGCCTGGTTTACTGCCCATTTTCGTATTCATCATGGCCGATGAACTATGGGGAACAGACACCGCATTGATAATTACCATGGTGTTCAGCATCGTGGAGTTGTTTTTCACGTGGTACCGCACCGGAAAATTTGAAAAGTTCATTCTGATGGATATCTCGCTCATCGTGATCCTCGGGGCGGTATCCATCCTTCTTAACAATGACATCTTCTTTAAACTCAAACCGGCTTTCGTGGAAATGATCCTGCTGGCCGTGATCGGATTTTCGGTGTATGGGAAGAGAAATCTTGTTCTTGAGATGTCGAAGCGTTATCTGAAGGATGTACGGATCACCAAAACGGCTGAATTCAAAATGAGCGCCACACTCAGGGTGTTCTTTTGGCTGACCGTCTTACATATTCTGCTGGTTTTTTGGTCGGCATTTTATATGGATGAGAAAGTCTGGGCCTTCATCAGCGGTGTTCTGTTTTACCTGATGATCGGCGGATATTTTCTGTTTGAAACCGGGCGTTCATACCTTGAGAACAGGAAATACAGGAATTCCGAAGTCCTGCCCATCGTCAATGAGGAAGGGCAGGTTACCGGAAAGGCACCACGGGAGATGTTTCATTTTAATAAAAAGGAAAAGCTGCTTCACCCTGTGGTGCATATGCACCTCCTGAACAGCCGGGGGGAGATCTTCCTCCAGCACAGGCCGGAGTTTAAAAAAGTCCAGCCCGGCAAGTGGGATACCGCGGTAGGGGGTCATGTTTCGTATGGAGAAACCATCGAAGTTGCACTGGTCAGGGAAGCTTTCGAGGAAATCGGACTGAACGGGATCCATCCCGTTTTCCTTCGCAAATATGTATGGGAAACGGATGTGGAACGGGAGCTGGTTTACATGTTCATGCTGGTGACGGACCGGGATCCGAGGATCAATTCCGGGGAGCTCAGCGGCGGAAGGTTCTGGAAAATGGAAGAAATCAGCCGGATGGCAGAAAATGGCGTCTTTACACCCAATTTCCTACATGAATTCAACATCCTTTTACATACTGATATACCGGCAGGTAAGGGATAGAAATATACCCTGCGGAATTTTCACAAAACCATTTTTCAGGATAATGCTCTTCAAAGCAATGCTTGATCACTATGAGAAGAGATAAGCATTGCTTCAGATCCCTTTACTTATTAAAGATCGAATGGTCCGATAAAATCATGGCCTCCGGTTCCAAAAACATCACCGGAGATGCAATATTGGGTTCCTTCACCATTGAAAAGAAGGTTAAACTTATTATTCCCGAGATAGAATCCTATTCCGGCCCCAACGGTTTTAGTGGCGAAGGGCAGTCCGCCGCCGCCCCAGTCGGTTATTGGGTAAACTTTTCCGTACTCGTTGGGATTGTTACTGTACAAGGAGAAGAAGGTTCCGTCCTTATTGACCATGTATCTGCTAGCGGGACCGTCAGGTGATTTATAGTTGAACATCATAGCTCCGACGCCATTCAAGGCAAATGGATTATTCCCTTCGGCAAGATTACTGATCGGTAATGCACCGTTTCCGCCCCATTTTTTCAATGATGTGATATAGGAATAGTAACCACCTGTCTTGTCCATGATCATCACCCAGAAGTCGCTCTGATCATTACCATCGATATTGCAGGCCGCACCGATATCAAAAGGTGGAGGCCCGCCGCCAAGGCTGTCTACCGGGAACGGTCCTTCGAGAACCCCGATGTCGCTGCGCATATACTGAGTCCCGTCCTTACTAATAAGAATAAATTCAGTACCGCTGGTGGCATAGGCCGCTCCGACAGGCCCCATTTCATTCAGAACCCTTCCCTTCCAGTGAGCTGTAAAGGGAGGTTCACCGCCGGGAGGTGCAGGTTCACAGTTGGTCACATCATATTGGGTAGCCAGTTGCGTGCTGACGATCTGATTCGTATTGACACTCCTGACCACATAGGATATCGGAACACCTGTGGAAATGGTCGTACTCTCGGCGAGCAGGCTGACGAGCTTATTCAGATTGGTCTCACCAACCGTCAGGAGACTGGTGGTAGCCTCACCCCCAAAGGCCATTACCTTGATCTTTAAATTCTTAAGTTTTGAAAGCGAATTGGCGGAAATATCTGCTTCCGCCGAATTAACCACCCCGCTGAAGGATGCGTTGATTTGTGCATCCATCTCGGTATAGGAAGAAGATGATTCGACAAGCATGTAATAGATTCGTCCGTACGTTACATCGGAAATGTAGGTTGCCGGATTTCCCGGCTGCACGTATTTGGCCAGATCTTCAGGAGTGACATCCGAAGCAAACAACCCGGAGAGGCTTGTTGGAATATCGAAACTCATGGTATAAAAACTCTGGTTCAGTTCGACAAGAACCCTGTTAAGTTTTGAGCCGCTGCTAAAACCAAAATCGGAGCTGATGTCCACAAACGCCGAATTGTAGTCGATTCCCAATTTCAACGCCAGGGCCTGTTCACTTTGAACCTGATCATAGGTAAAGACAAAATTGGCCGGCAGGGACTGGGGCGAATTAGCGATGATCTGGTTCATCGCATCCTGAATGGCCGATTTTAAAACCACATCCACAGAGAATGACGAAGAGGTATTGCCGTTCACCAGGTCGTACGAAATGGTACCCCCGGATCTGCCGACTGCGATAACATCCGGAGTTGCCTGTTTAAGGGACTTTCCCTGTAAAAGACTGCCGGGATATATCACACTTGCATTCGGATTAAAGAGAGGAAAGCCTTTACTTCCGCCGCCCGGTTCCATGGCATTGTAGGTCGTGGTTGTACAGTTCCATACTTCCCCGTCGATCACATCATTCGTTTCAGTACTGTCCATGATGTTCTCGGATTGAACAGCGGCATTAAAATCGCCACCTTCCTGGATTACTTTATCAAAATTCTTTGAAGACCCCTGGTTTTCTTTTTTACAGGCAACTATTGTCAGGAGAGAAAAAAGGAGAATAATTGTTTTTTTCATGATATATTATAGTTTTGTTTTATAGTGCCATTGCCGGTTGAAAAGAGGTGATCTTCATGGGACCAGTTAAAAGCTGACTTATAATAGTTTAGGATCTTAATATTTTATTTATAAATAACCAATTTATGGGGTAATGGTTCAGACCATAGCTAATTAATGGTTGATGTATCCATTGATGAGACTGGGAAATTGATTGAGAGGCAGGAACCCTGGGTGAATACTGCAAGAAAGATTTTCTGCAACTTGGGGAAGACGGGTACTTTATTCTTCTTCGACCGGCTTAAACAAACCGTCCGGATCCGATCCCGCCAGGGAAGATTGAAGCAGCAGGGGAGAGGCTCTTACCAGGGACTTTGCCTGTTCGTCGTTTATCAGGGGAAAGTGCCGGATCGTATCGAGGTAGTTGCCGATAACTTCGAGATCCTCCATCGTGGTCTGCCAGGCTATGGAGTTGAAGCGTCCCAGGTTGCAGGGACGTGAATAACTCCTGAGGGATTTGTCCCCGTTGGTATTGAAGTACAGGTCAAAATATGACATTACCAATTCCCTGAGGCTCCTGTATACCGGTTCACGGAAACGAAGGGTTGTGAAATTCGATTTCGCCATGGCGCCCCAGCATTTTTTAATTTTATAGATGGCAATAACATGGTCGTCGTCGTTATGGGCCCTCATATCGAGGATCAATGGAGGCTTGCCGTGGTACTCAAGGCAGCCGGCCGCAAAAAGGGCACCCTCCATGCAATGGGCTCTTTTATGCTCCAGGATGTAACGAACCGAACGTGTTTCCTTCGTGGTATTGTAATCGCAGCTGTCCAGAAATTCCTGGATCTTTTCGGGTGTACCCAGGTTTCCGAGAAGAGATCGTTCCCGGGGTTCCCAGGATGGCTGGTCTGCTGGCATGACAGTTTTTTTTGGCATCAATATTAAATATTATCCTGTCATAAATGGATAGGTTGGTCGAAAAAGTTTTTGGAAAATCCAGAAAACCCGATGACCCTTCGGCTCCGCTCAGGGACCGGTGACTTCATTCAAGAGGTTGAACTTTTCGGATGGTGGTAAGGCAGGCAAAAGGCCCCTATGTATAAATATAAAATTCATTGACTTGCGCAAGTAGGGCCTTTTGCCTGCCTTACCACCATCCGAAAAGTTCTTCGTTCATCGCATTGACCGGTCCCTGCGCGAAGCCGAAGGGTCATCGGGTTTTCTTTCTGATACTACTTAAGTGCCTGTTTCCCAAAGCAGACATGAACACCGTAATCGCTGACAACCAGGGGTAATCCAAACCTGGTATCCGGATTTTCTTCCGCATTCACTTTACCGGAAAGGACATCCTGACTCAGCGTTAACAAATCCGTGACTCTCTGTTTTGTTTCCGGATTTGTGCCATTAAAGTGTCCGGGATAAAGAAACGCTATACCTTCTTTCTCCATCAGATTTATCATTTTCCGGCAGGTTGATATGAGATCAGAAAAAGTACCGCTGAACAACAGCAGGTAACCGGAACCGAAGGAATCACCGCTAAATCCGTAGCCTGCTTTTTTATCGACAAACGTAGTCGATCCGGGAGTATGCGGAGGAGTGAAAATGACTTCAAGCTGGCGGCCTCCCAGGTCGAGAATTTCCCCGTCTTTCAGGAATCTGATTTCGCCCTTGTAGTCCGGCATCATCTGCGGAATTTCCACCGTATCGGCCGGGTTAATGTATAGTTCCCTGAAACAACCGGCTGCCCCGGTATGATCCGGGTGAACATGTGTGGCAACAAGTGTGACCGGTTTATCCGTTAACGAGGCCACGATCTTATCCAGATCTGCGATCCGGGTACCTGCATCGATCAGGACAGCCCGGTCGGTTCCCTCCACGAGATACAGACTTTCGTTAAAAGTCATGTGCCCGGTCCCAATCCAGGTATGATCGTCGATCTGGTGAAAGACGACATCGTCATTTTTGAATACTTCTTTACCTTCAATTTGCAATCTATCTGCCTGGGCATGCAAGATTGGGTGTGAAAGAGCGATAAAAACGAATAAAAGTGCCAGGTTTTTCATAAGCCCTAATTTTTTGATCTGCAGGATAAACGATTGGAAAGACAATTTCGAAAAAAAATTCAGATGTCAATATACTCTTCCGGAAATATCAGATTTTTATGAAAATTAACCGGGTAACAACAACCCCGTCCCGCGGTTTGCCCGGATCGGCGTGTGTATCCGAATCTCCTGGAAATGAATTCGGGATTATCCGCCTGGGATAATGAAGAATGACAGGAGAAAAGCCCTCCCAATCCAAGGGAAGGGAGGGATGCGGATTAAAATTCAGCCTTTATCCTGCAAGATATTTTCTCTGTCCGTATTTTTCCGCGATAGCATTTCTTTCTGCTTCCTCCAGCGACTTCATGTACATCCTCCATCCCGGGCAGAAATTGATATGCCAGCGCCAGAAGCGGCCGGCGAAAGATTTAGGTTTGACATCGTATTTAGCCCTCATGGGACATTCACCGCATTTGATTTTTGTTTCCATGGTTGATTGTTTAGGATGGGTGAAATTACGATGTCTTGAATAGATTTTCAAGAGTAAACGGGTATTCTTTTTTTAAATCGGAAAATCTGGGGCAGAGGTCGTAAGGGCTGGAAAAGTTGACCCGGATTGACATTGACAGTTGCGTAGAAAATTGAAGCTCAATAACTGTGTTAATCCGACTTGTGATCGTTATGGATAAATATGAATACCTTATGGATAATCAGAAAAATTTTAAAAATCAGGTTTAAATTGGGGGAATGGACGAAATCCTTGTTCAATTGTATAGTAAAATTTATCTTTATGGATAAATATGGATACGATATGGATATATCCAAAAACATGAAAACAATTAGAGCAGTTCGTCTTGGCTTTATTTTTTCCCTTCTGCAGCACTTTTTTGTCCTGTATTATCAGCCGGAATTTTAATGTATGCAATTACTTTTCAGAGAATCCCCAATATTGGCGGATTCATTTTCAAAAATGGATCTAAATAAATGCAAATCATATGCATATGAAAAAAGCACGCACGAAAATAAATTGCCTAGCTGGGCTCGAACCAGCGATCCCTGATTTTGAGTATTCTTTATAAGATTTGTTCTCCGGTCCGAAAAACCTGGAATATTTGAAGTAATTGCTTATTCCCAACAAGCAATGTGGCAGAAGGATTAAATTTTCGATAACCGCTTATTTTATGTAATACAATACAATTTTTTTTCAAATATTTTGTATCTCAATACATAATTTTTTGAGTTTTTATGTAATGCGATACAATTTTTTGGACTTTCCGGGAGGGATTTGCGATTGTTTCATGCGTATGTTAATAAGTACGTCCACCCTTCACTTCTTATTTTCAAAATAAATTGCTTATTGTGGATAAGCAATTTGGAAGTATATTCCACTTAAGCAAGGAATTATCTATTTACACCAGTAAAATTAATTATTCATTTTATGCAAAATATTACACTGCTTTACATGGAATTGCAAGAAGCTAGCGAAAAAACCAGCAACAACAGACCAGCTATTGACCATCTAATTACATGAATTTTATTAAATACATGTATTCTCATACATATATTTGGTCTTTTTTATGTATACTAGCATAGTTTTATTGAAAAATCATGATAAAACTATCACGGTTCTGAATTCAAAGAGGTAAATCGGGATAGTTTTTTTGATTTTCTAACTTCGAAATAAAAACCAATAAAGGTATTCGATTTTAGAGCCCCTACCGGTTAAGTAGTTGGGTTGGCACCACGAAAATACCGCACCAATGGGGTTACCAACCAAATGAAGTCTTTGCCTTTTATTTTGTACTGTTAGAGCAAAGAAATTAGCGTAATGTTAGCCCTCCTATATGTACTGGCAGATTTACTTGCTTCTGCATAGAATATACCGCACCCTGCCAATTTACATTATCATTTGGTCGTTCGAATGCACCTACACCTATTGATTCAAGCCCTTTCACACCGACTTTTTGTCTTCAGGGCGTAATTCCGCAAAATTCCCCTCAAATCCTGGCAACAA
The DNA here is from genome assembly GCA_963771005.1 of uncultured Bacteroidales bacterium. Lineage (GTDB taxonomy): Bacteria > Bacteroidota > Bacteroidia > Bacteroidales > DASQZK01. The sequence continues at coordinate 38,420 of CAVYRO010000004.1, forward strand.
ACTGGCACTAAACAAAAAGCCTCACAGAAATGAATCTGTAAGGCTTTGATTTTCAAGTGGGCCCAGCTGGGCTCGAACCAGCGACTCCCTGATTATGAGTCAGGTGCTCTAACCAGCTGAGCTATGGGCCCGAGATCAGGACTGCAATATTACGCAAATACTGTAAAATATTCAACAGTTATTTTTTGTATTCCGAAAAAAAGCTAAACACAGATTTCACAGTTCATACGGATTCAGGAAATGATCGGGCTGAACGTACCAGGATTAAAATACACAACGGATTTTCACAGATTACTTAACAACCGACAATTTTCGAACAATCGAATTGTGCCCGACATTTAACCGGTAAAAGTATATGCCACAAGGTAAAGCACTCCCGTCAAAATCAAACTGATGGGTTCCTGAAGGCAATAAATCGTTAACCAGGGTAGAAATGGTTCTGCCGTTCTGATCATAAACAACCAAAGAAACCATTGAAACAGAAGGAGTTTGAAACTGAATTGTTGTTATCGACGAAAAGGGATTGGGATAATTAAGAAGCTTCAGATCGTTTTGCAGTTCTCTGGCAACCGAAGTTGGATAAATCAGGTTGCTGCCTGCTTCAATCATGATAAACTGAACCGACCGCGCAGGAACATCCAGTTTAATAGCGTTATCAATAGAATAGTCATTTGCAGGAATCGTCTCCAGAGTTTCGCGTGGCCCCCATTGTGTTCCTGTCGGTTCCACCCCGTTTACCGATACATAAAAGGAAAAATCGCCATTGTCGGTTCCACCGGTTAAAGAATAGTTGTAATATTGATTTCCAACGCCAATGTTTTTTGGATCGATTTTAACAATCTGGGCGGTTTTCCCACTGTTTACAATCACCACACCGGTTTCACCTGAAACAAATCTGGATGCATATGCCAGAATGGTCGGGTTGTTTGAAGAAGCTGCAATTGCATGATCGCCAGTAAATTTCTGCTGATAATACGCATAATAAAAATCGGGGCGCGGCTGCCATAACAAGCTACTGTTGTTCCCCTGGTAAAACATACCATCTTCACCGGATGAAAGCAGCCATCGGGCGCCAAGGCCAAAGTTATTTTTAATTAATTCATTAAACAGGATAGTGGCCTGCATTCCGTTGATATATGATCTTCCCATGGTAGTATTAGCCGAATTGCTGTTCATGTTATACTCGGTCACCGCGACCGGTTTTTGAAATGCCTTTTTATTGCTAATATCCTGTTGAATAAAGCTGATGTTTTTCTTTGGCTCTGTAATCGCGGCCGACAATAAATTATCAACGGTAGCGTCGAATCCAAAATAATTGTGCATGACATAAAAATCGGCAGCATCGCCAATTTCGCTGAAAACTCCGGCATTCCATGTTCTGTCTACCGAATTCCAGCTTGTTGTACCATCAAAATGCAATACCTGGGCGCCGATATAGATTTGGGCGCCTACTTCGGCCGCTGCTGCCCGCATCGAATCGGCAAAAATTTTAAAATGCTGACCATAAAGCTGACCGGTAATAATTTCAGGTTGGCCATCCTTATTTGTTGCTGTATCAATCATCCAACCGGCTTCCCATGGACCGCCATTCTCGTTTCCTATCTCCCAGAATTTTGTTCGTCCATTATCATAACGTACCCATTGGGCCGCAAGATGAGCTGCCTGCTCTGCGGGTTTTTCGCTTAGACCGTACCGGGCATACGCATAATTAATGGTAATCAGGCCCTGTGATCCCGTTTGCTGGCGTAGGGTATAATAATGATCAGTTGTAGTTGGCCAGTCGTTCTTCCCCGAAATGGCATAAAACAATTCCTTTGTACCATTGGTGCCGTTGTAAACCGAGTCGGGCACATCGTTTGGGTTTCCGTTCCAGAAAAAGATATCGGACCAGCTTCCCCCGGGAAAACGGATTAAAGAAGGATTTAATGCCTGGACATTTTTTAAAAACGTGGTGTTACCCGTGTTATTTCCCATCCAAACGGCAATGGCATTTCCAAAAACATATTTCGAAATTTTGCCTAGAGTATCGGCTGATAAAGTTACTGTTACTGTGGGTGCACCGGCAGTTTTATTCCCAACCACTGACTGAGGTATTACGGCTGTTTTAGGCGAAAAATCTTCTAAAAAACAATTCTCATTTTGCGCAAACAGCGATGGGGATAAAATATACAACGTAACAAAACACGCTGCTAAAACATGGATGTTCATTCTTTTCATTTCTGTTCTTTTATTCAGTTAACCACAATTTCATACATCTGGAGTTTCGCAAAAATAACAGATGTAGAAACAATCCTTTTTACAAAAAGAGACCATCTATTTACAAAACCTTCAGAAATTGTGCAAAATGCAAAAATATGAGCTTTACATAGTGGGATCAGCTTTGTGTTTATTGCGAAATTCGCCAGGGCTGATTTGCATCTCTGATTTAAAAACCCGGTTAAAATGAGTTTGATTATTGAATCCAACATGAAATGCAATTTCTCCGATATTATTACCAGGATTTGGATTCAGGTAGAATTGATCCGAAAGGTAATTATTACGGTGAAAAAACCCATATTCCAACGGATTGATTTACTGCACATAATTTTCGTAGACCTGTCTGATTCCTTCTTTGAGACTCAATTTTTCCTTCCACCCCAGATCATGTAATTTACTGACATCCATTAATTTCTGTTCCGTTCCATCGGGTTTGGAGTTATCCCAGTCGATGAGACCTTTATATCCGGTGATTTCCTGAACCAGTTCCACGAGTTCCCGGATCGTAACATCGGTACCCGTACCAATATTGATATGCGTGTTACGGATATTTTTAACGGTATTGCGGAAAAGATCCTTATCGGGAACGAGATCCGTGAAATCCAGGTTCTCGAAAATGTACAGGCACGCCGATGCGAGGTCGTCGGAGTGAAGGAATTCACGACGCGGCTTCCCGGTACCCCAGAACTGAACATATACCTTTTCCCTTTCCATGCGGATCCCGTAATTTCGCATCTTTTCAAGAAGCAGCCTTTCATCTGCCTTACCGTCTGTTCCCTCAACCGGGTTCCTGTTGAAATCCGCCCTGATCGCTTCAATATCCTTGTTATACAGGCACTTGCCAAGATGCAGCTTACGGATGACGGCGGGTAGGACATGTGACTTTTCCAGATCGAAATTGTCGTTCGGACCATAGAGGTTGGTCGGCATCAGGCAGATAAAATTCGTATTGTACTGAAGGTTGAAGGATTCGCACATCTTTATCCCGGCTATTTTGGCAATGGCATAGGGTTCATTGGTATATTCCAGTTCAGAGGTGAGTAGGTATTCCTCCTTCAGCGGCTGGGGCGCATCCCCGGGATAAATGCAGGAACTGCCCAGAAAAACGAGCTTTTTCACGCCGTATTTCCAGGAGTTGTATATTACATTGTTTTGGATCTGGATATTGTTATAGATAAAATCGGCCCTATAGATATTGTTGGCCATGATGCCCCCGACTTTCGCGGCTGCCAGGAAAACATATTCGGGCCTTTCTTTACTAAAAAAATTTTCTGTAGCCACACTGTCCATCAAATCAAGTCCGGCATGCGTTTGGGTAATGATATCCGAATATCCCTCTTCCTGAAGTTTTCTGATTATGGCCGAGCCTACAAGTCCCCGGTGGCCGGCTACATAAACTTTTGCATTTTTTGAGATCTGCGTCATGGTATCGTGTTAAACTGTTGAGTGCAGGTTTCCGGATCATCTACTCGAACGACTGGTTCACCTTGTGACCCATATCCGCCAGCGCCTTGTCCCTTGCCATCAGCCTGAGATCGCTTTTTATCATTTCTTTTACCAGGTCTTTGAGCTCGTACTCCGGTATCCAGCCGAGTTTATTTTTGATTTTCTCCGGGTTACCGATGAGAAGGTCTACCTCTGTGGGCCGGAAATAGTTCGGATCGATTTCCAGGATGCATTGACCCACGGAGCTGTCATCTAATGTGCTTCCTTCAGGGAGACTGACGATGCCGGCTATGTAGCCTTTTTCATCTACCCCTGTGCCGCGGAATTCTATTTCAATTCCTGCTTCAAGGAAGGCTATCCTGACAAAATCACGAACCGAAGTTGTAATCCCTGTGGCAACCACATAATCTCCGGGTTCATCCTGCTGAAGCATAAGGTACATTGCCCTGACATAATCTTTTGCATGTCCCCAGTCCCTTTTGGCGGACAGGTTCCCGAGGAAGATCCTCTGCGAGAGGCCGAGGACGATCTGGGCAACTCCCCTTGTGATCTTACGTGTAACAAAGGTCTCTCCGCGGATGGGCGATTCATGATTGAAAAGGATCCCGTTGCAGGCAAAGATATTATAGGCTTCCCTGTAATTGACGGTTATCCAGTAACCGTAGAGCTTGGCGACAGCATAGGGGCTTCTTGGGTAGAAAGGCGTTTTTTCGCTCTGGGGCACTTCCTGGACCAGCCCATACAGCTCACTGGTGGATGCCTGGTAAAACCGGGTCTTTTTTTCAAGCCCGAGAAGCCGTATAGCCTCGAGTAGCCTAAGTGCACCAATCCCGTCGGCATTTGCCGTGTATTCAGGCGTTTCGAACGAAACCTGGACATGGCTCATGGCTCCCAGGTTATATATCTCATCGGGCCGGGTTTCCTGAATGATACGGATCAGGTTGGTCGAATCGGTGAGATCCCCGTAATGAAGTACAAATCTCTTGTTCTTTTCATGGGGATCCTGGTACAGGTGATCAATCCTGTGGGTATTGAAGAGGGAACTCCTGCGTTTGATTCCATGAACCGTATATCCCTTTTCAAGTAAAAGTTCGGCAAGGTAAGCCCCGTCCTGTCCGGTTATGCCGGTGATTAATGCAGTTTTTGACATTCTCTGAGGAAATTAAATTTATTTTATCTGTAGTTCCCGGTCAAATGCGATTCACGGGATACGGTGAAACCCTGCTTAAGAGGGTATATTTGTCCTAAACGATTTATAAAGGTACGAAGTTCATGCGAATTCTGTACTTCCAATCCCTGCAGAAAGGCTTAATTCAGCAAAGAACAGGTAAAACTGTATCTTTTGAAAGGGCTATGGAATTTTATTTCACAGGGTAGTACATGAACAGAAACACTTCCGGACTGCCGGCTTAATGCCCGGTGGCGAAAAGGACGGTACGGATGGTCCGTATCAGAAGCATAAAGTCTTTCCGGAGTGACCAGTTATCGATGTATTGAAGATCGAGTTCCATCCAGCTGTCAAATTTGACCTCATTCCGGTTGGGAATGACCTGCCATGTACATGTTATCCCTGGTTTTACGGAGAGACGTCGCAGCTGCCAGCGTTTGTACTGCGTTACTTCGTCAGGAAGGGGAGGACGCGGTCCGATCAGCGACATCTCGCCACGGAAGACATTGTAAAGCTGGGGCAGTTCATCCAGGCCTGATCTTCTGAGTAACCTACCGATCCGGGTGATGCGCGGGTCATTCTTAATTTTGAAAACCGGCCCGTCCATTTCATTGAGGATACTTAAATCCTTCAGATCCTCCTCGGCGTTAATTTTCATCGACCTGAATTTATAAAGCGTAAACCTTCGTCCCCGCAGACCTACACGTTCCTGTTTGAAGAGAACCGGACCTTTTGAATCAAGTTTGATCAGGATGGAAATAAGGATCAGAACGGGCGATAAGAATAACAAAAGCAGGAAAGAAAAATACAGATCGGTTACAGATTTATAGAAAAGCGAGAGACTGCTTGACGGAGTGTCTATCAGGGTCAGCATTTCTGCATTGTTCAGGGCATATAACTGAAGGCCGGAATAGGAGGATAGGCCTGACTGCTGCCTGAAGATCACGCCGATTTCATTGCAAATCCGGATGATTTCCTTAAGGGCTCCGGCATCTATCCTGCGTTTTGCGAAGATGACCTCATCAATCACCTCCGTGTCGAGGATGTTTTTAAGATCGGTGGATTCCGGCAGGATCTTGATTTCCTTCCCGTACCGGGCAATGATCTCTTTTGAATCCGAAAGGATCTCAACGATCTGGAAGCCCCAATCCTTGTTGGCCTGTATGGTTTCAATAAGATCCACGGAACGGGAGTCGGCGATGATGATAACTTTATGAAGATCGTAGCCGTTTGCACGGTAAGTTTTATAGACGTGGTACGTGAAAACCCTCAGATGAAAGAGGACGAAAAAGTTGATCCCTGCATAGAGGAAAAGAAAGATCGCGTCCACTTGCTGATATCCGAAGATGAACTTAAGGGTGAAAAGTATGAAGAGTTCAAGAAATGCTATTCTCGCAAAATTGAAAAAAATCTGGATATATCTCTGTGTCCTGGGAAGTTTTGCGATAATGGTAAGCCGGTAAAGAATGATCCAGGAAACTATGTTATAAATACCGAGGAGGATATATTCCCTGCTGAATCCCGCATTTTCATTCCCGAATTTTTTCCAGGCAAGGATGGAGGCAAGGTATATACAGCTCACGATTAAAAGCTCGAATACCAGTAAATATCTTTTTTGTCCTTCAGCTTTGTTGGAAAGGTAGATCGAGGATAGCTTGGTTTGTAGACTCGCGAACGTCATTATTATTAAAGATTAGGAGGTCCTAAATTACTAAATATAATTATATCAGTTTGGGAATTTTGACAAAAGTCATTTTAATCCATATGAACAGTCGAAGATGATTGAGAGCGGTTCAATCACGAAACCCTTTGGAGTAGAAGGTTTCAGGCGGATCAAAAATCAGCATGGAAAATATCCGTCTTTACTCCATTGTTTTTCTAAAGGGGTCAGATTGTGAGGGAGGAAGAACTTTCAGAGGTGACGAATATTCATGTTGAACAAAAATTTCAACGTTGTTTACGGCGCGAATAACCGGGAGGTTTTTACCGGGAGAAGCAGGAATTTATAATAAATATATGCCACGGCCTGCTTTGCAATGAAAATATTCTTTGACAACCGGGATTTAGCGGGCTCGGGGGGTATAGCGATAACCCCGACAGGACGGTTTTCTTCCAGGACCTTACGGCAGGTAAGCCAGGTTCTCCGGGAATGATACGAATCCGTAATGACATTGATCCCCCGAATGTCAGCCCCGGAGGTTTCGAGCCAGTCCCGCAGGGAGAGGATACTGTGGTAAGTGCGGTTGATATCTGTACGGATACCGGGAACGGAAATGATCTTTTCCCGGGCGATGCCACTCGCGGCGAGCCTCGACCTGGCCAGTCCCGCGTAGGATTCCGAATTTCGTTCTTCTCTCTTGATGCCATCGGGCGGTCCTATATCGTAGGCTGCATTGATCGTATACGGCCTGTAAAAGACATTCCCTATATACAAGCCGGTCACGAAGAGATTACGGTCACCATAGTTGGCTCTATCATTGTCAAACTGGATCATCACCGAATCGGGAAGGCGGTTCGATTTATACGGGACCTCATATTTTTTTGCATGTCCTGAGGCCTTAAAATCTCCGGCCAGAGAATCATTGATCCAAAAGTTGAAATGTGCGGCATCGTCACCGGGAATGGAACTGTACGCTTTTACTCCTATATGGAGGCTCCCTTCCTCCCTGTCCACAGAATCGCCAGGGATATAGAAGATCAGATAGCCGTTCTGATCGAGTTCATATTCGTCGGGAAGTAAATTTCCGGTAGTGATAATGAAGTCATAATCATGCTTTTTGAACTCTTCGGCTGCTTTCGCAAGACTTGAATTTCTCAACCATCCTTCGATGAGCAGAGTGTTGGCTTCCGTTCGTTGGGTTTTCATGAGGAAGGCTGAGAAAAAATCCAGGGATAGCGAGGCCATTACCGCCAGCAGGATGACGATGCCTGCAAAGAGCATAAATTTCCTGCTGCGCTTAACGACTGTTTTTTTTCCCATGAAGGATTTCAAGGGTTAAGAAGGATACGTGGAATACTCATCGTTACAACGCTCATTTCATGATGACCAGTTTGGTTACATTCCACGTTATGCCGCGGCTGTTGCTTATCCGCACAAAGTACAATCCCTTATTGAGTGAATTCAGGCTGACCTGTTTTATGTTTTCATCCGGGTTGATCTGCTCCCGCAATAAAACGCGGCCGGCCATATCCAGGATCTCGGCGTAGCATTTTCCCCTGCCCGGTGCAGCGACTTCGATATTGACAATGTCGTTTGCCGGGTTGGGATAGATCCTCACGGAAGGCCCTGAGACAGGAGTTTCTCTGCGCCCCGTAGTGATGTTCGTATTATCGTCGGCCACTGCCTGGTACACTTCCTTGGTAAGATCACTCTGGATAAACGATGCGACCCTCAGCATATCCACATTGAAAACATTGCTGTAATTCCAGGTAAAGTGATAGGTATTTGACTTGCCCTTGTTCCAGCTGTTAAATTCGGCAGTTCCTGCAGCGTTCGGCAGCATCTCAATGGCCACGTTGAGGAAGTTCGATTCGCCGTTCTGTGTATTGATCCCCTCCAGGAGTTTTTCGTAGACAACGACCTGGATGATACGTTCTTCAGCCGGGAGGTCTTTGAGAGCTGTCACCGTCACATCGGCATTGAGGTGGTCCTCTGCGTATTCCACCTGCAGGCCGATATCGAAGGATGGATCCTTAAGCGACTGGATCCTGACATCCTTCTGTTCGATGGTCGAGTTGACATAATTGAAGCGCAGCGAATTATCCGTCCCTCCGTTAAGTACGGTATACGGTACTGAAGTGATCCCGTAGAACAGCACCCGGGTGGCCGGCATTGCCGGGTTAATGTCATTTAAAGGATCCTCGCCAGGAAACTCGGTATGGTATTCAAGTTTGACCAGATCGTCGAAAAGATGGTTGTACAGGGGGTTAACCACAGTGTTGGCTGTCTTGTTTTCACTGTCGGAAGCATTGGTGAAATGTTCAAGCAGAACGTTCCGGGTGCGTGAACTGAGGTTGAAATTATCGAAGCCGAAGCCCTCGGAGGCGGATGACGTATGGTTTGAACCGTAGAAAAGCCGGAACTGGACGTTCTGTTTCCCGGCGACGAGATCCAGATCATGACGTGCCATGACCCATCCGTCATCTGATCCGGAGTAGCTTTTGCCTGTCCAGCCCGTACCCTGACCACCCGGCACTGCCGTGATCCGGTCTGAGGTGTACCAGTTGATCCCATTCCCCGGGACGCCCACGTTCTGCCAGTTTGAATTGCCGGCCCTTGCCTGGAGCACCACACCTTCTTTCTCATTCTCAAGGCTCCTGTAAATATCCATGCTGACCATCGGTCTTTCAATATCCCTGAAATCATAGCATGGAGAAATGATGTAGGATTGTTCAGATGCAGGGCCCGGCGGTACATCGGTGAACCATGCATGAGTTTGGTTTGAGCCGCCGTTGCTGAAATCCACATTGTTGTAATTCCAGCTGTTGTATTCTGAAGAATCTGCCTGCCCTTTAGACCACGACTGCTGGCTGCCGTTGAAATCTTCCTGATATGGCCAGTTTGCCGACAGGTTAACTATAGGTTTGAGACTGAGAGTTTTCTCAACCGTATTTCCGCAACCTCCGCTTGTCTCAGCATAAAGTCGTATCGTATAATCGCCTAGGGTTTCAAAAGTATAGGATGCGGAATCGTTGTTCGTGCCGAAGCTTTTACTGCCCGGATTGACAATGCTCCATTGATAGGAAGTCACCGGTTCTAAAGTCTGCATCTGGCTGCTGAAGAGGGTTGGCGATCCATTGAAACAATCGCTCGTCCAGGTGAATGAACCAACCGGCCTTGTATGGAAATTCACCTGTTTCACGAGGGTGTCGGCACAACCCTCTGCTGTTTCGCCAATGAGAGTGATGTTATGGGTGCCTCCCGAAGTAAAGAGATGTTCGGGGGCTTCCATAATGCTTGTGTTCTTAGATCCGCTGGCCGGATCGTCAAAATCCCATTTCCAGCCGGATACCATATAATTATTTCCGGTTGTATTGAGGAATTTTATGGTATCCTCGGAACTAACACAAACCTTATCTGTGCTGAAATCCAATGCTGGTGCGAAATTGACTTTTACGACCTTTGTTGCGGAAAGGCTGCATCCGTTCGTCGAGGAACTGGTGACAGTCAATGTGTTATCACCCGTCTGCCCTTTGGAAGGATCGAATTTGAACCCGTTCTCAATATCCCCGGTTACGCCTGGTCCCTGGAATGTTGCACCGCTGACGTTACTTGTCAGGGCAACAGGTGCTTCATTCTGACAGAAGACGGTCTTGCCGGGGGTTAGGAAGGAAGGCTGGGATGCGGTTTCCACCGAGAATCCTTTTTCAAGGCTTAGCGGTATGATGTCGGTATATTCATATATAACCTTATAACTGCCTACTGCCAGGCTTCCGGGATCGATCACTGCGGTATTGTTGTGATTATCGGTAAGTCCCGGCACTTCCGAGCCGGATGGGTTCAGTAATTTGAATGTGCCCGTTGCACCTGCCCCGTTAGCGGCCGTAACCGTGAAAGGATTGTTGAAGTCGCAGTAAACAGGTTTCGGGATATAGACATCCCCTTCTGCACCAAGGACAAAGACGATAGCGGTGTCCATACTCACACATCCTGAGGGATTGGTATAGCTATAGACAATGGTGTGGGGTGAATTTGTTGTGTCGGCAACACCCGGATCAAAATAACCTGTTGAACTGTTGACGCCCGGACCCGAGAATGTTCCTCCTGCTACACTGGCCTGCAAAAGGACGGGATCGTCCGTGACATTGTAGGCAGATTGCAGGTTGGTGATCTGAACATCGGTTCTGCTGTTGACGGTAACCTTCGCTGATCCGCTCCCGGTGTTTGTTGTGCCGTGGACATCTTTCACTTCTGTAATGGTATAGGTGTGCGTTGTGACCGGGCTGAGGGTGATCTGGAATGATGAATTGTTGATACTGGTATATTCATCAGTGGTAGATCCGTTGCTAAGTTTGATACTCCATGGGGATTTCCCTGTAAGGGTTATGGAAAGACCGGCATTGTCACCTTCACAAACCGACTGGGTGCCTGAAAGCGAAGCTGTGGGAAGTGAGGTATAAATAAGCAGGGAGTTGGCATCGATATTTGAGAACGGACCCGCTACATTGCCCGCGGCATCCCGGAGGTAGAGTCTTACCTGCAGACCTCCACGTGGCACCTCGTTATCGCCCGTTGCCACAGTATAGGAAAGAGTGTAATCGCCACCGGATTGTTCGGTGAAGGTCACCCGTGATGAACTTATGGATACCCCATTGATGGTAGTCGCAGTAGAGGAAGTATAACCATTTCCGTCGGCATGAACGGTTACAGTGACGTTTCCCCCCGGTCCGATATCACCCGAAGGAACCTGCATTCCCTGGACAACAGGTGCATGAGCATCGATAGTGACAGCACTGACATTTTGCAACGAAGTCACCGGTGAACTGGGATTTCCGGCCGGATCATTCATAAGTATCCTGGCCTTTAGCTCACCGGGGCCGACATCCGTGTCACCTGCCCTTACCGTATAGTTGATTGCATAACTCCCGCCTCCCACTTCTTCATAACTCATATTGGTTTCCGTAACGGAGATCCCATTCACTGTAGAAGTAGGATTCAATGAATAGCCTGTTCCGTCTGCATTGATTATTAAAACCACCTGGTCACCGATCTTTTTGTTTCCCGACTGGACATGGATGAGGTTGATCACGGGAGCCTTTGCATCGATAGGATCGCTGCCCTGGCTGATCGACTTGCTGAACGGCGGATTCTGATTGGTGCCGTCGCTGAGAACAAGATTGGTCACAGGGATATCCTGTGATGCCAAAAAGCTGGTCCCGCCGGCATTAATGGTAAATGTAGCCGTGTATCCTGTCGAAGTAAGCCTGTGAAGGTTCCCGAGTGTATACCCGCCGATGGTTCCTGAAACCAGGGAATAATTCTTTCCACCGTCATCGAAAACAGAGATGAGGGCTGTAACCACATCGCCTATCTTCATTGACTGGTTAGGGATAGTGACATTCTGGATCTCCGGGAATTTTTTAAAATTGGCCTGTACCGTGGCGTTTCCTGAAGAAAGCGTTACGGATGTATTTGCCGCGTTCGCATTAGCGATCGTTGCCGTACCCGCAGTCACCGTCCAGTTGTTGAAGCTGTAACCTGAGGGAACATTGGAAACAGAGAGAGACTGGGACACTCCCTGGCCGACACTAACCGTCCCCGAAGGATTGACGGTGGCTCCCGGAGTACCGTCGGTCTCAACCGTGAGTTCATAGGTTATCTGGCTGAAGTTACCGGTTATGGTCTTATTGGCGTTCATGGTCACTGACAGCGGATTGGTACTGCCGGAGGCATCACCGGACCACCCGGAGAATGACCACCCTGCAGAAGGGTTCGCCGTAAGCTCGACGGTCTCGCCACTGTTGAAAGTTGTCTGGTTGGGGTTTTTGGTGACCGACCCGCTGCCGGTGGTTTTGACTGTAAGGGTATAGGTAATCTGTGTGAAGGTAGCCGTGATGGTCTTATTGGCGTTCATGGTTACCGTAAGCGGATTGACGCTCCCCAATGCATCACCCGACCACCCGGAAAAAGACCATCCTGCAGAAGGGGTCGCTGTAAGAACAACGGTCTCTCCGCTATTGAAAGTCGTCTGATCCGGATTTTTGGAAAACGTTCCGCTACCGGTAGTATTTACGGTGAGGGTATAGGTATTTTGGGTGAATGCGGCCGTGACCGTTTTGTTGGCATCCATGGTGACCGTAATGGGGTTGGTACTGCCCGAGGTTCCGCCCCCGGACCATCCGGAGAAGGACCAACCCGCAGCCGGAGTCGCTGTAAGCTCAACGGTTTCGCCACTGTTGAAAGTCGTCTGGTTGGGGTTTTTGGAAACCGTCCCGCTGCCGGTGGTATTGACTGTAAGGGAATAGGTAATTTGTGTGAAGGTAGCCGTGATGGTCTTGTTGGCGTTCATGGTTACCATAAGCGGGTTGACGCTCCCCAAGGCATCACCCGACCACCCGGAAAAAGACCAACCCGCAGCCGGAGTTGCCGTAAGTTCAACGGTCTCGCCACTGTTGAAAGTCGTCTGGTTTGGGTTTTTGGAAACCGTCCCGCTGCCTGTTGTATTAACCGTAAGAGTATATGTATCCTGGGTAAAGGTAGCCATGATGGTCTTATTGGCGTTCATGGTTACCGTCAGCGGGTTAACACTACCCGATGCATCGCCCGACCATCCGGAAAAGGACCATCCTGCAACAGGGGTCGCCGTAAGATCGACAGTCGCACCGCTGTTGAAAGTCGTCTGGTTTGGGTTTTTGGAAACCGAACCACTGCCGGTTGTATTTACCGTGAGGGTATAGGTATCCTGGGTAAAGGTAGCCGTGATGGTCTTATTGGCGTTCATGGTCACAGTCAGCGGGTTGACGCTTCCCGATGCATCGCCCGACCATCCGGAGAAGGACCATCCTGCAACAGGGGTCGCCGTAAGATCGACGGTCGCACCGCTGTTGAAAGTCGTTTGGTTTGGGTTTTTGGAAACCGAACCACTGCCGGTTGTATTTACCGTGAGGGTATAGGTATCCTGGGTAAAGGTAGCCGTGATGGTCTTATTGGCGTTCATGGTCACCGTCAGCGGGTTGACGCTTCCCGATGCATCGCCCGACCATCCGGAGAAGGACCATCCTGCAACAGGGGTCGCCGTAAGATCGACAGTCGCACCGCTGTTAAAAGTCGTCTGGTTTGGGTTTTTGGAAACCGAACCGCTGCCGGTTGTATTTACCGTGAGGGTATAGGTATCCTGGGAAAAGGTAGCCGTGATGGTCTTATTGGCGTTCATGGTTACCGTCAGCGGGTTAACACTACCCAATGCATCGCCCGACCATCCGGAGAAGGACCATCCTGCAGCAGGGGTCGCCGTAAGATCGACGGTCGCACCGCTGTTAAAAGTCGTTTGGTTTGGGTTTTTGGAAACCGAACCACTGCCGGTTGTATTTACCGTGAGGGTATAGGTATCCTGGGTAAAGGTAGCCATGATGGTCTTATTGGCATTCATGGTTACCGTCAGCGGGTTAACACTACCCGATGCATCGCCCGACCATCCGGAAAAGGACCATCCTGCAACAGGGGTCGCCGTAAGATCGACAGTCGCACCGCTGTTGAAAGTCGTCTGGTTTGGGTTTTTGGAAACCGAACCGCTGCCTGTTGTATTTACCGTGAGGGTATAGGTATCCTGTACGAAGTTTGCCTGCACTGTAGCATCACCTGTCGAAAGGGTGACCGTCGTACTTTGGGAGGAAGGATCGGCTATCGAGGGAGATCCTGCCTCACCGGTCCAGTTTACGAAGCTGTATCCTGAGGGAACCGTGCTTACTGAGATCGCCTGTGCCTCACCTTCATTGACCATCGTGGTACCGGAGGGGCTGACAGCTGATCCCGTCGTACCGTCGGTCAGCACGGTGAGCTGGTATGTTGTTGCTGCAAAATTCGCCATAACCGTTTTGTCCGCATTCATAGTCAGGGTCACGGGATTCGCACTGCCGGAGAGATCACCGCTCCAGTTCGCAAACATCCATGAAGGATCTGGATTGGCGGTCAGATCGACATGTGTGCCCGGGTCATAAGCAGTGAGATCCGGATCTTTGGAAACGGTTCCGCTGCCCGTGACACTGACGGAGAGCGTGAAAGGATCGGCAGCGAAATTAGCCTGGATTGTGGCATTTCCTGTCAGTGTCACCGTGGTGCTCTGCGCTGAGGCATCGGCAATAACTGCAGACCCAGAGGATATCGTCCAGTTTTGGAAAGTATAGCCCGACGGAACGGTCGTCACAGAAATGGGTTGTGCATCACCTTCATTTACGGTTGTATTTCCGGATGGACTGACCACTGCGCCTGGTGTCCCGTCCGTTTCGAGTGTCAGCTGGAAAGTATTTTGTGTGAACGCAGCCGTAATGCTTTTATTGGCATCCATGGTGACCGTAATGGGGTTGGTGCTGCCCGAGGCTCCTCCAGACCATCCGGAGAAAGACCATCCCGCAGCCGGATTAGCTGTAAGGTCAACGGTCTCTCCGCTGTTGAAAGTTGTCTGGTCGGGATTTTTGGAAACCGTTCCGCTGCCAATCTTATTTATGGTGAGGGTATAGGTATTTTGGGTGAATGTGGCGGTGACTGTTTTGTTGGCATCCATGGTGACCGTAATGGGGTTGGTGCTGCCCGAGGTTCCGCCCCCCGACCACCCGGAGAAGGACCATCCTGCATCGGGGGTCGCCGTAAGCTCAACGGTCTCTCCGCTGTTGAAAGTTGTCTGGTCGGGGTTTTTGGAAACCGACCCGTTGCCGGTAGTATTTACGGTGAGGGTATAGGTATTTTGGGTGAATGTGGCCGTTACCGTTTTGTTGGCATCCATGGTGACCGTAATGGGGTCGGTGCTGCCCGAGGTTCCACCGGACCATCCGGAGAAGGACCAGCCCGCAGCCGGAGTCGCCGTAAGATCGACGGTCTCGCCACTGTTAAAAGTCGTCTGGTCGGGGTTTTTGGAAACCGACCCGCTGCCGGTAGTATTTACGGTGAGGGTATAGGTATTTTGGGTGAATGTTGCCGTGACTGTTTTGTTGGCATCCATGGTGACCGTGATGGGGTTGGTGCTGCCCGAGGTTCCACCGGACCATCCGGAGAAGGACCAACCCGCAGCCGGAGTCGCCGTAAGCTCAACGGTCTCGCCGCTGTTGAAAGTTGTCTGGTCGGGGTTTTTGGAAACCGACCCGTTGCCGGTTGCATTTAGGGTGAGTGTATAGGTATTTTGGGTGAATGTTGCCGTGACTGTTTTATTGGCATCCATAGTGACGGTAATGGGGTTGGTGCTGCCCGAGGTTCCGCCGCCCGACCACCCGGAAAAGGACCAACCTGCAGCCGGATTAGCTGTAAGGTCAACGGTCTCTCCGCTGTTGAAGGTCGTCTGATCGGGATTTTTGGAAACTGTTCCGCTGCCGGTTGCATTTACAGTAAGGGTGTAAGTGGTTTGTGTAAAGGTGGCCGTGATGTTTTTATCGGCATCCATGGTGACCGTTAAGGGGTTGGCGCTTCCCGAAGCGTCGCCCGACCAGCCGGTGAATGTCCAGCCCGGATCCGCAGTTGCTGTGAGATCTACCGTTTCACCATCATTAAAAACAGTCTGATCCGGATTTTTGGAAACAGATCCATTGCCTGTCGTATTCACTGACAGGGTAAATGAAGTTTGCAGGAAGCTTGCGGATACGGCCTTGTCACCATCCATAGTAAGTGTAACAGGATTATCGATACCGGTGACATCGCCGCTCCATCCGTTGAAAGACCAGTTTAATTCCGGATTTGCAGTAAGCTGCACGAAAGAGCCTTCTTCATAATTGTGCTGATCGGGCTCAAGGAGAATGGATCCCTCTCCGGTAACGGAAGTAGCAATCCGATAGTGGTTTTTGGCAGACATTAATCGTCTTTCCCGGACCGTTTCGTCTATACCCGTCAGGGCACGATCAAATCCTGTAAATTCAGATAATGCGGGGCTGAAAACAGGTATAAACAGCGGATTAGCTCCCGATGCTTGTGCTTTGCCGGAAATCAGGAGAGGCAAAAAAAGTGCGATAAAAAGTACATTTTTTATGCCTTTTATATCTTGAAAAATGGCGTAAAACCGGTGTGCAGTCATTGGTTTGGTAATAAGGTTTAATGACAAAATCTCTGAAAGAATCAACTTCTTCAGGCCAGAACAGGGAAAGTTATGATGGATGATATACTATTTAACAACCGGACCATTGGATGGTTTAGCGATCCAATCCCAATGTGGAATCAACAGTAATTACAAGTTAAGTATATCAAATCCGGCTCTCTCATTTTTTCTTTAGTTCATTCCTGTTTTTTCATCATTGATCCTAAATTTTATTTGATTGATAAAAATATGGATCTCACCGGCTGCTCCGGAGTTAGATATCTTTCGTAGCAAAAATTACCTGGTCCTATCATCCCATTTATTATAAAAGAAGGCCCAAATTTGCCAAAATGTACGCGGAAACTCAATTCCCGTCGTTTTTCGTTCCTACCGTCACCGGCTCCGATTTTTCGCTTTTATTACCGTCCGCATCATACGCAGAGACCGCAATGCTGTATGTGCTTCCGGGTTTAAGTCCCTTTACTGAATAATGAGTTCCCATGGATGTGCCTACGACAGTTTCGTTCACAAAAATAACATATCCGGCCGCTTTGGTGTTGTCATTGGCGGGTTTCCAGGATATGTCCACCCGGGTTTCACTTATTTCAGTAACCTGCAATCCCAGGGGGGGTGATGGTGCCTGTGTATCGGGTCCTCGTGTTGTGACGATAAGTGGCGTGGACATTTGGCTTTCATGACCCCGGGTATCCGATGCCGCCACGGCAATGGAATATTCGGTGTGGGGCATCAGTCCGCGCACCAGGTAAGAGGCTGAATTGGAAATACCCTTTCTGACCCCGTTTAAATAAATAACATAATGATCGACCGGTGATTCTTCCGGTGCCTTGTCCCAGGCGATGTTCAACTGGTTCTGCGAATTTTGAATAATATGTAAACCCGTGGGAATATTGAAGGATCCTGTCTTGGCATTCCCGCCGGCTTCTGAGTTTGCTCCTGCCGGCGAATCAGGGAGGGAATTGGGCAAACTTAAGATTCGTCCCGGTTTACTCGGGACGTTTCCCACGGGATTGTTGAGCGTATCGGTATATTCGAAGAGACAGACATCATCGAGCAGGATCCATTCATCACGGGCAGCGGCATATTCAGATCCGCTGCCACCGAAAAATGAAGTGATGTCCATTTTATCAATATGGATGGAAGGGAGGTTTCTGAAGGAGATCCCTTGCACCGAGAGCATGAGGAGACCGTTAATAAATCCTTCCATGATGCCGTCATGATTTCCGGCATGCCGGGGATCAGTGACCAGTTTTCCGGGATCGATCGTATTCATTACCACCCGGATGGTGATGTTATACCACTTTTCGGGAGTTGTCCGCAGGATATATCTGGCCCATGGATAACCGGCACCGTAGATATCCGGATTATCCTGGTGATAGGAATAAAACATGATCTTTCCGGCATTGGCTCCGAATCTCCACATTAGCCGGGCGGAAAAACCTTCATTCCATTTCATCGGTGTACCACTGCCATAGGGGGGCCCGCCGCCGAGTCCCGGCAGCTTACCTCCCTGGACCCATTTAAAACCCGGCTTGAACTTAATATTGTATGACATGTACACTTCGACCTTACCGGGAAAGGGAGCTTCCCATTGTCCACCTCCCATAACGGGCCCGACGCTGCCTTCAGGAAAATTCCATTGCATCACTTTATTTCCATCTTCGGTGGTGATGATATCAATCCTCTCGAGGCCGTTTGCATATGGGGGACTGTTCCAGTCTTTCCGCCATTGATCCTTCCTGTACAACCCCGGTGTGTCATTCTCAAAATCATGTCTGAAAAGAATAGTGTAAGGTTTATCCTGTGAATAGCCTTGTAAGGGAATAAATAAAAATAATGCAGCAAATTTCCAGTTCATTGCCAATATGTTTTCCTTATGTAAAAGAAACAGAAAAAAGCGGAACAGAATGAAATTTTGGGGGTCAAAAATGGGTTTTCGTGAAATTATTTGATATACAGCAGCTAAGCATTGTCAAAAGTGTCCATTTCCACTGATAAAAAGGTTAGGATGGCGATTAACAAGGACTGATCCCGCCCGGAAGGCGTTTTTGCAGCAGGAGGAAAAAAAATTTCCCCGGCGATATGCCGGGGAAATTCAAGTTTCAGGATTAGTTACAGAGGATGCACCATAAATCAGCAACTGTACTATTTTTGAATGATGAGTTTTTTTGTACTTGTAGTTTCACCCAGGATCAACGTCACGAAATAGATCCCGTTTTTGAGTTTGTTCGTCATATAGAACTCTTTTTCTTCAGGTAGACCGTAAGTATTAACGGGAATAACTTCAGAATATACGAGTTTTCCACTCATATCAGAGATGTTCAGGGTGGCGTACTCGACCTGAGTATAGCGGAATGAGACCCTGAACACTCCATCGGAAGGATTTGGATATACCTTCATCTGGATGGAATCGGCTTCGGTAACCTTATTTTGCACGGTTTCAAAATCTACGACTTCCCCGTAATGTATACCGGCGTCCGTGCGGGCAAAGGCTTTCATGAAATAATGAGTAGCCGGTTCAAGGTTATTAAGAATGGAGTTAAACTGTAACTTACCGAAGCCCGCTTTATAGTTTTGTTCAACTTCACCATCGTTAAGGGCACGGTTATACAGGGCCACCAGGAAATAGGTCCCTGTCCATGATCTTGAGCCTGCCAGTTCATTGGCAAGGACCAATTTGTAATTGTTTGTCCAGGATGAGAAATCTCCGGTTCGTATTCCGGAATACCTTTCGATTCCGTTGATGTAGATTTTTTCATTCCCCTGGTTGTCCCGGGTGTAGATCACATGCTGGAGAGCAATATCCTCCAATTTGTCTGTCGTGAAACATTCGGGAAGACCGGTTCCGTTGGTCGAGGTCGTCATCAGGCTGACATGAAAATCATACCCCTCCGAACCCCCGTTCTGGGCAAGTGATGCAGCCCCGTTGTATGAATCTGTGGAAAGGGAAATGATATTCGCCGGACCTTCCTGTGCAGTTTCGGCAGGCTTGATCCATGCTTCGAGGGTTACTTCACCTGTGGAGGCGAGCGACTCCAGCAGACCTGCAGGTGCGGCTGCGGAAGAAATGACCGTATTCCCCGTTACTTTGAGTCCCTGTCCGGGCAACCAGGTTATTCCGGAAAGATTCCTGATGTTCAGGTTGAGAGGGGTTTTCGAGCGGGAAAGGTCCCGGATAACCGAACCCTTACCTTCCGAGAAGTTATATAAAACCTTCAGATCTTTTGTTACGCGGCCGTCATTCCTGACATAGTAATTGCCGGCGATGGCATTGAAAACACTTCCACCTATTTCGGGGTCTTCATTCTTGCTGATCATCAGTCCGAAATTAAACAATTCGGCATTCCCATAGGAGCTGATCTCAGAAATGGTCTGGGCACGATTGTCAGTCTCATTGTGAACTTCAATGATGCTGACTTTGGGCAGTGCAGTTTCGCCCTTGGATTTATCGCCCGGATCGCCGGAGGCAGCCGAATTTTCGGTAGTGACCATGAGAGCCTGTGAAGGAAGGCTTTTGTTAGATGAAGCGTCATATGCAGAGACCGTCAGGGCGTAAGAAGTATTGGACCTCAGATCATTGATCCTGTAAGAGGTACCGGTAGATGTTCCTTTCACAGTGCCATTCAGGAAGATGATATAACCCGATACACCCACATTATCGGTTGACGGCGACCAGCTCATGGAAACAGAGCTCTCCGTTTTTCCGTTAAGAACCAGCCCGCCTGGTACTGAAGGGGATTGGAGATCGGCATTTGACTCACCTATCGTTTGAATTACAATAGGAGTGCTTTTTTGGCTCTCGTTGGAAGCCGCATCATAAGCCGAGAGGCAAACGGAGTATTTCGTACCGCCGATGAGATTTGTGACCGTATAAGCTGTGCCTGAAGATTTTCCCGCATCTTTCCCGTCGATATAAACATGGTAACCGGTTACTCCGGTATTATCGGACGAGGGATTCCATTTAAGGTGAAATCTGTTTTCGGTCACTTCATCGGCGAAAAGACCCTTCGGCACCGAAGGAGCTTGTGTGTCGGTAACTGGGACGCTGATACTTTGTTCAAGGTTCGGTAACTGGAGCACCCTTCCTTTCGGACTGGGGGTATGGCCCCTGGGAACATTTACACCGGGTGCGTAGTTGAATACATATACATCGTCAAGAAGATTCCATTCATCACGGGCGGCGGCGTAATTGGATCCGTTACCCCCGAAAAATGAAGTGATATGCATCTTATCGACCTTTATGGATGGAAGGTTCGCGAAGCAGATGCCGGTAACGGAAGTCATCAGTACACCATCTATAAAACCTTCCATCAGACCGTCATGATTCCCCGCATGATGAGGATCGGATACCAGTTTGTTCTGGTCAAAGCTGTTCATAACAATACGGATGGTAATGGTGTACCACCTTTCGGGATCTGTCTTCAAAACATAATTGCTCCACGGATGCCCGGCACCATAGAGTCCTGGCTTATCCTGGTAGTATGCATAAAACATCACCTTCCCTGCATTCTCCCCAAATCGCCACATCAGCCTGGCCGTGAAGCCTTCGTCCCATTCCATCGGTGTTCCACTGCCATAGGCAGGACCCCCGCCGGGCCCGGGCAGCTTGCCTCCTTCCACCCAGTTGAAACCGGGCTTGAACCTGATTTTGTAAGACATATAGACCTCATCCTGACCGGCGAAAGGAGCTTCCCATTGCGCACCGCCGGCTGAAGGGCCCACAGAGCCCTTCGGATAATTCCATTGCATCACATGATTACCGTCACTCTCAAGCAGGATTTTTGTCTTTTCCAGGCCATTCTGGTATGCCGGACTATTCCAGTCACGTTTCCATTCATTCGCATTATACTGTCCGGGTGTTGTGTTTTCAAAATCCTGCTTGAAAAGTATATTAAAGACATCGCTTTGCCCCTGAAGCGTAACTTGGGCAAGGACGATGTACAGAACAATCGCTATCCATCTCATCCCAACGACTTTTTAATAAGTTTAGGTGAAAATCAAAAGAGAAAATCAAAAAAAAATGATTTGACTAAATACCCCTTTTAATTGATGTAACCTTATTTGTAATTGATAAAAATAAATATTCTTTACTTACGCAAGTAAATGAATTTTGTTATTGAAAAGGATGGAATACTTAAAAAACTTAATTATTTATACTCGATATAAATTAATTCATATTAAATTCCGATTAAAATTATATCATCTTATTGACATCCAGAATTTTATTAAGAATATACCAAACGTACAAATTTCAAAAAAATCAATGATCCACTCCGCGAAATTAAATATTTTAATATCTTATAATCCGGATTAACTTCAAAAAAAATCCTGCTTTCAGTTTCTCTTATTCATTTTTATAACTCCCGTCATTAGTGACATGCATGTAATATCCCCGTGGATCTCGGTGCCGCTTACCAGGTACTGTACAGGATCTCTCTCGTTCTGATCATGAGACCGGATATGAAAATTTAATCCCTTAAAAATTAAGATTGCATTAATATATGCATAAGATTTTTATTATTAACAGATATCCAGGTATATGCGGGTTCAAATGCGCAATAATCCATATTAAAAAATTTAAGGAAGACCGATTTCCAAAGGAGTATTGACAAAAATATGTTTTTGTATGACAAACGTCAATGAATGAAGAGTTAAAAAATATTTTCCGGAAAAACCCCCAAAAGTAGTAGTGATTCAGTTTGACGAATTTTGCAGTTTATGTTTTCCTCTGCTGATTTTAGAGTACCACAACCTGAATAATGAAATAATTTACTTCTCATAATAGCAAAACAAATAAAAAGTGAGCCCTCTACACGATTTGGCGGATTTTCCTATTGCCATTTACGGGTAGTCTCACGGTTTTTAACCTGAAAAAATGGGGGTTTAATGGAAATTAATTCAAAAAAGCGGATTGGTAATTGAATTAATTCAATCTAAAATGTTAATAATGATAGGTTAAAGGCAGAGATAAATCTACGGTTGATAACTACTTCGTTGGAGCTATGATGGCAGGCCTTATATTTTTTAATTTCGTGAACTGAAACCCAAGCCCTGAGGACATAAGCCTATATTTAAAACAATTATAAGGGAATGATTGAAAACTTGCAGATTCCTTTTCACAAAAATTTTTAAGAATGAAAAAAATTGTCTCTGTTGTGGGCGCACGTCCGAACTTTATGAAAATTGCTCCCTTCATCCGGGCCATCGTGGATTATAATGCGAAAAACGGAGATTCCCTTCAACATCTTTTGGTTCATACCGGCCAGCACTATGATGTAAGGATGTCTGAAGCTTTTTTCAGGGCACTGGGAATCCCTGATCCGGATATCAACCTTGAAATCGGATCGGGCTCACATGCAGAGCAGGTAGGACAGACAATGATTGAATTTGAGAAGGTGCTGAGGAAGGAGAAGCCCGACTGGGTTGTGGTGGTGGGTGATGTAAACGCAACCCTTGCCTGTTCGGTAACAGCGAAAAAGGAGCATGTTCAGTGCTGTCATATCGAAGCCGGGTTAAGATCGGGCGATCTGAAGATGCCGGAAGAGATCAACCGCCTGGTAACAGACAGGTTATCCGATCTGCTATTCACTCCCGACCGTATCTCGGGTGAAAACCTCCGGCGCGAAGGAGTGCCGGATGAAAGGATACGCTTCGTGGGAAATATTATGATAGATACTTTGGAAGAGAACCGTGAAAAAGCCTCCGCCCTTTCCCTGAAAGATATCATTTCGGCCAACAGCATAGCTCCTTCGGAGATCGATCCAGTGGCGCTTGATGACCACCTCACCCGTTTTCCCTACGGAGTTATTACACTTCACAGGCCCTCCAATGTAGATTCGGTTGAAACGCTGGGACAACTTACCGCGTTTCTCACTGATGAGGTATGCAAAGACATGATGCTGTTCTGGCCCATTCACCCGCGAACGCGTAAGAACGTACAGGATTTCGGTTTATGGGAAAAACTGCGCAAAACGGAGAATCTTTTTCTTCTCGAACCGATAAATTATCACGATATGCTCCGGCTGAACATGGATGCAAGGATCATGCTTACCGACAGCGGAGGATTGCAGGAGGAATGTACGGTACTTGGGACGCCATGCCTTACCCTGAGATGGAATACCGAACGGCCGGTCACACTCAGGGAATATGGAGGAGCAAGCGTCCTTGTGGGAAATGATATCAACCTGATCCGTAAAGAATACCGTTATACGCTGGAGCAGGACAGGAAACCCGAACGGCCTGAGCTTTGGGATGGTAAGACGGCCGGGCGCATTGTTGAGCAACTTGTTAATTCAAACTGATGTAATATGGGCGAAAACCAGAAGATTGATTTTCTCGGAATTCCCGTCGATGCGATCACCATGGATGAGACAGTTGAAATGATCGACGGGACCATCCGGAATAACAGGCGGATCAATCATGTCGTGATCAATGCCGGTAAAATTGTTGCCATGCAGAAGGACACCGAACTTCACCGAAGCGTGGTTTCCTGTGATCTTATCAACGCAGACGGGCAAAGTATCGTTTGGGCGTCAAGGCTCCTGGGCCGGCCTCTGCCCGAACGTGTGGCCGGCATCGACCTGATGCAGAACCTGGTTGCCCTCGCTGCCCTTCGGAAATACAGTTGTTTCTTTTTCGGAGCCAGGGAGGAAATCGTGAAGAAGGTTGTTGAGATCTATTCGGAAAAATATGGGCCCGGTGTTGTTGCCGGGTACAGGAACGGGTATTTCACCCCCGAAGAGGAACCCGGGATCGCCCGTAAAATAGCGGAAAGCGGCGCCCGGATACTTTTCGTCGCCATGCCCTCGCCCCGAAAGGAAAATTTCATGTACGCCTACCGCGATATTCTTTCGGGTGTGAATTTCAATATGGGAGTGGGCGGTTCTTTCGATGTCATCGCCGGACTCACCAAACGGGCTCCTGTATGGATGCAGAAACTGGGCATCGAATGGTTCTACAGGCTCATCCAGGAGCCGAAAAGGATGTGGAAAAGGTATCTTTTCGGGAATTCAAAGTTTTTGCTTCTCGTTTTCCGGGAGAAATTAAGACCCAAAAGTGATTTATGCCGTTCTTCAGCTTAAAGCGGGATCTGACAGGCGCATTTTTTCTTTGCCGGTAAGTTGCCTGCCTGTCAGGGGATGACCTATCTCTTCCAGTATTTCTTTCACTACAGGATTTCCCCGAAATCCCCCGTTGGCTATTTCGGAATGCGGAATACCTGGAGTATCATTTGCTTCGATAACAACCGTTCCATCCTCACTTATCCCGACATCCCAGCCAAGGACTTTCAACTGGGGTACCAGGGATGCCGCTTTTGTGACCATCTCAACCGACTCCCGGAAATATGGGATGGAGTACCCCTCGAACTGAAGTCCTGTTCCCGGATAATGGGTGTAGTGTTTTCCTCCTCCATGGGAGAAGTCGGAAAAGCCGGTCTTCAGAAGTGTTCCTTCATCAAGATTTATCCCAACATAAATACCCCCGCTGCCGACATTATCGACGTGTGCCTTGTTCTGTCCCATCCTCAGAAAAGCGGAATACACGCGGGATTTTCCTTCCCGGTTTGTAAAAGTATCCATCCTCATCGTATTCAGGCAGTCGGGATTGATTTTATTGATCAGCTCATGCTGGTTGACAAATTCCTGGATCATGAATTCTGATTTCAATATCTCGCTGTAAATCCGGCCCATTTTTTCAGGGTCAGAATCCAACTCTCCGAACCGGATCCGGAAAATAGAGCGTCCTCCGCTTGATCCGCTTATTTTCTTTATGATAAAAGAATCAGAACGGCTTTCTTTAGGAATAAGGCTTTTAAGAAAGTTCCGGAACAATTCCGGAGAATCGATTTCATATAATTTATCATCCCTGAAAAAGAGAGAATTATAATTCACCGCAAGACTATTCACAACCCTGATTTTATGTCTCAGGAAAAATCGCTCGAATAGGTATTTGTCCTCCACAATGGAGATATACTCGCGACTGTTCAATCCCCAGATTTTGGGCAAAAGCCTTTCTGACACCACATAATCGGTGAAAGGGCCGGCATTTTTGCGGTACATGAATTTAGGGAAATACTGGTCGGCGATCAGAGGATCGGAAAGGGAAAGCCTGAGGTATTCTGTCAGGAGAAAAGCCAGGTTTTTCCGTTCGGGATCCTTCATTACTACATTAAAAAAATTCTTCGATTTGTGTCTCAGCACATGGGTATTCATAGCTGGCAATTAAGTTAACAGTTCAGTTGGAAATGGACATTTAGATTCATTCTCACTCTGTAAGGATATAACTTAAAGGCGGAATCGGTTCGTTCCGGTATTCTAATAGTAAACAAAAAGAAGGGGTGAAAAGATTAAATTTTTTAAGAATAATTTTATCTGGATTAAATTGTTTCCATGTTCATGCATCCAAGATGCAGGCGTTTCAAGTTCAGGAACAAGGAAAGAAATTCTCTTTGCCTTCGTATGGGGTTAACGATTTTTTAACCGCAAAGTACGCAGAGTTTAACGCAGAGTTCGCAAAGTAAATGCTCCCTCCTTCCTTTGCGATCTTTGCGCAACCTTTGCGACCTTTGCGGTTACTATTTTTTTTCAATTGCAAAGTGCAAAGTCTAACGCTAAGTTTAAAGTCCCCTGCTTCCTTTGAGACCTTTACGGTTACTGATCTTTATTTCATCCGCAGAAATACGCAATGTTTCAAATGATTAGATATAAAGACTCATCCCGTAAAACATCCAGGCCTGAGACCATCTTATATAAGGTGTCCGGATAGTGTAGTTCCTGTATTTTTGAAAATAAAAGTACCCTTCCGGCGATTGCATATTCCGGATCGTCCATTCCAGGACCCGGTCGGCGGTATCCTTATATTCCTTCATCTTTCCAAGCCTGTGGAGCGTTACGATGAGTTGCGCGGTGGCGTGGATATCCACCGGATAAACGGAATTGTTATAATATTTCGGAATGCCTTCTCGGGTAAAGAATGTCCGGATGTAGTATTCAAAACCTCGATCCAGATTTTTTTGGAATGACATATCCCCGCTGTATTCCTGGTACTCCGCAATGCATTCCAGGTTATACCCCGTATGAAAATTATCGATCCACTGGTGATAGGGCAGGGTGCCGTATCCCCATGAACCGTCCTGTTTCTGGTACTTACAGCAATAGGCAACTGATTTTCGCGCCGCCTCAAGATAATCCCCGTTTTGTGTATAATGAAAGATCCTTGACAGCATTCTCGATCCGAGCAGTGATGCATTGAATACCCGGGTATGGTCCAGGGGAGAGTAGGAAAATGCAAAATCACCGTCATCGTCCCATGTCCGGTTCAGATCATTGAGGATAAAATCAGCGGTGCTGATTGCATTTTGCAGAAAGATTTCGTTTTTGGTGATATCGTATGCATCGAGCAGGGCATATCCTGCAAATGTTGTCGCAACCACGGTGGGGGTGTATTTCGGTTGAAAAAAAGCCTTTGCCTGCCAGTCAAAATTATAACCCCAGCATGCCCCGGCATATCCTTCCGACTTGAGAGAGATCAATTTCTGTCCCAGGGATTCGATCTCCAGAAGATATTCTTTCCGGTTATCCTTCCGGTACAGGTTGCAGAAACCGTTGAGAAAGAGAGCCACCCCCTTCGGATTGTATTCCCTGGGTACCAGGGCGGGCTTCCTCAGGTTGAGAGGGCTGCGTTTGAACAATTGGATCCACAGTAATCGAGCGAGCCTGCTCTTCCGCAAAAAAGGGAATGACTGGAAGATGCGGCTGTTAAGCCCGTCGTAGGGATCCCAACCCCTGAAATCCATTTTTTCGCAATACGTTCGAAGTTTCAAAAAACTATCCCTTATATCCATCATCCCCTATTCATGAAGTTTGACTTCGATGGGCAACCCCGTGGCAAGCGAATCAAGTATTCTGAAAGTCGTACGGGTGGTAAGGCAAACAGACCGGAAGGATATAGGCGAAGGCTGACCTTTCTTCAGGGCATCGTAAAATGCGTTGATCTCCTCGCGATGTCCCTTTCCCTGGTTTTTGAAATCTTTCACCTTTCCCGCCTTATACAGCTTACCGGATTTAAAATCGTCGATGATAAAAACCGAATTGCCCCCGAAAATTTCCAGGTGTTCCTTGGGAAGGGATTTATCACCGTTTGCTGCGTAGACAAGGTTTCCCACCGATCCGTCATTGAATTTCACGACGACAGATATGTTGTCGTCATTTTTCATTTTATCATTGCCGGAACTGAGGCATTCAGCGAAAACGCGAACCGGGTCTGCGCTGGTTAAAAACTGCATAAGGTCGAAGAAATGACACATCTCGCCGATGATCCTGCCGGCACCGGCCTTGGTCTGGGTCCAGTGATCGAGCGGGATAAATCCCGCATTCACCCTGAAGTTCATGATGAGCGGCTCACCCGTATTTTTGAAAGATTTTCCGGCTTCGACGGCCACTGACGAAAACCTGCGGTTGAAACCCACCATGATCCCGGCATGCTTGCCCTCATTATAAAGGGAGATAATTTCATCCAGTTCGGCGTCATTCACTGCGAGCGGTTTTTCGACAAATACATTTTTCCCGGCTTTCATGGCCTCCAGGACATAGGATGCATGCGTATCATGCTGAGTTGCGATAAAAACGGTATTTATAGAATTGTTTTTTAGAACGTCTGAAGGTTCTGTTGAACTTTTTGAAAACCCAAATTTACGGGCCACGCTGTTTGCATTTATACCTGTGCGGGTCACCACTGTGTCGAGGGAAAAAAGGTCCCTGGCGTTCGGGATGAGATAGGACTGGGCGAAGCTTCCAGCACCAATGAAGGCTGCATTCAGATCCTTTACGGGATTTGTTTTCACCTCCACAGCAAGGTTTGAGATCGTCTCTGGTGATGGATATTTCAGCAGGATACCCACATGTCTTTCTTTGACCTTTCCCAGGATGAGATCGTATGCTTTTAATGCATCCTTGATATCGAAAATATGAGTGATCATTGGTTTCAGGCTGATATTCCCTGCCGCGATCTGCTGAAGAAAAGCTTCCATATTGCGCTGTTCCGTCCACCTGACGTACCCGGGGGGATAGTCATGGCCATATTCTTCATATTCTGGATCGTACCTTCCCGGTCCGTATGAGCATGACATTCTAAGGTCGAGTTCTTTCCGGTAATAATCCGGATCACGCGGAAGGTCCATTTTCACGGCTCCCACCACGACAACCCTGCCTTTTTTGCGAAGGATCTGTCCCGAGAGCTCCACGGGATCGTTTGTGTATGCGCCGGCTGTTATGATCACCTTATCAAAGCCAATCCCCCCCGAAAAATTTCCGGCGGCAGTGAGCAGGTTTTCATCTGTCCTCATCATGGCGTTAATTCCCTGGCTTTCCCTTGAATACTGGACCATGGCAGGGGATATATCGATCCCGAAAACATTGCATCCGTTTGCTTTCAGCAACTGGCAGGTGATCTGACCGAGGAGACCGAGGCCGATCACACAAATATTTTCCCCAAGCTGTGGTTCTGCCTGCCTTATACCCTGCAGTGCGATGGCGCCCAGCGTAGTGAAACTGGCCTCCTCGGGGCTCACTCCGGCGGGAATTTTCGCCACAAGGTTTTGCGGCACACACACTACTTCGGCATGGCTTGCATAATCCTGACCCCCACATGCCACAAGATCACCGGGGCTGAACCGTCGTGCAGTGTCCATGGATGCAAGCACTACACCGGCAGTACTATATCCCAGGGCTTTAAGAGAGTCGAGCTTGGTTCTTACCTTATCGATCGTCGCTTTCAATCCTTCCTTTCTGTAATTCTGGATGACTTGTTTCACGAGATCGGGTCTTTTCCTTGCCTTACCTAGCAGGGATGCCTGGCCGGTACTTACCGTTGATTTTTCCGTGCCGGCACTGATGAGCGAGAAGTGGTTGGCAACAAGGACATACCCTTCCGAAAGAGAGGGCAGAGGAACCTCATCTACAAAAAGTTCCCCGCTTTTAAAATTCTGGATTAGTTGTTTCATTCTGTATTCGATTATTTCAGGTACCTGGTTTCTTTCAGATCCTGCAGGACTTTCCGGAATACCGGGTGAGCCCGGTAACCACCCGTGATATTGTCATGACTTGTAATATCATATTTATAATTCCCTTCAATGAGCACAGGTCCGTCCTTCGTAATGGCGATATCCCAGCCGATAAGCTTCATGGAGGGCACCAGCCTGGCAGCATTGAGTACGAGATCTTTTACCTCATCAAAAAATGGCAGTTTATAACCCTCGAATACCAGGCCTGTGACAGGATGCCTGGTGATGGTCAGGCCTCCTGTGATCGTGATATTCGAATAGGCATCCCTCATAAGGGTTCCGGTATCCATATTTATGCCCACATAGGAACCACCCGATGAGGAATTGTCGACATGGGAGTTCTGTGTACTCACCCTCAGGTACGCAGAAAGGACTTCCGGTATACCGTCCTGGTCGACGTAGGAGTCCATCCGGATCGTATTTATGCACGACGGGTTTATCGCATCTACTAGCGGATGCTGAACCAGTGTTTCCTGGAATAAAAAGGCGGATGCCGATATGATCCCGTACATTCTCTCCAGGGTTGTAGGATCCATCGGGAGATCTTTGGCATGGACGCGGAAGGTGTTCATTCCGCCGTACGAATCATACGTCTTTTTGATAAATACAGAAGAAGAGGAGGAATGTTTCTTTACCAGGTCCGAAAGCAGGGATTCGAACTCTTCAACGGTGGTGATCTCATAATTGGTATCGCCCACCACGAAAACCTTAAGGTAATTGTGGCACAGCACCCGGGGCAGGGCTTTGAGAAAACGACCGTAATACAGGTTGAAGAACAATTTATCAGCCAGCACCGGTACAGCCTGTAAATCGTTGATCCTGTCCCCGACCCCATAAAGAAACTTGCTTGGCAGATAATCCCTGATGTTCTTTTTTTCTTCCAGATACATCCGTCTCGCGAAATAATGTTTTGGCAGGGCCCTGTCGCGGAAAGTGATATAGATGATCTCCCTGATCATCCTGAATACGGATTTGCGGTTTTTCTCCCTGATTACCATGGGGATGAACCGCAATCTCCTCTTCGCAACAGCTGAGCCCGACACAGATGCCATGATTGTAAATTTTATGGATTCAATTCAGTGACAAAGAAGATATTTTTACCACGAGGGGTTTTAGAAACGGATTCTACATAAATTACCTTAATTTCAAGTTTGTCTTTCACCAGTTTTCGCAAGGCTCCAACCACAGAAATTTCATCCCTTAATGAAAAGTTATTGTTTTTAACAAGAGCCAGCTCAATCTCGCCGGCTTTGTGCTGTATCACCTGCATCTCCCGTATCTTCTTAAAGGCCGGCAGGTGCTGGCCAAAAATAAAGGCGGTGAGTGAAACCTTTGTTCCGTCGGAAAGAATTATGAAATCCTGTCTTCTGCCGGAAATGATCTCAAGGGTTTTTCCCCTGAACCCGCAAGAGCAATCCTGTACCCGTGAAAGGATGCCGGTATCGCCGGTATCGTAACGTATAAACGGCATAACACGGTTATCAAATCCTGTGGCAATGATCCTTCCTTCCTCACCCGGCCGTGTTATCACCTCGCCGTCATCATTTAGGAGTTCCATATACCCGTATGACGGGAAAAAGTGATAAGAATCGCAATTCTTTAAGTTTCCCCCGAGAATAAGGCGTTCACTATGACCATACCAGTTTACTGCCGGAGCTTTATAAAAGGCTTCGAATCTCATCCTGTCCGTCTCGGAAAGAAACTCCGATCCGAGAAAAAGGGCTCCCGGCAAAAAATCCAGCTTCAGCCTGAAGGGTTCCAGCAGCGATGTCATGACATTCAGAGAAGACGGGTAGGCATGGATAAAACGGGGCGAGAATCTGTTAATGGCATCCAGGACCTGCACGATGTTATTCTCATTTAAATTGAAGCTTGAAATGTTCAGGATCTTATCGATGGTACGGTATTCAAAAGGTTTATTTCCGGAGATGGGCGTACCCCTTACCATAAGGATACGGTCTCCGGGTTTATAACCGAAAAGTCCCCAGTACCAGTCAAAATGAGCTCTTTCCCTGGTTCTTGAACTGTCCTTTTCAAGATAAAACTCGAGTGGATTACCACTCGATCCCCCGGTATTGGTTTTGATCCGTTTCCTGGCAAGACCGGGGTTGAGGAAGGCGTTGATATCATGGGAGATGACCGTTTTGTTTAAAACCGGGTACTCCCTGAGATCATCCAGGGAGGTGAACTTTTTATAGCCTTTGTAAAAAGGAACGGATGCGATCGTTGCATTGATCTGTTCTTTCAGGATCTCATTCTGATAATATTCAACCTCCTCAAAGGTATTCAGCGAATTGAAAAATTCGAGCCTTTTGCGGTATTCAAAATAGAATGGTCCGTATTTTATTTTTGAGGGAATTTTATGATATATGCTTCCCAGGGTCTTTTTTGCAGGATAGGGAAGGTGGTTGTATGATGATAAAAACTTATAAAAGAAATCTTCCATTGCTAAGATGAAATGAGTTTTTTAATTTTTCCTGGTCTGAGCAATCCCGCATAATTGTATAATGTTGCAAAAGGTTTTGTCCGGAACCGTTTAAAAAAGGACCGGATCTCTCTTTTCAATAGCCGGCTTCTCACCTGTTTCCTGTAAAGTTTCCGGTTATGGATGTTATTGTTCAGAAACCGGGTATAATCCATTACTTCTTTATTATCAACCCTCTCCGGGACCTTTCTTACTGCATTGTACCGGTAATATATTGCCTCAAAACCTTCAATCTTATCTTTTCCGAACCTGATGTTCAGACATAAAGAGATATCCCGGTTACGGTCTGTACTGTTGTATCCCAGTTCATCTTCAGGAATATAGATAAAGCTTCCCAGGCTGTAGGCAATGATTCCTCCGCGGTAAGGCTCAACACCCTGGACGATATGCGGATGATGCCCGATGACAGCTGAAGCTCCCTTTTCAATGAACATTCTGGCATTTACAGTATCAATATAACCCGGGACTTCGACAAGCTCCGTACCCCAATGAGGAAACACGATGATATGATTAAAAGTTTTCCGAAGTTTCCCTATCTCGAGACAAATTTTTTCGGCGTCATAGGGGTCGGGTCCGGATCCGTTTTCCCCTCTTGACCACCTTCCCGGTTTAACACAGCCGATAATGGCGACGCGGATATCCCCGAGTTCAAACTGCCCGGCATTGTATCCCGGTGCTGAGGAGTAGCCGAATATCGTGACCCCTTTATCTTTTAAGATTGCGATCGTATCCCGGACGCCTTCCGGACCGTAGTCAAGACAGTGATTGTTCGCCAGGTTCAGGCCGCCGATTCTTCCGGCATCCAGTGATTTGAGATAAGCCGGGCTGCAGCTGTATTGTTTCTGGATATCATAGAACCTGGGGTCCCGGTTATCCGGGACCATGAATTCAAAATTCCCTACAGACAGATCCGCAGGAGGCAATTCCACCTCCCGGAAGGGATCAATGCCAAGATCCTCATATCTTTTAAAAAGACCGATGTCTCCCAGAAAATTTATTGTCATAGGCGGCGTTAATCTATTGCAACTACTTTTCTGAATTTACCTGATGGAGTAAATTCCAGTTCATCGACTCTTGAGAACCGGAGTTCAATACCGAAATCCTTCATGAAATAGTTTTTCAGTTTTTTTTCCTCGATAGGCTCTCCCGGGATCATGGGAATGTACCGGAAATCGATAAGAGCCTTTTGCTTCTGGTAAAACATCTGGTAATTTTTAATGTTGTCTCCGTACCTGGAAACCAGGAGCGCCGTAAATGCAAGTTTCCGGCCGTCCGGCAGCTCAATCTGATCATTTTCCCTGCCGTCGATATATTCGATGATACCGGACTTTCGTCCGCAGGGGCATTCTTTTTTTGAAAGTTTGACCCGGTCGCCTACTTTATACCTGATAATCGGCTGGTCGAAGGAGTTCAGATTGGTGATGAGGAGGTCGCCGACTCCTTTATTATTTTTATTTATCACTTCACAGAATACGGCATCTTCATCAATATGAATATTTCCCTGCGGGCAGCTTATACCGATATTTGCCTCCGTTGTCCAGTACTGGTTTGCGATCCGGATATCCGGGAAATAATTGGTGAACATACGGATGAATTCCGGGTATAGATTCTCAGCATGGGTGATCATGATCTCAGGCTGATGCAATTTGATATTCCGCGTCTCGGCAAAATGGATGAGCTGCATTATGGCTGAAGGATACCCGTACATGACAGCGGGACGGAAACGGTTAAAATTCCGGATTATCCTGCCGGCATTTTTTTCCGAGATCTGGAGGGAATATACGGTTCTCTTGTGTTTCAGGAAGTAATAGATGCCGAACTTCCAGCTCACCTTCACCCCCCCGACCTTGAATTCCGGCGATTCCCTGCATAACCCGTTCCACCTCAGAATTTTCTGGTGGGAAGCCCGCTTAGCCTGAAGCATTTCCCGGGAAACGATCAGCCTTACGGGTGTGCCGGTAGATCCTGAAGTAAAATTTTCATAGTACGGCTTCCTGATGTTTGTAAGCAACGCCCGGGCATTTTTCTTAAAATTCTCCCGGTCCATGATGGGATAATCTTTTAGCGGTTTTCCCTCAAAGGACTTGTAAAATTCTGATTTTGAGGCTGCCTGTGAAAGACGCCTGAATTTTTCAGCCTGGTAGGCGAGAATATCATCGCGGGTCCAGGTATCCATTTCCAGGAGCTTCTCCGTTTCATCGTTGATTCTGAAGCCTGTCGCCTTGTCAATGAGATTATTGAGCAGACGGAATAAGGGGTAGTTTTTTTTCATCGGATGCAGGGGTTAATTACCGGGAGGATAAGACAGTCCATTCCCTGTCACACGGTATCTCAAGGAATGCAAAAAAAATGAAAAGGCGATAGTTTCCGGTGCGGAAACCAGGACAAGGGCAGACTTCCGGATTATCCATGGTCGGTAGATTAGTTAATTGTTTTAATCAGAGCCTGTGGCTCATTCCGATCCGCATTAACAACAGCCATCGGAACTAATCTCCACAGCAACAGAGAATTCACAGCTTTAACCTAATGTTCAGCCACTATTCCAATCTCCTCCTGTGATTGCAGTCATACCCTCACGGGCAAAAAATCAGTTCTGTACACTCTCCGAGATAGCACTCACGAAGGTGTTTACCTTTTTAGCTATATTGATCCGGTTATCGACAATCTCGCGTGACTTTTTTCCGAAAGCCACGGAAAGGGACCGGTCATTCATGAAAATTTCCATTTTCTCGGTAAGCTCTTCCACGCCATCGGTTTTAAGGATGAATCCGTTCACTCCTTCTTCAATTAGGTCTCTTTCCGTTCCATCGGCGCTGGCAGCAATAACCGGGAGACCATGGACCATGGCATGATGGATGGAAAGTCCGCCAAGACCCGGTAAAACAAAAAGATCGGCCATTAAAAAATATTTACTGACACCTTCGATGACCTTGCCTGCAAATATTACATCCTTTATACCAAGAGATGCAGCCAGATTTTCATATTTATCCTGGTCTTTTCCCCCGGCTACGATGACGAGCGCACTTTCCGGATGTCTCATTTTGAGGGGGCCGAATGCCCTGATCAGGCGGTCGACCCGCTTTGTGGAGGCGAATCCCCCAACATACAGCACGATAAACTTATCGGTAAGGTTCAGTTCTTTTTTAAGAGTCACGGCACTGTCCCTGGATTCTTCAATCTCCCGGTCGATGCGTTCATTATCAAGACAATTATTAGCTACCACGATCTTACTTATATCGGCATATTTTGAATAATACTCCCGGCTGTATTCCGAATAGCCGATGATAAAAGCGGATCTTTTCAGGAAAGATAGCATGAAGGGCTTATACATTCGCTGGAAACGTGTTTCACTGAAGCCGGGGATGAGGCCGAGTCCCCACCATATAATTTTTTTATGGAAAAGCAGGGAATACAGGAAGATGGAAACATTGTTCAGGATATTCGATTCCCCCTCTGCAACGATCACATCCGGTCTCTCCCGGATCAGGTGGAAGATCAGGGAAGGATAGAAGACCACGATCCTGACATTTCTGCTGATGATGATCGTCTTAAGCTGAATATGACGAAAAGAGACAGGCCCGTTATAATTTGTGAATTTGCTGTTTTCAAGGCTTCGGCCGTGAACCAGCGTAAGCTCGATATTATCCGTAGCATTGATCCTTTCAAGAAGATCCGTGCGGTAGTGCAACATAAAACGGGTAACAAAAAAAACCTTGATTTTTTCTTTTCTCTCCATTTGAATGAAAAATTGATATTAGACTCAGAATAAAGATGGTTCGAAGTGAAATTGTTCATTTCACCATGTATGCTAACGCTCAAAAATCAGTTATTGTCATTCAGCCCGAAGATACGCAAATATTTTCAGTATTATTAAGATGATGTACTTCAGCAGGCATGCTTCCATATAAACAATCAAACCATACGGAGGTTAAACTGAGTTGACGTTCTTCATCAATAAAAAAGAAAGTTATATCAAATATTTTGCTGTTCAGGACACCGGAGGCGGGTTATCATCACTCTTAGTTTGAAGGTATACAATCCGGTTCCGTGATGAATTTTCTACGCCGGGTATTTATCGTCATTAAGAGATCTGCCCGGGATCAGGGTTTCCCGTAGGAGACATTTTCCCGGTATCTGCGGGTGAATTTCCGGATAAGTGAGTTCTTCATGAGTTTTTCGGCACGGATCATTTTCTCCTTATTGATTATATTTTCGGGAAGCTGAATATCGGGATACGTATTCCTGAAAAAATTAAGGTTATTGATCCGGCTGTCTTCAAGAGCAAGCCTGGACATGAAATTATTGTGTTTCCCGTTTTTTATCAGGCGCAGGCGGTAGGAATACACATTGTTTATCATGGCATCGATCAGGTGGTTGGTTGACTGGGTAGGGGAGATTCTGTAGTAGGCCAGCATCTGGTTCACCATGAGCATTTTTTCCGTGGTGGAATAACGGTACCAGAAGTCGAAATCGGCAATGGGATGAAGTTCGCTTTTAAACCCGCCAAGTTTCAAAGCCGTTTCATTTTTCAGAACAACACCCGGGAAAGGGGTCAGCTGAGCGAAATAAAAGAAAGCTTCTTTCACGAGGCGGATATCATTAGTGAGCTCAAATTTCCGGTCAATATCCTCCCATTCATTTTCCGACACGAAACTCCGGTACACTATCCCGCCTGCGCGCTCCCCGTATATATCAAGGATCTTTTCCGTGAATTCCACGAACTGGCAATGCAGCATGTCATCATCATGCAGAATGGTTACCCATGGTGTCTCTGAAAACCGGAAGCAGTTATTGAAATTCTCATCCTGCGGAACCGTCTCTTTTGTCCTGACATACCGGGCATGCGGGTAGTTATAGCTTTCGAGGATCTCCTTGAAATCGTTATGCGGGGAATTGTTGTCGATCAGGAGAACGCTGCATTTCACGGTTTGATTGATGGCACTGTCAAGGGCTTTCCTGATGTAGTCGGTTCTTTTGTAAACGGGCAATGCGATGGTAAGTCTTTCTGTCATTATCTTGTGATTAGGGCCGTTGTAAAAATACGATTCTTTTTCAGATTTTCCCGGCTATAGATCGTTCCATTGACGAATCTATTACAGGGTTATGTAAAATTTTTGTCTCATGTTATAAAAGAACAATTACATTTGCTGATAAACATTTTGCGGTATGGTTATGTTTTTTAAACTGATTTCACGTCTGAGAAATTCTTCACCTAAAAATCCCCTTTGCCGGAATTGCGAGATATGATAAATTTTTTCAGGAAAATATTCGACAGTCCGACCCTTATGTCCTGGTCATCGGTTTTTGTGAGGTTTGGGAGTGCCCTCTTCGTGCTTCCCTTATTATTAAAAGTATATTCGTCGGTTGAACAGTCTTTTTGGTTTTTCACCAACACCATTGCGGGATTTGCAATGCTTGCGGATTCCGGTTTCGGGGCAACCCTTGTCAGGGCCGTTGCTTATTTCGATGCGGGTGCAGTCCGGATCCCTAAGACCCGTAAGGAATATGATGAAAAAATGGAGATCATCAAGGATGAACCGAACATTGAAAAGCTCAGGGACCTGCTGACCACTTCAGTAAGGATCTATACATTCCTGAC
Source organism: uncultured Bacteroidales bacterium (assembly GCA_963771005.1). Taxonomy (GTDB): domain Bacteria; phylum Bacteroidota; class Bacteroidia; order Bacteroidales; genus DASQZK01. The sequence continues at coordinate 76,166 of CAVYRO010000004.1, forward strand.
CCTCTTCCTGATCTTCATCCTTTCAACAGCAGGCATCCTTATGGTTTGGAATATCATGAGCCTTGGGCACCACCGTCTCGATCTGTGGCTGGCCTATGTTGTCCTTATCCCGTATTGTGCCATTATGATCACAGCCGTGAAATGGAGTTCCTTCGTACGGGGTCTTGGATTTATAAGCCTCGAAGCCCGTTTCGGCTTAATGCAGGGAACCCTTCAGATCTTCGTATTCATCGTCATGCTCTCATTTAAACTCCCGCCTGTATACCTTATTTCCTTTATGACTTTCCAGGTAATCGTTCGCTTCTTTTACCTGAGATGGTACGTCTTGCGCTGGTTCCGCAAGAAAGGTTTCAAGGTCCTGAAGCGGCGACATTTCGATAAAGAGATCTTCAACTCTATGTGGGGAGCCACCTGGCGGCTCGGTGGATTGTCCTGGGGGTCGTATGCCATCAGCTCGGGCACATCCCTGGTCATCGCCCAGCTGAAAGACCCGGTGATGATGGCCTCCTTCCTCTTTACCATGCGGATCGTGGGATTCATTAATAATCTTGCCAGGGCGCCTTTCTATACGAATGTTCCGAAAATATATTCCCTGGCGGCGAAAAAGAATTTCAAAACCCTGAAGGTAAAATCCTCGGAATATATATTCCTCGGACTCCTCGTGCTGGGGCTTGGATTCACAGCCATATCCGCTTTCGGGAACCTTGGACTTGACCTCGTAGGGATCAAAACCCGTTTTGTTCCCCTTAGCATCCTTCTGGTCATTTGTTTTACTGAGATCCTGGATATGCACGCTTCCTATCATGCCAGCATCTATACCTCGACGAATCACATTCCTTTCTTATGGCCTGCTCTTATCTCAGGGGCATTGATCATCGGTCTCGGATTTTATATCATGCCGATCTATGGTATCATGGGTCTTGTGCTGACAAAGCTCTTCGTCCAGCTATCATTCAATGACTGGTATTCAGTAAGCCTGTCGATGAAGCTGTTGCGCTGGAATTTTATCAGGTATGTTATCGATTTGCCCGTTCTGGGTGCCAGGGGAATTATGGCAAAACTTCATTTTTTAAAGGCTTAAATGGGAACCGGTTCTTCCTTTTTCTTCTCTGCCTTGTAATAATCGACCAGGTAAAGGAAAAGGCAGATCACAACGATATTTGAGCCGTCTGCAAAGGCACTTCCCCCGGTAAACAGGGTCATCAGTACGATATAGAAATTATACTTAATGAACATGTACTTCTCCGGAATTTTACTTGTCAGGACTTTTATGAAGATTATGGTAACGCCGAGGACATAGAAAACCCCAAATTTTACGTAATCGCCAATGAGCCCGAGGTCGGACATAAAAAAGTGGTAGACCTCAGCGTAACTGTTGACCTGGCGGGCATAGGCCGAATCGGCCCCGTACATCCCGTTCCCGGTAATATAGCTTATGGTATTTGGAAAAAATTCGAATAAAAAAAATTTCATCGCCCTGAACCGGATGTCCCCTTCGATATTTGAACTCTGATGGGAGGTGACGTCGAGCATGGAATCGAAAATATTCTGGAAAAGAAAATAGATCGGGATCACCGAGAGGGCCATCAGGGGGATAAGTATTGCTTTCACCTTGACGACCTTGCTCTGAAAGAGAAAGAGGATGGTCACGAGACCAACGGAGGCCAGGACCTGCCGCGTCCCGAGGAGTACATAGATGATCAGTGACATGAAAATGTACACCAGGTATATGAGCTTGTAGCTTCTGAAGAAATAGTATAGGGCAATGAAGTATCCCATGATGAGGTATCCCGAACCAGGCATGAATATCCTCAGTGTGCCGCGGTCTGTGAACATACGGGCTGAGAGGATTTGCCGGGGATAAAGGGCGTACTGCGCCAGGTAAAAAAACATATAGGCAAAACCGAGGTACAGGGAAATCTTTATGACATAATCGGCTTCGATCCTCAGCTTACTAAGCAGGAAATAAAGGATGTAGAAAAAGACGAACCTTTCGCCCCATACCGTTAAGCCCAAAGACTGTTCATGGAAGCTCATAGCCCCGAACATGCTGATGAAAACGGCGAACAGAATGAGGAATACGGGACCTTTAAAATTTTCACGTATACCCGGTTTCCGGTCGTACAGGTAATAGAGGATGAAAAAGAACAGGATGAGGGCTATACTCAGAAATTCAAAACTTTTCTGAATGGTGTCAGGAAAGATCGCCAGGGTGAAGAAATCCAGCGAGGTCAGGAGTATCAGGATAAAAATTATCTTTTTCATGCAGTATTTTTCCAATCATAATGAAGGGTAGCCGGCTGAGAAAAATTTCTCTCTTCCCTCTTCCCTTTTTACTTTTTACTTTTGCCTTCCCAAAATTACTTCAGATCCCCATCGACGAAACCATCTCCTCAAAGATCTTCCGGTTTGCCGACAATGAATATTTTTCCATAAAGATCCCGTAAGCTTTCGCGGTCGTATCGGTTCCATGCTCGAGGAGGCCGACGATCTGTTCCCTGAATTCCCCCGGTGAGCCGGCGATCAGGATACTGCCATCGTGTTCGATGCCTTCGGCACCCCTGGGGGTGCTTATTATCTGAGTTTTCAAAGCCATGGCCTCAATGCATTTCAACCGTGTGCCACTGCCCTCGAGGAGGGGAACAATTGCGATACGGGCATTCTTCAGCCAGGGTTTGAGGTCGTCCTGTTCGCCCAGGGCCCGGACATTTTCCGGGTTGTATTTCGCGGAGAGCTTTTCAAACAGCTCTTTGGAGCCCAATCCGGCAATGATCAGTTTGATGCGTTTTGCCAGATCGTGAGACCATACCTTTCCAAGAAACCAGTCAATCCCGGTTTCATTCTGGAAGGCATTAAAATTTCCTGTCATAATGATATAATCCTCATTTCCGTCTTTTCCCGGCAGATAAAGATCTTCATCAATAAAATTAGGCAATGTGACGATCTTTGATTTCCGGATATATTTTTTATAATATTTTGCATCATGCTCCGAAACAGCCAGGAGCCGGTCTGCCCCGGGAAAGTAAATTAATTCATGAATGAAATGAGAGAGGTAAAAGAGCTTGTACTGGACGAACCGGTGGATCCTGTCAGCTGGTTTTTGCCACATGATCCTTGACTGTACATTGTGCGTACCGTATATGACTTTCAGTCCCCTGCGCCTGAAAAACCGGATATACTGGCCGTAATACATATAGTCTATGAACACCAGATCGATCTCATTGTTATCAAGAACCTCCCTGATTTTTTCAAGGAATGCGGGATCCTTTCTGAACTGGGAGAAAAAACTCAATCCCGTGACGATAACCTTGATCTTATTGTAATTGAAAGGATAAAAAGTCACATTCGGGAATTCCTTCCGGATGTGTTCTCCTGTTTTGTCGAGGCCGGTTATAGCATGTACCTGGCCGAATAAACCGCTCAGGATCTTCAGAAGCCCATACGTTCTTAATCTTTCCCCCCAAATAAAGGATAAAACGAAATCTCTGAGAGAAACAGAATATTCCGGGATTTTTTCATGAATAGCTCTGGTTTGTAAAACGCTGAAAAAGGAGGCAATATAGCAAACTTTTCACAGCCGGTTGAATGTTGTCCCACTGCAGCTCATAAAAAGAAGTCACATTTAATAGTAGGTACTTCAAATTTACATAATTCTTAAGCTCATTAAGATACAATTTTGCCGGATTCATAAAAATAATAAATTTAATAAGATATAAAGGTCTTCAATTCGAATTTTTTGGATAACTTTACCAGTTATGAGTCAATGTATTAGCGTTAAAACCCGTTCAAATCAAACTAACCCCAAATGGTTCATTCTTATACTCATTCCAGGCTGGTCAGGCTTTTTTTCATAGTGTTCCTTTTTGCACTAACAAATGCAGCATTATTTTCACAGCCCTATTTCTCTTCTTCGGATACGGTAAAAATAATGCCTCTCGGAAACTCGATCACCTATGGCCGTTATACCATTGAAACGAGACCTCCGGGATTGATCCCGGGACCCCGTCAGCCTCTCTGGCTGAAGCTGAATGAAGCGGGATTCCATATACATTTTGTAGGCAGCCAGTCAACGGGGTATGATCTCACACCGCCATTCGATCCATACCATGAAGGCCATCCCGGCTATCGTGATGACCAGATCGCTGACAGTATCTATGCCTGGCTCACGGCGAACCCGGCAGATATCATCCTGCTCCATATAGGCACAAACGGCCTCGACGCCAGCTCAGCCGACGTGGAAAACATCCTGGATGAGATCGACCGTTATGAGCAGGATAACAACGACACGATCATCGTAATACTGGCAAGGATCATAAACCGGTCAACATACAGCAGCCTGACCACCACCTTTAATAACAATGTGGCGACCATGGCCCAGCTCAGGATAAATGCAGGAGACCAGATCGTAATGGTGGACATGGAAAACGGCGTGGGAATTAATTATAATCTTGAACCGGCGGGGGATATGGAAGACCTGCTCCATCCCTTTTTGACGGGCCAGGAAAAGATGGGGCAGGGGTGGTTTCAAAAACTTGCACCCCTCCTTCCTTTCGACGGGTCCAGCTTTCCGCCTGCACCCACAAGCCTGGGCAATACAGGCACAACATTCAGCACCGCTTCTTTCTCATGGAATGATAACTCCTACAGTGAACAGGGATTCATCCTGCAGAGATCTTCCGATTCACTTGCCGGGTATATGGATGTTGACACCATAGGTGCAAACAATACCTCGTTCACAGATGCAGGGCTAAGTCCCGACACTAAATATTTTTACAGGCTGAGGGCATTTAATATCCTCGGCAACTCAACGAACTCCAATATCGTGGGAGCGACCACTGCCTCCATCCCCTCGGGCGGCGACCTTCTGGCGCTGTGGCCGGTTGACAACAACGGGACGGACATGAGCGGCAACGGGAACAACCTGACGCCAGCCAACGGGGCCGGGTTCTCGACCGATCACCAGGAAGGGACGCACTCGCTGCTGCTTGACGGTGTTGACGACTATGCGGCCTCTCCGGCGATCAACCTGGGCAATACCTTCACTCTGGCGATGTGGGTCAAGATCCCGTCGCGGTTCAATATCCAGACGATAATAGCCAACGGGAACTCGGGGGCCGCCAGCAACGGGTTCAAACTCCTGGTGAACACCTATGCGACCAACGACCGGAAAGTCATTTTTGAGTCGGGCACAGGATCGGTTGCAAGCGTGACCACCACCAACACGAATGTTTTCGTCTTCGGGGTTTGGAACCATGTTGCCGTCACGGTCGACCGCACAACGGGATCGGCGCATATCTACTATAACGGCACGGACGCCACCGCCACATCGGCCTCACACACCGGGTTCAAGAACAACGACGTGATCCGCCTGGGGCGCATGACCAATAACCTTTTTGCCATGGGCGGCAACATAGACGACGCCCGGATCTATAACCGGGTACTGACCCAGCCGGAGATCCAGGCCGTCATGTCGGGCTCCGTCCCGCCGGTGGTCAATGCACCGACGAACCTAACGGCGATGCTTTCGGCAAGCAATGTACAGCTGAGCTGGACAGACAACAGCAACAACGAGGACGGCTTCCACGTAGAGCGGAGCCTTTCTCCGACGACGGGCTTCTCGGTTATCCATACGGTTGGAGCGGGCCAACAAAACTATACCGACAATACGGTGGTTGAAGGGACGCGGTATTACTACCGTGTACAGGCCTACAACAGCGAAACACAGTCGGGGTACAGCAATACGGCGACCATCCAGGTTGTCACTTCATCCCCTGCGGCACCCACGGCGTTGATGACAGGAAGCATCACTACCTCGTCGATCCAGCTCTCCTGGACGGACAATTCGAATACGGAGGAGGGCTTCAAGGTTGAACGCTCTGCCGATTCGCTTTCGGGATACGTACAGACAGGCACCACGGGCATTGACGGCACCACGTTCACGGATATGAGCCTTTCGCCCGACACGAAGTATTTTTACAGGGTACGTTCGTACAACAGCATCGGCAACTCGGCGTACTCGAACATCGTGGGAGCGACCACTGCCTCCATCCACTCGGGCGGCGACCTTCTGGCGCTGTGGCCGGTTGACAACAACGGGACGGACATGAGCGGCAACGGGAACAACCTGACGCCAGCCAACGGGGCCGGGTTCTCTACCGATCACCAGGAAGGGACGCACTCGCTGCTGCTTGACGGTGTTGACGACTATGCAGCCTCGCCGGCGATCAACCTGGGCAATACCTTCACCCTGGCGATGTGGGTCAAGATCCCGTCGCGGTTCAATATCCAGACAATAATAGCCAACGGGAACTCAGGGGCCGCCAGCAACGGGTTCAAACTCCTGGTGAACACCTATGCGACCAACGACCGGAAAGTCATTTTTGAGTCGGGCACAGGATCGGTTGCAAGCGTGACCACCACCAACACGAATGTTTTCGTCTTCGGGGTTTGGAACCATGTTGCCGTCACGGTCGACCGCACAACGGGATCGGCGCATATCTACTATAACGGCATGGACGCCACCGCCACATCGGCCTCACACACCGGGTTCAAGAACAACGACGTGATCCGCCTGGGGCGCATGACCAATAACCTTTTTGCCATGGGCGGCAACATAGACGACGCACGGATCTATAACCGGGTACTGACCCAGCCGGAGATCCAGGCCGTCATGTCGGGCTCCGTCCCGCCGGTGGTCAATGCACCGACGAACCTAACGGCGATGCTTTCGGCAAGCAATGTACAGCTGAGCTGGACAGACAACAGCAACAACGAGGACGGCTTCCACGTAGAGCGGAGCCTTTCTCCGACAACGGGCTTCTCGGTTATCCATACGGTTGGAGCGGGCCAACAAAACTATACCGACAATACGGTGGTTGAAGGGACGCGGTATTACTACCGTGTACAGGCCTACAACAGCGAAACACAGTCGGGGTACAGCAATACGGCGACCATCCAGGTTGTCACTTCATCCCCTGCGGCACCCACGGCGTTGATGACAGGAAGTATCACTACCTCGTCGATCCAGCTCTCCTGGACGGACAATTCGAATACGGAGGAGGGCTTCAAGGTTGAACGCTCTGCCGATTCGCTTTCGGGATACGTACAGACAGGCACCACGGGCATTGACGGCACCACGTTCACGGATATGAGCCTTTCGCCCGACACGAAGTATTTTTACAGGGTACGTTCGTACAACAGCATCGGCAACTCGGCGTACTCGAACATCGTGGGAGCGACCACTGCCTCCATCCCCTCGGGCGGCGACCTTCTGGCGCTGTGGCCGGTTGACAACAACGGGACGGACATGAGCGGCAACGGGAACAACCTGACGCCAGCCAACGGGGCCGGGTTCTCTACCGATCACCAGGAAGGGACGCACTCGCTGCTGCTTGACGGTGTTGACGACTATGCAGCCTCGCCGGCGATCAACCTGGGCAATACCTTCACCCTGGCGATGTGGGTCAAGATCCCGTCGCGGTTCAATATCCAGACAATAATAGCCAACGGGAACTCAGGGGCCGCCAGCAACGGGTTCAAACTCCTGGTGAACACCTATGCGACCAACGACCGGAAAGTCATTTTTGAGTCGGGCACAGGATCGGTTGCAAGCGTGACCACCACCAACACGAATGTTTTCGTCTTCGGGGTTTGGAACCATGTTGCCGTCACGGTCGACCGCACAACGGGATCGGCGCATATCTACTATAACGGCATGGACGCCACCGCCACATCGGCCTCACACACCGGGTTCAAGAACAACGACGTGATCCGCCTGGGGCGCATGACCAATAACCTTTTTGCCATGGGCGGCAACATAGACGACGCACGGATCTATAACCGGGTACTGACCCAGCCGGAGATCCAGGCCGTCATGTCGGGCTCCGTCCCGCCGGTGGTCAATGCACCGACGAACCTAACGGCGATGCTTTCGGCAAGCAATGTACAGCTGAGCTGGACAGACAACAGCAACAACGAGGACGGCTTCCACGTAGAGCGGAGCCTTTCTCCGACAACGGGCTTCTCGGTTATCCATACGGTTGGAGCGGGCCAACAAAACTATACCGACAATACGGTGGTTGAAGGGACGCGGTATTACTACCGTGTACAGGCCTACAACAGCGAAACACAGTCGGGGTACAGCAATACGGCGACCATCCAGGTTGTCACTTCATCCCCTGCGGCACCCACGGCGTTGATGACAGGAAGTATCACTACCTCGTCGATCCAGCTCTCCTGGACGGACAATTCGAATACGGAGGAGGGCTTCAAGGTTGAACGCTCTGCCGATTCGCTTTCGGGATACGTACAGACAGGCACCACGGGCATTGACGGCACCACGTTCACGGATATGAGCCTTTCGCCCGACACGAAGTATTTTTACAGGGTACGTTCGTACAACAGCATCGGCAACTCGGCGTACTCGAACATCGTGGGAGCGACCACTGCCTCCATCCCCTCGGGCGGCGACCTTCTGGCGCTGTGGCCGGTTGACAACAACGGGACGGACATGAGCGGCAACGGGAACAACCTGACGCCAGCCAACGGGGCCGGGTTCTCTACCGACCACCAGGAAGGGACGCACTCGCTGCTGCTTGACGGTGTTGACGACTATGCAGCCTCGCCGGCGATCAACCTGGGCAATACCTTCACCCTGGCGATGTGGGTCAAGATCCCGTCGCGGTTCAATATCCAGACAATAATAGCCAACGGGAACTCGGGGGCCGCCAGCAACGGGTTCAAACTCCTGGTGAACACCTATGCGACCAACGACCGGAAGATATCCTTCGAGACCGGGAACGGAACGGTTGCGAACATTTCCAGGTCGGCAGCCAATGTATTTGCTTTCGGTATATGGAACCACATGGCAGTGACGGTCAACCGGACCACCGGCTCAGCCCGTATCTACTATAACGGTATCGATGTTACCGTGGATGTTGCTTCGCATACCGCCTTCAAGAACAACGATGTGATACATCTCGGCCGTATGACTAACAATCTTTTTGCAATGGGAGGAAACCTTGACGATATCAGGATCTACAACAGGGTCCTTTCACAGCCGGAGGTACAATCCCTGATGACGCCTCCCCCGATGGCATTTTCAGGACTTTCCGGTGACGGATTGAACAGCGATCCATTGACTAGCCTGGACGAGTTGAAGGTTGATACTGATGATCATGGCCTTGCCGGGGATGCCGGGAAATCGCTGAAGATCTATCCGAATCCTTTCACTGACGAACTGCATATTTCCAACACGGAAGGATACAATCGCATTGAATTGTTGGATGTTTCGGGCAAGATACTTGAATTACTAAAGGTGGAAGGTCTGCCGGTATATACGATGAATACCGGAAACCTTAAACCGGGGATGTACATCCTGAGGATCACAGGCAATAACGGCAATCTATCGATGATTAAGGTAATTAAGTTCTGATTCCTCCCTTCCTTTTATAGTCAGACCCTGAAAAGGTGCTGATCATACACGGACGCAAGCCGTGGATGACCGGCATCTTTTCAGGGTTTTTTTTCTCCCGGATTACGCCAGTACTTTATGCCGTATGTTTTTTTAAAAGTCACTTCCGTCTTCTCCTTTCCGTTCGTCACAGTTTTTCGTCCGTTTGTCACAAGTAATATTATATCCATTACGCGTTTTCCCCAGGACTTTCAAAAATGCTCCATTTTATCCGGGATCCGGAAATTTCTTCCCTTCAATGTTTAAGGTTTTGACTTACAGGACAATTGAATTGTCCCATACCGGACACTAATTTATAAAGCGTCTAAATTTTAACCGGATATTAACACTTTTCCTTCCTTTTATAACCCTTTCCATCGAATATTCGTAATATCATCGAGTTTTCATCTTTCGTCAACCTAATCAAGTAGCTAATCCATTTTTTTAAACTATTTATCAAAAGGAGACTTATTGGTATGAGACGAACTTTATGCACTCTTATGCTCCTGGGCTCAGCATTTCTGGTGCGGGCACAGACCAATGTATTTAACATTTTATACAAACACGATTTTAACAATGACACCCCCGGGTTATACGACCAGGATGAGTGGCGCAGTGACTGGAACAGTCCGGCCTATTACAATGGCATGGATAAGACACAGATTGTGGACTGCCCTGACGGTAACAGGGTGATGAAATGGAACTATCCCAAAGGATCCGTCGGCCCGTCAGCCGGGGGAGGACAATGGGAAGCGCCGTTTACGGGCCAGGATGAAGTTTATATGTCCTATAATATAAAGTTCAGGCCCGGGTTTAATTGGGTGGAAGGAGGAAAACTCCCCGGTCCCGGAGGCGGACCCGCATATGGAAGCGGTACGCCCATGGAATGGGATGAAGGTTTCAGTGCCCGGTTAATGTGGCGTTATGGAGACAATGCAGGGAAGGTAATGTTTTATGCATATTACCAGGATAAGCCCGGTCTTTATGGTGCAGGGCATCCCTTCGCAGATTATGTATTGAATACCAATCCCGAGCGGTGGTACAATATTACGATACGGTGCGTATTGAATTCCATTGATCCGGCAAGGCTGGTCACTGATCCGCAACACGCGGGAAATCATGACGGGATCCTGGAGGGATATATTGATGGTGTGCTTATGACATCCATAACAGGTCTCTCTTTCAGGAACCTGCCTTCTATCAAGATCGATAAGATGCACATCACCTCATTTTTCGGTGGCAGCGGTGCCAATTATGCCGCGGTAAACGATGAATGGGCTTATCTCGACGATGTTTATCTTTTCACCTATGCTTCCGGGATGAATGTTCCACGGGGACACACTCCCAGTCCGGCAGGAAGAGTTCTTGAACTTCCCAACATGAAGGGGGCGATAGCAGGGGCGGCTCCCGCAGTGCCTTCATCCCTGACCGTAACCGGGAAAAGTACTGCAACGGCTTCCCTTAAATGGGCCGACAATTCCAGGGATGAAAGCGGGTACAGGCTGGAGAGGTCAACTGACGGAGTGGTCTATACCCTGGTCAGCAACCTTGCTTCGAATTCAACAACTTTCCAGGATGCCGGTCTTAAAGCGGGAACAAAATATTTCTACCGTGTGAGATCATATAATTCCTATGGCAGCTCGTTATGGTCGAATATCACGTCTGTTACCACGGATTTTTCACTGGGAACGACTCCCGGTAGTACGGTAGCTTGCTGGACCTTCGACAACAACTGCACAGATAAGAGCGGTAATAACAATAACCTTTCGCTGTATAACGGAGCAACTTATTCGACCGATTTTAAGCAAGGGGGTTACTCCCTGAGTCTCGACGGGTCGAATGACTATGCGGCAAGCAACACGATGAACCTTGGCGATGAATTCTCCCTGGCCATGTGGGTGAAGATCACTTCAGGGAGGTCAAATATCCAGACACTTGCCGCGAACGGTGCTTCCGGTGCTTCAAGTAATGGCTTTAAGTTCCTTGTGAATACATACGCCACCACGGATTGTAAGCTCTCATTTGAATCAGGCGACGGTTCAGCCCCTGCAGTGACCCGGAGCGACGCAGGCGTATTTAAATTTGATCAGTGGAATTATGTTGTAGCGACGGCCAACAGGCTTACCGGATCAGTGCGCCTGTATTATAACGGCACGGATGTTACATCTTCAGCCGGGATCCATAAGAATTTCAAGAACAACGATATTCTAAGGCTGGGGAGGATGACGAACAATATTTACGGCATGAAAGGTACGATCGATCACGTAGATGTATATACAAAGGTACTCACCCTTGCTGAGGTTCAGTCTTCCATGGCCGCTTTCGATCCTTCCGCAGTGAATGCCCCCGGTAACCTGGCGGCTTCATCCTCTGCCGGGAAGGTTATCCTGAACTGGAAGGACAATTCGGCCGACGAGACCGGGTTCCAGTTGGAAAGGAGTGCAGCCGCAGGAAGTGGTTTCACGGTTATTAAAAGCCTGGCCGCCGGTGTCACAACCTTTACCGACACACAGGTTCTTGCCGGCTCCACGTACTATTACCGTGTAAAAGCAATGAAAGTCAACGCCGGTTCTGCTTACAGCAATACGGCTTCGGTAGTTGTTGTTTTGCCCGCCCCGGCCATTCCGTCAAGTCTTTCAGCAGGAAATGTGACAACATCTTCTGTGACGCTTAACTGGAAGAACAATGATACGTATGCGGCAGGGTTCCGGATCGACCGGTCTGCTTCCCCTACATCGGGATTCCTTCAGATCGCCAGCCCGGCGGCAGGAATCACAAGTTATACGGATTCAAACCTGAGCGAAGGGACAACCTATTACTACCGGATGATGGCTTACAATTCAACCGGAAATTCAGCATGGTCTTCAACAGTTTCCGCAACCACCTCAGCAGTGGTAATGGATCAGTCGAGCCTGTTGGCCTACTGGCCACTCGATAATAACGGTTCGGATTTTACGGGACATGGTTACAATCTTTCGCTTTACTATGGCAGCGGATTTACAAGCAGCCATAGAGAAGGCTCGGGCTCTCTGCTTTTGAACGGTTCCAATGAATGTGCCACGTCCCCCTCAATTGATCCGGGGAATGAATTCACGATCACTGCCTGGGTAAATATCCCCTCCGGCAGGCCCAACATACAGACCTTAATAGCAAACGGATCCTCGGGATCCGCCGCGAATGGATTCAAGATCCTTGTCAACACTTATGCAACCACCGACAGGAAAATTTCGTTCGAATCGGGAGATGGAAGCTCATCTTCCATTACGCGGAGTGATGCTGGCGTCTTTGAATTTGACCGCTGGAATTTCATTGCCGTAACCGTGAATAAAAGCAGCGGCGCAGCAAGGTTGTATTACAACGGTAAGGATGTCACAGCAACTTCAGCCAGTCATACCCGCTTCAATACCTCTGCCCCTATGATGCTCGGTATCATGTCCAATGGGCTCTTCGGAATGTATGGTCAGCTTGATGAGGTGAGGATCTATAAAAAAGTTCTGACTCCCACGGGTGTCCAGTCTGCCATGTACGGGACCGTAATCTCAGGTCCTACCGAATTGTCTGCAAGGAATATCACCTGGAATTCATTGGAATTAACCTGGAAAGACAATGCAGAAAATGAACTGAGTTACGATGTCGAGCGTTCACAGGATCCACTGTCAGGGTTTGTCAGGATCGCCAGGCTTGGAGCGGGCGCCGTATCGTGCCAGGATACAGGATTGAATGCCGATGCCGGTTATTATTACCGCGTCAGGGCTGTGAATGCATCGGGAAGTTCAGCATGGTCGAACATCATTTCAGTACGGACGAATTCCCGGCCGCTCTCGGTCTCCGACATGTACGCCTACTGGCCGCTCGACGGCAAAGGCACTGACCTGACCGGACACGGCTATGATCTGACCCTGTACAACGGCCCGGCATGGTCCTCCGATAAAAAACAGGGAAGTGCCTCGATCCTCTTCGACGGAACGAATGACTTTGCCTCTTCGCCCGTGTTGAATCCGGGGAATGACTTTACCCTTTCGATGTGGGTTAAGATACCATCCGGACAGTACGGTATCCAGACGCTCATGGCCAATGGCGCATCAGGTGCAGCCAGCGCCGGATTTAAGCTCTACGTTAATACCTATGGTACGGCCGACCGGAAAATTGCCTTTGAATCGGGCGATGGTTCCACTTCGGCAATCACCCGTACCAATGTTGCCGTCTTCGGCCTGGGAACATGGAACTTCATTGCCGTCACAGTCAACCGCAGCAGTGGTTCTGTCAGACTTTACTATAACGGCAATGATGTAACCGCCTCATCCGGATCTCATGCGAAGTTTAAAACAGACGGCGTTATCCGGCTCGGGAGCATGATCAATAATATATGTCAGATGAAGGGACACCTTGACGATGTACGGATTTACGACAGGATATTGACCTCTCCGGAGATCGGGAGCATCATGGATTACAGCTCCTCCGGTTCCAAGGCAGCCAAATCCTTTGAAACAGATGCCGGCTCTGCTTCCCCTGGAGCTAAAGAAGCTGTCAAACCGGAATTTGAATTCACCGTTTTTCCGAATCCTTTCGCAAACAGCATCAATATCTCCAATGCAAGCGAGATCCAAAGGGTTGAGATCATCGACCTCACCGGTAAGATTCTCAGGAGCGTTAAGGGAGATGATGAATCCGTCTGCACAATTGACACTGAAAATTTAGTTCCGGGGATTTACCTGGTAAGGATCACGGGGAAAGACAATCTCGTTACGGTCCTAAAGGCGATCCGGAATTAGTGCTGATCCTTGTTTGTAAAAAAACTGCCTTCCCCATATGTGGGAAGGCAGTTTTTCTTTTTAATCCACTCAATCAATTACCACGGATGAAAATTTATCATCCGTTTTCTACAAGCCGATGATCTCCGGATCCAGGCCCATATCTTTCAGCATTTTCCTTACTTCCTTGGTATAAACGGAATTCATGAGGATAACCACATCCGGTTTATACTCTTCAAGGAAAGCCGGTCCCACGTATTGTTTACCGATCCCCGGAATGTAATTTCCCTGCATATGGGGGTTGATATCAACAACGTGATCGATCAGCCCGATATCGTCGAACTGGGTCAGGAAACCCACAGACTTCGATCCGCCTCCCCAGATCACTACCTTCTTTCCTGCAGCTTTGTACCCCGTCAGCCGCTGCCTCCACTCCGATAACTGGATATTGATCTTTATCACGAATTCCTTCGCAAGTTTTTTCAGATCTTCCACCGGTTCTTCCAGCGGGTGGATCTTTTCCGGTGTTTCATTAACCGGCTTGGCCTCGATAAAGAGGTACTGATCATCATATTCGAGGTAGAGGTCAAGCACTTCGAAATTGTTCATGCGGAACAGACGTGCAAGCGATCCCGGGCTGAGGTAGGTACAGTGTTCGTAGAATATATCCCAAAAAGCCTGGATCTTCAGGATCCTGACAATGCTCGGCACTTCGATGAATACAACCACATTTTCATTGTCTTTCACGGATTTCCGGATGGTATTTACAAATTCCCAGGTGTTGTGGATGTGTTCAAGTGTATGGCGGCATGTTATGGCATCCGCCTGCAGATCACCATGTTTCTCGGAATAAAATTCACGGATGAACCGCACATCAGCCCTCTCCTTATTTCTGCCGGGAACATAGGCAGGATCTATGCCGATACCCCGGTTATTGCCGAGATCCGAGATCAGGTTGATGAAGTCTCCCTTACCGCATCCGATCTCGATTACGTCTTTTTCCTTGATATCGTACCGGTCGATGAATTTCTGTGTGATCCCGGTGATGAATTTTACGAATGTCGGCGAAAAACCCTGCTGGTCCTCATATCCCTTAGTATAATAATCGAGCGAGGTATCGAAGGAGCTGTTAAAGATAAAACCGCAGTTATTGCAGAAGGCGAGGGTGATATCCTTTCTGGGAACCGACACGGCCTCATCATAATCCTTTATGGTTACCAGGCTGTGCACCGGTGCATTTTTCACGGTATAAAAATCCTCGATGTCTTCATGTTTACAATTTGGGCAGTGGGTATGTTTCATAGTTTTGTTTTTTAATCCGGTCTCAAAGATATGTACCCGGGAATGATAACCGGGAGATCATAATGCTCGTCTTATTTCAGGTATTAAAAGTTTTGGGATCAAAGAGAGGGTGATTCGCGTCTTTCTCCGACACTATCTTTACCTCTTCCGGCCATTCTATATGGAAAGCCGGGTCGTTATAACGTATGCCCCGCTCCGACCCCGGCGTGTAGAACTCTGTCACCGGGTAATATACCTCGCAGTGGTCTTCGAGAGTGACAAAGCCATGTGCGAAATTCCCCGGGACAAAAACCATCCGGTAATTATCTTCTGAAAGCTCATGTCCGACCCATTGCATGAAGGTTGGCGATCCGGTCCTCAGATCGATGATGACATCATAGATCCTTCCCTTCGTGCACCGGATGAATTTGGCTTCTTTGTAAGGCTCGATCTGGTAATGCATTCCCCTGACCGTTCCCTTGTGAATGGTATAGGAGGTATTGATCTGACGGATTTCGGCATCGAGTCCGTGCTCCCTGAACTCATCCTGGCACCATGCACGGCCGAAGAAGCCCCGATCGTCCTCCAGCTTTTTAATCTCGACAATAAAGGCTCCTCTGAGCCGGGTCTCAGTGAATATCATACAGAAGTGGATTTTGGGGTTATTGATTCAGCAATTTTCAGCTATATTTTATCCATTCGAGGTTATCGTCAATCAGTTTCTTCTCCTGGAGGCCGTTCAGCACCTTGAGGCGGATGAGCTTCGATTCCCGGAAGTTAGGGTCGTTGAAGTTCATTTCGATGAAATTTTTCTTCAGCTCCGTGATAGTCCTTTCAAGATCCCACACAGGCTGATGGTCAGGTGCAAGTTTTTTGAACATGTCAAAGTTGACCCTGTACGATCTTTTATCAGGGGCGGCGTCCTTGTTAACGGAGACCTTTACTCCCGGTATTTGTCCGGCGACGGCTTCGGCAAGCGGTTTGATCTGGACGTTCCAGTCGGTTGATCCCGTATTGATGGCAAGGAAATCACCTCCGCGGGAATTTTCCCTCAGGATGCCCCATTCAAAGGCACGGGCCATGTCCTTCGTGTTGATCATCGGCCGCCAGGGCGTTCCGTCGCTGAGGATCACGATCTCCTTGTTAACCAGTGCCGAAGCCACAAAATCGTTGAGTACCAGGTCGAGACGCAGGCGGTTGGTAAAACCGCATGCAGTGGCAAAACGCAGGCAGGTCACTGTAAATCCGGATGAAGCGAGTGGCTGCAGATCCTTTTCGGCTGCCACTTTGGACCGCGCATAGGCAGTAAGCGGATTCAGTGTATCGTCCTCTTTTTTCGGATAATCACTTGCCTCACCGTACATACTGCAACTGGAGGCATATACAAATTTTTTAACTCCGTGTTTTTTGGCCAGCCTGGCCAGCTCCACTGCAGCTTTGTAATTGACGGCCATGGTCACCTCTTCGTATTTATTCCCCATGGGATCATTCGAAATGGCCGCAAGGTCGACAATGGCATCCACGCCATCAAGTATCTTTTCCGGGAATTTACGGATATCCCCGTAAACCTGGCTGTTGAGCAGCACTTCGGGAACATGGGGAGGATTGGCGAGGCAGTGGGAAAAATAGCCGATATCGAAACCAATAAGTTCAGCTTCAGGAAAGCTTCTCCTGAGTTGTTGGGTAACGCTGGGACCGATATATCCCAGGTTACCGGCGATAATAATTTTCATACTTTCAGGTTTAGGTCTATATTAGAAATAAATGTTCACAGTTTTGTCAAATACAATACATCAATCTTCCCATATCTTCCAGGGCGCTTTATTGTCCATCCACAGTCCCTCCAGGAGGTTTTTATCCCGAAGGGTATCCATGGGTTGCCAGAATCCGAGGTGGCGGAAGGCATTAAGCTGGCCGTCGGCTGCCAGTTTTTCGAGGGGCTCTTTTTCAAAGACGGTAGAATCACCATCAATGTAATCGATCACCTGGGGTTCCAGGACAAAGAAACCCCCGTTTATCCAGGCCGTATCGTCCCCGTTACCCTTCGGTTTTTCCTTGAAATATTTTATTTTTGAATCCCCGGGAGGGAGATTAAAAACACCGAAACGGCCATGTTGCCTTACCGAGGTCAGCGTGGCTAGTAAGCCTTCATTCCGGTGGTGCATGATCGACTTGTTGATGTCGATGTCACTTACCCCGTCACCATAGGTCATACAAAACGTTTCATCCCCGATATAATCCCTTACCCGTTTAAGCCGGCCACCGGTCATGGTCATTTCTCCCGTATCGACGAGCGTGACTTTCCAGGGCTCGGCATGCATCCTGTGAACCTTCATGCTGTTGCTTTTCATGTCGAAGGTTACATCGGAATTGTACAGGAAATAGTTGGAGAAATATTCTTTGATAATATATCCTTTGTATCCGCAGCAGATGATAAAATCATTCAGTCCGTAGTGGGAATAAATTTTCATGATATGCCATAAAATGGGATAACCGCCGATCTCCACCATGGGCTTGGGGCGCACCCCGCTTTCTTCACTTATCCTCGTTCCGAACCCACCTGCTAAGAGGACTACTTTCATAGATATTCTTTTTATAGTTTATAGAATCGAGTACTTCAAGTATATCATGTACTGCAATATCCCGCCCTTCTTGATTCCAGTGCGTATCAGTTCCATAATAAAGTACGGTATCCGCATTAATGAAATCGCTGTAAACCGGAACAACTGGAATTCCTCTCTTCTCAAGTCCGGCATACAACCGGGGGATGAAATCATTGTACTTGTCATCATTCAAAAGGGTATGATAATATTGTATATTTGGATGGGATAGCCATAAAGATCATCTTGAGCTTATACCGGTCATACAGCCTTTTGGACATATCGGCTATGTTATCGCAATAGGTATTGATCTCATCCTGACTGTACTTGTAGTAGAAACTGCCCGGTTCATCGTCATCTGGTCGTAGTAGAACAGCCATGGTGTTTTACCGCCCAGGTACTAGTTCGGGGTGAACCTTGGTGATGTATCCGAAGTTCTTGAATTTAAAAGTGGAAATCCAGGAATAGATCCCGGTTGTCAGATAGCTTCTGTAAAGCAGGCGTATTATATAGCAATTCCTTATTGGGTACAAAGATAAAATCCCTCACTTTCGCCAGGTCCTGACGGAACTTGCTTCTGGGATCAGGTATATACTCGGGCTGGGGATAGGTAAACCGGTGGGGGATATACCGTTCTGCCGATTCATAAACGAAGATCTTCTCCTTGTTATTCTGAAACCCGTTTTCGTCGAGCGATTTCATAGGCAGGTCATATCTGGCATAATAGACTTTAAACCCAAGGGTATCCTGAAGTATCTCCGGGAGTGGTCTCCATCCTTGAAAAATCAAAAAAACTGTCCCCAAAGAGGACGAGATCGGCGTTATCCAATGTCGGGGATTTTTTGGTAAACCTGTATTTGTATCCGGTATTCCGGCAGATCCTTCTCCCTGAAATTCCTGAATGAAATTAAAATAGTAGAGCTCCCCGTACTTTGTATTCTCCCAATATTCGGGAATAATCTTTTCCTTCAGTATGGCATTGAAAAGCGGATGGATGCGGATAGCAATGAATGCATACAGACAGGCAGCCCCGGCAATATAGATCAGAATTTTCAACAATTTGGCACTCATATCTTCTGAACGTTTTTTTATTTAAAACTGAAAATAAAGAAAGTCTGCTTCATCCCATACACCGAGTACAAAAATGATCAGAATGACAACCGACAGAAGGGCCCATTTCACGGCCCGGGGCGTTGATTTCATAAGCACGGAAGACAGGCCGGTATATTCTTCAAGAGACTCCACAATCAGCAGAAAGGCAATGCTTCCAATGGCAATGTAAAAGTCAATATTGAAATGGAAGAGATTCAGTCCTCGCACTCCCTGAAAAATCAAAGATCTTCCCAATGAATAACAGGGCATCACTCATATTGTTTGCTCTGAAAAAGATCCACGAAAAGTATACAAGGGAGAAAGGTCACCAGGATCTGCGTAACCCTGTAAACTTTCGGAAATTTAAGCAGGCCGATGAACCGGTTGAATCGCTCCCGCAGTTTATCCGTCCAGATGGCGAAGACGAGATAAAAGCCATGGAGTGCTCCCCAGATCACAAAAGTCCATTCCGCACCGTGCCAGAGACCGCTCACAAGGAAGGTGATAAAGAGGTTGTAGTACCATCTCCATTTGACCACCCGGTTACCTCCCAGGGGTATATAAACATAATCGCGAAACCAGGTGGAAAGAGAGATATGCCATCGCTGCCAGAATTCCCTGATGCTTTGTGAAAGATAGGGCCGCCGGAAGTTAGTCATCAGGGTATATCCCATGATCAGCGCAGAGCCGATGGCAATGTCGGAGTAACCCGAAAAATCACAGTATATCTGGAACGAGAAAAAGAATGTGGCAATGATGTTGTGAAATCCGCCATAATCATGGGGATGATTGTAAACCATATTGACATATTCTGCCAGCCGGTCGGCAATGACGACCTTCTTGAAAAATCCCCAAACCATTAGCAGGATCCCGTTCTTTATCCTTTCATAATTGAAATCGTAATCCTTCCTGAACTGTGGCAGGAGATTCACGGAACGTTCAATAGGGCCTGCCACAAGTTGTGGAAAAAAGGAAACAAAAAGTGCGAATCTTCCAAAATGCCGCTCCGGAGTCTGATTTCCCTTGTACACATCAATCGTGTAACTCATCGTCTGGAAGGTATAAAATGATATCCCCACAGGAAGCAGGTAATGGTAGGCAGGCACATTGTAGAAAATATTGATCTTGTCAAAAATATAGTTGAGGGAGTCGCCGAAAAAATTGAAATACTTGAAAAAGAACAGCAGCCCCAGGTTCATAAAGAGGCTGACGAGCAGAAGCGTTTTCCGTACCCGGGGATTATTGGAGCCGTGAATACCGATCCCTGCAAAATAGTCTATGGTTGTCGAGACCATGATCAGGACAATATATTTATAATTCCAGGCCATATAAAAGTAATAGCTGGCCAGGAGCAGCAATATCCAGCGGTATTTTGGCCTGATCAGGAAAATAAGCCGCAACTACGATCGGAAAGAAAATGATAAACTCTAGTGAATTAAACAGCATGGTTCTGGTGGATAGTCCGGTATATACAATTAAAAAATTATTCTCAAAAAGGGTTTTTAAAATCTAATAAACCTTCAAATTTGCTTAATGTTCTTAAATATTTCGATTATTTGTGCAATAATTTTATCAATTACACCGGTTAAATGATAAACCCTGCATGTCACCCTGTGAACAACACCGGCTGTAAGCTTTTTTGAAAGGCCGCCATGGAAAAAAGTGGAAAAAAAGGATTCTGTACATAGGGATGTTTTTATATCCGGATGAGCGAAAAGCTCACCCTCTTGAATGAAGTCACCGGTCCCTGAGCGGAGCCGAAGGGGGCCATTCTTCGATCGTGGCTATGTCAGTTAATTACCAGTTTGCCAGCCTGGAATCCGGTTTTGCCGGAGACACGGTAAATATATGTTCCTTTCGGAAGGACTGTGATATCGATCTTTAACCTGCTGCTTTGCCCGGCAGGCTTCCTGAGAAGCATGGTTCTGCCGGTTATATCCCGCAATTCTAAGGTATACAGTCCTTCCCGCTTCATTTCAAATATCACATAATCATGGGCCGGGTTCGGATAGATCCGCGAGACAAGTTCGTTCGGGAACATCCGGATATCATCCCTGAAGCTTACGTGGACCCTCAGTCCAAAGACATTGCTGTCATCATTCCCGTCATTGACCATCATCTCGACATTGAGCAAACCGGCAAATTCTTTTTTAAAGAAGATGGTATCACCGTCGAACTCATAGCCGGTACCCGGGAGAATGATCACATTCATCTCGTCGGGCAAATTATCGGGATCTTCAATGATCAGTTGGCTGATATCGACTACCGCAAAGGAATCGACCACACCGTCAAGATCCTTTTTCTGACCTGCAATGAAAGGCGGATCATTTACATTGATGACCTCAATGGTGAAATCCTGGAATACTGTATCCGTTCCATCTGTCACAGCGATTTGCACTGAATTCTGTCCTACATCTTCATTCCTGGGTATTCCTGCGAGAATATTGCCATCGGGGTTCAACGTCAGCCATCCGGGCAGCAATACGGGCATGAAGGTCAGGCTCTGTCCTGTCCCGGGATCTCCCACGTCGATATCTTCAGCAGTGACCACATAACTGTAAAGCTGGTTCTCTGTGGCCTCCATCACGGGATCCGAGGTGAATACGGGCGGTATGTTGGTGAAATTGACTGTCACATCGAGAGTGAAATACACCAGATCTTCCAGGTCACTCAGGGTGGCATTCACCAGGAGCTCGCCGTAATAGCCAGGTGCGGGGACTACCGTATTGTTGTTAACGGTATAGTTGTTCCCTGACAGGATGTTCAGCGTATGTTGCGCAGGAGTGTTGTCGGGATCTGTAAACTGGATGTCATCGAGCGAAATATTCAATGGCATGCCCCGGTCAGTGACCAGGGTATTTTGAGAAGTGACGGCAGGCGGATCATTTACCGGTGTCACATTGACCAGCATGTTATATACGTCGGATACCACTCCTTCGCACGAGAGTTGAACCGGCACCGTAAGGTAGCCGTTGAAATCCTGGGCGGGAGTGATCGTACTTCCGTTGAAAGTATAATTGGCGCCGCTGTTTATGATAATGTCAATTGCGGCAGGAGCCTTTTCCGGTTCAACAATAACGAGATCCTCCGGATCAATGGACAGAGAGGTTTCCTCCGGGGTGGCCAGGGGAAGCTGACCGGTGATCTCCGGCATCCATTTTACGGTGAAGGTGACACTCGTTACGGCGGATTTTTTAAGGCCGGGAAGAACCTTTCCCCCGTCGGTAACCCTAAACTGGACCGTTTCGCTGCCGCTCCATTGCGGATCAAGGGGTGTAGCTGTCACCTGACGGTTGGCACCGATGCTAATGGAAAAATGCTGGGGGTTATCGGGTGAATACGTCCAGGTCATTCCGCCGGCGGGGGTCTCTACATCACTTACATAATTATCCAGGACGAGCGGCGTGAAAGGCGTTCCCCTGAAGGTTACCTGTTCCGGAACAGGGTCGATGAGTGGTGCTGAATTGTAATTGTTGATCGATTGAAACCAAAGATCTCCCATCTTGGTATACCCAGCCTGGTTGGGATGCACCTGGTCCACAAAATCATTAAAATAATCAATCCCGGCATTGCACTCCATATCGACGAGCACGATATGGTCGCCGCCGTTGATCCTGGACTGGACCATGGAAACCAGGTTGTTATTGAAGGCTGTGATCTCCGGATTGGTATTGCAAGGATACCCGTTTTTGCTGAGGATCCTTGCCACGAAAACAAGAACAGGTTTTCCATTGGCGATTTCCCAGGTATCGATGGCATTTAGGATCCTTGAAACATTGGAGACGGAAGTAAGGTGAGCCAGGACATCATTCGTGCCGATGTGAAGAAGAATAATATCTGCGGGATAGCTGTTCAAATAGGGCCCGGATGTAACTAATCCGGTAAAGGATGAAGTTCCGGTCTGTATTACGTCGGCCAGATCGGCTGACCGGATCCCGTCAAATCCGGAGTTCTCCGTATCGCTGAAAATGCCGTAACCGTAATTGTTGACGCCGACAAAGTCAAAATTATAACCGGCTGATGTCATTAGATTGAAGAGCCTGTATCTGTATCCTATCGCCTCGGCATCTGAATTCTCAACACAGGTGGCGATATTGCCATTTGTACACATTGATCCTCGGGTGACCGAATTTCCGAGAGGCATGATCCGGAGGGTATCCTGCGCAGAAGCAAAATACACCGGCAGCTGCATCAGCAATACTGATGCAACAGTGAATAATTTTTTCCGGTAATCCGCTAAATCCATAGTATGAAATATGACATATCAGTAATCAGGATACGCATAATAAACCCCCGATTAAATATCATGCCAAAATATATAAAATCTGATATAAGACTGCTTAAATTATTGAATGTTTTATAGAAATAAGATGAAAAATCCCGCTGATAAATCTGCGGGAGTTTCATTCAGATGATGGATTCGTTTACTCGACGAGCAGTTTACCTACCTGGTACTCTTTATCATTGTATACCTTATAGATATAGATACCCGGGGCCAGTCCGGAAATATCCAGCCTGTAATCGCCCGTACCTTGTTCAAGCTTCCGCAGAATTTTAACTTTTCCGCTGAGATCCCGGATCTCCAGGTGCCCCGGATTATTGCCGGTAAGTTCGAATATGACATAGTCACTCGAAGGATTGGGATAAACCCTTCCTACGAAGTTCCTGCTGATCAGGGGTACTCCCAGCCCGGGCTCAACAGTAATGATCAATTGGAAAATATTGCTGTTGTTCTCACCGTCATTGACCTGCACGCCAACGGAGAGGTCACCGAGGAATCCCTGGGCGAAGGTTACCGTGTTGCCATTGACATTGTAATTATTTCCCGGGAGAATGGTAAGGGTCATGTCTGCAGGCACATTATCGGGATCCGTAATGGTAAGATCGTCGATCGTGATAACGATATTTCCGTTTTTCGTACCCTTAAGAATTTCCTGGCCGGTTATCACCGGTGAATTCTCACTACCAACCATAATTGTAAATTCCTGGTATACCGTATCGATACCATCTGAAATCCCCAGCTTCACGTCCGAATTCCCAACATTTTCAATTGTCGGAACACCCACAAGCACATGATTGCCTGAATTGAATTCGAGCCAGGAAGGAAGATTTTCACCCCAGTAAGTAAGATCCTGGTTTTGCTGGGGATCATTGATGTCGGCATCCGATGCCATGACCAGGTAGGAGTAGGCTTTTCCTTTAAGGGCTACCGTTTCGGGAACTGAGGTGAATTTCGGCGGGAGGTTTACAAAATTGACTGTAACAGCCAGATTATAATCCACCGTATCCGTATAATCGGTGACTTTCATATTCACGGAGAGATCGCCATAATAATTTTCTTCGGGGATGACTCTAGTCCCATCCACCGAATAATGGCTGCCCGGCAGGAGGATAAGCCCGATCTCGGAAAGCAGGTTATCGGGATCCTCAATGGTGAGATCGCCGATCCCCACTTCAAGGGAGGTGTTCCTGTCTGTCGAAAGATCCTGCTGCGAAACAACCACAGGCGGATCGTTCACGTTGAGGACCTTCACGGAAAACTGCTGGACAACGGTTATCCCCGAGCCATCTTTGACCTGTAATTTCACAGTGAAGGTGACTTCATCCTCAAATTGTACCTGGTCGTTTGTGGCTGTGCCCTGCAGTGTCGAGGTTACCGGATCGAAGGTGATCCATGACGGCAGAATTGGAACGGTTAAAACGGCATTGTCATCCACATCGGGGTCCATGAATTGAACGACGTACGTAAAGGTTTCGCCCTGGCTGATGATGGTATCGGCAGGAACGGAGGTGATCACCGGTGCATCGTTCACATTGGCTACATGAAGGTTGAAATTCTGGTGGATCTCAACATCACCATCGGTGACAAGTATATCGACAATTGTATCACCCACATTCGCGTTTGCCGGTGTTCCTGTAAGCGATGTTCCGTCAAAATGGAGCCAGGAGGGAAGGATATCTGCGGTTAGGATAAGCGGATCATTCTCAAAATCATTTGCACCAACGGTGTATGAATAGGCTTGATCTTGTGTTGCAACGGTTCCAGGTGTGGATGTGAAGAGTGGTGCATAGTTTCCCGGACGGCAAATGGGCAGTCCGTTCATGGCAGCATCATGCATATTGGTAATTTCTGTAGCACTCAAAGATTTATCGAAGATCGCAATTTCATCCAGGACACCGTTGAAAGGATACCTGTTCGCTCCGAAAGCATCCCAGTATCCGATACAAAGATTACGTGCAGTGATAAAACCCGAATTGCCCGGTTTGACCCTAACCTCGTCTTTGATCCCGTTGAGTGATATTTTCATTTTTGCACTGTCGGGAAAGGTAGCGCCCTCATAACTGGCGACTACATGGTACCACTGATTTACCTGGAGATCGACCGAACTTTCAACCGTATTTATTAATGCGCTGGTTGAATCACTATACGTCTCGAGTTCGAAAACCAGCCTGTCTTCAGGTCCCGTGTTAAGCGTACTCAGCAGGAGAAGGCTGTTTCCTTTACCGATTGCCCCCTTGGCAAGGAGAACCTGGTTGTTGTTCAGGTTGTCGCCCTTGTAGAGGAACCACATGGAAATTGAAAAACTGTCGGCTCTTGCCCAGGTATGTGAATTCGTGTGCGGCACTCTGAGGAACTGTGTGGTTTTATTTCCATTTACAAAGATTTGTGCAGAATCCACCACACCGATAGTATCCTGGAGCGGTGTAAGTGGAGTGGCGTCATAGCCGCCTGCAAAATCGGTGAACACAGTGTCACCCGTCAGGGAATCCAGTTTCCAGTAAGAAATCAGCGAAGGCGGACATTCAATAGCGTTGGAAAGATAGATATTGAATGACCGGACGGCTTCACCTGCCGTATTGTATGCCCTGACAGTCACCATGCCGCCGTCGGCGATGTCTGCGGGTGTCCAGGAAATAAGGCCTGTGACCGGATTGATGGTCATACCCGGACGGCTGACCGTCAGCTCATAGGTTTCCGCAGGATCCGCATTCAATGCGTTAACATCGAAGGTGAATGGATGGTTCGTCACGGCGGTCTGATCATCGATGGGAGCCAGATATGGGGCTTCCTGGGCATATCCTGTCATGCTTGCAAATCCAAGCAGCAGGATGAATATTACTTGCAAAGCGTAAATTTTTTTCATATATGCAAATTTTATCGGTTGATTTTTGGAACATTAAAAATATCAATATCTACGTTTTATATTTCATTTTAGAGGTGAATTCTGTTTTAATTTACATGAAGCTGCAATTATCGGTTTCCAACGAAATATTTCACTGTACGAAACAATACCCCTTTTGACAAAGATGCATTTACCGTGGATTATAGGATGCTCTTATGCAAGCTTCAGGATAATAAATTTAACGATGAAAGGATCTTTATGTTTCGATTCTTCAAACATTTTATACCCTGCAAATCCTGGAAAATTGACATGACAAAGGTATCATTCAAATTGTAGATTTGAACGCAATCCTCACGTTTTTAAATAAAAACAAGCGAAAGTTGTTTCTCGCCGGTTTTGGGTTAATAAGGTTCTGTTCTATTGAAACAATGCTTTGACGATTTCGGTTCAATGGGGGGATAAAAATAAGAAAAATGTAGAATGGACGCGGAAAACGGGCGGACACGGATTCCTAAGTTGCCGATATCGATTGAATTATATATTGCATACCTGGTAATACGGATGGATTCGTATTTTTGACCGGTGATTGCGGGTTTTGGTTGCGATGGTCCCCGAAAATTTTTCTTCTAATACAATGAAACCCATCCGGGGTAACGTGCCTTCCCATTTTTCTATCGATATTGGCCACCTGCGGAGGCCTTCCCGGAAGATAGATGGTCTCAGGTTGAAATCCTTAATCAAGCTAATCAAGTAAATCATGAGAATCAAGGTTCAGACATTTCCGGTCACCCCGCCACCCTCTCCCGAACTTCACGAATAAATAAAATCGGCAAGCCTGTTACCAAAGTTCGTCCAGGAATTTTCCGTGACGAATTCTTCCAGTTTCCGCCTGTCAACCTTCAGTTCACCTGTCAGAATCAGGTCCGCCTTTTCAAGCAGGTCCTCGTATCCCGAATAGGTGATCACGATATCTTCATTCTCCAGATCCCTGAAAGCGCCGGTATCGGGACCCATGACAGTGGCACCGGCGGAAAGGGAATCCATCAGCGCCCCCGAGCTCAGCACGCTTTCCTGTTTATAGGTGAAAAGAACGATGGATGATGCTCCGATGAGACCGAACAATTCCTCATCCCCCACAAAACGGTTCTCAATCCGGATGCTCCCGCCGGAAAGCCTGAATAGTTTTTTCCCGTATTCTTCGTCCGTGACACGACCTGCGATAAGTATCCTGTATTTCGTGGCCAGCCTGTTCTGATGGATATATTCAAGAAACTTATCCACCCCTTTGTACTCGATCAGTGTCCCCCAGATCAGGATATCGTACTGCTTTTCCGTCTTGCTTGCCACGGTACGCGGCATCACGGGATGATGCAGGAAGATCATGTTATGGTCATGACTGGTGTCGTAATTGCGGATATAGGTAAGGCCCTCCGAGGCGTGGGTAATGATGTGCGTACTCCGCGATGCCAGCAGGCGGAAAAGGGACGATTTCAGTTTCCGGTTCTTCCTGTAATGGGAGAATTTATTATGAAGGATCCAGCATACCTGGACGTTTCGTCGCCGGAGATATTTGAACATCCGGATAAAAAGGAGGGTCTGGACATAACCGTATTTCTTGTCGGGCAGATCCTCGATCCAATTCAGGAAGAGGATATCGATCCCGTTGAGGTATTTTACCAGGTTGATAATGCCCGAACCCGAGGGATCTTTCCGGTTGACGATCGTGAAGTGTTCACTTAGCGCCCCGATAAGATTTTTCGTATAGGGATTGCCTTCGCCGGGCTTGTTCCGGGAACTCATGGGATAGAAGTAGACTCTCTTTCCGGGCATGATCTTTATATTAGCAATGGATGTTCTTCATGAATTTCTCTCACTTTGTCCTTCGGATCCCGATAAGGGAAAGCAGCTTCCATTTAAAAAATCCGCCGAATAGCCTGAAGTATGACTTAATGAGCGCCTTATAGGCAAGCGGGCTGGTTGAATATTTCCGGTAGAAGTTAATATTTTTCCCGAGGTTGAAATTGGATTTAATATCCGATAGCAGTCTCATCAATGTCTTAATGCTGCCTTCGTGTCTCAGGCCGGTGTTGACGGTGTCGTTCAATATTTTAAGCTGCGGATATACCCGGACAGAGAAGCCGGCCAGTTTTGCGCGATAGGTAAAATCACTATCGCCGTGGTATTGGGGAAATTCCTTTTCGTTCCAGTAACCTATGGTTGAAATGGCCGATACCGGCACAAGCGTACCCATACCGGTAAGCCAGTCGACCTCCCGTGGAACTTCAAACTCGGGACTGTCGGGCCTGTTCATCCCGAGCATATACTTACTGCCGGTTTTCGGGTTGAAGATCCCGCCGTACGACCAGATCACATTGTCCTCTTCCTTCCTGTAGATCTTGGATCCTGCGATAACATTGCCGGGAAGGGATTGTACCAGCCGGTCGAGTTCGGTGAAATAGGAATCCTCTGTATGGATGTCGTTATTCCAGAGAAGCAGGTAATCGGAATGCATGGTTTCGACGGCATGCCGGGCGCCTGCGTTGATACCCCCGCTCCACCAAAGATTTCCGTCGCCCCGTATGACGGGGATTTCCGGATAATTTGCAGCGAGCCATTCCCCGGTGCCGTCGGTGGAGCCATCATCGATGACCACGACGGAGAGCTCAACGGAAGAAAGCTTCGGGATTTTCGCCAGCGACCGGACACAGTTCCGGGTATAATCCAGGTGATTATGTACAGGGAGTAAAACTGCGATGTTCTTCATCAGCAAAAAATATCTAAAGATGAAGAAGTTTCCTTCTTTTTTAACTGTAACTTTTACTGAAAATATTCAATATGCCTTTTTTCTGCGTTTTTTCAGCATAGGCATACGTGGAATAAGACCCGTTTTTCTGGGATGGATCCTCATTGGCAAGGATATATAAGTTATGAATTTCTTTTGAGGCAATATCATCCAGGTTCGTCAGAAGGGTTTTTTTCTTGATCTTCCCGAGCCTTGTCACGTAAAGCTTAATGTCGACATACTTCATCAGGATGAGTGAATCGGATACCAGCCCGTAGGGCGGTGTATCAACGATGATGTATTCGTATCTATCCTTCAGTTCGGCGAAGAGATCCTGGTTTTTCTTGCTTGAAAGCAGTTCCACCGGGTTCGGGGGGATCTGCCCGGCCTGGATAATGTCCAGGTTGGGGATTTCCGTCTTTATGATGATCTCATCGAGGCTGGCACGGTTGATCAGGTAAGAGCTTATCCCGACCAGGGCTCTTGTCCCGAGCTCGTTATATACCTTGCTGGGTTTCCGGAGGTCGAACTCAAGCAAAACGGTCTTATTGTTGGTTGTGGCAAAGCTCGTGGCCAGGTTCATGGCGGTAAATGATTTCCCTTCTTCAGGTGTCGATGAGGTTACCAGGATGATGCCATTTTCCTTCCCGAGAAGATAGTAGATCAGGTTGCTCCGTAACGTATGAAAAGATTCGGCGATAGCCGTTTTGGGATAACTGAGCACAACGTTGTTCAGTGACATCGTTGAATTCTTGTGAGGAATACCACCGATGAAGGGCACACTGATCAGAGTTTTCAGTTCATCGGTATCGTTGAACTTATCGCCCAGGAGCCGTTTTCCAAGAATAAAGCCGATCGGGAAGGCAAGTCCGAGGAATCCCATGCCGAGGAGAACGATGATCTTTTTCGGCGATGCCACCGACATATAGCGCGGGGGTTCAATGATCTCACAATCGGACAGGTTGGATGTCCTGACGATCTGTGCCTGGATCCGTTTTTCGAGGAGGGAATTATACACCGATTCGTTCAGGTTGAATTTTCGTTCCACCCCCAGCAACCGCTGCTGCGTATAGGGCAGGGAAGAAAATTCGCTTCTAAGGCGGCCGATCTTCTGGTTGAGATTACTCAGTTCATTGCTGGTAGTGGATATATTGAACCGGATATTTTCGGCAATACTTTCCTTATAATTCGCGATGCTCGAATTAAGTGTCTTCAGTCTCGGATTCCTTAGCTGGTTGTTGTTTATGATATTTTGCTTTTCTGTATAAAGGGAGGTGAGCTTTTGTATCATATCGTTGAGGACGGGATCGCTCAGCCCCATGGAAGAAGGGGCTATGAAAGCAGTTGAATCCTTGCTCGATTTGAAATAATCGTTCATCTGGCGCAGGTAATTCAGCGTACGTTCCGTTTCGTCGCGCGTATTTTCCAGCCCCTGGAGTTGCTGATAGATATTGCCCGCTTTCTCATCGATATTCATAACGCTGGCGTTGCTGCGCATCGTCTGCAGCTGCCTTTCCGTGGCGCCGAGTGAATCGGAAACGCTGGAGAGCTGGTCGTCGATATACCCGATGGTCTGGTTTGCGAGAAAGTTCTTTTCCTGCAGGTTTTTGCTAATGTATTTATTGATCAGATTATTCAGGAATTCGGTACCTTTCTCAACACTGGAATTTTTAAAATTCAGTTCGAGCATGGTCGATTCGAGGGAAGAAGGTTCAGCGCTGAGGTTGCCTTTAAATTGGGCTGTCAGCAAATTATAGTCATTGAACTCAAAGAAGAGATCCTTTCCCTCGTATAATTCAGATACAAAATTGGCATTCAGCAGCACTTTGAATGAGCAGTACTCGTTTTCGATCTTCTCCCCGAACCGGTAAGTGCCCCCGAGCCGGAAAGGACTGGAATAGCTCACTACTTCGTTGTTCAGAAAATTGGTCAGAATGGCTTCCTTGTAATCGGCGGAAATGCTGAAGTGTTCCGAGTCCAATATTTTAATGTATATCAATACATTGACGGGCTGAATGTGTTCTTCGCTGGGAATGACCTGGAAGGGAGAGCTTTTGTAGATATCTTTCAGGCTGAAAGTAAGTTCCTTTGGGATCTTGTCTTCCTGGAGGTAATAATTGGTTCGAAGGTTCATTTCCTGCAGAACTTCCCGGATGAGCGGGGTGGAAGTGAAAATGAACATCTCGTTCTGAATGTTCTTTTCCCTTTCAACGATGTTGTATCCCGTCAAAACATCGTTCTGGCTTGTGGAACCACCTGGTTTAGCATCGAGGTTGAGAAGCACGGAGGCCCCCACCTTGTATGTTTTTGCCGATAATTTAAGATAGACGAATGAAACGCCGAGAAAGCCTACCAGGCAAATTACGATAATATACCAGTATTTGAGCAGGTCCCTGAAAAATGCCGATATGACATTTCCCGCCAGATTATCATATTCTTTCATCATATAATAATTTTGATTTTAATGGGATAATGGAACCCACATGATCGATTATTATAAAGTTACCTTTGTGTTGTCAGCAATCATGTGGGTTTCATTAAGGCCTAGTATTAATAAACGTAAGGATCACGATACCCGTTGAAATAACGGATAAAATCAGCGAGTAGGGAACAGTGTTCATGTCCCATTTCTTTCTTCGCAAAGGCTCGACATACACGATATCGTTGGATTTCAACAGATACCAGGGCGACTCAAAAAGGTTGTCCCTGGTCAGATCAAGGTAATGTTTTGTTTTCACGATCCCCTCCTCCCTGATGAGAAGCACCCTTTTTCTGTTCCCGTATGTTGAGACATCGTTTGCATAACCGACAGCCTGGAGTATGTTCACATTTTTATAGTTAAACAAATAAACGCCCGGCTGGTTAACTTCACCCAGCACAGTTATTTTATTATTTACGAATTTTATGAATACGGAAGGGTAGTTGAGATACTGGGCCAGGGCATCTTCAATGCTGTCGGAGGCCTGTGCGAGTGAGAGATCGGTCACCTGTACCTTACCGATGTAAGGAAGTTTGATCCATCCTTCCGGATTTACGATATAACTCATCAGGGTGGGGTCCGAGATGTATCTTTCCGCCGTGAGGCCGGTAAGGCTCGTCTGGGTTTCATCGGCGCTTGTAATCCGGATATACAGCTCATCACCGGGCCTGACGAGATTATCCTGGGGGGTTCCGACAAAATAAAGTTTTTCAACTTCACTGTCAGTCAGGTTGTCTTTGGATTGAACATAGGAAATTTGTTTTACCGGGACGCAGGAAGCTGACAGGATCATGGCCAGGATGAACAAAGGCCATTTGTTAAATAGGGTCCTCATAATTAGTGTAATAAGTGGATGTCTGTTACAAATTTAGTAATTTAATGATTGCAAAACCAGCCGGAGCAATTTTATGCACCGGTTGATCAGTGGTGTTTTTCAGTAAGCTTCCGATCCCGGAAAAGCACGACTGCTGTATTACCTGTTTTCCTGATAGCAATAAACACCACTTTGCCCTCTGAGGTTTATTTTTTCGGAATAAACACTATAAAGTAAGGTATATTGTTTTCATTTTAACAGGGTGATACAAAAAATCTGCATATGATTTGATCAAAGCCGTAATTCGGACTTTTAATGAAGCGAAAAATATGACATAAACATATTCTTCTGAATGTCAGGCGGTAATAAGATCAGTTATGAAAGGTTCTGTGTGGAAAATTTCACCGGCCACCGGCGTTGAAAAATGTGACCATGGTTTCGAAGAAGAGGCGGAAGTCTTTGGTAAGTGACCAGTTATCGATATAATTAAGGTCCATTTTCATCCATTTTTCGAACTTCACATCATTCCGGTTAGGGACGATCTGCCAGGTGCAGGTGATCCCGGGTTTAACCGATAATCTTCTGAGCTGCCAGCGCTCATACGATTTGACTTCCGATTCGAGTGGTGGCCGCGGTCCGATAAGTGACATTTCCCCCCTGACCACATTGTAAAGCTGTGGAAGTTCATCAAGCCCTGTTTTTCTGAGAAATCCGCCTACACGGGTGATTCGCGGATCGTTTTTCATCTTGAAAGTGGGACCGTCCATTTCGTTTTGCTCTTTCAGTTTCTCCAGCAGTATTTCCGCATCGGTGATCATGGTCCGGAATTTAAAAAGTTTGAATTTCCGGCCTCTCAGTCCGACTCTCTCCTGGCAGAAGAAGACGGGACCCGGGGAATCCAGTTTGATCAATATCCCGATGAGAAGGAATAACGGGAGAAGCAGTATCATTGCCGTGATGGAGAAATAAAAATCGCTGACGGTTTTGATGATAAGCGAAAGATTGTTCGAAGGGATATCTACAAGGGTAAGGTAATTTGAAGTCTGTATCGTTTTTAACTGGATATCGAAAGGATCCAGCGGAGACACAGTCGACTGGAGACGGAAAATCACCCCTACCTCGTCGCAAATAGCTACGATCCTGCGGATCTCTTCCTCATCGATATTTTTCCGGCTGTAAATCACTTCATCCACCACGGTATCATCCATCAGTGATTTGAGAAGGGTGATATCGGTGTATATTTTTATATCATCACCATACTTGGCCATGATAAGTTTGGATTCGGTGAAGATCCCCTTTACGTTGAATCCCCATTCCTTCTGCATAAGCAATTTATTTATGACGGCATCAGAGAAGGAATCGGCGATGATTACCACATGGTGGAGATTATACCCGTTGGCGCGGTAGATTTTAAGGGAATGGAAGGCAACGATCCGTATCACCAGGGTTGACATAAGGCTGATGGTAACATATATAAAGATAAGGGCTGCCGGCACGGATTCCAGCCGGAAGACAAACTTTACCAATAGCAGAGCTATAAGAATGATAAAATTCATCCGGATATAATGGAAGATGAGATCGAGGTAACGCTGGGTCCTTGGCAGTTTGGCCATGGCTGTCACCCGCGAGAGGACATACCAGGATATTATAACGAAAAGGCCGAAAAAGCAATATTCATAAATGTCGAAGGCAAGATCTCTTACAAAAAACTCCTTCACTACGTTCATGGAAATCATAAACGACACGACCACGGCAAAAAACTCAGTGGCATCAAGACCCAACCTTAATTTTCTGTGATTGTGGGCCTTATAATCATTCATCCGGTTTATAATTTCTTTCATCACCATGGCATTCACTTTTTTATTCCATATCAGATCCGCTTTTGAATTTTGTTTCCTGAATGGGTATAATAAAAGGGTTGAAAGCCTTATTTGTTCTTTGATAGTTGTTTCATTTTGATCAACTCCGGTTAATCTTATTCAAAACCGGTAAGATTTTGGATGAATTATGCTATTGCACTCTACAAGGCCCATTCCATGGGGCTTCTCGCTTTCGACAACACTTTTTAAATAAGATTTCAGGCCTCTCGTCAAAACGATTAAACAATTTATCAATACGGTTTCAGGAAGATTAATGTGGAACGCGGACGGTCGCGGGTTTAATAGTTTGAGATGGTTTGAGATGGTTTGAGATGGTTTAAAATGGTTTGAAATGGTTTGAAATGGTTTGAGATGGTTTGAGATGGTTTGAAATGGTTTGAAGTGGTTTGAGATGGTTTGAAATGGTTTGAAGTGGTTTGAAATGGTTGAGATGCTTGAGATGGTTTCAACCCCATTCACCAAATCACCAAATTCTTCAGGGATCCGTCAAATCCGCGTTCCTCTTCACCAAATTACATTGTAGAACTCTTCTTCAGATCTTCTCCAGATCCAGTATCGTAACCGGCGGTTGCAGGTGGAAAGCACGCAGCCCGGCCTTCCGGGCACCTTCCACATGTTGCAGGGTGTCATCGATGAAAAGGGTTTCTGCAGGATCCAGGCCGGCATCCCGGCATACATATTCAAATATTTCGACTTCGGGTTTCCTGAGGTGGATCACGTTCGAATAGTAAGCCTTATTGAAGAAGACATCCATACTTTCGATGCCGTACCATTCTTTCAGCTTCTGGAAATAATAGCGGAGATGGGTTTCGTTGGTGTTGCTCAGGAGGTAGGTATTGTATCTTTTCCTTATGTCCATCAGGAAATGGAAATGTTCCTGCGGGAATTCTCCCAGCATGGAATTCCAGGCATCGATAATATCCTTCCTTTGTACGCCGGACGGCAGGTGTTTCGCGATCTCACCAAAGAATTCATCCTCGCTGATCTTCCCCGTATCGAATTTATCGAAGACGATGGTCTGCCTGAAACGGTTGAAATGATCGTCAAAATTACCGATCCCGAGACGGGTGAAGGATTCCCTGACACGGTTGAATTCGATGTCGATGATCACACCGCCGAAATCGAAGATGATGTTACGGATGCCTGATAATAATTTCATGTATTTAGGTGTTTGAAATGGTTTGAAATGGTTTGAAATGGTTTGAAATAGTTTGAAATGGTTTGAAGTGGTTTGAAATGGTTTGAAATGGTTTTATCTTTTAATACCGGATCTGCATCCTGTTTCAAAGAACGGCGTAAAGTCCCCTTCCAGGATTTAGGGGTATGGGTTTGATATGGTTTCAGGCAGTTTCACCACAGATTTCACAGATTATCACAGATTAGGAAGAAGAATATTTTTCAGATTGTTTCAGGTGGCTTCAACCCCATTCAACAAATCAACAAATCACCAAATTCTTCCGGGTTCCGTGTTCTACAAATATCAAACCATATCAAACCTTTTACACCTCACCCCCCCGGCCCCCCTCTCCTGAAAAGCGAGGGGGGTGATCCTTCGAAGGGATACATGATTTAAATAAAAACAACCCTCGAACAATTTTCAAACCATTTCAAACCATTCAAACATTCAAACCTTTTACACCTCACCCCCCCCGGCCCCCCTCTCCTGAAAAGCGAGGGGGGCGATCCTTCGAAGGGATACATGATTTAAATAAAAACAACCCTCGAACAATTTTCAAACCATTTCAAACCATTTCAAACCATTTCAAACCTTTTACACCTCACCCCCCCGGCCCCCCTCTCCTGAAAAGCGAGGGGGGCGATCCTTCGAAGGGATACATGATTTAAATAAAAACAACCCTCGAACAATTTTCAAACCATTCAAACCATTTCAAACCTTTTACACCTCACCCCCCCGGCCCCCCTCTCCTGAAAAGCGAGGGGGGTGATCCTTCGAAGGGATACATGATTTAAATAAAAACAACCCTCGAACAATTTTCAAACCATTTCAAACCAATTCAAACCATTTCAAACCAATTCAAACCATTTCAAACCAATTCAAACCATTTCAAACCACTTCAAACCACTTCAAACCATCCTTTCCAAACTCATCTCCCGATCAGATCCAGCAGCTCCTCCACAGCCTCCTCCTCCGGTATATTCTTCTTAACCGGTATATGTCCTTTATAGAGTGTGACCCGACCGGGCCCGGCGCCGACGTAGCCGTAATCGGCATCGGCCATCTCTCCCGGACCGTTTACGATACAGCCCATTACAGCGATCTTAAGCCCTTTCATGCCGGCCGTGGCCTCCTTGATCTTCCTGAGTGTTTCCCGGATGTTGAAGAGGGTGCGACCGCAGGAAGGACAGGCGATATATTCGGTGCCGGAGATACGTGTTTTGACGGCCTGGAGGATACCGAAAGAAATTTCGCGGATGTACGGAAGGGGTATCGCCTTATTCTTTTCTTCGATCCAGATGCCGTCGCCGAAACCGTTGGTGAGAAGGGCGCCTGTTTCACCGGCGGCGCAGACCGCAAGAGGCATCTTCCCGGCCGTGTCGTAAACCCGGTGGAGAATGACCGGTATATCCATACCTGCTTCTTCCAGGACCCGGTAACATTCCATACCTGACGCAATGGCATCTTTATCCGGAAGGTTGAGGACAAGCACGGCTCCCGGCCCGTAATCCCGTATCATGCCGGCTTGTTCAGCCAGGGTTTCAGCGTCTGCGCTGATAAAATGAAGATCGCCGGGTACCACTGTATTCATGCCGTGACCCGCCGGGAAAAAGGGATGGCAGTACGAATAGCTACCCGTTACGCCCTTGCATACGTCAGGCGTGCCTGTGAAATGAATCCCCGGAGGAAGAGTATTCTCAGCCCGGGTTCCTACGTATATGTAGTCTGCAGCGGTATCCGTCATTTCGAGGGCATTGCCCTGTCCCTGAACATACCCGCATTCGCCTGCAAGCTCAAACCCGGCATTTGAGTCCCGGCCTCCGCAGATCACAACCGGAACATTGGATCCCCCGATATTGCCGGATACGGAAGATCTCCTCCGCCGGTAACGGAAAGGGTCGAAACCTTTCACCTCCGGCAAAGGCTTCTTTTCCCGGCTGCTGAAATATTCCACGATCTTCGCCGCTACCGGGATCTCCTGCTCCGGGTCCTCGGTAAGGGATACCCTCACTGTGTCACCGATCCCTTCTGCCAGGAGGGTTGCGATCCCGGCGGATGATTTCAGGATCCCGTCCTCGCCTGCACCTGCTTCGGTTACACCCAGGTGAAGCGGGTAGATAATGTTTTCTTCCTTCATCCTCTTCACCAGGAGCCGGTTGGCATAGACCATGATGCGGCTGTCGGATGCTTTCAGGGAGACGACGAGGTTATGGAAATTCTCTCCGGCGAAGATGCGGATGAATTCCAGGGCTGATTCCACCATTCCTTCCGGCGTATCGCCGTACCAGCTTAAGATCCTCCTGGAGAGTGATCCGTGGTTGACGCCCACACGGACAGCCGTCCCATGTTCCCGGCAGGCGGTGATGAGGGGAAGAAGCCTTTGCCTGATATCCGCCATCTGACGTTCCTGTTCCTGCAGGGTGAACTGCATGGGACCGTCATACTTTCTTTCCACGTAGTTGCCGGGGTTAATGCGGACCTTTTCGGCGACCCTGGCTGCTGCAACGGCCACCTTTGGCAGGAAATGCACGTCGGCAATGAGGGGCTGGCTGTATCCGCGGCGTCTCAATTCGTTCCGGACGGCCGCCAGGCTTTCCACCTCACGCATTCCCTGCGTCGTAAGTCTCACCATTTCACCACCCGCGTCAATGATCCGTATGCATTGCGCAACGGAAGCCCCGATGTCATTGGTATCGGTGCTTGTCATCGACTGGATCACCACGGGGTGACCCATACCTATATATATATTACCAATTTTTACAGCCATAGAACCTCACCCTTTGATGGTCCAGTCCGCCCCATCCTTCCCGTCCTTTATCTCTATCCCCAGGTTTGCGAGGGCATCCCGGATACGGTCGGAGGTGGCAAAATCCTTCCTCTCCCTGGCATCCTGGCGGATCGCGAGGATGGTACCGATCAGTTTGTCCGTCAGTTCCGAAGATGCCGGGTTGCCTTCTTTGCGGAATCCCAGGATATCTGTTGTGAAACGGTTGAAGAAGGACCTGAATTCCTCAAGATCCTTCCCGGAGATCTTCTCTGTCCCGTCATTCACCGTATTGATGATCCTCACGCCCTCGAAAAGCTGAGCCAGGGCTCCCGGGCTGTTGAGATCGTCGAGGATGGCTTCGAAACACCCGTTGATGACGGCATGGATGTCGACCGTGGAGGTTTTGGAGGGGGCGATCTTTTCCAGAGTCGCACCTGCCTCTGTCAGCCTGGCCAGTCCTTTCTCCGCCGCCTTGAGGGCCTCGTTGGAGAAATCGAGGATGCTCCGGTAATGGGCCTGGAGCATAAAAAAACGGATCGTCATCGGGCTATACGGCTGTTCGAGCATTTTATGGCTGCCGTTGAACATCTCGTCGAGCGTGATGAAATTGCCCAGCGACCGGCCCATCTTCTGGCCGTTTATGGTGATCATGTTATTATGCATCCAGTAATGTACCGATTCCTCACCGTTTGCCGCCACCGTCTGGGCTATCTCGCATTCGTGGTGGGGGAAGAGGAGGTCCATACCTCCGCCGTGAATGTCGAATTTATCGCCAAGGTACCGGGAACTCATGGCAGAGCACTCAAGGTGCCAGCCGGGGAAGCCTTCGCCCCATTCCGACGGCCATCGCATGATATGCCTCTCATCGGCTTTCTTCCAGATGGCAAAGTCGAGCGGATTCTTTTTCTCATCCTGTCCTTCGAGCTGACGGGTGTTGGAGAGGAGGTCCTCCGTTCTCCGTCCCGACAATTTGCCGTAATGATGATGGCTGCTGTACTTTTCAACATCAAAATACACC
This sequence comes from uncultured Bacteroidales bacterium, assembly GCA_963771005.1. Classification (GTDB taxonomy): domain Bacteria; phylum Bacteroidota; class Bacteroidia; order Bacteroidales; genus DASQZK01. The sequence goes on from CAVYRO010000004.1 coordinate 115,382, forward strand.
GAGCCGTGCGAGGTGTAGGCAAAGCCGTTTTCAAGGATCTTCCTTACGAGGTCCTGCTGTTCAATGATATGTCCGGATGCCATGGGTTCGATGCTCGGCGGCAGGACGTTCAGCCGTTGCATGTGATCGTGGTACTGGTTGATGTAATACTGGACGATCTCCATGGGTTCGACCTTTTCGAGCCTTGCTTTCTTGGCCACCTTGTCCTCGCCCGTGTCCGCGTCATTCTCCAGGTGCCCGACGTCGGTGATATTCCTCACATACCGTACCTTGTAACCCAGGTGACGGAGCGTCCTGAAAAGAAGATCGAAAGTGACGGCCGGCCGGGCGTGGCCGAGGTGGGCATCGCCATACACCGTAGGGCCGCAGACGTACATTCCGACGTATGGCGGATCGAGCGGAACGAATTCCTCTTTTTCCCTTGTAAGGGTATTATGGATGAAGAATTTCTGCATGGATGCAAAGATATGAAAAAATCGGAAGACGCGGGGGAGGGGGAGGAACGCAGATTTTCGCGGAAAAAGGACGGATTTTCGCGGATTTTTTTTTTAGGATGGTTTGAATTGGTTTGAAATGGTTTGAAATGGTTTCAGGGAAGAGGAACACAGATTTGACGGATTCCGATGGCTATGGCTATCGGAACGGATGGAAACGGATTTTTTAAGATGGTTTCAAATCACCAAATTCTTCGGGGATCCGCGTTCCACATTCAACTTTTACACCTCACCCCCCCTGCCCCCCTCTCCTGAAAGGCGAGGGGGGTGATCCTTCGAAGGGGTAAATGATTTAATTAAAAACAACCCTCGAACAGAAACAACACTCGAACCATATCGAACCATATCAAACCATATCAAACCATTTAAAACCAAACCTGATTACAACCATCTAATGCCGGTATTTGTTACTCTTCAGACCAATTTAATCCGGCCCCGGCTTAAAATTCCGGTTAATTCCACTATCTTGACCTTTTAAACAATCTCATGACCAGGAAAAGCAGAAACAAAATCAAGAGGGATACATGGAACAAAGACAAACTCATTGCCCTTTCCCTGGGCATCTTCTCTAAATTCCCCCAAAAAAATTTCAATTACAAACAGATCTCAAAGATGCTTGAGATCAAGGATGACGACCAGCGGCAACTCCTGGTACAGGTACTTGCCGAGCTGAAAAATTCCAATCAGCTCGAGGAAGTGCATACCGGTAAATACCGGTACAAATCGAGGGCCGGGTATGTTGTCGGCAAGATCGACATGACGCAGTACGGCTATGGGTTCCTGGTTGCCGAAGAACTCGAGGAAGATGTGTTCATCCCTCGCAACCTGCTGCACACAGCTCTTGATGACGATACCGTGAAGGTGTACGTCTACCCTTCCAGGAAACACAGCAACCGGACCGAAGGCGAGGTCATCCAGATCATCGAAAGGGCGAAGGAAAGTTTCGTAGGTATCATTGAGATCTCCAACCAGTTCGCCTTTTTGATCACCGATGACAAGAAGATGCCATACGATCTTTTTATTCCGCTCGACAAGCTGAACGGTGCCAAAAACGGCGACAAGGCCATTGCGAGGATCACCGACTGGCCCGAGAAGGTGAAAAATCCGTTCGCTGAGATCACCAAAGTGCTCGGGCGTCCCGGCGAGAACGACGTGGAGATGCATTCCATCCTGGCCGAATTCAACCTCCCGTATCATTTTCCCGAAGAGGTGATCGCGGCTGCAGAGACGATCCCGGATAAGATCACCGATGCCGATTACGCGGAACGGCGCGACTTCCGAAAGATACCTACCTTCACCATCGATCCGAAAGACGCGAAGGATTTCGACGACGCCCTTTCCATGCAGCGCCTGGAGAACGGAAACCTCGAGGTCGGAGTGCATATCGCCGATGTCACACATTATGTTAAATCAAAAAGCATCATCGACCAGGAGGGATTTGACAGGGCCACTTCGGTTTACCTGGTCGACCGTGTCGTTCCGATGCTCCCGGAAAGACTTTCCAACTTTATATGCTCGCTGCGGCCCGATGAGGAGAAGCTCTGCTTTTCAGCCGTGTTTGAGCTCGACAGCGACGCCAATGTTCTGACTGAGTGGATCGGCCGGACAGTCATCCGCTCTCAGCGCCGTTTCACCTATGAAGAGGCACAGGCGGTGATTGAAGGAGAGGAAGGTGATATGAAAAACGAGATCCTCACGCTTCACAAGATGGCACAGATCCTGCGGAAGCGGCGGTTTGAAAAGGGTGCCATTGCCTTTGAAAGGGTGGAGGTGAAATTCAATCTCGATAAACAGGGTAACCCGCTAAGCGTTTACTTTAAGGAACAGAAGGAGTCGAACCAGCTTGTCGAGGAATTTATGCTGCTCGCCAACCGGAGGGTGAGTGAGTTTGTGAACCGGGGATGCAAATTCGTCCAGGATGCCGGTCCCGGCGCCCAGTTGAAAAAGGAAAAAGCCAAAACCTTCGTCTACCGCATCCACGATAACCCCAATGCGGAGAAGCTGGAATCATTCTCCCGCTTCATACGGAAATTCGGCTATTCACTCGATATGAGCTCCACGCGGAATGCTTCCGTATCGTTGAACAGGCTGCTTGACCAGGTGGAGGGGAAGAAGGAACAGAACGTGATCGAGACCCTCGCCCTCAGGGCTATGGCCAAGGCGAAATATTCCACCGACAATATAGGTCATTACGGGCTTGCATTCAAATATTATACGCATTTCACCTCTCCCATCAGGCGCTACCCCGATATGATGGTCCATCGCATGCTGGCCCACTACCTCAACGGGGGGGATTCGAAGAACAAGAAAAGGTACGAGCTGCGATGCGTGCATGCTTCCGATATGGAAAAACGGTCCATGGATGCCGAGCGGGCCTCTACCAAATACAAACAGGTCGAATTTATGAAGGACAGGGTGGGCGAGGAATTTGATGCCATCATCTCCGGCCTCACGGGTTTTGGGATCTTCGCCGAGATCATCGAGAACAAATGCGAGGGCATGATCTCCGTCCAGAGCCTCATGGATGATTTCTATGAGTTCGACGAGGACGAATACATGATCGTTGGCAAGCGTACCAGACGCAAATTCCAGCTCGGAGACGAGATCCGGGTGGTGGTGAAGAATGTCAATCTCCCGCGCCGCCAGCTCGACTTTTCAATGGCAGAATTCTGAGGTTCGAAAAAAAGGCACTCCTTTACATCTTATATCGTCCACTTTAATAGTGAGATAGAGATTCCTTGATTTCACTGTCGACGGTTTGACTAAAAAAGTCGAATGAAATTTGGATTCGGTAAATTTGTCGCATAATTTTACAGGAGTTTTTCATCCGAATAGATTTTATTTTAAATGCCGGACGGGACCCGTTTGTTTTTTAGGGACATGAGGGTTTCTTTCCTAATTCTTTCATCAATATGGTAGTACAGAAGGACGAGGTCAGGTCTAGGATCGTCAGCGTTGCGGGTAAAATTTTTACCCGTTTCGGGTACAGGAAGACCACGATGGAAGAAATTGCGATGGCGACCCGCAAGGGTAAGAGTTCCATCTATTACTATTTCGGCAGCAAGGAAGATATTTTCAGGGCCGTTGTTGAGAAGGAGGCCGGTGAACTGAAGCAGGAACTCACCAATGCCGTGGCGGAGGTCGATGATCCGATCGACCAGCTGAAGACCTACATCCTATTCCGGATGCACAAGCTGAAAACACTTACCAATTTTTATACCGCTCTCAAAAGTGACTACCTCAGTCACCTCGAATTCATTGAAAACATCCGCAAGGAGTACGACCGGGATGAGATCACGCTGGTGAGGAACATCCTGCAGGAAGGCATCAAACGGAATGAATTCGTGATCGACGATCCGGAGCTGGGTGCGGTGGCTATCGTCACGGCGATGAAGGGGCTGGAGATCCCGTTGTTCATAAAGAAGGAGCACGGCAAGATCGAGGACAGGCTGGATAATCTGATCAAATTCTTATTTTACGGCCTCGTTAGAAGATAGATCCCGGAATGTGGAACGCGGGTTTGATTGTTTGAGGGTTGTTTGAGAGAAAATCAATGTAGAACGCGGATTGAAACGGATTTTTACGGGTGATCGCGGATTTTTCAGGTTCGGGTTTAAAAAAGGGAAAGTTAAAAATCTTAATCCGTGAGATCCGTTCCGATAGCCATCGGAATCCGTCAAATCCGTGTTCCTCTTCCTCTTCACCAAATCACCAAATCACCAAATTCTTCGGGGAGTTTCACCACAGATTTCACAGATTATCACAGAAAAAGTTGTTTCAGGCGATTTCAAATTGTTTCAGATGGTTTGAATCCAATTCACCAAATCACCAAATCACCAAATCACCAAATCACCAAATCACCAAATTCTTCGGGGAGTTTCACCACAGATTTCACAGATTATCACAGAAAAAGTTGTTTCAGGCGATTTCAAATTGTTTGAGATGGTTTGAATTCCAATCAACAAATCAACAAATCGACAAATCAACAAATTCTTCCGGAGTATCAAATGGTTTGTTCGGAAACTTTCGCCTTTCGCCTTTCATCTTTCTCCTTGTCTACGTGCGCGAAGAATCTTTTCTGAAAGATCAGAATGGACGCGACGCCGATGGTGATGGATGAATCAGCAATGTTAAATACAGGCCGGAAGAATTCGAAGCTCTCTCCGCCCTTGAACGGTACCCATTCCGGCCAATTGCCGGTGATGACCGGGAAATATAGCATATCCACGACCTTCCCGTGCAGGAAACCCGCATAACCGCCGCCTGACGGGAAAAGGACCGCCTTTGAGAACTGGGTGCTGTCGGTGAAGATCAAACCGTAGAAAGCGCTGTCGATGATGTTGCCAAAGGCGCCGGCCAGGATCAGCGAAACGCAGATGACCAGACCGGTATGCGATTTTTCACGGATCAGGTGACGGAGGTAGATACCGATGCCGATCACCGCCACGATCCGGAACATGCTTAGGATCACCTTACCGTAATCGCCGGGAAAGTCAAAACCAAAGGCCATGCCGTTGTTCTCGATGAATTTGATGTCAAACCAGTGACCGGCAATGAAAAAGTCCTGGTAAAGGAACATGTTGGTCTTGACGATGATCTTCAGGACCTGGTCCAGGACAAGGACCAGGACGATGACCAGTACTGATTTTTTAGTTATGCTCATGAATCGAAAACTTTCAGGTTGCAGGTTTCAGATTACAGATTACAGATATTTTAACGCTAGTCTTTTTTTTAACCACAGATTATCACGGATTAGCACAGATTGGCACAGGTTGGGGCTGGAGCTCTTTCCGGCATGCAAATGTGCAAAAAAAAATTCATTACATCCTGTAAAACAAAACGTGAAGTGTGTTTCCATTTTACACACTTCACGGCAGTTCATTTTTATTCTTCCCGGCTTCCCGGGTCAGTGAATCGGAGATCATCAGGTTCAGTGGCCGCTTTTTTCCTTGGCATCGATACTTAGCGTAGCATGCGGAACCGCCCTAAGCCTTTCCTTGGGAATGAGTTTACCCGTTTCACGGCATACTCCGTAGGTCTTGTTTTCGACCCTTACCAGGGCGGCCTGTAGATGCTGGATGAACTTAAGTTGACGCTGCGCAAGCTTACCGGCTTCTTCCTTGGAAAGCGTAGCTGCACCTTCCTCGAGAACCTTAAAAGTCGGGGAGGTATCCTGAGTGTCATTGTTATCAGACTGCGTAATGGCGCTTTTCAGCAACTCATAGTCCTCCTTGGCTTTTTCAAGCTTCTGGTTGATGAGCAGTTTGAATTCCACCAACTCCTCATCTGAATACCTTGTCTTTTCAGCCATAGCTTTGTTATTTTTATAGTTGTCTAAATTTAGAAAATTTTTAATTAATACATCATTTTTTTATGACAACCTGGCGATTTTGATTTTGGTCCTTATCTCCTCATCAATCTCTATTTCAGTCGCATCATTATTCAATGAATCCACAAGTGCAATTTTCTTTGCAAGAGTCTGTGAACCAATGTAATCCATGTGTTTTCTCACGGCCTCATCGATTGCGTCATTTTTCTGGATCTCCACCGATATTTTATCGGTCACATCAAAGCCACTGTCCTTCCTGATATTCTGGATCCTGTTAATAAATTCTCTTGCTATCCCTTCATAACGCAATTCGCCCGTAATTGTTATATCGAGGGCGACGGTTATCCTTCCTTCATTGGCTACGAGCCATCCGGGGATGTCTTCCGAGATGATCTCAACCTCTTCAAGATCAATGGTTAATATTTCGTCACCGGCCTTGATCGCGCGGGTGCCCGTCTTTTCAAATTCGGCAATTTCTTCCTGGTTCATTGAGGTGAGAGCGCCGGAAACGGACTTCATAAGCTTGCCGTATCTGGGTCCCAGTTTTTTAAAGTCGGGCTTGATCTTTTTTACAAGGATCCCCGCCGTATCGCCAAGGTATTCCACTTCCTTCACGTTCACTTCCGAAAGGATAAGATCCTTCACGGCCTCGAACTTCTCAAGGAACCCCGGTTCGGTAACGGGCACCATGATCCTGTTCAGCGGCTGCCGAACCTTGATGTTCACCCTTCTCCGGAGACTGAGCACCATCGACGACACCGCCTGGGCTATCTCCATCCGTTCCTCGAGTTCCCTGTCAATGAGTTTTTCATCATGTACCGGGAAACGTGATAAATGCACTGAATCGTCGGCATGCATCCCCGTGATCCTGTTCAGGTCGCGGTAAAGTTTGTCGGTATAAAAGGGCGCGATGGGCGATGCCAGGATGGCTACCGTTTCCAGGCAGGTATATAAAGTCTGGTAGGCCGAGATCTTGTCGTTGGTATAACCGCCTCCCCAGTATCTCTTGCGGTTTAGCCTCACGTACCAGTTGCTGAGGTTCTCGGTCACGAAGTCCTGGATCAGACGCGCGGCGCGTGTGATCTCGTAGTTATCGTAATTTTCCTTCACCTCCTTCACCAGCGAGTTCAGGAGTGAGATGATCCAACGGTCGATCTCCGGCCGCTTGTCCACCGCGATCTCCTTTTCAGCAAAGTTAAAGCCGTCCACGTTCGCGTAGAGTGCAAAAAAGGAATAGGTATTGTGAAGTGTGCCGAAGAATTTCCTTTTCACTTCGTCGAGACCCGAAAGATCGAATTTCAGGTTATCCCAGGGCTGGGCGTTGGTCATCATGTACCACCGCAGCGGATCCGAACCGTGCTCTTCGATGGTTTTGAAAGGATCGACGGCATTACCCAGTCGTTTGGACATCTTGTTGCCGTTCTTGTCGAGTACGAGCCCATTGGAGATGATGTTCCGGAAAGCCACTGAATCAAAGAGCATGGCGGCTATGGCATGGAGGGTGAAGAACCATCCGCGTGTCTGATCCACCCCTTCGGCGACAAAATCGGCCGGGAAATGCTTGTCAAAATGATCCTTGTTCTCGAAAGGATAATGAAGCTGGGCATAGGGCATGGAACCCGAATCGAACCATACATCGATGAGATCGGGTTCGCGGAACATCTTTTTCCCGGAAGCCGATACCAGCACCACATCGTCGACGAAAGGACGGTGCAGGTCGAAACGGGTATAGTTGACCGTACTGAAATCGTTTTCCTTAAAATCCTTCAGGGGATTGGCTTTCATAAAGCCGGCCTTGACCGACCGTTCGATCTCTTTTTTCAGTTCAGCCACCGAACCGATGCATTTCTGCTCCTGTTTGTCCACGGAAACCCAGATAGGCAGTGGGGTGCCCCAGTACCGTGAGCGTGAGAGGTTCCAGTCCACCAGGTTTTCGAGCCATTTCCCGAAACGTCCGCTGCCGGTCGATTCGGGCTTCCAGTTGATGGTATCGTTCAGCGACATCATCTTTTCTTTGAGGGCAGTTGTCCGGATGAACCAGGAATCCAGCGGGTAATACAGTACGGGCTTGTCGGTGCGCCAGCAGTGCGGGTAGCTGTGAACGTGTTTCTCGATACGGAACACGCGGTCGGCATGCTTCAGATTCACGGCAATGTCGATATCCGCCGTAGTGGCATCGGCGGGAAGCGTTTCGTCGTATTCATTTTTCACAAAACGGCCGGCGAATTTACCGTATTCATCCACGTTCACCCTCTCGCGGATGAATTTTTTATCGAGGTCGGTGAGCCGGATGAACCGCCCGCGCTTATCCACCAGCGGGCTCATATTACCTTCACTGTCGGTGACTGTAAGCGGAGGGATACCATTTTCCTTTGCCACCCGGTAGTCATCGGAGCCAAAGGTTGGAGCGATATGGACGATCCCCGTCCCGTCGTCGGTGGTTACGAAATCGCCGGTGACGACGCGGAAGGCGTTCTCACCGGGATCCACCCATTTCAGCAGTTGCTCGTACCGGATATCTTTCAGTTCGGCTCCCCTGTATTCATCGAGCACGCGGAACGGTATATTTTTATCGCCCGCCTTATATTCATCAAAGGGCAGATCGCCGTTCTTTTCCGGGAAGAAAGAGCCGAGAAGGTCTTTGGCCAGGATGACGGTTATGGGCGTTCCGCTGTAGGGATTGAAAGTTTCAACCCTTACGTAAACGATCTCTGCACCCACGGCCAGCGCCGTGTTGGAAGGCAGTGTCCAGGGTGTGGTGGTCCATGCCAGGAAGAAAACGGCGTTATCCGTGTTGCGGAAGAGGAGTTCGGACCGCTCGTCCCGGGTGACCCTGAACTGGGCCACGGCAGTTGTATCCTTGACATCGCGGTAGCATCCCGGCTGATTCAGTTCATGCGTGCTGAGCCCGGTGCCGGCTGCCGGCGAGTAAGGCTGGATGGTGTAGCCCTTGTAAAGAAGCTTCTTTTCATAGAGCTGTTTCAGCAGCCACCACAACGTTTCGATGTACCGGTTATCGTAGGTGACGTAGGGATCCTCCATATCGATCCAGTACCCCATCCTGTCGGTGAGCTCTTCCCACTCCCGCGTGTATTTCATGACCTCTTTACGGCAGGCCTCGTTATAGCCGGCGATGGAGATCTTCTTCCCGATGTCTTCCTTGGTGATGCCCAGCATATGCTCCACGCTCAGCTCCACCGGTAGTCCGTGCGTATCCCACCCGGCTTTGCGGTCGACGCGGTAACCCCCGAGCGTCTTGTAGCGGCATATGATATCCTTGATGGTGCGTGACATCACATGGTGGATACCCGGCTTGCCGTTGGCAGACGGGGGCCCTTCATAGAATACAAAGGCAGGACCGTTTTCCCGGGTCGATATGCTTTTCCTGAAAGTCTCTTCCTCCCGCCATAGCCGGAGGACGTCAGTGTTTATCTTTGACAGGTTTAAATTCTTATATTCGGGAAACTTCTTACTCATTGCAGATTACTCGTTTATGAACGGTAAAATTTTAGTGGTGCAAAGATAATAAATTTCGGGGAGAATGTGGAACGCGGATTTTCGCGGGTTTTGACGGATGATCGCGGGTTTGGTTGTTTGAAGTTTCTCATAAATCCACGCAATTTGGTGAAGTTTAAAGAGGAACACAGATTTAACGGATAAAGACGGATTCTCACGGATTAAGAATTTGGTGATTTGGTGGATACTTGATATTGCTTGATATGGTTTGAGTTAGGTTAAATCTTCATCCGTGAAAATCCGCGTTTATCCGTCAAATCCGTGTTCCTCTTCCCTCAAACCATTTCAAATCCGCGATCACCCGTCCAAATCCGTTCCGATAGCCATCGGAATCCGCGTTCCACATTCAATCCTTTTACACCTCACCCCCCCGGCCCCCCTCTCCTGAAAAGCGAGGGGGGTGATCCTTCGAAAGGGTATATAATTTAAATAAAAACAACCCTCGAACAATTTTCAAGTAGCGCTCAAACCATATCAAACCATATCAAACCATCTCAAACCATTTCAAACCATTTCAAACCATCTCAAACCATTTCAAACCATCTCAAACCATCTCAAACCATTTCAAACCATCTTAAACCCGCGATCATCCGTCAAATCCGCGAAAATCCGCGTTCCACATTCAACCCTTTTACACCTCACCCCCCCGGCCCCCCTCTCCTGAAAAGCGAGGGGGGTGATCCTTCGAAAGGGTATATAATTTAAATAAAAACAACCCTCGAACAATTTTCAAGTAGCGCTCAAACCATATTAAACCATATCAAACCATTTCAAACCATTTCAAACCATTTCAAACCATTTCAAACCATTTCAAACCATCTTAAACCATCCTAAACCCGCGATCATCCGTCAAATCCGTTCCGATAGCCATCGGAATCCGCGTTCCACATTCAACTAGCTTTTGTCAATGTAAAAACGAATGAACTCCCCTTATCCACCTTGCTTTTCACGTTGATCGTCTGGTTATGCGCCTCGATGATGTGTTTGACGATGGAGAGTCCCAGGCCGGTGCCGCCCTGGTCGCGCGATCTGGATTTGTCGGTTCGGTAGAAGCGTTCGAAGATGCGGGGGATATCCTTATCGGTGATGCCTATACCGTTGTCGGTGACGTCGATGAGGATGTTCCCGCCCATATCCATGATGGAGACGGTGGTCCTGCCGTTCTTGTTTCCATAGTTGATGGAGTTGACGACGAGGTTGTTGATCACTTCCAGCATCCGTTTTCTGTCGGCAATGACCTTGACGGGTTTGCTGTGACTCCCTTCGAAAGATAATTTGATTCCCTTCTCCTTTGCCCTCATCTCGAGCATATCGAAGGATTCCTCCACCAGTTTGACGATATCGAACGATTCGAGTTGCAGCTTCAGCTCGCCTGACTCGAGTCTTGAGATGGATTCCAGATCTTCCACGATGGAGATCATCCGGTTGATGCTCTTTTCCGTCCGCTGGAGGTAAAGCCGGTTAATGGCCGGATCTTCGAGTCCGCCGTCGAGCAGGGTGAGTATGTATCCCTGAATGTTGAAGATCGGTGTTTTCAGCTCATGGGAGACATTGCCCACGAATTCCTTCCGGTACTGTTCGAGCTGCTTCAGCTTCTGTATCTCCTTCGATTTCAGGTCCGTCCAGTCCTCCACTTCGCGATTGATACTGGTGATGAAATTGCCCTGGTTGATTTTTCGCTTCAGCTCTTTCCGGGAGGCATTGTAATCATAGATGGTTTTATATACCGGCTGGATCTTCTGCATGATGAACATGGTGAGGGTGTTGTAAATGAGTACGTACGTAACTGCGAAGAACACTACCATGGCGATGGCCACGAGGATCCACTGACGGTCCATGCTGAAAAAATTAAGCGTCACAATGGTTATCCCGAACAACAACGAGACCAGCAATGCAACGTATGCCGCCAGTTCCCTGGGTGATGAGGATTTCATAGGCTATGATGTTGAGATTCTGCAATATTAAGCAAAAATAACGTGGAAAACCGGAAGAATTTGGTGATTTGGTGAAGTAGAAGAGGAACACAGATTTGACGGATTCCGATGGCTATCGGAACAGATTTTCACGGATCCTGAAGAATTTGTTGATTTGTTGAATGGAGTTCAAACCACCTGAAACAACCTTTTCTGTGCTAATCTGTGAAATCTGTGGTGAAACTCCCCAAAGAATTTGTTGATTTGTTGATTTGTTGAATGGAGTTCAAACCACCTGAAACCATCCTAAACAATTAAACCCGCGATCATCCGTCCAAATCCGTTCCGATAGCCATCGGAATCCGTGTTCCACATTCATCCTCCTGTACACCTCACCCCCCCGGCCCCCCTCTCCTGAAGGGCGAGGGGGGTGGTCCTCCGAACGGGGTAAATGAGTTTAAACAAAAAGCAACCCTCGAACAACTCTCAAACCACTCTCAAACCATCTGAAACCATCTGAAACAACCTGAAACAACCTGAAACCATCCTAACCATTAAACCCGCGATCACCCGTCCAAATCCGTTCCGATAGCCATCGGAATCCGTGTTCTACATTCATCCTCCTGTACACCTCACCCCCCAGCCCACATAAGCGCTAACTTAAGACTTGCATATTCTATTCTAAATGCACTATATTTAGGACATGAAAGCAACCACTCAATATCTTAATGAAGACTGGAAAGTCTTAACGAAATTTTTCCCGGACAAATGGGAAGAAGATGGCCAAATCTCTTAGGTGCCATGACACGTATGCGATCAATAACCTCTGTTTCAAAACTTTTGCAATTATTTTTGATTCATCTTTCGGCGGGCTATTCCTTGCGAGAAACAGTTGCCATTGCCAAACAGGGTGGGATAGCAGATATCTCGGATGTTGCCCTTTTAAAGCGTCTTCGAAGTTCTTCTGAATGGTTTCGATGGATGTCTCTGGAATTAATCAACAAAAAGGGCATTGAACTAAAACTACAACGCAAGTTATCAGGCTACAATATTAAAAGTATTGATGCATCAGTGATAACTGAACCTGGTAGTACAGGAACCGATTGGCGTTTACATTACAGTATTAATTTACTGAGTCTTGATTGCGATCAGTTTATTATAACCCAGCCTACTGTGGGGGAGAGTTTTACAAATTTCAGGGTAAAGTCTCATGATTTACTGATCGGAGATCGCGCCTATGTGGGCTTCAGGAGTCTGAAATACGTTATAGACAATGGAGGAGACTTTATTGTAAGATACAAAAATAGTACATTCAAGTTGAGTCACGAAAATGAGCCCTTCAATGTAATCGAAGCCTTAAGAGAGTTGAAGGTAAGACAAATTAAGGAGTGGCCTTTAACAGCAACTATAAACAGATGGAGGTCAGGTTAGAGTTACGCCTTTGTGCCATCAAGAAGACTAAGAAGTCAGCAGAGAGAGCTATGCGAAAGGCAAAAAAAATCGCCACAAAGAAACAGAAAACAATCAATCCGGAGACCCTTGAAATGCAGCAATATGTGGTTGTAGTCACGTCTTTGAAAGAGGAAATAAGTGCTAAATTAATTTTGGAACTATACCGATGCCGATGGCAGATAGAAATTGCTTTTAAGCGACTAAAAAGCATACTGGGTCTGGGACATCTGCCAAAATCAGATGAGCAATCGTGCAGTGCGTGGCTGCATGGAAAGATGTTTGTCGCATTGCTGGCACAGGCGATAGTCGATGAAGGTCGACTTTTTTCCCCATGGGGTTACCCATTGTAAAGGATCAAAAGAGAAGGGAAATTTGTGGAGAGAAACTTCATTTGCATCTATTGTTAATCAGACAAGCCGTAATACCTAGACTGGCATTTGCGGAACTGCATAGAAAACTGGGGAGAAATACAAGTGGAAGCTCAGAGAAAATCGTAGAAAGAGAGTATCGCAGATATATAAGATTATATCGTTAAGTTAGCGCTTATGCCCCCGGCCCCCCTCTCCTGAAGAGCGAGGGGGGTGGTCCTCCGAACGGGGTAAATGGTTTAAACAAAATGCAACCCTCGAACAACTCTCAAACAACTCTCGAACAACTCTCAAACCACACTCAAACCATCTGAAACAACTTTTTCTGTGCTAATCTGTGAAATCTGTGGTGAAACTCCCCGAAGAATTTGTTGATTTGTCGAATGGAGTTCAAACCACCTGAAACCATTTCAAACCAATTCAAACCATCTCAAACCATTTCCAACAATCAAACCCGGAATCCGCGTTCCTCATTCCTCCTCCCAAACGATCTTTTTCCCGAATCCCAGCCTGTTATCCGTCATCTTCATCATCACCGGGCGGAGGATCCACAGCGTAGTGTCCATGAGGGCGGCATAGGGGAAGCGGCGGAGATAGAGCTTGCGGGCTTCGCGGTTGAGACCGGGAGGGGGAGCTTCGAGGGTTCCCTGGACCTGGAGTCCGCGGATCTTACCCACGGCCCGCGTCTCCAGCACGATACTTGCCGCCACCGTATTGCCTTCGCTGAGATCGCGGATGTGACGGGTATTCGCATCGGAGGTGAGGACGAAGTAGTTCGCCTCCTCTGAATACGCATAAAAGCAGTTGGCTACCCAGGGAATGTTCCCGGCCGCTGTGGCAAGGGTAAGCACGTGATGCTGACGGATGAAGTTCACTGCGCGTCGGGGAGGCAGGCTCATGGCTGGGCGGTTAGCGTTGTTCGAGTTGCTGTCTCACGATCCGTGCAATATATTTACCGATGATATCGAATTCCAGGTTGACAACCGTACCGGGTTTGATCCGGTGAAAATTGGTCATTTCATAGGTATAGGGGATGATGGCCACTTCGAAAGAGAGATCCTTTGAGTTCACCACGGTAAGACTGACGCCGTTCACCGATACCGAACCTTTTTCCACCGTGACATTATCCTCAGATATAGGATCGTATCTGAACCGGAAATACCAGCTTCCTTCGGCCTCGCGCACCGCTGTACAAACGGCCGTCTGGTCCACGTGACCCTGCACGATATGCCCGTCGAGGCGTCCGTTCATGAGGGTGCTGCGCTCCAGGTTGACCTTATCGCCCACCGCGAGCTGACCCAGGTTCGACTTTTCCAGCGTTTCGCTGATGGCCGTCACCGTGTAATCCTTATCCGATTTCTTCACCACCGTAAGGCAAACCCCGTTATGGGAGACGCTCTGGTCGATCTTCAGCTCTTTCACGAAAGAACATTCCAATGTGAGATGAAGATTTTCCTTTTCCTTTTCCAGTTTCACCACGGTGGCGGCTTCTTCGATAATTCCTGAAAACATGTTGCGTGTTTTAAAATTTAGTGCAAAATTAGCAAAAATTCATAGCTTTACCCCCAAAACCACACTATGATCTTAGTCACCGGCGGCACGGGACTTCTCGGCTCACATCTTCTTTATTCGCTCGCCAGGGACGGCAAAGACGTCAGGGCAATACGGCGCCCTGAATCCGACCTCGACGAGGTGCGCCGCGTTTTTACGAGGAATAATCCGGAGGGCAGTGAAATTTTTTCTAAGGTTGAATGGGTCGACGGCGACATCCTTATGCCCGAGACTCTCGATGAGGCCATGGAGGGCGTGGAATATGTCTATCATGCCGCTGCCATTATCTCTTTCGATCCGCGGCAGCGAAGGAAGCTCATCAACGGCAACCTCGAAGGGACGGCCAACGTGGTCAACGCCTGCCTCGCGAACGGCATCCGGAAGCTCTGCCATGTCAGCTCCACGTCCTCGCTGGGAACCAATCCTTTGGGTGGACCTGTTACGGAAGATATGAAATGGATGCCCGACAAGATGAATTCGGGATACTGTATTTCGAAGTTCAAATCGGAGATGGAGGTCTGGCGGGGGATCGAGGAGGGGCTGGATGCGGTGATCGTCAACCCGTCCATCATCCTCGGACCGGGTTTCTGGGAGAAGAGCTCGTCAAGGATGTTCAGTGAGGTATATAAGGGATTGCGTTTTTATATGAACGGCGTCACCGGGTACGTCTGGGTGACGGATGTGGTGAACTGCATGCGGACGCTGATGGAATCGGATAGTAAAGGCGAGCGGTTCATCGTCTCATCGGAGAACCTTTCCTATAAGAGGGTCTTCACCCTGATCGCCAACGCACTGGGGGTAAAACCACCCACGATCGAGGCGACTCCCCTGCTCGCTTCTCTGGCGTGGAGGATGGATGCCATCCGTTCACTTTTGGGAGCACGGCGGGTAATCACGCGGGAGACGGTGAATGCGGGGTTAAACAGAAACAGGTTCTCAAATGAGAAAATCAGGGCAGCCACCGGGTATGAGTTCAGGGATATGGAGGACGCGATCGCGGAGATCGGGAGGATATTCCTGGAAGAGAGGAGGAATTTGGAACGCGGATGAAGATTGTTTGAAGTTGTTTGATATTGTTTGAAGTTGTTTGAAATGGTTTGAAATGGTTTGAAATGGTTTGAAGTTGTTTCAGGTTATTTCAACCTCAAAATAATAAATCCACATTCCTGGAAGGATTTGGTGAAGAGGAAGAGGAACGCGGATTTGACGGATTTGTGCGGATTCCGATGGCTATCGGAACGGATGAAGAGTATTTGTTTATTTGGTGAATGGGGTTGAAACAATCTGAAAAATATTCTTCTTCCTAATCTGTGATAATCTGTGAAATCTGTGGTGAAACTCCCCGAAGAATTTGTTGATTTGTTGATTTGTTGATTTGGTGAATGGAGTTGAAACCATCTCAAAACTTCAAACCATTTCAAACCATTTCAAACCATTTCAAACCATTTCAAACCATTTCAAACAATCTTTACCAATTAAACCCGCGAAAACCCGCGTTCCATATTCCTCTTCCTCAATACAATAGGATTTTTTTTAAAAATAGTTCCATTTCCCTGGCTGAGATTTGCGTGTTTTTTCCATTAAGGGGTAAAACCCCATGTCATGGAAACATTGAAATACACGGAACGTAACAGGATCATGTACTATGTTTCGGACGTTTACCGTGCAACACGTCGCTTCAGGCCCGGCGATCCGGCGGCCCTGGCCGGAAGGATCCGCACCGCTGCGGTGAGCATCTCAGCAGGACTGAATGTGCTGTCATTGGAAGGTCCGGAAAACAATACGGAGAAAATTTATGCGGTTATTTCGGCAGTCTCCGTCCTCGAGACCTATCTTCAGCTTGCCCGGCAATACAGGCTGCTGAAGGATGATTCCCTTTTGAATGGCGAACTGGCGGAACTGAAACGGATGCTTATGAGAATGAATGGGAGAATGTAGAACACGAAGAATTTGGTGATTTGTGGAAGAGGAAGAGGAACACTGATTTGACGGATTTGTGCGGATAATCACGGATGAAGAATATTTGCTGATTTGTTAATTGGTTGAATGGGGTTGAAACAATCTGAAAAAATCTGAAAAATATTCTTCTTCCTAATCTGTGATAATCCGTGAAATCTGTGGTGAAAATCCCTGAAACTACTTCAAACCCATACCCCTAAATCCCCTGGAACATAGGGGACTTGACGACCGTTCTTGGAAACTGGATGCAGATCCGGTATTTAAAAATAAAACCATCTGAAACCATTTCAAACCATTTCAAACCATCTGAAACCATCTGAAACCATTTCAAACCACTTCAAACCTACTTCAAACCATTTCAAACCATTTCAAACCACTTCAAACCATCAAACCCACGAAAATCCGTATTCCACATTAACTGTTCTACATTCCCTAGAAACCGAAATTCACCCCGAAGCTGACCGTTCCCGTCCGTCCACGGAAGATCTCCGGTGTATACTCCTTAATATAATCCGCATCGCCCGTAACATTCCGCAAGGCATACCCTGCGCGGAGGTAGCCGTCGTTGATGATCTCCCATGAGAGGTTCAGCGAGACTTCATCCGATTTCCAGACAATGGGGGTGAATGATTCGATGCCCAGCCGCTCCGTGCCCATCGCGGTATGGTCCGGACCCTTCCTGGCATTGCACCAGGAAAAGCTGACGCCGAGGTTCCTCAGGGGCCGGAACCCGGCACTCACGAAGATCTCCTTCGCATTGTCGGTGAGGTAATGCCCGAGGTTGAACTGGTTGGATTCGAAGGTAAGGGTCGGGACATTATGCCGGAACGTCAACGCATCGGTCACGGTGTATTCGATGCCGGCGTAGGTATTCGGCAGGAGGTTGGTGAGGCGGAGGCCGGCCTTGAAGCTGTAGAAATTATGCAGACCGGGCTGGAAGATCCGTTTTACGGCCAGCTCGTCGAGGAAGAGGGAGGAGTAAAGATGGGTATGAGGGATGAGCCGGCATGAAAGGTCGAAGAAGATCTGCGAGTTCATGTTGTCGATGCCCGACTGCAGGCTATGGTCCACCGCCTTGTAGAACATCAGCGGGATGAGGTAGGCGGCGTGGACATTGTCGTAGTCGTAGACGATGCTGTTCCCCGCGGAGATATCCAGTCCTTTCACCGGGGTGATGGTGAGTAGGTTGGCGGCGAGGAACTTCTTATGGTATACCTCGCGGAAGACCCTGCCATAGCTGTTGTTATTGTAGAAGGAGCGGGTGCTGTCGACGATCTCCGATACCAGCCACCCGTGCACATACCGGAACTCGATCCATTTGGCGGGCCTGAGGTTGAGGAAGATATGGGCGAACGACGGTGTGCGGCCTGAGAAGATATTGCTGCCGTGGTAGTTGTTTCCCCATTCGAAATGATCTTTCGCGATCCCTATTGATCCTTTGCCGAAGTCATAGCTCACGCCTCCCCTCGATTCCCAGTAGTCTACATGGCCGTCGCTGAAGGACTTGAAGTTATCGCCCCCGGGATTTTGGTTGAGGAAGGACGGTTTGGTGAGCCGTTGGCTCTCGTGGTTGTCGCGCAGGCTGGCCCAGATGCCGAGGCGGCCTATGGTGGCCCATCCGCCTGCGCCGTTCCACCAGTGGTAGGCGGTGCCGTTGCCGTTGGTCCATATATCCGCCCCGCCGATGGGGTTGATGGTGACGGCGAACGATGAGTCGCGGTAATAGAAGAGGTCGGTGCGGCGGTGAAAATCCTTGTTTGGAATGATCTCCTTGTTGAAATCTTTCAGGAAGAAGGCCAGTTCCTGTTGCTGGCGGTTGTTGAGTCTGGGTACATCCACTGAGTGCAGGAGCTGCGATATTTCCAGGCGGCTGCGGGGGAGGGTGGCGGTGTTGAGCTGAATTAGATTTTCATTGGCCAGCTCTTCGAGGAATTCGTAGACGGCATTGGAAGGATGGACGGGGATGTACTGGGCATTGAGTGGAAGCACCAGTGCCAGTAGGATTATCGTAAAATGGATTTTCATATATGCGGTAAAAATAGGGAAATCTAAGAAGGTTTAACCACGGATTACACAGATTATCACAGATTAAAATACAAGTTTTAAATTGAAGTGATTTTTTTTGATAATTTTAATAACCGGTAAAAACTGATTTGGAACAAATTAAAATCATGGAAGAATTAAACAAAATTACTTATAAAATTATTGGATGTGCTTATGAGGTTCATTCAGTACTTGGTCCCGGACTTCTCGAATCTGCTTACCGGCTTTGTCTGGCAAATGAATTATTGGAAGCAGGTTTGAGCATTGAAATTGAAAAGCCCATTCCGTTAACGTACAAGGGTACCCGCATTGAGCATGGATACAGAATGGATATCCTCGTCAATGAAAAAATAATTCTGGAATTGAAGTGCGTTGAATGTTTATCGCCGATTCATGAAGCTCAATTATTGACTTATCTGAAGCTCAGCAATTTGAAATTGGGTCTTTTGATAAATTTCAATGTCCTGGATTTAAAAAAAGGGATCAAAAGAATGATCTTATAATTTGTGTTAATCTGCGCAATCTGTGGTTAAAAAATGACAATTTAAAAACGTATATCCGTACCTGAATCGCTTACAAAAGAATGATCTTATAATCTGTGTTAATCTGTGTAATCTGTGGTTAAAAAAATGGCAATTCAAAAACTTGTATCCGTTCCTGAACCGCTTATCCCCGTATTTCACGATAGCGTAAAACGTCCCTCCGGCGAATGGTTTTGCACCAGCGATCCGGCCGGGAAAAAGGTGGGCTCCGGCGGGGGCACTGCCTGGATCCTTTACCAGGCTTACCTGGATTCCGGGTTCGAAGGCAGCCTGGAAGAATGGCTTGTCTCCGGCCACCGCATCGTGATCCATTCCGGCGGCGAGAGCCGCCGGCTGATGTCGTACGCCGCCACCGGCAAATCGATGATCCCCGTCCCGGTGTTCCGCTGGTCGCGCGGACAATACACCGACCAGGTCCTGCTCGGGTTCCAGGCTTCCTTCTACGAAAAGATATTCGAAGCCGGCAAAAACGACTACTGCCTTCTCATCGGCGCCGGCGACGTGATGTTCCTCTCTGGCGACCGCTTCAGCCATCTTCCCGCTGCCGATATCCTCTGCCTCGGCATATGGATAGGCGACGACACCGCCTCGCGCCACGGCGTTTTCTTCAGCAGGAAAGACGATCCCGGCACCCTTTCCTTCACCATCCAAAAACCATCGGCCGATGAACTGGAACACCTCGCCGCCACCTATTACTACCTCATGGATTCGGGCATCTGGCTTCTCAGTCCCGCGGCCGTGAAACTGCTGATGCAACGGTGCGGCTGGGATGAAGGATCGCATAGTTTCCCCGGCGGCCTCCCCCGTTTTTACGACCTGTACGACACCATGGGCTCGGCTTTCGGCCGGGAAGCCCGTACGAAAGACCCGGAGCTGAACGGGCTGTCGGTGAAAATCCTGGCCATGGAGAACGGCGAGTTTTACCATTTCGGCAGCAGCGAAGACCTGATCGCCTCGTGCAGCCGGCTTCAGAACCGGATCATCGACCAGCGGCTTACCGGTCATCACGATAACCGCCGTCATCCCTCCGTTTTCCAGCAGAATGCCCGGACGGACATCACCTTCACCCCGGATAACCTGAACATCTGGATCGAGAACAGCCATATCTCTGCGGGCTGGCATCTCAGGCACAACCATATCATCACCGGCGTGCCGGAGAACGACTGGGCCGTCGATCTTCCCGCCGGCGTCTGCCTCGATATCCTTCCGCTGGAGGAGGGTTCATTGTGCATCCGCCTGTACGGTTTCCACGACCGGTTCAGGGGAACCCTGGAAGACCGGGTCACCTGGCTTAACAGGCCGTTCGACGCGTGGCTCGCCGCTCATGGCATCGATCCGGCAGCTGTCGATCCCGCCGGCAACACCGATATTGCCAGGATCCCGCTTTTTCCCGTGGTTAGCGATCTCCGTGAGGCGGAAAAATGGATCGTCTGGATCTGCGGTACAACGGTTGATACCGGCCTTTCCGGGGAATACCTCCGCCTGCCGAGGCTTTCCGCCGCGGAGGGCAATGCACGGGCATCCGCCTCCCGCATTCTTGCCCAGCGGGAATCGTTCCGGAAAGGCAACCTGGAAACGCTCGCCGCCAACCACCGGCGCAGCATCTTTTACCGGCTCGACCTGCGCAGGGCCGCCTCCGATTTCACCGCGGCCGGGCTGACGATGCCTCCCGCTCTTCCCGCTGACGAGGATCTGCTTAAACGCATCAGCGACAGCATGTTCCGGTCGCTCGTCGCCACCGGTGAGAAAGACAAGGCCCGGCATGAGCAGGCGGCTTTTGCCATGCTGAGGGAAAGTCTTTCAGACACCGTATCCGGTATGAAATCCGAACCCCGCCGCAATATCCTGGATGACCAGATCATCTGGGGCCGCAGCCCGGTGCGCATGGACATCGCCGGGGGGTGGACCGACACGCCTCCGCACTGCATCATCAACGGCGGGAAAGTGGTGAACATGGCGGTGGAGTTGAACGGTCAGCCCCCGCTGCAGGTGTTCGCGCGACCGCTGAAGGAGCCGGAGATCGTCCTTCGTTCCATCGACCTGGGGAGCAAGGAAGTGGTTAATGATTTTGAATCGCTGAACCGGTTCGCGCAGGTGGGAGGGAGCTTTTCAATCCCGAAAGCAGCCCTTGTGCTGTCGGGCTTCGGCAATGATTTCGCCGTGCAGAAATACAAGACCCTGGAAGCGCAGATGAAAGAATTCGGATGCGGCATCGAGCTCTCGCTCCTGGCTGCCGTGCCCAAGGGCTCGGGCATGGGCACCAGCTCCATCCTTGCCGCCACAACGCTGGGAACCCTCAACGAGCTATGCGGGATGGGTTGGGACCGCCAGGAGGTGAGTCACCGCACCCTCATCCTCGAGCAGTTGCTCACCACAGGCGGCGGTTGGCAGGACCAGTACGGCGGTGTATTCGGAGGGGTGAAGTTGCTGGAGACACTGCCGGGCATTGAACAGCGGCCCTCGGTCAAATGGCTGCCGGACACGCTTTTCACCGCACCGGAATACCGCGACCTGGCGCTGCTGTACTATACCGGCGTGACGCGGACGGCCAAGGACATCCTCGGGGAGATCGTGAAGGGGATGTTCCTGAATTCGGCGGAGCACCTTTCGATCCTGCACGAGATGATGGACCATACGCTGGATACGTACGAGACCATACTCAGGGGCGATTACGAAGGACTGGCCGAGCGGGTGAGGAGGTCGTGGATGCTGAACTGCAGGCTGGACAAGGGAACGGATCCGCCGGAGATACGCAACATTGCTTCGCGAATCGACGACTGGCTGTTAGGGTATAAGCTACCCGGCGCCGGCGGCGGAGGGTATATGATCATGTTCCCGAAGGACCGGCAGGCGGCATTGCGCGTCAGGGAAGCCCTGACGAACGATCCCCCGAACGGGAAGGCGAGGTTTGTGGATTTTCGGGTCTCGGCGGAAGGGATGAAAGTGTCAAGGTCGTAGGAAGAATTGTTTAAGATTGTTTGAAATGGTTTGAAATGGTTTTGAATGGATTAATGGTTTAAATGGTTTACATTACGAGAAATTAAAATTTTACAAAATGAGTACAATCACTTGTTTTGAGGAGCTGGAGATATGGAGATTTCCCGGCGGATTAGCAGTAAAAGTAAATATTTTAACCAAAAAACATGATATTCAGAAGAAATTATTCCCTGGTGATCAGACTCAGAAGATCATACGGTTCATTATGAATAATATTGGCTAAGGATTTGAACGTGACGGGAAAAAAGAATTCATCAATTCCTGATCCTATTGCAAGGGATCGGAATGAGAAAACCCGGTCTCGGCTATACAGGGCCTTCGACAATCAATATATAAATGAAGAGAAATTTGAACCGCTTGTAAAATGAAGCTGGAAAAATCTGTCAATTAAAATCCGGAACATGATGGATTATTTAACAAGGTCTGATTACAAACGGGCTTAAATTTAAAGGAATCCCGATTAGGCCGATACTAAAACTAAACCGAATTCTGAAACCACCTGAAACCATTTTCAAACCAATTCAAACAATCTGCAAACCATTTCAAACCATTTCAAACAACTCCAACTCTTCATCCCGACCGCGCCTTCCTAAGCACAATATTCCCTACCGCCTTCCAGAAATAACTCCAGTCCGTCCGGAGCGGGTGCTTCTCATAGGCCTGGAGATACCGGCGTTCGGATTGCTGGATCTCCTCGAGGGTGCGGGGCATGTCGACGTAGAACGGCGGGACGAGTCCGGGTTTGTGACGGACGCGTTGCTGCCGCAGATCCTCGTCGTACAGGTCGTAATAGTGGTTGCTTAGCGGCCTTACGCCCACCAGCTTGAGATCGCCCTTCAGGATATTAAAGATCATCGGCACCTCATCCAGCCAGATCATCCGGAAGAGCCGGCCGGCGCTGGAGATCCGGAAATCATCGGCGAACTTGCCACCGTCCTGGAGGTTGTTTTTGGAATAGACATAGTCCTGCAGGTACTCGGCATACGGGTGCATGGTACGCAGCTTGTACACCTTTATCTGCCTGCCTTCGCGGCCCACGCGTTTGAGCTTTACGAAAGGGCCGTAAGTGGGGTTCATGTCGTAGGCCGGCTGGCAGGTTTTTTTCACCACGAAATAGAAATAATTGTCGATATCCCTTTCATCCACCACCTCGAACCCGCAGGAATAGAGCCGGCCCAGGATCTCCGCGCGGGTGAGGACCCTGTTGTTCCCCCGGGTGAGGAAGAAATATATTTTTTTGGTGAGTTTGAATTTGGGGAAGACCCGTTTCAGGATGAAATCGAAGAAATAGTAAACCCGGTTGAGCACCGGCGGGAATTTCTTCAGGATCCTTTTCTTACGCTGGTCTTTTGTCTCGGCGAATCCAATGAAAGTACCTCCTTCGGGCAGCTTTCGGTTGACCGTTTCGAAGAACTTATTGATGTACTGCAGATCGTTGACCCTCTGCAAATTGACCACATGCTGGAAATAATTGTCGGGCTGGAACTGGATATTGAAACGCGTGGTGGTAGCCACGAAAAGTGTTTTCTGATCTTCGAAGTTGCAGTAGCGGCTGATGAATTCGTACGCTTCGCCGCCACATTCGTTGACCACTGCCTCCTTAACCGTATTTGATGACAGGGATATCTCGCGGAAGTTGATGGCCTCGTTGGCTTTACGGATCTCGTAGGCTTTGGGCGGGGGGTTGAAGAGGTCGGTGCGGGTCTCGCGGGTATGGATGAGGAGGAAGTAGAGGTTGGCGATAACCAGTTCGAAGAAGGTGCATATCGCCACGGTCCCGAAGAACATCATCCGGCTGTATCCCGAGATATTGAAGGCGAGCATGGACAGGGCCAGGACGGAGAGGGTGGCCAGGTTGGGGTAGAGGATATTTTTGATGATCCGTCCCAGCCTGTATTTGAGTTTGAACCGGTATTTTTTGAAATACAGGGAGAAGGCGGTCCACGATACCAGCAGCACGCCGAAGCCGGTAAGGTAACGGGCGGTGAGGTAGTTAGGCGTACCCTCTTTGAATATGGCCATGACCAGGAACGAGACCGCGAGAAGGATCAGGTCGAAGATGTAGATGTTCCGTTTGGGGATGGACATTAGATTAGAATTGTTTCAGATGGTTTGAAATGGTTTGAAATGGTTTGAAATGATTTGATGTTGTTTAAGATGGTTAATGATGGTTTTGGATTTACAGCTGTGCTTTATACGAAACCGGGCGGGAAGGGTTTCTGTGAGTTGGGATTCTCTTTGCATAATGATTGCAGGAGTTTAACCACGGATTACACAGATTGGCACAGATTATTTCTCATACCCGGCCTGGTTGCGAATAAGGTTCAAAAGTATATAATTTGTTTTTGGATGCAAAGGAATTTACTTAAAAGAGAAAGACTTGAACACGGATTGGACGGATTCCGATGGCTATCGGAACGGATTTTCACGGATGAAGAGTTGAACACGGATCCCGGAAGAATTTGGTGATTTGGTGATTTGGTGAATTGCGTTAAAACCACCTGAAACAACCTCAATCCGAAAGAAGAGTTCAACACGGATCCCGGAAGAATTTGGTGATTTGGTGATTTAGTGATTTGGTGAATGGGTTCATACCACCTGAAACAATCTGAAACCACCTGAAACCATATCAAACCCATACCCCTAATTCCTTGGAAGGGGACTTTACGACCGTTCTTTGAAAAAGGATACAGATCCGGTATTAAAAGATAAAACCATTTCAAACCATTCTCAAACCATTCTCAAACCATCCTATAAATTACTATATAAGCGTATGCAGAAATTTTTGAAGCCCGGGGTGCCCGATTATATGTATATCAGTAACCATAGATGAATCCTCTCCGGCATATATGAGATTCTTTGTAATTTTATCATTGTCAGCGGGAAAGTTTTTCAGATTTTTTAAATATTCCTTGTTAAAAGTTTCTCCTCCTTTGATTTCCACAGCAATTATTTTTTGATTACTATCTTCTATGATGCAATCGATTTCGGTACCGTTGCTTTCCCTCCAATAATAAACCGACGGAATTTTCCCGGCATGATATTGTACTTTCATGATTTCAGCGATTACAAAATTTTCGTACAAAGCCCCATAGAGGTAATGGGTTTTTACCATGCCTGCGTTTTGTAATTTCAGTAACGAGCAGGCAAGACCTGTATCGTAAAAATAGATTTTGGGAGATTTAATCAATCTTTTGCTATAATTTTTATAAAACGGTTGCAATTGAAAAATAATAAAGCTTGCCTCCAGTAACGAGAGCCAGGATTTAGCCGTATTCACCGCGATTCCGGCATCGTTGGCCAGTGAGGAAAGATTTAATACCTGGCCGATTCGTCCGGCGCAGAGTCCGGTGAACCGGGAAAATGTATTGAGATTTTCAATGGCTTTCAGTGATCGTACATCTCTTTCAACATAGGTTTGAATATACGAAGGATAGAATTCGGTTGGTTCCATTCCGGTATCATGCAAACGGGGATAGAATCCCTCGAAAATTGTTTTGATAACGGGCTGGGGCCGGAGCGACAACTCCATTGTATCGAACGGAAGTAAATGGCTGATATGTGCTCTTCCGGCAAGTGACTGGGAAATATGCTCGTTCATTAAAAAGCTCTCTGAGCCTGATAAAATATACTGTCCGGCAGTTCCCCTCTCGTCTGAAATTACCTGTATATAACTAAACAGTTCGGGAATTTTCTGAGCCTCGTCAAAAATAACTTTCGGTCCGGCAGATTTTAAAAAGCCCACAGGATCGGATAAGATCATTTCCCTGTGGTCCATCCGTTCAAGATTCATATACCGGAAATTGGTAAATTCTTTTTTCAGTAAGGTTGTTTTTCCCGACTGACGC
>CAVYRO010000005.1:0-128856 GCA_963771005.1 uncultured Bacteroidales bacterium
TTTTATGTATTATTACTTAAGGATTACGAGTACGTATTGCTATTTATTGTTATGTTTATTTAAATGCTACAGCAAAAAAAGAAAAAAAACTTCACATAGCAAGAAGGAGATGAATATGGAATGTGGATTCCGATGGCTGTCGGAATGGATTTTGACGGATGATCGCGGGTTTGATTGTTGAAGATGGTTTGAGATGGTTTGAGATGGTTTGAGATGGTTTGAGATGGTTTGAAGTGGTTTCGAAATGGTTTGAAATGGTTTGAAATGGTTTGAAATGGTTTGAAATGGTTTGAAATGGTTTGAAATGGTTTGAAATGGTTTGAAATGGTTTGAAATGGTTTGAAATGGTTTGAAATGGTTTGAAATGGTTTGAAATGGTTTGAAATGGTTTGAAATGGTTTGAAATGGTTTGAAATGGTTTGAAATGGTTCGTCTTAGAAGATTCTTTTCCCCGGAGGGGATCCATTGTATTAGCCACGGTTACGCCCGTGGTAAGGAGGACGCACGCATACGAAAGCCTGGAGGGGTTTAATAATTATGTTTCCTGTTGTTTGATGGTTTGAAACGGTTTGGATGGTTTGAAACGGTTTGGATGGTTTGAAACGGTTTGAAATGGTTTGAAATGGTTTGAAATGGTTTGAAATGGTTGAAATGGTTTGAAATGGTTCGTCTTAGAAGATTCTTCTCCCGGAGGGGATCCATTGTATTAGCCACGGTTACGCCCGTGGTAAGGAGGACGCACGCATACGAAAGCCTGGAGGGGTTTAATAATTATGTTTCCTGTTGTTTGATGGTTTGAAACGGTTGGATGGTTTGAACGGTTTGGATGGTTTGAAACGGTTTGAAATGGTTTGAAATGGTTTGAAACGGTTTGATATGGTTGCAGATCGTTGCAGGTGGTTCGTTTTAGAAGATTCTTCTCCCGGAGGGGATCCATTGTATTAGCCACGGTTACGCCCGTGGTAAGGAGGACGCACGCACCAAAACCCCGGAGGGGTTTAATAATTATGTTTCAGGTGGTTAGGTAGGTTAAGAATCCTCATCCGTGAAAATCCATTCCGATAGGCATTTGAATCCGTAAAATTCCTGTTCCTCTTCCACTTCACCAAATCGATATTTTTCCGTCAAATTAGTGTTCCTCATCCACTTCAGCGAATCCCCAAAACTATGAGTTCGGGGTTATCCAACGTACTGATAATCTGTAGTGTTGATAACTTTTCATCAAAAAGTCAAAAAGGGGACGCTGAGATTAGGGGGGTGAATCGCATTAAGGGCGGTCGGCGTCGACGGTGGGGGTGGGATCCCAGTTGATACAAAGACGTATTACAAAGGACGAAGCCCGGACTATGCGCTTAAATGAAGGTATGACTTCACGAGGTTACAATAGGATGACTTTTCAATGTAAAGATTACCGGAATATTGAGTGAATCCGAACCGTACGTCATTTAAAGATGGAACGCCGGCCGGTGAGCGTAGCCGAACCGTATGTCATTTAGAGGCAGGATCCCGGCCAGTGAGCGCAGCCGAACCGTTCATCATTTCAAAACAAGTCCCCGGTCGATGAACGCAGCCGAACCATACCTCATTTAAAGACTGGACCCCGGTCGGTGAGCGCAGCCGAACCGTTCATCATTTCAAAACAAGTCCCCGATCGGTAAATGCAGCCGAACCGTTCATCATTTCAAAACAAGTCCCCGGTCGGTGAGCGAATCCGAACCGTTCCTCATTTTAAGGCAGATCCCCGATCGATGAACGCAGCCGAACCATACCTCATTTAAAGACTGGACCCCGGTCGGTGAGCGTAGCCGAACCGTAAATCATTTAGAGGCAGGATCCCGGTCGGTGAGCGCAGCCGAACCGTTCATCATTTCAAAACAAGTCCCCGGTCGATGAACGCAGCCGAACCGTTCATCATTTCAAGACGAGTCCCCGGCCGGTGAGCGCAGCCGAACCGTTCCTCATTTTAAGGCAGATCCCCGATCGGTAAATGCTGCCGAACCGTTCATCATTTCAAAACAAGTCCCCGGTCGATGAACGCAGCCGAACCATACCTCATTTAAAGACTGGACCCCGGTCGGTGAGCGCAGCCGAACCGTTCATCATTTCAAAACAAGTCCCCGATCGGTAAATGCAGCCGAACCGTTCATCATTTCAAAACAAGTCCCCGGTCGATGAACGCAGCCGAACCGTTCATCATTTCAAGACGAGTCCCCGGCCGGTGAGCGCAGCCGAACCGTTCATCATTTCAAAACAAGTCCCCGGTCGATGAACGCAGCCGAACCATACCTCATTTAAAGACTGGACCCCGGTCGGTGAGCGCAGCCGAACCGTTCATCATTTCAAAACAAGTCCCCGATCGGTAAATGCTGCCGAACCGTTCCTCATTTCAAGACAGTTTCCCCGGTCGATGAGCGAATCCGAACCGGTCCTCATTTTAAGGCAGATCCCCGATCGGTAAATGCAGCCGAACCGTTCATCATTTCAAAACAAGTCCCCGGTCGATGAACGCAGCCGAACCATACCTCATTTAAAGACTGGACCCCGGTCGGTGAGCGCAGCCGAACCGTTCATCATTTCAAAACAAGTCCCCGATCGGTAAATGCAGCCGAACCGTTCATCATTCCAAGACAGTTTCCCCGGTCGATGAACGCAGCCGAACCGTCATTTCAAGGCAGTTTCCCCATTTTAAGACGACGTAAGAATCTCTTCAATCAACAACTCAACAACTCAACAACTCAACAACTCAACAACTCAACAACTCAACAACTCAACAAATCCAGCACTGAATCTCTTCAATCAACAACTCAACAACTCAACAACTCAACAAATTCTTCCCCCTCACCTCAATCCGCGGCGATCTTCTCCCTCCAGTTCGCTTCCTTCCATTCCGGCTGTTCTTCCTTCAGAAAAACCAGATCGCCAATCACAAGAACATCCATTTCAGTGCGCATGAAACAGGTGTAAGCATCGGCCGGTGAACATACGATGGGTTCACCCCGTACATTGAAGCTCGTATTTACAATCACGGGACAACCGGTTTTTTGTTTGAAGGCATTGATCAGTTCCCAGAATCTCCCGTTCGTTTCCCGGTGAACCGTCTGCACCCGGGCCGAAAAATCCAGGTGGGTGACTGCGGGGATATCCGACCGCTTCACATACAGGCGGTCTGAAAGATCTAAATCGTAATAATTATCCGGAAGCGGCATCCTGTGCTTTTCGGTAACACCGGCCACCAGCAGCATATACGGTGATGACTGCGACAAGGTAAAGTACTCCCCGCAGTCATCAGCAAGGACAGCAGGGGCAAAAGGACGGAAACTTTCCCTGTATTTGATCTTAAGGTTCAGCTTCTTCTGCATTTCCGGATTCCGCGCATCGCCGAGGATGGAACGGTTCCCGAGCGCCCTGGGTCCGAACTCCATCCTTCCCTGGAACCAGCCTACGGCCTTACCTCCGTCGATCATTTCTGCCACCGTGCGTGCCAGATCATCAAATGGTGAAATTTCGCGGTATACCGGCCTGAATTTTTTCAATTCTTTTTTGATTTCCGGGGTAAGATATCCCGGCCCGAGAAAGGCTCCTTTCATGAGATCGGGTGAAGGCAGCTTTTTCCTTGGAAGTCCGAAATGGATATGGTGGGCTGCCAGAGCTGCGCCCAGGGATCCGCCGGCATCGCCCGCCGCGGGTTGTACGAAAATCCGGTCAGCCAGCTTCTCTCCAAGGATCATCCCGTTGGCAACACAGTTAAGGGCAACTCCGCCTGCGAGACAGAGGTTCCTCTGCCTGGGCGCCATACCGGTGAGCTCCCAACCGTGTTTTACCATTTTCAGTATGATCTCCTCCGTGATATTCTGGATCGCCATGGCCAGGTTACAGTGGTGCTGTTCCGTTGCCGATTCCGGTTTCCGGGCAGGAAAGCCGAAGAGTTCTTCCCATTTCTTCCGGGGAACCATGCGCAATCCGGTGGCATAGCTGAAATATCTCCTGTTAAGCCAAACAGATCCGTCCGGCTTAATATCGATAAGTGTGGACCTGATAATATCTTCAAATGTTTTGACTTCAGCCGATCCGGGGATACCGTACGGTGCCAGGCCCATCAGTTTATATTCACCCGAATTGACCCTGAAACCAAGATAACCGGTGAATGCGGAGTAAAGCAGGCCGACCGAATGCGGAAACCGGAGTTCTTTGAGGATCCGGAGGCTGTTTCCACGGCCGGTGCTGATCGATGCGGTAGACCACTCTCCCACTCCGTCAATGGTTATGACCAGGGCCTCTTCAAAAGGAGATGCGAAGAACGCACTTGCAGCATGCGAAAGATGGTGTTCCGGGAAAAGAAGAGGTTGTTTTTCCGGATCGTACTTTCCAAATTTCCTCAGCTCCTTAACCAGGAGACTTTTCAGGAACATCTTCTCCTTCACCCATACCGGAATGGCCGTCACGAAAGAGGAAACCCCTTTGGGAATGAAATTATAGTAGGTTTCAAGGAGCCTCTCAAATTTTAGAAAGGGCTTGTCGTAAAAGACAACCGCATCGAGGTCTTCCATGGTAATCGCTCCCTCATCAAGGCAATACCGGATGGCATTAACGGGGAGGGAAGCATCGTGTTTTTTCCGTGAAAATCTTTCCTCCTGTGCGGCCGCCATAATTTCTCCTTCTATGAGAAGTGCTGCGGCGGAATCATGATAGAAGGCGGAAATGCCGAGGATTTTCATGAAAGAGGGATTGAAGGTCAACAAATATAGGAAAAATAGCATATATTGTTCCTGGTAAGATTTTTTAATTGTATTTTCATGGGGTAAATGATAAGACCGTTAAGTATGAAAATAACCACCCGTTTCCTCCTGTTTCCGGTCCTCGGCATCCTGGCAGGATGTTCCGCTGGCGATGATGGAAAGGAAGATGCTCCCCGTCCCAACATCATACTTATCATGGCCGATGATATGGGTTTTTCCGATCTTGGCTGCTACGGTTCGGAAATCAACACACCGAACCTTGACAGCCTCGCCGAAAACGGGCTGAGACTGACTCAATTCTACAATGCCTCGCGCTGCTGTCCCACCAGGGCTTCATTGCTTACAGGGCTCTATCAGCACCAGGCTGGCGTGGGGGATATGAACAACGACCTGGGCCTCCCGGCGTACCAGGGATACCTGAATGATGAATGCATGACCCTTGCAGAAGTGCTGAAATCGGCAGGTTATGACACATATATGGCAGGAAAATGGCATGTGGGTATGGATCGCGAACACTGGCCGCGGAAGAGGGGCTTCGACCGTTATTTTGGACTGATAAACGGGGCCAGCAATTATTTCAATCTCGATCCCTACCGGGTTAATGGTCCGCCATCCGTTATGGCTCTTGACGATTCGCTGTACTATCCCCCCGACAGCGGGTTCTACATGACCGATGCATTCGGAGATTATGCCTGCCGCTTTATCCGGGACCACACCGGGAGCAGCAATCCTTTTTTCCTTTACCTGGCATTCACGTCACCCCACTGGCCTCTGCAGGCCCCCGAAGAAGATATTGACCGGTACCTCGGGAAATACAGTACCGGATGGGACCATATAAGAGCCATGAGGTACAGCAGGATGAAAGAGATGGGCATTATCGGCAGCAACGCCATACTTTCTCCAAGGTATGAGGGTATCCCCCCCTGGGATTCAATACCGGATCCCGAAAAAAAAATGTGGGACCGGCGGATGGCTGTTTATGCTGCAATGATCGACAGGATGGACCAGAATATCGGGAAGGTATTTTCCACGCTGAGGCAGCAGGAAGAAGACCAAAAAACCCTTATCATCTTCATTGCAGACAACGGCGGATGCCATGAGCAGGTCAGGAATAACCCCGGCATTATCCATAAGAACGGGATCACGGGATCCCCAAATTCCTTCGACAGTTATGAGTATAACTGGGCAAATGTTAGCAATACCCCTTTCCGGATGTTCAAGCACTGGGTTAATGAAGGTGGTATCTCCTCCCCTTTCATTGCATGGTATCCCCGGCTTATAAAGGAAGGTATTATCGATTCCCTGACAACGGCACACATCATCGATATCATGCCAACAGTTATCGAAATTTCAGACGCCGAATACCCTGGAAAATATAAGGGGCATGATATCAAACCGCTTGTGGGGGAAAGTATCGTCCCCTTGTTCAACGGTGACGGCGTCAATGCACGTACCCTCTTCTGGGAACATGAAGGAAACCAGGCTCTCAGGCTGGGTTACTGGAAAATCATTTCAACCTTCGGATCGAAAGATGACACGGTGCGTTTGTGGAAATTGTACAATCTGGAGGGAGACCGTAGCGAAATGAATGATCTTTCCGAAAAATACCCGGATGTCAAAATGGAGATGGTGAAGGAATACGACAGCCTGATGATCGATTATGATGTCACACCCTACCGGGACGTCCTGATGAACCGGAAGAAAAATCAAAAGTGAAATGGTCCTGCCCGCAAAACTGAAATTAATCCGTCAAACCTTAAAATTGCCTGATATGAAAAATTTACTGCTGCTCATTTTAACCCTTGCCGTCTTCCCGCAACTTTATAGCCAGGACAGGTATACTCCAACAGAAGCAAACCTGGAGAACAGGGAATGGTTCCAGGATGCCAAATTCGGTCTTTTTGTGCACTGGGGCGTTTACAGCATCCTGGGAAACGGGGAATGGGTAATGAACAATACGGAAATACCCATAAAGCAATATGAAAAACTGCCGGGCTTTTTCAACCCGGTGAATTACGATCCGGCCAAATGGGTTAAACTGGTAAAGGATGCCGGAATGAATTATATTGTAATTACCTCGAAACATCATGACGGGTTTGCCATGTTCGACTCCCGGATCTCGGATTATGATATCGTCGACCGTACGCCCTATGGAAAGGATGTGCTTAAAATGCTGGCCGACGAGTGTCATAAACAAGGTATTAAGATCTTCTTTTATTACAGTCATCTGGACTGGCACAATCCTGATTTTTATTCGGGCGGCCGCACAGGTGGCAGCTATACCGGCCGGGGAAGCGAACGTGATTTTCCCAAATACCTCGATTACATGAACGAACAATTACGCGAACTCCTGACCGGGTACGGGGAGATCAGCGGGATCTGGTTTGACGGTGTCTGGGATAATCGTGAAGCCGACTGGCAGCTCGATAAAACATACAGGCTTATCCATGAACTCCAGCCGGGATGCATGGTGGGAAATAACCATCATGTTGCGCCCAATGAAGGAGAAGATTTCCAGATGTTCGAGAAGGACCTTCCCGGGAAAAACACCACCGGTTGGGCAATGGAACAATCGGTGAGCCGGCTTCCCCTGGAAACCTGTGAGACGATCAGCGGAAACGGTTCGTGGGGATTCAGTATATATGATAAGAAGACCAAGAGCGCCGAGGATCTTATCCGGTACTTGGTAAAGGCTGCAGGTTACAACAGTAATTTTCTGCTGAATACAGGACCTATGCCCGATGGTAATATCCGTCCCGAACATATCGCAGTACTGGAAACCATGGGTAAATGGATGTCTGAATACGGGGAAAGCATTTACGGTACACGTGGCGGACCTTTCGAGCCAAGGCCATGGGGGGTGACAACCCGTAAAGACAACAGGATCTTTATACATCTTCTGGACTGGAGTGATCCGGTACTGGTATTGCCTCCCCTTCCGCAAAAGATCAATGTTGCAAAGATTTTTGGAACCGATCAGAAGATCAAATGCACACAGGATAAGGAGAAGATCATTCTTGAATATCCACCGAAACATCCGTCGCAGGTCGATATGGTGATTGAACTCGATATTTGATTTTAGGTATGGAAACCGCTCCGCGGTTTTGTACTAACTCCGGTGTTCAACCATGGGTAAGAGCAACAGGATGCATTGATACATTCATACCATGATTTATTCACCTGTTGCTCTAACCCATGGCTAATATATGGCCAGCCCTCCGGGCTGTTCGTCCTTCGAATGAGATTAAATCCAAACCTATTTCATGCGATGGATTTCATTCCCCGGGTTGAACCCACCGCGGAGTGATTCCCCCCGTTATATATAGGTGTCATCCGGGGAAAAATGCAAATTTAATTCATAGAACGGATCTCATGCCGTGGGTTGAACCCACCGCGGAGCGGTGTTCATTAATTAGCTGCAGGTTGAATTTCAAAACCCGGTGATGAATGTAATTTCAGAAATTTTATATATCCGGACTGGATTTGGTTCCATGAAACAGACGTCAGGATTTTGAAATTCTACCTGCAGTAGGACGCGGGATGAAGCATAAACCGCCGAGCGGTTCCCATGGTTATATGAGTTTCATCCGGGAAAAACCAAATAAATTTCATACGATGGATCGTCTTCACTTGTACTATGGAAACCGCTCCACGGTTTTATGCAAACGCCCACGTTCAACCATGGGTAGGAGCAACAGGACAGAATCTAACATTATTGCCATGGTTTGTTCTCCTGTTGCTCCAACCCATGGCTAATACATGGCCAGCCCTCCGGGCTGTTCTTCCTTTGAATGAAATAAAACGCAAACCATTCCATGTTAAGGATCGCATTCCCGGTTACTACAAACCCATTCTATGTTAAGGATCTCATTTCCGGTTATTACAAACCCATTCCATGTTAAGGATCTCATTTCCGGTTATTATAAACCCATTCCATGTTAAGGATCTCATCTCCGGGGTTGAACCCACCGCGGAGCGGTGTCCATTAATTAGCTGCAGGTTGAATTTCAAAACCCTGAGCTGAATTTAATTCCAGAAATTTTACATACCCGGACAGGTTTTGGTTTTATGAAACAGACGTCCGGGTTTTGAAATTTTACCTGCAGTAGGACGCGGGATGAAGCATAAACCGCGGAGCAGTTCCCATGGTTATATGAGTGTCATCCGGGGAAAAACACAAATTTAATTCATAGGACGGATCTCGTGCCGTGGATTGAACCCACCGCGGAATGATTCCCTATAACACATTTTTTTATTAACCCGCTATTTTTCATTTCTTAAAAATAAATTTTTGCATATATTTCAAGTATACCCCCCTATTTTTTATTACTATGTAAATTATTTTTGTATATTTTTAAACTTCACCCCCATGTTTTTTTGTTACATATAAAATATTTTTCATACATTTGCACAGTGACCCCCTATTATCAACTAAACTTATACGAGATGAAAGCAAAAATTTCAAGGAGGATGGCATTTTTGGCCATGACATTGGCCGTAAGCACGGGAATTTATTCCCAGGATGAAACATCAAACTTCTCAATCGGCGCCGACATTGTAAGCCGTTATATCTGGAGAGGCCTGGATCTCTCAGGACCTTCCCCGCACATTCAGCCTTATCTGGAATATTCGTTCGGTGAAACCGGACTGACCCTGGGAACCTGGGCCTCACATTCAATCGGCGGTATCACAACAGGCGCCGAAGCCGATCTTTATCTGACCTACAGCCTGGCGGGGATGTTCACCGTCGGAGTAAGCGATTATTATTTCCCTTCTGATGCAGCCTTCAGCAGGGACGGCTATTTTAATTACCACAAGGAAACGACGGGTCATACCTTCGAAGCTATGTTAAGTTTTGACGGAACTGAAAAAGTTCCGCTGACTGTTCTTTTTGCAATGAATTTTTATGGCGCCGACGGTACAGACGAAAATGGTGACGCAGCCTATGCAAAATACCTTGAATTGGGATACTCCCATACGATGGGAACCACGGACGTTTCGGTATTCATGGGCGCTGCGCTGGATGATCCTGCGGAAGAAAAAGGAGCCTCGGGCTGGTACGGAAATTCAGCCGGGATCATCAATCTCGGAACGAAAATTACCAAAACACTGAGCATAAATGACAGGATTTCCCTGCCCCTATCGACCTCCCTCATATTTAATCCAGAGGCTGAAAATATATATGTTGTTTTCGCTATTTCCTTTTGATAAAATGATCTGTCCGCCGGGAGAAGCAAATACTATCTGTTCTCCGGGAGCTGAACCTTTAAAAATAGAAAAATGAAAAAAATTGAAGCCATCATCAGAAAAACAAGGTTTGACGATGTCAAAGAGGCCCTCAACGAAGTGGGGATCGAATTTTTCTCCTTCTGGGAAGTCCGTGGTGTGGGCCAGGCCAGAGAGAGCCGTGTTTACCGGGGTATCTCCTATGATACAAGCACCATAGAAAGAGTTCTCTTTTCCATTGTCGTCAGGGATATCAACCTCCCAAAAACCCTTGATTCCATTCAGAAATCAGCCTGGACCGGCGAGATCGGCGACGGGAAGATTTTCGTCTCCGACATCCTGGAGAGTTACAGGATCCGGACCGGTGAAAAGGGGGACGAATCCCTGTACATAAGAGATTAAATCAAATAAACCTGAAACATTATGGAATTAAAGACATTATATATCACTGTTGCTGATGCTGTTTCCGGACTTACCGTTTCAGCTGATACCATCTGGGTACTTATGACAGCTTTCCTGGTCATGTTTATGCAGCCGGGATTTGCCATGGTTGAAGCCGGGTTTACAAGATCGAAGAATACAGCGAATATCCTGATGAAAAACTTCTCTGACTTTATGATCGGATCCCTGGTTTACTGGATCCTGGGTTATACGCTGATGTACGGGCCCGACATCGGTGGATTTGCGGGTAAAATCTCCCTGTTTTACAATGATAACTCGGTTGACGGCATCCCCGGTATGGCCAGCCTGCTTTTCCAGACCGTTTTTGCGGCTACTTCAGCCACCATCGTCTCGGGCGCCATGGCCGAGAGAACGAATTTTTCAGCCTACCTCATTTTTTCCCTGGTGATCAGTGCTGTGATCTACCCTATTTCGGGACACTGGATTTGGGGAGGAGGCTGGTTATCTTCGATGCAGACACCATTCCATGATTTTGCCGGGTCTACTGCAGTACATTCCGTAGGTGCTTGGGTTGGTCTTATGGGGGCCTGGCTGGTAGGTCCCAGGATAGGAAAATTCGGTGAGAACGGGAAACCAAAGGCTATTCCCGGGCATAACCTTACCTTTGGTGCACTGGGCGTATTCATTTTATGGTTCGGGTGGTTCGGTTTCAACCCCGGTTCACAGCTGGCCGCATCCGGTGAAGCAAATGCGCAGGCCATCGCCCATATCGCAGTCACAACCAACCTTGCCGCCAGTGCAGGGGCGCTGACCACTCTACTGGGTACATGGATCCTCTACAAACGCCCCGGTCTAAGTCTGACCCTTAACGGGGCCCTGGCCGGGCTGGTAGGCATCACAGCAGGATGCGACATTGTCTCCCCTGGCGGAGCGGTTATTATTGGTATCATTGCAGGTATCGTTCTGCTTCTTGCCGTTCCTTTTGTTGAACGCATTCTTAAGATTGATGATCCCGTAGGTGCCGTTTCCGTTCATGGGTTCGCAGGCGCCACAGGAACCATTTTAGTAGGCCTCTTTGCCACCGACGGGGGGCTCTTTTATGGCGGAGGCACTGCAATGCTGCTATCGCAGGTCATAGGTGTTGTCTCGGTTGCCGCCTGGGCCCTCGGAACAGGTTTTGTCCTGTTTATGATCATGAAATACACGATGGGCATCCGGGTCTCCCGTATCGTCGAAGAAGAAGGTCTCGATGTTTACGAACATGGCGAAACCAGTTACAATATGTAAGAATCTCATTTTGTGAACCACCCGCAGGGGCAGGTCGGGACCTGCCGTTACAGATTAGTCGCGACCTGCCGTTACAGATTAGTCGCGACCTGCCGTTACAGATTGATCGCGACCTGCCTGCCCCGTCCATTTGGAAACGGCGAAAATAAAAAAACCGTAAAGGCAGGTCGCGACCTGCCCCTACGGGTGTTTCAAAATGAGATACAATCTTTGTTTATGAAATGATGGATTCCAATTCCATCAGGCTGTTCCGTATTTCGGCGTCGGTTACCTCGTGATCTTCCAACTCACCGGAGAAATACTTGTCATAAGCGCCGAGGTCGATCAAGCCGTGACCCGAGTAATTGAAAAGGATGGTTTTCTGCGTTCCTTCCTCTTTGGCTTTCCTGGCTTCACGGATCACCGCCGCAATGGCATGACAGGTTTCCGGTGCCGGGATGATCCCTTCAGTGCGTGCGAAAAGCAACCCGGCTTCAAAAGTTTCAAGTTGTTTCACCGACTGGGCTTCGATCAGCCCGTCCTTCAACAACTGGCTCACTATGGTTCCGGCCCCATGATACCTGAGCCCTCCGGCATGGATCTTTGCGGGAACGAAGTTATGACCGAGCGTAAACATCGGCAACAGGGGTGTGAGACCCACCGTATCCCCGAAGTCGTACTGGAACTGCCCACGGGTCAGTTTGGGACATGATGCGGGTTCGACGGCAATGACACGGGTATTTTTCCCGTCCCTGAAATTTTCACCGAGGAAGGGAAATGAAACCCCGCCGAAATTCGAACCACCACCGAAGCAGCCGATCACGATATCAGGGTAGGCATCCGCTTTTTCAAGCTGTTTCAGTGCTTCAAGGCCGATAACGGTCTGGTGGAGAAGAACATGGTTAAGCACGCTTCCCAGGGAATAACGGGTGTCGGGTTCTCTCATCGCCACCTCGACGGCTTCTGAAATAGCTATTCCGAGGCTTCCGGGAGAATCCGGATCTTCAGCCAGTATCTTTTTGCCTGCATCGGTGAGGTTGCTTGGGGAAGCCACTACATCAGCATTCCAGACGTTCATCATGGACTTCCTGTAAGGTTTTTGCATGTAGCTGATCTTAACCATGAAAACCCTGAGATCGATATTAAAATGCTGGGTTGCAAAGGCGAGCGCACTCCCCCATTGCCCTGCCCCGGTTTCCGTAGTTATCCTCTTCACACCTTCCTTGTAATTATAATATGCCTGTGCAACGGCCGTGTTGGGCTTATGAGATCCCGCCGGGCTTACCGATTCATCTTTATAATAGATCTTCACAGGAGCATCCAGGTATTTTTCGAGGTTGTAAGCCCTGTGAAGCGGTGAAGGACGCCATATCTTGTAAATATCACGCACCTCATCCGGAATATCGATATACCTTTCACTGGAAACCTCCTGTTTGATAAGTTCCATCGGGAAAAGCGGGGCAAGATCTTCAGGACCGATAGGTTGTTTCGTCCCGGGATGAAGCGGCGGTAAAGGCTTGTTAGGCATATCTGCCGTGAGATTATACCACTGGTGCGGCATGTCTTTCTCTTCAAGATAGATTTTGAAAGGGTTGCTCATGATCTGTTTGTTTAGTTATACATGGATTATCTTCGATATTAAACAAAAAAAAGGCAGGTCGTAAACAACCCGCCTTTTTGTGTATTTATCATGCCCGACACACAAAAATTGTTTACGACACTTCAAAGCTCAAGCGCCACCACCAATGCTTGTATGTAATTTGTTTTTGCATTTGCCTTATCCGTTTTCAAATGTAAGGAAATAATGGAAATCTGCAAAAAATTTTTACTCCGGGATTAATCCAGTGTAGAGAGATACTCATCTATGTTTAGGGCAGCCTGTCTCCCCGAGGCGATTGCCCTTACCACGAGGCTTGCACCGATGACGCTGTCGCCGGCAGCAAAAACTTTGGGATTACTGGTCTGGTACCTGGAGGAGATCTTCACATTTTTCCTTTCTGTCAGTTCAGTATTCAATTGTTCCAGCAGGCCCTCATGCACAGGGTGAATAAAGCCCATTGCCAGGAGAACCAGGTCGGCATCAAGCAACTGAGTTCTGCCTTCGATAACCTTCATTTCCGGGCGTGAGAAACCATTCTGTATCCATTCCACCTCGTTCACCTCGATGTTGCTCACACGCCTCTGGTTCCCGTGAAACCTGCCGGTGGCAAGGCTCCACATCCGGTTGCAGCCCTCTTCATGGGATGACGATGTTTTAAGCACTTTTGCATAATACGGCCACGGATTATCGTCCGATCTCTCATCCGGGGGCTTAGGAAGGATCTCGATCTGTGTGACCGATTTCGCTCCCTGCCGTATGGCCGTCCCCACACAGTCCGATCCGGTATCACCGCCACCGATCACGACCACATCCCGGTCCCTGGCCGTGACTTGAAGATCGTAGGGTATAGCTATTCCGCGGTTGATCTTGTTCTGCTGGGTAAGGAATTCCATGGCATAATGAATGCCGTCCAGGTCCCGGCCTTCAACAGGCAGATCGCGTGGCTTCATGGCACCGATAGCAAGGCAGATCGCGTCGAATGAATCCAGTAGCTCACCAGCCGCTATGTCGCGTCCCACTTCCGTGTTCGTCCTGATCAGTAAACCTTCTTCCTGCATCAGGTTTACCCGCCGGTCGATGAATACCTTGTTCAGTTTGAAATCGGGAATACCATACCGAAGCAAGCCCCCGATGGCATCATCCCTTTCGAAAAGGGTCACTGTATGACCCGCTTTGTTCAGCAGGTCGGCACAGGCCATACCCGCAGGACCCGATCCGATCACGGCTACTTTCTTTCCCGTCCTGATTTCGGGAGGTTTTGGCCGGATGTATCCTTCGGCGAAGGCATGCTCGACGATGGCAGCTTCGTTCTCCCGGATTGTCACAGGCTGACCGTCGATATTCAGTACGCAGGAATGTTCGCAAGGCGCGGGGCATATCCTGCCGGTGAATTCCGGAAAATTATTGGTCGACTGCAACAGGTCTATGGCCTTCTTCCAGTCGCCCTTGTACAGGGCATCATTCCATTCCGGGATCAGGTTGTCGACCGGACAGTTCCAGTGACAGAAAGGTATTCCGCAATCCATACAACGGGAAGCCTGAAGTTTCCTGTCCTCGGTATTCAGGGTTTGTTCCACTTCCCCGAAATCGGTTATACGTTCCTTGATAGGACGGTTTCCTGCTTCCTTCTTTTTTATCTTGATAAATCCTCTTGGATCTCCCATTGTTCTATTAATTTTTTTATAATCACCGGATCAAATGGTTTTGATCTCGACATCCGTTTCCATTTCGTCAATCTTTTTTCTGAGCGCCTCAAGTTTTTCTTCTTCGAGAACCCGCTTGTATTCATACGGGATCACCTTGATGAAGCGGTCGATGTAATTTTCCCAGTCGCCAAGTATTCTTTCAGCAAGCGGGCTTCCCGTATGCTGGTGGTGCCTGGTGATAAGATCCTTCAATTCCCTCACGTCCCCGCGGTCTTCAACGAGTGACAGTTCAACCATACCCATGTTGCAGAAGTAATCGAAATTACCGTCTACATTGAGTACATAGGCGATCCCGCCGCTCATCCCGGCTGCGAAATTTTTACCTGTTCGCCCGAGCACGACAGTACGGCCCCCGGTCATATACTCGCAGCAGTGGTCACCCACTCCCTCGATCACGGCAATGGCTCCCGAATTCCGGACACAGAACCGCTCCCCGGCAACTCCGTTTATGAAGATCTCCCCGCTGGTGGCCCCATAGAGGACGGTGTTGCCAATGATAATATTTTCTTCAGGGGCAAATGCAGATCCCTTTGGAGGAACAACAATGATCCGTCCGCCGGAAAGTCCTTTTCCCAGGTAGTCGTTGGCATCACCCTCCAGTTTGAATTCGACACCCCTGACCAGGAATGCGCCGAAACTTTGGCCGGCCGAACCTCTGAAATTAGCC
Source organism: uncultured Bacteroidales bacterium (assembly GCA_963771005.1). Taxonomy (GTDB): domain Bacteria; phylum Bacteroidota; class Bacteroidia; order Bacteroidales; genus DASQZK01. The sequence goes on from CAVYRO010000005.1 coordinate 15,604, forward strand.
CTGATGGTTCCGTCGGGTAACCCTTCGGCCGCATATTTTCTCGATATCTGCCCGGAAAGCATCGCCCCTACTGTACGGTCCGTATTCCGGATCATCCTTGAGATCGTCACCGGTTCGGCATGTTCAAGGGCCGGAGCTGAAAGTTTGATCAGGTCATGATCCATTACACTCTGTATTTTGTGTTCCTGCTGAACTGTATGGCGCCTGTCCGCTTTGGAGGAAACCTCAGGCATATACAGCAGGGATGAAAAATCAAGGTTTTTGGTCTTCCAGTGACCCACATCATCCCGAATGGTAATAAGATCAGACCTCCCGATGATGTCGTCAAATTTCCGGAAACCCAGTTCTGCCAAAAGTTCGCGAACTTCCTGGGCAACAAATGTGAAGAAATTCACCAGATGGTCAGCCTTACCCCTGAATTTCGCCCTGAGCAGGGGATCCTGCGTGGCTACACCGACGGGACAGGTGTTAAGATGACATTTCCTCATCATAACGCAACCTAGCACGATAAGTGCCCCGGTGGCGAATCCGAATTCTTCGGCACCCAGCAATCCGGCGAGGATAACATCCAGTCCGTTCTTAAGCTGCCCGTCCGTCTGCAGTATGACATTTTTACGAAGGTTGTTTATCACGAGGGTCTGCTGGGTTTCGGCGAGACCCAGTTCGAGCGGCAGGCCGGCATGTTTGATCGAAGAAGTGGGGCTGGCCCCGGTACCTCCCTCTGTGCCACTGATGGTGATCAGATCGGCCTTCGCCTTTGCCACGCCGGCAGCAATGGTCCCGACTCCGGTCTCCGATACGAGCTTGACACTGATCTTTGCGTGCGGATTCACGTTTTTCAGGTCGAATATCAGCTGTGCCAGGTCCTCGATAGAATAAATATCGTGATGGGGCGGTGGCGAAATGAGTGTGATGCCCGTGATGGAATACCGTGTTTTGGCGATGATCTTATCCACCTTATGCCCGGGAAGCTGCCCCCCTTCACCCGGCTTTGCGCCCTGTGCGATCTTTATCTGCAGTTCGTCAGCATTGACAAGGTAATGGTTGGTAACACCGAACCGGCCCGAAGCCACCTGTTTGATGGCGCTTCGTGCACTATCCCCGTCGGGACGCGGAAGGAAGCGTTCCGGGTCTTCTCCTCCTTCTCCGGTGTTACTTCTTCCTCCGATACTGTTCATGGCTATGGCGAGTGTTTCATGGGCCTCACGGCTGATTGAGCCGTAAGACATGGCTCCCGTAACAAATCGCCTCATAATGACTTCAACAGGTTCCACCTCGGAAATATCGACCGGTTTAGGGCTTCTTTTAATATCAAAAAAGCCCCGGATAAAAGCCGGTTCCCGGTTCTGCTCGGTAACCAGCCTGCTGAATTCCTTATATTTTTCATAATTGTTCGTGCGTGTGCTCCACTGCAAGAAGCCCAACGGCATCGGGGTTCCAGGCATGATGCTCACCGTATTTCCTGTAAGCATAAACCCCGTCGAATAGCCTGTTGCGCTGAAGGTTTTGCGCTGCATATGCATCCCGATGGGGTATAAGTGCCTCCTCGGCAATTTCTTCCAAGTCCGATACCCCCGATACGGGATACCGTGCCTTCAAAATACCTATTTACCACATCGGGATGGATACCCACCGCTTCAAAGATCTGGGCGGCGCGGTAACTCCTCAGTGTCGAAATCCCCATCTTGGAAAGGATCTTGAGCAGATCCTTTATTGATTGCATTGATATAGTTTTCTTCGGCTTTCTGGTAATCCTGCTGAATGACTTTTTCCTTGACCAGCATTTCAATGACCGAGAAACTCAGGTAAGGATTGATGATCGATGCGCCATAGCCGAAAAGCAGGGCAAAATGATGTACTTCCCGGGCATCGGCGGTTTCAACCACCAGGTCGATCTGCATACGTTTCCGCCTTCTGATAAGATGGTGATGAACAGCAGAGACTGCCAGCAGGACGGGAATGGGGGCTTTGTCGGCCGTAATGCCCCGGTCGGAAAGAATGAGATAATTTTTTCCGTCGTCAACAGCCTTCTCTGCAGCGGCGCAAAGTGAGGCAACGCTTTTTCAAGACCTTCTTTTCCTTGCGAAGCATTGAAGTGCAGGGGAAGATACTACATTCGAAAATCCCTTGTATTTCAGGTTCTTAACAACTGAAAAATAGGTGTTGTTGATGATCGGACTCTTGAATTTAACCATCTTACAATGCTCGGCAGTTTCGTCGAGCATATCCTGCTGAATGGAACCGATATAGCCGGTAAGGCTCATCACCAATTCCTCGCGGATAGGGTCGATGGGCGGATTGGTCACCTGTGCGAAAAGCTGTTTGAAATAAGTGAACAGACGCTGCGGCTTTCTCGAAAGCACAGCTGCCGGTGTATCATTTCCCATAGAACCGATGGGTTCCTTGCCTCCCTCGGCCATGGGCTTGATGATCAGATCAATGTCTTCGTGCGAAAAGCCGAAACTTTTGAGGTAATGATCGAAATCACCGTTCAATCCCGGAGGGACGTCTGGCCGGTTTCAATCTCTTCAAGATTCACCATATTTTTTTCGATCCATTCCTGGTACGGATTTTCGGCCGCAAGTTTCTTTTTCAGTTCATGGTCATGGTAGATCTTACCTTCCTGTGTATCGATAAGGAGCATCTTTCCGGGCTTAAGCCTGCCCTTCTCCTTGATATCGCCTGCTTCGAAACTCTGAACTCCCACCTCGGAACCCATCACGATCAGGTCATTCGTGGTGATCATATACCGTGAAGGACGAAGCCCGTTCCGGTCGAGCATTCCTCCAACATAACGGCCGTCGGAAACCAGAAGCGATGCAGGTCCGTCCCAGGGCTCGGCAAAGCTTGAATGGTATTCAAAGAAGGCCCGGAGATCATTGGAAATCGGGATTTTTCGTATTCCACGATTCGGGGATAAGAATGGATAATGCATAGGGAATGGATTTTCCGCTCATATAAAGGAACTCGAGAACATTGTCGAGCGAAGCGGAATCACTTTTTTCAGGTTCAATGATCGGGATAGATCTCGCTGAGATCCCCAAGCAGTCCTGATTTAAGAATGGATTCCCGGGCTTCCATCCAGAAGCGGTTTCCCTTTACCGTGTTGATCTCGCCATTATGGGCGAGCATACGGAAAGGCTGTGCCAGGTCCCATGTCGGAAAGGTATTGGTACTGAAACGCGAGTGCACCAGTGCGATCCCACTCTGCAAGCGTTTATCCCGAAAATCGAGGAAGTATTCACCCAGCTGTTCCGAAGTGAACATCCCTTTATAAATCAGGACTTTCGTTGAGAGTGAAGGGATATAAAAGAAATTTTTCTGTTTCAGATTGGAATTCCGGATGGTTTTTTCGGCTTTTTTCCGGATGATATAAAGCTTACGCTCCAGCGCATCCTGTTCCATATCGGCTCCCAGGAGGATCTGCCGGATCCTTGGTTCGGCAGATTTTGCAATTTCTCCCAGTGTGGAATTGTCGGTAGGAACATCACTGAAACCGATGACATCGATATTCTCACGGGCAATCAGGCTTACGAGTATCTCCTCACATCTGTCGGCATCCGATTTATCCTGCGGGAGAAACACCAGCCCTGTTCCGAACTGGCCCTCCGGTGGCAGGGCATATCCCTGGATAAGATAAAAATCGCGGGGGACCTGGAGAAGCACACCGGCTCCGTCGCCTGTCCGCGCATCGGCGCCTTCCGCACCCCGGTGGGTCATATTTTCGAGGATCTCCAGTCCCATCCTGATGATATCGTGGGATTTCCTGCCGTGCAGGTGTGTAACAAAGCCAATCCCGCAGTTATCATGTTCAAATTCAGAGCGGTACATCCCCTGATTTGTTGAAGTAAATTTTTTCATCGTCATTCCCCTTTTCTTCGAAGGCTATATAATTAAAAAAGCCGTTCTCCTTATGTTTAGAGAACGGCTTCGTGAATTTTTTATTTCATTCATACCATTCTCAACTAAGGTACAATACCTTAAGCTTGGAATTTGTAAGTATGGTATGCCTGGTGTTCATATTCAATGTCATTTCAACTGCAAAGATAGCATTTATTATTTCAATTCAAAAGATAAAGTATTCATTTAATGTTAAATTAAAAGAATAAAATGTTAAAAACAGCTGGATTGGCGGATCAAGGATGACGGGCCTCTTCAAACCAGACTTTCCGGTATGCACCGTTCATCCTTTCGCCCGTTTTGTAGAAGGGGGTAAGCGAAATGCTGTCCAGCTGAAAAGAAGCCGAATCGTCCCTTACCGCTTTCCCGGCGGCAGACTGTATCTCTTTTTCCGTGAGGTAGACCGGAGAAGGGTCTCCTGACCGTCCTCCATGGATGCTGCCAGGACAAAGGGTCCATAATGGAATGAGACATAACGGGTGGTATCGTCCATGTAATATCCTTTCTCGTTATATTCCCTGTTTTTCTGTACGATATTAAGTTCCCTGTGCAGGATCAGTGTTACGGTAGTCTTACCCTCCCACTCATCCCCGGGCTGGATGTAACCGTCGCGTACACGTTCGGGCTCCGCCTTCTTCCCGTTGATCATTACCGTCCATTCCCGTGCCCATGCAGGGATCCTTAGCCATACCGGCACCTTAACTTTTTGACCGGCTTCAATGATCACCCGGATCGTATCGGAATATGGATAACCCGTTTCCTGCCGGATGCTGATCTCTTTCCCTTTCACATCGAACTTAAAGGAGGAAGGGGTGTACAGGTTGACCGCGATCCTGTCGTGGTTCCCGGTATATATAACCTGAGTGAACGACTCCAGGGCAATGGGTCCGCTCGAAGAACAGCATGCATCCGGAGAAGTTTTTTCCCGCTTACCGTTTACCTTGCTGTGGTAGATCCATCCTTCACCATCGGGAAACATGGCTCCCGGAATGGCATTGTACATCGACCATTCGAGTTCGTCGGCAAATTCGGCCCTGCCCGTGATCTTCAGCAATTCAATATTCAGCCGTACCCAGTCCATCGATGCACAGGTTTCGCTGAGACTGTAGGGACTGAACATATATCCCACATTGAAACATTCGGGATGGATGCCTATACCGCCACGCGGCCCCCCGGCAGCATTGAGATGGTAATCCCGTATGTTCTTCCAGGCATGCAGGCATGCATTAAGAAAACTGGCATCCCCGCTAACCGTATATAATTTGGCCAGCCCAACGTAATTCCGGAGCATCTCGTACATCTTTCCATTACCGATCTCCGATACATCATATCCCTTCAGGTTTCTCGTAATAAGCCCTAGTCCGGGTCGCCTTTCCATCTCATCAACGCAATGCACCGCTAGGCCGAGGTATTTTTTATCGCCGGTCGCATTGTACATATCCACTGCAGCCTCCAGCGTTCCTGTCCCTACCATCCCGCTGTGATAGCTGATATTCGCGATGCTCTTTCCCTTCTCTACAAATTCATGATACATCATATCCATGATCTTACGGGCTGCCTGCAAATATTCCGGGTTTGGGTAGTACCGGTCCAGGGTCAGAAAACCTTCGACTAGGTATGCGTGCACCCAGATGTCCCAGCTTTTGACATTGATGGATGAATCGTGTGTCATTCTCAGCGGTTCGGCATAGGTACCGAGATATCCGTTGCTTCGCTGCTGGGAGATGAGATACCGGGCCACATCATGTAAATGCGCAGAAAGATCCTGGTCACCTGTGCGATAAGCCTCCGTTGAAGCAGCGATCATCCATTTTCCGGCATGTTCGCCTTTCCAGTCGGGTTCAAATTTCCGCTCAGCGGAATTGCGGCTGAAAACCTGCACCATCGGGCTGTTCTCATCCACGATATAAGTACGTAACCGTCCTTCACGGCTTGCATCGAGTGCCCTTCCGTACAAACCCCCGATCTGCAGATCCCTGAGATCCGAAGAGATTTTTTCTTTCGTGCCGGTCCCCTTCCTGCAGGAAACCTGGACCAGTAGAAATACGGACAGGCATACCAGGCTAAAGGTTGTTTTTTTCATAATCTCTCAATATTGATTCAATAAAGTTTCTGAGCATTATGGAAAAAAGGTCAATTTCATTTTTGTTCTCCCGTTACATTGATCCACAGATCGATGCGGGGAGCTTTCCATGTATAAGGCTTTCCGAAAATGTCAAAATCACCGTCACCGTCGAGGTCCCCGATACGTGATTCATGGTTCGCAAAACCCCGGATGATGACCTTATCGGTGAAGTTCCCCATACCATCGCCGAAGAGGATCCTGGTTTCAGGCTCTTTAATATCACCCAGGCCCATCTCCGCGCTGAAAATATCCAGGTGTCCGTCGTGATCAAAATCAATGACATCGATCGTATGCCCGTTATGCACTTCCGGAATGAGGAGCTTTCTTTCCCAGGTGCCCTTATCGAAAGAATACATATACATCGGGGCGATGCCGTCACCGGCAACCAGAATGATCTCCGGCCGTCCGCCTTCGATAAACTGCCCGGCTGCAGCACGGGTGAAGGTATAGGAGGCATCGATGATATTCTCAATAAATTTGCCGTTACCGGTATATTTGAACCACCTGCCGCCGCCGATAATATCCATGAGCCCGTCGCCGTCAACATCTGCCGCGGCTAATCCCTCGTGTTCATTCACTCCTTTCCATCCCGGATATCCCTCCTGCCCGGTCTGCATCATTTGGCTGTCGGTGGAGTAACGGTATACCGCTGTTCTTTCCCATTCCGCTGTTTTTTTGGGCCTGTCGGGTATCTTCGCCATGAAAAGAGTGCCGGCGTTCTGATTCCAGAATACGAGCTCGCTCCTGCCGTCACCGTCAAAATCTCCAAACATCTGATCATGATGCTTGGTGGCCCCGGAATTTTTGATAGTAAATCTTTTCCAGGGTTTACCGGGCCGGATATCGGGCCATGGATTCTCCCACCACCAGACCTGGTTGCTTTTTGATTCACCCCCGAAAACAATATCCTCATCCCCGTCGCCGTCAATGTCATAATGAGCCGAGCCGGCTTCAATAAAAAGTGTGTCGGGTTCGATGATGTATCTTTCCCATTTATCTCCCTGTTTTTTATACATTACCACCGCGGGTGCTGATGTCCGTTCAGTAACAAATAATTCCGGGAGTCCGTCCTTATCGATATCGGTCATGAGGCTTGACGTTTGCTGATTACCGGGATTCGGCACCTCGAGATCGCCCGTCGCGGTCGAAAGATGTTTCCATTCCAGGTTTTTTTGGATTTTATCATTTCTCCAGAGGTGCAGGTATTTGTAGTTATCCCAGGCAGCGCTCACCAGGTCGGGGTCGCCATCATTGTCCATATCGGCAAATTTAGTTCCGAGATGGGATTCCTTCCCGGTGTCAAAAACTGTCATTTCGAAATGACCCTTGCCATCATTGGTAAAAAGAATGTTCTTATGCTCTTTGCCTTTATGCTCATTGGTGACGATGTCGGGATCACCATCGAGGTCGGCATCGGCCACCCCCAGGTTGTTCAGGGAATATCCCGTGAAAAGAGTTGTCCTTGAAAAACTTCCTCCCTGGTTCCGGAACCAGTAAATGCTTGCATCCGGTTCGAGACCGGGATAGAGTTCTTCAGTAACCGCGATATCATTTTTCCCGTCCATATCGAAATCGGCTATCACAACACGGTCGACGGCATGCTTAATTCTGCCTGCTGTATGAAATGCCCATTTTTGCGATATATCACCCGGATTTTCAAACCAGCGGAGTTCAACGGGTTCGGTTTCACCCCCGGGGATAAAACCGGCAGCGATATCGATATCGCCGTCCCCATCAAGATCACCGGCTCCCATGCCTTCTTCGGAATTAGTTTCGCAAATCAGCCTGAAATCCCAGGCCTTTGATGAGGGATCTTCCGGTATCTTGCATGCATAGATCCCGCCAGTCGCACTGAGAAGGATTTCCTTCTTTCCCCCGGCAATGATATCGGCCAGTTTATAACCCTGACCGTTCACATGATCTGTGGCGGGAATATTCGCGATGATCTTTCCCTTCCATTCCGTGGCTTTGGTATCAGATGCTTCCATCCACCAGACGTCCGGCAGGGCTTCTGCAATGATGTCGGCATATTCATCCCCGTCGATATCAGTGATCAGCATTCCATCCACGTTCATACCGAGATCGATCCGCTGCCAGTCATCGGTGAGATCACCTCCCGGATTGATATAGATATAACGCCCTGCCACGATGTCCCGGTATCCGTCATGATTCATGTCTTCCATTCCTAAACCAAAATACCGCAACCAGTCCGGCTTGTCGAAATCGCCCCATTTTGCGCGATTGTCATCGACCTGGATATATTTCCATGAAGGGACCTGGGTGAATCCCGGGAGAGCACAAAATAATAATAAGGTAGTTATAATGTTTTTCATCTCTGGATAAATTAATTAGTATCAGAAAGAAAACTCGACAACCCTTCGACTTCGCTCAGGGACCGGTCAATTCGATGAACGAAGAACTTTTAGGATGGTGGTAAGGCAGGCCAAAGGCCCTTCATAAGAAAACCATTGAATTTTATATTTATACATAAGGGCCTTTGGCCTGCCTTACCACCATCCTAAAAGTTCACCCTCTTGAATGAAGTCGCCGGTCCCTGAGCGAAGTCGAAGGGTTGTCGAGTTTTCTTGCAAACATTAATTAGTAAGTTTTCGCCTAAAAGAATTTGGTGATTTGTTGATTTGTTGAATGGAGTTCAAACCATCTGTGATAATCTGTGAAATCTGTGGTGAAACTTCCGGAAAAATTTGGTGATTTGGTGAATGGGGTTCAAACCATTTCAAACCACCTCAAACCATATCAAACCATATCAAACCATTTCAAACAACCTCAAATAATCCTCAAACAATCCTGAAACAACCTGAAACGATGACCCCAAAATTAACTATTTTCAAGGAAATCACCCTTTCCCGAAGCGCATTATTCTCGTATCGGTTTTTCAATTCATTGAATAAATTCTATCTTGCTGTGCCTTATCCGGAATAAATATTCAGGAAGTGAAAGAGAAAATGACGCGCCAGGCCCTTTATATAGCTGTGATCTATTTTACAGTCAGTGCGATTTACATATATTTTTCCGATCTCCTCCTGGCCGGACTGGTGACCGATACTATCATCTTTTCCCATATCCAGAGTTACAAAGGGCTCGGTTTCGTCCTTCTGACCGCTATCCTGATCTATTTCCTGGTAAACCGGCAGATGAACCGCAAAAACGCCCTGATCAGAGATCTTAGCCGTAAAAAGAATGAGTTCGAAACGCTCTATGAGGAGTACCTTTCATCAAATGAAGAGTTGAACCATGCCAATGAATTGTTAGGCAGGAGCGAGAAGACACTGCTCACAACCCTGTACAGTATCGGAGATGCACTGATAACTACTGACAGGGACGGAATGGTGTTGCGGATGAACCCTGTTGCCGAAAGACTCACCGGGTGGACTGAACACGAAGCCCGCGGACTCCCTTCATCATCGATTTTCAGAATAGCGGATGAATTTACGGGGAAAGAGGTTGAAAATCCCATACTGAAAGTGCTGAGGAAGGAGAAAGGCATCCACCTTGCCAGGCATTCGGTCCTTGTATCAAAGAACGGACGCACATTCCCTGTCGCCGACAGCGGTTCTCCGATCCTCTCAGACGAAGGAGAGATCGAAGGTGCGGTGATCGTTTTCAGGGATCAGACGGAAGAAAGGAAAGCCCAAAGATCCCTTCTGATCAACCAATTTTGTATCGATCATTCGTCTATCGGGATTTACCGGATCAATGAAGACAGGGGATTGATTCTCGATGAGAATGATTCCATGCACGAACTGTTCGGATATACTGCGGAAGAATTTGAAAAGCTGACCATTTACGATCTTGATCCTTCCCTTACGAGAGAAAGGTGGAAAGAGATTACTCCATTTTTGAAGGAGAAAGGCAGCGCTACGCTGGAGACAACCAACCGGAGAAAGGACGGGAGCTTTTTACCCGTCGAAGTGACGGTTTCCTATTTTGAATTCCAGGACGAAGCATTTTATTTCAGTTTCGTGAAGGACATTTCCGAACGGAAAATGAACATAGAGGAGCTGGAGGAAAGCGAAGCCAGGTACCGTAATATTTTTGAAAATCAGCATACCATCATGTTCCTGATCGATCCTGAACACGGTACAGTGGTCGATGCCAATCCTGCAGCCGTAAATTTTTACGGCTGGACCCGTGAAGAGTTCAAAAATATGAAGGTCTCGGATATCAACCTTCTAACAGAGAAGGATATTTACGGATTTATAAACGAGGTAAGAACCGGCCGTACGGGATTTGAATTCAGGCACCGTCTTGCTAATGGGGAGGTGAGGGATATCGAGACTTTCACAGGTCTTATTCAGGTGCACAGGAAAGAATTGGTATTCACCATTGTCAATGATATTACCGAAAGAAAAATATCAAGGGAGGAGCTTATTCGGGCGAAAGAAAAAGCGGAAGAAAATGATAAACTCAAATCAGCTTTTTTGAATAATATGAGCCATGAGATCCGGACCCCAATGAACGGTATTCTGGGTTTTTCATCTCTCCTTTCGCAGCCTGATCTCAATGCAGAGAAACGGTACGAATTTATAAGGATCATCGAATCGAGCGGTGAACAACTGGTCAGGATCATTGATGATATCATAGATTATTCAAGGATAGAGACTGGCCAGGTAAGTATCATAATGGAAAAATTCGGCCTGAACGAGATGCTCGAAACCATCATTGCCCTCATCCGGGAAGACATGATAAAGAAGAATAAAAATCTGGATATCAGGCTACATAAAGGACTTCCCGACGGCAGTGACGGCATAGTATCGGACAGGGCAAGGTTGTCCCAGATCCTGATCAACCTGGCCATGAACTCCCTCAAATTTACAGAAGAGGGATTTATTGAAACGGGGTACCTGGTCAGGGAGGGAGTGATTGAATTTTATGTGAAGGATACAGGTATTGGTATTCCTGAAATTGACCAGGAAAAGATCTTTGACAGATTCCACCAGGCAAACCTTGCCATTGCCAGATCCTACAGCGGTACCGGCCTGGGATTGTCCATTGCCAGGGGACTTACCGAATTACTTGGCGGAGGCATCGATTTTACATCAAAGACCGGCCGGGGCACCACATTTTTTATTCATATGCCGTACGAACCCGTTGATATCCGTTCTGCTCCTTCAGAAAGAATAATTCCGGCATCGGGTTTTAAGGAAAAAACGATTCTGATCGCCGAGGATGTCCCGGAAAGCCTTGAACTGATCAGCAACTATTTCGGAGGCACGGGAGCTATAATTCTACGTGCTTCCAACGGAAAGGAGGCCCTTGATCTCGTCCGTACACATAAATCCATTGACCTTGTCCTCATGGATATCCGGATGCCGGTCATGGACGGGCTTGAGGCTTTGAAAACCATAAAGAAGCTGCGGCCAGGGCTGCCTGTTATTGCGCAAACTGCATATGCAATGGTACCCGACCGGGAGCTCTTTTTACACAACGGTTTTGACGATTACATAAGCAAGCCGGTTGACCGGAAAAGTCTTATGCTTATAGCCGGTAAGTATCTGGGAACTTAGCTCGTCTGCCATGATCAGACCGGCTGTTCAACATTTCTTTCATTTCATCCCCGCCACTATTTGATCCCCTTTTTCCAGGTTCACCCCGGAGCCGAAATCCAGGATGAACAACTCCCCTATCCTGTGGCTGTTTCCAGGCTGCGGCCGGACCTCCTGGATCGTACCAGCACCGGGATACGTAAAGCCAAAGCTTTTCAGGAACAAACTTCCGTATGCAACATTGAGTGTTACGGCCTTTTTACGGACGGTGAGTGACCCCCAGGCATTCCCGGTGATCCATAAGCTGAAGAAATCATCCCTGTTGATCTTCGGATCGAAAGACAGGGAATGAGCCACTCCGTCGTACCTGTAACCCGAGAGGGCATTGAGGAGGGCGAAGCTGGCCATAGATCGCCCGTAGTAGCGGCCCGACTCGATCTCTCCCAGGGGATTGCGGTTATATCCCCTGTAACGGTCTCTTACGGCTCTTACAATTTCCAATCCCTCCTTCGTATGTCCGTGAAAGATCAGCGAAGCAGCCACCTGGTATTCCACACCCGTCCACACCTCATCCGAATATACGAATGGCAGCAACGGTTTACCGCCTTCAGGCCAGGAGCAAAGGAGCAGCCCCGATTCACCATTCACGGCATATACCCTTTGTACATTATCAAAATCCGTAAAATCCCTCACGAAATTATAGGTAAAGATGCTGTTCAGCGCCCTGTCGATATGAGCTGAATCCAGTAGATCCCCAAGACCCGCGACATCGGCCATGAACTGCCCCAGGAGCTGATCGGAAAGGCATCCCTTCCCGAACTGGTATTTGGGCAATCCCCCATCCTGTACCCCCGGGTTTTGCAGATGCCTGGGAATCGCAACTCCCTCAACAACCTCAACCTTCTGTTCATAATAAGATCCGTTCCATAGCAGCTTCTCATAGGCATCCCGGCTCTTTGCCGCCAGCTTTGCATATTCTTCCGATTTGCCCTGTTCCCCGAGAGCATCCGCCATTTCCGACGCTGCATGGAGGGCTCCTAGATAGAGGGATCCCGTGAGCATATTCGGACCAAAAAAGTCGATATCATAGGTGTTCGGCTGATCACCCCTTATCACACCCTGTTTACCCGGGTCCCAAGGAACCCTCGCCTGACGCAACCACGGTTTCCCCGGTTCGGGTTCGCCGCCCCCTTTCCATGTGAATTCGAGTGAAGCCATTATCCTGGGCCATAACCGCCTCAACCATTCCGTATCCCCGGAGATCTTCCACTCCCGGTACGCCCTGATGATGGTGCCTAGCTGACCGTCGGTAGCGAGCCCATGCATATTATAGTCTCCCAGAGGCACAATGGCTCTGGATGTCTGAAAGCCATTATCTTCCGTATCATGAAGGTAATTGGTTTCCCGCATATTCCTTTCTATGCCGGGAAACAGGAAAGCCAGTGCCTGTGCATAATTGTAAACATGGGTGCAGTTTCCGGGACAGCAGCCGAATGTATTGCCCAATCCTTCGAATGCATGAAACGTTCCCTTCCCCGTGCGCAGGATGAGGTTGCTTTTTATGCCCGCGGTATTGGAAGCCAGGGCATCGAGAACATATGCCGGAAATGTTGATGAATATAACAGATCATGGTAAAGTTTTGTATTGTTTTCAAGTTCTGTGGCGTTCTCCCGGAAATACTCCGCCACGGCAGCCGTACCGGCGAATTTACCCGCATAATAATTTTGAATGATCCCGGGCACTGCCTCACCGGCACCCAGTGCCATCGAGGGTTCCCGCTCCCTGTCGGGCATCCGCCAGAAAACATAAAAGGGTATGGTGACACTTTCGCCGGGACCCAGCGTAAAGGGCATGGAGAGGCTCGCTACATCCTGTATAGATCCGGAAAAAGAATAGGTATCTTTTACATCGCTGATCCTACCATCATCCGAAAAATCATCGAGGAAAATATGTGCATTGTCCCACCAGCTCCCCCGGTACCAGCGGGTGCTGACATCAGGGTGGGGGAAGGAAGTAGCGATCATCACCTCCCCTTTTTGCGGAGACGCCTGGTTGAAAACCACTGCAGAGAGATCCGCTTTTTGATAATAACTTACCTCACCGGAAAGATCCGCCGACTGGCGATAGGTATTGAAAGGATTTCCCATATTGAAAGCCAGGGCAGAACGTACGGTGTCATTCCCGGTATTTTCAATCTTCCAGGAAAAAACGGCCGCAGGAAGACTGCTGTCATCGATATTCAGCGGGATAAAAGGATTCCATGCAGTAAGTTCCGCCCTCAGGGGAACATCATTGTCTTCGAGGATGACACGGGCAAAAGGATATTCCGGGATGAACCGGCATGAGGCAAACCTGGGCATTCCGGCCAATTCCTCTCTCGGCACCCCGAAAGGATTTGGAAAATCATCCGCCAGTTCTCCTTCAAGGATCCTTATGCCCGAATAATTTTTCGAATTTTTAAACCAAAGGGAAAAAAAGGTCATATAGGGAGGCACCTCATCCCAGTCGGCCCGTCCGAATATTTCCAGTTCATAAATATTGCCCCTTCCTCCGAGGAGGATGTCCCCGGTGCCGATCCCGCCTACCGGGAATGCAATGTTGCGAAGACTGTCGCCCGAATAGATTAGGGAACGGACAGGCTGTTGAACACCTGTTTTGCGGGAAGATTCCAGGACCTCGCCATATTTACGTACAACATTTTGACAGGAAGTAATGAGAATGAGAATGAGGAAGAGCAGGGTAAAAGTTTTCATGGGATTTATTTTTTGTCGATTTTCTCAGAGCCGGCTCCGGCAATCTTCGGATTCTATAAAATTCCTTATAATCGCCGAAAAAAGCAAGGATTTATAAAGGGTTTAACCGTAAAGTTAAAAGCCGGCCGGTCATACCGGAAACTAAGGATCTTTAATCCTTCCGGAAGCAGGTATTCACCGCCTTCCTTTCCGAACCGTTTATGATCCGGGGTGTTTATGCTTAAAATATCAAATTTAACTTCCTGAATAATTCCTGTATGATGGACAAGATCATTTACCGCGCCGAAGACAGAGGATCGGCTGATCATGGCTGGCTTCAGACCAATCATTCCTTCAGTTTTGCATCCTGGTATGATCCCGCGCGGACCAATTTTGGGGCACTCAGGGTGCTAAACGATGATTTCGTGGCAGCCGGGAAAGGTTTTGGCACTCATCCCCACGATAATATGGAGATCATATCGATTCCCCTTTCGGGCAGCCTCGAACACCGCGATGATATGGGAAACGGCAGTGTGATCCGTGCAGGTGAGATCCAGATCATGTCTGCAGGGACCGGGGTTCATCATTCTGAATTTAATCCTTCGGATACGGAAAAATGCAATTTCCTCCAGATCTGGATATTCCCTGCGGTACGAAATGTCAGCCCCAGGTATGATCAGATGAAATACGACAGCAATGATCTCCGGAACAGGATCCTCCAGCTGGTTGCCCCGGAGGAAAGTAACGTGGCAGGCCTCATTCATGCTCTCCGAATCAACCAGCGGGCCTTCCTCTCCCTCGCAAAGCCGGAGGAAGGACATAGCATCCGGTACGGGAAAAACTTCGGCGGGAACGGAGTTTTCATCTTCATGATCGAAGGGCATGCCGAAATCAATGATCAGCTCCTGCAGGAAAGGGATGCCATTAGTTTGACGGGCGACGGGGATATAACGGTACACGCCGAGAGAGATTCATTCATTCTCTTTATCGAAGTGCCGGTGCAAGGATTTTAGACGTTTTCGGATTGAAGGCTAATTAAAACCGGACATTTAGCTCGTTGCCGTCGTATTCCATGGTTTTATCTGCCTGAGTAGCCGCATCAAGGGGAAGAGCCTTATTCCTTTTCACAAGAACGATCCTGAAGATCCGTTTATGCACCATCCCGGGGAAGTGACCCCTGCGTGAGCCGATAGTCAGTTCCTGTCCGGATTCATTCCAGGAAAAACCGATCGAGCTGAACAATCCCTTCTCATAATCAAAAGTAATCCCATCATCCTCATACAATTCAAAAGCTGCGTCCTTTCCTCCATAAATAAATACGGTTATGGGTCCTTGCTGATCCTGACCGGTATATTCGATCCGGGGTCCCAGGGGGATGATGCTTCCTTCGCGGGCAAAAACAGGGATCTCATCCAGAGGTGCCTCAACATGTTCCATTCTCCCACCTTCATGATATTTACCGTTATGTATGTCGTACCATCCGCCTGCCGGAAGGTAGATATCCCTTGATCTCATCCCGTATTCAGTCACCGGGTTGACAAGCAGAGAGGGACCAAACATAAACTGGTCATCGATGCCGGTCACTTTCGGATCGGAGGGGAAATCCATAACCAGGGGTCTCATGATGGTATAATCATCCCGGGTCACCCGGCCAGCCAGCGAATAGATATAGGGCATCAGCCGGTACCTCATTTTATCGTATTTCAGCTGAGCCTTGAATGCCGGGCTGTCAAATCCGCCGAACTCCCACATCTCCCGGTAGGGGGATTGTCCGTGAACCCGGAAGACAGGACAGAATGCACCATATTCAAACCAGCGCACCTGCAATTCATGCCATTCGGGATCTGCCTGATCCCAGTCGTTGGTGAATCCTCCGATATCGGTAGTCCAGTAAGGGATCCCGGAGATGCTGAAGTTGAGCCCTGCGGGGATCTGCCGTTTAAATGCCGACCACCGGGAGGCTATGTCACCCGACCAGGTGGCTGAAGCATACCTTTGCTGCCCGGCAAAAGCCGAGCGTGTCAGGATAAAGACACGCTGACCGGGCGCCGTGGACCGCTGCCCTTCATAAACAGCCTTCGAATTCATGAGTGAATATGCATTGAGATAGCGAGCTCCGGATCCCAGCCAGGTTGGGTTCATCCGTTTCGCGTTTTCACCCGGATTTACATCCGCCACCATCTCGGGTTCAGTGGCATCCATCCACCAGGCATCTACTCCCAGTGAAAACAGTTTTTCCGACATCATTTTCCAGAACATTTTACGAGCTCCGGGGTTGAAGGCATCGTAAAATGAATAGTTATACCCCATCCAGTCCTTCGTTCCCTCCTTTATATTTTCAGGATAGAGAAACCCATGTCTGTTGAGCGAATCGAAATTTGCCGTTCCCGCATAGAATTTTGGCCACACAGAGATCATGAAGTGGGCATGGTAACTGTCGTGGATCTCCTTTATCATTCCCTCCGGATCGGGAAACCTGCTTTTATCGAACTCATGGGAACCCCACTGGCTAAGCTTCCAGTATTGCCAGTCCAGGATGATGTTGTCAATAGGTATATGATGCTGCCTGAAAGTTTGAAGGACATCCAAAATCTCATCCGCAGTTTTATACCTCTCGCGGCATTGCCAGAATCCCAGCGACCATTCCGGCATCATCGGAGCCTTCCCGGTAAGGATACGGTAACCGGAGATTACGCGGTCGGCATCAGGGCCATAGACAAAATAATAATCAATCCCGTCGCCCACTTCAGACCAAAGGGATATCTCATCCATGTTTACCTGTGTCTTCCTGTATTTGAGATCCACGCTCCCGGGTTTTGGCGGAGACAGCCATGTGAACCTGAAAGGCAGGGATTCGCCTGCCGTAAGCCGGATGCGGCCAACATCGCTTTTAACCCAATATGGAACCCAGTTATGGATAAGGGTATCCCTGTTGATGGCAAACCAGGCCTCTCCGTCGGCTATCTTGAAGAATTCATACATAGCGGTTTTCCGGTACCGTTATTTCTCCTGACCATTCGATCCGCAAACGGTCACCCGGTGAAAGTTGAAAAGGGAGGGATGTTGTATCCGGGGCTGAAAAATGAACCCGGACTTCCTCCCTTTCGGCAACCCGTTTATCATTTATGAAATATTTCACGGTAAGACTTCCCGGGGCGCCCTTTTCCGTACTGAAATAACCGGAAGGCACATCTCGGGGTTCCTCCGGGGATCCGAATTTTGTGCGGGAATTATTATCCCAGAGGATCCCATATCCGCGGTTCGATACCAGGAAGGGAACAACGGCCACCATATTGTCCTGCCACAGATCGACATCATAACCCTTATAGTTCATGAGGTGGTTCTGATGCTGACCAAGCCCGTAAAGGGCTTCATTTTCAGGTGAATCGAACTTCTGCATCACATGATATGTGTTCTCTCCCATAACTTCGGCGGGATCAAGAGTACGCCCCTGCTCCTTCTCCCGGAGTATCTCATGCCCCTCCCTGTCAAAATATCCTATCCTGCCGGTTCTCTTATCGATCCGGACCTTCAGCTTTGAAGTGCTTATTACTAAATTACCCGCAGAATCAGCAAAATCCCATTTCACAGGCAGCGGCTCCTTCAGAACGGTCATAAGGCTTTTATGTTCCAGGGAGCTGTCAGCAGTGTATGTAACCCTGAAGATATCATCATCGTAAACGGAAACCGCCAGATATTTCCCTCCAATATTCATTCTGACGCCATTTTCGGTCAGGTTGTAATCCGTTTTTTTTTCGCAGGAAACCAGCAGTGTTGCCAGTAGTAAAAAAACGATGGTCTCATATTTGGTGTATGCACTGCTACTTCTTTTCATTTTCATATTTTTTCCTCGTTTATCGTTTTTATCATTCCTTCCGGTAATAAATCCTAATTTCATT
This sequence comes from uncultured Bacteroidales bacterium, assembly GCA_963771005.1. Classification (GTDB taxonomy): domain Bacteria; phylum Bacteroidota; class Bacteroidia; order Bacteroidales; genus DASQZK01. Next base: position 33,768 of record CAVYRO010000005.1, read on the forward strand.
ATCATTCAAAATTTTATGATCATAAAGACTTTCGCGGATCCCGGAAACTTGCTGTGGCCTTTTTTTAAATTCATATGCATGCATTCTATTCCGTCATGATCCGGAAATCCTCGAACAGACCATAGTCAATAAGGTCATAACCAGCAGGTTCAGGCTGATTTTCGGGAGCATACTTAAAGCTCCACGGGGTTACGATCCCAACAGTTTTTACATTATGGAACGGTCCGATAAGATTTTTGAGACTTCCAGTCACGGTTACACTCACCCGGTTTTCACCTGCAGCAAGAAGACCTGTGATATCCGTTTCATAGGGCGGCCATCCGAGTACGGCGGCAACCTCACCGTTAACTTTAACCGTTGCACAGGTACCATACCATTTCCCAAGAATAACCCTGGCTTTCATGCCTTGATTTGCCCGGATGATTTTCGTGTATTCAACATCGCCCGGGTAAAAGGGCATAGCCATAGTCTTCCAGGAGCCAAAGGTGACAGGCATTTCGGCTGTGACCTCCCAGCTTTTCTCAGAAGGTACGACCCCAAAATCGCCAGTAAGAAAAACCGGGGCCAGCTCCATTTTTACCGAGAACGGTTTGGCGATAATTGAGATAAGATTCTCCCCTGCCGTCAGATATTCACCGGCCTTAAATAAACCGGTTCCCTTATCAAGGTACCATTTATCACCATCACGTTCGACCTCGTGTCCGTTTACAAAGACGGAATACATCTCCGGCCTTTCCACCACCACCCTGCTATCCTTTATACCGGCGTCTTCATTCAGATAAACCGGGAATGACACCTTAAATCCTGTATTGATCCCAAAGGTATCCCTGTCGAGAATACCGGTTTTAAACTGGCTTGACGAGACCCAGGGATTGTCTTCAAAACCGAAATGACGGTAGATCGAATCATGCGCATTGTAAAAATATATCAGCGTTTTTCCGTTATCCGGCAAGTTGTTCATCAATCATTTCCCGGGTCACTTTCCCATTCCATACCCAAAGAGGAACGCTTCGGAATTCAGACGGCGGGTTGGTAAAAAGGCGGCTGATCGACCGGAATGAGTTGTAATGTCCCGGCGTCTCCTTTTCCCTTTTTGTATTGCATGAGGCGAGGCCGGCGACCGAGATAAGAAGAATGATGCATACTTTCATAAGGTTGTATTTTATATGGATTGAGTGACCGACTCAAAAATCTCATTTTAAAACAATCACTTTCAAAATGTAGGCTCCCTTTCCTGAAGATCCTGCGAAGAGAAGCCGTGGTATGGTGCTGAAGGGAACTTACAATTTGACCCCAGAAATATTCAATAAACGACTTTTAGAACTGCCTCCTGCGGAGTAACGCAATCCATACGTACCAATCCGGAAATTCAAAAAATTAAAATAATCTTCGGGAATTAAGTACCAGTTTTTTCCGGGCCAGCCGTCCCGAAGGTTCTACCCTTACGGTGACACCTTTTGGGGCCGAGTAGTCAAGAAAAAGAATATCATTCCTAAGCTCCCAGTCGACATGAATTACTCCGCCGGGGTGAGGAACGGTTCCTCTTGCCCAGCTTACGGAGGAGGCCTGAGGTGCGATAAGTACCGTATCCGGATCCGAAAACTCCGGGTACCCGAGATGCACCCCGAGAACACGGGTGGTAAGATAGTAGGTGGGTGAACCGCTCCATGCATGACTGAGCGTTCCCTGCCCCTCATCCCCTGATCCATCCCCGAAATTCTCCCAGGCCGTGTCATCATATTTCAGGATCATGGGAGACCAGTACTTCCGGATAAAATATTCCGCGAGGTCTTCCTGTCCTATATCATAAAGAGCGCCAAGAACATAAAAACTTCCGTACGGTGTAGCAAGTCTCTTCCTGTCGGTATCGCCGATATCTGTAAGAGTACTGATAAAATGCTGCCTGAGGAGGGAGTCCTGTTCCGGTGTGGTCTGGCCAAACAGTACCGGCCATGCACTGGATATGGGATAATAATGATTTACAGGCAATCCGTTCTTAAGGCCATCCCGGAAAGCCTGCTTTTTTTCATCCCAGCAAAGTTCTCTCATCTTCTTAACCGATTCGCCGGCCGCAGACCTGAACCTATGCGCATCCTCAGCCTTTCCTAATTTCTCCGCAACCCATGCCATGGTGCTGAGACTCCGGATGATCAGGGACTGCATGGTTGTTAGGGTGGCAGAACGGTCAATTTCCGTCCATTCGATAAATGCGCCCCTGGTTTTGAAAAGCCCATCTCCCGTCCTCGTTTTCAGGTAGGCCGAGATCATATTATTGTAACCCTCGTAATATTTGTTGGCGAATTCGGTGTCACCGGTGCGGCTGAAGGCCCAGGCATAGAACTGGAGGGTGATGAGCGGGAAATCTCCCATGCCGTTACCGTTTTCCTTCCCGTTCCCGGTTCCGGGCTGCATTAAATCGCTGTACATATCGGCAAACATGCCCACGCTTCTTTTGATAAGCCGTGAATCGCCGCTTGTAGCCAGGGTTATGGCATACTCGGGAAGTGCATCCCCGGCATAGAGCCCGCGTTCCCTGAAAGGGGTATCGGTATAGGTATCTTCGGAGCATACCCTGAGCGTTCGCCAGCCGAGTTCCCAGATCCGGTTCATCATCGGATCGGAACAGGTAAAGCTCCCCGTTTTAACATAGGGATAAACCTGGCTGATGACCCCGGTCTTATCTATATGAACCGGCCCTCCCGGACTCTTGATGTTGATCTGCAGGTACCGGATACCGTAGGGCTTAAAAGTCTCAAAGCGGGCTTTCCCGCCGGGAGCGACCGTCCCTGCAGCAGTGTAAATACCGTATCTCTTCAGTATCCAGGGTCTTCCGAGGTGCATATCCTCGGTAAATGCAACATCGATCGTGGTTCCTTCAGGCGCTTCATAATCAATGAAGAATCGTCCGAGTTTTTTGCCACCCATATCGAAGATGAGAGCACTTCCCGCTCCGACTGTATCACCGATATCTATATCTCCCACCTGCGAGGGTTCGCAGGGAAGGATCTCACCAAAGTTATCCCAGGCAATTTCAAAAGCCGGGTTGCCTGCCTTCCCGTCCGCCGGTTTTGGCATCCAGCCTGCTGAAAATCCCTCCAGAGCTGATGAAGGATCCTTAAACGGAACTTCCAGATCCCTTGCGTTCTTTTCCTCCCCGGCGCCAAAAGGCCCGGCAGCCATAAAGGAATAGGGAGAATCCTTATCTCCCGACGGGGAAAGAACCAGGCCAGCCTTTTTCGGCAATGCCATATAATATTCCCAGGAAGCCCAGACGATACCGTACCGGACAAAAAAGTAATTCCACCCTTTTCTAAGGTCGAGTTCGTAATTCCGGCGGTAAAATTTACCGGGGTCGGTGGTGAATTCCTTAAGCTCCCGCCCGTTCAGATAATAATCGCCCCACCACAGGCCGGCAATCACCTTTTGGTCCGCCGGCGACCATATCCGGGTATAGGCAAAGGCAATTTTATTGCTGTTGAAAGCCCGGGTGGTGCTATCAGAAGAATGAACCCTGAAGGAATAGATAATTTCATCATTTTTAAGTGACCATATCCCAAGACAGGACTCAGGTATACACTCATCCTGGGTCAGGTATGGGATGCTCCTGGAATGGAATAGTCCCAGCGGTTCCTGGTCATCCATGACCACTGCATCCTGCCATGCACTCAAATCGGCGGAAACCGAATCCCGGTCACGCGGATCCTTGCGTGCATCGTAACTTTCGAGCGGGCCCGTGGCAAAAGTCATCTTAGGGGATGTCGGATCATACCCACGGAGACGGAGCACCTTCCAATCGCCCGGGGTGGAGAGATCCTGCACTGCTTTTCCGTCCGATACGTTTCCCCAGGCAATGAACAACCCTTTATGATCCGGAACTTGATAGGTGTAAACGCCGTTATTCATCACCGTGACGGTGATGAAATTATGTCCCTGTCTTAGGTAAGGCGCCAGGTCCCAGGTATCGTATTCGGGGGAAGCGGGATAAGATCTAGCAGGACCGAAATTTACGGAAGTTCCGTTGATATTGAGGTGATACCGCGACCAGGCGAAAAGATGTATTTCACCTGAGCTATTCTTCCCCAGGTTAAAATCTTTACGGAAAACGAGGTAAACCTGTCTTCCTTCACCGGTCCTGTCGGCCCAAACAAATTTTGCTTTACCCTGTATGCTTCCTGTTTTTTCTGACTGGTTACAGGAAAACAGGCAAAGGAAAGAGAGTAATAGGAATATTGTAATTCTGCTTTTCATATAGAACCTAAGGTTTTAAAGAAATATGTTATGCCGCTAATAGGCACCGACATTAGCGTCCTTGTCAGGCGGCCTGCAGAACCACACCAGCTTTTCAACCGGGCTGAGACCACCCGGAAGGGAATCGGAACCCGGATATGTTTCTTTGAAGATGGAAATCATCTTTTTCTGCATTTTCAGAACTCTTTTATTGTATTCCGGCTTAGCGGCAAGATTGAATGTCTCACCCGGATCGTTCTGAAGATCATAGAGTTTATGGAGAATACCCGAAGGTCCGTAGCCGGTGGCATATCCCTGGCCAAGATCCCGGGCGCCTGTTGTAAAGATATATTTCCATCTTCCGTCTGTCACCATGGCTTTATTGTCGACCAGGAATTCGGCAAACGCGTAATTGTTGATCTCTTTTCTTGCTCCCGTGAGCAGGGGTTGCAGGCTTTTTCCCTGCATATACTCCGGAACGGGGATATTAACCAGGTCCAGGACCGTAGGGATCACGTCAATGAATTCAACGAGGGCGTGGTTCTTCTTCCCTTTCCCGTAAAGTCCGCCCGTGTAGAAGATGAGGGGGGCCTTAATGGCAGGATCCCACATCGTATGTTTTTCAAACCGTTTATGATCACCCAGCAGGTATCCCTGGTCACCAAGATAAATGATCAGCGTATTCTCATCCAGGCCCAGCCTGTCGATCTCATTGATGATCTTACCCACGTTCTCGTCCAGGTATTCCACCGAAGTATAGTAAGAGGCGATGATGCCCTGCTTTTCTTTGGTTGTAAGGTCACGGAAAATTTCAGGCACAAACCGGTCATCCTCCGGACTGCCCACGGGAACCGGCATATCTCCGGGATTATATTTATTCCTGTATTCGACAGGGAAATTAAATGGAGAATGCGGTTCGTGAAAACCTACCCACATCAGGAATGAGGAATCCTTATTTGCCCTTAGAAATTCGATGGCTTTACGGGCATCCCATGCGGCCGAACCATCTTCAGCCCACTCAGCCGTGGGAAGGTAGTCTGCGTTTAGCCAAACTCTTGCAGGATCCCTGAAAGGCCGCCATGGACCCAGTGTCCTTATCGAGTCAGGGATAGGCGGCGGAGGGTTTTTTTTCAGCCATTCCCTTCGTTCACTTTCATCCACCATAACATCGAAACCGTGTGACGGAGGGTTTGGGTCGCGGTAGTTGTTGAAATGAGTTTTGCCGATAACCCCGGTGACATATCCGTGTTTCCTGAGGATTTCGGCTAGTGTGACGTTCCCTGAATCGGGAAACGGGGTCGTAAGGAGGGTGACACCCGTGGCATGCGGATATTTCCCGGTCAGGAGCGACTGGCGGGAGGCGCTGCATACCGGGGCATTCGAATATGCATTGGTAAAGATCACACTCCGGGATGCCAGCCGGTCAATATTTGGTGTCCTGACAATATCGTTCCCGTAACAACCCACAACTTCCGAAGAATGATCATCACCGATCAGGATGACCACATTCTTTATCTTCACCTCCCTGTTCTTTTCAACCTGGCAGGAAGGAAGGAGACCTGCAGCCATAATGCCCGGCACAATAAGCCCGTTCATGAATTTTTGTAGATGGATGTTCATATTCTGTATATTTAGACAGAAATGGGAGGTGATATACCCGATTCGGATCGGCCCCCTTTGCCCGCAGAAAATCATGCTTCCCGAATACAAGGATACATTTTTTCAAGGGATTTTCAAATTAAAAATCTTTATATTTCACATTATCAGGCGTTTGCAGTGGTTTGAGATGGTTTCAGGGAAAAGGAACACCGGATTTTAAGTAGGTGACCGTGACTCTTCATTCACTAAAATCACCAGATCACCAAATCACCAAATTCTTGCTTCATCCGGAGATTATCCGCACAAATCCAGTCAAATCAGTGTTCCTCTTCCACTTCACCAAATCACCAAATCACCAAATCACCAAATTCTAAGGGGGAGTTTCACCACAGATTTCACAGATTATCACAGATTAAGAGGGGTTGTTTCTGATTGTTTGAGGGTCGTTTGAGAAGTTGTTCGGGGATTCTTTTTGTTTAAAGCATTTACACCGTTCGAAGGGCACCCCCCTCGCTCTTCAGGAGAGGGGGGACGGGGGGGTGAGGTGAACGGGAGGATGGATATGGAATGCAGGAGGATCACTGTAGAAGTTCGGATGGTTTCAGGTGGTTTCAGATGGTTTCAGGTCGTTTCAGGTCGTTTTAGATGGTTTCAGGTTGTTTCAGATGGTTTTAACCCCATTCAACAAATCAACAAATCAACAAATCACCAAATTCTTCCTGAATCCATGTTCCTCTTCCACTTCACCAAAGCACCAAATTATTTCTGGATATGAAATTTATTGAGGTTAAAGTCTCCGAAAATGAGCTTAAAAAGTTATATTCGTAACCTGATCATCTTTACACAACCGGTTGTTTATTGATCTTACCAAGCCTGCCCTTTTGTTTAAAAAAGTTCGAATTATGACACGGAATTTATTCGCGATCCTCGCTTTTGCATCTGTTTTGCTAATTCCCGGTTCGTGCGTGGAGAAAAAACAGGATAGCGGGACATCGAACCTGACCTGTGAATTGTGTACAAATCCGCTTGGGATCGACAATCCGGCCCCACGTTTATCGTGGATCCTTACGGATACGAGCCGCGGTACAGCACAGGCAGCCTACCAGATCATCATAGCCGGTTCACCGGGCAGGCTTACGGAGAAGAAAGCCGACATATGGAATTCGGGAAAAGTGGAATCTGCCAGCTCGACTCTTGTTCCCTACGCCGGTCCTGAGTTGAAACCTGCAACCCCATATTTCTGGAAAGTCAGGATATGGGACACCAGGGGCAGGGATCACGGCTACAGTGATGCCGCTTCCTGGGAAACAGGCCTGTTCAGCCTTTCCGACTGGAAGGCCGACTGGATTGGTTTTGACCCCAAAGAAGTTGCCGGCAATTTAGTATCCGGTGACACGGCCAGGTTAAGATCCATCCTCCTGCGAAAAGAATTCAATATAGTGCATAATATAAGGAAGGCAAGGGTGTATATCTCCGGACTGGGGAGTTATGTATTCTATTTAAACGGGGCGAAGGTCGGAGACGACTACTTCCGGCCAGGCTGGACCGATTACCGCAAACGCGTGCAATACCAGGTCTATGATGTTACGGAACTCCTTCGTAAGGGGGACAACGCAGCAGGTATCATGCTTGGCAATATGTGGTGGACAAGCGGCCTGGGCTGGAACGGGAGTACAACTTATTCTGACGGTCCGCTGAGGGCGATCATGCAGCTGAGGGTTGAATACACCAATGGTAAAAAGGAGATATTCGGCACTGACGAAAGCTGGAAGGGACAACTTTCCCCTGTTACAGAAAATTCGCTTTATCACGGCGAGACCTGGGATGCCCGGCTGGCGATCCCAATGTGGTCGGAACCCGGGCTTCAGGATGAAAAATGGTTCAGCGTAAAAACCCTTCCCATGAATGGGATTGCTCTGTCCGCGGCCATAGGTCCACCCATTCAGGCCAATGAAGAAATCAAACCCGTTTCGGTGCGGGAAGTCACCCCCGGAGTCTATGTTTATGATTTCGGTACGAACCTGGTTGGGATGGAACGTTTGCGGGTAAGTGGCGACAACGGTGATACGGTGGTCCTGAAATTTGCCGAACTACTTCACGACGACGGCACAGTGGCGCAGGAAAATCTGCGTACGGCCAGGGCAACCGACAGGTATATCCTGCGGGGTGACAGTACGGAGATATGGTCGCCCTCATTTACCTATCACGGATTCAGATACATTCAGGCTCAGGGACTTCCCGGGACTCCCGGAAAGGAGAATCTCACTGCGCTTCGCCTGTATTCTTCTGCCCCCGTCACCGGTCACTTTTCCAGTTCTAATGTCCTGCTGAATAAAATCTGGCAGAATGTTCTCAACGGCCAGGAAGGCAATATGATGTCGGTGCCCACCGATTGTCCCCAACGGGATGAGAGGCTGGGCTGGATGGGTGATGCCCAGATCTTCGCTCCAACCGCCTGCTATAATATGAATATGTTACGCTTTTTTGAAAAATGGATGCGGGATATTACCGACAGCCAGGATTCCAGCGGGTACGTGTACGATGTCAATCCTGCCATAGTGGTTGAAGGGCCGGCCAAAGCCGGATGGGGAGATGCCGTGACCGTGGTGCCCTGGGTCGTCTATAATTTCTATGGAGACGAACAAATCCTGCGCAATAATTATGACGGGATGAAAGCCTGGGTTGAATACATGAAACGGAAGAGCCGTGATCATGTATACCGCTGGAGTGAAAAGGCCGGGGAATGGGAAGGTTACGGAGACTGGGTTTCTGTGGTGAAATCACCTGTCGGGCCCATTTCGGATGCATACTACTATTACAGTTCGAAAATACTCTCACAGGCTGCCGGAGTCCTCGGGAAGAATGAGGATCAGAAATATTATGCCCTTCTTGCGGATACCATTTCCAGCGGGTTCCAGAAAAAATTCTTCGATCCGCACAAGCGGGATTACCCGGAAGGCACACAAACCGCCAACCTGATACCGCTCGCCTTCGGCATCACTCCCGATTCACTCAGGCAGGTTATTGCAGGCAACATCAGTAAAAATGTGATTAGCGAGGGTTACCACCCAACAACAGGCTTCCTGGGTACTCCCCTGCTTTTGCCCGTGCTCAGCGAATATGGTTTTAATGATGCAGCCTACCGTACCGCAACAGGCGAGGAATATCCCTCCTGGGGGTATATGGTTAACAAGGGAAGCACCACGATGTGGGAATTATGGAATAGCGATACTGAACCTCCCGGTGAGATGAATTCAAGGAATCATTTTGCCCTCGGTTCCGTGGCGGAATGGTATTACGGCTATCTGGCAGGAATAAGACCTGCGGAACCCGGATTCAGGAAAGCCATCATAGCACCCCTGCCTCCCGCAGGATTGGATCATGTTGAAGGCAGTATATATACACTTTATGGCACATTGTCGGATGAATGGACAAGGACGGACGACAGCTTCAGCATGACGGTCATGGTTCCGGCGAATACCACGGCCCTTGTCAAAATTCCACAACTTTTTCCGGAAGGCTATTCCCTCACAGAATCAGGCAGGGTCCTGATTAAAAACGGAGAAAAAGGAAGTCCGGACGAATTTATCACCATCGGGAAATCAGATTCAAATGCCATCAGCCTGAATGTGGCTGCAGGCAAATATTCATTTATATTAACCAAAACAAGGCTATGAAAGCTATTAAATTTTACCACACGGGTTCACTGCTCCTTCTGGCAGTGCTGACGATCACCACATTGTTCAATTCATGCAGCCAGTCCGGAAAATACCCGGATGAATACGGGCTTGCCCTTTACACGGTAAGGGATGCCATGAGTGAAGATCCTGTGATGACTCTGAGCAAAGTTGCGGATATGGGTTATAAATATGTTGAAGCAGCCAATTACAATCTCAGTGAAGGCACCTTATATGGTTTTTCTCCTGAAGAATTCAAAAAAATGTGTGAAGACGCAGGTCTTAAGCTCGTTTCAAGTCATATCAGTGTTGAAGAGCTGCTCGGTGAGAATAATACTTTTGACAATGAAAAGGCTTCCAGGATGGTCGATGATCATTCCAGGGCCGGAGTAAAATACATTGTCTGTGCGCATATCAGCAATAAATATTCAAAATCTACCGAAGGGTTCAGGACAATCGCCGATGCATGCAACAAACTCGGGAAAATGTCGAAGGAAAAGGGCCTCGGGATGTTGTACCATAACCATTCCTTCGAATTTGATTCCCTCGGGGATACCGATGGTTTTCATATTCTGATGGAAAACCTGGATAAAAACCTTGTGGATTTCGAACTGGATTGTTACTGGGCCACACGGGCCGGGAAGGATCCTCTTACCCTGATCACCACCTACCCTGGCAGGTTCAAAGCCCTGCACCTTAAAGATATGGCTGGGGATGAGGAAAAAAGTTTCGCCGAAGTCGGATACGGAACCATCGATTACAAACCTATTATACAGGCAGGTTTGAAGAACGGGGTGAAATATTTCCTTGTCGAACAGGACAAGAGCAAGCGCAAACCCATGGAAAGTGCGGAAATGAGCGCGGAATATTTAAATAATATTAATGCGGAAAAATAATCCTTTCCGGCGGGTGTACTTAAGGATCATCATCCTTGTCCTGGTCATCTTCCCCGGATGTGACAGCAATGCAGGGGAAGGAAAGGAATTACTCATACCGGTGGCCGGTTCTTCTTCACCCGACAAATCTGCGGGAGAAAGCCAGGTCGAATGGCAGGGTCAGGAATTCATCCAGTCACCCTATGTTGCGAAGCATAACGGAACATGGTTCATGTATTACGGAGGATACGACTCCGGGCTTGACCGGTTCGGGAATCCTGCAGATGCAGCAGCGAATTATGATCGCTCGGAAAAACAGATTACCTGAAAAAGATAAAAAATTCATTCATGAAAACATTTTTGTTGTTTTTTTCTTTGGCTATCCTCATTGCCGGTTGCACTTCAACCCCGCGTGATCATTACAACATTCTTGATTACGGCGCAGTTTCGGGAGAGGATCGTTTAAACACTGCAGCCATCAATAAAGCCATAAGTGCCTGCAACGAAAACGGCGGCGGAAAAGTGATTATTCCTGCCGGTACTTTTTACAGCGGTACGATTTTCCTGAAGAGCAATGTTGAACTTTTTCTTGAGCACGGAGCAATCCTGGAAGGCAGTGAAAACCTGGCCGATTATGATACGATCAATGCCACAGGCGGCCTGCTGTATGCCAACAACACCCGCAATATAGCCATCAGCGGAACAGGGACCATCAACGGGAATGGCATACACTTTCATATCCCGGGTAAAATGCATATCGCAGGTGACCTGCAGCGGAATTACATAAGGCAGGGAGAGAGTTATCTGCGGGAAGGGGCCACCTTTTCCGACGGTCCGATCGCATATGAAAACCGGCCGGGAATGATGGTGGTAATCATGAATTCCGAAAATGTAAGGATCAATGATATAACCCTGAAAGACAGTCCGGAATGGACCTTCCGGATCGGAGACTGCGACAATGTAATTATACAGGGCATAACCATTCTGAATAACCTGCTCATTCCCAATAATGACGGGATCCACTGCACCGATTCAAGAAATATAATGATTTCCGATTGCGATATAAGAACGGGTGACGATGCGATCATTGTCAGTGGATTTTCTTCGGATATCAATGTGCACGGACAGGCAGAGGAAAGGTCTGTCGGGCAGGAATTCGGAAACAAGACCGGGTTTGCTGAGAATGTCACTGTCACCAATTGTACATTGCAAAGCCGTTCAAGCGGTATACGTATTGGATACGGGGAACACCCGATACGGAACCTCGTTTTTTCAAACCTTGTGATTTACGACTCAAACCGGGGCATCGGTATTTTTGCCCGGGATACCGCCTCGATTGAAAACATCCTTTTTTCCGACATCATTATACGGAACAGGCTTCATTCGGGTCACTGGTGGGGTAACGGCGAACCCATTCATGTTTCTTCCATAACAAAAAATGCGGGACAACAGGCCGGACAGATACGGAATATCCGTTTCTCCAATATCATTGCCAACAGTGAAACGGGTATCCTGCTTTGGGGTCAAGAACCCGGTTCCCTTAAGGATATCGAATTCGACCGCGTGCAGTTGCATATACGTAAATCACCCCTGTCCAAAGATTACGGCGGAAATTTCGACCTAAGGCCTACAGCAGATTTGCAATATGCCATTTTCAGCCATGATATTCCCGGACTTTTCGCACGGAACATTGACGGACTGAAATTCAGGGATTTTGATTTGGGCTGGGATCCCGATGTAGCCGACTACCATACCTACGGGCTGGAGGCCGAGGATATCCGCGACTTGTATATCGATCCGCTGAGCAGGTTCCCCGCATCACCCGGATCCGGAGATAAAAATATTTCACTGACACGGGTAACAAAAAGAGGATGGTAAAAAGATCCCTGCATATACTGCTTTTCTTTCTCTTCCCTATGGCGGTGAATGCACAGGACTACCATTCCCTTTGTAACCGGGACACGGCGGATTACGGACAATTTATAAGCCGTACGCTTGCTCTCCTGGCTGAGAGCACTCCATCACATCCGTATGATGTGAACATCATCGTCTACGGGCAGTCTGTAAGCAAGCAGGAGTGGTGGATCTATCTTAAAGAAAAGATCCGGACGAAATTTCCGTATGCGCGGATCCACATGATCAATAAATCGGTGGGTGGATTTGCATCCCAGAAACTTTGGAAAACAACGGAATACGACATCCTCCCTTTTTATCCCGACCTGGTGATCTTCCATGTTTTCGGATCCCATTATGACTACGAAAAGATCCTGCAAATGATCAGGAGCCGGACATCGGCAGAAATGCTCGTCTGGAACGACCCATGGACAGGACCCAATAACTGGTCCGACACCATGTCCTTTCACCTCATTCCCTCCTTCTGTGACAAATACAAGCTTGAATTTGCCAATGTGCGGACCGGATGGATAGATTATCTGCATAACAACGGGCTGACCGCCGGCGATCTGCTGACCGATGGTGATCACCTGAATGAGCCCGGTAACCGGTTGCTCGCAGATATGCTTTTCAGGTATTTTAATTACGACCCCTCCAGAGAAGCGGACCCGTATCACCTTGTTGATTCAATTGTTCCGGATAAAATTTACGGTCCCGGGCCGCTGAGCCTGAGATTCACAGGTAACAGGGCGGATATTCAACTGTATCCTCCAGCCGGTGATACATCCAGGACCAGGGTCCTTATCGATAAATATCATCCATCGGAATTTATGGGTATCTATTACATTTCCAGGCCGAATGCCGACAGTACGAAGGACTGGCCCTGGCAAACGGGAGCCATAATCCATACCTCAAATCATAGTCCCCTCATCTGCGAAAAATGGACGGTAACCCTCACTGAGACAGATGACAGCCTCAGGAATTTCCGTTTCAGGATTTTCGGATCCCTAACAGGATTTGATGGTACAGGGACCAATACGGAGAAATTTATTTCCAATTCGGGAAGGGTGATCATCGAACCGGAAGATTGGTTCCTTAAAGAGGCACGGGATATGTTCAACATCAACTTCAATCCGGGCTATACCATTACATGGGACGTGAATGCCACTTTTGCTGATTATACCGACAATTCGGAAAAACTGAAATACACCCTGGTCCAGGGAGTGGAAAACCGTTCCCATATACTGAAGCTATCACCCTACGGGCACAAAAATATACCTGTGGAAAGGATCATTATTTATAAACCTTTTCTGATCCAGGAATAATTGATTATGTTTATTGATCCTCCGGGAGGATATCATTTCTGAACAAGAGATAGCGAAAGCGGGCACATCCTGGATACCCGGCGGAATTAAAAAATCATCCCATGAAACCCACATGATTGATGACAACATAAAGGAAACCTTATAATAATCGATCATGTGGGTTCCATTATACCTTTAAAATCAAAATCATGATATAATGAAAAAATCTTTACTTGTCCTGTTTGTATCATTTCTCCTCTTTTCCGCAGCGGAAAGCCAGCCTGCTTCTTTATCAGGATATTTCCCAACGGGAAAGGTAATGGAAGATCTCACGATTCAAAGCCAGATACTGGGGTATGAAGTATCGTATGCCATCTACCTTCCCCCGGGCTATGACGAATCGACACAGCGTTACCCGGTAGTCTACCTCCTGCATGGTTTTTCCGACGATGAGTCCGCATGGATCCAGTTCGGTGAGGTGGCTGAGACAGCAGACCGGGGTATCGCCAACAGGGATATCCCCCCGATGATCATTGTCATGCCCGATGCGAAAGTTACCTGGTATGTGAATGATAAAGCCGGGAAAAACAGGTATGAAGATATGGCAATGCGGGAAATGATCCCTTATATTGACTCTCATTACCGGACAAGGACAGGTAAGCAGTTTCGTGCCGTTGCCGGGCTTTCCATGGGGGGGTATGGTTCCCTCATGTGGTCCCTTCACCATCCGGAAATGTTCGTAGCGTGCGCAGCTTACAGTCCCGGGGTTTTCACCGACGAAGAGATCCGGAAAATGCCCGCGGAGCAGTACAACGAATTATTTGGTGAGATATACGGCATAAAGAATGATGAAAGGATCACGCAACACTGGCAGGAGAATTCTCCCGTAAACCTTATGAATACTCTCTCACCGCAGGATATCGAAAAGGTGAGATTATTATATCGACATCGGGGACGATGATTTTCTTTACAAGGGAAATTCGACTCTTCACATTATAATGCGTGACAGGGGAATAACTCATGAATACAGGGTTCATAACGGAAGCCACAACTGGGAATACTGGAGGACGAATATCATTGACGGTCTCAGATTTATAGGGCAACGCTTCCACAGGATAGCCTTGCCTTGCCTGACCTGGCCGGAAAGATCAATGGTACCACTGTGACCTCGATAAGGATCCGCATCCCAAATCAGAAATTCTTTTATGAAGAAAGTTCAAAACCTGTCCCTGTCAGAATGGCGCTTCCGGAATGTCAAAAATGATGAGTTCCATAAAGCTGAAGTTCCCGGATGTGTACATACCGACCTGTTCAGGAACCGGATGATCCCGGATCCCTTCTTCGGACTTAATGAGAAGAAGGTTCAATGGATCGAAGAAGGAAGACTGGGAATACGTCTGTGATTTCGAACTTATCCCTGAGATCCATAAGCTACCTGTTGTTAAACTTGTCTTTAAAGGACTTGACACGTACGCTGAGGTAAGTCTCAACGGGCAAAAACTGTTCAGCTCCAACAATATGTTCATTCCATGGGAGCATGATGTAAAAAACATTCTCCGCGATGGCATCAATGAACTGAAGGTCCTCTTTCATTCTCCCTTCCTGATGGGACTGGACCGGTACAAACGTCTGCCCTATCAACTGCCTGCAAACAACGATGAACATGAGTTCAGGGTCAGTCCGTTTACCCGGAAGGCGCCCTATATGTACGGATGGGACTGGGGACCCAGGCTGCTGACGAGCGGAATATGGAAGGATATCTTCGTGGAAGGAAGTGAAAAAGCTTGTCTCAACGGTATCCGGATCCGGCTTTTGTCTCTTTCGCCTGCAGAAGCACAGATCTCAGCGGATATTTCGGTCAGATGCACCGTTGCGGGGCAATATACCCTCAGGGTTTTTATCGACAATACCGAGGCTGCCGTGCTCACATCGGTCTTCAGTGAAGGCGTTACAGAACGGCAGATGATTGTGAAGATACGTAAGCCACGGCTGTGGTGGCCGAAGGGTTTTGGCGACCCGGCTCTCTATTCGGTAAGGGTCTCCCTGTCCGGGAAGGATAGGATTTACGATGAAACCCTCACTGATACAGGTATAAGAACGGCAGAACTCATTACGGTGCCCGATAAGGACGGACATACATTCCATTTCCGGATCAACGGCAAAGATGTATTTATCCGGGGAGCCAATATTATCCCCTCCGATTATTTTGTCTCCAGGATAAAGGAAAAGGATTATGAAGAGCTGACCGACAATGCTGTAGCAGTGAATATGAATATGCTAAGGGCCTGGGGCGGAGGTATTTATGAGGATGACCATTTCTACAGGCTTTGCGACAGGAAGGGGATCATGGTATGGCAGGATTTTATGTTTGCATGCGGAATGTATCCTTCGGATGATGAATTTCTCGGACTCATAGGCCGGGAGGTCCGGCATCACGTGGCCCGGCTGCGTAACCATCCTTCCTTGGTCCTCTGGTGCGGCAACAACGAGATATTCGAAGGTTTTCATACCTGGGGCTGGAAGGACGAACTCGGCAATGCAGCAGATGAAGCCTACCAGTCCTACCTGAAAATATTCAATGAATTCATCCCCGGCATCCTCAAGGAAATGGATCCTTCAAGGCCATGGTGGCCCACTTCACCCTGGGCCGGGTCGGATAACCTGCCCAACCTTAAAAGCGGAGATTTCCATTTCTGGGATATCGTGAAAAAGATACAGCCGGTCACTGTATACAGCGAAAACATCGGGCGGTTTATGAGCGAGTATGGATTCAAGTCATATCCCGATCCGGAGACTATTGCCAGTTTTGCCGGCCAGGGTAATCCTGATATTCATTCAGAGATCATGGAAGAGCACCAGGGATGGCCCGGAGGAGCTGAACTGGTGGAAAAGAACCTTGAATGGTTCTATGTCAGGCCTGCCGATCCCCGGCATTTCAGTTACCTTTCCCAATTACTTCAGGCCTTTGCCATTAAAGGCGCTATTGAAGCCCATCGCCGGGCTAAACCCTACTGTATGGGTTCACTTTACTGGCAGCTCAACGATTGCTGGCCTTCTGCCACCTGGTCGGGTATTGATTATTTCGGGAGATGGAAAGCTTTGCACTACCATCTCAAAACAGCCTTCAGCGACATCCTTTTATCTGCAGAAATGAATGACGGGGACCTGATGATCCGCCTGATCTCCGATCTCCCTGAACCGGTTCCTGTTATGGTCAACCTGCGGATATTGGATTTCTCAGGAAATGAGATCTTCTTAAGGAACATCCGGGAAACGGCAGACCCTGTCAAAGCCATTCCGATTTTCAGTGCCGGATTACAGGATCTTGTTCCGGGCGTGGGGTCTGATCGCATTTTGCTTGATATGAATATATACAGGAAGGATCATTTGCTTTCTCATAACCGGTTTTATTTCGTCAGACCTCACGACCTGAAACTGGACGAACCCGGGCTGGAGATCAAGTCGGAACGGGTTTTCGATAAAACTTTCCTGTTTTTACACAGCAGGTCGCTCGTGAAAAACCTGTTTATAAGCCACCTGGGATGTAATGGTTTCTTCAGCGATAATTTCTTTGATCTGATGCCGGGTGAGGAAAAAATAATTATTTTTCAGTCGGAAAACAGGAATCCGGATCCCGGCGGGTTCACCTACCTAAGCCTGTATGACGTATTCAAAAAACACAGGGAGGAAAAGGATCCGGGAGGAGATCGTATAACTTACGAATGATACAACCAATTAATGACCGTAAACCTTAAAACGATGGGGAAATGAACCCCACATGTCTGATGACATCACAAAGGTAACTCTATACTACTCGATCATGTGGGTTCCATTATACCTTTAAAATCAAAATTACAAAATAATGAAAAAAATCACCGGCTTTATCCTGCTAATGTCATTGATAATTTCATGTTCCATGAATAAAAATGAAAAAAAAGAGATCCGGGATCTGAACGGTAACTGGGAATTCAGCAAAGCCGGTGATGACCGGTGGTATCCAGCAACCGTACCCGGAACCGTCCATACCGATCTGATGGCAAACGGACTCATTCCGGATCCGTACCTCGGTTTCAACGAAGACAGCGTGCAATGGATTGAGAATGATGACTGGGTTTACAGGACCAGCTTTGAGCTGAGCCGGAAAGATCTTGAACGGACTCATACCGAACTGGTATTTGACGGCCTTGACACCTATGCCGATATTTACCTGAACGACAGTCTCGTACTCTCATCCGACAATATGTTTATTCCCTGGGAGAGGGATTGTAGAAAGTTCCTGAAGGAAGGTACGAACCAGCTGAGGGTTATTTTCAAGTCCCCTGTCAAAACCGGGATGGCAAAACTGAAGAAGCTTGGTTACCCCCTGATCGCTACCAATGAACAGGCGCCTGATGACAGGAAGACGAATGTTTTTACGAGAAAGGCTCCCTTCCACTTCGGTTGGGACTGGGGACCCCGCCTGGTTACCAGCGGGATATGGCGGCCGGTATACCTGAGATCATGGAATGACGCCATCATCCGGGACATCCGGATGGTACAGGAAAATTTCAGTCCCGCGGAGTGCAGATATACGGCAGAACTGGAACTCGAAGCTGCTGATGATGCTAAATATACAGTGAGCGTAAGTGCGGACGGTGAGGAAATGGCAAGCGGAAATTTCAACCTGAAAAGCGGCATGAACACTGTAAGCCTCGACCTCGATTTCAAAAAACCACGGTTATGGTGGAGCAACGGACTTGGCGAACAGAAACTTTATGAGATCGAAGCCAGGCTGTCCCGACCGGGAAAAGAACTGGATTCAAAGGTGGTACATTTGGGGATCCGGAAACTGGAACTGGTGCAGGAACCCGATTCCGTGGGAAGAAGCTTCTATTTCAGGCTGAATGGTGTTCCCGTATTCATGAAAGGTTCGAATTATATTCCAGGTGATATTTTTATACCCTCGGTCACCCCCGCTAAATATGAGCGGGTTGTTATGGAGGCAAAAAATGCCAACATGAACATGCTCAGGGTGTGGGGCGGGGCGATTTACGAAAATGACATCTTTTATGACCTCTGCGACAGAAATGGCATCCTGGTATGGCATGATTTCATGTTTGCCTGCGCACTCCAGCCCGGCGATGAAGCTCACCTTGAAAATATCCGCAAAGAAGCCGTATACAATGTGAAAAGACTTCGGAATCATCCCTGCATGGCGCTCTGGTGCGGCAATAATGAAAACCTCATCGCCTGGTACAACTGGGGCTGGCCGGATAAGTATACCCCGGAACAGCAGGATTTCCTTTGGAAGACCTATGATAACATATTTCACAAGATACTTCCGGAAGCCGTAAAAGAGAACGATCCGGAAATTTCCTACTGGGCCTCTTCGCCTCAGGCCTACGGGCAGAAGTTGCCGGATAAAAAATCGGGTGATGAGCATGACTGGTCGGTTTGGTTCGGGCCAAATGACTATAAGGGATATGGAGAACATGTCGCCCGGTTCGTAAGTGAATACGGATTGCAGTCGTTTCCGCAGATGTCAACACTGCATTATTTTGCGGGACCCGGCGACATGAAATTATCGGACAAGGTATTCGACCGGAGGCAACGGAGCCGGATGGATTGGGTCGAGCCTGGTTTTAACGGCAACACTATGCAACTCAGGTACATACGCGAGTATTTTCCCGAACCATCCAATTTTAAGGAATTTATTTATCTCAGCCAGGTCAACCATCAGCTGGCCATGAAGGAAGCTATAGAGGCTCACCGGAGAAACATGCCTGTTTGCATGGGCTCACTGTACTGGCAGATCAACGACTGCTGGCCTGCGATATCCTGGGCAAGCGTGGACTATTTCGGGAACTGGAAAGCATCCCACTACCAGGCCATGCGATCTTTTGAAAAACTCATACTGGCACCGGATACCCGGAACGGGAAGATGGATCTTTATGCCGTCTCGGATGAGCTTTCGGACCGGGAGGCCACCCTTCAGCTCACCTGGATGACGACGGCAGGGCAGGTCACCGGTAAAGCCATGAGCCGGAAGATAACCATCCCGGCAAACACTTCAACAAAAATTTTGTCTGCCGGCTATCCTGAAATGGAATGCAAAAGTCCGTCTAATGCTACTTATCTCATTGCCAGACTTTTCGAAGGAAATACCCTACTCACTGAAAAGCTCATCCCTTTCTGCAAACCCAAGGATGAAAAATTGCAGAAAGCGAAATTCACCGTGTCAGCTGCAAAGACACCTGAAGGCTATGATATTACGATCTCAGCCAATGTCCCGGCACGATTTGTTCATATCATGATCCCGGAGACGGAGGGATTTTTCACCGATAATTTCTTCAACCTCATCCCCGGAAATCCAAAAACCGTCCACTTTTTTACCGACGGAAATGTGGATTCTTCTGCCGGTTCGCCGGAAATTGAATGTTTAAATAACCTGTGAAACAATCTTAACGGCTCTCTTGTTATAGAACTGGAAGATTAGTACAGTAATATTCATTCTACCCTCCTTTAAGATTTTTCTTAACGGTTATCCATTTCTCTGCCTGGGTTCAAGACTGTTTCAGGTGGTTTCAGATGGTTTGATATGGTTTGATATGGTTTGATATGGTTTGATATGGTCTGATATGGTTTGAACTCCATTCATTAAATTACCAAATCACCAAATTCTTCGGGGAGTTTCACCACAGATTTCACAGATTATCACAGATTTTCGTTGTTTGACGTTGTTTGAAATGGTTTGATATGGTTTAAAGTGGTTTCGACCCCATTCAACAAATCAACAAATCACCAAATCAACAAATTCTTCCGGATCCGTGTTCCTCTTCCACTTCACCAAATCAACAAATTCTTATAAAAACTAACTGACATGATACATCCAAGATTTGATAAGAGTTTTAGAAAATTCAGAGAAAAGTTAACCACGATAAAAGTCCCTGCCCGGATCATTTTCATCATCATGGGCATCCTGTCGACAGCCTGGTTTCTTATAAGGGTCATACCCAAGCCGCAGCGTGCGGGTTATCCCTGTATGAAAGCCGCCTTCCCGATCATGTCGGGCTTCATTATCTGGCTTCTGAGTGTGAGCGGATCCTTAACCGCATTCAGGATCGCAAGGAGAAATATGAAAAGCCAGCGATATATGATTGGAGGCACCTTTGCCGTACTCGCCGTGGGTCTTGGGATTTTTGCCTTCGTTCAGCACCAGAAAAAAGTGGAAGCAGCCGGGCTTTATGTGGACAATGACTATTTCATTCCTAACCAGCCTGAGGGTGAACCCCATGGCATCCATCCCGGACGGGTGGTATGGATCCATAACCCGGATGCCACGAACGAGGATTGTCCCAACGATGAGAGCAGTCCCTATTACAGCCCGGAGAACAACAACCAGAGCGTCATCGATAATATGGTCGATTCATCGCTCCTCCTGCTTACCGGAGAAAAGACGCTCGGGGATGCCTGGGATGCCATATTCATTAACTTCAACAAAATGAAGGGCAAGGGAGGTAAAGGATACAAAAAGGGGGAAACGATCTTCATTAAGGTGAACCAGGGAACGGCTTCCTGGCTCAGCGATCCCACGACGCTGAACCATGATTTCAGCGGCTGGCATGCAGAATGGTCACCTGTTTCGGAGACATCTGCCTTCACCATGCTCAGCATCCTCAGGAACCTTATCGATACGGCTGGTGTACCCCAGCAGGATATATACCTGGGCGATCCCATCGCACATATCTGGCAGGACATCTACGAATATCTTCACGACGTTTATCCGGACGTGCATTATGTAGACAGGGATCCTAAATACGAATCCCTCGGAAGGTCCACCCTCGATGTGCCCAAAGACCCGGTGATTTTTTATTCCGATAACGGCACGGTCATGCCCGATGCCATCTCAGACAAGCTTTACACCCAGATGCAGGACGCCAATTACATGATCAACATGGCAGCGCTGAAAGCCCACGCAAGAGCAGGCATTACACTAACAGCCAAGAATCATTTCGGATCGCATACCCGGTTAAGTGCCGAACACCTCCACCCGAGCCACCCCTCACCCGAAAACGATACACCGCTTGAAAGCACAACCGGTTATGATAAATACCGCGTTTTCGTCGATATTATGGGCCACCAGCTTCTCGGGCAGAATACCCTGTTGTACTTCATCGACGGCCTGTGGGGTGGCGGCGAAGCTACCGAGCCCCCCGTTAAATTCACTTCTCCCCCATTCAACGACGACTGGTCCAATTCGGTTATTGTGTCTCTTGACCAGGTAGCCCTGGAATCCGTATGTTTCGATATACTGAGAACTGAATTCAACGATCCCACCGATGTAAAAAAGTACCGGCCCCATCTCTATGGCGCCGATGATTATCTTCACCAGGCAGCCGACCGTGCCAACTGGCCGGAGGGCATCCTTTATGATCCCGAAGCCGACGGAAGCATTCTAAAGTCACTGGGAGTCAATGAACATTGGAACGATGCCCTCAACAGGCAGTATTCAAGGAACCTCGGGAAGGATTACGGCATCGAACTGATCACTATGCCGAAGAATCTTGCGGAAGATGAGCCCTTCATATCCCGTGAAGCTGCAACCATTCCCGTTTTCGACGGAAACGGTGACGACGATTGCTGGAAATCTGCCGACTGGTACGGCATAGATAATACCTGGATCCCCTGGGGCGGGTCGGTACCTGCATCCGATTATACCGGTAGTTTCAAATCGCTCTGGTCAGCCGTCGATAATAAGATCTACTTCCTCGTCAGGATCCATGATGACGTCTTCATCGACGGATACCATTATCCGGATCCGGGATATCCGGATTTCGATGTGGTTGAAGTGTTTATCGATGAGGACAAGTCAGGTGGTCCGCATGTATTCGACAATCCCACCACCGGTGAGAATGGTGAGAATGCCTTTTCGTACCATATCCTCGCAAATGCCCCTGCCGACGGAGAAGTCACCCATGATTTTGTGGCCTGCGACCTTGCCGGGCACAGCTGGTCTGACTATTACGTTGCCAACTATGCCAGCCATATTGAGGATTTTTCAATGCGCAAAGATGGCGATACCTACACCTATGAATTTTCGCTCAAAGTCTATAATTCAACCTACGATACCATTAATCCGGAACTTTCCCGGGATACACTGACAGACGGAAAGATCATGGGTATTTCCCTGGCTTATTGTGATAACGATGCTCCCGACGGACAGCGGGACAATTTTTTTGGAAGCGTATGGGTCACCGAAGAGAACTATAACAGTCATTGGGAGAATTCCAATGATTACGGAAAACTTGTGCTCTTCCCTTCCTCCCCCGCCGTTAATCATCCGCCGTTAGTTACCGGACAGATCCCCGATGTAAATATCGGGGAATACGGTACCGAAGTCACTCTCGTCGATGACCTTTCATCCTGGTTCAGTGATGAGGACGGCGATATGCTGGACTACAGCGCATTCGATACCGATCCGGCAGTGACTCTGACTGTCCGGGACAATAAACTGATTGCTACTGCCATGGAATCCTTCCGGGGTCATTCCTCCGTTTCGGTGCGTGCTATCGATCCGGGCGCCCTGGTGACGTACGCCCATTTCTCCCTCACGGCCAACAACAGGTCACCCATACTCCTGCAGGAGATCCCGGATTATACCATGATGTCACGTGATGAATACACCGTCGTTCAGGATATACTCACGATCTTCTCCGATCCTGACAGCGATGCCCTGACTTTCACCGCCGAATCGGATAACCCGGATGTTTCTGTTTATTTCTTCGGCAATATGCTCAAGGTTATGGCCGGCGAAGGGTTCAACGGTGATGAGACAGCTTCCGTTACGGTGACGGCCAGCGACGGTACAGAGGAAGTTTCCACTACCTTCACGGTAGATCTAGAGACAACCGGCATTGAGCACGGAACAATTTCGGGGTCGCTGGTTTGCTATCCCAATCCTGTGACAGGTGGCATTCTGAATGTAAGGTTCTCAACACCGGGAACCGGGGATGTCAGCATGCGGGTATTCAATCTGAACGGGCAGGAGGTTGAAAGCATGATGCATACCAAATCATCGTCCCAATTTTTCCGAAGCATAGATGTCTCTTCCCTGGGTTCGGGAATATATCTTCTTGAGATCGGATTCAATGGTGAAAAAGCGGTTTACCGCTTCACGAAATAGGTCTTAATTATTTAGTGATTTGGTGATTTGGTGAAGTGGTGAAGTGGAAGAGGAACACGGATTTGACGGATTTATGCGGATAATCACGGAGCTAATCTGTGATAATCTGTGAAATCTGTGGTGAAACTCCCCCCTAAGAATTTGGTGATTTGTTGATTTGTTGATTTGTTGAATGGAGTTCAAACCACCGAAACCATTTCAAACCATTTCAAACCATTTCAAACCATATCAAACCATATCAAACCATATCAAACCACTTCAAACCACTTCAAACAATCTTCAAACAATCTTCAAACAATCTTCAACAATTAACCCCGTCTAACATAGAATTAAACTGAATTAGCGGAAAATCGTCAATAATACAAGGGATTGAAAAACAAAAAATGATATTTTGACTAGTTTTAGGGCTCCAATGACCAATTAACTATTCTAATCAATCCTTAAAATGACACATCCCAAATTTGAATCTTCCTTCAGGAAAGTGAGAAATTTCCTGAAGCGGATCAGAGTGCCCGGTACCCTCGTTTTTATCATCATGGGAATTCTGTCCACAGTGTGGTTCCTGGCCAGGGTAATACCCAAACCTCAACGTGCGGCATATCCCTGTATGCGGGCCGCTTTCCCGGTTATGACCGGTTTCATTGTCTGGCTGATCAGCGTGACAGGATCCATTACAGCCTTCCGTTTCGCCCGGAAAAATAGTAAAAACCGCAAGTATATTGTGGCAGCATCCCTTTTCGTCGCCGCGGCTGCCTTCGGCATCTTCAGCTTTACGGAACAGCACAAAAAAGCCATGGCGGCAGGCAATTACGTAGACAACGATTATTTTGTCCCGAATGAACCCATGGGCACCGCACAGGGAATCCATCCCGGGCGCGTGGTGTGGATCTTCAATCCGGATGCCACCAATGAAAATTGTACCAATACGGTAGACGACCGCTTCTACAGCCCGGAAAACACGGATCAAACCGTAGTTGACGGTATGGTGAATGAGGCTGTGATGAAGATCACCGGTGAAGTAACCGTTTCCGATGCATGGGATGGAATATTCAAAAATTTCAACAATAAGAAAGGACGAGGCGACCGTTCCTACCAGGCCGGGGAGCAGATCTTCATCAAAATTAACCAGGGAACTTCATCCTGGCTTAGCAAACCCGACCTCACCCGGAATTTTGATGGATGGGCTGCCAGCTATGCACCCGTCACTGAAACTTCTCCCCAGGTGATCCTGAGCATCCTGCACCAACTGGTCGATGTAAAGCACGTCAACCAGTCGGATATCTGGTTGGGTGATCCCATTGCCCATGTATGGCAGGATACCTATGAATATCTCCATGATCAGTATCCCGACGTGAAATATGTTGATCATAACAGTGATTATATGAGCTTGGGACGGACCACTATTTATCCCTCCGCAGAGGATGCCGTGATATATTCCGATAAGGGCACCGTCATGCCTGATGCAGTAAGCGACGCCCTCTACGAAGAGATGGAAAATGCCGATTACCTGATCAATATGGCTGCCATGAAAGCCCACGCCCGTGCCGGTATCTCACTCACGGCGAAAAATCATTTCGGATCCCACACAAGAGACGGTGCCGGGCACCTTCATCCGGGACTCCTGGCCCCGGAGAATGATCAGCCTACCAACTCGGGCTATGGAAAGTATAGGATCCTTGTCGATATTATGGGCCATGAAAAACTCGGGGGGAATACCTGCCTTTTCTTTGTCGACGGACTATGGGCCGGGGACGAAGCTGTTGACGGACCCAATAAATTCCAGTCTGCACCATTCAATAACGACTGGTCCAGTTCCATTCTTCTCTCCCTCGACCAGGTAGCTCTCGAATCGGTTTGTCTCGATATCCTAAGGACAGAATATAACAACCCAAATGATAAAACACAGTACAGGCCTCATTACCTCGGTGTGGACGATTACCTTCACCAGGCTGCCGACAAGGCAAACTGGCCCGCAGGCATCTCCTATGATCCGGAAGATGACGGAACTCCCATCGGTTCGCTCGGTGTTCATGAACACTGGAATTCTGCAGAAAAAAGACAATATTCGAGCAATATGGGGAAACCTGGCGGAATAGAATTGGTAACTGTTCCCGCCGAGCTTTCGGAAGATGTACCCTTTGTTGCCAAAGAGGCTGCAACACCTCCTGCCATCGATGGCGAAGGCTCGGATGACTGCTGGAAAACTGCCGACTGGTACAGTATCGGCCAAACCTGGATTCCGTATGGCGATATTGTTCCCGAAGGAGATTTCAAAGGCCGTTTCAAGGTTATGTGGTCTGAGACCGAAAACCTTATGTATTATCTTGTTGAGATCCACGACGACAAATTCATCGATGGGTATATATGGCCCGATGGAGGATATCCGAATTTCGATATCGTTGAAGTATTCCTCGATGAAGACCATTCAGGCGGACCGCATATTTTCGACGATGCAACAAGCAATGCGGAAAACGCCTTTTCCTATCATATCGCGGCAACTTGTCCCGCCGACGGTGAGGTATCCAATGAATACGTCGTATGCGACATCGCCGGAACCGGCTGGGGAGCCGGTCAGATCATCCCCAATTATGCCGGTCATTTCCCCGATTTTGCCATGAAAAAGAACGGCGATACCTACCTGTATGAGTTCTCCCTGAAAGTTTACAATGATTCGTATAATGATTCCGATCCGGAAGCTTCCCGTGTCACCCTTGCAAAGGACAAGATCATGGGGATGTCGGTGGCATACTGCGACAACGATGCCTACGACGGATCAAGGGATAACTTCTTCGGAAGTGTTTGGGTAACCGCAGCACGCTATAACAGCCACTGGGAAAGCGCTGATGATTATGGTGTCCTAAGGCTCGACGGGCCCGGGGAGATCATCGAAGGTACGCAGCAGCCGGGTTTGGCAAACCGGTTTGATAATGCAGTGAACATTTACCCCAACCCTGTAACTGACGGATATGTTAACGTGAATTTCAATGACCCGGCCAACGGCAACGTTAACATCAATATTTACAACGTCAGCGGCCAGCTCCTGAAAAATTTCAGGGTTTACAAGTCGGCTTCCGATTTCACGGAAAGACTCAATATCAGTAACCTTGAAAAGGGTATTTACATGGTTGAACTGAGGTTCAACAACAAAAATGCCGTAAGGAGAATCGTGAAATAGAAACCTTACATCGTCTAAAATGTCCGGTTATATCCATGGAGATGCTTCATAAAGACGTTGCATGTAAAGACGTTGCATGTAAAGACGTTGCATGTAAAGACGTTGCATGTAAAGACGTTGCATGTAAAGACGTTGCACTGCAACGTCTCTAAATATAAACACGTTATATAAAAACGTTACATACAAAGACGTTATCCAAAGAGACGTTGCAGTGCAACGTCTCTACCGATTTTTATTCCCGGGTGCACCGGATGGAATTTTTCCGGCCGGTTCTGCAATAACACGTAAAAATCCGGGTTATATCAACATTTAATGAAAAATATAATTACATCCAGAGCAGAGAAATGAAAACACAACCGATCTATTCAGGCTCTCAGCTTACCCTCCTGGCGATCCTGCGGATTGCCATCGGATGGCATTTTCTGTATGAAGGGCTGACAAAAATTTTTAACCCGGGCTGGTCATCCATCGGATACCTGCTCGATTCGAAGGGATTGTTTGCCGGTATATTTCACGCCATAGCGGCCAATCCCAACGCTCTGGCATTTGTTGATTTTCTGAATGCATGGGGACTAACAGCAATAGGACTCGGACTGATCCTCGGCTTTCTTACCCGGATCGCCACCGTTTCCGGCATCGTGGTCCTCGCATTTTACTACCTGTCCCATCCCCCGCTCATCGGACTCGATTATGCTGCTCCGGGAGAAGGCAATTACTTCATTGTCAACAAAACGCTCATAGAGATGATCACCCTCTGGGCGCTTTATTATTTCCCGACCGGCAGATTAATCGGACTCGACAGATTTTTTGTTAAACAGGATAATAGTTGAAAAATGGACGAAAAGAAGATACCACAGGATAACGAAAAAAATGAAAATACCCCGAAGATGACCCGCCGGGATGTGCTGAAAGGACTTGCCACCATCCCGTTTGTCGGAGCCGTGGCTTACGGGGTGATGAAAAAAGAAAAATATTCGCGGCTGTTCCGGAAGAACGTACAGGAGGCGGTCGATCTCTCTTCCGATATGCCCGTTATGTATACCTCACCGCGCAGTACACCCCAGCTCCGGATCGGGGTTATCGGTTACGGCGGACGGGGTGAATACCTGCTGCGGGGGGCGGGATTTTCCCATCCCGACATCATCGATGGCTGGAAGGAAGCGGCGCGTGAGAACAGTACGGATAAACGTTATGATGATTTCCTGGCCCAGGATGACCTTAATCTTGTGCTGAACGGAGTTTGCGACCTGTTTGACGTAAGAGCCGAACGGGCCATGGCAGCCTCAGCAAATACAGGTCGCGAAGGAAGCAACGGCAAGTTCGGCAAAAGGGCGAAAAGATACCTGCATTATACGGATCTCCTCGATTCCCCTGATATCGATGCCGTAATCATTGCCACCCCCGATCATTACCATGCAGAGATCGCCATCGCTGCTGCACAAAGAGGCAAGCACGTATATGTTGAAAAAGCAATGACCCGGACTATACCCGAAGCTTACCTTATCAGGGATGCCATTAAGAAAAGCGGGATCGTTTTCCAGCTGGGCCACCAGGGAAGACAAACGGAAAGTTATCTCAAAGCCCGCGAGGCCATTAAAAAGGATGTCATTGGGAAGGTTAACCTCATCGAGGTGTGCACAAACCGGAATTCACCCAACGGCGCCTGGGTATATGATATAAACCCGAAGGGAAACCCGGAGACTATCGACTGGGAACAGTTCCAGGCTCCCTGCGCGATCAAAAGACCTTTCAGCGCTGAACGTTTCTTCCGCTGGAGATGCTGGTGGGACTACGGTACAGGGCTTTCCGGCGATCTCCTCACCCATGAGTTCGACGCCATCAACCAGATCCTGGAGACCGGCATCCCCCGTTCGGTTGTTTCATCGGGCGGAATTTATTATTACAAGGATAAGAGCCTCGGACATTATGTGCATGAGGTACGGGACGTCCCGGATGTATGGCAGGTTGCCTATGAATATCCCGACCGCGAATTCACCCTCCTCTATTCTGCGAGCCTCGCCAGCGACAAGGACCGCGGTAAGACGATCATGGGCCATGACGGATATATGGAACTGGGAAATAATCTTACCATCTATGCCGATCGAGAATCGACAAAATACAAGGATAAGATCGATAGCAAAAAGATCAATCCCGAACTCCCGATTTTCACTTACATCCCGGGGCGCAACAATGTAGATGCGGTTGCCACTCCCACCGAGCAGTATTTTGCCGGCAGGGGGCTCCTTTACACTTACCGGGATGGAAAACGCGTCGACACTACCCATCTTCACATAAAGGAATGGGTCGACTGTATCAGGGATACGATGGCGACAGGCAAACTTGTCAATCCGAGTTGCAACATCGACCGGGGATTTGAGGAAGCCATCACCGCTCACATGGCCACAACCGCCTACCGCGAAAACAGGAAGGTTTACTGGGATGCGGAGAACGAGAAAGTGATCTGATCAACGTTTTTCGGGAAGAATTTGGTGATTTGGTGAAGTGGAAGAGGAACACGGATGGTCACGGATTTT
Organism: uncultured Bacteroidales bacterium; assembly: GCA_963771005.1. Classification (GTDB taxonomy): domain Bacteria; phylum Bacteroidota; class Bacteroidia; order Bacteroidales; genus DASQZK01. The sequence continues at coordinate 63,214 of CAVYRO010000005.1, forward strand.
GACCGGTGATCACGGATTTGATTGTTTCAGTGGTTTCAGATGGTTTCAGGTGGTTTTACTCAATTCACCAAATCACCAAAACAATGATTTTACGGCTATCTAACATACAGATAATCTGTAGTGTTGATAACTTTTCATCAAAAAGTCAAAAAGGGGACGCTGAGATTTGGGGGGTGAATCCCATTAAGGGCGGTCGGCGTCGACGGTGGGGGTGGGATCCCAGTTGATACAAAGACGTATTACAAAGGACGAAGCCCGGACTATGCGGTTAAATGAAGGTATGACTTCACGAGGTTACAATAGGATGACTTTTAAATGCAAGGATTACCGAAATGTTGAAGGAAGCCGAACCGTCAGTTTCCCTTTTCCAGGACTACGTAAGAATCTCTTCAATCAACAACTCAACAAATCAGCAAATCAACAAATTCTTCCGGATCGGTGTTCCTCTTCCACTTCACTAAATCACCAAATAAGATGATGCCTTACAATTTATAGTCTTGATTTTTTGTAATGCGATACAATTTTTTATCAAATTTATTGTATTGGGATACAATTTATTATGAAATTTATTGTAATGCAATACAATTTTTATTGAAATTATTGCGAAGAAGAAGAATAATCGCGGGTTTAATTGTTTGAAATGGTTTGAGATGGTTTGAGATGGTTTGAGGTGGTTTGAAGTGGTTTGAAATGGTTTGATATGGTTTGATATGGTTTGAAATGGTTTGAAATGGTTTCGGCGGTTTGAACTCCATTCAACAAATCAACAAATCAACAAATCAACAAATTCTTAGGGGGGAGTTTCACCACAGATTTCACAGATTATCACAGAAAAGGGTTGTTTGTTGTTTGAAATGGTTTGATATGGTTTGATATGGTTTGATATGGTTTGAAGTGGTTTCGATCCCATTCAACAAATCAACAAATCACCAAATCAACAAATTCTTCTGGATCCGTGTTCCTCTTCCACTTCACCAAATCACCAAATCACCAAATTCTTCATTCCTGAAATGCACATTCCCAAATATCTGAATACATATCTAAGTTGCCTGTAAACAGAGGTTTATAGTATTATTTGAAAATTTAATATTATTTTTACCTTGTTTTGCCTTCCGGCCGGAAAACAATATAGGGATTCACCGGGTTTACAAGTAAAGACGCCCCGTTTTATCCCTTTTTACCTTTGCTTCTTTTGCCAGTTACCAACTAACGCGATTCATATGAAAAAAACCTTTACCCTGTTCTTCCTGTTAGCAGGACTCCAGTTACACGCTCAATGGCAAACCTTTACAACAGCAAATGTTCCGGAATTAAAATCGGACGATATCCGGAGTGTGGTAGTGAGTCCCGATGATAATAACAAATGGTTTGGAACCGCAAACGGCCTCACGAGATTTGATGGCAATACGTGGATCACATACACCCGGTCATCGGATGATATAGCCGGGGATGAGGTGAACGATATAAATTATGATAAAACGGATTTTGGCCCCGAGTTATGGCTTTCCACACGGAACGGGGCAACAGTCCTGTCCATTGAGGTTGACGGCATCTCCTCCGCCACACCTTACCGCACCGGCAATACGGGAATTGCTTCCGACACTGTATATTCAAATGGGATCAGTGCGGCTGGAACCAAGATCTTCGGTACGGGAAGAGGTGTCAGCACTTTTGCAAATTCGGAATGGATGAACATTACCGGAACCGACAGCACCAACCTTGCCAAACACCCGGTCAAATCCATCGGCACTTCATCCGATGGTTATTCTTACCTGGGTTCCACGGGAAGCGGCATCTATCAGTACGAGGACGGGGTTGACGGACTTTCCCTGGTAACGATCTATGAGATCCCATGGAGCAATGTTCCTTCGGAAAACATCCTGTCTGTTTACGTCGACAGCGACGGAAACCAATGGTATGGATCTGACGCAGGTGTTAAGTTCCACCAGGGTATTCTCGCCAAAGAGGGATGGGACGTCGCCTATTATACCACCGAAAACGGGCTTCCCGACAGTACCGTTAACGCCATCATTCAGGACAGCCGCGGCAATATGTGGTTCGGGACCAATAACGGGCTGGCACTGCGGCAGGGTGATCAATGGAAAATCTTTACCACGGATGACGGATTATCCGGCAATACGATCCGTGATATAGCCGAAGACAACAGCCATGTTATCTGGGTAGCTACCGACAACGGGATCTCAAAATACACCCCCGACTGGGTAGGCATTCAACATTCCCTCTCCCCTGCATCCTTCCGTCTGACCGTCCACCCCAATCCCGCCCGTGACGGGGTATGGATCAAATATATCCTTCCCAACGGAGGCCCGACACGTGTAGCTGTTTTTGATCTCTCCGGACGGATGATCAAACAATTGCAATATGGTTTCAATGTCGCCGGTGAACATGAAATTTTCTGGAATACTGCCGGCGAGAATGGTGATTATGCTGATGCCGGAATATATGTCGTTCGTATTCAATCTAATAACCTGAGTACAACGCAAAAAATGATCATCCTGCGGTAGGGCTATCCCTGTGGTTCAAGTCAAATCAAACATATACATGAAAAAACTTCTCATTTTCACTTTCCTGTTATTGCCTTTGATTCCGCTTAGCGCCCAGAACGCGGACGATCATACCGCCCTTATCCTTATCGATATCCAGGAATATTACTTTGACAAGGATAAACTTCCGCTCACCGGCAACGAAGAGGCATCCGCAAAAGCAGCGGAGATCCTGCGATATTTCAGGAATCATCACCTTACAATCGTTCATGTGCGACATAAGGGCGGAGGAGAATTTCATCCCAATGTGAGGCCTGAGGAGGGAGAAAAAGTAATAGAAAAACACGAAGTAAATGCCTTTCTGGACACGGATCTCCTCGATTTTCTGCGGGAAAAAGGAATTACGAAACTGGTCCTGGCCGGGATGCAGACGCATATGTGCCTGGAGGCGGCAACACGTGCCGGATCCGATTACGGATTCAAATGTACGGTGATAGGTAACGCATGTGCCACCCGGGACCTTAAATACGGCGATAAAATTGTAAAAGCCGTGGATGTGCACAATTCCACCCTCGCGACACTTCAGACCTATGCGACTGTCAGGACTGCGGAAGAATTTCTTTCTGACGCTAAATAATTACCTGCCGGAAGACCTTTTGGGAATTGCCGGTGATCTTTACACAGGGTAATACGGAGTAATCATAGTTGAGCAGGCAGGTCCTATGCGATTCGTACTTTACCAACCCCTGTCATGTTCATGGTATGGCCTTTTTATTAAAAATTGCGAAATATTTCCGGATTTTTATAATTTGCCTGTACAAAATATCCATGCACCATGGGAACAATCGAACCTGATAAATTCAAAGGAAAAAAAATACTCGTAGTTGAAGATGACGTTATCAGTACCGAATTTCTTAAAGAGGTACTCACAACTCTCCATATGAGTATTTTAAACACCTCTTCCGGCGAAGAGGCAGTGAAAATCTGTTCCGCCGACGCTTCCATCGACCTTGTCCTGATGGACATCCGCCTCGTCGGGATGGACGGCTATGAAGCCACAAAAAAGATCAAAAATATAAGACCCGAACTTCCTGTAATCGCACAAACGGCATACGCACTGCAGGGTGACAGGGAGAAAGCGATCCTTGCCGGATGTGACGATTATATCCCTAAACCCATCCGGATATCATCCCTCATGGAGATCTTCCGCCGGATTTTATAACCTCCAAAAGATTCATATTTTTATTTAGAATCAATGAAAATAAACCCTAAATTTGTTTTCAATTTCCTAAAAACCAAAAAAATGAAATTTGTATCCATTGCCATCATTCTCCCGGCTGTCGTTTTTGCGGCTTCAACTTCATGTTCGCACGCCCGTTCGGGCGAACGCAACGAATCATCCGTCCGGCAACCAAAAATCACTCATATTATGGGAACAGCGTCAGTATTGGGAGAAGGAAGCGTTTGGGATTACAGGAAAAAAGTTCTTTACTGGATCGATATCGAAAAAAACACACTCTTTGAGTACGATCCGGCTGATGAGTCAAGCAAGTCCTACGACGTAAAGCAAAAGATAGGTACCATTGTGCCGGAAACGGATAATTCGGTCATCGTTGCACTTCAGGACGGTGTTTACCGGCTTGACCTGCTCTCGGGCAATCTCTCCTTCATCGGAAGGCCCAAAAGCCTGAAAACCGGCGAACGTTTTAATGATGGCAAATGTGATCCCCAGGGACGGTTCTGGGTCGGAAGCATGAGCACCACGGGTAAAAGCAAAGGGTCCTACCTTTATAAAATGGATCCTGCAGGCACTTTTACGGAAATGATTGATTCGGTATCCATCTCCAATGGCATCATCTGGTCGCCCGACGGTTCGAAGATGTATTATACCGACACACCCACCGGCAAGGTAATGGCCTTTGATTTCGACGGCAAATCGGGAACCATCTCAAATCCGCGGATCGCGGTAACGGTAAACGACACATTAGGGCATCCTGACGGAATGACGATCGACGCAGCCGGCAAGCTATGGGTTGCCATGTGGGGAGGAAGTGCCGTATGCCGTTTCGACCCTGATGGCGGTAAATTACTCGACAGGATCATGGTACCGGCAAAAAATGTTACCTCATGTGCCTTCGGAGGACCTGACCTGGATATGCTCTACATCACCACCGCAAGCACGGGCATGAAGAAGGAGGAATTACAGAAATATCCGGGGGCCGGCGGGTTATATAGGATCCAACCCGGCGTGAAGGGAATAAAGGCAAATTATTTCAAACCGGAAAAATAAACGTTCTGATATCCGGGTCGGCAGGTAACAGACCCGTTCTCAGATCTGCCGCGGCCGGTTATCCCTGTCTTCAGCGGGTCACCAGGATCAAAGGGACTTCATCATCCGGTTTCGTCATATAAACTTAAATCTAATGAGTGTGTTCTATACTTTATCTGAGATGCGGGCCTGCATTCAAGGGGTAAATCCGGCCTTTCTTTGTAAAACCAACTAAAAGGAAAAGAAAATTATATGATCAAAATCGCTTTCCTCGATGCTAAAACAATTGGTGAAGTGGCCAATTTCAAGGTTCTTGAAAAACAGGGTGAACTTAAAATTTATGAACTCACCCGTCCTGAAGAGGTTGTTGAAAGATGCCTCGACAGGGATGTTATCATCACCAATAAGGTCATCATCGACAAAGGTGTAATGGAACAGCTCCCGAAACTGAAACTTATCTGTGTCTCGGCAACCGGCACGAACAATATCGATTTGCTCTTTGCCGCTCAAAAAGGAATTACGGTGGCCAATGTGGCAGGCTACAGCACCGAATCGGTCGCACAGCTTACTTTTACCATGCTTCTTTACCTCATCAACCGGCCTTATTACTATGATGCCTATGTTAAATCAGGGGCCTATTCCAAGAGTGAGCTTTTCACACACTTCGGGCATCCATTCTGGGAGCTGAATGGCAAGAGAATGGGGATCATCGGTCTTGGTACCATTGGACGGCGGGTTGCCCAGATCTCACAGGCTTTCGGCATGGAGGTGGTATTCTACTCCACCACCGGGCGCAACAACAATATCAACTACAAGCGGTTCGACCTGGATACCCTTCTCGCCACCTCCGATGTAATATCTATCCATGCCCCTCTCACGGAACAGACCCGGGGTCTGATCAATTATGATAAAATGAAACTTATGCGACCCTGCGCCATCCTTCTGAATACCGGCAGAGGCGGCATCATCAATGAACAGGACCTGGCCCGGGCCCTCGATGCCAATATTATTGGCGGAGCCGGCATCGATGTACTGGAAAAGGAACCCATGGCGGTGGGTCATCCCCTTCTCAAAATTGCAGAAAAGGAAAAACTCATCCTCACGCCCCACATCGCATGGACGAGCATCGAAGCCCGCCAGCGGCTTATCGACAGGCTGGCCAGGAATATCCATGAGTTTAAACAGAAGAATAGCGTAGATTGAGGAGGATCGAAATTATTGCTTATTTTTGGTTGAACTTAACCAACCAAAAAATCATGTACCGCATCGTTATCATTCTGGGCATTCTTATGTCTTCCGCCCATATCTACGCCGATGATTACATTATAGTACCCGGTGAAAACCCCGTAACTTTACCGGGAGAATATCCTTTTTCCCGTATCGATTCGGTTCTCGCCCTCCTGGAACCAGGCGACACCCTGTTTTTCAGGCAGGGTGAATATAAGGTCGTATCCTCACTCCGGCCTGTAAAATCGGGTACAGCTGAAAAGCCAATCGTCATAACTGTATTCCCCGGAGAAAGAGCGGTCTTCAACGGCGCCGGCTTAACGACAGGCGGAAATAACGGCAGGCCCGTCCCGAGGGGAAGAACGGGCATCATCACTCTTTCGGGCGTGAGTCATATCAAGCTGACCGGACTCGAGGTGATAAATTCCCATAACATCGGCATAGCCGTCACCGATACGACTACCACCTGGATCGAACTGAACGGGTGTAAATCCCATGGTTCATATAACTCGGGCATCGGTCTGTGGTATTGCAGGAATGTCAAAGTCCTGAACTGTGAAGTAACGGGAGCTAACGACCAGGAATACCGGACCGTTCAGCCATTGCGCCATGAAGGTCCGCACGAGGCGGTTACCGTGGCCGGTGCGAGGTATTTCGAGATCGCTTATAACCAGGTTCATGATTGTGCCAAGGAGGGGATCGATTGCAAGGAGGTAAGTGCACACGGAGTTATTCACCATAATTTTGTCCATGATCTCCCAAGGCAGGGTATTTATGCCGATAGCTGGTTCGGGCTGCTCGAAGATGTAGAGATCCGTTCCAACGTAGTTTTCGGATGCGAATGGGGGATTGCAATATCTTCTGAGGGAAGGGATTCCCACATGCGGAACATCCGGATCCATCATAACCTTATCTTTGAAAACAGGGCTTCCGGCATCTTCTTCGGCGTATGGGGGAACAATGAACACCGTGAGGACATCCTCGTCTACAATAACACCGTTTTGCGTAACGGCAGCCCGGCTCACTGGGCAGGAAAAACGGGGGGCATCGATATAAGATCGGAAAATCTTACCCATGTAAGGGTATTCAACAACATCTGCAGCGGGAACTGGGCCTTTGAGATCGCTACCTTCAGTCCTGCCGGGGAGGTCGCGGCGACGTTACAATCCAAAGACATTGTGATCTCGAACAATCTCATCGAAAAACATCCGGATGTGGACGAAGAACCCGGGGAATTCAACCAGGTCTGGTCCTGGAACGGAATTGCACCGGTATATGGTGTTCCTGCCTTTACCGATGCGCCTCATTTTGATTTCAGCCTGCGAAAACACTCACCGGCCTGGAAAGGGTACATTACTCCCCCGGGAACACAAGCCTCAGATTTTATTGGGGCTATGGGCAGGAAAAACGAATTTGACCCATTCTTATGAAAACTAAAAATAAATCTTCTTCAATGAAAAAATTCATTACGCCCGCTTTTGCCGGCTTTGCCCTTCTGATGATCGCCTCATGCGACCGTCCGGAAGGGAAAACATACAGCATTTCTTCTCCCGCCGAAAAAACGGGGATCACCGTCAGACTCGACCCTGCAGGTCAGTTATTTTACCGGGCAGAATATGGTTCAACCGTGGTGATCTCTGATTCGAAACTGGGGCTCGACATGGCGGAAGGAGGTTACCTGGGTGACAGCCTCGAAGTGGTTTATGCCACCCCTTATTCCGCTGACGTGTCTTATCCCGTTATCGCAGGTAAATCGGATTCGGCAAGGGATCATTACAACGGGTTGCGGATCGGACTTCTCGAAACCCGTGAAACAGGGCGTTCGTTCGTACTCGACATGAGGGCATATGATGATGGAATTGCCTTCAGGTACAATGTTCCTGTGCAGGATAATCTTTCGGATTACAGCCTCACCGGTGAAAAGACCTATTTTGCCATTGACACAGCTCTCATGGCATGGCCTGTACATCTGAAGAGCTTCAGCAATAATTACGAGGAGCATTACCTGCCGGTGAAGGTAGGGCAAGCCGGCACCGGATCGCTCACCGGTGTTCCTTTTGTATTCAAGGATGATGGCAAATTTGCAGCAGCTGTTACAGAAGCCGCACTCGTTCATTACGCAGGCATGTATCTTCATGTTTCTGAAGATCCGTCAGCGCTTTCCACGATCCTTCCCCCAAATCCCGGCCATCCGGGCCTGGCGGTATCGGCATCATCCGGTATCACTACGCCGTGGCGTGTGGTGATGATGGCGCCCGATGAGGTTTCTCTCATCAATTCAAACCTCATCATGAACCTTAATGAACCCTGTAAGATAGAAGATCCTTCCTGGATCAAACCGGGACGGGTCGCCTGGGACTGGTGGAACGGAGAAATTGTCAGGGGAAAAGGATTTACAGGAGCGATGGATAACCGGACCATGGAATACTTCATCGATTTTGCTTCGGAATCCGGGCTGGAATACATGCTTATCGATGCCGGCTGGTATGGGAAATACAGGGATCCTTCCTCCGATATTACTACAACCATCCCTGGGATCAGTATTGAGCACCTTGCGCAGTACGGGAAGGAACGGAATGTGGGGGTTCTGGTATGGGTGAACTGGAAATCCCTGGATTACCAGCTTGAGGATGCGCTTACCCTGTATGAAAAATGGGGACTCAAAGGGATTAAGGTCGATTATATGGATGCCGACAACCAGGAAATCGTGGATTACTACCACAGGGTGGTTGAAGCTGCCGCGCGGCACCATCTCATGGTGGATTTTCACGGCGCCTACAAACCCACGGGACTTCGAAGAACCTGGCCGAACCTCATCACCCGGGAAGGTGTACTGGGACTGGAGCAACTGAAATGGAGCTCAAAAGCAGACCCCGAGCACAATGTGACCATACCTTTTACCCGTATGCTCGCCGGGCCCATGGACTACACCCCGGGCGGCTTTAACCAGGTGGTCCGTGCCGGATTTGATTCCGTAAGGATCGAACCGAAAACCCTCGGTACCCGCTGCCACCAGCTGGCCATGTATGTCATCTTTGAATCTCCCCTTCAGATGGTTTCAGACCATCCCGCTGCCTACCGTGGACAAAAGGGATTTGAGTTTATAACTTCAGTGCCGGCCTCATGGGATGAAACCTGGCCTGTTGAAGGTAAAATATCCGACTTCATCGTTCTCGCCCGCCGGAAGGGAGTTGACTGGTTCGCTGGTGGGATGACTGACTGGACGCCCCGTACTCTTTCCTTCAACACGGATTTCCTTATGAAGGATATAACATACCATGCAACTATATTCAGGGATGCTGACGATTCGGACATAAACCCGAAGGAACTGATCGTGGAGGAGAAGGAAATCCGGGCCGGGGATAAAATGACGTTTAAACTGGCCCCCGGAGGGGGATTCGCGATTAAATTTGCAGCGGATTAATAGATCAATGAATTTGATTTGAACATCCGTAGGGGCAGGTCGCGACCTGCCCCTGCGGGTTGACCACCCGGTCCAGGAATTTCATCTGCCGCGATGGTTTATTTTTCCCACGATACGGCCATACGGTCCATAATTCCGAGGTTTTGAAATGTTCCCCGGGCTGGAGCGTTTTGTAGGGACCGTGATATTCGAGTTCCATAAGAGCATCGCTGCGATCGTGCGAAGTATGGTCATAGATCTCCACCATTCCCTGTTGCGGATGCGTCTGTTCAGGTGGATAGAGCGGAAAGGTGATCTTAAGGCAGTAATTGCCCGTGAAGGCTGCCAGCCAGTCTTCGGAGGGGGTGATCAGTGCCTTGCTGTTTTTCTGCTGCACGCCGTTCCCGGGCTCTTCGGGAAGATAATGAAAATAATTCCGTGAAATTTCATATTCAACAGTTGCGGCCGGTCCGGCATTTCCCGCATTGATGCGTACGGAGGGTTCTCCCTTTACAGGTACATAGGCCGCGGAATACCCGTCCACACGGGTATTCAGCCACAGGTCCCATCTAACAGGCAGGCGACTGTAATTTATGCCTTCCGCCTCGAACAAAACAGAACCGTCTTTCTGCACGCAGACATACTTTTCCAGGCGGAGGCCTGAAATCTCACTGTACGGACTCATCATCCGGATACTTGTATCCGTGCGTTGCAGTATTTCGTACTTCCCGTAAATCAGCCAGGGATCAGGCGGCCAGTTGGCCTTTTGTTTTTTTCTTGCCGGATTGCCTTCCTGGTGTGCCCACCATTCACCCTGGGGTCCGAGCCACACGATATGCCCGTTATAGGCCTTGAATTCTGTGTTAAACCCGGGCGCAGGCCGGTCCTTTTGGGGTTCATTCCAGAGAGCTGTGTCGGATTTCAGAAGATTCGGCGATCCTTTATAACTCAGGGAAACGATGCGCCCCCCGACATCGGCGAGGATTCCTACGGTGGTTCCGCCATTCGTCAAACCGATGATCTGCCCCGCTGCAGGGATTGTTCCTGCCACAAAAGCCAGAAGAAACACCGGCAGAAAATGAGTTAAGTTTCGCATCATCAGGAAGAATTTTGTGATTTGGTGAAGAGGAAGAGGAACGCGGATCCAGAAGAATTTGGTGATTTGTTGAGTTGTTGATTTGTTGAATGGAGTTGAAACCATCTCAAACAATCTGAAACCTCTGTGATAATCTGTGAAATCTGTGGTGAAACTCCCCGAAGAATTTGGTGATTTGTTGAGTTGTTGATTTGTTGAATGGAGTTGAAACCATCTCAAACAATCTGAAACCTCTGTGATAATCTGTGAAATCTGTGGTGAAACTCCCTGAAACCATATCAAACCATTTCAAACAATCCTCAAACAATCTTCAACAACTAAACCCGCGATCCTCTTCTTAAGCCGCCTTTCCGGCCTTGATCAGCAAGTCCAGTGTACTCTTTATCCCTTCATCCTCGGAGAGATTGCTGCCCTCGTATTCAACGTCGATATAACCTTTATAACCTGAATCTTTTACGATCTTCAGCATTTTGAAATAATCGATCTCCTTTTCCTCACCTGCATTATTGAAAGCATGCGACTTTGCACTCACCCCCTTGGCATACTTCATCATTTCCCTCACGCCCTTATACCGGTCGTACTCCTCGTTATCATTTACCTGGAAATTGCCAAAGTCGGGCAATGTGCCGCAATTGGGCATATTAACATTTGCAATGACACCGGTGATCCAGGTGCCGATGGATGAATATCCGCCATGGTTTTCAACGATGACGCTGATATTCCTTTGGGCCCCGTAATCACATAACATCTTCAGGCTGTCAGTTGCAGCAGCGGCGACTTGTCCGGCAGGCCCTGTACCCCGGGCGTTGACACGTATTGCATGACAACCGAGCAATTTTGCGGCATCGATCCAGGGGTAATGCCTTTCTACGGAGCGGAGGCGTTTTGGAGTATAGAGTTCACCCAGATCGCCTTCACCGTCGATCATGATCAGAACATTCTTTACGCCTGCATCAGCTGCGCGTGATTTGAGCTTGTTGATGTACTTATCCGCTGCGCTCGGAAAGAATTGGTTCACGTATTCGACGGCTGTAAATCCAAAATTATCCCTGGCATATGCCGGGAAATCGAGATTATCTAACCCACCTGCAAAAAGTTTCTTATGTAACGACCATTCGGCCAGGGAGATATCAAACCAGAGGTCTCCGGGTACAGCTGCATTCAAAATACCCGGCATAGCTGCTGCAAAGGCTGCCGAAGCGGCACCCGCTGCTGTCGTCCTGATAAAAGTTCTACGCTTCATAATAAAATGGTTAAGATGATTATATTTATCCGGGTTTCATTTCATGATCCGGAATATACGCGGCAGGTTATCAGAAACCGGCGGTTTGGAATTCGAGTGTCAGGTATTAAAATAAAGCACGGACCCGCTTACTTTCGTACAGGATCCGTGCTTATCCGAATTTATGATCCATGATCCCAATCCTTCTCCCGGACATCTGCGGACATAGGTGGGATCCGTAAAATGATCAGTCTACACTGAGATCTTTGATCTTAATATTCCTGTACCATACATCATTTCCATGATCCTGCAATCCGATATAACCGGCCCTGTATTTACCAAATTCCGGAAAGTCCTTGAATTTTGAATTGGCGATCATCTGTTCGAAATCGGGTGTACCGATGTGATATTCCACAACCACTTCGCCGTTCATGCTGTGTACCACAGTTCCCTGGTAAACCATGATCTCAGCGGTGTTCCATTCGCCGGCAGGTTTGGCATTCTGCGGCTTGGCGGGGATGAGATCATAGAGTGAACCAGCCTGGCGGTTACCATCTTTTCCCAGTTTTGCGTCAGGATGCCTTTCATTGTCAAGGATCTGGTATTCGGGAGCGGATTTCCATATCGGCTCACCGGGAATTTCTTTGGCAAGGTATAATATACCGCTGTTTCCTCCCTTGGAGATCTTCCATTCGAGTGTCAGATCGAAATCCTTGTATTTTTTATCATAGATGATATCACCACCTTTGCCGCCGGCTTCACCTTCACCCGAACCAACGCATTTGAGGGCATTGTCTTCGATAACCCAGCCTGCTGAAGGAAAGGCCGTGGAATCGTATTTTCTCCAGCCGTCGGTGCTGCTGCCGTCGAACAGGGTAACCCAACCGCCGTCTTCAACTGCCTCAGACATGTCTTCGGTTGATTCCGTAGATTGTTGTTGTCCGCCCGTTTTGGATTTACAGGAGATAAGCATCATCCCCGAAAAAAATAAGAGAGAGAGCAGGAATAAAAATGATCTTGATTTTTTCATAGCTTGATTTATTAGATCCGTTAATATAAATGTTGGAATTATTGACGATTGTAAATTTCCTTAAAAAAAACAGATTTTACAAATAAGAATTCACCCGGTCTTCTCCGGTTCAGAAATTGAGGTCCCAGATGTTCTCGATACTCGTTCTTGCACATTCCATCGGATTTTCCGGATGATCATGTTCGACGATCAGGTGTTTTACCCCGGCCACCCCGGCTTTGTCAATGATAGACTGAAAATCGATTATTCCCGTTCCGACACAGGCAAAGGACTGTTCTTCATCGTCTTTCATGTCTTTCAAATGCAGGAGTTCGAACCTCCCCGGGTACTTGTCAAAGTAATGAAGGGGATCGCCGCCGCCTTTGTAGATCCAGTAAATATCGAGCTCCATGGTGACAAGTAAGGGATCGGTCTCTGAAAGAAAATAATCAAAGATCACGGTTCCGTCAACCATTCTGAACTCCTTATCGTGGTTATGAGCGGCAAAACGCAATCCTACATCATTGCACCGTTCACCGATCTGATGAAACTGATCTACGGCAAACTTCAGGTCATCCATGGTGATATTCTCACCCGAGTGCATCCATGGCCAGTAACAGACCACGTATTTCTTTTTGAGGCTTAGCGCCTGGTCGATCTGCTTTCTGAGATCATCGCCCTGCAGCTGTGCAATACTCGCACCGCCGGCTAAAGATTCCATGTCAATATCATTCATTACGGCGGCGAAATAAGCGGGATTGTCACCCAATGGTCCGCCATGTTCGAGGTATCTGTACCCCATTGCAGCCAGTTCCCTGAGCGTTTTCTCCCAGTCCTCCCTGAGCGCACCGGCTACCGTATTTGTAATGATCCCGATCTTCCGGAGCGGGCTTTGCGGAGTCATCCTGCATGCTGTCAGTATTCCCGGCGCCAGAGTGATACCTGCAGTACCTACGGCAGCATGTTTTATAAATTTTCTTCGTTTCATATGTATCGTGGGCTTTACCTTTCAGTTTACCTGTCCAGCTTGGATTTATCCGCAAGGTAGTATTTGTGAAGAAAAGATCAAATAAAATTCCGGAGGTTGGAAGGGTGAGTGAAAGTGTTGGCGTAATTATTAAGCCTCCTGTTAAAGGAACTTGGGATCAGGCGCCGGAAGTTGCATAACCATTCCGCTGTATGCCTAAAACTTTTACTCCGGCTGAAATTTTGCAAAGCTAAAAGCCTTCTTAAAAGCTGGATCTTTTTTGAATTCAGTTGAAAGCACTTGTAAATTGGAAATAATAACCCAACTTCGTAATTTCACTACTATAAATACCGAATACCTCTGATATGGAATCCCGGATCAAGTGTGATGAATGCACTCTCAGGGCCGGATACGATGCCAAACCAAGATCATTCGGAGGCCTCATCTGGCGCAGGCACATCAATTTCTGCCCGTGTTTGCAGAATGAATAATCACCGTATGGTAAAGATGAAAAAGTACAGTTTATTCTCCATCGTTGCTTTCTCTTCGGTACTGCTTCCCGGAGCTTGTAAAACAATGGATAAGCAGCCCCGGCCGCCCTCCTTAATGCTCTTCTGATATCTTTAAGATCGTTAATTGACGGAAGCAATAAATTATTCTGCAATAATCCTTTACCGGCATTAATTTAATTTGTATATTGTGATGCTTTCATCTATTATTAGGTTAATTTAGGGTTAGCCTTTAAAATTAAGGTGCTCGTAGACTACGGGCGCCTTTTTTTATCGGGAGAGCTGATACAAGGATTAACCCGGGAATGTATTATTTTGCAGAAACTTCCGTTTATGATCAAAGGATCCCTGTTAAAGGGGAACCGCTGAAATGTCATTTTATATGAAAAAAGCGATCCTGCTTTCCTTAATGGTGCTTATTTTCCTGCCGGTACTGCCGCAGAAAGCCGATACCCTGCTGCAAAAGGCCCGGCTTTTTTACCGCAATGATGAATTCAAGATGGCCATCCCGCTTTTCAGCCAGCTTACCGAGAAATACCCGGATAACTACGGATTCTTCAATGACCTGGGCAAATGCTTTATCCAGACCGGGGATATCGGCAAAGGCATAAGCAATTACAAGCACGCTCTCGGATTGCGTCCCGATTTTGAAGAGGCAGTCTACGGCCTGGGTAATGCATATGATATTTCCAATGAGACCGACAGTGCAGTGTTCTGGTTCCGGAAATATACCAGCCTGAAGCCACAGGATCCTTCCGGATTCATAAGACTTTCGGTGATCTATATGAATATGCCGGGACAGGAGGATTCTTCCGTTTTTTATGCCCAAAAGGCACTCATCATTGATCCTTCGAACCAGAACGCATATTACGCGCTGGCAATGGCCTATATGCAGAATGAAAAATACAATCATGCCATCGATGCGGCAACCAAAGGCCTCAGCTACGATTCCACGAGCTCTCTTTTGTATTACCCGTGGGGCCTCAGCCTTTTCTTCCAGCACAATTACGGATTGGCTTACCAGGTATTTTCCAGGGGAGTGAAGTATGAGGACCGGGGCACAAGCCTCAGCAGCTATAAGGCTATGTCGATGATCATGAAGAACACTCCGCCCGAAACCTATCATTTCGACGAAAACGGTCAGCCCCGGTTACAGATCATGACAGTACGGAATATGGAGATCCTCGACAGCCGGATGAAGGATCCGCTTGACAGGTACTATTATCCAAACCTCGTTAAAAAATTCAGGGAAAATTACTTCTCCCTGGGTCTGGATGAATTCTTCATGCTCTATTACGGATATACCGGAAGTAAGGAGTATTCACCCTACGATCTTCGCACCGACTCACTGCAAAACTATCTTGCAGCAGGGGCTTATGACCAGTATATCCGCCACGCGGAAGATCTCCTCGCCGATGATCCGACCCAGTTCCCCGTTTACAATAATCTTTCCATGGTCTATAACATCACCGGGAGAGACGAGAAGCATTATGAGATGCTTTTCAAATACTACGGCTTTAAAAATGCCGTAATGGCCTCCGGAAACGGGTCCGGCGCCGCCGATGCCTACATCGTGAACAATGTAAACCATGAATATGAGATCCTCCGGGACCTGGGACTGCAACCTGGCCAGCAGGAACTCACTGAATTAAAGGGTATTCATTTTGACGTACTCTCGGGAAAGGCTCCCGACGGAACACTGGAAGATGTATGGTTTAATATTGATAAGCCTTACGGGGCTCTCTCCAAATTGATGAAGGAGAGGCAGACCCGCAAAAGAAGAAGGTAGAAGCCGGGGATATCATTCCTTCCTGAGTTGAAAATCATAAAGCTGCGAATCATTGTTGAACCGGATCTCCCTTCGTACCTCATCGAACTGAAAATCGATATTAATGGTCCTGTTTTCCATGAACCGGACCTCGTACGAAGGCTGTTGCAACATAAATCTTTCCCCGAAAACATTGTAAATACTGACCGTATAATTTTCAGCTTTAGGGAGGTTAAGGACATAGGCGCCGGTATTATCGGTGAGAACCGAGTAGGTTAGACCGTTCGACCCCAATGCCGTTATGCGGATACCCTCCATACTGATCCGGCCTGCATTGCTGTTGGGATCCCTGTTCACGATCACCCTCCCCTTCACCTTATAGCTCTCCACCAGAGGGAGGTACTGTATCCTATCCTTATCGGCGGTGAGATGCTGGTTCCTGCCTTCAAGGAAATACAGATCCTCCATATTGCTCAACGGCGTAATTTCCAGATCATAATTCCCTTCCGGGATATTCCGGTAACTGATCTCCCCGTTCGGATCGGTGATGAGGTTCGTTTCGGCGAAAACCTCCTTATCCTCCCCATTTTTCTTCGGATCTCTCTTCAGTTTGATAAGGATATTGGATACGGGCTTTTCATTTTCATCCTTTATGCCGTTCCCGTCCTGGTCGTTAAATCCTTTGACCACGATATCGTAGTATTTCATCCGGGGTTGCTGAATCCCGAATGCTTTCCTGAATCCCGCAAGCACATTCAGGTTACGTGTGGTGATCCTGCCGGTCTCACTGTCGTTGCGTGAATTTTTATACACGTTCAGGCTTCCGAAAAGGGTCCATCCGTCCTTGAGGAAGAAGCTCGAAATTACACTGGCAATGGTATTTTCCCGCTGCGAGGGCATGAAGAAGGAGTAACTGTAGGATGCGTTCAGTTTGATCTTATCATGGTTGAAATACCTCTCGTAAGAAGGCCGGATATAGATAGCCTGGCTTATGACAGGTTTCTCATTTACCACCAGGTCGCGGTATATTTCAGATGCGTCGCCGCTGGAATAATACGCACTGAGCCTGAAAGCCTGGTCATAGTAACTTAGCCCGGCCGTGTATTGCCATCTCCCGGATATCCGAACGGGCTCTCCATCAGCCGCACCGGACATGTAAGAATAATACATCGTATTTACTGCAAGATTGGGTGTTATCGTTTTCATTTCTCCCAGGCGAAAGGTAATCGATCCAAGGATCCCGGGTTCATAGTTTTTATATTCACTCGAGAGCGATTCATCCCTGTTGATATTGTATCTCACGGTGCTGAAATATTGCGGCCCCGCCTGGTAAATGATGTTCCCGTCGGTATAGGAATAGAGCAGGCGACCGTTTTCATTGATGCTCCTGTTTTCCGGGTAGTAGAAATTATACGGGTAATGTGTAGGGTTGTAATTATTCCTGTAGTACATCCCGGCGAGCCGGCTTTTCTGTGTGATCTCCCAGGATAGTTCCGAATTGATCCGGTTGATCCCCGCGTTGTTCAGGTAGGTAAATGAAGTATTGGTATTATCGACCCTGAAACGAAATCTGCGGTCATTGTAGAGATAGCTTAGCCTGTAGGCAAATCCCAGCGTGGCGGTGTCCTTCGCCAGGTAACTCCCTTTGCTGAACGAACTGTAAGTGGTTGCTGTCTGCAACCTCAGGGTATGATGGCTCAGAAACCTGAATGCACCCCCCAGGTGGAGGGTATTGTAGCCGTTGATATTGTTCTCCGACCGTTCCACCGTTGCCCCCGCATTGACGCTGACCCTTCCTATCCTGGTAGCATAACCGGCAAATGTCCCGATATTACCCCCGTAGGGATTGTAAATCAGGTTCATACTGATTGTCTGGTCATCTTTGACATTGTACTCGGCCTTTACCCCGCTGCCGGTCATGGTATGAAGGTTCCCGGTCCCCAGCCTATCGCCAATCCAGATCGAGCTCTTCCTGTCGTCATAACGAACCATATATCGCAGTTGCTGATAAAGATCAAAATTCTGATACCGTTCAGGTGTAAAATACAGGTTGTACATGCCAAATGAATATTGTACCTGTTGATTTTCGGGAAATAAAACCCTGCCAAACGCTTTCATGGAAGCTTTCGGTCTCTGCTGGGCAAGCAGATTATATGTTGTGAATTCAAAATTCAGGGGTGAATTCCTTACGGGCAGATCATTATACATGGAACTCTCCAGCGGGGTGACCCTGACACCGGAATAATCCTGGTGATCGGAAGTGGAGGCCGTTATGTAAATACTTGTCGATTTCCAGCTTCGCATAAGCGCTCTTGTTTCAGCATAGGAAAGATCCCTTCTTCTGAAGATTTCAAAGTTCAGAATAGTGTCGGTCCATGCCGGGAGTTCAATAAACATGATGCTGTCTGCTTCGATAAAGGTCCTGAACTCCAGCAGCGATCCGATATCGAAGGTAAGCCTGATCATTTCACGGGCATTTCCTTTGTTATTGAGTGCCAGGCTGAATTTTCCCACCGGCCGGAATTCACTGAGGTAAATAGTACTGTTTAACACCTTCATATCCCACTTCGACTTCTTCTCAACCGAAACATAGGCGGAGGCGGAATAAGATTTGCCTGAGGTGGCCAATTCTGCATATATGACGTAAGAGATCCCTCCGGCCGTAGTTCTGGGCAACCCGGCCCTGACAGGAAAATAGGCGGTTTCGCCCGGATTAACGGTAACATCGGATACCGCGGGCCCGATCATGGACCAGCCCTCGGGCAACCGGATGGAAAGCCCTCCCTGCAGGAGTTCACCGGAGTTGTTTTCAATTTTTATTATATTAAAAACGGTAGTGGCTTCGGGAAGGGTGATATTGTCTTTGTTAAAGGAGATGGCTATTGCAGGTGTTGCCATTGGCGATTGGGAATAAAGACAGGCAGGCTGTAGGGGAAACAGGAAAATAAATGCCATGAACGTACATGACCGGAGGATTATACTGCTGAATATTTTTTTTAAGCTCCGTTTCAACTTTCAGTAGAATTCAGATTTTAGAAACCCGGCCCGGTGGGTACGATCTCAATTTCCAGTTCTATGGTATAATACCCGGGTTCCTCACCAAGAAGGGATCCGTTCCCTCCCTCACTCACAGGCTTTCCGCACTCGTATGAAATACTGATCTGATCGGTATTCCAGCTCAGATCGGTAAAGGCAGAGTTAGTATATGAAAAAAGCGTATTCCAGACGCCGCTCAGATCCTGATAACCATAGGAGGTGCCTGATAAAAGTCCCAGGTAGCTTTCCGCCTTTACCCTGATCCTGTCGAGACTGAGGTTCGCTGCATCGCCCCTGATAAACGTAGCGCCGTTAAAGGTCCTGATGTTGAGATCGAATCCCTCCAGGGAATGTCCCCCTGAAGAGGAGTCAGCAAGGGAAATGCCAAGAATGGTTCCGTCCAGGATCTCGATCCCGTCCCGGTATTTATCGATGGAATTGAAGTTAAAGGGGATATCGCTGCCATATATCAAAGACAGCCGGGCATAGTTCCATTCCTGTGCGAAGCCGGAAAAAACGGAGGTAAAGAGGAGAATGATCAACGCTGCAATCCCTTGTAGTTTCATCCGCAGAACAAAAAGTGTAAAAATAGAAATAGTCAACAAGAATGCTGACTATTTCCAGATTATATTTTGAACAAACTGTTAGTTATCGACACCCAGTTCAAAAATTACATTGGTGACATACCTGTCGGGAGTAGGACTTGGCTGCTGGTTGAGCAGGGATTCCGTAGCCATGGGCACGGTACCCGTATTTTCACCGGTTCCGCATCTCCACAGAATGCTGAATGAGTTTTCAGTGGCATCACCTGCATTGGAAGTGCCTGCATCATCATTATCTTCGATCAGGTCGATAGGGTAAACCTGAAGCGCAGCAACCTCCGTGGCATTATTCGTGGGAGTACTGAATAAACTGGCATTTGCCGTAGTGGCCTTTCCTGAACCGGCAGCCTCAAAGTCATGCGTGCCGTTCTCTTCAAGTTCGAAGCCGACATTATCGAGATCAAGTGTATTCCCGGGATTGTCGGTTCCGATGAAGGTTGCCTGTTCCGAACCATAAGTAACTTTCCATCGTGTTGATGATGCAACGGTAAAGTCCGTCTGGTAAAAACCCTCTGAAGTTGTGGGGTTCGCACTTCCGGAAGTAACTGCATCAGCCGAGAGTCCGTCGCGGTAATCATCGATGGAATTAAAAACAAATTCAATATTTCCCCCGTTGGTGATCGTCATACGCAGAACCTGGTTAAGGTTCACCGCCACAGGTATCACCTGCCGGTCTTTAACCGCCTGGGAAAAAGCACCTGCTCCAATAAGAAGCAGAGAAAAGAGCATCAGA
Source organism: uncultured Bacteroidales bacterium (assembly GCA_963771005.1). Lineage (GTDB taxonomy): Bacteria > Bacteroidota > Bacteroidia > Bacteroidales > DASQZK01. The sequence continues at coordinate 83,559 of CAVYRO010000005.1, forward strand.
TTTCGTTTCATAATCAATTTAAATTTAGTGAAGAAATGGTTATTGTTTACATTGACTCCGGCGAAATTTTCTATATTTACGCCTTCAAAAAAGTCATGATCAAAATACGGAAATCCATGATGAAAGGTTACTTTTTATTTATGAATTTACTTTTTGCGGTTTGCTTCTCATCATTTGGGCAGGACTTTGAGATAGCCCCCGTACTGGTAAATTTTGATGCCAATCCCGGTGAGACACAGACCAAAACTCTGACCCTCAGAAACCACAGCCCGGAAAGGCAAAAATTTGTACTCAACCTGACGGATTACGAACTTTCTCCCGATGGAAGCAAAAAGCAGGTAGAAACGGGCGTTTTCCCCCATTCTCTTTTCAACTGGATAAATATCAATCCCGCTTTCGTGGAACTGAACCCGAATGAGAGCGCGGAGATCTCTCTTATCCTGAATGTTCCGCGCGACGGCTTCAATACCCGCTGGGGAATGATCCATGCACAGGTGGCACGGGAGCAATCCCCGTCGGAGGCAGATAAACAACTGGCAACGGGAGTCGTGCTCGTTCCACGGATCGTTGTGCTCGTTCAGCAGAGCCCGCGGGCCAATCTGAATTACAAAGCAGGCATTAAAGCATTCCGGGAAACGACTAATCCCGGCGATACCCGGCGGAATTTCGAGGCTATCGTGATAAACTCCGGTGACAAGGTGATCGATGCGAAACTATCTCTCGCACTCGCCAATCTTCAGACCTCTGAAGAAAAACAGTTCAATGCCACCACGGTTACCGTTTATCCCGGCTTCGAAAGAAACGTAAGTCTCACGTTGCCGGTCAGCCTGGAAAAAGGATCGTGGGTTTTGGCGGTACTCATGGATTATGGGAACAACACTGCCATCGAAGGCGCACAGTTATTACTGGAGGTGAAATGATGTACAGGATCATCTGCCTCCTGGCACTCTGCACGCTTACGCTGCATCTCGCTGCACAGGAATGGATAACCACAACCTATACCGGCAGCGGTCCCATACGGGAAAAATTCCAGGCCCGCATAACCGGGAATGACACCGTAAAGGAGGGGGAGTATGTGATACTATATGAAAACGGCCGGCTCTGGCAGAAGGGTAATTACCGGAACAACCAACTGGAGGGAACCTGGTACGACTACTATCCCGGCGGAAGCATCCGGCAGATCCTCCCCTATTCAGCCGGGAAAATGAACGGGATCTTCGAATACTTCTATCCCGATAGCGTCCTGTATCAGAAAACAGAATACCTCGATGATCTCCCCCATGGAAGATCGGAAACCTATTTTACGAACGGAAATTTAAGCGAGATCTCTCATTTTTCGGCCGGAAAACTGGAGGGTGAGATCATTGCATATTATGAAAACGGAACCCTTCGTTTTAAACGGAACTATTCGGGCAATCTTCCCAACGGATCACAGGAATTTTATTACGAGAATGGGAAAATCAAGGAACGGTCGTACATGAAAGACAGCCTCTACGAGGGCAAATTCCTTAGTTATTATAAGGAATATGAGGATGGGGCCCTCGAGAAGGAGTGTAACTATTCTGGGGGAAAACTGCAGGGTAAGGCCACCGGGTTTTATCCTTCAGGGGCTGTTATGCTCATCTCGGAATATGAACATGGAGTCATAAACGGTAAATTCACCCGGTTCTATGACAGCGGAGAAAAGCGAACCAAAGGACCTGTCTCACAATGGGGAATGTATGCCGACGGCGTAAAATCCGGTAACTGGAAAAGTTTTTACAGGAACGGAAAGGATTATACCATCGGAGCCTACAAGAATAACCATTTTGACGGCAACTGGCTTATCTTTTATCCGAACGGTAAGCCGAAACAGCAAGGCATGTATGAGGAAGGCAGCGCCGAAGGGATCTTTTCCCTGTATTATGAATCGGGTAAATTAAGGAACAGGGGAATGTATGTGAACGATAAAAAGGAAGGCGAATGGACGGGCTGGTACGAAAGCGGTGAGGTTATGAGCATCATTCATTTTAAGGAAGGGGAAAGAGACGGAATAGCCAGGGCTTTTAACAGGAATGGTGAAATCGTTGAAGAAACAGTTTATGAAAATGGAATTAATGCGGAACCTTAGAGTCAGCGTTATCTTTCTTTTGCTCTGCTTTGCAGGTACATCCTGTGATAAGGGATCTGAGGGCGGGACCTTTGGTGATCCGGAAGGAGCATATGCCTGCCAGGAAAATTCAGCCTATATGGGGTACCGTGAATACATCGTTGAGATCGACAAGGTGAAAAACCGTACCGGTCAGTATATCATAAGCAACTTTCACAACCGGGGAGATTCCGAATTCGTGTATGCCACGCTCAAAAATGATTCGGTTTTCATCGATCACCAGGTCATCTCCGGCTTATTTGTAGACGGTTCGGGCCGGATCAATGGCGAATTTAACCGCATCGAATTAAATTACACTACCGACGACGGGAACCTGCAGTTGCAGTATTTCGCGGTATATACGCGGTAATCGGGTTGGATGAATGTGAAACGCGGGTTTAATGGTTTGAGGATTGTTTGAGGATTGTTTGAGGATGGTTTGAGGTGGTTTGAAGTGGTTTGAGTTTTTTCGTTTTAGAAGATCTTTTTCCCCGGAGGGGATCCATTGTATTAGCCACTTTGCCGAAATATAAAATTCATCATCGTGAAGGAAAAATAATAAATTGATGAAATAAATTAATTTGTCAAGTTTCATGTTAATAGTTTTAGATTTTGCTTACTCTTTTATGGCTTTTCAGCAACTCGCCATTCAATTATATATTATTTTATATCAATTTAATATCAATCCTTTATACAACGTATGGCATATCCGCATGAATAAGGATTATAACGAATATAAATATCTCCTAATGGGGAATACATGTAAACAAATACACCATCATCACTTCCGGCTGATTCGGATCTTGTCCAATAATTAGCGAAACTTCCCATTCCCACATATTCCTGATTTTCGTAAGTCCATCCCCCGGGTAAAGCTGTAAATCCACTGCTATTGTCATTATTATCAGATGGTAATTCCCAATGCAAATTTCCAGCCTCTTTCATTTTATAACCTGCAATATTATAGCCACCTAAATATTTAAATAGTGTCATAAATTCAGAAATTGTGGGCACATGCCATCCTTTTGGAGCAATATTGCGATAATCTCTGGCTGCCCAAGAGTTATAAAGTCTTCCATACGTAGCAATCGTATCTTCATTATCCGTGTTATTATAATTGCAAAATGCAGCAGTATTGTAAGTCTTCCATTCGGTGCTGTCTTTAATAAAACCGAGTTGATCATGATCTTGAAACCGGGTTGTTCTTAAATTTTCAGCCATCCACGTTTGAGTCCCAATTTTAATCGTTTTATATACATTTCCTTCAATGTCCACTACAGTACCGTATGTTTTATATGGATTAAATACAGCGGTAGTTTTGCCATTTAATGGATTATCGGGATAATCTTGTTTTGGTTTATCTTTCGTACATCCACTTCCTGTTCCAAAGCAAAAACAAGTGCTGACTAATAAAATCAATAAGTAAGGTCTTTCCATAAGAATAGATATATGGTTAAATAAATGCAATAAAATTTTTCAGATAATAATATAATTATCTGCCAGATTATTAAAAGAAGAAATATTTCTTTGTATTTTAGGCTCTTAACCTGGTAGTTAGGTAAATTAAAAATCTTCATCCGTGATTATCCGCTAAAATCCGTCAAATTCGTGTTCCTCTTCCACTTCACCAAATCACCAAATTCTTCCGTCTAATTCGTGGTCCCCATCTCAATCCTGAAATCACCCGTTCCTTCAAACATTACCATAACACTTCCCTTTGCGGGCAGCGTTACCTTTTCAAAATCGATCAATGCACCGGAAGCTCCCGTGATTTTCAACGATGATTGATTTTCCAGGTTGTCGAATATCATATGTGTTTTCCAGGAGGAATGTATGAAGTAGATATACCCGTCATCGGTTTCCCTGTAGCCGGTAAGCCTGGCATCGGATGAGCGTAACCGGGGCCCTGCGCTGTTCTTCGCGCGTTCCACCTCAATTGCATTGGATCCCGTCAACATCCTGTCATCGGGTATTTGAAGCGTCCCCGTGATCTTCTCCCCGTTCAGGGTAAATGAGGCAACATCGTCACCCGGACCTGTTGCAACGGCATTGAAGGTCGATTCCCTGTACCGGAAATCTTTGAGGCTGCTTACTTTCTGACTTGCCCTGACGGACAATCCTTCAGGAAGGGCATGCAGCATCTGGTATCCCATGGAATAATACAATGCGCCGATCTGGAAAGGCAGCGCCCTCCATCCCTCCGTATTTCCCTGGTATTCGGTTACCGCCCCGGGCATGGTATACCGTTTGGTCAGCATCAGCGCCTCACTCACTTCCTGGGAAAGCATTCCTTCATAATCACCCGAACTCATTCCGTATTCGTAAAGAAAACCGGCGAGAGTATTCCAGGGACAATAGCCGTAGCTTTGGATTCCCGGCCAGGTTTTCTTCGCTATCCGTGCGCTCCCGATCTGAAGGTCGAGGGCCGGGTAAAAGGGACCGAGAGATACGGCCCATGCATATTCCCAATAATCTGCCCCTCTTTCGAACTTCCGCCAGCGCTCTGTACCGTCCGACATTTTTTCTAACCCGGCGTATAAATATCCCTTATCATCCAAAAAAGTGGTTTTGACCGTATTCTCAATATCACCTGCAATTTTGCCATAATGCACATATCTTTCGCTGCCTGCGCCATTTTCCTGCTCCATGAGGATCAAGGCCATCCGGAGAAGATTATAGGTATTTACCTGGTTATAGAGACTGTAAGACCTGCTCAGGGTGGTATGCTCCACATCGGTTTCCCTGAGATCGGTATACATGATCCCGTTCACGGCATCGTACCCATAAAACGGGCTGGAACGGAGAGAAGTCTCACCGCGGGTATCCGAACCGATCATCTTTTTGTCCGGTTCCCAGGTTTTATCCAGAAAACGGTCAATGGCTTTAAGTAAATGACTGAAATCCCCGGTCCGGATCAATTCATCCGAGCCGGTGGTCATAAAATGAGTATATACCGAAAGCAGAGCATAGTAAATACCGTCATCCTCCGATTTGGTCCAGCGGCTGCCGAGGATCTGCAGGTATTCGGGAGAACGTTCGCCGGTCATTGGATCCGTCAGGATCATATTCGGATTGTGCAGGATGAAGGGCGCCCATAACCTAATCAGTTCGGGCATCCCGGCCATGGCCATCAGGGAGGAGGACATGGATCCGTCGCGGTTCCAGATCAGGTAATAGATCCTTGCCAGTGCACCGTTCACGGCACCGCCCTCATCAAAGGCCGAGTAAACGATCCGCTTGTTCAGATCGAGTACCCGCTGAAAATCATCGTTGGCATATTCGATGGATGATCTCCCGAGAACACCGGCGAGGATCCTTTCATTTTCCTCTTTTATCCGTGGAAATGTCGTTCCCCTGAACCGGTTCACCACCCGGTCGACCTCGCGGGCATTCTCCTCCCCTCCTATGATCAATACGTCATTTTCCATGACCTGCAACACCATCGTCCCGTCTTTCAGCATCCTGAACCTGTTCTGGCTGAACCCCGGGAAACTGATGAAGGAAACGATATGCTCCCCCCTTTCGGTGAAGGTCCCGGTCAGCAATCCATCGCTGATCTCAAAGTCACCCTTGGGTTTGATGGATATCAGGAGGGGTGAAAAGGCGGTCACCACGAAGGCATTCTCATCGGCAATATTGAGGAAGGAGATGTCATTGCGGGCCTGTGACGGCGCTTCCATCCCGAGAACAGTCAGAAATGGATCATAACCGAATTTCTTTATATACGAAGCCTGCACAAAAGGCAGACTGACCCTGTCAAAGAGGGTGGTAAAGTTATCCCTGTCTGAGAAATTCCTGGCCCACAGGTCTTTCCTGCGGAAGGCATTCGGTTTATAGGTGAATTCCAGTTCGGTGTCCTTTTCGTTCATCATGATCGTTAACCGGTTCCCGCACCGGTTCTGCAATACGATATTGTGTATCCCGGTTTCGAACTGGGGTGTCCTGAAATAATCCTCCATCGAGGCCGCGACCGGCGTTTCCTGGGCAGTGCCGTCCAGACAGAAAAAAGCGACAAACGCGATAAACCAAAATGTTCTTTTCATTTTTCTAGGGAATTTTATAAATATTGTAAATAGTTAAAGATTTTTGTTTAAGGTGGTTTCAGATTGTTTCAGGTGGTTTCAGGTGGTTTCAGATGAAGAATTTGGTGATTTGGTGATTTGGTGAAGTGGAAGAGGAACGCGGATTTGACGGAAAAATACGGATTGACACGGATTTTTATGCCGGGTCGAAACCAACTGAAGTACACTTTCATACTTTAATTTATTTATCCACTTTCCTTTCGCCTTTCGCCTTTCACCTTTCACCTTTCTCCTTTTTCTTTAGCCTTTCACCTTATTCTTTCGCCTTTCGCCTTTCGCCTTTCTCCTTTCTCCTTTTCTCTCTCCTTCCCTTTCGCCTTTCGCCTTTCTCCTTTCTCCTTTTCTCTCTCCTTCCCTTTCGCCTTTCTCCTTTCTCCTTTCTCCTTTTCTCTCTCCTTCCCTTTCGCCTTTCGCCTTTCTCCTTTCTCCTTTTCTCTCTCTCCCCTTTCACCTTTCTCCTTTCGCCTTTCACCTTTTTCTCAACATCCTTCCAGTTCAGATAATCCCGCCACGAAAGACCTCAGGTCCGGGAACCGCATCCCCGCATATTCTTCATCCATCGGTGGTACAGGTTCGTTATACCTGTTTATCCAGGCTGTGCTGATCCCCAGGTCACGGGCGGGAATGATATCGTGAAACCGGCTTTGTGCCGCATGGATGATCTCATCGGCAGGCTGGCGGAACCGGCGCAGGGCTTCGAGGAAATTCTCCGGCGATGGCTTGTACGAGCCCAGCTCTTCGGAGGTGATGACCATATCAAATCCGATATCCAGCAACTTCAGTGTCTCACCGATGAGACTCTTGTCGGTATTTGAAATAATGGCCAGCCGGTAATTCTTCGACTTCATTTCACGAAGGGCTTCCACTGTATCGCCGAATGGTTCCCACCCCGGAAGAGAACGGACCAGGATGTCAAGATCTTCGGGATGCATATTTATATTCAGTTTTGCGGCAAAACGTCGCATAATTTCCGTGAGGACCTCGCGGTAAGGCCGGAAACCGGCGGTGACCATGTCTTCGTCAATCTCAGCAAAAAGGCGGAAGACCTGCTCATCGTCCATAGTGATGAAATAATCGTCAAGCAGCGGACGCAGTGCACCGGTCACCCCTTTCTTCCAGTCGATGAGGGTCCCGTAACAATCAAAACTGATCAGCCTGATCTTGCTCATATGGTAATTATTTTAGGCGTTCATACTCAAACCCGTCAATACCGGCGGGCCTGACTCCCGGCTTGCCGTTGCCGCAGGCGGAAGTGCATATTCCGCAGAACATTTGCGGGATCATTATGATCTTAAAACATTCTGATAAGAAATAATGCATTACCGGAGAGCCCTGAACTCCGAATTTTCCCTCCATTCGGGATATTTTTTCACCAGCGTTAGTTTGTAGCCAACCTCGAAGGCCAGCCTGGCATCTTCCGCAATACCGTTCATATCCCAACTCTCCGGATCGTAATTATCCGCGGGCCTGTGGTACCGGTTCCGGATATAATCGGCTTCCCTGGCAGCAGCCCATTCACTGCCATGGTCGCGGCTGTCGCAGTTTCCCCGGGCAAATACGGAAGGTACCCCATAGCGGGCAAAGCTGAAATGGTCGGATCGAAAGAACATGCCGGTTTGCGGGTTCGGGTCGGCCATTACGTAGCGGTCCTGCGAGGCGGCAACCCCGGCCACAAGCTCATCCAGGTCCGACTGGCCGTAACCGGTGATCATAACATCCTTCATCCTTCCCATGGGAATCATCATATCGTTGTTGATACATGCGAGGGTTTTATCCAGTGACAGTTCAGGGTGTGCGGCATACCAGGCAGACCCGAGCAGACCCTGCTCCTCGGCCGTCGGCGCCAGGAAAATTACCGTCCTTTCAGGTGCAGGATCCAGATCTCCGAACGCATTGGCAATCTCCAGAAGCCAGGCGAGGGAAGTTCCGTTATCAACGGCCCCGTTGTAAATGGAATCCCCGTTCTCAGGTTCCCCGATGCCGAAATGGTCCCAGTGTGCGGTATAGATTATGCTTTCACCGGGGTGCCGGCTCCCGGTGATCTTGCCTGCCACATTCTGCGATGTATTGTATGAGATGAGGTTTGTGATGGAGAGGGATATCCCCGCGTTCATCTCGAATCCCTTAAAGCCCTTTACCGTAGCGGCCTTTCTCAGGGAATCGACCGGGAGTCCCACTTCCCGGAATACCGAATCGGCTGCCGGACCGGATATCCAACCGTTAAATGCGCATGCCGGGAGATCGCCTTCCGAAGGTACCAGGTAGAAACTGGAATTCAAAACACCTTTCCTTGGGATATCCCAGGGGTAGCCGGCTCCATTCGTTTCATGGATAACGATCACCCCTTCGGCGCCCTGCCTTGCAGCCTCTTCAAATTTATAGGTCCAGCGCCCGTAGTAAGTCATTACGGGCCCTTTGAACAATGACGAATCCCCGGTATACAAGCCCGGATCATTCACCAGGACGATGACGGTTTTGCCCCTTACATCCAGGTCACGGTAGTCATTCCAGCCGTATTCGGGAGCCACGATGCCGAAACCGGCAAATACGAGAGGGGAATTGTTCACCTCGGTAGTGCCCGTGATCCGGGGCGATACTACGGCCAGATCATCTGCAAAACGAAGATAAATCTCTCCGTTCCCGGTGCTCACCATGGCAGGCTGATCCATGACCGAGGAGATCTCGACCATTTCCACGGCCTGGCGGTAACTTCCGTTTATCCCCGGCTCAAGTCCGGCTTTCCTGAATTGTTCCTCGATATATGAGACGGTTTTCTCCTCCCCGGGGGTGAAAGGTTTTCTTCCCTGGAAATCATCAGAAGCAAGAACACCAGTATATTCAGCCAGGTCAGCCGTTGTTATGCCTTCCGCTGCTTTTCTGAAATTGCTGTCACTCCTGCATGATGAAACGAACAACATGGGAATGGAGAAAATGAATGCAGTCACACCCGGATACTTTTTCATCATCCTTTCGTGGTTTTTGTTTAGTCGGGATTTTCTTCCCCGGAAAAGAGCCTGCCGGGTTCCGAAACGTAAAATTAAAATTTGTCCGGGTAAAATCAATGCCATGAAGAATTATAATTAACTAAAGTTTGGTGATTTGGTGATTTGAGTGAAGAGGAAGAGGAACACGCAAGAATTTGTTGATTTGGTGATTTGTTGATTTGTTGAATGGAGTTGAAACCAACGGAAACAATCTAAAACCACCTGAAACATAATTATTAAACACCTCCGGCGTTTCGATGCGTGCGGCCGCTTTACCACGGGCGTAACCGTGGCTAATACAATGGATCCCCTCCGGGGAGAAGAATCTTCTTAGACAGCCCTGACTAAATCTGTGATCATCTGTCAAAATCCGTGAAATTCCGCGTTCCTCTTCTAATCTCCCCTGCTGTTCAAAAACGTGTTCATTTTTGCCAGAAGATCCCGCGTCTTGATGGGTTTGGTGATATATTCATTGCAACCCGCGCTGAGGCATCTTTCGCGGTCCTGGGACATAGCGTAGGCCGTCTGTGCGATAACGGGAAGATTGATCTTCCTTTCCCTCAGGGTTTTTACGGTGGTAAGCCCGTCCATTCCGGGCATTTTAATATCCAGGAGCAGGAGATCATAGACTTTCCCGTTCGACAGGACATCCAGAACATCCTCGCCCGTGGTAACGTGAATGACCTCGGCGCCGGTTTTGTCGAGGATATGCCTCAGGAGGTAATAATTACTCTGTTCATCCTCTGCAACGAGAATACGCCGGCCTTCCCAGTTATAGGTTTCATTTTCCCCGGGCTTGTCATCCCCGGTCTTCATTTTTACAGTGAACGTACTCACCGGGATCTCGAAATAGAATTCGGTTCCCTGGTTTTCCCTCGAAGTAAGCCATATTTTGCCTCCCATGGCCTCAACAAGGCCTTTGGAGATGGTAAGTCCAAGCCCGTTGCCGCCATACTGACGGGTGGTGCTTTCATCAGCCTGCCGGAAGCGTTCAAATACGATTTCCCGGGCTCTTTCCGGAATCCCGATGCCCGTATCCTTTACATAGAAAAGGGTTTTATCATCACCCGCTTTTTCATAACCAAAATCGATCCTGCCCAGTGCGGTGAATTTATGGGCATTGGAAAGAAGATTGTAGAGGACCTGCCGGAGCCGCGCCTTATCGGCAAATATGTTCGAATCTTCGTCACGCAGGGGTTTGGTAAGGCCCAGAACAACCGGACTTTCTTTGAACCGTATGCTTTCCGTGAAGAAAACCTGGAGTTCGTCGAGCACGCTGTTAAGGTTTACATTTTCAGGGTGAAGTTCGACCTGGTTGGCTTCGATCTTTGATACTTCGATCAGATCGTCGATTATGGTCAGTAGGTGCCTTCCCGATTCTTCGACAACCTGGATGTAGTTCAGCTTTTCTTCTTCCGTGATGTCTCTTACCTTCAACAATGAGGCGAACCCGATGATGCCGTTGAGCGGTGTCCGGATCTCGTGTGAGAGATTCTCCAGGAAGGTTGTCTTCAGCCTGTCCGATTCTTCGGCTTTTTCCTTGGCGCTGATCAGGTCGGCTTCCATTTTTTTCCTTTCGGCGATGTCGTAGAATATTACCTGTGCCGAGGGAACTCCGTTAAAATTAATGGGGGAAGACGCCACCTCCAAGATGAGAATTTCTTTTTTTGAATTCAAAAATTTTAGCTCGACAGGCTTTCCCGTTCCCTGGCCATTGTAGAGCTTATCCATCCTTTTCCCGATGAGATCCAGATAAGCGGGGTGTACATAATCGATGAGTTGAACATCAATCAGTGATGTAGTTTTTTCCTCATGAAGGACCTTGAGGGCCTGCTGGTTATGATAACTGATCCTGCCACCTGCATGTACGATGATGCCATAGGGTGAAGATTCCGCCAGTTTCCGGTAGTTTTCCTCGCTTTCTTTCAGGGCATCCAGGGCGGCCGCTTTCTCCCGTTGCATCTGCAGCCGTTCCATCGCACTGTTTATTGAGGGAATGAGGCGGTAGATATTCTGTTTGAGAACATAATCCCACGCGCCCTTGCGGATCACATCGACGGCGACCTCGTCGGGAAGGGTCCCTGTGATCATGATGACCGGCTTTTGCGGACATAACTGGATCGCTATCCGGATGGCCTCGAGGCCGTGGAATACCGGAAGAGAGTAATCGGTGAGTATGAGATCAAAATCGAAACTGCCGACGGCATCGATGAACTCCTCCCGCTTTTCAATCCTCCTGATTTCCTTCAGCACCTCCCCTTCTTCGAGGACAGCTTTCACCATCTCGAAATCGGTCGGATTGTCTTCAATGTAAAGTATGTTATACTTTTTCATTATCCCTGTTGAACTTCGCTGACTTCACAGGTCTTCAGCCAGAAGTCGAGTATACTGTGAATTGTTTTTTCAAAATTATCGAAATTGACCGGTTTCATAACAAAGGCATTGACGCCCTGAAAGATAGGATTTCCGGATATCCTGTGTCCATTCCTGAAGAACTGAAAATGATCACCGGCGTAAGGGAAAGGCATTTTTCCGAACGGATGAGGGTGAATATTTCACAGCCATCCCTTACCGGCATCTTCAGATCGGTAAGGATGAGCCCTGGCAGGCGTGTCTTGCCCGGGCCGTTTTCCCGGAGCCTGACGATCTCAGCCTCAAGGCCTGCCCCGGAGTCGAAGGTTGCAATACGAACCCCCGGCATATACCGGCTGATCACGGACAGGGACAGCTCGATATCCCTTCTGTCATCATCAATGATCCATATGCATTGCTTTGCCTTCATATCCGTCCATTCACGGTAATGAAAAATAAAAAACCGCACCCCTTTCAGTTTCCCCTTCTGCCCAGACTTCGCCACCATGCCGGGTGACAATGCGTCTCACATTCGCAAGTCCTATCCCGGTGCCTTCAAACTCCGATTCGCTATGCAGTCGCTGAAAGACACCGAAGAGCTTGTTCTTATATGAACTGTCGAAACCGGCGCCGTTATCCCGTATGAAAAAAATAATCTTATCACCGGGATCTTCCCTGCCAATGGAGATCACTGCATTTTTCCTGTTCCTGGTAAACTTTACCGCGTTTGCAATCAGGTTGTACCATACGAGCCGGATAAGAGCAGGGTCGGCCTTTGCCTCACCGAGAGCGCCAATATCGATACGAAGATCCCGCCCCGAAAGTTCGGGTTTCATCTCCCCAAGTACGTCTTCGACAAGTGATTTCATATCCACCCCGGTTTTGGACATGGCCATACGGCCCATCCTCGAGAAGGAAAGAAGGCTGTCAATGAGGCTGTTCATCTTCTCAACAGAGCCGGTGATGTTATTGAAATAATGCTGCAACCTGGACTCATTCTTTATTGCAGGTGATTTTTGGATCATGCTGGCGAAGGAGGAGATGTGACGGAGAGGGGCGCGTAGATCATGGGAAACGGAATAGGAAAAAGCTTCCAGTTCGTTGTTGGCCTGCATCAGTTCTTCCGTACGCTCCCTAACCATTTCTTCCAGCCCCGCGTTCATCTCGCGGATTTTCTCATCGGTTTCCCGGATCTTCCTTTCAGCCAGGATCCTTTCGGTGATATCCACCGCGTAAACAAGAAATGAACCGTCTTCGAGGACCGTTCCCCGGACCATAACGGTAACCTCCCGGCCATCGCTGCAGACCAGGTTGATCTCATCGCCGGGTTTCCCGTGTTGCACAAGTCTTTCCAATTGCTTGGGAGCCTTTTCCCGCTGACCTTCCGGGCGAAACGTGGCGAAATTTTTCCCCGTAAATGAATGGACCGGGTAACCCAGGTAAGCGGCCGTCGCATTATTGACAAACCGGATCACAGCTTCGGAATCAATGATGAAAACCGGAACAGGTGAATGTTCGATATAACTCCTGAACCTGCGTTCATTTTCGATAAGGGTCCTCTGCCCTTCCCTCCTTTCGCTTATATCTCTCGCGGTGATCAGCTCGGCCATAGCCCGGTTACGGACCATAAGAGGAGCCGAACTCACTTCCACAGGCATCTTGCGGCGATCCCTGGTGAAGATCTCGATCTCATAAAAAAAGCGTGAACAATCATCTCCCTCGCGCCGGGCGGCAAACGCTTTTAAAAGATCATGGTATTCCCCGGGAATGATATCGGTGAACGGGAGCCCCTTAATTTCTTCAATATTGTATGAAGTCGCCTTAAGGACAGCCGAATTGGCGTAGGTGATAAATCCCTCGGTATCGTGAACCATGATGAAATCGATCGTGGTCTCGGCGAGAAGCCGGTAGTTCTCCTCGCTCTGCCGCAACTCGTCCTCTTTTCTTTTCCGTGCGCTGACGTCCCTGGAAACTCCGAGAAAGAAAGGCGGAGTCCCGTTCGAACCGGGAATGATCGTAACGGAGGCCTCGGCCCATACCGTTCCGGCTTTTTTGGTGGTATGTTCCAGTTCGGTGATTACCGACGGTATTTTTCCCGGCTCCGTTGCCAGTATCTTCTTGAAGTGATCGAACAGGCCTTTGGCAATTTTAAGGGATCCGGGTGTCAGTGTTTCCTGGAAAGTGATTCCCGCGATCTCGGGTGCCGTATACCCGAGAAGTCTCTCCACGGAAGCGCTTATATAGTTGATCCTGCCGCCCAGATCCATGGTCCAGAGGACATCGTTGCTGTTTTCCGTGATGAGCCGGTACCGCTTTTCCTGCTCGGCGGAATGTTGCCTGATATCCAGATATTCGGCACTGTTCCGGGAATGAAAATACCCCCCTGCAAAGATAAAAAGCGTGAAGATGATCCGTTCCGTAAGTACGTATGTGGGTATGGCGGTGATAAGGATGCCGGCGAAAGTGAAAGCAGGGTAAGCAATGAAGTATCCAGCCGTTGCATCCAGAATCCACACAAGAATGCTAAATGCGGCAACCACAGCATAGTAACGCATGTTAAAATTCCCCATTCCCCGTAGTCAAATTTGTGGTAATATAGAGATTTTCGGGCAAATATGCCTAAGGATCATGTATAATCGGTGTTAAATTTTGGACGAATGAATTTACGGTCCCGGAACAACCCGAGAATGCATAACAAGCGCTGCCGCTACCGTTTTTCCGGATAGCGGGTTTAAAGTATTCCGTCATAAAACATTTTTTTATATCTTTGCGGTCGATCCGTGGAAAAACGGATCAAAGTCCGGTTCCGTAGCTCAGTTGGACAGAGCAACAGCCTTCTAAGCTGTGGGTCGCGCGTTCGAATCGCGCCGGAATCACAAAAATAAAAGCCTGTTTTTGCCTCATTTGACGCAAAAACAGGCTTTTATTTTACCATCATTTACCCCTGCCATCACCTTCCGGAATCTCCCAATGAAGAGTTTTCGTTGTGGGAAAACATATTATTTAAGAATCTTTCAAAGTAGCTGATCAGTCAGAATTTCACCGGATTCCGCGCTGAAGCAGAGGAAAAGACAATCAACCCATTTGCAGAGATGATCCCAAGGTATTCAACCTCACAGGTGTGAACATCGAGATCATTGGAAGCTGGCTATGGCTTACCGGCGAAACGAAGCAGTACAAGGAATATCTGAAGGAGAATGGGTTCCGTTTCTCCGCAAGCAAGGTAGCCTGGTATTGGCATCACGGAGAATATTACAAAAAGAACGGGAAACGCTTTGGTCTCGACGAGATCAGGCAGATGTGGGGAACGCGAGATGTCAAGAAAGACGGAGAAGAAGATGAAAACAAAAGACTTTCAGCATGAAGATCAGTTGTTGGATCACAAGGACCGGCGAGATACACAAGTGTGATTTCGCCGGTCACTTCGAAAAAGCAGAGGAATTAGGATATGATGAGGAGATTCTCGAAGAAACCGGTTGGGTGAAAGTTTCGGCAGGAACCATCCATTACAATTCCAGGCATCCATTGACATCTGAGCAGGAATACACCCTCTCAAAACTTGCACTTAGGGAACTTATAGATGAATTTTATAAATTCATAGTTCAATATGGAAATATTGTGTGCATAGCCTATTATTTAAATAATCACCTTTAATAGTATATGCTAAAAAAGGATAAATCCAGTAGCATCCTGCATAAAAAATTTGATGTAATGCAAAAAAAGTAAAAAAATTTTGATAAATGAAAAAGTTTATCGTAATTTTAATTTGCATATGAATTTTATTAGAAAAAGTTTGATATGTGAGTATTACCAAATATTTATCATTAAAGGCTATATTAATTATCCTTAATGTCCGGTAAAATTGAAAGTTACCTAAATACGATTTATGTTTTAAATCATGGTGCGATGGCCGACAAAATGTCGCAGGCCTTGTAGGTAAATGTCGGGATAATTTTGACTAGATTTTGCGCCACCGTTAAAGCTTTAGCGCCCACGCTTTGTTTATTTTTTTGATCAAGCAAAAAAGTAAATGCCCATCCGGCATTAGGACAAGAAAGAATAAAATAGTCCATTCAAAAAAGAGCACTTCGCAAGAATTAGATAATCCAATTTTATCAAAATTCTCCAAATCCTTTTTATGATCAAACAGTTATAAAAATATTTTTGCCTGACCAAATTGATAAAGCAACATTATATGTCCATAGCCTAAATGGTTCAGAAGTTATGGTCAAAGAATTAAATGATCATGGTATTCTGTCTGTAACGATTGATGGTAATAAATTAAAGAAAGGTATGTACATATATTCCTTGACTGTTGATGGTCAGTAATTGATTCAAAAAGAATGGTAACTATTCAGGTACTAATTTAGCAATAGTATGAAAGGCGGACAAAACATTCTGGCTATTTTTAATGCAGGTGTCCGTTATGGACCTGATAATGGCGTAGATTTCAGCACCGCGTTGGGATTTAAATTGTCCGGAGACTTTTTGTTTAACCTTGATATTGCGGATCGCTCTTTCTGAGGCATTATTATCTGGCGGGACTTCAGGATAGTAAAGGAAAATAAATAAATAGTCTTTGTACTTGTTCATTCGTTTCTGAAAAGCAACCACCTCCTTCATCCGTTTGGGAATTTCGGTTTGTAATAAGACTCTAAGGGTGCGTTCAAGTTCAGTTCTTTGATGTAATGGGTAGAAATATTGAGGCGGAGATAAATTGTTTTTCAATTCCAGGGCACCATATAATAGTTCTTTGAACTGGGAAGACCATGGTGATAAATAACGTTCTTCAAAAAAGGTAAGTTCCCTTAAAAGATGAGCAATGCAAATTTGATGGGTTTTGACTTTAGTCTCAAAATGGCTTTTCCAGCAATCATGCACCAACACTGCATCTGTAAAACCCTTTTCAAAATTTGTGTTAATAGTGTCCGTTCCCCGGTTTCCTGAAAATGTAATAAACGTGGCCTTGTTACTTTGCCAGGTCCAGAACCAACCTTTTTTTCCGTTGAATTTGGCGCCTGTTTCATCCGAACCAACCACTTTACTGCCTTGAACTTCTTTGGCTATATGTTGCCAGGTAGATAAAGCTTTTTGACCAAAACGTTTCAGCATATCATAAATCGCTCCCTGGCTCACCGGCAGGTTACACACATCACGAAAGTACTCGCTCATTCTTTTGAAGGGAATATATTGACGGGTATGTAAAAAGGCTATGGTGGCCTCTATATTTGGACCATAGCTGATGGGTGCATTTATTCCTGTTGGAAATGAGGATTCCGTAACGTGATCGCAACTGCAAACACTTCGAAATACCCTCTGCTCGATATATTGAGGTATGATCGGAGGGATGTCCATCACCTGGCGTCTCTGGATAAGTTCTGTTTTTGCATGGGAAAGGTCATTTCCGCAATGATCGCAAATCGACCAGAGACTTTGATGTTCAGAGCGATTCTGCTGTCCAAAAAGATGAAGAGATCACTCTTTACTATGGCAGCAACAAAAAGAAACAACACCGGGCAAGACGCATTATCTATTGGGATGCAGATAATAAACGGGTGTTTGAATTCATCACGAATAACTTCGATCTGACAGCAGAAAAAATTGCCAGGATTTATAAGCAGAGATGGCAAATTGAATTGCTTTTCAAACAACTGAAACAGAACTTCCCGCTCAAGTATTTTTTGGGAGACAATGAAAATGCCATTGAAATCCAGATATGGGCAGCCATGCTGGCAAACCTGTTGATTACGCTTATAAAGAGCAGGGTTAAACGTTCCTGGGCTTTTTCAAATATGGTATCGGTAATCAGGCAGCAGTTAATGAATTATATCAATATTTACAGCTTCCTGGAAGATCCGGAAGGAACATGGAGGAGACTCATTAAGCAGCGAGCGAATGATTTCGAAAATTCCTTATTTCCAGAAATAAGGGGGGCTTACTTTTAAGAAATGAAAAATGCTGTATTGAATATCAGTCAATTAAGTGTATATTATTAGGAATTTTCAGTTTTACCGGACAACAGTGAAATATTCCTAACGAAATTTAATTTTAAAATTAACAAAAAACGCCATTAAGTGCGTTAGCTTGCTTGCTTTTAACCCTGCGTGTGCGGTGCACTGAGCCTGCCAAAGTGCAGTTCAACATATACTCATCGCTGTTGCGGGAGCTATCGGAATGCAGACGTCTATTATTCCAAATATAATTAAAGAATCTTCTATAAATTTGTTTTTAAATTTTAACACATCAGTACTATTAAGTTAGATATATTCCGGGCTACGGATTGGCTTATCCAAGATGTAGAAAAAAATTCCCAGATTCCACAGATAAAGGATGATTATGATTCCGTAGCTACTTTGGATACAGTCCTTTCCGTATCACTGATATCAGGCATTATCCGGTATATGGTGCTTCTGGCATAATTTTTTCTCAAAGTTCTTTACTAAGGAATTTAAAAATTCCCTGACCTTTCTTATGAATTATTAACCAAATGAATTAATTTCTGAATGAAAGGAATTGATTCTAAATGTAGGAGTATTTACGGTCATTACTTGGTATACTCAGATTGTGTTGGGAGGGCTTTTCATGCTTATCCCTTTCATACCCCTTCGCTATATTCTAAGTTTTGCCGGCATATTTCTACTGGCATCCGAAATTCCAGTTTTTCCAAGTGGAAAGATAAACTTAAAAAGAGAGATGAAAAAAGCCATATGAATAAAATAGAGCGTAACCTTACTAAGGCAGAAGATATAATTAAAACAAAAACTGATATTATGGAAAATAAACAATGGGTAAGTAAATTATGGTTTATCCTTCTAATGGTTCTGGGTCTGACCCTTGGAGGATGTGGTATTATTAAAGGAATTTTTGAGGCCGGTGTATGGATAGGAGTATTGGTTTGTGTAGCCATAGTGGCACTTCTGATCTGGTTGATTGTCGCGATAATCAAAAAAATTAAGTCCTAGTCTGGGCGACTGCATAACGGCGAAACCTTCACAAATATCTTAAAAATAAACAGCTTTATGAGTAAAGTCCCATTCTGAATACGACGATCACAGTGAATTTACTTTGCGAACGAGGATACGCATATAGGTCTTCAAGAACTTTTTCGAAATTTTTTCAACCGTCCGTTAAAACCATCAATCGTTTATCCGAATTTACGAAATTCGGAGAAAATCTGGCAATGAAATTTACCGGATTATGTCGAGTTTATCCGTTCGAAAAAACACGCACCTTGTAGTTTCTTTCGAATCGGTATGGATTTATTGGTTCAAAGAATCATTTTGCTTACTTCACCCTTGTCAAGAATAATTTCTCCTCACTCTTCGGTCTTATCCATAAGAAAACCATTAACATCTAACCAGTGTAAAAAGGCATCAAACCAACGATTACTGGTTCGATTGGGATTCCCCAAGCCGAAACCATGACCACCATTTTGATAAAGATGAAATTCAACAGGTATGCCTGCTTTGTACCAGGAATCGATGACCCCAAATTGACCCCTGAAGAGAAAATCATCGGTGGCTATAACGTTGAACATAGGCGGAGCGTTATCTGGCACTTTTACCGGCCCCATGCCACCATAGATCAGACCTATGAAGGCCAGGTCCATTGATTGAGAGTTCAGCGTAGAATGCATTGTGAGGCCAGCACCGGCCGAGAAGCCAATCATGCCTATTTTGTTTGTATCGACACCCCACTCCTCAGCTCGTTTAACGATCATGGCATAAGCTGCCTCAGCGTCCTCAAGCTGGTTCGACAGGTTCAACTGCATAGGACCAGAAGGTGCTTCGTCTTTAATAGTATCGGAGGTTTCATCTGGAGGTGTAAAAAAACGATTCATCCATGCTGTGAAGTCATCGAGTGATTCTGGTGTCGGGAAAAGTCGGTACTTGAGAACAAATGCGGCGATTCCCTGCTTTGCAAGGGCCTCGGCGACTTCCCAACCTTCATTGCCCAGGGAAAGCCACCTAAAACCACCACCGGGAGCCACGATCACTGCCGCACCGTTTGCTATACCCGGTTCCGGCAGGAATGGGGTAAGGGTTGCAGTGGTTATGTTACGAGCCATCGGGTCTCCCCACTGGCGGAACCAGGTCTCTGAGGCGGATTGGTTATCGACACCACCTGTGCCAAGCGGGATAGCATTTGGTTCGGCCGGGGAGGCGAGTGGATAGATTGTTCCGTCTTGTGCTAATGCAGATGCAGCATTGAAGAGTAATAAACCCAAAATGGATGTCTTAGCCAGATTTTTAAATCTATAAATCATAATGAGGGGAGTTTAATAATTTAATATCATGCGATATACCTAAATCATTTTTTATCTCAATAACAGAGGGCAGGTCGGTATCAATGTAATGAATTCCTTTTCTTTTAGAAAATACTAAGCCAGGAAAGGTAAAGCCTGATGAAAGTTCTAAAACATTCTTTATATCTAAATCGGTCAATAAATTATCGATGCTCCAGTATCTATCTTCAAAATGCAGTGTCCTGGCCCAAAACATGAAATCCTTATTGTCAAAATCAGGTATATATTTCTCCGGATGAGAGAGTAATTCAGCTGTTTGTCGGGCATAAGGGATATTGGTGTGACCTTTCATCAAGAGCAGTGATTTTGCTGATGGACTGATTGTGTCAAAATTTCGATTTGTAACTTTTGTTTGATTCTTTTTCTTCATGTTGTTTTGATCAGTTTTTTGGTTGGTTTCGGCGGTAAGTTTCGTTGCCAGGGACGGAAGTGTTCATAAAAGCCATTAATTATTATTTACCCGAATTTACGAAATTCGAAGTGAACCTGGCAATGAACGGCAACGCCCTCATGAGTGGGAGGTGTGCCGGCCGAGAGTGCCGAATAAATTTACCGGCTGTTGCGTGCTGGCATTATCTATATTTCTTTGATATTCCTAATATCTGAGATATCAAATTTATAACCATACAACCAAGAAAAACCTTGCATTGCAGTTTGTACCGCAGCAGAAGCCTGATATCGAAACGCTAATAAAAGAAATTGCTTATCCCCAACAAGCAATTTGGCAGAAGGATTAAATTTTCGATACCGGTTATTTTATGTAATATAATACAATTTTTTTTCAATTTTTTTGTATCTCAATACATAATTTTTAGAGTTTTTATGTAATGCGATACAATTTTTTGTACTTTCCGGGAAGGATTTGCGATTGTTTCATGTGTATGTTACCAGGTACATCCACCCTTCACTTCTTATTTTCAAAATAAATTGCTTATTGTGGATAAGCAATTAAAAGAAAATGAACCTCCTGAAACCCGGCTGCAACGCTTTGTGCATCTCACAGGCTTTAATCCCTGTGAGTGTCCGGTATGCAAAAACGGCCGGATGGTGGTGGTAAGGGAACTGCCCAGGATCAGGTCGTCTGACAAGGTAACTTCTCCCGGATTTACGGCATCAACTTTTTAAATCCCGGATTATACCGGATCAATGGTGCCGGGAAAACTATGCACCCCGGATACCAAAAACAGCAAAAATCCGGATGATATCACCTGTTTCCAGGTAAATAAGGGCATAAAAACTTCAAGCTTCCAGGAATCTTCGGCCAGCTCAATCCCAAAAATCAACAAAAAACGTCATTAAATGTATAGCTTACCTGCTGATAGTCCGGCGGGTGCGGTGCACTGAGCCTGCCGAAGTGTAGTTCAATATGGACTCATCGCTGTTCCGATTGCTATCGGAAAGTCGACCGCTCAGAGTCCTATTTATTGTGGTGCGTTTGTCTTTATTTTCGTTAATATTTCTTGCTTGTCTTTTCTCTCTTCTTCAATGTCATAATCATCTTGAAGTCCAAGCCAAAATTTTGCAGTTGTCCCGAAATATGAGGAAAATCTCAATGCGGTATCAGCCGTTATCCTCCGTTTTCCTTTAATAATCTGTGAAATACGAGTCTGTGGCATCTCTGTATCCTTTGATAATCTGTAAGCAGTAATCTCAAGAGGACGTAAAAACTCTTCAAGTAAAATCTCTCCTGGATGTATGTTTGCTAATCTGTCCATTTTTTAATCCTCCAATTTTTTAATGATAATCAAATATCTCAACATCGTGTGCATTATTATCGATCCACCTAAATACTATTCTCCATTGGTCATTAATCCTGATACTATAAAAATCTGAACCTTTTAATTTCTCAAGTCTGTTGGATGGAGGTATTCTCAAATCAGACCAATTTTGGGAGTTATTAATCATTCTCAATTTTCTCCGTCCAATTTGCTGTATCTCAATCGGCGTCTTTTTTACTCGTTCTCCATTCCATATATTCGCGGTATCCTTTGAACCAAATGAAACAATCATACTTTCATTTTACATTACTAACGTCAAAGATAACTATATGTTTTGAATCGTCAATTCATTTTCGGGACGTTTTTTCAAATGCACCACAACGATTAACAATATGAAACGGTTGGGTTTTCGGGCCACGTTCCTGTCCCACGAGGAAAAAAAAGATGTGAGAACCAAACGCACACAATCCACTGAACCCCCACTGTTTTATATTGCGTATTGGGCAACGTAATCATTTGTCTTCTTCTAAAATTTTTTGTTTTTCCTTTTCATATTCTTCTTGAGTCAATATTTTTTCATCCAAAAGTTTTTTTAATTCTCTTAGTCTGTCCGCTTTTGATTCGGTATTATTTTGTACTTGATTATCAATCTCTGTTTTATTATTATCTGTCAATGGCGTTAACTCATATGTGTGTGTAGGATTATATTTCATCGTCCACAAGAATGGAACTAAAAAAAATACCCCACCTATTATAGCTCCCACATCTGCTTGCTCGCTTCTCGTAAACATTGTATTCATCGGTTCGTAACCTTCATTCTCAATTTTGACAGAAGTCACGCTTCCAACAATTTTTGTATCAGAATATGTATATGGTGTCGTTCCTGCTGGTTGTCCATCAATATAAATCTTTGCACCTGCCGGAGTTGATTGAATCATTGTTGTACTAACACAACTAGTTGTCGCAAGTATTAATGTTGCTAAGAACACAGAAACTACTTTTGTTCTAATAGAATGATCTTTCATGTTATTTCTTTTAAGTTTATAATGTTTGTTTAATAAATTCTCAATAATTATCCTAAATATTACGTATAATATCTTGTGCCAAGAAGTTATATTTTCCTTTCTAAACCCACTCTATCCATCTTCAAAAGATAAAAACTACCTGTTTTCATACCAAAAACCCTCTCCGTTCCTACGAACCACTTTTCGAACTTTTATAATCTCTAAAATAAAAGTAGCAAAATATTTCAATTTCAGAGCGGTACAGCAGGATTTTTTACCAATCCCCCGCATTGCTTTATCCCCGGAGTTTCACCGAAGGCCGTCGAACCTTTATTCCATGGCTTGAAAAATAAGTCATTGGGTTAGGAACTCGTCTATGGTCTGTATTTTTATCAGGATGTGATAAGCCCCAATTATTCGGATACGTATCAAAATTAAATTTCATGTCCTCCTGTACTTCTTTTTGCAGGTCAATGCATGGTTTTCTGTGGCCCTGATAACTATATCAGTGCAAACTCCTTTGTCAACCGGAACATCACCATTGGGGCAGGTAGTTACTTTGCCGGTTGGATCACACGTAACTTTTTGTATGGTAGGAACAAATGCAGGATCAGCAGGCCATGTCTTCCCTTCTCTCCTTACTGGAAAAAAGAGCAAAAAATCAGCGTGCCGATCTGAAAAAAAAATCGATATTCCTGTTTTTAATGTGGATTGACTATATTTAATCTGACATTCCATCAAACAGCAGACGAACATGGTTAACCGGAGAAGTTTCATTAAAAATACCGGCCTGGGTATGGCCGGGCTTAGTTTTTTACCTGTTATGAAGGCCGCCGGTTTGAATGATAGGATCACGGGCCCGTTTGTCTTACCACGAAGCACGCCCGAGAAACAGGGTATTTCTTCCATGGTCATTCAACAATTCCTGGACGCGGTGGCAACCAGCGGCCAGGAGTTCCACAGTCTGATGATACTGAGGCACGGGAACGTTGTGGCCGAATGCTGGTGGGACCCTTATTCCGCGGAACACAGGCAACAGTTGTATTCAGCCAGCAAGAGTTTTACCAGCACCGCCATCGGTTTCGCTGTCTCAGAAGGCTACCTGACGGTGGACGATCCCGTTATTACGTTTTTCCCCGATATGCTGCCGGACAATGTCAGTGAAAACCTCTCCAACCTCAGGGTTAAACATCTCCTGACCATGTCGGTTGGTCATGCCCATGATTCTATCATGACACTCGAAGCCTCGCCGGAGGGCGTTCCGTGGGAAAAGACGTTTTTAAGCATCCCTGTGGAATTTGAGCCGGGATCACGGTTTTTATATAATTCAGGGGCGAGTTTCATGTTGAGCGCCATCGTTAAACGTGTCACCGGTTATTCGGCCCATGAATACCTGCACCCGCGCTTGTACGAACCACTTGACATTGCCGATTCCACATGGACAGAAAATTTTGAAGGTATTAATATGGGGGCATCGCACCTGCGGATGAAAACCGAAAACCTCGCAAAATTTGGCCAGTTGTTTTTACAGCAAGGAACATGGAACGGGAAAAAGGTGATCAGCAAAGAATGGGTTTCAAGGGCTTCGTCAAAACAGATTGAAAACGGCCATAACGACAGTAGCTGGGGATTTGGTTACGGATACCAGTTCTGGATGAATCCTCCCGGCGGGTTTCGTGCCGATGGAGCTTTCGGACAGTTCAGCATGGTTTTCCCGGATCAGGATGCAGTGGTCGCCATTACCAGTGAAAGTACCGACACCGCAACAACCATGCAGATGGTTTGGGATATCCTGGTCCCGGGCATGAAGATCGCACCGTTACCTCCTGCAGAAACAGAAATGAAACAACTTCAACAAAACAGTAAGGAGCTAAAATACATTCCGCCACAAATGAATGCGTATTCCCCGATCGCTCCAAAAATCTCGGGAAAGGAATTTGTTCTTGAGGACAATCCCTTCAACGCAAAATCAGTATCGTTCCTGTTTGATGAAGAAGATAATACCTGCCTTTTCACACTAAAAGAAGATGGCAAACCCGACATAAATATTAAACACGGAATGAATTCCTGGATCAGGGAGGGGAATTACAAACCACGGCCTCATTCCCTGTTTTCGCTTCGCCGCATCGATTTTGACTCGATCGTAGCCGCCAGCGCTACCTGGAAAGATAAGAAAACCCTGGTGCTCACCTGGCGTTTCATAGAAACGGTTCACGGGGACACGCTTACCTGCGTTTTTGACAACGACAGTGTGACCCTTGATTTTTTATTCAGTATAGCAAAGTTACGCAATGAAAAGGATGGCAGGAATCCTGTTTCAGGCTGGATGAAAACAGCTTAGCGTAGGTATAATATCTGGCCCCAAACGCTTTGATTTCTCAATCCGTTCAAATCACTGGCTTACCTTCTTCACAAAGAACAACCGTTTTTTAAACTTTCTTATCAAAGAACTTTAATGTCTTATATCTAATCCCGATAAAACATCGGGATTCTCGAAACTCCATAGTTGATGTTCCGCGGGATGTAGTTCAACTGGTGCTTCATACTGGGTTCCCGGGATACCGGGACAGGCATTTCAGACCGTATGAAGCCCTAATTATTGGTGTACGTGCCTTTTTTAGAGGTCTTTTTATTTTTTCTTTTCTCTTTGTCAGCCTTAATGAAATCACTAATCATTTTTTTCTCTTTATCTGTTAAAGGACGAGGGTCAACAAAGAAATCTACATCTAATGGTTCACCAATCAATCCCATATTATTCAATTTTTAAAATATTTATCAATCAACTTTAGTGCAGCATCTGTATTGATGACCATCAATTGTCCACCTACACGAATCGCTCCAAGGGTCTTTTGGTAATGCTGCAATCAATTGTGATTTTGCTGTAAATGAAACATATCCCTCAAATCCACGATGAAATGAAACCCGACAAATGAATGCAACAAGGTTTCCAGGTACTCCTGGATACACTTTGTTTGGTCCAAGATTAAATGGAGCACTCTCAATCAGGTGCATATCATCGGCATACCTTTCAAAAGGCTTCTCCCGATGATTATTTCTCCATCCACTTATCAAACCCTACATGAAGGTACAGGTTTGCCAGCCGTTTATTTCTTTGTTGAAAAATCGTATGGAATGTAATTTTCCCATTGCCAGGGCAGGTATTTATCTGCAATGGCTGTTTCCAGGAGTTGCTTAAAGATGCTTTCCCCGTTATCGCTATTAGTCATAATCAGAATTCCTATTTTTCTACGTGTGAAGATCACTGAATAATGCTGAAAACCGCTGCCATGACCTTCTTTAAAGGCTCCCCAGCCATAGGGAGTTTTATATAGTCCCCACCCCAGACCATAACTTAGTTGGATTCCATCATTCATTGTAGAATCCTTCAGTGCCAGCGGACCAAATTGTCTCAGGCTGCGTATCCGGACCTGGGGCGTGAACATTTCATCCCTTGTTTTTTCATTGATAATTTCGTTATTCATCACCCCGGTCATAAACCGGGCATAATCCTCCGGCGTTGTTTCCAGGGTACTGGCACTACGGGCTGCATTGTCTTTGTCTTTTGGCAGAACTTTCTGATTTGTATCATGGCCAAAACAGTAATCATTCTCAAATCGTGGTTGCCAGGTATAAGATGATGTCTTCATTCCCAGGGGACCGAATACTATCTTATGAGCCAAAGAATCCAAAGGTTTTTTCAGCATTTTTTCCACGACTACCTGTAGAAATACCATTCCCTCACCCGAATACTGGTAACGTGTTCCCGGTTCTCTTTCAACGTGCAATTGATGATTCGGCTGAAACCATCGCCAGTTAGGAAATCCAGAGGTATGGTCAAGGCACATACGGGCGGTGATTTTACGGTAAAGGCTGTCATCTTTCAGACTACTGTAGTCTTCATGCCAGGCTTTTGTGGTGACTTGTGGATAGTCATATATGGGTTTTGGCAGATAATCCTGAAGTGGCTTATCCAGGTCCAACCGGCCCTCCTGGATCAGTTTCATGACCAGTACCGAAAATACGGCCTTACTCAGAGATGCACCATAAAATTCCGTATCGGTGTGAAGAGGTTCCCCGGTATCGGCATTCTTATAACCGAAAGCCCTCTCATATACGGGCTTATTGTCGTTGAATACGGTAACTACCATGCCCGTTACATGAGCCGCTTTCATTAGCGTGTCTATTTCGGCGGTGAGTTTCGCTGCAGATATGGTTGAATTATCAAGCCGACGGATCGTCTGCGAGACGGCAGGTTGGCAAGTGGGTAAAATTGCAAAGAGAACAACTACTGGCCCTAAGAACTGGATCTGGAACCTGAATATGAGATATTTAAAAGCTTTCATGAGGTGTCAGGATTATTAAATTGTCCACAGACCACCAAAAAACAATGACAATTTGTGAATGTTTACATTATCAATCCTTTTGTTGATGATTCCTAAGAAAGCCATACCCCATTATTAATTCTGAAAGGGTCTGTTCAAAGCATTATCTCAGTCCGGGAAACTGCTCCTTAATCCGTTTTAGCCAGTTATACGCTACCAATTTTGACTCATTCATCAAAGTCATCCTCTTTGTGAGTTGTTCCATGTTATGATCCTGTATAACTTGCCCCCTTCGCTCCACTGTCCATTACAAACATTTCTTTACTGCTACGGGGCAATCCGTCCCTGCATAACTCATCGGTATTATGGCCTCTGGGGTGTGCCCATTGTGCCCTTCCCTTTACATTGTCAATGCAGGTTCCCGAGTTCCGTAACTAAGCCCGGATAAAGTTCATGCCGCCTGAATGACGCCCATCGTATAACCAGTAATCAGGTCCCCGTTATACTAATCACTGCATCACATACTCTACAGCTTTTGATGGAGAATAGCGCACTTCCCGACACCTCATCAGCGGTTCATTTTCGTTCATCTCCTTTATCCATACCTGACCATACTCGTGGCATAGCCTTTTCCTAAACGCTCAGCACCCTGGCTCTTTACCAAAGCACCTTTAGGCGGTTTGCTGCCCTCGCCTGAACAGACGACAGCGGTGGGTCAACCTTACAAATGGTCTCCACCATCTCAATTACAGCATGCAGAACTTTTCTTTGCCGATGTTCTGCTTCTCGGCACACTATGGTGTCGTGCGGGATTACGAAGCGATAACTTATCAGTTTACACCGACTTTTTTTACGAGCCACAAACTCTCGAACACCTCTGAAACCCGCATGCACTATACCATGTGTATGTATGGTTTTAATTTATTCTTCTCCTAAATATCTGTGGATCTATCAATATGCCAAGTACATTACTCTAAACTATTAGGAGTAAACCATATATTCCGGTTAAGGTATTTTCACTTTTTAAAAGAAATATTACATTATGACTTTATATATCATCCACAGTTGCTGTAAAGTTTAAGTATAATATTGTCTTCTTTTATTCTCTCTTTTGATAATATCTATATTTTCAATATCTGAAAAATGTATTTCAACTTCATTCAATATACCATATCTGAGCATCCATGACTTCTGAATAAAACAAAATCTGTCTTTTGAATAATGATTTTGCATATCCATAGACTTGAATAGCAGTATATGAACTTAATCCTATAAATATCCATGAAATAACAATATTCCAATGTTGAAAGGAGCAAGTGAAAAACGAATATTTCAATACCGATTAAGTAATACAAAAGCATAAATTATAGCATGAATTCCACTTTTATTATGATATGTATATTAATACTCTTTCATTTCCCTTGATTTCCAGTTTACAAATCCATAATAAAACAAAGCAATTCTCAATCACAAAAGTCATCACTAATTTTTTAGGCGTGAAATTCATAGCAAGTAATCTTCAGAATTGAAAAGGAATCTGAATTCAAACTTTATCTATATTTATAATTCTGAAAATGCACTTCAAACTTTAATTTATATAAATGTTACTATGAATATTTCAATGAAAGGTAATATCCATACCTTAAACATATTCAAATATTTTTTGATTTTTCTTTTAGTAGTATATAAGTACCAATTAGCAAACTTCTGCTTTCATGATTGGAATTATCAGTAATCTGAGGTATTGATTTGTTTCGAATTAAAAGTTTCTAAATCAACGGAACTATAACAGATAAGGTAAATTGTAATTGTTAAGTCTAAAATAGAATTTTTTGATGCAAAACTGGATCTCATCAGCAATATCAATATTCCGAAAGAGTATTGATGTCATAATTAATGAGAGAAATCATTTATTCAAAATTATACTTCTCTTCATTTGTTCATTTTAATGCCTATTTTACGAGCCACAAACGCTCGAATACCTCTGAAACCCGCATGCACTATACCATGTGTTGGCATTTCGTGCATTATTCCTCACCTTTCAATCGTTTAATTTCTTTATCAAAATCAGATGAATAGTATTTATCCTGAATCTTTCTATATTTATCATACTCCTGTTCAGCTTTGAGTTTTGCCTCCAAAAAGCTAACTTTTCCTTTGTCTTTTAAAATTGGGAAGTTTGACAGTTCCAAAAATTGATGAAGAAAACCAATCCAATCCTGCATATTAGTTGGAATCTGTCTTTCTGCTCTACTCTCTGCCAAATCAAGATATGCTGAAACAATCCTGTTAAGTTCTTTTATGTGCTGCTCATTTAAGTAGTTTTTTGCTACTGAAATATCTGACTTTAATATTTTTCCATCAGGTGCATGTTTCCAGTTTGTCAATCCCATGTATAATTTTGCAGCATCGGCTGAAGAATAAATAATCTCAGCAGCAGTTTTACCAGTAATTGCCCAGTGTAGTTTATTCTGAACGGTTGCAAAAAAATCTTTAGTCAACTTATCTGAATTGTCATAATCAATCGATAAGGCATAAATATCCGTTATCTTTTGATAGAATCTTCTTTCACTGGCACGAATCTCTCGAATCCTTTCGAGCAGCTCATCAAAATAATCTTTTCCAAAGTGTTTGCCTTGTTTTAATCGCTCATCATCTAACACGAATCCTTTTGTAATAAACTCTTTTAGTACCTTAGTTGCCCAAATCCTAAATTTTGTTGCTCTAATTGAATTTACACGATATCCAACAGCAATGATAGTATCTAAATTGTAAAAAGTTGTCTTGTAATTTTTCCCATCTTCAGCAGTATGTTCCAAAATGGAACTAACTGAATCTTCCTGTAATTCTCCAGATTCAAAGATGTTCTTTAAATGTTTTGTAATTGCAGGTCTTTGGACTCCAAATAACTTGGCTATTTTCTTTTGAGTCATCCAAAAGGTCTCGTCATGATAGAAAACTTCAATTTTTACGTTTCCATCATCAGATTGGTAAAATATGATTTCGGATTCCTTTGCCACTTAAGTTTTTATCTCAAATATAAACAATTTCACCTAGTTTCAAGGTGGTTTCTCAGCATGAATGCCAGTCGAGTCACCCAAGGGAATTTCACCCCCGGGTTCTCACAGAACCGTACTTGATAATCTCCCGTCATACGGCTCTTCTAATCTCTATTGCATATAAAGCTCTTCCTCTTTCAAGTTGGCAAAATGCAATAAAAATTAGCTAATCCCTTCGCTCCTTCTATCTTTCGATAGATATCAACACTACTACGAATGAGTCCGCCACCGTTGTCTCATACGAATTTCATATGTCTGCTTCCTGTATTCATTTTGCAGAGCGACAACGACTTCCCTTGTTCCGTACAAACGCCTGTTGTGCCAGTCCTGCCGGCTTTACCCCGGATGCCATGTGGCCAGAAATCAGGACTCCTGCCACACGTTGCTCCTGAGATAAACCGTGATCCCTCAGTTTCGACATCTTCTTATCCGCTATCGAGGCCTCATTCGCCGGTTCAATCTATTCAGCTCCGACACACTCACCTGCATGATTCATGACCACGCTTTTCCTTATCGTTCACCACCCCGGAAGTTTATTCGCTTCGCACTTGCTGCTCCGCAACCCGCTCATGAGGGCTTCGCCGTTCCGCCCGGCGCAGCGTAAGGTAGTTTATTCGTACCGTGTTTATTTTCATAGGTACTCATGAGCTCACCGCAAATGCGGATCGGTTGCCTGCTACGCCTGATCGTCGTAGGCGGAAGGCCAATCCTTAATTCTTACGCTCAGCGCCAGATAAGACAGTTCGCTCGTCCTCCACACATCTGAATCGTTTTAATTAAGGTCTTCCATCATTTGTACAGCATCTTCTGCATGATAGCAGAAGTTCAAGGCACACACGGTTTATGGTTATGGTGCGTGCGGGATTACGAAGCGATTAATTATCAAGTTGGTACTGACTTTTTTTACGAGTCACAAACCTTCGTTAACCCACTGAAACCCGCATGCACTATACCATTTGTTGTGCTTATGTGGCTTATGCAACAACCTCAAATCCTGTCTTTTTAATTTCTACAACAAATGGATTTCCCGAATCAAAATCGTTTAAAGAAATTGGATGTGGTTCAATTCTTGAATCAATCTGCGCTGCCAACATCATAAGTTGTACTTGAATATCAAATCGTTTTGAATCATCCAGGTTGGAAAAAATCAATGCCAGGTCTATATCACTATCCTCTGTTGATTTCCCTTTAGCATATGAGCCGAATACATATACTTTCTCAATATCAGTGAATTTTTCTTTAATCAAATCCAGATATTTTGCTATTGTTGTATCAATGTTTTTATCCATGATCTTAGCTCTTTTAATTTTTCAATCCACTCTTCGGTAAATTCAGTGGTACATTGTTTTTTGAAACTCATTTTGTAGTCATCGTATCTGGTATTAATATTAAATGCTGTAATAGTTACAAGTTGTATTTTTATCTCATCCGTTAAACTCAATTGAGCTTTCTCTGCCAATCTCAAAAGGAGAATCAAGGTGTCGTTTTGGCGGAGAACTTTAATTTTATTTTTATTTTCGATTATATACTTTTTCTTATTTACAATCAATTCTGTCTGTTTGTCTGAATATAATTTGATGTTCGTTGTCGGCTTATTTATTAATGTTGCGCACGAATTACAAACAAATAGAATTAAAAAATAGATTACTGTCTTTTTCAAAATATAGTTGTAGTTATTGAGTTTTCTTAATATGGTTGCCAACGGTTTGCCGGTATGAAACGTTGTGCATTTCGAAGCACTTCCGTATCAAACCGTTACTGCCTTTGATTAATTGTTATATTGTTTAAATTTAGCACTATCCGCGCAATGTTTTATGACCGGCTGTTAGCAACTGGTGGTTCTTAAAAAGCGAATTCAAGATTATCATCTGTCTCAATCCTTAATTTAACTTTAGCTTTCATTGCTTGAAAAACTTTCATTATCGTTGAAACAGAAGCACTATGGTTTCCATGTTCAAGTTTTGAAATCTGCGAACGTTTAACACCTATCAAATCTCCAAGCTGTGATTGAGTCAAGTTATTTTGAATCCTTAATTGTTTTATTTTTTCTCCAATCAGCTCCATTTTCAAATCAAACTCATACTCCTCTCTATCGGGAGTTCCTTTTTTACCAAAGTACTTATCCTCTAAATCCTCGAATCTTTTATATTCTTTCTTTTTCATAATCATGAGTGTTATAATAATCCTTTAAAATATTTTTCTTTAATTAACTCTGCTTTTTCAATATCCTGTTTTGGTGTCTTGTTTGTTTTCTTAATCAATCCGTGCGTACAAACTATTAATGTCTCAGTGTCACCCGAACTATCCCAAAATGCAAAAAGTCGAAAAAACTTGTTACTATCCTTTACTCGAAACTCAAAAATATCTTTCGAGCTTTTCAATTTCTCAAACCAAGCACCATAAATCCGCATTTTTGTCTTACGTATCGCATAGAATAATTTTTTTCTTGCTGATTTCTCAATTTTGTCAACGAACTTATCTGCCTCTGGGAGCAAGATTATCTCAATCGGTTTTTTCATTAATCAATTTTACACAAAACTACGAATTTGTTTCCATATTCAGAAACAATCAGTTGATTTTATATTGAGCAGGATGCCAAATCCACTTGTTGCTAACGTTTACATATATATGCCGCAGCCACTATCGACAAAACGATGTAAAATAAAGATACGTAATTTTCCGAAAATGCCTTATTCCAAGGGAAGAATAGTGGCTGTGGAATATATATGAAGTTAGGCTTTGTGCTTTTTTTATCCTGCTGATAATTGTAAAGATAAGTCCAGGGCATTAGCTATAATTACCAGATTTGAAATACGGATATCTTCACCGTTCTCAACACGAGATATGTATGGTCTCTTTTTACCTATTAGCTTAGCGAGATCCTCTTGACTCATTTTTAGTTCCTTACGGCGATTCTTTATTATCTCACCGAAATAGTAGGAGAAAGCTTCATCCCGAAACTTTTCACGGGATGCTGTTCCTCTCTTCCCGTACCGCTTATCAATTAGCTCCTTTGCCTGAATTGTCTTTCCCATGATTTCTTATTTTAAATATGCCTGCAAATGTAACGAATATGTTACAATTGAACACATATATAATTGGGAATTTCATTTGGTGTTGTGATCTCTTAGCATAAAGCCTAACGGTTGGCAATATGCGGAGGCCGGGATTTCGAAGCTTCAACCTATCAAACCGTTGCGATTTTGAGTAAATGTACAAAAGTTTATTTTACCCACATCGCCCGGCTTACGTATATGCGTGTTGGCGGTAGTTATCCATACTCGAAATAATACATATCATTTCCATGTTCAAAGGATATCAAACCATATTGCTTGTTTAAATATAAAAAACTCTGCGGTTCATTATAGACGTCTTTAAACAAATAAACATCATTGTAATCTTTGCCATTTATAGTTATTGACCCAACCTCTTCTCTGACATTGCTAGTTGAATTTGCAAATGGTTCGAAAACATCAGCAGAAAAAAAGAAATCATCCCCGAAAATTGCAAAATCAATATGAAATCTTGATCCTTCTTTTGAAAGCCTAAATTGTATATAGGAATTATCAATCGTATTATTTAGCAATAAAAATCGTTCTTCAGACCAGTAAGTTACTAAGGGATTGGCAATAAATGATATCTGAATAGTATCTTGTGCAACAATATAGTTCAGAGTATCATTATCAGAATACATCGTCAACTTTTCATTAAGTTTGTAAGGAATCGATTCTTTCTCAGATTCTGATAAATAATAAGTCTCATCTTTTTTAGGCATTTCACATTGCAAGAAATTCAAAATGACAAATATCAACGCAACTAGTCGATAATAAATCATGAACTTACTTTGGTTTTGGTATCTTTTCATAATATAATATTACTCTATAATTATTGTTTTTAAAAAATTTTATAATCAATAGATGTGATTATCTTGCCATTGGACTTAATTACCGCCAACGTGCAGCGGTAATCGTAGTTGCCGGAATTCGTAGATGAGAAATTCGCGCTAAATTACAGCTGATTAAATGCTCAAACCTCCAAATATACACATAACCAGGTAATTACGGTTACCGCATGTTGGCGGTACGTGTATTTTAACCAGCTTTTATCTTTTGTTTCGACCCCTGACCGGATCCAAATTTAGCTTTTCGTGACCGGATAAATTCACTTATTGCCGTTTCCTCGGCTTTCGTCAAAGTTGATTCTTGGGTTCCAATAAAATCAACATCCAATTCTATCTTTTTTGTTTTCATGGCCTTAACTAATATTTGAAAAATATTTTTTTATCAATAGTAGAGCTGCATTTGTGTCAATTATCATTAATCTACCCCCAACGTGCAACGCCCCCAAACTCTCGGTATAATGGTCTATGAGCTGGCTTTTTGAAATAAACGCTACATTACCTTCATGTCCCCTTTGAAATGATAATTTGCAAGCAAATGCAACCAAATTTCCTGGTACACCTGAGTACATTTTTGATTTACCCTTATTAAATGGAGCACTTTCGACAAGGTGCATAAATAGATGATCAGATTTAATCTCTAAACTTATTAATCCTTGAATGATGGATTGATTATTAACTATGGTCAGTTTGTAAATATCCCTTTCAGGATGCTTTAGCTCAATTTTCCAGTCAAACTGCCATCCATTCTTTTTTGTTATTGTTTTTAAATCAGGCTTGGTAATTAAAGAAATATCCGTAGGAAAACTATCTCCCGTAACCACATTTCTTATGGAGTTAGTCAGTTCATCGATCTCAATGTCAATCCCTGTATTTCTTAACTTTTTCATAATTCAAATTTACGAAAATCAGACCGCTTTTCATAACAAAATTCACATCTTTCAACAGTCCTCTTGCATTACCGCCAACGGTGGCGCTATGAATAGTTGCCGATTACGGAGTACTTCCCAATCAAGCCGTAACGAACTTGATGCGGGGCTACAACCCTTGAAATACCTACTAAAACGGCAATTATTTATAGCGCATGTTGAACTAAATCCGCCTGCGCGGATAGCTCTATTAAAAATACCCGATTCTTTTCATAATTTGATTTTTTAACCATTAAAACTTCTGATTATGAGAATCCCGATAGCCATCGGGACGGGTTTTACCATCGTCGAGCAAGCCATCACACTTGTTCCTGAATTTGAAAACGTTGTTCGCAAGCTTGAGCAACAAGTTACCTTTCGTGGGCCAGAGTAAAAGTACCCTTCAGAACTACACTTCGACTGCGCTCAGTGCACCGCATCCGGCGCATTGCCCTTTTCGTGCTTCATTTCGGGAAACTGCCCGAGCAGATCGATCCGGAAGAGATCAACGAATACCTTGTGGCCTGGCCCAGGATCCTAAATCTCCCTCCCGCAGCAGTTTTAAGCACATGGTTTACGGACTTCGCTATTACTATCGCCTGCTGGGTGAAGGGGATTATCGTGGGTAATGCGTGAGAACCTGAAAAAGACTTCCATCACCAAAGAGGTAAACCTGCATTCCCTGCGACACAGCTATGCCACACATCTGCTGGAACAGGGCGTAAATATCGTCACCCTGAAAGAACTGCTTGGCCATGCAGAGATCACCACCACCATGATCTATCTCCATATTGCCCAATGCCAGTTAGTCAAGGCCCACAGTCCCCTGGATACGCTTTATAATTATCCCCGGCATGCGGCCAAAGTTTGAGCTGGCTGATGCGATACGTCTTTTCGGTACCGGCCTTGCTTCCGGGGTAAGCTTAACGCCCCTGCAACAAAGAGTGCTGGAAAAGATTGCCAGTTGCCGTACGGCTGCCTTGGGCGGGCATGAAGAAGTATGTGACACCTGTGGTACGGTCCGCTACAGTTACAACAGCTGTGGTGACCGGCATTGTCCCAAATGCCAGGCTGCCAAACAGGCTTTTTGGATCGATGACCTGATCAGGCGTACTCTTCCGGTGAAGCATTATCACATCATATTCACCGTTCCTCATCAGTTGAACGGGCTTTGCCTGCATAACCAACGTTTGTATTACGACCTGCTGTTCGGTGCCGTATGGCATACACTGCGGTCATTCGGATACACGCATTATGGCGTTGAAAGCGGTGCTGTGGCAGTCTTGCATACCTGGGGACAGAACTTGTCATTGCATCCGCATATCCACTGCATTGTCCCATCTGCTGGCTACACTCTGGATGGCCGGTGGAAGAATATCGGCCCCTCGGGAAATTACATCTATCCGGTTACCCAACTGAGCAAGGCCTTTAAATACAGGTTCCTGGACAGCCTCAAACGGGCTCTGCGAAAACAGGGAGAACTGCAGCTTTTTGACCCAAAACTGCAAGAGGCTTACAGTACACGTTGGGTGGTGAATTGTGAGCCGGCACTGGCAAGTGCTGATCATGTCATAAAATACCTGGGACAATACACCCACCGGGTAGCTATTACCAACCAAAGGATCCTGAATATTGCCGGAGGCAGGGTGACTTTCATTGCCAAAGACTACCGCGACAAGGCCATCAAAAAGCCGGTTACCATGGACGGAGTGGAGTTCCTTCGCCGTTTTACCATGCATATACTACCATCACGCTTCGTGAAGATCAGGTACTTCGGTATTTACAATCATACAACCAAAAGGAACCTTGCATTGAAGTTTGTTCCGGAGAAAAAACCTGATATCAATACGCTGATAAAAAACGAAAAACCTCCGGAGACCAGAATGCAACGCCTTGAACGTCTCATAGGCTTTAATCCCTGCCAGTGTCCGGTATGTAAAAAAGGCCGGATGGTGGTGGTAAGGAAACTGCCCAGGATCAGGTCGCCTGATAGGGTAAATTCTCCCGAATTTTTCGAGTCAACTTTTTAAACTCCGGATTACACCTTATCGATGGAGGCTGGGAAAATTATGCACACTGCATACCAAAATCAGAAAAAATCCGAATAATATCAACTGTTTCCTGCCAATGTAGTGGACGAAAAACTTCAAGCTTCCAGCAATCTTTAGCCTGTCCGATTTCCAAAAACAACAAAAAACGTCATTAAGTGCATAGCTTACCTGCTGATAGCCCGGCGGATGCGATGCACTGAGCCTGCCGAAGTGTAGTTCAACATGGACTCATCGCTGTTCCGATAACTATCGGAATGCAAACCGCTCAGAGTCCTATTTATTAGAGTACGTGCGTTTTTAATCAAGCTCCAGACAACTTATTTCTTTATAATCAGAATTTTCCAGGAATTCCTTTATCAGGATTTCGTTTTCTCGAATTATTTTTTCAAGTGATTTTGTAGAGGTATTTCCCATTCTCAGCCAAATAATTTTGGGAGGTGATCCCCTGACCAAACTTAGATCATAGAAATCGGAATCAAAAGTGACTATACAGTAATCGTTCTCTCTTGCATAGTCCCATATTTGACGATCTGTTGAATTTTCAAGCTTTAGATTTCTAACTTGTTTTGATTCCGGGAAAATATCTTCAAGAAGTTGTGTGATTCGATATGAGATATTTTGATCGAAAAGAAGATTCATGACTTAATACGAATTTTTCTTTCCCTTTCAGCTGCGAAAGATAAACATGCTGATATATCTTCTTCGGTAATTTCAGGAAAATCTGCAGTAATTTCCTTTTTTGTCAAACCAGATGCCAGCCAACTTAGCACGTCATACACTGAAATCCGAGTATCACGAATACAAGGCTTTCCGAATCTTTTTTCGGGATTTATTGTAATGATATTTTGATAGTTGGTCATACTACAAATATAACATAATTTTCGTGTTTTGGTTTTCTTACGCATGTACTCTAACGTTTTACAATATGAAACGGTTGGGTTTTCGGGCTGCGTTCTTGTCCACCGAGGAAAATGCTGGCGCGAGAACCAAACCCTCGCAAACCACTGAACCCCAACTGTTTTATATTGTGTGTTGAACTAAATCCGCCTACGCGGATAGCTATTTTAAAAGTACCCGATTCTTTCTATAATTCGAAATTATTCACAATTAAAATTTCAGATTATGAGAATCCCGATTGCCATCGGGACGGGCCTTACCATCGTCGAACAAGCCATTGCACTTGTTCCTGAATTTGATAAAGTTGTTCGCAAGCTTGAGCAACAAGTTACCCTTCGGGGCCAGAGTAAAAGTACTCTACAAAATTACACTTCGACTGCGCTCAGTGCACCGCATCCGGCGCATTGCCCTTTTCGTGCTTCATTTCGGGAAACTGCCCGAACAGATCGACCCGGAAGAGATCAACGAATATCTGGTGGCCCTGGCCCGTGATCCCAAATCTCCCTCACGCAGCAGTTTTAAGCACATGGTTTACGGTCTTCGCTATTACTACCGCCTGCTGGGTATGAACAAGAACGCCATTGCCCTGCCTTCGTTGAAGAAAGATACAAAACTTCCGGTAATTCTCAATCACCAGGAACTGAAAGAACTGTTTGCCGCACCGACCCTGCTCAAACAACGGGTGGTTCTGACCCTGATCTACTCGGCAGGCTTACGGGGACAGGAAGTGATCAACCTGAAGATATCGGATATTGATACTTCGACAGGCTCAGCACAGGCTTCGAACGAAAGACCATCCACATCCGGCAAAGCAAATACAAGAAGGACCGGGTAGTCCCACTGGCCGACAGTATGGCCGTTGGGCTGAGAAAATACCTGGCAGCAGAGAACCCTCACATCTGGTTGTTCAACGGCAAGGAACCCGATGGCAGGTACAGCGTTCGCGGACTCTCCTGGGTGATGCGCGAAAACCTTAAGAAAACTTCCATCACCAAAGAGGTTAACCTGCATTCCCTGCGCCACACCTATGCCACCCACCTGCTGGAACAGGGCGTAAATATCGTAACCCTGAAAGAACTGCTTGGTCATGCAGAGATCACCACCACCATGATCTATCTCCCATCATTGCACCAATGCCAGTTGGTCAAGGCCCATAGTCCCCTGGATACCCTTTATAACTATCTCCGGGCATGCGGCCAAAGTTTGAGCTGGCTGATGCGATACGTCTTTTCGGTACCGGGCTCTCTGAAAAGGTCAAGCTTAACGCCCCTGCAACAAAAGAGTGCTGGAAAAGATTGCCAGTTGCCGTACGGCTGCTCTGGGCGGGCATGAAGAAGTATGCGACACCTGTGGTACTGTCCGCTACAGTTACAACAGCTGTGGTGACCGACATTGTCCCAAATGCCAGGCTGCCAAACAGGCGTTTTGGATCGATGACCTGATCAGGCGTACTCTTCCGGTGAAGCATTATCACATCATATTCACCGTTCCTCATCAGTTGAACGGGCTTTGCCTGCATAACCAGACGGTTGTATTACGACCTGCTTTTCGCTGCCGTATGGCATACCCTCCGGTCATTCGGATACACGCATTATGGCGTTGAAAGCGGTGCTGTGGCGGTCTTGCATACCTGGGGACAGAACCTCTCACTGCATCCGCATATTCATTGCATCGTTCCATCTGCAGGATACACTCTTGATGGCAGGTGGAAGAATATCGGTCCTTCGGGAAATTACCTCTATCCGGCTTATCAACTGAGCGATGCTTTTAAGTACAGGTTCCTGGACAGCCTCAAACGGGCTTTAAAAAAGAATAACGAGTTGTCGTTATTTGATGACAAAGTGCAAAAGGCTTATAGATCAAAGTGGGTGGTGCATTGCGAGCCTGCCCTGGCAAGTGCTGATCACGTCATAAAATACCTGGGCCAATACACCCACCGTGTAGCCATTACCAACCAGCGAATTTTAAACATCCACCACGAGAAGGTGACTTTCATGGCCAAAGATTACCGCGACAATGCCATTAAAAAGCCAGTTACCCTTGACGGGGTGGAGTTCCTGCGCCGTTTTACCCTGCATATTCTTCCATCACGCTTCGTGAAGATCAGGTACTTCGGCATTTATAATCATACAGCCAAAAGAAATCTAGCATTGCAGTTTGTGCCGGAAAGCAAACCGGATATTGACACCCTGATAAAAGACAAGGAACCTCCCGAAACCAGGCTGCAGCGCTTTGAACGTCTCACAGGCTATTAATCCCTGTCAGTGTCCGGTATGCAAGAAAGGCCGGATGGTGGTGGTTAGGGAACTTGCCCAGGATCAGGTCACCGGACAGGGTAACTTCTCCCGAATTTTTTGCGTCAACTTTTTAAACCCCGGTTTACACCATATCGATAGGGCTGGGAAAACTATGCACACCGCATACCAAAATCAGCTAAAATCCGGATGATATCAACTGTTTTCAGCCAATGTAGGGTACAAAAAACTTCAAGCTTCCAGCAATCTTCAACCTGCCCGATTTCCAAAAACAACAAAAAACGTCATTAAGTGCATAGCTTACCTGCTGATAGCCCGGCGGGTGTAGTTCAACATGGACTCATCGCTGGGTTTTGCAAACCGCTCAGAGTCCTATTTATTACCACACGTTTTTATTTTTCCTTTTTAAAAAAGTCATTTATCATTTTCTGTAATCCAATGTCGGTAAAAACACCGGTTTCTATTTCAAATTTGTCATTTTTTACAAGTAAGACTCCATAAGGACTTTTCTGTTCCAGCCTGTCAAATAATTGGTTATTTACAATAAGAAATCGGTCGTCACTGATATTAACTTTCACTGAGGAGTCTTTGTACATTTCAAATATTTTATTTGCATAAAATCCAAAATCACTTGAGACTTCATAAATCCCTTCTGAATTGTCAGATTTTGCAATTGAATTAAACTGGGTCAAATCAGGGATGAAAAACATTACTGTTGAACCCTTCAATTCTTGAATCTTTTTTGATTCTTCACAATTCCCAGAGTTAATAGCAATTATTAATTTGCCTTTGATAGATTTATCAATTTTTACGTCAGCAATTTTATTAATTGTCAAATCGAGGTCAATTAAATCATTCACAGGACTCTCCAAGTTAAAGAGGATTTCATTGAAGTCAACTTTGCTCAAATTGTAATAGAGTATTTTAACGAATTTTTGTGGATTTTCCTGTATTACTTTGTAAAGAGTTTCATTACTAAATTCACTGAACTCGGCATTGTTTCTGCAGTCTCGTCCAAAAGTTTCCAAGAATTTGAGCATTAAATTTTCTGATATTTTATCCCCACTCTCAGAGGCGTCCAAAACGATTGAGATGTCACATTTTATTGAATCAGTTTGTTGTCCAAAGGAATAGACGTATAAACTGATGTTCAGAAGAATTATTATTATAGTTTTTATTTTTAGTAGTCGCTTCATTTTTCAAATGTGTGGTAACGGTCCAGCGGTATACGTAGAGCCGGTATTATAAATATTTTGTTTCGGGTATACGTTAATGTAAGTTAGAAAAAAAAACGTTCGTATATGCAAAAAACCAGGCTTTACGTATGACCGCTTGTTAGGCGGCGGCATTCTTTTCGTAACCTTTTATTATCTCAATCCCGTTGAAACTGCACTTCCATTATGCACTTCCGTTTAAAATTTGCAGGATACCACTGAGCCGGGGCAGGATCCAAATCAGGTCTAGTCATTATATGTAATATCCAGTCAAACCGGCAGCGGCGCTGACCACGTCATGGAACGAATTGCATTTGTGTTGGTTTTCTTATGCTGCCGCCTAACGGTTACGTATATGTGATGCAGCTACCTTTCTTTGTGCTTGGTAAAATAAAGACACATAATTTTTCAGAATGGATGCATTCGGAGGGAGGATAGGTAGCTGTAGCACATATACGATGTTGTGCGTTCGTTCATTTTCTGTTTCATTAAATCCAATCCATTAATTGTATTCGAAATCCGCTCCAAGACTTCTTTCAAAATATAGAGTATACACTCCTTATTTATTGTATTTTATTTTCGTTCATTACATGTACTAATCAATTAGGAAATCAAATTCTTTCTCGTTGGTCAGCTTAGTATATTCTCTGGCATTACCATTCTTATCTTTAAATCCAATTACTACACCATCATTAAAAATCAATAACCTAAAATCAGTTCCAATCAATGAAATATCTGGAGTTGCCCAAGATGCTTTTGAACTTTTCCATCCATTGGAATTGTTAGAAATCCAGTTTTTAAGATTCACAATTTTTTCAGAATCCTTATTGATTATTGTTACTATTGAATCATCTGAAGAATATTTATTCCCTTCGTGAATAATCAATTTGAAATACTTTTCCCTATTTAAAACCTCATCTGGATTTATATACTTTCCGCATGAAATAAATGTTACCAGAAATAATCCGATGATGATTTTAAAATTCCTCATGGGCGGTCTGAGTTTTTTTGAATGACGCACAACGAGCAGCGGTAGCCGTAGTTGCCGGAATTCGGAGACGAAAACTGTCAGCCTAAAACGTAGCCGATTAAATGTAATGGCCACCAAAACTCACATATCCAGGCAATTACGGTTACCGCATGTTGTAGCGCGTTATTCTTTTTATGTTATCCAAGCATATAAATCACATATTTTAATCCATTTATTATCTATTTTCTTGAATAGAACAGTTTTCTCCTTTAAATCCATAAACTCCTATACTTGTAATTATATGTATTATCATAATTGTCTCTTTGTTATTAACAATGGGTTCAGAAAGTGCTATGTCATAAAATTTGCGTCCTTTGGTCTTTGTGATAATTTTATCTGGTGTCCATTTAAACGATTTTAGATTTAAGCTATAGCTTATTCTATAATTTAAATCAGAAATATGGATTGAATTAGAATCACATAGAATTAAATTAAGTTCAAGTCTATTTGTTGGTAAAAAGCATTTTGAAGAATCACAGGATTTTAAAAAATCCATTAATTCATCTTTTTATTTAAGTTACTATTTATCAGCTCTCTATTCTGTTGAATATATGAACCATCAATATACAACTTATCATTGCAAGGTAAAGTATCAAGACGAACAATCTTATCATTATAATTATCCCTAATTAATTCATTAATCAATCGATATGTCCTTTCTGATGAAGATTGGCAAAAGGAATTTGTCGAAATCAAGAAAACTATTATATGAAGTATCTGCTTCATTGTTGTCTTTTTTATAATGCGCTACAACGCGTGGCAATATGCAAAGTTGGGGTTGCGG
The DNA here is from genome assembly GCA_963771005.1 of uncultured Bacteroidales bacterium. Taxonomy (GTDB): domain Bacteria; phylum Bacteroidota; class Bacteroidia; order Bacteroidales; genus DASQZK01. Next base: position 126,550 of record CAVYRO010000005.1, read on the forward strand.
AGGAGTTCCTATCAAGCTATACGACACTTGATGCGAGCCGAAGACTAATTTATCTTTAACCAATTATTGTATATTTCATGATTACGGGCGGTTTTATTTGTTTTAAATTAGTTATCATTTTGTAAATTCTCTAAAAGTTTCTCTGCTTCAAGTCGTTTTTAGTCAAAAATTTTAGACTATTATTCGGATTAGTATAGTTTTTATCTTAAGTCTTGGATAATCTTTTTCAAATAACAATTGGCATCCGCAATCTGGTATTTTGAATGCTGTCAATCTCCCATTTTCAATTTTAAATGCAATTTATCTTTTTTTCGATATCAACTAAATCATACTCATTGGTGAAGACTCTAAATCCTAGTTTTAAGTACTCATAACAACGGTTCTATCAATCATGATTTCCAATTTCCAGTCCAGTGGTAACTTGTCCGTTCATTTTGGACATCCGAAATTCAATAAATCTATCGGGTTTATAAATCACTGACTTACTTAATGCCCATTTACTTTAAAAGCATGTAAGCAATTTAAAGTAAATATATTTCCCTGATTTTAGAAATCATCTTTCCAATCCATACTGAGTCAAGAAGTGTAGCAATCCTGTTTTTTAATTCTATATATTTTATCTGTGAATTCTCATTCAATCGTGTCTGTACGTGTTTAATTACAACTACCCGCATAACGATTACATATATGTGCTGCAGCCACTTTCGGTAAAGCATTATAAGAAAAAGTTATTTTATTCACCGGTATTTTTGCTTTTTGAAGCGATGAAAAGTGGCTGTAGCATATATATGATGTTGTAACCAGTTGATAATTAATCAGTCAATCGTCAGGTTAACTCGCTTTCCAAATCCAATTTCAACCAGCCGATATAAAGTTGATAATTGAATATCACTGTGTCCATTCTCAATCCGGGAAATGAAACTTTTTCTTGTCCCGGTCTTACGGGCTAATTCCTCCTGGGTCATGTGTGCCTCTTTCCTTGCTTCTCTGATAATCTCTCCGATTGCAAAGGCTTTGGCTTTTATCTCAAAATCAATACGCTTCTCGGTACCAATCTTACCATACCTTTTATCCAGATGCTCCTCAAATGTTGTTATATCTTTCATCTTTAGTATCCTTTCTGTTTATAATCGAAATACTCTTTCATTATCTGCATGGCTTTTTCAATCTCTTTGGGTGGTGTCTTCTGAGTTTTCTTCTGAAATCCATTGAAAAGAACCACAATATTTCCCTTGTCAAAGCAGCAAAATACCCGATATATGTTACTCTCAAACTCAATCCGGATTGCGAACAATCCGTCATATCCGGTCATATGTTCAAAAAATTTTCTAGGGATATGCTCAGCTACTGTTATAAGAAAAAGAACATAATCAATTTTATCCTTTGTTTTTTCAGATTGCTTATTGAAAAAATCCCAAAAATATTCTTTGAAATATATCAATTGTCGCTTTTTATCCATCTTGCAAAGTTAACTAATAATGGAACATTGTCAAAAATATTTTCTGAAATTTTGAGGATTGAATGGTTTTTCTTTCAATTGGTTACAACGTTTGGCAATAAGAAACGTAGGGCATTTCAAAGCACCTACCTATCAAGTTACCAAGCCGTTTATTAAATGTTATGTCGTTCAAATTTAGCACTTTCCGCCCTATGTTTTTTATTGCTTGTTGTAGCCAGTTGGTTTTTATATTTTATTCATAATTTTTTCTAATTCAGTCAAATTATGAGCGTTTGAATACACCGAATCATATCCGAAAGGCTCAATCTGATTATCATATTTTTTTATTAAGGTTTTATAGAATTCATCGTAATCATCTATCGAGTCCGTATCGGTTAAAGATTTAAATTGAATATTTATAAAACTCTCAAAACTCGTGGAATGAAAAAAGAATCTTTCTTCTCCTGGTGAGATCCATAGAATTGGGTATTCTCTATTTATGTATTTTTTATCCGTATAAAATGCCCATGTTTCTGAATCTACTCCAGACATTCCAAAAATCAATAGTTTATAAGAATCCAAAACGTCTCCCAGGTGCGCAAAATCTCTTGAAATGTTTACAATATTCGTAAATGAGTCTTTATTTTCACAAAGGGGAAAGATTGATAAAGCATTCCCTGTGGATATGTACAATGAATCAGCGTATTTTTTCTTAAAGTCTAGAAAGCTGGGAGGTAAGTCAATCATGATTTGCTCTCTGAATTTTATCAATTCGTTATCTGTTACCGGAGCAGATTTCTCAATATTATCAGAGTTTAAAACAAAGTCAATTTTCATATTATATGCTTTATATTATCACTTAAGCTTAA
>CAVYRO010000006.1:0-281715 GCA_963771005.1 uncultured Bacteroidales bacterium
AAGGCCAGGCGGTATCGAGATAATTTACCCCCCGGTCAATGGCCGAGCGGATTTGCCGGATAGCCCGGGGTTCATGGACTTTTTTCCCCTCGACCTGAGGCAGGCGCATCCAGCCGAAACCCAGGATGGACAACTCATCTCCGTTTTTTGGAACTTTTCTGTATAACATGGTTATTCCCCCTCAGCAGTTAACGTCTGTTCTGAGCTTTTCCAGATCACCATTTGCAGTGAATGATTTTATAAGTATGATACCTTGCTGTCTAAGTGTCAAATCAACAAAGTAGTGGAACTGGCCCGGGCGGAGCAGGTGCAGTTGGTAAGATTAACCCGATGGTCGGTAACCCTGCCCTGCGGGTAGTTATAGGTCCTGATCTTGGCCGATCTGTCGCCGGTTGATACCATGGTCTTTCTTTTTGAAGAGATATCATCAATATATTTCTGATATTCAAGATTATATAACCTGGTGCGTAATTCAGCCATTGCCTTGTCCAGGTTCTTAAGCTGGGACTTCTGGTCCTGGCAGGTTACGACTATGCCGCTGGGGATATGTGTCAGCCTGATCGCCGAATAGGTAGTATTCACAGACTGTCCTCCCGGACCTGATGAACAATAGGTATCTTTTCTGATATCTTCCGTTTTTAGCTGCACATCAAATTCGTCAGCCTCCGGAAGTACGGCAACAGTAGCCGCCGAAGTATGCACCCTGCCCTGTGTTTCAGTCTGCGGTACACGCTGAACACGATGTACCCCTGACTCATATTTCAGTATCCCGTATACTCCGTTGCCAGTTACTTTCATCACAACCTCCTTATATCCGCCCATGGTACCTTCGGAATAATGCGTAACTTCCACTTTCCAGTTACGCAATTCACAAAATTTAAGATACATGCTGTATAAATCACCGGCAAAAATACTGGCTTCATCACCACCGGTACCGGCTCTTATCTCCAGTACAGCATTTTTATCATCTTCAGGATCGGGAAGGCACCAGGAGCAGTTTAATTTGCTCTTCCATAGGTTCTGTCTGCTCTGAAAGCTCATCAAGCTCAGCTTTCGCCATTTCCCTTAATTCTTCATCTTTCTCTGTGTTTAGCATCTGCTTGGCCGACTGAATGTTATTGAGAATATTTTTGTATTCATTATAGGAAGTAATGAGCGGTTCGAGTTGGCGGTACTCCTTATTCAGCTTTACGTATTTCTTCATATCCGATACAATATCGGGTTTCGAGATCATCTCACCCACTTCATCAAAGCGGTGCTTTACATCCTTCAGTTTATCAAGAATAAGATTATTTGCCATAATTCTTTCTGCACTAATTTTTCCGTCTGCAAAGATAATAATAAAAGATGGTCTTTTTAATATTGGAAATTTCCTTCCCCTGTTTTGATTGTCAGCAGATTGGAATAGCACCTTTCGCAGTAGCCTATCACTTTAGCGTCCACATTGTAGGATGCGGCAATCGCAATAAGATGCTTAGCCACGGTTTCAGGTACATAGATCTCCATCCTGTGACCCATGTTGAACACTTCGTACATCTCTCTCCAGCCCGTACCCGACTGTTCCTGGATCATCCTGAAAAGGGGAGGCAGTTCGAAGAGATCATTCTTCACCACATGGATATCACGGATGAAATTCAGGACTTTGGTTTGCCCTCCCCCGGTGCAATGGATCATCCCGTGGATCTTATTCCGGTATCTTTCGATAATATCCCGTATGACCGGGGCATAGGTCCGTGTTGGTGACAATACCAGTTTACCGGCATCCAAACCGGTTCCCGGGATTTGATCCGTGAGTTTCAACTTTCCGGTATATACAAGGTCTTCAGGTATCTTTTCGTCGAAAGTTTCCGGATATTTCCCGGCAAGGTAGCGGGCAAACACATCATGTCTGGCCGAGGTAAGACCGTTACTTCCCATGCCGCCGTTATAACTGTCTTCGTACGATGCCTGTCCCGACGACGAAAGTCCGACGATCACATCGCCGGGAGTGATCTCATTCTGGATGATGTCATCCCTTTTAATCCTTGCCGTGACGGTTGAATCGACGATGACGGTCCGGACCAGATCACCCACATCGGCGGTTTCTCCTCCCGTAGAAATGATGTTGATTTCCAGGTCTCTCATTCTCTGCAGGAATTCCTCGGTGCCTTCTATGATGGCTGAGATAACTTCCCCGGGGATCCGGTTTTTATTCCTTCCGATGGTCGATGAAAGGAGGATGTCGCCTGTGATTCCCACACACAGCAGGTCGTCGGTGTTCATCACAACGGCATCCTGGGCGATACCTTTCCAGACGGAGAGATCACCTGTTTCTTTCCAGTAGGCATAGGCAAGGGAGGATTTCGTGCCTGCGCCGTCGGCATGCATTACAAGACAGTAATCCTCATCATTGGTGAGAATGTCGGGAATAACTTTGCAAAAGGCAGAAGGGAAAAGTCCTTTATCCACATCCCTGATCGCCTTGTGGACGTCTTCCTTTTTCGAAGAGACGCCCCTCTGACGGTAACGGGAACTAGTCATTTACAAATAGATTTTTTGCAAATGTACGAAAATTATTGCGCCGTGGTCGGGGCAGGGGCAGGGGCAGGTCGCGACCTGCCTTTAGTTGGATAACTCCGCGTTCTGTATTACCGTATGGATAGCTCCGCGTCCTATATTACCGCATGGATAGCTCCGCGTCCTGTATTACCGTATGGATAAGTCCGCGTCCTGTATTACAGTATGGATAGCTCCGCGTTCTGTATTACCGTATGGATAGCTCCGCGTTCTGTATTGCAGTATGGATAAGCTCCGCGTTCTGTATTGCAGTATGGATAAGTCCGCGTTCTGTATTGCAGTATGGATAACTCCGCGTTCTGTATTGCAGTATGGATAGCTCCGCGTTCTGTATTACCGTATGGATAGCTCCGCGTCCTGTATTACAGTATGGATAAGTCCGCGTCCTGTATTGCAGTATGGATAGCTCCGCGTTCTGTATTACCGTATGGATAGCTCTGCGTTCTGTATTACAGTATGGATAGCTCCGCGTTCTGTATTGCAGTATGGATAGCTCCGCGTTCTGTATTACCGTATGGATAGCTCCGCGTTCTGTATTGCAGTATGGATAGCTCCGCGTTCTGTATTGCAGTATGGATAGCTCCGCGTTCTGTATTGCAGTATGGATAGCTCTGCGTCCTGTATTACCGTATGGATAGCTCCGCGTCCTGTATTGCAGTATGGGTAAGTCCGCGTTCTGTATTGCAGTATGGATAGCTCTGCGTCCTGTATTACCGTATGGATAGCTCCGCGTCCTGTATTACAGTATGGATAAGTCCGCGTTCTGTATTGCAGTATGGATAGCTCTGCGTCCTGTATTACCGTATGGATAGCTCCGCGTCCTGTATTACAGTATGGATAGCTCCGCGTTCTGTATTGCAGTATGGATAGCTCCGCGTTCTGTATTACCATATGGATAGCTCCGCGTCCTGTATTGCAGTATGGATAGCTCCGCGTCCTGTATTGCAGTATGGATAGCTCCGCGTCCTGTATTACCGTATGGATAGCTCCGCGTTCTGTATTGCAGTATGGATAGCTCCGCGTTCTGTATTGCAGTATGGATAGCTCCGCGTCCTGTATTACTGTATGGATAGCTCTGCGTTCTGTATTACAGTATGGATAGCTCCGCGTTCTGTATTACAGTATGGATAGCTCCGCGTCCTGTATTGCAGTATGGATAGCTCCGCGTTCTGTATTACCGTATGGATAGCTCCGCGTTCTGTATTGCAGTATGGATAAGTCCGCGTTCTGTATTGCAGTATGGATAGCTCCGCGTTCTGTATTACAGTATGGATAGCTCCGCGTTCTGTATTGCAGTATGGATAAGTCCGCGTCCTGTATTACAGTATGGATAGCTCCGCGTTCTGTATTACCGTATGGATAGCTCCGCGTTCTGTATTGCAGTATGGGCTGGTTGCGATACGTTTTTAGCGCACGTACGTTGCAATAGATTTTTACCGCACGGCAGGAACACGTTTTTACCACACGGCAGGTCGCGACCTGCCCCTACGGCGGATTCCCGCAAAAAAATTTTCATTAATCCATTCCGATGAATTTATTCGATTCCGCAGTGATGGATCGCCTGCAGACCATTGTTTATCCTATTTCACAGGCACATAATCCGTCGAAAGTACTTTGAACTCTGTGCGACGGTTTATCTGGTGGGCTATCTCCTGCTGATCGGCAGGCAGGCCGTTGATAAATTCTTCTGTAAGGACCTGCCCCTTTTTCAGGAACTTATGTTCTGCGGCAGTCTCATCATCAACCTCCTTCGGTTCGGCCTCGCCGTAACCTTTGGCTATCAGCCGGTCGGATGCTATTCCTTTGGAAATAAGATATTCCACTACAGACTGGGCTCTTTTCTGGGACAGGATCATATTATCCTGGTCGGTACCTCGGGAGTCGGTATGGGACATCAGTTCGATGGTGATATTCGGGTTATCGGTGAGGGTTTCCACGAGTTTATCGAGTGAAACCATTGATTCGGGTCTCAGGTCCCATTTGGCGAAATCATAGAAGATATTGTCGATCTCGATGACCTGGTCTACCGGTGAGAGATAGACGGTAGTCCGAAAATCCTGGGATTTCTCAAGTCCCTTGGTGGTTTCCCTCTCCTTCCCGTTCAGGTAACCGTTCCTTGTGGCAATAAAGACATAATCGGTATTGGGTTTCAGCATAAAACGGAAATTTCCTTCTTCGTTTGTTTCTGCTTCCACCGTGAGGCCGTCGCTTCCGATGGATTTAACTGTGGCGCCCGGAATGATCTTATCTGTTTTTTCGTTCTTCACTACACCGGTGATATTGAATTTGAGCGGCGGCAGGTAGAAGGAATAGATCTCATCATTACCTCTTCCTTTCCGGCTGCTGGAGAAAAATCCACGTTCGTTGTGATGTTCGAACACGATGCCGAAATCATCATCGGGCGAATTGATGGGAGCCCTCATATTCTCAACGATCCAGCGATCGTTCTCCCCTTTGGTGGCTTTGTAGATGTCAAGTCCGCCGAGACCGATATGGCTGTCGGAGCTGAAATAAAGCGTTCCGTCACTATGAACGAAAGGGAACATTTCATTGCCGGGTGTATTGATATCTTCCCCGAGGTTTTCGGGTTCACCCCATTCGGCTCCTTCATTGGCCCTGGTCACCTTCCAGATATCTTTTCCACCGTAACCGCCTGACATATCGGAGACGAAATACAGGGTCTGGTTGTCCGGTGAGATGGCCGGATGGGCAGCGACAATACTGTCGCTCAGTATGTTCAGTTTTTCAGGTTTGCTCCAGTCGAGCCCCTGGCTCCGGGAGAGGTAGATCTGGCATCCCAGTTGTTCATTTTTTCCTCTCGGGCAGCGGGTAAAATACATAACGGAAAAGTCATCAGCGACGTTCGGGGTCCCGTCATCGGCCTCGGAATTAAAATCATCGCCAAAAGGCACGGGTGTACTCCATTTGCCCTTGCGGTCCATCCGTGTTATGAAAATATCCGAGAAACTTTCGCCTGTCGCTCCGTTAGTGGCATTTCCCATCGCATCGTCGCGGTCTGATGTGAAAAAGACCGTTGAATAGTCATCGGTTCCGAATGCAGGGCTAAAATCGCGTTCTCTTGAATTGAAGTACCGCATTTCCTCAACTTCATAGCCGATGGGGTTTTCAATCCATTGCACGGCTACCTGGCACGAACGGAGGCCGGTTTCCCCCCTCGGGTCATCGGGCACCAGTTCCTTATATCTTTTAAACTGCTCTGCTGCTTCCTCGTAATTTTCATTCATCATGAGCATCTGGCCATAATAAAGGAATGCCAGGGGATCCTGGTAATCGAGACCTATGGCTTTTTTATACCACATTTCGGCTTTACGCGAGTCGCGGGTAAGCCGGTAGCATTCCGCGATCTTGAAAACAATCTCGTTCTTTTTGTTTTTGTCTTTTATCTTATTGTAGGCTGTTTTGTATAAATCGATGGCATCGGCATATTCACCGGCTGCGAAGGTTACATTGGCCTTATAGTCTTTGTCTCTTTTGCTTTGGGACATTGCGGCCGGCATCATGGCAACGGCCAGCAGCATTGTAAAGATAAATCTGAACCTGTTCATTGCTGATCCTGTTTGTTGATCCGTAAATTTAACTGTTCCAGGTATTGTGACATTATAAATACCCGGATTTGTTAAAACGGCTGACGTGGTTAAATGTTGTGACACAAAATTATAAATAATTCGCAGAGAATCATACTGTGGAAACAACCGTTAAAATGAAGCGTGATATTCTTAAACGGGAGGGATGATGAATGAAAACCAGCAGAATAAAAAAAAACCGCCCCCGGCAGCGACAGGTTGTTCTTCTGCAGCGCCGGAGACGATTACGATATGAATCATGCGGAAAAAACTACCGTGTGAAGAGAAGTTCCCTGTATTTTGCCAGTGGCCACATTTCATTATCCACGATAAGTTCAAGTTTATCGACGTGATACCTGATATCATCGAGGAAGGGAAAAACAGTTTTGGAATAAGCTTCGGCTTTTTTGCGGGTATCTTCGATAATGTTGGCCTTTTTACGGGCCTCGATCATTTCTTTCACCTTAGCCTTAATATAAGAGATGTGTCCTGAAATTTCCTTGATCAGATCGATTCGGGCGCCTGCAGTTTCCTGGAATTCCTCATCGGAAAACAGCTCTTTCAGCCCCTTCACGTTATTAACAAGTGAAGTCTGGTAATCGATGGCAATGGGAACAATGTGATTCATGACAAGATCGCCGAGTACCCTGGCTTCGATCTGAACTTTCTTGGTATACATCTCGAGTTTTACTTCGTTCCGGGCATGAAGTTCGCGTTCGGTAAGGACCTGTTGCCGTTCAAAAAGTTCCACGGTTTCCTTCTTGAGGTAGATATCGAGGGCTTCGGGAACATCATTGATATTGGTAAGACCACGCCTGGCAGCTTCCTTCACCCATTCGTCGCTGTAGTTATTGCCGTCGAAACGAATCGCCTTGCATTCAATGATATATTTGCGCAGGACCTGGAAGATTGCTTCGTCCTTCTTCACTCCTTTCTTAATGATGGCGTCCACTTCCTTTTTGAAAGAAGTAAGCTGGTCGGCCACTGCCGTGTTAATGGCGATCATGGGGAAGGCACAGTTGCCGGATGATCCCACGGCGCGGAACTCAAACCGGTTGCCGGTGAAGGCGAAGGGAGAGGTGCGGTTCCTGTCGGTATTGTCGAGAAGGATTTCAGGGATCTTGCCTATGTTGAGTTTCAGTTCTGTTTTTTCGTCGGGGGTCATTTTCCGGGTGGACACTTTTGCCTCGATCTCATCGAGCATTCGGCTGATCTGGGTCCCGAGGAACACTGAAATGATGGCCGGGGGAGCTTCATTGGCTCCGAGGCGGTGGGCATTGCCTGCCGATGCGACGCTGGCCCTGAGAAGGTCGGCGTTTTTGAAAACGGCCATTATGGTATTCACCAGATAAGTCAGGAACATGAGATTAGTCCTTGGCGTCTTGCCGGGAGAAAACAAGTTCACCCCGGTATCCGTGGAGAGGGACCAGTTATTATGTTTACCCGAGCCGTTTATACCCGCGAATGGTTTTTCGTGAAATAATACACTGAAATTGTGCCTGCGAGCGGTCTTCTTCATCAGGTCCATGATGAGGAGGTTATGATCGACGGCAAGATTTGTTTCCTCGTAGATTGGGGCACATTCGAATTGGTTGGGAGCCACTTCATTATGCCGTGTTTTCACCGGAATTCCGAGTTTATACGCCTCGATCTCCACGTCCTGCATATAAGCCTTCACCCGCTGCGGAATGGAATAAAAATAATGATCCTCAAGCTGCTGATCTTTAGCAGAGGCATGCCCCATAAGGGTCCTGCCGGTAAGGGCAAGATCGGGACGGGCATTGAATAAAGCCTCATCGATCAGGAAATATTCCTGTTCCCAGCCAAGATTTGAAAATACCCGGGAAACATTCCGGTCGAAATACTGAGCCACTTCGGTAGCAGCCTTGTCAACAGCAGCCAGGGCCTTAAGAAGCGGAGTTTTGGCATCGAGGGCATCTCCGGTATAGGATACGAAAATGGTCGGTATGCTCAGCGTATTGTCTATGATGAATGCAGGTGAAGAAGGATCCCAGGCGGTGTATCCGCGCGCTTCGAACGTATTTCTCAAACCGCCGCTGGGAAAGGAGGATGCATCGGGTTCCTGTTGCGACAGGAGCTTACCCCTGAAATTTTCAACTACTCCCCCGTTCGGAGAATGTTCGATAAAGGCATCATGTTTCTCGGCTGTGCCTTCTGTAAGAGGCTGAAACCAGTGTGTATAATGGGTTACCCCATTTTCCATTGCCCATGCTTTCATCCCGGAAGCGACCTGGTCGGCTATTTTCCTGTCAATGCGTGTTCCCTTATGTATAGCTTCCATCACTTTTCCAAATGATTCGTCTGACAGATATTTTCGCATCTTCTCATAGTCGAAAACGTTCATACCATAATAATCCGATACTTTTGATGAAGGCGCTTGCACAAATTTGGGCGAGTGTAAAAATACTTCCTTGAGAGCTTCAAATCTGATAAATGCCATATTTTTAAGATTTAAGGTTAATTATTCAGGGTTGACGATGCAAATATATAGCATTTTTTGCATCGTACCCCCATTTTTTTTAAGATTTTAAAAATATTTTTATAATATTATTATGAAATGGTGATTTTTCGGAGAAATTCACTGAAAAAAACGAAAAAAAGTAAATTTACAGCGGAATCACCAACATGAGGATCAACCTGGAGTAATTAAGAAATATTTATTATGCAGGCTGTATTTAGCCCGAGGGGAGGGTGATTTTAAAAGATGCCGGAGAGATGATAGTATCTTGGGCTCTTTTTTCGAAGAGCATCTAACAATAAACTGAAAGATTATGACACTTACCGACTGGCTTGGATCTGCAGGAGTCTTTCTTATTCTCCTGGCTTATTTTCTGAATATTTTCAACCGCCTTGATAAAGAGGGGTACTTCTACGTCCTGATGAATATTTCGGGAGCCGCGCTGGCCTGCCTGGCTTCGGTGATGCTTAAATACCTGCCGTTCATCATACTCGAAGCTGCATGGACGCTTGTATCCATGGCGGCCCTCATAAAGGTTTCCCTTAGCGACAGGGCAGTTCCCCCGTCCAAACCCGGAGCCTGAAACAGGGTACAAAGGCTATAAAAGGAATGTATGTAAAAAGGCAGCCAGATCCCGGTGCGGAAATATAAATGCAGCTAGAGAAAAATTCTGTTTGCATTGTCTCAGGGCCGGTGTGAAAGCAAGATCAAAAATCGCGTCAGGCAGGATCTTCCAAAAAATATTCTGTAAAGTATTTATAGAATAAAGGTATGGTCTCAATGCCCTTGAAAAAATTGAACAGGGGATAGCTTTCATTGGGCGAATGGATCGCATCGGATTCGAGGCCGAAACCCATGAGGATCGTTTTTATTCCCAATACTTCCTCAAAATCGGAAATGATGGGAATACTCCCTCCGCTGCGTGTCGGGACCGGTATTTTTCCAAAAGTCTCCCCGATCGCCTTGCTTGCAGCCCTGTATGCCGGTGTGTCAATGGGCGCAACATATCCCTGTCCGCCATGAAGGCTTTTCACCGAAACCCGGACCGTTTCGGGGGCAATGGAAAGCATGTAGTCTTCGAAAAGTTTGTCAATTTTCTTTGAATTCTGGTTTGGGACGAGCCTCATTGATACTTTAGCAAATGCTTTGGAAGGAAGAATGGTTTTTGCCCCCTCGCCGGTGTATCCTCCCCATATACCGCATACATCAAGGCTTGGCCGGATCCCTGTCCGCTCGATGGTGGAGTAACCCTTTTCTCCATCAACCTCCGTAATGCCCAGGCTTTCCTTAAACTCAGTAAGATCAAAAGGAGCTTTCTCCATTTCAGCCCGCTCCGCCTTGCTAACCTCTTCAACATCATCATAAAATCCGGGGATTGTAATGCGATTGTTTTCATCCGTCAGGGAAGCGATCATCCGCGATAGTATATTTACCGGATTTGCCACTGCTCCGCCGAAAAGTCCCGAATGAAGATCCCGGCCGGGTCCTGTGACTTCCACCTGGAGGTAACTCAGTCCCCTCAGTCCGACTGTAATGGAAGGAATATCGGGTGCAATCATCGTCGTATCGCTCACGAGAATGATATCGGCCTTTAGAAGCTCCGTATTTTTCCGGCAGAATTCTTTCAGGCTCGGAGAGCCGATTTCCTCTTCCCCTTCGATCATGAATTTTATATTACACGTAAGCATCCCCGTTTTATTCATCACTTCGAAGGCTTTGAAATGCATGAACAGTTGCCCTTTATCGTCATCGGCGCCCCTGGCATAGATCTTTCCGTCCCTGATCTCCGGTTCAAAAGGTCCGGATTTCCATAGATCCAGCGGTTCTGCCGGTTGGACATCATAATGCCCGTATACAAGTACTGTCGGCAATGCAGGATCGACCGTCTTTTCGCCAAAAATTACAGGGATGCCTGAGGTGGGCATGATTTCAGCCCTGTCGAGCCCGGCACGGAGAAGGTTTTCTTTTATCAGTTCCGCGGCCGAATGCATATCATGCCGGTGTTCGGTACTGGCGCTCACCGAAGGGATCCTGATAATCTCAAAAAGTTCGTCGAGAAATCTGTCTTTATTTTTTTCAATGTAAGTGCGGATCATAAATGCAGTTTTTTTCCAGGTTGTATAAAAGTGGCTACAAGGATAACTAATTATGACCATCAACAAATCAACAAATCAACAAATAATTATTGCAGCTCATCATACACCTTCTCCAGTTCCGAGTAAAATTCCTGTCCATATACGCGTACGATGGCATCCCTCAGGAAACGAAAAGCCGGAACCTTCTGATCCCTTCCCAGGATCCTGGCAGGTTCGCATATTCCCCAGCTGTGATAATTAAGGGCGGTGTACTTCCCGACCCGGCTAACCCTGATGGGGTACAGATGGCATGATTCCGGTTTCCTGAAAGAGGTCTTCCCCGCCAGATATGCTTTCTCAATGCCGCAATATGCTATGCCATTCTCAAAACAGGTGTATGCGCATTCGTTCCCGTCAACCAATGGGGTCACTTTATCGCCGTCGTGATCAATGACCCATTTTCCCAGCTCCTCAATGGTTTCCCGGCCTTTTTCCGTTATGAAATCCCTGATGTTGTCGTATTCCCTCTCCAGAACATCTTCTTCCCCGTCGGCCAGTGGTGCCCCGGCATCACCAATGACACAGCATGATCCATGGCATTTTTCAAGATGACAGATAAACTCCACCTCAAAAAGCTCGCTGCTGACAATCTTATCCCCAATCTGTATCATGATCTCTGTTTTAAACGCATTTATCAGAAAAATCCAAAGATACCACAATCGCTAAGACAATCGGCACCCGATATTGTTATTCCATCCATAACAATTACATTTGCAGAAGTCCCGCCGGATTCAAGAAAAATAATGAAGTTTTACATCATACTGTTATTAGGTCTCCTGGTCAATATAACAGGTTTCGGCCAGAAAAGACTGCTGACCAATGAGAGAATCCTCGATGTCTTATACAAGGGCCTTACCTCAATGTACGGTTACGATTTCGGCCCGGCCCATCTGGCCCTTGATGAGGTGAAGAAAGAATACCCCGGTCATCCCGTATCCCCGTTTTTCGAAGGCCTGATCACCTATTGGGAAAATTATCCCCTTATACCGGGTCAGGCGGAGGCGGAAAAGTTTACAGGGCTCATGGAAACATGCATCTCGGAGGCGGACAGTATGCTCGACAGGGATGAGAATGATATTGAAGGTGTTTTTTTCGATCTTTTCGGCAGGGCTTTCTACGTAATGTTCTGGTCGGACAACGGCAAACCCGGAAAAGTTTTCCCCTTTCTCAACCAGATGTATAAAGAAACATTGAAAGGCTTTGAATTCAAAGACATCTTCAATGAGTTCTATTTTACCTGCGGCTTATATAATTATTATATCGAAGTTTATCCGCAGATCCATCCCGTATACAAACCGGTGGCCATGTTCTTTCGCAAGGGGAACCGGAAACAGGGGATTGAACAACTGAAATATTGTGCTGAACATTCCGTTTTTCTCAGGGTGGAAGCACGTCTTTTTCTCTCCATTATTTACCTTAACTATGAGGATGACTTCCGGACAGCCCAGGAATTTGCCGCTTCCCTCTACAGGGAATTTCCCGGGAATCCTTATTATACAGGTAATTATCTCGAGATACTATTGTATAACCGCAAATACTTCTTTGCACCGGTTCTCCTCGATCATCTTGCAGGTTTTCACGATCCGTATGCCGAGCTACAGGCTCATCTTTACCAGGGTTACTATCTTGAAAAGGCAAAGAACCAAAAGGAGGAAGCCGCTGCAGAATTCAGGAAAGCTCTGGAACTCGGGAAGAAATACGGCCCGTTCGCCAATCATTTCAATGCCATAGCATGGATGGGCCTGGGCAGGTATTACAAAAGTCTTGGCGACCGTTCCGAAGCATCGTCTTACTTCCGGAAGGCAAAAGAGGCGACCGCCTATGAGTATATACTGAAGGACAAGTGAGAGGACAAGGAGAAAGGTGAAAGGCGAAAGGCGAAAGGGGGGAGGAGACAAGGTGAAAGGTGAAAGGCGAAAGGCGAAAGGGGGGAGAAGAAAGGTGAAAGGTGAAAGGTGAAAGGCGAAAGGGAGGAGGAGACAAGGTGAAAGGTGAAAGGCGAAAGGCGAAAGGGGGGAGAAGAAAGGTGAAAGGTGAAAGGTGAAAGGCGAAAGGGAGGAGGAGACAAGGAGAAAGGTGAAAGGTGAAAGGCGAAAGGGGGGAGAAGAAAGGTGAAAGGTGAAAGGCGAAAGGCGAAAGGGGAAAGGCGAAAGTTCCGTGTTCATCCCCGTCTCCCGGCTGCTTCCCCTAAATATTAATCCGTTCAACCCGTGTTCCGGTGTAGCATAAATGTTTAACTTTGAACGTTATGTTCCCCTTTTCCATGGCACAGTACACAACAGAGCAACTTGAAAACGATCCCCTGTTCCGGCAGGTGAACCGTCTCGGGTATGATGCCATCCTGCAATTTGTATGGGCCAATATCCGTGAGCGGAATATCAGTACTGCATTCTACCTTTTCATAAACCTGCTTTATCTTATCTTCCTCGGAGGGATCGTGATCACCGGACTTTTTTCTCACGGGTATCATGCCGGGCCCGTATTTACCTCACTCTTCTGGGGTGTCATCGCCGGTTCTTTCGCCATAATACCGATCCATGAAGGATTTCACGGCCTGGCTTATAAACTGATAGGCGCCCCTGTTATCCGTTTCGGAGCCGACCTGAAACAAATGCTGTTCTATGTTGCTGCAGACCGGTATGTAACCGGGCGCCGCGGTTTTTATTTCGTGGCGCTGACACCATTCTTCGGCATAAATTTCATCGCCATCTTCATTGCCTTTTTTCTCAACGGCTACTGGCATATCTTCCTGACTACCTTTCTTCTCTTTCACAACATCATGTGCATAGGCGATTTTGCAATGGTCAGCTTTTTTCTGAAACACCGCGGCAAGGAGCTTTATACCTTTGATGATCATAAAAACCGCATCTCCTATATTTACGAACGGATCGCCTGATACATTGTCGTAATACAATGAAGATCAGATGAATGAGGTATCGTATTTTTTAGATTACCACTTGCCTGATCGGAAATAATGCCGGATTCCGGAACAAAATGACCGGAAAATCCCTGCCGGGTGTATCCTGAATTATATATCTTTATTCGCCATTATTCCCGAATCCTTCAAAACCTGCCTCATGAAAAATATTTTGCTTTTTCTGCTGCTGTTTGCATTTATTCCCAAAATTCTGATTGCCCAGGAATATTTCCAACAGGTGGGAAATAAAATCATTTTGTCCAATGGTGAGATCACCCGTGAGATCAGTATGGAACATGACAGCCTTATAGGTACCCGGCTGAGTCTCCCGGACGGTACGAACTTTATCCGTAACAGCAGGGAAGTTTCGTTTCTGCTGAACGGCAGGTCTACCGATGGCTTCAGTGGCTGGAAACTTTTATCTGTAATGCCTCTCAGGGGTGAGAGGGAGGGCAATGGTGTCACCCTCACACTCGACGCCATCGGGGATCTCCCTCTCAGGATAGAACTTAATTACCTGATGTACCCTGGCTTTAAGGTGGTCCGGAAATGGATCCGTTTCCTAAATACAGGCAAAAGTGATATCAGGCTGGAAGCTCTGAACACAGAAGACCTGATCACCACCCTTTCCCAGGTCTCTTCGGTGGTGTATAACAATTATGCGAGGATGAAACAGCTCGGCACCTTTGTCGGAGACTGGGATGACCCGGTAGTTGTTGTTCACGATATGACAGGGAGGAGGGGTATTGCCATAGGTAATGAAGCCCCCGGCATCCTGAAGCGCACTGCTTTCAATACCTTACATGAGAATCTTGAAGCAGGGCTCACCCATCCCGGACAGGATTACCCCTTCAGAAAATGGCTGAAACCGGATGAGAAATGGGAAAGTCCGAAAACTTTTATTTCCGCTTACTCCGGTACCGACGACGGCTATAGCGTTGTTAACGGTGAGATCAACGCTTTCGTCGTGCAATGCCTGAAGACGCTTATTGTTGAGGATAAGCATAAACCTGTTTTTGTGTATAATACCTGGAATCCCTTCCGTACCTTTGTAAGCGATTCGCTGATCAGGTCTGTGGCGAAGGCAGCCTCGGAATGCGGGATACAGGAATTCATCATCGACGACGGATGGCAGATCAACGCCGGTTCAGTTTCCTCGCCCGATGCCTGGGGCAATAATTATGGCGACTGGCTGGTGGATGAAAATAAGTTCCCCGGCGGACTCAAACCCACATTCGATTATATCCGTTCTCTGGGGATGAAACCGGGATTATGGATCACCATTGGTGCAGCAACAGCCGATTCGAAAGTTTACGGCGATCACCCGGAATGGTTCGTGGAGAACAGCGAAGGAGAACCCGGAAATATCCACTCTGCAAGGGACCGTGATTTTTTTTCGAGTTGTTTCGGGACCGGCTGGTTTGAATACATAAAAGGCGTTGTTCTGAGGCTTGCCAATGAATACGGTCTTGCCTATGCAAAACTTGATTTCTCTGTCGTCACCAGTGCATATGTCACCGATAACAGCATCTCCGGGTGCTACGCAACCGGCCATCCTTACCACCGTGATCATGAAGAATCTTTCATCGTGATCTATGAACGGATCCTGAAACTCTTCGACGAACTGCATAAGGAAGCCCCGGGTCTTTTCATAGATTGTACTTTTGAAACTGCCGGCAAGCTTCAACTGATGGATTATGCCATAGCCGAACATGCCGAAGGGAACTGGCTTTCGAATTTTGAAGAGCCCTCACCCCTCGGACCCCTGCGGATCCGGCAGATGGCATGGTGGCGGTCACCTGCTGTCCCGGCAGGTTCCCTGGTCATCGGTAATTCACAAATGAACGACCCCGGATTTGAACTGGCTCTGCAGTCGCTCACCGGTACCCTGCCCATTGTTCTGGGCGATCCGCGAAAGATACCTGTCCAGAAGAGGGCGCGTATCAAAGAATGGTCCGGCTGGATGCAGTCTATGCAAAACAAATACGATTATATGTCATACAGGAAGGACCTTCCGGGATTCGGGGAACCCGGAGAGGGGTCCTGGGACGGGTGGATGAGGATTAATTTTCAGAGCCGTGAAGGTGGCATCTTTGGAGTCTTCAGACAAAATGCCTTCGAGAACAACCGGATGATCTTTCTTTCTGATCTTCAGCCGGGTCAAACTTATACCGTCAGGCTGGCCCCGGAAGGCAGGGAATTTTTGCGGGCTACCGGTAAATCGCTTATGGAAAAAGGGTTCAGCGTTGAGATTCCCGAGAATTATGGTGCGAGGATCTTTGAAGTGTCTCTTACCGGAAAATGAGGTATCCGGGATACAAAACATTTCACAAGCCGGCCTGTTACCCTCTTTTACTGTTTAATTCATCTGAGATGGCAGAAATTACACATAAAGGACAGGCGGTGCATACCATCGGGAGACTTCCCGTAACCGGGTCCGATGCTCCCGGTTTCACCCTTGTAAAAACAGATCTTACCGAGACGTCGCTAAATGATTACCGGGGGAAGAAGGTGATCCTGAATATTTTCCCCAGCATCGATACCAGCACCTGTGCGGCATCCGAACGCAGGTTCAATGAAGCAGTGGGAGATCTCAAAGGCGCTGTTGTGATCTCCGTATCCATGGATCTTCCTTATGCCCTGAGGCGATTCTGTGCTGCGGAAGGTATTGCGGCTGTCATACCGGGCAGCGCTTTCCGCTCTCCGGGGTTTGGGAAGGATTACGGAGTTCTCATGACCGACGGAAGGATGAAAGGTCTGTTTTCGCGGGCTGTCGTGGTGATTGATGAGCAGGGCCGCGTAGTATATTCGGAACAGGTGCCGGAGATCAACAGGGAACCTGATTATGCGGCTGCACTTCGTGCCGCCGGATGAACTTTAGCCATTTTTCCTGCCCGGGTATCCCAGGGCCGGAAAATTCCGTAGCAGTAAAGAGCATATTATGTTGCGATTTATATTCAAAGATGATTATTTTAGCCTGCTCATAAAAAATTCAATGCAATGGCCGGATTCATTTCGCAGGTAAAATCCTATCCCCGTACTTTCTGGGCTGCCAATACCCTCGAACTCTTTGAACGATGGGCATATTACGGGATCTTCAATCTCCTCGCACTCTACCTGACAAATTCTCCGGAGACGGGAGCCCTGGGATTTTCTCAGGTTGAAAAGGGCCTGATCATGGGCATCGTCAATGCCATCCTATACTTCCTGCCGGTCATTACGGGTTCTATCGCGGATAAATTCGGATACAAGAAAGTTCTGGTTATCGCCTTTATCATCCTTTCATCGGGGTATTACGTCATGGGACTTGTAACGACCTTCGCCACCGTCTTTATCACCTTTTTTTATGTGGCGATCGGGGCTGCGCTTTTCAAGCCCATTATATCGGCAACCATCGCCAAAAGCACCAATGAGGAAAATTCTTCACTTGGTTTCGGAATATTTTATATGATCATTAATGTCGGCGGGCTCATCGGGCCACTGCTTGCATCGTCCCTGCGGGAATCTTCGTGGAACTACATATTTATCATGTCCGCCGCAGCCATCCTGGTCAACCTCGTCATTGTAATCCTGTTTTTCAAAGAGCCTGAACGGGAAGAAAACAGGGATTCACTCCTGAAAAGCATCGGTGATGTGTTCCGGAATATTTACATGGCTGTGAGTGACTTGCGTTTTACCGTGTTCCTGCTGATCATCATCGGTTCATGGACCGTTTTCTGGCAGTATTTCTACAGCCTGCCTGTTTTCATCCAGCAATGGGTGGATACACATGCGCTTTATGAATTCTTTTACAGAATATCACCGGGCCTGGCCCGTGCTGTCGGATCGGGATCAGGAGTTATCCTCGCAGAAAAATTCATCGCGATGGATGCCTTCTTTATCGTGATCCTGCAGATCATCGTCAGCACGGTCATCTCGCGGATACGGCCCATGCATTCGATGATCGCCGGGATCCTGGTCAATACCCTCGGGCTTACCCTGGCCGTTCTTACCCGGAATCCTTTCATCCTTCTCCTGTCTATCCTTATCTTCTCGCTCGGAGAAATGATATTTTCACCGAAAATACTTGAATACATAGGCCGCATTGCCCCAAGAGACAAGGCGGCCGTCTATATGGGAACGCAGTTCCTTCCCATCGCTGCAGGAAACTTCATCGGCGGCTTCATCGCGGGGGGTGTTTACGAAAAGCTGGCCGATAAGATCGAAATGGCAAAAAAAATCATTCCCGGACCGGTTAGCCCCGGACTCACCAGTGAACAGATCACCTCCCTGGCCATGAAAGCCGGTAATGTGGATGAAGCCGGTCTCACCCGGATGCTCTGGAACAATTACCATCCTTTCCGCTTCGGGTATGTGCTCCTGGGCCTGGGCCTTTTTACGGTTATCCTGCTCATTATCTATGACAGGTACCTGAAGAGAAAGGGAGACTGAGGAAAGATCCTGAAAGTATATACCTTTCCTGGAAATAAAATCCGTACTACTTCCAGATCATTTTTTCATGCCGGATACCACCACAAATTCGGCGGGAATATCATAGCCGTTCCCGTTTTTATAATTTTGCAGGGAGTCCAGGTACTCATGCCTCACTTCCTTACGGGTGCTCTCGCTGAAATTTTTCCATGAGAGTGCCACCGGGCCTCCCACCAGCATTGCATCACTTGCATCATCGTCATTACGGAAATGAATGGGATCGGAAATACGAAATTCCCGGATATCTTCAAATCCGGCTTTCCTGAATACGAATGAAAGTGTATTCCCGGTTCCCCTTGAAAAAGGAATGATCGCAGGCACCCGGGCACGGTACTTTCTGCAGAGATCCCCGTAGTAGGACACAAGGTCTTTCTCTTCATGATAAATGCCAATGAAAATATACGTTGTCATGCCCAGGCTGAAGATCAGGTGGCCGGCAGTCATCACCGGCATAAATAATATAAATAACTTTTTTCATGATTAATTGGTTTATACTTTCAGATTATGGAATATTATCGATACTCCATTACAAAGGTACAGGAGGATGCCGGCCGCAACAATGACTGAAACGCTGTACCTTTTAGCCGAAACTCCATACCGGGCATTGGTTTAGGGAGCAGGCAGGACAGGAATGTAAAATCATAAGTAGTATGGATGTACTTTCCGATGTATTGAAGATTGTCAGGTTGACAGGACAGGATGGCGTATGCAACTGGCACAGCGCCTGCTGCTTCAACCGGATCTCAGCCTGGCCATGGTTGCTGAGAAGATCGGCTATGATTCGGATATTACATTTAACAGGGCATTTAAGCGATACGTGGGTGAGCCGCCGGCTCACTGGCGGGACAGAGCCATTGGTGAGGCTTAGGCGTATTGGAAACAGAATTAAATAATTGAGCGCCTGCGGGTGAATTTCATCCCGGGATATTATCATCTTTTTAGGTATACGAATCCCTTAAAATCATTCATTACACCCGGCATACGGAGAACGTACCAATAGGTATCCGATCTCAATAACTCCCCTTCGGGCCCGGTTCCGTCCCAATCGTTCTGATAGTCATCGGACTGATAAACGTCCTTACCCAGCCTGTCAAAAATGATAAGCGTAGAATTTTCAAATACTCCGCGTATGACGAATACATCATTAATTCCATCCCCGTTGGGAGAAAAGGCATTTGGTATATTTAATTCATTCAGACCTTGTTCAAACGGATCTTTAATCGCAGGTTTTGTCAGCGTTGAAGAAATATTGTTCATAATATTTACTTCATTAATGTCTCCCTGTATAATTGCAGTATTCACATAATTTCCGGTGGGATTTACATTGGCACTGACCACCAGTTCCTGAAATTCTCCTTTTTTAAGGACCCCGATTAGCCAGATACCGCCTGACTCCTCGTAGGTACCCTGCGTGGTCTCAGATGAAACATAGGTATAGCCGTCGGGAAGAAGATCACTGACGTAGACACCGGTTGCATCAAGAGGTCCGTTATTCAGTGCTTTAACGGTAAATACAACGGTTTGATCTATTTCAGGATTTGATTCATCAACGACTTTACTTATACTGAGATCCGTATTTATATCTGTATTCCCACAATTCCGGATTTCAACAGGGACGCTCACCGGAGGTACAGTGCATCCATTAAGAGAAACGGTCAGATTATAGGATCCGGCATTATTTTGATTGGTGGAAAGGATCACGGGATTCTGTAATTGAGAAGCAAAATTTTCCGGACCCATCCATAAATAACTTGCACCCGGTATATCCGGCGCATTTAAACCTAAAGGATTACCCATGCATACCGGAGAATTTGATGATGCTGATATGACTGGTACCGGATTGACAATTATCCCGAATGATGCTGAATCAATCTTTTCACTCTGCGAATTTCTTCCAAGCACGATCAGATTGCCGCTGGTTGCATCATCGGCAAAATCCAGTACAATCGTTTTGGAAGTCCCGTGAATTGTAACCCCTGTTCCCGAATACATCCACTGAAATTCAGTCATTTCATCCATCCCGGCCAGGTTGTAAATCTCTCCTGTTTGGCCCTGGCATACCTGTTGAAGACCCAAAATTCCGGTAAGGCCGTTTTCGTACAAATACAGGACTTCTTCGTCCGACAATACCCGGTTATAAAGCATAATCTCATCAATACTCCCTTGAAAATACCGGTCCGATAACCAATTGTTTTTATCCCAACCTATCAAAAACGGATCCTCATTCTTTTTCATGCCACGATCAAATGCTATAGTAGTATCAGGCTTCCCGTCAATATAAATCTTTGCGATTTGTCCATCATAAGAGGCAACCATGTAATGCCACTGATCATCCACAACATTATTTTTTGTAACGACATACACAAATTCAGAAGTTTGATGATTATAGTAGAAGTCAGCTCTTCCCTGGTTATACTGGTTGATATCCATTAGATAACCCGCTCTGGGTTCATCGGGTTCACCTTTGCAGAATATGCTGGCAAAGGGTTTTACAAAACCTGTTTTAAACCAGACGCTCATTGTGATGGGCTGAATGATCTGCAAAATACTGGCATTAGGGACATAGATATAATCGTTCACGCCGTCAAAATAATAAGCCCTGTCAGATTTATTGAATCTGTCGGTAGTCAGTGTTGCTCCGTATACAATGCCGTTATTCCCGTTCCCGCTTTCATCGTTTGCATTTCCGTTAAAGGGATAGAAAGCGACCAGATTTAAGGTCGATACCTGGGCTGTAAGGCTTGACATGAAAGGCCGGAAAATAAAAATCAACATAACCAACAGGTATTTTTTCATAATTTCATCCGGTTTCCGATAAAATTAATTTTCCGAACTTCTGATTGCCTGCCTTAGTCCTTCAACATGAAATAGCCCCAGGTTGACCCCAAGTGAAATCTCATGTGAACCATAATTAAATCCGGCAATCCGGCTCAACGTGTAATGATAACAGTATCCTGCATATGCCATTTTGTAAATACGCATCGCAAACTGGACGCTAAAATACCCGGAGGTACTGTAAGACGCTGCAATCCAGTTCAGGCTTTTAATGTAGAATTTGGCATGTGTATCAAGCGTTAAAGGCATATTACATAACTTTTTAAGCTCGACAGAGGGTTCGAATACCACCCCGGTACCGTTCCTGTTAAATTTATATCCGCCCAAAACAAAAAAATCCGGCGATTCGACAGGTATTTCACCAACATTTGAAACTCCGGGCAATAGCTTTATCATTGATACGCCAATAAAATATGCAGGGGCATGATAATACACACCGAAACCACTGTTGAACCTGAAAATACTTTCGTTTCCATTCAGCAGATAAGGATCATTAATCTGGTCCGGTTTCAAAAGAGAACTGGTAAGAGAATGCTGGATCATGAAAGCAGATATTCCGAAAGACAACCTGGATTCAGCCATGATGCGCACAGAATAAGAATAAGTCAATATACCACCGGTTGTCGATAACGGACCATTCTTATCCTTAAAAATGGAAGCACCTAGCCCTATCCGGTCCTTAAGATTAAGAGGACCCTGATTAATAAATCCTTTAGGATCATAAAAATCATACTTCCCCAGCCGGGTATTTCCGGAAAGAAAGAAAGTCGCCGGTGACTCCGGGAAACCCACCCACTGTTTCCTTGCAGAAAGATGAATTACCGGGTAGTATTCACTGCCTGTACATGCCGGGTTGCTTATGAATGGATCCAGGTAATCATTTAGAAGGATAGAATTTTCCTGTGAAAATGCCTTATAACCATTAAATCCAAAAGACAGTATTATGAAAATTCTGCTTAAATAACCCGGCATCTTAGATCTATTTTTGTATTATCTTGAAGACAACTCTACGGTTCACCGCACGGCCTTCCGGTGTATCATTGGACATTAAAGGAAGAGAAAAACTGTACCCTGCGACTTCAATTCTTTCCGGTTTGATCCCCTTACTTATAAGATATGATGCAACCGCTTCGACTCTCCGCAATGATAATGCAAGATTGAAGTCATAATCCCCGACGTTGTCGGTATGTCCTTCAAGTTTAACCCTGACACCGGGATTTTCTGACATTAAATCGTATAATTTATCGATCTCATTGAACGATTGCGGCAACAGGTCGCTTTCATTAAACCCGAATTGAACATTTCGTAATACAACAGCTGAGTCAACCTCGATTTTCTGAATATCAAAAGTGGTTGCAGCAGGTAGTTTCATGCTATCGCCATTTGTTGAATCAGGTATACCTGAAACCGTAACCTTCCGTATACAGACATCATCGATATAGTAATACGAAGATTTTTCCCTTTTTGTTAGCCCCCATTTTTCCCGCTTCCCTTTGATTTTTTCAGGAACAACGTCTTTTACCTGGGTCAGCCGGTCAGGCATGAAATTACCCAGTATAATAAAGCGTTCAAAACCAGTGGCTTTATAGAATGATGACAATTCGATCCATTTTTTTGTATCGTCAAGAAATTCAGACTCAAATTCAACCTGAGGTTTTATTCTTAAATATCTGAAATCTCTGTTATACACTTTAGAGACATCAGAAAAAAATATTCCGAAATTTTTCACCGCTGTATTGGATTCGGCATCAAGGCATAAGGCTATGTCGATCTTATATAAACTATCGGCTTTCAGCGTGCTTTTAAGGGATGTCTCAATGAATTCCCTCACATTATGGATATTTCTTCCGGGTTGTACCCGGTAACAAAAAATGCCCGCAAATCCATTTCCGGTTTTGGGGCTCGTCCCTCCTATATATTCATCAAATATCGAATTAACGGGATTCGTTATACCCAGGTTAAAGTAATCCGGCGTATCATTAGTTTGAATCTTGTGCCATCCATTAAATAAGGCCGTATCAAAATTTATGGGAACTTCAAACGAAGAATTCGGCACTAGATTCTGAGCTAATGCAATATTGGCATTAAAAAAAAATAATATACAGATAATCAGGACCCTGTGGATTGCAAAACTACTTATAGGAGTATGGATTAAATTCATTTTCACTTTTTGGAGGCTGTCTCAAAAGTCTCCTTATACATACAAATCCTGTAACGAATGTAATCCATTTCAATAAAAATGAAAAATCTTTGAAGGAAAACGAAGAGAGGATCTACCAATTTAGAATCAGAAAGAAAACTCAATGACCCTTCGGTTTCGCTCAAAGGGAATGGATTTTTTAACGATCAGAAAGGATACCCGATGGCAATATTCAGCACCAGATTATCCCTGCGCCAGGTGGGACTGGAGAGATCGATATTGCGCAAGGTCCATTGCTGCCCGTCGGACAGCCACGGCTTCCTGACCGGAACCCCGAGATCGAAGCGGAGAACGAAGAACGAAACATCGAAGCGGATACCGAGACCGGTACCCATCGCAAGATCATCCAGGAACCGCTTCCATTCGAAACGGCCGCCGGGTTTGAGTTCGTCAATCTTTATCAGCCAGATGTTCCCTGCATCGAGAAATAAAGCACCTTTTACCAGTTTATAAATGGTAAACCTGTACTCCAGGTTGCCCTCCAGCTTGATCTCTCCTGTCTGGTCAATGAAGGACCCGTATTGTACACTGTCGGGAAAATATATCCCCGGGCCAACCGACCTGAACTGAAATGAACGGATGCTGTTAGGTCCGCCGATATAGAATTGCTTGCGGTACGGAAGTGCATTTGAATTGCCATAAGGAATGCCGAGTCCGATGAGAAACCGGTTCACAAGCGAATTGTATTTCTTGCTGTTTATATAAAAGCGGAGATCAGCCGTGGTTCGTACAAACTGGGAATACGGGATCCCCAGCAGGGTAGAATTCTTTTCACCTGCCTTCTTAGCCCCGGAAAGCCTCTCCGCAAGATTCAGCGTATTTCCCGCCAGTTCGCCTTCTGTCTGGAAAAAGGTATTCACCGGCAATTTCATAAAAAGCTGATCATTAAAAGTATACCGGTAATCCAGGCTCAGGAGGAACTGTTGTTCAAAGCTTTCCCTGATAAGTGGATTATTGTTCAAAAGTTTGTCGAAGGAAGCAGAAGTATTACTCAGGTTGGAATAATTCAGGTTGAATATCTTGAATTCATGCCTTTTGGAAATGGTCTCCCGCCAATCGTAACCGTAGGAGAGCTGCGCCGAGTTCATTGTAAAATAAATAGCCCTGTTATACAGGTTATAACTGGCATCTATCGTGGTGTGAGGTGTATAATTAGGGGAAAGTACCTTGTTCGCATCAAAGAAGGGAACGATGAACCGTGGGATCTCCAATCCCGTCTTGACACCGAACTGCCAGGTATTCAGTCCCTTTTGGCTTCCGGCGATCTGCGTTTCGTAACTTCCGTTCAAATCGAGATGGAATAATTCAGCCCCATGAAAGAGGTTCCTGTCCTGGTAACTTATATTGATCCCCGGACCGGCAAAATCGTTCGATTTGGTAATAGCCTGAATTTCCAGCCTGACCGATTTGGGAATGCTACGGGTGAGAAAGAGATCGGCGTTTAACATCGCGCTGTCAGACCGGGATCCCGCCTGGTCAAAACTTATGTTGGCATATTTATAAACTCCAAGACCCATGACCTTGTTCAGGGTGGAACTGTACTTATCGAAACTGTAGAGTTCCCCTTTTTTTAAGAGGATGGCTTTGGAAAGCGCACCGGGTTTTATAAAAGGATCGTGGTATATGAATCTGTAGTCTCCGCTCGAAAGTGTATCGGTTCCCAGACTATCGCCTTGCAGTGAATAATCGGCATAAACAGTGATCTTGTTCAGGTAATATTTCCTCAGCGCCTCTTTGGGAATATCCTCTTTAAGATCAAGATAAACATCGATGGTCTTTTCCGAATAGCTGCTGTCCAGCTTAAAGATCATGTAATCGGCGGCAAAATTAAAATATCCCTTGTCCCGTAAAACATTGTTTATCCTCTCCCGCTCGTCCTTCAGCGTAGCGAAATCATAGGGAACCCCGACCTTTACCAGGCTTTCGTCCTTCAGGGAATCGATCATGAAAATGAGGCTGTCGCGAGCGGGCACGCCGGTAAGTTCCGGGAAATTTACGCTGGTAATCCTATACTGCTCCTTCGCCTCGATTTTATAACCGATGCGTATTTTTTTTCCCTTTATTTCTCTTTCGGTGCTGATCCTTGAATCGAAATAACCCTTACTGAAGAGGTCATTCTGCATGTCTTCCTTTGAACGGTCGGCATAGTAATATTCAAAGATCACGGGGGGATTCCCCAGCCCGTATTTCACCCAATGTCTGAAACCTTTGTCGGGAACACTGTCGCTGATCATATTGTAAAACCACAGGCCGAGGGGCATAAATCCCAGGAATTCCTTATTGGGCTCGGGTTTGGCATACTTCTTCAGCTCGTTCTGCAGGCCCATCCTCTTCAGCAATCGCTTATCCGTAACTTCAATATCGGCTCCTTTATATAAAAGCGAGTTTTTCCCCAGTGATTTTGTTGTGCTGCAGCCTGAAAGAAGGATTGAGCAAAGGATTATTCCGCCCGAAGCAAGCCTGGCTATAATGCCGGATGCCCTGATGTGATTATGTCTGCCGGGTGCCACTATTTGCTTGCCTTGAATTTGTTCTCATTTGCCGTTCCTTTCTCACTCCTGTCATTACGACTGAAAAGGTTCCTGAAAGAATAAAAATCGCGATTGAAAATAAAAGCCAGCCCCGTCTTATTCAGCTCTCCTTCGATCACATCCTCATATTCATTCTTCTTGAAAGCCTGTACACGGTAAACACCATCCGGCGTAAGGCTGTATTCAACTACAACATCCCCTGCAAGGTTATTGACTTCCCCGGGCGCCGCAGTGTTGGGATTATTTTCCCGGATATTCACATTTCCTCCCACGCGGATGGAAAGCCGGTTATTCAGAAGTTTCTTGGAAACATTCATTTCGACATTTGTATTCCCATATGTGTTTCCGGTTTCGTTTTGCTGATAAGAATTGATGTTGACATTGAAATTCAATCCCGGGATGTATTCCTGTGAAAACCGGTTGATCTGCTGTGCCAGGAGATTTCCCACTCCCTTCCGGGCGGTGGAATTCAGGTTATATGCCAATGAGTTCTGCGTGGAAGGACTCTCTTCAAAGAAGCTGTTAAAGAGCAAGAGAGAAAACACCTGCTTGTTCAGTTCCGATTCATTATTATTCAGCTGGGAAAGTCGGGCTTCGATATTGGCATCCCTCTCACTGGCCGGTTGCCTGATCGCAAAACTAATAGAGGGCTGCATGAGTGATTCCTTAATATACATGTACACATTGAAATCCATATTCTGGCTGTAACGGGAGTCCTGAGACCGGGAAGCTCCCGTCATTTGAGGCAAAATGATCGGCTGAGGGGAAGTGTTCACCGAATAGAGCGTTGTGAGGTTGATCTGTGGATCTGTGACATCGCCCGTCCATGTAAGGGAACTGCCTTTATCAATCTCAAACTGCCGTTTCATGACATTGAACAACGTAATGTTGTAACTTCCCTGCTCAACCTGGTAACTCCCTGTCAGTGTCATTTGCCCGTTACCTTTCAGATCGAAGCTGAGGTTACCCGATCCCCTGACGTCAAGTTCTTCACCGGAAGCCGGATCGACAATGATCGTCATGCGCAGATTATCCTTTATACTGATATTGGCTCTCAGGTTTAAATCCTTTATGCCTGCATTGACATTGCCCCCCTGGTTCACCCCGTGCGTAAGGATATTGGAAGCCGTATCGGTTTCTTCATGCATAAATTCAACGACCCCCTGCTGTTCGATAGAGGCAGTGCCGGCCTGGGGAAGCATATAATAAAAATGGGAATCATTGTCAAGATCAATGTTCAGCAGGATGTCGGGATTATTCAAATCCCCGCTAAGCCGGGCATTGATTCCTGCCGTAAGTTTACCGTAAATCATATTCCGGCTCTCTTTACCGGTATTGAGAAGCTGAAAGGCAGGCGTTTTCATATTCAGATCGAACCGGGGATTCTGAAGTTCGGTGGCATCGATCGTTCCATTCAATGTGGCCGTGTTGCCACCCGCGTCCTCAAGGGTGAAATTATTCAGTCTTACAATACGTTTGTTAAAAACGATCCTGTCATTCCTGAACCGCACTTCGGAGCCTGTGAACGAAGGTGTGACAGAGACACCGGAAAATGCCAGGAAACCCGAAATCTCAGGATTATCCGCTTTACTTACGATATCAAGTTTTCCGGAAAGAATTCCATTCAGGTTATCTACCTGTTTGGGGAAGAAAGGTTGATAACTGGCAAGGTTAAGGCTTCCGATATCGGCATGTATATCCACAGCGGCCGGATCAGTCCCGGAATTTATATTTCCGGAAAGGCTGAGATTGTCCTTATCACCTTTAAATTTTGCAGACAAAGTGATATGGTCATCCCGGGCATTGTCTGCCTTGAGGCTTATCGTATTAAAAACTCTTTCACCGAAAAGGGAGACATCCGAGAATGTAAGATCGGAGTTAAAAACGGAAGAAGTTTTCAATGTCACATCCCCATTGGTCTGGGCGTTTATAATCTCCTTATCCCCTGAAACCAGGGCTGCCAGGTTATTTATATTGAAGCGCGAAAAAATCAACTTCAACAGCTCATTATTCCCTTCCCTGTCATTTCCCGCCACGAGCTCCAGTTTCTGATCTCCCGAGCGGAACTCAATGTTATTGGCTGAAAACCCTTTCTCTCCGATCCGGATATAATTTCCGGCAGGCATTGAAAAGGCCGTGTTGTTCAGGACAAGGTTACTGCTGTCAAAGCCAATATAAAGAGACTGATCGCGGCTTTCCATATACCCCGCTATATGGTACTTCAGGGAATCCGCCTTCCCTTTGACCGCGAAATCCCATTGCACGGTATCATGGCTGATGGTGCCTGTCAGCAGGGTTTGAGGGATCTCCAGCGGCGGCGCATAGAAATGTCCCAGCATCGCTTTCATGTCAATCTGTTTTTTACCCGAGGTGACATTTACCCTGAGTGTATCAACGATCAGCCCGTTATAATCGATCTCCGGAAAATTTGCCGTCAGCTCGAAAGAAGGTTTGGATCCATCATAGCTTGCCGTTATTTCGGACCTGATAAAATTATTGAGGTCCGGAACAAAAACCTCCGATAAGAGGTCTGTGTTATAGATCCTTGCTTTGAAATCGAATTTTCCTTCCTGTGCTTGAAGGTTCAGGGTATCCTGTTCCCTGTCGAAATAATAGTTAAGGTAATCCCTGATCATTCCAGGCAGTTCACTGAACCTTACCGTGCCTTCATAATTTGCATTTATGAACTGCGAGTTCAGGTTAAGCTGCGTATTCCCGGGGGAATTCGTTGCTTTGACGACAACAGAATCGAGGGGGTAGAAATTCCCGTCCCTGACGACCATTAGGTTCCATGCTTTCAGGTACCCGTTGATACTGTCAATATTCCCGCCTGTGAAATCCGTCCGTACCGTTCCCCTAACCCTGATGTCTTTATCCGTAAGATGGATAGCCCGTGCATCCATCCCTTCAACATTCAGGGTGAAATCATAGGAAGGCACCGTATCATTAAGCGAAGCCTCCCCTGTAAAGGAGGCAAGCAGGCTTGTATCGCTTATATTTATACTTCCGTTGAATATCCGGTTTGCAAAATTTCCGGCCAGGCTTATGTCATGATAGGTGTAATTAAGGGCTGTAAGCCGGCTGATGTGAAAATCAAAAGTTGCGTCCGGATTTTTGAAATTGCGGCTGCTTCCATTCAGCTTTCCCTGCAGGCTTACTTTCCCGAGGGTATCGGTCTTTCCCAGAAGTGCACCCAGATCATAATTATTCACTGTGACATGACCTGAAAATCGTTGCGTATTCTTATTCGAACCTGACTTGTAAGTAAGCCCGGCGCTGATATTTCCCTGGGAGGAATGTAAATCAAAACCGGTTGTAAAATCAGCCATTGAACCTTCGAACCGGCCTTCGAGTCTGATCTTTTCAGGCAGGTGAATCGAGGAAGGAATGGCGCTGTCGGGCAGGACAGCATAAATATCTTTTCTTTCAACCTTCAGCGTGTCGAGTGACAAACGAAAATATGCCTCTTTCATGTCGGGGAGGCCTTTCACATTGCCATTGAGCGATAAGGCCAGATTATCGCCTGCACCCATGCTGAAAAGATGAATATCGAAATCAGAAAAATGACCCTCCAGGTCGGCAGATAACCGGATGTAATCCGCACCGGACATCGACGCGGGCAACTTACCGGCGATTTCCGGGGAGAAATAAACAAGATCCCGGGGGCTTATCCGGCTCTTTTCCAGAACGATGTCAAATGTTGTATTCCTTGAATCTTTTACAATGCCTTCAAGAGAGCTGAAATGAGCCGTTAAATGATTATTAATGATGCTGTTGGGAGTTTTTATCTGAAGGCCGGTAATCCGGGCTTCCGTATCCGACACCGCTATCTTCCCCTTAAGTTCTGAAAGTATGAATCCCGATCCTTCGGTGAATCCGAGCTTTTTAATTTCTGCATTGTAATTACCTTCCGAGGCCTCAACATCCTCTATTCCGGCAGAAAAATTCCGGAGTCTCAGGTGGCTGAAATTCACCTGGCCGGGGGTTCGTGAAACCGTATCTACATCATAGATAAATTCATTTTCATCAAGAACTATCTTTCCTGCCTTTATATCCCAGTTGAATCCCCCGCTCCCGCCTGCGGAACCTGTATCTTTTGGGGCACTCCCGGATGTTCCGGCGTTCATGGAGATCAGCGTTTTCTTCAATTGGATCCTGTTGAGATGTATCACCTGCTCTTTCAGATTTACCTTGCCGGGATAAATGGTAAGCCGGGCATGCCGTATATCGGTTTCACTCCCCGTCGAACGGTCTTCCATATGAAACCCTGTATTATTCAGGATAATCCTTCCGGAAAGGCGTATATCAGGTGCAGAGGATTCATCGCTGCTGCTTCCCCCGGCCAGATACATGGATGCAAAACTGTTGTCCATCACAACCTGGCCCACATCCACAAGCAGTGGATCGAGGCTGAAATCCCGGAAATGAACAGAAAATATTCCGATGCGGGCCGATACCCTGTTACCGGTAAGAGCATCATCATACTTAAGATTTATACCCGAGAGCTTTATCCTTCCCAGGGTGAAATTCATTCCGGATCCGGATGAGGTGTCTTGCGCGGCGTGATCTGCCCCGGAAGAGAAAGCTTCGGGAATAAAACTAAAATTAAAAGCGCTGTCGCCGGCAGGCCGGGATATCCTGCCCGTAATATCATGCAATTCCAGGAGATGTATATTGACGTTCTTCCTAAGCAGGCCAAACAGACCTACATTTACTTTTATCAGGCCGGCATCCAGCAGGGTATCCTGGTTCAGGTCTTCGACATAAAGATCTTTCAGTGTGATAGAATTGGGCAGGGTGATCCTGATTCTTCCAAGTGAGATCTTGGTGTCCAGTTTCTGATCCAGTTTTTCTACGGCAATACCGGCTATGTAATTTTGTACGGCCGGCAGCTGCAGTGCCAGTGCGACCACAAGAATTATTCCCACAAGGGAGAAAAGTAAGATCTTCAATATCCTGAAAATCTTCCCCATATATTTTTTCCGGATTGAATCAGCCACTTATATATTGCAATTTATTGATGGAAGCCCCGCCTTAAACATACCGCCCATGTGTTTTGCGGTATTAACTTTAAGATTTTCCGGTTAAGACCCATACTGAATCTACCTGTTTACCCGGTGATTTGTTCAAAAGGTTTTCCGTGGCTCCCGGTTAGCCGGAAATTCATCATCCCGGAGTGATATTTTTCATCCCCGGAACCTGCATCCCGTGCTTTCACATACGGAAAATGAAAAAATCACGCCACAAGCTTGTCCGGAAGTAAGTGAAGCGTCTGATCATGGGAGAACCCGGCTGCAAGACAGGATTCTGACCCCGCAATAAAATGCGGCATGAATCCTCATTGTGACGGGTTGTGGAAAAATAACCCGAATCAAGGGCCGTAAATGTGGAAATATTTCCTAAACAAAAGGCGGGAGTGCTTGTTTTTAGCCATATCAACAGATGGCTTACTATTTGTTTTATCTGCCAGGGATTCATACTCGCAGTTGATAATTGCGACGGGCAGGTATTTTTGTCATCTAAGCCTGTGGAGATTTATTGGGAAAATGGAGAATAACAACCTTTAAATATATTTAACCATGGGACTAAACATTGATCATCCGGTTGAGATCATCGAAGATATAAATCGGGAAATGTTCAGGGAAAAGTTTCAGATCCCTCAAAAACCAGTTATTCTCAGGGGTCTATGGAAAGATTACCCTGCTTATAAAAAATGGACAATTGATTATTTCAAACAGGAACTTGGCGATATCAGTGTTGGTGTATATGACGCAGCCGATTTAAAAGATGACAGGTCAACAAAGGCGGCACCCCGGAAAATGAAATTCGGCGATTACCTGGATACCATTTCTGCAGGGCCGTCAGATCTGAGATTATTCCTCTTCAATATTCTGAAACATAAACCCTCATTACGGGAAGATTTTGATTACCCTCCGATCACTTCGAAATACCTGAAGCAACTTCCATTCATGTTTTTCGGCGGAAAGGATTCGGTTGTACGCATGCATCAGGATATGGATTTTGCCAATGTATTTCTCACCCAGCTTCACGGGAGGAAACAGGTAGTTCTCTTTTCCCCGGCGTATTCCCGGTTCCTCTACCGTTATCCTTTTAACGTTCACAGCTCAGTGGATATCGAACATCCCGATTACGAGAGGTACCCCGCCCTCCGGTTCGTTGAAGGGTACACATGTATCCTGGAGCCTGGTGACACGCTTTTCATGCCTAGCGGTTACTGGCATTATATCAAATACCTTGAAGGCGGTTATGCCATCAACCAGAGGGCACTCAGCCCGAATCCGGCACATTGGTTCAGAGGTTTCTGGAATGTAGCCGTCCTTTCCAACATGGACGATCTCATGCGTAATCTCCTCGGGAAGAATTGGTACCAGTACAAACGGGAACAAACTTACGCCCGGGCCAATGCCGCCATGAACCGGGTGAATGTGACATAGGGTGTACCCGCTCTCCCTATGGCAGATACCATAGCCTCCTGGAATGAGGCCTCCGGTCTGTGTTACTTCGGAAAAATGTTGAATGTGGGAACCCGCTGAGCAATTGACTCAGAATTATTTACCTCAGGAACCCTCGTCACCGATCGTCGCGGAAAGCCGGAATTCCGGTGGTGAAGCCAGGGTTTTTTTCACCTTACACAGATCTGCCGAGTTGATAACAGCCGCACGGTATTTTTCCGGGAATCCGGCTGGTAACCGGATCTCGATGCTGATATTCACCGGTAATCCCGTATTGTCATCATACTCCGCTGTCTGAATAATGCGGATCCCTTCCGTGGGAATATCCCTCTTATCACAGAAGGATTTGACATAAATCCCCGCGCAGGTCCCGATGGAGGCAAGGAAGATATCAAAAGGAGCCGGGGCCGAATTTTCACCTCCGGCCTTCACCGGTTGATCTGTTTTTATGACATGACCCCTGTAATAAGCATTGACCTTTTTCTTCCCTTCCAGTCTTACTTCTAATTCCATTGTGAATTTTTTTAGTACGATTTATACTTTACAAAATAAATAAATGCGCGATGATTTACAATTAAACCGTCTGAATTATAAGTGCGGTGTTGATAAATCATTCTCCCGGGCAGGGAGATTTTCTATAACTTGCAGGAAAGATAACATCTAAAAAACTGTCCTTATGAGAACGAAATACCCGGCAATTTTAATCCTGGCAATTCTATTGGTTTCCTGTGCCCGAATGCATACTGCACAGAAAGACACTTCGTCACTTCCCGTGGTCTCCCGCACCGCATCTGCAAAAACCGATAATCCGCCAATCAATGAGGTGAAGGAAAAGATCGTAGGCACAACAAATAAACCCGCCGATCCCCATAATTATTTTGTGATCATCGGTAGTTTCCGGAATCAGGACAATGCCCGCAAATACCAGGAAGAGATCGCCTATGACGGTTTCACTTCCTTGCTTCTGAAAAATGAGGAAGGGCTCTATCGTGTATCCGTTAAAGCCACCGACGATATTTTGACTGCCCGGAACGAGATCCGGAATATCCGGAGTAAATTCAACAAATACGGCGATACCTGGCTGCTGATCTCAATAAAATAATTGAAAAAAGAAAGGAATTTTTCCCGGGTTTTTCAATATCTTTCACTCCGGATACAAATGTAACCCACATGATTGATGACACATAAAGGTAACCTTGTAATAACGATCATGTGGGTTCCATTATACCTTTAAAATCAAAATTACTATATAGTATCAGGAAGAAAACTCGATGACCCTTCGGCTTCAGGGACCGGTCAATTCGATGAACGAAGAACTTTTCGGATGGTGGTAAGGCAGGCAAAAGGCCCTTCTTGCGTTCACTGAATTTTAAATTTATACATAGGGGCCTTTTGACTGCCTTACCACCATCCGAAAAGTTCAACCTCTTGAATGAAGTCATCGGTCCCTGAGCGGAGCCGAAGGGTCATCGAGTTTTCTGGCAAACCCTATATAATGAAATAATTATTGGGAAGAGGTTACGACCTGTTCGTCCCGGAGGATATTCCAAATGTCATTGCCAATGAAAAATCCCTTGCTGAGAATTGCATTACTCATAATCATCCTGTTTATCATTTTTAATAATTTCCTCTTCTTCCCCCATAATATCCTTTCATGGGATGTATTCGGCTATTACCTCTATCTTCCGCTGAAATTTATATATCATGACCTTGATCTTCATGATAGAACCATCCTGCCTGCTATCATCGAAAAATATCATAATACCATTGCGTTCTACCAGATAATGGATCTCTGGGACGGGCATTCCGTGATGAAATATTCCATGGGCCTCTCCATTTTTTATGCTCCCTTCTTTTTTGCCGGTCACCTCATTGCCGTCCTCACCGGCTCTGCCGCCGACGGATTTTCAGCCCCCTACCAGTATTCTGTTTTTGCAGGAAGCATCATTTACAGTATCCTGGGCATCCTTATCCTGGCAAAGATCCTGCTACGCTACCTGAGTCCCCGGATCACTGCCATCACTTTGATCCTTATCGTGTCTGCCACCAATTATATCATCCATGTGACCATGTATGGCCAGAATGCGAACTCACACAGCATACTTTTTATGACGTATGCCCTGATCATCTGGTTGACCATTTTATGGCATGAGACCTATAAGCTTAAGTATGCTGTTTTCCTGGCATTCGCATGCGGACTGACCATTCTCAGCCGGCCCTCTGAAATTGTATGCCTTGCCATCCCCTTTTTCTGGGGTATCAGTGGTTTTAAACCGGCGATTGAAAAACTGAAGATCTTTATCAAGTACCGGTATCACATTCTGATTTTTATTTTCATCCTGGTACTTATCGGCTCTTGCCAGTTCATTTACTGGAAACATCAAACCGGTAAATTCCTGTTTTACAGCTACGGCGGCAACGCCGGGGAAGGGTTTGAGTTCGCCCACCCTAACATTGGTAAAGTTCTTTTCAGCTTCAGAAAAGGATGGCTGATCTATACTCCTGTAATGATCTTTGCCATCACAGGGTTCATTTTCATGTTCAGAAAAAACCGGGCCGTCTTTATACCGCTTTTCATTTATTTTATATTTAACCTGTTTATCGTTTCAAGCTGGTCGAACTGGTGGTATGCCCAAAGTTTCAGCCAAAGATCCCTTATTCCCTCCTACCCTGTTATGGCCATATCCCTGGGCTATTTCATGGACTGGTTGCTGCGGCGCCGGAACTTCGTCAGGATGCCCATAATCTCAATCCTGGGCCTGTTCCTTGCACTGAATATTTTCCAGACCATACAATACCACCGGGGAATCATAAGCGGCGATCGTATGACAAAAGCCTACTATTTTGCCGTTTTTGGAAGAATGCATCCGGATGCGGAAGCTGAGAGCCTTCTGTTGTTCAACCGTTCATTCGAAGGCGGTGAAAAATTCAATGACGAAGAGAGATATACCGGGAAGACGATCGCTGAGAAGGGTTTCGAATCGGGCGGCACCGGAGATTCTGCTATCGCTCATACAGGCATATATTCCTTCAGGCTGGACAGCATAACCGCTAAATCTCCTGCCGTGGCGAAAACATATAATGAACTTACATCACGTGACCACGCCTGGCTCCGCGTCACGGCTTTTGTCTATCCCGCTTCCGATACAAGTCAAAATCTTTTCAACCTGACAATCCACTTCCTTCATCACGGTTACCCATACAAGATGGTTGATAAAAATTCCCGGGATTTCGAACTGATACCTGATCGATGGAACCGGATCAGTTTGGATTACCTGACACCCGAGGTAAGATCGGGAACCGATACGCTCAAGATCTATTTCATGAACCGTGGAAAGGGAATAGCCTTCATTGATGATATGAAGGTGGAAGTGTTTGAGGAGAACGAAAAACAGATCCGGTGATCAACTGAATCTGAAAATCATTTCATGGGAAGAATATCTTCTCATCTCCATCTGGTATCATTTTTTGTATTGCAATACATATTTTTGGCTAATTTATTGTATTGCAATACATATTTTTCGATAGATTTATTGTATTGCAATACATATTTTCGACAAATTTATTGTATTGCAATACAATATTCCGGTTAATTAGTATCAGAAAACTCGATGACCCTTCGGCTTCAGGGACTGGTCAATCCGATGAACGAAGAACTTTTCGGATGGTGATAAGGCAGGCAATAGGCCCTACTTGCGCAAGTCACTGAATTTTAAATTTATACATAGGGGCCTTTTGCCTGCCTTACCGCCATCCGAAAAGTTCACCCTCTTGAATGAAGTCACCGGTGCCTGAGCGGAGCCGAAGGGTCATCGAGTTTTCTGGCAAACAATAATTATTTTTTGCAATTTTCTGCCAGCGTCTGAAATGCTCCCAGGATCTTCTTTGCCTCAAGAATATCATCTGTCC
This sequence comes from uncultured Bacteroidales bacterium, assembly GCA_963771005.1. GTDB lineage: Bacteria > Bacteroidota > Bacteroidia > Bacteroidales > DASQZK01. Next base: position 36,090 of record CAVYRO010000006.1, read on the forward strand.
GGATAATGACATCATCGTCGAAATTCTGAACTTCACCGTTCTTATAAGGCTTGATAAGTTTCTGCTTGTTCTTTGTAACGAGGCTGACATGTATCTCCTTTGAGGCAATATCGATCCCGGAAGCTGAGGGATCAATGTCGGAAAGGATGAACTCCCAGGCATATTCTGTCGTAGTGCCTTTACTGTCGGTTTCAGTGAGGTTGAATTTGACTTTGCAGGGATTGCTGTCGTCAGGCTTTTCGATATTTTGCCCGTATACCTGGCCGTCCACCTCTATTTTGTTAATATGCGCGGAAAGGAAATCCCAGGCTGCCTTATCATCTTTCATCATCCGGGTTTCTACAACGGGATTTTTAATCAGGAAAGCAATTGCCCGCGTAAACTTTTTCGCATTTTGTACATCGTCAAAATATACCTCTGACGATTTGGTGTAGTTCTGGATCGCTCCTTCTTTGAAGGCCTTGATATAACTTAGCTTTCCGGTTGAAAGCGGAACGTATAATTTTTTTCCGCTGACTTTGATCACATTGTCCTCCGGGGAAAGGTCCTCGGGGTAAAGTATAAATTGTTCATGTACATCCGTACCGGAATTGTCGGAGGTGGTCACCTGGAATTCAAACCGGTTTTCCCCGGAGGGTATTACTTTCAGCTCCTGCCCGATTTTTTTCCCGTCAACATCCACCATGGTCACATTCCCGGTAAGCCAAGCATTCACCTTGTCGGGTGAGTTGAGGCCGTCATCTTCAACTTTATGGTTATTTACTGCGTATTCCAGTGCTGCTGCCAGGTCACGGGCAAGGTCAATATCATCAATATTTATTTTAATGGAATTTGTCCATGGTTCCGGATTCCCTCCCGAAGATACCCGGATATATTTGTTCTTATCCTTAGTCCCGATCTCGAGGTAGGCAGCGCGTGAAGTCACATTAAGATCCACGGGGATCTGGATATCATCGAGGTAAAAGAGGCTGGTCTCCTCTGCTGAAGTACCCTTTGAATCGGTCACAGTGGAAGTAAATGTAACGGGACCGGCTGAAGATCCGTCAAATATGAGAGATTGTGCATAGATTTTCCCTCCGGAATTAATTTCACCCAGGTGCTCTTTTACAAATCCAAGGGCCTGCATATCGCCAGTCCATTCCGTTCGGACGCTTTTCGTATTGGAGGCAAGGTAATGCAAAGCATTCACGATATTCCTGGCGATTTCTATATCATCGGTATATATTTCCAGGTCCCGCGCAAAGGATATCCCCTGATCGTCTTTCTCCATAATGAAGTAATTCCGGTTCATCACCGGTACGTTTACCTTAAGGGATTTTCCTGAGACTACGAGTGAAATTCCTGCAGGATTGATATCACTCAGATCGAATGTCCGGATCACCTTGTTCTGTGTCCCCTTGCTATCGGTCGACTCTGTCTGCAGGGCTGCGAGGTAAGGCTTAACGCCTTTGCTGAAAACCTGCTCATAAGATGTTCCGCTGTTGCCGGAGGCACCAATGTTTTCCGATAGCCAGGCAAAGGCTTCATCGCCGGAGTTCCAGGTCCTGTCAGATTGTTTGCATGTACCTGAATGGGATTTCATTACATCGATCAGGGCACGCGCCCTGTCCACCTCGCTCAGGGTAAAAGGGACCTCATCGGTATATCCCGAAAATTCACCGTTCGCTGATTCGGTAATAAACTTCTGACCGTTTTTGATCTTCAGGCTGACGCGTATCACTTTACCGGAAGGCTTGAATGCCATGGCGGACGGATCGAGGTCGGAAAGATAGAAAACGCGGCCGGTTTCGGACACACTGCCTTTCTTGTCGGTCTTCTTCTCGGTGATATTCAGCTTGCATTCATTCCCGTCAACAGTTTGGAACGAATAACTCAACGTATTGCTGCCATCGACGACATCACCGGTAAAATCGCCGAGCCAGGCAACATTGTCCTGTGCAGAGGCTGAAGTGAAAAGCGTGATGATCATCAGGAATATAAGAATGGCAGAGAAGTGGACACGTTTCATGGCCATTGGATTAAGTTATTTTTAATTGATCTCTATAAATCAAAGATACTGCGTTTTTAATTCAGATAAAAAAAATTATGGCAACAGCAGGTTTGGTAGGGAGGAGTGATGAATCATGAGTGATGAGTGGTTTCTGGATTGAAAGTTTATTTCGAATGGTTTGGAATATTTGAAATGGTTTGAAATGGTTTCAGGGAGTTTCACCACAGATTTCACAGATTATCATAGATTAGCTCCGTAATTATCCGCACAAATCCGTCAAATCCGTGTTCCTCTTCCTCTTTCACTTCAACAAATCAATAAATCAATAAATCAACAAATTCTTAAGAGGAACGCGGATTTGACGGATTTGTGCGGATCAATTACGGATTTAATTGTTTCAGGTTGTTCGTTTTAGAAGATTCTTCTCCCCGGAGGGGATCCATTGTATTAGCCACGGTTACGCCCGTGGTAAGAAGGCCACACGCATCAAAACCCCGGAGGGGTTTAATATTTATGTTTCAGGTAGTTAGGTAGATTAAAAATCTTCATCCGTGAAAATTAGTGTTTATCCGTCAAATCCGTGTTCCTCTTCATCTTCCTCTTCCACTTCACCAAATCACCAAATCACCAAATCACCAAATTCTCTTATACGGGATTGCCTTTCCGAAGAAAAGATTTACTTTTATCCGGGCCGTCGCCTATTTTTGAAAATTTAGTTGATGCATGATTTTCCGCAAGCTTATATATTTTGTTCAACTGGATATTTAATATTTTATCTTATACCTTATTCCAGGTAATTATTAATTTTTCTTCCATTTATCGTAATATTTTTCCGTTAATACAATTCTTATGGATAAAAAATTTGATTTAAACAATTTAAATAAATATCTATTTTATCTTGTTCTGATCTTAAATATTTTTCTTCTTTTTGCCACCCGGTTTTACCCTTCCATGGATGGCCCGGCACACCTTTACAATGCTAAAATATTGAATGGCCTGATTGCGGGTAATCCTTTATTCAAAGAGGTTTACTCCATAAATTCATTGCTGGTCCCAAACTGGACTGCCACTGTTTTACTTTCGGCATTCACGGCCCTTTTCCCCGCATGGTTTGCGGAAAAATTGCTCATTATCCTGTATATATCCGGGATGGCCTTTTCTTTCAGGTATATGATAAAACAGATCAATCCCGGGAATATAGCCCTGAGCCTGCTGATCTTCCCGTTTATCTATTCTTTTTTATTTCACCTCGGTTTCTATAATTTCAGCTTATCCTTCATTTTCTATTTTCTTTCCATAGGATATTTTTACCGGATTCATATATCGGGAACGGTTTCGAATTATTTTATTTTATTCCTGCTTCTTCTATTAACTTATTACTCCAATATAATTATTTTTGGTTTCCTGGGAATTAGCCTGGGACTGTTCATCCTGTATTTTACGTACGAAATTTATGAGGTAAACAGGAACATTAAAGATGCCATGCGATATGGGGGTAAACAGCTGCTCATCCTCCTGCTGTTGTCATTGCCCGGACTCGTTTTCATGATCATCTTCATTTCGCAGGTGAATTTTTTCCCGTCCGACGTGACCGTTTCACCCCGGGAACTGATCAAATGGATCAATGATGCACGGCCCTTTATCGTTTATGACTATATTAAAGAAGAGACGTATACCACTCAGTTCTTTCACGCACTGCTGGCACTTTTTATTATCAGCCTTTTCAAATTTAACTCTTCAGGCAATATCTTCAGTAGTTTTAAATTCAAAGCAACGGATGTCCTTTTTATCCCGGTCCTGCTATCCGGGATCCTGCTGTTTCTAACACCCGACGGGGCCGGTGCAGGGATGATGTCATATCGCTACAGTCTGATGCTTTTCCTTTTCGGGATCTCTTGGATATGTGCCAGGACGGTAACCGGAAATGTGACCTCTCTTGTCATTATGGCCGTATTATTCCTCCATCTCGGCTTACAGCGCAAACACCTCCGGGATGCACTCGCCATACTGGATAAAGATGCGAAGAACATAAACAAGGCCGAAGAGTTTATTGCTGAAAACAGTGTTGTGCTCCCGGTAAATCTGACGGATCACTGGCTGGAACCCCATTTTTCCGATTATCTCGGGGTGGGCAAACCTGTATTGATCCTCGAAAACTATGAGGCCTCCGTTGGTTGGTTCCCTGTAAAATACAAAAAGGACCTCCCGGCAATTCTTCTTGCTGACAGGACTTCTGTACCGGGGGTGACATGGAAGTCCGGGCCGGATACGGCAAACCGGAAGGCCATTGACTATATATTCATATATGGAAATGCAGCTAAGATGCACGATGAAAAATGGCAGGAACTGAATGAAATAATTGCATCCCATTTTAAAATGAAATATAACTCAGAAGATCGTTATGTTTTGCTGTATGAGAGAATCCCTTAATTAGTGGTTGCCAGAAAACCACTAATTATCTTCCTATAAGACTGCGGTGAACAATCCCATAAAAAATTATTTCTGTTATTGAATTAACAGGAAAAAATATCTTTATAACTCCTGAAAAAATTAATACAAAATCTCAATTAAAAACTGTATTGTATTTTATTATGTTTTATCTTTATACCATTAATAATTAATTTTTATGAATAAAGGAACAGTAAAATTTTTTAATGACTCCAAGGGTTTTGGATTTATTAAAGACGCAAATTCATCCAAAGAGTATTTCGTACATTCGTCTGGGTTGAAAGACAATATCCGCGAAAATGATGAAGTTACTTTTGAACTGAAGGAAGGTAAAAAGGGATTAAACGCTGTAAATGTTAAATTGGCTTAGAATAGGCTGACATCGACATTTAATAATTGGTCCTGTCTAAACGGCAGGACTTTTTTTTTGAAAAATGGCAACCGCTCAAGAATTTGTGAATTGTTTTATGGTAAAAGCAATTATCCCGGCTTCTATTAAATGAATTCACATTGAACGGACGTAAAAAATTCTGTTGTTCTTCCTGATAGAGATGTGCTTTCAGCCATGTAATTAGTGTTTGCCAGGAAACTCGATAACCCTTCGGCTTCGCTCAGGGACCGGTGACTTCATTCAAGAGGGTGAACTTTTCGGATGGTGGTAAGGCAGGCAAAAGGCTCCTATGTATAAATTTAAAATTCAGGGACTTGCGCAAGAAGGGCCTTCTGCCTGCCTTACCACCATCCGAAAAGTTCTTCGTTCATCGAATTGACCGGTCCCTGAAGCCGAAGGGTCATCGAGTTTTCTTTCTGATACTAAGTAGGACAGGAAAGAGGTATTTGCACTCAAATATCCAGCCTCAACTGCACTCTTACCCCGAGAGGGGAAACGTGCGGATTATCCAGGTAGGTAAACCTCCTGATCAGGTCGACACGGAAGATCCTGAAAATATTGGAAATACCAATACTGCCTTCGATATAGGGTTCAGATCCCAGGGAAAAGGTGGTGGGTAAACCGGAAATATCTGATGGGAACCTGAAAAGATCCGTGCTGAATTTCGGATCATTCTCGTGGCTCAAAGCGCCGTACAGCATCTTCAATGAGGCTACTTCCCTTAATTTAAGTTTTTTTATAATCGGGATTTTATTAAAAATGAACCCGTTAAAAGAGTGGTCTATATTCAGCGAAACGTAACGGTCGCTGACAAACTCAAGGAAATTCATCATGTTATATGAATTTTTCTGGTATATATAGGTCTGGTTCGCATTATGAATGAAGAGCAGCGGGTATGGGACTTTGCCCTCCAGGATCCCGGCTTCGGCTGCAATGTCGGTATACCCGACGATGGAAAAATAGAACCTCCTGCTGATACCAAACCTGAGTTTAAGGTAATCGTAGTCATTCCCAAAGGATGTTGAGCCCATGGTACTTTCAAAACGGATCACGGGATACCTGGAGGGGAGCGGGCTTCTGTACAACTTACCCTGGTAAAACTCCTCTTTCGGGGCGTACCTGAGATTCAGGAAGATCTCCGGTGTTGTGATCATCGGGATTTCAGTACCTGAAACCGTGTTTTCCGGCAGGTCAAAATAAAGTTTACCCCCCGGCATCAGTGTGGTATAGTTATATCCCAGGTCCCATGAAAAATGATTGGCAAGTTCATTACGGTAGTTCACTTTGAAAGTCCGGTTATACAGAACTTTATCATCAACTCCCCTTTTCAATGAAAATAATAAATAATCCTGGCTTGCATAATCTAACAGGATGCCGGGCGTTTCGGTTTCATAACGGTAACTTATACCGACCGACCTGACAGGGAACCGGTAGATGGATTTGCCTGATAACGAATAGGTAAGCCCGGCATCGTATTTATATTGCTCATCCCTGAAACCGTATGCAAGGTACGAGTCGAAGTAGAACCGGTTACTGAAGTCGTACGTAGTCCTTCCGCCGAATCTTATCCTCGGCCCTTCAATCTCGTTATAGCTAAAGAAGGTTCCCAAGGGACCTACCTCAACTTTTCCAAAATTCCAGAATCCGGTGGTCAGAAGCATCACCACATTCATCCTCCTTCGGAAGGCTGGCAGCTTTTTCATACTGTCGACGATGGAATAAAGTCTCCCTTGTGCTTCGGGGAGCGTGTTTATCCTGGCAGAATCCCAGTATCCCGGGAGCTCTGCCCGGGGTTCCGGCTTCACGATCTTTTCGGGACCTGCAAACACGGAGTCAGGAATGGGGTTGTCAATCCTGAAATGGCTGAAGGTTACTTCCCTTTGTCCGTAAATCCCAGGCAGATCGGGAGCGATCCCGAATTCCACCGATACATCATCCTGCGAAAGGATCCAGCCTTTGTCACCAATCTTCATGAATTCCTGCACGATCCTCACATCATTGACCCAGTCTATATTTATGGCCCTGTTCAGGCTCATATCTATTTTCGCGATGGCGTATGCGGAGTCGTTGGTGATGTAGAGGAACCCGTGAAACAGGAAATCAGCCGGGTTCCGGGGTTCGAAAAACATCTTGATATAACCGGAATTACCGGTATAGGAAGTGTCGATGATATAAAACCGGTAGAAAAGGGGAGCTGTAGATGCGACGGGACTCAGGAATTTATTGGAGAGGAAGAATATTTCATTGTCGTAGATATCGATGTCCTGGTAAAGATAATGGATATTAGAGATCAGCCCTTTATTGTCAATGTATTCATCGATCCGGATTGTATTTTCTGCCCTTACGATTTCCTTACGGTTTTTGGGATCCTTCCTGTAATAGATATCCGAAGATGTTTCCCTGAGATACACCGGGATGTTCCTTTTACCGTCCAGGCGGGTGGAATCGACATTGTCCAGCAATGGCTTTACCGGGCTCAGGATATCCGGCCATTTTATATCTTTCTTCAGATTGCTGAGTGAAAGAGCGATCTTTTCATACCTTTTGCAGGAGTAATATTCCAGAGCCGGGTCCCTGTTCTTATCTTTATGGTCTATCACTTTTTTAATGAGTTCAACAGCGGGATTGTCCCTGTTGTGATAGGATTTGTTGGAAGGTTTGACAACAACCTCATTTAGTTCGACAGCGAGAGGATACATGAGGACATCGATCTTTTGAACAGTCCCGGGATAGATGATGCGGGATTGTCTCTCATACCCGATGAATGAAAAGTCGATTTTATATGACGTGGCCCAGGTAGTTATCCTGTAATGACCTTTATCGTCGGTGGTGGTACCAATGGTTGTATTTTCGAGGACAATGGTTACCGAAGGAATGGGTTCACCGGTCGATGCATCTGTTACCGTCCCGGAAATGACAGTATTATTGCCATTTTGCGGGAAGCAGTCACTGATGGCATAGAAAGCAAAAATGCATCCGACAAGCACCAGGAAATACAGCTTGTTCAGTCTCATATTTATTGTTCCCCTGATATGGATTTAGTATTTGCCAGAAAACTCGACAACCCTTCGACTTCGCTCAGGGACCGGTCAGTTCGATGAACGAAGAACTTTTCGGATGGTGGTAAGGCAGGCCAAAGGCCCTTCATAAGAAAACCATTGGATTTTAGATTTATACATAAGGGCCTTTTGCCTGCCTTACCACCATCCGAAAAGTTCACCCTCTTGAATGAAGTCGCCGGTCCCTGAGCGAAGTCGAAGGGTTGTCGAGTTTTCTTGCAAACACTATTTAGGCGAATAATGTAGAAAAAATCAGATTAATATCCCTGTCTGTAATATAAACAACGAAAGAGCTGAATCGGCCCTCAAGGTTTGTTGTAAAAATATATACATACCAGGTACCGGATGCCGTATCGCGGGTTTTCAATAAGGTACCTGATAAGAGGGCCTGTCGTCAGGGGGAATGAAAATTTCGGTCCCTGTTCCCCGTAATAAGTTTCGATTCTTTCAGCCTGGTCGAACTAAGCAGGCTGATTAACATCAGTCCCGTCAGGGCTGCCAGCGGAATGCTCATCGAACCGTTTACCGGTGATTTGAAATAATCCATTCCAAAGATAAATGCTATTCCCGAAGCCTGGCCCATTAACAGGAGGAATCCGTTGGAGGTACCTTCCGATACCGGGTAGGTTATTTCAGCCCCGTATTGAAACCCGATAGGACCCGAGCTCAGCAGGAAGAATCCGAATGCGGCTCCGGAGATCAGCAATACAGGGTAATTACTGGCAAAGCTTAGTCCTGTGAGACTTAATGTCGCACCTGCAAGGGCGATGATTATGAATGGGATCCTTCTCCGGTAGTGATCGGATAACATGGGAATAATAAGGGCCCCAAGGATCCCGCCCATGATCATCAGTCCGCCGGTAGTACCTGCCTGGACGGCATTGAATCCTCTCGGGCCTAGAATGTTTTCTATCCAGGTGGTTACGGCATTGAACACCCCCAGTCCGATGAAGAATATCAGCATAAGCCGGTTAAAGTCGCGGTACCGGAATATGTTTTTGAGTCCTTCAAGAACAAGAGCCCTTTCTTCCTGACCGGGAAGGCAGGGAGCTGTGGGTGGCCTTTCCCTGGAAAAAACGATAAAGATCACGGAGGCAGCCACTGCCAGAAGCCCGTAAACGTACAACATATTACTGATCCCGGAATGCATGACAAGAATAGGTGTGATGATCATCCCTCCGAGAATGCCGATATACATGGAGAGCGTACCGAGTCCCGAGGCGGTTGCTCTTTCATCCAGCGGGAACCACCGCGCGGCAATCTTGGTAATGGCATTCAGCAGGAAAGGCTGCCCGACGGCAATTCCTACCTGTGAAATGAGCAGCCAGTTATAGTCGGAACCTGCAAAACCACGGACAAGTCCGAAGATCCCTGTAAAAAGAACACCGGTTCCGACACCTATCCGGATCCCGAAGGTATCGATGATCCAGGACGCCGGAATGGAAACCACAAGGTAAACGATCATAAAGGACATTGACAACAGGCCGATCTTAAGGTCAGACACGCCATAGTAACCCACTGCATCAGCCGTGATGGGAGCAAATGTGATCCACAGCATCTGGTTAACCGATACGATCAGCATGTAGACGCCGAGCATGACCCACCGGTAGCGGTAAATCCTGAACCCGGATTTTTCCATTGCGAAAAGAATTAGTGTTAACTGATGAAGGGGTAAATATAAAAAAAGCAGGAAATAAGTACGCCTGAACTTCTTTTTTTGTTCCCCTGCCTCCCGGTGACTTCACGATAAACAAAATTTCCGGACCCATAATTAAGTCATATGCGCGGAAAGATGTTTTATTAAAGGGAATATTTTCCAGGCAATTTGTTTTTTATGTGAAGCAATATTTAGAAATTAACCCTGATTTAAAAACCTGCCTGATTTTTAAGGAACTTCTGCCTTTCAAAAGTTGTGGAACAAAAAAAGCGGCGGCCATGTCAATAGTCACGAAAAAGAGGTTTTCTTTTCTTCAGATCGAAACACTTTTACTTCTCGTGTTTTTCGTTTCCATCCCTGCATTTTTAGGTGCTCAGAGTGAACTTAATATCTCAACCAAATCATTCAGCGCGAAAGATGGCCTCCTCGATAATGTAGTTACAGCCGTCACCCAGGACCTGAGAGGGTTTTTATGGATAGGAACTCACGCCGGCCTTGAAAAATTTGACGGGTATACTTTCGTGCCCGTCATTGCCGGTGATGAGCATAATGAGGATTTTTCCGGGGATAATAATATTTACGATCTGATATACCAGGATGACAGGTTATGGATCTGTACACAAAACGGGCTGTGGTCCTACACGATTGAATCCGGGAAATATACTAAGCTGAATTTCCCGGAGGAAAAATATAATGCTTCATCGCCTGGTTTTCACAGAATTTATCCGGCAACGGGCAAACGGTTTTGGCTGTTGAGTGATTCCGTCATTCTCCTTGCAGGACCTGATTCTTCCAAAATAAATGAACTGAAAATTTACCGGGATATCCGGAATAGCAGCCAGATAGCGCAGCAGATAACCACACTCTACAGTGATTCTTTTCACGGATTATGGATAGGGACGACAGAAGCCCTCCATTGCCTGATCCTGACGGACGGATCGCCGAAACAATTTCTGACAGATGAGACGATGGTCATCAAAGAATCCGTTAAAAATATCCGGCCCGATGATATTCATAATTTCTGGATGATCCATTCAGGAAATAAAATCTCAAGATTTAATATTCACAAAAGAACCCTGGAGACTTTACCCAACCTCCTGTTGGATACAAATGCCGATGCTGAGATCCTGGATCTGGAAACGGATAATTTAAACGGGATATGGATGATTTATGATGGTTTGGGCATTCATAGGTACAATCTCGAGTTATCAGGCTATTCGGAGCATTTATTTGACAGGCTGGATAAAATTGAAAATTTATTCGAGAATGATGTGACCCGTCTTTTTCGGGACAGATCAGGTTGCATATGGGCATGCTCCCATGGGGGACTTGCCCAGATCTCTGTTAATAAACCCAGCTTCCACGTTTTGTCTCATTATAAAAAGAGAATTAAAACTGAAACAACTGATGATATCAGTACAGTTTCAATCGACAGTAATAATTATTTCTGGATAAATCACTGGATGGACGGTCCATATAGATTTCAGCTGAAAGAAAATCATTTTGAAGAGGCCACTCCGGAACTTTTGCAGCAAAATCTGTATGCTTCTGCTCTGACCCAGATTACAGGGATACTAATGCCGTCAGGTAACAGGATCTGGTTTTGTACACTGAACGGCCATGGAATCCAGGAATACCATTACAGTGACAATGTCGATAAATTTATCAAGGAATATTCGATACGCGATGGTTTACCCAGTGACAGTATCAATTTTGCTTATTATGACAACAGCAAAAATATCTGGGTAGGAACTACCAAAGGAATCGCAAAATATAATCACAGAAACCGTACATTTTTCAGCAGGATAAACAACAGTGCCAGCTTATTCGAATTTTCAAACAACATAACTTCGATTGAAGAGACCCGGGATGATATTTGGTTTGGAACACGGGACGGACTGTTGATCCGGAATAAAAATTCTCCGGGTAACTCAGATGATAATTCATTGGGTTACAATTTACTGAACGACTGGATACTGAGTATTAAGCAGGGCGGGGATAGCGTATTGTGGCTTGGGACGTGGTCCGGTTTATATAAGTTTCATATAGCATCCGAGCGGCTTGAAAAGATTGATGAAACCATCGTTCCGGCTTCACCTGTTGTTGAGATCCAGGTCGGTAAGGACGGGAATCTGTGGCTCGGTACCCTGACGGGATTGATCAGGGTAGATCCTGGCAATAACGGGAGTCAGCATTTTAATGCGGGTAACGGCCTGCTGATAAATCATATTAACTGGAGGGCGAGCGCACAGGATAACTCGGGTAATATGTATTTCGGTACCAAAGCGGGACTCATCTATTTTGATCCTGAAAATGTAGTCAAATATATGTATATACCGGAGGTTGTGATCAGTCGTTTCCTGGTTGATAACCAGCCCTGGCCTATTGAAAAATACAGTTCACAGGGATCCGGCGGAGATTATAATATCATCCTTCCGTACAATAATAATAACCTCTCATTTGAATTCAGCGGACTGTCCTACGTGGAACAGGATCGTAACCAGTATATGTACCGCTTTTCCGGCCTGAACGAACAATGGAATTCCGTCGACTACAAGGGACGGTTTACCAGCTATTCGAACCTGTCACCCGGCGATTATACATTCGAAGTAAAAGCATCGAATTTCGAGGGCATCTGGAATCCAACGCCATTAAGAGTAAATATTCATATCAGGCAGATCTTCTGGAAGAGCACATTTGCAATTTTCCTTTACCTTGTTATTATCATGAGCATCTTTCTTTTAATCTATTTCGAAACGAGAACCAGAAAAATCTTGAAAGAGAAACTTCTGCATGAAAAGCTTGAGCGAAGGAAAACGGAGGAACTGAACGAACTTAAATTGCGTTTTTATACAAATATTACCCACGAATTCCGTTCACCCCTGACCATGATCATTAACCCGGTTAATAAGTTAATGAATCACGAGTTCCGGCCTGCCATGAAAAAAGAACTGGACAGAATCAGGGAAAATACGATGCGAATGATGGTCCTGATAAACCAATTGCTTGATTTTCGTAAAGTTAGTTCCCAGGGTATAACGCCTTATTTCAGAAAAGATGATATTGAAGCATTTTTTCTGAAACAAATTGAACTTCAAAAAATCCTGGTTGATCAGAAAAAACAACATATTTCCTTTGTTTCGGAACTTGCGGATAAAAATTTTGTATTCGATTCCTTTATCCTGGAAAAAATAATTTCAAACCTGATATCGAATGCGAGTAAATTTTCTCCTCCGTTCAGTGAGATTCATGTACACTTAAAAAATGCCAGCCAGGAGGTTAACCAGGTACTCCAGGAGGGGATAATCCTGTCGGTTGCGGATAAGGGAAAGGGCATTTCTGAGGAACACCTGGATCAGATTTTTAACAGGTTTTACCAGGTCGATCCCGACGGAACCGGAACAGGCATAGGGCTATCACTGGTAAATGAACTCGTTGCGATTCATAAGGGGACGATTAAAGTGATCAGTGAGGTGAATAAGGGAAGTAACTTTACAATCTTTATCCCGGAAATAAAAGCAAACATTCAACCTGACAATTATATTCCCAGGTTCATCAAACCAAAGGAAAATAGTAAACCCTCAAATTCTTCCCTATCCGAAAATGAAAATCCCTTTAGATCGACAGGGAAGGTAAAAATACTTTTTGTTGATGATGATGAGGAGTTTTTAGCTTACATGGCTGAGGAATTCAGCAGTCTTTATGAAGTCCAAACGGCCAGGAATGGACAAAAAGCCTGGGAAAGCATTCAGAATGAACCACCGGATATTGTGATCAGTGATATAAATATGCCTGAATTTACAGGCTTCGAGCTATGCCAGGCAATAAAATCGGATTTCCATTATTCACATATCCCGGTCATTCTGCTGACGGTAGAAAATTCAGATGTATCGAGAGAATATGGGTATGATTTCGGAGCGGATTCCTACCTCGAAAAACCAATCAACCTGCATCTTCTGAATACACGAATACAAAATATACTCAAAACGCTGGAAAATACGCGGATCAAATATCAAAAATCCCTGACTGTCGAACCTTCAGAGATTACCTCATCTTCGATGGATGAAAAATTTCTTCAGAAAGCACTTGAAATTATTGAGAAAAATATTGATAATCCTGAGTTTAATAATGATTCTTTCTGCCTGGAAATGGGAGTCAGCAATACCCAACTGTATAAGAAACTTAAGTCCCTTCTGGGTCTCTCGGCCTCTGAATTTATTAAAGATATAAGGCTGAAACGGGCTGCGCAACTCCTTAAATCGAACAGCTATAACATTAGCGAAGTGGCATACTTATGTGGATTTGTCGACCCCAAATACTTCAGTAAATGTTTTAAAAATCAATTTGACCTGAACCCGAAGTCATTCGCAAAAAAACACAGCAGAACCTTTACACCGGAGAACTGATCAATCATCTTCTATAGCCAGATCGATTTTAGTTTGTATATAACCAGGCTCCTTATTGCCATTGGATTCTCTTTACTGGTGAAGAATTCAAACCCTGCGTTATTCAGGGATTTTTTACGGGGAGAAATCAGGCTGAATTTTCCATCATCCACAAAAACCTCAACGGATGTCCGGTCGATGAGAATCTCGGCAGTCATTTTCTTTTTTTCAATCTCGTTCCCGCCATAAAAAATACCATTCAGTTTATTCTGAATGGAATATTCGAAGATCGTATTCCCGTCAAGCTTTAATCCGGAAACTTTTCCGGGTGTAATGGCCATTTTGATCCTGAACAGATCTCCTTTTACATCCCCTAATTTTTCATTTATTTCTTTTATGCTCCGGTTATCCCATTTAAAGATCTGCATTTGCAGGTGTTCTATTTCAGTCACAGGTTCGGAGAATAATAAAATCCCTTCCCGGGTATTCCGGAGCGTCAGCTGCGTAGGAAATGTCATCATTTGATTGAAGGCCATACCCGGCTGCTCAATCTGTCCCCATCCTATCTGGATACAACGCCCATCCTTTGATGGGATATTATTAAAAGTCTGTGCAGCATACATATTACCCGTAAAATATTGAAGTTTGCCCTTCCCGGAAGTAAATTCTTCCCCGTCAAAATCCCCGGTCATGTAGGTTCCGGAGGCTGCATACAGCACCCATTTCATATTGCCTGGATCACCGTCCACAGGCAGTTGGATGAGTTGCGGACATTCATAAAAACCTGCAATATGGCTATGATACGTCCAGTTCTTCAAATCCGGTGAACTGTAAAATGAAATTCCGTCTTTTTCGAACAGTGACATTACCCATTTCTTTGTCCCATCGTACCAGAAAACCTGGGGATCCCGGGTATCCGGCGAATCCCATTTCTCTTTGCTGTCGATGACGGGATTTCCTGAATACTTGGTCCAGTACCGGCCTCTGTCATTACTATAAGCGATGCATTGAACTTCCCTATCCTTTGAGTCAGCCGTATATGCAGCCACCAGTAGGTTTTCCTCTCCTGTTCTGAACCCGGAGCTGTTATAAAAATCGACCACGGCGGATCCGGAGAACATGGTTCCCAGGGAATCCGGATAAAGTGCATCGGGTAATTCCTTCCAATGCACCAGATCAGTGCTGACGGCATGGCCCCAGGTCATATTTCCCCATTTAACCCCAAAAGGATTATGCTGGTAAAACAGATGATATTCTCCCTCATAAAATACCAGGCCGTTGGGATCATTATTCCATCCTCTCCTGCTGGTGAAATGAAAACCCGGTCTGAATTTTTCCTTATATAAACTGTCAGCCCCGGCTATCTCATCAGATTGGTATATTTTATCAAGCCCGGTTGTTTTTTCAGGATATCTGATCCTTAACACTTTCCCATGCCAGTCCGAAACGTCTGCAAATACCCAGAAACCGGGACTATCACCGCTCAATCGTATATCACAAGTCCTGACGGTCTTTCCTTCAACCTCAAAAGTCAATTCATGCTTAATTGCGGATTGTTGCACTGGAAGATTCAGGTACTTCCGGGTAATCAGGATTTCTTTTGTTGCATCCTGGGCAAAAATTCCCGTATTGATAAAAATAAGGATAACTGGAATCAGACTTTTCATTTTTGATCAATTTTGAATGTCAAAAGTCAATCCGCCGATGGTCATAGCATTGCGTTTTCTCCCGGTATCCGGTAAGAAAATTGATATTTCCTCCCCGGGGGAAGCATTCGTTATCTGAAAAAAGTACCAGTCCGGGATCCGGTTTGATCTTGCTAAAGGGACTGGTCCGCTATCTCCTTCCCGGCTGCTTTTAACCTGTAACGTCTGATCCGGCGGATTAAAATGATCCAGATTATCACACATTATTCCCAGCCTGAAGGATTCAGGTACATTTTTACCAAGTCGGATGGTTGCAAGCATTTTGTCATACCGCCCCTTCCCGGACACCTCCATGCCACCTGTAATATGATACAGATCCGGATTCCCGGACTGTTTTAACCAGGCGTCCTGCATGGAATAAACCGGCGATCCGTTCAGGACCATATCTTCTACAAAATACGGAATTTCAGGGACCGAATCGGCAGTAATCTTAATATTTCGGGCATCCAGGATCTTTCCGTTGAAGAGGTAATACCCGGCGGTTCCATAAATATTATCATGATCGGCATCAAGTGGTTTTGGGATGGCGATGTTCTGCCAACCGATAAGGTCCGGATGATTTCCCACATGCTTTACCTTTCCGTTCCCCTTAGCCTTGACCGGCCCGATTGCAGATGGATCAGGATATTTTTTACCCGGTGATCCCTTCATTTTCTCAGCTTTAAAATCAGGAAGAACGCGTCTCAGGGCTGTTGAGTCAACCTGGATGTTACTCCGTGCTGATGGAAATCCGTACCAAAATACCGCCACTGAGTAGGAAACCGTCGAATCGTGCAACCAGGCCTCTATATTGAAATTTAATTTTTGCTCAAAGGGGATGCCGTCAAGAATCCTCATCCGTGAAACCGTTGTGTATCCCCTCCAATCGGCTTTACCTCTTGCATCCCGCAAGGGAAGAGAAATAAAAGGAGAGCTGAACTGATGCGCCATACCCCATGCATACCCGTAATAATCTTCCAGTCCGGTCCCTAAATGAGAGGGAAAGCTATCATTGTCAATGTAAATCTTTTCGTCTCCTTCTCCCCACCACCCTTTTGAGAATGAATGTACCGTCAGAACGTCTCCGGCATATACGCCCCGGCCTTCGATTTTTATATAATTCCAGTCGATGGGTGAAGATGTTTTGACGGGTGCATCCTCATGCCAACCGGTATGGAAATACATCGATTCCTTCTGCCAGGAAAGGGCTTTCGTGGAAACATTCAACTCGACCCTGATGGTTCTGTTCCCATAATTTTTAAGTCTGACGACCGAACTTTTCCTATATGGCATAACCCAGTATGACTGCAGGGTGCCATCCTCTTTCACCGTGTTGTTCCGGTTGCTTACATGGCGGATGTACACTCCTTCGCCGAAAAATTCCGAGACCGGGCACCAAATGCATTCTTCATTGTCAAAAACCGCTTGCAGAACTAATGATCTCAGCGACTTTTTATCGATCGCCGGATCCACTTTTATTTGTATACAGTATATGGCATTTTGTCCTTCAGGCAGGTTCAGGATCAAGTCCTCACCGGGCATAATATTGCCACTTACCGGGTTATTCATTTCGCACTCCCCGGCTCCCGTTACTATTTTCCCCGTCGAATCGATAAGGGATTTATTTTGGCTGAAGGCTTCCCTTGAAAAGGATTTGATCTTTGTGCCGATTGGGTAAACCCTGTAATCAATGACATAGTAAAAGGGATTATCATCGAGGGTTATTTTACAGCTTTTTGAAAACGGAATGGGCAGATACATATCTGCTCCCATCTGTTTTGGGTGTCCAACCGGCAATCCTGCCTGGAAAAGTGAGTCCTTTTCATCCGAAGAAATGAAAGCATAAGGCCATGGGATAAATGATTTCCCGGACATAAAATCATGATAATTCTCCTCTATAACGGGGATATTGTTTCCATCCAGGTAGATCCTCACGATCCTGTTTTTATACGTTTCTTCCAGCGGGATCCACCACCTTACGATGCAGCCGGGATTATTCTCTTCGAGGATTACATATTCTGTTCTTCCTTCACGCATCTCTTCGCGGATGTAATTTCCGTAATCCTTATTATTGAACCAGGTCGCGGGATCGGCCGGATTTGTTTCGGTACGGTCATAACTGCTCGCCTGTTTCAGCCTGTAAGCCGGATACAGTCGTAATGCGTCCCTGTCTGCCATCTCACGAAGCAAGGAAGGGAAGGTGATCGCCCCGGGACTTCCTGTGTCACCATTTTTATTGGATTGACAGGCAGTTTGTGATAGAAAAAGAAATAAAAACGCCAGAACTAAAATAAAATTTTTCAACTCCGGCAGAATAAATAATAAACCAGCAGTGCATATTCCATTTAATGAAATGTGCCTGCCATTTTCCGTACAGGTAAATGTATAACTCATATTTTTTAATAATGCAGGATCAGGGTCCCTGGAATAAAATTCTTCCGTCCGGATAAACCCAGACGGGGAGATCCTCTAATTCTGAGCTTTTATAGGTCCCGGTTATCCCGTTCAGATCCAGGTTATATTCTTTATCTTCCATGCCAATGATTCTCATCCCGATCCTGAAAGGTTCCGGATACGGATGCGGCAATCCGGCGATCAATGATTTTACGGTCAATGTGACGGTATTTCCGTCCAACCTGTATTCTTCCACAGATACTCCGTCTATGCCTAACGCCATGTTATTTTTGAAATTGACGTATAATCCTCCCAGCAGGCGTAAAGCATGAGATGAGGCAGCCAGCCCCCCGACTTCACACCAGCTCGGACCGGACCGGAGAGGCGTTTGGGGAAATCCCTCATGATCGATATTTTCGGGACCCAGCCCAAGGGGGAAATTCGGATATTTGTATATATCATTTTGCACCAGTATGGGCAGATTAACAAGGGTGAGGGAAGAACGGGCGGCAGCGACACCCCTTTCCACAAGATCCTGTCTTTCCGAAAGGAGGCCGGTCCTGATAAGTCCATCCGTGAACCGGTGACTCCGCTGGTCCAGCCATTCCGCATCACTATTTTGGGAAGAGAACCCGCCGAAGGGATATGCCGTAATTATATAATGCGGCGCCCATACAGCCTGGTAAAAGATCGAGTAATCCGCAGCTGCTTCAGCAGCCTTAAGATATTCCGTTTTATGAAGTACATCATAGAGTGAAGCGAAACCTTCAAGAGCCCAGGAAACGGACATATTATTGGCGGGATACTGGCCGGTAAAAGGGTCATAAAAGCTCTCCGGTTTAACCGCGCATGAATAAAAGGTCTCAAAATCATACCATTTCTGATGAGGCATTACCTCGTCGATCATAAATCCGGCCATTTTTTCGGCCGCGTCTGCATATTTTTTATCGTTGGTAGCCCGGTAGAGCTCGCTTAAAACCCAGATATGCGCTCCGCCGTCTGCATTCCAGCTAAGGCTTGGCAGAGGTTGCAGCGACTTGTCGAACCAACCGGGAACACAGCCGTCGGGCCGGATGTTCTTTACAAGGAAATCACCATATGATCTTACAAAAGGAAGAATCTCCGGGATATCTTCGCAAAAACGGCGATAGTACAGCAGATAACCTGCCGTAACGCTAGCCGAAGCCGTTTGGTAAGCGCCCCCGTCACCATTCCAGTTCCAGTAGCAGGCAACACTGTCCGGATCATAATTTCTTAGGGGAGGTTCCCATAAACTCCCGATCCATTTTCCGGTTTCAATATTGTAAAGCCCCGGGAAGAGTCCTTGTTGTTGAGGGGAGGAAAGAGTGAAATTAATGATCCTTCGGGCTTTATCGAGCAACGACGGGTTGTCCAGCTTTTTGCCCCAGTAGTATATACCTGTGGCATCACATACATTGTTCCACCAGGCTGTATTATAGATAAACTGATACCACTGGGGTGCACTCAGCCTCAACCCGCCCATGGGTATCCCGTTCTTATCCCATTGCTGCCATGTTGCCAGGTCCGGGCGGTTATGCCTTTGAATAACTGTGGGGCCCTCTGCAATATCATAACCCTGGTAATCAAACGATGCCGGGTAACAAATTTTTGCATATTCATCAAATGGCATGGCCTGGGGCCGCGGTGAATGGAAATATTCAGTACCGTATTTTTTCCAGAGGTATGCAGAAATACGCTCATATCCCCTGTATTTTTCTTCGCCGGTCGTAAGGAAAAGATCGAAGCCGAATTTCAGCCTATCCTTGGATAATTCCCTGACCTGGGCTCCATTCTCATTTTCATGACGCCAGTATACATGCTGCTCAACCCAATAATCGATATAACCGAAGGAGATCAGGGGATTCTCAGTTATACCTGAATTCAGACTTAAATCCATTGCCATGGGGAGGGAAGTTCCAGCCGTATCCCCGGGAACTCCGAAAATTTTAGGATGCTTCTGAGGTCTTGCATTTTTCGCATTGACCGCATTCTCATTCATACTGTTCAGATCGGGAACCAGTGCGACCATCCTTCCGTTTTTTTCAACAATTGTAGCAGGAGCAAAGAATTTACGATCTCCGATAACATCATCTCTCTCCCTCTTTACCGATGGTGTGAATGTAAAATCCGGTTGTTTTCCGTTGGTAATTTCAAATGACGCCAGCAGGTATTCTATTTTAGGTGGTTTTCCGGGTAAGGTTGCCGTGATATCGAAATGAAAAAAATCCTGATCTCTCTGAAGAGATACAACCTGCTCAATCATGCGCCCCCTGATGTTTCCCGAAAGCTGCACGGATATTTTCCCCGGTTTATTTTCAAGTACAGCCATCGAATTCAATCCCTCCTGTGTCATAAGCCGGAAACTGTCGGAGTATATTTTCCCGGTATCATATAGGGGATCAACATCCCGATCAGTTGTCCCCGGCCTTCCCGGAGGTTTTGCCATAAGTACCCATTTTTCCCCTTCGGCAGCGTAATAGGACTGGGTGACCATCTGATCGCTTAACCGGAAGATTCCTTTAACCAGCCCGTTATCGAATTCCAGAACGGAATCGCCCTGGTGAAAGGTTAGTTCACCCTTATTCATCTCCGGACCATTGCAACCAAAGAAAACCGGAACTATGAAGAGTATTGGGAGGAAACCTTTAATGAGTTTGTAATTTATCATTGAATGCATAAGTGTAATCTTATTACCTCTTAATTCAAATTAGTGACAATTTCGCCAAGATCCAAACCGTCTTCAGGAATGAACTGCCTCCAGTACCTTACAGTCTCCTCCAGTTCTTTATGGATATGATAATTGATACTGCCTGTGGATGCAAATACTTCAATTGTCATATAGATCCTGGTTACCATCGGGATCTCCGGTGTGGAATTCCTGTCGTAGGATTTTTTCAGGGACTCCAGAACCTGTTTTCCTTCGATAATTCCAAATTTATTGTACTTCTGCGTGAATGGCAGATGTTGCGAAAAAGTCCCGTCCGTTTGTTGCAGATGGATAATGGGAGAGTAGCAGCCCAGCTCTTCAAGCCATGTATAGGGCGAGCCATCATCAGGTTCTGCAAACAAATGCGGAAATTTTTCATTCATTTTGAGGATAAGATCTGCCACCACCGGGTACCTGTCCGGAAAAAGGCTGACGGAGCTTTCAAACAAATGGTAGGCATCGGCAGGTCCAAGCCAGGGGATAATGGTTTTGTTGTTTTTACTATGGTCCTCGAGGGATCGGATGATATCCTCTTTCACCGGCATGAGAAAATTTCCCTGACCCGATTGATGTCCCGTATCAATGGTGGTATAGAGGGGTACGGACGATTCCTGATAGACACGGCTGAGCAAATCTCTAGTCCCTTTTATCGTCCAGGGTATCTGGTGAGGGGAATACATTTGCTCAATTCCCAGAGGTTTACAACCTGCCGATTGAGAAAAAAGAGCTGCTTCAGCCAGATCAGAGATCAGCCTGTTTCGGTATTCTTTATATAAAGCGGGATCCTGCAGCACACGATCTGCAAATGCATGACAATAAAAACCAAGACCTGCCCCCAGATCGGCAGCAGTAACGATCATGGGCTTTATCCATTCATTCATTATCCTCTCTCTTACATAGGGGTCTGTATGAGCAAGCCCCAGTGTTGAATAGGTTCCATGGCCTGAGTAGAGATTACAAATTGAGACGCCTGTTTTTTCCGAGGAAGATTTCACCTTGTCAGCCCATCGCACCAGATAATCCCTTCCCATATACAGGGGATCACATTCTGTATCAGCACTCGCTTCCACATATCCAATACCCAGTGATTTGCATATCTCTAACCACTCATCCGGTTCGGTAAATCTCTTCGAAGCGAAACAATTATCGATTGCCAGACAAATTTCCGGGTATTCAAAAGGAGGTAAAGGCTGATTTTTCTTTCCCATATCTACTGACGTTACTTAACGAATCGTTTCAGGCAACCGGAAAGGATGCCCGGTCATTTTCTCAAAAGGCTGCATAAACTTCTGCCAGGGAAACTCCGAAAATCCGCTGCACTATTTCATCCAGCTTTGTTTTATCTCCTGTCAAATGAATCGTGCAATGAGTGTGGGTAAGGATGGATCCGGGATCGAGTCCTGATGGCGGAGATATACTACCAAGTTCGTAATAGGCTCCGCCCGGACTTCCGTCTTCATGGGGTCCGTCATTGTATGCATTTAATACGGCTCCCCGCAAAGGTTCTGAGTGGGATCCTTGCACCCGGTTTACTTCATTCATTTGCCCTGAACCCGGTGATAACGATATGATCGTCAATAAATTCTCATCTTCATCATATGAACCGATAAAGGACTTTGCATTTTCAGGGCTGATGCTTATTTTTCCCCGTTCCTTACCGTCGGCCAGAAAAAATAGTACACTGTCTTCAAGTTTCAGCCTTGTCCCTGGAATTTTCCCATACGACGTATCATTTATCTCCGGATCAACCGGCCGGTCACTTTCCCGTTTTAACGGAATGATGATCGTGGTAGCCGGAGAGCAACGGAACTTGCCCAGGATGCCTATTGAAACGATCCCGTTTTTTTCACTCCACGAGGTCTCTCCTTTGTTTGTAACCGAATTTCTACTTTCAAAGCCTACGCATCCAAGGTTGCCGACGGTAACACCCAGAATTCCCGAAATCTGCTGATGGTTCAACAGCCTGATCTCCCGGTCAATTCTGATAGTAAGAACATATCCGGATTGATTTTCAAGTTGCATCTCTTTTTTAAACCAAACCCGGTTTCCGTCCATTTCAACCAATTCAAATTTTTCAGCGTTCGATCCTGGGGAAGCCAGCGTTTTCCAGGCAGGAACCTTCATTCCCGCTTTGAATTTCAGCGAATAACTTTCCCCTTCCGGGCCCAGGCTGAGCCTGTCTTCACCACCGAAATTCTCAAAATTTTTCCCGGAGATTACGGAGCGGATCAGTTCATGATCTATCCAACCTATACCCGGTCCTTCTACACCGGATAGCGTGCTGGTCATTACCCGCCCGCCCAGGTCAGGGCAGATGGCTATGCCTGACCGGTTGTCTTCGCCTGACAAAATGATGACATCACAGACGGATTTTAGATCCTGTGTTTCATTTTCAAAATTTTTTATCACAATTTCCCCGTCCATGGTCAGATTGTGTCTTTTAATTTTCACCCCATTGTCACAACTTCCCAGGATCATCAAAAAAGTCAACCATTGAGAAAAAAATCTCATCACGAACAGGAGATTATTGATTTTTCAAGTACTTCAGGTAAAAAAGAAATTCCGGGACTAACAAAAAAGAATCTTGATCATTGCCGAATATTACTAACTGGAACTTTTCAAAAAATCGACTCACCTATTTAAAACCTAAAAGACACTTTCTATGAAAAAACCATTCAGCATAATAAAATTCGATTTTATCAGGATCCCGGAATTTCAGCTTCATTATTTATTTTTTAAAATTTTACAGCGCCGGACCTGCTTCCACAATAACTTTATGTGAAGCTCCATCCATTACAGGAATAATTAAATTTCCTTCTATGGCCTTGCCATCCAATTGAATCTTAACTGCCCCTCTGGCCAGCTTGTTATTTTTTGTTACAATAACGGTGTAATGATCTCCCCTGAAAGGTCTTTCAACCGAATACCGGTCCCAGTTATCCGGCATACGGGGATCAATGACAAGCCCGTTAAATTCGGGCCTTATCCCCAGAAGATAATAATTATATGCAACCCACATCCAGGAAGTTGCCTCACCAAGGCACCATTGAAATTCTCCCTTTCCGGCAAGCCGGTGCTCAGGGCCAACATAATTCTCAGGGTACACATAAGGCTCACACTGATAGACCTCAATATTCCTGATTTGATTGGCCAGTGAGGCTTTGGTGTACATTTCCCATGCAAGCTTGCTTTTACCTGCCATACAGGCAGAGATCACGGCCCAGCCGGCAGGGCGCATATAGATATTCCCGTTTCTGAACCCGGGAGCATAGATCGATTGTGTTCCGATATAACTCTTATACTCACTGTAGGAAGGATAGAAAACCATAGGCCCAAAATCACTGATCATCATCGACCCGACGGAATTTAATGCCTTTTCAGCCCTTTCGGGTGTGGCTACCCCGCTGATTATACTCCATGACTGGGCGTTCAGGTAGATTTTCCCCTCCTCGTCTTCATTGGTCCCGACCGGAATGCGTTTTCCGTCCCGGTCGGAAAAGGCACGGATATACCAGTTACCGTTCCAGGACGTTTTGTTGATCGCATTCTTCATAATTTCATATTCCCCTTCCCATTTCGTTTGTAATTCATTTTTACCCGCCAGCCGTGCTATATTTGCAAATTCCTTTAAATAATAGCATAATTCCATGCCGAACATCACACTTTCGGCTTCCCCATACTCGCTGATCTTTGTAAACTCATCCATCCAGTCCCCTACATTTTCAGGGATACGGGGCAGACCATTGACCGACAGTCCGGATAAACTGATGATGAACGCCCTGTCTATATGATCCCAGATTGTCCCGCTGGTTCCTTCGTAATAATCTACCTTCCGGTCCAGGAAAGCAGGATCCCCGTACTCCTTTAAATACACGAGGAGAGAAGTCATGTAACCCCAGACCGAATGATGATGCGGAACATTAAAATGATTTGCCGGAAAAGGCGGCCTTGATTCCATTTGCAGATCTTCATATTTCATGGCAGGAAGATGCACCACCAGGCTCGTCTTTGAGAGGTCACTGGTCTGGGTGCTCAACATGTACAGGATCTCTTTCTCCAGGAAGGATTTATTAAAGGGAAGCATAACCTGTTCAGGCATCGTGCTGACATCCCCGCCCTCCAGGCTGTATGCCCAGGTTCCCGTACCCACGACATCGGGATCATTCTGGCTTTTTTTCATGATCTGGTTCCAATGGTATTTTGTCCAGATATTATTGAGCATATCATTGGAAGAATCCGGCGTGAAGGAATTGATATTGTCGTTAATAAGATCATCATAATAGCTCGTCAGGCGGCTGAATTCCTTTTTTACGGTTGACAGATCTGAATACTTATCAACTATTTGAGCGGCGGCATCCCTGGAGCGATCCATGCCCAGTATGACTGCAAATTCCGTTTCCCCGCCCGGTGCAAGAGTTCTTTTGTTTTGGAGAACACCCCAGGGAAAATCATCCTCACTCCAGAATTCGGTATTTGAAAGCCGGCCCTCAAGAACCTCCCGGGGTTCAGCAAAATTCTGCATAGGTCCTAAAAATTTCCTCCTTATGGTTTCAAAGGATTCGACAGGAATACTGGCACTGAAAAAACCGGTATATGGCCATGGCCTGCAATCGCCTGTATTTAACCAATTTGGCTGTGTTGCCCAAATTGTATTTTCCGAAAATGTTGTTTTTTTATAGAGGTTGTGCTGGCTTCCTGCCCGCCCGTCACCACGATATAAAATGTATTTGTTACGGTCTCCCAGGTTCCATTCAACCTGGCTGAAAATATTCAGGTTCACGGATGACGAGCTGAGATTTTTCAGGTGAACGAGCATCAGGACTACATTATCATCCGAAGGAATGAAATATGTAACTTCCGAATTCACTCCATCCTTGACGCAGATCAAGCGGGAATAACCCATGCCAACCTCGCATTCCCAGGATTCTTCCCCTTCCGGATTGTTGATCCAGGTGATCCCGTCACTCCCATCCCGGGTGATATAGAAATTCCCGGATACATTCTGCGGATTGACAAGGGTATTTATTGCAGGATCGGACATATACACTTCAATGCCACCTTTCTCGGTTACCCACGCCGTAAGATATCCATTCGTCAGCCTGTTAAACCAGGGTGTGGGAAGATGCCTGTTATAGATATGACACACTCTTCCATCCGGCGAAAATTCAAACCAGGGCTTGTCATCTGCTCTTAATGAAGCAGAAAAACAATATGAAATCATTAATAATAGTGTAATATGCCTTATGTATTTCATCCTGATGTTATTTATTTAAACTTCTCAACTCTTAAAATAAAATGCTGATAAATTTCCGGTGATAACGGATGTATAGATCACTCCTGTTCCCCGGACCCGCTTTTAATTCTTACCTTTTAAACGAGCTTAAAAAGTAGTATACTGAATAACCGGCACCGGGAAAAATTCCGGCGCCGGTTTTATTTTCCGTTAATTGGAATACCCGGGATTTTGCTCCAGGTTTGGATTATTCAGGATAGCAAAATTAGGGATCGGGAAAAGCAGGTCCTGTTCGTCAATTACGATTTGCCCGCCCTTTTCCTTCGCAAAGAAGTTATTCATAACCTGAATCGCTACTCCAAATCTCAGGAGATCGTGCCAGCGTTTGTTCTCAAATGCCAGTTCGACCCGCCTTTCATGCAGGAGTTTCTCACTAAATGTTCCGGGGGTGGAAGCGTCAACCGGAGGAAGATCGACCCTGTCTCTCACCTGGTTGATCAAATCATATGATTCCTGTGTTTCGCCCAGGGCCTCCGCTAACATTAGCAGTACGTCCGAATATCTCATCAGAGGGATGTTATTATCTGCATCAGCAATAGGATTGGCATTTGCATCCCGGTATTTCGTACAATAAAAGAGGTCGAGCTTATCTTTGGCCATCGTATAATCGCGCCGGGGATCATTCGCTTCAAAAGCATCATAAAGATCCTGGGTACCTTTATTATAGCCTAATCCCGGGTTCACATCAATTTCCATGGAATGGAACATATAAATGTAAGGGCATGCGTCTGTAGAAGATTTGAACTGCAGTTCGAAAACCACTTCCTTATTATTGCCATTTTCAGCGTCAAAAACATCGGCATAATTGGGCAAAAGCTCATAACCATAGGTTAATACGTCTCGCAGCCGGGTCACTGCATCGCTTTTATTTCCCCTGGTAAGATAAACTTCAGCGAGATAAGATTTTGCAGCCCCCTTGGTTGCCCTCCCGACATCCTCTGAATTGTCGTAGGAAATGGGAAGGGTATTTTCTGCAAATTGCAGGTCTTCAATGATTTGGGCATAAACTTCATCGACTGAATTCCTGGAAACATTTACCGAACCGCGGTCGAGTGATTTGGGGGTTTCGGTTATGAGAGGAACCCCTCCGTAATTTCTGACAAGTTCAAAATAGGTAATCGCTCTGAGAAATTTTACCTCTGCTATATACCTGTTTTTCAAATCATCAGGCATATCCACTCCGTCTGCCTTCTCCATGGCTATATTACACATGTAAATTGCCTTGTAACATTTATCCCAGGACCACATGTACCATTCTTTCCCGGTATCCCTGGTGAAATTATCAGCTTCATCCACAACCCCTGGAGTACCCGTATTATCAGATCTCCACTCATCAAGAATATGCTGGCTGCAGAAATCATTGGAAAAAATCCTTTTATGAAAATTATATGCAGCGATTACAGCATTATTTATATCCTCTGGCGTTTTATAAAAATCTTCAACGTTCGCCTGTGAAACCGGAGTCAGGTTTAAAAAATCTTCACAGCTCGTTAAAAATCCCACTAAAAGGCCAGTCAGGGTTAGTATTATAATATATCTTTTCATATCAGTTAAGTTTTTAGAATGATACACTCAGTCCTAATGAAAATACCCTGGGAACCGGGTAGGCTCCGCCAAGGGCAAACCCTCCGAGTGTACTGTTCTGTTCAGCACCAAGAGATTTTACCTGAGGATTATAACCCATGAATTTACTATAGGTAGCCAGATTTTCCACAGAGGCATAGATCCTGAATCCCGACATAAAGGAAATCCGGTCGGATGGCAGGTCATAACCCAATGTGATATTCGCTATTCGCAAATAATCGGTTTTCTGGATAAGGCGGGTATCCGGCAAACCCCCGAGACCGAAGGTGAGATGAGGAGTCGTCCCGTCACCGGGTTGAGCGTCGGATATATACCGGTTTTCATACCAGGATTTGAAAATATTATTACCTCCCGAACTCCACATGCCCTGTCCGACAAGATCGAGGGTTCTTCCACCTGCCTGGCCGTTGATGTATACGGAAAGATCAAAATTCTTATAAGTGAATGTATTGCTAAACCCGAAGATATAGTCGGGGAAAGGATTACCAATATTTACACCATCGGGCCCGTTGAAATTGCTGATAACTCCGTCATTGTTCACATCCTTATACTTAATATCTCCGGCAACCTCGCCGGGAAAAACAGCAACCCCGGCATCAATATCTGCCTGGGTCAGAACACCCAGTACCACCAGACCGTTGGATGCTCCCATTTCTCCGCCTATTTCCGTGATCCTGGTACCATAGAAATCAAAAATTGGATCACCGTTTGGTCCCAGCTTGAGAACCACATTCTTATTAAATGAGATATTGAAACCCGTGGTCCAGGTGAAAGCTCCCTGCACATTCCTGGTAATGATCGCGGCTTCAAAACCCTTATTCTCAACTTCGCCGATATTTTGGAGGGAGGAAGAGAATCCCGAAGTTGTAGGCAGGTTTACATTCAATAATAAATCAGAGGTATGGTTATTATAATAATCCAGTGTCAATGAGATCCTTTCCTTGAGCAGCCCTATATCAAGGCCCAGGTCAAACTGCTTGGAAACCTCCCAGGACAAGGCGGGGTTACCGATCGTTGTCGGATAGATCCCGGAATAATTACTGCCTGCTCCGGGTCCGAAAGTCTGGTTCGTTATGCCAACCAGACCGATATAGGCGTAATTTCCGATCGCATTGTTACCGGTGATCCCGTAGCTGGCCCGTAATTTCAAATTACTGATTGTTTCAATTCCCTGTAAAAAGTCTTCCTGGGATACCCTCCACGCTGCAGCAATTGAAGGGAAGGTCCCGTATTTGTTCTCCGGCCCGAACCTTGAACTTCCGTCCCGCCTGATCGTACCTGTTATCAGGTAACGGCCCATATACGAATAGTTAATCCTGCCCAGGAAGGATAATAAGGACCATTCGCTTACTGAGCTGTTTCCACTTTGAATGGTACCTGCGTTCAGGGTATGCACGAGATCATTCGGGAAATTGGTGGCAAAAGCATAGTTTCCCGTCCTGCGGTCTTTTTGTGCCGTAAACCCGGCTAAAAGATTTATTTCATGGGCATCATTGAAAGTCTTGCTGTAATTCAAGAGTGTTTCTGATAACCAGTCTACGGAATTACTATACTCTGATGAGCCATCTGCGTATGTTGGAGCAGGCGCAAAAGGTCTCCATAAGGAAGACGGACGAAAATAATCCCTGGCCGAATTATTAAAAACAAATCCGAAGGAAGTTTTAAGATCCAGTCCCTCAAGGATGGTCAGGTCCAGGTAACTGTTGGCCAGGGAAGTAAACATATTGGTCTTGTCCTCGTATTCTTTGGCAAGCTGCAAAGGACTCCCGAAAAATGGGATCCCCGTGATATTGGCAGTGCTGCCATAGGTACCATCCTGGTTATAAACAGGAATTATGGGCGGCATCGCGAGAGCGGATCCGATAACCGATGAAAATACATCGCCTGAATTAATGACAGATACTCTCTTGTTGGCATATGAGGGTGCGATATTTAATCCGGCTGTTAACCTGTCCTTTACCAGGTTTGCATCCAGTTTTATCCTGGCAGTGATCTTTTGGTAATTGCTTCCTATTACCACCCCGTCATCACCGGCATATCCGACCGAGAAATAATACCTCGTTTTGTCACTTCCACCCCTGACATTCAGGGAATAGTTCTGAATGGCTGCAGGTTCAAAAATCACATCCTGCCAGTTGGTATTTACATTCGGATCGCGGTTCTTAACATAATCCGGGATTCGGTAAGAGGCGGGTCTGTCCTGCTCGGGAACCGAAGGATCATTTCCATCCCTCACCCATAATTCATTCTTGACTACGCCGATAAACTCAGCGTACTCATTTGCATCCAAGAGATCATAGTAGTCGCGTTTTGCTACGCCGGCAAAACCGTAAGAAGCATCAAACTGGATGACCGGTGTCATATTGAGGCCCGATTTTGTGGTGATCAGGATCACGCCGTTAGCTCCCCGGGAACCGTAAATAGCAGTGGATGACGCATCTTTCAGAACATTGATGGAAGCTATGTCGGAAGGCAGGAGGGAATTTGCTTCAACCTGTCCCACAGGGAATCCGTCAATAACATACAAAGGTTCGTTGCCGGCAGTTATGGATCCTGCCCCCCTGATCTTAATGGAAGTTAAGGATCCCGGTGTCGCATCATTCAATTCAACAGCTACACCGGCCATCTTTCCGATCAAAGCCTGGTTTATGGTGGTTAGCGGCCTGTCTTTGATAGCTTCTTCGTTAACAGAAACCACTGACCCTGTAAGATCAGACTTTTTCATGCTCCCGTACCCTATAGCCACCACCTCATTCAAAGCATATGCGTCAGGAACGATCTGCACGTCAATAACATTTTGGTTTTCAACAGGTACTTCCTTTTTTTGATAACCCACATAGGAAAATACCAATGTTGCATCCGCAGGGGCATTGATCGAATAACTCCCTTTCAGATCCGTTATTACACCCTGGGTAGTGCCCTTAATAACAATATTAACTCCAGGGAGAGGAACACCATTCTCGTCCGTAACCTTTCCTCTTATTTCCTGCGCAATGCCAGTCGCTGAGAATAACCCCGTAATCAGGATTATCAGAAGAAATTTAATTTTTAGCATAGTGTCTGGTTTAAAAGTTAGTGTAGTATGTTGAAATAATTTTTGAAGAAAATTAATACTATCTGTCCATCCCGATAGGTCAATTTCAGTTAATTAAGGAGTAAGATGTCCTTTTAGAGGTGTAAATTTATTCCAATAAAGTGTAATATTCTACTAATGCGTAATCATATAATATTGATATTCTGATGTTTAGTTTTTGCAAGAAAACCCGACGACCCTTCGGCTCAGGGACGGGTGACTTCATTCAAGAGGGTGAACTTTTCGGATGGTGGTAAGGCAGGCAAAAGGCCCCTATGTTTAAATTTAAAATTCAGTGACTTTCGCAAGAAGGGCCTTTTGCCTGCCTTACCACCATCCGAAAAGTTCTTCGTTCATCGAATTGACCGGTCCCTGAGCGAAGCCGAAGGGTCATCGGGTTTTCTTTCTGCTACTATTTAATAATTGGATGTTGTGGATCCCGCTTTGATCTTATTCCCGTTTCCCGTAGAAACAGTACTGAATGAAAGTAGATGTATGAAATCGAAGTGCAGGTTTTATCCAAAACGGAGTTGCAACCCTTAAATCCGCCTTTAACCCGTCGTGATATACCCGCCGGGAATCGCGTTCCAGATTCCTCCTATTTGAAAGAATATTACATTATCGGCCGGTCTGATATTACCCCTTTTAAAATGAATAGAGAGCCACAAATCCTGAATGAGGAGCTATCTTTACTTATAACCGTTCCGGATGATGCATCGATCATGACCTGCATAAAAGGAATACGGAATATTAACAAGAAAAAAGCAAAATGATTCAACCCGTATAACTATGAAATCATTACCCTATTTTGCAATTTGGGGCCTGGTGATCCTGGCCGGTCACTCTTGCGGGACCCCTGCGAACCGTACAAAAGTAGCAAAGGACGATACCTCTGCCGGCCAGTCCGTTTGGCCGGTCCTGAAAATCTATTCGGGAAAGTACCTGGATAAAGTGGCCATGCCCCTGGGGGGAATAGGTACCGGTACCGTTTCGCTGGGAGGGAGGGGAGACTTAAGGGACTGGGAGCTGGAAAACCGGGGAGCGATAGGATGGATCCCTGCTTTCAAATTGGTTGAACCGACAATCGCCAATGCCCCTTTCTTTGCCTTGTATTATAAAAAAGCGGGTGAAAATAAAGGAAATATAAGGTTGCTGGAAGGTCCGGTTGCCGAAGACAGGTATTCGGGCGACTGGGGTTGCGATGTATTTAATGCCGGCTTCCCAAGGTTTGAAGAGACCGAATTCAGGGCCGCTTATCCCATGGGGCAGGTATTGTTCAAACATCCAGACGTCCCCCTGGAGATCAGGCTCGAAGCATTCAACCCTCTCATCCCGGGCGATGTGGATAACAGCAGTTTACCTGTCGCGATCCTCAGGTATGTCGTAAAAAATACAACAAATGAGGATATTTCCGTTTCAATTTGCGGGATGATCCCAAATTTCATTGGCGTTGACGGATGGGGAGGGGAACCGGATAAAAATGAAAATGAATACAGGCACGGAGAAAAGATCAATGGGATTTTTATGTACTCGAACAGCCCCGATACCACCTCTGTCAACTGGGGGAACATGACGCTTTCTACGACTTCGGATTCCGGCATAACCTTCAGGCGGTCCTGGCCAAAACTGGCCTGGAACTGGAATTTCAGGGAATTTATTGACGATTTTTCCGCCGATGGTGAATTGTATGATTATGGTTTTGACGGGGATTCCGGTTCCATGAAGAAAAATAAATTACAAAACAAGGAAAGATATGCTCTGGCCACGCCTCCGGCTACCCTGGCAGTGAAAAAAATGTTGAAACCGGGCGAAGAAAAAAAATTCACCTTCCTCGTAACCTGGCGTTTCCCAAACCGGAGAGGCTGGGATCACGGGTTGAACAGGTACTCCGCTTTTGGAACAAGTAAGATTGTCGGCAATTACTATTGCACAAAATATCAGGATGCCTGGAAGGTGGCTGAGTATGTATCCGCTAACCTGGATGATCTCGAAAACCGCACCCTGCAGTTTGTGAAATCCTTTTGTGAGAGTGAAATTCCTGAAGAACTGAAGGAAGCTGCACTTTTTAATGTGACAAACCTCAGATGCCAGACCGTATTCCGGACAAGTGATGGTTATCCTTTCGGGTTCGAAGGTACGGGAAGCATTTCGGGTACTGATATCGGGAAGGACAGAAGCTCGGGATGGGGGTTCGGAACTTGCAACCATGTATGGAATTATGAATCGACCACGCCCTTCCTTTTCGGTGACCTGGCCATGGGATTCAGAAAGGTCGAGTTCATGTTTGCCACGGATAGTAACGGAGCCATGAGTTCAAGGGTGGGGCTGCCCCTGGATGAAAAGGCCAGGATGTTTAAGGAAGTGGCAGCTGACGGGCAGATGGGGACTATAATAAAGGTATACCGCGACTGGCAATTATCAGGCAATGATCAGGATCTTAAAGAGATGTGGCCAAATATAAAAAAGGCAATGAGCTTTGCCTGGACAGGAATCTGGGACACCAATAAAGACGGGGTGATGGAGGGTTCCCAGCACAATACCATGGATATAGAATACTATGGCCCGAATCCCCAGATGTCGGGTTGGTATCTCGGTGCTCTCGAAGCGTCTGAAAAAATGGCCGCATACCTTCATGATACTGCTTTTGCTTCAGAATGCCACAGTCTCTATGAAAAGGGCAGAAGATGGACAGATCAGAACCTTTTTAACGGGGAATACTTTGAGCAGATCATTCCCGAAGGTCATGATAAGGTGGCACAACTTGGGAAGGGTTGCCTCGTCGATCAGTTGGTCGGCCAGTACCTGTCTCATACAGCCGGACTTGGATATGTCCTTGACAGCACCCATGTTGCACGTACGTTGCAAAGCATTATGAAATATAATTATATCACTAATTTTAACGATCAGATTAATACCTTCCGGAGTTTTGCCCTGAATCATGAATCCGGGCTGATGATGGCTTCATATCCGCACGGGGAGCTGCTGGATTTCCCATTTCCTTACTACACGGAAGTTATGTCCGGATTTGAATACAGCACTGCTGCCAATATGATCTATGAGGGACAGACTGAGGAGGGCCTTAAAGTTTTCAGAGCCATTCGCGATCGTTATGACGGTTACAAAAGAAACCCCTTTGATGAACTTGAATACGGGCACAGGTATGCCAGGGCCATGGCTGCATGGGCCGGCATACTGGCGTATACAGGTTTTCATTATTCAGCTTTGGAAAAAAGTATGACATTCAACAGCCGGGAAGGCAATTATTTCTGGTCGAACGGTTACCAGTTTGGGATCATTAAGATCGGTGAGGGCAAGCCGGGAAAAACCGTTACGCTTATCTCCTATTCGGGAGATCTTGAACTAAAAGAATTTATTCTCAAAGGATTTGGCAGAATTGATCTGAACGACCAGTCAATAAGAGAAGGAGAAGAGACCCGGTTTGAGGTAAAAGCCAATGATCCGGCGGCAGGGCTACCCGTTAATGCCAGCCTGTGACATCTATTCTCACCAAAAGATGCGAGGACTTCAAATGAATTCCGCCCGGCAATAACCTGAGAGTATTAATTTATGAACAGTTCGTTCACTTAAACCGGGAGATCAACCGGATTGAAACCAGTCCCGGTTCGAAAAAATCCATAACTTGCCTTAAATTTGGTTTCCCGGTTTATTGGAAATCCATGACGGGATTTTGTGAATTTCAGGGTTTACATTAGAATGAATGATCCGGTATCGCGGAGGCCATTGGAATGAATAACCCGCCATAACCATTCTTCTCATGAAAAAAATGAAAGATTACCTCCTGCCCGTTTTGCTGCTTTCCTCCATCTGTACCGGGTCTTCGGCCCAGGACCGGGCTCAGGCCGGAAATATGCAGGACTGTTCAGTCGCCGCCTACATTTGGCCTTCCTGCCACGACGAAAAAATGAGTCGTGATTACCTATGGGGTAACGGCACAGGCGAATGGGAGATCATCAAAAAGGGCGATCCCCGGTTTGAGGGACACTACCAGCCCCGTATTCCGTTATGGGGCTACGAAATGGATGATGATCCTTCCGTGATGAAAAAGATGATCGACGTTGCCTCCGGCCATGGTGTGAACACATTCATTTTCGACTGGTACTGGTACGATGGCAGTCCGTTCCTCGAAAATACCGTAAACACCTTTGTGAAAGCGCCGAACAGTGGGAAGATGAATTTTTACCTGATGTGGGCTAACCACGATGTGCCCGGAAATATGTGGAATCATTACCGGTACGGCACCGATTCACTTATCTGGAAGGGGTCGGTGGACCGGAAAAATTTTGAGATCATTGTCGACAGGGTGATCCGGCAGTATTTTAAACAGTCGAATTATTACAGGATCAAGGGCAAGCCTGTTTTTTCCATTTTCAGTTTTTACAATCTCATTCAAAGTTTTGGCGGACTGGAAGAAACCGCCGCGGCCCTCGATTATTTCCGGGAGCAGGTAAAGAAAGCAGGTTTCCCCGGGCTTCATCTCCAGCTGGTGGTTTGGAGCCATAACGGATTTCCGGCTCTCTACGGCGGTAAAGAAACAGAAGGCAAAAACATCAATGATATTATTTCCATGCTGGGCATTAACAGCATCACCACCTACAACTGGACGGGGTCGGGTGTGGATGAGGATTACATAAAATGGGGTGAAAAAGCCATGATCGTGCAGGACCGCTGGGATTCGCTGCTGAATGTGCCCTATTTTCCGAACGTCTCTGTGGGATGGGACAATACTCCGCGGTACCCCAAAGCCGGAAGGGAGGCGGTGGTGCATTATAACAACACTCCCGAAAGTTTTGCCGCCTATCTGCAGAGGGCAAGGGAATATGTCCGCGCTCATCCGGACCAGCCTAGGCTCATTATCCTCAATGCATGGAATGAATGGGTTGAAGGAAGTTACCTGGAACCCGATATGCGCTGGGGGTATGGTTACCTTGATGCTGTAAGGAAAGTGATGCGGGGGGATTATGATATAGAAGTGCAATGACCGGATCCGGAAAAGTACCCTGACGGTAACGGATCCTCATGGATTCTGCAGAACAGTTCCTGGGTTGAGAATATGAAGAGGATCCGACTTTTTAAAATTCATCGTATGCGATCATCCTGTCAGGGACGCCTAATCGTGCGAGCATCTTTGTACCCGCCTTTATCAGTGCCGGTGGGCCGCATAGATAATATTCGATATCTTCGGGATGCTCGTGATCCGCTAGATAATTCTTCAGCAGAATTTCATGGATGAATCCCCTGTACCTGTGCCGGCTGTCATGTTTGCCGGGTTCTGAAAATGCCACATGAAAAGAGAAATTTTCATTCCCCTTTTCCAGTCTCTGAAAATAATCGTCGTAGAAAAGATCGGACGGTGTGCGTGCCCCGTACCAGAAACTTATCTTTCTTTTCGTCCGGGCCGATTCAAGAAGGTAAGAGATATGTGATCTTAAGGGTGCCATTCCCGCTCCGCCGCCCAGATAGATCATTTCTCTCTTTGAGTCTTGTATATAAAAATCACCGAAGGGTCCGGTCAGTTTAACCTCGTCGCCCGTTTTCAGGTTAAACACGTAGGAAGTGCCTATCCCGGCACTGATGTTTTTATCGCCGGGCGGAAGTGATATGCGCACGTTGAACCTGAGAAGCCGTTCTTCATCCGGGTTGTTTGCCATCGAAAAATTACGTTTCGTATGGATCGTATTCCTGGAGAAACATTCAAAGAGTTTCAGATCGTCCCAGGTTTTCCAATAGGGTTCATCGATGGTTATCGTATCGAAAGAAATATCGAACGGAGGGATCATCAACTGTATATATTCACCGGGCCGGAAATTGAACTCTTTCCCTTCAACGGGCTCCAGGACGAGTTCTTTGATGAAGGCCGCCACATTATGGTTGCTTACCACCCGGAATGTTTTTTCCTGGCCGGGATCTTCGGCCCGTACCTTCTTTTTCCGGGAGAATTCCAGAAAGACGGTATCGTTTTCCAGGCTGACGTTAAATGTATTTATCGCCACGCAGGCGGGTATCCGTTTGGGCGATCCGTCTTTTATACTAAAACGTCCGTTATGTTTGGGACATTCGATCAGGTCGCCTATTACCACGCCTTCTGCCAGGTGAGCATTGCTGTGGGAACAGATGCCGTCGGTGGCATAATACCTGTCTTCATCCGTTCTGTAGATGGCGTAGGTCCTCTGGTTAAAATCGAAACGGACCACCTCGCCCTTCGGCAGATCGCTT
Source organism: uncultured Bacteroidales bacterium (assembly GCA_963771005.1). GTDB lineage: Bacteria > Bacteroidota > Bacteroidia > Bacteroidales > DASQZK01. The sequence goes on from CAVYRO010000006.1 coordinate 73,011, forward strand.
TTTGAACAGACTTCGATCCGGCCATCCCTCTTTTTTTCCGGATCGCCATAAATGATCCGTTCTTTTTTGTCGGACGGTTGCCCGGCACCTTCCGGTAATTCACGCCTGATAAAATAATAGGGATCCTTTCGTTGTCTGAGAAGGGCCGGGATCATCTCCCTGTATACCTGTGCTATGCTATGATACGGTTCGGGGCAGTCGTGCTTTATCAGTTCATGCAGTCGCGGCAGGGCGTGGTAGGGGACCAGCGGGAACATATGATGCTCCACGTGGTAATTCATGTTCCAGTAAAGGTAACGGTGGATGCGGTTCATGAGTACCGTTCGGCTGTTCAGCCGGTGGTCGAGTACATTCTCCTGTAATCCCGCGTGTTGCGTAAGGCCATAGAGAACAAGTAACCAGGTACCCACGATGGTAGGAATGCCAACGAAAAGGAGCGGCAGGATCGAACGGGAAAAAATAGCGAGGGCGATCACGAGGACATAGATCAGCAGGTAGATCCGTGCTTCGGTGAAGATTTTCTTATGATCGGATGCAGGCACGTAAGTAGCCACCTCGGGATCGATTTTGCCGAGGACATGCTTGAAAAGACGCCGTACTTCCGGGATAGTGCCTCCGAGTCCGAAGAATCCCATGATAATGCGACGGATATCCGGCGGACGGGGAACGGCGATCTCCGGGTCACGCCCGCGGATGATGGTATCGCTGTGGTGCCGTGCATGGCTCCAGCGCCAGGCGGTGGACTGCCTGAAAACCATGAAGGAAGCGATCTTGTAGAGGACGTTGTTCATCCAGTCGGTCTTGAAGGCGGTGCCGTGACCGGATTCGTGCCAGCGGGAATCGGAGGTTGAGGCATACAAGGTACAGTAAACAAAATAGGGCAGGATAAACCACCAGGTGCCCCACAGAAGAATGGTAAGCACGCCTGATCCGAGGATGAGAGTGAACCATATGAGGGTGTCCCGGATGGCGGGCCCGTCCTTCCGGATGAGAAGCTGGCGCATTTCTTCCCGCGGAATGGGCGTTTGGTACCATTCCGCCTCGGCAAGTCCAGCATCAATGGCCTTCTGTGTTTCAAGTCCGATGAGGCTGTAATCCCGGATTATTTCCTGAGTTTCTTCCATGTATTTCTGTTAGCCCGGGAAGGCGGGTTATTACGTATAAGATTCATTTGCCATAGTAAAAACCCGGAGAAATTGATTTTGTTTACACCATGGATCTATATTCAGGAAACAGGCCGGCAAGGGAGGTAGACGGAAGGCCCTGAAATATTTTTCAATCCTTCATTCCTTGCCGGGAGCGGCTTATTCTGAATCTTGTCCTAAAACTTTCCAATTCTTTTTGCATAATTAAATTTTTATCTAAATTTGTCACTCCCAAAAACAACGGTGCCATAGCTCAGTTGGTAGAGCACAGGACTGAAAATCCTGGTGTCCCCGGTTCGATTCCTGGTGGCACCACCGGAAATCAAGAAATTACCCCATAAGATTTAAAATATCTATGGGGTTTTTTCATTTATATAGCTATGAAATATTTTGTGTACATCCTCTACAGTGAATCGCTAAACAGATATTACATAGGATCCACTATACTGGAGGTAAGTGAGAGACTTGAAAGGCATATAGAGGATTACTACGGAAAAACAAAATTTACTCACAAAGTCAGGGACTGGGAGATATTCCTTACCATGAAATGTAATTCACTTCAACAAGCCAGGAAAATTGAGTTTCATATCAAAAGAATGAAAAGTAAGGTTTATATAGAAAATCTACTAAAATATCCAGAGATCAGTGAAAAGCTCCTGAGAAAATATCATAGCGACTTCACACAGGACTGAAAATCCTCTCCGATAGCTATCGGAGCCGGTTCGATTCCTGGTGGCACCACCGCTGCGAAAATTAAATCCCGCGAAGTCAATGACTTGCGGGTTTTTTTTTAGGGTTGTCATTTCTATAATCAGATTGAACGCGCCTCCGGAGGAGGCAAATAGCGATAGCATGTAGCAACACCATGAACCCCGCACTCCGTAGGGCGTGCAACACATATTCAATATATCCTGGAAAACACGTGAAACCGTTGCGCACCTAAGGAGCGCCGGGAACGACGAATTATATCCTATCTATCGCTATCGGCCACCTACGGAGGCCCCCACCGCACCTCCGCAGATAGACAATACCCCGTTTCATTGATGTCCAATTTCTCTAATCTGGTTGAACGCGTCTTCGGAGGAGGCGAATAGCGATAGAATCTACGAACAGCAGGATCCCCAGCACCCCGTAGGGCGTGCAACATATTTTAAATAAATCCTAATAAACCATGCTCCATAACAGCATTTTTCATGGGCGTGATTTTTCTGTTTTTGCCATTAAGTATTGGAATTCTTTAAAGTAATCATCTTCAAAAAACTAACGCAATGGCAAATATTTATTTCCGTTCATCCGTACAACTCGTTTTCTCTCCAAAAAGGAGGGCAGCCCTGATCCATCCTTCGTTTCAGACGAATTTGCATAGGTATTTAGGGGGAATATTATTGAATAATAACCATAAACCACTCGCAATCAATTCTATGCCGAATCATATCCATATATTTTTCGGGATGTATCCCTGTAATCTTCCGCAATTGGTGAATGATTTGAAATCGGATTCGTCGTTATGGATCAATAAGCACAATTTATCGCCCTATCGTTTTCAATGGCAGGATGGATACGGATTTTTTACGTACAGTTATCGCGACAGGTCAGATATAATACAATACGTTGAAAACCAGCAGGTACATCATAATGAGATATCATTCAAGGATGAATATTTACAAACGTTGAAGGAGATGGATGTTGAATTTAAGGATAAATATTTATTTGAATTTTTTGAATAGGTTCATGATGTGAGGTGGATTTTAAAATACGGTCAAATTTAAAATGTGATTTAAATCAATAAACCGATTGATCCCTATTGCGCACCTACGGAGCGCCGGGGAACCACGATCGATGTTTATTCCTATCGTTATTGGCCACCTCCGGAGGCCCACAAACCGTTCCACATGTTGATCCCCCTCCATCGATACCCCATGCCTTATCATCACCACGATCCCCATCACCGTAAATGGCGGATATCAAAAAACACGTCAATCATCACCGTGATCCCCCGCCTCCGTAGGTGGCGAATATCGATAGGGCGAATATCGATAGGGCGAACATCGATAGATGCCGAATATGGATAAAACGTCAATCATCACCATGATCCCCCGCCTCCGTAGGTGGCGAATATCGATAGGGCGAATATCGATAGGGCAAATATCGATAGATGACGAATATGGATAACACGTCCATCATCACCATGGTCCCCCGCCTCCGTAGGTGGCGAATATCGATAGGGCGAATATCGATAGGGCAAATATCGATAGATGACGAATATGGATAACGCGTCCATCATCACCATGATCCCCCCGCGATAAATATTTGTTTGAATTTTTTGAATAGGTTCATGATGTGAAAGGAATTTTAATCATGGTTGAATTTGAAATGTGATTTAAATCCACAAACCGATTGGTCCCTATTGCGCACCTACGGAGCGCCGGGGAACCACGATCGATGTTTATTCCTATCGTTATTGGCCACCTACGGAGGCCCGCAAACCGTTCCACATGTTGATCCCCCTCCATCGATACCCCATGCCTTATCATCACCACGATCCCCCTCACCGTAAATGGCGGATATCAAAAAACACGTCAATAATCACCGTGATCCCCCAGCCGTCGTGGGTGGCGAATATTGATTGATGCCGAATATGGATAAAACGTCAATCATCACCATGATCCCCCGCCTCCGTGGGTGGCGAATATCGATAGGGCAAATATCGATAGATGACGAATATGGATAAAACGTCCATCATCACCATGGTCCCACCGCCTCCGTAGGTGGCAAATATCGATAGGGCGAATATCGATAGGGCAAATATCGATAGATGCCGAATATGGATAACACGTCCATCATCACCATGATCCCCCCGCGATAAATATTTGTTTGAATTTTTTGAATAGGTTCATGATGTGAAAGGAATTTTAATCATGTTTGAATTTGAAATGTGATTTAAATCCACAAACCGATTGGTCCCTATTGCGCACCTACGGAGCGCCGGGGAACCACGATCGATGTTTATTCCTATCGTTATTGGCCACCTCCGGAGGCCCAGGCAAACCGTTCCACATGTTGATCCCCCTCCATCGATACCCCATGCCTTATCATCACCACGATCCCCATCACCGTAAATGGCGAATATCAAAAAACACGTCAATAATCACCGTGATCCCCCAGCCGTCGTGGGTGGCGAATATTGATTGATGCCGAATATGGATAAAACGTCAATCATCACCATGATCCCCCGCCTCCGTAGGTGGCGAATATCGATAGGGCAAATATCGATAGATGACGAATATGGATAAAACGTCCATCATCACCATGGTCCCACCGCCTCCGTAGGTGGCAAATATCGATAGGGCGAATATCGATAGGGCAAATATCGATTGATGCCGAATATGGACAAAACGTTAATCATCACCATGATCCCCCGCCTCCGTAGGTGGCGAATATCGATAGGGCGAATATCGATAGGCGAATATCGATAGGCGAATATCGATAGGGCAAATATCGATAGATGACGAATATGGATAAAACGTCAATCATCACCATGGTCCCCCGCCTCCGTAGGTGGCGAAATATCGATAGGACGAATATGGATAACACGTCCATCATCCCCACGATCCCCCAGCCCCGCACAACAAAAAAACCCGCCTCCCTCCTCCCGGGACCGGCGGGTTTTCTCACCCATGCTCCATATCCGTTTCAGAATGCCGGCATCACTGAGGCATGATGGTTACCTTAATGACATGAGACGATTCGGGCCACATGTAATCATCATTGAGAACCATTACATCCTTCGATTCATCCACACCGCCATTACCGCCCTCATGAATGCCGGCACCGGGATACTCGTTCACCTCTGTACCTGCATCCCAGATCCTGACCTGGCGTGTGATATCGCCGTATACAGCGGTATTCCCCTTGAACAACCGTATGCCCTTATCGCCGGGAGCAAAAAACTCGTCGTTCGATTTCCCCAGCATGGTTGCAAAACTCAGGTAATCGCCAGCATTTGCTTTTACGGAGAAGGTATAGGACTGCCCGGGCATGATGGGAGCCGGATCGCCGGTACCGTCGGGCGTATTGAAGATCCCCGTGTTATACCCGTCGGCAACAAGTGAATTGTACACCATCGTGGGATCACCGACTTCGGAAAGCATCTCGAGGCCGTTCCCGTATTGCGGTTTGCCTTCGCTGAAGATCGGCTTTTCACCCTGTTTGTGAACGACCCATACTCCCGGAGCTATGGGGGAAACATACCCACTGTGCATCTCCAGGTATTCGCTTAGGGGACCCGCATTGCCCGTTTCTGCAAGAGCTTCAAGGCCGTGTCCGTAATCCAGCTCGTTTTCCGTGAATATCGGGTTCTGCATGTCGTAATGGACTACCCAGGCCACCGGTGAAAGAGGCGTGGTCGATCCTTCAAGATCTTTGACCGTCAGCGTGAACATGCTCACACCGTCATATTCAAGCCAAACCTCAATGTTGTCTTCGACATTGTTGTAGGTGAACCCGTCCATAATATTATCCGTATTTCGAACGCTCTTTACCGGTACGGATTCCATATCTCCGTCCTCTCCCGAAGCCGGCTGATGGTTCACTTCCGTGCCCGCATCCCATAAGCTGATCATGCCGGTGATGTTTCCGGTCGTGGGCGTATCTCCCTCAAAAAGTTCAATGCCACCTCCCCAGGGAGCGTAAAAAAGATCATTGGATGCACCGTACATTGTAGCAAATGAGAGCCTGTGCCCTTTGCCGGCATGGAATTTAACGGTGAATGATTCCCCGGGATGTGCAGGTCCTGCTTCATCTTTCCCGTCGGCGATAAACTGGCCGCCGGCGGCAAAATATTCGTACGGCATCGACACGTTCTCAATCTTCACCATAAAGGTCCCTTCCGGCGCCTTTCCGTGATGATCTCCATCTTTAAAGATATCGTTCAGACCCTCCTTGTTACACCCGGTAAACATGACCGAAACCAGGATAACACTCAACATCAATGGTAATTTTTTCATAACTGTAAGTTTTAGTTTTTTACTGACGCTAAATTCCGGCTTAAATGTCACAAAAGGGTCACGGCAAATTCAAGTTTTTGTATCATTCGGACCCATGCAAATTTTGTTTCCTCTTCCGCTCCCCTGCCGGTCTCAATTTTTACTACCTTTGCCGCCATGGATCTGCAGACACATTCGTTGCCCAACGGGATCAGGCTGGTACACCTGCCTGTGAACAATATGGCGGCCCACTTCGGGTTCATGGTCCATACGGGTTCGAGGGATGAGAAACCGAGGGAGAATGGCATGGCCCATTTCATAGAACACGTAATCTTCAAGGGCACAGTCAAACGAAAAGCATTTCATATCCTGTCGCGGATCGAGGATGTGGGTGGAGAGCTTAATGCTTACACCACGAAGGAGGAAACCTGCGTTTATGCTTCCTTCCTGAAACAGGATTACGAGAGAGCCATCGAGCTGGTTTACGATATCTGTTTTAATTCCGTTTTCCCGCCCCGGGAACTCGATAAGGAGAAGGGCGTCATCATTGATGAGATCATGTCATACCTCGATACGCCTTCCGATCTGATCTTCGATGAGTTCGAGGAACAGGTGTTTAACCATCATCCCATTGGACGAAGCATTTTGGGCGACGAAAAACGGATCATGGGATTCAGCCGGGATGATGTTTTTAACTTCATCAGGCATAATTACGCCACCAATGAAATGGTTCTTTGTTCGGTGGGCAATCTCAGCTTCAGCCGTTACAGGAAACTCTGCGAAAAATATTTCGGCAGCGTGGCCCCCAAGGAAAGACTACGTAAAAGGATCCGTCCAGATTCTTACGAGCCGGTGAACCGGACGGTTGATAAGAATACCCACCAGTCACATTGCGTTCTGGGCAATGTAGCCTATGATGCACATTCCGAAAAAAGGTATCCCCTGGCCCTGCTGAATAATATCCTGGGAGGTCCGGGCATGAACAGCCGCCTGAATCTTAGCCTTCGGGAGAAACGCGGATACTCTTACACTGTGGAATCCCAGTATTCCCCGTATACCGACACCGGCATCATGGATATCTATTTCGGCAGTGACAAGGATAAATTCGGGAAAAGCCTTGACCTCGCTTTCCTGGAATTCAGGAAACTCAGGGAAGAAAAGCTCGGGACCCTGCAGTTCAGCAAAGCAAAAAAACAACTTATGGGCCAGGTCGCCATCGCCTCCGAGAGCAACGAACATCTCATGCTCACCATGGCCAAGAGCATCCTTCTCTATGACCGGTTCGACTCTCTCGAAGAGATCCGCCGGAAGATCGACAGCATCTCAACCTCCCAGATCATTGAGGTAGCCAACGAGGTGCTTGACAGGGACAGAATATCCATTTTACATTACCAATGATGGAACTTTTTGAATCATATAACAACCTGAACCGGTACATCGGATCCCATTCCTCCCCCGAAGAGCCGCTTCTTGCCGAGATACACCGGTACACCTACCTCAACGTTGCAGCCCCTTCCATGCTTTCCGGCCCCGTCCAGGGAAAACTTCTTCAACTCATCAGCACCCTCCTTCGGCCATCCCGGATCCTCGAGATCGGAACCTACACGGGCTATTCAGCCATCTGTATGGCACGCGGACTCACTGACGGCGGCAAACTGATAACTCTTGAAGTCAATGACGAACTGAATAAGGTCAGCTCGGCCTTCTTTTGCAAAGCAGGACTGGAAGATAAGATCCAACGCATCAACGGGAATGCCATTGATATCATTCCCACCCTCGATGAGACCTTTGATCTCGCCTTCATCGACGGCGAAAAAGAGGAATATGTTGAATACTACCGGCTGATACTGCCCAAACTAGCCACAGGCGGCATCATCATCGCCGACAATGTACTTTGGTACGGTAAGGTACTGGAACCCGGCAAAAACCAGGATCCCGCCACCCGCGGTATCGAAGCATTCAACTCCCTGGTCACACAGGATCCTGCCGTCGAAAATTTCCTTCTACCCCTGCGCGACGGGCTGATGTTCGTGCGAAAGAAATAAGGGGGATGAGATTGGTTATTTGGTGATCTGGTGATTGGTGAAGTGGAAGAGGAACACGGATTGGACGGATTCCGATTGCTATCGGAACGGATTCTCACGGATGAAGATTATTTGGTGATTTGGTGATCTGGTGAAGTGAGTTGAAACCACCTGAAACCATTTCAAACCACTTCAAACCATTTCAAACCACTTCAAACCACTTCAAACCACTTCAAACCATTTCAAACCATTTCAAACCATTTCAAACCACTTTCAAACCTTAAACTTCAAATCATTTCAAACATTTCAAACCTATTCAAACCACTTCAAACCATTTCAAACCATATCAAACAATCCTCAAACAACCTCAAACAATCTTCAAACAATCTGAAACCATCTTCAACATTTAAACTCCCGCTCATCCGTCCCATGTTCAACCTTCTCTAAACTTTTTTAAACAAAATTTGTTAGATTAGCGGAATAAATACTAATCGTGCCGTGCTGAATGCCGCACCACATCAGGGTACTTTTTATGGCTTACTATTCGATCAAGGATCTGGAGAAGTTATCGGGCATCAAAGCCCATACACTGAGGATTTGGGAGAAAAGGTACAACCTTGTCGAGCCGAAAAGAACAGATACCAACATCCGGTATTATGACGACGGGGACCTGAAAAAAATCCTGAATATCGCCCTCCTTAACCGTAATGGATTTAAGATCAGTCATATTGCAAACCTCGATAATGAAGCTATCGGTTCTAAGATCGATGAACTCTCCAGGAGAAACCAGGATGCCCGGGGCATCATCAATAACCTGGTGATCTCCATGATCGAGCTTGATGAGAATAAATTTGAGAAGATCCTGTCACGTACCATCATGCAGGAGGGATTTGAAAATACCATTCTTCATACGATCTATCCATTTTTTCAGAAAATCGGTCTGCTTTGGCAAACAGGGGCTGTAAACCCTGCACAGGAACATTTCATTTCAAACCTTGTGCGCCAGAAACTCATTGTTGCCATCGACGGGATCATCGGTAAGGATAATAATCCCGGGAAAAGGTTCATCCTCTTTCTTCCCGAAGGCGAACTGCATGAGATCGGACTCCTGTTTTACTACTACCTGATCAAAAAAAGAGGCCACCATGTGATCTATCTCGGTCAGTCGGTGCCGTTCAATGATCTGGAAACCGTGGTGGAAATCCGGCCGTGCGACTACCTGATCACCTCGTTCAGCTCTAATATTTCAGGCATTAATTTCACTCATTATCTCGATAAACTCTCTAAGAAATTTCCCCGGCAGACCATCCTCTTTTCAACATTCGACCCCGAGATGGTCAGGGAAAACCTGCCAAAAAACATTTATTTGATCGATAATGCCGTAGAATTTGTAAATTTTATCGGGAAGATGGGGGAGTTGGAAAAAAGTGAATAAAGGAAACTCAATTCTCTGCGCACCGGATCAAATAGACTTACCGGCCCGGGCTGTATATATCATCTTTTAATTGCCGGATTATAGAATATCCGGTCTCCGTACGGAGAAACTTTGCATCTTTCCATAGGGACCACGCGGCCGTTCACTAGTCCATTCCGGTGCAGTTTGGGTTTTAACAGGGCTTCTCCCCATCATCGGTGTACTTTCTGAACCGGCGATCAGAATGACAAACGTCAAACTGATCGAATAAGGGATCGCATTTTCAAAGAAAATATAATCAACGATCAGATAATTAAAAGGTTTGTTCATAAAAGAAATTGAACTGCATTGGATCAAGTGGTATTTTTAGCAAGATGATCATTCTATATCGGGGGGAGCCGTCATGCTGAAGACACTGGTGTCCTTATGCATACTCCTAATTATAGCCTGCTTCCGGATTTACCCGCAGACAGGCATGGATAGGAAACTCTTTAAAGATAAGTTCCATGAAGCGGAATATTTCTTCCTGCGGGGTGATTTCCGTGAGGCGGCATTTCTTTATAATGAATTGCTGAAGGCTGATCCCGCTAATCCCAACCTGCAATTTCTCATTGGCGCCAGTTACCTTAGCGTTGAAGGCATGAAAGAACGGGCTGTCCCCTTTCTCGAGCATGCCGTAGGATATGTCTCTCCGGGCTACCGTGAAGGTTCATACAGGGAAAAAAATGCTCCCCGGGAGGCTTTTTTCGCCCTTGCCCGGGCTTATCATATCGAATACCGGTTTTCGGAAGCACTGGACTTCTATGGAAAATATAAAAATGTGATGCCGCTTTATGATGCGGCGGAAATCGATTACGTGAGTTCGCGAATCTCATCCGTTGCTCTCGCCCGGACCATGATCATGGATACGCTAAAAATTGCACTCAACGACGCCGGTGACCGGGTAAATCAATCTGCTTCAACAAGCAGGGCCGTATTTGCGGTGAAAGATTCCATTCTGGTGTACATGTCTGAAAAACCTTTTTATTCGGCCATCATGATGACCAGGCGGCGAGATGAAAAATGGGAAAACCCGGTCAATATCACAGGTCAGCTCGAAGTTGACGGGGATTATTCAATCACCGGTATTTCCTCCGATGGTACTCAACTTTTTCTGGTAAAACAGGGAGAACAAGATAAGGACCTGTATATAAGTTACTTCAGAAAAGCAAGATGGAGCCCGGCTGAAAAATTCCCCGAACCCGTAAATTCCCCATGGGACGAATCCCATTGCAGCATTTCCTATGATAACAAAATCCTTTGCTTCACCAGCAATCGCCCTGGGGGGACGGGAGCCATGGATATTTACTTCTGTGAACGCAGAACTGATGATACCTGGTCGGATCCTGTAAATCCCGGAAAGCCTGTTAATTCCATTTACAGTGAGGATACGCCTTTCCTCACTGCTGACGGAAAGACGCTTTATTTCAGCTCCATGGGACATGCTACCATGGGAGGATACGATATCTTTTACAGTACCCGTCTTCCTGACGGATCATGGTCTGTCCCTGCCAATCTCGGTTTTCCGGTCAATACCTGCGACGATGACCTCTTTTTCTTTCCCCTTCAAAACGGCCGGCAAGCACTCTACAGCGGTTTGAAGCTGCCTGGGACCGCAGGGAGAATTGAATGGATCAGTTTTAACAGGGATTCACCTGAGCGGGTCTTCACCCTCGACGGAGCACTGCTGGCTGATGACAATCTGGAGGTCGGACCCTCCACGGAGGTGAAGATCATCGACGGAATTTCAGGGGATACCGTTGCGCGTGTCAAACCGGATCCCACAACCGGGAAATATACTACTCAGCTCAATGCCGGAAGCTACAATATAGTTATCTCTTCGAACCATTATACCGATGAAAAACTCAATTTAGACCTGAAACCGGAAGTCGGAGGGGAAAACCTTCCCGTCTCCTCCCATCTCCAGCCTGAGGAGGTAACAAGCGGGGAATATCTGATCATAAAAAATATCCTCTTCGGTTTCGATAGCAGCGACATTAATTATGCCGCACGTCTCGAACTCGAGAAGTTACGTGCCGCACTCACCCTTTATCCTGATCTGTACCTCCAGGTGAGAGGACATACCGATTCGCGTGGATCTTCTTCGTACAACCTCGCCTTATCCAGGAAAAGGGCACGATCGGTGGTGGATTACCTGGTAACCGGGAACATAAGCCGGGAAAGGTTCATTTCATCAGGTATCGGGGAAGCGGGAAACCTCGCCCGCAATGAGAATCCCGACGGATCGGATAATCCCGAAGGCCGGAAATTCAACCGGCAGGTGGAGATCCTGCTGATCAACAATCATTATGACAATATCAATATGAGCGGACTTTCGGTACCGGAAAGTCTGCGGCCCATGAGGGAAAAACAGTATTATATCATCCTGGAAAAAACCCGCGAAAGGCTGAAAGTATTTCCAGCAGAGATTCCAGGACAGAAAATCCGGCAGTTTGAGACAGAAAACGGCGTTCTGTATACGCTGGGGCCGTTCAACCTTAAAAATGAAGCCACGGGTTACCTCAACGACATCATCGACGGTGATTTTCCGGGTGCCTTCCTTGTCGAAGAGCATGATTTCAGGCGGATGTTATCGTACTCCGATATTTCTCCCCGGGAAGTCAGGGGCCCTTTCACCATCCAGATCCTGGCATTGAAAAACAGATCAGAATCCCCGATCCTGGAAAAACCCGGGGATATCCAGCTATTTGAAGGAAAAGACGGTTACCACCGGTATGTTACGGGAATTTATGAATCGTATGAAAATGCGCGGCTGGAATCGGAGCGTTTCATTGCACAAGGATATACCGATGCCTTTGTCATGCCCCTGTCCAGATACACCCCTTCGGCCGGTGACCTTGAAAAAACCGATCCCGGATACTATTTCACGGTCCAGATCACAGCGACTAAAAATCGCCCCGATCCTGCCGTATACCGGCAATTGGAAGGCGTAAGGATAACGAGGGAGGAAGATGGATTTTATAAAGTTTCCGAAGGCATATTCACCGACAGGACAAGAGCGGAAAAAGCATTGGAGGAAGTGAGAAAGAGCGGATTTGCGGATGCGTTTATCAGGAAGATCCAGAGGACAAGGTGAAAGGTGAAAGGTGAAAGGCGAAAGGGGAAGAGGGACAAGGTGAAAGGTGAAAGGCGAAAGGCGAAAGGGGAAGAGGGACAAGGTGAAAGGTGAAAGGTGAAGGGCGAAAGGGGAAGAGGGACAAGGTGAAAGGTGAAAGGAGAAAGGCGAAAGGGGAAGAGGGACAAGGTGAAAGGTGAAAGGTGAAAGGCGAAAGGGGAAGAGGGACAAGGTGAAAGGTGAAAGGTGAAAGGCGAAAGGGGAAGAGGGACAAGGTGAAAGGTGAAAGGCGAAAGGCGAAAGGGGAAGAGGGACAAGGTGAAAGGTGAAAGGTGAAAGGCGAAAGGATTTGGTGATTTGGTGAAGTGAGTTGAAGCCACCTGAAACCATCTTTCTTAATCTGTGATAATCTGTGCAATCTGTGGTAAAACTCCCCCTGAAACAACATCAAACAACATCAAACAATCGAAAACAATCGAAAACAATCGAACCCGTTCCGATAGCCATATAGCCATCGGAACCCGTCAAAAACGGTATTCATCCGCGTTCAATATTCCTCAGCGTAACACGGCCCAATAGCATACCTGCAGGAATTCCCGCAAGCAACCCCGAGAGATTCAGGGTAAGATCAACGGGATTGAAAGCCCTCCCGGGAATCCAAATCTGTTGCACTTCCGCAACGACGGCATATAAGATCCCGGCAGCTATAAGAATTATTGAACTGCGGACGGATCGCACCCTTATCCCCGCACCACCGGAAAGAAAATACAGGACCGGGATGCCCATGAAGAATAATAAATGCTCGACATAATCCCACCGTACCGGGGAATCTGAAAATTTCTCCGGCCCGTCCCCCCCAGGCAATGCAGTGAGAACATACAAGGTAATCAGCCATAGGTAAAATGCCGGTACCATCCACTTCCTGAAATTTGTCATCCTTCTTTTTTTGGTATTGCAAAAATGTGGATTTTAAATTTAACATCCGCCCGCGTACCTTTAAAACTTTCGCAATAGGCAAATGTTACAGATACCGGGCCGGGACATGCTGTGAATTTTTTCGTGTAAAATATTACTTTGCCTGAATATCGGCAGGCATTCCATATTATTTTTGACGGCGTTTTCTATAAAATAATCCATCATGTTCATAATATCTCTGGTTGTAGTATTCATTGCCGGATATACGGCGATCGCCCTGGAACATCCGCTGCGAATCGGAAAGACGGCAATAGCGCTTCTAATGGCCGTGACACTTTGGGTCATCTTTTCCCTGGGTGAATATGATATTCATGAGACCGTTCTCAGTCTCTCAGAGAACCTGGCCGATATATCGCAGATCCTTTTCTTCCTTCTCGGGGCGATGACGATCGTGGAAATGATCGATGCACACAAGGGATTCAAAGTCATCATACAATGGATCCATACGAAAAACAAGGTAAGCCTGCTTTGGATGACCGGTTTTGCAACTTTTTTTCTTTCGGCGATCCTTGACAACCTCACCACTTCGATCGTAATGGTTTCCCTGCTCAGGAAGCTGATCGACAACAGGACCGACCGTGTCATGTTCGCCAGTATGGTGATCATCGCGGCGAATGCCGGCGGGGCATGGACACCTATTGGCGACGTGACGACCACCATGCTTTGGATCGGGGACCGGATCACAAGCTGGAACATTATCAAATCGCTCTTCATCCCGAGCCTGGTGACTCTCTCCGTACCCCTCGCTCTTGAATCGTTCCGTATCAAGGGACGGCTTATGGTAAATGTAAAAAAAATCGAGGAAAATTCCAGGACCGAACCGGGTGGAATATTCGTCCTGTTCCTCGGCGTAGGGTCGCTCATTTTCGTACCGGTATTCAAAACAATAACCCATCTCCCTCCTTATATGGGTATCCTCCTGGGAGTGGGTATCATGTGGCTTGTAACCGACCTGATGCACTCGCGATACGAAGACCGGCGGCATCTCAGGCTCAGCTTTGCGCTTTCCAGGATCGACATTTCGAGTGTCCTGTTTTTCCTGGGGATCCTGTTGGCTGTCGGTGCGTTGCAATCCGCAGGAATCCTGAAAAGCCTGGCAGCCGGACTCGATCATGCCTTCTCAGATAAACGGCTGATCGTGTATCTCATAGGCCTGATGTCCGCTGTGATCGACAATGTGCCACTCGTGGCAGCCGGAATGGGCATGTATGATATAAACAGCTTTCCTGTCGACAGCAGCCTCTGGGAGATGCTGGCCTTCTGTGCAGGAACGGGCGGAAGCGTCCTTATCATCGGTTCAGCGGCCGGCGTCGTGGTGATGGGAATGGAGAAGATCGAGTTTTTCTGGTATCTGAAAAGAATGAGTTTCCTGGCCCTCCTGGGGTACAGCGCCGGGTTCCTGACTTATATCCTCATGTATACATAAAGGGACCGGCTCCGGGGAAGGATCCTACACTTCCCCCGGAGCCGGTCACCGGTGTTCAGGTCAAATAAAAGTTTTTAAGATTTACCGATTCTTTTATCTTTTTATAAGGAAAAAATTTTAGCTGTAATCCTTAAGTGATTCCATTAATTTTTTCCGGGTGAAAAAGATCCGGCTTTTCACAGTGCCAATCTTAAGGTCAAGCGCTTCGGCTATTTCCTTATATTTATATCCTTCGGTGTGCATCTTGAAGGGTACCTTGAAATCATCGTCCAGTTGTTCGATGGCCTTCCGGATCTCCTTCAGGCGTATTTCGGAATCGGGTTTAATAAGCTGAGATTCCCTTGAATTATTAAGGTAATAAAGGTCCTTTGTATTGTCAACCTTTGTGTTTTCCCTCATGGCCTTCCGGTAGTTGTTGATGAAGGTATTCTTCATGATCGTGTAGGCCCAGGCTTTGAGATTTGTAAATTCTACGAATTTTTCCCGGTAGGTCAGGGCTTTGAGGTAAGTTTCCTGCAGAAGATCCTTTGCCTCTTCCCTATTGGAAGTAAGACTGAGTGCGAACCTCTCAAGACTATCTTCCATGTGAATCAATGCGTTGCTAAACTCATGTGCTGTCATGGTGTGAAGGTATTAGGTTATTCTCTTTTGTTTAACAAATATACACTGCTATTCAACAAAATTGCAAACCGTGAAGTTTGAAATGCCGTGATTTATATGTAGTTTACAAATAAGTTATTATGGTGTTTAAACGAAATTAATGGTATTTAAGAGTTTTTCATCTTTAATTCTAAATAACATCCAAACAAAAAAGGTGTGTTGATTAATGTTAAAATATGTTTAAACATTAATCATAAAAATTTCATAAAAAGGACCTAAGAGTCTGAATTTCAGAATTCATCAAGGTTTCAGGTTTCACGTTGAGTTTCCGGAGCGGATGTGAAACCGGGAATTTTCACTACGATTACACACCGGCGGCACTTTTCCTCATAAGGGATCATCTTCGTACCGTGTTCTTTCCCTGTAATTAGTATCAGAAAGAAAACTCGATAACCCTTCGGCTTCACTCAGGGACCGGTCAATTCGATGAACGAAGAACTTTTCGGATGGTGGTAAGGCAGGCAAAAGGCCCTTCTTGCGCAAATCACTGAATTTTAAATTTATACATAGGGGCCTTTTGCCTGCCTTACCACCATCCGAAAAGTTCACCCTCTTGAATGAAGTCACCGGTCCCTGAGCGGAGCCGAAGGGTCATCGGGTTTTCTGGCAAACATTAATTACTTCTACAGGCCGGGTTTCAATGTCTAAGCCAGAGATTCCAAATATCACCGTCAATTTACATTTTGAAATAATTTCACCCTATTTATTTACTATTTGTTACTATTATAAACTTTTTACTTATTTATTTTCTTTTTATTGCTATTTATTATAACAATTTTCTTAAATTTGTACCATAATAATCATTTTCCATTAATTCAAATTGATATGTGTGGATTTACGGTATATACAGGGAAGGACAAGAAGCTGAAACTGGATGCGGCTCATGATTTCGGATCAGTTAAGCACAGGGGACCGGACAATTCTCTCACCCGTGATTTCGGCGATGAAGGCTGGATGGGTTTTCACAGGTTGAAGATCATTGATATCACGGATGACGGAAACCAGCCCCTGAACCATGAACATATTTACCTCGTTTGCAACGGGGAAATTTATAATTACCGTGAACTCAGGGCATCCTATGAAGATACCTTCACTTTCACTTCCGAAAGTGATTGTGAGGTCATCATCCCGATGTTCCTTGAAAAAGGGATGAAGCAGACGGCCATCGAATTGGATGCAGAATTTGTCTGCGTCATCTATGATGCCCGGCAGAAAAAATATTTCGCAGCCCGTGATCCGATAGGGATCCGTCCCTTATTCTATGGCTACACCGTTAGCGGTGATATTATGTTCGCCAGTGAGATGAAAGCTCTTACCGGTACATGCAAAACGATAAAACCTTTTCCTCCGGGTCATTATTACGATGGGGAAAAGATCCTGCCCTACCGTGATATATCGAAAGTTGCTAAATTCAGGGATGACGACCTGGAAACGATTTTCAGCAATATCAACCATCTCCTGACCAAGGGTGTTGAGAAAAGACTGCATGCCGACGTTCCCGTGGGATTTCTTTGCAGCGGCGGACTCGATTCAAGTCTGGTTTGCGCCATTGCCGCCCGGATGCTGGGCAAACCGATCCGCACTTTCGCCGTAGGTCTTGAAGAGGGTCCCATCGATACGAAATATGCAAGGATCGTAGCCGATTACCTCGGGGCAGACCATACCGAAGTCCTCTTCAAAAAACAAGACATCTTCGACACTCTTAGCTCTCTCATCTATAATATCGAAACCTGGGATATCACCACGATCAGGGCTTCGGTGGGAATGTACCTGCTCTGCAAGTATATCAGGGAAAATACCGATATCAAGGTGCTTATGACCGGGGAGATCTCCGACGAGATATTCGGGTACAAGTATACCGATTTCGCTCCGTCGCCGGAAGCCTTCCAGGCAGAATCCGAGAAACGGATCCGTGAGATCTACCTTTACGATGTCCTTCGCGCCGACCGATGCATATCTTCGAATGGCCTTGAAGCCCGCGTTCCTTTCGGCGATCTTGATTTCATGGACTATGTGATGAGTATCAGCCCGGAAAAAAAGATGAACTTCACAGGCATCGGAAAATATCTTCTGCGTAAGAGCTTCGAAGGAGACTACCTTCCCCACGAGATCCTGTACCGGGAAAAGGCTGCTTTCTCCGATGCAGTCGGACATAGCATGGTCGATTATCTCAAGGCTTATGCCGAAGAGATCTATTCAGAAGAGGATCTTCTCATTGCCCAGGCAAAATACAAACATGCTCCACCCATCTCCAGGGAATCGCTATTGTATCGTGAAATTTTCGAGCAGCATTTCCCAGGAAGGGCTGAAGTGATCAAATCCATGTGGATGCCCAACAAGGAATGGAAAAACTGCGATGTCAACGATCCAAGTGCCCGCGTATTGCCGAACTATGGGAAAAGCGGCGAATAATAATTAATCCGGGAGGAGGAAATCATTTCCCGGATCCCGGGAAAAATATTTTGCAAAGCGGAATCTCCGGCTTAACTTGCAGCAAACTAATCCAAAGCTGCGCATTATGATACCATGTTTTTTCGGGATCGGTGGTGTAATGGGAATCCTCTTCATCATTCTTTTCATCGCCCTGTTTCCCCTGATTGCCTTGATCGATGTTCTCACGGGCCGTTTTGAAGGCAATGATAAGATCGTCTGGGTTATCCTGATTATCTTCCTGCCATTTATCGGGGCTGTTCTCTACTTCCTTATCGGAAGGGCCCGCCGGTTCTGATAAAAGAGGTATCTCTGCAGTCTTACTTAAAAATGATTACCCTGAAATTCTAAGTTTCCTGGCCCGCATATTCTGCGATCTTCTTTTTGAGCCATCCTCCCCATTTTGTACCCGGAACCGGAATCGAACCGGTACGGCCATTTCTGGCCACTGGATTTTAAGTCCAGCGCGTCTACCTATTCCGCCATCCGGGCAGAAATATTTGGTGATTTGTTGATTTGTTGATTTGTTGATTTTGGATTAATACCTGAGAATGATTTGTTGATTTGTTGATTTTGAATTAATACCGGAGATTGATTTGTTGATTTTGGATTATTACCAGTACCTATTTCATCTTTTTTGATTCCAGTTTGCTTTTTACTGTTTTTCGAGAGGAAGAGAAAATACGCAGTAGCTCCTCTGCTTCATTTTTCAAAGCAGTAGTACTTTGGCCGGATGAAATCCCAGAATCCTTTAATAATTCGATCCAGAACAGCGTCTCATCGATTTCCTCAACAACAATGCATAATTTGGAGTAAAATTCCTGTTCAGATCTGGAACGGCACGCTGCCCTGTAATTTGAGGCCATTGAAGTGCCGGATCGAATCAACTGTTTCCCGATAATTCGGGATTCATCTGTTTTGGGCAGCTTTTGAAAGAACCGGATAACCTCTAACGCAAAAAGTCTTGTTCTGGAAAGGAGTTGACCAGTATCCATAATTGATTTCTGATATTATATTGGATATTCTTTTTAAATAACAACCAAATTAAAACCTCAAATCAGAAAATCAAAAAAAAACACGATCTTATTTCAGATCAGAATACTGAATCCATCACAATCAACAAATCAACAAATCAATAAATAAATTGGAGCGGGAAACGGGACTCGAACCCGCGACCCCGACCTTGGCAAGGTCGTGCTCTACCAACTGAGCTATTCCCGCGTCTTTCGCCAGGGCTTATGTTTGGAACATTCGCCCGTATTGGGATTGCAAATTTAAATGAATTTTTGATACTGCAAAAGAAAAATAATTTTTTTGGATGAATTCGCAGACCCGTCAATGCACCGGAAGCGAATGATATTCACACAACGTAAAGGCATTTTGTCCCGGAAATGCAGTTTTCATCCCCTGTGCCCCTCCCTGAGCCCCTTTTTTTCCTGCTTCTACTCTTTCCTTTTAATTTTGGACCTGAAAAGAATCTTAAACATGCAATTTTCCGAGAGACAGGAGCTGCTGCTCCGCTATTTTGATCCTTCTGCTGCTTTTAACAGAATTGAAGGAACGCCTGTAGACATTTACTTTCAGCCCTTTGATTCCCTGCAAAGCCAGGATACCCTGGAATCCCGGTCTCTGACAAGAATGCGGGAGGCCATACCGGGAGCCGGAATGGATGAGTCGATCCTCCAGAACAAGCATTTTAATTACCCGGTCTTCCTCCCTGTCAATATGAAAAGCAAACGCGTGATCATTATGCTGCACGGGCTGAATGAGCGCAAATGGGATAAGTATCTCGCCTGGGCGCATTATCTTGCGGAAGAAACCGGGAAAGCGGTCATCCTTTTCCCTACCTCCTTCCACCTGAACCGTAGTCTTCCCATTTGGACAGATCCTCATTCCATGAACGAGCTGGCGGTAGTCCGAAGGAAAAACTTTCAGGTTGATCCCCATTTTTCCACCTTTGTCAACCTTGCGCTGAGTGAAAGGCTGACAGAAATGCCGCAAAGGTTCTTTCTTTCAGGGCTGCAGACGTCGGTTGACCTGACATCGCTTCTTACCCTGTTGAAATCCGGCGAACACCCGCTTCTCGGAAAAGCCGGAGGATTTGACTTTTTCGCCTATTCGATAGGAGGCCTGCTGGCCCAGGTCATGTTCATCTCGGACCCGGGAGGAATGCTATGGGATTCGAGGCTCTTTCTGTTCTGTGCCGGGTCCCTGTTCAGTCAGATGAACGGGATATCGAGAGTGATCATTGATCCCCTGGCTAATGAAAGAATACAGAATTATTACCGGAATGAACTGGAAGAGGATATTAAAAAATCCGGGATCTTTTCCGAATTTTTCAATGAGAGCCGGACCGGCATGGCTTTCCGCTCGATGATAGCGCCCGACAGGTTCCGGAAGATCCGGGAAAGGGTCTTTAGCAGAAAGCAGCGGCAGATCATGGCGGTGGCCCTGAAGGATGATATGGTTATCCCTCCCGCCGCGATAGGTGAAACTCTCATGGGGAAAAAAGGTAAACTTCCCGGCAACATGGAGGTCTATGATTTTGGATTTCTTTATTCCCACGAAATACCCTTCCCTTTCAAAGTAAAAAATGTCCGCAATCTCGTGGATGAGGCTTTTGAAAAAATCTTCCGGAAGGCGGCATTGTTCCTTGGATGAAACGGGAAAGGATCAGAGTCCGGTGATCTTTTTGATCTCGTACAGCTTATTAAGGGCCTGCACGGGGGTGAGATTATTTACATCGACATTCCTGATCTCGTCCCGGATCTGCTTCAATACCGGATCGTCGAGCTGGAAGATGCTCATCTGGTAGCCTTCCCTGTGAGAAGCCAATTCTGATACTGGCTTGGTAAGTGATTTTTTCTCATGCGATTTTTCAAGTTCCGCAAGGATCTCATTGGCCCTTTTCACGACTGACCTGGGCATTCCGGCCATCCTGGCCACATGTATGCCGAAGCTGTGTTCACTGCCTCCCCTGATCAGCTTGCGCAGAAAGATCACCTTATCTTCCGTCTCGCGTATGGCAATATTATAATTTTTCACCCTCGGAAAAGACGTTTCCATCTCGTTCAGTTCGTGGTAATGCGTGGCAAAAAGCGTCTTGGCCCTGTATCTGGCATTTTCATGGATATATTCCACCATGGCCCATGCGATCGATATCCCGTCGTACGTACTCGTTCCCCTGCCGATCTCGTCCAGGATGATCAGGCTTCTCCCGGAGAGATTGTTCAGGATGCTCGCCGCCTCGAGCATTTCCACCATGAAAGTGGATTCCCCGAGTGAGATGTTATCAGAAGCGCCTACCCGGGTGAAGATCTTATCGACCAGACCGATCCTGGCTTCGGCGGCAGGCACAAAGCTACCCGTCTGCGCCAGCAATACGGTAAGTGCTGTCTGCCTGAGGAAAGCTGATTTCCCCGACATATTTGGACCGGTCAGGATGATGATCTGCTGACTGTCCCGGTCGAGGTAGAGGTCATTGGCAACATAACTTTCATCGAGCGGAAGCTGCTTTTCGATCACGGGATGACGTGCCTGCCGGATATCGATCACATCGGATTCGTTGAGTTCGGGTCTTACATAATTATTTTCCCGTGCAAGGATGCTGTAAGAAAGAAGGCAGTCCAGCCGTGCCAGCAGGCCGGCATTGACCTGGATGGCCGAAACAAACCCGGCAATAAATTCGACGAGTTCCTGGAAGATCCGGAGTTCGAGCGAAAGGCTCTTTTCTTCGGCTCCCAGTATCTTCGTCTCGTATTCCTTCAGTTCCCCTGTTATATATCGCTCCGCACTCACCAGCGTCTGTTTGCGTATCCATTCGGGAGGCACTTTATCTTTATGTGTATTGCGCACCTCGATGTAATAACCAAAAACATTGTTAAAGGCAATCTTAAGGGAACTTATCCCGGTCCTCTCAATCTCCTTCTGCTGGAGGTTCAGGAGGTAATCCTTCCCAGAGTGCATCATATTACGCAATTCATCGAGATCAGCCGAGACACCATCCGATATGGTGCCACCCTTGTTCACCATGTTGGGCGGGTCGTTCACAATTTCCTTCCCGATCCTTTCACGGACCTCTTCACAAAGGTGGAGTTGCTCTCCCAGTTTCCGCAGGGCTTCCGTTTCCGAACCTGCACACTTTTCCTTCAGCGGCCCGATATTCGCAAGTGCTGCTTTAAGCTGAATGAGGTCGCGGGGAGTCACCCTTCTCAATGCCACGCGGGAGATCACCCTTTCCAGGTCGCCTACCACCCGGAGCCTGCCTTTCACTTCGCGGGCCATCACTTCATCCTCAAAAAAAGCGCTGACAGTATCCAGGCGTTCTTCCAGAGGTTCGATATCCTTCAGAGGAAGGGCCAGCCACCTCCTTAGAAGCCTTGATCCCATGGGTGTAGTGGTATGATCAATAATGTCGATAAGCGCTTTTCCGTCATCGTAAATCGACCGGAATATTTCGAGATTCCGGATAGTGAACCGGTCCAGCCACACGTAATGATCCTCTTCGATACGGGACAATTTGGAGATATGACCTGCATTGTGATGCTCGGTGAACTCAAGGTACTGAAGAATGGCCCCGGCAGCTATGATCCCATACTGAAGGCTCTCCACTCCGAAACCTTTCAGGGTGACGGTATCAAACTGCTTAAGCAGCCTTTCACCGGCATTTTGTCCGGTGAAAACCCAATCGTCAAGGGCAGAAACATAATACTGGTTGCCAAATATCTCGCGGAAGTGATTCTGACGGCGTTTTTCAATGAGCACCTCCTTGGGCTGAAAACTACTGAGCAGTTTATCAATATATTCGAAACTTCCTTCGGCGGTATAAAATTCCCCTGTTGAAATGTCGAGGAATGCAACACCGGCGATCTTTTTTTCCAGGAACACAGATCCCAGGAAATTATTTTCACGATGGTCGAGAACATTCTCATTCAGGCTGACACCCGGTGTTACGAGTTCGGTGATCCCTCTTTTGACAATGGTTTTTGTCAGCTTCGGGTCTTCAAGCTGATCACAGATGGCCACCCTCTGCCCGGCCCTCACGAGCTTCGGCAGATAGGTATCGAGAGCATGGTGTGGAAAACCAGCCAGTTCAACATAGGAAGCCGAACCGTTGGCACGGCGTGTGAGGGTGATCCCCAGAATCTCCGAGGTACGTATTGCATCATCGGCGAAGGTTTCATAGAAATCCCCGACGCGGAAAAGCAGTATCGCATCAGGATGTTTCGCCTTGATGCTGTAATACTGCTTCATCAGCGGTGTATCTACATATTTCCTGGGAATTTCGGCCACGTTCTCCTCCGGCATTTAAAACAAAAATATAACTAAAAGATGATTTATTGAACTGCTTCGACCGCGAATTTGGTCACCTCAGGTAATTAAACTCCGGCCATGTGGTCAAAGCCCTGAAGTAAGGCAGCTTCCTCATGTGAGAAAAACCGTGGAAGTGAAAATTAACCGGTACCTCCCTTCCCCATTCTTACCTGATATGTTTTATAAGACAGGGTTGAAATAATCAATCTGTTCTTATATACCGTAATTTTGATGCTGTTGTAAAACCGGAATACCTATGAAGACGATCCTTATTCTGGGTGCGGGACTTTCATCGACCACCCTTATCCGTTATATGCTGGAAAATGCAAAGAAATCGGATTGGAAGATCCGTCTCGGTGATGTGTCTGCTGACCTGGCCAGGTCCAGGATAGACGGGCATCCCAATGGAGAGGCGTTCTTTTTCAACGCTGATGATCCGGTCCGGACTGCCGTGGAGATCAGTTCAGCAGATCTGGTGATCTCGATGCTGCCGAACCGTTTCCATCACCAGGTTGCGGTGGAATGTATCCGGTATGCGAAAAATATGGTAACAGCATCGTATGTATCACCGGAAATTGAGCTGCTGGATAAAAATGCGAGGGAGAAGGGTGTCTTACTCATGAATGAAGTAGGGGTGGATCCCGGGATCGATCATATGTCGGCAATGCAGGTTATTGACCGGCTCAGGGGGAACGGCGACCAGATCCTCTCGTTTGAGTCGGCAACCGGCGGACTTGTGGCTCCGAATTATGATAACAACCCATGGCGGTATAAATTTACCTGGAATCCGAGGAATGTTGTCCTTGCCGGTCAGAAAGGGGCCCGGTTCATGCATAACGGGAAATTCAAATACATCCCCTACCATAAAATCTTCAGCCGGTACGAAGTGATTGAGATCCCTGGGCTGGGACAGTTCGAGGTGTACCCGAACCGGGATTCCCTGAAATACCAGGAAAACTACGGTCTGAGTGATCTTCTGACGATGTTCAGGGGTACCATCCGGCGTCCCGGATTTTGTGAAGCCTGGGATTCGCTTGTCCAGCTGGGAGCCACCGATGATTCATACACCATGGCCGATACGAATACGATGACTTTCCGTGAATTCACAAACAGTTTCCTTGCTTATAATATGATCGACCCTGTTGAAACGAAAGTGGCAAATTACCTGGGCATTCCCCCCGCTTCAGAGATCATGAATAAACTCACCTGGCTGGGCCTTTTCGAAGATATCCCTATAGGCATTCCCGATCTTACCCCTGCCCGTGTGCTTCAGCATATACTGGAGAGGAAATGGAAGATGGAACCTGATGACAGGGACCTGATCGTGATGCAGCATCAGTTCGACTATATACGGCTCGGTAAACACAGGAAATTGTTTTCCACGCTCGTCGTAACCGGTGAGAATTCACAACTTTCTGCCATGTCGAAGAGTGTGGGACTTCCCGTGGGCATAACATCGAAACTCATCCTGGAGGGAAAGATCAACCTGAAAGGAGTACAAATCCCGGTGCATAAACAGGTTTACGAACCTGTACTAAAGGAGCTGGAAAGGTATGGGATCAGCTTTGGGGAAAATGAAGTTGTCATCAGCTGATACCGGCTGCATGGGAATTTTAGAATGCGAGATAGAAATCTTTTGTCAGCTTTTTATATTCTTCGGAATAAATGTGCCTCCCCCCGGACTCGATGACCAGCTCCTCTTTCCGGGGTTCCCGGTTTATGAAGCCGAAACTTACCATCTCCCTTATAATAGGTTTACCGGGGAGCGCTCTTACCCTGAGAACGCGGTGAGGGAAAAGGGAATACCCGGAGGCAGCGGAAATAAATCCGCCGGAGTGATCACGGGGAAGAATGACGGCAAACTGTCCTTCGGCACCAAGAAGCCCGACCGCATCATGCAATAATGTCTCTTTAGGCAGCGAGTCATCATGTCTTGCCAAGGTTCGTCCGGCAGCCGGGGCTTTGAGGCTATGGTGGAAATAGGGAGGGTTGGAGACGATGAGATCGTATTGTTTACCGCAACTTTCAGCGAAGCCGTGGAAATTGCCGTAATACATTTTAAGCCTCTCCTGCCATAAGGAGAGACTGAAATTTTCCTCAGCCTGCGAAGCAGCATCCGGGTCCGGTTCGACGGCATCGATCATTGCATCCGGGAATCGCTGGGCCATCATCAGTGCAATGAGGCCGGTTCCGGTACCAACGTCCAGGATGGCAGAGGGTTTACCGTCTCCCGCCCAGGCCCCGAGAAGGACGCCGTCGGTACCAACCTTCATGGCCGTCCTATCCTGCCTGACCATAAACTGTTTGAATCTGAATCCGTCGTTTGACATTATTAGATCTTCTGTTCAAGTGCACTGATCCCGAAAAGTGCAAAATCATACTTGACCGGATCGTCCCGGTCAAATCGTCTCAGCCTGTGCGTAAGTTCGTTCACCGCTTTCCAGTCGTCCTGTTTCCTGCTGAGAAGCCCAAGTTCCCGGGCCACCTTTCCGGAATGAAGATCGAGAGGGATATACAGTGCCGAGGGAGGGATCTCATCCCAGAGGCCGAAGTCAACGCCGCGGTCGTCCTTACGCACCATCCATCTCAGGAACATGTTGATGCGTTTGGCAGCGGCATTTTTATCCAGGTCGGGAAGATGCTTTAGTGTCCTGTACGGATAGGGAATGCTAAAAAAAACATTCCGAAAATGGCGGATGGTATCCGGGATGTTCCCGTAAAGCTGGTACCCTTCGCTGAAGACGCCCTGAAGACCCCCGTGTTCCCTGTAAATATTCTGAAGAGACCTGAGGAAGAAAACGCAGTCGATGCCATTGAAGGTACGGTGTCTGAAGGTATAGAAATGTGATAGTTCATCTTCCGTGGCATTCATGATAAAATCAATTGGCCCGTCGGGCATGCTTTCCACGATCCATCTTGCATTTCTAATGATCACAGGGCGCTGTCCCCATGAAATGACGGCCGTAAGAAAGGCAGCGATTTCGATATCGCCCTTGTCTGCGAACATATGGGGTACCTGGATGGGATCTTCAGCGATGAACGATTTACGGTTAAAATAATCGTAATATTCATCCAGCCATATTTTAAGTTCCTCTTCGTTCATTTTTTCTGACAAATATCCTCCATATCCCGGAAAAGCTGTTCCGCCATGCTATGATCATCCGTCGATCAACCCGTCCCTGATGACTAGTTTACGGTCGGACATTTCAGCCAGCTCCGGATCGTGAGTGACGATGACGATGGTCTGTCCCAGTTTTTCCCTGAGGCTGAAAAACATAGTGTGCAACTCCTTCTTGTTTTTACTGTCGAGGTTTCCCGAAGGTTCATCGGCAAGGATCACTGCCGGATTATTGATCAGGGCCCTGGCAACGGCGACGCGCTGTTGTTCCCCGCCGGAAAGTTGGGATGGTTTATGGCTGAGCCTGCCGGTAAGATTCAGCATGCCGAGAAGTTCCCGGGCCCGGGATTCCACTTTATTACGGGAGGTTCCCGAAATATACCCCGGGATGCAAACATTTTCGAAAGCGGTGAATTCGGGTAGCAGGTGATGGAACTGGAAAACAAACCCGATGTTCCGGTTCCTGAACCTGGCAATCTGTCTCTCTTTCAGCCGGGTAATATCCGAGCCGTTTATGATGACCCTGCCCGAGTCGAACGGAAGCAGAGTCCCTATGATCTGGAGCAAGGTTGTCTTCCCTGCTCCGCTGGATCCCACGATGGCAACAATTTCCTTTTCCTTTATCCGCAGGCTGATACCTTTGAGAACTTTCAGATCCCCGAAATTCTTTTCAATATTTTCTGTAATGATCATTGTTTAAAAAGTTTCAGCCCATATCAATAACGAGGTAAATATAAAACACATAGACCAATAATAAAACTAATGCTCCTGTCCTCCCGAGCCTCGGATTTTTCAGGGGCAAAAACAGCAGAAAGAGCAGAAAAGATATTCCGATCATCCAAAGTACATCCATACCGGCCATAGCAGCGGAAATACCAATGGGCTTTATCATGGCGGTTATTCCCAAAACGCTTAGTATATTGAAAATATTTGACCCCAGCACATTACCCACGGAGATATCGGGTTCCTTCTGGACGGCGGCCATGACCGACGTTGCCAGCTCAGGCATACTGGTTCCGACGGCGAGCATCGTGATGGATATAACCCGCTCACTGATCCCAAAGTCACGTGCGATAACAACAGCATTGACGATGAGCAGGTGCGATCCCGCTATGAGTCCGGCACATGAAACTATGATTAGAATCAGGGTCACAGGCATGCCCATGGTCGGGGAAGGGTGAAAAATATCGTGCGGCCCGGCCCGTTTTCCCGACATCCTGATGGAAAATACAATATAAGCTGCCAGCAGAGAAATGAGTATGATCCCTTCTGCCCGGCTGAGCCGTAAATTCCGGATAAAGACCCAGAAGAGCAGGCTGACACCCATCATTACCGGCCAGTCAATGCGTATCGAATTTCTGTGGATCTGCAGTGGAAGGATGATTGCTGATACAGCAAGTACCAGGCCGATATTGGAAATATTGGACCCGATCACATTGCCCATCGACATTTCGGGATGTCCCTTCAATGCCGCCTGGACGCTTACAAGCAGTTCCGGGGCGGAAGTACCGAAAGCAACCACGGTAACACCGATAACCAGGGAGGATATTTTAAAATGCTGTGCCAGCGAAACGCTGCCCCTTACCAGGTATTTCCCGCTGCCGATAAGCAGAACAAAACCCAGTAAGGCGTACAGGTATTCCATGCGGTAATTCGGGTTGCCGGGCGATGCCGGGATATCGGTAGCAGTGTTCGGATTGAAAGACCGGATTTCCGGATCCGGGATCTGCAGATGCCTTAGTCTGTATCTATTTTTTTCTTTACATTGCTGACAATCTCGCGTGTGTCGCTTTCGATATCACGTTTTATATCCTTGAAATCATCCATCACATCCGCAGAACTGTCCCGTATCTCACGTTTGATATCATCAGTGGCTTTCTTAAATTCCCTCATGCCCTTTCCTAAACCCCTTGCAACTTCAGGGATCTGCTTAGATCCAAAAAGTAACAGTACCACAACGAATACTATTACGATCTCCTGCCCGCTAATAAACAAAAGACTTCCTGACATCTTCAATTAATTTTAAACAAAGATACGGAGACTTTTTCAAAATTATCTCCGGATTTGAAAATTATCCGGACCATTGGTCGTGAAGAGGCTGCGGCCTATAACATAAGGGTTTGAAAAAAAACGCAGGGAAAGGCCGTCGTGACCTTTCCCTGCGCCGGAGTCTTCGGATGATATTCCTATTTTTTCTCGATCACCTTGCTTTTCTTGCCAAAGGTATCGTATGCGATTGGCGTTGCAATGAACAGGGATGAATATGTCCCTACTACAATACCGATGAGCAGGGCAAAGGTAAAGCCCCGGATCACCTCACCGCCAAAGATAAAGATGGCCAGGATAACGAAGAAGGTACTGAGGGAGGTGCTGAAGGTACGGCTCAGCGTGCTGTTCAGTGCCAGGTTCATCGTTTCTTTGTTGTCCTTTCTTCGGAAAACATTCCGGTATTCCCGGATACGGTCAAAAATTACCACCGTATCGTTGATGGAATAACCCACAACCGTCAGAATTGCCGCGATGAAGGCCTGGTCGATCTCCATGGAGAAAGGCATGATGTCGTGGAAAAGAGCGAAAGCCCCCAGGGTGATGGTCACATCATGGATAAGGGCCAAAACGGCACCGAGACCATACTGCCAGTTTCTGAACCTGACAATGATATAGATGAACATCATGATCAGTGCAAAGATGATCGCCTCAACTGCCTGGACTTTGATATCATTGGCAATCGTCGGCCCTACTTTCTGAACCGACTTCAGGTAATCATCGGTGGTCATGAACTGACTATAGGTAATATCCTTTGTGAAAAAAGGATTCAGTCCCTTGTAAAGCATCGACTTGATGATGGAATCGGCTTCGGGTGTATCACTGTCGATCATGTACTTAGTGGTAATCCTGATGGTATTTTTTTCACCAAAGGTGATCACACCGGGCATTTCACCAAATTCCTCCCCAAGAGCACTCCGGACTTCCACAGGATTGACGTCATGGGTGAACTGGATCACGTAATTTCGGCCACCGGTGAAATCCACACCCGTATTTAGTCCACGAATGATCAATCCCAGGGCACCTGCCAAAACAATAGCACCGGAGATCACATAGAATATTTTCCTCAGTCCGATGAAGTTGATATTTGTGTTTTTAAAAGCGTTTTTCGTCAGCTTAGTGGAGAATTTCAGGGAAGACTTATCCTTTGAAAGCTTGCGCTCATAAATGAGCCGGGTAATAAATATCGCCGAGAAAAGCGAAGTGAGAATACCGATGACCAGTGTGGTGGCGAAACCTTTGATAGGCCCTGTACCAAAGAGATACAGGATGATACCGATGAGGAGGGTGGTGACGTTTGCGTCGATGATGGCGCTGTAGGCATTCTTGTAACCGTCTGAAATTGCAAGCTTCACGCCCTTTCCTGCGGTAATTTCCTCCCGGATCCTTTCAAAGATCAGCACGTTGGCGTCGACCGACATACCAATGGTCAGGACGATACCCGCGATACCGGGAAGAGTGAGTACAGCCTGGAGAGAGGCAAGGACCCCTATAAGGAAGAACATGTTGGCAACAAGAGCAATATCGGCAATGAGTCCGGCGCTGCGGCTATAGTAAAATAGCATGTAAAGCAGCACGATCACAAAGGCGATGAGGAAGGAGTTCAACCCGGCATTTATGGATGCCTGGCCGAGGGAGGGTCCGATCACCTCTTCCGATTCGATCCTTGCCCTGGCAGGCATTTTACCCGAGTTCAGGATATTGGCAAGGTCGGTTGCCTCGGCCTGGGTGAAATTCCCGCTGATGCTGGACGATCCACCCTTGATCTCACCCCGGACAACGGGTGCAGACACTACGTATCCGTCAAGGATGATGGCAATGCATTTTCCCACATTCTCGCGGGTGAGATTGGCCCATATTTTTGCCCCTTCCGAGTTCATCGACATGCTTACCTCAGCTTCCCCCTTGAACTGACCATAGGTCATCCGGGCATCGGTAACATATTTTCCGCTCAGCGAAGGTCTTCCGTCACGGGTGGACTTAATTGCGTAAAGCCTGATGTAGGAATCATTGTTCTCCATGGGTTTATGGTCCCAGTAGAACTTCATGTCTGAAGGAAACAGAACCCGGACCTGGGGCTTGTCGAGGTACGTGTCAACCTGTGCGGTGTCTCTGATATTCGCCACCCCTACCACGGCTCCCTGAACAGGTTGCATATTGTTATCCACATAGGGAGTGAGGACGGAGAAAAGCGGATTTTCCCTGCTGATCTCTTCCTGGCTTCTGCCGGCCTGCGTAGTGTCGGCCCCGCCAAGAATGCCAGGCTGACCTGTCGTATCCTGGCCGAAGATAGAGATCTCCGAAGTATCCTGGGTGGCAGGTTTTGTTTGCTGGTCGCCTTTTTCAGTATTTTCGGAAGGTACGATCTCCGTTCCGGAGCTCATCATATCTTTGAGGAGGCTGTTAGCCTCCTGAAGGTAGGGCAGTGCATCAGAGTTCTCAAAAGTAGTCCAGAACTCGAGGTTGGCGGTACCCGTAAGCAGGCGGGCTACCCGGTCCGGATCGTCAACACCGGGAAGTTCAATAAGGATCCTGCCCTGCCGTTCAAGCCGCTGAATATTGGGCTGAACAACGCCAAATCGGTCAATCCTGTTCCTGAGAACATTAAAGGAATTGGCAACTGCAGATTCAGCCTGTGTCTTAAGAAAGGAAACCACCTGGTCGTTTGTCGTATTCAGATCAATCTCTCCACGCGTTTCCGGTGTCATAAAAAACTGCGCGAGCTTACCGCCCGGATTGATCTCCTGGTAAGATTCGGCGAAAAGGTCCACGAAATCGTTCTGACTTTCCACTCGCTTTTGTTCGGCCCGCTGAATAGTCTGTACGAACATCGGATCCGAAAGATAGTGGGGTGCAACAACCGATTTGATGACATCTTCAACCGAGATCTCGAGTACTACATCCATACCGCCCTTTAGGTCAAGGCCGAGGTTAATTTCCTTTTCCTTGCACTCTTCGTAGGTATATTTCCGCAATCCCAGGAAATTAAACACAACCACATCGGAAATCGAATCCAGGTACTGACGTTCCATCACCCGGTCACCCCCTGCATAATCTTCCGCTTTATTTTCGGTCCTTATGGCAAAAAAGGTGAACAGCAGCTGGTAAACACAGACCAAGGCCAAAATGATAGCGAATAATCGGATGGCTCCTTTATTTTGCATTTTTAGTTAATTTAAATATTTGATTGTATCCCTTTTGACGTCCAAAAATTGACGGGCAAATATAAAACAAATTTTTTATAAATACTACCGGCTTTGATTGTTGCAGACCCTATATATAATATGGAATATTTCAATATAACGGCTTCCGGGAGGCTGAAAGATAATAATGCCGGAATACAATCTCTGACGGGAGGCGGTATCCGGGAAAGATCCTCTTTTCCGGCATTAAATGCATATCCCGGTAACCAGGGTGCCGGAGGAGAAAATTTACAGGCGCAAAGTTAGTATGCTATTTTTGAAATCGATCACCGCTTTATGCCTGACCAGAAAATCACTTCCCAGCAGACCATGAATATTTTTTCCTGTCACTGATCTGTAAATATCGTTGATCGCAGTAAGATCGATGAGAACGATCTGCAGGTTTTCCAATGTAAATCCCTCGAGGCTGAAATACTTTGCCCTGGCAAAAACCGTCTCAATATTCCCGGCCATGATCCCTGCCGTGTGAAGATCTTCGGTGGTGACAGTAAGGATCTCAAGCTCTTCACCGAAATAATTCCTGTCGAAGACCGTCCGGCTGGCTCCCGTATCGATGATCAAATGACAGGGCAATCCGTTGATCATGCCTTCCACCATGATGTGATAACTCATACTGTCAAGTTCAACGATCTCCAACGGCAGCCTGTACATCCGTTTACCCATACCGGAAAATTTTCACAAGTTTACAAAAAAAGTTTGTCCCTGTTGCCGGTAAATCCATAACCTGTCCAAATTTCGCGCAGAACTTCCCACTTACGGTTTTGTTTACCGATAAATCCCTGTGCAGTCAACCCGCATCAACAGGAATATACATAATTAAATATTTTCATTATATTTGTTTCATCCGTAAATTTATTTTTAATTCGGCATGAATCCTGAAAAGTTCACCGGAGGTAAACCAAACTTCAGAAAAATCTAAATCACAACACCAATGGATAAAATAACGATAATCGGAGCAGGGAACGTCGGTGCTACCTGTGCAAATGTCATAGCGCATAAGGACCTGGCAAATGAAGTTGTTCTTGTCGATATCAAAGAAGGAATGGCTGAAGGAAAGGCCCTGGATATCTGGCAGTCATCTTCTATCAATAATTTTAACTCCAGGGTTGTCGGTTCCACAAACGACTATCTTAAGACCCGCGGATCGGGCATCGTCGTTATCACCTCCGGCCTCCCGCGCAAGCCTGGTATGTCGCGAGACGAACTGATCAAGACAAATGCAGGCATCGTCAAAGAGGTGACGGAAAAAGTAGTTAAATATTCTCCCGAAGCGATTATCATCGTGGTTTCGAATCCCCTGGATGTCATGACCTACGCTGCCTATCTCGCAGCCAACAAACCATCCCATAAAGTTTTCGGTATGGCAGGAACTCTTGACACCGGCAGGTATAAGGCTTTTATCTCCGATGCTCTCAAGGTTTCACCGAAAGATATTCATGCCATGCTCATGGGCGGACATGGGGATACAATGGTCCCGTTGCCAAGATTCACTTCGGTGAACGGCATCCCCGTCACAGACCTGCTCAGCCAGGACGTTATCGATCAGATCGTGGAACGCACCCGCAAGGGCGGTGGCGAGCTTGTCAATCTAATGGGAACTTCAGCCTGGTATGCCCCGGGAGCTGCCGCAGCCCAGATGGTGGAAGCTATCGTAGACGACCAGAAAAGGATCTTTCCTGTATGTGCCTGCCTTAAAGGCGAATATGGATTAAAGGATATTTATCTGGGTGTTCCTGTTAAACTGGGAAGACAGGGTGTGGAAGAAATTCTTGAGATCAACCTGAATGAGGGTGAGAAAAAATTACTTATGGAATCCGCGAACTCCGTGAAAAGCGTGATGAAGATCCTGGATGAAATGAAACTTTTCTGATCCCGGAAAACGCCGGGGCATGAACCTCCACTGTAATGACTTACAATGGACGGAATTAGTTTTCTTAACCATTTTACGGAGAGACTGCGAGGTCACGGATTCACAT
This sequence comes from uncultured Bacteroidales bacterium, assembly GCA_963771005.1. Lineage (GTDB taxonomy): Bacteria > Bacteroidota > Bacteroidia > Bacteroidales > DASQZK01. Next base: position 106,841 of record CAVYRO010000006.1, read on the forward strand.
CTGTGAAAATTCCTGTTTACCTTCCCGGTGTTTATCCGCAGCCAGTTCCTTCAAGGATACAGGTAAAATTCTTTCGCCCGGTGCTGTTCGTTTTTACAATCAGAAATAATATATTTACAGTTACTCCTTCCAAAATTTCATTTTTATGAGACTTTTCCCGAAAATATTCCTTCCTGCTCTTATTTTCCTGATTACGTTTCCGGGTTGTGAATCCGGCAAGCCGAAGATTAAGGATAACATTGCCTATGAATATTATGAAAGCGGGGGTATCAAGACCGAAGCCGGCGTTAAAAATGACACCATACTTCACGGCCTGTATAAATCCTACACACCCGACGGGTATCTTGAAAAAGTATTTACCTATGTCGACGGAAAGAGGGAAGGACCTGCGGTGACCTATTACAACAACGGCCAGCTCAGGACAAAGGTCAATTATCATGATAACAAGATGCAGGGCACTGCCAGTATGTATTACAAATCGGGAGAACTTTACCGGGTCACGAATTATGAAAGTGGAAAGGCTGAGGGGATCCGGACAAGCTATTACAAGAACGGCAAGATTATGTCAGAAATTCCTTACAAGAATGATTATCCCGGGCTTGGAATAAAAGAATACTCCATGGATGGTAAGCCGGTCAGGAACCTGCTCCCGGAAATCAAAATTGTACCTGTTAACCGGCTTGCCCTGGAAGATACCTACATCCTGAAGATTTCACTTTCAACGAAAGAACACTCCACCACTTTTTATATCGGTGACCTGGAAGAAGGTAAATACATCCATGCAGGACTTTGGCCAAGGAAGCCACAGAATGGTGAATTTGATTACCGTATTCAGGTTCATAAGGGAGGATTTCTGATGGAACCCCTGACCGTCTCAGCAATGTTTATGACCGCTCATAAAAGCTGGGCAGTGGTAAGCCGGACCTACAACCTTGCCATTGACAATAAATGATCAAAGTGAATTCAGGCGGTAGCGCAATTCAAAATTATCGGGTGCTATTTCGAGCCCTTTTTCAAGGTATTCCTTTGCCTTCTTTTTATTATACTTCTTGAAAAAATAAACCGCAGCCGCCGAATAGGCATCCCCCACAACCTTATAATTCAGCTCAATATCCCCGTTTGTTTTGTATGTCGACTCAAATTTTGCAAGATATTCAAGGGCTCGGTCCGGCTCGCCAAAATCAAACAACTCTTCCACGTATGATAGATAAGCCGTCATTTTCAGGGTCATGAACAACCCATTACTGTCCAGAGAGGGGAATTTGGCACTCATATCGCCGATCCGCTGCACTGTCTCACGGTTCGATGAGTTCTGAAAGGTATAGGCAAAAGTAGTTACGAGCAAGGTCTGAACTTCTAGATTGCCGGGATTTATCTCATAAGCCTTCTCGAACAAGTCGAGTGCATCCTTGAGTTTATATTCGCCGAGAAGGGATTTACCCCGCAGCTGGTAGTACTGAAAACTGATATCATTTTTTAATCCCTGCTCTTTAAGGTTTACCATCAGGTAATTGAAAATACTGTCATAGAGCCGGACATCGGACCGGTTGATCAGAACGATGTTACTCATGAATTGAAAAGTATTGGATACCGTCTCACTACTGATCAGATTTTCACCGATCAGGCGCGACTGGTAAACGATAAACCGGACATCCGACAATTTCTTAAAATCGCTCTCCAGAAGGGTCCCGTTCAGGATGAACTGGAATACGGCAAGCATTTTTTGTGAGGGATAGAGGAACCATGCTTTTTTGATCTGTTCAAAAGCACCGGCATATTCTCCCGAAGAGAATTTATACAGGGCGTCATTCATATACTGCAATCCCGTAAGTTCTTTCATACCGATGCTTTTTTCCGGGAGATAATAGCGGTTGAAAAGCCTGTCGATACTGATCGTGTCATAATCGGACCGGCTGATCCGGCTGGTCTCGAGGAGATAGTTCACAAACCGGACCTTAAGTTTTTCATCGAAATAATTTATCCCTGCTACTGGATCGGTCGTTTCAATAAAAACCTGTTGCTGGCGGGGATATGCCACAGGATGAACATGATTGTAGGTCTCCCGGAATTCATAGGGAATACCCAGTGAATCCATGATGATCCCATAATATGCGGTGGCTGTGAGGCAGTTGAATTCCCCCGTGTTGAAGATCCGTGGGAAGAATACATCTTCCTTATATTCCTTGAGAATATTCAGGTTAACATCATCATAGATATACTCGATCTTTTTCTCCGGTTTGGCTTTCAGAAACTTCCTCTTATTCATTCTCTGCAGTTCAATTTCAATCTCCCTGCAGGTAATATTATACTTTGTGGTGTTGATGGAGGGATCGACGGACATGAGAAGCTTAAGGTAATTCTTCTTTCCGCTCTCCAGGTCAAGAAATGCCAGTTGTTCAAAATAGGAATTGTAACTGAGTTCGTCAAACCGGACCATAGCCTGATCACTGGGCTGACACCCGGCGGTATGGGCAACCAGAAAGCCTAATGCCAAAATGAATAAACCCCTCATGGCGGTAATTTTTTACTCAAATTTACATTTATCTGAGCAGGCTGTCAAAATCTTCCTGTAACCTGACTGAATTCTGCCAGTCATAAAGTGTGAGCGAACGGATCGTGTAGAAATAGGTCCAGTAATTCCTAAGGGCGGCAATGTACCGCCGGGTGGCCTCGTCCTTTTCGGTTTGAGCTACGTTCAGGTCCAGAACACTGATCCTGCCGATAAGGAAGCGTTGTTTTGATACATCGTACCTGTTCGTCCCTACAGTATCAGCCTTGGCAGCTATCTTAAGCTGATCATCCTGAAGATTGAACTGCATCACTTCCAGCAGTACTTCCTGCTGAAAGTCCATCTCTGCCTGTTGAATAGTAGTCTTCGCCACTTCCTGTGCCGACTGCGCCATCCGGTACCTTCCCCGGCCCAGTCCCCAGTCGAGAAGCGGTATGGAAAGGCCCACTCTCACTCTTTCCTGGTCCTGTGGATTGGCATAAAGGGTATTAAACTGGTCGGATCGCTGACTAAGCCCAAAGCTCGCGTTGATTGTCGCATTCAGCCCTTTTTCCGATTTTGCCCTGTCGACCTCCTGCGAAGCCTCGAGCATTTGCTGCTGCCTGTCGAGCACATCCGGGTTGTTTGCCTGTGCCTGGTTGATGGCCTGCTGAAGGTTGATCTCCATATCGGGTATCTTCAGCGGGATGATAAGTTCGATATTCACATCCTGGCCCACACCAAGGAATGAATTAAGCTGGAATTTTTTGATCGCCAGATCGATCTGTGCACTGTTAAGGTCGGTACCTGCATTGAGGTAAGAAAGTTCCATCTGCAGGAGTTCGTTCTCCGCGATGGTCCCCAGCTGGTAGCGTCCCTTGGCAATACGGTACAGTGTATCCGCATTGGAGTAGTTAACCTTTGCGATATCCAGGTTTTTCTGGGCGAGAGAAAGATCAAAGAAATAGTTGACGGCACGAAGGGAGACCTGCTCAAGGGTCTGGATATAGTTGCGTTGCGCTTCCTGGAATTTCAGCGGTTCGATCCTTCGTTCCCAGCGGAAGGCGTTATACCCGTTTATAGGCTGCTGAAACCCGATGTTGACAGGATAGGACAGGTATTGGGTGCCTCCTTCATCCCCGAGATTATCAATTCTCTGGAGGTCTGACCGCATATAGATGCTTCCGCCCGTAAGCCCGATATTCTGCCGGAGCTCCATATCGGTACTGGAATTGATCAGCTTCCTCTCAACGAAGGCATCTTTCCCGCTCTCAAGGGTGATCTTGTCGATCGACCGGTTCAGATCAGGGATCGTTGCGTTTAAGGTTAGCATGGGAAGGTAACCTGCCTGGTATGTCCTGTATTCCCAATAACTGCCCCTGAAACGATGTTTTGCCATAACAGCCATCGGCGACTGTTCCCTGGCGATCAGGATTACATCCTCGAGAGTGTATGTGCTATTTTTCTGCTGTGAAAAAATGAGCTGGAACGGGATAAATAGAACAATGGAAAGTATCACAAGAGCTTTCATTCGCTTATTCATATCTGAGTGATTCAATAGGATCTTTTTCTGAGGCTCGTTTTGCCGGTGAATATCCGAAGATTATGCCGACAGATGCGGAAACGAAAAATGCGACGATGACCGAAAACGGGGAAATGATCGTCAGGATCCCTGAAAAATTATTGATCAGTCTCGATGCTACAATGCCGAGGATCACCCCGATGAGCCCTCCGGTTACACTGATCAGCACGGCTTCAGCGAGAAACTGAACAACGATATCCTGCTTCCTGGCGCCTATGGCCATTCGCGTGCCAATCTCACGTATCCTCTCCATAACGGAGGCAAACATAATATTCATGATCCCGATACCTCCAACCAGGAGCGAAATGCTCGCAATCGCACCAAGCACCAGGTTGAAGATGTCTTTCGTACGTTGTTCCTGTTTCAGCAGCAGTTCGGGAACGGTGATCTCATAATCCTGAACTTCCTGGTGACGGCGCAACAGCAACCGGCTTAAAAGTTTGGTGGACGGATCGAGTTCCTTCGAATCACTGACCTGGACGATGATCTTATCGAGCTGATGGTAATTGTTATCGGTGTTCTGAGCCGGGTTACTGCTTCTGGCGAAAAAATACCTGCCGGAGAAACCGCTTTGGTTCTGAATGCGGGTCGATATAAGTGCGCGGTTCTCAAAACGCAGGAGCATGGTCTTGACGGGAATGTAAATATTATCATTCATCACATTGATACCGGTGTTTTCAAAGCCGGTTACCTTTATATTGTTGCGTTCAAGAACGCCGATCACCCTCAGCCATACCCTGTCGAATTTGATATATTTGCCAATCGGGTTTTCCTTGCTGAAAAAAGTCTGCGCTATGTTGGCCCCTATAACGCAAACGGTGATACCCTTTTCCTCCTGGTAATCATTAAAGAAGATCCCCTGGGAAAGTCGCAGGTTGAAAATATCGAAATACTCCATTGAGACACCGAGCAGCTTTGCAGAAGCCCGCTTCCCGTTTTGCACGACGTACGAGTTCAATGCGATCTCGGGACTGATCCTCTTCACCGTCGGCAGTATCTCCTCGATGGCCTGTACGTCTTTCAGGTGAAGCCCGGGTGAGAATTTAGCCTTCTGCTTATTTCCGGAGCCGTTATCCGAATCTTCATCCTGTGATTTGGGCTGCACGATCGGCGTGATCAGGATATTGTTCACACCCACCATTTTGATCTGTTCAAGGATCTCCTGCTGGGCTCCTTTTCCGATGGCCAGCATACTGATGACTGCGGCAACGCCGAAGATGATCCCGAGTGCCGTCAGGAAACTCCTCAGTTTATTCGACAGGATGGATTCGAAGGCGATGACGATATCATGAAAATACCTGCTCATTGGGGTTTGATTCTGTTGGGTCTGACAGTAGCGTCGGCAGGACGGCCGTTTCCTCGCTGGCCTTTCCGGTCACGGATATGTTGCTCCATATCTTGCTTAAGCTTCTCCTCTTCGGCTTTTTTCTGCTTTATGATCTCCACGAGGCCGAGGTCTTTCCAGTTGAAATTATCGGGATTGTCGGGAATTGACAGGTAAATATCTTCCCCTTCATCCAAACCCTGTTCGACAATGATTGCATTTTCATTGGCCTCACCCAGTACGACCACCTGTCTGGCCCCTTTGGTGGTATATACAAAGGAGAGGCTGTCATTCGTATGTACGGCTTCAAGAGGAATGGAAAGAACATCGTTGAAGTTATTCGTAATGATCTGGTTGCTTGTTGTCATCGAAGGACGGAGAATGGTGTCGTTTTCATTCAGCCGAATGCTAACTTCAAATACCTTGGCATCGGTGTTTGGCAACTGTTCGCCGATGTTGGCAACCGAAATGACACGACCGGTGAATTTCTTTTCCGGGAAGGCATCGACCCCAATCCTTACCTTCTGGTTAATGTTCACTTTGCTTATATCGATCTCATTAACATAAGTTTTTGAAACCAGGCTGGAAAGATCGGGAAGGGTGGCCACCGTGAGGTCCCAGGGATTAATCTCTGAGCCGACCGTCCTTTTCTGGCCGTTCCACTCGCGTTTGTAGATCACCATCCCCGGTGCAGGTGCATAGATATCAAAATCCAGCAGGACATCCCGCATCTCAATCTGTGTTCTCTGCTGTTTTGCCAGGTTAATTTTCACCTCCGTCATATCGGCCTGGGCCTGTTTCACCTTAAGATCGTAATTTTTCCTTGCCTGTTCATAAGCACGGGTGGCCTTATCCAGGTTGATCTGTGCCTGCCTGATCGTTGCCGGTGGCTCATACTGGGATTGTTCGAGGGCGATCTTCATCTCTTCCATGGAGAAATTTAGATTGATCAGATCATCCCTGAGCTGCCGCAACTGAATAGTGGTATCCAATTTTGTTTTGGTGAACTGGGATTCGTCCTTTTCCAGTTCATCGGAAATATCCTTCAGCGAGTTATCTGCCTCCGACCTGTCGAGGGTCGCGATCCATTCTCCCGAATCCACGACGGTGCCTTCAGGAATGAGATTCTGGATCTTTATGGACCGGAGCCTGAGATTTCGTGACCGGAGGTTGGAAGGCCCCCGGATCTCGACTGAATTTTCAGCCTGCAATTCCCCGGTTACCGAAACAAGGATCTCGAAATTACCTTTGGCAACGGTTGAGGTGATTTTTACCTCACTATCAGGTTTTGATGAGGCTGAATAGATGATAACACCTACCAGCACAAGGCCGATAATAATCAGCGGAATAAGTACTTTCTTTTTCATTCTTTACTAAAAATAAACGAAGGTTCAGCCTTCAATTGTATGAATACCCTGCAACACAGGACGTGAAAGGGCAGAATGATCGCCAGGCAATCTCTTCTTCACAATTCAACATGGCTGTTCCTGCTTCCCTGCCGGGTGCCAAATGCCCCGAAACAAAAGTAAAAATAAGGATTTGTTCAGCCTTAATCAGATAACGGATGCCGGACCTATTTATTGGGCTGTGAGGCCGATTCCCGGATCACTTTTATAACTCCCGAGGCAAGCTCATCAGCCTTCTCCCTGTCCACGTGTTCAGCATATATCCTGATAATTGGTTCCGTGTTTGATTTTCTGAGATGGATCCAGCTATCCGGAAAATCTATTTTCAGACCGTCTGTTTCATCCGTTAACTGATCTGAGTAATATTTTTTTACTTTTGACAAAACTGTGTCGACATTTATTCCCTCATCCAGTGAAATTTTATTTTTCGAGATGACGTATTGTGGGTATGTCTTCCTCAATTCTGAACATTTCATCCCCGAATCGGCAAGATGGGTCAGGAAAAGAGCTATCCCAGCCAATGCGTCGCGCCCGTAATGAAGAGCCGGATAGATGACACCCCCGTTTCCTTCGCCTCCGATGACACAATTTTCTGCCTTCATGGCCTCCACCACGTTCACCTCACCTACTGCGGCTGCCACATAGTTATGACCCCTTTTTTCGGTTATATCGCGCAGGGCCCGGGACGAGGAAAGATTCGAGGCAGTGTTGCCGGGTGTATGCTTCAGGACGTAATCTGCGATGGCAACGAGGGTATACTCTTCCCCGAACATGCTTCCGTCTTCATTTATAATGGCGAGACGGTCCACATCGGGATCCACGACGAAACCCACATCGGCGCCTGCCTCCTTCATTTTTGCCGAAATCACGGAAAGATGCTCAGGCAAAGGCTCGGGATTATGGGGGAAGAGACCCGTTGGTTCTGTATAGAGTCCGGTGACTTTCTTAACACCAAGTTGTTCAAGGAGAGAGGGCAGGATAATTCCACCGACTGAATTCACACAGTCGATGACCACCGTGAACCCGGCTTTGCGTATTTTTTCCGCATCAACCAGCCGCAGGTTTTTAATAAGTTCAATATGCTTTTGGTTATATTCGTCTGACCGGGTGATCCCGCCAAGCCTGTCAAAAGTTTCGTAGGTGAAATCCATGCTCTCAGCCATGGCAACGATCTCACTTCCTGCCCTGGCTGTCAAAAATTCTCCCTCATGGTTTAAAAGTTTGAGGGCATTCCACTGGGCCGGGTTATGACTGGCTGTCAGGATGATCCCCCCATCGGCTTTCTCCAGGGGAACGGCGATCTCAACCGTCGGGGTTGTTGCAAACCCGATCATGACCACGTCAAATCCCATTCCGGTAAGAGTGCCGGTCACGAGGTTTTCGAGCATAGGACCGGAAACTCTTGCATCCCTTCCCAGAACTATGCGTCTGCTGAGCTCCCTCCCGGATCGCAACAACCACATAGCATAGGCTGACGTGAAACCGACAATGTCGGGAGGCGTCAGGTTATCTCCCGGATTTCCGCCTATAGTACCCCTGATCCCTGAAATAGATTTTATTAATGTCATAGGTCCTGTGCGTAAAATAACTTTTGTAAATTTCAGTTTGTTATAATATAAAATTTCTACAGGCGAATTGCAGCTCCGGTTTCGTATTTAGCAGGAATACCGGCACACAATCGCGGTTGAAGTGTCAGGTGATACTGCCACATTGAAAAATTTACTTTTAGTTGAGATAAACCGTTTATTCTTCCCTCTGATGAAAATAATTCTGTTCCTGCTTAGAATTGCAGTCCAAAAGTATTATTTTTGCGAGCTTTTTACTAATGAAAAAGCCAATTTAATTCATTCAGCAATAAATAAATGAAAACCAGTTATTCAGGAGACGAACACGACCGTCCCAAACGCAGTGGAAAGAATTCATTCGAACCGGGGGTGGGCAGAAACAGGGAAAATAAAAGGGAAGCCGGGAAATCCAATCCCTCTTCCAAAAGTCAGGATAAAGATCGTCCCTACGGCAGTTCCTCACCTTCCTACAGAAGCCGGGATCAAAAGCCGTGGAAGGAACGCGGTGAAGAGAACAAATACGGATCCGGTAACCGTTCCAGGGAGGAAGGCGGGAAAAAAGAAGCCGAAAGAAAAACCGGCAGCCGGGGAGAAAATCCATTTTTCGGGCAGGGAAGAAAGGTGGGTGGAAAAAATACCCGAAACCCCTATGACCGGCGCCCAAAAAGGCCCAGGATAACGAGGGACAGGACCGCTGGCAAAACTGCCTCTGCAGCTGGAAAAGACGGAACCACACGCCTCAACAAATACATTGCCCATGCCGGCATCTGCTCAAGACGCGAGGCGGATGATCTCATCAAGGCCGGACTTGTAAGTATTAACGACCAGGTAGTTACGGAAATGGGGATCAAAGTGAACCCGGGGGATGTTGTCAAATATAACGGTGAAAAGCTCCGGTCAGAGAAGAAAATCTATATCCTCCTCAATAAACCGAAGGATTTCGTAACCACCAGCGATGATCCCGAAGGAAGGAAAACTGTGATCGATCTCATAAAGAATGCCTGCGACGAGCGGGTTTACCCCGTTGGCCGTCTCGACAGGAATACCACAGGGGTACTCCTTCTCACCAATGACGGTGGACTGGCAACACGCCTAACGCACCCCAAATACAATGTAAAAAAAGTCTACCAGGTCTTTCTTGAGAGTGATTTTAAAGAAGAGGACTTCAATAAGATGGCAGAGGGCTTAACCCTGGACGACGGCTTCATAAAACCCGATGCTATCGATTTTGTAAACCCGGTGGTGCGGAAGGAGATCGGGATGGAGATCCATTCCGGGAAAAACCATATCGTGAGGAGGATGTTCGAGCACCTCGGTTATAAGGTAATCCGGCTTGACCGGGTGCTTTTTGCGGGGCTAACCAAGAAAAACCTGCCGCGCGGAAGGTACAGGCTCCTTACCGATCAGGAAATCAATATGTTAAAGATGAACGCCTTCGAATGACAGAAACGGCAAAAGTCCATAAGGCAGGTTTTGTAAATATTATCGGGTATCCCAACGTTGGTAAATCAACCATCATGAATGCCATGGTGGGCGAAAAGATCAGTATCATCACATCAAAGGCCCAGACAACAAGGCACCGGATACATGGGATCGTTAACGGTGAAGACTTCCAGATCATTTATTCCGATACCCCGGGAATCCTTACACCTAAATACCGGCTCCAGCAAAGCATGCTAAAGGCAGCCCGTTCGGCGCTCACCGATGCTGATATCATCATCTATGTAACGGATGTGACAGAGGAACCGGGTATCGCCGTTGAATTCTCCGATACACTGCAGCACCCGGGTATCCCCGTCATCCTGGTCCTGAACAAGATCGATCTTTGCGATCAGATCAGGGTAGACACCCTCTTCAATGTATGGACGAAGATCCTTCCCGAAGCCGTTTTCCTGCCTCTTTCTGCCACTAAGGCTTTCAACCTCGACCGTCTTTTCAACCTTATTCTTGAAAAGTTGCCCGAAAATGAACCGTATTATCCCAAGGATATTATCACAGACAAGTCGGAGCGGTTCTTTGCCGGGGAGATCATCCGGGAAAAGATCCTGCTGAATTACCGCCAGGAAATCCCATATTCGGTTGAGATCGAAATAGAAGAATTCAGCGACACCCCTGCGATCAATCGCATCAGGGCAGTGATCTATGTCTCAAGAGAAACGCAGAAAGGGATCCTCATCGGGAAAGGTGGCTTATCATTGAAAAAAACAGGCACGGAAGCGAGGAAGGATATGGAAAAATTTTTCGATAAAAAAGTATTTCTGGAATTATATGTGAAGGTCAGGAAAGACTGGCGTGATAACGAACGTATGCTCAGGGGATTCGGTTACAGGTAAAATCAGATACATGCCAAACATTGTCGCCATTGTGGGAAGACCGAACACCGGTAAATCCACCTTGTTCAACAGGCTCACGGAAAGCAGATCGGCCATAGTACACGAAACGAGTGGCGTGACACGCGACCGCCACTACGGTAAATCCGTTTGGAACGGCATCGAATTTTCGGTGATCGATACGGGGGGGTATGTTGCAAATTCCGAAGATATATTCGAGGAGGAGATCAATAAACAGGTAATCCTTGCTGTCGCCGAAGCCGATGTGATCATCTTTCTCGTCGATGTGAACAGCGGCATTACCGATCTGGATGCTTCTATAGCCTCCATTCTGAGGAAGTCGGGGAAGAAGGTAATTGTGGGAGTGAATAAGGTGGATGGCGGTGAAAAAATGGCTTACATACATGATTTTTATTCCCTGGGACTGGGCGAACTACACCCTATATCGGCAGCCAACGGAAGCGGTACGGGTGATTTTTTGGATGTCATCGTTGGGAATTTTGAAGCAAAACCGGATGTACCCGGGGAAGTGGATATCCCCAGGTTAGCGATCATCGGCCGTCCGAATGTCGGTAAATCATCCCTGATCAATGCCCTCATCGGGGAAGAACGCAATATTGTAACCCCGGTTGCCGGAACAACACGCGATTCGGTAAATACCCGGTACCAGAAATTCAACCATGATTTCTACCTTATAGATACCGCCGGATTACGAAAAAAAGGTAAAGTCTCCGAGAATGTTGAATTTTATTCCGTGATGCGCTCGGTCCGTGCCATCGAAAATTCGGATGTATGCCTCCTGCTGATCGATGCTGAAAGAGGGATGGAAGCACAGGATGTCAATATTTTCAGCCTGGTGGAGAGGAACCGGAAGGGAATCGTCATCCTCGTGAACAAATGGGACCTCATCAATAAGGATACAAATTCGGCCAGAGACTGGGAGGAAGCCATTAAGAAAAAAATCGAGCCTTTCAACGATGTCCCTGTCATCTTCACGTCTGCAGTCACCAAACAACGTATACAGAAAGTCCTCGACACGGCGATGGAGGTTTACAATAACAGAAAACAAAAGATCGCAACTTCAAAACTTAACGAGGTGATGCTTGCTGCGATCGAGGCATATCATCCGCCTGCCGTACGCGGTAATTATATTAAAATTAAATATGTTACCCAGCTTCGGACCTATGCACCAAGCTTTGTCTTCTTCTGCAACTTTCCGCAGGATATAAAGGATCCCTATAAAAGATACGTCGAAAACAAACTCAGAGAACATTTTGATTTTACAGGTGTTCCGATACAAATCTTTTTCCGGAAAAAATAAACGGAACAAATTTTGTGTCTGAGGAATTTTCGTAAATTGTACATGCCATGAAAAACATTTTCAAAATAATGGCATTTCTGATCATCCTCACAGTTTTCTCCGTCTCTTGTGAAAAGATCCAGAAATACCCCGACACACCGACGGTGGAATATAAGTCATTCAGCCTGTACCAGTCCCAGGATGCACTGGGAAATAATATTCTTCTCGGGAAACTGTCGATCCGGTTCACCGACGGAGACGGGGACATCGGCATTGAACAACCCGATTCGCTTGCACAAGCCGACAGCCTGAAATACAATCTCTTCCTTACATTCTGGGCATATCAGAACAATGAGTGGAGCCAGGCCGAGGATGCAACAAGCATCCAGAATTTCAGAATACCTTATATTGAACGGACCGGGCAGAACAAAACGCTCACAGGCACGGTAGTGGTCGATCTAGAATACAAGACCATCAAGTTCGATACCATCCGTTATACTTTTTACATACTCGACCGGCAGTTCAATAAAAGCAACGTCGATACTACTGATGTCATCCTGTTTTCGGGATTGGAATTGTGAAATCTCAGCAAAAAGAAATTGGTGATGTGGTGATTTGGTGAAGTGGAAGAGGAACACGGATCTCGGAAAAATTTGTTGATTTGTTGATTTGTTGAATGGGGTTGAAACCATCTGTGATAATCTGTGAAATCTGTGGTGAAACTCCCCGAAGAATTTGGTGATTTGGTGATTTGGTGATTTGGTGAATGAAGAGACGCCTATCCAAAATCCGTTCCGATAGCCACCGGAATCCGTCAAAATCCGTCAAATCCGTTCCTCTTCTCTCAAACCATTTCAAACCATTCTCAAACCATCCCCAAACCATCCTCATATCCTGATCCCCATAAACAGAACATCATCCACCTGCTCAAGGTCTTCCTTCCACAACATAAAATTGCTCTTGACATAATTGTACTGTTCCTCCATAGGCTTTTCATGGATATCCCGGAGCAGGTTTTTCAGGCGTACCATTTTGAATTTCTTACTCAGGGGTCCCCCGAATTGATCGGGATAACCGTCGGAGAACATATAGATGAGATCACCCCGTGAAAGCTGAAATCCTTCATCCCTGAATTCTTTGACATTCGCCTCTTCCTCGAAATGACCGCCGATAGAACTTCTGGATCCGCGTACATAAACCTGTTCGCCACCTACATAAAGAATGATGGGCCGCATGGCTGAAGCCACCCTGAGGTATTTCGTCTTGAGATCAATCTCGGCGACAATGATATCCATACCGTCGTTCGATTTCTCGGCTTCCAGGTTCTGGTTAAGTGCTTCCTGGATCTCCTGGTCGAGGGTTTGCAGGATACAGGAAGGGGAACGGACATCGGGGCGTGAACAGATATCCTTGATAAGGGTGGTTCCGATCATTGACATAAAAGCACCCGGTACACCATGCCCTGTTGAATCGGCGCAAACAATAACGAACTTGTTATCCCAGAGCCTGTCGTACCAGTAAAAGTCTCCGCTTACAATATCGCGTGGCTGGTAATAGACGAAGCTACCGGAAAAAGTATCCTGGAGTCGCTTAATGGGCGGGAGTATACTCGCCTGTATCCGTTGGGCATAGTTGATACTGTCGGTAATATCGCGATTCTTGTTCTCGATCTCTTCCTTCTGTTCCATGACCTCGTGGGTACGTTCATCGAGCGCTCTCTGCAGGTACTCCTGGATCTTCTTCTGTTTTCTCTCCCGCATCTTAATTATGATGTAAACGGCAGCGACCATGATGAAGATCACCAGGATAAAGAACCACCATGTCTTCCATATTGGTATCTTGATATGTATCTGAAGTGTCAACGGCGTTTCGGAGCAAACCCCGTTCTCATCGCAAGCTTTCAGCATAAAAGTGTAATTACCATCTTCAACCCTGCTGAAGTTCGCCACAGGGATTTTGGCAGGCTCCGACCAGTCGTCATATCCCTGTAGTTTATACTGGTAAACGACGTTCTCAGGCGATTTAAAATCGATACCGATAAAATCGATCCTGATCTTGTACCTGTTATAGGGAAGATATACCGGTTCTGTAAAATCATAATCCCGGTCTGAGATTTTGAGCGAAGTGATATTTAGCTGAGGAGGCACAGTGTCGGTGTTGTCCTTCGAAGGATCATATATGATGACCCCGTGGGTAGTACCAAATACCAGGTCGTTTTCCTGGTTCGTGATGATCGCATCAAAGTTACAATCGGCTAAGATGCCATCCTCCACACTGAAGGCCCTGGCATTGCCTGTTTTCACGTTTATCTGGCTCATTCCCCGCCTGTGTCCGGCCCAGATATTACCGGAAGCGTCTGTAGCTATACTGTAACAGAAATTTGACACGAGCCCGTCGCCCGAGGAATAGTAAGAGAGAGAGTCGCGTAAAAAATGAAAAATACCGTCGCCGTAAGTGCCGGCCCAGAGGGTGCCATCCTTGTCTTCGGTCAGGGAAATGAATTCAAGCTCTGCGCTTGCCTCGATCCTGAGTTCCTCCTGGCGGGATGTTACATTGTAAATCCCGTTACTCCGGGTGGCAATCCATACGGTGTCATTATGGTCGATGAATATATCCCTGATCTTGTTATGAGGAAGACCGTCGTAGGTAGTGAAATGGCTCACCGCGCCTGTACGTGCATTGAAACAAAAGATGCCGTTATTGGTCGCAACCCAGACGGAGTCACCGCGTCCGGTAATGGCGTTTATCGTATTTTCAAGAGAATTCCTGCTCCGGTTGACCAGGGTAGCAAAATTGCCCTTTTTGTCCATGGTATACAGGCCGCTTTTTGAAGTGCCGATCCAAATCTTTCCGCCGGGATCACAGAAAAGGGATGTGAACCTGTCTTCCGGGAGCCCGTTTCGTTTATCCAGTATCCGCGAGTATCCTGATCCCAGCCCGGTGACAAGGATCCTGTCCTCCCCGCCCAGCCAATACAGACTGTCCACCTGCGCAAGGGAAAGCACGTTATCCGGAAATCCGTCTTTTTCAAAACGAAAGAACGAGAATGCCTGGTCTTTGAGAACGAAAAGCCCGTCGCCGGTAGTGCCGAACCACAGGTTTCCTTCAACATCCCGGTAAACGGATCCGATAAAATTACTGTTAAGTCCGGTTGATTTATTGAAGTGAAGAGACCGGACGAAGGAATTTTTTGCCGGAGAATGGATCAGTTCATAGATCCCCTCCCCCATGGTGCAAACCCACAAATTTCCGTTGGTATCTTCCAGAACGTCCTGTACGTTGGAATATTCCAGACCATAGGCAGCCCCTGTCTTACTGATGGTATAGGAATGGATATCCCTCCCGTTCGTCTGCAGGAGATAGAGACCCTGGTCTTCGGTGCCTATCCAGTATTTTCCGGGCGGGTCATTGTAAACTATCGCCTGAACCCTGGTGTAAGGGATATCTTCAAATCTTCCGGCAAGCTGCAGCTCTTCTTCATCACCGGGGGTAAAACGATACATGAAAAGTCCGTCAAAAGTGCCCACAAGAAGGTCATTATCCGGAGTGACAGCAATAGAGGAGATGAGTTGTCCCTGGGGCCCGTTTTTCAGGGCAGTCATTTTCCCGCTCTCACTGATGCGGATGATCCCTTTATTCTGAGTGGCTATGATTATATCCGATTGCGATGTTTCGCCGATACCGTTAACCCTGCCCCTGTTTAGCTCGGGAAGATCGACCCGCTTTAAATCGATTCCGTTGAGAACGGCAAGCTCGCCATTATCGAAACCGAACCAGATCCTGCCTTTGCTGTCGCGGAAACTTTTTGTCACGGGCGTCTGCGGAAGAGTGTCCCCACGGAACTCATGGATGAAGCTAAACCCGTCAAACCGGCAAAGACCCTCACCGGTACCGAGCCATACATACCCGTTGGGATCCTGCACGACATTGTATATAAAATTATCGCATAATCCCTGCTCAACACCGTAGTTAAGAAACCGGAAATTCTGGGAGAAAACCTTGCTTCCCAGTATGACGAGCACAATAAAAAATCCTATCCGGAGTTTATGAATCTTCAAACTGGCTGTTTTTATCTTGTTCTATTCCTTCTTCCTGACACCGATACTGTATCTGTACTTTGGCACGCCCCCGATCGGGCTCGTAAAGAACTCGATGTTCTCACCGTACTGGTTCTTCACGTATACCACAACATTGTTGTTTTTTATGGGCGGTGGCGCTTGTTTCTTGATAAACTGGATATCAAGTGAGGTATTTTTCTCTACATCGAAAATCTTAAATTCACCCTCTTTCCAGTCGTCTTCATTGGAGATCGGACAGGTTTGTCCCTTCCTGGCGACAGAGACAACTCGGATAAAGCCATCGCTATCCCAGTCAAAATCATACAACTTAACCGTCACTGTCCTGTCGTCGACATAGGGATAGATATGGGAAACTTCCTCAGCTACATTATACATCCGGAAGGAATATTCGAAGGAAAGGGCATTTCCGCCTTCAATGGGTATGCGTTCCGTCGGGGACGAACTCATGTAATACCGGTAGAGGTTACCATCATCCCCGGAAACGCCTTCACAGATGATCTTAAGAACGTTTCCTTCATATTTATCCACGTATTCGCCTTCGGTGGGATTAAAAGGGCCGAATACATACCAGTTCTGATCATAGCGTGGGTCCTCCCCGAATGTTTTGGTCGCAAGGAGGGTGCCACTGCGGTACTCACCCACGGGGTCGGTACCCTGTGCATCAAGATTTGACCAGCAGCCTTTGCCTCCATAAATGGAATAATTGACCCGGGTATTCCATACTCCCGCGATCTCATCCACTTCACCCCCCACATCCGGATCATAGACCCATATAAAAACAGGCTTGTCATAATCCGTGGGAAGCAGGAAGAAAAAAGTCTGTGAAAAATCATCATCGCCCCAGCTGGTCTGGGCCTGTTTACCAAAGGTCATCAGGTACGGGATGTTCTCCTCAACGTTGGGCACCGGTTGTGCCTGTGATACGGCAAACACGGCAATGAACAATGAGACGAACAATATATAAAACTTCATAAAAAATTTACTTAACAAATTTCTAAAATAACGATGCACCGTTTTTTCAAAAATTCCTCTAAAATACATAAAAATTGCACGCTTTTCGTGTTGCAAAAATTCAATTTTCGAGGAGTTTTCCTTATTCTTCGACTACAACGGTCTTATACGAACAGAATCTGGCTGCGGTTTCAGGATCCCCATTTTCTTCGATCATTCCGAGTTTTACCTGATAAATTCCGGGAGAGGTATAACTATGGGTTACGGACGCTCCAATGCTCCGGGTGCCATCACCAAAATCCCAGTAATACTCTCCCGGATTGACATCACCGAAATAAGATTCAAGCCCGTCCATCGAAATATTGGTATTGATTGACAAGGTGTCCGGACAGGTGATGTATGACTGGATATTCTTTCTTACCTCGATCATATATTCAGCCTGATTGAATTGTACCTGGCCGGTCAGTTTGTCGATAACATTTAATTCGACGAGGTAATCACCCGGTCCCTTGTAACAATGCTCAGCTTCCATCGAGCGGATTTTCATTTGGTCGCCCATATCCCATTCGTAAACATATAGCGATGTGTCAAGAGTGACCGTATTTTCTTCAAAAAAGACATAGCAGAAATTGTCTTCGACCTGTTTCTTACAGACTTCGAAGGTTGGAATGGTTGAGGCAAAGGAATATATATCCATCGTACCACTGCGGTCGGAGGAGAAAAACCCGTTATCGAAGCTCGCGTCAGCCCAGTAGGTAAAGTCGTTCCTACCTGAATTGAACGGAGAAGGCAGCTTGACGGGTCTAACCCATCGGTTTTTATAGAACTCGCTGTAAAAGAGATCATAATCTCTTGTATTGTCATGAGCCGTGGATGAAAAATACAGCCGGCCTGAAGAATGAATGAAGGGGTATATTTCGTTCCCCGGCGAATTGATGACAGGTCCGAGATTTACCGGATCAGTCCATCCGTCAAGGGTATGAAATGAAACGTACAGGTCGAATCCCCCGAACCCGCCAGCCCTGTCCGAAGTAAAATACATAGTAGTCCCGCTCGAATCGAGTGAAGGGTGCGTAGTATTGGCATCCGGGTCATTGTATTGGAATTCCCTGACATTTGTCCACCCATTTTCCGTTTTATCGGCAAAATATAATCCGAGATTTTCATTACCCTTTTTATCATTACCTACTGCATTGAAATTATGCGTAAACACAGCCAGTTTCCCGTCACCGCTGAAAGAGATGGGACCGTCATTCTGCACAGTGGCCAAATCGGAAGAAAAAAGTCTCTGGGTTCCCCATTCATCCGCTTTTTTCCTGGGTAAAAGAAACAGGTTAAACATCTGCCGGTTATCCTGGTCAAAATACTGGTATATTGAACTGGAGGTTTTATCGGAACAGAAAACAAGCCCGGTATCTGTGAGCACCGGGGCCACTTCGTTGAAATTCTTCGTGGAAACAGGCGATTTCACCACTTTTATGAAAGACTGTGCCGAGGCAATGTTACCCGTGCCTGCCAGGAAAACCAGGATACCATATGTAAAAAATCGTCTCCTCATATCAAAAGTAGAATGGACTTACCGCTTTTTTACGGAATTTCAGTTCAAACCTGAGCATGATCTCATGGGTACCGTTGGAGACCTTGCTGAGGTTCGTAAAATAATAATCGTAAGCATAGCCGATCCGGAACGAGCTGAAAACCTGAAACTCGATGATACCGGTAAAAGCATGGGCCATGGTACGGTACAATGCACCCGCCCATACCCTGTCCTGGAACATGATAAAATTCAACCCTGCCTGTACATCGAGGTTAGCCGTGCTGTAATCCACCAGGGTCGATGGTTTAAGTTTAAGATTCTCTGAAACATCCAACAGGTACCCTGCCGTCAGGATATAATGATAACTGCCGGTATTGAAGTTAAATGATTTACCCTCACCGGGAAAATCAAGAAAATAAGGAATGGAGAGACCGGTAAAAAATTTATTGTTATACATGTAGACACCGGCTCCGAAATTTGGTGCAAAACCGCTCTTGCTGATAAAAGAGGGATCCGTCTCCATGTTGTCATAGAGGTGAAAATCCCCTGAAAAATCTTCATTGTAATGATATATTCCTGCTTTCAGACCAAATGAAAGCCTGACCCCGCCGAGCCATATCCTGTACGCATAATTGCCGTAGATACCCGTATTGTTCACCAGTGGATTGTAATTATTCTCGATACTGAATCCCAGTGCGACATGCTCGTTTTTAAGGGGTGTATGAACGGCAAATTTCATCGTCCTGGGATGGCCGGTAAATCCCGTGAGATATTCCTTGTCGACTGCCGTCAGGCTCAATGCTTCACGGCTTCCGGCATAGGCGGGATTAATCACCATACCGTTGATAAGGTACTGACTGAGCCGCGGGATATCAAACTGGG
Source organism: uncultured Bacteroidales bacterium (assembly GCA_963771005.1). Taxonomy (GTDB): domain Bacteria; phylum Bacteroidota; class Bacteroidia; order Bacteroidales; genus DASQZK01. The sequence goes on from CAVYRO010000006.1 coordinate 126,285, forward strand.
CGCCGGCATGGCGTACAGCCAGGATCAATATGAACAGTATGAGGGTTCTTCTCTTCATCTTATTTAACAACAACATAATCTTTCGCCGGTGAATACGTAATGCCCCTGAATTTAATAATGAGTATGTAGTAGTACACCCCCGGCGGAACGACTTTATCACCCATGCTTCCCTTTCCATCCCATATTTCGAGCCCGTTGTTGGGAAGCCCTCTTCTAAAGCCGCGGAGGTCTATATCCTTTTCCGTGATCTCGCGTACCAGCAGGCCACTTGTGGAAAAAACCTGGAAATTAAAGGTGACGCCGTCGGTATCGAGCCCTTCGGCTACCAGAAAGTCATTAAGGCCATCGGGATTACCCGGGGATATCCCGTCGTATACATTTACATTTCTCCTGTCGATAAGGATATCGGCAGACTCGGAGGTGCAATTCCCGTTAGATACCGTCAGCCTGAATACGTTCTTGTCTGCGGGAATATCATAGATCAGGGTCGAATCGGATGTGATTCCTGAAAATTGACCTCCTCCCTCAAGCACCGACCATTGGATCTCACCCGCATTGGGTTTCTTATATTTTATGAAATATTTATCACTTATATATAGCACCGTCGAACTGTCGTTCAATTCCACTGGTTCAGGTTGTTCGAAGAATACGATCTTTACCGAATCGGATGAAGGTTTATATCCCTGAATATTTTTACATCCCGGGGAAGTAGCATAGAATTTCAGGTAGGCTTCCTGCCTGTTGAAATTGCCGGAGACGCCGGCCAGGGTGTGGGTTGCTCCGCTATCATCCAGGGTAACGGCAGGATTGGAAACAGTCCAGAAATATTCGTTACCTATATCCGGATCGGCCTCTATGTTCAATGCACTGCCGCAAACTGCGGTACTGTCATCCATCAGAATATCCGGCAGGGCATCCGGGAAAAGTTCACAATGCGTATTGAATTCCAGCAGGTTGGGTTCCCTGGCATAGCATCCATTTGCATCGATGAGGCTGTCGATCGTATAATCATAGGAAACCCGTTCCTGCGGAAAGGCTGTTACGGGTATCCTGTCGTCATGGCCCAGTCCATTGAATTTCATGCTACTGCCTGTTCCGTTCGAATACCAGGCGGTATAGTCGGGTGTTCCTTCACTAAATGCAACATGGAGGGAAAAATTCTTTTCCAGGTGACAGATCGAATCCCTGTTGGCAGACAGGAGGGTAAGAACGGGCCGGGTAAGCGTATCGATCCGGATTGCGACCGTTGTATCGGAGCAAACAGAGGCAGATGATACGATCCGGCGATAATGCACCGGACTGTTCAGTATCCCCGGCTGGTAATCTGCCCCACTATTTATCCCGACCGCATCCATCCAGGATATGCCGTCGTTACTTTCCTCCCATTGATAGGAATAATTTCCATTTCCTCCCGCCGGGTTACCGGCAGCATTGAGCAAACCCGGCTTCGTTCCGACACATGTCTCCCTTTCCGTTTCACCCGGGATAAGATTCCCGGTAATTGCGGGAGGAACGGAGATGAGGATCTCATTGCTCGTATCCCTGCAGGTAAAATAGGTTGAAGGGCCGGAAAGTACAATTCGTCTGAAAACGGCTGTATCAAAAAGTGCCTGTGAGAAACTATAATTTTGTTCGTCGCCCGTTATCGCAATATCGGTAAACTGGATTTCACCCGGCAATTTCCTCTGCCATTGCCAGGAATAGGATCCGGGGCCTTCCCCTCCGCCAGACGGGATGCTCCCGTTAAGATCATCCGGCATTGTTCCGGCGCAAATAATTTGTCCTTCCGTAATTGAATTTTCTTCGATAGAAGGCAGAGTGGTGATCTTTACCGAATCGGAAATACTCATGCATACATCTCCGGTTCCTGAGAATACGGTACGGCGTACCCAGGTCGTGGCAGTAAGACTTCCGGGGAGGAAGGACTGGTTGGAAGTCTGGACGGGAGCCGGGATCCATGCTGAGGAACCATCGGGCCTTGTTTGCCACACGTATTTATAGGAAGGACTGTCGCCTCCCGACGGTGTGCTTCCATCGATATCCAGGCTGGGCAGACCGCTGCAAATCGTTGTATCTTCTACCAGGACACTGTTCCCGTCGATATCGGGGAGGATTTCGATATTCACAGTATTGCTGATGCTGAGACAGGCATCATCTGAACCCGAGTATACGATACGTCGATAGTTACGGGACCCGGGTGCAAGTGGACCGATCGTTGTAAGATCCAATGAGGTATTCCCGGCAGGTGCCCATAACCCGAGTGTATCGATCTCCCAGAAATACCGCTTATCTGCGGGATCGCCTCCGCCGGGGACGGGGCCGGTAATACCGGCCGGACTCTGCATATTGCAGAGAACCTGGTCTGAAGTTATAATGTTCCCGGTAAGGGATGCCAGGACGGTAATGGTCACTGTATTGCTGGTGTCCACACAGACGCCCGAGGTAACGATCCTGCGATAATGCGTAGTATCGGTTAGAGCGGGAGCGGCGTATACCGGCTGATTTGCAGTCCCCGGTGCACCCGACCATGCATTATCATCCACTGACCGGATCCAGCTGTAATTATAAACTCCCAAGCCGCCTGACATTCCCACAGGTGCCGATAAGGTCCCCGGAGAACTGCCGGAACAGACGGTGTCGTCGGAAACGATGAGATTGTTATTCAGGGCGGGTTCGACATTGATCCTGACATAAAAGCTGGTATCGGCCAGAGCGGGATTGGTCTGATCGGTTACGATCCTCCTGTAGTACATCGGACTGGTAAGTACGGGAGGCTGGTATGTCTTCAGGTTGATCGCACCGGGTCCGCTGGCATCCGACCAGGCGGAGGCATCATAACTTTGCTGCCATTTATAGTAAAACTCACCGCTCCCTCCCATTGGCGACAGTGCATTCAGTTTTTCCGGACGTTCATTTTCGCAGATGGTCTGATCGTCGGGTATGGTATTTAAAATGAAACCACGTATGGGAATAATGAGATCCGGTTGAGTGGAACCGGCTCCCCCGACACTTGACCCGTAATATTTATCGGGTGTTGAAGCGACCTTACCGGAATATCCGTAAAGTGTATCGGCTGATACATTTAGAGGCAGAGCGGATCCCCTGTACCATATCATTCCGCCACCGCCGCCACCGCCGGGTCCTGTAGTATCGGGCATGGTCTGTGTACTTCCGCCGTTACCGCCGTGCACCTGCACGTTTAAATTCCCGGTGTAATTTTCTACGTTGAGTATAATGACACCGCCGCCGCCGCCGCCGCCCGCTCCTGCAGTAGCCAGGTCATCGACACTCTCCCCGTTTGCAGAAATGGTTTTACCGTTTCCTACCAGCGTATCGGCAATAATGATTATGATGCCTCCCCCGTTACCGCCCTTTGTAGCCCTGCGGTCATTCACCGTATCCTGTGTGCCGGTACCGCCGCCACCACCCATAAAAATCCTGTTATAGTAGGAATTAAGGGGGTTATTGTTGTAGAATGTACCGAGAGAGATACCGAATTCACCCCCTTCGTTCCCGGGAATGGGACAGGATGAGGATTCAAGGCCACCTCTGCCGCCACGGCCCTTATTGGATCCTCCACCGCCGCCCGAAAATTTGCCGTTTCCGCCACCGCCGCCTGAACCGATATGATTCTTGCCGCGGGTATATTCATACCCGCTCATCTCGATGCTTTCCCCCTTACCGCCTGCCGTATCCCGGGCAGATTCATGGTAGAATCCCTTCTGGAAATCGGGGAAACCATTGGAGCAATCGCCGGTGTAATTGCCGGCGGACACAGCTCCGCGGAAGCCTTTACCATCGGCTTTTATATCGGCATTGAGGACAAGGATTTTTCTCACGATGACAGGAAAAACACCCCCTGTACGGCTAACCGGATCCCAGGCCGGAAAATCAAACCCGGATTCAACGGAAGCGCGCTCATAGGTAGCGACCTTAATCAATTGCCCCGATTCACCGGCCGAATATCCATTCATCTGGGGAAGTGTGGTATTCAAAATAACTGTCGTGTCATCAGGAATTTCACCTATTTTAAAAATGGCATATTTACCCGTGTTATACAGAGAATTAATATCCCCTTTCAATCCGGAAGCCGGCGGGTAAAGGGATGCTCCCACAGCCTGATAGACCATCACCGTATCATTTACCGAAAAAGCCGCCGTACTGATTACAAAAAGAGTGTCAGGATCATTTGATGCTGAACAACGAATAGAATTGATATGGGTATAGGCAAGCCGGGAACCGTCGACAACCTGTTGGGAAAAAAGCCAGGCTCCGTTATATACCAGCATGACCAGGAAGATTGCCAGACGGGTATATAATCTAAATAAACTCAAGTTGGAATCCGTTTAACATAAATATCTACCGAAAGTAAATATTAAAATACGAAGATCAGGTTCAAAAGTTTAGAAAAGATTAACAAATTCTTAAAATCACCAATGAAGACCTTATGAAGCTTTTTTTCGCCCGAAAAACCGGCGGATATTGCTGATCGTGATGGAATGTTTCCGGGCACCCTTAACCCCGAGAAGGTAGGAGTATGGCTTGAGCGTCCGGAAATGTTCCCCCAGGATATTGAGCATGGCCAGCAGTGGCACAATGGCGAACATGCCGGGGATCCCCCAGATCATCCCTCCTCCGATTATCCCCAAAATGATGACCATGGGGTTCAGGCGCAGGCTGCTGCCTACGATATTGGGGGTGAGGATATTGTTCTCGATAAACTGGATGATCACATAAAATACGATGACCCTGGCAGGCATCATAAAAGAATCGGCTGTAAGGAGTGTAAAGGTAAAAGGAAAGAAACCGCCGATCAGGGTGCCGAAGTAGGGAACGAAATTGCAAATAGCCGAGATCACACCGAATACAATCGCATGTTCAACCCCCACGATCAGCAGACCTGCAGAATTTATCACCGCCAGGATGAGAACGACTGTCGAAACACCTCCCATGTACTTGGGGACGACGCTTGCAAATTCCTTCAATACCTTAACAGCCTTCAGTTTATTCTCATCCGGAACCAGCTTAAGAATAAAGATCGCAAGCTTTGTCCTGTAAAAAAGAAAAAGAAAGATGAACACGGGCAGGATGCCGAGCCGGAACAATGTACCTGCTGTGCTTGTAAATGCCCTGTTCAGCACGGAATTGCCGACATCGAAGAAATGCCTGACACGGATGCGGATAAAATCCACGAGGCGCAGATCACTTACCCCGAAATTTTTTTCGATGGCATTCTCAAGCCGGTCTATATTGGCGAGGGCCTTTAGTTTGTACACAGGAAAATCATCAATGAATCCTCCAGCCTGTTTGTAAATGAAAAACATTCCCGCACCTACGATAAAAAGGAAAATGAGAATGCTCAGTAGGTTGGCAAGTATCCTGGGAGCACCGTGCTTCTCAAAAAAACGAGCCGCAGGATAAAGCAGGTACCCGAAAAGTACTCCAAGGACAAGCGGGTAGAGAAATTCCCTGGCTTCAATAACCGCGTAAAGAAACAGGATCCATGCCAGGAGAAAAAAGGAGATCCTCATTGAGAGCGAATACCTGTTGACAAGATTTCTCATTCGTGTATTTCATTTACGAGAGGAAACAGCACATAAAAAGTTGTACCTTTTTTTAGTTCGGTTTCATACCATATTTTACCACCGGCAGCTTCAATGATGCTTTTTACAATTGCCAACCCCATTCCCATACCGCCCGATTTGGTGGTAAAATTGGGCTGAAAAAGCCTGTCCCTTATATTTTCCGGAATACCCTTCCCTTTGTCGGCAATGCTTATAAGAGCATCCCGGCCCCTGATTTCAAGTCTGATGTCGATTTCTCCCTCCCGGCCCTCCGAAAAGGACTGCATCGCATTCTTGATCAAATTGATCAGTACCCTGTTGAGATGCTCTTTATCTGCGTATATATAAACATGCTCATAATCACTCGTGTTCAGATGAATCGGAAATTTATCGTATTCATCGAAGAGGCTTATGGCATCCTTTAACCTTTCAACAAGATCAAGTTTTACATTGTTGGCCGACGGCATTTTGGCAAAATTGGAAAATTCGGTTGCAATAGCCGAGAGATTATCGATCTGTTCAATGAGCGTCCGGGTGATCTTATCCGCGATTTCGGGCCGCTGTTCACCACTTTCACTCCATATCCTCTGCAGGTGCTGGATCCCCAGCTTCATCGGGGTGAGCGGATTTTTAATTTCATGGGCGATCTGCTTCGCCATCTCCCGCCAGGCCGATTCTCTTTCACTACGGGCAAGCAACTCGGCACTTCTCATAATCTCATCCACCATCTGGTTATATTCCTGTACAAGGCTGCCGATCTCATCCTTACCCCGGTAAATGATCTTTTCATTTTTCGAACTAAGGCTGATACGGGCTATGTTCTCCTGTAGCAACCTCAGGGGATGCGTAATGCGGTTGGACATAAAGACGGCGATGGTGAAGCTTAGCAGGGAAAGCAAAACCACAATATTGAGAATGGCCACAACAAGGTTAGTAATCTCCCGGGTGAGCTCATCCTGTCTTGTGAAATAGGGAAGGTTAAGATAGGCCAGCATTTTATTCTCACTGTTCATAAAGGGAACATATGCCGAAAGGTATTTAAGATCCCCAATCCTTTCATCGTGGATGTATTGCGATCTCTTCAGCACCCCCATTTCTTTATAGGCAACGGCATCCATCATATCGCCCATAAGTCCCAGGCCAAAGATCTCCTGCCGGGAAGTGGCGAGAAGCTGTCCTTCTTCATCATATAGATTGATATCGGTGTAAAAGACGTTGGAAAACTGCTTTAATACCTCATTCAGGTTTAAATATTGATCGGATGACCAATCGTGAAGATCCGTCTCAAATTCAAACCGGTGGATAAGCTCAACATACACCGACTGTATCTTTTCCTCCAGCAACTCGATCTGACGGCTCTTGTACTGCCTTATACTGAAATAAACCGTTCCCGCACCGATGAGGATAAGCGAAAGAAATAAAAGCGAGGTCATCGCCGTCTGGATCTTATTTTTGAAATTCCAGCGGATCCGCAGGGAGATGGGACTTATATTCGTAATGAGGAGCAGGAGGATCAGGATGACAAAAAAGAAGCTGAAAACATAGGAGAACGAGATCAGGGTATCGACCCAAAACAGCGAAGGTTTGCTTACTATGATCGTATTGGTGGGATCAATGTTATACACAAGATGATCGTACTTGTCGGATTGTATGGTTTCAAATCCTTCTTTGCCGCTTGTATAGATCTTGCTCGACATTGAATATGAAAAATCTCCCGAACTGGTGATGAGCCTTCCCCGGTTATATTTTGCCCATGAGTATTCATTGGTGCTGCTCATAAACCTGTCTTCGAGCAGGAGCTCGGGATATCCGAGTCCCTCCGATATCAGTCTTGAATCCAGTTCGATGAAGAGCGTAACTTCCCTTCCGGCGGCTTCCTCGTAGGTAATGGCCCCGAAATAGCTGATCCTTCCGTTCAGGTTATCCAGGTAGAAGAAATCGGTATTGGGCACCTGAATGCCATCCCGGAGTACATGTTCATAGAAAAAATTATAGCAATGGTAGTAGGTCCCTTCAGGCGGTGAAACATAGACACTATCCTCCGGCCCGCAGGGAGTGATCTGGAGATCATACTTGTCCCAGAAGCCACTGAAATATTTTCGCTGAACATAGGAATAAAATTCCTCGAAATTAAAACCGGGAGCAAACAGCAACTTTTTCAATTCCTCATCACTGTTCAGCTTTTTGTCAATATCGGGAAATAACAGTTCCGCAACGGGATCGTGTTCAGCCGACAAGCTCACAGCTTCCATCTTCATCTCAGCCCTGCTTTTAATCTCGCTATACCGGGTAATTTCAAAAACAGTGAATACGGAAAAAAGCAGGACATAGATGACAAAGGTTGAAAAACGGTATCTCACACGGTTCCCAAACCGGAAATAATAGAGGAGGACGATCATCAGGCAATAAAAGAAGGTTGTTTCGGGATTTACCTCAATTTTCAGCGGGAGCACAAGTAAGAGGACGATCAGCAGGATGATGATAACCATAAATATCCTGGCAGTCCTTCCGTTATGTGCAAATTCCAAAACGGAGAAGACCTTATCCACGACAAGGGCAAACGCAGCAAACTGAAGAGTCAGGATGAGCAGTCCGATAAAGGTATACACGGAAAGCGTCAGGACCTTATATGTTTCAAAAGATATCGATGAATCCAGAATAAGACTTCTGAATACGAAAACATTCAGGAGATACATCATCAGCGCCAGCAGACCGGCAACTACAAACAGAGCGAATGAGCTGCTTTTCGGATTTTTCAGTTCCGTGATCCTGAAATGAAATTCCATGTAAAAGAGATAGATAATGAAAAAGGCGATGATGGTCAGCATGAGGAGGGCCCCCAGGGACGGCAGTATTCCGGGACGGGCAAAGATATCGGGTGAAAAGAGTTCCAGGTCAAAAACAATGGCCGGGATCCTGTTGTGGGTGAACAGGAAGTAAAGAAAAATGAGGCCGGGAACTACCAGGATAATCAGGTAATTCCGGATACGTATCGGAGAATTATGGATAAAATGCCGGATAAACAACAGGAAAACGAAGAAAGTCAGGAGATAAAGAACAAGGCATGTGATCATCCGGCCTTCACGGGACCTGCTGGCGCTGTTCAGATCAAGGCTGAAAAGATAATAGCCGGAAGTGTCATACACCGGATAACCCTGCCCTGCCACCGGGTTTCTGAACCTTGGTGTGGAATTTTTTATCCGTATGGCTGGTGAGAGATTAAATTCATCCTGGTACCCGTTGTGAAGAAAACGGTTTTCATAAGGATATTCCGTCTTAATAAGTACAAGACCTATAAACCGCAAACTGTCTTCACCCGGCAACATCCGTTCCTTCTTCAGAAAGACGGAATTACCTATCTGGTCTATCGTACTTTCGGAAATTTTAGCGGCGAGGTCGGGTACGGGTACAGAATTATCGCTCCAGAAGTAAAGACTGTCCTTGCGATATACAAAAACTGCCAGTCCTTCGTTTTTATACAGATCGTAAATGTACCCGGGCAAGCCGGCGAAAAGATCCTCACTTCGGGACTTATCCTCCAGCATATCCAGGATCCTGCCTATATGTTTCTCTTTCGTAAGCAGGATTCGCTGAAAATCCTCAACATCGGCCCGGGTATAGTAACTTTTGGCAGTTTTCTTTTGATAAAACAATGAGATCACCAGCATGATGATCATGAGAAGAAACAACCATCTGCCTTTTCCGGTAGCTGAGCGGAATATTTTAGTAGGGGCCATAATTTTGATTCGCAGGACTAAAGTAATAATAAGAATGCAAATATTTCACCTTCAGGCATGATGATATGGTTCACCGCGGATAATGGTGAAGGCCCTGTATAATTGTTCAAGGAGGATCAGCCGTACCATCTGATGTGAGAATGTCATCTTTGACAGCGACACCTTCAAATCTGCCAATGAGAAAATTTCTTCAGAAAAACCATAAGCGCCACCCGTCATCATACAAATATCGCGCCCTTCGTTCATCCTCTGCTGAATAAACCCGGCGAAACTCTCCGAGGTAAAATGCGTTCCTTTGTCATCTAGCAAAATCAGCAGGCTTCCGCCGGGAATCAGCTTTTTTGCCGCAGCGCCTTCCCTTTCCATCTGTTCCTTCTCCGGCATGTTCCGCGTATTCCGGATATCGTTGGTTTCAAGAATTTGGAATTGAATATAATGACCGAGCCGGACCGTATACTCATTCATGGCTTCAATGAGCCATGATCGTTTTGTCTTTCCGGTAACGATGAGGGTTATTTTCATGATCAGGGCTTTAAAAAATTTTTAACTATCTTGCAAAAAAATATGCAGACCAGAGATGAATTCCGGATATAAATATTTCATAATGACGTTGGTTTTCATGATTCTGCTTTTGAATCAACAGGTAACCTGCGCACAATCCAATTCCGTACCTCCTGAGATTATCAGGTCATTCAAAACCGGAGACAGTAACCTCCTCAAATCACACCTTGGCGAAGAAGTAAAATTAAACATTCTTGGCAAAGAATATGAAACCGGGCAAGAAGAAGCTATCGATGTTCTTTCCGGCTTTTTCAACACCCATACCCCTGTGGATTTTGAAATAAAGTTTGAAAGTGAAAAAAAAGATTCCAAATTTGTCATCGCCAGCCTTCACACGGGAAACGGGAATTTCAGGGTAAATTTATTCTTCCGGAAGGGTGGAAACAAAGAGGTTATACAGCTGTTAAGAATAGAAAAAGAAAATGATGCATCATTTTGATGAGCTTCTTAATAAATCGATAGACATTTGGTTTGCAGAAGATATTGGAGAAGGAGATCATACAACACTCTCCACAATTCCTGAGAACGCGGGGGGCAAAGCATCACTTCTTGCCAAAGACAAGGGTATAATTGCGGGAATTTTTCTCGCCTCAAGAATTTATAAACGATTTGATCCTTCCCTTACACTTAAAGAGATCATCCCCGATGGTTCGCCGATCAAACCGGGTGATATCATCTATGAAATCTCGGGAAGTGTGCGTTCGATACTTCAGACAGAGAGGCTGGTCCTGAATGTGTTGCAGCGCCTTAGCGGTGTAGCAACCCAGACCCGCCAGTATGTCGATCTCCTGGAGGGATTTAATACCCGGATCCTTGATACGAGAAAAACCACCCCGGGAATGCGGTACGCCGAGAAGGAGGCGGTGCGTCTCGGTGGCGGTCACAACCACCGTGCCGGGCTTTTCGATATGATCCTGATCAAGGACAACCATATTGATTTTGCCGGCGGGATAACCAATGCCGTAAGGCAGGCAAAGGAATACCTGAAGAAACAGGGTAAGAATGTTAAGATCGAAGTGGAAGCGCGCAGCCTCGATGATGTCGACGAAATCATCCGCGTAGGAGGCATCGACCGTATCCTTCTGGATAATTTCACGCCCGAACTCACCCGCACAGCCCTGGAGATAATCGCCGGCAGGATGGAGACAGAATCTTCCGGAGGCATCACCAAAAAAAATATGCAGATGTACGCAGCCGCAGGCGTCGATTTCATTTCAGTGGGCGCCCTCACACACCAGATTCAGAGCCTGGATCTCAGCCTTAAAGCCTCTTTTTAAAGCTCACCGCTTAATCTACTTGCGCCGTATCTATCCTTACAAAAAGAAATTGCCATCAAAAATAAATTTAATCATAGGGCATTAACTGAGAATACGATCGGCAGTGATCCTGTCAGCCGCCTCGATGCATGGCTCAACGATGCCGTTTCCGAAGGTATGCCCGAACCCAACGCTATGATCCTGTCCACCTCCGGAAGTAACGGACGCCCCTCTTCCAGGGTCGTTCTCCTGAAAGGCCTTTCTGATAAAGGACTCGTATTTTATACGAATTACAATTCACGCAAAGCTTCCGAAATTGAGGGAAACCCGTACGCCACAGCTGTATTTTACTGGCGTTCGATGGACCGGCAGGTAAGGATCGAAGGGCGGATCGAACAGGTTCCCGCAGAAGAATCGGACAACTATTTTGCCGAACGGCCCCACGACAGCCAGATCGGGGCCTGGGCCTCGCCCCAGAGCGAGACCATCCCCGGAAGGAAGTACCTTGAAGAACGATTCCGCGAATATGAAAAAAAATTCATGAACCAACCGGTACCCCGGCCTCCTCACTGGGGCGGTTACCGGATTGTCCCCGATTATTTCGAATTCTGGCAGGCAGGCCCCGGAAGGCTGCATGACCGGCTGGCGTTCAGGAAGCAAGAGGATGCCTGGGAATTGACAAGACTCGCACCATGATCAAAGAATATTCATCCGGGAACGCTTCACAAGTCATACAGACCAGGCAGAACAGGGCATAATCATTCCCAGGTATACTATCTTCCGCAAAAAGCTTATCTTTAACCCTGAAGAGAGATCCCTGATCAACCAAATGTAATCCACATGCGTACTTTTACCCTGACAGGTGCCCTGCTGATGCTACTGCTTTGCCCGTCTTTTAACATCGATGCCGGTGCAAAAACCATCTACGTTTCGCCCTCCGGTACAGGTGACGGATCCGGCGAATCTCATCCCTCCGGATCGCTGAACAATGCCGTGGCTTCCCTGGCCCCAGGGGATACGGTCATTTTTCTGGACGGAGTATACCATCAGACGCTTAGCATTGATGATAAAGCCGGGACAGAGGAGAAGCCGGTGGTACTCATGGCCCTTCATCCCGGGGAGGTCCTGATCACGGCTGATACGGTCCGGACTCATGCCGTCTATATCAATCATGCCTCCCGGATGATAATCGATGGAATTAAGGCAGGCAACAGCCTTCATCATGCCTGGAATATAATGAATTGCAGCTATCTTACCCTTACACGCTGTGCAGGGTTTAATGCAGGTTATTATCAGGCTATCGATGGACATGCACCTGTCACCTACGAAGATAATTGCCATGTTTTCAGCATCGCCTATTCTGATCATGTGCTGGCAGAAGATATCTGGGCCTGGGGAACGGGACGATACCTGTTCGCCTATTTTCAGTGCACCAATTCCATTGTGAGAAGAGGGGTTTTCAGGGCCGATATGTATGACAGGGCTCCGCATTCCGGGATGAATGTCTATGATTGCAGCGGATGCATTGCCGAGAATATCATCGCTTTCGGGACCCGTTTCCATCTCCAGTCGGACTACAATTCAGGTGATCCATGGGGCCTGGTGCAGGGCGGAATGGTTTTCGACGATCATACATTTCCGGCGGATTCCAACCGCATTCTTGGATGTTTTGATCTCGACAACGGGCAATGGCGGACTGAACTGCCCAGATCGAATCCGGCCATTCATGTTATGTCGCACTGGCATGGTACGTTCGAAGATATGGTAATTTGGAAGAATGCCCTGGATTATGGTTTCGTGCTGTCGACCGATCAGGCAGTCGGTCTTCCGCAAAGGGCACTCATCGGTTCCCCTTCAAAAATCAAACAGAATACGAACCCGCACGTCAACAACCGGTATGTTGACGGGGTCCTGACAACCCAAGCCCTATGGCCGTGGCCTAATGAAGAACTGATAAAAAGAGATCTCGGTATGGACATGACCATAACGGTATACGTCCGGGGGATGGTCATGCCGTACCTTGACATCAGGGATAACCAGGCGGAGGGCGCGGTGACCTCCATTGAATTGACCACGGGTGAAATCACCCTTCACCCTGGTGATTCACTGCAGCTTACCTATTCCCTCCTGCCGCAAGACGCTTTTTATTCCGGTGTGAAGTGGTCGTCCGGCAACCCAGCCATTATCTCTGTCAGTTCAGACGGAATGATCACGGCTCATTCGGAAGGCGTGACCCTCGTCAGCATCCTTTCTGTGGACAGCGGGTTGAGTGATACTTGTGAAGTGATCGTGGAAAATGAAACGTCCGGCACCGGTAATGCAAAACAGGACGGTGCGGCAATCCGGGCCTACCCCAATCCGGCCATGGGAACCCTGATCGTCGAATTTGCCGCCGGGGTAAAAACATCGGTCAGATTGATCAACAACATGGGTAAAATATTGATGGAAAAAACAAGCGACATAGGCACATTGGAAATGGAAACTTCGGGGCTCAGTGCAGGTATCTACATTCTGGCGGTCAGGAACAGAGAGATGAGTAAACAGCTGATCATTTCCGTACAATAATTTTTTTACTGAGTTTCAGCGGGTAAACTTTTACCGGCTCCTCTCTCTGGCCAGGCTTCCCGGACAAGGAGGGCTTTCCGGATAATTACCTATGGCATGTAAGATCAGGATAATGACACAGGCCTGCCAATCCGGTCATCAATTCAGGTTTATCACTGTATGTGTGGCAGTCGTCCAAATCTACATCAACCTGTTATCACCTCTAATCCGTCATGGATTCCGGCGATAGAACATTTTACCGGTGAGAAGTAAGCCGGCAAAAACAAAGAACCCGAAAAGGAGGCTGCTCACGGCCACCTGCATTCCACCCGAGAGAATATGTCCGCTGGTACACCCTCCTGCCATCCGGGCGCCAAAAATCAGGACAAAACCGCCGGCGAAGGCCCACAAGATCCTTTTCAATGAAGAAGTACCCTTGTATTTTTCCCACCTGCTGTGAATAAGTGTCAGGCGGAATTCGCGCCGGGCAACCGAGAAAACCAATCCTGCAAGAAATGCGCCTGCCAGGAAGATCAACTCCCAATGTCCGGGTACCCGGATTTTTTCAAAATATTCTCCTGAAGTAATTCCGCTCAGGATCCCGGCCAGATAGGGATAGGTGGTGGAAGCCCCTATCGGCCGGCCTGCAACTGCCGAAGAGAAAACAATGACATCAAGAACTGCCAGGCCTGCGCCGGCGTAAAACCATCGCATTCCTTTTTCCCTTTCGGAGCGGTGTAGCCGGAAGGCAGTCCACAACAGCCCCGCACTGAAAATAAGGGTCAGGAAAAAAAACAGGAACTTGTTCCCGGCAAGAGTGGAAAGGGAGATCTGTCCGAGATCCGGACCCTCGATGGCATGTACAAGGGGGCTGAAAAGGGTGTAAATTAACCCCCCTGCTATTCCGCCCGCTACCCCTGTCAGCGCATCCAGGGATCCCTCACCGGTAGAAACCGCAAGTGTGCCCGGACAGTAGCCAAGGATGGCCATCCCTGCGCCGAATATCAGTCCGCCGATGATTATTCCTCCGGTCAACAGAGGTTTAATATGATAGGAGGCAAGACCCGCGGCAATTTCAATATTGAGCAGGATGGCTCCTATCGCAATTGCGACCGCAAGAGCCTTTGCAACCGTAAAATCTTCGAGAGTGGCCATTCCGCTGATCACATCATACCGGTTGAGGTGTGCATACTGGAGAACGGCTCCGAAAAGAAAGCCCAGGATAAGAGTAGTAATGATCATAGTTGTTTTTTTCAGGTTGTGGACAAAAACTACCCCGGCAGAAGCCTGAAAAGGGTATTGTCCGGGAACAAATTTAATAAAGTTTTTTACTTCTGCTACCGAAATCAAATGCTTCTGCCGGGAAGTAAAATATTACAGTATGAATGCCTCAATTCACTATAATCAGGCCATCGCAGGCATACGGTTCATGGTCATGCGCAGAATCAGGGTGAGAATGGCGGCCAGAACCATTACGAAATCCTGGTAAATTCCGAAGTGCAAAGCTGCATTTATTCCCAGCAAGGCCCAAAATGAAGGAATGATAAGCAGACCGGCGGGAAACTTTTTCGACGCAAGGATGAAAAATCCCAGGGTCAGGATGGTGGTGGGACAGGGAAGTCCTGCCGATATAATCCCGGATAAGCTGTGGCCGGTCAGTAGATCGATGGCAGGATATACCAAAAGGCCATAGATCACGAATACAAGCCCGGTTATATCCCGGATATCTCCTTTAAAGGAAAAATCCATACGCTTTCTGACAAGGGAAAAATAAAGCATAAGAAAGGCCTGGATACCCATAAATACGGTAAAGACAGTGGCAGCCGGATTGATCTCCCGGAAAAATATAAACTGGTATATTATGGAATTCCATAGCCAGAGAGCCGAGAGGATGAGCGCGATAATCTGTCCCCTGAACGAAGACCGTGAAAAGAGAAATACGAGAGCTGCGACACCGGAAAGAAAAATAATGATCTGGGCGGGGAACACTGCCGTATTGTATTTTTCAAAAACGGCAAGAAACTGGTCGGTAGAAAAGGGAGTTTTCATGATTTATACAAATTTAGTTTGAATATTAATTGTTCTATCCATTTTGGATATATCAACTTTTTAATTGTGTTTGCAAGAAAACTCGACGACCCTTCGTCTCCGCTCAGGGACCGGTGACTTTATTCAAGAAGGTGAACTTTTCGGATGGTGTTAAGGCAGGCAAAAGGCTCCTATGTATAAATTTAAATTCAGTGACTTGCGCAAGAAGGGCCTTTTGCCTGCCTTACCACCATCCGAAAAGTTCTTCGTTCATCGAATTGACCGGTACCTGAGCGAAGCCGAAGGGTCATCGAGTTTTCTTTTTGATACCAATTAAAAAAAATCAATAATTGTTTACAATGAGATCAAGGATCTTTTTCAGTTTCTGTACATCCCCTTCCGGGATATTTTTTAGCCCCTTCATCATATTTTCTTTTGCGATCTTTTTCAGTGGTTGTTCCAGGCTTCTTCCCCTGCCGGTGAGAAAGATCCGTTGGGCACGCCGGTCATTCTCATCCGGTCGCCGCTCAACGAGGCCTTTTCTTTGCATCCCATCCAGCATTCTGGTCATACTGGCGTTATCCTTATCTGTCATTTCGGCGAGTTCTGACTGGTTCCAGCCGTCTTTAACCCACAGCCTGTTAAGAATGACCCAGTGATCGATGGTGATCTCAGGATAATGGAGATTGAAAGCCCGCTGGAGACTGTTCCGCATCACCATTGCTGTTCTGTTCAGGTAATATCCCACCGAATCTTCAAATCTGAAATTCATTTTAATTGTTGTATCATTATTTGATGCATCAAATATATAACCTAATTTTTTATTATGCAACTTTTTTTAAAATATTTTTTCCCTCATTCGAAAATCTTATCCCCGTCCATTTTGCAGATCCCATAAATGAGATTTCCCACCTTTTCGGTGATGGCCTTAAAATAAAGTTCGCCCTTTTTCCGTGTTGCGAGGGAGGGATCACCGATACCGGTGTCGCTCGTTACCGAAGTCCACCGACGTTCCGACCAGGCCCATTTCTCGTTCAACTCACTGACAGTGAATTTTTTGTTTTTACCATCCCCTGCCTCATCCAGCGAAAGGACAAGTTCCGGCCGGATGTACATCATAAGGCTGGTTTCGGCTTCATCGGCATGATCCCCGTCATTCCTGAAAAAAATTTCCTTATCGGCGCTTTGAAACCAGTTACAGGAAGCCAGAAAAAGCTGAGGATACTTTTTGCCTGTTTCCCTGAGGATCTGTCTGAAATCATTCCCCCCGTGCCCGTTAACCACGAGCAGCCGTTTTATCCCCTGCTGAACCAGGCTGTCGGCAATATCTCCCAGGATGGCAGCCTGGGTGGAAGGGTTCATGTTGATCGTGAGCCGGATGTCCGACTGCCCGGTATTTACCCCGAAAGGGATCGCCGGAAGTACGACCGGCCTGCCACCCTTTTCCCATGCCTGCCGTGCCGCCTCATTTGCTATAGCCTCCACCTCAAAAATATCTGTCCCGAAAGGCAGATGAAAGTTATGTGCCTCGGTGGCCCCCCATGGCAGCACCGCCAGTTCCACCTCCTGGTTCCTCACCGACTTCCAGTTGTTTCGAGCAAGGATATAGGGTTCTATCTTCATACCTTAGATTTATGGAGAATAAAATGAAAGAATAAAGAAAAATAAACAACCACGGCACAAACCGGATTTCCAGCAGCCGGTGGCACGATTGTTCCGCTTCACTAACCCATCAATCCGGCTATTTGTTTTTCAAGCGCCGCAATTTTATTCTCAGCATCGGTCTTTTTGACATTTTCTTTTTCCACAACTTCGGCCGGAGCGCTCTTCACGAAACGTTCATTGGAGAGTTTCAACATGACCGACCTGAGGAAGCCTCTGGTATATTCAAGCTCCCTGTTCAGTTTATCCAGTTCTTCAGAGATATTCAGTTGTCCTTCCACCGGAACATAGAATTCCATGTTTTTCACGATGAATGAAACGGCATCGAAGGGTTTATGATCGGCAGGGGCGATTTTGCTTACGTTGGCCAGCTTTTTGACCAGGACATCATATTCGTCATTGTAAACGCCTCCGGCCGCAATATAATCAAGTTCCACGGGATCCTTCATGGGAAGATTTCTGGCATTCCTAATATTCCGGATCGAGGTGATCACCTGTTTTGAAAGATCGAACCGTGCGAGAAGCTCTGAATCAACTTCTCCTGCAACAGGCATCAGGCTGACCATCAGGCTATCCCCTTCCTTTCTTTCACCCGATAACTGCCAGATCTCTTCGGTAATGAATGGCATGAAGGGATGGAGAAGTGCCATCAGCTTTTCCAGAAACCCGTTCGCCTCCCTGAAGGTAATAGCATCGACAGGTTTCTTGTACGCGGGTTTGATGATCTCCAGGTACCAGGATGAGAACTCATCCCAGAATAGTTTATAGACTGTCATCAGTGCATCGGAAATCCGGTAATTGGTAAACTGGTCATCAAGTTGCAGGATGGCTTCGTTAAGTTTGGATTCAAACCATTTCCCGGCTTTCACGGCATGCTCCGGCTGAGCGATCGAGTTATCTGTTTCCCAGGATTTAATGAGCCGGAAAGCATTCCATATCTTGTTCCCGAAATTCCTGCCCTGTTCGGTAAGACTCTCGTCGAAAAGGAGATCATTGCCTGCAGGGGAACAAAGAAGCATTCCAACCCTTACGCCGTCGGCTGAATATTTTTTCATCAGCAGGATCGGGTCGGGCGAATTACCCAGGGATTTGGACATCTTCCTTCGCTTGCTGTCACGAACGATACCGGTGAGGTAAACATTTTTAAAAGGCTTCTCATCCCTGTACTCATACCCTGCAATGATCATCCGGGCTACCCAGAAGAACAGGATCTCCGGTGCGGTCACCAGGTCATTGGTAGGATAGTAATAATTAATATCGGAGTTCCGGGGGTCATTGATGCCGTCAAACACCGAAACGGGCCAAAGCCAGGAAGAAAACCAGGTATCGAGAACATCTTCCTCCTGCTGAAGATCACCGAGGGTCAGGGAAGCTATTCCCGATTTTTCCTTTGCCAGGGGAAGGGCTTCTTCCGGACTGTTTGCCACCACGAAATCATTCACTGAAGGATTGTTTCCGTAATAGTATGCCGGTATCCGGTGCCCCCACCATAACTGCCGGGAAATGCACCAGTCCTTTACATTTTCCATCCAGTGCCTGTACGTATTTTTAAATTTGGAAGGATATATCCTGATATCATCGTTCATCACATGTTCCAGTGCGGGAACCGCCAGTTCTTTCATCTTCAGAAACCACTGAATGGAGAGTTTAGGCTCGATGACGGCATCCGTACGTTCCGAAAATCCGACTTTATTGACATAATCCTCGGTCTTAAGTAAAAGTCCTTTTTCTTCAAGAACGGCAACAATTTTTTCGCGGACGGCAAAGCGGTCTTCGCCGATAAACCATTCCGCTCTTGCATTCATTGTACCGTCATCATTGAAAATATCGATACTTTCAAGGTGATGCTTCAGGCCCAGGCTATAATCATTCGCATCGTGGGCAGGAGTTATTTTGAGTGCCCCGGTCCCGAATTCCTTATCCACATATTCATCGATGATAACAGGCACCGGCCTTTCAACAAGAGGTACGATAACCTCCTTACCGTGAAAATGCAGGTACCTTTCATCACCGGGATTTACACAAACTGCAGTATCTCCCAGGATGGTCTCGGGCCGTGTAGTTGCGATGACAATAAAATCATTCTCACCGGCTACCTTGTATTTAACATAATATAGTTTGGATTTTACCTCCCGGTACACCACTTCCTCATCCGAAACGGCCGTTTTTGCCTGCGGATCCCAGTTGACCATGCGCACGCCCCTATAGATAAGTCCTTTGTTGTAAAGATCAATGAAAACCCGGATCACGCTTGCAGACATATCTTCATCCATGGTGAACTTCGTCCTGCGCCAATCGCAGGAAGCCCCGAGTTTCTTGAGCTGCTCAAGGATAATGCCCCCGTGCTTATGGGTCCATTCCCAGGCATGGTCAAGGAAAGCCTCCCGTCCGATTTCCTGTTTCCGGATGCCTTCCTCCTTCAGTTTGGCCACTACGCGGGCTTCCGTAGCAATGCTGGCGTGATCTGTTCCCGGTACCCAGAGGGCATTCCTCCCCTGCATCCTGGCACGCCGGATCAGCACGTCCTGAATGGTATTGTTTAGCATATGCCCCATATGCAGAACCCCTGTTACATTGGGAGGGGGAATAACGATAACGTACGGCTCCCGGTCATCAGGTTCCGAATAAAAAAAGCCGTTTTTCATCCAGTACCCGTACCACTTTTCTTCGGTTTTCGAAGGGTCGTATTTTGAAGGAATTTCCATCTGTCTATATTATTATACCAGGATCCTTAAGTAAACAGCTGCAAAATTAATAAAATTCACTACAAATATTTTGAATTGGGCTGCCCCGAAGGGTTTTATTTAACTTTGCAGTTCCGTGCGGCTGTGCCAAAACGGAAAATGAACCAAAGCCCGCTGCCTTTTGTCCTTCAGATGACTGCAATCGTTCAGCGGGGTTGATATGGACCCGAAAACGGGTCCCGGTCAAAGCCGGATTCCGCTTAATTCGCGGAAATTTCTTTATGAGTTTGAAGAATTAGGTATTCTTCAGCATATTTGATATCTCAAATAACGCTTATTTTTGAATTCTTAAAATTGAAAACGGAATGAAAAAAATCATCCCCCTGCTCACCCTGCTTTGTATTTCCCTGGTTGCATGCAATAACAGGGAGAAAACGCCAAAGGAAGAAACGGACAAGGCATCGATTTCCTTTGAATCTACCGTGCATGATTTCGGGACCATCCCCTATGACAGTGACGGCCGGTGCTATTTTGATTTCACGAATACTTCCGGAGTCCCGCTTGTCATCAATGTCGTTAGAACCACCTGCGGATGCACGAAGCCGGAATGGCCGGACAAACCCGTGGAGCCGGGCGAAAAGGGGAAGATCGGTATAACCTATAATACGAAAATAACCGGGAATTTTCAGAAATCCATAACCGTTTATTCCAACACCCAGGATTCCCCGGCTAAGCTGATGATCCGGGGAAAGGTGGAAAATCAGCCTGAAACAGGTAAAACAAAATAAGATGCCGTCAATATCAAAGAAAGGGCAGTCCATGCCGGCCTCTCCCATACGGAAACTGGTTCCCTTCGCTGAAGAGGCCGTACGTAAAGGCAGGAAAGTTTATCACCTCAATATCGGTCAGCCCGATATCATCACGCCCGAAGCGGCTGTCGATGCGGTGAGATCCATGAAAGCTCGCGTGATCGAATACAGTCATTCCGCAGGCCATGAGAGCTATCGCAGGAAGCTTGCTGCGTATTATACGAAGTCCGGGATCGGGATAAGCTATACCCAGATCCTGATCACAACAGGTGGTTCCGAAGCCATTTCCTTTGCGCTGATGTCAACGATCGACCAGGGAGGTGAAGTGATCATCCCGGAACCTTACTACGCCAATTACAATGGTTTTTCGGTTGCTGCCGGGGTTAAGGTAGTACCGGTGACTTCATCGATCGGTACTAATTTTGCTCTTCCGCCGGTGGAGGAATTTGAAAAACTTATCGGACCGCAAACACGCGGTATCCTGATATGCAATCCCAACAATCCTACAGGTTATCTGTATTCCAGGGAAGAGATCGAAGCCCTGGGCAGACTGGTGAAGAAGTACGATCTCTTCCTGTATGCCGATGAGGTGTACCGCGAATTTTGCTATGACGGAAAGGAACATTTTTCCGTCATGAACCTCGAAGGCCTCGATGATCATGTCATCCTTATCGATTCCGTATCCAAACGTTACAGTGCATGCGGCGTCAGGATAGGAGCCCTGATCAGTAAGAACAGCGAGGTCATTAGTACGGCGCTGAAATTTGCACAGGCCAGGCTCAGCCCTCCCTCACTCGGTCAGATTTTCGGGGAGGCAGCCCTGGACACACCGCGGGAATATTTCACGGAGGTCATCCGGGAATATATCGGCCGCCGCAATTTCATGGTGAAAGCACTGAATGAAATGGAAGGCGTCTTCTGTCCTCTTCCCGGCGGCGCTTTTTATACAATTGCCCGGCTGCCGGTAGACGATGCCGATAATTTCGCACGATGGCTGCTGAGCGATTTTGAGTATAACAACCAAACCACTATGCTTGCTCCGGCCTCGGGATTCTATTCAAGACCGGAACTGGGTAAACACCAGGTCCGGATCGCCTATGTCCTGAAACAGGAAGATCTCGCCGCTGCCATGAAATGCCTGGCAGAAGGACTCCGGGTATATCCCGGCAGGATTTAATTAATCCCCCGAAGGGTAAAATCACACGGGGAATTTGCCGGAATCAGGATCGCATGAATTATAGTTGTTTTAAGCGATATGAATAAGTAATTTTCCGGTCCGGTTTCACGCCTGTAAAATATACCGAAATATGAAAACAAATTTTTCGTCCAGCGTAGAGAAATATTTTTTCGAACGGTCTGCAGTAGAGGAAATTACAACACGTATCCCCTATATCCTTGTAAATAATTTCCCCGAGTTGGGACTTCTCACTGCACTCCGCTTTATTGAGTGGGTGGCTGAAAATCCGGAGGGGGTGATCAGCCTGCCTACCGGTAAGACCCCCGAGTACTTCATCAAATGGACAAAATATCTCCTGGATAACTGGGAAAAGGAAGAAGTCAGGGACATCCTTGAAAATCATGGGGCAGGCAAGCTGAAGAAACCGGAAACGAAAAACCTGAAATTTGTCCAAATGGACGAGTTCTACCCCATAGATCCTGCGCAGCATAACAGCTTCTGCAACTATGTCAGGGAATTTTACATCCGGAATTTTGAGCTTTCCCCTGAAAATTGCCTTCTCATGAATTCGGATGAGATACCGCTTCCCGGCGGGAAAAATTTCAGGGAGATATTCCCCGGTCACAGGATAGATCTTACCTTGAGAAACCGTGAGGCAAACGGTGACATGGAGATCATTCAGCAGAAGGCCGTTTACATGGTCGACAACTGGTGCCGTAATTATGAAGAGAAAATCCGCGAATTGGGAGGGATCGGTTTTTTCCTGGGAGGGATAGGTCCCGACGGGCATATTGCCTTCAATGTCAGGGGAAGCAATCATTTCTCCACCACCCGCCTCACAGCCACGAATTACGAGACACAGGCGGCAGCCGCCAGCGACCTGGGCGGCATCGAAGTCTCCCGTAACAGGCTCGTTATAACGATTGGACTGGGCACCATCACATGGAATCCCGAAGCAGTGGCTATTATTTTTGCGGCCGGTGAAGCCAAAGCGAGGATGGTAAAAGACGTCCTTGAGAATGATCCCGATGTCCTGTACCCGGGAACTGTATTGCACAAGCTGAAAAATGCCCGGTTCTATCTCACCGGCGGGGCTGCGTCCACACTTACCGATAGCATGGACAGGTACTATAAAGAGGGGGAATGGACGTTTGAAAAAACCTTCAGGGCGGTAACCGATCTTTGCAAGAGGATCGATAAATACGCCATGAAGCTCACTCTCGATGACATGAAGGAAGACCGTTATTGCAGCAGGATCCCCGGATTGAAGGAAGCGACGGCCGAAGAGGTGAGGGAAGAAACAATACGACGGATAGAACACGGAATGGCTAAAGAAGATCACGAAGTATACCTGCATACCGGTCCGCACCATGACGACATCATGCTGGGTATGCTGCCCCACGTAATTCAACAGTTGAGGCAGCCCGGGAATGAGTTTTTCTTTTCCGTACTGACCTCCGGTTTTACGTCCGTTACGAATAATCTGATCAGCGATGTCCTTAAGAATGTACTTTTCCTAATGGATAAGGGAGAGATCGGAATGCTCCGGTATCCGGATTTTTTCAAGGAAGGATACAGCTTTAAATTTGACAAGGATGTAAACCACTTCCTGAATAAAGTTGCGGAGCGGGATGAATACGGGAAGCAACGTGGACTCGCTCACCGGATGATCCGCAATATGGTTTCACTCTACGGGCTGAAATCCAGGGATGAACTCAGGGCCAAGGTTGTGGAACTCATCGACAGGATCGCCGGATTCTATGACGGGGAGAAAAATCCGTCTGATATACAGCAACTAAAGGGAATGATCCGGGAATTCGAAGAGGAACTGGTTTGGGCACACTTCGGGGTCAAAGCGGGAAGCTGCCGTCATAACCGGCTGGGTTTCTACAAGGGCGATATCTTCACCGAAGAGCCGGAAATGCACCGCGATGTGGATCCCGTCTACGATATGCTTTGCGAAATAAAACCGACGGTCATGAGCCTCGCATTTGATCCCGAGGGAAGCGGCCCCGATACGCATTATAAGGTGCTCCAGGCGCTGGCTGAGGCCCTTCGCATGTACTCGGCCGAAAATGATGTTTCCGGGCTGAGGATCAGGGGATACCGGAATGTGTGGTACCGTTTTCATCCCGCCGATGCCAACCTTTTCATACCGGTATCACTCAATGCCATGGCAACACTGGAGAATTCCTTCCGAAACTGCTACATCAGCCAGGTAAATGCTTCATTCCCGTCTTATGAACTCGACGGGCCGTTCAGCATCCTGACCGAGAAAATCTGGGTGGAACAGATGAAGGATATCCAACTCCTGCTGGGGAAGAATTATTTCTACGAACATCCACACCCCAAAGTAAGGGCAACGCACGGTTTTGTCTTTATCCGCGAAATGACCGTCGAAGAGTTCCTGGGCCATGCCCGTGAACTTGCAGAGAGCATGGAAGGGAAAATTTAATGGGTGCGGGGGATATTCCAAAGTTCTAAATCTGCGTAAATCCGCGTGATCTGCAGCAAACTTTTGTCGTCTTTATGTGATTTCATGAAAATTTTTCAAGGGAAAATGGATGGCCTTCACATCGAATCTCACTCCGGCTGACTTTAAAAAGCAGCAGTAAATTCTCCCGCAGATTCCGCAGATCGACGCAGAAGGTTACGGGTTAATCAAGCAGGCTATAAAATGTCGAAGGTCCTTACTTTAAAGATTAAGAATAGTACGTATCATTTATTTACTTTTTTAGGATGGGTAATGAATAAAATGAATGATCATTGAATTGAATTCTCAATAAATAAATACCGGACAGCAGATGATTCAATTCTAACAAATCGTTATCATGAAGTGAGGAGTTTTCCGTAAATACCTCATGTCCAAGGATATCATAAATATTTATCTGAATGACCGGTTTGGAAGATTGAACATTTATCCGATCAGTAAATGGATCAGTTTAAACAGATACAATCCGGGCGGATACAATCCCATATCTACAAGGGATTTAACCTCATCAGATACTTTTCTCATCAGGACACTTTGTCCGAAGTTATTATAGATGGTTAACAGGTAATCAGTATTGATGGGATTTGAAAATTCAAGGGTAACCAGTCCGGAAACCGGATTTGGATATACCTTTACAACTTCACTTTTACCATAATCATATATCATCCCGGGAGCCAATATACCATAGATCATTATATGATCGATAAGCCAGCCCTCTTTAGTTTCAGGAATACTATCGCTAATAAAATTAAACCGGATGATCGATGCATCTTCCGTTTCCTGTTCAAGATTTTTTTTAGAAGAATAATGAAACCATTCAAATCCGACAGAAATCCAGCCCTCTGAATGTCCCGAAAATCCCTTTTCTCCATTAAATAATGTATCCTGTTGTGAATACAGGTATTCATTAGAATCTTTAGGAGTAGCAAAAAATCTGACATCTTCATCTTCAATGATGTTAAACCAGGTATTACCATTATCATGTGAAACATTCAGATATCCCCCATCCTTGAGTGTATCAGTATCGAACTTATGTTCAAATGAAACATGAAATACACTATACTTAAATAAGTCAAAATTAAATTTTAATTCAAAGTAAGAATAATTATTGATTGGATAAATCTGCCCGGTCCGTTCCTGCGATTGTTATCGGGGCTGTCAGAATCCTTGTTCCTCTTCCTGTTTCCCATCTCATTCGTACAACATATATTTTTCCCTGATCTTCGAGAACTTCTGCAGACCCGGTGTCCAGCTCAGGCGGATGGAATCCACGGGAACATTCTCTTCGATCTGGCGGCGGAGAGAGGCCGTCCCGGCCAGTTTTTCAAAATAGGCATTGAAAAATTCGTCTTTCTGTGCATAATTCCTGTATGCCCAGGTCAGCCATTGAAGTTCGATGTGGTCCCACCGTCCGCCGGGAGGCTCATAACCCCTCAGATCCCTTCCCAGGCAGGTCTGATTCATGAACTTCGGATGCGGGGCGACCCCCGGTATGCTGCGCGGAGTGAAAAAGAAATCCCCCCCACCGAGTCCGGGCGCCCCGAAAACCCGGAAAGGAAAAGGCGTGCCGCGTCCGGCGCTGACAACCGTTCCTTCGAAGAACGCCAGCGAAGGATATAGTCTGACAGCCTGCTGATCCGGAAGGTTTGGGGAAGGCGTTACCGGAAGAACCCATGATGTGGAATGATCGTAATTAAGGCACGGGATGACCCGCAGGTTGCATTTTTCACCGTCTTTCAGCCATCCCTCACCATTGATCATCCTTGCGTATTCACCGATCGTCATCCCATAGACAACCGGGACGGGATCCATACCGACAAAGGATCCAAATTCCGGTTCAAGCACCGGTCCGTCGATGTAATTCCCGTTGGGATTCGGCCGGTCGAGGACGATCATTTCCAGGTTGTTCTCTGCACAGGCTTCCATCACGTAATGCATGGTAGAGATATAGGTGTAAAACCGCACCCCCACATCCTGGATGTCGAAGAGAACGATGTCGATACCGGTGAGATCTTCTGCGGCAGGTTTTTTATGTTGGCCGTACAAAGAGACGACGGGAAGACCGGTTTTGGTATCGATGCCGCTTTCCACAGCTTCACCGGCGCCGGCATGGCCGCGGAAACCGTGCTCCGGGGAAAAGATCCGGACCAGACCGACGCCGAGCGACAGAAGGCTGTCGGCCAGGTGTGTCTTGCCGATGCGGCTGGTCTGGTTGGCCACCAGCGCCACCCGTTTTCCAATGAGCAGGGGAAGATAGGCCTCCGTCCTTTCGGCTGCCGGGATCACCCCGGGCTCTTTTGCCGGTTTCCCGGCGAAACAGGAGATCATTCCTGCCAGCAGGAAGATGATGATCGTTTTTGTCATATTCGGGAAATCGTTTTTACGAAGATAAGGATTAACCCCTGAACCCTGAAAACGAACCAGGAAACAATTCAGTACGGGACTCCCCTGAACTCTTTTCGCATGAATGCTTTTTACTTCAACGGCCCTTCGGCTTCATTATATGTATTGTTTATGAATCTTAATTCAAGTATTTTTGTGAAAACGCTGATTTGTAGTCATATTCCATATCTATCATTATGGATTTTGGCAGCAACATGATGCTTATCCGGAAGAAGGAAAAATTTTCCCAGGCCGATATTCCTCATTGATATGGTTACGTGATTTTCAGGCTAAAAAGGCTTATTCTCATTAAAAAAAATCGCAATGAAACAGTTAACATACAGGGTATTGTTGAGCAAAGAACCGGAAGGGGGGTATACAGTAAATGTCCCTTCACTGCCAGGTTGTATCACCTATGGCGATAATGTGGAGCATGCCATCGAGATGGCTAAGGAAGCCATCGAGCTTTTTATTGAAAGCCTGGTTGCACATGGCGAAGTTGTGCCGCTTTCGTTGGGTGTTTTGCCCTGGCTCAGGAACCGGATAAGCCCGATATTACTGATTTTGCTTGCACTACCTGAAAGTTAATCATAAATGTTAGATCCCTTATCATCAAGAGGAGGTGGATATTTCCCAATCAGCAAGCCCATCATATGATGTAGCTGGTAAAAAGTAATGGTGTTTTCATTGCTGGAAGAGCTAATCCCGCTCAGGCAATGCTCTTGAGTATAACCAGAAATGGGTAATGTTGAGTTTTCCGAATCGTATTTTTCAATCTTATCGAAAATGACTCTTGAGACGCCCGTGTTTCATCCCGATTATGGTTTGCCACATCTGAAACCTGAAACTATATTCCCAATCTATCCTGTAAATGTTTAATTTTGCATACAATCATCCATCCCGGCAGAACGAAACAATTTGAACACGGAACTCTTCATAGCGCGCCGCATCATCAGCGGAAATCGTAACCGGAAGCACTTCAGCAGCACCATAACAGGCGTTGTGATTTTCGGGATTGCCCTCAGTATCGCGGTAATGATCGCCTCAGTGGCAATAGTCACCGGGTTCAAAAAAGAGATTCGCAACAAGGTGACCGGATTCGGTTCCGATATCCAGATCATCAACTACGACTCAAACCTTTCCTATCAGACCCAACCCATTCCTCTGAATGATACCCTCACGGATATGTTCCGTTCACTCAACGGGGTGACCCATGTCCAGCCTTTTGCAATCAAGGCCGGCATAGTGAAAACCGCCACAGACATCCAGGGTCTTGTGCTCAAAGGCATCGACAAGAATTTCGACTGGTCTTTCTTCAACAGGTCGATGATTGCGGGGAAAAATTTTACGGTAAGGGATTCAACGCTGAGCAACAGCATCGTGATCTCTGGCTGGGTGGCCAGGAAGCTCAGGGTGAAACCGGGTGATGATTTCCAGATGTGGTTCGTGGACGAACGGCCAAGATTCAGGAAATTCCGTATTTCGGGGATATACGAAACAAGTCTGGCTGAATTCGATCAGACATTTGCCATTGTGGATTTGAAGCATATTCAGAAGCTCAATGATTGGCGGAGCGACCAGGTCAGCGGACTTGAACTCGAAACGGGACGCTTCAGTGATCTTTCCGGCGTAACCTGGAGAGCCCGGGATATTGCCGCGTCTTTCTACTTCGGCAACGGATCGAGACTGAAAGTACAGAATATCGTAGAAAGATTTCCCCAGATTTTTGACTGGCTTAAGCTCCAGGATCTGAATGTCATTATTATTATTGTCCTCATGCTGATAGTGGCCGGTTTCAATATGATCTCCGGCCTGCTCATCCTCATCCTTGACCGGACCTACATGATCGGCGTCCTGAAAGCGCTGGGCAGCCGTAATTTTTCCATCCGCCGTATCTTTATGTACCAGTCTTCCTATCTAATATTGAAAGGCCTTTTATGGGGAAATCTTATCGGGATCTCACTTTGCATCATTCAGAAAAAATATGAGCTTATCAGTCTGAATCCCGAAAATTATTACCTGACGACAGTGCCTGTGAACCTTGACATTCTGCAAATATTGCTGATCAATACAGGAGCCATGGTGGTTATCATGTTATTTCTCATTATTCCATCGCTGCTGGTGTCCAGGATCTCTCCCGCTAAAACGATCCGGTTTAATTAACCATGCAAATGGAAAAAGAAATCTGGAGCCGCATCCTATGAAAGCCCGCGATTTGAAAAAGATGACGAAGGCCGTTGCCGCGGAGCTGAGAAAACCCCTCCCCGCTGAAGATGTGAGACTTAAAATGGCTCCTTCATCCAGAAGGTTATCCGAATTCCCGGCGCCTGATAAGCTTGCCGCCGTAATGATCCTCATGTTTCCTTCCCAGGATGAAATCTGTATCTGTTTCATCAGGAGGCCGGAATATGAAGGTGTCCACAGCGGACAGATCAGTTTTCCGGGCGGGATGTATGAAATTACGGATAAAGACCTGGAGCAGACAGCCCGGCGTGAAACCACGGAAGAAACGGGCATTGACGGGGCAGGTATCATTGTACTCGGTAAACTTACCCCCCTGGAGGTTCCTGTGAGCCATTTCCTCGTCCATCCTTATGTGGGATATATTGATCATTTTCCGGAATTCGTACCCGATCCGGCGGAAGTCAGTTTTATGATCACGGTGCCGCTCCGGGATCTTATGGATCCTTCGATCATTTTGAAAGAAAAATGGAACCTCATGGATGAATCCGTGCTGGTTCCATTTTATTTCATTCAGGATCAAAGGATCTGGGGAGCTACTGCAATGATCCTTTCAGAATTTCTTGAGGTCATTTCACGAGCTGGGCAAGTTCATCATTATCGTTAATATTCAGATAATGATTGTACCGGTACATGATATCCCTTACATAGCGGAAAGTTTCCGTCCCTCTTGCATACCCGTTCTTTACCACGGGATCGCTGAAATATTTGGGTTCAGATTTTTTCAGAAGAAAAAATTCCACGTTATTTTCCCACAGCTCAGGATTTTTACCGTACTTATCTGCCAGATTAATGGCATCAATGATATGTCCGATACCGATATTATAGGAGGCGAGAACGAATTTCTCCCTTTCTTTTTTATCCGGAACGTATTTTTCGAGCTGCAAGTCAAGCCAATGGATGAAACGGATACCTGCATGGATCTGTGCTGCGGGTGACGAACTGGCATCCACTCCGAAACGTTGGGCAGTGAAAGGCATAAGCTGCATCACTCCGAAAGCGCCGGCCCATGATTTTGCATCGGGATTGAACCTGGATTCCTGGTAGATCATTGATGCCAGCAACTTCCAGTCCCATCCTATGTTTTCCGCTTCTTTCTTCAGTATGTTGTCATACTGTGACAGGCGTCCTGTTTCAGGGTAATAATAGGCACTGTTGATGATAGAAGCTGCCCGGCTGCTTTTAAAATATTTATTGTACAAAATGGCATACTGATGGGTTTTCTTGAATCCTTCCAGCCAGTAATTGATCTCGTTTCTTAATTCGACAGCCCCTTTTCTCACAGCCCATGCCTGGTTCTGTGGAAAACTTATCACAGTTTGGGTATCGAGGTTATCAAAATAGGATGCATTTACCTGAGCGATATTTTCATCGGCCACGGTATAATCGATTTCTTTCCGGGCCACCATCCTGATGAGTTGTTCGGTTTCGATCGGCACTTCCACGATATTGATCTTTTCGCCGGTTTCTTCCGAGAGATGATGCAAACGTGCCACGTACACGGAGTTTTTCTGCACGTACACCGTTTTCCCTCCCAGTTGAAGAGGATTTTGTACCAGTTCACTTATGGCAAAGTAAGCGTCATTGTCTTCATCTTTCCGCTGGATGAGTACCTGCCGTGTCTGGCTGTGGGGAAGGGTGAAATCGACCATCTCCTTACGTTCACCCGTAATGGTCAGATTTGATGCGATAAGGTCAATGTCTCCGTTCTCCAGCTCCTCAAAATTTTTCTTAAGGTCGTTGTTGACTTTCACTTCGATCGGAATTTCCAGATAATCTGAAAGTTCCTGTAGCA
Organism: uncultured Bacteroidales bacterium; assembly: GCA_963771005.1. Taxonomy (GTDB): domain Bacteria; phylum Bacteroidota; class Bacteroidia; order Bacteroidales; genus DASQZK01. Next base: position 157,216 of record CAVYRO010000006.1, read on the forward strand.
ATTCGTACTGAAAACCCATGGGCTGACCACGGTATATAAAATAATTGATGGAATTGAAGTCAGTGACTACCATAAGCTTTCCGTCTTTCCTGATGGCTGAAAGATCGCGTACATTGCTGCTGCTTTGTGGAGATGTGATTTCCTGCTGATGACTGCATGAAAAGGCGAAGGGAATGACCAGTAACACCAAAAATACCTGAAATTTCTCTACGCGTTTGATTACTCTCATAATAGGATAAATATAGTTACCTGTCGGAACTAAAACAATTGTTTTTATTAACAATTACTATACCAAATAGTTTAAAAGGCTGTTAATCATAGAAAGTCCATGCAAGCCCGAATTTCAGGGATCCACTGAAGGCGGGATAGCGCCAGGCCATAAAGTAATCATATCCTGCCACGCCGGCAAGAGCATTTGTGTACTGAAGGGTGAAGCGGGTGCGTTTGATCCGCCAGTTGGCAAACGCATTTACGTAAGGATAATTGCCGATTGTGCCGTTGTCCTGGTTGTAGAACATCCCTGTTGCGGGCATGTAGGCATCGGCGTAGTATTTTAAAAAATAATAAAAGTCAAACCCGATTTGGAATTTAAGGGCTCCCTTGAATACTTCATGTTCATAATAAGTGGTGTTTCCGTATGCAAGGGCAGGAAGGCGGACGACATCGCTGGTGGATTCCTGAGCGAGTATCTTGTGCAGATGATGAACCGGACCCCAGTTGAACTTTTTGTATACGTAGGCAGAAGCCACCAGGAGTTCGCTCCCATACTGTCTCGGTATGGCCTGCGAATCGAACCAGATGTATCCCGTCAGATAATTCAGGACTAAATCGGTAGATAAACTGTTTTTATCTGAATAGTTCAGTTTGACTTCAATATTGTCGATATTCTTAAAATCATTGGACCAGATAAAATGGGATGAGGCGTAGTTCTGCAGGAAGAATGCCGGTTTCAGACTGGATATCTGGCCTGAAAGGGTGAGTCTTCTTGTTTTATGGCTGAAATATCTTGTGAACTCGCCATCGGCTGAAATATCTGCCTGGCGGTATCCGGTGAGGTACAGGAAACCGCTTGTTTTATAGGCCCAGTTACCAACGAAGCCTCTGAATTCTCCACCGGCGGAGATATCGTTAAAGTGCTGTTTATTTACATCAGCGATGATGGTATCGATGGTCAAGCTGTTGGACTGGTAGCTCACCGGCTGTGGAGCGAGGTAACTGTATGATTTGTATTCGTGCTGGATGTAGATCCTGAGTTCCTGGCTTTGACCGGCGAATCTCATACTCAGGTCGAGCCTGTTCCGTAGGTTATGGTAGAATGCCGAATCGAGTGCCACATCGATTGTATAATAATTATCCGCATAGAAGTTCAGTGAATCCGACGCGGTAATGGCATCGGCATAGGTTTTCACGTAACGGTCATAATTGATGGTATGCTGAACGATAAAGCGTTCGGCCTTTCTTGTTTTGGCAGAGTCGACACCCAGGGCACTGAGGTTTAGTTTTTGGGATACGAAAAAGGAATAGTATTTAAACCTTGACTTGGCATCGGAAAGGAAAACCCTGTAATTCACCTCATTAGCCTGGTGCTGAATAAAGTCGTCCAGGCTGACCAGTCCGCCGTTTTCCTGGCTTTTAATGGAATTGACATTCATGGAGGCGTAGAAACTGTATGGATCTTTCTCATAACTTCCGAAGATGTTCAGATGGCTGGATCCCACTTCCTGGTCGAGGTATATCCCTTTGGAAGCGATGACATCATAGAGCAGGCCGACGTTCGAATATTTGTTGATATTCTGGGTATGGAGGGCGCTGAGGATCTGTTCGCTGTTATCGCGGTTTCCCGAGGTTATATACCTGAGTTGGGTGAAAGGTTTATGGGTATTGAAATGTGGGGTGTTGTAAGGTTTGTAGAGGTATACGGAATATGGTTTTTCGAATAGGAAGGGAGCGGATTTTTCCCTTTTATAGAAGAAGTTGGATTCACTGGCCTGTCCGGAATTGCCCAGGAAGGTGCTGGAGAAACTACTGTCGTAAACGGGGTTATAGCGATGGAACGGGAGCATAAAGGTATCCATTTCGACCGGTTGGGGAAGATTGGTATCGCTGCTGATCAGGAATTTGCTGATCAGGGCGGAGGTATCGACCTTTTGGGTGAATATTGTATCCTTTGATGTGATCACGGAATCCTGCCGGGCAGGTAAGGTATCTCTGACGGAAAGCCGTGGCTTTTGCCGTTCGGGAATGGTATCGTGTAGGGTATTCCGGGATTCCTTAATGCCGGGAATTGAATCCCGGTTTTGTGCGTAGGAATTCAGGAAAGAGCAAGCAAGAAGGATTGTTATTATGTAAATTCTGATGCACATAGGCAAGTTAATAAAAAAAGCCCCGATCAGTGAAGTTCGGGGCTTTGAAAAGATTGGCAACGACCTACTCTCCCACTAAACGCAGTACCATCGGCGCTAACGGGCTTAACTTCTCTGTTCGGTATGGTAAGAGGTGGAACCCCGTTGCTATAGTCACCTAAAGCTTTTCTTCTTTCACCATTGATGAAAGAAAATATCGTTGACATATTGGAATTGATTTTTCAATTTGAGTTCGAAAAAAGTTCACGGGCAATTAGTACTGCTCGGCTTTGACATTACTGCCTTTACACCTGCAGCCTATCGACGTCCTAGTCTTGAACGGCCCTTAAGGGAGATCTCATCTTGAGGTAAGCTTCGCGCTTAGATGCTTTCAGCGCTTATCTCTTCCCGACGTAGCTACCCTGCGGTGCAGCTGGCGCCACAACAGGTACACTAGAGGTCAGTCCGCTTCGGTCCTCTCGTACTAGAAGCAGGTCCTCTCAAATCTCCAACGCCCACAACAGATAGGGACCGAACTGTCTCACGACGTTCTGAACCCAGCTCGCGTGCCACTTTAATGGGCGAACAGCCCAACCCTTGGGACCTTCTCCAGCCCCAGGATGTGACGAGCCGACATCGAGGTGCCAAACCGCTCCGTCGATATGAGCTCTTGGGAGCGATCAGCCTGTTATCCCCGGAGTACCTTTTATCCTTTGAGCGATGGCCCTTCCATACGGAACCACCGGATCACTATGCCCTACTTTCGTACCTGCTCGACTTGTCAGTCTCACAGTCAAGCGCCCTTATGCCATTACACTCTACGCACGGTTACCATTCGTGCTGAGGGCACCTTTGGGAGCCTCCGTTACATTTTTGGAGGCGACCACCCCAGTCAAACTACCCACCAAACACTGTCTCCCGGCAAGCGGGATTAGACTCCAAATAAGCGAAGGGTGGTATTTCAAGGTTGACTCCACGACTCCTGGCGAAGCCGCTTCAAAGTCTCCCACCTATCCTACACATCGCGTACCCAAAATCAATGTTAAGCTATAGTAAAGGTTCACGGGGTCTTTCCGTCCCGTTGCGGGTATCCGGCATCTTCACCGGAACTACAATTTCACCGAGCTCATGGTTGAGACAGTATCCAGATCGTTACACCATTCGTGCAGGTCGGAACTTACCCGACAAGGAATTTCGCTACCTTAGGACCGTTATAGTTACGGCCGCCGTTTACCGGGGCTTCGATTCAATGCTTCTTGAAGACGAATCAACAATAACATCCCCTCTTAACCTTCCGGCACCGGGCAGGTGTCAGGCCCTATACGTCATCTTTCGATTTAGCAGAGCCTTGTGTTTTTGATAAACAGTCGCCTGGATCATTTCTCTGCGTCCCGACTTTCGTCGGGAGACCTTTTTCCCGAAGTTACAGGTCAATTTTGCCTAGTTCCTTAACCATGAATCACTCGAGCGCCTCAGGATTCTCTCCTTGACTACCTGTGTCGGTTTGCGGTACGGGTACCTTACATCTGAAGCTTAGAGGTTTTTCTAGGAAGTATGATTAGGACCACTATCCGCTTGCCCGAAGGCTCACGGTACTATCAGTTTCAGCACAGTCAAGCTATTAACCTGTCTGTATACCTACAACCTTTAACGTACTATTCCGTCAGTACGCGGGTCTTTCACGACTTCGTCACCCCATCGCAATATAAGGTAGTACTGGAATATTAACCAGTTGTCCATCGACTACGCCTTTCGGCTTCGCCTTAGGACCCGACTAACCCTGATCCGATTAGCGTTGATCAGGAAACCTTAGTCTATCGGCGTCCAGGTTTCTCACCTGGATTATCGTTACTTATGCCTACATTTTCTTTTCCAGACGCTCCAGCAAATCTTACGATTCACCTTCAGCGCTGACTGGAATGCTCCCCTACCACTGCTGACGTAAAGTCAGCAATCCATAGCTTCGGTAATATGCTTGATGCCCGATTATTATCCACGCACAACCGCTCGACTAGTGAGCTGTTACGCACTCTTTAAATGAATGGCTGCTTCCAAGCCAACATCCTAGCTGTCAGAGCAGTCGCACTTCGTTTGATCAACTTAGCATATATTTAGGGACCTTAGCTGATGGTCTGGGTTGTTTCCCTTTTGGCGCCGGACCTTAGCACCCAACGCCTCACTCCCGGGGATATGTCGTAGCATTCGGAGTTTGTCAAGGGTTGATAGGCGGTGAAGCCCTCTAGCCTTATCAGTAGCTCTACCTCTACGACACTCGCCCCGAGGCTGCACCTAAATGCATTTCGGGGAGTACGAGCTATTTCTCAGTTTGATTGGCCTTTCACCCCTACCCACAGCTCATCCAAACACTTTTCAACGTGTACTGGTTCGGTCCTCCAGTCCGTGTTACCGGACCTTCAACCTGGCCATGGGTAGATCACAAAGTTTCGCGTCTACCCCCACTAACTAAACGCCCTATTCAGACTCGCTTTCGCTTCGGCTACGTATCTTAAATACTTAACCTTGCTAGTGAGGAGTAACTCGTAGGCTCATTATGCAAAAGGCACGCCGTCATCCCGATAAATCGGGACTCCGACCGCTTGTAAGCGTATGGTTTCAGGATCTATTTCACTCCTCTGTTCGAGGTACTTTTCACCTTTCCCTCACGGTACTAGTTCACTATCGGTCTCTCAGTAGTATTTAGCCTTACCAGATGGTCCTGGCAGATTCACACAAGATTTCTCGTGTCCCGCGCTACTCAGGATACCACTAGATCCTTAATTTCTTACGTTTACGGGACTATCACCCGCTATGGTTCAACTTTCCAGATGATTCTACTTCAAAAATAAGTCTCATATCGTGGTCCTACAACCCCATGATTGCCTAAACAATCATGGTTTGGGCTATTCCCCGTTCGATCGCCACTACTAGGGGAATCACTATTGTTTTCTTTTCCTCCGGGTACTTAGATGTTTCAGTTCTCCGGGTTCGCTTTCCGATTACTCGGAATGTCATGTCTTCAACATGACGGGTTGCCCCATTCGGAAATCTGCGGATTAAATGGTTATTTGCACCTACCCGCAGCTTATCGCAGCTTATCACGTCCTTCATCGCCTCTGAGAGCCAAGGCATCCTCCATACGCCCTTAATTACTTTTTTCAATCTTATCAAATTAAAAAATCAATTTTACTCCAATATGTCAAAGAACTCTCAGCCGCCTAAGCTGAAAAGCAAAGACGGATCGGCCGTATACACGGCATTGTGATACATCCGGAATCGAACCAGATAATAACCATTGTATCCGTATTTCAAAAGAACAAATTTGCGAATTTTTGTGGAGAATAACGGACTCGAACCCTTGACCCCCTGCGTGCAAGGCAGGTGCTCTAGCCAACTGAGCTAATCCCCCAGCGGATACATTTGTTGATTTGTTGATTTGTTGATTTGTCGATTTTTGGAATAGAAGTACCAATCAATAAATCAATAAATCAATAAATCGACAAATGAGTAGTCCCGCCCAGATTTGAACTGGGGACCTCTACATTATCAGTGTAGCGCTCTAACCAACTGAGCTACGGGACTGAAAACGCATCTGCCCTGCTCAGCCCGATCTGCAGTTTAGCTCAGTGTCCTTATTAACTTAAAGTCAGAGCTTTGGGACTTACCAGAGCAAAGCTTCGGACTTACCTCACTTCGCAATAAATTTAAAAAGGTAAAGGGGTAGAAGAGATTTTCTAATGAATCTCTCTCTAGAAAGGAGGTGTTCCAGCCACACCTTCCGGTACGGCTACCTTGTTACGACTTAGCCCCAGTCACTTGTTTTACCCTAGGCCGATCCTTGCGGTTACGGACTTCAGGTACCCCCAGCTTCCATGGCTTGACGGGCGGTGTGTACAAGGCCCGGGAACGTATTCACCGCGCCATGGCTGATGCGCGATTACTAGCGAATCCAGCTTCATGAAGTCGAGTTGCAGACTTCAATCCGAACTGAGATCGGTTTTAGAGATTAGCATCCTGTCACCAGGTAGCTGCCCTTTGTACCGACCATTGTAACACGTGTGTAGCCCTGGACATAAGGGCCGTGCTGACTTGACGTCATCCCCACCTTCCTCACGGTTTACACCGGCAGTTTCGTTAGAGTCCCCGGCATTACCCGCTGGCAACTAACGATAAGGGTTGCGCTCGTTATGGGACTTAACCCGACACCTCACGGCACGAGCTGACGACAGCCATGCAGCACCTTGCAGGTCGCCCGAAGGAAGACCAGTTTCCCGGTCCGTCGCCCTGCATTTAAGCCCAGGTAAGGTTCCTCGCGTATCATCGAATTAAACCACATGTTCCTCCGCTTGTGCGGGCCCCCGTCAATTCCTTTGAGTTTCAATCTTGCGACCGTACTCCCCAGGTGGATCACTTAATGCTTTCGCTCAGCCGCTGACAGTATATCGCCAACAGCGAGTGATCATCGTTTACAGCGTGGACTACCAGGGTATCTAATCCTGTTTGCTCCCCACGCTTTCGTGCCTCAGCGTCAATCATAGTTTAGTGAGCTGCCTTCGCAATCGGTGTTCTGTGTAATATCTAAGCATTTCACCGCTACATTACACATTCCGCCCACCTCAACTACATTCAAGATTACCAGTATCAACGGCAGTTCTACAGTTGAGCTGCAGGATTTCACCGCTGACTTAATATTCCGCCTACGCACCCTTTAAACCCAATGAATCCGGATAACGCTTGCATCCTCCGTATTACCGCGGCTGCTGGCACGGAGTTAGCCGATGCTTATTCTTACGGTACCGTCAAATCTCTACACGTAGAAATAGTTCTTCCCGTAAAAAAGCAGTTTACAACCCATAGGGCAGTCATCCTGCACGCGGCATGGCTGGGTCAGACTTGCGTCCATTGCCCAATATTCCTCACTGCTGCCTCCCGTAGGAGTCTGGTCCGTGTCTCAGTACCAGTGTGGGGGATCATCCTCTCAGACCCCCTAGTCATCGTTGCCTTGGTGAGCTGTTACCTCACCAACAAGCTAATGACACGCATGCCCATCTCTAACCGCCGGAGCTTTAATTATAAAGAGATGCCTCTTCATAATGTTATGGGGTATTAATCCGAATTTCTCCGGGCTATGCCCCAGTTAGAGGTAGGTTGCAAACGCGTTACTCACCCGTGCGCCGGTCGTGTACTCCCGAAAGAGCCTTACCCCTCGACTTGCATGTGTTAGGCCTGCCGCTAGCGTTCATCCTGAGCCAGGATCAAACTCTTCATTGTAATTATGAATTTAGTTCTGTCTCAAGATTCATTATCCACTTCAAAAAAATTGATAGTGCCTCTTCTACCTTACTTTACCTTTTCAATATCTTCAAAGAACTTGCTTTTACTATATTTTTGGATTGCAAAGATAACAAAATTATCCGTATCACGCAATCTTTTTTTATCGCTAAGAACGTGCTTCTGAAAAACCGGATGCAAAACAAATCACCTTCTCTCTCCTCTCCATATCCTCTCCGGAAAATTTTCCCCGATCGTCATTTGCACCCTTTTAAAAGAACTTGCTGTTTCTGAAAGCGGCTGCAAAGATATGAACTAATTTTTCAATTCTGCAAATCTTTTTTCACTTTTCTTTGCCTACCTCTTTTTTCAAAATTTCCAGGAACTTTTTACCACCATCCGGGCTGCAAATATATGCCCCCGTTTTTGACTTGACAAAACTTTTAACAAGAATTTTTTGCCCGTTTTCAGTGGTTTCTCAGAACGTGTTTCCCGTCTTTGGGGCTGCAAATATAGAAGCGCTTTTTCGACTTACCAAAACATTTCCCGTGTTTTTTTAAGGGAAAAAATCATGCCTTTGATAATCACCTCTTTGGAATGCAAATTTTTTTTCATTCTCCCGGAAACGGACCACCTCCGGCATTACCGGGGAACCTTTTGCACCCATAAAAAACGCCCTGAAAAAATTCAGGGCTCCTTTATAAAGTTCATCCTTCCGCTGCAACGTTTGTCCCGGTATGAAGATTGGGTAAGCTTTCGTCATTCATTTTCTTCATCGCTTTTCATGAACTTTTTCCCCCATTATTTTGATTATTCCAGAAAATACTATCTTCGTATGTTTAAGTCAAACCATATCTATTCAATCGGCTTGTGAAGGAAAATCTGGTAATCATTCCAACATACAATGAGAAGGAAAATATAGGGAAAATCATACCTGTGGTGATGGAACTTCCTGTTCCGTTCGATATGCTGATCATCGACGATAATTCACCCGACGGCACCGCCGGCATTGTGGAAGCGTTACAGCCGAGGTACGCAAACAGGCTGCATCTCCTTCAACGCCCCGGGAAGCTCGGATTGGGCACAGCCTATATCTCGGGATTCAAATGGGCCCTTGAAAGGGAGTACCGCTATATCTTCGAGATGGATGCCGATTTTTCACACAACCCCCACGATCTTATCCGTCTCTATCATGCCTGTGCCTCCCAGGGGGCCGATATGGCCGTCGGCTCTCGTTACGTTTCGGGGGTGAATGTGGTAAACTGGCCCATGGGACGTGTACTGATCTCCTACTTCGCCTCGGTGTACGTGAAGATCATCACCGGGATGAACATCCACGATTCGACGGCTGGCTTTAAATGCTATACCCGTAAAGTCCTTGAAACGATCGACCTGGACAGGATCAAGTTTAAGGGTTACGCCTTCCAGATCGAAATGAAATTCACTACCTGGAAATTCGGCTTTAACATCCTCGAAGTCCCTATCATTTTCACCGACCGACGGGAAGGCTCATCCAAAATGAGCGGAGGCATAGTTAACGAAGCCATCTGGGGGGTGATCAAGATGAAGATCAACAGTTTCTTCCGATCCTATAAACGAAAAGACTATGGCCGGATACCTGATCAGAAACGCAACGATCATCAATGAAGACCGAACCTTCAAAGGGAATGTCCTCATAAAGGACAGGATGATCGAAAAAATATCCGGAGACCCCCTCTCCCCGCCACCCGGTACGGAGGTGATCGATGCCGGCGGCAAATGGCTCCTTCCCGGCGTTATCGACGACCAGGTGCACTTCCGTGAGCCCGGCCTCACCCATAAAGCGGATATCGCCACCGAGTCTGCCGCCGCGGTTGCAGGCGGCGTGACATCCTATATGGAAATGCCCAATACGAAGCCCCAGACAGTTACCATCGGGGAACTCAAAAATAAATTCAGCCTGGGAGCGGAAAAATCCAGGGCAAACTATTCCTTCTATCTCGGTGCCACAAATGACAACCTGGATGAGATACGGAAGGTGGATCCCTCAACGACATGCGGCATAAAAATCTTCATGGGATCCTCCACGGGCAATATGCTCGTCGATGACCTGAAAAGCCTGCAGGCCATTTTTGCCGAATCCCCCGTCCTGATTGCCACTCATTGTGAAGATGAAGCCACCATACGGCGGAATACGGCAATTTTCAGGGAGAAATACGGAGAACAGGTCCCCGTTCAAATGCATCCTTTGATCCGCAGCGCCGAAGCCTGTTATAAGTCTTCATCCCTTGCTGTCGAACTGGCTGAAAAATACGGATCCCGTCTTCATATCCTGCATATCTCCACGGCAGCCGAACTGGCACTCTTCCGGAATGATATTCCTTCTTCAGAGAAAAGGATCACCTCCGAAGTTTGCGTTCATCATCTCCGTTTCAATGATTCCCATTACGCAGCCAAAGGATCATTCATCAAATGGAACCCGGCTGTGAAAACTGAAGAAGACCGGTCTGCCTTGTTCCAGGGGCTCCTTGATAACCGGCTCGATGTGATTGCCACCGATCACGCGCCGCATACCCTGCAGGAAAAACAAAACTCCTATTTTTCCGCACCTTCGGGAGGGCCCATGGTTCAACACAGCCTGGTTACCATGCTCGGGTTTACCCGGGAAGGTCTCATTACCCCGGAAAAGGTGGTGGAAAAAATGTGTCATACGCCGGCAGACATCTACAGGGTGGACCGCCGGGGATATATCCGGGAAGGCTACTATGCAGATCTTGTGATCATTGATCCCGGGGCTGAGTGGACGGTGGAAAGGAAAGGACTGCTTTATAAATGCGGCTGGTCACCGCTGGAGGGGGAGCAGATGCACCACCGGGTGGAAATAACCTTTGTTAACGGGGAGATTGTCTGGAAGGACGGCCTGCCGGATGCGGAAATTCATTCCATGCCACTGGCCTTCCTGCGATAAGCCCGGTGAAATCCCCTAACCAGGAATAACCGGCTCATTGTGCATCGGAGGGAATAAATAATCGATGCAGCTGTAAGAGCCCGTCCGTTTCCTGCGGACATCCGGCACTATTTCATTCTTACTTTTCTTTCGCTGAACCTGCCGGCGTATTTCCTGATATCGGGCCATGAACTCTTTCGTGCAGACTGCGCCGGATACAGGTCTATCTCCGATACAATGGTCACATCGATATCCTTATAGGAATAAAAATCAATGCCTTTTAAAGGGTAGGAATAACCCAGGTAGCTGTTCGTGTTATATATTGGATCGGCAATTCCGTAAACATCGGTTACCGCAGCCATCGTACTGCCAATCGTAATATTCTTAATGGTAAACCCGTCGTAGGGCGGCCACAGGATCAGTCCCACCAGGGGATCGGTCTTGGCTATATAATCTCCCTCGGAAAAGAAGACCCCCACAATACCTTCGTTCGGGTAATAGATTTGATTAAGGTAGACTCCGTAATCCGAAAGATAAGCGGAAATAAACGAGGTATCTGCATTCTCCACGGGAAAACTGCTTAACATGGTTTCCCATGTATCTTCCAAAATTGTAAGACCGGTAATTCCTGTTCCTTCAAAAATGGAAACCATGCCTTCCGGCACGTCCACCCTTATGTGGGTGGATACCGTATCGGAACTGTTATTCCCGATTGCTTTAAGGATAACCTTGAAATTACCGGGTGAACTGAAAGTATGCACTGGGTTTTCATCCACGGAAATGTTATCGTCACCGAAGTCCCACTGAAAATAATCGGCATTCTCCGACTGGTTCGTAAAATTGACGGCCTCATCGATGGCGGGATTTGTACTGCTCACGGAAAAAGCCGCTTTAACCTTACTGACGGGCTCATCCTTTTTTTTGCAACCCGGGGACAGAAAGATAGCGACGATCGATATTAACATCAGCCTTGTTTTCATGTTTTGAAGTGTAATTTGAAACAATTAAAATCCTGTCTTCCGCCGGAATGCTGAAACCGGTAATTTAAAAACTACCGGGAATTGTACTTGTTCATTTAAAAACAGAGAATCAGGAAATAAAGGATCTGTTTCAGCTTTGGTTTACTATAGTTTCCACACAGTGAATGAAGATACTTTTTTATTTTTGAATGATAATAAAAGATACGAAAACATTTATGGAAATACTTTCATGATATGAAACAGACCCTATTGATATTCTGGCTATTTTTGTTACCCAAAACAATTATTATATCATAGTTATGCTAACCGTTGAAAAGATTGGCGGAACATCGATGTCAAAGTTTGACGAAGTCCTGAAAAATATCATCTTAGGAAACAGGAAGCCCGGGGATTACTATAACCGGATCTTCGTTGTCTCCGCCTACAATAATGTAACTAACTGGCTTTTGGAACATAAAAAAACGGGCGAGCCTGGGATATATTCTAAATTTGAGAAAAACAAGGATTACAATGCAGCGCTGGATGAGTTGCTGGAGAAACTGATAGCCCTGAACAGAAAATTTGAATCCATCGGTCTGGACCGGTTCGAAGCGGATGATTTCATCACCGTACGGATCAATGAAGCCCGGAATTACCTTAAGAGCCTGGCAGATGTTCTCGGAAGCGGGTATGTCAACCGTCAGAACATTCTCCTCGCTGCCAGGGAAATTTTGTCTTCCATCGGGGAGGCGCATTCCGCCTTCAATTCGGTCAACATCCTCCGGAACCAGGGCATCAATGCTCTTTTTGTCGATCTCTGCGGATTCAACGATGCGGAATATCTTACCATTGATGAGAGAATACGAAAGGAATTCAAAGGCATTGATTTCGGCAATGCCCTTCCCGTTGCCACCGGGTATACAAAAGGCACGGAAGGGATCATGCGGGAATTCGACCGGGGGTATTCCGAGGTCACTTTCAGTAAAATTGCAGTGGAAGTCGGTGCAGACGAGGCCGTGATCCATAAGGAATTTCACCTTTCCAGCGCTGATCCGAATATAGTCGGGATTGAAAAATCAGTACCGGTAGGGTTTACCAACTTCAATGTTGCCGACCAGCTGGCCGATGTGGGTATGGAAGCCATTCATCCCAAAGCATCCAAGCCACTTGAGATTGCGGGTATCAATATCAGGGTGAAGAACACCTTCGAACCGGAACATCCGGGAACCCTGATCTCAAAGGATTATATCGACAAGGATCCCCGGGTGGAGATCATTACGGGCTCCGACAGGGTTGTAGCCATCGAGGTCCACGATCCTTTGATGGTCGGGAGTGTCGGTTTTGACAGGGGGATCATGGATATTTTCGAAAAATACAAAGTCAGTTATATCCTCAAAGCCACCAATGCAAACTGCATCACACAGGTGATCTGGGAACAGGATCTGCAGGAAACCCTTGTTGCCGAACTGAAATCCAAATACCAGAAGGTTACCGTTTTTCCATGTGCCCTCATCTGTGCCCTCGGTACGAATGTGACCCGTCCGGGTGTCATTGCCAAAGCGGCCACTGCCCTTGCCGACCGGTGCATCAATGTGGCGGCCCTCTCGCAGTCGCTTATGCAGGTGAACATCCAGTTCGTCATCCCGAGAGAAAGTTACCGTGATGCGGTGATAGCCCTGAATGATGCCCTCTGTTACAGGGGAGGATCGGGAAAGAAGAAGGAAGAAGGGAAATAGAAGGATGAAGGGTTAATCTGGCGGCTTGATTTGGGTAAGGGAGGTCATAAGCGGGGGACTTACCGGCTGTCAAATTTTCTAATGTTATTTCACCGGTTCGGAAAAGCATCAAATTCTGCCCTACCTGATCGTTATTATCCTGACGCGATGGTTGTACCACCCGGTCACATATAAATTATTGTTCAAGGTATCATAAACCAGGCCAACAGGGCCGTTAAACAGGGCATTCTCGCGACTCCCGTCTTTGTATCCTGCCTCAGAGCCACCGGCAAGTGTTGTTACATCGCCACCGGGGCCGATTTGCCTGATTGCATTGTTAAAACCGTCGGCGACGAAAACATTTCCGGCGGCATCGCATGAAACAGCATAAGGGGTGTTGAACTTTGCGGTTTTGCCATCGCCGTCGGCATATCCCTGTGTACTGCCTGCCAGTGTGGAAACTATACCCTGTGGAGTTATTTTCCTCACCCTGAAGCCGCCCCAGTCCGATACATAAATGTTCCCCTGAGGTCCCATACCCATACCGGCAGGCAGGGTGAACCTGCAGTTCTGCCTGTCTCCGTCAGTCGCGCCAGCTGTTCCGGTTCCGGCATATGTCGTTACCCTGCCTGCCGGAGTGACCTGCCGGATGACGTTATTGAAAAAATCGGCAACGTAGAGCGTCCCTGTCTGATCAGAAACTATTCCGGAGGGACCGTTAAACCGGGCTGATTTCCCGGTACCATCCGAATATCCTGCCAGTGAATCTCCGGCAATGGTGGTCACAGCGCCGGACATGCTTACCTTTCTTATCGCATGGTTACCAAAATCAGCGACATACAGGTTCCCATCGGCATTTACAACCAAAGCCACAGGCTGTCTGAACCGGGCCTGTGCCCCCGAACCGTCAGCGAACCCTTCTGTACCATCCCCTGCAAGGGTTGATACCCTTCCATCAGGGGTGATCTTCCGGATCGAATGGTTCATCTGGTCGGCAAGGAAGAGATTCCCGCTCCCGTCAATTGCCAGGGCACGCGGGGTGTTGAACCGCGCCTCACCTGCACTCCCGTCTTCTGATCCTATCAGGCCGCTGCCCGAGAAAGTCCCGACAATGACAGTGGGTAAATAGGTGAAATACGGACCCATGACTGCTTTGTTTCTAACCTCTACCTGCACATTCCCGGACATCAAACCCGGCGGGATAATGGCCATAATCGAGGCGGAGTCTGACTTATAGATGGCAATCTCTTTATTTCCGATACGAACCCGGTTATCGGAAATCGCGGGACTAAAATTACGGCCGTATATATATAAGGTAGTAGCGGCTTTTCCCTGTTCAGGATAAATGGACTCTATTATCGGGGAAAGCGGATTCTCGTATAGATCCTGTTTCCCGCAGGCAGCCAGCATAAAGATAAAGCCAGGCAAGAGGAACATAAGATTCCATTTGTGAGGATCAATTTTCCTGTATCCATATATGATTATCATGGTTTTATTACTATCCATTATTTCCCTTGCTGAACCCGTAAACATACCCTGACCCACGATCTCAGTACCTGACCGAAGCCCTGTTTCCCGGACCTGATTCTTTACCTGCACCGGATACAACCGTGAGATAATAAAAATAAAGATGCCCGGAGCTGACCATTTTATCCTCATAATTATAATTGTCCCCGGCTATTTCAGCGATCATGGCCGCCTTTTGCCCCGCCTCATATTTATAGATCCTTATCCGGGATGAACTGCCGGCTGTTTCCGCCGGCCACGACAGGACGACCGCACCGTTACCCTTCGAAACCCTCAAACCATAGGGAGCCGGTGGTATCTCATCCCCCGCCGGGATGATAATGTTCAGAGGTTTGCTGAATGAACTTTCGCTTCCGGATTCATCCCGGGATGTCACGGCATAATCATAGGTTTTCCCTTTATCGATCGTGGTATCGGTAAACGTGTTGGTATTGAAAAGCAGTAACGTCTCATTAATTTTTGAAAAAGAAGACCCGGGCTCTTTCCTGTAGATATTGTACCCGGTGAGATATTCATCCTGGGCATTCATGTCATCCCAAACAAGGATCACGTGCCCGTCGATGAACCCACCGTGAAGATCAGAGGGAGAGAGCACTTCCGTAGCAATCATTGGCCGGGCTGCCACAACATCCGATACCCGGCTCAGGCGATATCCGTCGTTAACCGCTATCACCGCATAACGGAAAGAACGATTACCCATGAGGGCTTTTGAGGTATCAACATACGACATCAGCTCTCCGCCGGCAGGTATCAGACCTGAAGCCTGCTGCAGCGAGTCATTAAGCCCCTGGTCCCTGTAAATATAATAGCCCATGATCACCGGGTCTTCATGTTTCCAGTATATTTTCACGCCATTCTCCACCGGTTCGGCAGCCACTTCGCGTGGCGGAGAGGGCTGCATAAGATTAATGGCATGTCCTCCGACCCTTGCGCTGGGAAAGCTCTTATTCATGATGCCCTGAAGGATGAGGTAGTAATAGTAATTCTCCATGGCACCCTGGACATTATCGGTAAATACGGAATCTGTTGCAGGGACTTCGGCTATTTTCGAATAGGCAGAATCGAATATTTCACTCCTGTAAATACTGATGCTCCGCACAAGTTCAGGATCACTGTATTGCCAGTATAGCCTGACGGTATGATCGTCACTTCCCTGTGAAACATCAAAACGGCGTAAAACGGGAATGTCTGCCTGTCCAAAATCCTGTGTCACCACCGGATCAGACGGTTTGCCGGGATTTTCAAGCCTGTCGAGAGGCTCGATGTAATACTCATATACCGTACGCGGCTCCGCGCTCCGGTCATTCATAACCAGAAATAGTGAGTCGCCCTTGTTATAAAACCCCCGTTCCGGTGTGATTTTAGAAAACTCACCGGCCATGTTCTTTCTTCTGAATACCCTGAAGGAATACAGGTAAGGATCGGCTTCTACCATCCAGTCGACATATACCCGGTTCTGATCCGTTTCCATGGAATGGAATTCCGGAACAGGCAGATCGTTACTTACGGGAAGACTGACAGCATTGGTCTTTTTCGTATCCATGATTCGCCCGGTCCTGTAATACGTAATGGTATAGGTAAAAGCGATCCCCTTTTTAGCCGTGGTATCAAGGAATGCCGTTCCGGCCGCCAGGTGCATTACCGGGTAGTTCACCGGTGGGAGTGTGTCGATAACATTGTAATTCTGAATGAAATCCCACATGCGCCTCATATCCCTGTCGGAATAGTGACCAAGGTCACTGAATAACGGCTCAAACCTGTGAATCCTGTCCTTAAGTTCATCGAAATTGCCAGGTGCTTCAACAACGGCAATGAGATTTTCTCCTTTTTTCCCCTGCGCAGAGCGTTGAACATGGATCTCGCCATCTTTTGGAATACGATTGTCCAGGAAGATATAGATCCCATGCGGCGATCCGGCCGCCAGAGGATACTGGGAGTGGACAGACCGTACGCTGAGCAGCAGGATCAGGGTTATACCGGTGATTCTTATGTATCTGTACATGACTTCATTTTTACAATATTAATATCCCGTGCCCAGTGCAGGTTGTCCGCTGCAATTCCCGAAACCGAAAGAAAGACTGGTATTTCCCTGTGAGTCGAACTGCATATTCACCTTAATGGACTCATTCAGTGTTTTCCCGATGCAGCCCTCACAACCTGCAATCAGGGTTGGAAAGCACTGTTCAATCCGGGCAGAAAGTGTAAAGCTCCCGCACCCGCCAATGGTGAATGCGCCGCTACCTGTATTGTAGCTGCCTTTTGCGCCAAGTTCTGCCCTGGCGTCCGCACTCAGCGAGGTACATGTTATGGAACTGGCAACAAAATAGGCATGGGCAAAAGCCATTGCCGCTATCCCATATTCATTTCCGGATCCGTCAAATCCCATCCACAACCTGGCATCCAGCCCGGCATCAATTCCCAGTTTTGCACTGAGTATCCACAAATCAATACTGATATCAGGTATGTCGATGATGGGAAGACTTTTTCTCCCGGTGATGAACATGCCAGAGATATGGTTATTGAAAGCCGTCGGGATCTCCTTGTTATACGCAAACTGCATAATCTTACCGGTTATGTCAGGCGGCATTACATCATAATCCCCGATCATGAACCCTGCCTGGAAATCCCCGAGCCCCGGCATTTCAACCTGCCCCCCGGCCAGGAAATACCAGCCGCTTCCGTCTACGAGCATGTTGGCGACACCATGAAGGCTCAGACCTGAAAAACTCTTGTTGATATCCATATCTCCCAGCATCCTGGCATGCTTGTAATCGAAAGTAATATTGATATTGCCAAATCCGGTATCAATATTTTTAACCTTCACATCCTGGTTGTCCGCAACAATATCGCCATAAATGGTGAAAGTTTTCTTCCTGTCACCTTCCATACCCTTCACCCCGTTCATAGTACCGGTAAAGGTGAACAGACCCCAGTCGTTTTCGGAATTGTCAACCTTCATTTCTCCCCTGATATCTGCGAGTGTCGTTTTACCGGTACTCCCGATGGGAAGAACCTGGTCGTAGGGATCCACTTCCAGCCAAACCGAGGTTTTATCACGGTGAAGGATACCGCTCAGTTTAATCCCTTCTTCATCCCTGATCTGGCCGGGAGCTGCAAAAACCCCATTGTTGAATACCTGATCACCAAACTTCTGGCTTGAATAAAACCTGACCTTCCCCGGACCTTCGAAATCCATATTTAAGGGGTAGAGCTGAAATTTCAGGGCAGAACCTTCTTTCGAAAATTTTATGTTTCCGTTCTGCTTCTCAATCCGGGGAATACCGAGATCCATGGCTCCGGTGAGCAGGAAATACCCGTCGTACGGGTAGATCGCGATCGGGTTGACATGTAGAGTACTGTAAAATTCCAGGTCCTGTACGCCCTGTGTAAATGTGAGCGATTGTTCCCCGTTGCTCAAAACCGCGAAAGTATTGAATGACAGTTCAGTACCGTCCTTAAGCCCGGGAAGGCCGGCCAGGGTAACCGCGGGTTTTCCTGCAAGTCCCACCACTGCAAGCCGCCAGTGTCCCTTCTGGTCTTTCCCGATAGACGGGAAATAACCGAAAGAAGTATTATTTGTCTGAAGAGTCAGCGGGGCCACCCCGCCCAGCGTCATTTGCTTGAGTTCGATCTCCCATATCTTAAAAGTTGAAGGCGTAAGCTCGATATTTTTTACAGGAAGATCGACCATTCCGGTTTTGAGGATCCCCGATTCGATTGTAAAGCCTTTCGAAGCTTGTGAAAGAGACCAGTTCGTGGATTCTACGGTCCATTTTTCAAGAGCAAAATTTAGTTTTTCTGTCCCTTTAACCTCCTCAAATCCCGTAGTGGTCAGTTTAAGATTGCCGATATCTATTGCAATTTTTGAAGGACTGATACTCTCTATCTCTTTTGTAGTCAGTTGCAGGGAAAGATTCAGTGTATCCTGTTGAACGAAGGAGGCACTTTTTTTCACTGTTCCGTCAAAACCCTTAAGCGTGACCTTCAGGTCGTTGCCATCGGGATCCGTGATCAGGAATTTCCCGGGTTTGGTCTCATCGGGTGGTGCCCTGAATACGGTCACACCATTTCCCGGACTCCCGGTTTCTGCAAGCCATGCACCGCTGTTATCGAAGGAGAAAAGGCTTGAATTAAACTGGAATGAATTTTTCAGCATCACCTTTCCCCGTATCACACCCTTTCCCCCGGTCCCTTCTTCAACCCGTATAAGCGAACCCGAAACGGGATGTTGAACGGCCATAAAGGCATTGTTCAGGACGATCTGGAGCATATCCTCATCGAGATCGAATGATTTTTTTTCGGGTTTGAACATATTCCCACCCGTGGATTTTGACAGTTTCACCTTCGAAAATTTCAGGTCCGGGGCTGATCCCGGCTTAAAGCTGAAGTTTGCGTTTGAAATTTTTTCCGGTTCGAGGAGGGCACCTGAGATCTCTGCTGTGTTTCCCTGCTTTTCCACCGTGGAGATGACGACCGGAAATCCGAACAACTCAGTCGGGATCCCTGTTTCGACGGTCAGATGCAGATCGACCGGTGAAGAGGCCGGAAGGGAAATATTTTCTTTCTTATCGCCAATGATGGCATTCTCAGGATCAAATTTATCGGCATTGACAGAACATAGTTTCATTTCACCGGGGATTTTCCTGAGCTCGAATTTCCCTTTTTCATCTGTATAGGTGAAAATATCTTCATTGCCTTCCACATAAACCCTGGCGGAGTCTGCCGGCTGATCATCATCACCGATGGTTACCGATCCTTTTAACCTAAACCCGGGGTATAAGACTATATCTTTTATAAAAACCACCTTAGTTCCCGGAAAGCTCTTAAATGCCGTATGAACAACCGGGTAATCGGAATCGCCGGAAGGGATCACATCGAGGGAGAATTCAGTATCTGAATGTAAAAAGGACAAGGTTACGTAACCCTGGTCATCGGTAACGCCGCTGACATCCTCGAGGATATTACCGATTTTTACCTTCACCCCTTCGAGCGGTTTTGCCGGAAGCTGAATTTTTCCCGGTGGCTGCGAGTACCCTTTGATCCGGAATTTCACCCGGTGTTTGATCTGGCTGACCACAAATTTCCGGACCGTTTCAGGTTGTGTGTCATTCATTTTAGCAATACGCATGGATGTATCCAGTGTCGCGTAGGAAGATACATCATCGGGAATGATCGTGATTTTTGCATTATCGGTTGAGGGAGCATAGAACACAAACATCTGCGCTTTTGGAGGTATCTGGTCAAGCCCCTTCGCGTTCGCCTTAACCAGTGCCAGGGCTGTGATGAAATTTGCTTCACCGGTATTAACGGCAGGATAACCGTCTGTTTTTACGCTTGCTTTTACCGGTTTTCCTACCTCATCAACCACATAACCCATGGCAATCCCGTCAGGATAAAGCATAAGATCTGCTTTCACCTGGTCGCCGTATTTAAGAATATTGAGATCTTTTTCTACAGCGCCAAAACCTTTGGGCTTTGTCAGAAGCCATCGTTTGGGACCTTTCACCGGCGCCTTGTAGGTATCCGGATCCCCGGATTTCCAGTGTAATGAATCAAACTGCAGGGGGAGATTTTCAAAACTGTACCTGCCACTCGCATCAGACCAAGTGCTTTTTATAGACAGGGTACTTGTCAGATGTTCAGATTCCGGTACCGGATAATCGGAAGAATACTGGCTGAACAGGTATATCTTGACACCCTGTTTTGTGGTATCCGTCATAGTATTGTTAAGATTGACAAGGTCTTTCATCCCGGTTACAAATGCCTGGCCGTATACCCTCGGCAGTTTGGGATACATATTCATGTCAACCTGGAATGTCTTTACTTCGAATTCAGAATTGAAGGTAATCCCCAGCCCGTATTCCTGGTACTGCGGACCCAGGTTTAAACCGCCCTGACCGGTGTTTCCGGAGGATATCAGCTCTTTCGCCAGGGAGTTGAAAGGAAAGTTCTTTTTATCCTTGAGGTATATGGGATTGTAGCGCTTCTCCAGGTCTTTGTAATTAATATTTCCTGAGGTTTCGGAAGTGGTACAGGATATGAAGTACCTGTCGCTGTTATTATCGGGATCATGCATCACGAGGTTTAAGAAAAGCACTTCACCATTTCCGTCACTTGTACCTTCCTCGACAAGCTTTTTCTGTCCGCCCATTGTCCTGATCCCGGATTTAATGCTCCCCTCATTGTACGGCACACCCGGAATATAACCCTGCCTGAGGACCTTTGTTGAAACATCATTCAAGGGGGAACCGCTGCCCATACTCTGATCATAGAATGTTGCCGTTGTAGATTTTACATTCACTTTCAGGTTATAACTTTTCACCCAGGAGACGAGGGTACCTAATTCAGCGCCTTCCCATGGTTTGACATGTATGTCCACATCGGGGCTGCAGTAATACTTATTGTCGACAATGAGGCGCATTGTTTTGTAAACCTGTCCATTGGCCTGATCGCCGAATTCGCCCGAATGGTAAACCTCGAGATCGCTGTTTTTACCCATGGTAGTATCGGCATTCACGAAAGTAAAGCTGAAAGTGCCGTCAGCAGCCGTGTAGGTGGTTTTCAGTACCATACCGTCACCGGGGAATTTATTACCGTACTTTTCATCCGAGGTGAGTGCAAAGTCTTTCCGGTTTATGACATATCCGGCGACCTCCTTCCCGTTGATGGATCCCGAACGCATCACGTACCTGACCACCAGGCTGACTCTTACATTAGCGAGCGGTGTAGAACCTTCGGGATCGATATAACCCAGGGAGGATGCAAGCTGACCCGTTTGCACGGTTTGTGGCGAATTCTGGACCAACCCGAAATTCGAATTGCTTTGGGTAATTGCATCTCCTACCGGACCGTTTGCAGGTTTAGAGTTGGATGACTCTTCTCCGGAAGGGAAGTTGATCATTCCAAGGGTCAGTTTCAGACCTTTGAATTTATAATTCAATTGACCCGATACGGTGGAGAAAGGGAGAATATTGGCATCGGGAGCTATTTGCGAATATTCCGGGCCGGTCTCTTTTATTATAGCTCCGGGAGTGAATACCAGGCCGGGACCCGCGTATTCAAAATAACACGGAACGCTTCTGCCGTTATTCTTGAATCGCAGCTTAGCAGCATCAAAATCAAAGGGATTGCTGATGTTAAGCGATTCCGTGCCCGCGATGATCTCGAAAGCATATTTTTTCCCCTCTTCGAGTACCGGTTGTGCAGGCCCGTACAGGAAAGACGTACCCAATACCGTGGTTTCGAAAAAAGCCGGGGTGGTTGCCGTCAGCAAGGCATCACCCGGGGGTACATCCGGGTTGTCCATCTGAACGATCCTGAGTGTATATGGAGTTCCCGGCGGAGCTCCGGGTGATGGGGTCCAGTTGAATAGTACAGGTTGTGCGGCTCCCTGGCTGATCACTTTTCCACAGACCGGAGCAAGAATGACCGGCGGATCGAGTAAATGGATGCTGAATGGAGCACTGCAACCGACAGGATCGTTTCCCGAAACGGGAATTCCATCCTCATTATAGGCAGTAAAGCAAAGCCTGTAGGTACCTTCGGGAAGGCCCTTGTTTTCCACCTCCTGCCGGGTTATACCACTGAATACAAGATGTCCGGGAACAAACAGGTCCCACAGATCCTGTGAAGATAGCATAACCGGCACGTTCGGTTCCAGCTCCGTGAGCTGCGCCTGTACATAACCGGGAGCTGTGCTGATGGAGATACCATTGTTGCCTTTCAGTGTCATCCTGAGGTTAATTCGTGTAAATTGACCCGTCGACAATGTCACCATCGTTTTATCGTAGTATTGAAGAAAATCTGCATCAAAGGGTGGCTGTACCACGGTACTTAGGTTCAAACCGACCTGCTGGATACTGAAATCGGCACAGCCGGCCGGGGCTGCCGGGGATAAGGGAGCAGGACCGGTTCCTGACATGTTCCATAAACGGAAGCAAACCTGATAATGGCCGGAAGGCAGTCCGTACGTATAAAGGGTATTTGGGTTGATATTCGAAAAACTCAGATTCTGCTGCTGAAAGATGAGGTCCAGGTTCTGGTCCGAATTCGGTATGATCAGCGGGACGCCGCCTCCCACATAAAATTGTTCGACCTGGTTGCCGTTTGTCTGAATGACTATACCATTATCCCCGCGGATAATCATTTCCAAATAAACACCCTCAAGACTTGCATTGCAGAGAACCGTAATACGGATTTTCTCCTTTAACTGATCAAAAGGTACATTATACGGCGGCCCAAGCATAACCGTATTCACACTGGCTGACACAATCCGCTGTGCATTCGCGGCGGGCGTCATGATCATTGCCACTAAAAGAAAGACAATGACGGGAATGGTATTTTTAAAACGAGTATACATAACCAGTGTCTCCTTTCCGTTCCGTGAAGGGGGTAAAATTGTCCGTTTTTGCCTTTGCCCGGTTCACATAAATTTTAACATAAAACCGATGATGCCTGGAAGGTTTGAGGGTACCGCTGAAGGATATCCTGTTTATACCTGATACCCTGTCTTCTCCGCCGTTACTGTAGGTCAGGGCATTTTTAAAATAATTATCGGTAATCGTCAGCGAGAGCTTCTTCCTGATCAGGCTCTTACTCACAGAAATAACCGGGCCCGAAATACGATTCTCTGAATTCTGCAGGCTAAACAGCGTATAGTTATATCCCAGTCCCAAAGCAAGCCCGTAATTCAAAGCCGAGAACATATAGTTTGCCATCAGAGAGGAAGAATTATAGGAATTGAAGTTCGCAGTGTTGTCATTCTTATCTTTCAGCTTCTGCAGATTAAAGGCAAGCATGATCATATGGGAGAAGGAAGTTCCCGTGAAATTCAGATTCTGGTTAATGGCAAGATTCCGGGTCGTCTGTGATATCTCGTAAAGTGAATCAACCGGAGTTGTTCCCCTGGATTGCCCCATATCATAGTTCGAATAGGTAAGGTTTGCATTATATACCTGCGACGGATTGGCTGTAAAGCTTACCGAGCCTATGGTACGGTGCGTGGTGGAAGGAAGGTTATTTTTGAGATTGTCGCGCTGAAAACCAACACTCCCCGAAAGATTGTATTTCTGTTTTCCGAAATGCCAGGCCGGTTCGAACGTGAGATTCCGGATATCATTCTGGAAGAAATAAGCCCCCATGGACCGATACCCGGGATCGATCTGTTTAAACCGGATGTTTAGGGAAACCTGCGGCCCTGAATAACCGAAGGTTGTTTCAAGGGCATTGCTGGTATATGTTGTGGCGTTGTCGGTATAAGATCCCGGAATTATGTCCATAAGCCGGTGTGATGAACTGTCGGCGATGACTGAGTTTATGTCATTGGTGTACAGGGATTGTGACAATTGAAGGTCAAAATTAAAATGCGAAAAGATCTGCTGATGCGTAAGAAATGAAACAATCACATTTTCAGCCGGCATCAGCCCGGAGATCAATGTATCCGTATCCAGTGAGCCCGGCTCATCCCAGCCTTTCATAAAAATAATTGCGGCACTGTTTTTTTCCGTACCGTAACCGAATTTCAGGCTCAGAGCCTTTCTCGCGAAGGATGGGGTACTGACAAACGATTGATTCAGGTCGTATGTGAGTGAATTCGGATCGACGGCTCTTAAAAGCCGCCCGTAGATAACGCCTATCTGGAATTTCCCCGGCGTGAGTTCGGCCCCCGCTCCATATATGGTGTGTCCTGCCATACTGTAAGGAGACCAGTTAATATTCCTGTAGCCCAGGTGAATTTTCACCCATTTATAATAAGGACTAACTCCAAATTTATTGAATGGCTGGCGAAAATCTCTCTGCTCTTCACTCACCGTAAATGAAAAGGGGAACCGGACGCCATAAAGCGAAATCGTCGGGGACCCGTTAAGCATCCATATAAAAGGTTTTCGACTGGAAGGCCTGCCGCTCACACCATAGAACATCATTGATCCGCCCACAGTACCTGTGATCGAAAATGGCTTTTCCTTACCCAGATTTTCGATGTTCTGCCCTTTCAGAGTTCTTCCGGTGAAGGTGGAAAGCATAATCAAAAATACCGGTATGAATACGAGTCGGACAGACATATTCCGCTGCTTGAAAGAGTTTTGAAAACAGGGTTACGGGAAAAAGCCCTGATATACTTGTATCTTACTTTTTCCTGATATTGATCCTTTCCGGGATCAAAGAGAACAGTAAGCTTCGCACCTGCCGATGCGGGAAATTTCTCACATACGGGCAGATCACGGGGAGACAGCTCCCCCGGAAAATAACCTTTATGCTGAATTAATACAGATTATTTTAGGATTAAACCCGGAACAATTTACTCAGTTTTTTATCAAAGTCAATTTTTTTCCCGGAAAAATGCATCCATAGTGTTAAATTCGAGGATTAAGGAACCGGTTGCAAGTGGTCATGCAAAAATGTCTCAATTACAGGTCTCATATCCTGTTGTTCAACCTGGAAATGACTTATCCCCTCGTATACCACGAGATTACAATAATCTCCCGCTTTCTCCAGTTTATCCCTGAAAGCGATATGTGTGCGGTAATCGAGAAATTCATCGTTCGTCCCCTGGAAGATCAGAAAGGGCGGGGCGCCGGGTACAACATGATCTGTCGGTGAAAGTCTCACCGGATCATCCGATCCGCGAAGGCAATAGCTGAACCACGCATCCACCGTCGGATCGACACAGGCTGACCAAAGGATTACGGCATCGGGTATGCTCTTTATTGTTGTGTCCTGCCCGGGATGTTCATAGCCCGGAATAAGTGCAGTTGCTGCGGCGAGGTGACCACCTGCCGAATATCCCCCGGCGAGAACCCTGTGGGGATCAATACTTAATTTCGCAGCATTCTCCCTCACCCAGCGGATGGCCGATTTTACATCCCGGAGGGCGTCGGCCGGAGTGGCATTCTGCCTGGCCTTCGTGCGGTATTCAATGGATATGGCAACGTAACCGAGTTGGCTGAATAACTCCGAGAGCCCCAGCATCTCACCCGGCTGACCGTTATACCAGCCCCCCTCATGGATCATGACAATGCATGGCATGTTTTTGATCCGCGTTCCGGGGTATATCATATAGGCATTCAGACTATCTGTTCCCACCACCTTATATACTGTTTTTTCCGCCCTGCCGTAATTTAGCATCTGCTTTTCGTAGGCCCCCTCAACGGCCCCCCGCCAGGCGGCATCGTGGCATTCGTTCCTGAAATCCGCATACATTTTGCCGGTATTATCGATCCCGAAGGTATTGATCTGAAGCATCATGATCCTGTATAATGCATATTGTTTTACCTCCCCGGTCATCTGCTTCCTCGCGATGTCGAACTGGGTATTGATGAAAAGATTATCCCTGTATGCATGTGCATCCCCGGCTTCGATCATGTATTTGGCGGTAAGATCGAGATAACGGCCGATAAATTTGCAGTATTCCTCATTTTTCAGCAGGCTGTCAGTATCGAAGCGGACTCCGGCAGCGAGCTCATGATAATCCGGATCGGTAGTGAAGCCCCTGTATGGGATCTGCAGGCTGTGGTTCAGGTTATATCCGTATATGAGGCTATGGAAAAAATATTCATCCGACACCGGATCTCCCGCGGAGGTTTTTCCTTTCAGTGAATCGATGAAATCCCTGAATTCCCCATATGGCATCATGAATGCTTTCCTTGAACCGAAAACCGAATCAGCCTGATGCAACGACAGGAGCCCGCCCACGGAATTACGGGAAGGATTGCAACCCGCCATACAGAGGGGAAGGATAAATGCAAGCCACAGGATTTTTTTCATGACAGGATGGTTTTAGTATTGGGAAGTATTCTTGATAATTAGTGTTCGCAAAAAAACTCGATGACCCTTCATCGCTCAGGGACCGGTCGATTCGATGAACGAAGAAGTCACCGGTCCCTGAGCGGAGCCGAATAACAAATATAGTAAACAAAACAAACAATCAGTGATCATCCGTACGATCCATATAGACCGGTGTTCAACATTCATCTTCCCGCCCTCCATTTTCATCCTCGCCAAAGCATGCTGTGAAACTGCCATACGGCCGGCTGAAAATTAATGGAATAATCTTTATTTTTGGGCAGGCTGAAAACATTCAGCCTAAAATATCAAAAAATTTTTCCATGAGAGATTTTACAAAAGAAGAACTTATTTCATACACCACCTTCAGGGTAACATCGGCGGATACCGATATGGAGGCACGTCTCAGGCTTGGGGCCCTGGTAAATTACCTTGTACAATCGGCCATAAATTCGGCCGACAGCCTGGGATTCGGGTTCGGCGGGATCCGTGCACAGCAGCTTTTCTGGGTACTCAGCAGGCTCACCCTTGAGATATCCCGCCCCTTCAAGTGGTACGAGGATGTCGGGGTGGAAACCTGGCCGAAGAAAATCGAAAAGATCATCTACCTAAGGGATTTCCTGGTTCGCGATACCCGGGGCGAAATCGTCGCAAGAGCAACCTCCGGATGGCTCGCCGTGGATATTGAAACCAAACGGCCGAAAAAAATAGACAACATTCATGCCGGTATTTTTGAGAGCCTCCACATGAAGAATGCAATTGAAAGCCTTCCTGAAAAGCTCCTTCCTGTCGGGAACGGCGATATTTTCGTAAACCACACGGGTTATTTCGATCTCGACCTGAACAAACACGTGACCGCAACCCGGTATGTCGACTGGATGATGGATACCTTCAGCCTCGAATTTCACAAGGGACACTACCCCACGCGGCTGTCGGTGAATTATCTTAAGGAGACAATGCCCGGCGAAACCCTCAGTATTGAACGCAGACAGGAGAACGGGAATGAATATCATTTCGATGGTATCAATCTCAGCAACCGGTCTGCCGCCTTCAGGGGAAGAATAGATTTTAATGAATGATAAAAATATATATGGCAGGAAGGCAAATTGTAAAATCCTATGATCTATACCGTTATTCATGGTATTATGATACATGGAATTGAGGCTGAAGTGCGGCGTTCCAAAATTGTTTTGAATAAATAAATATAATTGTATATTTATCCCGTTTTCCTTTTCATTCAATGGATAGGGACCATATAAGGCTCGTCGGGTCCCTGTTGAATAAAAATACTGATTTTCAATTATTTAGTTTTACACGTATCATTGACTGGTCTATGTTCAGTGGGTTGGAAAAATATAAGCGGTCGGAGCAGGTGTTGATCAGCATAGTCCTCTTTATTGCAATATTGGGATTATTCGGCTGGATTTCAGGAAAAACGCTATTCTCAAGGTTTTCTCCCTTGTATATCCCCATAGCTCCATCTACAGCTGTTTCCTTTTTGATAATATGCCTGAGTTTTCTGGGATATTACAAACAGAGAAGCAAACAGGCTGGAATCCTCAGCAGTCTTTCTGTCGGATCCATCTTCCTGCTTGCATTAATGATCCTGATGAAATGGATATTCCGGGGAACCTGGGATATTGAAAGCCTTTTCATCAAAAACCCATCGATTGAGTCTTCCTACGTTACGGGAAGGATGTCGCCTGTTACGGCCCTGCTTTTTCTCCTCATTTGTACGGCTTCATTGCTCTTTTTCAATATGAAATTCAGGTATAGCAGGCTGATCTATGGGATCGCAGCTTTTATAACATTTTTTATATCCAGCGTTTTGCTGATCGGCTATCTTTACAAGGCTCCTATCCTCTATGGGGGAACAACTATCCCTGTTGCCCTTCCGACAGCCATCTGCTTCTGGATCCTCAGCATTTCCTTCCTTATGGCCATACGGTTTGCTTTCTGGCCTTTCTCCCTCCTGACAGGGTCTTCCATCCAGAGCCAGCTTACGCAGACCTTTCTGCCTGCCGTCTTCCTTTTGCTGATCATTAACAGTTACATCAACGTGAAGCTACTTTCCCAGCTGAAGAATCCGGCGCTTGCCTCGGCTCTTCAGCTCGTTTTCGCTCTTACCCTCTTCGGCCTGATCATCATCCTTATCTCCGATAACCTGGGTAAACGGCTTGGGGCTGCCAAAAAAACCCTTGAGAACAGTGAAAAACGTTTCCGGAATGCCATCGTACATGCTCCTTTTCCCATTATCATTCATGCAGAGGAAGAAGTGGTTATGATCTCAAAATTGTGGACGGATCTTACCGGTTATACCCTGGAGGATATACCGACTATCCCGGATTGGACCCGGAAAGCCTACGGAGAGAATGCAAAGGCGGGCAGGGAACACATTCTGAATCTTTATAAGATCAAAAGCCCGCAGTATGACGGGGAATGGGAAATACTGACCAAAAGCGGGGAGAGACGCATCTGGGAGTTCAGGACCAGTCCCATCGGGCAGCTCCCCGACGGCCGTTTCGCCGTTAGCAGCATGGCAGTGGATATAACCGAACGTAAAGAATTTGAGCTTCAGCTCAAGGAGAAAACAGAGGAGATCGAAACGCAGAATGAAGAGTTGATGAGCATCAACCAGGAACTTCTTATTGCAAGGGACAGGGCCGAAGAAAGCGACCAGCTCAAATCCTCCTTCATCGCGAATATGAGCCACGAGATCAGGACGCCGATGAATGGCATTATCGGTTTTGCAGGCCTGATCAATGATCCGGGCCTTTCGGATGAAAAAAGACAGCAATACGCTTCGGTGATCATAAAGTCGAGCGAACAATTGCTCAGGGTCATTGATAATATCGTTGAGATCTCCAGGCTCGAAACCCGGCAGGTTAAATCCCTTGAACGCAGGTTTTGCCTCAATGACCTGCTCAATGACCTCCAGATGATCTTTGGGATAAAGGTCAGGGAATCGGGAATTGACCTGATCCTTAAGAAAGGTCTTTCCGACAGGGACAGTACAATCCTTTCCGATGAAACCAAGCTGAACAAGATCCTCGGCAACCTTCTTGAAAACGCACTCAAATTCACCAGGACCGGTTATATTGAGCTAGGATACAGGCTTAATCCACCGAACCTGGAAATCTATGTCAAGGACACCGGCATCGGGATCGCGATCGAAAAACAAGCCGTTATTTTTGACCGTTTTTCCCAGGAGAACACCAATGCATCGGAAACGTATGGCGGACTTGGCCTTGGACTCTCCATCGCCAAGGAAAATACCGAACTTATGGGCGGATGGATAACCCTTGTCTCGGAAAAAAACAAGGGTTCGGTTTTTACAGTCACCATTCCTTACAAGCCGGTGTCTGACGAAAATAACACTTGAAATATTTTTCCCCGGAATTTCATTCCCCTTTGTCGCGCATTACCATCTGGGCCGTATTTAAATTATGCTGTTCCAGCACGATCTGCTTGGCTACGGTAACCCTTTTAATGGTTTCCTCATCGAAATAGCGGATCGTTACCAGTTCAAGACCATTTTCGGTCTCTACGGCAAAATGATCCTCCAGTTCGCGCACCACTTTGGGGATCCGGATCCTGTCGTTATTGACACATATCTTGAAAGAGATGGCAGAATTTTGCATCAGGTTAATCCTGAGATGATAATTTGCAAAGATCCCCAGGATGGTTTTCAGATTATCTTCCGCAATGAAAGAAAAATCTTTCGGGAAGATCTGTATGAGCACCTGGTCCATTTTGAAAATGAAGGAAGGCACAAGCCTGTCATTGCAGTCGCTTCCGATCAGGGTTCCGGGTTCGTCCGGATGAAGGAAAGACTTGACCCGTAACCGGATGTTCTTTTTCTTCAGGGGCTGTATTGTTTTGGGATGGATTACGCTGGCACCGTAGTATGCCAGTTCGATGGCATCAAAATAGGAAAGCTTCGGCAGGAGCACTGTATCGTCAAACCATTTCGGATCGGCATTCAGCACTCCGGGAACATCCTTCCAGATGATGACCTCGGGTATATCAAGGAGGTAAGCCAGGATCGCCGCAGTGTAATCAGACCCTTCCCTTCCCAGGGTTGTGGTGATGTGGTTCACGGTAGAAGCCAGGAACCCCTGGGTGACCAGTACATCTTCATCGGTAAAATGAAAATTATTCCTCACCAGGACGGAGGAAAGTTCCCAGTCGACACGGCCTTCACGATACGTATCATCGGTGATCAGTGACTGCCGGATATCTTTCCAGCCCGACCGTATACCCGCCTCATTCAGGTAAGCGGCTACGATAACTGTCGACAGCAGTTCGCCGTTGCTTACTACCTGGTCATAATCAAAATCGAAGTTCATGGTGGGGGGATCTTCGAATTTGGCCTGCATCGAGGCAAAGATCTTCTTCACTTCCGTGTAAACGGGATGATCGGTGCCGGGAAACAGATCCTGCATAATATAATAATGGTATGCCCTTAGGTTCTCAAAATTTTTCTCCAGTTCACCCGCTTGCCGGTTAACATAAAACTCCGTCAGTTTTTCCAGCGCGTTTGTGGTCTTCCCCATGGCCGATACAACAACAATGATCTGCTCCCTGTACTTTTCAAGGATCCTGGCAATATTCCTTACGGCATCCGCGCTGCCTACCGATGCTCCGCCAAATTTGAACACTAACATAAAATAGGACGTTTTACAGGATACAAATATAAGTTAACCTTTGCCAACCATGAAAATAAAACTCTTCCGCCTGTAAATAAGTGCCGGCCGGGAGAGTGTCAGTTTCACCCTGTAAAAATGAAAAAACATGTCAGACCAATACCGGCCACAGATCCTGAATGAATTCATAATCCAGCAACAGACGGCATTCCCTTATGCGAAGGGTGATCTTACCCGGATTTTAAACCACATCGGCGTTGCTTCGAAATACGTGAACCGGGAAGTGAATGCTGCCGGACTTGCTGACATTCTCGGCGAAACGGGTACCACAAATATCCAGGGAGAGGATGTCAAGAAACTGGATCTCTTTGCCAATGAACAGTTCATCAAGATCCTCACTTCCAGCGGTGAAGTATGCGGCATTGCCTCGGAAGAAAACAGCGAGATCGTTGCTTACGATAATACCCTTACCAAAGAAGGAAAGTATATACTGTGTATGGATCCACTCGATGGTTCCTCAAATATCGATGTGAATGTCTCCATCGGGACTATCTTTTCCATATACAGGCGCATTACCCCGGTTGGCACCCTGCCCGGTGAAAAGGATATCTTGCAGCCGGGGACCAAACAGGTAGCTGCCGGTTACGTGATCTATGGATCGTCCACGATGCTGGTTTACACCACAGGACTCGGTGTAACGGGGTTCACGCTCGATCCGTCCATCGGTGAATTTTGCCTCTCGCATTACCAGATCTGCACTCCTGCCGATGGAACGATTTACTCAATCAACGAAGGCTACTATAACCAGTTCTCTCCGGGGATAAGGAAATATATTGACTATTGTAAGAGCGATGATGGCAAGGAACCCTATTCGGCCCGGTATATCGGATCACTGGTGGCTGACTTCCACCGGAACCTCATGAAGGGAGGGATTTATATGTACCCACCCACTTCCAAACATCCGGAAGGGAAACTGCGGCTCCTTTATGAATGCAATCCCATAGCCTTCCTCGCCGAACAGGCCGCCGGATCGGCAACCGACGGAAACGGCAACCGGATCCTGGAAATACAGCCGGAATCGATCCACCAGCGTGTGCCCTTCTTTACCGGTTCAAAGCATATGGTGAAAAAGGTAGAAGAAATGATCAGGGAAAATGCGGAAGTGGAATAATGAAAAACCGGCAGGCACTTGTCCGGGTGGGCAACAACCCGGCTATACGGAGCGCTTTCCAGCTTCCCCTGCAAAAATATCATTTCGTATCCGCCCGGCCCGTCACTCTCTTTTAATCCTTTCGGATAAGGGTTGCCGGAATCGGCCGATTTTTCATTAGATTTGCACCCGGAATCGCAGAGATGTTATTGGATATTTATAAAGAGCGGGCTGAAACAGGAAAGATTGCCGGTCATTTACAAGAACCGGACGGGAAAGTTCTGCACCTCAAAGGGCTTTCGGGCTCTTCCCGGGCGGCTTTCATTTATGCCTGCCTGGCGAAAACACGTGGATCCCATCTCATTATCCTGAACGAAAAAGAGGAAGCCGCTTATTTCTACAACGACCTTATCACCCTTGGCGGCACAGAGCATATCCTGTTTTTTCCTTCCTCCTATACCCGATCCATTCAATATAAAAAGACAGATGAGGCAAATATCATCACCCGTACGCAAGTCCTCAAGAGACTGAATGAGCGCAGGGTGGAGAGTTTTGTCGTCACCTACCCGGAAGCATTGATGGAAAGGGTGATAAGCCGCAAAGGACTCGATGACAATACCCTTCAGATGAAGGAAGGCGAGAAGATCCCGCGTGAATTCCTGAAAGAACTCCTGGAGACCTATAAATTTCAGCTGGTCGATTTCGTTTATGAGCCGGGACAATATGCCCTAAGGGGAAGCATCATCGATATATTTTCTTACTCTTCCACCCATCCCTGCCGGATCGATTTCTTTGGTGACGAGGTGGAATCCATCCGTACCTTTGATCCCGAGACCCAGCTTTCGGTCGACAAGATCAAAAAAATGACCATCGTACCAAATATCCAGTGGGAGAAGGAAAGAAATGTGAAGCGCGTCTCTTTTTTTGAATATCTTCCCAAAAACACATCGGTGTGGACCAATGATCTGGGGATCATCTTCAGCCGCATCGATGATATCTGGGACAAAACTGCCTTTGAGGATGATGCGGACAAAACCCTGGTAAAGAGCGAAGTGATCGTGAATTCGCACGATCTGATCCATGACATGGGCAGGCTGAACAAGATTGAATTCGGCGGCTTCTTTCTAAAAAATGCCGTTGACGAATTCACGATAAATACTTCACCGCAGCCAGTATTCAATAAGAATTTCGATCTTCTCGGTTCGGACATCCGTCAGCGGGCTATGGACGGTTACGAGGTACGCGTTCTTTCCGACAGTGAGAGCCAGATTGCACGCCTGAAGGAGATCTTCCACGAGATCGATCCGGGAATCCATTTTGTGCCGGTACTGAAAACCCTTCACGAAGGATTCATCGATCATGACCTGAAGATCTGCCTGTACACAGATCACCAGATCTTCGAACGGTACCACAAATTCCGGATCCATGACCGTTACAACAGGAGAGAATCCATCTCCCTCAGGGAACTTACGGATCTTAAGCCGGGCGATTATATCGTGCATATCGATCACGGGATAGGCATTTTCGGCGGTCTGGAAACGATCGAGGTCAACGGCAGGAAACAGGAATCCATTCGTCTCATTTATAAAGACAAAGACGTTCTTTTCGTAAGCATACATTCGTTGCACCGGATCTCAAAATATAAGGGCAGGGACAATGATCCGCCTAAAATCTATAAGCTGGGGACGGGTGCGTGGCAGAAATTAAAGGCTACCACCAGGAAGAAGGTTAAAGATATTGCAGTCGAACTGATCAGGTTATATGCAGGAAGGATGGAGGAAGAAGGATTTATGTTCAGTCCGGATACTTACCTCCAGCAGGAACTGGAAGCTTCTTTCATTTACGAGGATACGCCCGACCAGCAAAAGGCTACGCGCGAGGTGAAGGAAGGCATGGAATCAGAACATCCCATGGACAGGCTTGTGTGCGGTGATGTCGGTTTCGGGAAAACGGAAATCGCCATCAGAGCGGCCTTCAAGGCTGTGACAGATTCAAAACAGGTTGCCGTTCTCGTTCCAACAACGATCCTGGCCTTGCAGCATTACAACACCTTCAGGGAACGGCTCAACGGATTTCCCTGCACGGTTGAATATATCAGCCGTCTGAGGAGTGCCGCAAGTCAAAAGGCTGTCCTCGGCAAGCTGACACGGGGAGAGGTTGATATCGTGATCGGTACACATAAACTTGTGGGCAAAGATGTTAAATTCAAGGATCTCGGCCTGCTGATCATTGATGAGGAACAAAAATTCGGAGTGAGCGTGAAGGAAAAACTGAGGCAGATGAAACTCAATGTGGATACGCTGACCCTCACCGCCACACCCATTCCCCGAACCCTTCAATTCTCGCTGATGGGCGCCCGCGACTTGTCGATCATCAACACCCCGCCACCCAACCGGCATCCTATCATCACCGAGCTGCACACCTTCAATGAAGATATCATTAAGGAAGCCATAGAATATGAAGTAAACCGCGGAGGACAGGTTTTCTTCATTCATAACCGGGTACAGAATATAACCGAAGTGGAACAGGTCATCAACCGCCTCTGCAAAGGAGTACGGACGGTGATCGCCCATGGGCAGATGGAAGGCCGGAAGCTTGAGAATATCATGCTCGATTTTATGCAGGGTTACTTCGATGTGCTGATCGCCACATCGATCATTGAATCGGGACTTGACATCCCCAATACGAACACGATCATCATCAATAATGCCCACCATTTCGGGCTTAGTGACCTGCACCAGCTCCGCGGCCGTGTTGGACGATCCAACAAGAAAGCCTTCTGCTACCTCCTTGCGCCACCCGTCCAGCTGCTCACGCCCGAAGCGAAAAGACGACTCCGCGCCATTGAGGAATATTCGGAGCTCGGGAGCGGGATGAATATCGCCATGCAGGATCTCGACATCCGTGGTGCAGGAAATCTACTGGGTGCGGAGCAGAGCGGTTTCATAGCAGACATTGGGCTGGAGACTTACCAGCGTATCCTGGCGGAAACGATCCTCGAACTTAAGGAAAATGAATTTCGTGATGTATTTATGACACCCGGTGAAGAGGAAAAGGAGCACGATTATGTTACCGATTGTCAGATCGACACCGATCTCTCGGTATTATTTCCCGAATCCTATATCTCCAATATCTCGGAAAGGATCCGGCTTTACAGGGAGCTCGATAATATCAGCGAAGAAGCTTACCTTCAGGATTTCGCCGACAAACTGATCGACCGGTTCGGCCAGATCCCGGTTCAGACCCAGGAACTGATGAACACGGTCAGGCTTAGGTGGAAGGCAGTGAAACTGGGTATCGAGAAGATGATCATCAAGAATAAAAAGCTGATATGCTATTTCATTCCTGACCAGGAATCATCATACTACCAGTCGCCGGTATTCGGGAGGGTGCTCCAATACGTTCAGAAACAGTCATCAAGAGTGCAGATGCGGGAGGAGAACAACAAACTGAGCCTGATCATCACCGGTATCGATTCCATCCTCAAAGCGATTTCCGTACTGGATGAAATCGCGGGAACCGTCGCCTGACAAACTCATGCCCGAGTGTGTCCGTAAGATCTCATTGTATAAAATCAGACTTTAGCGTCCCTGCCATTCACTTTACATCAACGTAAAAAAACACGCTGTCCCTTGAGGTATTCAAAGTATTATCCTGAGCGCCAAGGACCAGCTTGTACGCCCCGGTTTCCAGGCTGAGCGTCCGGGTACCCTCGCGAGGTATGCTTACTTTTTCACCGTCGTTAAGGATATACCAGGCTTCCCGGAAATTTGTTTCCTTAATCGTATATTCAAGATTTACTTCCATGGTTGGGTAGGTCACATCCGGTTCCGGTGAAATAATGGTTATTTCGGGATAGGTGAAATCAACCGTTGTTTCGTGGTTGCATCCCGGCAGGCCTAATGCCCATGCAATAAGCAGGATCAGACTCATCATCCTGGGTATCTTCCCTATATTTTTATGATCCCTCATCTCATTCTTCCCCGGTTTAGCCTGCAGAGAACGGAAAACCCGCAGTGGCTTTCCCCGGATAAAGAACAACGGAAAAGGCCGGGATGTTTATCATTGTCTTCTCCATGCACCACAGATCAGTAAGAAAAAAGATAACCCGCAGTCCCGGTAATTTCGGCTGCGCTCAATGTATTGAGAAGCCGAAGGGCGGCCCCTGTACCGCCTGAGGCGGACAAAGGGCCGCCCCTCATCCTGTTTTACCGGAAAAATGTTATCAATAGAATTTAATGCGGTTATCCTCGATATCTGCATTTTCCTTAAGGGCGTTATAACCTTCATAGGCTACCCGGCTCTGGAGACCGTATTTGAGTCTGAACTCGGCGGACTGCTGATCCGGGCTCTCGGGAATTTCCCTGCCGGTGACATCGATCACGAATACGCCATTCTCACCCTCAACCGCACCGGACAGCTGCTTTTCAGGCATAACGAAAGCTTTGGCAACTACTGCGGGTTCAAGGCCGACACCAGTTACAAAGGGATTTGTGAACCTGACCTTGGAAGCCTCTGAGACTTGCGAATTCAGTGCAGTTGCGGCATCATCAATGGAGGTGCTTCCTGAAATTTTTTCCTTCACCTGTGAAGCGAGTTTATCGAGTTTCTCCTTTTTCATCAGGGCGATCTCGATTTCGGTCTTTACATCTTCGAGCGGTGCATATCCTTTTTCCTTGACATCGGTGAGGGCGGCAACCACATATTTATCCGTCAGGTCAAAGATCTGGCTTACCGTGTTTTCATCGTTCTCATAAGCCCATTTTATCAATTCACGCGAGCTTTCCAGGCCGGGGATGGTTTCATCGTTCCTTTTCAGATCGGTGGCAAATCGCGGCGAGATATTTTTAGATGCGCAAAGGTCCCTGAACTTCTGGATACTTGTTGCTTCACCCCTGAACTGAACGGCTTCGGAATATATTTTCTGGTAAGTTTCATCACTCGGGATCAGTTCGCGCTGGATGATGGCAAGTTTAGCCTTTTTCACCTTCGGGCTCTGAGCTTCGATCTTCAGAACATGATACCCGAACTTGGTCTTTACGACTTTTACGTCACCAACATTACCGTAGAATGCGGCATCGGCGAAAGGTTTCACCATA
The DNA here is from genome assembly GCA_963771005.1 of uncultured Bacteroidales bacterium. Taxonomy (GTDB): domain Bacteria; phylum Bacteroidota; class Bacteroidia; order Bacteroidales; genus DASQZK01. The sequence goes on from CAVYRO010000006.1 coordinate 194,629, forward strand.
GCTTCCTCGGTGAACCATCCCAGGTCTCCGCCGATCTGGCGGTTTGACTGGTCGGCTGAAAATTCCCGGGCGAGGGAAGCGAAATCCTGGCCTTTATCGATCTGTGTCTTCAGGCTGTCTGCAATTTCTTTAGCCCTGTCATCATCTCTCTGCACGCTGAGGCTGATCAAAATATGCCTGGCTCTGACCGAGTCGGGAACATCGGTGAATCCCATGAGTCTGGCCAGCTTGTATGCGCCGTCATCGAAATAGGGACCGGCAACAAAACCGGGTTTAGCATTGAAAATGGAGTCTCTGATGGATTCGGGAAGTTCATTCTTTCCGAAATTCATGTCTTTATAGGGGGCATCCGAATTGCTGTTCACGAAGTCAACGGGTTTATCGGACCTCTCAAAAGCCATTTTGGTCTGGGAAACGTAGTCAAGAGCATTCTGCTCATCCTTGTCGGAGGGTTTCACGTTGAAAACAACATATTCCAGGCTTCTGCCCTCTTCCTGTTTATACAGGTTTTTGTGGGATTCATAATAATCATTTATTGCGGCGTCATCCACTTTTACCTCATCATCGGCGATGGTGTTGAAAGGAAGGTATACAAAACTGAAATCCACCGTCGAGCCCGTTTCTTTGGCATATTCCTTTATTTCGAGGGAATTGGGAGAAAGCCCTTTCCTGACGAGGGTAAAATATTTCTGTCCCAGTCTTTCGTCAACGATCTGATCCTCGATATAGATCCAGCGTTTCCTCTCGTTTTTGTAAACATCATTGCTTATTGCACTGAAGTAATTCATCATCTGGTAGCGGTTGAATTCCCCTGTTTCCGGATTGGTAAACATCCTTCTGACAATTGGATTCGGTTCTTCCATCATTACGTTGGATCCGCCCGCATTTATAGAATCACCAAGCAGCATGGTTTTCAATTCATCGACGCTGACTGTTATTCCGAGTTTTTCAATCCTGGAGTTCAGAATGATATCCCTTACGGTATTCTGCCAAACTTCCTGCCGTATGCCGTCCATGGTCTGCTGATCAAGCGACTGCAATTGATAACTTGTGCGGTAAAATTCAGACAGTTGCTCAATTTTGGAATTATAATCCATGTAATTGATCGATTTACCGTCAATTTCTGCCACTTCAAGGCGTTTCCTGGAAAACACGGAGGGACCTGAATTCAGGAGGTCCCCAAGAATGAACGCCAAAAGTGATAAACCAATTACCACTGCCACCAGCAAACCTGCCTTATTCCTTATTTTCTGTAATGTTGCCATTTACCGATACTTAATTAAAACTTATTTTTTTTCAGGCTACGAATATAGTAATTTCAATTGTGAAACATGCAAATTGAAACCGATAATTCTGACAACGACCATAGGATATGACAGAATCGGAAATGTCTTGTTTTACAGGCAGATCATCAGAATTTGTTGAGTTGTTGAGTTGTTGAGTTGTTGATTGAAGAGATTCTTACATAGTTCTAAATTTGTTGAGGCTTAATCAGCTCGACATGTTCGCCAGTATTTCTGGGAGCTCAAAGGTACTGCCCATGACCGTACCATAATGAACTGGCATAATATGTTTGCCATCTGGTAGAAGGATTAATTTTCCCGCACCGGTCTATCGTTATCGGCCACCTACGGAGGCCCCTATCCCGTCTCCGCAGGTAGGCAATATCCCATTTTTTTAAAACCCAATTTTCCATAACCACGTTGAACCCGTCTCCGGTGGTAACCAACATCCCGTTTCATTGATGTTTAATTCCCCACAATCAGATTGAACCCGCCTCCGATCGTAACCATTCATCCCGTTTCATTGATGTCCAATTCCCCACAATCAGATTGAACGCGCCTCCGGAGGAGGCAAATAGCGATAGAACGAACACCATGAACCCCGCACCCCGTTAGGCGTGCAACACGTATTCAATATATCCCGGAGAACACATCAAACCGTTGCGCACCTACGGAGCGCCGGGGAACATGACCGACATTCATTCTATCGCTATCGGCCACCTACGGAGGCCCCTATCCCGTCTCCGCAGGTAGGCAATATCCCATTTTTTTAAAACCCAATTTTCCATAACCACGTTGAACCCGTCTCCGGTGGTAACCAACATCCCTTTTCATTGATGTTCAATTCCACACAATCAGATTGAACCCGCCTCCGATCGTAACCATTCATCCCGTTTCATTGATGTCCAATTCCCCACAATCAGATTGAACGCGCCTCCGGAGGAGGCAAATAGCGATAGAACGAACACCATGAACCCCGCACCCCGTTAGGCGTGCAACACGTATTCAATATATCCCGGAGAACACATCAAACCGTTGCGCACCTACGGAGCGCCGGGGAACATGACCGACATTCATTCTATCGCTATCGGCCACCTACGGAGGCCCCTATCCCGTCTCCGCAGGTAGGCAATATCCCATTTTTTTAAAACCCAATTTTCCATAACCACGTTGAACCCGTCTCTGGTGGTAACCAACATCCCTTTTCATTGATGTTCAATTCCCCACAATCAGATTGAACCCGCCTCCGATCGTAACCATTCATCCCGTTTCATTGATGTTCAATTCCCCACAATCAGATTGAACCCGCCTCCGGAGGAGGCAAATAGCGATAGAACGAACACCATGAACCCCGCACCCCGTAGCAACATACATAATTTCAGGTCTATCCCTCCGTCATTCTTTTCACATGTACAAGTTCGATCCTTGTCTGACTTACTTTAAGGATCCTGTACTGGTAAGGCATGATGACAACCCGGGTGTTGAGACGGGGAATATTCTCGTAATGATGAATGATGAATCCAGCCAGGGTGTCATACTCATCAGAGACCGGTATGTCGAGCTTATATTTCTCATTGAGGTAATCGATCTCGAGCCTTCCCGACAGGATAAATTCATGGTCGTTGATCTGCCTTTCGACAAATTCGGAGATATCATGTTCATCTTCAATTTCTCCGAAAATCTCTTCGATAATATCTTCCAATGTCACGATCCCGGAAGTCCCCCCGTATTCATCCACCACGAGGGCGATACTTTTTCTTTCCCGGATCAGTTTTCGTAACAATTTATTTACCTGCATCGATTCGGGAACGATTGACATACTGACGAGTTTGGACCGGATGGACGGCGGATGCCGGAAGAGTTCCTTTGAATTTATATATCCTACGATCCTGTCGATGGAATCTTCAAATACGAGGATCTTGGAGAATCCCGTTTCGATGAATTGTTGCTTTAGTTCCGTAACGCTGCTGTTGATTTCGATGGCTTCAACCTCGGTGCGCGGAACCATGCAATCCCGCACTTTCAGCCTTGAAAATTCGAGGGCGTTCTGGAATATTTTCTTTTCCGGTTCATCTTCCAGGCTCCGCTCTATCTCCGATTGGCTTTCACTGACGAGATGATCCAGATCGATACGTCCGAAGACCGGGTTATGCTGGATGGACTTTGATTTAACCCGGATCCCCATGATATAACGCATGATAAAATTTGTGAAACCGAGTATGATCAAGGTTATAGGGTACAGAATAATGTAGAATGCCAGTACGGGGATGGAAAAGATGTTCAGGGTAAGGTTCGGCCGGCTGCGAAAGATCGTTTTGGGAAGAAATTCGGCGGTAAGAAGGATGACGAGTGTCCCTACGATCGTCTGAATTATGAGAATCAGAACTTCATTGGTGATGCCGATTCTCTGTTCCAGCAAGGGTTCGAGGACCCGGGCCACAAAAAGTCCGTAGATCACCAGGGCAATATTGTTACCCACCAGCATGGTAGCGATATAATGATTGGGACTTTTAAGGAATATGGAGATAATGCCTGAGGAGAACAGTCCGTGTTTGCGGTCCAGCTCGATCTTCAGCCGGTTTGACGACACGAAGGCAATTTCCATCCCTGAGAAGAAGGCGGAAAACACGAGACATAATATGATGACCAGTGCAGGAGACATTTTATAATTTTCGGGTCCGGGGACTAAATTTCAATTTCCGGACGGATTTCTATGCCATTAACTATTCTTTCGGCGCCGGTTTCTTCGTAGCAGGAAGATCACGATGGCGAGCAGAAATATAAGAAAAAACCGGTAACTTTCCCTGAAGGTGCCGGTGAAGGTTTCATAAATACCGGCGGCCAGGGCCAGTATTGCCAGAATGAGCCACAATATTTCAAGGATTTTTCTGCTCATCGGCGGGTTTGTCTTTAATATTCACCGTTCCCCGGGATCCCTTAAGTGTCCACTTCGTGAAACGCTGATTGGACTCAAACCCATCCTGGCCATAGAAAGTACCGTCTACGGTTTCGATACGCGAGAAACTGTTTGAATAGATCGTCTTCTTATCCTCATCCCAGAATAATTCCTCCGTATTGAGCTTTTCCCCGGTTTCAATATTGTTGGCCACGACGTTTCCCCGGGCTTCCCAGAGTTTTTCAGCGGTATGATAGATCGCGTAATTTGCCCGGATCTCGGATTCGATATTGAGACTGTCATCATAAAAACGGACAAAAATGCCCTGGGGAAATTCTGTATAAGGTTTTTCCACCTTGGAAAACTGGCGGATGGATTCGGCGTTCAGTTTCATCTGGACGAAGCCGGAATCGCTGTAAATGATTTCGACGTTATTGGCTGAAATTTCGGGTAAATCAGCAGAGTTGGTAATGGAATTGATCTTCTGGATATCATTCTCACAGGAAACAATAAGCAAAGAAACCCCTGTGATGAACAGGAGTTTCAGTAGAATAGCTTTAATATTATGCAGGGTATATTTCAAGACAATGTTTAGCTTTTGGCTCTGGCTGTGGTCATTTTGTTGATCCATCCTCCAACGGTATAGGAATCGCCTTCGCTTATTGAGCGGAAGAAAAGTTCCTCTTTGGTGGGAAAATACTGGCTGTAGTCGCTGATGAGCTGATTGGCCTGGTTTGTCACGTTGGGATCCACGGCTTTAGCCTTCCTGAACATATCCACAGCTACCCAGTAGGCAGTCCTTCTTTCGAATTCGTCCCCGAGTGAATTATTTCCGGAAACGTAGGTTTTACCAAGCAGAATGTAGGGATCTCCCCAGTCACCTCTGAATTCGATGGCTTTGGCGGCGTAGTTGGCTGCTTCCTGGGGTTTATTCATATTCAGGGTGATGGCGCCCAGCTCATAATAGTAACTTGCCTTATCTTTGTTATCCGTGGCCTTATCGATGGCCTCCAGGTAGTATTTACCGGCTTTGTCGAACTCTTCTTTTTTAAGGAAGATCCGCGCAAGATTATAAGCGGCACCGGAAGAAGGCCTGATCGTATATAATTGTTCGGAAGCTTTGATGAAGAAAGGCTTATCCTGGCAATCCGCATCGTTCATGAAACCCAGAATAAGATCGAGGAAAGCTTCATCATCTTTGTTTGCTTCATATTTGGGGCCATACATTTTATCGATGGCATCGCAGGTCATGATCTTGGAATCCTTAATATTCTGTTCAATGGCTTCCTTGGCCATTTTAACCCGTGAATTCGGCCTTTCGGCAAGCTGATCGTCCAGGATCTTTGTAACGGTCATATAATCGTTGATAACATTCTCATTATCAAGAACACCGGCAACGAAAAGTGTGATGCCTGCAGACATAAAGGTGGTAAGTACCACGGGGCTGGACTTTTTCTTTTCCAGATCAATGGATTCCTTGAGGAGATCATATCCCTCCTTGATGTATTTTTCGCCTTCCTGGCGCTCGAACCTCAGCAGATCGACACCCTTGCGACCAAGCACATCGCCGCGGCTTTTTGGAAAATATTTCATCCGCTGGTCGTAGATCATCATCATCGTGTCGGCATAGGCTAATCTTTGGGCAGAATCCTTTGATCTTTCCAGGAAGGTACGGTACATGTTGACACCGTATGCATAGAGACTTTCTCTTGATTCGGGGCATTCCCTGTAAACTATTCTCCAGGGATTTATTGCATCATCATAATTCTTGTGCTTGTAAAACTCGTAGTATAAAGACAGGTTTTTGAGGCAGGTCTCATTGTTTTGCCAGTCGCCGCTGTCCTGGGCATCCGTCACATTATCATCCTGCGGAAATGCCGGTAGGGCGAGTAAAATAGCAGAAATTATGATGAGTAACGGTTTCAATCCTTTTGTTTTCATGGCTCTTTCGGTATAATTAGTCGAATTTCCTTTTGAAAAACCAGAAATCATGCAGTACCAGGCTGAAATTAACGATTCCGTAGTTTTCCTTTATCAAATTATTGTTCAGTGTTCCTCTTTGGCCAAGTACCACACCCAGGTTAAATGTGGTTTTCGTGTTTTTGAACGGTAACCCTACTCCAAAAGTTATGCCATAATCATTCAGCTGTTCATTGCGTATCCTGACGTAGCTATTTGCATAATACGCGCCAGCCCTGTATCGTATGTGATTCAGGTACCCTTTCATGGCGGTTTCATTGGGTATGTATTCGGCTCCGAATTTATAGGAAGTGAGATTCACAAGTGAATCGTTTCTGCCAAGGATCCGGCTCCTGCTCCAGCGCTGGCTGTAATAATCCCCGGTGATAGTCAACTTGTTTTTTATTCCGAATGCCAACCCGAGCCCAAAATTCTGTGGATAAATAACCGAACCTTTGTTGACCTCATTGATCAGGCTCAGGTTTGGATCGATCGTGATATTTGCGAGGATGGTCGTATCGTTCCCGGCGCCGGTTGTAGTGGAAACGCTGTCGGTAACCGTTCCCAGGCTTCCGGGAAAATCATTCATGACGGTATATGCCTGCGTATCCTTGAGCTTCGTCTCGTTATTATAGATTGCTCCCAGGGTGATGAAATATTTATCAGCGAGAGTTTCCGTATACTGTGCTCCCAGGTCAAAGACGATGCCGCTGATGTCGTCCCTGAGATTGAACTGGGTCACCGATGATGCATTCCTATCAATAAACTGGGCCTGTTGCTGGTTCTGGATATATCCGAAGAGCGTCGACATATTCATCCCCAGCGAGAGTCGCTGAAAAAGTGTTACGGATGTGCCGATAAAAAATTTGGTTAGCCCGCCGGTTCCCTTGTAAAAGTAGTCAACCTGTTCGCTGCCATAAAGGGTTTTCTCTTCAAAGATGTTATACCCAACGGAACTGAACGGCGTCACTCCGGCAGCCGCCTTCCACCAGCGGGTTATCGGGAAACCAATTGCAAGATGCTGTATGTTGAAGTTATCCAGTTTGGTATTGTAGAGGTCGGACTTGTATTTGGTAGTTCCGCCGGAAACGCCGAAATCAAAAATGAAGGAATTGGTATCGATTGCCGCGTATGCCGCCGGGTTAAGATAATTGATCTGTTCATTTGTGCGAAGAGCTATACCGGCTGTACCCATGGCCGAGTTCTGTCCCAGCCCTGTTTTATTGAGCTGGCCTATGCCGAAACGGGAGTAGGGAGAATAGGTATTGATCTGGGAGAATGCACTGAAGGAGAGAAAGACCAGCGCCACTCCCAGGAAGTATTTTGTTTTATGTAGCATTATAATCCAATATTCGGTTAAGTCCGGTAAGATTCAAATTAGAATCCACAAAGATGGAATAATTTAGTTTTTTATCAAAGTATTTCGCGTCACCACCGGTTAAAATTATCTGCAGATCCTTAAATTCACGGATCATCCGTATGATGTAACCTTCCAACTCGAAAAGGATCCCGCTGAGTATGCCCGACCTGATCGCTTCTTCGGTTTTCCGTCCCATAAGCCGGTATTCACCATCGAGATCCACCAACGGAAGCCGGCTGGTATATGTGTTAAGTGCACGTGCCCTGACGGCGGCGCCGGGGGAGATATTCCCCCCGGTGAATTTCCCCTCCTCCGTAACCAGATCAATGGTGATGGCCGTGCCGGCATCGATAATGAGAACGTTCCGACCGGGGAAAATAGTATTGGCGCCCACAGCATCCGCGATCCTGTCATATCCCAGCGTTGACGGACTCTCGTACTGATTGATAAGCGGGATGGGGGTCGTGTGGTCGGGTTCCAGGAAATACGGGAAGCTGGCGGTGAGGAGTTCGCGTATCCCGGTATGTCCGGATGAGACAGAGGATAAGATACAACGGTCCAAACCTTCCCGGGTATCCAGGATCTCCTTTACTATGTCAGGGGTGATTTCCTTCTCCCTCCGGCACATCAGCATTTTCCCATCTGAAAATACAGCGAGTTTGGCCGCGGTATTTCCCATGTCTATCACAAGGTTCATTTTAATTTGTTGATTTGATGAGTTGAGCTGTTGAGCCGTAGAAGGGTCGATATGACCCATGATGGTTTTACCAGGCTTTTCCTGGAAAGGTTTCCTCCAATTCGCGTTGCGCATTGCGTATTGCAATTCACGAAAGAAGTTTCCGCACCACCTCCGAAATGGCCTTGCCCTCAGCCCTTCCGGCAAGCTCTTTGGTCGCTCTTCCCATGATCATTCCCATATCCTTCATTCCGGAGGCTCCGGTTTCAGTGATCAGGCCGCTGACATACGTCTCTATTTCTTCCACGGTCATCTGCCGCGGCAGGTAAGCTTCGATAAACGAGGCTTCGAGAAGCTCCTGGTCGGCGAGTTCCCGGCGCCCCTGTTCCTGGTAAATATCAGCCGATTCCCGCCGTTGTTTCACCAGCTTCTGCATGATCTTCAATTCCTCATCTGTGGTGAGGACCGAACCGGCACCCTTGCTGCTCCGGGCAAGGGTGAATGCAGTTTTTACGGCTCGGAGCGACTCGAGAAGGTCCTTGCGGCGATCCTTCATGGCCTGTTTGAGATCTTCACTGACTTTATCGCTGTATGTCATGGCAGGTTACTGTTTCAGTCCACGTTATCGTGCAGATAGGAGTTATCCTCACGGAGTTTCGGACCTCCCTTGTCTTCATCTTCCGTAAGTTTATATTTCGAGATGCTCGATTCGGTTGACGGTTTTTCGGGTTTGATCGTGATCTTTTTTCTCATATAAGCCGGTTCATTCTCCAATTGTTCAATTGTATCGTTTTCACTGGCCGGGTTATAGCCTGCCTGTTTCAGTCTCTCCTGCACCTCCTTGAGCCGTTTCACACGGTCCTCCCGCTTTTTGGGATCATCCTTTCCCTTTGACGGATGGTTTTTGCCGTCTTCATAGAGGACATATTGTTCCGGCTTCTCATTTTTATTCAGGAATTCGATGGTGCCCTGTTGAAAATTTGGCCCTCCCGTAGCTTTATCCTTAACCTCGAATTCATCGGAGACTGCCCTGACTTCAGTGTTCCGGGCGGTATCCCGAAGGGGATACTTATCATAATGTTTTTTTACGGCGTAGAGCTCGGGAATGCTGTTGGTGCCGAAGCCGGTTGCAATAATGGTTACGCTGATGGCATCACCCAGCGATTCGTCGGAACCCGTGCCCCAGATGACCAGCGCGCTTTTATGGGCAGCCTTGTTCACATAATCGGTGATCTCCCCCACTTCGTCCATGCTGATCTCTTCAGAGCCGGAGGTTATATTCAGCAGGATGCTTTTAGCCCCCGTAATATCATTATTATTCAGCAGGGGTGAAGTCAGGGCTTCTTCGATAGCCTTGAGCGCACGGTCTTCCCCGGTTGCCCTGGCCGAACCCATTATTGCCACGCCGCTGTTGGTCATCACGGTCTGGACGTCGGCGAAATCCACGTTGATGTATCCGTGAACGGTGATGATCTCTGCAATCCCTTTTGCGGCTGTGGCCAGCACATCATCAGCCTTGGCGAATGCCTGTGAAATTTTGAGATTACCGTAGATCTCCCGCAGTTTTTCATTATTGATCACAAGGAGTGAATCCACATACTTCTGCATCTCATTGATCCCTTCGATAGCCTGGTTTATCCGTTGCTGCCCTTCGAACGCGAACGGTATGGTCACTATGGCAACAGTGAGTATTCCGAGTTCGCGTGCAACACTGGCGATGACGGGTGCGGCTCCTGTGCCCGTTCCCCCGCCCATGCCGGCGGTGATAAAGACCATTTTCGTTGTGCTTCCCAGTACCTCCTTGATCCGGTCGGCATTCTCGATAGCTGCTTCCCTTCCAATTTCCGGCTTATTCCCTGCTCCTCTACCTTCCGTCAGCGATTCTCCAAGCTGTATCTTAACGGAAACAGGACTGTTCAGCAAGGCCTGTGCATCGGTATTGCATATCGCAAAATTCACATCGTTGATCCCTTTGCTATACATATGATTCACGGCATTACTTCCTCCACCGCCCACGCCAATCACCTTAATCAGGGATGATCTTTCGACCGGCAAATCAAAATTCATCAATTCTTCAACCATGGCTTTTACATTTTGTCAGTTAAAATATCGTTTTATGCCACCGGGCTTACATGGTGGCACTATCCTCATCGAACATGTCAGTGATGACATTCTTCAGTGACTCGAATATCTTGCCCCCGGAGAGGAATTTCTTCTCCCTGTTTTTCACTTCGGTTTCGGGTACGGGTTCCTCTTCATGTTCTGCGGTAGTTGTCTTTTCATTATTTTCAGAAAGATACTCGTAACCCTTAAGCAGCAATCCGATACTCGTGGAATACATGGGTTGGTTTACCTCTTCCAGGACCTCGGCAACAAGCCGCTCATTGGGGTAACCGATCCTGACATCCATTCCGGTTTTAAATTTTACAAGCTGCGGAAGATGCCTCAGCATGGCACCGCCGCCGGTCAATACGATGCCGGCTGCCAGCTTATCCATAAAGCCGGAATTTTCGATCTCGTACATTACGGCATCAATGATCTCTTCCATCCTGGACTGGATGATGTAGGCCAGGCTTTTAAAGCTTATCTCCTTGGGATCGCGGCCGCTGATTCCGGGGATCGTAACCACCTTGTCTTCCTGGGCCAGGTCACCCAGGGCCGATCCGAACTGCACCTTCAGTGATTCAGCCTGGCGCTGGAGAATGGAACAACCTTCCTTGATGTCGCGGGTGACAACATTGCCTCCGAACGGAATGACAGCGGTATGCCGGATGATATCATCATAATATACGGCCACATCCGTGGTTCCGCCGCCAATATCGACGAGAGCCACGCCGGCTTCCTTCTCATCACTGGTCAGCACCGCTTCACTCGAAGCAAGGGGTTCGAGTATGAGCTGTTTTACATTCAGGCCGACCCGGTTAATGCATTTTTCAATATTACGCGCCGAAGCGATCTGGCCTACTACGATATGAAAATTTGCCTCCAGCCTTTTGCCTGACATCCCCACCGGATTCTTCACCCCTGTTTCGCTGTCTACAATGAAGTTCTGAGGAAGGACGTGGATGATCTCCTCCCCGACATCGACAGGTATTTTGTACATGTCTTCAACGAGTTTCTGAATGTCTTTCTTTGTGATCTCATCCTCATAGGAATCCCGGTTAATGTACCCGCGGTTCCGGATGGATTTGATATGCTGCCCGGCGATGCCGACGAAGGCATCCGTGAAGCGGATGCCGGCCATATTCCTGGCATCCCGGACTGTGGATTCGATCGCATTCACCGTTTCCTCTATATTCAGAACGACTCCCCTTTTCACCCCCTTGGAAGCGGTCCTGCTCATGCCCAGCACTTCAAGGCGCTGATTTTCGTTGATCCGGCCAACGATCGTTACGATCTTGGTTGTACCAATGTCAATTGCCGCAACAATTTGATCTTTTTGTGCCATAGTGTTATCTTTTAGTGCAGATTACTTGATTTTTATATTTCAGATTGATCATTTCATAATTGTTCCAGCCTTCGTATTTCAGCCCTTCATTGTACAGGATCCTCAGTTTTTTAAATTTCTCTTCAAAATCCGTGGCATCTCCAAAAATGATCTGGTGGGCACCGACACGCGGTATGAGTTCAAAATCCTGGTTCCTGTCAAAATAGATCTGGACGATCTGTCCATCCCAGAATGTATCGCCGGCAATGTATTCCGCCAGTCTGGCCACCCCGTCCCATTCCGCATATTTCTCCCGTTCAGCCAGGTCCCCGAGCTTCCCTGCTTTTCTGAGGTCGGTATCCTCCGTGAAATATCCGTTCGCAATGAGAATATGCGGAGAAAATTCTCCATGCGCCGGAAGGATGTAACCTTCATCATCGAGGTAATAGCTGTTCTGGGAGAGGGTGATGACCCTGACAACCGGTTTGCGCTGCGTGATATCCACCTGCATCACACCGTCGATGCTGGCATAGATCTCTGCTTTCCGGATATAGGATTTCTTTAACAGGAGTTTCTCCAGCTCCCGGGTATTGATATCTTTCAAGGGATAACCGAGAATGTGATTACCGTCGCTCATAAGGATCTTTTCGATATCCGCCTTTTTGTAAAATCCGCTCGACATGGTATCGAACAAATTGATCCTCAATTCACTGCAAACGGTTTTTGAATTACGCCCGGCCGTAAAACCGAGAGCAATGAACATGTATGCCGCAATGACTGCAAAGATCAATATGCTGAATATTTTCTTCATCCTCTCATTTGCGTTAACAGGTTTTTCAGAGGTTCAACCCATTGGTCAATATCACCGGCTCCCATGGTCAGGAGAACAGGAGGGTCAAGTTCTTTTATAACCCCGGGCAGGTCCTCTTTTGAACACACGAGTTTTTTACCCGGGTTGCTGAGTTTATCAAGGATAATTTCCGGACCCACACCTTCAACAGGTTCCTCTCTTGCCGGGTAAATATCCAGGAGTATGACGTCGTCGAGAGCCGAGAGGCTTTCTGCAAAGGCGGGTGCAAAATCCCGCGTTCTCGTGTAAAGATGCGGCTGAAAAATCCCTGCCAGCCGTTTCCCCGGAAGAGCTTCCCGCACCGACGATATAAAGGCTTTCAACTCCTCGGGATGGTGCGCATAATCATCAATATATACACATCCCTGTTCCTCTATGATGATATCAAACCTTCTTTTTATCCCGGCATAGGTGAGGAGCCCTTTGCGGATGCCCTCTTCCCCGGCGCCGGAAAGCAGAGCCATGGCGGAAGCTGCCACTGCATTTTCAAGATTCACCTTCCCGTAAATCCCGAGGACAAGATCGCTGATCACCATTTCAGGTGTTTCCAGGCTGAAGTGGTACCTGAATCCTTCCCTGCTTATACCGGTGGCCCGGAAATCTGCTTCTTCATCCAGTGAATAGGTATACACCGTTGCCGGCAAACTACCCGTGAATTCCAGCCCTTTTTTCACCAGCAGGATTCCGCCCTCACGTATCTGGGATACAAACCGGCTGTAAGATTCCACGACCTCGGCCCTGTTGCCGTATATATCGAGATGATCAGCGTCGGTTGCGGTAACTATGGCCATCTTTGGATGCAGGCTGAGGAAGGAACGGTCGTATTCATCCGCTTCGACAACGACACGTCCGGATCGTCCGGGGGATACATAATTCGTTCCCGCATTCTTGCTTATTCCCCCGAGAAATGCTCCGTATTCAATTCCCGAAGCATACAGGATATGACTCAGCATACCGGAGATCGTCGTTTTACCATGGGTACCGGCAACAGCTATTACATCCATGTCATGTACGATAAGTCCGAGAGCCTCGGAACGCTTCATAATCCTGAACTGATGTTCACGGAAGTATTTCATTTCACGATGGTTCGCTGGCACGGCGGGGGTGTAAACGACGAGAGTTTCAGCGGAGGAGAGGAAGGGTGCGGGAAGCGCGGATATATCTTCGGTGAAATGAATGTTCATCCCTTCCTTCGTAAGCCTGTCGGTGAGCGGGGTGGATACCCTGTCATAACCGGCCACCTCAATCCCTGCAGAATGGAAATACCTTGCCAGGGCGCTCATCCCTATGCCGCCGATACCTATGAAACAGGCTCTTTTTATGTCGTTAAACGCGGTCATACCAGTTTAAATATCTCCTCCGCAATTTTTTTCGCTGCATCGGGTACAGCCATTTTTAAAATATTTTTTGACAATTCAGCCATTTTCTTTTCATCCGCAAGGAGCCGCATACATTCATCCACAAGCTCCGCCTCTGCCTGGCCGTCGGATATGTGTACCGCGGCATTTTTTTCCACCAGCGCCAGTGCATTTTTCGTCTGGTGATCTTCGGCCACATTGGGTGAAGGCACCAATATCACGGGTTTGCCGGCGATTGCAAGCTCAGAGATGGTTCCTGCGCCTGCCCTGGAGATGATGACATCGGCAACTCCGAATGCAAGATCCATTTCCCGTATGAAGGGCAGGATCAGAATATTGTTCCCGGCCTTCCCGGTTGTCCTTTCCTTAATGCCATCGTAATAGGTCTTACCCGTCTGCCAGATCACCTGCACTATATCGCCAAAACGCTCCAGGTCTTTCTCAATGCTCCGGTTGATGGTTCGTGCGCCCAGGCTTCCCCCGATGATCAGCACTGTTTTCTTTCGGCCGTCGAGACCGAAAAATTTCAACCCTTCATCCCTTTTTCCCCGGCACCCGAGGATGCCTGTCCTCACCGGATTCCCTGTGAAGATGATCTTTTCAGCCGGGAAATATTTCTCCATCCCTTCGTAGGCAACAAAAATCTTTGCCGCCTTTTTTGCAAGGAGCCGGTTCGTGACGCCGGCATAGGAATTTTGTTCCTGGATCACAACCGGGATACCCCTTCTGGCAGCCGCCCTGAGGATAGGCCCGCTGGCATAGCCCCCCACTCCTACCGCCAGGTCAGGTTTGTATTCCCGTATGATGCCTGCCGATTTTCGCACACTTCGCAAAAGCTTAAAAAAGAACGATGCATTCTTCCATAGTTTCTTCCTGTGAAACCCGGCCACGGGAAGACCGATGACCTCGTAACCCGCTTCAGGGACCTTCTCCATCTCGATCCTCTTCTCAGCACCAACAAAGAGGATGGCCGTTTCCGGCCTAAGCTCCCTGATTGCACCCGCAATGGAGATCGCCGGGAAAACATGTCCGCCCGTACCCCCTCCGCCCAGTATGATCCTGTCAGCCTTCATCGCTTTCCGTTTCGGTTTCTTCCCGTTTTTTCATGTCCTCCTCAACTCCCCAGCTCACGCTGAGCACAACACCCAGGGCAATGGAGGTGAAAAGGACCGATGATCCGCCGCTGCTTATATAAGGCAGCGGCTGACCTGTGACCGGCACGAGGTTCACTGCTACGGCCATATTCACCAGTGCCTGGAACACAATGATCAGGCACAGACCTATGGCCACCAGCGCCGAAAAGGTGCGGCTGCTCCTTCGAACGATCAATCCCGCCCTGAAGAGTAGCCACAGATAAAGGGCCAGTACCACGAGACCTCCGATCAGTCCGTATTCTTCTATAATAATGGCATAGATAAAATCAGAATTTGCCTGCGGCAGCTTTTCCTTCTGAATGCTGTTGCCGGGTCCGCGGCCAAAAATACCCCCGTTGACGATGGCCACCTTCGCACGGTTGACCTGGAAATTGTTGACGCTTTCGTCTGCGCTGTTCCTGAAATTCTCGATCCTGTTCTCCCAGGTGCCTGCACGGCCCTTAACATTCAGCAGCTTCATTCCCTGCATGAAAAGGAAGAACATAAGCGCCGCCCCGGCAAAAGTCAACAGGAGAAAACGAACGGGGATCCGCCCTACAAACATCAGGATCATGCTCGTAACGAGAAGGATGGCCGCGGTAGAGAAATTCGCGGGAAAGATGAGGATACAGACCAGGAGGATAGCCCCGAGGAGCGGCAGGTATGTTTCCCGCAGGTTGTTCAGCTTGTCCTGCTTGTGCGAAAGTATCCTGGCCACATACATGATCAGGGCGATTTTTGCGAAGTCGGAAGGCTGAATGGTGAAACCGGTGCCGGGAACATCCAGCCAGCGCCGGGCCGCATTCACATCCCTTCCCGTGAGTAAGGTCACGAGGAGAAGCGGGATGGCCATGAAGAAGAACAATTGCGAAAGCCGGGAGAAATACCGGTAGGGAATATGATGGGTGATCATGACAATGAACAAACCCATGAAAAGTATGATCATCTGTTTCACCAGGAAGTATACGGTGCTACCGCCCTGCCTGTGAATGGCAAGCGATTGCGAAGAACTGTAAACCGCCAGCAGCGAAATGACCGACAGCAGGATGATCACCATCCAGATAACCTTATCACCCTTTATGTACCTGATTTTATTCATTGTCTTCGACCGGGTGTTCCGGCCCGTTTATTATTAAAGTTCCCTCACCGAATCCTTGAACTGCCTTCCCCTGTCCTCGTAATTCTCAAAGAGGTCAAAACTGGCACATGCCGGGGAAAGGAGAACGGTATCCCCTTTCTCGCCGTAGTGATATGCTTTTCTCACCGCTTCGTGCATCGAACTGGTCTCTGTAATATTCTCCACAATGCCTTCAAAAGCTTTCAGCAGCTTTGAATTATCCTTCCCCAGGCATATTAAAGCTTTCACCCTGTCTTTTACAAGGGGCATCAGCGTCTCGTAGTCATTCCCCTTGTCGGTTCCGCCGGCAATCCAGATCACGGGAGTATTCATACTTTCAAGTGCATACCATGTCGAATTGACGTTCGTGGCTTTGGAATCGTTAATGAATTCTATCCCATGGACTTTCAGAACGGGCTCCAGCCTGTGCTCCACGCTCTGGAAATCCATCAAAGCTTCCCGTATAACTTCCTTCCGGATCTTCAGGACATTCCCCGCAATTCCCGCCGCCATGCTGTTATAGGTATTGTGCCTGCCACGCAATGCCAGCTCGTTCACCGACATTGAAAAATCGACATCCTCGAACTCGATACGCATGAAATCCTCTTCATCCACCCAGGCAACATCATCCGCCTTCTTCTGGAAAGCATACGGGAGTTGCCTTGCCTTAGAGACGATCCTCTCCAGCTCCTTGATCGTGATCTCATCATCGGAGCAGAAAACAAAATATTCATCCTCGGTCAGGTTCTGGGTGATCCTGAACTTGGAATCCACGTAATTCTGAAGGTTGTAATCGTACCGGTCGAGATGGTCGGGGGTGATATTCAGTAAAATGGCAATGTCGGCTTTGAACTCATACATCCCATCGAGCTGGAAACTGCTTATTTCAAGGACATAATAATCATATTCCTCGGTGGCAACCTGGTAGGCAAAACTTCTGCCGATGTTTCCGGCAATTCCTGCATTCAGACCGGCTTTCCTCATCATATGATGGATGAGCGAAGTTGTTGTCGTTTTCCCGTTGCTTCCTGTAATGCATATCTTACGGGCGCTGGTGAATTTTCCCGCAAATTCGATCTCCGAGATGATCTTTATTCCCTTCTTCCGTATCAACTGGATCATCGTTGAACTTTCCGGGATTCCCGGGCTTTTTATCACCGCGTCTGCGTTGAGGATCAGTTTTTCGGTATGCCTGTTTTCTTCATACGGAATTTCGTACGCATCAAGCATCTCCTTATAGCGGGATTTTATTTTACCGTGATCGGTAACGAACACGTCAAAACCCTGCTTCCGGGCCAGGATGGCGGAACCTGTTCCGCTTTCCCCGGCTCCGAGTATCACTATTCTCTGTAACTTTTCCATTACCCTCCCCTTTTGTTTTTACCTTATCTTTAGTGTTACAATGGTTACCACCGCCAGGAGGATCCCCACGATCCAGAACCTGGTGACGATCTTAGCCTCAGGATATCCCTTCATCTGATAATGATGATGAAGGGGGGACATCCTGAAAATTCTCCTGCCTTCACCGTATTTCTTTTTGGTGTATTTGAACCAGCTTACCTGGATCATCACCGAGAGACTCTCCACCAGGAAGATCCCACAAAGGATCGGGATGAGAAGCTCTTTCCGGATGATGATGGCAAATACCGCAATGATCCCTCCGATGGACAGGCTGCCCGTGTCGCCCATGAATACCTGTGCAGGGTAAGAGTTATACCATAGAAAGCCCACAGTTGCCCCAATGAAGGCGCTGGCAAATATCACAAGTTCCCCTATGTGGGGTATATACATGATATTTAGATAGTCGGCGATTATCGTGTTACCCGAGACATAGGCCAGGATCCCCAGCGTTGTCCCTATGATCGCCGCTGAACCCGTAGCCAGCCCGTCAAGACCGTCGGTCATATTTGCACCGTTGGAAACCGCCGTTACGATGAAGATCACGATGAGCACAAATATGATCCAGGCATATTCCCTGGCTTTGTCTTTCATGAACCACACCAGCCAGGAATAATCGAATTCGTTGTTTTTCAGGAACGGGATAGTCGTCAGCGTTGATTTGGTTTCCTCAATCTTATAGTACCTGCCATTTTCCACGAGTACGGGAGCATCGGTTTCGACGGCTTCCATCACCGAAATTCTTTGTTTTTCCCTTATCGTCACATCATGGCTTAGATAGAGCACTATGCCAACCATCAGTCCGAGACCCACCTGCCCGAGCACCTTGAACCAACCTGCAAGACCCTGCTTGTTCTTCCGGTACACCTTGATATAATCGTCGAGGAACCCGATGAACCCCAGCCATACCGTAGTGAGCAGCATGATCTGGATGTAGACGTTCGCCAGGTCTCCGAAGAGCAGCGTCGGGATGAGGATGGATGCCAGGATGATAAGCCCTCCCATGGTCGGGGTTCCCGTCTTCTCCATTTGCCCGTGAAGTCCCAGGTCCCTCACGGTTTCACCTATCTGCTTCCTTTGAAGAACGCGGATGATGCTCCTTCCGAACACCATGGAGATGGCCAGGGAAGTGATAACGGCAATAGCCGAGCGGAAGGAGATATAGTGGAACACTCCCGCACCCGGAAAATCAAGCTTATCAAGATATTCAAACAAATAGTAAAGCATATGCTATACATTTAAATATTGCCGTAATTTCTCCCTGTCATCAAAATGTTGTTTCACGCCTCTGATCTCCTGATAAGTCTCATGGCCTTTACCCGCCACCAAAATGATGTCCGTCATACCGGCGAAGGAACATGCCGCCCTGATGGCCTCATCCCTGTCGGTGATGAAAATGACCTTCTTCATATCCTCTGTGCTTAAACCCTCTTTCATATCGTTGAGAATAGCGGAGGGTTCCTCATCCCTTGGATTGTCGGAGGTGAGTATCACCCTGTCGCTAAGGGCAGCTGCTATCCTGGCCATTTCCGGACGTTTAGTTTTATCCCTGTTCCCTCCTGCCCCAACAACGGTGAAGATTCGCTCACCCGTTTTCCGGATCCCCCGTATGGTATTCAGTACATTTTCCAGGGCGTCGGGGGTATGTGCATAATCCACGATGGCTGTGGGGCCGCCTTCCTTCCTTATCATTTCGAACCTGCCGTCGACAGAACTGCATAAACTTACCTGCTGCATCAGCTCTCTCCGGTCAAAGCCGAGGAGGATCCCGGCACCGTAAACCGCCAGGATGTTATAGGCATTGAAAAGCCCCGGCAACCGTGTCCATAGTTCCGTATTATTCACCTGTAACAGATTTCCCTCAAGATGGCTTTCCATGACTTTTCCGTGGAAATCGGACATACTCTTTATGGCATAGGTATGCACGGTGGCCTTTGTATTCTGCACCATGATCCGCCCATTACGGTCGTCGGCATTCACCAGTGCAAAAGCATCCCTGCCGAGGTTATCGAAGAATGCTTTCTTTGCTTCCAGGTAGTCCCTGAAGGTCTTGTGATAGTCGAGATGATCATGGGTCAGGTTCGTGAAGATCCCCCCGCTGAAATGAAGTCCGGCGATCCTTTTCTGGTGGATGGCATGCGACGATACCTCCATAAAGACGAAGCCGCATCCCGCATCGGCCATCTCCCGGATTACCGATTGAAGCTGCACGGGATCGGGTGTCGTATGTGTTGCCGGCCTCATTTTACCATCGAAACGCACGCTTACCGTGGAGATCAATCCCGCTTTGAATCCCAATCCTTCGGCCACCTGGTAAAGCAGGGATGCGACGGTTGTCTTTCCGTTGGTCCCGGTGACCCCGATAAGTTTCATTCCGGAAGAAGGATTGCCGAAAAAATTAGCGGCAATGACCGCCAGTGCCGCATGGGAATCCTCAACACATATATAATAAACGGTATTGACGATCTCCGCCGGGAACTCTTCGCAAACAATGATCTCCGCTCCCTGGCGGATCACTGTGTCTATAAAATTATGCCCGTCGTCCCGGGTACCCCTCACAGCCACAAAAAGATCCCCCTTCCCGGCCTCACGCGAATCAAAGACAACCTTCCCTGACAGCGCTTTTTTACCGCCACGGGTACCGGTTACCGTACAACCCTTCAGTATGTCATCCATATTTTTCATCAGCTGTCACTAAGGCTCATTTCCAGGCTTATTGTTTGTCCCGTTCTGACTACCGAGCCCGGTTCGATAGACTGACCGCGTACAGTACCTCTTCCGTTAACCCGGACCTTCAGACCCGATTTTTCGAGAAGGTATACGGCATCTTCAAGTCCCATATCTTTAACATTCGGTACCCGGTTTTTCTGGATCTGCCGCGGCAGGATCTTTATGGCATTGCCGTCTGACTGTGTCGAGATCCAGGGTGACCCGGAGCTTTCATCCTCAAACCTGATCCCGAGGGCTGCCAGTGTTTGGGCAAGATCCCTGTAGGAACCGCTCTTTGAGAAGGGGGCCTCCGCATACACGGGAGTGCCGGGACTATTGACGGCATCGTGTATATCCAACTGGGTAGCGTACACTTTATTCGCAATTTCCAGGAAGACGGGTCCGGCAACAAGGCTCCCGTAATAAATGTCGTTGGAGGGGGAATTGATCACCACGATGCAACTGTATCTCGGATCTTCAGCCGGAAAATACCCGACGAAGGAACCCTGGTAGGATATCCTGGATTTCAGGGTATAACCGGTCTTCTTATCGGGGATCTGCGCCGTTCCCGTTTTGCCCGCTATTTTGAAGTTGGTCTTGCTGAGGCTTCTCGCAGTACCGTTCTCCACCACACCGTTGAGCAGGGTATGCATCGCTTCCAGGGTCTTTTTGCTGCAAAGGGAGGGATTGAGCACGGAGGGCGCCATCCTCTCAATCCTGCTTCCCCTGAAGCGGATCTCCTTTACGAAACGGGGTTTGACTTCCTTCCCGTTATTTGCGATAGCATTGTAAAAAGTCAGGATCTGCAGCGGCGTGAGGGTGAGCTCATACCCCATGGCGATCATCGGGAGAGAGACCCCGGACCAGTCGGAATGTTCGGGCGATTTGATAAAAGGCTCTCCCTCTCCCATGAGCTCGACGCCGAGCTTCCGGTTCAGACCAAGGTCATACAATCCCTTTATGAACTCATCCTCCTTGCCCTTGTAATGCTGGTATATTGTTCGCGTGATCCCGACGTTCGAGGATACTTCGAATGCTCTTCTCACCGTGATCTTCCTGGGTTCATCCCTTTCGCTGTCCTCCACCTTCACCCCGTAATAGTAAGTTATCCCGTTGCTGATATCCACCGAATCGTCGATACTGATCAGCCCGTCATCGAGGGCAACCATGAGGCTGGCGGCTTTGAAAGTCGAACCGGGAACGGTGCTTTCACCAACACCGAAGTTTACGGATTCCCAATAGCTTCCGTCCGCCCTGCGTTCGAGATTGGCGATGGCTTTAATATCGCCGGTCTTCACCTCCATCAGTATCGCAGTGCCGTGATGGGCGTTATGCTTCTGGAGCTGTTTGTAAAGGGCTTTTTCGGCAACATCCTGGATATTGAGGTCTATTGTGGTGATCACATCCATTCCATCTTCCGGATCCACCTCGTTTTTGTCGAAGAGAGGAACGTAAATATTTCCGGTTAGTCTTTTGTAAAGCCGGAGACCCTCCTTCCCCCTCAGGTCAGTGTCATACGCACCTTCCAGGCCAACGACATTTCCACGTTCACTCTGGTTTGTGGAACCTATGGTTCGGGAGGCAAGATATCCATTGGGCTTAACCCTTTCGCTCTTCTCAATAAAGCGAACGCCTCCCTTGAACCTGCCTCTGTTGAAGACCGGAAAATCCCTGGCCCTGATCATCTGGTCGTAAGTGATATCCCGCCGGACAAGGTAATACTGTAGCCTGGCCTGCCTGGCCTTAATAAGATTTTTCTTGTAATCGAGCCACGACCGGTCGTGGAATGTGGATGCCAGATCACGCGAGAGCGCATCGATGTTGCCGTAAAAAATTTCATCGGTCAGGCTGTCTACCGTGAAATCCATGCGAATGTCGTAATAAGGAACGGAGACTGCGAGAAGCTTGCCGTCGGCACTATAGATGTCACCGCGGTTGGCCTCGATGGCCACCTGTTTGATGGGTGCCGTATCGGAGTTAACAGACCATTTGTCGCGCTCCCAGAACTGTAGCCAAAGAATGCGCCCGATGATCGTCATTCCGGTAACTGCCATCAATAGGTAAATGGCACCCACTCTCCACAATATATCTTTTTTAACCGACACCTTGATCGTATCATTATTTAACTACGATTTTTTTCGGAGGCACCTGAGATTCCTTCAGGTCGAGCCCCTTCTTCTCCACTTCATCTGCAACCTCAGTCTGCCTGCTCACCTTCATCAGTTCCGAAGAAATGAAGATGGCTTTCGACCTGAGCTCCCCGGTCTCAACTCTAAGGGAAGAAATTCTCCCTTTCAGCATATCCGCATGATACCGGTTGCTTATATAAAGAAGGCTTAGAAACACGAGAAAAAAGATAAATGGCATTTGGCGGAGAACCGACCTACGGGTCAGAAAGGTCCCGTCGATCAGGCCCCTGAAAAATCCGTTTCCCTGGGCAAACGAATTCTTCTCCCTGACAGGTTCCTTTTCATCAACAAATTCAATATGTTCCTCTGTGGACTTCATAATTTTTCGGCTATCCTTAATTTTGCACTCCTGGCTCTCGGGTTTTCTTTTATCTCTGCTTCCCCGGGAACAATTATATTTTTACTGATCAGCCTGAACGGCCTGCTGATATTACCATAGAAATCTTTCTCCACCCTTCCTTCCGTATTCCCGGTTTTCAGGAACATTTTTACGATCCTGTCTTCAAGGGAATGGTAGGTGAGTATAACAAGCCTGCCTCCCTTTATCAGTGCGGAGCCTGATTGCTCCAGGACTTCCTTCAGCGCTCCCATCTCATTGTTCACCTCAATCCGCAGCGCCTGGAAGATCCTGGCCAGTTCCTTGTTCTTCCGGTATTCGGGCACCAGCGGGGAAACTGCCCCGATAAAATCTTCCGTTCCGGTGAAAGGCCGGTCCTGCCTCCTTTGAACGATGATCTGTGCAAGCTTCCGGCTTTCCCGCAATTCCCCGTATTCACGAAAAATCCTTTCAAGGTCTTCCTGGCCGCGTGTGTTCAGAATACCGGCGGCATTCATTTCCGCTCCCTGATTCATCCTCATGTCAAGAGAGGTATCCTGCATGAAGGTAAAACCTCTCTCCCGTTCATCCACCTGGTGGGATGAAATGCCCAGATCGGCAAGAATGCCGTCGACCTGTTCGTCATTGTAAAACCTGAGGAAATTTCTGAGAAACCGGAAGTTGGAATGAATGAATGTAAAACGGGAGTCGGCAGGTGCATTGTTCCTGGCATCTATATCCTGGTCGAATGCATACAACCTTCCTTTTTTATCAAGCTTTTCAAGTATCCTGAGGGAATGTCCACCACCTCCGAAAGTCAGATCGACATATATTCCCCCTGGTCTGATATTAAGTCCGTTAACACTTTCTTCTAACAGAACCGGTTTATGATAGGTCATTCCTCCAGGGTTTGTTCAATGGACCCACCAAGTATCTTTTCTGCCATATTGGCAAATTCATCATCAGCCTTGCTGATCTGTTCGTAGTTTTTAAGGGACCAGATCTCGACCTTCCCATACTGCCCGGCCATAACAACCTCATCTTCAATCTCTGCAAATTCCATTAATCTTTTCGGTATGAGGATCCGGTTATTTGCATCCGGTATCATTTCAGCCGTACCGCTGAAGAACATTCTCAGGAACCGGTTATGTTCCTTATTGTAAGGATTGGTTTTTGCCCTGATCAGTTGATTCTGCCTCTCCCACTCCTTCATCGGGTAAAGGATGAGACAACGGTCGAAAACATCGCGCTTAAGCACAAAACCCTCCTGCAAACGCTCGGCAATCTGGCGTTTAAAAGCCGACGGGAGGGAGATCCTGCCCTTTGCATCTACTTTGATATTGTAGTCCCCGATGAATGTTATCATGAGTATACAGTTCCTATAAGATGTAAAAATAAAACAATTTTCTCCCACTTTCTACCACTTTGTCCCATTTTTTTACACATTGTTGATAACTTTTCCCATCCGGTCCCTTCCCGGAATACCTGTATTTGCAGGAATACAGATGGAAGATCCGATCCTTTTTTGTATTTTGGTCACCCGTTAATAAGGATCCGACATGGCGGAAAACAAATCAACAGAGACTCTGGAGCCGATTGATATCCGGAAGATATTCAGGGAAAAGAATGCACGGCTGGCAAGGTATATCCCCGGATTTGCCTTCACACTGATCGAGCGGCTTGTACATCTTAGATTCGTCAATTCCATCCTCGAAAAACACGGTAAAAAACACGGGTTTGAGTTTGCCGAAGCTTGCATACGGGAGTTCAATATCACCAGGGAACTCCGCGGAGAGGAAAACCTGCCTGACGGTGGGAGGTTCATCTTCGTATCCAATCATCCTCTTGGAGGATTTGACGGTATGATCCTGGTGACCATCCTGGAGAAAAAATACCACAATCTTAAAGTACTTGTTAATGATATCCTGATGAATATCAGTTTGATGAATGAGATATTCGTGCCCATAAACAAACATGGCAGGCAGTCATTTGACGCTGTACGAAGGCTCGACGAGATATTCAGATCTGATGATCAGATACTTACCTTTCCGGCGGGACTTGTTTCAAGGAAGCGGAAGGGTGTGATCCGGGACCCGGAGTGGAAAAAAAATTTTATCACCAAAGCTATACATTTTAAAAGGGATGTCGTGCCCATCCATGTCAGCGGCAGGTGCACCAATTTCTTTTATTTTATGGCAAAGGCGCGTAAATTCCTACGCATAAAATCCAATCTTGAAATGATGCTTCTTCCCGATGAAACCTACCGCCACCGCAATGAACATATTATTATCACTGTTGGTTATCCTGTTAAATGGGAAACTTTTGACAAGAGATTCAGTCCTTCCGAATGGGCCGGGAAAATGCAGGATTACGTGTACTCGCTTTCCGGGGGAGAAATTGTCCCATTCTCCGCGGATCAGCCATAAAGTTTGACCGCACACGCAGCATACGGCAATTTATCATTAAATTTGTCTGCTCAAATTCGATAATTATGGAAAATATCATTCCACCGGTACCTAAGGAAAAATTGCTTAATGAACTAACCGAAGACAAGTTTATCAGGCGTACCAATAACGCCGGCAACCAACTCTTCATCCTCACTGAAAAGGACTCCCCGAATATCATGAGGGAGATAGGCCGTCTGCGGGAAATGACTTTTCGTGAAGCGGGCGGAGGAACGGGAAAAGCCGTGGATATCGACGATTACGACAGGGGCGATTTTGCCTACAAGCAACTGATCGTTTGGGACCCCACGGAGCAGGAGATCCTCGGCGGATACCGTTTTCACATCTGTGATGAAATGAATTGCTCCGACAATGACGGGATCAAGCTTGCCACCGCCAAACTTTTTCATTTTTCCTCCAGGTTCAGGGAGGAATATCTCCCCTATACCATAGAGCTGGGAAGATCTTTCGTTCAACCCAAATAC
Organism: uncultured Bacteroidales bacterium; assembly: GCA_963771005.1. GTDB lineage: Bacteria > Bacteroidota > Bacteroidia > Bacteroidales > DASQZK01. The sequence goes on from CAVYRO010000006.1 coordinate 220,229, forward strand.
CAGAACACGAACCGGATGAGCAAGGCACTTTATGCTCTCGACAACCTGTGGGACGGCTTGGGCACGCTGGTAATCGACTATCCCGAGAAAAAATATTTCTTCGGCAAAGTTACCATGTACAAAAATTATAACCAGAGAGCCAGGAACCTGATCCTGTACTTTCTTGAAAAACATTTCTCCGATAATGAGGAACTTGTATTGCCCATCGTTCCGCTTGACGCCCATATCAACAAGGTCGAGATGGAAAAAATCTTCGTGAACAATAATTACATGGATGATTACCGGGTACTTTCCCAGAATGTGAGGGCCTTTGGTGAGAATATTCCTCCGCTCATCAATGCCTACATGAATTTATCCCCATCGTTGAGGACATTCGGCACGGTAAGCAATCCATATTTCGGTAATGTCGAAGAAACGGCCATTATGATTACGATCAACGATCTATACAAACAGAAGGTTGAGCGGCATATCAGCAGCTATACGCCAAATGAAAAGCTGGATGATGATCAGTAAGCCCTGCGGTTTATCCCTTCGATGAAGTTCATGAAAGAGGTGGAAACCACCTTATTTCCTCCCGGCGTGGGGTAGTCACCCGTGAAATACCAGTCGCCCAGGTCATTGGGGCAGGCCTTGTGCAGACTATCGATACTCTGGTACACGATCTCAATTTCTGCCTTTATTTCCGGGGATTTCAAGAGTTGGGCGATCTTGGCGGATATCTCTCTATCGGTGAAGGGTCTATAGATGTCTTTGACATGATTCACAAATTCCTCTTTAGGCAGGTCTTTTTGGTCACGGCATTTCCGGTACACCTCATTGATAATATTTTCCTTCCCCTTTTCCCTGAGAAGTGCAATGGCCGCTTTGAAAGCGATAAAATCGCCCAGCCTGGCCATATCGATGCCATAACAGTCCGGATAACGGATCTGCGGTGAGGAGGAAACAACAACGATCTTTTTGGGCCCCAGCCTGTCGAGGATCCTGAGGATGCTCTGCTTAAGGGTTGTACCCCGTACGATGGAATCGTCGATGATGACCAGGTTATCGATGCCCCTCCGGATCGTTCCGTAAGTTATGTCGTAAACATGTCCTACCAGGTCTTTCCTGCCCTTATCCTGGGAGATGAAGGTGCGCAGCTTCAGATCTTTGGTTGCTACTTTTTCAATCCGGGGTCTCCGGGTTATGATATCAAACAGTTCCTCTTCAGTGAGTTGGTTTCCTTTACTGCGAAGGATTTCCTTTTTCTCCCGGATCATTACATTCTCCACTTCCTTCACCATACCGTAAAATGCCGATTCGGCCGTGTTTGGTATAAATGAGAACACGGTATTGAGGGTGTCGTTACCCACAGCCTCCAGTACATCGGCGACGATCAGCTCGCCGAGTTTTTTTCTTTCGTTGTAGATATCCTTATCGGTTCCCCGGGAAAAATAGATCCTTTCGAAAGAGCAGGATCTGCGTTCTTTGGGTTCGAGTACCTGTTCAACCTGGAAATCCCCGTTTTTCCTTATGATTACCACATGCCCGGGCGGGACCTCCTGGATCTTATCGTAGGTAACATTCAGTGCAGTCTGGATCACGGGTCTTTCCGACGTGACAACGGCTATCTCATCGTCGTGATAGTAGAAGGCAGGCCTGATGCCCCAGGGATCCCGGTATACAAAAGAATCTCCGTGGCCGATCATTCCTGCGATCACGAAACCTCCGTCCCATCTTTTACTGGCATCCTGCAACACTCTGGAGATGTCAACATTTTTTGCAATAAGATTTGAAATATCAATGTTGGAGTACCCCTGCGCCTTAAATTTTTCGAACAACCGCTGGTTTTCCTGATCGAGAAAGTGGCCCACCTTCTCCAGCATCGTTACGGTATCGGAATAATCTTTTGGAGACTGCCCGAGATCAAGGAGAAGGTCGAACAATTCATCTACATTGGTAAGGTTGAAATTGCCGGCAAGCACCAGGTTTCTCGATTTCCAGTTGTTCTGCCGCATGACGGGATGAACATTGTCAAGGCTGTTCTTCCCAAAGGTGCCGTACCTGAGGTGGCCTAAGTAGGTCTCCGCCACGAAGGGCAGATTGAGTTTTGCCCAGTGAACGTCGTTGAGAAGTTCGGAATTTCTCTTCTCAACTTTCTGGAAACGTTTATAAATCCGTTCAAAAACAAGATTGATGGCTGAAGGATTGGTTGACCGTTCCCGGCTGAAATATTTATAACCCGGCGGCATATCGAACTTCATGCTTACGATGCCTGCCCCATCCTGCCCGCGGTTTCTCTGTTTTTCCATCAGGATGTACAGTTTCTGAAGACCATAACTCCAGCTTCCGTACTTCAGGTGGTAATATTCAAGCGGCTTAAGGAGCCTTACCAGAGCAATCCCACATTTATGTTTTATTTCGTCACTCATCTTATCCTTCCATAATTAATCCGTATTTATCTGGATATCATGTGATACCACAAAGGAATAGGGGAATGCGGATCTTATCCTGTTAAGCAGCTTAAGAACTTCGGACTTTGTACGGCAATCGCCAACATAGACCTTATAATCTGAGGCGTCCATTTCTATATAGGCACCTGTATTTTCGAAGAGGCTCATGAAGTGAGCCGTGGTTTTCTGTGCTTCAGCATAGGCATTCACGCCTGAACCGGTAAAAATCCTGATCCTGTAACCCTTGATACCGGGATTCTTCTGGTTATACAATAAGTCCTTGTAATAATTGTCTTCAATGCCGGGGTCCATGACGATGCTGACAGTTCCTGCATCCTGCTCCAGGCGGGATAAAGGGTCGCCGCTGACAACGGTCTGTTTTTCAGCGGACTGGGAATAAAGATGGTGAGAGAGAACAAAACAGAAAATGCCGGCAAAGAATATATACTTCATTTTCCCCCTTTTTTTGCGTGTCAAAAATAATCAAATTTACTATTACAAAGGAATATTCTAAAAATTTCTTATTTTGCAGCCATGCCAGTAACCGGTCAGAATACAAGGAACACCGAAGTAATCACGGGTATTTTCTCCCTGTTTTCGGGGCTTGCCATAATTGCCACTATACTCACCCGTTTCGAATTTGTCAGTTTCTTTTCAAGTTACTCGGAAGATCTTGAGTATCTGACAGAAAATATCTTCCTTCTCAGGATCAATTCGATCACCTGGCTGATCACTGCACTTATCCTAACGGTATCGGCCTCTACATTTATTGTTCTTCTCAATCCCTATCACCGCCTTTTTTCGTGGCTCACCGGTTTTTTCCTCATTCTGGCCTCGTCAATGATCAGTGTTTCAGGCATCAAAGGATTCAGCATCATCGATATCCTGATCAACTTCCGGGATCTCAACCTGAGTGAAAATGACGCGCTGAAGGTGGCCATTTTTACACTGGCCCGGGAAAAAGAAATGTACATTATCACTTCTTATACTTTGCTGGGGCTTGCCTTCCTGTCACTGGCCGCCTTCGCCTTCAGAACGCGCAGGCTGTCCATTATCACGGGTTCGGTAAGTCTGATCACCGGCATTATCCTGCCCGTTTTCACAGCCCTTATCCCGAGGAGCCTGCTTTCCGATCTCGGATTGGTCGCAGGTTTTATTACCTTTCTCTTCCTGGGAATGCGCCTGCTGTTTACCGGGCTGGAAAAAAGACAACGAAAAACAAAAACCGGAAAATTGATCGAGACAGATCATGAACACGCCAACACTGCAGTACGACAGGGAGTCGAGTGATAAACTTGAATCCCAGTTCCGGAAAGTCAGTTCCATAAGCTACCTCCAGGAGCTATTGAATGCGCTTCCCAACATTGCTACCATTCTGAATGACAAGAGGCAGATCATATACAGCAACGAGACCCTGCTGAAGCAGATCAGCATCAAAGATTTCCGCTCTCTTCTGGGCAGGCGCACCGGAGAGGTTATTAACTGTATCCATTCTGATGAGTGTGCCGGTGGCTGCGGGACGAGTGAAAGCTGCAAGGCTTGCGGAGCCCTGAATGCCATCATAAAAAGCATGAAAGATAACAGGAAGGTTTCCGAGGAATGTTATATCACCGCTATACAGGACAATGAAGAAGTCTCGTATGAATTCGAGGCGACTGCTTCACCATTCACCTGGGAAGGCGAAAATTTCACCATCTTCAGCCTTATCGATATCAGCAGTGCCAAAAGACGCCGGATGCTGGAGCGGATCTTTTTCCATGATATCCTGAATACGGCGGGAAATATCAGAAATCTTGCGGAGCTGATACCACAGCTTCAGGATGGCGATCAGGTTCGGGACCTTATTCAACTTATGAAGCATCTCAGCGATGAGCTCGTGGAGGAAATTGAGGCCCAAAAGCAACTTACCTCCGCAGAAACCGGGGAATTGAAACCAAAATCCGAACCTTTGAGCTCCATCGAGATCCTGGATGCGGTGACCCGACAGTTCTCTGCCAATCCGCAGAAGAAACAGCGCGAAGTCATCATCGACAAGGAAAGCCAGGATATTGCACTTCGTTCTGACAGATTACTCCTTATCCGGGTATTGAAAAACATGCTTAAGAATGCAATTGAAGCCTCCCTTAAGAACGACCCGGTGGTCATTGGGGTCTACCCGTATGGCAGCAATGCATTGTTCAGGGTGCACAACAGCATCTACATCCCGAGAAAAGTCCAGCTCCAGGTATTCAAACGCAATTTTTCAACGAAAGGCAGTGACCGGGGTCTGGGTACTTATTCGATGAAACTCCTCGGAGAGAAATACCTCAGGGGAAAAGTATATTTTGAAAGTGCAGAGGAAGAAGGGACAACCTTTTATTTCGAGCTTCCCCCGGGAGTAGAAAAATGAAGCATACGCAGGAGGGTGTCTCAAAAAATCTAATCCTTAAAACTTCGCTCAGGGACCGGTCAATTCGATGAACAAAGAACTTTTCGGATGGTGGTAAGGCAGGCAAAAGGTCCTTCATAAGAAAACCACTGAATTTTAGATTTAAACATAAGGGCCTTTTGCCTGCCTTACCACCATTCGAAAAGTTCACCCTCTTGAATGAAGTCGCCGGTCCCTGAGCGAAGTCGAAGGATTATCGAGTGTTCTTGCAAACTCTACATAGTTTTTATTCTTCATCCATAGCCTCAATTACCTCATCGGTGACCTCGAGGTTATGGAAAACATTCTGTACATCGTCATCATCTTCAAAATCTTCGATGATCTTAAGGATCTTCACGGCATCCTCGGTCGGAAGGACCTTGGTATCATTGGGAATACGCTGAAGACCCGATGATTCGGGTTCAACGCCCATTTCTTCAAGCTTTTTCTGAACATTCCCGAATGCTTCCAGGGGAGTACTGATCATAAACATATCATCCTCGACCTGGAAATCCTCAACGCCGGCATCGATAATCTCAAGCTCAAATTCCTCCGGATCGAGATCCCCTTTCGGGACACTGAAAACACCTTTTCTATCGAACAGGAAACTCAGGGAACCGTTGGTTCCCAGGCTACCGCCCCTTCGGTTAAAAATGGCCCTGATGTTCGAGACTGTACGGATATGATTGTCGGTAAGGGTTTCAATGAAAACCGCGATGCCGTGTGGCAGGTAACCTTCGTAGGCTGTCTCCTGCAGAATTGCATCATCCTTCTCGGCCTTGGAAATGGCACGCTGTATATTATCCTTTGGCATATTCACACCCTTGGCATTCAGTATAGCAGCTCTCAGCCGCGGGTTGGCTTCCGGATCAGGCCCGCTCTCCTTCACGGATACAGTGATTTCCTTCACAATTTTAGAGAACATTTTGGATCGCTTTGCATCCAATGCCCCCTTTTTACGTTTGATGGTTGACCATTTACTGTGACCAGACATAGATTAAAATTTAACGTTCATGTAAAACTCAGGCAAAATTAAAAAATTGCCCGTAAATTCTACACGTCTTTTTTCGGGGTAAGATATGAAAATATAACGTCAGTTCCGGTTGTGCAATATTCGGGGTGGTTTGAGGATGGTTTGAGAATGGTTTGATATGGTTTGAGGTGGTTTTATATTTTAATACCGGATCTGCATCCTGTTTCAAAGAACGGTCGTAAAGTCCCAGGGGATTTAGGGGTATGGGTTTGATATGGTTTCAGGTGGTTTGAACTCCATTCACCAATTCACCAAATCACCAAATTCTTCATCCGTGAGAATCCGTTCCGATAGCCATATAGCCATCGGAATCCGTCCAATCCGTGTTCACCTCTTCTTTCGGTTTCAGATGGATTCAGCTTCATTCAACAAATCAACAAATCACCAAATTCTTCGGGGAGTTTCACCACAGATTTCTCAGATTATCACAGAGAGGTTTGATTAATGGTTTGAAATAGTTTGATATGGTTTCAAATGGTCTCAACCCCCATTCAACAAATCAACAACTCAACAAATCAACAAATCAACAAATTCTTATCGCGGATGAATGCCTGATTTTTTGTAATGCGATACAATATTTTGTCCAATTTATTGTATTGCGATACAATTTATTATGGAATTTATTGTATTGCGATACAATTTTTATTGAAATTAACGGGAAGAAGAAGGTATAGTTCGTTAGCTTGCCAGATCCCTGCTAAGGTGTTCCTGTTGAACCAGCTCTGAGGTGAAGATATCAGATGCCTATATTCCAGCTTCCGTACCTCACTCCATATAATTTTTTCCTCTGACCTGTACCACGAATCAGCCGGCGAATCATAACTTTACACAAATTAATATCATGCATCATGAGTGAAATTGTAAGGGAATTCCGGGAATACCGGGAAAAAATGAATCAAAGGCTCCTCGCTGAAGATAACCGGGTTATCAAACGGATCTTCAACCTGGACACAAATACCTATAAGGACGGAATCCTGCCGGCAAGGGTAAAGGAAATGCTGGGGCTTGTTTCATCCATGGTATTACGGTGCGACGACTGCGTGAGGTATCATCTCGAACAATGTTTCAGCCTCGGGATAAAAAAAGCCGAGATCCTGGAGATATTCGCCGTCGCCAACCTTGTTGGAGGAACAATTGTTATTCCTCATACACGAAGAGCTTTGGAATATTGGGATGAGCTTGAAAATCTGGGTTAATTTTTGTAATTTACGGGTTGGCCGGGCAAAATTGTACGTTTATGCGAAAGAAAATTTTTCTTACCGGAACGGTTGCAATGCTGGGAATGATAACCTTTTTGTCATCTTTCCGGAGTACACAGCCCATTGACAGCAATGTCATACGCGATCTGATTTTCAAACTTACCGCCTGGTATGAATGGTACCCCCAGCAAAAGGTCTATCTTCATTTCGACAAGGACCGGTACGGCGCTTATGAAAGGGTCTGGTACAAGGCTTATGTCGTGAATGCAACAAATCACCGTCCCGACAGCATAAGCACCAATCTATATGTCGATCTTATCAATCCGGGCGGGTATGTTGTGCAGACTGAGCTTCTCCAGCTGCAAAACGGATTTGCCCATGGGGATTTTGCCTTTCAGGATACGGTTCCCGAGGGGATCTACCGGATCATTGCCTATACTAACTGGATGAGAAATGCGGGAAGCGAATATTTCTTTTCGAAGAACATCTATGTTAAAAATCCGCAGTTCAGAACGTATGCAACCCGTTATGCAGTTAAAACTGTCAGGAAATCGCGGAGGCAAAATACCCGGCTTTCTGAAAAATTCGATATCAGCTTTCTTCCCGAAGGCGGAAACCTTCTGAACGGGGTTGAAAACAGGGTCGCTTTTAAAGCGATCAATGCCCTGGGCCATCCGGCAAAAGTCCAGGGCCGGCTTCTCGACAAAAAAGGCAATGAAGTCCTGACCTTCGAAAGTATTCACGACGGCATGGGGAGCTTCCGGTTTACCCCCGCTACGGGCACTAAATATGTGGCAATGGTGAAGTCGGGAGAATCTAAGGAGCAAAAATTCGACCTTCCCGAAGGAATAGATAAAGGTATCGTTCTAAATGCGGATTATGCCGGGAAAGACAGCGTAACGGTAAGTATTGTGACCAACCTGGGTACAGGCAATATGCCGGAAAACACCCGGTATTTTCTCCTCGCTCAAACCCGGGGCAAACCGGAATATTCAGCTGAATTTGATCTTAAGAAGGAAAGCCGCTCCGTAAGCATTCCGAAAAATATTTTTCCTTCGGGTATCACCCAGCTTGTGCTTTTCAATACCTCATCAAGACCCGTAAGTGAACGGCTTATTTTTATAAATCGCCAGGATCAGCTCGATATCAGCATCCTTCCTTCACAAAAAACAGTTGCTGCCCGCAAACAGGTCAGTGCCGCGATCAGGGTCAGGGATAAAAAAGGAAATCCCGTGAGCGGTGACTTTTCCCTTTCTGTGATGAAGGCCTCCGAAACCGCCCTGGCCGGTAATATCCTCACCAGCCTGCTGCTTACCTCCGATATCAGGGGGAACGTCGAGGATCCTGTTTTCTACTTCACCGGATGGGATGCCGGCAAGGAAAAGCTCCTCGATTATGTCATGATGACCAACGGCTGGAGACGATTTAACTGGGATATCGTATTGCAAAACGAAAAAGTCACCCCCGAATTTCCGGTGGAAAACGGCATCGAGATCACCGGAAAGATCACCCGTGAATTTTTTAAACTCCCTTTGAAGGATATCAAGGTGGTTCTCACCATCCTGAACCAATTCAATGATGTATTCACAACCAGATCAGGGCCCCGGGGAAACTTTGCATTCACAGGCCTTGCCTATGCCGATACGGTTGCCGTAAAACTTGAGGCACGGAGAGCCACCGGGAAGAAAAATCTGGTTATCTACATCGATCAGAAGGAAAATACAAGGCTCAGGAACATGAATTATGTCACGGAACAAATTCTAAACCGGCCCGGTCCGGAAGGAAAAAATTACATTCCGGAAGAAGAAAAGGAGGATGATCCTTTTGCAGAGGAGAATAACCGCATCTATCGCATTTACAGTGAACCGGAAAAACAGAACGTGATCATTGTCGATGAAAAGCTGGCACATCTTCAGAACGTGGCCCAGATCATCCAGGGAAGGATCCCCGGGGTGATGGTCAGGGGAAATGATATAAACATCAGGGGGATAAACAGTTTTTTTGCCAGCACAGATCCGCTTTTCCTGGTAGACGGCGTGGTGGTAGACAAGGATTTTGCCCTTTCTATGAGCCCTTACGATGTGGACCGTATTGAGGTGCTGAAAGGACCCGAAGCTGCAATATATGGTTCCAGAGGCGCTAACGGAGTCATCGCTATCTATACAAAAAGAGGGAAATTCATGATCAAGGGTGAGCTCAATTTTGAAATGCTCGGGTACCATTCAGCACGTACTTTCTATTCCCCGAGATACGATATCAATCCCAATGAAGCCCTTGAGGATGACAGGACCACTTTGTACTGGAAGCCCTCCCTGCTGACTGACCAAAAGGGAAATACCACCGTTTCATTTTACACTTCGGATGTAACGGGCCGGTATATAATCAACGTCCAGGGACTGTCCGAAAACGGCGTCGCAGGCGCTGGCTATGCAATCCTGGAAACAGGAAAATGACAGCAACCAGAAAATCTCGCTGACCGGTCTAAGAAAATTTCCAGACCCTCACTTTATATTGCATGATTCCGGATCATGGAATGGCCGGGTGATGCTTTCCCGGGATAATACGCGAAAACAACAATCCGGTTATACTGTCTTACTTAGTGTTTGCCAGAAAACTCGATGACCCTTCGGCTCAGGGACCGGTGACTTCATTCAAGAGGGTGAATTTTTCGGATGGTGGTAAGGCATTATGAAAATATTTTCCATTTTGTGTAAAGACGTATGTCCGTATCCATATGCACGGATCGGGTGGAGAGCCAAATATCCCTGCCTTTATTTCTCCGGATAAAAAATTATATATATTTGCCTTTCAAAATTCAAATCATCAAAAATTTTATTTAAAAATTGTTTATGAGAAAAATTATGATTTTCCTCACCGGATTTCTCCTGACCCTGGGAATGAATGTCAGGGCCGATGAGGGCATGTGGCTGCTCACCCTTCTGGGCCAGCTCAATATGGACCAGATGCATGAAATGGGGCTGGAACTTTCTGCAGAGCAGATCTACAGCGTCAATCATTCCAGCCTCAAGGATGCCGTAGGAGCCCTGGATTATGGAAATTGCACTTCGGAACTCGTCTCGCCCGAAGGGCTTATTCTGACCAACCACCATTGCGGGTACGCTGAAATCCAGAGTCACAGCTCCGTGGAACACGATTACCTGAAGAACGGGTTCTGGGCCATGACCCGGGAAGAAGAACTTCCCAACGTGGGTAAGACCATTTCCTTTCTGGTAAGGCTGGAAGAGATCACAGATAAAGTACTACCCCTGCTTTCCGAAGATCTGACCGGAATCGCGCGGGAACAGAAGGTGAACCTGATAACGGGTGAACTCGTCAAAAAAGCCACCGGTGGCACGCCCTATGAGGCCCATGTAGAATCGTTTTTTAACGGTACCCGGTATTTCCTTATCGTCCTGGAAACGTACAGGGATGTCAGGCTCGTGGGCGCACCCCCCGAATCGGTGGGAAAATTCGGGCATGATACCGATAACTGGATGTGGCCCCGTCATACAGGTGATTTTTCCATGTTCAGGGTATACACCGCCCCCGACGGTTCCCCTGCCGGGTATTCCCCGGAAAATATTCCGCTGAAATCAAAATATTTCCTTCCTGTTTCCCTCAAAGGTTACAAAAAAGGAGACTTCTCAATGGTCATGGGATATCCCGGTTCAACAGACAGGTACATGACCTCCTTCGAAGTGCAGGAGCTGCTTGATATCGAACATCCGAACAGGATCAGGATAAGGGGTCTTAAGCAAAGGATTATGATGGAGGATATGGTAGCCAGTGATGCGGTGAGGATCATGTATTCCTCCAAATATTCAATTTCCAGCAATTACTGGAAATATTCCATCGGTCAGAGGGAAGGACTGATCCATCTGAAGGTGATGGAAAGAAAAAGGGCGATGGAAAAAACATTTACGGACTGGGTTGAAGCCGATCCGGCTAAAAAAGAAAAATTCGGCGATGCTCTTGGTAAGATCCAGGAAGGAGTGAAGGAGCGCAGGGACCTCGTTTTTTCCCAGCAATATCTTTTCGAATGCATGTACCAGGGTATGGAAACTGTAAATTTCGGACTTAAATTCAGGAGATTGTTTGAGGAACTCTCTAAAGATACCCCGGATGCAGCGGCCGTCCAAAAGCAGGCCGAAGAAATAAGATCCGGCCTCAACGACTTCTATAAGGATTATAATCTGACTACCGACCGAAAGATAACGGAAGCCATGTTCGGGCTGATGGTCAAGGACATGCCCGATGCATATAAACCTTCCGTCGTAAAGGAAATTGAAGAACGCTACAAGGGAGATTGTAGAAAATATACCGATACCTATTTCAAAAAATCCTTCCTGCCCTACAGGGATAAAGTCGAAACGTTTCTCGGGAATCCCTCTCTAAAGGTTCTTAGAAAAGATCCGGGTTTCATAGCCACCATGTCTTTTCTTTCGGCTTATTTCCGTATCACAGGGGAACAGGAGGCTTATGATGGTAAAGTGGAAGAAGGACGCCGGTTATGGATGGAAGGCCTGGAACAGATGGAACAGGGCAGGAAATTCTATCCCGATGCCAATTCGTCCATCCGTCTGACCTATGGAACGGTTGGAGACTATGATGCCAGAGATGCAGTCCATTATTCCTATTATACTACGCTGAAAGGCGTAATGGAAAAAGAGGATCCTTCGAATCCCGAATTTGTTGTAAGCGACAGGCTGAAGGATCTTTACCATAATAAAAATTATGGCCCCTATGCTGAAGACGGGGAAATGCCTGTTTGTTTCACAACCAACAACGACATAACCGGTGGCAATTCGGGCAGCCCGGTGCTCAACGGGAAAGGCGAACTCATCGGCATCGCATTCGACGGCAACTGGGAAGCCATGAGTGGTGATATTATTTTTGAACCGCAGTTACAGAAATGTATCTGCGTCGACATCAGGTACGTACTTTTCATCATTGACAAATATGCCGGCGACACCCGGTTGACCGATGAGATGAAAATCGTTGACTAACCTTGCCGGATGCAGGCAGTAACCAAAACCACGGGCTTGTGAAAATTCGTTTCGCTGACTGGCAGTGAAGTCTTTTTCACAAACCCGTTTTTTTTCATAGTTTAGCAGGATGAACGCGCCGAAGAATTAAGCAGGCCAAAATGGACAAATCCATCATTATTTATACCGACGGAGCCGCACGAGGTAATCCGGGACCCGGCGGATTTGGCGTGGTAATGATATACGGTGAGCTGCGAAAGGAGATCTCCGAAGGATACAGCCTGACAACAAATAACAGGATGGAACTCCTTGCCGTAATCCGGGCCCTGGAGGCCCTTAAATGGAAAAACGCCCAGGTCAGGATATATACAGATTCGCGTTATATTGTTGATGCCGTTAATAAGGGATGGCTTTTCGGCTGGGAAAAGAAAAGATTTAAAAACAAAAAAAATCCCGATCTCTGGATAAAATTCCTGGAACTATACCGGAAACATAACGTAAAGATACAATGGGTGAAAGGCCATGCCAATAATCCGGAGAATGAACGGTGCGACATTCTTGCCGTGAAAGCATCCAAAGGGAGCGGACTCAAAGAAGACAGAGGCTACAAAAATGATGTTGAATTCTTATAATTTTTCTAATAATTTGAAAAAAATATCCCCGCGTTTTAGTATCTTAGGTTTCATTTGGTTTTCATGGGTGAAAAGGAGATAATTCTCGAATATAAAGGGCATCTGACATTCAGCACCATCGGACAGTTGCTGACTATGCTCAAGTACAAGGTTCCGGAAAAAGACATCAGGATGGGGATGTATAAACGCATTCTCTCCGTTATGATCGAAGCCCTTGAAAATATTTATAAATACAGCGACGAGTACAAGAACGATCGTTACATCAGCCGGAATTTCCTTCCTTCCTTTATCCTGGACCGTGAGGGGGAAATTTATTTCATTCGTGTCTCTAACCCGGTGAAGAATACGGATATGGACGATCTCCGTGAGAAGATCGATTTCGTAAATACCAAAACACCGGATGAGCTCAAGATCCTTTACCGGCAAACCATTACCGACGGGCGGTTCACTTCCAAAGGCGGGGCAGGGCTCGGGATCATCGAGATGGCAAAAATTTCGGGCCATGATTTAACTTATGATTTTGAACCCATAAACGGCGATTTTTCCCGGTATTCCTTAACCGTCAAGTTCACCTGATCAACCAGCAGGTCAGTCCCGCGTCTGTCCGTTCATTTTCTGCTAACCGGTATCTTCAACTATCCGCTTCCGTACACATGGTGTCCAGTTTAGAACAATAGGACTGCCATATCGCTTCGTGCAAATTTTTCATATGTATTTGATAATATGAGGTATAGGATATGTGGTATATTCTTTGAGTAAACATATGAAATTTTTCAGATGAGATGATCTTCTTTCAATTTAAACCGGTATTGCGGCAACTGTCAAAGGAGGGGTTTACTTTATTTTTCAATATATCCGATCGGCCCCTTTCGTCATCCTGATCTGTTAACCGGAAATATGTATAAAAACACGAGAGGAATGTATAAAAATTATATCCTGACAGCGCTGAGAAACATCCGGAAAACAAAGGTGTATACCTTTATTAATATCTTCGGACTATCTGTGGGGATCGCAAGTGCAGTGCTCATTCTCCTGTTCATCAGCAGCGAGCTTACCTACGACAGGTTCAATACCAAAGCCTCCAGGATTTACCGGCTTTATATAGACGCCCGTTTTGAAGGCTCTGATTTCAAAGGGTCAAGCACCTGCAAGCCTGCCGGGCCTGTTTTTACAGATGAGATACCGGAAGTGCTCAATTACGCGCGTCTCGATCCACAGTCTCAAACGGTAGTAGGGTACGGTGAAAATAAATTTGTCGAGGATAATTTTGTTTATGCCGACTCGGGTGTTTTCCAGATCTTCACCCTGCACATGTACATGGGTGACCCGGTTACCGCTCTCGAGGAACCGAATACCGTTGTCCTTACCAGGTCTATGGTCAAAAAATATTTCGGAAAGGAGAACCCTATCGGAAAGATCCTTACCGTCAATGCGGATTCAAATATGTACAGGGTGACAGGGGTAATTGAGGATCTTCCGCCTGAAACCCATCTCAAGTTTGATTTTCTTGCATCATTCTGCACCCTTCCTGACAGCCGGGATGATTTCTGGCTCTCGAACAATCTTTATACCTACGTCCTGCTTGAAAAAGGGGCCGATGAAGAAGAGACCGAGAGGAAGATGCAGGAAGTTTCCATGAAATATATCGGACCCCAGGTTCAGCAGGTATTGGGTATCGATCTTGATGAGTTCCGGCAGAAAGGCAACCGTTACGGCATCTTCCTCCAGCCACTCACCGACATACACCTAAACAGCGAGATCGGCGGGGGCTTCAAAGCCGTTCACGAAAGAAAATATCTCCTCATCTTCGGTCTTATTGCCCTCTTCATCCTTATTATCGCATCCATCAATTTCATGAATCTGTCCACCGCACGTTCTGCAAACCGTGCAAAGGAAGTGGGAATGCGAAAGGTGGTCGGATCGACCCGAAAGCAACTTATCAACCAGTTCCTTTGGGAATCGGTGATCCTCAGTATAATCTCGCTTTTCTTTGCATTGATACTGGTGGAACTTGTCCTTCCTTATTTTAACGGGACGATGGAACTCAATCTTTCCACCAATTATCTTCGCCATTGGTATACCGTTCCGGGACTTCTCTTCCTTGCGCTGATGGTAGGGCTGCTCAGCGGCAGTTATCCTGCCTTCGTGCTTTCTTCCTTCCGCCCTGTGAGGGTTCTTAAGGGTCAGACTGTAAAAGGCGCGGGGGGCGGATTACTCCGCAATATCCTCGTAGTGGTGCAGTTCACGATCTCCATCGTCATCATTATCGGTACCATCGTGGTATATTCTCAGTTGCACTATATGATGAATAAAGAACTCGGATTCAACAAGGAGAGGATGATCGTACTTGACAGGGTATGGCCCCTGGGTGATAAGGTGGATGCCTTTATGCAGGAAGTTGAGAAACTCCCGGGTGTCAGGCTTACCACGCAGACTACGACCTTCCCGGGACAGGTCAACAATGACAATGGTTTCAGGATCAAAGGACGAAGCCGTTCAAGCAATTATATGTTTGTAACCGTATGGACCGACAGCAAATATTTCGATGCGTACAGTATGGGCCTCAGCCAGGGACGGTTTTTTGATCCTGCTTTCCCATCAGACTCAGGTGCGGCTGTCATTAATGAAACGGCAGTCAGGAAATACAATCTGGAAGATCCCCTGAATACCACGCTTCTTATGCCAAACCCAGACGGCGAGACGGAATCTCTCCGGGTCATAGGCGTAGTGAAAGATTACCACCTGGCCTCCCTGCGAAATCCAATCGCACCCTGTGTCTTTTTGCTCAAACCCGGAAACTGGAATGCAGGAGGGTATATTTCCGTTAGTCTGGAGAAAAATTCCAGGTCGACACAGAATACGATCAGCCATATCGAGAATATCTGGAAATCTTTCCGGCCGGAGGACCCGTTCCTTTTCTTCTTCCTCGATGACCGCCTGAACACCATGTATACCGAGGAGGTGCGGACAGGGAGGCTTTCACTTACATTCAGCATCCTGGCCATCTTTATCGCCAGTCTCGGACTCTTCGGGCTGACCCTGTTCACCACGGAGAAAAAAACAAGGGAGATCGGGATCCGGAAAGTCTTGGGTGCACTCATGAAGGATGTAATCCTGCTTATCATAAAGGATATTTCTATCCTCATCGCCATATCCACGGTCATTGCCTGGCTGCTTTCCTACAAGATCATGGAGAACTGGCTTCAAAGTTTTCCCTATAAGATAAAACTGGGTGGCTGGATCTTCATTCTTTCCGCCGGGATTGCATTTTTTGTAGCCATCTGTACCGTGAGTTTCCAGGCATGGAGAGCTGCCAGGGCGAATCCGGCCGAATCGCTGCATTATGAGTGAAATGTGTTCTTCACATGAGATTCCCTGCCTTTTCGAGATCTTCAGGAGTATCAATGCCAACGGGACCGTAGCTGGTTTCACTGACCCGGATATGAAAACCATGGTCAAGCCACCGGAGTTGCTCAAGTGATTCGGCTTTCTCGAGTGCCGATGCTTCCAGGCGCGTTATTTTCCTGAGAATATCCATCCGGTAGGCATAGATCCCTATGTGCCGGAAAAACCGGTAGCTCCGTACCCATTCCTCTTTCGGACAGCCACGGACAAAGGGCACAGGTGAGCGGCTGAAGTAGAGCGCTAAATGGTTTCTGTCGAATACCACCTTGGGTTTATTTTCATCGAAGATTTCGGAAAGATCGTCGACAGGCTTGGCGAGGGTGGCAATTTCGGTTCCGGGATCGTCAAAACATCGCGTGAGTTGCCGGATCTGTTCCGGGCGAATGAAAGGTTCGTCACCCTGGATATTGATAACAACACCGGCCTTCAATCCGTATTCAAGTTCGATATTTTGTGCTGCTTCCATACAGCGGTCAGTACCGCTGGGGTGGCGGGGTGAAGTCATAACTACCTTACCACCGAAGTCGAGGACAGCCTTCCGGATCCTTTCATCGTCGGTAGCCACAAAAACATTTTCGAGTGCTTCGGAACTCCGCTCGTAAACCCATTGTACCATTGGCTTGTTTTTCAACAGGGCCAGCGGTTTTCCCGGGAAACGGGTGGAAGCATATCTCGAAGGTATTATACCCAGGATTTCCATAGGAACAAAAGTAATTCGTTTTTATTACATACTAATATTAGCAAAAAAATTTTAAAGTAGTAATTTTGTCAGATCATTCAGGATATTTTGTCAGTATTCACACTCGACAGTGATTTATGGATTTACAGCAGATAAAACAACGGTTTGGGATCATAGGACATTTTCCGGGAATAAACCATGCCATCAACATTGCAATGCAGGTTGCCGGAACCGATCTTTCCGTTCTTATCACAGGTGAAAGCGGGACCGGCAAGGAAGTGTTTCCCCAGATCATCCATAGCCTGAGCTCCCGAAAGCATGGGACCTATATTGCGGTGAACTGCGGGGCAATACCTGATGGGACGATCGATTCGGAACTTTTCGGTCACGAAAAAGGCTCATTCACCGGGGCACATGAGTCAAGAAAGGGATATTTCGAAGTGGCCGATGGAGGCACCATTTTCCTCGACGAGGTGGCCGAGCTACCTCTCTCTACGCAGGTGAGGCTGCTGAGGGTCCTTGAAGCGGGAGAATTTTTGCGTGTAGGATCATCGAAGGTCCAGAAAACGAACGTACGGGTCATCGCAGCCTCGAACGTCGACATTGTGGCTGCCATAAACAGCAATAAATTCCGGGAAGATCTTTATTATCGTCTGAATACGGTACCCATTGCCATTCCTCCGCTGAGGAAGAGAGGTGAAGACATCTCCCTGCTCTTCCGGAAATTTGCTTCCGACTTCGCCGAAAAATACCGTATGCCCCCGGTGGTGCTTACCGAGGATGCCAAAATAACCCTTATAAATTACGAGTGGCCGGGCAATGTGAGACAGCTCAAAAACGTTACAGAACAAATATCGATCATCGAACAGGAGAGAATGATTGACTCGGAAAAACTGGTAAAATACCTGCCCAACTACCATAAATCGCGACTTCCGGCCCTGGCCGGTTCGGCCCTTGACCGGGAGACATTTTCGTCAGAGCGTGAGATCCTGTACAAGATCCTGTTCGATATGAAAAATGATATGGCTGATCTCAAGAAACTGGTGCGCGATCTGATGCAGAAAGGGACTGACAGCCATGAGGTGCGGGAAGAGAATGCGCAACTCATACGGAAACTGTATCATCCGGGAGATTCGGAATCCAAGGAAGAAACTCACCCGGGGTTTCATTTTCCCCGGCCCGATGCAGAAGATATCATGGATACAGAGGAGATCGTCGAGGAATCCCTTTCGCTGGAAGATAAGGAGATCGAGCTGATCCGGAAGGCGTTGGAGAAACACCATGGGAAACGGAAAAATGCAGCGCAGGAATTGGGTATCTCTGAAAGAACCCTTTACAGAAAAATAAAAGAGTATGATATCGAAGCCTGACAGGATAAAACGGTACGTTTCATCGGGAATATTTATCTTTCTTTTTACCCTGATGATTTACCTGCAGTCCTGTAAGATAAATTATTCCCTCACAGGGGTGAATCTTCCGCCCGAACTGAAAACCTTTTCGGTGGAGTATTTCCCGAACAGGGCTCCTGTTGTCCAGGCTTCCCTAAGTCAGAAATTCACCGATGCCCTTAAGGATAAAATCACGGGACAAACCAGCCTGAACCTCATCAATGGACTTGGGGATGTCGATTTTTCAGGCGAGATCAAAAATTATGAGACAAGGCCCACAGCCATCACAGGAAATGAAGTGGCCGCCCTGAACCGGCTGACCATAAGCGTGAGGGTCAAGTACAGCAACAACGTGAATCCCGATGAAAGTTTCGACACCAGCTTCTCGCGGTATGAAGACTACTCGAGCGATCAGGACCTTACCGCGGTGGAAGATGAGCTCATCGACCAGATCGTCGAACTGCTTGTAGAAGATATATTTAATAAAGCTTTTGTGAACTGGTGACAATGAACAAAGACATATTCCTGCGAAATCTCCTCGATCCCTACGGGACCGGGATCGGGTACGATAATCTTAAGTCACTTACGGTAACCTATCCCTGGTTTTCCACCGCAAAAATACTTTATCTGCTCTCCCTTAGGCAGGGACAGGATCCGCAGCTTCAGAGTGAAATTGTGAGACAGGCGCCTTTTATCCATAACCGTAGATATCTTCACCATATCCTTCATTCGGGCATGGCCTCGGAAATCGCCATGGACTTCACCGGAATTTTCAACCGGATGAGCGATCTGGCGGGAAATGCCGATAAAGAAGATCTTACACCTGAGGAAAGAAAAATATTTTCAAGGGATGAAAATCAAGATGCTCTTTCCGGATCTGGTATGACGGAGCTTCTTGAATTTTCTTACCCCGGCAGTTCCCAAATAACGGATCCTGTAGCGGAAGGCGAGCTGATTGACCTCGAATTCGAGAGCGCCCCAGAACCTCCCGTACAGGAGGAAAAAACACCCGTACCGGAAAATGAAAGTGGAGCGGGCAGGGACAGACCGGTAAAAGGATTTGCCGAATGGATCGGAAAAATTGAAAACAGATCTCCGGATGAGCTGAACAAAAGTGATGATCTCATCGAGATATTCATCAACGGAGGACACGGTCCCATCCGGGCAGACAAGGAAACCTCTCTCTCGGGCGATGTTTCCAGGATTAGCATCGAAGAAGATGAAAGTTACATAACTGACACTCTGGCAAAGATATACGTGAAGCAGGGACTCTATTCAAAAGCCATTTATGCCTACGAAAAATTAAGTTTGAAATATCCGGAAAAAAGTATTTACTTTGCCACGCAAATTGAAGAGATTAAGCAATTGATTAACAAAAAATAGAACAAATCATGCATGTCCTTTTTGTTATTTTTATCGTGATTATTTGTATTCTGCTGATACTTATCGTATTGGTTCAGAATTCACAGGGCGGTGGACTTGCCTCGAATTTTGCTTCCTCCAACCAGTTTATGGGGGTGAGAAAGACGACCGATTTTCTTGAAAAAGCAACATGGATCCTTGCAGCAGGTCTGCTCGTATTCAGTCTTCTTGCAACCGTTACAATGCCCTCCAGCAAGGAAGTGGAAAAATCACGTGTCGAGGGGGAATTTAATTCATCCCTTCTCAACAATCCTTCCGACAATACGATCAGCCTGCCTGAATCGGCTCCGGATAACAATCAGAATAATTCCGGCGGTGAACAGCAGGACCAGGGCCAAAAATAGGAACATTACACTAAAACTCTTGTCAGAGTGTCAGGATGTCAGTCACCTGACACTCTTTTTTTACCCCGGTCAAAAGTACTATTTTAACATTAATCTTCTCATTATCTGATCCTTATTTTTCAAACTCCACTAAAACAGTAATGGACTGCATTGCTAAAATGTCCACTAATACCGCCTGCTGACAGGGAATGGAGCTTTGGCATAAAATATGAACAGAATGGGACGAATCGAAAATCAAGTCAAACTAAAAAAAATCTTATAACATGGCAGATGTTAAAGTTAAACCACTGGCCGATCGCGTTCTGATTGAGCCTATGGCAGCTGAAGAAAAGACCGCTAGCGGTATTATTATCCCTGACACAGCAAAGGAAAAACCGCAGAAAGGTACTGTTGTTGCTACCGGACCGGGAACAGGTGATGAAAAAATGGAAGTGAAGACCGGTGACCTCGTACTTTTTGGTAAGTACGCCGGAACTGAAATCACCGTTGACGGTAAAGATTATTTGATCATGAAGCAGTCGGACATTCTCGCTGTAGTATGATGTCAGGTACTGATATAAAAGAGTAATTCATTAAAAAAAGATAAAAAATGGCAAAAGAAATCAAATTTGATATCGAAGCACGTGATCATCTCAAACGTGGTATTGATGCGCTGGCAAATGCAGTGAAAGTGACGCTCGGGCCTATGGGCAGGAACGTCGTCATCGAAAAAAAATTCGGTGCACCCCAGATAACCAAAGACGGTGTTACCGTGGCCAAGGAAATTGAACTCTCCAACCATTTCGAAAATGTGGGAGCCCAGATGGTAAAGGAAGTTGCCTCCAAAACAAATGACGATGCAGGCGATGGTACCACCACCGCCACCGTACTGGCCCAGTCGATCGTTGAGGTCGGACTGAAAAACGTTACTGCAGGCGCAAACCCGATGGATCTTAAAAGAGGGATCGACAAAGCCGTTCTCAAAGTTGTGGAGAACCTGAAACAACAGTCACACGAAATCGGTGACGATAACAAAAAAATCGAACAGGTGGCTTCAATTTCTGCCAACAACGATAATGCAATCGGCGCTCTCATTGCCGAAGCGATGTCAAAAGTCAAAAGAGAAGGTGTCATTACTGTTGAAGAAGCCAAAACCTCAGATACTACCGTTGAAGTGGTTGAAGGAATGCAGTTTGACCGCGGTTACATTTCTCCCTACTTCGTGACGGATACGGAAAAAATGGAAGCTGTCCTGGAAAATCCTTTCATCCTCATCCACGACAAAAAGATCTCCACCATGAAAGATCTGCTTCCCATCCTGGAGACCACGGCTCAGACCGGACGGCCCCTCCTGATCATCTCTGAAGATGTTGACGGGGAAGCCCTTGCTACCCTGATCGTAAATAAACTCAGAGGCTCACTGAAAATCGCTGCTGTAAAAGCTCCGGGGTTCGGTGACAGGAGAAAGGAAATGCTCGAAGATATCGCCATCCTGACCGGCGGCACGGTTATTTCCGAAGATAAAGGTCTGAAACTTGAAAACACCCAGCTTAACGACCTTGGTAATTCCGAAAAAGTGACCATCGACAAGGAAAATACAACCATCGTGAACGGCGCCGGTGAAAAAGCAAATATCGATTCACGGGTTAACCAGATCAAGAGGCAGATTGATAACACCACTTCAGATTATGACAAGGAAAAACTCCAGGAAAGGCTTGCCAAGCTTGCCGGCGGAGTTGCCGTACTCTATGTGGGAGCAGCTTCTGAAGTCGAAATGAAAGAGAAAAAAGCCCGAGTTGAAGACGCACTCAGTGCAACGCGAGCAGCAGTTGAAGAGGGGATTATCCCCGGAGGCGGTGTGGCTTACATCCGTGCCATTGATGCCCTTAAAAACCTTAAGGGTGACAATACCGATGAAAATACGGGTATTGCCATCATCAGGAGGGTTCTCGAAGAACCGCTTCGCCAGATCGTTGAAAACGCCGGCCTCGAAGGTTCCGTCGTTGTTCAGAAGATCAGGGAAGGTAAAAATGATTTCGGGTACAACGCCAGGACCGAAACCTATGAGAACCTTTATGAAGCAGGGGTTATCGATCCTACCAAGGTTGCCCGTATAGCTCTCGAAAATGCCGCATCTATTGCCGGTATGTTCCTGAGTACGGAATGCGTACTGGTCGACGAACCCGAGAAAGAACATCCTATGCCGGGCGGCGGTCAGGGAATGGGCGGAATGGGCGGAATGATGTAATTCGTATCCATTAACTCAATATATATTCACAAAAAAGCTGTTTGCCATTGGCAGACAGCTTTTTTTGTGGACAAAAACCTGAAAAATTTGGTGAAGTGGAAGAGGAAGAGGAACACGGATCTCGGAAGAATTTGTTGATTTGTTGATTTGTTGATTTGTTGAATGGGGTTGAAACCATCTGTGATAATCTGTGAAATCTGTGGTGAAACTCCCCGAAGAATTTGGTGATTTGGTGAAGTGAGTTGAAACCAACTGAAACAACTAAACCCCCGATCACCCGTCAAAATCCGCGTTCCTCCTCATCCCCCGGTCCAACCCTCCCTACTAACGCTGACAGATCCGCTTCGTTCCTCAGCAGATGCTGTCAGGTTTGCCGCCCGCCTCTGATCTGTGTCCATCCGTGTCCATCCGTGTCCATCCGTGTTCTACATTTATCTTCCCTGAAACAACTTGAAACCTGAAACTCTTCCTTGCCAATCTCAAAAGAATTTACTAATTATGCTCCTTCTGACCGCCAACCTATAACCACTAAACCATGAACAACAACTCCGGGAAAGTTCCCTTCTTTGAAAAGGTGGGATATTCACTGGGTGATACTGCCTCCAATCTCTTCTGGCAGACCTTCTCCATGTTCCTCCTTTTTTTCTATACCGATATCTTTGGTATCTCTGCAGCTGCTGCCGGAACCATGTTCCTTATCACAAGAATATGGGATACGGTCAATGATCCGCTGATGGGGATCATTGCCGACCGGACCAACACGAGATGGGGGAAATTCAGACCCTACCTTCTCTGGATGGCAGTACCTTTCGGGGTCATCGGGGTATTTACCTTTGTCACCCCCGACTTCGGAGAATCTGGTAAGATCATATATGCCTATGTCACCTATTCCTTGATGATGATGATCTACACCGGCATCAACATCCCCTATTCGGCACTGATGGGGGTCCTTACCCCAAATTCACTGGAAAGGACTTCCGTTTCTTCCTTCCGGTTTGTGGCTGCCTTTGCAGGCGGACTCATCGTTCAGGGTACGGCCCTGAAACTGGTGAAAGTCACCGGGGGTGGAGACCCGGCTGCAGGATGGCAGTGGACCATGACCATTTTCGCCGTCCTGGCAGTTGCACTTTTCCTCACTACCTTTGCCACAACAAAGGAAAGAGTGCAGCCTTCCCGTGCACAGGTCACCTCGCTTACAAAGGATCTCCGGGACCTCCTGTCCAATATCCCCTGGCTCATGCTTTTCATCATCGGTATCTTCCTGCTTACCTTTGTCTCGATACGGAACGGTTCCATCATTTACTATTTTAAATATTTCGTAGGCGACCAGTCCTTCCGGCTTTTCGGGAAGACTTTCAATTATGACAGGGATGTTCTGGCATCGGCATTCATGGTCGCAGGCTCGCTTGCAAATATTGCCGGTGTACTCTCAACCCGGTATATCTCCGGACTCTTTGGGAAAAAGAAGGCTTTCATCATTCTCATGATGCTCACCACTGTTCTTACCGCAGCTTTTTATCTTTTCGGGAACGATGACATCATCCCCATGTTCATCATACAGGTACTTATAAGCCTGATCATGGGACCTCTGTCGCCAATGATCTGGGCCATGTATACAGATACGGCCGACTATTCCGAATGGATGAACGGTCGCCGGGCCACCGGGCTTGTGATGTCGGCCTCGACAATGGCCCAGAAATTCGGTTGGACCATCGGGGGCGCCCTCGCCGGATGGCTGCTCGCCAGCTTTGGTTTTAAAGCCAACCAGGTCCAGTCGGCCGAGACCCTTCACGGGATAAGACTCCTCATCAGTATCATTCCCGCCGTCTGTGCACTCATCGGGGCCGCAGCCATGTTCTTCTACAGGCTCGACGATGCAACACTGAAACAGATAGAGACCGACCTCCGGGAAAGAAAAACTGCCAGTGACATATAAAAACGATTGTAACCCATGAATTACGGATATTTTGACGATGAGCGCAAAGAATACGTCATAACCCGGCCCGACACACCGAGGTCGTGGTCCAATTACCTCGGTTCAACAAGATACGGGGCCATCATTACCAATAATGCGGGTGGGTACAGTTTTTTTCATTCCGCCGCCCAGGGCCGCTTTACCCGCCTCCGGTTCAATGCAGTCCCCATGGACCAGCCGGGAAGGTATATCTACCTACGCGACAGCGATACGGGGGATTTCTGGTCGGCCTCCTGGCAGCCTGTCGGAAAGCCCGCCGGTGTATATAAATCGGAATGCCGCCACGGTTCGGCCTATACGGTCATTTCCTCGTCTTTTTCGGGTATTGATACGGGTACGACGTATTTTGTACCCCTCGGGCGGGACTTCGAATGCTGGTGGGTAAGGGTTCGCAACACCGGAAATAAAAGCAGGCGGCTCCGTCTTTTCACTTATGTCGAATATGCCTGTAACTGGAATGCTGCCGACGACCTGATCAATCTCCAGTACACGCAGTATATCGCAAAAATGAGCATCGACGAAGGAATCATCGACCATGGCACAAATGTGCATATCCCTGCCATGCCTTCAAACTTCGAGGAAAAGGACCAGGGAAGGCACACCTTCCTGGCTATCGCCGGCGCAAAAGTGACGGGCTTTGACACAGACCGGGAGATTTTCACGGGCCCTTACCGGACCTATGCAAATCCCCTTGTTGTGGAGAGAGGGGAATGCATGAATTCCCTGGCCGCCGGGGATAATCCCTGCGGCACTCTGCAAACCGATCTTGTACTTGAACCGGGCGAAGAAAAGGAATTCACCGTGATCATGGGAATAGGCTCTGCTTCCGTCGAAGGCCGCGAAGCCATACGGGAATTTTCTGAACCGGGAAAGATAAGCGGGGAATTTGAAAAGCTTCGTAACCACTGGCATTCACGCATTGAGGGGATGAAGGTAAAGACCCCCGATCCCCATTTCAACTCCATGATGAATATGTGGAGTCCTTTTAACTGCCTTATCACGTATGCATGGTCCAGGGCCGCCAGCCTTGTATATGCAGGGGAACGCGACGGTCTCGGGTATCGTGATACCGTCCAGGACATGCTGGGCGTCCTCCATCTCATCCCCATTGAGGTCCGGGAAAGGCTGGAACTCATGCTTACCGGCCAGGTTTCCACCGGTGGAGCAATGCCTGTGGTAAAACCCTTTGCCCATACGCCCGGAAAAGAGAAAAAACCACGTGAGGAAGATTACCGTTCTGATGATTGCCTGTGGCTCTTCAATACCGTACCTTCCTATGTCAATGAGACCGGGGATACCGGTTTTTATGATAAGATCCTTCCCTACGCCGATGAAGGAGAAGATACCGTTCTCGCCCACCTTCGCAGGGCGCTTGAATTCAACCTCAACCGCTCCGGTGCAAACGGGCTGCCCTGTGGTCTCAAGGCCGACTGGAACGACTGTCTTGAACTCGGCCACAATGGCGAGACTGTGTTCGTCGCTTTCCAGCTCCGGTATGGTCTGAAGACGTATGCAGAGATCTGCTTAATGCTGGACCTGGAGAGAGAAATCGATTGGGCAAAAGAAAAACTGGAGATCCTGGATGAAGACATAGATAAAAGGGCCTGGGACGGCAAGTGGTACAAAAGGGCCTTCCGGTATGACGGGCTTGCTTTTGGTTCATCTGAAAACGAGGAGGGGAAGATTTTCCTGAACCCCCAATCCTGGTCCGTATTCAGCGGGCATGCAAGCATGGAAAAGGGCGAAATGGCTATGAAGGCTGCGAAGGAAAACCTGGCAACGAGCTACGGGCTGATGATCTGCGCGCCGCCTTACGAAAAAACAGATTATACGGTGATCCGTGCCACCCTGATGAATAAAGGGATGAAAGAGAATGCAGGAATTTTCAATCATACCCAGGGATGGGCGGTAATCGCAGAAACCATGCTGGGTCATGGAAAACAGGCCTGGGAATATTTTACAGCATACCTCCCGGCGGCCTACAATGACCGGGCGGAAATACGGGAAAGTGAACCCTATGTATATACACAGTCCACCCACAGCAGGTACAGTCCGCGCTACGGCGCTTCACGCCTGCCCTGGCTCAGCGGAACAGCCACATGGGCATACTACACGGCCTCACAATATATTCTCGGTATCAGACCTCAGCATGACGGGATACTTATAGATCCGTGCATTCCACCGGAATGGAAGGAATTTGAGGTGAACCGGAAACTCCGCGAAAAATATTTCCGGATCCGTGTTCACAATCCCGGGGGAGCGGAGAAAGGTGTGAAAAAGATCCGGCTGAACGGGAAGGAAATGGAAGGCAATTTCATCCCGGAAAGCGAAACGGGAACTTCCAATACTGTCGAAGTGTTCATGTCTTAAAAAGTCATGAACCCCAAAGCCCAAATCGCAGAATTTCTAAATAATAATAAAATCGGATTCAGGTATATCCCACTGGCCGGTCAGTCATTCCCGCCGGACATGGAATTCTGGACTGAAAATAACCTGAGAAGGTGTAAGAATTTGTTTTTCAGGGACAATCATGGCAAAAACCATATATTTGTGGTTCTTGATTTTGACCGGGAACTGGATCTCGGCATCCTTAAAAATCTCACCGGGCATCAGACGCTGAGTTTTGCCTCCCCCGCAAGACTGAAAAAATACCTTAGCCAGGAACCGGGACAGGTATCGGTTCTGGGACTCATGTACGATATTGACAGAAGGATCAAAGTTTACCTCGACCGGGACCTGGAGACGGATTCCCTGCTCGGCTTCCTTCCCGGCGAAAAAACCGGCTTCCTCGCCCTTTCCTTCGCAGAACTGAAACGCTTCCTGGAAATTACCGGGCATGAATACCGGGTCGAAAAATTATATTGAAAGCCTCACCCGGAAGTTATGAACATCCTGCCGTCAAACCGGGCCTTCACTCTTTTTTGTATATATTTGTACTCAATTTTAAAAAGTGTATGGATCATATCAGGAATTTTTGCATTATCGCCCATATCGACCACGGTAAAAGCACGCTGGCCGACAGACTTTTGCAAAAAACGGGGACAGTTGCAGACCGGGATTTCAAAGACCAGGTGCTCGACAACATGGACCTGGAGAGAGAGCGGGGGATCACTATAAAAAGTCATGCCATCCAGATGTTGTATGAGTTTGAAGGGAAGAAATACACGCTGAATCTTATTGACACACCCGGGCATGTGGATTTTTCATATGAAGTTTCGCGATCCATCGCGGCCTGTGAAGGCGCCCTGCTGATCGTAGATGCCTCGCAGGGAATACAGGCACAGACAATCTCCAATCTTTACCAGGCCATCGATCATAACCTGGAGATCATCCCGGTACTGAACAAAATGGATATGGACAGCGCCATGCCGGAGGAGGTGAAAGACCAGATCGTGGATCTTACGGGGTGTGAGCGTGACGATATAATCGAGGCCAGCGGGAAAACAGGACTTGGGGTCGAAGAAATCCTGAAGGCCATCATTCTCAGGATCCCGCATCCCAAAGGGGATCCCGAGGCTCCCCTGCAGGCTTTGATCTTCGATTCCGTATTTAATTCCTTCCGCGGGATTTTTGCCTATTTCCGGATCTTCAACGGAACCATACATCAGGGAGACCCGGTTAAATTCTATGCTACGAAAAAAGAATACAATGCCGACGAGATCGGTATCCTGGGATTAGGCCCGGTGCCCCGCAAGGAGTTGAAAGCCGGCGACGTAGGGTATATCATTTCCGGTATCAAGGCATCCCGTGAAGTAAAAGTCGGCGATACCATCACTCATACCGAACGACCCTGCCAAAAGCCCATTTCCGGTTTCGAAGATGTGAAGCCGATGGTTTATGCCGGGATCTACCCCATTGATGCCGACGATTATGAAGATCTCAGGGCTTCCATTGAAAAGCTCCAGCTCAACGATGCCTCCCTGACCTTCATCCCGGAATCATCGGCAGCTCTTGGTTTTGGTTTCCGCTGCGGATTCCTCGGCATGCTCCATATGGAGATCATCCAGGAACGCCTCGATCGCGAATTCGATATGAGCGTCATTACTACGGTCCCTAACGTCTCCTATAAGGTATACACTACGAAAAAGGGAATCGTGGATGTCCATAATCCGTCGGGACTCCCGGATGCAACTGTTATCGATCACATCGAAGAACCATACATCTCGGCCCAGATCATATCACAGGCCGATTACGTCGGCCCCATCATCAAACTCTGTCTCGATAAACGGGGTACCCTCAAAAACCAGGTCTACATCACCTCAAACCGTGTCGAGCTTTCCTTTGAAGTACCGCTCGCCGAGATCGTATTTGATTTTTATGATAAACTTAAGAGTATCTCCAAAGGATATGCCTCCTTTGATTATTATACCTCAGGCTATAAAGTGGCCAATCTCGTAAGATTGGACATCCTGCTGAACGGTGAAATGGTGGATGCCCTTTCAACCCTTATCCACCGTGACAATGCCTACGACTTTGGCCGGCGTATCTGTTCCAAGCTCCGGGAACTTATTCCCCGCCAGCAGTTCGATATAGCTATCCAGGCAGCCATCGGAGCCAAGATCATTGCGCGCGAAACCGTAAAAGCCGTCAGGAAGGATGTAACTGCAAAATGTTATGGCGGCGATATTACCCGGAAACGGAAGCTCCTCGAAAAGCAGAAGAAAGGAAAAAAACGGATGCGTCAGATAGGGAATGTGGAAGTGCCGCAATCGGCGTTCCTGGCCGTTTTGAAATTGGATTAAAGGTCTTTTTTATCTAATTTGGTCAATAATACCTTTTATGAAAAAGCACGCTTTACTCGTAATTTTGGCTTTATTAATGCTTTTCCAGTCCGGCTGTCTAACGATTACCGAGAAATACAAGGTAAACCGCGATGGTTCGGGAAGCATGGAATATACCATTGATATGAGCGGGATGCAGTCGTTTATGCAGGCTTTTTCCGACAGCACTATGCAGGGAAGCCATATGATGGAGATCGACCAGTCGTTCAGGCAGATCCTTCCCTATCTTGCCGCCACACAAGGTATCAGCAATGCCATGCTCACGGGGGATCCCGGGAATTTTGTTTATGGGATAAAGTATGATTTTGACGATCAGCAGGCGCTAAACATTGCTATGGCGGTAATCCTCAACGAGGAGGATGAACACAGGTCACAATTCGTTGAACTGGGGAAGAAGAGATTCATCCGGTATCCCCTGACCACCAAAGAAATTACGGACGGGAAGCTGTTTGGCGGAAAAGACAGTTCTGAAAATTCACTGGCTTTGCAGATCATGGATGAGATGAATTATAAAATATCCGTAATGCTTCCCAAAAGAGTAAAAAAAGTGAGTTCCGGAGCCGGGATTACGCAGGAAAATGACAGGAAGGTTATCATAAACGCAACTTTCAGCCAAATTGTGAATAACAATGAGATACTCAGAACGGAGATTAAAACAAGGTAACAACATGAAATATGCCATCTTGGGAACCGGCCTCTTTGCCGGGGGCCTGTTCATTTATTCCGTCTATACCTTTGCTGTCAATCCGCAGGGTTTCAAACCCGTTGCCTATAGCTTCCTGGGGCTGACCATTGTCTTCTTCATCCTGGTGTTCATAAGAAAGATAAGGGAAGACCGGGCGTTTCGAAGGGAAAAGAGCCCGGGCGAATATACCGGTACAAAGAAAAACCACTGATTTACCGGCACATTTGTACCGGAAATTTTCATTCGGTTCCTGTATCGATGATAAGCTTATACCCTTTCCCGTGGACGTTGATGATCTGTACATCGGGATCATCTTTCAGGTATTTCCGTAACTTGGTGATATAGACATCCATGCTGCGGGCATTGAAATAATTGTCATCAATCCAGATGGCCTTAAGGGCAAAGTTTCTCTCCAGTATCCGGTTTGTATTGTTAACAAGGAGGTGAAGCAGCTCATTCTCCTTGGTAGTAAGGGCTTGCGTATGCCCTTCATGGGTAAGAATTTGTTTCTGGGCATCGAACTTATATTTCCCGATCCCATACAGGTGGTCCTTACTCTCGGAACTTCCCCTGGTACGCCTCAGAATTGCTTCAATGCGGAAGATGAGTTCCTCCATGCTGAAGGGCTTCGTTATATAATCGTCCGCTCCCCGGGTGAAACCTTCCAGCACATCCTCTTTAAGGGATTTGGCAGTGAGGAAGATGACAGGCATGTCTTTATCCATCATCCGGATATCGGTAGCCAGGGAAAAACCATCCTTTACCGGCATCATCACATCGAGAATACAGATATCGTAGTGGTTCCTTTCGAAAGCTTTAAATGCCTTGTCCCCGTTTGTCAGCCAGTCGGCATCATAATGCCTTGCCCTGAGATATTCCTGCAGCAGGGATCCCAGGTTTTCATCGTCTTCTGCGAGCAGGATCCTTGTTTTAATGTCACTTTCGAGCATGATCAGTTTTCATTTAGTGGTAAGAAAATCTCAAACATGGTACCTTTGTTCAGCTCACTCCTGAGGGTAATGTTCCCGTTATGGATATCGACGATTTTTTTGACATAGCTCAGCCCAAGTCCGAAACCCTTGACATTATGTAAATTACCTGTGGGAACACGGTAGAACTTTTCAAATATCCTTTTCTGGTCTTCCTTGCTGATGCCAATGCCATGATCTTTGATCCTGATCACGATAAAATTCTTTTCATTCCGGGTACTGACTTCTATCCCCGGCTCTTCACGGCAATATTTCAGAGCATTGTCGAGCAGGTTGGAGATCACATTGGTCAGGTGAATCTCATCTGCCTTTATCAAGGATCTTTCCGCGCCCGGACTCCAGTGAAGGTATCCGCCGCGTTTATCGACCTGCAGGCTGAAATTACTGACGGCAGAGTTGATGATATCGTGAATATCCACCACCTTTTCCCTCAGCCTGAGTTTCCCCCGGTCGAGAATGGCCATTTGCAGAACTTTTTCCACCTGGTATCCAAGGCGTTTACTTTCAGTATCTATAACACGTGAAATATGGGAAAGGTTTTTATTTGCAACCGGGATGCTGTTGTCACTCAGCATTTGTGATGCAAGGGAAATGGTCGAAATAGGCGTCTTCAGCTCGTGCGTCATATTGTTGACGAAATCATTCTTGATCTCGGAAAGTTTTTTCTGACGGAAAATAACCCAAAGAGTGATGATGAAGATGATGATTATAATGGAGGTTAGTAAAACGGAAGTGAATCCCATAAATCCAATGGCTCTCAAAAGGAATGACCTCTGATCCGGAAAATAGATCCTGAGGTAATTAGGTGAGTTGAACAGGTCCTGGGGGAAGAGTTGCGAAGTAAATACCTTGGTCCCCTTTTCAGGGTGATAACCATCCGACTTCAGGGCGATATCACCGTTGCTCCTGAGCACGGCGAATTCATAGTCAAGGTAAATGCCATTCGCTGCGAGTTCATTATCCAGACTGGCTTTTACCATTTCAGGGGAAAGGCGATTTTCTATACTCGGGCTGGGTCCGAACATCCCGGACATTACCTTGTCGATCAGCTCCTTTTTACGCCTGATCTTTTCCTGCAAACCGGGACCCTGCTTATCCGGCGGAACCCTCAGGAGAGTGTCTGAACCGGGACTACCGGGTACCCAGACCGTCATACTGTCATTGTCGACCGAGATCCTGTACCTGTCTTCTCTACTGTTATTGTTTCCTTCCGGATTCCGTATGGTGATCTGCTGGTCGTAGTGAAAATCAGGTTTGGGATCAAAAGGAGTGGCGGCCGAACTGGATTCCATATGATAATTGAAATACAAGCCCCCGGTCATTGAAGTATCAGGTGTAATATCCGGGGACATGAACCGGTTCAGCAGGTTGGCTGCTTCCCGGGTTTCCAGGTCGTTGCTGATATTAGAAATAGAACGGGCCACAAGCTGGGCAAACTGCTTTTCCTTTATATTAAAGGCATTACTGATCCAGTAAGTCTGCACCAGGATCAACCCTATCATAACAATGGCCATCACGCCGGCCAGTATCCATAACAGTTTTTTACTCATACCAGTACAAATATACCACTATACCCGGAGCCTCCCCGGCACACTTAACAATCTTTAACATTCGTTACAATATGTTAACCGAATTTACACTTAGATTTGTATCAACAAAACAGCAATAAAGCAGAGAGGTAAAAATTTTCATAGACCAGCGTAGAGGGTAGAGTAGACAGGGGGTCGGACGAAGTCCGGCCCCCACCTTTTTTATTTGGTGATTTGTTGATTGTTGATTTGTTGATTTGGTGAAGTGGAAGAGGAACACGGATTTGACGGATTTGTGGGAATTCACGGATCGAAGAATATTTGGTGATTTGTTGAATGGAGTTTAAACCATTTCAAACATTCAAACCATTTGAAACAATCTGAAACCTCTGTGATAATCTGTGAAATCTGTGGTGAAACTCCCCTAAGAATTTGTTGATTTGTTGATTTGTTGATTTGTTGAATGGAATTCAAACCATTTCTAACCATTTCTAACCATTTCAAACAATTTCAAACAATCTCAAACCATTTCAAACCATTTCAAACAATCTGAAACCTCTGTGATAATCTGTGAAATCTGTGGTGAAACTCCCCTAAGAATTTGGTGATTTGGTGATTTGTTGATTTGTTGAATGGAGTTCAAACCATCTCAAACCATTTCAAACCATTTCAAACAACTTCAAACCATCTCAAACAACCTGAAACAATCTCCTTCCATCGTATGATTTCACCTATATTTCCTTTAGATTGCATCTTATACTGCCTTGCCAATGTTCGAGAAATATTATGCATTGCTTGGTGTCAGTCCCGGTGTTGAGGAAAAAGAGCTGAAAAAAATCTACCGGAAACTGGCCTTGAAACTTCATCCCGATGTGAACGACAATCCGGATGCCACAGAACATTTCCGCGAGATTTGTGAAGCCTATGAGATCGTTCTCCGGCAGGAGCAAAAAGCTGCGGAGATCCATACTTCACATTTACAGGAAGAGGATGAGGAAGAGATCGATCCGTCGGTTTATGAAGAGATCATAAGGGAAGCCAGGGAGAAAGCCCGGCAAAGGGCCCGTATGAAGTATGAAAAAATAAAAGCCGAACGGGAATTCTTCGAAAATAATGATTTCTTTCTCATTCTTCGCTATGTCGGTCATTATCTGGCGATTCCGTTAGGTCTAGCCATGATCCTCATCCCGGTGTACATTGCTGTAACGCATGAATTAATGATCCTTTTCGGGACCATCTTCTTCTGGTTGGTGGGCATAGTGATCCTAAGCCACATCTGGAGTAACAGGAAGAAATGGTTCCGGCTTGGCAAAGTCAAAACGGGATGGAAAGATGTAGTGACTTTTTTCAGTGCCGACATCCGTGAAAATGCACGTGATGAATGTTTTTATTCACCGCACAGGAAAGCCAATTCAAAACCTTTCCGGTATTCAATGCTGAAAGTGCGTGATATACAGCTGGAAAATCATGGCCCTTTTATGCACAGTGTGGGGTATAAACGAAAATACCATGAGGTTGTCGTTCCCCGCAGCGCCCATGCTTACCGGGTCCATTTCTTCCTTTCGTTTTTCAAGCCTCTCTTCCTCCTGTTTGCCCTGATCTTTTTCCCAACACCGAGTATTATATGGAGATTTATTCTTGGAATGGCGGGAGCCTGGATCCTCTCGGGCCTGGTGCTCCTTGTAACTTTCACGAAGCCTAAAAACGCATTCCTTTTGAACCCGTTCCTCCTGATCAAGCTATCGCTGTGGATGATCGTGATTATTTCACAAACCACATTTTATCCCGGCTTGGTTTTTTATACAACAGACATTCTCGGGCTCTTCATTACGCTACTTTTGCTCTTCCTGGATATGGTCCTTGATGTCGTATTGCGTCTCTTCCCGTTTTACCCGCATTTCTACCTTCCCATCACCAAACAGCCCCCGGTGGTAATCCGGTTGTTCCGCAACGGGTATCAGAATTACCTCGACGTGCCGGTATGGTCCACGTTATATCCCTTCCTGAGATGGCTTTTCTGACATCAGCCCTGGATGAGCCTTGCGCGATTTTTCAGGTTTGAAGGATCGATAACAAAAACAGCCTGCACATTCTCGATGCCGGAGAGGTCGTTTTTCAGGCAGGTAAGCAGGTTATCCCCGGTTTCCCCCCTTATGATGAGAAAATAATCGATATTTCTCAACTCCTCGATCAGGTATACTTCCTCCGATTTGTTGGCAATAAAGGTATACTGAAGGAAGCGGTCTTCGTCTTTGTAGCTGAAACTGGAAAATCCCTGCTCGGTTTCCGACTTTCTGTTAAATACCTGGTGATTACTTGTTCTGTAAAACTGAAAATTCAGTAAATTATTTATGTTCCAGATCAGCCTGTAATCCTTCTCAAAGGAGGAGATCCCCAGGAGGCAGAATTCATAATTCTCGCTGTAGTCAAGCCTGACTTTTTTAGAGTTCATGTTCCGTAAAATGTTTTGGATGGATCACCCGGAAAAGCTACAGCAAGATATTAGTTATTCTCAATTTTATCAAGGGCTACACGGGCGGCTTTTTGTTCAGCCTCCTTTTTTGAATTCCCCATCCCCCGCCCGAATTCCTCCCGGGTTATCCTGATATGTGTTACAAACTGCGGCAGGTGACCGGGCTGTGCAGATTCCTCCGTGCTCTCAAAAATTACCTCCCGCTTGTTTTTTTGTGCCCATTCAATAAGCTTGCTCTTATAATCGGTTTCCGAATTCCGCAATTTCTCCAGGTCTACATAGCGAACGATGATACGCTCAATGAACCGGGAGGCCTGTTTATATCCTTTATCCAGGTATATGGCACCGATCAGGGCCTCGAAAGCGTTCCCGTAAAGGTGACGCGATACATTGACGGGGTTGGTATGTGTGACGATAAGCTTATTGATGCCCATCCGGTAAGCGAGAAGATTAAGGTGCTTGCGCTTCACCATTTTGGATCTCATCTTGGTAAGAAAGCCTTCATCCTTATCGGGGAAACGCCGGAAGAGATAATCGGCCACTATGGCTGCAAGAATGGCATCACCAAGGTATTCGAGGCGTTCGTTATTGATAAGTTCGCCATCCGGCATCACTAAAGAGGCAGACTTATGGATGAAGGCCATTTCGTAGAGCCGGATCCTTACAGGGGCAAATCCGAGAATAGGGGTTAGCTTATTGACGAGTTCTTTGTTGCGGCTGAAAGGAATGATAAATATCCGTCCAAAACTTTCAAACACTTTTTAATTCCTTAGCTTTTTAAAGATGACCGAACTGTTATGACCACCAAAGCCGAAAGTGTTGCTCATCGCATTATTTACCTCACGTTTCTGCGCGGTATTTGGCGTAAGATTCAGCCTTGGATCAATGTCAGGATCCTGATTTTCAAGGTTAATGGTAGGTGGAATGATCCCGTGGTTGATCGCCAGAATTGCGGCAATTGCCTCAACAGCCCCAGCGGCACCGAGCAGATGACCGGTCATCGATTTTGTAGCGCTGATGTTCAGTTTGAAGGCGGAATCTCCGAATACTTCGCGAATCGCCCGCGTTTCGGAAATGTCACCAAGAGGCGTCGATGTACCGTGAACATTGATATAATCAATATCCGAAGGAGACATCCCGGCATCTTCCAGCACCCGTTTCATGACCAGTTTTGCACCAAGTCCTTCAGGATGGGGAGCGGTCAGATGATAGGCATCAGCCGACATGCCGCCGCCGCCGAATTCAGCATACATCCGTGCGCCGCGGTTTACAGCATGTTCATATTCTTCAAGAATGAGGGCACCCCCGCCTTCCCCCATCACAAAACCATCGCGGTTTATGTCGAATGGGCGTGAAGCCTTTGAATAGTTCTCGTTATTGGTGGAAATGGCTTGCATGCTGTTGAAACCACCCATGCCGGCTTCATTTATGGCAGCTTCCGAACCGCCGGCTACGATAGCTGTGGCTCTCCCGAGCCTGATGATATTGAATGCATCAACCAGTGCGTTGGTTGATGAAGCACAGGCTGAAACCGTGCCGTAATTCGGCCCGCGGAACTTGTATTTCATCGAGATGTGCCCCGCAGCAATATCCGAAATCATTTTTGGAATGAAGAAGGGGCTGAACCGGGGGATGTAATTTCCGGAAACATAATTCTTCATTTCATCCATGAAAGTCTCAATCCCACCGATACCCGATGCCCAGATCACTCCGATATTGTCAGCATCAAGTTCTTCAAAATTGAACCCGCTGTCTTTCACCGCTTCATCAGCGGCAACCAGGGCAAACTGGGCATAGGGATCTAGTTTTCTGACTTCCTTCCGGTCAAAATACTGTGTGGGGTCAAAATTTTTAACCTCGCAGGCGAATTTAGTTTTGAACTTTTCAGTATCAAAACGGGTAATCAGATTAGCACCGCTAACCCCGCCTACCAGATTCTTCCAGAAATCCTGAACGTTATTTCCGAGGGGAGTGATAGCTCCTAGACCTGTGACTACTACCCGCTTTAATTCCATAAATCCGAAAAAGTTACAAATTACTTGGCATTTTCTTCAATGTACTTGATGGCTTCGCCTACTGTGCTGATATTTTCAGCCTGATCATCCGGGATACCAATGTTGAATTCTTTTTCAAATTCCATGATCAGTTCAACGGTGTCAAGAGAATCTGCTCCGAGGTCATTTGTGAAGCTAGCTTCCGGAGTAACTTCATTCTCATCAACACCTAACTTATCAACGATAATGGCTTTAACTCTTGATGCGATATCAGACATAGCGTAAAATTTAATTAATAATAATAAGATTATTTTTTTGACTGTGCAAAGAAATGCAATAATCGAATAAAAACAAACAAAAAAAACAGATTTTGATGTAAAAAATGTTTTTTTTTGCTTTGAATTTTTATAAAGAATTTTTATATAATTCGAAAAAAAATAATTTATATACTAAAAAAATAATTTTTGTAAAGGTATGTCTTATAAAAAGATAGCTATTTTCGCCTCCGGGTCGGGAACCAATGCTGAAAATATCGGTCGATTTTTTCAGCAGGATGGATCAGCAACAGTTTCCCTCATCCTGTCCAATAAAAAAGACGCCGGTGTGCACCAGCGGGCCTCATCCCTGGGGATCCCCTCGGTCAGCTTTTCACGTTCCGACCTGGTTGAAAACGGAAGCGTGCTGCAGATCCTGGCTGATTACCAAATCGATTTTATAGTGCTCGCCGGATTCCTCTGGCTTATCCCTGCAACTTTGATCCATGCCTATCAGGGCAGGATCGTAAATATCCATCCCGCTCTCCTGCCCGGTTATGGAGGAGCCGGCATGTACGGAATGAATGTTCATCGCACAGTCATTGAAAATGGCGATCAGGAATCAGGAATCACCATCCACTATGTCAATGACAGGTACGACGAGGGCGACATCATCTTCCAGGCACGCTGCCCCGTAATTCCCGGCGAGACCCCCGAAAGCCTCGCCGAAAAAATTCACCGGCTTGAGTACGAGCATTACCCGGGAGTGATCAAAGAAACGCTGGCAAAGATGAAGGAGTGACAGGATGACCGGGCACTTAATTGATCAATAAAAATTAAATCGTGTAAATCCTTGCATATCAGATTAATTCGTGTTCTGAATTTCTGCTTTGGGTGACGGTGTAAGGCGGTGACAGGTTCAATTTCCAAAAATTCTCTTGCTCAAACCCGGAATCCGCAACCTAAAAACTTCCCACCATATACATCACCTCGTTACTGACTTCGCGGAACTTTTTCAAATTCTCTTCTTTTACGGGTTCGACCGGAGGAGCCTCCATCCTTAGCGGATCGATAGGTGCACCGTTCCTGTAAACCCTGAAATCGAGATGAGGTCCTGTAGCCAGACCTGTGCTGCCTACATAGCCTATTACCTCACCCTGTCTTACATAGCTTCCCTTATGAAGTCCCCTGGCATATCCCCGGAGATGCATGTAGGAAGTGGTGTATACGCCATTATGCTTGATCTTGATGGCATTACCCCCGCCCCCGCTGAATCCCCGGGCTACCACCAATCCATCGCCGATGGCATGCACGGGCGTCCCGGCCGGGGCCGCATAATCGACGCCGTGATGAGGTCTCCTGATCTTAAGCACGGGATGAAAGCGCGAATTGGAAAAACGGGAGCTGATCCTCGAATAGCGGAGAGGGGCTTTGAGAAATGCCTTCCTCAGGCTTTTCCCCTCATTGTCGAAATAATCTTCGGTGCTGTCCTGGACGAAAGGAATAGCCCAAAAGTCATTTCCCATGTGCCTGAAGTAGGCGCCTTCGATCTTACCGATCCCGAAAGAAGTGCTGTCGACAAACAACTCTGTATAAACGATCCGGATGCTGTCTCCCTTCTGAAGTTCAAAAAAATCGATGGACCACGCGTAGATCTCCGACAACCGCACAGCGAGCATCGGATTAGCGTGATGATCGGTCATGGCATTCCAGAGGGATGTTTGGATGGCACCTTCAAAGGTACTGCGGACGGTATCTATGTCTTTGACACCATTCCATACATTCAGGGAATCCCTGAACCTGAAAACGACATAATCGATGGGAGAATGTTCATACACGAGGTAATCAAGGGTCTTCAGTGAATCATCTTCGAGGAAGGCCGTATAAGCATTTCCGGAACGGAATTTCCGGGGATCGAAGACCCCTTTCGACTTCAGATCAATGTCGTGGATCTGCTTCGGAGTGATGCCGTAACGGGAAAGTACGAGGGAAAGCGGTTCATTCCGGCCGACTTTACCCTTTTCAATTTCAAAGGAATCGGAGGGAAGTCCGTAAAGGTAATTGATGACAGCCGGCGGAGGCTCCGCGGCTGCTTCAAGGCTTTCATCCGTAATTTCAGTCTGTAATTCTGCTTTGAGGCGGGCATTTTTCCACCGGGCGATGATCAGCACAAAGCCTGTTGCAGCAATGGCAATGATCAGGGTCATATACGTTTTCTTCACAATAAATCAAGGGTTTAGACTACAACATTAATGATCT
Source organism: uncultured Bacteroidales bacterium (assembly GCA_963771005.1). Classification (GTDB taxonomy): domain Bacteria; phylum Bacteroidota; class Bacteroidia; order Bacteroidales; genus DASQZK01. Next base: position 259,318 of record CAVYRO010000006.1, read on the forward strand.
TTCCCGGGATAATGATAATTTTCCGGGGTTCCTTTCCCTCCAGCCATTTCTTCGCGATATCATGGGAAATCACCTGTTTTTCTATTTCCGTACGTGGCATATCAAGCGGAAATGTGATCCTGAACCTCATTTTTCCGTTGAAGGACACCGGATATTCATACTCATTCTCAATGAGAAATTTTTCGTCAAACGGTGGAAATGAAGCATCCACAACACTTTCTGCATTCCCCAGCGCATGCCAGAGTTCCTCAGCAATATGCGGGGCAAAGGGTGAAAGGACAACGACCAGTTTCTCCAAAATAACCTTCTTGTGGCAATTCAGGTCGGTCAGTCCGTTCACGCAGATCATGAACTCACTGACTGAAGTATTAAACGAGAACCTTTCAATATCTTCACCTACCTTACGAATGGTCCGGTGAAGAATTCTCAGTTCTTCCTCCGTTCCGGGCTCGCCGGTCACAATAAGGGTCCCGTCTTCCTGATAAAAAAGTTTCCAGAATTTGCGGAGGAATTTGTACACGCCGTCGATGCCATTCGTATCCCAGGGTTTTGACTGTTCAATCGGGCCAAGGAACATTTCGTACATCCGGAGCGTATCGGCTCCGTACTTGTCAATGATACTATCGGGGTTAACGACATTATACATCGACTTTGACATCTTTTCAACGGTCCATCCGCAAATATATTTCCCATCCTCAAGAATAAATTCCGCATTTTCATATTCCGGGTTCCAATTCCGGAAGGTTTCGATATTCAGGATATCGTTATGGACGATATTTACATCTACGTGGATGGGTGTTACTTCGTAATCGTCTTTAAGGCCCGCTGATACAAAGGTATTGATATCCTTAATGCGGTATACAAAATTGGACCTCCCCTGGATCATCCCCTGGTTCACCAGTTTCCGGAATGGTTCATCCTCCACTACATAACCGAGATCATACAGGAATTTATTCCAGAATCTGGAGTACATCAGGTGACCTACTGCATGCTCGATCCCCCCGATGTACAGGTCGACATTCCGCCAGTACGCATTGGCCTCCCTGGAAACCAGGGCCTTGTCATTATGAGGATCCATGTAACGAAGGTAATATGCCGACGATCCGGCAAACCCGGGCATGGTGCTCATTTCAAGTGGATAACCTTCGGAGGTTTCCCATTTTTTGGCCCTTCCAAGTGGCGGATCGCCATCTTCCGTGGGTTTAAAGGCATCAACTTCCGGTAGTTCCAGGGGAAGATCCTTTTCGTCGAGGGAATAGGGCAAACCGTCCTTATAATATATGGGAAAAGGCTCGCCCCAGTATCGCTGCCGGCTGAAGATGGCATCACGGAGCCGGTAATTCACCCTGCGTTTGCCAATACCCCGGGCTTCCAGTTCACCGATCATCTTCTCGATGGCCTCGGGAACCATGAGGCCGGTAATGAAACCGGAATTTATTACCCGGGCATCCCTGGAATCAAAAGCCCCTCCGGAGATATCCCCCTCAATGACCTGGGGAACCGGAAGGTTAAAATAACGGGCAAAGGCATAGTCACGTTCGTCGTGGGCTGGGACAGCCATGATCGCGCCGGTGCCGTATCCCGCCAGAACATATTCGCTGATCCATACAGGCAATTCTTCACCCGTAAAGGGATGGATGGCATAGCTGCCGGAAAAGACGCCGGTGATCTTCCGGGCTTCGGCCATGCGTTCACGTTCCGACCGGGTCTTCACGTACGAAAGATATTCTTCCACCTCCCTCAGGTTGTCTTCGGTGGTGAGCAGGCCTGTGAGCTCACTCTCCGGGGCTATCACCATGAAACTTACTCCGAAAAGCGTATCGGGCCGCGTTGTGAAGATCTGCATTTTTTCATCGTGATCCTGGAGGTCGAACCATATGTCGGCACCCTCTGAACGACCGATCCAGTTCCGCTGGATCTCTTTCAGTGATTCCGACCATTCGATCCGGTCAAGACCTTCCACCAGCCGTTGCGCATAGGCAGTGATCCGCAGGAGCCACTGCTGCATTTTTTTCTGCTCTACTGGATGGCCGCCCCGGATGGATATTCCCTCCTTCACCTCATCATTGGCCAGGACAGTTCCCAGTGCCGGACACCAGTTCACCATGGTTTCGGCACGGTATGCCAGCCGGTAATTCAAAAGGATCTCCTGCTTACTGTTGACATTCCGGTTTTTCCATTCGCCCGCTGTAAAATTCATCTCCGTGGAACACGCCGCATCAACACCGTTACTTCCGTCCGACTCAAAAGCTTTAACAAGATCCTCTATGGGTTCCGCCCTGCCGGTCCTGTTATTGTAGAAATGACCGAACATCTTGATAAATGCCCATTGCGTCCACTTGTAATATCCCGGATCACACGTCCTCACCTCCCGGTCCCAGTCGTACGAGAACCCGATCTTATCCATCTGTTCCCGGTATCTTTTAATATTGTTCTCCGTAGTGGTTGCCGGGTGCTGGCCGGTTTGAATGGCATATTGTTCCGCAGGAAGTCCGAATGCATCGTAACCCATCGGATGCAATACATTGAAGCCCTGCAGGCGCTTGTACCTTGAATAGATGTCGGAGGCAATATATCCCAGCGGATGCCCTACATGGAGACCTGCACCGGAAGGATAAGGAAACATATCGAGAACATAGAACTTCGGTTTGTCCGGATCCACCCCTACCTTGTAAATTTTATTTTCCTTCCAGTATTCCTGCCATTTCTTCTCAATGACCTTTGCAATGTATTCCATGTATGCGCTTTTGAATATTTTATTAAAAGCACAAAATTAAGAAAAGTTACGGCGAATCCGGAGTCTGCCGAAAAATTGTTTGGTAGCCGGAGGAGATAGTCTTACGGTTGTTGAAGGGGTGACTGAAAAAAATGGATCTGGATTGTGGAGGAGGAATGTGGGACGAAGATCCGAGGAAGGAACCGGGCAGGTTGATGCCGGATTTTTTTAAAGCAGGAGGTTCCGGATAATTGCTGAGGGAAACTGCCTCCTGCCGTTTTTCGTGAACCGTTAATCTCAGCCCGAGTTCAACAAATCAATGATTGTTCCGGTACCTGTAAAGCCGGAATGTACGATTGGCATAGACGGGTTCCAGGTACCCGGCATTCAGATCCCTGCAGGTAACAATATATTCCGTGGGATTTTCTTTCTCAAATACAGGAAGAAGGGCCGGATCTTTTTCAAGCTTCTTTTTCCAGAGGTAGCGCATATACCACTCATAGATACCCTTTCCGGTCGTAGGAATATATTTTTCATAAAAATAACTGTCGTGCAGGGATTTCCTGGGAAGAGCCAGATTGATCTCATCCTCCCTGCATAGCAATAGAAAGGAGGCATCCTTCCCCGTTCTTTCGCGCATGACAGCAGCCATATCATTGAGGTCCCCGAATTCCGGCGTTTCCTCCCGGTAAACCCTGATCCTCTCAACGGTGTTCAGTACCAGCATACCGCAAGTCATGAGCAGGACAGACAATAACTGGAGGATGTAAAATTTCTTCTTTCCGATGGAAGCAAAATACACAGCCCTGAGGTGAGGGATCCATCTGTCCCTGAGCAGAACCACGATGATGAGCTGAAACATCATCATGGCAAGGACAGTACCGCGGAAAGGATAGAACTTTAACAGGCTGCCGTTCTTGTCAAAAAAGGCAACGCCTGCGAAAAAGAGGGAGCTGGAGGAGGATGATGATCATCAGCCGGTTCATGACCGTGGAAACGCCCCGTGTTTGTCTCCTGAAGACCCGCAATCCCGAAAAAAGTGCGAACACGGCCAAGAGGACTTTCAACATGATAATGGTAAAAATAACTGAGGCTCCTGAAGATCCCGATATGCTGTGGATTCCGTACATACGTGTAAATGTAGTTCGTATTTATGCCGTGAATGACTGTTTGCCGGTCTTCCACAGGCCTGTGAAGAGATAAACCATCAAGGGAAGCTGGATAACTGGCAAAAACAGTCCATCGCAGGATAAACTTCACTTCCTTCTTGCCGGTGGTATATCAACATATAAATAAAAAGATAAAGTCCGATACCATCCTGCCGCCAGAAAATGCCAGTATGTCGACAGGGCAGCGAACAGAACTGACCACAGTATTTATTTTTAAGCAGGAAATACAGGCTCCACAGGATAAAGAGATAAGCGAAGGTTTTTGATTCAAGACCCCCAAAAATCCATTCCCCTCCGAAAAAATTCTGGTGTGGAATATACATGATTGAAAGCCAGAATACAAGAAGGATATTGTTCAGCCTGAGCAGCCGGGCAAGAGCGGCTACGGGAAAAGCGAATAAATGATACATGGTCATTCTCCCGTAAAAAGCAAGCTGTTCAAAACTCAGATATTTAAGGGCAAAGCCGGCAATATACTGGAATAAGAGGCGTGAACCCGGGAAAATCGGTAAAGAGAAAGGATCCCTGCAGCCAGCTTTTATCCATAAAAGCTTTGGCATAACCGAAATATTGCTCCTCGTTAAAGTCGAGCCGGGAACCAAGGAAAAACATGCGAAAGTAAAAAAAATACGATGATGCGTCGCATCAATCCGGTTAAAAGCCGCGAGAAATCTGGAGAGGTATTTCATGCAGGATTTATTCGAGGTATTTATCTTTAACAATGAATAGTGGGCCTCTTGCGGGATTCATCGTAGATCCGGATCACATACTCACCGATCAACCCCAGGGCCAATAGCTGGATCCCGCTGAATACCGAGAGGAAAATGATAAGGGTGGTAAAGCCCTGGGGCACATTTCCGTAAACATATTTTTTCACCAGCGTGATCACAATGTAAACAAAAGACAAAGATCACCAGGGTACCCAGCCTCGTGAGCATCTTAACCGGAAAGTTGCTGAAACTGAAGATGCCATTATAGGCAAGCCCAAGGAGTTTTCGGAAGGAATATTTGGGCTGTCCGGCCTGTCTTTTATCCCGTTCATATTCCAGCCCGGTCTGCTTGAAACCCACCCAGGATCGGATACCTCTGATATAGAGACTTTGTTCGGGCATAGACAGGATGAAATCGACAACGCGGCGGCTCATGACCGAAAAATCACCACTGTCGAGAGGAATATTTACGTTTGACATCCGCTTTAAGGATACGGTAGTAAATCCAGTAAAGAGCTTTGTCGTAAAAAGTCCTTCCTTGCGTTTTTTCCGGACAGCATAGACTACATCCCATCCCTCATCGAGTCTTCTCGAACAAATTCATGCAGGATTTCCGGCGGATCCTGCAGATCACCGTCAATGATACCAACATACTCACCTTTGGTATAGCTCATCCCGGCCAGGATAGCGGCCTGGTGGCCGTAATTGCGGGACAGGGATAGAACTTTGAAGCGCTTATCCTGTCCGTGGTGCATGACCAGTTGTGGCAGGGTATTATCGCTGCTTCCGTCATCCACGCAGATGATCTCAAAATCGGGTGTGATCTTTTTCAGGGCTTCCATACAGCGTTTATACAGTTGATCAATGATCTGCTCCTCATTATATACAGGTATGACCAGCGAAAATTTCGGCATCGTTGCAATGGTTTGGCGGAAAATTCAAGGTCTAAAAATATAGAATTTGGTCCATACGCGCATCAAATTGGGAAATTAATTATGCCTAAGCGGGCAGAGTGAAATGAAAAATGAATTTTAATTTATAAATTTGCCCAACAATTACCGGCCCCATAGTTCAATGGATAGAATGTAAGATTCCGGTTCTTATGATCTGGGTTCGAATCCCGGTGGGGTCACAAAGCAGTTTAGGGTGTGAGTCTTGAGCAACAGCCTGGAATTCTAATTCTATGTTTAATTTCTCACTACTCAAACCCAAACTCAAACTGAAAAGTAAAGTTTAGGGTGTGAGTCTTGAGCAACAGCCTGGAATTCTAATTCTATGTTTAATTTCTCACTACTCAAACCCAAACTCAAACTGAAAAGTAAAGTTTAGGGTGTGAGTCTTGAGCAAGAGCCATGAATTCAAATTCCTTGTTTAATTTCTCACTACTCAAACCCAAACTCAAACTGAAAAGTAAAGTTTAGGGTGTGAGTCTTGAGCAAGAGCCATGAATTCAAATTCCTTGTTTTATTTCTCACTACTCAAACCCAAACTCAAACTGAAAAGTAAAAGTTTAGGGTGTGAGTCTTGAGCAAGAGCCATGAATTCATAATCCAAGTTTAATTTCTCACTACTCAAACCCAAACTCAAACTGAAAAGTAAAGTTTAGGGTGTGAGTCTTGAGCAAGAGCCATGAATTCAAATTCCTTGTTTAATTTCTCACTACTCAAACCCAAACTCAAACTGAAAAGTAAAGTTTAGGGTGTGAGTCTTGAGCAAGAGCCATGAATTCAAATTCCTTGTTTAATTTCTCACTACTCAAACCCAAACTCAAACTGAAAAGTAAAGTTTAGGGTGTGAGTCTTGAGCAAGAGCCATGAATTCAAATTCCTTGTTTTATTTCTCACTACTCAAACCCAAACTCAAACTGAAAAGTAAAGTTTAGGGTGTGAGTCTTGAGCAAGAGCCATGAATTCAAATTCCTTGTTTTATTTCTCACTACTCAAACCCAAACTCAAACTGAAAAGCATGTTTGATTTTGAAAAGCTGGAAGTTTACTCCAAGGCCAAACAGTTCAATGTTGTTGTTTCTTTATTTTTAGAAAATGCAAAAGTAAGCAAGAACAAAAAAGATCAGCTTGAAAGAGCCGCATTCAGTATCATGCTGAATATCGCAGAAGGAACAGGGAGGTTTACCAAACCGGATAAGAAGAACTTTTACATAATTGCAAGAGGATCGGCTTTCGAATGTGTTGCAATATTCGATTATTTGTCAGATCAAAATGTAATTGAGAAAGAAAAGTTTAATGAATTTTATTCAATGCTGGAAGAGATTTCCAAAATGCTATATGCTTTGATAAGGATTTTATCGTAAATCAATCAAAAAAAAAATTGGAAAACCAAAAGTTACGATAAATGGGATTCCATCGTTTTTATCAAATCCTCCACCAAAAAGTTCGAAACTAGGACTCTTGGTGTCACAAGAATAAACCTAAAAGTACTAATCCTTCATGGTTTTTCATTTTATGGGGGATAATCTCTCAGCCTTTATCTTTTGAGAATTTTCAATTCTTTTTTGAGTATAAGTATGGTAAATTTTTTAGATTTTGTCAGTAACAGAACTGAATCTTCCCATCCTTCGGGTCTTGAAAATAATATTCCTGATTTTGGAATAACCGGTTTGCTAATTGATTTATAGGTCCCTGTCACAGGACTAAACCATGTACCAGTCAATGGTCCTGAAAAATCCTTAAGATCCAGGACTATATCTGAATTATCCGGTAAATAGGCCAATACCATATCTCCTTCTCTGCTTTTAGAAGCAACCATTTTCAATGTATCATCTCCGGGTTGATTCTGAATGAGTTCATGAGAAGGAACGAGGCGCCACCATTCAATGGAAGAAAAAAAATCGTGCAGGATTGGCATCTGGCCTGCGCTGGGCCACCTCAATGCTTTGCGCCAATAGTCATATTTTGTCGAGTCTTCGTTAAATCTCCAGACACCCCCGGACCCACCAGGAACTTTCGGCGGGACATCACCTGCTCCGTAGGTATAGCCTCTTGATCCTGATAACCAGGCAATCCACCCAAGCTTTCGAACGTCTTTCTCCCGCCAGTTTTTTGCATTATTATTTCCGTATGCATCGTACATTGCTTCAATATCGATCACGGGTTTTACAGGATCGCCATTCCACATATCAAGTGTCCAGGCTCTGGCAGCATGGTATGCCTCTGTCAGATTACCATTGTGATGCCCACTCTGTTCACCACAGAAATCGACCGAAAGAGCATTTCTGTACATCCTGTTTGCTTCATAATTTGTCCCCGGATGCTGAGTTATAAGATGGGTGGTTAGTCTGTGCATCCGGGTAGCAACACTATCATTTCCCACATTATATAGCTCGTCGAAACTGGGCGAGAATATCACCATTAATGCCGCAAACCGCCCGGTCAAATAGGTTTCAAAATCTTGATTTTTAGAATTTTTGGCAAACTGATCTTCCCATTTCTTCCCTACACCGACCATAAGGATAAAGAGGCCCTGTTCATTCGCATACTGTATTTTAGCCTCCAGTTCCTGCCAGAAGACCGGATCAACGGTTCCATCCTCTTTGAATGACCTGGGGGGCAGTTCTTCGCTTTGATTTCTGGGTATTTGCCGGGGGCTAATCTGTACCACTGAGAAATGCTGAGCAACACGTGCATTGATATAAGAATGCCATTCGCTCATCGTTGATTTCCGCTCAACGAACCAGCCCGTTTCTCCCATCCAGAGAAATGGGGTGCCGTCAGAATAAATTAGATACCTGCTATTCTTACTTATCTTTAAGTCACCATGTTTGTAAAGGAGGTTTTCCCCGGTATACGGTTTTACCCTGACTTTTCCGGTTTTATTGTTAAGTCCCGGATCGCCGGGATCACTGCACCTGGTTTTCCATCTCCAGATTCCGGCAGAAGGAAAAGCGGCCCGTAAGCGATAAAGTCTGCCATCATCGGTAAAGGCCGGATTTCTGAATGTTTGCCCGCCCGGCCCGGTAAAAATGACTTCCAATCCAACAGGTCCGCTACCCCTTTGATTTTCTGACATAAGAGATGTCTCCCACGGTTGCCATTGGAATACATTTTTAATTTTATTGCTTGTAAATCCTTCTGAAAAGATATATACGGCTAAGAGCACAAACAAAAAAGTGCGATTGAGATACACGTTCGATTTCATGATTTTAATAAATTATGAAGTGAAGAGTCATTGGTCAGAAGAAGGATACAATTTCCTTTAAATTCGCTTAGAAATCAACAAATTTTATCGGTTTGTCTTATCCGGAAGTAGTTTTTGTTTACAATCCCAGATTATTAAGCGCTGCACAAATCATCAGACCTTCCATTGATGGCATCAGATTTTCTTTCCGGGGTATTCGTAAATATACCCAAAAAGAAAGCATGGTACGGCTTACCGGAACCGTAAAAAGACATCGGTACATTTCCGACCCATATGGTTGAGTAGTTTAATTTTTGCCGCATATTCCCCTCAGGTTTGACGCGAATACACTTGCTGTAAATCAGGATATTGACATAAATTTGTGAAAACAAGTAGAACAAAATATTTTCTGAATGTTTACATACTACATATATGGAATTACAGGTATCTATCAATCCAGTAATATAAGCCATGGAAATACCAATGGATTTTTATACCCGGTTGGGATTTATAAATCCGACAGCCATAGGATATGGACTGCCCATATCTGGCAAACCGGAGAATTATTCCAAACTAAAGCTGGTGAGCCGTACAGCTTAAAACAAAACTTCAATAAGAGAAAAATGAGAAAAATAATTGCCGCAATCAATATTACGCTTGACTGCATTGCCGATCACACGGCAGGGATTGCAGATGATGAATTACTTCAACATTACAGTGAATTACTAAGTAGTGCAGAGGCCATTCTCTATGGAAGGAAAACCTATCAACTTATGGAATATTGGCGAACTGTGGTGAATAATCCTACCGGTAACAAAGCAGATGACGAGTTTGCCGTGATAATGGACCATATTCCAAAAATTGTCTTTTCGCGGACGCTGAAAAATGTAGAATGGCACAGTGCAACGTTGGCAAACCGAAGCCCTGAAGAAGAAGTTTTGGAACTTAAGCAGGCCGGAAATGGCGGGAGTAAGGATATTTTCATAGGGAGTCCGGGTTTAATTGTAACCTTAACGAAGCTTAATTTAATAGACGAATTCCAGTTCTGTGTTCATCCGGTTATAGCCGGAAGTGGATTGCCACTTTTCAAAACCATCTCCGATAGAATCATTCTTAAACTCATGAAGACAAAAACTCTTGGCTCGGGATGTATCGTACTCTACTATGAGTCGGCAAAAAAAGGGGTATAACATCAAGCACGGCTTCGGACGGGGAAATCCCGGTTGCCGTGGAGGGAATACCGAAGGATGCTAACCAGGCAAACCAATCCGTTCGTGAAACCAATCAAAATAAAGAGGAGGATAGACTATGAGAAAAATTATCGTAATATCAATGATTACCCTGGATGGTGTAATGCAGGCGCCAGGCGGGCCTGAGGAAGATCCGTCAAATGGGTTCAGCTATGGTGGTTGGACTGCGCCATATACGGATGACAACGGGAGTGAGTTTTTTCAAAAAAATATGCAGCCCGCAGAATATCTCCTGGGAAGAAAAACATTCGAGATTTTTGCAGGTTACTGGCCTGAACACGCAAATGTTTGGCCGGGCATAAACGACGGTGTTAAATACGTCCTGAGTAACACGCTGGAAAAGTCAGATTGGAAGAACTCCGTATTCCTCAAAAGTGCAGATGACATAAAAAACCTTAAAAATACAGGGGGTTCCGATCTTCATGTTTGGGGAAGTGGCAAACTCATACAGTTGCTATTGAAGCATGACCTTGTGGACGAACTCAGGCTCGTAACCTATCCCCTGACGCTTGGACAGGGACAAAAGTTGTTCGACAATGGCACGATCGCTGTAGCATTTGCATTAACAGAGAGTTCAGTTACACAAGATGGTGTAATTATGGCCAACTACACGCGAGCCGGGAACGTCAAGACAAGTACTGTTGGAGCCTAAGGAGAAATGAAAAGAGAACCCAATCTTCTCAAATGCAGATCTCAATGGAAATCATAAAGCAGGGACAACAAGTTGTTGAACCTTTGAACCGATAACATTATTTATTCATTTAAAAGTTAAATCATCATGTCGAACAACAAAGTAACATTACACCGCGTCCTGACTGCTTCTCCCGAAAAAGTATTCAGGGCATTTTCCGATGCAGATGCCTTTGTCTCATGGCTTCCCCCTTACGGATTTACCTGTAAAGTGCATCAAATGGAGTTCAGGGAAAAAGGAAGCTACAAAATGTCTTTCACCAATTTCTCAACGCGCAACGGCCATTCCTTTGGAGGGGAATACCTTGAAATCAAACCCAATGAGCTGATTAAATACTCCGACCGGTTTGACCACCCGAATTTGCCGGGAGAGATGACAACGACCGTGCGGTTGTCGCAAGTTTCGTGCGGCACCGATTTACACATTGTGCAGGAAGGGATCCCTGATGCCATTCCTGTAGAAATGTCCTATTTGGGATGGCAGGAATCTTTGGAAAAACTGAAGAAACTGGTTGAGCCGGAGATTCCTGATGCTTGATTGAGAAAAGCAAGGAGATAAAATATGACAAAAATAAATTATTACGAATGGACAACGTCGGCATCGTGGTAGAATCCCTCGATGAGGCCATCTCTTTTTTCACCGAGCTTGGCCTGAAGCTCGAAGGGCGAGCCATGGTCGAAGGAGAATGGGCCGGGCGTGTCACCGGACTGGGCTCCCAGCGCGTCGAGATTGCCATGATGGTCACCCCCGATGGCCACAGCCGGCTTGAGATTTCGCGATTTCTCACCCCGCCTGTAGTCGCCGATCACCGGAACGCCCCTGTGAACGCTCTCGGCTACCTGCGCGTCATGTTCACCGTGGACGACATCGACGAGATGGTCGCCAGGCTCCGCAAACACGGCGCGCAGCTCGTCGGCGAAGTGGTTCAGTACGAGGACTCGTATCGACTCTGCTATATCCGCGGCCCCGAAGGACTTCTCATCGGGCTGGCCGAACAACTCGATAATTAAGCAGTAGCAGGAATAGTGCAGGTAAAACAACCGATGACATTCCTGCACCCGACTGTTTAGTGCCCTCATACCAGGTCCGAAAGAAATCTGGGTTAGTGCAATATTGATCAAAAAATATGTTTTTGAAGTAAACACCCGATCAGGAAATCTAAACCTTAAGGATCCTGTCAAATTTTTTATACTGACAGCGGGTATCTTAATGGCTATATCCTGTAATCGTACGATTACGGAAGAGAAACATCCCGGAGCAGACACTATTTTCTATCAAAGCAAGGCCTACTCCATTTACTGTAATAGTGTCGTCGATTCCATTTACGGGGGAACAAAAAATCCGGCTCTTATCCCGGATGACACAACCATATTTTCACCTGTGCGGATTGTTCCGGCGGGTAAAACCGTGGTTCTTGACACGTCTTCCCTATGGCATCCGGTACCCGGTATCAGGAAGTATCCTAAGTTAAGGTCCCGTTTCGCTTCCGTTAATGCAACCTATAACATAGCTCTTGATATCCTGTACCGTTGCAGTTCAGGAGAATTTATGCGGAATGTAGGAGAAGAAGGGATGTGGCAGGCGGGATTCAGACAAGGGGAAGGCTATGGGGTGTGGACACGCCGATCTTCGCGCGGTCGACGGATTGGTCTCGTGGAGGCAATCATCCCGCGCATCCAGGTTCTACTTCTCCCTGTCCAGACGCCGGTCTTCTCGGGGTCGGACTGATGGTCGCATCTGCCATTCCGCGCATCGCCCCGATGGGGATGGCCCCGCAAGCTGCTCGAATCGGAGAGCTGACATGGAATCCCGCATCGCCCTAATCGGCGTCGCCGCCGCCGGGGGAGTCCTTCTCTGCGCCGCCGGCTCGGCCCAGACCTACGAGACCGGGACGGGCGGCTCGGCCCGGCTTTACGGTCAGTTCAGCCCGACATGGTTGAGCTTCGACGACGGCCGGGAGACGACTGACACGTTGGCGGACAACGCCAACTCCAATACCCGGCTGGGGTTCGCCCTGACCCGGCCCGTCGGCGCCAGCACCCTGACCATGACATTCGAGACAGCGCTCGGTCTCGTCCAGACGAGCGAGATCTCGAACAATGACATCCCCGGCTGGATCGGCTGGCAGCGCACCGATCTGCGCAAGTTCGAGGCCGCCTATTCCGGCGTGTTCGGCACCGTCACCTTCGGTCAGGGCAGCATGGCTACCGATGGCATTGCGGAACTCGATGCCTCCGGGACCACGATCGCCGGCTACTCGGCGGTCTCGGATGTCGCCGGCGGCTTCTTCTTCCGGGACAACAACGGGCTCCTTTCGGACGTCACTATCGGGGACGCCTTCCAGAATCTCGACGGCAGCCGCCGCTTCCGTCTGCGCTACGACACGCCCGAGTTTTTCGGGATCTCCGTCGCGGCGGCCTACGGCCGGAACCTGCTCGCCGAAGACGACCAGACGGACTACTACGATTTCGGCCTGCGGTGGTCCGGCGAGGCAGGGGATTTCGCGCTCGCCACTGCCGCCGGATATGCTTGGGCTGCCCCAGAAGAGGGCGCGACAGCGGAGCAATACGCCGGTTCCGCCACCCTGCTGCACATGCCGACCGGGCTCAACCTTGCGATTGCCGGCGGTGCCGAGTTGGACGGCGGCAGCTATGGATACATCAAAGGCGGCTGGATCGGCGACTTCTGGGCGGTTGGAGAGACAGCGTTCTCTGCCGACTACTATTCAGGCCGGGATTTCGGTGCGGAAGATTCCAGATCGCAGGCCGTAGGCGTGTCGGCCGTGCAGAATTTCGCCAAGGCCAATCTCCAAGTCTATCTCGGCTGGCGCAGCTACAGCTACGAAGATGACGCCGGCGTGTCCTACCAAGATGGCCGGTCGATCCTTGCCGGCGCGCGCGTTTGCTTCTGACGGGGCACCCGACTTCGGGCGGGTCCTACACCGGCCTCCTGACCCGGGGGGTCCTGCCCCTGAAAAGTTCTCTAATCGCTGGAGTTCGCCCCTCGAACTGGACAGATTTTCGAGCTTATTATCAGAGTACTTCAGACTGGCGGCAGGCCAACCCGTGAACACGCTAAGTTCCGGAAGATTGACCGCGGCTCTCCTGAGTATGATCTAGTGCGCGCGACGTTGCGCATTCTCGAGGGAGAGCATTTTGGAATCTGTCGCAGTCGGCCACCTCCCGAGTTTCATCACGCCGCCGGGCGAGACGGACCTTCTCTACATCATCGTCGGCGCCGCGCTGATCGTCTTCATCTTCATGCTCGGAGCCTTCTATTTTTGGCTCCACTCGCTGCCCGAGCGCATGGCACACGGTGCGAGCCGCCCTCAGCTGCAACTCGTGGCGGTTCTCGCGCTCATCGCGCTGTTTACGCACAACAACGTTTTTTGGATCGCGGCGCTTCTGCTCGCGGCGATTCCGCTGCCTGATGCGATGACGCCGATCAACTCCATTGCGACTTCGCTTGCCCGGATCGCGGACAGCCGCGGTGCGGCGACGAATGCGTCCGAGACGGAAGAGCGCTGAACCATGTTCGAGTTCCTCTTTTGCGCTACGCTGACACTGTTGCCTGATTACCTTGTGCGCCGCTACGTGCAGGGCAAGCGGATCGGGCACGAGATCACGTTCTTCTCGGTCTGGTACGAGTTGCGCTACGGGCTGACCGGCTGCCTGATGCTGACCGTCGCGCTTTTTACGGTCATCTTCTACTTCCACCCTGCGACGTCGAACGTGACCTCGTTCTACCGCACCGTGACGATCCTGCCCGAGAAGGCGGGCCGCGTGTCGGAGGTCTACGCGCGGAACGGTGACATGCTCGCCGCGGGCGATCCGATCTTTTCGCTCGATGCGGCGCAAGAACGGGCGGCGGCGCGGACGGCGCAGCGCCAGGTGGCCGAGGTTGAGGCGGCCTTCGCCATGGCCGAGGCCGATCTCTCGGCGGCGGGGGGCGGCCTTTCGCAGGCCCAGGGCGCGCTCAAGCAGGCCCAGGACGAACTTGCGGTTCAGCAAGAACTGCTCGACCGCGGTTCGAGCGCCGCCTCGCTGCGCGAGGTGGAGCGTTTGCAGACCCTCGTGCAGACCCGGCAGGGTGGGATCGACACCGCCGAGGCGCAGGTCGCGGCGGCCGAGACGCAGATCTCGACACTCCTGCCGGCTCAGCGGGCCAGTGCCGAGGCGGCGCTCGCAGAAGCGCAGACGGCGCTCGACAAGACGGTGGTTTATGCCGGGACCAAGGGAGAACTGCAGCAATTCGCGCTGCAGGCGGGGGATTTCGTCACGGCGATCGGGCGTCCCGCCGGCGTGCTCGTGCCGCCGGAAGTGTTCCGGAACGCCTTCGTCGCGGGCTTCGGGCAGATCTCGGCGCAACAGATTACGACCGGTATGGTGGGCGAGATGACCTGCGCCGCCGTGCCCTTCGCGATCATCCCAGTGCGGGTCGCGGACGTGCAGACCTTCCTGCCATCCGGGCAGTTCCGGCCTTCGGACCAGCTGCTCGATATCCAGGACATGCAGCGCCCGGGCTCTTTCATGGTTTCGCTAGCGCCGATCTTCGAGGGGACAGCCGACCGAGTGCCGCGCGGTGCGTCGTGCTACGCGACGCTCTACACCAGCCATCACGACCAGCTTGCCTCCGGCGAGGTCGGCGGTCTGCGCGCGCTCGGGCTTCACGCCATCGACGCGGTCGGGGTGATCCATGCGGGCGGCATCCGCTTGCGGGCGCTGCTCTCGCCGGTCACCACGCTCGTACTGTCGGGCGGACATTGATGGCGGCGCAACCCCGAGACCAAGACTGACAGGACGACGAGGCGGGCCGCGACGCAGGTGGTGATCGGCAAGGCCGGCGGGTCGAGCGCTTTGAGGTGACGCGCGACGTCGGGAGCCCTACAAGCAGGCCAAGGAACTCTACGGAGAGGGAGCCGCGCTAAAGCTCGTTCTCGACGCCGCCCTGACCGAATTCGAGACGGCGCTCACCACGGGTCTCGCGCCAGGCAAACCAATGCCCTATGCCGCTTCCCGAAGAGTGACGCACCGGTCTCGGGTTATCTCTTCGCAGGCTTACAAAAGCGGGCGGGCAATCCTCGACCCGCTGGGACTTCTTCCCCCGAACGGCTTGGCGCGCCTGTTCATGCAAACAGCGCTGGCCGAGTATCTCAATCCGCGATGAAAGGCGCGGCCGGTATCTTGACAGAAGCCGACGGTAGGGATCGATCCACCGATACAGATTGAGTTCCCTCGCGTTTCTCGCGCTAAGCACGGTGCCCTTGCCAGGGCTGCGGCGCTCTCCTCCACTCCCGGGATCGCGACTGTTCGGACTGCTAAACTGGCAATGGGCGTGTCAGAGCCGGGAGAGGCGTGAATTGACCGTTCCGCCTTATGGCGACTTGGGCCACGAAAGGCCCCCGCGATGGCGGGGGCCTTTCGCCGGGGCCAGGCTGTCATTTCCGTCGCGACACCACGCCATCAGCGGTGATCGCGTCGATCTGGGACTCGGTGCGCCGGCTGAGCTTTGAGCTGTCGCCGGAAACCATGATCTCGGTTTCGGGGCCGATCCGTATGAACGAGCCGTCCGCCTCGATCCAGGTCGTATCCTCGGCACCGTCTGTCCGGCGCTGAACCGATCCGTCCGCGCGCACGAGAATCCATGTCTCGCCGACCTTGACGCGGACTTCGTCATGGTCGGCGATGATACCGCTCCAGCCGGACGCGTCTTCTTGGTCCCGCCGCAGGATGAGCCTGGCGGGGTGCATCTTGATCTGCACGTCCCGGGCGTCGCCTTGGCCTTTCACGACGACGAACGCCTCCCGGTCCTCGGGATCGTCGGGCAGGCGGGCGGTCGCGTCGTTCGGCCGCCACATGACGGGCTCGTCGCGCCGCGCCCCCTCCTTGGTCTTGTGGAACGCGAGCAGGAGCTGGGCAGACCGCCAGAGGGATTTGACCGAGGCAGGGGCGTTCACGGCGCCCTCCTGTCGCGGATCCGCTGAGCGTCGCGGATCATGCCGGCGATGGTGATCTCGGTGCCGCGGCTGAGGAGGCTCCCGGCGAAGCGGATCGTCACCGTCCCGTCGCCGTGGCGCTCGATCAGCTCGCCCCGGATCGTTCCCCCGACGGGCTTGCTGTAGATGGCTGCTGTCTTCATGGAATGACCTTCGAGATTTGGCGTGGGCCCGATCGCCTCGGAGGCGGTGGGGGAGCGAGCCGATTTTATCATCGCGGGACTCGTACCACCAACGAAACAAGGGGGACGGCGGACGTGCGGGACCCGTTTACGGGACCGTGGCGTCACTGCCCCGGTCGCGAGTCCGGGCGCGGCGGCGCAGTGCCCGGCCGCTCGGTTTCTCGGTGACGATCGCGGCGGCGTCGACAAGCCAGGCATCCGAGAGGTGGCCGATCCGGCCCGCGGCGAGGTCGCGGACTTGGGCGAGATGCCCGCCTGCGATGCGCTTCCTCACGAACCGGCCGCGCTCGACAATGGCGTCCTCCCGCGGCAGCCACGCCTCGACCTGGATCTTGCGGCCCTCGATCAGGGCGATGGTGCCGACCGGCACGGTGCCAACGGCGCGGAGGCGGCCGGCCAGCTCGATGCGCCGGTGACGCTGGGCATGGTACTGGCGCATCATTGCGCGATCTCCTCGAACAGGGCGGCGACCCGCTCCTCGAGTGCCGCCTCATCGGTGATGTCCCGCCACGGACATTCGGAGACGGTATTGATGCGTTCGCAGAGCGCGTCGATCTGGTCTCCGTCGAGGCGGTCGAAGCCGCCCTCCTCTGTGGCGATCTCCTCGATGGCGTCCGGTAGTTCAGGCTGAACAAACTTTCGGCGTGCCTTTCTGGTGCTTGCCGAGGGAGATTTCGGCGATCGCCGCGGCCAGGACTGCGGCGATCGCGGCGTGCAAGAAGGCCAGAAGAGCTCTCAGGTGGGCGAGGATCTTTCGGATGTTGTGGCCGCAGCCGCACAGGACGGCGAAGATCGCGTCGCCGAACGTGCCCTTCAGCGGGCAGCGTGACAGGCGGCCGTCGGTTTTCATGTGGCCGATTTCCGGCTCGATGGCGCTGCGCCGTCGCAACAGCTGTCTCAGCGCCGGGGTCAGGCCGCGGCGCGTGCCGCTGATCAGGACCTGCGTGCGCGCCACGCCGTGGCCGCGGTATCCGCGATCCACGACCGCCAGCGCAGGCGTCTGGCCGGTCAGGATGGCGACCTGCTCAAGCGCTTCCGGCAAGGTGTGGCCGTCATAGGGATTGCCCGGCAACGCACGCATGCCCACGACGAACCCCTCGTCGATGGTCGTGGCGAGGCTGACCTTCGTGCCGAACTCGTAGCGATTGCGGGCCTTGCCCTTGGAGATGCAGTCGACCTCCGGCTCGTGCAGCGCGTAGATCTTGCCGCGGCTCCTGGGGCCCTGGTGCAGCAGGCGGCCCACCAGCACCAGCATGTCCAGAACGCGCTCGCGCAGCGGACCCGCAGGGATCGCATCCAGCTGGCGGCGGAGGTCGCGCAGCACGCGGCCGGTGTAGCCCTTCAGCTTTTTCAGGGCCTTGCGCATGCGCTTGAACTGTCGGGCATGGGCGTATCGGCCGGCCTGCATGGCCAGGCGCGGCGCCAGCCGGTTGTAGTTCTGCCGCAGCGTGACCCCGGCTTCACTTGCAAGGGCGACAAGCTGATTGCGGGCCTTGTCATAGAGGCGCGCGTCGGTCGGGTGCGCGATGTTTTTCTCCATGACCGTGGTGTCGACGGCGACGCGCGACAGGCTGTCGTCATCGATCGTGCCCGATGCCCGCCCGGCCTCGATGGTCTTCGTGAGCAGCCACTCGGCCCCTTCCTCACCGATCCGCTGCCGCCAGCGGGTCAGGCAGGACGGGTCGATCGGTGGGCGGTGCTGGAGTGAGGCGGGGAACAGATCGGTCCGGTGGACCGATCTGCCGCCGAACGTCTCACCGGTGAAATGCTGATAGTAGGGGTTCTCGACCCAGCGCGCGACGACTGCCTCGTCCGACAGCCGGTAGGCGTGCTGGAGATACAGCAGCCCCGCCACCAGCCGCGGCGAGGTCGCGGGCCGCCCCCGATGCGATGGGAAGAACCCGGCCCATTCCCGTTCGAAGAACTCCCAGTCGATCAGCGCCGCCAGCGTCGCCAGCTCGTGACGCATGTCGATCATGTCGGTGAGGCGGGGGCGCAGGAGATCGTCCTGCTCTTCCCGGCGGGGATGGGGCTTCATCGGGGCTCCGGAATTCGCAAGGTTTCGAAGGCCAGAATACGAAACCCTGCAAATCGGCGCCAGCGTTTCAGCATGATCTGCGCGGTAAATCAGCAGGTTGGGAGTTATTCAGGGTGAACGTATTGGTTTTGGGTATCATAGGCTTCGGCGGGCGTCAGCAGTCCATGGGATGAGTGTGGGCGCTTTTCGTTGTGGTAGGTTATCCACGCGCCGATCCCGTTGCGGGCTTGAGCCGGTCTCGAATGCGTTCAGGTAGACGCATTCGTACTTGAGCGACCGCCACAGCCTTTCGATCATCCGGTTGTCGATCCAACGGCCACGCCCGTCCGTGGAGATCTTCACCTTGGCGTCGCGCAGCACGTCGGTGAAATCGGTGCTGGTGAACTGCGGCCCCTGATCGGAGTTGAATATCTCGGGCGTGCCGAATTTATCCAGCGCCTCCTTCAGGGCCTCGACGCAGAACCCCGCGTCCATGCTGTTCGACAGCCGCCAGCTCAGCACTTTCCGGCTGTACCAGTCCATGATGGCGACCAGGTAGAGAAATCCACGCCGCATCGGAATGTAGCTGATATCGGCACACCAGACCTGATTGGGGCGGGTGATGTCCAAGTGACTGAGCAAGTACGGACAAATCTTGTGTTCGGGATGCTTCTTGCTAATCTTCGGCTCCTGGTAGATCGGCACCAGCCGCATGAGCCTCATCAGCCGCCGCACACGATGGCGTCCGCATTCATGCCCTTCTCGTTGCATGTGACGGGCCATCTGCCGCGAACCATACCGTCGCCATCGTTGCCCGGACCGATGGCGCAACTCGGCGACCGTCTCCAGGAATTGCCTGTCGATGATTTCCATCAAGACCAGGTTCTCGGCGCTTTCGCCGCGCGGGTGGGAATACAGGCTGGAGCGTGCCAGCGACAGCAGACTGCACTGTCGCCTGACGCTGCTGCCCGTCCCGAACGATGGTCAGGCAAGACGCGCTGCTGGACGCCGGTCGGTTCCGTCTGGCTGAACCCGGAGCGACCGGACACCGGAAGCGAAGGCCATGGGTCCGCCGGCGCGCTCCCCCAGAAAGCTGGCGGCGGCGGACCCGTGGCCGGCCCCGCCGAGCGAGCGGCCTGCGACAAGTGCAGGCGACAACTCCTTTGACAAACGCCGCTTAGCAACTGGTCCGAATTCCCGCGACTACCTCTCATACCAACGGCATCATCCGTTGACCTGCGCCCAGACGCGCGAGGTGATGGATGCGACGCGCTCCGGGATCGCGAGAAGTGCGTTCCAGGCGTCGCAGCAGGCGGTGACGATGGCGTCGTAGCTGTCGAAGACGCGGTTCGCGAGGCGGTTCTGGCGGAGGAACTGCCAGATGTTCTCGACCGGGTTCAGCTCCGGGCTGTAGGGCGGCAGCGTCAGCAGGGTGATATTCGCCGGCACGATGAGGTCCCTGGAGCTGTGCCAGCCGGCGCCGTCGACGACGAGGATGGCGTGCGCGCCGCGGGAGACGTGTCGGCCGATCTCGGCAAGGTGGGCGCTCATCGCATCGGTGTTCGCATAGGGCATGACGAGGGCAGCGCCGGTCGCGCGGGCGGGACAGACGGCTCCGAAAATGTAGGCCCAGGCGTAGCGACAGTCCTTTGGGGCCTTTGGGCGCGTCCCCTTGCGCGCCCAAAGGCGTGTGAGCGTCCCCTGCTGGCCGACGCGCGCCTCGTCTTGGAACCACACTTCGAGAGGCTTGCCCTTCGCCTCATCAGGCAGCGCCGCGCGCGCCAGGTCGGCGAAGTTTTTTATATAGCTCCTGAGCTTCCGGATTGCTCTGCGGGTGACGCGGCCGCGCCGACAACTTCACAAAGCCGAGCCGGCGGAGGATCGAGCTCATTGTCCGCTCCGCCACGCGCACCCCAAAGCGCCGCTCCACCGCGTCGCAGAGGTCGATGCGGCGCCAGCGGACCAGCCCATCCGTCTTCGGGTCCGGCCCTTCCTCCACGATCGTCGCCAGCTCGCGCATCTGCTCCGCGCTGAGCATCGGCGTACGCCCCGGAAGAGGCCGGTCGATCAGACCCGCCAATCCCTCTTCATTGTAGCGATGGACCCAGTCGCGCAGAGTCTGCCGGTCCATCCCGCAACTCTCCGCCGCCTCCGTCCGGGTCCGCCCGTCGAGCACGAACGCCAGCGCCAGCATCCGACGAGACGCCTTCGCATCCTTCGCCCGCGCAGCTTCGCGCCGCAGGTCCGCCGCCGACAACTCCCTCCGCGTGATCTCCACCGCCATGCCCATCCTCCCCAGCCTCGGGGGAGTGAATCAGGAGACGGTGGCGGAGGGAATCCTGATCAGAGTCGGCGCCTCATACCGCTGGTATTATACCAACGGCATCATCCGTTGACCTGCGCCCAGACGCGCGAGGTGATGGATGCGACGCGCTCCGGGATCGCGAGAAGTGCGTTCCAGGCGTCGCAGCAGGCGGTGACGATGGCGTCGTAGCTGTCGAAGACGCGGTTCGCGAGGCGGTTCTGGCGGAGGAACTGCCAGATGTTCTCGACCGGGTTCAGCTCCGGGCTGTAGGGCGGCAGCGTCAGCAGGGTGATATTCGCCGGCACGATGAGGTCCCTGGAGCTGTGCCAGCCGGCGCCGTCGACGACGAGGATGGCGTGCGCGCCGCGGGAGACGTGTCGGCCGATCTCGGCAAGGTGGGCGCTCATCGCATCGGTGTTCGCATAGGGCATGACGAGGGCAGCGCCGGTCGCGCGGGCGGGACAGACGGCTCCGAAAATGTAGGCCCAGGCGTAGCGACAGTCCTTTGGGGCCTTTGGGCGCGTCCCCTTGCGCGCCCAAAGGCGTGTGAGCGTCCCCTGCTGGCCGACGCGCGCCTCGTCTTGGAACCACACTTCGAGAGGCTTGCCCTTCGCCTCATCAGGCAGCGCCGCGCGCGCCAGGTCGGCGAAGTTTTTTATATAGCTCCTGAGCTTCCGGATTGCTCTGCGGGTGACGCGGCCGCGCCGACAACTTCACAAAGCCGAGCCGGCGGAGGATCGAGCTCATTGTCCGCTCCGCCACGCGCACCCCAAAGCGCCGCTCCACCGCGTCGCAGAGGTCGATGCGGCGCCAGCGGACCAGCCCATCCGTCTTCGGGTCCGGCCCTTCCTCCACGATCGTCGCCAGCTCGCGCATCTGCTCCGCGCTGAGCATCGGCGTACGCCCCGGAAGAGGCCGGTCGATCAGACCCGCCAATCCCTCTTCATTGTAGCGATGGACCCAGTCGCGCAGAGTCTGCCGGTCCATCCCGCAACTCTCCGCCGCCTCCGTCCGGGTCCGCCCGTCGAGCACGAACGCCAGCGCCAGCATCCGACGAGACGCCTTCGCATCCTTCGCCCGCGCAGCTTCGCGCCGCAGGTCCGCCGCCGACAACTCCCTCCGCGTGATCTCCACCGCCATGCCCATCCTCCCCAGCCTCGGGGGAGTGAATCAGGAGACGGTGGCGGAGGAAATCCTAATCAGAGTCGGCGCCTCATACCGCTGGTATTA
>CAVYRO010000007.1:0-78643 GCA_963771005.1 uncultured Bacteroidales bacterium
CCCTTACCGCTAGGACAATTTTAGTAAACTTCTGATTATTAGAACGATTTTGGAACTAGGTTTTTTAATTCTCTGGAACAATCCAGATCAGTATATGAATTAATCAAACTTAAGAGCCTAAAATATGTTTTTAAGACTCGTCCACTTTGTTTTTCACCACAATAAGAGGTCAAAATATGTCGTCTAATTGTACTGTTCAGTTTAAATTCTAAGAAAAACGAATTATTTGAATCAGTACAAAAAACATCATTTATGTCCGCAATTATTTTTAATCTTTTCTCTAATTTTTTAAAATCTTTTTGTTTGATTTTAATATGCTCCTCATTAACAACACTTAATCCATTTATGTCTGTTGACGCAAGTTTTTGCACATAAATTATTGGCGAAATATTACCTTTCTCAACTTTAAGATAATAGAATTCATTATAAAAATTTGTTTGATCACAGGGGTATAAAATATTTATGTAATCTTCAGAACTGTCCTTAGGATTCTTATTTATCTCGTTGAGTAAATAAGATAGTTCCAATATTTCATATGTGTTAATCCGTTTATCAAATTGAGGAAATTGATCTGAAACATCCTTAACTTTCGGGATAAAATGAAAAACTCTTTTATAGATGATCGTGTTACTGTCATTCCTTGAAGTGTATACTATTTCCTTCGGATTCTTGATTGAATCAGCAAATCCAGTTTCAAAATGAAAAAGACCATTTTGTTCTGTATACAAGGTAAATGAGTAAATTGTATCATTGGAATAAAATTTTATCCATTGATAGTTTATTGTATAGACAATAGGCTCAGCTGTTTGGCAAAATGAACTTATAAAATTCGAACCAATGATTACCAAAATATAAAAAAATCTTCCCATCCTGTTACTGATCTATGGTGAAACAAATGATTAATTTTTGTTATTGGCTGATGATTCCATCGATAACCCCAGAAGCTAGTATAATCACCAGGTTGAACATTGCTTAAATCTAAGGCATGCCCTATTCGACCTGCTGTTTTAGGTAAATTAAGACTACCATCTGAATTCATTACTCTATTCAAATCGGTTGAATAAACTGACCTTTCTTTGATTATACCTATCGATTTGTCGACTTCAGTCATCTTAATGTCATTATTAATAACATTTTTTGCAGGTTCAAATGCCCATTCACCACTATTTTTTAAGTAAAAAACGCCATATTGTTTATCTGCTCCAGTCCAAAAATTCCGATCATTTTTAACTGCATCTATTCCACCTGCTATTCCTCCCAATACTGCTCCACCAATTGCACCCTTCCAGCCTAAGTCTAATCCTTTCAACATCATATCATTGAATTTATTACTTGGATCCATTGCCGCATTTCCAAAACCAGATGCAAATCCACCAGCAAATCCACCAGCAGCACCGGAAACAAACCCTGATGCGAATCCAGTTGAAACTACAGTTGATGTTCCCATAACACCTGCCCAAAAAGACCCTCCTGCAAGTACCGTATTAACACCCGCACCAACTCCTGCACTTATTGCTCCAGCAGCTGCGCCAATACCATAATAAGCTAAACCTTGACTAAAATTATCAATGTTGTTAGCATTTGAAAGCAAATTCGTTGTCCCACCAATGTCAGCTGCAATAGCCAATGGCAATAATGGAGGAGCGAAAATAGCAGCTAGGACAGTAAAAATAAATTCTCCAGAAGGATCGGTATAGATGAGTGGATTATTCAGGCAATAGGCATACCTGTTAAAATTCTGCGAATTCCCGGGATCCTGCACAAAATTATCCGGACTCAGGAACATCCCAATCACCGGATCATAAACCCTTCCGTTCATGTTGATGAGCTGGAAATCATCAAGATGTTCATGCCCGGTGAACCCCCTGTCAGTTAATAATCCCTGCGGAGGTGAACTTAACAGCACGCCGGTAACGGGATTCCGCCTGTTTCCCCAGGCATCAAAACCCAGTGTATCTTCAATCACACCTGCAGCATCGGTGATGCAGCGTATGGATCCCAGGTGATCCTGATATATATAGTGCATGGCAGAACCGGTTCCCGTCTGTTCATAAATGCCGACAAGCGATCCTCCGGCATAAATATAATTCAAATGCCTAGCGTTGTTTTCCGCATCGACCTCCTCCTCAAAGTCATTGAAGAAATATTTTGTTTTCTGTGTTTCTTCACCGAATGAGTACACGGTCTTAAATCTCTGCATGTCCGGGGTGTACACGATATCCAGATCTTTATCCGTATCCTCATCCATCACCTGGCTGATATGAATGATCTTCCCGGGTGCGTTGTACGTTATGTCCTGGTCAGGCTGAAGACCCCCAAATTCAGGCATCACATGATCCAATCGGTGGTTTCCGGCGCTTTGGTAAGTATAGTTGCCGATATCCGATTTTGAATCAATACGGTCGTTGGTGGATGCTGCGTAATTCATCGTTAATGTGGTATCATTCCCAACGATTACATACTTAAGACGATTCACAGGATCGTATTTAAATTCCTCATGGAATCCTTGCCAGGAGCCAAGATAGTATTTTTCTTCACGGGATTCAAGTTGCTCTTTATTATTATACTGATAGTTGAAATCGATAATGCCTGGAACATAGATTCTATTGAGTCTCTTGAAATCATCGTATTCATATGTTGCCGTTTTCCCATTTCCATAAGTAGTGGTAGAAATCTGACCATCAGCATTCACAGCATCCAGATGCCAGAGCTGAGCACTTCCGTTTTTTAATTCGGTAAACTGATGCAAATTGTTGTAATAATAGTTTACCTGAAAACCTTCAGGGTAGGTCTTTTTAACCAGCTCACCAAGGGTATTATACTGGTAGTTGAAGGTATACGAATCTTCTCCGATGCCCTTGGTTTCTGATATCAGGTTTTGGTGTTGGTCGTACTCAAAAGACATAAACGAATTGTCAGTGCTGTTGATACCCATCAACCGACCGATACCGTTAGTTCCGTCATAATTATAGGTATCTGTTCTGCCGTCATGCGTTTTGGTTTCGATCCTACCCAGTTTGTCATAAGTCATGGAGATCACATGGGACTCCGCATCAGTTTGAGATATTAACTGATCCAGGGCATCGTATTCATAGATGGTAGTTCCTGCATCCGGGTCAGTTAATGTATCTTGTCTTCCAAAAGAATCATACCCAATCAGAGTAGTTCCTCCCGGAGAAATAATTTCTTTTGCTTTCCCCTGACTGTTGTAATGATAGGTAACTGAGCCACCGGGATCATCCGACTCAGTCAACAGGCCTGTTGCATCATATTTGTTTGTATAGGTTTCTCCAGTACTGTACTGTGTTGTGACTTCATTATTATCTTCTCCATAAGTATAGGAGACAATAACTCCATCGGATAAGGTATCCTTTTGAATAGTACCATCATCATTGTATTTAAATGATTCAAATAATCCCACCGCTAAATCCTCCCTGTAGGGTTGCGTTTCCTTTACCGTTTGCCCCAACTCATTAAAATAGGTGTCGGAGTTATACCTGGTACCGCCGAATCCTATATTTACATTTCTGATGGTACGTCCAAGCAGGTCATAATATCTTGTTCCTGCATCGTTACCATCAAGGACTGTCGAAATTTTAAACAGGGCATTTTGCGGATCATTGCCTGAATGATCAGACCATTCGTAGCTCATTGAGGACTGATGTTCCGGTGTATTTGATGAGACGAGCCTGTTCCAGCCATCGTAGCTGTTTTCTGATTCATTTCCGTTTTCATCCGTGACGGATAAAATATTTCCCCAATCATCAATTGCATACTCTGATGAATGTCCTAAAGGATTTTCTTCTTTAATTTTAAACCGTTGTAAGGCATCATAGTAAATATGTGTCTCCCTGTATTCCATCCCTTCAGGCGCTACCCTAACGATTGAAGGAGCAGTATTGGATGTGTTGTAGGTATATGTGGTTGTCACTCCATTATGTTGCGTTGTATGGATGGAGCCGTTGGTGTAGTAGGTAATATCATTAGTTTCCACAAAATCCTCCTCACCCGGTCGTGAAAAAGTAGTTTCTATATTTGTTGGTTGACCGTAATCATTATGTCCGGAAAATATTGAGCTCTTTAATGCTATTGTTTCGCCGTCATGCTTGTTTGTGATTATCCGTGAAGTTAAATTTCCATTTGCACTCATCTCAATATCTTCAATAACACTGTTTCCCTTTGAGTCATTCTGCGTCGTTTGACCCATATATAAAAAGTATCTTTTGCTTCCAGAATATCGGTTATTACTCGTATGGAACTTCTTTCGTGGCCCGGGGCAAGTCAGGAACAAACCCTTATCCTAAATGAATTCATAAATGCTTCTGAGGTTTTTGCCCTGGAAGAATCTGTGATTGTGAAGGCTGTTGAGATCCGGAAAACATTCAAAACCAAACTTCCTGATGCAATTATTGCAGCTACCGCAATTGTTAACAATCTTTCCCTTATTACCCGCAATACCAAAGATTTTGAAAAGATTCAGGAATTAGATGGTTGATCCTTACATATTGTAAATTCATTACTCTTTAATAAAAATTCTCAAAGCAGAGGATTCCAAATAACCATTAGCAATATCCTTATCAAATTTCTTTTTATTTACTTTTAATAAGTAAAAGATATAGAGCTCATTAGCGCCTTTATTGAAAAAATCCTCCTTTATTTTAACTCAATAGAAATCCGAATAAACTGTATTTGGGTCTAATACAATTTTACTTGATGGATCCATGATTGTATTTAAGCATAAATTTGAGATCTTGTCAGAATCATAGCCTACGAAAGATTGATAATTATGCATAATACAAATCCTGGCTTTGGGACAAAAAAGGATTGGACGCTGGGACGTATTTTTAAAGGATAATGCTATCTGTAATGAATCGATGCAATTAGCCGGAGGCTTACTTTAAATCAATTACCAATTACTTCTTATTCGGTGTAATATTAAAATTAAATGATATACCAAATCTTGCTCCAAAAGACATTTTAGAAAGTGAATCAGGACCAACAGGATAATTATTCTTTAGGCAATCAATAAAACATGGCTCGAACCGAAATGAGTAATTATCAGTAATCTCAAATAATAAACCAGCACTTACAGTAAAATAATATGGGTACTTAATATCATAACCAGCATCATAATTGTTTAAGACAATAGTTCCATCTTTGTAATAATAATGACTATCATTTTTGATTATCTTTCCGATAATAAAACCGCATGAAATAAAAGGAGACAACTTACGTTTTATTATTTGATAATCCAACATAATGGGAATATTGGAATAAAGATAGTTAATTCTTACGTGATCAATGTCATAATGAATTAATCGTTCGTAGGTTCATCAAAATTTTTACTTGAGATAAATATGCCAGTACGAACTGAGATCTTGTTATTTGGCAAGAATGATGTACCCACAAATACACCATATGAATAATTAAATTTTTGCGATATATTATCCCTGGCATTTTTTTCAAATACGTGGAGGAGTGGACTACCATAAGCATTAACATTGAAACTCCATGGTATCTGTGAGAATAATACAAAAGATGTACTAATTAAAATTAGAACGGTTATAAGTCTCTTAATCATTAGGCTTTTCAATTAATATTTTCTTTATTAGACTTTTTTATTTTCCTGATTTATAATTTCTGCAGAAAGGGTGCCTCCTTTTTCAACTTCAAATCCTGGATTCATCAAAATATAATCATATGCAAAAAGAGAAAGAAAATCTATTATTCTCAATAATAGGTCCATTCATACTCTTATTATCACCTATTGTTATACTATTACCTGTGAACACTGAGGATTCGTTTATATCATCGAGATCATTTATGATTATATCTCTTTCTGGATTTGATCTTTTGTATATTCTAATGTAATCAATATCTAATGCAGATGGAAAAATTGTATACATGTCTGGTGGACCTCCAAATTGACCTTCCAATAAAGATATGCCTAAATTCATGATCACAGACATTGGCCTATTTGCAAATATAAGGATTAATTGTGTAAATCTGTGGTACAACGTCTTCACAATTATCCAAACCCTTAGGGCTTAAATCAAAATATCTATAATCAATTCTAATTATGTTATCATCGATTCTATAAATATGTCTAAACTCATCCCATTAAAGTGAAAATGTATGAGGCTTTAATCAGTAATCAACACCCATATTTTTACTTGTAATACAGTTTTCATCAACTTGTGCGTGATTTGACCATCTATGCAAAGTCATAACTGGTTTGTTCGGTTCATCACCTGCAAATTCAAAATCATCTATCTCCACCGCTCCTTCGTCTTCAACAACGTCGTCATAACCCCAAAACCAGTAAGCTGCCAAATCCTTTACCATCAGGTATTGTGCAGGATATTTCGAAAAGTCCATATTTGAATTTCATTCTAGACTGCACTAAACCACTTGTATAATTGAAGAATTTTTGAATTAGTAAGCCATTACCCTGTTCATCCCACGTCCAAACATCATAATTATCAGGTTCTTCTTTTGCGATCAAATGTAATCCGCCATAATTTTCTCCTATATTATCATCCAAATAATAGCAACCGGGATTTTTCACTGTAATTACCTCTATTCCAATTATCTAGACAAGTGTACCAAATATCTTTATTTAATTCATCATCATCAAATTCATCCTGAAATACCATTACCCAATCACCGGATTCAAAATCCGAACAATCTCCTAATATTTCTTCGTCTAAGTAAGTTCTTATCCAAGGTTTGCCACATGTTGGCATTTGAATTTGAGAATAAATGGAGAATACATTTAACGTAATTATTAAAATGATTAAGATGCCCTTCATTTTATATAGTTTTAGTGAAATATATTGATATTTCTTAAAAATTTATTGTACAAAAATAATATAATTTACGTCTGGATAAAATTAATTATTTAGTAACTTCAAGAGTGTTTATTTTCTCTTCCAACTTATTAATTTGCACTTGTTGTTCCTGAATAGACTTCACAAGCATAGGAATTAATCCTGAATTATTTATAATGTTCTTTTTAATTGTCTTTCTTTTAATCATCAATGATTAATGTGAAATGCTCTGTTAAAAACATATCTTATTCCATATTTCAAATTAATTGTTAATTTTACTTTAATCTTTTAAAATAATCCTCAAGTCTATTAGTTCTAATGAGTTGATTCATTAATGCTGTGTCTAAACCATTTGGAGGCTCATTATTCAAGAATTTTAGATTATCATCATCACGAATGTAATATTCTGTATAAGGATCTTTTTCAATTATTATATTGTAAAGGCTGTCATTACTAGGTATTATTGTCATTTTGTTCCAATCCTCGATCGGTATATCTACATAGGCAGTGTTTACTCCCATAGTACTATTTAACCAATACCCATTTATTAGTGATGTTGGAGGTTCTAAGGTACCGCCCGGAACTGAAAATATTTCTTTTCCATCCGGCGATAATCCAATTGGAACATAATATGAATAGTTGTCTTTCATTTTATATATCTCGATTAATGTGTAACTGACATTTCCTTCCTCACAAGAACTTAAAATGGTAAGGAAAATAATAAACAAAAATAATTTAGTATATTTCATGATAAGGTGTTTTTATTGTTTAGAATTTAGCATTACATTAAATTGCTTATGCTATTCGATCAAGTAAAAAAGTGGCGACGACCACCAACGTTTTAGTTTCTTTGCCCCTCCCAGTATTTCCGGAACTGGCTTCCGTCCCTCCAATAAAGTTTCGCCAACCTCAACCATACCGGACAACCTGTCTCTGGCAGGCCTAACCATCACCCTCCGCAATTATTGCAGCCACGTTTACAGGCTTATGCAACAGGCTGTCGATTTAGAATCTGTGGGATTGAATGATATTATGAAAAATTAACTTGACCGAATGGCAGAAGCAATTACATTAATAAATCATTTTAAAATAAAATTTAAGCTAACTATATATTACTGTTACATTATATGTATGTTCAAGTTCTCGTCCAAAATTATTTTTAAATCGAATAGTACAAGTATAAGTATGATTCTGTTGAATGCCTCCAGAACCATCCCATACCCAAGCTTCATTATTGATTACGGTTCCGGCATTCTGGAATACGTTAGAACCATCCAAATCTTGAACCTAAATTCCCATGAGTCAGCATTTTCAACTATATATCCCAATACCGAATCGTCTCCTGGGGTATCAGGATACAATCTATTTGTAAAGTTAACAACCTGAATTTCATGCGCTTGTGCCATTTCTTCAACAACACTAATTGTAGATTCTCCTCCTTATCAACTTCAAATCCCGGATTTAAAGTTACTGAATTTCCTGCTTTAAGTGACAAATTACCACTGTTCATTATTGTAAGTGTCTTTTCAATAGCAGGTAATGCAATGTTTTGTTGTGCTTAATGAACGAGAAATGAAATAAAGTTTTCATAATTTATCTATTTTAAAGAAAAGTTAGTTATTAGAAAGAGCTATCCTCACTATCAAGGTAAAAATAAAAAATATCCTGACAATTTAAATTTCAAAGCAGGGTAGAGATCTATGGTTTCATCTGATGTATCATCGAGAAATGTATCAAACATTGCCAGAACATTTAGTACGTCTCTAATCCACTTGCGAAAATGGTTCCTGAAAAGTTACATATAATTTAATATAAACTTGAAAGAAGTTTCATAGATTTAATAATACAATTCTTTACTGAATTACCTAAATAAAAAAATAGTTCTAATATATTTTTGTAGATAAAAAAATTATAACATTCCTATTGTTAAAATTCAAAATAATTTTTTTTAAAAAAAAAATCATTTGTCAATTTAGAATGATTCTAAGATATATTTCTCTCATGGATTATTATCTTCTAAAAAGAGATATTACTTGCAATAGTATCCGTCCATCAGAATCAAACCATCTCCTGCTCATTTTGAAAATAAAAATGATTTTACCTCCAATCGATGGATATATATTGATCCGATCAGGGTATTAAAATGATCAAAAGTTTTTTTAACAGGGATTTTCAGGAAAAATTCCAGGCGGAGTGCTTTATTGAAAAACTTTGTTATTTGGATTGGGCAAAAAGCGGTTGGCCAGTTTTGTATCCTGTCAGGACACGCGCCGGGTTTTTCCCCGGCAATTTCCAAAAGACAACCACCGCCTCCTCACTTCTTCCGGAAAACATGCGTCGGCTCCCCGAAATAGATCTCCGCCGCCTCCATGATCGTCTCCGAAAGCGTCGGGTGTGGGTGGATGGTCAGCTCAAGGTCGCGGGCAACAGCCGCCATCTCAATGGCCAGGGTAACCTCCGGGATGAGGCTCCCGGCATTCTTGCCGGCCATGCCGGCGCCCAGGATCCGGTCGTTCGCCGGATCGATGATGAGCTTGGTGACGCCATTGCTCCTCCCGAACGTGGTGGCACGGCCGGAAGCGCTCCAGGGAAAAATGGCGGTCTTCACTTCCCTCCCCTGCTCGCTGGCCTGCGTCCCGGTCAGCCCGGCCCAGGCGATCTCCGGTTCGGTAAAGATAATGGCCGGGATAGCTTTAGGTTCATAAGCTGTCTTGTGTCCGGCGATATGTTCCGCAGCCACCCTTCCCTCATGCGTCGCCTTATGCGCCAGGAGAGGGGGACCGGCCACATCGCCGATGGCATAGATATGACTGACGTTCGTTCTGCGGAAGGTGTCTACAGGGATGAAATGACGGTCATCCGTTTTAATGCCCGCCTTTTCCAGCCCGAGATTTTCCGTGTTCGGCTTTTCCCCTATCGCCACAAGCATTTTGCCGTATTTTTCCTTCCGTTTTTTGCCGTCTTTATCTTCAAATTCCGCCTCAAGACCATTTTTCAACTTCTTCACACCCGTCACTTTGGTTTCAAAGGCTGCCTTATCCATCAGATCCTTGCGCTCTTTCATGAATACGCTTGCCAGGTCCCGGTCCACCCCGGGCAAAATGGAAGGAGTCAACTCCACAATATGGATCTCCGAGCCGAGAGCCTGGTATATTACACTCATTTCCAGTCCGATGTAACCGGCGCCAACCACAAGTAGTTTTCCAGGCACTTCGTTCAATTGCAGGGCATCTTCTGCATTCATGATCAGCTCATGGTCGAAGGGCGTACCGGGAAGTTCCGCAGCCCTTGCACCGGTGGCAATGATGGCATTATTGAAGGTCAACCTGGATTCGCCGCCGTCATGCTGCCGGATGCTGAGCTCATTGGCTCCTGTAAATTCCGCCATCCCGCGGATAAATCTTACCTTCCTGCTTTTCGCCAGCTGACCGAGACCTCCTGTAAGCTTTTTAACCACCGTTTCCTTCCATTCCCTCACCTTTGCTATATCCACCGTGGGTTTCCCGAAATGAAGCCCCCACTCTTCCGCCCGCAAAGCTTCTTCCTTTGTCTCCGCAAAGTGAAGCAGGGCCTTGGTGGGAATGCAGCCGTGAAAAAGGCAGACTCCCCCGGGGTTTTCCTTGGGATCGACGAGGGTGACCTCCAGTCCGAGATTTGAAGCCTGGAATGCAGCCGCGTAACCCCCGGGACCAGCCCCGATTATAACAACCTGTGCACTGTTTTTTTCAGCCATCATTCTCCTCCTTTGAACAGTATGAGTAACGGATTTTCAAGCACGTCGCATAGCCATTGCATGAAGCGGGCACCCTCGGCTCCGTCGATAAGCCGGTGGTCATACGAAAGGGATAAGGGTAACATCAGCCGGGGCCTGAAATCATTTCCGTTAAAAACCGGTTCGGTGGAAGCCCGTGATACGCCGATCACCGCCACATTCGGCTGATAAACGATAGGGGTGAACTGCGTGCCCCCGATGCCTCCGAGGTTGGAGATGGCAATGTTGCCGCCCTGGAGT
Organism: uncultured Bacteroidales bacterium; assembly: GCA_963771005.1. Classification (GTDB taxonomy): domain Bacteria; phylum Bacteroidota; class Bacteroidia; order Bacteroidales; genus DASQZK01. The sequence continues at coordinate 10,843 of CAVYRO010000007.1, forward strand.
TCACCGGGTTTGATCTTTTTGTTCCTGGCCTTTTCTGCCAGTTCTCCCAGTTCAAGCGAGAGCTTAAGGATGGACTTTTTATCCGCATCGCGGATCACGGGAACAAGCAGTCCCCTTTCGGTATCGACGGCAACCCCGATGTGAATATATTTTTTGTAGATGATCCTCCCGTTATCCATATCGAGGCTGGCATTGAACTTAGGGAAGATCTTCAATCCTTCAGCTAGGACCTTCAGGAGAATCGCGGTGACCGTGAGTTTCCCCCCTGCTTTTTCCACTTCCCCGCTATATTTCTTACGGAATTCTTCCATCCGCGTGATATCGGCTTTCCCAAACTGGAAGACGTGGGGGATGGTCTGCCAGGAACCGGCCATATTCCGGGCTGTCCGCTTCCTGATGCTGTCCATTTCCTCTTCGCGGATCTCCCCGAATTTGGAAAAATCTGGCAACGTCTGACCTCCCTCTGCAGCCTTATCGCCCGAACGGCTGACGATATCCTTTGCAAACGATTTTACATCATCGGTAGTGATGCGGTCGGCGGGACCCGTTCCTTCCACCTTGTAAATATTTACACCGAGCTCCCGGGCCAGGCGCCGAACGGAGGGTGATGCAGGAACTTCGCGGTCTTCCTCCTGCTGTTCCGTTTCTTCTTTTACCTCCTCCCCTTCATGCCCACCTTTATCTTCATCCTCTTTTGCTTCCTGCTTCTCCGCTGTTTCCTCACCGGTAGTTTCCTTCGCCGGTGTATTTTCTTTCTCTTCCGGTATTTTCTCTTCCGTTCCTTCCTCTTCCGATTTTTCTTCTCTCTGTTCTCCTTCTTCCTTTCCTTCTTCTTTCTTTTCTTCTTCTTCTTCACCTGTATCTTTTTCCGGCCCGCCTTTCTCACTTCCTTCCGGCTCTTCTTCACCTTCCGGTTCTTCTTTTTCGCCGGGTTTCCGGGTTTCTTTTTTCTGTTCACCGGTATCCTTGTCTTCCGGTTCCTTTTCTTTTCCTCCCTCCTCCGGCCGTTCTTTCGGGGTTTTTTCGTTTTCGCCTCCTTTTCCCCTTCGTCCCCGGTTTCGAGGGTGATGACAACCTGCCCCACCTTCACCTCATCATTTACCTTGATCCGGATCTCCTTCACAGTCCCTGCTTCTTCGGCCGGGAGGTCGAAGGTGGCTTTTTCACTCTCCATCTCGGCAACAGGGTCATCCTTTTCAATATGGTCCCCTTCCGATACGAGTATATTCAGAACGGTAGCGGTTTCAACGTTTTCCGCAATTTCAGGCAATTTAAGTTCCTTAATCATGGCGATGAATTTAAATCCCGGTGGGATTTGGTTTGTCACTGTCGATCCTGAATGTCTTAAAAGCCTTTCCCACGGATTCCTTTTTCACCTTATCCTGCAGGTAAAGGCTGTGAATGGCGGTATAGGCGATATGCCTGTCGTCCACCTCGAAGAGGTCCCTGAGGGCCCGGCGATTATCACTGCGGCCGAAGCCATCGGTACCCAGAACCGTCAGCACCCCGGGAAACCACCGGCAAACGGTCATCGGGATGGCTTTAACGTAATCGTGAGCCGCGATACAAACGCCCGGATCGTTTTCAAAACAGGTCTCGATGTAGGTTTTTTCCGGTTTTTTTCCCGGATTCATCCTGTTCCTGCGGTCCGTTTCACGTGCATTATCGTAGAGAGCCTTATAACTGGTAACACTCCATACATCGGCCCTTACCTCGAATTTATCCTCGAGCATTTCAGCGGCTCTTAGCGCTTCGTTGAGGATTGCCCCGCTGCCCATGAGATGGATTTTCTCTCCCTTGTCCTTGCCCGATTTCCGGTACCTGTACATTCCCTTCAGAATACCCTCTTCCACTCCTTCGGGCATGGGCGGCATGGGATATTTTTCATTGAGCACGGTTATGTAGTACATGATGTCTTCCTGTTCAATGAACATCCTGCGGATGCCTTCTTTCACGATAACCGCAATCTCATAGGCAAAGGCGGGATCATAGGATTTCAGGGATGGAATGCCGAAGGCGGCGAGATGGCTGTGCCCGTCCTGGTGTTGCAGGCCTTCTCCGGCCAGCGTTGTCCTCCCCGAGGTACCGCCGACGAGAAAGCCCCGGGCCCGTGCATCGGCTGCCGCCCATATAAAATCGCCCACGCGCTGGAAACCGAACATCGAATAGAATATAAAGAAAGGGATCATGCCCAGCTTATGGGTTGAATAGGACGTTCCCGCGGCGATGAAAGAGGCCATGCAACCCGCTTCCGTAATGCCTTCCTCCAGGATGGCACCGTCGGTTGCCTCCTTGTAATATAAGAGACTCTCCCTGTCCACCGGCTCATAATTCTGCCCGACATGGGAATATATCCCCGCTTTGCGGAAGAGGGCATCCATACCGAAGGTGCGGGATTCATCCGGCACAATAGGTACAATCCTCTCTCCGGCTTTCTTGTCATTCATTAATTTGCCGATAAGCTGGACAATGGCCATCGTAGTGGCAAAGGCGCGATCGCCTGAACCTTGCAACAATTCCTTATAGACGCTGTTCTCCGGTTCCCGGATGGGCTCTGCCTCATCCTTCCTTTCCGGCAGAAAACCACCCAACTCTTCCCGGCGCCGGAACAGGTAATTCATCTCCGGGCTGTTCTCCGGCGGTTTATAAAAAGGGGCTTTAACGGCGTCATCATCGGATAGGGGGATCCCGAAACGGCTGCGGAACTGGAGAAGCTCCTGCTCGTTCAGCTTTTTCTGCTGGTGGGTGATGTTCCTTCCCTCACCTGCTTCTCCAAGACCATAACCCTTGATCGTCTGTGCCAGGATAACCGTAGGGGAGCCTTTGTGATTTACGGCCAGCCTGTATGCATTGTAGACCTTCACCGGGTCGTGGCCTCCCCTCCTGAGTTTTTGGAGCTGTTCATCCGAATATTGCTCCACAAGCTTCTTCAGCCTTTCACTCCTCCCGAAGAAGTCCTTCCTTATATAATCGCCCGGGGAGACCACGTATTTCTGGTACTGTCCGTCACAGGTTTCCTCCATGACCTTCACCAGGTCGCCCGAATTGTCCCTGGCCAGTAACGGATCCCAGTCCCGTCCCCAGATCACCTTGATCACATTCCAACCTGCTCCCCTGAAAGCGGCTTCCAGTTCCTGGATTACCTTCCCGTTACCCCTGACCGGACCGTCCAGACGCTGGAGGTTACAGTTCACCACGAAGATGAGATTATCAAGTTGTTCCCGGCTGGCGACGGTAATGGCGCCCAAAGATTCCGGCTCGTCCATTTCCCCGTCACCGACGAGAGCCCATATCTTCTGGTCGGTCTTCTCTTTCAGTCCCCGGTCTTCCAGGTATTTATTAAAACGCGCCTGGTAGATTGCCATAAGAGGTGAAAGTCCCATAGATACGGTTGGAAACTGCCAGTACCCGGGCATGAGCCGGGGATGGGGATAGGAAGGCAGCCCTCCCTCCGGACTGAGTTCAAGCCGGAAATTATGAAGATCCTGTTCCGTCAGCCTTCCCTCAAGAAAAGATCTCGCGTAGACTCCGGGTGAGGCATGACCCTGGAAATAAACAATATCGGCATCATGTTCCTCATTCGCCCCCCGGAAGAAATGGTTGAAACCGATCTCGAAAAGGGTGGCGGCTGAAGCATAGGTTGAAATATGACCCCCGATACCTTCCGAATGCTTGTTGGCCTGGACGACCATTGCCATCGCGTTCCAACGGATAATGCTCTTGATCTTCCGTTCGGTCTCCAGGCTTCCGGGAAAAGGTGATTCTTCATTAGCCGGGATCGAGTTGATATAAGGAGTATTCCCCGGACAGTTAAACCGGATCCCGTATTTCTGGGCACGGTTTTGTAAAAGCTGAAGCAGTTCCTTCACCCTTTCCGGATCTTCATTCTGAATGATATACTCAAGGGATTCTAGCCATTCCCGGTTTTCTGTTTCGTAAATTTCTCTTTTGTCCATTCGTATGCGGTTTAAGAAGAAAACAGCCGGGATACACATACGGTTTTCAATTCCATATCAAAATCGGCCATATCCATATGCTCTCACCAAGAGGTTTACCACCGATTACACAGATTGACACAGATTGTAGTTTTTTGAGAAAGTTATTAATATAGAAAAGGTTAGATCAATTTGGCTTAGCTGGAATATCGAATGTAGAATCCTGAAGAACGGTTCATTATGGATTGTTGACAACTGACAGCGGATTCTTTGTATTTAGGTCACGGAAATTTAGAATTCTTTGAAGAGATTCATCACGGATTATAAAGATTAGCGCCCGGAATGAAACTAATTTATTTGAAATGTAAGAAGTCTATTGTAAAAACCTGCGCCGGCCTGTAGTTTGCCGAAATGGCCGGATTCTTCCGGATGAGTGCATTTCAACATCTCTTTCATCCGGCGCAGGGCCTTCACACCATTAGAGTTAAAATAAAGTACGGGAAAGTGCCGTCTTTTGATGTAAACCTAATACTCACAACATCTTAAACAGTATCAGAAAGAAAACTCGATAACCCTTCGGCTTCGCTCAGGGACCGGTCAATTCGATGAACGAAGAACTTTTCGGATGGTGGTAAGGCAGGCAAAAGGCCTTCTTGCGCAAGCCCCTGAATTTCAAATTTATACACAGGGGCCTTTTGCCTGCCTTACCACCATCCGAAAAGTTCACCCTCTGGAATGAAGTCACCGGTCCCTGAGCGAAGCCGAAGGGTTATCGAGTTTTCTGGCAAACACTAAACACATTTTTATACATATTCAACAGGGATAAGGCAGTAATGTTTTTATAAATTGAATTTGAAAACTGAAAGAATTTTTTCTGGTTTTTATCCGTTGGACGAAACCGGTCCCGGAGCGATGAATGAGTTTCATTTAATTTTTAGGGATTCCATTGTATTAGTTCCATATATATAAGTACTTACAAGAGAAAGTAGCCGGCAGGTTTAAACCGGGTTGAAGGGAGATAAATCTCTTGTCCATGCAATCAAATCTTGCCTGATCGGGGAAGCATTCTAAATTATTTCTAAATAACAAAAGTGTATGTTATTGCATTTCAAGCACTTGGGTATTGAGCGCTTAATTAAATCAGTGACCGTATCATTACTTCTTATCTGGCTGATAATCAACAATTAAAAATGTATTTCCGGATTACCCGGATGCCTGTTTCATAAACAGGAACCCGCATGGGCGCCAGATCAGGGGTAATAAATGGCGGATGCCTTATCCTGTAAGGTATTGAGCATTCACCAAAGGATAGTTTGGCAGGGGAAACATTTAACCTAAGCTGACGTTATATCAGAGGGCGAAAACATGCAAAATATCAACCTTCAAAAGTGAATTATTTTGTATATTTGTCAGCTATTTGTAATTAATCTAAATTAAAAGCAGATATTAGAGTTCCGAATTCTATAAATTGTCAATAATGAGTGATCAGGATAAGATATTGAAAGATGTGACGCAGGGAGACTATAAATATGGCTTTTATACTGATATAGAGGTCGACAGCCTGCCCAGGGGACTGAGTGAGGACGTGATCCGGTTGATCTCGGCAAAAAAGGAGGAACCGGAATGGCTCCTCGAGTTCAGGCTAAAATCGTTCAGGTACTGGCAGAAAATGAAGATGCCACACTGGCCGCACCTGAGACTACCCGAGATCAATTACCAGGATATCATTTATTACGCTGCACCCAAACGGAAGGCCAAATATGAGAATCTCGAGGATGTCGATCCCGAGCTTCTTGACACTTTTGAAAAACTGGGTATCCCTCTCGAAGAGCGTAAAGCCCTGGCAGGTGTTGCTGTGGATGCAGTGATGGACAGTGTATCGGTTAAAACCACCTTCCGGGAAACCCTTGCAGAACTGGGGATCATTTTCTGTTCCTTCAGTGAAGCGGTGAAGAATCATCCCGACCTGGTAAAAAAATACCTGGGTTCGGTTGTACCCTATACCGACAATTATTTCGCAACCCTGAATTCCGCAGTGTTCAGTGACGGATCTTTCTGTTACATCCCGAAAGGGGTTCGCTGTCCCATGGAATTGTCGACTTATTTCAGGATCAATGCCTTTAATACGGGCCAGTTCGAAAGGACGCTGCTCATTGCCGATGATGATGCTTACGTCAGCTATCTTGAGGGATGCACTGCTCCGCAGCGCGACGAGAACCAGCTTCATGCCGCTGTCGTAGAGCTTGTTGCCCTCGAAAATGCCCAGATCAAATATTCGACGGTCCAGAACTGGTATCCCGGCGATAAGGAAGGAAGAGGCGGCATCTATAATTTCGTGACCAAACGCGGCATGTGCAAGGGAGACAATTCGAAGATCTCATGGACACAGGTGGAAACGGGATCTGCCATCACATGGAAATACCCGAGCTGCATTCTCCGGGGTGATAATTCCGTAGGGGAATTCTATTCCGTTGCCGTCACCAATAATTACCAGCAGGCCGATACCGGTACAAAAATGACCCACATCGGGAAGAACACGAAGAGCCTCGTTATTTCCAAAGGGATCAGCGGCGGAAAGGGCCAGAATTCATACAGGGGACTGGTGAAGGTACTCAAAGGTGCGACCAATGCCCGGAATTTTTCCCAATGCGACTCCCTCCTCCTTGGAGATAAATGCGGGGCTCACACCTTTCCCTATATCGAAGCGGACAATAAATCGGCCGTGATCGAACATGAAGCCACAACCTCAAAAATCGGTGAGGACCAGATCTTTTACTGCAACCAGCGAGGGATAGACACTGAGACAGCAGTGGGCATGATCGTGAACGGCTACGCAAGGGAGGTGCTGAACAAACTCCCGATGGAATTCGCCGTTGAGGCACAGAAATTATTACAGATCTCGCTCGAAGGAAGCGTAGGCTGATGTCAATAATGGTTAAAAATCACAGAAATGTTAAAAATACAGGATCTGAGAGTAAATATAGAGGATAAAGAAATTCTGAAAGGCATTGATCTCGAGGTAAAAGCCGGGGAGATCCATGCCATCATGGGGCCTAACGGTTCGGGTAAAAGCACCCTGGCTGCCACGCTTGCCGGCAGGGATAGCGTCACGATCACCGGTGGAAAAATAACCTATCTCGATGAGGATCTCACCGTGCTCGAACCGGAAGAGCGGGCCCTGAAGGGAATTTTCCTTGGTTTCCAGTATCCCGTGGAAATTCCCGGCGTCAGCATGGTTAATTTCATGCGGACGGCGATCAATGAACAGCGTAAATACCAGGGAACTGATCCCCTGACCGCCGGCGAATTCCTCAAGCTCATGCATGAAAGAAAGAGCATCGTGGGGATCGATTCGGATCTGACCAACCGGTCTGTCAATGAAGGATTTTCAGGGGGTGAGAAGAAAAAGAATGAAATTTTCCAGATGGCACTGCTCGATCCGAAGCTCGCCATTCTCGACGAAACCGATTCCGGGCTCGATATCGACGCCCTGAAGATCGTTGCCAATGGGGTGAACAAATTGCGGACACCTGAAAATGCAACCATTATTATCACGCACTACCAACGGCTTCTGGATTATATCATTCCCGATTTCGTCCATGTTCTGTACAAAGGAAAGATCGTCAAATCGGGGACAAAGGAACTGGCTTATAAGCTGGAAGAAAAGGGTTATGAATGGCTCAGGGAAGAAGTGGAAGCCGAATAAAGAGGAATAAATATGAATGTTGATCTTAAAGTAGCAGATCTTACCGGTACCTATATCGACCTGTTTAACAGGAACAGGGAGAAAATCTTTGAATGGAGCCCTGAATTCATAAACGAGATCAGGCTAAACGCCCTGGAGTCATTTCAGCGACTGGGCTTCCCGAAGAAAAAAGCGGAAGATTATAAATACACCCATATTGAAGGACTGTTCAACAAGGAATCAGATCTTCTGACTACTCCCGAAAAGGTTGATGTGGTCACGGAAGATCTCTTCAGCTGTGATATCCCGGAGCTGGATACACGGGTTCTCCTCGTGCTCAATAGTTTCTACTATTCAAAGGGCCAAAAGCTGTCCACTCTCGATAACGGGATCATCTACGGCAGTCTGAGTGAGGCCGCCAGGAAATACCCGGATCTTGTGAGGAAACATTATGCAAAATATGCCCGGTACGATGAGTCGCTCTCCGCACTCAATACGGCTTTCGCCCAGGATGGTGTCTTCCTCTACGTTCCTGAAAATGTAAAAAACGATAAACCTTTTCAGATCATCAACCTCCTTTTGTCCGGTGATAAGATCCTCGACCAGCACAGGAATCTTTTCATCCTGGAGGAGGGCAGCAGCCTCGACGTGGTGATCTGCGACCATACCCTCAGTCCGACGTCCTTTCTGACCAATTCCCTGACGGAGATCTATGTGGGGCCCAATGCCTCCCTTGATCTCACGCGGATGCAGAATGAACATAATAACTCAGTCCAGGTCACCAATACCTATATCTACCAGGAACGGGACAGCCGGGCGTCAACCAATGTGATCACGCTGCACGGAGGTTCGATCCGGAACAACCTCAGGGTATTTCTTGACGGCGAGGGATGTGAAAACAATTCCTACGGGCTTTTCCTCGCCGACCAGGACCAGCACATTGACAATTTCACCTACATCAATCATCTTAAGCCCAATTGCACCAGCGAACAGCTGTACAAGGGAATACTCGATGACAGGTCGATAGGTGTTTTCAACGGGAAGATCCATGTATGGAAGGATGCCCAGAAAACGCTTGCATACCAGAAAAATAATAACATCCTGCTTACGGATGATGCGAAAATGTATTCCAAGCCCCAGCTCGAGATCTATGCCGACGATGTGAAATGCTCGCACGGGGCAACGGTCGGACAACTCGACCAGGATGCTCTTTTTTACCTGCGCTCGAGGGGTATTCCCGAAAAGGAAAGCCGCCTCCTGCTGATGTATGCATTCGCCTACGAGGTTGTGTCGAAGATAAAGATCCCGGCCCTGAAGGAAAGGACTGACGAACTCATTGACAAACGGCTCAGGGGAGAATTGTCACGGTGCTATAACTGTAAAATGAATTGTGAGTAAGATGACCTCTTTAACGGGACTCGATATCAACAGGATCCGGGAAGACTTCCCGGTCCTGAAGACCCTTGTGTACGGCCGGCCTCTCGTTTATTTCGACAATGGCGCCACAACGCAGAAACCCCGTGTCGTGATCGACAGGATAAAAGAACTTTATACTTTACATAATGCAACGGTACACCGTGGGGTGCATTCACTGAGCAACCAAATGACCGGGGAATACGAGAATGCAAGAGAGACGGTACGGGAGTTCATCAATGCAAAGGACAAAAATGAGATCATATTCACCAGCGGCGCCACGGGTTCCATCAATCTCCTGGCTTTCTCCTTTGGTGAAAAGTTTGTCAGGGAAGGCGATGAGATCATCCTCTCGGAAATGGAGCATCATTCCAATATCGTGCCCTGGCAGATGATGTGCAGGCGGAAGAATGCCATCCTGAAGATCGTACCTTTCGATGAGAACGGGGAGTTGATGATGAATGAGTACCGGGGCATGTTTTCCGAGAAAACACGGCTTGTAGCTATGGTGCACGTCTCTAACTCACTGGGTACAATTAATCCCGTGAGAGAAATTGTAAATATCGCGCATGAAAACGGTGTCCCCGTTCTTCTCGACGGAGCCCAGGCAATCCAGCATGGGAACGTCGATGTCAGTGATCTCGATGTGGATTTTTATGCATTTTCGGGACATAAGATCTTCGGACCGAACGGAATCGGGGTCCTTTACGGGAAAGAAAGGCTGCTCGACCAGCTTCCACCTTACCAGGGAGGGGGTGATATGGTGGACTGCGTCAGCTTTGAGAAGACGACCTACAACGTGTTGCCTTACCGTTTCGAGGCGGGTACTGTAAATTATATCGGCGCCATAGGACTCGCTGAAGCTCTGAGGTATGTAAGGAATACAGGATTTGAGAATATTGCCGCGCACGAGAAGGAACTACTTTCCTATGCGACCATGAAGCTTAGTGCCATTCCCGGGCTCAGGATTTACGGATCTGCCCGTGAGAAAATATCGGTGGTTTCCTTTCTCCTCGAAGGGATCCATCCCTATGACGCCGGCATGATCCTTGACAAGATGGGTATAGCCGTACGAACCGGCACTCACTGTACACAGCCCGTAATGGACCATTTTCACATATCCGGGACCATCCGTGCATCCATGGTCTTTTACAACACCGGGGAGGAGATCGACATGTTCACGGATGCCGTGGAGAAGGCCGTCTCTATGCTCAGGTAGAACGGCACCCGGCAGGCAATAATTCCGGATTTTCCGGGTTAAAAGGATTAAGATTATGACCATTAATGAGATACAAGATCAGCTGATTGAAGAATTTTCCATTTTCACCGACTGGATGGACCGGTACAACTATCTCATAGAACTGGGGAACAACCTGCCCCCCATTGATCCCAAATACAAAACCAGTGACAACCTGATCAACGGCTGTCAGTCTAAGGTATGGCTGAATGCCGAATACGAGAACGGTATCATGAAATATTCGGCTGAAAGTGATGCCATCATCGTGAAGGGGATCGTGGCCCTCCTGGTAAGGGTACTTTCAGGACAACCTGCCCCGGAGGTGGTGAATACCGACCTTTATTTTATTGATAAGATCGGGTTGAAGGAAAATCTTTCGCCCACCCGTTCCAACGGACTTGTTGCCATGGTGAAAAAGATGAAGCTTTACGCGCTCGCTTACCAGGCTAAACATAACGTATAAACCGATTGTTAATACGCTGATCAGTGAGGAAGGAGATACAAAAATGAATGAAATGGCAGAAAAGACGATCATAGATATAGAAACCGAAATTGTAAGTACACTTAAAAATATATACGACCCTGAAATACCGGTGAATATTTACGATCTTGGATTGATCTACGAGATAGAAGTGGATGATGATCATAACGTAGAGATCACCATGACTCTCACTGCACCCAATTGCCCCGTGGCAGATCACCTTATTGAGGATATTGAACGCCAGATGAAGGAAATTGAGGGTGTAAACAGTGCCAGGATCCATCTTACCTTCGATCCTCCCTGGGATCAAAGCATGCTTACCGAGGAAGCCAAACTCGAACTGGGTCTTATGTAAAACCTGTCCTTGAAAGATATCTCGACATACACGGGCATGATCAAAGACAAGGCCTGTGAACTGGGCTTTGACGATTGCGGTTTCGCCAGGGCGGAAAAGCTCGGCAGGGATGCCGTCGTTCTCCGGGAGTGGCTCGGGAAGGGTATGCACAGCGGTATGACCTGGATGGAGAATCATTTCGACAAACGTACCGATCCCACCCTCCTGGTGCCGGGAGCCCGTACCATTATCTCCGTTCTTCTGAACTATTACAACCCACGGATGCAGGAAGATCCCGAAGCACCTGTAATATCCAGGTATGCTTATGGCCGGGATTACCATAAAGTGATCCGGAAAAAACTGAAGCTCCTTCTTGAATTCATCCGGGAAATCATGCCCGGCACTTCAGGCAGGGTATTTGCCGATTCGGCGCCGGTAATGGAACATGCCTGGGCTTCACGGGCAGGCCTGGGCTGGATAGGAAAAAACTCACTCCTTCTTTCAAAAAAATCCGGATCCTATGTATTTATAGGGGAAGTGATCACAGATGCCGAACTTGAGTATGACGAGCCCGGTTCCGATCACTGCGGCACTTGCCGGCTTTGTGTGGACCAGTGCCCGACACATGCTATCAACAGTGACCGTACCGTGGATGCAGGGAAATGTATTTCGTATCTTACGATAGAACACAGGGATGAAATTCCGGGGGAATTCAGGGACAGTTTCTTCAACCGGGTTTTCGGGTGCGACATCTGCCAGGATGTTTGCCCATGGAACCATAAACTGGAACCTCATAAGGTCGCCGACTTCCGCCCGCCGGAGGAACTCATGACACTCGATGCGGAGGCATGGTACGGTATGTCAGAGGAACGTTTCGACAGCCTTTTTGAAGGCTCGGCCGTTAAAAGGACCAAATTCAGCGGCCTTAGGAGAAACCTGGATTTCCTGAAAAAATCTTCCTCAGGTTAATTTTTTCTCCACAAATTTTCCGAGTCTGAGGTATTTCCTGTACAATTTACGGTAGATCTCTGTTTTTGATCCGTCGGGCTGGTATTCCTTCTCAAATCCCGAACCCATTTTGTCGCGTGCTTCCTCCACCCTTTCATATATCCCGGAGGCCACCCCTGCGAACATGGCGGCTCCGAGAGCGCATGCCTGTTCCGACTTCACCACTTTGATAGGCATTTCGAGAACATCACTCAGTGTCTGCATGACATAATCCGATTTTTTGGCGACGCCTCCGAGCGCCACCACCGACTTTATCTCCACCCCGTTCTCCCTGAAGCGGTCGACGATCCTCCTGGAACCGAAAGCCGTCGCTTCGACGAGCGATTTGAAGATGGCCGGTGCACTGGTACCCAGGCTGAGGCCGGTGACCGCCGCCTTGAGATGCTGGTTCGCGTCCGGGGTCCGTCTTCCGTTCAGCCAGTCCAGTGCTATGCCGTCTTTCTTTGTCAGGGGTATCTTCGCTGCTGCCTCACCCAGTAAGGGTATGGCCTTTTCGGCAAGCTGCCTTATCTCTTCCTCAGAAATTACGGCTGCGGTCCTGGGCAGCCACATCAGCACTTCCCTGAACCATGCATATACATCACCGAAAGCAGACTGTCCGGCCTCCAGGCCAATGGTACCGGGAATGACAGATCCGTCAACCTGGCCGCAGATCCCGGGTACGATTTTTTTCCCCAGGTCTTTCTTTCCTGTCACCATAATGTCACAAGTGGAAGTTCCGATGATTCTCAAAAGGTCTCCTTCTCTTATCTGTCCGCCCACGGCTCCCATATGAGCGTCAAAGGCGCCGACGGCTATAGCCACTTCGTCGCCGAGACCGAACTTTTGCCGGTATTCTTTCGACAAAAATCCGGCCCGGGTGTCGGAGGTCCAGGTATCGGCATAAAGGCGGTCGCGGATGCCCTTGAGCAGGGGGTCGAGCTTTTGAAGGAATTTCCCGGAGGGAAGTCCGTCCCACGATTCATGCCACATGGCTTTATGTCCCGCCGCACAACGGCTGCGCTTAAGGGTCAGCGGATCGGTGTTCCCGGTGAGATGGGCGGTGATCCAGTCACAGTGCTCCACCCATGAAAAGGCATTCTCAGCGACTTCCTGGCTCGTTCTGAGTGTATGAAGAACTTTGGCCCAGAACCATTCCGAGGAATATATACCTCCTTCATACTCTGTATAATCAGGCCCATTCCAGCTATGCGCCAGCTCGTTGATCTCCGCAGCCTCCTTAAGTGCCGAATGATCCTTCCACAGGATGAACATTGCATCCGGATTTTCAGTGAAGCCAGGCAACAGGGAGAGTGGTGTACCTGCACGGTCAACGGCAACGGGAGTCGAACCGGTAGTGTCGACAGCAATCCCGCGGATCTTCCCCCGCATTCCCGCCGGGGCATTGTCGAGTGCCTCGAGAACCGCACCCTCCATAGCTTCCAGGTAGTCGAGGGGATGCTGCCTGAAGCGGTTCTCCGCCGGATTGCAATATTTTCCTTCCATCCATCTCGTATAATACCTCACGGCAGAAGAAATTTCTTTTCCGTCAGCCGCAGCGGCTACCATGGCCCGCACCGAATCGGTGCCAAAATCAAGTCCAAGCAAATATGAGCTCATATACATTAGGGATTACGGACCGTATGTCCCTGGGCAGGCGGAATTTCATCCTCCCTTCCCGGAACCGGAAGTCCTTTATTTATATAATATCCAAATGGTTACAAACCATGTAATGTAATATCCGGGATCTATTAGTTATTTGTATTTTGCGGTTTGAAGTTTTCCTTCACAGATTACTCACAATCCAATATTTTTCCTTTCGCCGCGGCATTACCGGCTGCCGAATCCCCTCATGGCATAGTACACATCATTCCATCTCAGTTCATTCTTAAAATCATGGAGGTTCGTCTCTTCATGAATGTAGAGGAATTCGATACCGGCCATTTCCGCAAAGTCCTCGAGAAATTCGGCATTGACGGCCTGGCTGAATACGGTATGATGGGCACCTCCGGCATAGATCCATGCTGCTGCGGCAATCTGCAGATCGGGCTTCGGTATCCACAGAGCCCGGGCAACCGGAAGTTTTGTAAGGGGTGCATCGGGTGGGACCACTTTAACACGGTTAACGAGCAGCCTGAAACGGTTCCCCATGTCCATAAGGGAGGCATTCACTGCGGGTCCCGCCGGAACATTGAATACCAGCCGTGCCGGATCCGCTTTTCCGCCGATGGAAAGGGGATGTATTTCGAGTGAAGGCTGTCCGGCTGCAATACTTGGGCAGACTTCGAGCATATGAGCGCCGAGAACTTTCATATTGCCCGGCTGAAGATGATAGGTATAATCCTCCATGAAAGACGTCCCGCCTTCCAGTCCTTCCGACATTACCTTCACGGCACGCACAAGTGCAGCGGTCTTCCAGTCCCCTTCCGCACCGAACCCGTACCCGTCGTTCATGAGCCGTTGAACAGCCAGCCCCGGAAGCTGCTCCAGGCCGTGAAGATCTTCGAAGGTAGTGGTGAAGGCTTTAAACCCTCCCTCTTCGAGGAAATGTCTCATCCCTGTTTCAATCCGGGCTGCATTCTCAAGCGATGCGGCAAAACCGGGATTATCGAGATCCTTTTTATCGATCCGGTAATCCTTCCGGTATTCTGCGATAAGTGAACCGATTTCTTTCTTACCGGTTTTTCCCACCATCCCGGCCAATTCCCCCACTCCAAATCCCTGGACGGCCATGCCAAACTGCATGCGTGCCTCCACCTTGTCCCCCTCGGTGACTGCCACCTCGCGCATATTATCGCCGAAACGCGCTATTTTCAATTGATTGAATTCATGCCACCCGGCGGCAGCCCGGGTCCAGATGCCGATCTTCTCCTGGATATCCTTTTCCTTCCAGTGACCGGCGATAACCTTCCTGTTGATCTTCATACGGCTCATGATGAAGCCGTATTCACGGCCACCGTGAGCCGACTGGTTCAGGTTCATGAAATCCATGTCGATAGCATCCCAGGGTATATCCCTGTTGAACTGGGTGTGAAGATGCAAAACCGGACGGCGCAGCACCGAAAGCCCGCTGATCCACATCTGAGCCGGAGAAAAAGTGTGCATCCAGGTGATGATCCCAATGCAATTTTCAGCAGCGTTGGCAGTGTTGCAGAAAGCCGTAATGGATGCCGGGTTTGTCAGCACATCCTTAAAAACCACTTTCACCGGGATATAGGGTGAATCATTCAGCCCGGAGGCGAGAACACCCGAATTTGCAGCTACTTTTTTCAGTGTTTCCTCCCCATACAGATGCTGGCTTCCGGTAACAAACCAGACTTCAAGATTTTTCAGGTTCTTCATTTCTTAAATATTACAGTTGAATAACTAGGGTTCCGTTTCCATAACTGTGACCAGAATGCTGCGTTTCTGCCTGGGTCCGTCAAATTCGCATAAAAAAATGTTCTGCCAGGTCGACAGGCCCATCTTGCCGCCTGCAACAGGAATGGTTTCCTGCGGCCCCACGATCCCTGCCTTAAGGTGTGCATCCCCGTTATTGTCCTGGTGATCGTGTTCCCATACCCCTTCCGGGATGAGTTTACGGAGAAGATTTACAACATCCGTCTGAACAGAGTCATCCCAGTTCTCCTGGATCATGATCCCTGCAGTTGCGCCCTGCGCGTATACATTTACAAGTCCTGTGTCCACTCCGCTTTCCCTGACAACACCCTCAACCAGTGAGGTTATATCGTATAACCCGTTGTGCTTATCTGTTGAGATAACGATGGATTTTTGCATGTCCCTGATCT
Source organism: uncultured Bacteroidales bacterium (assembly GCA_963771005.1). GTDB lineage: Bacteria > Bacteroidota > Bacteroidia > Bacteroidales > DASQZK01. The sequence continues at coordinate 26,703 of CAVYRO010000007.1, forward strand.
TATAAGTATGACGGCGTCTCCGAAAGTTTTATAATCACGTTCCAATTTTTCATGTCAATGACTTTTGAGACATCTCTTTTTATCTAAGGCTGCCCGTATCCTTCAAATAACAGCGCCTTATCTTTGTTTGCGAGAAAAATCCAAGCTAAATTTAGAGTTTATATGTAAATAAAGAAAATCTATCTACAGGGAAGTAGGCCAATACATGAAATATTCAACATATTCCTGGACCTCGCCGGATCAGAAAATTATTTTTGCGAGGTGCTGGAGGACGGAAAAAATCACGGACAAAACCATTCTCTTTGTGCACGGGCTGGGGGAACATAGCGGGCGATACAAGGGATGGGCTGGTAAATTTGCAGATGATGGCTATAATTTTCTCGCCATCGATCTGCACGGACATGGCAAATCGGGAGGAAAGAGGGGCCATGCCCGGTCCGTCGCGGTGATGCTCGATGATATTGACCTGATGTTCGTCAAAGCCGGGGAATTGTTTCCCGGCCACAGGCTGATTTTATATGGTCACAGCATGGGGGGTAATCTTGTCCTGAATCATGTTATATGCAGGAATCCTGTGGTACATGCCGTTATCGTCACGTCCCCCTGGCTAAAGATGTACAGGGAACCCTCTTATGCTGTCATGACGCTTGCTTCCATCCTGAAAAAATGCTGGCCTTCCCTTACGATCAAAACCCCATTAAGGGGGGAAGACCTGTCGCATGATCCGGAAGTTCCGGAAAAGTATCAACGGGATCCGCTTGTGCATAATAAAATTTCCCTTGCCCTTTTCTTCTCCCTGCATGAATCCGGCATACATGCCATGAGGAATGTATATAAGATCAATCATCCCTTTCTGATTATGCATGGCACAGCCGATACTATAACATCTCACCGTGCTAGTGAGAAATACGTGCTGAACACAAGCAGCCGGACCCGGCTGAAACTCTGGGAGGGTCAATATCATGAACTTCATCATGAAATCATTGCCGGCGAAGTTTTCATGTATATCACGGATTGGCTGAAGGAATTTAACCTTTAAAACGATGCAGTTCAGAACGGAAATCACGCCTGGACCTTCTCCGTTCAGGATAAGCCATCAAAACAAGATGCTTTTCATCGGATCGTGCTTCACCGGTAATATCGGCCGCCGCCTGGAGGATCTTCGGTTCCCTGTGAACGTCAATCCTTTTGGCGTCGTTTATAATCCGCTTTCCGTTAAACGCAGCCTCGATATACTCCTCGACCGTAAAATATACACCGCCTGATGACCTGGAATTTTACGATGAGCTCTGGTTTTCATGGGATCATCACTCCTCTTTCTCCGGGACCGATCGCGGAAAAGTGCTTGAAAATATCAATAACTCAATCCTGCAGGCGGCCGATCTGTTCATGCAATCCGATTACCTGTTGCTTACTTTCGGTACTTCCTGGGTATACCGGCTTGTCTCATCAGGACAGATCGTCTGCAACTGCCATAAACTTCCTGCCCGTAAGTTCAAACGTGAACTCCTGGATCCCCGGGAAATCGCGCAATCCTTCAAAAGCCTGGTAGAGAGGATCCGGAAGCTGAACCCCGGAATAAAGATCATCTTCACCATAAGCCCGGTACGGCACTGGAAAGACGGTGCCACGGGCAACCAGCTCAGCAAGGCGGCACTTATCCTGGCTGTGAATGAATTATGTACCGCTTTTCCGGAGTTCACCGGGTATTTCCCAGCCTACGAGATCCTTCTCGATGATCTTCGGGATTACCGCTATTATGCCAGTGACCTGGTTCATCCATCAGAAGAGGCGATCACATACATCTGGGAAAAATTCAGTCTTACCTATTTCGATGAAGATACACGCAACCTGAACCGGGAGATCGGATCACTTAGCATGGCAATGAACCACCGGAGCCTTTTCCCCGAAACGGAAAATCATAAAAAATTCCTTTTGGCTTATCTGAAAAAGGCCAATTCCCTTCAAAAGAAATATCCGGATATCGATCTTACCCTTTTCATCTCCTATTTTGGCTCGCGCCACCAATGAATTTTTTCCGGATTCGCTTTTCACACCCTTCAGAAATCGGGATCCTTCAATCCGGCAGATAACTGATTATCCATGTTTACATCATGTCCGGACGACCGGTCCCGGCGATACATGAAACTTTGCCCTTGAATTAACCGTAAGATCATACATAAATTTCTGGTTAAACTGTCCGGGTATTTCTTGTGTCGGAGGATAATATGAGAGCACTGAATTTCTCCGCAATTGATCTTGCGGAGCTGGAAGCATTGAGGGAAAAAGTGGTCCTCTCTGACTGTCATTTACCCGATATCACCCCGGATGATCTTATCCCGAAAATTCGTTCCATTGCACCCTCCCTACGTATCCTCTCTTTTAATCACCTGCAAGAGAAGCAGGTATATTTAAAAACGAGCCACCAAAACCATTATTCAGTATCAAAACCCGAGACTACTGATCAGTTCACCGCACTTATCAACCGGTATCTCCGTCCCTGACCCGGACTCATAATGGAGATACAATTTTTTGTTTACTATTTTACTATTTATAATAAACATTTTATTATAGACTTAAAAAATTAATTATATTTTAATTATCTGTTTATTAGTATATTATAAATGTATGTAGAAAAGATTGATCTAAAAGCTGAAATTTTTATGTATAATTTTTATTGTTTTTTATTGAACATTAATATTTTGGCATTGTTTGTAGTAAACCAAACGAAGTCAAAATGAAATTTAAGTTCTTTATGCTGTTCACTGCTGCTCTGGTAATCCTGTATGCAGCCCTTGCTGCACAGGATAACGGGGTAATAGCGGGCAGGATCTTCAACCCGGAAAACAATGATCCGGTTGCTTTTGCGAATGTCGCCGTTTTTGGCACCCCGGCAGGTACCATTAGCGATGAAGAAGGAAAGTTTATCCTTACCGGGCTGAAGCCGGGATATACCCAGCTGGCTGTTTCATGCGTGGGCTACGAATCCACGGTGACCACCCCTCTGCTTGTCACCAATGCCCGTAAGACCTATTTGGATATCCCTTTGCCCGAAGCAAAGGTGGACCTTGCGGAGATCACGGTTAAAGCTTCCCCTTTCAGGCGCAACGATGAAAGCCCGCTTTCGCTGAGGCGGATAAGCATTGTTGAAATTGAGAAGAACCCCGGGGGTAACCGGGACATTTCGAGGGTGATCCAATCCTACCCCGGCGTAGCTTCCACCCCGTCCTACCGGAATGATTTGATTGTGAGAGGCGGCGGGGCATCTGAGAACCGGTTTTACCTTGACGGAGTGGAGATCCCGAATATAAACCATTTCGCCACGCAGGGAGCATCGGGAGGACCAGTTGGGATCATAAACGTCGATTTTATTCGTGAGGTGAACTTTTATTCGGGTGCATTCCCTGCCGGCAAGGGCAATGCGCTCAGTTCCGTTCTCGAATTCAAAATGCTGGACGGAAACCGGGAAAGGCTGAAGGTAAAGGGATCTGTCGGGGCCTCAGACCTGGCCCTCACACTCGATGGTCCGCTCGATGATAAGACCACCTTTATCCTTTCTGCCCGCCGGTCCTACCTCCAATTTCTTTTTTCCGCCCTTGGACTACCCTTTCTTCCTACCTACAATGATTTCCAGTTCAAAACGAAAACGCGTTTCGATGATAAAAATGAACTCACGATCCTCGGCCTGGGAGCTATTGACCGGTTTTCCCTCAACCTGGATGCGGACCGGACCGAAGAACAGAAATATATCCTGGGATATCTCCCGGTGAATGAACAATGGACATATACCCTTGGCGCCGTTTTCAGGCATTACCGGGACCAGGGTTATGACACCTGGGTGCTGAGCCGCAATACGCTGAACAATGCATCCTGGAAATATCGCAACAATATCCGGGAAGATTCGCTCAAACTCCTGGATTATTCGTCCCGGGAAACGGAAACGAAGATCCGCTATGAACATGAAACCCGTTTAAGCAATGGTCTTAGGTTCAGTTTCGGCGCAGGGACAGCGTATTCGGAATATTTTAATTCCACCTTCAACAGGACTTTCACCAACGGTACCCCGGAGACCATCCGCTACCGTTCGACCCTTAACATGTTCGGCTGGGAAGCTTTCGGCAGCATCAGCCGGGATTTTCTTAACGAAAGGCTGACCCTCTCGCTGGGAATCCGGTCCGACGGCAATGACTATTCTTCACTGATGAAAAAGATGGAAGATTTTATTTCCCCCCGTCTTTCCGCCTCATACCGGCTTTCCGGCAAATTCTGGCTCAATGCGGGTGCCGGAAAATATTATCAGCGGCCACCGTATACTACTTTGGGATACAGCGATTCCTCCGGAACCCTGATCAACAAGAGAAACGGGCTCACGATGATATCGGCCATTCACTATACCGCCGGGTTGGAGTGGCAGCCTTCTGCCGTGTCCCAGCTTACCATGGAAGGCTTTTACAAAATCTATCATAATTATCCTTTCAGCCTTGCGGATTCCGTCTCGTTGTCGGGAAAGGGAGCTGATTTTGGTACTTTTGGTGATGAAGCGGTTAAATCCGGTGCAGACGGGCTGGCATACGGCTTCGAAATCCTTTACCGTAACAACGCCCTGGCCGGCGGAAACCTTACCGTCTCATATACCTTTGTAAGGAGCTGGACGGAAAACCTGCGAAATGACGGCGGTGACAGATGGATACCCACTGCCTGGGACAACCGGCACCTCCTCAACATCCTCGCTATCCGTGAATTCAGGAATAACTGGCGTGCAGGCGTGAAATGGAGGTTTACCGGGGGCGCCCCCTATACCCCTTTCGACCTTGTGGAGTCATCCTATGTGCAGGCCTGGGATACCCGGAATAGGGGCATTCCCGATTACAGCCGTTACAACAGCAAAAGACTGGGATCGTTCCATCAGCTTGATGTAAGGATAGATAAAGAATTTTACCTGAAAAAGATCAGCCTCAACTTTTACGTCGATGTTCAGAATGTATATAATTTTAAAGCCAGCCAGCAGAAGGTCCTTATTCCCGATACCCTACCTCCCCAAATTATAAATCCCCAGGAACCTGTATCCCTTCAAAGGTACAGGATGAAGGAACTCTCCCTCGGGGCGGGAACCGTCCTGCCGTCGGCCGGGATCATCGTCGAGTTCTGAGGAAATGTTAATCAACCCACAACAACACTGGTCTCTGCATACTTATAGCGGGTGGTTATGACCTTCCTGGCGAGGATCAGTGCAATGGTCATAGTACCAATCCTCCCCACAAACATCGAAAGTGTAATGATCAGCTTTCCTGCCAAGGTGAGGTGGGAAGTGATGCCGAGGCTGAGACCGACGGTGGATATGGCAGATACCTCTTCGAACAGGAGGGAGAGAATATCCTTGTCTGGCTCGGTGATGGAGAGCAGGAAGGTTGAGACAAAAATCGTGGTGAAGGAAAACAGGATGATGGAATATGCCCTTCCCACATTACTATAAGGGACCGTACGCTTAAAAAATACCACATTCTCCTCTCCCCGTATCGTGGCCAGGGCGGATCTGACTATGAGAGCAAAAGTGGTGGTTTTTATACCTCCGCCTGTCGATCCCGGTGAAGCACCTATATACATGAGAAAGATCACGAACATCAGGACGGGAATGGTCAGACTGCTGATGTCCACCGTATTGAAACCGGCTGTCCTGGTAGTCACCGACTGGAAAAAAGCGGTTACCAGCTTCTGAAGGAAGGTATAACCGTCTACCGACCGATTCCATTCTAGGGGTAAAAAGATGGCCATCCCGGCAAGGATCAGCGTGATCGAAGTGTACACAGCAATCCGGGTGCTGACATTCATATGGGCCCAGCTCTTCTTCTCCCTGTATTTTTCCCTGAAATATCTACCTATATTGGTAATGTTCATAAATCCGATGCCTCCGAAAATCACCAGGAGGGCGATGATCAAATGATAGGAAAATGCCCCGCGGATGATGTCCTGGTAAAGATTGCCTGTGAAAAGTGAAAATCCCGCATTATTGAATGCAGAAACCGAATGAAACAGGGCATAAAACAATCTCTCCCTGTTTCCCATTGCATGTCCGGGGTCCCAGGAAAAGTAAAGCAGGACCATTCCAGCCACCTCGAAAATGATGCTGAAGATGAAGATCTCCCGCAACAAAATCCGGGTGTCGGAGATCGTTTCCGTACTCAGAAAATCTTTGATCAGGGATTTATACCGGATGCTGGAGGAGGTCCGGTAAAACGTGGCAAACAGTGTGGCAAAAGAAAGGATGTTCAATCCTCCCAACTGGATAAGCAGAAGGATGATGATCTTTCCCTTAAGGGTAAAAAAGGAAGCGGTATCTACCACGATAAGTCCTGTCACACAGCTTGCACTTGCCGAAGTGAACAGGGCATCGATGAAAGACATTCCCCTCGTTACCGTCATTTCAGGGAGGGAAATCAGGAAGGTTCCGGCCGAAATCAGGATGAGGAATGAAAGGGCCAGCAATACCTGTGGTGAGAGCTTCAACCTGGTGAATAACTGGCTGGCCTGGCCGAGCTCGATACCAACGATGATAAAGAAATACAGCTGCACGAAGAGTGTGGACAAAACGGTGAAATTGCCCAGGCTGAATAGATTGAAAGCCCTTTCTGTCAGGTCTGTGCTGAAAATAATAATTCCCAGGCCTTCAATCATGATAAAGAACATGATGAGAGCTTCGAACCAGTTATTGCGCAGAAATTTAGCAGGTTGAAAATCGTAAAAGAACCGGAGGAGGAATTTGAAAAAATAAAAGCCGAAGCTGATATGCATAATGACCCTGTACAAGCGCAAAACATGAGGGGTCTTGGAATATCCGTGATAATAAAGAATTGCGGAGATAGCGACAAGCGAAATGAGGATGCTCAGTATCCTGAGAATGTAAAGAACCGTACTTTTACTGCCGAAAATTCTCAGGTTGATGTACTGCCTGATTTTCCAAATATTACCTCGCATCCTTTGAAGACCTTACTGGTTTATCTCGATAAATCGCTGAATATCTTTATCCTTCCCGAAAAGGATGAGGAAATCTTCTGCATGGATAACTGTGGATGAGACCGGTACACCGGTAATATGCTGTTCTTCCGTTGTCTCCCCATCCTTCTGAACCGTTTTCGCACTCTTGATCGTGATCAGGCTGAGATTGTATTTATCCCTGGGATTGATATCCTCAAGCCTCCGGCCGGCCAGGTTCGGGGGCGTCTTGATCTCGGCCACCCGGTATTCGTCGGGTAACTGAAGGTAGGACACAAGTCCCGGATTTGCCAGCCTTTCGGCAACGATAACTCCGACTTCATCCTCAGGTGAGAGGATTTCTCCGACTCCCATTTTCTCAAGGATGATCCTCGAATTTTTACCCTGGGCCCTGGCGATGATCCTCTTAACCTTGAGTTCCATAAGTGTCACCGTACACATCAGCAGTTGTTCAAAATCCTCGCCTATCGTTACCAGTACGGCATCAAAATCGTTGATCTCATGTGACATCAGGGCTTTTTTGTCACTGCCGTCCATTACTACGGCGTAGGCCACATTGTCGGAAATTTTATCCACCTCCTCCTGGTTGGTATCAATGGCCAGGACTTCAGCTCCGCGTTTGGCGAGAGCTTTAGCGATGGCACGGCCAAATTGCCCGAGACCGATAACAGCAAATTTTCCTGCTTCCATTTGAATATTTTTAAGGCATTTGAATTGTAAAGTTAAGAAATTAAAATTCATCAATTTCAGCCACAACGGCTGAGAAGTGCGATGGGTGCCAGATTTTCAGGAAGCACAGGCACCATCCTCGCAGTCATCTGTGCAGTTATACATTTTTTTAGTAATATTGTTGTCCACTCTCTATGCATCGGATGGGATAAGTCGCAATAAGTTCCTCTACCGGTGCCGGTTGCTGAATAATAACCGGTAGATACAGCGGGTTGGATTTACTCCGCAGAATTACGCTATTTTAAAATAAGTCTGCCGGATAAAATGCCAAAACCATGAATAAAAAGGAATTATTCAATGCAATGGCCAGGGGGGAAAAGCCCACTGGAAGAGTACTATTCAGGCCGATCCTCATGCATTTTGCCGCCCGTCTCGCCGGGAGCAATTACGGGGAGTTCGCATCGGATTATCGAACCCTGGTAAAAGGCAAACCTCCTCGCCGTGGAAAAATTTGATCTCGATCTTGCCGGACTTATTTCTGATCCATACCGCGAGACTTCCGCCTTCGGAGCCCCTGTTCGCTTTATTCCCAACGGAGTGCCGGTATGTGAAAAGACCATCATCCGGACCCTCGACGATGTAAAAAGGCTTAAAAATCCGGACGTGCATGCATCGGAAAGGACGGCTGACAGGATCAGGGCGGCAAACCTTCTGACCAGGGAACTGAGGGGCGAAGTTCCCGTAATAGGCTGGATCGAAGGTCCCCTGGCAGAGGCCTGCGATCTGGCGGGGGTAGGTGAGATCCTCATGCTGCTGCTAACCGATCCCGCTTTATGTGATATGCTTATGGATAAATGTGTGATCACGGCAAAAGATTTTGCCCGGGCCCAGGTTGAAGCCGGATGCGATATTATCGGCATGGGCGATGCGATCTGTTCCCAGGTTGATCCGCAAACTTTTGAACGTTTTGTCCTGTACCGTCAGAAGGAGATCGTCGATTACATCCATACCCTGGGCGCCCGCGTCAAGCTGCATATCTGTGGAGATATCAACCATCTCCTCCCTTTGCTTAGCAGGGTACGACCCGATATCCTCGATCTCGACTGGCAGGTTGATATCGCTGAAGCCCGGAAGATCATGGGCGAGGACACGATCTTATGCGGAAATATCAACCCGGTCACCATCCAGGATGAAACCCCTGAGAAACTTCACGCCCTCGCTGCCGGACTTGTGGAAAAACACCGCGGCGAAAGGTTTATCCTGTCCGGCGGTTGTGAGATCACCGTCAATACCCCGGAACGTAATCTTTCAGAACTTAGAAAAGCTTCCTATCTTTAATACTCAAAATTCCACGATATGACACCCGAAAAAGAAAGACTGATCTCCGCCCTCCTGCACAAGGGTAACTGCAGGATCCCTGTCGATTTAGGCGGTACTGCCGTCACAGGAATTCACGTACTCATCATCGAAAAACTACGTGAACATTTCGGGCTTGAAAAAAAACCGGTGGAACTTTCCGAACCCTACCAGATGCTTGGCAGGATCGATGAGGATCTCATGGAGGTCCTCGGTGTTGATGTAATGGGTATCACCCCAGAGAAAAATATGTTTGGATTCAAAAACAGCGGGTGGAAAACCTTCATCACTCCATGGAACCAGGAAATTTTGGTTCCGGAGAATTTCAATGTCACCAGGGCTGCTGACGGCAGCCTGCTGATGAGCCCGGAAGGTGATACCTCATTGCCTCCCTCAGCCCATATGCCGGCAAACGGATATTTTTTCGATGCAGTGATCCGCCAGCATCCCATTGATGAGCAGAACCTTGATCCAAAAGATAACCTGGAAGAATTTGCTCCCCTCACAAAGGCCGATCTCGAATACTGGTCTGCCATGGCAGGAATTGCCCGGGGATCGGGAAAGGGTGTCATTGCCACCTTCGGGGGAACGGCATTGGGCGACATCGCCCTTGTCCCCGCCATGCAACTCAGGGATCCTAAAGGGATAAGGGATATTACGGAATGGTATATGTCAACCCTCACGAGACCGGAGTATATCCACCAGGTATTCGACAGGCAGGTGACTATCGCACTGTCGAATTACGAAAAACTGGCACCGGTAATGGGTGATGCAGTTGATGCCGTATTTATCTGCGGCACCGATTTCGGGACACAGAATTCCCAGTTCTGCTCCGCCGAAACCTTCAACGAACTATATGCCCCCTACTATAAAAAGATCAACGGCTGGATCCATAAAAACACTTCATGGAAAACCTTCAAACATTCGTGCGGGGCTGTCGACCCCCTGATGAAATCATTTATCGATGCAGGTTTTGACATAATTAACCCTGTTCAGATCAATGCTTTGGGTATGGATCCAGGCCATCTGAGGAAGGAATACGGGGAGCATATTGTATTCTGGGGAGGGGGCATCGATACACAGCAAACCCTTCCTTTCGGAAGCCCGGAAGAAGTGAGGAAAGAGGTTCTGCAGAACTGCGAGATCTTCTCTTCAGCCGGGGGGTTTGTTTTCAATACAGTGCATAATATCCAGGCGAATGTCCCCGTGGAGAACGTTGTGGCCATGGTCGAAGCATTGAGGGAGTTCAATGGATGACAGTACAATTGTTGCCCGCACAGCCGGCTCTGCATATAAACAAAAACCTTTACCCTAAACAGTAAATCATGATTTCGTTCCGTCACCTGCTGCTCCCTGTCACGGCAGTGCTTTTGCTTTATTCCTGTTCCCGCACGCCGGGTACGTTTGAATTTGAATATCCGGGTGACGATTTCACCCCGGATGCCTTTCTCGACCTGCGTTACCTGAATGAAAAGGAAGCAGGTGAGCATGGGTTCATCGGACTGTCCGCCGACAGCAACAGTTTTGTACGGGGTGACGGTGAACCTGTCCGTTTCTGGTCGGTCAACGAGGGGGGGAATGCCCGCCGGTTTACGGATGAGGAAATGCAAAGGCATGCCCGGTTCCTGGCGAAAATGGGGGTCAATATGGCCCGGTTCCATGGCTCTATCAACCCGGCGGGAAAAGGCACGAAGATCAATGATGTAGATACATCAGAGGCCATGGCCATTTGGAAGACAGTGGCAATGATGAAAAAGGAAGGGATCTATACCACCATTTCCCCTTTCTGGGCACATAACGGCCACATGGGCGGGTGGGTTCCCCGGGAATGGGGCATAGAAGGTTATTCGGAGAAAGATGATCTCTGGGGGGTTATTTTTTTCAACGACACCCTCAAGGAAGCCTATAAAACCTGGGTTAAATATCTTTATACCACCCCAAATCCATATTCAGGCATAGCTCTTAAGGATGAACCGGCGGTTGCACTCATCCAGATTCAGAATGAGGACGGCGTATTTTTCTGGACCATGCAGAATATCAAACCGGAGCTGAAGATGCTGATCCGGAAAAAATTCACGGCCTGGCTTGAAAATAAATACGGTTCTTACGGGAAAACTCTTACCGTATGGAACAATTCCCGGCTGGAAGGTGATGACGGAAACCTTTTCGATATATATCCCACATGGAATATGACACAGGACATACCGGAAAATGAGCGACCCAGGATGCGCGACCAGGTTGAATTCCTCACCCGGACACAATATGATTTCTACAGGGAGATCCATGATTATTACCGCAATACCCTCGGGTGCAGGCAGCTGATCAATGCTTCCAACTGGAGAACGGCCGACCAGGCAAGGCTGAACGATCTTGAGCGTTATACATACACCGCATGTGAAGTGGAAGCGGTGAACCGGTATTTTGATCCCGGCCATATGGGTGAAAATTCAGGCTGGAGAATCGATACCGGGCATTATTACCAGGGCCATTCTGCACTGAAAAATCCCGTCGATCTTCCGGTTAACATCAAACAGGCCGTGGGGTACCCAATGCTCGTAACCGAGAGCGGATGGAATCTGCCTAATCAATACCAATCGGAAGGTCCGCTCCTTGTCGCGGCATACAGCTCTCTAACCGGCGTTGATTCTTACTATTGGTTCGTTTTTGATGCCATCGACCTAAACCGCGATCCCTATATGAAGAATTTCCCCCTGGGCTCCGGCCTGTATCCGATGAACCGCTGGACGTATTCCACGCCCGGGGGTGCCTGGATGTTTCCGGCCAATGCCCTTATGTTCAGAAGGAATTATATTAAACCCGGGGAAACGGTGGTCAGTGAGAACCGCACCATGGCTGAACTGTATAACCGTGAAATCCCGGTGATCACGGAAGAAAGCAGTTATGATCCCAACAGGGATGCAGATTTCGGAATGGGTAAACAGATCCGGAGCACGGAGGTAAATCCCCTAGCCTATCTCACCGGGCGGGTTGAGGTGAAGTATGGAACTTCTTCCCCCACCGACAGCATTTACCCGGAACTCAACAAACTGGCGGATACCCGGCAAAAAATCGTGAAAAGCACAACTGGAGAGATGGAGCTCGATTACGGAAAAGGAGTATATAAACTTAACGCTCCCTGTGCCCGTGCCGTTTCCGGCTTCCTCGATGCGGACGCAACATACACCCTCGGAAGCCTGGACATAACCTCCCGGAACAACTACATCACCATTGAACTCGTTTCCATGGATGGAAAACCCCTTGAATCTTCGTCAAAGATCCTTTTGCAGGCGGGCCCTTCGTTCCGTCCTGCTGACTGGAAAGACAAGCCTGCAGAGTTTAAGATGAATGGCGATACGGTGAAGGGTTTCAGGATCCTCAATACCGGTCACATGCCCTGGCTGGGAAAAAACATCCAGGCCCGTATTACTCTTGAAAATCCCGTTTTACGGGAGGCACTGCTACTTAACACGGCCGGTTACGAAAAACACAGGATACCTCTTATCAGGGAAGACGGCCGGATCAGTTTTGAACTGCCATCCGATTATATCTATATCATATTGCAATAGTCCGGGTCATACTAAAACCAGGAAAGCATGATATCAAGACGTAATTTATTAAAATATACGGGGCTGACCATAGCCGCCGGGTCGGTATCATGGAGAGAAACATTTGCCGCGACGGGCACACCGACGGAAAAATCAAAGTTCAGGTTCTGCCTGAATACGAGCACCATCAGCGGACAAAATCCCGGGGTAAAAAAATGCATCGGGATTGCTGCCCATGCGGGCTATGACGGTATTGAGCTTTGGGTGAGGGATGTAAGGGAATTTCTTGCCGAGGGTAATTCTGCCGTGTCGCTTAAGAAATACCTTACTGATAGCGGGATCAGGGTTGAGGACGCCATCGGCTTCGCCCCCTGGCTGGCCAGGGATGAAGGCCGGAGAAAGGAAGGAATGGCTGAGATGAGAAACGATATGGAACTCATGGCCTCACTGGGTTGCACGCGCATTGCCGCTCCTGCAGCAGGTGTGCTCGGCGATGAACCACTCGATCTCTTCCGTGCCGGTGAACTTTACCGCGACCTGGTAGCCCTCGGCCGCAAAACGGGAGTGATGCCTCAACTGGAGTTCTGGGGTGCCTCGCCATATCTCTTCCACATCGGCCAGGCAGCCATGATCTGTGCCATTGCCGGCGATCGGGATGTACACATCCTCGCTGACGTCTTCCATCTTTTCCGGGGCGGCTCTGATTTTGAGGCTCTTAATATGTTCCGGGGGAATGTGATCGAGATCTTTCATATGAACGATTATCCCGCCACGATTTCACGCGAACTGCAAAAGGACAGCGACAGAGTCTATCCGGGCGACGGTGTGGCCCCGATGCAGAAGATCCTCACTTCGCTTGCAGCCATGGGTGGCGAGAAGGTACTCTCGGTGGAACTTTTCAACAGGGAGTATTGGGAGCAGGATCCCTATACCGTTGCCCGCACGGCATTACAGAAGATGAAGGCGCTTACGGGAACCGTTTGGACAGATGAGCGTGGATGAAGATAGGTTTCTGGTGGTTTAAGATGGTTTCAGGGGGTTTCAGGGGGAGTTTTACCACAGATACCACAGATTATCACAGATTAAGAGAGGTTGTTTCAGATGGTTTCAGGTGGTCTCAGGTTGTTTCAGATGGTTTCAGGTGGTTTCAGGTTGTTTCAGATGGTTTCAGATGATTTCAGGTGGTTACAGATGGTTTCAGGTTGTTGATTTGATATTAAGGAAGGGATATTGGTAGCAGAAGATTCTTATCCCCGGAGGGGATTAATTGTATTAGCCCCGGTTACGCCCGTGGTAAGGAGGCCGCACGCATCCTAACCCCGGAAGGGTTAAATAATTGTTTATCTGGTGGTTTCAGTGCTTTTATCGCAATTCACCAAATCACCAAATTATTTATCCGTGAGAATCCGTTTTTATCAGTCCAATCCGTGTTCACCTCTTCCTTCGGATTGTTTCAGGTGGATTCAGATGGTTTTAACGCAATTCACCAAATCACCAAATTCTTCTGATTGTCTCACATTGTTTCCGGTTGTTGATTTGATATTAAGGAAGGGTTAATGGTCGTAGAAGATTCTTATCCCCGGAGGGGATTAATTGTATTAGCCACGGTTACGCCCGTGGTAAGGAGGCCACACGCATCCTAACCCCGGAGGGGTTAAATAATTATTTATCAGATGGTTTCAGATGGTTTCAGGTGGTTTTAACGCACTTCACCAATTCACCAATTCACCAAATCACCAAATTCTTCTGGCGAATGGTCACGGATTTTGACGGGTGATCGCAGATTTGATTGTTTCACATTTTTTCAGGTGTCCTTTTTTACTTTCTCCTTTTTTTTCCTCTTTCCACCCACCCCTTCGATATTCGATTTTCGTTATTCCTGGTTATTCCTCTTCACTTTCGCCTTTCGCCTTCCATCTTTCTCCTTTTTTTTTCCTCTTTCCACCCACCCCTTCGATATTCGATTTTCATTATCCCTGGTTATTCCTCTTCACTTTCGCCTTTCGCCTTTCTCCTTTCTCCTTGCGCAAGCAGCCTTTCCTCCTCTGCCGCCATCATCAGGAACAAATACGCCGCTCCCGAAGCAATGGTATATTCCTTCTGCACCCAGAAAAAGGGATCATCCACCCGGAATTCAATCAGGTCGGGGTTGATCAGGAGCGGGCCTGCACATATCCCCCCCGGAATGTAGGAATGATCAGCACGGTTTGCCCCGTAGGCTGAGGTGATTGACTTACCCCCAACGCCATTGACCAGGGAGTGGTTCGAAACGGGATGATTGCCGTGAATATAGCTTATCACATCATAGATAAATCCTGCCGGAACAATGCCGGGTGCATATTTGTGAAGGTAATACTGGTTTCGTGCAATGCCGATATAGTTAAACCCGGTGCCGAACATACTGTGGATGGGTGGCATATGATAAGGGCTCTGCTCAAGCTCTTTCCTGAAGTCAGATTCATATTCCTTTAAAGCCTCGTCAAACCTGTTCGTAAATTTTCTGTCGCCAAGACGGCTTGCAACCCTGCTGAATGACCAGAGCGAATAGCTCCCGTAACGGCCCGACATATCGAAGGGTTCCAGGAGGATGTCCCTGAATTCATCACTTCCCGTGCACAGGTAAAGTTCCACAGCGACCATCCTTAGCCTGGCTTCCTGGTACCGGGCGTAACGAGGCTGTACATTCGGGTCCCGTTTTTGACCCGTATTCTTCCATATTTCCAGTGCGGTTTTCAGGCATTCCTCCGAAATCCCCGGGTCATATGTCTTCAGCGCACGGGATGCAGCGGCCAGGGCCGTGGCTGCTTCGAATTCATAGGACTCCCTGTAATTGGTGAAGGCCAGGCGGTCATCCGGTTTACCCGACCTGCCATTGAGCTGTTTGTCCTCACCGGGCACCGCATCATAGATGAATCCGTCGGTCTGGGACGCAGCATCCCCCATCTGAAGATATTGTTCAAAATCAGGACAGATCACCCCACGGGTATAATGACCGAAATTTCTGTAACAGGAAAGGATATAACTGACCCCATGCTCAATCTGCTGGAGAATATCCGCCTTTCCATCGGGCTCATGCAATCTTACCCGGCGGGAAATTTCATCGACGAAGGTCTGATCGGAATTAATGCCGAATTCCTCCCAGGTCAGGCTGAGATCATAGACCGTTGATGTATTGGAAGGTGATTCGATATCATTATCACCGGCATCATGCCATCCCCCGGTGTTATAACCAGGGATATGTTCATAGGGTCCAAAACGCGTATTGGTTACGCTGTCCATCTGGTAATGGTCGAAATGTTCTTTCCCCGGGGGGGCCTGGAGGGCATCATCGAGATGGCACGCACCGTGCCAAAGCCTCATCCGGTCCCATACCGAAACATGGCACATCTGGACGGGGATGAAGGTTTCAAGCGTAGGTCGCCAGAATTCCCGGCTGTAAAGATCCGGGCTGATCATGAATGCTTCAGTGCGTTCGCCACGATATTCAATGAAATATGTACCCTCCGCGGTTATTTCTGAGAAATCGAACCGGGCATATTTCTTACTGTAATAGGGGCCCCACATAGCAGGCAGGGATGAAATTACGGGTTCTTCACCGCCTTCAGGCTCCAGGCGGTAGAGAAATATGCTGTCGGGAACATCCGTATTATCCATTTCGATCACCGAAATCTTTTTTGCGAAGACAGGTAACCGATCTGGGAGATCCCCACCACGGGTTTGCTTTTCCACTCATCGTGGATCCCGGGTTTAATAAGCCATTCGATAACATTTCCTTCTCTGTCACCGGGAAGAAGACTGCGCACGATGAACCACTTATGATTCGTGCTGCCACGCCCGTCGAGGAGGTCGAGACTGCCTTTTACCGCTTCGATCGCCAGGTGGTGAAGGCTGTCACCGGGCGCCATGGAAAGTATTTTTCCACCGGCCATGGGAACGGTTTCCAGCCCGTGTTTCCCGAACTCTCTCATACCGTTGAACTGGTTCGGGAAAATACCTGATTTCCCATCCATGAAATAGGACTTTCCCTTATACGTTCCCGGGAAAAACTCCATCATAAAGGCCAGCCTTCCGATGAGGCTGTCGGCGATCTCTCCTTCGGTCCTGATGCGGATCCTCAGGTTTTCACCTTCCCCTTTGAGCACAATAGTATACCCGAAACCGAGTCCCGGATAGTCCATATCCACATAGATCTCATTCCTTAGGCTGTCGGAATGGGAACTTACGAACTCCGGCATCGGGATGTCGCTGGCATCGGGTATGGGGATGGGCTCAAGCCGGATATCACCATTGGAAGCCACGCGGTCCCCGTGAATCACAAGTTCAATAGCGCCGCGCCGGCCCTGGTAATATTTGTTATGAAAAGCCATGACGCTGAAGCAGCGGGAATACAGCCGGCCATAAGAATCAATGTGAAGGACTTCTTTTTGCTGGCCATAAGAGGTAACGGGGAGTGATATCAACAGCATGAGAGCCGTGACAATGCGGTTCATCTTCATAATCGGGATAACGTTGGTTTTGTTGGTAAAAGGAGCATAAATGTAGGATTTTTCCGGAACGATCCGGCATGTTCCGTGAAATAACAGCGCCGGGCTTTGCAGCTCCCATACCGGCAGTTTGCTGCTTTTCCTCTGCAGGTTGAACAAAAGAAAGTTTTAAACGTCTGTATCACATATTCTTGCCGGATTTAAATTAAAATACCTTACTAGTATGGAACAATCTGCACTCCCCCTGCGCGACCAGTCGGCCAACCCGGCCCCTCTTGGTCTGCTCGCCTTCGGTATGACCACCGTCCTCCTGAACCTGCATAATGCAGGAATTTTTGAAATGAATTCCATGATCCTGGCCATGGGTCTCTTCTATGGAGGTCTTGCCCAGATCGTGGCCGGGATCCTTGAATCCAAAAAAGGCAATACCTTTGGACTCACAGCCTTCGTTTCCTACGGATTTTTCTGGCTTACCCTTGTAGTCCTCATCCTGATGCCCGGCTGGAAATGGATGACAGCGCCGTCGGCCGGGGGGATGATCGCCTACCTCATCATGTGGGGGATCTTCACCGGGCTTCTTTTCATCGGTACCCTGAGGATCAGCCGGGCCCTGCAGATCGTTTTTGCCACGCTGACCCTCCTGTTTTTCCTTCTTGCCCTGGGAGACCTCACCGGCAGTGCCGGCCTTAAGACCTTCACCGGTTATGAGGGCATCCTCTGCGGGGGCTCAGCCATCTATGCCGGAGTGGCGACCCTGCTGAACGAGGTTTTCGGAAGGGTCGTGATGCCGGTGGGACCGGTGATGAAGGGATAATGAAACGAAACCGGCACGGGAAATACCCGATGCAGATTCAAGTTCGTTTATCCGGGCTGCAGACCCGGCTACCGGTCTATGCATAATCTTATCATCTAAATGGGCAGAGGAAAAGGCTGTCCCAAAAGCCGATCAAAAAATATTCGTGTTATCAAATTGTAATCTCCCTTCAAATTGGCATGGACAGGTCGCGATCCGTAGGGACAGGTCGCGACCTGTCCCTACGGGTCGAAATCCGTCCATGCAGATCGAAACCTGTCCATGCGGATCGCGACCTGTCCATGCCGGTAATTCTGCCATGGCATTGCCCGGAGATTTCGGGATCGGATTTATACTGCATGGCAGAGGTCTTAATAAATCGACCTTGGCCGCCCTCCCCTGAAATAATATTCGTAATTTTCGGCTGTGATTGATGAAATCTTCGGAATCTCATGAAACCCACATGATTGATGACAACATAAAGGTAACTTTAAAATAATCGATCATGTAGGTTCCATTATACCTTTAAAAGCAAAATTATTATAGAGTGAAAAAATTGATTTTACTCCTGCTCTGCTTCCTGCCGGGATATCTGATCACGGCGCAAAACAAGGCCAATGCCGCCTATCCTTTCGATCCGGCAACAAAGCGTGACAGCAGCATCAAAGCCGGAGAGATCATTGAAAGAAACTTTACGGGTTCCGTCATTTATCCCGGAACGCAACGCAGCTACTGGATCTATATCCCGGCGGCATACGACCCCGGCAAACCAGCATGCCTGTAATATGACCTTCGATACATCCGGAAATCTTTGGGTTGCCAGCGAAACGGGTGTCCAGGTTTGCGATCAGAACGGGCGTGTACGGGCTATTTTGACCCTCCCGGCAGGCAGAATTTCTTCGGTTGCATTCGGCGGGAAGGATCATGATCTCCTGTACGTGATCTCTGACGGCAGGATTTTCCGTCGCAGAATGAATGTCAGGGGAACGGAACCCTGGATGCCGGCTGTGAGTCCCGCTTCCCAGGGAGCCGGCTGATATGACAGCGGGCAAAGGATCAGGTTAAACGAACCGGAAGATGAAAGACATTAAATCGCTTATCATTGAAAATCTTGAAGCCATGGGCGTCCGGGCCGGTGATTCGCTCATGGTTCACTCATCCCTGAATGCTGCAGGCCGGTTTGAAAACCGGGCACAAATCTTTATCGATGCTTTTTCTACGGTCCTTGGACCTTCCGGCACCCTGCTCATGCCCTGCCTTACCTATGAATATGTCACCCGTGAAAAACCGTTTTTCGATATCCGTACTACGCCTTCCTGCGTGGGAGCCCTAACGGAATATTTCAGGTGCCTCCCGGGAACGCTGAGGAGCCTTCATCCTACCCACTCCGTTTGTGCCATTGGCAGGAATGCCGCGTTCTTCCTTGAAGACCATCATCTCGACCATACACCCTGCGGTCCGCAATCTCCATTCCGGAAACTGAAAGAAACCGGGGGAAAAATCCTTTTCATGGGCTGCGGCCTGCGTCCCAATACTTCCATGCATAGTATAGAAGAGCTGACCGAACCCGCTTACCTTTTCGGGGAGCCGCTCACTTATACGATCATACGGATGAATGGTACAGCGTGGAAGAAAGAATACATCCCTCATAATTTCGAAGGTTATGAACAAAGGTATGACAGGGTGGAGGAAGTACTGGAACCGGGAGATTATAAGCGGGGTAAGATCCTGGATGCAGATTCATGGCTCCTGGATACAGGGCCCCTATGGGAAAAAGTTCACCTGAAAATGACCCGGCAACCCTTGTATTTTGTTGATAAACGGGAGAGCATTTAATCCTGCCGCCCAACTGAACCATTGGAAACGAAAACGGGATCTTATGGATAAAAAGCTTGAAAATATCAAAACAGGCCTGGAGAACGAACTCTTCGGTTCGGTCATCCCGTTCTGGGAAAAATATTCCGTTGACAGGACGAACGGCGGATATTTCAACGGTCTCACCAGAGACGGCCGGGTATATGACAATACCCGCTATATGTGGCTTCATAGCCGGCAGGTCTGGATGTTCAGCAAGCTATACAATACAGGTTCACAGGAAAAAAAGTGGTTGCGTATTGCAAGTCACGGAATGGATTTTATAAGAAAGCATGCGGTTTCGGAGAACGGCCGGGTATATTTTTCGCTGAATGCGAAGGGAAAGCCGGTTTATCTGCAGAGAAAAATATTCACGGAATGTTTCTATGCCATGGCCCTGGCAGAATATGGGCGAGCTACCGGGTCGGTGGATATGCTGAAGGAGGCTGATAATATGTTTGACCGGGTATGGGAGATGAGCCGTGATCCTTCCCTCGCAGGCCGCCCGCATTTTGAGGGTGAAACCGGATTTCAGACGTTGGCTGTACCGATGATCCTGCTGAATGTGATCGAAGAAGTGTACGGCACGGATCACAGCCAGGTATCCGGCAAAGTGGACGAATGCATTCAGAAAATGGCAAAGCATTTTATCAACGGGAAGGTTTTTGAGAATGTACTTCCGGATGGTGAGCCGGTGGATTCCTCTGCCGGTCGCCTGTTGAACCCCGGACATGCCATCGAGGCAGGCTGGTTCATGTATCACTGGGCCATCCGCCTGCAAGATGACGAGCTTAAAAACAGGGCTGCCGGGTTCATTCGCAACAGCTTTGAAACCGGCTGGGATAAAAAGTACGGAGGTATATTCTATTTCCTTGATGCCGGTGGTTATTCTCCCATCCAGCTTGAGTGGGACATGAAACTCTGGTGGCCGCATTGCGAAGCCTTGTATGCTTTCCTGCTGCTGTATGCTGAAACCAGGAGAAGTGACGACCTTGAAAAGTTCCTCCGGGTTCATGAATACGCCTTCTCCCGCTTTTCTGATCCGGAATATGGCGAATGGTTCGGGTATCTGAATCGCCAGGGTCAGGTTTCCATGGATTTCAAAGGAGGACCTTATAAAGGATGTTTCCATGTGCCCAGGGCTCTTTACCTTTGCATTCAATTACTTCGTAATATTTCTAATGCCGGGCATTAGTCAATGCAATACTTCAGATGTTGGAAATTAGTATCAGAAAGAAAACTCGACAACCCTTCGACCGGGACCTCCGACTTCATTCAAGAGGTGACCAAGACCTTATGTAAAAATCTAAAATTCAATGGTTTTCTTATGAAGGGCCTTTGGCCTGCCTTACCACCATCCGAAAAGTTCCTCGGTCATTCGAATTGAGTTACGAAGTCGAAGGGTTGTCGAGTTTTCTTGCAAACACAAATTAAGGTAATATAAAAAAAATGAAAATTACGGGTACCTTCCTGGATGAGATCTCTCACGATATTCCGTCGGCTAACTGGGGCGTGAAGGAATGGGCAGATGATTTCGATGTCATGAGATCTGTTGGAATCGATACGGTTATCCTCATCCGTTGCGGCTATCGCGATAAGATGACCTTCGATTCGGAGACACTTAAAAAACAGGGTAACATGCACCCTGTCTACACTGACCTTGTCGATCTTTTCCTTGATCAGGCCGAACGTTGCGGGATGGACCTGTTCTTTGGCCTTTATGATTCAGGGAAATACTGGCATGAGGGAAGGTACCGGGAAGAGCTTGATATCAATGCAAAACTGGCAGAGGAGGTGATCCGTAAATACGGTGAGCGGAAAGCCTTCAGGGGTTGGTATGCAAGTC
This sequence comes from uncultured Bacteroidales bacterium, assembly GCA_963771005.1. Taxonomy (GTDB): domain Bacteria; phylum Bacteroidota; class Bacteroidia; order Bacteroidales; genus DASQZK01. Next base: position 48,240 of record CAVYRO010000007.1, read on the forward strand.
ATGAGTTGCATGTTTATGATAATTCACAGGTCAGGCTTCTCGCCGGATTATGCAAAGCGTTGAAAGAAATAAAAGATCTTCCCGTGTTGATGTCGCCCTACGTCAAAGGCCGGATGCAATTTGAGAACCCTGTCACTCCCGGAGAGCACGAGGAACAGTGGGACAGGATCTTTTCGGCCCTTACGGGGAAGGTCGATATTGTGGCCTTCCAGGATGGCCAGGTGGCATTTTCCGAACTCGGGGAATTCACGGAGATCAACAAAAAGCTTGCAGATCGGTATAATATTGCCTCCTGGGCTAATGTGGAAACCTTCGAACGGGGTATGCCGATCGACTTTCTGCCTATCGACTGGAGAAATCTGAAGCTCAAAATGGATGTTGCCGAAAAGGCCGGGATGGAAAAACTGATCACCTTCGAATTTTCCCATTTCATGAGCCCGAATTCTATATATCCATCTGCCCGTAATCTATTCGAAAGGTATAAGGAATTCACCGGCATGGATGACCTGTAAGCAATACGTCACTCATTGCCGTAATAAAGCGGTATGATCCGCACCGGTCCTCCCAACCCCGAAGGCAGTGGCTCCCACCCGGAAGCATCAAAGGGCTTGTATTCCAGGTTTACAAAATTGATCTCATGGAAATTTCTCCATTCGATGCCGTGTCTATCCATGTATCTTATCCGGTTAGCCATCAGGTTGGCCACTTCGATGGTGATCGTATTCCGGCCCTTTGACAGCAGCGAATCGATATGAAGCTGTGCGGGTATATTCCAGGCCGTGCCTGCTTCTTTGCCGTTTATCAGTACACGGGCGCTTTCCCTTACATCACCCAGGTCAAGGAGATAGCCGGGAGCTGTAAGGCTGTCTATGGTAAATACCGCGGAATATTCCGCCGTACCTGAAAACCATACAGTGGCACTGTCGGACAACCCGGTCCATAAAACAAGGCTGTCCAGCTCCCTCGCCGGCGGTAAGACCGGACCTCCTGATTTAAAGGAAAGTTTCCAGGGACCTTTTATCAACAGGGGATCACCTTGCAAGCGGGTATAATTCCAGCGCGGCATATCATTCACCCGTCGGCCCGCAATACATACAAAAATGGTTTGGCCTGATTTGAGGTCAAGTCGTACCCGCGATTTTCCTTCATTTTCAGTAAATGACGCCAGCCCGTACCTTCCGTTGAGCGGATCGAGAAGTAGGGCGGAATGGCCTGCCGCGTTCAGGGGAACATTCCCGCTATAGTCTCTCGCCGTATGGTTTACCACGTAGTACCAGCTATCACCGTTTATTTTACGCCGGATAAATTCCAGCCCGGAATCCCTGAGGGTCTCTCTTTCCACACCGGCCAGCCGGAGGGCATCCTTCATTCTTTCCGAAACGATGATAAGTCCATCACCATGATCAGCTGTTTCTATATTTTTAGCCTCTTTTTTGAAAGACAGGGAATCGATCGTGTTTCTGAGTTTTTCCCGGCGTGCAGCCATCCGGTTGAACCCCGGGACATCGGCAGGGAGTTTTTCAAAAATGACGGTGGCTCCTTTTTTGGCAAGATCAAGCAGTTTTTCCAGGGTGGCTGTAGGCATATGTATCGTTTCCGGAACAACAATTACGCGGTAGGAGGGTGCATTTTTGCTGATCCTTATTTTACCGTCCGTTGTCTCACAACCCGCTATGATCCTGTCGGAAACATAATCGGCGCTGTAACCGCTGTCAGCCAGCGACCGGGCAAGCCGGTAAAACGGCGTAGGGTAAAGCCAGGAATCAATATCATGGATGGCCAGTTGCATTCCGGGTTTTCCGGTACTGTGCCAGATATCCTGTACAGGCCAGTACAACAGAATGTCATTATCGGCCTGCCCTGCCTGCAATACCGACTGGCAACGGGTGATATAATCATTAAGGCCCTTGATATGCTTCCAGAAACTATTGGAAGGAGAAAAATTCACAGAGGCATAGAAAAGCCAGCCCGGCCAGTCTGCAGAGGCAGGCGAATAGGTTGTCCCATGATAGATAATATGATTCACCCCGGCCAGGAAGGCTACTTCGGCCTGGGGTTTGCATGAGGAAAGCGGCACCCTGAAATGTTCGCCTAACCAGGTAAAGGTTTCGGATGAGATAAGCGTCTTACCGTTCACATTTCCTGCCGAGGAAGCAAATTTGAGCATAACGGGATCCGGTTGAATATTTACCGTATCAAAGCTGTATTCATGAAGACCGGTGACGGGAACCGCTGTCCGGCCGAAAGTTTCGCACTCGGGAATATCCACGGCTGCATACAGGTCAAGGAGATTTCCCGGTGAGCCATGAGCCTGGTTCCTTGATAAACCGTTCTTCCCGTGTATCCAGTCACTCCAGGGACGGGTGAAATTATCCAGGAGCATCTCCGAGACCGTCTGCCTGTAATCGGCCTTGATACGTTTCACCGTGTCATTATCCTCATAGCCAGCCAGTTCGCGGATCCACAGGCGGGCATCATATCCGCGGTTCTGCTGAAAGACATCGAAAAGTCCCGGCGAAAAATCTGCATCGTATACCTCGTAGCTGTCATTAAAATAACTTCTCACCCCGGGATCCTGCCGTCCGAATGCCGAGTCAAATCGCTGAAGATATTCATCCATGGCTTCTTTGGAAAGAGGATCCAGGGTATATCCTTCTCCGCCGGGAGCGGCTCTTTTAACCCTCTGACCTGTCTTCCCGCAGAAAGCGGCGTAGATAGTACGCGTGCCGGGGGGGATCCCGGTCAATATTCCTGCACTGTCCACCCTCCCGGGAAGCGATACACGTGATCCCTTCCCGTCATAAGCGGTGAGGGCCATCAGGCATCCACCGGAAATCTCACAGGGGTTGTCAGGAATTATTTCCATTTCACGGGGGGAGCTCCCGGGAAAGATATAACTTTTTATAATGAGTTTGGATGCGGCATTTTCAATGCTGACCTGAGGGCCTCCAAAAGGCCATCCCGTACCCAGGTTCATATCTGCCTGCATCCCCAATCCGGCGGCCTTGCCCGTAGTGAATCGCAGCATGTCCATCCATTCCGGCGAGAGATAGTCAATGTACCTGTCTTCGTATCCTTTTACCCCGTAAATGGGGGTGATTTCCACGCCTCCGAATCCGGCATCATGATATGCTTCAAGGAGCCGGCCCAGGTCATCACGATTCACAGCGCTTCCCATCCACCACCAGCGGGTCCAGGGCCGCGTATTGCTGTTGACAGGCGGCCATGGACTGCCATTTTTTACTTCTGTTTTACATGAAAACAGGAGAAACAGGAAAATAACTCCCGCTACTGTAATGGAATTATTTTTCAAAGTGTTCCGCAGTTGGTGATTGGTGAATAAAAATAGAAATAAAAGTTTTCAATACAGCATTTTCCAGGTCTATATTATCGTCTGCGTATCCAGAATATCTTCTGTCTTTAACAACCCCGGACGAAATATTCAAACATCACCTGTTAGCGGATAATATTTTAGTACTCACCTGCTGCATTTAATAATTGATCAACAATACGTAAAAATAATTTGCGAAATGAAAGCTGAGGGTTAATTTTAAGTAACCTATTGGCTTCAAAGCAGAAAAAAAGAAATAAGCCATTTCAACCTAAAACCTAATAATCCGGATTTCTTATCAATGTTCATAATGAGAGGGATTTGCCATTTAGATCAGAATGGTATTTACTTCTTTGGCCTTTATCATTTTTTTGATCCTGGTTTATATTTTATACTGGAAGATATTTCAAAAAAATCTTATGGTACAGAACGGCCTGATCCTCGCATCGAGCTATTTCTTCTATGGGTGGTGGGACTGGCGGTTTTTAAGCCTGATATTTATAAGTTCACTTACGGACTATCTTCTTGGGATTTCGCTTGAAAAAACGGGAAACCCCGCAAGGCGTAAGCTGTTACTTATTATCAGCATCACCGTGAACCTTGGGTTGCTGGGTTTTTTCAAATACTTCAATTTCTTTATTGATTCAGCCAATAAGCTTTTACAAGGCCTGGGATTACATTCCGGACTGAATTCACTCTATATCATTCTGCCTATCGGCATAAGTTTTTATACCTTCCAGACTCTCAGTTATACGATCGATATTTACCGTAACCGGCTTAAACCTGAAAAGAATATCGTCAATTTTTTTGCCTTTGTCAGTTTTTTCCCGCAGTTGGTTGCCGGGCCGATCGAACGGGCTGCCAATATGATACCGCAGTTTTCAAAACCACGTCAATTCGTTATTTCGGAAGGGAAAAACGGCATACGGCAAATCCTGTGGGGTTTTTTTAAAAAAATTGTCATCGCCGATACCTGCGGAATCTATGTTGACCGGATCTTCTCTGATTATTTGAATCTTCCCGGCAGTACACTTCTTCTGGGAGTCATACTATTTACATTCCAGATTTATGCTGATTTCTCCGCCTATTCCGATATTGCCATCGGAACAGGCAGGCTGTTTGGATTCAAACTAATGCAAAACTTCAATTATCCCAATTTTTCAAGGGATCCTGGAGAATATTGGAGAAGATGGCATATTTCACTTTCCACCTGGTTCAGGGATTATTTATTTATTCCACTGGGTGGCAGTCACACGAATAAATTCAACAGGATAAAAAACATAATCATTACCTTCACCGTGAGCGGACTCTGGCATGGTGCAAACTGGACCTTTGTATCCTGGGGTTTCCTTAACGGACTTTACTATATACCGCTGATCCTGTTCGATAAGGTCACGAAATATAAAAATGTGATTGCACATAACAGGATGTTCCCAACAGGGAAAGAGTTCATTCAGATGGGAACAACATTTTTTCTGATCACCATGTCGCGGGTATTCTTCAGGTCTCCTGACATCAGGACGGCGTTCGGTTATTTCAGGGGAATTTTCTCCGAGTCATTTTTCCAGCCTCTTCCGATAAAATTCTCAGGGATAGTTATCCTGGTTCTTGCTTTTGTTTCCCTTGAATGGATAAATCGTGAAAAACCGCACCCGCTGGAAGGCCGGTTTGAATCCATCCCGCTTGTTTTGCGCTGGGGAGTCTATTATGTTCTTATCGGCTTTATTTTTATCTTTTATAAACAGGTGAACTCTTTTATATATTTTCAATTTTAGAAACTCAGGAGGCAATGAAAAATTTTATAGTCAGAGGAGTTATTTTCCTAAGTCTTCCGCTGGTTTTCCTGGAAATTTTTTTCCGAATAAATCCCTATATCGAAAACCGGTTCAGAGAAAGGATCAATCCCTACTGGAATATTGACGATAGACTCCTTTGAAATATGTTTTTATCGGTACTTCCCGGATTGCCGCTGCGATCCTGGTGGATTTTATGAAGGAAGAGGGTGATAAAGAATGCTATATCAATGCAGGAAGAGGATACAGCACCGCTGTTATCCAGAATCTGGGACTGAGAGATCTTGCGCGTAGGAAACACGGGAATCTCAACGGAACCATAATATTTGTTGAATCACCCGGGGGAAATTGCCTATATACCGGGGATCATCAAAGATCAATGTGGGTGGATAAAAGATCCCCGCAACTCATCATTCCCTTCCTTGATAAAAAGACACTTATGGACTTCTGGAGGTATTCCGACAATACTTTCCTGACGAAAACGAATGTCACAGTATTGTATTTTTCCAGGTGTTACCTATACTCATGTTTTATAAAAGAAGTTCTTTCCCGGAATTCTTTTAACGATCTCCTGGTAAAAACCGGAATTGTCAAAGATGACCGGGCACCTTCAACGCTTACTGTACAAGGAGGGATAAAGACCGATGAAAATTCAATCGAAGAAAATAAGAACAGGAGCCTCGAATATTTCACCGAGGTTAAGAATTCGATGAAATTAATTGATGATAAATCCCTATCAGCGAGTGAATTTAGTGAAATGGTAGAATTCAGCAGAAAATACCATGCTCAAATTGTGGCTTTTGGTATTCCGCTTACTACTATTCAAAAAGCGACATATGGGTGCAGTGTTGCGGAGGAAAATGCCAGGAAATTCAAAACCTGGCTTTATTCCAGAAATATCAAATATTTTCAAATTAATTTTAAAACATCCGATTCCGACTTTCCGGATCTGTGGCATCTGTCTGTTTATAAAGCTGCTGAATATACCCGTGTCCTGGCAGATTCCCTGAGCGTTGCAACCTTATGAGGAATTATCCCCGGAAGAGACAGACAACCCGGGAATATTCCCATCACTTTTTATCAATGGAATTCAGCTTATCCATCCCTTCAATATTCATCACCTTAGATAGTTTTGAGATGCTTTTCATATCGATATCACCCTCGATACTTATGGCCACATTGTCGTCATTGCCGCCCACAACGAGGAAAAGCTCCGCGATCTTCCCGCCCTGCCTCCTGATGAGGAACCTGACATTGCTGCCTTCATCCTTTACCACCATAACTTCCTCGTATTTAAAATTTTTAGTGGCATCCATCACCGCGTTATACAGGTTGAATCCTGCAGGAAGTTTTTCCCTGTCCTCTACGGCGAGGATCCGTATTCCAGCTCAGTTTTCCCAGGGTTTTCTGCATTTCATCCCCCTCAGCCGGCGTGGCTGTGTCGAGATCGGCGAACATTTCAAACATCGCTTTGGAAATGTAGACTGTGGTAAATCCGTCGGCGCCTGAGTATTTCTCGAAAAGTTTATCAAGTGCCGAATTCTGTGCCTGCAGAAAGGTTGCCGGCACAATAAACGCGATTAAGAAAAGAAGTTTATTCATTATATAATAATTTTGATTTTAGAGGTATAATGGAACCCACATAATTCGATTATTCTTAAGTTACCTTTGTGTTGCCATCGATCATGTGGGTTTCATTATATAATAATTTTGATTTTAGTGGTATAATGGAACCCACACAATTCATTATTCTAAAGTTACCTTTGTGTTGCCATCAATCATGTGGGTTTCATTTCATATTTCTTTATTTTCTCCCGTATTTCAGGTGGCTGTAAAAGCTAGGGGCTTCACCCTTCCCTTTCTTCACCGCTCTCCCGGTTGGCTCTCAAGCTTATTAAGAAATCTTAGTTTGTCAAGACCTTCATCCAGTGCCCGAAGTTGATTCAACTGTCCGGCCGGCTCGTTCAGCGTGGAAATTTTTGCCAGTCCGGCAGTACCCCTGTTGAACTGGGATGATACATAAAGGAGAACCCGTTTTGTCTCGTCATAAGCCAGCGCCGGGTTATCCTTATAGGTATCGGTCAGCAAGGCAATCTGCCTGCTATCCCTGGAATACCGGTATCCTGTATAAACCGCCAGCAACATCAGGAAGGAAGCTGCGACAGCTATAACCCTGAACAGGGTTTTCCTCCGGAAAGGAAAAATATCAGGGGTTTCCGGGATTTCATTCATAACGTCAATCATGCTTCCGAGTTCCTCCTCGCTGAGGGTATCTTCACCTGCGCCGGCAAACACGCGGAACAATTCATTCTCGGCATTGAACTCCGGTGATATATTCCCGCCGGATGAGAAATAGTGGCGAAGTGCCTCTTCCTCTGCCAGGGTAGTCTCCCCGTCGTAAAATTTACGGAGAAGAATGTCTGCTTCTTTCCTGTCCATAATTATCTGATTTTACCAGGTTTTCTCTGATCTTTGTCCTTGCCCGTGAGAGGTTAACCCGGATATTATTTACCGTCATCCCGGTCGCTTCTGCGATCTCATCAAACTCCAGACCCTGAACATCCCTCAGATGGATGATGATCCGCTGCTGCTCCGGGAGTCCGCCCGTGAGGTCAAGGTACCGTTTCATATTATCGGCCAGTTCGAGCTTCTTATACGGATTATCGCTTTCCTCCCGCTTATCGTACCTTCCTGAATAGGAATCGATAAGTACCGGCTTTTTTGCTTTCATGCGGTCGAGGCACCAGTTTTTTGTAATTTTCACTGCAAAGGCCTCCATATTTTTGATGCCGGAAAGTTCCTCCTTCAATCCCCATAGTTTAAGGTATGTCTCCTGCACCGCATCCCTTGCTTCATCCTCATCTCTGAGAAGCATCCGGGCAAATTGAAAAAGCTTGTTCCCGACCGGAATAACCTTATTTTTAAATTCATCGGATGTCATTTGCCTTCATACCCGGTTTACCAATCATTAAATGTAAGGAATTTCCGTCTGAATTTGTCCCGCAGCCCGTGAAATGATGTCAATGCCGTTCCGGATTGAAACCGCCAAATGCGTCCATATGCATCATCCCGGTGAGCGAAGCAAGATCGCTCATCTTAAAATGACCCCGCAGACGCATGAGGACATCATCATCCCCGCTCACGATCATCAACAGCTCAGAAATAAATTCATTTTCCTCCTTCATCATAATATTCACATCCTGGTCATTCTCTTTCACTGTCATCAGCTCCTTATAGGCACCTTTGTCGAGCTTATCGAAAATGAGGTTGTGAAAACCAGGGAACTCCTTATCCGAATCCTGCTCATGAACCAGGATCCTGAAATCCGTGACGGATGCTGTTAATTTCCGGAGATCGTTATCATCCTTATCCCCTCCGGAAATCATCTTAACCAGGTCACCACTGATGTTTATAACAGTAAATCCTTCCTTATTGGCATACCGGTCAAAGATGTCACTCACCGGGTCCGATTGTGCACCGGCCGCCAGGGTGAAAGCAAAAGCAATGAAGCTAAGAAGTAAAGTTTTCATTTTTCTTTTTTTTAAAAGTTGCAATTCCGGCAGATTTTCTGCTTTACCGTTAAGACGAACAGCATATAAAAAGATTACAACAATAAGCGGATGTTTTTCCGGCGTGATAAAAAATCATGCGTCTGTCGCGGTGCCGGCAGTATCACTTAAAAAAAGAAATCTTTACTTGTGCGTACAAGTTAAAACTGCTATCTTTGAAAAAAAGCTGACATGGATATCCATCAATACAAAATACTGCAGAATGACATCAAGCGGGATATACTGACGGGGTTTTTCCATGAAGGTGACTTGCTTCCATCGGAAAATGACCTGTGCAACAAATACAATGTAACCCGTTCTACCGTGAGGAAAGCACTTGACGGACTGGTGAATGAAGGATATATAATGAAAAAGCAGGGCAAGGGCAGTATCGTTAATATTAAAAGGAATTCCCTCGGTTTGCTTTCCTTCAAGGGTTTCTCGGAGGTAATGGGTGTCACCGAACATAAGATCCGTACTATCACCCTGCAGGATCCCATATTGATCCGGTGGCCGGCGAATTTTTTCTATCCGCTGAGTAAAGAGGAAAAAGAAGCAGGAACCTACTTCCTGAACCGGTTGAGATTTGTAGAGGATACCCCGGTTATGATCGAATATACGTATATTCCCAATACCAGTCTCGACGGGTTTCTTGATCAGCCCCTGGTCAACAATTCGCTCTTTGCCACACTGAGATCAAGATACCAGGTTGAAATCACCAATGTTTTCCAGGATATCAGGGCAGTATCGGCCGAAGCCGGGGAAGCCGAGTTGCTTGGGATCTACGCTACGGCGCCATTGCTGCATATTTACAGGAGGTATGTGACCAGCCGTGAATCTCTCATGATATACAGCTCCCTCTATTGCAATACAGAAAGATATTTTATTTCCAATGAATTTGACTGATCCGCTATCTGCTTCTGTTCCATCCCGGAAGGAGGACCAGGTGCTACCATCCGGGGAGGCAACCGGCCGGCGGATAATTAAAACAGGTTTAAAAAAAAATATAAAATGAATAAAATCCAGGAACTGGCAAAAATGATCGATCATTCCATCCTGCATCCCACGATGACAGATGAGGATCTCCGCAGGGAATGTGAAGTGGCCAAAAAATATAACGTGGCTTCCGTATGCGTGAAGCCCTATGCAGTTAAACAGGCAGTTGGGTACCTCAAGGGTACCGATGTACTGACAGGATGCGTCATCGGCTTTCCCCATGGGAACAGCACCATTGAGGTGAAGGCATTCGAGACGGAAAAAGCCATAGCCGACGGTGCGGCAGAAATCGATATGGTGGTGAATATCGGGAAAGTGCTGGGAGGGCAATGGGATTACGTGGAGCAGGAAATTGGAACCATAGCAGGTATAACCCGGAAAAACCATGCCACACTAAAGGTCATTTTTGAAAATGATTACCTGCAGAATGACGAGGATAAGATCATGCTTTGCCGGATCTGCAGCAGGGTTAAGGTGGATTTTGTCAAGACCTCGACCGGGTTTGGTTTTGTGAAGGGCGAGGACGGGAAATATTCATACAAGGGTGCCACTGCCCATGACCTGAAACTTATGCGCGGGCACAGTGATCCCGGGGTTCAGCTAAAAGCTGCCGGTGGTGTGCGAACGCTCGATCAGCTCCTGGAAGTGAAAGAACTCGGCTGCACCCGTTCAGGAGCCACAGCCACCATTGCCATTATGGAGGAAGCACATCGCCGTTTTGGAGAATAAGGAACACTGTTCCGGGCAAAAAGTAAAATAACGGGCTTATCCGGAGATGGAATGTCTGCTTGCGGAACAAGACCTCATCCCGGTTTTTTTCTTCCGTTAAAATAATGTTAGACCGATACGATTATTATTTTAACTTTGGAATTGCTGACAGGGCCGTTCCCCTGACTAAACCAACCACTGTCCGATAATGACGATCACAACCTCCTATTTCCGCGGCCGGCATCCTCTGCATTATGGGCATGCTCTGCCTTCTGAAGGAAGGGATCAAAAGAATTCCCGGAGAGAAACCAGGCAAATGTAAAATGAAAAACCCGTGATACCCATGAAAAAAGTTCTGATCCCTGGCCTGTTCATGATCGCACTACTTTCATCATGCACATTTCAGAACAGGAACAGACCTTCAAGGATCGACAGCAATAAAAAACTACAGGAGTACCTCGTTCAAGGCTGGAACACCTGGAATAACCCCAACCTGCTTAGTTTCGTGAAAATGCCCGAAGGATTGTCCCTCCGGCTATCCTTCCGTCTTACGTACAGAACGGGGGCGCCCTATTACCTCGACCAGGCGTATATCTCAAGCCCTTTTCATAGTTTTCCCGAAAAGGTAACCCCGCTCGAACATGCTTACGACGGCAGTTATACCGAAATGCTCATCTCGTGGAATGGCCTGACGGCCCGGGTCCAGTCAGCCACCTACAAAGACAATATTTTCATCCTTTATACCCCCGTAAAACTGCCGCAGCATCCTCCGTTGATGATTCTCGAAACCGGCACTCTCTGGAACAAATCAGGACTTATTGAGAAACAATCCGATTTCATCCAGGCCGATGTAGGACCCAAAACCTTCAGCATCGGCAGTACCATGCAGGATTCGCTTGTTCCGTTGCCCATTGCCACAAGCTATATGACATTCAATTCGGGTGTTCAAACCGGTTTCTATACGGGGAGAAAACGTTCCATTGACCTTATCAGGCGTTATGTGAACGAGAAAAAAATGCAGGTAGCCGAAAAAATAAACACCTACGGCGATCTTTCCGGCGCCTATGAGGCCATGCATACCCTGCTCGCCTGGAACCTCATTTACGATCCTTTCAATCAGCGGGCCATCACACCGGTCAGCCGCGTGTGGAATGAGAACTGGGGAGGCTGGGTTCTCTTCGACTGGGATACCTATTTCACAGCCGCGATGTATGCACTCGACAACAGATACCACGCCTATTCCAATGCCATCGCCATCACCAACGAGATCACCGGGGAGGGATTCGTTCCCAACTATGCCGCTTCCCTGAGTAACGGCAAATCTTTCGACAGGTCCCAGCCCCCGGTGGGAAGCCTGATCTGCAAGCTGATTTACGATAAATACCAGGATACATGGTTCCTTGGTGAAGTATACGACCATCTCCTGACCTGGAATCGCTGGTGGGAAAAGGCCCGCGACAACCAGGGTTACCTCTCATGGGGATCCGATCCGCATGCACAAGGCCACATGGCTGATACGAAACAGGCAGCCATGTACGAATCCGGCCTGGATAATTCACCGCTTTTCGACAGCGCCGTATTCAACCCCGACTCCCATAAACTAGAGCTGGCTTCAGTGGGACTGATGAGCCTGTACATAGCCGATTGCAAGAACCTGGCCGGCATTGCCACCATCCTCGGAAAGCCGGATGATCATGACGAACTCCTTGCCCGGGCAGATAAGTACAGCCTGAAATTAAAGGAACTCTGGGATGAAAAAAGCGGCATTTACCGGGATAAAGATCTAACCACCGGGAAATTTTCGTACCGCCTGGCCCCGACCAACTTCTATCCGCTAATCGCCGGTGTTCCCTCTCAGGAGCAGGCAGAACGAATGGTAAACGAACATCTGCTCAACCCGAAGGAGTTTTACGGGCAATACATGATACCCTCCATCTCGAGGAATGACCCCGCCTTCAGCGACAACAACTACTGGCGGGGCAGAATATGGGCGCCGATGAATTTCCTTGTCTATCTCGGTCTGCGTAACTATGACCTCCCGGAGGCAAGGAAGGCCCTTTCCGGAAAATCACTCGATCTCATTATGAAAGAATGGAAAAAAGACCGGCATGTATATGAAAATTACAATTCCGTTAGCGGTGAAGGTGCCGATGTAAGCAGCAGCGACGGTTTCTACTCATGGGGAGGACTTCTGGCATTGATCCCTCTCATGGAAGCGGGATACTGGGACAAGCCTCAGAACTGATCCGGGTTACCGGCCGCGTCAGGTACACGTTGACTCCCACGCTGAATTCCCGGCGCCGCTCCCTTACAATACTGTACCGGCCCTGCTGCAAAGCGGAAAAATGATACAGAAAACGGATGATCATGAAAACCAAATTATTAACTTCGGTGGGCCTGGGAGCCCTCATGATTTCTTCTTCATGCCGGCAGACACAAGAGATCCGGCGGCCCAATATCCTCTTTGCCATCAGCGATGATCAAAGCTGGGTCCATACCTCTTTCGCCGGCTGCAAGGCGGTTATGACACCCGCCTTCGACTGGGTGGCAAAAAACGGCGTTTATTTCGAAAATGCCTATTGTTCCGCCCCGACATGTTCCGCTTCACGCGCTGCGATCCTATCGGGCCGCAACGGTTTTGAACTTGAGGAAGGGGGCGATCTGTGGAGTAAATTTCCAGCCAAATTTAAAACCTATACTAGTATCCTCGAAGAGGAAGGATATGCCGTCGGATATACGGGAAAAGGCTGGGGACCCGGCAACTGGGAAGAGAGCGGCAGGAATAGGAACCCAGCAGGGTATATGTTCAATGACCTTAAAAATAAACCCTATTCAGAATTCGGCGGTGCCAGGGATATTTCGGATATTGACTATGCGGCAAATTTCAGGAAGTTCCTCAACGAAAGGCCAAAGGATAAACCGTTCAGTTTCTGGTACTCGGCCTTCGAACCGCATCGTGCCTATGAAAAAGGCCTCGGTAAAAGGATCGGCATTGACCCGTCAAAGATCGAAGTGCCTGCGTTCCTTCCCGACAATGATGAAGTGCGGAATGACATTGCCGATTATCTTGCCGAAATCCAATGGTTCGACCGGCACCTTCAGACCATGATCGGCATACTGAAAGAAAAGGGTGAGTTCGAAAATACAATCATCGTCGTTACATCGGATAACGGTATGCCTTTCCCCAGGGCAAAGGCCAACCTGTACAATTATGGCACCCACGAGCCCCTGGCCATTTATTGGGGGAAAAATATCAAGGGCGGAAGGCGCTTTTCCGGACTTGTAAGCTTCACCGATTTCGCTCCCACTTTTCTCGAAGCTGCCGGGGTTGCCGTTCCGGAGGAGATGTCGGGAATAAGCCTGATGCCGGTGTTAAAAGCAAACCGGAAGGACGAAACAGGCCCTTCCCGCAATACCGTGATCACTTTCCGGGAACGGCATGCATGGGTGCAACCGGAAGGGGAACCTTTGCCCGAGAGAGCAATAAGGCGCGATAACTGGCTTCTTATTTGGAATATGAAACCGGATATGTGGCCTGCAGGCCATCCCGACGGGAAATACAACTTCGATTTCTGGCCCTTTGGAGATGTGGACAACGGCCCCTCAAAGGTGGAAGTGATGAAGCTTAAACATTCCCCTGACCGGCCGGATCTTTTTACCCTTGATTTAGGCAAAAGGCCTGAATTTGAATTATACGATCTGAATCTTGATCCCTTCTCCATGAAAAATGTGGCCGGTGATCCTTCAAAAGCTTCCCTGCTCGACAGCCTGAAAGAAGATCTTCAGCAATATATGAAAAAGCGGCACGACCCAAGAGCAGAAGGCGATGCTGCCGTTTTCAGGGATGCCATCTACTATGCGTCGCAGGGTTTTACTACCGGAAATATATCCCTGAGGCAATGGGAAAAGCTTTCCCCTAATTCCCGGGATTCACTTCTTGACGTATGCAGGAAAAGATACGAAAGCATTTCGGATCACATAAAAAAAGATATTTATGGCGAGTGAGGAAGGTTTGAAATGGTTTGAGGATGGTTTGAAATGGTTTGAAATGGTTTAAGGATGGTTTGAAATGGTTTGAAATGGTTTTTAAGAGGAACATGGATTTGACGGATTTAGACGGATGATCGCGGGTTTAATTGTTTGAAATTGTTTGAAATTGTTTGAGATGGTTTGAGATGGTTTGAAATGGTTTGAAATGGTTTGATGCTGGTTGATGTGGTTGATGTTGTTTCAGGTTCGAAAGTATCAGATGGTTTGTTCGGGAAGCCTCCGTAGGTGGCTAATATCGATAGCTAAATATGAATGCGCGTTCCCTGCGCTCCGTAGGTGCGCAACATGAATGTAGAACGCGGATTCCGATGGCTATCGGACCGGATTTAATTGTTTGAGATGGTTTGAAACGGTTTGAAATGGTTTCAGGTGGTTTCAACTCCAATCAACAAATCAAGAAATCAAGAAATCAACAAATTCTTCCGGCACCAAATCACCAAATAAACAGGGAACAATATCACTGCCCCTCCTGTTATTCTATCATACTTTCCGGGAGATCCTGATGTGGCTTTTTCAAGTACCAACTTTCAGCAGTTATGAGTAAACATGATGATCTAATTTCCAAGCTAAAAAAAGTCCCGGGATCAGAGATCAGGAAACGCATTTTCGTTGGTTTCGACGGATTTGAAGACAAAATTCAACGCGTTGTCAAATCAGCTGATAAAGATGAGGTTCAATTTTTTAAAACCATTGATGAGTTTTCATCTGCCACGGCGAAGGCTTCCGGAAAAAGCTCCCAGTTCCAGCTGTCAACCAAAGTCCATAAACTCGGAGGCAATGCACCGATCATGGCTCATTCACTGGCAAAACTCGGGATTAAAAGCAGTTGCATGGGCTCTATGGGTTACCCCGGGCTGAGACCCGTGTTCAGGAATCTTCATGACTATGTGAAAATCATGAGTGTTTGCGAACCGGGGGAGACCAATGCACTGGAGTTTAACGATGGTAAGCTGATGCTCTCCGAAATGAGCGCATTCAAGTCTTTTGACTGGAACTCTCTCAGGAAGAACCCCGGCACTGATGTTATACGGGATGAGATGGATTCCTGTGAACTGATTGCCCTGGTGGACTGGTCGAATCTCGAACATTGCACAGACATCTGGCAGGGGATTTATAAAGATATCCTGCCAGGGCTCGGGAACAAAAAGAAATATTTCTTCGACCTGGCCGATCCGGGACGGAAATCGGCAAAGGAAGCCAGGGAAGTGATCGATGTCATCAGCCGTTATTCTGAATATGGTGAGGTAGTCCTGGGTATTAATGAGAATGAAGCAAACAAACTTTACGAGCTGATTAACGGGAAAGAGCCCGGTACATCGGGACTGGAGGAAACGGGAAAGCAGCTCTTCGATGATATGAAGATCAGCGGACTTCTCATTCATCCTGTGGACCGTGCCATGATGATCAACGCTGAGGGAGTTGTTTCCGAGGTGGGGACACTGGTGGAAGAACCTCAGATATCAACCGGAGGCGGGGACAATTTTAATGCCGGCTTTTGCCTGGGATGGCTTCTCGGGTACGGTAATAAGGAATGTCTTCTTACCGGGATGGCGACCTCCGGATCTTATGTTAAGGAAGGGGAAAGCCAGGATGTTGACGGGCTCATCCGTTTTCTCAATTCCTGACAATGCCGGGACAGCCATAAATCTTATTGTCATTTAAGAAAAAGGAGGATCATGAAATATCGTGCATTGCGGGTATATGAGAATGATGACGGCACCTTTGAGCGGAGGATCGATACCCTTGATACCCGTCAATTGCCCGCAGAGGAAGTCCTGGTAAGGGTGAAATATTCAGGGCTGAACTACAAAGATGCTCTTTCGGCCTACGGTAACAAGGGTGTTACACGAAATTACCCGCACACTCCGGGTATTGATGCCGCCGGGATCGTAGAGGAAAGTTCATCCTACCTGTTTAAACCGGGTGACAGGGTCATTGCCGGGGGATACGACCTGGGCATGAACACTGACGGAGGCTTCGGGGAATTTATCAGGGTGCCTGCCGAATGGCTCGTTCCCCTGCCTGAAGGAATGACCCTCAGGGAAAGTATGATCATCGGGGGCAAGGGATTCACTGCCGGGTTATCGGTGATGAGCATGGCCGGGGAGGGAGTGAAACCGGATGACGGACCCGTCCTGGTCACCGGAGCCGCCGGGGGCGTGGGCAGCTGGTCGGTTCTTATCCTTAAAAAACTGGGCTACAAAGTAATCGCGGGGACCTCGAATATCGACGACTCTGTCGAAACCATCCGGAAACTCGGCGCCGACGTCCATGTCGATAAATCAGTGATCGACGATACGACGGGGAAAGCCTTACTGAAATGGAAATGGGCGGGTGCCATCGAAAATGTGGGAGGAAATGTCCTTGCTACCGCTCTTCGTGCCTGCAAACCGGGGGGAACAGTTACCTGCTGCGGGAACATTTACTCAGCCGAACTCCATATGACCGTCTACCCGTTTATTCTCAATGCCGTAAAACTCATCGGGATTTCCTCACAGATAGCCCCTCCCGGCATCCGGTCCAGGGTATGGCAAAAATTTACGGAGGAATATAAAGTTGACCTGCCGGATATTGTCCTGGAGGTCTCCCTGGACGAATTACCGGAAGTCCTGGAAAAAGCGATCAGTAAGAAAAACAGGGGACAGGTACTTTTGGCCCATAGACAGGAGGGAGTGGATGAGCACGATGAATGACGGGATCCCGGAAACAGGATCCGTATGTTGAGATGGAATTTTTCACCGGGAGATGGGAAGTCCGGAAGCCTCACCTGGTTTTTTATTACCTTTACCTGACAAAAGCGATACCTCATGAAGAGCAGGAAAAAACCCGGCTGGCTGGAGATTGCTTCCAGGTTGCAGGCGATTGCACAGGCTGGCCTTGAATTCGGACATTCGGAATACGACAGGGAACGATATGCCCAGCTCCGGCAGATAAGCATCGATATCATAAAGGATCATACGGAATATGAGGAAGAAATGATCCGGGAACTTTTTGCCTCTGAAACCGGTTATCCCACTCCCAAGGTGGATGTGAGGGCAGCCATCTTCCGGGGTGACAGTATTTTGCTGGTGAAGGAGAAGGTTGACGGAAAATGGTCCTTGCCAGGGGGATGGGCCGATCAGCACCTGACTATAAAGGAAAACCTGGTCAAGGAATCCATGGAGGAAGCCGGCGTAGAGGTAATACCCCGGAAGATCCTCGGCATTTTCGACCGGAGAATCCACAACTATCCGCCGATACCATACGGATGTTATAAAATATTCGTGGAATGCGAACTGCTTCATGGAGAATTTACAGCCAATACGGAAACATCGGAATCCGGATTTTTCTCACCGGATGAAATTCCGCCTCTTTCTTCCGGAAGAAACACAGCCGAACAGGTGGAGTATTGTTTCAGGGCCAGGAATGCATCCAATGATGTCTGGTTCGATTAACCCCTCCCTCAATGCAGGAAGGAAGTTAACGGAGACGGTTCATCAATAATTTTTTTCCGGAATAATCGCCCGGCGGGAAGGTGAGGACGACGAAAAAAATGATAACTGACGGTAAAAAGACAGTAAATGAAAATTCAGAACATAAAATTTTCCCTGGGTCTTGCAGGAATTCTTTCCCTTGCATCGTGCACTCCGCATACCGGGAAGAATGAACTCCCGAATATCATCGTCATTCTTGCCGATGATATGGGGTATTCCGACCTTGGAGGCTACGGCTCTGAAATCAGCACACCCAATATCGACAGCCTGGCTTCGGAAGGAATGATTTTCACCAATTTTACCAATGCCGGCCGTTGCAGTCCTTCACGCGCTTCACTGCTCACGGGACTTTATCCTCACCAGGCCGGAATGGCGGTGATGTCAGACGTTCATTATGATACCCGGGAATACCAGGGATATCTTTCCCTCCATGGGGTAACCCTGGCTGAAATGATGAAATTGCAGGGATATAATACCTATTTCAGCGGTAAATGGCATGTCGGGGACAAGGATCCTTTCATTCCATCCAAAAGAGGTTTCGACCATAGCTTCGCAT
Organism: uncultured Bacteroidales bacterium; assembly: GCA_963771005.1. GTDB lineage: Bacteria > Bacteroidota > Bacteroidia > Bacteroidales > DASQZK01. The sequence goes on from CAVYRO010000007.1 coordinate 66,695, forward strand.
TGCTGAACGGTGCTTCGAGTTACTATAACATCAGGCCTTTTAGGGATTCCTCCTGGATGGATATCAAGGGACCGGTCGAACTGACCATGCTCTACGACGGAAATGATTATATACCACCGGAGGAAGGTTATTACTCCACCGACGCTTATACCACCCGGGCCATAGACTTTATAAATGCGGACCGTGACAGTGATCATCCTTTTTTACTGTATCTCGCCTATAACGCTCCGCACTGGCCTCTTCATGCGCCTGAGGAAAATATCAGGAAATATGAAGGTAAATACAACAAAGGCTGGGATGCCTTGCGCAGGGAACGATTTGAAAAGCAGAAGAAGAAAGGCATCATACCTCCCACAGCCATTTTACCTCCACGGGCCGGCGGTGTCCGGCCATGGGATTCACTTTCAGAGGAAAATAAGAAAATTTACAGCCGGAAAATGGAGGTTTATGCCGCCATGATCGACAGGCTCGACTGGAACATCGGCCGGCTTGTGCGGATGCTGGAGGAAACGGACCTGCTGGACAACACGATGATCATTTTTCTCTCCGACAACGGCGGTGATACATCGGATGAGATCCCGTTTACCGGCAATTTTGATAAATCGGGTATGATAGGCGGCCCCCAATCCTTCTCCGGCTATGGCCCGGGCTGGGCGTGGGTGTCAAACACTCCCTTTCGTGAACAAAAGGCGACGCTTCTCTTCGGCGGCACAGCCACACCTTTCATTGTCCGATTTCCTGGTATGGTCAGAGCAGGCTCATCCTCTTCCTTCAGGGGAAATATCATCGATATCATGCCTACCATCCTCGAACTGACGGGGCTCAGGTATCCCGGCGAATACAATGGCAGGCGCATACCGCCGCTTCCGGGTGAAAGCCTTATTCCTGCATTGAAGGAAGAAAAGAACCGGAGGGAAAAGCCCTTGTTTTTTGAACACCTCGGAGGCCGGGCATATATGGATGGCGACTGGAAAATCGTCAGCCTCAGCCGGAAACCCTGGGAATTGTATAATATCAAAGACGATCCCACAGAGATGGAAAATCTAGCTGGCGACTTTCCGGAAAAATTCAACGAAATGACGGAGAGTTACACGCACTGGGCCGACAGTATCGGTATTATTCCCGTGGAAGAACTGGAGGATCACAGGTTACCTATCCAGCCCGCTCATTGATGCAATAAGATAAAAACCGGCAATTAAAATATTCCACGTCTATGATAAAATACCATGCACTCCCCCTCATCATTTTGATCGTAATGTCTTCCTGCTCGGGATTCAGATCTTTTGATGAATCACAGTCCGTAACTTTTGATATTTCCGGACCCGGGCGGGTAGTGATGGGCCAGGATCACTGGACCGGTCCTGAAGACTGCTCGGCTAAGGCATACCTCAATAAAACCACGGACGGACTGATGCTGACAATCGCCGTAAGGGACGATTCCGTCAGGACAGGTAATCCGCAGTCTTATATGAACGACGGCATCGAATTGTACCTCGACCTCCGGCCGCCGCGTACCCGTGTTCATAATTATTACGAGAAGGGAGTCTTCCAGGCAGTTATCCTCCCTGAGCCCGGGAAAAAATATGTGGCGCCGGTAAGCTGGTATCCCCAAAGTTATGACACCGAAATAAGAGGGACCACCGCCTACACTCAGCTCAGCGATACGGGTTATGTGGTCCAGGTAACCCTTCCCTATTCCGGCCTCAGCCGTGCCCACTATTGGCCGAGATCGGAAATTTTTTTGGATATAGCCGTCAACGACGCCGATACAGGGCGGCGCGAAAGCCAGATCATGTGGGCCGGCAGGGCCGATGACTGGGACCACCCGCATAATTTCAGGTCCGTCGTTTTCCCGGAAGATGAGCGAAAGAAAAAAACACGGCCTAATATTCTTTTTATTTTCACCGACCAGCAAACTCTCCGGGCCATGAGCGCAATGGGGAACCCTTACCTCCGCACTCCGGCAATGGACGGGCTGGCGAGCCAGGGAGTACGGTTCACGCAATCGTACTGTACTTCGCCCGTCTGTTCCCCCTCGAGAAGTTCACTCATCACAAGCCGGATGCCCCATGAAACCAGGGTAATATATAATGATACGGCGCCCGATTCATCCCTGGAGAATATGGGGGAGATTTTCCGGAAAGCCGGTTACAATACCGTTTGGGCAGGCAAATGGCACCTTCCCGAAAGCTATCCTCAGGTCCGCAATACACCCATCCCAGGCTTTAAAACCCTTAGCTTTCTCAAGCCGGAGAAGTTCACCGGGCGGGGGGATGATACCGACTCTCCACTCGCCGATGCAGTCGTAAAATTCATCAAAAGTAACCGCAAGGAACCTTTCCTTCTCGCCGTTTCGTTTCATAATCCGCATGATATCTGCTCGTTTGCTGCCAATCCGGATGCCTTCCCTGCACCGCTAAACCCGGCTTCGATGCCTCCGCTGCCTGAAAATTTCCGGGTCAGCCCTGTTGAACCCGAATTCGTGAAAGATTGCAGGGAGAGGACCTATTACGGCAATGAAGTGAATCTGGCTGAAGATTTTTCACCGGAAATGTGGCGGAATTACCTGTACCAGTACTACCGGATGACCGAACGCGTGGACCGTGAGATAGGCAAGATCATTATGGCCCTTGAGGCAAAGGGACTGGATCAAAATACTCTTATCATTTTCACCAGCGATCACGGCGATGGCGGGGCAGCCCACCACTGGGCGGCGAAACTGTCCTTCTACGAGGAATCGGTCAATGTTCCTTTCATTGTTACCTGGTTTGGAAAGACTCCTGCCAATGTAACCGACAATGAGCACCTGGTGTCGGGACTCGATGTTCTTCCTACCATGCTCGACTATGCTGGAGTTGATATCCCGGAAAAACTTGAAGGACGGAGCCTGAAAACGATCATTGAACATCCCGACACCTCCTGGAGGCGTACGGTGGTGAGCGAGCTGGCTCCCGATCCCAATAATCCCGCCAGGAAAGGAAGAATGATCACCGACGGCAGGTTCAAATACTGTGTGTATTCCTATGGCGAACGCAATGAACAGCTTTTTGATCTGGCGACGGATCCCGGGGAAGAAAATAATCTTGCCCGCAACGCGGTTTACAGGGATGAAAAAATGAAACTCAGGATTCAGCTTGAGCGTTGGATGAGAAGGAACGGAGATACCTTCATGATGGAAACAAAATGAATTTTAAACTTCTGACATGATCCAAAATCCAATAGTCACCCTTATATTTTTCTTCGTTGCGGTGATCCTTATCATACTTTCCACCGCAAAATACAAAGTGCATCCTTTCATAGCCCTGCTCCTGGCGGCTTATCTTGTCGCAATCGGTGGAGGCTTGCCAGCGGCGGGAGCGGCTACGGTAATCGGTGAAGGTTTCGGGAAGATCATGGGACAGATCGGCCTTGTCATTGTCTTCGGTACGATCATCGGGGTTTTCCTTGAACGCTCGGGAGCCGCCCTGCGAATTGCCGCGCTAATCCTTAAGACCTTCGGAAAACGCAACCCGGCTCTGGCGATGACATTGATCGGATACTTCATCTCGATACCCGTTTTTTGTGATTCCGCATACATCATCCTCTCGTCGCTCAGAGATTCCGTCAGTCTGCGTACGAGAACCTCACCCGTTACGCTCAGCATTGCACTTGCCACCGGATTATATGCAACACATACGCTTGTTCCCCCTACACCCGGACCCATAGCTGCGGCCGGAAATCTCGGATTGGAAAACAGTCTTGGACTTGTTATCCTGGCCGGGCTTGTTATAGCAGCCTTCGCGGCACTGGCCGGATATCTTTATGCCATCTTTTCAGGAAGAAAGATACCGGAAGACGCAGAATACCCTTCCCCATTCAAATTTGAAGAAACGCAAAAGTTACCGGGTCCGGTACCCTCTGTCCTCCCCGTTCTGATCCCGGTGGTGCTCATCGCTGCAGGCTCGCTCGTCAGACTGCTGTTTCCGCAGGATCACGGAGTGACGGTAAATGCTGTAATTTTCCTGGGCAGCCCTCTCACGGCCCTTTTCGCCGGTTTCATTGCCGCGCTTTTTCTCATTCCCGGCGGGGGAAGAAAAAGATTGCCGAATGGATCACTGAAGGTATCCGTTCCTCGGCATCCATACTTATTATTACAGGCGCCGGCGGCGCTTTCGGCTATGTCCTTTCGGCAACAGGCATCGGAACATGGATTGGTAACCAGCTTTCGGGCTACTCCATGGGTATCTTTCTGCCCTTCCTGATGGCCGCTCTCATTAAAACAGCACAGGGATCTTCAACGGTTGCCCTCGTGACCGTGTCAGCCCTCATAGCCCCGCTGCTCCTGCCGCTCGGACTCGATTCCGAATGGGGACGCGTTCTGGCCGTGATGGCAACGGGCGCCGGCGCCATGACCGTGTCCCATGCGAATGACAGCTTTTTTTGGGTGGTGACGCAATTCAGCGGAATGGACCTTAAGAGCGGCTACCGGTACCTGACAATGGCTACCCTGATCATGGGAATTGTTACCGTTATTGTGGTATTTATCGCATCGATGATCCTATTATGAGCCCCGTTCAGCCTTCGCGGATGCATCGAATAATATTTTTCTCAATAATTTTTAAATTTTTTCACCGGTAATGAACAGCGCACAGAAAACATACCATCCTGGTTACGATGATCTGAACTTTGATACAGGCATCATCGAGTCCCTTATGGGATATAATCCCGGGGAGACCGATCACCTGTTCCTGGATATGGTTGAAGAAGTTCACCGTGAGATACCCGGGGTTTGTGATATCAGGGCAGAAGTGCGGTTATTCGATGACATAACCCTGCATGATGACGGGGAGACGCTTTCCGCAGGTCACGTCGTGTTCAGGCCCGGAAAGTTGGTGTGCCGCCAGCTTCGCCGTTCAGAGCAGTTAGCCATCACATTATGCACAGCGGGTAAAGACATCAGCTCCTGGGTAAAGACTGAGAACCTGAATGGTAATACGCTGAAGGCCTATGTCATTGATCTCTTCGGATCGGAAATCGTGGATGCGGCCCTGGATTTGGTCCAGGATGATTTAGAAAAAGAGATGAATAAATCGGGTCTGAAGATCACCAACCGTTACAGTCCTGGCTACTGCGAATGGGAAACCACTGAGCAACACAAGCTATTCAGCCTGTTTCCCGATAATTTTCCCGGTATCACCCTTTCCGCCTCGGCCCTGATGATCCCTGTCAAATCCGTGAGCTGCATCGCAGGTATCGGGAAAAACGTCCGTTATAATCCGTATACCTGTAACATCTGCGATTTCCAGGATTGTATTTACAGGGAGAGGAAAGACAGGAGAAAGAGGGGGAAGAATGAAAGGTGACCGGGAAGGAAGCTGTCCCGGTTATTCTATTATGATACTTTTCTAGATTCCTTTTTTTTGATCCGGAAGCTCCCGCTATCCACCGGTTTCCCATGACAAAAATAAGGGTTACCGCCAGCCATTGCGTAAGGCAGGTCATGATGCTGAAAGGGATTGAATGGATCATACCAGCTGCCGGGAGCCAGTTCGGTCACCGAAAGAGTGAACCACCAGCTAAGAAGCACGACAGCCCCTGCCGGCACCATCCAGATCATGATGAGGTCCCACCACCGGCCTGCTTTCCAGTCAAAACGGGCGGTTTCGGACTCCAACCTGAGCTTTCGGACACCGTACCGGGTAACGTTAATGGCAATAAAAGCCCCGGATATCATCAACCCTATCCCCCACACAAAATCCTGGTTGCTGAGAAAATCCAGGCTCATTGCAGAAGGAATGCCAAGGAGATAGACGATGCTCACCACAGTCCATACTGCCGGAGAACGTTTCATCCCGCGGTCAACCAGAACTCTTGCCGACATTTCAAACATGGATATAAGCGATGAGAAACCCGCAAAAGTAAGCCCCATGAAGAAGAGTATGGCCAATGGCCTGCCGAAACTCATCCTTGCAAAGAGCTGTGGCATCCAAATAAAAGTCAGTCCGGTGCTTGCCGGTCCGCTCGTTTGCATCACCTCAAGAACCTGCCGGTCATTATATCCCATGCCTGTCTGCAAAACCGAAAAGACGGTTCCGAAGATCATGATAGCCATCAGAAGGGATATGGTATTGTTACCGATACCGGTTATAAATGCATTCTTGATCGTACCGTGTTCGGCGCGCATATAGGCGGCATATGTCAGGAAAAGCCCCCAGCCTGCGCCGGTATCCCAGGCGTTCTGTGTGAGAGCCTGGAGCCAGATGGAAGGATCGCTCAGCTGGCTCCATTGGGGACGGAAGAGATAAGCGATGCCCCCGAAAGCTCCGGGAAGCAGCAGGGAACGGACTACTGCAATGAGGATGATCAGGATGAGGACCGGGATCAGTATCTTGTTAACCATCTCAATGGAACGTATCCCCTTAAGGATCGCCAGGGCGCCAATGGCCACTGCGGCAAAATGCAGGATGTACGGCCAGGGACTGTGCTGGAAATTTTCCCAGATCTGTGCTGAGGAAGCCAGGTCGGCTGGAAGGCCATGGGTAAGCATGTAAATAAAAAAATACAGGGCCCATCCTACGATGACAGCATAAAAAAAGCTGATCGCCGTAGCCACAAAAGCCACGAAGGCTCCCATCCATGCGAACCGGCGTCCCATACCGCCGGTAAAAGATCCTACTACGCCGGACCTGAAACGTTTGCCGAGGAAATATTCGGCGATGATAAGGGGGATACTCCATGCGAAAAGGAAGACGATCCAGGCGATGAGCAGTGCACCGGCGCCATCTTCTCCCCCATTTTGGGCAGCGATACGCGGAAACCGCCATATATTGCCCGTGCCAACGGCAATGCCAAGTGTACTCAGGAGCAGACCCAGCCGGGAAGAGAACCGTTGGTTAGTGGATGAATCAGAAGCCATGGTAATGGTGTCGTTCGTGAAATAAAACTAGTAAAAAAAATTAATGTTTGATGTATTTGTTGATTTGTTGACCAATATTGAAAATGAATGGGAACCGCTCCGCGGTTCAGGGTTCATCCCGCGTCCGACTGCAGGTAAAATTTCAAAACCCCGACGTTTATTTCCCGGTTCCAAATTCGGTCCGGATATGTAAAATTTACTGCAATTATATTCATCCCAGGGTTTTGAAATTCAACCTGCAGCTAATTAATGGACACCGCTCCGCGGTGGGTTCAAACCCGGGAATGAGATCCGTAACGTAAAATAGGTTTGTATTTTTCCGCGGATGAAAACCATATATTATATGGGAACAGCTCCTCGGTGGGTTCAACCCCGGGAATGAGATCCGTAACGTAAAATAGGTTTGTATTTTTCGCCGGATGAAAATCATATTACAAGTAAACGCGATCCGGTGTATGAAATTGATTTGGATATATTTTCATTCGAAGGAAGAACAGCCCGGAGGGCTGGCCATTAATTAGCCATGGGTTGGAGCAACAGGAGAATAGACCGTGGGATTAATGCTTGATTCCATCCTGTTGCTCCTACCCATGGTTGAACGCGGGAGTTAGTACAAAACCGCGGAGCGGTTTCCATATTACAAGGAAACGCGATCCGGCGTATGAAATGAGTTGTGTTTTATTTCATTCGAAGGACGAACAGCCCGGAGGGCTGGCCATATATTAGCCATGGGTGGGAGCAACAGGAGAAAATATCACGGAATTAATGTTTCATTCCGTCCTGTTGATCCATGGTTGAACGCCGGGTTACCACAAAAACAACGTGATCCAAATATGGGATGGGAACCGCTCCGCGGTTTAGGGTTCATTCCGCATCATACTGCAGGTAAAATTTCAAAACCCCGACGTTTATTTCCCGGTTCCAAATTCGGTCCGGATATGTAAAAATTTCTGAAATTAAATTCATCCCAGGGTTTTGAAATTCAACCTGCAGCTAATTAATGGGCACCGCTCCGCGGTGGGTTCAACCCCGGGAATGAGATCCGTAACGTAAAATAGGTTTGTATTTTTCCGCGGATGAAAACCATATATTATATGGGAACAGCTCCGCGGTGGGTTCAACCCCGGGAATGAGATCCGTAACGTAAAATAGGTTTGTATTTTTCGCCGGATGAAAATCATATTACAAGTAAACGCGATCCGGTGTATGAAATTGATTTGGATATATTTTCATTCGAAGGACGAACAGCCCGGAGGGCTGGCCATTAATTAGCCATGGGTTGGAGCAACAGGAGAATAGACCGTGGGATTAATGCTTGATTCCATCCTGTTGCTCCTACCCATGGTTGAACGCGGGAGTTAGTACAAAACCGCAGAGCGGTTTCCATATTACAAGGAAACGCGATCCGGCGTATGAAATGAGTTGTGTTTTATTTCATTCGAAGGACGAACAGCCCGGAGGGCTGGCCATATATTAGCCATGGGTGGGAGCAACAGGTGAAAATATCACGGAATTAATGTTTCATTCCGTCCTGTTGATCCATGGTTGAACGCCGGGTTACCACAAAAACAACGTGATCCAAATATGGAATGGGAACCGCTCCGCGGTTCAGGGTTCATCCCGCGTCCGACTGCAGGTAAAATTTCAAAACCCCGACGTTTATTTCCCGGTTCCAAATTCGGTCCGGATATGTAAAAATTTCTGAAATTAAATTCATCCCAGGGTTTTGAAATTCAACCTGCAGCTAATTAATGGGCACCGCTCCGCGGTGGGTTCAAACCGGGAATGAGATCCGTAACGTAAAATAGGTTTGTATTTTTCCGCGGATGAAAACCATATATTATATGGGAACAGCTCCGCGGTGGGTTCAATCCCGGGAATGAGATCCGTAACGTAAAATAGGTTTGTATTTTTCCGCGGATGAAAATCATATTACAAGTAAACGCGATCCGGTGTATGAAATTGATTTGGATATATTTTCATTCGAAGGAAGAACAGCCCGGAGGGCTGGCCATTAATTAGCCATGGGTTGGAGCAACAGGAGAATAGACCGTGGGATTAATGCTTGATTCCATCCTGTTGCTCCTACCCATGGTTGAACGCGGGAGTTAGTACAAAACCGCGGAGCGGTTTCCATATTACAAGGAAACGCGATCCGGTGTATGAAATTGATTTGGATATATTTTCATTCGAAGGACGAACAGCCCGGAGGGCTGGCCATTAATTAGCCATGGGTTGGAGCAACAGGAGAATACACCGTGGGATTAATGCTTGATTCCATCCTGTTGCTCCTACCCATGGTTGAACGCGGGAGTTAGTACAAAACCGCGGAGCGGTTTCCATTGATCCTGGGGCGAATCTTTATGAACTATGAAAACCCTTCCTCCAACATTCAGGCTCCGCGACTGTTACTATAATTGCACCTGAAAAAAAATGATTCCTTGAATTATTTTATCTTTATCTTATTAACTTACTGACAGTCTGTGGATAACAAACATCATCAAAACTCAAACTCACCCTATGCTCTCATAGACGGTGCATCGGCATTCGGACTTGCAATATCCGCCGAATCGGAGGAGTTGAAAAAGACGGTTACCGATCCGGCAAATGAAATGGTCGACCGGCTTGAGGCTTACGAAGATATTTTCAATATAGAGGTGGGGGATACGACCCTGAGCCGCGCACGAAATATAGAAAGAGAGACAGGCATCAAACAACTCTACATAAAATTCGAGGGAAACAATCCCACAGGCACCCAGAAAGACCGGATCGCCTTTGCTCAATGTATGGACGCACTGAGGCGGGGCTATGATACGGTGACCATGGCCACCTGTGGTAATTACGGTGTTGCCATGGCCCTGGCTGCCGGTATGGCAGGTCTCCGTTGTGTTATATGCATCCCTGAAAATTACCATACCAAACGGGTTACGGAAATGACCGGCCTCGGCGCCGACATTCTCCGCACGGAAGGAAATTACGAGGAGGCTGTGGCTTTCTCACAGAATCTTGCCCTCCTGAAGGAATATTACGATGCCAATCCGGGCGGAGCAAACACTCATCTCCAGCTTATCTCCTATGCTGAGATCGCTTATGAAATCTACGATGCCCTGCGCGATGCCCCTAAGGTCCTTGCCGCTCCCGTCTCCAACGGAACCATGCTCGCCGGAATACACAGGGGTTTCGCCACCCTGCACAAACGCGGGAAAACTTCACGCATCCCCCGCATCGTGGCAGGCTCATCATTCAGGAAAAACCCGATCATCCTGTCCTATAAAAAAGGCCTTGATTATTGTGAAGACCTTAAACCCGAGCGCATCCGGGAAACGCCCGTGAATGAAGCTCTCATAAACTGGCATTCCTACGATGGGGACGTGGCGCTGTATGCCATAAATTCAACCTGCGGCTGGGCTGATGATGTTTCGGACCTCAAACTAATACACTATTCCAAAATACTGAAAGACAAGGAAGGGCTCAATGTGCTGCCGGCATCGACAGCCGGCCTGATCGCCCTGCTCGAACTGCATAAAAAAGAGAATTTTGATAACGACCGGTTTGTAGCCGTGCTTACCGGCAGAAAATAGGATCATAATGAAAGATACTCTCGACGGCCCGGCCCTGGTTTATTGCGAAGGGGCATTCAATACCACGAACGGTAAGACCGCCCATGGTCTCGTTCGCTTCACCGGACGATATGAGGTTGCAGCGGTAATAGATTCGCGGTATACGGGCCACGATGCCGGTGAAGTCCTCGACGGGAAGAAAAACGGTATCCCCGTCTTCGCCACCGTCGATGCCGCTTATGAAAATGCATCCGGAAGAGATCTTAAACCCGGGTATTTCGTCATCGGACTCGCTCCCGACGGGGGCAGGCTCGATTTCTCAGCACGGAAAGATATCATCAGGGCCATCGGGTTGGGTATGAATATCGATTCGGGTCTGCATGATTTCATTTCCGATGATCCTGAATTTTTCAACCTGGCCCGCGATAATATGGTGCTGATACGAGATATACGGAAAACTCCCACCCGTGATAAACTGCACTTCTTTTCCGGGGAGATCGAAGAAGTGAGTTGCCTTAAGTTAGCAGTCCTCGGCACCGATTCGGCCATCGGCAAACGCACTACAGCATGGATCCTCGTTCACGCTCTGAGGAAGGCAGGCATCCCCGCCGAACTCATAGGTACCGGTCAGACTGCCTGGATGCAGGGGGCAAAGTACAGCATCATCATGGACTCCCTGATCAATGATTTTGTCTCCGGGGAGATTGAACATGCGGTGCATGAGGCGTGGAAAAATGAAAATCCGCGGGTCATCATTATCGAAGGACAGGGCAGCCTGTTAAACCCTGCATATCCCGGAGGTTTCGAGATCCTGGCCGCAGGCCGGCCTGATGCCGTGATCCTGCAGCATGCCCCGAAAAGACTGGAGTATGATGGTTTTCCGGGATACGCCCTGCATCCGCTGGAGACGCAGATCCGGGCCATTGAACTTATTTCGGGCAAAAAAGTCGTAGCCATTACCCTCAACCACGAGAATATGACCGGTGACGAGATCCGGGAAGCCGGGGATAATATCACCCGTGAAACCGGAATACCAGCCATAGATATCCTGAAATACGGCCCGGACCGGGTAATCGAAACAATCCGGCCGATGATGCGATCCTGATTATGGCATCCGGACACCCGGATGCTGCGACAACCTATAAATACACTCAACAATGAAACTCTCCGATTATATCGTCATTGAAAGTCTTACGGTTTCGGCACCGGTCATAGAGAAGAAAAGGATCGTGTCCAAATACATCCTGAGCAAACAGGATGGGGAGATCTCCGAAAATGAACTCATCTATTCCTTTGAAGAGGATGTATTCGATCCGTCCTCACCCACCGACATCAACCTGGCTTCCATGATGCTCGCCCAGGTTGCGATAAATTACGGTCTGTTTTGCAGGGAAATGATTTTTGACGGCCTTTATGACGATAGCGACAGGAAGTTCATCCGGGATATGACCGAAAACACTTCACGGGAGATCTATGTAAATAAACTCATCAGAC
>CAVYRO010000008.1:0-1873826 GCA_963771005.1 uncultured Bacteroidales bacterium
AAAACAGGAGCTTCAGTCTATCGATCGCTATAGCCAGGAGCAGATGCAAAAGGCAAGGGATTTTTTACGCAGCTCAGATCTTACAAAGCTCACCTACGATCTTTTTAGCAATCTTGGGATGGTTGGCCAGGGGGATAATGCCACGCTGCTGTTTTTTATTTTCCTGACCCGGCTTTTTAAAAATCCGCTGCATGCCATCGTGATGGGAAGCGGCGGCAGTGGGAAAACTCATTTGCTGCAGGGAGTAGCCAGCACGATACCCAGGCAGCAAATCAATGTAACCACCAGTTTAAGCGAGAACACGCTCTACTATACCCCGAAAGACTTTTTAAAGCACAAGATCCTCTTGCAGGGAGTACTGGACGGGGCTTATTTGATCATCTCCCCCTCAGGGAACTTATGAGTAATCAGGAGATCAGCCGCTTTTCCACCAAGACCAACAGCAGGACCGGCGACAGCAAGCAGGTGTATCTGCACGTGGAAGGTCCGGTGTGTGTGGCAGGTGCTACAACAAAGGAAAGGGTATATGAAGATAATGCCAACCGGAGTTTTTTGCTTCAATCCAGGAAGATGCGCAGCATGAGGCCCAGGTGTTGGAATACCAGGGAAAAGTGGCCGCCGGACTGATCAATGTAAAGCAATATGAAAAAAATATCGATCTACTGAAAGCCGCTCAGCTGCAACTTGAGCCAATCGATGTGGTGATGCCGGTTGCACCAAAGCTGCAACTGCCGCCACATGTATTTAAAAAGATGCGTACCAAGAACCATTACCTAACACTTATTAAAGCCATTACACTATGGAACCAGAAGCAGCGAAGAAAAGTGAAGGACAGCGACGGGAACACGGTGCTTGTAAGCGAAATCGAAGATGTCCGCTGGGCCAATCTGTTAAGCCGGGAGAGCCTTCTTCGAAAATCCGATGAGCTTCATGGTAAAACCCGCTCTTTTTTTGAATCCTAAAAAGCTATTGCAGCATTGGAAAGTAAAATCGTTTTATGCCAAGGATGTACGTAAGTTTTTAAGGATGCACCCGATGACCCTTCAGCGGCATGTCGATGATCTGGAGCGCCGGGGATTACTCAGGTGCGTTAGCCGCAGCAATAAACCGGGAAATGAATACGAGGTACGTGTGGGATGATTTTGAGCAGCTGAAATCCGGACTGGATATCATGGACATTGTACTGAAAAAACTCGAAAATGAGGAACCTTCACATCACCTTCACACGACCTTCACAAGGGGTAATGTGAAGGTGGAATCCAAGTAAAGATAAAGCCTGCAAGCGTTTTTTAGTCAACCTTCACAACCTTCACAAAGGGGACAAGCAGCATACCTTTTCTAAGTCTTTTCTTTTTTCAATTGAAATTTTTAAAACAATGATCACAGACTGGATATATAGCGAGGAATTTACAAGCCTGGAAAAAGGTTTTTTAAAGTGGCTTGAGACCCTGAACTATAGCCCTTCTACCATTGCTACGCGCAGGCGCAATATCCGTGAGTTTTTGCTGTACCTGGAGCGATGTGGCATCAATAACATCGCGGATGCATCACAATACAAAGTAAGTCGTTATGTGCGTTACCTGAAACGAAGGGAGAATAAGCTGTACGGCTCCGGACTTATGAATGCATCGGTTAATGTCGGCATCAGCACGGTAAATAAGTTCTTAGAATACCTAAGCCAAAGCGGTATCTCCCATGTTCCGGATAAACTTGCTTATTTAAACGGGAATTACAAACCCATACAGGTGCTTACGAAAAAAGAGGTTGATCGGCTATATGCAACCACCTACATAAAAAACCCGAAGGTAAAGCCAAAGAACAAACCGCTGGAAGAGGCGATCCAGATGCGCGACCGGGCGATGCTGGCGGTGTATTACGGATGTGGATTACGAAAAAGCGAGGGAACCGGATTAAAGTCCCCGGATATCCAGGTAGAGCGAAAGATCGTGTTTGTACGCGAAGGAAAGGGAAGCAAACAGCGAAACGTCCCGGTAACAGGCAATACCCTTTCGTACCTTACTGAATACCTACAAAGAGGCCGAAAGGTCCTCTTGGAAAGAAACTCAGGTTCCACATCCCCGGAAAGTTTTTTTATCAACCAGTACGGAGAAGCCTGCAGTGATCAGGCACTATCACTAAGACTGGATCTGTTGGTTAAAAACTCAGACAGCAGCAGCTTGCAGGAAAAACGTCCCACGCTGCACACCCTTCGCCACTCCATTGCAACTCACCTGTTACAACAAGGAATGCAAATCGAGATGATCCAGCAGTTTTTAGGCCATGCCAGTTTAGAGACCACACAGATCTACACGCACATTGTAAATGAGCTATGACAGGGGGCTTTGATGCATACCGGGAAAAGAAAGGATACTCCAAAAAAAGCATCCGGGTGCAGGATAGTCATATCAGGCGATTTAACACCTGGTGTATTACCCAAAACATCAATCCGGAATCCATTACTTACAAACAGGCACTTGAGTTTATCGATAGCGAAAGAGCCAGGGGAATCCTAAACCAAAGTATCATAAGAGAAATCAACTCCATCAGGATCTATTTTGATTACCTGGTGCAAAACAGGAAGATCAAGCAGAATGTGATCGCCAGGATCAGGATCAAGCAAAGACAAAACAGAGTCTTAACCAACACACTGAACCATCAGCAACTGGAAAAGATCTACCGTGATTTTTTGGGCCTGCCGGAGTGGGAGCACCGCACCAAAACAGCAAAGCGACTACATCAAAGAAATATTGTATTGCTCGGTCTGCTGGTTTACCAGGGGGTAACCAGTGGAGAGCTCGCCAAACTGGTAAAATCCCATGTGAACTTAAACGAAGGAAAGATCTATATCCCATCTACCCGGAAAAGCAATGGCAGACATTTAAAACTGCAAGCCGGCCAGGTAATGGCCATTCAGGAGTATCTCGACAATTACCTGCCGCAATCCGGTCAAACTGAGGAATCCTGGCTCTTTCCCGGCAAAAAGCACAGTGATATGGTTGCAGCTGTGATCATACAAGTAAAGAAGATCCATCCGGAGGTGTCAGATGCCCGGCAGATAAGATCGAGCGTAATTATGAACTGGCTAAAAACAAACAACATCCGCCAGGTGCAGTATATGGCAGGTCACAAGAGCATCCGCAGCACCGAGCAGTATCGAAGTCAGGATCTGAGTAATCTTACCAGGCAACTGGAACTCTTTCATCCTTTGGGCTAAGTCTCCCCGGGGCAAAAAATCCAGCCACTTTACAAAATGAAATGTTTATTTTTAGGGGTATTTTGTAAAGTTCCCCCTGTCTTTTTTGCCCCTCCGCTCGCCACCCCTTCTGCAATTTTTTCTGTCATGCTTTTTGTCCTGCCCCAACCCACATACAAAAAGGCCTGCCATAAAAAATTGCCCCAAGCTATATTAACATAATGCGGCATTATAGAACCCGCCCCATGAAGTCTTTTCTTTAACTACCCGGGTTTATTGCAGGGGCGGCTCCTATAATGCGACATTATGCTAAATAGCCGCGCAGCCCGTCCGCCGCTTCGAACCAGGCCATTTTCTAAAACCGGGGAAAACCACTTCGAACCGGGCTTAATCCCCCGATAAACCTCTATCAAAGCTCTGAAGGCTCATTTTAACCGCTTAGAGCAAAGGTAAAGCCACCGGCCTTTCCCCGCGCAAGGTCAAGCCCAAGGGTTTTGAAGAAAAAATTTTATGTCGCATAAACCGTGAATTATCCAGGATCTGAAACTATCTACAGAAACGAAATCCGTAAAAATTTTTTCTCCAAAAACCTTGCCTGCCCCCGCTGGCTTTGGGGGTTGCCTAAGCGGTTAAAATGGCGGGGTCTGTCAATACAAGCCGGTGTTTTTTCTTTTTCAATTGAAACTCCCGGAGGGAATTGAAAAGAATTTGAAAAAAGTTATTCAATTGAAAAAAGAAAATTACTATCTTAGATGTAAGTTCTTTGAATGAAAGCAGGTTCCTGGTCATTGAAAAGTTGGAGCAGGGAGGTTAAAACCCGGTTTACCGGTATACCTATTGCCTGAATAACCCGCTTATTTATACAGATCCGGATGGGGAATTCGTTTTCACTACTCTTGCAGCAATATTTTGCCCCCCCTTATTACCAGCAGCAATATATTTCGATTTCTTCACAGAATCCGGCTACGAAGTGCAGAAATATGTTTTACCAGTTGCAATTCATGCGGATGTGCATCTTTCTTCGGAGCAAAAAGGGATAGGAGTTGATGCTTCAGTTGGAATTCCGAAAGCTTTACCAGTTAGTTATAGAGCTCATGCTGGAGCTACATACTATTGGCAACACTATGATGATAGTTATGAAGGTTGGGAAACAAGATTTGGCGGTGAATGGACTTTTGGCGGAGTAGTGAATTATTCCGGTACAACCTTTAGTAGTGGAGGCACAAGTCAGACAACAAACATGATAACCATTGGAGGTCCATTTATTAACTTTAAATATGAAAATGACTACATGTTTGGAATTGGAGAGTATATCCCCGGCGTACCCGCTGCTGATGGAGGAGATAGGTACAGGACTGCTGCTGCTCGTTTAAAAGTGGGGCCTTTTAAAGCGGGTATAAATCTTTTTACAGGGGATCCAGGATTAAGTGGTGCAAGCCGCGAAACTAGAATTATTAATGGACGTGAACATTATGTGAAGAATGTTAACGGAGATGATCCGGATAAATATCGAGCTGGTGTATTTTATATAGGGCTTGGTCCTTTTAGAGTTGGAAAGAATTCTGAAAAAAATAGAAATCTCTTTCAGAACAAATTCGCGCATGATATTTTAACACATGGTAAATCGCCTTATTTTCTAGTCCTAGACATAAATCCTGCATGGTATTTCTATTTTGGATCAGGTACGGGGAATACTCTATGGTAGTGTTATTATTTTAACTGAAATAATGAAAGAAATGAAGTTTTTAATAATATTAGTAATTATGATATATTCGAATAGTTGTACCAAAGAAATTCTTTCTGATGACAAACTATCTTTAGTAAAAACAATCTATTCGGGCAACCAATTAAGAATTGATGGATATTATTTTCAAGAGATGGATAATAATGTTTATACGATTTATTTTTTCTATGCCGATGGTACTGTTCTTTATGGTGGTGGAAGTTTTCCCATTAGCGAAATCGAAAATCATGAAGTTGAGTTTACTTCTCAGGAATGGATAACAGCAGTGAAGAAGAGTAAAATAAGATGGGGATTATTTCAAATAGAAGGAAATAATCTATTATTTGAAAGATGGTATCCTTCATCAGGAGGTCCGATGCCCGCTTATATTCGTTCAGGCGAAATCCTAAACGACACGACTTTCGTAATTACAAAATCTGTACGTCCCAAAACAGGAGAAGAAAAGGAATTAAACGAAGTTTACCATTTTAGAGCGTTTTCTCCCAAACCTGATAGTACGAATAGTTTTATAAGGTAATGTTGTCTATGGTCTGGTTCTACGGGTAAGTATATTGCCTCAATAACCCGCTTGTCTATACAGATCCGGATGGGGAGATTATTTTTACTATTATTGGAGCATTATTAGCTCCTGTCACCGGCGGTGCCTCTTTAGCTCTTGGAATCGCGATGGATGTCGGTGGAGCTATTAATCTTGGTACAAAAGCATTACAAGGTAAAATAAATAGTGTTGGTGATGGCCTTGCTGCTTATGGAATAGGTGCTGCAGCAGGTGCCATAGGTTATGCCACAGGTGGAGCTGCTTTTGCTGCTGCTGGAGGGGCGGCTGGTGGTGCGGGTGGTTTTTTGGCAGGAGCTGCTGGAGGAGCAATAGGTTCCGCATATTCTATGCCAGTTCTAAGTATTGGCAACTCCTTGTATTTTGGAGACCCGATGATGACTCCCGGACAATATGCTCTTGGTATACTTGGAGGAGGAGTGTTAGGAGGGTCAATACAAGGTATTTCAGCATTAGCTAAGGGGAGAACCTTTTGGGATGGCTCCTTAAAAGGAACTGGCCCAGGAAAAACGTATACACCTTCCCTCAAATTTGATGAGCCTGATTTTGAGGTTAAACCAAAGCCATTCAATAAAAGTTATAGTGACCCTTCGGAATTGAAAGTACCCGATAAACTGTATCATTATACATATGACGAACCCTATGGATGGAGTGAACTGGGTAAAGGAAAAACATTATACCTAACACCAGACGGTGAGTTAAATAGGTTATCAGCTACATTTGATTTAGATTTACCACGGGTGCCAAGATATCGGATTGAGATTAACACCACTGATCCTAACTTCAATTTATCCAATATCCAGATTAGTCGGCCTGTTAATGGTAACTTTTACGGACATGGCGGTGGTGGTTGGGAATTTCTGCATAATGGAACTTATAAACCAAGTGGGATATATAATCTAACTATTAAACAGATATGGTAAAATGGAAGATAAAGAGATTATTGAAATTATTAGCGAATTTGAAAGGGATTTCAAATCCTATAAGGACGGTGGAAGATCCCTAATTAAACAATTGTCATTAAGCCTAAATAGAACTGATGAACCTGATAGAAAAAGATTCATAGAATTCTTTTTGGAAGAAATCCGCACCAATAAAAATAACCTTTGGTCTTTGTGTTTAGAGGTAATAGTTGAAGCAAACTTGATAACGGTGTCACCCGAACTGGAAAGTATCTATCTATCATATTCTGAATTAAAAGATGAAAATTGGAGAGAAGATATGATTATGGCGATGCTTCAACTTAACTATGAAAAACCGGATGGACTGTATAACGCTTATATTATGCATCATCTTGAAAATCAAACAGGCCGCGCATTCTTCTTAATTGTACAGTATTGTCGAGTGAATTCTACAAAAGGAATCGATCTGCTTTCAGACTATTACGCAAATAAATTATTATCGAAAGACAGTCCCGAGTATAAAAATCAGCACCATATTGGATATCTAATTTATTGGCTAATTAATAGCCCATTTGATTGTTTGCCTGAAATAATAAAACAGACAGGCACAAAAAGTAAAATAGCTGGCAATTACTTAAAAAAGAATGTCTTATCTTTTTTAAAGTCAGGACAATCAAGAGATCTAAAGAACAACCAAGTACAAGAAAATATAAAAAAGATAAATGAAGTAGTTATTTAAAGCTTCGGACTCCTCCGGGACTTTTT
Source organism: uncultured Bacteroidales bacterium (assembly GCA_963771005.1). GTDB lineage: Bacteria > Bacteroidota > Bacteroidia > Bacteroidales > DASQZK01. Next base: position 7,161 of record CAVYRO010000008.1, read on the forward strand.
CAATACTAGTGGTCACTTCTGTTGTCGAAGAAGGCCACAAGTTCTATGAAATCGTTTTTGATTTGATAGACCAGGGAAGTCTGGGGAGCAATCACACACCGTCTCAGGTTTTCTCGCTTACCGGAAGGCGGGCAGAGATATTTGTGGGTTTTTAGTTTCTCCAGGAGGCTTTCCACTTTTGCTTCGAAATCTTCCGCTTCTTTGATGGTCCATCTCTCAAGGATCCAGGAAAGGGTATTCAGATAAGTTTCTTCTGCCAGTGGAGACCAGGAAATCCGGTATTGCTTCATTTTCTACCCAGGATTTTGTCAGCTTTTTTCCTGACTTCCTCATGAGGTATTCCTTCGCCATTCTCCAGCTGTCTCAGGCCGAGGTTAATGGCATCTTTTTCCTTGTCATATATCGTGTCCCACCAATCAATATTTGTCTCCTTAAGGGTAGTAAAATATGCCTGTACTTTTGTGAGAATGGTCTCATCATCGGTTTCAACGATGAGCTTATGAAGTTGATTTTTTATATCAGCTGTATTGGATCTCATCTTTTTGATTTTATTTTTACAAATATACTGAAATATCAGAAAACTTCATATACGTGTTTTAAACCAGCGTTACTTATCTGCCATCGATCACTGTTGGTGTTGCTTTAGGTTGCCTAAGCGGCTAAAATGGCAGGATCTGTCAAAACAAACCGGTGTTTTTTCTTTATCAACTTAAACTCCCGGAGGGAATTGAAAAGAATTTGAAAAAAGTTATTCAATTGAAAAAAGAAAATCACTATCTTAGATGTAAGTTCTTGGAATGAAAGCCGGTTCCTGGTCATTGAAAAGTTGGAGCAGGGAGGTTGAAACCGGGTTTACCGGTATACCTATTGCCTGAATAATCCGCTTATCTATACAGATCCTAGTGGAGAGTTCTTTTGGATGATACCTCTGGGTATTTATTGTGCTGCTCAGACAGCAGTTTCAATTTACACAACAGCTGCAATTATTGCAACCACTGTTAAAGTTGCTCAATTTGCTATGGATTTTGCAAATGCAAAATCAAATGGATTAAATACGGGGGAATCATTAATATATGCCGGAATCAATGCTGGTTTTGGTTTTGTCACACAAAATATTGGTGTACCTGGTATTATTCCAAATGGTTCACTGCACGCAGGAATGAATGTTATTGGAAATGGAATTTCTAATACAATATTGAGAGAGCCATTTTTTGAGAATTGGGGCCCATCTGCAATAGCTGGAGGTATATCTGGAGGAATCTCTGGATTCACCATGTCACATAATCAAGGATTGAATTACTGGTGGGGAACAGAACCTGAAAGGTGGGGTTATAACCGTGATCAATGGTCTTTAGCCTGGTGGGACAAACCTGATGAGATTATTTTTGAGGAAGTGAAAAATAGAGGAGCAGGTCAGATAAACTGTATGGCTAAGAGTTTTGAGGACATGTATGGAAATACTGAGGCATACTGGGATACCTATACAAATTCAGGTCAGGAATACCATACTATGCAAAATATTAGAAATGGAGGTGGACATGTAATGAAATATCCAGGTAACGATCCAAATTATGTTAATTATAATGATATTTTAAGTCTTGATCAAAGTGGTGGAAGAGGTATGATTACGCTTGATAATTATAGAAATTCTGGACAGGGGCATGCAATGGCTGTAAAAAAAATATTATATGTCCCAGGTAAAAGATTTGATGCAGTAATTTTTGATCCATATAATGGACGCAGATTTAATATGAGAAACTTTGACCAAGGTTCAGGATTAGGTCAAAATTTAAGATTCTGGTTTATAAATCTTTAGCACAGAATGAAAAATATAGCTCTATTAAAATACAAAACACTTTGTTTAAGTATTATCCTACACTTCTCTATTATTGTCAACAGGGCTTATTCACAGAGTCCTGGTGATAGGTTTGTGAATAAAAACTGTGAGTATATTCATTTTTTGAATGACACGTTAATTGATTTTACGCTAAATGGGAATTATCAAGGAAGTATTGCTACCAAGTATCATGGGATTGGAAGGTATAAAATTAATAGTAGCCAATTAACTATTTATGTTGATAATTATAACATTGACTCTTTACTTAAAAGAAAGCACCCTGAAACAAGTTGTTCAAATTTTATGCAAGGGACTAAAGGAGTTGATGAATATAGGATTGAGATAATTTCCGCTGAAACAATAAACTTGGTTGGCCCTATTATTGACGATTATCCAAAGCTTAATAAACGAAGATTTTTAAAATCATTCTTGAATTGGCCCTGGAGGTGGAGTTTTAAAAAGCAACATTGGTATGACCCAAGAGAAAGAGAACTACAGAAAATACAATAAATATTGATGCAGCGACACAATCCGGGGCTTTTTTATTACCAGTCAGTATATTAACTTTACAGCACCATGAGCCGAAGCCATAAAAACAGTATGTCCGTTGTACCCAGCTGGTTTAAACACCTACAAATGCGATCGCAAAAACAGAAGCAAAAGAAAAGCGATAGAAGGTTATTTGAGAATCCGGAAGCAGAACCGGGAGCGACATTTAAGAAATCACATCGTTGGGAGTGGTTTTAAATATCGTAAGGGTTCAGGACTTCCAGCCCTTCAATTTTTTCAAAGTCTTTCGTATTGCGGGTGATAATGGTGAGTTTGTTTACAAGGGCAGTGGCGGCTATAGTGGCATCGGGGAGTTTGGGATTGTATTTTTTGCGAAATTCGATAGTTTTATGAGTTACCTCTTCAGAAAGTTCGAGAACATCAGCCAGTCCAATAAAATCCTCAATATCCTTTCCGGCTGTATTATGCCCTAAAACTTCAATTTTGTTTATTACTGAAATGGCAAACTGTTGGTCAATTATGCCGGATACAAAAGAATGGGCTTTTTCCGGCAACAAGTCACCGGTATATCCGATAAGTATATTTGTGTCAATTAAATATTCCTTTCCCATTCTTTTCGACTTTCTTCAATACTGTTTAACATAGCCGTAGCGGTATCTTTTGAGATACACCCCCTGAAATCAGAAGGTTTACGGTTGTTTGTTTCTGTTTGTTCTTCAACAGGCAATACAATCACTTCAACTTTACCATTCTTGAATTTTTTCGGTAGAAGTAAATTTAAAGTATGGTTTTTTATTTTAACTATCTTTCTGTAAGCTTCCATTGCTTTGTTCATTAATAACAACAATATTAACGTTCATTTAGAAAAATCTTCAGTTGATTGAAGTTTTATTTTTCCTTCCTGGTGCTGCTTCATCTGTTCCAGGAACTGCTGCAGATCATCGACAAAGCTTTTTTGTTGATCGGAATGCCTCTGCTTTTTTTAATCCCCAGGTTTTTGATCAGCTTCATAAAGGAACCCCACCTTACTGTCTGGTATGTACATAATTATGCGAGTCAGGACATTCATTTGCTGTTTTCAACAAAAATACAACGTTTTAACGTAATTTCAATTTTCGTTCCAAAGGACCTTTCCTCGCCGGCTTTGGTGATTATATCCTTCACTTGAAAACCATACCATTATTTCAGTTGAAAACCATACCAATTTATTGCAAGGTTAATACGAATGTTCTATTTCAGGGGTGTCGAGTAAAAATCTAATGCAGCGGCAATAATCAGGGAATCATAAAAGGAGTACTGGTATTTATCGGCAATACGACAAGCATGTTCAATTGTAGCGGGCTTGTTTACATATATGCTGAATCCGGAACTTATTTCTGAGAGTACGGGTTCAATTTCTTTCCAGGAAAGGTTGAACTTCTTTTTAAGGGTATTGGAGAGTTCCGTTAAGACCTGGGTGCTGATAAATGTATCCGGGTTGTTGGCTAGACAAAAAAGACGATCAGGAAAGAAGAAAAAATTATAGAATGATCTAATTGTCAGCCTTATAAAGAGAAAAGCCTCGGAAGATCCGGGGCTTTTTTCATCTCTTCTCCCACTCTTTGGGATTACGGCTGGTATGGAGCACTGCAGAGATAATTACGGTTTTACTGTTTTCATCAATGGTATAATGAATCATAAACGGAAAGGCTTTCAGAACGGCTGTTCTGACCTGGTCCTAACGAATGCCAAAAGCAGTGGGGTTTTGTCTGATGTATTGGACAATGTCACGAACTTCATGGGTGAACCTTCTGCCCAGTCCCTGGCTTTGTTTGTTATACCACCTGGCAGCATCCAGGATGTCTTTTTTGGCCAGAGGAAGCGTGACGGACTTATACATTAAAGTTCTTTTTCGATATCATCCATTGCGGAATCAAAGTCCATGGCGGACCCCGGATCTTTCTGGTAATCATCCAGGCGTTTTCTTACCAGGTCTTTGTGCCATTCAGGCACGTCCATATCTTCATCTCCCAGTCCTTTGTACATTGATTTGAGAGCCTCCCATTCCTGGATGGGGATAAATACACCGGTAGTCTGTCCTTTGTCGTCGGAAATATATTGTAATTTCATAATTTACCTGCTTTTTGATGTGTAAAAAATTCATCTCTGTATCAATCAGTAAAGAATCCCTTATCACGGTAATTTCTTCGTTTCTTTGAGAAATTTCTGTAATAGATCATGACGTTAGAGAAATCTTTAATTCCTGATACCAAACGACTCTGGTTTCACAAAATTACAATTTTTGTATTGAACTTTAGTAATAATTATATATCTGACACCAAAATAATTGCTGGACATATAATTAATTACTGTCTGGTTTAATTCAGATATATTATGCGCTTCGAAACCGGATGATAAGTTGATATCCGCTTTACCTGACCGGAAGTTAACATCTTTTCCTGTATTTTTTCTCGCAGTAATTCTTTTGGCAGATCCTTATTTTATGCACCCGTAACGGTAGTCACCCTGCCATCGCGGCCTTTTAGCCTGTGGTGAGAGCCATTAACCTGAACGCTCTATTCCTTCTCCGGTAAATCAGGCATTCCGGCAGAACGGCTTTAGATGAAAAATAAAAATATAATTTCATGAATTTCCAATGAGAATCCCTACTGTGGAGATTTCTATACACCCGGTCCCGCCTGTACCAATCGCACTTCATGTTAACGGTCATAATTACAGTCAGATACAATTTCCGGTTCTTTTGGTATTAAATATGGACCAACGAGGGCATAATACGGGTGGAGCACTCAGACCACCGATAAACCATACGCATGAAAAAAATAGCCATCAACGGTCTGGGAAGGATCGGCAGGTCCGTTTTCAAGATCATCGAAGCCAACGACGCCTTCCGTCTCGTCGCGGTAAACGAGCTGGAAGATGTTGAAAATCTTGCCTACCTGATCAATTACGATACGGTATACGGACGGTACGGTAAAAAAGTAAAAGTCGCCTCGGGGAACTTTGAGACCAACGACCATACCATCAAGGTGTACAACCAATCCGATCCGGAAAACCTTCCCTGGAAAGACCACGATGTCGATATCGTGTTCGACTGCACAGGTGTATTCCGGACGCGGGATGGACTGGAGAAACATCTGCGGGCCGGGGCCAAAAAGGTCATCCTCTCGGCCCCGGCCAAAGACGACAGCATCCCTACCGTCGTTCTGGGCGTCAACCTTCCCGATGTTAAAGAAGATATCCATTCCTGCGCAAGCTGCACCACGAACTGCATCACACCGGTCGTGGAGATCATCGACCGGCATATCGGGATCCGTAAGGCGGTCATGACTACCGTGCATGCGTTCACCGCATCGCAAAGCCTGACCGATTCCACCGCCGGAAAATTCAAGAGGGGACGTGCTGCTTCGGCCAACTTCGTTCCCACAACAACCGGTGCGGCACTGGCTACGACGAGGGTGCTTACCCAGCTCGATAAAAAATTCGACGGGGTGGCGATCCGCGGTCCCGTGGTCGTCGGATCGATCGCCGATATCACCTTCCAGACCAAGAGGGAGGTCAGTGAAAAAGAGGTAAACGGCATCCTCCGGGAAGAGGCTGCGTCCGACCGCTATCTGGGGATCTTCGGAGTTACCGATGATCCGTATGTATCATCCGATATTATCGGAGACCCGAGGGCATCGGTTGCCGACCTTTCCATGACAAGGGTTGTGGCCGGTGATTTGCTGAAGATCATGAGCTGGTACGATAACGAGTGGGGATACGCGAACCAGATGGTGAGGACGGCGGAGACGATGGGACCGTAACTATTTGTTGATTGGTTGATTGGTTGATTTGTTGAATGAAGAGGTTTTAGCAAAAAAGATAAGATGACACGGAATAAGAAAGCAGATATAGATAAATCGAAGTTGAATGAGTACCGTAAAAAGCGTGATTTTTCGAAAACGCTGGAACCCGGGGGCGGAAAGAGGAAAGGTTCAAAAAAACCGGTTTTTGTGATCCAGGAACATGATGCAAGCAGGCTGCATTATGATTTCAGGCTGGAGGTGGACGGGGTGCTGAAGTCATGGGCCGTTCCGAAAGGACCCAGCACCGATCCTTCCGAAAAGAGATTGGCAGTGAACACCGAGGATCACCCGCTCGAGTACGTCGATTTTGAAGGCACCATTCCTGAGGGTGAATACGGCGGAGGTACCGTGATCGTATGGGATGGCGGTACCTATGATAATCTCAGGGAGGAGAAGAAAGACCATAGAATGTCGATGGCCGAATCCTTCGATGAAGGTAAGATCGAAATCAGGCTTCACGGGAAGAAACTCAAAGGCGGTTTTGTGCTTATCCGCACGGGCAAAAAGGAGGAGGGAAAATGGCTTCTGAAAAAGATGAAGGACGATGAGGCTGATGCACGCCGGAATCCCGTCAGCTCTGATAAAAAGTCAGTGCTCTCCGGAAAGACGGTAAAGGAAATTGCATCGGAAATGGAGAAGGAAGCGAAAAAGGAAGAGAAGGGAAAATAATTTTCTTCCCTGATCCTGGTAAACCAATTTTTAAATGTCATGGACAGAATTTTTGATATTTTAAGTGCAGAAGAGAAAGAAAGCATTGAGCAAAGAAAACAGCCTTCATGGATCGATCCGATGCTGGCAACACTTACGAAAGACCGTTTTTCCCGTGAGGACTGGATTTATGAGCGGAAATTCGACGGCGAACGTTGCATAATATATAAAGAAGGCAGTTCCGTTGCCTTGATGTCCCGAAACAAAAAAAAGATCAATTCAGAGTATCCGGAGATTGCAGATGCCTTCAAAAATATGGAAAGGGATTTCATTGTTGACGGGGAGATCGTGGCTTTCGAAGGCAATGTCACTAGTTTTTCCCTTCTTCAGAAAAGGATGCACCGGAAAAATCCCGATCTGAGCGTGCCTGTATTTTACTATACCTTCGATATCATATATTTCACAGGTTATGATCTTACCGCCCTGCCGCTCCGGAGCCGGAAGTCATTACTACGGGATGCCCTGGATTTCGAATCCGGGAATGTGCGGTTCACTCCGCATCGTAACAAGGATGGGGAAGCCTTTCTCGAAGAAGCCTGCGGAAAGCACTGGGAGGGTCTCATTGCAAAGGATGCAGGCGCTGCATACGTCAGCGGCCGGTCAAAAAAATGGTTAAAATTTAAATGCGAGAACAGGCAGGAACTCGTGATCTGCGGATTCACGGAACCTGAAGGGCAGAGGAAACATTTCGGTGCCCTGCTCACGGGGTATTATGAGCAGGGCAAACTGCATTATTCGGGTAAGGTAGGTACCGGTTATGATGATGAAACCCTGGAACGGCTTTATAAAAAAATGCACGAGCTTGAACAGGATCATTCCCCGTATGACATTGAGAACATAAAGGAAAAACATGTCCACTGGCTGAAACCGAAACTCGTGGGTCAGTTCAGATTCTCGGAATGGACCGGTGACAACAAGCTCAGGCATCCAAGTTTCCTGGGCCTTCGCGATGATAAGAAAGCCGGGGACGTACGAAAGGAGGTCGTAAAATGACAGAAATCAAAGCCGCAAGGCGAAATATAGAGATTACGCATCCGGACAAGATCCTGTTTCCGGATGAGAAACTGACGAAAAAAGATATCGCTGAATATTACCGGAAAATTTCGGACTATATTCTCCCCTATCTTGAGGACAGGCCTCTCGTACTTCACCGTTACCCCTCCGGAATACAGAAATCCGGGTTCTTTCAGAAAGACGAGCCGGATTATTTTCCCGGCTGGATAAAAACCATTAAGGTAAAAGTAAAGGTGAAGGGAAAAAATGAAGAACACCTTGTAAACTGTGACAACCTGGATACCCTGTTATACGTGGTTAACCAGGGTGTCATAACTCCCCATGTATGGTTGAGCAAAAAAGATCATCTCGATAATCCGGACCGGATGATCTTCGACCTGGATCCCCCGGAAGGGAATTTTGACCTGGTAAGGAAAGGCGCCCGGGATATCAGGGAGCTTTTCGATAAGCTGGATCTTACGTCATTTATGATGACCACCGGATCCAAAGGTGTGCATATCGTCATTCCCCTCGACGGGAAAACCACTTTCGATGAATCAAGAGACTTTGCATCAGGCATAGCACACTATCTTGCCGGTCAGTATCCGGACCGGTATACCGCTGAATCAAGAAAAGACAAGAGGAAGGATCGCCTTTTCATCGATTATCTGCGCAATTCGTACGGGCAGACAGGTGTCGCTCCTTATTCATTAAGGGCCAGGAAGGGAGCGCCTGTGGCCGTTCCGATTGACTGGGATGAAATTTCGGACAGCAATGTCACCTCCGTAAGCTATACTTATGACAATATCTTCAACCGGTTGTCAAAAAAGGCCGATCCCTGGAAAGACTTCCACAAGCATAAAACCGGATTAAAGTCCGCAAAAGAGAAATTCGAAAAACTGGCATCAGAAGAGTGATGCCCGGATGATGACCATATTTAACATAATTGTAAATTAATATATTATGCCAGAATTACCGGATGTTGAAAATTTCAGGCGCTATGCAGAGAAACATGCGCTGAATAAGAAAATAAAAGATATCGAATATTACGATACTAGAATCCTGAACTCATCAAAGCAAAAGATAACGCAGACGCTGGAAGGGCATACATTCAGCGTGGCTGAGCGCAGGGGTAAATACCTCTTCCTGAAATCCGGCGACAGGTGGCTGGTCATGCATTTTGGTATGACCGGATCATTGGAATATTTTGGACACAGCGATGATAAACCGAAATATGCACAGCTTGTCATCGATTTCGACAATGATCATAATCTCGCTTATATCTCAAGACGCAAATTCGGCAAAATTGATATCACTGACGATATCGGGGATTTTGCCGGTAAAAAAGGTATCGGCCCTGATGTCTTTGATGCCGGCGAGGATGCTTTTCTCGAAGCGATGAAAAATAAAAAGGGAGTCATCAAATCGGCCCTAATGGATCAATCCTCCGTTTCCGGCCTGGGCAATGTATATACCGATGAGATCCTTTACCAGGAAAAGATACATCCTGAGGCAAATATCAAAAAGCTTGACGATAAAGCAATGAGATCCCTTTACAGCACGATAAAACGCGTGATGAAGACGGCCATCAACAACGAAGCCGATCCTGATAAGATGCCCCGTCATTATCTTGTCTCGCACAGGAAGGAAGGTACGGAATGCCCGGATTGCGGTGGAAAGATCAAAAAGATCAAGGTTCACGGAAGGTCCACCTATTTTTGCCCTTCCTGTCAGAAAAAATAAATGATTTACTGCCCGCCCCGGATCAGCGTACCTGTGGAGGTTACACCGTTATCAATGATGGATGCGGGATGCCCGTAATAGTATATGTTACCCTGTCCTTTTATGCTGTAAGTGAGTTCATCAACAGCCCGCACATAACATGGGCTTTGTGCACTGTTTTCACATAATACACGGCCGGAAACGAGTCCCGAGGCATCGAAGGTCATGAGGGAAAAATTCCAGATCTTCAGTTCATCCGTCGTTCCGGTGAGCACGATCTTTCCCCCGGAGAGGGAATAGTCCCAGTAATAAACGGTGTGACAGCTGAGATCCAGGTCAATGTCTGAATACTTTGCCATGACGATCAGGCCGATTTCCCCGCCGGTTACCTGTCCCTCACATGTGATCCCGCAGGCTTCCGCCGCCTCGATCCGGCTGACGGAACGCAGGTGAAGCCGGATCTCCGGTTTGTTGGCTGCAGGCCTGAACATCTTGAAGGAATAAGTACTGTTCAGAGTAAGAGTGCCATTATGAACAACCGCTTCCACCCCTTCTGCAACTTCCGGGATCCCGGTAACAATCATATATTCTGCAGTATCCATGGAAAGGCACACATTCATAGGACCGTTTATGCGAAGGGTATCGAATGGAGGCAGGGATACGGTCTTCAGGATGGTATCATCGCTGTTCTTATCACAACCCCACGCAACCAGGAGACTAAGGACAATAAGTCTTCCGAATATTTTTCGTATGCTGAAGTTGTTGTTTTGCATTTATTTCCATTTATCACCAGCAATAGCCGAGCCCGAGTTCGGGATGATCGAGCACTAATATATGCGATTTCATCGAAATCCTGGCCATGAAATGCCTGCTGAACCTGAATTGTACGATCCCGCGTGTATAAATCTTCCAACCAGTCACCCTGTCGGGAAGAAAAAGATATGCCCCTTCCTGGAAAATCAAAGATAGCCGGCTGTACATGAATTCTTCCGAAATATGCACCCCTGTCCGGTAATTGTATATTTGCCGGTAACCCGCGATGTTGCGACCTTCCATTTCATCCTTCGTGGATGAATCGTAGAAGATATCTGCACCGCCACCCAACTTCGTTTTATGAGAGATCTGCCGGTTAATGTCAAACGAAAGGGAGGTTACCAGGTAACGGTTACCTTCGAAAGAGCGCGTATGTTTGGGCGCTCCCGAAAGGGTAAGACAGTAACCGGTTTTCTTTTCGGCTTCCGGGATCTCCTGGCGCTGCCGGTTCATGCGGTTATCCGGCACCCAGTCCAACCCGGCAAAGAAGGAAATATCGTTCAGACCGAAATTGGGTTCTTTTAGATTGGCATTGGAAAGATGGCTGAAACCAATGCCGTTGGTAAGCCACAGGTTACGATACAGCCTGATGCGGGTTCCTGTTTCCAGGTTGAAAAAAATATTCATATGTGAGCCTATGGCCCGGTCCCGGTAGTTTTGCTTCGGGATCGAAGACTGTGTTGACGTAACATAGTCCCAGACCGAGGCGGTAATCGAGCGAGAAACCTGGGTTGTCGATGAAATGAATGCGATACCAGGGCCAGAGTGCCGTATATTCACCGAAGGCTTCACGGTTACCCAGCGAAGAATACATGATTGAAATTCCATAATCGGGGTAACGGTAAAGTTGTTCCCATTCGTTCATGCCCGTGGTCTGCCGGTAAATATCGACTTCAAAGGCCGAGACCGGGCGATCAACCAGATAGTTGATAAACTGGTACTCGGGGAGCATATAACCATGATGGAATGCGGCTCCGGTGGAAAACGGGAGTTTCGCGTCCTGGGCTTTCATCCCGGGATTTAAGAACAGAAGGCAGAGAAGGACCAGGAACCGCTGCATAATCCGATGGTAGGTTTGCCGAAAAATACATTTAAACTGTAAATTTTGCAAGCTCACATTGTATGGCAAAACACAAATACATTCCAAAGGGAGAAATTTTCAATGACCTAAACGGGGAAATGGGTTTATTTCGGGATTTTTGTGGTTACGATAGGATATGTAGAATTTCTATACTGGTGCTTTTATAAAAATTTCATTATTCTTCTTCAGCAATAATGACCCTGATCCCCGCCTCAACAAGCATTTTATGATATTCCTGAGGGATTTCCTTATCCGTGATCAGCATATGTATTTTAGTAAGTGGGGCGAAGTTAATGATCCCCATCCGGCCGAATTTGCCGGAATCCATCAGTATAATGTTCTCCCTTGCATTCGACATGATGAGTTTGGCGATCTGGCCTTCCTCCAGGTTAGAGGTAAAAACGCCTTCCTTTGTCATTCCATCGGCGCTGAGGAAATATTTATCGGCCTTGTACATACGAAAGTTCTCTACTGCATTCACACCGATCAGAGAAAAGGATTTTTTCCTGAATATCCCTCCCGGGACAATGATCTTTACATTGTCAGATCCGGATAATTTCATGACAATGTCAAGTGCATTGGTGATCACCGTCAGGTCTACAACGTCCTTCATTCTTCCGGCAAGTTCCATTATTGTGGTACCCGAATCCAGAATCACCGTGTCTCCCTGCTTAATGACGGAGGCAGCCTCGCGGGCAATGATCCTTTTATGTGCCAGGTTGAGAATCTTCCTTTTTTCCACCGGCAGGTCGTATCCCACCCTAACCGGAAGCATTGCCCCTCCGCGGGACCTGATCAGCAATTTTTTCCTTTCCAGGTACTTGAGATCTTTGCGTAAAGTGACAACACTCACCCGGAAGATTTCACTCAGACGGGAAGTGCTTACCTGCTTGTCTCTGTGAAGCTCTTCGAGGATGATCCGCCGCCTCTCCACGGTTGAGATCTGTCTATCCATTTCTATTCTACGTTTTTAATTCAATTTCTCCCGCCTGCCTGTAAATCCGGAAGGAAACAAAACGAAACTATATACTTTTTACAAAAGAAACGATACGAAATTATAAATTAATAAATATATTTGAAGGATTTTCTTTAAAATACTTCAGTAAAAGGCATTCAACGCGGAGATCCGGCCATAAAAAAAAGTAATAAGTATCGGAAAGAAAACCCGACAACCCTTCGACTTCGCAACCGAATCCTTTGGTTTAAACGCGATGAAGAGAGAACTTTTCATCATCCTGAAAGTTATTTTGTTAAATGAATGGTGCTGAAATTTTAAAGGGATATTGTCAAAATAAAAAGTAAAAAAATGACCATGAAACATTTCTTTTTAGGTATTTTATTTATTGGTCTTGTGAACACCGGCTATGCCGGGGTAAAGCCGGGTAAAACCGGAAAACAGGACGATAAGAGTGAATGGCGGCAGCTTTTTAACGGTAAGGATCTTACCGGGTGGAAGCATGTAGGCCCCGGATCGATGTCGGTTGAAGACGGTATGATCAGGGGCCATGGAGGCATGGGCCTTTTATACTGGGCCGGTAGTGAATTCGGCAATTGCACCATACGTGTGGTTTATAAAATGCGGGACACAAACAGCAACTCCGGCGTTTTCATCCGGATACCCATAAAGCCTTTTGAAGAATGGATGCCTGTTTACTACGGCTATGAAGTTCAGATCGACAATCAGCCTGAGTTGTCGGGAGAGGATGATTACCATTACACCGGGGGATTGTATTCCCTGACCAAACCGCTGGCCAAACCCGGAAAACCGGGCCCGGAATGGAATACAATGGAGATCACACTCGACGGGCTGAGAACCATAGTTTATGTGAACGGTGAGAAAGTCACCGATTATACGGAAGGAGATAAAGTGCCCGAAAGGAAATTCGATTTCGAACCTTTCCGGGGTCGCAGGCCTGAGTATGGTTTCTTTGGGCTCCAGAATCACAGCGACAATGATGTCGTATACTTTAAGGAAGTGGCAGTAAAACCGCTGGAAAAAGAAGCGGACATGAAGTGACTTCAATAATTGAAAACAAAGCATACCATGGAAAAAGAGAAAACCAGCGGTAAGAAAAAAGGAATGACCCGCGGCGATTTTATAAAAAGATCGACGATAGCCACTGCCGGCTTTTATATCGTCCCCCGTCATGTTCTGGGTGGAAAGGGATTTGTCGCCCCCAGTGATAAGCTCCATATTGCCGCTGTCGGTTGCGGCGGGGAGGGGGCTGCGGATATTCATACCTTTATGGCCACACCGAAAAAAAATGTGGTGATCTCCCATCTCTGTGATGTCGACGACCGGATGGCGACCCCGATGAGGAAGGAATTTCCGAATTCCCCGTTCTATTATGACTGGCGGGAACTATTCGACAAAGAGAGCGATAATTTCGATGCAGTGACCGTAGCCATTCCCGATCATAACCATGCTGTTGTCGGGCTGGCTGCCATGCAGCTTCACAAACACCTTTACCTCCAGAAACCGCTGACACATGATATCTACGAGGCCCGGATCCTCACGCAGGCCGCCGAAAAGTACAAGGTGGTGACCCAGATGGGCGATCAGGGCGCTTCCTCCGACGGGATGCGGACCCTGCGCGAATGGATAGAGGCAGGTTTGCTCGGGGATGTCGAAAAAGTGTATTGCTGGACCGACAGGCCCGTTTGGCCGCAGGGAATCGCATGGCCCAAACAGCATCCCAAAGTTCCCAAAGAACTGAAATGGGACCTCTGGTTGGGCACGGCCCCGGAAACACCATATATCGATAATCTTGTTCCCTTCAACTGGAGGGGGTGGTGGAAGTTCGGAACAGGCGCCCTCGGAGATATGGGTTGTCATATCATGGGGCCTCCCTTTAAAATTCTCGAACTCGGCTATCCGACCGAAGTATCAGGCAGCGCCAGTACGGTCTATGACGGTATTTTTTCGGAAGCGAATTATCCCGAAAGCGGCCCCGTCTCAAGTAAGATACGGTTCCGTTACACGCTGAAAAACGGGAAAAACATGGATCTTTACTGGATGGACGGCGGGATCATACCCGAAAGGCCCGACGAACTGGATCCCGAAATGAACATGAACGAGGTCCTGGGTGACTGGCCAGGCCTGGGCGATTTTGAAGGCGCCACCCTTTTTGTAGGCACGAGGGGAAAGGCTGCCTGTGGCTGGGGAGGGCGGAATCCCATTCTCCTTCCTCTTTCGCTTAATGATGCAATAAACGTTCCGCAGAAATACCCCAGGGTGCCGGGGGCCAATGATGGCCATTACTGGCAGTTCATTGATGCCTGCATCGCAGGGTACGGGAATGCTGAAGTGGATTCACCCTTCATCGGCTATGCGGGCCCACTCACAGAGACCGTACTGATGGGTAACCTGCTGCTCCGTAGTTTCAGCCTCAATAAAAAGATCACACGAACGGATCCTGTTTACGGTGAAATGACGAGCTATGTTTACCCCGGACGGTATATCGGTTTCAAATGGGACGGTCCCAATATGAAGATTACCAATTTTGAACAGGCTAACCAGTTCGTAAAAAGAACGTACAGGGAAGGCTGGGGAGAACTGAAACTTTAGGTTTACAAGACCGTTGCGGGCTGAGCAGTAAGAGAAAGACAGGTAAGCCGGATTTAGGTTGAAATTCCCGGGAGTGTTTTCTGCCGGTATGGATTACCGGCGGATCTTTCCGGCTACATCCCTGAGATAAAAAATGAAAGCAATGAAAATTGAGGTATTAAATACACCGGAAGAGATCGGGCTGAGGGCAAAAGAACTGGTTACCGGCGGCATTAAAAAAAAAACGATCTTTTATTATGTGCGGCCACGGGAGGAAGTCCTACCCTGACCTACAGGCAGCTCGCTGCCGAATATAAAATTAATCCCGGGCTGTTTTCGCAGCTCCGCATACTGAAATTGGATGAGTGGGGCGGAATTCCGATGGATCATCCGGCCACCTGCGAGACTTACCTGCAGGATCACCTGGTGCTCCCGCTGAACATCGACAGTAAACGTTATAACGGTTTTGAAAGCGATCCGCGGGATCCGGAACTGGAATGCGAGAGGATCCGGGGTGTATTGAGGAAGGAAGGTCCCGTCGATATCTGCATTTTGGGTTTGGGTATGAACGGTCACCTGGCTCTCAACGAACCTTCGGATTCGCTGACCCCCGGATGCCATATTGCAAGGCTCTCAGAGATGTCGCTAACCCACACGATGCTCGGGGAGATGCGGGAAAAACCGTCATTTGGGCTCACCCTGGGCATGGGTGATATCCTGGGATCCCGGATGATACTCATCCTGATCATGGGGAAACAAAAACGAAGTGTCGTGAAAGAATTACTCTCGGAAAGAATCACGTGTACATTGCCTGCATCTTTTCTCTGGCTGCATCCCAATACGATCTGCCTGATCGGGAAGGATGCCCTGGAAGACGGAAGACAACCCTGAAAATTAAAACTGTATGAAAAGAAACAATCTTATCGTTTTCCTGATCCTGTGCATCTGGTTTGTAATTTCATTTATTACCAATATCCTCGGGCCGATCATGCCCGTCATCATCGATAATTACAATCTCAGCCTTACACTTGCAGCCTTCCTGCCCTTCTCCTTTTTCCTTGCCTATGGGATCATGTCTATTCCTGCAGGGATGATGATTGAAAAGTTTGGCGGAAAGCCGTCCCTGATGATCGCTTTCGGCTTCACCCTTACAGGCAGCCTTCTGTTTGCATTTTTTCCCGTCTACATAATCGCCATCGTTTCCCTGTTCATTATCGGTATGGGTATGGCCATGCTCCAGGTTGTCATCAACCCGCTGATGCGGCAGGCTGGAGGCGAGGAAAATTTTGCCTTCAATTCGACACTCTCGCAACTCGTCTTCGGTTCGGCTTCCTTCATATCCCCGTTCATATTCACCTATCTTATGCAGCATCTCAGCGGGTATACAGGCGGCGGTAACTTTTTCGTCAGTATCCTCAGCCGGCTCGCTCCCCCTGATCTTCCCTGGAATTCGCTCTATTGGCTCTTTTCTTTCATCATTATCGTGATGATCGGCATCATCATCTTCGTCAGGCTGCCCCGGGTCGTCCTGAAAGAGGATGAAAAAGCGGGGGCTATGGAAACGTATAAAGGCCTGCTGAAAAAGAGGATCGTGATTCTGTATTTTTTCGGCATTATGGCCTATGTGGGTACGGAGCAGGGGCTGGCGAACTGGATGAGCAAGTTCCTGAATACATACCATCATTTCAGTCCGGAAGCCGAGGGTGCCCGGGCTATCGCCTGGTTCTGGGGCCTGATGTCGGTAGGATGCCTGCTGGGGCTTGTCGTCCTGAAACTCGTGGATTCGAAACGGGTGCTTAAGGCGATCTCCATTCTTTCTATGATCACGGTGCTCCTTGCATTGTTTGGTCCTGCATGGATGTCACTTTGGGCATTCCCGGCCACCGGGTTTTTCATCGCACTGATCTTCGCAATCATCTTTTCCCTGGCCCTCAATTCTGTCGACAAACACCACGGTTCCTTTTCCGGGATCCTCTGTTCAGGCATCTTCGGTGGGGCGCTTGTACCGCTGATCATCGGATGGCTTGGCGATCATATCGGACTGCGGTTTGCCATGCTCTTCCTCTTGGTCACCCTCGGGTACATCCTGTCCATACCCTTTTGGGCGGATCCCCTGGTGAATAATAAAACGGTGAAATTATCGGGGCTTATGAAAAGCCTGTCACGTAAAACAGTGTAACAGGAGGCAGAAAAAATAGTTTCAGGTTGAATTTTGAGAGTTGTTTGAATGGTTTAAGAATGATTATCTGATTTCATATGATCAGCGTGTCTCTTGGACCCCGGAGGGATTTCATTGTAGTAACCAAGGTAATTCCCCCGTGGTTCTTGAATCAGGAAAGAAATTCTCTTTGCGTCCTTTGCGTTAAACTCTGCGTCCTTTGCGGTTAAAAAAATTTTCATTTTTCACCACAGATTACACAGATTAACACAGAATAGATGTTTGAGACTTGTTTGGGGACCTGGCTTTCCACTATAACAATCCTAATATTCAAAAGTCATGCAAATACTCGGAGTCGATATCGGGGGAACGAAGATAGAAGCCGCCCTGGTGGACGGCAAGGAAATTGTCAGGGAATATTCCTGTCCGACCCCTGCCGAAGGGTCCAGGCAGGAGGTTCTGGCAGAAGTGATCCGTGTGATAAAGGAAGTGCATTCGCCGGGTATCGCCGGGATTGGGATAGGCGTTCCGGGCCTGGTGGACCTTGAGACCGATGAAGTGCTCGACGTGGTCAATATTCCTTCCTGGGACCGGCTGCCGCTGAAACACTGGCTGGAAGACGAATTTCATAAACCCGTCTTTGTAAATAACGATGCCAATTGTTTTGCCCTGGGTGAAAAGCATTTCGGCAAGGGAAAACCTTACCGGAATTTTGTAGGGATCGTGATCGGCACGGGGCTTGGCGGAGGGATCATCATCAATGACCATCTTTACCCTGGAAGGTATTGCGGTGCCGGGGAATTCGGCAATATCGGATACCGCGATTCCATCGTGGAAGCCTATGCCAGCGGCCAGTTTTTCCGCGATGCGGACCTCGACGGGTCCGTGCTGGCCATCAAAGCCCAATCGGGTGACCCTGAAGCATTGCGACTTTTCCGCGAGCTGGGCGGACATATCGGAAGAGCGATAGCCAATGTGCTCTTTAGCCTGGCACCCGAGGCTGTCATACTGGGCGGTTCGGTCAGCAGGTCTTTTCCTTTATTTGAAAAAAGCATGCATGATTTTCTTGAAAATTCATTTCCTTTCCGGCGATTGTACCGCTCTCTTGAGATTGCAGTCTCCGATCTGAAGAACAGCGGGGTTCTTGGCGCTTCTTCGCTGGTGCTGGATGCAATAAGATAATCACCGGAAGAATTTGGTGATTTGGTGATTTGGTGATTTGGTGAAGTTGAAGAGGAACACGGATTTGACGGATGAACACAGATTTTCACGGATTTTTTCAGATGGTTTCAGATGGTTTCAGGTGGTTTGGGAAAAGACCTGGAATAAAAAATCCGTGAAATCTGTGTTCATCCGTCAAATCCGTGTTCTACATTGATCTTCCCTGAAACCATCTCAAACCATTTCAAACATCCTGAAACAACTTTATCTGTGATAATCTGTGATAATCTGTGGTGAAACTCCCCGACCATCCGTGTTTCTCCCCAGAGTCCAATCATTTTTGCAGCTAAGATTTTCTGTGTATTTTTGTGTGAATTCACCTCTATACTAAAATCCTGCTCCCTATGAAAAGAATCCTTCTCCTCCTGGTTGTCGCTTCACTGATCACCTCCTGCAGCATGAAGGAACCCCGTGCCGCAAATGCATCCGTTGCAAGTCAGCCTCTCGCCCTTCATCCTTCCAATCCCCATTATTTTTTGTACAAGGGTAAGGCTCTGGCTATCATTTCATCTGCCGAACATTACGGTGCCGTGCTTAACCTGGATTTTGACTACCGGAAATATCTCCGGACGCTAGCCGATGAGGGTATGAATTATACGCGGATGTTTACCGGCTCCTATTTCGAGATCCACGGGCAGAGTTTTGGCATCCGGTATAATACCCTGGCACCGGCCAAAGACAGCATCATCACTCCCTGGAGGGTTACAAAGGAGCCTTCGGGTAAAATAGCATATGACCTGTCCCAATGGAATCCTGCCTATTTCAGCCGGCTTAAGGATTTTATCGCCACGGCTGCCACACATAATATCATTGTGGAAGTAACGCTGTTCTCTTCCATATATAATGACAGGCATTGGGAGATATGTCCGCAGAATCCGGCGAATAATATAAACATAGATCAGGAAATAGCCTATAGGGATGCACAGACCCTTAATAACGGGCCGCTGCTGAAATACCAGCTCGAGTTTGTCAGCAAAATGGTAACAGAGCTGAACGATTTTGATAATTTTTTCTTCGAGATCCAGAACGAGCCCTGGGCCGATCATGCAGTTGCCGTTTACAATATCGTGAACAAGGAAGATCTCCTTTCCAACGACTGGACCTACAAAGCAGATTTCGCCGACAGCGCATCCATGGATTGGCAGGATAGTATATCATCCGTGATCACGGCTGCAGAAAAGGAACTTCCCAAAAAACATCTTATTGCACAGAATTATACCAATTACAAGTCTCCGATCCCGTCGGTGAGCCCAAATGTCTCTATCATACATTTTCATTATGCCTGGCCTGAGGCTGTCGAATGGAATTATCATTACGGTAGGGTCATAGGATTCGACGAGTCGGGTTTTGCAGGTTCCGGTGACCCGGTTTACCGAAGGCAGGCCTGGCAGTTTATGCTGAGCGGCGGCGGGCTTTTCAATAACCTGGATTATTCCTTCTATCCCGGCCATGAAGACGGAAGGGGGGAGAACGCAGCCCCTGGCGGGGGGAGTCCGGAACTCCGGCGACAGTTAAAGTTCCTGGCGGAATTCCTCGGCCGGTTTGAACTGGAAAAGCTGCATCCGGATCACCAGGCAGTGAAAAGTTCTCCCGGGCTTATCCCTTATGTCCTTTCCGATAATGACAATACCTTCGCCATTTACCTGAGGGCAGTCGGTACGGGGCATAATACGCTGGAATTGAAAGCCGGTTCGGGGAGTTACCGCATCAGGACACTTAACACCCTCACAGGTGAATATGCCGGTCCGGTAAGTGTGAAATCCTCGGGCGGGACGATTTCCCTTGACATAGTGATCCCGGATGGGGAGATGGCTATTGAAGTTTCCCGGGTATAAGATGAAAGGAGAAAGGAGAAAGGGGAAAGGCGAAAGGGGAAGATGAAAGGAGAAAGGGGAAAGGCGAAAGGCGAAAGGGAAAGACCGCCTGCGAAAATCCAAATGGTAATGCTTCTGCAGCAATGCAGAAATTTGGGTTTTACCTTTACAACGCTGGCGGCGGGATACGCTTAACATGCGTTACCCGCCCTGGTAGTTTCACCGCCATCCTCATGCCGGAGGAATACGGCAGCATACCCCTTGCCTTCATCCTCCCTTCCTTTTCATTTTCCCCGGAATAGTCCTAACTTCGCGGTTTAAACTTAATTCAAAAGACAATGGGTCACCAGAAACCAACTCCCCTTTCAGAAATAGGTGAATTCGGGCTTATCGAACGGCTGACGAAAGGACTGAAGCATGTAAATGCAAGCACTGTCAAGGGTGTGGGCGATGATGCAGCCGTACTGGATACCGGCGGTAAATGTATCGTGCTGACTACCGATATGCTCACTGAAGGGATCCATTTCGACCTGGTTTACACCCCTTTGAAACACCTGGGGTATAAAGCTGTGGTTGTCAACCTTTCCGACGTTTGCGCAATGAACGCCCGTCCCACACAGATTACCGTATCCATTGCCATCTCATCGAAATTTTCAGTAGAGGCTGTAGAGGAACTTTACAGCGGGATTCACCTGGCTTGTGAGAAATACGGGGTCGATCTTGTGGGGGGAGACACCGTCTCTTCACTTTCCGGACTGGTCATAAGCATCACCGCGGTTGGTGAAGCGAACCGCGAAGATATCCGGTACCGCAGCGGCGCAAAGGTAAATGACCTTGTCTGCGTCACCGGGGATCTCGGAGCCGCATATATGGGGCTCCAGCTTCTGGAAAGGGAAAAATCATTGTTCGAACAGGACCAGGCTGTTCAGCCTGATCTTTCGGGATACGATTATATCCTGGAGCGCCAGCTAAAACCCGAAGCCCGGGTGGATATCATCCGTCTCCTGCAGAGCGAGGGGATTGAGATACATGCCATGATAGACATATCCGACGGGCTTTCCTCCGAACTGCTTCACATCTGTAAAAATTCGGGAACGGGCTGTCGTATCTACCACGACCGGATCCCGATCGATGCAAGTACATCGATGATGGCCGGAGAATTCAAAATGGAACCGCTGGTATGTGCACTTCACGGAGGTGAAGATTACGAATTGCTCTTCACCGTACCCCTGTCCGAATACGACAAGCTGACAAAGGTGCCTGACGTAAAGATCATTGGAAATATTACCGATGTTTCCGAAGGAACGCTGATGATGACCGGGGAGGGACAGGCTTTGCCGCTGACAGCCCAGGGGTGGGAGGGATGGAAATAAAAATTTGGTGGTTTGATGAACGGGAGGGATATCGATTGACTGAAGATGAATAAAGAACACGGATTACATAGATTACACGGATTATCACGGATTTTTTTTAATTTTTGTTTAGGTTATCCATGTCATTAGCATTCCCTTTTTACCTTCCATTTCCCTACAATCCATAATTCTTCACAGTCTCTCCATTGCAAATGAATAAGCCCCCAGGCCGACTGCCCGCGATGTCCCGAGACGGGAAACAGCGATGCCTGTCCTGGGAAGGCTGTCATACTTAACCGTGCGGTCACTGCCCGGGATCCGTATTTCTTCCGTTTTACCGGTTATGAAGCCGGGGAAGGCTTCTTCATCGTCGAGATCGAATACTTTCACAGGGAGCCGTCCGGAGAAATTACCGAGGTAATCCTGGTAGTTGCGGTTTACTTCCCGGAACATAGCGGGAGCAAAAAGATCATGTGCCGCCGTAAGACCACCCCCAAGAACCACGATCCCGTCTATGAAAGAGAGAGCATTGGCAATGGAACTTCCCAGTGCCTCACCGAATTCATCAAAGGATGACCTCGCTGCATCTATCCCTCCCTTCAGAGTCCCACGTGCAATGGCAGCAATGTCCTTTGGAGCGGGTGCATCCTGCATCCGGATGCCTGCACGTGCCGCGTACACCCGGCGGATAGCACGTGTGCTTATGCTTTCTTCCGCATTCCAGCTGGGATTGAACTTGTTAAGGCTGTTGTGGACTTCTGCTCCGCAACTGTTGTCGCCTGTAATAAGCCGGCCGTCGAGCACGATCCCTCCCCCAAAACCGGTGCCCAGTGTAAAACCGATGAGATTGTGGAATCTTTTTGTACTCCCGGCCATTTCCAGCTGCCGGTTGACGTCAGGCAGGAGGCCTGCCAGGGCTTCCCCTAAGGCAAAAAGATTCCCGTCATTATTGATAAAGACGGGTATATGAAAATGGTCCTCCAGGAGAGCCCCGAGGGGGACACCCCCGGTAAACGCCTTGAAATTTGGGAGGTTCCCGATGATCCCGCGTTCATAATCGGCAGGTCCCGGAAAAGCGAAACTGATGGCATCAGGATCACCCGGCAACTGTCGCTGAACGTCGCCGAATCCTTCAATTATGCTCCGGGTGCATTCCCCGAGATCATCGGGATAGGCGGGTCTTGTAAAGGGTTTAACCACTTCCTCACTTCCCCGGAGAGCCGAAAAGACAAAATTTGTACCCCCGGCATCCAGTGTCATTACGGTCTTATCGTTTTTCATCTTCACGGCATTATGTTATAGCTTTCCCCGGAAAAGGGGCCGCTGTACTTTTCCTTTAAGCATTCAATTTTCATCTTCCTGTAAACCCGGGGTTTCGTACACTGCAAAAAATACCCAGATCAGACAGATGAAAAGGAACAGAAGGCTGATTTTTATCCCCATATATTTTGTGACCAGATCCACAGCCGGGGGAATAATGAAACCGCCAGCCATTGACATTACGATGAGTGAACTGAGATCGCCGCTGCGGTCAGGCATCCGTTCCAGGATCATGGAAACGGTAGCCGGAAGAAGATACGAGAATCCAAGCCCGGTAACAAAAATCATGATCTTCGCCAGGTTGATCTCCCTTGTCACCATGATTCCGGTAAGACCCATGAATGCAACAAGAATACCGGCGTATAGAAAATTTGCCGTACGACCGCTCCTCAGGAAGAAGGCACCTGTGAAAAGACCGGTGACAACAGAGGCGGTGAAGAATCCCGGTCCATTACCGGCGATGGCTGCGGTAACGGGAAACCGGCTGAGAAGAAAAGGGGAAATGCCGGCGTTCATGACAACGATAAAGCCTGTCAGCAGGAAGACCGATATCAACATACCGCGTATATAATGTCCTTTTAACAACCCTGTTATATTCCCTGGCCCGGAAATAGGTTGGGTAAAATATTTTTCTCTGACATGATTCAAATACAACCACGCAGCGGCAAGGAGGGCAAGTCCCGCCCAGAGGGGAAGGATGAATTTCCTGTCGCCGGCCAGGCTCCCGAGGCTCACGGCGATAACTGGTGCAGACAGGGCACCGGCTGCTCCAAACAAAAAAGCGAGAACCAGATTTGCGGCTTTATGGCGGGGCGGGGAAAGTACATGGACGAGGGGAAGGGAGGCAACCAGAAAAACGGCAATACCTGAACCGGCTATGAGTAAACCTGCCGTAAACGTCAATGCGGAAAAACGAATAAAGGGGATCATCAATCCGGCAGCCAGCATCACCAGTCCGGCAATGGAGGCAATGTGCAGGTTTGTATTTTTAACCAGGGTTGAAGCAGGGATGGAAACCAGGCCAAAGCAGAGAAATATCAACCCGGGAAAAAGATTTGCCAGGTCAATTGTATCAGGAACACCCGGTTTCATAAATTCTGTGGTGATCCCGGGCTGAAAAATAAAACCCGTGGCGAAAAATGACAACAGCAAGGGTAAAAGATTAAATATGTTGCCGTTTCTGTTCATCTTCATCCCGTTAAGGTTCTATGTGACCTTCCATTGTCAAAAACATCCCAGCTATCCATTTGTGCGAATAAAGGCTTTGATGGTTGCATATTCCCCGCCTTTTTTGTCCACGGCAGGCCGGATGGTATATTTCCCCACAGCTGCCGGGACGATGAAAGTTTCGGCATAATGAACGGTAAAGGGTTCGAAAATTCCGTCCGGACTTTCCACAACAACCTCATCCCCTTGTACGAGGTTAAGTACATTCACGATACCTCCCGTTTCATGCGGTACTTTCGCGGTGAACCAGTGACGCCGGGTCTCGATAAACTCAAGCTCATGCAGCCCGGTCCTTTCCTCCCTCCAGCCTTCTCCTTCGGCTATTTTGGTTATCCTGTTCACCAGGTTTTTTCCCGTCCATTTTTCATCGCGTTCCCGCTGCAGGTTCCGCACGCCATGGTCTATATTGATCGGCCTGGGAATACCGCCGGGACCGGTCCGTCCCCAGTCCCACAATTTGAATGTGAAAATATACGGTGTGGAGCTGATCTCCAGGACCATGCAGTTTTTTCCGGAGCAGTGGATGGTGCCGCCGGGGATCAGGAAATGATCGTGCCGGGTCGCGGGCCATTTCCGGATGTATTGATCTGCATCAAAAGTCGTCCCGTCTTTTTCTGCCAAACGAAGTTCCCTTACCATGGCGTCGATATTGGCGCCCTCACGGAAACCAAGGAAAACGCACGCATCTTCCCCTGCATCCATGAGATAGTAACTCTCATCCTGGGTATAGGGAATCCCGAACTTTTCACGGATATACCCGGTGAGAGGGTGAACCTGAAGGCTGAGATTTCCTCCGCCCATGGTATCGAGGAAATCGAAACGAATGGGGAATTCATCACCGAACCGTTCATAAACGGGAGATCCAAGGAGTTTTACCGGCTGAAAAAACACAAGGTTGATTGCCGGTGTCTCGAACCGGATATCGTCAAACCGGAAATAAAGGCTGTTTTCTTCGGGAACGCAGTTAAAGCACCAGGCATAATTTTCAGCTCCGGGGTCGAGACCGAATTTCTTTTTCATCCATTGACCTCCCCAGGGCCCTGGATCGAAGTAGGGCACAAGGCTGAAAGGACGGTTGACAGCCCGCGCCAGGGCGAGCCGGAACAATTCCCACGTGATCATTACCGGCTTACCGGGTATATTGGTATCCAGTACAAAATCGAAACCCTCCGCCAGTGATTTTTTATGCCGGTCGCAAACCCTCCAGTCCACAAAATATCCTCTCTTGTACTTTTGTTCAAAAGCTTCATGCTGGTTGGATATTCCCAGGTTGTTCACTTCATTGTTTTTCATCCGGCGCTGGATCTCCCACCGCGACATATCGGCATAGATGAGAATGTCCGGATCCGGTATGATGAGAGAGGCCCCGGTACCGGCAATAAGTACGATGCCCGATTCAATGGAATTTACCGAGTTTACAGCTTCTTCAATTTTATCGCTGTCAAAAAAATCAGCCATCTCCAGCCGGGTGAGGAATCCGAAAATCCGGTCATCCGTAACATCGGGAAAGGTAAGCTTATGTATTTTTTCAGCAGACAGCATTGCATTGCCGGCTTCAATTACCCTCGAGGGTTTCAATAAAGCCGGCAGGGAATCCCTGATCTCCCCAAAATGCACTCCCTGATAGCATTCCACCACAAGGGTCACTCTCTTTTTTCCGGATTTCCGGACTGCCTTCAGCAGACTCCGGCCGATTGATTCCCAACCGGAAAAAGCCTGGGAGGGGAAATCCCTGATGACGGTTTCGGGAAAGCGATTAAATGTTGACATCCGGGCTTTTTTTACTCTTTTCCGTATTGTTTCAGTTCCTGCCATCCTGAAATTACAAAACAGGAAATGAGACCTGAAGTTTAAACAACAGATAAGCTTAATGGGCGGTCTTTGATGCGGATCCTTTTGCGGATCCGGTCAGATACCCCTGGAAACCTTGATAAACTTTCCTGTAGCATTTAAATCCGGTCCTTCAAGGAAATAGAGATAGATCCCTGCCGGGAGATCTCTGACGTCAATCTGTGCCTTTTGTGTTCCGGCTGATTGTCCTTCACTGATAAAGGACCGGTATACTTTTCCATCAATACCGGTGATCGTGAGGCTCACTTTTCCCGGTTGGGAAAGCCGGTACTCAAAACAGGCGATTTCCGGGCACGGATCAGGATATACTTTTACCCTTCCGGATGCGCCCGCTTTTACGTTTCCATCACCGGTACCTGTAATAAAAGCCTCATCGATTGCAGTCCAGGGGACCCTGATGAATTTGGGTTTGTTTAGGTCAACATTGCCAAAGATCTTGAAGAAATCACCGTTTGAATTATAGGATATCAGTAATTCGCCGTTTTTGGCAAATTGAGGATGGGCATAGGCATCGTATGTCGCCATGGATTCAAAGGGGAGAGGTGTCTTATAAAGGAACTTCTTATTCGTCCACGGACCCCAGGGTGTCGGCGAGGTGAAGGACCAGATGTAAGGAGAATAGAAAATATCCTGCGTGATAAGGACAAAGCGGTCCTGGTGCCTGAATACCGAATATTCACGGGATACCTGGTTATTCATGAATTTTGATGAGAACGCCGGATCCGAAGTCCATTGGGAACCGTTAAAAAATTCCCATCCGCCGGTCAGGCTTCCGGTCCTGGTTCTGGCCACATGGGGATAGGGAATGTTCCCATCCTGGGTTTCCGGTTTACTTCCGTAAATATAAAGATATTCACCGTCTGCCAGCACCCTGTCACCATAAACTACCTTCCCGGTTGAAAAATAGGGCAGGCTAATAATGCCTTTGAATGAGAGGGCCGGATATGTGAACAAGGCGATGTCGTTTGAAATGATCTCGGTTTGCTTCCCCATGGATCCGGATCGTTCCCTGTATTTGGTGAGGAATATATACAGGGTATCGTTCTGTACGGCTCCATGCCCCGGTATATACCATGTGGAATCTGGGTAATCGGAAGGTATGAATGGTTGCGGGTCACCGGCCGATCCGCCCATAAGGGTTGTGAACGTCGACCCGTCCTGTAACATGGCGCAATTGTCTATCCGTTTTGAACCGGGGGCTATCGTATTGTCCGGGTTGACCTCGCCGATGAAGCTCTCCCCGAATAACCATAGTGTTCTTCCGTTGGGAAGGTAAATGGAATATGTACCATCCCCAGCGATCCATCCCCCATTATCCTGGTGAAACCAGGCATTGAAGAGTGAATCTTCCGAAACGGCGAATCCACGAAAGCCTAAGCTTAAAAGAAAAAGGATAAAGAGTAAGCGAATGCGGCTCATCCGGTTATTGAATCTGAGTTTTTTCAAAGGAAGATCATTTATTGACTTCCGGAAATTATAAATTCAGGAGAATCTTCGATGCGATACCATACGGTTGGGTTCAATCGTTCTCTTCGCCGCTGAAGCCTCTCATGATACCCCTCATGGAATTCCGGATAAAATTCACGATCTCATCACGTTCTACCGAAGGGGGCAGTTCGGATTCAACAACCCGGAGGGCCTGTGAATTATTCAGTCCTCTCTGGTATATGGCCCTGTATATATCCTGGATCTGGTTGATCTTTTCATTGCTGAACTGCCGCCGCCTGAGCCCGATGGAATTCACTCCCACATAAGAAAGAGGTTCGCGTGAGGCTTTGACATAGGGAGGCACATCCTTTCTCACCAGTGATCCGCCGCCGATCATGACATGGGCCCCGATCCTTACGAACTGGTGTATGGCAGTCATACCTCCAATTACCGCCCAGTCCCCGACTTCGATCTCTCCGGCGAGGCCTGAGCTATTCACAATAATTACATTATCTCCTATGATACAGTCATGTGCGATATGAACATAAGCCATAACCACACAATTTTTTCCCACCACAGTTTTTCCTTTTGAGGCTGTTCCCCTGTTAATGGTCACATATTCCCGCACGATGGTATTGTCACCGATTTCGGCTGTGCTCTCCTCTCCCATAAATTTCAGATCCTGGGGCGGCCCTGAAATAACGGCGCCCGGAAAAATGCGGCAGTTTTTCCCTATCCGGGCTCCATCCATGATCACTGCATTGGGGCCTATCCAGGTATTCTCCCCGATCTCCACGTTCTTCTCTATGGTCACGAAGTCACTGACAATGACACCCGGTGCTATCCTGGCTTGTGGATGGATGCGTGAAAGAGTATGTTCCATCACCTTAGCGGCCTTTAACGATCTGTGCCATCATCTCACCCTCTGTAGCCAGGGTATCTCCGACGTATGCCTCACCGTACATCAGTGCAATTCCCCGCCGGATCGGTTCAAGGAGGGTCATTTTCAGTATGAGAGTATCGCCGGGGACCACTTTACGCTTGAATTTGACCTTATCGATCTTCATAAAATAGGTAAGGTAATTCTCCGGGTCGGGAACGGTATTAAGGACGAGGAGTCCTCCCACCTGTGCCATGGCTTCGACGATCAGTACGCCGGGCATAACCGGTTCGTCGGGGAAATGGCCCATAAAATGGGGTTCTGTCATGCTCACATTTTTGATCCCCACTATTGTTTTTTCATCCCGGTAGATGATCTTATCAACGAGCAGGAAAGGTGGACGATGCGGCAGTATGCCTTTGATCTGCTGAGCATCGAGGAGCGGCGGTTCTTTGGGATCGTATTTCGGAACGTTCCTTTTGGATTTTTCCTTTTTGGCCATCTGGCGAAGGATACGGGCAAATTCTGTATTCGCATGGTGTCCGGGCCGTTGGGCAATGATCTTCCCTTTGAAGGGCATACCGATGAGAGAAATGTCACCGATCATGTCGAGGAGCTTATGGCGTGCAGGTTCGTTGGGGAAGTTCAATTCTATATTATTGAGAACGCCTTCGGGTTTGACCTTGATCTTCGGTTTATGGAAGAGTTCGGCCAGCCTGTCGAGCTCTTCCTGGCTCACCTGTCGGTCCATGATCACGATGGCGTTGTTGAGGTCGCCGCCCTTGATAAGGTTATGTTTAGCCAGGTATTCAAGTTCATGCAGGAAGACGAAAGTACGGCAGCCTGAGATCTCATCCCTGAACTTCTTCAGGTCGTCAAGCGTGGCGTACTGGTTTCCGAGAACTTTTGAATTATAATCGATAAGTACGTTCATGCTGAGTTGTTCATCGGGATAAGCGATGATATGGATCCCTTTTTCACTGTCGTAATATTCCACTTTCTCACTCGGGGTGAAGTAGACTTTATCCTCATTCTGTTCAACAATGCCCGCTTCGACGATGGCATTCACGTAAACCATGGAACTGCCGTCAAGGATCGGTGCTTCCGGTCCGTTCATCCCGATGAGCACATTGTCGAGTTCCATACCTGCGCAAGCGGCTAAGCAATGTTCTATGGTGGCCACGCGGGATCCGTTTTCTTCCAGGGTAGTGCCCCGGGAAGTATCTGTCACGTTTTCGGCGAGCGCCCTGATAAGCGGTTTATTGGGCAGATCGGTTCTTTGAAAAACAAAGCCATGGTTTTCCGGTGCGGGTGTGAGGGTGATCTCGACATCAATTCCGGAGTGCAAGCCTTTACCTTTTAATGTCACAGGTCTGCCAATTGTTTTCTGTCTTTCTGCCATATTATTTTGGGTATCCGGATTTTATAAATGACGCAATATACAAAAAATCGAGCAATGGGAATACGGCACTTTCTATATTCGAAAAGAAATTCCCCGTATCACTGAGGCTCTACGGGTCCATTTCCGGAATATTCGAATTATTTCTTTTCATCCCGGAGCTTTGCGACTTCCTTTTTCAGCGCAGCGATCTCCCTGTTCAATTCCGGTAGCCTGGATATCACGATGGATGATTTCCAGAAATCCCTGTTATGAGTTGCGGGTGAACCCTGGAGGGTCTCCCCGTCGGCAGCGTCCTTGAGAACGCCGGACTGGCCGCCGATCTTCACGCCGTTCCCTATGTTTATATGACCGATAATACCTACCTGTGCGGCAAACATGCAGTCCTGCCCAATCTTCGTCGAGCCGGCAATGCCTGTCTGTGCAGCTATGACCGTGTTCTTCCCGATTTCCACATTATGACCGATCTGGATGAGATTGTCGAGCTTAACGCCCTGGTGTATGATGGTGGCTCCCATGGTGGCCCTGTCTACACAACTGTTGGCGCCGATCTCGACATCATCTTCAAGGATCACGATGCCGATCTGGGGTATTTTCTTGTACCGGTTATCAGTCCCAGGGGCAAATCCAAAACCGTCGGCTCCAATGATGACGCCGGCATGCAGGATGACATTCCTTCCGATTTTACATCCTTCATACACCCTGACACCGGGATAGAGAATGGATCCTTCACCAATCTCAACCCCTTCGCCTATATATACCTGGGGGTAGATCTGCACATTGTCGCCAATGGTGGCATTATCTTCAATTACCGTGAACTCACCGATATAAACATCTTTGCCGACGCGGGCGCTCTCATGGACAGAAGCCTGTTTATGAATTCCCGTTTTTCGCGGCTTGTTCTGCTGGTAAAGTTGCAGAAGAGAAGCAAAAGCTTCGTATGCATTTTCAACCCGGATGAGGGTGGAATGGATCTCCTTTTCGGCTTTAAAATCATTATTTACAAGAACAATGGTGGCGCCTGTTCCATAGATGTATTTTTCATATTTGGGATTGGCAAGAAAGGCCAGGGTTCCCGGCCCCGCGCTCTCTATCCTGGCAACATTGTTTACTTCCGCTTCCGGATCCCCTTCGACCGTTCCCTGCAGGTATCCGGCTATGACTTTGGCTTTGAAATTCATCACTGTATTTGGTTTGGTTAGTTAATCCCGGAAACAGGAAAGCAGGTCCGGATCCTCAGATTGTAATGATTCCGGCTTGTTTCCCCTCCTTTTTCCCCGGTGCAGCAAAACTAAGGATTTATTCAGAAAACAGGTTTCAAATCTTTCGGATAACATAAAAAATGTTTGGTGACATTTCGTGAAAATCCACCAAAATTAAACATATCCGAGGCTTCGGTGACGTCGACAGTCTCCCCGTTTTTATACATGATCTGTATCCGGTCATCCAGGTAATTATAAGCATGATTGCTTATCTCACCGGCGACCAGGAAATAGCGGCTTTCCTCTTCACTGATACCGTACTGTTCCATGATAGCCTTTTTGAGCTGCCCCTTCCTTTCTTCACGGAAAGGTTCTTTTCTCATCTCTATGCGAAAAAGTTTCCGGTTGATGAGGCTCTGGCAGAGAGCCGCCAGGATGGGATCCTCATTGTCACACCAGACTTTTGTAGAAGCAATAATGTCGTTGTCATCGAGTCGGCTGAACAAACCGATAAGTACAGGATTATCGTCTGAAGCAAAATCTTCGCTGCCAACTGCATTGTGAAGGAAATAATCGAGTGCCGGAGTGGCAAAGAGCCGTGAGCCCGACATAGCCAATTCCCTGGCTCTTTTAAGGATCATCACGAGAAGGGACTCTGCTGCGATCACGGTCTTATGAAAATAGACCTGCCAGTACATCAGACGGCGGGCTACGAGAAATTTTTCAATGGAATAGATGCCCTTGATATCGATCACGAGACGGTCGTCTTTCACATTCAGCATTTTGATGATCCTGTCGGAACCGATGACACCCTCGGTCACACCAGAAAAAAAGCTGTCCCTGCGCAGATAGTCGAGCCTGTCCATATCGAGCTGGCTGCTGACGAGCTGGTGAAGGAACTGCTTAGGATAATTATCTTCGAAGATTTGGACGGCAAGATCCAGTCTTCCCTCAAATTCCCGGTTGAGTTGTTTCATGAAAAGAAGGGAAAGCTCTTCATGCTGGATCCCGCTGATGATGCTGTTTTCGAGGGCATGGGAGAAAGGTCCGTGCCCCGTATCGTGAAGAAGGATGGCGATCATCACCGCTTCAGCTTCTTCCTCGGTTATTTCGTGCCCCTTCGAACGTATTACCTGGACGGCCGATCCCATAAGGTAACAGGCTCCCAATGCATGTTGAAAGCGGGTATGATTTGTACCGGGGTAAACATAATTGGTAAGACCCAGCTGTTTTATTCTCCGCAAACGCTGAAAATAGGGATGTTCGGCAAGATCATACAGGATCTCATAGGGAAAACTGATGAACCCAAGAACAGGGTCGTTTATGATCTTTCGTTTATTGACCGGAAGTTCGCTCACGGATTTCGCGATGAATTATCACAAAAATTCAAATTTACATGCATTTATTGGTTTGTCAAAGAAAAATGGGTCGGCCGGCGGTATACGGGAGGCGTTGAACTGTACATATGCCATCGAACCCGGTTTCGATTCACCTCCCTTTTCCCCCCAGTTTAATGTCGATCAATTCCTGTATGTCGCTAAGAATCATTTTATCCGTGACATCAATCCTAATCCCACGACCTTCGGCATAAACTTTCGAAGATTCAAGCTCTGATTTGATTGAATTTGCAATCTTACTCTGCATTATCATATCGGTTGCTTTTTGTCCGAATACGAAGGCCACCTTAAAGAACCTGTCTCTTGGCAGAAGATAGACTATCGCCCGCTTTTTATCTTTGATTTTTAAATTCCAACCGTATTTTGAACAATTCCATTCCTCAAATCCTCCGGGGTATTTCGAAATAACATATTCCTTAATCAACTGCCATAATTGATAAGTATCCCCCAATGACTCTTTCAGATCATTGTCATCAGGTAATTTAGTCTCATCGGTAAATATGCTTTTCATGGATTGAATATTTTTAGTTGTGGAAACACTTCACCGGTAAGGTTATCCGTCACACATATGCCTGTGTACCGGTTTGCGCAGGGGGATAATCAGCTTCAAATTGCCTGGTATAATCTTCCGGATATCCCTGATAGTAAATTTAAAATCAAACCTTTAATTGAATTTCCTGTTAAGATAGTACAAAATTCAATACAGGCATATTAGTATGGTGTACTTATAAACTTAACTATTTCAATGCTTTCCGAAGTCACCATTCTGCATAAATAGATGCCTGCACTTGTTCTGCCGGCCTCTTCTGGGTTAAGGTCCAGGCTATAAGAGCCGGGTAAAAGATTATCATGCACAATTGTCCTTAAAAGCTGACCGGATAAATTATATACGCTTATATCCACAAGTCCTTGGCTGATGACCGTATACCGCAGTGTGGAAATAACGGATGCAGGATTAGGGTATATGGATAGAATGTCATTGTTGGCTGCAGACATTCGTTTATTTTTATTAAGGCCGGTAGCCAATGATTTGGTAATACTGATTTCATCAAAATAAATTTCAATACCAGTCAGATCCATATGTTCAGCGACAATTTCCAACCGGTCGGTTGCTGTCCAGTCAAATGCACCAATAGGGTTGAACCAGGCATTATTATCCCACGAGCCTTTTTCTCTGAAATCTTTGAGTGGTATTTTCAGATTTTGCCATTGACCATTCCAGTCCACCAGGGTTTTATCTATTGTAATCCCCATACGCCAGGGATGATCTTCGGGAACACTCGTTTTAGTATCCAGAAAGCGTATATCAAATTTAATGCTTTCATCATTTCCCCGAAGCCAGCAGTTGAATACAAAGTCATTTTCTGCAAGAAATGACAGATCTTTATCGGGTTTGAAATCAAAACCTATGGTATTATTTTGGGAAGCATTTGACCACGCAATACAAAAATTGCCGTTTTCAGGCAGTTCATCCTCATAAAAGTCAGTGGCGGAGGTGCCTGAATATGAAGATTCGATAATGCGATTACTGATATAATCTGAATAAATACTAAAACCTGAACTGTCCGGCAGCATAACGTATTCCTGCTGATCCGGTATGGTCAAACCCAGTGCCTGCAATAACGGAATGCTAAAGTCGTATTCGGGTAGCTCATTGGATCCTTCTTCAAATAGCCCGAATTCTCCGCAATAAGCCCATGTTGTCCAGGCAATTTCATTGGCTTCAAGATAGTTTCTTACCAGATCATACCAACGAATCCGGTCCATAAAACCGGCATTGGGCATGTATACTCCAAATTCCCCGCAATAGACCCTGACATTTCGCTGCGTTTTAAACAGTGCGGGGATATCCAATAATTCTCTTACATGAGCCTCCGTTCCTTCAACCGGATATGCATTCAGATTGCTTTCTACCCACGTACCTGTCAGATCAGCGGGACAGGAAGGCATGCTGTCGGGATTATTGGGGAATGGTACTCCCGTCAGAGAAGTCATTGATGGATCCGTCCATGTTGCCCCCTGATGACCTATAAGATCATACAGCGGTAGGGATACAGTCCAGGATGTAAAGTTTTTCTGCTAATTTTATTAGTGTTTAACACTTTCTTTAAATTTCTTTCCTAAATAAACAACCCGCGCTAAGCCCCGACAGTACCTGTCTGAACCTTCCCGGCCCTCTTGTAATTGACCATGATCACACCACTTGGTGTAACTGTACTCTCGGCTAATGTAAAGGCTGCCGGTATTGCGCCCTCTTCAAACAACTTTTTCCCGTTACCAAGAGTCAGGGGATACGTGTTGAGCCAGAGTTCATCTACTAAATCATGTTTCAGCAGTAACTGAATAAGTTTGCTGCTTCCCCAAACTTTGATGTCAGAACCTGTACCGCTTTTGAGTTTGTTGATATCCGTCAGACTTTTTAGAAAAATAGTATTTTCCCAGGCTGAAGTTGTCCTTGTGTTAGACAGGACATATTTTGTGACATCATTGATACCTGGCCAGTTGGCTGCATGTTCCGGCCAATAGCCCTCAAAAATATCAAAGGTTTCCCTGCCGAGCAGAAGATCAGCCGCTTTCATCTGTTTTTTCCAGACCTTGCCAGAGGCATCATCTGCATAAGGAGCTGTCCAGCCGCCATATTTAAAACCTTCTGAAGTGTCTTCCCGGGATCCACCGGGTGCTTGCATTACTCCATCGAGAGTAATCATTGAAATGACAATTATTTTTCTCATATTATTTAGTTTTAAAATTTAGCCAGGAATTAATTACTGATTTCTCCTTTGTTATTAGCCAGGTTTTCCCGAAATGTTTGGAGTTCTTCCGGTGTTTGTTTCACCCAATCTTTTACTTCTCCAACAATTTTTAATGGAGCCTGAGAGCGATATGAGCGTGTCGGGTTACCCGGAAATTTTTTGTTTGTAACATTCGGATCATTTTCAAAATCTCCTGTCGGTTCAACGATATAAACATGTTCATGTCCGTCGCCTTTTGCTAATGCAGCAGCCAGTCCCGCCCCATTGGCCAGGGCTGTGAAATAAATGTGATTCATTTTGAGTTCAGGTTTGTAGTTGGAACTGCCGCCTGCTGTCAACAAGTCGCCAACCTGCAAATCCGCTTTGGTACCATGATAAAAAGGACCTTTGTCAGAAGGTTTATCCTTAAACGAATTTGCTAATTCATAATTCCTTTTTGCCTTTTCCGGGTCTCTTAGGTCCTCATGGCATCTGGCAATGTTTGTGTACAAAGAAGGGAAAGCACTTTTAACACTATCGTTATTTATTTTTAATGCAAATTGCAAAGCCGTTTCGAGCCACTTTAATTTGCCGGACGCA
This sequence comes from uncultured Bacteroidales bacterium, assembly GCA_963771005.1. Lineage (GTDB taxonomy): Bacteria > Bacteroidota > Bacteroidia > Bacteroidales > DASQZK01. Next base: position 42,798 of record CAVYRO010000008.1, read on the forward strand.
TTTTTTTGATGCCGGGCTACATAATAGGCTGCAATAAATTTTTCCAAATCGTCTTTTGCTTCGTTCCAGGCTTTTAGAAAAAGTTTGCCGGCTTCTCCCTGTTTACCTTTTTCTTCCATGGCCATAGCTTGAAGAGAGAGTTTAACAATATTGTTGTTTGGGTTGAATACCATTTTTAATTATTTTGTCGATATTGATTTAAGGGCAGTTAAGTCGTTTGTCCTTAGACCGTTGATGCACCCCAAAGACCGTTATCATTCCGCGTAGATATGACATAGCTACCTTCCGGCTGTGGACGTAATATTAGAATACAAATTTTCAGGATTAATGTTTTAATCCCATTCTCCGGGCAGGCATACAAGCGTCTATTGACTTCCCGGAATGCTATTGAATGGTACTTACTTAAATCAGCGATGGTTTTTATAGTTCGGATGCAATCCCGAAAGCAGTTATCTGGCTGTCAGTTTATTTAACTGCCCCAATTATTGATAGGCACAGGCTTAATTTTGTGTCGGATAAACATCAGGCCAACTTCTCCCGGCACTTTTTCCTTGCTTAGGACAAGGGTGAATGTGAACCCGGCTTGTCGCTTCAAAGCGCCAAAGGAATGTTCGTTGACTTCTTGGCGTAACTTAATATAGTCCTGATCTTCCGTAGCTTAAAGAATGGGAATTAGTTCGGAGGGTTTTAAAGGACAAGTTATGAATTATAATTAAGGTGCAGGCTCCTATTGTTCAGTGAATTGCCACGCGATGTAAATAGTTCTGTTGCATGCAATTCTTATTATTGTGTTTCAATAAATTCAGGTTCATAAGGAGCAATCGTAAAACGGTCCTTGTAATCTTTATCGAAAAGAATACTCCGGGAATTCCCTTTTATCTGAATTTCTTTTGGTTCTCCGCTCACATTCAGGTATAAATAGTGTTTTTCATCGATTTGGCGCGCCATAATTCCGGGAGGAACCTCAGGTCCCTTTTTCATCCCAAGCTCTTCAATCAAATCATCGAGTAAACCGCCAAGAACGTTTCCATCGGCAGGCAGACCTACATAAATAGCCTTTCCTTTTCCGAAAGTATGCGAAGTCATAATAGGGTAGTCCTTGTCGAGGCTTGTTATGCTTCCCAAAACTTTGGCTCCCCTCAGATCAATCAGATCAAAACGTACCGATTCCGTATCCACCGCTTTTCCTTTGTAAGTGACCTCAAGGTTATTTCCTTTGTAGTTTTTCCGGGAAATTTCATTCATCGACCCGGTTTCCTCATAGCTTCCCAGCCGTATTCCGAAAACATCATTCAACATGCCCGGGCGGGTGGTAGGAAAAACCTGTCCGGAAGTATCAACCATTGCTGAATTGCCGGTCATTATAACCGTTCCTCCGTTTTCCACGTAATCACGGATTTTCTGAGCGGTCAATTTATCCATTACTGTCACGCCGGGTACAAACAGTAATTTGTAGTTTAATTCACTGCGGCTTATTTCCACAACGCGCGAATCCATATTTCGCCGGTAAAAGAGATCCCAGCATGCCTGCAGCTGGTTTTCATGTTGTACAGGAAAATACATGCTGGCGATCTGACTGGGGAACGAGAAGGCCAGCCCGGCTTCGGCTTTCAAGTGATAGGGAAAGTATTGTTCTATCTTCTTAAATTCCGAAGCGATTTTTTTGTATTCATCGTATTTACGGTTTGGAACACCATCCCAGTCAAGCATCCCCTCCAGGTATTGTTCTTCGCCTGCCCACATGCTTTGCCAGGTCCATCCGCAAACCATTTGGTTGCCGTACATTAAACTTGCATAGGCCGATTTACGGATTGAATTTGGAACGGCAGTCATGGTCGTAAATTCGCTGCACCAAAACGGATTTTCACTTTCGAACTGAATACGGGATATTCCGAATGCCGCGTTCATAACGCCCCAGTTTGTTGTTAAGGAAGGTCCCGGGTAAAAACCACATCCCTCGCGGGTCATTTTTCCGGAGTAAGCGATTTCTGAATAATCAAAATATTTCAGCGGGCTGTAATACCACGCATTGGTATTTGTCAGCACCTCAGGGGCATTGGTATGCACCACGTCCAGCACCTTAAACAGGATTCCGTTGATCTCGTCAGAAATAAAACGTCTGAAATCCAGCATTTTTTCAGGAACATCGGTATTATGGGTCGCCACGGGGAGGCCGATCTCGTCCCACTGGTTTAACCGGCGCGACCAGCGTTGCCCGGCCCATGCTTTATTTACATTCTCAATCGTTGAATACTTCTCTTTTAGCCAGGAAATAAAACGTTGCCGCACGGTTTCGGAATATGAAACCCGTCCGTCGCCCGATTCATTGTCGATACCAAAAGCCAGCAGTGCCGGGTGACCGGCATAATGTTTTGTCATTGCACCGGTAAAGCGCAAGGCATATTTTTGGTAATCCGGATCACCCACATCCTCCATATAACGATGATTCGGGTATAGTTTATTTCCTTTTTCATCCACGACACCGATGGACGGAAACTTCCGGTGAAGCCAAAGAGGTGCGGGACGGATGGCGATATCAAGAATCACCTTTATCCCGGCAGTATTCATCATATCCATCACTTCATCAAACCATTCAAAGTCGAACTGTCCTTCTGCCGGTTCATAACTATCCCATGCCAGATGACCCATACGTACGACATTCAGTCCGGCGGCTTTCATCAAGCCGATATCTTTTGCTATTTTTTCGATGTTTTTATTATCGTGAGGATGGTAGTTGGCACCTACATAAAGTTGTTGTGCCATTGTGGAAAGGCATGACGAAATCAGAAATAGCGGGAGAATGAAAAGTTTATTTTTTACTGAACTCATATCTTTGATATTAATCCGGATTTCAGCAAAAATAGAAATATAAATTCAGGAAGCACAATGTTTCACCTGCTTACACACAATCTTTCGCATACATACGACGCGGCCGGCACCGACCGGAATGCCAGAGTGTTACCTTTTCAGGAGATCAATTTACTTTCGGCTGAAACAATCCCGATGGAAGTAAGTTATGAAATGCGGTCATAATGTTGCACGATCTGCCTCCACAGGTCCTTCCACTGGTCCCGGACCCGATTATTCCATGGTCTCTTGCCGGAGAAGGTCGGGGTTTTAAAGGTTCAAACAGGTCTGAAACTATTGACCTCTTCGTTTGAATTCCTTAATATTCAGGATTTTCAGGATTTTGGGATTACAGGACAGGATCCCTTATTTCCGATATCAGATATCTATATTAATCCTTAAATCGTAGGAACCTTAGTTCGGACATATTCCTGCCCTATATAAATTTCATTCTTCAATTTTCCATGCCGGATTCCATGCAACCTTCCACAGGTGCTTGTCAGGATGGTGTGAGGGGATGTCCGCCAGGTCAATGACATGGCGGCTTCCCACTCGATTGTGGCGCGTAGCTTTTATTCCAGGGTAAATCCTAACCGTTTTCCTAATCCTTCTTCAAATATTTTGAACAAGGTAGAAATCTGTAGATCTATCTTTCCATTCTCAAGACGGGATATATAACTTTTTTTTGTTCCTGTCTTTTCTGCCAGTTGTTCTTGTGTCATATGAGCTTCTTTTCTGGCTTCTTTTATCATTTCACCGACTATAAAAGCTTTGGCTTTTACCTCAAATTCATCTCTTTTTGGGGTTCCCGGTTTACCGTACTTGATTTCAAGAAGCTCATCAAATGTCCTTGCATCTTTGATCTGTTTCATATTTACATTCCCCTATTTATTATCAAAATACTCTTGCATAAGTCGCAGGGCTTTATGAATCTCTCTCTTTGGAGCCTTCTGACTTTTTTTCTGATAGCCATTAAACAATATGATGATCCTTCCAGAATCAAAACAACAAAAGATCCTGTAGATATCAGTTCTGACTTTTACCCGGATCTCATAGAGACCTCTTGTTGCTTCAACATGTTTCAAGAATTTTTGCGGAATCTTTTCAACCGTCCGCATCACTTTGAAAACATACTCTATTTTTTCCTGAACATCAGGATTCAGTGAAAGATAGAACTCAATAAGTAATCTTCATAAAAGCGGATTTCTCTGGCCATTACACAAAGTTAACAAGTTTGTTAACAATGTCAAAGTAATTTATGTTTAATCTATAATTTCGGGAGGGGGTTCTGGCTATGCACCTTCCCCCGGTTTCTGCTATTCCCCGACCCTCGTCCTGACAGTCCCGGCCAGCTCGATCGTTTTGCTAATGCTGTTGGTTTTCAATGGGTATACTCAAATTTAATCTATTCATTCTACATTTACAAGGGACAATGACATCTTTGAATTTATCTGGTGGTCAGCAGGAAAAAGTTAAAGTGAAAAGTCCATATTGGAAAGGATCGCTTCGTTCCTCTTTTGGAGTATATGCATAGCGTATGAAAAATGCCCGGTATTCCGGACATGTTGCATACCCTGTTTTCTGTGGCAAAGGATCCGTCTGATATTAGGGTATTTACCCACTTATCCGGGGAATGCAAAGGGAGTTTTCATCCTATTTTATGAATAACGTTAAAATTTTGTGATTTAAATGATTATTCGTATTTTTGCGCCCGTTGGAAGGTATAAAGACCTAGGGGACTGAAGTCCCCTATTTTGTTACCTGTAAATAATATGCTTGATAAAGAAACGTTCAGGAAGATAGTTGCAGAGAAGCTGGAAGGAAGCAGTACATTTCCTGGTTGAGATACAATTCAACCCGGGCAACAGGGTTCAGGTGTATATTGATAAACAGGAAGGAATAACGATCGACGAGTGCGTTGCATTAAGCCGGCATATTACATCGGTGCTCGATAAGGATGAGGAGGATTATGAGCTGGAAGTTTCTTCCCCCGGCCTGGACATGGGTTTCCGGGTACCCGAACAATACAGGAAATACCTCGGACGGCCGGTGAAGACAATACTTCACGACGGTACAAAATACACCGGAACGTTGAAAAGTTTCGATGAAGGAGGAATTGACATTGAATTTGAAAAAACCATTAAGGAAGAAGGGAAAAAGAGAAAACAGGTGATTACTGAGAGGGTTCGTTTACCATTTGATCAGGTTAAATCAACCATGCCAGTAGTTTCTTTCAAATAAGAAATTTAAATCAGGAAATGGAAAGCATTAATTTAATTGACACATTTGCAGAGTTTAAAGAACTCAAAAACATTGACCGGGTAACCATGATGAGCGTGCTCGAGGATGTTTTTCGCAGTATGATGATCAAGAAATACGGATCAGACGAAAACTTTGATATCATTATAAACATTGATAAGGGAGATTTCGAGATCTGGCGGAACCGGGAAGTTGTCGAAGACGGAAATGTTGAAGATCCTAATTTCCAGATCCCCCTTTCCAAAGCCAAGCTTATTGATGATGATTACGAGGTGGGTGAAGAAGTGACCGATGAAGTTAAACTCGAGAGTTTTGGCCGCCGTGCGATCCTCGCATTGCGTCAAAATCTTACAGCACGGATCCTCGAACTCGAGAAGAACAACGTATATGTGAAATACAAGGACCGCATCGGTGAGATCATCACCGGCGAGGTTTACCAGGTATGGAAGAGGGAGATCCTCGTACTCGACGATGAGGGAAACGAACTTATCCTCCCCAAATCAGAACAGATCCCTTCCGATTATTTCCGCAAGGGAGATACAATCAGGGCGGTTGTGATCAAAGTGGATATGAAGAACAATAACCCGCTGATCATCCTTTCACGGACATCACCCGTCTTTCTTGAGCGTCTCTTTGAGCTCGAAGTGCCGGAGATCTTCGATGGCCTGATCATAATCAAGAAAATTGTCAGGGTTCCCGGTGAGAGGGCCAAGGTAGCCGTCGAATCGTATGACGAAAGAATCGATCCGGTCGGCGCCTGCGTAGGTATGAAGGGCTCCCGGATCCACGGCATCGTCAGGGAACTGAAGAATGAGAACATTGATGTCATTAATTTTACGAACAACGTGCAACTCTTCATCTCCAGGGCTCTTAGCCCGGCGAAGATCAGCAATATCAAGCTGTTTGATGATGAAAAAAGAGCCGATGTATATCTTGAGCCGAGGGAAGTTTCCCTCGCTATCGGGAAAGGAGGTCTGAATATCAGGCTAGCCAGCCAGCTCACAGGATTCGAGATTGACGTCTACCGGGAAGCAGGCGGGGAAGACGACGAAGATGTGAACCTCGATGAATTTGTAGATGAAATCGAAGGCTGGATCATTGATGAACTGAAAGCCATCGGTTGTGATACCGCCAGGGCAGTTCTGGAACTCACTCCTAAGGAACTTGTCAACAGGACCGACCTCGAGGAAGAAACAATAAACGAAGTGTTGAAAATATTAAGAGCGGAATTTGAATAATAAATCCAGTAGTAGAATTTCTTTCCGCAAAAAACAGGATAATTCAGGGTATGACAGAAAATAAAGCAATAAGACTAAGTAAGATCGCCAGGGAGTTTAATGTCGGGATCTCAACTATTGTTGACTTTCTTCATAAGAAAGGACACAGCATTGATGTTGATCCCAACGGTAAAGTTGCTCCCGAACTATATGATCTTCTGGTCAAGGAATACAGTTCTGACCTTGATGAAAAGAAAAAATCCGAAAAATTCAGCCTGAAAAACCTTCGTGAGAAAAAAGAATCCATCTCTATCGACGATGTTGAAGAGATACCGGAGGCCGAAGAGGAAGAAAAAGAATTTTTTGTCAAGGACACCTCGGGAAAAACTTCGAAACTTGATCAGAAAAAGCCGGCAGAAGAAAAGGTTACCGAACCGATTCAGCATGCCGGACCGAAAGTAGTTGGCAAGCTGGACCTGGATCAGTTCCAGAATAAAAAGAAACCGGCAAAAGAAGAAGAAAAGAAACCGGAACCTGAAACCCTGGAAACGGCGGCTCCCGCGACCGGAGCTAAGGAAAAAGTACAGCCTGCCAAAGCGGAAGAGGCTCCGGCCAAAGAAAAGAAAAAGGAAGAGGGAAAGGAAAAAACGGGGCCGAAAGTGGTTGGAAAGATCGACCTTGATGAGATGAAGAAGAAGAAGAAGGAGAAAGCCGAACCGTCCTCTGCAAAAGAAGAAGAAAAAGAGGAAAAACCGGCAGAAATTTCAACCCCTGAAGGAAAAGAAAAGGAAAAAGCCCCCACGGCTGAGAGTAAATCCCCTGAAGAGGAGAAGGAGGATGCGGAAATCGCTGCAGCAAAGAAGTTAGAATCGGACAATATGATACCCACGGTGATCCGTAAATTGTCGGGTCCCACCGTTGTCGGCAGGATCGATCTTCCCCAGGAGCGGAAAGATCAGAAGAAAAAACCCGTGGCTTCAAGCAACCAGGACAGCCGCCAGGAAGGAAAAAGGAAAAGGAAGAGGATCCGGAAAGATGCAGGCCCCGAACAGAAGGAAAAATCTGTTGGCCAACGTAAAGACCATCCTGTTGCCGGGAAAAGAAAGAAAAAGCTACACCGTCCCGAGGTCAATGAAGAAGATGTACAAAAACAGATCAAGGATACCCTGGCCAAACTGACTTCAAAGGGAAAATCCAAAGGATCCAAGTACAGGCGTGAGAAAAGGGATACCGTGCATCAGCGGCAGAGAGAGGAGATGGAGAGGATCGAGGAAAGCAAACACACCATCAAGGTTACCGAATTCGTATCTGTAAGCGAACTTGCCAATATGATGAACGTGCCGGTGAACCAGATCATCCAGACCTGTATGAACCTGGGACTTTTCGTATCCATTAATCAGCGGCTCGATGCGGAAACTCTGTCCATGGTAGCCGATGAATTCAATTTCAAGGTCGAATTCGTAAGTGTTGACCTGCAGGATACCCTTTTCGAGGATGAAGAATCACCGGATGATCAAATGCCCAGGCCGCCGATCGTAACCGTCATGGGTCATGTCGATCACGGAAAAACGAAACTTCTCGACTACATCAGGCATTCTAACGTGATCGCCGGAGAGGCGGGCGGTATAACCCAGCATATCGGCGCCTATGCCGTCCGGCTCGAGAACGAAAGAATGATCACCTTTCTCGACACCCCGGGCCACGAGGCATTTACTGCCATGAGGGCAAGAGGTGCGCAGGTCACCGATGTTGCCATCATCGTTGTCGCTGCCGACGACGGAGTGATGCCCCAGACGGTCGAAGCCATCAACCATGCTTCGGCAGCCGGCGTACCTATCGTCTTCGCCATCAATAAGATCGACAAACCTTCGGCAAATCCCGAAAAGATAAAGGAAGCGCTGGCCAATATGAACTACCTCGTTGAAGACTGGGGCGGTAAATACCAGTCGCAGGAAATATCGGCCAAAAGCGGTATCGGTATCGACGACCTGCTTGAAAAAGTGCTCCTTGAAGCCGAACTCCTCGATCTCAAAGCCAACCCGAACAGGAAAGCCATCGGTACTGTCATCGAATCTTCCCTGGATAAAGGACGTGGCTATATAGCAACGATCCTCGTGGAAACCGGCACACTTAAGATCGGGGATGTACTCCTTGCCGGAAGCCATTTCGGACATATCAAGGCGATGTACAACGAACGGAACAACCGGATCGATTCTGCCGGGCCTTCCAACCCGGTGCTTATCCTCGGACTTAACGGAGCTCCGCAGGCAGGGGACAGGTTCAATGTTATGGACAGCGACCGTGAAGCCAAGGAGATTGCCAATAAACGCGAACAACTCCAGCGCGAACAGGAACTCCGGACACAGAAACATATCACCCTCGACGAGATCGGCCGGCGGATCGCGATCGGCAATTTCAAGGAGCTCAACGTGATCGTCAAAGGGGACGTCGACGGATCTGTTGAAGCACTCAGCGATTCATTACTGAAGCTCTCCACCGAAGAGATCCAGGTTAACATCAAACATAAGGCCGTAGGACAGATCTCCGAATCGGATGTCCTCCTCGCCGCAGCATCCGACGCCGTTATCATCGGATTCCAGGTACGTCCCTCACTCAGCGCCCGGAAACTGGCGGAAAAGGAACAGATCGATATTCGCCTGTATTCCATCATCTATGATGCCATCGAAGAGATCAGGGCAGCTATGGAAGGGATGCTCTCTCCCGAGATAAAGGAAGAAGTCACAGCCACCCTCGAAGTCCTGGAAGCTTTCAAAATCACAAAGGTCGGAACCATTGCCGGCTGTATGGTGAAGGAGGGAAGGATAAGCCGGAGTTCGAAAGTCAGGATCATCCGCGACGGTATTGTGGTGTATTCCGGCGAACTCGGATCCCTGAAACGGTTCAAGGATGATGTAAAAGAAGTTGTTGCCGGACTTGAATGCGGACTCAACATCCAGAACTTCAATGATATTAAGGCTGGCGATGTGATCGAAGCTTACAAGGAAACCGAGGTCAAAAAGAAATTATAATTCCGGAAGAGGAATGGGGAACGCGGATTTTCACGGATTTTGACGGGTGATCGCGGGTTTAGTAGTTCCAGGTGGTTTCAGATGGTTTCAGGTTGTTTGGGAAAAGACCTGGAATAAAAAATCCGTGAAATCTGTGTTCATCCGTCAAATTCGTGTTCCTCTTTCTCTCAAATCACCAAATCACCAAATCACCAAATTCTTCGGGGAGTTTCACCACAGATTTCACAGATTATCACAGATAAAGTTTGTTTCATGTGGTTTCAGATGATTTCAGATGGTTTGAAATGGTTTGAAATGGTTTGAACTCCAGTCAACAAATCAACAAATCAACAAATCACCAAATCTTCTTACTCCACCTCGCTCCTGTAATCTGCAGCGGAAAGCAGGCCGTCCAGGTCCTTCGGGTTGTCCACGACGATCCGGATCAGCCATCCTTTGCCATACGGGTCTTCATTGACAATCTCGGGAGTGTCGGCCAGCTTGGGATTGATGGCTTTAACCTTACCTGCGACCGGCATAAAAAGGTCGGAGACGGTTTTTACGGCTTCCACGGTGCCAAAGCTGTCGCCCTGACCGAGTGATTCTCCTTCGGTTTCGATTTCTACGAATACGATGTCGCCAAGTTCAGAAGAGGCATAATCGGTAATACCGACGACGGCTTCATCGCCTTCGAGCCTGATCCACTCATGTTCTTTGGTGTACTTTACATTATCGGGGAAATTCATGTATGGATGTGTTTGTTTTGGTTTATGAAAAGATTTATTTTTCTATCCAAATTTAAGATATTTCAGAATATAATTCCCTATTGCGAAAGGGTAAATCGAACACTGAAACCGATATTGGTATTGGAGGTTGGGTAGGAGAGGGATACAAAGGGCTTATTTAACCTCTGATCGAAGAAGAACCTCAGATTAAACCTGTCGCTGAGAACGTAATCGAAGGTCGTTTTTATTGTAACGATACGCTGTCCGGCGGTGATCTGATCATTGTTTTCACTGAGTTTTCTTATCACCGTGCGGTTGTCGCGGATGGAAAGATCTGCCCTCACGTTCAGGTCACTCTTGAATTCCTTCTGGTTGATGATGATCTGCACCTGGTTGAAACGGTAACCTGCTCCAATTGACATTTCCTTGGAGCTTACCTCGTTGATCTGACTGTTGGATGTGCTCAGGGCCAGGGTCCGCGAGCGGTTGAATTCGATATTTGTGGTCAGGCTGTTCTTCCAGTCCATGTTCAGATCGAAAAGCGGGCTGAACTGTTCGTTTATTGAAACAGAAGTCGCATCAAAATCCGGGAGGAAATTCACCTGGTAGGTCGGATCCTCAAGATTCCGGATATCTACCGGATTCGAAATGAAGGAACCGACATTATAGGATGACCGGTAGGCATGATTGATGGTGAGGCTGTTCAGGAATTTTTGGACAAAGCTGATCTTTCCCAGCCCGTCGAAAGAAAGCCTCCAGTTGGGCATCATATTGAGGATGGAAGGGAAAAAATCGAGTGTAACGTCTTGCGGATCCTTAAAACCATAGGCTGCCATGAATGAGGAGATGAGTACCTGCTGGGAATTGGGTCCGTACCCCTGGTAATAGCCAGCCGAATCATGCAGTACGATCCCGTCCTCCTCCATCGTCTGCTGTGCGAGCCGGGCCGAGATAATAGGCCGGTATTCGTTCTTCAATTTATTGAAGGCCTCTGAACTGAAATCCAGGTCTTTGGAGTAAATCCTTTCAAAGGCGGTTTTCCACGAAAGAAACGACATGGAGAAATTACCGTTAATTGTCTTTCCCCGTTCTCCATCTGGGGGAAGGTTCCCGTTCTTGTCGGCAATATAGTATTCGCTGAAGTTTGATGCTTTTTGCCTGTCGGCAGTGAGGTCGATCCGGAACCCGTTGAAGGGCTCAAAAGTTGCCCTGAGGTTTAGTTTTTCAGAATGACTCATCATAAACGGCTCATTCAGAAGTGAATCGGTGGAAAGCCACCCGTTATAGAAAGCTTTTTCTGCAAAATTAGCGTCTTGCATTCCGAGAATAAAATCCCATCCGGGAGCCAGCCTGCTATTGTAATCAGTTAGACCGAGAGCGGTGGTGGCCGGTTTGTAACCGGGTAGAATGGATCCTTCGCTGGTGCTCCAGGTGACGTTTACGTTCTTCAGCCCGGTAGCAATACGGGCCGTATTGTCGACGATGAAGGTCACCGGGCTCTGCCCCAGATCGCGTGTCCCTGTTATGACAACTTTCGCCCCCCTGACATCCTTATCCGGAGTGATCTTGACCCGGTTCTCATTGATAACTTCCACTTTGGAATCAACCGTATTACCATCCTGTCCGATAATCTGGACTTTTACGTTTGTCGTTTTCAGCTTGTGGGTGTAGGAGCGGGGGAAAGCGGTCCGGAGAACCTGGTTTTCCCGTGTATACGATACCTCTTTTGTCCTGGCATTCTCAGCGGGTTTGGCATTGCCTTTGGCCGGTTTATTTTTCTGTTCCAGTGTTTTGAAATAGGGAACCTTGTTGTACAGGTTTGCCAGGTTAAGCTGGCCATTTACCTGCATCGTATTCGAATTTTTTATGGTATTTCCGAGGTCGATGGAGGGGTCTCTGAGAATAGGTCCGACATCCCAGCCGAAGGTGGCATTGTACCGCGTAGAAACATTGATCCAGTTAAGCAGCGGGATTTTATTGATCGGGAGGTTATAAGTTGCATTGATCTGGTGGTTGTAATTTGTGGTACGGCCGAAACCCATCAGTTCCTGCAATATCGAATCCCGTTTGGCTTGGTAATCTGCCGAATACTTATCCATTCTTCCTTCCGGCTCGTCGATCCTGGCGATATTGGTCGCAGAGATATCAAGCTTAAGAGAACGCGTAAGGTCAAATTTCATATCGTAATACCGGTTCCAGAGAAAATCCTTTTTCACCGTTGGCTTGATCTCCAGGAAAGGGTTATTCAGATTACGGAGTTTTCGCTCCATGTATGACCGGTCGAGGTCGGTCCTGAATGAGAGCATGGAGGGCAGGTAATAAAAGTTGAAATCCCTTATGAGACGAAGGTATGGTGATTTGAGGATCTTTGATTTGGCGAAGGGTGTCACTGCTTTGGGCCGGGAATTATAGGTATAGTTCAGGGCGCCCCGGTAGTGCCGTTGGGTGTAATATTCCGTACCGATATCCCTGCTGAAGATCTCATTGAAGGAATAGCTGGCTGACCAGTTAGCCAGGTCGTAGATCCTGGGCTTGCCTTCTTTTTTAATCACCCTCACATTGGTAAAATTGAGGCTCCTGCGGCGGGTGTAATCCTGGGAAATATTTTTGATGGAATCCCTTTCCTCCCGCGTATCGGCATTTTCAAGGGCCACCTTTAGAGGGATGTCCGGATCGAGAGGATTATATTCGGGGTTAATGACCGACTCGGAGTAACCGGCATAAACAGGAATGGAAACGCCGAGCTTTGCCGGGAAAAATTTTCCAAGTTCGATGTTTGACGAGAGGTCATACTGCAGTGCCTGCTCCTGATCCCTTTCCTGTACCTTGGTGTCGATGCTTCCCCATCCCGGTGTGCTCGTATTTCCCGAAAAGGTGAAGGTTCCCAGGTCGGCGAGTTTGGTGGTGAGCCTGCCGTTTGCCGCCCAGCCGCCTTTCTCGTTGAAATCGGTCAGGCGAAGTTCGTTGAGCCAGATCTCTCCCGATTTGGGGAGGTTATCGTTTCCTCCTATGGGGTTTCTCACGCCGATCATGATGGTCCTGATATTTGCGAGGTTCGGATTTCCAGCAACGCTTACCCGGTTGCCCCTGCTGTCGGTGATGGTGTAAACCGATGAGAGTTCGACCTCAGAACCGCCGGAGCGCATGGCATTGTTCCTGGCCTGCTTCACATCCTGGAAGATCGATAGGTCTATATCGAAAAGATTCTGGTTGGGCCATACGACATGTTTGTCCGCCTCATTCTCTTTGTCGTATTTTGCGAAGGGTGTAAGTTTCAGGGGCACTTCATATTCGTAGAAGTTCCCTGTGTAGTCCGATCCGAGCCTGATAAAGGCTGTCAGCTCACCGTCTTCGAGAGGATTGCCTGCGATGGCTTCCGCATGGGCGAACATTTTTATCTTCTTGTACTGGCGTATGTCGAGATCTACATTCTTATAAGCGGCACGGGCATCACCGTCTTCGAGCTGGTTCACCTTGAGAACGATGGATTGCTCATTAAGCTGCGTCAGCTGCGGCTGGGAAGGATCGATCTGCCTCGTCACGCCCGGGGGCAGGATGTAATTGACAGGAACTCTTCCGGCATTTTCCTCGATATTCACGGCGGAGATATCAAAAGATCCCTGCGACGGTTCCGAACCCGTCCAGGCCTCACCGCCCTGGGTGAATGGAAGCGAGTATCTTCTCCATTCGCCCCGGATCAGGTCGAGCTTTGCAAACCGGAGGATGACCGAATCGGAGAAGTTCGTCAGGAACATGCGCATAAACCGGATGGTCTTAAAATCCTGAATATCTCCTACCCTTTTCTCGTAACCGTCGATGGGTATCCGGAACTGGTACCAGGTTACCGATGATTTTTCTCCATTCTTGAACTCGGCCTCATCAACGACTTTGTCAACGATATAATTCTGTCCGACATCGAGATCTTCCTTCCTGAGGCTCACATGATAGGAAAAAAAGCTCTCACTTTCACTTAGGGTATTGTCCCGGTTGATGTCCTCCACATCGGGCAGGGTCGACCCTGTCGTCGGATAGGATTCTTTCGTCTGTTCAAAGCTGGGTGAGTTGCCTTCCAGTCCGTTATATTTTTTGTAACGTTCGAGGATCCCCAGTTTCATCTGGTCGTAATCGGATCCCCTGTAGTAATGAAAATCGTCGCTCGACGGGTCATCGGAGATTTCGGCGAAAGCCTCAGGACTCAGAACGGGTCGGAGATTATCGAGGAAGGTGCTGAAAAAACTGCGTTCTTCACTGTCATTCAGCCCGTCAAGGCCGACATCCTGGTATTTTCTTGAATCGATGTCATTGTTGAAAGCCGGTACCAGCGACTGGACCAGCGGGATACGTCCCCATACCGTGGTATCCACCTGTATGATATTCGCACTGGCGGGAAGTCCGTTTTCGAATGCCTTACGTGAATCTTTCAGTACATCTTCCGAGATATTTCCCAGGTTTATGTAAAGATCACCGCCGGGGTTATCCGGCTCCTCCACGAAAGGATCCATCATCCAGAACTCGATGAATTCAATGTTGGCGGCCTCGAAATCATTCGATTGGATCTCACGCATTATACCGCCCCAGCGTTCCTCGGGATTCTTGAGACTGCCGTTGGGGTTTACATTTTGATAATCGAAGTTGTAGGGTCCCCGTTCCTTCGGATAATAGGCCAGGTTGAGCACTGATATGTTCGTCGGGATATTGTTCGGCGTCTCCTTGTTCTTAAAGATATCCCTCTCATAAATTTCCCGGACGTAATGGCTTGACTGGAGATCGGGATTGTTCTTGATATGGTCCGGTGTGAGTGAATTTTCCCGGAGGAAGAGCGGATCGATGACATACCACGACAGCTTTGCCCTGTTGTAACCGTAACTGAGATCATTGATCTTGGCGGCTTCCGGAAAATATCCCTCCGGTGTACTCGAGATGGACCAGGCGGCAAATGATTTCATGTCGAGTGACGTTTCACTTCCCTCAAAATCATCGATGAAGGCATTCCCTTCTTTCTGTATCGCACGCGAATGGCCCGGTATAAGATCGGCGAACTCGCCCACGAAGGTGATCTCCGAAGGTTCCTTGGTCTGGATCAGGGGAAGTGCGTCAACCAGCCGCGTGAGCAGCCGTGACTGGGTCCGGTATGCCGTGTTCAGCCCCCAGATGGTGTTGGAGATCGGTTCATCGCCGATGTTCACCTTTTGTGTCAGTGGCCTCTCCGTGAGGTTGAGGATGGTGGCACCGACATTGAAGTCATCCGAGACCTTATAATCGAAATGGGAACCTACAAGCGTTTTCGTTTGTATGTTGAAAAGCGAGTTGTTTTCGAGCGAGATCTTGATGGGAGTGCCCGATTCGAGGATACCCTGGTTGATGATGGTTACCCGGCCGAGCGTGTAATCGACCGTGAAATCGCTTCCTTCGGTTAGCTGCCGGCCGCCTGCCGTCACCTTCACCGAGCCTTGCGGGACATTCATGGCATTAAGCATGATCTCCGATGATGATGAGGACTGGAATGATCCGGCCAGCTTGAATTTGTTCTTTTCTGCGATCTGCTGGGCTTTTGTTTTAGTCGAATCATACAACGCCTGGAATACATATTGATCCACCGTGGCTTCATCCCCGCCGTTTTCCCTGATGATCTTCTCCAGGTATTTACCGAAGGGTTCCAGTACGGGGAAGAATATGCGGCCGTTCGACGGATTTATGGTGATTCCCGGGATGTAGTCGAAAAGCCCGTCGGGATAAGGATCATGGTTCGAATTCAGGTTGTCGAGGTTCAGCAGTTCAAGGAGGAGTTTTTTATTCAGTTCTCCTTCGGGAATATAGTTTATGGCATTCCCGGTCTTGTCATCCTGGTAGAGTACATCGAGTGTGAAATCTTCGGGTGTAACCTGGTAGGCACCGATGGCATACACGTTTTTCATCATGAGATCCCAGGTATAGGAAGACGGCGTGAAATTCGTACTCTTGATCAATTTCAGAAAAAGGGCATCGGGCGCATTGATCCCGGCTGAGCTGGAGAGTTCTCCCACCCGGTATGTCTTCCCGTTGTAAGTATATTCATAAGCCACCGCCAGCACCTCGTCGGAGTTCAGCGCCGAATTCAGGGAGATGTAACCCAGTTTCTCGTTCAGGTCGTATTCCCGTGGCGAAAGGAGGCGGGCATTCTCAATCTTTTCATAGTCGCGGCCAAGGGTGAGCGAGGACAGTGCCGCGGTCACGGTGGTGACGTTACGCACCCCGGGGTAACCCCCGTTGACCATCTTGCCGTAAAGGTCATTCAGTTCATTCCGCGGAAAATTCCCGTTTTCACCGGGGACCCTTTTAAATTCATCCGAGTAGGGCTGGGGTTCGGCCAGGTCGGTAAAGGCCACGATATTTCGCGAAGCATCAAAATTACTGGTCTTGTTGGTCACCCATACCTCTATACGGGTGATGTTAATGCCCGAATTTATGATGGGAAGATTTTTAAGTGCATCGTTGTAGTTATCGCGGAAATAATCCGAGAGAAAATAATGTTTATTGGCATCATACTCATCGGCGGTAACCGAAAATTCCTGTACCTGTGCCCCACCCTGCACTTCGATGGTGGAAGTCTCCCCCTTCTGCTGTGAAAAAATGCTCGTCATGGTAAGCTTGCCGAACTGCATCTCCGTCTTCAGTCCGAAGAGGCTCTGGCTTCCCGTGATCAGGGAACCCGTGAGGGGAAGGGAGACGTTTCCGGCTTCGATCTTCTTGATGATCTCATCCTCCTTGCCGGAATATTCGAGTTTGGTCTTGTTTTCGAAGTCGAAGGTAGCCTCGGTGTTATAGTTGACATCGAGCTTCATCTTATCACCGATACTGCCGGTTACGTTCATCAGGATTTTCTCCTCGAAATCAAAGGAGGGGGTTCTTCTCAGTTTCTCGGTGAGGGTGGGGTTATCCGTTTTTGAAAGATTGAAACCGAAGATGAGTTCCGCGCTTCCCGACGGGGTAATATTGATCGCATTGCTGCCGAAGACTTTGTCGAATGCCTGTCCGCCGATGTTCAGCTGCGGTATAAAAGAGGACTGGGATTCAAGATTGTCGCTTCTTGATTTTGTATTCCAGTATTCGTTCAGGGATTTCTCTGCGGCATAATTCTCATATTCTTTCTGACTCATGGCATACGGAGCGCCTATCTGGAAATTTCCCACTTTCCGGGTGAAGGAGTACTGGCCGGTCGCAGGATCGTATTCGACGGAATTTTGGATGTTCGAGGGAGGTTTGCCATAGAGAGGGGAGGTCGGTTCAGTGCCTGGAGAGGGAAAATTACCGGCGGGCCGGATCGGATACCGCAGATCAAGTGAATCAGGCGGAAATGCAATCCGGATCCCCACCCTTGGAAGCGGCATGTAAAGGTAACCTTCTCCGTCATTTGCTTTAAGAACAACTGGCGTAAGCAAAATGAAAACAGAAGAGACCAGCGTTATGATATTTGCTAATCCTCTTTTCAAAAATAGTCAGTTACAGAAGTTTTAACGCTTGTTTAACAACATCCTCGACGGTTAGCCCGGGTTTCTCAGATAAAAGCCTGCTTAAAACTTTTTCGACCTGTTTTTTTGCAAATCCGAGAGCGACTAAAGCAGATAACGATTCATCGCGGATAGTATTGCGTCCGGTAAGGAATAATTCATCGGTTTTGGACCCTTTATGAATCTTATCTTTCAGGTCAACAATGAGCCTTAGCGCGGTTTTTCCACCGATCCCTTTTATATTTTGAAGGGCGGTCACGTTACCTTCAAGAATTGCGATTGAAACTTCATCGGGTGTAAGGGAGGAAAGGATCACCCTTGCCGTGTTTGCCCCTATCCCGCTCACCGAGATGAGATGCCTGAATATCTCCCTTTCATCCCGCCCGGCAAAACCGAACAGGATGTGTGCATCTTCGCGGACAACCTGGTGAATGTAGACCCTCGCATTTCCCGAATCGGGCAGTCCCGAATAGGTGAACAGCGATATATTTATGCGATAGCCCACCCCGCCATCCTGGATGACGACATGGGCTGGTGTTTTTTCAATCACCGCACCTTCAATGAATTCGTACATGGGTAAAATTTTGGACCTAAATTAAGTAAAATCCGATAACCGGCAAGTTTGAAATGGTTTGAAGTGGTTTGAAATGGTTTGAAATGGTTTGAAATGGTTTCAGGTGGTTTGAACTCCAATCAATAAATCAATAAATCAACAAATCACCAAATTCTTCGGGGAGTTTCACCACAGATTTCTCAGATTATCACAGAAAAAAGTTGTTTGAGATTGTTTGAGGTTGTTGATTTGATTTTAAGGAAGGGATAGTGGCCTTAGAAGATTCCTATCCCCGGAGGGGATTAATTGTATTAGCCACGGTTACGCCCGTGGTAAGGAGGCCGCATGCATTGAAACACCGGCGGGGTTTAATAATAACGTTTCAGGTTGTTCCGGGTGGTTCCAGATTCAAAAGTCTGAGGCTGAGGAGAGTCACATCTAAGTCAAAATCAGAATC
Organism: uncultured Bacteroidales bacterium; assembly: GCA_963771005.1. Classification (GTDB taxonomy): domain Bacteria; phylum Bacteroidota; class Bacteroidia; order Bacteroidales; genus DASQZK01. The sequence continues at coordinate 61,351 of CAVYRO010000008.1, forward strand.
CTTCTTTTCCTGCAAATCCTGCAAATCCTGATTCAGACATTTCAGGTTGTTTCAGGCAGCAGAATGTAGAACACAGATTGGACGGATTAACACTGATTCTCACGGATGAAGAATTTGTTGATTTGTTGAATGAATCTGAAACAATCTGAAACAATCTGAAGCAATTAAATCCGTGATCACCCGGCAAAATCCGCGACCATCCGCGTTCCTCTTCCACTTCACCAAATCGCCAAATCACCAAATCACCAAATGAATTTACCCGCAATTATCATCCTGTACACACTGCGCATCGATTACAGCGATGGTTGCCATATTCACGATCTCCCTCACCGAACTTTCCATCTGCAGAATATGAATGGGTTTTCCCACGCCCAGCAGGAGGGGCCCGATGACTTCGGCGCCCCCGATCTCCTGCATCATTTTATAGGCGATGTTACCGGCGCTGAGGTTGGGAAAGATGATTGTATTGACCTCCATATCGCGAAGCTTGCTGAAAGGGAACTTACTCATTCTCAGCTCGGGATTGAAGGCAAAATTCGCCTGCATCTCGCCATCGACGATGAGTTCGGGGTAGTCCCGGTGCAGGATCTGAATAGCGTCATGGACCCGTGTGGGACTGCCTTCGCGTACGGAACCGAAATTCGAATAGGAGACCATGGCGATATGGGGCGTCACATTGAAATTTTCCACTGCTTTTGCGATCAGTAGCGTCGTATCCACGAGGGTATGGGTTTCGGGCTGAATATTTACGGTTGTGTCCCCGAAGAAATAGGTACCGGTCTTGGTACGAACAACATACATCCCGGCGATATGTTTCTGCGGATTGTTGGTACCGCAGATCTGGATGGCCGGCCGGATGACATCGGCATATTTGCTCGAAAATCCGCTCACGAAGGCATCGGCCTCGCCTGTCTCAACCATCATCACACCGAAATAGTTGGGATTGAACATCAGTTCGGCAGCTTCATCCAGGTTAAGTCCCTTCCTCTGCCTGCGCCCGAAAAGATATTCAGCGTACCTGTCCCTCCGGTATTCTTCTTCCTTACTATGCGGATCGATGATGGTCACCTGTCCCAGTTCGAGGCTGTTCTCTTCAATGAGACAGTGAATTTCCTCCTTATTACCGAGTAATATTGGAATGGCAATGTTTTCCTTTATGAGCTCCTGGACGGCTTTGAGGACTTTATAATTGGCCGCCTCTCCAAAAACCACACGTTTCGGATGTTGCGATGCTTTAATCCGGATATCCCGTATCAGCGGGTTGTCGAGCCCCAGCCTTTTTCTAAGTCTCTCTTCGTAATGCTCCCAGTCATCAATATGGGTCCTGGCCACCCCGGTTTCAATGGCTGCCTTTGCGACGGCCGGAGCGATACGCGTAATCAGCCGCGGGTCGAGGGGTTTTGGGATGATATATTCTCTTCCGAAAGTAAGATTTTTTGATTTATAAGCCCTGTTCACCGTTTCGGGGACATTTTCCTTGGTGAGTTCAGCGAGGGCTTTCACGGCAGCGATCTTCATCTCTTCGTTGATCGCAGAGGCCCTGACATCGAGGGCGCCGCGAAAAATGAATGGGAAGCCGAGAACGTTATTGATCTGGTTGGGATAATCGGAACGGCCGGTGGCAAAGATGAGGTCCTTTCTTGCTCCCATGGCTTTTTCATAGCTGATCTCGGGATTGGGATTGGCCATAGCGAAAACGATGGGATCTCGGGCCATGGATCTGAGCATTTCAGGAGTCAGGATATCGGCTACCGACAACCCGAGGAACATATCGGCTCCTGCAATGGCCTCTTGCAGTGTGGTCATACCTGTTTCGACGGCAAATTCGGCCTTATATTTATTCAGATCCTTCCTCAGGGTAGAGAGCACACCTTTGCTGTCGAGCATGATCACATTCTCCTTCCGCAGGCCCAGGTTGATATACAGACGGGTGCATGAGATGGCCGATGCCCCTGCTCCGTTTACCACCAGCCGGATATCCTCCGGTTTTTTCCCGATAAGTTCCAGTGCATTGAGAAAGCCGGCTGCGGAGATAATGGCAGTGCCATGCTGATCGTCGTGAAAAACCGGGATGTCAAGTTCTTCCTTGAGACGTTTTTCGATCTCGAAACATTCAGGTGCCTTGATATCTTCGAGATTGATCCCGCCGAAAGTAGGTGAGATGGCCTTCACCACGCGGATGAACTCCTCTACATCCTGTGTATCCACCTCGATATCGAAAACATCTATATCGGAAAAAATCTTGAAGAGCAGGCCCTTGCCTTCCATCACCGGTTTGCCGGCAAGGGCACCTATGTTCCCAAGACCCAGTACTGCCGTGCCGTTGGAGATGACGCCTACCAGGTTACCCTTTGCGGTATAGTTATAAACATCATCGGGCCGGCGCCTGATCTCCAGGCATGGTTCCGCTACCCCCGGAGAATAGGCAAGAGAGAGATCTACCTGGGTTGCATGGGGCTTGGTGGGGATGACCTCGATCTTCCCCGGCCGTCCCTGGGAGTGATAATTCAATGCATCTTCACGGGTGAATTGAGCCATGGCTTTTGAATTTATATCCGGTTTGAGGAATAATAGCAAAAATAAGAAAGGTTCACGGAAAAAATTGATTTTCCTGATGAACAACATAATGTTTTCAAACAGCAGCCATGATCATTCACCGGGATGATCACGGGTGCTCTGCACTTCCTCAGGAAGACCTGAAGGGAGGGGGTTCTGTGTTATCGCCCTGAAGTTCTTTCGGTTTCTGTAAATGTCCAGGGCAAGGTATAGCGATTGTTGGAAGGATCCGAAGCCGGCTTCATTTTTCCCCGCTAATTCATAAGCCGTTCCATGGGCAGGGGAGGTCCGTATCACAGGCAATCCGGCGGTGAAGTTCACTCCCTGCTCGGGGACGAGAGCCTTAAAGGGAATGAGGCCCTGGTCATGGTACATAGCAAGAATCCCGTCAAAACGCGTGAAACTTCCCGAACCGAAAAAGCCGTCGGCCGGGTAGGGTCCCACGGCAATAATATTTTCCTTTGCAGCCGCTTCGATGGCCGGTATAATAGTTTCTAATTCCTCATTGCCGAGGAGCCCGTTATCACCTGCATGTGGGTTAAGGCCCAGGACGGCGATGCGGGGTTTCCGGATGCCGAAATCTTCGAGCAGGCTCTGGTTCATGATCCGTAGCTTACTGAGTATTTTTTCCCTGGTAATATAGGAAGAGAGATTGGCAACAGGAATATGACCGGCCACAACCCCCACCCTGAGAAGGTCGCTTACCATGAACATAAGTACATCTTCCGCACCGAAGACATCCTGCAGGTATTCCGTATGTCCGCTGTAGGTAAAGCTGCCGGACTGGATATTTTGTTTGTTGATGGGTGCTGTGACAAGAGCCTGGATCTTTCCTTCTTTCAGATCTCTTACAGCTGCTTCGAGAGCCAAAAAGGAAGCCTCGCCTGCCATGGGTGTAGATTTTCCCAGTTCGACGCGAATATCTTCGCTGATGCAGTTGATGATATTCGGCCTTTTTTCATTGGCCTCCCCGGCGTCTCTTATGTTGTTGAAGCTGAAGTTTTCGATATCAAGGGCCTTGCGATGGTAAGCGGCGACCTTGGGCGAGCCATAGACAACAGGTGTGCAGATTTCGAGGATGTGGCTTTCCATCAGGGTCTTGATGATCACTTCATAACCAATACCGTTGATATCGCCATGTGATATACCTATTTTGATTTTCTCATTTTCCATGATAAGAGATTGTTTATCGTTAACCGGAAATTTTCGCAAAGAACCTGAAGAGCAGGCGTACTCCCACACCGGTGCCGCCTGCGCTGCGATACCCGTCGGGAGTTTTGCGAAAGGAAGGACCGGCAATATCCAGATGAATATACGGATATCCTGTGAAATGTTCAAGGAATTTGCCCGCGGTAATGGCTCCTGCATAACGTCCTCCGATGTTTTTGAGATCGGCGATATCCGACTTCATCAGTTCGGCGTAATCGTCCCAGAAAGGAAATTGAGCGATCCTCTCATGGATCTCAAAACCACATTCTATCAGGGGATCCATATATTTCTCCCCGGCATTTCCCATACCGACCATAGCCTGGTCACCGACAGCCACATGTGCTGCGCCGGTAAGGGTGGCAATATCGATAACGAGGGACGGATTATACTGTTTGGCCCAGGCCAGCGCATCGGCAAGGATCATCCTGCCTTCCGCATCTGTATTGAGCACTTCAACCGTCGTTCCGTCATACATCGTGACGATGTCCCCGGGAGCGTACGCATTGCCATCAGGCCGGTTATCAGTGGCAGGGATCAGCCCGATAAGATGAACGGGGAGTCCCGCTTTCGCAATAGCATAAAAAGCGCCTGCGACTGCAGCAGCTCCGGCCATGTCGGATTTCATATAATCCATCGAATCGCTCGTGGGCTTGAGGCTCAAACCGCCGGTATCAAAGACCACACCCTTGCCGACAAGCACGTAAGGCTCACGGTTCACAGCTTCCGCAGGTTTGTATTCGAGAATGTTGAAGGTAGGAGGATCCAGGCTGCCCTGGTTTACTGCCAGCAATCCTCCCATTTTCAGGGATTCGATCTGTTTTTTCTCAAGGACTTCAACAGAAAAGCCGGCATTGCGGCCCATTTTCTCAATTTCCAGAGACAGCTGCCTTGCATCCAGGTAGGAAAGAGGTTCATTAACCAGGTCGCGCGCCAGACATACCCCTTCGGTGACTGCGCCGAGTATGGTTATATCTTTCTCTGTAAATTCCGTGGAATGGATTCGTATCTCCTTCAGCTTATTCTCCTTCTTTTCCTTTTCCCTGAAATATTTCAGGAACTGGTAATTCGCCAGAATGATCCCCTCGGCCAGGGCAAACATATCATCCCTTTCACCGCCGAGTTGCATGAGACATACCGAATCTATATCATGATTATTGAGCTTTCGGCAGAGATCCGAACCGGCCTTTCGTAAATTTTCAAGACGGTCTGCCCGTGAGTCATCTTCCTTGTTGCCTGTCAACTGGATAAAAATTACCCTGTCGAACTGGTTTATGACCACTGAAGTTTTTTCTTTTTCAAGCTGGCTTTCCACATACTGCCGTTCCTTATCGTTAGCCAGCCATTTAGCGAAATCAGAATTTTTCCTTCCCAGGAGAACGAGATGATCCCCGGAGGTTATTCTTTCTGTATGTATGATTTTCATTCCTGTCGCTTTTCGGGGGACGACTGTCTCCCATCCGTTGAGTATACAAAGATAGAAGAAAAATCCGGATGGAGATTATTTGGTTATTTGGTGATTTGGTGATTTGGTGAAGTTGAAGAGGAACACCGATTCCGGAAGAATTTGTTGATTTGTTGAGTTGGTGATTTGTTGATTGGAGTTCAAACCACCTGAAACCACCAGAAACCACCTGAAACCATTTCAAACCATTTCAAACCAATTCAAACCAATTCAAACCACTTCAAACCACCACTCAGGAAATATTATTACATTTGAGCAGACAATCTGGATAATGAACACGGGAAAGATCATAGAGAAGGCATTGAGGCTGGAATTCCTGGAAAAGGATGAGGCTTTTCACCTGTACACCGGCTTATCCCTTGCCGGGCTTATGTGGCTGGGCAATGAGATCCGGAAGATCAGGGTGCCTGGCAATGAGGTCGGATGGATCATCGACAGGAATGTCAATATCACCAATATATGCTCCGCGCGTTGTAAATTCTGCAACTTTCATCGCATACCTTCAGATCCGGATACGTATATCACCTCGGATGAGGAATATGACCATAAAATAGAGGAATTATTCAGGATGGGCGGCAATCAGCTGCTTTTGCAGGGAGGTTTGCATCCCGGGCTTGATCTGGATTATTACGCGGAACTATTTTCCGGGCTGAAGCAAAGATACCCGGGACTGAAACTGCATGCCCTGGGTCCCGCTGAAATTCATTACCTGGCACGGCGGTCCAGAAAATCATACCGGCAGGTCCTTGAGAAGCTTATCGCGAGCGGGCTGGACAGTCTGCCGGGTGCCGGCGCCGAGATCCTTTGCGATGAGGTCCGGAAAAAAATATCCGGTGGAAAATGCGGAACGGAAGAATGGTTGGATGTTATGAGGGTAGCCCACAAGCTCAACCTCCCAACCTCCGCAACCATGATGTACGGGCATATCGAATCGGAGGAGCAACGGATAGAACACCTCATGAAGCTCAGGGATCTGCAAGCCGAAAAGCCGGAGGGTCATTACGGGTTCATCACCTTTATCCCCTGGCCTTTCCAGGCTGAGAATACACGGCTGAAGGAGATATATCCCGGGACATACCAGAACCTGAACAGCACATACCTCAGGATCATCGCCATCAGCCGGATCATCCTGTCAAATATCGGTCATGTCCAGGCCTCCTGGCTGACGGTCGGGATCCCCACTGCCCAGGTATGCCTTCATGCAGGTGCGGATGATATGGGCTCAATCATGATAGAGGAAAATGTGGTATCCGCGGCCGGAGCTTCCTGGCAGTCCGACAGCGAAGGCATTACACGCGCTATCAGGGAAGCGGGATTCATTCCGAGGTTCAGGAATCAGAAATATGAAACGGTGGAGGGCCCTACTGTTTTTCAGGGTGATCTTTAAAATAATGCCGGGTCAGAACCTTTAGGAATTCCCTGTACAGGATCATATCGCTCAGCCTCTCATGCTCATGGATAAGTTCAACCTGCTCCTGTCTGAATTTTGATTCATCCAGATCGATCTGGTACAAAAGTGCGGAAAGTTTTTCGGGATCGCTATGCAGAAGCACCCCGATATGAAACGAAAGCTGATCGAACAATTCATTGTAAGCGTATCTTATATTTTCCGGGAAACTCACCTCCATGCCAAAGCCGGCAAAGTCCTTGATCACCTGTCGTGCTGTCTCCCGGATGATCTCCTCATCGCTCTTCGCTCTCTCTATTTCCTGTTTTGGGATCAGGCTGAAATTCATAGATTTATTTGATAAGCTTCATTGAATAAACGATGGCTTCCATCTGCCGCATAAGGTTTCTCTTCTTACTATTGGGATTATAGACATACCCTTCCACCGTCACCACCATATTACGGCTGTTATCCACGATGGTATGGCTTATGAAGGGGCCGCCCATAAATCCGTGCTCGAGTTCCCACAATCCCCTTATCTCTACGATCTTCTTTTTATTGGCATTGATATCGAAAACCATGGGAGGAAAGAGTTTGGCCGTCGTCATGTACGAACCCGGCCGGCTGCCCTGGGTATATTGCTTCAGGAACTGGTTCCGCTTTGCGATAAGATTCGGGGTTTCGAGATCAGACGGACCGGTATACGGATATTGGTAGATGAAGATAACCTGGCTGATCTTTGATGTTTCGATTGACAGCGACGCAAATTTATCGGTATTGACATCGATATTATAACCCCGGGGAATGGCAAGGGTAATATTGAATTTGGAGACGAGGCCCGAGATTTCCGGGTCCTTGCTGCTGCGATAGATGTCGATAAGCCTTTTACGATCGTACGATTGAATATTGCTTACGATATTGTTTTTTTCCTCGTCGATTATCTGTTCGAGGGACTTTGAATCGGGGGCGTTGATGCGAATTATTAACTGCGGTTTGGCCCACTCATTCTCATAGTAATTGAGCTCTTCCTTTTCAAATTGTGAGCCAACGGAAGTGATGAGGATGGTCCGGTGGTTCTGAAAGATATTGTCAAAGGCTTCCGGGGTGATGTGAATAACATCAAACAGCGGTTCAGGCTGGTTCAGGGCGGGGAATTCCTGTTCAAGAGTTTCCCTCAAAGCATTTCCGGCCTTGCCTTTCCAGTTTGTATTATCCATTACCACAAGCACTTCACCCGCAGGTCCGGCAATGTTGGGGAGGAGAATATTGGAGCCTGATTTCGGATTGCTGATGTTTTTACAACCCTGTAGTCCGGCAATGATAACGAGTAAAAGAAGAAGATGGCGGAAAGCTTTCATTTTAAAATTATTTTTTCCTCACCGGCATAATGAATGGCATCCCGGGCGGATGATAATGTTTAGGATCAGATCGTTTTTTTAAATCCCTGAACATTTAGCAAATTCTGTGCCTTAAAAGGGGATGGATGCTGAAAAATGACTTTTATAGTCATTAAAAAGATAAATGATGGAATAAAGTGCGGGAAGGTAATTTTGTGCCGGGCCGGGCAGAAGGCTCACCAGGTCACGGAGAGATGCATCAGGGCCAGCGCCGAGAAGGGCTTTTCGCACTGCCACAGGACCGGCATTGTACGCCAGGAGGCATATATCCCAATCCTTGAATTCACGGTACAGATCATTCAGATATTTGCATGCTGCAGCGGTGGATAATTCCGGATCTTCCCGTTCGTCCTTCTCCTCTCCAACATTCAGCCCATAATAGCGACCCGTCATTTCCTTAAACTGCCAGAGGCCCACAGCAAGTGAGGGCGAACACGCCACCGGGGAAAATGCCGATTCGATCACCGGAAGGTACTTAATTTCATCAGGGATGCCGTAAGTTTTCAGGTACCCTTCGATCATGGGAAAATACGTTTCGGACCTGAGGATGACTTCGGCCAGTTGTTTCCGGCGTTCACCCAGGTAAAGATCGATGTAATGTTGCACCCGGGAATCGTAATACATGTTGAGCGGCGTGCGTGTGTTGAGGTTGGCAATCTGTATCTCATAGTACAGGTCGGGGAAGCCTGGTATGGACTGTTTAGCCTGAGGGGACAGACTGGGGGAGGAATAACCGGCCGGAATGGTATTCAGGAAGAGCAGGATAAGGGGGATGAAACGCAGGAATTCCATTGTTTTAAACCATTTCACCGGAAATATGTAAAAGACACGGCTGATTATACGCGCCAGCCGGTGAAATGTTTGCAAAGGACGGGAATGACACCCGGATGTACAAGCGTCAAATTATAATCAGTGTTCGCAAGAAAACCCGATGACCCTTCGTCTCCGCTCAAAACCTGTCCCGGTTTCTTCACCGGGATCCGTGAAGATCCGTGTTCCTCTTCCTTTTATTCTAATTTACTGCAATGACCTTAGCCAAATGACATTGATTTGCCGTTTGTGATTTGTTACCGCCCGGAGGAATCAAAAAAGGCCGTCCTTACGGGGCGGCCTGAACTAAAAGAGGTTGAAAGATGGTTATTCTTTATCAAGTTCGGAGGCTTCGGCTTTTTTCGTATCTTTTTTAGGTTCATCTTTGGTGGCATTCTTGAATTCCTTCATTCCCTGTCCTATTCCTCTCATGAGTTCGGGAATTTTGCGTCCGCCAAACAGAAGAACCACGATCAATACAATGATGATAATTTCAGTCGGCCCAAACATTCCAAGTATTACGAGAGATTCCATATCCTGTTTTTTAGGTAATTGATTGGCTACAAAGTTAGAAAAAATTAAACAAGCAAGTAAATTATCGTATTTTTATTTAAAAAGCCCCACAATATCATTTCCGTTGGCATAGATGAGCAGGGAAAGAAGGATGACCATTCCCACGATCTGAGCATATTCCAGGAACTTTTCACCGGGTTTTCTGCCGGTCACGATCTCGTAGAGAAGGAAGGTAACATGTCCCCCGTCCAGCGCCGGGATCGGGAGAATATTCATGATTGCCAGGATGAGCGACAGGAAGGCGGTCATATTCCAGAAGGCCTGCCAGTTCCATACTCCCGGAAAGATGCTCCCGATCTTGATGAATCCTCCCAGTTCTTCGTATGCTTTTGTTTTCGGTTTGAAAAGCAGTTTGAGCTGTTTAAGATAACCTGTGGCTATGTTATATCCTTTATGGATCCCTGCAGGTACGGACTGGGCCAGCGTATAGTGCTTTTCTTCAAGATTGAAATATTTGCTCATATCAAGATCCGGCCTCACACCGATAGTGGCATCCGCCTTTACCGGAACGGAATATATCAGTGTGTCTGTACTGTCACGTACCACAGTAACCGGTACATTGCTGTTCTTAAAGTTTTTGATCTCCGATTTGAACTGATCAAAAAACAGGGTTGGGGAACCATCCAGGGCAATAAGCCGGTCGTTCACCCGGAGTCCGGCATTGTAAGCAGATGAGTCGGTGCTGAAACCATCGATATAAAATGGCATCCTGGGCAGTATCGGTAATTCAGATTTGATGAGGGTTGCAATGGTATTTTCAGGTAGTTCTATATCCATTTTCCGCCCGTTCCTTTCGACCTGGATGGTTTTCGCATCGTTCATTACAAGGTCCTGCACGATGGAATGATAGTTTTCGACCGGTTGCCCGTCAATGGCGAGGATCTTATCGCCGTTCTTCAGCCCCAGGTTCGCTCCGGTGGAATCGACCATGATGCCGTAGGTCATATTTCTAACCGGGAGGAAGGTTTCGCCCCATATATGTAGCATCATCACATAAATGCTTATGGCGAAAAGGAAATTGACGAGAACTCCTCCAAGCATGATGAGCAGGCGTTGCCAGGTAGGCTTGGAACGGAATTCATAGGGTTGGGGAGGCTGCTTCATTTGTTCCCTGTCCATCGATTCATCGATCATTCCCGAAATCTTGACATATCCTCCCAGCGGAAGCCAGCCGATGCCGTATTCCGTCTCACCGATCTTTTTATGGAAAAGGGAGAACCAGGGATTGAAAAAAAGATAAAATTTTTCGACCCGTGTCTTGAATATTTTCGCAAGGATAAAATGCCCGCACTCATGCAAAATAATAAGGAGTGAGAGGCTGAGTAAGAATTGTCCTGCTTTTACTAATATTTCCATCTATTATCAGATTAACTTTTTTGCTTCTTCCCTGGCTTCACTGTCCGACCGGCAATAATCCTCATAGGAAGGGTTCTTTATAAAAACCGTTTTCCCGAGGACCTGTTCAATGATCTCCGGCATCCTGAGAAAGCCAATACGGCCTTTCAGGAATGCGTCAACTGCCATTTCGTTGGCTGCATTCATCACACACGGGCTGTTTCCGCCCTTTCGCATGACTTCCAGGGAAATTGCAAGGTTACGAAATTTTTTTATATCAGGTGATTCAAATGTCAAATTTGAAAGACTGCCGAAATTCAAACGTGGAAAATCCGATTTAAGTCTGTGAGGATAGGCCAAAGCAAACTGGATCGGAAGTTTCATATCGGGAACACCCATCTGGGCCTTTACGGAGCCATCCACGAACTCTACCATGGAATGTATTATGGACTGGGGATGGATCACCACTTCGATCTGGTCAGGCCGGAGATTGAACAACCACCTTGCTTCAATGGCTTCCAGTCCCTTATTCATCATGCTTGCCGAATCAATGGTGATCTTGTCACCCATGCACCATCTGGGATGATTCAGCGCTTCTTCCCGCGTCACGGTCATGAGTTCTTCATATGATTTGTGAAGAAAAGGGCCTCCGGATGCCGTAAGGATAATCTTTTCGATACCGCCAGGGTCTTCCCCCTTCAGGCACTGAAAGATCGCCGAATGTTCCGAATCGACCGGGATCACCGGCACTTTATTCTCCCTGGCGAGACTGTTCACCAGTTCACCTGCAACAACCATCGTTTCTTTATTGGCCAGGGCAATGGCCTTCCCGGCTTTTATGGCATTCAGCGTGGGGAGAAGACCGGCATATCCAACCATCGCGGTAAGAACGATATCAATGCTGTCCATTTCAACGATATCGGCAATGGATTTGAGACCTGCGAATACCTTTACCGGAAAATGCTGTAACTGCTCTTTAACGAATTCATATTTCGATTCGTTCCCGATCACGACAAAATTTGGGACCAGGCTGATGGCCTGCCTGACAAGCAGTTCGGCATTGTTGTAAGCCGTGAGAACCTCCACCGAAAAATGTTCCGTATTTTTCTCAATAACCTCAATAGCCTGAGTGCCGATAGATCCGGTAGATCCCAGTATGGCGACATTTCTTTTCATAAATGATCAGAAAATGATAAAATTTTCCGGATTAAGAGGGACACCATTCCGCCAAAGTTCGAAATGGAGATGAGGCCCCGTGGTGAGTTCACCGGAATTACCGATGATGGCTATGGCATCTCCTGCCTTAACCCTGATCCCCACCTTCCGCAGCAATTCGGCGTTATGTTTGTATACGGAAATGAGATCATTTTCATGCTGTATTTCAATGACATACCCGGTTTCAAGGGTCCATGTAGCCATGATCACAGTTCCGTCAAGGGTGGCTTTGACAACCTCGTTGGGTCCGGCCACCACATCGGTACCGAAATGATTGTCAGTCGGATTAAATGAATTGGTCACCATTCCCCGCACAGGAGTGAAGAAATGGAGCTTGTCAGGTTGCATACTCGTTGTGCCCGTATTGGCAGGCAGCGATACCTTCTCGGTGACCTCTATATCATGCCTGAGAACGGAATCGGCAGCCGATCTTTTGAACTCGATGTTGCGCACCTGGGTGTTTGAATCGATGGCGTTTGTAAAATCTTCAGGACTTTCACCGGCAATGATACTGTTCAGGTTCGCAAAATACTGGTCGCGGTACCTGATCTCAAGCTCAAGGGAATCCAGCCGGATCTTATTCTGTATGATCTTCGACCGCATAATGGCGTCAGGATATCCGGGTATCATCTCCCGGACGGGAGTGTAAGCGGTAACAGCCCAGAAAATGGCGATGAGAATTACGAACAGTGCGCCGAGGATCGTGATGACATTCAGCCGGTTGAGCCTGATATACCCGACTTCCTGGAAGGTACTGTCATTGAGCAGTACCACCCTGTATTTATTCCGCAGTCTGGTGAAAAATTTTTGTTTTTCTTTATTTTCTTCCGGCATGATCTATCCTGTTAACCAATCACTTTAACTTCCCGGGGATCGCTCTGCCATAATCCGTGTTTGGTGCAGACAGCCATAGCGGTAAGGTTCATGCTGACCGACGGGACGATATAAAAATCGACCTCTGCATGATTGGGATTGTTTCCAAGTGTGCCGGGACTGAAGTGAGTTTCTGCGATAAAAGTTTCCCTGTTCCACAACTGGATATAACTGATATAATGATCGGAGTCGTCGGGGTGATTATATTCATCACCCATCCTTACCTTTACCCGGAATTTCTCCCCCTTTTTTGCTGTCTCGTCGCATATGACATGGGGGGTATGACGGTCGAAGTAATCTTTCTTTACCTCTTTTTCCTCCTTGGTGATATCAACCGGTTTGAATACTCTGGGCATGTGAGGTATGTTATTTTGTTATTTTCTGAAGATAATCGATGTTAAAGATTGCAAATTTATTAAAATAACGAACAAAACCTTGCATTTAATTCCCAGGATAAATAGCGCTGCAGGAAAATGCGACCGGGCATAATCATGTTAGACAAGCCTTTTCCGGCTCAATTTTGGGGATTCTGAAGCATGATAACGTGAAAAACAGTAGGTTTCAGAAATCCGGGGAATCATTGTTATATACCCTGAATAAGGGATTTGCTTATCAATGACAAGCCATCTGGCCGAAGGATTAATTTACCATACCGGTTGTTTTATGTATTGTAATACAATTTTTTTTCAAATTTTATGTATCATGATACATATTTTTTTGTGTTTTTATGTATTGTATTACGATGCCATTAAATCGGTGGATAATGTGGTAACACCCTTCACACAGATTCTCAGGATCTCGGGAGCTTTAAAAAGAATGGCCAGACTCTGACCGGACCGGAGCTGGTTACCCGGATGCAGTTTAACTTTGTGAGCGGAATCGTCACCGGCATTGAGGACGATTACATAGAAGTCACGATCAGGGGCCATTCGATCATGGATAAATTGTTTCAGGCGGTTACGGAGGTCTATGAGATCCCCGGTGCCTGTGATAATTGGACGGAGCGTGAGGGGATTGGGATTTAACTATGCCGCAATACGTAAAATTCTCTGGAAAAAGCCCGATTTTTTTTGTGAAGACTAAACAAACTGTTACATTTGCAGGTACAAATTTTTAGCAGGAAGACGAAGTTCTTAAAATATATTGCGGGGTGGAGCAGTTGGTAGCTCGTTGGGCTCATAACCCAAAGGTCGTAGGTTCAAGTCCTGCCCCCGCTACTAAAGAGGACTCCTCATCATTTTTGATGGGGAGTTTTTTTTATGTCCTGTTTGAATTTGAAAATGAACAATTTACAGTGTAATAGGAGGTGGATTTTGTCGATCATAACTTTCTAATATCCTTGGCACTCCAGACCCTAGTTGTTCTACCATACCCAGATCTTTAAAAATCCTCATGAGCTCTTTATTCCGAGGTACTGAAAACCGAACTTTAAGTTTTTTTCCAGGTGGTAATACGTTAGAAGTAAATTTCCTGAAAGCAAATGGGACAGAAGATGATTTCATAAGGATAATTGGAGGTCAGTCATATATTCGGAAAGAAAATGGTTCAGACACACTTAGTTATGCTATAATTGACGGAGTGCACGCAATTGGGGGTGCAGATTTTTACGCTCCAAATTGTATTCTGAAAAATGGAGCTTCAGGCTGGATCGGAGCGAAAAATTTCCAGGAGATTAGTTTCAATGTTATAGAAAACATTCCTTTAACAACGGATAGTGTGATTGTTGAAGCTAATTCTTCTTCGGGTTTTCTTGCAAACACTAAGTAATTCAAATATTGTATTCTACAAGGCAAACCTCAGGTAATGTTCCAGGAATACATCATACATCCTAAGTTTTCCTTCTTCCCGGATAATTAGTTGTTTATCTAAAAGTGAGTTTATGGCTCTATGCATGCTGCTGGAACTTCGTGTTTTAGCAAGCTCCATGAATTCTATAGAAGTTGGATTTTCCACAAGACTTGATTTTGCGACCCCCTTTAGAACAGAAAATTGTTGTTTTGTTAACCTTTCTGGTAATTCACTATAAAAAACACTTTTTTCAAGAATGAATTCCTTGTATAATACATCAAATTCTGAAATACTTGATGGTGCAATTTCCTGACTGTAAAGGAAATTTGCTATTGCCTGGACATAATAAGTATGTAAATGTGAAATCTCGAGAATGTGATATATAATCTCAGAATTCACTTCCTTTTTGGCTTTTTTGAACTGTCTGGTTATGAATTTATAATAGGCGCTGAGTTCAATTTTCCCAATGGATACCATTCTGGTCGACTGGTAGAAAGGCATTTTATATTCATTGAATATATCATTTAGCAAATGCTGTTCACTCCCGCTGAAGAGAAATACAATATTATTACTTTGTTGGGTAAATGATCTTAACTTTCCTTCAAAAGGTACTTGATTGTCGTACTTTTTTATTTCCTGAAACTCATCTATTGCAAATAGAATTGAAATATCCAGTTTATTAAGAAATTTAAATACTTCTTCAAGGCTCTTGAAAGGTTGATTACGGTCATTGTATATTACATCTACAGATGGCAAACCATCTACCCCAATACTAAAGGATGCACCAATTGATTTTAGTAGGTTTAACATCTTATCTGAGAATTTCTGCTTTGCAAACACTTTACTTGAAATTATTCCGTTTACCAGTTCCCTGGTAAACTCCTCTACAGTGCTTGTACCCCAAATGTCTGCGTATATGCAAACATATTCTTTTTGTAACTTATGAAAAATATGATGAATTAATGCAGATTTGCCAATCCGTCTGTGTCCAAATAGTGTAATATCCTGATTATTTCTTATGGCTGATACCAGTGTATCACTTTCATTTAACCGGTTGCAGAAATATTGGGGACCTTTATAACCCTTAATAAGGAATGGATTCATAATCTTTTTTTACAAAGATAATTTTTATTGTTGAATTTCGCAATATGCGAAACGCAGATTGTGAAATGCAACATGCGAAAGGTTAGCTTAACTTTTAATTCGAAAGAAAAACAAGTACTTCTGAGAATCCTTTCAAAATATCGAAGTTAGATATTTCATCAATCCCCACTACTTATAACCACGGTAAAGCCGGGGTTTTTCATATATGGGAAACTAATTGGAAACATTTGAGGGATAGAAGGGTAAAAATAAATTCTTTTGCCAATATTCAGCGAATAAGCACTAAAAGTTCCATTTATTCTAGTTTAAAATTGTCATATTTGTCCATATATCTGCAAATGCCTAAAATTATTTGATTTTTAATTTTTAAGAATTTATAGATGGGTTATCAAACAGGAACACCTGGATTGAAAGTTTTTACAATATATAAACGAATGGTGATTTTGATCATACTCATTGTTATGATTTATCCCATCGCCTCATCACAATTGCCCGCCTTTCCCGAGGCCACCGGCTTTGGAGCTTTATCCGTTGGAGGAAGAGGAGGCAGAATTATTCGGGTTACTAATCTTAATAATGGAGGTGCCGGTAGTTTTCGGGAAGCTTTGGAAGCCTCGGGGCCCAGGATTGTAATATTCAGAGTGGGCGGTTATATTGACCTGACTTCCCCGGTAAAAATTTATGATCCATACCTTACTATAGCTGGGCAGACAGCACCCGGAGACGGAGTCTGCCTCAGGATGAAGCCGGGAAACAGTCAGGGCATCCAGGGGCTGATTTATGTTCCGGGCAGCGCTGACAGTTTACATGATGTGATCATTCGCTATTTAAAATTCAGACAGGGGTGGACACCCACTTACAAAGGTCATGGAACACGTCCTCATAATATTTATTTCAGAAGAGGTCATGAGGTTATACTCGATCATCTGTCATCAGAATGGACCCGTGACAATCTGATTACCCTCTCTTTGGACAGTGAATCCGTTGCCGGTGATTCGATGTATAATTTTTCCATTCAGAATTGTCTCTTTGGTGAATCTGAGAAAGGCCATTCTACCGGGATGAATATCCAGGGAAGCGGCCCGGAGGAGGATCCCTGCGCATATAACGGAAAATGGGTTTGCAGGTTTTCCGTTCACAAAAATCTATTTACCGGTAATGATCATCGTAATCCCAGGATAAATACCAATGGAGTAAGGTTTATTAATAATGTGACATACAATTGGGGAAACAGGGTTGGGTCCACTGCCCATGATGCAAATGTCGATTTTATCAACAATTATTTTAAAGCGGGCCCCATGACCACAAATAATATCTATTACCAAAGACTTATACATGAACCCTGGGTGGAAGAATGTTTCGCCCAGCCCGTTGCATCCATTTTCATGTCTGGTAATGTTATGACACCTCATCATATAAATCCGGCCGACCCTTTTGAATTTTATGAAATGGCGGATAAGGAACCCCAGGACATGCTGGAAGATAAATATAAAAGGTACATTTCCATGCAACCGGCTCCTGTTCCGGTCCAAATTCTTACCGCTGAAAATGCATATCCGGATGTGCTTGATGATGTCGGATGCAACGCCCGCCTGGATGGGAATGGTGATTTTATAATTAACATTGTTACGGATACCGTAGATCAGCGAATGATCCAAGATGTTCTGAATGGCACCGGTTTTGACCATGAAATTGATAGCGCGGACTGGAATCCGGGAAAGATCTCTTTCCCCGAAATGTCATCCGGCGAACCTTATATTGATGAAGATGATGACGGAATGGCTGATGCCTGGGAGATAAAATATTTTGGAAATCTGACTAAAGCCAGATACGATGACATGTTCAAAACAGATTACGATGAAGACGGCTATCCCGATCTGGAGGAGTTTTTAAATGCAAGTGATCCAACGATTCCATTTATTATTTCAGCGAAAATTTCGATCCCGGCTCTGCAAAATATAACGCTGACAAGCTACCCGAATCCCTTCATCACCTCGACAAATATTGAATATAATATTTCAAAACCCGGTTACGTAAGCCTTATGGTTTATGATGTCACCGGGAAAAAAATAGCCGGACTGATAAGGAATGAATTCCAATCGGCGGGCAAACATTGTTATGTTTGGAAGGCCGGGAATGGTAATAAAACAAGCCTTCAAAGTGGTGTTTATCTTGTGCAGCTGACAACGGAATCGTTCAGAAAAACAATTCGTGTAATGGTAATGTGAAGGAAGTTTTCTTCCGTTCATTCCCCCACCATCCCCAGGTACTTATCTCTTATATTCATATCATTTGTACCGGTTATTCCGATGATCCGGTTGTCTTTCCACAGGATCCCGATGTCACCGTTATACGGATCCCGGATCTCCATCCTTCCCTGTGCCAGACCCTCAGCCGGCTGTTTCGTATATTCCATGTACTGCCTGAGGATCTGTTCGCAGGCAGCTGCATTCATTTCCTTCACGATGAAAAGATTGAAAGAAATATCATTCACCTTATAGGATGCCTTGTACACATTATTGAGAAATTCCTGGCCCATAAAACTCGAAGAAATAAAGGCATCCCGGTCCTCAAGCCTGCCTTCCTCAGGAAATAAAGACAGGACGGCGGGGAGTTCCGGATCAGGGTCAATGTTATCCGAGAGATCATGGGCAATCTCCAATTCAACGGAAGCCGATTTCGCTTTATCCGTCGACGCGGATATTTTCACGTAATATTCTCCGTTCACGAAATTAAGTACCGTTCCCTGCTGGTATCCATTGGCTCCGATATCAATGAAATTGAGCCCGGGAGAACGTTCCTGGCTGTAAATGCCGAAACCGTGGGCAGTGTCCTTATGACGGTAGATCTCTACCCGGATAACCTGTTTTCCCTTGCTGTATTCTGCAATATGAAGATCAACAAAAGACTGAGCGAGGTAACTTTCCGCCGCACCGTCAATAAAATCCCAAAGATCATCAGGTGTGTAGACATCATAGTTGAAAGTCTTTTCCCATCCTTTCTGATCGGGAAAGAGGGCGTAAACATCCTGGGCGCCGGCCCTGGTTGTTACGAACAAAGCCGTGGCCAGCATACATAGAAAGACTGTTATTTTCACAGAATTCTTATTTAATTTTCATCCGGTGATCCAGGAATTTCTTAATGGCGGTTCCGGTCATGCCAGGAATTCGAAGGGTACGTCACGCAGACGTGCCACATCATTGATCCTTTCCGCTATATTGAAGTTCCGGGGACATTCAATACTGCATTCGTCACAGTCATCGCATGGAGAAGAACTCCCAAGTCCCGATGCCATAACGACCTCCCGTGCTTTGGCTGTTTCGCGGTACCCATAGGTATACATATATGCCCTCATAAGATCGGGAACGGGAAGACCTTTTTTGCATGAAAGAGTGCATTCATCGCAACCGGGGCAATACAGTCCCGATGAAATATCCGTGAGCTTAAGGTCTCTCAGTTCGTCCTCCGTAAGCCTCATGTCTTCCATGACAGCGAAGGATTCGTTAAGCTGATCGAAATTGGTGTAACCCGGTATTGCCGTGGTGATATTTTCATTTTTAAGCGCCCATTTCAGGGCAGCTTTCGTGTTGACCGGTTTTGTGCGCTCCTTATCGAAAAAGCCGCCGGCCATCGTTTTCATGGCAATGATGCCTACGCCGGCCCGTCCTGCGTTCTCAAGGGCAGCATGAATTTCCTCCGAACCTTCCTGCTGAAAATTATACGCGGTGAGTACAACATCATAAAACCGGCTTTCTGCTGCCGTGTTGAGAACCTCGGCCATGTTACCATGGGTCGAGACCCCGACAAACCGTGTTTTCCCCGATTTTTTTATCTTCTTAAGTATCTTTATCAGCGGTTTATGAAGCAGCTCTTCCCGCGAAGACATACCATGAAGATACAGAATGTCAACGTGGTCTGTCCTCAGCCTTTGCAGACTGGTATCCAGCTGTTCCATGAAACTCTTCTCATCGAAATTTCCCGTTATCTTTCCATCCTTTTCTTCAAATCCGTCAGGATGGATCTTGGTGGAAATGATGTAGGAATCGCGGGGATAGTCGCTGAGCAGTTCACCAAGCATAGTTTCGTTGTTTCCTTCCTGGTAGCCGTGGGCGGTGTCCAGATGAACGATCCCTTTGGCGAGGGCTGCCTTTACAAGACCGGGATTGTCGGCTCTCATTACACCCATGCTCACAATAGGGAGTTTTATCCCGGTATTGCCCAATGTGCGGTAAATGATCTTTCCAGCCCTGGTTTCTTCGCGTTTTCCGTTACCGGGGATCGCACCCACGGTCCCGGCGGTAATAACCGTACCGGCAGCTGTGAATATGCCGGCCTTTAGAAAATTCCTGCGGTTAATCTTACTCCTGTCTTTCATTTGTCGGCGGTTTTAGTTTCATTCAGTAAACGAGGCAATATACTAATAAATAAGCAAGTAAGAAAGATATTAATTGGTATCAGAAAGAAAACTCGATTCCCCTTCGGCTCCGCTCAGGGACCGGTCAATTTGATGAACGAAGAACTTTTCGGATGGTGGTAAGGCAGGCAAAAGGCCCTTCTTGTGAAAGTCACTGAATATTAAATTTATACATAGGGGCCTTTTGCCTGCCTTACCACCATCCGAAAAGTTCACCCTCTTGAATGAAGTCACCGGTCCCTGAGCGGAGCCGAAGGGGAATCGAGTTTTCTTGCAAACTCTAATTACAGTTAACAGGCTGAGCAAAGAGAGATTTCCTTCCGTTGAAAGTATTGCTCTTTTGTTTTATCTTGAGGAAGAAAAACCTGTCAAAAAATCAATCAATGGATCGAAGAAATTTTTTACTCAGGAGCGGATGGATTGCCGCCGGTTCAGCTTTCCTTCAATCCTGGAAAGGGACGGAAGCGACCCATAAAGTTCCCCACCGGGCAGGTACTTCCGGAAAACTCCTGAACGCTTATTATATCCGCGCCCATATGTATACTTGTGTGCCGCGGCAAATAAGGGAGGATATGGAATATATGGCCCGGACCGGTACTGACGCTGTCAGCATTGCCATCCTTGAACAGGATCTGTTTGCTGCCGTGGAAAATGTAAATATCATTATCGATGAGGCAGAAAGAGCAGGTTTGAAGGTCTTTGCAGTTCCGTCCCGGTGGGCAGGACTTCTTGCAGGCGCCCCTAAGGTACCCAGTTTGTTTACAGTTACTCATGCCGATTCCTGGGCACTGGAGCGGGATGGAAGCCCGAAGTACAGTCCTGCCTCGGGACGCATATCCTCCATTTTCCATCCCGGCACCATCGCATTCATGAAGGAGACCCTCGATGAGATGCTATCCAAATGGCGGTTCAGCGGATTGATCTTTGATGAGCCCAAATCCCTGGAACCGGATTTCCATCCAATTGCTCTGGAGAAACTTGGTATGAACGCACCCTTCGGGAGTTATATCGAAGCCAACCGGGACTTTTTTTCCGGCCTGTGCCGGTCCGTAAAACAAAATCATCCGGATGTCATCACGCATCTCTTTACCTATGCAAATCAGCCGGATCCAGTCGTTAATATCATGTCTGAAACAGCCGGTCTGGATTACTATGGCTGTGACGGGCGTCCCTGGCGGCCTGATGACGGCGGGAAAGACGAATCCAAAGGAAAAAACCTCCTCGTGAAAGGGGAACGGTTTCTCCGGGCCGCAAAGGAAGCCGGCAAAAAGTCACTCTGGCTCCTGGAGAACCATAATATGCTCGACGAAGATGTGAAACTTATGGAGAAAAGAAAGGAAGAATTGCTTTCGAAGGATGCTGATCAGCTGATCTATTATTACTATCCGCGGAACATTCAAAGTCCTGATATGATCATGAAGGCCGTATCTGACCTGGTTATGGATTACCGGCAGCGGTAAGGTCCGGAAGTCTCCGGTATCAGCAACAACGTCCTTCCTTTTGTACAGGAGGACATTTGATACTTCCCCAGGAGCAAAATACACAGCAATCACCGCTCTTTGGCCTCAGCAGTGTGCCGCAGTTCCTGCATTCATAAAAATAGAGGCAGGAGTCTGAAGGCATTGTTTCTTCTTCTGCATGGCCGCAGTGAGGACAGGTGACAATAGATGTAAATACGGGTTCCTGCATAACAGTTGCTTTGGAGTAAAGGCGGAAAACATCAAAGCCTTCTGCCGGTATCCGGATTTATAACGTGCACTCACGCCTGAAAGTATAAACCCGGATATCCGGAGAAGGGTCTTTGGGAAAAGATTCAGACTTTAGCAGGTTTTACAGCGGTTACAGTTATACTGTAGATGCCGGCGCCCGAATTCCGGTATTCCCTAAGGGCTTCCACCGTTGTATGAGGAAGAAACATTTCATCGGGAACCTTGATTTCCCTTTCTTTCCTGATTCCGGTCTCCGAAAAACCGGCGTCCCGGATGATGCCTAGATATTCATCTGCCTGAAGAGCTCCGGAGACACACCCGGCATACAGAGAGGCCACATCCCTGAGTTGATCAGGTAAGCTTCCCCTTAGCACGATATCCGAAATACAGAACCTTCCACCGTTCTTAAGGACACGCATGATCTCACGGAAAGCAGCCTTTTTGTCAGGAACCAGGTTGAGCACGCAGTTGCTCAAAACCACATCGTAAGCTGAATCCGGAAGAGGCATTTCCTCAATATCCCCTTGTACGAATCCGACATTGGTATATCCCATCTTGCGGTTGTTTTCCTTTGCCTTCGCGATCATTTCCGCTGTGAAATCAAGCCCTGTTACCTTTCCGGTTTCGCCTGTGATTGAACGGGCCACAAAGCAGTCATTACCTGCTCCGGATCCCAGGTCCAGGACGTGGTCACCCGGGCGGATACCGGCATATTCAGTTGGGAGGCCGCATCCCAGCCCATAGTCCGCGTCACGTACATATCCTTGCTTTGCCTCATAACCCTCATTGAAAACACTATACCCGGTTTCTGAATTCTCACCGCAACTGCAACCGCAACCTGAGGGCCGGGGTGACAAAACGATACCTGCATATTTCTCTTTTACGATCTGTTTAAGTTCATCTGAATTTTTCATAATGTATTTTTATTAAAGGTTCATGATCTGATTATACTGCCCGGCATCACAGAGGCTGCCGCGCTTGCTGAAAATATTTTTTCCGGAAGCGGATCGCAACGCCGACCAGGCTGATCAGGACCGGGACTTCCACCAGGGGTCCTATGACGGCCGCGAACGCTTCACCTGAGTTAATGCCGAATACGGCCACAGCTACGGCAATGGCCAGTTCAAAATTATTGCTCGCTGCCGTAAACGAGATGGTGGCTGTCCGCGCATAGTTTGCACCCGCCTTCCTTCCGCTGAAAAATGATACAAGAAACATTATGACGAAGTACAGGACAAGCGGGATGGCGATGCGCAGTACGTCCAACGGGATCCCGACAATGAATTCCCCTTTCAGAGAGAACATCACGAAGATGGTGAAAAGGAGGGCGATCAGGGTTAGCGGACTTATGGCGGGAATGAATTTCCTTTCATACCAGGAGAGGCCTTTGAGCCGCATGAGGGCAAACCGCGTGATAAACCCCGCAAGAAAAGGTATGCCGAGGTAGATAAATACACTTTTCGCTATTTCGCCAATGGAGATATCGACCTTAAAAGACTGCAATCCCAGCCAGCCCGGAAGTACCGTGATAAAAATCCAGGCATACAGCGAGAAGAAAAGGACCTGGAAAATGGAATTAAAAGCCACGAGTCCGGCGGCATATTCCGTGTCGCCTCCGGCCAGCTCATTCCAGACGATCACCATGGCGATGCACCGGGCAAGGCCGATCAGGATCAATCCCGCCATATATTCCGGGTAATCGTGCAGGAAAACGACAGCAAGTACAAACATCAGCACCGGGCCGATAACCCAGTTCTGTATCAGTGACAATGCAAGTACCTTCCGGTCCGTGAATACATCCCTTAGCTCTTCATACCGCACCTTTGCAAGCGGTGGGAACATCATGATTATGAGTCCTGCAGCAATGGGTATATTCGTGGTTCCCCGGCTGAGGCTTCCCCAGAATGAAGCGATATCCGGGAAAAGATATCCGGAGGAAACGCCGGCCAGCATGGCTGCAAAGATCCAGACAGTCAGGAACCGGTCCCTCACCCTGAGTTTGGCTTTCATCCCTGCTCCTTTATATGTTCGACATAAAAGGCATAAAACCTGTCCCGGATCTCATCCCTTATTTTCCGGAAAACGTCAAGAATTTCTTCAGCGGTCCCGTTGGCCTTGGCCGGATCTTCGAAACCATAATGAAGCCTGTGTTTCACTTTTCCGGTGAACAAGGGACAGCTCTCCCGGGCATCATCACAAACGGTGATCACATAATCGAAGGAGCCGGCTGTAAACTGCTCTGCATTTTTAGGACGGTTGCGGCTGATATCGATGCCGGCTTCCCTCATCACACGCACTGCCAGGGGATGAACTTCCTTCGAAGGGATTGTGCCGGCGCTGTACACTTCGGCATCATTCCCAAAGGACTTTAGAAATCCCTCGGCCATCTGGCTACGGCAGGAATTGCCGGTGCAAAGAATGAGGATTTTCATTGTATAGTAATTTTGATTTTAAAGCTATAATGGAACCCACATAATCGATTATTATGAAGCTTTCTGCATGTGTTGTCATCGGTCATGTGGGTTGCATTATTCACAGTTGTTAATAAGGTCTGTGCTTATTTTCTCCAGAAACCGTGTTCCTTCCGACATTAAGTTACGGATCCCCCCGGTATCGAGGCAATAGTTCGTTTTCACACCCTCCGTAGTTCCGCGGATCAGACCGGCCTTCTTCAGTTCGGTAAGGTGCTGGTTCACTGTCGTTCGTCCCAGTGGAAGAACGTCGGAGATATCACCCGTTATGCAGGTCTTCGTCTCAGCCAGGTAGGCCAGGATGGCAAGCCTCGCAGGATGGGCCAGGGCTTTGAAATATGCAGCACATTCCTGCTGTTCGGTTGAAAAAAGTTCAAGCTTCGATTGTACCATGTTTTTAAATTTGACGTAAATATACGACATATATTAATACAACGTATGTTTACGTCAAATATTATTTATATCCTCTTCGACATTTTTTCCTATGTTTGCAGGTAAAGCCGACACCGGTAAACCAAAAAATTCATAATCGTGAACCGATATTTACTTGTATTTTTCGCTTTTACAATCCTCCGGACAGGGGCGAATGCTGAAATAGTGACTTTTCCGGCCACCGAAGGTATGGATGCTTCCGTTCATTACACTATTAAAGCCGGCGGGAAGGATGTGATGGTATACGATGCACCTTTTGCATCCTACGCGGTTTTTGATTTTACCGGGAAGGCTGAAGTGGAGATCAGGGCCAACAGGGATATCAAATGGGTGGATGTCAGGCCACTCAGCCTGGGGATTAAAGCGGGGTTCAGGGACAGCATAATTCATTTGACACTGGAGCATCCGTGCAATATCAGCATCGAACTGAATGGCGATTACCTGAATTTTCCCCTTTATCTTTTCACGAATGCCCCGGAGGTGGATGCGCCCAAACCGGACGGTAAGAATGTGATCTATTTTGAAGGAGGGAAGATACATGATGCCGGCCTGATCTCACCCATCAACGGGCAGACGGTTTATATCGCCGGTGGCGCCGTGGTGAAGGGGATAATCCAGGGCCGGGGCGTTGAGAACGTGAAAGTCATGGGACGCGGCATCCTGCTGGGTACGGGGAACAGGTCCCTTTCTGAAAAATATAATTCCAGGTTTGTGAATTTCATCGATTGCGAAGATATCCTGATCAGGGACATCCTGCTTGTCGACAGCCATACCTGGCAGATCGTTCCGCACAATACTGAGAACATACGGATTGAAGGAGTCCGCATCCTGAGTGATAACGGCAGCGATGACGGGATCGATATTGTGAGGAGCCGGGATGTAAAGATCAGCCGTTGCTTTATCCATACCAAGGATGACTGCATAGCTATAAAATCTTTTGGGGATTACCCGGCCGGGAATAACTGCGAAAACATCCAGGTCGGGGATTGTGTTTTCTGGAATGCTGCCTGGGGCAACGGACTGGAGATCGGGTTTGAACTGCGGTCGGATTTTGTAAGGAATATCATTTTTGACAACTGCGATATGATCCATGTTCAGGCCGGGGCGGTTTTCAGTATCCATAATGCCGATAATTCCACGGTTGAGAATGTGGTATTCAAAAATATCCGGGTGGAGGATGCGCGTCAGAAGCTGATCGACCTGGCCATTTTCCTTTCGCAATACAGCGTTGACAGGCCCCAAAGCCGTGAGGAAAGGGAAAAACTTTATCTGAGGGGTGCATGGGACGGTGTTCTTGCCGTACCGGGAGCGAAAAAAGCCGGACATGCCCCTTACAGGGGACAGATCCGGAATATCGTCTTTAAGAATATATCCGTCGAAGGATACCTGCCCTTTTCGGTGATTAGCGGGTATGACGACGATCACAGCGTGGAGAACGTCATCATTCAGAACCTTACCGTATGCGGACGTAAGGTGGAGGACGTGGCCGGTCTTAAGCTTCATACCGAATACGCGAAGGAAATAATGGTGAAATGAACCGACGGACCGGGTGGTCATCAACTACCCGGCGGAAAAATTGTTTAAGTATAAATTTTAGTTGCTGTTTAATAAACCATATTTTTCACCTTTCTTCCCGGGAAATATACAAAGGGGTCTTTCATGCGAAAAGAAAGCTTATTCAGAAAAAAATCGTTTAATGACCTGATGCCGGAATCCGGGGCGGATGGCGGTCTGAATTTCTCCCTGAAAAGAAATCTTGGGGTACGCGACCTTACAGCTTTCGGGATCGCAGCCATTATCGGGGCAGGGATCTTCTCAACGATAGGAACTGCTGCTGCCGCAGGGGGACCCGCCATTTCCCTGCTCTTCATCTTTACCGCCGTTGCCTGCGGGTTTTCTGCATTATGTTACGCTGAATTCGCTTCCCGCGTCCCCATATCCGGGAGTGCCTATACCTATGCTTATTATTCTTTCGGCGAGATTATTGCATGGATCATCGGTTGGGACCTTCTCCTGGAATATGCCATAGGCAATATTGCCGTTGCCATTTCATGGTCGGATTATCTGACCGAATTCATGCACGGCTTCGGATTCCGTATTCCCGAATTCCTGACCACTGATTATTTCACGGCTTTCAGGGCGCATAAGGAAGCCCTTGCGGCCCTGGGTTCCGGACAGGCTCTCGATTCGCTTTCCATCGTAACACGGGAGGGATACCGGGCATGGGAAATCTCCCCTGTGATAGGGAATATCCATTTTATCGCCGATATTCCCGCACTTATCATTGTCATCATCATCACTGTTGTTGTATATATCGGGATCAGGGAGTCCAAAAGGGCAAACAATATCATGGTGGGCATTAAGCTGCTGATCATCCTGGTCTTTATCATGATCGGCTCGTTTTACATTAAACCTGGGAACTGGAGTCCCTTTGCGCCTCATGGGATCACCGGGGTACTCAAGGGAGTCTCGGCCGTCTTCTTCGCCTATATCGGTTTTGACGCTATTTCAACAACCGCGGAGGAATGCCGTAATCCTTCGCGGGATCTGCCGCGGGCCATCTTCCTCGCGCTTCTCATCTCGACCCTGCTCTATGTTCTTGTTGCCCTGGTATTGACCGGCATGGTAAAATATAACCAGCTGCAGGTCGGCGATCCGCTGTCGTTTGCCTTCCGGAAAGTCGGTCTGAACTGGGTGAGCGGGGTAGTTGCTTTCACCGCACTTATTGCGATGGCGAGTGTTTTACTTATCTTCCAGCTCGGACAGCCCAGGATCTGGATGAGTATGAGCCGCGACGGGTTGTTGCCAAGGGTGTTTTCAAAGATCCATCCCCGCTTCAAAACACCTTCCTTCGCCACCATAATAACCGGTCTTGTTGTCGGCATCCCCGCGATGATGCTGAATCTTACCTTTGTCACCGATCTTACGAGCATCGGGACACTGTTTGCCTTCATCATCGTTTGTGCCGGGGTGCTGACGCTCCGTGATAAGGAAGAAAACGCGCCGTCCCGCGGTTTCAAGGTCCCGTACATCAACGGGAAGTATATCGTAATGCCATTGCTTATTCTCGCCGCTGCAGGCAGCTACCTTTACAATCCGGGTTACTGGAATGCTTTTTTTACGGGTGAAGGTTCTTCCATAATCAGTTGGGAAGAAACCCCGACCCTGCTCTTCATCATTATCAGTGTCTATATCGGGATCCTGAGTTTTCGCAAGAGACTCTCACTCATCCCGGTCCTCGGCCTCCTGAGCTGTCTTTTCCTGATGACGGAGATGGGGTTGTCGAACTGGCTGAGGTTTACCGTATGGCTCCTGATCGGCCTTGTCATTTATTTCACCTTCGGGCGGAGACACAGCAAGCTGGGAAAACAATAAAGCCAGGAATTCATTTTAATATCCGTATCCACCGTTTTTCGTAACAATGGCATTATTATAACCATTGCCCATGTATTCAAAGGGATTTCATCGTATTAATCATGATCCCTGCATCCCGGAGGGATTACATTGTATTAGCCACGGTAACGCCCGTGGTATGAAGTCGGGATAAACCGGGAACCCCGGCGGGGTTCAATAATACAAACCGTGAAGCCCAAGTTCCCGATATTCCGCGATACCCATATCCACCACCTTCGGTAAGGATGAAATTTTAATAACCCTTATCTATGTATTCAAAGGGATTTTCATCGTATTACTCATGATCCCTGCATCGTCTTCAAAGGGATTTTCATTGTATTACTCATGATCCCTGCATCGTATTCAAAGGGATTTCATCGTATTACTCATGATCCCTGCATCGTTTCAAAGGGATTTCATTGATCCCTGCATCGTCTTCAAAGGGATTTTCATCGTATTACTCATGATCCCTGCATCGTATTCAAAGGGATTTCATTGTATTACTCATGATCCCTGCATCCCGGAGGGATTACATTGTATTAGCCACGGTAACGCCCGTGGTATGAAGTCGGGATAAACCGGGAACCCCGGCGGGGTTCAATAGAGAATATTACATTCTTACGAACCGGGTAATCCAAAATTATATCCTCATAATAAAAATTTCTTTAAATCATACGCTGATTTTTTCCCAAAAATGACATTAAGAGACGAGAACATTTCGATTTTTCTCTTAACTCTTAAAATCCAATCCATATGTCGACTTACACAAAAGATCTTCACCAGGTAGTTTTCTGCGGAAAATACAGGCAGCCTTTCCTGACAAAAGAAAATCAGGATGATGTTTTCAGGTATATCGCCGGTGTACTTAAAAAAAATAAGTGTTATGTCTATATCGTCGGCGGGCATAAAAATCATGTTCACCTGGTTTTTGATTTGCATCCTACCGTTGCATTGGCATTTCTGGTAAAGGATATAAAAAGAGCCGTGGAAACCTTCATAAAAAGGGAAAGAGGGTACCGGGTATTTTCAGGATGGCAGGTTGGTTATGGAAGTTTCACGTATACCCCGTCCGTTAAAGATGAACTTGTGAGGTATGTCATGAATCAGGAAAATCATCATGCAGAGATGGATTATGAGGAAGAATTAATTAATCTGTTGGAGGAAAATAATATACCCTATGAACGTAAATATTTATTTGTCTGATTGCTATTAAACCCCTCCGGGGTGAGGGATTCGTGACCATTCTCACCACGGGCGTAACCGTGGCTAATACAATGAAACCCCTCCGGGGTGAGGGATTCGTGACCATTCTCACCACGGGCGTAACCGTGGCTAATACAATGAAACCCCTCCGGGGTGAGGGATTCGTGGCCAATCTCACCACGGGCGTAACCGTGGCTAATACAATGAAACCCCTCCGGGGTGAGGGATTCGTGGCCATTCTCACCACGGGCGTAACCGTGGCTAATACAATGAAACCCCTCCGGGGTGAGGGATTCGTGGCCATTCTCACCACGGGCGTAACCGTGGCTAATACAATGAAACCCCTCCGGGGTGAGGGATTCGTGGCCATTCTCACCACGGGCGTAACCGTGGCTAATACAATGAAACCCCTCCGGGGTGAGGGATTCGTGGCCATTCTCACCACGGGCGTAACCGTGGCTAATACAATGAAACCCCTCCGGGGTGAGGGATTCGTGGCCATTCTCACCACGGGCGTAACCGTGGCTAATACAATGGAACTCCTCCGGGGTGAGGGATTCGTGGCCATTCTCACCACGGGCGTAACCGTGGCTAATACAATGAAACCCCTCCGGGGTGAGGGATTCGTGGCCATTCTCACCACGGGCGTAACCGTGGCTAATACAATGGAACCCCTCCGGGGTGAGGGATTCGTGGCCATTCTCACCACGGGCGTAACCGTGGCTAATACAATGAAACCCCTCCGGGGTGAGGGATTCGTGGCCATTCTCACCACGGGCGTAACCGTGGCTAATACAATGAAACCCCTCCGGGGTGAGGGATTCGTGGCCATTCTCACCACGGGCGTAACCGTGGCTAATACAATGAAACCCCTCCGGGGTGACTGGATTCGTGGGACCATTCTTCACCACGGGCGTAACCGTGGCTAATACAATGGAACTCCTCCGGGGTGAGGGATTCGTGGCCATTCTCACCACGGGCGTAACCGTGGCTAATACAATGGAACTCCTCCGGGGTGAGGGATTGCGTCGGCCATTCTCACCACGGGCGTAACCGTGGCTAATACAATGGAACTCCTCCGGGGTGAGGGATTCGCGGCCATTCTCACCACGGGCGTAACCGTGGCTAATACAATGGAACTCCTCCGGGGTGAGGGATGCGTGGCCATTCTCACCACGGGCGTAACCGTGGCTAATACAATGAAACCCCTCCGGGGTAACGAACCTGAAACCACTGAAACAATAAACCTCGGTCGTTACCGTAGCTAATAAAATGGAATTCCTTCAGCGGGGCGAAGAATATATTCCATCACCGGCATAATATTTGTCCACCTGCTGCGTATTCAATCCGGTCCTTTACCTATCCCCTGAAAATCATGAGATGCGTGATCAACCGGGAAAATTTTCCTTTAATATTGTTATACTATAAAACGACTTCAAATTATGGCCCGTATGCTGTTCGTTATTCCCCGGATGATTTTATTTGCCATTATATTTTGTTCTGTTATGCCTGCAGAAAATACCACCGCCGCTGAACTTCCCGGCGACAGCGCAATTATCAGCAGCCTGCCCATACATACTTACCGCGCCCGCGTTCCGGAAAAAAACCGGCCCCTTCTTGTGATCATTTCCGGAGACGGTGGATGGAACAGTTTTATCGACGGGCTGGCGGCAGCCTATGCTGAAAAAGGAATGGATGTGGCAGGGATCGACGCCCTGAAATATTTTTGGCATAAGAGTGATCCGAAATCCGCATCGGGCGATTTTGCCAGGGTGATCAGGTATTATTCGGAGCATTGGCACAATAAGGAGGTGATCTTCCTCGGATATTCCTTCGGAGCTGATGTCCTTCCCTTCATTTTCAATAATTTTCCACCCGATTTACGCCAGATGATCTCACTCCTCGTCCTGATGTCACCCAGTCATCATGCTTCTTTCGAATTCCAGCTTACAGGATGGCTGAAAGGAGATGAGGACAGTCCCTACAAGGTCGTACCGGAGATAAAGAAGATCAGCGGACCGGATAAGATCATAATATATGGTAAGAAGGAAAAAGAAACACTTACCGGTGACCTTCCTCCGGGATGTGCTGAATTTGTGGCGGTGGAAGGGGGCCATCATTTCAACGATGATTATGCGGCACTGACCCTTCCTGTAATGAGAAAATATGCGGAATCGCCTCATCATCGCCGGACTTTGCAATCTGCGGGTTATTAAATTAGTTTTAAATTAAGCCGAAGCAGGATAAATATTTCCCTTATTTCGTAAATTTACCGGCTTAATACGGATTCAGGGAATGATTTAAAAATGATAGGAAGGATCTTGTGGTTTCTGCTTTTCTTTCTGGTGTCGTTGCCCCCGGCATTTTCAAATTCAAATCCGCGACCGGAAAAGGGGTTACTGGATCTGAGAACGATTCCCGTATCTGAGATGAAAGTCAGAGAGCTGCAGGGGGAATGGTTATTCTACTGGCATCGTTTATTACCTCCCGATTCACTTTCAGTAACCCCTGTTCCTGCGGGAGGCAGTTATGTGAGGGTGCCTTCCTACTGGACCTCCTACATTGATTCCCTCGGTAACAAACTCTCTCCCCAGGGATATGCAACGTATTTTCTGAGGATTCTTCTGCCGCATGAGCCTGGCGACTCGCTTGGTTTTTCCCTGCCTGTGTTCGATTCTTCTTTCGAATTTTTTGTCAATGGGAAAAAAGCGGGAAGCAACGGGCAGGTAGGAACTTCTCCCCAGACCGGCAAACCGGGGTATTCACCTCTTACTGTATATTTCCCAAAGACAGCCGATACGCTTGATATTGTGCTTCATGTAGCCAACTACGATCACCGGCGCGGAGGGTTCTGGAAGCAGATGCTGTTCGGAAATGCAGATTCGGTGAGGAAACAACTATTCAAAAGACAGGCTGATCATCGGCATCATGCTGGGTGTCCTGGCTGCTTATTTCCTTTTCTTCCTTTTCTTTTACCTTATCTTTCCGCGAAGCAAACTTCTTATCTTTTTTACGCTGGCCCTTGCAGGGATCACCTTCCGGCTTGCCGCAACTTCAATTTTTCCGGTACAGCTGATTTTTAACATATCCTGGGTGTGGCTCATACGGATCGAATACCTGGGAACGTACATGGCTCTTTGCTTCGGGCTCTGGTATTTTGAAACTCTTTTTCCCACCCCGGTGACAAGAAAGATAAACATCATCAACTCTGCCATGTCAGGTCTGATCGCTGTTGTTATCCTGTCGTCGCGTGTTCGCATATTTTCCTGGTCTGTTTACTATCTTGAACCTGTGGCGCTCTTAATGACG
The DNA here is from genome assembly GCA_963771005.1 of uncultured Bacteroidales bacterium. Taxonomy (GTDB): domain Bacteria; phylum Bacteroidota; class Bacteroidia; order Bacteroidales; genus DASQZK01. The sequence continues at coordinate 93,991 of CAVYRO010000008.1, forward strand.
GGATGGTACATGCTGGCCAGCTTCAAAAAAAGAAAAGAGCGTGACCAATGGAATTATCTTTATTTCATCGCGTTCCTGGTATACCTCCTGGCCCTTCTGAATGATATTTTCCTGGCGAATTCATGGGAGGCCTTTTCAATGCGATATATTCTGCATTTCTCCGTCCTGCTCCTTATCATTGTCCAGGCCCTGATGATCATCCGGAACTGGGTAAGGATTTTCATTGAGAAAGAACGGCTGCTTGGAAAGATAGAATATATCAACCTAAATCTTGAAAATATTGTTAAAGCCCGCACCGAAGAGGTGAACGTGAGAAACATCGAGATAAGGCACCAGAACAAGAAGATCGCCCGGCAAAATGATGAGCTGCAACGGGAAATTGAATTTAAAAACCGGGTTTTTTCGATCATAGCCCATGATCTCAGGGAACCGCTTTCGAGTATCAACCTCTATCTTCAGATGGCAACCACTGACCTGCCTGTCGCCAAAAGGAAGGATGTACTCGCATCAACCGTTACCATTGCCCGTTCAACCTATAACCTTGTCGAAAATCTGCTTTACTGGGGCAGAAGCCAGGATAAGCAATTAAGCCTTCACGCCAGGGAATTTAAATTGGAAGACGTCATCAGGGAGATTTTCAGCCTTCTTCATGAAACGGCCCGACAAAAGGGGGTGGATCTTATCGCTGACGTTCAGGATACCATTCGCATCAGGGGAGACCGGGAGATCATCCTTATTATTCTCAGGAACCTTGTATCCAATGCGATCAAGTTCAGCAACCGGGGAAATGATGTTTCCGTATCCGTCGCAAGTTTTGAGGATAACGTCATCATAATTATTGAGGATCATGGCATTGGTATGACAACGGAACAACGCGAAGCTGTTTTTTCAGGGGAAACGATAGTATCAACCTTTGGTACGGGTAATGAGAAAGGTACAGGGTTGGGATTAAGGCTCTGCCTGGATCTTGTCAGACTCCACCAGGGAAAGATGGAGATCAGGAGCAAGGCCGGAAAAGGTACGAGTATTATTATCACACTTCCGCACGAGATAAAAGGGAATGAAGACTGAACCGGACAAACTGACGGGGAGGGATTATCTTACCTCGATTACATGAAAGGGGATCTGTATCATCGAGCGGAGATCATTTCCCAGTTCCTGCATCGACTCATCGTCATAATCAAAATGCCAGTAGATTACGACATCGTGCCCTTCAAGATAAAAATCATTGAACCGGGCCAGAAAATTTGTGATGTATTTCTTGGAACCGCTGTTAATGTACTCAAGATGGAAACGCAATTCCGATTTACCGGAGGGACTCTCCATGTAGGAATGGACTTCTTGAAGCAAAGGGGAAAAGAATTCAAAAGCATCTTCCGGTATAGATCGCCCCTTGATTTCAAATACGCCGTTTTCGACGGTAATACTGGGAGTGCTTTTTGTCCCTTCAATGTGCATGGTTGGTCTTATTGCTGGGGTAAAGATAAAAAAATTGGGAGATAATCTGAAATTGCAGGAGTAATTCAGCGTGAAAACAAATTGGGTTTCTCAAACTCAAAAAGGGTGGGGTAATCTTCATCAAACTTTTTCAGGATTTCGGAGATAATGGTCTCCCTCATGAATTTGGATTTGTTGTCCACCTTATATTTCCTGCAATATGCCTCGATCGCCTTCACTTCGCGGTTGTTGAAAAGTATGGCATGCTTGTTCTTTCGCAGAAGGTCCTTTTCCCTTGGTTTGCGTTCTCTCACGTAGTGATCCGTTTGTTTGTCCTAAAAATAGGCATTTTGGCACTTTACCGGCATTTTCAGCCAACCAAAGAATTAACAAAATACTAACAACGGGAAACCAGCTGCAGGGAAAAATCCCTCATTTCTTACACATCATACCTTATGATGGAGTAAATCGCCTTTGGCGTTAAAATGCCCAGGACCCAGGTAAGGGAGGCAGCGAGAATGCAGATTAGGAAGAAGCCATGCCACCATACCGGCAAATGAAGGCTGATCTGCCATGCGGCCAAAAGCATGATGCCGGCGAAAGTCAGGAGCCGGAGGATAAAACTGAGATTGGGTTTAAACCTGAAGATAAGGGTAGTGAGAATGATCTGGCCGCCGGCATAGAATCCCTGCGAGGTCACACTCGCCATGGCTGCTCCGAGAGCTTTATACCTGGGAATGAGGATGAGATTCAATCCAAGATTCAGGCCTACCGTACATGCTGCCAGCACGTTTAGTTGCTTCAGACTGCCGTTGGCTGTGAGAAGTGTGCCAAAGATGTAAGAAGTGGAGATGAAGGTGAACCCGAAGATCAGGATACGGAAAACCCGGGAGGAGAATTCGATATGCTCCCTGTACATCAGACCGATAATGTCAGGACTGTAAAAAAGTGTGATAATTCCCAGTGTAAGCGCGGGAATGATCACAAGCGAGTAAGATAATTTCACCATCTCGCCGACAGGATGTTCCAGTTTGATCATTTTTGAAAAAATGGGAAGAAGCAGGCCGGCAAAAAGGAATGCGAACATTGCAGTGGCATCAAGGATCCTGAACCCCTGTGCATAGATACCGGCCTGTACGTCACCGTCGGGTAGCATCCGCGCCATCATTACCGTATCAACCCTGTTGAAGAACGACATCAGCAGGATGAGGATGGCGAATGGGTAACTCTGCCTGAGGATCTCCGTTCCAAGGTGCCAGCGGAACCTGAGTCGGATCCTCCCCGAATGCGAAATGACAATGATGAGGGCGATGAGAGCCGTGATAAGATACGAAGCAGTCTGGGCAAAGATGAACCATTCCAGCCGGAAAGGCCTGTCAGTGACATTTCCCCATAAAAGAACACTGCAAATACCGATCATCAGCATTCTGTCGGTAACCGAAAGGATGCTGTCCGTTCTGAAATAATGCAATCCGCTTATGTTGGATCTCAGGTAAAGAATGAAGGACAGAAGGAACTGGTTAAAAATGAGTATGGCCAGTATCCTGAACCGTACGGCATCATAACCGAGGATAAAACCGGCTGTCAGAACAATGAGGGCATAGAGGAAGGCAAGGGCCAGTTTCAGGGGTATGATCTTAGAAAGCTGCTCGCCGAGGAGCTCCGGATTGCGGGCTATATTACGGTTGTTATAATTAATGATGCCCGCATCCAGCAGAATGTTGAGAAGGATGGACAGGCTGAAAAGCGAAAAATAAAGGCCATATTCCCCCGCGCCCAACACATTTTGCACCTTTCTGTCGATACCGAACATCCAGAACGGCTTTACCAGCAGGTTCAGGAAAAGGAGGAGAGCAAGGTTTGTAACGAATTTTCTTTTCAAGTCCGGGTTTTTAGTCAATCGCCCGTAACATCCTGCAAGCGGGCAATCGTCGTGAATGGTTAAATCATCCTTTCAGCCAAACGAAGATAAGCAACAAAGTTAAATCCGCGAGCTTTTACGATCAAAAGCACCGGGATTTCGTTTTTTTTATCCTGAATTTCTACCTTTAAGGCCTGGAAGAAGAATCAATGCGAATTGCCGTAAATACACGTTTACTACTGAAGGACAGGCTTGACGGGATGGGATGGTTCACCTTTGAGACCCTGAAAAGGATCACTGTCAGCCACCCGGAACATGAGTTCATTTTCCTGTTCGACAGGCCATACGACCCGGAATTTGTTTTTTCGGCCAATGTAAAACCTGTCGTTGCCGGACCGCCGGCCCGGCATCCGGTATTATGGTACCTTTGGTTCGACTGGACGGTTACCCGGATACTCCGTAAGGAAAAAGCGGATATCTTCGTTTCACCCGACGGCTATCTTTCCCTAAGGACAGATAAGCCCATCGGTAGCCATTATTCATGACATCAATTTTCTGCACAGGCCGGGAGACCTTCCAGCGGGTACACGAAGGTATTATAACTATTTTTTTCCGAAGTTCGCAGCGAAGGCAACTGCGATCGGCACAGTTTCGGAATATTCAAAGGCCGACATCTGCAAAAGTTATGCAGTTGACCCTTCGAAGGTCAGAGTTCTTTACAACGGTGTAAATAACGATTATGTTCCGCTGGATGGAGAAACCAGGAGCAGGGTCAGGAACAGCCTGACAGGCGGAATACCTTATTTTGTATATATAGGAACCCTTCATCCCCGGAAGAACATTCCCGGAATGCTGAAGGCCTATGAGATCTTCAGAAAAGCGTCGGGAAAGGATTGCCGGATGGTCATCATCGGGGAAAAGATGTTCATGACATCGGAGATCGACCGGACGATAAAGGAGATGAAGTACGGGGATGAGGTGATCTTCACCGGGCGACTGAACCCCGGTCTTCTTCATAATATCCTGGCCTCCGCTGAAGCCATGATCTTCGTCCCGTTTTTCGAAGGATTCGGCATTCCCATGGTCGAAGCCATGAAATGCGGGATACCCGTGATCGCTTCTGATGCAACATCCCTTCCCGAAGTTTCGGGAGGCGCCGCCCTGCATTGTGATCCGGCCGGTCATGCCGGTATCGCGAAAAAAATGGCGGCTGTCATGACCGATCCCGCACTGAGGAAGAAGCTCACAAACAAGGGACTGGCAAGGGCACGGGAATTCACATGGGATAAAACGGCGGAAAAATTCTGGGATCTTATTGAAAATACGATGAACCATGCTTAAAAGCTGCTACGCTGAAGGTATCAACGAAGCGGGATGTGATGAGGCCGGAAGAGGCTGCCTTTCGGGTCCGGTCTATGCCGCCGCGGTGATCCTTCCGAAATCATACAAACATCGTTTTCTGAATGATTCCAAACAGATCCCCGAACCGTTGAGGTATGAGCTGAGGGAAGAGATCCAGGGCAAGGCGGTGGACTGGGCCGTTGGATTTGCCACGGTGGAAGAGATCGATGATATCAATATCCTGAATGCTTCCTTCCTGGCTATGCACAGGGCTGTGCAGGGACTGAGGCAGGTTCCTGAGCATCTGATCATCGACGGCAACAGGTTTAACCCTTACCCGGGCATCCAACATACATGCATCATCGGTGGTGACGGTTTGTATTTTTCCATCGCCGCCGCTTCCATTCTTGCCAAAACCTACAGAGATGATTTCATGAAAGGCCTTCATGAAGAATTTCCCGAGTATTGCTGGAATACGAACAAGGGTTATGCCACGCTGGCACACCGGGAAGCGATTCTCAAACACGGGCCAACCCTCTGGCACAGGAGATCCTTCAAACTTTTCGATGAACAACTGGAATTGGAATTCTGATGTATTGGAAGAATGCGAAGATTGCAGGAACAGGCCGGACAAAAATATGTGAAGCTGTGTTTTCTTCCTCAGTATTTTGTATTACGATACAATATTTTGGAAAAAGTTGTATTACGTAAATATTAGCCAAAAAGTTGTATTACGATACAATAATTTGGCTAAAAAGTTGTATTACGATACAATAAATAGTATCAGAAAGAAAACTCGATGACCCTTCGGCTCCGCTCAGGGACCGGTCAATTCGATGAACGAAGAACTTTTCGGATAGTGGTAAGGCAGGCAAAAGGCCCTTCTTGCGCAAGTCACTGAATTTTAAATTTATATATAGGGGCCTTTTGCCTGCCTTACCACTATCCGAAAAGTTCACCCTCTTGAATGAAGTCACCGGTCCCTGAGCGGAGCCGAAGGGTTATCGAGTTTTCTGGCAAACAATAAATAAGCATTTTTATTGTATTACAATACAAAATCTGATGATTTTGAGGGTAGTCAGAGAGTTTCGGAATCACCTTTCTCAGCCTCACTCCGTGTTCATCTCCTGAAAGAAAAGGGTGACACTTCGATAAACTCCCGGGAAAATCCATTGATCCATTACACAATCGGATTCTTATTGAAACTCCCCGGGCATTTCCAACCAATCTGAAATCAATCGGAAGCGCCGGGTAATTCATCACCCATAAACGCAAAAGAGGATGTCTCATGATTTGGATTGAGACAACCTCCTGGAATTTACCCGGGTTATTATATAAGAAATATACCCAATAACTTTATCAGAACATAAACCCGATATCGATGCCGGCACGTCCCCATACACCGCCGTTTCCATTGAAAAGACTGAAATCAAAGGTACCGGAGTTGTCTTCATAAGAATAAGTAGGAGCGTAATATCCTGGTCCGATATAAGCACCGAGAGTGATTTTATCCTTGAAGGTACGCTGAACACCAACACAAAGTCCCCCACTTATTACGCTGAGTGTAGCTTTGGCATAATCCATGCCTCCGACCGATCCGCTATTTACTGAAAAATGCTGGTATCTGACCCAGGGAGCGATATAGGGTCCGTTCGGGGCTACTTTTTCTCCGGAAAGATAATACCTGTATTCGGGGGTAATCGCAAATCCGTTGAAAGATCCGCCGCCAAGATTTGTCCCCGTATAATAAAATCCGAGCTGGAAGCTTGAATTGTCATTCAAAGCGTGCTCATAATCCAGGTTAACGGTTTTCAGAAAGATGGACGTCAGACTGGTTTTGATGATGTTCTTTTTCTCCTGTGCACTCACTACCAGTGAGGCTGAGAGAAGCATAATAGCTGAGAGGGTTAAGACTTTCTTCATAGTCATAATGATTAATAATTAATAGTTGTAATTAGGATAATATAATCTTTAATTCCAAAAAGCACATAAAGAATTTATATAGGTATATTCCTCAATTCTCTTTCCAGAAGCATATCCTACCCCTCCGGATTTTAAGGTTTACTCCGGTTTATACGACACAGGACAAATAGGTTACAAAAAAGGGATTAATTATGTAAAATGGAGATATTATTTTTTCAGAAGGCGAGACCTACATTGATACCTCCCCAAAAAGTTACCCTCTCGCCCACAAGAGGCCCGGCATACGCCTCGAGTGAGATCTTCTGTTTATAAAGATGCTGATAGCCAATGGAGAGCCCCCCGCCGGTCATTTCATCGCCGATGAAAGCAAACGGGGAAATGAAGGCGCCCGAAGGGGCAATTTGATTTTCGCTCAGATAATACCTGAACTGTGGGTTGACGTAATTCATAGACCCGATCCCCACTCCGAGCTGAAGGCTCATCTCACTGTTAAGCATCCTTTCGTATGATATTTCGAAAACTTTTCCTAATGGAACCACCAGACTCGTTTTGAGCTGGTTAAATTTTTCCTGGGCATGAAGCTGAAAGCAGGATGTGAGGATGATAAGCGGGAAAAGTGGTGCAAGGATCCGGGGGTGTTTCATGGCTGGGCGTTTTGGATTTTCGGATATTGGGTTACAAGAACAGGAGCATTTCATCAAATATCATTCCTTTTTAAGGATCCACCGGTGCCCGGCGAGTCGTTTCAGAAGGCAAAGCCCATACTTACGCTACCCCATACTGAACATCTTTTCCATAACAGGGGGCCGAGCCAGGCTTCAAGGGAGATCTTATTCTTATAGAGTTTCTGGGCTCCGACACTCAGACCGCCACCCGTGTAATCCCTGCTGAAAAAGCCGTAAGGTGCGATGAATACGCCTCAAAATTCATTCCTTTTTCAGGATCAGATTCAGTTCATCGAGCTGCACCTGCGATATCGGGGAAGGCGAATCGATCATCACATCACGCCCTGCATTGTTTTTCGGAAAGGCGATCACATCCCGGATGGAATCAAGTCCGGCGAAGAGTGAAACCCACCGGTCGAAACCAAAGGCAATGCCGCCGTGAGGGGGTGCTCCGTACCGGAAGGCATTCATAAGAAAACCGAACTGGTCACGGGCTTCTTCCTCTGTAAAACCGAGTTGTTTGAACATCAGTTTCTGAAGATCCTCATTGTGGATCCTGATAGATCCGCCCCCGATCTCCACCCCGTTGATGACGAGATCATAGGCTTTGGCCCTGACCATCCCGGGATCGGATTCGAAAAATGAGATATCTTCCTCCATAGGGGAGGTAAAAGGATGATGCATGGCATAGAAACGTTTGGTCTCCTCATCCCATTCAAAAAGCGGGAAATCGGTCACCCACAGGGGCTTGAAAGTATCCTTGCGTCGAAAGCCGAGCCGTCCGCCCATTTCCAGCCTCAATTCGCCGAGTGCCCTTTGGGTTTTTTTCCGGTTACCCGCCATGATAAACATCATATCGCCGGGTTTAGCGGACAGCAACCGGGCCCATTCCGCAAAAGTTTCCCTGCTGATCGATTTTTCAACCGGGGATTTGAAGGTTCCATCTTCGTTATACTTTATGAAGACCAGCCCCTGTGCGCCGATCTGCGGGCGTTTGACCCATTCGGCCAGTTCATCGGTCTGCTTCCTGGAATAGTCCGCGCAGCCTTCGGCATTGATAGCACCGATATATTCGGCTGCGTCAAAAACAGAAAAGCCCCTGTTCTTTGCCATATCCGTGAGATCGGTGATGGGCATGCCAAACCGCAGGTCGGGTTTGTCATTGCCATACAGGTTCATCGCTTCATGGTAGGTAAGTCTCGGGAAGGCTTCCGTAATGTCAACACCAAGGATACTGGTAAAAAGATGTTTTGCCATTCCTTCGAAGGTGTTGAGGATATCGTCCCGTTCCACAAATGCCATTTCACAGTCGATCTGGGTGAACTCCGGCTGGCGGTCGGCACGCAGATCCTCGTCCCTGAAACATTTCACGATCTGGAAATACTTGTCAAAACCGGCTACCATCAGCAGTTGCTTGAAGGTCTGCGGGGACTGCGGCAGGGCATAGAACTGGTTCGGGTTCATCCGGGAGGGTACCACAAAATCACGGGCACCTTCGGGAGTGGATTTGATGAGCACCGGCGTCTCGACTTCCAGGAAACCTTCGCCGCTAAGATATTTCCTGACCTCCTGGGCCATGCGGTGACGAAGTTCCAGATTTTTCCGGACCGATTCACGGCGCAGATCCAGATAACGGTATTTCATCCGGAGATCATCGCCGCCGTCGGTCTTTTCTTCGATGGTGAAAGGCGGGGTTTGGGAAGTGTTGAGAACCGTGAACTTATCTACGATGATCTCGATTTCACCCGTCGGTATCTTCAGGTTCTTGTTGCTACGTTCGGCCACAATCCCGTGTGCCTGAACAACGTACTCCCTTCCCAGCTCGCGCGCTTGTTCACAGAGAGCCGCATTGGTATCCATATTGAAAACGAGCTGGGTGATCCCGTAACGATCCCGGAGGTCAATGAAGGTCATCCCCCCAAGGTCTCTCGATTTGTTCACCCAACCGCTGAGGGTGACATATTCGCCTGTATTGCGCATATTCAGTTCACCGCAGGTATGTGTTCTGTACATAATTTACTGATCATTCGTTTTGGGTTGAATCCTCCATTCCGGCGCTGCCGGGATCCGTGACGATTTCTGTTACGCACTTGTCAAAATTCCTTAATTTTGACGGGGAATGAGATTCAGGCATTCCGGAAGATCAACCGGTTAAACATCTTTTGATTAAGATGCGAAAATAAGAAGAATAGCGGTCATTATACAGTCAATATTTAATTATTTTTTATGTCATATCCTTTATTTTCGGACGAATATTTCATGAATGAGGCAGTGAAAGAAGCACAAAAGGCCCTCGAAAAGGATGAGGTGCCTGTGGGAGCAGTCATCGTGTGCCGCAACCAGGTCATTGCCCGGACTTTTAACATGACCGAAGAACTCAACGATGTTACGGCCCATGCAGAGATGCTGGCGATCACCTCGGCAGAAAATTATCTCGGAAGCAAGTACCTCGATGAATGCACTCTTTTCGTCACCCTTGAACCGTGCGTGATGTGTGCTTCTGCAACCTCATGGGCAAAACTGGGAAGGCTGGTTTATGGGGCCACCGATCCCAAAGCCGGATACAGCCTGGCAGGAGCGACCATCCTCCATCCCGGGACGGAGGTCCGGGCCGGCATTCTCAACCCCGAATGCGGGAATATGCTGACGGATTTTTTCAGAAGAAAGAGAGGGCGGTAGAAGGATCACGGATGAAGAATTTGGTGATTTGGTGAAAATGAAGAGGAACACAGATTTGACGGATGAACACAGATTTCACGGATTTTTTATTCCAGGTCGTTTCCCAAACAACCTGAAACAACCTGAAACCATCTGAAAAAATCCGTGAAAATCCGTTCCGATAGCCATCGGAATCAGTGGCCATCCGTGTTCTACATTGATCTTCCCAGAAACCATTTCAAACAACCTCAAACCATTTCAAACCATCTCAAACATTCAATTCCTCTGCAATACATCCTCCACCAGCCCCATATTCACATAAACAGGGTGTATGACCTCGCGGATCGCCGGGAGCCGGAAGGCGAAGATCACGGCACCGGCGATGCAGCAAATCCCACCGGCAAGGAAAGTTAGGGGAGTGCCGATAACAGAGGCCAGGCTGCCGGCGAGGAAGCGACCAAAGGGAGCAATACCGAGGAAAGCAAGGGTGTAAAAACTCATGACCCTCCCCCGCATGGTATCATCAACGATAGTCTGGATGATCGAATTTCCGGCCGCGGCAAGGACCATCATTCCCATGCCGGTAAATACCATGAAGATCATTGACAAAACAAACGAACGTGTAAATGAGAACATACTCAGTCCCAGCCCGAAGATCCCGCAGGCGAGCGGAATGACCCGGTCCAGTCCGACAACACTTTTTCTCGCTGCAAGGAAAAGAGCGCCGGATAAAGCTCCCAGTCCCACAGCTCCCATCAGGAAACCGAAGGTATGGGAATTGCCGTGCAGGATCTCTTTTGTGAATACGGGCATGAGCACGGTGAAAGGCATGGCTGTGAGGCTGGCCAGCGCAAGCAGCAGCAGGATGGCCTTAATGGGCACGAAGTTGAAGGTATACCTGAAGCCTGCTCTCAGATCGCTGAATACATATTTCCTTTTATGCTGACTGGTATAAGGGATAACCCGCATCATGAGCAGGGAGATGATCACCACAAAATAACTGAGCCCGTTTACAAGGAAACAAAGACTTTCACCGGCAAAAGCAATTAGCAGGCCTGCTATCGAGGGTCCAATGAGGCGCGCGCCGTTAACCATCATCGAATTCAGGGCGATGGCATTGCCCAGGTTCTCCTTCTTTTCAACCATTTCCACCATGAACGACTGCCTCGCCGGGCTGTCGAATGCATTTATACATCCAAGCACCAGGCTGAGGACGACGATATGCCATACCCTGATATTCCCGGAAAATACGAGAGCAGTCAGGACAAAAGCCTGCACCATCGCCAAAACCTGGGTTACGATCATGATCCGGTAGCGGTTCCAGCGGTCAATCAGCACTCCTGCAAACGGGGTAACAAGAAAGACGGGGAATAGGGCGGCAAAACCGACAACGCCCAGGAGAAAAGGGGAATTGGTGAGATCATACACGAGCCACGGCAGGGCGATTCGCTGGATCCATGTACCGATGAGGGATATGCTCTGGCCGGTGAAGTACAGGCGGAAATTCCTGTACCCCAGCGAATGAAACATATGTTTAAATCCCGTTTTTTTCCTGGAACTCATATTCTTATGAGGTGTATCTTTCATACAACAAAGAGGGGCAGATTGTTTCTCACCGGTAAATCCGGAACGATCCGTGAAAATCCGTCCGGATCTGTCCGATCCGCGTTCCACATTCATCCCCTCGTTTTTGTTGATCAATCTTACCGGCTCTACGGGGTTTTCCGGATCTCCTCCAGTTCTTTCTCCAACTCCGCCACCTTTTCCGGGTATTTCTGTGCCAGGTCGACCTGTTCACCCGGATCGTCCTTCAGGTTGAAAAGCTGTGGTTTGTTTGAAAGGCCCGGTTCAATCTTTTTGTTCTTCAGCCATACGGGCGTGGGTTTCTCCTGCGGAGCGATGTATTTCCAATCCCCGTGGCGGAGTGCAAGGGTATAGGATTCTTCCGGCATCGAGGACCGGCCTTCTCCGGTTTGGCCAAGCCAGGCATCGAGAATTTCCCTGCTGTCGGGGGCTTCTCCGGAATTCAGTTCCCCGCCGGTGAGTTTTGCGAGCGAAGCATAGAGATCGACCTGTGAAACCAGCGCTGAGCTGATACCCGGTTGTACTCTTTCTGCCCAGGAAACGATGGTGGGCATCCGCGTACCCGCTTCATAGGCGCTGTATTTACTTCCCCTGAAAGGGCCGGCAGGTTTATGGCTGCCGAGGAGTTCCTCGGCCATGTCATCATAGCCGTCATCCAGGATGGGCCCGTTATCGCTTGAAAAGATCACCAGCGTATTTTTCTCTATCCCCAGCGCTTTCAGCTCCCTCATGATCTGTCCTGTGCACCAGTCTGCCTCGGCAATTACATCACCCCGCCGTCCCATGGTGCTTTTTCCGGAAAATCTCGGATTAGGCATCCTGGGCACATGGATGTTGCTAAGAGCAAAATACAGGAAAAAAGGATGGTCTCTGTTCTCTTCCATGAACTTCCTCGCCTTGGTGGTCATGACGAGCGGAAAATTCTCATCCTTCCATACCGCGGTTCTTCCTCCCTTCATATAGCCGATACGGCTTACACTGTCGATGATCGAGCAACTGTGCTGGGTATCGGCTCTCATCTTCAACATCTCCGGGTGCTCAAGCCCGGTGGGGTAGTAGCCGAAATCACGGGTATAGCTTACTTCGACGGGATCGGCCGGGTCCAGTCCTGCAATTTTTCCGTTTTCCACATAAACGCAGGGGACGCGGTCGGCTGTGGCAGGTATGATAAAACTGTAACCGAAGCCCGTCTCTGCCGGACCGGGTGAGATCGTACCGTTCCAGTCAACCTTTCCCCGGCCGAGGCCGAGATGCCATTTGCCGATGACCCCTGTGGCATAGCCGGCCTTCTTCAACATGGAAGGAAGCGTTCCTTTCCCTGGGTCGATGATCAGGGGAGCGTCACCCGGAAGAACAGCGGCATTGTTCCTGAAGGCATAGCTGCCCGTGAGAAGCGAATACCGTGAGGGGGTGCAGGTGGCAGCAGAGCAGTGTGCATCCGTGAATATAAGTCCATGGAGGGCAAGACTGTCGATATTGGGCGTCTCTACCCCTGTTGCACCGTTATATCCGACGTCGCCGTAACCGAGGTCATCACAATATATGATCACGATATTGGGTTTTGTCTCCCGGTCACCGGTGGTTTTCATTTGTGTGCAGGAAGCGAGAGCTGCAAGTCCGAGAAGGGGAATGCCTGGATTTATCATAAATGGTATGGAATTATAATTCGGAATTCCGTGTTATTTTCTTTTGATACGTTAAGCTAATTTTTTAGTTTGTGCCGTTCCTGCCGGTGTGTGTTTTTTTAACCGCAAAGGTCGCAAAGGCCACGCAAAGCTCGCCAAGGAAGCAGGGAACATAAACTTTGCGACCTCTGCGATAATCTCTGCGTACTTTGCGGTTAAAAAAATCATCATCCGCAGATGGTCGCAAAGGCCGCGCAAAGTAAGCTCACCGCTGATTTACGAGTTTGATATCAAAACCGGCCTTTTCAAGGTCCTTCCAGTAATGCGGATATGATTTGCTGACCACGAGGGGATCCCTGATGATAAGATCCCTGCACAGGATCCCCAAGGGTGCCATTCCCATGGCCATCCTGTGGTCTTTATAAGTTTCGATCACGGTATTTTTTTCCCAATCGGGAGGTGTGTTGCCATCCCATACGATCCAGTCTCCTGATTCATCGTACTGCAGTTTCACGCCGAATTTTCCCAGTTCTGCCGAGAGTGCCGCAATCCTGTCCGTCTCCTTTATCTTCAGCGTTCTCGTGCCGGTGACTTCGAACGGGATACCATGGGCGATACAGGTAGGTATCACCGTTTGTACAAGATCGGGGTTTTCCCTGAAATCGAAGCTGAAATAACGGGTTTTCCCCGAACAGCAATTGATCTGCAGACCTCCCGGATTGAAGGCCGATTCCACATCGAAAGCCCTGAAAATTGAGGGAAGCCGGGCATCACCCTGGAGACTTTTTTCCTTCAGTCCCGGCATGAAGATCCGGGTACCCTTAGCGAGCGAGACCACTTCAAAAAGATAGGATGCTGCGCTCCAGTCGGGTTCGCATTGATAGATGCCTGCACGATATTCTCCTTGAAGGATGGTGATGCGGTTCCCGTCCTTCTTCACCCTGATCCCCGCTTCCTGCATAAGCCCGAGGGTAAGACCGATATAGCTGGAAGAGATCGTCTCCCCGGTAAGCTCCAGGCTCAGTCCTCCTTCCAGGCAGGGGCCGATCATCATCAGGGCGGTGATGAACTGGCTGCTCACCCCGGAAAAGACACTCAGGTTTCCTCCCTTCATCGCCCCCCCTGTGATCCGGAGCGGCGGATAACCCTCCTTATCTGTATATTCGATGATGGCACCCAGCTTCCGGAGGCTTTCAACCAGTTCCCCCACGGGCCTCTCCTTCATCCTTTCGGAACCTGTGAGGATTACCTCTCCCGGAACCAGGGCGAAATAAGCGGTCAGAAATCGCATGGCCGTACCTGCATGGCCGGCATTTTTAATCGCCCCGGCGGAGTTCAGTACCTGCCTCATGATCAGCGTATCGTCACTGTCGGAAAGGTTTTTTATTTCCATTTTTCCCGCCGACAGGGCCGACATAATGAGAAGACGGTTGCTGATACTCTTGGAGGAAGGAAGATCTACCCGGATATCGACATTCTGCTTTCTTTTTCTGACGATATATTGCATAACATACGTTTCGGATTCAAATTTAGCTAATTTTCGGTTGTTATTAATATATCAATCAAACTATCTTCGCACCCTGAACCCCGGAAGGTTCTGCGTTAGACTCTACGTACTTTGCAATTAATAGAAAGAATTAACCGCAAAGGTCGCAAAGGTTGCGCAAAGATCGCAAAGCACCCAGGGAATTTCATTGCAGTCTCCACTGCTTCTTTTCAGGGACCTTCTGCCTGAAAAAGAAGGGTGAGCTATTAAAATAATTTTCTTCAGATGATAAGATTCGATAACACCGAGGTGGCATTCAGCATACGCTCCGATTCGGAGCTGAGACAGGCTAAATTTCTATACTGGCTGATCAGTTATCCATGGCTGGTAAAGATGGGTAATTCTGTGGTCAGCGCCCTGGCTTCGGTGGGTTTTCCGGTTAACTGGATCGTTAAACCGACCGTTTACAAGCAGTTTGTAGGAGGAGAGACCATCAGCGAATGTATTCCCGTGGTGAAAAAACTGGCTTCTAAAAATGTCAGGTCGATCCTGGATTATTCAGTTGAAGGGAAGGAGGAGGATGAAGATATTGAGCTTGCTTTGGGGGAAACCTTGAGGGCCATCGAATTTGCGGGTAAAAATCCGGATGTCCCTTTTGCCGTTTTTAAACCCACAGCCTTCATACGATCGGAGTCTCTCGAAAAACTTGGGAATGATGAAGCCGGCTTGCAAAACGGAGTGCTGGAAGACGGCAGAAAATTCCGTGACAGGATCGGCCGTTTATGCCATGCAGCTTCCGGCTTCGGCCTTCCGATCATGATCGATGCAGAGGATGTCGTTTACCAGAACTGTATCGATGACATCGTTTATGATATGCAGAGAAAGTATAACAGGGAAAGGGCGCTGGTTTTCAATACCTACCAGATGTACCGCAGGGACAGGCTGGGGATCCTCGAGAGAGACTATGAGAGAGCGAAGAAAGAAGGTTTTTACCTCGGCGCCAAATTCGTCCGCGGTGCCTATATGGAAAGGGAAAGGGCACGGGCAGAGAAAAACGGTTATCCCGATCCTATTTATCCCGATAAGGAAAGCACAGACAAGGCTTATAACGAAGCTCTCCGGTTTTCCGCCATGCATATCGACAGGATATCCATCTTCAACGGAACGCACAACGAGTACAGTTCGGCCTGGCTTGCCGACCTCATGGAAAAATCCGGCATAGCTCCCGATGATAAACGGGTATGGTTCTCCCAGCTTTACGGGATGAGCGACCATATCAGCTTCAACCTTGCCCATATGGGATATAACGTGGCAAAATACGTTCCTTACGGTCCGGTGAAACACGTGCTCCCCTACCTTACACGCCGTGCCGAAGAAAATACATCGGTGAAGGGACAAACAGGCAGGGAGCTCGGACTGATCACCCGGGAATTTAGACGCCGCAAAAATGCGAGGCGCAATAAATAATCCTTACCGT
The DNA here is from genome assembly GCA_963771005.1 of uncultured Bacteroidales bacterium. Lineage (GTDB taxonomy): Bacteria > Bacteroidota > Bacteroidia > Bacteroidales > DASQZK01. The sequence goes on from CAVYRO010000008.1 coordinate 110,048, forward strand.
TTTGATTCCGTTTCCGCGGAAGCTATCTTGCGATAAATCTCCGGAAAATATCCGGATATCAACAGGGATGCACAACTCAATTTGCGAACGGCAATGAAATTTGACAACCGGAAGACCACGATCAATATCTGGCTGCAAAGGCTGATGGCCACCATCGTCTTCACTCCCATACTCTTCGTCATACTTTTTTCAAGGAAGTTCAGGCAGCCTGTGATGGGGATAGACAGGGATATCTACCTCGTTGTTACCGTGCTTCTCTATACGGGGCTCCTGGCCTGGCAGGCCATGATCCGCCCTGCATATATTTATTTCAACGATAATGGGGAGAAGATCATCCTTCGTTTTTACCGCGTAAGTGCCCTGAGCCGGAAAAAACATTCCGTAGAGATCCCCAAGAAGCAGTTCATAAGGTATGAGATACGCAGGTTCTTTCCCGGAAGGGAATCGATCATACTTTACCGGAAGATGCCGGAGGGTATTGCCCGCTACCCGGAGATCAGTCTTTCAATTGTCAGCAGGACAGACAGAGAGAAAATAAAAAGAGCACTGGATCAGTACGTTAAGTCAGTAGATTAAAAAAAGTTGGTTTTTATACGCTGATTTTTCGCCCTCATTCCTATCAATCCATAGAAAATGGCATTCTATGGATGAACAGCTTCGTTATCTTATCGCCCTTTCGATGGCGCCCTCCGTGGGTGCGGTTACCGCCCGGAAGCTCATTGCCTATTCAGGCTCACCTGAAGCAGTCTTCCGGTCGGCCCGGGAAAAGTTGAAGAAGATCCCGGGCATCGGTAACATCCTGTCTTCGCGTGCAGGCACGCCCGGTCTCCTTGAGAAGGCTGACCGTGAGATCGGATTTTGTGAGAAAAACGGGATCTTGATGCTAAGTTACCGGGACGGAGAATACCCGGCACGGCTGAAGCAATGTCCCGATTCCCCGCTGGTTCTTTTTTGCCGGGGGAAGAACATCCTCAATGCAATCAAATCCGTTAGCATAGTCGGAACACGCAGGGCAACCCCATATGGCACGGAATTGTGCCATAGGCTGATCCGTGAATTGTCCGAGCATCATCCGGGCACCATCATAGTCAGCGGGCTTGCCTACGGCATTGATTACCAGGCTCACACAGCCGCCTTGAAGTACGGACTCCCGACAGCCGCCGTCATGGGCCACGGTCTTCATACAGTTTATCCCTATGAGCACAGGAACCTTGCACTGAAGATCATGGAAGAGGGTTGCCTGGTAAGTGATTTTACCTCGGGTATTCAACCCGAACGGAATAACTTTATCAAACGTAACCGGATCATAGCCGGGCTGGCGGACGCCACGGTGGTTGCAGAATCGGGAACCAAGGGAGGCGCCCTGATCACCGCCGATATTGCGGGATCGTATAACCGGGATGTATTTGCCTTCCCGGGAAGAGCAGGGGATGAGATGTCAGCCGGTTGCAACCTCATGATCAAAAAGAATAAGGCGGGACTCATCGAGGACTGCCGCGACCTGGAATATTTCCTGGGATGGGACAGCCGGGAGAACACATCCGTGCCGCGCCAGGGGCTCCTCTTCATCGAACTGTCGGAAGAGGAGGAGTTCGTGGTTGCGGAACTGAGAAAGGAAGAAAGAATGAATATTGATGAACTAAGTCTCAGGCTCGGCTGGCCGGTAAGAAAGCTTTCCCCGCTATTGCTGAATCTCGAGTTCGAGGGGTTGCTGGTGGTCCTGCCGGGGAATTTTTACCGGCTTAACAGGTAAGGAGATACCGGTCACCTTTTCCCAGATCCGTGTCCATCTGTAAGATCCGCGAATACAACCGATCATTACCTCTCTGCTGTAGAACATTTCAGATTGTAAGCTTCCGGAAGCAAGGATACCACTGAGGTTTTATGCATAATTTTCCAAAACATATTGAAGAGTATATTAAATTATAAGGAGGGTGATTTGAAATATTGATAAGTTTGCTAATGCATTCTTCTCAATAATCATTAAAACGTATCATTATGGATCCCAGAGTTGAACAATTCATGGCCAGGATCAAGGCTAAAAATCCTTCTGAACCCGAATTTCACCAGGCTGTGCAGGAGGTTTCCGAATCACTGATCCCCTTTATCCAGGAACACCCCCGGTACCGTTATGCCAAAATCCTGGAAAGGATCGCGGAACCGGAACGGGTGGTGATGTTCAGGGTCCCCTGGATGAACGATAAAGGAGAAGTCGAGATAAACAGGGGATTCAGGATAGAGATGAACAGCGCGATCGGTCCTTACAAGGGGGGCTTAAGGTTCCACCCCACAGTGACTCTTGGCGTGCTAAAGTTCCTGGCTTTCGAACAGGTTTTCAAAAACAGCCTGACCACATTGCCTATGGGCGGGGGAAAGGGAGGATCCGATTTCGACCCCAAGGGTAAATCCGATAACGAGGTAATGCGTTTCTGCCAGAGCTTTATGACGGAACTCTTCCGTCATATCGGACCCAATACCGATATCCCTGCAGGTGATATAGGGGTGGGAGGACGTGAGATCGGATACCTTTTCGGCCAGTATAAACGCCTCAGGAATGAATTTACGGGTGTGCTTACCGGCAAGGGCATCGAATGGGGTGGAAGCCTGATCAGGCCGGAGGCAACGGGTTTTGGTTCCGTGTATTTCGCAGAGGAAATGCTGAAAACCCGCGGGGAAAGTTTGAAGGACAAGATTTGTGCCGTGTCGGGTTCAGGTAATGTGGCACAGTTTACGGTCCAGAAGATCAATGAAATGGGAGGCAAGGTGGTTACGATGTCCGACTCGATGGGATTTATTTATGACCCGGCGGGAGTAACCGATGATAAGCTGGCATGGATCAAGGAGCTAAAGAATATCCGTCGCGGGAGGATCCATGAGTATGCGGAGCAGTTCGGCGTCGAATATTTCGAAGGCGAAAGGCCCTGGAGGGTAAAGTGCGAGGCAGCCTTCCCTTCGGCAACCGAGAATGAGATCGATGAAAATGATGCCGGTACGCTTATCAAAAACAAATGCATGGTGGTTTCAGAGGGCGCCAATATGCCCTCCACTCCCGGCGCCATTGAGAAATTCCTCGCCGGAAGAATACTCTATGGTCCCGGCAAGGCTGCAAATGCCGGTGGTGTGGCAGTTTCGGGACTGGAGATGACCCAGAATTCCATGCGGCTCCCATGGACAAGGGAAGAAGTGGATAACCGGTTGCATACCATTATGAAAAGCATCCACGAAACCTGTGTCCGCTTCGGGGAAGAAGACGACGGATATATAAATTATATGAAAGGAGCCAATATCGGGGGATTTGTGAAAGTGGCGGATGCTATGCTGGCACAGGGGGTTGTTTGAGATGGTTTGAGGATTGTTTGAGGTGGTTTGAAATGGTTTGAGAGAAGAGGAACGCGGATTGAAACGGATTTTGACGGATTCCGATGGCTATATGGCTATCGGAACGGATTTTATTGTTTCAGATTGTTTCAGCTCCAATCAACAAATCACCAAATATTCTTCATCCGTGTTCCTCTTCTACTTCACCAAATCACCAAATCACCAAATTCTTCCGGGTGACCATCCGCGTTCCTCTTCTTTCAAACCATTTCAAACATCCTGAAACAAACTTTATTTGTGATAATCTGTGAAATCTCTGGTAAAACTCCTTCAAACCAATTCAAACCAATTCAAACCATTTCAAACATCCTGAAACAAACTTTATTTGTGATAATCTGTGAAATCTCTGGTAAAACTCCTTCAAACCAATTCAAACCATTTCAAACCATTTCAAACCAATTCAAACCAATTCAAACATCCTGAAACAAACTTTATCTGTGATAATCTGTGAAATCTTTGGTAAAACTCCTTCAAACCAATTCAAACCATTTCAAACCAATTCAAACCAATTCAAACCAATTCAAACCATTTCAAACAAAACAACCTGAAACAATTTTTCCTATTTTTGTTTATTGAATCCGGAAGAATGTTACATGATGAAGCTGATCGATTCTCACACTCATTTGTATCTTGATGAATTTGATGATGACCGGGAAGAGGTGATTAACCGTGCCTTGGATTCCGGAGTGGCAAAATGCTTTCTTCCAAATATAGATTCGTCGACCATTACCCGGATGATGAAGATGCGGGATGATTTTCCGGAAGTCTGTTATCCCATGATGGGTCTCCATCCGACTTCCGTCAGGGATGATTTTGAGAAAGAACTGGAGATTGTGGAAGAATGGCTTGAAAAAGAAAAGTTCATTGCCATAGGCGAAACCGGGATTGACCTGTATTGGGATAAAACCTTCCGGGTGCAGCAGGAGAAGGCATTTGAACGACAATTGAAGCTGGGCTTAAAGTATGAACTGCCGGTAGTCATACATGCACGGGAATCTTTCGGTGAAATCTTCAGCGTCATCGACCGGGTATGGGTAAATGGTATGAGAGGAGTGTTCCACAGCTTTACAGGGGATGCGGCACATGTAAAAAAGATCCGGGAGTATGACTTTTATTTCGGGATAAACGGGATCGTAACTTTTAAGAATTCCCATCTCGATGAAATGGTGAAGGAGATCCCGTCTGACCGCCTGTTGCTGGAGACCGATTCCCCCTTTCTAGCCCCGGTCCCGAAGAGGGGAAAGAGGAATGAGAGCGCCTACATCCGGTATGTAGCCGGAAAGCTGGCGGAAGTCCTGGATACCGGGGAAGAGGAGGTGGCACGGCTTACAAGCGCAAATGCAAAGGATTTATTTAAGGTAAGAATTTAGATGGAAAGCAGCAAAAGGTCCGTACTGATCATTTATACCGGCGGCACGATCGGGATGGTGCAGAGCCCGGTAAACGGCGCCCTGCAACCGCTGAATTTCGATCACATATCCGAACAGGTTCCCGAATTGCAGAAATTCGGGTATGACCTGCATACCATCTCTTTTGATCCGCCAATGGATTCATCCGATATCGGACCCGAGATATGGGTCAGGATGGCTGAGATCGTTTTCGAGAATTACGATGCATTTGACGGGTTCGTTATCCTTCATGGTACGGATACGATGGCCTATTCCGCCTCCGCACTCAGTTTTATTTTTGAAAACCTGGCCAAGCCCGTTATACTCACCGGCTCACAGCTTCCCATCGGCATTCTCCGCACCGACGGGAAGGAAAATATTCTTACGGCCATCGAGATCGCAGCCGCCCGTGAAGATGGCAAGCCGCTCGTGCCGGAAGTATGCATTTATTTTGAGAACAGTCTCTACCGCGGCAACCGCACGACAAAGATCAACGTAGAAAATTTCAACGCTTTCCAATCGGCAAATTATCCGCCGCTGGCAAAGGTAGGTATCCGCATCAGGTACAACAGGGAGGCCATTCTTTTTCCGAGAGAAAACCGGCCTCTGTGTCTGCAAACTGTTTTTGACAATCATATTGCAATACTGAAATTGTTTCCCGGGATGAACAGGGAATTCATCGACTCTATCCTCGGGATCCGCGGACTCAGGGGGGTGATTCTGGAAACATTCGGTTCGGGCAATGCACCGGCCGATGAATGGTTGATCCGAAGGATAAGAAAGGCCATCGAAAGCGGCATTATGGTTCTCGATGTGACACAATGCAGTATCGGGAGTGTGAGTCTCGGGACCTATGAGACGAGCCGGAAGCTCTATGAAGCCGGGGTGATCGGCGGCTACGATATCACCACCGAGGCAGCCACTACCAAGATGATGCTGCTTTTCGGCCAGGACCGCGATTATGATGAGATCAAAATCCTTCTAAATAGTTCTATGCGCGGTGAAATTACAATCACTTAAATATATTAATTACGATTTTTTTTGTATTTTGCGCCGCGTTTTTTGTTTATCCGGAAAGAGAACTATAATCAGGGGTTTTTGTAATCAACTGATAACGTGAGGAATTAATATACGGAGCCGTTCCGGGCCGGGATGATAAATGAGAGGCAGGAAACAGGTATGTAATTACCTGTTATGAAAAAGGATAAGGGAGCAGGGCGTCAAAATATCATTTGCCGGGCCTGTCAAAACAGGGTTCTTTGCATACCACTGGAGAGGTGCAGGAGTGGCTTAACTGGCACGCCTGGAAAGCGTGTGTACCCCAAAAGGGTACCGGGGGTTCGAATCCCCCCCTCTCCGCGAGAAGGAGGGATCCTCCAGGATAGCCCAAAAGATATGAGGGGTTTGAGCCGGTGAACCGGGAGGCAGTGAGCTCATGAGCAGTTGTGAAACTGCGAATATTCCTCTTCCCCGCAGTATTAGTTAAGCGTTCCTTATTTTCGGGATGATAAATAACGGCTCTGATTTTCAACCGGTTCATATGAAAACATTCTGTGCATATAAATGTTATTTAGTAAAAATAACCTCCTGAATGTCAGCATATACCATAGGCCCGGTTTTACCCGCCGGATTTTTTTCTTCTTTTCGGGGAAAGTTTGACTGTCAAATTCAAAGTAAAATGTATATTTATTAAGTTATTAAGCTTGAATTTCTTAGAAAATCGTAATAATTTTAGGCATTAATATTTCGTTCATTTTATAATTAAACTAAAAACCAATCATGAAAAAGTTACTTGTACTTATAGCGGTATTCGGGATGCTTTTGACGGGAGCATCTTTTGTTGCAGTTGCCCAGGATGAAACCAGCGGGTCAATGAATGACACCACGGCGGTCACCCAGGCTCCGGCCCAGGAATCAACTGGAACAATGGTTGCTCAGGATGAAGAGACCGGAGGCGGACTCGGGGTTCTTCACAAAAATATCAAGCAGAAATTTATCGAAGGTGGTGCCGGTTTCATGGGGTCCATCCTGTTGTGTCTCATTTTCGGACTTGCACTTGCATTTGAGAGGATCATTTATCTCAATCTTGCAGCCACGAACACGGATAAACTTCTGAGAAGAGTTGAAGATGCACTCGATACAGGCGGAGTTGAAGCTGCTAAAGACGTTTGCCGTGATACCCGCGGTCCTGTGGCGAGCATTTTTTACCAGGGTCTCGACCGGATCGACCAGGGTATTGACGTTGTCGAAAAATCCGTAATTTCTTACGGCAGCGTGCAGATGGGTCTTCTGGAAAGAGGCCTGAGCTGGATCTCCCTCTTCATCGCTATCGCCCCGATGCTTGGATTTATGGGTACAGTAATTGGTATGATTGATGCTTTCGACAAAATCCAGATTGCCGGTGACGTTTCTCCTTCACTGGTTGCCGGTGGTATTAAAATCGCTCTTATCACCACCGTTTCCGGTCTTATCGTAGCAATCATCCTGCAGTTGTTCTACAACTATATCATTTCCAGGATTGATTCTATTGTGAATAAAATGGAAGATGCCTCCATTTCACTCATCGACCTTCTGGTAAAACACAATCTTAAAAAATAAGAAATTATGTCGTTCTCAAAATTAGCATCAATAATCCTTTATATTGTTATGGGTATTTCCCTGCTGGTGATCATTTTCTTCTACTTTGGAGAAAAGCTCGTCAATGAGCAGGACTACCAGGCAAAGGTAGCTCAGATGGAGAACCAGAGCAATATAAATTCCGGGTTCAATTTCCAGCAGGATATGGGCACGGATACCACGGGTCAGGCTGCAGATACTTCCGCTATGGGTACTATGAATGATACCAGCGGGATGGCCGATACAGCCCAGGCTCCGCCTGTCGTCGAAAAAGTCACTCCACCGGCAGTACAAGCTGAACCAGTACATTTTACATTCTTTGAAAGACTGGTCTATAACAAAACGGATATCGGTCTCGGATGGGCTTACATCCTCGCTCTGCTCACAGCCATCGCGGCTATTGTTTTTCCAATGATCAACATGTTCTCCAATCCTTCCACCATGATAAGAGCGCTTATTATCCTGGTCGTGGTTGCCGTGATCATCGGAGGAGCGTATATGCTCGGATCCAACGTACCTTTGAACATTCCGGGTTATACGGGTACGGCAAACAGTGATCCTCAGACACTGAAACTAGTTGATATGGGGCTTCTCTCAACCTATTTTATATTTGGGCTTACCCTTTTATCGATAGTTTATTCCGAATTCGCCAGGTACTTTAAATAAAAAAACCGGGTCGTCCGGTTAATCACCGGACCACCTCTAAAATCATAAACTCAGATGGCAAGAAGAGAATTACAGGAAATAAATGCCGGATCTATGGCGGATATCGCCTTCCTTCTGCTGATCTTCTTCCTTGTAGCAACAACCATGGATATTGATACCGGGATTTCCCGTCTTCTTCCTCCCATGCCGGAGAAGGACCAGGAAGTCCAGACCGATGTGAAAGAGAGGAACGTGCTGGTTGTGCTTATCAATAAAGATGATCAACTGATGGTGGAAGGAGAGATCTCTGATCTGCCACAGCTGAAGGAAAAGACCATTGAATTCTTCAGCAATCCGGGCAATGACCCGGATCTTCCTGAAATGAAAACGGAAGAAATTGATTTTCCCCCGGGAGTGTCTCCACAATTTCCCGACGGTAAGGCTATGTTGCCCGTTTCACAGGGAGTCGTTTCATTGCAGAACGACCGCTCCACAACTTACGGTAAATATCTCAGGGTTCAGGATGTGCTTGTTGCAGCTGTGGATCAGCTCAGGAATGAATTCTCTGTGAATTATTTCGGCAGGAAATATGATGAGCTGGATGCTAAAAATCCTGTCGATGAAAAGATCATGGAAGGAATCAGGAGTGTATACAAGATGAATATTTCTGAAGCAGAACCTAAAAATATCGGAGGAACCAGGTAATGGCAAAATTCAGAAAAAAAATCGCCGGAAGTTCACAGCATCTCAATACAGCTTCCCTTCCCGATATCGTTTTCATGCTGCTTTTCTTCTTTATGGTAACAACAGTAATGAGGGAAACGCAGATCCAGGTACAGGTTCAACTGCCTAAGGCCAAAGAAGTGAAAAAGATCGAGAAAAAATCCATCGTAAGTTTTGTATACATCGGACGACCGATCAGTACCCTTCAGAATCTTTACGGCTCTGAACCCATGATCCAGCTTAACGATAAGCTCATCAATGAGGAAGGTGTTCCGTCTGAACAAGTAAAGACCTTCGTACTGGCCGAACGTGAAAAACTGGATGAAGCCGACAAGAACAAGATGACCATCTCGCTGCGTATCGACAAGGATATTAAAATGGGAAGGGTGACCGATCTTAAACAGGCGCTGCGAATGGCAAATGCCCTGAAAATTAATTATTCAGCCAAAAAAGAATACGCGGCTGAAGTTTATTGAAAATTTTCTGCTATAAGTACAAGCCAAAGGCTGTTTTAGCTGTCCCGTCTTGTTTCAGTGAGGTGCCGCATGGCGCCGTCGCTGCAACAGGCCGGGCCGGGAAAACAGCCTTTCTGTTTTTCGTCTTAGGGTATTAAAGTTTCGAGTTGTCAGTTGTCAGTTGTCAGTTGTCAGTTCAATAAGGAAACCCACATGATTGTTGACAACACAAAGGTAACTTTATAATAATCGATCATGTGGGTTCCATTTTACCTTTAACCCTTCGGCTTCGCTCAGGGACCGGTCAATTCGATGAACGAAGAACTTTCCGGATGGTGGTAAGGCAGGCAAAAGGCCCTTCTTGCGCAAGTCACTGAATTTTAAATTTATACATAGGAGCCTTTTGCCTGCCTTACCACCATCCGGAAAGTTCACCCTCTTGAATGAAGTCACCGGTCCCTGAGCGGAGCCGAAGGGTCATCGGGTTTTCTGGCAAACACTAACTAACTAACTAACTGACAACTGACAACTGATAACTGATAACTGACAACTGATAACTGATAACTTACATCTGACCACTGACGATATTCTTTTCAAACCGATATGCCCCTGCGGTAAGACAACCTGTACCCTGAACCATTCCTTTCCTTAATCTGTGTCACCCTGTGTCAATCTGTGGTGAATTCCCTGAATCAATTATGCCATTTCGTCCCTGCTTTTCCCGGGTTCCGGTTTCCGGGAGCCCATGCTAAAAAAGATACCCCAAAAGGATACAAAAGCCGTGATAAGGTAGAACATCAGGCTCATGGCAATGCTCGTATTCACATCAAGGTGCATCAGATGTGCACCGAAAAGAAAAGTCAGCTCCCGGGATCCGATCCCGCCGATGGTGAACGGAAGCATGGCTACGATCGATGAGAGCAGAAATATAAAGAGATAACCCCCCGTTTGGCCCGAACCTCCAATGGCAAGGAAGATCACAAAGGCGCTCAAAGTCTGTACAGACTGAACTGCAAATGACAATAATGTCGTATTCAAAAATATTTTGCTTATCTCACTAAAGAATCTGTGCTGAATGAAATAAAAGATACCTGCCGAAAGGGGGATCAATATCCAGACCAGGCGTTTGTACCGGAAGGATATGTCCGGATTGATAAAAAGAGAGAGAATGACGGCAAGACAAAAGAGTGCAAGCATACCGCTCAGCCTGTCGAATACCACCGCCTGCAAGATGCGCCTTTTCCGGGTGCCTGTCTTCCTCCCCAAATAGTATATTTTATACCCGTCACCCCCGATCCCGCCGGGAAGAAAAAGATTGTAGAACATGCCAAGGAGATAAAGCTTCAGATTTTCCCTACCGGAGATATTCACCCCGGAACGGCGGAAATAAAGATTCAGCCGGAAAGCCGCCAGCAGTTTTGAGATGGCGAAGAGGACCACGGCCAGAAACAGCTCCGGGAAGTCGGATCTCCCATAGATATCTGCGACTTTTCCCGTATCGATCCTGGTAAAGACGAAAGCAAGTGCCCCGGCCGACAGGAGGATCTTTAAGGCTGTCCGTGCTCCGCTACTTAACCTGACCTTCACGTGTAACGATCCGTTTAACTTTGTACCTTGTCTTATGCTGTGATTCGAAATAGGTCCTCATGAGAACATCGGCCAGGATCCCGATGGTAATGAGCTGAAACCCTGCCAGCACAAAGAGGATGCCCAGGAGGAGCAGGGGTTTGCCCCAGATATCGTTCCCCAGAATCTTCATGACCAGAAGGTAAACGTTGATAATGATGCCCATCAGAAGGATTATGACACCCCAGGTGCCGAATAGATGCATGGGCCGCTGGATGTACTTTTTAAAAAAAAGCATCAGCAAAAGATCGGAAATGACCCTGAAGGTACGGCCGAGCCCGTACTTGGATTTACCATGGATCCGGGGATGGTGCCTGACCTTCACCTGGGTGATCGAGGCTCCGTCAAGGCTGGCAAGGACCGGGATAAAACGGTGCATCTCTCCGTAAAGTCCGAGCTCCCTGGCAATCTCATTCCTGAAAATTTTCAGTGTGCAACCGTAATCACGGATCCGGACATTCGTCGTGCTGCGGATCACAGTGTTTGCGATGAGACTCGGGATCTTACGCAGAAATATACCATCCCTGCGCTTCACCCGGATACCGGCAACCATATCCCAGCCCTCCTTTTCGGCTTTTTCCAGCATCATGGGAATGTCGGCAGGATCATTCTGAAGATCACCGTCGAGGAGCGCTATATATTCACCCTGCGAATGTTGTATGCCGGCAGCCAGCGCCGAACTCTGCCCGTAATTCTTCCTGAGTTCCACCAGCGTCAACCGGGGATGGTGCAAATGCATGATATTTCGAACCGTATTATCGGTCGAGCCATCGTCAACATATATGATCTCGTAATCCAGCCCTACGAGAGAAGCGCCGATCTCCGCCACGAGGGGTTCAATATTGAGTTCTTCATTATAAACACAGATAACAACCGATAATTTTATCATTATCAATTTATTAGAGTAAATGTCCCATGATCCCATGCAAATATACTAAAACCCGTCTATATCCCGGTCCTTTTCATGAACTGCACGTTTTTAACATTTTATTAACAAGTTATTAACAAGTATATGAACTAGCAAAAGATTTACATCTGATTTTAGTATGAATTGTATATCAATATGTTAAGTATAATACCAGGCAATGAAGCGGACGGTAGGTGATCTGAATTAACCGGATCTATTGAGATTCTTCAATACCGGGTTGTTAATACATATGCCTTCAAATGTTAAATTTGAGTATATTACTGTGTAAGCCTGAAAAACAACCTAATCCACGTAACCTATGGAAGTGAAAATCTATGACCAGAATGGAAAAATTGTTGCTGAAAGAGTTTATTATCCCAGGGATGAGGACGGACAGTACGAGTTCGATCTGTCAAATGAAGTCAAAGGGATTTATTTTGTCAGTATCATCATCGACAACCAGGTTAAAACAAGGAAACTTATATTCCGCTAGCAGGAAGGTTGTACCAAAAGTCTCAATATAAAACCGATTGCTTTCAATCCGTATATTTCCCGTCATACTTTGTCGCAGGAACATGCCTCAATGCATGCCCCTGTAATAAATTTTAAGTTTGAAAGTACGATCATTCTGTGAACGGCTTTAGTGCGCCTCTGTGAAAAAATCTGTATCTTGTATCTGCAAAACAGATCAAAAATTTAAACTATGTCAGAACTAAACCGCAGGTCCTTTGTCAGGCTTTCAGCCGCAGGCATGGCCGCATTGGCAGGCCGCCCTGTTTTCGGAGAGGGTTCCGGGAAAAAAAGCAACATGACTCCGGCAGCCGGCAGTGTGGGGATTGCCTCATACAGCCTCAGAAAATTCAACGTTGATGAGGTGATTGGGATCATGCATAAGCTTCACCTGAAAAAGCTTTCGGTGAAAAGCATGCACCTTCCGCTCGATTCGGATAGGAACACGATCGTTTCTACTATTTCCAAACTTAAGGAAAATGGAATCAACCCCGATTCCGCCGGGGTGATCTATATGAAATCGGAAGCGGAGGCGGACCAGGCATTCAGTTACGCTGAAACGGCCGGTTTCCGGATTATCGTCGGCGTGCCCGATTATGAACTCCTGGGCTACGTGGAAAAACTTGTGAAAAAAACGGACATAAAGCTCGCCATCCATAATCACGGACCCGACGGTTTACCTTATCCGAGCCCTCTGATGGCATACGATAAGGTGAAAAACCTGGATAAACGCATGGGCTTATGCCTTGATATCGGTCATACCATCAGGGCGGGATTTGACCCGGTTGAAGTAATCAACAGGACGGCTGACAGGATCTTTGAAACTCATATGAGGGACGTTAACAGCGCCGATAAGGCTGGCATTTCGTGCCGTGCGGGTGAGGGTGTGATAAATCTCCCGGCGGTTCTTGATGCCCTGAACAAGGCCCGATATAGCGGATCCTATAGCATCGAATATGAGGAAGAGGCTGATGATCCCATAGTGGCACTTGCCCAGACAGCAGGTTACCTGCAGGGAATATTGGGAAGTCTGAAAGCTTAGCTATACCCGGGAATCTTCCTTATTTCGTTTCCAACTCGATCATGATCACCGATTTGGCCGGCATACGGACGGTAACGGTATTGCCCGAAGGGGAATAATCTGCAAAGTTCATGATGCCAACCTCCGAAGGCTTGTCAAAATCGTTATAAGCGCTCATTTGTGGAGCAGTGATGATCTCACCGCCCGTTACCTTCACCTTTTTCACTCCTTCTACGATGCAGTCCACATCATGGGCAACATCGGGATCCAGGTTGGTAAGGGTGATATGGATCCTGCCGCCGGCATCCCTTGAAGCAGAGGAATGAATTGCATCAATGCGGCGATTGCCCAGGGTATACCCGGAAGAAACCGTTTCAGAGGGAATGAGGGTCGCTTCCTGGTGAACTTTGTACATTTTGAAGACCCAGAAAGTCGGTGTGCGCACCACCATACTGTCATTCGTAAGGAGGACGCTTTGGAGAACGTTAATGGTCTGGGCGAGGTTCGCCATCCTGACCCTGTCGCAGTGCTCGTTGAAGATATCGAGTGTGACCGATGCGGAGAGAGCGTCACGTAACGTATTCTGCTGGTAAAGGAAGCCCGGGTTGGTACCGGGTTGGACGTCATGCCAGTTGCCCCATTCATCCACGACCAGTCCCTTTTCTTTCTGCGGGTCATACCTGTCCATAATCGCCGAATGTACTGAGATAAGGGTATCCATGACAAGGGCATTGGCCATGGTGGAGAACCATTCATCCGGACTGAAATTTGTTGCTGATCCTTTATAATTCCAGTTTTCAGTATGAGCCCTGGTATAATAATGCAAGGAGAGACCCTGAAATGCTGCCCGGGTTGCGGGATCCTGCATTAAGACCTCTGTCCACCTGAAGTTCCAGTCACTTGCACCGCTGGCGATCCTGTACAGCCTGTTGGGCCCGTAATTCCTGCAGTAGGTTGAATACCGCCGCAATTGGTCCGCATAAAATTCAGGTGTCATGTTTCCGCCGCATCCCCAACTTTCATTGCCTATACCAAAATACGTAACATGGAAAGGTTCAGGGTGACCGTTTTCTTTCCGCAGTTTTGTCATCGGGCTTACGTTGCCCGAATTAAGGTATTCCACCCATTGGGACATCTCCTGAACGGTTCCGCTTCCGAGGTTACCACATATAACCGGTTCACAATCAAGCATATTGCAAAGCTTCATGAATTCGTGGGTGCCGAAGCTGTTATCTTCGGTCACGCCTCCCCAGTTTGTATTTATCATGGTAGGCCGTTCGTCTGCCGGGCCGATACCGTTCATCCAGTGGTATTCATCGGCGAAGCATCCGCCGGGCCATCTGAGGTTTGGTATCGCCATCTCTTTAAGGGCTTCGACCACATCATTCCGGATCCTGCCCGTATTTGGAAGGGTGGAATTTTTATCCACCCAGATGCCCCCGTAGATGCCTCTTCCGAGATGCTCGGAAAATTGTCCGTAGATGTGGCGGCTGATTTGATATTTTGCCGAATCGGGATGCAGGATGATCCTGTCTTCCTGGGAGAAAGCCGCATAAGATAACAGGAGAAGGGTGATAAGAGGTATTGTTTTCATTTTAGAGGTATTGGTAGTTTTGGGGTTACGGGATAAAAAGCAGAACCGGGTATTAAAATAGGTAATCAGGTTATAATATCCTAATAATTTGAATTGCTTCTCCACATCAGCAATTTAGTTTTGTATCCTTCAAAGTAAAAAGTATCAGAAAGAAAACTCGATGACCCTTCGGTCCCTGAGCGGAGCCGAAGGGGAATCGAGTTTTCTTTCTGATACTACTTACAAGACAGGGATGAGAAAGTATGGGATGAATCTCAGAAGGAAGATCACAGCCCTTATTTTCTTTTTTTTGATAAAAAATGAACTGAATGAATGCCTGCCATGTTTCAAAGATAGTGTAATTCATTTTCTTACAGTGGAATAGGATGAGGCGGATCATGGAATATGAATTATAAGTGCGAATTGCGGATTCTTTGAGGGTTAATATTAAATAGTAAACTAAAGCAAAATGAAAAAAATGAATTACATTCTGGTTCTCACGGCCCTTTTGATCGCCGGAAGCCAGACAGGGAGCAATGCCGCACCGGTTGACACCACGGCGGTAAGGATGGAGATCACAAATACTCTGCAGCAATTTCACCAGGCTATGATGAGCAATGACCGCAATGAGATGAGTTCCATGATGTCTGACGATATACTTTTTATGGGGACAGATCCCGATGAAATTATGAACAAGAAAGAGACAATGGGCATGTTCGACGAGATGATGAGCAGCGACATGATGAAAGATCAGAAGTCGGGAAACAAGGACATGATGAACGACAAGGATAAGATGGGAAACAAGGACATGATGAAGGACAAGGATAACATGGAAAATAAGGACATGATGAAGGATAAAGACAAGACGGCTGAAAACAAGGAATGGAAGGATGAGGGGAACATGCCGGACAAGAAGGAGAAAATGGACGAAGGACGAATGCAGGACCATTCGATGATGAATGGTCAGCAAATGCATACCCGGAACATCAAGATTGCCGATGACGGGAAGTCGGCGATCACAGTCGAACAGTTCATGGCTCCCATGATCAGTAAAACGATTCCGGTTCGTTTAATCACCCACATGAAACAGTCTTCCGACGGGTGGAAGTTTGATTTTGTAAGCTGGAATATGATCCCGGTCAATGAGGATTTGCCAGTATTGGATAAGGCGCTGGAGAATAAGGGAAACGGGATGAACCAGTGAAATTTTATGGATGCGTCGGAGTTGGGATAGACGAAACAGAATGATATGGAAATATGGGGACGAATGTGGGATGCGGATCCGCATCCCACATTCATGAGTATTGTCTGAACCCGGATGGTCCGGATTTCGTGAATGCTCAGGATGGCGATAGAAATTGCAGATTAATGTAAATGACAAAAGGTACGGGCTGCACAGCCGGGTTACCCTATATATCCCCGCACTTTACCGGTTCATAATTATAACCCGTTTATAGCTTGTCAGGGCCGGGGTCCCGTTGTCAGTGACTTTCAGGATAATATGAAGGCTTGTACCGGCTTCCAGTTCAGGTATGGGAACTGTTGCCCGTGCCCCATCTGACCGGATGCTCGCATCGCCATGGAAATTGCCTGCTTCCGGATAAACCAGCCATTCATAATCAAGCCGGTCACCATCCGGATCTCTGGATCCGGAGGCATCCAGGCGGATCATTTTCCCGGGCTTTTCACGAATGATCAGGGGTTCCTTTTCTGAAAAATTGTTCACGGTGACCTGGGGTGCATGATTGGCATCCTGGTAATTCTTTACGCACCAATCCATCCTGGCGGCAAAATCGCGCTGGTAATCATCACGCCAGCGATAAACGGTTGCCCTGGCATTTTTTTCGCCCTGAAAACTATCAATGGCATCCGTGTAATATCCGGCTTCTGTTTTCCGGTACCGTCCGCCCCAACCCCCGTATTCCGGATGATCGGGACAGTTTAAACCGTTTTTCAGAAAGAAGAACCAGGAAGGAGTGTCCCCTTCTTTCATGGCCGCATTGGGATTTGGCGATGTCCATGTTTTTTGGGGATAAAGCGCACCCAGCGCACCGTGGTCTTCAAGCACATTTTCTTTCAGCCATTGCAGTGATGTAAGACTTTCATCACCCCCAAGATAAACGCCCCTGTATGCTCCTTCCCGCATGTCGTGTCCTTCGGGGGCCATCGACAGGATGTAGAACAGTGAAGGGTGTTCCGCAAACATCTGCTTGAAAATATGATCCTGATCACTGACATCATAAACCCTGATCTTCGAAACAAATTTTCTGTAATCCCCGGCCGGCCGGCTGCTTTTAACTTTCCAGAGTGCCTGCGCCAGGTCGGTTTGCCCGCCGAAAAGGCAGATATTCAGCGGCCGTTCATCCTTTTTATCGACCATCTGAATGATCCAGCCGGATGCTTCCGTATCATGCCCTTTCCCCACGTGGTCCCAGTCTCCGGTTGGACTTCCATTCTTCACAATGGAGAATAAACAGGCGGGTGATGGAAAAGCAGTGTCATGTTTGAGAAGATTGGGATATACCTGCTCATACCCCTGAATGATTTCCCGGAGAAGCTCCGGGCATACCACACCCACCTTAGGATTGCCGGGCCTTTCCGTGACTGCAGTCAGCAGACCTTCCAGATCAAATTCATTTGCATGGACCATGAGGCGGATGACAGCCTGCTGATCGTCGGGGTCGCCACCGATATCGGTTGAGACGAGCAATCTTGGCTTCTGACCCATCATTGAAACGGGTAAGAGCATTGCAAACAACAGTATGCAAATTTTTTTCATATCGAATGTATATTGCTTTTTCATAGATAATCTTAAAAAGAAAATTCCGGATAAAAATGTTCAAATAACAAGTAAATTCCAAATCTAATCCCAAATACCGTAATTTACGGTATTTGGGATTAGATAAACAGATACCAGCGGGATTATGAAAATTTACTTCACCGGATGTCATGGCTATGTCGTGGCGGCCTTTGCAGATCCGCCGGTTACTGTTTCCTGTAACTTTATGAATAGCAGCTGTTTGGATTCCGGATGAAAATCGTACGCAAGAATAAGGATTGTCAATTTATTACGCCGAAGAAAATAATTTTTGCATCAGCTTCGGGAAAACCGGCTTCTATGACCGCTCTTCCTCTTTCATCAAATGATATTTTCACATCCCCCGTCGACCAGAATCGTTTATCCGGTTTATTTTCCGTTACGTACCTTATCGGTTTGTTCCCGTTATTAAATATCACTACGGTTCCCTTTCCATTTTCAGGATTGATTTTTTCATGAATTTCAGTCATTTCACCGGGATGGCCATAGGTAACAGGTGAAGCAGTAGTAATGTCATTACAAACCTGCTTATATTTTCGTAGAATTTCACTCGTCAACTTTAGGTCATCATCCGGGATTTTGACAATTTCACCCCATATTCCATTTTGTCCCAATATGAGGGATGCAGCATTATTTATCCGTGAACTTTCTGACCCGTCAAGCTGGTAGTGAGTGAGGAACAATATAGATGGGATCCATTTGTCGAAAGTGAGAATGGAACGGGTAAACCAACCCCTGGCAGGTCCCGGATATACGAACATATTTACATTTCCGTTTGATAAAGGAGTTTCCCACGGCCGGGCAAGATCTAGATTATGATAATAAGGTCCGTTATTAACTGCATGAAATCTTCCCGAAGCCAGAAAGGCAACACCGACACACCGGCCCTTCTCGGTGATGTCAAAATCAAAAATTGCTTCAGGGCAGGACTCAAATACCCTGTCAACAATCTTTGCCATATAAACAGGCTGCAGGAATGCAGCATTATCGTTTCTTTCCAGTATTGAATTCTCCGCTGTCCCATGAAAATGTCCGGAGGCATCGCAATCGCCCTGGTCGACACCATCCCATTTAAAATAGGTGACGTTCAGTTCTTTTGAAAGCCGGATCATCTCATCCGCAAAATCTTTCCAAAATTCACTCACGAGGCACATATTAACACTGTTCTCGGTTTCCCACACCGGAAAATCAGCCTGCAATTTTCCATCTCTGCGGGACCGGCATTCCCTGTTATCATTCAATACTTTGCTACTCAATGCTGCAAGGGTGGGGTTAAACCACAGGCCCAGCTGCATGTTATATTTTTTGATTAGTGCAGTTACCTGGAGCAATGAATCCGGGAAGAAATTTTCAGATGTGTTCACCATCCAATCGCCGGTTTTCAGGAACCAGCCGGCATCCAGAACATAAACATCAACGCCTGTTTTATGTAATTTTTCGATTTCAGCAAGGGTTTGTTTAAGGTTCATCGATTGCAGGTATTTACCACCCTGCCATTTTATCCGTTCCTGCCTGCCCCAGGTATTATAGTAAATATAAGGCTTCCGGCTTGAGGCATTCAAGCTGATATATTTTAAGATAAATGCACGGTAACCGGCAGCAAGATCATCCTCTGATCCCTCTGTCCCCGCAATTTCAAACCAGATTGTTTCATAAACAGAATCGCTGGAAACCACCTGGTTGGTAAGGTAATTGCCTTTTAACGCCGCCAGGCTCACAGTGAAATCAGGATTGAGATCAAACCGGAGAAACGGGTTATTGTATTGCGACCCATGCTCATATGCGAGTAAAAATGAACTGTTCCCTTTATGGGCTGTCAACATAGGCCCCATAAAGCCAAAATGGTCATCGAAATGGCGATCCTCAATGGGTTGTTCCGCCAGGACATAAGCATGGTACTTTTCATCGAAGTTCGAAAATTGAATTTCCTTTATTTTGGTAAAATCAGCCAGGGATGTCCGGAAGTAAGTCAGATCATCCTGCCCGCTTTGTTTTGTGAGTTTGTGGCCGGATGTACCGCTCAAAATGTATCTGAACCGAATGACAGGATTGTCCGGGGCAATCCTGAAAACCAGGGTTAAAACTAAGGTGCGATCATCCCTGACAGGTCCTGAAAAAGTATATTCCGTAACATTATTTTTTAATTTCACCGGCTCTGACCGGGTTGTGATATCTGCCAGTGCGCAAATTCTGTTTTTTCCATCTATTTCAAAAATGGGCGGAGCAATCTGCATTTCCTCAGCGGTAGATTTAACCCGGTATTTCCACAGGGTACGTTCCGTATTCAACAGGATAACTTCAACCGAATTATTTTCAATTTTCAGTGGGGCCTTTTCACGCAGATAACAGGATGGCAGGAAAGAAAGCACGATCCCGATGAGTGACAACCGTTTAATTTTCATTATTCTTATCATTAGGGGTTCATAAATAATGCTGCCATGCCCTGTGTGTACCATCGGGCCATATAGTCATGGGGATGAAGTTGATGATTAAACAATGAGAACCTTTTTTCTTCTCAGGCCACCATCCTTCAAATGAACCAGGATGATATACAGGCCGGGGGAGGCAGGAGTAGTGAGTGTAAATGTATTTCCGGAAATATTTGATTTACAATCCCTGAAAATCCTGCCGTCAAGTGAAATTAAAAGGACTGACCATATCTCTCCATGGGTATGTCCTGTGAGCATGTCCCTGCTTTCAGCCGGATTAGGGAAGATATTCATTTCATCATTACCTCCCGGGATGCTCATTAACCCGGTAGTTTTATACGTTTCATAAAACCCTACATCCTGGGACTCCCCCTGGATTGAGGGGTTTCCAAAGAAGTCCGTTTCACCGATATCCACCCCGAAAAGTTCACCCAGATTCAGTCCGGAATCGATCAATGCAGAGCCGGGGTCAAGCTGATACGCCTGTATATTTGGAAGATCGCGGGGATCTGTAATAGTTCCTGCTTTTCCGGGGTTTATAAGGCCGGGATCAAAATCCCATCCCGTTCTTTGCTGGTCTATTCTCTCCTGCCCCGTAGCCTCCTGCCATGCAGCTAATGTGGAATAAACAGATTTTTGGTTGGCCCATTTCGAAGATCCGGACCCTTCAGCAAAATAGCAATTACCCTGGAGGACGAGGTTGGAAGGAGTGAGGGGTGTGCTTCCTCCATCCAGTTTTGCGAGATAATGATTATTTCCTTTTACATAAAAAATATTGTTCCTGGCGGAACAATTCGTGATATGGGGGCTATCACCGTTACCAAACATGATATATCCCCAGAATCCGCACAGGGAGTAAGCTCCATTAGTTGAGATATAAGCGGTATTGTTGTACATGTGACAATCCTCAAGTCCGTTTCCCCAGGAAATGAACAGATAACTGCACCGGTTATCAGCGGGTTTTCTTCCGTCATTCTCACTCAGGCAATACCTGATCGTGTTTTTTCTCGTCGGTCTGGAATAGGGGTAATCGCAGTGCATATAACCGGGACCCGCATTATTACAGGTATAGCAATATTGAATAATGCAGCTTTCCGTACCGCCATCGAGATCGAAACCGCCACCATCGGGTCCTGTTGTGACCGTTCCATCAGCGATGCAATATTGAAAGATCAGATTTTTACAGCTCCATGCCCATAAGGCAACCACTCCCTTTCCGGTACTTCCCGTATTGGATGCCCGGCAGTATTCAACAATACCTGAATCAATCCCGCATAATACCAATCCACTGGAGATGCTGTTCAGAAACTCGCAGTCCTTTATCAAAACATGGGTGTGAGCATATTTATCGGATTTCCAGTCTGCCATATCATACGAGTCCATCCCTGTCTCGTTATCCCGCGATATGACATTCGAAATGATAACATCTTTAAATCCCGGATAGCTTGCATCCCACGAACCAAGACTGATACCGGATTTCCCAAATCCATGGATCTCTACCTGATCGACAAGGATATGCTCAAGCTTCTTGCCGTTTGTTAAGTCTGTATAAAAGAGGATCCCTTCCTTTTTATTTGTTGAAACGCCTGAGCCCGAAAACTCCAGGTTTATTATCTCTATTCCTCCTGAATTATAGACAAACAGACCAAATGAGTCACCGGCATTAATGATTGCCTTTCCACCTCCGAAAGAGGTGAAAACGACAGGATGATCTGCAGAACCCCCATCTCCGTAATCCAGGTATATATTTCCCGCAAAGGTTTTTGTTCCTTCAAAAAATACAGTGTCTCCTGGTTCGAAACGGACGCTGTTTACTTTATTTATACTTTTCCAGGCCTGGCCGGAAGAAGTTCCGGAAAGTGTGTCATTGCCTGAACCGGTCAAATAATAATTTGTAGCCCTTACCTGGGAAAAACCAAGAAGGTAAATAAATAAAGCGATACCAAACCCTGCCCTCATTTTATAGTTTTTCAGTTTTTTGCACTAAAACCAATTTCCACGGTTTCGGTCATTTAGATTTTCTTCTTTCGGAAATCATTCGTGATTTGGATCCGGGAGAATTCCAAAATTCAAATCATAAATTTCAAACAGGCAACTATTTTCAATTTCAAAATCCTTGGTTCATCGAATTGACCGGTCCCTGAGCCGAAGGGTTCTGATACGAACTACACTCCATAACCTCATAACCTCATAACCCCATAACTCCATAACCTCATAACCTCATAACTCCATAACCCCATAACCCCATAACCTCATAACCCCATAACCCCATAACTCCATAACCTCATAACCTCATAACCCCATAACCCCATAACCCCATAACTCCATAACCTCATAACCCCATAACCTCATAACCCCATAACCCCATAACTATCTAACTTCCCATCCTGTATTGAACCACCCTAATACTTGTTCCCGAAACCACCGGGTTCTTTGACTTTGGATCCTTAATTTGATGCCAGACCGGCATTAGATCGTCAGGTCCTTTTCCGGTCAGTTCCCACGAAGCCGTTATATTGAATTCTTCATGCCCATGGATAACCGTTTTAAAATGAACAGGTTCACCGGATTTATTCATAAGAAACAGCAACAATGAATTGTCTTCGGGAGTATAACTGGCAAAAGTCCGAACCATCGCGGAGGATGTGGAATTCACCATCTTCTTTCCTAAAAAATTACCCCAGATCATGAGTCCCAGGCCATTCGCGTTCATATGGTTGTCCTTATCGATCGCATCGAACACGCTATGTGCGATTGAATCATTATCGATCCACCGGGTGTTCCAGAAACATGAAAACAGGATTTCAGGCTGGCATAGCTGAAGTCCGGTAATCTCAAAATTGGCAAGGTTATGGCCCATATCGTTGATCATCGGCCATTTCTCTCCCCAATCGAAGGGCCCATATTCGGAAACGATAAGCCGGAGTCTTTTCTTTTGATCTTCCGTAGCTGCGCGGTCGATTGCCATAAGGGCCCTTTCCACCGGTTCCATCAGATTTTGAGCTGAATCCCTGTAAGAAATGTAACCGCTATAATAGTTATATACCGGGTAATTGCTCAGGCAGAGATAATCGATATAATCTCCGGCTGTGCGGATCACCTCGCTGAAAAAATCAACGGAATTGCCATTCGGAATGATGGCTATGGAGGAGTCAACGGCCTTCATGGCTTTGGCAAAATCAAGCACATCTTTTGCATATATCTCCGCCGTGGAATTCTCATTGTTCTGGTGCCAGCATTCATTACCGATCATCCAGAAATGTACATTGTATTTCTTTTTTATATTGGAATATCTTACCCATTCCACGGCATGTTTTATAAGATCTTCACGTTTCGTCCAGGTATCACCGGGAGGATAATCGACCAAATACCCGTCTGCAGGGACCACCACTACCGGTTCGGCGTTTATTTCACGGCAAAGTGCAATGTACTCGTCAAAATCAAGCACGTCATATTTAAACTCCCTGTAATTTTTCAGGACCCTGGGATAATCCGCAGCGCCTTTACCTGTGCGTGCCAGGGTGGGGTATGATCTATCGTACGGAGGGACGCTGAATAGATTCAGATCCGATTTATCTCCGCCGGGATAGCGCAGATATTTAACACCCATTTCCGAGAGGACCTGCGTCACCGGTTGTGATGCATCCGGGAACCGGTCACCATCCATAAAATAGTCCAGGTTTATGCCGACCGGATGATTGGAAACATCCGCCAAAACTGAATCCGGATCGATAGTGATGACCAGTGGTTCCGGCCGTTTTACGCACGAAAGGAGTAGAGCAGGCTCCAGGCAAAATAAAGCAAGATACAAAGCACGTTTCATGGTTTTGATCTTTTAAAGATTCCGGGGACTACTACTTTAGCACTTTTTCAATGGCACCTATGTCAAATCCGGAACCCTGGGGAACTGCATTTTTAAGTAAGTCGGAATTACCGGGATCCAGGTCAAGCTCATTCAGGGTAAACTCTACTGCTGATAACTCCAGAGTAATTCCATGGTCACTCCGCCCAAATCTTCCAGATCAATGTATTCATACCTGCCTGAGCCTGGTTTTCCTTTTTCACCCCATCTTCCGCCCATGGATACGACGAATCCACAGGATCTGTAGTCATCAAGGACTTTGTCCATATCATTTACCGTAAATGCAAGATGGTGAATGCCTTCGCCATGCTTTAGAATATGATCGGCATAAACGATGGGCGGCTTTACCGGAACGCACCATTCATAATCGATGGACCCGTGCCGCTGCCAACCCTGGATAAGTTTGTGATCTACCAGTTTACCGTAATACCGTGTTTCAAAGAGTTCGGGGTTATTAAGCTGAAATTCAGGCAGCCCGATCTTATGCCAGAATTCAGAAACCGGAGCCGGATCGCTGATGGCAAACGCATATTGATTGAGTTTCAAATCGAGTCTATTTTTGTCACTCAGACCTTCATACAGCTTTAATCCGTCAACTCCGGCGGTTAGACCAAGAATATATTTTCCCCCGGTTTCAGTATCAAACAGCACAAAATGCAGGCTGCCCTGAGATGTTTTGATAGTGATGTCGTCCAGGGTACCGATACCCAGGGCATCCAGTCGCCGGGTCTCATCTTTCAACTCCCGGATGCCCGGAGATCTGTGAACCATGCTCATGGCTCCATCTCCGTGCAGGGCATGAAAGTCAGAAAAAACGGATTTTCCTTCCTGTGGCTGGATCCAGACAATCCGCGCTCCCCCCAGGTTGGCAAGTGCCAGTTTTACAATGGTTTTTTCTCCTGTTGTCTTTGAAACCACCGTGGATACACCGAGATCCAGAGTTTGGGAAAAACCAAGTTTTTCATACTGGGCGATGATATTTTCCAAATCCGAGACAACCCACAAGACCTGGTCCACCTGCTTATAATATTCGGGCATACCGCTACTTTTTGCAGTACTTGTAACCAGGGACCACATACAAAGAAGTATCACCAGGTTTTTCATGGCTTTATATTATTAGTCGGATGTAATTTCAATTGTTTTGGAGGCTATGCCTTCCGAAGAAGCCTTCAGCGATATCTCGCCGGGTTCACCTGTAGATTTGACGACAACCAGGCATCTTCCCTGGTACGCCTTGCGATAGGGCTGCTGAAAACTTTCGGTGCTCATGGGATTGGAATTTGCAACCGCCAAAATGGTTCCCGGTCCCGTGATCCCGAATTGCACTAAATTTTCAGCCATGGTATTCCGATGACCATTTTCGTCAAGTAACTCGATGGTTATATAGCTTAGATCCTGGTTATTGGCTTTGATGGTGGTTCTATCGGCCTGCAATTCGATGATTTCAGGTTTTCCGGAAGTATAAAGCTTACAGGAATCTGTCTTCATCGTCCCGGAATAAGCCACCGCTTTTAATGTTCCAGGCTGATAAGGGACTTCCCACCTCGCGATCCATTCATTTTCCGGATTTGTCGGTTTAGATCCCATCGATCTCCCGTTAAGAAATAATTCGACTCTTTCAAAGGCAGAATAAACTTCCACGTTTAACGGCATATTTTCGTGACCCTGCCAGTTCCAGTTATCGACCACGTCCTGCCAATACCATTTGCTCCAGTCTTCCCTGTCGGGATTTTCCTTAAATGACGGTTTTGGCGGTTGAACAAAAACGGAGAGTTGTTTTCCGGTATTCCAGAGTACATTCCGGTAAAAGGACTGCGGACGTTTCAAGCCACAAATATCAAGATCTCCGCAGAATGCATGACTCCATGGATAGAAGCTCCCCTTCTGGGGGTATCCCAGCCATCCTATGCTGGCTTCTCCCAGGTAATCGAAACCGGTCCACACAAAATCCCCGATTACCCAGGGATAATTAACAACGTCCATCCAGGCTCCGAAAGCCGTCAACGGGTAGGACTCCGAAGAGAACATTATTCTTGTGGGGACCCGGTCGTGGTCTACTTCAAAAATGCTTTTCCTTCCATGATCACCTCCGAAGGAATAGTTATAGCCGGCGACATCGAGAGTTGCAAAATAAGGATCTTTGTCTTCCCCCAGGTTATTCACAGCCGAAGTTACAGGCCTTGAGGGATCCAGTTGATGTACGTATTCAGCAAGCATTTTTGCCGTTGTTGCTCCTGCTGGCTTGCTACTCTCCGGAATTTCATTACCTATACTCCACATGATAACCGAAGGATGGTTACGGTCCCGTTTAACCATACTCGTTAAATCTTCTTTCCACCAATCATCGAAGAAAAGGTGATAATCACCCGGATTTTTTTCATTTCTCCACATATCGAAGGCTTCAACAATGACCATCATGCCCAGTTTATCACATGCATCGAGGAATGCCGGAGACGGGGGATTATGGGCACAGCGTATACTGTTAAACCCGCTGGCTTTCATCAGTTCAACCCTCCGTTCTTCTGCCCGGTTATAAGCCGCTGATCCAAGGGGGCCGTTATCATGATGCATGCAGCCTCCCTTCAATAATGTGTTTTTTCCGTTCAGGAAAAATCCGTTGCTTCTGAATTCAATGGACCTGATCCCGAAATGATTTTCGGTCCTGTCCGAAAGATTCGACGCTCCCTGGCTAATATCTGTAATTGCCTTGTAAAGTACCGGGGAATCGGTTTCCCACAAAACCGGAGATTCAATTTTCAATTTATGATCAACCCGGATGATTTGGCCCGGTGCGGCGGTCACGTTTTGACCGGACTTTGCCACTTCATTTCCCCTGTCATCAAAAAGCGTGGTGGTTACTGTTATTTCAGCCGGTTCGCCGGTCTCATTCAAAATGTCATTCGATACGATCACTGTGGCAAAATCTTCTTTAATTTCGGGGGTTGTGATGGTAGCTCCCCAGAGGCCAAAATGGACAGGTTCTGAAACGCTGAGCCAAACATGGCGATAAATCCCTGACCCGGAGTACCATCGGCTTGTTTTCCCTTCGTTTTTTACCCTGACGGCAAGCACATTTTGTTTTCCATAAAGGAGTTTATCCGTAATATCACACCAGAAACTGGTATAGCCATACGGGTGGTCTGCACATTTTTGATCATTGATCCATATTTCAGCGTCCATGTAGATGCCTTCGAACAGAAGGCAGATCTTCTTTCCTTTAAGGTCAGGGGGAAGAGTAAAAGATTTACGGTACCAACCCGTTCCCCCCCTGAAATATCCCATATCAATTCCTCCCACAGCCAAAGAATCGAGTGGACTTTGAGTACCCGGGATATCTTCAATACTCCAGTCATGTGGAAGGTCAATCATACGCCACGTCCCATCGTCGAAATTCGTATTCCATGCCTTTTCCATATCGCCGGGATGGAATTTCCAGTTAAAATCAAACAGGGTCTTAGAAGGCTGATTTTCCAGATTGATCATTGCTTTTTTATCAATCTGATTACTCAGGCATCCGGTCAGTAAGAATATGAACACGAACGCAAGAAGCATTGACGGATATACTTTTATCATTTCCGGGGGTTTTTATATTCAATTGCACCTATGTCAAATTTTCCTCCAACGGGCAGGTTTGATCCAAGAATATCCTGTTTTCCCGGATCCATTTTAAATAAATCCTTGAGATTCAAGGCATTATTTACTAATGACGAGCCTGCTTCCGGAATATAGGATAAAAGATTTTCCGGGTTGACATTTTCAGGATCCGTCACTTCGAGATTTCCCGGGTTGTGAAAGCCGGGATCCTGGTACAGGCCGGTAAATGAATCCCCTATCATCTCTTTACCGGTAGAGGAAGCCCATTCTTCCAGGCTTGCGTAATTTTCAAAAGTTTGCTGTTCCTCAAGGCTCCAATAGAGATTCCTTTGAAAGAGTTCATCCTTCAACACTGCCCCTTTCGAAAGAAGGGATTTTTTATAGACAAATACATTGTTCCGGAAACGAAAGCCGGGATAGTTACTGTAAAGCCAGATAGAGCACCCGCCGGGATTGCTGTTATAGAAAGTATTGTTATAGATCTCGCAATCATGCATGATCCCCTTATCGTCATTCTTCCAGATGCCGACTGATCCGCCATTAATAATGCCGTCATCCTCACTGATATTATACCGGATCACATTGTTTTCCCATGGTTTGACCGCCCCGAATTCATATAATCCGAAGCCGGCTCCTTCATTATGGTGAGAGATACAATATTGAATGATTGAGTTGGAAACCCCACCATCGAGATCAAAGCCCCCTCCATCGGCTGCTTTTGGATTCGTGCGGTTGTGGTGTGCAATACAATATTGGATGGTCACATCCGTACAGTCCCAGATCCAGATACCTACCGGACCATTTCCTTCCCAGATCATGTCCCACCCGTTATTAAAAGCTTCGCAATATTCAATAATTCCGCCTTTCACCGAAGAGGCAAGGATACCATTACCGCTATGGCCTTTTAATACGGACGGATCTCCCGGATTATTTCCGGCCACACAGTGACCGATATACAGGTTCCGGTTGTCATACCCGTCCTTATCCATCATTGAGCTGCCTGTTACATGAATGCCTGCAAAACCGTTGTCGTGGGCATAGACCCGTTCCACCGTTGCGTCGTCACATTTATGAAGATGTAATCCGGAATGCTGAAATCCATGCGTATCCAGGCTTTTGGCAATTAAACCTTCACAGTTCCTGATGAATATTCCATCGGTACTGTTGCCGGCTTTTCTTCCGGAGCCGGAGAATTCAAGGTTTTCTACAGTAAGATAATTGCAGCTGTCCGCTATCAGTCCCTGCCTATCATTACCCCTGATCATGGCCCTGCCGTTGCCGTATGAGGAAATGATCAAACGTTGTTCTTCTGTTCCCTCATCGGCCGGGTCGAGTAAAAGTGTTCCGGCAAATTCATCCCCGGCCCTGAAGAGTATCTTATCTCCAGGGGAAAAATCATGTTTATTTACGTTTTCTAAAGTTTTCCATGCTTTTTCCGGCGTCGTTCCCGGGTTATTGTCATCCCCGCCGGAGCTTATATAAAAAACATTTGAATGATCCGAACAGGAATTAAGCAGGAAGGAAAATAGCACGAATAGAAGAAAACGGATTGTATTATTTTGCATTTTGATTAAGGTTTTAAGTCGATTGCCTGTTTAACGTTTCCTGTTAGGAATGACCGGTCCATCCCCTGAATTTTCAGGGGCCGGAATAAAAGGATGAGGTTGTCTCACCCTTCGGCTTCACGGGGACCGGAAACTGAAGCCGAAGGGTGAGATCAGGATTACGGATCGTTATTTAATCGATTGGATCCCGACTTTTGAGCCAACCTCATTTGATAAAAGATTTACTCTTCCTATTGCTTTATAAATTTGGACTGATAGATATTTCCTTTCTGATCTCTGACATTCATCAGGTAAATACCTGCCGGAAGATCCGTAACATTTATCTTTCTGAGAGGATTATTTAAACTCATTATCCTTTGTCCGAGCGAATTATAAATGTCTATTCTTGACAGTTGATCCTGGATGCTCAGGTACAGGTCGTCCTGTGCCGGATTCGGATAAACATGAAGTTGTTTTTCCGGCAACGGGTTGTTTCGGATACCTGTGGAGAACTGGTATGTGAAATCATCGAAATAGGTCCATCCGGGGTTCTCATCCGGTAGTTCCGGATTTTCGGGTGTAACATAAACAGGAGACTCTGTTGCCTTGCTGTCCAGCATCAGGGTTAGAGTACTTCCAATATCTCCTGAAGGATTTTTCCAATTCAGTTTCCATTCTGTCCAATTTGATACTGCCGGCAATGTCCAATGGGCTGCCAGAGGCTGCAGATTTGAACTTGCATCGACGATGACCTTTTTGGATGAGGATTCAATGGTATAGGCTGTATCGTAGGTTATCGATTTGACAGCATATACATCATAGATCTTCGTGGATGCTTCAATCAGCGAAGAGGTGCCTATCTTTTCCTTGCTTTTCAGGATCATCAGGTTATCAACATACCCGTTATCTCCTTCGGTATCTGTCCCGATGAGTGAAAAATTCACTGTGGCAGGCTCTGAAATAGATGAATCAGCCAGCCAGGTGCCCTGTTCCCATGCATAAGAGAATTTTTTCCAGCCGGTGGAACTGAGATTCCAAACCAGCATTCTATCCTCGACCGTAGCTTCCGGGGGTATTATTCCTTCCGGATCACCGGCCAGGTCATATTTCAGGTCATTTCCGAGATCCAGTGAAAGCTTCATTTTTCCCTTAAACATGAAGCTTAAGGAATAGGCAGCACTGTCAACGACGCCTGTTATGCTTCCTTCAGAACCTGACCAGTTCGGATCACCGGGTAACCACAAGGATGTCGGAGCAGAGAATGATTCTGATTCAACCATTTCACCATCCCAGTCGTTATAGCCGAAATAGTTACTGCCAGACCAGTTCCAATCCAGCGGTACGGGCTGTGCACCGTCCAGGCCATCGAAATCCTGTTTGGCAAGCACGTCAGATGGAACCTTTACCTTATTAAATTCAAGGTCATCGACATATCCTACATCTCCTGTAGTATAGGTACCTACCAGGTCAAATATCAGGCCGGCGGGAGAGGCCACTGCGGAATCGGCCAGCCATGTACCAACTTCCCAGGCGAAGGAGAAATCATTCCACTCATCTGAATTTAAATCCCAGACAATCTGGCCTTCACTTACCGTGGCATCAGCAGGTACAATACCATCCGGGTCATTGGCAAGATCATATTTGAGACTTTCTGCGAATTTCATCACCAGCTGTAATTTCCCCTTGTACATAAAGCTCAGGGAATATGATCCGTGATCTTCTATTCCGGGAAGGGTTCCCTCAGATCCGGTCCAGTTCGGATCCCCCGGTAACCAGAGAGATTTGGCATACGAATAGAATTCCTCATCCGTTATCTGTGCAGGCCAGTCACCATAGCCAAAATAATTACTGCCGGACCAGTTCCAATCCATTAAGGCAGGTGCGGCGGCGACATTATCGAAGTTTTCGGATCCCACATTCTCGGGCGCTAGGAAAGCTAACAGATGCGATGTATCTGAACTTACGACATTATTATAATCATATTCAATGGTCGTCGTGATCTTCATATCTGTCGTGTCATTTATGGATTCCTGAGCAAGCAGCTGGGCGCCTGCCGGTACCGGGAAATCTGCCGTTGTAACACCATAATTTTCATAAAAAAACATATCGAGGGTTGCTTCATTCCCTTTATACCAGAAGCTCATTTCCATATCTTTCCCTCCGGCTCCCTGGGCGGGAAGATAATAGGTCACATTTCTGTCTTCAGCAGTGGTATCGCCTTCATCCGAAACCTCCATGTAATCCATCAGCCTCAGACTTTGTGCACCTGCCTGGGTCTTGTTTTCCGTGGAAGTAAGAAAATCTACCGATTCGATGACTCCGCCGGGGTAAAGGTTGACGAACCATTCAGCATTCAGTTCGGCTTTTTCAAAATCACCATTGATGAATCCAAAAGGTTCTTCACCGCTGTACATTCCGTCATACCATTCTCCGTAATATATATCATCCACATAAGCGGAATCCCGGTTAGCATACCACATGGCTGTATTACCCCAGCCCGGAATAGTGCCGGGGAAATCCCATACAAATTCAAAATAGGTCCAGTCTTCCGTATAATCGTCATCACCGCCGAAGTCGAATTTGAGTGCATCCTGCTCGGCACCACCCCAGTATGCGGTGTCTGCGCCGGTAAATTCTGCAAGTGAAGGGGGAAGGTCTTCGAAAGTGAATCCGGCATCCCTGTAAAGGAAATTCCAGTATGACATCAAATAACCCCGGTACCAGAAACTGGCTTTGAATTTTTTCTGTTCATGGCCTCTTACGGGATAAGATACCCATATCCAGGTTCCGTAGGCACCACCGGGTTGTACCCAGATCTTCATACTTTTATTACCTGAATGAGCAAATTCTTCTGTCTGATAGTCCTCGGGATGCGAATAGATGCCAAAGTAGGTATCATCGTACCCGGACCAGAAAATAGTACTGAATTCATGTTCAATGTTCGGGTTCTGGTTATAATTCGTAGGTATATCCTGAGCCCTCACCTGAACCTGCCATCCTGCTGTAATGAGGATGAATGCAACTAAATAAGGTACATGTTTTGTTCTCATAAGAATTTAATTTGGGTTAGTAAAAAATACATTTTTCTTTATGCCATTATTTAGATTTCAGAGGAAGATACCAGTTATTCATATCCATAAGATAGGACTTCACTTCTGCCCGTTTTTCCATGTCGCTGAATTTAGCGGCTACCTTTTCTGCCAGGTAGGATGGATCATTTCTGTGACGGGCGATACGGACGAGGTCAAACCACCGGTGTCCCTCAAAAGCGAGTTCCATTGCACGTTCGTCCATTATGAGATCTTCCACGGATTCAATGATCCGCGGATCTTCAACACCAATACCTGTCAGATTTGCCCTTATACGGGTGCCGGTACCCCATGCTGAGGCGTAAAGAAGTCCTTCGTTAAGATGGGATATGGCATCCGAGCCTTTTTTGGAGCGGGCGTATGATTCACAGGTTTTCAGATGAAAATCGGCTGTCCTGTACACAAAAATTCCGGCATCATTGTCAAAGGATTCCCGGAAAAGGGAATATTTTGTAACCACCGCATTGCCGCCTATACTATCATAGGATACACCCTTCCCACGGTTGAGATCGCCGGGATCACCCCTTTTATGATCGGGCTGGACCTCGTATCGTATGACCTGTTGGGCCTGGTAAAGATTTATGATAAAATCCGTCGGCCGGAGAAGATAATCTCCTCCTTCCCCATAATTAAAAATATGCTGCAGACTGTGCTGCTGATTGTATAACTTTGAAAAAGGGATGACAAAAATGGCTTCCGTCTCAAATGCATCCGAACTATAATTAAACTGAAACATGGATTTCCAGTTCACATCCTGATAGTTCCAGGAAACGATATAGGGCAGGCGTGAGGTTCCCAACCATCCTTCCTGGGACATTATATTAATTACCTTATCATACATCTTTTTCGCATAGGCGTAGTTATTTCGCCACAGGTAAATGTCACCCTGCAATGCCCAATTGGTATATTTTTTAACCCGGATGGAGTAGAAAGGACTTTCCTCAAGAAGATTGAGATCAAAGGTATCTATGGATGCCAGCTGAAGCAGTAAGGTGTCCAGGATATAATCCTCTGTTTGAAGCGTATTCAGTTTTTCCTGCATTGCAGTCCCCCGGTTGTAATCGCTGAGAGGTTCTTCGAAGTAGGGCACATTACCGTAGATCTGCACCATTTTAAAATAGACCCATGCCCTTATTAGTTTCAACTCTCCCAGGAAATTGGCATACTCCAGGTTGGATATATTTTTATCGTTATCCTTCGCCCTGTGTATTTTATCAATTACCTCATTACAATTCATGATAATCCTGAAGAAGCCTGAAGGATCAGCATATTCATTGGATGCACCTGCCGTATGATCATTAAGTTGTCTCAGGTCATTACCTGCATTTTCAGTAACCGTCAGAAGGTCTCCCTGCAATTCGCCCAGGATCACGAGTTGTTCCGCCACATCCTGAAGTGAGGCATATACCCCCATTACGGCGGAACGGGCAGAGAACTCGTCAACGAATGCCTTATCCTCGGGGAGCAGACTGTCATTGGGCAATTCCAACATTTTTTTACATGAAAATATCAGAAGTGCAATGCAGATTAAAATTGAAAACCCGGATATTTTTACTCTAAACTTCATATAACTGTAATTTTCCACTTTATAATCCGATCTTAAGGCCAAAGATCATCGTCCGGGGCTGGGGTATCTTTCCATAGTCGATACCCTGTCCCAGGACGCCATCAGCATAGCTGAATTCCGGATCGTACCCGAGATAGCCGGTTGAGGTGAAAAGGTTGGTTCCGGTAAAATAAATGTTCAGTTCATTCACGAATGCCAGCTTTCGCGGAAATGTATATGCCAGGGTAATGCTCTTGAGACGGAAATAGGATCCATCCTCGATCCACCGGTTCGAGAACCGGTTGTTCCCAAGCGGATCTCCATAACTTTGTACAGGCATTTCGGTTACCTGTCCGTCTTTAACCCACCGGTGGTAAACTGCGGCGGACTGGTTCTCAACGCCGCTCATAGATTCCGTTTTATACCGGATATAATTGAAAACATCCCCCCCCCTTGCGATACAGGAAAAAGAGATCCAGCGACAAGCCCTTAAAGGTGAAGCGGTTGTCGAATCCGATAATATACCGGGGCTGTGGATTCCCGATGATGGTTTTATCCAGATCGTCGATTTTCCCATTACCGTCCAGGTCTGCAAAGTGGATATCTCCCGCATTAAATGTCCTTCCTGACTTATCAACCAGTCCGATACTGTCAGCCTCCCGTTTGGTGGTGATCACACCCAGTGAACGATATCCCCAGAATTGTCCCATCGGGAGACCAACTTTCGTGATTTTTTCTCCGCCGGTAAAAGTTGTGATGAGTTGTTCATTTTCCAGTTTTAATACCTCATTTTCATTTTTTGAGAAATTCGCATCGATCTCCCATTTAAATTTCCTGTTGAGGAGTTTCCCGTAGAAAGAGAATTCGAATCCCTTATTACTGCATGATCCACCGTTATTTATATAGGTGTTAAAGCCAAAGTATTCAGGGAGCAATACGGTGTTTATCATATCCTCCGTCACCGATTTATACCAGTCGGCTTTCATAATAATCCTCTCCCTGAACAGGGCAAGGTCGATCCCTGCATTGCCCTGCTTTACGGTTTCCCATTTGAGTGCCGGATTATACAAGCCCTTAAGGGTAAATCCTGTGATGGAGTAATAAGGTACAGACTGATAATATAAACGTGTGTAATAATTGACAAAATTATCGCTCCCTGTCAGCCCGTAGGATAATCTCACTTTCAATTCGTCCAGGAAATTTATCGAAGGTAAAAAGGGTTCCGAGGAGATCCGCCATGCAATCCCTGCGGAGGGAAGAACGGCAAAGGGATAATTCGCTAGTGAAATGCCACCACCGGCCTGCGGACCGAATTTCGAAGAGGCATCGAGGGAAAGATTGCCGTTGAGAATATACCGGTCTTTCAGGATGTAATTTGCGGACAAAAAATAATTTAACCATGACCATTTTTCTTCATTTCCGCCCACGGATTTTTCATCAGCCTTTCCGGAGTTCAGATCTTTGAATTCATCCGTGGCCGAGTTCTGGGCTGCCCCGAAATCCTGCTTTAGTGTATATAACTGGTAACGCGTGCCAGCATCCAACGAAAAATCGTGTACGTAATTGAAGCGGGTCCTGTAACTTAGCCTCGCCTCTCCCATGAGGGAATAGAACTGGTTGACTTTAACCTTCATTGAACGGTCTGCGGAGCCATCTCCCTGGGGAGCGATACCAAGCGAAGGGATGAATATTTTTTCATTTGATTTAGCCCTGTCCAGTCCAAACTGAGCCCTTGCCGACAATTTATCGGTCAGTTTTACATTTAAATAGGATACTCCCAGGAATTTTGAAGCCACATCTTCCGCTTCCAGATTGTTCACGATGGCGGCAGGATTGCTCAGGCCAAAATCGTCAATATCATCATAAATGGGCAGGCTCAGTCCATCCTTGTCTTTCTGGTAAACTGTCATCAGGGGAGATTTTATCAGGCTGGCTAATATCGGATTCGTCTGGGTGGAAGTCCCGCTTTCCATCAGTTTGGACTTTCCGTTTGAATAGCCGAGATTAAATCCTATATCAAATTTCGGAGATACCTGGACGACCGAATTAAACCTGAAATTAAACCTGCTGTAATCCGCATTTTTTACAATGGCTTCATTTTTTATGTATCCGCCGGAAAGGGAATACCTGGCCCTTTCATCGCCTCCTCTTACCAAAAGATGGGTGTCATATAGACGGCCGGTATGAAAAATCTCATCCTGCCAGTTTGTATTGTTATCATATCTTGACCTGTATAAATAATCAGGATTGTATTCGAGGAACGGATATTTTGCGAATATATCCGTACTGTTCATACCGGAATTGTACAACTGCTCCATTATGTAGGAGCTGTGATGATTGGCATCCATAACCGGAATTTCTTTTGGATTAACGGAAATTCCGCCTGAAACAGAGACATCCAGCGTTGTCTTACCTCCACGCGGAGGAGTGGTCGTAATAAGAAGCACTCCGTCGGAGCCCTTTACGCCATAAAGGCCGCATGTGGATGCATCCTTCAACAGCACCACGCTGGAAATATCTTTCTTATCAATATTCACCAGCGGATTATTATGGTAACCGTTTATTACAGGGTCCATGAATCCTCCAGACCGTATGATCATTCCGTCGACGACGATAAGAGGGATTGAGGCGGATAGCAATGAGGAATATCCCCTGGAATGCATATAAGCGCCTTCTCCGGGCATGCCCGACCTGTTTATCACATCAAGGCCGGCCATTTTTCCCTGCAGATCCCGTTCAAATGAAGGCTTGAGAGATTTTTGAAATTCAATGCCATTTCCCACAGACACAGACCCTGCAATGTCCCGCAGGGGGGTGTCTCCAAACGACATTGTTACAGGGTCACTGAGAGACCGATCGTTTTCCGGGATCAGCCATATTTCGATTTGCTCTCTACCGTTTACAAAGACTGTTTTCCCTTTATACCCGGGGTAAGAAATGTAAATCTGTTCATTTTTGCTGGCGATGTTTATTTCAAATTCTCCTTCAGCATTGCTGCTGGCGGGTTCGGCCGTAGAATTTACTGCCCTGATGCTTATATCAGCCAGGGGCAAACCGGTTTCAGCAGAATATATCTTACCCTTTATTGTAAAGGCATTCTCCTGGGCTGTCAAAGGCCGTATCAGAAGTAATAAGAGAATTACAACCATCGGGAAAATGTAATATATTCTGCTAGGGTACATATATTTCATCCGGTGTTAGTTTGATATAGTCCAAATAAATAGAATTGTAACCGGCAAGGGGTAATTCATTCACTACTACAAACCGGATCGTCTTCGTTCCGAATTTCTCAAACGTATAGCTGCCGGAAACTACCGGCTTCCAGGCTACCTTGGTCCAGTTGTTTACGGGTGGCCCGACATTGACGAATTGCCCTGTATTTTCATCCTTGATGAATAGCTGATAATAGGACGGCCCCTGCTTCGGCCCGGTCCAGGTAAACCAGTAGGTGGTTTTAAGCACCAGGTCCACCTTGAATTCAAGATAATCCCCAACAAACTGACAACCATAAAGAAAATAGGAACCGTTTGAAGCGCGTGTATCACTCAACTGATCCGTAATATACATCGTATTGGATACCCTTCTGTTCTCTTTCCGGTCCGCTTCAATGGTGACGGGCAGAAGGAAAAAACTCCTGGGTATGGCCATACCGTTAAGGATATGTATTATACCATTGCTGGTTTCCTGATCAGTCTGTCTGAAGCTAAGCGTTGATCTGGCGATACTTTTGCCCGTTACCGAAACCAGGGTATCCGGCAAACTATCCAAAGTATACTTATCCTTTATGAAGCAACCGTTGAAAGCAATAAATAAAAGTTGATTATAGGTCTTCTGATCCATTTCCCTGTAATCTCCAAAATATCCCGATAAGGAGATAAGGGCATTAGTGACATCTTGATTATCAGGTATAAAACCTGTAAATGAGGCTTCTTCATCATCCAATCCTGCTATGTTGTCCAGGTAATAGTTTTCCGTTTTCCAGATCGTATCATAGACAGCATCCCCGTTATCATTGACCCCGATACGGACGCTCCTGTCGAAATCGATTGATTTGATATCCATCGAGAGCATGAAGTCCCTGAAAATGCTGAATGAATCGTCCAGCCGCAGGATATATTCATAAATATTCGGCTTGGGGATGAGCAATTTATCTATTTCATGAATCACTCCATTTTGACAATAACTATCGACATTTTCCATATTTATTGCGGAACCGGAAATATCGAACTGGTTGTTTCCCGTATTTCGCATTTTCAGGAATTTCCCGATGGTTGTCTTTAGATCAATATTCCCAAAATTCCTGGAGTACAGGTTTGAATAAATAATGTGAAAACCGAGTATTTTTTTCCATTCCTGATCGGTGAATTCGGGTAATCCGTCAAATGCAGAATTGACCGGCACAAAAATCGTTAAATACTGATTCCTGGTCAGGAGTTCATCATATCCATACTTCACCAATATGTCATAAAACCTGCTGTAATTTTCATTTTCAGCTATCAGGGCCAGGGCATTGACACCGGTAAGTTTGGGCGTATTACCATAGTGATTATCAAAGTTATCATTCACTTCACACGAATCGGATAACCCGGCGATCGTAATGAGGACGATGACCAGAAGGAAACGGATCCGGTATAACAGATTTTTTTTCATAAATATCAATTCTCGACCGGCCACAGAGCCACGTAATCAAAATTTCCAAAACCGGGTTTCAGTGAGATAAATTTAAGCTTGTGGGATCTTGTCTCAGTAAATTGAAGCCTCCCCATCCATTGCTCCGTATTATAATCATATTTCCATTCGACACCGGGCCATCTCTTGTTGTGGACGAGGCTGATCGGATTTCCAAGCCTGGACCCGTCCAACAGGACCTGGACAAGATCTGTATTAGACTGGTAACTTGCCCAGTGCAGGTAAACATCGTACTGCCCTCTTACGACCGGCGGAAGTTCAAATTCCATAACCCAGCCAATATCCTGCGATGTTGTCTCAAGGTTGGTCTCGCCGTCATTCAATATTGAATTTCTGAAATAGATGCCGGTATTTTCTGTTGAAATTCCACGGATATCTTCCATGTCTTTTTCCGAATATTTTTGCCCCAGGCTAAGGCCCTGATAATCGGTCAGATCAATCACGAGATAAGCCGGACCGGGTTCCCAGGGTTCCATGACCCTGTCGATGCGGTGCAATACCCCGTTTTTTGCCTGTTGGTTGGATTCTGCGGTTATTACGGAGATGAATTTCTCAACGGTCTGTCCCTGTTGCTGCTCCGCATGCCAGTTTAAGTAGACGTTGTCTTTCAGTTTTACGTTTATGAGGAAATTCTGAGCAAGAGTGGAATAATTCAATGAATCGATATTATTCAGGTAAAAGAGACCAGGAACAATATGATAGGCCATGAATTTATAAAATCCATCCTCTTTACCGGAGGGATCGCCCGTGTCTGAATATTTTTCGACCAGATCGCCGGCTGAATAAATTCCTCCCGCGTTGAAAATATCATCTGATTCTGCGAATAGTGTAAACCTCGACCTGATAAAAATGTCGTCGTTAAGATCGATCCTGACCAGGTCCAGTGTATCGGCCAGTCCGCTGATTTCCAAAGCCTGAGTGAAAATACTGTAATCTTCCAATTCCTGAATCCGGCCGAAGACGGATCCGATTTTGGGGGCAAGGACCTTGTCGATCGTATGAATTAAACCATTTTCAAGATGGATATCACGATCCCTGACCAGGGCATCGTTGACATGGATTGAGTCGAGACCTCCCTCTGACAATGTAATGACCAGATAATCTCCGGAATAAGTAGTATCCGTGATAACTCCGTCTTTAAAATAAGAACTCTCAATCTCCTTGTTAAGCAGATGGTAGCGAACCATCGTAACCAGAAAATCCCTGTCATACTCATCGACTGAATTCTTACCTGATTGCAAACAAAACTCGTTGAAGGCCTCGTTATCGGGGGCGAAAAAAGTATAGTGACCATATGCATTCAGTGTATTCTTCAGACCGGTGATCTCCAATACCCTGAGGAGGGATGAAAATTTGTCGCTGTGTTCTTCCAGGTAGGCAGAGATCAATAATTGGTCCTCCTCGTAGAAAACTTCAATGGGAGGCTCCTGCTTACAGCCCGTTGAAAGGAAAATTGCTGCTCCCGCCATGAGGATCAGAATGATGCCAATATCTATTATAAATGATTTTTTCATCTCATTTACTGATTGATATAATATGGGTTCTGGACCAGTTTATTGTTTTGGTCTATCTCATCCTGGTGGATGGGCAGGTACCAACTGTCATGATTAGAATATTTGCTCCGGATGATTTCGGATTCTTCATACGTCTTATTTTCTGAGAGAATTTCTATGAGGCGATCCACTCTTTCGAAGCTGTTCCTTCTTCCCATCCTGATCAGGTCAAACCAGCGTTTGCCTTCACCACAAAACTCCTTTGCTCTTTCTTCCAGGATGATATCTTCGAGTGCATTCTTATTGGAAATTCCGGAGATGGGTTCTACCAGGGCCCTTGCTCTCACAAGATTGATGAGATCAATGGCACTCCCAAAATTGCCCTGCTGCACCAGCGCTTCGGCCTTAATCAGCAGTATTTCGGGATACCGGTAAATGATCCAGTGTGCATCACTTTCTTTATTGCCGATCCTGTATCCGGTAGCAACGGCTCCGGTTGCCGTGTTGGGAAGGCCCTCGGTTCCTACGTATTTCCACAGGATATAAATCTTATCAAAAATGTACCATCCGCCACCTGAATATGCGAGGTAGGTACGGTTTCCCCCTCTCCTGTCAGCCATATTTTTCTCAAACTCCTTAACGAAAAACGGGGATACCCTGAATTCATCATTTCCATCCGGGTAGGTATCATCGAAGGCCGGGGCATACATTTTATACAGACTGTTGGTCTGGTTGAGGTCTTTATCAAACTGCAGCTCAAAAATACTTTCATTGGAATTCCCCGGAAAGAAATTCATAAACCAGTCTTCACCATCGATCAATCCGTAAAGTCCGCCGCCAATGATCTGGTCACAGGCATCAATAGCCGCCTGGTATTTTTCAAAGTACAGGTAAACATCTGCCATCAAAGCATACGCTGCAGCCTTGGTAGCCCTGCCTTTCGAATACTCAATTTTAGAATAAGTGGTTGGTAAATTCTGGACAGCTATTTTCAGATCGTCGATGATCTGAAGGAAAACTTCCTGCTCAGTGCTGGTAGCGGGATAATAATCCTGGGCATCATTTTCCGAGGCTTCAAGAACAAGCGGAACATTACGGAAAATCCTTACCAGATAAAAATAGCAAAGGCTTCTGAGGTATAGTGCCTCGGCTTCCAGAGCCTTGCTCTCGTTCTCTTTAAAGGTATTATCCCTGGTTACCACAATGGGAGCGAACTTTAAAACCGTATTGGCATAGTTGATCGTCCGGTAAAGCTGGTCCCAGCGGTTCAGTTCATTTTCCGGATATATGAAGCCGTCCATTATCTTCCGGTCATCGGCGTCTATATTTAATCCGGGGACGAACAGATCTGCTCTCAGCTCTCCCCATTTGAAGAATTTTTCGACAAGGGAGGTCATTTCCTTATAGGTTCCGGCCACTACGGCTTCCACATCCTCACCCGTCTGCCAGAATTCCTCCCTGGTCAGCTGACTCTCCGGCTCGAGCTGCAGCCAGTCAGTGCATCCATTGTGGAAGATCAGGCTAAATAAAAGGATCATATGGAGAAACCATTTTTTCATGGGTGATTCATTTTCAGAATTTCATATCCAAACTAAGTATATAGCTCATTGGTGGCGGTGTATCTGCCTTATCCTGACCAATGAAGAACGGATCGTTACTTAGCAGCGGGACTTCCGGATCTACACCCGTGTAAGGAGTCCAGGTATACAGATTGTAGATCATGAAATTAAGCTTAAGCCCCTGGAATTTTAATTTACTTGCGAGCTGTTTGAAATTGTAACTTATGCTTACACTCTTAAACCTTACAAATGAACCGTCTTCAACAAAGCGGTCCGAGCCCAGCCAGTTGTATCCCTGGTTATATAATGCCCTGGGGATATCCGTCATATCGCCCTGACGCCTCCAGCGATTCAGTACCGATATGCTCTGGTTGTTCCGGTAGTACATATTTTCATTGTACATTTTTGTCATATTCACAATGTCCTGTCCAAGTCTGTAATGAAAAAAGAGGGTTGCAATAAAGTTTTTCCAGGTTACCCTTGATCCGAATCCTCCAATGAACCTGGGATTGGAGTCACCAAGCCTTACGATATCCAGTTCATTTATAAGCCCGTCAGAATTGATATCCTGGTAGATGGCATCTCCTCCCCTGAACCTGTATCCGTCTGCATTTCCGTATCTCATATATAAGGGTTTACCCGACAGATCATAAATAATCCCTCCCTCCGGACCTCTTGCTACGGCATCAATATCCCGGGGGTAGACTCCGAGGTATTTGAATCCGTAAAATGCGCCGATCGGGTTTCCTTCCACCGCTCTCCGCGCATACTGGCCGTTATTGGCTTCCGAACCGTATTCAAAGTCGAAATTTTCAGGGATCTGAGTAATCTTATTTTCGTTATGCGCAATATTGAAGTTGAAATTCACCTTTAGTTTTTGCAGGTTAAGGGCATCCGTCTCGAACATGAGTTCCCAGCCTTTATTATCCATTGAGCCCCAGTTCCTTGTTATATTCGCGAATCCGGAGGTGGAAGGCAGGCTGAGATTCTCCCATATAAGGTCCTTGCTTTTCTGTCCGTACATGTCGAAATGAACATCGAGCCTGTTATTAAAAGTAGTAAGATCGATGCCGTAATTGATCTGGGAGTTTTTTTCCCATCTGAAATGATCCAGTTGCAGATTGACAGGCACAACTACCGGCATATCAATGTATTCAATGCCTGTGCTGTACAGGTTAAAATATCCATAGCTGTTCCCCGGCTGGTTCCCGTTGACTCCATAGCTATAGCGGAGTTTCATATCATTGATGAATGGGAATTGCTTCATGAAATTTTCGGAAGAAATACGGTATGCTACGGAAATAGACGGGAAAGTGCCCCACCGGGAGTCATACCCAAACCTGGAGGAACCTTCCCTTCGTATGTTAAATTGGAACAGGTACTTATCCATAAGGCTATAATGAACAAATCCAAGGAAAGCAGCCATACGGTTCTGGCTGTAACCATCACCGATCCAATATATGGGTGCATCGACTGCATAATTAACCAGATAGGAAGAGGGTAAATTTGATGTACTTCCAAAGGACCATCCGTTCTTTTTATCGGACATGGTAAAAGCGATCATAGAAGTGATTTTGTGCTTCCTGCCTTTTGTATAAGTATATAATAACTGGGACTGGCTCTCCAGCACCGAGCTCTGATAATCCATGCCGGAGGCGAGGTTAACATAGGTGGAAGTCCAGTGAACACCTGTAACATTCTGAGGTAAAAATTTATTTTCCAGCTGATCATCCAGGTCGTATGCAACAAAGCTTTGAAAAGTAAGATTATCCAGGATATTGTATTTCAGTTGAAACTTGGTTCTGAGCCTGTTTTCCTTCCTGCTCCATGAGGCTTCATTGACCATAGCTACCGGGTTATACCACTCTGCACCGGATCCCTGGAAGTTGTCTCCGGGTGCAAAATAATTATCCGACATGACTCCCTCCGCGTCAAAATTATAAATACTCATATTGGGAGCCTTAATGTATGCCAGGGCGCGGACACTCCTCGATTCATTGTTTTCTCTGTAGATCAGATCATTATCCGAAAAGATGTAGGAAAGATCCCCTGAAAACAATAATTTTTTGGATACATGGTAATCAAGGTTAAATCTTGAAGTAAATCTTTGATAATCAGTTCCTTTAGTTGTACCCTGCTGATCAAAGTAGCCTAAAGAAAAACGGTATAATGCGCTTTCCCCTCCTCCCGTGAGTGAGAAATTGTGATCATGCGATATGCCGGTTTGGGTTATTTCTTTCAGCCAGTTGGTGTTTTGAGAATAATTATAGTACTCTTCCCAATCCTTATTGTAGGCAAGCTCATCCGGGACCTCGGTGGATCCTGAGTTAAGGATTCCTTCCAATATCAGCATGGAATAGGAATCACCGTCGAGTAAAGGAATGGACTTAGGCTGTTGTTCTATACTCAGTTTATATAGGTAATCGAAGGTGGTTTTTCCTTTCATTCCCCTTTTGGTTTCAATGAGGAGGACGCCGTTTGCACCCCTCGATCCCCAGACTGCCGTAGATGAAGCATCCTTGAGAACCTGTATGGTC
This sequence comes from uncultured Bacteroidales bacterium, assembly GCA_963771005.1. Taxonomy (GTDB): domain Bacteria; phylum Bacteroidota; class Bacteroidia; order Bacteroidales; genus DASQZK01. The sequence continues at coordinate 154,050 of CAVYRO010000008.1, forward strand.
AGGATGTCTTCCGGGGCGATATTCAAGAGGCCGCTGAATTGTTCCTGGGTAACTGCGGAAAAATCGAAATCATTATCCAGTTCTATTTCGAAGGGTACCCCATCGACTACGATAAGAGGCTGGTTAGACCCGCTTATGGAAGCTGTCCCTCTTATTTTTACTGACATGCCGGCGCCGGGATCACCCGATGCCATTGTAATATCAACATTGCTGGCACGTCCCTGAAGCATTTCCCCTATATTGGAGACTTTGACCTCCTCAAGATCGGCCATCTGAAGCGTTGATACTGCGCCTGTCAGGTCTCTTTCGGAAACCGGAATGAATCCGCCTACCTTCTTGGATTCTGCAACAATCTTTACTTCGTCCAGTTTCTGTGTCTCTTCTTCAAGCTTAACCTCGAGAAAAGTCAGGCCCGAAATTTTTAGTTGTTCACTCCGGTAGCCTATGTAGGAGATCTTGATCAGGGCATCCGGACCCGATAATTTCAAAGCAAAATTTCCATTTACATCCGTGACGGTTCCGTTCAGGGTACGGTTCTGATCGTTTACTTCAATGACCGTGACGCCAATCAGGCCTCCACCGGTTGCCTTGTCGGTAACCTTTCCTTTCAGGATGACAGGGGTTTGGCAGAAAGTGATAAGCTCTCCGAACATTAAAAGCCAAAAAACCATATAAAACCTCAGCTTCATAGAATTTTTTTTACCTGAATTGCAAAACAGAGTCAATTTGGTGTATCACACCATCGAGAGCCATATGATTGGCTGAAACAACATTCCTGATATTTCCCAGATTATCTTTGATTTTCAGATCATCTTTCTGATTTATGATTTCTATTGTGTTAAAAAGGTATCCGCTCTCCTCATCAATCCGGGTTGTATTAAACGCACCCGATTTTTTGCCGTCCGGGAATATTACGGTTTCAACGAAATGATACCGGATGAACTGTTGTAAGGAATCTGCATCGACCGGAACCGTCCCGTTTTTCATTCCTGCATCAAGGGCCTCATTGGTCGGGATGAAGCATGTGTAATAGGCTCCCACGGATAGATTATTCAGGCTAAGAGGGTACTGGTTCTCATCCAGTAGAAACAATCCCGACTGATAGCATAACTGGTAAAACTTTTGGTACTGTGGATAGACGCTGGAATTTGAAATGATATCAAAAATCGAATTATTGGGTGATACCAGCATTCTGTCTATTTTATAGATCGTTCCTTTGCCGCTGACCTCTTCCGGACTCCCAAGGTTTGATAATGTAAGGTCCCCTCCTGAATAAATGCCATTTTGCCGAACCCCAATGTAGGTATGCTGGGAAGTCTCTATGAAAGTCCCGGGTTCAAAATCATCTTCTGATAACTGACCGAAAACAATGTGTGTTTTGACAATATCCGTTGCGGTTTCCCTGTGAATGGGGGAGAGTGGATCGAATTTGGAATATAAGCCCCATCCGCCGAGTCCATTCCTGAAAGAGTAACCTGCGGCAGAAATAGCAGAATTGGACGGTGCAAACAGGGTAAATTCGAGGTTATCTTCATTCAGCATCCTATCCGACATATAATAAACAAGCATTTCAGAAAACCACTCATAGTCTTTGTCACCGAAGATGGGGCCGGCTACGGATTCAAAAATTTTCGGAAGGAGGTATTTTTTGATGCCGCAGAATGGGCCGTTGCTTGCCATTTGTTGATAATAGATATCACCATCCGTGATGTTGCAGTCTACCATAGAAGTAGCCAGTTTCATTTTCCAGTTTTTGGTCAGGGAACTATATTCCGATGGCCAGTAATTCAATCCTATATAATGCGACAGGTACCAATTCATCCAGTACTTCCCGATTTGCGAAATCGAACTGTAGCCCCTGGTATGATTTGAAAAAAAACTTTGCAAGGCATCATTGGTCGGAGCAAAGAGTGTCAGGACATTCTGCCTTCCGTTATTTCCGACGTTTTCAGTTGCGGGAGAGCTTCCGGGAGGAAAAAGGCTGTTCATTTTCAGAAAGACGGAATCCAGAACGCCATCTTCATTAATATCTCCGTTGTTATCCTGCGAAGTGGTGTAATTGTAATCAAACTGGTAAAAAACATTTCTGTCAATCAGTTCCTTAAATACACTGAACTCGGGTTTTTTTGCAAGGATCTGATCATGGGTATCAGGGGGAATGAGTACCCTGTTGATTTTATGTATCCAACCATTCTGAGCCGGAACATCCGCTTCCACGACCTCTGCCCTGTCGACCTGGAATCCGCTAAAATTGCTTCCCGGGTATAAGAATGAATAGTTGGCGGAAGCATTCAGGTCAAGTTCGTAGAAGAATTCATTCGAATAAACAGGTATGAATTTAGCTTCATGGTATACATTGAACTTTCGGCCTATGGTATCGTACTCCAGTGTATAAGGCGGAACATATTTTGAGATTTGCTTAAAATTTAAGGCACTGTAATCCACATCCGCATCTTGTATGCCCAGGCCATACAAAAGCATGAATTTGGAGTATGCCCAGAAAACGATATGATAATAAACGATCCCATTCAGTTCCTCACCAGGTATATCTTCAATGGATGAATATCCCTCTTCTTTCAGGAATTCGGCAAAGGCAATATCATCCGGTGCAAAAACTGTAAAGTTTCCTGTTTTACCCAGAATATCATCGTACCCTACCAATTGAACGGCTTTAATGAATTGTGTGTAGTTTCCATCCTCTTCGAGGACGTCGAGGATAGTCCCTATCAGATCACCGGGTACCTTATAGTATTCATCGAATTTCTTTTCACAACCGGTTATAAGCAATAGTATAGCCAGCAGCAAAAAACGAATCCGGTACTCATTTTTTTGAAACATCAGATTGACAGGATAATTACTATTGAAATGACGACAACCAAAAATAAAATGACACTGATTATTAATCGGTTCCTGATTCTTAAAGCTTCAGTCTTTTTTCTGGATATTTCCAGTTTGTGCGAAGTCCGGTCTTCCATATTTTTATAGGATCTAAACCTTACAAATCTTAACAGCCTTACTATCCAGATTCAATATTTAGTGGAAATTTACCAACGAAGCACCCATACCAATTTCACTCTGGTACAAATTCATGTAAAAATGATGCAATTAAGAAATATAAGGTCTGAAATTATGGCTTCAGGGATCCGGCACGAATCAGTTCGAAGCAATTTTAATGGAATTCCTGATATACTCTTTGGGTGTGGTCTTGTAATATTTCCTGAAAAGCCTTATAAAATATGAGCTGCTGCTTATCCCGACCATGACGTAGACTTCTGAAACCGACCGGTTTTCGAACAGCATCAGCTTTATGGCCTGTTTAAGCCGGATCCTCTGAATATACTCCCCGATGGTCAAACCGGTAATTTCTTTAATCCGGGTATACAATGCGGTCCTGCTTTGAGCAAGTTCGGCAGCGATAAATGCTGCATTTAAATTCGTGATCTTTGATATTTTTATAAATAACGGACTCCACTTTTTCGATGAACCGGGTACTCAAGTTGTTCCGCACGGTAACCAGCGTTTCTGAATTTTCAATTCCGTATTGCTTTAACCGGAACTGGTTTTTTTCAATTATTCTTTTTACCTGTTCTTTGAATAGGTGGAGATTAAAAGGTTTGGTAATGATCAGATCCACTCCCAGTGCCAGGGCTTCCTCTTTGTCTTCCAATTCATCCTTTGCAGTCAGTAAAATGACCGGGATCGAAGATGCACCCGGGATCGATTTGATTTTTCTTAGAAATGATGCTCCGTCCATTACCGGCATGATCCAGTCGGTGATGATCAGGTCGGGGTGGCTTTCGCTTAATTTCTTAATCCCCTCAGCCCCGTTAAATGCTTCAGTGATCCTGTAGTCATCAGAAAAATTGTCTTTCAGATAGGAAATCAGTTCCTTATCATCATCAATGAACAGAATTTCCTTCATGCTCTGGTTCTTTAATGATATATTTTCCGGCAGGCATGAACTACGGATATTGTTTGCTTCAGGCATCGGGTGATCAATGAAAGAACCCCGGATCTGGCCCGGCATTTTTTCCTCTTTGCTCAGGTGCATGTCACCGAGTGGCAGTGAAACCAGGATCTCGGTTCCTTCTCTTCTTTGGCTGGCTACATGAATATCCCCGTGATGCAACAGAACAAGGTTTTTAACCAGTGCCAATCCTATTCCGCTTCCAATGTGATCGCCGGCATATTCGGCATCGATCTGGTAAAAACGATCGAATATTTTGGGAAGGGACTCGGTGGAGATCCCGACACCCGAATCCGAGACCAGGATTCCGATATAATCAAGATCTTTTCGGGTCTGACTTAAATGCAGGGTATCGTAGTTCGCCTTAAAACGAAAATCTCCCGGGTCCTTTATGACAGAAAAAGTGACGATCCCCCCCTTTTGCGTATAATTAAATGCGTTACTTAAAAGGTTATGGATAATCTTCCTGAATTTCTCCCTGTCTACCCAGATTTTGAATTTCTCATTTGGGATATTGATCAAAAAATGAATTTCTTTCTGTTCTGCGATGTATTCAAACTTTGCTGCGATTCCTTTGACAAATTCTGACAGATCGGTTTGTTCAGATTGTAGCCTGCTTATGCCGGCATCTGTTCTCCTGAATTCCATCAGTTCATTGACCAGATTGAGCAGGTTATCCGCATTTTGGTTCGCAACATGCAGGTTTTTGCGATTGTGGGGCGAGAGGTCCTTGTCAAGAAGGATCTCATTTAAAGGAGCTTTGATCAGGGTCAGAGGGGTTCTGAATTCATGGGAGATGTTGGTAAAAAAGGTGAGTTTAGACTGATGAAGCTTCTCATTAAGGATCAAATCATGTTTAAGTGCAAGAAACCGGATCAGCGAGTTTGAAATGAGAAATAGAAGCCCAAGGATCAGCAGACCGTAAATTGTATAGGCCAGCTTTGTCTTATACCAGGGTGGTTTGATGATCACTACCTTTTCAGCATAACCCTCATTCCAAGATCCTTCATTTTCCGTTGCTTTAGCCCGAAAATAGTATATTCCCGGTGGAAGATTGTTATAACTTGCAGTGCGGTTGCCTTCTCCGTGAACGACCCAGTCTTTATCAAATCCTGCAAGCATATGAGCATATTTTATCCGGTCCGGGTTCAGCGATCCCGTTGCAAAAAATTCGAAGGAGAAGTTGCTGTTCCAACTGTTCAATACCAGTGTATCCTGATAGATAACATGCCGGTTAAGCACAATATCCCCATTCAGGGTATCTCCGCTCTCAACCACTTTATTTTGGATTCTCAATTCGGAAATGAGCACCCCGTAATTAACTGAGTCATAATTTATAGTAGCCGGGTAGAAATAGTTTAATCCATCCACGCTTCCAAAGAAGAGCTCTCCGTCCGGAGCCTGGTAATAGGCTTTCCACATAAAATAATCTGAGAGTAACCCGTCTTTCCGGTAATAATTTTCAAATTTTTCAGAGGCCGGATCAAATTTCCCCAGACCTTGTTCGGTACTTAGCCATATATTCCCGAACTGGTCACCTGTCAGCCCGTATACGGCATTTCCCGGAGCCCCTTTGGATTTATCATATAATACATAGGTATATCCATCCCCTGTTTTATCCACCCTTGCCAGGCCCTTGTCATAAGTTCCAAGCCATATATTGGAAAAGGGGTCCTGGAAAATAGAAATACATCTGTGAAGTATACCCTGATTTGCGCTTTGGTTATTTTCCGTTGATAATTTCGATGTCCCAAAATGAAGAGACGTAGTGGTATCATAAACGGGGAAGTCAGAAGCAAATTCCCCCGGGCTGAAGTCCAACCTGCATAATCCGTAGTTCCAGCTCGCAATCCAGATCGTTTGGCGATCAAATAAAAAAGACTGGACGTTATGTCCCTGTAATATCCAGTGAAAGGTGTTGTTTTTATAATTATACATTCCAAGTCCGGCGCGTGTTCCAAACCAGATCCTTCCCAGCGTATCGCCGAGTATATGATAAACTTCATCATTGCTGTTCAGGAATGGCGGCCTTTTGAACGAAAGATTTTTCCGGTAAATATCATCGGCAAAGCATAGCCCGTTATCGTGCGATCCCACCCACAGCCGGTGATCTGCGTCTACAAAAAGTGATGATATATAGTTTGAATAAATAACATTTTCATTTTCATCATTGTGCCTGAAATGGGCAATTGACCCTGATTCAGGATCGATGCGGTCCAGTCCGCTGTTATAAAGACCTACCCAGATATACCCGCGCTGATCTTTGAAGACCGATCGCACCGTGTTTCCCCCGAGACCATTACTTTCATCCGCTTTAAACCTGTAAGAATGAAAATTCCTGGTTTTAATGTTCATCCTTGTAAAACCTTCATTCAGATACGTAATCCAGATTGTACCCGAATGATTGCCAAAGATCCCTGTGATCTGTCCATCAAGGATGGTATTTGGATTTTCTGTCTCATGCTGAAGGATTTGAATGGTACCGGATGTCCTCTCTACCCGGTACAGGGATGTACCGGAAGCGATCCACAGATCTTTCCTGAAATCCTCATAAATGGCTGTAACATTCTTCTCAAATTTGTTGCTTTGTGAAATGGGCTGACGTGGGAAGTGGAATCCCGGGTCGGTGAAACAGTAATTTTTTTCATCAAAAATGAACAAACCATCCGAGGTCCCGACCCAACAATTTTTTTCTGAATCGTAAAAAATAACGTTCAGTTTTCTTACGGGAACAGGAGCTTTAATCTCCGGGATGTTCATGATAGCGAGCGCATTGTCGGCAAGGCTATATTTTTTAAGTGCATTATCCGTGATTATCCAGAGGAGGGTACTGTCATTGTTAAGAACAAAATTTCCGCTGAATTCATCCGGAAAAACACGAAAGTTCTTCATCAAACCGTCAATCCTGACCAGATGATTGTTGCAGTTGGCCCAGACAAATCCTGACTTGTCCTGGACAATCGAGGCCTGCCGGCTTATCTCGTTTCGTTTTATGGAGGCAAAAGGCAGGTCGGAAAGGATATTGGAAAACCTGTCGGTTTGCTTATGGTAGATATCGATCCCGTCCTCCAGCACAACGATCAGATCCTTCTTCCGGTTTTCGAAGATATCCACGACGAAATTGCTGCTCAGGGAACCGGGAACTTTTGGTTTTGAGGTGTAGGATTCAAATTTGTACCCGTTGTATTTTTGCAGTCCGTTATAGGTGATGATCCAGGTGTAGCCTTCCTCATCCATGAATATTTTATAAACATTATCACTGATCAGGCCATTGGAGATATTGAAATGATCATAGGTATATTCCCTTTCCTGTGCTTGAGCCGGAAATCCGGAGGAAAGACAAAATATCAGCGCTAGGATATAATTTTTTCTGCCTTTCATTGGCAGGTATGTATTTATGAATTAAATGTACGTATATAGTTACACATTGTCAATTTTAATATTTGAGGACATGAAGGTTGGGCTGAGCCGTGAATTCAGACCGGGGGTAAAAGGCCAATACAAGCGATCGTTGATAAAGGCCGATGGAAGCAGCACCAGGATTTGTCATGGTACAGTACTTCTTCGAAGTTTCTAAGTAGTTTCCGGGTCCTTATTTATCCCAATTAATAAAATATGTATTCCCTAAAAGATCATTGTAGACAATCGTAAGTCTTGTAAGATGGGTGATATCCACAGGTGTTTCCGGTGTATAGGTAAACACCCCGCTGACACAGGTACAATGATCAAGACTTGCACCCTCATTTCTCAGCCATGGACTGGTATGATATTGTTGATTGGAGTCATTGTTAAATTGTAAGCCAATATCTGTTAAGATATTAACAGGATCTATCGGACTTCCGTCAGGCAGTTTGTATTCAAGGGAAACCGACACAACTTTTCCCTCAGTATTAGTATGTAAGGTTGGGAGAACAAACAACTGGTTCAGCGTTACATCATTATTTGAGTATTCCATCGTACATAAATAGCCATCTATATTTATTGCGTATGTACCTTTTCTAAACAAACCACCAACCCGGGATATTCCTGCATAAAATCCACCATCTCCATTAGGATTAATGAAAGCGGTGGAAATATCATCATAAGGGCTGTCAAGTGGGCCTGTCAGTACAATACTTGCGGGGCTGGAGAATCCTATATCACCATCTAATTCAAGTGTATAGTCTAAATGAGTCATATCAATGTCAGACAACTTCGCATGTATATCATTTATTCCCCAGTGATCAGCCCTTGTCCAGAAACGGGTTTTGACAAACAGCTGCCTGTCTACTGTGACATCCAGTATATCATCATTATTTGCATCAATATTTTTCGCAAGCGATTCGAAGAAACCATCAACTTCTTTCAACCTGTTTATCTCCCCGTCAGAAATGATTATTTCTTTTCCAAAAGGATCGTGTGAAGGAATAACATTTGTCCCGTCAGGAGTAAGATCCTGCAGGTCAATAACAGTATTCTCACCGTCATTTAGGTTGCCCAGTGGGAGAATATTTAATCCGCGTGTGGAGAGTGTACCAATATATTTATTGTTTGCATCAAGAAATATTAGCGCTGTTGCATTTCCCAGTTCAGCAGTGGCGGTAAAGGAACCATCCGTTATGTCGATAAATTCTATCCTGAGTATTCCATTGGTCAGATTTACGACTCCTACTTTTTTTGCATCTGTGAGAGGTATTGTGCTGATTGATTTCGTACCCGAACTTTTGGCAACGCCCTGGGAGATTTTTCCCTTTATAAAAATTCCTGAAATGCTTCTGTCTTTATCACAGCTTATTATTGTTAAGAGAATTACAATTACCGATATTAGGTTTCTCATAACGGATTTTTCTGAAATATAAGCATTTTATGTTACAAAGGGTTGAATGGTTGAAAAGTTGAATCCCTGTCCCAAAAAGCAAAGAGTCGGAAGTAGGTCTGTGAAGGGTATTTTTATTTGGGTGTATTTTTATCAAAAGTAAGTGTATCAAAATATATCCTTAGAGAATCAAGTTTCCCATTTTTTGCTGTCCATATTTCTGCAACATTTCCATTTAGGGTAACCCCGTTGGGAAACCTAAAATCATAATTTCCTATTACACAAGCTTTCTCTCCTTCAATTATCATTTCTTTAACTTGCATGTTCTGAAATACTCTTGAGAATCTCTCAATTACTTTAATATAGGCAGCTTTCCCAATCAATGGGGTAGTATTTGTCATATCTCCGCCTGTATACCTGAAGTCATCAGAGATTACGTATTCCCAATTTTTTTTCTGTGCGAAACCTTTATAATAAGTTTCAAGAAGCTCTTTTATTGTTGTCATTTTCGTTTCAGTTTCGTAGTTTTTTATTTGTCATTCGTTTCCCGGTTCATAATACAGAATTATCGCTCCACCATTAAAGGTTTTAGTCTTTACGAGTTTAAAAATAGTCCTGTCGTTTATGTTTTCAAACAATGGCAAACCGTTTCCCGCAACAACCGGATGTATGCAAAGTTGTAATTCATCAATCAGGTTAAGTTTCATTAGTTGTATAATTAAACTACGACTACCAACAAAAATATCTTTACCTGATTGTTGTTTGAGTTCTAAAACAGTTTCTTTTAAATCACGATTTGCGATGCTTGCACTTTTCCATTCAACATGGTTCAGGGTATGGGAAAAAACAATCTTTGGGATATTGTCAATAGCTATGGCAAAGTCATTCATTGATTTTTCTTCTGCAGGATTTTCTAAAAATGTTCGCCAAAATTCCATAAGCTGATATGTAATTCTGCCATATAAAATGGTATCTCCTTTACCCAATAATTCCGTATAATGTTGATGTATTTCTTCATCAGGTAACGCTGCCGTATGGTCGCAAAACCCATCAAGTGTCATATTAATTGCTGCAATTAGTTTTCTCATGCTATTTTTGTTTAATCAATTGTCAGTTTTCGTAAGATTCTTTCTCCAATGACCGCCAATGGTTAATGGTATGGCGTCGTGCAGGATTACGAGGCGAATTCCTATCCGTTTACACCGACCTTTTTTACGAGCCACAAACGCTCGCAAACCTTCAAAACCCGCATGCACTATTCCATGTATTATGGGCAGGGCTTCTATTTTTAATGAAACTTCTCACCATTTTCTAACATTTTAAGAATTTTCAACATTCTTCTCGATGACCCTTCGGCTCAGGGACCGGTGACTTCATTCATCGAATTGACCGGTCCCTGAGCGAAGCCGAAGGGTCATCGAGTTTTCTTTCTGATACGAATTAAATTAGATACCTTGTGCAAAATTTTTCAGGATATAATTTTTCGAAAGCGTATTATTATTCAAGCCTGTTTTCGATCTCCTGGAGGGCACGTACAATAACTCCAGTTGGGAATTGGAAGTTAATTATGGGTTAAGTGATCCTTTTTTCTCTTTATCAATCTCGTCAGTAATGGTTTTCACAAAATTAGCGACAGCTAAATGTCGCTCGTTACTCTCAGCCTCGGGCCACGCACTGTTTACCGCAATCACCAGTTTCCTTGCAGGGTCGATATGGATCATCTGGCCATAGATCCCCAAAGCCTCGAAAGCATTGCCATTAAAGATCCACCATCCGTATCCGTAGCCCCCACCGGGCCAAAGTGGCACTTGTATATGGGTTGCTGTGCTGAACCAATCATTGGGAACAATGGATTCCCCATTAATGCGTCCGTCTTCGAGAACAAATTGTCCGAACCTTGCGAAATCACGGAGCGTCATTTTGAGGCAACAGCCTGCCAATTCCTGACCAGTTCGATCCAGGGTCCAGGTGGCCTTCTGCTCCATACCGTAAGGAATCCATATCTTCGACGAAAGGTAGTGGGATAACGTTTGATGGGTAGCTGAGCTTATAAGGACACCCAGCAGATCAGTTTCACCTGTACTATACGCCCATTTTTTGCCAGGTTCTGCCTCGGCTGGCAAACGTCGCATATAACTTACTGTTGCATTCATGCCCGGTTCAATTGAATCTGTATTTAATCTGGCAATGTCAGCATCCGGATCAGTATAGTTCTCGTTCCATCGTATACCGGTGGTCATGGTGAGGAGATGGCGGATTTTCACACTATCGTAGGCGCTTCCCTTTAAATCGGGGATGTAGTCCGTAACGCAGTCATCCACACTTTTGATGTAACCATCCTTGATGGCAGCCCCAACGAGGGTGCTCGTTATTGACTTTGCAACAGACATTGACGACCATAGGCCGGATTCACTGTGCCCGAGAGCGTAGCGTTCCAACCGGATCTTTCCATCCTGTAAAATGAGGAGGCCGGCTACTTTCTGTTCAGTCAGATAATCTTCTAACAATCTTTCTTTTTCACCACCTGCGCTAAATGCGGCAATGGGCAATCCCTGCGAAAGCTCGTGCACTTTGCTCCCCTTAGGCACTTCACGCTCTTCCTGATTCCATTGGGATGATTTTTTTGAAATTGAATCCGGGTTCGAGGTGCGCTGGGCAAAGGAGGAGGAACCAAAGATTACCGTGACAGCCAGCGCGATAAATGATAGGACTTGTGAATTAAGGAGTGTCCGCATGATTTCATTTTGTTTTTTCACTCATCAGAGCATTATTAAACTAATTGAGATCGGTTAAATATACAAAAAAATGGTTGCTCCGGAGCATTGGATCCGGTCTGTTATACGGACAGCCATTGGTTTTATCATCTCCTGTTTGAGACGGTCCGGGATACCCTTCGTTCGTTCGGGGATACCCGTCTCGGTTACCGGTTCGCATTTACCGGTTCATAGTAAAGCGTTACTGCACCACCACTAAAGGTTTTAGTCTTTATGAGATTAAGAAGAGTTCTGTCGTTTATATTTTAAAATCCGAAAAGTTCTTCGTTCATCGAATTGACCGGTCCCTGAGCGAAGCCGAAGGGTCATCGAGTTTTCTTTCTGATACTAATTATCCTTCAAACGAAATTACCAAATTCGGAGTGAACCTGGCAATGAACGTTGAAGCTCTCATGAGTGGGTTATGCGCATGCCTGAGCGTAACGAATGAATTTACCGGATGTTGTGGTTTTTGGCTTGTTAAAACTTTATATTTCCAGTATATAAATCCCAGATGGGGAAAACCAGTTCATAATTATTCCAATTGAGATTACCCTCGATTAACATTGTTATTTTTCACAAATTTCTTTCAGCTTATCGAGTGCTTTTGGGTAGGTCTGGTTCATAAACTCTAAAAAATCTTCAGTAATGTCTAAGTCAACAGTAACGGTTGTAGTTCCATTGTTTTCTTCGAAGGTATAGTTTTCAAATCCGTTTGCCCATTTTTCCACTTCTGGTCCATCTGTAATTTCTTTGTCAGCTTTAAAAAGACCATAATGTTGAATCGAAACAAATCGGTTGGGAATGTTTTCAGCTATCCTGGAGACCATACCTCCCTTTTCTCCTTTCTCATCTACTCCAATAAAAAGAATTTTATTTCCCTTGTCCCAACTTCCTTCATAGGTTGATGTCGGGTTAAACAAAGAAGTCCATTGCTCATAAGTTGATTTACTGTTGATGCCAAGCATAAAATCATAAATCTTGGTCACAGGTGCATTGATGCTTACTGTGAATTGTATCTTTTTCATACTATTAATATTTGTTTAAATTAGTCTTTCGTGTTTTTAGTTTCCGTCATACTTGGCAGTAGTTTGACCTGGCCAATAGCATTTGGCGGTTTAAAAAGTTGCGCATTGCGGGCAATTTCCTGTCAAGTTATTCAAAAGCTGAAGCGGGCTACAATCCTTGAATAACCCACTTTCCCGGCAATTTTTTATACTGCGTTAGCAAACGTTATTTATTAAATTTAGAAAAATCATAGTTTGCATCTTTACTTACTAGTATTAGCAGAAAATCACTACCCCAACCTTTTGACCACGGCATAAATTCTTGTGAAGTCTTTGTTTCAAATTCACCGATATTGACAATTTTGCCACTGCGGGGATTAAACCAATATGCTTTCGCCTTTTCAGAATCTATTTTTGTTAAATCTATTTCTATTGGATTACCAGTCGGAGTATAGGCAATAATAAAGTCTTCATTTTCTCCTATTGCGGACAAGATGTATGATTCGTTTTCAGGATTATTGTTTTGAATTAATGTTTGATTAAAAATCATTTTTTGCCAAGGTAATATCTCAAAAATTTCTTTCATATATTTCATTTGCGAAGAACCGGGCAATTCCATTGCCGCAGTCCAATCAGTTCTTGCGTTAAGAATTGGAGCTCGATTTGATTTATACATTTGCCAAATATCATTACAGCCATAAGTATATCCTGCAGCACCTGAAATTACGCTCCAATATGCAGAAACTCTGACATCTGCATCATCAAGCCAGCCATAGTATTTATTCTCCCAGAATCTATCCATAATATTCTCATATCGAGCTTCTCCATTTATTATTGGTCTTTTTGTTTCCGATTTCTTACTTTCAATCACGTATTGATATTCTCTTGCTGTTCTACTATGACCACTTTGATACATATCAATATCGAGCCAATTATCATTAAAAAAATCCGTTGCTTTTTTTCCTCCTAACGGATGATATGAAATTAAATGTCGGGTGTCAATTTTTCGGATACCTTCTGCCATTGCTCTAATTATTGCATAATGATTTTCATTTTCAGGAATTCTATCGCCTCCAAGAATCCAAATAATGTTATTATATGACAGGTATCTTTTTGCTATTATCTCTCCATATTTTTCTGAATTTATTGTGTTAAAAATCTCCGGACCCGCTCCCCAGTTTTTATTAAATTTATCTCCCCAGGTTGGAAGCAGTCCAATATATAATCCAAGTTCATTTGCTTTACTTAAAACATAATCTACAATTTCAAAATATTTCTCATTTATCTTTGTAGGGTCATTATTAATTAGAGGATTTTCCCCATAAGCGTTTGGTGTATTTAATCCATCCAACTCAGCAAGAATTACTGTTTGAATCACCGTAAATCCTTTTTCCGCTCTATCAGTCAGGTATATGTCAATTTCCTTCTTATTACATCGATGTATCAATTCCCATGCAGTTCCTCCCAACCAAAAAAATGGTTCGCCGGATTGAATTACAATATAACTTCGGTCATTACTAATTTTTAATAATGGCAAATTTTGTCCAAAATTTATTTGAGTCAATAAGACAAATAATATTGTTAAAATTTTACTTTTCATTGGGTATGTTTTTCTTTATTATATTGGTTGCTAACTTGAGTCTGTACAAAAACTCATTTCAAATTTAAATTCATTCGGTACTTTCTATTTGTTTTTTAAGTGTCAATTTAAGCAAAATAAAACCTATTGCACCTGCTATAATTGAAGCGATAATAATTGCAATTTTTGAATTGTTTATGAGGTCAGCATTATCAAAAGCAAGAAGAGTAATAAAGATTGACATTGTAAAACCAATACCGCCTAAAAAACCTGCACCAATTATATTTTTCCATTTCAAATCTGTCGGTAAAACACAAAGTCCCAAGCCAACACCGATAAACGTAAAAAGCCAAATACCTAAAGGCTTTCCGATTACAAGTCCTACAATAATCCCTAAACTGTTTGTTTGTCCTAAACCACTTTGCCAACTGTCGCCAACCGTAATGCAAGTATTAGCTATTGCAAATAATGGCAGAATAAAAAAAGCAACTGGTTTGTGTAATAAATGTTGAAGAATATACGAAGGGGATTTTTCTCCACCCTTTCCAAATGGAATTGCAAATGCTAACAAAACACCCGTTATAGTCGCGTGAACTCCTGAATGCAACATAAAATACCACATTACCACACCACCAATTAAGTATGGAATTAAATTCTGAACTTTCAGTCTGTTTAGAAGGAATAGAAAACCGAAAACACCTAATGCGATAAATAAATTTACAAATGCAATTGAGGTCGTATAGAAGATTGCAATAATTAGGATTGCTCCCAAGTCGTCTATTATTGCAAAAGCTGTCAAGAATATTTTTAGAGAGGTCGGAACACGATTACCTAAAAGAGATAAAATGCCAATAGCAAAAGCAATGTCTGTCGCCATTGGAATACCTGCACCAGATTGTGTGTCTGTCCCGAAGTTGAATAACAAAAACACACCTGCCGGAACAAACATACCTCCTATTGCACCAAAAATTGGTAATGAAGCATTTTTTATATCAGAAAGTTCTCCCCGATAAATTTCTCGTTCTAATTCCAAACCAATAAGTAGGAAAAAAATAGTCATTAGTCCGTCATTAATCCAATGAACGATGGTATGTCCGCCCAGGTCAAAATGCCAAAATCCGATGTAGTTTGTCTGCCAAGGAGAATTTGCAATAGCAAGGGAAAGAACGGTCACGAAAACTAAAATTAATCCGCCTGCTTTTTCGCTGTCAAAAAATTCTTTGTATAGTCTTGTTAAAAACATCGTATTTATCTAACAGTATTTTTATTATGCTTGCCTCGCTTCCATATTTACTGAATTGTACATCCGGATCCGTTCAAGATTCACGATATGTTTAAAATTCCACCTGGCCAATACATTGGTCTGGTAAAGTGGCTATGGCTATATGTAAAGCATCTTCGTAAAATTTTGAAGATACAGCTTTTTCGTTGATGTATTTGTAAGAAGGTGATCTTGCTTCCTTATCACTATTTAGTGTTTGCCAGAAAACTCGATGACCCTTCGGCTCCGCTCAGGGACCGGTCAATTCGATGAACGAAGAACTTTTCGGATGCTGGTAAGGCAGGCAAAAGGCCCTACTTGCGCAAGTCACTGAATTTTAGATTTATACATAGGGGCCTTTTGCCTGCCTTACCACCATCCGAAAAGTTCACCCTCTTGAATGAAGTCACCGGTCCCTGAGCGGAGCCGAAGGGTCATCGAGTTTTCTTTCTGATACTAATTACTATTTCGAGGGATTCATCCGGAATGGATTCAAAATTATCTTTCACCTGCTGAGGTGCATCCGATAATTTATCTATCGTTATATCTGAAATTACAGCGATTCGTCTGCCCTGTTTAAAAACATCGAATAAACGATTTGGCTATTCTGCGAATTCCTGTTCTTAGCAGCCACCAATCACTGAAGTATCGAAATATACCCTCTGAATCATAATTTCTTGGTCTTTTAATAAAGATAAGAAAAGTTGCACCATCATTGGCATTGTTCTTCTGACCGCTTACCACTAACGGTTGACAGTAAGGGTAGTACCGGCCGACCGGAGGATTATTTTCGTTTTTAGTTAAAATTAAATTTAAGAATTAAATTTCGAATATTAAAAGACCAGGTATTAACTTTACTGTTTGTTGTGTTGTCGTGCTTTATTCCAGATCAATTATTATCATTAAGTTTTCTTTTACTAAATATATTAAATCTTGAGGTAAGTCCCCTATCTTTTTCACTAATCGCTTATTATCAATCGCCCGAATTTGGTCAATCATAATATCGCAATCCTGATTAAGGTTTGCCATACCTTTTTTTAGATGGATTCTTAATATATTGGATTCTTTTTTGGTATTAGTTGTTATCGGACAGATAATTGTTGAAGGATGGGGTATCTTATTGAGTAAATTAGTCTGAACCACTAAAACAGGTCTTGTTTTCCCTGGCTCTATGCCAATTTGAGGATTCAGATCTGCAATCCAAATTTCAAATTGATTAATCGACATAATCTATCTCCTCGAAATCTTTAAGTACGTTCATCGAATCTTTCTTCACTAATTCTGATTCCTTTTTAAGTCTTTTCTCAAGGATTGCTCGTTTTTGAAATTTGTTATAGTAATCAATCGCCTCGTTAATGTATCTGTTACGAGGTTTTTTAACCTTTGAAAGAATTTTTTCAGTTTCTTCAAAGATTACATCGTCAATTTTTAGGGATACAGTTTTCATGATATTCCTATTTTAATATCACAAAGGTATATCTATTTAGTATATCATACAAGGATATTTTCAATTTAAATTTTGGCTTCGGTATTTATAATCATACGACCAAAAGAAACCTTGAACTGCTGTTTGTTAACATCTAACACTGAAATTATTCAATCTTGTTTTGAGTCCTAAGATAAATACAATCAAAATCAGTTATTATTCACCAAATGAATATGAGTTCCCATCCCTTAAGCAGACAAACAAACCGTCTGAAAACCTGCCGGAATGCTTTGGAATGGTTTTTCCGGAAGCCAGAAATTGTTTTGTACTTTATGGATGATAAGGGGGGCGCCCTTCTTCCTGACATTCAACATAAGCAAATCCAAAGCTTTTCAGTTCAATGAACAAAAGCAGCTACAACACGAACAAAAAAATCCGGGGCAATGGAACTTTCCAGGCAGAACATCATCATTTGGTTCCTGTCCGTTTTTTGCTTGTGATTCATGGATTGGTTTTTTGATTTAATTCAAGTTAATAAATCTCAGTGAATCAGAAGGATTTGGACAAGGGAGGTTATTAACAATATTGGGTGGGTTTTTGCACAGGCTGACGGCTGGCAATAAGAAACGTAGGGCATTTCGCTATGTTTTTTATTGCGTGTTACCAACTGGCCATTTTAATAGTATATCAATTATTTAATATTGTTTTCAAGGAATTTAAAAGATCATTTTTACAAACAATTGATTCAATATTATTTAATTTATTGATTTTAACTTCCAAGCTTCAAGTGAAAGTAGCTTTGAAGTACCACCCAGAGATGTTAGAGCAATATGTTTCCCTTTGACATTTTCTTCTCTTACCTGACGGCTAATACAATACTTTCCCCCATTGACAAATATTTCGACTATTTTTTTATCAACAAATATATGCAAATCCAGTGCTTCTTCAATGTTCCATTCTTCTATCTCTACTATTATACCATCCACATTCAGTAAATTACCACTCCATACAATTGGCAACCCTCCTTTTCCGTCTGCATCAGAAAGGACGTTGATTCCACAAAACGAGGCATTGTGCAGGTTGAACTTCACTTTGACCTCCAATTGATCGCCAGAGAAACCATCAATAACATAAACTGCTGTAGTAGGTCCGTTAACACGCAGTTCCTTGGTTTTCAATTGGAAATGCGCTGTTCTCAATTCCTTCATTGCAAGTATGGGAGATTGTATTATACGTCCATTTTCGATGCTCAATTTTCGGGGAATTGAAAAGCAGCCATTCCATTTTGGATTACTATTTTTTAAGGGTTCGTTCATGTAATAGGGTAACCATTCTCTGTCCCATCCAGGAATCCACGACATGAGGAATAAATTTCCTTCATCGTTCGTGATGGATTCCTGGGCATAGTAATGACCGCTGTAGTCAATAACCCCTTCTGATTCAATTTTAAAAGTCAGGGCACTGAGATTAAAATCCCCTAAGAAATAGTTTACCCTGTCAACCGGAGCGTCCGTTGAAGCCAGGAATATCCACTTCTCTCCAATTTGTTTGAATTCTGGCACTTCGAGATTTCGGTATTTATGCTTAGGCACTGTAAAAAGTATACCTTTATATTCCCATTCTGTTAGTTCATCGTTTTTAGCTTCAAATATGGGCACTGGCACATGATTTTCATCAAATAGATCGGCGCATGCAATCAGGAAGGTTCTGCCTTCGGTGCTGAATACAAAAGGATCACGCCAAAAATTGTCAAATGGCGGCAAACCAGGATATTCAAGGGTTAATATGGGATTTTTACCTTTATGATCCCATTCGGTTAGATCCTCGTTTTTAAATTCAGCTCTCCAGAATTTCATGCCAAGTCCTTCTCCCGATCCACTCTCTGAATAGAATGCAAACTTTTTTCCAGCCTTGGTAATTATAGTTGAACCTGATCCAATCGCTTTTAGTCCTAAATCAAAAGCAGGCGTTAAACCTGTTTTCATGTGCTCCCAATGTAATAAGTCTTTACTTCTGGCATGTGCCCAGTACCATGCACCCGGATGATAAGCAAAAGGTTGTAATCCATAAAAAATATGATACCACCCATTATAAAAAATTCCACCGTTTGGATCCCCCATAGAACCAGTTGGAGGAGTAAGGTGGAAAGCAGGTCTGAAAGGATCCGCATTCGTGCTGATGGCTGAATCCCGTATGGCGTTGTTAATGTTTTCTGGCGTAAGATCCCAACTTTGTCCATTCAAAACTGATGAACTTATAGCTATTAAATAAATAAGAAAATATATCCTCATTATTTCGTCTTTAAAATTGCATAGCTTGCCTGCTGATAGCCCGGCGGGTGCGGTGCACTGAGCGGGCCGAAGTGTACTTCAACATGGACTCATCGCTGGGTCTGGTCAACCGTTCAGAGTCCTATTTATTGTGCTTTCTATATTATCTGGGTGTTAACTGAATTGATAATCCTAAAGCATTTGCAACTAATAACAGATTTGAAATCCTTACATCTTCTCCATTTTCAATCCGAGAAATGTAAGGGCGTTTCTTTCCAACCGCTTCTGCCAGTTTCTCTTGGCTCATGTGAAGTTCTTTACGCCTATTTCTTATAATCTCTCCAAAATAGTAGGAATAAGCCTCTTCTCGGAATTTCTCTCTGCTTTCCGAACCTTCTTTTCCATATCGTTTTGCTGATAAATCTTTTGCTTTCATTTCTTTCATAATCCCTTATTTTTTAAATATTCCTCTAAAATTTTCTCAGCTTCCCCGATAGCTTTGACATAGTCTTTCTTAAACTTTTTTATGAATCCATTCAAGCAAACTGCTTTTGTACATTCAGAAAATTCTGGTGGTCAATTGCAAAAATCAATACTCGATATTCGTTTCCGGCTTTGATTCTTAGCTCATAAAAGCTTGAATTGGTCAGCTTTTTCACAAAATTAGTATGAACAATTTTCACTTCTCCAATTATCTCAATCAGTTGAAAGAATTTATCAGAAACCCTCTGCCCTTGAGAATCTATGAAGTCCAAGCATTTTTCTGTAATGTCAATTTCTCTCATTTTGCAAATGTAACTAATTCGTTACATAATTCAAGCAAATTATTTTCTGTTTTTTTAGTTTGGCGGATCTTTTTTGCATGAAGCACAACGTGATACGTATATGTGATGCAGCTACCTTCCGGTTATGCATCGTAAAATAAAGATACACATTTTCAACGAATTGGCACATTTCGAAACTTCAATGCTTCGAAAATCCTTCAGCGTGCTCAATCCCCAAATTCAATAAAAAACCTCATTAAGTACATAGATCATTGGCCGGCGGGTGTAGTTCAACATGGACTTATCGCTGTTCCGATAGCTATCGGAATGCAGACCGCTCAGAGACCTATTTATTACCGCCTGGCATTTCTTTTAATTCATAATTTGTGCTTCGTCCACCGCTAGCTTCTTTTTGTAAAATATCCTTCTTAATTAAATCTTGAATATCTCGAAGAGCAGTATCCTGTGAACACTTGTTAATTTTCGCCCATTTCGATGTTGTCAACTTTCCGTCAAATCCATCAAGCAGTTTGTTTATTATTTTTTGCTGCCTGTCATTGAGAATTGTGGTGGAATGTAATTTCCAAAATTCAGCTTTATGAAGTATTTTCGATAAAGTTTCTTCTGTGGAGTCAATAGCATTTATTAAGCATTGCAAAAACCACAAAATCCATTCTGTAATATCTGAATTTCCTTTTTGCGCTTTTTCAAGTTTTTCATAATACTGTTCCCTTTCAACTCTAATTTGCGCAGACATACTGTAAAAACGCCTGATACTTTTGTCAGAACGTGCCAATGTCATATCGGTAATTGCTCTTGTAATTCGTCCGTTTCCATCGTCAAATGGATGAATTGTCACGAACCATAAATGAGAAATAGCTGCTTTTAGAACCAAATCTGTTTCTTCCTCGTTTTCAAACCAGTCAAAGAATCTTTTCATTTCTGGTTCTATCCTGTCTGAGCTTGGAGCTTGATAGTGAACTTTTTCTTTTCCCATAGGCCCTGATACCACTTGCATAGGGCCAGTCGTGTCTTTTCTCCAGTCAGCAACTGTGATTTTATATAGATTACTCCATCCTGAAGGGAACAAAGCTGCATGCCAACCAAACAATCTGTCTTTAGTCAAAGGCAAGTCATACCTTTGTGTAGCATCAAGCATCATTTCAACTATTCCGTCAACATGGCTTTCCGATTCCACTGCTTCAGCAATATCAATTCCCAGTCGCCGGGCAATTGAAGAACGTACTTGTTCTATCTCCAAATACTCGCCTTCTATTTCTGATGATTTAATAACATCTAAAGTAAGCGTGTTCAATACTGCTTCATTTTGCAAATCAAAACCCAGCGATTCCATTTTCCCAAGAAGTCTGCCCTGTTGATTTCTAGCTTCACCAAGCTTTATCATCACTTTCTTATTGTCCCAGGTGAAGTCAGTCCAGTTTTCTTTTTCGTGTATATAGATTTTCATTCTCCGCAATTTATACGACAAATATACTCCTTATTCTCCGCAAAGGAAACTTTCTCCGCAAAATATGCTCAGATTACGCCCATTAATCTCCGCACTATCGTTTTTTATATGCTTTTCTGGTGAAGAGTTCCTGCGAAGGTTCTGTCAGCATATCCTGCCCAAAGGTTTTGTGAAGATCCTTCATTATGGTATTTACAGCACCCGCTTTATGACCACCATTTTAAAGGACACAGGCAAGATGGTCATTAAGATGCCGGCAACCGATGCAGAACGCATCTCCCGGCTTACGGGTTTAGATCCTTACCAATGTCCGAAATGCCGGAAGGGACGCCTGGTGGTTGTCGCGATAATCCCCAGGATCAGGTCACCGGCTTTCGGTACATGCACTTTCCCTGGTATTTGATTTTTCTCTATGGCTTAACCCGCCCGTATGCAGGATAGAATTTTATGGTCTACACACGTGTAAAACCAGGCAAAATCAAACCTTCAGGCTCAGACAAGATGATTGAAACTGCATTTTTACAACACAAATGAATATTAAATTGAATATCCGGGACCTCCTTACTCAAAAAGGCAACCTTAATTGAATCTTTCTTTTCAACGAACATTAAGCAACTAGAAATGAGTACCTTATCGAAACTCCATATATGATGTTCCGCGGGATGTCGTTCAACTGGTTCCGATTGCCATCGGAATCATGCTGGGTCTTTCAGACCACATGAAGCTCTAATTATTGTGGGTAGTGGTTCTCTTATCCTGCATTTTCATAAGCAGTTTTAATCCATTCAAGAACTTCTTTGTCAATGTCACTTATGTCTGTTATGTTTATTGTGTGGGAACACATTGAATTTGGTTTTTCCAATTTTAATCTCCCCTTTGGTTCTTGTCCTTTTAGATTAATTCCAATTTCGAATCGTGTTTTCGTTACGGGGTTGAGAATTGCAAATTGTTTTTTTCGCCTTAAACTAACATAGGAATTCTTGGGTGCAATTTCTACATCTGTTCCTAATTTTTGAATTTCGCTTATCAGTTTGTCATAAATGGGTTTGAAATGCTCTTTCCCGCTGTATTGTTTGTCAATTAACTCGTTTTTATTCTCAACAGATCCAGCATCTGCACCCCTTGATTTCATTGCAACCATATTTGCAAATCCGTGTGAAAAAGAATGTTTTTCTTTCAAAAACTTTAGTATTTCTCCATGTTTCTCAAAGTTCTGTTTTTTTACAATCTCAATCCATTCTTCAAGTGTTTTACCTGTGTTTTTGAACAGATTGTCCATCATAGTTTGTTCTGCTTTATCCATGGTGTAATTTTATCTCCAAAGTCCTATAATTAATCCCATTACAATAAAACTAATAGTGACATAGCCACCGTGAATTAGCATATATTTTGTTGATTTACGCTCAAACTGCCCAATAATAAAGATTGACATAGCCACCCAGCCAAATCCAGCCAGAAACCCTGCAATAGCACCCCAACTTGCAGTTGTATTTGCATCATTCAAGAACATTCCTAAATTAATTGCCATTAAAATCGAAAAAAGAAATGTGAATCCGAAAATTTTTAGCATATTTCCTTTTTTCAGGTCATCTTCAGAAAAATTATTTTCTTTCATCCAAATTTTTCCAAACAATACCGGTGAATACCAAAGTCCGCCAATAAGAAAATTTGACAAGGCCGCTACAATTACTGCAATCCAATTTAATGTTGAAATATCCATAGTTATCAGTTTTAAAATTTGATGCAAAGTTAGCTTTCGTAAAGTTCAAAGTATTGTAAAAAATTAACCTGACTTATCAAGTGGGAAAAAATTCGGAATAGATTCATTGTATCTATTTTTAATATAGTTGCTGGGATTAAATCCGCAAAATTCCTGAAATTCTTTAATGAAATGCGATTGGTCAGCATATCCTGTTTCGTATGCTATAGCTGTCCAAACAATTTCTTTCTTTTGATTGATGAATGCTAACAAGGTGTTGAATCGAAAAATCCGATGTAGAACTTTTGGAGTCAAGCCACAATATTTTTTAAATTGTTCTATTAGGTATTTGTTTGTTTTTGGATAATCTTTCAGCAATTCATTATGTTTAGAATATGGCTGTGATTGCATTTTTGTTACAACATCCATTATTTCCTGTGGAGGTATTTTATTTTCGTCAAAATTTCTAAAAGCCATTGTTCAACAATCTCGAATTTGTCATTGAAATTTTGCTTTTGAATTATTTTGTGACGAAGATTTAATATACTATCCCCAAAATAATTATCAGATTCCCTAACAGTGTTATTAAGCTTATTTATATGAATTTTTAAAAATGGAAATGCTCCTGTTGTTTTGAACTGAATAGACAAGCATTTCTGAATGTTGATGTGCTGGATATATTTAGATATTTCAGTTGCATGCCAGAAACCCAGGATTTTATTGAGGTATCCTATTGGATTTAATTCTTTGTCAAATATTTTTCTTTCAAATCCATCTAACTCAATAAGAATAAAGATGTTTCCTGTAGGCACAACTCTTTCAATGCTATGTTCGGGAACAAAGTCTTTGTAGTAGAAAATACTTTCTATGTATTTATCTAATGGATATTTTAATTCATGTATTTCAAATGTCATTTTGTCATCATTTTACCATTATCCACAACGTTTGACAATATGAAACGGTTGGGTTCTCGGAGCGCATTCGTATCCACCGATGAAAAAGCTGATGCGGGAACAAATGCTCGCAAACCACTGAACCCCAACTGTTTAATTTTGTGTGTTGAACTAAATCCGCCTATGCGGATAGCTATTTTAAAAATACCCGATTCTTTCTATAATTCGAAATTATTCACACTAAAATTTCTGATTATGAGAATCCAGATAGCCATCGGGACGGGTTTTACCATTGTAGAACAAGCCATATTGCTTGTTCCTGAATTCAGTCATGTTGTTCGTAAACTGGAACAGCAGGTTATCCTTCGAGGCCAGAGTAAAAGTACCCTCCAGAACTACACTTCGACTGCGCTCAGTGCACCGCATCCGGCGTATCGCCCTTTTCGTGCTTCACTTCGGGAAACTGCCTGAGCAGATCGACCCGGAAGAGATCAACGGATACCTGGTGGCTCTGGCACGGGATCCAAAATCTCCCTCCCGCAGCAGTTTTAAACACATGGTTTACGGCCTTCGCTATTACTACCGCCTGCTGGGTATGAACAAGAACGCCATTGCCCTGCCTTCGCTGAAGAAAGATACAAAACTTCCGGTTATTCTCAATCAACAGGAACTAAAAGAGCTATTTGCAGCGCCGACCCTGCTTAAACAAAGGGTGGTTCTGACCTTGATATACTCGGCAGGCTTACGCGGACAGGAAGTCATCAACATGAAGATATCGGATATTGTTCCGATTGCTATCGGAAAGTCGACCGCTCAGAGTCCTATTTATTGTGGTGCGTTTGTCTTTATTTTCGTTAATATTTCTTGCTTGTCTTTTCTCTCTTCTTCAATGTCATAATCATCCTGAAGTCCAAGCCAAAATTTTGCAGTCGTACCGAAATAAGATGAAAATCTCAATGCAGTATCAGCCGTTATCCTCCGTTTACCCTTAATTATCTGTGAAATACGAGTCTGAGGCATCTCGGTATCCTTTGATAATCTATAAGCTGTAATCTCAAGGGGACGTAAAAACTCCTCTAGTAAAATCTCTCCTGGGTGTATGTTTGCTATGTCCATTTTAAATCCTCCGATTTTTAATGATAATCTACTATCTCAACATCGTGTGCATTATTATCAATCCACTTAAATACAATTCTCCATTGGTAATTAATCCTGATACTATAAAAATCGGATCCTTTTAATTTCTCAAGTCTATTGGATGGAGGTATCCTCAAATCAGACCAATTTTGGGAGTTATTAAGCATTCTCAATTTTCTCCGTCCAATTTGATGTATCTCAATTGGCATCTTTTTTACTCGTTCTCCATTCCATATTTTCTCTGTATCCTTTGAACCAAATGAAACAATCATACTATCATTTTACATTACTAACGTCAAAGATAACTAATTTATTTCAGATTATCAAATCATTGTCGAAGTGCTCGGTCAAATGCACCACAACGGCTGATGGTATGGTGTCGTGCGGGAGTACGAAGCGATTTCCTATCAGTTTACACAGACTTCTTTTACGAGCCACGAACCTTCGCAAACCGCTGAAACCCGCATGCACTATACCATGTGTGTGTGCCCTGCATGAGCAGTAGCACACACCTATTGAAAGCTCAATAAATAATTGAAAATAACAATTTTCTTTGATTAACGAGCAAAGTCAGGTGTTGT
The DNA here is from genome assembly GCA_963771005.1 of uncultured Bacteroidales bacterium. Taxonomy (GTDB): domain Bacteria; phylum Bacteroidota; class Bacteroidia; order Bacteroidales; genus DASQZK01. The sequence goes on from CAVYRO010000008.1 coordinate 179,650, forward strand.
TTTTTTTCCAGAGGGTGCAAGTCCCTTACGGGCGGGAGTAATCCCGATATCCATCGGGAAACCGTTAGCAAGTGGCAAGGCAGCCCGGAGCGATCCGGGAGCTGAAGGAAGCTAGACTGCAAAATCCGGTACTGACGAACAGGGACGGCATAAGAGGCATATAAGCTTGGGATAAGCAAGCACATCATTGTAACGTCCTAAAAGTTAACGTGAGCTTGTATGTAGATGTCGCAGGGATCGGAGGAAGGGAAAAGCTCTTGCCAGGGGAGATCTCCCAACTCACGGGTTGAGAAAGGAGAAGTCAGCAGAAGCCATAGTAGCTGCAGGAAACGAGCTGTCATAAGAAAGGCAGAGGTCTCACGACACAGCGAAGGGCCGAACATTAAATTGCTCTGAATGCTGAAAGGAGGCTGGCTGCGTAAGCAGCTTCCAGCCTTTCAATAGGATGAGCAGGGAACCAAGGATAAAGACACCAAAAATGATCGAACAGGTACTAACACGAAAGAACATGCTGCGAGCCATGCACCAGGTCCAGCGGAACCACGGTTCCGCCGGGGTGGATCATATGCCCGTAACCCAGTTATCGGAACTGATGTCAATAGACAAAGAAGTTCTGACAGAGGATTCAGACGCCGACCTTTAGGTTGATGGGTATGATTACTTTATCGCATGTTATTAATTTGAACATATTCCCGTATTAATGGAATCAGAAGAATTCAATACCCAATGTCATAACTAAATCATCATTCCGTCATACTTTTTTGAGGATTTTTTTATGTATTCACTCCTCAATCTTCCTAATTTTGCTTTACTAAAACACTAAATCGAGCATAGAATCTCTGCCCTTTACAGCTGCAGAAAACAGTAAAATCATTATGGAATCTACCTCGAAAAATATTCAATTAACAATAATGTGGGGATTGGCAATCGGTATTGTAATGCTGGCAAATCACTGTACTGCACAATCCGATGAGTGGATTACGAAAACAGGTATGCCTATTGCACGTTTGGGTCTTGCCAGCTGCGAAGCAGATGGTAAGATCTATGTGATTGGCGGTTATGCCGAAGCCAATGGAGCTGGTTTGCATACCCTCGAAGTCTATGACCCCGGAACCGATGAGTGGACCACCAAGGCCGATATGCCAACAGGGCGAAGGTGGCTCTCAGCTTGCGCCGTAAACGGAAAGATCTATGCCATAGGCGGGTTTGAAGCAAATGGCTTGCCTGCACTTCATACGGTTGAAGAGTATGACATAGCAACCAACACGTGGGCCGTAAAAGACTCAATGCCCACGGCTAGAAAAGGACTTGCCACAGCTGCCGTTGACGGGAAGATCTATGCTATTGGAGGAGCTGGTGCAAACGAGGAGAAACTTGCAACCGTAGAGATGTACGACCCGGTACTCAATAAGTGGACATCACGGGCGTCAATGCATACCGCAAGGGCCATGTTATCGGCCAGTGCCGTTGATGGAAAAATTTATGCTATTGGAGGACCACTGCCGGGAGTAACAGGCACAGGTACAGTGGAAGAATACGATATAGCAGTCGACCAATGGTACACGAAAGCGAGTATGGAAAATGGCAGATGGGGGCTGGCAACAAGCGCAGTCCAGGGGAAAATTTATGCCATTGGCGGTCATTCGGGAACAACCAGCCTGAACGTGGTGGAACAGTACGATACCACCAATGACTTGTGGACACTGGTCGCAAGCATGGATTCCGCAAGATTTGGATTGACAAGCTGCACCTCAGGTGGAAAAATTTACGCTATTGGGGGGTCCTCCTTCTCAGCCCCGCCACATCCCGCTTCCAAAACCGTGGAAGAATACACTCCTGCATTGGAAACTGGTATAAATGAGGTCAGTTACAAAGACGAAAGCAAGAATGGAATTACACTCTACCAGAACTACCCGAATCCTTTTAGACCTACTACTACTGTCTCCTTCTCGGTCCGGGAAGGTGTATATGCTTCACTAAAGATCTATGACCAGATGGGAAGAGAAATAAGAACTTTGTTGGCTAAGCGGGTTAATGGCGGAAAACAATATGTTGTTTTCGATGCAAGCGGAATGGCTGGGGGCGTGTATTATTATTCATTGAGTGCAGGTAATCAGGTACTCACAAGAAGTCTGATATTGCTGAAGTAAATTCAAACATCGACCTAATTTAAGTCCATCTTCTTTAATAAGGTGATAAACCCCGGATCAGATCGCAGGGGATCTAAAAATGGCTCGGTTTTTAGGAATACAAGAGAAGTTGCCCGCTCAGAATACGCTTTTTCCAGCCACCGAAGAGCAGTTTCATTCTCTCCAAGTCCGGTATTTATAAGAGCGAGGTCGACCGGAAGATCGAAATGAAAAAAGACATCAGGTTCCTTAAGGTGTGATTTAACATCTTCAAGGACCTTGAGGGCTTCATCCTTCATTGAAGCTCTGGCGTAAGCATACCCAAGTATCGCCAGCAAATCAGGATTATTTTTGGAATGAATTCTGAATTTCTCAAGTTCTTTTATAGCATGGTTAATTTCGCCTTTCTGTATATAAGCAAGGCCAAGATGCCAAAGTGGTACTGTAAGAAGTTCACCGGGAACCATTGCGAGGGTCTTCTCCAATTGTTCCACAGCCTCATCATATCGACGAGCACGGTACAGCACATGTCCCAGGTTCCCGTTCATGACAACCGAAAAAGGATCGAGTTTCAAGGCTTGTTTTGCCTCGCTGATTGCATCTTCAAAATTACCTGTGAACATCAAATATTCTGAATATTCTTTGTGGGCACTGGCAAGATTTGGGTTTATGGATAAGGCACGTAAATATTCCTGCCTCGCATCAGCCCAGTTCCAGTAATAACCTTCAAGAATCATTGCTAATGAAACATGGGCTTCAGCGATCTGATCATTCAGTGAGAGTGCCCGCATAGCATACAATTTTGCCAGTGGAAATGCCTCCGGCCCGGGGATAATATGATAAATAGCAAAATAGGAATAGGCATCGGCTAAGCCGGTATAGGCCGGAGCATATTCCGGATCTAGTTCAGTGGCACGCGTAAAATATTCAAATCCCTTTTTAATTCCGGCCTCGGTACGTTTATTCAACTCGTGTCGACCTTTCAGGTACAGAATATATGCTTCCAGAATTTCAGTGGGTTGCTTACCAAGTCTAAGTTTATCATACTGCTGCAACCTTATTTTCATTGCTTTTGCCACACCCTGTGCAATGTCAGTCTGTATGGCAAAGACATTTTTCAACGCTCTGTCGTATTCAGCGGACCATACTGTAACCTGATTTTTTGCATCGATAAGTTGAACGGAAATCCTCAGCATATTACCGTTTTTTCTCACACTTCCATCAAGTACCTGTCCCACATTGAGTTCATTCGCAATTTCAACAATACTCTCTTGGCTGTTTTTATATTTCATGACTGAAGTACGGGCAATGACTTCGAGACCGTGAATTTTGGAAAGTGTTGAAATCATTTCCTCTGTCATGCCATCGACAAAAAAATCCTGCTCGCTTGTGTCAGATAAATTTATAAACGGCAGTACAGCCAGGGAAACTGGCACTGCATCGGAATCTGTAAAGGATGTGTTACCCCGCAGGACCAATACCAATACCAATACCAGGGCAATGGCCGGAATTAAATTCAGGATAAGAAATCGCAGGTCTTTACGCTTTGATCTTTGCTTATGTTGTAAATATTCCGTTGAATCTGAATCCCCTGACGTCTGAATCTGTCTGGAGATATGTGCCGATGCTAAACTGGATGGTGAAGTGGTGTGGACTATCTCCACATTCGAAATAAATTTATATCCTAACCGTGGGACTGTTTCAATAAATGTCGGCGCCCGAGCATTGTCCCCCAACGCCCGACGAATTTCATCAATGCAATGATTCAGTGCATTATCAGTAACAATTACATCAGGCCATATATTAGTAAGGAGTTCATCCTTCTTAATTAAAATTTCTGAATGTTCAACCAGATATGCCAGTGTATCAATTACTTTCGGGCGCAGATGGATTTTCTTCCCATTTTTTTTCAGGCTATATTCCCTTGGGCACAATGTGAAATCGTCAAATTTAAAGATAACTGTTTCCCGCATGGTTATGATAAATCAGTCTGAATTGACATTCATTTTCCCGATCTTTGCTGGTTTCTCCTTATGATAAACCGGCAGAAACATTAAGGTAACAAAAACGTCGCATAAACTGTTTACTTTTTCAACCAACCAAACAAATTGAAATCCAGAAGCTTGACGGCTTCGATCAGGTATGGCACCAGGAGGGTAAGCCGCAGGAGTCCCATAAGAACTATTAATTATACATAAAAATATCAATCCGAACACCTTTTCCTGTGACGCTTTACCCTGCATATCCTGCCAACACTCTTTGTGAAGATCAGGTACTTCGGTATTTATAATCATACGACCCTTGAACTGCACTTTGTTCCGGAGAAGAAACCGGATATTGACACCCTGATAAAAGACAAGGAACCTCCTGGAACCCGGCTGCAACGCATTGAACGTCTCACCGGCTTTAATCCCTGTCAGTGTCCCGTATGCAAGAAAGGCCGGATGGTTGTGGTAAGGGACTTGCCCAGGATCAGGTCTCCGGACAAGGTAGCTTCTCCCCAATTTTTAGTATCAACTTTTTAAGACTGGCCAGACATACATGGATGGGGACGGGAAAAGTATGCTCACAAGGTAGCATAATCAGCTAAAATCCGGATGATATCGCTTGTTTCCAGCCAAGGTAGGGCATAAAAAACTTCACTGCTTCTAATAACCTTCCGCTCGCACAATCCCCAAAAACAACAAAAGCCTCGTTAAGTACATAGATCATAGCCCGGCGGGTGCGGTGCACTGAGCCTGCCGAAGTGTAGTTCAACATGGACTCATCGCTGTTCCGATAGCTATTGGAATGCAAACCGCTCAGAGTCCTATTTATTATGCCCAGTTATTTTAGTCAACTTCTTTATTTCTCAATCCCATGAAGTGTCCGTTATTATAGTCTTTCATTGCAACAACATCACCTTCATCATTTCGGTCAAAAACGACTCTGTCCAATGGGAATTCTTCCGGTGCGAAGATGCCGATTCCAACGGGGATAAGCTTTTGACCGATTGATTGACTTTCTTTTCTTTTACGATATAAATTTCCATCACTGTGGACATAAGTGGAAATGGTTCTTTTCTGATGTGGATACCTGGGACAGTCTGAGAAAAGTCCTTCGTATTCCTTAATGTGTTTATTTTCAAGGTTCAATGTGTCAATCCCCAAATTCCTGTCCCAAAAAATGATGGGTAATATCTGCGATTCGATTTCTATGGCATTTAGCGGGGTATTGTCTGTATTTACCTGTACCGCAATAGAAATTTCAGATTCGGGATACCAGGTCATTACATTCGTAGAGGTACTTCCGCCACCTGTGTGTCCCCATACCGGTTCATTAAACAATTCACCTTTGCGAACACCCAATCCGTAATCAGATTTAGCTCCATTTTTCAGGGTAGGACTTTGTAACATTTCATCTATTAGAGATTTGGGTAAAAACCCTTCTGAAAATACCAAATAGGTTAATTGAGACAATTCAATGGAATTTGTACTTAACCCTCCATCGCCTAATAACCATGTTATAGCATTGTATTTACTCACTGTAAAAGTTTGGTCCTTTAAAACAAACTCTAACGAAATATTATCTTTATTAACATTGTTTTTCCATGTATCCAATACATTTAAACCCAATGGTTCGCAAACTTCTTCTTTAATAAAGTCTCTATATGATTTGCCGCTTACTTCTTCGATTATTAGGCTTAATAAAAGGAAACCAGAATTTGTATATGAAAAATTACTTCCGGGCTTAAATTCCGCTGGGAGGTGATTAAACGTTTCAAAAAGGACTTTACTGTCAATATTACCCGCTTTGTCTGCTAATATACTATCCGCAATGAATCCATATTCCTTAATTCCCGAAGTATGGTTGAGCAAATGCCGAACTGTGATTCTATCTCCGTCAGCTTTAATCGGGTAGGAAGGTAAAATGGTGCTTACTTTAGTATCTAATGAAAGCTTTCCTTTATCCACTAATTTTAAAACAGCAATAGATGTAATAAACTTAGTTACGGAAGCTATCTGAAATATGGTTTCGGAAGTAAAAGGTTTATCTTTGTTAATATCTCGAAATCCAAATCCATTTGCATATAGGGTGTCCCTTTTATGCAGGACGGCAATGGAAAATCCTAATGCCTTTCCAGTTTTTATCAATTCATTACCAATTGAATCTATTTTTTCAGTAGCAAATGTATTAAAAGAATGATTTGATGAAACTGTTTTGTTCTTTGGATTACAGGATATAGTAATTAAAATTATCCACTGGATTAGGATTATATTTTTAACAGAATTTTTCATCTTAATTGGGCATAACGGTGACGTATATGCGACGCAGCTACCTTTCGTTGTGCATCGTAAAATAAAGATACAAAATTTTCCGGATTTATTTCTTCGGGACAAGAGTAGGTAGCTGTGGCACATATACGATGTTGTGCAGCCTAGCTTAATCAATTGATAATATTATTGATAGACCTCGTTTTATTTCATCCAAAACAATATCACTTAATTGTCCCAGCTTTGCGAACAAACCTTTCTTCAGATACTGACCTTACCTGGAAGCAATCTGCGGCGGAATCCTTGGATAATCCATTTGAAGAATCCGGTTGAATTTTGATCATCCATGGTGCGATTGAATATTTATCTTTCCAATCTGTGACGGGGACAATAACCTTTAATGGTAATTTCCCCAATGCATCATCGCTTACCACTATTGCCGGACGTGTCTTTTTAATTTCGGCCCCAATAGTAGGATCCAGATTTAATAGCCAAACCTCACTTTGTTTCATAAAAGTTATCAAAGTCAATACCGGTAAATGCTGTCAGATCTTTATCATTCTTATAATCCTCATATAAGGCTTCCGCAGCCATTTCCATTTGATTCTCTTGTGCCTTCTTTCTTATCGAACGTATAATTTCTTCAATGACCAAAATTTGCTTTTGAACAGGCAGCCGCTGAATCTCTTTTATTATTTCATCTGTACTCATCTCATTCATTTTTAATACCTAAAGATACAAATTTTCTTTCTGTTAAATGGCATTGGTCAGTTCAACGGGGGTTTCCTGCTATGCTGCACAACGTCTGGCTTTATACAGTTGCGGGAATTGAAACGTGTCAATGTCCACCGTGACCAAGTGCAGCACGAAGATAAAAACTTCTAGCCTACACTTCACCCCAAAATTGTATAAAGCTATTGTTGTACGTTCGTGCCTTTCTTTGGCTCTATTTCTTTTTATTAAAAGCTGGCAATATATACTTACTGATCAATTCGTCAGACGGTGATTGAACATTGTAATTGCCGCCTGTTATAACCGTCACCATGCTTTGTTCTTCCCAAATGTAAATTTTTTGTCCCCCATTACCTTGTGCAGCCTTTCCAAAATATCTGACTCCATCAGCATCTAAATACTTAATCCACCAGAAATAGCCATAATCAACACCTTGAATCACTGAATGCTTGGATAAAGACTGCTTTACCCAATCAGATGAAATGACCTGCTTGCCATTCCATTGCCCTTTATCAAGAAACAATAAGCCAAACTTTGCCATGTCTCTTGAATTTAAAAATACTTCGCAAATTGTTTCTGTACTTGATTTATCAGGCTTAAAATTCCAAACAAAATTCTTAATTCCTAAATCTTTAAAAAGAGTCTGTTTTGCAAATTCAGGTACAGTCATTTTTGTTTGTTTCTCAATGATTCGTCCGGCTACTATCATGGTACCAGAACAATACCTTCCAATATTGCCTGCATTCTCAATCATAGGCAGATCAAGGGTAAATTTTACCCAATCATCACTATTGTTCATTTTGCTTTCATAACCTTCCGATTCTGGATTAGTTATATCACAATCCAAACCACTTTGATTGCTAAGCAAGTTTTCAATCGTTATTCGTTTTTTAGCTTCAGAATTATTCTTAATTGAATATTCTGGAAAGAACGAGAGAACAGTCTCATCTGTATTTTTTATGTAGCCCTTGTCAATGGCAATTCCTGTCAATGCAGAAATAAAAGTCTTAGTAGCAGAGCGCGTTTCGTGCAATTTTTCCCTGGTGTATTCATAAAAATATTCTTCGAAAACAAGTTTGCCATCTTTAATTATGAGGACACTATGAACGTTAGGGTAAGTTCCATTTAGGATTTTTACCATCATCTCATTTAGTAAAGATGTGTCTAAACCCGATTTTTTTAAACTTCCTGTCTGTAATCCATCATCGATAGCTTCCGGTTGCACATAAGTATATCCTTTTAAGGTGTCCATGCGGACGTACCATAGTTGATTTGGGAATTCAACTTCCTTGCTTAATAGCTTAAATCTGGTATCGTCTAAAATATAGCCGACTACTGTGTTTGAAGAATTTCGGAAAAATTGTATTTTCTCCTGAGCCTGACTTATAAATAAATCGTTACCAAGGTATGCCAATTCAAATTTTACGTCATTAATAATCGCATATAAATGAATATTTTTTGGAGACGCTGCAATTTTAAATGGTGATTGATTTCTATATTCATATAAGCCCTCGTACTCTTTTAACTCTTGGAATGTAATCGGGGATTGTTGTTGCGAAAAAGCTCGAACAATAGTCATCGAAAAAAATAAAAATAACGTAATTGTTTTCATGTATCTTCTTAGTAAAGTGTAGTTTTGGCATGACGCACAACGGTCCACCGGTAAGTTTCGTTGGCAGGGTTGGCGGAGCCCTGTAAAATCCATCAACACCGCCGAAACGAATTTACGAAATTCGGAGCGAACCTGACAATGAAATTTACCGGATGTTGGCAGGTGTTATTCTTCAAAATTCCATTTAGATAATGTTTCAATCTCTTCATAACTTAAAATTCGACTATATATCAGTAAATCATCTAATTCTCCCTTATACTTTTTATATTTATTATTTGTGTTCGTACCAATGTATAAATTTTGTTGATTTGCATTAAAATATATTGCCGGAGAATTATGTGATTCACCGCCCCTTAAGTAAGCTACAAAATCAGTTTCACTAAATGCAACGGCTAAGAATTCATATTTCTGTTCACTTTCCAATGACCAAAAATGAGATAATGGTCCAATTGAATGCCAACCCTCAAATAATATATCCTTAGTTCGGAATGCAAATGATGGATAAGAAAAATGTTCGGAATTAATTACATCAATTGTATACCCATAGCCTAAAGAATCAGATTTGGAAAGTATCGATTGTAAAAGGGTGTCACCTAAGTCCGATCGATACCAGAAACATATTGTATAGGCATTGCCATTTAATAAACTATGGTTTTCTATGCAGATATAACTTTCATTACCGTCAAAGTAACATGCACCTCCTGGCTTGTCGAATCTGTCTGATGTATATGTCAAATTATTACCAATGATATTTACCAGTTTTCCTGTAGAATCGTCGCAATTTCCATTGAATGGAAAGTACGCAACTATGCCATCAGTGACAAAATCTTCATAATCAAAATAGCTTGGCGGTAGGAAACTCTCAGGTTTTGCTTTCTCTTTTTCACATGAACAAAATAATGTAGTTGAAAAAATTAGCAGCAAAAAGTAAGGTAGTGTTTTCATTGTTATTAGCATTTGTAGTTTGTAATCCTGAGATGTTTCTATATAATGACTGCCAACGTTTTGCCGGTATGAAACGTTGTGCATTTCGAAGCACTTCCGTATCAAACCGTTACTGCCTTTGATTAATTGTTATATTGTTAAAATTTAGCACTATCCGCGCAATGTTTTATGACCGGCTGTTAGCAACTGGTGGTTCTTAAAAAGCGAATTCAAGATTATCATCTGTCTCAATCCTTAATTTAACTTTAGCTTTCATTGCTTGAAAAACTTTCATTATCGTTGAAACAGAAGCACTATGGTTTCCATGTTCAAGTTTTGAAATCTGTGAACGTTTAACACCTATCAAATCTCCAAGCTGTGATTGAGTCAAGTTATTTTGAATCCTTAATTGTTTTATTTTTTCTCCAATCAGCTCCATTTTCAAATCAAACTCATACTCATCTCTATCGGGAGTTCCTTTTTTACCAAAGTACTTATCCTCTATATCCTCGAATCTTTTATATTCTTTCGTTTTCATAATCATGAGTGTTATAATAATCCTTTAAAATATTTTTCTTTAATTAACTCTGCTTTTTCAATATCCTGTTTTGGTGTCTTGTTTGTTTTCTTAATCAATCCGTGCGTACAAACTATCAATGTCTCAGTGTCACCCGAACTATCCCAAAATGCAAAAAGTCGAAAAACTTGTTACTATCCTTTACTCGAAACTCAAAAATATCTTTCGAGCTTTTCAAATTCTCAAACCAAGCACCATAAATCCGCATTTTTGTCTTACGTATCGCATAGAATAATTTCTTTCTTGCTGATTTCTCAATTTTGTCAACGAACTTATCTGCCTCTGGGAGCAAGATTATCTCAATCGGTTTTTTCATTAATCAATTTTACACAAAACTACGAATTTGTTTCCATATTCAGAAACAATCAGTTGATTTTATATTGAGCAGGATGCCAAATCCACTTGTTGCTAACGGTTTGCGTGTATGTGCAGTAGCGGATTAGAAGCACTTCCCTGTCCGTTTAGCACAAAATTTCTTAGAAGCACAGACTTTCGATTTACTACCTCACCCGCTATTGAACATACACGCTGTTATGCGGTCGGCTTTCTTCTTCGTACATGTCGCTTCGATCAACGGTTTTAAATATCGTATATTACTTGGTTATAACGTCATTTTAACGCCATTCGATTCCATACTATGGCGAGCCCAAAACCTAATGTTAAATGTACAATACCCCATAATATCGATACCGCTGCGATACCTCCGAGGGAGGGGAAGAAAGTGATTCCCATGCCAATAGCAAGAGCAACATTTTGGAATGCGACCTCAATGGCCACTGCTCGACGGTCTGCTGCCATTAGACCCCCCAGCAATCCGAGCCCCCAACCTAAACCGACTGCAATTACAAATGTAAAAAGAACAGGGAGTATTGCAACTTGAGCTAAAAGAGCAAGAGACTTAAGGTTACTTCCAATTATCATTGCAACAATTACGGCAAATACGATTCCTGCGACGCGGCGCGTTACGCCACGGATGCGAATGGCAGTATTGGGACGTTTGGAGCGCAGGAGCATACCGGCAGTGACCGGGATGACCAACATGATTAGCAAGGTCATAATAACCCGCTGTGGATCCATCCTGATATTCTGAAGAACTGCAAGCGTGGAAGGGTTCATGGATGCCCAAAAGGCAAACAAAACTGGTGTAAGCACGATACTGAAAAGTGTAGAGACTGTCGTCATGCTTATGGAGGTTGCCACGTCCCCTTTGGCTACACCAGTAAGATAATTTGACAGAGCTCCGCCCGGACAACAAGTGACCAGCAAAAGTCCGAGTGCGATACTGGGTGCATCGGTTAGGTACAGACCGGCCAGGAAGGCAATGGCAGGCAGGATTCCAAATTGAGCAACAAGTCCGATTGTGGGGGCCTTCGGCCTTTTGATGACTCTCAGCAGCTTTTCCCACGTCAGATCCAGAGATACTGCAAAGACCAAGAACCCAACCATGAAACCGACAATCATGCCGATTCGAGGATCGAAATTAAAAGGTATTTGATTGATGTCGTCCATGAGGCGTTATTTTTAGTTGATAGTCGGCTTCTCTCCAAGCATACAATGAGCGCCAAAGCGTACCCGATCATTGCGTTCGGTTTTGCAATTGACGAAGCCCGCATCGCGAAATGCTGTTTCAAGATATGCAAGCTTATGGAGGTAAAAGCCTTCCGTTCCTACTGGTTTAAATCGCATAAAATTCTCCCGGACGGGAAAAGTAACGGCCGCGCGTCCATTGGGTTTGAGAACACGGTACATTTCTTTATATACCGCTCCTGGATATTCAATCACATACGCCGTGGCAACCGTACATGCCTTGTCAAACACGCTATCTTTAGAAGGAAGAGTGTTGCCTGGGGCTAGGTGCAGTATCACTTTGCCATCCGAAATTCCTTTGGCATTTTTCTTAGATGCCATTTCGATTGCTGTCTCTGATATTTCGGCACCTGTCACGGTACCTCTGGATGCTCGTTGTAACAGCAATTTAATGTTTGCGCCGTTTCCGAAACCTATTTCGAGGACATCGTCATCCGGTTGCACATCCAAGAGGTCCACCGTCCACCGGGCATGTGCAATAGTCATTCTTGTCATCCATGCAAAAAAAATCTTGCCGAATAATCCCCTCGGGTACTGCATCTGTTTGCCGATTGCCTTCAATAATTTCATCATTCTATGTGGTTACTGTTTATTTATAACAAAGATATTCGTATTTAGGTTTTACGTTTTCTTAGCTGCCGCATAACGGTTCGGCTGTATGTTCCGTTGCCTCCGGTTTATCATATTAATTTTAATATTTATCTTAGGTATGATTAAATTTCATTTTAACGATAGTCTGGCAATGGAATATGACAGCCTGTTATGCATAGGGCTCTATTCTATAAGAGTTCGGTTATTATTGATTCGGTTTCATTATTAGATGGTCTAAAAGAACTTCCTTTCCGGACAATAAACCCTTCTTTATTTATGATTACATAAGTAGGATATCCTGTTATTCCAAATAGTTTTACGAAAAATTCTCCTTGATCCGTATTTAAAAAATAATGATTTCCTTTTAGCTGAAACTGATTTATTACTTTTTCCCATTGATCCTTTGGCGATTCGAAACAGAGATAAATAAATTTCACATCCTTTCCCTGATATTTTTCGTACATATTAATTGCAGCCGGAATTTCATTTAAACAAGCTCCACACCAAGTGCCCCAGCAATCAATGTAAAGCACTTTCTCTTTTCCTTCATTTAATATAGTATTCCATATTTCTATAGCCTCCTGGTCTTCTGAATGATATTTTACCAGGTCTTCAGCCTTGACTGGTTTTTCAAGAAATGATTTGATCTCCTTGTAATGGATTGCTGTCGGTTCTCTCAGAAAAGATTTAGTGATCTTTTCATTGATAATGTTTTGGTTTTCTTCATAGAAAGCCAGCTTATATTTTGAGAGGAGGTTTAAGTTTATATATTCAGTTAAAGCTAATTGTTCAATTAGTCCATCATCTGGGACAAGTTCGATGATTTTATAAAAGAATAGTGAGTCAAAATTTGTTGTCTTGATCTTCCCTCCGAAATCAAATATATTTGCAAATATATACCCCTGAAGGTACTGATTAATAAACCATCTAGTATCGGCATATATTAAAGTCTCGGTATTGATTCTTGGAATAGAATCTATAAAATTGAAATAATCAATATGCCAATTATCAGGATAATTTGCGTATTTCTGGCGATCTGGAAAGGCGATTAAATTATCATAATATGAAAATTCGATATTGGTATTTATCCATCTTATCAGTTCATTAGAAGATTGATGTTCGGTATAAAAATTATTGGCATAAGCCTGTCTGCTTTTTCTTATACTATCCTGAACAGCCTTATATTCATCAAGCTGCAGCTTTTTAAATTCCCTGCGTTGATAGCTACTAGGTCTAGTTTCGAAAAAGTGTTTTAGGTAGATGGCTAATTGTTGGTTTATTTCTGCATGATCGCCGGAAAAACTGATTGTCTTAAATATTTTGGTTCTTTGATTAGTGCTTCCGTCAAATTCAATAAACAAACTATCACCCGGATGCACCATTACCCGGAAGTTGGTTTTATAAGCGATCATTACATCCTGAGGGTAATAACGTTCAAATTTAATATTGAAGTAACCAGTAGAATCAATTTCACTGTGAAAATTAATTTGATCTGCCAGACCATTGTCATTTATTATAATTCTTATCGTACTTTTTTCGGAAGTATAGTCGTAGTTGATTATTCTTCCAGAAATAGTAATTCCTTTAGAAGTATTTTCATCTATTTTAGTTGCACATGAAACAAGGAAAGTACAGAAGATTAAGAGAAGAATATTATTTTTCATAATCGTTAGGATTTGGTATAGCCTTATGCATAACGGATGGCGGTATAAAATCGTTGGAGACTGCGGGCTACTTCCCTGTCCAGTTACACCGAACTTGATGCGTGGCAGAATGTTTGAATAACCACTTAAACCACAATGTTTTATACCGCGTGTTGGCATTTCGTTGTTTTTTTTCTATCATCCCGTGCTCTGCCGAGACAAGCTCTTTTGGCAAATTTGGTTGTGTGATAGCCATGTGGGTTTGCCAAATGTGCATGGCTACTTGTGTCGGCTACCAGTCAGGAGTAAGAAATTTCCTTTCTCTTTCTGATTCTACCCATTTATATTGATTTGATATTTCTTTCTTCAAATAACCTTTTATTGGAATCATTGCCAATGTATCATTTGATTTATTGACTATATCTAGAATATTTTCCCATCTTTTTGCATATAATTCGCCAAAACTGACTTCCCCTACTTGTACTCCAACATTTCCTTCCCAACGTACTTGAGAGAAGGTATCTAGTTTAGGATTTAGTGCTAAATAAAAAAGTAATAACTCTTCAAAATTATCATTGAAAAAATGTCTTATAGAATCAAATATTAGGTTTATTCTTCTATAATCTTCACAATTCAATTTTATGTAACTACGGATAAATAAAATAGCATTTTTCTTATGGTCAACACTAATTTCATTAAATAATATGTTTAGAGAATGGTCACCAATACCAAAGTATGGATTCTTTTCTATGATTAGATTACATGCTTTTTCGACTAATTCAAAATATTTGTCAGTATCCCAAATAAATGCCAATTTAAGATTAGTATCTCTATCATTTAAACTATGGCTGGTATAATATTCCGTAATAAAATCTAGAAGGAATTCTGGGTAAAGTCTAAATATTTGTTCAAATCCTTTTCCTTTAAAATCGAATATTTGAGAATGGTTAATTCTGTATTGTTGAAAATATGAACGCTTGATTAAGTCATAATCGGACTCAAATAAATTTATATTGTTTTCAAATACATCATCTGAATATGTTATTTTTATCTCTAATTCTTCAATTTTATTTGTCACTACTTCAAGAATCAATTTGGTAGGATGTACACCATTTAAATTATATCTAGAATAGCTTTCAATATATAAATAAGCATAATCCTCAATGCTTTCAATTGTTGTGAAAAGCTTGTTGCTGTAATACTCATTAATAAAATCATCAGGTATATAATTGAAAAAATTAATACGCCAGAACATTGCATTCTCGTTATCCCAATTTTCTAGTTCCTCCCAAAATTTCAAACACCATTCTTGCGATTGATTTGAAATAACCTTGACGGTTCTATACAATAAATGAAGACCTTTAGGATAATCTTTTAAAATTAATTGCAGTAATTTAAAACCTAACTCATGATTTCTTTTGAAATTCTCTTCAACTACAATATCTACTGACTGTCCTGCTGAAAAATAATCATTCTTCTTTATTGCCAATACATTAGAAATTGTTATAAATAACTTCTCAAACTCCTTTTCATTAGTGAATACAAAATTCGTTCTAATTTCTTCCGTTTTTAGATTATCGTACTCTTTAAAATCATCAAATTCAAAGTCATTTTTATCTCTTAGTCTATTCCAATCAAGTTTACAAAAATCAGAATATTCCTGAGTTGAAAATTTCTGCTTTAAATCTCGATATGACCGATTTGAAATTTTTTCTTCACGGTCATTCCAATATATCATGTCATGTATGAAATGGGTGTGTTGAAAATTATTTGGAGTTAAATTTTCTGATATAAAAGGAATTAAAATCCCTAAATCAAAATCCATTATCTCTGGAACTAAGTCGTGATGTGTTGGTTTAAAATCCTTTATTACATTAAAAACTTCTTCAGGGAAAGTTGCAAATTTATCAAAGAGCGTTTGCCAAATCTTTGTTCTTAATTTTTGTGTTACCTCATAGAAAGGGAGGGGATAGTTGTACCATGTAATTGTATGCTTTCTACCGCCATGGGTATTATTAAAAGAATGCTTTAAAAAAGTTTTTGAAATTGCAAAAAAGGATGATATGTAATGAAGCTCACCTTTTTGTACTTTCGAAATTAACAAATTAATAAAATCAACCTGTCTTTTGAAACCGATTCGTTCATCTGGTTCATCAAATAACAATGTTTCTCTAATTCGTTTTATAAATTCAGGTAAATGTTCTGGTTTCTTTCGGATATATTCAAAACCTAATTCTATGGCAGGCACAAACCATTCAGTTGAATGATTATAAAACCTTGATATAAAATCAATTGTTTGCTCTTTGGTATAAACGAAGTCATTGGTTTCATAATCTGTTGAATACTTTGGAGATTCGGGTTCAGGCAGAGAAGAAACCTTTGCGTAGAAATGAGTAATTGTATCTTCTGGTTTATAAAACCAAAATAAATCAAGGAAGTGTAATATTTGTTCTTCATTGTCAGACTTACTATTTATGTATTCTGATAAAGACCTATCAATTTTTGTAATTACTTTATCATAACCGAATGAATTGTTGGCAGGTATTATTGAATCCTTAAAGCGGGATTTCCAATTGGTAAAGAAGTTGAATAGTAAAATGTTGAATGATAAAATATTGTCTTTAATAAATACCCTATAAAAGAAATAAGTTGCCATCACCTGTTCAGATATGCGTGCATGGTTATATTGAACTTCAATTAACTCACGTTTATGCAATTCTTCAATAGCTTCATTAAACTCGTAGTAATCAATGCCAAAAAATTCTAAAATGGAATTTACAAACGCTTTATTTTCTCTGTTTATAGTAAAGAAAAAAGATATTAATCCTAAAGTTTTTAATAGCGTAGCATTTTCAAATAGGTTAAAATCTGATAAAAACTTTTCAAAATATGAATCAAATAAATCGGAAACGTCTCCCCAAAGAAACTCAGTTTGTTTTTCTTTAGCAAGCCTTGCAGCCATAATCGCAAGTCTTACATTACCGTCAGATATTTCAACTATCTTCTTTTGATATTTGTTATTTAATATTTCAAAGGAATCACTTTCAATTATTTTAACAATTTCATCATCTGAAAACTTTTTAATATCTACAGTATGATTTTCAAATTCGGAACTTGCTTTATAAATATCATAAAGTGCATAATTTCGAACAGTTAAAACAATCTTAATCTTGCCAACTCGTATTTCTTTAAAAATTCCCAGAATCTGAGATAAATTAGATAATTGTCTATTCGCATCATCAATTAAAAGAATATAGTTTTTATCTACATTTAATTGGATTCTTAAATCTTCAAAAATATCTACATCTTTCTTAGCTATCGCAAATGATTGATAATCCGTATTTGTTTCTAAAAATTTAGAAATAGACTCAATACCTATTTTTGTTTTACCAACTCCTGGTGCTCCGGATAATATTATTAAATCTTCTGTTTTCAAGTGATTCAATATTTCCTCAATCTCAGTTTTTCTATGAAGAAACTTATTGTCTAAAGGAGTCGAAAGTTGATTTTCTTTGTTATTGTACTCAGCAATAAATCTGTCAAATGGCAGTATTTGACCAGTATCAATTGGTATACCTAGGAAATCCTTAGAAAGTAAAATGTACTTTGAAATTATCTCTATTGCCAAAGTATCAATGCCAATAAGTTCAATCCTTACATTTTTCGAGTTTGCATATGTTTGAATTTGTGTCTCTTCTTCGACTGTCAACCGAGAATTAAAACAAACGATAATTTGATAAACAAGGTCAGCTGATATCCCTGTTTTAGCAGGGTCTGAACATTTATTAATGTCATCTGAAATTTTGGAAACTTTAGATTCAGCTTGTGTTGTATACTCTATATATGCTAATTTATTATCTGAAAGACGTACAAAACTATCAGGAGTGCCTTGGATAGTCTTTTGTTTACCTAGTTGACTTCCTGTACGATTGAAACTACTATATTCCGTTTCTCTTAAAATTAGATAAGCATCACAAAGATTCTGAAATCCAGCGGGGTCAATCGCGATTAACTTTTGTTCTATGAGTTGTAATCTACCTGTCATTTTGTAATCAATCAATTGTGTGATGGCAAAAATTTGGCTCTTTTACAAGCTGAAGCATCAGCAAGTGGGATAGAGCTTGTAAAAGTGCCAAATGTGCGTCGGCTGATTTTTACAATGAATGCCAACGGTCACTTGTATGTGGTCGGGCGGGATTTCGAAGAGAAATCGTGTCAGACCCGCAGGAAAGTGAACAGCAAAGGTCTGACTTGTCAGACCGCTAAAACCCCCGCCTGCCATATACAATTTGTTAGCACCAGTTATTTTTTCTTAATATTCTCAAGTATTTTAACAACTTCATCGAATGTGTCAATTGAATAACTTACACCTATGACTTGACTAAATTCATTATCGTTTCTTTTTATAAAATAAATTCCGTCTGATTGTCGAAAACTTGCGCCATTGTCTTGTATATAGTAAAAGCGACCTTGAAGTTCATCTCCATTGAAAATATCCTTGAAACTATCAAGTCTACGATATGTGTCGGGAAGTGGTTTACTGATAGAATCTCCATAATTAAGAAAAAAAGTTTCTCCTGAAATGGCAAATACTACTTTGTTGTCTTTCCTTTGTTTTGAAAATTGAAAACCTTCTTCATTGGGTTGTCGACCAAGTCCCACGTAAGTTTCGGGAAAAGAAATAGTCAGTTCATCATTTAGTTCTTCTTCTATCCAAGCAGTTGAGGATAAATTATCATTGTCTTTCTTACAACTTTGAAATAATGTTGTTGCAATAATCAGAACAACTGTCAATAATATTGGAACTTCAATTTTTTTTGTTGGTTTCATCTTGTTTTATTTTTTCATAAAAGATGATTCTTAACATATTTTGGTTGCGTCATAATTGGTGCTAACGTTTCGCGTATATGTGACGCAGCTACCTGCGACTGAGCTTTGTAAGCTAAAGATACATAATTTTTCAGAATTGTTTTATTCGAAGCTGTGATGGTAGCTGTGGCACATATACGCGGTTAGGCACTGGGCTTCTATCCAAGTCTGATTATTTTTACTTTTCCGTTAGTATAGGTCAATTTTAATAATGTGTTGTTCTCAATATATGCTATATCGTTTAATGATCCAATACAAATTTTGATAGGAGTATTTTTTTCATTGGGAACAAATATTCTTAATTCATTTTGATGACTGAACTTCTCATGTTTTCGAAATATTCCAATTCGACCTGAATAATCATTTGGATAATATGATACTCTACGAAATGCAACATCCTCATAGCCATTTTCGCTTAAGCTTTTAATTATTCGATTAATAAAGTCTTTTGGTTTATAAATTAGAATGATAGATTCTCCAAATGATTTTGTATCAAACTTTAATTCTTCACTCTCATCCAATAGGTGTTCACTAAAGATGCCACTCAGACAATAAATATTTCCTTTTTTCTCTGAATCATTAACCATCACGGCATTAGCTGCATTTAAAGCAATTCCATCTTTGTTAATGTCCTTTCCAACATCGCACATTCTAACTTTGACATCGCCTAGAAACAATCTGTTTGAAATTCCATCATTAGGATCGGTACGATCTTCATTTTGATCACATATTCTTATGTAATCAAGTGTATTAAAGTAAATCTCACCTTTATCATACAGAGATTTAATATGTTCTGGATTTCCTCTTCGATACAGGAAATATAGAGTATTATCCTCAATCCATACTGTATTATCTTTTGTCATAAAATAATATTTTCGAAGGTTTCATAGCCTTGTGCCTAACGTACGAGGCTAAAAACCGGCGGTCAACAGTGCACCACCCCTTAACCTACTAAATTTATTTTTTTTTGCACTTTCCCCCGAAACTTCCTGTCGCACGCTGGTATTTTAGCCTTTGTTAGAGGCCGGTTGTATGCGCGCTGGCAGACTGCTGATCTACTTTCCGTTCCCTGTCAGCCCACTCCAACCCTTTGCATATTCCCGCCTTTACTCACTGCGAGCGATGGATAATTGAAAACAGAGCGAGCGGCCAACTGGCTTTTAAAATATTCTGCCCCAACCCTGAAGCACTAACCTTATTTACCCTTCCGTATGCCCGCAAACCGTGCGTGGGGTAGGATGTGCCTCATGATAAGGATTTTACTCAACTGGCCTCTAACGTTTGACAATATGGCCAGTAAGGGATAGCGGGTGATTTCTTATCACGATACACGAAAAGTTGAAGCGTGCTACAAACCTTCGCAAACCACCGAAACCCTTATTGGCTATATTGTGTGTTGGCATTTCGTTGCTTTTTCTATTTTCTCATTATAGCAAACTAATACATTTTTCTTATCTCCATGCCAATTATGAAATCCATTTCCCTGGCAATCTTTAAATTTTTTGCAAGATTCACATTGACCAACTCTTGTCCAATCCCTATTTCGAAATGGTTGAAATTTGTTTTCCCAAACCTCATAAAAATTATCCGTATAAATATTTCCTTGAGAAAAAGTCCTATCAATATTGGGACAGGCAGAAATTGAACCATCAATAAGAATTGAGCCGATATTAATCCCGGCTCTGCAAAAAAAGTATGAATCCCTTACCAATGGCTCATATTTTCCTACATATCCTTCACAACTAAATTTTACATCAATTTCTTTGGATTTTCGGCTCTCTGCTATAAAATCCATTAATTGAACAAATTGATTGTTAGTTAACAATAATTCTGGATTATGAGCAGCTCTCCCGATAGGAATAATTGTAAATAATCTCCATGCCTTGACATTTTTCGAAATTAACAATTCACTAATCTGTTCAAGTTCATTGATATTCTTTTGATTTACACAAGTTACAATATCGAAGTTAATTCGATTGGAAGTTGATGCCAATTCAATTGCCTTTATTACTTTATCGAAACTCTTTTCATTATTTCTCAACCAATTATGAGATTCCTTTAGGCCGTCTAAACTGATTGTTAATGCACCCATTCCAGCATTTAGCAATGAAATATGTCTCTGCTTATCGTATAAATGACCGTTTGAAACTATCGACCATTTAAAACCATCGTTTTCGCAATTCTTTTCCACAAAGTTCTAAGTCCTTTCGTAAAAGAGGTTCTCCTCCTGTAAATACAATGGTGAAATTTTGTGGTATGCTTTTTATTGAATCAACTGCCTTAAAAAGAACTTCTGCTGGCATATCTTTATGCATACTATTTTTTGAGCAATCACTCCCGCAATGCAAACAATTCAGATTACATCGTGTAGTACACTCCCAAAATAAGTAATTCAGTTCGTGAAGTTTTATTTCCGAATCTCTAAATTTTCTGAAACTATATTTTTTAAATTTAGTGAGCATCTATTTTTCTTCCATGGCTATATCTAAGAATACTTTTTTGCTTAAATCGGTCAACACAGTATCCTTTTCAATATAAAGTCCGTTTTGTGTAGAATCAATATCTTGAAATTGGAGGGTTAATTCTTCAAGCATTTCTGTATAAAACGAAAACTTACCTTCATCATTTGTTAACTCATATTGCATATTTTCGGCAATAGAAACTTTAATTCCCTTAATTGGTAATCCTGAGGTCTTAGATTTTACTTGTCCTTCAAGTAATAAATCCGGTTTAATATCCTGAGGTGTTCCATAACATGCTTGAAAAACAAACAATGCTGATGTTAAACTTAACCCTCCGACTATTTTTCTAAGCAAATTTCTTTTCATGTTTTTCTTTTTATTATCTTGATGATTTTCAAGGTTAGCAGGTTGTTTCCTGCAATGAATGCCAACGTTTCGCGTATATGTTGCGTACCGTTTACGACAAACGTCGTAAACACGGTTAAGCATAAATTTACGAGAAATTATTGTAAAGACCGAGGACCCGGTATGCAACATATACGCTGTTAGGCACAGGTTTTATTTATTTAAAGTGATGTCATAAATTAATAGTATTACTAACCAAGTAACTGGCGAAAGAATAAGACTGAATAATACATATCTATAGATTCGTAAATGCTTTTTATAATCGATTTTTTCTTTTTTAGATCTTTCCAATTCAGTATATAGAAATCTAAGAGCTTCAAAAATAGGTTCTGCAAAATGACGATATGTATAGTTGAATTTAGATTTTAAGTAATTCCTTAAAATATAACTACTTGCTATCATATTTATTAATGATGTCACGAAAAGAAATACAAATATCTTATCCACTAAATTCATCTTAGTTTCTCAAACTTGTGCCTAACGTGCGGCGGTTACCGTATTTGCCGGCATTCGGAGACGAAAACTTTCATCCGAAATTACTGCCGATTAAATGCTCAAACCTCTAAATACTCAAAAAACCAGGCAATTACGGTTACCGCATGTTGTAGGGCGTAGTTATTCATACGCTTTAAATTGTCTCTCCATAAATCCCTTTATATATTTCTCTTGGTCTCTACTATATTTAATTCTTCCATCTTTTGTCTCAATCTCTTTCCAACATTTAATATCACTGTAATTAAATTCGGTATCAGGAATCCTATGAATGATAAATTCTGTCTCATAAATTTTAGGCTCCATATTTTCATATTGCACTGTATCAAATCCATATAAGCGAATTGTATTTAAATCAACCTTATCAATTGACATTCTGAATTTTTCGTCGTTGTATCGAGTTATTAGCAAATCCCTAATTACTATATCGTATCTAACAGGTATTCCTTTTCCTATTATAGATGAATACTGATAAATCGAATCATTAAGAAAAAGGTATTCTGTATAAGTACTATCAGCAGTGCTGTACCAATTTCCAATCAAGGTATCTGCAAGACTATTAAACTCTCTATTCGCAACTTTCTTTAGATCGAAATTATAGCATTCAATATAGTTTCTTCTTGGTCGAGGTGGTTGTTTTACAAGAGGACTATCTAACTTAAGAATTTTGTCATAATCATTATGTTTTACTTTTTTATTCTCCAATTGCCAGCTTTCATTCGTTTTTTTGAAGCTAATTGAGCCAGATACATATATAAAATTTTCCAGTTCTTGCCAAGAGTTAATACAAAATCCATAATCAATATTATTGGATGAGTAATCAAGTCTTATAGTTTCAAACCAAAATTTCGCACCCCAAAAAAATAAGTCCTCTTTTGACTTTGTAAAAATTAACCTTACGGAACTAATAATTGTATCAGAAATATTAAATGGTAATCCATTTGAATTAATAAAAAGAGTATCAATCTCTCCGCTCGATAGAATTGAAGATTCTTTAATTGTCTCAATTGTTAATAAAACATAATCATCTGGATTAATCTGTTTTGTAAATCCATGAAAACTAAAGAATGTCAAAATTATCAGTAAAGAATATATCTTCATTTATATGTTATTTTTATGCAGGATGCTCTTCACTATGCCCTACAACGTATGGCAATATGCGGAGGCCGGGATTTCGAAGCTCCAACTTATCAAACCGTTACAATTTTGAGTAAATGTACAAAAGTTTAAAATACCCACATCCCCCGGCTTACGTATATTGCGTGTTGTGTTGCGTATTTTATCATCCATTCTCTTTTATAGCTCTATTTATCAATTTTGAAATCTTTCTCATCTTTGATTTTCGTCCTTTAATCAACGGTGTATCGCCCTGTTTTCCAATCAAAACGACAAAATATTCGCGATAAAATAATCCATAAATGCCAAATAATAATAAAAAGATTCCAATAAAAAATGTTATTGTTATTATCCCGATAATAATCATCACAATACCGATAAAAACAAAGCTAGAGTTGTCATCCTTTCTTATTGTTGAATTATCAAAGTCAGTTAATTCATAACTTCTCCCACCACAGTTTACATATAATCCATTTAGTACTAAATCCTTGCTCGTATAAAATATTTTTTTCCGTTTATTCTTCTCTTTTTGTTTTTTTTCTTTTTCCTTTCGTTCAAGTTCATTCAATAAATCATTAACTGAAGAATTTCTATAACCACTTTGATTATAGCTCGAACTTGAATTTGAGGAAAAGTAATCTGATGAATTAAATTTTGAATCAAATTGTGCTCTCTTATTATCATCTATCAGAATGTCATAAGCTTCCTTAATTTCCTTAAATCGATCTTCAAAGAATTTATCACTATTTTGTTTATCGGGATGAAATTTTGTAGCATAAATTCTATATGCTTTTTTAATATCATCCTTTGAGCATTCTGGTAATAATCCAAGTATTTGATAATAATTTTTCAGCATTTGGCTATTGTATCTGTCGTTCTCCTAATATGCAACACAACGTACGAGGCTAAAAACCGGCGGTCAACAGTGCACCACCCTTTAACCCACTAATTTTATTTTTTTTGCACTATCCCCCGAAACTTCCTGTCGCACGCTGGTATTTTAGCCTTTGTTAGAGGCCGGTTGTATGCGCGCTGGCTGATTGCTGATTTACTTTCCGTTCCCTGTCAGCCCGCTACAACCCTTTGCACATTCCCGCCTTTACTCACTGCGAGCGATGGATAATTGAAAACAGAGCGATCGGCCACCTGGCTTTCAAAACATTCTGCCCTAACCATCAACCACTAACCTCATTTACCCTTCCGTATGTCCGCAAACCGTGCGTTGGGTAGGCTGTGCCTCACGATAAGGATTTTACTCAACTGGCCTCTAACGCTCGCAGCTAGGCCCAGTGCGGGCTTTCGAAGCGATTTCTGTCAAACGAGTAAAAAGTTAATTTGAAAAAATGACATTTGCAAACCACTGAGCTGCCCGCATTGGGTTTAGCTGTTGTTAGCAACTGGCCGCTATTCCATCAGTCCCTTTACTTCAAGGTAAAGTGGTGACAACTCTTTTTTTATGATTGCCCAAATCATCGAAGAGTCTACTGCATCGTAAGCATGTATGATACGATTTCGAAATCCAACAATTTTCCGGGCGTTGAATAGACTTATTTCAGGATGAATCAGGTCGAATTTGTTTACAGCTTCTCCGATTATTCCTAATTGTCTTTCAACGGCACTTTGAGTTTTCAGATCTTTTACATAATCTGTAAATGAGGAAATGTTGGATGTGAAGTCCTCAATTAATTCAATAGCATGAATGATATCATCCAGGTATTTTAACCCCTTTTCCGTCATAGATTAAAACTTTAGATGAATCAATGCTTTTTCTAAGATATGGGTTTCGAATGGATGAATCAGTCAATAAATCGACCTTGGTATGAAAAAACAGTTCAAATGTGTCCCACAAAGAAATTAATTTCTCACCTCTTTCGATTGGATCAGAAGCGTCAATTTCCACAAGCAAATCAATATCACTTTTTTCTTTATCGAATTTATCAGTCGTCGATGAACCAAAAGCATACAAGTATTTAACATTATGAATTTTACACAAATTCAAGAAGTTAATTCTGTCTTTTAATATCTTTTCTCGAATAACCATAAAGCAAAGATAACTGATTTTAAGCAATTGTCAATTTCGTTTATAGTTTGTTGGTTCTCGGCTGGTTGCTAACGGTCGCGTGTATGAGTAGTGGCGGACTTCGAAGCACTTTCCAATCAAGATACACAGAATTTGATGCGAGGCAGAACACTCGAATACGCTACACCCCCCGCCATTACTTATACACGATGTTGGCGGTAGTTTTGTTTTTTATTAATTTGTATCTTATTGGATTCCAGTCGTTATTGGCAGGTTTGTCTAATTTGAAATTGAAAAATAATATCTCGTTACCTTTTCTAATTTTATAAGCAGTATGATTAAATGAATACTCTTTGTTCTCGTATTCTTTATATAACTTTTTTATTTCAGGAACATTATCGTATGATACAATCCAATTAATCTCTTTTATACTTTTAATCTTTTCGCTTACAATTCTGTGATTTTCATCACTATAATGATTCATATATAAAGTACTAGCCTTATGATAGTAAGGAGGGTCAAAATATAAAATGACATTTGAATTGTCAGTTTCCATTTCAATTTTGTCTATTAATTTTAATGCGTCTTTTTTATATAGTTTTATATCTTTCTTTCGAGAAGCAATTTTTCTAATTCTTTGCTTAATTTCTTCTTTGTTAAATCTACAGTCGATATTATAATCGCTTTTTTGCTCATATCCACCAATCGGCCCACCATTAATGATACCTGAATGATTTGTTCTATTTAAAAACAATGTAGAGAATCCTAACTCCAATAAACCAACTTTTTCTTTATAGCTTTGAACCTCTTTTAGCTTAAACCAATTTTCAATAGTAACTTCTGTTTTATCAATAAGTTCGCATAATTCTTCGCTCTTATTTAAAACAGAATACCAGAAAGCATAAATAGAACGGTCTTTATCATTTATAATCACTTTTTTTACAAAACCTTCAAATAGCAAGAACAATGCAACAGATGCACCACCTGCATATGGTTCAACATATAAACCATTAATATTCCTGTCTATGCAAATTTTTGCAATAAATGCAGAGAGTTTGTTTTTCCCCCCTGGGTATCTAAGTGGCGAATAAAAAATCATTTTCTTTTAAAATAATATTCAAGTATCTCTCCAATAATGAAAGAGTTTTTTAAAATTCCATCTTTAGCCACAGTAATGTTCCCATGTGCATACTTTGCAAGCATACCTTCAAGATTATTACCACCATCTAACCAATCAGTTGTCAAAGATAAATAGTTAACTGAGTCTTTTTCCAAACTCATTTCTTTTTTGGCAATCTTCAGAAAATCATTGTATAGTTGGTCTTTTTTTGATTTGTCGGAGTCACTTTCGTCAAAATACACCCTTGCGGCTACTTCGGTTATTAATCTCAAGGACATCCCAATTATTGGCAAAACTGTAGAATCAAATTCGTTTTTTTCATAAATGTTCAATATTGCACGATAAAGGTCATTGACTTTCCCTGCTTTTAGAGCCAAGGATTTGCCAAATAATGTATTGTTTTCTTTAGAAGTTGGAGTTTTTCTAGGAGGTAAAGTAATTGGAGTCTGTTCGGCTTTCTTTGTTCCCAATTTAACTGTTTCATTGCCAAATATGTCAGTCTTTTTATTTTTCTCTATATCGCTATTTACTTTAGCTACATTTTCAGATTTTACACTTTCTAAATAACTTTTTATCTCAGGATTTTTGTTTAGTTCCCTTGTATCAACCGTATTGCCTTCAAAATCCTTCTTTTTTAAAACATTATGAATGATGACTTTCAGTTTATCAGGAAAGGTTTTATCTGTATAAGTTAACTCTCCATTTTCATCTGTGCTTAATCCAAATGTTTCCTTTGCAGGGCCAGTTGCTATAAACCTATAAAAAGTTGTAACATATCCTTGTCCAAGTACTTCATTAATTATTTCATTTGGTAAATCTAGTTTTCTAACAAATTCAGTAATCGCAATCTTAATTTTAGTGTTCTGACTTTCAATACCTCTACGTTTTGAATAATTTATTTTTTCAGGTTCAAGCCATCCCACTTGATTGTTTCCTTTTGCGTGTTTCCTGTCAATATAGCGATAACACTGGTCTTTGTCTTCTGATACAAGACAATCAAGCAAAAAATTAGTGTCAATATTTATCGTTGATTTTTTATTTATTAGTGAAGTGTAGAACTTTTTATCAATATCAATAACCAACTCAGGATTTGATAATAATTTATATCCAGCAAGCCTTCTATTGCCTTCTAATACAATTAATTTATCTGTTGAATCCCATACAACAACTTTTTCCAAATGTGGTAAGTCAATATCATTGACAATTTCGTCAACAAACTCTTTAAGCTTAAAGTTAGGTTTTGATAAAAAGTATTTAATAAGTTCTTTTTCGTCAGAATTATAATACTGGTCTGGAAATCGAGCATTCTCATCCCAAAGGAAAAGTTTTTCAATCGGTACTTTTTTCTCTGTAAAATTCATAATATTTCTATTTATAGAGTTCTTTTTGTCTAGTTAATATATTTAAAAAGAAACTTGTATTGACACCAGTTATTCTTTATTTTTAACATAAATATGCTTAATATGTGTATTTTCTACTTCTTTCTCTTCTATATCAAAGTGAACATTCAAAGATTTAATTAGTGGAGTAAGTTTCGGGAAACCATAATTACGAGAATCAAAATCAGGTTTCTTTTTCATAAGTAGCCCTCCAACTTCAGCAAGAAATGCCCATCCATTATCATCAGCCAAATCACCAATTGTCCCTTTTAATAACTTAATTAATTCATCATCAATTGTATCAATATCTATAGTTGTTGTTGTAACAGGAATACGAGATTGATTAGTTACAATACTTTCTGTTGTTTTTATTTCCGATATTCCAATAATTTCAATATAAATAAATTTGTCACATGCAACTATAAAAGGATTTGGAGTCTTTTTTTCACCAATCCCAACAACTAACATTCCAGACTCCCTTAATCTAATTGCCAATCTTGTAAAATCACTATCGCTTGAAACAAGACAAAATCCGTCAACTTTCTGGCTATGCAATATATCCATTGCATCAATAATCATAGCTGAATCTGTTGCGTTTTTTCCTGTTGTATAACTGTATTGTTGAATTGGTGTTATTGCGTGTTCTAATAAAGCTGGCTTCCATCCTGATACAGTTGGTTTTGTCCAGTCTCCATAGATTCTCTTAATAGTTGGAATTCCAAGTTTTGCAATTTCATCTAGCATCCCCTTAATGTTTGAATAAGGAATATTATCTGCATCAATTAATACTGCTAATTTTAAATCATCTTTTTGTCTCATGGTTGTACTTTTTTAAATTACCGCCAACGGTTGGTGTATGAGGCGTTGGGCATTTCAACGCACTTCACTGTCAAACCGCTGATATGTTTATAAAATGTACTCATGTTTCAATTAACCACATGCTGCCCAATGACTTATACACATTGTTGTGCGGTCGTACTTTTTCTTCAGTCAGGGTGGGCAAAGGCATACTCTTTGACAAGTTTTGGTCGTGGGGTTGACTTTTTGCGCGACTTGGCAATGTGTATGGCTTTAGCGAGGGCATTTCTATTTCTCCGATTTATGGATTTAAAATGTCATATAAAATATCACCGGCTTTCGTGAGATTTCTCAACAAGTCATCTATTGTTATTTCTGCAACTCCTCTGTCGTTATAGGTCACATTTAGTCCAATAATTGCTTTATCAATTGTAAAAGGACTTTCCTTTATTTTAGTTAATCTATCACCACCAGGATATGCTTCAGGGGGTACTCCTGTCGGTTTGGCAAACTGAACTCCTTCTCGTGTCCAGTCTTTAAAATGTATTGTAACCGGACTTTTTGTATTTGTGCCGTTATTAGTTACAGAGTAAATATTCTTTGCAATTTCGATTTTTGCTTGGTAATTAATCGCAGGTAAATTCAAATCAAACATGCTTCCTTTTGCAACAAGTAATGTCCTCTCAGGTAGCGTAATATTTTTTAAGGCATCAATAACTTTAAAAGCAGCTAGAAGGTCATTTTTGTATATCGGACTTTCCAGGTCGTTGTGCGACATCGGATTAAAAAGAATGCTTTTGTATAAATACAAACTTTCAATTAAAATCATAGGCGGTTCAATTCCTAAATCGTCATAATATCGTTTAAGGTTGTCTATCAGCGTTTCAAGATTTGGTGGTTTTACTAAGCCTTTTAACCCTTCACCGACAGAATAGGTTGCCAACAATTTTTCGTGAAATAAATTTTCACATTCTTTTCGCAAAGCATTAGCGCAAGCAGGGAAATCATAAACATTAAAGTAGGCTTTTGCTTTTTCAAAATTGGTCTTGTCTTGATGAATAATTTCGGGTCCTTCAGTTCCTTTGTAAAACTCAACAAATTTCCAGTCCCCAAGATTTAACTTCGCAACTTCATACCAGTGGCGGTCATAGGTTGTAATAAAAACCTGAAAATCTTTAAATACTTTATCTGCTTCGGCAACTTCTTTTTCTTGAAGCAATTGTAATAATTTCAACCTGTTTTCATTATCCAGACCGATTAAAATATCATCTAAGAATAAAGGTTTTATCTTCCTTGAAAAAGGACTTTGTTTAACAATCGCACCTAAGAAAATACTTATGGCAATAGCTGAAAGCTTTGCTTCATTTAAAACAAACTGAGGATTATGGGCATCTAAATAAATTCCAGCACTTTCAACCAAAAGCAAAATCTTACTTTCAGTGATATTACCCCATTGATTTGTTGTTATTGTTCTACGTTGGAACTCAATTTTCAAGTCAGGGATTAGTTTTTCTAAAATTTTATTTACTGTTGGGGCTAAATAGTCAGGATTCCCGGTTAAAAATAATTTGTTAATCGCATTGTTAAATGCAATCGCTTTTTGTTCTACCGAAGCTTTCTTTTGCCGGGCAAAATAAAATTCATGACCACTGCCGAAAGGCTTATTACTTTCTTCTGCTACATCTGTCCAAAGTTTACCTAATTCAATGCCACCTGTTATAGTTTGAGATTTGAAATGTTTTAGTACACCATTTATTACAAGGTCGAAAACATTGATTTGTTTACCAATTTTAATGTTGTGAACTGACAGCAAGTGTTTGTAGGTTATAAAACTCTTTAATCGGTTTGCATCTGTAATTGCTGGTGTTGCAGTAGTTTTTGTTGTATCGTTTAAGGTAAATTTTGCACCACCTTCAAATTCTACTTCTATTGAACAATCAGTTCCACCGTCATTAAGAAATAAGTTACGAAGAGCTGACATATCTATGTTTTCAACACTGGATTGAAAGAAGTCTTTTAGTGCATAATAAAACGAGCTTTTACCGCTTCCGTTTTCTCCATACATGAAAACATTTTTACCACCAATTGGAATTTTCTCTTCCTTGGTAAATGCTTTATATTTATCAATGGTTACATTTTGGATTCTCATTTTAAAGCTTCTTTTATTATTCTCACTTCTTCAATGCTGTCCAGAGTCT
Source organism: uncultured Bacteroidales bacterium (assembly GCA_963771005.1). GTDB lineage: Bacteria > Bacteroidota > Bacteroidia > Bacteroidales > DASQZK01. The sequence goes on from CAVYRO010000008.1 coordinate 210,557, forward strand.
CAATGGCATATTTTACCGGGTGGTTGTCGTCATACAAACGTTCAAACTCACTTTGTACAATTGCCAATTTTTCTTCCGGACTCATGGTCTCATTTATTGGTTTTAGATTACCTAAGTGTTTGATTATTTCTTTATCAGCTGATTTGAGTTCTTTGGGGAAGTAAAGTTCATAAACTATTTCATTTATCAATTCAAAGAAAAACTGTTCATACAATTCATTTAATGAAAAGGAAAAAATGCAATACTGCCTAATGACTATTATTAAATTAGCAATATCAGAATCATATGAAGGCAACGGAAAATTCCGAATATCAGTCACAAGAATTTTAGGAAAATCACCTTTTGTTGCTTTAGGTGAAGCATTAAAATGATAGAAGGTTGCAATAGTTGAATTTAGAATTCCCCATAACCATTCAAGTGAATAACTGGTATTTTCCTTATTTATAATCGAAATAATTTGTGGGTCATTAACCAGATGTTCTTCAACAATGCAGGCAATTATTGTTGGATTAGTAATTTCTCTAACTAAAACTCTCTTCCTATTAAAGTACCTTGGCTCGATATAGCCAGCAAGGTGTTTGCCATACCATATGTATGAATCAGCTTTCGAGTAACTGTATTTATTCAGGTTCCTACCTTGAATTTCTTGTTCATATTCTGATGATATTTTTTCAGTACTATGCCATTCTCTATTGTCAACAATAGAATTTCCATTTTCTTTTCCATAGGTTTTTATTAAATCACTCCTTCTGTATGGAATATAACCTTGCGATATGTCAAACAAATTTTCAAGATTATTTCTTTTTTCTGTTATCCTCTTTATAGTTTCGACAGTAGTTGGGCTTAATTTAAATGCTAATCCCCAATTTTTATTGAAAGATGTGATTTCTTCTTTTGAAATTTCTAATCTTGGTCTTGAAATTAATTCTATGAAACTATTTGCCTCATTGGTATTTCGATATCCAATACTAATTGTTTCTTTAGTTAAACCTTTAGACCAATTGAAAATTGTATTTCTTACAACTGCACTCTCAAAAAACTTAAAGTTTGTACAATCCAAAATTTCATTTACTGTCCACCTATCTAAAATCTTATTTCTATAATTTTCAGCAAATACATTAAACAATATGGAATTAGGAATTATAAAGGTATTGCATCCATTATTGTGTAAAAGCTTGAAAGAAAGTTCTATGAAAAAATAGTATATCTCATAATCAGGGACTTTTTCAAATTGCTTCAAAACTATCTTTCTGTAATCATCTTTTATTGATACACCATATGGTGGATTTCCAATCACCACATCAAAACCGCCCTTTTCGTGCCAAACCTCTGAGAAATAGAGTTTGAAATCAAAGTCGATTTTATATCCTGCAAATTCTTCAATCTCATCTAATAGTTGTCTGATTTTCTTGTTTATCTGTAGGCGAAGTTCTTTCTTTTTAGTTTCATTTGTTTCATCATAAAAAAGTGGTTTTAATCTTTCTATTTCTTTTAGAAGTTCATCATTTGGTAAAACATCTGTTGGCTTACCAATTAATGAGTTGCCGCAAACAATTTTATAATCCAGATTTGGCAGGGTTTCAATGGGGTCAAGGTCATCTTCGTCGACCACAAGCGAAAGCCACAAACGCAAACGGGCAATATCAATTGCTGAAGCATCAATATCTACTCCGTAAATGCTTTCTTGAATAATATGGCGTTTTAATCGATAGATATAACGACTTTCGTTGATACTCTCGTGAAACTGAAAACCAAAGCCATCTAATTTTTTATTCAAATAAGCATTGCTTAAATGCGGCATTAATACTAATTGTGCATTTACTAATTCATGTAACAAACCCACCGGAAAAGCCCCCGAGCCAATAGCAGGGTCGCAAATTCGTATTTCTGTTAATTTCCGGTCAATCAACTCTGCATTATTTCTAATGCTTTCAGGAATTTGGTATTTATAATCTTTGGTTTCTGTTCCTTTGTTTGCAACACGCTGGTCGTTTTCCAACGCAAAGTTTCCTTCTCGAATATAAACTTCTATGTCGTCTTTCTTAACTTTTTCTTCCAGTGCATTGTCCAAATAATGTATCAGGCTTTCCTGGCACATATAATGCACAATTTCACGCGGAGTATAAAACGCGCCATTACCTTTTCGATCGTTTATCATCGAAAAGATTTTCAAAAACTTTTCCCAACATTTCCGGGTCAACAGCTACTTCTTTGTCCAGCGGCTCGTCTTCTTTTATGGTAAAGTTGTAGCGGTCAAAAACATCCAAAACTCCGGTTCCCTTATCTCCGGCTTTGTTTTTTTCTTCATTACTGAAATAGATTTTCGGGAATGGTAATGTTGGCAGTTTCCCAATCGTATTCTGCTTCAAACAATCCTCCATTTAAAAATGGAATCCGGCAATCAAATCGTTTGTAATAAGAGTTTTCATTGTTCCGTTCTTTTGCCAATGCTTCGTAAAACAAGGGTTGCAGAATAATCTTTAAAGTAATTTTGGTTTTTTCTTTGAGCTTCTTCAAACAATTCCTGAATAAAACGTTTTTTTCCTTTTCCCCAATGTTCGTTTTGTGGTACACCCAGCCAGCCTTTTTTCTGCAAAAAATAGAGAAATACAATTTGCCCGAGTAGTTTTTTTGTAAATCGGGTGTTGTCAATATTCGCCTTTTCTAATTCGGATTGAATGTGCGTGTCGTTTTCAAAATGTTCGTACAGTTTAACATACAAATCTTTGTATTGACCGAAAAATTCATCGGTGACTTTTTCAATGCTAAAAGCATTTTCAATTTCTTCAATGGTAGGATTATTGCATATGTTTTGAAGTAATGGCAGAATTTGGTTTTTGCGTGTATGTGCTTTTTCATATTCACCCACCAGAAAGGAATACCTTTTTGCAGGTGTAAATTCTTTTCGGGTTTTTACCTTTTGTTTTTCTTCATCTAAGATACGACTGATGTTCGAGTTTAATGAACGAAAAACGCCAGTCGGCTCCATCATCTTCTTTTGAATAAAAAGCAACAAGAGCATAATCTTTTTCAAATTTGCTCAGGTGTTTAATCACAAAATTTCGTAATGCGGTTCTGGCTCGTTCCAGTTTCGCACCGCTTTTCACTTCAACAATTAAAACGTCCAGCGCTTCGCCTTCCGGGTCAATGTACTTGCCAATTCGTTTGTAGGTGTTGATGTGTTCTTTGTGGTCGTCCCAAATATATTGTCCGCTGTAGACATTGCTTTTGGGTTCAATATCATTCAGCAAGTTTTTGACAAACAGTGTAAACCGGCTTTCATCAAACCTTTACTTGAATGTTTCTTCGATTAAGTGATATGGCAGTATTTTTATCCATAATTATTTAATAAGGTATCCTGATAAAATGACTTCACGTTTTTGAAAAGCTTTTTTCGTGCTGTACTGTTTTCAATGGCAATTGCTCGAATGTGTTTTCTTAAAATATTGAGTGCTTCCAATGGGTCGATGGTTTTTTCCAATTCATTTTTAATGTCCCGGGCAGTGCGTTTTGCCATTGTACCCAGCTACTAAAATATTTTTCACACTTTCTAATAAATTCATCGTCCGAATCGGTAAAGCTTTTGACAGTTTTTAAAGATTTATCTTTTAAGCGTTTTTCGATGTATTTTACATTTGAACGCCCGCCGGCGAGTTTTTTGCGGTTCATCGCCAATGGTGGTGTCCAACTCAAAGCGAGCCCTGTTTGTCTGTAAAAGATGGTAATAATCGTCAGGGATTTTTGCCCTTTTGGTTAAAGGTTTACATTCCAGATTATAAACTGCATCAAAAAAAGTAATTTCATCTGAGCTGCCCTTTTTGTTGAGATAGAATTTTTTGAGTTTACCAATCCTGAAAAAAGTAAGTAGTTGATTGGCTTCAATTTTTGACTTTTATAAATCCTGAACGGGCTTTTTTAGGTAGGTTTTTTATTTTTTGAAATAAATCAGGATTTTCATCTCTTATTTTTCGCATCATTTCCAGATACTTCAATTCCGAATCGCCTTCTTCATCTTCTCCGGTGTAGGCCTTTTTGTTATTCAAGGTGTTAAACAATTCCTGACTTCCAATTTCTTCGCCATCGGTCAGGTATTTGGCATCTTCACCCAAAATATCATGAAACATCTGGATTTTATTGGTGATGTTCATTTCCAATCCAAGATGTGCATCCGATTGTGTTGTTGGGAAGAAATTAAAAATATGCACATTTGTCAAATGCTGACTTCCCAAACGATTCACACGTCCGGCTCTTTGTAGCACTCTGGTTGGATTCCAGGGCAAATCGTAATTGATAACCACATTTGACCGATGAAGGTTAATTCCTTCAGCCAAAACATCGGTGGCAATCAGAATTCTCAAATCATTAACTTGTTCTTTTGGTTTTTCTATTTGGGTCGTAATTGGCTTGAATAATATCGCGTGAAACAGTGTGATTTGATGTTAGTTTCAAATCTGAGTGACGTCCGCCTTTACTGGAATAAAACATTACCTATTTAGGAAATTCGTTTAGCAAAGCTTCATAAATGTAATCACCTGTTTCTTTTGATTCTGTGAAAATTACAAGCTTATTGTTCTATTCAAGTGATTTGGTTTTCTTTGATTCAAAAATGAACTGTTCAAGTTTCGGGTCTGAGTCAACAGTTCTGCCATAATTCTTTTACTTGTTTAAAACTTTTAAATCAAATTCAAGTTTTGTTTTAAAGTCTTTTTTAAAGTCTTTTGAATCATATTTGTTGGCTTTGTCTTCTTCAACCAATTCATCGAGTTTATCAATGTCATCATTTCTCAAGCAGGTCGTAAACATCTACTTTTTTGCTGATATAAACTGTTCCAGAATCGAACATTGAGATAAAGTTTTCATAAGAAAGAATAAAACGGTCAACACTTTGCCGAAAAGCGTAAAAACTACTTTCCAAACGTTTAACAAGAATTCCTTTCATAAATCCTCCAACATTTCGCTGTTGTTGTTTTTCAAACTCACTTAGCTGCTTTATTTCCAATGTAAAAAAGCAACGGCGTGTATCTGGAATAGGTAAAGTGTGTAGGAGTTTTATCGTTTGCTTTAAAAGTGTTTTCAAATTCACCTTCGTATTCATATACAATTTTCTGCGGGTCTTTCACATTCAGGAAAAACCAAACCTTGTTTAAGAATATCGCCTTTAAAATAAGTAACAACATCTGACCGTGTTCTTCGAACCATGACATATCTTAAAATGTTGTTTTTAATTTCGTTTGAAACTTCTTTAATGAGAATTTTATAAGCAGGGTCATCTTTTTCAACTTTCTTTAGCTTGGTTCTTAATGAATTAAAAAACTTTTCAAGATTTGGCACTCCGGGAATAGTTGACTGTTTTGGAGCCTGAAATAATTTAAGTTGTGCAAAAATATCATCAACCGTATTGTTTAAAGGAGTTGCAGTAACAAGAATTACTTTTTTGCCCCGGCAAATATCCAATAAGGTTGGCATATGATTGTGTGTTTTCATTTCTGAAACGGTGTGCTTCATCCACAACAATATAATCGTATCGTTCTAATCCTTTTTTAATGATGTGTTCCAGTTTACCAAGCGATTCAACTTCAAAACTTCGGATACCAAAATCAAATAAAGAATCTTTCCAGTAATCCTTTCAACACAGGAGGACAAACAACTAAAGTTCTGCCCTGAATTTGTTGAAGAAGTAAAGCTGTAATAAATGTTTTACCAAGACCAACAACATCAGCAAGAAAAACGCCATTGTATGCTTCCAGAATTTTCTTTGCCTGAATTGCAGCCTGACTTTGATATTTTAATTTCATAAATCCATCTGGCAGAAATGGGTCAAACTGGTCTTCCAGATTTATGTCTTCTTCCAAGTATTCATAAATTAATTTCAGATAAAATTCGTATGGAGTAATTTGATCATTTAACCATGTTTTTGTTGTAATTGTGTCAACAAAATCATCTGAAATATCAACAGATTCATTCCAAAGCTCATTAAACTGGTTTTCTGCAAATTTAACATCTAATGTTTTCCTCAACTCAACATTAAATTCTCGGTTTGCCACAAAGCCAGATTCAGAAAAATTACTTGAACCAGTAATTACAAAACCATAATCTCTGTCTTCAGGATGGAATCTGCCTATGTAAACTTTTGCATGAATATTTTTTGATGGATAGGCTCTTATTTCTAATTTTTTTCCATTTCCTCCAATTGCTTTATCATCTGCTGGATTTTTACATTCTTGTTGTAAAAATTCAATAAATTTCCGAATTCCAATTTCTAAGCTTGTTATCATTTTCATCACTTGTTTCAATTTCAGTTTTCAGGTTTGCCTGAAATTGTTTTTTTGTTCTTTGATGCGATTCAAAATCAATCATTCCGATTTGCTCGTGATATTGCAAAATATCATAAGAATCTCTGTCAACGCTTAAACCAACAAGTATTCTGACTTTTTCAACAGGTTCAAGTGATTCATACAATTGATAAAAACCACTTGCCCTGAAATAACCAACAAGTACATCAAAAAGTTGAGTGTCTTTTAGTGTTGCTTTAAATCGATTTAATAAACTACTTCCATTTTCATTTGTGAAAAATGTCAAGTCAGTTTGGTCAATATTATTTGTCTTCTTATCCATTAAATTCAGTTATTTACTCGATTGATTTAATTGTTTCTTGTAAACCAATCTTCAAATATTCCAACTCGCCCAGTTCTGTTAAAATCATTGATTTGATAAATTCAATTTGAATTTCCTTTTCCGGTTTGTCAAGTGTATCGGATAGGATTGGAATCATTTCGGTCGTTGCACGTCTTTCATTGCGTTCAATCTTGCTTAACAATGAAGTATCAATGTCAAGTGCAGCAGCAACTTTTCTAAGGGGTAATTCTTTGTCTTCTCTTGCTTTCCGTAAGTATTCACCAAATGATTTCATCTTGTCAATTTATTTTAGACGATTCTGTCCAAAAATACATCTTTTTTATTTTGTTTTTCCATCAGCGGGTCGGAAAAGATTAAGCTCTTTTGGTTTTTTTAGGGTTGGCATTTTGTGTCGGCAAAAAACCAAATGTGCTTAATGTGCGTGGGGCTTTTTCAGTATGCCGCACAACGTTTGACAATATGGCAAGTGGCGGTTTGCGGAGCGCGTCTGTATCCACCGTTGAAAAAGTTTGAAGCGGGCTACAATGCCCGAATTTACTACTATCCCCGCCATTTGCTATATTGTGTGTTAGGGGGCGTTAATATTATATTGTTGTCATTCTAAAATCTTTCCATCTTATGATTTCGGAATATGGAAATTCATTCTTTATGTGTTTTTTATATTTTGTCCTTGCTAACAGAAAAATTATTTGATTATCATCAATTTCAATATTTCTCTTGGCAATCTTATTTCTCAATTTTGGAATATTAGAAATTAAATAATTCAAATTATTTTCATTTACTCCATTTTTTGAATTTCTATCTCTGATTTTTAATGGCTCATCGATTATATCAATTAAGAAAATCCCCTTATCTCTGAAGTTCTATTAAAAACTTTTCATATTCAACCACATCTCTTGGTACGGTGTCAAAATAGTGATAAAAAATCGTTGCTGGTAAGCTGGTGTTTTCTTCCCTAATTCTGTTTTGAATAGTATCAGGTAAATAAAAATACTTTTTACCAGAAAAAGGAGGTGCTTCTCCAATTAGTAAAGTCTTAATTTTTAATGGTCTATATTTCTCGGAAATTTTAAAATAGTTTATCATTTCACTATATCATATTGTTCGTAAAGTCCAATATTATCATACAAAGACAATTTACCATTATTTTCAATTAAATAATAATCATTGTATCCATCCCCCATTAAGGCTTTGATAATAAATGTTTGTCTCCCAGATTTTGTCTTGGTATCTAATTCCCACTTTTTACCAATCTTTAACTTCTCAATCTCCATCTCATTTATGTAGTAAACACCATTTTTTTTAAAAATTACAACCAAAACACCATCACCCTGACTCCATTTGCCGAGAATATCAACAGATTTATTCTCTGCTAAAAATTTAATCATTAGTTTATCAGTTTTTGAATTATCAGTACTTGTATTTTTTTTTGTATCATCATAATATGGAGCTGTCATTATAATTTCTAAATCAGGGTCAAAATGAGATGTAGCCCAAGCTCCTGAACCAACTTTCATTCCTGGTAGATAGTAGCATATAAATATCCTTTCATAATCCTAATTTAGTTCATTTTTTAGTTTTTTTGCCAATTTTTCAATTGAAGTTTTTTTAAACTCTTTATTTAATCGAACATCTATACTTGCTTTAATTGAGGGAATAGATTCTTGTTTTATAATGGAATACTCATCAAAGATTTCATCATAATCAGTTTTATTAATATAATTATCAGATTGTTTATCATCTCGATTTAGAACAAACTTCATCATTCCGAAAATGAAAATAACAACAACAATCCCTATTATAATTTCGAATTTTTTATCATTACTTTTTTTGTCCATTTTTAATCTTATTTATCAGTTATATTGTCAACTGTCGGTTTGTTTGGTTTAATGCCCCCTAACGGTGGCAATATGCAAAGTTTGGGATTACGGAGCGATTCACTATCAAGCTACACGGCACTTGATGCGAGCCACAACCCTTGAATAACCTATTAAACCCCAATTTTGTATATTGCATGTTGTGTGCCGTAATTTTTTATTTTTCTTTATTATTCATCAAATCTTTAGTATCGTTTATATATCTACGCTTCACATAAATCAATATTGACGGTCGAGTAGTACTCTCAGATATAATGCTGTTGTCATATCTAACTATTTCAACCTTATCAATCCAATCAGGATTAATCATTTTTAAAGTCAATGAATCAATTAGTAATTTATCCTTTTTTAAAACTAATACAAATTGGGCATTTTTATAATTAATATCCTTGCTTATGAAGGTTGAGCTACTTTTTGTTGTATCATTTTGAGCATGCAAGTTACTGCTGAAAAATATCAACGAAGCAAATAAAAGTCTATATATTTTAATCATGACAAATCATTTTAATAAAAAATCAAATGTATCCTTTGTTACACTCTTAGTATACTGTCGGCTTTTGCCTTCTTTATCAATAAATCCAACAACTACAAAATCCTTAAATATCAAAAATCTAAAATCTTTACCAATTATTATCATATCAGATGGAGCATATGAAGCTGGTGAACTTTGCCAATCATCAGAGTTGTCAGTAAACCATTTTTTTAATTGGCTGTATTTGATCGAATTACAATCAATAATCCGATCTGTCGAATCACTTTTTAAAAAATATCCATCAGAATTAAATTTAAGTGTCAATCGCTGGTTGTTTTTAATTAATTCTGCAGTTTCAATCTTTACATTACATGAATTTAAAACAATCAAAGAAATAAAACATATTATTATAGTAAATTGCTTCATAAGTGCGGTTTTTATTATGGCACACAACGTTTGATGGTATGGTGTCGTGCGGGATTACGAAGCGATTTCCTATCAGTTTACACCGACTTTTTTTACGAGCCACAAACGCTCGAAAACCTCTGAAACCCGCATGCACTATACCATGTGTTGGCGTTTCGTGCTTTGTTCCTGTCAGTCCGTGGGTTGGCAAGGCAAGCTCTTTGGCTGGTTTTGGAAGTGCATTGGCATATGAGACCAGACAATGTGCTTGACTTTTGTTGGATGAATCAATTAATATACATGAAAGATTGAGGAGGTGTCGCATTATAGTGTTCCTTTATACATAAAGCTTCATCATAAACCCTAGTCTCTTTAATTTTAATGGCGTATCCTTTTTCTCTGCTTTTAAAATAGTTAAAGAAATACTTCTTATCGATTCCTGCAAATTCCTTAGTGGCATTCCATAAATCTGTTGGTTCTCCACTTAATATTGATTCTATATCAAATTCTCCAATTACCTTCTGAACCTGAAGAAGAATATACAACCACTGTTTTAATATTGGGATTTTTAAATAATGACCTTCTGAATTCATATTTTTTTATCCCTGCGAATATTTTATCTGCAAATTCTGGTTTAATCGATAATAATACTTTCATCACTCTTTGTCTCCGTTATTATAGTTTTAAACTGTTCCTTCGTAATTTTCACGAATCCTCTTGGTGCTGATTCTGTAATCTTTAATAATCCCTAATTTAATTAATTGTTCAAGATTAATTCTTTTCGGAAATGAATAATTATAGAAAAAATTAACAATAAACGGTCTATTACGGGGATTAAAATTCCACCATTTTTTAAGCTCATCATTTGTAAAAATACTTCTCTTCCTACATTTTAAAATAAAATCGTTTTCGTCTTTTATGTCTGTGATTATGTTTTCAACAGTACCAATCGTCGAAATTACACTTTTATATTTACCACCTGTACGATAAAATATAATCAAATCTCCGGTTTTTAAGCCCTTTTCCCACGAGCGTGAAATGTATGCCTTCCTGATTGCATTTCTATGAAGCTCATTTTCGACAAAATCCATTGGAGATTCTGTTGTTAAAATGGAGTCTGGTAATAATTCTGTATGATAATCGGGCCAAATTGGGCATAGGAAAATATTAGTATTACAAGAGATATAAGGATATGTTAATTTTGGGTCAATTATATTGAATGCAGGTGAAAAATCCCTTGTGAGGACAATTTCTTCGCCACAACTTGATTTTTTCAGTTCCATGTTCGGCAAACCCCCAAGTTTTAAGCATTTCAATTAATCTCTTCTGCTCTTCACGTTTATCAAATATAGTTACATAAATTTCATTGACTTTATTTACAACTGCATTATCAAATATTATTTTTAAAAACCTTTCGCCTAATCGAACCCCATTACTCTCAACTTTAAATGTTCCAATTTTAAGTCTCTTTTTGGGTGTAAAGACAGGTGTAATATCCGAATAATTTTCATCTGTATTTTCAACTTTCACATATAGAAAAGAAAGAACATTTTCTTGGTTTTCTGTAATATATGCGGTTTCTTCAGATTTTTTATTAAACCAATTATCGAAACCAGGGTAATCCTCTCTGAAACTATCAAAAAAAGTATCTTTTAAGTTTACATTGCCAAATAATTTTTTTGATACGCTCAGTACTTTATAATCAACTAAATGAGGATTTTCAGAAACAACTTTTTCTAAAAATGAATTGATGTTAAATACTTTCTCTGAAATGCCAAGCCTTTCGGCTTTTTTATGTATTTTTTTATCTTCTGTTACAAGTATGTCAGTTCGTCCACAAAATACTTCATTAAGAAGTTGTGTGTCATTTTTATCATTTTCATTGTTATCCATCTCCTCCGATACATTTTTAACAGAATCGTCAAGTGGAGCAGTGGTTTGTAATTCGTTATAGCTTTTGAGTTTAATCTTTAAAGTCTCCACGGCAGGTTTGTTGGAATTTTTATTTATTTCTTGATATAGTAATCGGATGTATACATTTTGTGTACTTAGCCTTATCCAACCATTTAAAAAGTATACCAATATCTCGATTAACAACAGTACTTGTCTCACGGTGAATTATAATATTTGTATCAAGAAGTGCTTTCATAGATTACGCTTAAATAATTTGTAAGGTATAAAATCTTTGTTCAGCGCGTAAGGAAAAAATAGCTCTTTTACCAACAGAAGAAATTGCAAGTGGGTCAGGGTTGGTAAATGTGCTATTTGTGCGCAGGGTTTTCATAGCTTTTATTTTATCGAATTACGAAATTTTCCTTCGGAGCCGCTGACAGCATGAACGCTAACGGTCACCGGTAAGTTTCGTTGCCAGGGTTGTTGTGCTTGTTAAAATCATTAATTATCGTTAATCCGAATTTACGAATTCGGAGCGAACCTGGCAATGAAATTTACCGGATGTTGTGTGGCGTGCTATTTTTAAAATATCCTTTTTATGTTTTTCCGGCTAATATGGAGATAAACAATGGATACTTTAAAATCTACGATATTGTAAAAAATGGTGGTTTGCTTACTTAGAACAGCTTTTCGGAGGTGGGGATTATAGGTCGAGACAGGAAACATATAAGGATTCTGAATAATCAGTCCAAGCTGTTTATTTAATTTGTGCTTAAAACGATCAATCTCCTTCTGGGTCGATCGACTTGATAAATAATCTAGAATTTCTTCCAGATTTTTCAGGGATTCATCTGACCAATGAAGTTTATAATCCATATTTTTTCTTCACTACTTCATGAGGTGTGGTTCTCCCTTGTTTAATGTCCTGTATCCCTCTTTCTATACTTGCCCGCTCATCATCGGAGAGATCATCCCACCAATCATGGCCCGAAGACCAGGAATCTTTAATAAGTTTTAAATACTCAATAGTCTCTTTATCTTCCAGTTTGGCAAGCCATTCTATCAACTCTAATTTTATTGTTTCCTGTTCCATCACCTTTTTTTTCAAAGTTATGAAATTTTTGGTACTTTTTAATCGATAGGTGCTCTTTGCATGACACACAACGTTTTTATATACGCAATATTACGATATATAGATGTATATCGTAATATTGCGTATAATATCTCCTGTCTGAAACTTTTAAAATTTTTCTGAACTACACGATGATCCTGTTTCCCTTTCCTTGTCCACCCCCCCAGTGCTTTTCCTGTTTTTTGATTTATATGTCACTGTAAAACACTATCTTAAGGAAACCCGGTCGAATAAATCCTAAATGCTTCTTTCATTACAGGTCCACTTAAAGCTAAAGGAAAAATTCCGAATTTCCAACCTTTGGCCGGAATTTCCTCCAACCTCACCCGATATCCAACTCATCAAAAGGATTTTTTTCATCCGTGTTTTTACGGCTGGTTACATGGGTGTATATTTCGGTGGTCTTGATGCTGCTGTGTCCCAACTTTTCCTGCAATGCCCTTATGTCCTTCGTCAGTTCGTAATCGTGCGTCGCAAAAGTATGCCTTACTTTATGAGGAGTTATGTCCTTATCGACGCCGGCCCGCACGGCTGCACGCTTCACAACTTTCTCAACACTCCCTCGTGAATATTTCCCGCCGTTCATTCCTTCAAAAAGATATACCGAAGGCTTGTACCGTTCCATATATTTCTCGTAAAAAGGATCAAATTTCGCCGGAATGGGCACATAACGCTCCTTCCTTCCCTTGCCCATTATCAACAATTGCCGCCTTTCCCAGTCAAAATGGTCAAGTTTGCAGTCCAGGACTTCGGCTAATCTCATCCCGGTAGCATATAATATTATGATCAGGGTCTTATGCTTGATGTTTCGGGTAACCTCAATCATCTTCTTTATCTCATCGGTATTCAGGAACTTCGGTAAAGTTTTTCCCAATTTGGGCCGGTCAATGAAATAAAATTTTCTTTCCCCGCCTTTGACTTTCTCATAATAAAACTTAATGGCATTGATGGCCAGATTCAGGGTTGATTCAGAAACATTCCTCTCCACATTTAGATACATCAGAAATGACCTTATCTCATCTTCCGTGATCTTATCAATCTCTACTGTGTCGAAAAAATTAATAAACTCCGTAAACATGGAAGTATAATTCCTGCAGGTATTCTTACTGTACCTTAACTCTTTCAGCTTGAAGATATACGTATCCGGACAGGGCCGGAAATTTTCAATCTCATCCCTTCTCTTTCTTTTTTTAACGGGTCCCCCCTTTACATCCTCTATGCAGGAAAAGGATTTTCCTAAAGCCGTGATAATGTTCTGCAATTGCCTGAGAAACAGTTCAGAAAAAGGGATTGAAAAGCATTTGTTCATTTTGTCATACTTCCAGTATGGGAATTCTTTGATTTTCTTGATTAAATCTTTGTTGTACTTACCGATAATCTTTAATCTGCCCGATGCAGTCCTGACGATCCGGATATCGGTATCAAATGCCGGGGACGAAATTTCATCTTCCTTCATTAATTCCGCATCCTTTAACCTGGTTCCAAAGTAGGATCGGATTTTATCAAGATTAGTTCCGAAATTTGTCACCTGCCAAAGCCTGTTCGTCCAATCCCAGTTGCTGTATCTAATTAATTCCTTGATGAACCGGAGGTCAGCTTCATTTTTCTCCATTTTAACCAGGATCTTTTTTTCAAAAACCTGCATAAGAACTGGCTCTGAACCTTCCGGATCCCCCTCCTTTTCCTTAGGTTTATCTGTAGAGGAGGCACTTTTTTCCTGATATTCAAGATTTGGAAACATCCTCTTTATCTCACTGAAGGCTTCACGCGTATACGGAATATGCCACGATCTATACGTCTTGCTCCAGGTACAACCTTTGATCGTCTTTATTTTTTCTTTTGTGGAAGTATCATAGGGGAATTTCAGAAGTATACGATACTCTCCGTGATGCAGGATTTTTTCCAGTTCCATGGCTTTGAATTTTTAAAGGTATTAATGATGACCCTGGTCTTCTATTTACCACTTAATGGAAAAAACAGGAAAATCTCGCCCTGCCTGATTAGCTTTTTTTCAAAAAATTTTGCTTTAACCTTTCTGGATTTTGAAGTCATACTGCAGTACTAAGTATGCAAGTAAGCCCCATGCAATCTCATTTCTGCTTCAGGCAATCTTTTGCTCGATTACCAGCCATCAGGTCACAGCGATTCACCTGAAGAAATGTCGCGGAAACGGGATGATCTCATTAACCGAGCTCTCATATTTCTCGTATTCCTCCCCAAATATCCTTTTTAATACACTTGTTTCACCATGGATGGAGAGCCTGAAGCCAATATACAAAACAATGGAAATAGAAAATGTCAGGCCTGAATGAAAAATAATTGCCATTGAAGGTATTATAAAAACGATCACAGACGAGTATATCGGATTCCGGCAAAGACGAAAAGGCCCTTTAGTGATGAGTTCACCAGGTTTAAAGTATTTCAGGAAGAAAACAGCAGAATAGATCCAGAAGATAATCCCGGTCCCGAGCCAGATGAATCCTGCAACTTTAGCATATATGACATCCAGGAACTTTAAATCCAGGAATCCGGGATACATAAACATTACTACCGAGGCCAGGATTATGTATGGCAGGCTTACTATTGCCAGTTTTGGTCCGCAACCAAAAAGTGTCATAGATGTATTCATTATATCCTTATTAGTATTTGCAAGAAAACTCGACAACCCTTCGACTTCGCTCAGGGACCGGCAACTTCATTCAAGAGGGTGAACTTAATCCGCCTACCGGATAGCACTATTAAAAATACCCCATTCTTTCCATATTTTGAATTTTTTAACCCATAAAATTTCTGGTGATGAGATTCCTGTTATCGCAGCAGCTTATCGGTATGGGTTTTACCAAACAGCCGATTTTAAATTAACATCCTAATCCCATGACCTATACTGGTTAACCGCGTTATCAGATCCGGAAAAAAATCCTGTTTTTATACTGCCAGAAATAATCATACCATAACTTCAGGGTGGCGCTCAGCGACAGGGCAAACCCAGAAAACACCGGTCCCAGCCGGTCAAAAGTGAAGGAGACGAGAGGCGTGGCGATGTAATCACCCGATACAATTACCGGGGAGCGGACCGTGTGAGCCTTACTTCCGCCTGGAACTTTACATGAAAGATCCTGTCCTCTGAACACAATTCCCTCTACCGGTGTTATTTATCAGAGGTTATAAAAAGGCTTGACGGGTCGTGCATCCCCCCGCCCCATGTGAGTCGTCTGTTTTTTGAATGGAACCTTTACTGAATAATTTTTTGTTAAATGGAGCCCGGAAATGGAGGTCGAGTGTCGAACATTCAATTCTTCCCCTGACCCGTGCCAGACAAAACGGGCTCACTGAAAATTGTTTAATCTGACTATTTGGAACTAACCCGGAGAGCTTCACCCCTTTCCGTATTAAATGAAAGCCGGTCATGGAAGAGCATGATTTGATAGCCAGGATCAGGAAAGACGATGAAAAAGCTTTCGAGACGCTTTTCAGGAAATATTTTCAGGATCTTCTCAATTATGCCGGATTTTACATCGGCGACAAGCAACTTGCAGAGGACATTGTTCAGGATATCTTCCTGAAACTCTGGAGGTCAAGGAGGTCACTGAACATTAAAATCAGTATCAGGGGTTATCTGATCAAGTGGATCCACAACGAATGTATCAGCTTCCTCCGCCATGAAACGGCCAGGCACAAACACAGCGAGGTGCACCGCATGAAACTCCGGGAAGCACAGATCATGAACCGGCTGTTCAGCGAGACCGGCCTGAACCTCTTATTCGAAAAAGAGATCGATGTCCTCGTGTTGAATGCCCTCGAGAAACTTCCGGATCAAACAAGAAGAATTTACCTCCTGTCACGGGACCAGCACCTCACCAACAAGGAAATCGCCAAAAGCTTTCATCTCACCGAAAAATCCATCGAATACCATATTACCCGTGCCCTCGAACTTTTAAGGATCGCCCTGAAAGACTACCTCGTTGTTTTCCTGGCCACCGGCCTCCTTTTTCCATTTTTTTTCTGAATCCGTTTAGGGATAAACGGCTCGCGGACGTCTCTTAAATACATACCTTGTTTTTAAGCTCATGTCCGATTCAACCATTATTAAATTTCTTTTAGGCACAGCCACTCCCGAAGAAACCGATGCCCTTTTCGCCTGGCTTAATGAAGATACCGCCAATCGTCTTAAATATTTTGAAGTCAAAAGGATCTTCCTGGAAAGTCATGGTCCCGGCAAGGCAAATGTCGACCAGGCCTGGGAACGTATGCATCTTTCGTTACGCAGGGAGCAGGAGGACGGTCGGCTCTCCCATGGCAAAGGCCGGAGACTCTCACCTTTATATATCCTGGTTGCAGCCACCTTTGCGCTCCTGGTTATTACTACCTCGTATTTTGCCTTCAGGCTTCAGAATTTCAGGCAGATAACGGCCAAAGCGAACGAGATCAACGTTCCCTACGGCTCCAGGATCAGCATGGTTCTGCCCGACGGATCAAAGGTATGGCTTAATTCGGGAAGCAAACTGACCTACAATGCCGGTTTCGGACTGAATATCAGGAATGTTGATCTCACCGGCGAAGCCTTCTTCGATATCCGTCTCAATGCAAAAGTCCCCTTCATTGTCACAACCAGCGATCTCTCCATCCGCGTCCTGGGAACCGTTTTTAATGTCAGGTCCTACCCCGACGACAAGGTCATCGAAACGACCCTGGTCAGGGGAAGGATCGAGGTTAATTCCCTGAATGCCGGTGACAGGCAGAATACGATCGTCCTTTCACCCCATGAAAAACTTATCTATACAAAGGCCGACAAAACCCTTGCACGGAGTCCCGCACAGGAAAATCAAGCCACCTCCCCCGCCGGAACCGCAGCCCAAATAAAATCCGAAACAAGGATACATGTTGCCAAAATAGAATACCCTGAGAATGACGGTTCATGGAAGGACGGGAAACTGATCCTCAGGTCCGAACCCCTGGAGAACATCACCCGGCAGTTGGAACGACATTATAATGTACAGATCATCTTCCGGGATGATTCCATAAAGAATATAAAATTCACCGGCGTCCTCGACCAGGTCACGATCGAAGAGGTGATGCGCGCGATTTCCAGCGCCTCGCCCATTAAATATGCGATAGACAAAAATGTGATAACCCTGAGATATGTAAAAAGATCAAAAAGCAAAAAGCCGGAAAATGCGGCCACATTTTCCGGCAGATAGATTAAAAACCCCAATCCGGGGAACGTGTTCCCGGGAACGGAATGTTTAACACTTAAACGTCTAAATTTATGAAAACTAACGATGACAAGCATGCTATTTTCAAAAAAAATAGCATCAAAAAAATTCTACTCATTATGAAACTAACGTTATACCTTTTCATTTTGACTGTTTTCCATGTGGCGGCTGCGGATGTCTTTTCACAGGACAACCTGATCAGTCTTAACATGAAAAACGCGACGGTACGCGATGTTGTAGGGGAGATCGGAAAGCAATCCAATATCGATTTCTTCTACAATGACAATCTGAAGGAATTAAACACGATAGTCAACGTTTCCGCAGAGAACCAGCCGGTTGAGAATGTCCTTCAAGGAGCTCTTTCACAGGCGAATATGAGGTATGAGGCGATCAAGGACAATTTCGTCGTACTCATCCCGGGCATCAGCGAAATTAAACAACAAACTACAGTTACCGGTAAGGTAACAAATACAGCAGGCGAACCTATGGTCGGGGTCACCGTGGTGGTCAAGGGAACCGATAACGGGACCATTACGAACCTCGAAGGGAAATATACCATACCGGTTTCCGGGGCAGATGCTGTCCTGGTTTTCTCATTCGTGGGCATGGAGACCAGGGAAGTACCTGTCTCCGGGCAGACGGTGATCGATGTATCGCTCTCCGAATCAGCCGTCGGTCTTGAAGAAGTCGTGGCTATCGGTTATGGCACCGTCAGAAAAAGCGATCTCACGGGTGCGGTCGGATCGGTGAATGCAAAAGATATTTCACGGTCCAATTTTGTACAAACGACCGAAGCGTTACAGGGACAGGTGGCCGGTGTCAGTATTGCCAGGTCGAATTCTATGCCGGGCGCCGATTACAATATAGATATCCGGGGCCTCAGTTCCATCAATTTCAGCAACGCTCCCCTCGTGGTTATCGACGGTGTGATGGGTGGCAATCTCAATACGCTGAACCCCAGTGATATTGCTTCCATCGACGTATTGAAGGATGCTTCTGCCACAGCCATCTACGGGTCAAGGGGTGCAAACGGGGTGATCATCGTTACCACCAAAAAAGGTGCGACGGGGAAACCAAAGGTGACACTCGACAGCTATATCGGTGTAAAGGTAACCTCACATCTCCCCGATATCATGAATGCCCAGCAGTTCGCGAAAGCCTATACGGAGGATGTGGCGCTGACCAATGGCACACCTGATAAATTTACTTCCACCGAGCAGGCAACGATCGATGAAGGAAGATCCACCGACTGGGTCGATCTGATCACCGATCCTGTTCCTCAAACGAGTCATGTCCTGGCAGTGTCCGGCGGGAACGGAAAGTACAAGGTACTATTTCTCGGGAGGTTATCTGAACGAACACGGAAATGTGATCAACACCGATTTTACCCGGTACAATCTCAAGGGAAGTATCGAGAGTAAATTCAATGATGTGGTCAAGGCAGGATTCACGAGTTACTATACTTACAGCCTGCAAAACCAGGGTTCCTTCGAAGCTCTGCGTTCAGCCTACAGGGCACGCCCTACAGGGGTGAACCTGTACAAGGATGTTATCAATCCCCAGGAGAACAATGAACTCGACTGGAATGGCTACGCTGTCTGGATGGGGATAAATGATCACCAGGTCCTGAATCCGGTTGTTGAAGGGGATGCGGAAAATTACAAGTATGAGACACGGAGGGGAAACCTGCTGGCGAATGCCTTTGTGGAACTGACGCCCTTCAGGAACTTCTCGCTGAGATCTTCCATGTCGACATCGACCTCCAATATGAGGCTAGGGGACTTCCGCGGCACGTATACCAAGTCGCAGAAAACAACGAGCAAACCCAGGGCTGAGTATAATACGGAAAACTTTACATCTTATACCTGGGATAATATCCTGAATTATAAAATCGTGGCCGGCCAGCACCAGGTTAATTTTTCGGCTATTCAGAGTACATTCCAGGAAAGAACGGAATCTTCAGATATCCAGGTCGAGAATCTTCCTTATAACTCCATCTGGTACAATGTAGGTTCTGCCGGAACGATCAATGGCGTAAGCAGTAACCTGATCAAGCGTACACTCCTGTCATACATGGGCCGACTGAACTATTCCTGGGCCGACCAGGTGCTTTTCACTGCATCCGGACGCTGGGACGGGTCTTCGGTCCTGGCTCCGGGGCATAAATGGGCTTTCTTCCCCTCGGCCGCCCTGGCATGGAGGATCAGTGAAACTTCCTTCCTGAATGATGTGGATTTCCTGTCCAGCCTGAAACTGAGGTTGAGTTACGGCATCGTAGGGAATGATGTGGTACCCCCATACGGAACACAGGCCAACCTCATAAGCACGCCCTACGATTTTGACGGAGTCGGCAGCGTTCGGACTCGCCCCTTCAACACTCGGCAACCAGGACCTGAAATGGGAGATGAGCAAGGAGCTGAATTTCGGCATCGACGCCGCCATTCTTGAATAACAGGATCTACGCATCGATCGATCTTTACAACAGGAATACCGTGGACCTGATCCTTAACCAGAAACTCCCCACTTCATCCGGCTTCGAGGATGTTACTTCAAATGTGGGTAAGGTTCAGAATAAAGGAATAGAGGTCACCCTCAATACCGTTAATATAGTCGCGGGCGATTTCAGGTGGAGCACCAATCTCAATTTCTCGGCAAACCACAATGAGATCAAGGAGCTCTATGGAGGCGGCATCACTGCTGATAAAGGGAACGGCTGGTTCGTAGGGGAATCACTGAACTCCAATTACTACTTCAAATTTGACGGTATATGGCAGGAGAATGAGGCAGACCAGGCAACAGCCTATGGGCAGGAACCCGGTTCGGTAAAGGTGGTCGATCAAAACAGCGATGGTAAGATCTCCTCTTCAGGTGATGATCGACGACAGGGTAATTCTGGGTACCGAACTTCCGAAATGGATCGGCGGTATGACCAATACGATGAGTTTCAAGAATTTTGATTTCTCATTCTTTATCTATACACGCCAGGGCGTGCAGTTCAGGAACGGGATGCTGTCCGGGACCATGGGTGAAGTGACCAATGGCCGCTACAATCACCTGAACCTGAATTACTGGACTCCAAATAATCCTACCAATGATTATTTCGGGCTTACCATGTCCAACCCTTACCGCCAGGCAATTGAATACCAGGATGCATCCTTTGTACGCGTTGCGAATATCACCCTGGGTTACAATTTTCCCGGCAGCCTGCTGAACAAATGGCAGATCGGTAATTTCCGCATTTATGCACAGGTTAACAATCCCTTTGTATTCACGGACTATGTCAGTTTTGATCCTGAATACAATTCAAATACCTACAGAGATAATGTACCCTTTACGACATACCTTTTTGGCATAAGCCTGGGTATCTGAAAATAGATTGTTTGACCATAAAAATATAAGAAAATGAAGCTATATAACAAATGGAACATCATTCTGGCATGTTATCCTTCTCATAGCGGGATCCGGATGTCAGAACTTTCTCGAAGAAGAACCCGTATCCAATATCACCGCGGATTCCTATTATATTGATGCAGAACGGGTTTGAAGACCTGGTTAAATCTTCCTATACTCTGCTTCGCGATATCTCACAGCAGCGGAACCTTGTCCTGCTGGGCACGGATATGTTCACGAGCCTCGGCTGGGCTAAGCCTTCGGATGCCGGCAACGGCCTGGATCTTTACGATGTCAGGATGAATTCTGAAGAAGGCTCACTAAAATCCCTCTGGGATTTGCTCTACCGTGAGATCGGCCGGACGAACACGGCAATTACCCGTGCGCCCGGCATCGATATGGATGAAGAGCTCAAAACAGTGAGGGTTGGTGAGGAAAAATTCCTCCGGGCCTACTGTTACTTTCAGCTGGTTCAGCAATGGGGAGATGTACCGATGCCACTTGAAGAGACTACGACGGCCAGCAAAAAGGTCGATCGCGTTGCTGTCAGCCGATGTGTATACCCAGATCCTGAAAGACCTGACCGATGCAGAAGCAGTCCTTCCGGAAACGGCCTCCGATTACGGCCGGGCAACGAAGGGTGCTGCCCGGTTTCTTCTCTCCAGGGTATACCTTACCAGGGGATGGAATTATAATAATTCCCTGGGTGGATCGGCGGCCGATTTCGATAAAGCGCTTCAGTTTGCGGACGATATCATCGATGCCTATCCGCTTGCCGAACACTACAGCGATCTTTTCCCCCAGCATTCCGAGAATCCTCTCACGGAAACCTTCCCCTCTCAGAATGACCGGAATCCCGAAATTGTTTTTGCCGTGCAGTACAGTGATGATGTGCTGACCTACCTCGGGGATCCGTCAAACCCCGATGCACTCCCGGGCAATAATGCCCATTCAATATTCGGGGGCGGAGTGGAGGAAATGCCCGGTCAAAATTCCAGAACCAGCGAATATAACAGGCACCTGAATGATTTCGTCGTTACGCCGGCAATGTACCGATTATATGATCCTCAATTGGACAACCGGTACCAATGGAATTTCGTGGATGCCATCGTTGCCCTTCACGACGTGAAAAATTTCCAGCCGGTCATTGGTGATACAACCATCAAGATCAATATCAGCGCCGGTGATACAGTGGTCAGGTACCGTGCCTGGAATAATCCCGCAGATCCTTCGGAAAAAGGGATCGATGTCGGGGGTGACAAACCCTATGCCGTGCTTAACACGAGCGATTTCGGGACCATCGGGAAAACCGCATACCATGATGAATTTAAGACCCCGCTGATGTGGAAATTCTGGCAACCCGGCATCCCTTACGGAGATGCTTACGGCACTACGGATTTCATCCTTTTCCGGTCGGCCGAAGCCTATCTTATCGCTTCCGAAGCCATCGTGAAAGGAGCTTCAGGCGGCAAACTGGGTGATGCATCGGTTTATTACAATAAGGTCCTCGATCGCGCCCTTGGGGATGATAAAGGAGAGATGCCCTACCGAGCCGCCGATCCGGCAGCCGTTGGAACGCTTGATTCCGTCTCCTACAGGGCCACTCCCGGTAACGTGACAATTGACATGATCCTCAATGAACGGGCCAGGGAACTTCTCGGGGAAGGTATGCGCTGGTACGATCTGAAAAGAACAGGCAAACTGATCGAACGCACGACGGAAATGAATCCCTGGACAGCAGCCAAAGGCCAGATGGACCAGCATCATCTGGTGCGGCCTCTGCCCCAGAGCGAGATCGACCTGTCTTCACCGGCGATATCTCAAAATGAAAATTATTAATGATAATTTGTTGTTTAAAAGAAGTTGAATGTGAAATTCGCAGGAGGAACATGGAACCTGGAAAGCGGATTCCGGTCAGTATACCGGGACAGATGACGCGGGATCCGCTTCCCAAATTCATCCACCTATTCCATATTCCCGGAATTTTAATCAATAGGAATTCATATTATGACAGAAAGCACGAGTAGACCATTTCTCACCCTCCTAAGTTTTCTTACTCTGGTTCTCAACAACTCTTCACTTGCCCAAAAGCAAGACCCGGATACATTTTCCGGAATAAAAATGCAATGCGAAGATCTCTATCATGGGGCAGGCGCCCCCGATAGCCTGGTACAACCCATTGTCGATGCCGCGAATTCGAGGTGGTTATTCTTTTCCTCTGCCTGCAGGCCCTTCGGAATGGTCAATCTTAGTCCGGATATGGCTGTTGATGGCGCCTGGAATTCCGGATACCGGTATAATGAGGATACAATACTTTTTTTCAGCCATATCCATGCCTGGCAGATGTCGGGAATACCGGTCATGCCCGTAACCGGCCGTTTCAAAGGTCAGTTGGGTCCTCACGTATACGGGTCCCTGTACTCCCACGATAATGAATTTATCCGGCCCGGTTATCATGCCGTTTATCTCAAAAGCTACGGTATATGGGCTGAACTCACTTCCACGACGAGGGTGGGATTTCACCGCTATACCTTCCCTGCCGGGGGTGACAGGTACATTCTGCTCGACCTGGGAACCCTGCTGGGTCCCTCCGGAACAAAGGAAGGACTGGCCAGGATGACCAGCCGGAAGGAGATCGAAGGCTATGCCGTCATGGAGAAGACCAGCCGCCGGCCCAAACCGCTGAAAGTTTACTATGTTATGCAGTTTGATACCCCGTTTGAGAGCATGGCTGCCTGGCAGAATGGCAGGATCCTCGGCACGGTGGAGAATTTTACGGGTCCGGATGGTGGCGTTTTTATGAAAATTCCTTCGACCGGTAAAAATACCGTTCTCATGAAGGTGGGTATATCCTATACCGGCATTGAAGCCGCCCGTGAAAATATCCGGGCCGAATTGCCGGGGTGGAACTTTGACGCGGCCGTGCATGATTCATACCGCGAATGGAATGATTACCTCGGCCGTATTGAGGTCAGGGGAGGTACATTCATTCAGCGAAGGCGTTTTTATACCGATCTCTGGCATGCCTTGCAGGGTAGAAGGATCATCAGTGATGTGAAAGGAACCTACCCGGACAATACGGGACCCGAAACACGTACCGGTCAGATTCCCCCGGGAAAGGACGGAAAACCCGCCTTCAATCATTTCAATTCGGATTCCTTCTGGGGTGCCCAATGGACGCTTAACACGCTATGGGATCTTGTATATCCGGAGATCACGGAGCAGTTTATCAGGTCCATGTTACGGATGTACGACGACGGAGGACTAATCCCCCGCGGCCCTTCCGGTGGAAATTATACTTTCGTGATGACCGGCGCCTCAAGCACGCCTTTTATCGTGAGCGCCTGGATGAAGGGGATCCGCGGATTCGATGGAGAGAAAGCGTACGAAGGAATGCGGAAGAATGCCTTCCCCGGCGGACTGATGAGCAAGGCAGGTTATGAGCATAAAACGTATCGGGGCGGTGGAATAGAATATTACATAGAGAAAGGATATGTTCCCTATCCCCTGGGAGATAAAACCTGGGGAGCTCACCAGGACGGTGCCGGTCAGACCCTCGAATATGCCTACCAGGACTGGTGCCTCGCGCAGATGGCCCGGGCACTCGGTAAGGAAGAAGATTACCGGCTCTTCATGGAACGGGCGACGAACTATAAAAATCTTTATGACCCGGGATCGGGCTGGATGCGGCCCAGAAACAGGGACGGCAACTGGTTTGAACCTTTTGATCCCCTGGCTGTCGATGAAGGTTTTGTGGAATCCAATGCAGCACAGGCCACCTGGTTCGTTCCCCATGATGTCAAAGGCCTGGCCGGTCTGATGGGAGGAAGGGACAGCCTTGTACAAAAACTCGACCGTTCGTTCCGGATCTCGGAACAAACCGATTTTCATGAGAAAAAATTTAACACCGATGATCCCTTTGTAAAAGCGGAAAGGGCGCGGACATATATAAATTACGGGAATCAGCCATCCATGGAAGTGGCATTTATCTTCAACTATGCAGGCGCCCCCTGGCTGACGCAATATTGGTCAAGGGAAGTGGTCAACCGGATCTATTCGGACCTCACGCCTGAGAAAGGGTATAACGGCGACGAAGACCAGGGGCTCATGGGGTCGCTGGCCGTGCTGATGAAGATCGGGCTTTTCGACCTCCAGGGGGGCGCGGCACTCAATCCGGTTTATGAGATCGGCAGCCCGCTTTTTAACGAAGTGGTTATTCACCTCGATCCGCATTTTTATCCCGGGAAGACCTTTACGATCACCGCCAGGGATAACAGCGACGGTAACCGGTTTATACAAAACGCCGAGCTTAACGGAAAGCCGCTGGAAAAATGCTGGTTTATACATGATGACATTGTTTCAGGGGGCCGGCTCATCCTGCAAATGGGTGCTGTCCCCGACAAAAATTGGGGAAGCGCTCCCGGTGACGCTCCTCCCTCGATGTCGGATCAGTAAGTGATTCGCAACCTTATGATCAATTTGTTCTGTTGCCGGTATAAATGGAACATTCCGAAGGATTGCTGCAGTAAATTTCAAATACAGGTCACTCCCGGACCGGCCGGGATGGGATTATAAAAGTAAATGGAATGATCATTACCCATATCCTTACTATGTTCTTCCTTTATCAGCTAAATGGATCCCCGGTTGGGGATACCGTGAAACAACCGGGCGACGGGGAACCGCAAAAAGGAAAATTGATCTATGAGAACCCTTTTTCGGGGCCTGATGATGTAAAGGAATGGATAATGGAAGGACCGGGCGAGCTAAAGTTCCGGGGCGGATGGATGGAAATGTTCTCCCGGCAACCCCTGTGGGATCATGTTTTCTGGTGCCCGCAGGATTTCCCGGCTTCCTTTGTGGCTGAATGGGAAGCCCGGAACATGCAGCCCGACAGCGGGCTGCTCATTATTTTTTTCGCGGCAAAGGGTGATTCGGGACAGGATATTTTTGCACCCGGTATGCCGGAACGGGACGGCACCTTCCGGTATTATAACCGGGGACGTATCGCCTGCTATCATATCTCCTACTATGCAAACAACCCGAAAAATCCGGAAAGAAACGATTCACACCTGCGAAAGGACCCGATGTTTGCCCTCCTGCAGACGGGACCGCCGGGAATTCCTAAAAATTCGACGGCGATCCACAAAATGCGGCTTATAAAAGATAAAGGACATATCCTGATGTTCGTGGACGGGAGGAAGATCATCGATGTTACCGATGACGGATCAAAAAACGGCCCGGTTTATGGCAGCGGGAAGATCGGCTTCCGCCAGATGCGGTGGTCGCATTTCGGTTATCGGAATTTCAGGGTCTGGGAATTGAAAAAACCATGATGATATGCATATTCAACATAAAACAGCATAGAAAAATGAAGGGTATTAAATACAATGGCCTTGCTGCTTCTTTCGTGCATCCGGCTAAGCAGCGCCCAGTCTTCGGAGAAACCGAATTTTATATTTATCCTGACGGATGACCTGGGATGGACGGGCACATCTTCAATGATGGATCCCCGCTATCCGGCTTCGCGAAGTGATTACCACGAGACCCCGAATATCGACCGCCTGGGGAATGAAGGCATGAGATTCACCAACGGGTATGCCCCGGCAGCCATCTGTTCTCCTTCGCGCAGGGCCATACAGTACGGGCAGACACCGCTAAGGGAGGGAGATATTACCTTCCCGGAAAGATATGATCCCCATTCTCATGCCTGGCTGACAATTCCCGGGATGCTCAAGGCAGCCGATCCCTCCTACAGGGCTGCCCATTATGGGAAATGGGACCTCAGGGCAGGGATTTTTCCGGAAGACCTGGGTTATGACGAGAGTGACGGAAATACGGGCAACAGGAACGGGGATGTCATGTCGGATAAATCCACCAAATGGACGGCCGTTTATCTGAACAATGATCCGAAAAGAATTGAGACGCTCACAGGTAGAGCCGTCAATTTTATTGAAAGGCAGGTCCGGGACGGGAATCCTTTTTACCTGCAGGTATCTCATTATGCAACGCATGTTGATTTTCAGACGAGGGAAAACACCTATCAAAAGTACCTTAAGAAGGAAAAGGGCGAAATCCATGACCATGCCGCATTCGCAGGTATGCTCGAAAACCTGGACGATGGCATAGGACGTATTCTCGATGAAGTGGAGAAGCTGGGAATTTCAGCCAACACTTTCATCATCCTCATGGCGGATAACGGGGGCGTGGAATTCATCCCTCCGGTAAGGAACAGGCTGGATCCTCCCTCGAAGTTCAGCCGGAAAATGAGGAATTATCCGCTCAGGGGCGGAAAATGGGTTCTTTACGAAGGGGGGATCCGTGTTCCCTTTATGGTGAAAGGACCGGGCATACCCGCGGGAAGCTATTGCAATAAGGCAGTGACAGGCTGCGACATTCTTCCAACGCTGGCCGTACTCGCAGGGTATCCTTCGCCTCTCCCCGCTTATGTGGATGGCGGCAACATTGCACCGCTCTTCTCGGATCCTGAAAACAATACGGTGAAGAGGGAACATCCTGAATTATTCTTCTACAGGTACAACAAAGGGTATCCCCATGAGGCTGTTATCCGCGACGACCTTAAACTAATCCGGTTCCTGAAGACGGGAAAGAGCGAACTTTATAATATTTCGGAGGACGTGGGAGAGACCAACGATCTCTCGGAGAAAATGCCTGCTAAAGTGTTGGAACTTCAGCATGAGCTCGATGATTATATGAAGGAAGTAGATGCCGAGGCGATCCGGAATTCATCCGGAAACGAAAAGAAAGACAACGATGATGATGATTAGAAAACTTGCATTAATGGTGATCCTTTCTTTCAGTAGCGTGATTCACCCGGAAAAACAGGTCAATCCTGCCGCCTTTCCGGGTGATTACCCCGTTCTGCATCCAAAATTCAGGCAATGGGCTGCCCCTTCCGCGGGCGAAAAAGTCCGTTTCAATCCCCCTGCCCTGCTATGGCCTGCGGCGAAAGGAAAAAGTGTGACCTACGAGGTAAGACTTTCCCCGCGAAAGGATTTCACCGGACCGGGGCTTATCCGGGCAGAAGGAATATCAATGGCCGTTTTCAACCCTCACATGATGCTTTCACAAGGGTACTGGTATTGGCAATACCGGGTATCCAGCCGGACAATGGTCGGAGGTGAATGAATTCATGGTTTCTCCGGATGCGATCGGCTTTGCCTCTCCCCCGCCGGAAACCTTGCTTTCAAATATACCGCGGCATCACCCGAGAGTTTTAGCCGGCCTTGACAGTCTCAATGTTTTTCGTAAGTCTACAGTCGCCTTGCCCGACGCACAGGTCATCATCCGTGAAGCCGGTGAGCTGCTGGGGGAACCCGTTATGAATGAATCGGAGGGCGAACGGGAGATCCGCGGAAAACGGGATTTCCGGGATAAGAAACTGGCGATGCGGGCCAGCATGAAAATCAGCAATTTCATGTACGGGGCCATCGATCATTTCTGCAAGGCATGGATCCTCACCGGCGATAATAAATATGCCGGCGGTGCCATCCGTTTTGGGATGGAAGTGGCATCATGGGATCCGGAAGGTCTGACGGCGTTGAGCGATTTCGGTGATGCAAGGTGCATGCTTGCCACGGCGCTCGTATTTGACACCTTTCATGACAGGCTTACCGCCAGATCAGCGATCTGCACTTGTTAAAGCCACAAAGGCCAGGGCTGACAGGATCTATGCATCCTGGGTAAACTACATCGATCCGAAGATATTATCGAACCATGTATGGCAGTATATCCTGGATTATTTCTATCAATCGGCCCTCGCCCTGTACGGGGAAACTGACGATGCAGGAAAATGGCTGACTTATGCGTACGAGCTGTGGTTTGCCAGGGCTCCTGTTCTCGGGGGCAGAGACGGGGCCTGGGTCAATGGTTTTTCCTATTTCCGTCTTAACATGGAAACCCTTCTTGACATCCCGGCAAGCATAAAGAATTACACCGGGTTTGATTTATGCAGGCAGGCATCCCTGGTACCGGGATAATGTGAAATGGCTGATCTATGGTTTCCCGCCGGGGTCCTCAAGTGACGGGTTCGGAGATAATTGTGAAGAACTTTTCGCCCCCGGGCAGGAATACCTGGCCTGGGCCGATGCCCTCAGCAAGCTGACGGGCAGCGGGGCAGCTTCATGGTATGTCTCTGAAATCGCCGAATGACCGGGGACTTCAGCTGCAGGATGCCGGGATGCTGAGGTGGTTCAGACTGAAATATCTCCGGGAAAATGAAGCTGCCGCACCCGAAAAGCCCGGGAACTGGCCATTGTCAAAAGCCTTTTACGATGCCGGAGTGGTGGAAATGCATACCGATCTTGGCAAATACGCCCCGCGACCTGATGGTAGCCATGCGTTCCAGTCCGTATGGGGCTTACGGCCATATGCTGGCCGATCAGAATACCTTCCAGATCCTGTACGGCGGAAAACGGCTTTTTTATAATTCAGGCTTTAAGATCGATATGAAAGATCCCCACAGGCTGGGCTGGTACAAGCATACCCGGGGCCATAACGGCATCCTCGTCGATAACCTGGGCCAGCCTTTTGATACGGAAGCTTATGGCTATATCGCCCGTTTTATCAACGGCAAAGCAATGTCGTTTGCCCTGGGAGATGCCTCGCAGGCTTACAGCAGCGCCGAAGAGGACCAGGATGCAGGATTGAAAAAATTCCGCCGCTATATCCTTCTGCTCAGGCCGGATATCGTAATTGTTTATGATGACCTGGAGGCTGATCACCGTGCAGACTGGGAATGGCTCGTTCACAGCCCGGGAAAGATCATTCCGGATACGGCAGTAAATACCTTTTCAGCCGGCAACGAAGAGGTATCATCAAAAACGTACTTTTATGCTTCGGGACCTGTCCGTTGGTCTCTTGCCGATACCTTCGCCATCGCGGCAACGAACTGGGCAGGAAAAACGGACGAAGAGGGCGAACCCGTTCATTATGAGAATACCCAGGTTCATCTTTCGGCAGGAACAATCCATAAATCGGAAAAAATGCGTTTTCTGGCTGTTTTCATGATCGGTCCCGGCAGGCCCCCTGGGAACGGGACGGTGAGCCATAATGAAAGGATCCGGGGTGTTTCAGACCGGCGACTGGATCATCAAGGCCGAAATGGACACTACCGTCGCTGCCCGGATCGGGGTCACAAAGAGAGATGGTTCCGTTTATTTTTCTTCATCAGCCGACACTCTCCGTTACAACGGAAAATCGTATACGGGGTCCGAACCGGGGAGCTCAAAATTGGTGGAAAATAATGACGGAAAGTATCTCCTTTTCAGAATGCGGGGAAAAAATCCCTGCAGTGGTGAAAGAAATCCCTCCCCGGTATACAACGGGGGTCAACAGGAAGGAGGAATGATATGAAGAAATCAATGAAACAAAAGCTCCTGGTTCTGGGTGGGATCAGCGTTATCCTTGGCGGTTGCGATCCGGTAAGATCCGGCCAGGAAAATTATCCGCAGCCCAATATCCTTTTTGCCATCTCCGATGATCAGTCATACCCTTACTGTTCAGCCTATGGAACCGGAGGGGTGAGTACACCGGCTTTCGACCAGGTAGCCCGGAGCGGCATCCTCTTTAACAATGCTTATGTGGCAGCTCCCCAATGCAGCCCCTCGCGTGCTGCAATACTTACCGGGCTTAATATATGGCAGCTCGAGGAAGCAGGTACTCATAGCAGTTATTTCCCCAAAAAATTTCCGGTCTTCACCGACTTGCTTGAACAGAACGGGTATAAGATCGGTTACACCGGGAAAGGATGGGCACCCGGTAACTGGAAGGATGCCGGGTGGAGCCGGAATCCGGCAGGCCCGGAATATAACGGCAGTAAATTCGATTCGGTCCCCGCCGCCGGTATCAGTCCGGTTAACTATTTTGCCAATTTTAAGAAATTTTACCAGGAAAAAACGGAAGGCCAGCCCTTCTTCTTCTGGTACGGGGGACATGAGCCGCACCGCGCCTATGAGGCCGGATCGGGAAAAGGCACGGGAATAAAATATAACCTTCCTCCCGGGTTTTCTTCCTGAGGATTCCCTGGTTCTCAGCGATATCGATGATTATGTCTTTGAGATCGAATGGTTTGACAAACAACTTGGTAAAATGCTGGACTTCCTCCGTGAAAAAGGTGAACTGAATAATACGGTCGTAGTTGTCACCTCCGATAACGGGATGCCCTTTCCTTCCGCCAAGGCCAACCTCATGGAATTCGGTACGCATGTACCGCTGGCCATAAGCTGGCCGCAAGAGATCAAACCGGGCCAGGAACGTGATCAGCTGGTCAGTATGATCGATCTCGCTCCGACTTTCCTTGACCTGGGGGGCGTTAAAGATGATTCCCGAGATGACCGGGAAAAGTCTTGAGGATCTTCTCATGCCGGAGAATGATAAACCGGTCCCTGCGCATCGTTCCTATATCCTTACGGGCAGGGAGAGGCATACCCATGCCCGGCCCGATAATCTCGGGTACCCGGCAAGGGCCATCCGCGATAAGAAATTCCTGTACATCGAGAACCTTAAACCTTATCTCTGGCCTGCAGGTGATCCCCCGCCTCATTTTGAAGGAAAGGAAGTGGTGCCTCCCGGATATAAAGAAATCGGTGAAGGATACAATGATATTGATGATGGTCCTACCAAGACCTGGCTTATCGATAACCGGGATGAATGGCCTGAATATTTTGAGGAAGGATATGCAAAACGTCCTGCGGAACAGTTGTACGATCTTATGAATGATCCTTCCTGTATGCATAATCTCGCCGGGGAAAGCGACTTCGATTCCATCCGGACCACTCTCAAATCAACGCTTGAGGAAAAATTAACAAGACAGGGCGACCCCAGGATGCTCGGATACGGGGATATTTTCGACAGCTACCCCAGGTTCGCTCCCATGCGGAATTTTCCCGGTTTCAAAAAACGCGGAGAGTATAATCCTGAATTCCAAATCAAAAATGAATAAGAACATCCTGCTTCCGGTAATGTTTTTGCTCGGGTCGCATGTCCCCGACAAACCTCCGGTAAAAAAGATACCGGTCATCATCATTATGTCGGATCAACTGAGGTATGATGCCTTAGGCAAATTCACTCCGAATATCAATTCCCTGAAGGAGGAGGGTATTACCTTTAACAATGCTTACTGTGCCTGCCCTCTTTGTGCCCCTTCCCGGGGGTCGTTTTTCACAGGCCTTTATCCGGACAATTCGGGTTCCCTCATCAATGGATGGGCCAAAGAAGATGAACATTACCGGGATGTGAAAGCCGGGACTCCCAATCTTTACCAGGCAATGGAAGGCATATGGGACAGCCGGCATATCGGGAAACAACATTTCTTCACTGCTGACCGGATCGACCAGGATCCTGGCTCCCGTACCCGCTGGATCACGAAAAAGGATTACCACAAATGGCTGAAAAAGCAAAATATTCCCGCACCCGGCGGCAGGGAGTATTCCGATAAGGCTCCGGAGCTTATCTCTGAGGATTTCACCCGGCTGAAATCCTATTCCATCCCCGAAACAGGGATATACAAACCGGGTATCGAATACTATTTCGATCATTATATTGCCGGGAAGGCGGTTGATGCGATCCATGAAAAAAGGGAAAATGACAAACCCTTGCTGATCAACGCCATGTTCCTCGCACCACATCCACCCTTGTCGGTTCCCGAGCCGTATTTCAGCAGGATTAAACAGGACGAACTGGATATCCCTGAAAATGTGGGGGTCTGGTATGACGGGCAGTCACCGCTCCAGATGTATAATCTTACCGGTTTCTTCGGATCGCGTTACTCCAGGAAGGAATGGTCAGCCATCTGGCCGAAATACATGGGGCTGGTCAGCCTGCTCGACGATGAGGTGGGAAGAATACTTCAGGCCTTGAAAAATGAAGGATTGTATGATAAGGCGCTGATCATCTTTACGGCCGACCACGGCGAAATGCTGGGCAGTCATTCCTTATGGCAGAAGATGTGCATGTACGAGGAATCGGTCCGCGTGCCGCTCATCATCAAATTTCCTTCGGATTTCAGTCCTGCCATTCATAGATCTGATGAATTGGTGAGTCTCATCGATATCTGGCCCACCCTGAAAGATTACCTCGGTCTCGAAGTCCCCGGAACCACCGACGGCATCTCCCTCATGCCTCTTGTCAAAGGTCAGGAGGCGCCGAGGAAGAGGATCTTTATCCAGTATGACGGGAATGCCGCCTATGGCAATAACCAGCGATGCGTGGTGGAAGGAAAACGTAAACTTATTGTGGACACCTTTAAGGATGAGGTATACCTGGAACTCTATGATGTAGGGAGCGATCCCCGGGAAAAAGTTAATCTTGCCCTTGATCCCGGAAACGGGGATATGGTGAAAGATCTTCTCGGCACGGTCCGTACATTCATGAGAGAAAATAACGATCGACTCGTTCTCCCCGCTTCGGTTTATGAAACTTTCATGAAAAATTATACGCCTGCGGAAGATGAGGGCGGTGATGAATAGACGGATTAAAATAAAAGCGTGCTTATGAACCTTGCAGTAAAAATAACCCTTCTTGCCGGGGCCGCAGTATGGGGAGCCGGATGTGGCCGGGGAACCGGAGCTCAGCCATCAGGAGGATACACCCACGCGGCCGAATATCCTGATCATCCTGGCTGATGACCTGGGATATGGGGATGTTTCGGCTTATAATCCGGGGGAAAAGATCAAGACACCCAACATTGACACTCTGGCTTCCCGGGGTATGCGGTTTACCGATGCCCATGCGCCATCGTCGGTATGTACGCCCACCCGTTACAGCATTCTCACAGGCCGCTATTGCTGGCGAAGCCGTCTTCCCAAAAGTGTACTCAGGGGTTACGGCCGCGCTCTCATCCAAAAAGACAGGCCCACTATCGCCGGCATACTGAAAGAAAGGGGATACGAAACAGCAGTGATCGGCAAATGGCATCTCGGACTGGACTGGGTTGTTAAAAACGGGCGTGAAGACGCGCTTGAAGTGCCTGAAAATTCAGACAGCATAAGAGTGGTAACGGATATGGATCCGGATGCCATCGATTTCAGCCGTCCACCGACCGACGGTCCGTTGACCCATGGTTTCGACTATTCCTATATCCTGCCGGCATCGCTGGATATGGAACCCTACTGTTACCTCAGGAACGACACGCTGACAGCGCTTCCCACATCGCATACGCCCGGGAACGACCTGAATACCGGTTATACCGGGGCTTTCTGGCGGGCAGGGCTGATGGCTCCGGATTTCAAATTTCCGGAAGTCCTCCCGGCATTCACCTCGGATGCGGTAAAATATATCCATGACCATAGCGGGAGGGACAAACCCTGGTTCCTTTATTTTGCCATGACGGCCCCACACACTCCTTGGCTGCCTTCCAAAGAGTTCAAAGGATCGTCGGAAGCCGGTCAGTACGGTGATTTTGTGACCATGGTCGACGCCATGGTGGGAAAGGTGGCAGGGGCTTTGAAGGAGAGCGGACAGGAGGATAATACGCTGCTGATCTTCACCAGCGATAACGGCCCCTTTTGGAGGCCTGCATTTATTCAGAAATTCGACCACCGTGCCGCCTATATCTATCGCGGCATGAAGGCCGATGCCTGGGACGGAGGGCACCGGATCCCGTTTATCGTCTGCTGGCCCGGGAAAGTGAAACCCGGTGCGAAAAGTGATGTAACCTTGACCCTCGCCGATATAATGGCCACGCTGATGGATGTCCAGGGGCTGGATCCGGAAAAAGCACCGGGAGAAGACAGCTACAGCATACTTCCGGTACTGCTTGGCAAGTCGGACATTATCCGCGGGCAGGATGCCGTTGTGCATGAATCTTCACACGGACTTTTCGCCATCCGAAAAGGCAAATGGAAACTCATTGAAGGAAGGGGATCAGGCGGGTTCAGTGAACCTGTGACCTATGATCCCAAACCCGGGGAACCAAAAGGCCAGCTCTATGATATGGATGCCGACCCGTCAGAGACCAATAACCTTTACCAGGATAAACCGGAAATTGTGAAAGAACTCCGGCGTGGACTTGACAGTATTAAAGAAATTAAGGAAAATGAAAACCGGTAATTGGACGGCTATCGCCAACCGGATGACCGGGTAGATACGAAACACAATCTGTGATAATCTGTGTAATCCGTGGTGAAAAAACCGAATCTGGAAACATCCCGAAACCGGCTCCCGGAACTTACATACTAACAAAATTAAAAAATAATTCCCATGAAAACGCTTATAATACTAATCTCACTCATTCCTCTCCAGTCTTCCATCTATTCGCAGAAATACAACATCGCGGATATGGGGGCAAAAGGAGACGGCGTAACGATCAATACCAAAATGATCCAGGATGTCATCGACCGTGCCTCCGGCAACGGAGGGGGAATGGTGATCATCCCTGAGGGGCGGTTCCTTTCCGGCACTATCATGCTGAAATCCGGGGTGGAGCTTCACCTCGAAGAAAATGCCGTCTTGCTGGGAAGTACCGATCCCTATGATTATCCCTTAATGAAAGAAGTTCTCGGCAGTGATAGAAAGCCGGAACATCAGCGTGGCGCCCTGATCCTTGCGGAAAACCAGGATAACATCAAAATTTCGGGTCCCGGAACCATCGACGGACAGGGCCGTGAGCTTGCCCTTGCCATCGACAGCCTGTATTATGCCGGTGTCCTCGACATTAAGTATTATAATCTGCGGCGAAAGAGACCCGGAAGACGGCCCGGGGATATCGTCTTTTACCGGTGCAATAATGCCGGCGTTACCGGGGTCACGATCAAAAATTCAGGCTCCTGGGTGCAGACCTATGAATTATGCCATAATCTCATTATCGATCAGATCAGGGTCGAGAGTGATGCCTACTGGAACAATGACGGGTTGGATATCGTGGACTGCGTGAATGCCAGGGTCACGAATTGCTATGTCAATTCAGCCGATGACGGGATCTGCCTGAAATCGGAGAACGAAGGTTACTTTTGCGATAGTATCTATGTGGCAAATTGCACTGTCAGGTCAAGTGCGAGCGCTGTTAAATTCGGCACGGCTTCCGTGGGCGGGTTTAAAAATATTGTCATCAGACATATTTATGTCTACGATACCTTCCGTTCGGCCGTTGCCCTGGAATCGGTTGATGGCGGCGATCTTGAAAATGTCCTGGTCGACAGTGTGATCGCCGTGAATACGGGGAATCCCATTTTTATCCGGCTCGGACACAGGAACGGGGATAGCCATACCGGCAGCCTGAAAAATGTCATCGTCAGGAATATCCAGGCCCAGGTACCCTATTCCGTTCCCGATATTAACTACGAGATCCGGGGACCGGAGCTGGACTTCTTCCATAATCCCTTTCCGTCGTCCATTACCGGCATTCCCGGGCACATGGTCGAAAATGTGACCCTGGAAAATATTCACATCACTTATCCGGGCCGGGGCAACAAGGGATATGCCTATTTGCCGGTTTACCGTTTGCAGTCGGTGCCGGAGGTGGAAGAACCAGTACCCGGAGTTTTCGATGTTCGGGGAGCTGCCCGCCTGGGCTTTTTATGTAAGGCATGTGAAAGGACTGACTTTGAAAAATATTACGGTCAAGGCGGAAGCTGATGACTACCGCCCGGCATTCGTGTTCGATGATGTTCAGGATCTGCAAATTGACCGGGTTCATATCTCAAAATCGAACAAAAACGCCCCTATCGTGCTGAAACAGGTATCGGGGGAACAAATTGAGGATGTTTTTATACCCGGATTTGAGGGTAAGAAGATAGAAATGATAAAAAAATAGAATGAAATAATCGATCAAGTGGATTCCGTTATACCTTTAAAATCAAAACAATGAAATATCCAGTAAAAATATTCCTGCTTGCTTTAATCTTTGGTCTTTCCGTACAATGGCAGGTAAGCGGAAGTACAATACCAAAACATGTATTTAATGTAAAGGATTACGGTGCTGCCGGTGATGGCTCAACAATGGATACGAGAGCCATTAACAATTGTATCGATTCGGCCTCTGCTGCCGGTGGCGGCACGGTTTATTTCCCGGCCGGAGAATATCTGACCGGTTCCATCCATCTGAAAAGCAATATCGGGCTCTTCATCGGTCCGGGCGCCGTTATCGTGGCGACATCCTATGATGATTCGGCCGAATACGACAAGGCGGAACCTGCCATCAATGATATTTACCAGGATTTCGGCCACAGTCATTTTCAAAACAGCCTGATCTGGGGAGAAAATCTGCATGATATTTCCATCACCGGTACCGGCATGATCTGGGGCAGCGGATTGGTTAAGAATTTAATGGGGATGAACCGTCCCGACTATCCGAACAAATCCATATCCCTCCTTTCCTGCCGTAATGTGATCATCCGGGATATCTCGATCCTTCACGGGGGTTGGTTCGCCATTCTTGCCACAGGAGTCGATAATCTGACCATTGACAACCTGAAAATAGATACAAACCGGGATGGCATGGATATCGATTGTTGCCGGAACGTCAGGATATCCGAACTGTACGGTGAATTCTCCCGGTGATGACGGTATCTGCCTCAAGAGTTCCTTTGCCCTGGGTTATCCGCGGAGCACGGAGAACGTGACTATCAGTGACTGCCAGGTAAGCGGGTACATCGAAGGAAGCCTTCTCGACGGAACCTTCATGAAACAGGAGTGGGAAGGCAGAGGTCCCACGGGCCGGATAAAATTCGGGACCGAGTCGAATGGGGGCTTTAAAAATATTACCATCACGAACTGCGTCTTTGACCATTGCCGCGGTCTTGCGCTCGAAACTGTTGACGGCGCCATACTGGAAGACGTCACCATCAGCAATATCACGATGCGGGACATCATGAATTCACCCATCTTCATCAGGCTCGGAGCACGAATGCGGGCCCCCGACAGCATGGCTGTAGGCGTCTGCCGGAGGATCATCATCAGCAACGTCATCGTATATAACGCGGTAGATACCAATTCGGCTTCTATCATCAGCGGGATCCCGGGTCATGAGATCGAAGACCTGCACCTGAGCAACATCCATATTTATTACAAGGGGGAAGGAACAGAAAAAATGGCAGCCGGAAATGTTCCCGAGTACGAAAAGGATTACCCCGAACCCGACAAATTCAAAACCGTTCCTGCTTATGGTTTTTTTATAAGGCATGTCAGGAATCTGGATATGACCGACATCTCGGTGAAGTTCCTCAACCCGGAGAAAAGACCTCCTTTCTTCCTCGAAGACGTATCAGGAGCACGTTTCAGAAACATTGAAGCCGAAACAACGAAGGGAGTGCCCGTTTTTAACCTGAATGACACCAGGGATCTGACTTTCCGGAGTGTGGCAGGTGTAAAGGATGCCAGACTCGCAAAGACAGACCATTCCAAATTACAATGACCGGCAGAGATCTGCTGTAAAAATATAAAACACCGAAATAATGAAAGCTTCAGCGGTTATTCTCTTAATGCTCGCAATGTCCGTATGGGGATGCTCATCCTCCCGGCCGCATGAAGGTCCCTTCTTTACCACCGGTATCAAAATAGGGGAAGTGACACCCAACCAGGCCATCGTATGGGCAAGACTTACGAGGGATCCCATCCGCGTTCCCGATTCGGCGCCCGTTCCGGTTATCCTGTATAAGGATCCGCAGACGGGTGATTTCGGTCCCAAACCTGACGGCGACTCACGACCGGATCTGGAACCCCGGGTTACCTACCCTGAGGGTACAGATATAAATTCCATTGCGGGGGCAGTGCCGGGTGCACCAGGTGACGTGCGTTTTTCATGGAGGAACGGCGGCGGTGATTGGGAAAGATCCCCCTGGCAGCCGGTGAACACGGAACATGATTTTACCACCCGCTTTACGATCAAAGGCCTTATGCCGGCGACCGGTTACGAATTGAAAGTCGAAGCCAGGCCACAAAACGGTCAATCCCTTTCCGATACCCTTTCCGGAAGTTTCACAACAGCGCCCGCCCCTGATGTCCCGGCTGATGTCACTTTTATGGCCGTGACCGGCCAGGCTTATCCCGACAGGGATGACAACAGCAACGGGTTTAAGATCTACAAGGCCATGCTCAGACAGGATCCCGATTTTTTTGTCCATACCGGCGATATTATTTATTACGACCAGTATGCCAAAAACCTGGAACTGGCCCGCTGGCACTGGCAGCGCATGTACAGCTTCCCTAACCTCCTGGATTTCCACCGCCGGGTAGTGAGCTATTTTGAAAAAGATGACCACGATACCTGGATGAATGATTGCTGGCCCACCATGGAAACCAAATTTATGGGTGATTTCACCTTTAAACAGGGCCAGCAGGTTTTCCTGGACGAAGTTCCGATGGGTACCCGGACTTACCGTACTTTCCGCTGGGGAAAGGATCTCCAGGTATGGCTCGTGGAAGGGCGGGATTTCCGTGTTTCCAATGATATGCCCGACGGACCCGGAAAAACGATCTGGGGCGAAGAACAACTCGAATGGTTTGAGAAAACTGCCGGCGAATCCGATGCGACCTTTAAGGTACTTATTACTCCCACGCCAGTTGTGGGTCCCGACCGTCCACAGAAAGATGACAATTACGCCAATAGCGGTTTTCAGTATGAAGGACAAAAGATCCGCGATTTTATTGCAAAACAGCCCCGTATGTATGTAGTCACCGGCGACCGCCACTGGCAATACGTTTCGAAGGATGATAAAACAGGCATCATGGAATTTAGCACGGGCCCCGAAAGCGATCAGCATGCCGGGGGATGGAAACAGGGCGATAAACGGCCGGAGCATTTATACCTCAATGTGGTTGGCGGCTATCTCGAAGTCTCGGTCTATCATAAAAACAATAAACCGGGAATCGTTTTCCGGCATCATGATGTGGACGGGAAGGTATTGTTTGAATACGGGGAGGGTGTATAGGTGTAAACTATGCGTGCTCTGCGGTTAAATAAAAAATAGTAACCGCAAAGGTCGCAAAGGTTGCGCAAAGATCGCAAAGGGAGGAGGGAACTTGAGTTTGTCCTTTTTCAGAATGTCCAAAAATTGTAATACAATACATAAAAAAACGATATATTGTGTATTGCGATACAAAAAATTTGAAAAAAAATTGTATTACATTACATAAAACAACCGGTGTAGTAAATTTTAATCTTTCTGCCTTATGGCTGTGGATAAGCAATTTAATTTTATGAAAAAAATAAATCCTCCAATCAACCAATCAACAAATCAACAAATCAACAAATGAACAGGTTACACCTTATAAAAATATCTCTTCTCCTCCTGCCGGGGCTGATCTTGCCGGTCTGCGGTATGCATGCCGGAAATGTCCCCACCCATCTCAGCATAAATTTTCTCACCCGTACCGGTCAGGTCTTCCTCAATGGTTATCCTGTTAACACTCCTCTCGCCGCGGCCGCGGCCGGAAATGAAAATTATGAGTACGCTGAAATTGCACAGGATCATCCCTTCTTCGGATGGGTCGTTCCTTCCTCCGGTGACAGCACATTACAGGCAGGTTACCGGATCCTGGTATCTTCCTCGATGGAAAAGATCCGGAATGACACCGGCGACATCTGGGACTCCGGGAAGGTGGAAAATGATGCATCGATAAACGTGCGGTATAAGGGTAAGCCACTGGAACCGGGAAATGTCTATTACTGGAAAGTGAAGACCTGGGATAACCATGACGTTGAATCCGGATATTCCGCTGTTTCTGCATTCCGCACAGCCAATGAAATGACAGGTTATGCCACGGCACGCTATCCCCTGCAGAAAGAAGACGAATATCCGGTGAGCATTAAACCCGTTTCAGACAGCCTGACCTTCATCGATTTCGGGAAGGATGCCTTCGGCCGCCTGAGACTCAGCCTTCAGGGCCTACCCGGAATTGACAGCATTACCATCAGCCTTGGAGAGGCTGAGAAAAATGGGAGGATTGACAGGGAACCCGGCGGTACGATACGTTTTTCCATGTATAAACTGGCGCTGCGGGGCGGCTGGAACACCTACATCATCGCCATCCGGCCCGATATGAGAAACACACGTCCGGGAGCCATCCCGATGCCGGCATACACAGGCGATGTAACCCCGTTCCGCTACTGTGAGATCGAGGGATATCCATCCGACATTCCAGGATACCAGATTATCCGCGAGATGACATTCTACCCTTTCGACGAAACGGAGTCCTTTTTTACAAGCTCCGATTCAATCCTGAACGCTGTATGGGATCTCTGCAAATATTCAATAAAAGCCACGTCTTTCACCGGAACCTACGTGGACGGCGACCGCGAAAGAAAGCCTTACGAGGCGGATGCGCTGATCAACCAGCTCGGACAATACGGAGTGACCCGCGAATACAGCATGGCACGCCATACGCTGGAATATCTTATTTTTCATGCCACATGGCCCACCGAATGGATACTGCAAACGGAACTTATGGCCTGGCACGATTACATGTACACCGGGAATACATCTCTTTTTGAGAAGTATTACGATGAGTTGAAAGCTAAGACTATGATGCCGCTTGAGGATAAATTCGGGTTTATCAGCAGCCGATCAGGTAAGGTAACACCCGGGCTGCTTGAATCCATCCATCTCAATGACCAGCTTCGTGACAATGTGGACTGGCCGCATTCGGGAGGTCTCGGACTTAGTAAAAAAGAACCCGGGGAAACGGACGGTTTCATCTTCGAGGATGTGAATACAGTGGTAAATGCCTTTTACTTCAAGGCGCTGGAGATAATGGCCGGAGTTGCCGGGATCACAGGTCGGAAAGAGGATAGTGCCATGTTTGCATATCATGCAGCCAGGCTGAATAAATCATTCAATGTTTTCCTGTTTAATAAACTGGGAAAAGTCTACCGTGATGGCATCGGAACCCGCCATGCCTCTCTCCATGCCAATATGTTTCCCCTGGAATTCGGACTGGTGCCTGAAAAATACGACGATGATATCCTCGATTTCATCCGGACAAGGGGCATGGCCTGTAGCGTTTACGGCGCCCAGTTCCTTCTGGATGCCCTTTACGATCAGAATGAGGCAGGCTATGCACTTGATCTGTTGACTTCGACATCCTCCCGGAGCTGGTACAACATGATCAGGGCAGGTTCGACAATTACAATGGAGGCCTGGGATAATAAATACAAGCCGAACCAGGACTGGAACCATGCCTGGGGTGCGGCACCGGCGAATATTATCCCGCGCAAACTGATGGGTATCGAACCCCTGGAACCAGGCTTCCGCAAGATCCGGATAAAACCCCGGCCGGATGATCTCGAACACGCGGAGATAAAAGTTCCAACGATCCGGGGAGAGGTAACGGTTTCCTTCCTGAATAAAGCCGGGGAACCTTTCACACTTGACGTCACAACACCTGCCAATACAATCGCAGAGATTTACCTTCCCTACCCGTCAGGATCACAAAAAATAACCTCAGACGGTGAACCGGTTTCCTTTGCAAGGGAGGGAAAATATGCCGTCGTTCATAATGTCGGATCCGGGAGTCATACTTTCAGCATAGAGGAATAATTCAGAAGATAGATGAAGGAGCCATCGCGCATGAAAATAAAATCAGGAATGAGAAAAGCATTTTACCTTGCCGACGGGGTTTCGAACGGGGAGGGAATTTATACATTCACGAGCATTCAATCCCT
This sequence comes from uncultured Bacteroidales bacterium, assembly GCA_963771005.1. GTDB lineage: Bacteria > Bacteroidota > Bacteroidia > Bacteroidales > DASQZK01. The sequence goes on from CAVYRO010000008.1 coordinate 253,191, forward strand.
GGAATCGGATGCTCCCGCCGTATTCTCCTTTACGGACCATGGCCATCATTTCACCGGAGATTATAAGGGAATAGCGGTGATAAAGGTGGACAGCGAAGGAAACCTTCAAAAACTGGCTGCAACGGGTTTTAGTTCGATGAACCGGGATAATCATGTGATTTTACGCGCCGGTTCTCCCTGCGATATTTTCGTTACACCCGGGAAAAACGGATGGCATGCGGTGGTGGCAGATAAAGAGCACCATGTACAAATATTCGCGGAAGAGTAAAAATTGATTTTTACAGAATGTATTATTCTGATTATGAGACTTAGAAACATTTTATTCCTGAGCTTCACCATTCTCGTCACCGGTTTTTTCACAAGTTGCCGGCATTCATATGAGGTATGGCTGGATGATCTTGAAATCAAAAAGTATTCGCAGGATATAAGTTCACCTTTACCTGTCAATCCCGGCAGCGGGGATACGATAAAAATAGGAGACCAAAAATTTAACCGGGGTATCGGCGTGAAGTTCGTCAGTGCCCTGTCCTTTTTCCCCAATGGAAAGGCGAAAAGATTTACGGCTTCTGCAGGGCCCGGCATGAATGCCCCGGATCCCACGCCTGTGAAATTCTATGTCATCGGGGACCGGAAGATCCTGTTTGAGAGCAGGATCATGGGCAGGGGCGAACCGCCCGAGGATATCGATGTCAGCCTGGAGGGTATCAGAGGGGTGGGGTTGCTCGTTGTGAAAGCAGGTGAAATCCGCCAAAGATCCGTTTCCTGGTGGGCGGATGCAAAATTTATTATGCTTGAGGACAAAGGCCTTCAGCCTGTCATGGACAGCGAAAAAAAATACATACTTACGCCTTCGCCGGGCGATACACCAGAGATCCATTCGGCGAAAGTTTTCGGGGCTACCCCCGGTAACCCGTTCTTTTATACCATTGCAGCCACAGGGATCCATCCACTCCATTATTCTGCCAGGCATCTTCCGCCAGGTCTCACGCTGGATCCGGTGACGGGGATCATTACCGGTCGTATAAACCGGAGAGGAACCTGGCAGGTTAGACTGAAGGTGCAGAATGCTTCCGGCGAAGATGAACAGGCACTAACCATCATATCCGGCGATACGATTGCACTCACTCCGCCGATGGGATGGAACGGATGGAATTCCTGGGCCAGGGACATTGACAGGGAAAAGGTGATCTCGTCTGCCGATGCCATGGTCAACTCAGGACTGGCCGGTTTCGGCTGGACCTACATTAATATCGATGATACGTGGGAGGGACAGAGAGGAGGCCTGTATAACGGCATTCAGCCCAATGAAAAATTCCGGGATTTTGCGGAAATGGTAGATTATATTCATTCACTCGGACTGAAAGCAGGATTGTATTCAACGCCCTGGATCAGCACATATGCGGGGTATACCGGTTGCTCTTCCCCTTTCAGTGAAGGGTATTTTCCGGATTCTGTCAGGGAAAACCACAGGGAATACCGCTATGTGGGGAGATATACCTTTGAACCGGAAGATGCCCGGCAAATGGCAGCGTGGGGTATTGATTTCCTTAAATACGACTGGCATCTGACATTGCCACCGGCTGAACGAATGCTGGATGCCCTGAGGCATTCGGGAAGAGATATCGTTTACAGCCTTTCCAATTCGGCTCCTTTCGATCAGGCTGCACAATGGGCTGAAACCGCTAACATGTGGCGAACAGGGGGTGATATCAGAGATACCTGGCTGAGCCTGTACTCGTCGGCATTTTCCATCGATAAATGGGCCCCCTTTGCTGGTCCGGGGCACTGGAACGATCCGGATATGCTAGTGTTGGGAAATGTCTCCACCGGAATGGATTTGCATCCCACGCGGCTCACACCCGATGAGCAATACAGTCATATGAGTATCTACTGCCTGCTGTCGGCCCCCCTGATCCTGGGATGCCCCCTGGAGTCGCTCGATCCCTTCACCATCAACCTGCTGACAAATGACGAGGTCCTGGAAATTGACCAGGATCCCCTCGGAAAACCTGCCAGATTAAAAAAGAATGAAAACGGTGTGCAGATCTGGGTCAAAACGATGGAGGATGGCAGTTATGCAGCCGGGATTTTCAATACCGCAGAATATGGCAATACGCCGGATTCTTTTTTCCGCTGGGGCGATGAAAAACCTTTGGAATTCACATTCGATCCCGCATCTGTAGGCTTGACCGGCAAATGGAGATTTCGTGATGTATGGCGCCAGAAAGATCTTGACGAGGGTAATCCGGCACCAACATTCACCATTCCTTTTCACGGCGTGATACTATTAAAAATGATCTCCATTAAAGACGCTACAAAATGAGGATGTTATTCAATACCGTATTTCTTTTACCGGTTCGTCCGGTTAATGATCAGAAAAACAGGCACATCATGACTGGAACTTTACAAATATGGTTTTATGCCCTTGCCGCCATACTGCTTATGATAAATACAACGGTCACGGCCCAGCGGGATCTGACCCGGTATGTCGATCCGCTTACAGGGTCTATGAATTCAATGGAACTTTCCGCAGGCAATACCTATCCCTGTATCGCTTTGCCTTTTGCCATGAATCACTGGACTCCCCAAACTGCGATGAACGGTGAACGGTGGCAATACTCCTATACCTCACATCAGATCACCGGACTGAAGGAGACGCATCAGCCGAGTCCCTGGGTCGGGGATTATGGCGTTCTGTCTCTTATGCCTACGGTAGGACCGCCCAAATTCCTGGAAAAGGACCGGCAAAGCTGGTATTCCCATCAGTCGGAGGTGGCCCTCCCCGGATATTACCGTGTTTACCTGGCCGCGCATGACATCACCGCCGAAATGGCGCCCTCTGAAAGGGGCTGCATGATGCAGTTCACTTATCCGGAAACCGCCCGCGCCAATGTCGTTATAGATGCCTTTGATCAGGGTTCATATATCAGGGTAACGCCCGGAAAGCAAAAGGTGGAAGGTTATACTACTTTTCATAACGGGGGAAAGGAGGATCTGCCCGGTAACTTCAAAAACTATTTCATCATCATTTTTGACAAGCCCTTCGATCATTTTTTGACCTGGGCGGACTCATCATTCACGGCAGGAAAGAAGGAAGCCAACGCCAACAGGACGGGAGCCGTGGTGACCTTCAACACCCGGCCGGGTGAGAAAATCGTGGCCAGGGTGGCTTCTTCCTTTATCAGTATGGAGCAGGCGGAACTGAACTTATCCCGGGAAATCGGAAGGAAATCATTCGCCAAGGTAAGGGAAGAAGGAACGGATGCATGGAACAGCTATCTCTCGAAATTTCTCGTGGCGGACAGCGGGATAAATGATCTGGACCATGTGCGGATGTTCTATACCTGCCTCTACCGGATGCTGCTATATCCGCGCAGGTTCTTCGAATACGATGCCACGGGAAAGATCATGCATTACAGCCCGTACAACGGAAAAGTCCTCCCCGGAAGAATGTATACCGATAATGGTTTCTGGGATACTTTCAGGGCCGAACACCCTTTCTTTACTCTCTTTTTCCCGGACCTTAGCTCGCATATCCTGGAAGGGCTCGCCAATACCTACCGGGAGAGCGGGTGGCTTCCGGAATGGGCATCACCCGGTCATATCAATTGCATGATCGGCTCCAATTCGGCATCGGTGATCGCCTCAGCTTACCTGAACGGGGTAAAGAGTGCAGATATCGATGTATTATGGAATGCAGTTTATAAAAATGCCTACCATGCCCATCCCTCGATCACATCCGTTGGACGGGCCGGGATTGCAGAATATGACAGGCTGGGTTACGTTCCCTTCGATATCATCAACGAGAGCGCCGCCCGGACACTGGAGTATGCCTATGATGATTTTTGCGTTTACAGGCTGGCCCAAAACCTGCACAAAGACAGGGAGATCATTGAGACCTTTCGTAAGCGGGCCATGAATTATAAAAACCTGTTTTACGATAAATATAAACTGATGGCCGGCAAGGACTCAGCCGGTAACTTCAGGCCCGGTTTCAATCCTTTTGCCTGGGGAGGCGATTTCACCGAAGGGAACAGCTGGCATTATACATGGAGCGTGCTCCATGATCCACGCGGACTGGAAAAATTGATGGGCGGACAGAAGATCTTTGTGCAAATGCTGGATACTGTTTTTAGTATGCCCCCGGTATTTGACGATAGCTATTACGGTAAAGTCATCCATGAGATCCGTGAGATGCAGATCGAGGGCTTCGGACAGTATGCTCACGGTAACCAACCCATTCAGCATATGATCTACCTGTACGACTGGGCGGGGAACCCTGGAAGGCGCAGTACTGGGTCGCGGCAGGTGATGGACAGACTCTATCATCCTTCTCCCGATGGTTACTGCGGCGATGAAGACAACGGTCAGACTTCCGCCTGGTATGTCTTTTCGGCTCTGGGTTTCTATCCGGTTTGTCCGGTAACGGGTGAATATGCCATCGGATCGCCCTTGTTCAGGGAAGTGAGAATCACTCTTCCTAATGGCAAATTACTGGAATTGAAAGCCGATAGCAATGGTGAAAAAAGCGTTTATATAAACGGCATCACCATTGACGGTGAACCTTATTCGAAAAATTATTTTACACGTACCCTGCTTCAGGAAGGAGGAACAATAGATTTTCAGATGTCATCCAAACCAAATACCGGAAGGGGAACTCAAAAAGCTGATTTCCCTTATTCCTTTTCCGATGAAGAATAACGCTTTTTAAAAGTAAAAACGAAAATGTTGATCCCGTAATTCAAAATTACAGGCATGGTTTTCACCGGGAAAACTTCAAAAAACGTCAACGGATAAAAATGCGTGTCATGGTAAAAAGAATTCAAATAAAACAACGTCTTTTATTAGGGGGATTGTCTTTGATGGCGGCACTGGTGTTAACCGGCGGACGCTCATTTGAGATACGGACGGATCGTTTATATTCGCTGAAAATGATGCCGGAAGATTCGCTCAGGGAACATTTTCTGCAACCGTCCCGGGCTTATACCATTCTGCCTTTCTGGTCATGGAACAATACCCTCAGAAAGGACAGGCTCAACTGGCAAATGGATCAGATGATGGGCAAGGGGATTTACGGAGCATTCATGCATGCCCGCGCCGGCATCGACTCCAGTGAAACTCCTTATTTCTCTGAAGGCTGGTGGGATGCGGTCGAATCGACGGTAAAACATGCCGGTGAAAACGGTTTTTATGCCGGTTTGTATGACGAGGATAAATGGCCCAGCGGCAGTGCAGGTGGAAGGGTCATTGCCCGGAATCCCGGTGAATTTATCAAAAAGGCCATGCATTACACATCTTTCGAAGTAATAGGCCCGCAGACTGTACGGCTGGAATTGATGGACAGGCCGTACGCGTTGTTTGCCGGGAAAACAGATGAAAGGGGAAGGTACGACAGCCGGACACAGAAAGATCTCACCGCGTTTGCCGGGCAGGAATGGGGCGTGCCGCCGGGAAGGTGGGTGATCACAGCATTTAAAATTGTAAAAGACCCACATGAACAGATTGACTACCTCGACACAGCTGCGGTGGCCGCATTTCTCCATGTGACCCATGATGAGTATTACAAACGTCTGGCCCCTTATTTCGGAAATACCATCCCGGGCGTTTTCTTCGACGAGATCTATGCCAGTTTTTCAGACCGGTTTCATAACCTTTTCTGGACCGACGATTTTGACACGGCATTTTTATCACAAAAGTCCTATGATCTCAGGAATAAACTTCCGCTCCTGGTCCTCGAAGATCCCGACAGCTCCGCCGGGGTGAGGTACGATTATTTCGACGTCGTCAGGGACCTGTACGCCAGGGCGTGGTTTAAACAATATGCCGGCTGGGGCGATGATCATCATATATGGGTCACCGGACATACTACCGAGCTGATGTCCCAGTTCAACAGGCAGTCTGATTATTTTTACACCATGGGACAGCTCCAGGTGCCTGGAACCGATATTGAGGATTTCAGGTACAGCTATCCGCGTCATATCGATTTCTACAGCCCGAAGCAGATCAGTTCCATTGGCCATATGTACGGGAAAAAACGGATCATGGCGGAAACCATGGGGGGAGGGGGCTATACCATACCCCTGGAAGAGTACCGGTATGGTTCAGCCATGCTCGGGGTTTACGGTATCAATATGTTCGTTCCGCATTTGTTTCACTATTCCCAGGAACTTCCTGTGAACCAGGCCGACTGGCCGCCGAGCTGGTTTTACCGGAATCCTTACTGGAAATATTTCAAGCCGCTGGCTCAATTCATGCAACGGCTTTCGTATATGAACAGCCAGGGTCATCATGTCTGCGATGTGGCCGTGCTTTATCCGCTTACAGATTTGTGGCTCGCCAGTTTCGGAGCAACTCCCGATCCTGAGTTTTATACGGCAGTGCAAAGGCTCCTTCTGGAAGAACATATCGACTATGACGTCATCGACCCCTATTCCCTGTCGAAGGCCGGAACCGATTCCCTGGGACTGAAGATTGCCGGTGAACACTACCGGTTTCTCATTCTGCCCTCTCTCACTGCAGTCAGCCGGGGGGACCTGGAAAAAATCACCGAATTCGTTGCCAACGGGGGTGTCCTCATCTCTGTGGCCGGGATGCCCGTGGAATCGGACGTGAAAAGTCCGGTAGATCCGGAGGTGAGAAAAGCCATGAATGACATCTTCGGTTTCGATTACAAAGATCTGAGTAGCCGCGATTACCATACCTGGGGAAAGGAAAAAATTCACAGGTATACGGTAGATAAAAAGGAATCCGGAGGCATAGGCATTTTTACCTGGTATCCGGAAGAATTACCGCAATCATCCGGCGCTTTGCCCAGGCAGACGTTCTCATTCCGGGGAACGACAGCCAATGGATCAGGTACAATCATCGCCGGGTGGGCAACAGGGAAATCTACTTTCTTGTGAACGGACATCACAGGGCCGATACGCTTTGGTCAGTTTAAGAAGTAAGGGTATTCCATGGCTGTGGCAGCCCGAAACCGGAGAAGTCAGTCGCCTGACGAATTTCAGGGAAAATGGTGACAGACTCGAGGTCATGATGGAATTTTGGTCAATGGGAAGCCTGTTATATCGTGGTTGAGCCCGGCAAGGCTGCAGGACATGAATGGCTGGTCAGATCCACAGATCTCACGGACATGAAAATAAATCATCATGGCAATGGAATCGATATTACCGGCTGGGCACCGGCTTCAGGAAGTCATTCGGTCACAATGGAGAAAACGGATTGTGCCGTAACAAAAGACTGGCGGGACGGGGAGATTCTGCAGGAAATCCGTCTCGACGGGACCTGGCATTTTCAACTCAGTCCCTCATCTCTCGATTACACATGGGCTCCTGGCATTGACAGCGACACGGTGGAACTGCCTGTCATGGAATTCAGTCCGGTGGAGGCAGAGGGTAAATCCACATCGACCTCTCTCAATCCTCAATCTGGCGATTCCCGGAAAAGAGTGAAGATTGAAGATGCCTACAATCACAAAGAAGGTTGTCAGCGTTATCTCAGCGACTGGGATGCATGGTGGATCAGCTATTATGAATATGGAAAGCACATCGCTGAAATCAAAGGGGGGACCTGGTATTTCCGCAAATCATTTAACCTCCCTGGGCGCATAAAGAAAGCCACGCTGGAAATGACGGGGGATAAGGCTTATGAACTAATTCGTAAACGGCCGGCTAACCGGAAGTGACAATGACTGGAAATCTGTTGAAAAATATGACTTTGCAGATTTCCTGAGGACGGGGAAAAATGAGATCCTTGTGAAAGTTACTCATGGCGAAGGATTGTTGTTACAGGGACGGATCGATATGAAAGGAGGCGAGCCGTTGATGATTTTATCTGACAGTACCTGGCAGGCCTCGGAGGATAGTGTCAACTGGCACAAGTGCTTTCCTGTTCGCTTCACCGCCATTGGGACCATGGGGCAACATCAGACGGCCCGGTCATGAAAGGCATTTTCCACTCACAGCAGTCTACCGGCAGTCGCTTCCGCCGGGTGTTATGACTTTACTTAGCCCTGAAATCCGGGGTTCCTACATGATATATTTGAACGGCCGTGAAGTAACAGTGAACGGAAACGGGAACACCGATCTCAGTCCCTACAAAAAGCCCGGTGCCAATACCATTGAGGTTAAAGTAGAGCTAACGGGTGAAACCGATGGCATTATTCATCCTTTGCAATTCATCTGCGGGAAAGAGGATGTGATTCTTCAGCCCTGGGCGGATCTTGGCATTGAATGGTACTCGGGCAGAGCGGTCTATTCCCGGAATCTGGAGATCGATCGCGCATACCTTGAAGGGAACAAACGACTGGTCCTTGATCTTGGAAAGGTCGATTATTTTGCAGAGATCTGGGTGAACGACAGTCTTGTGACCTTCAGACCATGGCCGCCCTTCCGTTCCGATATTACCGGCTACCTTCATCCCGGAACCAACAAAATCAGCATTGTCGTGGCGAACCTGCTGGCCAATCAAGCCAGCTGGGATATCCTGGACGCGAATATTGATGTCCGGGATGCCCGGTGGTGGCACAATGGTACCATCATGCGTGAAAAAGAGAAACTGAATGCCGGCCTGCTTGGACCGGTCAGGATCATTCCATATTCTGAAGCAACCGTGCATTTCGAAACGTCAGAAATTGGAGAAGATATTACGGAAAAAAATTTTAACCCGTAAGGTTGATGAAAATGAAACATCCGACAGGCAAATGTAAAACAAGGAAAACCACGGGCATGCTGAAGATCGTCCTGTTTATGGCTTCGTTAATTCTGTGGACATCATGCAAAAGCACTGACCGGTACACCATCCTGTACGGAGAAAACAGCGATGACAGGGAAAGGGTGTTGTGTGAAGAGCTGGCGCATGACCTCGGGCAGGCTACCCATTCCAAAGTGAGCGTTACCCGTGAAAACGGCAATATCCCTTCGCGTCAGCAGCTGATCCTGGTGGGAACACCCTCGACCAGTAAGCTGGTATCGGAAATCGATAAAGAGGGACTTTGCACCGCAGGCAGAGAAAAGCCTTCTGAGAAGGGCGGACTGATAACACCGGTACGTTTCCGGAAGCAAAAAATGCTGTTGATCGCCGCAGATGACTTTCCCGGTTTACAGACGGCCGTCTATGATTTTTCGGAAAATGACCTGGGAACAGATCCGCTCTCTTATTGGACGGGCTACCAGCCGGAGGAGCGGGAAGATTTCAGCCTTTATGATGTTTCGGCCAGGTTCGTCAATCCACCTGCCATTCCAATCGTATGTTATTTCGAAAATGATGTGGATGAGCTGGCGAATATGCAGAAGCCCTACCTGGAATACGACATGGAGACCTGGCGGGGGATGATCAATTCGTTGCGCAGGCTGCATTATAATGCCATTCATATTTTCGATATGTTCGGAAGGGCGGAATTCTATACTCGGGAAGGATATAAAAAAATCCGTCCGGATTACAAAGCGAATCTTCCCCTCATCGACAGCCTGATCGATTATGCCCACCTGAAGGGAATGAAGGTACAGGTCGATCTCAGCCTCGGCTACCAGATGAAGTCAATCACTGACGAACAGGCGGCTTGCTGGTCGGAATACAAAAAAGAATGGATCGGCACCTGGGTATACTACCTTACACAGACGCCCCTGAAAAAAGCCGATATCTACTCCCTGCGGCCCAGGAACCCGGTGTGGGATCATCCCTATGCCAGCAGTTGCGGTGAAAACAAGGCCGAAGTATTCAACGAAGTTTTCGCTTCAGCCGATAGCATATTGGACATCTACCGTCCTGACGCACTCAGGATATGCGTATGCTATGACGACGGTATGGAAATTTTCAATGATGGGTTCACGCCACCGGAAGATTTCATCGTAGCCTGGTCCGACGACGGGTATTGCGATTTCAAATACCTGCCGGACAGCAACCGGGGCTATACCTTCGGCACCTATATGCATGCCGGTTTCTGGAGAAATCATACCGTCCATGATCCCTGCCCCGGAAAGATCGATTCCGTTATGACCCTGATGATAAAGGATTACGATGCAACAGGTTACCTGCAGGTGAACGGCCAGACTTTCCGGCCTTTCCTTCTCAATCTTGATGCTTTCGGCCGGCTGGCATACGACCCGGATAATTTTGAGGGAGACAGGTTTTACCACACCTGGTGCCTGCATTATTTCGGGGAAGCTGCCTCCGGGTTTGCCGTCGAATCGATGAAAGCCCTTCACGAAACGCAGACAGGCAGGAGCGGGTACGTTCAGTTCCTCGGAGAAATAAGAAAGTTCACCGGCTTTCTCCAGGACACTCTCGTCTCCGGTCCGGCACTCTCCCGTGCCGTTCAATTTGAAAATCTGCCGGTGAATGAAGCATACAAACGTGTTGAAAAGTCACGAAAAGCCTTATCTTTGGCTGAACAGGGATTGCTGACGGCAAAAGATCAGAATCATTTTTATTATGATTACGTTTATCTTCCGGCCCTCATGCTCAATCAACTCCTTGAGTTTGAATGCACGCTGGGGAACCTGGCTGTGCTCAAAGCCGGTATCTCACCCTCTGCCGGGCAAATACAGGCAAAAACGGATAGTCTCCTGGATCTGGCGGAAAAACAATTGGATGAGATCCATGAGACAGCTCTCAAAGGAGATAAATACGAAAAATGGTCGGGATGGTACGACCCCGCGAAACGGAGACCCAACAACGGGTTCCCTGAACCCGGGATGATCACTGAAATAAGGGCAAACCTTGAAAAAGGCAGAAAAGGAAATGAGATGCCACATGAGGATTAAGCACGGAAATATACAACATCCTTACGGAAATCCGGAAAACCGGATAAAGATCATGAGATAATTTTCAACCATAAATTCAGATTTAAAATGAAGACTTTTTCATTTATTACATTTTTATTGACACTTTTCATTTTATCATCATGCAAAAGTGACAATGATGGCTGGACCAGCCTTTACAACGGCAAGGACCTATCCGGATGGAAGGAGTTGAACGGTAAAGCAAAATATGAAGCCAATGGTGACGAGATCACCGGCACAGCCGTTCTCAATTCCCCCAATTCCTTTCTCTGCACGGAGAAAGACTATGGCGATTTTTTTCTCAAATTCGAAGTTAAACTCGATGATCCCACCAATTCGGGTGTGCAGATCCGCAGTGAAAGTTCGCCGGACTATAATAACGGCCGGGTTCACGGATACCAGGTCGAGATTGATCCCTCCGACAGGGGCTGGAGCGCCGGCATCTATGACGAAGCGAGGAGGGGCTGGCTTTACCCGGTCGACCTGAATCCCGGGGCCAGAACCTTGTTTAAAATGAACGACTGGAATGAATACCGCGTGGAATGTATTGGGAATGAGATCCGGACCTGGCTCAACGGTAAACCGGTGGCTTATCTCATCGATGACATGACACCAAAAGGGTTTATCGCCCTTCAGGTCCATTCCATAGGGGAAGAAAAGGCTCTTGATGGTTCACAGATCCATTGGAGGAACATCATGATCAAAACTGAAGATCTTACCCCCTCCCCTTACGACAGCATCTTTATCGTGAATACCATTCCAAACGACCTGAGTAATGATGAGAAATCAAACGGCTGGTCGTTGTTGTGGGACGGTAAGACCACCGACGGATGGCGGGGTGCTTTCATGGATAAATTCCCGGATAAAGGCTGGGAGATTAAAGACGGTGTACTTACCGTATTGGAATCAGGCGGACATGAAGAATCCGGCGGAGGGGATATTGTCACTGAAAAGAAATACAGCTCATTCGACCTCCAGGCCGATTTCAGGATAACCCCGGGGGCAAACAGCGGGATCAAATATTTCGTCGATCTTAGCTATCCCAGCAACGGTTCTGCCATCGGCCTTGAATACCAGATCCTCGATGACGAGCGTCACCCGGATGCTAAGTTGGGCGTAAACGGGAACAGGACAATGGCTTCATTGTATGATCTCATCCCTGCTGATAAGGAACCCCGGTTCATCAATCCCGTCGGGGAATGGAACCACGCCCGGATCGTAGCCTTTCCCAACCGTCATACCGAACACTGGCTGAACGGTCGAAAAGTCCTGGAATACGAACGCGGCAGCGACAATTTCAAAGAGCTGGTGGCAAAAAGCAAATACGCAAAATGGGAAGACTTCGGCCTCCAGGAGGAAGGAAACATTCTCCTCCAGGACCATGGAAACAGCGTTTCCTTCAGAAGTATCAAAATAAAGGAATTAAAATAACCACGATTATGACAAAAAGAAGAGATTTCATCAAAAATGTCACGCTTGGATCGGCAGCAATGACGCTTGGAGGCCTGGGCCTTTCCGCAAAAAGCTACGCAAGGATCATGGGCGCTAATGACCGGTTGAATATTGCTTTTATCGGATGCGGAAGACGGGTGCCTGCCTATTATCCGGCAGTCACTTACAAACCCAATAACGTGGAGTTGGTTTATATCTGCGATGTGATGAAAAAGCAGCGTGAAGCGGTTGCTGAATTCATGAAGGATAAACTGGATTATACCCCGAAACTCGAGAACGACCTGAGAAACGTTTTCGCTGATAAAGATGTCGACGCCGTTTTTATTGCCACTCCCGACCATTGGCATACCTACGGGACTTACCTCGCCCTGGAAGCCGGGAAAAACGTGTATTGCGAGAAGCCGGTCAGCCATGATCCGAATGAGGCCGAAATCCTGATGGCCCTGCAGAAAAAATACTCCGGAAAAATCATTCAGACGGGCACCCAGCAAAGATCACAGAAAGAAGTAAGGGAGATCATGGACGGGATCCATAACGGCATCATCGGAACGGCCCACTGGGCACAAACGTATTATACCAACAGCCGGGGCAGAGTCGTCAATCAGACAAAGGCCGACCCGCCTGAAGGGCTGGACTGGGACCTGTTCCAGGGACCCGCCCCGCGAAGAGAGTATACCGATAATACCTGGAACTATAACTGGCACTGGTATGGCTGGGATTACGGAACGGCCGAGACCGGGAACAATGCCACGCACGAACTTGACCTGGCCCGGTGGGCTCTCGGCGTGGATTATCCCTCGGAAGTAAGTGTCAATGCAGGTAAATATCACTTCCCGGATGACGGTTGGACCATGTACGACACCATGGATGCATCCTTCCGCTTCGAAGGGGGAAAACTCATCAAATGGGACGGAAAAAGCAGAAATGCCGCACCCACCTACCTTGGTGGCGGCGGACGCGGCTGCTGGGTATACGGCTCCGACGGATCGGTCTTCATTAACCGGAAAGGATACACCGTATACGACCGCGACGGTAAGGAGGTGAAAAATTCAGTCAGCTCCGAAGATGAGGAAGGAAATGTTCTCGGAGGAGGCGGAGGCGTCTCGACCCTGAACCTGGTGAATTTCTTTAACACGATCCGCGGAACGGACAAACAAAATGCCCCCATTATCGAAGGGGCGAAATCCACCATGCTCTGCAATCTGGCCAATATCGCTTACCGCGCTAACCAGTCCTTCGAATGTGACCCGTCCAACGGCCATATCAAGGATAAGACGATCATGAAAAAGTACTGGTCGAGGGAATATGAGGATGGATGGGAGATAATTTATTGATTTGTTGATTTGTTGATTTGTTGATTTGGGGAATGGAGTTGAAACCTGAAACCATTTCAAACCATCTCAAACAATCTCAAACCATCTCAAACCATCTCAAACCATTTCAAACCATTTCAAACAATCCCAAACAACTTTTTCTGTGATAATCTGTGAAATCTGTGGTGAAACTCCCTGAAGAATTTGTTGATTTGTTGATTTGTTGATTTGTTGAATGGAGTTGAAACCACCTGAAACAACCTGAAACAATCTGAAACAACCTGAAACCATCTGAAACAATCAAACCCGTGATCACCCGTCAAAATCCGTGAAAATCTGTGTTCCTCTTCTCTACATTAATTTTCCCTAATGAAAACAAAACGGACCATAAACAGGAGGGATTTTATCCGGCTCGGGGGCGGCGGACTGGCCGGCGCTTTCACGATACCTTTTTTGTATTCCGGTGGGAGTATGATATCCCGTTCGGCCATAACCGGATCCATAAAACTCTACATGATCAACGTGACGAAGGAGCGCAATTTCAGTCACGGTACCTGGAGCAACCGTCAGCATGTGATCCTGCAGGTATCATCCGGAGATCACCATGGATGGTCGGAAGCCCTTGCCTCGAAAAATGATCCCGGATTTGACCTGGAGGGATGGAGCCGGTTCCTGAAGCCCCTGGCAGGGAAATCCCTGGGAGACGCTGTGAAACTGGCCAGGGATTCCTTTTTCAGCGGTGAATGGAAGAGAGACCAGAGCGAACTGGTTCAGCTTGCCTTGTATGACCTGGATGGAAAGATCAGCGGAGTGCCGGTTATCAATTCCTGGGATCTTGATAAAAATGAACCGGTGCCCGGTGTTTTTACGATCCTGGAAGATAAGACCGCTATGGCACTGAAAGAGGCGGCCATCGCCGGACAGCAGGGACTTACTTCGCATGTCAAGATGAAAATGTTCGGAAAGGAAAGCCTGGATATGGAACTCCTGGTGGCACTGAGGAAATTTTTTGGGCCGCAGACCTATCTGATGGCGGACGCTAACCGGGGTTACCGGGATATTCCTTCCTTCGGGGAACTTGTCCGGATACTGCGCAGCTTAAGCTCGAATGGACTCGATGCCATGGAAGATCCGTCGGAGCTGAACCCGGATCAGTGGATCGAACTTCAGAAACAGGTGGGCACCTTGGCCCTGATCCCCGACTACATTATGCGTCCGGCCGCCGGGGGATTGAAAATATTCGATCCCGCCATGGGAAAGTATTTCAACCTGCATCCCGACCAGATGGGCAGCATGGTGGAAACGGCTGAACTGGCCCGGAAAATTGTAAATTCCGGAAGCGGACTGATGATCGGTGACAGCAGCTTCATCGGCCCTTCCTGTACCATCTGGCAACAGATCGCCATAGGTGCCGGCGCTTCGTGGGTGGAAGCCATCGAAAAACCGCAGGAATCGGATGCGTTTTTACAATGCATCACGCGTAGTGCAACACGCAGGTCGGATACGGGGCTCGTAAGCCTCCCTGAAAGATTGCCAGGATTCGGACTTGAGGTGGATGAGCATAAACTTCGGAGGCTGTCAGATCGTTTTTATAAGGTGAACTCATCCGGTTTTTCAAACTAAAATAAATACATACCGATGAAAAATTTACTGATAAAATCGATTCTCATTCCCGCCGCCATCGCTGTGGGATCCTGTTCGGCAAAAAAGGCGGACCAGCCACTGAATGTGCTGTTTATTGCCGTTGATGATATGAACAATGACCTGGGATGTTTCGGAAATTCGCAGGTAAATTCCCCCAATATCGACCGGCTGGCCCGGCGTGGGGTTGCCTTCGACCATGCATACTGCCAGTTCCCCCTATGCAGTCCCAGCCGTTCCTCTTTGCTCACCGGACTGAGACCCGATTCGACAAAAGTATTCGATCTGAGGTACCATTTCCGGCAGGGATTGCCCGATGTAGTGACCCTCCCCCAGATGTTCATGAACAATGACTATTACGTAGCGCGTGTTGGCAAGATGTTTCATTACGGGAATCCCGGCGATATAGGCACCAACGGACTCGATGATAAAGTCTCATGGACGGAAAGGTACAATCCTGCAGGCCGGGACAGGACGGCGCTGGAACTCGATGTGATCAATTACACGCCGGAGAGAAACGGCCTGGGTGCCGCCATGGCGTGGTATTCCGACAGTACCGGCACAGATGCGCAACATACCGACGGGAAAGTGGCCGACGAGGCCATCCGGCTCCTGAAAGAGCATACCGGTGAGCCCTTCTTCATAGCCGCCGGATTTTATAAACCGCATTGCCCCTGGATCACCCCTGAAAAGTACTTCAGTTTTTATGATTATGATAAGTTCAAATTGCCGGACATCTCGGATGCCAGGGATAAATACCCGCCCCTCGCCCTGGCCTCGACAAAGCCCTGGCCGTATTTCGGGATTTCAACGGATCATGCGAGGCAGAGTAAACTGGCTTACTATGCCGCGATCTCATTTGTGGATGCCCAGATCGGGAGGTTGATCAATGCTGTCGATTCCCTCGGACTCGGCAAAAATACCATTATTGTATTCTGGAGCGATCATGGGTATCACCTGGGAGAACATGGTCTCTGGTTTAAGCAAAGCCTCTTCGAAGAAGCCACCAAATGTCCCCTTATCATTTCTGTTCCCGGGTCGGAACAAAACGGCAGCATATGCAACAAGATCGTTGAAATGGTGGACATCTACCCCACCCTGGCCGACCTCGCCGGTCTTACCCCTCCCGGCGATCTCCAGGGATTCAGCCTTGCCCCTCTATTGGAGGATCCGGCTGCATCATGGAATCATCCCGCGTACACACAGGTGGAGCGCGGTCCCGGGTACACGGTCAGGACGGATAAATTCAGGCTTACGGAATGGAACTTAGGGGAAGAAGGCCATGAATTGTACGATGAGGTTAACGACCCCCATGAACAGAATAACCTGGCCGGTAATCCGGCTTACAGTGACGTGCTGCAACACCTGGATTCCCTGCTGCATGCCATGCATCCCCGGATTGTGAAACGCGGCGTAGCCGAACCGGATACCAGGGGGAAATATTCGGATTGAAGAAATTTCTGGTAAAAGGTGAAAGATGAAAGGCGAAAGGCGAAAGTGCACGCTATCGGAAAGGCGAAAGGCGAAAGGCGAAAGTGTCCAGGCAACACCATACGAGAGCTGGAAAGATGCGGATTGAAGGGATTTCTGGTAAAGGTGAAAGGCGAAAGGCGAAAGGCGAAAGTAACGGCTATTTTACCAGGTTGGCGAAAGAGCGAAAGGCGAAAACACGACTTTGAAAGGCAATTCAAAGAACGCAATGGCGGGGTGCACTACGTGGCCGAAACGTTCTTCATTTCAAGTCAGATCCCGGTCGGTGAGCTGGGAAAGATTCGGATTGAAGAAATTTCTGGTAAAAGGTGAAAGGTGAAAGGCGAAAGGCGAAAGTACACGCTATTGGAGGAGGTGGCGGTGAGCGCAGCCGAACCGTTCTTCATCAAGGCAGGTCTCCGGCCGGTGAGCGAAGGTGCGGATTGAAGAAATTTCTGTAAAAGTGAAAGATGAAGGCGAAGGTGAAAGTGTCCGCCACCATACGAGGTTGGTGCGATGGATCAAGGTGAAAGGCGAAAGGCGAAAGGCGAAAGTAACAGCTATTCACAGGTTGGCGTTGAGCGAGAAACGCTTTCATTCAGGTCGGTAATGGCCGGTCACTGTGGCCGAACCGTTCTTCATTTCAAGTCAGGATCCCGGTCGGTGAGCGCAGCCGAACCGTTCTTCATCTCAAGGCAGGGTCTCCGGCCGGTGAGCGAAGGGCGTCTCTGAAGGAAGTAGATAACCGGTCTCTGTGGCCGAACCGTTCTTCATTTCAAGACAGGATCCCCAGTCGGTGAGCGTAGTCGAATCGTAAAACTGCAGGTGACAAATGATTTTAGGACTATGTAAGAATCTCTTCAATCAACAAATCAACAACTCAACAACTCAACAAATTCTTAGGGTGACCGGGTGATTTTAGGACTATGTAAGAATCTCTTCAATCAACAAATCAACAAATCAACAAATCATCAAATTCTTAGGGTGACCGGGTGATTTTAGGACTATGTAAGAATCTCTTCAATCAACAAATCAACAACTCAACAACTCAACAAATTCTTAAGGCAGATCGCCGGTCGGTGAGCGCAGTCGAACCGTACGTCATTTCGAGGCATATCGCCGGTCGGTGAGCGTAACCGGACCGTAAAACTGCAGGTGACAAATGATTTTAGGACTATGTAAGAATCTCTTCAATCAACAAATCAACAACTCAACAACTCAACAAATTCTTAGGGTGACCGGTGATTTTAGGACTATGTAAGAATCTCTTCAATCAACAAATCAACAAATCAACAACTCAACAAATTCTTAGGGCGGGATCCCTTACACCGCAAGAGCTGCCTGCCGGAGTACGCCCAGATCGATCTTTTTCATCCGGAGCATGGCAGCCATGACCCGGCCGGCTTTCTGCGGATCGGGATCGCCTAGCAGTTCATGCATGGCCACCGGGACAACCTGCCATGAAAATCCGAACTTGTCTCGCAGCCAGCCGCATTGCTGAGCCGTTTCATCTCCACCTTTGGTTAGCTTATTCCAGTAATAATCCACTTCCTCCTGCGATTCACAGTTTATGACCAGAGAAACCGCTTCATTGAATGAAACATCAGGCATAGGCACCCTGCTGTCCATGGCAATGAAAGGCTGTCCGCAGAGTTCGAATTCTGCATGCACTACGGTCGCATCGATATCCATTTCATCTTCATCATAATGTTCATTCATGATGATCTTTGCATCGCGGAAGACAGAAGTGTAATAATGAATGGCGGGTTCCGCCTTTCCCTGCTGAGGTCCGGTAAACATAAGACAAGGTATAATCTTATGGGGATTATCACCCAGAATTAATTGCCAGGATACACCGTACCTGTCTTGTATCCATCCGTATTTCTCGCTGAAAGGATATTTATCAAGTTTCATGAAGACATTGCCTCCATCAGAGAACTCCTTCCACAGCTTATCCATTTCCTGACCGGTTTTGCAATAAACAAAGAATGAGACAGAAGGATTGATCTTGAAGATTGGCCCCCCGTTAATTGCCCCGAAACTCTGTCCCCCGATCTCGAAGGCAATGGTCATCACACTGCCGGCAGGCCTCCCGGAGGCTTTGGCACTTGCCTCATCATAATTTGTGGTCTTTCCCATTTTCGAATCGCTGAACAATGAGGTGTAGAAATTCGCCGCATCTTCGGCCTGATCATCAAACCATAAAAAGGGCATGATCTTCTGAAAATTTTTTTCCGACATGTTTTTCATAACTTTATATATTTGGTGAATTGGTGATTTGGTGAATGTGGTGAAGTGGCGAGGAAGAGGAGAGACACGGATCTTCTGAAGAATTTGTTGATTTGTTGATTTGTTGATTTGTTGATTTGAATTGAATTTTAACTACCTGAAACAACCTGAAACAATCTGAAACCATCTGGAACTATCTGAACCAATTAAACCCGTTCTGCTGTCTGCACCCCATAACTCCATAACTCCATAACTCCATAACCCCATAACTCCATAACATCACGCCTGAGCCCCACCCTGATCCTGGATATGCGAAGGATCCATCCATAAAACTTCCCAGATATGGCCGTCAGGATCATTGAAACTGCGGCCGTACATAAATCCGTAATCTTCCGGATCCCTCACCTCACTGCCTCCCGCTTGCAGCGCCTTGTCCGCCAGTTCGTTCACTTTTTGCTTTTCATCCACGCTCAGGGCAACGAAAACTTCCGTGGTCTTGTTGGCATCGGCAATTTCCTTCTTCGTGAATTGTTTCGCCTTATCATGCGTCAGGAGCATGGCGTAAATATCGTCGGATATCACAAGGCAGGCGGCAGTCTCATCGGTGAATTGCGGATTGAAGGAAAATCCGATGTTCCTGAAGAAATTCATTGACCTGTCCAGGTCTCTGACCGGCAGGTTTACAAAAATTTTTGTATTCATGATATTGATTTTTTATGGTTACTATAAAATTAACAAATTACAGAGCGTTTTGTCCTTCATGCACCCGTTCGGAATATTTCAGTATCCAGTTATTACCATACCGGTCTGTAAGGCTTCCCAAAACCGTTTCCGAAGAGGTACGTTTCACGGGGGAAAGAAAGCTGCCCCCTGCTGAAAGCCGGTTAAAGAACTTCCGGACTTCCCTTTCACTCCTGCAATCAACCAGGAGCGAAACGGCGTTTCCGCGAACCAGGCCCCTATCCTCCACCATATCCGTTGCGAGCAAAGAGGTATCCTCATGATCAAGCCGGGAATGGAGGACCAGGTTTCTCAACTTTTTTGAAAACCGGTCCCTGAAAGGCGAATCATTTATTGTCTGGAAATATAGTTCCCCGCCCAGGCATGCCTGGTAGAAAGTCATTGCCTCCCTGCAGTTTCCGCTAAAAGTAAGATATGAAATTATTCTTGACATCGCATATTGGAATTGAACACTACAAAGTTATGACAGACCGAAGCGATATGCAGGGGGTATAAGCGACAGGTTTAAGGGCTTTTTCTGCCATATGGGCCATTTAAGATCCCTGAACAGGTAGTTTAGGGAACATGTTCAAACTCAAAGTTTAACCATCTGCCGGATATTTTGTTTTCTTTTTATTGATCTGGAGTTAAGCGGATTTTGTCATTGAAAAAACCATAACAGGATGAAAAAAATTTCGATATATGTTCCTGAATCATCCGTCCCGGAGGCCATTGCCGACCCGCAATATCTTTTCAAAATAGCCAATGAATTCCTGAAGTCATCGGGAAAACCGGAACTGTTTGATGTCAGGCTTGCGGGTCTTGCCAGGGAAGTCAGTTTATTCAACGGGAGCTTTTCGATTCACCCCGACGTGCTCATTGATGAGGTGAAGGAAACGGATCTCATCATTCTTCCTGCCTTGTTTGGTGAAATGGCGACGGCCGTGGAAAAAAATAAAGCAGCCGTTCCCTGGATCCTTCATCATTATAACCAGGGTGCGGAGGTCGCCTCACTTTGCGTCGGGGCTTTCCTGCTTGCTTCCACCGGGTTACTTAACGGCCGGAAATGCTCCACCCACTGGGCTTACAGCAATGAATTCAGGGCTATGTTCCCGGAAGTGGAACTGGCCGACGGTCGCATCATTACAGAAGTTGACCGGATCTACTCAAGTGGCGGGGCCAATTCCTATTGGAACCTTCTTTTATACCTGCTTGAAAAATATACCGACCGGGATACAGCCATCCTTGCATCCAAATATTTCGCCATCGACATTGACCGGGTAAGCCAGGCGGCTTTCACGATTTTTAACGGGCAGAAGAGTCATAAGGACCCCGAAGTGAGAAAAGCCCAGGAATACATTGAGAACAACTACCCGGAAATGATCTCCGTCGGGGAGCTTGCCGGAATGTTTGCCGTCAGCCGGCGGAACTTCGAGCGGCGGTTTAAAAAGGCCACCCATAACACGATTATTGAGTACATACAGCGGGTGAAGATCGAGGCAGCCAAACGAAGCTTCGAGGCCAGCCGGAAAAATATTACGGAAGTAATGTTCGATGTCGGATATACCGACACCAAAGCCTTCCGGACCGTCTTCAAAAAGATCACAGGATTGACTCCCATCGAATACCGGAATAAATACACCCGGGATGTACCTGCGCGTGGGGCTATGCGCAGCGGAAGCCTGTATAATGTGAATACCTGACCTGCATCGGGAAATAATCATGAGAATATTTCAATATCTCATTAGTTTTTGCCAGAAAACTCGATGACCCTTCGGCTCCGCTCAGGGACCGGTGACTTCATGCAAGAGGGTGAACTTTTCGGATGGTGGTAAGGCAGGCAAAAGGCCATTCTTGCGCAAGTCACTGAATTTTAAAATTATACATAGGGGCCTTTTGCCTGCCTTACCACCATCCGAAAAATTCTTCGTTCATTGCTCTCCAACTGCAATCTCATTATTGCCATAGACACCATGGAATAAATATAATTTTGCGTTATTATTGTACTTTGCTTCCATAATCAACTACCTGTTCCATGAAAACAAGAATTTTTTCAAAACCGGCAAGCCTGCTTTTGCCGTTATTGGTATTATTAGCTTGCTCTCCACCTGACACCCCTGTCAATGTTATTAAACTGACATGCGAAAACCAGGTCGATCCTTCCGGGATAGGGGTTCAATCGCCCCAACTTGGTTGGATTTCTGAAAGTTCTGACCGTGGCGACAGGCAAACCGCTTACCGGATTATCGTCGCTTCCTCAACGGATCTGCTCGCCGGTGATGAAGGTGATTTGTGGGATAGCGGAAAACAAGAAGGCGATCAGTCTTTGCTGGTTCCCTATGCCGGGAAACAGCTTGTGTCGGGACAGGTTTGTTACTGGAAAGTGAAGGTATGGGATAAGGACGGTAATGCTTCTTCATGGAGCGAAACCGGTACCTTTAGCATGGGACTTTTAGATCCCGGTGACTGGCTTGCCAAATGGATCGGAACGGAACACATTTTCCCCGGTGAAGATACGGCAGGTCAGTTTACGAAAGTAGCGGCCCGCTACCTGCGCAAGGAGTTCGATGTGACCGGGACCGTAAAGAGGGCAGTCGCATATATATCCGGTCTTGGCCTGAATGAACTTCATATAAACGGCTCAAAAACCGGTGACCTGGTTCTCGCACCGGATGCCACCGACTATACCAAAACGGTCTTTTACAATACCTTCGATGTCACCTCCCAACTCAGATCCGGGAAGAACGCCATTGGGGTAATCCTCGGTAACGGCCGTTATCTCGCCATGCGGAAAGATGAACCTTTCCTGATGCAGAGTTATGGTCTTCCTAAACTTTTAATGCAGATCGATATCGAATACAACGACGGCACACATGATGTCATTGTCAGCGACAATACATGGAAACTAACCCCTGACGGGCCGATTACGGAAAATAATGAATTCGACGGCGAGAAATACGATGCCCGGCTCGAAATGGACGGTTGGGATGAACCCGGGTTCACCGACCTGGCCTGGCTGGATGCAGATATAACCGGCGGGCCTGCAGGAAAACTCTCCGCCCCGCTTAATGAACCCATCCGGATAACCGGACATATAACCCCTGTTTCGGTGAAGAAGGCCGGTCCGGATGTATGGATATACGATATGGGCCAGAATATGGTCGGATGGGTTTCCGTCAGGGCTGCCGGCACCCGCGGCAAAAAAGTGACACTCCGATTTGCCGAAACACTCAAACCCGGCGGAAGCTTATATCTTGCCAATATACGCTCGGCAAAGGTCACCGATTCCTATGTCTTCAAAGGGGACGGAACGGAAACCTGGGAACCGGCATTCACCTATCATGGTTTCCGGTATGTTGAAGTAAGCGGCCTCAAAGATCCCGGCCTCTCTGCAATTACGGGATGTATTGTAAACAATGACCTGGCGTCGAACGGCTCCTTCGAGTGCTCAGACACCATGATAAATCATATATACCGCAATGCCACGTGGGGTATCAGGGGGAACTACCGCAGTTTTCCCACCGATTGTCCTCAGCGTGACGAACGTATGGGCTGGCTGGGTGACCGTGCCACGGGGTGCCGGGGTGAAAGTTATATTTTCAATAACAATGCCCTGTACAGAAAATGGATGGGCGATATCCGCGACGCCCAGAATGAGAAAGGAAGCATTCCCGATGTATGCCCCGCTTACTGGGCTATGTATAACGACAATGTGACCTGGGACGGGACCGGCATCATGATCCTGGATATGCTTCTCAGCCAGTATGGCAATACCCGTGCGCTGGACGAAAACTATGATGCTATGAAAAAATGGATCATGTACATGTATGAAACCTATTCCAAGGACGGCCTGATGCCCCGCGATACATACGGCGACTGGTGCATGCCTCCGGAAGAACCTTCGATGATACACAGCCGTGACCCCAACAGGATAACCGCCGGTCCGCTTCTGGGCACAAGCTATTTCTGCCATGATGTGGATCTCATGAAAAAGTTTGCCTTAATTCTTAATAAACCCGGTGATGCCCGGTACTTTGAAGAACTATCGGCCCGGATGAAAAAAGCATATAATGATGCGTTTTTCGATGAAACGCTTAACTGCTATGGTAACAATACAGTGACTGCAAATATAATCTCACTGGCCTTCGGCCTGGTTCCCGAAAAAAGACGGCCGGATGTTTTCAATAATATTGTCGAGCAGATCGAGACGGAATACGATGGTCATATACCGGTAGGCCTGATCGGAATTACCAATCTTCAGCGCGTACTGTCCGAATTCGGCCGTGCCGATATCGCCATGCGGTTTGCCACCGATACTACCTATCCGGGCTGGGGATATATGGTGAAAAACGGGGCCACCACGATCTGGGAGCTGTGGAACGGAAATACTGCCGACCCGTCAATGAATTCAGGGAACCACGTGATGCTGCTTGGCGATCTCATCATCTGGATGCATGAATGTCTCGGCGGGATCATGCCTGATACCCCGGGATTCAAAACGATCATAATGAAACCTCTATTGGCTGAAGGACTTGGTTTTGTTAAAACCCGCCATAATTCGCCATACGGACTCATCGTAAGCAACTGGGAAATAAACGATAAAAAGGAATTCCACTGGGATATTGATATTCCCTTCAATACGAAAGCCACGGTCTTCATTCCTGCGACGGATGCGTCGGGCGTACTTGAGAACGGCAGAAAGCCCTCAAAAAAAGACGGGATCACCTTTACCGGCTTTAAAAACGGATTTGCCATGTATGAAGTTCTTTCGGGCAGATATCATTTCGAATCGCCCGGAGTGAGCATTCCGCAGAACAATGATATACGTTCTTCAACCGTGAATATCCTGCCTGAGGACAAATCCACTCCCGGGGGGATCCTGGTCACAATGACCTGCAAAGATACCGGCGCTGAGATCCGTTATACATTGGATGGAACCGAGCCCGGGATAAATTCACATCTCTATTCCGCCCCGTTTGAGATCAAATCACCCTGTGCCGTTAAGGCCCGTAGTTTTAAAGAGGGCGTTGATCCCGGCTATGTGACGGGAAGAAACTATGATATCTACAACGCCGGTGAAAATAAGCTGAACTATGAATATTTCGAAGGAAAATGGGACAGCCTTCCGGATTTTGCTTTGTTAAATCCACTCCGCAAAGGAGTGGTAAACGGCTTCCGGCTCGCAGACATAAAGCCCAGGGAGGATTACTATGGGATAAGGTTCACCGGGTTCATTGAGATACCTTCAGACGGGATTTATTCCTTTTCAACCCTCAGTGATGACGGCTCCCGCCTGTCGATCGGGGGTGTTCGCATCGTGGACAACGACGGTATTCATGGACCTTTCACCGTCAGGGATAAAGCAAATCTGAAAAAAGGGAGACATGCCCTTACTCTCGATTTCTTCGAGGGCAATTACGGGGAAATCCTGAGGGTTGAGATCGAGGGCCCGGATCTGCCCCGGCAACCCCTTCCGGTCTCCATGCTTTCAGCACGGTAAGATACGGGATTACATATTTGACCAGATCGTAAATTTCAGGAACTCATGAATCGCATTGCCGCAAAAATGACCAAAAAAATTTTAATCCTGCTCCTGCTCCTACTCTTCCCAGTGGGTTTTATCCTGAAGGCCGCCCCGGCAGGAGACCTGACCCCCGTGAACGAGTGGCTTATCGCGGGGTCATTCACAAGCGCTGATGGAAACGTTCCCGATAATGTTTCCTTCATTAACGAAACGGAAGCAGCACCATCCGGGGGAGATAAAGTGGGGACTGTCACCTGGAAAACAGTGAATCATCATATTATTGACTTTAATCATGCGGGTTTTCAGGATAATGAAAATGCTGTAGCCTATGCATTTGCATATATCTATTCCGGGGCCAATCAGTTTGCCTCTCTTTACCTGGGATCCGATGACGGGGTCATGGTATGGATCAACGGGAGGCCGGCATGGAACAATATCAGGGTCACCCGCGGTGTGCTGGAGAATGAAGACAGGATCGATATCAGGCTGTATAAGGGATATAACCGGCTGTTGGTAAAAGTGAAGCAGGGTGGCGGCAACTGGGGACTGGTATGCAATCTCTCCTCTACATCCCCGCTTAGAGTGACTCCTGTCCGTCCGCGGAGCGATGAGATTGTTAAGGCCGCAGACGTTGAGGTAACCGGCGCCGAATTAAAATACGCGGATAAAATGGCCGGGTTCGACTTCATGGTAAAAAATTCAGGCCTGCTTACCAGGGGTCCTGTTCAACTCAGAATAATTAAGGGTCATATTGAAACACCGGTTGAAAAAATTGAAACTAGTATTCCGGCGGGCGAGACCCGGATCATTTCCTTCACAATGTCCCCGGAGGAGGCCGCAGGGATACTTGCACAGGATTCATCCCTGATCTCAGTTGAATATGACGGCGAATCCATCGCTATGCCGCTCCCTTCCACGCTGGCCCTGGATCTTCTTACCGGACTTTCAGAAGATCCCGCCGCAAGTGGGGATTTCAGAGCGTCAGCACGCCGGCTTGAGCTGGCGACAGAAATATACGGAACGCGGCCCGTTGCCGGCGCTGCAGCCAGGGCTGCAATGAAGGATATAACCGCTGGCAGGTATGACCGTCTGGAAAGGTTCTGTGGCCAGATCCTGAAGGAGGGACTGAAAAATATCCCCGATCTTTCGGGCGATACCATTCACATCACAGGTCATGCCCATATGGATATGAACTGGCTGTGGACATATAATGAAAGCCAGGTAATGTTCCAGGATAACATCCGGCAGGCTGTCAGTTTCATGGAACGTTTCGGGGATTTTACCATGTTGCAAAGCCAGGCCGCCATCTACCAGTATATTGAAAAAACAGATCCTGAGCTGTTCGCGAAAGTCAGGAAATACGTAAAGGAAGGGCGTTTCGAGCCTGTCGGGGGTATGTGGACAGAGGGTGATCTCAACCTAACCGGCGGGGAAGCCCTGTGCAGGACCTTCCTTTTGGGGCAGCGGTTTTTTTATGATCATTTCGGAAGGACGGCACATGTCGGCTGGCTACCCGATGACTTTGGGCATATCTCCCAGTTTCCGCAGATTCTGAAGCTGGCCGGATGCGATTATTATTATTTCATGCGCTGCAACCCTTATGCCGGGACATTCTGGTGGACGGGCTCCGATTCGTCCCGTGTCCTTTGCTTTTCCGGTAACGGATACAACAACACTATCATTCCGGATGTCCGGAAGGAGATTGACCATTTATCTCCTGAAAAACGACGCATCTTTGTGCCGACCGGGGTCGGTGATCATGGTGGCGGACCCACTCTCCACGACATTGAAATGATCCATAAACTGGATTCCACACCGAATTATCCATCCATTCAATTTACGACCGCCGAAAAATTCTTTTCCTCTTCAGCCGGGGAAATGTCCGGCAGACCCGTACACCGGGGAGAAATGCAGTTCATTTTTGAGGGCTGTTACACTTCGGTTGCCGAAATCAAGGAAAATACCCGCATGAGTGAAAATTCACTGTACCGTGCCGAATATATTTCATCGCTCCGGTGGCTTTTCGGCCATCCTTATCCAGCACCGGAATTGAAGAATCTCTGGGAAACCGTCGCATTCAACCAGTTTCATGATATTCTTCCCGGCTCGGCCATTTATGAAACGTATAAGGATGCCGTTGCGGATCATAAAATGGTTCAGAAATCCTCACGTGAAATCTTTATGGAAGGTTTTCGTCAGCTTGCCGATGAAATATCATTCAAAACCGGAATGGGTCAGCCTGTGGTTGTATTGAATATGCAGCCCCGCCAGGGCCGGGTCCTTGTGGAAGCGGAAGTTTTTTCCTATGAAAGCCCCGCAACTGCCGGCCTTTCCCACTGGAGTGACTTCACCGGGTATGACCGGATCCTGCCGGGAGGACCGACAGCCACCCTGCTGTTGAGTGATGACGATGGCAATATCATTCCTGCCCAGATCACTGGGGGTAAGATCTTCCTTCCCGGTTATCGCACCCGCATCCAGTTCGTTGTGGACCGGATGCCGGCGGGTGGTTATAAGACTTTTTACGCCGATGTATCCAGGCCGGGCCGGGAAACGGATCCCATCCCGGAAAAAGACGGCACCTTTGAAACCGGTTACTTCACGGTAACCTTCGATATGCTCAACGGCGATATCATCCGGCTGCTGGATAAAAGGACCGGCCGGGAGTATGTCAGCCAGGGCGGCCGTCTGAACAGGCTTCAGATGTACATGGAAGCGCCTAACGGTATGAAGGCCTGGAATATAGGTAAAATTACGGAGGTTCAGGATCTTACCGATGTAGAGAGTGTTAAGATAACGGAAAACGGGCCTGTCCGGGCCACCCTTGAAGTGGTAAAAAAATGGGGAAACTCGAAATTCATACAAAGGACCTATATCTATAAATCCTATCCCCGGATTGACTTTGATCTCGATGCACACTGGTTCGAAACGGGTGATGGTGAACATGACGCTCCGTTCCTGAAAACGACTTTTGATCTCGGCATGGATAACCCCGTTTTTTCTAACCAGGTACCTTTTGATGTACTGGAAAGGCCGGTAAACGGACAGGAAGTGCCGGCACAGCAATGGGTCGATGTTTCGGACGGAAAATCCGGCATTGCACTCCTGAACAAGACCAAATTCGGCCATTCCTTTGAGAAAGGACAGTTAAGACTGTCACTGCTCAGGGCTACCTATTCACCCGATATGTACCCCAATATAGGTATCAACCATATCAGTTATTCCCTTTTTCCACATCCCGGAGACTGGAAAAACGGCGTATGGGCTGAGGCGGAGAATTTCAATATCCCGGTTTATGCGGCGGAACCTCCTTCTTCGTCATCGGGAAAAGGCCATGCCAATCGTCCGGCTGAAGATTCACTGGTGATCGTCTCTCCTTCTTCAGTTATTATGAGCGGGATCAAACAGGGAGAAGAAGGGAATAATCTCATTGTTCGCCTGGCCGAAGTGAACGGAAAGGAAACCGCGGCAGAGCTGACTCTTCCGGTGAATATCAGTGAAGCCATCCGCGTGAATATTATTGAATTTCCGCAGAAATCGGGGAATGAGCCCGAAGTTGCAGGAAATACGGTAAGAATAACGCTGGAACCACACGAAATCGTTACCCTGTCCATGAAATTCGGCAGGGAAGAAAGCCGGTTGGAATAAGAAGCCATCATCGGCCTGGATCTCATCATCGGCGCCGGGGGATCGGTACTTTCAGGATTCCTTTCCGGACTTTTTGTGAGCGTGGTATGGCTTTTCACCATCATCGGGGTGACTCATCTCTTCGCAGGACGACCGTTCAGGCTCATTCTAATCGACGCCGGATTTTACATTGTTTTCTTCTCCCTTGCGGGCACCATCCTCGGCGCCTGGTAGTCGCGTTCAAGGCGGTAACAGCGGCAGAAAAAATCGGTCTCCTCTGAGTCTGAGCGTCCATATGACTCATAAACCCGAGTGCATTTGCCCTGTTAGTGCCGATTTTTGAAAACCATCCGGAAGAAAACTTGTTATTCCTGATTGTATGGATAGAAGTTCCGGGACCTTTTCAAGACCAAAAATTATTTTAATACTGGGGACACTCACCACCCTGGTTCCTTTTTCCATTGATACATATCTTCCCGCAGTACCCGACATTGCCAGGGAATTTGGTACTACAACGGCGACCATGGCGTTCTCCCTCACTACTTTCTTCATCGGTTTTGCCCTTGGCCAGTTGATCTATGGTCCCCTTCTCGACAGGTTCGGGAGGAAAAAACCCTTGTATTACGGACTGGCATTAAGTATAATCGGGAGCGTCGGGTGTATGTTCACCCATGATGAGAAAATCTTCATCGCCATTCGTTTTGTCCAGGCCCTTGGCGCAGCGGCCGCTTCTGTCGCCGCAATTACGATGGTGCGCGATTTCTTCACCCAGGAGGAGAGCGCACGCATCTTCTCTATGCTGATCCTCGTGATCGGAACTTCTCCCCTTCTCGCCCCCACGATCGGTGGTTTTATCACTTCCCACATCGGATGGCAATGGATATTTGTTTTACTGGCCCTCCAGGCGTTTGCAATGGGACTGATGGTCTTTTTCCTTTTGCCTGTAAGATATAAAGCGGATCCCGGAGTTTCATTGAAGATAAGTCAACAGGCAGCCAGGTATCTGGAAATACTTAAAAAACCCCAGTTCCTGACGTATGTCTTCACGGGCGCTTTTTCCTTTGCAACACTTTTCCTGTATATCGCTGGAGCTCCCATTATCTTCCTGCAGGTTTTTGATGTGGGGACCCAGACTTTCGGGATCATCTTTGCAGTTCTTGCCAGTGGTTTTGTAGCCGGAAGCCAGCTGAATATCCTGCTTTTGAAAAAATTCACCAGCAAACAGATCTTTCCCATTGCCCTGTACTGCCAGGCAATTGTCGCTTTCCTGTTTTTACTGGGTGCGGTTAACGGATGGTATGGGGAGATTCAAACGATCGTACTTTTCTTCCTTTTATTGCTGTGCCTGGGTTTCAATGCGCCTAATGCGCTTTCGCTGGCTTACGAACCTCTATCAGGCAACCTCGGCAGTGCAAGCGCGCTTCTGGGAACCATCCGGATCGGCATTGCGGGGCTGGCTTCAGCAGGCATAGGTCTCTTCCATACAAAAACCAGCCTGCCTGTGGCACTCATGATCGCCATTACCGTCATAATCGCCATCTCGATATACCGGATCGGCAGACGATAAATAATGCGTCGGTTTTTTTATCCTCAGGATAGTAAACCTACCCTGTCGGCCAGGAAGGTAAGTCCGAGAGAGAGGAGAAATGAAATGACCGGGGCTATAATCCACATCAGGAAGAACTTTTTCACCTCCGTCTTCATAAAAATATTCTTGGTTCCGAGTTTGGCGACACCTATTCCCAGGATTGCGGCAACGTTAAGCTGAACCAATGATGAAGGAATGCCCCGGGTGACCGATGCCACGAGCAGTAAACTGGCCGAAACGAAAGCTATGATCACAGCCTCAAACTTACCAAACAGAATGATCTCCTTGCCTGTGTTATGAAGAATCCTGTGTCCGAATATGGAACTGCCGATCCCGAAGCTCGGCGCAACGATCAAAGTCGACAGGATCATGATAAGGTTGAAATTCCTGTCGGGCGAAATATGAAGTTCATTGGCTGTCATGCTCGCCACCGGCCCGGCTGCATTGGCCACATTATTCGCTCCGATCGAAAAGGCTACATACAATGACATGACAATGATCAGGACATCAAAAAATGATTTTGTATTCATATTGCCTGATCTTGTCATCATCGTCAGCCCCCTTTTCCTCATAGGACGGTAAATGTATTTACCAAGGAAAAAACTGAGGAAGAAAGAGATCACCGGCAGGATAAACCAGGTGGGGATTATCTCATAGAAGAGTTTACCCGCGTTCAGTTCATGAAAATAAAGGGCCGGAGCTACCACTGCAAGTACCGTTGCCTGGCTGGTGGACTGGGGAATTCCGGCCAGGTTGGCAATGAGCAAAGCGATGGCGACGGAAAAAAGGATGACCGAAACCAGGGTAAAGGACATCAGAGAAGGATCGAGGAGTTCCTTTCCCATGGTAGTGGCCGTACCTTTTCCGGCCAGAATGGCTCCCAAAAATACCATGATGCCAAATATTCCGGGAATAAGGCTCTTTCTCAGCACATTGGAACCATAGGCTGCTGAAAAAGCCGGTCCTGTACCACTCCCGCCCATGGTTATGGCGAGGAACATGGCGATTATGAAGGGAATGAGAAGATGATTGAAAAGAGGAGACATGGGATGATGGATTTTAGCCGGACAACCTCCCTGAATTTACTCCCTTCCCCCGCGATACTCTGGAATTCAAATGTAAAAATTGACGTATGGATATTGGCCGGTAGGTTTACTAAACAGGGTATAAATTTAATCATTAGCCGGATATTCAGCTTCTTCTGAAGAAAATATTGTTGTGAATTATGTAGTTACCTTCGGGAGGGGGGATTGTTTGATGTTGTTTGAAATGGTTTGATATGGTTTCAGGTGGTTTGAGGATGGTTTGAGATGGTTTGAAATGGTTTGAAATGGTTTGAAATTGTTTGAAATTGTTTGAAATTGTTTGAGAGAAGAGGAACACGGATTGAAACGGATTTTAACGGCTGATCGCGGATTCAATGGTCTCAGATGGTTTGAAATGGTTTGAAGTGGTTTCAGGTTGTTTGAGGATGGTTTGACAGAAGAGGAACGGATTTAATCGTTTCAGGTTATTCGTTTTAGAAGATCCTTTTCCCCGGAGGGGATTCATTGTATTAGCCACGGTTACGCCCGTGGTAAGGAGGACGCACGCATCGAAACCCCGGCGGGGTTAAATAATTATGTTTCAGATGGTTTGAACTCCATTCACCAAATCACCAAATCAACAAATCACCAAATTCTTCAGGGAGTTTCACCACAGATTTCACAGATTATCACAGAAAAAATGGTTTGATGTTGTTTGAAATGGTTTGAAATTGTTTGAAATGGTTATGGATGGTTTCAACTTCATTCACCAAATCAACAAATCACCAAATTCTTCAGGGAGTTTCACCACAGATTTCACAGATTGTCACAGATCAAGAAAGATTATTTCAGGTGGTTCCAATTCCATTCACCAAATCACTAAAAAATCTTCATCCGTGATTATCCGCACAAATCCGTCAAATCCGTGTTCCTCTTCCTCTTCTTCTTCCTCTTCTTCTTCCTCTTCACCAAATCACCAAAACGGAAGCCGGACTTATTGATTAAAAGGATCATTTCCTTATCTTCGTTGAAAATAACACGCTATACCTGAAACATCCTGCTTAAACATGAAGAAAATCCTGTCTTTTTCCCTCATCTTTTCCCTGCTGTCCTTTTCCTGCAGGCGGGAAGACACAGTCACCGTTAATGGTGAAATGATGGTCTGGCATACGGTTACACTCGAAATCAGGGGGCCCGTGACTTCCGAGATGGGCGATCCGAACCCCTTCCTGGATTATCGTCTTTCGGCCCGCTTCACCCATGACGGAACGACATTCGATGTCCCCGGATTCTATGCCGCCGACGGAGATGCTGCCGGGAGCGGGAGTACAGAAGGCAATACCTGGCTCGTCCGTTTTTCACCGGATGCACCCGGAACCTGGTCGTATACAGTTTCTTTCCGGGAAGGTCCCGGTCTTGCCGTTTCCGGTGACACCTCAGCAGGCAAACCACTGCAAGCTGACAGTACGGGCGGAACATTTGAAATCGTCCCATCAGATAAGAAGGGCGATGATTTCCGAGCACGGGGCAGGCTTTCCCTGACCGATGGCCATTACCTCAGATTTTCTGGAAATGGTGAATATTTTCTGAAAGGCGGGGCCGACAGCCCGGAAAATTTCCTGGGATACAGGGATTTTGACGGAACGCTATACGGAGGCAACCGCGAGAACCGGAAGGGCGAAAGTGCACCGAACCTGGGACTCCATGCCTATGAGGCACATAAAGGAGACTGGCATCCCGGTGATCCCTCATGGATGGACGGCAAGGGTAAAGGCATCATAGGAGGCCTTAATTACCTGGCATCCAAGGGTGTAAATTCCATGTATTTTCTAACCCTGAACATACTGGGAGACGGGGATGATGTATGGCCTTATAACCGCAGGGATGAACGGTACCGGTTCGACTGTTCCAAGCTGGACCAGTGGGAAAAAGTATTCTCCCATATGGACAGCCTGGGGATCATGATGCATGTGGTTTTACAGGAGACCGAGAACGAATGTCTTCTCGACGCCGGTTACCTCGACGTCCAGAGAAAGCTGTATCTCCGCGAACTGGTGGCAAGATTCGCTCACCATCCCGCACTTGTCTGGAACCTTGGCGAAGAACACGGCCCGCAAAACTGGACACCCTACGGACAAACTGTCAACGATACGAAAAAAATGGCTTCCTTCCTGCGCCAGGCTGACCCCTATAACCACCCCATCGTCATCCATACCCATTCTTCAGATCCCGCACGTTCGGAACTGATAAGCCCCTACCTTGGCTTTCCGGATATGGACGGACCCTCAATCCAGGTAGGAAATCCGGCAGATACACATGCCCAGACACTGAAATGGCTCAGACTTTCGTCAGATTCCGGGCATAACTGGATCGTTTGCCTGGATGAGACCGGGCCGGCCGGAAAAGGCGTCCTTCCCGATGATGTCGATCCCGGGCATGATACAATAAGAAACGATATACTCTGGGGAAATCTGATGGCCGGGGGCGGCGGTGTGGAATGGTATTTCGGGTACCAATACCATGACAACGATCTCAACTGCGAAAACTGGCGTTCAAGAGATCATCTATGGGATCAGACAAAATATGCACTGGACTTCTTCAAAAATTATCTTCCTTTTAATGAAATGAAGAATGCCGATGAACTGACCGGGCAAGGTTACTGTTTCGCAAAGCAGGGCGAGATTTATGTGCTTTACCTTCCCTCCGGCGGCAATGGGACGATTGATCTGAGCAATTCAACAGGACAGTATACTATATCCTGGTTCGATCCCCGGCACGGGGGCGAACTGCAAAAAGGAAGCATCGAAAAAGTGAACGGCGGCAGGACTGTTTCTACGGGTTATGCACCAGCGGATAGGGAGAGCGATTGGGTATGCCTGATGCGAAGAATTTGGTGATTTGGTGATCTGGTGAAGTGGAAGAGGAAGAGGAACACGGATTTGGCGAATTTGAGCGGATTCCGATGGCTATCGGAACGGATGAAGATTATTTGGTGATTTGGTAAGTTGAAACAACTTCAAACAATCTGAAACATCTTTTTCTGTGATAATCTGTGTAATCTGTGGTAAACTCCCTGAAGAATTTGTTGATTTGTTGATTTGTTGATTTGTTGAATGGAGTTGAAACCATCTGTGATAATCTGTGAAATCTGTGGTGAATCTCCCTGAAACCATATCAAACCATATCAAACAATTCTCAAACAATCCTCAAACAATCCGCCCCACAATTATGGAAATTCTTTAAAAAAACATCCCCACTCCCGTAAGAACACCGGAAGATTTTTCCAAATTTGTCATAAAAAATATGGGAAGGACATTTGCAGAGAATATCCTTGGTGCTTCCGCAGGAAGCCTTGTTTTCCGGAAACCTTCCATCGTACTTTCGCACGACAATACGGCAAGCATCCGGAAAACCTTCGAAAGGATGAACGGAACGAAGCCCGCGAGGCCGGATACCCTACTCATTGTCCTGGATCATAACGCTCCACCCACGAGCGCCAGGCTGGCCAATGATTATAAGGCGATCCGCAATTTCGCAGATCAATACGGGATCACAAAATTCTACGATTCAGGGCGCGGCATCTGCCACCAGATCATGTCTTACCATGCCCGCCCCGGGATGATCATCACCGGCAGTGACAGCCATACTTGTACGGCCGGTGCCTTCAATGCATTGGCTGCCGGTGTCGATCGCACGGAAACAGCCGGCATATGGAAAAGCGGTGAGACCTGGTTCAGGGTGCCGGAAAGCATTAAAATCACCCTTCACGGAAGACTACGTGAAGGTGTTTACTCCAAGGATCTCTCCCTCTGGATCATCGGGATGCTTGGATCCGCCGGAGCCAACTATCTGTCGGTCGAATACCATGGCGATGGCGTCCGTTCCCTTAACATAGCTGACCGGATGACAATCGCCAACCTTGCCTCGGAAATGGGAGCAAAAAATGCTGTATTTCCCGCGGATGAAATCCTCTCCTCCTTTTATGGAAATGAAGCTATCGCTGGCGGTATCTGGGCAGATGAAGATGCTCAGTATGTCCGGGAATACACGCTTGATCTCAGGGATATCGTGCCGCTTGTCGCTGCCCCACATCACGTCGACAATATCAGGACCGTGGCTGAAGTCACAGGGAGTACCCGTGGAGGAAGGGATCATCGGTACCTGTACAAACGGCAGGATCGAAGATCTGCGGGTGGCTGCGGAAATTCTCAAAGGCCGTCAAACGGCACCCGGATTTCAGCTCCTGGTCATCCCGGCCTCACAGGAGATTTATCTCCAGGCGCTAAGGGAAGGGATCATAGATATCCTGGTCACGGCCGGGGCCATCATCCTCAGTTCGAGCTGCGGACCCTGCCTTGGTACCGGCCAGGGCATTCCGGCCGACGGCATCAATGTAATATCAACGGCAAACCGCAATTTTAAAGGCCGGATGGGTAATCCGAATGCCTCAATATATCTTGCTTCTCCGGCAACCGTCGCCTGGTCGGCCGTTTATGCCCGGATAACCGGACCACAGGTTGTTTCACCTGATGACAGGTTCCCCTTTAAGACCGGGCAATCCCCAACGGTAAATATTCCGGAAACTGAAAACCGCAGATCCGGGAATATCTGGAACTATTGTGATGCAGATAATCTGAACACCGACCAGATGTTTGCCGGTAACCTCACCTACAATATACTGAGCAGCGATGCGGAAGCCATCCTTCCCCATTTGCTTGCCGGGTTTGACCCGGCATTTGCCGGGAAGGTCCGGCCGGGCGATATCCTCCTGGCAGGTGAAAACTTCGGCTGCGGCAGTTCACGGGAACATCCGGCAGTAGGTCTGGCTTATGCAGGGATCAGGGCCGTCATCGTCAAGTCGGTGAACCGGATATTTTACAGGTCGGCTATTAACCAGGGACTGCTTCTTCTCGTTCTCCCGGAAGTCGTTGAGACATGGAAATCCGGGGATGAAATCAAAATTGATACAACCAGGGGAATTGTGTATACCGGCGACAGGGTCTTCCGTTTCGAACCGCTTCCCGGTAAACTGAACGAAATTCTGGAAATGAAGGGATTGGTAAACTGGATGAAGGAGGGGGGATGAATATGGAACGCGAATGGAATAAGATGGTTTGAGGATGGTTTGAGGATTGTTTGATATGGTTTGATATGGTTTGAGGTGGTTTGAAATGGTTTGAAATGGTTTCAGGTGTTTTGAACTCAATTCACCAAATAATCTTCATCCGTTCCGATAGCCATCGGAATCCGCACAAATCCCGTCAAATCCGCGTTCTTCTTTCTCTTCACCAAATCACCAAATTCTTATCGAGGATGTATTATAATTTATAGCCTGATTTTTTGTAATGCGATACAATTTTTTGTCCAATTTATTGTATTGCGATACAATTTATTATGGAATTTATTGTATTGCGATACAATTTTTATTGAAATTATAGGGAAAACTATCTTGAAATGAGGAATGGTTCGGCTAAGAATTTGTTGAGTTGTTGAGTTGTTGAGTTGTTGATTTGTTGATTTGGGTTGAAACCATCTGTGATAATCTGTGAAATCTGTGGTGAAACTCCCAGAAGAATTTGGTGATTTGTTGAGTTGTTGATTTGTTGAATGGAGTACAAACCACCTGAAACATAATTATTAAACCCCGGGGTTTCGGTGTGTGCGTCCTCCTTACCACGGGCGTAACCGTGGCTAATACAATGGATCCCCTCCGGGGAAAAGAATCTTTTAAGACGAACCATCTCAAACCATATCAAACCATTTCAAACCATTTCAAACCATATCAAACCATTTCAAACAACCTCAAACAATCTTGAACTTTTTCTGTGATAATCTGTGAAATCTGTGGTGAAACTCCCTGAAACCATCTCAAACCATTTCAAACAACCTCAAACCATCTTGAACTTTTTCTGTGATAATCTGTGAAATCTGTGGTGAAACTCCCTGAAACCATCTCAAACCAATTCAAACCATCTCAAACAAATAATGGATTCACTCCTCCTCTTCCCCGTTATCCCCGCATTTATACCCTTTGATAATTCCACGCTTGGAAGCCCTCACGAACCGGAGGATCTCATCCCTCTCAGCTCCGGGTTTGAAATTTTCTTCGATATGTTTCAGGGCCTCCGAAGTAATTTTTCCCGATTGAAATATCACCCGGTAAATCTCATGGATCTCGTGGATCTGCTCCTGTGTAAATCCGCGTCTTTTAAGCCCCACGGTGTTCAACCCGGCATAGGATAACGGATCCCTGGC
This sequence comes from uncultured Bacteroidales bacterium, assembly GCA_963771005.1. Lineage (GTDB taxonomy): Bacteria > Bacteroidota > Bacteroidia > Bacteroidales > DASQZK01. The sequence continues at coordinate 290,816 of CAVYRO010000008.1, forward strand.
AGCCTTGATATAGGGGGGGACATCTTTCTGAACCTTACTTAGCCCGCTGGTGAAGGAATGAGCCCCGATGGAGCTGAACTGGTGGATACCGCACAGCCCGCTGACGATCGCCCAGTCGTTGATGATGACTTCACCGGCCACACCGGTGCTGTTCCCGATAATGCAGTTATTCCCAATGATGCAGTCATGCCCTACATGTACATAAGCCATGAGAAGGCAGTTATTCCCTATCACTGTCTTCCCCCGGGAACTCGTGCCGCGGTTCACCGTTACACTTTCCCTGATAGTGGTGTTGTCACCGATCTCTGCAGTCGTACTTTCACCTGCGAATTTCAGATCCTGGGGGATTCCTGAGATGACCGCCCCGGGAAAAATAAAGCAGTTCCTCCCGATCCTTGCACCCGGCATGATGGAAACATTCGGACCTATCCACGTCCCTTCACCAATCTCAACGTTTTCATCGATGAAAGTGAAAGGTCCTACAGTTACATTTTTGCCCAATATTGCATTAGGATGAATCACTGTATGCGATTGAATGCTCATATTGCGGTTTTTCAAAAGTTGAAATAAAAAAAATCATTCACCGGGGGAAATGAACCTGGAGAGAGGGAAGAAATATCCCCCTCGGATGACGGGCACAAAAATAATAATGTTTAAACAGGAATGTATGTTTATATCATGCCATTTTTAAACCGCATTGATGAAAATATCATTAAACGGCTTATTACCTGTTATTTAGATGGTTAATAATCATAAAGTACCGGAATAATGATAAGTTCGTTGATTGTCAGGGCAAGACTCCCGGGCCTGTCTCTCAGATGAGAATGATTCCGCTTTTCTGGCAATGCGACACCATCTCACCAGGCCAGATGCTCGACTGGATTTCACCGATATGGGCCTTTCTAAGGAGGAACATGCAGAGTCTGGACTGACCAATGCCTCCACCGATTGCATCGGGAAGCTCATTATTAAGCAGCCTTCGGTGAAAAAGTAATCCCGACCTGTCCTCGCATCCCCTGATGATAAGCTGTTTTTTAAGAGCGTCCCTATCCACACGGATTCCCATGGATGAAAGCTCAAATGACATTTTCAGTATCGGGTTCCAGACGATAATATCACCGTTGAGACCCTGGTGTCCCTTTCCGGTTTCGGTGATCCAGTCGTCATAGTCGGGTGCACGTCCGTCATGAGGCTTGCCGTCATTGAGATTTCCCCCGATGCCTATGATAAATACGGCACCGAACTGTTCAGCCGCCTTGTTTTCGCGCTCGCGGGGCGGAAGATCGGGATACATCTCCAGGAGGTCTTCGGAATGGATAAACGTGATCTCTTCGGGAAGAACCGGTTCAATTTCTTCATAATATTCATAGATCTGGAATTCGGTCCTTTTGATCACATCATAGATTTTCACCACAATCGACTTTAGAAAATCGAGGTTCCGGTCTCCGGAATTGATGGTTTTCTCCCAGTCCCACTGGTCAACATAAATGGAATGCAGGTTGTCCAGTTCCTCATCAGGTCTGAGGGCATTCATATCGGTATAGATTCCATAACCGGTCCGGATGTCGTAATCGCGAAGCATCATCCGTTTCCACTTTGCCAGCGAATGTACTATTTCCGCCTGTTGATCGTCCATGTCCCTGATCTTAAACGAGACCGGACGCTCAATACCATTCAGATCATCATTGATACCTGTTCCCCTTAAAACAAAGAGGGGAGCGGTAACCCTTCTAAGTCTGAGTTCGGATGAAAGTGAAATTTCAAAAGTGTCTTTAATGAGTTTTATTGCTTTCTCCGTTTGTTTAAGATCGAGCTGGGGTTTATAACCTTCGGGAATAAATAATTTCATTTTGTTAATTTTAGGGTTGGTAAAAATCAGTTAAAACAATCCGCCGTTCTGGTAAATCCCCATCTGGACTTCCGGAAATTTTCCGGTGACGATCTTCTTGCTGTTCCTAAGGTTCAGGATATCGCCGCTTTCGAGATTAATGGCTATCTCATCGCCGTCTTTTAACTCCAGCTCCGGGATATTCTCCGACGTTATCACGGGAAAACCCGCGTTTATTGCGTTTCTCTCATAAATTGCCCCGAAAGATCCGGCTACGATTGCCTGGATGCCCAGTGAAACGAAGCAATCCACGGCCTGCTGACGTGAACTGCCGGCTCCGAAATTCCTGCCGGTAAAAATAATATCGCCTTTTTTTGCTTTTCCAGCGAAATCTGTATACCCTTCCAGGTTGTCGAATGTATGCTTTCCCATATCTTTCGGATCCGTTATGGTGAGGTATCGATTATGGAAGATCATATCGGTGTCGATATTGTCCCTGTCGATAAACCAGGCATGACCCTTTAATTGCAAAGGCCTGGAAGGGGAATTTTTCATGCCCCGGTTTCCCCTGTTGTGTCCGTTTCTTTTCTTCTGATCCACGGTTTCAAAAGCCGGAATTTTATCGGGGATCTTTCCCGGAACCGTGATATAACCTGCAATAGCTGATGCGGCTGCCACTTGCGGCGATGCCAGGTAGACCTCTCCCTTCCCCTGCTTCCCCGGAAAATTCCTGTTTCCTGTACTTACCGTCACCTCTCCCGGACCGTTTTGACCGACCTGCCCGGCGGCACACCCCGCACACCCGGCGTTTGAAATCATTGCACCCGCATCCTTGAAAATATCAATAAGACCCTCATCCAGGCACCTCTGCCAAACCAGATCGGTGGAGGGAACTATTTTCAGCAAAACCCCGGGCGCCACTTTTCTGCCTTTAAGAACCCCGGCGGCCGCGCGCATATCTTCTATTCGTCCGTTAGTGCAGCTCCCGATAAAGGCCGAATCGATCCGGATCTGTTTCAGTTCATCTAATTCAACACCACCTGTAGGCTTCCCGGGAAGGGCTACCATGCGGCGGAACTTTGTGACATCGATCTCCTCCTCGATGGAATACCGTGCATCATCATCGGCAAGGACCTGATCAATGGGTTTCCCTGTTCTTGACATGCAATATCGCATCACCTCCCGGTTTGGCAGGAAGAGAATGATGATGGCCCCCATCTCTGTGGCCATGGAAGATATCGTGATCCTTTCATCAAGCGTCAGGTTATCAACTTCATCACCATAAATCTCTATGGCATAACCAAGCAGCCTGTTGGGCCCGAAATGCGAAAGTAGGTTAAGGGCAATATCCTTAGCCGTAATTTCTTCCGGGAAATGACCCCTCAGGATGAGTTTTACCGATTCCGGAACTTTGAACCAGACCCTGCCGCGGCTCCAGGCAGCTGCAATATCCTTGTCCCCCATTCCCTGACCGAAGGCACCTACTGCACCGAGAATATTTGCGTGCGAATCGGTTGAGATCGCCGTGGATCCCGGATAGGCAAGACCCTCCTCTATGAGGATATGTGTACCAATCCCCTTGTTGATGTCATAGACTTTTATTCCGTTATTACGGGCAAATGTTCGACATTTATGCTGATTTTCAGCATATTTCTGATCTGAGCCGGAAGGATTGCAGTCGAAAGTAAAAAAGGTCTTTGAGATATCGTCAATCTCAAGACGGTAATCTTCGATATTCTTAACAACATTCGCTCCTCCGAAATCTCTTGCCACCCTCGCGTCGATCTCCACGTCAATGATCTCACCGGGTTTAACCGCTGTCCGGTCACTATGCGACGCCAGCATCTTCTCTGTCATTGTCATTCCCATGGGCAATTTTTTTTTCTTTTGTCAAAAATAAATTAAAATAGATTCGAACCTAAACATTTCATTCATTTATTCATTTTCCGGACTTACAATGAACCCCACATGATTAATAACAACACAAAGGTAACTTTATAATAATTGATCATGTGGGTTCCATTATACCTTTAAAATCAAAATTACTATATAGCATCAGAAAGAAAGCCCGATGACCCTTAGGCTTCGCTCAGGGACCGGTCAATTCGATGAACGAAGAACTTTTCGGATGGTGGTAAGGCAGGCAAAAGGCCCTTCTTGCGAAAGTCACTTAATTTTAAATTTTATACTTAGGGGCCTTTTGCCTGCCTTACCACCATCCGAAAAGTTCACCCTCTTGAATGAAGTCGCCGGTCACTGAGCGGAGCCGAAGGGTCATCGAGTTTTCTTGCAAATACTTTATAAGAAAAACCGCAGTTGTTATTGGTAAACAAGGATAAATTCGCTGCGGTTTGATTTTTCAGATCCGGGTCCGGTGTTTTCTGCGCCGGAATTGGTTCGGCGGCCGGATATCAATAGGTGGTTTGTCCTTTGTAAGTATGGGACATGCCCAGCGGTACGATATCCCCCGTGTAGTTCAGTTGACCTCTGCGGGTGCTTGTGATGGTTGCTGTTGCCTGTCCGTCGGCATTCACGGTCATGTTTATGTCGAATATACCGATATTCGTGAGAACGTTGGTTTGGATATTATAACTCAGTTTCTTGTTATTCCTGTGTGTTTTCCAGGAAGTCATCCGGCCTTCGGCTGTTACACCTCCAACCCCGTTATATCCTATCCCGTAGTTCGATCCGATCTGCAACACAATGTTGGATGAATCCACGCTGATAAAGTTCAGATTTGGAGTCACCGGTATCCTGCTGCCATACTGGTTGCTCAGCCATTCGGCTTCAAGCACAAAATTCTTATTTTCGATGAGATTGGAGGTTCTTGAAAACTGCTCTTCAAGTTTTGCCCTCTTTTCTCTTTTCCTGGCCTCACGGATATCCTTTTTATCCTGGGGAGGTCCGGCATAAAGCAATGATCCCGGGCCCGAGGCAATGATCAGTGTAATAAGTATGAATGCTATTTTTTTCATTTTTATGTTTTTTCCAGTTATGATGCAAATAACATACCATTAAAAGGACGCCGGGAAATACAGGGCTCATCCCGGGAAAATTTAACAATTTTTAACGGCCAAAATAATAGATTTACATTAAATTCATCCTGAAACGAAAATCTTTAATTAGTATCAGAAACTCGATGACCCTTCGGCTTCATTCAGGGACCGGTCAATTCGATGAACGAAGAACTTTTCGGATGGCGGTAAGGCAGGCAAAAGGCCCTCCTTGCGCAAGTCACTGAATTTTAAATTTTATAGGGGCCTTTTGCCTGCCTTACCACCATCCGAAAAGTTCACCCTCTTGAATGAAGTCACCGGTCCCTGAGCGGAGCCGAAGGGTCATCGGGTTTTCTGGCAAACACGAATTAATAGTAACCTAAAATTTGTAAATGGCGATCATTTAGATAGTTTTGTATGTTGAACCGGAAAATATGACATTCCGGCTGTTATCGCGGACATTGAAATGGAATTTTCCACATTAAGGCAATTAAATTTACCCACTTCTAATCCTGAAGTTATGACGAAGACAAATTCAAGACGTAGTTTCATCAAAAAGACTGCCGGTGCATCGGCTGCCATCGTTGCCGGAGGCGTATTGCCCGGTTTCTCAGCCCGCAGTTACGGACGGATACTCGGATCAAACGAAAAAATAAGGGTATCGGTCATGGGCGTAAATTCCAGGGGCTTATCCCTGTCAGAGGAATTTGCATTGCAGGATAATTGCGAAGTGATCCATATCTGTGACGTTGACAGCAGGGCCATGCAAAATGCAATTAACAAGGTTTACGAAACGGCGGGCAACCGGCCACGGGGCTATGGTGATTTCAGGAATTCGCTTGAGAGCCGGGATGTGGATGCCCTAGTGATCGCCACTCCGGACCACTGGCATGCACCGGCAACCTTGCTCGGGCTGAAAGCCGGCAAACATGTATACGTCGAAAAACCCCTGAGTCATAACCCAAATGAAGGCGAAATGCTTGTCACGGCAGGGAAAAAATTCGGCAGGGCCATCCAGATGGGTACCCAACGCCGGTCCCGCCCATCGCTGATACAGGCAATAGATGATGTGAAGTCAGGCTTGATCGGCAAAGCTTACTTTGGGAAAAGTTGGTACTCGAATACCAGGGGACCGATCGGAACAGGTATGAAGGTACCGGTGCCCGAATGGCTGAACTGGGATTTGTGGCAGGGACCTGCCCCGAGGAAAGAATACCATGATAATTACCTCCATTACAATTGGCACTGGTTCTGGCAATGGGGAACGGGTGAAGCACTTAATAATGGCACTCATTTCGTCGATCTCCTGCGTTGGGGTCTGGGGGTTGATTTTCCCAGCCGTGTAAGTTCGAACGGCGGAAGGTACCAGTTCAATGATGATTGGGAAACACCCGATACCCAGGTCATCAGCATGGATTTCAAGAGCGGGGCAACCATCACATGGGAAGGCAGGAGCTGTAACGGCGCTCCCGTCGAGGGTGATCCTGTCGGATGCATCTTCTATGGGGATAATGGCAGCCTGAAAATCTCTGCGGGGAATGACTATACCGTTTATGATCTTAAAGGAAATATAGTAAAAGAGGTAAAAGACCAGGAGCAAATTAATGCCCTGGATCGTACGGCCCGGAACGATGCTTTCGACCGTCCGCATATTCAGAATTTTTTCAATGCCATCAAAACCGGTGAAAAACCTCATTCGGATGTGGAAAACGGGTACAAGAGTACCTTGCTTGTCCAACTGGGAAATATCGCCCAACGCATGGGAAGATCTTTGGAAACGGATCCGGAAACCGGTCATATTCTGCACGATCAGGATGCCATACGTCTATGGTCACGGGACTATGAAAAGGGATGGGAAATGAAGATCTGATTAACCCGGAATTAGGATCCTGGCACCGGCATAAAGGAGGATGCGTAAATGTGTTTATTTTTCCAGCCGGACAAACAGCACATCATGCGGCCCGATTTTGATTTTCAATGTTTTGTCTGTCTTCCCGGCTGATTTTTCGCTCCAGATATCCCGGATCATGAATCCGCTTTCCACATCCAGTTCATCCCAGTTAACGGTATAATCCACGGGATCCTCTCCCCTGTTCAGAAAACAGAAGGCATACTCACCTTTTGAGAGTTCCCTTTTCCATATCTCGAAAAGACCCTCATCGCGGAACCTGTACCCCTGTTTTCCCATGGGATCCTGGTCAATTTCAATAGCAGCGGGATTTGTAAGTATGGCACGCGTTTCCTCAGACATGCTGCGGATATCATTGCCGGCCATCAAAGGAGCCGCGAGCATACACCAAAGGCTGAAATGAGCACGTTCCTCATTCCCCGTGAGTACGCCATTGCCTACCTCCAGCATGTCAGGATCATTCCAATGACCCGGTCCTGCGTAACTCTCCAGCTCCGCCTGCATATCGAGTATGATCATCACACCCCCGCCCCAAACCTTTCCTTCTTTGGCATCGGGCTGATCCCAGTTATTCCTTATATCTCCGGTCGTCCGCCAGAGATGTCCCACCTCTGCCGCCCATAACCAGGGTTTGCTGAGACCCCATTCACAAATGCTGAACACCATGGGGCGGCCTGCACTGTGAATTGCATCCCGCATAATTGAATATGATTCAACAGGGTTCTGATTCCCGGAATTGCACCAGTCGTATTTCAGGTAATCCACACCCCATTCCGCGTAAGTCCTGGCATCCTGGAATTCATAACCCCTGCTGCCGGGTCTTCCCTGGCAGGTCATCCTTCCCGCATCGGAATAGATCCCGAATTTCAACCCCTTATCGTGGATGTACCCTGCAAGGGCCTTCATACCCGAGGGAAATTTCTCCGGATCTGCAATGATCATCCCATCCGGACTGCGGCCGGTCTGCCAGCAGTCATCTATAACGATGTATGTATACCCGGCATCCTTCATCCCGCTGGTGACCATGGCATCGGCGATGCCTCTGATCACCCCTTCGTTGATCCCGTCACAATTGAAATAGTTCCAGCTGTTCCATCCCATGGGAGGCGTGTCGGCCAGACCGGTGAATTTCTGGGCGTGAAGCGCGGGAAATAATAAAATCACAAAGAGAGTGGAGATAAACGGGGTTTTCATGCGTATTATATTTTTAAAACTGTATTTCAGATACCTCAGGGCGAAGATGTCTTTGCATCTCCTTTTATTAATCTCATATACTCGTCAAGATGATGAATGTATACTTCGCGTGGTAAGCCAGTGTATTTATGGCATACCGAAGCTGCATAACCGACGGCCGCCCCCATTTGTCCGGTCGTTCTCATAACCCTGGGTCCGCCAAGCCCGATATGTGAACAGCTGAAACAGCGCCCTGCCATAAAGAGATTACCAATATTCTTTGAATAAAGGCACCTGTATGGCACATAATACCTGTCTGCATGATAATACAATGCCGTGGAAAGGAAATCCGGGCTTTTCTCATCCAGAAGTATATCCTGGTAATGTACATCTACTTCCCGGTCCTCCATTACTACGGCATCGGAAAAATTCCTGTGCTCGAGCACATCACGGAAAGTGAAAACATAATCTCCTCTAAGTCGCCTCGACTCACGTTTTCCGACCAGGTATGAAATCCATTCGAGTTTAAGATTTTCATTTCCCTGCTTTTGCTTTTCATTAAAGAACGAACCGTATACAGCCCTTAGCATATGATCACGTATGGCTTCGGCATCCTCTGCCTGATTGAGATTATCGGCGGAGTATTCCCATTGCCATTCCCCGTTACGTGCGGAATAGTCCCCTGCTATGTCAAAAGCCCAGGGCACTTCGGGAAAGGAGCTATTTTCCCCTGCATCATAAGACCTCCAAAGCACCGAAGCTCCCATGACCCTGTTGTCGGCTTCGGAGGGACTCCACAACTCCCCGTATTTTTCAAGTCCTTCACCGAATACAGTATCAGCCTCCCTGCCATACATGTATTCGGCGCCTGCCCAGTAACCGATCCAGCCATCGCCTGTGCAGTCGGCAAAAAGCGGCGCTTTAAAACGCATGGTTTCACCCGTTTCCGTTTGACGCGCATCCACCGAGAGGATCCTTCCTCCGGCGGTATCTGTGGCAAATGCTCTCCAGTTCAGGTAAAGGTGTATATTGCTGTATTTTCGCATAGAAGTCATCCTTTTCTGTTCATCGGTCAGCGCTTCCGGTGATCCGTTCTCATAGTGTTCCGTATCGATCATTTTAAGAATACGTTCAAAATAACCGTATATCCCCAGGGTATGTACCCTCACCTCACCGCTCGCATTTCCGCCAAGCACCGGCCGGTCATGGATAAGCGCCACCTCCAGTCCCTGTCCGGCTGCGGCAATCGCTGCAGCACAGCCGGCAATCCCTCCCCCGGTGACCACAAGATCAAAATCAGCCTCTTCAGCAGGTTCTGCGGGTTCGTTTAGCAGCCTTCGCCGGAATGCCCTAAGTGCCCGGGGCTCAGCTGGCGGAATATTTCCGGCCTTACTTAGAAAAATGGCATCGCATCTTCCGTCGAATCCGGTAAGATCATGGAGTTCCAGCCTGGCCTCTCCCCGCTTGAGTTTAAGGAAGCCCGCATCCTGCCAGGCCCAGCCGGGTTCGGTTCCGAGAATGACTTCGGCCGGCGTTACGTTCACAAGCAGGCGGAACCGCCCCGGAGCTTCCCACTCACCCGGGGCCCAGTCCTTAGTTCTTACCCATACATGGTAAAGACCTGATCCCGGTATATCCACGTTCGTCCATGCATTGTCTACCGGCTCCCCAAGTCCATGGGCTAAAAGGTATGGCGATCCCATCTCTTCGGTAAATTGGGGATCGATCACCCAGCCTCCCCGGTGACTGAAGCTTTCGGCCTCGATGAGGATACTCTGGCTTGCGGATTTGGGATTTATCGCCGCCAGAAGCCATACGAATATCATGATTTTGAACATGATCAATCCTTGAGATTGTACGTTCTTACCTGTAAAGCCTGAATCTCCGGGAAATTATCGCCCGGCTCCGAAAGGTAGAAATAGACCACCGCCGATACATCATCGGAACGGTAGAAGTTCGTCCACACTTCATCGCCCGGAAGTCCGGGCCCTGAGAGATCCGTAATACTGTCGGGGGAATAAACGTTTACACCGCCAATGGTCACCGGGATTAACGGAATGTTCTTCTTCTGAAGCTCCGTCACATTTCCTTTCCTTGACCCGCCTATCTGTTGAAGGGTGACGCGGCAGTCCGTACTGAAATACACCGGATCCGGGATATGGAACCGGTAAAATGACCACTGAAGTTTTTCCGGATCTGCGACAGAACAGCCGGTGTACCTGTTGAAAAATTTATTTTGACCCCAGGCAGAACCGATGAAATCTTCGGTTCCCGTGCCTACAAGGGTGGGAAAAATGCTGTCTCCGTTCAGATAGATCTTCACCTCTCCCTCTCCCCACCAGTAATCCATGTACAGGGGATTGGCATTTACGCTGACATTTGTCCCGAGAAACCTCCCCCGGCCTTCAGTTTCAGGAAGGATCTCAAAATCCCTGCCGGGAACGGTGGCCGTATCCCGTTGCCAGTGACTGTGAAAATACATGAAACTTTCATCCCACTCCTTCAGCAATTGAAGATCGATGTCATAAAAAATATCACTTATGCTGTAGGGAAGCTGGTTTTCTATCTCAATACGAGCCGTTTTTTTAAAGGGCATCTGGATGAAAGAGTTAAATGACCGGCCTTCCGGATTGGCGAAGAGGGCATTTTCGAATGCAGCTGTCCTGCCGAGGCCCACACTGAAGAAATCGCCGAAAGGAACGGAGACGGCAGGATTCTCCTGTCCGTCCCAATACATATTCAATACCAGTCCCCTGAGTGTCTTGGGTGACCTGTCTGAGATGGTGATCCATATCCTGTTGATGATACCGGGTCCATCCGTAGAAAGCAGGGTCACCGTTTCCCCGGCAGGGATGACATCGGACGGATGTCCCTTAGCTGCGTTGTTTTCCATCCCCCCTTTCCCTTTTTCTCCGGTCCTGTTCTCAAAACTGATCCACCGGGGTTCGATGTCATCGGTGTATCTATAGAGATCAGGGGAAACCGGAAGCCCGGTTCCGGTGTGACGTTTTCCGTTATCGAGGCAGGCGGTGAAAAGGAAAGCCATGATCAGGCTGCATAGAACGGTAGTTTTCATTGTGGCATAGTTAAGGTAGTTGAAAAGACAGAATTACAAGGGAAGTAAATATAGCAAAGGTTTATTAGTTTTGCAGGCTGAATGTAACAATATTTAACACACGTTGTTGCCTGAATAAGTAAAGGAGACGGGGTGAAACTGAGAGCCAATTTCATTAAGCTATACCTGATCAAGATCGCCAAATGGTTTATGCTCTACATGCCTATTGTAGTTCCTTTCTATAAGGCGAACGGTTTGGGCATGAAGGAGGTCATGCTTTTACAGGGGATCTATTCGGTCACCATCGTGATCCTGGAGATTCCCTCCGGCTATTTTGCAGATGTCCTGGGGAGGAAAATGACCCTTGTGACCGGGGCCATTATGGGTTTCCTGGGTTTTCTCACCTACAGCCTGAGTTTTGGTTTTACGGGTTTCCTCATTGCAGAGATCATCCTCGGCATCGGACAGAGCTTCATCTCAGGATCCGATTCGGCAATGCTCTATGATACGCTCCTTGATCTTAAGCGGGAGGGCGAATATATCAAGTTTGAAGGACGGTTGACCTCCCTCGGGAACATTGCAGAAGCCGTTGCCGGCACCCTCGGCGGGTTGCTGGCTGCCGCATCGGTAAGATATCCATATATTGCCCAGACTTTCGTAGCATTCATCGCCGTACCCTCCTCCATACTGCTTGTTGAACCTTCGAGGCATAAAAGGCTGTTGAAGATGCGATTCAGGGACATTCTCGGTGTTGTCCGGTTTTCTCTCTTTGAAAATAAGGCTCTGCAAAGAAATATACTTTTCTCTTCTTTTATCGGCACGGCCACTCTTACTATGGCATGGTTCGTCCAGCCCTTCTTCGAACATATTCATCTTTCTCTTGAATGGTTCGGCCTGCTCTGGACAGCGTTGAACCTGACGGTAGGGATCGTTGCCTTTTTTGCATGGAAGATTGAAAGCCGGCTGGGTCCCGTTAATTCCGTATTGCTTATCGCCATTCTCGTCCCCGCAGGATATATCTCCCTGTATTTCTTTCATTCGGTCTATGCCCTGGTCATACTTTTCCTCTTTTACATTGTAAGAGGTTTTGCTACGCCGGTGCTGAAGGATTATATCAACCGGATGACCGGATCGGACAGGAGAGCCACCGTTCTCTCGGTGAGGAATTTCCTGATCCGGCTTAATTTTGCCCTCACCGGCCCATTCCTGGGCTGGTTCATGGATGTTTATACACTTCCGCAGGCAATGCTCCTGGCAGGGATCCTCTTCCTGGTCCTCAGTGGGATCTCAGTCGCCCTCTTCGTCATAGCTCTGAAAAAGGGGTAATCCAGTCTAAAATTCGAGGGAGAGCCCATCACGGGCAGGGAGGATACCGGGAGGAAGCCGGCTTTCCATTTCTCTGTGGAGTCCCATCTGGTGACTGATATGCGTAAGGAACCCTCGCTTTGGGCTGATCTCGTTTATGAGGGAAACCGCCTGTGAAAAGGTAAAATGGGAAATATGCTTTTCGTGGCGTAATGCATTCACTACAAGGTATTTAACACCGTAAAATTTTTCCTTTTCCTCTTCTGAAATATAGTTAGCGTCGGTAAGGTATCCAAAATCGCCGAAACGGAAGCCGAAAACTGGCAGGCGGTAATGCATCGCTCTGACCGGTGTGACTTTCATGTCATTCACATAAAAATCCGAATTCGTGATCCCATGCAGGTTGACCTGAGGAACGCCGGGATACTTTTTCTCTGCGAAAATATAGGAAAATTCATGCTTCAGCGCCCGGATCACCCTTTCTTCAGCATAGATATCCATTGACTTTTGCTGAATGAAATTAAATGCCCTGATATCATCGAGACCTGCGATATGATCCCTGTGCTCATGTGTAAACAGAACGGCATCGAGTCTGTCCACCTTTTCCCTGAGCATCTGCTGGCGGAAATCGGGACCTGTATCCACAACCAGGGATGTTCCTGCGTCCTCCACCAGGATGGATGTCCTTAAACGATTATCAGACGCGTCCCCGGAGCTGCATACCCGGCAGTGGCAACCAATGACCGGGACGCCCTGTGATGTCCCTGTTCCTAAAAAGGTAATTTTCAAAATATGGATATTTTCAGTGCGAAAATAGCAAAAATGAAGGCATGACGCCCGGTCAGGATATGGAAACTTTGGTTAATTTTACATTTAAAAATGAAAGGCAGCGTATATATGATCCCGAATACCCTTGGCGACAGCCCGGTTAACGCCGTGCTGCCCGCATTTGTTCTGGAGATCATCGGGGAACTCGATCATTTCATCGTTGAAAATATCCGCACTGCCCGCCGGTTCCTCATCAAATGCGGGTATTCAAAATCCATAGATGATATAATTTTCTACGAGTTGAACAAGCATACCCCGGAGGATGTGAAAGCGGGTTTTTTGACACCCTGTCACCAGGGAATACCGGTAGGCATCATTTCGGAAGCGGGGGTACCGGGAGTTGCAGACCCCGGGGCAGAGATCACATCACTCGCTCACCGGCAGGGAATCAGGGTCATCCCGCTCACCGGCCCGTCATCCCTCCTTCTTTCCCTTATGGCATCAGGATTGAACGGACAGAATTTTTGTTTCCACGGTTACCTGCCCGTCAACAATCCCCAGCGTTCAAAAAAGATACGTGAGGTTGAGAGCGTGGCCCTGAAATCCGGGGAAACGCAGATATTCATCGAAACCCCATACCGCAATGACCGGCTCGTCGCTGATATCCTGAAAACCTGCGATCCGGGGACGATGTTGTGCATTGCTTGCGACATCAGCCTTGCAGGTGAATACATCCGCACCATGAATATCAGCGAATGGAAAAAAGAAAGGGTCAGCTTCCACAAGCGACCCTGTATCTTTCTTATCGGACGGAAGATCAGTTGACCGACACCACTTCGACTTCGTATTTCAATGCTGCGTAAGGTGGTATGGGAACCCTGACAGAATTATTATCAATATACACCCCCGTTTTTTGATACCCCCTGTAGTAGGGTACGATGATCGTTGCTTTCTCCCCTACCGTCATGGCCTTGATCCCTTCTTTCAATCCTTCTGTGAAAATGATGGATTTTTCGCTGGCTATCACGGTCCGGAACTGGCTCCTGGGCAGGAATTCCTTACCGTCAAGGAGAGTGCCCCTGATATAACCTGTCATTTGGCGGTCGATGTCGGCGCTGTCGGAGGTCCCGGCCTCATTTTCGATTACGTATATTCCAATGTCCGTCGAATCGGTGCTAATATCATTTTCGGCAAGATATTCGTTTATGAGCGAACGCTCATAAACGGCCGGATCGAAAAGGACCCTGTACAAGGTAATATCAATGATCACTGTTTTATAGGATCCCACTTGTGAATAAGGGCTGTTCCCCCAGGCGAGACTGGACGGAATGATCAGCGTGGCACGGCCTCCTTCTTTCATATTTACAAGACCTTCGTCAAGCCCGTCAATATTTGTTCCTATCTGGAGCCTCGCGGGACCGTACAACACGCCGCCTGAGTAGATATCATTGTCCCTGGCCACCGAACTGTCCGTGGTGATCTGAACCACACCGTCCTCAAGGGTAGTCAGCGTATAATCAAAATCCACAAATTCACCCTCCGAAGGGGATGCACCTGTGCCTTCAGTGTCCGCAAGGATATATAAACCGGAAGCTGTGGGTGAAGTGGTAATATTATGCTCCCTTAAATATTCTTTGAGTTTTTCCTGTTCCCGGCGCTTGTATTCCTCCTCCTTGTCCTTGAGACATGAGCTGAGAGTCACGAAAAAGATCATAAGCAGGGAAACCAGAAATTTAATGGAATGGTTTTTCATATAATAGGATTTGGGTTTTAAATAGTTCAGCTTATCTCTTAACAAAACGTCCGGATTAAAAAAATGATTTATTTACACATGAAAATCTTTAAACCGACCGGGATCCCGGGTTTTTTTTTCGGTCATTCGGAAACCGGTATGGATGTCCCCGGTTATCCCCCTTTAATGCAATCTGATGTAAATTTAATGAAAATGGTTGCTTCCTCTTCGGAATTATTCAACTTTCAGAACTTCTACTTCATAAACAAGAGCGGTCCAGGGTGGAACAATGCCCCCTGCGGAACCTCCCGGTCCAAAGGCCTGGTCGGAAGGCAGGACGAGCAGCGCTTTCTCGCCTTCGCGCATTCCTTCAAGTGCTTCATCAATACCTTTGATGACCATAAACTCATCTCCGTATATAAAATCAAGAGGCTCATTACGCTTTTTTGTGCTGTCAAAATACTTCCCGTTCAGAAACCGGCCTTCATACTGAATGGTGATATGCCGTCCCCTGCGAACCCGGTCGCCATATCCTTCCCTCATCCTGAAATAATAAGACCCCCTGGTGGTGGGTCTGATATCGAGATTTTCTTCCTTCAGAAACCGCCTGATAAGTTCTGCTTCCGGGTAATTTAATTCTTCAGCCCATGCCAAAAACATTTTTTTTTCGCGATCGAACGCTTCGCCGGTTTGTATGCCGAGTAACCGCATATCCACCCGCACCTCCTCATCTTTACCTATAAAAGGAGGTATGTCCCTTTTCAGTGTCTTTTCAAAAAATCCGTCTGCATTCAGGAAGACCGAAGCGCTGTCTCCCTTTGAAAGTCGAAGGAAAGCCTCATTTATAGCCCCAGGGTAAGGGCTTTCTCCGAGCATGAATTTCCTCGTCCCGTGAAAAAAAACCGAATCGCCTGCGGTTGCATACGAGAGGTCCACTGTGATGTAATCCCCTGTATTCGCCCTGAGGCCGTTCTCGCCGAGACCGACAAGCCTGAAAAACAATCCCGGAGCGATTTTCTTATATGCCTTGTGTGAAAAGAGATTACATGCACCGGCAAATAACAGCACCAAAAGAAATACATTTTTCTTCTTCATCATTTCACTGCCAGCAACTTTAATTCGTAAAGAAGGATGGCTCCTGAAGGTATATCCCCGCTCGCACCAAAAGTACCGTATGCGAGATGGGGTGGGATAATAAACCTTGCCTTGTCGCCTTCATGCAGGTATTTCATCCCTTCCTCCAGACCGGCTTCGACGCCCCCATGACCCACCACAAAAGACCTGGGATGATACGCCGATGCAGAATCAACAGCTTCTCCGTCAAGAAGGTATTCCCTGAAGCTGAAAAAAACCTCCTTACCCTCACTTACTGAAGGTCCTGTGCCGTGATGAGTCACCATAAACCATAACCCGGTTCCTGTATTCTGCATGTCCCAGCCCGTACGCTTTACGAAGCTCCTGATCAGTTCCTGGTTTCTTTTCACGATGTACCGGTTGATCTGCATCAATTCACGATTTACCTCACTCTCTTCCCCGCCCTTATGCGAAGGAACCTGAGTTTCCGGTTTACAGCCCGTGAGTACCGGGAAGAAAAGAAAAAAGAGGAGGATCCGGATGCCGGGAAAAGCTTTCATTCCAGCTCTGCTTTATACGACGGTAGAAGGGATATGAATCTCTCAATGGCTTTCTCCAGTGGCTTCTCCCATTCGCCCCCGGCTGCATTCAAATGACCTCCCCCCCGAAAGTGATCTCTCGAGAAATTATTCACCGGGAAATTACCTCGTGACCTGAAGGATATTTTAACATGGTTCTGCTTTTCAAGGAAAAGGGCGGTGAATTTTATCCCTTTAATATTGAAGGGCAGATTGACAAACCCCTCTGTATCCCCCGGCTGATGATTGAAACTATCCATCTCCTTTCTGCTCAGGCTAATAATGCCGGTATTGAATTCCGGGAAGATCTTCATCTTCTCATTCAGGCAATAACCCATGAGTCGCATCCGGTCCTCTGAATAATTATCATATACCAGGGCATGGATCCGGTCCCGGTCAATCTTCCAGCTCATCAATTCGGCCACGGTATGCCATACCTCCGGGTAGGAGCATGAATAACTGAAACTACCGGTATCGGTCATGATAGCGGTATACAGACATTCGGCAATGTCTTTATCTATAAGTTCCCTGAATCCCATGTCACAGATAATTCGATATACGAGTTCCGCCGAGGAACCGTATGAAGGTTCGGAAAAAACAAGGGTGGCGAAATCCTTCGGGTCCGGATGATGATCGATCAATATACGGGGAACATCCGCCGAAAGGATGATCTCCTCCGCTTTCTCAAGCCTCCCGGGATCATTGAAATCGATAAAGATCATTATATCGGACTTCTCCGCAAAGGTTTTAACCTTTTCACGGAAACTCCGGTATACGGTCACCATCTCACTTCCTGCCATCCATCTCAGGAATGCGGGATAATCATTGGGTGTTACCACCATCACCTCCTTTCCCAGCTTCCTAAGTACCATGGCCATGGCCAGGGACGATCCGATAGCATCGCCATCGGCATTGAGATGGGTTGCGATAAGAATGTTTCCGGCTGAACCGGTGAGGGTTTTTAATTTTTCCAGTGAATTCTTGTTTTCCTGATTCACGCGATTTTTTTTAAAGTTTAAAGATAAGAATTATCGGTTTTCAGCCATCATTATATACTTCATTAAACGGGTCAGATGAAAAATGTTGTTCTTCTCTGTATCCGGAAAATGGTTTTTATATTGAAAGGCAGACGAAAACGATTTTAAATTTTAACTTTGCCATCATTTAAAAATCAGTGGTATTATGAACGGAAAAATAACATTTACGATTATTAAACCGGGTGCTGTAAAGAATACAGGGCCCATTCTCCATATGATCCATAATGCAGGATTCCACATTGCAGCCATGCGGCTTACGCGTTTAAACAGGACGGATGCGGAAGAATTTTACAGCGTACACAGGGAAAGGCCATTTTATGCCGACCTCGTTGAATTCATGATCTCCGGACCCATCGTGGTTGCCATACTTGAAAAGGAAAATGCAGTTGAAGATTACCGCAGGCTCATCGGGTCGACCGACCCGGCCAAAGCCGCCGAGGGTACGATACGCAAATTGTACGCGGAATCCATCCAGAACAATGCGGTTCACGGCTCAGACAGTGATGAAAATGCAGCGGGGGAATGTGATTTCTTCTTTTCGAAAAGCGAAAGGTTTTACGCGGGAAAATAAGATCACCCGCAGAGCGTATTTGCAGGTTTGTACCTTCACCCGGGGAAGGATGCAAGCGTTCTCACCGGATCTCGATGCGGTCGATGATCTCGCTTCCCGCGCGTTCATTCAAACGTTTCACGATCTCATCCCGGATCATCACCAGTTCATTCCTCACGATGGATGAGCCGAGACTTACATATAGGGTCCTGTCTTTAATATACAGTTTCTTCGTTATCCGCGCAACGGAACGGCCGAGAAGATCTTCCCAGCTGTTGATCAGCCTGTTTTCTGCCAGTTTACCTTCGAGTCCCTGCTCTTTCAGAAGATCTGAAATGATCTCCGAGATATTTAACGTTTTGCTTCGCCTCATGATAATTCTTTTATTTCCTGGCCGGTGCTTATCGAAAACATCTTATGTTCTATCCCTGTCCTCTCCAGAATCGATTTCATTCGTGCTTCAGCCGTATCTGTGATAAAGATCTGGCCGAAATTATTTTCCGAAACCAGCCGGATGATCTGCTCCACACGCACGGCGTCGAATTTGTCAAAGATATCGTCGAGTAAAAGTACCGGAGTTATGCCTGATACCTGCCTGATAAACTCGAATTTCCCCAACTTCAGAGCCACCTGGTATGTCTTTTGCTGACCCTGGGAACCCACCTTCCTGAGAGGGAAGCTGCCAAGCAGCATCTCCAGGTCATCGCGGTGGATCCCTTCTGTAGTATACTGTAGTACCTGGTCTTTGTGAGTCCCGTCCTTTAAAAGATCGATCAGCTGCTTTCCGGTCAGCTGGCTCTCGTAGCGGAGTCCCGTTTCTTCAACCCCTCCGGAAATATAAATATAAAACCTTGAAAAAATGGGGACCAGTTGGGAAACAAATTCTTTTCTCCTTTCAAAGATCGCCTGGCCAAAACCGGCCAGCTGCTCATTGTAAACATCAAGCATCCCCGTATCTTTCCCATCACCGGTGGCAAGGTTTTTCAGGTACCTGTTCCTCTGGGTGAGGATCCGGTTATAGCTGATCACATTCTCTAGATAAGTCTTGTCGTATTGGGCAATAACTCCGTTCATAAATTTCCGCCGTTCCTCACCTCCGTCGAGGATGAGACTGCTGTCGGAGGGTGAGATCATCACCAGAGGAAACAGCCCGATGTGGTCAGAAAGACGGGGGTAATCCTTTTTATTCCTCCTGAACTGTTTCCGTTTATTCCGCTGAATGCCACAATAAATCGCCTCGTTTTTGCCGTTGCGCTCAAATTCCCCCTGTATGACCGAAAAGTCCTCGTTGTGCAGGATGTTCTGCGTGTCCACAGGATTAAAATAACTCTTGCACAATGCCAGGTAATGGATGGCATCCAGTAAATTGGTTTTCCCTACACCATTGTTGCCAATAAAGCAATTGATGCGGTTGCTGAACTCCAGCTCAGCCTGGGTATAATTCTTGAAATTTACGAGAGAAAGATTCCTGAGATGCATATGATTTAATTTCCTGGTACAAATTTACAAAAATAGAACCGGCAGGCAGCATCAAACCAAATTCCATTATTTCTTTTTTGTCATTTTATGGTAATTGGCAAAAAACGATTACATTTGCGTTTGTTTAAAAAAACCCTTCTAATTAAGTTAAAATATGGCTAAGAAAGCTAAGCAGGCTACTCAGGATAAGAGCCTCGAAGGTCTTGAAATGGCGCTGACCCGCACTGAGCAGTTTGTTGAGGATAATTCAAAAAAGTTATCATACGTCGTCCTGGGGATTGTCATTATTGTATTGATCTTCATTGGTGTAAAAAGATGGTACATCGTTCCGCTTGAAAAGGAAGCCTCACAGCAGATGTTTATGGCAGAACGCTTTTTCGACAAGGATTCATTCAATCTTGCACTGAACGGATACGGTACTTACCCGGGATTCCTTCAGATCATTGACGATTACGGGATCACCAAATCTGCCAACCTGGCGGATTATTATGCCGGCATCTGTTATCTGAATATGGGTGAATATGAGAATGCCATCGATCATCTTAAAGATTTTAATAGCCGTGACCTCCTGGTTGGATCGGCAAAATTCAGCAGCCTTGGTGATGCATATGCCGAACTTGGTCAATATGATGAAGCCGTAAAAACATACAACAAGGGCATCGAAAAATTCCCGAATGATTTCACGACTCCCATTTTGCTAAAAAAAGAGGGTATCGTTTATGAGCAGATGGGCAATTACCAAAAGGCTGTCGCTTCCTATGAATCGATAAAAAATGATTATCCGGATTCCAATGAAGGCCGGGATATCGCAAAATACATCGACCGGGCGAAACTTGAGATCAAAGACTGAGAGCTAACCAGGTTCCATTCTCCCCGTAGTTATGTGAAAACTGGTGGTTGCTTTCTCCTTTCGCCTTTCGCCTTTCGCCTTTCGCCTTTACGAAGTACCTCTTCACTTTCGCCTTTCTCCTTTCGCCTTTCGCCTTTACGAAGTACCATTTCAGTTAATAACCAATTTCCCCGTAGCCGTACTCCCTCCGTTGACCACCCGCACAATGTAAATGCCGGTCCCAAATTTTCCGGTCTGGATGGAAATACTTCCCGTATTGGTATCACATTTCTTATAATACACCACCCTGCCGTCGGTGCCGGTGATATATACTCCTGAATTTCTGAGCATTTCTCCGCTTAGGGTCAAAACCCCGTTATTTACCGGGTTGGGATACATCCCGAAGGTAGGGGCTGAGAAATTTGCCGTACCCGAAGTTTCCTTATAAACGTTGATATTGCATGTTGCCTGGAAATCGCCATAGTTCGTGACGGCAATAATATCTGTAAATCCAATGGAAACGGCTGTTACATTTCCCTCCTGGTCGACGGTAGCGATTTCTTCATTCGCACTGCTCCATGTCACACTTTTATCACTTGCATCTTCCGGGCTTACCGTGGCCTGCATCAAATAGCTGTTGCCCGGTTCAAGGGAATCCGGGGGGCAATTATCGATCGTTATACCCTGAGTGGCCACCGCATGTTCAAATTCCATCCAGTTCACGTTAAAGGGATTCCCGGTATTGTTTATATAGAGGCTCTGCTGTCCGGCCCCTAGGTGCACTACCTTGTAAACGTCGGCCCACTGGCCCCAACCTCCGGTGTTAGGAACAGAAATGGTAGCGAGAAGGGATGTGCCTGAAAGAAATTCAAAATTGCCGGCATCAATGCCACGGGCAACACGGAAGGTCACCAGGTAATCACCGGCACTCTCTACATTGACAGCATAACCCAATGATTCCCCCTCATCGAACCAACCCACGTAATCGGTACTGTCCGTATCTCCCGAGGCTTCGGAAGCCACTTCACCACTAACCTCATCAAAATCCTCCCCCTGGATCCGTCCCGGGATCTGCTTTCCGGTCTTTGTCACGGTATCCACCACGTTGCTGGGACCTGAAATCGTTCCGGCATAGTCGGCGGCCTTTACGTAAAATGAATACCTGGTGTCGGCTGTCAGCCCTTCAACCGAACATTCCGGAAGGATGGAAGTGGTCTGTAATTCATCATTCATAAAAACCTGGTATTCCTTAACTCCGGCATCATCGGTCGAAGGATCCCATGCAAGGTCGACCCGGACCGCGGCAACACCGGTAATATGTAGATTCACAGGATCGGTGGGTGCCTGATCATCAACCACGAGCGTTACGGGCTGTGATCTCTTATTCTCGTTTTCCGAGTATGCAACGACTGAGATGGAATATACTCCGGCGGGAAGGGCGCTGAACGTAAATTCGTAAGGAGCATCCGTGTCTTCACCCATCTTTGATGTTCCGTTATAGAATTCGACTTTTGAGATGGTCCCTTCCGAAACGGAAGCCGATACGGAGATAGCTACATCTGAGCCAGGCACGTATACTGAATCTTCGGCAGGCTCATCTATGCTGATGAGGAATTGTTTGCCGGCGGTATAGGCTTCCAGGTAGGAGAAGAGGGCTGCCATGGGAGCAACGGTTTCCTGTACCGTAAATTCAGCAGCGGGGATATAGTCGCGGGCATCGATACATTGTTCCATAAGGGGCCAGTTGTGGGGATCGGAGGGCTCGAAAAAGTAGGAATCATTGAATACGGTGCTGGCGAATTTATAGGGAGGAATACCCGGGATCCATCCCGGCACCCCGTCATAGTTCGAATCGATATGAAGAATATCGCGCAGAAGCCGGTCGGCATTCACCGATCCTGCACCGGTGATAAAAACCTGCTGATCGTTGCTTTCCCCCAGGTAAAAATCTGCCGTGGTGTATAGGAGATCCAGTATCTCATCGTCATCCGAAAGATGATGGCATAGCATCTGCAACATGACGTTCGGATAATAGCCTCCCCAACTCAGGTTGGGATTTGAATATTTGATCAGCCGTAAAGCCCTGTCTTCAGCCTGGTTGATCCCCTGCTGCCATGCCAGGTTCTCAACAGAGGCGATAAGGCTGTTCTGAAGTGTTTTATCGGCGGTGGTGAAATTCGGCCACCTGTCGGGTGGTGTAAGGCAAAAGACATAGGTTCCGTTGGCTGCATCCAGGTCGGAATACCAGGTCCGGCACTGCGCAAAATCGTCCATATATTTATGATCACCCGTCATCCTGTACAGCGAGGCAGCGGCATAATATTTCTGTTCAATATAGGATCTTCCGGGATTCCCGGGGCTCTTGGCCTCAGCCCAGTTATAGGCATCAACGGCTTCCTGGACCCAGTTATCGATGTCTGCCTGGTCAGCCCCGGCGAGTTCATAGCAATATGCCAGTTGAGCTGCGGCCCCGGAATATGCCCATGATGTTATCGCTTCTTCAGCGTATGCATACCACATATGATTATCGAGCCATGAGGGGTGATAATATCCCGTTGTTTCCACTCCGCCGCATATTCCCCCGGTAGGGCCCTTCAGCCGGCGGTAAAAATCAATGTCCCATTGGCCTTCGTCGAGAATATCGGGTAAATTGTTGTCGCTCTCGGGGATATTCAGTTCCCCGTCATGGAATTTCCCGGGGTTCATTTCATATACGAACATTAGACTGCTGCTGACATTGAGGTGCGACCTCGACCTGTCATAATCCGCCGCATCAAAATGTCCGCCCCATCCCCAGCCGTCTGCTTCGTCATTCATGTGAGGATATGGATTGTCGGGCCATACCCACTCGGTTGCCTGTGCCGGTAACTGCTCAAAATTAATATCATCGTTACCAATGAAAAGATGGTTGGAATAAGTCACCTGGAAACCATTCACACCGGGGGTATGATCGACAGGTTTTACGAAATCGGTATATTCCTGCGTCCTTGCAGGACCGCTTCTCTGGTGGTAAAGTCCCCTCACCAGGAGATAGTACAGATCTGAATAAACCTCCTTATCTATGCTGAAGGGAAAAGAACAGCCGATACCGTCAATGGCGATCCTGTACTCACCGGGAGCAACGGCAACGGAGTTGCCAATGTCTGAGAAATCGCACTCCCAGATATCACTGCCGTGCCATCCTACATTCGACGATCCCGTATTTTCAAGCTGCAGATGTTTTCTTAATTGCAACCCTTTTCCGTGATCGGCGCTGGAATAAACCACTGCGCTGTCTGAATTCCGTACCAGGTAAAAGGGATTACCTTCGAAGGTGGAAAAATCGGTACCTCCGGCCGTTCCCATCCACTGGTAGACATAGGCATACTTCATTCCTGCATTCGGTGCATAACCCACCTGGTTCACATGAATAGCTTCCGATCTGAGGTCCCGCGATTTGAAGACAAAGGTTTCGGAACTCTTATTGGAAGCCAGTGAACCCCATTGTATTGTATATGAATGTCCTTCTTTCAGACTTTCTGGGAGCTGAAGATAAACCCAGTATGTTCCGAGCGCCGCTTCTCTTTTGGATTTATAACCGATAGAGGAAGGATTGACCGCACTGGTGTAGTCCTCATCATCGGTGCTGGTAATGAAATAGGTTCCTGCGTTTTTGGCCGCCGTTGCATCAAGAGGCCCGGAATTCCAGATATCGGGACAACCCGAGGTGGCATAGCCCTGGCATTCGGATGTGTTTTTTTCGCCTTCCCTGAAATACAGGAGAAGTACATCGCTTTTCACGGGAGATACGAAGATGATGTCGGCTGCCTGCATATATGCACTAAAGAAATTGCTCAGGAGCAGGCATAAAAGGATAGTCTTAGTTCTCATAGAACATATGTTTTAATTAGTGTTTGCCAGAAAACCCGATGACCCTTCGGCACCGGGTTTTCTTTCTGATACTTATTAGTACTGAAAGTGTAAAAAAAGACAGAACGGTCCGGACGCCGGTTATTCCATTTCCTTCTGAAGAGCGATCATCCGGACGGCGGTAACAGCCGCTTCATCACCTTTATTGCCGTGTTTTCCTCCTGAACGTTCTCTGGCCTGTTCAAGTGTATCGGTGGTGAGGACGCCGAAGATAAAGGGCATATTGTAATTTATATTCAGATCGGTGATCCCTTTGGAAACGCTCTGGCAAATGAATTCGAAATGTCTTGTTTCACCCTGGATAACACATCCCAGGCAGATGATAGCATCCACGTTTGTGTATTCGGCCATGAACTGTGCCCCAAGGGTCAACTCGAAGCTTCCGGGGACCCATTTGACATGGATATTTTCCTCCTTTACCTTTAGCCCGGCGAGGGTTTTCAATGTCCCGTCCAGCAGGGCTCCCGTAATCTCCCGGTTCCATTCCGATACCACTACGCCGAATTTCATGGAAGAAGCATCCGGAATATTTTCGCTGTCAAAGGAAGAAAGATTCTTAAGATTCGAAGCCATATATATCCCGGTTATTGTTCAACTTTTTTATTCTACGCAAACTTCCAGCCGTGGTTATACCGGCAGGCAATGTTTCATGCCTATTTTTTGGGCAAATTATAACCCCTCTGTTTCGCCATATCCTCGAGACGTTTCTGGAACCCGGATTTCTTCGTCGTTTTAGCTTTTCTGGAATGTAGTTTCTTCCTGAGTTCGTCCTCATCGACAAAAAGTTTGAAGACGGCGTTTTGGCCAAGCGTAATCATATTCGCCAGGAAATAGTAATACGTCAGACCTGCGGAGAAGTTATTCAGGA
This sequence comes from uncultured Bacteroidales bacterium, assembly GCA_963771005.1. Classification (GTDB taxonomy): domain Bacteria; phylum Bacteroidota; class Bacteroidia; order Bacteroidales; genus DASQZK01. The sequence continues at coordinate 315,906 of CAVYRO010000008.1, forward strand.
TAACCATGAACATTACCGGCATCACGTACATCATCCCCTTCATTCCCGGCATGGACGAATCCGCCCCGGTAGGGCTGCTGTTCAGCCTCATGGAAAGGATGGTGGAAACGGTCATGAGCAGCGTGAAGAGACTTACGTGGTCGCCATACATCGGGATGGTAAAGGGAAGATGAAGGATCGAATCATAGGTTGAGAGGTCGTGTGCCCAGAGAAAGGATTGTTGCCTGAGTTCGATTGAAGTCGGGAAAAACCGGAACATTGCATACAGGATGGGCATTTGGAACAACATCGGCAAACATCCGCCCATCGGGTTTACTCCCGCTTTCTTATACAGTGCCATCGTAGCCTGTTGCCGTTCCATTGCTTTGTCTTTGGGGATCTTTGCATTGATCTCCTCGATTTCCGGCTTCAGGGCACGCATTTTTGCCTGCGACATATACGACTTGTAGGTCAGCGGCAGAAGGGCCATCTTGATGATAAGGGTGAGCAGCAGGATGATGATCCCATAATTGCCGATAAAATTATTCAGGAAATTAAAAATGGGTATTATAACCCAGGCGTTGATCCACCTGATGATCGAGCCGCCAATAGTTACGAGGTCCTGAAGCTGGAAGCCGATCCTTTTGAGAGCTTTGAAATTGTTGGGCCCGAAGTAAAAATGCATCGGCATCGTGAAATCATTATTCCTTCCATAGGGAACTGCAAGTTCCGCACTGAACCTTGCCAGGTTGGTATGGGGTTCCGGGAGCCTTTCGTACGACATATACCCGCCCTCGAAAGGGGTCTTCTCCGTGATGAGAACGGAGGAAAAGAACTGGTCTTTGAAGGCAAGCCAGTCGAGACGTGTGGTTTCATTCACATCCTGCAATTCCTTCTTCGTCCTGGCTTTGAATTTCTCCACATCTCCCTGGGAATACCTGTAATACAGATTTGAGTAATTCTGTTCATTCGCCCGGTTCTGTTCCTGTTGCGGGGAAAACAGGACCCAGTTGAGCTGAACATTATCCGTTCTGTGCTCCTCCATATTCTTCATCCTGAGATCGATATCCATGAGATACCGGTCGGGATGGACGGTATAGGTATATTGAATATAGGCGCCCGTATCGACGGGAAGTCGCATAACCAGGCTTGCGGTGCTGTCTTCCGCATACGAATCATCCTGCCCGGTTACCATGTCAAAATACAGGTCATTGGTAGAAATACTGCGGCCGTCTGAGAAGAACTGAAGGCCAAAGACAGTTGAATCGCCGCTGAAGAGAACGAGGGGAAGAGAATCGTAAGTCTGGTAATCTTTAAGTTCCACGGAATACGGCTTGCCGCCCTTGCTTGATATGGTAAGTTTTATTTTATCATTTTCAAGAACGTAAAATTTCTCCTTGCCGACGGTTCTGGGAGCGAAGATCCCCATATTTTGCTGAACATCTTTGGCGGATTGGGCCTTTGGAACTGATGAGGTTGTATCTGCCTCCGCTGCTTCTTCCTTGTTGCGTACCTGTTGCTGTTCAATGATCTGCTCGGTCTGTGCCTGCCTCAGCGAATCTGCTCTCCTCTTCTGTGCTTCCATTTCTTCCCGGGAAGGCTTCATAAGAACGCTGTAACCAATGAGAATGACCGCAATTATAACAATACCAATAACTGAATTCCTGTCCATTATGTATTTTTCGATGTTTATTTAGCTACAGCCTTCTTATGTTCACTGTAAACGAGAGCCGCCTTGATGAAATTCACGAACAAAGGATGTGGGTTGAGTACCGAGCTCCTGTATTCGGGATGGAACTGAACACCAATGAACCAGGGATGATCCTTAAGTTCCATGATTTCCACCAGGCCGCTGTCGGGGTTCATCCCGGAGGGCATCATGCCTGCCCTGGAGAAATCGTTGAGATAGTCGTTGTTGAACTCATAGCGGTGCCTGTGCCTCTCGCGTACATGCTCTTCACGATATACTTTATAAGCCAGGCTGTCTTTCCTGATATCGCAGGGATATGCTCCCAGCCTCATCGTCCCGCCTTTCTCGGTCACCCCCTTCTGGTCTTCCATCAGGTCGATTACCGGGTGCTCGGTCATCCGGGTCATCTCGGTTGAATGTGCATCTTTAAAACCGAGAACATCACGCGCAAATTCGATAACGGCACACTGCATACCAAGACAGATGCCAAGATAGGGTATCCTGTTCTCCCGGGCATAACGGACAGCCAGTATCTTGCCTTCGATCCCCCGGTCACCAAATCCCGGGGCCACAATGATGCCGTCAAAGTCAGCGAGTTTCTCATTAAGGTTATCGGGAAAAATGGTTTCAGAGTGAATGCAGGAGACATTGACCTTGCTAAGATTAATTGCGCCGGCATGCGTCAGCGATTCGAGAATGGATTTATAGGAATCATGAAGTTCCACATATTTTCCCACGAGGGCGACCCGCGATTCCGATTTGGGATTTTTCAGCTTATCGACAAACTGTTTCCAGGGCTTCAGCTCGGGAGGACTGCCGTTGGGAAGATTGAGTTTCCGCAGGACAGTCACATCCAGTTTTTCCTTTTGCATAAGGAGGGGCACCTCGTAAATCGTGGAAACATCGATGGATTCGATCACCGATTCCAGGTTTACGTTGCAGAAAAGCGCTACTTTTTTCCTGAGTTCCTTATTCAGGGTCTTTTCTGTCCGTAATACCAGGATATCGGGCTGCACTCCGTTTTCAAGGAGAGCCTTTACCGAATGTTGTGTAGGCTTGGTTTTCAGCTCTCCCGAAGCGGCAAGATAAGGAACCAGCGTAAGATGAACAACGAGGGCATTTCCCGGCCCGAGTTCCCATTTAAGCTGCCTGACCGATTCAATATAGGGAAGGGATTCAATATCGCCCACCGTGCCGCCGATCTCCGTGATCACCACATCGTAATTATGCCTTGTGCCCAGGAGCTTGATCCTTCGCTTGATCTCATCGGTGATATGCGGGATGACCTGAACGGTCTTTCCCAGGTAATCACCCTTTCTTTCCTTGTTAATTACCGACTGATAGATTCTTCCGGTGGTGACATTGTTTGCCTGTGAGGTCGGCACTCCCAGGAAACGCTCATAATGCCCAAGGTCCAGGTCGGTCTCCGCACCATCTTCGGTCACATAGCATTCACCGTGTTCGTAAGGATTCAGCGTTCCCGGATCCACATTTATATACGGATCCAGTTTTTGTATCGTGACATGATAACCCCTGGCCTGAAGCAACTTTGCAAGAGAGGAGGATATAATACCTTTACCCAGTGATGAGGTAACGCCTCCGGTTACAAAAATATATTTCGTTGCGGCCAATATTCAGAATTTTGAAGTTCAATCCGCAAAGTAAATAATTAATTCTTAGAAGGGGTAATTTTAATCTAAGAAATATGAATTTAATCTTCGTCTGTGTCAAGCTCATCAATAAGAATGATCTTCTCCTCGAGCAGCTTGATCTTTTCCCTGGCGCTGGATATTTTATGCTCAAAATCGCGGACCATGGAATCGGCATTCTCTGAATTTGCAAAAAAACCGATATTATTCTCCCAAAGGCTGATGTCACTCCGGAGTTGTTGCAGTTTGTTCATGAGTTTTTCACGTTCGAATCTCATTTTAATCCCGGGACGTGGTTTCTGCCTGATATTATCGAGCTTATTCCTGAATTTGAGCATATTCTTCTTATGATCGTCCATCTCGAGATTGTCGTAATGCTGGTTGATGGCTTCCCTGTAATTCTGCATGATCTCGTCCTTCTTTTCAAAAGGCACGAAGCCAATCTCTGACCATCTCCGCTGAAAATCATTAAGTTGTTTCAGGTTAAGTTTTTGATTGTCGTCAAGTTCGAAATTTTTGATCTCTTCGATAAGTGCTTCCTTGGACGCCAGGTTTTTCTCATAGGTTGTGTCGATCTTGGAGAAGAAGTCGGCTTTGCGGTTGAAAAACCGGTCGCACGCGGCACGGAACCGTTTCCATATATCATCGCTGAATTTGCGGGGTACCGGACCGATACTCTTCCATTTCTTCTGGAGCCTGATCAGTTCATCCGTAGTACTTTTCCAGTCACTGCTGTTTTGGAGGGCTTCTGCCTGGACGCAAAGATCGAGTTTTTGCTGGAGATGATTCTGCTGTTCCTCCATATTCTGGGCGTAAAATTCCCTTTTCTTCTCGAAAAACAAGTCGCAGGCAGCCCGGAACCGGGCGTAGATCCGGTTATTATCCTTTTTAGGGGCGAACCCTATGGTTTTCCATACCTTCTGGAGCTCGAACATATCCCCGGTCTTCCTGACCCATTCATCGTGATTTTCAGGTTCGAGAGCGGCCAGCTCTTCAGCTTTTTCACACAGCACGGATTTGGATTCCAGGTTCTTTTTCTGAGTCTCTTTCAATTCCTGGTAGTACTGCTGATGTTTCTTATTGATCTTGGAAGTGGCGTCCTTGAAACGTTCCCAGATCTCGGTCCTTTTATCCTTGGGAACAGGGCCGATTTCCCGCCACTGATCGTGATATTTTTGTAATGTCTGAAAAGCGTTTACCACGTTTGGTTCCAGGAGAAGCGCCTCGGCTTTTTCACAAAGATCGAGCTTGGCTTCCATGTTCTTCTTCAGATCAAGGTCCCGGAGTTCCTTGTTGATCTTGATGTAATCGTAAAATTTCTCGACGTGATAATGATAGGTCTCCCACAGATCCTTCAGGCTTTGTTGGGGAACGACTCCGATGTCGTGCCATCTCTTCTGAAGCTCTCTGAATTCCTGGAAAGTTTTGTTGATAGATTCGTCCCGGTTCACGAGATCACCGATCTCATCGATAATCTTATACTTTTCTTTCAGGTTGTTTTCCTTGTCGTCATCGTCCACCCTGGACTGGCCGGATTTAATATCCCTGTATTTTTTCAGGAGTTCCCTGAATCTTTGTTCTTCGGGGTCTTCACCTGATCCCTCCTCTGTTTCCACCCCGGCACCGGCATTCTCGTCCTGACCCTCCTCACCGGAGTGTTGCTTCTTATAGAATGCAATTTTGATGGCTTCGACTTCGTTCCGTATATCCGAAATATTTTTGCCCGAGATCAGATCATCGAGCATTCCGACGAGATCCTCCCTGCTAAGAAGATTGTAATTGACGGATTCCCCTGCAGGGGTTTTATCCGGAGTCTGGGTTTTTCCGGAGGAATTTTCTCTGGCCCCGGGTATTTCACCCCGGGTCTCGACAGGTTTAGCAGCCGGCTTATTTTTGCCGGAGGCCGCCGGTTCTTCTTCCTTCAATAATTTTTTTTCCGGAACAGGTTCTTCTTCAGGAATCGGCTCTGATTCCGGAACGGGCTCTGATTCCGGAACGGGTTTTTCCTGCGGAACGGGTACTTCCTCCGGAATGGGTACTTCCCGGGGTTCAGGTTCCTGATCAGCTTCAGGGTCTGCGGTGGCAGCGGGGGAATCTTCATCCCCCGAAATTTCTTCAGCGGGACCTTCATCACGGATCATACTGCCCTCAGCATCATCTCCCGGTTGAGATGCATCCTCAGCATCCTTTTCCGGACGGGAGTTCGGAGTGTTTTCCGCATCAGCGGGTTCCTGGATCTCTCCCGCGGATTCCGGATTCTTATTTTTACCGGGATTTTCATCTCCGGTTTTTTCCCGGGAAATTTCATTTTCACCGGATTCGACAGAATCGCCCGAATTTCCTTCAATATCAATATTTTCAGCTTCCTCGCTGAACGGTTCATTACGAACAGAGTGTCTGGGATCTTTTATATTCATAGGAAATCATTTTTTCCTCATTAGATTAGGATTCACTAATGTACCACATTCTGATTCTGTTTCAAACGATTTTATAAACTATCCCTAAATCCGGATCATATATCAGAAGGGAAGACATTTTTTTATTAGTGATAAAAATTCCGGGAGCTATAAAAACCAAAGAATCATTTATATAGATTTCTCCTCCCTGACGAAACAACGTGTAGAAACAAAAGTTTAGTTTTGTCATATTTCTTTCAACAGCCTGAATAAAAGGGAAAAACTGCTCCTTTGAGAAGAGCAGCTTTTCAATTAAACCAAAAACCAATGATAAATTACAGTGACCCTTAAGAAATGCTTATCTCTCTGGGACCTTTGTCGATGGCTTCATCTTTTTTGGGGAGAAGGACTTTAAGAATACCATTCTCCATTGAAGCCTCAATTTTTTCCGTATCCACAGTTTCGGGGAGTCTGAAGTTCCTTTCAAAAGAACCAAAATCAAATTCCCTGCGGGTGAAATCCCGCGTGACTTTTGCTTCTTCCTTTTCTTCTCTGGAAATGGTCAGCATGTTTTTTTCAATGTGCATGTTGATATCCGATTTGTTCACACCGGGTACCGCCATGAGAAGGGTAAACGATTCATTGTTCTCCGATATGTTAACCTTCGGGGAGATTCCGGAGGCGGACTCACCGAAAAAATCATTCATGAGATCGGGAAATCCGTAATCATGAGCTTTCCTGGCTACATGACCGTTGTTGTTATAAACTCTTAAAAGTGTCATTTTTTTAATTTTTATCTGGTTAAATAATTATTTTCTGATATCACTTTTTCAAATCATATGCCAATGCTTTTTCAGGGATTTATGACATGAAAAAACAGCAGTTTTATGACATTACGTCAGGCTGTATGGAGTTTGTATGTCATTATGTCGTGAAAGAGGAACACGGATCTGGAAGAATTTGGTGATTTGGTGAAGAGGAAGAGGAAGAGGAACACGGATTTGACGGATTCCGATGGCTATCGGAACGGATTTTCACGGATAAAGATTTTTAACCTACCTAACCTACCTGAAACCACTTGAAACATAATTATTAAACCCGGGGTTTCGATGCGTGCGTCCTCCTTACCACGGGCGTAACCGTGGCTAATACAATGGATCCCCTCCGGGGAAAAGGATCTTCTAAAACGAACAACCTAAAACAATTAAATTTGCGATCATCCGTCAAAATCCGTTTCAATCCGCGTTCCTCTTCTCTCAAACCATCTCAAACGATCTCAAACCATTTCAAACCACTTCAAACCACTTCAAACCACTTCAAACCATTTCAAACAATCCGTGTTCCTCTTCCCAGACCCAATTAATCCCGTACATTTGTATTTAAAAAAATGAGAATAGATATAATCACCGTCCTTCCCGGGCTGCTTCACGGCCCCCTGGATCACTCCATCATTAAGAGAGCGCGGGAGGCCGGTCTGGCCGAGATCGAAGTTCATGACCTGAGGGAGTATTCGACCGACAAGCACCGCAGTGTCGACGATTATGCTTTCAGCGGTGAGGCCGGCATGGTTATGAGCATTGAACCCATCGACAGGGCCATCACCAGTCTGAAATCTCAACGCGAATACGATGAGATCATTTATACCTCGCCCGACGGACAGCTTTTCGACCAGAAGACGGCTAACCGGCTTTCAACCTATAAGAATATAATCATCCTGTGCGGGCATTACAAAGGAGTGGACCAGCGTGTGAGGGATCATCTCATTACCATGGAGATCTCCATAGGCAATTATGTTATGACGGGAGGTGAACTGGCAGCTGCAGTGATCACCGACTGCATGGTCCGGCTTATTCCCGGTGCGATCTCCGATGAAGCCTCGGCACTGAGTGATTCATTCCAGGACGGGCTGCTTTCACCGGTTGTATACACCAGGCCGGCCGAATACAAAGGATGGAAGGTCCCTGAAATACTCGTATCAGGCAACACCCGGCTGATCGAGGAATGGAAACTTAAGAATGCCATCGAAAGAACCCGTAAACTGAGGCCGGATCTTCTCACCGATGAGGACTACCAGGATTTGGCTGACCGGTGACATATTGCGGCATACGGACACCAGACACAGCGTTTTTCATCGTCGGTTTGGATGAAAGGAACATCGGGTGAAAACAATCCTGTAAGCAGACTGACAAAATGTTCGCCGAATTCATCCCCTATCTCCCTGAAATTAGACAGGGGACGACCAACCTCCCGTCCTTCCTTAAAAATAATATCGGGCGTATAATTCTCCCCGAAGATCTTACCCGCCACTACAAGCCCGGGTCTGATTACATGATATTCCGTTTTGCGGCTGTAAATCCAGGAATAGATGAAGGTCTGTAACACGGCCCTGTATTTACCGTTAGCCGGCCAGGTATCACGCTCGAACAATCGGGCGACGGAGGTAATGGCATTTTCCACTCTCCCGGTTTTATAATCAAGAATGTGCATGCCTTCGCCCCGCTCTTCCCTGCGGTCGATCGTTCCCCCGATACGAATCCCTTCCGGCACATCATCCGTTTCCAGGAGAACTTCCACTTTTTCCTCCAGCGCCATTATCCGGAAAGGTGTATTTCCCCTGTCTTTCTGCAAAATGCCTTCCACCATTTTCCGTATCACCTCGTAAACAATGATGTTCCTCCCCTCTGGCGCCGTGCCCTGGGGATCCCCGTCCCGGTAATATTCTTCGCTGAAAGCCTGATCGAGACGCTTCCTTATGTTCCCCTCCTGCATGATCGTGTTCAGATCGGCGGTGGTCAGCTCCCGCCCGAGGTAAGGTTTATACAGCAATTCCATGGTTTTGTGCAAAAGGATACCGAATACGGGGGCGTCGATATCTTCCGAAACTTCTTCTTCCTCCCTCATGCCGGCTATATATGTAAAATAAAACCGTAGCGGGCAATCCAGATAAGTCGTTACCGAGGTAGGCGACAAATTTCGGGATCCCCCTCCCTTGAATGCAGACAGAGCCGCCATTACTTCCGCTGTTTTGGGGATGGTAATGGGCACTGGCGTTCTTTCCCCGATCCTGAACGATACCGTCCCGAACCGGATATTGTAATCAAAGAGGTACTTAAGCTGGTAAATGTATCTTCCCGGTTCACCCGAACTCAAACCGTTCGTCCTGCTGTTGTACATGATATCCACATGTTCCGCACGCTGCAGAAGACGATAAAAATAATAGGCATAAATAGCATCCTTATCTTCGCGTGTCGGGATTCCGAAGGCATACCTGAGGTTGGCGGGGATACAGGATACCTGGTTCCCGGATGCGGGCATGACTCCGTCATTCAGGGACAGGAATACCAGGTTGGTGAAATCCAAAAGCCTCGTCTCGAGGATCCCCATGACCTGGATTCCCTGCAGAGGCTCGCCTTCGAAGGGGATCCTCGAATTATTCATCAGCTTCCGGAAGAGACGGATGAAGGTCTCGAAGCCGGCTTCAGGAGGGGCGGAAGCAAAAACCCGGCCCAGCTTATTCAGCCTGGTCCTGATATGAAAAATAAATTCCTTCTCGAGCAGGAAGCGGTCTCCTCCTTCCTCCGGCATGATGGCTTCCCTAAGAAGTATATCGAGCAGATCCGAGAGATAAGCTATCATTTCCGGTGCAGTACGCGTCCTCCGGAAAATCGCCGTAAATAATTCATTGTCCTGGAAAAAAGCGGGATCGATATAGATCATGTTACGGTTATTAATATCGGCCGATTTTGCTTTCGCAGCATCACCGAGTATGGCTCCCGTATACTGGTGGTTCAGAACCGACAGGACATCCCTGTAGTAAAAGCGTTCTCCCTTCTTACCGGTGCGGGATGAAATATTTCTCTGCAGACGGAGAAGATTATCTATGAAACTGAACACCGGTGTATTCTTAAGCGGATACCCCATGGTGATGTTGAGTCCGGGAAGGCCGGCCGGAAGCGAGGTAAGAACCGGCTGCAACAGGTCTTCATCCCCCAGGATTACTGCTGTATCATGAAAAGCGGAGGCGGGAGGCATTTCCCTTTCCGAGAGAATTTCATGCAGTTTTTTGGTCTGAAGAACATCGGAAGGAAGATTGAAAATGCGGATATTTTTTGGTTTTGACAGGCCATTGAAATCCTCCGGAAAATCGTTGGGCGAGGGAAATTCTTCCAGGTTCCGTCGGATGAACCTGCCCGCCTCCGCGATCTTCCCTTCGCTGTACTGCCGGTCGTAATCCCAGTAGAACTCACCTGTACCGGAATTGCGCAGATGCCTGAAGAGTTTTCTTTCTGCGGCACTGAGTGCGTTGAATCCGCATATGATCACCTTCGCGGCGTACATTTCAGGATATTGCCGGCGTTCTATGCATTCTGCCACTTCCCGGTATATCATTCCTTCATATCCTGTTTTCTTCTTACCAAGAACTTCCCGGAAACCGGTGTACAAAGGATAAAGAATTTTCCAAATCCCCAGGAAGGACTGCTGTTCCCGGCTGAGATCCTTACTATCGAAATGACTCCAGAACCGGTAGATCAATTCCTTTTGTTCCGGGCTGAGATAATCAAAAATGTTGTCAATCTCCTTGAGGTCCGACAGGTTACGGAAAAGATCTCCCGCATTCACAAGGTATTTGTCGATATCATTAAAATCGCTGATCATCATCTCACCCCAGTAATAAAATTCGTCATAGGGTTCGGGATGTGCCACAAGCCCGTTATATACGCTGTAAAGGTCGAAGTTCAGGTCTATGGGATCGGCATAGCTGAGGCCGGATAATTCTTCCATGAAACTGTTGATGGTGCTGATCTTCGGCAGCCAGGCCGATCCCGGCAGGGCCTGCTGCAGGTAATGCCTGAAAAACACGCCCGCCCTGCGATTTGGAAATAAAATATGTTGCTCCTCCAGTGTCTCCCCGAATTTTTCAGTTAGATATACGGCCAGGGTATTAAGAAATGCTTTCATGCTTTATAATTTTCTGCTGCAAATGTTTGATGTTGTTTGAGATTGTTTGAAATGGTTTGATGTTGTTTGAAATGGTTTCAGATGGTTTAAACTCAATTCACCAAATCACCAATTCACCAAATTCTTCCGGCATCCGTTCCGATAGCTATATAGCCATGGGAATCTGCGTTCCTCTTCTCTTAAACCACCTCAAACCACCTCAAACCATTTCAATCAACCTCAAACAACTTTTTCTGTGATAATCTGTGTAATCTGTGGTGAAACTCCCTGAAACCATTTCAAACCATCTCAAACCACATCAAACCATTTCAAACAACCTCAAACAACTTTTTCTGTGATAATCTGTGTAATCTGTGGTGAAACTCCCTGAAACCATTTCAAACAATCTCAAACCACATCAAACCATTTCAAACAATCTCAAACAACTTTTTCTGTGATAATCTGTGTAATCTGTGGTGAAACTCCCTGAAACCATTTCAAACAATCTCAAACCACATCAAACCATTTCAAACAATCTCAAACAACTTTTTCTGTGATAATCTGTGTAATCTGTGGTGAAACTCCCTGAAACCATTTCAAACAATCTCAAACCACATCAAACCATTTCAAACAATCTCAAACAACTTTTTCTGTGATAATCTGTGTTATCTGTGGTGAAACTCCCTGAAACCATTTCAAACCATCTCAAACCACATCAAACCATTTCAAACAACTTAAGTGTTCTAAATTAATCTTCCCCTCAATCACCAAATTTCTTCCCCTGCCAAGTATCCCTTTCCTCCAGGATCTCCTCAAACCTTTGAAGGACCCGGTCATAACGAAGTCCCCAGCTCTCCCGGAGATTGTATTCCGACACTGTTTCGCCGGCTATCCTGTCGATAAGGATCCCCGGGTTCAGCCTCTCAACGATATCCGCCATAATCCCCAGGTATTCATTCAGCCCGTATTCGGGATAATTGTCCGGCTGCCTTTTGAAATCCTCCCCCATTCTTGTCCCTTTAACAATCTGGAGCTGGTGAAATTTCAATGAATGCAACGGAAGCGCTGAAAGTATGGCAGCCGAATCCATTATCCTGTCATAACCGTCACCGGGTAGACCCACGATCATATGCCCGCCGGTCCTGATCCCCCTCCCAGCCGTTTTCAAAATGGCGTCTGATGTTTCCTCAAAGGTATGCCCACGGTTGATTTTCTCCAGGGTATCATTGAAACACGATTCGATGCCATATTCGACCGCCACATAATACTTTTCATTCAGCCCGGCCAGGAAATCCAGGATCCCATCATCGGTACAATCGGGCCGCGTGCCAATGACCAGGCCGATGATCCCGGGAAAAGACAATGCCTCCCTGTAAATTTCCTTAAGTCTGTCCACGGGTCCGTAGGTATTCGAATAAGCCTGGAAATATGCAATATACGAAACCGCCCTCCTGTATCTTATCCTGTGAAATTCCACTCCCTCTTCGATCTGTTGTCTGATATTTTTCTCAGGCATACAGTAAGAAGGGTTGAATGCATCATTATTGCAGTACGTACACCCTCCCCTTCCACGGGTTCCATCCCGGTTCGGACAAGTAAACCCTGCATCGATGGCCAGCTTCTGCACCCTTCCGCCAAACTGCTTTCTCATGTAGCCGGTATAGGAATTGAAACGCCGGTCATTGTCCCATACGGGTCTTTCCTTCATCATACAACCTCCACGATCTGGCCCATGCTGAAATACCAGACATAGCCTTTTACAGGCATATGCCTGATCTCCTGCAGGGCTTCCATATATTCCTTAACCTGCCTTTCATGAGCCCTGCTGATGATATTTCCGAATTTATAATCTACAACGGTCACCGAACCGTTATGGTATATCACCCGGTCGGGTCTCAGTATTCCCTTTCCTGTTTTAAAAAGATCCCGTTCGCTGCGAACGCCTGCATCATCGCGAAACCATTCGGCCGCCACCGGATCTTTAAGACGCTCTCCGAGAAGGGCCATGATTTCCTCCTTCTGTTTTTCATTGATCTTACCCTGTGAAAAAGCGCGGTTTACGGATAATTCGGGATCTTTTAACGTGCCAATCCCCGAAAGTATCTCATGCATCACCGTTCCGTACCCCAGGGCAACAGTCATGTCTTCCTGAAGTCCGGAGATATAGGCATTTCTGATATTCAGCCGCAGCTTATCGCCAGGCCTAGAAACTGGATATTCCGCAAGATAGACCGTCTCCTCACCAGTATCCGGCTCAAGCCGGGATATACCGGTATGGGCTGTCCCATAAAGCAAGGTAAGATTTAAAGGATCGAAATATTTCCCCGGATCTGCCAGTGGAAAGAGCCCGTCCCCGGTAAAGCGGCCATTGGTGATGATTTCATAAAGAAGCGATCCCGCATTTCCAGATTTTGAAGTGTCTGCATCCTTCTTAGCCAGAATGTGAAGCTCTTCTTCGGCACGGGTGAAGGCCACGTACATCAGGTTCAGGTTATCTATGAGGGAATGAAATTTTTCATCCAGGTACTCCTTCCGGAAGTCAGAGTTCAGAAGGTCTTTATGGTATTTCACCGGTACATGCCCGGGGTCGCCCGGATCCTTGCCCTCTGTTTTGCACCACAGGAAAAGGTCCTTATTGCTGTCGGGAGTCAGGGACCAGTGACAAAACGGGATGATCACAACCTTGAACTGCAGGCCTTTCGACTTGTGTATTGTCATAATCCGAATGGCATCCTGGGCTTCGGAGATCCCCAGCGTGGCAGAGGAGCCGTTTTTATTCCAGTAATCGAGGAAAGCACTGATATCAGGAGTTTCATTCCGCATAAAATCCAGGACCATATCCTGGAATGCCTGTATATACGGAAGATTTTCGGGAATAAGATTCAGTTCGAAAATAGCGGTAATCTGTTCGGTAAGCTCATACAGGGGAAGAAAGCGGATCTCACCGGCCATCTCATTGAACCTCCTGAATGCCTGGTGGATCTCCGGGGAATCAGCCCGGCCGGTGAAAAGGGCATTCAAATCATCCATTTCCCCGGATTCGAGGGCAAGATACCGCATATATTCGTGCCTGATGAATCCTGCAATGATCCGATCGGTAGGATTGCTCAACTGCCGAAGGATGGCCACAAGGAAATTTACGGCAGGGTTGCCGGTGAGGTAGAGCGAATCGTTTGAGACCACGTTAAAATTATACCTCCCGCTTTCATTGTCTTCAGAAAGAAGGAGCGAGGCAATCTCTCGTCCCTCCGACCCCTTCCTTACCAGGACCGTTATATCCCCTGCCTTGTAACCCCTGTCCTGCAGGTCCCTGACAAGTCCCGGCACATTGGACCTTAACCATGCATTATATTCATCATTATTCCCATTCTCCCCGAAACGCAGGGTAACGTACCCCCCCGTCCCCCTGAACTTTTCCGGCACCTTTTGAAGTGCATCATCGTAAATTCCCCGTACCAGGCCGGTCCAGGCCGCCGCATAATCATCCATGGCCCCTGCCTCCTCCGTATCCCGTAAAATCAGCCTGGAAATCATATCAGAAGCGTTACTGAATAAGGAATTATTAAATGCTACGATGTTCTCCTGTGACCGCCAGTTCTCATTTAGCTGCCTTACATCGATATCATAATGACTGAAATAATTCATCACATCCCTTGCCAGGATCATCCAATCGCTGTTCCTCCAGCGGTAAATGGACTGCTTCACATCACCGACGATGAGATTTGATTTGGATCGGGACAAGGAATTATCAATGAGCGGGGCGAAATTCTGCCATTGAAATCCCGACGTATCCTGGAATTCATCCAGCATGAAATGGCTGAAGTAATTCCCGGCTTTCTCATAAATGAAAGGCGTCGGGTTTCCTTCGATGATCTTTTTCAGAAAAAAAGTGGCATCGGAGAGCAGGAAGATATTTTTTTCATTTGATATTTCCCTGATTTTCAATGATATGGTATTCAAAATGCCGAAAGCATAAATATTCTGGTAAATGGCTTTTGTTGTATTGTACAAGGAAATATTGTCATCAAAATATTTCAGGGCATCCTTGAGCAGCGGGTTGAGCCTGGTTTCCACGAAAGGGATGATCATTTCCCGCCGGGCGGAAGTAGCCGTGATCCATTTTGCCGGGTCTTCTGCTGCCTGGAGTACCCTGCTGCCAGGATCTGCAGGGCCCGCTTCAGCCATCCTCCTGAGATAACCTGCCACGCCGCGTCCCTTGTGGGCGAAGTCCTCTTCATCCAGTCCTGCATCCTGCAAAACCCGGATGGCTTCCCGTCCCTTTCCCTTTAGATATTCTGATATCCGGTTTAATGTACCTGAGAGAGTGGAGGAATATGAAGCAATCCGTTTACCAAATTCTTCCTGTGAAACCGGATCATCAAAAATCTCCCTGTATTTCTCACTGAACACTTCCGTTCCCAGCCGGTAAATATCCCGGCCCGGATCCCATGAATTTCCTGAAAAGATCCGCTCATCGGCAAACTTCACAAGCCATGATCGAAGCCATTCATCCGAGTCGAGGTCAGCCATGAGCCGGTCGACAGCCTCGGTAAGTATCCGGTCGCCGTTCAACTCTAGGTTATACCCGGTCTGAAGTCCGATCTCACGGGTAAACCCACGGATAACCATCTGGAAGAATTTATCGATGGTGCCGACATAGAAGGATGAATAATCATTGAGGATCATGGACAGGATCTCCCGGGCCCGGCGGGCAACCTCGCTGCCGTTCATTTTAGTCTCCGAAATTATATCGTCCACATATCCGGCGGTTCCCGGATCACCGGCGGAAATTTTATACAGGGATTCCAGTATCCTTGCCTTCATCTCACCCGAGGCCTTGTTTGTGAAGGTAACTGCAAGTATGGTGCAGTAGGCTGAAGGTTCCCGGAAAAGCATCAGGAGATAATTACGGGTGAGCTGGTACGTTTTCCCTGAGCCTGCCGATGCTTTGTATATGAGGAGATCCGACATCCGGAATAATTTTAATTACGAAGATACAAATTTGATGAAGTCCCATGGCAAATAAAAACATTCCCTGCTTTTTACCTGAGAAAAATGGTGTGGGTCAATACAACCTACTGATCATCTGTTTTTTAATAAATGTTTAATTTTACCAACCTGAGGTGATCCTCAGCGTATAATTACTTCATGAATATTTATTAAAATTTGAGTTATGAAAAAGACAATCCTTATTCTTCTGGCAACCACCCTGATTACCGGGGCTTCCCTGGCCCAGTTCAATTCCGGTGATAAGTTTGCTTCCGGGTCAACTTCGTTTTCCGGAGGCTTCTCTTCTGACAAAACTCATGAAGATAACTATTCGGGAGACGCCGTCAAATATTCATACATCTCGTTGAATACGAAGGCCGGTTATTTCATTCAGGAGCGTTTCGCTTTGGGAGCTGTACTAAACACCTCACGCAGTAGTGCGAAAAGCGGGAACAGCAAGTCGATCTACAATACATTTACAGTGGGTCCTCTGGCCAGGTATTACAGGGGGTCTTACAGTGGGATCTCACCCTTTGCCGAGGTGCTAGCAGCCGTTGGGACTTCCAACAGCAAAAGTATCATTCCCGGAAGTACACATAACCATAAGTCGTCCAATCTCCAAATAGCAGCAGGAATCGGTGCCAATTATTTCTTCAAGGATAACATTGCATTCGAGGGAATGCTGCAGTATTCGCTGGACAATAGTAAACCGACAACCGATAATACCACCCATTTGCATTACACTTCATCGGGGCTGAACCTTTTATTCGGTATAACCGTTTATCTTTAATCATTGTAAGCGCATTTCGCTTTCCTTTTTACTCCCGAGGGGCGGCCAGGCGGTCCATGATCCGCCTAAGGCTGCAATGGGGGTTGTTTTCCAGAAGACTGGTACCTGGCATTGCCGGAGAGCAATCTTTACAATGAAGGCTCAGGAGATCCGCTAATACTCAAAATTATATTTTCATGGCAGGCTCATACGACAAGACTCCCGTAAAGACCGTTCCTTTTGTCGAACCCGGAAAGTACGCCGGATTGTGGTACGAGATCGCCCACCTGCCGGCCCGGTTCATGAAAGATTGTGAATGCACTACGGCACAATACGGTCTCACCGAAAAAAAATACCTTACGGTGAAAAACAGGTGCCTGAAATCCGATACCGGAAAATGGAATTCCATAAGCGGGAAGGCTTTTATCGTGCCGGATACAGGCAATTCTGTGCTGAAAGTGCAATTCTTCTGGCCCATAAAAGGAGACTACCGGATCATTGCCCTTGATAAAGACTACCGTTTTGCGATGGTGGGAAATAAAACAAGGAAATATCTCTGGATCCTTTCGCGTACGCCAAAACTGGAGAAAAAAATATATAAAAAGCTAGTCAATGAAGCCGCCGGGCAGGGTTTTCCGGTAGAAAACCTCATCGTGACAAAACAGGATTGCAAAGAAAGATAAAGTCCTCAACTTGTTCAGTTGTTGAGTTGTTGGGTTGTTGATTGAAGAGATTCTTACTTTGACCTAGAATCACCCGGTCATTTGCGGTTTTACGGCTCGGCTGCTCACCGGCCGGGGATCCACCTGAAACAATCTTTCTTAATCTGTGATAATCTGTGTAATCTGTGGTGAAACCCTGAAGAATTTGTTGATTTGTTGATTTGTTGATTTGTTGAATGGGTTGAAACCATCTGTGATAATCTGTGAAATCTGTGGTGAAACCCTGAAGAATTTGTTGATTTGTTGATTTGTTGATTTGTTGATTTGTTGAATGGGTTGAAACCATCTGTGATAATCTGTGAAATCTGTGGTGAAACCCTGAAGAATTTGTTGATTTGTTGATTTGTTGATTTGTTGATTTGTTGAATGGGTTGAAACCATCTGTGATAATCTGTGAAATCTGTGGTGAAACCCCCCGAAGAATTTGCCTCTACTCCTCAATAACCCCCGAACCCATCACTTCCTCCCCGTCATACCAGGCGGCAAACTGCCCGGCAGCGATTCCGCGCTGCGGATTGCCGAAGGTTATATAAAGGCCTTCCCCGCGCATCGTAAGGACTGACTGCTGCAAGGATTGCCGGTAACGGATCCGAGTGAGGTAATTTCTTGTTTCCCCGGGTGCCATTTCCATACCGGGCCGGATCCAGTGAATATTTTCATTCCGGATGAACAATCCGCTGCGGTAAAGGCCGGGATGAGACTGTCCCTGCCCGGTATATACGATATTTTTTCCGGTATCGGTTGCAATGACAAAGAGGGGTTCCTTCTTCCCTCCTACGTTCATGCCTTTCCGCTGCCCGATAGTAAAAAAATGAGCCCCCCGGTGGATGCCTGCCACTTCACCATCTTCAGGTTCATACGCCCAGGGGGAACAAACTTCACGGAGTCCGTGGCCATTTTTGCCGGAGTACATGGCCAGATCCCGCGGGATCTCGATGATATTACCCTCTTCAGCTTTCAACTTCTGCTGAAGAAAAGTGGGCAGATCGACCTTCCCTACAAAACAGATCCCCTGGGAATCTTTCTTTTCCGGCAGATGCCAGCATGGCCTTTCTGGCGAGTTCCCTGACTTCTTTTTTATGCAGGTGCCCGATCGGGAAAAGGGTTTTGGCCAATTGCTCCTGGTTGAGCTGACAAAGGAAATAACTTTGTTCCTTTCCCGGATCTTCGCCGGCGAGAAGACGGTAAATCGTTTTCCCGTCCACTTCAACCGTATCTTTCCGGCAATAATGACCCGTGGCGATAAAATCGGGATGGAAGGGCTTTACGGCTTCAAAAAATTCATCGAATTTGATCTCCCGGTTGCAAAGGATATCCGGGTTGGGAGTCCGGCCCTTTTCATATTCGTTGAACATATAATCCACGATCCTCTTCCTGTATTCATTGCTCAGGTCAACCACGTGAAAGGGTATACCGATCTTCCGGGCGACCATTTCCGCGAACATTACATCTTCGTCCCATGGACAGTCCCCTTTGAGCACCCCGGTCTTGTCATGCCAGTTCACCATGAATACGGCCGTGACATCATAGCCCTGTTCTTTCAGTAACCATGCAGCCACGCTCGAATCCACCCCTCCCGACAGGCCGACTACCACTTTCCTTTTCATAATTTTTGAAATTACGGCGCAAAGGTAATCATTTCAATGCAAAAGGAGATAAAACTTTGCTGTAGGAGGAGGGTTAATATCCTTTGACCCAGAATATATGATCTTCATCTATACAATAATCGACCAGTTCCAGCACTTCATCGACGACATGCTTCACCTGGTCCCGGATATTTTCCCATCCGATCCGCCACCTTGGATAAAAAATCCGGATCTCATTCAGGAAGTCGATCCCTGCATCCTGTTTCAGGGCAAAAGCTTCCAATTCATCGGCACTGCTGATCCGGCCGATCCGTAGGAATCTGTTCGAGAAGGTTATTTCTTAACTTGATGATCCCGGTTCCCTGATATGGCGTCGGACCGTAATATTCATATACATTGCTACTCAGTTCAAAGCTGTTCTGGAAAAGGCAAAATACTGCGGAATGAAGATATCTTGATTTTTCGGAATGAACTTCAAATCCATCCGGAGGGGATGAAAATGAAAATTCAACAAAATTCAGGTCGTCTGAGGAGATGAGTTTAATTTTCATACCTGAAAGATTTGCCGAAAGATAGGTATTAAAATAGGGTTCTGATTGGCATGAGGATTAATTTTCGGGAGCGGTGTCTTAAAAGTCCCCGGGTACAGCTGCAATTTTAACGGATCAGGATAAGAGCAATAAGCCGCTCTTTCGGAATTAAATATTTACTTTGCAGTCATAAACTTTACCAGAATGGATACCGGGATATTGAAGCAACTGTTCAGGGAATTTGCCGGGATGGAACCTTCCGGAATTGTTTCATTGCCGCCTGCCGGATCACACAGGAGGTATTTCAGGCTGGGAAACGGCAGCCGTACGGCAATTGGCGTTTATAATGACGATCTCAGGGAAAATACAGCCTTCCTCACTTTCACCCGTCATTTTCTCGAGAGGGGACTGCATGTGCCTGATCTTTACGGCGTAAGCGGAGACGGTCACTATTACCTCCTCCAGGACCTGGGTGATACGATGCTAAAGACACTTATTGATGAAAATTCCGTCAATTTTGAATTTCCGCCTGAGATGATCCCCTGGTACAAGAAGGCGCTAAAGGAACTTGTCCGCTTTCAGACCGAGGGGAATGCTGAACTTGATTATTCTGTATGTATTCCGCGCGACCGGTTCGACAGGCAGTCTGTTCTTTGGGATCTGAATCATTTTAAATATTTTTTTCTGAAAGTTACAGGCATTCCTTTCGACGAACAGCGGCTGGAAGATGATTTTCATGCTTTTACCGCCTTCCTGGAAGGAGCCGGAAGCGGGGTTTTTTCTTTTCCGGGATTTCCAGTCCAGGAATATAATGATCCATGAAGGGGAATGCTATTTCATCGATTACCAGGGCGGACGCAGGGGAGCCCCGCAATACGATCCGGCTTCCCTCCTGTTCGAGGCACGGACCAATATCCCGTTTCCTGTTAAGGAAGAACTCCTTGGATTTTACCTTGATGAGTTGGTAGCCGGGACGGGGATTGCCAGGGAGGAATTCATGAAATATTATTACCCGTTTGTCCTGGTCAGGATTTTACAAACGCTGGGCACATACGGACTTCGTGGATGGGTTGAAAAAAAGGCGCTCTTCATGCAGAGCGTACCCTTTGCCATGAAGAATATCCGCTGGATGCTTGAGAATGACAGGATACCCGCTGAATTCCCTGAACTGAGATCTGTTCTTTCCAAACTGTCCGTCTCACAAAAGCTGGATATAAAAATACCAACGCGGACCGACAAGCTTACTGTCCGTATCCATAGTTTTTCTTACCTAAAACAGATACCGGATGACATCACCGGTAACGGCGGAGGTTTTGTGTTCGATTGCCGCGGTATCAATAACCCCGGGCGGATAGAACAATATAAGATGCTTTCCGGCCTGGATGAACCCGTCCGGCAATTCCTCAGGGAAAAGAGCGAGATGGAAGAATTTCTCTCCGAGGTCTTCAGCATGGTCGACCGCACGATAAAATCCTACATCGGAAGGAATTACAGTCATCTCCAGGTAAGTTTTGGTTGCACGGGAGGAAGGCACCGCTCCGTATATGCCGCACAAAAACTGGCCGACCATCTTAAACAATACAAAAATGTGGTTGTTGAACTGGAACACCGGGAAATAGACCAGCATTTATAAACCCTTTCCGGTCAATCATGCCTATGGGGAAAAAATTGTGCAAATACGGTTTTGAACTGAATAAAGAGGGAAAGAAACTTAAATACGAATGTAAAAAGTGCGGGATGAGTACCACGAAGGAAGAGTACTGCTGCAAGCCCGTTAAACTCAAAAAATCGGCCTGATAATGAAACCCACATGATTGATGACAACATAAAGCTAACTTTTTAATAATCGATCATGTGGGTTCCATCATACCTTTAAAATCAAAATTATTATATGATGAAAAAAAGGGCAATGATCATGGCTGCGGGGCTGGGTACAAGGATGAAGCCGCTCACCGACAAAATTCCCAAGGCGCTTTTGCCTTATAAAAACAAAACCCTTCTCCGGGATGTTATCGAAAGGCTTCTCGCACATGGTTTCCGGAATATCATCATAAACATTCACCACCACGGCGACCAGATAATAAGATACCTGGAAGAAAATCATAATTTCGGGGCTGATATTTCCATATCCGACGAGCGGGACCTCCTTCTGGATACAGGGGGCGGACTCGTCAAGGCGGCGCCTTTCTTCGGTAAGGATCCTTTCCTGGTTCACAATGTGGATATTGTCACTGATCTTGACCTGAACGGGCTACTGAACTGCCATATAAAGAAAGGATCGATCGCTACGCTGGCTGTTAAGCACAGGGAGACATCGAGATCTCTCCTGATGGATGAAAACCAGGTCCTTTGCGGATGGAGAGACAACCGGGGCGGCGAAGAGATCATTGCGAGAAATAAGGAAAACCTTTCACCCATCGCCTTCAGCGGCATTTACGTCCTGAACCCGGAGATTTTTGGTTATTTTGAAAAATCCGGAGCCTTTCCGGTCATGCCTGAATTGCTGCAGATAGCGGCATATAAGGATATCTGGTTATATCGTAGTGACAGATCTTCGTGGGCCGATATGGGAAAACCGGAGTCTTACCCTGAAAGAGAATGAGAAGTTTGATGTTGTTTGATATGGTTTGAAGTTTAAGTTTGAGGATTGTTTGAGGTGGTTTGGGGTGATTTGAGGTGGTTTCAACTCCATTCACCAAATCGCCAAATCAACAAATTCTTCAGGGTTTCACCACAGATTTCACAGATTATCACAGATGGTTTCAACTCAATTCACCAATTCACCAATTCACCAAATCACCAAATTCTTCCGATAATTATATTAATTTTGAGGCGGAAAATCAGATGAATATGGAAGCAACACAGGATATCCGGGAAAGGATCGAGAACCTAAATAAAAGGTTTACCAAAAGTGATCCGCATGAGGTATTGCGATATTTCCTGGATGAATACAAAGGAAGGATCGCCCTGTCTTCGAGCCTCGGAGCCGAGGACCAGGTGCTGACGGAAATGATCGCTTTGCTGGACAGGGATACCCGTATCTTCACGCTTGACACCGGCCGTCTCTTCCCTGAAACCTATGATCTGATCGAACGGACGAATGAAAAATACGGGATCCGGATCGACATCATGTTCCCGGATTATAAAAGAGTTCAGCAGATGGTGAAGGAGAAAGGGATCAACCTCTTTTATGAAAGCATTGAAAACCGCAAGCTTTGTTGCGGCATCCGTAAGCTCGAACCCCTCGAAAGAGCTTTCAAAGGGCTTGATGTCTGGATATGCGGCTTACGCAAGGACCAGTCCGTTACCCGTTTTTTCAACAGCCTGGTGGAATGGGATGAGAATAACGGGCTGATCAAAGTGAACCCTCTGATCAACTGGCGTGAGAAGGATGTATGGGATTATATAAAATCCAGGCACATACCCTATAACCCGCTGCACGACCAGGGATATCCGAGCATCGGATGCCAGCCCTGTACACGGGCTGTCAAACCGGGTGAGGATATACGTGCAGGAAGATGGTGGTGGGAACAGCCGGAACAGAAAGAATGCGGACTGCATCAGCATGGATCCGCCTCCGGAAAGACTGCCGGTAAAAAGGTTTAAGGAACACATCACGAAAGAGGATTTTTTTCACCTAAACATATTCAACGTCCGGTTTTTTTTCTAAATTTGCAAGCCCCGCCCAGATGGCGGAATTGGTAGACGCGCTAGTTTCAGGGACTAGTATACGTAAGTATGTGCAGGTTCGAGTCCTGTTCTGGGCACAGAAGACAGCCTCATCCTTTTTATGGATGAGGTTTTTTTGTGATTTTCTGCTAATCCGCGTAATCCGGTGTAAAATTCCTCGGATTAACCTGAAATAACCTGATACCCCTTCACATACCCCCGGCGCCTAAAGGGGTCACCTCGAACATAAATATGCCGCATTCCATGGATCCCGTGCCGTGAGACTTCAAATCTCAAACCTGCCACCAGATACATGGAACTACATTGTCAACTTCAGCACCCTGCTGTTAGCATCCGGGAGAACTTCAGGCATAACTTTGTCATTCAGTAAACAAGGCGAAACTGCCGTTCGGTCCTTAAAAAGGTACCCTCCCTCCAGCTACTCTCCATCTGCCGGCATGGCATTGGCCGCCAACACGAGGAACATAAAATTCGTAGCCCCGCCGCCCATCACATATTCCTGCTGCTGCCAGAGGTATGGCCAGTCGAGAAGTTCGGGAAAATCGGGACGTATGAGGGCTGTGCCGGAGACAACACCTCCCGGGATATATGACCAGTCGGCCCGGTTGACGCCATATGCAACGGTGGCCGACCGGGTGCCGACACCCGAAGCAAACGAGGACGTATTGGAGCCGGGATGGACACCGAGGATAAAATTCAGGGCATCCAGGTAATAATCTGCCGGGAAGAGTCCGGGAAAGGCTTTGTGAAGATACCAGGCTTTGACGCCGAAATCCTGAATATCCCACCCCGCACCCCATATGTGCGGCCGGTAGGGAACTCCGAAAGGCGTTTCAGCACCCTGCCCTGCAATGACTTCCGAATAATCCGCTGCCGCCTTTGTCAATATTGCAGTGAGATCCGGATCACCGATTTCCTCAAGAGCCGGTCCGATGATCCATCCCAGGTAGCGGAAATTTTTCGCAGCATAGGATCTCTGCGTCAAAATATAATTTCTGTATGCCGGTTTACGGGTTGTCCTGAGAAGTTCAACAGCGGCATGGATTCTGGCATTCAGGACCCTGCCTTCTGCAGACTCGTCCTTGTTAAAGATTTCTTCAGCGATCCGGAGGCACAAAGTGCTCAGTGTATCATTATATCCTTTAAGTGCCCTGGAAGCGGCGGCAAGCTCTGCAGCCGTGGTCAGTTCCCTTGCGGGATTATCCTCGGTGAAGACCCAACGGTCATCAGCTTTTGCGGGAAACGCCCCGGCTATATCGCCTTCGCTTTTATTCCCGGTATACACCTGTCCGTCGGTCATGTTGACGCCATCACCAAGGAGAACATATTGCTCCAGGGTGGGACATATCATCCCGCGGTACAGCCGGCCCAGGTTCTGGTAGGCGCCTGCGACGGAAAGTGCACCGTGTTCAATCTGCTGAAGAATATCGGGCTTTCCGTCGGGCTTGTGAATTTCCACCAGCCTCGATGCCTGGTCGATGGAGGTTTCATCATAACCAGGATGGAATGCTTCCCAGGCTTGCGTAAGGATATAAACTTCACCTGCCTGCGATTCGACCCTCAGATCATAGTCGCCCGCATCATGCCACCCTCCTGCATTTAATCCCGGCACATGTTCTCCGGGCCGGAAGACGGTGAGGGTTGACTCTCCCTGGTGGTACCCGTCGAAGTGATTGTGGTTTACCGGCGCCATAAGGGCATCGTCCATATGACAGAGGCCATGCCAGACCCTGTACTTTTCGTTCACTCGCATATGGCACATCTGAACGGGCAGAAAATATTCCAGCACAGGCTGCCAGACATCCCGTTCAAAAACATCGCCGGAAATCCGGAAAAGCTGTGATTCCTGCGTCGCATATTTCACCTTATATATCCCCGGGAGCCTGACACCGGAAAAATCGAGAGTGAGGTAATTATAACGAAGGAAGCGGCCCCATTCTGCCGGTCTCTCAGAAAGAACGGTTTCTTCCGACCCATCGGGAGCAATCCTGATAATATCGGCACTCCCCCGTTTTATATCGTTTTTATCCACCTCCACGATCACCTTCTTGAGCTGATCCGGACGATAACCCACCTGAGAGACATGGATCACCGGATCGTCTATCCATCCATCTATGATATCCGGTGTAAATACCCATTCTACTGCCCCCTTCGTTTTGCCCGGGGCCACCTTCGTCCTGATCACAAACCACCCGTTGTTGAACCTGTACCGGCCGTCCAATAACAGGATCTTTCCGGTCCTGGAAGAGATGGTCAGCCTGAGATGTTCATCTTCCGGGGCGATCACGAGCGTATTCCCGCTTGCCATCGGTGCTGCCGAAAGAAATTTTCCTTCATCATCCGGTAGTCCGGGGCCGTTGACCTGGCGGGGAAAAATACCTGACTTATCGTCCATGTACCAGGATTTTCCGAAAAGGCATCCGGGAAAAAGTTCCATATTGAAACCCACTTTTTTTGCGAAATCATCAGGCAACGGCCTGTCAAGATCCACACTTACGATAATGGAAGCTCCCTCGGCCCGGGTATTAACTGTGTAATTAAAATAGAGGCCCGGATAACTCACAGGATTGAAACCTTTGTCCATCCTCGATGAATCCGGAAAGGTGAGGCTGACTGAAATCCGGTTCCCGTTTCTGTCCACCTGCCTGTACTGTTGTTTGGGAACGGGCTGCCATTGTCCCGGAGTGTCATCCAGGCGCAGATCGCCATTAGTAGCTATCCGGGTTCCATACATTATGATGGCAACACCGCCCTGGTGACCTTCGGGATATATGTCCTGGAAAGACATAAAGTCTACCCCGTTGTTCTCGAAATACTCCTGGTCGTTCATCAGGAATTCCCTTCCCTGGCTGTATCCGTTTATTGAAAGAAGCAGGGCGGGCAGGAAAAAACAGGCCTTGTTCATAATCTGTCGTAGTTTGAGCATCCGATACTGAATACTTAAGTTTGATGACCGGGATGATGACCGGGATCCCTCAGTTATCAGGAACAGTCCTATTGTGCTGACAGCCGGAGCATCAGCACATCATGGCCCGGCACTTCCTGTTGCAGCGATTTGGCCGTGGTTCCGGTCTTTTTATTCGTCCAAACATCTTCAATGGTATAGATTTTTTGCCCGGCATCGAGATCTCGTTTGGAAAAATCGTCGTATCACTTTGGTATTCCAGTCGAAAGTCAATATTGGCCGGTTTTGTTGACCTGTTAAGAAAGCAAACTGCCCAGTCGCCATCCTTCAAGCGGTTTAAACCAGGTCTCTACACTTCACTTCACTGCAAATTTAAATCCCTCGATACCAAGAGGATCCTGATCGATGGCAATGGCATCCGGATTGGTGAGGATATCGTGTGTTTCATCGCTCATATTTGTAAGGTCATTTCCGGCCATCAATGGGGCTGCAAGCATACACCACATGGAGAAATGGGCACGATCCTCGTTCACGGTCATACCCGCCATTACCCACCTCAAGCATATCCGGATCATTCCAGTGTCCGGGTCCGGCATATGTTCTCAATCCATCCTGTTTATCAAGAATTTTCATAACACCCCATGACTGTCCCATTTCCCACCGTGATATTTACACAATCGAAACAATCGGTAATATCGCCGGTAGTTCTCCACAAATGGCCCACATTGGTAGCCCACAGCCATGGTTTGTTATCACCCCATTCACAGAGGCTGAAGACAACTGGCCTTTCCGGCAGCATAGAGCGCATCCCGCATGGTAATATATGATGCTTCTGCATTCAGACCCTTGGTATTACACCAGTCATATTTCAGATAATCAACACCCCATTTTGCATACATGATGGCATCCTGGTACTGGTGACCCCGGCTTCCCGGACGGCCGGCACATGTCTGGTCTCCGGCACAGGAATAGATGCCAAATTTTAAACCTCTGGAGTGTACGTAATCGATCAGGGCTTTCATACCAGAAGGGAAATTCTCCGGGTTGGCATGGATAAAACCCAGACTGTCACGTTCGCCATGCCAGCAGTCATCAACTACAAGGTAGTCATATACCGGCATCACTAAGGCCACTTTCTACCAAGGCATCCGCCATATTTCGCAGCATTTGTTCATCCACATTGCATCCAAATTTGTTCCAGCTATTCCATCCCATTGGAGGTGTAAGAGCCAAACCCTCAAATTTCTGACTGAAACCTGTACCGGCAGCCAGGGCAAGTACCAAAAGAAATACTAATTTTTTCATCCCGGAATAGTTTAAAGGGATCCATTCTGCATGTGAAAATAAGATCCCGGGTTAATTAACAGCATATATGCCCGCACTCGTCATAAATGACGCAGGCCTTAACAGGAATAATCGCAATTATCAAATGTATATAATAATTTCCTGAAATGCACGGGGAGTTGAATCAATAAGGAGTTGCTTTTGCAAAAGTTAATTTATTCCCTTAATTTTCCAATCCATACCTCCCGGGTTTGAACCTGAAATCAAAGCATTGCGGGGCGAAGAGGTAAGAAAAAAACCATTATCGCAACTTTTAATAAACATATATTCGAATGAAAAAATGGCTGATTTTTCCGTTGTTGGCGGCAGCAATCGTGTATTCCGGCTGCCATAACCAGCGCCCTTCATTTGAAGAGATCATCATTGACGACCATGGCCCCATGTGGTGCTGGACTAAAACTACCGGCGATCTCAACGGTGACGGCTTGACCGACCTGATTGCCGGCGGTTACAAAGATGGCGGCATAGTCTGGTACGAGGCCCCCGGATGGGAGAAACACACGATAACGGCAATGAAAGGAGCTTCCACCGACGGGGAAACCCGTGACATGGATGGTGACGGTGATCCTGATCTGGTTAATATTTTTGATAATGCCCTCATCTGGTTTGAAAATCCCGGCTGGAATATCCATCCTGTCGATTCGGTTGAGCTTCATGATATTGAGGTTGATGATTTCGACGGCGACGGCCTTTTCGATATCGCAGGGAGGAACCAGGGGGAATTCGGTTCAAAGGGAGATACATTGTTCCTGTTTAAACAGGTTTCTCCCGACAATTGGAAGAAAATAAAGATCAATATCATTGACGGCGAAGGTCTCTGTGCTTCCGACCTCGACGGGGACGGTGACGTGGACATCATCATTAACGGATACTGGCTGGAGAATTCCGGCGATATCAGCAATTGGAAACAACACCGGTTTACATCTTCGTGGACATGGAAGAATGCTTTCATCGATGTGGGCGATCTGAACCTCGACGGTAGGAAGGATATCGTCATGAGTCCTTCGGAGTTGAGTGGTACTTTTTACCGCCTGTCGTGGTTCACGGCTCCGGCATCCGGCGATGAGTGGAAAGAGAATGTAATAGCCGACAGCGTTGAAACCGTCATTCATTCTGTGCGTACGGCAGATTTTGACGGTGATGGCCTGATCGATATCGTAACTGCAGAAATGAAGCAGGGAATGGATCCGGATGAAGTCGCTGTTTACTACAATGAAAAAAAAGGCAGCTCCTGGGAGAAAAATGTTATCAGCACCGGAGGCTCACATAGTATGAGAACCGGGGATTTTGACAATGATGGTGATCCCGATATCTACGGGGCCAACTGGCAGGAAGATACGATCAAGATATGGATCAATCGGCGAAAGTAACCCGTATCACGGTTTTCCCTTTGCCAGGTATAAAAGATACGAGGCCGGATCCTGTGCCGAGCCTGTGGGGATCCATAAGACCACCGATATAATACATAAAAGGATGGTGATGTGATTTCTTTTCCTTCCCATGACTATTTCCCCGGGATCATCGGAAACAACTTCAGGATCTCTTCCTTGCCGGGCATTCTTCCGTATTCACATATTTCAAACGCCTCGGCATCGGTAACTTCATTCCCTTTTTTCTCTCCATACCATTGGACAAGTGATTCCCGGACTTCCGGGGTCACAGGCCTTCTCCTTCTTTCCGCCAGCCATTCCAGTTTTTCTTTTTCCCCGGAAGGGACCTCATCCAGTTCTCCGTCAAGCCAGGGGAGCCATTCGAAATATTGCGACCTGTGGGCCGAGATACCATAGATCTTATCCTTATAAACATCCGATATATCAATGGCTATATCGGGTTTGAAAGGATAGGGTTTCCTGAACCGGTCCTGTGTGTAAAGAAAGACAGGATTTTTTGTAAGTGCAGGTGTATCGGGGGCAATGTTGGGAACGGTAACCATGAAGGCTGCATCCTGGAGTAAGATGGCTGTATTCCTGTGGTCGGGATGGTAATCGTAGGGACGTGGTCCGATGACAATGTCGGCATTCCATTGCCGGATCAGCCGGATGACCTCCAACCGGCGGTCCAGGTCAGGCATGAGCTCCCCGTCATGATTGTCCAGGACCTTATAGATCACGCCGAACCTCCTTCCCGATTCATGAGCCTCTTCGCGGCGTATTTTGGCCAGGGCTCCTCCGCCTTTCGCATAGTGACCGGCATCGCCGTTCGTAAGGGAAACGAAGAGTACCCGGTGCCCCATCCGGGCAAATTTCAGGGCGGTGCCTCCTGCGGATCCGTCTGCATCATCGGGATGTGCCCCGATTATTATGATATTCAGCGTATCGCTCCCGGAGAGGGACAGGCCGCCCGTAAGAACCGCCAGCAAAAGAACGAGTATCGTTTTCATAAGGATAATTTAAGTGCAGGACACCTCTGAAAAAGTGCGAATGATTTAGGCTTCAAAAATTACAGAAAAAGGATGGAAAAGAAAACTTAAGAAGGGTTTTGTTTAAAATCCCATGCCTTTTTCTTGATTTTTTGTAATGCATTACAATTTTTCATCATATTTTTTGTATTGGAATACATATTTTTAGCTGATTTTATGTAATGCAATACAATTTTCTACTAATTCTGAGATGGACGGGCAGGTGTCTCAGCTCACACATAAGTAACCAGTGACCAATTGACCTCTTCCTTACAGGTATTATAAAATAAATTCTTTATCGTGGATAAGCAATAAAATTTATTTCCGGGTGGGCAAAAGTTCTATTGGAATAAGATTTTTTTTATATATTTGCAGCGCTTTGAAAGCCACTGCCCAGGTGGTGAAATTGGTAGACACGCCAGCTTGAGGGGCTGGTGCTCGTTTAGGGCGTGCTGGTTCGAGTCCAGTCCTGGGCACAACAATAAAAAGACCGGGATAACCCATGTAGAGACGTTGTATACAACGTCTCTACATGGGTTATCCCGGTCTTTTTATTGTATATTCTATTCAACCCACCGGATCATTTATTCCCGTTCCGGAGCCTCGGCTCCCTGCCTTTGGAAAGCTCCATATGCCGGATTCTGGCTTCCTTCCTCGTGAGTGCGGATTTCTTCAACTGTGGCGGGTAATAATCCACATAGGCTATGAAACTGTTCAGCGTTCCGGCGTTCAGTACCTGCGTTTCAATCCATTTTACATCCTCCGAGGCAAGCTGGTAATTGTCATAATATTCACTGTAAACATCAACATAATACATCTGACCCGGGTCAAGCCCCGAGAAAACCACGCTTCCGTCTGTCCCTGTAAATCCTTCGCCTATGGCATTGGTCTGGTTATTCCAGTCATTTAACGTGGGATACAGAATAACGCTAATGTCAGGAACGATGTATTCATTGATATATTCCTTAACAATGACTTTAAGATCAGCCAGGGGTTCTTCCACGATGATATCCTGCCTGTAGATGTCAACCCTGTCATCCCTGCCGAAAGCGGTGAGCGTTACCGTAAATATTCCGGGAGCATCCCAGTAATGGGAAACGTTGAAATTATTGGAAGAGTAACCATCCCCGAAATCCCATTCAAAGGAACGGGCATCCTGGGAGCGGTTTGTAAAATAAAGTACTTCTCCCACATTAATGGTATTGCGGGGAATGCTAAAATCTGCATAAGGTTCGCGGGTGCATCCGGAAATGATCAGCGGGATGGCGATAAGGAGTAGGGCTAAACGTTTCATGACTCTTCGTTTTAAGTATTGGTCTTGATTCCGGCAAGAAAAATTCAAATAACGTGCCAAAAATGAAGATGAGGCCGTTTGTTTGGCTTTCCCTCACTTCCATTGCGTCCCACAATATTGTCAGGCACTCCAAAGCCGGCCGTTAACATTCATTGATCATGGATCAATATCATTTACCTAAGCTGCCTGGAATATCATTTTGCAATGTCCCTAAAGGTGATTAGCTTTATCATTTCTTATAAAATCAGGCGGATGAAAACTTCCGAATTCCGTAAATATGCACATGAGGTTGCCGACTGGATGGCAGACTTCTATGAAGATATTGAAAGTTATCCGGTTAAATCCAGCGTAAAACCGGGGGAGATCATTGCACGGCTTCCTGCTCACCCTCCAAAGAAAGGAGAAGATTTTGCCAGGTTGATGAAGGACGTGGATGAAAAGATCCTTCCGGGAATGACCCATTGGCAAAGCCCGAATTTCTTTGCTTATTTTCCAGCCAATTCCTCCTTCCCGTCGGTTTTGGCTGAAATGGTCACAGCCACACTGGGGGCTCAGTGCATGGTATGGGACACTTCTCCTGCCGCTGCCGAACTGGAGGAACTTGTCATGAACTGGCTGAAAGAAATGACGGGGTTGCCTGCTTCTTTTCACGGGGTGATCCAGGATAGCGCTTCCACCGCCACCCTGGTCGCAATGCTGTCGGCCCGGGAGAGGATCAGTGACTTTCAGGTGAACGAGATCGGCTTTCTCACCAATAAATACAGGGTTTACTGCAGCACCGAAGCACATTCCTCCATCGACAAGGCAGTGAAAATTGCCGGATTCGGACAACAAAGCCTGGTCCGGATAGATGTTGACGACCGGCTGAGGATCATCCCGGAAAAACTGGAAGAAGCCATCCAGGCTGACATCATGGAAGGGCTCATCCCGGCATGTGTGGTAGCTGCCCTCGGAACAACAGGGACGGTGGCCATAGACCCTTTGCTACCGCTTTCGCGGATCTGCAAAAAGTATAAGGTGTGGCTTCATATCGATGCTGCTTACGCCGGAACGGCCCTCGTTCTCGAAAATCACAGGCAAATGATCGAAGGCATTGAAGATGCGGACAGCTTTGTTTTCAATCCACATAAATGGATGTTCACCAATTTTGATTGCTCGGCGTATTTCGTGAAAGATAAGGGGCAACTCATCCGGACCTTTGAGATCATGCCGGAATATCTGAAAACCAAAAACGATCTCGTGGTAAACAACTACCGTGACTGGGGGATCCAGCTCGGCAGGAGGTTCCGTGCCCTGAAACTCTGGTTCGTGATCCGGACTATGGGAACGGAAGGCATAAAGGAAAAGGTAGCCTCCCATATTGCCATTGCTGCCGAACTGGCAAAATTCGTCAGGGAAGAGAAAAATTTTGAACTGCTCGAACCGCAAAACCTGGGGCTGGTTTGCTTCAGGCTGAAACCCGCGGATATGCCCGATGGAGAAAACCTCAACCGGCTTAACCGGGAGTTCCTGGAACATCTGAATGGTTCCGGAAAACTGTACCTCTCCCACACCTCAGTGAGGGGCAATATGACGCTCCGGCTTGTCGTCGGTCAGACCTATGTCACCCGGAGTCATGTTATACAGGCATGGAATTTCATTATACAGGAATCTAAAAAATTCATCCTGTGACAAAAGATAATTGGAGCCTGGAAGGGAAGAAAGCCATAGTCACCGGCGGCACAAAAGGAATCGGGAAAGCCGTCGCCGAAGCGCTCTGTGAATTCGGCGCAGAAACCCTCATCGTATCCAGAAATGAAGCAGATCTCCTTGCTGTCAAAAAAGAGTTTATCGAAAAGGGATTCAACTGCCAGATCTTCAGGGCTGACCTTTCCGTGAAAGCAGAGAGAGACGGGCTTATACGGTTTACCAGGGAACTCTGGTCATCCCTGGATATCCTGGTCAACAATACCGGTACCAATATCCGGAAAAAAGCTCATGAATACCTGCCGGAAGAATACAACCATATATTCAGCACCAACCTCGATTCGGCTTATGCCCTGTCAGTCGGTTTCCATGAACTCCTCACCGTTCCGGGACATGCAAGTATCGTGAATATATCATCCGTTGCCGGACTGGGACATATGAGGACCGGTATCGTTTACGGCATGACCAAGGCTGCGATGCTTCAAATGACCAAAAATCTTGCAGTTGAATGGGCTCCCTCCGGAATCAGGGTAAATGCCATAGCTCCCTGGTATATCCGGACACCTCTTGCAAAACAGGTGCTAAGCAATAAAAGTTACATGGATGAAGTACTTCAGCGGACACCCATGAACAGGATCGGTGAGCCCGGAGATGTGGCTTCACTGGCCGTTTTTCTCTGCCTCTCCGCGGCAAAATATATCACGGGCCAGTGCATTGCCGTTGACGGCGGCATGAGTGTAAACCTATTCTGAATAAACCCGTTATTTGTGCTTTACCTTCATCCATCCCCGCTCGTCCGTATAATAATAAACCTAAAGTTTTCTTAAATCATGAGACTATTTTCCTGTATTCTGTTGTTTATATTTTTTACCCTCTTTCCCGCGTTGAAAGCACAGGAAAAAAACGGTAAACTTACACTTGAAAATATCTTTGCCAGGGGCACCTTTGCCACCCGTTCCGTACAAAACATAAGATCTCTCAAGGATGGCAATAATTTTACAGTCCTTCAAAACGGCCGCAGGATCATTGAATATACCTATGCATCGGGTTCCTACATATCCATGCTTTTGGACATGGACATTCTCCCGGAAGCTCCCTTCTCCATGATCTCGGAATATGAGCTGAGCCCGGATGAGACGAAGATCCTGCTTGCAACGAACCGTGAAGATATTTACCGGAATTCCTTCAGCGCGGATTATTACCTCTATGACCGGGCATCCGGTTCACTCATGAAACTGTCAGACCATGGAAGACAAAGGCTGGCAACATTTTCTCCCGACAGCAGGAAGATCGCTTTCGTGCGTGACAACAATATTTTTGTCACAGACCTTACCGGCGGTTCCGAAACCCAGGTCACTTTTGACGGCAAGTCCACCATGATCATCAATGGTGCACCTGACTGGGTATATGAAGAAGAGTTCACATTCACACGGGCTTTTGAATGGTCACCCGACAGTAAAAAAATTGCATACTACCGGTTTGATGAAAGTAGCGTAAAACAGTATGAGTTAACATTGTACAACGGGCTTTACCCGGATCATATAAAATACAAATATCCGAAGGCCGGGGAGAAGAATTCTGTTGTAGCCATCCGCATTTATGACTTGTCTGCCAGGAGCACCCGCAACGTTGACACCGGTGATGAAACGGACCAGTATATACCAAGGATACGATGGACCAAGGATCCTTCCGTTCTGAGCATTACCCGGCTGAACAGGCTGCAGGATCACCTGGAAATCCTTCATGCCGATGCTGCAAGTGGAAAGGTACAGGTTGTCTATGAGGAAACGGAAGACAAGTACATTTCGGAAGCCACGGCAGACGAACTTACCTATCTCGATAGCGGAAAGGAATTCATTATTACCAGTGAACGTGACGGGTGGCGTCATTTATATGTGTTCGACTTCATG
Organism: uncultured Bacteroidales bacterium; assembly: GCA_963771005.1. Lineage (GTDB taxonomy): Bacteria > Bacteroidota > Bacteroidia > Bacteroidales > DASQZK01. The sequence goes on from CAVYRO010000008.1 coordinate 350,381, forward strand.
GCAGGAAAGTTACGGCTGATAACTGACGGGCCCTGGGATATTTCGGAGTATTTGGGTTACGACAGAAGTACCGGAAGGATCTTTTATACCTCGCATGAGCGGTCACCCCTGGAGCAGGATGTATATTCAATATCTAAAGACGGCAGGAACAAAAAGAGGTTAAGTGAAGGTTCCGGTTGGAATGATGCTGCTTTTAACAAAACATCCGGGTTCTATATAAATACCTGGTCAGATATCAACACTCCGCCCCGTACTACTCTGAATTCGTCCGACGGCCGGATGGTCAGGATCCTTGAAGATAACAGCGAAATAAAGAAGGATATTAAAACCTGCGGATTCACCCCCGCTGAATTCTTTACATGTCCGTCATCCGGAAAGGATTCGCTTTACGGGTATATCATCAAACCGCCTGACTTCAGGGAAGAGAATATCTATCCCCTCTTTATGTATGTGTATGGCGGACCCGAATCCCAGGATGTAAAAAATGAATATTTTAGCAGGATGCCCTGGTTTCAGCTCCTGGCAAAAGAAGGATATGTTGTTGCCTGTGTCGCGAACCGGGGCACCGACGGCCGCGGAGAAGATTTCAGGAAGGCCACATATTTGCAATTAGGTAGGATTGAGACCGATGACCAGATCGCCGCAGCCCGGTACCTGGGGACGAAGCCCTGGATAGACGGGTCCCGGACAGGTATCTTCGGATGGAGTTACGGAGGATTTATGACCTTGTCATGCCTGCTCAAGGGAAATGATGTCTTTAAAATGGGGATTGCGGTGGCACCCGTTACAAACTGGAGATTTTATGACACCATCTATACCGAAAGATTCATGCGTACCCCTAGGGAGAACCCGGAGGGCTATGACCGGAATTCCCCTGTCAATTTTGCTTCGGGGTTAAAAGGAAAGCTGCTTTTGATCCATGGGATGGCTGACGATAATGTTCACCTTCAGAATTCAGCGGAGATGATCCGTGCATTCATCCGAAATAACCGGGATTTTGAGATGCAGTTTTATCCAGATAAGGATCATAGCATCAATGGCGGAAATACGCCTCTTCATCTCTACCGCAGGATGACAGGCTTTATTGAAGAAAATCTCTGAAAGATCTATGGGAAGACCATAGCGGAATTCGAATTATAATTTCCTATCAGCCATCAGGAGAAATATCACTCCACGACAATATGGCGCAGATGCGAGCAATTGTCAATTTCAATGATAAGCTGATAAGATCCCGGTCTCAGAATACTCAGATCGAGTGCAAAAGTATCACCTTTCTCGGCCTTTTTGATCCTTTTTAAAATGAGAAGGCTTCCATCGTCATCGAGGACTTTTAATTTGCTCTCCTTTTCAGAGGATTCCGAAAATTCAACCCATATTTTGTCTCGCACTAATTCCGGATATATTTTCATCGTTTAAAAAGTATAGGATCCATGAATAAAACCATTCGACAGGTAAACAGTGTTTAATAAAGGATCTCCCATTTGCTGCCGGCAGAGTTAAAAATACAGAATACCGGTTCCCGCCCGTATCCAAATAATAAATTCCTCCTGTCAAAACGTAAAAACATACATATGTAGTCCTCATTTTTTATATATTAGCCTGATAGAAAATCAGATACAAAAAATGACTTTTCCAGGCTCTTTTTCACCTTCCGTATACAAAATGACTGAGAGATGTTAAAATTCGCTATCCTGCTGAATCCCGTGTATGTAACCTTGTTTTGGACGATCTCGCTTTTCCTTGCCATGAAACCCGGCCAACGGCCTGTGAGAAACCTTTTCAACTTCATGCTGGCGGCCTTTGTTCTCTATACCTCTCACGCCCTTTATTTCTCAGGCTACCTGTTGGAATATTCTTATATCGACGGATTGTATCTGTTCTGTTCCCTCTCGGTTTACCCATTGTTTTACTTTTATGTGAGAGATCTGGCTACCGGGTCGGGCGTCCGGCCGGTACAATATTTTCATCTCCTTATTCCCTTCCTTTTTGCCGCAATGCAATATATCCTGTATTCCGGGTTGGACCGGCCCGCCAGGTTGGAATACCTCATTTCGACGATGGAGCATCATCCTTCACCCGGCGGAACCTGGTACTGGCTTTATACAAATAGCAGGCTGGCAAGATTGGTATTCGCAGTCCAGGTAATTGTCTATATTTCTCTCTCCCTGAGATTGCTAAACAGGCACCGGGAGCAGGTACGCGATATGTTCTCAAATGAAGACCGTTACGGGCTGGGATGGGTCAGACTGATCACTTTTTTCATGATCCTCATGGCAATTACGAGTTTTGCCCTGGCCCTTGCAGGCCGTCAACCCTTTACCGGCAACGAACATCTCCTTCTGATACCTTCCGTAATCATAAGCACTCTTCTTTTCACCATAGGCTTTATCGGGAACATTCAGCTGCAGAAGACAGAACCCATAACACCCGTGATTGAAAGGGAGGAGAACTTCCATTCCCACATCATTCCGGATGGGGTATTAAGAAAAAAATTTGATGAATTTTTCACAAAAAGCAAACCCTATCTCGACAAGGATCTAAAGATCTGGGATATTAGCCGCGAACTGGGATCAAACCGGACATACATTTCCCGTGTTATAAATGATGAGTATGGCATGAACTTCACGAGTTTTGTTAACCATTACCGTATCGATGAAGCCAAAAGACTTATTAATGAGGATTCGAAAGGCAGTCTTACCTATGAAACAATTGCGGAATTGTCAGGTTTTGGATCTATTAATTCTTTTAACCGTGCCTTCAAGGAGTTTGAATCCATGACTCCGGGGCGTTATCGCGAAAAACTCCGGAGATCAGGTAGCAATACCACCCTTTAGCCTCCCCTTTCGATGACTCTCAATGGATTTAATCATTTTCAACGGCACTTTGTTATACTAATGGAATTTCACTAGTTTTGCCATTCATAAAAAAATCAAGGTATTACAATGAATATAACATTCCCCGATAATTCGGTGCGAGAATATCCTGAGGGATCGACCGGGATGGATATCGTGAAAAGCATAAGCAACAGTCTGGCCCGGGAAGTCGTTGCAGTGAGCGTTGACGGTGAGATCCGGGATCTGGACAGGCCGATTATCAAGGATGCCCGGATAAAATTCCATAAGTTCGATGATCCGGAAGGAAAGCATGCCTTCTGGCATTCTTCGGCGCATCTTATGGCTGAAGCGTTGGAGGAAATGTACCCCGGCATCAAGTTCGGCATAGGACCCGCCATTGAGAATGGATTTTACTATGATGTGGACCCCGGTGAGGGAACCCAGATCAGTGACCTGGACCTGCCGAAAATCGAACAGAGGATGAAGGAACTGGCATCGAAGAAGGAAAGCTTCGACCGCAGGGAGGTCAGTAAGAAGGAAGCTCTGAACTTTTTCGGTTCCAAGGGGGACGAGTATAAGCTCGAGCTCATCAATGACCTGGAGGACGGGACGATCTCATTTTACACCCAGGGTCATTTTACCGACCTCTGCAGGGGGCCGCACCTTCCCGACACTTCGCCCATCAAAGCCGTCAAATTACTGAATGTTGCCGGGGCCTATTGGCGCGGCGACGAAAAACGGAAGATGATGACCCGGATCTACGGCATCACTTTCCCGAAACAGAAAATGCTCGACGAATACCTTGAACTGCTTGAGAAAGCCCGGGAAAGGGATCATCGCAGGATTGGCCGGGAACTCGAACTTTTTGCATTCTCACAGAAGGTGGGTCAGGGCCTGCCGCTTTGGCTTCCGAAAGGAGCCAGGCTTCGCGAACGGCTGGAAAATTTCCTGAAAAAAGTTCAGGTAAGTTACGGCTATGAGCCCGTCATCACGCCGCATATAGGGCAAAAAGAGCTTTACGTCACTTCAGGCCATTATGCAAAGTACGGCAAGGATTCCTTCCAGCCCATCACCACACCGCAGGAAGGAGAGGAATTCCTGCTCAAGCCCATGAATTGCCCCCATCACATCGAGATATATAAGGTCAAACAGCACAGTTATAAGGACCTGCCAGTTCGGTATGCCGAATTTGGAACCGTTTACCGCTACGAACAAAGCGGGGAACTCCATGGTCTGACCCGCGTAAGGGGTTTCACCCAGGACGATGCTCATATCTTCTGCCGTCCCGATCAGATCAAGGATGAATTTAAGAAGGTCATGGATATCATTTTCTATATCTTTAAAGTCCTCGATTTTAAGGAATTCACTGCCCAGATCTCCTTAAGGGATCCGAACGACCATGAAAAGTACCTTGGCAGCGACGAGAACTGGGAGAAGGCCGAGAGAGCCATCATCGAAGCCGCCCAGGAGAAGGGAATGGACGCCGTGGTGGAATACGGGGAAGCCGCTTTTTACGGCCCTAAGCTGGACTTTATGGTCAGGGACGCCCTGGGACGCAAGTGGCAGCTTGGGACCATCCAGGTAGATTATAACCTTCCGGAAAGGTTCGAACTGGAGTATGTAGGTTCGGATAACCAGAAACACAGACCGGTCATGATCCACAGGGCTCCCTTCGGATCCATGGAAAGGTTCGTCGCGGTTCTCATTGAACATACGGGAGGGAAATTCCCGCTCTGGCTGACTCCCGATCAGGTAGTAATCCTGCCGATCAGCGAAAAATATGAGGATTATGCCAAAAAAGTTTTAAAATTCCTAAATAATTACGATATTCGCACTCTAATTGACGACAGGAACGAAAAAATAGGTAAGAAGATCAGGGACAATGAGTTAAAGCGTATTCCATACCTTCTTATTGTCGGTGAAAAAGAGGAAAAAAGTGAAACAGTTTCTGTCAGAAGGCAGGGCGAAGGAGATAAAGGCAGCATGACCCACGGGGAATTTGCCTCGCTTATCGAGTCCGAACTCAGGCAGCAGCTTGAAGTGAACATTTAATTTAGTAGTAATCAAAAGAAAGGAGGAACGAGCTATAGCCGGACCTGCATTTAAAAGAGGACCACGTCCACCGCGGAGAGAACAACATCCTCACAGGATCAACCGTGAGATCAGAGCCGATGTTGTACGTCTCGTCGGAGATAACATTGAAAATCCAGGGATATTTACCGTTCCCGAGGCGCTTAAACTTGCAGACAGCCTGGAACTGGACCTGGTGGAAATTTCACCCAAGGCGGATCCGCCCGTCTGTAAGATCGTCGAGTATCAGAAATTCCTTTACCAGCAGAAGAAGAAGCAAAAGGAAATGAAGGCGAAAGCGGTGAAAGTGATCGTGAAGGAAATCCGATTTGGACCGAATACCGATGAACATGACTATAATTTCAAACTGAACCATGCGCGGAAATTCCTTGAGGAAGGAGCCAAACTGAAAGCTTTCGTTTTCTTCAAGGGAAGGTCGATCCTGTACAAGGAAAAAGGAGAGATCCTTTTGTTGCGCCTGGCCCAGGACCTGGAGGAGTTTGGGAAAGTGGAACAGCTTCCACGGCTCGAAGGAAAAAGGATGACCATGTTTATCGCACCGAAAGTGAAAAAGAAATAATAGTTTCAATTGCACATAAAACGACAGCAGAATGCCAAAGATGAAGACGAATCCCGGTGCTAAAAAGAGATTTACACTGACAGGCACAGGGAAGATCAAAAGAAAACATGCTTATAAAAGTCACATCCTGACAAAAAAAGCAACAAAAAGGAAAAGGAACCTGACTTATTTCGACACTGTTGACAAAACAGATGAGAAAAATGTGAAGCTCCTCCTTGCCATGAAATAAAAGGATTTTAAGTTGAACCGGAATGCACAGCCTGAAAGCGTCCTCACCGACCGCTTGCATTCAAAAAACAGAAAAAAATGCCAAGATCAGTGAACTCTGTTGCATCAAAACAGAGGAAAAAGAAGGTTTACAAACAGACAAAAGGTTACTTCGGAAGAAGGAAAAACGTCTGGACCGTCGCAAAAAACTCCCTTGAAAAAGGTCTGCAGTATGCCTATCGCGACAGGAAGAATAAGAAAAGAGAATTCCGTGCGCTGTGGATCCAGAGGATCAATGCAGGTGTACGGGAATACGGGTTATCCTATTCTGAATTCATGGGGCTCATTCATAAGAAAAATATAACGATCAGCCGTAAAACACTGGCCGATCTTGCAATGAACAACCCCCAGGCTTTCGAAGAAATAGTCAACCAGGTTAAAGCCTGAAGTCTCTTCTGAAAAAATTGTACAAGCCGTCTCTCACTCTCATGAGACGGCTTTTTTATTTGTGCATTGGTAGTCTTTGCCCGAAAAAAACTAAATTTACCCTTCTTTACGAAAAACACCTGTTATGAAAATTGCGCTGATAGGATACGGCAGAATGGGACATGAGATTGAAAAAGTAGCCACTGAAAGAGGACATGAGATAGCACTGGTGGCAGATATCGATAACCCCGGGGATCTCGAACCCGAAATACTAGGAAAGACCGACGTGGCCATCGAATTCACCATCCCGGCTTCGGTAACCGGTAACCTCGCGAAATGTTTTGCAGCGGACGTGCCGGTCGTCACGGGAACCACAGGCTGGTATGAGGAGTTACAGGGCGTCATCGACCGGTGTAACCGCGAAGGAAAATCTCTTTTCTACGCTTCCAACTTCAGTATCGGTATGAATATCATGTTTGCTGTTAATGAGTACCTCGCCCGGTTGATGAACGGATTCAGACAATACAATGTACGCATTGAAGAAACCCACCATACCCAAAAACTGGATGCCCCAAGCGGTACGGCAATAAGCATCGCCGGGCAGATCATCGAATCACTGGAACATAAAATGAAATGGACTCTCGGGGAGGCTCATTCGGAGGAGGAAATCCCGGTCACTGCACGGCGTGAGGGCGACGTCATCGGCCATCATAAGGTCGTCTACGAATCCGGTGTCGATATCCTTACCCTGGAACATGAGGCAAAATCAAGGGAGGGCCTGGCTCTCGGCGCCGTTCTTGCAGCCGAATTCCTGCACGGTAAAAAGGGCGTATTTACCATGCGCGACCTAATGGGAATCTGAGCCTGTATGAAGAAGAAGCCAAATATATCCGCATACCTCTTTCTTTTCCTCTGGTCTTTGTTATATCTGGCCATGGTTGCATGGTTCAGAGCTTGGGTACTTCTGCCGGGGCTATTCCTCATCTTTGACGTTTATATCACTCGATTCATCCCCTGGAGAAAGATCATCGCGATATTCAGGGTCCCGGTAAAATACAGGGCCTCCGCCGAATGGGCCAGGGCAATATTCGTTGCATTGGTCATCACACTGGCTGTCCGGCTTCTTTTTATCGAAGCTTACAAGATACCCACTCCCTCGATGGAAAAAACCCTTCTCGTGGGTGATTATCTCTTTGTAAGCAAGATCGCATACGGACCCAAAATTCCAAATACCCCGCTCGCCTTTCCCTTCATGCCCAATATGCTTCCAAACGGGAGAGTGACCTACTCAAAGAAAATTCAGCTTCCGTATCTCCGCCTGAAAGGACTTGGTGAAGTAAAAAGAAACGATGTAATCGTGTTCAATTTCCCGGAGGGAGACACCATCATCGTGGAATACGCCGGGCAGAGCTATTATCGCCTGCTGCGGCAATACGGCCGTGACTACCTTCTCGGAAGGTATCATATGGTGGTTAATCCTGTCGACATGCGGGAGAATTATATTAAACGGTGCGTGGGATTACCCGGCGACACCGTCATGATCACCCGGAGCGTGGTCTTCATTAACAATGAGAAACTTCGGGAACTGCCTACCCAGCAGTTTAAATATTATGTCATGACCTACCGGAACCGCCTCAGCGATTCCATACTCGAAAAAGCCGGCGTTGCTCCGGAAGAGATAAGTTACAATCCCACCAGTTCACTTCATATCATTCCTCTCACCGATTCCGCTGCAGCCTATCTGAGGTCTCTTCCGCAGGTGAAAAGCATCCAGCGTTATGTTGAACCCCAGGTATCTTTCAGGAATACCGAGATCTTTCCGCATATACCCAACAACCGTTGGACGGCCGATGAATTCGGCCCGCTTGTCATCCCGGCAAAGGGTATGACAATGGAGATCAACGAAAATATCCTGCCCTTGTATAAAAGGGTGATCACCGTATACGAAGGCAATACACTCAGCGTTATTGACGGGGAGATATACATAAACGGAGTGGTTTCCCGTTCTTATACTTTTAAAATGAACTACTATTTCGTCCTTGGTGATAACCGGCATAATTCGGCCGATTCCAGGTTCTGGGGTTTCGTGCCGGAGGATCACCTGGTTGGCAAGGCTGTCCTGATCTGGTTCTCCAGGGATCCGAAAAAAAATATATTTCACGGTTTACGGTTAAACCGTATGTTTAAATCCATTAAATAAAACATCATGTTAGAGATTTTAAGGAACAAGTACTTCAGGTTCGGTATAGTCACCCTGCTTTATGTACTATTTGTAATCTGGCTCGGGAACTATTGGTTTCTGCTGGGAGTGCCCATTATTTACGATTTGTACATTACGCGAAAGGTGAACTGGACCTTCTGGAAGAAAAGAGACCGCAAAAACAGCGTCGTTGTCGAATGGCTTGATGCGCTGATTTTCGCTGTTGTGGCCGTAACCCTTATCAATATCTACCTGTTCCAGAATTATAAGATCCCCACCCCTTCCATGGAGAGTACCCTTCTGGTCGGCGATCACCTCTATGTCAGCAAGGTGGCTTATGGACCCCGCGTGCCAATTACTCCGTTGTCCTTTCCGTTTGCCCAGAACCGGATCCTTAACACGGAGTCTTACCTGAAATGGATACAGCTGGATTACAGGCGACTAAAAGGTTTCAGCCATGTAAAACGCAATGATATCGTGGTGTTTAATTTCCCGGCCGGCGATACCGTGGCGCTTGAGAATACAGCCACAAGTATCTACAGCATCTACAGACAGACGGCCATGGAACAGGAGATGAAAGATGTGGCGGCAGGCAGGCCGGAGAGACCCTGGGATGAGTATCTCTCTGAGGCCAGGGAGAGGATCCTGAATGTTGCCCATATCGTAGTCAGACCGATCGACAGAAAGGACAATTATATTAAAAGATGTGTGGCTGTTCCGGGGGACAGCCTGGTGATCCGGCACGGACAGGTTTACATTAACGGGGAAGCCCAGCCGCACTTCCAGGGCATTCAGTCGGAATACCTTGTACAAACTAACGGCCGCCCGCTTAACCCGAGAGCGCTGAAAGATTTTGATCTTCCGCAGGAAAGCCTGGGGATACAGTACAATCCCAATTACCGGCTCACCCTTTCCGAGGAAAAGGCCAAAAAACTTAAATCTTCCATACCCGATATCGTGAAGGTGGAGAAAATCGAAAAGTCGGGTTATAATTTCCAACTCTTTCCGCATGATGACCGGTACCGTTGGAATGAAGATAATTTCGGACCTGTCTGGATCCCCAAAAAGGGAGCCACTGTCAGTCTTACCACAGAAAATCTGCCTTTCTTCAAACGGATCATCCAGGCTTATGAGAAAAATGATCTGAAAGTGGAAAACGGAAAGATCTTTATTAACGGCAAAGAGACCAATTCATACACGTTTAAAATGGACTATTACTGGATGATGGGAGACAACCGCCACAGTTCGGCCGACTCCCGTTTCTGGGGATTTGTTCCTGAAAATCATATCATCGGCAAACCTAAATTCGTATGGCTCTCTGTCAACAAGGACAAAAAGTTCATTAATAAGATCCGCTGGAACCGGCTGTTCAAGGTCGTGGATGCATCTGAATAAAAGCATCGGTTGTGGAAGGCGGATGACGCCTTCCATTTTCATTCTCATCTCAAAAAGGAAAATCCTGCCCTTCCTCCGGGGCTTCCAGTTTTTCCTCCTTTGGCTTATCTGCAATCAGGTGAATGGGATTCCCGTCCACGAAGATCGCCTTATAGGGCCGGACAGGACAGGCATGCTCACAGGCGCCGCATCCCACGCAAATGGTATTGTCGGTTTCGGGAATGGTCAGGGTTCCCTTGTAGGGTACCATCTTTACGGCCTGGGTAGGACAATGTTCCGAACAGGAGCCGCATGCCGTATTCTCGGTATAAACCACACAATTTTCCTTGATAAAGTTCACTTTCCCGATCTGGAGCGTCTTTTTGTTCTCTCCGGATAGCGACATGATAGCCCCGGTGGGACAGACACCGGCACATTTGGTGCATTCAAAATTGCAGTAATTACTGCTGTAATCCATGTAAGGCTGCATATATCCAAGGAGGCCGTATTCCAGCGAGGAAGGTTGCAAAACTCCTGTAGGACATTGACCAACACAAAGCTGGCACGCCGTGCAAACGGAAGTGAAATGATCCACCCCAAGGGATCCCGGGGGGGAAACGGGTGATGTTTTATTGACGGGTACCGTGGTCGGCTTTTTATTCAACGGTTTTTCATCATCCCCTGGCGCAGCTCCCAGGTTGCGGATACCGGCCAGCGTAAACACGGCCGTAACAGTGGTGAAAATGAATCGTTTCCTGCCGTTTCCCGCTCCTGTAGACGCCGTCAGGGGTTGTATTACAACATCTTTCTTTTTCCGGATTGAATAATGAATGGCCGAATCTTCGCATGAAGGAAGGCAATCGAAGCATGCCACACACCGGGAATGGTCGACCGTCATATTTTTGATACTTATGCATCCCGATTTACAGGAAAAGGCGCATTTGCCGCACTGAATGCAGCTGTCCGTATCAAGTCTTATCCTGAAAAGTGAATATTTTGAGATCCACCCAAGGAGCGTTCCGACCGGGCAGATGGTGTTGCAGTACAGCCTGCCGTATTTACCGGCCATATACAGGAGCACGCCAAGAATAACAACGGGCATAATGAAGACTGCAAGGCTGAAGAGACTTATATCCTTGGCGAACAAGGTAAAAACATTCATCTTTTCCAGGATGCCGGACAGCCCGTTATTGATCCAGATAGCAGCCGGGCGGAATATCCCTGTGGCCACTTTACCGTAAAGGCTGTAGGGGTCGAGGAGACTGACGGCAAAGATTGTGAGGGTGATACCCGTCAGGACAGTTAAGATCAGCAGGGTGTAGCGGAGAATAGTATGCGGTTTGAGGTATTTGAATCTCCTCTTTTTTTTCTTTCTGAACAAACGGCCGGTGCGGCTGATAACATCCTGGAGAATACCGAGAGGACAGACCGCTGAACAATATACCCTGCCAAAGAGTGCGGTAAGCACCAGTACGATGATGAACCCTGCTGAGGCGATCGTGAAAACTGTCAGAAATTTAAGGAGGGATGGGACGAATTGGAGGAACAGAATGGTACGCACTGCCTTCTCCCCTGCGATCTCCCTGAAATCAATAAATACCAGTGTCGTTAAAATAAAAAAGACCAGGGCAAGGACTACCCTGGTCCGTTTAAGCCATCTGTATATCATACCTTGATCCTGGAGATATTTAGTTTATCGAGATCCGTAGTTCCCAGCCCGAGCTGTTCGGCAAGTGAAATGTATTTAACTCCCGCAGGATCTATTCCGAACAGCTTGCATGCAGCCGTATCGGCAGCGACCATATCCGTCGAGATGATCTGGGCCTTCATGGCAATGATATCGTCGACAGATACCCCGCGCGGTCCGTTCCGTTTCATCACCCGGTAGGCATCCACAATGTTCAGGTCCGGCTTCCGGTACAGCGGAAAATCGGCAATGCACTGGTTGAGATCATTTGCATGCCAGAACTTACGGTCCCAGACGATCCCCATCAGGTTCTTCATGGTTATGGTCATATTTGCACCCCCGTGATTCTTAAGGACCGGAACATTGATGAAGACATCCGACTGGAGGATCAACTCATGCACCTTTGCATTTTTCATCACCTTTCCACCGGTGAAACTCACCTCCTGGTAATATTTTTCGCTGTTACCTGAAACGACCTTTGCACCGGCCTCCTTAGCTGCTGCTTCAATCAGGCTGTTTGTATAACACTTGGTCCATTCGTTGCAGGTATGGTCGAATATGTAAACATCTTTGGCCCCGGCGTTGAAGCAATGTTGAATTATCCTTTTGACCAGCGCAGGATTCGTATTGGCCGCACGTTCAGGACTGGTATCCCAGCCGATATTCGGCTTCACCACTACCGATTGCCCTTTTTTAACATACTTCCGCATTCCTCCCATTTCCTCTATGGCACGGTCAAACATAGAATCGGCCTCTCCTCCCCGTATGGCCACCATATCAAAACCCGGGTCAGCCGGAGATGCAAATAGATTTCTGGAAGGATCGATCGTGAATGCTGTTCCGGCAACAAATCCCACAGTTAAGCCTCTTTTAAGGAAGTCTCTTCTTTTCATAATGATTCATTTTTGTTAAAATGGATGCATTGTACTAACCCGGAACCACGCAGAATCATGCTGTAACCGGACGCCTGAAGGTATTTCCTTTGCACCGGACCCGGGAACCATTCCCATGATCCATTTACCACTTCCAATCACTCCTTCAGATACAAAACTAAACCTAAAATCGGACATAACCCAGTTTGCAGGAAATCAGGACTATACTTTTGGATAATATTTAATAAATCTAAATAGTATGAGAAAGAAAACCCGATGACCCTTCGGCTGCGCTCAGGGACCGGTCAATTCGATGAACGAAGAACTTTTCGGATGGTGTAAGGCAGGCAAAAGGCCCTTCTTGCGCAAGTCACTGAATTTTAAATTTATACATAGGGGTCTTTTGCCTGCCTTACCACCATCCGAAAAGTTCAACCTCTTGAATGAAGTCACCGGTCCCTGAGCGCAGCCGAAGGGTCATCGGGTTTTCTGGCAAACACTACATAGTATTAGAATTGATCTTATATGGTATTTGTGATTTGAATTCTTGAGTTTAACTTAGTGAAATGGAAAACCTCCCCGAAATACAGGTCTCATCTTCTTACCTCGGGCCTGTCAGTTACTACAGCCGGTTCCTTATGCCGGGGAGGGTGATCATTGAGCAGTTTGATCATTACGTAAAACAGACCTACAGGAACCGCTGCATGATCCTGAGTGCAAACGGCCCGATGGCCCTGGTTATCCCGGTGGTGAAAAATCACGGAAGGAAAACCCTGATGAAGGATGTCCGGATCGATTATGCCACGAACTGGCAGAGACTGCACCTGAACGGGATTATCTCGGGATACCGTTCCTCTGCGTTTTTTGAATTTTATTTTGATGATTTCGAACCTTTCTTACGGAAAAAAACGACTTTTCTCCTTGATCTCAATACAGGGCTAACGGACCTTATTCTGGAAAACCTGGGGCTAGCAAAGAATTATGAGTTTTCGCGCGAATTTAACAGATATCCGGCATCAAGTCCGGATTACCGCGATTTGATCCATCCCAAAAAAAGAGGGACGGAAGATCACTTCCGCCCCGTTCCTTATTTCCAGGTTTTTTCTGACCGTTTTGGTTTCGTACCGGATCTCAGCATTATTGATCTTCTCTTCAATACGGGTCCTGAGGCAGGCACCCTGCTCGAAGCTTCGCTGAATTCCTGATATGTCTCTGAATGAACCTTAGAACCTGAACCCGAGAGTCAGGATGACATTATTGCTATCGTATGTATTGAGTGAACCGCTGTCGATCTGTTCCGGGTACATATAATACCGTTCCTGTCTTGTAGAGTAAGCATAGCTCAGATCCACGAAAGCATATTTTGATCTTACGCCCACGCCTGCGGAAAAAATCTGGTAATCATTTTTCGAATTGGGTTCATACGATTTGAAAGGGCTCTGGTAAAAGGCATAACCTGCTCTGACGTAATTGGTACCCAGGCGGAGTTCGCCCCCGGCCCTGAAATTATTCACCGGCCGGTATAAATCACCAATAGTCTGATTTATAGCAAAATAAGTATCTGACGGGCCGTCGCCGTCCATATCCATCTTTCCGTAATTAAGACGCTCATAGTCAAAGCTGACCAGACCGCTTTTACCGAAAGTTACGACTGTGCTCGCCGTCATTTTGGATGGGCTCCTTAGCCTGTATTTATTGGTTACGGGACCGGCCATATCGCTTCCGTTGCTCACTCCGGATCCCGCATCGAAATAGGATACCATTTCGGTTGTCGCATCGGAATTCAGTCTGTAAAACGTTGGAAGTTCATAGCTTATGCCTACCCTGACCATGTCGACAGGTCTTATGATCGTCCCTACCTTAAAATTGTAGCCAACGCCGCTCGTATGGTCATTCTGGGTAAAATCGAAGGCATCGAAATAAGCGATGGAATCGGCCGGATCGGATTCCGAATGCTGGATTTGTTCATCCCATCGAACCGATTGCAGCCCGAAGGTAGCACCGAGGTAAAGCCTGTCGTTGTAATTCGCTCCAAATGAAAAAGTATATTCCCCGATATTACCCGAAGTGATCTCTTTCCGGCTCATAAGCTGTCCGTACCCGTCAAGGTTTACATCACTGTAATATTTATTGTAAACGGTATCGTAAAAAATAAGGTTGGTATTGAGGGCAAGGTCTTCATAAAATTCACTGACCTGGTCGGGGTAATTATTGAGGTTGTCCGTGAAATTATCAAGGAAGGAAGTGTTTTTGCTTACCCCTCTCATGAGGATCGTCTTGTTGAAATTATTGATTCTGTTGTACCCGATGCCGAATGAAGTGCTTTTCCAGCCCGATTCATTGCGAAGGTCATAATAACCTACATAACCGATGTTGCCGATGTTGAAATTGTATTTTGTCTGGTCGTATGAACTTCCAAGGAAGTCGGCATTTGCATCCGTCCAGTAGAGTGAAGGGGAAATGGTAAATTCAGACTGGCGATAGAGCCCAATCCCGGCAGGGTTTATACTCAGACCGGTAAAGTCGCCTCCGAGGGCACCCACAGCCCCTCCGAGTCCTACCGACCTGGCGGTACCTACAGGAAAGTGCTGTGAAAAGCGCAGGGCATCTACCTCATTTTGTGCCAGACCGGCACCGCAAAGGAAAAGAATTCCTGCCAGAATAAGAAGATAGCGTTTCATAGCTTTAAATAATTTAGTATAAGTTATGCGAAAAATAGGCAAAGAATCTCAGATACAGGGAAAAATACCCGGTTTAAAAAAATACAGTGATTTAAGGTTCAGTGAGATGCGGGAATCGAACTCCGGATCGAAAAAAAATATCAGTCCCACTATCTGACCGTGGGACTGATATTTTCTATTATCTTCTTCCGCCGCTCCTGCTAACCGAACCGGATGACCTGCTGCTGCTGCTACTTCCGCTGCTGGACCGTGAAGGCGAACTGTAGCTTCTGCTGCTGCCTCCGCTGCTGGATCTTGAGGGCGAACTATAGCTTCTGCTGCTGCTTCCGCTTGATCTTGAAGGAGCACTGTAAGTCGGCCTGCTGCTGCTTCCGCTCGACCTGGAGGGAGCACTGTAAGTCGGCCTGCTGCTTCCGCTTGACCTGGAAGGGGCAGAGTACGTACCCGAGGATCTTGACGGCCTGCTGTAAGTACTCCTGGAGTTACTGCCGGTTGAAGGCCTTGTATACGTATTTCTGGAATTGTTGACTGACGGCCTTGTAGACGTATTTCCTGGATTACTTCTTGTGGAAGGCCGGGTATAGGTGCTCCGGGAATTATTACTCCTGTTATAGGCCGGAGTGTTTCCGGATTTCGGTCTCTCATAACTCGGAGTATAGGTACGGGTTGAAGGACGGTTGTAAGACGGTCTGTTCTGTTCGCCCGGTCTTACGGAGGGTTGATTCCCTGATGTACTTTTCCTTACCGCATTTCCATCCTGCGTCTGGGTTCTGGTTGTGGACCTGACAACACCTGAATTGCCCTGTGTGCGGGTGGCTGTCCTTGTGGCTGTTGCATTATCGAGGGAACGGGTTCTCTCAGCTCCGCCGGTACTTTTTCTGTCGACAGTACTGCCTGATCCAACCCTTGTCTGTTTCGGATCATAGGTAGTGGAGTTCGTCCTGCTTCCAACTCTTGTATCACCGCCCGATTTTCTGGCTGCTACATTACTGGATGAGGATGATCTCATGGAGTATCCTGACCTGTAGGGGATATGTCCGCGGCTCGTACTATTGTACCTGTCGTAGCCATAGCCATAGCCATAACCGTAAGAGTTCCCGTAGTACCCGGAGTAATATCCGTTATAAAAACCGTTGCGGTAGCCACTGTAGTAAGGGTATCCGTAACCGTAACCGTATCCGTAACCGGAATAAGGGTAAAAATCGTTGTATCCGTAATAACTGCTATACCATGGTGAATAGTAAGGACGATACCAGCCGAGGCTCATACCCCATGGGGAACCAAGGTAGATACTCATACCCCAGGAAGCCGGATTGTAGCTATACCAGTAATTATCGGAATACCAGGGATCGTAGTAGTCCCAGCCATAGTAAGGGCTATGGAACCTTCTCAGTCGTGACGTGTAATAGTAATCGTAATAATCGTCATCGTTGTAGTAATAATTGTTCACGACCACGGGTTGTTCAGCGTCATTGTAATACTGATCCTGGTCCTGCTGGGGAGCGAAGGTTGTGTCGTATACACCTGCCTGTGACTGATCATAAGACTCTTCATTTCCGGTATAATCATCGCTGAGCATTTCCTGCTCTTTTTGCCTTTTATACCTTTCATAATCTGTAAGTCCCTGCTCATCATAGGCATTCTGTTCTCCTTGAAGGGCGCCGGTATTTCTTACATTATCCGGGTTGACGGCCTGGTTATTTACCGGTGAATTATTCTGGGCCGGCTGAGCGGATTCAGTAGTCTGAGCCGCTTTTTTGTCCGATGGGGAATAATAGGCATCGTCATAGTTTCCGGAAGTGGCGTAATACCCACTGGCACACGAAGCGAGGAGAAAGGTTGTGAATAATAAGATATGTACTAAAGTTTTCATGATTAAACCTCCTGGCTTATGATTAGGTTTATATTTTTTGTCAATTACAGTATGAAAAAAGCAAATACTATACCAAAAATGAATGTGTTGCGCATTTTAACAGGACACACTGGATTCAGAAGTACCAAAGTACGAAATTTGATATGAAAAATGCAGTATCCCTGCGTTTTTAACAAATTTGTCCTGAAGCGGTTGGTATGCCATTCAGCGTTCAACCCGGAGGGTTTTCATACCTGGGGTTAGGATATTGACGGAAAAAAGCGGGCTTTATTGTCTGAAGATAAGGTTTAGTTCCTTCCATGCATCGCTCTTTATTTAAAGTGATCATTTTTGTAATAGGATTAAATTTCGCAATTTTGCAGACTGACTAAATCCTAAGCAAATGGCTAAAGCGCTTACCTCGAGAGAGGAGAATTACTCCCAGTGGTATAATGATCTGGTTTTGAAAGCTGACCTGGCTGAATATTCGGCTGTAAGAGGTTGTATGGTAATCAAACCTTACGGTTATGCGATCTGGGAAAATATACAATCAGCTCTGGATAAAATGTTCAAGGCCACAGGGCATCAGAATGCCTACTTCCCGCTGTTCATCCCCAAATCCTTTTTCGCAAGGGAAGCTGCCCATGTTGAAGGCTTTGCCAAGGAATGCGCTATCGTGACTCATTACCGCCTGAAGAATGACACTGAAAACGGGGGCCTTATCGTCGATCCTGATGCGAAGCTTGAAGAAGAACTAATTATCAGGCCCACTTCAGAGACGATCATCTGGAACACCTACAAAAACTGGATCCAGTCATACCGCGACCTGCCCATCCTCATAAACCAATGGGCCAATGTCGTTAGGTGGGAAATGCGTACCAGGCTTTTCCTCAGAACGGCGGAATTCCTTTGGCAGGAAGGTCATACCGCACATGCAACCCGGGAGGAAGCTATGGAGGAAACGGTCCGGATGCTGGAGGTATATGCGCGTTTTGCAGAAGAATGGATGGGCATACCTGTTATCAAGGGTATTAAAACAGAGAGCGAAAAATTTGCCGGGGCGATCGATACCTATTGCATTGAAGCGCTTATGCAGGACGGAAAGGCACTCCAGTCGGGAACCTCCCATTTCCTCGGTCAGAATTTTGCCAGGGCATTCGATGTCCAGTTCACCAACAGGGAAGGTGTTCTGGATTACGTGTGGGCTACATCATGGGGCGTCTCCACGCGGCTGATGGGCGCTATCATCATGGCCCACAGCGATAATAACGGGCTCGTACTGCCCCCGAAACTTGCACCCCTGCAAGTGGTGATCATCCCCATTTACAGGAAATCCGATGAGATAGCCGCTATATCCGCTGTTGCCGAAAAGCTGAAAAAGGAGCTTGAAGACCTCGGGATAACGGTTAAATACGACAACCGGGATACCCATAAACCGGGGTGGAAATTTGCAGAATACGAACTGAAAGGAGTCCCCGTACGACTTGCCCTGGGCCCGCGCGATATTGAGAATGGAACCGTCGAACTCGTAAGGCGTGATACACTTGAAAAAAACACAGTTAGCCGGGAAGGGATCGCTGCAAGAGTAAAGGACCTCATGACTGAGATCCAGTCCTCCATATACCAAAAAGCTTTGGCCTTCAGGGAAGCATCAACACGGGAAGCCAAGACATGGGATGAATTCACGGATATCATAGAGAACAAGGGAGGATTCATAAGCGCTTTCTGGGACGGAACCGCACAAACAGAGGAAAAGATCAAGCAGGAGACTAAAGCTACCATCCGTTGTATCCCGCTGGGTGTAAAGGATGAGGAAGGAACATGCATTTACTCAGGCAAACCGGCTGCGCGGAAAGTTTTGTTTGCGAGAGCCTACTGAAAACATGCAGCCCGAAGACCGGAAATGAAGAAGAAAACCGGGAGGGTCCGGCACGGAAAATTTTGTAGTACGGCAGTTGCAACATGATGATCCATCCCGGTTCATGTGCAGGGAGAATTTACCTGGCTGGGCTTTATAGCAACATTATCTAAGCATCACCTGTGTTCTAAATGGATGACAAGCTCAACAATAGAGGGTGTAACGTGTTACACTAAACGATGCTATCCATTTCATTTAAATGCGTTTAGCCATAGCTGATTGTTGTAAATTAAAATTAATCCTTCCATGAAAAAGCTGATTTTCCCCGTTGTTTTTGTCTCTACCCTCCTTTTCTCTTCATGCACTCAGAAAAACTATGATTTCCTGTACAAAACCTTCAGGGGAACCCGTGAGGTATCTGAAGATGTTGATAAGGTCAAAGTGGAAATGCCGGCCGATATTGTCATTACAATTCAGCCTGCAGGGGTGATTAGCATGAATGGTGAACCGGGTACCTATAAGATTCTGGATGATAAACCCGGATACATAACCATCCTCAGTGAATTGCAGCACGGCAGCGTTGTGATCAACCAATCGTTTCAATATGTGAAGGACGACAGTACCCTGATCATGATGGGGGATACACCGGAGGAGAATATCACGCTATACACCGGACAACAGATGCTGGAGAACAAACTGAAATCCTTTGTCAAAGTGAGGCTTACAGCCGACATTGCAGACCTGACACAAGATCAGAAAGATATGCTGGGCATACTCTTCCGGGCTGCGGACATCATGGATGACCTGTTTTGGAAAGAAGCCTACCCGGGCGATAAGGATTCACTGCTTTCATCGGCCGGCAATCCGACGCTTAAAGACCTGTTCACGATCAATTACGGGCCCTGGGAGCGATTGAACGATGACAAACCGCTCAGCGACAAATACGGTGAAAAACCTGCCGGGGCCAATTTCTATCCCACCGGAATGTCCGTGGATGAATTTCAAAATTTCAACGATCCGGACAAAACGAGCCAGTACACTCTGATCAGAAGGGATACGGCCGGTAATCTCATATCGGTGTGGTATCATGATGCTTTCAGCGACAAGGTCCGTGAAGCCGCCAGCCTTCTGGATAAAGCAGCCGGCCTTGCACAGGATCCCGGTTTTAAAAAATACCTTAAACTCCGCTCGGAAGCACTTCTGACGGATAAATACTACGATAGCGATGCCGCCTGGATGCAGATGAAAAATAATGATATCGATTTTGTTGTCGGTCCCATCGAAAATTATGAGGATCAATTATTTAATTATAAGGCTGCCCATGAAGCATTTATTCTCCTGAAGGACCACGACTGGAGCAATAAGCTGAAAAAAGTATCATCCATGCTCCCTGAACTGCAGAAAGGGCTTCCTGTTCCGGCAAAATTCAGAGACAAGGTACCCTCCGCAAATTCTGATCTGAACGTTTACAACGTCATTTACTATGCAGGTGATTGCAACGCCGGAAGCAAAACCATTGCGATCAATCTGCCCAACGATCCTGAAGTGAGAGCAAAATTCGGAAGCCGGAAACTTCAGCTTAAAAATACAATACGTGATAAATTTGAGAAGATCCTCGTACCCATATCCAATGTACTTATTGCCGAAGACCAGAGGAAGTACATCGATTTCGATGCATTTTTCGAAAATACGATGTATCATGAAGTCGCACATGGATTGGGAGTCGATTATACAGTGGATGGTAAAGGGAGTGTCAGGGATGCCCTTAAAGATACCTATTCTGCCCTCGAGGAGGGTAAAGCCGATATACTGGGTTTATATATCATCAGTAAACTTGCCGATTCGGGTCAACACGAAAATAAAGACCTGATGAACAATTACGTGACCTTTCTTGCCGGCATCTTTCGTTCTGTCCGGTTTGGCGCTTCTTCGGCTCACGGTGTTGCCAATATGATCCGGTTCTATTATTTCCAGGAGGCCGGTGCCTTCACAAGAGATGAAGCAACAGGCACTTACCGGGTGAATTTCGAAAAGATGAAGGGAGCGATTAAAAATCTTTCCGCTAAATTGCTTACCATTCAGGGCACGGGCGATTATGAGGCCGCAACGGACCTGATCAGAGAAAATGGCTATGTAAGGAAACAGCTTCAAAAAGACCTTCGGGAGCTGAACAATATGAATATCCCGGTGGATATCATATTTGATCAGGGACCATCGGTTGCCGGACTAAAGTAACCCTGGAATACCTGCCTGTTCTCATGCAATTTCCTCGTGTCTGACCCCTTTATTCATAATTAAAGAGCGGGATTTCCGGATCGTAACTTTGGTCTTTGCTGCCGGTGGAATTTTTCACGGGAAAGTTTATTATATTTCCGCACAATTATTTTGATAAATTGAGATTTGCCCTTCCATATACAATGCTTTTCCTTTCCCTGTGGATGATGGCACCGGCAGGACTTCGGGCCCAGAACCCCGTGAAGGCTGATGCCGGTATGACGGCAGATACGGTTGTCAGTGACAGCAGCAAAGAAAAAACGCGTGAATTCTTTGAGAATCTAAAGGAAAAAGCCTACCAGAACAAATGGACCCGGGAACTTCATAACATTGTCATAACTGCGCCTGAAAAACCAATAAAAGATACAATAGGGACTCACCAGAGTGAATGGGTATATCTGCCCTTTGCAGGAAAAACCATCCGTAACATAAATTTCGTAAGACTCGATCCCTTCGGAACCAGTATAACGGATACCTCCTATCATAAAGAATCCTGGGTGAATGATATGGCGAATACCATTCATGTAAAAACGCGGGTGGGGGTATTGCGGCATAACCTGCTTTTCAGGGAGGGTGATGCAGTCGATCCGCAGGTTTTTGCTGATAACGAACGTCTGCTGAGAGAACAAAGCTATATTGAAGATGCACGGATAATCATCAGCGAGGTTAAAGGACAACCCAAGATGGTCGATGTCACCGTCATCACTAAAGATATAGGATCGAAGGCCTTTTTCGTTGAACTGAGTGATGTTAAATCGGGGAAGGCCGAGATCTGGGACAGGAATATCCTGGGAACCGGGCATGAACTGCAAAACAATATTTACTGGAATGGGGCAAAATCCCATCTCCTGGGTTACGAGGGATTTTACAGGAATCACAATATTCTTGGATCATTCACCGACGGTAAACTCTATTATCAGAATGTCTACGACCTTAGATCCTACGGGATCTCCTTTGAACGGCGATTCTTCACTCCAAACACCAAATATGCCGGCGGACTTTCTGCTCAACATACCCGGACGGTTCGGCATATATGGTTTTCCGATACATCCACTATTAAGGAAAATATAAAATTTAATTATTATGATTTTTGGATAGGCAGGGCCTTCCCCATACAGAAAAACAACCCGCTGAACCGGAAAAGAACGAATTTCGTGCTTTCTTCGCGGATATATCATGAAAAATATTTCGAAAGACCACGGGTGGAACAGAACCTTTTGTATGAATACCACAATAAAACGGTATGGCTGAATAGTTTTGCCTTTTCTTCGCAGACTTTTTTCAGAAGCAACCTGATATATAGTTACGGCCGTACCGAAGATATCCCTATAGGGTGGAAGACAAACCTGATCCTGGGAGAGGAATTCGACGAATTTGAGACCCGCACCTATACTTCGCTGAATTTGGCACATGGCGATTACCTGCTGAATTACGGCTACCTTTACCTGAACACTTCCGCAGGCGGTTTTATTACACCTGCCGGTGATTTCCAGCAGGGTGTGTTCCGCTTCGACGCAAATTACTTCACCAATTTATACATCGTTCAGCAGTTCAAATTCAGGTATTTCGCGAATCTTTCATTTACAAGGGGTATCAACCGCTTTGCCCTGGAAAGGATCTATATCAATGATAAATCCGGACTGACCGGCTTTTCACGGACAGATATCTATGGACGTCAGAAACTGGTGCTGAACCTGGAGTCTGATGCATTCACCCCTTACTATATCTATGGTTTCCGGTTTGTGCTTTTTGAATTTGCCGATTTTGCCTTTATTGGACCCGAAAAGGCACAATTTAATAGTGTAAATGCTTACACGGCATTGGGAGTCGGCGTCAGGATTAGAAATGAGAGGCTCGTTTTCCCGACATTTCAGTTCAGATTCACCTACTATCCCAATCTTGCCGGAATGAGTCTCGGAGATTATCTGGATTTTTCAGGAGAGAAGAAACTCAATCCCAATAATTTCTACATAGATGCCCCCGCGATCCTTCCTTATTAGGTTCCTCCATACTTAAAACCGGATAATTTCGTTTCATTTACAACAATAGAATAGTTTACCGCTCTTTTAATCATTAATCCGTTAAAAACTTTTATTCGCAGAAGCCCAGCTTTACCTGGCGGAAAACTTCTGTTTAATGAATTGAAATTATTCAATACATATACATTTGTATTTTACTATTTAGTATCAGAAAGAAACTCAACAACCCTTCGACTTCGCTCAGGGACCGGTCAATTCGATGAACGAAGAACTTTTCGGATGGTGGTAAGGCAGGCAAAAGGCCCCTATGTATAAATTTAAAATTCAGTGACTTTCGCAAGAAGGGCCTTTTGCCTGCCTTACCACCATCCGAAAAGTTCACCCTCTTGAATGAAGTCGCCGGTCCCTGAGCGAAGTCGAAGGGTTGTCGAGTTTTCTTGCAAACACTATTTAACCAAAAATAAATTAGGAAATTATGGCAGTATTAATTGGAAAAAAAGCTCCCGGATTCGTTGCTCCCGCTGTAATCAATGGAAGTGAAGTAATAAGGGATTTCTCACTAGAACAATATACCGGAAAAAAATATGTGGTATTTTTCTTTTATCCGGCAGATTTCACCTTTGTCTGTCCCACAGAGATCATAGCCTTCCAGAACAGGATCGAAGAATTTGAAAAGAGGAATGTCGCCGTTGTGGCCTGTTCCGTTGATTCCGAATTTTCTCATTGGAAATGGCTCCAGACCGACAGGAAAGAAGGTGGTATCAAAGGTGTCAGGTTTCCACTTGTAGCCGACCAGGCCATGACCATCGCCGAAAACTATGATGTACTGGCAGGCGAATTTGAATACAATGAGGAGGGTCAGGCAGGTTTCAGTGGGATTCCCCAATCCTACCGGGGATTATTCCTCATCGATAAAAAAGGTATTGTACGTCACCAGATAGTGAACGATATGCCTCTGGGCAGGAGCGTTGATGAAACACTGCGGATGGTTGACGCTCTCCAGTTTTTTGAAATCAACGGCGAGGTTTGTCCGGCCGACTGGAACACAGGTAAAAAAGCCATTCAGGCAACCCAGGAAGGCATTGCCGCATATCTTTCAGAAAATTGATCCCGGAAGAATCCGGCGAAGGGATATATTTGTAGAGACGTTGCATTGAGACGTTGCGTGCAAAGGAGACGTTGCGTGCAAAGGAGACGTTGCATGCAAAGGAGACGTTGCGTGCAAAGGAGACGTTGCGATGCAAAGGAGACGTTGCGTGCAAAGGAGACGTTGCGTGCAACGTCTTTACAATATTCATTCACCTCTTTTAAGACATCCTCCTTTTTTCTACCTTAGTTGAAAATTTAGGTATGATCGGGCCCTTCGTTTCCTATATCGAAACAAACCGGCTTTTTTCAAAAAAGGATTCCATCTTGCTTGCCATTTCGGGAGGTATCGATTCCATTGTCATGCTGGACCTGTTTTATCGCTCCGGGTTCTCTTGTGCCATAGCACATTGTAATTTTAAGCTCCGGGGTTCAGAATCGGATGAAGATGAAATTTTCGTTAAGGAGCTCGGGAAAAAATACGATCTGCAGGTATACACCCGGTCTTTTACCACCCGCGAATATGCCCTTAATAATTCCATGTCCATCCAGATGGCCGCCAGGGAATTGAGGTACGAATGGTTTGAGGAGGTACGGGTCATGGCAGGCTGCGATTACATCGCTACGGCGCATAACAGGAACGACATTTCGGAAACATTCTTCATCAACCTCGTACGGGGAACCGGGATAAAGGGCCTTACAGGCATAAAAGAAAAAAGCGGCCAGATCATAAGACCTATGCTGTTCACAGGCCGGGATCAGATCAGCGGGTATGCCAGTGAACATCACCTGGAGTGGAGAGAGGATTCGAGCAATGCGACCCTGAAATACGCGAGAAATAAGATCCGCCATGGTGTCATACCGGTTCTGGAAGAGATCAATCCCCGTTTCAGCGAGGTTATGCTCGAAAATATTTTAAGGCTCCGGGAAGCCGCCGGGATATATCTCCAGGTACTAGAAGAAAAAAAACGGGAATTCCTGGTAAGGGATAACAGAAAGCTGCTGATCCCTGTAGACAGGCTCAGCCGTGAAAAGTATGCCCATGTATGGCTTTATGGGATCCTCGTCGAATTTGATTTCACATCTGCCGTTACCGGTGATGTAATGAAAAGTCTCGGGAGCCCCCCTGGCAGGATCTTCCTCTCCCCCACCCACCGGCTTGTGAAAGACAGGGATTTCCTCATCATTGAACCTTTGCGGCCTCCACAACTGAAAAGGTATTATATTGAGAATCCGTACCTGAATATCGAAGAACCCATTAAGCTTTCACTTTCGGTTTTTGACCGCAAGGATGAATTCATCATTCCACGATATCCCGACATTGCATGCGTCGATTTCGATCTGCTGGAATTTCCCCTGATCATAAGGAAATGGGAGAAAGGAGATTATTTCAGGCCTCTAGGCATGAAAAACATGAAAAAACTAAGCGACTTTTTCATTGATAACAAGGTGTCAATCCCGGATAAAGAAAATACCTGGTTGCTGACCAGCGGTAAGAATATTGTATGGATCATCGGCAAACGCATTGACGACAGATTCAGGATCACCGGGACTACAGAAAAAATTCTGCAGCTCGAAATGCTCTAGAGCGTACTATCGTTTATGAGGGTGAAAGAAAATCTTTACACTTAAACAACTTCGAAGGATTCTCCCAGGCCCAGGTGAAGAAAGTTATCTCTCCAGGTTTCCCGGAATAATTTCATGGCTGTGTCACCCGTACAATGTGAAGGGGCTACCATCCGGACACCTGATTCAGCAAGCCTTCCAATGACATCCCTGATTTCATCCGCATCCATCTCATTCATGTGAAATCCGCCGGTGATGAGGGAGACCTCATTTCCCGGAAAATGTTGCTTCGCAAAAGAAACAATATTCTGGATCCCGGGATGTGAACATCCCGTTATAAGGTATGATTTCCCATGCCTGCTGATCAGAAGCGACTGCTCTGACACAGGCTTCCCTTTATGATCACCATCCAGCGGTCCGGTGATCCATATCTCGCCGGTGATGCATTGCGGTCCGGTCACAGGGATGATATCGGCCCCCGGCGCTATCTTTAGTATCTGCTGCTCCAGTCCTTTAGGGACGAACACGGCAATCTGGCGTTTAAGCTTACTGATGATCTCGGGAAGGCCCGATATATGATCCCAATGTTCATGCGATATGACGATGGAATGCAGCCGCGTAAGATCGATACCCCCGGCGGCAATATTTTTAAGCAGAACATTTCCGTCACTTCCCGTATCGAAGAGAACCGCTCCTTCCTCACCTTCGATCCAGATGCCGAAACCCCAGGATTCCTGCAGGGCCGGGTCACCCGCTATATTATTATAGACAACAGTCATGCTCAGCGGAGATCCGGATCCTGAATTTTCTGCCGGGCCGGGTTCACCGAAAGAATAATACCCGGTGGGACTACCGGTTGTACCCCTGATAATATTTTCTTTCATGACAAAATTTTTTAAAAAACATCACCGTAAATAGCCTGATAATCAATGGCTTTCGCTCCTCAGCTCCTCCACCACTCTCTTTATGCTTTCTCCGGGGCTGACGGGTTTAAAACCGAATTTTTTTGTGAACTTAGAACTATCAAAAAAATAATCCCTGTCATATTGGTACACCATTTCCCGTAATTCCCTTAAAATTGGTACAAAAATTCCGGTTACGCCCAACATCCAGATGGGCATCACCTGGTAGGAAGGCTTAACCCCTACTTCATTCGCAAATAATTCAATCCACTGTTTCCCCGTAAGCCGGGTACTGTCGGCAGGAAGATGCCAGACCTGTCCATAGGCCTCAGGCGTGTTACCCAGAATTGCCGTTGCCCTTGCGGCGTCGGGAACAAAGGTAAAGTTATGGACTTTGTGAACATTGGCAAACCAATTTGCTTTTTTGCCTTTTATCAGGTTCTTCGGCACCAGTTCTCCTAAGACGCTGTTCCTTGCGCTTATAAAATCGGCCGACCGTGCGATAAGGGCCTTGACTTTTCCGGATTCTGAGGCTTTCATGATCATCCCGGCAATCTCAGCCCTTACCTTTCCTTTCCGGCTAGATGGACGGACAGGTGTTTCCTCCGTCATATGACCGATATAATTCGGATCGTACATATATACGTTGTCGAAGAAAACGAGCCATGCGCTGTGCCTGGAACAGCTTTCAAGCACGCTTTTAATAAAGGGTGGCCAGGTCTTTTCCCAGACTTTCTTCTTATACTCAAATCCCACAGTTACATAGACAATGTTCGATCCTTCAATGGCCTTGTCAACCTGGGCCGGATCGGTCACATCGGCGGCAAAAAGCTCATCTGATTCATTGATCCTTACGGGGTGACGGCTCACAAGCCGGATCTTGTCGGTGTAGGCGAGAAGCTCTTTCGCAAGAACCGTCCCGACTGCTCCACCCGAACCGAGAATTGTCTGCATAATGGTATAGGATTTAAGAGTTTGTCTATAATAACATTATATAAATCCTAAAGTTGAGTGGAAGTAAATTTTGATGGGTTCCGATGGCTATATGGCTATCGGGAACAGGTTTATATGGTTTGATATGGTTTGATATGGTTTGATATGGTTTGATATGGTTTGATATGGTTTGATATGGTTTGATATGGTTTGAAATGGTTTGAAATGGTTTGAGGGAAGAGGAACACGGATTTTCACGGATTACACAGATTAACACCGATTTTAAGTAGGTGACCGTGACTTTTCATTCACTAAATCACCAAATTCTTCATCCGTGATTATCCGCACAAATCCGTCAAATCCGTGTTCCTCTTCCCATCCTCTTCCTCTTCCACTTCACCAAATCACCAAATCACCAAATCACCAAATTCTTCCAGGCGTCAGTGGCTGTTGCGAAGTTTATTAATCTCATCCAGGTGTTTTCTCTTCACCAATTCCATTTGTTCCCGGGCCTTACGGCGGTGTTCCTCAAACTCCTCGCGAACTTCGTTAAGATCCTTTTTGGTCTGAACGGTCACCCGGTTGCTCCTTTTGTAGAGGCCGACCGACACGATCAGGGCAGCGATCATGGCAGCGATAAGTGTCCACATCACTGCGTTGTAAATGCTTTTATTCATCCGGATCCCTAAGAGGGTAAGACTGTCCCTGCTTTTTTTCGCGGTCTGCAATTCTTCCCGCGTGCGTTGTAATTCGGCATTCAGGGAGTCGATCCTCACATCTTTTTGGCGGATCAGACCCTGCTTGGCTCCAATGTCCCCCCGCATTTCTTTGAGTGAATCCGCGAAATGAGAGCGAAACGTAGAAACCCAGGTTTTTCGGATCACTTTATACTCTTCGTAATTACTTGATTTATCCACCATATAATCAAATTGTTCCTCGATAGTACCCGTATTCAGGGAAGGCTTCTCCTCTTCCTCATTTTGTGCCTGTAAAAGGGTAAAGGATGAGGCGATCAGAAAAACGGTGATAAAGATAAGAATGGGTTGACTCAATTTTCGCGTAAAGTAGTTTCTCCTCTGCATAATCCTGGTTTTTGAGTTAATTTGCTTTTTTTAACGCAGGTGGTGCGCTAAAAATTGTTCTAAATAAGCCGCCTTTTAAATTTCACGGCTAAGTTTCAAGCCTGCTGATGATTCACTCAATCCATTCGGAAAACATATGGATTCTGTTAAAGTTCAGCCTGATGATCCCATGCACGATGGAGTACATCACCATCGATCTTTCAGCCGGTTTGACGATTTCTCAGGTGGAATCCCATGTAAATCCGGGAATTCTGCTCTTTACGGATTTTTTTTCGGCCAGGATTTTTCCCCTGACTTGAAAGATGCTCATAAGTACATGCCATTTTACGACAATTTTTTGCGTGGGTTTTATATCTTAGCCTCAAAATTTAATCAAAAAATTTCTTTACATGGCAATCTCCAAAATCCGTTTCCTGTATATATTCCTTCTAGGGCTTATGCTATCCGTTCTTTCATGCACAGGTAGCCAACACAGGCAGGCACGCACGGAAGACACTGTTGTTTTTTCTGACACACTCGCGCTTATCCACCGGATCGATTCCCTTAAGAAGGAGGGATTTACCATAACCGATCTGCATGCACATCTTAAAGGGGGTCTCACACTTGAGGAAGTGAGCCGGTATTCAAAACTTACAGGCATTTCTTATGGTATAGCGGCGAACTGCGGACTGGGATTTCCCATAACCGGCGATTCGGCATTGATGGAATACTACCACTCACTCGACAGGTATCCATTTGCACGCGGATTGCAGGCTGAAGGGCGCGAATGGATAAGACTTTTTTCGCCCGATTCGGTCAGGCAATTTGACTATGCCTTCACGGATGCAATGACATTCACCGATGATAAGGGCCGCCGTACACGGCTGTGGATGAAAGATGAAGTATGGGTGGAAGACGAACAGGCATTTATGAATATGCTTGTGGACAGGATCACTAACATCATGAAAAACGAACCTGTTAATATCTATGTCAATTCCACATATATCCCCGACATCATACAGGACAAATACGATGAATTATGGACGCCCGAAAGAATGGACAGGGTCATTTCGGCTGCCGTGGAGAATCATATCGCCATAGAGATCGGCGCCCGGTACCATATCCCTTCGGCCACTTTTATAAAAAGAGCTAAGGCAGCCGGTGTAAAATTCACCATGGGAACAAATAATACGGATAAAAATCTCGGCTTTCTAGAGTATTGCATGGATATGATAGACGAATGCAGCCTGCAACCCGGTGATTTTTATACTGTCAGCCCTAAGTAAGGAACTCCCCTGGCGGTAAGGAAGGGTCACCCTGCAAATTTCATCCTGTACCGCGTCTTCACCTTTCCTTCGGAGATTTTTTTCATACGCCCGTTGATCATCCTTTTCTTTAGTACGGAAAGATAATCTGAAAATAATTTCCCTTCCAGATGATCGTATTCATGCTGGATGATCCGTGCGGTTTTTCCGCTGAATTCCCTTACCCGGTGTTCAAAATTACGGTCGTAATATTCGATCGTGATTGTCAATGGCCTTTCCACCTCATCCCAAATCCCCGGAATACTTAGGCAGCCTTCTGTTTCTGACCAGGTCTCCCCGGATCTCGAAGTGATCACGGGGTTGATAAATGTCTCGGCAATCCCTGTGTCGCCGATGAACCATTCACGTTCGTCTTCTTCCAGGTATTCGAATATGGATTTGCTGTCGATGATAAAAAGCCGCAAAGCGTGCCCGATCTGCGGTGCGGCAAGCCCGGCCCCTTCGGCTGCGTACAGGGTATCCCACATGTTTGGGATAAGATCAGCAAGAATGGAGTTTCCGCGTTCAATATCCTTGCACTTCGTCCTCAATATTTCATTCCCTATAGAAACAATGGGTAATATCATTCTGATCCGGTTAACCTGCATCCGGATTTATAAGTTCCGGACAGCAGCGATTTTGAAACTGCAAAAATAAGTTTTTTTTGACAAAATTGAAATAATGCCCTGGATGACCGTTCCTTTTATCTGGAAAATTTCTTCGATGTACCATGGATCCACCTGATTATAAAAATGCGACCGGGGAAATTCTACCCCAAAATGGACAAAATCTACCTTTTCATCCGGCTGGCACAGGATAGGGTGTGTTGCCTGCGAAAGCGCGCCAAATGCGAATCCCGCGGTAAAATTATCTTGTCAAGTGTAAAAATGGCATAATGATCGCTTTGTATTTTTTCATTTAACATTAATACCTTTTACTTATGAAACGGTTAATATTTATTTCAATGCTATTCTTTTTCGGTTTGGCAGCGATGGCGAACGGACCGGTGGATAAACTCAGTAAGGAAGAGGTCACTCATATGACTAAAACTGAGCATAAACAGAGAGTGAAAATTCTTGAAAACCGTGTCAAAGAAATCAGGAATATTCCTGTTACTTCATTGTCACCTAATGAAAAGAAGGATATTAAGTCGGAATTGAATTACATCCGCAAGGAGATAAAGATGCACCAGGAGGCCTATGTTTTCTATATCTCCGGGGGCCTTCTACTTCTGCTCATTATTTTATTGATCGTGTTCTGATGCGTCAAATTCCATGAAGTATTTCATGCCCGCTTCAAACTAGCAGCTTCCGGTGCCGGAAATTAAAATGAAGGTTGCCGAAGCTGCTTTTTTTCGGGACATTCCTGACTTGCCTGCCTGTTGATTTTTTGTCAGGGGGTTTTACTATCTTCCTCCATCCCGAGATTTTTCCGGAGTTCGTGGAAATACTCCCTGAGTCCCCTTGTATTACGCTCTCTTATCAATTCAATGAGACCGGTAAGGCTGTCCCTGGTTTTTTCAACCTGTTCAAGGCTATATGGGCTTAGCAGGATCTCCGACAGCAGAAAATCATCTTCCGAAAGAAGACCGCGGGCTATCTCATAGTGTCTCCTGAAGGTCGTTCCGGGCGCTTCCTGGGTTTTCATGCAGGATGCAAAAACCAGGGTCGAGGAAAAGGGGATGGAAAGGGAATAGGCTATCGTCCGGTCATGCTCCTCGAAAGAGTAGTCGTGGATCTTCAGCTTATGAGCGGCATAGAACGACCGGAAAAATTCTTTACCTTCCTCGTCAGATTCCTTGATGATGATGGCATTCTCATCCGCCAGGTTCTTCACGTTGGCGAAAGTGGGTCCGAACATGGGATGTGTGGATACGAAGCGTCGTCCGGCCTTCTTGTAAAATTTGGAGAGACCGTTTTTCACCGAGGTAATATCGGCAAGGATGCAATTCTCCGAAAGATAAGGGACGAGCTCTTCAAACACTTTGACTGTATTTTCGAGGCTCACGGCATTGATCAGCATGTCGGGCTGAAATTCGAACAACTCCTCATAATACAGGAATTTCCGGGAATTAAAAAAATATTTCAGTTTCTTACGGTCTGCATCATACACTCCAACCTCATAATCGAGGCAGAGCGATTCGACTAACCAGGAGCCCATATTTCCGGCTCCGACAACGGCGATTCTCATATTACTTATTTTATCCTGTTAAATATTCGATCCGTTCGACCTTCGATCATCAGCATATCGGCCATAACGATAGCCGCAGCACCTTCCAGCACGGGGGGCACACGCAGGGCAATGCATTTGTCATGCCTTCCTTCAACAACGAGTTCTTCAACCTTCCCTGTTGTGACGTTCAGCGTGTTCTGGGGCTGCGAAGTACTGCTTGCAGGCTTAACGGCAACCCGGAATACGATTTCGTTCCCATTGGTGATCCCGCCGTTGATGCCGCCTGCATAATTTGTTTCCGTTTTCCCGGCGGGGGAAATGATGTTGTCATTATGTTCCAGTCCCCGCATTCCTGCAGCCCGGAAACCCGATCCGAACTCCACCCCTTTTATCGCCGGTATCGCAAGGGAAATATGAGCGAGCAGGGATTCAACCGAATCGAAAAACGGTTCGCCCAGTCCCACCGGTACGTTACCGATAATGCATTCCACGATCCCTCCAATCGAATCATTTTCCTCCACGGCCTTGTCGACGGCTTTCTCAATGTCCGTCATCCCCCCGGCTTCCGTCAGCCTGGCTTCCACCTTCATGGGCCCGATGATCTTTTTGGCTACGACACCGGCTGATACAAGCCCCAGCGTCAGCCTGCCGGAAAAATGCCCGCCGCCCCGGTAGTCCTCATAGCCTCCGTATTTTTGTGAGGCCACGAAATCTGCATGACCAGGACGGGGTACCGCCCTGAACCTGCTGTAATCGCTTGATCGCGTATTAGAATTCTCGAACATGATGTTGATGGGAGCGCCGGTGGTATAATCGTTGAAGACACCGCTCATAAAATGGGGTATATCAAACTCTTTCCGTGTTGTAGTGCCCTTGGCACCGCTGCGGCGCCTTGCAAGATCATGCTCAAGATCGGATGCGTTAAGTGGCACACCTGCAGGACAGCCGTCTATGACAATCCCCACGGAATTACCATGGGATTCTCCATAAATGGAAACACGGAATAAACGTCCGAAGGAATTCATAATTCATTGATTTTTAATATATCGTATATTTCTTTCAGTTCATGCTCCTTCAGCTGTCCGGGAGCTGTTCCGGCAGACCCGTCGGGAGAGGCAAAGGTAAATTCAGCGCCCAAAGGAACAGAGGCCACACGGGTGATCATCCCCTTCTCCCCCATCCCGAGAATGATCTTCCTGCCTTCTTTTCTGTAAAGTGAGAGTAAATTGACAATATCTTCATCCTGTCTGACCAGGGTGGCGATTTTTGCGACATCGGCCCCTTTCGTGTAACATTTCTTCAATATAGATTCAAGTACGTCAGGTGACGGAGTCTGCTCGTAATTATGGTAGGAAATAATAAGACTGCGGTGATACTTCAGGGTAAGGTCTTTTATGCTGGCGGTGAATTCAGGTAAACCGTCTTCTTCGATGTCGGCATAGGAAGCGCCCTTTTCAAGCGCAAGGCTGAAAATCTCCAGTCTTTCTTCTTCATCAAAAGCACCGGGTCTTACGGTTATGATACTTCTTCCCGATGCATTGATCAGGGCTGTCAATTCTTCCGCCGAATACCTCGAAAGATCCTGCCTGATCTCGATCATCGAGGCCCGCGTGGCAATGGAAAGTGCATCCCCGAAACCGATATTTCCTATGCTAACACAGATCATGCATAATTGAATTAAGGTCTTTTACCGGGATGGATTTTATGACTGCCTTCCCGATATCTTCCAGGAGGATGAACTGCAACATGTTTCCTCTCCTCTTTTTATCGCTGTGCATCACTTCGGCGATCGCAGAAGGATCAACATCCATTTTTACGGGAAGGCCGGCGGCAGTGATAAGCTCCTCGAGGCTGTCTGTTTTTACTGATGAGATCATGCCCAGCTTTACGGAGAGCCTTCCGGCCATTACCATTCCGATAGCCACGGCCTCCCCGTGACTAACCCGGTAAAGCTTTTCAAGGGCATGGCCGAAGGTGTGTCCAAAATTAAGAAGCTTCCTGTCTCCTTGTTCCGTCTCATCAGATTCCACAACCTCAATCTTGGTGATCACGGATTCATAGATCAGTTTATTCAGGATGTCGGCCCGGCCGGCTAAGGCTTCAGCTATATTTTCCTGCAGGTAGGGAAAGAGGTCTGCCCTGCGTATGGCGGCACATTTGATGATCTCTGCGAAACCGCCGGTAAATTCACGCCGCGGCAGGGTGGCAAGAAGGTCCGTGTCACAAAGTACGAAATCCGGCTGCCGTATGACGCCGATCATATTCTTATACCCTTCATAATTGACGCCGTTCTTCCCGCCAATGGCGGCATCCACCTGTCCCAGCAGGGTGGTGGATACAAATCCGAAACGGAGGCCGCGAAGGAAGGTCGAAGCCACGAATCCTGTCAGATCGGTGGTGATGCCGCCGCCTATTCCCACGATGGTCCAGGAACGGTCTGCTTCCGTTTTGATCATTTCACCGTATATCCGGGCAGCGTTTTCCAGTGTCTTGTCTTTTTCCCCGGAACCCGAACTGATGATCCGGAAACCTTCGAACTTATCCCCGTGCAGCTTCCTGATATTTTCATCCACGAGAAGAATGGTACTGCCGGGATCGCAAAATTTCGTAAGATCCGAGATCTTTCCGGGAATAAGGATCTCAGAAACACCGGCCCCGGTCTTAAGCTTTACTGTCGGCATCGATAGTTTGTTCCTGTTTGTTCATAATGACGGTCTGGTGGTTGATCGACTCCTGGTGTATGGCCCGGAAAACCTTCAGAATAAATTCCTCGCTCAGTCCCTTCCTGCTTCCGAGGCCCACTCTCTTCCTTAGGATATCATCCCAGCGCTTGGTCTGGAGAATGGTCAGGTTGTTGGTCTTTTTCTGTTGCCCGATCTGTTCTACGACCTTCATCCTTTTTTCAAATATATTTAAGAGTTTATCATCCAGCTTATCGATCTGCTCCCTTAATTCGGCCAGGGTGAGGGCAGTCTCAAAGCCCGCATCGGGTTCCCTGAGGATCAGCCGGCCGATGAGTTCGCTGAGGGCGGCCGGCGTGATCTGCTGCTTAGCATCGCTGAGAGCCTTGTCGGGATTGATATGCGATTCGATGATAAGCCCGTCGAAGTTCAGGTCCATCGCCTTCTGTGATACATCATAGAGTAAATGACGGTTGCCGCAGATATGGCTGGGATCAGTTATGATCGGGAGATTGGGTATCCTCCTCCGGAGTTCGATCGGGATCTGCCACTGCGGATCGTTCCTGAACAGGTTTTTATCATATACCGAAAAGCCGCGGTGGATTGCCATGATCTGCCGTATCCCTGCGTTATTGATCCTTTCGAGGGCCCCGATCCAGAGTTCGGCATCGGGGTTAACCGGATTTTTCACCATCACGGGGATATCTACTCCCTTGAGTGCATCGGCTATATCCTGCACAGCAAATGGATTCGCAGTGGTTCTGGCACCGATCCAGAGGATATCCACCCCGTGTTTGAGCGCCTCATACACATGTTTAACATTGGCCACCTCGGTGGAGGTAAGCATACCGGTTTCTTCCTTCACGCGACGGAGCCATCTTAATCCTTCGCTCCCAACTCCTTCAAAGGCATTGGGCCGCGTACGCGGTTTCCAGATACCGGCTCTGAAAATTTTAATTCCCTGCGCTGCCAGTTCCCTTGCCGTAGACATCACCTGTTCTTCAGTTTCCGCACTGCAGGGTCCTGCAATGATCAGGGGTCTCTTTAAGCATTCACCACAGATGCTCAAAGGCTCTATATTCAGTATTATTCCCATAACATTTCTATTTTATTCCATTATTGATTTTCCTTTTTCATATTCGCCCAGTATTCCCAATTCGCTCGTGAACGGGCCGATAGCTTCGATAGATCTCCGGTACCAGTTATAATCCTCGAACATCACATCGACATAGAACTGGTATTCCCAGTCTTTCCCCATTATTGGCATGGATTGTATCTTGGTAAGATTTATATCGTAATACGAGAGTATAGAAAGGATCTTTGACAAGGACCCCGTTTTATGCGCCAGTGCAAAGTGGATGGATGCTTTGTTGAAACCGGCCGGATCCCTCTTAATGCCGTCGTGATTCTCCCGGAGGATCAAAAACCGGGTGTAATTCATCTTGTTGGTTTCAATACTGGGCGCCAGGATCTCAAGATCGTATTTTTTTGCTGCCAGCCCGCTGGCTATGGCCCCGATACCTTTCAGCCCCTTTTCCCTGATCTCACTGGCGGAAAGCGCTGTATCAAGGCTTTCAATAAGCCTGATCTTAGGGTATTGGTCGAAAAAATTCTGGCACTGAAGAATGGCCATCGGGTGGGAATACACTTCATAAAGGTCCCTGATCTTCTGTCCCGGAAGGGCAACCAGGTTCTGCCGTATCCGCAGATAGATCTCCCCGATGATCTTCATCCGTGAATCCTTGATGAGCGTATAATTCGGAAGAATACTCCCTGCCAGGCTGTTCTCGATGGCCATGATCCCGTAATCGACCTGGTGCTTTTTCAGCGATTTCATCAGGTCCTTAAAGGTATTCCGGGGCATAATATCAATATTCTCGTCTCCGAAATAATGAAGTGCAGCTATCTCATGGAAGGCTCCGTAACCGCCCTGGATGGCTATGCGTTTGATGTTTTCAGTGATCTGGGTTTCCATATCTTTTAAAACTAAAAAAGGTCCCGTTGTACCGGGACCTTTCAGATTTTTATCTTGTTTATAACAACAGGCATCCCGGCGGGTTAATTCCCGTTAAAAAAGAAGAAGTAATAATACAAGGTCCGGATGTTAGCTGTTTGTTTCATGTCCATAAAAAAAATTTCCCGGCGATGGACCGGGATTTTCATATCAGATATTCTATTCCCGATCTCTTCTCAGAGTTCAAAATAAAAATAAAAATTGGAGTTCATTTTGATCATCGGGATAATCATTTTTAGCAAAATAAAACATAATGCTTATTATTTGCAAGCATTTTACTGAAAATAACGAAAAATTAACCATGAATTTACTTTCCGGTTGAATGGGAAAATTTTTTGTTTATCTTTTTCCGGGACGGAGACGGGGTATTTTACTATTTTTAAGAGTTGAAATAAAAAATATACATGCGAAAAAAGGAACGTTTCCAAAAAATCCTGGGATGGTTTGAAGAAAACGTGCCGGTAGCGGAGACCGAGTTGAAATATACGGATCCCTATGAGCTGCTGGTGGCTGTTATTCTCTCCGCACAATGCACCGATAAACGAGTGAATATCATCACTCCTCCTTTTTTCAAACGTTTTCCCGATGTCCAAACCCTTGCGGCATCGTCTGCCGATGAGATCTATGAATATATAAAATCATGCTCTTACCCTAACAATAAGGCAAAGCACTTATTGGGAATGGCAAAAACCCTGCTCGGAGAATATAACGGAGTGATCCCGTCGGATACGGTGAGCCTGCAAAGGCTTCCGGGTGTAGGCCGGAAAACGGCAAATGTCATTGCCTCCGTAGTCTTCGATATGCCTGCCCTGGCCGTTGATACCCATGTTTTCAGGGTTTCCCGCCGTCTCGGTCTTACCACCGATGCCAGGACGCCACTGGAGACGGAGAAACAACTGCTGAAATATATCCCTGCCGGACTTGTACCCAAAGCCCATCACTGGCTTATCCTGCACGGAAGGTACATCTGCCAGGCCCGTAAGCCCAAATGCGGGATTTGCGGACTTACAGGGTATTGTAAGTATTATAATGAAGTTCTCCGGTTACGGGTTTGAGATTGTTTGAGATTGTTTGAAATGGTTTGAAGTGGTTTGAAATGGTTTGAAAGAATAGGAACGCGGATTGAAACGGATTTTGACGGATGATCGCAAATTTAATTATTTTAGGTTGTTCGTTTTAGAAGATCCTTTTCCCCGGAGGGGATCCATTGTATTAGCCACGGTTACGCCCGTGGTAAGGAGGACGCACGCATCCACTTCACCAAATCGCCAGATCACCAGATCACCAAATTAGCCAAATATGAAACCCGTTTATCTTGATTACAATGCCACCACCCCTGTCGATCCAGAAGTTGCCGATTTCATGATCCCCTTCCTGAGGGAACATTTTGGGAATCCTTCCAGCAACCACTGGTATGGTACCCGTGCCAGAAAGGCGGTTGAAGAAGCCAGGGAAAAAGTGGCCGGACTGCTTGGATGCAGGCCCCATGAAATTGTCTTCACCAGCGGCGGAACCGAATCAAATAACCTGGCTATCACCGGGATTGCGCATGCACTGAAAGACCGGGGTAACCATATCATCACCTCAGAGATAGAACATCCTGCCGTTCTGGAGGTATGTAAAAAACTGCAGAAGCAGGGATTCAGTATCACTTATCTGCCGGTGGACGGGAAAGGGAGGATAAACCCCGGAGATATGGAAGCTGCAATCCGGCCGGGCACAATTCTGGTGACAATAATGCATGCCAACAATGAGACGGGAACCATCCAGCCCATTGAGGAGATGGCCGCCATCCTCAGGCAGCGTAATATCCTCTTTCATACGGATGCAGCCCAGACCGCCGGCAAGATCGATGTAAGCGTCAAAAATCTCGGGGTGGACCTGCTGTCGCTCGCAGGACATAAATTCTATGCCCCGAAAGGAGTCGGGGCACTATATATAAAGGAAGGAATACTGCCGGTAAAACTTATGGAAGGCGCTTCCCATGAGCATAACCTTCGTCCCGGCACCGAAAATGTCCTTGAAATTGCCGGCCTTGGGAAGGCCGCCGAAATAGCAAAGCAGGATCTTGAGAAGAATGCATCATCGATGCGGAAGGCGCGGGACCTGCTTTACGAACTTATCAGCAGGCAGATCCCGGAAGCCATCCGTAACGGCGATCCTGACCATTGCCTGCCCAATACTTTGAACATCAGTTTTCCCGGTATTGATGCATCGGCCATCCTTGCAGAACTGACAACCGTTGCAGCATCTGCCGGGGCTGCCTGTCATGCCGATAAGATCATGGTTTCCCATGTTCTCCGCGCCATGCATATTCCCGATGAAACAGCCATGGGCACGATCCGTCTCTCGACAGGTAAAGGCACTCAGGAAAAAGAAGTACGGGAAGCAGCTGAAGCTTTGTGCAGGGTGGCACGGAGCCTGGGTGGAGGCAAAGCCGGAATGCAGATTGGCGGCGAAAATCAAAAGATAAAGCTGACGGCTTATACACATGGCCTGGGTTGTGCATGTAAGATCTCTCCGCGGATCCTTGACGAAGTCCTGCGGCAAATACCTTTCCCTGCCCATCCCGATATTCTCGTTGGGGCAAATAACTCCGATGATGCAGCGGTTTACCGGATCAGCGACGATATGGCAATCGTTCAGAGTGTCGATTTTTTCACGCCTGTCGTTGATGATCCTTTCCAATTCGGAGCGATAGCCGCAGCCAATGCTCTCAGCGACATTTATGCAATGGGCGCCGAACCGCTATTCGGGCTGAACATCGTCGCATTCCCCAACCACCGGCTACCCCTTAGTGCATTGCAGCAAATTCTTGCCGGTGCCAACGAGGTTGCTGCCGAAGCAGGGATCTTTATCCTGGGCGGACATACCATCGAGGACAATGAACCAAAATTCGGAATGGTAGTCACGGGGACCGTACATCCGGAAAAAGTCCTGAAAAATTCCACTGCCCGGGACGGTGATGATCTCATTCTCACAAAACCTGTAGGGACCGGTATCCTGAGTACGGCTCTTAAGCGCGGGCTGACCGGAACAGAAACCGACGATCAACTTTTCCGCTGTATGCGCTTGCTCAACAGGAAAGCAGCCGAAGTGATGCGGAAATTTCCCGTAAATGCATGCACCGATATCACCGGGTTCGGTCTCCTCGGACATCTCCGCGAGTTATGTCTGGCCTCCGGCACAGGCGCGGAGATTTTCGCGGATTCTGTGCCCCTGCTGGAAAAAGCCTATGATATGGCTGCCCAGGGAATCATCCCCGGCGGTACCCAAAACAATATATCCTACCTTGCTGATTCGCTGGAATGGGCCGATGTTGTGCCCGAACCCCTGAGGGTATTGCTGCAAGATGCACAGACATCAGGAGGTCTGCTGATGTCGGTTCCCCCGGACCATTCGGAGGCCCTTATCCATAGCCTCCTGCAGGAAGGAGTGAAAGCGGCCTGTATTATTGGCCGAATTATTCCCCTTCCCGGTTCTTCCCTTATAAGGATCCTCCGGTAGCGCGGGTTCTGTTTAATATTCTTCACGCGTTTACTTGCAGATAGGTATACAAGTGTTACCTTTGTGTTATCCCAGTGTTAATTTAATGTTAACACGGGGTTTGCCAGCTGCCGTTAGCCCTGCGGAATTCAGCCGGTATTCAGCTTAATTCAAAGAGATGAAAAAGATAAGACTCGTATTTATACTCCTGTCGCTGGCGGTCCTCGGCCAGGCTCAGATCCTGGAAGGGAATGACGGGATGTATTATGCAAGCAATAATATATTATATACTGGAAACTACAAGGAATTCTATCAGAACGGCAAAGTGAAACTGGTTATGCAACTGATCAATGGGATACCAGACGGTCGGACTTCCTTTTTCAACTCTGAAGGAATGCTGATGGAGGTTCGGTCCTTTAAATTCGGGAACTTTGACGGTGTATGGTCCAGGTGGAATAAAGCAGGTATTTTGGTTGCCGAAGCCCGTTACAAAGACAATAAGAAAGAAGGAAAATGGTATATCTGGGATGACAATGGCATATTACGCTTTGAAATGAATTACTCCATGGGAAACAAATCAGGGATCTGGAAGGAATGGGATGAGAAGGGGTCCCTGCTCAACGAGCGATCCTACTGATGTACAGCCTGCACAAAATTCTTATAACTGCCCCACAAGGCGGTTTTTTTTGTGAATGTTCCCTTGTCCCGTAGTTAATTTTCATCGGACCTGGAGAATATTATGATTTTCCCCCTTTTTAATGACAACCTTTTGAACAGGTTTCCGTAAACATGACCATTATTGAGCGCGCTGAACAAGGGAGATAAAGCCATTTAAGGAAGATGAAAAAACGCGGTCAAATCGCAGGGAAAGTCAGTATTCATGGAACTTTCAGGAAGTTTTGTTTTTTAAAAAAAAGTATTAATTTTATTCACGGAATAATAGCATTCAAAATCGGAATAATTAAAGAG
Source organism: uncultured Bacteroidales bacterium (assembly GCA_963771005.1). Lineage (GTDB taxonomy): Bacteria > Bacteroidota > Bacteroidia > Bacteroidales > DASQZK01. The sequence continues at coordinate 391,449 of CAVYRO010000008.1, forward strand.
ATCCCTTATGAATAGTAAAACTTTGGATAAACCTTTAAACTTTATCCTACTAATAATCTTCCTTGCGTTAATTCCTGCCGGATGTGCATCTGACAGAGATAAAAAAAACAAGGACAGTGCAAATTCAGAGATTTCAAATGATTTTAATGCTGACCTGGATGACGACCTCGTCGAAAAGATCAATACGGCAAAACGGATCTTTTACTCCTTACCGTCACCCCTCGAAACGGCAATGCTTATTAAATCGGCCGGTGCGACCTATGAGGAATCTCTTTTGAATCCGCATGCCAATGCAGGAAAATATAACACAAATCTGAAGATGGCCCTGAATCTGGGCATATTCAGCACGGATCTGAGCTATGCGAGTTTATTTGATCAGACACAGGCAACACTCGATTATATCAATGCCGCAAAGAAAATGGCCGACGGGCTTGAAATCCTGGACGCAATCGACGAGCAGACCATCACCCGGCTCGAAGAAAATATAAACAACAGGGATGTAATTATCGACATCATATCCGAAACTCTCCTGAATTCCACCTCATTTCTTGAGGACAAGGGACTCCAGGCCACCTCGGCGGTGATCCTGGTGGGGGGATGGATCGAAGGACTTTACATTGCCACCAACCTGGTTCCTGAGGATGCCAACCTGAAAGAAAACAAACTGGTGGAAAGGATCGTCGATCAGAAACTCTCTCTTAATATAGTGACTAACCTGCTCGAAACAAACCAGGAAAGTGTTGAAGTCCAGACCGTCAGAAAGGACATCGAAACCTTGAAAAACATATTTGACCAGATCAGAATTGAGCAGTCGGAGATAACAGCCGTTGAAGATCCCAAAACGAACGTCACAACACTTAAATCCGATTCTCAGATCACCATCACAAGAGAGGTTTTTGACAGCCTGAAAAAACAGATTGCCGCAATCAGGACAAGGTATATTTCATAAATATCAAATATCTTCATTATGAAAAGAAGTTTGTTTGTAAGCACCATACTCTTTCTGTTCCTTCTCATTCCTTTCCGGACTGATGCCCAGTGCAAGCAGTTCGCTAAAAACACATGCAAAGTAGGTCTTGCTCCATATCAGCATGACGGAAACTACCATGCCGCCGTGCTCCTTGAAGGAGAGGAAGCCGAATTGTACAAGACCTTTTATTCGGATACCGAATACAGGATTGGCGTCTGCGGAGCCAACAACCTTGGACACGTGGAATTCAGCGTGGTCGACGGGAGCGGTAAGGTACTTTATGACAATAAATACAATGATTACGAATGGAAATGGGATTTTAAACTCGAATCGAGCCAACAGCTTAAGATCGTGATCAAGGTACCTGTTACCGACGGGCTGGCCGAAGAACCCAGGGAAGGTTGTGTTTCCATAATGTTCGGCTTTAAGGTAAAATAAGCCAACTTAAATGCATAATTTAGCCTATGAATTTTTTCATAGGCTTTTTTATTCTAAAATAGATAAGATGAGAAAAGTTGCTGTCATTCTGATTATTACGATTTCCATTGCAGGAATGGTCTCCTGCGATGAGATCCTGAAAACAATTGCCGCACCCACTACGGGACAGGGGATCACCACCTCAGAGATCGTGGAAGGATTGAAAACTGCTTTGCGTGTCGGCACTGATTCTTCCGTTGCCAAGACTTCAAGGATAAATGGTTACTATAAGGATGAGGCCATCAAGATCCTCCTTCCTCCCGAAGCATCTGTCATCTATGATAACAAAAGTAATATACTGTTCCGGACTCTGGGAGTGGACAGGAAAATCGAGGATGCCATACTTGCCCTGAACCGCGCTGCTGAGGATGCTGCAAGCGAAGCGGGTCCTATTTTCAGGGACGCGATCCTTGATCTGAGCATAACCGACGGACTTTCCATCCTGAAAGGACGCAATCCTGCAGGATCTTCGTCATCCTCTTTTGATTCCACAGCAGCCACTAACTATCTCAGGAGCACGACCTACGGAAAGCTCCGGGATGCCTTCTCCCCAAAGGTCAATGCCTCCCTGAATAAAAAGCTCCTGGGTAATTACAGTCCCAACCAGGTTTGGCAAACCCTGACGACCACCTATAACGGCGTGGCGAAAAAATCTATGGGTATAATCGATCCTATTGAAAATACGGATCTTGGCGCCTGGGTAACAGAACGAGCTCTCGACGGGCTCTTCTTTAAGGTGGGCAGGGAAGAGATCGATATCCGGAAGGACCCCCTTGCCTGGGCAAAGACTTCAGTAGGCGGGATCCTGGAAAAGGTGTTCGGGAGACAGTGATGTTACGAAGAATTTGTTGATTTGTTGATTTGTTGATTTGTTGAATGGAGTTGAAACCATATCAAACCATTTCAAACCATCTCAAACCACTTCAAACCATTTCAAACCATTCTTAATCTCTGATAATCTGTGCAATCTGTGGTGAAACTCCGAACCTCATAATTTATTCTTCAGAAATTTAGCCGTATATGAATTCCCGTTCTTCACCAGGTCTTCGGGAGTGCCTTCAAAAATGATCTGTCCGCCGTTTTCACCGCCTTCCGGTCCGAGATCAATGATCCAGTCGGCAGACTTGATGATCTCGAGGTTATGTTCGATCACCACGATGGTATGGCCTTTACGTATCAGGGCATTAAAGGCATCCATCAGCTTGTTGATATCATGAAAATGGAGTCCGGTCGTCGGTTCATCGAATATAAAAAACATGGATTCGGAAGTACCCTCCTTCGACAGGAAATACGCCAGTTTCACCCTCTGGCTTTCTCCTCCGCTGAGCGTGCTCGACGACTGGCCCAGCTTGACGTAACCCAGGCCGACATCCTTCAGGGGCTGAAGCCTGGTCACGATCCGTTTTTCCGCACCTGATTTTTTTTCACCAAAAAAATCGATGGCCTCATTGACGGTCATTTCCAGGACGTCATAGATACTCCTGCCCCGGTATTTTACTTCAAGGACCTCATCCTTGAAACGGTGACCATGACAGCTCTCGCAGAGCAGGTATACATCTGCCATAAACTGCATTTCCACCTTTATGGTGCCTTCCCCCTGGCATTCTTCGCACCTGCCACCGTCGATATTGAAAGAAAAATGACTCGGAGTAAATCCGTTCAGTTTAGATGCAGCCTGCTCGGCGAAAAGTTTTCTCACCTCATCGTAAGCCTTGATGTACGTCACGGGATTTGACCTTGAAGATTTGCCGATCGGGTTCTGATCGACAAATTCGACTCCCCTGACCTGGTCGATGTCTCCTTCCAGGAAATCGAACTTCCCGGTTTTATTACCTGCCCCGTTCACCCTCTTGTTCAGAGCCGGGAAGAGGACGGAATTGATGAGGGATGATTTTCCGGATCCGCTGACTCCGGTGACCACAGTCATCAAATGCAGGGGAACCTTCACCCTCAGGTTCTTCAGGTTGTTCTCCCGGGCACCGATGATCTCGATATAGCTGGATGACTTCCTTCGCATATCAGGCAGGGGAATTTTTCGCTTCCCGGTAAGATATTCACCGGTGATACTCTTTCCATTTTTCTCAAGCTCGCGGTGTCCGCCCTGGAAAATGATCTCACCCCCCAGCCTTCCTGCGCCCGGACCGATATCTATGATCATATCGGCGGCACGGATGATCTCCTCATCATGTTCAACAACTACAACTGTATTTCCCAGATCCCTGAGATCCTTCAGCACCTTCACCAGGAGGTGGGTATCCCTGGGGTGCAGACCAATACTGGGCTCATCGAGAATATAAAGAGATCCGACCAGGCTGCTGCCCAGCGAGGTGGCAAGGTTGATCCGCTGGGATTCACCACCGGAAAGGCTTGATGACAAACGGTTGAGCGTAAGGTATCCCAGGCCTACATTCAGCAAAAAGTTGATCCGGTTCCTGATCTCCAACAGAAGACGCCCTGCGATCTTTTCTTCTTTTTCAGTCAGTTGTATATCACGGAAGAATTCCATGAGCCGGTTGACCGGAAGATTAACGAGGTCGGTGATTGCCTTCCCGTTCACCTTTATCCAGGTTGCTTCTTTTTTCAGCCGCGATCCGCGGCATTCCGTGCAGGTTGTTTTTCCGCGGTAACGGGAAAGCATTACCCGGTACTGGATCTTGTATTTTTTCTCTTCCAGGTATTCGAAAAATTCATTGAGGCCTTTGAAATGCCGGTTCCCGGTCCAAAGCAGTTCCCGTTGTTCCTCCGTAAGCTTATAATAAGGCTGATGGACTGGAAAATCAAACTTATCGGCATTGTAGATGAGCCGGTCCTTCCATTTCGACATTTTCTCACCTCTCCAGCAAACAATAGCTTCCTGGTATATTGAAAGGCTTTTATTGGGGACTACAAGATCTTCATCGATCCCTATGATCTTCCCGTAACCTTCACATACCGGGCAGGCACCCACAGGGTTATTGAAGCTGAACATATGCTCATTCGGTTCTTCAAATTCAATCCCGTCGGCCTCATAGCGGTCCGAAAATTCCGTGTACTTTTTGCCATCGGCCTTACGGATACGGCAAATTCCTTTCCCGATGCTGAAAGCCGTCTGGACAGAATCGCCGAATCGTGCGATCTCATCCTCATCGTCCCGTACGATGATCCTGTCGATCACCAGGTTCATCCCGGGTGTCCGTTCCATCATTTCCGGATCTTTGAGCACATCCTCTATGGCGACTATCTCGCTATCCATCTCTATACGGGTGATTCCCTGTTTGAAAAAAATATCGAGCTGGTATTCCACGGAAGAACCATCGCAGCAGAGGAAGGGTGTCAGAATAAGCATCCGCTCACCCTCCGGATGTTTCATTATAAAATCGACAACATCGGTCACATTGTGTCTCCTGACCTCTTTACCGGATACCGGAGAAAAAGTTTTCCCTATCCGGGCAAACAAAAGTTTCATATAATCGTATACCTCAGTCGATGTGCCGACAGTAGACCTCGGATTCCGGGTGTTAACCCGTTGTTCGATGGCAACGGCAGGCGGGATGCCGTGAATGTAATCGACGTCTGGTTTGTCGATCCGCCCGAGAAATTGCCTTGCATAGGCAGACAGGCTCTCGACATAACGCCGCTGACCTTCGGCATAAAGAGTATCAAAGGCGAGCGAGGATTTCCCCGATCCCGACAGGCCGGTGATCACTACCAGCTGATCGCGGGGAATGGAAACATCGACATTTTTAAGATTATGTACCCTTGCACCTTTGATGAATATGCTGTTACCGGTATTTTCATTGATTTCTGGCATAAATATTGTGAACTTTATATGTCTGCAACAAATATCTTTAACATTAATTAACAATATTCAAAAGTAATATTTTTTGCAGAAAGAAATTTTTAAACTATTTTCGAGCTCATTTTAAAAATACACCTAAAAAAGGAGGATTGCCTATAAGCCAAACATCTACCCTGGTAAAACCAAATAGAGGAGGTAGTTTTGAAAGCAAATCATAAAAATGATTACGAACTTGTACAGGAGTTTGTAAATGGCAAGCAATCCAGTATTGAAATCCTGATCAATCGCCACAAAAGCAGAGTATTTACCTATATCATGCTCATCGTTAAGAACGAGCAGCTGGCGGAGGATATTTTCCAGGATACCTTTATAAAGGTGATCCATTCCCTCCAGGAAGGTAAGTATAAAGACAACGGCCGGTTTCTGTCATGGGTGATACGAATTGCCCACAATCTCATCATCGATCATTTCCGCAAGGAAAAGCAGCTGAACACATTGTCTAACGATGATTTTGAGATGGATATTTTCAATTCCAGGAAAATGTCAGATAAAAATATCGAAGACAACATCATACAGGAACAGATCCATCTCGACATCCGGAAACTGATTGAGGAACTGCCGGAAGATCAGAAAGAAGTCATTCTTCTAAGGCATTACGGCGGATTGAGCTTCAAAGAGATAGCCGATCAAACCAATGTAAGCATAAACACTGCGTTGGGCAGGATGCGTTATGCCCTCATCAACCTGAGAAAGTTGATAACCAAGCATAATATTTCCCTCACCATACAGTGAAAAAAACCTGCCCGGCACAATAAAGGGTTTTTGCGGATCGTTTGAATGACATCAAACCTCTGTAAAATTCATTGCCTATGGTAGGAAACTCTACACTTTTCTTTTGTTACAGTACCCTGGATTCGGCGAACGACTTGTACACTAATGAAGATCTCATTGAACCGGAGGGGCTGTACACGAAGGAATTAGATCTGATCTTTGAGGGGATGTATTTTTCTCCGTCAAAGAGTGTGATCAGGAAAATACTCGAAAGAATCTGAGAGTAATCGCCTGCTAACGAAATCCCTGGCTGTCTTCAAACGAAGACAGCCTTTTTTATAAGGTGGGTGATTCGGTGATTTGGTGATTTGGTGAATGGAGTTCAAACCATCTGTGATAATCTGTGAAATCTGTGGTGAACATCCCGGAAGAATTTGGTGATTTGGTGATTTGGTGATTTGGTGAATGGGGTTCAAACCATCTGTGATAATCTGTGAAATCTGTGGTGAACCTCCCGGAAGAATTTGGTGATTTGGTGATTTGGTGAATGGAGTTGAACCATCTCAAACCAATTCAAACCATTTCAAACCATTAAATCCTTGATCATCCGTGAAAATCCGCGTTCCTCTTCTCTGAAATCATCATCTTATCGCATACGATCTGTGCAGCCACCACCCCGGCAGTCTCTGTCCTGAGCCTGCTCCTGCCCAAAGAAACGGGCCTGAATCCCCTGGAAACAGCTGATTCCACCTCTCCCGGCGTGAAATCTCCCTCAGGGCCTATAACGATCAGAAATCGTTTACCGCTGCATTCCGCCCTGATCAGCTCCTCCCGTTCATCCCCGTCTATGCAATGTGCGATAAAACACTCCGCATTCCCGAAATCCTTTTTAAGAAAATCTTCCATAGGGACGATATCCTGTAATACCGGTTTCCAGGCTTTCACCGACTGTTTCATCGCCGATACCAGGATGGCTTCCATGCGGTCTTCCCTTATCTTTCTACGTTCCGACCGCTGACAGATTACGGGGGTGATCGTATCTATCCCTATCTCGGTAGCCTTCTCCAGGAACCATTCAAAACGGTCATTATTTTTGACGGGCGCAATCGCAATGTGAAGTTCATAATTGCGCTTTTCATATTCCTGCTGCCGGTCCGTGACCTTTACCATACATTTTTTCGGATCATCCGATGCAATGATCCCTTCATAAAAACCGCCGGCTCCGTCAACAAAATGTATTTTCTCCCCTTTGCCCATTCTCAGGACCCTGATGCAATGGCGGGATTCCGTCTCGTTCATTACGGCTGTATCACCTTTCACGCCGGGGATGTAGAACAATTGCATATGACTTTTTTTTCAAATTTAAACTTTCTTTTTCATTCCGGAAACCCGCAGCGGGTAAAAGGTGACGGGCGATTGAGTGACCGGGTGGCATGGAAGATGAATGGGATGATATGGTTAGGGCGGATCCAGATGCGTATATTCATCTTTCAGGTTTGCACCTTCATCCAATCGATAACACCCACCTTTGGAGGCCTCCCAAACGTGATTATATCCTTATCTTTGCACCCGATACATTTCGCGCGTATTATTTATCTATAGTATGAAGCATATCGGTCTTCTCTCGGACACCCACGGATATTTTGATCCCCGTTTGCAGGAATTCTTCAAAGACTGCGATGAAATATGGCATGCAGGCGACATCGGGAATACCGATGTTTACGATCTTATCTCATCCTTCAAACCCCTGCGGGCGGTTTACGGCAATGTTGACGGAACAGAACTGCGGCAGTTTCTCCCTGAAAATCTCCGATTCAGATGCGAGGAGAAAGATATCTGGATCACGCATATCGGCGGGTACCCGGGAAACTATGACCGCCGGATAAGGGATGCAATCAAGGTCAACCCACCCGGTATTTTCATCTCCGGTCACTCCCATATCCTGAAGGTAATGCCCGACCGCAAACTCGGCCTGCTGCATATAAATCCGGGGGCTGCAGGCATGAGCGGGTTCCATAATGTAAGGACGGCAGTTCGTTTTGTCATTGACGGTCCCGACATCCGCGACCTGGAGGTCCTTGAGATACCACGTCACTGAGTATCCGAGAGGTCCCCGCCATTTTCCTCCGAAGAAACATATCTTCGCAGAAAGAGCTGAGCTCTGCGGTCGGCAGCAAGTGAATAGATAAAGCCGGTCTGGCCGAGTCTCGTTTTCACCTTCCTGTCACCGGGTTTCAGCTCAAAAACAATGTTATTATAGATCCGGTTTGAAGAAACCGTCTGCAGTGATCCCGGGTTGTAACCGAAATAGTACCAGTTCTTGTCGCTAAGCACAAGATATATATCGAGTAGGTCACCTGAAGATCTTTTGGTCAGTTCAATGTAGGCCTCTGCTTTTTTGTTGATCAGCCTGTTCCCTACCCTTACGATGGCCACATTACCATGGTACCGGTAGGTTCGGGTCAACTGGTTCCACTGGAGTTTTACATCGGACAGGATCAGGTTCTTATTGAATTTTTCCGGTATATTCCTGTATTCCCCATAGAGGCTGATGTCGGCTTCCATCCGGTTTACCGCATCAGCGCCGATAAGTTGTTTAAGTGAACTCACATAAAAAGGATCCCTCATATCATAAGTTGCCATGGAAGTGATACTGTCGAGTTCCCTTCCGAATTCCGCCAGCGCTTCAGGAGAAAAGTAAAAATCGAGGGCCATCAGCAAACGGGTGGAAAAAGTGTCGGCGCTTATATTTTCGACAGCCTCGCCGACAGTGGTCATCTTCAGTTGACCGAAGTCGACCTGCAGGTTGATGTCACCTTCGCTGAATGCCTGGCATGACGCCACATCCAGAGCGACATAGTTGCCCGGTTTGTTCTTGTCAGCCAGTTTCTCCGCCGAGCCTACCTCGTAACGTTCCGTATAGGGATCGAACCTCAGGTATCCGGAGGCCGAAGTCACCAGCGCATCAAAGAAATCTTTGCGACCCGAGGAGAATGCAGTGTATATATGTGTTGAGTCGCGTGTAATAAAAGTTCCGAAATATGCCGGGTTCAGGTTAATATCCAGCGGAGCTTCCGCCACGGGGATCATAACACTGTCGGGGTTAATGGCCGATTTGAATTTAAGCCATGATCTTCCCAGGCTGCAATCATGGGTAAGCCGGGCAGCCCCGTCGAAGAACAGGTTTGGTTTCCTTGCTTCGAGGCGAACCTTACCCTGGTATTCAAAGTACGGGCTCAGCCTGAAACTGTCGGGAAGGCTAATATCAGCCGATGCCGTGGTCTGGAGGCTGCTGTCGACAACCAGCCGGTTGAAGAATATCTGCTGGGGTCTGCCGCTTATATCCGTATAGTCATAGTAAGCACTGGCCGAATAATCCTTGCGTCCGTAAATGGTAACCGAAGCTCCGTAGAGTGAATAGAACTGGTGGATATTGTCGGCGATGATCCCGGCATTGGAGAGGGTTCCCATTTCGGCATTTTTCCTGACGATCACATTCCCCTTGTCGGGAAAAATTTTGGCATCCGCAACCCTGATGTAGGGTACATTCCGGGCATCGAGCATGCTGTTTCTGTAGTCGTATAAAGCAAGCGGTGCAACAAAACTGAGTGAATCCTGGTTGGGCTTGACAGAGATATACCTTGGGCCGGTCAGGCTGTCTTCCCCGAATTGTCCCGCCTGGTCAGGTGTTTTATTCAGTCCCATCTGGATCTTTTCATCCTTGATATCCCATTTGAAGAAATCGAGGTCTGAGACGTATCTTACTGCCGGGAAGTCAACTCGGGTATAGTCTTCATTGGCATAAAATTCACCGGTGTTGGCATTGAAATTAATATCGGAGCGTATATTTTCCGCGGAAATGGCAGGTTGATCGCTGTCGAGGGCATTCAGCCTGAAGCCGGAGGAATCGGCCAGGATATTTTTCGAAAGGAAATTGAATTTTTTCGATCCCACAGACGCAGAAATCAGATCCACCGTTCCCCCACCGGATAATCCTTTTGGTTCAAGCAGGAGGTCACCGTTGAAAAGAACGGTGTCGTTGTACATCGTGAAGGCGATGTCCTGCCTGTATGCGTAGAACTGTTCATCTTTGGTAAGCCAGCGGATCCTGTCATTGCGGGATTCGACCTTTGGGAACGGTGTGCCGCTGGTTTGCTGGGCAATCCGGAATTCCCTGCCGAGGGCGGTCACGGAATCGGGGTGCATAAGAAAATCATCAGAATATGTGGTGGATGTGAGATAATCCAGCTGACCCGCCCCATGAAGGCCGCTACTGCTCATTTCGAGATCGTGGTAGAAGGTGCCCTGTGCATTGTAAACCTGGATCCCGCTTTCCGGAGTGGTGTAAGTGAAACCGAATGAATTGTCATTCCTGAGCGTAAGCTGTTGTTCAAGAGGCGGCAACATTCCTCCGGACTCAAATTTTCCTTTCAGATTCAGCCCATGGCGGTCGAAATTGTCGAGACTGTCCACCTCGAAATTATAAACCTCAAAATATACATCCTTCCTGTGATACACTCCGTGCTGAATTGAGGGATCATCAAAATAAACGTATGAATTTTCCCGGCTTGTAAAGATGGGATAGCGTGCATAATTCTGCAGCCCGGATTTATTAGCAGGATCATCGATGAGCAATTCCCCGGTCAGGTCTTCAATAAGGTTTTTGATATCTGCAGTTTTGGCGGTCCCCGTTACGGGATCCCTCTCCAGTACCTGGAGTTTTAATGAATCGATATCCTGGAGATTTATTTTGAAACTATCGTATTTGAAAAAGAAGTTTGACCCGAAAAAGCTCGTAAGACCGGCTTTTACTTCCCCCCCAAACTGAAAATTACGGTTTCTTTTCATGATGATCTTGTGCTCATCCGGGATCAGTACCACGTTTTGCGAATCACTGAGGAAAATGTTGGGTACACCATAAATGGTCAGATCTTTGGTACCCAGGTTCAGACTGGCATTATCTTCGGGAGTGTTTACCCGCGACATCAGGAAGATCACGTCGTAATCTGTTTTTCCGACACTGGCATCCAGGTAATAGAAAAGCTTATCATTGAGAGTGACCATATCGGTCTGATCATCGAAAAAGACAAAACCGAGCCGGCTGAGTTTCATGAGCTGGTGTCTCACCTGGTAGGGAACCATACCCATATCTTCGGCATAGACTGTTACAGGGAATTTCCTGATATTATTGATACGCCGTGAAAACTGCCATAGCGAAACCAGGGGATTCACAAAATCCCTTCCCTGGAGCTCGTCAAAAACCTGATAATTGAACAGGTTGTTTGATTCAAAGCTTGCCTGACCTATGGCCCGTCCTATCGAAGGCCTGAGGTGGATGATCCCTGATCCGCGCTCCCAGTCGAGTTCCTCAAAATTCATATCGATCTTATGGTAGCTGTCCGAACAAGGCACCCCGGAAGTGTACCGGTCACCCAGGCTCAGCCTTATCTCATCGCGGTCCTCAAAATAAAGGAATTGAAGATCGGGATGATAGATGGAATCATTTTCAAGGTAAATCGAAACTCTCACGCTCGGCGAGTTCATGCTTTTTTCCCTGATGACTACACTGTTCGTAAAGAGTTCCATGCGTAAGGTGTCTTTTTCGAAGATATCGAGCCGTGCGGGATTTCCTTCGGAACCTGTGCCAACCAGCTTTGCGCCCTGCATTGAAAGTCCGCCTGTATACTCGATCCCTTTAAAAAGATCGGGAAGAATATATTTTCCCTGGTAAGAATAAAATTTAGGATAAAGTGCTTTGTCGGGTTCACTGATAGGCATGGCTTTATCTTCGAGTTTGCCTTCCAGCGGATAGTCGAAGTACTTTTTGTAGATGAATTGTACCGAATCGGCTTCATACTGGGCCCGGTTCATTTCTATATGATAGGTTGAGAGATCGGCATACACCTCTGCCGGATCCAGCCCGGCTCTTCCCCAGTCAATCCGGCCTCCTTTCCCCTTCCATTCCAGGGTAAGCAGATCGTACGTTCCGGAAGTGTTGATGATGGAAAGAGTATCCTTGTTGGAATAGCAATGCAGATCAGTTGAAGTAAAGATAACGAAAGGCCTTAAATCTTTATGGGTGAAACGGAATTCCCCCCCTGTCGACTTCCAGTTGTTCCCCGCCAGATTATAGAGATTCCTGTTCTTCAGCAAGTCGACGGATAGCGCAAGAAAGCGCTGGGTATCTCTGAAAGGCACTTCCCTGTTGGCTGCCAGGGAGTTAAATGCTTCGAGCCATTTATCGAGTCCAAAATCCGGGTAAGCACCCGACATGGCCATCATGAAAACGGTGAGATATCCGGTAAAATCAGGCTCCGGTCTTGCCCTCCGTACCAGGAGAAGGTTTGATACTTCCATCATCTTCATCTTATCCGGATAGGTAATGGAGTCACTCTTCCACATGGAAATAAACCGGTTCGTAATTTGTTTACCTTCTTCCTTCGTCCCGGACATGAACTGCCTGAGTTGATCGGTATATTCGACGGTATCAACGGCAAACTCCCTGATCTGCTGCGAAAACAGCGAAGTGCATATCATCAGAAGGACGAGGACCGGGAGAATTTTTCGCATAATGGTTTAAAGTTCGTTACCGGGTATTAACATTTGAATTTAATTGAAATCCAGTTATTGTCATAAAGTTCTTCCACAAATCTCAGACCAAGAGTCTCCGCAGCCTCCGTAATACCTGCCCTGTCGGACAAAAGAATCCCGCTTAACAGTAGGATTCCTCCCGGAGAGAGATGGCGGCGGTAGACAGGGATATCCCTGAGAATAATATTGCGATTGATGTTAGCCAGAATGATATCGTATTTTCTCCCGGGAATGGAACCGGCGTCACCCAGTAGGAGATCATAATTTTCCTCATCACCGGCGTTTCTCCGGAAATTTTCCCTGCTGTTGGAAATGGCCCATTCATCGGTATCTATCCCGGTGACACTGGCGGCTCCCTTCAGCAGGGCGAAAATGCCGAGGATACCGGTACCGCAACCTATATCAAGAACGTAATTTCCAACCATTGCAGTATGAGCCATCTGCCGGATCATCAGCCGTGTAGTTTCGTGATGTCCGGTTCCGAACGACATCTTCGGTTCTATGATAATGTTGGGTATACCCGGTTCAAGGGGATGAAAAGGCGCCGTAATGGCGACAATTCCTTCGATGATCACAGGCGGGTATCCCCTTTCCCACTCTTCATTCCAGTTTCGCGGCGGTATAACCGTCTCTTCCATCGTGATGCTGATCCCGGGAATTCCACGTTCCCCTATATACTGAACAAGCTCGTTCCGGTTGAATGCATCTGAGGGAATGTAAGCCAGGAGGAAAGGTTCTTCCTCCTGGAAACCCTCGTATCCCATAGTATCCAGCCCTGCAATAAGTATATCGTTAATACCTGCATCATAGGGATCGATCTTCAGCCTGAGCCGGATGTAGTCCATTATGAATCAAAATGCGTTTACGATAGCGAGGAAATCATCCGCCTTTAGCGAGGCGCCTCCGATAAGTCCGCCGTCCACATCGGGATTGACGAAGAGTTCTTTCGCATTGGACGGTTTACAACTCCCCCCGTAGAGGATCGAAGTATCATCCGCAGTGCTTTCGCTATATTTTGCCGCGATCTGTTCCCGAATGAACTTATGCATTTCCTGGGCCTGGTCAGGGGTGGCCGTTTTGCCAGTTCCTATTGCCCATACAGGTTCATATGCCAGGATCACTTTGCGGAAACTTTCTCCGGGGAGATGGAAGATGCCCTCATGTAACTGCGTTTTTACCACGTCGAAATGATGGCCTGCTTCCCGTTCAGGTAAAACCTCCCCTATGCAAAAGATCGGTATCAGCCCGGCTGCCAGGGCCAGGTCTAGCTTCCTGGCAAGCACTTTATTTTCCTCATGGAAGTATGTTCTCCTTTCGGAATGACCGATTATCACATATTCCGCACCTGTCGATTTTACCATAATGGCTGACACTTCACCGGTATATGCACCGCTATCTTCCGAAGCACAATTCTGGGCCGAAAGTTTTACGCCGGTGAGGACCCGGCTTACCGCTTCCAGATGAATGAAAGGGGGTGCAATGATCACAAGGGTATCCCCTTTCTTTGATGCTGCGAGTTCATTGACGGCTCCGGCGAGTTCAAGCCCCTCCTCCAGGTTCGTATTCATTTTCCAGTTTCCTGCAACGATGTTTTGTCTCATGTGAAAATTTTTAGATTAAATTAATGGAAAGCCCAAAATTAGCAAAGAAGAAGCAGGAGGTGAAAAAAATATCACTTTATTAACACTTCCTGGATGAAATCCTCAGGTTCGCAGACGGGGATCGAGGATTACGTATATGATATCCACGAAGATGTTCACCGCGATGAAGACGACCGAGATGGTGAGCACAGCTGCAAGGACAACCGGAAAATCATAAAAATTCAGGGCATTTACAATGAGATAGCCCAGGCCGTGCCAGCCAAAAATATACTCCACGAAAACCACCCCGGCCAGCATCCCTGCGAACCAGCCGCTGACGGCAGTAACCACGGGGTTCAGTGAATTTCTGAAGGCATGGACCGTCACAACCCGGCTATACCTCAATCCCTTGGCAAAAGCGGTCCGGATATAATCCTGGCTCAGCACATCGAGCATGGAATTGCGGGAAAGCTGTATCACCACCGATAGCGGGCGTATGCCGAGGGTCACGGCCGGAAGGATAAGGTTCTTCAGCTCCAGGTGTATGCCCCTTCCCAGGTCATCCACCTCATAGAGATTACCGGTCAGATTAAGATGGGTGATGCCTCCAAGTTTATAGGCAAAAAGCCAGGCGATAAGGATGGCGGCGAAAAAAGACGGCAGCGACATCCCGAAGGTCGAAATGACCAGAACGCTGCGGTCAAACCAACTATCCTTTTTCAGCGCCGACAGGACGCCGAGAACATTTCCTGCAACGAAGGCAAGGATGATGGCGAAAAAGGCAAGGATCAATGAATTGGGAAGGGCTTCCGCGATCATGTCGCCTACGGGACGGTTACTCAGGAAGGACCTTCCCGGCCAGGGTTTCTTCAGCACCATCGTCAATCCGTTTTTGAGACTGAATATTTTCTGATATTTCCCGTATTTCAATGTGTCGAGGTAGAAGTACGAGCCGGGCTGACCCGATTCGTAAAACGAAAGAAAGGAAAGGTCGTTCAGGTAACGGATGTATTGCCTGTAAAGAGGCTGGTCCAGGCCCAGTTCCTTCCGGATGATCTCCGCATTTTTCAAGTCGGCCCGCTGTCCCAGCATCATCTGGGCCGGATCACCCGGAAGGACATTGAATAGCAGGAAGATCAGGGTGAGAACACCCCAGATCACCAGCAGGCTGTATAGTATTTTTTTACCGATCTTCGCGGCCATAACCCATACTGATCAAAGGATAATCCAAGACCGTCCTGATAAGAAAAACCAGGGTAAAAAAGGCAAATATCAACAGGTACACCAGTCGTTTCTCCGTCAGGCTTTTATATTCCGACATTACAAGGGGAAGGAGGACCTCTCCGGCCGGTCTGAGTTCAGTTACCGGCAGGTTGTCCAAAGCAGCCGGATCCGGAAGATTGCCATCCTTCCACACTTTTTCGATCTTCCCGCCCCTGAGCATAACCAGCATCGCCTCCTCAAAATCCCAGGCCTTCACAGCTGCCTCAGGCACATGGTAATACTCCACAGGACCCGGAAATTCATCGCTGAAACGCATTATCTCCTCGTCCGGGAGCGAGGCCAGTCCATAAAATTCAAAAGGAACGTTCAGATGCTCTCCTGCCAGTCCTGCCAGTTCATTTATTTTCTGAAGATCCTGCGGGTTTGTCTCAAAAGGCGAACGCAAAAAAACGAGAAAACTTACATTCGGATTTTTCAGGGCAATATCGGTATAGTCCATGCCATAAACAGAGGTGATCTTAAGATCCTCGAAGGGAGAATGAAAACTGCCGGGGGATTTTTTTGTGACCGAATTTACAAAGACCCATTCTTCTTTATCCCGCGGGAAATTATCGATTGTAAATGAGCTTACACTGTCGGTTTTAATGTTCCTGTATTCCAGTACCGTCTCCAGTTTTCCCGGAAGAGAACCGTATGGGGGAGTGGATAGGGTTACGGGGTCACATCCTTCGCAAAGCGGGTAATCCCTGAATACACTCTGCCACATGTCCAGGTCTCCTTCACCGGGAAAATCATCGCTGCCCCATTTTGCCAAAATGGTTCCATCATGGATGAGAAGAAGGCCCGGGTTGGATCGGACGATGGTTTTCAGGGTGATTTCATCGGCGAGACAGAAATCATAGGTGATGCCTGTTTCCGCTCTGACGCTATTCAGGACGTCTTCGTTGGAGGCAGTCACGGCATAAAAATCAAGTCCAGTAAGCGTCTGTGAGATGTGAAAAAGATCATCGGCTTTCCGCATAGCGCCCGTTTCTGCCCGGGCTGCATCATAGGAAATAAGCAAAAACGTGTACCCCGGTTCATCCAGGATATGAGAAGTTATATCATTACCGTCAGGAGCCGTAATGTTGAAATTATGGATCGGGGGTTCGTATCCTTTCTTTAAAAGCTTCGAACGTGCGTCCACAAACTCCCATTGTGCCGTATCCCGGGGGAAATTTTGCATAGTGAAAGTTTTCTCCTTCCCCGTTTCGCGGTTCCGGTAAATAAGTTCCGTGGAAAATTCGTCCTTAGGTGCTCCTTCAGGCAGAGTCATTGACTGCCCGATATTGGTTCCTACATGATAGGGTCTGAAATCGACGAGGGGAAGATGTGTGTAGTTGTATAGAGAGAACAGGATTGCGCCTGTATAAAAGAGTGCGATAACAGGCCATTCGATCATCCTTCCCCGCGGTACGGGGAACCTGTACCTGCCGGTAAAGATCACCAGTGTAAAGAACATGAGAACGATATTCTTAAAAAAGGTTTCCCAGTTGGTCAGGATCAGGGCATCGCCGAAACAGCCGCAGTCGGTGACCGGATTCGTAAGAGCAACGATAAGGGTTAGAATGGTAAAGAAAGACATAAAAATCAGGAGGATCCATGAAGCGAAACGCATGCGGTAACCCAGGAGAAGGGTGATACCGAGGACGAGTTCGGTCGAGGAAAGGAAAACGGCCACAGGAAGTGCCAGCGGTTCGAGGAAGCCGAGATGGAAAGCGTTGAAATAGTCGGTGAATTTGTAGGTTGAACCCAAAGGGTCAACCGCCTTGACAAAGCCGGAGAATACAAATACGATCCCGGTGATGATCCGGCTGATCTGTCTTAAGGTTTTCATATTGATGAGATCAGTTTAACAATCCGCTTAAATATTTCGGCCGGGGAAAGGATCCTTCCCGTGCTATCCGTACAATTCAGGATCCTGTATTCTTTTATCTCATTTTCCAGGGACAGATAGATCTCCCGTACTCTTTTCTGAAAATCAAGGTTACTCTCATGGATATCGGCAGCTCCCTGCAAATAATCCCTGTCATTGCCGGTGCGGGCCCGATCAAGTTGTTCCGCGGTAAACGAGAAGGGCACATCCAGAAAGATATTCAGATCGGGCACGGGCAACCGGTTGAAATTATATTCCAGGTTCAGGATCCACTCTTTCAGTTTTACCGTCTCATTTCCATCCTTCATTTTTGCACACTGGAAAGCGATGTTGGAAATAACATACCGGTCGACCAGTATAAGGTATCCTTCACCGATCCACTGCCGGATGGTTTCTTTCGCACCATCACGGTCACCTGCATAGATCAGTGCGATCAGATACGGGTCCACCTCGTGGATATCTCCCATTTCACCACGGAGAAAGCGTGCTATAAGTCCACCGTAGACGGGCGAATCCGTTCGGGGAAAATGCAGGTATTTGTACTTTATTCCCTCTTCTCCGAAATAATCCTTCAACATCTTTATCTGAGTGGATTTGCCCGATCCGTCAAGCCCTTCGATGACAATAAAGCTCATATGTTCATAAATGGTTTGAGTCTGCACAAGGATCAAATGCTTACCTTTGCAGCAAAGAAAATACAGTTCATAAATGGTTTTTAAAGATACATTTTTTTCCAGAAACCGCAGTATCAATTGTAGGGGCAAACTTCTGGACCTCACGGAACCAAAGGTCATGGGGATATTGAATGTAACCCCGGATTCCTTTTATGACGGCGGAAAATACACAGGGAAAGAGAATATTGCGGACCGGATCAGGCAAATCATTGAGGAAGGGGCCGACATTCTGGATATCGGGGGGTTCTCATCCAGACCCGGCGCCGGGGACATAAGTACGGAGACGGAACTTTCCAGGTTGTTGCCGGCCCTGGAGACTGCCCGGGAGCTCTACCCGGATTTCCCTGTTTCAGTGGATACTTACCGTGCAGAGGTAGCCAACCGCGTCATCCGGGATTTCGATATCGATATGGTGAACGACATTACCGCCGGCAACGGAGATCCGGAGATGTTCGATCTGATTGCAGAAAAAAATATTCCATATATCATGATGCACATGCAGGGAACGCCAAGAACCATGCAGAAAAACCCGCATTATGATGATGTGGTGAATGACATTCTTAAATTCTTCGCCCCAAAAGTTGAAAAACTTATCAACAAGGGTGTAAACGACATCATCGTGGACCCGGGATTCGGTTTCGGGAAAACCCTGGAGCACAATTACACCCTGATGGCATCCCTGGAAGTCTTTCAGAGCTTCGAACTTCCTTTACTCATCGGGATATCCCGTAAATCGATGACCTATAAACTCCTGGGCATCGATAAATCGGAGGCGCTTAACGGGACGACCGCCCTTCATATGTATTCGCTGGTGAAGGGGGCAAATATCCTGCGTGTTCATGATGTAAAGGAGGCGGTGGAAACGACAGGATTATATAAATTTCTCCGGAAGATGGAAAATACCGGGTAATTTCCACGTAATTGTTAAATTTGCTCTGACAGAAAGTGAATGGTCCCTCTTTTTATCCATATACGAATTCTCGATATCCTGGATATTTTCCTGGTGGCCCTTCTGATGTACCAGCTCTACATGCTGGTGCGGGGGACCGTTGCGATCAACATTATCATCGGCATCCTTTCCATTTATTTTTTCTGGGGTATTGTGAAGATGCTGAAGATGGAACTCCTGAGCAGCATCCTGGGCCAGGTGATCGGCGTGGGCGTCATTGCGCTGATCATTGTTTTTCAGCAAGAGATCCGGCGCTTTCTGATCCTTATCGGCACACGGTACTTCAACCGGAACAGGATGCGGTTCGAGCAGATGCTTCGGATGGATTTTGACACCCGTCCCCAGGTAAAACTGAGGTCGGTCATCAAGGCAGTAATCAGCCTGGCCGGCAGCCGGACAGGCGCGTTGATCGTGATCAAGCGCAAATCCACCCTTGATATCTATGCACAAGCGGGCGACCTGCTGTACGCCGAAACCTCGAGCCGTCTCATCCTGAGCATATTCAACAAGCTAAGCCCGCTTCACGACGGCGCCATCATCATCGACAGGGAAAAGATCTCCGCCGCCCGTGTCGTACTTCCCGTTACGGATAACCCGGACCTGCCTCCGGAATTCGGGCTGAGACACAGGGCAGCCATCGGGATTACGGAGCTGACCGATGCTGTTGTCATCGTGGTCTCGGAGGAAACCGGGCAAATCTCGTTCGCACAGAACGGCAGGATCTTTAACGGCCTGAGCCCGAAGGAGCTCATGACCAAGCTGGAGGGGGAGTTCCAGGGGGTGTAGGGGTTGAGGATTGTTTGAGGGTTGTTTGAGGATTGTTTGAGGATTGTTTGAAATGGTTTGAAATGGTTTGAAATAGTCTCAACTCACTTCACCAAATCACCAAATATTAACCACAGATTACACAGATTATCACAGAGGTTTCAGATTGTTTGAGATGGTTTCAACTCCATTCAACAAATCAACAAACCTCAAACAATCTCAAACAATCAGACCCGTTCCGATAGCCATATAGCCATCGGAATTCTTGTTCTACATTTCTCCCCGAACATAAAAAATCATAATATAGTTTAATAAATAGGCATTAAATTATATTTTTGACCCTCCAAACGCAAAGATTTTATGAATCATACTATAGCCTTGGTTCTGGCCATGGTTCTGGCCTATCTTACCGGGGCGATACCCACCTCGGTATGGGCGGGAAGGATTTTTTTCGGGATCGATGTCAGGGAGCACGGCAGCGGGAATGCAGGAGCGAGTAACACCATGCGTGTTCTCGGAATGAAGACAGGCCTTCCGGTACTTGTTTTTGACATTTTCAAGGGGTGGATGGCTGTAGAATATGCAAGGATCTTTCATCTTTTTCCCGCCGGTACCGAATCATTTGTTAATTCAGGTCTCATATTGGGTGTACTGGCAATTACCGGTCATATCTTTCCCGTTTTTGCCGGGTTCAGGGGAGGGAAGGGAGTGGCTACCGTATTTGGCGTGCTGTTCGCCCTGCAGCCTCTTGCAACCCTTTGTGCCGCAGGTGTCTTTCTCATTTTCCTTCTGGGCTTTCGTATCTTTTCGGTGGGATCCATGGTTGCGGGTATCTCGTTTCCCTTATTTATCATTTTGGTCTTCCATTCCGATTATGCCTTTCTGAATATTTTCTCTGTTGTGATCTCTGTACTGCTGATCGTCACCCACAGAAAAAATATCGGGAGGCTTCTGCGGGGTGAAGAGAACAAGGCCACCTTTCTGTTTAAAAGACAAAAGGATGGATATTGAAGTTTCTGGTTTGAGGATTGTTTGAAATGGTTTGAAATGGTTTGAAATGGTTCAACTCCATTCACCAAATCACCAATCACCAATTTCTTCGGGGAGTTTCACCACAGATTTCACAGATTATCACAGATAAAGTGGTTTCAGGTTGTTTGAGATGGTTTCAACTCCATTCACCAAATCACCAAATTCTTCCGGGAACGCGGAGTCCGACGGCTATCGGAATGGATTTAATTGTTTCAGGACGTTGATTTTTTGTAATCCAATACAATTTTTAGCCAGATTTTATGTATTGCGATACAATTTTTTACCAAATTTTATGTATTGTGATACAATTTATTGACGAATTTATTGTAATGCATTACAATTTTTATCGTATAATCAGCCTGAAGTATATTTGTTGATTTGTTGATTTGTTGATTTGTTGATTTGTTGATTTGTTGATTTGTTGAATGGAGTTGAAGCCATCTGTGATTATCCGCACAAATCCGTCAAATCCGTGTTCCTCTTCCGCTTCCACTTCACCAAATCACCAAATCACCAAATCACCAAATCAACTTTAATCAGATCTTTGGCCCCGCAACCTCAGCCAGCCTGATGGCAGCTTCATTATCAGTGAAATGTCTGAAATTGTCAATGAACCTGCTGGCAAGAGATTTGGCGGCTGCGTCCCACTCGTCATGACTGCTCCAGAGGTTACGCGGGTTAAGTATATGATCGTTACATCCCTCAACATGAAGCGGTATATTGAGGTTGAAATACGGAATGGTTTCGTATTTAACATCACGGAGCGAACCGTCCAGGATCGCATTTATGATAGCCCGGGTGGATGGAATATCGATTCGTTTGCCTACACCTACGGGTCCTCCTACCCAGCCCGTGTTCACCAGCCATGCAACAGACCCGTTCTCTTTCATTTTACGGGTGAGCTGTTCGGCGTATACCGTGGGATCCAGCAACAGGAAAGCCGCTCCGAAACAAGCCGAAAAAGACGGCAGGGGTTCGTTAACACCTCTTTCTGTCCCGGCAACCTTCGCAGTATAACCACTGATAAAGTGGTATTCCGTCTGTGCGGGTGTGAGTTTTGAAACGGGGGGAGAACACCGAATGCATCGGCAGTGAGGAAGATGACATTCTTCGCATGTCCCGCCTTGGAAACAGGCTTGACAATATTCTGAATATGATAAATGGGATAGGAAACACGGGTATTCTTGGTTTTGGAATCACTGGAGAAATCTATGTCTCCGTTTTCCCTGATCACAACATTTTCAAGCAGGGCATCGCGCTTGATGGCATGGTAAATATCGGGTTCCTTTTCCGGATCAAGATCGATGGTCTTGGCATAACATCCGCCCTCGAAATTGAAGACCCCGTCATCATCCCATCCGTGTTCATCGTCACCGATGAGCGCCCGGTTCGGATCGGCTGAAAGGGTAGTCTTTCCCGTACCCGAGAGGCCGAAAAATATGGCTGTATCTCCATCCTTACCCACATTTGCCGAACAATGCATTGAAGCGATATTCCGGAGAGGCAGGTAGTAATTCATCACTGAAAATATACCCTTCTTCATCTCCCCGCCATACCACGTCCCACCGATGCAGGCCATTCTTTCCTTCAGGTTGAATACCGCGTAGACATCGCTGTTAAGTCCGTTTTCCTTCCAATTGTCGTTTCCGGTTTTAGATGCGTTCAGGACCACGAAATCGGGTTCAAAAGTTTCGAGTTCTTCCTCAGTGGGACGGATGAACATATTTTTCACGAAATGGGCCTGCCAGGCGACTTCCATGATAAACCTGACTTTAAGCCGGGTTTCCGGGTTGGCCCCGGCGTAGCCATCCTGCACATATAAAATTTTCCCCGATAATTGTTTTGTAGAGATCTCTTTCAGCTCATTCCATACTTCCCGGGATACGGGTTTATTATCCGAGGCCTTACGTTTTTCGTTTTTCCACCAGATATTGTTTTCGGAGGTTTCTTCTTTTACAATGTACTTATCTTTGGGTGAACGGCCGGTGAAGCAGCCCGTATCGACTGCCACGGCACCCAGGCTGGTCACTGTCCCCTTTTCAAAACCCTTCAGCGAAGGGTCCGTCTCATGCCTGAACAATTCATCATACGAGAGATTATAATGGATCTCTTTCACACCAGTAATGCCATAAAGGCTTAGATCAAGTTTTTTCATGCCTCTTTATCAATAAAGTATACTTGTAAAAATTAAAATTTCCGGGCCTAATATACGAAATATCTGTTAGGTGAACCCAAGAAAAAGGCGGCAAATCGGAAGAAATGCCGCCCATTTCCTTAAGATTCCAATTTTCAGGATTCCTTAATTTTAGCCTGTGCTGCAGCCAGACGTGCGATCGGAACACGATAGGGAGAGCAGCTCACGTAATTCATGCCCACCGAGTGGCAGAATTCGACTGAACTGGGCTCACCTCCGTGTTCTCCGCAGATCCCGACCTTAAGATCGGCACGTGTGGAACGTCCTTTCTGGGTACCCATTTTGACCAGCTGGCCAACACCTTCCTGGTCGAGCACCTGGAAAGGATCGTATTTGAGAATACCCTTGTCGATATAAACCGGGAGGAATTTGCCTGCATCGTCCCTGGAATAGCCAAAAGTCATCTGAGTCAGGTCGTTCGTGCCGAAAGAGAAAAATTCGGCGTCTTTAGCAACGAGATCGGCTATCAGAGCAGCCCTCGGGATCTCGATCATGGTACCTACCATATATTCCACCTTATCACCTCTTTCTTCGAACACTTTTTCAGCTGTTTGCCTTATGATAGATTCCTGCATCTTGAATTCCCTGGCCGTACCGATGAGCGGGACCATGATCTCGGGTTTGGTGATCACACCCTTCTTTTTCAGGTTCAGCGCAGCTTCGATGATAGCCCTTGCCTGCATTTCTGTAATTTCGGGATAGGTATTGCCAAGACGGCACCCCCGGTGTCCCAGCATCGGGTTGAATTCAGCCAGGCTGTCTACTTTTGACTTCACTTCCTCGGCACTGATACCCATTTCTTTTGCCATTTCCTTCTGGTTTTCCTCTTCGTGGGGAACGAATTCATGGAGGGGAGGATCAAGAAGACGGATGGTAACGGGTAGCCCGTTCATGGCTTCAAGGATGCCTTCGAAATCTTCCCGCTGGATGGGAAGGAGTTTAATAAGGGCTTTTCTTCTGCCTGCTTCATCGGAAGCAAGGATCATCTCGCGCATGGCCTTGATCCTGTCACCTTCAAAGAACATGTGTTCAGTACGGCAAAGACCTATGCCTTTGGCGCCAAAATTTCTGGCCACGGCAGCATCCTTGGGTGTATCAGCATTTGTACGGACATGCATGGTGGCATATTTATCAGCCAGGTTCATCAGTTCGCCAAAATCACCGCTAAGTTCGGGATTTTGGGTTTTTATCTCACCTTCGTATACTTCGCCGGTGGAACCGTTCAATGAGATGAAATCACCTTCCCTGAAAACACTACCGTCCACGCTCATGGTCCTTTCCCTGTAGTTGATCTTTATACTCCCCGCACCGGAAACGCAGCATTTGCCCATTCCCCTGGCCACAACCGCGGCATGGGAGGTCATCCCGCCACGGGCTGTGAGGATACCCCTTGCGAGGTTCATCCCTTTGAGATCTTCGGGTGAGGTTTCAATCCTCACCAGGACGACACGTTTTCCCTGGCTTGAAAATTCTTCGACCTCATCGGCGAAAAATACGATCTGTCCGGTGGCAGCGCCGGGGGAGGCAGGCAATCCTTTTGCAACCACTTTGGCGGCTTTGATCCCGTCTGTGTCAAATACGGGGTGAAGAAGCTCGTCGAGTTTATTGGGCTCGACCCTGAGGAGAGCGGTCTTTTCATCAATTACGCCTTCACGGAGAAGGTCCATAGCGATCTTGACCATAGAGGCGCCGGTACGTTTACCGTTACGGGTCTGGAGAAGCCAGAGCTTACCCTCCTGTATGGTGAACTCGAGATCCTGCATATCCCTGTAGTGACCTTCGAGCTTGCGCTGTGTATCGAAAAGATCGGAATATACGGCCGGCATTTTTTCCTCCAGCGAAGGATATTTTGAAGCTCTCTCCTCTTCTGTAACGGTGGCGAGCTTAGCCCAGCGAAGAGATCCTTCCTTTGTGATCTGCTGCGGAGTGCGTACGCCGGCAACCACATCTTCGCCCTGGGCATTGATAAGATACTCTCCATTGAAAATATTTTCACCTGTTGCAGCATCCCTGGTAAAGGCAACCCCTGTTCCGGAGGTTTCACCCATATTACCGAACACCATAGCCTGCACATTAACTGCTGTACCCCATTCT
Source organism: uncultured Bacteroidales bacterium (assembly GCA_963771005.1). Taxonomy (GTDB): domain Bacteria; phylum Bacteroidota; class Bacteroidia; order Bacteroidales; genus DASQZK01. The sequence continues at coordinate 416,463 of CAVYRO010000008.1, forward strand.
TCCGGAATGTTGTTCAACTTCCGGTAATAGATGGCCCTGTCGTTCATCCAGCTGTCGAATACGGCCATAACAGCGCCCCAGAGCTGGTCCCATGGATCGGAAGGAAAATCATGGCCGGTTTTGTCTTTAACTGCTTTTTTGAATTTTACCACGAGTTTCTTGAGGTCGTCAACACTGAGCTGGGTATCGAGCTCGACGTTACGCTCCTCTTTCATCTTTTCTATGATCTCTTCGAAAGGATCCGGATCCTCTTTTGAATCCGGCTTGAGACCGAGTACGACATCCCCGTACATCTGAACGAACCGGCGATAGGAATCCCAGGCGAAGCGTTCGTTATTTGTTTTGGCTATAAGGCCTTTCACTGCGTCATCATTCATCCCAAGGTTAAGAACCGTATCCATCATACCTGGCATGGAAACACGTGCACCTGAACGAACTGACACAAGACATGGATTTTCGCTGCTGCCGAATTTCGTACCCATGATCTTTTCAATATTTTTGACGGCCGCCTCAACATCTTCCCGTATCATCTCTACAACCTTTTTCTCTCCAATCCGGTTGTAATCGGTACAAACCTCAGTAGTGATGGTAAATCCCGGAGGAACCGGAACACCAATGAGATTCATCTCGGCGAGATTCGCTCCTTTACCACCCAGCAAATTTTTCATGTCAGCCCTACCTTCGGCACTTTTATTACCGAAAGTGTAAACGCGTTTTACTTGTGACATTTTTTTCTCCTTTCTTTACTTATTTAATTATAAATGAACTATTTACCTTAATAATTCATATTTTTTAAGAGTACAAATGTATTCAAAAAAACCTTAAATCAATTCTAAACAGGGTTAAATTATCATTACTTAACGGGGGATTGAGAGCTCAGGACCTGAGCGAGCGGGGATGATACCTTATGATAGTATCTCTGAGGAATTCGTCATCAAGATGGGTATAAATTTCGGTGGTGAGGATGGATTCATGGCCCAGCATTTCCTGGACGGCCCTCAGATCGGCACCGCCTTCGACGAGATGGGTGGCGAAGGAATGCCTGAAGGTATGCGGGCTGACATGTTTTTTGATGCCGGATTTTTCTTTCAGCTCTTTAACAATGGTGAACACCATCACACGGGTTAGTTGCCTGCCCCTGCGGTTAAGGAAAAGGATATCTTCATATTCCGGATCGATAAATGGCATTTGTTTCCTGTCAGGAAGGTAATTCAGGATCTCTTTCACCGCCCTTTTACCGATGGGAACCAGTCTTTCTTTGTCGCCTTTCCCAATCACCCGTATAAATCCCTTTTCGAGGTAAAGGTCGGTAAGATGGAGCCCGGTAAGTTCCGACACACGCAGACCGCATGAATAAAGCACTTCAAGCATCGCCCGGTTCCGGTGTCCTTCAGGTTTGCTGAGATCTATTACTGCAATGATCTCATCGATTTCAGCAACGGTGAGAATATCGGGAAGACTGCGTCCGATTTTGGGCGCCTCGATAAGGGCCGAAGGATCCTCTGTAATCCTGTCTTCAAGGATAAGAAACCTGAAAAAGGCCTTCAGGCCCGAAATTAACCGGGCCTGTGTACGGGTGCTCATGCCAAGTTCATTGATCCAGCGGATAAAATCACGCAGGTCCCCGGTCTTGATTTCTTCAGGGCCGGGATTGATATTGCTTATCTCTAAAAATCTTCTGAATTTTAGAATATCCGCACTATAAGCATCGATAGAATTACCGGAAAGTGATTTTTCGAGCCGGAGAAAATGTTGAAAATCGCGAAAACTATCGTCCCAGTTCATAAAAATTTTTCTTGACTATACAGTATTACGTAATCCGGGTCATGAAGTTTTGAAACGGTGAACGATTTTTGATTTGGTGATTTGGTGAAGAGGAAGAGGAACACGGATTTGACGGATTTGTGCGGATAATCACGGATGAAGAAAATTGGTGAGTTGGTGAGTTGGTGATTTGGTGGATGAAAAGTCACGGTCACCTACTTAAAATCGGTGTTAATCTGTGTAATCCGTGAAAATCCGTGTTCCTCTTCCCTCAAACCATTTCAAACTATTTCAAACCATTTCAAACCATTTCAAACCATTTCAAACAACCTCTAACCATTTTTTCTGTGCTAATCTGTGAAATCTGTGGTTAAACTCCCCGAAGAATTTGGTGATTTGGTGAGTGGACGAGGCCACCATCATTCTCCCTTACACCTCACCCCCCCGGCCCCCCTCTCCTGAAAAGCGAGGGGGGTGATCCTTCGAACGGTGTAAATGAGTTCAACAAAAATAATCCTCGAACAATTTTCATGTAACGTTCAAAATATCTGAAACAACTTGAAACAATCATAAACTATCTGAAACACAATAACTAAACCCCTCCGGAGTTTTGATGCGTGCGGCCTCCTTACCACGGGCGTGACCGTGGCTAATACAATGGATCCCCTCCGGGGAAAAGAATCTTCTAAAACGAACAACCTGAAACATCATCAAACATCATCAAACAACTTTTTCTGTGATAATCTGTGAAATCTGTAGTTAAACTCCCCGAAGAATTTGGTGATTTGGTGATTTGTTGAGTGACTTGAAACCATTTCAAACCACCTCAAACCATTTCAAACCATTTCAAACCCCTTCAAACCATTTCAAACAATCCCAAACGACTACCACGGAAAACGCTGAACCGCCAGGAGCAGGGAGATCCCGAGTGCAATGCCCGAAAAAACGAGGGTCCAGTCCCTCCTTTTGGCTCCCAGCATATCAACGGCCAGCAAGGTTATCCCGATAACCACGAGCACGATGGTGATCTGCCCCAGCTCGATCCCCACATTGAAGGCGAAAAGTGGCATGATCATATTGTCTTCCTTCCCGAGCATTCCCCTCAGGTAATTGGAGAAACCAAGGCCGTGTATCAGCCCGAAAAACATAGCGGCCGCATACTTGAACCTGTGCGAGCCCTCCCCTATTTTTTCCGATTTCTGGATGATGTTCCCAAGTGCAGTGAAAAAGATCGTCACCGGAATCAGGAATTCGATAATATCGGTGGGAATCTTTATGATATTCAGTGTTGCGAGGGCCAGCGTGGTGGAATGGCCGATCGTGAATGCGGTGACCAGGATAAGCAGTTTGCGCCATTGCTTGAGCGGATAGACGATGCTAAGAGCCACGATGAAAAGAATATGATCATAGCCCCGCAGATTTGCAATGTGATCAATGCCGAGCCTCAGGTATAATTCAAAAACTGACATGGTTTATGAGTTGAATCCACAAAGAAACAAAATTTTCCGGCCAAACGAATTTACTTTTCCGGAAGGACTTACGGGGATTTCATTACAATTCGATAATTTTCCCGTTCTGAAATGCGTTATTATGATTTGATCTACCGATGGAATTTGATCTTTTATACCAGCCCGGTTGTTTTCTGATTCGGCAGATATTGATGATACATCTCAATATTTAACATATGCAGGTCAACAAACATGCTATATTTTGTGTAATTTTACCATAAATATCAGAACCTTGGGAAGGCTGATCCTGATATTGTGCATAACTTTTATTTCCGCAAACAGGGTAAGTGCCCATCCGGTACATGTTTCGGTATGCAGCTTCGATATTGAAAAAGGCAGGATGACCATAGCGGTTAAACTTTTTAGTGATGATCTGGCATTGGCCCTGGAAAACAGGTTTCGTAAAAAAATTGATGTTGAAAAAATCAACGGCGAACCTGAGAAAGGCATAATCCTTGATTACATCACCGGGGAATTAAAAGTTATCATCAACGACGAAGACACATTGAAGCTCGGATTTTCCCGCACGGAGGAAAATGAAGGAGCGATATGGATCTATTTTGATGCAACGGATACTGGAAAGATCCGGAAACTGACAATCCAGAACAGTCTCCTGGTGGATATGTTCCATGACCAGACAAATCTTGTCATTGTCAATGCTTCCGGGGAACAGAATGGTTACAGGTTTAACTATTACAACAGGGAGCAGGAGATTCAACTTAAATGAGAAGCAACTACCGGAACATTTACAGGGCTCTTGTGATGGCCCTGGTCCTCGCTTTCACGTATGGTACAAATGTACGGGCCACTCATAACAGGGCCGGAGAGATCACCTTGAGGCAGATCAATGACCTGACTTATGAGATAACAATAACTACATTCACCTACACCCTCAGCGCTGCCGACAGGCCTCAACTGGAAGTGCAATGGGGGGATAATACCACTTCCATCGCCCCAAGGGTTGCTCTCGAAAATCTTCCCAATTATTACAGGCACAATACTTATATTATCCAGCATACCTTTCCCGGGCCGGGAACTTACCAGGTTGTGGTACAGGATCCAAACCGGAATTATGGCGTACGGAATATCCCGAACTCGGTCAATGTTGTATTTTCAATTAAGACAATCATCACCATCAACCCCGGGATCGGTGAAGACAGCACACCGATCCTGCTGAATCCGCCGATCGACAAAGCTGCCCTGGGCCAGATCTTCATTCACAATCCTGCTGCTTTCGATTATGATGGCGACAGCCTGTCCTATTCACTCACGGTTTGTACGGCAGAAGACGGAAAACCCATTGAAAACTACACGCTTCCAAAGGCCAGCGACACTTTGTATGTGGACCCTGTAACGGGCGACCTTGTATGGGACACTCCCGTTGATACCGGAATCTACAATATTGCCATGAACATTTCCGAATGGAGGAACGGCATTAAGATCGGAAATGTGGTAAGGGATATGCAGATCGAAGTTTACCGGACCGACAATCATGCCTCCGGTTAATGATTCCCTGCCCGAATACTGCATCATGGCCGGCACCCGATTTGAACAACTGGTCACGTCAACCGATCGTGGACGGTGACAACCTCACCCATTTCATTACGGGTGGTCCATACGCATACAAGGATACTTCGGTTTATGATACCATAGTGACAAAATCACCCGGACTCATCACTTCGCGGATCATCTGGCAGACTTCCTGCCTCGATCCCAGGGAACAACCCTACCTGATCACCATCAAAACAGAGGATCACAATCCCGAACTCAGCCTGATCGATATCGACAATCTGAATATCAGGGTGCTGGCCCCGGCACCGATGCTTGTATGATCTCATCCCTTCGAGCAATTCAATCAATGTCCTCTGGAATAAATACCAGTGCTCCAACATTGCAGGTTATAAGATCTACAGGAAAGAAGGTCCTTCCGGATTATACCCATGACGATTGCACACCGGGTCTTGCCTGCCTCATCGCGGATTTGAATCTGGTCGGCACCACCTCATCGGTGAACGACACGCTGTTTCAACGATAACAACAAAGGGACGGCCTTGTGCAGGGCACACAATACTGCTACAGGATCACCGCTGTCCTCAGTCCGATGGTTCCGAAAGCTTCCCTTCGGATGAAATGTGCACCTCGCTTGTCCCGGGCTCGCCGCCTCTGCTGAATGCCTCGGTATGAAGACGCCGGAGAAAAGGGTATCCATTTTCATTTCATGGGCAAAACCTGCTGGACTCGATACCATGTCCGGTCAACCGGACCCTACCAATATATCATCTACCGTTCCAATGACCTTTGGGGAAGAGACCTCCAGGAAATATACGGGTCATTCACCACATCCGATCTGAACGATACAACCTTCACGGATCATCCTGTAGAATACAGGCAATTCCCCTATTCCTATAGCGTGGAACTTTACAACAATGCGCCCGGAAACCGGTTCCTCATCGGCAGACCCGAAGTGGCTTCAACAATCTATCCCGAGGCAAGCATCGGAGACAATAAGATCTACCTTAATTTTAAAAAGAATGTACCCTGGCTCAACACGACTTTACGTCATTTACCGGCTGAACAACAGCACAGGTATATACGATTCACTCGATCGTCACAACTGAGGATCATTATACCGATATTAACCTGACCAACGGTAGTTGAATACTGTTATTACGTTATTTCCTACGGGATATCAGTGACAACAACGGCATACATTACGAAAACCGGAATATTTCCCACAGGGCCTGCGGCACTCCCGGCGATACCATTCCGCCCTGCCCGCCCAATCTGGTTGTTCATTCGGCCTGTGACAGCCTTTTCAACGCCTTATCCTGGGGTTATACAATGACCCTAGCCGGAATGTGCCAATGACATTATCCGATATAAGATCTACTACACTCCAAATGTCAACGTTGATTATACTCTTCTCGACAGCTGTGAAATGCTCAAAGACCAGAACATCTACAACCATTATCCCGAGCGATGGCCTGGCAGGTTGCTATTATGTCACGGCAGTCGATTCGTTTGGCAATGAGAGCATGACCTTCAATAAAGATATGCGTCGATGAATGTATCAAATACGAGATACCCAACGTTTTCAGTCCTAACGGTGATGGTATCAATGATATTCTCAAACCTTACGAGTACAGGGACGTCAATAAAATTGACATGAAGATCTTTAACCGCTGGGGACAGATGATCTATGAGACGCAGGATCCCAATATCAACTGGGACGGTAAGATCCAGGGAATAATAAACTGGCTGCCCCAGGGGTATACTATTATATCTGCGATGTATATGAGAAGAGGATAACCGGTATCGAAGTCAGAAATATCGTCGGATTCATACATCTGTATCATGAAAAAGATGCTTCAAACGACAATACACAACAAAATGAATTTTAAGGCCCTCATATGTTTTCTGTTTCTTCCCTTAACTGTTCTTGCGCAGAAAATGCCGGAAGAAAATTACATCCAGGGGTATGTCTTCTGGCAGCAGGAAAAATATGATTCTGCCATTTGGTATTTTGACCGGAGCCTGAAAGTAAATGAAAAAAATGCCGATGCACTCTTTTACCGGGGGCTATCCTATCTCGCCTCGGGCAATAATCAGCGGGCGATACAGGATCTCTCCGAAGCAGATAAATCGGACCAGGGAAGGGCTGCCATCTGGATCGCCAGGATTTACGCAAGAGAGAACAATATTGATGAGACTTTGAAGTATCTTGATATTCACCTGCAGATCAAATTATAAGCTGCCCGAAAGCAAGATCCTGCTCGACAATGATCTTTCCGTATTCGAAAATGATCGCAAGTGGCAGGATTTCTGGAGAAATGCACTCGTACTATTCCGGTTTCGATGAAGCGATGGCCCATGCCGATTACCTGATTAAATCGGGTGATTATATTGAAGCAGCCGATGTCCTCAGTGAAGGTCTGAAAGGTAATTACCGAAAGGCACCCATTTACGAAAGACGGTCCGAAGTATATCTTAAAACAGGCAACAAGAAGCAGGCGCTGGAGGATCTCAGTGCAGCCCTTGCTTCAGACCGGAGGAACCCTGACCTCTACGCGCGGCGTGCTGCACTGAATTACAGTCTTGGCCGGTACAGCGATGCAGTGGAGGATTACGGATCGGCACTGAAATTCAAGCCTGATGAGTTCATCCTTTATCCCGGCCGGGCCCTTGCAGAAAGTCGCAGCGGACTCTACGATCAGGCCGTCAGTGACATGGAATTCTATCTTAAATACTTCCGGGAGGACCACCGTAACTGGTATAACTATGGAATGGTCAACCGGGAGAATGACAAGCTTTTCAAGGCACTGGAATGCTTCAACAAGGCCCTTGCCCTCAGCAAGGCCGAACCCGATTATTTCGTTGCCCGGGGCGAAACCTACATGAATACCAGGACCTATAAATATGCTATGAATGATTTCTCGATGGCCCTGGACCTGGATCCCCGAAATGCGAAAGCTTACTACGATCTTGGTATGGCCGCAGTGAAACTCGGAAAAACCGACGAGGCATGCTTCGGATTCAGTAAAGCCTATGAGTACGGGTTTGCAGAAGCAAGGGATTATGTTGGCAAATATTGCGGAAAGGATGACAACAGGTAATGAAAAAGGGATCGGCGGGAGGAATGAGGAAAAGATACGTAAACTTCGTTCCGGAAGGCATGATGTCATTCTTGAGACGATTGGCCAACTGCGCAGCTCCGGCAGTCCCGAGATTCTTCCCGAGGTGATCGAGCTCATTTCTTCAGATGTGAGCGAGGAGATCACCGATGCCTGCGTTAGCCTGCTTAATGATTTGAAGAATAAAAAATCCGCAGCCTTCATTCCGGAAGCGATACGGCAAAACCGGAAAAGAAAAAATCTTGACCGTATCGTGGCTGCCTGCTGGCAGAACGGTCATGATTATTCAAAAGATATCGACCTGTTTATCGACCTTGTGCTTAAAGAAGATTATATGACTGCCATTGAAGCCTTCACGGTAGTGGAGGAGAATATTCATTTGATCAGCCTGGCGGAGAGGGAAAGAAAGGCTCAGGATCTGGAAAGCCGTTTCGGCGAAACATCTGAAGAAAAACGCGGGTTGGTACGCGAACTCATTTCCGTTATAAAAATCTTCCAGGGTCCTTTCCGCACGGACCTCAACTAGTATCAGAAAGAAAACCCGACGACCCTCGAGCTCCGCTCAGGGACCGGTCAATCCGATGAATGAAGTCACCGGTCCCTGAGCGAAGTCGAAGGGTTGTCGGGTTTTCTTTCTGACACTAACTAGGTCAGATTCGAAAAGTATTTCATGAACTGTGCCCTTTCATAGATCGCAGGATCATCGATGTTCCCGTAACTCATTAATCCCCTGAATTCATCGATGGATTTATAATTCGCCGACGTCATCCAGGATTCGACCCTGTCGATCATCTGGGGCAGATATTCGAGACCATTGCGGTAAAGGACCGAGCAAACCTGGACTGCGCTGGCCCCCGCCAGGAGCATTTTCACCGCGGCTTCCCCGGAATGGATCCCTGTCGAACCGGCAATGTCCATATTCCTTACCTGGCCCGATACGATCCCCACCCACCGGAGGCTGTTCCTGATATCAGACGGAGAACTGAGCACTTCGGCGGTACCCATAGTGAGATCATCGATATCGATATCAGGTGCATAGAACCGGTTGAAAAGCACTACACCGCTGGCTTCCCTGTAATATAACTGGCTTATGAGGTAGTTCAGGTTGGTGAAATTGGGACCCAGTTTCATGATCACCGGGATACTTACCCTCTTCCGTATCCCGGCAAGAAGATCAAAATAGATGCGCTCATAATGAATGGCATCCTTTTCCCTGTCGACAGGGAGAAAATATACATTAAGTTCAATAGCATCGGCACCGGCCTCCTCGATCTTGACAGCAAAATCCATCCATTCGCTTGCCGTGATGCAGTTGATGCTGGCGATCACGGGAATATGTACGGCCTTTTTCGACTCCCTGATCAGCTGCAGGTATTCCAAAAGAGTGTTCTCCCGCGTGTATCTGCGAACATAATCGAGGGCCTCCGGGTAATCGGTCTGCTGAAGAAGATCACCGGTCTCGAACCGTATCTGTTCCTCAAAAAGAGATTTGAGCACCACTGCCCCGGCCCCTAGCCCGTCCAGCTTTTTGATACGGTCGACGGAGCTGGTGATCCCGGAACTGCTTATGATAAAGGGGTTCCTGAGTTTCAATCCCGCAAATTCAGTTTTAAGATTTGCCATGGTACGCGGTTTAATTAAAGTCAATAGTATCTTTCCCCGAAAATCAGACTCCCGATGCGAAGCAGGTTGGAACCTTCTTCTACGGCGATCCGGTAATCATTCGACATGCCCATCGAAAGCCAGGCAAAAGCAGGATCACCCTCAAAGTATTCAGCTTGGATGGAATCAAAGAGTTTTTTCAGATTCCGGAATTCTTTTCTCACCTGTTCGCCGTCCGTTGTGAAAGTAGCCATACCCATCAATCCGCAGATCCGGACATTTTCCAGATCCCCTGCCCCACCATCCTTTAGCATGTCACGGATCTCCCCGCCCGAAAAACCGAATTTCGTCTCTTCTTCGGCAATATGGACCTGGAGGAGGCAGTCTATCACCCGGCTATTTTTCAGCCCTTCCTTGTCGATAATTTTAAGCAGCTTATAGCTGTCGACGGAGTGGATGAGATGAACGAAAGGTGCGATGAATTTGACCTTGTTGGACTGAAGATGCCCGATCATATGCCATTCGATATCACCCGGCAGTTCACCTGCCTTGTGTACCAGTTCCTGGACTTTATTTTCGCCGAACACCCGGTGGCCCGAGTCGTAAAGCTGAATGATATCTCCGGCCGGCCTGGTTTTGGAAACGGCAACCAGTTTGATTCCAGGAGGAAGCTCAGACTTCAGGCTTTTGATGTTCCGGACCGGTTCTGTCACTTTAATGTAAATTTATGGTCAAAATTAAGAAAATTCCGGTAATAAAGAATGCCGCGGGAGTTCGGGCAAATGGGAAGCACAACAAAAATCCGTGTCATTGCAGGCATTTTAAATGTTAAAGAGCATGAAATTACCGTAGTGGGCGCAGGGAATGTAGGCGCAACGGCTGCCAATATCCTGGGAGAAATGGAAATTGCCAATGAGATCCTGTTGCTCGATGTGGTAGAGGGACTTGCCGAAGGGAAATGATAAAGCCGATCTTCCGAAAATATTCCTTTTCTTTTCTCCTGCGGAAAAAGATTTTATATATCCATATTAAGCACTTCATTGATTACCAAGCCGATTGCACCATAAAGGGAAGCACGGTCCTGGAAAGTAAGGGGCAGAATTTCAAACTTCCGGGAAAACCGGTCGAACACGCTATCCTGGATCACCTTCGTCAGGGGATCCCAAAAAATATCCCCGTTCTGTGAGACCCCGCCCCCGATGAACACTGCCTGGGGATTAAAGATATCGATGAGCCCGGCGATGGATGTTCCGAGGTAAAGGATACTGTTTTGAAAAACTTCGGTAGCGATGGGGTCCTTTTGACGAGCAGCTTCGATCACCATCTTTGCTGTCAGGTTTTCCGGAACATCCTGGCAAAATTTCATCAGGATATCAGAATTCTGTTCCTTCATCTTCAACCTGGCCCTCTGAGCAATGGCATCTCCTGAAGAGTATGCCGTAAGGCAGGTACTTTTCCCACACGGACACAGGATGAGTTCATCCCCTTTCACAGGTATGTGACCGAATTCCCCGGCCATACCCTCAGTGCCGTAAAAGATCTCCTTGTTGATAATTATTCCGGCGCCGATCCCGTATCCCACGTTTACACAGATCATGTTATCATATTCATTTCCCTTTCCGAAAGCCAGTTCACCCAGGGCCATTACCCTGCTGACATTGTCGAAAAAGATCGGTATGTTTACCCGGTTCTGAACAATCTTACGGAATTCCACATTTCGCCAGTTGAAGGCCGGGGAATAGACAACAACCCCTTTTTCAAGATTTATGATCCCTGCAACGGCAATCCCCACTCCAATGATCTGGTCCCTGTTTACAAGTTTGGTATCCGAAAGCCGTTGAATAACATCGATAACTTTATTGAGTACATAATCCGGCTCCTTATGCGATTCGGTCACCACCTCGGTTTCCTTGATAGGTTCCGCATTCATGTTTGTCAGGATCCCCCTTATGAAGGTCGTTCCCAGGTCAATCCCGATAATGAACCTTTCATTGTTCCCAAAGTGGAGTGATTTCATAGGTCTGCCTCTCGACACCGGAACGGTCTGCCGTTCTTCAAGAAGTTTATCCTCGTTGATCAGAGAGTCAACCAGGCGTGATACGGTGGCGGTACTCAACCTGGTCTTTTGTGCAATCTCAAGCCTTGAAATCCCTCTGTTTTCCCAAATGGTATGCAGTATACATGACTTGTTATGCTTGCTTAGCGAATTTTTACCGATTGAGATCGTTTTATAATCTTTCAATATTCTATGAATTTAGTGAATTCAAGTCCCATTGAGCAACTAAATAAATGACTATCCCGGACAGTCAAACCAATCTTAATTAAAGGGTTGTTCTTGATTTTTTCTAACCCCTATTTAGTATGAGAAAGAAAACTCGATGACCCTTCGGCTCCGCTCAGGGACCGGTCAATTCGATGAACGAAGAACTTTTCGGATGGTGGTAAGGCAGGCAAAAGGCCCCTATGTGTAAATTTAAAAATCAGTGACTTTCGCCAGAAGGGCCTTTTGCCTGCCTTACCACCATCCGAAAAGTTCACCCTCTTGAATGAAGTCACCGGTCCCTGAGCCGAAGGGTCATCGAGTTTTCTTACAAACACTTTTTACAAATCGATCATAACCTTCATGCATTTATCTCCCTGCTCCTCGATAAATTTGTAAGCATCCGGATATTTTTCGAAGGGAAAACTTTTGGTCAGCAGCGGCCGGGTAGTGATTTTTCCGGAGGCGATCATTTCTGCAGCGGCTTCATAATCTTCATGGCGGTACATCATCGAGCCGAAAACATTCAGTTCGTGTTCACCCAGGTAATACATATTAACCACCGGATTTTGAGCATAAACACCGATGATAACGATTTGCCCTCCCTTTTCAATAAACTGCACCAGTCCGTCCAGGGAGGACTGGACTCCGGCCGCTTCAAAACCGATCTGAAAGCCTTCTTTCCCAAAGAAGGAATTTATCCCTTCACTGAAGGGGATATTCTTTACGTTTAAAGTTCCCGTAATACCACATTCCCTGGCTATGTTCAACCGGAAATCGCTGATATCGGTGATCAAAACTTTGGCTGCCCCCCGGGCACGGGCAAATTGCGCAACAAGATTGCCAATGGTCCCTGCCCCGGAAACCACGATATTCTTCCCTTTCAGATCCGAAACCCGGTTTGTTGAGTGCGCTCCGACCGCTGCCGGTTCTATCAGAGCTCCCTCTTCAAACGTCATGCTTTCGGGAATGGCGATAATCCTGTCTGCGGTAACCACAAACAGATCCTGGGCAACCCCGGGTGCCTGGAAACCCTGGACCTTCAGGTTCTGACAGGCATTGTACTGACCTCTCCGGCACGGGCCACATTCACCGCAAACCAGTTGCGGCCGTGCAGTCACCTTCATCCCGGGTGAAACTTTTTGTACCTTCTCTCCAACAGCTTCAACCAATGCAGAATATTCGTGACCCTGGACAACAGGATAGGGAGTGGCAGGATGCTCACCATGATAGACATGAATATCGGATCCGCATACGCCGATCTTCCTGATCCTTATCAGCACTTCATTATCCTTTAATTTCCCAGGCTCGGGTACATCTCCGAATCTGATCACTCCCGGAGAAATCATAACGGCTTGTCTCATGATCCTTTATTTTAAGAAAATATGATATAAAGCGAAATCAGTGTCAGTACCAGGATAAGCACCCATAGCCTGGGATCCCTGCTGCCTGTGAACTTACCCTCTGTCAGCACTGACAGCGGGTTTTTCCAGGTATACATGCGGATCACCTCCGGATCGGGTACAGGAGTGAGATAGCTGACTGTAAAGTAGATTACCGTGCAAAGGACAAAAAGCCACCAGGCCTGCAACATGAAGGGAAGGTGAAGTCCCCTGGTAAGGTACTTGTATCCGCTTACCGGTTCAAAATCGATGCAAAAAAGAGCGATTCCTATAAGCAGTCCGGATATAAGAGTAACGATCGAGGCTTGTTTTGTACCGCGTTTGGAGAATACCCCGAAAAGCAGAACTACTGCAACGGGAGGAGCAATAGCTGCGGCAATCTTATTGATCGCTTCAAATATACTTGAGAATTTGTTTCCCTGCGTCGACCAGAGCATGGCCAGGATCATGACAACGACGGCTGCCACCCTTCCCACCCGGATCTGTTTTCTGTCGGATGCGGAAGGTTGCAGTCTTTTCACGATATCGACGGCAACCAGTGTAGCCGAACTATTAAGGGCCGCGGCTATTGTACTCATCAGTGCAGCCAGTAATGAAGCCGCCATAATTCCTTTCAGACCTACGGGAAGTAGCTGATTGATCATAACCGGAAATGCCTGGTTGGCATCCGTTCCGATAATATCCCTGAACAGAACATACGCAATGACGCCGGGCAGCACCAGGATAAAAACCGGAAGGATCTTAAGAAAACCGGCAAATACAGGCCCCAGTTGGGCATCGTTTTGTGTACGTGCACCCAGAACACGTTGCACAATGGTCTGGTCAGAACACCAGTACCAAAGACCGAGCACGGGATATCCCAGTAAACATGCGTACCAGGTGAGTCCCGATTCATAGCCGCCCTCGCCCAGTGCCTTTAAACTTGATTCCGTATGCAACATATCCAGTTGCCCGGGTTTAAGAAGGGATTTAAAGCCTGCAAGGGTATGAACCCCTTGATCGGGCAGGTGATAGATACCGATTATGGTGAGAATTATGGCACCTGTGATCAGGATTACCGTCTGGATCGTTTCGGTAATGACCACGGCCTTCAGTCCGCCTAAAACCGTGTATATTGTCGTCACCAGTGATATGATAAGGATCGATATAATAACATTGATGCCGAAAAAGGCATGAAAGACGACAGCCCCGGCGTAAAGGCTCATTCCTATGTGAACGAAGAGCGCCCCGAGAAGTCCGATAAATGCGAGGACTGTACGGGAATTGGGGCTGTATCTTTTTTCAAGAAACTCGGGAAGTGTGGAGATCCGGCTTTTAAAATAAAAAGGGGCAAATACAAGTCCCAGCAAAATCAGGGTTACTGCGGCGAGCCATTCGAAATTTCCCCAGACAAGTCCCTCGTTATAACCGGAGGCTGCCAGTCCGATCAGGTGGATGGTCGAGATGTTCGAAGCAAAAAGGGCCGCTCCGATAACCGGCCATTTCAGACCCCGGCCGGCCAGAAAATAACCATCCGTGGTCATTTTTTTGATCCTTACGGATAAAAGACCGACAATCAGTATTCCGATCAAATACACCAAAATAATGATGGCGTCAATGAGATTTACTTTTCCTATCATTTTCTCTTTTTTAATAAGTGATCCATACCCACTTATCCGTCAGTTCGCAAAATTTCATTTTTGCCTGCCGGGATCCGGCATTTCTTTACATGCGATACCTGATTTTTCATTTCCGCTGATTTCAGGTCAGAATTGAGCATTCAAGGTTAGGCTCCGTTTCTGGATGAGACTCCTATATGCTGTCTTCTGAAAAACTCTATTAACAAAACTACTACTATTTATTATTAGTAAAAGTATAAATCCTATTTTTTAATTACTTTTCATTAAGTCATTGCATTTGACTGAATTTTAAGAAAGAGTTATTTAACTGACTATAAGTTTTTTATAACCATATTAACATATATTTCTTATATTTTATTTTTATGTAATTAAATTGAATATTTCCAATGTTTCATAAGTTCCCATAAGTCAAGAAGATCTGTATGACAAATTTTAAGGCAACAAAAAATAATATAAACTTGGGCTTGAAGAACAATAATCAGACATGAAGAGTGCCTGAATATATAAGGGCCTCATCTGCCATTAGTAAATGCAATGGGATCCATGTTCAGGGAAGTGCAAACTCCTCTTCCTCCTTCTTCCTTGCCACGAAACGATCCGGGATATGATTAAACGATTAAATAAATACCTGAACGCAGCCTTTAAAAATGTTCCTTATACAGGTTCATGCAAAGATTTTATACCTGATATTTTTGCCGGTCCAGAAAATGCTGCCTTCATGTAATCTCCATTCTGTCTTCATTTATTTGTTATTAAAAAATAAAAAAATAAAAAAAATCCGGTAAATACTTGTTTAATTAAACGTTTAAGCATATTTTTATCTGAAATAGCTGAACCCAATAACTATTCACAAAAACTAAAAGAATATGAAAAAGATCCTCGTTTTTAATGGCCTGGTTGCATTAATGCTTATGGCCGTATTCACCGCCTGTAAAAAGGACACACCGGCGCCCACTGCTGAATTCACCTTCCTTGTAGATGGCTCGGATGTAACTTTTACCTCCATTGTAAAGAATACATCCAGTTATCTCTGGGATTTCGGAGACGGGACAACAAGCATAGATGCCCTGCCTGTTCATACTTATGAAGTTTCCGGAACATATACGGTAACACTGACCGTCAAAGGCGACGGAGGAGAGATGACAACAACCAATGAGGTGGCGATCCTTCCGTCATTCCTTGAAATGCTGACCGGCGGCCCGACGGCAACTAACGGGAAAACATGGGTATTAAGCCGCGGGTATATCGAAGGTGTTGACGGTGGCAGTGGTGTTGAGCCTGATATGCTCGTATTGCTCGGTGCTGAACCGAATGCTCTGGATGCCCTTGGGCTGGCTTCCGACGAGTATGACAATGAGTTTACATTCTTTGCAGACGGAAAGTACGTGATCAATCCCAAGAATGATATAGTTCTTGCCTCCTCCTTATTCGGTCTGTATGGCGGAGAAGTACATATCATGAGTATTACGGATAATATGCTGGGACTTTGTACTACAGACTACAGCGTACCCGAAACTTCCACGTGGACGCTTAATGAAGGCGATCTTGTTGTGGATGCTGCACCCTTCGGAGCAACGGATGTCCCTGCACTGCATACAAATGTTACTTTTACCGGCAAGAAATGGATCTCTTTATCGGAAGGCGCCTATTTTGGTATTCTGGACTTTCCGACTACCAGGCAGTTCATCATCAAGACGATCAGCCCGGAAAGTATGTCTGTTGCCTTGTTTATCTGCGCATACTGGGCTGATCCTGCCGGCTCGGGTAGCTATCCTAATATTATGTACCATCTGACTTTTGTTCCGAAATCATAAAATTCACAACCGCTAATTAATAATTGCAAAGAAAACGCGACGACCCTTCGGCTCAGGGACCGGTGACTTCATTCAAGAGGGTGAAGGGTCATCGAGTTGACCGGTCCCTGAGCGGAGCCGAAGGGTTCCTGATTTATTCAACGGCCGGGACGGCAGCGAAAAATTTGAAATTTCCGATCGTGCCGGAAATACAAGATCAGACTGAACCTCAAACAGACATCCCATGCGATCAAAAATTTCTCCGTTGATCAGAAGCTGTGCAATTATCGTCATATTAGCATTCTGTTTCCTGTCAGTCCAGGCCCAAAAAGCCGGTAAAAACGATGGCCGGAAACTGCCTTATACCACGGTGGATATCCCGATGGACGACGGTATTTTTCTCGGCACAGATATTTACCTGCCTGGAAAACACGGCACTTACCCGGTAGTCCTGGTTCGCACACCTTACAACAAACGCGGTGAACAATGGATGGGTAAAGCATTTAACCTGTTTGGCATCGCTGTTGTCATCCAGGATGTGAGGGGAAGATATACATCAGGCGGAGATTTTTATCCTTTCATGCATGAACGTAACGATGGCTTATGTACGCTGAGATGGATCAGGGAGCAACCCTGGTCGGACGGCACCATTGCCGGGTGGGGAGCCAGTTACGTTGGGTATACCCAGTGGGCTCTTTCCGATTCCCTCGATTACATGACATTATTGCTTACAGGGGCAAATCTATACGACTTTACCTATCCCGGCGGGCTTTTCTCCCTGCAGTCGGCTTTTATATGGGGATTGCAGAACGCTGCTTCTGACTCCAAAACCATTCCTCCGGAAAAACTGAATGCCGCTGCGAGTATCCTGCCTTTGTCCGTTGCCGATGATTCCACTATTCGGGATATTCCTTTTTTGACCGATTGGATAACCCATGAAACTTACGATGATTATTGGCAAAAAATGGATTTCAGGGGAAAATCACAGGCATCGCTGATCTCCATGGCCGGATGGTATGATATTTTCCTGAAAGCCCAGCTGGAGGATTTTGAGGCTCTCACTAAGAATGGTAACCAGGCGAACAGGCTGATCATAGGCCCGTGGTGTCATGGTGACCAGGCCGAGAAGAATGAATACGGGGGGATAAAGAAAACCGGCAATCCCAGGGCAGTTTTCAAATACGTCAGGAAGGAGCTCAAAGGCAAAAAGAACAAACTAGGGTCTCCCTTCGAGAACACCAAATACAACCTGTTCGTTATGGAAAGGAATGAGTATGTGGGATCTGACGTCTGGCCGCCGCAAGGAACAGAAATTATCCCATATTTCATCGGACCTGGAGGGTATCTCGGAACCGTCCCTTTCCCGGAACAGGGCAGGCTTCAGTATGACTATTTGCCTGAAGATCCATATCCGAGCCATGGTGGAACCATTCTTGGCTCAGGCGTTGGACCTGCCAAACAGAATGCAAATACCGGCCGGAATGATCAGCTTATTTTCGAACTGGACGAGCAGCAGGAACCCCTGATCCTTCTCGGTCCCATCTCGGCAGATCTGTGGGTGTCCAGCGACGTCACGTACACGGATTTCATCGTGGGACTGGAGGATGTCTTTCCCGACGGAAAGATCATCAATATCCAGGAAGGCGGTGCACATGTGAAATTTGATGCGGAAATACCTCAGAAAGCCGGAATATCGGTTTGGGCTACCGGTTACCAGGTAAATCCCGGACACAGGTTAAGGGTCATTATTACCTCCAGCTGGTTTCCGCGCTTTAACCGCAACCTGAATAACGGTGAGCCGGTTGCCGGATCAACGAACCCGGTACATGCCAGTCAGGAGATCTCCTTCGGGCCCGGAACGCCTTCCTGTATAAACCTTCCGGTGTTCCGCTTCTCCGGAAAAAAATAACCACAACGAGGTACACAAATATGCATAGTAAAAGAAAATACTACGCTTCGGGAGAACCGCTCTCCCCATCTCTGACCTTTCCGGGAATGATGCTCTTTCTTGCCGGCTTTGTCATTTTTATGGGGATAATCACGGGTGAGATCTTCTACAGGCTGGATTTCAACAGCCGGGATAATTACATCAGTGAGCTGGCGGCTTCCTTAACGCCGGGTATTCTCCATCCCCAGCCCAGCACAACCATTTTTAATCTGAGTATGATCGTTTCGGGAATGCTGATCATCCTGGGGGCTATATTTCTTCAGGTGATCGCTAAAAAATTACTGGCGACGCTGCCACTGGTTCTCTACGGGGCCGGGTTCGCGGGTGTGGGAATTTTCCCGGGAAATATCGTCCCCTGGCACGGGTTATTTGCGATGGTACTATTTATTTCCGGCGGAGTGGCTGCACTGACTTCCTTTAAAATTATCCGGTCCCCGTTGTACTACGTCTTTGCATTTCTGGGTGCTGTCTCCCTGGTGATGCTCGTCGCTTACCAGCCATTTGTACCTTTACTCGGTGTAGGCGGAGCTGAAAGATGGGTGCTGTACCCGGTTGTGTTTTTCCTGACAGGTGCGGGGGGATACCTGGCGGCCTCCGGTAAAAGCAGGTCTCTTAAGAATACAGAGAGCTGAAAACCTGGCAATACCTCTTTTGATTCATTCCCGGGACCAGGGCTTTTCGACACCAGAAACGATGACCTTATTCACGGCTATCTCTCCTGAGGAAATGTGGATAAAAGGCAAACCATTCCTTAGACCGGCACTCCCAAATCCTGTTCCGGTGGACAGGAAAACCGTACAATCACCCATTTTTGAGTCGAGGTATAGCGTATGTTCCACTGCATCATACCTCATCCCTGTCAGCGCACCGAGCAGGGCATAACTGGACATGGCACGTGCATACCATTGACCGTATTCATATTCGCCGAAAGGATTCCTTATCCTTCCATCATACCGTGACCTGCATGTCCTGACAATTTCCAGTCCCTTACCCGTTTCCCCGCTTAACATCAAGTGACTTGCAACTTCATACTCAACGCCTGTCCATACCTCATTGCAATAGATGAAAGGAAGAGAAGGTTCATCACCGCCGGGCCAGGTGCACAGTACGAGACCTCCCTCATTTCCGCCCGCATAAGTGGGCCGGGCGGCGTTGGCATCATCGGCAAGACTTTTTTTGAAATTATTGTCGTACACAGAAACCAGGTGACTCAATATCTTCGCTGAGTCAATGACTTCATTAAGTCCGCATACCGAGGCCATCCACATCCCGATCACCCCATCTGAAAGGCATCCTTTCCCATACTGGTATTTCGGACCTTGTCTCGTCATCCGTTCTATCTCTTCCGTGATGCCGCTTTTTCTTACCCCGTCGAGAGGGTTTGCCGCCTTCAGGCCCGACCATTTGACCTCCTGGAAAAAATATTTACCGTTAAAAAGCTTTTCCTCCATTGTGGCCTTGCCTTTCGAGAGTAGCGTCTCATATTTTTCACAGGGCTGCCCTATCGCCCTGCCCATTTCGAGCATGGCCGTGAGTGCACCCAGGTACATGCTGGTGCACATTCCGTCGGGTCCCCAGAATTCGACATCATAGGTATTATGATGTGGTTCTTCAAGAACGCCCTTTTCCCGGGGGTCCCAGGTATTTATGCAATAATCCAGGCTTTTCCTGACCAGCGGGAAAAGCCGGGCCATCCACTCCGTATCTCCACTTATGCGCCACTCTCTGTAAACTTTCATAATACCCCCAAGCTGCCCGTCGGCTGCGGCATAGAAGGTATGTACAGGCGTCGAAACAGGAAGATTGGTCCGAAAAGTCTGGTGGCCGTTTTCATCCTGGTTCACCATAAACTCCGTTTCACGCAGACTTCTCTCCAGGCGGGGAAACAAATGGGCAATGGACTGGGCGTAATTCCAAACATGAGTGCAGCTTCCATGGCAACTTCCTACGTCATCGCCGCATCCTTCCCATCCCCAAAGGCTGCCATCGTATTGCCTGAGAATGGTGGGAGATTTGAGTATGGACAGGTTTGCGGCTACAGCTTCAATGACTTCCGGGGGAAGCGTGGATGCGTAGAATGCATCTCTAAACAGTACCGATTTTTTTTTCAGCAGGTCATAGTCAGATGACCAGTATTCAACAATGTCACCGAGATCACGGAATCTCCTGGAGTACCAGGGTTTATAGAAAGGTGGTGATGGAGGAGTGCCCTGAACTTCTCCTATGGCCAGCCGGCTTTCCGGGAAATACCAGCAGAAATTCAGCCGTATTGTTTTTTCTCCACCCGGATCAAGATTTACGGGCACATAGATCGTTGCACCTGTGGCCCCTCTTTCTACCGGCGGATTTTGTTTTATGGTGCCGTTTTTAATATTTTTCCAAAGCATGGCATGAGCATCGGCCCCCATAGGGTCACCCCTGAACCAGCAATAATCCACTTTTGCACTATCATCATCGACAAATACCGAGAGACCGGTGCTCCCTTCTACCGTGCTGCCACCGGCTTTTTCCGTGAGGGTATACCCATTTTTGGTCTGAAGTATCTTTCCGTTGGTTTCCGAGATAAAGTTCCGCGAACTCCAGGAGAAAATGGCTTTTATCTTTCCGGCTGAGGTATTCTTAATGGTATACTCGATTGCGCCTGCAGGCAGCCCTGAATTATCTTCGTCATCCGGAATAAAGGGACTCCAGCCTGTGACGGTTACATCGACGGGCATATCGGCATCTTTAAGCTCTATTTCTGCAAAAGGAAAGCGCGACCTGAACCGGCCGTTTTCGAACCTGGGGAGGCCGTAGCTCCTGCCAATGCCGCCGATGCCAGTGCCTTCGGCGCCGTAAAATTTCCATTCCGGAACCTGCGCTTCCAGCACTTTTGCCCCATTTTCCACACCCGGTACCGAAATCGCTGCAAAGGCGAAAGGTTCATTGAAGAGATCCGGTTTATGCCGGAGGGAAACATGTGAAATCGCCCCGGTGCCTTCCAGGCAAAACATACCTGCCCCCAAACCGCCAACGGGGAAAGCAATCCTGTCGAGAAATTTACCGGAGTACCAGCCGTTGAATGAATGCTCTCCCTCCGGATCATGTCCCGGAATAAATGAGGAAAACAACAGAACGAGGCAGAAAATGGCCACGCCTGCAATTGCGGTGATCAAAGGTTTTTTCATGGTCCCGGGTTTTTGAGCTACTCCGTTACATTAAACGGTTACATTGGAAAACAGGATCTAAGCCATGGCAGGCAGGTTCCAGCCTTCGCGGTACGAATGCTTTATATATTCCTGTGCGCAGGCGAGAGCATTGACGGTGCTGTACTTTTTATCGAAGGTGGGATGTCCGTCCGTTACATTGAAATCATCGGAAAGCATGATCTTCAGTTCCTCTGTTTCGGAAATATTTGTAAACTTCATATTCTCCCCATCCCATTTCAGCGCTTTGTTCAATCCCTGCAGTCGGACAGCAAGCACGCCGAGCATAACCATTTCATTGAAAGGGCCGGAATAGGCAAAATTTGATGATGCTTCCAGCCTGTTTTCCGGCGATTCTTTGCAGGCACGGATCCATTCCTTTTCGTGGGGTCCGTCGGCGTAAAATACGTCACCGCCGGGGATCCGTCTCAGGTAGGGCTTGACCTCCGGGATACGCCCGGAAAGCAGGCGGCTGTTATAACCCCCGCAACCGCACATTAACGTATCTTTTGAACCGATGAAGAGGCATCCCCCGAGACCGTCAGCCATTAGGTTCTCGCCCTCGGGCAGCAGGTCGGTGAGGTTAGGCAATAACCCGCCGTCGTACCAATGGACTTTCACCGGAGGCATGACAAGTCCGGGCATGTTGTCACGCGCCGGGAAGGAGAACTCCACGGTTTCCGCCTGGGGAGCCGACTCGGTATTTATGCTGGTAGAACTCCCGCGTACTTTATCGGGGTGAGTCAGCTTCAGAGCCCGGTAAACGGGGTCGAGCACATGGCAGGCCATGTCACCGAAGGCTCCTGTACCAAAATCCCACCATCCGCGCCAGTTCCATGGGGTATAGATTTCGTTGTAGGGTCGCGCCGGTGCAGGGCCGATAAACAGGTCCCAGCTCAGGCTCTCCGGCACCTTCATGCTCGTTTTCGGCCGCTCAATACCCTGCGGCCAGATAGGACGATCGGTCCAGGCATGAACTTCCCTGATCTCACCGATCTCATTGTTCCATATCCATTCACAGAGCTGACGGACACCGTCGCCCGAATTTCCCTGGTTCCCCATTTGTGTTGCCACTTTGTACCTGGCTGTCAGCCGGGTCAGCAACCTGGATTCGTAAACGGAATGGGTCAGGGGTTTCTGGCAATATACGTGTTTGCCAAGTGAGATGGCCGTGGCTGCTATACCTGCATGGCTATGATCAGCCGTGGCTATCATAACCCCGTCGATGGAGTCGCCGAGTTCGTCAAACATCCTGCGCCAGTCCCGGTACTTCTTAGCCCCTGGAAATTCATTGAAACAATTTGCAGCATATTTCCAATCCACATCGCATAATCCGACGATATTTTCTGATGTCATCCCCCTGAGATTGACATGACCTTTTCCCCCGATCCCGATCCCGGCAATATTCAGTTTGTCACCCGGAGCCTTTCGACCGGGCCGGCTGATGATACCTGAGGGAAGGATGGTGATCCCGGCAGACAGGAGTCCTGCTTTTTTGATGAACCCGCGCCGTGAATTATCTGTTGTTTTCATAATTTCCGTTGATTAAGGTGATTAAATTTCCTTAAGCTTTATGGAACGGTACCAGACTTTGGTTCCATGGTTCTGGAGCGAAATGTAACCGTCATCAAATTTGCCCCAATCGGGGAAATCGACCCATTTTCCACTGTTCCGTAATTTGTTCCATTCGTCCGAATGCTTCTCATAACTAACTACCACTTCACCGTTCAGCATCTGGGTAACGCTATTGCCTTTCACGACCAGGAGCAGGTCGTTCCATTCCCCAACAGGTCGGTAGGGCCTGGCCAGAGGCGGATACATGGCATAGTTTGCGCCGTTGATCTGCCAGTCTTCCAGCGGATCAGGCCAGTTTTCATGGTCAATCACCTGGAATTCCGGACCGGTTTCGTAGGGATACTTATATTTCGGGTCTTCTTCAACCTGGAAGATGATCCCGCTGTTGGCTCCCGGAGTCAGCATATACTCCAGGCTGAGGGCGAAATCCCGGTACTTCCTGTTAGTGATGATATCCTGGTCCTCGCTACCGCCCTGGCTGTTCATAGTTAAGGCGCCATTTTCGACAGCCCAGCAATCGGGGAATATTTTCATGTTGTACCCGTGCCAGCCATCGGCGGTTTTACCGTTAAAAAGCAGCTCCCATCCATTTTTCTTCTCTGCTGCCGTCAGGGAATCTGGAGTTGATTCCCATGAGATTTCCCGGTAAAGCGCCTGTGCTCTCTGTGAGGGGGTTTTACTGCAGGAAAATAGGAGAAGGGCCATTATGACGGGCAGAATTCGGATAAGGATTTTTTTCATGCTGGTAGATTTTTTGATGGTCTAATTTAACAAATTTTTTCGGTAGTCCGCCTGTTTAAATGGATAGCTGATTTTTGGATCGATCCGTTTTTTGCCTCATTACGGTATTGCCGCCTACGGAAAGAGAGTTATCCACAGGAGCGTTGGACTTATAGGAAGAACACGTGAAATCAGGGACTTGTATAGAGGCCGACCGGTTTGCAACCGACCATTCTGTGAGCGGTGCAATGCTGCTCCACAACGCTGCATCGTAAACATCCTCATCAAGGGGGAGACCGTTGCGCAGGCAGTCGATGAGCCGCCAGTCCATGATAAAATCCATTCCCCCATGGCCGCCGATTTTCTTTGCCATTTCCCCTACGCGTTTTACAATTTCAGGTGTATACTGTTCCTCGATCTCTTCCATCTTTTTATCATCAAACCATTCGTGACTCTGTGAAATCTTCCCGGGTTCCGGCCATTTCTGCGCGACACCTTTAGATCCGCTGAGCAGATGAATGCGTGAGTACGGGCGGGGGGAGCTTACATCATGTTGTATCATGATCGTTTTGCCTTTTTCCGTGCGTACCATGGTCGTATTCATATTCCCACGGTAGCCATTCGTAACAAATTCATCGTAAAAATGATCCTCCTGTGAGAGACTAAGAGCCCTCCCGGCCATATTTACATCAATGGTAGACATCGAGGTGAGGTAATCCATCCGGTCGCCCCGGTTGATATTCAATACCTGGCAGACAGGGCCCAGGCCATGTGTGGGATAAAGATTTCCGTTCCTGTGCTGATTCTGCTTCAGCCGCCACATATCCGTATATCCGTTTTTGCTGAAGTTCAGTTCCAGCAGGTTGTGAAGATAGGCTGCCTCAACATGAGAGATCTCACCGAAAAATCCCTGCCTGGCCATATTCAACGTCATTAATTCGAAGAAATCATAACAGCAATTTTCAAGCATCATGCAATGTTTCTTTGTTTTTTCCGAAGTCTCGACCAGCTGCCAGCATTCTTCCAGGGTGATAGCAGCCGGCACTTCCGTGGCAGCGTGCTTACCATGTTCCATGGCAAAAACGGCCATAGGGGTATGCAGGTACCAGGGAGTACAGATATATACCAGGTCGAGGTCGTCCCTGGCAGCCAGTTCTTTCCATGCCTCATCACTTCCCGAATAGGACTCTGCCCGGGGCAATCCCGAACCGGTTAGGATCTTCTGAGCCTTTTCCACCCTCTCCGGCCGGGAATCACAAAGCGCCCTGATCTCAACATTTTCGATGTTTGTCATTCGCTCGACGGCACCTGGTCCTCTCATTCCAAGTCCGATGATCCCGATCCGGACTGTATCGATCTTTGGTGCTGCATAACCACTCATGTTGAAACGTTGAGAGTGGACCATTCCTGCTGCCTTCTCAATATGGGCCAGGGATGAAACCTGCCCTTTTTTCTCATCGCCGATACAGGAGGAAAGACCTCCCGAAAACAGGGCGGCGCTCGCCGCACCGGTTATTTTAAGAAAATTTCGCCGGTTTGATTTCATGGGATTGGAGATTTAAATAAATGAATAATCAGATTTTTATGAAGGTTTTATTTTTATACATATACCACATGATGAAATACAGGATCAGGAATCCGCCCGCATACTTCAACGGGCCGGTCCACTCTCCGATCCAGGGGTTGAGCCCGTTAAGAAAGGTTTCTGCCATGCCTGTGAAATTTTTCTCAAAGAGGTGCCAGGCCACATAGCCGAATATTGCGTTAGATCCCAGGATGATCAGCCAGCGGGTCCCTCTTCTAAAACCCCATACATCGATGACGAGGTAAAAGAGGGCAAGCATCAGCACACAAATGCCTCCGGCGAAGAGGACAAACGAGCTGGTCCAAATCTTCTTGATTATGGGGTGCCATATCCCTATGAGCAATCCAAGGGCAATAAGGCATATCCCGAAAATCACATAGTTCTGCAGTTTCCGGTATTTACCCGCAGACGATTGCATCATATAGCCCGAAAAGACGCCCAGCATGACCGATGCCCCGAAATTCACTGTGGAAAGGATCCATGTGTATGTGCCCCAGCCGATAAAACGGCCCATGACCAGTTTCTCGATATGCATGGCAACATTGCCATCGGGATCATAGGCATGCAGGGTTGTTCCGTTCACCGGAACGAGCGCAGTGATGGCCCAATATAATGCCAGAAGACCGATGGTGGCTGCCACCTGGTATATCACCGGGAGATAAAGGATAAAGACAGCGGCGATGAGGTAACCTCCGGCGATGGCCTGAAGGGTATTCGTGTAGAAATGAATACGGTTGATATCATAGCTCAGGAGATTGCCCTGAACAGCCATTCCAAGTATCCATAGGATAAGTACCCTTTTGATGGTATGATTCCAAAGCTGCCTGTCCTGCGCTCCCGTTGCCAGTCTTTTACGGTAGGAATATACCATTGACGCTCCTACCATAAAGAGGAAAAGCGGCATGATAATGTCATAGAAATGGAATCCAAACCACTCCACATGGTCCATCTGAGCCTTTATAAAACCGGATAGCCTGCTATGGAAGACATTATCGAGGGCTTTGAAGGCCAGGTCTCCACCCATGATCCAGAACATGTCAAAACCCCGCAATGCATCCAGCGACACCACTCTTTCCCCTGACAGCAAGGTTTTATTTCGTACCCCGAATACATCCAGCTCCGTCAAATAATTTGTTATCGCGGCCATATACAGAAGTTGGTTTTATCTTGTTTAGTTTCGTACTTTAGGGTTCATTAATCCAGATGAAATCAATGCCATTCAGGATTTCCTTCCCGGAACTTTCCGATTCAAGGAGTAACTCATTCATCCCGGCATTAAGATGTAATGATTCTGAGAAATGAGTCCTGAGTAGTTGTTGTTGGGGCTCATACAGGCTGATGTTTTCTCTCCCGTCAATTTTTATTTTTTTACCGTTTACAAAGACAGCCAGATCACCCCCATCCGGACCGTGTGCCATGGTAAATCCAATTTTAGCATTTTCACGGGCTTTGTCTGCACGAAGTTGCAACCCCAGTTTTGCTCCTTTTATTTCCGGCTTCCACATCACTATCTTTCCACCTGCACATAATTTTCCTTCCTCTGTCATCCCCGTGGAATTTTCAGGCAGCAATTCCTCCGCCTGGATGAACCTGAAGCCGGCGGAACCGAAATATGCTGCAGGCATCCAATTTTTGTAACCAGCCGTTATGAGATTTTCAGCCGTGATCTTGCGGTATCCTGCGACCGTTCCAGGCAGGGCATAGAAATACACGATCCTTCCATAGGAAAAATCAGGAACCCGTCCATGGTGGCTGAGCTCCATGGTGAAATCTATTCTTTCGCTAAAGGGAATGTCATCGTTGATATGCCATCTGAAATCAGAGATATAACCCCGGTTTCCCGGACCGTCGTTTCTTGGCTGACCACAAAAAGCGAACGAAAAAATGCGATCAGACGACCAGGAATAATTAAAATAGTCCTCTGACCCTGTTCCGAAAAATGAGGGGAAGGTATCGCTGTCAACAGATATTTTCTCATCCCCTTCTCCCCACCAGTTGCCCCAGGATGAAGGAACATTGCTGGGATTGTTTATAAAAGCAGCCGTCCCGACGAGGCGCCCTTTTCCGCGGGCCGACAGGTACCGGATATCCGAAACGGTATTTCCAGGATCATTGATGTTTGAAGCCGTCATTCCATTGTCCATATTCCACCGGGTCATGAAATACATGATCTTCCCCTCTTCCCATTTAATTCCCGTGGTATGAAGATCTGCCCGTATCGTGAGGTCAGCCTCCGAAAAATTCTCTATTTCAAACTTAGCGGTACTTTTAAAGGGCATCCTGAACCTGCAGATGAGTGTACTGTCGCTTTCCACTGAAAAAGGAAGCGACCGGAAAGGATTCAGTCCGGGTGCCGAACCGAAGAAATCGCCCAGGGGAGCCTGTACCTGGGGAATAGAAGAACTGTCGAAACAAATGGTGAGTATGTTCTTCCTCAGCGCCTGCTCAGCATCACCTGCCGTAATCCTGATGGACAGGTAATCAATTTTCTGCATCCCCTTCAGGCTGAATAAATCTTTTTTTGTGCCGGGAGCAATGGTTATCACTGAGTTCAGCGTCCGGCCGGCCGCGGGAACGGTTAAGCTGTCCGGGTTCCTGAAAACGGTTTTGATGACTTCCAGATTCGGGGCACACCGTGCAATATCACCCGGCTGGAATGATACTACAGGGGTGCCGGACCGGTATAAACGCAGGCCGACGTGATAGAAATGGATCTTCCGGATGTCTCCGGTCCATTCCATCCTGCATCCGGAGGCAAAAGGAATGGGGAAGTAGGAGGCGTCAAACATGCGGAGAAAGCCGGCATCACAGCTGTCCGATTTATCTTGCGACAGGGCGGCACATGTATTGTGAAAAAATTCTTCAGCATCGCCTTCATAAACAGGCGTGCCTGCCTGGTCCAGGAACAGGCGGATTTTGCCGTTCAACCCGGCAGTCCACAAGCGGAGTATTGCACCGGGCCCTGTCACATCGCAGATAAGGTATACCCCAATCCCTTCAGCATCCGGCGGGGACAATACTTCTTCAAACCCGGGAACAGGTTCGTTCCCGAATCCGTCTTCATTGGCAAACCAGCTTTGCGAGCCGGGTTTCCTGCTCCTCCGGTCATAGGATGAATACTGCACCGTGCTGTATTCATAACCCGTCATAAGTGTCAGCCTGTCCAGATCGGTCAACTCATCCAGCAGGCTTGCGGTTGTAACAGGAACGGGATGCCTTTGGCAGGCAACTGCCGCAAGTACAACAGCCAGGATCCATATCCCGGGCTTCAGGTATTTAATTTTCTCCGGGGTGTTCATCTCAGTTTTCAGGATAATTAGCGGTACTTCGTCCGAAAAAACGTTCCGCATTTTTGAAATAGATTTTATCGATCACTTCTTTTGGCAGTTGAAGACCTCTCACGTTAGTCACCGAATCCGTAGCCAGATAGATCCATTGTGCCAACCAACCCCTGCGGAGATTTTCAATGGTCTTTTCATATCCGGCACCGGGGGAATCGTGAACTTCATCATCTGTACCGTACAGGATCCTGTCCTGGTATCTGATCATGAAATCCCGGACTTTTTCCCGGTCCTTCCCCGACTGGTACTGAAGATGAAACATTCTAGCTGCGAGATCGACACTAAGGTTAGGGAAGCTGTCGAGGCGGTGCGATAATTCATCGACGCTCCACTCCAGGCTTGCCAGGTGGGCTCCGGTAAAATCAAGGTGAGGATGTTTCCTGAGAAGGTTATCCCTCGCCCTGATCTGATCGTCATAACCCGGCTCTTCCGGATGCAGGTACATGTAGTACTCCGGATTGTTCGTATAATATACTATATCTGAAGGGTCGGTCATTTCTTCTTTGGGAAGCCAGCAATCCTTTGGCTCACCGAGATGTCCCATGACGGGTATGTGGTATTTCTCAAGATAATCAAAAACGGGATCGAAGGCAGGATCGTCGATCATGACATATTTCCCGGTGGGATCCCTGAGCGTCATTCCTATGTTCTTCCAGATTTTTATGCCGGATGCACCCGCCTGCATACATTGCCTGATGCGTGCGATCGTCTTGTCTGCAAATCCCGGGTAATTGAAGCTGTCTGAGGAGAATGTGCCAAAGAAAGCATACTCACCTGGAAAGGCATTGTGGACAGAGCAGGAGATGGCAAATTGCTGGTCAATGGTATTTTCCCAGTCCCAGTTGGGGGAAAGGAGCCTGAAATTCTGCGATATCGCGAACTTCATGTATCTTTCATCCAGGGTCAGATAGTGAAAATGAACGTCGATTTTCGGAACATTTTCGAAATCCGCAGCAGCATAATATGCAGGTCCTTTGTGACAGGAATGCAATACCTGGAGACTAAGCAGCATGCCCAGGGCCGGAAAGATTTTTACGATTCTCATTATACCTGATTTCATGTCATGAATTATTTCTCAAAGTCCCGGCTTGATCTCGCCACCGGACGCTGTACCTCTTCCTTGTTCCACCGGCAATTCATCTTATAGGGTAACTGCACATAAAAGTACGAGGTGAGGCTGAAGTCCACCCGGGTATCCGCCCAGTGCCAGAGTTCAATATTTGCGCTGATGGAACGGGTAAAGGGAATGGCATCCAGCGAACGGTGGCGCATATCGACAGTAAGTCCGCCGTTGTTTGTATTGCCTTCATTACCATCACCCACCGGCTGCGAGATGAAGGGATGTGAAAAAGGCTCCGGGCGGCCGAAGGCATAGCCATAGTAATCTTCGGATCCTGTTCCGAAACTCGACGGAAAAGCTTCGCCATCGACTGATATCTTTTCATCCCCCTCACCCCACCATTGGTATGAAGTATTGAACAGACATACCTGATCACCTACGTATACCCCTTTCCCTGTGAGATCCACGAAATTCAGGTCAAGGTAAGGTTCTCCGTCACGCCTTGTATTTACATGAAAATAAGGGTGCCATGCAGCACCGAAATACATGCTGTTTGGTTTCCATTCATAACGGGTAAGTCCTGCCGTGCCTGAAACGGTTACGGGTTCCCTGCCGAAATTGATGAACGTCAGCCTGCAATTATCTTTAAAGGGCATCAGCCATTCCGATACCATCAGTCCGTCAGCCCGGGTTTGATTCATACGGGTCGTATGGGGATGCATCATATACCCGGTACCGAAAAAATCGCCGGCAGGGACCCGGATCGTCTGCACACTATCAAATGAAGCTGACAAAATGGTCGAACGCAAAGCCTGGCAGCTGTCGGAAGCTGAAATTCTGAGACTTAAATAATCTACTGCATGGCCCGTACCGTCAAATCTGACCGACACGGAATCGCCGGGCCGGATCACTGTGTTGAAAGATTTTTCTTCATCCGGCTCCACCCTGCCGGAGCATAAACTCCGGTTTGCCTCAGCTATGATTGTTCCGGATTTCCGAAGAGCCTGAGTGGAAAAACTTTTGACACCTGTACCGGCTTTATACTCCCTGTACCCGATATTATAAAAAACATCGGGAAAGTAATACCCTTCTTTGTTAAGTTTAAGTGTATCGCACTCGTAGGTTATCCTGCAATGTCTGGCAAACGGAATGGGAAGATAAAGATTATGGTCAAGGTCACGCCCTTTTTCCGTAATTGTCACCCCCTTATGCACCGAAATGGCCAGGGGAGGGCCGGCAAGCATGTCCCCACTCAGCAATTCATCCGGTCTCCCGCTCAATACGGGGTCGTTGTCATCATCGAGGTACACACGGATGATGCCATCGCTGGCAATGTAAAAAGTCATCCACCACCTTACGATGGCTCCCGGGCCGTCAGCGTCGAACATGACGAATTCACGACGACCTTCATTTTGTTCCACGCCGATGAAGTGGGACATATCTTCGTTTGCGAACCACCCCTTTTCTTCCGGGGAAACAGATGCGGGGTTATGACTGCTGAACTGTTTATGTTTATAGGATTGCTCGGGAAAATAAGTGAGACTCTCCCTGGAAGTCATTTCGCGAATCAGGGAACTGAAGGTTATTGTCCTGCCACAGCTGGTGCAGAGCAGGAGCAAGATCATGGCGATCCATCCGGTTGCTTCAGATATTTTACCGGGCTTCATTCAGTGTAGTTTAGCATTTCCATTATTCATCCGGTATTTACCACCCGGGATTCTGGACAAGGTTTTGGTTCAGCGTGAGTTCATCGCTCGGGATAGGCGAAAGATAATCGCGCCCCGGATCAAAACCGAATCCCTGCGGCAGTATGGACTGGTAGGGATCGATAAAACCATCCGGATCAGCGAAGATATTTTCTCCGATGACGATGCTTGGCTTGCCATCGAAATTATAGTACGTATCTTCCAGGTTCGAACCGATATATTTAATGCCTTTGGGTCGTTGGTTTACGATCAGGTGAGCCGCTCCCCAACGCGCAAGATCGTCCCAACGGGTTGCTTCAAAAGACAGCTCGATCCGTCGTTCACGCCTTATTTCATTAATGAGGGGGCTTAATTCCGGAAAATCCCACTGGGGATCTGTCGTGATGCCGGCCATATCCAGGTGGATCATTCCCACACGGTCACGTATTGCATTAACTGTAATATCTATGTCTGCCTGAGTGATGGTGCCGAGTTCTGCTTTCGCTTCGGCATAAACAAGCAGTGCTTCAGTATATCTGAAAATGATGGAAGCCATAGTGCCGCCAGCTCCGGTCTCCTGGGAATAATCGGGATTGACTCCCTTATATATGCAATATCCGGTTGTCGCACGGAATTGTCCGACGCCATCAATTGATGGTTTGGAGTATTTTAGCACTTCCGCCCCCGGGGGAGGGTTAATCGTTTGATCGTCACCCGGCAGAAAGACGGATTGTGCCATCCGCGGATCACGGTTTTGAGCTTCCAGCAGAATAGAATCATACCCCATAAAGAACGGACTCACGGATATAGGCTTACCGTCGGTGCACAGATAGTCATCTATGAAACTTTTCGTAATGCCGATATCGCCAGCGGCAAAAGGCAGGTATTGCCCAAGGTAATGCGTGATACCCAGACCAACGTCATATTTTCTCCACATAAGGACTTCCGGGTTGCCTGTATAGTCGAGCTGATTGAAAAGAGACCAATATTCCTTGCCGGCCGGCCCCGTGTATAAGTGGCAAGTCCCCATCTGCATCAGTCTGGAGGAGGCATCGGCGGCCATCTGAATAAAACGTTTGCCATCTTCTCCCTGAACCCCGAAAGGGCTGCCCTGGTGATACTTTTCCCAGGTACCTTCATAGAGACAAATCCGAGCTTTCAGTAGCAGGGCCGTTTCCTGATTGACCCGGAAAGGTTCCGATTTACTCATCGGTTTCAGATTATCAATGGCGAAATCCAGACATGCCACAATGGAATCGGCGACGACCTGCCTGCTGTCCCGGGGATTGAATAATTGCGGTGAGTTGGTGCTGAGCGCCATTGTGAACCATGGCACACCGCCGAATGTTTTCAGTTTATCGAAGTAAAGAAAGGCTTTGAAGAATTTTACCTCGGCAATATAAACGTTGCAATTCAGCGTGTCTTGCAGGTTTTCATAACAATGATCCAGGAAATAATTTGCCTGGCGGATGTCGGACCAATTCCATCCCTCTCCCGTTGAGGGTATGGTACGAATACCCGATAACCGCTTGTCGGGGACTGCCGGTACGAGATTATCACTGTTCTGGTCGGACCAGAAAGTTCCGCCGCCGTACCCCCCGTGAGAGGGAAGGAGGATATAAAACCTGTTTGCATAGAGTTTCAGGTCGTTGGCATTTAAGAAATAATCCTGCGGAGATAACTCATCCAGAGGATATCTTTCAAGAAAATCCTTTGAACAGGAGACATTCAATAATAATCCGCAGATCATGGCTAATACTGAATATTTTTTCATTATATAATGATTTTGATTTTAAAGGTATAATGGCACCCACATGATCGGGTATTATAAAATTATCTTTGTGTTGTCATCAATCATGTGGGTTACATGTGGTCACGATTTTAACTTTAAAATTTTACACTTACGCCGGCTGAAAGTACTTTCTGTAAGGGATACAAGGTACCGCTACCGTAATTTCCGCCTGTGGCTTCCGGGTCGAAAATGGTAATGAGATCCGTAAAAGTGAGAAGGTTTTCCCCGGAGACATACACCCGTAGATTTTTAATGTGGACCTTCTGTGTTAAAACCGGGGGAATGGTATATCCCAGTTGTACGGATTTCAACCGTACATAGGCGCCGTTCTGAAGATAGCGTGTTTGTACCTGGTGGTTTTTACTTCCTTTCTCGAAATATGGACGTGGCCAGTAGGCATCTGTGTTCTCCTCAGTCCAGTAGTCCATATGTTCCTGAAGGCCGATGTTCCACCATTTATTACCCACGGTTCCCCAGAACAGTGAACCATCAAGTGCCAGATCCCGTTTGCCGATACCTTGCCAGATCATATTAAAATCCAGTCCTTTCCAGGACGAAGCGAGTATAACACTCATTCCGTACCGTGGAGTTGAGTTCCCGATGATGGAGAGATCTCCGTGATCATTGACCGTGTTTTTACCTTTATCGATTTTCCCGTCATGATTTAAATCCGCATAGTTGACATCACCTGCCCTCCACAGTTCCTGTGACAGGTAAGACTGGTCATGCGAGGGCTCCTGGGCCAGTGCATCCGATTCAAACAGGCCATTCGTGGTATAACCCCATATATCACCGAGCTCGGCGCCTTCATAAAACGCGCTGCTCAGCAACTTCTGCGGGTTGTAGTAACTGGTGATGGTTGAACGGGCATCAGACAACATAAATTTGGCTGAATAGGTAAACTGCCTGATGTTATCCCTCCATTCCGTAACCAATTCAAATCCTTTGGTTCTGAGAGAGGCATTGTTAGACCTGGGCACGGCGGTTCCCAGGACTGTAGGATATGATTCGGCAGGGCCGAGCATATCGTATGTGTTACGGATGAAATAGTCGAAGGATAAATTCAGCCTGTTTCTCAGAAATCCTGCATCCGCCCCGATATTGGAAGTTTTAACTTTTTCCCAGGTAATGCCGGGACTGATCAGACCGGCCATCCCGACATAATTGGGAAGTTCATCGCCCATGATATAACCCAGATTTGTATATATTGGCAGACGTTCGATATAAAGATAATTCTCCACATCCTGGTTTCCCAGGGAGCCATAGGAGGCCCGGATTTTAAACAGATTGAAAACCCGCGAAACGGGTTCCCAGAAAGACTCCCTTGAGATGATCCATGCTGCGGAAGCAGAGGGGAACAACCCCCAGCGATAATCGGCCGGAAATTTTGAAGAACCGTCATACCTTGCTGAAAATTCAAGAAGATACATTTCTTTCAGGTTGTAGTTCAGTCGCCCGAAAAAGCTGCGGGTGGAAAAATGGCCAATTTGCCCCCTGTTTTCCTCTCTTCCGGTTGCTGTTTGAAGCGATGGGACCTCATCGCTGATCAGATCATACCGCATGGCATCACTCATATTATATTTGAGTAACTCCTGTTCGAACCCGGCCAGGACTGAAAAAGCGTGATTCCCGATTTTTTTTTCGTACGTCGAATATACATTGGGGGAATTATAGGTGCTCTCGTAGGCGAAAACTTCGAAGCTGTTTACCGGCCTTAAGGGGGCAGGTAATCCATAGGCATCCGTACCAAAGACCTTCGCTTCATGATTTGTATATCCCGAAGGATTCATTTTCCACCTGTAATTGGTATAGATGATCCAGCCTTTGACCGGCTCAATTTCAAATCCCGGGACAATTGTCAGTTCATTCTGATTTTCATTGTACCTTCCGCCCCTTTCCAGCCAGATCTGAACAGCTTCACCCGACAGGCTGCCATCGGGATAGTAGGGTGCATTGGTAGGCCATTGCCTCGACAGGTTATAGTAAAATTCTCCTTTATTATAGCTTGGGCGGCTGATGTTTGTCCTGCTGAACTTACTCATGAAATTGAACCGTACCCATTTATTTATGTTGGTATTGACCTTGACGTTGAGGGTATTCCTGTAATGACTGTCCTGGCCAAAAACGAGCAGACCATCCTGGTTGAAAGTTGAACCGGAGATATAATACTGGGTTTTTTCATTTCCGCCGCTTATGCTCAGGTTATGTGTACTGTTTGGAACCCATGTCTTATAGGATTCTTTGTACCAGTCCGTATTTGCCCAGCTCCCGTTATAACTGAGCCAGTATTGTTTGTTATATGGGGCTGGGATGGTCCAGTAATCGATTTCACCTGCCTGGTATTTCTTCATATAATCGATAATGACCTGCAAAAACAAGGGCTGGTTGCCATCATTGACGGAAGCTGCATTGAAATAATTTGCAAAGTCGAGGGAATTCATTGAATGGGGAACGATTGTAGGAGCGGCAAAAGAATAGTTGTTGGAGTAGGTTACCGACATGCCGTTCGTATTGCCTTTTTTTGTTGTAACAAGGATGACGCCGAATGCCGCCCTTGCGCCATAAATAGCTGAGGCTGCTGCATCTTTTAAAACCGAAATGCTCTCAATATCTTCCGGGTTCAGTTTATAAATATCCTGTTCTATGCCATCGACAAGGATGTAGGGCTGACCCCCGTTGATGGAACCGATACCCCGGATATTCATGTTCATGGTACCTCCAACCTCCCCTCCGTCGCTTCCGACAGTGATATTCAGATTGGGCGCCAATCCCTGCAAAGCCTGGGTCAGGTTCGTGACCGGACGGCTTTCTATAGCTTTTGAGGATATGACATCCACCGAGCCGGACAGATTTACCTTTTTTTGAGTCCCATAACCGATAACAACCAGTTCATCGATGCTCCTGGTATCCTCGGCTAACGTGACATTGATTACAACCTGGCCGGCCACGGGAATTTCCTGATCCGTGTACCCTACATAGCTAAAAACCAGGATAGCATCAGGGTTATCGATTTCCAAAGAATAGGAACCATCCAGACCGGTGATGGTGCCCGTGGAGGTTCCCTTAACGCGAATATTTACACCGGGAAGTCCCGATTCATATTCCGCTGCGGTAACCATCCCGGTGATTCTCTGTTTCTGGAAGGCATCTGCGGAAAAGCCTTCCGCTGAAAGAGGAATAAAGGCTTCCAATCCCGCCAGGATTGAAGCGATAAGGAGTAATTTAAAACCTTTCCGGAACCGGAAGAGCGTAGAGGACAGCTTTTTTTCCATAGCATTTATTTTTAATTATCCGCTGTTACGTTCAAAAACATTTATTGGATCAACGATCCATGAAGACCACAGTTAAAATTTCCAATTGAAACGTTTAAGCAAAATCACGTGCATATGCTTTTTTTAGAATTTACTTATGGTTGACGTATCTGTATCCATGCATGGCAGGATTTCTGTCTCCTCAACCTGATCCAGCACGTCGGATCTATAGATCAGGGCCTGCCTCATTTTTTTATCTGACAGCATTTCAAGCTGATCCCCGGTATGTTCACTACCAGGCTGGCTGGCATTACCATAGCTGAGAAGGACCTTCGCGGACACACGGTCTCCGAATTCGGTAACAGCCACAAAAGTTTCACCGGCGATCGCCGACTTTGTATTATCTTTTTCGTCCTTAAAATAGATTGTCCTGAAGATGCCGTAATTGCCCGGACCGCCATTTGCGGGTAAATCAAGCCCATTAATACGGAAGCGATAAACATCGCCCCAGGCAACATCCAGGGAGCCGTATTTTTTAATGACCTCTTCAGCCGCAAGGGTAAGCAGCTCCACGGCCCGTTTCGGATCCCTGATGCCATCGGGA
This sequence comes from uncultured Bacteroidales bacterium, assembly GCA_963771005.1. Classification (GTDB taxonomy): domain Bacteria; phylum Bacteroidota; class Bacteroidia; order Bacteroidales; genus DASQZK01. Next base: position 453,789 of record CAVYRO010000008.1, read on the forward strand.
GTTGTAGATGGATGAGCTGCATCCCATGGGGTTTCGAATAAATCACTCCGCACCTTGTCCCACCAGCAGGCAAACAACACCGCACCCCGGCTGTCCCTCTCTGTTCTTCCGTCCCAGTTCCTGAGAATTTCCGTCGCTTTCAGAATAATACTGTCAGGATACTGTGAGGCTGCGGCCAGCAAATCGTCCAGGAACCTGTCGGCAGCTTCCATGCCGGTGTTGAGCTTATAGTCCAGCAGCTGGGTATACGTAACTGACGGATTATCCCGGATCATATTCATGGCATGCTGCGGGCGTAAAGGCATCCCCTGAGGAGCCATATAGGGCGGAAAATCTTTCGGGTCAAGTACAGGTGGCGAGGTGCAGGTCCATGGAGGATCATTGCAGTTCTGAATGAAACCTGAAGGGGGGTTTAGCACCGAGGGCAGGTCCCTGAACGGATGTGTATTTTTCCATACCAGGGCTGATTTGGACCCGTCGACCGTTCCCCGCCAGAAATTATAATCGCCACTTTTACGCACCGGGATATTGCCATTGAAGAGGTAGAAAATGTTTCCCTGCCTGTCGGCGTAAATAATATTGAACATGGATGACTGCATCAGTTTCAGCGCAGATTCAAACCCGGCAAAATCGTGGGATACCGCCATCCGATGATACTGTTCAAAAATTCTGGTGTTTTCGAATCCGGCTATCCGCACTGCATACGCTTTTGTGTCATTTTCGCCGACCACCGGACCCTGTACCGAATATTTAAAAATTACGGGTTTGTCGACGATCGTGCCATCGTGCTGACGAACCCTGATCAGAACCGAATTTATTTCAAAAGGAACAGTATGACCGTCCAGAAGATAACCGTCATCTTTAAGAGATAATTCATACCTGTCGGATGCATCAAGCGGATTGACAGTATGGGCCCAGCCGAGGTTTTCATTGAATCCCATTGTGATCGAGGGCATACCAACCAGGGCAATACCATATATATTGATGCCTGCCGTATTAAGATGCGCCTCAAACCATATAAAATAATCATCCCATGGCAGGTGTGGATTTATGACCAGCATGGCGTGCCCGGAGGCTGATTTTGAAGGGGCAATGGCGATAGCGTTCGATCCTTTCTCCGCCTGCTTATCGGCCATATAAATATCTTCGGCGGCAAGAAATTCGAGGCTGGTAACCCTGATCATATGAGCCATGACATCAAAAACGGTAACAGGAAGTACCTGTCTGACATCCTCGCCAATAGCCCCGGGATGCGCGGTTGCATAGTCATTCATTCCATTTACAAAAGCGTCAAGGTAATCTTTGTATCCGGGTCCCTGGGTTTCATAGACACGTACAGCCTGCTCAGGAACTTTGAACAATCGCATTTTCATATCCGACCTGAGGTAGTCTTCGCCCCAGTATTCTGCGGCCCGGCCCCGGGCCTGGCCGTAAAGTTTAAGGATCAGATTCGCATGATTGTGCATCTGTGCCCAGCCGTATGCATAGTACATCTCGCGGGTATTCCTACCGTAAATATGCGGTACGCCATAATGATCCCATAAAATTTCCGTTTTTATGTCCTGGGAAGCCGCTGAGAGACTGAAGAATGAGATCGCAAGAATAATGAGAACTGATTTCACATTATACCCGGGATTTCTATGAATGGTAATGCGCATATTTCGGATCGTATTGATGAAACAAACGTTTTTGCATGGTGCAATAACCCGCACGGTTTCCCCTACTTGTAAATTTCGTAAGACACCCCACAGGTCCGTGTGTATTGTCCGGTTTCACGGGCAGCGTTATGAACATGCCCGGAAATTCCTTCATTGACGCTACGATCAGGGTTGCCACAGGGAAAAATCGGTTTGCTGTGGGACCGCTACGACAATACAACCCGAAACCTCAAAGAATATAAATAATAAACGAGCAATTATTTGAAAAAGCTCCCTGCCTCAGCATCCGCTGGATTCTCTCGGAATAAGTGCCGGACTGAGAATGATCCTTGTAACCTTATTCGAACCGTTGATCAGATTCATCAGCACATTGAATGATTCCTTCCCCATCTCTTCCAAAGGTTGTTGAACAAAGGTAAGGGGGGGACTGTAAATATCGAAACATTCACTTCCGTCAAAACCAATGTAGGCAATGTCTTCAGGAATTTTCAGACATCTTTTCTGCATACTGAACAATCCTGAAATGGACAGCGTATTTGTTGCAAAAAGAAGCGCAGCCTTGTTCTCCCTTTTTAATTTCATCTCATCAAACACCGATTCCATATCCTTCTGACCCAGATTGAACCTGATCTCTTTAATGCTTATGTTATCTGTCAGACCGTTTAAAGTCATCGCCTCCGTGTATCCCCGTATGCGCTCTTTCATGTGAATGAGCGAAGAGTGATAAGCAACCATGACAATATTCCGGTAGCCCCGGTTTATCAGGTGTGAGGCTGCATCAAACATTGCCTGGTAATTATCCAGTACAACATAACTTGTATTTATCTCGGGGAAATAACGATCCACGAGAACAATGGGAACTTTTTTTCTGACGAGGGATTGTATCTGTTTGGCCGATCCTTCAGAGGGTATGATAATGAACCCGTCAACCTGCCGGTTCAACAGGGTGTTGATCAGAGATTCTGACTTATACTCATCCTCATCAGAACTCCCGATGATCATTGTAAACCCGTGGTTGGTCGCTTCATTTTCAATAATTCTCGCAAGATGACCGAAAAATGGATTGGCGATATCCGCTACGATCAATCCGATCGTTTTGGTGGATTGCATCCTTAGACTGCGGGCGATCTGGTTGGGTTGATAATTCAACTCTTCAGCCGCCTGCCTTATCTTTTCAATAACGACAGACCCGACCCGTTTTTCCTTCTCCTGCCCGTTTAAGACATAAGAAACCGTAGCAATGGAGACACCAACTTTTTGTGCAATATCTTTCAGTGAGACCCTTTTCTGCATGACTGGATTTTATGTCTAAACGTACATCCGGATTTCCATTTTCATTCCAATTTCAAATATATGCTTAAACGTTTAAATATGCAAAACAATTTTTATGAATTTCTTTGCCGGAAACGGAATATGCCTCCGGCGCCCGGTGAGACCGGCACTTTCCGCACAATAGTTTATGAGGGAATTTGGGGGAAGCAGGAACGGTAAGGAAGAAAATAAAACCGGGGAAGACTATCGCAGATCCCTCCGGGATTCAATCCAGGGAATGGATCACCAGCCCGCTTCTCAGTTTGGGCTCAAACCAGGTGGTTTTAGGTGGCATGATATTGCCGGTGTCGGCTATTTTCATCAGCTGTTCCATAGAAACCGGATACAATGCAAAGGCAGCCTTCATCTCTCCGGAATCGACCCGGCGCTTCAGCTCCTCCAGGCCCCTGATCCCACCAACAAAGTCAATCCTTTTGGAATTTCTCAGATCCGTGATCTCGAGAATAGGTTCCAGCACCTGGTTGGAAAGAATAGTAACATCTAGTCCGCGGATGGGATCATTGTCATTATAAGTTCCCTCCCTGGCCGAGAGTGAATACCAACTGCCGTTGAGGTACATCGAGAAGTTATGGACCTTTTCCGGTTTATAAATTTCCGCTCCTTTTTCCTCGATAATGAAACTGTCGCTGAGCATGGAGAGGAATTCCCGCGTCGAAAACCCGTTTATATCCTTTACCAGCCGGTTGTAGTCGATGATCGTAAGCTGGCTTGACGGGAAATGAACGGCTAGAAAAAAATTATATTCCTCATCACCCCGGTGGTCCGGGTTGTTGCGTTTTCTTTCGTTGCCCACAAGAGCTGCAGCAGCAGTGCGGTGATGTCCGTCGGCAACGTAAGTTTCAGGTATCTCTTCCCTGAAGATCCGGATGATATTTCCGATGGTCTGTTTATTGGAGATAACCCAGAAATGATGCCCCACGCCATCGGGAGTTGTGAAATCATATTCAGGCTCTCCAAGAACGACTTTTGCAACAATTTCATCAAGGCCGGGATGATCGGGATAGGCAAAGAATACCGGCTCGGCATTGAAATTCGTGACCCGTATATGGTTCATCCTGTCTTCCTCCTTATCGGGACGGGTAAGCTCATGCTTTTTGATCACGTTGTTCATGTAATCCTCCACAGCCGCACATCCCACGATACCATACTGGGTTTTGCCGAACATGGTCTGGGCATAGATATAAAGTCTTTCCTCCTCATCCTGTTTGAACATACCTTCCCGTATCAGCCGTTCCAGGTTCTCTTTTCCCTTATTGTAGACCATCTCCGAATGCAGATCCACACTTTCGGGCAGATCCACTTCGGGCTTGACTACATGGAGGAAAGAATACGGGTTTTCCTTCACTTCTTCCCTGGCCTCTTCCGAGTTCAGTACATCATATGGCCGTGAAGCGACCTGGCCGACATGTTCTTTTACAGGCCTGTAGCCCCTGAAAGCTTTGAGTATTGCCATTGTTCATGTATTTTATGACGGCAGGGATATGGGATTCGTATTTTTAACCCCGCACGGATTATCGTTTTGTGAAAGAGCGGGGGTGGAAAAATTGCCCCCGCCATCTCAGTTGACCCTGAATCTTTCGTCACCGGTATTAAAGAAAGCCACGATCTGGTTTGCTGCTGCAACACCGGCATTCAAATTGGCTTCGGCTGTTTGCGCCCCCATCTTTTTAGGGGTGAAGAAAAAACGGCCTGTATATTTTTCCCGGATTTCCGCGGCACAATCCGGGGCAATATCGGATATGTACCTGAAATCGGGACGTTCGGCGAACATTTTCAGCAGCGAAGGTTCATGGATCACTTCTTTCCTGGCGGTGTTGACAAGGGTGGCTCCTTCCGGCATTTTACTGAGCAGATCAAAATTTATGGATTCTTTCGTTGCAGCATTGGCCGGGATGTGCAGGGAAACGTACCGGCTTGCCGCATATAATTCCTCAACGCTCTCCACCCGGTTTACGCCGTCATTCTCAATGATCAGCTTGTTGATGAATGGATCGAAGGCATAGACATCCATACCCATGCCTTTCCCGATCATTCCCACGATTCGCCCCACATACCCGTAGGCATGGATCCCGAGGGTTTTTCCCCTTAATTCGTTGCCTGTGGCTCCATCAAATCCTCCCCTGTTCAGATAGAGCATCATACCGAAAGCAAGCTCGGCGACGGCATTGGAATTCTGGCCGGGGGTATTCATCACCACTACTTTGCTAGCGGAGGCAGCAGCGAGGTCCACATTGTCATACCCGGCACCTGCCCTGACTACGATCTTCAGGTTTGGTGCGGCAACGATTACATCCTTGTCAACAATATCGCTCCGGATGATGAGGGCGTCCGCATTCTTCGCAGCCCCGATAAGATCGGATTGCGCGCTGTATTTCTCAAGCAGGAGAAATTCATTTCCGGAATCCTCAACGATCTTCTTTATCGCCTGTACAGCGGTTTTGGAGAAGGGCTTGGAGGTAGCCACGAGTATTTTTTTCATAGATTCATGGGATTTATCCTGTTATACAATAATGTCCGGATCAGGAATTCTTTTCAAATTCCTTCATGGTATCAACGAGGGCCTTTACACCTTCAACCGACATGGCATTGTAAATTGAAGCACGGAATCCGCCGACAGACCGGTGACCTTTCAGACCTACCATACCTTTTGAGGTGGCGAATTCAAGGAATTGTGATTCCTTTTCCTTGTATTCTTCATTCATCACAAAGCAGACATTCATTATGGAACGGTCCTCTTCATTGGAAACGGTTCCCCTGAATATTTTGTTCCGGTCAATTTCCCCGTAAAGCATCTCCGCTTTCTGAAGATTCACCTTAAACATTCCTTCCACACCGCCCTGTTGTTTATACCACTTCAGGGTCTGGAGGGCAGCATATATGGCAACACAGGGTGGTGTGTTGAACATGGATTCATTATCGATATGAGTCTGGTAGTTCAACATCGTGGGAATAGGCCTGTCTGTTTTACCCAGTACATCGTTCCGTATGATCACGAAGGTGAGACCTGCGGGTGCAAGGTTTTTCTGGGCTCCCCCGTAGATCAGTGCATATTTTGACACATCCAGAGGTCTGCTGAAAATATCGGAAGACATATCGGCGACGAGGGGAACATCGATGCTGAGATCTGATCTGATCTCGGTGCCGAAAATGGTATTGTTCGTTGTAATATGCAGGTAATCAGCATCGGAGGGCACCTTCCACCCTTTGGGGATATGGTTGTAATTTTCGGGTTTGGAGGAAGCGACCACGTCCACATCGCCGAATATTTTCGCCTCTTTAATGGCCTTTGATGCCCAGGAACCGGTATCGAGATAGGCCGCTTTCTTTTTGAGGAGGTTATAGGGCACCATGCAGAACTGCAAACTGGCTCCGCCCTGGAGGAAAAGCACGGAATATCCTTCGGGAATCGAAAGCAATTCCTTAAAAAGGGCTATGGCATCTTCCGTTATCTTTACAAAATCCTTACTCCTGTGGGAGATCTCCAGGAGGGATAACCCGGATTCATTCAGATTGAGAATTGCATTTGCTGTGTTTTGAATGGTAAATCCTGAAAGGATTGACGGGCCTGCATAAAAGTTATATTTTTTCATCATTGGTAAATTTATTTTTAATGGAATGCCGGAACCTTCATGTTTCTGATTCTGATAATCTTGTATAGGTATATTTTAATAAATGGAAGTTCATGGATTAAGAAGATTATACTGTTTGCTTCAGAATTTGAGTTAAAATTAGAAAATTAATTACGATTCTTAATGCTAAAACAGGCGATCGTTGATAAATTGCATGGAATTGTTAATTAATTCACAGTAATTATCTCCCGGCAGGAAGCTTTATGAGGCAACCGTTTTCCAGGACGGGTATGACATCAGTCAGATCGATGGTATGACAATATCCGATCACATCATCGAGGTTATTTTTTTTAAGGCGGTGACGCTGTGCGGCTTTCTCAATATACCCCATCAGATCATTCCTGGCCAGGTTCCAAAGATCCTGTGCAGCAAGTGAAGAATCACAGATAGTTACATAATCAGCACGGCCCAGGAGGCGATCCACCACGGCGCCTGCAAAGAGTGTATCTTCCAGGTTGAATTTGCTTTTCCATCCGGCGCAAAGAATGAGAACATCCCGGCCTGCTCCAATCAGGTGGTCAACAACAGCAGAAAGATTCAAAAAAGAACCCACAATGACCTCGGAACTTGATGAGGCGAGCCTGATAGCCTGGGTACCGTTGGTGGTGCTGTAAACGATTTGTTTCCCGCTGACTTTTTCCGGGGTGAAATTGAAGGGGGAATTACCGAAGTCGGCAAAATCTTTAACGATGCCATCGCGTTCGGCAGCCACTGTAAATCCTCTCTCCTTCATGGCCTTTGCTTCCGCGACTGTCCCGACGGGAATGATCTTCTCCACCCCATTCATGAATGCAGTGCAGATGGCAGAGGAAGCACGGAGTATATCCACCACCACGGTCACGGCCCCGGGATTTTCAAAATAACTGTAAAGGGCCGGAGAAAAGCAAACTTCGACCTTATGCAGACTTTCCATACTTTACTGATGCTATTCTAATCCTGTTTGATAAAGGGTGTGCTTACGACACGTGCCCTCATAGCCCGGTTTCTGACCTGAACTGTCAGTTCTGTGCCTTCCGTATTAAAAGGAAATTTGACATATCCCATGCCGATCCCCTTTTTCAGGATGGGCGACATGGTTCCGGATGTCACCTCGCCTATCTCCTCACCGTGAAGGCTGGTGATCTTGTAGTGTTGACGCGGTATAGCCCTGTCGATCATCTCCAGGCCTACGAGCCTTCGTACCACGCCCTCATCTTGTTGCCTGAGCAGCCGTTCCCTGTCAATGAACTGGTTATTATCCGTAAATTTGGTGATCCAGCCCAGACCTGCTTCGATTGGGGAGGTATGATCGTTGATATCGTTTCCGTACAGGCAGAATCCCATTTCCAGCCTGAGAGTGTCCCTGGCAGCAAGCCCGATAGGTTTTATTCCTTCCTTTTCCCCTGCTTTCATGATCTTTTTCCATAGGCCGGGACCGTCCTCGTTGTAAAAATACAGCTCGAACCCGCCAGCCCCGGTATAGCCGGTATTGGAAATGATGACCTCACCGACGCCCCCGATTTTTCCGGTTATGAAATTATAATACCCGATCTTTGAAAGATCGGTGGTTGTCAATTTCTGAAGAATTGCAATCGCTGCCGGCCCCTGCACCGCAAGCTGGGAAATACGGTCCGAAGCATTTTCAAGTTCCGCTCCCATGGTATTGCATGAATTGAGCCAGCTCCAGTCCTTTACTGTATTGGCTGCGTTAACAACAAGGAGGTATTTGTCCTTTTCATAAAAATATACGAGCAAGTCATCGACGATCCCACCTTCCCCGTTTGGAAAGCATGAATACTGAACCTTTCCCGGTTTCAACCGGTCCACGTCGTTCGAGGTGACCCGCTGCACAAAATCCCGGGCGTTCGGTCCCTTCACCCAAATTTCCCCCATATGCGAAACATCAAATATTCCGGCCTTTTCCCTCACAGTCATATGCTCATCGATAATACCGGTAGTGTATTCAACGGGCATTTCAAATCCGGCGAATTCTACAAGCCGCGCACCCGCACGCCTGTGCGCTTCATAAAATACAGTTCTTTTCATTGGATTGCCAATTATCAGAGATTTCGATTGACCTTTACTCTGACAAAAGTATGATTTTTTAACGGATTTAAAATTGTTTAAAAGCGATTTGAGGAAGAAGATGGTTCCGGAGAAGAGGAAGGCGGATTTAATGGTTTGAAGTGGTTTGAAAGAAGAGGAACGCGGATTGAAACGGATTTTGACGGATAATCGCGGATTTTATTGTTTCAGGTTGTTCGTTTTAGAAGATCCTTTTCCCCGGAGGGGATTCATTGTATTAGCCACGGTTACGCCCGTGGTAAGGAGGACACACGCATCCCAACCCCGGGTTTAATAATTATGTTTCAGATGGTTTCAACTCCATTCAACAAATCAACAAATCAACAAATCAACAAATTCTACTTTCCGGTGACCTTGAACTCCACCCTCCGGTTCTTCTCACGTCCTTCGGGAGTATCGTTCGGCGCCACGGGCTGTGTGAAGGCATATCCTTTCGAGGTGAGATGTGAGGCATCGATACCTTTGGATATGAAGTAATCTACAACGGCCCTGGCTCTTTCTTCGGACAATTTTGTATTGTATTTCAGTGAACCTATGTTGTCGGTATGCCCCGAAATCTCCAGGCTGACGGTTTCATTATTCTTTATGAATTCAACAACCTGGTCGAGCTGTTCGTAGGAATCGGGTTTGAGCGTAGCTTTATTGGTCTCAAAGTAAATATTTTCGAGGACTACCTTTGTTCCTATCTCGAGTTTTTCGAGATAAAAATCCCGGACCACCGGCACGTCTGAGCTCGCCTGTGAGAGATCCACGGCATCGAGGAAGAAAAGATAGTCTCTTGCCATGATCTCCAGTCCGTAGTTCTTTGGTTCGGTAAATTTCACACGGTAAACTCCGCTGTCGGCCGAGATGGAAGTTGCGGCGATCTTTGAATTAGCCACATCGATAAATTCGAGTTTTGCCAGTACAGGTTCGTTTGTTTTTTTATCGAGAACGCGGCCAGTGAGGGTGAAGAACGAATCGATATGCACCGCCTCCGGCAGGTTGAAAAAGCCGGCTTTCACCGAGTCCTGCGTACCCGCAATGAGAATATCCTCATTGCTGAGCATGAGCTCCTTTTCGGAGCCTAGGAAAACGACTTTATAAATATCCCGGGCACCTCTTCCACCTTCCCTTATGGTCGAATAATAGCCGTACTTTCCATTTGCAGATTCCCTGAAAAACAGATCATCATCAGGGGTATTGATGGGATATCCTATATTTTCCGGATCGGACCAGGTCCCGTCATCCAGTTTCACCGAATGAAAGACATCATAACCCCCCATTGAGTTGTGTCCCCGGGAGGAAAACCACAGCTGGTCACCGCCAGGATTCAGGTAAATCCCCTCTTCGTCATAGGGAGTGTTAAGAAGGCTTCCCAGGTTCTTAGGCAACTGCCATTTGCCTTTTTCATTCTTTACAGAAACGAGTATATCTTTCCCGCCATGGGTCAGGGCTTCGTTCGCCGAAACAAAATACATGGTATCACCGCTGGCAGTGAAAAACAAGGATCCTTCAGCCTGTTTGCTGTTTATTTTCCGTGAAAGTGCTTTGGGTTTTTTCCAGACCTTCTTTTTTGCATTGAAGGTGCTTACATAGATGTCTCCGCCGTTTTTAAGGCCACGGTATATATAGAGCGAATATCCGTCATGCGAGATGCCCAAAACCGCATCATTGTGTTTGGTATTGATATTTTTTGAAAGAATTTCGGCCTGCTGCCATCCGCCATTGCCGAGCCTGCTGGAATATACATCCTCAAAATACTTATTATCATACGGGTTGCGTTTCTGCTTTTCGCTATAGCTTCTTCGCGAGGTAAAATAAAGCAACGAATCATGTTCGGCAAACACGGGAAGGTAATCGTCAAGCATGGAATTTATACTGTCGCCCAGGTTTGTGATTATTACCCGTTTCGGATGTTCAACGATGGATTTTCCGTTTTCACATTCCCCGATCAGCTTATCCACTGTGAGTACGAGGTTCACTTCACCCGTCCCGGCATAGAGATCACGGGCCTCGAGATAATGTTCCTTCGCTTTTTCAAAATCGAGAACGAGATGATAAGCACGGCCCAGGTAGTAATGAATATCCGGGGTCAGATCCGGATTTATATCGTAAGCCTTCCTCAGGTATTTAAGGGCTTCATATTTATCATCGGTAAACAGATAGCAAATCCCGATCCTGTAATTGAGAACCGGGTTATCGTTGTTGTACTGGTGTGCAAAAAGGTACAGGTCCCTGGCCATGGCGAAAGTTCCTACCCCATCCCGGAAATATTCGTTCGCCTGTCTCAGGTTCTTCCACGCCTCTTTAAATCCTTCCTCCTGGCCGGTTTTAAATTCATTTTTTTTTATTTTCAAACCGTCATCCGATAACTGTGCCATCGCACCGCCGGAAAAAAAGAAAATAAGCCACAGGATCGTAATAAGACGAAATTTCATAATGCGGTTATTAGAATTCATTTGCATTCCGTGACATAGTTTTGAGCTTCGGTAATACCAAGTTCAAGGGCTTTATTCCAGTCGGCGCAAGCTCCTTCAAGATCCCCGGTGAGTTCTCTTACGAGACCCCGGTTAAGATATGCCCGGGCAAAATCCTGATCCCGGGTAAGTATCTTGTTGAAAATATCTATGGCCTCGGTGTATCCGGCTTGTTTTGTAATTACGCCTGCTTTGTTGTTCATTGCCGGGATATATGTTTCGTTAACGGATATGGCCGCATCGAAATCCTGCAATGCCGCATTGAGATCCCCAAGAAAATATTCGGCACTTCCCCGGTTATTCATGGCAATATAAAATTGCGGATCAAGATTTATGGCGACGGTATAATCTTCAATCGCACCGTTATAATCGCCAAGGATGATCCTGACACTTCCCATATTGTTGAAGGCCATAGGAAAGTTATGACGGTAATTGGTCGCCATCCTGTAATCGTAAAGAGCTCCCTGCATATCACCCAGCTCCCTTTTCGCAGTTCCCCGGTCATGGAATGCCAGGACGTAGTCGGATTTCAGTTTGATGGCTTCGGTAAAATCGGACACGGCTCCCGTATTGTCGCCGTCAATAAGCTTACGCAAACCCCGGTAATACCAAACCTGGGGCTCATTATAACCTTTTTCAACGGCAACATTCAGTAACCGGAGAACTTCCTCCGCAGGTTTATTGTTAAAATTCAGATAGGCGAGGTAAAAGTCCGGTTCACCCAGGGAAGGATCCTTCCGGGAAAGAAGGTTAAAATCTTTTACCGCACCGGAAATATTCCCCGATTCCACTTTACACTTCGCCCTTGCGGAAAGGGCCGGGTTGAAGGTGCTGTCAAGGTCAAGACAGGCATCGAGATAGGTTATGGCCGGATCGTAATTCTGTTGCGAGATATATTGAATTGCCTGGTTATAAGCTTTTTTTGCCTCTTTGGAATTTTTATCATTGATCTGGGCCTGTATAAGAACTGCTGGAAAAAGAAACCATACGGACAGAAGGGCAATTCTTTTCATAGGTGTGAATTAAATAATTTTTATTGGTATACGGACATGGGAAAGGAAAGTTATTCGGATAAATAAAAAGATTTTAATTCCTATTCTAAAATATTTATTTACTTTTAATGTGAAGGGATTTGAAACCGGCTTTGAAATCTATTTAAATTATTCTTTACTTTGGTTCAAATTAAAGAGGAGATGCGGGATGAAAACTGATTTAAGTTATTTACGCTCGATGAGTGGGGACAACAATGAACTGATACAGGAAATGATTGATATATTTACCTGCCAGGTCGAAGAGTTCAATATCGAATTGCAGAGGCTCCTGGATGAAAAAAATTTTGAGGCACTTGGCAAACTCGCGCATAAAGCCAAATCCTCAGTTGCCATTATGGGGATGGAGGATCTTTCGACGAGGCTTAAGGAGCTTGAGATCCTTGCAAGAGAGGGAAAAAATCCGGAAACCTATCAATCCTACATTGATTTGTTCATAACCGACTGCAGTGAGGCTGTAGTGGAACTCGAACAATATAAAAAAACCATTGCTGAATAAAAATACCTGCAACACTATGCTGAGTATTGAAAAAATGGACGGCGTCCTTATTGTCTCATTTAAAAATGTTAACCGGTTCAATGCACTGATCACCGAACCGGTTAAAGAGGAAATCAAATCATATTATAATACGCCTAACACAAAGCTAATCCTGGATCTCGGAGGGATCACCTTTATTGACAGTTCGGGATTCGGAACCTTCCTGTCCGTCATGAAGGCAGCCAATAGCAACAATGGCTGCTTCAAGATATGCAACATTTCCGAAGATGTGATGGAACTTTTCAAGCTGCTTCAGCTCCACAATGTCTTCGAGATTTTCAATACACGGGAGGATGCTCTAAAGAGTTTTTAAATCCCGTCCCCGCTTAGTTTGAAAATACGAGTTCACCTGAGCTCACATCGATGACAATGGGCTTTTCCCGGTCTACCGAATCGGCCAGTATCTTTTTGGAAAGCTCGTTAACCAGGTATTTTTGCAACATTCTTTTTACGGGACGTGCCCCATACTGTGGGTCAAACCCTTTATCAGCGATCCATTCCAGTGCAGCATCCTTAATCCTAAGATCAATACCATTCTGTGCCAGCATTTTCCTTACCTGGTCGAACTGGAGTTCCACGATTTTACGTATCTGTGTTTCATCGAGAGGCCTGAACATGATAACCTCATCTATCCGGTTCAGAAATTCCGGACGGATGGTCTGTTTCAGGAGATCCAGCACATCCTTCCTCGTTTCCTCGAAAAGATGTTCTTTATCCTTTCCGTTCATAACCGCCAATTTCTCCCTTATAATGGAAGAACCCAGGTTGGATGTCATAATGATGATCGTATTCCTGAAGTTCACCGTCCGGCCCTTATTATCCGTAAGCCTCCCATCATCAAGCACCTGGAGCAGGATGTTGAAGACGTCCGGATGGGCTTTTTCGATCTCATCGAGCAGGACCACCGAGTAAGGTTTCCTTCTCACGGCTTCCGTAAGCTGACCACCTTCATCATAACCCACGTATCCCGGCGGCGCCCCGATAAGACGTGAAACCGAATGCCGTTCCTGGTATTCCGACATGTCGATACGGGTCATCAGGCCCTCGTCATTGAAAAGGAATTCGGCGAGTGCCCTGGCCAGTTCAGTTTTCCCCACACCCGTTGTTCCGAGGAAAATAAATGATCCTATCGGTTTCCTGGAATCCTGCAACCCTGCCCTGCTCCGTCTTACAGCATCAGCAACGGCGGTGATGGCTTCATCCTGTCCTACGACTCTTTTATGCAGTTCATCTTCAAGATGCAGCAGTTTTTCCTTCTCGCTTTGCAGCATTTTATTTACCGGGATGCCTGTCCAGCGCGAAACGATCTCCGCGATATCTTCTTCGCCAATTTCTTCCTTGATAAGGGCCATCTCCGACTGTTCTTCCCGTAATTCCGCATTCAGATCTTCAATCCGGCTTTCCGCTTCCTTGATCAGTCCATACCTGATCTCCGCAACACGGCCGTAATCACCCCGGCGTTCCGCCTCATTGGCTTCCACCTTATAATTTTCGATCGATTCCTTTTGTTTCTGAATTTTGCCGATCAGGTCCTTCTCGGTTTGCCATTTCGCCCTCAGTTTATTTCTTTCTTCGGTCATGTTGGCGATTTCCTCGCTGATCTCCTTCTCCCTTGTGGTTTTCCCGTCTCTTTTTATGGCTTCCCTTTCTATTTCCAGCTGTTTGATTTTTCGTTCTATCTCATCAATCTCTTCGGGTAAGCTGTTCATTTCAAGGCGAAGCCGGGCAGCAGCCTCATCGATCAGGTCGATGGCCTTATCGGGAAGAAATCTTTCCGTGATATACCGTTTGGACAATTCAGCAGCAGCAATGATCGCATCATCTTTAATACGCACTTTATGATGGTTCTCGTATCTCTCCTTCAGTCCCCTGAGGATCGAGATCGTACTGAACACATCCGGTTCATCGACCATTACGATCTGAAATCTTCTCTCCAGGGCTTTGTCTTTTTCAAAATATTTCTGGTATTCACTGAGTGTAGTGGCACCGATTGCCCGCAGTTCGCCGCGTGCAAGGGCAGGTTTCAGGATATTGGCAGCATCCATGGCCCCCTCGCCTTTTCCGGCGCCTACAAGAGTATGTATTTCATCTATGAACAGGATGATATCTCCTTCCGAGGAGATGACTTCCTTCACGACTGCCTTGAGCCTTTCCTCAAATTCACCTTTATATTTAGCGCCGGCGATCAGTGCACCCATATCGAGGGAATATACCTTTTTATCCTTAAGATTCTCCGGAACATCCCCGTCTACGATACGGTGCGCCAGTCCCTCGGCGATTGCGGTCTTGCCCACGCCGGGCTCACCGATGAGAATAGGATTGTTTTTGGTCCTCCTCGAAAGGATCTGGAGAATCCTGCGTATCTCATCATCCCTTCCGATAACAGGGTCGAGTTTGCCCTTTGCGGCCTGATCGTTCAGATCAATTGCGAACCGGTTGAGAGCGTTGTAGGTATCCTCTGCTGTCTGTGAATCGACGGCCGAACCCTTCCGCAGTTCCGCGATAACAGATTTCATCTTCTTTTCGTCCATGCCGCTGTCTTTCATCAGCTGCGAAATTTCATCACCCGCAGCCAGCAGGCCAAGGAAGAGATGTTCCAGGGAAATATACTGGTCTCCCATGGATTTTGCCACATTTTCCGCCTTCTGCAGCGCCCTGGTCGCTCCGTTGGAAAGATACTGCTCTCCTCCCGACACTTTGGCATATCCCTCTACTATACGGTCGGCTACCTTTTCAAAATTACCCTTGTTGATGCCGAATTTACCGAGAATGAATCCAGTGACCGATTCACCGGTTGATAAAACAGCTTTTAATAAATGCCCCGTCTCGACAGCCTGGTGAGTATAACCGGCTGCAATAGTGAAGGCTTGCTGAAGTGCCTCCTGGGCCTTTATGGTCATATTGTTAACGTTCATTTTTACCTCCTTAAATACAAGTAAAGAAAACATCAAAACTGAAGCCATTGTGAATAAGAAGGCTTTAACCTGTCAACTTGTCATATAAGAACCGGGCATTTCCGGGGAGGTAACAGAGTCTCCCTCCGGGATGAAAAGTAGCCTGCTACCCCGTGCAGCAGGACAGGCCGTCAATCGTGAAAATTGATCCTGACCGGACGGCCTTTTGGAATTTTACGGGTAATTTCTGTGTTTTTATATTTAAGGACGAGGGTAAATTCATCGTCAGCGGTGACTTCGACAGTTCTCCGGCCCTTCACATCGGGTTCATTGCATACCATGGATAGCGTGATGCCGCCGAACCAGAAATTCCGTATCCCTACACGGTTATTGCTCCGAATCGTCCATATAATTTTTCTTTCAGGTGCATTGGCTTTAATACCGATAGCATAACGGATCAGGTATTCAACAGGCCCCAGCCCCGACCAACCCACAAAATCGCCCCTTGAAGGTGTCCCTTTCGCGATCGTATCTGCTGCATAATTCTCCCAGAGGGTTCCGGTTTTTTTGTATACGGCAACGACATTTTCCAGGTGGTTGAGTGCAATTTCAGCAGCCTGTTCGTCGTAACCGTATTTTTCGAGCCCCCGGATGATCATCGTATTTGTGGGCGCCCAGACGGCTCCGCTCCAGTATCCCCCCAGCGGATCGTAATCCTTTTCATTGGCGGCCAGGGTGGGTACACGGTGCATCCGGTTAAAACTTTCTTTATTATCAAGTTCCCGCGAGAGGACCGATGCCTTCAGGCTGTCGGCTACGCCTGCGATAAGTGGCCAAAAACCGCCGACCGTCCGGATTGTGACCGGCTGTCCGGTAAGGGTGAGGTCATAATAAAATCCGTCTTTTTTATCCCACATCTTCTCGTTGATTATCCGGGAAAGTTCTCCGGATTCCGCATCATACCGTGCAGCTTCTGCAATTTTGCCCGTGATGGCCGCCATGACGGCCAGGTTCCTGGCAAAAAGCACCATTTCCGAAGAAATATCAACGGCAGTACCTCCGTTCAGCAGCCACTGGTTTCGCGGAGAATTGTCCATCTGGCTCCAATCGGCTATGTATAACCCGTTACCCTGGCGCAGGTATTTTTGAAGTACCTCATAATATTTAACAAGAGGTTTCCAGACCATTTCCAGCCGTCCCGTATCGGCTGTCAGTTGGTAACTTTCAAGTTCCGCCCACGCCGGGATGGGATGGTTCAATCCTTCGATCGTCAGAAGCGGAGGTGGTTCCGGAGTTTGCCGGCCTGTATAAACCACAGGCATCTTTATCCCCGAGAGGTAATAAATGCCAAACCTGCTGAAGAGTGGTTCATCCTCCGTATTTACCCAGGGTCGGTAATCCTTTCCCGTCTCACGAACGATCTCGCGGCAGATCTCACCGTCGGCATGCTGCTTCGCGTAAAAATTATCCAGGGCGGAAATAGCAGGTATATAAGGAGATCCATACCTTGCGAACATCGTTATGAAACTCATGTCCCAGAGAAAAATATTGGCATTGAAAGCGGCATCGATGTACTGCGATACAAATCCATTCTCCTTCCCGGGGGCGTAGATGTTCCCGAAGGCAAGCTCCCATGTTTTCCAGTAGCATGAAACATACGCGGTATCCTCATCGTAAATGGGTTGAGGCAGTTTCTCACGCGTCTCCCGGAATTCAGGCAGGGGTTTTGGCCGGTACTCATTTTTGGAAAAATACATACCCTGTTGTTCCTGTGCTTTAAGTGTAGTTACGACAGTGATCAGTAGCAGGGGGAAGATCATTCTTTTCATAAGGAGCCGGTTTTACCGGGGATCAGGGATGTCAGCTGCCCGGGAGATAAGTATACTGCAAAGATAATGTAAAAGTCTTAAGTAGTGTTTACAAGCCCTTCGACTTCGCTCAGGGACCGGCGACTTCATTCAAGAGGGTGAAGTAAATTTTTTTTGGTAACAACATATTTTAATATTTGCTATATTCGGCTTGAAAATTCGCCATTCCACAAGCCTGTAAATTAACTCCCCTAGGTTAAAATCTGAGACATGAGTGAGCAGATCCTCAAAGCATTGATGCAACTTTTCGCCATTATTGCGAGACCTGAGAGTAATGCGAGGGACCGGCGCACCATCGTTGAATCTTTCCTTAAACGTCAGTTAAACCAGGAGCTGGTAGCGGAATATATTGCTGTTTTTGACGAATATTACCGTATACCACCAGGAGAAACAGAAGGACAAGGATTCCAGGCGCAGGCGGATCTCTTCCAGCTCGGTCCGCGTTCTCAGGATCTGCACGGAGATCAATGAAGAGCTGGCGCAGGCCACAAAAGATCATCGTTCTCATCCAACTCCTGGAATTTGTCAAATCGGATAACGAGAGATCACACGCCAGGAAATGGAATTCATCAGGACGGTGGCCGAGACTTTCAATATCGGCTCAGGTGAATATTCGGAGATCAAGGATTTTGTGCTTTTTTCGTTTAACAGAGTTCCCGACTCAGAAGCCATCCTCATCATCGACAATAAGGATGAATCCGTATATGAAGACTGTGCAGTCCGGCATATGAAACTGGAAAACCTGCTTGGGCAGATCCGGGTACTGCATGTTTCCTCGGCGAATCTCTATTTCATCCGATATATCGGGGTGAATGAAATCAACATGAACGGGCAGCTGATCGAAAAGGAAAAGGTATACGCCTTCAATACCGGCTCTTCCATCCGTAACCAGCAGATAGATCCGATTTATTACAGCGATATCGTCAGCTGGTTTGCAGAAGACAGGATCAGGTCAAGGATCGTCTTTGAGGTCGACAAAAGTCCATTACCTTTTCAGAGTCGGGAAACCGGCTTACACGACATAAGTTTCACGGAACAATCGGGAAGGCTCGTCGGCATAATGGGTGCGAGCGGAGCAGGAAAATCAACGCTCTTATCAACGTCCTCAACGGCACGGCTGACCACCCACGTCAGGGCGGGTGCTGATAAACGGTATTGATATACATGCCGACGGTCATGAGATCGAAGGTCTTATCGGTCATGTATCGCAGGATGATCTTCTGATCGAGGAACTAACTGTTTTTCAGAATCTGTACTACAATGCAAGGCTGTGTTTCGAGAATTATTCCGAGGAACAACTGCTGCGATGCCGTGGAACAGGTGCTTAAAAACCTAGGTCTTTATGAGATAAAGGATATTCAGGTCGGATCTCCCCTGAACAAAAAAATAAGCGGCGGACAGCGCAAAAGGCTGAACATAGCCCTCGAACTGATCCGTGAACCTGCCGTTCTATTCCTCGACGAACCAACCTCCGGACTTTCAAGCCGGGACTCGGAAAATATCCTGGACCTGCTCAAGGAGCTTTCGCTGAAAGGAAAACTCGTCTTCGTGGTCATCCATCAGCCCTCGTCGGAGATATTTCAAAATGTTCGACAGGCTGCTGATACTGGATACCGGCGGATACCTGATCTATAACGGCGATCCCGTCGATTCCATCATCTATTTCAAGTCCAGGGTGCACCATGCAAACTGGAACGAGAGCGAATGTCACACCTGCGGAAATGTCAACCCCGAACAGATCTTCAACATTGTTGAAGCATCGGTTATTGATGAATATCGGAAAGCTGACGGATATGAGAAAGATCTCACCCGATGGAATGGAGCCAGTATTACAAAGACGGAACATATTGAAGAGGAAGTGCCCGAAGCCGGGAAAGAGGACCTGCCGGAAATTACGTTCAGCATTCCCGGGAAATTCAAACAATTCATGGTATTTGTAACCCGCGATCATGCTGAAGAAAGTCAGTGATCTGCAGTATATGATCATCAATTTCCTCGAGGCGCCCTGTGCTGGCATTCCTGCTGGCATATATAATAAGGTATTACAATGTGGATGTCGCCAACCGGTTCGGGTATACCTTGAGCGGAAACAGCAATCTGCCGGTATATATATTCATGTCGGTCATCGTGGCGATTTTCATCGGGCTGACCGTAAGCGCCGAAGAGATAATCAAGGACCGGAAGATCCTGAAACGGGAAGCTTTTCTGAACCTGAGCTGGTCGGGTTACCTTCTTTCCAAGATCTTCGTACTATTCGTAATTTCGGCCATCCAGGCAGCCCTTTTCGTCGCTGTAGGAAACAGCATCCTGGAGATCAGGGGCATGTATTTCGCAATACTGGCTCGTACTTTTCAGTGCATGGGCCAATGCCAACCTGATGGGACTGGTCATCTCGGATAGCTTTAAGACTGTTGTCACCATCTACATTCTCATCCCCTTCCTGGTCATTCCCCAAATCGTCCTGTAGCGGGATCATCGTCAAATATGAGAAACTCAATCCGAACATTTCGGTCCCGAATCTATCCCGTTTTATGGTGAGATCATGACAGCCCGTTGGGCATATGAAGGACTGGCAACCTACCAGTTCATGGAGAACGAGTACGAAAAGCGTTATTATGCAAAAGACAAGCTGATCAGCAATGCCAGCTTCAAGGACAACTTCCTGCTGAATGAACTGATTAACAAGATCAGGTTTGTTAAAAAAAATATGGACGATCCCGTCACAGAAAGGAACATATTTCCTATATTCTCGGCCTTCTAGGATCCGAAATTCAAAAAGAATACAGCGTACCGCGAGCACTGAGCCGGGAAGAGAATGGCATTCCACCGGTGAATAATTTGAAGATGCCGGGAAGTCTGGAGATGGAGGATGTCACACCTGCCGTGCTTAGCGAAGTACAGCGTTATCTACAGGACCTTAAAATTTTTACAACAGGCTGTACAAATATGTATATGACAAGAAAAATGAGCAGAGGGAACAGTGAGAATCGACAATTACATTGCAGCACTGAAACGCAAATATTTCAATGAAAGTCTTGAAGAATTCGTGACGAATAAAAATGAATTTCAGCGCATCGTCGAGTATGACGGAAAGCTGGTCCAGAAAAGTGGACCCGATCTATCTTGATCCTCGAATACCATTTATCAGGGCTCATTTTTATGCACCCAGGAAATGGTCTTTGGCCGCTTTTATCCGACCATTTGGGTGAATGTTGTAGTGATCTGGTTCTCCAGCCTCCTCCTGTATGTCATCCTTTACTTCAGGCTCCTGAAGCGGCTGATCGATTTTTTCAGCAAGGGCCGCAACTTCTTCAGGAGTATGAACCGGTTGAACATCGATAAAAAAAACCGTTTTCCTGGTGAAAAACGGCGATATATGGCATGAATCAGTTTACACTAATCCACGATCTCGATCATCTTGAAGGGTACACGAATGATGGATTCATAATCTTCACCGGCTTCGAGCATATCTTCATCGTCCTCTTCATAATACCAGTTGATGACCACCTCAGGTTTACCTTTCTGAATGGATTCCAGCTTTTTGAATACATCAAGAATACATTTGGATGAACTTGTGTTGAAATATTCAAGCTGGACATTGACCTGTGTAATTTCTTTGGGACTCTTCGCATACTCATCCAGCCAGTCGACCAACGGTTTATAAAACTCAATTGAGTTTTCCGGAATTGATCTGCCCTTAATTTCCATGATACCGCTTTCGGCATCAAATTTTATGGTAGGGGTTTTCGCAGTTCCATCAATTGAAATAGGTTCCATATTTATACTTTTTCCGTTTAATTATTTTTTTTGGTGATCAGGAAACATATACATCCAGGTTAAAGAAGTAATAATCCTTTTCAAAAATCTCAAAACTATATTCCAGTTTATTCCCGGTTTTCCGGGCGATATCGACCAGGCCGAGCCCTCCGCCTCCTTTGGCACTCAACTTCTGATGGTTGAGAATGAATTTGTACATATCCTTGAGTTCATCCTTGGAAAGGGAGTTGATCTTATCGATCTTATCCTTCAGGGGTTTGATCTTTCCCGAATTGACGAAATTCCCGGTGGTAATTTTATAGATATTATTATCGACCCGGGAAACCACCAGTACACCGAATTTAGATTCAAAATCGGCTTTCATGCGGTCGGGCAATTCTTCGATATGATGATAAAGATTCTGGAGGCTTTCAACAAGGACGTTATAAACCTTTTTGCGGATTTTGGATGATTCGCTAAGGTCATCGAGTTTGGCTTCGACAACCTCAAGGACATTGCTTATAAGGTCACTTGTAATACTGCCCTTGTAGGCAAGGAGAACATCGCCACCGTTTAATTTCTCATAATACTCGTTAATATCAAAGCTCATTGAGGCTTTTAATCTTTAAGTACGTAGCGGGAATATGCTGTTAATAATTGCTCAACAAATATAAAAAAAAACTCATATACAAAAAGAAATGCAGAATCAAGTATTATAAGATTCTTAAACAGCTTGACCTTCCTTAACTTCAAGGGTTGCATCAAATTCTAAAAATAGTATAAAAAAATGATTCGCGAAATTTTTTATCACCGCGATAATGAAATTTTGATAAAAGTAAAAAAATTTACCGGATTTCAATATACCTGTGCATCCGGGAAGGATAAAATTCCGAGAAGATCATCTCCTCACCGAACTGATCCTTCCTCTTCCCTTTAAAGAGATCGTAGGAATGGAACTTGCATTTCAGACTTCCGTTAAGCAATTCTTTCTTACAGGAGGGCTTAAGTCCGACAAATTTCATTGCGTTTATATTTGCGCTGAGGATCCATGCCTGGTAACCCGTGAATTCCTGTTTGAGGCGGGTTCCGATGGAACTGTAAAACTCGACGATGCGCTCTTCCCGGATCCTTTCTCCATAGGGAGGATTCATCATAATGATCCCTTCATTGCCCGGAGCGCTCGGTTCCATGAAATCGGCCCGTTTAAATTCGATCATATCGGAAAGCAGGGCTTTAGTGGCATTGTCCTTCGCAAGAGTGACAGCTTCAGCTGATATATCCGAACCGATGATCTTATGTGTGAATGGCTTGCTGACCAGTGATTTTTCAACAATCCTGCGTATACAATTCTTCATCATAATCGCGCCAGTTCATAAAAGCAAAAGACGATCTCAGGATACCCGGTGGAACATTCAGCGCAATCATGGCAGCCTCGACAGGCAGGGTTCCCGAACCACACATGGGATCAATAAAATCACTTTCTCCGCGCCAGCCGGTCATCAGGATCATTCCCGCCGCCAGGACTTCATTCAAAGGCGCAATATACTGTCCGGTCCGGTATCCCCTTTTAAACAGCGGGTCGCCGGAACTGTCGAGTGAGATATCGACCCGGAAATCGTTAATATGTACATTTATGGAGATATCCGGATTGTTCACATCCACATCCGGTCTTTTACCGGTTTGTTTCCGGAATTTATCGGCAATGGCATCTTTGGCTTTCAGGGAAATATAATGACTGTGTGAAAAAAATTTCGAATTCACGGCACTGTTGACTGCAAAGGACCGTTCGGGAGGGAAAATAGAGATTCCAGTCGATTTTGTAAACTTCATTATAGAACTGTTCTTCGTCGCGCGCGGTGAATGATTTGATATTCATCAGCATCCGGATAGCTGTCCGAAGGGTCAGGTTAAGCTTGTATATAAGAGCCTGACGGCCCGAAAACCTGACAGCCCGGTGAAAGACACTGATGTTCTCGGCGCCCTGCTCCCGCAGTTCTCCCGCCAGGACTTCCTCAAGCCCAAACAATGTTGTTGCTACAAAACTATCTTCAATCATTCTCTTTTCTTTTAAGTTTCCTTAACTGCATCCAAAGCCATCCTGGTTCCTCCGGCACCGTTTCCCGAAATGATTTTCAGAGGTGTATTCAGAGCAGTGATCTCCTCTTTATACCTGTTGAAAAGCAACTCCCTGCTTTCTCCGCTGTTTTCCCTTACATTGTCCGCCTTCCATGGTATATCCGGTGCACAGAGAAGGTAAAGGTCAACGGGAAGTTCTACTGATTTTTTCATCAAGCCACCGAGGATATTTCCCAAAAACCATATCAAACCATACCTTAGTAATAATGAGCCATGTATCAAAAATCACGATACCCTTGCCGTTACGGGCATATTTTTCATAATCCTCTGTCTGCTTCCGGGCAATATGCTCTATATCGGTTATAGTTGTATTTTTCCCTGAGGGAACCAATGTAGTACCTTGCATATTCGGGTATCCAGACAGCATCCAACTCACGTGCCAGGTAATCGGATATCTTTGTTTTTCCGGTCGATTCAGGTCCTGTGACGACAATCCTGATCAATTCTTGCTTATGTTTTTTTTCCATTGACGGTAACCGATAAACGCCATAAATGTATAAACTAAAAACAAGATAACCGTAGGGTAAAGTCCCTTATAAATATACATACCCATTGAAACCGCATCGATAACGATCCAGAATAACCAGTTCTCGATCATCTTCCGGGCCAGCATCCAGGTCGCCACAATGCTGGAAGCTGTTGTAAAGGCATCAAGGTAAGGCATGGGGGAATCGGTGTAATTGTCGAGAATAAAACCGGTAATTGCTGTGAGGATCAGGCTGACCAGGATTAGCCCCATCCATATCCCGTATCCGATGCCTGTAACGGGCAATTCGTTTTCCCCGTTATTCTTCCCTGAACCGTGAGTCCAATGGTACCATCCGTAAATGCTGATGAAAAAATAATAAACCTGGAGACTCATGTCAGCATAGAAACGGGCATGATAAAATACATAGATATACAAGAGGGAAGTCACCATTCCAACCAACCAGAGCCAGATGATCTGCCTGATGGAAAAGTACAGATACAGAAGACCGGTGAGGGCACCCAGGAGTTCAATATAATTCCCGGACATCCATGTGATCAGCATTTCTCTGTACGGATTTGGAATGCCGGGTGAATATACCGGAGCCCATGGCTTTTATCAGACCGAATGCACAGGTATGTGACAATCATTTTTCACCCTTATATACTTGCAGTTTGGAACGGTACAGGTTATCCTGCGTCATAACATCAACAGCTTTCCTGAAAATAGGGTCCTTCTGGTTGTATATCTCATAGAAGGCCTCTGTATCCCAAAGATCACGTGCAATATAAGCTTTGACAAGCATGCTGATCATCTCCTTGCTTGTGGCAAATTCTTCCTTATTAAATTTTACGCCCTGCTTTTCGCCGTATTGTCTAAGTTCGGTGAGGATTGCCGGCGTAACGGTAAAATTCTTATCGAAATCAGCAAATTCCGGATACGAGGTATGCAATGTTTTCCTGTTGTTGTCTACATATTCGAGGATGAACTGGTTAAGAACGCCCTGGCTGATCAGATCCCTGTAATAATCGGAATAAGCGGTGGTATCGATGGGCACGAGGTAATCGGGAAGTATCCCGCCTCCCCCGAAAACGATTCTGTTTTTAAGCAATGTGTGATATTTCAGGGAATCCGGAAAATGCTTGGTGTCCTCCCCGCTCAACTCCCCGGAATTGTAGCGCTCCAGTAGTTCATGAGAATAAGCATCGAATCCTTCCGTATAGGGTTTTTGGATGAGGCGGCCCGCCGGGGTGAAATATCTGGCGACGGTGAGCCGGATCTCGGAACCGTCATTCAATTCGAACCTACCCTGAACCAGTCCTTTTCCAAAAGAACGCCGTCCTACAAGTACGGCGCGATCCCAGTCCTGCATTGCCCCGGAAACAATCTCAGAGGCAGAGGCAGAAGTTTCATCGATCATGAGAACTAGCTTTCCATTTTCGAAGGAGCCCTTGTCCGTCGAGTAATAATTCCTTCGGGGGTTATGAACGCCTTCCGTATATACGATCATTCTCCTGCCGGCCAGGAATTGATCGGCGAGGTCGATGGCCACATAAAGATATCCTCCCCCATTGCCCGACAGATCAAGGATCATATCCTGCATTCCTTCGGACTGGAGTTTACTCATGGCCTCATTGAATTCATCCATGGTTGTGTTGGAGAAACGGGCCAGCTTGATATATCCCACGTTGTCATTGATCATGTAGGAGGCATCGATACTGAATATAGGAATCTCGTCCCGGGTAATTGTAAAATCCAGAATTTTGTCCACGTGCCTTCGCTTAATGCTCACACTCACCTTAGTGCCCTTTGGTCCCTTCAGCTTTTTCATTACATCGAGATTGGTAATGCCGTTACCTGCGACATTTTCCCCGTCGATCTTCACGATACGGTCACCTGCACGGATCCCGACCTTCTCAGATGGGCCACCGGAGATGGGATTTACGATGAAAATGGTATCATCCAGGATATTGAAGGAAACGCCGATCCCCTCAAATCCGCCTTCCAGTTGCTCCTGGGCAGCAGCAACCTCTTCCTTGCTGAGATAAGTGGAGTGAGGATCAAGGTCATGAAGCATATTGCGCAGGACTTTTCCCACAAGCTTATCTTCATTGACCGTATCCACATAATACCGTGAAATATCATTAAGAACTTCACCGAATTTAAGGGATTGTTCGGTAATCTGTCCAAAACCGGTAGCTGTGAAAAGCGCCGAGATGCAGGTCAGAAGGATAACAAATCTTTTAAATCTCATAAGAATCATAGTTTTAATGTGGTTTCAGGGAACCCTCAAATCCTTTCTGACTGAAGATTCGTGACATAGTGCCACCCTACAGATCGCTCTTTTCTTTCCCGGTATCATGCAGTTTTTGCATTCTTGTAAAATAAACCGACCTGGATTTGATTTCTGCCCGGTCTCAGTTACAATGTTCCATACATTTCTGATGCCTGCATTCATGTAAATCCCCTGATCCCGGTTCAGAGAAAGGAATTATTGTAAGTAACAATCCCGCAATTTAAATTGTTGATCTATAATAGAAAAAACAGGATTCACATCCTGCTCATTCCCATTCGATAGTCGCCGGCGGCTTTGAACTTATATCGTAAACCACCCGGTTAATTCCTTTGATCCTGTTTATGATCTCGTTGGAAACTTTCCCCAGGAATTCATACGGCAGGTGTGACCAGTCCGCGGTCATACCATCAGTGGAACCTACCGCCCTGAGCGCTACCACATTTTCATAAGTCCGCTCGTCGCCCATCACTCCCACGGACTGAACAGGAAGAAGGATTACCGCAGCCTGCCATACCCGATGGTAAAAGCCGTATTTTTTCAGGGCGGAAATGAAGATATCATCGGCTTCCTGTAAAATGCTTATTTTTTCAGGAGTTACCTCTCCGAGAATGCGGATCGCCAGGCCCGGGCCGGGAAAGGGATGCCTGCCGATCAATGTTTCAGGCAATTCCAGGGCTTTCCCCACTCGTCTCACTTCATCCTTGAATAGAAGTTTAAGGGGTTCGACGATCTTCAGGTGCATTTTTTCCGGAAGCCCTCCCACATTATGATGTGACTTAATCGTTGCCGAGGGTCCGTTCACCGATACAGACTCGATCACGTCGGGGTAAATTGTACCCTGGCCGAGCCATTTCACATCCATTATCTTATGTGCCTCTTCGTCGAAAACCTCGATGAAGTTTTTGCCGATACTCTTACGTTTCAGTTCAGGTTCGCTGATCCCTGCAAGTCCGTCCAGGAATTTTTTCCGTGCATCCACTCCCCTTACATTGAGACCAAGATGTTTGTATGAATCGAGTACCTGCGGAAATTCATTTTTTCGCAAGAGGCCGTTATCCACGAATATGCAATTGAGTTTATCCCCGATCGCACGGTGCAAAAGAATGGCGGCAACCGACGAATCCACTCCGCCCGAAAGACCAAGAACGACCCTGTCATTGCCGATCGTCTTTTTTAATTCCTGAACTGTCGATTCGATGAAGGAAAGCGGAGTCCAGTCCTGATGACAGCCACAGATCTCCGAAACAAAATTTTTAAGAATTACCGAGCCTTCCGTGGTGTGATACACTTCGGGATGGAACTGGAGACCGTAGGTTTTTTCACCCTCCACTGCAAATGCACCGACACGGATATCGCCCGTACTTGCAATGATCTGAAACCCGGAAGGCAGCTTCATGATCGTATCCCCATGTGACATCCAGACCTGCGTATTCGGGGAGATGCCGTTCAGGAGCGGACTCTTTGTATCCATATATTCCAGCCTTGCCCTCCCGTATTCGCGGGTTCCCGACGGCTCCACCTCGCCTCCCGAATGCTGGGCCAGGTATTGAGCACCATAACAGATACCGAGGACAGGTATTGAACCGGTTATGTGATCGATCGATGGGAAGGGAGCATTTACATCCCTTACCGAATAAGGGCTTCCGGAAAGAACCAGGCCCTTCACAGAACTGTCGGGCCCGGGAAAGGCATTATAAGGATAGATCTCACAGTAAACATTCAGTTCCCTTATACGGCGTGCGATCAGCTGGGTATATTGTGATCCGAAATCGAGGATCAGTATCTTTTCGGTAATTTTCGTCATAAGATATTTTGTGACTGCAAAATTAATAATCTATTCCTGATTGTTCAGCGTATGAGCTTAATCCCTTGTCGCCCTCTCCCGTTCAAGCTCAAACGTATCGCCGTCGTTCACGAGGTAGGATTCGGGAAAAACCTGCCTTGCCTCTTCAAGAAGGGGTTCCAGTTCCCGGTAACGCGATGAAAAATGTCCGAGAAGCAGTTTACCGGCACCTGCAGCCTTCGCGATCTCTGCAGCCTGTTCCGAGGTGGAGTGAAGGGTGGTACCGGCAAGCTCCGTGTCCTGCTTCATGAATGTGGCCTCATGATAAAGGAGGTCGGCATTCCGGATGTTTTCTACAATCCCGGGATCATATACGGTATCGGTGCAATAAGCGTACGAGCGTGTTTTCCAGGGAGGAAGGGTCAGTTCCTCATTTGGGACCACGGCACCGTCGGAAAGAATGAGATCCGCACCTTTCTTTATATCGACGACCTGGGATACCAGGGGTTTGTAAATATCAAGCGCCTCTTTTTTCACATTCAGTTCCACGGGTTTTTCACGAAAGAGGAAACCGCTGGTAGGTATCCTGTGTTGCAGTGGAAAGGCAGTGACCTCCACTCTTTCATCTTCAAAAATAACAGACGGGCCACGGTGTCCGACTGGATGCATGATTATATTGAAGTCCCCGGCCTGGGCGAAATTTTTCCTGTAAAACCCAAGGACTTCATTCAGTTCGCCGGGGCCGTGGATATGCATGTCGTTTTTCCGGCCCAGGAGCTGAAAGCTCGAAAGAAGTCCAAAAAGTCCGAAGATATGATCGCCGTGCATATGAGAAATGAAGATCCGGTTGATCCTGCCCATGGGACATTTGAACCTGCGAAGTTGTATCTGGGTGCCTTCTCCGCAATCGATCAAAAAAAACCGCTCATTTACATTGAGCAAATGAGCGGTCGGGAAACGTTTCGAAGTGGGCAATGCTGAACTACTGCCCAATATGGTCAAAGAAAATGTCACTGTTTTCAGTCCTGATTTTTTTCAGCATTCCTGATCATATCCATACCCTCCTCAACAGTGTCGGCAATATTAAGAACGGTGTCGAGCTGGGAGATGGTTATCAGCCTTTCGACAGCATCGTTCAGACCCGTAAGGACAAAAACACCGCCGGCGTTTTTGCAAAGACGGTTTGCAACAAGGATTGCACTGAGACCGGAAGAATCACAATAGCGGCAATTTCTCAGATCGAGAATTATGTTTTTTTCGCCGTTACCGGATATTAGCACTAACTCTGATTTCAGTGTGGGTGCAATATGCGTATCCAATTTTTCTTCCAATACTTTGATCAAAGTATGGCTTTCTAATTTGTCAGTTTTAAATTCCATTGCCGAAAAATTTAATTTACAAAGCTAATTTATGAATTTTCTTCGTCTTTTTCAGCATTTTTTTTCTCATTCTCTTCCATTTCTGATTTTAATGCAGCAAGTTCGGAAATATCACCCAGAGTTGTCTTCTCGATGTTCTGCCTGATTTTCTTCTGAGTTTTCTTGGTGGCCGTTTCGACAGCCTTCTTATCAGATTCATTCTTAGATCTTTGCTCATCTTCGAATACCCTGCTGTGTGATACGATGATCTTCTTCGCCGATTTGGAAAACTCGATCACTTTGAATTCGAGTCTTTCATCTGCCTTCGCCTGTGTGCCATCTTCCTTAACGAGATGCTTGGGAGTGGCAAAACCTTCCACCCCGTATGGCAGGGCTACAACGGCGCCTTTTTCGGTAAGTTCGATGATGGTTCCTTCATGAACAGAACCCACTTCAAAAATGGTTTCGAATACATCCCACGGATTTTCTTCGAGCTGCTTGTGACCGAGGCTCAGCCTGCGATTCTCCTTGTCGATTTCGAGAACGACTACCTCAATGTCCTCTCCGATGTTAGTAAATTCGGCAGGGTGCTTAATCTTTTTCGTCCATGAGAGATCGGAAATATGGATCAATCCATCAACACCTTCTTCGATTTCAACGAAAACGCCAAAGTTGGTGAAATTGCGTACTTTGGCTGTGTGCCTTGTTCCAACCGCATATTTCTCATCAATCTTTTCCCAGGGATCGGTTTTGAGCTGTTTCATGCCGAGCGACATTTTCCGGTCGTCGCGGTCGAGAGTCAGCACAACGGCTTCGATTTCATCACCTACCTTAAGGAATTCCTGGGCACTGCGCAGATGCTGTGACCATGACATTTCGGAGACGTGGATGAGACCTTCAACTCCCGGTGCAATTTCAACAAATGCACCATAATCGGCCATTACCACTACCCTGCCTTTAACCTTATCACCCACTTTCAGATTTTCATCGAGCGAATCCCACGGATGCGGGGTAAGCTGCTTGAGACCCAGTGCAATTCTCTTCTTGTCATCATCGAAGTCAAGGATCACCACATTGAGTTTCTGGTCGAGCTGGACGATCTCCTCGGGGTGGTTTACACGGCCCCAGGAAAGATCCGTAATATGGATAAGACCGTCGACTCCGCCAAGATCGATAAATACACCATAGGAGGTGATATTTTTAACGGTTCCTTCGAGAACCTGTCCTTTTTCGAGTTTGGCAATGATCTCTTTCTTCTGCTGTTCGAGTTCTTCTTCAATAAGTGCTTTGTGGGAAACAACTACGTTCTTGAATTCGTGGTTGATCTTTACAACCTTGAATTCCATGTTCTTTCCGACGTATGCATCGTAATCGCGGATGGGTTTTACATCGATCTGGGAACCGGGAAGGAAAGCTTCAATTCCGAAAACATCGACAATCATGCCGCCTTTGGTTCTGCACTTGATATAACCCTTGATGACCTCGTCCTGGTCGAGTGCCTGGTTCACCCGGTCCCATGACTTCATAGCCCGGGCTTTCTTATGTGAAAGCACCAACTGGCCTTTCTTATCTTCCTTACTTTCAACGTAGACTTCGACTGTGTCGCCCGGTTTGAGATCCGGATTATACCTGAACTCGTTCAGGCTGACTACGCCTTCGGATTTGTAACCGATGTTGATCACGACTTCTCTCTTGTTCATGGAGATCACGGTGCCGTCGGTTACTTCATTCTCGGCAACAGTGGAAAGTGTCTCGTTGTATCTTTCTTCATATTTCGACTGTTCGCTTTTGGATACCTCAATGGCACCCTCTTCAAATGCATCCCAGTCAAAATCATCGAATCCGGAATTGTCCCCGTTTCCGGAGACGGTCACCGGACCGGCTTTCTCTTCGTTGACATCCGTTGCGGTAACAGGCTCTTCAGCCATTCCGGCTTCGGCAACGGGAGTTTCATCTTCAGCGGTTGCAGATTCTTCCGGTTGGATTTCGTTTACAGGTCCTTCCGTGGTTTCCGAAATCCCGGCAACGGGCTGTTCACTGGCTGCGGGGATATTTTCTTCTTCCGCTTCTGCCTGTGTTTCGGAATTTACTTCTTCGACCTGGATCTCTTCGGATTTTTCCACGTCGGTTACATGATCAGTAAGTTCAATTGTTTGATCCTCAGTAATTTCCTGTTCCTTGTTTTCTACATTCTCAACGCTCTCAGCGTTTTCATTGATGTTTTTCTTTTCTTCTTCTGTCATGAAAATAATTGATTTAATTCTAATAAATTGGACATTATAGTGCTTAATTCGAGGTGCAAAAGTATAAAAAGATTTACAAACAAACTATGCTTTTCCGGATAAATTATTGCTCAACCCGCTTTGAAATAAGCTGCTTATCTGTAAATTAGGTAGTCACGGCCGGTATTGGTTTTACCGGCATTCAAGATACAGGATTTATAAAATCTCATACAACTGGAAATTAGATCATTGGAATAATCAAATTCAAAAAATCCGTAAAAAACGCTGAGGGGAAGCGGCAAAACTTGTAATTTTAGACTGATATTTCATCAAATCAACAAATCAATCAATCAACAAATCGATAAATATTCATGAAGATCACCATCATCGGGACGGGATATGTCGGACTGGTTTCGGGAACCTGTTTTGCCGAGACGGGCATTACCGTTAACTGTGTAGATATCGACAGGGAGAAGATCAGCCTGCTGAACCGGGGGATCGTACCCATATATGAACCTGGGCTGGAAGATATGATACGGATCAATGTTGATAAAAAGCGCCTGTTTTTCAGTACGGACCTTGAAGAATCCCTTCAGGACTGCGAGGCGGTCTTCATAGCTGTAGGCACGCCTCCCGGCGATGACGGCAGCGCCGATCTGACGCATGTGCTGAAAGTTGCTTCGGACATCGGACGGTGTATGAGAAACTATCTCCTGGTAGTAAACAAAAGTACAGTGCCCATCGGGACTGCGGAAAGGGTGCGGAATACCATTGCCTCCAAACTGTTGGAAAGACAGGTGAGCCTGGAATTCGATATGGCCTCGAATCCCGAATTTCTCAAAGAGGGCGACGCCATCCAGGATTTTCTCAAACCCGAGCGTATCGTTGTGGGTGTGGATACTGAAAGGGCTGAAAAGATCATGCGTAGATTGTACAATCCTTTTCTGCTGAACGGGCATCCCCTTCTATTCATGGATATTGCTTCGGCAGAAATGACAAAATACACTGCAAATGCAATGCTGGCAACTCGGATCAGTTTTATGAATGAGATCGCAAACCTGTGCGAGATCGTCGGTGCGGATGTCAACAATGTCAGGAAAGGGATCGGCAGCGATTCCCGGATCGGTACAAAATTCATCTATCCGGGGGCGGGCTATGGCGGATCCTGCTTCCCCAAGGATGTAAAAGCCCTTATTCGCACTTCCGGCGATAATCATTATCCGCTGGAGATCCTGTCGGCCGTGGAAAGGGTGAATGAGCGGCAGAAACATGTCCTGCCCTCCAAGATCAGACATCATTTCAACAATGACACGAAGGGAAAGAAGTTCGCTGTCTGGGGACTCTCCTTCAAGCCCAAAACAGACGATATGCGTGAAGCCCCATCCCTGACGATCATCAATGAACTGCTGAAAGACGGGGCGACGGTAACGGGATACGATCCGGTAGCCATCCCCGAAGCCAGGCGCAGATTGGGTGACAGGATAATCTATTCAAAGGATATGTACGATGCCCTGGATGGGGCCGATGCCCTTATCGTTATTACGGAATGGCCGGAATTCCGGGTGCTTAATTACCGGTTGATGGAGACATTAATGAGGGAAAAGATTATCTTCGACGGCAGAAACATTTATGAACCCTCCGAATTGGCAGAAAACGGATTTATCTATTACAGCATCGGAAGAAAAACCCTTACGCCTAAAGTATGAAAAGGATCCTGATCACCGGCGGCGCCGGATTTATCGGAAGTCACCTCTGTGAAAGGCTTCTGAGTGAAGGTAACGAAGTAATATGCCTCGATAATTATTTTACCGGTTCAAAAAAAAATATCGTCCATCTCCTCGATCATTCTTTTTTTGAACTTGCAAGGCATGATGTTACCGTACCCTATTATGCAGAGGTTGATGAGATTTACAATCTGGCCTGCCCGGCTTCGCCCATTCATTACCAGTACAACCCGATCAAGACGGTCAAGACTTCGGTCATGGGCGCAATTAATATGCTGGGTCTGGCCAAGAGGGTGCGGGCGAAGATATTGCAGGCTTCCACCAGTGAAGTTTACGGCGATCCGAAGATCCATCCCCAAAAGGAAGATTACTGGGGAAATGTCAACCCTATCGGGATCAGATCCTGCTACGATGAAGGCAAACGCTGCGCCGAGACCCTTTTCCATGACTATCATGCGCAGAATCATGTAAGGATCAAGATCATACGTATATTCAATACCTATGGTCCGCGGATGCACCCCAACGATGGCAGGGTCGTCTCCAATTTTATCGTCCAGGCCCTGAAGAACGAACCGATCACCATATACGGTAACGGTAATCAGACGCGTAGTTTTCAATACGTCGACGACCTGGTGGAGGGCATGATCCGGATGATGTCAACTGCTGATGATGTTACCGGACCTGTTAATCTCGGAAACCCCGGTGAATTTACGATCCGTGACCTGGCGGAGATCATTGTCGATATGACCGGTTCAAAATCCGAACTATGTTATAAACCCCTTCCCTCCGATGACCCGGTTCAGCGGCAACCCGATATCGGGTTGGCACGTAAATTCCTCGACAACTGGGAACCCGTAGTACAATTGAAGGAGGGACTTATACGGACGATCGGGTATTTCGAAGGGCTTCTGGAGGAAGCAAGGTGAAAGGTGAAAGGCGAAAGGCGAAAGTGAAGTGAGGAGAAAGGAAAGAAGTGAGGAGAAAGGAAAGTAGTGAGGAGAAAAGAAAGAAGTGAGGAGAAGAGCATTTGAATGGATTATGCTTAAGAGATGGGGAGATTTCTATTGAATAAACATGAGTTTTTACGAATTGGTGGCATCTGAGAGGGAAAGATCCATGGTAACAGGCCATAGAATTCGTAACAGGGAGTATTTGACGAAGTTTCTTTGAATGAAATAGTTGCATCATTTAAGAATTAAACAGAATAAAAATGAAAGGAATTATTCTTGCCGGGGGTTCAGGGTCCCGGCTCTATCCCATTACACGGAGCATTTCGAAACAGCTCATACCGGTATACGATAAACCTATGATATACTATCCCCTTTCGGTGCTGATGCTGGCTGGGATACAGGAAATCCTTATTATTTCAACACCCAGGGACCTTCCACTTTACGAGGAACTGCTCGGCGACGGGAGGCAACTCGGCCTTTCATTCAGCTATGCCGAACAGCCCCGGCCTGAAGGCCTGGCACAGGCATTCCTTATCGGCGAATCGTTCATCGGCAGTGATCCCGTATGCCTTATCCTCGGCGATAACATCTTTTACGGACACGGTTTTGGCAATGTGCTTGCGAAAACATCATCACTGACAAGCGGTGCGGTTGTTTTCGGATACTATGTAACCGATCCCGAACGATACGGTGTCGCCGAATTTGACGAATCCGGAAACGTCCTTGCCCTGGAAGAAAAACCTAAGGATCCGAAATCGAACTATGCCGTCACCGGATTGTATTTTTATGATCATACGGTTGTGGAAAAATCAAAATCCCTCCGGCCTTCAGCAAGGGGCGAACTCGAGATTACAGACCTGAACAAGCTGTATCTGAAGGAAGGCAACCTGAGTGTACGGCTTCTGGGCAGAGGCATGGCCTGGCTCGATACGGGTACCCAGGAAAGCCTGCTCCAGGCTTCTAATTATATCTACACCATTGAGAAACGACAGGGTCTTAAAATTTCCTGTATTGAGGAAGTGGCCTATAAAAAAGGGTTCATCACGAAAAAACAGCTGCTGATGCTGGCTGAGGAACATGGAAAAAGCCAGTATGCGGAATACCTCTTTCGAATTGCGAATGAGAAGAAATATGTGTTCCCTGAATAACCGGGTCCTCTTCGATGCGGCTGTTTTGTCCCGGGAGAATCCGGAATATTATCTAAATACAGACTTAAGTAAATCCGTCAATTACTCATTATGATAGTAAAGGAAACCGGCTTCCCGGGATTGTTGATCATTGAACCCGCGATATTCCGGGATAGCAGGGGCTATTTTTACGAGAGCTATAACCAGAAAGAATTTGAAAAAACCGGCATCCCCGATCGTTTTATCCAGGATAACCAGTCGAAATCGACCTACGGCGTTATCCGCGGGCTGCACTGCCAGCTTGAGCCTTATGCCCAGAGTAAGCTGGTCAGAGTGCTTGAAGGCAGCATCTATGATGTCGCTGCCGATATGAGGGCAGGCTCGCCAACCTACGGGCAGTGGTATGGTATTGAGATCTCTTCCGAAAACCAGCTCCAGTTCTATATCCCAAAAGGATTCGTACATGGCTTTTCCGTCCTCTCAGAAACGGCAACCGTCCTGTACAAATGCGACGCTTATTATAATCCTGAGGCGGAAGCCGGGATCATCTGGAATGACCTGAAGTTAAATGCGGAATGGAAGATCGAAAAGGGCAGAGAGATCATTTCAGTCAAAGATGCCGCCCTCCCGTCCTTTGAAAATGCACAACTTAACTTTACCTTTGCGGGATAGAAAACGATTCTGAGCTTACCAGGCACCGAAATGACAAAAATACTCATCACAGGATCGAAAGGGCAATTGGGCCAAAGTCTGAAGGAACTGGCGCCGGCCTATCCCCGAATCCATTTTATCTTCACCGATATTGAAGAACTGGATATCACCCGTCCGGAGGAATGTAACCGGATAGCCGGGGCGGAAAAACCCGTCTTCATCATCAATTGCGCCGCCTACACATCCGTTGACCAGGCCGAGACCGATCCGGGAAAATGTTTCAGCATCAATGCCGGCGCCGTGAAAAATCTGAGTGATGCGGCTAAATCAGCCGGGGCCTGGTTCATTCATGTCTCCACCGATTATGTTTTCAGTGGAAGGCAGTATATCCCATATACCGAATCGGATATTCCCGACCCGGAATCCGTATACGGGCTAAGCAAGCTGAAAGGCGAGGAACTCATCCGTGATGAACCGCATGTCCTGATCATCCGCACTTCCTGGCTATACTCCGTACACGGGCAGAATTTTTTCAAAACCATGTTCAGGCTCACCTCGGAGAAAGAGGAACTGAAGGTAGTGTCGGACCAGGCAGGGACACCTACCTGGGCGCACGACCTGGCTTCCGCGATCATGGAGATCGTGAACGCGGTTCTCACGGATCCCGGAAAATTTGTTCCCGGCATCTTCCATTATTCTTCCGAGGGGTTGACCAGCTGGTATGACTTTGCCCTGGAGATCCGCAACATGTCGGGACACCATGCCCGGATCCAGCCAATCACTACACCGGAATTTCCGCTCCCGGCTCCGCGTCCTTTCTACAGTGTATTGAACAAAAAGAAAATTAAAGAAATATATCATATAGGAGTACCCCACTGGAAAGATAGTCTCTCGGAATGCCTGAACGAATTTAAGAAACTCATATAACACCGGATATGAAAACCAATGATATGCTCAGCGACGTCAGAAAAAGGGCCGAAGCATGGCTCGGCAGCGGTTTTGATGAAGAAACCCGCTCCAGGGTCAGGAATCTGCTTGATAACGACGAGAAAGAACTCGTTGAATCTTTTTACCGCGACCTGGAATTCGGTACCGGCGGATTGCGGGGGATCATGGGTGCAGGGACAAACCGGATGAATATTTACACTGTCGGGATGGCCACCCAGGGACTCTCCAATTATATCCGGAAACAGTTCGGTGACAGTTCGGAGATCGGGGTGGTGGTTGGCCATGATTCAAGAAACAACAGCAGGCTTTTCGCCGAAACTGCATCGGAGATCTTCACTGCAAACGGATTCCGGGTTTATCTCTTCGACAGCCTGCGCCCCACCCCTGAACTCAGCTTTGCCATCCGGGAACTGGGAGCACAGAGCGGTATCGTGATCACCGCGTCACACAATCCCAAAGAATACAATGGGTATAAGGTATACTGGAATGACGGCGGCCAGATCATCGAACCCCATGACAGGAACATTATTGATGAAGTTCAGAAGATCAATTCACCCGGCCAGATCCGGTCCGATGGTGATAAATCACTCATCGTGACCATTGGAAAAAATATTGATGATGTTTATACCGACAGGATTACATCCCTTTCGGTAAACCCGGAAATCATAGCACGTCAGAAGGATCTCAGGATCGTATACACGCCTATCCATGGTTCGGGTGTGAAACTTGTTCCCATGGCCCTGCGCAAACTAGGATTTACCCATATTTCCGGCATCCCGGAACAGGATGTCACGGATGGAAATTTTCCCACGGTAAAATCCCCCAATCCCGAGGAACCGGCCGCCATGGAAATGGCTATTGCGAAGGCCCGCGAAATTGACGCAGATCTCGTGATGGCTACTGATCCGGATGCCGACAGGGTCGGGATCGCCGTAAAAGACCTGGAAGGAGAAATAAGGTTGCTGAACGGTAACCAGACGGCCTCCCTTCTCATCTACTACCTGCTGAAAGCATGGT
This sequence comes from uncultured Bacteroidales bacterium, assembly GCA_963771005.1. Lineage (GTDB taxonomy): Bacteria > Bacteroidota > Bacteroidia > Bacteroidales > DASQZK01. The sequence continues at coordinate 491,714 of CAVYRO010000008.1, forward strand.
CGGAAAAGGGAAAATTGCAGGGACGGGAATTCATCTGCAAAACGATCGTCACTACGGATCTGCTGAATGAAATGGCTGATAAATCAGGAGTAGAACATTTTGATGTACTTACCGGCTTCAAATATATCGCTGATATTATCAAGAAAAATGAGGGAACGATGCAGTTTATCGGTGGCGGTGAGGAAAGTTATGGTTATCTGTTGGGCGATTTTGTACGGGATAAGGATGCCGTGATGTCCTGCGCCATGATCGCCGAGGTCACGGCCTGGGCCAAAGACCAGGGCAAATCCCTCTTTGACATCCTGATAGATATCTATCTCGAGTTCGGTTTCTATAAGGAATCACTGATCTCCGTGGTGAGGAAGGGAAAAGAGGGGCTCGAGGAGATCAACCGGATGATGGACAACTACCGCAAGAATCCACCCGTTTCCCTTGGTGGGTCGAGGCTGGTAAGAATTTCGGACTACCAGAGCAGCATGAGCTACGACCAGATCAGCGGAAATGAGACAATGACCGGGCTTCCAACCTCGAACGTCCTTCAATTCTTCCTGGAAGACGGCACGAAGATCTCCATCAGACCATCGGGTACGGAACCCAAGATCAAATTCTACTTTAGTGTTAATGAAAAACTCACAAACCGGGAAGATTACAACCGGACGGACCGAATGCTGAATGAAAAAATTGTAAGGCTCCAGGAGGAAATGGAGCTTCTGTAACGAGCCGGTTACATGCCAAAATCATTTAACCGGATTTCAGGGCACGGGCCGGAAGGCGCTTTGCCGATGCCGGCGGCCATCAGGGTTCAATACAAAATTCCAAAATATCAATAGACCATGAAATCATATCGAAAGGAGCTTTGGTTTGACGTCACAAGGAGAAGGGAACTCATCAATATCACCTCCAGGGTGGAAAGCTGCCTGGCGGAGAGCGGGGTTACGGAGGGGCTCGTCCTTGTCAATGCCATGCATATCACTGCCAGCGTTTTTATCAATGATGATGAACCCGGTCTTCACCAGGATTTCGAAGTCTGGCTCGAAAAGCTGGCCCCGGAGAAACCCTATGGACAGTATAAGCATAACGGGTTCGAAGACAATGCGGATGCGCACCTGAAACGAACCGTCATGGGCCGGGAAGTGGTGGTTGCCGTGACCAACGGGAAACTGGATTTCGGCCCGTGGGAACAGATCTTCTATGGTGAATTCGACGGTAAACGGCGGAAGAGGGTTCTGGTGAAGATCATCGGGGAATAAGTACATTTCAGGCAATTCACAGCAGGCGGGGAAGGTGAGCCGGTTATTATTTCTTTTTATTTTTTCTGTCGAACAAGATCCTGAAGGTGATGATCAAGCCGCCCAGCCCTGCGATCATGAAAAAAAGGATGGCAATCCCCGGATAACCCAGGATTGTAAATGAGGTTTGTATCCGCATCAGCAGTGCAGCCCCGATGATCAGGGAAGCCAGGATGAGCCCGATGGTAAGCCGGTTTGCCATTTGCTTTAGTTCATCCATAAAAAATTTTTCATCAATCACTTTGGCGTTGAGAGTGAAATGGCCTTCCGAGAGCGACTCCAGGATCTTGTTCACCCTGGCCGGCAGGTACTCAAAAAATTCTTTCATATCGAGAAAATATTCGAAAAAATTTCCGGGAGAAATACTTTTCTTAAGATATTTCCTCATGATCTCTGCCGTATTTCTTCTCAGCGATGCATTCGGATCGAACTGGGGATCGAGCGTCCGCCCCACTTCATCGAGGTTGAGCAGTGTTTTCCCAAGCATAATGAGCTCGTCGGGCATCCGGATAAAGTTGTTGCCCGAGATCTTCATCATCTCAAATACCAGCCTGCCTGCTTTGATCGTACTGAGCTTAGGGTCCTGGTATTGTGAGATCAGTTCGTAGACTTCTTTTCTGAATGTTAATTCATCCGCAAGTTCTTCTTCCGTTCCGATCTCCAGTGCATACCGGGAAGCCTGCTCACCGTTACCTTCACTTATGGCAATCAGGAGGCGTACAAGTTTGATCTGGAGATGCTGTGGGATGTAAGATATCATTCCCAGGTCGATCAGCGCGATCCGCTGGTCATCCGTAATGAAAATATTCCCGGGATGGGGATCTGCATGATAAAAACCGTCAACAAGGATTTGCTGCAGGTAAGCTTTAAACAGCTCTTCTGCCAGGTGCTCGCCTTCAAGTTCGAGTTTGGCAAGCGGGGTAAGTCTACCGATATTTTTTCCCTTAATGAATTCCATGGTCAAAACCCGCGAACCGGAATAATCGGTTATAACGGAAGGAACCACTATTTTATCGAACTTTTCGAGGTTCTGTTTCAGCAATACCAGGTTCTGAGCTTCCCGCCGGTAATCGAGCTCCCTCAGCATGGATTTCCGGAATTCATTCATGGTGGAACTCAACATCAGCTGTTTTCCCAGGGTTGTATTTTTCTCGAGGAAAGCTGCGATCTCCTCAAAGGCATCCAGATCCCTGAAGATATTTTCCCGTATTCCGGGCCTCTGCACTTTGACGGCCACCTTGCGGCCATTCCGCAATTCCGCAAAATGTACCTGCCCCAGGGATGCCGATGCGAACGCTTTTTTTTCAAAAGTGGGAAAGACTTTCGATATCCTTATACCAAGTTCAGTGGAGATAATGCCGGCTACCTCTTCATAGGAAAAGGATTCCACCTTATCCTGCAGCCTCGCCAGGGATTCAAGGTATGGCGGTGGCAGGAAATCCGACCGCGTGGAAAGGAACTGACCAAGCTTTATATAGGTGGGACCCAGCCTCTCCAGGTCACCTGGCAGGCTTTCCGCCCGGGAAGCAGATTCTCTGAACTCCCCGGTATCCAACCCCGATTCAAAAAGCCCTGACTCCCTGACCAGGTCCTTCCGGCCATACTTTATAAGAAGTTTCGCCAGATCCTTGTATCTTTTGAGATGCCCCTTTTTCAGACTCATACTCTCGGTTTGAGGAAGTACTCGAAATCATTATGCATTCTGCGCGGCCGCGCCGGGAGACAGGTACGCGTATGATGCTCATTATTAGTACATTTTATCGGTAATAATTGTTCCGGAAAATTAGGTGAAAACCGGGAACATTTTATTTGTGAAGTGCAGGCTGATATGCGGCTCAGTCAAAAAATTCATCCGGAAAATTCACGAGATAGAGTTTTTCCGTTGCCCGGGTGACGGCAGTGTACATCCACCTCAGATATTCGATATTCAGCATATCCTCCTTGAAGAAACCGGGGTCGATGAAAACCGCTTTCCATTGCCCTCCCTGGGCTTTATGACAGGTTACAGCGTAGGCGAATTTTACCTGCAGGGCATTGAACCATTGATTCTGAATTACTTTTTCGGCGAGTTTTTTCCTGTCTGTTTCTTCCGGATAATCTTCCATTACGGTATTAAAAAGTTCTTTTTGTTTTTCATAGGGAAGGGAAGCGGAATCGATTGACAGGGTGTCGAGGTTAATGATAACATCGAGTTCCAGTTTCTCATAATCGATAAAGCTGAGAGCAACTTCGGCGAAACGGTAACCGTAGAGGGAATTATACCTGTGGATCCTTTCGATCCGTGCTATGTCGCCATTGGCAATAAAATCCAGCTTCTCCGGGGCCGAAGTCCAGAAGTAATTATTCTTTACGATCATCAGGAGGTCGTTCATGGAAATTTCATCCTCCCTCCAAAGGATCTGGTTGCGTATCCCCTGGTTAAACCGGTTTGCCCTTTTGTTAGACCGGCTGACCACGATAGTATCATTTTCACCGTACCGGGAATAACAATTTTCGAGCTCCGTCAGCAACTCGGCTCCTCCGATTCGCTCAATATCGGGAAATCCGGAGAGGGTAAAATGAGGAATTTCCGTCTGCTTCTCCTCGATAAGCCTGCGAAGACCGGTTGCATTTGCCAGTATTCCCGATCCTTCAGCCTGCCTCACCACATCTCTGAGGTATGCTTCATTCACCGTGAAGCCCATGGATTGCAATCTTCGCGTGTCCAGGGCAGGACTCAGGGTCAGGCCCACCGGCGGAAGCTGTGCCGTGTCGCCAATGAGCATGAGATGACAGCCGGTACCGGAATGAACATACAGGTCCAGGTCGGAAAGAAGATCCCCGGAGCCGAAAAGATTGCTTTCCGGATTCCTGTCCCCGATCATGGATGCTTCATCCACAATAAAAAAAGTGTTCTTATGCAGATTGCGATCCAGGACAAAGTTTCCCAATCCGTCGTGGCCGGATTTTTGCCGGTAAATTTTTTTATGTATGGTGAATGCCGAATGCCCTGTATACGAGGAAAGTACCTTTGCCGCCCTGCCTGTGGGGGCCAACAGGACAGATGATTGTTTTAGAGCGGAGAGTGTACGCACTAAAGCATTGACAATGGTCGTTTTACCTGTACCGGCATACCCTTTGAGAAGAAAAAGTTCCCGGTTTCCGGGTGCGCTGATATAACCGGCGAGGGACCCGAGGAGGATTTTCTGGCCCGGAGTGGGCTCGAAATCAAGATTATTCCTAAGTTCCTGTTCAATGTAGTTTTTCAGCATGGCTGCAAAGAAATGATAAATTTCAAATTATAATTTATTTTTTTTGCTAAATTTGTCAGCAAACTTTAAAATCATTTAACCACAAAAAGTAATGAGAACAATTCTTCAAATTATTCTCGGAATTGCAGTCCTCGTCCTTGCATACTTTGTCATTGACAGTATCATGACGCCAATCCGCTTCAACAAAGCAAAGGATTTCAGGGAAAAGAAAACCATTTCCAGGATGATTCAGATCCGCGAAGCCCAGAAAGCCTATAAGGACGTTAGACAGGCATATACGGGAAGCTTCGATACACTCATATCGTTTCTGAAAAACGATTCGTTTGCCATTACAAAGGCTATCGGTACTATTCCTGAAGATCTCATTGACTCTGTGGGTATGAAAAAAGCAAGGGACATCGCGATGAAAAGAGGCATTATCAAAAGATCGGTCACGAAAATCCCTGTAATGGATTCATTGTACGGAAGAAATTTCCCTGTTGACTCACTTCGTTATGTGCCCTTTACCAAGGGTGAGCAGTTCAAAATGAAGGCCGGTGAATATGTCACACCTTCCAAACTGACTGTAAAAGTTGTGGAAGTATCCGTACCATACAGCACTCTGCTTACTGGTCTTGATCCACAACTCGTTGTGAATTATGCCGATGAGAGGCAGAAGATCACCAATTACCCCGGTCTTAAGTTTGGTTCCATGAACGAGGGGACCCTTACCGGAAACTGGGAATAATCAGTGTTGCATGAATGACTTTAAGTACGTATCTGAGAATTACAATATAAATAAGACAATTGCATACAGGTTATCCATCCAGTTAAATCCGGATGGATTTTCTGTATTAATAGCCGACGTTCACAAAAACATTCTTTTCCTGTTTCACCGGCAGAGTGAAGATTTCGGAGAAAGCCTGACAGAGCTGCGGGAAAACATGGATCTGATCCCCCTTGCCAATCTCCGGTTTGCCCGGGTTAACATCCTTGTCAACACCCCTGAATTTATTCTTATCCCATCGGAACTGTATTCAGAGGATCTCAAGGATCTGTATTTCAGGTATAATCACCCGCTGAAGGATTTTGAGAAAGTCGTAGCCTCAGCCCTCGATATTCACAAGGCTATCCTGCTTTTCAAGCTGGACGAGAATTTTACCGGCCTTATCAGGATCTTTCATAATTCACCGGCGTTGGTTCATGCCTCTGTCCCGTACCTTGAGTATATTTCACGCGACATTACGGAAGGAGAATGTCTTTTCATTCACCATACCGGCATACTCCTCTACCTTACTGCATTTAAAAATCACGAACTTGTTCTGCATAACATTATGGAGACAAAGGCAGACAGCGATGTTATATACCATTCTCTCAATACGATACGTTGCCTTGGGATGAAAGAGACGAGCTTACCGGTATTTTATTCAGGTACACTAACCAACAACAGGAACATCCTGTCGGACCTGTCAAAATACACCGGCAGGCTTAGTGCTCTCAAAAACGAGTTCCCTTTTGAGCTGGCCGGGGATCTGAATGAGAATTATTTCATCAACCTGCTAAAAAGTACGGGTTGCGTATAATAAGCGGCATATACAGAGGACGGCAAATCCATGCCCCCTCAAATCTCCGGGCAAGGCCTACCACTGATTTTGCCAGGGAAAGCCTGTTCAATATTCTCAGCAATCACTTTGATTTCGAAGGTTTGCAGGTTCTTGACCTTTTCGCCGGGACGGGAAGCATCGGTTTCGAATTTGCCTCCCGCGGCGCCGCCCATGTGGAAATGATTGATAAGAACTTCATACATTGCGAATTCATGAAAAAAACAGCCCGGGCTTTCGGCATGGAAAATGTCCGGATCGTGAAATCGGATGTTTTCCGGTACGTGGAAAAACAGAAGGCATCATTCGACATCGTCTTCGCCGATCCGCCTTATGATATGCCTGGTTTTGAGCAGGTACCTCTGCAGGTCCTGGAGCAGAAAATCCTTCGCGAAAACGGTTGGTTCATCCTGGAACATTCAAAAAGCCATAGCTTCACCCATCTTCCCTCCTTCACTGAACAGCGTCATTACGGGAGTGTGAACTTCAGCATCTTCACCAGGTAAAATTATTCGCCGGACACGATGAACCTGAATGGGATCATTTTCCGGTTGTCTGTGGAGAAGCCCGGAAAGGCCTGAAGGATTGTACACGATCCTCCCGGACATGTAGAGACCGTATATTTAGAGACGGTGGATGTAAGAACGGTGGATGTAAAGACGGTGGATGTAAAGACGGTGGATGTAAAGACGGTGGATGTAAAGACGTTGCAATGCATAGACGGTGGATGTAAAGACGTTGCAGTGCAACGTCTCTACCGAACCACGAACCCGGATTCGGTATGCACGATCTCACCGTCGCCCGTTATCCCGGTGACGGAAATGACAAAATCACCTGTCACATCGCCTGTATAAAATTCCACCTTCGTATTTTCCTCCCCTGCGGGGATGACGACTTCCGGATTCCAGAACAGAAGGGATCTGAGATCGGGAATTTTTGTATCGTGCCCCGGCCCGGAATAATCGGGTGAAATAAATCTGTACTCACGTCGTGAGCCGAGCGGAAACATTACCCGCACCATTTCGGGCTGTAATCTGACATCACCGAAATCCCCTTTCAACGTATGAATATCGACGATGCCCCCGAAAGTGAAATCCCGGTAATAATAAACATTTTCGATAACCTCTATCCCTGCCAGATCCACGACTGGCATGTCGGCGATCTGCCTTGTATCCTTATAGAGCACACCGTCAAAAAAGATCCCGGGAGGGTCATCGAAAGGCCGGGTCGTAAGCGGATTGAATACCTCAATGCTGTAGTTGTCTTTTTTTCGGATAAATCTCGCAGACGGGACCAGTTCCCAGAAATACTCCGTAAGTGAATCGAGCTTTATGTAATCACTTGCTTTTATGCTCACATCCGGATCACTGTAGAATTTGCGGGGATTTTTCTCATTATTAGCCGGAGAAACTATCCCGGCAAAAACGGGAATATTGAATCTCTTTTGTAGCTGCAGGTATGCGAACCTTTTCTTCAGGTAAGAAATCCCTGCAGCATCCGGTTTGAGCACAGGCATATCAGGTTTTGACCTGAGTCCGTTCCAGAATGGCTCTTCCAGATTCATTCTCAGGTCGGCCCGGGGTAGGGTAAAGACGACATCCTTGTCTCCCTCCCCCGGATCCAGCAGAAAAAAGAAATCCCCTTGCTCATTCGTCAGCGTTCTGTCGATATCAGTTCCACTACCGGGAAAAGAAAGGATGACAGGTTCTCCGGCAACTCCGATACCCCCGGCATCGGTGATACGTCCTCCCAGTTTCACCCCCTTGTAATCGGGCAGCCAGGTCAGAGCTCCTTTTTCTTCCGATGAAGGGGCAGTAATATTAAAATCTCCCCCGCTATATAAACGCGGCTCCTTGAGCCTGACAGAAACAGAAAAATGACCTCCTGGCTTTTTACTTTTCACAGCTTGTAGTTCCCTTATTTCCAGAGAAACGCTGCTGCGGGGGGAATATTTAGCCTGGGACGGGAAAACCGAAAAGCCGGATGAAGCACTATATTCTCCGATCCCGTCCCTGGTTACGTTTTCTTCCTTAAGCGTATCCGATCCCGGGAGATCAAGTTTCTCATCCGGATTAATGACGGTAACGAAGGATTTGAAAAATTTAGCTTCACCTGCGTTTTTCATCAGGTTTGTGTATGCCATAATATAATAAACTCCTGTTGGGACATCACCCGGAAGAACAAATTCGCCTGTTCCTTCACCTCCGGTGAGCAGGATTTTTTTCCTTAGGATCGATGCATTCCCCGGGTTTACCAGTTCGATGTATGCCATTCTGCTCAACTCAATCCCGGGGGACAGTGGTGAGGCGCAGTAGATCTTGAACCAGACCACTTCGCCGGCAAAGAGGCAGTTACGGGAAAGATGAACCGTAAGCTGTTCTTCAGGAAGATCACCGCTTGTTTTCATGACAGGCTGGCTGAACATCTTTCCCTGCAGGAAAAGTGTGAGAAAAAGTGTGATTGTAATAAATATTCTTTTCATAAACCTGATCATATCATCCGTCAGTCCTGTTCCAGTTAAAAGCGGAGGTTATAAGTTACAGTTGGGATCACCGTTCCGAATATTGAGAGTTTGTAGGCATCAAAACGTTCCCCTTCACTCCTGAAATATACAGAATAGGCATTTTTCCTCCCTGTTAAATTGTAAAGAGAGAAAGTAAATGTTCCCCGGGCAAATTTATGCGCCTTCAGGCTTCCATTAATAGTCATCGACAGATCTATCCTGAAGTAGTCGGGAATACGGTACTGGTTGTATTCCGAATAGTGCAGGAATACCTGCTCGCCAAGCTTATATTGTGCGACCGGGTATGTGATGGGTCTTCCCGTGGAATAATTCACTGTTGTGGAAAATACAAGTCTCCTGTACGCCTTAAGGTTAGCCAGAAGAGTCAAATCGTGCGGTTTATCGTAGTTTGCGGGAAAGTAGGCCCCATTGTTCACTACATCTTCCGGGAATTTAGAATCGGACTTGATGAGGGTCCGGGACCAGGTATAGCTCATCCTTCCGTAAACTCTTCCTCCCTTTTTCTCCAGTGAAACCTCAACTCCGTAGGATTTTCCCGTGCCGTTCAGAACTTCCGTTTCGACATGGTCATTCAGCAGGAGTTCGGCTCCGGGCTTGAATTCCTTGATATCGTAGATCCTCTTATAGAATAATTCAACGGAAGTTTCGATCTTGTCATCATTCAGATCTCTGAAATAACCTGCCGAAACCTGTCTCCCGGTTTGTGGAGTGAGATACCTGTCGCTAAGCTTCCAGGTATCAGTGGGAGAAATGGCGGTCGTGTTCGAAAGCATATGAATGTATTGAGCAGTTTTGTTATAGCTTAGCTTAACGGAACTGTTCCTGTCGATGGAATAGTTGGCTGAAAACCTGAATTCCGGATTACTATAAAAAGCTTCGGTTCCGGATTTACCGGATACAAGGGTATCGACAATATTATCCGCTGAATATGACATCCCTTCGGCGTAGATATACCTTGTGCCGTTACCGAACGCGAATATTCCGGAGAGTCTGATCCCCCCTTCCACCTTTAGCCGGTTGGTCACATTGTATTCACTTCCCGCGTACAGGCCGAATTCAACCGCCTTCTCCTCGCTGGTATGGAATGAGGTGATATCGGAATATATTCCGGAATGACGTTCGCCGGGATTAACAGTGTAGTGATCGGCATCGCCGCCAAAATTGAATTTAAGCCGCACTCCGGGGGAATACTCAATATTGCTTTTAAATCCGATGTCCTCCAGAGAATGGACAAGACTGAAGGACTTGTTTATGTTGGACTCGTTGGAAATATCATAGCTGAAACGGCTATACGAAATGCCTGTTTGGGACTTCACCTTTGGACTGATGTCATGCTTCCACATAATGGATGCAATGTCGTTGTTATAATTGTATACGGAATCGCTATTGAGCTGGAAACGGTCCTGGCTTTTGTAAATCCCTATGGCCAGGCTGTTTTTTGGGTTAAGTACCAGATCGGTTTTAAATTGACCGTCATAAAAATTCACCTTACTTTTGTAGAGTTCCGGTACCTTAAAGCTATTGAGCACCCAGTTGGAATACGTGGTCCTGAAGCTTGCCACGAAGGTGGATTTTTTTATGAGAGGGCCGTCGATGTGAAATTGCGTCGATATCGGGCTGATCCCGGCCGACCCCTCGATCTTTTCTTTATTTCCAGTGATAGTATTGATCTCAAGCACAGACGAAATCCGGCCACCGTATTTAACGGGCATGCTCCCTTTATACAAAACGGCATTATCGACGATCTCGGAATTCACTGCCGAAAAGATCCCGAAGAAATGAGACGGGTAATACAAAGGTGCCTGGTCGAGAAGGATCAGGTTCTCATCCGTTTTGCCGCCCCTGACGTTAAAACCCGATGTCCCCTCGCCGACTGTCTGCACACCGGGCAGCGTCAGCAATCCCTTTATCACATCGGGTTCTCCGAACAGGGAGGGTATGGATTTAAGTGCTTGTAAATCGAGTCTTTCCAGCCCAATGTGTATTTCGCCAACATTGCCTTCACGTTTGGCTGTCACCTTGACATCGGCTAATTCATTGACTTGCGTAACCAGTTCGACATCAAGCGTACCTTCAGAATACAGGTTAACGATGCGGCGTGTCGGTTCCATGCCGACGCAGCTGAAATTCAGGATATGATTGCCCTTGGGAAGGGTAAGCCTGTAGAATCCGGTTCTATTCGTTGAAGCCCCTTTCTGGGTTTCCACAATATACACATTGGCACCGGCTACCGGGTCTCCTGTTTCAAAATTTTTAATATGACCAGTGATGGTGGCAAAGGAGGAGGTATTTTTACCTGGCGTACCGATGTTAAAAATCTCATACTGGAGCCTCTTCAGACGCTGGAGTGTGAGTTTCTCAGCCGAAGGGGTTTCATTCACCGCAATCCCTGCTTTTTCAGGAAAAAGACTTTTCATCCCGGGACCCGCATAAATGATGTAACGGTTATTCCCGGCATCATAATAATTGAGGAGTTTCCCTGCAAATATTGTTTCAAGGCATTCACTCACCGGTGCTTCCCTGAAATCGGCATTAACAAAAATACTATCGATGGTTTGTTCGTCATAGTAAAAGAAGACAGGATAATTCTGTTCCGTTTCAGTCAGAAAAACTTTCAGCGGCACTCCGTCAAAATGCCCGGTAATTAAGACAGGTAACTCCTGTGCAAGAACTATATTAGTCCATACGAATGATAACAATAATAGGGGAATTATTCTAGTCATATCCATTTTAATTTACCGGGCTGAATCTGGTCAGTTCCTCCTGGCGATATTTCATTTTTATCCGTTACTCCCCGCTTTGTTTTCTATTCCGCTCTGTTCTTTCACGATCTTCTCATAATATTTCAGCAACGGTACTACATCATCCGGGTGATGCGGATTGATCTTAAGCTTATTCCTGCGAATGAATTTCCGTAATTCCGGCAGATGAGAATTCAGGAGGATGAAAAGCGATCGTTTATTCCTGAAAGTACCCGATTGGTCCGCCATCACAAAGTAGAGCTCGTTCCCGCGAACATAATCGCCAAGATAGCCATTAGCGATCCGGGTGTGTGTATTTACCTGCCGGCGGACCAGGTAGAGAATGGATTCTCCCTTCCAGGCAACCTCATACAGCCTCTTTTCTTTTGTTCCCGGAGCCTGGAAGTACCGGAACCTGCGGAAAATTCCCGTAAGGCTGTCTTTATAGGAAAACCCCTCCAACCGGTCTTTTGAAGGAACAACGTATTTCTCATTGCCTTTCTCGGGAATGTATACAATAAATTTCCCGGTATAAAGATCATAGTTCATTCTCACACCGGTAAACTCCCGGCTGTCATATTCCACAGTGGCTGTCGGCCAGTATTTTTCCGAAAGGAAAGGACTGCCCCGGTATTTCATTTCGTAAACCCACTTTATACCATTTATAATATCCTTCTGGTGCGAATAAAGCGGGTTTTTCTCCAGCAATAAAGGGACACTCTGGGAATATGCTCCAGACGAAATGAGAAGACTTGCGGTGAATTGGAAAATCCGGATGACCTTTTTAATATGTTTCAGGCTTTTCAATTTTTATTTACTAATTAAGAAATAGTATTACCTTTCAAATAGCATATAAACGTAATATTTTTTTTATACTTTTTAATAAAAATATCTTATAAAAGAAATTTTTATTTCAAAACCTTTCGTTCCATACCGCTAATATGGAATACCCTGTTGGTTATTACCAAAAATCGGGTTTTATACTTGTTCCCCTCACCGAACAATCCGTACAATACCTGTTGGCGCTCCAAACATTCCGGCCATCGTAACTTCCATACAGGAAGTGGCGGACATTTAGCGCAGGGACAGTTGTCCATGCACAGCCCCCGAATGCACTCCCGGGATCGACATGATGATCATATTTGCCGATGAAAATCCTTTTTGATTGCACTGCCGAAGCAATAAAATAGCCCAGTTCTTTTTCGCCGTTGTTACAACAGGTTATATTCCCCAGGATCTGGCCGGGAATTTTGCCATACATACCTGATGTCTCAGTATTTGCGTCGCGAAGTTTCCTGAGTAAATTGTAAATCTCCGCGTTAATGGCATATTGTTTTACGAGGATACTGTACCTCACATTCAGTTTATCGTCGGGGGGGCCGATGGACAGCAGAATAAAATGATCGACTTTCCGGTCTTTGTAACCCGTGGTCGATGCCACCAGGATCTTTTTCGTATTTTCGGTTATCCAGCAAACCTTCTCATTACTTTCATCGATGGAAATGCTTTCATTCGATGGGGGTTCATAAGAGAATCCATTAGGACTGGGCGGACCGTGGTCTACCATGATCCGTTCGGGCATATGAAATTCCCAGGTTTCCTCGCAATGCCACTGAAGGTAAGTATCCACGTTTTCAGGAGCTTCACTGCCGACAAGGATGTTCATCCGGTTCTCCGTAACGGGCTCCGGGCCATCGAAACTGGTGGTCTGGTATTCCTCGAAATAAACGGAATCGATGGGGGGACTCTCCATCATTTTTTGGGGAGAGGACTGATACTGCATTCCGTCGGGTGTGGTAATGAATAGCGTATAAGTACTTCCCGGTTTGCCCTTCAGGTCCTTACTAACTGTCTCATACCATCCGTAATCGTATTCGCTAAGAACGAAATCATTGCCACTGTCATCGATGATATGGACATCGGCACCGGGAACGGAGTGGTCGTTTCCCTGTGCACCCCGGTTTGCATAAATAGGCACCGAGGTAGTAAGCTTCACCCTGAAGGGGCCGGTCTCATTGCTGATCTGACCTTCGACCACGAGTCCGGGCTTAAGGTCGCCCTCCTCTATCACCGGCTGAAAAGGTTCGGTGCATGATGGAGCAAGCATGACCAGAAGACTCATGAAAGTCCCTATGAGGAGGTAAAGTTTCAATATATACGATCATTTATCATCATCCCAGAAATCAGGCTTAACTGCGGATCCGTACAAACGGCAATCCGAGCAATAAACATCCTGGGTATAAACCTTTTCTCCCGTTGCAAGACTTCTGCCGTAAACAAAAGCCACAACCCTGGGGTTAGGATGTTTTAAATAGATACATCCCGCATACGGGCTGGAAGTTTTCACGGAATGATCGGCGGCGGCAATGAAGATCCTCCTGGTTTTCACCGAAGAAGCTGTAAAATATCCCAGTGCCTTACCCTCCCGGTTACAGCATTCAATATTGCCGTAGATCTGGGAAGGAACATGCTCATAGATCCCACCCGGGTTTTCGTTCGTTTCTTCAAGAACCTTCCAGAACTTATACATTTTTTCGGTGAGGGCATACTGTTTTACCAGGATGCTGTATTTTATATAAAGCCTGTCGGTGCCCTCCTTTATGGATGTCAGGAGGTATTCACTGATCCTGTTATCGGCGGTATTTTTACTGGATGCGACAAGGGTGGAAACGGAGGGCCGGGTAATCCAGCATGTCTGGACAACGCCCGGGGCGAGTTCCACGTTTTCCTGGGTAATGGAATTCTGGGTATCTCCCTGCCTTACACGGACCCCGTCCTTGATCAGGCTGATCTCCCAGGTTTCATCGAATGACCATTTCAGATATTCCGGTGGACCGCCGGAGGCTTTGGAGTCGGCCATGATATTCATCCGTTTTTGGGATCCCGAATGCGGATTTTGCGGATCGGTGAAATATTCCTCCGCGAAATAAACACTATCGATCCCGGGAGGGGTTAGCATCTCCACCGGTGTGGATTCATACTGATCTCCGTCATCCGTAGTAATCTGGAGGATGTACGTATTTCCGGGAACACCCCGAAGATGCTTATCCTGAGTTTCATACACACCTCCGCTGGTATGAAAAAGCTGAAAGAGGTTCCCCTTATCATCAATGATCTGAACGTTGGCACCGGTCACCGTATCACCATAAAGCAGAGGGCTGTTCAGTGCGAAGCTCCGTGACAATTTGACCGTGAACGGTCCATCCACATCCGTGATCTGACCTTCGACAACCAGGATGGCTTCCATATCTGCATTGCTGATCTCAGGGAGGTAACTTTCGGTGCATGACCGGAACAACAGGAGGACTCCGGTTGTGAGCAGGATCAGTATTATTTTCTTATTCATTCTCATTACTAAAAGAGCACAAAGTAAATCGTAAAGGCACAAAGAAGGGAGATACAAAGACGTAAAGGCACGATGGGAATTATTAAGTACACATAACCGAATTTCCATTCCGGTTTCGAAACCAGGAGCATGTGGTTAATAGAGGGACGAATGAGGCAAGACTCAAATAAACAAAGGCACTAAGATTTATTGTCCGCTGTCTGCTGCCTCCTCCCATGGGTTCCTCCCGCATAAGCCCCCGTTATTTAAACCCATGGCTGATTAATGTCAACTGCCCGGCAGCACAGGAAACCGTCATGTGGTAGCATTTATTCCCAATAAGTTAAACTTCTTCCTGCCACCAACTATCCCCGGGATTCCCACTACCTGATTCGCACACTATCTTTCGATTCTTATCACAAATGCAAAATTTCTCCTCAAATATATCCATTAAAAACGAAATACAAGTATTTTTTTTAATGATTCCTTATGAGTTGACCAAAATGATGTCTGAAAAAAGATCAAGTCAGGGAGACCCGGGACCGGGGGTAATCGGGAGCTGAAGGGAATGGCGGATGGGATTACAAAAGGCTGGCAGGCTTATTCTGTGCAGGCTGTGATAAAATTTTCATTTTATATTTTGGGATTCTAAAAAAACAGTTATTTTTGCAGGGCATTTGAGAAATGTATATGTTTTGTGAATGCTACCTGGTTCGGTAGTTCAGTTGGTTAGAATGCCGGCCTGTCACGCCGGAGGTCGCGGGTTCGAGTCCCGTCCGGACCGCAGAAACTAAATATAAAACCCTGTTAAACAATGATTTAACAGGGTTTTTTTGTGACAAATCTGGTGTGAGGCAATCTTTATGCTCTGAGCTTCTTCCCACGACAATTTTCCGGCGGAGGGTTCATATACGGATACATTATGTACCGTAAGTGCTAAATGCACTGATCCGGGATTTTTTAAAATATTCGGTTTGTCAATTATTCTTTGGTGATTTCGAAGTTCGATGCTACATCTTTTAAAATATTTGATAGTGTACCTAACTTTATAGGATCATGGGCAGGTATGGTGATATGGTGAACCCCTTTTTCTTCGGTCGTTAACCTGATATGGCTGCCCACTTGCCGGGTTTGTTGATAGCCAATCTTTTTCAGTTGCTTTATCAGATCTTTTCCGGAAAGATTGCCGTTGAATCTTTTTCATGCGGCTATAATTTCTTCTTTTATGTAATGTAACCTTATGATTTTAGGGAAGTCCACTTCAAAATGGCAACGAATAGCTTCTTTTACGTTCTCCTTCAACTCTTCAATCGTTTCCCCTTCGGTGTAAATGGAATGCCCTAATGCTCTTGCTTCATAACCGCCTTCTGGTGATTCTTCGATTATAAAAATAATTTCTGCCATGGTTTCGTTTTTTTAGAAAGTTAACGATTATCTCGCTCATTTAGTTCCTGTTTTAGGCAGGACAAAAACTGCTGCAGAAGGGTTGTAAATGGGGAGGGTAAAGCCTATAGGTAAAGGGTTTTCGGATTAAGGCGGTTTCCTCTAAAACTGGCTAATTCAATGTATTCTCCATTAAACCGGTAATAAAGTGTTGTTTGAGGACTAATGACACAACGTCTTAGATTCGTTTTCTTTTCTGATAGCGGGTATAAAAGGGGGTTTATGGCAATATTATCAATCACCTCTTCAAAATGCTGATCCACCTTAAGAGCTATATCAGCTCCAAATTTTTTAAATACATAATCAAGGATTTCTTCATACTCCAAATAGGCACGTGTGGAGTAACGGACTGCATAAGACATTATTCAGAGATTAAATCTTTCTTTTATTTTATCTCTTACCTTATCACGTGTAATATATTCGCCACGGTCCAATTGATCGAGCCCCTCCTCAATGGCCTTTTTATCTTTACGACTGACCTTATCCCACCAATCGGCCTTTTCCTTTTGGATCTTTTCAACTTCACTGAGCGTTTCCTCTTCTTGTAGGGATGATATCCAGTTAATAAGATTTAATTTCCTGGCTTCTATATTCATGGCTTCCGTGTTTTTCTACAAATTTAACGATTAATATTCACTTTTAGTTTAACCCAATGAGTGATATTTATTTATCCGTTCCTGCAACCTATCCAGGTTATTCAAGTGGTACCCTTCCGTAGAACTCACATACTTATGCCCGGCCATATACTGTACCTGCCTCAGGTTTTAGTTTTTCAACCACCGGGTGATAACACTGCACCCGGATCCGCTTTGGGTTTATAACCGGCGGATTTTCCATCTACATGTCTTTAATTTATAAAAAGAAAGGATTCTCACAATCGGAACTGGCTAAAATCGTGGGGATCTCCTACGCACAGATTTGACGCAATGAAACCAAAGGCGCTCAGCCTCCTGCAGAATCACTCAAAAAATTAGCCGTTGCTCTGGATACTACCGTCGATTCCTGATCAACGGCAATAGAAACTAAAAAGCAGCTTTACTGCATATCCTTTCATGAGGTATTCCCGAAAAATGAATTAACTCTGTATCCAACTGAAATAATTGCACCCAGATTATAATGCCTGATATTCCGCTTAACCTTTCTGTTCCCTTCTTTTTGAACTACCGAGTATTCCTCGGTAGTTGACTTTTCATCCAGTTCTCCGGATTGGAATATATTCTTTAGATGGAGTCCTATTGTATCGGTATCTTGCTCAAACAAATCAGCCATTTGTTTTTGTGAAGGTTTTTGACATATTTTTTTGGTTCCGATAAGTTCTGTAATATCAATTAATCTCTGATTTCAATACCCTTCCTCATCAGAGTAACAACTTTATCTTCAATAATAAGTCGACCTATTATTAAAATACATAACTTTGATTTAGGAAGGCCGCCTGAAAGAAAATTTATTTTAACAGCAAAGGCAGGGATTGCAACGAATACCTGAGTTCTGCGCCAAAGCGGTCTAATGATACCTATTCGCAAAAATGCTTTTCAATTCAATTGACTTTGCAATTTTCCTGCCTGTAGTATTTATAATCTACTGGTTCCTGATACGTAAGAATCTGAAAATCCAGAATTTACTTATAGTCGCCGCAAGCTATGTGTTCTATGGTTGGTGGGACTGGAGATTTCTGTCATTGATCCTTTTCAGTACCATCGTTGACTATTCGGTAGGACTCGGCCTTTCCAAACAAGAAAATCCTGTAAAGAGAAAAATTCTGCTCTGGACCAGTATTTTGGTCAATCTCGGCTTTCTTGGCTTTTTCAAATATTACAATTTCTTCCTGGATAATTTTACCGCTGCTTTTTCCTTTTTAGGAACACCCATTAAAGCCAACTCCCTAAACATTATTTTACCAGTCGGAATAAGTTTCTATACCTTCCAAACATTAAGTTATTCCTTAGACGTTTACAAAAGAAAACTTAAACCCACTAAGGACTTCATCGCCTTTTCAGCTTTTGTCAGCTTTTTCCCGCAGTTGGTTGCCGGACCCATTGAAAGGGCAACTCATCTTCTTCCGCAATTTTATAGCAAACGGACATTTGATTATTCAAAAGCCGTTGACGGAATGCGCCAGATACTCTGGGGATTATTCAAGAAAATAGTTATTGCGGATAATTGCGCAGAATATGCAAACCTGATTTTCAATAACTCAGCCAATTATTCAGGAAGCACGCTGGTTTTAGGCGCTTTCTTTTTCACCTTCCAGATTTATTGTGATTTTTCAGGCTACTCGGATATAGCTATCGGCACCTCCCGTCTTTTTGGTTTTGACCTGATGCGCAATTTTAATTTTCCCTACTTTTCAAGAGACATCGCGGAATTTTGGAGACGCTGGCATATTTCCTTATCAACCTGGTTCAGGGATTATTTGTATATTCCACTGGGAGGGAGCCGTGGCAGTACCTGGATGAAAGTAAGAAATACGTTTGTCATTTTCATTGTCAGTGGTTTCTGGCATGGTGCGAACTGGACCTTTATCGCCTGGGGTGCATTGAATGCAATTTATTTCTTACCCCTCTTACTGTCAAAACACAACCGGAATAATTTAGATACTGCAGCGCAGGGTAAGAACCTGCCCGGTTTAAAAGAGCTGTTTCTTATCTTACTGACATTTACCCTAACGGTTTTTGGCTGGATATTTTTCAGAGCCAGCAACATTACACACGCTATTCATTATATTTCAGGAATTTTCTCGCCTTCCCTGTTTACCAAACCAGAATTTACGGGGATAAAAAACGCTTTATTAATACTATTTCTGATTGGAATATTTATCATGATCGAATGGAAAGGGAGAGAAAGTCAATATGCAATCGCTTACCTCGGATTTAAAAGAAAACGGATATTCAGATGGAGTTTTTATTTTATAATAATAGCCTTATTATTCGTATTTAGTGGTAAAGAACAACAATTCATCTATTTTCAATTTTAAATGATGTCCAGATTCTTAAAATATATTTTTGTTTTTGCCGCAGTATTTTTTCTGTTTGATAAATTATTTTACGTATTTCTCTTCGTATCTCCAACCCTGGAAGTGGATAAACGATTAGAAAAAATGCTGAATGGTGACATAGATGAAGATGTCATCATATTCGGCTCTTCGCGTGGCGCCAGGGATATTATTGCACACCAGATAGAAGATTCATTGAGCTTAGCTGCTTATAATTTGTCATACCCCGGTTCTGATATAGAGTTTCATTTATTTTTATTGCAAACCTTTCTCCATTTTAATAAAAACCCGGAAATTGTAGTATTAACGATTGATGACCAAGGTGAATTATTGCCAGGCACCGCCTTAAATTTCAGGCTGGACCGGCTTTATCCTTTAGCTAAATACAAGTACATCAACGATGAAATGATCAAGAGAAAGGAAAACACTTTTTTATCCAGATTTTTAGTTTTAGCCCGGTTGAATCAAAGGAATTTTGATATACGAAAGAAACATTTTTCTGTTCTGGATACGATCACAAGTTGTGGATCGATGCCAATCTCATATCAAATGAAAGAGAAGGATTTTAGTTATTATAATTCTCCTCAGATCTATGATCCGACACAAGAATTAGCAGTTAAAATAAAAGCTTTTGCAAAATTTCAAGAAATATGTATTGCAAACAATATAAAACTATATTTGATATTTCCGCCAAATTTTAAAGATTATAATGCCTTGTTCGAAAAAAGAATCCGTCAAATAACTTTGCCTGGGATTTCTATATTTGTATATGACTCATTAATCAGTTCGTATCATGATAAATCATTTTACTATGATAATGTACATTTACAAACAAAGGGTGCCGTGATATTTACAAATGAAATCATTGGTGAATTAAAAAAAGCAGGAAAGAGCGTGATGTAGGGAAAGGGGAAGAAGCAGGTTACAGGTAGTTGGCCGGTAGGATATAACAATGTATTCGACGGGATCCGTCCAATCGCTTACCACATTCATCCGCTGCTTCTCCTGAAACCTGAAAGGCGAAAATTTACTTAGTATCAGAAAGAAAACTCGATGACCCTTCGGCTCCGCTCAGGGACCGGTGACTTCATTCAAGAGGGTGAACTTTTCGGATGGTGGTAAGGCACGCAAAAGACCCTATGTATAAATTTAAAATTCAGTGACTTACGCAAGAAGGGCCTTTTGCGTGCCTTACCACCATCCGAAAAGTTCTTCGTTCATCGAATTGACCGGTCCCTGAGCGGAGCCGAAGGGTTGTCGAGTTTTCTGGCAAACACTAATTAATAAATTGAATAAAGAAATGAAAAAAATTACCCCGCTTTTGGCAATATCAATGACCTGCTTTTTTATGATTTGTTCCTGTACTCACACGCCCGGTCGCAAAATAATTTCATTGAACGGTAGCTGGGATTTTTCTGTCGATTCCTTATCATCGGGCAGGCTTTCTCCCAATTCAACCCGGAAGGTAACTGTCCCCCACGCATGGAATGCCGAAAAGGGCATGGAGAAATACTGGGGTAAGTGCATCTATGAGCGCAATTTTGAGGTTGTAAAGGAAGATATTCATCAAATTTTTCGCCTGCAGTTCGATGCCGTTTACCACGATGCCGTTATCTATATAAACGATCAAAAAGCAGGCGAACATTCCGGTTCGGGATATAACCGTTTTTTTACAGATATCACCCCGTTCATCAAGGCAGGAACGAATACCGTGAGGGTCAGCGTTGACAATTCCCCTTCACGAAGCAATATCCCTTTCATGAAAAGCTTCGACTGGGCCAATGACGGAGGTATTTACCGGGATGTTTCCCTTGTGATAACCTCACCCGAAGCCATTAAAAGCATCCGCATTGCTGCCATTCCATACGGAAAGAAAGGACTGGCAAATATCGACGTCCGGTTCATCGATCCTTCCGCAATTAACCCTTCGAAGCTTACGCTGAAAGCAACCATCGAGGAGGAGAATCAAAATACCCGGAACCTGATCTTTAATTCCGGAATAGAAGGAAGCTTTGCAGACAATGGCTTTAAAGCCACCCTGCACTTCGATTCGATAAATCCCTGGCATTTCGATTCGCCCAACCTGTATAAACTCACCCTGCAGGTTTTCATCGATGGCAGGATCAGGGATGAATATTCGACAACCTTCGGCTTCAGGAGCATCAGCGCAGGGAGTAACAGGTACATATTGAATGGCGAACCCGTCCGGCTTATGGGGCTGGAATGGATGCCCGGCTCGAACCTGGAACGCGGAATGGCCGAAACCGCCGCCGACTTCATAAAAAACCTGGAGCTCATGAAGAATGTGAACTGCGTGTTCACCCGGTTCCACTGGCAGCAGGATGAGTTTATCTTCGATTGGTGCGACCGTCATGGCATAATGGTGCAGGAAGAAATCCCTTATTGGGGCTGGCAGACTCTCCTGAATGACACTCTGTTGGACCTGGGCAGGCAACAATTGCTCGAAATGATCGAAAATCATTATAACCATCCCTCCATCATCAGCTGGGGTATCGGAAACGAACTTGCGAGCCATGACCGGGAAAATAAATTGGCTCTTAAAAAACTTTATGACCTGGCTAAGGGAATGGATTCAACACGCCTTGTAAATTACGTCTCCAACAGCCTCTACCAGGATCTCCCGGGCGAAAGCGGGGCCTTGCCCGATGCTGCCGCGGATCTCGACGTTATGATGTTCAACGAGTATTTCAGCACCTGGTACGGTAAGGACTTAAGCGTGGTTTCGGGTGAACTCGACCGGATTAACAGCGCATATCCCGGCAAGCCGCTGACGATCTCGGAATGGGGCCTTTGCGAACCCGTTCATAAGGGAGGTGATACCAGGAGGGCCAGTGAAATGGTTCAGCAACTGGCCATTTACAGTTCAAAAGACTATATTGCAGGTGCGATCTATTTCTGTTTAAACGACTACCGCACGCATATGGGCGAGGATTATACCTACGACTATCCCCAGCGGGTGCACGGCGTTTGTGATGTCAGGTTATCACCCAAACCTTCCTATGATACGCTTAAAAAGATAAGTTCCCCGCTAATCATCAAATCCGTCCGGCGGAATAACCAGGATATTGAAATAACAATTGCCGGAAATACAGGGATCCCAAGCTATACAGTGCGTAATTATAGTATCGTGTCAGGAGATGAGAAGATCATTATTGATGAACTAAGACCCGGCCAGAAAAGGGATTACCGGATAAAATCCGAAAACAATGAGTTCAGCATATTACGCCCGACGGGATTCGAGGTAACGAGGATGATTGTGGATGGCCGTTAGCCGGAGAAGCAGGTAGTGGTTTGAGAATGGTTAGAGGTGGTTTGAAATGGTTTGAAATGGTTTGAAATGGTTTGAAATGGTTTGAAATGGTTTGAAATGGTTTGAAATGGTTTGAAATGGTTTGAACTCCATTCAACAAATCAACAACTCAACAAATCAACAAATTCTTCCGGGAGTTTAACCACAGATTTCACAGATTAGCACAGAAAAAGTTGTTTGATGATGTTTCATGTTGTTCGTTTTAGAAGATTCTTTTCCCCGGAGGGGATCCATTGTATTAGCCACGGTCACGCCCGTGGTAAGGAGGCCGCACGCATCAAAACCCCGGAGGGGTTAAATTATTGTCTTTCAGGTTGTTTATGATTGTTTCAGGTTGTTTCAGATATTTTGAACGTTACATGAAAATTGTTCGAGGATTATTTTTGTTGAACTCATTTACACCGTTCGAAGGATCACCCCCCTCGCTTTTCAGGAGAGGGGGGCCGGGGGGGGGTGAGGTGTATGGGAGAATGATGGTGGCTCGTCCATTCACCAAATCACCAAATTCTTCGGGGAGTTTCACCACAGATTGCACAGATTACCACAGAAAAAATGGTTTGAGGTTGTTTGAAATGGTTTGAAATGGTTTGAAATAGTTTGAAATGGTTTGAGGGAAGAGGAACACGGATTTTCACGGATTACACAGATTAACACCGATTTTAAGTAGGTGACTTTTCATTCACCAAATCACCAACTCTCCAACTCTCCAATCTTCATCCGTGATTATCCGCACAAATCCGTTAAATCCGTGTTCCTCTTCCTCTTCACCAGATCACCAAATTCTTCCCGCGTTTGTTTCGTCGATAAATTAACTTAAATTTGTGATTACCAATGCAACTTTGTAAGTTATGTCAGATCATGACATGGATAATACGATAATAAGGAATATAGCGCAGGGTGATACGAATGCATTTGAGGAGATCTACAAAAATTATAATAAAAAAATATTCACCTTCTCTTTGCGGTACCTGAAAAATAAGGAGGATGCTGAGGGTATCGTTCAGGAAGTTTTTCTCAGCATTTGGCAGAATGCTAAAAAAATGCATATCGACAGTAACCTGAATGCATATATTTTCACGGTTACCTTCAATGCTATCAGGAAAAGGTTCCGGAAGCTGTCAAGGGAGAAAGCCCACTTGAAGAACTTTGCTTCCCGGGAACATGAGGATACGGAGGAAGTGACGGAAGTCGAATTCTATGACCTGCTGGAAAAAACCAGGGATCTCATCGATAAACTTCCCCCGCAACAAAAGAAGATCATCCTTCTACGGCAGGAAAAGGGTTTATCCAACCCGGAAATTGCCGATCTCCTGCATATCTCAAAAAAAACCGTCGAAAATCACCTCAACAGCGCACGCACCTTCCTTAAAAAAGCAATGAAAGAAAAAGGGCTGCTTTCGTTCCTCTTTTTCTGGCTTTTTGTCAATTGACAAAGAGAAACTCTTAAAGTGCTTGTAAAGAGCATAATAATTAAAGCAATTATTTTTTTTTTCAAAAAAACCAGATTATCACTGGGTGCAATCTCCTTTCACGGGATTTATATTTATGTTCTTTGAGGAAAATTTTCGTAGCGCTTATTTTTGAGCATCCGGGAGGCATCGATGCCTCTCAACAACCGGATACGGAATTTAAGTTTAGCGGGTTTAGGTAGTAATAATTGGTGATGGAGTTTAACCGGGAGATATCACATTGATATTTCCCGGTTAATTCCTGACAAAGTCAACTTCTCAGAAATGGATACAGATTTTCAACGCATTAAGCGTTATCTTGATACACACGGGAACGAAGAAGATAAAAAGATCGTCTCGGAGTGGTTCAGCGATCTCAATGCCGAAAAGGAATTGAGAGACGGTTCTTTCCGTTATTGGGATGACTTACCGAACGAAGCGGATGCTGAAGGTTATAGTGAAACTCTCATGCTCGGCTTGATATATCGGGAGATAAAAAGATTTGAATTCCGGAACCGGAAGGAAAATCCTGAACAGGGATTCCGTTTTATGCGCACGCTCACTAAAATTGCAGCGGTGTTGTTCATCCCGTTGCTCGTCCTTTTCTTAACCAATTACCGCTCCGGGAAATTCTACGGGGGAGAGATCTCATACAACGAGATCTATGCACCTCCCGGTTCGAGAAGTATGTTTTCCCTCCCCGACGGTTCGAAGGGCTGGCTGAACAGCGGTTCAACCCTCTCCTTCCCCCAGACTTTCCATGGAAGGACCCGGGAGGTTACCCTCAACGGGGAAGCTTATTTTGATGTGGTTACCAATCCCCGCAGGCCATTCGTGGTATCAGAAAAAAATCTGAAAGTTGTTGCCAGGGGAACCGCATTCAATATCTCATCCTGGGAAGATGATCCCGGTTCGAAGATCACACTCGTTCACGGGAAATTGCAGGTGTACCGGCAAAAAGTAAGCAGGACGTCTCTTGTTGCCACACTGAAACCCGACCAGCTATTGGATTACAACCCGTCTGACACGCATAATATGATCCGCAATGTAGATATTAACAGGTATGTTGCATGGAAACAGGGTAAACTGATCTTCCGGAATGACCCTTTCCCCGAAGTGGTGAAAAAAATCAGCCGCTGGTACAATGTGAATATCATTTTGAAGGACGACCGGCTCAAATCATATACTTACGTGGCTACCTTCCAGGATGAATCCCTCGACGAAGTGCTGAAACTTCTCAGGATCACAGCTCCCATTGAATACCGCAACCTGGAAAGAAAGCAGGGAAGTGACGGAACCTATGAAAAAAGAACCATCGAAATATATTACAACCCTAAAAAGAAATGAAAAATACCTCCATCAAATTAAAATATGCGCTTATGACTTAGCTAAACACAAAAAAGGAAAGCGCTGGCACGCTTTCCTCAATTTTAGTTTTTAATCCAGTTATACGGTGATAATCCGAATTTCGAACTAAAACATTACAAATCTATGAAAAAATCCACAATTGTGACAGATATTGTCAAAAGGACGGTCTGTACAAAAACATTCAAGATCATGAGGAATACAATACTTTTGCTACTGCTAAATGTATTTCAGATGTTCGGGAATAACGGGTATTCCCAAAACACAATACTAACTTTGAATCTCAAAGACGTAACCATAAGAGAAGCTCTCTCCGATATCGAACAGAAAAGCGAATTTTTTTTCCTGTATAATTCCAAACTGGTCGATGACAATAAGAAAATATCTGTAAATGTGAAAAACATGAAGATCGACAAGATCCTGGAACAGATATTCAACAATTCCGATGTACGATATGTGGTCGTCGACAAGCAGATCATTCTTACCACAAACGAACGTCTGACCACCATAAAAAAGGAGATCCAGCAGAAAATTGTATCAGGGATTGTCGAAGATGAGAACGGGGAAGCCCTTCCGGGAGTCACCGTTCTTGAAAAAGGCACGGGTAATGGATCTATTACGGATGCTGAAGGGAAATACTCCCTGACAGTGAGCGGTGCCGACGCTGTTCTCGTTTTCTCCTTCGTCGGCATGAAAACCCAGGAGGTCATTATAGGCAGCCGCACTACAATTGATATAACCCTTGCTTCAGAAGCGATTGGGCTGAACGAAGTGGTTGCCGTGGGATATGGCACAATGAAAAAAGTAAATCTCACCGGTGCGTTGGACGTTGTCTCGGGATCCGAACTGGAGAACAGGCCGGCCTCCAATGTTTCCCTTCTTTTGCAGGGTATATCTCCCAACGTAGCCATTACGCTGAACAACCATGGCGGTGAGCCCGGAGCAGGGCAAAACTGGCAGATCAGGGGTGTTGGTTCCATTTCAGGTAACGACAATCCGCTGATCCTGGTAGACGGTGTGGAAATGGATATTAACCTTCTCGATCCCGAATCCATCGAAAGCATTTCCATTTTGAAAGATGCATCGGCTTCAGCGATATACGGATCGAAAGCAGCCTTCGGCGTTGTTTTGGTAACCACAAAAAAAGGCCGACTCAACAAACCGATCCAGATCCAGTACAGCAACAATCTTTCAATAGCAAAACCCATCTATGTGCCCGATATGGAGGATGCTTATACTTATGCCATCGCATTCAACCAGGCCCGTGCAAACGCAGGGCTCACCCCTACCTTTCCCGATGAACAGGTTCAGAGGATCCAGGAATACATGGCCGGCACCTATACCGACGAGTATGATGTCAACAATCCCCCGAACAGCCTCTGGAGAGGCCGCTGGATGGGAAATGCAAACTACAACTGGACGAAAGAATATTATAAACCCAGTTCTTTTTACCAGAAACACAACGTCAGCCTGAACGGAGGTGATAACAAGACCCAGTATTACTTCAATGCAGGATTGTATGATCAGCCGGGCCTCTACAGCTGGGGCGACGACAGTTACAAGCGCTATAACATCCTTGCCAATATCACTTCAAACGTCAATAACTGGCTGAAATTTAATTTCAATTCCAAATACGCACGAACGGAGTCCGATAACCCGATAGGCATGGTCGGACTCCCGCGGACCTATACCTGGTCGCAGTTCATCGATTTCTGGCCTACGATGCCCTGGCATAATGTAGACGGAACAGTATCCAACCCGCTCATCCTGGCCCTGGAACAGGGCGGCAGGATCTTGTCTCAAAACCAGGATCTGAGGATGAATTTCGGAATTGAACTGGAACCTGTAAAAGGATGGAAAACGAATGTCAACTACGATTACAGTTACAATTGGGGTTCGCAAACCCAGAATCCACGACCCGTTCCCGTACCGGTTCCTAACGGCACCGTCGGAAATATAGGGGATTCCAAAGCGGGATACAGGAGCACGCTGAGCCAGGGCCAATATACCCTTTTCAATGCCTATACCTCTTATGAAAAAACACTGGGTGGACATTTTATCAAGGCTATGGTTGGTTATGAGCAGGATGCGAACTCCAACCGTGGACTTTTCGGTGAAAAAATGGATCTGATCACCCAGGATGTCCCTTCCATCAGTACTGCACTCGGTGATTACAACGTTGATGACTGGATGAGCCATTGGGCTACTGAAGGTGTTTTTGGCCGGTTGAACTACAACTACCAGGAAAAATACCTGGTCGAATTCAGCGCCAGGTATGACGGTTCATCCAGTTTTGCCAGCGGCGACCGCTGGGGTTTCTTCCCTTCCGTATCAGCCGGGTACAACCTGGCAAAGGAAAATTACTGGTCATCGATCAAATCTTATGTCAATAATTTCAAGATCAGGGCATCCTACGGATCGCTTGGGAACCAAAAGGTTAATAACCCCTATCTTTATCTGCCGACAATCCCAATCGATTATAACCGGTACATCGATGTATACTCGAACCCGGGATATATCATCGACAACGAAGTTCCGCTATATGCCCTGTCCCCCAAAATCGTCAGCGCCGACCTGACATGGGAGACAATTACAACCTTTGATGCCGGGCTTGATGCAGGTTTTATGAACAACAGGCTTAACCTCGTCTTTGACTGGTATAACAGGGTTACATCCAATATGATTGGTCCTGCCCTGACTCTTCCTTCCTTATTGGGAACCACACCTCCCAGCAGCAATAACGCCGAACTTTCGACGAAGGGATTGGAGATTGCCATTGGCTGGCGAGATGTGCTCTCCCCTCAGTTTTCGTATTATGCCCGGTTGAATGTCGGCCATTTTGAAACGACAATCCTGAAATACCGCAATGAGAATGGTTTTATTGACACCTGGTATGAGGGTAAGAAATATGGCGAGATCTGGGGATATACAACTGCCGGGATCTTACAGTCGGACGCCGACGCTGACCTCTATGCCCGACCAGTCATTCCTGTACGCCACCTGGGGACCCGGCGACATCACCTATAAGGATCTCAATAACGATGGCGTTATCGATCAGGGTGCACGTACACTCGATGACCATGGAGATCTTTCGGTAATTGGGAACAGCACTCCAAAATTTAACTTCGGGATCACGGGCGGTTTCAACTGGAAAAGTTTCGATTTCAATATGCTATGGCAGGGTGTCGGAAGACGCGACCTTATGCCCGGGATGAACTCGGAATACTTCTGGGGGCTGACTTCAACCCCGAATGGTTCAGGGCTCTTCAAGAACGGTCCGGCTCTTGACTACTGGAGACCCGCCAATGAGGATAATATCCTTGGCCCGAATACGGATGCATATTTCCCGAAACCCTATTTTTCTAACGAAAGGAACAAAAACATCCAGAACCAGACCAAATACCTGCTGAATGCAGCCTACCTCAGGTTGAAGAGCCTCCAGGTAGGGTATACGATACCTGCTAAAATCTCCAACAAGATCCAAATAGATAAGGCCCGGATCTACTTCGCCGGTGAAAATCTACTGACATTCTCAAAATTACCCAAACTGTACGAGCCTGAGACCGCAGTGGCTTCCAACCCGGGTAACGGCGGGATCGACCTCGGTGAGATCTATCCCATTACGAGAATGCTCTCATTCGGTATAAGCCTGACATTCTAATGTCTAACTTTAAAATCTTATCAAACATGAAATTATATAAAGCCATCATAAGTACCGTCCTTCTCACCTTGCTGTTCACATCGTGTCAGAAGGACCTCCTCAATAAATATCCGCTGGATGAGATCACCGAGGCAGCTTTCTTCAAGCAACCCAACGATCTCAAGATATATATAAACCAGTATTATGACAGGAGTGTCTTCCCATTGACCACCATCGGTTCCCACAGCGATGTAGGGATGGATACCTACATCAGCGAGGCCGGCATTGATTCCCGCCTTCAGGGAACGAGGACCGTCAACTCCGCTCCGGGGCTGAACTATTCCCGCGTAAGAAGCGTCAACTATTTCTTTGACAATTACCGGAAATGTGAGGCCGATTTCGAGGAGTATAAGCAATATGTAGGTGAAGCTCACTTTTTCAGGGCTATGTTTTACTACGATCTCCTCAGGACTTTCGGAGGTGTTCCGTGGATCACAACCGCCCTGGGTACCGATTCACCGGAACTCTATACCGAGAGGTCGCCACGAAATGTCATTGCTGACAACATAATCGCCGACCTCGATACGGCGTCAATGTACCTGAATGAGGCCAAAACGAATGGTTGTTCCAGGATCAACAAATGGATCGCATTACTTTTCCAGTCGAGGGTAGCCCTGTACGAAGGCACCTGGGAAAAATACCATGCCGGCGATCCCTTTGGGGTCAGCAACGCACAGCCTGATAAATATCTCAACAAATCTGTCGAAGCTTCTTCTGCCATCATGAATTCGGGTTTGTATGATATCTATTCGACGGGTGCTCCGCTCACCGACTACGTCGATCTTTTCGCCCTTCGCGATTATTCCGATAACATGGAAGTCATGTTCTGGAATAAGATGTCTACCGAACTGAGCATTTTCAGTCAGGGTAAACTGTACAGGCTTTCGACCCCAAGCGGATTCGGACTGACCAAGGCAATGGCCGACGCTTACCTGTGCACGGATGGCCAGCCTATTTCCACGAGCCCCCTCTTCCAGGGACATGATTCCATCGCTCTGGAACGGCAGAACAGGGACCCGAGGTTCTACCAGACCATCTTTACACCTCAATCACCCTGGATGATCGATCTCGATGGGAACATAACGAACTTTGAGAATGAGTATTGGACCATGCTGTTCTCAAATACAACCTTTGCATGCCCAACGGGTTATGTCCGCCGTAAGGATTACAACCCCGATACCCAATATCATGCACAGAACTATGAGATCACACCCTCTATACAGTACAGGTACGCCGAAGTGCTCCTGAATTATGCTGAAGCTAAAGCCGAATTGGGTAGCCTTACCCAGCCGGATATCGATATTTCGATCAAAAAACTCAGGGACAGGGTCGGAATGCCCAACCTTGACATAAGCAGCATCACCTCCGATCCGAACTGGGAATTCCCCTCCCTCTCGCCGGTCATCAATGAGATCCGTCGTGAACGGAAGGTTGAGATGGTAATGGAGAACCTGCGTTGGGATGATATCGCCAGGTGGGCAGCAGCCGATGAAGTTATCGTGGGGAAACGACCTAAGGGTGAACTGGCTTCCCAGTTTGCTATAACGCCGGCTTACTCAGTTGACGAAAACGGTTACCTGGATCCTTTCCAGAGTGCAATGCCCGACGGTTAT
Organism: uncultured Bacteroidales bacterium; assembly: GCA_963771005.1. Taxonomy (GTDB): domain Bacteria; phylum Bacteroidota; class Bacteroidia; order Bacteroidales; genus DASQZK01. The sequence continues at coordinate 522,316 of CAVYRO010000008.1, forward strand.
GGTTTTGTCACGGGTCGTGATTACCTGTCTCCCATTCCGAAACAGGAGATCGAACTGAATCCGAAACTGACACAGAATCCCGGCTGGGAATAAAAGTAAGAACGAAGTTATGCCTATTTTTTTAGCCTGAAACAATCAGGGTACTCCGGAAGGCCGGCAAATAAAAAACACGCCGGATCTTCGGGGTACCCTGGTTCAAGTAAGGCTGATCCCCGGCCTGACATGCCGGCGGATATCGTCGAACGATAACATTAATCCTTCAGCTATGAAAAAGAAATACGTACCTGTATTTATGCTTTTACAGGTCTTGTTATTCTGCTTCTTCCTTACTCCGGAAGTCCCGGCCTCCAATTATGTTAAAGTGGCCGTTATCGGCAAGGTTCCCCGGGTCGATAAGCACCAGGATGCGCAGAAGATCGTTGACCAGGTCATCGAATACTGGAAAAAAGAACTGGAACAGGTCCTGCCCGATAAACCGGACCTCATCGTACTGACGGAAGCCTGTGACCGGCCCGCCGGTATGTCTACGGAAGAACAATTCAATTACTTCAGGGCGCGCAAAGACAGGGTCAGGGATTATTTTGCCTCTGTCGCAAAAGAAAACCACTGCTATATCGCTTTCGGGATGAAGCGGCAGGCCGCTGACGGCACCTGGTATAATTCAAGCTATGTCATCGACAGGAAAGGTAATGATGCGGGCATATACAATAAGAATTTTCCCACCGTGGGGGAAATGGAAGCAGGCATAAAGGCAGGTGATGAAGTTCCGCTGATCAGATGCGATTTCGGAACGGTAGCCTGTGCGATCTGTTTCGACCTTAACTTCCAGGAACTGCTCGAGAAATTCCAGAAAATACAACCCGACATCATCCTTTTTTCCTCGATGTATCACGGCGGACTCATACAGGGATACTGGGCTTATACCTCCAGGTCTTTTTTTGTCGGTTCCATCGGGGGAGGTTCGACCCCTTCCGAGATCCGGAACCCGCTCGGTGAAGTTATAGCCAGCAGCACAAATTATTTCGATTTTGTCGTGGCAAATATCAATCTCGACAGCCGTCTGGTACATCTCGATGGTAACTGGGAGAAGCTTACCCGCCTGAAGGAAAAATACGGCAATGGGGTTACCATCACTGATCCGGGTGAAGTCGGGGCTGTACTCGTAACGAGTGAGGATGACAATGTTTCGGTGAACCAGATGATCGATGAATTTAAGATCGAACTCCTCGACGATTATTTCAACCGGTCGCGTCAGGCACGTAAACAACCGGTCACGGTTAACTGATACGCGATCCATACCCCTGGCGGGATGTTATATCAGCCATGGCCTGGACAGGAACGAAACGGGCAGTCCCGGCCGGTAATGTCTGACAGCCGGTTTTTAAGCGCTTGAAGATTTTTTCTTACCTTGTGAATATGAATAATTTAAAATTTCATTTCATGTATTTCAGAATGATACTCCTCCTGCTGGCATTTGGCACAGCACCTTTGTACGCCCAGGTTAACGGCAAACCCGGGTGGACTCATTTTTACATCGATGAAATACTCCCGGGATCCTCCTGGGGCACCGGGGGCCCGGCACTTGCGGACTTCGACGGTGACGGTGATCTGGATGCGGTACTCTCGCGAAGGGTGACTGAGGAAGCCTATTGGTATGAAAGAAGGAACGATTCGGTGTGGATCCCCCATGTTGCAGGGTTTTCACCGAACCTTGCCAAAACCCTGGGTACGGTGGCCATAGATATGGACCACGATGGTTGGATGGATGTAGTTTTTGAGGGTGTCTGGTTCCGGAATCCCGGAAATCTTTCAAAATCGCCTGATTTGCGGTGGCAATCTACAAATTTCAAAGGGGGCGGGCATGATGCCGTACAATGTGACATCGACGGGAACGGAACACCCGACCTGGTGATCTTCGATGGAAGAAAGCTTGCCTGGTACAATACGAATGTATATGAAATGCCTGAAAATATTATCGATTACGGGTATGAGGATCATGGTGGAATCGCACCGGGCGGAGCCGGCGACCTCGACGGCGATTCGGATCCGGACCTGGTCATCCCGGGCTTCTGGTTCGAAAATACAGGCAAAGATGAAAAATGGACCCGTCATGAATGGCCCTTTGTACCGGTGCCAAATGCCTCATACGGGCAAAGCATCAGGACATGGATCGCCGATATCAACCAGGATGGGATCAATGATATCGTCTACAGCAATTGCGATACCGGAGGAGGTCATGTCTTCTGGGTCGAGAACAAAGACAACGGAACCCACTGGATCTCTCACCAGCTTCAGGATCCCCCTACGCGCAAAGGTGATGTACCCGGCACAGGCTCATTCCATTCCTTGGGGGTGGCCGATTTTGACCAGGATGGTAATCCGGATATCTTCGCCGGCGAACAGGAAGATCCGGATACGTATATGGAAGGCGGCGGCAAAGTGGCCATGAAACCGCGCGGTCTGAAAGAACGCGGGATTATCTGGTACAGTACGGGAGGAAAAAATCCCGGTTTTAATACCTACCTCATCCATATCGATAATCCCGGCTGGCATGATGCCCAGTTGGGGGATGTGGACGGTGACGGCGATACGGATATCGTCTCAAAAGTATGGAATGCCGACAGGGGCCAGCCCTACCATCTCGACTACTGGAGAAATGAACTGAAACAGGCAACGCCAGCTGCAAAACCGTGACAAATGCATTAAGGCGCAGATCCTGTGAGGAGCCGGGCCGGATTGTTAAATTATCAACTTTATCAAAAATGAATCAGGACAGGAGAGACTTTTTAAAAAGTGTGGCTGCATTGCCTTTTCTGGGTTATTTCGCACTCGCCTTTAAAAGAAATGTGGTTGCTACCATTGGAAAAGAGAGCACAAAAAAAAATTATCTTGAAATACTTGGAATTGACGGGCTGGATGCCTCTGAGGAAAAATTAACCCCGCCCACCGGAAATAAGGACAACCTGCTTCGGTTTGGACTTGTGGGAAACGGCTGGCGTGGCGAGAAGCTTCTCCAGCTATTGGGATATATCCATCCCGATGTAGTGAAAGCCGGTACTGTCAATGGGAAATATAAGAAAACGCTGGAGAATTTCCTTGACCAGGAAGACCTGAATGTGGAATTTGCAGGGATCTGCGATACTTTCGACGTACATACGCAACGGGCATTTGAAATATCGATGAACGATTTTCACCCGAAAAGATGGAACCGGAAATCCAGGGCCGTACGCATATTTCACAGTTACAAGGAAATGATCGACAGCGATGAGATCGATGCCATTATTATTGCCGCACCCGATCATATGCATGCCCCGATTGCCATTGAAGCGGCCAGGGCAGGAAAGCATGTCTATCTTGAAAAACCCATGACCCATAGTATAGAAGAAGCTGTTGAATTAAGGAATACGATCCGGGCAACGGGGGTTGTGTTTCAACTTGGTCATGAGAACCGGCAGCAGATGAGCTATAAAATTGCCGCTGAGTTATATCGTAAAGGAGTGCTCGGTGATGTTTCCATGGTTCATACCTATACAAACCGGAGCGGGTTGTTTGGAGCTTGGATCAGGGACGATGCTTTCGACCACAAGATGGGACACGAGGGCAATATCAACTGGAAAGAGTTCATCGGCAATGCACCCTGGCATGATTTCGACCTGAAAAGATATTTCAGCTGGCAACGCTTCAGCGATTACGGGACCAGCGTCACCGGTAACGATTTTACGCATAAGTTCGACTGTGTCAACCAGATCCTGGGTCTGGGCATACCTGAAAGGGTCATAGCCATGGGCGGACAATACTATTACAAGGATCACGGCGACATGCCGGATGTCCTGAATGCGGTTTTCAGCTACCCGAAAAGAAAGCTTACCCTTACCTACGATTCCACGCTGGTGAACGGTATTTACCGGCAGCCCCGTATCATGGGATCCGAGGCAATGATGGATGTAGACAGTGCCATCCTGTTATACCGGGACAGCCAATCCCAACGGTACAAAAATATAGCCACCGACCCTTCCGATCCCATGTACTATTATGAACCGGAGGCCGATGTCGATGCCGTTTCTTCCGCCACTTCCAAAGCCTATCTGAAGGGAGGCTGGGGGTCGACCTTCATTGACGGGAAGATCGTTGACACTACCTTTTTGCATCTTAAGGAATGGATTGACGCCATCAGGGGTCACGGAAAAACGAGCTGCGATATTGATACCGGTTTTGAGGAGTCGGTGACCTTTAACCTTGCGAACGTGGCCTATCGTTCGAAGCGGCCGGTTATATGGGATCCCGTGAATGAGAAAGCAATTATCGAATCATAAAATGAATGACATGGATAGAACTTCCGGATATCGTACCTACAGCTCATGGCAAATTTTCGGGCTTACCCTTTTACGCGTTATGGTGGGCTGGCATTTTTTATACGAAGGCCTGATAAAACTTTACACGCCTTACTGGTCGGCACAATCGTACCTCCAGGGATCCCCGGGTCCGCTCAGACACCTCTTTCAGAGTATTGCTGCGAGTGATACCCTGCTGAATATCGTCAACTTCCTTAATGTATGGGGGTTGATACTGATCGGGCTGGGACTCTTTGCCGGCTTGTTTTCAAAAACATGTAAAATAGCAGGGATCCTGCTTTTGGGCTTATACTACATAGCATACCCGCCCTTCGCATCCGCAGGTATTAACCCGCATGTGGAAGGCAGTTACTGGATCATCAATAAAAACCTGATCGAAATGGCAGCCCTTTTTGTTTTACTGCTCTTTCCTTCCGGACATATAACAGGGCTCGATAAATACATTTACAGGAAAAAACACCGAAGTTCGCTTACGCCGGCATGAGGGCGTGAAAATTAAAATTCCGGAGCTACTATGAGATTTTCAATTAAATACATTTGGATTCTGACCCTGTTGGCCGGATGGAGCTATTCGATTTCAGCCGTTGCCGCAGCATCAGATTCGATAGTTATTGAAAATTCTGAAATGCGCCTCGTAATCGGCAGTGATGGCAAAGCGCGCAGCCTGGTCTGCGGCGGACAGGAATGCCTGGCTAGCGGGGCAGATATTCCAGCCTTTTCCCTCACACAATACCGGCCGTACGATAATGAGCTCCAGCTGAAATACCCTGCCACGCAGAAAACCTTTTCTGCCGACTCAGTCATTCTCGACGGAGATCACCTGGTGGTGCAATTTGAGCTTATTAATATCGAAGCCACCATATCATTGAAGATCACCGGCTCGTATATTGCCTTTACCCTGGAAAAACTGGGGTACCGGATCCCTGAATACGGAGACAAGAGAAAGACCCCGGCAGATGAACTCGTCTTTTTACAGTTGCCGGTTAAGGACCGGGATCATTTTGGTGAATGGCTGAACGTGGTATGGGATGATAATATGGCCGTGAACCTGCTCGGGGCCGATCCCGGAGTAAAGATCGATGCACAGGCGGGTGATGGTTACCATCTCCTGAGGGCCACTGCGGTTTCGGAGGTGAAGGGAACAGGTGTTACGGCAGTTCTTATCGCCACTCCGGAAAAAACCCTACTTGACCGTATCGACAGGGTCGAACAGGATTTCAATCTGCCAAGGGGCGTTCAAAGCCGGAGAAGCGATGCATATAAATATTCCTATTACGAAGTATGGGATGCTACACCGGAGAATATCGATGAACATATTGCTTTTGCTAAGGAAGGGGGGTTCCGGGCTATCCAGATCGTATGGACTGCTTTTGCCAAAAGTATCGGCCATTTCGAATGGAATGACGAATATCCCGGCGGCATCAAGGATCTTCAGGTTGTCGTGGGGAAAATTAAGCATGCCGGTATGATCGCAGGGGCTCATTTCTGGTATAATAAAACTCAGAAAACCGATCCTTATGTCACTCCCGTACCGGACTACCGGCTCAATATCCGGCGTTCTTTCACCCTGGCATCCGCCCTGGATTCCTCATCGACGGTCATTGAAGTCGAAGAGAATCCGGCGGGATGCACCCTGGATGACGACAGGCGGTTCCTGATGATAGGCAGTGAACTGATAGAGTATTCGGATTATAGCACCGATCGCCCCTTTACGTTCACGGGTTGCACCAGGGGTGCACTGGAGACGCGGCCTTCCCGGTATGACCGGGGATCCAGGTTCGGAGTACTGGACGTCGACACCTGGCCCATCTGGATCCGGTTCGATCAGCGCACAGGCATTCAGCAGGAAGTTGCCCGGCGCATCGGCAATATTTATAATGAAGCGGGGTTTGATTTCGTATACTTTGACGGTGCTGAAGATGTACCCCCTCCCTACTGGTTCAACGTGGCCATGTCGCAGGAAACCGTTTACCGGGAACTCTCCCCGCCTCCTGCTTTCTCTGAAGGGGCATTGAAATCCCATTTCAACTGGCATATCCTGACACGGGGCAATGCTTTCGATGTATTCAGCCCTGAAGTCATTAAAGAAGCCACCCGGATGCATCCTGTCGACGAAATGAATTTCATTTACCAGGATTTCACTTCGATCAATTTCGGGTGGATCAACTATACGTCACCCGGAGAAAATACCACAGGGATCCAGCCCGACATGCTCGAATATGTTTGCAGCAGGGCGGCAGCATGGGATTGCCCCATCTCACTAGAAGGCAGGCTCGAAGCGCTGAAATCCCATCCCCGCACCCCCGATAACCTCGAAGTGATCCACAGGTGGGAAGATGCCCGGATAAACAACATCCTCACCCCTGCACAAAAACAGTCGATGAGGAACACAACACAGGAGCATATCCTTGTGGTTAACGGGAAAGGAGAACCGGAATGGCATCCCTACGACCGTGTACCGGGCGCTGCCGGGGGTGATCCCCGCATAAGAGCTTTCATATTTGAACGGTCGGGCAGGACATGTGTTGTATACTGGAACACTTCCGGTGAAGGAAAGCTGGCTCTGAACCTCGAAGGAGGTAAGGCTCAATTATTCAAGCAATTCGGTAAACCACTGAAGATGAAGCGCGACGGGAAGACGTTCGTTCTCCCCTTCGCCGGCCGGTTCTATCTTGAAACTGACCTTGACCGGGAGACGGTTGAGTCGGCTTTCCGGAAAGCCAGGTTACTCTGAACAAGAAAATAAAGGTGAAATATACGATATGAAAAAAAAAGTGAAAATCCGTAGTCGCTTCCATTTGGCAGTATATACAGCAGTTTTATTACTATGCCTCACCCTGCCGCTTAAAGCTGCCAGGTACATTACTGTGGCAACAATTGGCGACTGGGTTCCCGAGGTTGACAAATCGCAGGGGATGCAAAAAGTGGTGGAACAGGTGGAAAAATTCTGGCACGATAAGATCGCGCAGGTTCTTCCGGATAAGCCCGATCTCATCGTATTGCCTGAATATTGTGATTTTCCCAGGGGATTGACCCGCGATGAGAGAGAGGAATACCTGCGGGTCAGAAAAGACCAGATCAGCGATTTTTTTGCCTCCGAAGCAAAGGCTGCTCATTGCTACATAGCCTATGGCATCCGCAGGCAGGTTGAAGACGGATCCTGGCGGAATTCCTGCATCATAGCGAGACGGGACGGCCTGATAGCCGGCATTTATAACAAGAATTTTCCCACCATCGGCGATATGAAAGGCGGGGTTAAGGCCGGAAGCGAAACACCCATCATTCAGTGTGATTTCGGTACGGTAGGTTGTGCCATCTGCTTTGACCTGAACTTCGATGAGCTGCGACAGGCCTATGTGAAAAAGCAACCCGACATCCTCATCTTTCCATCCCAGTTCCATGGAGGATCGGTCCAGAGCCAATGGGCCCTGACCTGTCATTCCTTCTTTGTGGCATCGATCATCTTCAGGGATGCCCCTTCGGAGATCAGGAACCCTCTGGGAGAAGTCATTGCCTCAACCACGAACTACTTCGATTTCGCGGTCACCCGGATCAATCTCGACAGCCGCACCATTCACCTCGACGGGAACTGGGATAAGCTGAAAGAACTGAAGGAAAAGTATGGGAAGGCAGTGACCATTCATGACCCAGGGAGGCTTGGCCCTGTGCTGGTGTCGAGCGAAGATGAAAATATCACAGTCGATCAGATGATCAGGGAATTTGACATCGAAGGAATCGATCACTACTTTAACCGCTCCCGCCAGTTCAGACTGGAACCGGGAAATATGGAATAAAATACATTTGAACTCTTAAAACTGAATAATTATGAAGATTACATGCGGATTTACGATCCCGATCACCCTGTATGGTCTGCCACCGAGCCTGGATAATGTTCTCCGGGTTATGGGAGAGATCAGGCAGGCAGGATTTACCACCATGGAAATGGAAATTGTTGCCGGTGAATGCCAGGATTACAGGGATCGCTGGGATGAGGTGAAAGCTCTCTCGAAGAAACTCGGCCTCGAAGTCGTAAGTATCATGGCCGTCACATACGATATGTTCGCCCTTGACAACTCCAAACGTATAAAGTCCATCGCAGATTTTGATATGATCTGTAAGATGACTTCGGAGATCGGAGCAAAAATGATCACGAATTGTTTTTATCTCCCCCCGGAAATGGTACCGAAGGAACGGACCTCCATATATCATGGCGGGCCCTCGGTGGCTGTGGATATCCCGGAAGGCTTCCGGTGGAAGGACCTCAGGGAAAATGTAACCGGCCAGCTGGGGAAAATGTCCGAAACGGCTGATAAATACGGATTAAGCTTTGCAATGGAGATGCGGGCAGGCGATTTCATCTCTTCCATCGATGGCATCGTGAGCATCTTCAATGACTGCGGCAGGGAAAATCTCGGGATGGTATACGACGTGGCCCATGCCCATGCGATTAGCGAATACCTCGATCTTGGCATCTATAAACTCGGGAAATACCTGAAGCTGGTCCATCTTTCGGATAATGACGGAACGCGACCCTATCACTACCAACCCGGCAAAGGCAACATCGACTTCAAAAATATCATCGATACCCTCAAAAATGTGAATTACCAGGGTTATGTCGTGATCGATATCAGCGGCATCGACAATATCATGGATGAAGCGGTAAAGATGAAAGGCTTGCTGGAGGGGCTGATGCGTTGATGAGAAGGAATGTTGCCGGGAGCTGATTATTTTGGGAGATTCACCAAAGAAATGATTTTGGAGTACGGTTTGGAATGCTTTGAGATTCGCAGCTCTGCGGTTACGGTCCTTTTCCTGTTTCAAATCCCGGTTATCCTGGATAAAACAAAAGCCCTGAATAATATAATACCAGGGAATTCTTAAGACGAACTAAATTTATGGAGATGAAACTAAGCGTATCCACAAAATTATATTTCAACTATACCCTGGAAGATGCCATTGAAAGGATTGCCAGGCTGGGTTACCCGGGTGTGGAGATATGGGGAGGGAGGCCGCATGCCTATTGCCGGGATATGGATCCCAAGGCTGTGGATTCGGTGAATTCGGTAATAGAAAAGACGGGTATCCGTGTATCGGGATTTATTCCCGCGCAGTTTGGTTACCCGACAAGCCTGTGCAGTCCCATCGGAAATATCCGGAAAGACAGTGTCGAATATATCAAACAAAGCATCGACACCTCGGTCAGCCTGAATTGCAGGAAAGTTAGCCTCTGTCCCGGACGGACTCTTTTCGGACAGGGTTACCGCAGGGGGATGGAAGCTCTCACGGCGAGTCTTGATGAACTCGCGGATTATGCCCTTAAAAGGGATGTCCTACTGCTCCTCGAACCGGCCCACATGTTTGAAAGTGACCTGGTGCTGACCATAGAGGAGGGCATCAGGCTGATCGGCCAGCAAAAATATAAGAACATGGGGATAGCCCTCGATACCGGTCATTGCCATATGAACAGGGAATCGCTTGTCGATGCCCTCTATATTCTCAAACAGGGATCGGTACCCGTGCATATCCATATTGACGATAACAATGGCCTTTCGGATCAGCATAAAATTCCGGGGGAGGGTACGATTAATTTCGTCCCATTCCTCCGAACACTTCTTGAAACGGGGTATGATGGTTTCCTGACGGTGGAATTGGGTTTCGATTACACCGCAGATCCTGATACCGCGGCGTACCGCAGCCTGAAAGCCGTCAATTCTCTTTTGCAGGAAGCGGGTGAAAACCTTGAGCGGTCATTCTAAAGAACTACGACCATGAAATATCCGGATTTTTCCAAGAGACTGTCTTCATTTTCCTCATTGATCATCCTGTTCTCCGCCCTTGCGTTCAGTATGCCGTCTTTTGGCCAGCTGCAGGCGGGCACCGGAAAAAGCAATATCACGGCAGATTGCGGAGATGTGCATGATTCTTTGTATGTAAAAGCCCTCGTACTTGGGGACAGGGATAGCCGGATAGCCATCATCACCCTGGATGTTGTGGCTATCGGCGTGATCGGCGACATTCCCGGTGATTTTGATGCAAAAGTGCGAAGAGCACTCAGGGAAAAATACAATATCGGGCAGGTTCTCATCGCTGCTTCACATAATCACCTTGACGGCTTCCTGAACGGAGGCAATAAGATCATAAAAGATGTCACTGAGCAGACCATTCTTGCTGCAGGAAAGGCCGTGGGGAATATGGAAAAGGTAAAAGCCGGGGCCGGCAAGGGATCAGAGGACCGGTTTATCATGAACCGCCGCATCCGGATGAAGGACGGGAAGGTCTTTACCGTACGGCATGCCAATCCGAATATGCCCGATGAAAAGATTATCGGTCCGGGTGAAACGGACCCTGAGATCGGTATCCTGAAACTGGACCGGATGAACGGGACAACCAAGGCGGTTATCTATAATTACGCGTGTCATCCCTACACCGGAGTTCCGGATAAAGGGGTGACCGCAGAATTTCCGGGTTTTGCCTCAAAGACCATTGAAGATAACCTGGGACACGGGGCAATGGCCTTCTTTCTGCAGGGTGCGGCCGGCGATATCACCGAGATCCTCTATAAGGATGTGAATTCACCCCGTGACTGCGAAATATTCGGGCAGATGCTCGGGACAAGTACCCTCAAAGCACTCAGGGAGATCAAAACGGTACCTTCAGGAAAAATAATATGCATCGCCGACAGTGTCAGGCTGCCCCTGCGAACAGATATCCCGGACCGGCTTGATACGCTGGACCGGCAGGAGAAGCTGCTCCTCGGATCACTCAGGTCAAACAACCTCAATCTCAAAACTTTTATCCCGCTGTATATAAAATATAGTCTATCGCCCGAATATCCGTCGTACGATGCCTACAGGTACATCCAGGAAAGCAGGACAGGAACGGATGCACTGAGGAAGATGGATGAAGCCAATATAAAGGATATGGAGAAATACCTGGAGAATATCCACACGATGGAGATCCTCTCGCAGATCCAGGAAGACCGGGAAATCCTCAGGCTGAGGCAGGCAGATGTTCAGAAGTTCGGCGGGAAGTATATCACTGCTGTAGTCCAGGCCTTCCGTATCGGTGATTTTGTGCTTGTGACGTTTCCGGGAGAGCCTTTCTCACGGGTTGGAAAAGATATCAAGGAGAATTCGCCGTTCCCGGATACCTTTCTTGCAGGGTACGCGAACGGATATTTGCATTACGCACCCACAGCGGATGCTTATGATGAATGGGGGTACGAGGTGATGAACACCCTCCTGGCTCCCGGATGGCAGAAAACATATGAAGAAAAGGCGGCAGGGCTTATCACACAACTGGGTCCGCGATAATAAACGATACTATGGCAGAGATAAAAATACCGGTTCATTTCGGGGAAAGGATCATTGAGCTGGGGATACCTGGTAAAAACGTTTGTTTTAACCTGAAAAGGAACGAATTCACTCCGCCGCCGGATGCAGGTGAAGAGATTCGCAGGGCGGTTCAGAACCCGGCAGGCAGTGCGCGGCTGAGCGAAATTGCATACCCGGGTGCTTCGGTAGTAATCCTTGTCGACGACCGGACGAGGGTCACGCCACAGAAACTTATCCTTCCCGTGATTCTTGATGAACTTAACCGGGGCGGGGTCAGGGATGAAGATATCCGGCTGGTGATAGCCTACGGCACACACCGGCAAATGACGGAATCCGAAACGGTGGAACGGTTCGGCAGCGATATAATGGGCCGTGTGAGTATCAGGCACCACGACTGTCATAACAACCTCATCAACCGGGGTGTGACCCGCCGGGGAACGCGTATCATCGTCAACCGCGAAGTGATGGAGGCGGATATCCGGATCGGGATTGGGGGCGTACTGCCACACCATCCCGTTGGCTGGAGCGGTGGGGCAAAGATCTTTCTCCCTGGCGTGGCGGGAACGGAAACCGTCAATGCCATGCATCTTCTCGGTGCCACTGAACAGCAGCTGGGAAAGATCCTCACTCCCTGCCGCGAAGAAATGGAGGATTTCGCGAGTGATGTGGGGCTTCATTTTATCGTAAATGTCCTGCAGACAGAAAACGGTGACCTCCTAAAAGCCGTCGCAGGGCATTTTATCCAGGCACACAGGGAGGCTGTCCGCTGGGGCATGCAGATATTCGGAGCGGAATTTTCCGAATCTGCCGACATAACGGTGAGCAGCGCCTACCCCTCCGATTATGATCTTACCCAGGCCGATAAGGGCCTGTTCTCGGCGGAGATCGCGACAAAGCCGGGAGGCGAGATCATTCTCCTTTCACCATGTCACGAAGGCATAGCTCCCACGCATGGCCGGGAAATTGCCCGGCTGTCTGCGTACAACGATGCAACACTCTGGAAAATGCTCGGGGAGGATTCCATTGAAGACCGGTTCGGCGCCTCGGAGTGCATGTACCTCAACCATATCAAGTATAATTTCAAGACGACACTGACTATGGATCCTGCACTCACGAATATTATGGGGTTCTATTACCTGCCTCCGGATGAAATTAATGAATACCTGAACCACAGGATCCGGCTGAACGAAAATCTGCGCATCGGGATCCTCCATAACAGCAGTGAAGTATTGCCCATACCGGCTCCGGTACCTGAAAAATTGAACATCCCCGGAGGACAGTGATCTAATTATATTGCTTTTCCCATGAATCAAAATTCATTAGCGAAAAAATTCTGGCGTCTGCTGGTCTCTGTCGGACCGGCATTTTTCCTGGTGGGATACACAATCGGAACGGGAAGTATTGTTTCGATGGCCTCGGCGGGATCGAGATACGGTATGACCATGCTGTGGGCCCTGGCCCTGGCCTGCATCTTCTGCTTCGTCCTTCTCGAAGCCTTCGGCAGGTACAGCCTGATCACCGGGGAAGGAGCCCTTTACGGGTTCAGACAGCACATGAGAGGTGGACGTTTCCTGGCAATCACGCTTCTTGCCGGCCTCATTCTTGTGGAGGTGCTGGCGCTGGCAGGGAATATGGGTATCCTTTCGGACCTGATCCATGAATGGACAGCCATGATCACCGGCGGGAAAGGTTGGAATACGGTGGGCATTGCCATCGGGATCGCCCTCTTTGTTTTTGGGCTTATCATGATCGGTAAGTTTTCCTTTTTTGAAAAGATCCTGATCATTTTCGTGAGTGTGATGGGTATCAGCTTCCTGGCAACCATGTTCATCGTTATGCCCGGGCCTCAGGAAATGGTCAGGGGCCTCCTGCCTTTGATCCCGGAGGAAGCCAATGCCCCCATGATCATGGCTGCCATGATAGGCACCACTCTTACCGCGCCCACGTTCGTGGTAAGGAGCATATTGATGAAAGAAAAAAAATGGGATTCACGATTACTGAAGCACGAGAAGAAGGATGCGGCCATCGGCGCTTTCCTGATGTTTCTGGTAAGTATGTCGGTCATGGCCTGCGCAGCCGGTACCCTTTACATAAGCCATCAGCCGGTGGAAAAGGTTGTGACTATGATCGCCCTGCTCGATCCCCTGCTGGGTCGATTTGCCGTGTCTGTCTTTGTGACCGGCATTCTGGGTGCCTCACTTTCATCCATGATACCGATCCTGATGCTGGCGCCCATGCTTATCGGTGATTATAAAAACAAGCCCGTCGACTATCGCGGGCCAACCTTCCGCATACTGAGCGGGGCTGCACTCCTGGTCGGTCTGGCCGTTCCCGTCTTCAGCTTCAGACCCGTATTCGCCATGCTTATAAGCCAGTTATTCCAGGTTTTTCTCCTTCCATTGGTTGTCGCAGGCATCATGTATCTGTTAAACAGGAGAGACCTTATGAAGGATCATAAGGTGAACCTCATGCTTAATGTGGGGATGGTCCTCACCTTTTTATTCGCACTTCTTATTTCCTGGCAGGCTGTGACAGGCTTGATCGATTCCTTCCATACTATGTTCTGATCGATCCGAGGGAAGGTCCAATCCAAATTATTTTTTACCGGCTTCAAATCTAAAACCTCCTGGGAGATTGTTATTTAATTTCTCCTCAGGTCCTGTCATGGTTCTAACAATTCCTTATTTGGCTTGGAGTTCCGTGTTATTTTTCTAATTTTATCTAAGCATTGTGTGCAATTTTTACTGCAGGTGGTTATTTTATGTATAAGTATTAATGATCCTAAACAGAATAACAATTCGTTGTTCATACCTATTGCGTCCACAAAAGATCCTCCGGATCATATCTTATTGTTCTCTGTTTTTCCGATTAATAATTCTCCATTTTCCTTAAACCCTTTTGGTCAGGATAAGGAAAATATTTCATCAATTTCTTTAAAATCACCTGCTTTTATAAAAACCCGGTCATAAATAAGCCGGGGGAAATTTATGTTAACCCTTTAAATTAAGACGTATGAAAATTTTTTTACCTGTTTTACTGCTTATCATTTCAATCTCTTTATCAGGAAAGGATGTACCCCTTGATGTAGCCCGGTCTGCTGCACTTCACTTTCTCACGGAAAACGGAACAGCCTTATTGAAAAGCACATCTTCGCCGGTACTGAGCCGGGTGGAACTGCCTATGGCCGGTAATTTTAGAAGTGTTTCAAAAAAATCGACCACAGCCGGCGAACTCATCTATATTTTCAATATTAACGAAGATGACGGATTTATCATGATCTCAGGCGATGATGGTGCTCTGCCGGTACTCGGCTATTCCGGGGAGGGCACTTTCAATCCGGACGCATTGCCTGATAATTTCAAAAAGTGGATCGAAGATTATAAAAAACAGATCCGGTATATCCATTCTCACCCTGAAAATATAACGAAAGAAGTACGGGAGCATTGGGAATCACTTATTTCGGGCAGCGCTGAATATAAGAAGAGCACGACTTCAGCCGTGACTCCCCTGGTGACTTCCCGGTGGGACCAAAGCCCCTATTACAATGATCTCTGTCCATATGACAGCGAAGCAGGCGAGAGGACAGTGACAGGATGTGCCGCCACAGCCATGGCCCAGATCATGAATTATTGGGAATACCCAAAACAGGGAACGGGATTTCATTCCTACCAGGATGAGAATTACGGGGTTCTTTCAGCCAACTTCGGTTCTACTACTTATGATTGGGCTTCCATGCCCGACCAGTTGACGGGCCAGAATACCGCTGTCGCAACATTGATGTATCATTGCGGCGTAAGTATCGACATGAACTATGGAATCGCAGCAAAAGGGGGCAGCGGGGCTTACATTCTCATTGACCACAGCCCTGTCACCAACTGTGTGGAATATGCGCTGAAGGAATATTTCGGCTATAAGAGTTCCCTGCATGGATTGTTTCGCAAGGACTATTCGACATCCGCATGGGTACAGACACTGAAGACGGAACTGGACGAAGGCCGCCCGGTGCAATATGCCGGCTTCGGATCGGAAGGCGGACACACCTTTGTCTGTGATGGATACGATGCCAATAACTTCTTTCATTTCAATTGGGGATGGGACGGGTATTCTGACGGGTATTTCGCCGTGGATGCACTCGATCCGGAAGGGACAGGTATTGGCGGCGGCAATGGCGGATATAACAGCGAACAGCAGATCATCATCGGTATCGAACCACCCGAAGATGCAATTGCCTATGACATTTCTCTGTATAGTGAAGTCACGATCTCTGAAGACCCCGTGATGTATACATCCGCTTTCACCATACATGCCGATGTCGCTAACTTCAGTACAACGAATTTCTCGGGGGATATCGGTATGGCAATTTTTGACAAGGATGGGAATTTTATCGAATTTGCAGAGATCATCGAAGGAGTCGCATTGGGAAGCAATGAGTATTTCGATCTGACATTCTCGGATCCCGGTTCAGTGGCATTGCTTCCGGGAACCTACTATGCGGAAGCTTACTACAGGAAATCAGGGGGTAACTGGAAAGTTGTTAATAATGGTTCCTATACCAATAGGCTCCAATTCGGGATCTATTACGCAAGCGATATCGAGGTATATGATGATTTTCTCATCAGCAGCGGCAACGAGATATATGCCGGCGAACCCTTCAACGTAACCACCGATATCCTGAATGACGGTACTTCCGCCTTCCAGGGAGATTTCGAGATCGATCTTTACGATATGGAAGGCAATTATGCCGCTACCGTGGAAACACTTACAGGAGGCGATCTTGCCATTGGATATTTCTATGATAATGCAGAATTCAGTTCCACAGGAATTTCCATACCGCCGGGAACCTACCTGATGGCCCTTTTGCATAAACCACAGGGAGGCGACTGGGAATTAAGCGGTTCAACCTATCATGCCAATCCGGTTAAGGTCATCGTCAAGGCTGCGAAGCTTCTCCCCGATCCGTTTGAACAGAATAATGACGGTGAGGAGGCTTATACACTGGATCTTGCTTATTCAGGCAATACTGCAACAGTAACCACCGAAGGCTCGAGTATTCACACTGGGGACGATCTTGATTTTTACCGCCTTTCACTCGAAGAGGGCTATAACTATTCAATTACCGCCAGAATTCATGATTCCTACAACAGCGGAAATGGTAATGTTTATACCGATGATGTCGTCTGGTTATATTATGCGAATGATCAGGAATCGGATGTTTTCGATGATGTGATGGATGGTACCATTGCTGTTCAGAACGGCGGTGAAGTTCTGTTCGGAGTTGCACCTTTCTTTGAAGGGGAAACCGGCACGTATCTCATGGATATCCGGGTCAGCCGGACGGACATTACTTCAACGCACGATATCACGAAACAAAAGGTCAGTGTTTATCCAAATCCGGCGGGAGAACAACTCAATGTCGAAGCTCCGGAGGTGATTCGCCGACTGGGTATTTATGATATAAAAGGGAGACAGATCATCTCGGAAACTGTTGACACCGAAAAGGCCGTATTGGATATTTCCGGGCTCGATGCCGGGATCTACTTCCTGCATATCGTGACCGACAGTCATGTCACAGTGGAAAAAATCATCAAGCCATGAAGAAGTTCATCATTCCGGCCATCCTTATCGTGGTTATTTCATGCAAAGCCACAAAAGATACACGTATGACCCCGTTTGCACAGGCTCCGGTTATCATTTACCGGACAACATCCGATTATTATGATAAGGTTCCGGTGACGCTGAATGCCGCAAGGGACAGGGTAATTTCCTATCCTGCCCCTTCTGATCTGGTCACGGAAGGCAAACTGGCCCTTCCGGTGAAACTGGCCAAAGGTTACCTTTTCGACAGGAGAGGTGTGGGAACGAATACTGCCTTCACCAGTTATACCTATGAGCAATATGTTGCATTGGATTCACCCCCTTCCCCGGTGAGACTCTTCGAGGCTGTTATTGACACCGATCCGTTCGAGTCAATTTACAATTGCGGAAAAGCCGGTGAATTTCATGATCCTGTGAAGGAGCTGAACAGGATGATCAGGAAAGGGTTGAAGAATTGCAAGTCACTTCAGGAATGAGAGAAAACAGGATATTGAACCCTGCCGGGATTTTTGCAGAGGACAGGCTTCTGCTTCCGGCAGGTTCATGATCCCGGGATGATCAGTGATACACGATAAAATGCGCAAAGTTGCGGAAGAAGGCTACCTGCAGCCCAGAAAGCAATGGCTTCCTGAGGTTGCAGATTCAGGAGTTCGATCCTGAGCGTGAAATCCGTTCCCGAATATTTCGTGCCGGCTAATTGCTTTCCGTCTATTTTTGTATGAGCATTGATCACCGGCGTATCGTGAAAAGCCTTCATTGCGGCTCCGAGCAGCCGCTGTTCCGTCAATTCCTCATCCATGTCTTCTTCTCTGTTTTTCTTTCCTGACGAAGCGGATACGATATAGTATAAATTAAGCGCGATGGTCCTGCCTATTCCCTCATCCCGGGAGGTTGCAGACGGAGACATGTTTTTGAAATGGGTATCCTCTCCCAGATAGTACAGGTAAAGACTGATCCCTTTACCAGGAAATTGGCCGGGTGCCTCTGCGGTCACCCTGAATTCCGGAGACTTTAGTCCCGGAAAGGAATCAAGGCCGGTGCGGATCAGGTGCAACAGCGTTTTAGTCACCATGGAAAGATCTGTCATGTTATTATGTATTTCGCGGAAAAGGGTTCTTATAAATCTGTGATGCAGGCAAAACTCTCAGGTTTCCTCTGGTTCGGTGACTGCCGTATCCCTCTCCCAGCCTTCATTCTGAAGTACGATCCGCTCTATGGCCGTATCTTTACCTCCCGCATCGAGTTCAGGAAGTGCGATGTATTCCGAGATCCAGCAACGGTATACCCTGAAAGATTTTACAATCGTTCCCTGTTCATTTAGAAGATCAATGGTAATGTCCTTTCTGAAATTTTTCAGGGATATCTCAGGCTCTCCGCCGAACTGGTTCACAAGATTGGCCCAGTTCTCAAATTCGGGATCATGAGTGATCCCTCTTTCAAGCGTAATGGGTTCGTAAGTCCACACTCCCGGCGAAAGACGGATGATATTCGGATCGGCTCCGTCACGGTGTATCACCGGAATCGTGGATTTTTTCAGGCCGCTGATCCTGCTGATCCCCGCAATGACTTTTCCATCCCACCGGATATGGAATTTAAAATTTTTATAAGGATCCTGCCTGGCAGGATTTACTGTGAATTCTGTGCTCATTATTACTTATTTTGAATTATGGATTGACCTGAAAAGGACCGCTTTCAAATATATCGCGTTTAATTTTTTTTAATTCTCTGTATCCTCCCTCCCGCTCTGGTCTTGATCTTTTCCCGTTTTACTTCTCCTTATAATTTACCATGACATTATGGACGATAGGGTTGATCCTGCATAGCTTCCTGATTGAATCCGCATCCAGTCTCACATCAATGCCTTCCCCCGCAACAACACTCTTTATCTGATGGTTACCGATGAATGGTAACCAACGGGAATCTGCAATATCAGCATCATCCTTCATAAACTCCCCGATCTTCTGCGGATCCTGCTCAAGCAGTTCCGCGAGCAAGGGCCACCGGATGGAGAGGATGGTCCAGAGTGCGAATTGTTTTTTCTTTACAGTACTGTCAATGAGAGTGTCATCAATGGTATATGCGAGTGTCTTATAGATGTTGTAGGCATTGATAAACCTTTTCATAGCCCGGGGATTGGGCTCGAGAAGATCGGTGAACTGCCGGAGAAAGTACTCGGTCGTCTTAGCCATAGCTTTGGCAGCCGATCTCTCTATGGCCAGTTCACGCAAGGCCTGTTCCGCCATGGGATCTCCCCTGTTCGCATTAAGCAGTTCCGTGAGTTGCCTGTCATCGGTCATCTGGTTCACAGTATCGATGAAACTTTTCTTCTTTTCGAAAAGTTTCTGCTTAAGATCAGCCTGCCCGTATTTATAAAGGCTATCCATATACCGTTGCTTGTAAACATTATCGAGACGGGGAACCGTAACGGAAGCCTGAATGGCTTTTTCCAGGAAAAGATACCCAAGGCTCTTCCCGGTTTCGACGATGTTCTCCCGGAAGCTCTCATACTGTTTTTCGAAAGAAGTATAGAGCCACCGCCTGTCTGCTGCTACAATAAAAAAAAGGTTCCGGTGAGTGAAGATGGTCTGGATACCTTCAAGAAGGTTGACCACAAACCCCGGGTTGCACCGGTCGAGATCGTCGATGAAAACCAGGATGGGATGATTATTCTTTTCGAAGGAATGGATAAACCGTTTAAAGTGTTTTTTGATCTTTTCAAGTGGATCATTGGTCTGCTGAATAAAATTCCTTGCAGAAGAGGAGGACCCCGACACAAGGGATTTACTGAATACCATGACGCCCGTCCATACCGTTCCGAAAAGACCGAGAACGGAGGCAACTGTTTTCATGATCCCTTCATATCTTTCAAGAGCGGTGTTCCCGCTAATGAGCCCGGGACCCCGGACAGACCAGTTCAGCAGAAGGATAAGAAAACCAAGGGATATCAGGAAGGCAATGAAGTACCATATTTTGCCTGTGAAGAACCTCCAGAGATTTTCCCTTACCGAAATCCGGAGATACTTGCCGTACCTGTGGTATTGTGTTGAAAGGGTCCGCGTTGCATCGAGTATAATCCGGTTCATCAGGGGCCACCAGGCGGGATCGGTATATTGATTCCTCCAGGCGCTGAACCAGATCGTGATCCAGTCCCCTTCAAGCTGCAACACTTCCTCGCCCAATTTATCCGCTGTTTTTTTCTCCTTACACAGGAAACCTTTTTCCATAAGATTCAGCAGGGTGGATTTCCCTGAACCCCAGGGTCCCCCGATATGGAGGACGAAACTTTTCGTGTCGGAATAGGAACTGATGCGTGCCGGCCTTTCTGTCCAGTTATTGTCGAGCCATGTACACATTGCCCGGGCAAAAGAATTCCTTCCCAGAGTATCCTGGAATTCCGGACCATCATCAAGAATAACCCGCTGGTCCGGTGTGCTACTTATAAGGGTTTCGAAATCGGGAGTGGTGCCTGCCCGGATCTCATCCAGCAGTTTACCTGCCGATAAATAGGTTTTCAGAGCCGGATCGAGTTCACTCAGGCAGAGAATAAAAAGTTTCCCGTGTATCTCGAAAGGAGTCCCCGTTTGAAGGATGTCAGGATTGATCATCCTCATTACCCCGTCTTTCCATTCGTCAATGCTTCTGCGGATGAAGGACACCGAATCAGGGGGAGGAGCTTCTGACAGGAATCGCTTGTATGAATCCGGTGCGTAATCTTCCTGGTGAAGGGATAATAGTATTTCAGTCCAATCCCAGGATGCTACTGTGCTATCCGGTTCTTCAGAGTAGGTTTTTCTGAGCCGTTTTTCAGCATTGACCACAGAAGGAGAGAACACGATCGCCTCAATAACCCGGGATTCCGGCGCGTTGGACCGGGGGGCTTGCTTTTGCTGGTATTCAGCAGCCATATCGCATCCTTTTTGTTACAGTAGACGCTGTGGGCAGGTTTTCCGGAAGTATTCAAAAAAGCAAAAAGGAATGCCTGCTGTTATGCAAGTTCCGGATATATATCCTGAATGTCAAGAATCTGGTCCTTCAATTGCCAGCCATTTTCTTTATTCCGGATCAGGGATTGGAAAATGCACCATGAACCGGGTGCTCTTTTCGGGTGATCCCTCTACGTGATGATTCATATCCGTGGCAAGAATTGAAAGGCCGCTGAACCCTTCCATCTTTTTCAGAAGGACATTCTTTTTCATAACTGCATACCGGTCGTGACTGTCTTTAACATCGGTCCTCTTCCCGAATAAAAGATCCGATTCATCAAAAAACAGGACAGCATCCAAATGCTCAGCCGCATCGAAGATCTTTCCCAGATTTTTTTCAGTTTCCCCAATAAATTTACCTACAAAGCTTCTGAGATCAATCCGGTACAGATCCCGGTTCAGGGTATTGGCCAATTGCTGGAAAATCAGATGTTTCTGATCGTCCATTTCACCGGTGAAAATGCGTACTACACTTTTCCGGGAGCCCCGTTTTTTTAATTCGTCCTGTTCTGCTGAACCTGAATGTCTTTTAAAGTGACCTACAATATCCTTCAGGGGATGCAACCTGATCTCATCAGCAACCCGAACAACGTCTTTTTTTACAGGTTTGATCCTTTCCGCAAGTTCAGCCAGTGCCTCATGGAGAGCATGATGATCGCCGCCGGTCGCGGATCCCATGAATTCAGGAGGTGGGTCCCCATTGCCCAATTTCACTAAACTCAAAGCATTTATGGACCTTGCCTTCTGCCCCGTATCCTTGCTTTTCCCTCTCATAATTTAAAGCTGTTAAATAGATGAAATATTCCATGTCTGTATAACCCTCAGGTCCTCTTACCCTGGGATAAAATGAGTTTAGCTTTTTGAATCTCATGATAATCAGGTAAGTTAATGAAAAAAGGAGGTTAAAATCAATACCCATTCTGATGATCATGGTATATTAACCTTTAATTAACTTTTCCCCGGGATGCGGAATGATTTTATTTCAAAAAAAAACTTCCGAAAATCAGGAAGGATAGGTTCATGATTCATGAAAATATACTACCTTGAAAGTCGCCGGAAAAAACGGAATGATGAAGAAGTGATCATGCAGTAGGGAAATTAATTTAATCTCAACCGGGACAGGAATGAACGAATTCAAACGCAGGGATTTTTTCAAGTATTTCGGACTGGGTTCAGCGGCGTTTGCCCTTTCCGGTTTTACCCCGGCTTCACCATCCGGGAAGAGCCTGAGGAGGAAATCAGACGATGAGGAGATCTGGGATAAGGTTTTCTCCACGTCGCTGGCAGACACGCACGAACATCTTATGGATGAAACTGAACGGCTGAGTGGAAAACCGGTCATTGGCGGGAAAACCAATGACTGGACCATGATCTTCAGTCATTATATCGATTCCGATATGCGTTCAGCCGGGATGACCCAGAAGGATTATGATCTTTTCTTCTCCCCCGGTGTCTCACCGATGGACAAATGGAAGATCCTCAAACCCTGGTGGCCCTTTATCAAACAAACCGGGTATGCCTGGGCTGTCCGGATTTCGATGAAAGAGTTATATGATATCGATGATCTCTCGGAAGAAACGGTGGATAAGCTACAGCAAGGGTACGAAAACATGGTACATCCCGGCTTTTACACCGAGATCCTGAAAACAAAGGCAAATATTGAATCCTGCCAGGTAAATGGTTACCCGCTGATGAAGTCGTCCATGCCCGATTTTCTTATGACCGATCTCTGGGCCGACACCCTGATTGCCTACCCCGGAGCTGAAGAATACAATAAAGCAGCGGGTATCGAAGTAAAAGAACTGGAAGACTGGCATGGAGTGATCGACTGGTGGTTTACTAAATACGCTCCTTACCTGGTGGGGGTAAAAATTGGTTTGGCTTATTCACGGAACATTGATTTTAAAACCACGGCGGCAGACGAAGTGAAGAGGATCTGCAGGAATTTTATCCGCGGAAGGAAGGTAGATGGCAAGGATAAAAAGAAACTTGAAGATCATCTTTTCTGGTATGTTGTAGGAAAGGCCACGGAATATCATCTCCCGGTAAAGATGCATACAGGATATCTTGCCCAATGGAAGGGGAAAGA
The DNA here is from genome assembly GCA_963771005.1 of uncultured Bacteroidales bacterium. Taxonomy (GTDB): domain Bacteria; phylum Bacteroidota; class Bacteroidia; order Bacteroidales; genus DASQZK01. The sequence goes on from CAVYRO010000008.1 coordinate 545,669, forward strand.
TGAACGTATGGAACTCAGGAAGGTAAGGAACAATCCCGCTGATGCCTGTTACATCTGTGATCATTCACCTGAAACCACCTTCGTATTTTTCCACATCGGGTATCCCTACTACGAGGAGATGCTTGCCCTCGCAAAGCAGTACCCCAACGCAAATATCGATATGTGCTGGTCCTGGATAATCAACCCGGTGACCGCCAAAGAATTCCTTAAAAAATACCTGGTCACTGTCCCTGCCAATAAGATTTTGACCTTTGGAGGAGATTATGTTCCTGTCGAACCTGTACTCGGCCATTCCGTGATCGCACGCAATGGCATAGCATCCGCACTCACTGATCTCACCGATGAAGGCTTCATTACCCTTGATGAAGCTCTCGTGCTGACAGAAGGACTTCTTCACGGCAATGCAAGGAGGATCTATCACCTGGAAGAAAAGCAAAAGTTCCTGAAAGGACTGGACTGGAGCAAGGTTTAAAGATTGCCCGGATCATCACGGTTCTAAACTTCGCGAACACATTATCCATCCCCTTGATCCCGGAGAAAAAGTAAATCCCAGACACATGAATCGGAATTATTCATTGACATCCGTTCATTGATTTAGTAACTTGCCTGTAGAGGGTTCATTTTAAAAACCGGAGCCATGGTCAATAATCATTTTCTTTGTCCACATTGCAAGGGCCACCTCAAAATCGGAGAGTACATTGTACTGACGGCCCGGAACAGGAACCGGCAAAAGGGACTGCTTCTCCTCCACCCGGAAATCGGTAATTACACCAGTCTGAAGCATCCCGAATTTGCTTTCAGGGAAGGTGATTCCGTCGATTTTTTCTGCCCGCTATGCATGCATAGGCTGCATTCCGATTTCGATGATAACCTCGTTTTCGTGAATATGATCGATAAAGACGGGAAAGAATTTGATATTTATTTTTCCAGGATCGCGGGTGAGAAAAGCACCTTCCAGGTTTCGGGAGAAACGGTGATGGAAACCGGGGAACATTCGGCCCGCTATACCTACTTTAAAATGTCGCACAAATTCAAACGGTTTTTGAAAAAATAGAAAACCGGTGTGACTCTTTCAAAAGCCGTTCACAGAATCTTCCTGCTCTCAAATTGTTTTTAAACTGAGACTTTTGAGACAGTTTCATAGCCCAAACATCTCCATAAACTCAATCAAGCGTGCCATCGGGGAGCCGGCATGATGGTTTTTTTTATTATATTTGAAATGAATGTTCATTTCAATTTAAAAACTTATATATCATGAAGATGAAAATAATTCTGACTGGGGTGATGTTCGCGTTTCAGGTCATCATCGCTTCCCTGCTTCAAGCCGAAATAAGCCTTCCGGCGATATTTACGGATCACATGGTTCTCCAACAAAAGACCGAAGCCGCCATCTGGGGGACCGCTTCAAAAGGCAAAACGGTTACGGTCAAGACATCATGGGACAGGCAGAATTATTCAACGCGGGCAGGCAGCGACGGAAAATGGCTGTTGAAAGTGCGGACTCCGGCTGCCGGAGGACCCTATACCATTAACATCTCTGATGGTAAGGCAGTCTCACTCAATGATATCCTCATCGGAGAAGTCTGGCTCTGCTCCGGCCAGTCGAACATGGAAATGCCCCTTAAAGGTTACAGAAATCAACCCGTTGCCGGCTCTAACGAGGTTATTGCGCTGTCGGAGGATCCCGGGATCCGCTTGTTTACAGTAAAACATGATAAGGACCTCAGTCCCCGGGATAATTTTGAAGGGAAATGGAAAGAATGCACTCCTGAAAATGTTAGCGATTTCAGTGCCACCGCCTACTTTTTTGGCAGGATGCTGAGAAAAGCCCTGGATGTCCCCGTCGGATTGATATGCTCTTCCTGGGGCGGCACACGTATTGAACCATGGATAAGTGGGACCGGCATCCGTGAAATCGATTGGATACCTGCACCGTCGGCTGACACGAATGGTGAATTCACTCATCAGACTCCTACCGTATTGTACAATGCAATGATCAATCCCATGGTGGGTTATGGAATGCGGGGAGCCATATGGTACCAGGGTGAAGCAAACCGGAACCAGCCCGAAAAATATTCTTCCCTGATGCAGTCTCTTGTCAGCGACTGGAGGCAAACCTGGGGAATTGGTGAGTTCCCGTTTTACTATGTGGAGATAGCTCCGTTCGATTACGGTCCCTCAGGCGTGAACTCAGCCTTCCTGCGTGAAGCCCAGATGAAAGCTTCCGCAGTGATCCCCAACTCCGGCATGGCTTGCATCCTGGATATCGGCGAAGAACATTGCATCCACCCCTCGAACAAGGAAGTTACCGGTGACCGGCTGGCCTACCTGGCCCTTGCAAATACCTATGGCAAAAACGGGTTTGAATGGTCGGGACCTGTCCTGAAGGATATGAAGGTCGAAGGAAATACCGTGAAACTCACTTTTTCACATGCCGGTAACGGGCTCACTTCCTATGGAAAAGAAATTGACAATTTCACGCTGGCGGGTGAGAACCGGCGGTTTTTCCCGGCAAAAGCCTTTATCACCGGTGACGGGATAACCCTCTTCTCTCCGTCGGTTGAAAAGCCTGTGGCAGTCCGGTATGCATTTGATGATTTTGTAACCGGTGAGCTCTTTAATACGGAAGGGTTGCCGGCCAGTTCATTCCGAACCGATGAATGGGAAAAATAGACAGTTCATGGCAGATCATGTAAAATGAGAAAGCATTCGTCAGCTCCCGGAAAAGAAACGGGGAATGATCCCCGCTCTTCTCCGGAAAGCTGCACAAAAGCTAACACAACTACTACCAAACTATAAACTAACTACTAACTACCAACTTTGCTTCCCATGGGTTTTCCCCCACACATTCCCCCCAAAAAATGGGAACCCATGGCTAATTAATGCCAACCGCTCCGCGGTTTCCAGGAAACCTTCCTACATATCGATCATGCATTTAAACTAATTGCATTAATTACCAAGCGTTATAATTCATTTATTCCAAGGAATTTACTATATCCTACTTTTTACTTTTTACTTTTTACTTTTTGCACTCTCCTTTCTCCTTTCTCCTTTCTCCTTTCTCCTTTCTCTTCTCCTCACCACCATCCTTCAGGCATATTCACGACGTCATCCGGGACTCCCGGGGTGCCTGCAGAAGGACCGTAAAAAACGCTGCCGCCGTATGTGGTGAGGAAGATCATTCCCGGGTGATGGATATCCGGCACAGCCCTTTGCCCCCATTTAAAACGGTACCCTTCGATCCTCGACCAGTCTTCTCCTGCATTATCGCTGCGAAAGGCAGCATTCTGAAAGGTATTGATGAAGATTTGCCCGGGGTTTGCAGGATCGAGTCCCGCGGAATTCACCCGGTAACGCTCGTCAAAGACCTGCTTCCAGGTTTTTCCGCCATCTTCCGTTTTAAGGACCCCGCCGCATTTATCGGACCCGGATGCACTGGTAGGCCAACAACTTACATACATAATTGCCGGATCCGAGGGATCGATGAGAAGATCATGAGGTCCGTTAACACCATCAGGAAGCGGCATAGCTTTCCAGTTAGCGGCGTGATCATCGCTGTAATAAATGGCTCCGTCGACCGTCTGCCCGTTTCTCAGGCCGCGCGGGAACAATACGAACAATCTTCCCATGCTGTTTCTCCTAAGCTGCCAGGCAAAGAGATTACCGCTGAGACCGTCATTCGATTTTTCCCAGTTCCTGCCGCCGTCAACAGATTTATAGATTCCCTTATCGAAAACACTAACATAAAGGGTTCTCGAATTCACCGGTGATTGCGGATCCACGAGGATATTTGTGCAGATGGAATGCTCAGGCAGGCCATCATTGCTTTTTGACCAGGTTTTCCCGCCATCAGCGGAGACGGCTACCCCGCCTACGTACCTGGACATGAATCCTCCAAACATCTTGGTTCGGGGCAGATCGTGAGCTCCCGACCATGCTGACCATATCTTTCCCGGCACATCGGGGTCAAAGGCTACCTGGTAGCATGTATTCTGCCAGCGGAAAGGAACACCGTCAAGAGAATGAAACCAGCTTTTACCTCCGTTGAATGTATGGAAGAGTCCCATGTCGGTGTAACATATGAAGAAATGTTTTTTATTGAAGGGATCAAAATGAACCCCGTAACAGGTGGTTACGTCGAGCCCGCCGCTGGCGTATGATCCATCGGGAAGATTGTGGCTGTAGATCTGCTTCCAGGTCTTTCCTCCGTCGGTTGTCTTGTATCCCCTGCCGTTATCGCCGGCGAAACATACATCGGGATTCCCCGGTGCAACGCCAAGGTCAATGGGCGCTCCCCCCATCCGGGATCGTAGCTTTTTTCCATCCAGGAGCCCTCGAAGTTGCCGGTTATATACCCATCCGGCGTGGAAGATAATAAAACGGGTTCCCATGATCTTCCCCCGTTCACCGTTTTCAAAATACTGAAAATATCCACGGGTTCGCCATCCTTACCTTCTTTGGGATTGATGACGGAGATATATGCGATTTCAGGTTTCGTCCGGCATACTGCCAGACCCTGTCTCAGTGACGGCACCCTGTTTTTCAATGCCCCTTCCATGATGCCCTGGTTGGCCTGCTGCCAGGATTTTCCCCAGTCACGACTCACATACATCCCTCCTTTGGGTGTGCCTCCGGAACGAATGAAGCGTGACTGGATATAGATAAGCCCTTCTTTTTCTTCTCCCCCGCATTCAACAACATTTAACCGTTCAACCGGTACCTCTGCCTGTTCAACCGCGCCGCTGATTTCATCGACAACAGCACAGGCCTTTTCCGTGAAAACCATCACTTTGTTCTTCCTTCCGGTGATACTGCCGGGAAAAATGGCTTTTACCTGTTCACCGGGGAGATGGGCCAGCAGTTTCCAGCTTTTACCATGGTCGGAGGAGAAGGCAAGCATGGCAGATTCTTTCTTATCCTCCTGCTTTCCCCCGGACATATAGAATTGCAGAGGAGCCAATCCCAGGAAAATACGATTGTTATCGTGCGGGTCGACTTTCACCTTTTCAATGGTGCCGTCAAATGCACCCGGAATGATCCCGGAGGGCAAAAGATCCAGGTTTTGAAGATGATCCACTTTCGTTGCCTTTGAAATATCCGGGTAGATGATCTCCCAGGTCTCTCCCCTGTCGGATGACCGGTAGAGCATACTTAGCCCTGACCCCCTGTCCTCACTGTGCCTGAATCCCCGCGTTGCAACATAGATAACATCGGGATCAGCCGGATCAAATTCAAAATCCTCGGGCACGTTCCAAAGGTTTTTCATCTTCCAGTTATCACCGCCATCTGTTGAAACGTAGGCAGCCGTCATGTCGCAATGGGTCATGACAAGGCGGTCGTCGAACGGACTGATCGTCGGCTTGAGCACACCTCCGCCGCCGCCCGGTCCGATCACTATCCAGCCCGGCTTGTCACCAGGGTCCGTCCCGCCCTTCCCGTTACTGCTCATACAACTGGGTGTCAGTAAGATGATAACAAAAAGCAGATAATGGATTTTTCGGGGGAAGAGAGACGTCGGATTCATAGAAGAATTTTAAGAGTCAAAAAATAGTGTCCGGATATTATATGACTTATATTGCATTTCGTTATGGCGGATACCGGCTACCGAAACCTGATTTTTCTTTTTTTAACTTTCATTTCGCTCTAAGGCAAAGTTAAAATTTAGTAACGTAATGTCAAACAAAAGCAAAAATAAATTTTTATATTTGTTTTTGAAAGGTTAAGAAAGATAAATTATCTGCAAATGATGTTCGTTTCTCATTCTATTTCAGTTAACCTATGAGATCCGTTTTATTTCTTCTACTAGTGATGACTTTAGTACATTTTCCTTTGAGTGCCCAGAGCGGTAAGAATTCCCCGGGGACTCCGGATGGTTATTTTCCGCCGCCGGAATCGGAAGGAGGATGGAGGAAGAATTCTGATGCCGATTTATCCGGTCCCTCGGGATTGATCCTCAAAAGCTGGAAGAATTTGGCAGATGGAATATAGAGAATGACTGGGGAGGGAAATCACGATGCATAAAAGCTGCATCGTTATACAGAACGGTTGGATCATCGGCGAATGGTACGGAGACCGCGACGGAAATCTTCTTTCGGGCGAACAATGAAGGTAATAAAAGAAAATATGAACTATTTTAAGCTCACTTTATGCAGGCGGATCTTTTCTCTGATCCTTATACTGTTGCCGGCATTTATCCTGGAAGCACAGGACCGGACCATTGCGGGGAAGGCCGTATCTCCCTATCCCACTCTACAGAATCTCGGGATCGAATGGTTTATCAAGGGGGATGAGAACCTGAACGGCAAAGCCGTTATTAAATACAGGGAGAAAAGCGGCGGGAAATGGACAGAAGGAATGCCTCTCTTCAGGGTTCCCGCCGGTGAAAATGTTAATTTCTCCTGGAAAAACAAGTACGCCGGGAGTATTTTTAACCTGAAGCCGGATACGGAGTATGAGATCAGCCTTACCCTAACCGATCCGGATGGGGGTGACGATTCCCGTACGATTTCAGCCCGGACCAGACCGGTGCCCGTTGTCATGAAAACTGCTGAGATCGTCGACATAGCCCCCGGTAAATACGACACCCTGTATACACGGAACGGCACTAAGGAAAAGCCTGTCGTTTATCGTTGCACAAAAGGTGAGGCAACTTTTGGTTATGTTGATCTGAACAACAGGGAATGGGTATTTATCGAAGGCCTCCATGTTAAGAACCTCCGCGAGGAGGGTAAGGGTATCCAGCTCAACGGGGCGAAAAACTGCATCGTAAGGCATTGTAATATCAATGCAGTCTACGGCATTGTTGCCTATCTTCCGGGAGCTGAAAATTGCTACATAAGCGACAATACTGTCACCGGAACGTGTGAATGGATAAACGAAGCTATGGGCGCCCACGGGGAGAACATCGGTGAGGGCATCGAAATGACCGGGCCGGGCAATGTGATCTGCTACAACCGGGTTACGGCATTCAGGGACTGCATCTCGACCATGGAAGACGAGCATGTGTACGAGCAGACCTGCATCGATATTTACAACAACGATATTTACACCGGGGTGGATGACGCGATCGAAGCGGATTTTTGTTTTTCAAACTGCAGGATCTACCGGAACCGTATTACCAATTCATTCGTAGGCCTGAGTTCGCAACCCGGACTCGGCGGACCGAACTACTTCATCCGGAACGCCATGTACAATGTGATCCATGCAGCCTTCAAACTTAAACGGTTCAGTCAGGGCGATGTCATCCTGCATAATACGGTGGTAAAGGTAGGCACCGGCCTCGGCGGAAACGATACGATGGACTATGCTTATTTCAGGAACAACCTTGCAATCGGGGGTCCTACCGGAGGCGTTAACTGGGGTGACTACGGAGCAGGTAACCCCTTTGCTGCTGATATCATATCTCCCGGCAGCCACAGCGATTTTGATTATGATGCCGTAGGTGTCTCGGGAACGGAATATGTGGCAAAGATCGGGGGCCGGGCATTCTCTTCTGTCGAGAAGCACGGTACGGGGCATATTCGCCTTGAAGATACGTTTCCGGGGGTTGTCTTCCCCAATCCCCCGGTTCCCGAAAGGGAGGCCCCGGATCTGCGACCGGCACCGGGTTCATTGGTCATTGACGCGGGCGTTCATATACCGGGCATAAATGACGATTACAAAGGAAAGGCGCCGGATTGTGGTGCCTATGAGGCCGGACAACAGTTGCCGCATTACGGGCCAAGGACAGGAAGCCAGGAATAAGACGGGAAAAAATCGCGGAACCCGAAAACTGAAACATGAAACATGAAACCTGAAACATCTTTCCCTAAATTTTGTATTGCATTACATAAAAAATGCAATTTTATTGTATCCTATTACAATATTTTGTTTTATTTATTGTATCAAAGTACAATAAAGAGGCAGTATCTTTATTTATCCTTAAAGGCGTCGCAAAGTTATACGCAATGGCCATAAAAGTTTTACAATGGCCTGAGAAGCTCAAACAGTCTGATACAACCTTGAACCCAAGAATTTAAACTTCATTATAATTAAATGAATCATGACACTAAATGAATTTACCAAAGGAAAAAAAATCCTTTCAGCAGCAGTTAAGAATATTTTACCCTTAGGATTGGCGCTTATATCGTTGACGGCCTGCGGCCAGTACAGGCCATCGGTCTTCTTCCGGGAAGACTGGAAGGAAATCCCGGCAGCCACTCCTGTGACCCAGGAGCATGTTTCCAACCCCGCCCTCGATCTCAGCCTTTACGGTCCCGGTAGCGACAGCATCAAGAAAAGTCACCATGATCACCCTTCGGATGATCCATTTTACATATGGTCGGGCACATGCACTGCCAACTGGGCCGTGACCCTGAAAGATAAAAACAGCTATGCCGATCTTTCCAGGTTCGCAAAGATCTGCTGGAGATCCAAGCAGGCCGGGTTCAGGCAACTGCACATCATCCTGAAACTGGCCGACGGCACCTGGCTGGTCAGTGATGAATCGGATGGACCCTCAATGGACTGGCGGCTCCATGAATTTAACATCATGGACATCCATTGGTATGCTCTTCATATCCGCGGGGTATATGAAGGCAAACCCGTTGAGAACCCCGATCTCTCAAAGGTGGATGAGATCGGTTTTACAGACCTCATGCCCGGCGGACAGAGTGATGCATGTTCACGGCTGGACTGGATAGAGGTATATGGATTCCCGGTAAAAAGATAGTTGCCTGTCCCCGGTTCAGGATGAAACGGTTTGTACAGTGCTTCGACAGTGATTTTTTTTACCGGCAGTTAACAGGCGCATATCCATTAATCTACAAAAGTTCATAATATGAGTAACAGGGAAGTAAACAACAGGACATACATAATAAGACCTCTCATATTAATTTTCATACTGGTGTTTTTTAGTTTTTCCCTGAAAGCACAGGTAAAGGTATATGAAGAACCTCTTACCCTCCCCACATATGGACTCATGGATGCGGAAAGTATGCCGGACTGGAGGAATTACCGGTATCCCTATCCCATGTACGACAGGCTGACCAATAAACGGGGAGAACGTACCTATAAGGCATTGTATGTCGAAAATGAGTATGTGAAAGCCCTCGTCCTTCCCGAACTGGGCGGCCGTTTGCACGGAGCCGAGGATAAAACCAACGGGTACCAGTTCCTTTACAACCAGAAGGTCATTAAACCGGCACTGATCGGCTTGACCGGGGCCTGGATCTCGGGCGGCGTCGAATGGAATTTTCCGATAGGTCACCGTCCCAGCGGTTTCAGGGACGTGGACTGGACTTTGCAGGTTAATGCCGACAGTTCAAAAACCGCCTGGGTTGGCGAAACCGACAGGCTAACAGGTATGCGATGGTCAGTGGGGATCACGGTCCACCCGGGCAGGAACTGGATTGAAACGAAGGTCAGGTTGTACAACTGCACACCCTATGTGCAGCCTTTCCAATACTGGGCCACCAGCGCTGTGCGCGCAACATGGAATTACCAGGCGGTCATACCGGGTGAGATCATGACGGGACACGGAAAAAAAGAATTCATGCACTGGCCGGTAAGCGAGGGTGTCGATGTGAGCTACTGGAAGAATAACCCGGCAGCGGGAAGCAAATTTGCCGTAGATTCAAGGGCCGATTATTTCGGGGGTTACAGCCCAGAAGAGGACGCCGGTATGGTGCATGTTGCAGATCATGCCATCGTGAGGGGTAAAAAATTATGGACCTGGGGAACGGCTCCTTCGGGAAGAATCTGGGAGAAAATACTCACCGACGGCGACCTGCCTTATTACGAACCCCAGGCCGGGGCTTATTCGGATAACCAGCCGAGCATTTTCTGGATCAAACCGGGTGACACCAAGATATTCAGCCACTTCTGGTTTCCAGTCAGGGATATTGGTGTATATGATTATGCCAATCTTGAGGGTGCGCTCAACCTGGATCTGAACCAGGATACGGTTGTTTTTGGATGGTCCCCAACCGGAGAAAATAAGGATGCGAAAATCTCCATTACCAGGAACGGGAAAGAGATCTATGCAAAAACCGCCGACGCCGGTCCCGCACATCCTTACCTTGGGAAAGTGACGCTTAATGGGCAGGCCACTCTCTATGACCTGCGGATGAACGTCTTATCTTCCGGTGGCGACACTCTTCTTAGTTATTCCCATCCCAGGCCTCTAAATCCTCCCTTCCCTGAGCCTGAACCGGATCCTCTTGCCCCGGCAAAGATCAACTCGCAGGATCTTCTCTTTGTGACGGGCGATCATATCAATAAATATGGTGATCCGGAGAGGGCTAAAAATTATTACCGGGAAGCGCTGGATCGTGATCCCGGAGATGTCCGTTGCAATACGGCCATGGGCGAACTGGCGCTGAAGGAAGGTTTGACGAATGAAGCAATAAAGTATTTTGAGACTGCTCTTAACCGGAATGAGACCTATTTCCGGGCCTTTTATTTCAAGGGACTGGCAGAGGCCTGGGCAGGGAAGTACGACGAGGCGGTTTACTCTCTCGAAAGATCATCCTATGACCTTGCATGGTATGCACCTGCACATTTCGAACTCGCCCAGCTCTGCCTCAGGCTGGACCGGCCGGACAAGGCGTTGGAACATATCGACCGCAGTATACGGGGAAATGGCTACAATACAGAAGCATACGACGTAAAATCGCTCGTCCTCCTGCGGCAGGGAAGATTGAAGGATGCCCTGGCGCTCCTCAGCAAAAACCAGGACACAGATCCGCTTGGTTTTTTCGCTCCGGCCGTCCGCATGTTTATCCACAGGGATACCGATCCTGACAAGGCAAAGGAAGAGGAAGCTGAATTACTTCGCCTGACCCGCCGGGACAATGAAAATCACATCGACCTGGCAATCCGGTTTGCCAGGAGTGGATTTTTCAATGAGGCTGCTGAAATCCTGGATATGATCGCCTCTGGCCCCGGCAATGATGAATTAACCCCCCTCGTGCTTTACTATGAATCCTATTACAGCCATCTTGCAGGCAGAGATAAGGAAGCCGCCAATCTCTGCGTGCGGGCATCGCAGATCAACCCTGCATACTGTTTTCCTAACCGGCCGGAGAGTTTCGATGTCCTTCATTATGCCGCATCATCTCATCCTGATGACGGGCTGGCCCATTACCTGCTGGGCGATCTGCTGAGAAGCCGTGACCGCATTAAGGAAGCTGTCGCCGAATGGGAAAAGTCGGTTATTCTCACCCCGGAAAATGCCGTAGCCTGGAGAAACCTCGGGCAGGCTTACCGTTTCCGGGACGAACCGGCTAAGGCAGTATCAGCTTACAATTCGGCCCTGAAAGCAGATCCGGGGGCCGGGAAAGTCATCGTTGAACTGGCAGATCTGTACATGAACATGAAGATCCCGCTAAAGGAACAGATCGCTTTCCTGGAGAAGCGAATCGGCATCGTTTCACAATACAACCAGGCTATCACCCAGCTCATCAGACTTTATGTGTCTGCAGGCAGATATAAGGATGCAATTTCCTGGCTGCAAAAGAATCATTTTAATTCGTGGGAAGGCCAGTACGGTATTCACCAGTTTTGGATCGAAAGTAACCTGGCACAGGGGGATCTCGAGTTCAACAGTAAGCATTACAGGAAGGCCCTGGACTATTACCATGCTGCGTTGACTTACCCGGAAAACCTGGAAGTGGCTGAACAGCCGAATACCGTTCATGCAAGGAAGAATTTCAAAATCGGCATGACCCTCCGGGCGCTTGGAGAAAAAGAAGCGGCCGATTCCTGCTTCCGTCTTGTGACCGCCGCTAATGTGCCTGCGGGAAATGCCAACCAATTTTACCGTGCACGCTCTTTCGAAGAACTGGGGGAAAAAGAAAAAGCCGCGGATATCTTCCGGAAGCTGCTCAATGCCAGCGCAAAGGGTAAAATACAGGCTGGAGACGAGGAAGATGCTACCGGTTTAAACGATCGTATGCGTATCGCAGAAGCGGCCAGGATGTATACTCATTCCCTTGCCCTGGAAGGTCTCGGCAAAGATGAAGAAGCTGCCATATTAAGAAAAGAAGCGACAGATCTTGAACCACTGGCTGTTTTATATGCTTTCCGTGCGGTCAGATCAGGAGAATGAATCCCGGCGCTTACCCGGAATGAGTCGGTTATTTTAAAGTTGCCCCCTGTCTTACGAGGGCTTCAAGATAATAATAATCGGCGTACACAAGGGGAACATCGATCTCAACACCATGAGGGATACTTCCTACGCTATGCTGAAGGAGGAAATACCTGTCCGGGGTGTTTACGGCCAGGTATGCCGGAGAAGAAAGAGAGGTCATTATTTTTCCTGCAGCCTTCCTGTATTCGTCTCCCCTGTCTCCTGCATAGCCCGCCAGTTCATAGAGGGCTGAGCTTGTTATTGCAGCCGCCGAGGCATCACGGGGTATGACCGGATAATCATCCGCATTGTATGCCCATTCGGGTTTCAGTCCCTCATCCTTCACATTATAATCCCAGTAAGGGATCATATCCTCCGGCAGACCCGGGTAACCAATGATATAGTCGGCTATATGTTCTGCAAAATCAAGGAATTTCCTGTCACCGGTATACCGGTAACAAACGGTGAAACCATAGAGACCCCAGGCCTGTCCCCGGGCCCATGATGATCTGTCGGTAAATCCCTGGCAGGTGGCTTTATCCAGGACAGCCCCTGAGATGGTATCATAATCTACTACATGAAATGATGAATAATCGGGGCGATAGTGATTTTTCATTGTCGTGAGGGCATGCTGAATGGCAATATCCCTGTAGCGGTTATTGCCGCTTAGTCTGCTTGCTTCGAAAAGAAGTTCGAGGTTCATCATATTGTCGATGATGACAGGGTAGAACCATTTTGTTTTCCCGTCCCAGGCTTCCCTGTAGTCCCATGATTTGATGCATTTCGCAACCGCGTTGTATCTTTTGCACAGGGATTCGGCGGTATTGATGATCACCTTTTTGTAGTCTTCCCTGCCAGTCATCTTCAGACCATTCCCATAGCTGCAGTTGATCATGAAGCCGACATCATGGCTCCCGCTCCAATACTGGACTGTATCCAGGGTCTCTGTTCTTTTTTCCGCCTCATCACGCCATTTTTCATCACCGGTAAGCTCATACAGGTACCACAAACTTCCAGCGAAAAAACCACTCGTCCATTCATAGATATCGGTTGTTTTCAAAGTTCCGTCAGGTTCCGTGGTCCGGGGAACCCTTGTCGGGTCAGGATCATCTTTCAGGGTGTTTTCAAACTGCCCGAGAATGAATTGTTTTCTTTCGGGTGTAACCCGGCTTTTATCCCGGCTACATGATAATGACAGTAATGCGAGCGAGACTGCAGTCACCAGGATCTTACTATTATTTACCATACCAATGATCTTACTGTGGATTTTTAGTTCCGGTCCATTCCTTCCTTAACTTCTCCGTATATTCCTTCAGTTTTTCAAGATATCCTTCCATATCCAGTAATTGCTCATCATAAATAAGGAAGGACATGTCGGGCCTTCGGTTCGCGAAATGCCGGGCCCTGTCCTGACGGAAGAAATATTTTTTTTCCGGAGTTGACATCCCCTTGGGCAGCCTTGTTTCTTCCCATGTTGTCACCAGGTCGTTGAATACTTCCTTCCTTCTTTCAAGGCTGCTCCCGATGATATGCTGCGCCCTGTCCAATGCATCAAGCGATGCCTGGTAATCGACAAAACGATTCTGATGAGCGTCGGTTATCGCCCTCTCAAGTTTCGAAAGGTCAAGATAGGTGAGGCAGGTATGCCGGATAAGTTCAGCTTCGGTACGAAAGAGCTCAAAATCATATGGATGGCTGACACCGGTTTTTTTATTATTCCCGATAATCTGCAATGCCCTGTTCATTTTAGCAAGTTCATCCCTCGACTCTTCAATCTTGTCTTTGTATTCCCTGTTCCAGTAAGGATCGTATTCCAGGGCATCACCTCTCGGCAGATCAGGCATATGGGTTTTCCCGATATCGCCCCAGTGCCATACATTCCTTTCGAAAGTCCAGGCATAGTAGTAAGCGCCTTCGTTGAGAAGGTAAAAAAGCTCGTCCATATTCATGGAAGAGGGACCGTAATAATTTTTGAAGAATGATTCCTTAAATTCCTGCAGTGATGGCTGGCTGCCGCTCCAGGAGTACTCGGCCGAATTGACAAAGCTCATCATCCACATCTGGTTATGAAGATCATCGTCGTCCCAGGATGTATTGATCATTCCGTCATAATTACCTGAAACGGCAGCCGAAGAAACAAAGCGATATGATTTTTCAAGGGCTCCCATCTTATGACTGGCAATATCCTGGCCGCGCTCGAACATATAGGGGACCATAAGGGGTACCACGCCGGGATTTGGATCGTAGGCAAAAACTTTGTATCCTTCTTCCGTGGCCTGTTGCACATATTTGAAACCCGGTGTTTCATAATGATAACTTTCAGTCATTACAAGGCCTTTTACAGGCTTGATGTCTTTGGCGGGTGAAGGACCCTGGGTCCAGGACATCGGGGCTTCCCAGGCCATTACCTTCCTGCCCTTACCCTGCAGGTATTTTGCACATTTATTGATGAACAGCTGGTATAGACCCTTCTCCCCTATCTCCTTCGCCTTAAGGTTGCACTCGGGACCGGCACCGAGTTCATACGTCTCATCCGAGCCGATGTGAATGTATTCCGAACCCGGCGTGGCCTTTATGGCATCATCCCATAAATCGAAAAGCAGGTCATAACTTCCTTCCTTAAGCGGGCAGAATTCCCAGTTGGAGGCGGGAACTTCCCTCAGCTCATTGAATTGAGGCCATTTTAAAATGAAACTTACATGGCCCAGGCCCTGTACCAAAGGCACGAGCTGGATATGATAATTTCCGGCATACCGGGTAAATTCCTGCATTTCGTCCATAGTGAAAGCTCCCGGGGCTCCGATTTCCGGATGGCTGGGATACGCAAATTTATCCTCCCACTCCCAAACCAGGATATTGATCTTATACCTTGAAAGGTCCTTAATGAAACTCTTCACGTACGATGCCTTATCCTGGTGATGTTTTGTATCATAATGAACTGCACGTTCTTTGATATCGGGCCAGTCGGTGATCTGCAGGCCCGGGATATCAAAACCGCCGGGGTTTTTCCGGATCAATTGGATGAAGGTTTGTGTTCCGAAAAACAGTCCCGTTTCACCCGGAGAGGTAATCACCGTTTCGGCATCGCCTGTTGTGAGCCTGTAGCCTTGTTCACCGAGTGTCTCGGGCGCTCCCGAATGTGTCAGAACAAGTGATCGCTCGCCTTTGGCACTGCCTACCACGGCATCAATATTCCATTCCTTCTTAAGGTCCGCAGCCAGTTCCTCAGCGGCGAAGCGGTCTGCATCTGAGGATTTTGTATCAAGTACTATGGTAAGTTTCCCGTTGAAGATAAACTCCGGCCCACCGGTCACCACTTCCTGCGGATAGGGAATGACCGAAATCCCGAGTGATGAAAGCTCAGTGCCGGGGGCACACAAGGTAAGATTCAGGGCAAAAAATACCAGGAAGAGGGTTGCATAAAAAGAGTGGATATGGTTTCCAAATCTCTTCCGGTTTTTCATTCCGGGATGTTTTCTTTTTTTGTCATAATGATTTCCCTTCCTTGACCGGGTAATTAATATATTTTATTCACTACCTTTAATTTTTCCGTAACCAGTCCGGTCACAGCCTGCGTGGCCGTGGGAAAAACCTTTCTTAAATCGATTTCAGTTTCGTTGGCAAGTTTGGCTTTAAGCGTTTTTACGAAAATATTTTTTATCTCCGTCGCGAGATTGATCTTCCGGATCCCCCGGTCAATAGCCTCTTTCAATGCCGGGTGCGGAACCCCTGAACCACCGTGTAAAACGAGTGAGGCGGGGGTAATTTCATGGATCCGGGATAATCTTTCCAGGTCAAGCTTTGGCTCCTCCCGGTAGAATCCGTGTGAGGTACCGATAGCCACTGCCAGGGCATCCACTCCGGTTTCCACTACAAACCGTTTTGCCTCTTCAGGTTCAGTAAAACCTAATTTTTCAGTCGACTGTCCAAGCTTGGCGACATACCCGAGTTCAGCTTCTACACAGGCATTGTAGCGTTTCGCCAATTCGACGACCTTCCTAGTAATCTTAATATTTTCCTCAAATGGTTTTTCGCTGGCATCGATCATGACGGAATCGAAACCCGCATCAAGGCAGGCGGCAGCCAGCTCATATGAGTCCCCGTGATCGAGATGTATCCATGCCCGGACTCCATGCAGATCAATGGCTGCTTTCGCCATCCTGAAAGCCACCGGAAGACCCATATATTCGATAGAACTGCGGGTGAGCTGGAGAATGAGCGGCAGCCCTGTATTTTCTGCAGCGTTAAGGACACCCTGAAGCGTCTCGAAATTGTAAAAATTTGTGGCAAGGAGGGCAGCATTGTCTCTCCGGAGTTCCTGGTACTTTTCCTGTAATGTCATTTTAAACG
Organism: uncultured Bacteroidales bacterium; assembly: GCA_963771005.1. GTDB lineage: Bacteria > Bacteroidota > Bacteroidia > Bacteroidales > DASQZK01. The sequence goes on from CAVYRO010000008.1 coordinate 562,128, forward strand.
GTTAAGTGTAACTACCGGGGAATGTTCCCGGAAGCATACTGTTTCTTTATCTTCCTGATAAACCGCAAGCCCTGGCATAGATCCCGGCAACTTTCCGGATATAATGACTGGCCAGGTCGGCGGGTGCAGCAATGAGCCTGCCCTCAGATACCGCCTGGAACTGAACAGGCATGAACTGGCTCAGCAAAGAAAGCGGGATCTCCCTTTTTTCGAGATTCCCGAATAATTTATTCTTCGCTGCGGCAGGTGCTTCCATGGGCCAGTAGTACCTCGAACGATCCGAAAAACTGTATTTTCGTTTAAAGGCCTGTTCTCCGGCATTGCCTGGGTAATACTTTTTCCAGTATTTCGGCTCGGACATCATAGACTTCTCCAAAACCTCCTTCAGCAGTGAACGATCCGGGTTCTCCTTCCCAAGCAGTTCGGTTTCCATAGCCTCCAGAGCAAAAAGAGCTTCCCTCAGTGCAAATGTAAGCCAGGGTCCCACTTTCAGGATACAAAAATGATCCTCAACCAATGATTTCAGCGCCGATTCGGTTTGATAATCGGTGGAATGTGCCTCAAATACCAGGTGGTCGTATGGTGACAGTATATTGCTTAGGCCGGCAGCCTTTTCTCTTCTATAGGGAAAGACTTTATTATCACCGTATTCGACACCCGGTTGAACAACTACACCTACCACTCTCTCCCAGGCACCGTCAAGTCCCCTGTCATGGAAATTTTTGCGGGTAACTTCAATTGTTTTTACGGCATCCTCCGGATTTGTCGGAATAATTTCTTCACCAGCTTCCTGTGCTCCGCCGGGAACAGGTACTTCGGTCCCTATGATATATACGGGTTTGTCAGCCGTATGGCAATATGTGGCCCAGGTCTCTTCGGCAATGCTGCAAAGATCGGCCGCACGGCTTGCCACAATACTGTCGGCCAATGGTTTTGAACGGTCACCCTTGTCATCGGCGCAAAACATGCTGGTATCGAGATGGATCTTTTGATAACCGGCCCTGACGTAATCCGCGATCAGTGTCCGGGCATTAGACATTGCTTCGGAAGCGGAAAGGGCCTGCCATGCATTGGGACCGAGGTGGTCGCCTCCGAGAAGGATCTTCTCCCGGGGAAAGCCGGCGCTTTTTGCAAGACTGTGAACAAACTGCACAAAGGCTGCAGGATTCATACCTGTATATCCCCCGAACTGATCTACCTGGTTTGATGTTGACTCGATCAGGATCATCGAACCATCATCGGCCGCCTGCATAAAACATGCTTCAAGAACTTCAGGATTAGCTGAGCAAACCGAATATATCCCTTTCCCCTTTCCCTCTTTGTTTTTGGTAAGCAGATCAAGGAATATATCTCTGGCAGATATCATAAAAAAAATCTTTTCATTCGTTTTGAAGCGGCTTACCGGAGGTTTTCCTGTAATACTATTTAATTTATGAAAGGCAATTTTGCAATGTACCCACCCAGGTGCCGGGCAGTAAAGTGCGGATCAGATATCGGACGAGATTTTATCCGCAGGGTCCACAGCATATATTTTTACGCCCTGCACCACCCGGGTTATCGCACCGCCTTTGGAAGGTGAATCCGGAGACAATCCCAGATTCAGGGATTTAAAAAAGCCGATGATCTGGGCGGGGAGAATATAAATAACAGGAAGGAATTCTTCCGGAATTTCATTCAAACCTTCAGGAAGCTGAATGGGAAAATCGATCCTGAGTGCTTTAGCATCGTAACCATCACCAATGGCAATTGTTTTTGCCCCGGTATCCGTTTTAATCACAGAGCGGATCAGATCAAGTTCGTATTGCATTGCATGCAGATTGTTGGACAGAAGGTAACAGATCAGGGTTGAACGGTTGACTACGGCTTTCGGCCCATGACGGAAGCCGAGAAAAGAGTCGAACTTGCATATTACTTTGCCGTCAGATAGTTCCTGTACCTTCAGGTGAGATTCATGGGCAGTGCCATACAAAGAGCCCGATCCGAGGAATACCACCCGCTCGAAATCCATCTCTGATATCTTTTTCAATACAGGCAGGTTCTTATCCAGAATGACCCTGCCAAACGTCTGCAATTTCCGGAGGACCGGCAGCATAGTGTCGATTTTGTTAATGTTCAGGATCAGCAAAGCCGCGAGCAGCATCGATGTAAACGAACTTGTCATTGCAAGTGATCTGTCGTTCGTCTCGTCCGGAAGAATGAAAACATAGGAATTATCACTGTTTGTCTTGCGCGCCAGTTCCCCGTCTTTATTGCAGGTAATGATCAGGTTGTATAAGTTATTGCAATACTTTTCCGCCAGTTCCACAGTTGCGAGACTTTCCGGACTGTCACCCGAACGGGCAAATGAAATAAGGAGCGTGGGTCTGTCGTAAATGAAATAATCTGCCGGATGGGTTATTATATCCGTGGTAGCAATGGCCCGAACCGGAATGCCCAGCTGTTTTTGATAGACGCCCATGAGCGCCTCCCCTATGAAAGCGGATGTTCCGGCCCCGGAGAGTATGATCAAAGGGCAGTCTTCTTTCAAAAACTTAGCTATAAAATCCGATATTCTGCTCTTTTCATTGCGAAGTAAGGAGTAGGTCTCAATCCATAAATCGGGCTGACTGCTGATTTCTTTCGCGGTATATATACCTCCGTTCGTTTCCAAATCCTTTCTGTCGAAACCTAAGTAGTTCATTTAAGGGTAGATTTATTTTATAAAAAGTTTATTTCAATACAAATATATAAATTTTCATTTGCTTTCCAAAAATAAAATTTAATGTTTCGCAACGTTATTTATATTAAAATCATTCCAAATTACAATAATAATATAATGCAAATATTCTATTTCCATTTTTAAGCGGAACTTTTTATTATATACCTATTTGAAAGGAACTTATAAAAGTTTTTTCTGAGATTTGGAATAATTTTGTGTTGTAAAACATATACGATATGTGAATAACCAATTTCCAAATTTATAGGTCAATAAGTTGAATCCTCTTTTAAAACATCTGGAAATAAATTTCGGTTCCTTTTTTTTTCTAAATAAAGTACGACTTCAGCATGGATTTGCTTTTGTTTTAAAAAGCCTGCTTTCATGAATATGGAAGGAAAATGGATGGTTTTTACTTCCGGGTGCGGTTATATGTTAAACCGGGCCAGTCGTCTGTACGGAAGGGGGAGGCGGGAAGGTGCACGTATGCACCCCACGAATTGTACAGGTTCGCATCTCCGGGATAATTCGCCCAGGCATATCTTACGGCTACGGGGGAAGAAATATTATCATTCCAAACGATAATGACATTGTCCCTGATCTCTGCACGGGCTTTCACAAATTTCCTGTCAGCCCCTGCTATTACGAACCCATCCGGTGGTTTTCCGCCGGTAACCAGGCCGCTTCCCGTTTCACCGAAGCTGAGATAACATTTTCCATCCTTGATCAGTAAAGAACGAAATTCCGGGCCTGAACCGATGACATCCTGTGTATAAACCATCTCTTCGGCTGCCAGCGAAAGCCGGCGTCCGACTTCCTGTTTGTTTTTCGGATGAATATCGGCCGAATCTCCTATGTCAATAGCCACAGCCATTGCGGTATTCGATATGGAAAGTGCCATACTCTGCGCCTCCCGGAGTTCAGGAAATACTTGTGGTTCAAAATGATACCCGGCCAATTGTACGAAAAGAAAAGGAAATTCGCCCTGATTCCAGGCCTTTCTCCAGCTTTCGATCATGACAGGAAAGAGATGCCGGTACTGGTAAGCCCTATAGGCATTCGATTCGCCCTGGTACCAGGTCACTCCGCGGATACCGAAGGGTACAATGGGTGCTATCATGCCATTGAACAACACCGAAGGCTGGTTAAAATACAAAGGCATTTCTTGCTTGTTTTTCCGGGCCGTTTCGGCATCCTTAAGGTATTTCGCGTATTCACCCCTTAACCATTCTTCATCATCATTGTACCCGGGCCAGTCCGTCAGGATATCATCCAGTTCAGGGTCGGAGGCAAGTGCCTCATGCGGTGTCCATGCCTCGGCGGTTGTTCCTCCCCATGAAACGCTGATAAGCCCAATGGGAACTTGCATATTGGCGTAGAGATCCCTGCCAAAAAAATAACCCACTGCCGTGAGCTGACCTGCCGTGGAAGGGGAACAGATCGTCCATGTATTTAGCCATGCATGTTCCGGATCACTCACGGGGGATACATCCGGAATGGGTTCGGAAGCCTTATTGCTCTTCACCTGGAAATAGCGAATATCCGGAAAATCCGCATTGGCGATCTCCTCCTTCGCATTCAGGCTGTGCCTTAGTTCAAAGGCCATATTCGATTGACCCGAGCAAACCCAGACCTCTCCGACCAGGACATTTTTGAATATGATATCATTGGTGCCAGAGATCTTTAATTCGAAAGGACCGCCCGTATCGAGAGGTCCCAGGTACATCTTCCACCGCCCGTCATTACCGGCAATTGTCACACCGGAATGCCCCCCGAGCGAGGCTGTCACTTTTTCACCCGGATCTGCCTTTCCCCATACAGGGACCTTCATATCCCGCTGTAAAACCATGTTATCCCCGAAGATCTTTGGAAGTTTTACCGCTGCATCAACGGTTGCGCAGGCTGAAAAGAAAAGAAGCAGGAAAAAGAGCGGGTATTTCATTAATTTTGATTTTAAAGGTATAATGGAACCCACCTGATCGATTATTATAAAGTAACCTTTGCGTGGTCAACGATCATGTGGGTTTCACATTTCTGAAATTTGTCACACAAATATACTTAATTTTTCCCCGGCCCGTAATCCACTTCCTTAACCGCCTTCAATTGTTTTTCACGATCGCCCGTGGTAAGGTGAATATTATCGTAGTGCCGGAGTGCCGGCGGGTGCGGCTCCGTAAGCATCTTGTAGGTTTCGGGCCTCCGGGATTTCAAAAGGATCGCCTTGTAATTACCGGTCCCGTTGATCGTTTCCCACCACGGGCTGTTCTGCAGTCTTTCTTTTGAAAAATCGATCGCGGTCATGACAACAACATCCTTTTTGCCTGTAGCTTCCGCCAATACCTTCCCATCGAAATCAAGAATGCCGTTACCATCGGAACCTAGGACACAGGGTGCAATATACACAGAATTATCCCTTGCCCGGGTAATCAGGGTATGAGCGGTGGAGAGGCTTTTGCGCGGTTCATTGTCACGGGCCATTGTCGGATTAAAAATTATATCCGCACCTTTCAGTGCATAGATAGACGAGATTTCAGGAAATGTCATTTCCCAGCAGGTTGCGATGGCAATATTCCCGAAATCCGTTTGGTACACTTCATAATCATCTCCCTCTGAAACAAGCCAGGTCTCCATTACCGGCAGGACCGTCTTTCTATGCTTGCCGATAATATTCCCTTCCCTGTCAAAAACCACGGCAGTGTTGAAGATCTTTCCACCGTCATCTTCATAGACTGGGGCGATGACATACATATGATACCTGGCGGCAATGGCGGCAACACGGTTCGTTAGCTCACCCGGTACAGGCACGGCCAGCGAACTGAAAAGGATTTTACCGGTTTCCGGATCCTTTGTATTGAGGTACAAGCCATACGAACCAATATGCTGCATATCTTCCGGTCCGCAAACTATATCTGCCCCCTCCTCCCCAGCCTTTTCAAAAAGGGACAATAGCTTATCAAAATGAGCCGTCATCAGGGGTTTCACTTTACTCATATCAAAATCTCCCATGAATGGATCCTCTGTTGGCATAGCATCAGCCTGGATGATTGCTACCTTAGCTATGGCTTTTTCCTGGCTGTGCACAGGGACTCCCGTGGTGGCGGATAGCAGTACTGCAAGTATTTTCCATGTCCGGATTTTCATCATAAATAATTTTTTCTTAAAAATAAGCTTTTGAAAGGTTTCAACCAATTTTTTTTCTTCCTTTTTCTTGAATTTACTAACTTGCAAGTCTATATTGATTAGTTAAATAAAGTAATGAAAGAAAATGAACATGGATTAAACGGATATGTACGGATTAGATTTTTATTAAAACCGAAAAAATTAATGATCCAAATAAAAAATGTTTCTCTCCAATTATATGAAAGATGAAAAGTAAAAATGACTTGTTTAATTCTTTACCATTCCTTGCAGCTGCCCTGGTTACACTCTCCTTTATGCAATACGGATGCCAGGGACATGCATCGCCGGGTCCGGATCCGGACAATACGGGCATACCGGGGACACCCCATATCGATTATGTGGAAATGTTGCCTGTACAACCCGAAGAGAATGATGAAAATGTGATCTGGTATGATGATTTTGATACAGAGAAGTCCTATATGGGATATAAAGGGAAGATTGATCATTCCGCAAATTACGGTGTTTCGGGAGGTTCCGTAAATATGGGATTTGATAAGGGAGATGTGACCGGGCGGGGGAACCGGCAGGTAGCCTTCGGTGATTTTCCCGGTGGTTCCCCGGTGGTCAGTGAAGGTAAAAAGTTCGGGGAGGTTTACTGGCGGATCTATGTCAAACATGAACACGGATGGGAAGGCGCACCGGCCAAGATGTCGAGGGCGACGAGTATCGTTTCGGAAAACTGGAGGCAGGCGATGATCATGCATGTCTGGAGTGGTTCCGGCAATTCCCTGACTCTCGATCCGGCCAGTGGGGTAATGGATATGACCGACAGTGTGATCACGACCAAATACAATGATTTTGATAATCTCAGGTGGCTGGGCAACCGCCCGGAAAGCCATTTCAGGATATCGGCCACGGACCAATCGGGATACTGGGTGCCTGTTGAAGCCCGCGCAAAATTAAATACTCCCGGGGAGAGTGACGGACTCGCGCAACTTTGGATCAACGGGAAGCTGGAGGCAGAACGTAAAAATCTCAACTTCAGGGGTACTTTTACCGCGTATGGCATCAATGCAGTCTTCCTTGAATCGTACTGGAATAACGGAGCAGTGAAGACCGAAAACCGGTGGTTCGATAATTTTGTTGTTTCCACGCAACCTATCGGACCGGTAAGTTGCCCGGAGAATCCAGCCGTTCATAAAACCCCCTGGTACAATTCCGGCATCCAGGAAAGGTGGGAACTCGAGATGGCTGCCGATTCTGCCGGCAATGACATTGTCTACCATTCCGTTATTACGGGCGAGGATAATTCCACAACGGTAAACGTCGAAAACGGTGAATTCTCCGGATCGATGACCGGCCAGTCTTCACTTAAGAAAGGAATATATTTCTGCCGGGTAAGACAGAAGGGTGAAGGAAGTGAATGGTCGGATTGGAGCGAATGGCACCAGCCGGTGAGAATTTGGTGATTTGGTGATTTGGTGATTTGGTGAAGTGGAAGAGGTTGTTTGAAATGGTTTGAAATGGTTTGAAGGTGGTTTGAACTCCATTCAACAAATCACCAAATTCTTCAGGGAGTTTAACCACAGATTGACACAGATTAAGAAAGATGGTTTCAGGTAGTTTCAAGTCACTTCACCAAATCAACAAATCACCAAATTCAGAGCAGATCTTCCTTTCGCCTTTCTCCTTTCTCCTTTCACCTTTCACCTTTTGTCTTCCACCCCTTTCGCCTTTCTCCTTTCACCTTTCACCTTTTGTCTTCCCCCCCTTTCGCCTTTCTCCTTTCACCTTTCACCTTTTGTCTTCCCCCCCTTTCGCCTTTCACCTTTCACCTTTCACCTTTTGTCTTCCCCCCCTTTCGCCTTTCACCTTTCACCTTTCACCTTTTGTCTTCCCCCCCTTTCGCCTTTCTCCTTTCACCTTTCACCTTGTTTCCCCTATTCCGCCATAAGGTACACCGCCACCATCGCGACCACCATCCCGGCGATGATGACCGGGTTGGGGATGACCATATAGATTATCAGGGAAAGGATCACGGTTATGATCGGGGCAACGGCATTCGTGAGGGGTGCCACGATGATAACTTTTCCGAACCGGATGGCATAGACAAGCATGAGGGCACCGATGGCATTCAGCACCTGTATCATAGCAGCCAGGTAAGGTCCCTTGAATCCCCAGTTGATATCGACGCTGAAGTCGGTCATGAACCAGGCTACCGGGGCAAGCAACAGTCCGCTGATCATCATATAAAAGAAGACGCTCTCCGCTCGCATGGTGTCGTTACCCTTCTTCATAAAAAAGGCCTGGATACCCCAGGCAAGAAATACCAGGAGTGCCAGGATAAACCACAGGTAACCATGATGGATGATCTTGCTGTCGGGTTTTTGAAAAGACATCAGTGCGATGGCAACGAGCGCCGTAATTATGCCGGCCCAGTGCCTCCGGGTGGTAGTCTCCTTCAGGAAAAGTACTGAAAGAATAACGGTAACAGCCGGCGAAAGGGAGATGATCGGGAACACAAGGTATGCCGGCCCTTCTTTCAGGGCATTGAAAAGAACGAGCTGTCCGCCAGCGCCCAGGAGGCCTACGATCATTCCGTAAAGAATGGCGCGGGGGGTGACGTCAAGCTTCCACTTTATGATCATCAGTGCAACAATTGCACAGGGGATCATCGTCAACGACCAAACAATATATCCCAGGGTGGCGGGAAAACCGTTTTTTTCCGGAATTTCGATCAAAGCACCCCAAACTCCCCAGAACAAGGTTGTAACGAGAGCATACAATAACCACGGTCTCTTCTTCATAGAAATATCTTTTGCAATATCCCGGGGAATATCTGTGAATCAGTACTCACTACTCCGGAGAAAATCCAAATAACAAAATACCAAAGACATGACATTCTCAAATCAGAAATAGTCAATGTTTAAACGGAATGGATATGAGAGTATTGAAAATTGGAATTTGTTTGATATTTGGGTTTTTGGATTTATTTTTTAAATACTGTAGTTTACAAAAAGCGCCGGCGAATTTATGCAATAATTACCTCAATCCCGCTTTTTTCAAGCCGGGTCCTGTCTTCGTCAGTTATCCCGGAATCGGTGATCACGACATCGATCTTGGAAACCGGAGCGATGAATGCGAACCGTCTTCTCAGGAATTTCCTCGAATCGGCAACCACGATAATCTTCTTTGCAATCGAGATCATGATCTGGTTGAGGTGGGCTTCTTCCGAATTCGGAGTAGACAGGCCATGACTGGTATCGAAACCATCTACACCGAGAAACAGCTTGTCGCAGTAAAATTTCTCAAAACTCTGATCGGCAAGCGACCCGACAAGAGACAGGGACTTTTTCCGGAGGGAACCTCCCGGCATGAAAATATTAAACCCTTCATAATCGGACAGGATGCTTGCAATGTTCAGTGCGTTGGTCACTATCGTAAGATTCTTAAATTGTTCCAGGTTTTTTGCAATCTCCGTAGTGGTGGTTCCCGAATCCAGGACGATGGTATCCCCATCCTCAATAAATTTCAATGCTACTTTTGCAATCCGCTGTTTCTCTTTCAGAAACTCTTTCTCTTTATCCGAAAAGGAAGGGTCTATACCCATCCGGTAAAATTTTACCTTTATGGCGCCTCCCCTTGCACGGATCAACATATTTTGTTTTTCAAGATGAGAAAGGTCATTGCGAATGGTCACCTCACTTATGCTAAACATCCTGCTTAGATCACTTACGGTTACCTGACCCTTGCTTTCGAGTTCTTCCAGGATCGAAGCTCTTCTGGAAACGGTTGATTTACTGAATGATTTATCCATCGGGTTGGCTAAATTAGTAGTGAGAGGTTAATGGGAATTGATTCTTTTGTTCATTATTCAACAAAATAAAAGAAAATTAATCATTTTTAATAAAAATAATTGAATTTTTTAAGAAAAACTCAATTTGTGAAACATATTAAACTTGCAAAACCTTATTAAATTACAATTTTTTCATTTTAATCTTAATATAAAGAAAAATTATTCTTTAACTTACGGTTGCAAATCCATGGGAGATACTGGTTTGATCCCACTCTTCGGGAAAAAGTCCAAGTCATTTACCTACAGTTATTTGCAATTGGGTTTTTATGAACATCCCGATATTATTTTCACGCAAAAAAGTAATTATTCACATATCTCCATTACAATGGCTTCGAGAAGATCTTTCATTAAAAAAATCGGCCTTTCGGCTGTCGTCCTTTCGTCAGACACTGTTTTTGCCAATCCATCGTCCACGGGTTTCCCGGAAGATGAAAAAAAGCTCCGGATCGGTGTGATAGGGGCTGAGAATTCCCATACGATAGCATTGGGGAAACTATTCAATACGGATAAGAAATTCCCTGGCGCGCAAATCCTGTATGTATGGGGCGAAACTCCGGAATTTGCAAAGATTGCAAAGGAGAAGGGCAACATCCCTTCCATCGTTTCCGATCCGCTTGAAATGATGGGAAAGATTGACGCCCTGATTGTTGACCACCGGCACCCCAAATATCATCTGGCTGCCGCCAGGCCCTTTGTCGAAGCCGGTATCCCTACCTTTATCGATAAGCCTTTCTGTTACAGGGTGGATGAAGGAAGGGCTTTTCTAGAAATGGCTGAGAGGATCGGGACGCCTGTCACATCTTACAGTTCCATTGCCCAGAGTGATGAAACATTCGATATCATGAAACAAATCCCTGAAATGGGAACGATTCACCAGTTGGTGCGATACGGTCCGGCAGACCTGGAATCAAAATACGGCGGGATCTTCTTTTACGGGGTGCATCTTGTTCAGCCGCTTCTGTATATGTTCGGTGATGACATCGAAAAGGTACGTATTACCAGGAATGCAAAAAAAGCCACAGCAAGCCTTGCATACAGAAACGGCATGCTGGCAACCCTCGTTCTCAAAAGCAAGAGCTACGGATGGGAAACCTACGTGGAAACTGACGGGGGGATCACGGAACTGAAATCCCGTGTCGAAGAAAGGGATCCGCCAAAAAACTATGTGGATATGGTCCATATGTTCAGGACCGGCGATGAACCCCGTTCGCATAAAAGCATCCTCAATTGCGTGTCAGTGCTCGAAGCCCTCGAAAGATCAGCAAAAAATGAAAGCTGGGAATATGTCGAAATTATAGAGTAAAAGTGCCGGAATGGTTTAGCCCGTCTTTATTTTGACTGGCTGATTTAACAGGAGCTGTCCAACCTGTTGACAGAATCCAAATATAAACTGAAAATTGAATAGAAGATTTATCCAGGCATATTATGATCATCATTGAGAGCGGTCCCGGGCGGTATACAGAGATCGGCGGGCGAATCTATTCCTATTTTGCCGGGAACAACTACCTTGGACTTGCCGGCCGTACGGAAATTAAAAATGAGGCCATCGCCGCGATCGAAAAGTACGGGATGAATTTCGCAGCCTCAAGACGGACAACGGGTACAGCAAGGCTGCACCTGGATCTGGAGAGGGCGCTGTCGGATTTTAAGGGTAAAGAGGCAGCGGTTGTGTTTTCATCAGGTTACCTTGGAGATAAGATCCTTCTCGATAGCCTGAAACAAAACTATACGCTGATACTTGCAGATGAGAGTTCGCATCCCAGCATTGAAGACGGGATCCCCTCCGGTGTTCCCCTTCTTCATTACAGGCACTGTAATAGCGGACATCTTGAAACGCTCTTGCAAAAAAACAGTCACGAACGGCCCCTGGTTATTACCGACGGTGTTTTCGCCCTGACCGGGGAGATCGCCCCTCTTGGGGAAATCCACAGCCTGGCTGAAAAATACGGGGCTACAGTCATTGTGGACGATGCGCATGGAACAGGCATTTTGGGAACGAACGGCAGGGGAACACCCGAATATTTCGGGCTTGACTCTTCCAGCCGGATCTTCCAGGCCGAGACCATGAGTAAAGCACTTGGAAATTACGGCGGATTTATTGCCTCATCGCATGAATTAATTCAGGAGATCACTTCTTCCTCAAGAATCTATTCGGGATCGACAGCCCTGCCCCCGGCGATAGTTGCCGGTGCAATTGCAGCGATCAGGATCCTCATGCATGAACCGGGACTGAGAACTTCCCTGTTCAATAATGCAAAAAGTATCCGGGAAGGCATTGCCGGACTGGGTTATGATACAACTCCCGGCCCGGCGCCTGTCATTCCTTTGCTCTTCAAAACGGCCGCCATGGCAAGAGACCTCTCCGGCTTTCTTTATGAGCAGGGGATCGTGGCCCCCTTTGTCGATTACCCGGTTAAGACCGGCAGGTACATTGTACGGATCACAGTTTCCGCCGTACACAGCCCTGATCAGATCGAAAATCTTATACTTGCACTATCAAAATGGAGGGAAACGCATGAATCCAACTAAAATTACCCGTGTGACCATTGAGAAGATCAATATCCCCCTGGATGAACCCTTCACGATTGCCATAGGGACAAAGTATAACATTGAAAATGTCATCATTGCACTGGAACTTGAGAACGGCATCACCGGATATGGGGAAGCTGCCCCTCTTGAACCTGTAAACGGCGAAAATCAGGCTACAGCCCTGGCCACGCTGGAAAGTTGCCGGGATTACCTCCATGGGAAGGATGTATCCGACTATATTAAGATATCGAGGCATCTGAAAAGTGTTTTTCACGCACAGGTTACCGCCCGCTGCGCCATTGAAATGGCTCTGCTGGATGCCCTGACCCGGTCGCTCGGGATCCCGCTATACAAATTCTTCGGCGGGGTTGAAAACAGGCTTGAAACAGACTACACCGTGGATATTGTCACCCCTGATATTGCAAGGAAAAATGCATCAAAACTGGCCGCCAAAGGATACCGAGTCCTGAAAACCAAGGTTGGTAAATCAGTCACGGAAGATATCGACCGCATACTGGCAATCATAGACGGCGCCCCGGGCTGCGGGATAACACTGGATGCCAACCAGGGGTTTTCCCCTCCCGAAGCTGTACACTTCCTCGAAGAACTGGAGAAAAACAGGATAAGGCCGGTTATGTTTGAACAACCCGTAATAAAGTATGATCTCGCCGGGATGAAATTTGTGAGGGATCATACATCCGTTCCTATCGGTGCCGACGAATCGGTTTTCACCAGCGGTGATGCCATCAATATAGTAAGAGCGGGCTGTGCCGACGTGATCAATATCAAGCTCATGAAATCGGGCATCGTTGAAGCCATGGACATTGCCGCCATCGCCCGGAGTGCCAATATTCAGCTTATGGTGGGCTGTATGATCGAGACAAAACTTGCCCTGGGATGCGCCGTTCATTTTGCGGCCGGTACAGGCGGTTTCAGGTTCATCGATCTCGATCCCCATCTGAATCCCGATCAGGATCCATTCACCGGCGGACCCGCGTTCAACGACCCGTTTTACCAGCTTGAGGAAGGAGTTTACGGGATCGGGTGTGGGTTGAGGGAGAGATGAGGGATGGTTCAGAAAGAATTTGGTGATTTGGTGATTTGATGATTTGGTGAAGAGGAAGAGGAAGAGGAACACGGATCCAGAAGAATTTGTTGATTTGGTGATTTGTTGATTTGTTGATTGGAGTTGAAACCAAACAATTGAAACCTCTGTGATAATCTGTGTAATCTGTGGTTAAACTCCCGGAAGAATTTGGTGATTTGTTGAGTTGTTGATTTGTTGAATGGAGTTCAAACAATATCAAACCATTTCAAACCATCTCAAACCATTTCAAACCATTTCTAATCTTTCTGTGATAATCTGTGAAATCTGTGGTGAAACTCCCCGAAGAATTTGGTGGTTTGGTGATCTGGTGATTTGGTGAAGTGGAAGAGACCTCAAACCATTTCAAACCATTTCAAACCATTTCAAACCATTTCAAACCATTTCAAACCATCTCAAACAATCTTAAACAATCTTAAACAATCTCAAACAATCTCAAACAATCTTAAACCATTCCCATCAATCCCCTTCATTCCCAAAATACTTCCGCACAAAAGGCCACGCACCCGACTTATAGTACCGGTGTCCTTCACTGCCGACATATAACTCGCATTTTTCAGGAACGCCGGCGGCAGCATAAATCTGTTGAAGATGTCTGAAAGATTTCCGCGTTTCTCCGACCGGAAAGATGGGGTCTTTCTCACCATGTATCGCGCAGAAGGCCCGGGGTGCAATAAGCCCTGCGATATCGCCCATCTCGCCAAGTTCAAGGATGCCGGGAATATAATTGCAGTCACAGTGGGCAACGGTTCCGATGCTGCCTGCGAAGGTGCAAAAATACGAGGAGGGCATGCTTACTGTTATCCGGGTATCGCAGGCTGAGGCAAAGAGAGTGACCGTCCCGCCACCCGAATTTCCGGTCACGGCTATACGGGAGGTATCGACAGGGAGGTTCCGGGTGGCCCAGTCGATGATCCGGCTGATATCCCAGACCCTGTCGCCGATGGGCGTCCTGCCGACAAGGAGATCATGCATAAGCTGGATCCTGCATGAAAACTTTACATCGTTCTCACGGTCGTAATTTGTCCGGGTTTCCCCAAAACCCCTCGTGGTCGGAGCAATGACGATATAACCCTCCTTCACGGCCTGGATGGCGATATCGCGCTCTCCTTCAACCATCGACTGCCTCTCTTCTTCATCATGATAGATCCCGGCGTAAAGTTCCGTATTTTTTCCGTGACCATGCGGTGTGATCACTAGTGGCAGACGTCCCTTCATGTTTTTAGGATAGAGAAGAATGAACGGCAAGGGTACCGCCGGTTCGGTATAAATGATCCATCTTTCCCGGACGGCAAAGCCGATATCCTCCGCATCTCTTTTAACGGCTTTCGGAACATACCCCGGAAGGGATGCTTCGATTTTATCCAGCCCGAGGGTATGCCTCAGCGCGGGCCTTAATTCCTCCTGCCATTTTACAAAATCTTCTTTCGATGTACCTTCGAAAGCAAACCGCATGGCTGAGGTATTGTATAGTTCATGGAAATAAACGGAGTCATTATAACTCTTTACCAATTCCGTTGATCGCGGTTCCGGAAGGTACTCATCCCCTGCCCGCTCCGGACTTAGCCCTGAATGTCCACATCCGGAGAGAAGGGTAATGCTTACGGGAAGCGCTAACTTAACGATAAATAATCCTGTTTTCATTTTGCTGTTTTTTTAGGAGACCGGCGGCGGGGTGAATGTAGAACACGGATGACGCGGATTCCGATGGCTATCGGAACGGATTTACACGGATATTTTGAAGAAACTCCGTTTTAACTAGAGTTTTCGGTTTTCAGTTTTCAGTTTTCAGTTTTCGGTTTTCAGTTTTCGGTTTTCAGTTTTCATAGAATTTCATGACCTCGTTTGTTTCAAGTGGTCTCAACTCCATTCACCAAATCAGCGGTTACAGTCACCATCCTTGGATTGAATTCTACTTTCGCCTTTCACCTTTCACCTTTCACCTTTCGCCTTTCACCTTTCTCCTTTCTCCTTTCTCCTTTCGCCTTTCGCCTTTCACCTTTCACCTTTCTCCTTGTATCCCCCCCCCTTTCGCCTTTCACCTTTCTCC
Organism: uncultured Bacteroidales bacterium; assembly: GCA_963771005.1. GTDB lineage: Bacteria > Bacteroidota > Bacteroidia > Bacteroidales > DASQZK01. Next base: position 577,483 of record CAVYRO010000008.1, read on the forward strand.
TTTCGCCTTTCCATCCCCCGGTGCCGGTACTTGCTGACCAATCCGTAGAAAAATTCCCGGACCGGCCTGGGAATGACCTTCAGGCGGTAGAGTGCCGACCACGGGCTTTTAAGTTTATGCAATATCTCAAGTACGGCGTCCGAACCTTTTTTCTGTTCATCCCCATGGATAAGAAGGACCGAATCGTTATACCCGGGCGGGTAGCCGAATTTCTCCAGGTATTTTTTCCCTTCCTCCGATTTCAACGGAATGAAATCGAACTTATTCCGGCCCTTATGTTCATCGATAAACCGGATGGAACTTTTGCAGAGTTCACATTCATCATCATATAATACCTTTGGAATATCCTTATCTTTCATAGTTCATGGAGATTGGGCGGTACCCATTCAATCTCTGCAATCCTGAATCTTTAAAATGCCCCGGGTATCCAGTGAAGTGCGTTGTCGTTATAGATCTTCCGGAGAACGTCTTCCTTTAGCGCCAGGCCCCGGAATGCTCCGTTCACATCCGGTGAAGTCATTTTCTCCCCGCTCGAGAAGTAATCCCAGTCACTTTGCCATGCCTTATCCATGGCAGCGATCTGTTCTTCCATATTGTCTTTCTCATTGATCGCGAAATCGGTACCGTACAGGATCCTGTCGCTGTATTTCGCAAGGAAATCCCTGACTTTCTGCCGGTCCTGAACCTGGAAATGGCATACGCGGGCGGCCATATCCACGGCAAGATTGGGATATTTGTCCAGGCATTTGCCTAGTTCGTCTACGCTCCATTCGAGGCTGGCCAGATGAGCACCCACAACTCTCAGTCCCGGATGTTTCGCCAGCATATGGTTACGGGCGGCAATGAGGGTCTCATATGACGGATAGTCGGGATGAAGGTACATGTGGTATTGGGGATTTTCCTTAAAATAGTTCCGGTCATTATTGACTGTCATCGAATCAAGAGGCAGCCAGCAATTTTTTGGTTCTCCCTGGTGGGCGATAAGTGTTTTGCCACTCGATTCGATAAAATCGAGGACCGGATCGAAACGGGGGTCGTCGATCAGGATGAAGTTTCCGAGGCTGTCCCGGAATGTCATGCCGATGTCTTTCCAGACCTTTACGGCAACGGCCCCATTCTCAAAGTCTCTTTTCAGACTGTCGATCACTGTTTCCTGCCATCCATCCTGCCCAAAATTCTCCATTGAAAATGTGGTGGCAAAGGCGAGTTCTTCCGGGAACTCACTATGCATCTTCTCCGCAAAATAAAGCTGTTTATCAATATTCGCCCGGCTGGATGAACGGACGCAAATGGAAAAAAGCCTGAAATTCTCATTTTCAGCAGCTTTAATGATGGCCGGATCCTCCACCCTGATATGGACGTGTGCATCGATCTTAGGCATTTTCGCGTATAGGTCCCGCGGATTGCTGCCGCATGAGAACATCCCGGCTGCAATAAGAAAAATTGACAACATAAATGCGATTTGACGGAATTTCATAATGATGTATTTTTAGGTTAGTATCTAATTAGTATCAGAAAGAAACTCGACAACCCTTCGACTTCGCTCAGGGACCGGCCAATTTGATGAACGAAGAACATTTTCGGATGGTGGTAAGGCAGGCCAAAGGCCCTTCATAAGAAAACCATTGAATTCTAGATTTATACATAAGGGCCTTTGGCCTGCCTTACCACCATCCGAAAAGTTCACCCTCTTGAATGAAGTCGCCGGTCCCTGAGCGAAGTCGAAGGGTTGTCGAGTTTTCTTGCAAATACTAATTAATTTCCATGTTACGTACTGGATTCAGGATTTTCAACAAAGATCACTCAAATTAATGCAGATTAAAGTTTCTTTCCAATTTTTTTATATGTTTCAGGTTATTCCAGGTTTTTTAATTCCTGCCCTTTATCCGCCTCCAGCGGTTCAGAGAGGGGAATACCCGTTATTCAAATATTTTAGCAATCCTATAAATTGTCTCCTGGTAGGGTTTGAGGGTTAATTGATCTGTTTTCAATGTTATCATAGTTCTCAAATCGGTTAATTCCCGGAGAATCTTCCCTTGCAGGCTGAACTCAACCGGCTCACCGGTAAGATTACATGCATAGACAAGATAGTCATTTTCCCGTTCAATTGAACGAATTTCTGCCCCGGTTATCAGATGGCCCTTGTTGTCCACACCTACCACGGGTCTTTTCAACCCCGCAATCGGAGCTAGTTTTTCCATCAGCAAAGAGGAAGAGCTTTCAGTAAGAGGTGCGGCAAGATAATACAACAATCCCTTGCCCTGTCTGACAAGGATGATGGCTGGATTACCGTCTTCAAATGTCGCAAGGACCTGGTTTTTCCCAGGATCAATCTTCTGAACAAGGCCGTTGGACATCAGGGTCACGAGTGAAGTATCATCTTCGAAAATATTCTCAGGTTTACAGGTAATTTTCTTTTTAACATCCCCATAAAGGATAGCCTGGGAAAAACTCTGATCATAATTTTGTTCTTTTTCTCCCTTACCCAGTATAGGCGGGAGTGTCACACCTTCAACCCTGATCCCAAAGTCTTTTAACCCGTCATTTTGCCGGGCATACTGGTCAAAAATAAATGATTCCGGGATGACGAGGGCAATTCCACCGTTACTAACATACCTTCTGACGGCCTCAACAACAGACGGATCTGTATATTTAACCGCTGGTACGATCAGTAATTTGATTATTCCTAGTTTTCCGTTCCTGATTTGTTTCTCACTGATAAATCCTGTCCGGCATCCCAGGAATCGTGCACCCTTCCAGGCCGAGTACAACGTATTTATGTAAGGTGTGTTTCCCGACTGGATTTGTCCGGGTGGTACCTGGATGATGCTTGATTTGGAGTAGAGGATGGCAAGTTCGGGTTCTTCATGTGTGAATGCCGAAATCTCACTGCTCAGCCTTCTTATGTCGAGGCCCAGCCGCAGCACATTGTCTAATTCCTCTAAGGGGATCTGCTTGCTATGTGGTAAGGAGGTTTCGTTCATCCGGGGAAATTCCTTGCTGGGTGAACCGGCCCACCACCATTTGGAGATATCAGCCTTGCCGTGCAGGAACTGTAGCAGGATCCCATGTGTGTCACCACCCATCTCAGGATCTACCATTACTTTACGGCTATCGCTGAGGGAAAGGAGAAGATCGGAATATACCGGGGAGCTTCCGGATTCATTCAGAATGACATCATCCACCTCATTGATGATCAGTTCTTCATCGATCCCGGTAACGCTGTTGGAGGAGTTTAACATCGATGACGTGCCGCCGGCACAGATGGCTGTCTCCGGATCAAGCCTCCGCATTTCCTGCTTTATCCATTTCATATAGTCGGTGAACCTGCGGTTATTGAAGCAGGCCCAGTCATACCATTCAGCCCTGTTTGTATCGTCAACCGGTCTGGCATTGCTGGTTTTTGGGGCTTCAACCGTATTGAATGAATCGTAGGATGTACTCCATGCTTTGTTTAATGTCCCGATGGCACCGTATTTCTTCTTAAGCCATTCGCGGAACATTCCCTGGCTCTGATCGCAAAAACAAATATATTGAAGTTCGTATGCCATGATATTATACAAAAGATCAGGATTACCCGTCCATTCCCGGTAATGCCGATTCATATAGTCAAGCACCGCTTTCTTTATATGTTCATTCTCAAGGCAGATAACCACGTCTTCTTTCTTTCCGCCCATTGACCAACGGTCCTTGATCAGGTGACCACACCAGCCGTCCCAGCCAACCCTGTGGGTACCGGGGTATTTGTGAAATGCCGTATAAACAGGTGAATCCTCAATGTTATACCTTGATCCTCCTCCCACAGTATAGCTTTCAAGCCTGTGATCAAAGGGCGCAAAATAATCCATGAGCGGCCCCTGGTTCACCTGCAATACTGAAAATACCATTACCGGCCTGCCGGACTTATCCTCGTAGTATCCGTCTCCCGGTTTTAGCTCCTCAAAGGGAGGATAAGATGGTACATACATAGAAGCGCGGTTCACTTCGTCCTCAGGTGCAAAAGTCAGTTTGTCTGTCGGTCTGGACACTATCCTATCCGTCAGCTCCTTAGATGCGGCTTTGCAGGAGGATATCACATATTCGAGTATCTTACCTTCTTCTTTCTCATTCTGAAACCATACAAGCCGGCTCCTGATATTCAAACCGACATCAGCAGTGATCAGTGGTATTCTTTGGTATAAGGTCTGGAACCCCTGCAATTCTGCAGCTTTCAGGTCATTTTTAAGGGCCTCAACCGATTTTTCAGCCTCTGTCCGCAAATGCAAGATCCTGTCACTCGTTTCAATGGCTTCCACAGGACCTGCAAGTGAAGGATAGGCATACCGGTCATTGATCAGAATCACACAATCTTCAGGCTTAATGACCGATCTGCTTCGACGGCTTTCTTCTCCCTTCACAAGCCTGATATTATCTACGTAAAGAGGCGTTTCGGACTGCCCGAAAGAAAAACTCATTTTTCTTATCCGGCTGAGGTCAATCGGCCGGTCCCCTTCTTCCACCATGGCATGATGAAGCAGAAAATTAAAATGATTCCATCCTGTGTTCAGGAACAGCCTGTCACCATTATAACTCTGACCGGAAAACTCCGCATCGTGATCGGAACCTTCCTCATCAAAAATCTGTAAGGTTCCGTAATATAAACGGTCGGAAGGATTGTAAACGTCGAACCGCAGATAATCGTATGCACTCCAGTCTTTGGTAAATGCAGCGGTTTCCATATATAATGATTTGCCGGAAGTGTCGCTCAGTTCGGCACAATGTTTCCCATGTGCAGGAAATTTGAGAGATAACTTTACAGGACCTTCAAACTGAGACGAATCGGCATTATGTTCAAAGTCGCTGATAACAAAAATCTTACCTGCCGTATTTTCATCAGACACATTGGCTTTCTCCGGCCGGTTGCAGGCCTGAATAAAGGTCAAGAATGAAAATATCACGAATAATATCTTGCTCTTCTTCATTTTAACTTACCTGAATTAATACGTTTATAAGGACATTTCCTGCAGGATCCTTAGTGGTTGATCGGGACAGGACTGTGCAGTCATGCTCACGGGGAATACATTACCGGCCCGGTCTTTATGCCTGATGCATGCATGATGACCTGGGATGCGTGTAAAGCAAGCGAGGATGTGTTTTGTGGCGAAAATAATTTACTCATGTCTGTTACCTAGTGTTTGCCAGAAAACTCAATGACCCTTCGGCTCCGCTCAGGGACCGGTGACTTCATTCAAGAGGGTGAACTTTTCGGATGGTGGTAAGGCAGGCAAAAGGCCTCTATGTATAAATTTAAAATTCAGTGACTTTCGCAAGAAGGGCCTTTTGCCTGCCTTACCACCATCCGAAAAGTTCTTCGTTCATCGAATTGTCCGGTCCCTGAGCGGAGCCGAAGGGTCATCGAGTTTTCTTTATAATACTACCTATGACTTTTTGTAACGAATCAAAGGATGCAGGGAACCGGCCGGAATAAAAGAGATAGCCCACGAAGCTACCAATCTCCGCGGGCTATCCATTGCTACAATCTGAACCTAACTAAAAGATGCCTATCTAAAAAACCTAAAACTATTTAGTTGTAATCCAAGCCGTTGGCTGTGAAAGTACTTCACCCGGATATTGGCTGTTCGCATCGTAATTCGGATTGGCATCCCACCAGAATTTAACCGATTGTTCGTTTTTTCCACCGATTTTTTCAACAGCTATAGCAAAGTTTGCACTATTAACCTGTTGTTCTGAAGTAGGCCACTGGAACCTACGGGGAATCTTGCCTTTCAGGTCGTCGTTATCGTGACCGACAAGAACTTTCGGAAAACCGGTTCTTCTTTTTTCAGACCAACCCTGTAACGATGTGGGAATACTAATAATTTTCTGGTTGATGATCATTTCCAGCTTATGGGTATCGTCACCGGTTAAAGTCATGACCGGAGCATTTGCCAGGAAATCATCCACCTGGGCCTGAGATACAGTTTTATAGTCTATATAATCCTGCACATCGGCCTCTGTCCAGGGACCAGCCGGATCACCCTGATGGAGAAGAAGACAAACTTCCGGTATTTGAGGTACCAGGTCTTCGAATTCTGCAAGAGATTGATTCATAGCTTCAACTATTCCCTGCTTATAATACATCTGTGCATCAGCCGGTGAACCATACAGTCCGACGAGTGCAGCCTCAGCTAATGAAAAATAGGTTTCGGAACTTCTGAAAACGCTGACCTGAACGCTTGGGCAATACGCAAAATCCGGAACTCTGGAACATGATTCTGAACCGTAAGGGTATTTTTCCTCAACGGGAACGAGACCCAGAAGGGGGTGACCACGATATCCAAAATAATCGACGGTATCCACTGAGCCGGGCCAGTCTGCCTTGGCGGTGTCGCAATAGAATCCGATCCGCGGATCTTCCGGGTTATGACTGTCACCAGTACCAACCAGTAAATCCAAAAGGGTTTTTCCTATATAAGACTTCGTAATATCACCTTTCGCATTCACCATACTCACGTAGGCCTGGTTTTCATTTTCAGGATAATCGGTAATCCTCGTGATAAACGCATCGTCGTCTGCTTGTGAGATCATGTTGTCGAGGGTCAGATCCGACATTTGTGACTTGGCAAGTGTAGCATCAACATAACGCACCCTGAGAGCAAGACGGAATCTGAGTGAATTGGCCAGTTTTCTCCATTTGGCTACATCACCCTTGTAGAGGATATCAGCATTTCCGAAACTAGCTTTGTCAGCGTCCAATTCAGCTGCAGCCTCCTTCAGTTCCTGGAAAAGATCCATATAGATATCCTGCTGTGCATCGTACCTTGGTTGGAATACAGCTTGTTCCAGCTTAAGAGCCGACTCAAAATAGGGCACGTCCCCATAAGTATCCGTAAGATTGGCGAAGGCGTACGCCTTAATGATCCTGGCGATGGCATGCTTGTTCACCATATCCGGGTCATCTTCAGTGAGGTGAATGATATCCGCACTATTTCTTACATAGTCATTATAGGTACTATTCCATAACCCCGGATTGTCTCCGGTCTGGAATGGGCGGTTTGCATCTGAAACGTCCAGTCCGCAGTAGTTACCTGCTGATCCTGGACCGCCGGAACCTTTAACGAACAGATCGACTTCAACGCGGGTCAGCAGCAGATCAGGATTGATCAGATCTTTCGTTACAAGGCCCGGATGAGTGTTCAAAGTCTCAAAGTTGTCGGTACACGCATTGATAAGCAGCATGACCAGCAAGATTGCAATGATTGTTTTTATCTTTATAATTAATGTTTTCATATTATGCAGTATTATTGGTTATAACATTAGAAATTAACCCTGAGATTAACACCGTAGGTTCGTGTTGAAGGCAATGAAAGTGCTTCAATACCTGTGGCGGCGCCGCTTGTATTAGGAGCCGATTCAGGTGAAATACCCATTCCCTGCATATGTTGTTCAAGGTAAGCCAGATTCCTTCCGATGAGACTGATCGTCAATCCTGCGAAAGGAGTCTTTTTCAACACCGAGGGGTTGAAATTATAGCTAAGAACGACTTCTCTCAGGCTGATGTAACTACCGTCGAGTACCATTTCCTCACCAATTTCACTCCAGGCCCTGTTAGCCCAAAGGGTCTGACCATCGGCAGCGACGTCGTTCGTCTTATAACCTGTGACATTACCTTCTGCGTCAACGATCTCGTTAACTCCCGGAAGCACACCAACAAGTGGAAGCTGGTTGCCGGCCTCATCCGTATCCTGGGGCCGTCTGCCCCATGTGGTCCAGATTCCGGTACCTTTGGCGGTCATCTGGTACTTTGTGGATGAAGATAATTCGCCACCTTGTACGAAATCGAGCAGGACGTTCAGAGAAAATCCCTTGAATGAGATCGTGTTGTTCAAACCTCCGATCCAGTCGGGAGTGATATTTCCCAGAACGCTCTGTGTGGATTCCCTTACATACCCTCCGCCATCATTTACGATATACTCTCCGGCATATTCGCCGGCAGATGCAGGGGCACGTTTGTAAGCGTAACCCACGATATCACCGTAAGGGTGACCCGGTCTTGCTTCAATATGGTTCGGATAAGAATCGCCTATCAGTGTGTAAGTTTCCACACCTGGGGAAAGCTCAATGACTTCTGAATGGTTTCTTGCATAATTAAACGAAATATCCCATCTGAAACCACTGCTTGTTGCAACAGGAGCGGCATTAAAGGTAAGTTCCAGTCCTTTATTGGCGACCTTACCGGCATTTATCACAACACTGCTGTAACCGCTCGCGTTCGATATGGTTGTCGGCAGGATCTGGTTTGTGGTATAACCGTCATAATACGTGACGTCGAAGGCTAATCTGTTCTGTAAGAATCTCAGGTCGGCGCCGACTTCCCATGAAGTGGTCAACTCATTCTTCAGGTTGAACAGCGGTATCTGCGAATTCTTTGAAGCATAACTCAAACCGTTCCAGCCTGTGGAATATAAATTGTAACCGTTTTGTGTAAGGTAAGGATCCGAGTCGTTTCCAACCTGTGCCCATGAAGCTCTTATTTTACCGAAGGATAGAATATTCTTCGGGAGTGAACTGAAGGCTTCGGAGAATATAAAACTGGTACTTACAGATGGATAGAAGAAAGACTGATCGTGGATTCCCAGAGCGGAAGACCAGTCGTTACGACCTGTAACATCTAAAAAAAGATATTCTTTATAAGCAACCTGTCCTGTGAAGAAAACAGACTGAACCTCTTTGTCGGCGATTCCGGCATCCGCACGAATATCCTGTGCGTTGGAAATAAAATATACATCAGGCGCTTTGAATACACGTCCGTCGATCGATGAACTCTGCCATTTCCGGGAAACGATTTCTGATCCAAGGCTTCCGGACAGGTTAAGGGAACTTGAAACCGCTTTATGGGCCGTCATGATGGCATTGGCATTGATTACGTTCGACCTTCTGACATTCTGTGTCAAACGACCCTTTGAATTATCCGCCCCGTTTGCGCCGATCGGCCATTTTCTCTCAAGGGTCTGAGTATAAATGTCAGCACCGACCTGACCAACAAGATCCAACCAGCTGGCAATCTTCAGGTTCGCCGAGGCATAACCAAGGAGACGGTCTTTCTTATCATCATTTTTCAACGCATCTACAACATAGTAAGGGTTATTACTTATACCAGGCCAACGACCCCTTTCACCGGTCTGATCATAATACTGTTTCAGAAAATCGAGAGGCACATAACGACCCATAATGGCAAGGTCATACACAACGTTCTCCGAGGTTGTGGAACCCAGAACCGGGCGTTGATGGCCTTCATCATGAATGTAATTGACCTTGGCGTCAAAGGACAAAAAATCACTGACCTTTGTTGTGGTTCTCAAGGCTATATTCTGATTTGAGATTTTATGATTGGGCATTATGCCGTGTGCCCATGTATTGCCGATGGATAACCTGGCAGTGGAATTTTCATTACCGCCAGTGATGGCAATCGTATTTTGGTTCGACATACCGAGATCATAGAAATCTCTTACGTTATTCGGATCCTGAGGCAGAAGTTTCAAAAGCGATATGGTTGTATCACCCGGCATAACGAAGGGATTGATTACGGTTCTTCTTCCGTCGAGGGGGGGACCCCAGCTATCTCCGTGCCATGTGGGCAAATTTTCATAAAAATGGCCGCTTCCCGGAGGAACTTCCAAGGTGTAATCAGGATATATGTTGGTTTCTTCATATCCTGTGGAATATTTATTTTGGAAGGTCGGAACCTGGTTGATAACATCAACCGAGAAATTTGAATTAATTTCTACGCCGATCCCGGATCTGCGGGAGCCTGTTTTTGTTGTGATCATGATCACACCGTTACTACCACGGGAACCATAGAGTGCAGTAGCATTTGGACCCTTCAGCACAGAGACGGACTCAATATCGTTGGGATTGAGATCACCGATGCCATCACCATAGTCAAGATCGCCCCATAAACCGCCTGAACTGTGACTGTCATTGGAGATGGCTACTCCATCGACTACATATAATGGCTGGTTATTTTGGGTAAGTGAGCTGTTACCACGGATGGTTACATTTGTAGATCCGCCAATACCACTGGAGGTTTTCGAAACCTGTAGCCCGGATACTTTACCGGTCAGGAAGTTACTGATACTCAACTCCCTTGCCCCGGACAATTCATCCTGTTGCAATTCCTGCGCTGAATAACCGAGAGCCTTTGTCTGTCTCTTGATACCAAGAGCCGTAACAGTAACCTCTTCCAGTTCTTCAGAGGATGATTGCATGGCAACATCGATTATTCTTTGTCCTCCGATGGTAACGCTCTGCGGTTCCATCCCAACAAAAGAAAAATCAAGCGTGGTTGCTTCTGCAGGAACGTCTAATGTATACTTTCCTTCAACATTAGTAATTGTTCCCAGACCTGCGTACCCTTGAACCGTAACGTTGACACCTGGCATAGGCATCCCATCCTCAGCAGAGGTTACCGTACCGGTCAGAGTGCGGTTCTGCGCGAATGTAATTCCCAGTATTGTCACAATAAGGGTAAATGTTAAGAATAGCTTTTTTTTCATAGAAAAGTAGTTTAATTGGTTGATTAAAGTTTTACATGTTTCTCAATTTGATGAAAATTGCTCATAAAAGAAATATTAAAAGTGAATTTAGGGGTTTTGCATTTACGTATCATTATCTAAAAAGTACTTTTATCTTTTGTTTCATTTTTATTGCAATAAAAATAAGAAAAAAATTTTAAAACAAAACTAAAAGAAAAAAATCTTTCTCCATAACACTAAAAAAAATCTTTTTTACAGTTTAAATAAGTAAATATCGAAACTCCGAAAGTAAGTAATAATAAAAATAAGACGATTTTGTTGGGAAAAATAAGACACAAAGTGCTGTGTGCTGTGAAACGACGGATCGAAATTACAACCCTATACCCTGGTCTTTACAGACCAGGAAGGATGAAAAAGGTTTTAAAAGCTGCATAGGCATTCCCTCATTCAAAATCAATCTTCTTCCTTCCGGTTATTTTGAATATTTAGTAGTACACTAACAAACAGGAAGGAAAATTGTTGGTTAAGCCCGTGTCTTTGAGGATCCGCAACAAAAAGGCTTATGCATTTCGAACTGGGTTGTTACGGGTCAAATCCTGACACCGAATTTTTTTAGAGCCGTTTTCCGGAACTCGAGGGTATCTGAAAAAGCTGCCGTTCCACCGGATGCGGTCGTTGAAACCGCCCCGGTGAGATTGCCGAATCGCTGGCATTCCTCTACAGAGGCGCCCGAAATGAATTTATGAATGAATCCGGCATTGAAACTGTCACCTGCGCCAATGGCGTCTACTACATTCTCATTCAGGAATGCGGGTACGTCCAAAAGCACGTCCCGGTGAACGACAATCGATCCCTTGTTACTTCGCTTGATCACCAGGATATTGACATAGGGTTTGATCGCTTCAATAGCGTCATTGAGATTATCTTTGTCTGTAAGTTGCATGAGTTCGTTCTCATTGGGAAGGAAAACATCCACCAGGGGAAGGATGGCGGTAAAGTCCAGATCCCAGATTTCTTCAGGGTCCCATTGCATATCGAAAGAAGTCGTTAGCCCGTTGTTTTTTGCCAGGCGGAAAAGATTGCCCAGGTCCTTCCTCATTCCGGGCTGCAGGAAATAGGAGGAAAAATGCAGATGCCCGGCTTTTTTCAGGTCCTCCCCGGAAATATCTGTAAGGATGAGATTGTCCATGGCTCCGGGATAGGTGGTATTTGCCCGGTCCTCCGCAATATTCAGGATGATGGTTGCACCTGTGCCGGCTGAAGTATCCATTTTTACCATGGAAGTGTCGACTCTGTTTTTCTGAAGGCTTTCCAGAACTACCTCGCCGAATTTATCCTTCCCGATCCTTCCAATAAAGGCTACTTTAGAACCCAGGCTCGAGATATTGCTTGCAAAAATGGCGGAAGAACTGCCCAGGGTCAGAGTCATTTTACGGGCCAGTACCTCTTTCCCGACTTCCGGAAATTTTTCGATCTGATCGAGAATAAGATCGACGTTCAGTTCACCAACGACAATAATATCATACAACTTACTCATCTTCCTGCCTGCATTATAGATGTATATATAATAAGGTATATATTCCAGTTGAACCTGATCACTCTTCAACTTTCACAGTCCCAAGCTGGTACCATCCGTCATCCGTCCTTCCATCGATGGCCAGCATAACCCTCGGTTTATGCATCATCCGGTCGACGAGAGCGATTTGCACATCATACGTTCCCGGGGGCATATCGAGGGGGATAAAAATGGCATCGTCGAATACGATATCGCCCGGGAGCCATTTACGGATCTCTTCATTCATAACGAATACTGTTTCTCCCTGTTTGGATTTCAGACGGATGGACGGGATAAAATCCTTATAACAGGGGGCTACACCCTTGTTTTCCCACCAGGAGGTAAAGGGCATTTTCCCGTTCTGATGTACCGTTTCCGGGTAGGTAAAACGTCTCAGCACGAAACGGTATCCCATTTTTTTCAGCCAGTCATCCACCAGGTCCTTCCATTCATCGGGTACCGGTGATGATTTGGCGTTGAATGATGACATATGCCATTTCAGAGACTGGTCAAAAATATATTTTACGTCGTCCCTGTCATATTTTTCATGCTCTTTCCAGCTGAGAAAAGTTCCACAGATCTCAAAACTTATGGGTGATGTTTTCCAATCGTCCTGGACATTCTCATTAATGATCTCCCGCGGGTAGAAATCGAGCATATGTGTCCAGCCATTCTGCTCATTTGCCCAGAAGCCCAGATCGCCGATACAGTCAACTCTCCAACCCACAGTGATCTTTGAATCGGCATACATGTTGGTTTTCCGGTCCATCAGCAAAGCGATGATTGGTGTTTTCCTGAAAGATTCGGTATAGGCATCGACCAGAGCTTCCCTGGCTGTCCGGCTGAGCAATTCCGAACCGGCTCCTTCACCCCACGCACCGACGATCGAAAGATCAATGGCTTCCAGGTCGGGATGACCGTCATACCGCATACCCAGGGCACGGATCATTCCACCGAAATATTCCGCATACCGGGGATCTTCCGGATCTACCACCCATTTATTTACAGGGTTGTTGTATTTCCAGTTCTTTTCGGGTCCCACCATTTTGCGGTACCATTCGGGTACGTCCCTCTGGTTGCCCGTTCCGTACGGGGCAATCCGGAGCAACAGGGTCTGCTGCCTTCGCTCCGCTGTTGCAAGTGCCTTGTCGAGTAGGTCCCAGTTGTATTTTCCCTGTTCAGGTTCAATAAATTTCCAGTAAACGCGCAGGTAGGCAATGGTGGTTGCGGGGTAGTCCTTATTTGTAAGATCGCCGCTGAAAGACTGGTATTCGATCGGGAATCCTTCAGTCCATCCTTTTCCCGGATTCAGCGTGTCACCGTTAAACCTCTGAAAGGTCATAAACCCCATTCCGGGGTTATTAAGGACCTCATCCGTTTCCGTTGGTTTTATGATTGTTAATCCGTCCGGATTTTGAGCATTCCCGGTAAGAGAAAGAAGTAATATCAAAATTGAAACCAGGACCGGAAGATTGTGAAGGATATTTCTTTTCATAACTGGAATAATTAAACAAGGATGGTATTCTGAAATTCAGATTTCATTCTCCAAACCCAAAATTAAAGAAAAATTTTATTACTGTAAGGTTTTGTTAAATGTTTTTTATTGAAATCTTTTATATAATAAGGATTAAATAATGAAATGAAAGATTTTTGCCCACAATAGAATTTTCCTTGATTTAAATAAAGCATATTTCAGCTTCGCTCAACATTTCGTCTACCGTCGTATTCTCTTCACTTTCGCCTTTCGCCTTTCTAATTTCACCTTGTCCGTTCCCTGGTCAGACTCCATTTCGGCTTCTACGACCGCGGACCTGCCTTTAAATCATGAACGGTTCGGCTACGCTCTCCGACCGGCATCATTCTCTTTAATGAAGCATGTTTCGACTTCGCTCAACATTTCGTCTACCCTTGTACTCTCTTACTCTCTCAACATTTCGTCTACCGTCGTACTCTCGTATTATCTTCACTTTCGCCTTTCACCTTTCTAATTTCACCTTGTTCTCCTACTCTCTTCACTTTCGCCTTTCGCCTTTCTAATTTCACCTTGTTCCCGTATTCTCTTCACTTTCGCCTTTCTAATTTCTAATTTCGCCTTGTTCCCGTATTCTCTTCACCTTCGCCTTTCGCCTTTCTAATTTCACCTTGCGTACCGCCGGGAGTTGGCATAACATAAGGTTTTGATGAATGAAAATTATTGTTTACTTTTATCATCATAATAAAACATAATGAAATGAAAGTAAATCTGATCGTCCTGGTATTTGGAATGCTGCTTATGAGCTGCACCTCCAGGAATTATCATACGGTGAAGGTGGATAATCCCGAATTCAGACCGAATGTTGAATTCAGCCACTATGAAGACCTGAATTCTCCCAAGTTCAGCCATTTCATTGAAAAATACCAGCTTGACACGCTTTTCCACGGAGAGAAGGATGAGTTTAAACGGATGCTCTTGATCCGGCACTGGATTAGATCCGTGATATCAATCAATGACTTCAGCCGTCATTACAGCGGAGATGGATATGTGGAAGGAATCCTGGATGCAGCCCTCAAAGGTGAAGGATTCCATTGCGGCCATTTTATGAAAGTACAGAACGGCCTGATGAATGCATACGGTTATGTCACCCGCACCCTTGGTGCCGGCCCCGGCGTCAAGGAAGGACCCGACGGCCACCATGGCATCGATGAGATCTGGTCAAACGAATTTCAGAAATGGTTCCTTTCCGATGCCAAATACGATCACCATTTTGAAAAGAATGGTATTCCCCTTTCCGCGCTTGAAGTCCGGAATGAATACCTGAAAAATAAGGCTGCCGATGTGGTCATGGTAAACGGACCCGGACGGGTTCCCTGCGAGTTCGATTCACTTTACCAGACGAGTAAGGAACGTTTTGCGCAGACCTACACCTGGATCGAGTGGCATACCAATAATAATATGTGTACTGTATGGCCCAAATATGAAACCATGCTTACCCTTTATCAGGATGATTATTCAGAAAACCACACCTGGTTCTGGGACGGCAAACCTCATTGGGCATACAGCAAGCCTGAATTCATGAGGCTCGTCCGGGATCCGGGCGTTATCTACTGGACACCCAACACAATCACTTCGAAGGCCGTGGTTGATGGAAACCAGGCTCATATCGATATTACCTCCCAGACCCCGAATTTGGCGGAATATCAGGTGAAAAAGGAACCCGGAGGGGAGTGGGTGAAAACGGATACCGCCATTGATATGAAGCTGAAAGGCGAGCGTCAGGAGCTAATTTTCAGGGCTGTCAATGCGGCCGGAGTGCCCGGTCCCGAACACAGGATCGTCTTCGAAAGGGATAAATAATCTATATATATTATAATGGAGTGCAGACGGCAGATCCGTGCCTTCCCTCTCATTTCGCCACTTCGACCGTGCCCAGGGAATACCAACCGTCATCACGTATTCCTTCGATAGCGATCTTTACTGCAGGCTTGCGGTCTACCGGATCAAGGATGGCCACTTCAACCTCATATTTTCCGGGTGTGGCTTTCAGTGGGATGAAGATATCATCGTCAAAAACAATATCACCAGGCATCCATTGGGTCAGGTTTGCGCAAGTTGGGAAAAGATAATTTTCCTTTCCATTGGTCAGTCTGAGAGCCAGGGTATAATACCGGTAAATGGGTGCCACGCCTTTGTTTTCCCACCAGGTCTGAAATGGCATTTTTTCGTTCACTCTTACAGTATCCGGATAAGCCAGTCTTCTCAATACAAACCGGTATCCCATTTTTTTGAGCCATTCATCCATTAGGGGCTCCCATTCTTCAGGCACGGGCGAAGATTTTGCATTGAAGGAAGAAATGTGCCATTTCAGGCTCTGGTCGATGATATATTGAACGTCATCCTTGTCGTAACCCTCGTGTTTCTGCCAATACCCGCAGGTACCGCAGATCTCGAAGGTCACCGGTGCGGATTTCCATGCATCGCTCATCCCGTCATTGACAATGGCTCTCGGGTAATAATCATACATGTGTGTCCAGCCGTTCTGTTCATCAGCCCAGAACCCCAGGTCACCAAGACAATCCTGCCTCCAGCCGGCATTTGTCTTCGATCTCAGGTATTCCACTGATTTCTCACCCGTAAGGAGGGCTATTAGCGGTGTTTCTTTAAACGACTCGATATAAGCATCCATCAGTTTATGCATGGTTCCTTCGGAAAGTAAATTTGTTCCGCCCCCCTCCCCGGCCCAGCCCACTATGGAAAGATCGATACTTTCAAGGTCGGGATGCCCGTCAAAATGTTTCCCCAAATCCCGGATCATATTTCCGAAACATTCGGCATACAGCGGGTTTTCCGGATCTACAGGCCATTTTTCATGTTTAAATTCCCTCTGTGGTCCTACCAGCTTACGGTACCATGCCGGCACATCATCCACGGGTCTCCCCTTATAAGGAGCGATACGCAGCATCAGGGTCTGCCCGTGCTCATGAGCCAGGGCCAACAGGCTGTCGATATAATCCCACCGGTATACGCCACGTTCCGGTTCAACCACACTCCAAAGGATCCGGAAGTAGGCTGTGGATGTCTGAGGATAATGGTCATTTTTCATATCATTGCCTGTATGCCTGAACTGTTCCGTATTTGCTTCACGCAATACATCCTGGTTGGGAGCCAGGTTATCGCCGTTGAACATCTGGAAAGTATTGAAGCCGATTCCCGGGTTGATCAGAACATCATCCGTTTCTTTTGGTTTTATCACCGTAAGATAATCCGGATTCTGTGAGACTGAATTTAGGGAAGGAACGATCAGAAATACGGCTAAAATAAGCCACATGCCGTTTACATGGAATTTTTTCATGAGCTAAAAAGATTAAAACAATAGTAAAGGATGATTAATTCCGGTTAAAGATAAGATATATTTCATAAGGTTTTGACAAACAAATATTATTATTTACTTTTATCAAACCCTAAATAGGAATGGAAAGAATGATCCGGATAACAAGTAACAAAATCCGGTTAAATCCAAAATAGGTATTTTTCAAAATAACTAACTTTTTGTATATTAGATATATAAACATTGTAATTTCATTGATATTTTCGATTTGATATTTGTGATTTTCAAAATAACTGGATTTCTTACAGCATTAAATAATAAGTTTATGAAAGTTTTTTCTATCCTGATAGTATCCGTTCTCTTAAGTTCAACCTGTTCCGCTCAGGTCTATCAATCGGTGAAAGTTGACAATCCTGTATACAAACCCAATACCGCATTCAGATCTTTTGAAGACTTGAATTCACCCGGGTTTGCCCGCCTCGAGGGAAAAATACAGGCTGGATACTTTGTTCCATGGGGAGACGGATGAATTCAAAAGAATTCTTTTACTCAGGCACTGGATCAGGACGGTGATGAAGATCGACGATGCCCAGAAGGATAATTACGGCCGGGGAAATCCCGAGACAATCCTGGATTCGGCTCTTTGCGGAGTTGGATTTCACTGCGGCCATTACATGCGGGTCCAGAATGCCATCATGAATGCTTTTGGATATGTTACCCGCACACTGGGAGCCGGTCCCGGAGTGAAAGGTGGGCCCGACGGGCATCATGGGATAAATGAGGTCTGGGTGAATAAATACCATAAATGGTTCCTCTGTGATGCCAAATACGACCACCATTTTGAAAAAAACGGGATACCGCTTTCCGCCATCGAGATAAGAGAAGAATACCTGAAGAATAAGGCCGCCGATATTATCATGGTGAACGGCCCGGACCGTACACCCTGTGAATACGATACCTTGTACCAGACGGGGAAGGAACGTTTTGCACAGACGTATACATGGATCGAATGGGATCAGTATAATGATGTATTTACGGCGGGCCCCAAACATACTTATATGCTTATGATGTATCAGGATGATTACTTCAAGAATCATAAATGGTATTGGGGAGGCAAACCGCATTGGGCCTACAGCAAACCGGATGTCCTGGTTCTTGAGCCGGATCGTGATGCATTTGACTGGACGCCGGGAGTCATCGATTCAAAGGTGGAGGTCAAGGGGAATGCCGCCAGGATCACACTGGTTTCAGACACTCCCAACCTGAAGCAATACCAGGTAAAAGAAGGCCGGGACGGACAGTGGACGGTGACCGGAGATGAAATCGATGTTCCTTTGGTAAATAAAAGATATGAATGGATCTTCCGTACCGTTAACCTGGCCGGAGTCACAGGCCCTGAAAATAAAGTGATAGTACAGCGCTGACAGAGCCATGGGTACCGGATACCTTCGTCCCCGGCGTTTACCGTATAAAAGATGCCGGTAAAAGGATCCATACGCTGACCGCGGATATTGATTATAACGGCCGGTTCTTCGCCCGGTATCCTCAAGTTTATCTCGAATACGATGAATAGCCTTATCGCACCCGACGATCATTGGGTAATCTGGACCTTCCTGGTGGGAATGGCTGCCATTAGCCTTTACCTCGAAAGGAGGTACACGTTTGTGAAAAAGATCACGGGTGCTTCCGTCGCGATCATTTCCGGGATGGTCGCATCGAATACAGGCGTGTTCCCCTCCACATCAGCCTCCTATGACATCGTCTGGGATTATATTGTCCCACTGGTGATCCCTTTACTTCTGATCAAAACGGATGTCCGGAAGATCTTCCGTGAAACAGGCCGATTCACCGGAGCCTTTCATATCAGTGCACTTGGGACGGTGGTCGGTAGTTTCGTCGCTGTTGCACTCCTCCGTTCGGTTATCGGCAGTCTCGATCTCATCGGTCCGGCCATGACCGCCAGTTATATTGGTGGTTCGGTAAATTTTGTGTCCGTAGTTTCCATGTTCCATCCTCCGGAAGATCTCGTGAATGCAACCCTGGTCGCCGACTCGGGTGTAATGATCATTTATTTCCTGGTCCTGATAACCCTGCCCGGAATGGCCATTGTCAGACGTTTTTTCCCGGTCACTGAAAAGTCGGTTGAGATCGCCGGAACGAACAATTCCGGGAAAAACGATGATTACTGGAAACCGAAAGCCATCGGGCTCATCGATATCGGCAAGTCGCTGGCTATCGCCTTCGCCATTTCCATGTTATCGGTAAAAATAAGCGGTCTCTTCAGCCGTGAAGGGATGCCTGTCCTTGTTTCCATGATCCTGGGGCAACAGTACCTGGTGCTTACCACTTTATCCATACTTTTCCCCATGGTTTTTCCAAAAACTGCAAAAAGCCTTGCCGGGAACGAAGAGCTGGGCACCTTCTTCATCTTTATCTTTTTTGTGATGCTCGGACTCCCGGCAAGCCTGTCCAAAGTGCTTTTCAATGCCCCTTTCATGCTGCTGTTCTGCGCCATCATCCTTTTTATAAATTTTATCGTAACCTTCATCATGGGAAAGTGGATGGGTTATGAACTTGAGGAACTCGTGCTGGCAGCCATAGTCACCTCGGGCGGTCCCATGAACGGAGTGGCGGTTGCCATCTCAAAAAACTGGCAAAACCTGGTCTTCCCTTCGCTCATGCTCGGCATCTGGGGGTATGTGATCGGTAATTATATCGGGTATATAATGGGCCTCATCCTGCAGGCAATTTACTAAGTAGTATCAGAAAACTCGATAACCCTTCGACTTCGCTCAGGGACCGGTCAATTCGATGAACGAAGAACTTTTCGGATGGTGGTAAGGCAGGCAAAAGGCCCTTCTTGCGACAGTCACTGAATTTTAAATTTATACATAGGGGCATTTTTGCCTGCCTTACCACCATCCGAAAAGTTCACCCTCTTGAATGGAGTCACCGGTCCCTGAGCGGAGACGAAGGGTCATCGAGTTTTCTTGCAAACATGTGGTTTTTATTGTGTTTATCACTTTACAACAGGAAAGCATGAAAGATCAAAATATTGAAAAAGTTGAAATATTCAAATTGAATATCGAACTGAAGGAGCCGGTTTCGATATCCCTTGGCACCTTCTACAGGACAGAAAACCTTGTAGTCAGGATACATACTTCTTCGGGGCTTACAGGCACCGGTGAATGCAGTCCTGAAAAACATATCGTCGGGGAAACGCAGGCCTCAGGGTTCGAAACTGCCGGGTACCTTGCCGAAATACTGAAAGGGAAAGATGCCCTGGCAGTGGAAGACCGGATAAATGATATGGACCAGGCGATTGCAGGGAATCCCACCGTTAAAAGTGCATTTGACATGGCCCTTTATGATATCCTGGCTAAAAGTGCAGGATTACCCCTTTACAGGCTGCTCGGCGGCAGTACGGCCCGGGAGATCCTTACCGATATGACCGTATATCTCGGATCCCCGGAAAAAATGGCCGCGCAGGCGCTGGAGCACAAAAATGCCGGGTATCCATCAATAAAGGTCAAAGTGGGTACCACAACGGAAGAAGATATAGCACGAATAAGGGCCATCCGGGAGGTAACCGGTCCTGAGATCCCGTTGCGGATCGATGCAAACCAGGGGTGGGATACGGTCACCGCTGTCAAAACATTAAAGGCGCTTGAAAAATTCAATATAGAACATTGCGAAGAACCCGTTGCCCGGTGGAATAATGCCGGACTCCAATACGTACGCAACAACAGCCCTATTCCCATAATGGCCGACGAATCCGTTTTTGATCACAGGGACGCCTTCCGCCTGGCTGCCATGGGTGCTTGCGATTATTTCAACATCAAGCTGGCCAAGAGCGGCGGGATCCACCATGCGCTCAAGATCATTGCCATTGCAGAGGCCGCCGGCATCAGGTCCCAGACCGGCTGCATGTCGGAAAGCCGTTATGCCCTGACGGCATTGTGCCACCTGGTAGCGGCCAGGAAAAATATTGTATATTTCGATATCGATTCGTCTTTTTCCCACGCCGAAGACCCGGTAACCGGGGGCATTCAATATAAGGGCAGAGGAAGATGGGAACTGCCGGATACGCCGGGGATCGGGGCAGGTTTTGACGAGACATTCCTGGAACGGATGGAAACCAGGGTATATAATGGATGAATTTTTTCCCGGGGTCACCCGCATTTGTAATATCCATCGCGGCAGGTCGCGACCTACCCCTACGGGTGACCCCGTAATGAAATTCGCCGTCAACAAAATGATTAATTGCAAAAATCCATAATCATGAAAATTTACAACCGTCTTCGCCTGATTCTGTTTGCATTTATTCTGACATCCTGGATACCGGCCGCATTGTATGGACAACAAAAGGATGGCGGTGAATATGGGGTGGTTGAGGAAATGGATGTTAAGGTTCCGATGCGTGACGGAATACGGCTCTCCACGAATATTTACCGTCCGGATGCACCGGGCAGGTTCCCCGTGATCCTGATCCGTTCGCCATACGGTAATGGCGGGGCGGGCAACAGAGAGGGGCATTTTTTTGCGCAGCAGGGTTATGTCTATATCTCTCAGGATACCCGGGGCCGGTATGAGTCAGAAGGCATTTTCGATGCTTTTCAGCCGGAAGCGGCAGACGGATATGATATGCAGAATTGGACCGGTGAGCAGCCCTGGTGCGACGGAAATATCGGAACCACCGGGGGGTCTTATGTCGGGTTTACCCAATGGATGCCGGCCGGATTGCAAAGTCCCTTTCTTAAAACCATGATCCCGGCTGTGACCTTTTCAAACCTTCATGATATCGTGTACCAGGATGGTGCTTTTTTTCTGCAATTGCTCACTCCCTGGAGTTTCGAAATGACGAAACCCCTTATGCTTTCAGGAAAGTATGTTGAGGACAGGACAGACAGTGTGCTTTTCACCCTTCCCCTGATCAACCAGGATCAGGCGATGGGGTGGCGTATATCATTTCTGCGGGATTGGCTTCTTCATCCTGCGGATGATAAATACTGGAAAGAAACGGAGGTCGGCGGCCACTATACGGATATTGAGGCCTCTTCCTGCAATATTGGCGGATGGTATGACATCCTCCTGGGATCGACGATCCGGAATTACCTCATCATGACGGGTGATTCCATCAGCCCGGAGATCCGCAAAAAACAGAAACTGATCATCGGACCCTGGATCCATAGCTGGGGGCAGGAAAAAGCAGGTGAACTCGATTTCGGCCCGGAAGCCGCATTCAATTACCGGGACCTCCTGATACGGTGGATGGACAACCAGTTGAAGGGCATCGACAACGGAATACTGGAAGAGCCGCCGGTAAAGATCTTCGTCATGGGAGCCAATACCTGGCGATACGAAAAGGAATGGCCTCCGGCCCGCGCTACCTATACCGGTTATTTTTTCCATAGCGGCGGTGATGCGAATACTTCATCGGGCGATGGTACCCTGGACACGAAAACTCCCGGGGATGAACCAGTTGACAATTTCGTTTACAATCCGGCAGATCCGGTTATGACAATTGGCGGTATGGGGCCCTATGACCAGGCTTCCCTGGAGAAGCGCGAGGATGTGCTTGTGTTCACTACCCCCGTACTGCGCCGGGAGACAGAGGTAACAGGCCCTGTGCGGGTCATCCTGTATGCGTCAAGTACAGCAGTGAACACGGATTTCACTGCCAAACTCACCGATGTTTATCCCGATGGCAGGTCGATGCGGATCTGTGAAGGGATCATCCGGGCAGATCACAGGAACCGGGACGAAGAGCCATCACCCATTGAACCCGGTAAGGTTTATGAATATAATATCGATTTGTGGGCTACAAGCAATCTTTTCAAAAAAGGACACTGTATCCGGGTGGAGATCTCGAGCAGTAATTTCCCAAGATTCGACCGCAACCTTAACACCGGGAATTATTTTGCCACAGACACTGCCATGATCAGGGCAACACAGCGGATCTATCATAATGATAAATATCCTTCACGAATTATTTTGCCCCTGATAAAAATGGAATGATGCAGCCGGATTGTGACATCGCGGCAGGTCGCGACCTGCCCCTACGGGTGACCCCGGAATGAAATTTATTCAAAGTTTGAAATCCCCCGGCAGAGGCCCGATATAATGCCGGGAAACCACCACATCATCAAAAAGAACTTTATCGATCTCCCCTTCCCTGCCGTCGGTCATATAATAACTGAGCCAGAAAAAATTCAACTTCAGGCGGGGGGTTGATCTCCAGCGAAAACCTTCGAAACCGGCGCTGTCGGGATCCGGGATCCACCTGTCCCAATGCCAGTATCCGTGTGGAAAACCCTCACCCAGGTCCAGAATCTTTTTTCCGTTGATCCAGAAGGCTTCTTCGCCATTGTATGAAGAAACCGGGTCGTTCATCTTCATCATGAATTCAACGCAGATCCATTCATCATGTTTAACCGGGGCCGGGGGATCGGGATGGAAGGTATTTCCCCAGAAATACCTTGGGTCGGCATATCCGCGCATGTACATCCAGTAGGTATAGAAATCCCATCTCCAGTCATCCCCCATGGGTTCTATGCCGGTGATAAACGAATCATCGCCTTTGGGACGAATTCCGGCGCCTCCCTGCGGGTAGGTTGTGGGGGGATTGTACCCGCCCATTTTAACGAAGTGGTGTACACGGCTGTAATTCGTAATGAATTTGACATAGAACCGGGCATAGAGGGTATCATATCCTTCGGGAAGCATTTTATATAAGTGCCCTCCGGTATTCTTACCCGGTGTGTAGCTCATCTCGAGGGATTGCCGGCCGGGACTTGCTGCAGGAACATCCGTACTGAAGGCCATCCCTTCTCCGTTTACAATATCATCCCACCTGCTGAAGAGGGCCTTGAGCGATCCTTCTTCGAAATCCTCTTCAAGAACTCTGCTTTTCTGGCTGTACGTTGTGAGAGCAGTCAGAAGAAGCGAAATGATCATCACCAGTTTCATATTCTTACCTGATTTTGCCACAGTATGATCCCGCAGCGATTATAAATGTTCAGCCGGTCATCCTGCTGAAACCGGGGAAACCACTTTTGTAGTCCCTCCTTTTTCCAGGGTGATATCAACGGGCGTATTAGTCTTCCATGAACCGCGGGTGAAATCAGGCACGTCCACCGAAGCGGAACGGTGCGCAACCGACCACTCACTAAGCGGTGCAATGGAACTCCAGAGTGCAGCATCATATACGTTTTCGTCGAGAGGCAGACCGTTCCGCAGGGAGTCAATCGTTTTCCAGTCCATCATGAAATCCATTCCCCCGTGTCCGCCAACCTCCTTAGCCATTTCACCGATCCTTCTCACGATCTCAGGTGTGTATTTTTCCTCCACAGCCCGGTATTCCTCCTCAGTCAACCAGCCATCCCCGCCATCCGAAATCCGTTGCGGAAAGGGATATTTCCGCGCCATGGCCCTTGTCCCGTTCACCTGGTGGATCCTTGAATAGGGCCGTGGCGAACTCACATCATGCTGGATCATGATGGTGCGCCCCTGAAGGGTCCGGATCGTGGTGGTATTCATGTTACCCCTGAAAGTCTTGTCAGCATACGGTGCATAAAAATCATCTTCGGCAGCGAGTTTTTTAGCCATCCTGCTCATCGAGAAATCATTGCCCGAGGTGGAGACCATGTAATCCATCCGGTCGCCCCGGTTAATATTCATGATCTGGCAGATGGGTCCAAGGCCGTGTGTAGGGTAAAGATTCCCGTTCCGGTAGTTCTGTTTCAGCCGCCAGAGATCATAATATTTCGTTTTTGAGAAATTGCCTTCTAAAAGATCATGAAGGTAAGCGCCCTCCCCGTGAATGATCTCCCCAAAGAAACCCTGCCTTGCCATGTTGAGTGTAAGCAGTTCAAAGAAATCATAGCAGCAGTTTTCCAGCATCATGAAATGTTTCCGGGTTCGTTCGGACGTATTGACGAGTTGCCAGCATTCATCCAGGGTGGTGGCTGCGGGCACCTCGGTGCATACATGCTTGCCGTGTTCCATGGCATATACGGCCATGGGTGTGTGAAGATCCCAGGGAGTGCAGATATATACCAGGTCCAGATCATCCCTTTCACATAGCCTCTTCCAGATATCTTCAGACCCGCTATATGTTTCCGGGTTAAAAGAAGTGCCTTCCAGGAGTTTTTTTACATATCCGGTCCTTTCCGGACGGAGATCGCACAGGGCCTTGATCTCGACGCCTTCGATATAGGTCATTCTCTCGACAGCAGCAGGTCCCCGGTTACCCAGACCGATAAACCCTATTCTCACTTTATCAAGAGGCGGCGCAGCATAGCCGCTCATATTAAAATTTTGTTTCCCTTTCTGTGCAGCGCTAGGGGGTCCCGGATTTATAACGGGACCGGATGCATTTGCAACCCGCGTTCCGGCCAGGCCCACTGCTGCAAGACCTGAGATTTTCAAAAAATTTCTTCGGTTACTTTTCATATTCAGTTTTTAATATTCCTTGGATTATCCCTTTCAGAAAACCACTCTATTTAAAAAATAAATTTCAAAACTCAAATCAAAAATTACAATTTTTCAATGATATAATATCCAAAAGATGTCAAACCTCGCAAAATTTATCCCCGATTTGTTCGATGATTTTTTTTAACCGTAAAGTACGCAGAGTTAACGCAGAGTTCGCAAAGATCATGTTCCCTGCTTCCTTTGCGATCTTTGCGTAACCTTTGCGACCTTTGCGGTTAATGATGTTTTTTTTTAACCGTAAAGTACGCAGAGTTTAACGCAGAGTTCGCAAAGATCATGTTCCCTGCTTCCTTTGCGACCTTTGCGTAACCTTTGCGACCTTTGCGGTTAATGATGTTTTTTTTTACCGCAAAGTACGCAGAGTTTAACGCAGAGTTCGCAAAGATCATGTTCTCTGCTTCCTTTGCGATCTTTGCGTAACCTTTGCGACCTTTGCGGTTAATGATACTTTTTTTTTACCGCAAAGTACGCAGAGTTTAACGCAGAGTTCGCAAAGATTATGTTCTCTGCTTCCTTTGCGACCTTTGCGCGACCTTTGCGACCTTTGCGGTTAAGGATTTTTTATTTACCGCAGAGAATGTACGCAAAGCTTAATGCAGAGTTCGCAGAGTTCGCAATATTCTACATGGCTACAAAGAATTACTCTTTATTTACCTTTTCACCGGGTCACCCGCTCATTGCCCAGTAGGAAGAATCGAAATTATTGTTTTTATTTGTGTTCGTTAACAACTTAAATACAACATCCGTTATGGAAATTAGCATCAGTCAGAATGCCCGGGAATTAGGTCAGGCAGCGGCTCGTTTTACCGTGATGAAACTGAAAGAGATCATTGCTGAAAAAGGGGAAGCCCGGATCATGGTATCGACGGGAAGTTCCCAGTTTGAAACAATACAGTCACTCGTAAACAGTGAGGTTGACTGGACAAAAGTGGAAGTTTTCCATCTTGATGAATATATCGGACTCCCGGTCACTCATAAGGCCAGTTTCCGGAAATATCTCCGGGAGAGATTTATCAGCCGGGTTAATGTCCGTAAGTTTTACCCGGTCGATGGTGAGGGTGATGTAGAAGAAACCATACGGATACTCAGTGCCACAATAAAGGAAAAACCTGTAGATCTGGGCCTCATCGGCATTGGTGAAAATGCACATATAGCATTCAATGATCCGCCTGCGGATTTTGATACCCGTGAACCCTACATTGTGGTGAACCTGGATAACGATTGCAAAATGCAGCAGGTTCGTGAGGACTGGTTCCCCGGAATTGCAGATGTTCCCGACCGGGCCATATCCATGTCGGTATGGCAGATCATGCAATGCCGTACCATTGTTTCCTGTGTACCGCATAAAGCAAAGGCGCAAGCTATCCGTAAAACCTTCAGTTCCCCAACGGATAACAGGGTACCTGCAACCATGCTCAAGAAACATCACGACTTACATCTCTACCTCGATGTAAATTCGGTATCTGAGATAATCACTTTTTAGGAGAAGTTATGAACCGGGATAAGAAAAATACGCGTCCGCGTGCGCGGAATGACAAGGCTGGCGCCTCGCCGGGTGAGCCTGTCTTCCTGGGCGGGATCCATTACGGGACCGGTGAGGGGATCCGCATTGAAATCCGGGACGGGTATATCCATAATATCATTTCCGCTCCGGAGGAGGATAACTCGGGACTTATCATAGCTCCCGGTCTGGTTGACAATCAGGTTAACGGATATATGGGAACGGATTTTTCGGATGGTGATTTTGATGAAAGCGATGTTCTCAGAGCTGCGACGGCACTTTGGAAAACGGGGGTGACCACTTTCCTGCCTACTCTAATAACCAACAGCCATAAGGTCCTGGTTCGAAATTTCAGCATTCTGTCTCAATCTCTCAGGAATGAAAAACTTCAACAGTGTATACCCGGGTTTCACCTGGAAGGTCCGTACATCTCTCCTCTCGATGGTTATCGCGGAGCTCATCCTGCCGAATATGTCAGGAAGCCTTCCTGGAAGGAATTCACGGAATATTCGGATGCTGCGGGGGGAAGGATCATGCAGCTTACGATGGCTCCGGAGCTTGAAGGGAGTAAGAATTTCATCAGGAACTGCATTGAAGCCGGTACGGAAGTAGCCATAGGACATTCTGCCGCCTCGGCAGATGAAATCAAGGAAGCCGTGGATTACGGGGTGCGTCTTTCGGTTCACCTGGGAAACGGCTGTGCCAATCTCATTCACCGTCACAACAATCCCATCTGGCCCCAGCTTGCCGATGACAGGCTTATTCCAAGCATCATTGCTGACGGCCATCATCTCACCCCGGAAGAGATAAAGGTGTTTTTCAGGGTGAAAGGTCCGGACCGGATGATCCTTACTTCCGATATGACTTCCCTGGCGGGATTGCCTCCCGGTATATACCATTTCGGTGGCAGCAAGGTCCATTCAACCGCGGGCGGACTTCTTTTGAACGTCGAGCAGAACTGCCTCGCAGGCGCATCGGCACCACTTATCCATGATGTGGGACACCTGGTGGATGTTACGGGATGCACTCTCTCCGAGGCATTGCATATGGCCGGCCGCAATGTTGCAAGGATCTATGGGCTGGACGATCGCGGCGAGCTCCGTGAAGGGCAACGCGCGGATATCATTTTGATTGAAAAGCAGGATAATACCCTGGCCGTGAGGGAAACATGGCTTGCGGGGGAAAGGGTCCAGGGACCAAGGTGAAAGGCGAAAGGCGAAAGGCGAAAGTTTCCGGGCTGAAACGTATTTCATTTAGAGGCAGGATCACGGACAGTGAGCGCATTCGAAGGGGGTCGCTGAAGGAAGCCGGTAATTGAAAGAAGTCGTAGGCCGGTTACTGAGCCGAACCGTACGTCATATTAAGGCAGGATCCCGGACGGTGAGCGTAGCCGAACCGTACGTCATTTAAAGCCGGGACCCCGGTCGGTGAGCGTAGCCGAACTGTATGTCATTTAATGGCAGGACCCTGGTCGGTGAGCGCATTCGAAGGGGGTCGCTGAAGGAAGCCGGTAATTGAAAGAAGTCGTAGGCCGGTTACTGAGCCGAACCGTACGTCATTTCAAGGCAGGATCCCGGACGGTGAGCGTAGCCGAACCGTACGTCATTTAAAGTCGGGACCCCGGTCGGTGAGCGTAGCCGAACTGTATGTCATTTAATGGCAGGACCCTGGTCGGTGAGCGCATTCAAAGGGGGTCGCTGAAGGAAGCCGGTAATTGAAAGAAGTCGTAGGCCGGTTACTGAGCCGAACCGTACGTCATTTCAAGGCAGGATCCCGGACGGTGAGCGTAGCCGAACCGTACGTCATTTAAAGCCGGGACCCCGGTCGGTGAGCGTAGCCGAACTGTATGTCATTTAATGGCAGGACCCTGGTCGGTGAGCGCATTCGAAGGGGGTCGCTGAAGGAAGCCGGTAATTGAAAGAAGTCGTAGGCCGGTTACTGAGCCGAACTGTATGTCATTTAATGGCAGGACCCCGGTCGGTGAGCGATTTCAAAGGGGGTCGCTGAAGGAAGCCGGTAATTGAAAGAAGTCATAGGCCGGTTACTGAGCCGAACCGTACGTCATATTAAGGCAGGATCCCGGACGGTGAGCGCATTCGAGGGGTGTCGCTGAAGGAAGCCGATGGGTGTTATCTGAAAGAAGTCGAAAAACTGCAGAACAGCAAAAATATATAACTGAATAATTACAAAACTAAATAACCGTAAAACCATTCATGACCACACTGGATTACATCGTACTTATCGGATATTTCATTTCCATCACTGCATTCGGGCTCTGGATCTCGAGGAGGATAAAAAGCAGTGACAGCTATTTCAGGGGAGAGCGGAAATTCAGCTGGTGGATCATGATGGGCCAGGCCTTCGGAACAGGGACGCATGCTGAGATGCCTGTGGCACAGACAGGTGCAACCTTCGCGCAGGGATTTGCCACGATATGGTACCAGTGGAAGAACATGTTGATCACCCCGTTCTACTGGCTGATCGCCCCCTTCTACCGTCGCAGTGAAAGAACAACGGTGGGCGAGATCATTGAAGACCGTTACGGCAAACAGATGGGGATCGTATACTCCCTCTTTGCCATAGCTTTCTTCGTTTTCAGTATGGGGGCCATGCTTCAGGGGGCCGCAAAGGTGATCTCCGTGGCTACCGGTAACCTGATCTCCCCGAACGGGGTGGTGCTGGCCATGACGGTAGCCTTTATCGTATACAGTTTCGCCGGCGGGCTCATCGCTTCGGCGTATACCGATTTTATCCAGTCCTTTCTTATCATCGTCCTCTCCATGATGCTCATCCCCCTCGGACTAAAAGAAGTGCATGGTTTCTCCGGCATGAAGGAAGTCCTGCCCGTCCATTTCTTCGATATCATCAACAGCAGCAGCGGGGTCGATACTTTCACGATCGCCATGCTGGCGCTAAACGGCATGATCGGGATCACGGCCCAGCCGCATATGATCTCGATGTGTGCTACCGGAAATACCGAACGTTCCGGCCGTATCGGACAAACCTTCGGCTCGCTTGTCAAACGGCTTGTCACGATCGGCTGGGCGCTGACCGGGCTGGTTGTAGCCGCACTGGTGATCAAGAATAAGGTGACACTCGAAGATCCCGAAATGGCATTCGGTTATGCAAGCCGCGTACTCCTTACACCCGGCCTCACAGGTCTTATGCTTGCCGCCATCGTTGCCGCGAACATGTCCTCCTGTTCCAACTTCATGGTAAATACAGGTGCCCTTTTCACACAGAATTTTTATAAAAGGTATTTGAATCCCGGTGCTCCCGACCGCAAATTATTGTGGATGGGCCGGTACTCGGGTCTCGGTATTGTCATTGCTTGCGGTTCTTTTTGCCCTGGGCATCAAAAGAGTACTGTATGCTTTCCTATTTGTGGAAACACTTGCCGCCTTCATGGGGATCATTTTCCTTGGCGGGGTGATCTGGAAGAGAGCCAACCGTTACGGGGCAGCATCCTCACTTATCGTTTCGTTTTCATCCTACTATCTCATCAACTTCCTGAATACCGGGCAACTTCTGCTCGTGTACAAATGGCAGCCGGCTCCGTTCGGACTGGCAATGCTGGCAGGTTTCATCATATTCTGGCTGGTCAGCATCCTTACAAAGCCTGAAGATAAGGTAAAAACGGAAGAATTTTTTGATAATATGCGGCGTAAATCGGATGCAGATTATCTTGGTGAGGACGGGAAAAAGCCGCTCGCTTCCAGGACAGGTGATGATCTTCTGTTACTCGACCTTCCGGGCTGGATGAAAAAGGAGCGCTGGAAAAATTTCTTCAGCCGGTATCGCGAAGACCTGAATGGCTTTCTGCTTAGCTGGTTGTTTGTTGTAGTACTTATCCTGCTGGCATGGGGAATCATGCAGATTGGGTGATACGGAGCTAAAAGTCAATTACGGACAGAGGAGGAATGAGGAACGCGAATGCCTCCGATTTGGCAGGTTATCGTGAGTTTAGTGAACCTCCACCTCGTACAGCTCAAGATCCGACTGGTAAAGCAACAGCCCCGGCTTCATCTCAAAGATGGATGAATATGCACTGCGGTTAGCGAAGCCGGTAATATCGTAAGCCTGCCAGTGGGATGCTGCGGGAGTTAAGGATATAGCCAGCCGGCAGCGGCGGCGTGTGTCGCCTGATTCATGAAAATTTTCGAAATAACGGATATCACCCGCCGGCGGCTGTACCATATCTCCGTATGACAAGGCAATGCGGCCGTCGCCGAGCCTGAGAAGATACGGATCGCAACCTGCAGGACCCAATTCGGAGCATATAGCCGGTACAGACCATGTTTTTCCCTGGTCGGAACTTAAGCTGGTTACCATGGGAGTGAAATGACCGGTGCGTATCACGGCCAATATCCGTCCGTCCAGAAGTTGCACCATTGTCCATTCATTGAATCCTTCCGAATCGTCGGGAAGTTCCGGATGGGGCACAGCAACGGATGAAAGATAATTCCATGTATAGCCGTTATCAGTCGACCTTACAACAAATGCCCGTAGTTTATATTTTGTTTCCAGCCGGCTTTGGGGATTGGTTGGCCTGATGGTATCAATTTCAAAGTTACCGTACATAGCTGTAATAAGTGAACCATCTGCCAGTTGTAGGATCGCACGGTGGCAGAACAAGCCGGCCCACTCCCCGGGACGTCCGAAATCAACCTTTCCTGCCTCGGGAAGTAGAATCCAGGCGGTATCTTCAGAGATAGTTTTAAGGTCATCCGCAGAACGCCACATCCTCAACGAATATTTATACCCCGATACAGGCTCAAGCCGGTTGCCCAATGCTATGAAGACTCCCGGCCTTGAAAAGAACGTATTCATGATTCCCTCAGTAAGCACCGCCGGAGGAAAAACGGGATCATTCTGAGCGCGCGAATACAGCCGGCCATCCTCCCCCACTGAAATCCGGAAAAGTCCCATCATATGAACATTTCCTTCAAGGTCCCGGAATGATCTTGCATACCGGGCAGGACGCATTGCATCGAGAGAAACGGGTTTAATCGATATCTCCCGGGCAGCCTGCGCAGAGATCCTGGTCATGGAACCCGTCAGGAACAGGAAAATAAAAGAGATCAGAACTGTTTTCATAAAAACAGGAATTAGATCAGTTATTCCATAATCCTTTATACTGGATTTTGAATTTTATTTGTTCCTCCCTTCATTGCCGATTAAAAGGAAAACCCTGATTTCTACCACCAGTTTTGGGGCATATTTTTAACATCTCCTTCTGCACCTGCGACGCCCTTTGCCGGACCATAAAACACACTGCCACCGTAAGTGGTAAGATAAATCATTCCGGGATGATACGGATCCGGAACAGGACGATGGCCCCATTTGAAGGTATAACCTTCCAACCGCTTCCAGGTCTGGCCATGATCATCACTCCGCCAGGCAGAATTCTGGAATGTATTGATATAGATGGTTGCAGGATCTGCAGGGTCAAGTGCGGCGGCATATACCCTGTAACTGGCGTCGAAAAGTTGTTTCCAGCTCTTCCCCCCGTCAAGGGTACCATAAACACCGCCATTGATGTCTTTTCCATTAAGCGTAGTCGGCCAACAGCTCAGGTACATCCGTTCCGGATCTGTCTGATCGATGAGCAGGTCGAGCGGTGCATTAACGCCTTCCGGAAGGACCAGCCTGGTCCAATTTTCAGCTCCGTCATCACTGACATATACTGCGCCGTTCACAATGGTTTCATCATCGGGCCAGCCCCGGACACATAAATAAAATAACCGGTTGCCGGAAATCCTCGTTTCCCAGGCATATTGATGTTCCCCAAGACTACCGGTGACAAGTTTCCAGTTCGCCCCTCCATCGACAGATTTATACAGCCCCCTGTCGAAGACACAGGAATAGAGTATCCGGCTATCCACAGGACTTTCGGGATCGACGAGTATATGAGTGGTCACTGATTGTTCGGGCATACCCTCGTTTCTTTTTTGCCAGGTTTTTCCTCCGTCTACCGACATGGCTACCCCTCCGGCTCCACGCTGAAAACGCCCGGGAGCAAATTGCGACCTTCTGGGCAATGAGTGAATGCCCGACCATGCCGACCACATTTTCCCCTCCACTTCCGGATCGAAATCAAGCCAGTAACAGGTATTCACCCATTCGGCGGGGATTCCCTGTATGGAATGAAACCAGGATTTGCCACCGTCGAAACTCTGGAACAGGGCCGCATCGATATAGGATATGGCGAGATGCTCCGTGTCGAACGGATCGAAATGCAAGCCGTAACAGCAGGTGACATCCAGCCCGCTCCCCGTATACGACCCGTCGGGATGATTCTCGGCATAGACTTGTTGCCATTCAGCCCCGCCATCCTTTGTAAAATATGCCCTGCCGAAATCGGTGCCATAACAAATATCAGGATTGTCCGGCGAAACCCCCATACTGATAGGTACCCCGCCCCAACCCGGACCGAACGCATGGTTAAGCCATGATCCTTCAAAATTTTCTGAAAGTACTTTTTTTGTATCCGATAGATAGACGGTCTTCCATGTTTCACCGGCATCATTGCTCCTGTAAATGACCTCATGTATAGTAGGTTTACCGCCATTTTCTGCAGGTATGGCCGTATTGCCGGCCAGGTAAATATTTTCTGCATATCCCTCACAGATCCCGAAAGACGGGAAATTCCAAATCTTTTCACCGGGCCTGGCACGGAATATTGCATCATTGACCGATTTCCAGGTCCTCCCGAGATCGCTGCTACGAAACATTCCCCCTATGAACTCATCACCTCTGTACCCTGTCCCCGCCAGAATATATAACAGCGTTCCCCTGTTGCTGCTCCCCCCGTTTCCGGCGGATGCAGATTCCACAGGGAGAGGGCGTTCAATGATCCTGCCGCCGCCACCTATTTCAACTGCAGCCCGGTCAGTGATCACGATGACGTCAGGATTCCCCCCGGCCCTCAGGGGAAAGATGGAGAGTACTTTTTTCCCTGGAAGATCGGCTCTTCTTTGCCAGGTTTTTCCCCTGTCGTTACTAACCATCAGGATGGCACTTCCTTCAGGAGGTGACACCGGTTTCCCGATATATGGTAGTAGCGGTGACATCCCGAGGTAAATATTATCAGGATTTTCAGGATCCACAGCAATTTTATCGATGGAACAATCGGGAAGTCCCTCCGAAAGCTGCGAGGGTAACAAGGAAGAGCTTTGCAGGTTATGAATTGAAAGCATTGAATCGCCCGTAGACAGAACGGGGTATACAATCTCCCAGTTTGTACCCCCGTCATCGCTGCGATACAGCATACTTAGCCCTGAACCCCTGTCCTCATCATGCAGGTAACCCTTCGTGGAGGCATAAACGGCTCCCGAACCATCCGGAACGAACTCAAAATCGGTGATTACCGTCCAGAGGTTGTAAATGTCCCAGTGTTTGCCACCGTCACGTGTGACATAACCAGCAGTCATATCGCAGCGCATGAGCACGTGATCAGGATCAGACGGATCGATGGTCGGATCGAACAAGCCACCTCCGCCCCCGGGACCGATGACTTTCCATCCGGATGAAGCCTTCTCCCCTGATTTTTCACTTTGCTTTGTAACGGCATTGACACAACTATATGCCGCCAACAGAAGCATAAGAGAGATCGCCATTAGAATGTAGTGGGTCTTGTATTCTTTCCTCATATTGATGATTGAAGTTAATGGTTAAGTATCCGCCAATGACCTGATGATAAAATTCTTTTACCGCTTGTCTCTTTCTGTAAATCTTACCTCTCTCAAGGAAAAATAATCATCCCCCGAAAACAGGAAATATGCGCTTCTGCCGTCATCACTCATCCATTTCGCAGGGATGGAAGATGTTTCGCCGGGACCCGTGTCCCAATCGCGTGTATAGTAAACCGTTCTCCAGGGTCCCCATGGATTTTCCGATTCAAATATTCCGAGTCCGCCCCTGAATCTGACCCCTTTATTTTCTTGCGAAGGCGAGAGCTGGATTGCCTGGCACCATAAATATCTCTTCAGTCCTTTATCATAAGTTATTCCGGAACGGTAGCATTTTCCCGGATTGGTGAACACAGCCCCCCGCTTGCGGATGTCGTCCGTCCAGGCCGGATTGCCGGAATGATCATTGCCTGCATAAAATTCATAGGCATCCCGGTTTTTTATTTTGTCTTTTGGTACGCGCGCCAGCACAAAACGGTCGCTGTTCATGTACGCGCTTTCATCATCATTGGAATAGATATAGACATACCTGTCAGGTGCGCCCGCGTAGTTTTTACCATACTGCAGAAAAGTCGGGCAGCCGAAGCTGACTTTGAAACGCCAGGGTGCCGCCTGCCAGGATTCTCCGTGGTCATCCGACCACAACAGCCGGGCATTGTGGGAATTTCTTGTCAGCATATAAAGGATGTTGTCCACCATGAGCATGCCACTTGCCTTTTCGCCGTACTTTCCCTGGCCGACACGTTCCCCTGAAAGCGAACGGACATTGAACCCGTGTATTCCGGGAGGCGTACCCTCTACCCTGGCCAGTCCGAGGCTGAGTTTGATATCGGTATTGGGAATGAACCCGTTCCCGTCGCCCCAGGCAGTGTAGATGTTATCATCGTCAGCCCAGGTAGCAGGCCAGTTGTCGCATCCTTCTGCCAGTCTGATGATGTCACCGGCAGGTGCAAACTCCGCTTTCAGATCACTTTCCGGGTAGGGTGCTTCCGTCACGGCGTCCATGAGGGGATTTAAAAGATATTTTTCCGGTCCGTACCAGAATCCTTCACCTGCTGAAGCATTATAAAGATCATCTCCCATCCGCACGATTACCATTTTCATGCCCGGGATAACAAACAGATGCTGGTTACCTGCGCCGCCTCCCGCAAAGGCATCACGGGGAACGGATGGCCAGATACCGTCGTAATTACTGTACCATCCCATCGTGCTAGCAGGGGAAGGGTTAATTACTCTCCAGCTACCCTCATTTTCCGTACCCCTGGAAAAGGCGGTACAGTCGTAAGCAGTGACTTTTTCAACCATTGCCGTATCAAAGATCTGACGGCCCATCCAGTTGCCTTTATGAAGCATGAGCAAACCAATGCGTCCGAGTGCCCTGGCAGTATAGGCGCCGCCTCCCCATCCGGCTACAAGCTTAAGTCCGCCGACATCGTAGGTTTTCTCATACCCGATGCTGTAATCATTTTCGGTGATCCCGATAGGCCTGTAAACCCGTTCTCTAAGATATGTCCTCAGATCACTGAATTTCGATCCTTCCAGGGAGGCCGTAACCGCATAATTAAGCATGGCAATTCCCGGGTTGCTGTATGCGTATTCTTCCCCGGGTATGGTTGCCAGTGGCGTGCTGTCTCTGGCAATGGAAAAAGGATCAGGTTCCTTCCTCCAGAACTGCCCCCTCCAGCCGGGCAGATCCATATGATGATCCAGTCCTTTGCCATTCATGAATTTTATCTCCTCCTCATTTGGCTCCGCATCCACCATTCCGGAGGTATGCGTGGCAAGCTGCCTTACCGTGATTTTTGATTTTACATTGTTAGCTTTCCATGACGGGATCAATTCGCAGACGGCTTCATCCGGGTAAATATACCCGTCGTCGAGTGCAGCGAGAAGCGACATACCGCTCATGACCGCCTTAGCAAGTGAGGCACTGTAATGTTTACGTTCATCATCTTTCCACCCCGGAGCATACCACTCGTAAACGATTTTATCGTTTTTCACGATCATGAGTTTCTTCGTGTTGTGTTTCGCGAGGCTATCCTTCATCACATCAAGTTTGGCTGTGGAGAGTCCAACGCTTTCCGGGGTGGCATGTTCCCATTGGAAAGCAACAGGGGAAGCAGCAACAGGTTTTTCCTTCACGGGTGAAGGATTACACGACAGGATCGCAAGAAAGGCGATTTGCATGATGATAATCAGTGCGCGGGATAATCTTGGTGTTTCCATTTTTTTATATGTTAAAATGTAGAGACGTTGCATGCAACGTCTTTACGTCTTTAAATACATGCGTCCAAAGACGTTGCGTGCAGAGACGTTGCGTGCAGAGACGTTGCGTGCAGAGACGTTGCGTGCAACGTCTCTACATGTTTTTGAATTGCGGGAATACCTTCTCCGCATTCTTATAATAAATCTTATCAATGACATCTTTTGGTAATTGAAGCCCCCGGAATTTCCCGTTAACCTCCCATTCGGTCATTGTATCACCGGTGGCAAGATATTCCCATTCATTTTCCCAGGTTTCATGGCACCAGGGTTTCACCTCATCTTCAGCCTTGCCAAAGTAATCTCCCCTGTCGGTCCCGTAGAGAATACGATCCTGGTATTTGATCATGAAATCCCTTACCTTTTGCCGGTCTTTTTGTGACTGTAGTTCCAGGTGACACATCCTTTCCGCCATATCGACATAAAAATTGGGGAACCGGTCAAAATGTGCCGCCATCATATCGACGCTCCATTCCATGCTTCCCAGATGGGCTCCGATAAATTTAAGCTCAGGGTGTTTTTCAAGCAGATGGTCCCTGGCATCGATCTGATCCTTGTAGGAAGGATATCCGGCATGAAGGTACATATGGAATTCAGGATGGGAGGCGTAATACTGCCGGTCATTGTTAACTGTCATTGAATCGAGGGGCAGCCAACAGTTACGTGGTTCTCCAAGATGACCGGTTACCGGGATGCCCTTCTTTTCCAGATAATTAAAAACCGGATCAAAGGAGGGATCATCGATCATTATAAAACGGCCATCCTTATCTTTCTCGATCATCCCTATGTTCTTCCATACTTTCAATCCTGCAGCACCCCACTGAAAAGATTTTTCAAGGAAAGCCAGAGTTTTCTCCTGCCAGTCCTTTTCTCCCCATCCTTTCATTGAAAAATTTGTAAGAAACTGTATGCGCCCGGGAAATTTTTTTTGCTGGCCATTGATGCTGTCGAGCTGCTGATCCATGGTAAGTCCGTCGGCCCCATCTCCCAGAATGACCAGGACACGGAAATTATCTTCGGCTGCCTGCTCGGGGAACAGCGGTCTTCCCGTGGTCAGATGAGTGTGGGCATCAATCTTGCCGACATTTTTGAAATCGTCTTTGGTGTAAAAAGTTTCCCGGGAATTATTTTTGCGGGAACAGGAAAAAATGATGAATGTAAACATCAGCAAAAAAGTAAAGCCGACCGGTCTAAAAATTTCTCGTTTCAATTCCATCCTAATGGTTTTTTAACATAAAATACCCATCTTTCAAGAAAAAAAGGTCAAAAAAGCATCAGATTGAATGCTTTAAGCCTGTTTTTTTAGCAGGGAAATCACCTAAAAGTAAATAAAACCACATTTGACATCCATTCTTTCCCCGGAACAATCCTATACATGGCTGCGATATTCTCCATGCAGCATTGTTTTCGGGCTTTTAAGGAACTTTATTCAGATTCCTCTCCAGTGTTTTTCAATATCCTCAAGGGATCTTCCCCTTGTTTCCGGGACGAACCGGTAAAAGAACAACGTCGCTACCAGGCAAAAAGCAGCGAAAGTGAAAAAGCCTCCTCCCATTCCGATTTGTGCCACATACCAGGGAAACAGGAAAGCGCAGATAAAATTGGTTGTCCAGTTTGAAAATGTGGCGATGGACATGGCCCGGCCCCTCACGCGGTTAGGGTAGATTTCACCGGTCAGTACCCAGATCACCGCATTGATGGATATGGCAAGACTGGCAATATATACGCAGAGCATGATGACGATCCAGAGGCCTGAAGCATTGCCGGAAGTAAACATAAAGGCAATGATCACAAGGGACACGAAAACTGCCGTCATTCCCCCTATGAGCAAAGGTCTCCTCCCCCATTTATCGATCTTCCACAGGGCGATCAGGGTAAACAGAAGATTGATCACCCCAATGGCGACCTGGAATTGGAGCGCACTGTCGAGTTTGAAACCGGCATTCTCCAGGATTGTGGGACCATAATAGATCACAATATTGACGCCTGTGAGCTGTCCAAAGACGGATAGTCCTATACCTACTGCAAGAGCAAGCCTGAGTCCCGGTTTAAGGAGTTCCCGCACCGTTCCTTCTTCATGGTTCACTGCTTCTTTTATCTCGGTGAACTCCCGGCTTGCATCGACAGGTCCGTTTATTCTTTCGAGGATCAGCAAACCGGTCTCGTTCCTCCCGGCGCCGATAAGCCACCTGGGACTTTCGGGGATGAAAAACATAAGCAAAATAAAGATTCCCGAAGGAATCATTTCGGCGCCGAACATACCTCTCCATACTTCGGTGACGAGGATCCTTTGAAACATGTCCGGATTTCCGCTACTCATGGCATGAGCCTGTGAATAATTCAGCAGCAACCAGTTGGAGAAATAGGCAAGGAGAATTCCGATAACAAGGGATAACTGGTAAAGGGCTACGAGCCGGCCGCGGATCTTTGGAGGTGAAAATTCCGAGATGTACAGCGGTGCCAAAACGGAAGCAATGCCTATGCCCCAGCCACCCAGCAGCCTGGCAAGGATAAGCCAGTTGAAAGAGGGGGCAACGGCTGAACCCAGGGCAGATAAGAAGAAAAATAGAGCCGATACGAACAGCACCGGTTTCCTTCCATAACGATCGCTGAGGATCCCCGCGACCATTGCCCCTATAATTGCTCCTATAAGCGCAGAACTGGCGAACCAGCCCACCTCGATCCGGGTCAGTCCGTAGAGGGATTCGACCATCCCAAAGGTGCCGGATATAACCGCGGTATCGAAACCAAAAAGTACACCGCCAAGAGAGGCAACGAAACAGATCATTGCAAGAAAGGCTATATTTCCTTTACCGGGGGATTGGGTCATAGGATAAGCTTTAACCGGTTTGTTTTAAGTAGTGCCTGCCCCCCGGGTCGCATGATCCTCCTCAATCCGGACTTCAGGAAGCATTGCCAGGTTCACCAATTTATACCAAAGTACATTATTCAAAAACGAAAGTGCCGAACTTATGAAACTCATGGAAGGTCTTTTCCGTCTTCTGCCATGAAAAAGTGGTTTCTCCCTGGTCATGATCGATCCTGTAAAGGTTCGCCCTCCACCGGGTTCCCGGTTCGGGGGGAACTGCGGGCAATGGAGTGAGCAACTTGTATGGGATGTAGATCTCTGCCATCCATCCGGTTATGGCGGCACCGTTCTTTTTTGCACCTCCCCGGACAGAGGTCTGATGCCTGGTTTTACGGTCACCCTCGTAGTGCCACGGAAGCCATCCGAAGAAATGGCCTTTGTCGTTCGGCACGATTATGGGCAGCTCATAATTGAGCGGCGTAACTTCATATTCGAAATAAACCGGAAAATCTTCCCGGGGCCAGAGGAATACCTCCACCACATCACCCTCCCAAAGATCCTCATTATCTTTGGTATAGTCCGATTTAAGTATCTTATCCTCACAATCGAAAAGCACATAGATCCCGGTTCCCGAGTACAGGACTTTAGCACGGGTCGTATATGTATCCTTCCGGGGGACACGTTGTGTAATATCGATCCACGGAGCCTTTTCCCATTCTCCGGAAGTCCCGTCACCTGTCAGTTCGAAGTCCCGGCATTTCAGGACCGTTGTTGATGAAAGGTTGTTCTGTGCTTTCATGAGGTTTGTCATGTCCTGGAAAGCCGATAAAACGACCAGGGATAGAAGAATCATCCACGTTTTGGTTACGTTTTTCATGATGGGTTGGGTATGGGGGTGGTGGTGGTAAAGACGTTGTATACAACGTCTTTACATTACATCTTTTTATGTATTATCTTCACAAATCATCCCTTTCCTTTATTCTTCAGGTACACATTCGATCAGCAGATGTTTCTTAAAATCGGGGGAAATTATGCCGACCGGCCCTGTCACCGTCCCCAGGTCTTTATCATTCTCGTAATCATGGACCGTATACGTTTTGTTGCCAAGACCCCTCAGTTCAATTTTTCCTTTCCAGTTATCGGCATAGAAAGCATAATAATATGCGCTGTCCTTCCTGATGACATGGGATTCAGGTTTATCATATATCACATCGTAAAGGTTAAGATAGGTGCCCTTGCTCAGCATTTTTTCATTGTATAATCTGAACCATTTCTGCCAGTGTTGTTCTTTTTCGCCTGTAAGTTGCATATTTTGAGGACCGGCAGGCCAGGTGAACTTGGTGCCGATCACGCCGCCGGGACCCATAGAGGTGGCAAAATCCTGTCCTACACTGGCTGTGTTGCTCTTATCATTCATATCGGTGTTCGGCCGGATATGCTCTACATGATCTGTGTAAACCGGGGTTTCGGGACCCCACAGGGCTTTGAATACTTTTACCCTTCTCCTCGACTGTTTCACACTTGTGGGATCGGAAACAACCGGTTGATCTGTATAGACCGACTGGAAATAATCCTGGTTCGTCCCGCAATTGCAGATCTCGGTAACGGATGAGGGTTTGATGGATTTTGAGGTCTGGTAAATGACCTTCAGCAGCTCCGGCAGTTTCTTGTAGGATTCATCCGGAGATTCATGATGATGAGCGGGGTTGTAACATGGGGGAACAACGTAGTAGGCGTCTAGTTTATGGCCGTCGAATCCCCAGTCGCCAATGAATTTGGTGGTGAGCTTCTTCATATAAGCCTGAACTTCGGGAACGGCCGGGCAGAACTGGTACATTCCCCGGCAATCGCGGGGATAACTGCCGTCTTTATCCATGATCAGCCATTCAGGGTGTTCCTTGGCGACTGTTGCCATTCCCGGATCATAAGAACCGGTAAAGGAGGGGTTCGTTTCCGGCTGAACCGGGGTTGGTGCCCACCAGATCTTTACCCTGAATCCCTGATTATGCAGAGAATCCACAAATTGTTTCACCTGTTTGTCTCCGCCCGGAAAGGTATACTTACGCGGATTCCAGTCGCCGTACCTGTCCCACCACCGGTCGTCGATCACAACCCACCTTATACCCAGTTCATTTAATTTGGGGAGGGTCCTGTAAATGTCATCAAGGGTGAAATCTGTGAGATAACCCCAGCCGCACCAGATAGCGTCGTAGGATTCCTCCGATGGTTTTTCTTTCACCAGCCCCTGGTCGGCCATCATCGCGGAATACGTCCTCAGCGGATCATAGTAGTCGAGTGTATGCGTCATGACGGCCGTTTTCAGGGTATTGTAGGTTCCTCCCGGTTTGAGCGTCACATTGGCATCCTTCTCCATGGAAATATCCACCTTACTGTCTTTGGCCACTTTCACAGGGAAAGAGACCAGTTCGGGATTGGTTTCGACATGAGCGATAGCCATGCCCATCTTATCATTCCAGAGATCTACCACAGGTACCCCGCCGCCGGTTTTTGTTTCCGGCTGGACGCCCATCCAGTTTACCTGGCTGAAATTTTCCTTTACGGGCAGGATATAATCCAATCCCCATCCCAGGGAACTGCCCTGGAACGACCAGAAATCGAACGGTCTGTCACCGGGGTTCACCCGGGATGCATCCAGACGGTAATATTCCGAATAATCCTTATCGACGTGAATAACCGAATCGCCCATATTCTTGTAAACTGCATATTGCACAGCCACATTCGGATACTTCTCATAGATATCCGTATTCAGTATCTTTTTTAGTTTCGATCCGCCGGGCAGGACTGCAATGCCCGTAAGTGTCAGGCGCCAGCCCTTACCAAAATCCGTCTGAATATCTTCGACATTTATATCGCCGTAATCTACGGCAAAATCTTTCACCTCATTTCCATCGGCCACCAGGAAAAAACTGGGTTTCGATAGATTACCGGGTGCCGCATCATTCAGGTTATGTTCTTCATCCCTGAAGTAGACACTGCAATACATATTTTTATCAAAT
Source organism: uncultured Bacteroidales bacterium (assembly GCA_963771005.1). Taxonomy (GTDB): domain Bacteria; phylum Bacteroidota; class Bacteroidia; order Bacteroidales; genus DASQZK01. The sequence continues at coordinate 620,133 of CAVYRO010000008.1, forward strand.
TTAAGCCGTATCCCGCTATTCCGGAACCAGATATCCCCTCCCCTTTTATAGGAAAGATTGCTATCCCCGGACCCGGTGCAGGAAATTATACCGGTAATGAAAACAGCTGCCATCGACAGAAAAATTAATCTTCTCATTTGTATGTCATTATATGAATAATCAATGCACCCTGCCCTGGACTCAGCTTCCCGGAAAACCCGGAAATTCTCTTTCCGCGTTCTTATAATAAATCTTTTCCACTACTTCACGGGGAAGCTGAAGTCCCCTGAATTTTCCGTCAACTTTCCAGTTGGAGAGTGTATCTCCGCTGGTGAAATACTTCCAGTCGTTCATCCACGTATCGTGCGTTGTGGCCCTCATTTTCGCAGGGTCCGGATCAACTCCAGCGTAATCTCCCTGGTCCGTACCATACAGGATCCTGTCCTGATACTTTATGAAAAAGTTGCGCACCTTTTCCCGGTCTTCCCTGCTCTGAACTTCGAGGTGACATATCCTCTCGGCCATATCCACGGTCATATTCGGAAATTCTTCGAAGTGACGGGCCAGCTCATCCACGCTCCATTCCAGGCTTCCCAGATGGGCTCCCATGAACCTTATATCCGGATGCTTCTCCAGCATGCTGTCACGGGCTGCTATCTGATCTTCATAGGAAGGATATTCGGGATGCAGGTACATATGGTATTGCGGGTGATCCTTAAAATACTGCTTATCATTATTCACCGTCATTTTCTCAATGGGAAGCCAGCAATTCTTCGGCTCACCCAGGTGTCCGCAAAGCGTCTTCCCGCTCTTCCGGATGAAATCGATAACCGGATCAAATCTGGCATTGTCAATCATTATAAAATTGCCATCCTTATCCCTTTCCACCATGCCGATGTTCTTCCAGACCTTCACCCCGATGGCTCCCATATCGAATGATTCCCCCAGATAATCGATGGTCTTTTCCTGCCAGCCCGGGATCATCCCATCCTTTCATGGAAAAAGTGGTGAGCCATGCCAGCCGGCCGGGGTAAGACTTCTGCTGATCCAGGGCAATTTTTCTCTGGTCCCGGATGGTCAGATCATCAAAGGCATCCGTGTTCAGGGTAAGTATCCTGAAATTATCCTCAACCGCCTGTTCCATGAATGCATTACGCTCTGCGTTGATGTGACAGTGTATGTCAATTTTGTTCATCTTCTTAAAATCATCCATCGTGAGATATTGCTCTTTTGAACTCCTGTTCTGATTACAACTGTTCAAAATGAAGAAAAATGGAAGAAACAGCGTGAGGAAAACCCGGTACTTGAATTTTTTGTTTGCCATAACCTGAAATAAAATTTAACTTGTAATACCCTTTTTTGAGGATTCACTTACTAAACGAAAGAGTTCATATGTGTATTATATGATCTTTCATTTCATTATTATTCTAATTAAGAAACATCATTATTTAAGACTTTACTCTATGAATTATTATCGTTCCCTTATGATAAACAAACAAATATAATTAAAAACCTTACATTTATTTATCCTTTCAAAAGAAAAATATTTCTATCCGGCATATTATCAAATTCCCGGGAAAAGTTTCCGTGCATTTTTGTTGTAGATCTTATCCACTACTTTTGCGGGCAGTTTGAGTCCCTTTATCGTTCCTCCGGCCTTTTGCGAGAAAAGAGTATCTGAAGTCGCGAGGTATTTCCAGTTTTGCCATCCATTCATTATGGGTAGCTGCTTTAATTTCAGACGGGCTTCCTGACCAGCCCTCATAATCGCCCATATCTGTGCCATAGAGGATCCTGTCCTGGTATTTAATGAAGAAATTGCGAATTTTTTCCCGGTCTTTCCGGCTCTGCACCTGAAGATGTCCGAACCGTCCGGCCATATCCACCCTCATTTCCGGGTATTTGTCGAATCGCCTGGCAAGTTCATCCACGCTCCATTCCAGGCTGCCCAGGTGGGCTCCCGTAAAATGCAGACGGGGATTTTTTTCAAGGAGGTGGTCCCGGGCAGCAATCTGCTCCTCGTAGGAAGGATATTCCGGGTGAAGGAACATATGGTATTCGGGATGTTCCCGGTAGTATTTCCTGTCATCGTTCACTTCCATGCTGTCGAAAGGGAGCCAGCAATCCTTTGGTTCGCCAAGATGGCCACATACCGGTTTGTCGTGGTCGATGATAAAATTGAAAACCGGATCAAACCGCGGGTTATCGATCATGATAAAATTTCCGTCATTATCTTTTTCCACCATCCCGATATTCTTCCATACTTTAACGCCGATTGCTCCTTTTTTGAAAGAATCATCCAGGTATTCCAGGGTTCTTTCTTCCCATCCCGGATCATTCCATCCCTTCATGGAAAAAGTGGTGAGGTAACGGATGCGGCCGGGAAAGGCCTTTATCTGGAAGAGGGCGATCTCCTGTTGTTTTTCAATGGATACAGAATCGAAAGCGTCCGTGTTTATGGTCAGTATCCGGAAATTATCTGCCTCAGCCTGCTCCGGAAAGCAGGGCCTTACCGAATTAATATGGCAATGCACATCCACTTTATCCACTTTCTGAAAATCAGTCATGGTATAATACCGTCCGCGGCTTTCAGAATGTCGTATACATCCGGCTACCAGGGTCAAAGTTGCAAGGATCATCGCGGTTGTGATCCGGCAAAAAATCAGTTTAATGAATTTCATATTTTTCATGTTTCAGTTCCGGGTATCAGTGCAAGGGGAAGATCCCGGGGCACTTGATTTCCCTGTGGTTTCCATATTTATCTGCGAGGAGAAGTTCCATTCGGTACAATCCGAATTTTGAAGGATCCACCGTTTTACTGAACCGGAGATCATTCGCCACACGGTCCCCATCAATGCCTTCATCATTCAACTCAACCTCGAATAATTTATCATGCTCATCATCCTTCAATGGTTCGTCGAGGGCTGCATCCGCGTCATCATCACGGATCAACCGGGCCGTGATTTTCGCGGATCCGCTTCCTTCAAGGATCCAAACATGGATGGTATTGTCTCCGCTGATCCCTGTATGCCTGATAACAGGGGCCGTTTCATCTTTCCCCCTGACGGGAAACCGGATCATACCCCGCATAATGTTATGGTATGGATAGTCCGGCAGCCAATAATCTGCGAAAAAGCCGGCGACATGACCCTCCGGCGTATCCGAGGAGATCAGCGGAACGGAATATTTTTCCGACGCCCCAACATGGTCATAGGCTGACCAGCTGTCAGAATTCCTGATCCTGACACCGAACGGATCAATGAACGGATCCCGGGTATAAAGTTCAGCACGGTGAAAAACACCTCCATCCCTGACGAGAATCACCACAGACTCTCCCGGATTCGCGATCCCGTCGCCGTTCCCGTTCCCCAGGAAAAGGGAAATTGTATCATCACCCGCAGCCGCAACGGTGAATTGCTTTCCGTCGGCTATGACAAAATCTTTAAATTCCGGAACTTCCGGCATGATCTCAAGTTCAAATTTACTCTCCCATTTATTTCCTTCCCCGTCGGAGACCGTGAGTCTGAACTTTCCGATCTCTGCCGTATCATTCATAATAACAAAGGAAAAAGGTTCTTTGCAACTCACATTTTCATTGATCCCGATCCCTCTATACTCACTTTCCGCCTTCCGGAAAAGAACATCTCCGTTTACGGAGTACAAGGTGGCCTTTACCTTCTCCGCCTTCCGGTTCCCCTTATTCAACAGGTCGATAGCCAGGCGGACCTCCCTGCCCGGAACTGCATGATCCATATTCACCACCCGGAATGAGGAGAGGCTGATCCGGGGTCCGTCCGCCTTCTTGTTTATCCCTATCTCATGAAGGGCGCCATCCGTCGTAATCTTTATCCTGCCCGTTTCATCGCTGTTAATTTCGTACCGGGCTACAGAATGTCCCGTAAGATTGATGTCATTAATGATATAGGTGCTGTTCTTTTCATAAACCGGGGCCGTTATCACCCTGACTTGCACAAAGGGCATGAGTGACCCATCGGGAAGAAATTCCCGTACCTCGGTTTTGAATCCATGTCCATCCACCTCCTTCAGAAGGGTGAAACCGGGATAATCGCGGTCGGTGGTTACCGTATAATCCCATACTTTAAATACAGGATACACATCGATATGTTCCCATATCCGTGGCTGTTCCGGAGGAGCTTTGAAGGTGGCCAGGATAAAATCGAACATTTCACTGAGGCCGCATGTCGAATGTGCGGCATGGTAAACCTTGTACTGGTAATTATCCATTACCCTGGTCCATATCCGGTTCATATCGTCATGGTAGTCCCGGATGAAATCCTGGTCCCCGTAATTAAGCCTTACTCTCACCCCGCCGTAGTTCCCATACATGTCCAGGTGCCGGTATTCGGCAGGAAAACCCAGCGGTCCGGCTTCGAATTCGGTGGAGCCGCAAAAATTTCCAGCCGCTGTAACCATATCCGGATATTTCCCTGCGATCCAGAAGGTCATGAAACCTCCCATCGACAATCCGGACACCGCACGGTGCCCCCGATCGGGAATCGTCCTGTAATTTGCATCGATATAGCTGACGATCTCCGGAAAATACAGTGGGAACTGCCGGAAAGTCTCCACAGGACCTATATTGTACGGCCGAAGGTAATAAGGCTCATCCGGTCTCCGGTTATAACCGTCAGGTCTGACTACAATAACATCATGGTGAGCGACATAATTTGCAATATTATCCCCGCCGTTATTGTCCCCTTCATCTGCATCCGGGGTGTAGATGCTACCGAAGTAGCGTTGTGACCATCCGTGGTAAAAATAGATCACGGGATAACGCCTGCCCGTATCTTCATCATACCCGGGAGGAAGAAAGATGCGATAGTTTCTCATCTCCCCGAAAACACTACTGTAGTGCTGTCCGTCGATAATCCGGATTTCACCTGCATGTGCGGTTGACAAAACAGTTAAAAGCATTAAATACAATAGGATGACTCTTACTATTTTTTGTTTCATGCCAGTATGGGCCGTTTTAAATTGTGATGCAGTATCAAAAAGATCCCGGACGGCGGAGAGTTTACACAATTTCTTTTCAGTTAAATTTCAATTTCAGGATATAGGCCTGCCGGCTTCCGGTAGATGTGGAGTTGAATCCGATCAAGTCTCCGCCGGGGCTCCATCTGCAATGCAGATCACAACGCCATCCGCCGGTAAATGCTGGTGGTTCCTGAAATCTGCCGAGAGAGAGTACGGCCTGGGTTTTCATGTCCATAAGGAAAATTTTTTGTTCATTCATACCTGCTGATGGGTAGGTATCGGTCACCATCCATTTTCCACCGGGCGAAAATGTTCCATGTGCATCAAAATCGAGCAGGCCGCGGCCCAGTCTTTCATAATCTTTTTTCCCGGGAGTGAAAAGGAGATGGCCATACTGCAGTGCATCATATTTAGCTGTCACCATCAAACGGTCATCATCCAGCCAGTCAAAGTGGGAACCTTCCCAGCCGGCGGGAAAACAGGGCCGGAGATCAGAACCGTCAATATTGACCGTAAAAGCTGTCGTATTCCAGGATGGTCTCGCCCTGGCCAGCCAGAAAACTTTGCTGTCTCCCCGGCTGAAAAGCGTATGGTTAAAATATTCCATGCCTCCTTCCGGTACGTCGGGGACATATTCTTTCACTGCCGCAATGGTCACCAGAAGGCGGGATTCCCCCGTTTCCAGGTCAAGCAGCAATATTCCGTCATCATCCGGGAACTTAACCTCCTCTTCAGGATCCTGCCCCTTTCCTGCATAACCGTAATCGGGCCTCGTGATCCGGATCCTTCCGTAATTCAGGCTGAGCGCCTGCTTACCGTCATGTGAAACAGCGCTGACAGGGTACGGGTAGACTCTCTTTTCTTCCAGGGTATGAACATTAACAACTACTGAGACAAAATGCCCGTCCCTCAGGTCATTATAAATGATCAGCGAATCAGGGGAGGTCCCAAGCCAGTGAGCCATGCAGCCCTGCTGGAAATTCCATGCACTGGTCCGGGCCACAGGCTTGAACCGGAGGGTTTCAAGATCCACGATACCCAGGACAGCTGTATCCTTCTCATCCGGGATCCGGTATTTAATATCCGTTTCAAGCACCGTAGCATACCGTTCTGAAGCGCTGAATGAATTGATCCCGTAATAACTTGCATAGAGATGCTCCTTCAAAGTATCCGTGATCCTTGTGGGACCGGTGATCTCAGGAAATTTCACAGCCTGCAGGGTCTCCCGGTGACTACACCCCGGTGCCAGGAGCAAGCTGAGAAAGAGGGGTAAGATGCAGCGTTTCATTTTATTCCGGTTTTTATTAGGATGAATTTCCCGGGATCCGCATGAACAGTACGGATCATGCCTTCCGGCTGTTATCAAAAAATATTCACTTTACCCGGATAAATATTTCACGGTTTTTATCCAGTTGAACTTCCGTCCGGGCTTTGCCGACGACTACCGTATAAGGCGAATAAACCGTAGCTTTATTCCCGTTCACATACCTGTCGGGTAATTCGGCGGTTACTGTGCCGGATTTAGTGGTTTTTTCATTCAGGACTTCTTTTCCTGTATGATCCTGTATCCTCACAGCGGCGCCTTCGACAGGATTTCCCTTACTATCGCGTGCATTGACCGTGAGTGTATTGTAGAGGTAATAGCTATTTTGCTGATCCGTGGCATCAACGCCGAAGTCCCAGCCTACGAATTCGTTCGAACGGAATTCCACTCCATCGGAAAGGTAATCAGGCTGTTCATGCGATCCCATCCTGAAAGGTACCTGTCCCGGGGGGGCATAGCCTGCTTTTTCGATGATATTATTCGCCAGCACGGTGCCTGTTGCCCGTCCGTAACTGCTTCCAACCCATACCGGCGTCACATTGGAGATAACGCGGTTATTGTATATTTTTCCTCCGCGGGCATTCCCAATGAAAAAAGCAAATGCCTGAGCATCTGTAGCGGGATTCTCCTGGTTCAGAATGATGAGATTACCGAAAATGTCATTTTCACCGGCGCTGGCGCTGAAAAAGAATGCCGAAGCCATGGGAATGTAATCCGGGTACTCTTCGTATTTTTTCCCGGTAATATAAAATTCATTGTTATAAATCATGTTACCATAGGTACCGTCAGGTGATCCCGGCTGTGAACCATAATCGGCGATCCGGATGGCATTGGTGCTGTAATGGTCGGCATATTCGCAACTGGGAGGGGCGGCTTTGATCACAAATATATTATTGAAGATCCGGATATTTTTGTGTCTGAAGATCTCAAGTCCGGAGCCGATTTCCGGATCAAACCGGTTATCGAAAACCTGGGAACCGTCGCCCATGGCCATCACACTGTAATGGTTGGTGACGGTTTGGCGATTTACGAAGAGATTGTGAAAGATCCGGGAATTTAGTCCCTTGAAAACCAGGCAGCCCTGCGCTCCGTGAAATTCGCTTGATGAAACCACCGAAGGTTTTTCGCCCCTCAGGTCCACGGCATAAAATTGAGAACCGTGCCTGTTGATGATAAAGGGATTGGTAATATCGAAGCTGCAGCCGGTGATCGTAGCCTGTGGAACATCCACGGCGGTAGTATTGATCCCGGAGGAGACGATCTTTACATTGTCGAGTATAATATTCACATCGTCAGCAGTTGACTGGATTCCCCAGGACATCACGCCCACTGTGCCGTTTCTCACGGTGCCGTTCTTAATGGTCACGGTCCCCGTACCGGTTACAACCGGTATCCCTTCAACCGGTTCACCGGTCTTCACATCGGAGGTATAATCAAAAAATGCACTGTGTACAATATTATAAAGGTGGTCATAATGACCATAAGGATGAGTTTTATCCACGATCCCGATACCGGCGTCCATGGCGGGACGTATATCCACCTGGTCGACCAGGCAGTCATTTTCTGCCCTGACCCGTATCCTGTATTTCCCTGCCGGAAGATTGTTCAGGTGGGCAAATACGAATCCGCCGCCAAGCCTGGCCGACCGGTTGATCACAGGACAGCTCTGCAGGATCGTATCCCCATAGGAGGTCACGCATTTCACGCTTTTCCCGTTTTCATCCTCAACAAAGATACTGATCTTCATGTCTTTGCTGAGGTCGCCTCCCATGTCATTGTAAAAATTCCCCGTGAGGCCGCACATGGCAAAATAGGAGCGCCCGGCTACCGGGAGCATGATGTACTCCGATACGATCTCGTCACCAGCTTTCATACTCAGTAAGCTGTCACCAATAAAGGCATGGTCCTTCGTACTTCGTATCTCAGCTCCGGGTGCCTTTTTGAGATCCCAATGCGCAAATCCGTCTTCAAAACCGTAATTCGGAACATGTCCATAACCCCCGCCTGCGAAAGTAATTGTATAGCCATTCAGATCTAAGGTAACATCCTTGCCCAGGAAAATAGCACTCCTGCCTGAGGTAATGTCCCGCGTGAGCATGTAGACTTTTCCCGGTATACCATAGTTTCCCGGTTTGCTTACCGGAATCACACCTTCCGGCAGGCTCCGGTGCTCAACAGGATGGCTCTGAGCTCCAAGGTCTAAATTTAATAAGGTTATGAAGATAACTAAAGTAAGGTTACGTAAACTTATACTGTTTTTTATGGGAAACGGAAAGTGGATTCTCATATTCGGAAATATTATAGTGAAGGCCTTGAAAATATTGACTTTTGGATAAAAGAAGATGGATAAAAATACTAAAAATTATCCATATATTCCATGAAAAAAATAGAATTGAATGAAGATATCCGCAATTATTTCCTTCATAACCTTTTTGTTATTTGTAGTTGCTCATCAGGTCCTGAGGATAGAATCTGCCATCCTGATCACAAAAAGTATAGCAATATCAATGCTTTGCGATGGTGAGAACATATTTTCCGTCTCATGATATGGTAAATTCACGATGCAAAGATCGGCGCGAACAGTAAAAGAATGAAATTATGAATAAAAGTTTTGAAAGACTTCAATATTTTTCATAATTTCCCATGCTGTATTCCTGAACTTACAAAAATAAGTTGCGATATGAAAAGGAGAACCTTCTTAACCTCGGCCTCTATTGCAATCGCCGGTATCGGTATAAGGGGTATACCCTGGTCCGCGGACGAGGGACTTGCGCCTTTGTTAGCCGATGCCCGTGGCCGGCCTGTTAAAAACCTCGCACAATGGAAGAAACAGAGAAATATTATCAGGGACCGGTGGGCGGATTACCTTGGCATCCTTGATCCGAATCCCAAAATCCCGGTTTTGAAGGTACTGAAAGAAGAGAGGGACCGCGGGGTTATCAGGAAGCTTGTTGAATATGAAGGAGAACCGGGTATTCAGGTTACAGGATATCTGTTGCACCCTGAAAAAATCACCGGAAAACTTCCGGGCATTGTTGCCATGCATTCCACCAGCGATAACCGGATGCAGTTCATTGCCGGTGTGGAGGAAGGACATATCATGCCTTTCGGGTTCCGGTTTGCCCAATTGGGATACATCGTTTTTTGTCCGCAATGCTTCCTCTGGCACAACAAGGGTGACCTTACTTATGCTGAAGTGACGAAGCGGTTCCAGGAACGTCATCCCGGCTCTAAGGGCATGGCAAAGATGCTTTTTGATGCACAGCGCGCCGTTGATGTTCTTGTAAGCCTGGAAGAAACGGACCCGGAAAGGATTGGGGCAACCGGCCACTCCCTGGGCGCTAAAGAGGTACTGTACCTGGGAGCTTTCGACGACCGGGTGAAGGTCATTGTAAGCAACGAAGGTGGAATCGGTATCGGCTTCTCCAATTGGGATGATATATGGTATCTCGGAAAGGAAATCCACGAGTTCGGGCATCAGCAGCACGAGGTGCTGGCTCTTGCCGCACCCAGACCCTTTCTGCTCATTGGCGGCGGGGACGCCGACGGTCAAAAAAGTCTGCCGTATATCGAAGCTGTCACGGCCGGTTTACAAGTTATACGGCAAAGATCCGGAGACACTCGCTCTCTACAATCACGGAACAGGGCATTCTCCCACACCGGAAGCCGCACAGCGTCATTACGACTGGATGAAGAAATATCTGTAGAAGAATATGGAATCATCCGGAATTATATACTACTTAATATTCAGCTAAAAATCCCATGATGACAACTTACCTGAAGAAAACAAGCCGCATCGCAGTTTACCTGCTTTTCGCCGCAAGTGCTATATTTTTCACCCGTTGCGGTAGCACCCGGATTCCGGACACCGGGAATGAGGAAAGTGTTGCCGGAAACAATATCCGGACCTATCTCTCGGAGGTGGCTAAAGATATAACGGATAACACACTCAATGATATAAAGGACCAAAAACACTGGGAAGAACAAAGGCCGGCCCGGTACCGTGAATTTGCCGAAATGATGGGCATCCAGGATTACATCAACAGTGAACGGACCCCTCTTAATGTAAAGGTCACCGGAACAATACAAAGGGATGGTTATCATATCGTGAAATTGTACTACGAATCCCTCCCCGGATTGTATGTCCCTGCCAACCTGTATGTTCCCGATAAGGGGAAAAAACAACGCCCCGGAATCCTTTATGTATGCGGACATTCCCCTACACAGGAGGTTCACTACCAGACCTTTCCCGCAAAATATGCCAAACTGGGCTTTGTGTGCCTGATCATTGAAACCATCCAGTTTGGTGAAGTGAGGGGGTATCACTGGGGTGAATATGCCAAAGGATGGTTCAACTGGTACAGCCGCGGATACGATCCCGGCGGAGTGGAGCTGTGGAATGCCATCCGCGGGCTGGACCTCCTGGCATCCAGGCCGGAGGTCGATCCGGAAAAACTCGGAGTTACAGGTATCTCGGGCGGGGGTTCGCAGAGCTGGTACATTGCAGCAGCCGATCCGAGGGTCAAAGCGGTGGCCCCGGTTTGCGGCGCCAGCACGCTGGAAGCCCAGATAGGGACCCGTACCATCGACGGGCACTGCGACTGTATGATGCCCATCAATACGTATAGCATCGACTTTCAGAACATCGGGGCCCTCATTGCCCCCAGGCCGCTGCTTATCTGCCAGGCCGACCGCGACGGGCTGAACACTATCGAATCGGTGAGAAGATTGTATTCGGACATAAGAGGGGTATACGATGTCTATGGTAAAACCGGAAATATCGGTTTCATCGAAACGCCGGGGGGTCACTCCTATCACAGGCTTTCCAGGACAGGCATTAATTCTTTTTTTCTTAAGTACCTCATGGGCAAGGAGGTTTCGCCCGAAGAAGCCGGAGATATAGACACTTCGAAAACGAGCCTTTTGACAGAAGATGAACTCTATGTATACAAAGACGGACCGCCCGCGGATGACCGGACGACCACGATCCAGGATTCGTTCGTGAGTCTTCATAAAGATCCGGCCATTTCAAATCAGCAGGAACTTGTCGCCTTCCGGGATTCCGTAAGACAATTCCTCGGTAAGGAAACCTTCGGCGCCTTCCCGGAAACAGCCCCTTCTTTCGATGCACGGATGGAATTCCGTTCCCGTGACGGAGGAAAATTCGGCTGGAAAACTTACAGCTTCATCCCGGAGAAGGGTTGGCGGCTGAAAGTAGATTTTCACTGGAACCAGGACACGACGAAAAAGAAACCTCTTGTCATCGTATTGCGAAATTATAACGAAGAACGTTGGGGTTCGGAGAGTTTTGTCTCGAATCACGGGAGTGACTGGAACATTGCTTATTTTGAAGTTCGGGGTGTCGGTGAGACGGGCTGGGATCCGGCTCTCCAGTGGCATGTGCGCCGTGCTTCAGCCTGGACGGGGAGAACCATTGCTTCGATGCAGGTATACGATCTGCTACGCTGCCTCGAATTCTGCCGCACCCTGGACAATGTCGATCCTGCACAAATAAGCATAGCCGCCCGCGATGAAATGACTGTGGTGGCGTTATACGCCGCACTTATGGATGGGAATGTGCAGGAGCTCTACCTGAAAAATCCGCCGGCCTCACAGGATGTTGCAAGCCAGCCCGACGGGAAAGGTCCTGCCATCGAAATGCTGAACTGCCTGCGGGCAACGGATGTGAATGAGATCCCCGCCCTCATCAGCCCCACGCGTACCGAATTTGTGGGACCGGTCCCGGCTTCTTACAACTGGGCAAGGGATGTAATGAAGAAAGTGGGCAGGGAGGATATTACTGTTGTGGAGAAGCTTTAGGGACAGGGAGTAACACGGGACAAGACTTACTATGTAGAACTTTGAGAACTCTGCGTTAAACTCTGCGTACTTTGCGGTTAAAAAATTTAGCAAAGCTCAGAGGAAGAACGAAATGCCAGGGCTTAATCAACTTTAAACAATCTTGAAGCAATCTAAAAATATATCAGCCGTGCCGGTCCTTATCCTTGCACTACTGGTAATATCCGGATGGATGCGACTTTCAGCGCAGGATATGCCGGACGACCCGGCTAGGTATATGCCAGCCTGGATACGCAACGGGTTTGCCGATGCGGGAGCTACGCATGAACCATGGATCTTCCAGGTGCGAAGGAACAGTCCGCGGTTCAACACATCACAGCGGGAGAGGTACGATTACGAACTCTCGGAACCGTTCATCAAGGATCTCGCTGCAACAGGGGTAACCGTATATCATGTAAGCTGTTACAAAGGTTTCGGCTTCGAAGCGGAAAAGGATAATATGGAGATGGTGGCCAAAGCGGCTGCCATTGCCCATAAATACGGCCTGAAGGTGGATACATACGTCCAGTGGAACACCATGGCCTACGAAACTTTCTTTGCCGAGGTACCGCAGGCCAAGTCGGATATCTGGTACCAGGTAGACGAGAACGGCAAACCGCTCATGCTCACCTACGGTTACCAGCAATCCTTCCGTTACAGGCCATGCTTCAATAATGAAGATTACATGACATATTTTAAGGAAAAGATCCTGCATTATGTGGTTGAAAACGTAAAGACCGACTTCATCCATTTCGATAATTTCGATTATAATTATCCTCCTTCCGCCGATTTCAATCCCGCCACAATAGCAGCATTCCGGAAATATCTTACCGAAAAGTACAATCCTGCAGAAAGGCTGGAGCGTTTTGGATTTTCAGATCTTTCCTGGGTATTGCCGCCCATGTGGAATGAAGAGAATCCTGCGGCGAAGATCTTAACGATCAATGATCCCGTGGTACAGGAGTGGATTGGTTTCAGGTGTCATACCTTTTCTTCAAGACTGGCCGAATGTGCCCGGTATGTAAGGCAGTTCAACAAAGAAGTGGTCATTGAAGTGAATCCGCACGGACTTGTCGGAAGCGACCGCGCCTGGGAAGCCGGAATCAACCATCCCGACCTGATGCAGTATACCAATGTGATCTGGACGGAGGATGCCAATTATCCCCGTTGGGAGAACGGGGTGGCCATCGGCAAATTCAGGCATTACAAACTCGGTCGCACCACTCATAATTTTATCATGACAGGCAACCATGATCCCCGCGATTTCGCCGAAAACCTTGCCCTTAACAGAACGATCGGATCACTGGGTGAAGGTATTCCTTCGGGGACCGGAAAGGTCTACCTGGACTTCTGGCTGAAGCACAGGGACCTGTACACCGGCATGCAGGGTATGGAAAAGGTGGCTGTATTGAGGAGTTATCCGTCCATGGCTTATAACACCTACGATACGCAAATGGCCGTCAACATGGCCGAACAGGTCCTCCAGCAGCGCCAGATCCCCTTCAGCATCATCTTTGATCAGCAGATCGGGAATCTTGGAAATTATGATGTTCTCGTCCTCGCCGGACAGGAAAGTCTGGCCGATTCAGTCATCGCGGCAATTGAAAATTTTGTGGAGAATGGCGGCGGACTGGTCATGACAGGAAATACGGGAAGATTTGACGACTGGCGAAGGCTGCGATTGAATAGCCTGCCGGATGAGATGTATTCGGAAGCCACGGGACAAAATGATAATAGAAATATTTTAACTGACCGTAAAGCCGTGTCCTTCTCCCTGGGTAAAGGCCGTGTAATCTATATCCCTGAACTGGTCCAGGATGAGGGCGTGACACAATTAGGTTTTGAATCTGTGTGGCGGATGCCTGAAAACGCGGGTGAACTGGTGTCGGCAGTATACCAGGCAGCAGAAAACAACCTTCCTCTCAAAGTCTCAGCCCCCGAGTGGACGGGTGTTTCGCACGACCGGGATACCAAACACAACAGGGATATCATCCATCTCTTCAATTATCGTGAAAATCCGGCCGCGGGGATCACCCTGGAATACAAGGGCAAAATAATATCTGCATGGGCAGTATCTCCCGACCGGGAGGAAACTTTGGATATCCCGTTCACCGGGGAAAATGGCATCACAAGGCTTGATATACCGATGCTTAAGGTTTATGAAGTATTGGTACTGGAGAAAAAATAATTACCGAAGCCGGAAGAGAAAGATGACGCGTACGGAATTCAGGGGAGTTTTACCTCAGATTTCACAGATTATCACAGAAAAAGTTGTTTGAGATGGTTTGAAATGGTTTGAAATGGTTTGAAAATGGTTTGAAGGAAGAGGAACACGGATTTGACGGATTCCGATGGCTATCGGAACGGATTTTCACGGATTTTTTAAGATGGTTTCAGATGGTTTCAACTCCATTCAACAAATCAACAAATCACCAAATCAACAACTCAACAAATCACCAAATCAACAAATTCTTCAGGGGAGTTTAACCACAGATTACACAGATTATCACAGAGGTTTCAATTGTTTGGTTTCAACTCCAATCAACAAATCAACAAATCACCAAATCAACAAATTCTTCTGGATCCGTGTCCCTCTTCCTCTTCAACTTCACCAAATCACCAAATATCACCAAATCACCAAATAATCTGTGCAGATTTTATTATTTGAATGGAGTAGCCAGATAGCCCTCGATATCGGTCCAATGAGCCAGCATCACCTTTCGTTTTATTTTGAGCTGGTCGATGAGGTTGCCTCCCAACAGGAAGGTATCTTCGGGAAAAGGCGGGCTGGCATGGCATACCAGTTCCATCCCTCCGTTTTCCAGAATACGGATCAGTTCCGTGGTATTGTCAAGCTCATCCCTCATAAGGGCGTTGAAATCAAGAAGATCCTGGTCGCCCGTCCATGTAGGGATCTTATCCGGACGGTGAACGGGTGCTGCCAGTTCGACTTTATGCCGGTTGCGGATGATCTGTGCATCGTTGAAATTACCACAGCTCCTGATAACACTCGCCAGTATCCGTATTGAGACGGCGAAATGGCGGAGGTATTCCTGTTCGGGGGCATTACTTATACTCTCGAGTGAAGAAGCCACCCTGACCAGGCTGCGGGCATACAATGCTGCCGAACCGGGTGTGATTTCCCTGTTCCCGCCATGAATATCCATATAATCATTGCTGGCCTCTTCTTCAGATATATTGAAAACATAGGGAAGGAAATAGGATTCTTCAGCCGGAGTAAGCCTTTCCGGGGCGAATACCAGGGGACGCGTTATCTGGCGTGTGGATACGCCCCAGTAAAGGGTGCTCAGGCCTGGGGTTGAGATCCTTCCCGACCGCAGCACATTGTCAAAGTCGACAAAGGCCTTCATCAGGTGTTCGGCATTCCCTTCTCCACCCCATTTTACACATACGTCCCTCAGCGCATTGAGTACGGAGATATCCCCTTTTTCCCGGTGACCGGAATGAAAATAATCTGTGATGAGGTCAACGACTTTACCCGTGGTTTCAAGATTTTCCGTTCCCCTGTGATATGCGCCTGAAAATCCGAGGTTGATCCGGTGAGGTTTTGCAGGATCGGTACCTGCGAGTTCCCTCATAATACCCAGCGGATTAATAAGTCCTTTCACCGGGTATGCCGACCATATCATGCTCGTGATATCGAGCGATGGAGGGTCATTCCTTCCTTCGAGAAAGCAATGGTCAGGAAGGGCCGGAACCAGGTGGTCCAGCTCTTCGTCTCTGAACATACCCCGCAGGAATATATCGACGTCATGCCCTGCTATTTTTCTCGCCTGCTCCTTGTAGATGGAAAGAAGGTAAATGATGGCGTCATTCTTATCCCTGTTTTTGCAGGATGAAGGACCATTGGGGCCGGTGTAGAGCCAGTCGTTCCAGCAAAAACCTGAACCCGCATCATTCATGCTGAAGCTTACCGTATTTATCTCGGGTGCATCCTTAAACAGCCGGCCCACCATATTTTCGTACAACGCACGTGTCCCTTCCTGGTGCATGCAGGGAGCAAAGGCCATCTGGTTGCTGCGTCGCGGATGATCCACCCTGGGTCCCCTCAGTTCCGGGTATTTTTCGAAAAATGCCTCAGGCAGGTACCTTGGTTCATTGCTTCCAAACTCTGCCTGCAGACCGTATTTCCTGAGGATCTTCAGTTTACCGTCGAGCAGCTGACGATTCGCATTTATGTAATCTGCCGGGACGAAAGGAGCAAGCTCCGGAGCGGGAAAAAAGGCAGAAACGGCCAGATTATAGGATGCGTACTCATGCCATGGCCCACCGATATCAAATGTTGCATCCAGGGCAGGGGTGTTAATGCTTACATCGACCCTACCAAATTCCTTCAAGCGTGCCAGCTGCCGCGCATAGACTTCGTATTCACCGACTCCCGGTATGGCATCTTTTACGACAAAGATGGTTCGCGTAAGTGTTGAATCTTCAGCTTCAATGCCGGCAGGATTGCATACCGGCATGGCAAAATTGCCCGAATTACATACGACCACGAGAAATAGAATGAAAGGTACTGTTTTCAACATAACGTTTGATTATTATGAGGTTCACAATGGACGCAAAGGAAAGGGCCCAGAATGCTGCCATCAGGCCCCGCTTCTATTTCGGAAGATACAGCCATACCTTGTCGTGCATGGTGTACAGCAGGTATTGTTTTCCGTCATAAACAAGTATCGGGCTGGAATGATCACCCGGTACGACCGGATTACCCGGATATTTGGTCCAATGGATAAGGTCATCCGACGCGGCTACATTGGACGTCCAAAGCGCATTGGCATCCGGTTTGGCCCAGTCGGGATTCGTGGATCCATGATAGTAGAGATAATAACGATCCTTATACTTTATAACCTGGTTGGCAGCCAGGGCACCTGCATCATATTCTTCCGGACCTTTTTTTATCACCGGGTCATCCTGGATATTTGTCCAGCTAATATGATCCGATGATTCAGCAAGCCATATCCCGTTATCATTCCGTTCATAAAAAAGATACCAGCGACCATCTTCAACCCAAACGGTGGGGGTACCGTAAGGTCCCGGGATGGAATCTCCGTTATGGGTATGCATCCTGAGGTCGCCCTGTTCCTCCCAGTTTATCCCGTCGGGTGATGTCAGGAGATGGGCTACATCATTTTTCCCTTCGGCATACATATAATAGGTTCCCTTATATTTCATTACGAACATATCTTCCGTCCATTTTTTATCAAAGACAGGCTTGTCACTGTATTTCTCCCAGTGAATACCGTCAGTTGAAGTTGCATATCCAGGATATTTGGGGTCTGTTTCCTCTCCCTTGTAGCCAGTATACCACATTTTAAACAGGTTGTCTTCGAAGAGAATATAACCCCGTTCCCTTATGTTCCTGTCCCATGTATCTTCCCCTGTGCCGCTGAACACGGGATTATGTTCATAAGGGGTGAATGAGACCATTTCGGGCGGAAATGTTTCTCCGCCTGCAGAATTGTTTGAGGCCGGCTTGCGATTGCCACAGGCGGTGAGAAGAAATGGCAGGAGGATTAGGATAAAAAATCCTGCCGGTACTTCACTTTTCTTTTTCATTATGTTGTAATTTTGATTTTAAAGGTATAATGAAACCCCCATGATTCGATTAGTATAAAGTTACCTTCGTGTTATCATCCATCATGTGGGTTGCATTTGATCTGTAAAGGATTCAAAGAATTCATTCATTATAAGTATTTTGTGCGGCTTTGATCTGCCGGTTGAACCAGGGGCCAACCTCATGGATCCGTTCATCCCTCCCGGTGGTGAAAGGATCTTTGAGAAGGGTGAAGGTATTGTCTTCGATTTTGATGGTCATGTTCACATCCCATCCCGAATTATAAAAGAGGTCGTTACTAAAGAATTGATTGTCGTGCACCCAGGCGGAATACTTACCCGGATCCGCCTCCCCTTTGGTCATGGCGATGAACATAATGGCAGTGGCCCACTCACCGGAATCGCCGTATTCACCGTGCCGGGTATTCTTATAGGTGGTGATCCCGATGAAGGTATTGTTATAGATTTCGTTCATGGCATTGGGGTCATAACAGGCTATATTGAGCGGCGTGGGTGCCACGTAATTCCATTTCATATAGACCGAGTAATTTCCGGGAGGCACTGTCTCCAACCTTGCATACAGATTCCGGCTGTCGCTGCTGTCGATAAGTACCGGAGGGTGATCGGGTGAATACTTCAGGTAATAGTGTCTCCAACGGTCCTTTTCCCAGTTCTTGCTATCATCTGTGAGTCTGTCCGCTGCAATGCCGGAAGCCCGCGAACGTATATACACACCGTTTTCCATTTTGTTTACGGGATCTCCCATTCCTCCCGAATCCACGGGTTGCTGCTGGGTTATTCTCACAAAATTGTTATATATTCTGCAATTCCTGACCCGGCTGCCTTCGAGTTTTATGCCATGCAGTTCGATCATCCGGTGATGGAAGGGCCGGGTCCTTTCGGGCAGATCACTCAGGGTCATGTGTCCCTTGGTATCCAGATAATTATCATGGAGAAGAATTCCTTCAGCCGTCATATGTATTCCCCTGCCTGTGGAGGTGATGCGGTTATGATGTACGTCGGAAAAAGCGCAGGGCGAGATGGCATAACCATTCACATATTGCTGGTGATGCTGAATATCGTTGTGGTCGATCTCCACATTTTTTACGGAAGGGCTCTGCTCCTTCACTACGATTCCCCAATGACAGCCTTCGGTAAGAAGGTTATCATGGATATGGATATCACCGCCCCACGTATAAACTCTTATCAGCACATTTCCCGGGTAATGCCGGCATTCAAGCTCGGTAACCCTGCTGTAAACGGAATTGTGATGCACTTCAAGCTGCGCGATATGCGTAAAATTCATCGGCCAGGTATCCTTGAGCTTAACATCGGTGCTTATGCCGCAAATTTCTGTAGTGGCAGGCCGTTCGAAGGTGCGGTCGAGGCTGGCTATGGCCGCGCTGTAATCGTGCGAACGGTCGCCCTGGACGATGATCCCGTTTACAAGCTTACTGCTGTCACGGCTGGTCAGTCTTACCCCGTAGACCTGTTCGGGAGTATCCATGCCGAAGGTTACTGTATGACCGTCAAGATCAAGTGTTGATCCCTCGCCCCGGAGTTCGAATGCGGATCCGTCAGCCTGTATATCGCGGGTCAGAATATAACGGGTATGCGGCTTATCGAGAATATAGGGAGGGCCGCCCGGCAGCTCATCCGGGATATGTACCGCGCCGGGAATGAGCCGGGGGGTGATCTGAAGAAGTTCACTTTCCGACTTATTTCCGGTTGCCGGATCAACATTCACCATGCGGTAATAACAGGTCTTTCCCGGTGTAAGTCCTGTAAGACGGTGAAGCTGGGACCAGCGTGGCTTTTTGCTCAGGCTGGTGCGACTGCCGGGGTTTTTTTCCGGACCGAATTCAACATAACTCAGGGCCGATGAACTGATCTCATCGAGTTGCCAGTAGATTACTGCAGATGTTTCGGAAACTAAGGTCCATCTCCTCTGAAAAGCTTCCGGCATTATCCCGGAATTCCGGAAATTTTCTCCACCTGCTTTTTCTTCCGGGGGAAGGTTGCCAGCGTAGGTAAATCCTGCCAATACCAGGAAAGCAAAGAGCGCGATCCTGTTAAAGAGTTTTTTCATCATTTGCGGAAAGATAGTAAAGTTAACAAATAGGGGATCATCAGAAGAACCGGCAGGAGCCAAATGGCACTGTAGGCAAACTTCTCAAATGAATCGTCCATCGTATAGATATGGTTTCCGTCTTTTTCATATTCATCAATGATGTCCTGAGTATGCTTGTGTTCTTTCAGGGAAGGGTCATAAACCTCATCCTGATTAATGTAAACAGTCCTCACAATTTCAGGGTCGGCCTGTATAGCATCCATACCGAAAGGTACGATATGCCCGTAATCGGGGTCGAGTACGATCTTTTCCCCGCCGGCAAGTGTCACTTCCACCACAACATGACCTTTGATATCCCAGAGGTCTGCATGGATCCCGTTCTTCCGCAGAAGATCCTGTAACCCTATGCATGGTTGTGAGCATACGCCCACTCCCCGCTCCATGACCTTTTTATAATTTCTGAATTCGTATTTTTTAATTCCTCTCATATCCTGGCTGATCCGGATAATGTAGTTCTCCCAATAGGGTACCTTCATGTAATATTTTTTTATGCCTTCGTCGCGCCAGTAATGAGCCATGGAATGGTTGAAGAGCCAGGAAGCGCGAATGGCAAAATTCCGGTCGGATTCGCCGGCATTCCTTTTCCATTGTTGTTTAGCTTCAGGGAAGGGAACTGAAATATCGTCCCGGTACGGCGTCACTTCGGCGTAAAGTGCTTCATTCCGGAGAGACATGAAAAGTCCTGCTATATCCAGGCCAAGGAGCGATATTCCAAGAATGAACAAAACGATTTTTAATACTCTCATCTCTTTTAAAATGAAATTCTACAGCGAAAGATAATAATTTTTAAAGTTTTCGAAAATATTTCAGACCATTAAAATAAATATAAGAAAGATTATTGATCAATTCGGGTTTTGTTTTCTTGCGTTATGAGGTTATGAGGTTATGAGGTTATGAAGTTATGAAGTTATGAAGTTATGAGGTTATGAGGTTATGAGGTTATGAGGTTATGAAGTTATGAAGTTATGAAGTTATGAAGTTATGAAGTTATGAAGTTATGAAGTTGGGCGCTCGTCCACTCTGCCGTTTTGGAATGCGGAATAAGGGAGCCGAACATTTCCGTACCTTTCATGTCTATAACGAATACGTCCATAAAAAATCAGGAATAATTGATCGGTGATTCTCATGAAGTATGTTGTTATAATCTTCTTAACCTTGATCCGGTTTTCCGGCATGGCTCAAAAGCCGGCGCCGGTTATACCTCCGCTTTTGGAATACCAGGGTATTTATGAATATCATCAAAACAGCCGGGTTGAAATCGCCGCGACACCGAGGGATACAACCATGCTATGGGCCATTATTGGCGTGGCGAAGTATCCGTTGCACAGGAAAGTGGCGGATACTTTCATGAATGTCGTAAATGACGAAGTCGTCTTCATCCGGGATTCGGCCGGGAAAGTAGACGGTTTCAGGGAGGACGGCAGCAGCGAAGTGATGAAGCTGATCACCGCCCACGTGCATTTCCCGCCTGAGATGTGGTACCCACGCCTGGATATGCAAGGGAAGCCATATGTATACCAGAAACCCAGGGATCTGCACGATGGACTGGTTCCCGGGGATATTGACGATACGCCCCTGAACAAGCGTCTTCTTGAACAAATGATCAATGACATCCTGGATGAGAAGTACGAAGATATTCACAGCATCCTGATCCTCTATGACGGACGGCTCGTAGCCGAGGAATATTTCTACGGTTATGCTGCAGATTCCCTGCACCAGATGAGGTCGGCAACAAAAAGTTATGTCAGTATGCTTACAGGCATTGCCATTGATGAAGGTTACCTTTCCGGGACTGGCGCAAAAGTTTATGATTTCTTTGATGAGTACCCGTCCTTTCAGAATCCTTCACCCATGAAAGACAGGATCACCATTCGAGATCTTCTAACGCAGACATCAGGCTGGGCATGTGATGACTGGGATATGGATTCGCCGGGGAACGAGAATACGATGGGCCAGCAGGGTGACTGGGTGAAGTTTATCCTCGACCTTCCGGTTGACCACCAGCCCGGCGACACTGCGCGGTATTGTTCGGGCGGGGTCATCATCACAGGCAGGATCATTGAGAAAACTTCCGGGGACGACCTGAAACAATTTGCAGGCAATTACCTCTTCGGGCCAATGGGGATAACGGATTACAAATGGGATTTTAAACCGGACAGCTCCAGTGCCGGGACTTTCTGCCAGCTTTACCTGCGTCCCCGCGATGTGGCAAAATGCATGCTGATGGTGCAGGATCACGGCCGGTGGCAGGGCCGGCAGATCGTGCCGGAAAGCTGGCTGAAAGAATCGCTGTCCCCCAACTCCAGTTTGGACGACACAGATTATGGGTATTTATGGTGGCTGCCCTATCTATATTGTGAAGGCAAACGCTTTGATGCCATTCTCGCTACGGGAAACGGCGGACAGAAAGCCTATATCTGGAAAGACCTGAACCTGATCACGATCTTTACCGGGGGGAACTACAACAGGGATTCCGGCGTGGCTAAACTAATGGTGAAATACATTCTGCCTTCTTTTGTTGAGCTGAAATAATAACCACGAGTTTGAAAGGCTTTTATTAATACTTCTATCATCCGTATGCTCATTTTCCGGGCCAGACGGCTTTCCCGTAAATTCAAATCCTTTAAAAATGAACTTGCCGAACTGTTCGATTCGCTGCAAGTTGACCCAATTTACTTACCCCCTCAAATCTTAATATAAACCCTGTTCTTATAAAAGAACCAAAGCACCGTGTAAAGGATGAAAAAACCTCCCAGGGCGGTGAACACGGGATAGTAACCGCCTGCGTATTGTTTCAGCCCGTAGAGCAATTGGTCGGCGATCCCCGGCAGGTTAATGGTATCGGCAACCATATAGGCAAAGATGGCATTCATGCCGATCACCCGCAGAAAATATGACCATCTCACATAACCTTTCACGTCGATGATCCAATAGAACATCGCCAGCAATACCAGCGAGATACCGGAAGAGAACAGAACGAAAGAACTGGACCAGACCTTTTTCACAATTGGGAGCCAGATATTCCAAATGAGTCCGGCCGCGAAGGCCGACAACCCGAGTACCAGGAGGATGAAGGCGGTCCTTTTCCTGCGGGTCCCCTCCCGGATGATCTCACCGGCAAAAAGTCCCGAGAGTACAGTCGCCGTAAATCCGAGTCCCGAAAGGATCCATGTATATTCAAGTCCGTCATCGAATTTTCCCATGATAAAACGGTCGAACCAAAGAGGAAAATTCCTGCCGGGGGCTGACAGTGTGCTCCTTCCCATTCCGGGAACTATGGGCACCGTGAGAAGGACTGCATAAACGATGAGACAGGCGGCAAAAAGAATATACCTGCCCCTTTTTGAAAGGCGAAGATAGGCCACAGAGGAGAAGAAATAACCAACAGCTATGGCCTGCAACGTATTGCTAAAGATATGAAAGTGATCGATATCGAGATTAAGTATCCCGCCCTGGACGATCCATCCAAAGATCCAAAGGATCGCCACCCTTTTCAGAAGATGAAGGTAGATCCCACTTTTATCCGGATTGACGCGGAGCCTTTTATCCAGTGAGAAAGGGATCACCGCCCCGACAACGAATAGAAAAAGCGGCATGATAATATCATAAAAATGGAAACCAAACCATTCGGGATGTTCGAACTGTCCGGCTAGAAATCCCGTCAGCTGAGTTCCTGCTCCTTTGTCAAGTCCGTAAAAAACACGGTTGGCACCGATGATCATGAGCATGTCAAATCCGCGCAGGGCGTCAATCGACATAATGCGTTGCCTGGGTGCCGCAGGATTGTCCGGGATGGTGTTTTTCATAGATAGTAGAAGTTTTAGCCGGTGAACCTTCGGGAAACCTCGAATCGCCTGTAAAGAAAGAAAAGGGTTCCCTCCTGCTCTTCAAACCAAAGACAACAAGATACAGTTTTCATGATAAATGAATCGCTTCCTGGTAATTGAAAAATCGGCTTTTCCCCAATCATAGCCCTGAAAACCCATAACTCTACCATTACGCGCCCTACCTATAGCCATTGATAATTCTCCAGCATTTCAAAGCCTCCCCCCATGCTTCCTTTCTTCCTTCTTCCTTTCTTCCTTCCTTCCTTCCTTCCTTCCTTCTTCTTACTTTCACCTTTCGCCTTTCACCTTTCGCCTTTATTCTTCACACTTTCGCCTTTCGCCTTTCACCTTTCGCCTTTATTTAAACGGTGCTGTCATATATCCCTCGATATCCGTCCAGTGAGCCAGCATGATCTTCCTCTTCCGCTTGAGCTGGCTAATGAGATCAGGCCCCAGGAGAAAGGTATCTTCATCCTGCGGGACGGACGCATGGCAGATGAGATCCATTCCGCCGTTCTCCAGTACATCGATCAGTTCCTGCGTATTATCAAGCTCATCACGCATAATGGCATTGAATGCCAGCAGGTCGGGGTCCCCGTCCCAGGTGGGGGTTTTATCCGGACGGTGCGGAGGGGCTTTCAGCTTGTCTGCATTCCGGTCCCGGATGGCCTGTGCCTCACCGAAATTCCCCGTGCTTCGCATGATGCTGCCGTAGATCTTCAGCGCAATTGTCATTTCATGAATAAATGAGGCCTCCGGCGCATCATCACCTATCCTTTCCAGTTGCGCCACCGCCCTGTTCACCTGTGCGAGGTATTTCCGCATGGCCCCTGGCTCAATCATTCTGTGGGCACCGTGAATATCGGTGTAATCTGTCCGGGCTTCCGTTTCGGATGGATTGAAAACAAAGGGAAGAAAATAGGATTCCTCATCCGCCTTCAACAGTTCCGGTTTGAACACCAGGGGACGGGTGATATGTCTTGCGGTGACACCCCAATACATCGTGCTCACTCCCGGCAGGGCCGTACTTTTGTACCTTGCTGCTTGTTCAAGGGAAAGGAATGCATTGAAAAGATCTCCGGCATAACGCTCGCCTGCCCATTCCTCGCATAGTCCGTGAAGCTGCTCCATTTCTGCCTCTTTTCCCTGGACCGCCGGTGCATTAAGGTATTTCACCAGCATCCCGAACATTTTTTCCATTGCTTTGGGGCTCTCATAACCGCGGTCATAGGATGCCCTGAAGCTTATAAAGACCGTTCCGGCATTGCCCTTCGCCAGGGAATTGATGTTCCGGAAAACGGAGAGCGGGTCGAAAAGCCCTCTCACAGGATAATCGCTTGTAATCATGCTGCTCACAGACCTGACCTCATCCGAATTATGACTCTGAAAATGGCATCCTTCCGGGAGATGTTTGTATATATCCTCTTTTTCCGCGTCGGAGAACATGGAACCGGTAAGGTAGATGGAGATCTCCTTCCCTGATCTTGATGCACCCTCTTTGAATGAATTCATCAGAGACGCTATTCTTTCTCCCATACTCCTGTTCTTACAGTGATCCGGACCGTTTGGTCCGCTGTACGACCAGTCGGACCAGCATATACCTGATCCTGCATCGTTGGTCTTAAAGAAAAAAGTATGGATCTCCGGGACGTTCTTCAGCAATTCCGCTACCATACCCGCATACATCTCCTGAACCTCTTTATCGCTCACACAAGGGGCAAAGGCCGGCACATTGCTTCTCCGCGGATGATCGACCCGTGCGCCGCGAAGATGCGGCCATGCTTCAAAAAAAGCTTCGGGAAGAAAATTCGGTTCATAACACCAGAATGCTGCCTCCATCCCATTCTCCCTCAGGATCCGGGCTTTTGCCAGGAGGAGTTCCCGGTTTTTCTTCACAAAATCCGCAGGAATGAAGGGGGCAATCTTCGGAGCCGGGAAAAATTTATAAGGCGTCGGGTTATTGCTGGCGTAATCGTACCAGTAACTGTTCGGGTCCGGTTTTTCATACCTGCTCTTCTCCGCCAGCTCACTGATGTTCACTTCAACCCTGCCAAAGGGTTTAAGCCTGGCGGCCTCTTTCACAAGTTTGCGGAACTCGTCCAGGTCCCGCATCGGTGCATGGATAACAAAAACTTTCTCCCCGCTGTCACTTTCAAACGTCGTCACTCCCTCAGGGAAAGGCTCAACAGCAAGGCATCTGCGTGTGGGGACCAGGAGAAACATCAGTAATATTCCGGACAGGAACAGTATTTTGTTAAAAGTCATAGGTTTTTATATTATCGCATTCGTTCAATTCACTTTAACGGTTGCCGGTGTGCCCGCATTCCAACGGTTATCGACGGCCACAACTTTGTAATATTTATTATGGGGGACGGCCGGCAGAACATCGGTGATATCTGTTTTCAGAACCGACCTGATGATCGTAGTATTGTCACAGGTAAAACCGGGAGAATCGCCGCAGTAAACGGAGTAATGATGCAGGTCCGCATCCTCTGCAGGTTCCCATGTTAATTTCACCTGCTTTCCCGTGGGATATGCCTTCAGTCCGTTTACCTTAGCAGGGGCTATGGGATCGGCCGGACAGGTTGCTTCCGGGCTGAAATTTTCCCGGGTGAGTAAAATCAGGTCGAGTTTCAGCGCATCATCGAAAGAGCTGATCAGCAGATCCCTGTCTGTCCCGTCCGGATCACAATTTCCAAGTTCCTTCCAGGACCAGTCTTCAGCCTGAACATTCACAGCCTGGTTTCCGGCTCTCCAGGTACCCTGACCTTTCACTCTTCCCCAGATATGATATGTTCCGGCCGGGATGTCTTTTAAGGGAACGGCGACCTCACCGGCCCCAGTCATTTCCTCATCTGATTCGGCATTGATCCGGACACACTGAAAATTATTGCAGTACCCGTCGAAAAAATGACGGGCCGGAGCCGTCAGCTTCATGTTTTCGGCTTCAAAGTAAAAGGAACGCGCCCCTTCACCCGAAACTTCCGTTGAAAACGAACTTTCAAAACCGGACTGTTCCACCGAAGTTATTGTATAAAATTTCCACGCTCCGCCGGTGGTGAAAGTATCTCCCGTCACGGGTGCGGCATTGATCCGTATAAAATCCCTGCCGCTTGCATTTGAACCATAAATGTTATATCCCGCAGTTTCCAGCCTGTGCTCCGGGGCAGACCAGCTCAGGAGGTTGCCGTTAAGTTTTACCTCCCCCGGCGGATCCGGTCTTCTTACATAAACCATATATAGTTCGGTGTTACCGATGTCGTTTTCATTATAGACAAGCTTGGTATAATCCGGACTGGGCCTGCTGTAGGTGGTGGATGTCCATGAGAATTTCGTGAAGTACCGGGCTACCCGCATTACGGCGCCGGGGTCGGATGAAGGGATCATGAGGTGCTGGTGATCGACATCACCTCTCGTACCATTGGTGAAATTATACCGGTTGTCGACTGTCAGAATGCCGTAGTCTGTGACGATATCGTTCTCCCAGTTGGCCCAGATCCTTATCTTGTCTCCCGGGGTGAAATCCCTGCCGATGTCGCCGGGAACAAATACATTGAGATGTCCTCCAAAATTAGCCACCATGCCGTTCTCGCCCCAGCTGGCATGCCCGGCGCTGAATCCGGGAGCAAGACCCTGTTCTCCGGTTTCGAGGTTCCTCCAGAATCGTTCGTATGTATAACAATTGGCCCAGTCAGCGACCTTACCTCCGTCGGTAACCTCCACATCTTTCAGCCGGGTGGGAAGTTTAATATACCTTACCTGTCGGTTCTTTACGTCGACAATATAAAGATTGGGGGTTTCCCTGAATGCAACGATGATGTTGCCTTCGGGCGTATATCTTTTGAACTCGACATAAGATCCGGTTTCGGGCACCGTAAATTCCGCTATTTCCTCTTCTTCCCGTGTCTTCTTATTCCATGCAGATACCTTATAATTTTTGCCCGATCTCTTCATGAGATAGATTACGTCGGGATCAACCTGGCTCCACATACGCCATCCGGCACCCTCCGGTCCGGAGATGACTCTTCCCTCACCCGGGATCAATATGGGAATGCCACCGGTTCTACGGCTGCTTTCAAATTTAATGGCACTGCCGTCACACGACCATATCCCTCCTTCACCGAAATAATCGTCTCCGGGCATATCGGTGAGACGGGTGGTGACCGCCCCCGTAGCATCATCCCGGAAAATGGCCATCTCCTCGTCAGCGGGATGCGGAAGGGGGATATCCTCCCTTACCTTCAGAGCCTCCAGCGCATGGTATGGTCTTGGATCCAGGTGTTCATCCCTGACCCTTAGTCCTCCGCCAATGAGTCTTTTCTTCTCAGCCTCATTGAGCTCCGAAACGAATCTGAGTTCATCGAGGATAAGCCAGGTATGATTATCCTGCATATCGATCCCGAAATCAACATCCCGGATCCCGTGTATACGGGGATCATCGTAATCGTTAAGATCTATGGCCGTTAACCCCGTGGTATAGCCAAGCTTAGTGGTAAAGCCGTTGATGTCAAAATAACTGCTCGACCCTTTGGCCTTTACATTCAAAACCACGTAATGATACCTGCCAAGGTCTACCGTGCCGTAATTCTTTCTCAGGTTAGTGCATGTGTCGATGGTGCTTTTGATCCAGTCCCATTTTTCGGCGGCGAATTCGAGTGTCCTGAATTTATGGGGAATGAACATGGCACTGTCTTTAATTTCCAGCTTAATCTCAGGCGGCACGGTATCCCCTGCCGGATTCACTTCTCGCCATCCGCTGATCTCGTTGAAATGATCCGAGATGCCGGTTCGGCTATTCGTCCGGTTGCATGAAAAGGCGATAAGAAGGTATGGAATGAAGAAGAAAAATCGGATTCGTTTCATGGATTTCATTCTGTTTGATTCATAAAATTTGCCAGGCTGCCGTTTCCGGGGATCATAATACCAATGGCTATTCCTCCGGCTTTTCCTTCCCCCCAACGGTGATCGTGAAGGTGCCCCAGGTGACCTTCCTGTCGATGGTCAGCCAGTCCTTGATCTCATAGCTGGCCAGGAACCGGATTTTATGCCCCGGCGGACAATCAGCGGCTATGTGCACCACGGAAGAAACGGTGTACCCGTCACCCCATTTATCCGGTTGAACCTCTGCGTACAATCTCTCGCCGTCAACGAAGGGATCATCGTAGTAGAGCCTGGTACGGTTACTGCAGTCCGATATCTCATATACCATAATGTATTCGCCAGGCTCGGCTATATTGTTTCCGTTCCCGCTCCCGAACATTTCGCTGTCGCCATCGTCGATCCCTATCCTCCCGAAGGGCGGGACATCGTAATACACGGGGGCGTCAAAATCATCGGTCCAGGTATTTCCACTGCCATCGGTAACGGAAATATTGAACCTCACCCGGAACGGTTTCCCGTTGGTGACGGGCTGGTTGTCGGCTCTTACCCTGAATTCTTTCGTGATCCACCCGAGCTCCGCCGGACCAATACCCTGAAATTCCACTACCGGGTTTTTGATAGTAACATTAGCCGTTGTAGTAGACAACGTGACCGTAAGGTTCCGGGCAGTATTTCCTCCACGGTTAAGCAAACGGATCTTCAGCCCGCATTCCTTGTGATGATCCAGAAATTTACCGGAATCATTCACCATATAGGATACAAAACTCAGATCTGCCGGGCTGTTTTTGGAATATATCCCTACCTGGTGATCCAGGTGGTTTACCACGAATTCCAAGCGGCCCATATCATCGGCCTTTATCTTCGTAAGTGACATGGAGTCAAGGCTTACATTATAATCCAGGAGGTTATATTCATTACCGGGTCTGTACCGGGGAGGTGTTTTCACATGGATGGTCACACCGGGAACAGGCACTCCGTCGGGTTCCCATTTCTTCGTGGAAATTTCCATTCCGCCGCTTGTCACCCCGTGCATTTCTATATACCCCGGCTGATCAAGATTACTTCTCACCTCGTACCCCCAGAGGTCGAAATCCGGATAAATATCCGCATGATTCCATCGTATGGGATCCGGCACCGGATCTTTGAAGGAAGCGATCACAAAATTAAAGGCGTCGGTAAATTGTTCCGCCGTGAGCCGGTGTCCGCCCTCATAAACATGATATTCATAATTCAATCCCTTTTCGCGCAGGGCTGCCTGGTGAACCTCTGTGTTCAGGTTAACGAGTTCACCGTCTGTGCTGTTTGTAAAGCGAAGCCTGATCCCATAAAGGTTGCGGAACATATATCTCACCCGGTACAGCGTATGATTTTCGGGATAGCCGATGTAGAATTCCGGAGAACCCTTCGAATCCACAGCCGTTCCGATCATATCGGGATATTTTCCCGCCAAAAAAAACGACATGATACCCCCCATGCTGTGCCCGATCACCGCCCTGTGGTCCCGGTCCGGGATTGTCCGGTATGAACTGTCTATATGAGCAACAAGCTCGAGGAAGTAATCCTTGAACTGGACCTGGTAGTTGATATTGGAATGATTCCCTATATTGTAGGGCCGTAGATCCGAATCTTCCGAGCGGCCGTTCCATGCCACCAGGATGACCTGGTTCTCATCAACGAGGCCTGGGACACCCGGAAAATCAAGTTTATGATTGCCTGTGTTGCCGTGAAAATAGTAGATTACCGGATATCTCTTTTGGGAAGCATCATAGTTTTCAGGCAGAAAAATCCGGTAAGGTTTTTCCCGGTTAAAGGTACGGCTGAAATGGAATTCATCCTTCTGCGCTTTCACGTTAAGGTGAAGCCCTGCAGTAAGTAAAACTGCGAATAATAATACCAGGAATCTCCTCCTTCCCGCCGTAGATAAATTACGATTCATTTTTATGGGGATTTTCTGATTATAACTTTTTAAAACCAGGATTATTTTCGCATCCTTTAATTTTCTGAAAATATCCCTTAAAAATAGTAAGTTTTTGAAAGAAAATAACCGAAACTGACAAAGATCTTATAAAAAATACACTTGAAAAGAACGCCTCTCAAGGACGCATGCATACTAAACAGATCGACGGCATATCCCAGGGTACAGGCCAGGGAAAACTCAAAATGCAGGAGATGGTTTGATCAAAAGCTCTTTGAATGAACGGTTTAGAGGCCCAATAAAAGGAGGTACCCCTACCAAAAACAGAGAAAACCTTGTTGGGAATTGCAAGATTATTAATTAATAATTATTTTTGGATAATTATCATATCATTTCTTTTTTTATACTTGTACTTTCATTTTCTTGCCTTACCTAATAACCTAATCTATGAAAGATATTAAATCCTATTCTCCATTACAGCTCACGACTTTGGTACTCCTCCGGATCCTGATCGGATGGCATCTTCTTTATGAAGGCCTGTCGAAGCTGTTCACCCCGAACTGGTCTTCCCTCAGCTTTTTAAGAGAGTCAAAGTGGATCCTCTCCGGTTTTTCACATTGGATTGTTTCAAATACAGGGGTATTGCATGCTGTGGATTTCCTTAATACCTGGGGTCTGATAGCTATCGGACTGGGACTTATCCTCGGATTGTTCGGCAGGGCGGCCGCAATATTCGGAGCTGCTCTCGTGTTTATATACTATCTGAACAACCCGCCACTCCTCGGGCTAACCTACAGCATGCCCAATGAAGGAAGCTACCTCATTGTAAGCAAAACTCTTATTGAAGCAGTGGCATTGTTTTTACTGGCCGTTTTCCCGACAAGCAAGATCGTTGGCCTCGACATTTATATTTTTCGTAAGAAGAACAGGAAAAACAGATAATAATATGTATTATGGCAACTGAAAAAGACAAGATCGAAAAGTCTGAAGAACATAATGAAGCTGAACACAAAAATACGGTACAGCGAAGGACACTGTTAAAAGCACTCGTGGGCGTTCCCGTACTGGGACTCCTGGGTTTCGAGGCCCTGAAGAAAAAGGACCTGGATGCCCACAAACGGAACCGGGTGATAGAAGAACTCGGGCTCCAGGATATCAAATCACCCGATATGGCAGCGTTAACAGCCCCATCGAAGGGCGAACTTCTGCGTATCGGCATGATCGGTTTCGGAAACAGGGCGGAAGCCCTGGCCAGCGGACTTGGTTTTCTTCATCCCGAGGAAATTGAGTCCAGGAAGAAATCGAACAGGCTCGATGGGTGGATGCAACAGGCTGACCTGAATGTAGCTGTTGTCGGAATTTGCGATGTTTTTGATCTTCACGCCGAAAGAGGACTGGAGACAGTCCGTACCGATCTAAGGCCGGGCGGAGGCAAAGCGGCAAACCTTCCCGTAAAACGATATATGCGATTCCAGGAAATGCTTGATGATCCCCAGATCGATGCAGTGGTTATCGCCACACCCGATCATCATCATGCGGAAATCACAATTGCTGCTGCGAAAGCGGGGAAGCATGTTTACTGCGAAAAGAGTATCTCCCGCACCATGGATGAACTCTATGATGTTTACGACGCTGTCAAGGGGAGCGGCATTGTCTTTCAGCTTGGGCACCAGATCACGAAAAATGTGGTCTTCCAGCAGGCGAAGGAGATCGTAAAGAAAGACATCCTGGGTCCGGTAACCCTGGTGGAAACCACCACAAACCGCAATTATGCCGGCGGGGCCTGGATAAGGCACCTGGATGAGAACGGCAATCCCAAGCCGGGTTCAACGAAAACCATCGACTGGGACCAGTGGCTGGGCTCAAGGCCTTACCATCCCTTCAGCGTTGACCGCTACTATAACTGGACGAAATGGTTCGACTATGACATGGGCATGATCGGCCAGCTTTTTACCCATGAATACGACGCAGTTAACCAGCTTCTGCATATGGGTATCCCCACCTCCGTCGTTTCTTCCGGCGGGATATATTACTGGAAGGATAACCGCGAGATCCCGGATGTCCTGCATTGCGTCTTCGAATATCCCGACAAAAACATGACCCTTATCTACAGTGCCGACCTGGCCAGCAGCCGGGACCGCGGCCGGGTATTCATGGGGCATGATGCTTCCATGGAATTGGGCGACTCGATGAAGATCATCGCCGATTACGATTCGACCAAATACAAGGACAAGATCAAAAGCGGTATGATCGACACACGGGGCCCTATGATATCCATCAGCCCGAATTCGGGAAGTATCGATGCGGTCACCACGCCAACTGAACAGTATTATGCTTCCAGAGGTCTCACCACAACGAATATAAACGGACGTCATGTGGATGTAACCCACCTTCATATCAAGGAATGGATCGACGTAATCCGGAATGGAGGAACCACCGCGGCCAATATAGATCGCGGATGGGAAGAAGGTGTTACCTGCCAGATGGCAAATATCGCATACCTCGAAAAAAGACGTACCGAATGGGATCCGGTGAATCGCAAGATCATCTGATCATTTAATTAACAACTTACCCTGTAACAAAGGGATGTAGAACTGCGTGAGATGGAATTCCCCGGACAGGAGGAAGATGTATTCATTGAAAATTTTACGATCATGAAACCACATGATCGATGACAACATACAGGTAACTTTATAATAATCGATCATGTGGATTCCATTATACCTTTAGAATCAAAATTATTATATGATGAAACATCTATTTAAATATCTTATCCTCCTGATTCTCCCGCTATTCCATATTTCATGTATGAGATCCGGGAAAACGGGATCTCCTTTCACATTTAAAGCCACCATGGATGGCATTGAGCTGCGGGAAAACGGGAACCCTGTCTATTTTTACCGCAAAGAGCCGAAGAAATCAACCACGGGAGACTACAACTGCAATAATTATCTCCATCCGTTATACAACCTTAAAGGAGACACACTTACGGAAGAATTCCCCGCCGATCATCCGTATCATACCGGGATATTCTGGACCTGGCACCAGCTTTACCAGAATAACCGGAACCTTGGCGACGGCTGGGTCTGGGAAGGGATCTCGAAGGATGTGATCAGTGCGAATACGGAGACGGATGAAACCTCAGCCACCTTAAAGCTCGATGTTCTCTGGAAATCAGACACACTGACGGGCGATGACAAGAGCTTCCTCGACGAATATACCACCATCATTGTACACCAGGCGGAATCAGGAGTGCGCAAAATCGATTTCACCATCATCCTGAAAGCCCTGGTACCCGGATTCAGCGTGGGGGGATCCGATGATCCCAAGGGATATGGCGGATTATGCGCCAGGATCAGGCTGCCTGGCGATCTTACCTTCACCTCGACCGGTGGGGAGGTCATCCCGCAAAATCTGCAGATCACCGCCGGACCATGGATGGATTTTTCGGCTGATTTCGGTACAGGCGATGAAGGCAAAAACGGCATTGCAATCCTTTGTCATCCCTCCACACCCAATTACCCCGCTCCCTGGATCCTGCGGCAGGTTACCAGCATGCAGAACATTGTTTACCCGGGAAGGGAAAGGGTGGATATCCCGATGCCGGAACCGGTGATACTTCATTACCGGCTGATCGTCCACGACGGCGGGCCCGGAGAGGTTGATCTCAATGCACTTCAGAAAGAATATTCCGGGATAAAATACGAGGATAAATTATGATCAAAATATGGGATGAAGATGGTTTGATGTTGTTTGATGTTGTTTGAGTTGGTTTGAATTGGTTTGAAATGGTTTGAAATGGTTTGAAATGGTTTGAACTCCATTCACCAAATCACCAAATATTAACCACAGATTACACAGATTATCACAGAGATTTCAGATTGTTTGAGATGGTTTCAACTCCAATCCACAAATCAACAACTCAACAAATCAACAAATCACCAATTTCTTCCTGATTATCTTCCGGTAGATCTCCTCTGCCTGCCTGATCCTGGAGAGATAACAAAATTCATCCGTCTGGTGAGCCATTTCGGGCTGTCCCGGGCCAAGAATAACCAGGGGAGTTCCCGGGTACAGATGCTGAAGGACGGATCCGTCGGTCACGTAAGGAAGCGCCGCAGGTCCCGGCATGGAGATCCCTTCAGAATCGCACAGGGAATAAACCATCCGGATGAACGGGTCATCAGGATCCGTCGACACTGCCTCCAGGTCGACAAGCTTCTCAAGCATTATTTCCGGACCCAGCAGGCCAGTGAGATACCCAATGATCTCAGTATGATCCAATCCTTTGGTTGTTCTGACATCGATCGTGAATTCGGCATGGTCGGGGACCGAATTGATGTTCATCCCTCCCTGTATCTTCCCGACATTGATTGTGGGAAAACCGAGTAATTTATCCTCACGGGCATTGAATGTCATTTGTTCTATGGTCACAATCCCTCGTGCTGCTTTATATATGGCGTTGATCCCTTTGGAGGGCATGGAAGAATGGGCCGTTTTCCCCTTGGTCACTGCTCTGAAATACAATGCACCTTTATGACCGACGGCCGGGATGTTGGCTGTCGGTTCGCCGATAATAATGGCCGAAGCCCTTCCCGGGTTCTCAATAACAGAAACCAAATGCTGCATTCCCTGGCATCCCAGTTCCTCCCCTGCCGTAAAGATTAGCCGGATGCCATTGCCCTTGGCTGGTGTTGTGGTTTCCGAGACCGCAGCGGTGATCATGGCCGCAACGCCTGCCTTCATATCGCTTGATCCGCGGCCGAAAATTTTATCCCCGGTGATCTCACCCGAGAAAGGATCTGCAATCCATGGAGCAGCGCCCAGGGGTACGGTATCAAAATGACCCGAAAAAACCAGGGCCCCGTTCTCCGTTGTGATCCCTTTCTCGGCGACCAGGTGAAGCCGGTCTGCCTCAAACGGGTAGAGGCGCACGGTAAATCCATGATCCTCCAGGATCCCGGCAGTGAACCCGGCTATGGCTGCTTCATTCCCCGGGGGATTGATTGTGTTAAATGCAAGTAATTTACGGGTCAGTTCTACAACTTCGGGTACTTTCATTTCTTCACTTTTTCAGTAAGAAAACAAACCGGTAGCTTCCGGAGCCGGCATTCGCGGTGTAGGCTCCTGCCCTGCCCCTGATCGCCGGTTTTCCCTTGTCAGGGAGATCTGTCTTTATCGCTGTGGCACCGGCGGGGAAAAAAATGGTGCTTGTAGTGTTTACCGGGACGGTAATACTCCAGCTTATTTTATCATTCTCCCTCTTCCATGAAGAAGTGATCTCACCATACAAGGAGGTATGGCAGGCTGTCACTTCATCACTCCCGTCAGGAAAAACAGGAGCGAGAGTGAACCTGCCGAAGCCGGGGGAGATATTTGCAAGCCCAAGAAATACATCGTACATATACTCATCCACGAATCCGAACATGATGTGATTCCTCGACTGGGATCCGTCCCAGTTTTGCCAGAGCGTCGTAGCCCCTTTCTTTACCCAGTTACCATAGGACGGGAATTCAGGATTCGTAACAAGACGAATGAAAACGTCAGGATATCCTTTTCTCACCAGGGCGCTGAAAACGGCGTTTGTACCGATCACACCGGTGCTTACATGGTAACCATCGGCCTTTATTTTTTGTACCATCACCTTCATAAAGACATCTTCCATCTGCGGTGGAAGCATGTCTGAACCGGCTGCGAGTGCAATGGACAGGAAAGAAGCATTCCCAGGGACGCCGCCCGGGAAATATTTTTCGATATACTTTGAGGCAAGGGAATCGCGGAGGCCGGAATATTTCCCAACATCGGCAATATGTCCCGTAACCCGGGCAATCCTTGCCATTGTCGCTGAAAGGATATAATACCATGCCGAAGACACTGTTGCCGGATCGCTTTCCACCAGCGATTTGTGATCGTCGATCCCGATGTCCGGGAGGTCACCGTCAGCAGCGGTTGCAAGCCATGCCATGTACCGGTCCATCATCAGGTAATACCTTTTAAGGACTGCCGTATCACCGTAATATTCAAAAAGTTTCCAGGGGATTGTGATGCATGCCCCGTCCCACTGGGGTCCGTATCCATACTTCCCCTTAACCGGCTCCCTTCCGTAATTGTATCCCCAGCCACTGGTTGGAATGATGCCGGGAAGATCACCGTTTTCTTTTTGTTCATCGGTGAAATCATCGAGCCATTTCCGGTAGGCATTGTACGCATAGAAATTCAGCATGCCCGTTCCCGCGGCCAGCTGGCCGTCACCCGTCCATCCCATCTTCTCCCGGTGGGGACAGTCTTCGGGGATACTGTGGAAATTCCCGAGGTAGGACCACATTGTGTTTGTATGAAGCCGGTCGATTATGTCGTTACCCGTAAGCAAATATCCGGTAGTATCGAGGTCTGTACTGACAATGCATGCTTTAAGGGTTGCTGTATCCGGTCTGTATTTTAGCCCCGTCACCTCGGCATACCGAAATCCGTACCAGGTGAAGGAAGGTTCCCATGTCGCGCTATGGTCATCTTTCAGTGTATAGCGGCTTGTCTGCGTTTCACCGGTGAAGATGAACCGGCTGAGCTCTACCTGGTCGAGACGCCCGGCAGAGTCGATCCGTTCGCCATGCCGGATCACGATCTCGTCCCCGGCCTTTCCGGTTACGAACAATTTTGTCCAGCCGGCGATATTTTGTCCGAAATCGAAGAGCCAGACCCCGGGTTCGGGTTCTGTAATTTTTTCGGCTGTAAGGATCCCCAGCCTTCTTATGGGAGGTATGATTGCAGGGGAAAGTTTGCCGGCTGGACCTGTGACCGGGACAGCTGATTTCCAGCCGGAATCGTCAAAGCCGGCTTCTTTCCATCCCGCCTGATCAAGCCGGGCATCATAACTCTCCCCGTTGCGCACCTGGTTAAATGTGACAGGACCGGGTGATGTTTTCCAACCCCCGTCAGTCACGATACCGATCTTTTTCCCGTCATCCAGGGTCAGCTCAAGCCTGCATATGACGGCGGGCCTGGCCCGCCAGGGAGCATTCCTGAAATTCCAGGCTGACCGTGTATCCACATTGTAGAATCCGTTCCCTGCCATGCAGCCCAATACATTCTCACCCGCTTGCAATAACTTCGTAATATCTTCAGTCATATATTCCATGCGACGGTCGTAGCGCGTAAACGAGGGCTGAAGGACAGCACCGGAAATTTCCCGGCCGTTTGCAAACATCCGGACATATCCGGCCCCGGTATAACGGAGTATGGCTTTTACCGGTTTTTTATCCAGTGAGAAACTTTTCCTGAATAGCGGCGCTACGGAAGTTCCGGGATCCGGCCCGTCTTCCGGACGGTCGCTGATCCATTCCGCATCTGTCGCATCAAGACCGCCGGGTACGAAGAACCATGCCGTTTCACTATACTCCGACGGGATATCTTTCTCATCCCAGACCATGACCCTCCAGAAATATCTTTCTCCGGATTTCAGATCCCTGTCCGGACAGGCGATCCACTGTGA
This sequence comes from uncultured Bacteroidales bacterium, assembly GCA_963771005.1. Taxonomy (GTDB): domain Bacteria; phylum Bacteroidota; class Bacteroidia; order Bacteroidales; genus DASQZK01. Next base: position 658,086 of record CAVYRO010000008.1, read on the forward strand.
CCGGTCCGAAAGGATCTTCCCGCTGTCCCAAATATCGGCACGCTCATCCTGCAGTAATCTTTCTGATGAGGCAACCAGGATACGGTAAGCCGACTGCATCCTTCCATATCCCTCACCTGAAAGCATCCAGCCGAAACGGGGCCCTGTATTGTCGCATACCGGATTATCCGCACCGTCACAATATACACGGCTTATTTTCAGCGGAGGATCATTGACTGACCCGCCGGATGAACAACCCGCCATCGCCAGGAAAAATGAAAGAATAAGAATATGAACCTGTCTCATGAATAGTACTTTAGGCTGCAATATGGCAAAATTCCCGGGGAGCAGCAAACCGGTCAACCCGTTTCGCGCCGGCGCTTCTTTCTTTTTCTCTTCAGGAAAACCATGGCCAGTAATGCACTCAGCCATGCCAAAGCGGCTGATGCAAGGGAAACACGGTCGAAGGATTCGATAAAAGAAGAATGGATGATGCTATGCAACTCTTCCTCCTGACTTTGCGACACTCCCGCGGGAATTTGTGTGGCTGCAAAATCAGCTGTATTTTTCACAAATTTATTTACCTGGTTTTGCGGCAGATCCACGTGTTGTATTTTTTGCTCCGCGCTCATCCGGAAATGATGCAAGGCATATGAACCCAAAAGGGCGATGGCCAGAAGGCCTGCGATCCTGGAAACGGAATTGTTGATCCCGGAGGCTGTACCGCTGTTTTTCCTGTCGACGGCACTCATGACCGTGGTTGTAAGGGGAGCAACGGTGATTCCCATACCGATCCCCATCATGAAGGTGGGAAGGAAGAATGAGCGCCAGTATTCATGCGGACCGCCGGTTTGGCCTATCTGCGAAAAAATAAAGAATCCCGTCCCCGTAACCAGGGGACCGGCAATCAGAAAGATCCGCGGACTGAATTTCTCCACCAGGTTACCTGTAATTGGTGAAAGTATGGCGATCAGGAGTACCATCGGGAACAATACCAATCCGCCGAGCCATTCCGAATACCCCTGGATCTGGACCAGGTTGAGGGGAAGGAAGAACGTGAGGGCGCTGAGAGCTCCGTAAAGGAAGAGGGTGATCCCGTTCGAAGTGCTGAAATTGACGGATCTGAAAAGCACCAGTGGCATCAGGGGATGGTTGCTCTTATGCTCATACAGGATGAAGGCAGCCAGGATAAGACCACCTGCGATGAGTGAAATAAGAATGGAAAAATGGCCAAAGCTTTTTTCCGATGATTCAATAAAGGCATAGGCAAGTCCTGTCAATCCTGCGGTAATCAGGGCAGCTCCCGCATAATCGATTTTCCCGGCTTCATCGTTCCGTGTTTCCGGTACTTTTTTGAGGATGAAGAACAGCGCTACAGCAGACAGGGGCAGATTAATAAAAAAGATCACTCTCCATAGCCCTGATTCAGCCAGGAAACCCCCGAGAAGCGGTCCTGCAACGGAGGTAAGGGAGGTGAACATCGACCAGAGTCCGATCGCCCCGCCGGCCTTTTTCCCGTCAAAATGTGAAACGATGATCGAGAGGCTTCCTGGTGTAAGCATCGCCCCGCCAATTCCCTGCACCAGCCTCGAAATGATGAGCTGCAAAGGTGAAAATGAGAGCCCGCAACTGATGGATGCCAGGCTGAACAGGATGAGCCCGGCAGCGAACACCTTGTTCCTTCCTATCGTATCCCCCAGCGCACCCCCGGCCATCATCAGGGAGGCCAGGGTAAGTAAATAGGCATCCACGATCCAGAGAAGTCCGGAGCCCGTAACATCGAGGTCCGACTGTATCGCGGGCAGAGCTATGTTCACAATGGTGCCGTCGATGAAAACCATTGAAGACGCCATTATCGTCGCCGCAAGGGTGAATTTTTCGGTCCTTGTATATGCCATGACCCGGATATTCGGAGGCATCGTGATCCGACACAATGCGATTCATTTACATAACCGGAAAGATTATGAAATGTTAAACCCGCAGACCGGTCATTTTAAATATTCATCCTAAAGAACGATAAGTTTCGAAATTACGTCTTCATCTCTGCCCCGGATCCTGAGCATGTACGTTCCCGGACCTGTGGTAACTGGGAATGCACTTGTCCCGGCAGGAATAATCTTATTGATAAGTATCTTCCCGGTCAGATCTGTCACAGTAACGGTATACACTCTATTTATTCCCGGCAGGGTAAGATGAAGGATCCCCGATGAAACGGGATTGGGATAGATCTCCATTCCTTCGGGCAGATAACTGCTCAGGGCGTTGGCTCCGGCTTCCTGGATCACCGGGACGGGAACGGGACCGTCACATCCGGTAAGTAAGATCTCGCCGGTTCTTTCGGTCACCGTGGTATTTTTCGTCACGCTCACCTTCAGCGAATCGCCCGAGATGACTTTGTTTATTGAAAAGAAAGTTCCCGTTTTACCGGTGGTGTACCTGTCATTTGAATAAACCCTGAAGACGAGGGATTGCTCCTCACTGGTGAACCGGACCGTATCCATGCCCGTTTCAAAAATACAGGGGGCGGCATCCTGTTCAATCAGGATCCGGACAGATTCGTTACACCCGTAAATGAGTACTTCCCCTGAACGGGCGCGCGCATCAGGGTTTTCATCCACAGTCACTGAGAGGGAGTTTACGGCAGGTTCGGCAGTGAAAAAACCTCCTGAAGTGCCATAAATGCTGAAACCCTGGTAAGAATCGACAGTTACCACCTGTGTGGATGACGTTTCATCGAAAGAGAGCAGAAGCGGATCTGCATTCATCTGGCACGGTTTTGAACCGGCTTCGATCGCCCCGGCATCTCTTTTTCCCACGGGTTCATTTCCGGCAATATCATACAGGAAGGGCCCGCCGGTCTCCCAGGTATACAATTCACCAATGGTGGTCTTTGCATCGGCAAGCAGACCTTTCGATATCCTGAGAAAATCCATGGATCCCCTGAAATAACTGCCTCCGGCATTTCTTCCCACCAGGAGATCGGAAGTATTGGAAAGCGATTCATCCGGACCGGGAACTGTACCCGTAGAAATACCGCTAACGGCTTCACCGTCAACATAGATCTGTATGCTGCCCGCGCGGTTGATCTCTGCAAGCACATGATGCCCTTTTCCGTCGTTGATCGCCATATTTGCGGTCTGACTTGCCGTACCTCCGGCAGAATACAGGCTCATAACGGGATCGCCGCTGTCGTCGATGCCCAGCTCATACCCGCTGCCGTTATCCTGTTTGGAAACCAGTATACCGTTGACAGATCCGGAATCCGGTCTGACAAAAAGTTCAAGAATAAAGCTGTTATCCGTCATATCCACGTTGTTGCTCCGGTGCGATCGTACGGCCGCGTCAGATACACTGCACCATACAGAGGCCCCGTCGAACCAGAGTGCACCATTTGTCCAGTCCTCGAGTTCCCCCATGACAAAGCTCGTATCGCTGACATTATGAACGGTCAGATTATTCTTCGGGATGTCCTGGTATGTATCCCGGTTGGAATATTCGGAAGTCATATATAAGTTGTCTCCCATAATTATCGAGGGATCGGCAGGATGTTTAAGAAAATTCCATTCCCCGACTACTGCGGCCAGGGGAAAGGCGGTAAAGAATTTCACACCGCGGTCCAGGGCTTCACCATCCGCTTTCAGACGGAAATCATGTCCGGAAGCATTGCCGGTAACCGGCATAGCCGAATTCCAGCCCACCTCAGCATCCTGGCTCTTATAGGTTTCGAGGTCGTTCCGGAAAACATCCAGGTTCATTTTGGTACCCTTATTCTCGAGAGACCCGCTGAAAGGAAGGGAACTGCTGATATTATTCCCGTAAGACTCGAAGGGAATGTAATCTTTATCGATCTGATGGCTGAAAAAGGTGCTAACATCCTCACCCACATTCCCAAGGTAGGCGTTGTAGCCGTTCAGCTGGAGGCTTCCTGTGGCAGCATCGAAAAAGACATTTGTATTATAAGCCGTATTGTGGGCGTAGATGTTATAGAAGCCCAGCACCTGCATGATCGATGCTGCATTCCGGTTGTGGGAAACACCTGACGCAATATTATTGAAAACGATCTGCTTAAAGGCCCCATCAAAATAGTAGGCATACCCTATGGAAGAATTATTATAATGTTTATAGCCGGAGGCATTATGTGACACATTGTTGAAGCAGAATGCCGGTCCTCCCTGCCAGCTTTCGATCCCTCCGTAATCGTTTGTCCCGAGAAGAGTGTTCGTGGCCATGTTCTGGTAGATCATTCCCCTGATCAACGGTACATCCCTGCTGTCGCCGCTCGATTTGCCCCAGAAGAAATCGAGACCGTTACCCCATGAAACATCGACGATATTCCCGGCAGCCTCACCGTCACGGAACTGGCCCAGGATCGCCGGGATGGAACTGTACCACCGGCCTCGCTGACGTGCCCCGTTGTCGTATATGCGGTTACGCATAATATGGACGTCACGAAAATAAACACCATTATTTTCACCGAAAATTATGGACAGGTCATCCACCACGTAAAAATCATTGTCTGACACCGTAATATCTGACGAGGTCAGGTTCTCCGACGAAGAATTCTGTGCTGATATTCCGCCGTTCACATACCTGAAGTTATTGTTACTGATCACGATGTTCCGGCAACTGCCGGTCATCCGGATGGCCGACCGGGTGTCTGCATACCCATAACGGATGGCCGTTGTAGTGGTATATCCGAACGTGAGTCCGCTTATTGCTATATCATGTTTCCCGTTGATGATGAGGAGCTGTTCGGTGGTGGCCACCTCGAGCGTAGCAGTGTTGGGATCTTTCTCATCTTCAAGACGCACAAACAGCCTACCCGCATTTTTATCGTAGTAGAATTCATTCACCGTATCGAGGAGGAAGGGCGTATTTTCGATAAAATAATGGGATTTTACACCGCCGAAATTCTGATCACTCACGGTAATCTGATGTTGCGACGGATTATAATCCTGGATCTGCTGACCCCATACGGTACACATCACGATGACGTCTTCCTGGCTCCAGACGGTTCCCCCTTTGTATCTGTCTACTTCAGGCTGGGTAAGATTTTTGGAATCGGCGAGCAGGAGTAAATTGCTGCTTTTCGATTTCGAGGTCCAGGAAAACCAGGTTTTGAGAGGATCATCTGGTGTATACTGGTAATTGGGCATCCTGGCAACCCTAATCCTGTTCGTAACACCTCCCGTGGTTTCAACGATCACTTTCGTCTCAGGCAGGGAGATATTCCGGTACCAGACCTTACCAGGTTCGGGAATGTTGGGTGCAGTGGCTGTATCTGCCTGCGTCCATCCCCCAGTTAAACCCACGGATCCGTAGATGCAGGCCTCGCCGGTACCCCATGACGGATCAGAGGTCAGGCGGATCGGATCGCCCGGTTCGCCCGATTCTTCTGCGGTGAGGGATCCCCTGTAAATTACCCCTCTCCTGAAAACATAGGTATGGATGCCGGAAGAGGCGGCAGCATTGCCTGACGCATTCGGATCCCAGGGATGATGTTTCCAGGCTGAGGTCTGTGATTGCCCGTTGTTGGTATCATCACCATCCTCATAATCGATGTAGCGGACCGAACTGCCGGTTTCGAAATTGAAAGGCCGGGGATTCCATTGCAGGTTTCCTTCGGGAAGAACGGTTGCCTGGGCTTCCTGCCACGAATATTTATAATCCGCCGGAAGCGGATCCAGGGTCACTTCGAGGGGCGCACTGGGAGCTGAGGCATTGTTCACAAGATCGACAGCCACCACCGTAAATTCCATAGTCGTTCCCGGGTTCAGGTATTTGACCTCGGCCGAAGTGCCTTCGACGGACGTATAAAATATACCGTCCCTGTAAATGTCATAATGTCCAAGCCCTATATCGTCATTTGAGGCATTCCACCTGAAAGCCAGGCTATTGAAGGTTTTAGAGATCAGCTCCAAACCGGATGGCTGCGAAGGCGGTGTATTGTCCACACCCACGCCTGTCACCGTGATGTCATCAAAACGGACAGCCTGAACCGGGTCGGTCACGTTGAATTTTAACCGCAGGTTGGGCACTGCCGGAAGGGAGGCATTGAGGGTGACATACCCCCAGGTTGCGTCACCGTATTGTCCGGAAGCAAGATCCTGGTCATCAATAAGTGTCCACAAGCTCCCGTCGGTGCTGTAATAAATGTTCATATAATTACTTGCGAGACCGTACCAGGTGGCGGTGCCGTAAGATAACCGGATGTTGCTGTAGTCGGCGGTATTAATCCCGCTGATAATGATCAGATCCACGACGTTCCCGCCATTGATGCCACAAATGGCAAATCCCTGGCCCGAAGCGCCCGGATAACCGGATTGGGGATCATAATTATGAATAATTATAGAATCAGCTGAGAACATACTTGCAGCTGAACTGAAGTTCGTGTAGCCATTCATCGGCCCGCTGTAGTAATTGTTCCCGAAATCTTCGTAGAAAATGGTCTCCTGTCCTGCCAGTTGAAGGACCGAAAAAAGGCATACGATAAATAGAAGGAAATTTTTCCTCATGGTAGCTCTGGTTTTAGAAAGTTGGTAAAAGGCTCAGGTGATGAAAGTAGGGATAATGGATGAGATTCGCAACAGAACCATGTTTTATCCTCACCCATTACTACCCCTAAATCCCATGGAAGGGGACTTTTTACTTACTGAATGAAATGGGGGTTTTCATGTTAGCGCAATCCTCTCTCCAGCGGTTCCGGAGGACATCCATCTATGTTTTATTTTCAATCCCTGAATTATCGTAAAGTCCCCTTCAGGGGATTTAGGGGTAGTGATCCCTGAAATACCGTAAAGTTCCCATCAGGAGATTAAGGGGTACAAGGTAACACAACTTCTGAGGTTCTGAAACGGAACGCTTCCTCGATCAAATGCCCACCGGAAAGTAAAAATTCATTACTTTTATAACGGATCCAATATCCAGAAACCATTCAATTACCATCTGTCAAAATTCAAATTTTCATGAAAAAATTCTTTTCAGACCTGTTTCCGGGAATCAGCGCTTTACCGGTGGCTGTTCTGGTGGCGCTTCTTCCGGCATGCTCACCCTCCGTTACTCCCGATGCTGCCCTTAGCTTTGATCCCGATAGCACTTATCAGACTATCGAGGGATTCGGCGCCTTCAATACCCTGTCCTTTTGGAAAGATGAACCCTACGCTCAGAAACTGGACATGGTAACCGGTGATCTCGGGCTGTCAATCATGCGTTTTGAGCTGCCTCCTACCTTCCACGGCAAAAAAGACAGTGCATATAACCTCGATGGCTGGGTTTTCGGCGGACCTACCCTGGGCGATAATTTCAGGGATGTAAGGGAGCTCCATAAAAGGGGAGTGAACAAATTCATTGCTTCCATCTGGAGCCCGCCCGCATGGATGAAAACAAAGAATTCGGAAGGCGAAGGGCCGACCACCAAACTGGGAGGAAACCTTAGAGAGGACATGTACGAAGAATTCGCAGCCTATTGCGCCGCTTATTGCAAAACTTTTAAAGAAGAGACCGGGGTGGAGCTTTATGCCATCGGACTTCAGAATGAACCTGAGTTTTCCGAACCTTACAATTCATGTGTTTACACCCCCTCCCGGATGCGGGAAGCACTCCGTGCCACCGGTAAAAAATTCAGGGAAGAGGGAATAAATACAAAAATATATCTTCCGGAAGCACTTCCTGCACAGCATCATGTAGCTGACTTCTTAAATGCGGTGAACGCCGATGACGAAACCCGCAATTACGCGGGGATCTTTGCGATCCACAACTATGACCGCGACGGGATGAATGTAGGCGGCGCAAGCGCAAAGCAATGGGAAGAATATTTCAAACTCGCCCAGTCGACACCTCCCGCGAAGGAACTCTGGATGACGGAGACTTCGGGCCATCCGAACACCTGGAAGGGATCGATGTTGCTGGCCGCCAATATTTACAATGCGCTAAAGTATGGTAATATCAATGCCTGGGTATGGTGGGCGCTGGCCGACAGGAAATCGTCGGAGGTCTATGCCATCATCATCGACGGGAAACCTACGGGAAGATATTTTGCGTCAAAGCACTACTACCGTTTCATCCGGCCCGGTGCAGTGCGGATCAAAGCCGGTACCGATGACGAAGATATTCTCGCTCTGGGTTTTAAGGATTCCGGTGAATACAGCCTGGCTTTTGTACTGATCAATAAAGGCGAAGCTGTAAAGAAAGTTAAACTTCCGCAGGTGAAAGGCCAGGGAGAAAGAAAAATGTTCCTGTCTACGGACAGCCTGCATTGCGAGATCCAGCCCGGACAAACCGGCAGGATCATCACACTTCCCCCGCAGAGCATCGCAACGGTGGTATGGGCCGGGGGTAAAAAATAGCATTCCTGAACAAGGATCATTTTCCGGAATACCAGAGCGCTCTTCTCCAGGCATGATCCCTGAGGCGGACCAGCAGATCGTGCTGAGGATCTTCCAGATCTGAAACCTCCGCGTTCAGAATAGCCTGTTCTTTATTTCGCATTCCCGCAATCACCGTACTTACGGCTGGCGGGGCAAGTGCGAATTTAAGAGCGATCTCCGGCATGGTGAATTTCGTCCCGTCCAATTCCTTCCGGATCGCCTCCACCCTTTTCACGGCGCGGGCCAGGCGGTCGCCTTCAAAATATTTCCTCCGGAAATCACCCTCCGGAAAGGTATCGGCAGCCCTGTATTTTCCCGTGAGCACTCCTTCATCGAAGGCAACCCTCACGATGATACCCGTTCCATACTCCTCAGCCACCGGGAATAATTCAGCCGCTGCCTCCTGGTCAAAAATATTGAAAATTACCTCGACTACATCGACAAGACCGTTCCGTATAAGGTCGATGACGGAGTTCTGATCCTGCTCGGGAGTTGAGATACCTATGGCCCTTATCTTTTTTTCGCTTTTCATTTTCTGAAGGAATTCGAGTGCAGCAGGCCTGCGGTTCCATGCTCGCGTCCAGGTATGAAGAAGAAGGACATCCAAAGTTTCGGTCTCCAGGTTCCTCAATCTTTCATCAACATTTTCCCTCAGGTATTTTTCGGGATATCTCTCCCCGATCTGGCAATAGGGTGTGGGAGGCCATGCCCCGCTCACCGGTGGTGTTTTTGTACATACGAAGATCTCTTCCCGGCGCTTCTTAAGAACACCGGCTATTAATTTTTCGCTCTTCCCGTCACCATAGCCGGCGGCCGTATCGATGAAATTTATTCCTTCATCGAGGGCGGCATGAAGGGCTTCGTCAGAATCCGCATCATGCTGTTTCCCCCAGCTTCCGCCAATAGCCCAGGCACCAAAACCGATTTCGGAAATGTTCATCCCTGTTTTTCCAAGGTTTCTGTATTTCATAAGCAGGTAGTGATTTTTTGTAAAAAAATAACCAGGTAATGGGTTTATGCAAATTGAACAAACGGCAGACCGCATTATTCTTCAAGCCGATCATCTGTTTTCCGGTTTTCCTATCCGGAATTATGCATTTTTAAACGGCGGCCTTTTTCTGAAGACTGAGGCATCCGAGATCACCTTCATCTTCCGGAAACCCGAAATATAAAGCCCTGCCAGATAGGGAACAAAAAACAACAGCAGGAAAGGTTTCTGAGAAATCAGGATAAAATCATAAATACCATGAAGGATAAAGGGAATGAAAAAAGCTTTTGCCAGGTACGCCTTTCTTAATTGCGGCTCCATATGGGCGATCCCAAAAAAGTAACCCATGGTGATGCCGAAGAGAGCATGGGCCGGAACAGCGGTAATTGATCTTACCATTGCCACCTCAATCCCGCCCTGCATCACATACATAATATTTTCTACCGCAGCAAAACCCAGGGAGACGAATACGGCATATATGATCCCGTCAAATTTCTCATTGAAGTTGGAATTTTTCCAGATCAGGAAATAAAGGGCGGCGAATTTGAAAAGTTCCTCGGTAAATCCTGCAACAACAAAGGCTTCGTAACCGGAGGAAAATAAAGTTCCGTATCCGGGTGACACCGATACAAAAAAGGATTCAACCGGACCCACGGGGAGCACAATGATACCACCCATAAACAGAGACTTAAAAAGCAGGCCCAATGGCTCTTTCTCATACTTATCCCGGAAATAGATATAGATAAGGATGATAAATACAGGAGCAAGCGAGAGGACTAACAGCGCCATGATCAGGGGGTGAAGGGAAAAGGGGACGTGTTGAACGGATTGAACTGATTATACCGGTTAAACGGATTTAAATTTCCATAAGGGTCGTTGCTCATCCGTAAGGATGCCCCGATACTGAAATGTTCTCCCAATTGAAGTACCGATCCAAGGGTAAAGCTGTCGGACATATAAGGGGAATATGGAGTGAGCAGTGGAGGTTTTCCCAGGTTTTTCACTCCCGTTCCATAAAGGATAAGATGATCGGACAGCCGGTAGGATGCCGAACCAAACAATGAAACAACTCCCGCTTGTGTACGGATCCCCTGTTCAGGGACTGCCAGCCGGCCGGGACTGTAAAATTGAGTTACTGACGCTCCCCCGTGCAAGGATAGCCGCGGAGAAAGCGGCATTGTATATACAGGTGTTACGGAAAAACCGGAAAGACTTCCGAAACCGGGGGAATACATGAAGTTACTTCCCACGCTCACATTCCAGCCGGGCTTAATCCCCGGTTGTAAGGGATATTGATCTGATCCCGATACCCTGGAATCCTGTAATACGTTCACACCTGCAGAATCAGGCTGGGCTAAAAGAGGTGAGATTGTAAAAAGAAGCAGGCAAAAAAACAATATGTTGATCCTGTTTTTCATCCTTTTCAACTAACGTTTTTGTAAAGATAATGTTTTTCTTCCCTCTTGTTTTAACACGAACTTAATATTATCAAACTTTTTTAACTAGTGTTTGCAAGAAACTACGCCCGGTTGCATTGTGCTAATTTCCAATAGGTCTTAGAATAGCCGCATATCCTCCGCCGGGTGCCATCCTGACTTTCAGACCGGCAGATAAGTCAGCCTTTCCCGAGAAAGGGACCAGTTTTTCGGCGTCCGTATCTGAATCGGGAGCATCAGCCCAGCTATCTATAGTATACCCTTTATGACCCAGAAAATCCATATCGAGGGTTATATCACGGGCTTCGCTGTTATTGATCACCCCGATGTACCATTCTCTGCCCGATCTTTTAGCAATGGCGACAAATTCTCCCGGATAACCGTCCAACACTTTCATATCGTCCCACACTACGGGCACCTGTTTAAGAAATTCAAGCCCGGGTTGCCCCCGGTAATGTTCGGGATCGTCACAAACGGTGGTAATCGGGCTGTTATAGACGACAAACATGGCCAGCTGCTGACATCGGGTATTCATAACATTGGCCGGAACCCCTGTTTTGAAATTTTCCGGGGTACGGTTCAGGAACCCTCCCGGTGTATAATCCATCGGGCCGGCAAGCATACGGGTAAAAGCAAGGGTGACATTATGCTCCGGAGTTATGCGGGTCGACCATTTGCTGTATTCATTTCCCATCACACCTTCACGGGTCATCAGGTTGGGATAGGTTCTCCTGAAACCATCAGGTTTGTATGCACCGTGAAAATTAACCATGAGATGGTTATCAGCAGCCGCTTTAACGATCTTATGGTACCATTTCACCATCTTCTGGTGATCGCTTGCCATGAAATCGATCTTGACCCCTGCAATCCCCCATTTTTCATAAAGGGGAAAGGCTTCCAGGTACTTCCTTTCCGCATCGGTCCAATAAAGCCATAGCCAGCATTTCACGTTTTTTTCCTTCGCAAACCGAAGGACTTCCGGCATATCGACAGCGGGGTTTACCTTTGTGATATCCGAAGAAGGGGTATTGAATTCACCATACCATTGCCAGTCGATCAGCATATAGGGGAAACCTGTTTCCGATGCAAACTGAATATATTTCTTGATGGTCTCGGTATCCATTTTGACCTCACCGCTCCACCAGTGGTCCCAGGCACATTTTCCGGGTTTGATCCATGAAACATCGTCAAGGGCACAAGGCGGGTTCAGGTTCATGATGATCTCCGATTCGGCGAGAGATCCCGGAGTGTCAGCCAGCATCACGACTCGCCAGGGCGACCAGTTTTCTCCTTCCCAGGTAACCTTTACCGAATTCTCATCTCCGCCGGGGGGCGGTGAGAGACGTGTACGTAGTGTGACTCCCTCACCCGGCCCGGCTGCACATCCTGCCAGGTAGAATCCGGCCCAGTTATCGATACCGGCTTCTGTTATCGCCGCAAAACAGCTTTCGCTGATCTTTACGACCAGGGGTAACCCGATAAAGTCCGATTCACCCGCATCCGTAAGATTTAAATGTTTAAACTCCGCTTCCTGATGTGAGTAATATCCACCATAGTCAGCCATCCAGGTTTCATGATCGGATGTGAACCTGTAGGTCGTATTCTCGGCAGTTATGGCCGGAATTACATTGTGCTGTTCCGGGTACAGGTACCTGAATGCGATCCCGTCATTGTACGCTCTGAAGACAAGTGTTAATTCCCTTCGCGGAAATTTTTCTTCCCGGAGAGAGACTTTAAGTTCGTTGTAATTATCGATTACAGAGTCGTGAACTCCGAAAACGGGCTTCCATGATTCATTGTGAACGGAACGGCTGCTCCCGGTCACATTCATACCCCGACCGAGTTCGGGCTCCTGGCTGAAAGAGAGTCCTGTGGCAGAGTTCTCAAGTACGGTAATTCCTTTGTAATAGACTGACCAGGAAAGCCGTAACCCCGTTTCAAAGGTAAGCTTCGTATTTCCGTCAGGAGATTTGAGTTCAAGGGGGGAAGCGCTGGCGAAGGAAACTGCCAGTGATAAAATAAAAATTAAAATATAGGATCTCATCTTTCCGGGGATGTTTTAGATTCAACGATCTAAAATAAGCAAAAAGATGTTAATAATATGATGAGGGCTGATTTCTTTATAAATCAGATCTCAATGAAATTGAAAGGGATTGCTATTTTACTCTGAATTATCTCTCCCAGCTCCAGGATTTCAGGGTCATTGTAATCAAAATACCAGTTTACGGTCACCGAATACCCTTTCCTGCCGTTTATTACCTTCAGGTCATTCAGTATTTCGAAGACGTATTTTACGGAAGCCGTATCAATATAGTCAAACTTCAAATTTACTTCCGTCAATTTTTCCGGTTTCTTAATATAATCCCTGATCCAGTTCTTGACTGGGGTGAAAAAAACCTTAGGGTCATTTGTAATCGAGCATCCGGAAAATTCAATTCTGCCCGGTGAACAATTCACCTCCAGAGATTTAACTGTTTTATCGATACTGAGTTCTTTCATTTGGCTAACATAGCAGGTGATTTGTAATTAAAAATAACCATAATATTGTTATGAAAGTTCATTCCGTACAGATTTTGACATAACAAACGTTTTTTTTGACAATATATATATAAACATCCTCGAAAGTATGAATTCCAATATTCCGGCATTGCCTCTCTCATCCTTTCGAGTTAGTTTGACTTTCCCTCTTCAGGAATTCCTTTTGCCAATGATTCTTTTGACTCATCAAATTGGGGGGCTGACAGGCGGCCAAATGCTATGATATTTCAAGTTAATTCCGGACCTTGCACAAGAATCGAGACTATCCCAAAAGTGATTATATGACGAAAATCCTAAGTAAGTTAAAGGATTACAGGACGAACAACCAGGGCAGGATCAAAAGGATCCTCGACATCATTGAATTTCTGGCTGTAACTGCGTCCTTCTTTTTCACCATATTCATTGTCAAGGAGGTTTTCATCCCTTCCTGGGAGATCAATATTTCATCTACATTTCTTTTCGGCTTTTGTCTCCTTGTTTCATGGTATGTCCTTTCCCGGATAACGGCCATGGCCAAGATTCCACGGACACAGCGGTATATTACCCTGGCCTTCCAGTTTATCCGGATGAATTTTATTGTACTTCTTATTCTCATTTTTATCAAGGTAGCCTTCCGGTTTACATCCATACCGCTGATTTTTATTTTTACCTATGTCACGCTTACGCTGGTTTTCACACTATGTATCCGGATGATGGCATATTCCCTTCTGAAGACTTACCGGGCAAACGGGTACGACCTTCATCATGTGCTAATCATCGCTGATTCCTTCTCCGATGGTATTATAGACCGTCTCTTTAACCAAAAACAATGGGGATTCCAGATCAGGGGCATTATAACGGATTCTAAACTGATCAGGGCAAAATTTAGCAGGGATATACATATTATTTCTCCGAATTCCGATCTCAAAACACTTATTGACAGGAACATCATTGATGAAGTATTGTACTGTAAAAATCACCTGGATGATCAACAGATCCGTGAGATTTCAGAGATATGCAGCGAGGTTGGAGTGATCTTTCGTATCCAGTCGTCAGTGTCCCCGCTTGATCCCCTCCAGCTCCAGTTAAAAACACTAAGTAATAATGCAGACCTGACACTCGTCGATGTTCCGTCAAACAATATTTCACTGGTACTTAAAACCATAAGCGATATTTACTTCTCCATATCTGCTTTGCTCCTTCTCTTACCGGCTTTGATCTTTATAGCCATACTGATCAGGATCGATTCCCGCGGGCCGGTCTTTTTCAGGCAGGAACGCATAGGTCTCAGGGGCCGGAAATTTCAGCTCTATAAATTCAGGACCATGGTAGTCGATGCGGAAAAACGGCTCGCTGAACTACGGGATAAAAACCAGGCTGACGGCCCGGTTTTCAAGATCAAGAAAGATCCGAGGATCACCAGGATAGGTATCATGCTGCGGAAGACGGGACTCGACGAATTGCCTCAGCTTTATAACGTAATCAGGGGTGAAATGTCTCTTATCGGGCCAAGGCCGCCCCTCGAATCCGAAGTGAGAGAATATGAGAGATGGCAACTCCGTAGACTATCCGTAAAACCAGGCATCACATGTACCTGGCAGGTTATTTCAGACAGGAATGAAGTCAAATTTGAAAAGTGGATGAGGATGGACCTTAATTACATCGATAACTGGTCTCTTGGTAAAGATCTCCAGCTTTTATTCCAGACCATAAGAACGATATTCCTCGCAGGAGGACATTAAGCTTTTTTCATCTCCTCTTTATTAAGTATTTTTTTCTCCCACCAAAGAGCCGGATTCATCCCCGGCTCTTCTCTTATATTGCCACTGAGTTACTCCTCCCTGTTCTTATTCCATCCGTTGTCCCTTACGGTACATTCATCCATTTTAACACTTTTTAACGTGAAATCATCCCTTCCCGCCCGGCAGGCTGGCAAATTTATTGCATAATTATTTTACCGGTGTGTTTAAATGAGAAGAGAAGGAGAAAAAATGAAAAAAACGGAATCCAAAACAATCAGATATATCATTTCATGCATCATTTTAATCTGCATCCCTTTCGCATTGCAGGGGCAGTATTTCGGCCGCAACAAACCAACATACAAGGTATTCAACTACAAGGTTTTCCAGACTCCGCATTTCGAGATCTATCATTACCTCAATAATGATTCCGTACTGAATCAGTTGGGTTATATGAGTGAGGAATGGTACAGTGAACACAGCAAAATTTTCAAGGATACCTTTGTGAGGAGAAACCCGGTATTATTTTATAATAATCATGCTGATTTCCAGCAGACCAATGCAGTGGGAAGCCTTATGGGAGAAGGCACGGGAGGGGTGACCGAAGGATTGAAGCAAAGAGTGATCCTGCCCCTTACCCCTTCCTATACCCAGACAAACCATGTTCTCGGGCACGAACTGGTTCACGCTTTTCAATATAATCTTCTCATCAATGGGGATTCCCTGAAACTATCGAATGTGCAAAATATTCCACTATGGATGACCGAAGGTATGGCGGAATACCTTTCCCTTGGAAGTGTGGATGAAAATACTGCCATGTGGATGCGCGATGCAGTGATCAACCACGATATACCCTCACTGAAGGATCTTTCCCGGAACAGCAAATATTTCCCATACCGCTACGGGCAGGCGTTCTGGGCGATGATAGGAAAAACATTCGGAGATTCGGCAATCGTTCCTTTGTATAATATGACTGCCCGTTACGGATATAATACAGCTCTGAAAAGGATGTTCGGGCTCACGGAAGAGGAAATTTCGAAAGCGTGGAAAAAGACACTTCAGGATCAGTATAAAAAAATAATGCCCGATACAGTCGATCATCCCAGGGGTGAAAAGATCCTTTTTGAGGAAAATGCCGGAACAATAAATATCTCACCTTCTTTAAGTCCCGATGGAAAATATGTTGTTTTTCTCTCCGAGCGGGATATCTTCACCCTCGATCTCTACCTGGCCAATGCCCATTCCGGCAAAATCCTAAAAAAACTCACTTCCCGCATTAACCGTAATGAGATCGACGCACTGAGCTACCTGGAATCCTCCGGCACATGGTCACCCGACGGAAAATACTTTGCCTTCGTCGTTTTCACGCAAGGAGTAAAAAAACTTATCATTATCGACGTAGAAAAGAGAAAACAGGTTGACGAGATTGAATATCCGGGTGTTCCGGCCATCAATAACCCGGCATGGTCACCTGATGGCAGCAGCATACTGGTCTCCGGCCTTGTGGAAGGCGTTTCCGATCTCTATCTTTTCAATGTGAACAGCCGGAAGATGACCCGGTTAACTAATGATGCATGGGCCAATATGGAGCCCGCCTGGTCGCCCGACGGCCGCTACATTGCCTTTGTCACGGACGAGCCTGTTGCCGGCCAGGAAAAAAAGTTCAGCCACGGGTATTATAACCTGGCAATCATGGATGCCAAATATCCTTCCCGGTCAAATATCCTGCATATTTTCCCTGGTGCCAAAAACCTGAACCCCGTATACTCGTCAGATGGAAAAAGCCTTTATTTCCTCTCTAACCGCGACGGGTATAGAAATCTTTACCGGACCCAGATCCTCACCGGTCGTGTTTATCAGCTGACAAACTATTTAACGGGTATAGCGGGCATCACTCCTCTTACTCCTGCAGTCTCTGTTGCCCGGGAAAAAGGTAATCTTGCATATTCCTATTACAACGACCATAAATATTCCATCTTTTCAGCCGTTGATTCCGATTTTAATGAGAGGGTTGTAAATCCGGATTCCATCGACTTTACCGCGGCGACCCTTCCCCCGCTGGAACCAGAGTCCGTCAGCCTTGTTGATAAATCTCTTTATGCCTATAATCCACCGTCTGCAGTGGATACCAGCCGCTTCAAAAAGGTACCGTATGAACCGAAATTCAAGCTCGATTACATCTCGAATGTTTCGGCAGGAGTCTCAACGAGTCGCTTCGGAACCGGGATTGCAGGAAGCGTGGCGGCTATTTTCAGCGATATCGTGGGAGATAACCAGCTTTACCTCAACCTCGCCATGAATGGCGAGATCTATGACTTCGGTGGGCAGGCTGCATATATTAACCAGAAACATAAGATCAACTGGGGAGCCTCTGTTTCACATATACCGTACTATTTCGGGGGCAGTTCGATTTCCCCGGATACACTTAACGTAAATGATGAGCCCGTACAAGTCACAAAATTAAGCATGGATATCATCCGTATGTTCGAGGAGAAATTATCCCTGTTCGCCTACTACCCCCTTACCCAGACAAGAAGGGTCGAGATGGGAGCTTCCGGGGCATATTACAGTTACCGGTATGACCAGTACAATACCTACTATGACGCTCTGGGTTACACCCTGGGTGCCGACCGCAATAAAAAGGATGCCCCGCCGGGTTTCCCGCTGGAAGAGCTCGATGCAGCTTATGTTTTTGACGACAGCCAGTTCGGGATGACTGCACCTGTGAAAGGACAACGTTACAGGGTATCCGCTGAGAAATATTTCGGGAAAGCAAAATTTTATACTACCACCATCGATTACAGAAAATATTTCTATCTCAGACCTTTCACCATCGCATTCCGTGGAATCAATACCGGAAGGTGGGGGAAATCATCGGAACAGACGCTGTTTTACCCCCTTTATCTGGGATATCCATGGTATATCAGGGGATATGATTACTCCACCGTTTATAATGCCGGAATATCCCAGACCGGGTATGTCGGAAACCTTTTCGGATCAAATATCACCATAGCAAATCTTGAATTCAGGATGCCGCTGTCCGGGCCGAAAAGGCTGGCTTTCATAAAATCCAGGTTTTTCCTGACCGACTTTAACCTCTTTGCCGATGGCGGCCTGGCAATGAACAAAGGCAATACCCTTGGAAAAGACTGGTTCAATCCCGCCCCTGATGAGCACGTACCTGTTTTCAGTGTCGGGACTTCGGTGAGATTCAATATTTTTGGCTATGCAGTCATTGAACCGTATTTTGCCATACCCGTCACCGGGAATTTTCGTATTAAAAACGGATCCTTCGGGTTGAATTTCTTCCCGGGCTGGTAATATAGCAACCGCAAAGCCTGCTGTCATTTTCCTGATGCAGCATGTCTGATAACAATGGCGTTTTCTCCGTTAAAGACGAAATGTACCATCTCATTGGAAGGAGAGTGCGAAAAATATTCATGACAGAGCATTGATAATAACAACCTTGTAATACACGGCGGTAGTCATCCGACGTGATCGCCTGAGATCGTAAAGAATATGTAAATGAGTTAAAGCCATTCCGGACGCCTGGTAGCGTTAGCTGTCATAATTGCCCGTAATAGGCATCCTTGCCATGCTTCCGGTCAAAATGCTTGTCAAGGAGGAACTTTTCAAGTGAACGGTTATTTCCGAGAGCAATTGTACGGTAAGCCATCCGGGCTATCTGTTCAAGAACAACTGCATTATGAACGGCATTCAGCGGGCTGTCTCCCCAGGAGAAAGGTCCGTGACCCGCCACAAGGACGGCAGGCATTGTCAAAGGATCGATATCCCGGAAAGTATCGATGATCATCTTCCCGGTGTTCAGTTCATAATCATGGATTACTTCGTCTTTTCGCATGAAACGGGTGCAGGGTATATCGCCATGGAAATAATCGGCATGGGTCGTCCCGAAAGCCGGGATAAACCGGCCTGCCTGTGCCCAACTCGTGGCCCATTCCGAATGGGTATGCACGATGCCCCTTATGTTGCTGAAGTTACGATATAATTCCAGATGAGTGGGCGTATCGCTGGAGGGTCTCAATTTACCCTCAACAACATTGCCTTCCATATCGACCACAACCATTTGTTCCGGCATCATTGACTCGTAATTCACTCCCGACGGTTTAATGACCATTAAATGGCTGGATGGATCATAACCGCTGACATTCCCCCAGGTGAAGATCACGAGGTTAAAATTAACCAATTCTTTGTTGGCAAGGTAAACCGTATGCTTGAGATCGCTTAACATACACCCGATATTTTAAAGTTTCCCGTCTTTTGATTGCAAATTTACACCATGTCCTTCACATTTCATGCTAAACTAGCGGGAAGAAAACAGTGCACTCAGTGTCTTTTTGAAAAAATCACAAATATTACATCGAAATATCTAAAATACCAAATTCCGGTTACCTGATCTTCAGGCTGTTTCGAATTTCGGAAATTTCATATTTGTAACTTTTCGTTCATCGAATTGACCGGTCCATGAGCGAAGCCGAAGGGTCATCGAGTTTTCTTTCTGATACTATTTACCAAAAATAGATATAAAATGCTGCGATCACTGCAATAATGATCAAAGAATTAATAACATCCCATTGGTTCCAGCTTGCCCTGGTGATCGCCCTCTGCTCCGGGCTTGCCGAGCCGAGATACAGTCCCTGGATCTTCGACGGATCCATCTTTTCGGTGAAGAAGCTCACCACGATCATGAGGATGATGATAATGGCGAAAAGAATGATCTCGTAATGCAGCCAGTTGGGCGCTACAAATAAATTGTAGATGAACCCTTCCCCGACGGTGCTCCCGTAGTAGACCTTAAGACCCAGCCGGAGCATCCCTAGAATGAACCCGGTAACAAGCCCGGTGAATCCTGCTACCGGTGTGGTTCTTTTTGATATGACCCCCAGGAGGAAAACTGCTGCGATCCCGGGGGCAAGCAGAGACTGAACATCCTGCAGGTAAGCATAAAGAACCTGGCCCAGACTTTTCATTACCGGTATCCAGAGGATTCCGAGGATCACGATGACGATTGTTGCCAGTCTTCCCACCATTACATAATGGCGTTCGGTGGCCTGTGGTTTATATTTTTTATAAAAGTCGATGGTGAACAGCATGGCCGAAGAATTGAAAAGCGAGGCCAGTGAGCTCATCAGCGCCGCGAGGATCCCCCCTACCACGATACCCGTGAATCCCCTGGGAAGAAGTTCTTTCACAAGCGTGGAAAAGGCCGCATCGTTGGATCCCAGCTCGAGCATAGGCTTATGGGTGAAGGGATCTATTTTCTGGGTGAGAGCGAAAGCGATCATTCCGGGAATAAGAAAAATAAAAACCGGCGTGAGCTTAAGATAACCTCCGAAGATGGCACCGCGCCGCGACTGCTTCTGATCCCTCCCGGAAAGGACACGCTGGACGATAAACTGGTCGGTACACCAGTACCAGAACCCGATGATGGCCGAGCCCAATAAAACACCTGTCCATGGAAAATCCTTATCATGGGCCGAGCGGATAAGACTGGTCATGTTGTCTCCTATATCATTTACCGGGGCGCTCCGGCATATCTGCATCATCTCCGTCCATCCTCCAAGCTTTATGAGACCCAGGATGAGAATGGCGATCGATCCGAGGAGAAGAATGGGTGTCTGGAGAACAGAGGTATAAAGTACGGCCTTCATGCCGCCGAAGGTGGTATACAACCCGGTGATCAGTACCAGCCCCACGGCGCTTACCCAAAAGAAATCAATCTCCCAGGTGCCGATCCGGATGGCATCGATGCCGAAAACATCTTTAAAAACAACACCTCCCGCATAAACGGTAACGGCCACTTTGGTAAGGATATAACTAACCAGGGAGATGATGGAGAGGAAAGACCGGGATTTCGCATTGTACCTCCTTTCCAGAAATTCAGGCATGGTGAACACACCGCTTCGCGCATAGAAGGGAACAAATACCCAACCCAGGAGAAGGATCAGCCATCCGTGCATTTCCCAGTGAGCCATGGCCATTCCGCTTGAGGCACCTGCACCGGCCAGCCCGACGAGATGCTCAGACCCAATGTTGGAGGCGAATATTGATGCCCCGATAGCGATCCAGGTGGCATCACGTCCGGCAAGAAAATAATCTGAAGTATCCTTATCCTTTTTTCTAAGTACCCATACAATGATACCAATAAGGCCCAGGCAGAAGATACCGAGGACGATCCAGTCGAGTGTTTTCATAGAGTGGTAGTTTTAGCTCTCTAAGATATATGATTCCGAAGAAGAAAAAAACAGTACCTAAATTAATCCGAAACCCGGGTATTTCAAGTAGATCCGTCAATTTAGAATAATTTTAATCTTTCCATTATGACACTATTTATCTGATTTATTATTACTTACATGATATATTATTTTTTTCGACTCCGAAAGCGACTTAGGCTCCGCTATTGAAAAAACGGATTAAGTTTATACATTTGGAAATGAAAATCGAAAACTCTACTCTAAACCTGGACGCATGAACACATTTAACCTGACCTGGATCGACAAATCGATCATGCTGGTCTATATTGCCTTTGTGCTTGGTATCGGCTGGATGCTTAAGCGTTATATGAAATCATCGACGGCTTTTCTCGAAGCCGGCCGGTCTATCCCTGCATGGATCACCGGCCTTGCATTCATTTCAGCCAACCTCGGCGCCCTTGAGGTGATCGGGATGGCTGCTTCAGGTGCAAAATACGGGATGATGACGGTTCATTTTTACTGGATCGGAGCGATCCCCGCCATGATCTTCCTGGGGATTTTCATGATGCCTTTTTACTATGGTTCAAAGGCCCGGTCTGTTCCGGAGTACCTTAAGCTCCGCTTCGACGAGAAGACCCGCGGACTCAATGCGATCTCTTTTGCGATCATGACCATATTTGCTTCGGGGATCTCGATGTATGCACTGGCTATGCTTATGGAGACCCTTCTCGGCTGGGACTTCACTCTGAGTCTCATTATTTCAGCTATTATCGTATTGGTTTATACCTATCTCGGCGGACTTTCCTCGGCCATCTACAATGAAGTCCTCCAGTTTTTCCTCATCGTCATCGGTTTTCTGCCGCTGGTGATCCTGGGATTGATCGACATTGGCGGATGGGACGGGCTGCTGGACAGGCTTAAAGACATCGCCGTGAACCAGGGCCATAGTGCAGCATATTATACCAGTTCCTGGGCGCTCACCGGACAGCCCGGATCAAATGCAATGGGAGTCGATTGGATCGGAGTGCTGATGGGTCTTGGATTTGTTCTTTCCTTCGGTTACTGGTGTACGAATTTCCTGGTCGTTCAAAGGGCCATGGCTGCCAATTCACTTTCCGCTTCAAGGCGCACTCCCCTCATCGGAGCCCTTCCGAAGATGTTTATCCCCATCCTCGTTATCCTCCCGGGAATGATAGCAATCGCACTAATGAACAAGGATCCCGGTTTCCTTCCCACAAAGGCGGGTTCGGGAGACATCAACTACGATATGGTCATCCCTCAGCTCCTTATGAAGTATTTCCCCACCGGTGTGCTAGGACTGGGACTTACCGCCCTACTGGCATCATTCATGTCGGGTATGGCCGGGAACGTATCCGCTTTCAATACCATCTGGACCTATGATATATACCAGAGTTACATCAGGCCCGGGCAGTCAGACAAACATTATCTTCATGTAGGGCAGCTCACCACTATTTTCGGCATCCTTGTCAGTATCCTTGCTGCCTATGTTGCCCGGATGTTCAACAATGTGATGGATTTCCTCCAGCTCATTTTTGCCTTTATCAATGCACCGCTGTTTGCCACTTTCCTCCTGGGGATGTTTTGGAAAAGAGCCACAGGCCACGGCGCTTTCTGGGGTCTTTTTTCAGGGATCACGGCAGCAGCCATCCATCACGGCCTCACACAGCCTTTTGGGGCGTCATCGGTCATTAAAGGAGGATGGCTTGGCAATGTGGTTCACATATACCCGAGTGAGATGGCTCAGAATTTCTGGACCGCACTGTATGCTTTCATAACCGCCTTCGTCTTTACAGTTGTCATTTCACTGCTAACCAAACAGCTGAAAACCGATGGCGAATTAAAAGGTCTTGTGTATTCACTCACCCCAAAACCTGAAGACGATTCAAAACACTGGTACCAGAGACCGATTGTAATGGCCATCATTGTTGGCGCGATCGCCCTGACACTCAGCCTGATTTTCTGGTAAACCTTAAAAAAAAAATAACTATGGGCTTAGATATTAAAATTCCGATCGGATTTATGTTCTCCCTCTTCGGTATCCTGCTGACCCTTGTAGGATTGTTCACAAACGGGGATTCGATGTACCATGTCTCGCTTGATATCAATATCAATCTCTGGACCGGGATTGGTATGCTTCTTTTCGGGGCTTTCATGCTCCTGACCTCAACCCTGGTCAGGAAAGGAAAACTGGAGAAGGAGTATGGCATTCCTGTCGATGAAGAAAAGAAACCTGTTTAGGCTGGATTTTTCTCATTGCTGAATGACCCGGCCCCCTTTTTTTTCCTCCGGGTCATGACTACGATGGATGCACCGGTGAAAACTATACCTGCACCGGCTATGCTAAGGAGGGTAAAATGCTCGGCGGCTATCCATGTCACGGCTGCTTCGCTTAGGATGGCCATGACTATAAATGTGATTACGGGATTGAGGGTTATGATAACACTGATCTTATTGGCCTCGGTGTATTTTAATGCCAGGGCAAGTGAACCATAAGCCAGAAGTGTATTAACCCCCAGGAAGATAAGAAGCAGCCAGTCGCCGGTATCCAGGCTTGAAAACCTGTCAAACTCCACGAAAGGCAGGAACATGATCGAACAAAACCCGTAAATCATAAGGTTCAAAAAATTTGGATCCCGTTTTTTCACCAGGAATTTCTGGATGACAGAAAAGACGGCCCAGGACAATCCGCCGAGCATTATAGAGATAATTCCGCTTGTGTAGCCTGATGTCCGGGTACCGGCTACATCCGACTGTTCAGAATAAAAGAGCCAGAATCCGCCCGCGAGAAGAAAAAATCCCACGGCATGTTTCCAGGACAACTTTTCCCTGAAAATGATCAACCCGGCAAAAGCAAGGCTGACGGGGCCGATCTGGATGAAAACCTGTGCATTCGACGGAGAGGTCTTACTGATGCCGGTGATGAAACCCAGGTAGTTCAGCCCCAGGAAGGCGGCAGCGACAAAAACCTGCCAGGGCGGCCTCTGAATGATCTTTTTCCGCATTCTTCCTGAAAATCCCATGATGATAAGGAGAAGTGTAAATGCCACGCTGAACCGGAACCATACTACCGAAACCGGGTTGAGATCATAGAGAGATACTTTCAGAGCTATGGCAAGAAATCCCCATAAAAGGGCTGTAAAACCTGCATAAAGTAAACCTTTGCTGTTGTCAGTCATAATGCGGAGAATATTCCAGGAAGGCAAAAGTAATGCATTTTCTCTTACAGGCACTAAATATGCACTGCCATGAAGGTCATTAGAAATAATTTAATTAAATTCATCCGGATTACGGAAAGCCAAAAACCGGACATATCGCTTTGCAGGACCACGGCAGCAAAGTGTGGTTCCGAAACAGTACGATCAAAGAATTATAGAATGCTGAAAAGTATTTTGCTTTTTTTATCGGTAACAGCTGCATCCTCTCTCCTTTCCGTAAGTTACGGACAGGAGAGTGACCTATATATGCCCCGGGACATCAGGGATGCATACGACCGGGGTACCCGGTCATATGACGGCAATCCCGGGCAACATTATTTCCAGAACAGCGCAGATTATACCATCACTGCCAGCATCGATCCGGCAACACGCCGTCTAACCGGGTATGAGAAGATCGTCTACCGAAATAACAGTCCGTATACACTACGGGAATTGGGTCTGCATCTTTACCAGAACATATTTATCAAGGGAGGAAACCGGGGCCGGGAGGTGGATCCGGCCGATCTTACCGACGGTGTGATATTGAATTCCCTGATGATCAACGGTAAAAGCCTGGATCCCGGTGACAGTTCGGCCATTCTCTATGAATCCCAGACGAACCGGTTTTATAAAATGTTTTCCCGTCCCGGTTCTGAAAATACCATTGAAATTACCTGGACGCTGATCTTCCCTGTAATGAAAGAAGAAAGAATGGGAGGGATCGATTCAACCTCATTTTTCTTTGCCTACTGGTACCCCCAGGTCTCCGTGTTCGATGATATCAGCGGATGGGATATTTTCGATTATAACAACGTGGCAGAGCCATACAATGATTTCGGTAATTTTGACGTCGCGATAAGTGTTCCGGGCGATTATGCCGTTTGGGCCACCGGTGAACTGCAAAACCCGGAATCGGTGCTTGGCGGCAATTGCATGGAAAGATACGGGAAAGCTAAATCAAGCGGCGAGGTTGTCCATATCATCGGTAAAAAGGACCTCCGGAAAAACAATTTCACAAGCAAGGGAAGAGATCCCTGGAAATTTAAGGCTGCAGACGTGAGCGATTTTGCTTTCGGGATCAGTGATCACTACCTCTGGGATGGTTATTCGAAGAAATTGAATAACGGGAAGAACGTCTTCGTTCAGAGCGCCTACCTGGCAAGCTCTGTAAACTACAGGGATGTGGCGGAAATGACGGGGTTTGTAATACGTGAACTTTCCGATACACTCATCGGACGGGCATTCCCCTACCCTTCCATGACAGTATTCAATGGAAATGACGGGATGGAATTCCCGATGATCGTTAACGACAGGGAGGAGAACAGCAAAAGTGCAACCTGGTTCCTTACTTCCCATGAAGTGTCCCATACCTACCTTCCCTTCCTTGTCGGGATCAACCAACGCAGGTACGGCTGGATGGATGAAGGAATGACCACAATGCTGGGTTGCGAAATCCAGAAGAAAAAGATCAGCCAGTATGATATGCAGGAAATGTACCTTCAAACCTATCCACAGATCGCCGGCACTCAGGAAGATGTTCCCCTCATCGTCAACTCCGTCTACCTTCCCGATATGATCTATCAGCAACATGAATATATGCGTCCGAGCATGGCACTATGGACACTCCGGGATGTTCTCGGAAAGGAAATGTTCAAAAAATGTCTTCATGGATTCGTGGACAGGTGGGCCGGGAAACATCCCACGCCCTATGATCTTTTTTTTACCTTCAATGATATTAGCGGGGAAAATCTTGACTGGTTCTGGCAACCCTGGTTTCTTGGGTTCAGTTACCCTGACCTGGCCATCATGAGGATCGATAGTTCGGGCAGTGAAAACAAAATATTTCTTGAAAACAGAGGCGGTATGCCCTTTCCTTCAACCCTTGAAGTTAAATATGGCGATGGCAGCACTTCCTCCCTCCCTCTCGACGCCCGGGTATGGGCTGAAAATAATACATATATTATCACCCGGCCCAGAAACAAAAAGATATCCGCTCTTGTTCTTCACACGGAAGGTTATCCCGATACCAACGCTGAGAATAACCTTTATCCCTCCCCGGCAAAATGACGGGTGATCCATTGAATTAATTCCTATTTACGTGTGAATATGAAAGTAGCGATATTCAGCACCAAAACATACGATCAGGAATATCTGGACAGGTTTAATAAAGACAAACACCACGAATTGGTTTATTTTGATGTTAACCTGAAATCCTCAACTGCAAAGCTTGCTTCCGGTTTCGATGCTGTTTGCGCCTTTGTGAACGACAGGATAAATAACGAGACGATAAAAGAACTTGCCTCCCAAAAGATCGGCCTGATCGCCCTGAGATGTGCGGGATTCAACCAGGTGGATCTTGAGGCTGCCGGGAGATATGGCATCAGGGTCATGAGGGTTCCCGCTTACTCACCGCATGCCGTCGCCGAACATGCCATCGCTCTCATTCTAAGCCTGAACCGTAAGACACACAAGGCATACAACCGTATCCGTGATAATAATTTCAGCCTGGAGAGACTGGTCGGATTCGATATCTACGGGAAGACAGTCGGGGTGGTTGGTACCGGGAATATCGGAAGGGTATTCGGCCGCATCATGATCGGCTTCGGTTGCAGGGTCATCGCTTATGATGTACATAAAAACCCCGAGGTGGAGAATGACGGTGTTATCTACACCGATTTGACGACCCTCTTCCAGGAATCAGATATCATTTCCCTTCATTGTCCGCTCACGCCTTCAACATACCAGCTGATCAACAAACACACGCTCGAAATGATGAAGAAGGGCCTCATGCTCATCAACACCAGCCGTGGAAAGCTCATTAACACTGCCGACGTCATTGAGTCGCTCAAGGAACGGCACCTGGGTTACCTGGGAATCGATGTGTACGCAGAGGAAGAAAAGATCTTTTTCAAAGATCTTTCCGAAAGGATCATCGATGATGAGATGATCTCCAGGCTCAATACGTTTCCAAATGTGCTGATCACTGCGCACCAGGGATTCCTTACAAATGAGGCACTGGAGGGCATTGCAAAAACAACCCTCCAGAATATATCCGACTACGAAGCCGGCCGGTCTACCATAAACGAAGTATCTTTGGAAAAAGTCGATTCCAAATGACAATTCCCGTCAACCTGCATCGATGCGGATGGTCCGTTAAGGACCCTCTCTATATCGATTACCATGATCGTGAATGGGGTGTGCCCGTTCATGATGAAATCAGGCATTTTGAATTTCTTATGCTCGAATCTGCGCAAGCTGGCCTCTCATGGCTGACTGTCCTGCGTAAACGTGAAAATTACCGCCGTGCTTTCGACGGCTTCGATCCCGCCCTGATCGCCCGATATGATGAAGGGAAAATCGCGGAACTCATCCAGGATCCCGGCATCATCAGGAACAGGGCCAAGATCGCTTCAGCCGTAAATAACGCGGGGAAATTCCTGGATATATGCGAAGAATTTGGCAGCTTTGACTCTTACCTCTGGCAGTTTACCGGCGGGAAACCTATTATCAATCATTTCCGGGAATTGAATGAGATCCCCGCCAGTACGCCTCTCTCGGATAAAATTTCCACCGCATTGAAAAAAAGGGGATTCACCTTCATGGGAACAACAATCGTATATGCACATATGCAGGCCATTGGTATGGTAAACGACCACATCACAGGCTGTTTCAGGCATGCCGAGCTTTCATGACCATCCTTACGAAATACTACTCGAAGAGATTCTCATCCCTGATCAGCATCAGTATGGATGAATGCGGTATAATGATATATCTTTCACTGTTAAATTCGATCTCCCAACCGCTGTTCTGAAGATACACGGCAAGATCCCCGGATTTTGGTTGCAGGGGAACATACCTGACGTTATCACCCGTAGCTTTCCAGGGCTCGTCACTTTCATTGATGACAGGTACCGGATATCCGGGGCCAACCTTTAAAACATAACCACTGTGGATTTTCTCGTTCTCAGAGACATTCGGGGGCAGAAAGAGCCCCGACTTTGTCCGTACCTGGTCGCTCTTGGGTTTGATGAGCACCCGGTCACCGACGAGGATAAATTTATTCAGGTCTTTTTCGTCTATATTGAGGATCATGATCCGTTTTTTTAATTGGCAGGGCTCAAAAAGCCTGCCGTTATACAAAGATGCCAGTTTTTCATCAATTTCCGGACGAGATGCGAAGCAAAATGTCAGGTTTTGTCAGGTTTCTGAGAAAATGGTTGGAGATGGTTTGATGTTGTTTGAAATGGTTTGATGTTGTTTGAGGATTGTTTGAAATGGTTTGAAATGGTTTCAGATGATTTCAGGTGGTTTCAGATTGTTTTAGATGGTTTCAACTCCAATCAACAAATCAACAACTCAACAACTCAACAAATTCTTCCGGATCCGTGTTCCTCTTCCTCTTCCACCATCTGAAACTATCTGAAACTTTACATCCGGTTTACGATTGTTTTCATCAAAGTGTATTAAATTTATCCCTGATTCCGTTTTTCTTTAAACCTGATTGAAGATTTACCCAAATGAAGTGCAGGCTTTGCCTCGTCGTAATTATTCTCTTCCTGACCTTTTCCAAAATGAACGCCCAGCCCGATACCCTGAGAAGGCCCCGCATCGGGCTTGTTCTCAGCGGCGGAAGTGCTAAGGGTCTTGCACATATAGGCGTCCTGAAAGTCCTGGAAGAGGCAGGGATCCGCCCGGATTATATCGGTGGCACCAGCATGGGTGGAATCCTCGGAGGATTATATGCCATCGGCTATTCTGCCGACTCTCTCGAAAAGATCATTAAATCGGCCGACTGGAGCTTTCTCCTCGGCGACGAGATTTCGAGAAGAAGCCTGACCATTGAGGAAAAAGAAGATATGGACCGGTACGTGATATCTTTTCCCATCCGGGAGAACAAGATCACGATACCTTCGGGCGTCATCAACGGGCAGAATATTGAGGAATTGCTGAATACGCTTTGTGCACCAGTTTATGATGTCCGTGACTTCAACAAATTTCCGATCCCTTTCCTTTGCGTTGCCACCAATATCGAAACAGGCCGGGAAGTCGATTTTAATTCCGGGTACCTTCCCCGGGTGCTGAGGGCATCCATGTCCATTCCCAGTATCTTTAATCCCATCGAGATCAATGATGCCCTTCTCGTCGACGGCGGCCTTGTGAATAATTTCCCGGTGGCAAGGGTGAAGGATATGGGGGCTGACATCCTCATCGGGGTGAACGTGGGTTTCCAATACTACAAGAAAGACCAGTTGAATTCAATCTTCCGGATCATCGAGCAGTCCATCTTTTTTTATGGTGAGGCGCTGAACCGGTCCAATGTGGAACTTTGTGATGTCCTCATCGAACCGGAACTCGGTGGATTCAATTCTGCCAGTTTCAATTCAGCTGACAGCATTATCAACCGGGGCGAAGTCGCCGCCAGGGCTTATTTGCCCAGGTTAAGGGCACTAGGCGATTCACTCCGCGCTCTCGACCCGGGTTATGGGCCGCAACAGGCAATCCCGCATCTCGATTCCATGCTCCTGATGGAGATCAGGGTAAGAGGACTGAATAAAGTATCGGGTAAGCTCCTCCGGGGAAAACTCCAGCTTGAGGTCCTGCACAAAGTAACCGCCGGGCAGATCGAAGAAGCAATCCAGCGACTGTATTCCAGCCTGTACTTTGAAAAGGTGGATTACGAGATCGAATCCCTCGAAAGAGGGATCCGGCTCATCATCAATGTCAGGGAAACCAAAGGAGGCTTTTTCAGGGCAGGCCTCCATTATGACAGCAACTATAAATCAGCCATTCTCCTGAATGCCACCTTCCGGAACCTCTTGTTGGACGGATCTAAACTATCGGCAAGCACCGCCCTGGGAGAAAATCCTTTCCTTGAAGCCTCATTTTTCAAAAACAATGGGTGGAAACCGGGATACGGCCTCAATTTTGAATCGAACCGGTCCAATGTTTACCTTTATGAGAACGGAAAAAGAATATCCTCCTATCTCTATTCGGGAACAAGAACAAGCCTGTTCACACAATCCATCATTAGCAACTCATTCGCATTCGGAGCGGGTATCGAGTACGAAGCCTGCAGGTTCAAAACCCGCATCAATCCCGATTCGGACATTCCGACAGCAACGATTACCTACCTCAATTACTACGGCTTCCTTGAGATGGATACGTACGATAACGGTTTCTATCCCAAAAAAGGGATCCGGTTTCATTCCGGATTAAAGCTGATCACCAACAGGGATATGGATCCGGTGACATTTTTAGCCGGAAGTTACAGCCAGGCCATCCG
The DNA here is from genome assembly GCA_963771005.1 of uncultured Bacteroidales bacterium. Taxonomy (GTDB): domain Bacteria; phylum Bacteroidota; class Bacteroidia; order Bacteroidales; genus DASQZK01. The sequence goes on from CAVYRO010000008.1 coordinate 688,824, forward strand.
GATCGGTGACCGTTTTACCTGGATACATCATATCTGTGGCGGTTCCGTTGACGGTGACAATGTTCCTTACCAGTACATGTTCTACGCAGGAGGCCTCAATCCTTCGCGTTATAACGGGCTCATGCCTTTCGTTGGCCTGAATTATATGGAAGAGACAGGTAAAGACGCCCTGATCATTGGAGCGGACCTCCAGTATGAACCTCTTCCCAATATCTACCTTATCCTGAGAGGGAATGCCGGGAACGTGAAGAGCAGTTTCCAAAACCTCTTCAATGATGACCGGGTCCTCGGCGGATTCGGCCTGACCCTGGGATACGACAGCTTCATCGGTCCGGTTGAGCTAAGTGTTATGAAATCGGCCAACCGGGGAGGTCTCATTGGATTTTTGAATATCGGTTTCTGGTTTTAAGGAAAGGCTCCGGGGGGGCTACAACCCGGGATTTCTCAGTGAAGATCTTATTGAATCGAGCATATCGGCAAACGGCCGGATGTTTTCAATTGTAAGCGAATCATCGTATCCGTACCTTACGGTATGCGAATATTCACCCTTCACAACTGTGATCCATGTATCACACCCATCCGCACATACATTGCAGGTATTGATGTCGATCAGGCTGAACTCCTCCATGTCAAGCAATCCGGTAAGCTTGTCCCACTCGTCCGGTGAAGTAACTGAATCCAATGAAAAGTCATTATCATCACAGGGACTGTAATATCCGTACCTCGTCACCTCTTTCGTGACCAATAATGAATCGCCCCCGGCGCACCATCCACATGCGGTACCTGAACTGATCACCAATTTTTCACAGGCCCCGGGTTGCACATTTCCTGTCTCGCAGGATGATAGCAGAAGGAGAATTGAAATGATAAGGATATGAATTCCTTTCATAGAAGAGCTATTTTTACTTTTAAGACGGGATAAACCCGGATAGGTTGCGTCCTTACGAAAAAGGAATGATCAAAACATAAAGATTACATCTAACGAAAGCTCTACGGCGGATAAAAAATTCTTACTTTTGAAAAAAAACAGCAGCGTATGAAACGGATCATTGCCTTAATCCTCCCGGTAATTTTCACCGGAAACTTCCTGCTAGCCCAGCAACCCGGAGATGTACAGTCTGCCTCTTCCCTGACGGGCGAACAGATAAAGGAATACAAAAACTGGATGCGAATGAAAGACGACTGGGCCAATCTTGCCCGCTATCATGATGCTAATGAGGAGCTGGGACCTCCGGCAAAAGCCTCAGAAAGGGTGGTTTTTATGGGTAATTCCATCACGGATGCATGGATAAAGGTCTCTCCCGGCTTTTTTGAAGGGAAGGATTATATAGACCGGGGCATCAGCGGACAAACCACTCCACAGATGCTTATCCGCTTCCGGCCCGATGTCATAGACCTTGATCCCGGGATCGTCCTCATCCTGGCGGGGACTAACGACATTGCGGGGAACACCGGCCCTTCCACACTGGAAATGATCGAGGGAAACATCGCATCCATGGCCCAGCTGGCAAGCGCCAACGGTATTAAGGTGATCCTCTGTTCGGTACTGCCCGCCTTCGATTATCCATGGAAACCCGGGCTGGAACCGGCTCAGAAGATCGTGATCCTTAACGAGTGGATCCGGAAGTATGCCCGGAAAAATAAATTTGACTACCTTGATTATTATTCATCGCTGGCTGATGAGAAAGGTGGAATGAAAGACGGGTATTCTTTCGATGGAGTTCACCCGAATGAAGCGGGATACCGGGTGATGGAAGACCTGGCCGAAAAGGCCATCGGGCAGGCCAGGGATAAAAAAGGCCGGAAGCGGAGGTAACGAACTGAATTGCCGGCTTCTCAAATCTTTCGTACCTTCTGATTTTTTGTGGCGGCATCTATCATTTTGACCCAGCTCACCTTCCCGCCGTTATCGAGTGATTCATACGTCATGCCTGCGTCTGTACGCACGAGCCGGCACCGGCCAAGATCATATCGTAACGATTGGACGGTATCGCCTTCCTGAAGCGGGTTTCCGTCGATGTCGGCGAATTTCAATTCTTCGCCGGCCGGCGCTTTTTTTTTGAAAAGAGCTGACATATCCGGAGGTTTTTACCAAAGGTAATCAATACCTTTCAAATATCCAGTACATCTTTCAGCCGGGAAAGCCCGGACCGGCTTACCGGGATCTGGTTCCCGCCATTCATCACCAGGATACCGGCCGCCTTTTCGTAAGGTTCGATCTTACGGATCTGATCGATCTTCACGAGGTATGACCGGTGAACACGCAGGAATTTGGATGCATCCAGATGATCTTCAAAAAATTTCATGGTTTTTTGCTTGAGGTATTTCTCCGCCTGAAGATGGATCATCACATAATCATCCTGAGCTTCCAGGTATACGATCTGGTCGACGGGAATGACCTTGATGCCCGAACGGGTTTTGGCCACTATCCGGTTCAATATCTCTCCGCCGTGTTCCAGGCGTTTCTCAATTTTCACCCTGTTTTGGTCGCCTTCCCCTTTCTGAAGTCGCAAAACCGCTTTTTTCAGTGCTTCATCGAAACGCTCTGCTGAGAAGGGTTTGAGAAGATAATCCACCGCATTCTCTTCAAATGCCTTAATGGCGTATTGGTCATATGCAGTGGTAAACACGATCAACGGCCGTTTATCCATCAGTTCCAGCATCTCAAAGCCGGTGAGCCTGGGCATCTGGATATCGAGAAAGACAATATCCGGATCCAGATCACCAATCCCTTTCAGGCCGGTGAAGCCATCGGAAAATTCACCGGCAATCCCGATTTCACCATGTTTCCCCAGGTATTCCTTAATGATTTCCCGGGCGTACGTTTCGTCATCAATTATTACTGCTCTCCACATTTTAGGATGTCTTTAATCTATTTCTTTATCAGGGGTTTGTGGAATGACCATCGTTACCCTGAATTCATTTTTATTCTTACCGAAAGTCAGAAGATCATCACGCCCATACAATAATCTCAATCTTTCGCTGATATTTTTCAAGCCTATTCCCGCACCTTTACGGGGAATTGCCTCAGGATCAAAATTATTGACAAGCGAGATCGCGGGTCCGCCTTCAGTTCCCTGAACGGCAAGCCGGATGCAGACAGGTTCTGTGCTCTCGTATACTCCATGTTTAACTGCATTCTCCAACAGGGGCTGAAGGATCATATTCGGTATCCGGAAATCCAGCACGGCTTCCTCACAAACATTTTCATAAATTAGTTTTTCTCCGAAGCGGATCTTTTCGATATCGAGATACCTTTTCATGTTATCCAGCTCTTCGCGCAGAGTCGTGGTCCCCTCTTCGGAAAAGCGCAGTGAATATCTCAGAAATTCTGAAAGCTTAATGATCATCTCCCTTGCCTTTGAAGGATCTCTCATCGTGAGCAGGCTGATCGAATTCAGGGAATTGAAAAGGAAGTGCGGATTGATCTGAGCCTTCAGGGCATTCAGTTCGGCCTCCCTGACCAGAGTTTTCAGGTTGCTCTCATTTGAGATCTTTTCACGGAGATTGCCACTATATATCATCAGTGAATAGACCAGGACCAGCACGATGTAAAAAAAGGAATCCGTGATGATCCTGTAGGGCAACGAGGCACTGAGGAAGTCAAGATATCCCTCATCGGTGACGAAGATATTACGGAGAATGAGGTATGCGGCTCCGGACCAAACAAATACCGTGAGCAAACCGGTGGCCGTAATATTTATCAGGGGACTGAATAGATTTTTTGCGGTGAATGGATTGAATCTCACGGGATACCAGACAACGAGCCCTGTAACAAGATGGATGGCATTTATGGTGAAGGCATCTGCAAAAGCGTATAACGGTCTCAGGTCAAATATATAATGCTCTATGCCCACCTGGAGAACGGCAACGAACATCCAGATGAGCATATATGCAATGAAGTAAACCCTTCTTGTCGTAATGGGGTTCAGCATGACGGATCAGATACTTGTAATTTCACCGCCGCCGAACAGGGAAATTCCCTTAATAATGAGCCTTTTGCCGGGCGAAACAGCACTGATCACACGTTTGTCGCTGTAACCGCCGAAGATAGCCACCACTTCAACCTTGACATCCCAGTCGGAAGGTACGATCAGCTTACCACCTCCGAATACATTCGTCATTTCAAGGACGTTCGTTCCGGTGGACAGATTTGCATTCCTGAGATCATATTTTCCTCCCCCAAACACCGAAATAATGCTTCCGCCCCTGAAAGAGGACGAAGTGACGATACGGTCATGTCCGCCGAAAACATTCACATCATCGAGAAAATCGTCATCGGTACCCTCCACTTCAAACCGGTTCCTGTGCCAGAAAGTGGCCCCGAAGATAAACGCAACCCCGATAATTATGAGGGTGATGGGCCAGAATAATCTCCGCCATTCATACGAGATGTCGAAAATTTCGGGGAGAAGAAAAAATCCGCCGATAAAGATCAGGATGAATCCCGTGGCTTTGTTCTCCCTCCTTCCGAGGAAGATGATGCCGATAAGGATCAGAAGGCTCTGCCAGGTGAACAGGATATCTCGCAGATCGCCGGGAATAACGTTAAGCTGGTTTCCTACGAGTGCAAGTCCCACAAGAATGAGGATAAGACCCAGAAGACCCCTTCTGCGGGGATGTTGACGATGTTGCTCCATAATTACATTCATTTTGAATTCCTCCGTTTGGTTTAATTTTATGATTCAAAATTATTACCCTGTGGAGGATCCTGAAACAGCTAATCGGTAAGCGTACTTTTTTTACCGGTGAACGGATGATAATTCCGGTAAACGGTTGCTATAAGTCTATAACCCCTCTGGTTGTGCCCAGGGCCCGGGGATTAAACATAATCCCATCAACCCGGTCAGGGGAAAAGCCGCAAATGAAATTCACGGTCCGCCGCCGGAGCAGAAGGGAGTTTAATTACAGGGCATTGACTATTCATCTTCCACGGTAAAATCATAGGGTATGCCGAGTTGTTCGTAAAGTCTTTTGCGGGCCGCTTTGTCCACCTTCAGCACTTCATGGGCGGCTTTGGCCACTTCTTCCGCATGTTTCCGTGGTACCACGATGACACCGTCACCATCGGCAACGATCACATCACCGGGATTGACCAGCACACCTCCGATAACAACCGGTTCATTCACCGACTGGAGTTCGTTACGCCCGGGACGGATGCCCCGGCCCCTGTTGGCAATGTTCATATATAACGGGATCTGTTCCTTGATGATCTCGTCGTTGTCGCGCACGCCACCATTCGAAACGATACCTACTGCACCTTTTGTTTTCCATATCAGGGAATTATTGGATCCCACCGTGCCCACATCATTATGCCCTGCATTGTCGATGACGATGACATTTCCAGCTTTTATCGAATCGATGAAGGGTTCTCCCGATATATTCGTATACCATTCGTCCCTCCATTTTTCATACTCCTGGCCCCGCAGGTTGCTGGGAAACTGCCGGTTTGTGGGAACGTACCTCACCGTCAGGGCAATGCCTCTGAAAATATGATGGAAATTCTCAACATCCTTCCACAGGGATTCGATGCTCTGATCCATCAGGCCCTGGTCATGAAGTCCGATGTAATCCATCCCGTCGGAAACATCGGCTACCCGCAGCCCGCCGTAAAGTTTTAGAATGTCGCGGTCTGAGAGGTTCTGGCCGTAAAGTCCCGGGATGAGAACCATGAGCGCAACGGCATGCAATAAAACAGTCATTCTTTTCATTATATAGTGATTTTGATTTTAAAAGTATAATGGAAACCACATGATCGATGATTATCAGGATACCTGTGTGTTGTCATCTGGCATGTGGATTTCATTTTTTCTGAATGGTAGGAATTCGTATTGTGCTTGTACGTTTCTCAATCGAAAAAAAGGCAGGCTTCCGTCCGGAATATCCCCGGGGGTGCCGGCTTATTTATCATCGGCATAGTACCTGCCGAGGTATCCGATGATGACCTTCCTGACCTCCAGCGGGTCGATACCCCCTGAATGTTTATAGATAATCTCTCCGCCGGGTTTGATGATCAGCGTGTAAGGAAGGGAACCCTGCCATTCCTCGTCGACGGCCTCGATCATCCGGTAGTTATCATCGGAGGCAAAAATATAGTTTGGATTGGAGGCTTGATGATCCTTTAAGAATGCTTCCACCTTATCAAGACGGTCGGGTTTGTCGGCGCTTATACTTACGAATTCAAAATCACGGCCGTTGTACATCCTGTAGGTATTCACAAGTTCAGGGAATTCAATTACGCAGGGTCCGCACCATGTGGCCCATACGTTCACCATCCGCAGCTTCCCTCCTTCATTTGCCACGATGGTGCGAATGCTGTCGGCATTTACAGACTGAACGGACACAGGTTCTTTTGCCCAGTCTTCAATCAATTTTTTCGTCCATTCGTTTTTCCAGGCCCATTTGATCGAACATCCGAAAGTTTTTGTCGTTTTCACCGTCACTTCATTTCCTGCCAGCATCTGGTCGAGCGCATTCCTAAGGTCCCTTTTTCCAGGTTCGACGTAGGGATTTTCCGTATCATCGATCCTGCCGCGATATCTCAGTTTCCGGTCCTTATCAAATACAAAGGCATGGGGTGTGGCCTGGGGACCGTAATTCATCGACACTTCTTCATCTTTGCCATCATAAAGGTAAGGGAAATTAAAATGTTTGTCTTTTGCCCTGACCTTCATGCTTTCGAAACTGTCGTCAAGATCTGAATACCCGCATTCTGCCAGGCTCAGGGCAGCATCATCATTGGGCAGGATGGCCACAACAGCTACTCCGCTATCCCTGTAATCCGAAGTAAGATTTATGATCTTATCTTCGTATGCCTGTGCTGTAGGGCAGTGGTTGCAGGTGAATATCACCACAAGGATTTTCGCATTATCGAAATCGTTAAGGGAATGATAGTTACCATCCACCCCCGGCAGGTTGAAGAAAGGCGCCTTTTCCCCGATCTCCAGGGGCCTGATCTCAGGATGTTCCTGGGCGGAACCATTAAATGTGCTCAGAAAGAGCATGAGAGATGCGAAAAAGTAGACCGGAAATTTTTTCATAATCGTGGCTTTTTCTGTAAATATAAAAATACAATCCATAAAAATGAAAAACTTGCCCTTTTCATTTCCATATGCTAAAGACACGATTAATTCGTCAAGTGAAGATTAATTTCTATTTTAGCCGTTTATAAAAAATTTATTATATGCACAGACCCTGCCTGTTAACCTCATTGATCATCCTGTCCTGTCTCGTGGTTTACCCCCAGGAAAGCCGTATTGTATATTTGTCAGGGACCGGCAGCGACCACACGGTCGACTGGGAATTTTACTGCACCGGCGGTCAGAACAGCGGTAAATGGACTACCATTCCCGTACCTTCGAATTGGGAATTACAGGGCTTCGGCGCCTATAACTATGGAACGGATAAGGTTAAGGCCGATGAGAAAGGTTTTTACCGGCATTCCTTTTATGTTCCTGCGGAATGGAAAGGGAAGGTAGTGGAGATTGTATTTGAGGGATCGATGACCGAGACCGCGGTAAGGATCAATGGAAAGACTGCAGGGCCTGTTCACCGTGGCGCGTTCTACCGGTTTTCATATGATATCGGGAAGCTGCTGAAATACGGCAGGGAAAACATCCTGGAGGCCGATGTGAGCAAAATGTCTTCGGATGAATCCGTCAATGCTGCGGAAAGATATGCCGACTACTGGGTGTTCGGCGGCATTTTCCGTCCGGTATACCTTAAAATCATGCCATCGGAGCATATAGAAAGAATTGCGGCGGATGCAGGTGCCGACGGTCATTTTTATGCCGAAGTGTATACAAGTAACCTGGAAAAGGCGGACAGGATCAACATTACGCTCTCTCCACTCAGTGGAAAAGGCCGGTCATTCACCTTCACTGCCGAAACGGCGCCGGGTAAACCATATCAGGTTGTTCGTGGAAAAGCCGCTAACCCGGACCTGTGGAGCCCTGAGTTTCCGAACCTGTATGTCATGCACGCTGAACTGCTGAATGGTGAAGCCGTCATCCATAAAACCAGTGACAGGCTAGGCTTCAGAACAATTGAAGTTAAGGACCGCGACGGGATCTTCGTTAACGGGAGAAAAATCATGTTCAGGGGCGTTTGCAGGCATTCCTTCTGGCCTTCAACGGGGAGGGCGCTGAATAAAACGATCAGCATCGAAGACGTGGAACTGATGAAGGATATGAACATGAATGCCGTGCGGATGTCCCATTATCCTCCCGATGTCCACTTTCTCGATGTTTGCGATTCGCTGGGACTTTTCGTACTCGATGAACTTTCGGGATGGTCTGTGCCTCCCTACGATACGGCCATCGGGAAGAAGCTTGTCAGGGAAATGGTGACGAGGGATGTGAACCATCCCTGTATCGTTCTCTGGGATAATGGCAATGAAGGAGGGTGGAACAATGCACTGAACGATGAATTTGCGAAATACGATCCGGCCCACCGGAGCGTGATCCATCCCTTCCAGCTCTTCAACGGCATGGACACCCAGCATTACCGGGACTGGAATTACGGGCAGAATGTTTTTTTCAATGGTAGGGATATTTTCTTTCCCACGGAGTTTCTGCACGGATTGTATGACGGTGGCCACGGAGCCGGACTGGATGACTACTGGAACCTTATGCTCGACCGGCCTCTCTCAGCCGGAGGATTCCTTTGGGATTTTTCGGATGAAGGCGTAGTGAGGACCGATAAAGACGGATGGATCGATACGCAGGAAAATAAGGCAGCCGACGGCATCCTGGGTCCTTATCGCGAAAAGGAAGGCAGTTACTGGTCCATCCGCGAGATATGGTGTCCCGTACATTTTGAAATGGAAAACCTGCCGCCGGCATTCGACGGCCGTCTTGATGTGGAAAATCGCTATATTTATACCAGACTCAGCCAGTGCACCTTCGAAGCCAGCCTGCTTTCTCTCAATGGTTTCAAAATGGAAAAAACCGATACATCGTGGGCTGTTCCGGCTCCCGATGTCGCACCTGGAATGAGAGGCAGCCTCGAGCTTCATCTGCCGGCGAACTGGAGAGAGGACGATCTTCTCCGGTTGAGCGTCACAGATCCATCCGGGAGGACGATCCTTAACCGGACATGGCCTGCCGCGGATCCTGCCGCCGCCGCTGAAAAAATTATTCAATCCGCCGGACACCGGTCATTGACGATGAAGGAAACGGGAGAACAGCTAATCCTCCAAAATGGCCAAACATGGTATTATATTTCAAGAAAGGAAGGGTTGCTGGATTCAGTGGTAAGCGCCGGTCATCTCATCCCGTTTGGAAACGGCCCCGTTCCTGCCCATGAAGAAGTTATTCCGGGAGAGGTCACCTGGTCGAAGGAAACCGATCGCCTGATTGTGAATGCCACATACGAAAAAGATTTATTCGGATTCCGCTGGATCCTCCATGATGACGGATGGATGGAACTTGATTTCCGTTATTTCATGAAGGGCAGCTACCCTTATGCGGGCGTGAATTTTTCCTTCCCGGAAAAGGAGATCGCCGCCGTCAATCTTGTGGCTGACGGTCCCTACCGGGTATGGAAGAACAGGATGAAGGGCCCACAGTCCGGCATGTATCATAAGGCTTATAATAATACGGTCACAGGCGAATCATGGGACTACCCCGAATTCAAAGGATATTACTCCGGCCTTTACCGGGCTGAGTTCATCACGACAGGCCTGCCTTTCTGTGTCGTTTCCGCCACCGAGGATATGTTCCTCAGGTTGTTCACCCCGGAGCCGCCCAAAGGGGCTTACAATGATTTCACCTCGCCCCCCTTTCCCACAGGCGATATATCCTTTCTGTCAGCGATCAGCCCGATAGGGACAAAATTCTCACCGGCTTCGAGCACCGGACCCAAGGGAGGAATGAATGTCTTCGCCCCTAACAGCATGCCCCCTTACAGGGAGGGAAGATTGTATTTTTACTTTGGGGAGAGACAGGAAGAATTAGCCCGGGTCATTGAATTCTTTCCGTAATTTAAAGTTTAACCATTTGGTTTGACTTTATGTGATAAGTTATAATTCTTTACCCTCTTTTTTGTATTGCAATACAATTTTTTGTCAGATTTTTTGTATTGCAATACAACTTTTTACAGAATTTTATGTATTGCAATACAATTTTTTACTAAATTTATTGTAATGCGATACAATTTTTTAAAATTTCTCAGGAGGGGCGGGTATGTGTATGATGATGAATCTAAATACTTTTTTTAATATTTTTTTATATTTGATCCTGAATAACCCAAATTTCATGAACCACATAATCTGAAAGAGCATAAAACTGACTACACCGGGTAAAATCCAAAACTACGAACCATGTCTCAAAATAAAAAGAAAAGGCTGAACAGGCGTGATTTTTTCCGTATGGCCGGCGCAGGCGGCCCCGGGATGGTTCTTACTTTCTTCAATGCCTCATAACAAATTGATAATGAAATACATTCTCAGCTTGTGTCTGATCTTTTTTCTTACAAATGTGACCCGGGCGCAGGACAGTCTCACCTTAAATGCGGGAGATATCGAAGGTGTAAAAATAACCGGGAAGAAATACTTCACCGGTAGTAACCTCTGGGGACATATCGACGGAGCCGCCGACCTTTTCCTGGAATATGGCTTCAGGGACCTCAGGTATTACGAGGCGGAGATGAATGGGGTGAAGCTCGGGATTGAGATCTACCGTTTCGAAAATCCGTATGAAGCCCTGGGTATTCATAGCGTTAAAAAATCCGGATGCAATACCGTCGATAAGGATGTGAATCCTATGTTCTGCCGGACGAAATATGCACTTACCTTCCCTGTATCGGATTACTATGTCACAATCGCGGGTCAGCACGGAACTCAGAACGAACAATCCCTTGAACTTCGCATTGCCGATGTCCTCTATTCCCGGCCTGAAGATAAGGGGCTGAAGATGAAAGATATTTATCCTTCAGTTACCGGTGATTTCCGTTTTGTGGATTATAAGATCATTATGGGGCCTGTCGGTTTTCAGAACGGGCTACCCGACTGGTCGACGCGTTTTGGCGACTACCGGGGCTATGTGTGTATCTGGTATTCCGTCATGAGAGAGGGAAAGAATATCGATGTATTTCTTTTTAACTTCAAAATAAAGGCACAGCTGGAAAGTATGCTGAAGGAAAACGGATGGCATTTGAATGACGATGAGGTGACGATCAGCGGAGATACGAACTGGCTGATATCCAGGAAAGGAGATATGCTAATGATCCTCACGGGGAAGGTTACGACCGGTGAGCTGCGTGAGTTGAAGGAGATGGAGTAGCTAAAGAGGCCGCATTTTCCTTGTCTCCTTGCCTATGGCACTAAAACGGAATAATCCTGAAAAATAGGGATAAAAAAACAGCACAATAAACGGAGCATCGTATACCCGGTTCCGCGGAAAGAATCTTATAAACCTAAAAATGATCTCATGAAAAATCGGATCCTTCTCTTTCTTCTTCCTTTCTGCCAGCCCCTGATGTCGAATGTCATTAATATCCCATCCGACATACTCACGATACAGGCAGGAATAAATTTGGCACGGGCCGGAGATACGGTACTCGTTGCTCCGGGTATTTACAGGGAAAATCTATCATTTCCGGGAGCCCCTATCACACTGGCTTCCAGATACCTGATCTCAGGTGATGAAAAATACATAAAGGAAACGATTATTGATGGTAATGACGGATCTTCGGTGATCCTGGTAGGTAAAAGTTCGACGATAGGAACGGTGATTACCGGCTTCACCATTCAGAATGGGGATGACGGAATTTCGGCCGCGGGGAAGTTTCAGTTTCTGCACAACAGGATCCTGGACTGCACTGATGGAATAGATTATGAATCGGGAGGCGGAGGTATCTGCAAATTTAATTATTTCGAGGGAAACAAGGATGACGCTATCGATCTGGATGGCACGATCGATATCCTCATTGAAGAGAATATTCTTGTAAACAACCGGGATGACGGGATAGAGATCCGGCTTCATAAATATTCCGGAGAAACAGTTTTCAACATAATCCGGAAAAATACGATATCCGGGAACGGCGAGGATGGCATTCAGATCATCGACTATCCGGATTCTTCGAGCAGGATATTAATCATTGAGAAAAACCTGATTACAGGAAATGCAATGGCGGGTTTAGGATGTATGAGCGACGGCAACACTTCGGAAAATTATGAGGGTGCCCCCATACCGGAAACAATTCTCCTGTTCAATAATACAATAGACGGGAACAATTACGGGGTAACCGGGGGATCAAATCTCGTCTCTGTTAACAACACAATTACAAACTGTATCCATACGGCAGCCAAAAATGTGAGTGGAAATTCGATCATCGCCAATTGTTTATTTTTTGGGAACCATTCGGATACGCTAAATTGCAATACGGATGCCGCAACAACTTTTTTCAACAACGATCCGGCATATTTCCCCGACTACACGCTGCAGGGCAACAGCCCCTGCATTGATGCCGGAGTTTCCTCGTTTACCTGGATGAACGGACAAGTCCTCGATATACCATCCGGTGAATTCTACGGTGAACATCCTGATATTGGTGCCAGCGAACGACAGTACCCTGCGGCATTACCAAAACCGTCCGGAAGCCGCGATTTAATCCTCTATCCCAACCCTTCACATGGGACCGTAAGCATAGACCTTCCCCATGGGTATCCGGATGGCGTATATGAAATCTTTAGCCTGCAGGGGAAGTCTCTCTGCAAGGGCAAGGCCGGAACCAGGTCAGTGAGCATTGACCTTTCCCGGTTCCCGAAAGGTTATTATCTTGTCCGGATAACCGGTGACGGGTTAAATTTTTCAAAAAAATTAATCTTACAATAAAATTATGAGCTTAAATTCCGGAAAAAAACCAGCAAGCGGATACCTTGTTTTCACCCCTCTTTTCACAGTGTTTATCATCATGGGGCTGGCATCATGTTCAAAGAAAAATGATATAGTTACTCTTGGTGCGAAACCGGACGGTCAAACCCTTTGTACAGAGATCATCCAGAAGGCGATAGACGAAAGTTCGGAAGAGGGGGGAGGAACCGTTGTCATACCAGCCGGCAGGTTTTTGACCGGGACTCTTATCCTGAAAAGCGGGGTCACGCTGGATTTAAAAAAGGGGTCAGTTTTGCTTGGCAGCGGCGACCCGGATGATTATTTCGACATACATCCTGAATTTGTTGCCCTTCGCACGGGTACAGAAACGAGGCAACTCATTTATGCCGAAGGTCAGCATGATATCGCCATTACAGGCGAGGGTCTCCTTGACGGGCAGGGTGGAGTTTTTAAACCTGAAGAAGCGGGCGATGAACCCGGGATCACGCGTCCTCACCTGATCCAGCTTATAAATTGCACCAACGTGCGGATCGAAGGAGTGAGCATGAGAAATTCAGGCGGATGGATGCAGCATTACCTGGCCTGCACCAATCTCAAAATTGACGGCATTGACGTATACAACCATTGTAATTTCAATAATGACGGGCTTGATATAGACGGCTGCCGTGACGTGATCATAACCCGCTGCACGGTTGACAGTGATGATGACGGGATCTGCCTGAAAAGCACCAGCCCCGAACCCTGCAGGAACGTGATCATTACCGGTTGTGTGGTAAAATCCCATTGCAATGCGCTCAAACTGGGGACAGAATCCACAGGGGGATTCTATAATATTAACATCACTAACTGTACAGTCAGTCCCTCAGCTGACAGAGATCCGATATACGGCTTACCGGACGGCCAGTCTGCAATATCGGTTGAGATGGTTGACGGTGGCATTCTTGACGGGGTGAACATCAGCCATATTACGGTAAGTGAAACCGGCTGCCCCGTTTTTATAAGGCTGGGAAACAGGGCGAGAAAATATACGGCAGATGCTCCTGAGCCGGGACAGGGAATCCTTCGCAATGTAAGCATCTCGGACCTTGTCGTCACCACCTCTTCGAAAACCACCTCAAATATTACAGGGATTCCCGGGGCTGATGCGGAAAATATTTTTCTCTCTGACATCCTGATCCGCAACCTGGGCTGGGGAACGACCGAAGAAGCAAACATGCCGGTCGGAGAAAAGGACAAGGGATATCCGACAGCCCGTATGTTCGGGCCGGTACTCCCGGCATCCGGATTTTTTGTACGGCACGTGAAGAATGTCTCATTCAATAATGTCAGGATCCTGTTGGAGAATGAAGAACAAAGGCCGGCTTTTGTTTTTCACGACGTGAAAAATGCCCTGATCACGGATCCGGTAATTTCGCCCGAAAAATCCATGGACGAATTGATAGTGAAGGATAATGGATCTGAAAATATCGAACTTCGCGGGAGAAGGTAATTTCCCGGAAGAATTTGGTGATTTGGTGAAGTGGAAGAGGAAGAGGAAGAGGAACACGGATTTGACGGATTTTGACGGATGATCACGGAGCTAATCTGTGATAATCTGTGTAATCTGTGGTAAACTCCCCGAAACCATTTCAAACCATTTCAAACCATTTCAAACCATCCTCAAACAATCTCCCCGCAGATCACCGTCCCGGCGTAAGCCCGGTATTGGTGGTAAACAATTTTATCGCGATGGCAAGCAGAATAATACCGAAGAATTTCCGAAGGATATGGAGACCTCCGGGACCCAGGATCCTTTCGAACAGGTCCGTCATACGGAGGACGAAGTAGACGAAGATCATATTCAGCACCAGGGCGATAAGAATATTAATAGTATGATATTCAGCCCGAAGGGAAAGGAGAGTAGTGATGGAACCTGCACCGGCAATCAGCGGAAAGGCAAGCGGTACGATAGCCACACTTTTATCACCCCCTTCATGTTTGAATAGTTCGATGCCCAGCACCATTTCTATGCCCAGAAGGAAAATGATAATTGACCCTGCGATCGCAAAGGAAGAGATATCCACACCCAAAAGCCCGAGCAAGGGTTGCCCGATATAAAGAAAGCCGATCATGATGCCGAAGGCGACAAGAGTCACCTGCCTCGAATTTATATTCCCCGTTTTTTGTTTCAGATCGAGTATGATGGGAATGGAACCGAGAATATCGATGATGGCAAAAAGAACCATGAATGAGGCAAGTATCTCCACGAAATTTATGTTCATCGCTAAAAATTTTGGCACAAAAGTAAGCAATATTTGATGTTCCGGAGATAAAATAAAGAGATCCGGCGTATGATTCGGAGCAGGTTTGGTAATTGAAAATCACCATTCCCAGTAAACATCCTCCTTAAGCACTTTTGCAGGGTTCCCGCCTATTAGGGCATTTCTGACCTTGAATTCCCCGCGCACCATTGAATCGGCGGCAACGATGCATCCATCAGGTATGATGGTTCCCTTGTAAATCTTCACTCCGCATCCCACCCAAACATGGTTGCCAATGGTAATGCCATTGCCTGTGATTTTCCTGCCCGGATATTTAATCTCGTGGAAATCTTCGTCCATTACCTGGCAATCCCACGATATTCCACTGCTGTCACCAATAGTGAGTTCATGCTGGATCACCAGTTTCGTATTGCAGTTGATGAAACCGTTGTTGCCAATGTTCACTATGGCATCTTTACCAATATCGAACCTGCATCCCCTTCCGATGATAAACTTCCCGTTCATGTTCAGTTTTCCTTTGACATTCAGGAAGGTCTTGTCCGTTCTGTGCATAAAACCGATGTACCCGATCCCGATTTCCACGTACTCTCTAACCCTAATGTTTTTCAATCCCTTGATTTTCACTCTTTGGTGCAGGAAGAGCTGTTTCCCGTGAAATACCCTGATGAAGATATAGCGAAGAACTACCCATAGGAAAAAACTGTCCGACTCTCGACATTTCCGGTAAAGCTTAAGCACTTTTTTCATGATGCGGGAGATTTTGTACCTGATTAGGAATTTCTGCTAATATAAAAAAAGAATCTCGTATGAGCGGAAACATTTATAAGGTATTTATCTTATCCTCATGCATTTAAATTCAACCTGGATACGGGTCTTATGCTAGATTAATCATAGAATGACCTTGTAATATCTATCCTGAAATCCTAACTTTAACACTTGTGAGACGGTCAGCGCAGAAGCCCGGAATTAAATCTGCCTTAAGCAATCCGGGAATCGATATTTGCCGGAAAGGGAATTGCTCAGGAGACCCTTACCGGAATTCAGAGAGGGAAAATGATGGTAAAGCAGATAGCCGTAATCGGAATATCCATATTACTAATTTCCGGATGCAGATCCCCGCAGCCCCGGTTCCGGCTTTCGGCAGTGTCATCCATGGTCAGGGTTCCTTTTGAACCGGACAGCCTCATTGCATCATCCGGCATAGCACAGATCAATGCCGCAGGTGGAGAATATGAATCCTTCCAGGTTGTTATCATGCCAGGCGACAGCGTACCCCTTTCCGGAGTTCGATGGAAAGCCGGTGCCCTTCAAGGCAATTCCGGACAAATCGGGAAAGAAAACATACAGATCAATCCGGTGGGTTATGTGGAGACTACAACTTCATCGGAATATTATCCCTCAAAACAGGGATGGTGGGCAGATCCTCTGCTTGATCAGGACACACTAACGATTGCGCCAGGTGAACGGCAACCCTTATGGGTGACGGTTTATGTTCCCCGGAAAACGCAAGCAGGGATTTACCGCGGCCGGATAACCGTGATCGCGGAAAACGTCGGAAGTCAATCCATTCCTGTGGAAGTACGGGTGTGGGGATTTGACATCCCTTTAAAGCCGGGCATAAAGACACTCACCTGGGTTGGATCCATGAAACGGTTCGGTAAAAATTCCCCGGAGGATCGCAAAGCTATGTATGACCTGCTCCTGAAACACCGGCTGGGACCCGGTGGTCAGATCGAACTTGACGAAGATATGCTGGATTTTTGCATGGACCGGGGAATGAATGCTTTTATTCTGGACAATATACCCAATCTCCGCAGGATGAATAAAGACCGTTTTCCGGATGGTTATAAAGACAGTTTACGAAACCGGTTAAATGAATATGTTGAAAGATTCGGCCCCCGCGGATGGCTTGATGGGATGGCATATGTGTACAACTACGATGAAGTGGATAAACCTCACTGGCCGCTGGCCAGGGATATGTATACCCTGGTGAAAAAGGTAAGCCCGGATCTCAGGGTGATCCAGTGTCTGAATATCCCTGAAGGCGTAAAGGCATTAACAGGTTACGCCGATACCTGGGATGTTTATGTAGCCCAGTACCTTGAGACAGGCGTGGATAAAAGGGTTGCAGCCGGTGATGAAGCCTGGCTGGCCGTATGTTGTTACCCCTCAGTACGGCCAAATTTTTTCCTCGAATACCCGGCTATCGACGGAAGGATTATCGGCTGGATCTGTTACCAGACCGGAGTAACAGGTTTCGAATATTGGAGTCCGAACCACTGGAACGGAAATGACCGGGGTCCGGAACTACGGGGTGGTTGGAAGGCAAATACGTTCAGCAATTACAGCGGAGACGGATACCTTACATACCCGGGACCCGGCGTCCGGCCATTATCTTCAATACGTCTTGAGAATCTGAGGGATGGTTTTGAGGATTACGAATATCTGAAACTGTTGCAAGGAGTTGGGGGAACTGTAGATTCCATTCCGGATGTAGTACGTGGACCGACGGAATTCACATCAGATCCTGCCCTTCTCTACCGGGTAAGAACATCGGTGGCAGAAAAGATCGAAGATCTTCAAAAGAAGAAATCGGTGATTTGGTGAAGAGGAAGAGGAACACGGATCCGGAAGAATTTGTTGAGTTGTTGAGTTGTTGATTTGTTGATTGGAGTTGAAACCATCTAAAACAATCTGAAACCACCTGAAATCATCTGAAACCATTTCAAACCATTTCAAACAATCCTCAAACAATCCTCAAACAATCCTCAAACAACTTTCAAACCCTTAACTCCCGTTATTGCATATGCACCCTCACCCCTACCTCGAGCACCTGGTCGAGTGGTATCCTGAAAAATTCCACCGGGTTTGCCGCATTCCTTGCCATATAGGAAAACATTTTGGCAATTATCTTCTTGCGGCCCCATTTCCCGCCATAAACGATCCTGGGGTATTCGATGTAATAGATCACGCTTTCCAGGTCGATGGGCTTTCCGGAGATCTTCGTTTCTTTCAGCATATTCGGGATATTGGGATTTTCCATGAAGCCAAAGTGAATGGTCATCTGGATGATCCCTTTTCCCAGGTCATTGACTTTGACCCTTCCTTCAGAGGGTACCCGGGGTTCATCGGTTATCTCTGGCATCAGCAGGATGACTTCCTCGTTCAGCACTTTAAAGGATTCAAGCTGCCTGATAAGAAGGAGGGAAACCTTTTGGATATCATCGGTGAGGAAGACCGCTGTTCCCTTCACCCGCTCGGGTGAGATCCTGCCAATATTATGCATGAATGTCTTTACTGAACGCTTCCGTTTCCCCTCGATGGGCGTCATGTGTTTATTCCCGGTACGCCAGACAGTCATCATCAGGAAAACGATCCCCGCCACGATCAGCGGAAAGTATCCTCCCTGCCATATCTTGAAGAAGTTTGATGCCATGAAGAGAAGGTCGATCGTAAGGAAACAGGCAGTTATCGCAATGACGGTCCAAAGTGGCCATTTCCATTTTTCACTGGCAACAACGAACATCAGAAGGGTGGTTATCACCATGGTCGTGCTCACCGCCACCCCATAAGCGCCGGCCAGGTTGACGGATTTCCGGAAAGCCAGCACCAGGCCGATCGTGGCTATCATCAGGATCCAATTGATGCCGGCAATATAGATCTGGCCCGGTTGTTCCTTGGATGTCTGCACCATCCTCAGGTGAGGCAGGTATCCCAGCAGAACAGCCTGCCGCGTAAGGGAAAAAGAGGCGGAGATTATAGCCTGTGAAGCAATGATGGTGGCGAAGGTTGCAAGTATAACAAGAGGTAACTTACTCCAGTCGGGACCGAGGTAAAAAAATACCTGCTTTCCAGCCATTTCCTTGTTGTTGAGTAAAATCGCACCCTGGCCGAAATAGTTCGCCAGGAGTGCAGGCATGACCAGGATGAACCAGGAAAGCCTGATCGGACGCCTGCCAAAATGCCCGATATCGGCATATAGCGCCTCGCCCCCGGTGACTACAAGAAACACCGAACCCAATACCAGGAATGCAATGAACCCCTCTGACCCGAAAAACCTGATGGCATAAACCGGGTTGATCGCATGGAGGATGGAAGTGTTCTTCAGAATTCCCGCTACACCTGTCACAAGCAGGACAATGAACCATACCATCATCACGGGACCAAATATCCAGCCTACACGGGATGTACCCTGCTTTTGAAATATAAAAAGGAGTACGAGGATGACCACTGTAATGGGAAGGACAAAATTCGCCATCCCCGGATTTGCAACCTTGAGTCCCTCGACAGCTGAGAGGACAGAGATAGCCGGAGTGATCATGCCATCGCCATATAACAGCGCCGCTCCGAAAATACCGAGGAGGATCAGCCATTGTCGCTGACCCCTGTCTTTTGGATGAGCCGGTTCGATGAGAGCCATTAGTGCAAGGATGCCCCCCTCGTTTTCGTTCGATGCCTTCATAACATAGACGACGTACTTAACGGCTATGACAATGACGATAGACCAGAAGATCAGTGAAAGTAAGCCCAGGATATTGGATGCAGCCGGCCCTACGGATCCGGATCCGGATAACGATTTCTGCAGGGCATATAGAGGGCTGGTCCCTATGTCGCCGAAGACAACCCCCAGCACGGTGATCGCCGCTAACCACAGTGACCCGCCTTCCGGCTCATTTGTCGAAGAAGATTTTCCACGTAGCTTCTTCGGATTTTCGGTCTCAATTTGTTTGGTCTGTTTTTTAGGCATCGGGAAACAGCATTGTTTTGTGACAGGTGCTATTCTGCCTGCATTTGATCTAACAATGTACCCGGAGAAAAAGTTAACAATGTCAAAGGTGAAGAATATTTGTTGATTTGGTGAAGTGGAAGAGGAAGAGGAAGAGGAACGCGGATTTGACGGATTTGTGCGGATAATCACAGAGCTAATCTGTGATAATCTGTGTAATCTGTGGTTAAACTCCCCGAAGAATTTGGTGATTTGTTGATTGGAATTCAAACCATTTCAAACCATTTCAAACCATCTCAAACAATTCAATCCCGCCCCGTTGAACCTTATGAACCGTCCCTTTGTTTGTTCTTCAAACAGGAAATCATGGATCTCACCAGTAAGCGATGCAAGCCTTGTGAAGGAGGTGTAGCCAAATTTGATTCGGAGGAGACAAAGGAATATAACCGGCAACTGAAAGAACCCTGGCCGGTTGTTGACGGGATGAAAATCGTCAAATCCTTCAGATTCGCCACTTACAGGCAATGTATTGAATTTGCCGACAAAGTGGCCGATATTGCCGAAACTGAAAATCACCACCCCGTAATGCATATTTTCTATTCAAAGGTAGACATCGAATTATGGACCCATGCCATCCTGGGACTCTCCGAAAATGACTTCATAATGGCTGCAAAGATTGATGAATTGTAAGGGTTATGGCAATAAAAGTTTCGTATTGAATAAAAATACCCTACTTTCGCCCCGATTTGAAAAACAACGCGGGATCCTGCTTGCAACCAAAATCTTTCGTTATGAGAGTCATGAAACTAATCTATTCTTTACTGGTCTTTTTCACGGGAACCGTAATTCCGGCTTTTCCCCAGGTATCGCTCAGGGGCGATGTCAGGGACAATGCCACGGGTGAACCATTAAGCGGGGCTTCGGTGTACGCTGCAAGTGGCAGGCAAGGTACCGTCTCGAACCAGGAAGGATCTTTCACGCTGAAGCTTCCCAACGGTGAGTATACGCTGGTTGCTTCATATATCGGTTACCGCAGTGACAGTATCAAAATAGAGATCCCCGGCGATTCTGGCGCTCCCCTTCACATCAGGCTGAACCGTGACCTGTTGGCCTTTACCAACGGAGTGGTCGTCGTCGGCAGCAGGAACACACCGCGCAGTGTGCTCTCCTCTGCTGTTCCCGTCGACCAGTTTTCCTCTCCGGTACTCAGGAACAGCGGACATACCGACCTGAGTCAACAACTGAATGCCCTCGCCCCATCGTTTTACTCCACCCGGTTAACCTATTCCGATGCCACTGATCATGTTGATCCGGCTACCCTGAGAGGAATGAATCCCGATCAGACTCTTATCCTGGTCAACGGGAAGAGGCATCATCCCACGGCTATTATCGATCTGCTCAGCGTTGTAGGGAAAGGTTCGGTGATCAATGATCTCAATACGATTCCTTCATCGGCCATCGGCCGCGTGGAGATCCTGCGTGACGGAGCTTCGGCACAATATGGTTCGGATGCCATTGCCGGTGTGATCGATCTGGTTTTAAATAAGGATACCTCAGGTCTCTCACTGTCATCGCGGATAGGACAGACCTATGAAGGCGACGGCCTCCGGGAGGATATTTCAGCGAATTACGGTTTGGGGATCGGTAAGGGTGGTTTTTTGAACATGACGGCTGAATTTAACCGGAGGGGAGCCACAAACCGTGCGGGGACTTATAATGGTCTGATATACCGGGAAGCCGGACAGGAAGGATTGGGTTACCAGGAAAATCTGGCCATCGATAACCAGATCATCGATAGCAGGGGTCTGACCCGGGAAGATTTCAGACTTCATCTGGGGAACTCGGCCATCGGTGACGGGAAGATCTTTTTCAATGCTATGGTACCAGCCGGACATGCCGAAATCTACGCCTTTGGCGGAATGAATTACCGGTACAGCGAGTCGGCCGGCGATTTCCGCCTACCCAATGATTCGGCACGAAACAACTACGCACTTTACCCCAATGGTTTCCTTCCTCATATAAATGCCCGCCTCACCGATCATTTCATCTCGACCGGTGTAAGGGGGAAGATCCAGGGGTGGGATGCCGACCTTAGCAATACCTGGGGCTCCAACGGCATCAACTTTTATGTTTCGAATTCGGCCAACGCCTCTATGGGAGCAGAAAGCCCTTCTCATTTTCAGTCGGGCGGAACCCGTTATACCCAGAATACGGTGAACCTCGATTTCTCGCGCAGTTACACCGCCCTTCCCGCTTTTCAAAACCTTGATCTCAACTTCGGAAGTGAATTTCGTGTGGAGAATTACAGGATCATTGCCGGCGAGGAAGCCTCGTGGATCAATGCCGACCAGGTACATTATCCCGGGGCACAGGGATTCACCGGATTTCAGCCGGTGGATGAGACGGACCGGTCGAGGTATAATATCGGGTTTTACGGTGATGCGGGTTTTAACTTCTCCCGGGCCTTCCTTGTCGATATAGCAGGCAGATACGAGGATTACTCCGATTTTGGTAACAATCTTTCCGGGAAGATCGCCGCCCGGTATAGCTTCAGCTTTCCCCTGAGCATCAGGGGATCGGTGAGTACGGGTTTCAGGGCACCATCCCTGCACCAGGTCTACTACAGCAATACCGGCACCTATTATTTCGGTGGGTACCTCTTTGAAATCCTTACGGCAAACAACATAAGCAGGGTGGCCGGTGCTTTCGGCATCCCGTCCCTGAAAGAAGAGACCAGCATAAGTTACAGTGCCGGCCTTACATCGCATCCCGCCCGCAATACAACCCTTACCGCCGATGCATATCTGGTTGATGTGGATAACAGGATCGTACTCTCGGGCACATTCTTCAGCTTCACTCCGGGAGTCGGCGAGCTCCTTGCATCATTGCCCTCCGTTGGCGGGGCGCAGTTTTTTACCAATGCCATTGATACACGTACAACCGGGGTGGATGTCGTACTTTCCCATCTTATACCGCTCACCGCAGGAAGCCTTGGGTTCAGCGCGGGTGTGAACCTGAATAAAACAGAGGTGAGAGGAAACGTTCATGCATCGGGAAAAATCCTTTCCCGCGGACTTGAAGACAATCTTTTCAACCGGCAGGACCGGGCTCTCATTGAACTGGGCCAACCCCTGAGCAAGTACAATTTCACCCTTACATGGGTCCGGAAAAAACTAACGGCTACCATCCGGACAATCCGTTTCGGCCAGGTCTCCTACCGGGGCATAGACACCAGCGATGCTGAACTGGCAAGGGACCAGGATTACAGTCCGAAATGGCTCACAGGGATAAGGATCGGTTATTATCTCATCCCTTCACTGGAACTTACTGCCGGCGCCAACAACGTTTTCAACGTTTACCCTGACAAGAACAACGAGGTGCTGCAAAATTCCGGGCGCTTCCCTTATAACACCGCGGTAACCCAGTTCGGTTTTAACGGGGGATTCTATTATGCGGGGCTGGAGTTGAAGATCGGACGTTAGGGAAATGGTTTGAAGATGGTTTGATGTTGTTTGAAATGGTTTGAACTCCATTCAACAAATCAACAAATCACCAAATCACCATATTCTTCAGATGGTTTCAACTCCATTCAATAAATCAACAAATCACCAAATCACCAAATCACCAAATCACCAAATTTTTCTGGATCCGTGTTCCTCTTCAACTTCACCAAATCACCAAATCACCAATTCACCAAATTCTTAATCCTGAACATTTTCGAAATCAAATTGTTAAAAAAAAACTCGGGATTCTCTGACTAACTCTTAACTCTATGTTCCTTCCAGGATCTTTTATACTATACAGCCTTTTTTATCTACAGGTCATTTTCTTTCATGAAACAGTGGTTTTCTTCGGGAATATTCTCAGGAAGAATTACGTCATGCCGGGGATGAAGGTTGCAGGGTTTCTTTCTGGTAATCACCTGTCCTGGTTAAGCACAAAAATAAGACCAGAATACCCGGATTAACTTTTCCCGGCCATGCACAAACTACTAACACCCTGCATGATATTCTTCCTTCTTATGTCAGTGGAAAGATTAGCTCTGGCCCAGGACATTGAAAATATAACGAAACAAAAACCGGTTGATTTCTCCGGATCCGTTTCTCTCCGGCTTAATACCTTCAGCACCACCGATACCCTTTCCCGCAGGAATCCTTTCTTCTGGACACTCAGCGGGAATCCGACGCTTTCGCTCTACGGCATCACACTACCTTTTAGCTTTACTTTCAGCGAAAAACAAAGTGATTTCCGCCAGCCGTTCAACTACTTCGGAGTAAGTCCGTATTATAAAAAATTCACATTGCATGCCGGGTATCGGACCGTTTATTTTTCAGACTATACCTTATCCGACCATATGTTTCTTGGTGGCGGGGTAGAAGCCAAACCTTCCATTTTCCGCCTTGCTTTTGTCTATGGCCGTTTTTCGAAAGCCATCGAACCAATTACAGATACACTCATCCAGGATTACTCAGTGCCTTCTTTCACCAGGAAAGGTTTTGCAGCTAAATTCGGACTTGGCAACGAGAAGAATTATGCTGATCTTATTCTGCTTTCGATCCATGATGACAGCACTTCCCTCAAAAATACAGAGGGCTCGGGATTAACTCCCCAGGAAAATCTTGTCCTGGGGTTAAAGACGCACCAGGTTTTTGCCAAAATAATCACCATGGATGTCGATGTTGGAGGGAGTGCATATACTTATGACATACTTTCTCCCGACCTCTCATCAGGCGATACCCGGTTTCCCCGGGCATTGAAAATCTTTCTCACTCCAAACGTGTCCACCGAACTTCTGACGGCAGGAAAAGCAAGTCTTGGCGTTCGGTTTAAAAAATTCGGCATAAAGCTGAATTACCGCAGGGTCGAGCCGGATTACCAGTCGATGGGGACCTATTATCTCAATACGGATATAGAAAATATTACCCTTGCGCCCTCAGTCATCCTGTTAAAAAGCAAACTGAGATTAAGCGGAAGTATCGGATACAAGAAGAATAACCTGTTTAATACGAAAGTAAATAATACTTACCAGCGTGCGAATTCGATCATGATCTCATTTGTTCCGTCTTCAAAATGGGGGGTGAACCTGAATTACAGCAATTATAACATGAACCAAAAGCGAAACGTTGAACTGGTAAGGGACACACTTGTGCTTGAACAGTTCACCAACAATGTAAGCGGAAACACGTTTTTCAAATTTGGTACAAAAACCCACCGACAAAACCTTTCGGTTGCCATTGCATACCTGGGGCTCTCGGATAATTCCACTGCAGCATCAACCAATGCGGTAAAATCTTTGAATCCGACGATATCTTACAGGTATTCGGATACTGAGGAAAAACTCTCATGGTCACTCACAGGAAATGCAAATCGTTTCAAGTCACCTGTGAATGTTACATTTCGGTGGGGTTTGAACGGCGCTTTCACAAAAGCATTGAATGATGAGAAATGGAACCTGGGTTTTAACACGCGATTATTCAGGACAAACCTGGATAAACAATATTTCAGCACGACCTGGATGGCCGGTGGATCAGCTGGTTTTAAGCCGGCGAAGAATCATACTTTAACCATCACCCTGAACTACGTCAACCGACAGTTTGCTGATGCTCTGCGTCAGGATGCCAGTGACTTTATAGGAAATTTCTCGTATAGCTTTAACTTCTAGCCCTCCTGCCATGAATCATCAAAATCCCATCATTCGATCCATCCTGATCCTTCTCCAGTGTATACTTTTGAGTGCCGGTATCATGGCACAGGATTTCCCCTTGAAAGTTGTTGTGAATATGTACCCGCCTTACCCTGTCAGACTCAGTGATTTCACCTCTCCCGAAACGAGCGTCCTGGTTACAATTTCAAATCCGACAAGTCAAACTTACCGCGTTGTCCTGACAGGTACACTGACGAACGAAGACCGGGGAATCTCGATTACAACAACCGCGCCCGGAAAATCCGTACAATGTTTTGATGTTCCCCCGGGAGGAAGGACGCTCACCGGCACTGAGTTGAATGATCTGTTCGACCCTGACAGGCTTGAGTATCATGGTATATCGATAAGTACCGTGAGGGGTGACCAGGCTTTACCCGATGGTCATTACACTTTATGCGTAAGAGTTGCAGATTGTTCCATACCCGATAAATTTCTCTCACCTGTTCCGGAAGAAATGGATGGTTGCGGCGGTTTCGATGTCAGTCATCCCGAACCCCCTGAGATCCTCCGCCCGGAATGTGGCAGTGAAATCGATCCGGCGGCGGGGTTGATTCCGATCACGTGGAATCTCATCCCTCCTGCGGGCGGGCTTGCAGATATCAGGTACCGGCTTCAAATCATTCAACTCGAGCCGGCAGACAGGAATCCTACCGAGGCATTCAGGTCATCGCCTATTCTTTTTGAAAAGGAAGATATTATGATCACCAGTTATCCCCTGCAACCCGACGCTGACCTTACACTGGAAGAAGGATATACCTATGCCTTCCGTGTCATTGCCTATGATCCAACCGGGATCGTTCAATTCAGTCACGACGGTATTAGTGATGTTTGTACATTCCTTTATGGAGCTGCAGCCCCGACGGCGGCGAACCCTGTGATTATTCCCTCATACCCTGCAGACGGAGATGTACTGCCTTTCAGCTATTTCCCTCTTACCATCAGGTATGAACCTTACAGTGATGATTACCACCACTTTGATTCCGATCTTACCCTGTCTTCACCCTCGGGAATCCTCGACACACATCACAGGCCTTTGAGCTGGCCCCATAGCCCTGTGATCGATCAGCGTGATGTGACCGGTTTCAGTGAGCTTACACAGGAGCAGGCACAATACATTGCCGTGAATAAGAACCAGTCGGAATCGCCTCCCCATTATACGAAGGGTGAACTATACACATGGAGGACCTCAGTAGACCTTCGTTACCGTACAAGCACCGTTTCCGCACCGGCAGTTTCCTCCACATTCGGTGTCGGGATGAAACCTTCAAAACTGCTTTTGCCATATGACGGTGACACAGTGCCTGCAGGAGATGTAAATTTAAGATGGATAACCTCCGATCCGCCCTCCAAGCTCATGCCTGATTATGCGATCGTTCAGGCCAGGAGAAGTACCGGACCTCAGTTTTTTAATGGAAGAGTTGATGAACGCTGGGTACTGGAAGTAAGCCGGCATCGTAATTTCAGCTCCATTTTGAATACCATATCAGGACGTCTCGGATATGACTTCGATCTTACGAGCGATGAAGGTGAGATATTATCAGATTTGTACAAGGAGGAACAAGAGACTTACACCTATACCGACACCGGGCACTATTACTGGAGGGTCAGGTGGATGAATTCCCCTGATAATCCGGGTGATGACAGTTTTTACGCCTCCAGCGATACCTTTGTATTTATCATCGTTGCCGGGGGAGCACATCCGCCGGAAACCTCAACGGAAACCGGGACTCCGGGCGGTTGTATCAGTGTATGTACTACTCCTGAAATAACTGATCATTCACCACAGTCATCGCTATCCGCCGGAGAATCACTCACGGTTGGCAATTTTACCCTTGAGGTTTCCACGATAACCTCGTCGGGAAGTAGCCGGTTTACAGGCGAAGGTACTGTCCAGGTACCCTTCCTGAATAATGTCAGGATACAGACCGACTTCCGTGATATTCAGTTCAATGCTGCCCGCCAGATTTTTGCAGGTGAAGTACATGCCAGGGAGGACAGGAGCTTCATCACCGAACATATTTCCACCAGTGTTGGAGACGTAGTTTCCATGGAAGAGGATGAAGCCCGTACCCTGGAAGGGTTTCTAGAGGATGGGGAGAGGCTCGTCAGTTTCTTTTCTGCAGCGCGAGAGATCGGCATGCCCATAGGAATTGACCGGGAAATCGATGGTAACAGGTATACAGTCGCAATTACGGAGATGGAATTCACTTCTGAAAGGGCAACGATCACCGCCGTAATGAATCTGAATTTCCCGGAGATTGATAATAAGCTTATTGCGTTCGGGGTAACCGGTTTATGTATGAATCCCGGCGGTTTGGGTGATGAGGGAAGGTTATACCTTGCACGGGACTGGGAACTGATCCAGGAGGGCGATACGAAATTTACATTTAAAGGGGCAGAATCGACCGATACCACCGAATCTACTTATGTAAGCTGGGATTGCAACGGTTTCCGCTGTGCCCAGGTACGCGGAGAAGTTACATTCCCGAGGACCATGCTCGTCCCGGATGAGGAAGACGGCACAACCGGGGAGGGATTTGTGAGGGGGACCTTCTCTTTTACAGCCTGTCACGGGAATAATTTCATGGCGTCCATCGATATAGATCCTTTTCAGATCAAAGGTGTCGATGGATGGGGTTGGGTAGGCTCAAATGCATGGATAGACCTTTCGGATCTCGAAAATCCTCCGGGTTTCTCCTTCCCGGAGGATTATGGTGATCCCGGGCTTGCTCACGGTGACAGCCGTATGAGGAACACCTGGCAGGGATTCTATATGGAGGCCCTTGAAGTACGTACACCCGGCCAATTTGAAGACCGAGATGCATCCGGGAGAATATCTTTCGGGGTACATAATGTTCTCATTGACGCCACAGGGGTCACTGCCTCATTACGGGTAAATAATATTTTACCCATTGAAAGAGGCTCGTTTGAAGGCTGGGGAATATCATTGGATACGATCAATATTGATTTTGTCTCGAATACCTTCAGGGAGGGTGGAATTTCAGGGAAGCTGGCCATACCCGTTTTTGAAGAAGGGCAGAACCTGGATTACCATATGGCGCTTACGTATCATGAGGATCACCTCAATTACCTGTGCAGGGTTTTTGCAAGAGATGAGCTTACCGTACCGATGTGGGCTGCCACACTGCATTTGCGACCCGATTCCGAGATCCGGCTCCAGGTGGGTGACTCCAGTTATGTGTCCACCAATCTCAGTGGAGACATAAGTATCACGGGTGATGTGGGCTCCGAGGGTTCTTCATCCTCCCTGCCCGGTCTTGATTTTGCGGGGATAACATTTGAAGGCCTTAAACTATCCACAGCTGATCCCCATTTCGATATTGACACCATTTATTTTTCTCATGCCAGCCCGCAGAAGAGCGTGGCGGGGTTCCCCGTCAATATCAATAATATCAGTCTGAACCTCGATGACTTGTCCCGCCCGGGCATTGACTTTGACCTCGATCTGGTCCTCGGCGATTTCAATGCTGCCTTTGGATTCGGGATATTCGGCCGTTTAAATTTCGATGACGGGAGCTTCACGGCCGATTTTGATGGTGTGGATCTGAATTCAATCACCCTTCACCAAACCATCAGCAGTATCAGCCTGGACGGAGAACTGGATTTTTACAGACACGACCCTACTTATGGAGACGGACTCAAAGGTTACATTGGTGTTGTACTGCCCATGGACCTGTCGGCTAACCTGACTGTTCAGTTTGGAACCATTAGAAATTCTCCGTCGGCATCTTTCGATACGGAAGACTATTATAATTACTGGTTCGTGGATGGTCTCGTCACCATCCCGGGTGGTGTCCCTATATTTTCCGGTTTTGGGATCTATGGATTCGGCGGTGGGGCATACCATCATATGCAGATAGATGCCCTAACGCTGCCCTCACCTGCATCAACCCTTGATGGCACTGAAGGCAGGAGTGACAGCCATAGGACATCGGTCCGTTACATTCCTGATTATCATACCTTCCTTGGGTTGAGATTGACGGCGGTTATGGGAACGCAGCCTTCGAGTGAGGCGTTTAACATGGACGCAACTCTTACTGCAGAATTTACCGATGCAGGTGGTTTGTCCTATATCGGAATTTCTGCAGATGGATATATTATGGCTTCACTCAGCGATCGCTCCTCCGCAAAAGTCTGGGCTGACGTCAACCTGGCCTATCATGTGCCGGCGGATGGAAATGCCAATTTCCACGGGGAATTCAATGTATATGCGAATATTTATGATATCCTTACCGGTGCCGGTGAGGATAACCGTTTTGTCAATGCCACCTTCCATGTCGACAGTGAGAAATGGTATTTCTATATGGGCCAGATGCCGGATCCAGAGCGTGCCGGGCTCAGTCTCCACCTTGGCCCGATCAATGCGGAATTACTAAGTTACCTGATGATAGGTTATGATATTCCTTCAGAGCTCCCGCCTCCGCCCGAGAGGATCCGTGATCTGCTTTATGGAAGCAGTGCGGGTCGGCTCGGTACGGAAGGAGCCGTGGCCTCACAACTTGCATCGATGACTAACGGCGCATCTCAATCCAAATATAATACAGGACGCGGATTTGCATTCGGTACTTATTTCGATATGAGCGTGGATATGGATTTCGCCATTTTCTATGCCAGCCTGGAAGTTATGCTTGGCTTTGATATCAATGTCACTGAAGATGACAACAGGATCTGCGCCGAGAGTGGTCTGGCGCCGGGCCTCAATAACTGGTATGCCACGGGGCAGATGTATGCCGGGTTGTGGGGCGAGATGGGTGTGAAGGTAGACCTATGGTTTATCCAGGGCAAGTACAAGTTCATTGAAATGGCAGCCGCCATCATGATGTCGGGCGGATTACCAAACCCTGAATGGTTTACCGGAAGAGCCGGACTCCATTACAGTGTTTTGGATGGCCTTATCGAGGGGCAATGTAACTTCATGGTAGAAGTAGGTCAAAAATGCTCCATCCTGAATGCCAATCCATTCAGCGGAGTCGAATTTATTGCTGATGTCCGCCCACAGGAAGAGGACAGTCCGGTGAGCGTCTTCGAACAGCCGCAGATTTCTTTCAATCTCCCCGTGGAACAGATCCTGGAGTTCCCGGCACCTACCCATGATGATCCTACACTGACACGCCGTTTCAGACCTGTCATCGCTTCATACCAACTGATTAAGCACGATGGACGTACACCGGTTGCAGGACATTATGAGATGGATGAACATCACACCATCGCTACTTTCATGTTTAATGAAGCTTTGGAGTCCACCACTTCCTACAACATAGAAATTGTCGTTCAGGCGGATGAATATTTCAGGGACGGATCGGTCAGGCCTGTCATGAGTGAAGGCGCAAGATGGGAAGAAAGAAAGGAAGTCACATTTACCACAGGGGAGAGGCCGGATGTCATCGTTCCGGAAAATGTCAGGTTTACCTATCCGGTTGAAAACCAGCAATTCTATCTACAGGGCGAAACACAGGGTAATAAGGGAATTTTGCGCTTTTCCCGGGCAGGACAGAATTATCTTTTCTATACCACGAAAGATGATAATCAGTATACCTATTCTGTCAGGTTTAAGCCCGTTCCCGATGGGGATCCTGTGGAAACACCACTGAGTTCCCATGGTATGTACCTCGATTTTACCATGCCTACGCTTGATAACAACCAGATGTATGCCATGCAATTTATCCGTAAAAGGGTTATTTCCCGCGAGGAACAAACGAGGTCGAGGCTTGGAAACCTTGCCACAACCGGTGTGGGAGGACATGAACCCGCCAGTGTGGCACTTAGACCCCTGTCCCTTTCATTCGGGGAGAATAATGCCAGCATAGCACGGCAAGGGGTTATACTTCCCGCTGTTATCATTAACCCGGATGAATTTCTTTTGTACAGTTACTATTTCAAAACGAGCCGGTTCAATACACTCAGGGAAAAGCTGGCCAGTTCAGTGCTGAATGCAGAGTATCGGAATGTCCTGATCGCCGAACTGTTCAATGTCCGTACGGTACTTACTGAATATTTTGATGATTTCGAGATCCATGGACTTTTTAAAAACGGTGTTGAGGTTCTCGAACCGATGCTTGGTCTGACCGCCCCGTTCACCTATCCTTATCACATGGCGAAACCTGTGCCTTATATCTATAATCTGTCTCAGCGGTTGCAAAGTTTCTTCACAACAGTTCCGACACTTTCCATACCTGATGTTTCTTCGCTTAACCGGCATGGAAGAGGTCGCCCACCGGTAAACGCAGTCAGCGTTGGTACCGGCTTTGTGCAATCGCCGATCACAGAAACGGATGTCGAGCGACAGGTCATGAGCAGGCCATCAGGAACCAATCCACTGGCAAGCTCGGTCATTTCAAATTCCGGAGTTACCAGCATGCTGAACGGGAGGACCTCTTCATTAACCGGCACAACAAGCTACCAGGTATCGGTATTTGCGCCGGTTGCCGCTGCCGATCCTTCCAATTTCAGGTTGACTTATGAAACGAGCAATTATGTATTCCTTGATTTTAACCAGTTCAAATCCAGCGTCAGCCGCGTCTTGTCAAGTACCGTGGTAGGTATTCCCGTTTACAGGAATACATTACTGTCGAGGAATGCTGGTTTACTCAACGATCTGAACACTATGCTCCGGATGTCAGCTTCTGACTTCACCCTGGCTCCCGGGCAGTACGGTATCGAAATGACTTATAAGATCCCGACCGCGTCAGGCGGGCAATCGCCTGTGAGTACACCGGTTACCCGGACTTTCAATTACCGTTCAGGTACGGCAGAAAGTCTTACATCTTTTTCCGGCAGAGTAAATTAAATCGAAACAGGAAAAAAATATAATTATGAAAGCCACATTAATGCACTTAATTATCCCGTTGATTGTCGTCAATATGGTGGAGAGTGTGTACTCACAAAACGCGAAGAATAAAGCGCAACCCTTTACGGGCTCCATTCGGCTGACAGCCAGGGCTTATTCAGACAGCGTCGTATTGCGCTGGGCTCCCGATGCCCCGGGGGCTTGGAGTACGGCCAATGCGTATGGTTACATCGTTGAGCGTACCCTGCTACCCGATACCGGGAATTTCGACCCTACTGCATACAGGCAATTAAACGGCGAACTTATCAAACCATGGCCGCTCGATGACTGGGCTGCCATTGCAGGGGAGCAGGCTGACAACTCTGTAGCCGCCGTTGCCGCTCAGGCCCTTTACGGGAAATCATTTTCAGGAACCGGATCCAATTTCGTAGAATTAGCCGATGAATTCACAAACCGATGGTCGTTTGCTCTGTTGGCAGCAGATATGAATATCCAAACCGCGGATGCGCTCGGACTCAGGTATGTTGACCGGACGTACGAACACGGAAAAACTTATATCTACCGGGTCATATGTCCTGTGGATACTGCGGTCTATAAAATCGATGCCGGTTACGCGGTACTCAATACGCGTGATATTCAATCCGTTCCCAAACCATTCCTGAGCAAGGTTATCGAAATGGAAAATGCAATTCAGCTCCAGTGGGACAGGGAATACCACGACAGGGTCTTTTCTGCATACTGGATTGAACGTTCGGATTACAATGGCAATTCCTTCAAAAAATTAAACCAGGTCCCTTTTATTAATCCGCAGAATGAAAAGCGTGATAAAAGCACTGCGATCATCTATACCGATTCGATAGAAGAAAATTACAAACCATACAAGTACAGGATCATTGGCATTACGTCCTTCGGGGAGATCAGTCAGCCTTCCGACGCTGTTACGGCTATGGGAAGGGACAAAACAGCACCCTCTGCACCTGAAAACCTGAAAGCCACATCTCTTGGCGGACCAAGAATCAGCTTGTCATGGGAGAAGAAGACACAGGAAAAAGATCTGGCTGGCTTCTACATAGGCCGTAGTCACAATGGTATGAACGATTTTGTACCCCTGGTTGAAAAACCAGTGCCCCCTTCAGCAAGATCATGGATTGATGAACATGCTGATCCAACTACTTCTAATTATTACATCGTTGCCTCGGTCGATACTGCCGGGAACGGAAATGTTTCACTCATAGCCTATGGGATGATCATCGATTCGATACCCCCGGCTCCGCCGGTCAATCTTAAGGGATCCATTGATACATCAGGTGTTGTTCACATTACATGGTCACTCGGACTTGAACCTGACCTGGCCGGATACATGGTTTATTTTGCAAATGATCCTGAACAGGTATACTCCAGTATGACTCCCAAACCTTTCAGAGATACGGTTTATACTGATACGATAACCCTTAAGACCCTGACGAAGAAGATATATTACAAGATCAAAGCGGTTGATGTAACCTATAATTATTCTGATTTCTCAACCCTGCTTGAGCTAAAACGCCCTGACATCGTGCCGCCAACATCTCCCGTGATCTCAGGATACAAAATAACCGATTCGGGGATCAACCTGGAATGGATCCCCAGCATGAGCAATGACCTGGACCGGCATATACTGAGCCGCAGGGTGGATGACAATCCCTGGCAGGAATACAGGGAATTTCCCGCCCCGGGGAGCGAACATACATTCACCGATACGGGTCTGATCGCCGGATCGGAATATACCTACAGGGTTCAAGCGGTGGACATATCTGGTAACCGTTCCGTCAATTCACCCGTGTTCACCCTAAAGTTCACGGGCAATCCCGTAATGATGCCGGTGAAAAATATATTTGCCTCGCTTACATCCGACCAGCACGGGATCCTGGTGAATTGGAATTACCCGGTTGAAGGAGATTACAGGTACATCCTTTACCGGGCCGTGAACGGAAGTAATTTTCAGACTGTGGCATCGATGGAGAAACCGGCAAATTCCTATACCGACCGTCATCTCCGGAAAGGGTCGATGTATGAATACCAGGTGAGGGCTTTTTACAGGAACGGAAAGAAATCTGCGCTTGGAAAAGTTGTCTCGGTCACAGTCCCTGGCGGGCCTGTCCGAACTGAATAAATATTGCGGGTACGGACAGGTCGCGACCTGTCCCTACGCCCCACCATCAATACCTGTTCAGCCACCTGTATCTCCTGGCATTGTCGCCGAACCGGACGGCCAGCATGATCTCATGTGAGCCAAAGGTGCGTTTCATTATGCTGCTGAGCGTATAATCGAAGGCATACCCAAAATAAAACTTATCGACTCTTACCCCTCCCATAAGGATAAGGGCGGCACCGGTCCGGAAAGATATCCCTCCCCAGTACTCCTCGTTGAAAATGAATTTCGAATTGAGATCAACCTGGTAGGTTCCATTTTCCGCAGCCTTAAGCAATACTGACGGTTCAACGGTGAACACATCATTAATGTCAAAATCATATCCTGCCGTAAAGTAGTAGTATCTTTTCATTTTATACCGGGCATACTCTTTTTCACCAAGCCTGAGTGCCGATTGAAATAGCTGGGATGCTGAAAATCCGGCATAAGCTTTCGGATCGGAATAATATACCCCTGCACTTGCATCCGGTATGAAAATGGATTTATCGGCATTGAGATAAAACAGGTCCCCCGGATCCTCGAAGTTTATCTTACTGTCGTCTATCCTGAACTGGTATGCAGTACCGGAAAGCCCGAAGGAGAGCTGTGACCTGTTCATTCGTATATGATAGGCATAGGTAAGCTGAAGTCCCGTTCGGCTGATAGGCCCATTTTCATCGTTGAAAAGATATCCGCCCACCCCGACATTTCCGCTCCTTGAACTGAGACGTTGCCTTCTTCTTATTGAAGAATTCTTTGATATATAACTATTCTTAAGTATCCTTGTTTGTCCGCTTAATGCCTGGGTTTTCGGCGCATCTTTCAGCCCGAGCCATTGTTCCCTCACCGTCAGGTTAATGGCAGTGTATCCCTCACTCCCGGCAACCGCAGGATTGAGCAGGAATCCGTTCATCATGTACTGGCTATACAGGGGAATCTGCTGGGCGCCCGCCCGGCAGAAAGATAAAAAAAGCGGAATAATGAATATAAGGATCCTTTTCATCTTATAATTCCTCTCCCACTATTCAAATATCTGTGCACTATGCCTGGTTATCAATATTCACTAAACAATATCCAAAGTTAGTGAAACAGGAAACAGACTGTAAAATTAGTTTTCCACAATGTCTATTTTATGAGGGTGACATTGCCTGAAAATGGTTTGGTTTTGCCCTCATGCAGATCGATGATAAAGTAATATGAATCCATTGGCATGGTTCTTCCGTCATCGGAGATCCCGTTCCAGGGATTGGAATAACCCGGTTCAGACCTGAAGATAAGATTCCCCCACCTGTCATAAATTTCAATCACAGCCCGCGGGAAAGAAGCCAGTTGAGGTATGTTCCAGACATCATTCTTGCCATCACCGTTCGGTGTGAAGGCTGTCGGCATGTCCTTGAACCTCTCGTCAACAATGCAGGGATTGATGTTTAGTGTATCCATTGATTCACAGGTATATTCGTCCGTTACCCTCACCCAGACCGACTGGCGGCCGGAGCCTGCAGTGATCTCGCGGCTGATCTCACCCGTGGACCAGAGATAATCTATGCCATCATATCCGGCATCCAGAATAATTGTTTCGGTACCGCAGAGTGATGTGTCGGGACCCAGGTCCACCACGGGCAGATCATGCACCGTAAGATACAGGCTGTCGGACCTGCTGCAACCGAGGTCGTTGGTCACGGCAAGAGTGATATACCCTTCATTGTATCCAATAAAGCCCGGCGATGCCGATCCATCCTGCCAGAGATAGGAACTGAATGACCCTGAAGGCCGGATCTCAACTGACTCACCCCGGCAAATACTGATATCATCACCAAGCTCCAGATCAGGTGTGGAAACTCTTACCTGACTTGACACCGGTATGGCTGAACACCCATATCGGGAAAATTCCTGGACGCTTATCGTGAAGATGCCTTCCCTGTCACCCCAATTCACACTTACCGAATCACCCCAATTGGTTCCAATGCTTCCGCCATCCACCTTCCAGACGAAAGTGGAGCCTGCATTACCTTTCACCCGGTAAATCATGCCGGTATCGCCTGCACACACTGTATTTACAAACTGTGCCTGTAGTTCCGGTATGATCCCAGTCAGGATCAGCAATAACCCTATGTATTTTTTCAATATCATATGCGGATCATCATTGCAACCCTTTTCAAGGGCTTTCTCATGGAAGCTGTTCCCATCGGGATTTCGGCTTCCGCTATTTTTTTAATGATCTGCAGGCCGGCCTTTCACCGGCCCGCAGATTTAATTACATTAAAGAGCGTTCTTTAGCCTCTTATCTTCTTGTCAGGCCGTTATTGCTCGTGATATCACCGGTTTCGATGGTCGGATGTACCGTAATCGTAAAGGTGGCATCGGTAATCGTACCCAGTCCTGTAAATGAATCATTCATCTCGGTGATCGTCACAACATAAGTCTGATCAAGAGTTGAACTCGTATTTACAAGATTAGCAGGTATCGGGATAGTAGCAGAAGCTGCATTGATCCCCGTAACCACCTGTTCGGCACCTACAGTGCCATCAAGACCGGTAATGGTATACTTATAGTCAAAGTTCGGGGCTCCGGTAAAGTTCACGGTGATATCACCAAGGGTGGCATCTCCCGAACAAAGTTCATAGTCAGCATCCTGGATAGCGATCGTCGGATTACTCCACAAGGCTACATCAAGCGACTGAATATCACTGGGGCACTGGACGGTAGCATGGGCAACACGTCTCTGAACCGAAACATTACCGGTTACAGAGGTGATGGTATTGTCATCAGCCGGCCATTGTACTTCGATTTCAGTCTGACCAACGGTGAAAGGGACCACATAGGGATCACCAGCTGTACCTGAACCGGTAACGCCGGCGGGAGGATTGGTAATGGTACCTCCAACAACTTCCCAGCTGTATTCATCGGTGGCCGGGCCTGGAACGGTGTACGTACTCAGGGAAGCTTTGCGTTCTTCAATCGGTGTTTGATCCACTGTGGCAGTTGAAGCAAACTGGGCGAGAAGAGAGGGTGCTGATGCGATCATAAAGAATAATACAACAGCGGATTTTGCGATTTTTGTGTAGATGCGATTTTTCATGACGTTTTGATTGTTTAAAGTTATTTTCATGGTTTTTTTTTGATTATTTTCTGATTAATTTATTATTGGATTGAATTTCAAATATTTCAGGTTGATCATATACTTCAATGCTATGTACCGTTGATGTTCCGGAGCATCCGGAGACGGTGTCCGTAATGGTTACCTGCACGCCGGCAGATCCTGCCACGGCATAGTCAACGATAAGTTGATCCGCATCACTGCTCCCGGAAATTGTGCCACCGGAAACTGTCCATGCATAGGTGTAATTTATATTGGAAGGCGTAGTGAATACAGCCTGACCGGGCAGGCACGTCTCATCAGCTCCGCTAACCAGGGGTACCGGGTTGGGATTTACCGTGACGGTTACCTGTGCTGCTGACGTGTTAGCGCAAGCGGCTTCAAATCTTACATAATAGGTCGTAGTGACTGATGGTGCAGCCACGGTTACATCATTACCCGTTCCTTCGGGAATGGTAAAGGCAGCATCGGAATACCATCTGGCCACACCGCCGGTTCCAGGATTGCCTCCTGAATAATGAAGGACAATATCACCCACCGCGGCGCATATCTCAGGCCGGTCTGCACTGGCATTCGAAGGAGCAACAGGTGCATCCTTGATAGTTACGGTGGCGTTCACAGCAGTAGTGGCATTGCAGTCGCCTTCGAAGCGGACGAAGTATGTTGTGGTTACTGCAGGGGTTGCGATAGTAAGATCATTGCCTGAACCTACGTTTGTGGTGAATGCTGCATCACTATACCATTCGGCCGTTGCGCCGTCGCCCAGGGTTCCGCCTGCATAACTCAAGACGATATTACCATCTGCCGGGCAGAGATCATTGCGATCGACGCTGGCTGAAGCAGGGGCAACACTAATGTCTTTAATAGTGACGGTTACATTCTGTGCTGATGTGGTATTGCAGTCGCCTTCGAAGCGGACATAGTATGTTGTTGTGGAGTTCGGTGTTGCCAGGGTCAGGTTGTTACCCGAACCGACGTTCGTAGTGAATGCAGCATCACTATACCATTCGGCAGTAGCGCCGTCGCCCAGGGTTCCGCCTGCATAACTCAAGACGATGTTTCCATCAGCAGGGCAGAGATCATTGCGATCGACACTGGCGGATGCAGGGGCAACACTAATGTCTTTAATTGTTACGGTTACATTCTGTGCTGATGTCGTATTGCAGTCGCCTTCAAAGCGGACATAGTATGTTGTGGTTGCCGCAGGAGTTGCGATAGTAAGATCATTGCCTGAACCTACGTTTGTGGTGAATGCTGCATCGCTGTACCATTCTGCCGTTGCTCCGTCACCCAGGGTTCCGCCTGTATAACTCAGCACGATGTTTCCATCTGCAGGGCAGAGATCATTGCGATCAACGCTGGCCGAAGCCGGGGCAACGCTAATGTCTTTAATTGTTACGGTTACATTCTGTGCAGAGGTTGTATTGCAGTCGCCTTCGAAGCGGACAAAGTATGTTGTTGTTACTGCAGGGGTTGCGATAGTAAGGTCATTGCCAGAACCTACATTCGTGGTGAATGCAGCATCGCTGTACCATTCGGCCGTAGCGCCATCGCCCAGGGTTCCGCCTGCATAACTCAGCACGATATTACCATCTGCCGGGCAAAGATCATTGCGATCAACGCTGGCCGAAGCCGGGGCAACGCTAATGTCTTTAATTGTTACGGTTACATTCTGTGCTGATGTTGTATTGCAGTCGCCTTCGAAGCGGACATAGTATGTAGTCGTAGCATTCGGTGTTGCCAGGGTCACGTCGTCACCTGAACCGACATTCGTGGTGAATGCAGCATCGCTGTACCATTCTGCCGTTGCTCCGTCGCCCAGGGTTCCGCCTGCATAACTCAAGACGATATTACCATCTGCCGGACAAAGATCATTGCGGTCAACGCTGGCTGATGCAGGAGCAACGCTTACATCTTTTATAGTGACGGTTACATTCTGTGCTGATGTAGTATTGCAGTCGCCTTCGAAGCGGACGAAGTATGTTGTTGTGGCATTCGGTGTAGCCAGGGTCAGATTGTTTCCCGAACCAACATTGGTGGTAAAGGATGCATCACTATACCATTCGGCAGTAGCGCCGTCGCCCAGGGTTCCGCCTGCATAACTCAACACGATATTACCATCTGCCGGACAGAGATCATTGCGATCAATGCTGGCCGAAGCCGGGGCAATACTAATGTCTTTAATTGTTACGGTTACATTCTGTGCTGATGTCGTATTGCAGTCGCCTTCGAAACGGACATAGTATGTAGTCGTAGCATTCGGTGTTGCGAGGGTCACGTCATCACCTGAACCGACATTCGTGGTGAATGCAGCATCGCTGTACCATTCTGCCGTTGCTCCGTCGCCCAGGGTTCCGCCTGCATAACTCAAGACGATATTTCCATCAGCAGGGCAAAGATCATTGCGGTCAACGCTGGCTGAAGCAGGAGCAACGCTAATATCTTTTATAGTGACGGTTACATTCTGTGCTGATGTCGTATTGCAGTCGCCTTCGAAGCGGACATAGTATGTAGTCGTAGCATTCGGTGTTGCCAGGGTCAGTCGTCACCTGAACCGACGTTCGTGGTAAAGGCTGCATCGCTGTACCATTCGGCCGTAGCTCCGTCGCCCAGGGTTCCGCCTGCATAACTCAAGCACGATATTACCATCTGCCGGGCAGAGATCATTGCGATCGACGCTGGCCGAAGCCGGGGCAACGCTAATGTCTTTAATTGTTACGGTTACATTCTGTGCTGAAGTGGTATTGCAGTCGCCTTCGAAGCGGACATAGTATGTTGTTGTGGCGTTCGGTGTTGCGAGGGTCAGGTCGTTACCCGAACCGACGTTTGTGGTAAAGGTGCATCGCTGTACCATTCTGCCGTTGCTCCGTCACCCAGGGATCCGCCTGTATAACTCAAGACGATGTTTCCATCTGCCGGGCAGAGATCATTGCGATCGACACTGGCTGAAGCGGGGGCAATACTAATGTCTTTTATAGTGACGGTTACATTCTGTGCTGATGTCGTATTGCAGTCGCCTTCGAAGCGGACATAGTATGTTGTTGTGGAGTTCGGTGTTGCCAGTGTCAGGTTGTTACCCGAACCGACGTTCGTGGTGAATGCAGCATCACTGTACCATTCGGCAGTAGCGCCGTCGCCCAGGGTTCCGCCTGCATAACTCAAGACGATGTTTCCATCTACCGGGCAGAGATCATTGCGATCGACACTGGCGGATGCAGGCGCAACACTAATGTCTTTAATTGTTACGGTTACATTCTGTGCTGATGTCGTATTGCAGTCGCCTTCGAAGCGGACAAAGTATGTTGTGGTTACCGCAGGAGTTGCGATAGTAAGATCATTGCCTGAACCGACGTTCGTGGTAAAGGCTGCATCGCTGTACCATTCGGCAGTAGCGCCGTCGCCCAGGGTTCCGCCTGTATAACTCAAGACGATGTTTCCATCTGCCGGGCAGAGATCATTGCGATCGACGCTGGCGGATGCAGGGGCAACGCTAATGTCTTTAATAGTTACAGTTACATTCTGTGCTGATGTCGTATTGCAGTCGCCTTCAAAGCGGACGAAGTATGTTGTGGTTACCGCAGGAGTTGCGATAGTAAGATCATTGCCTGAACCGACGTTCGTGGTAAAGGCTGCATCGCTGTACCATTCGGCCGTTGCGCCGTCGCCCAGGGTTCCGCCTGCATAACTCAAGACGATATTACCATCTGCCGGGCAGAGATCATTGCGATCGACGCTGGCCGAAGCCGGGGCAACACTAATATCTTTTATAGTGACGGTTACATTCTGTGCTGATGTCGTATTGCAGTCGCCTTCGAAGCGGACATAGTATGTTGTGGTTAGCAGTTCGGTGTTGCCAGGGTAAGATCGTTACCTGAACCGACGTTCGTGGTAAATGCTGCATCACTGTACCATTCGGCCGTAGCGCCGTCGCCCAGGGTTCCGCCTGCATAACTCAGCACGATATTACCATCTGCCGGGCAGAGATCATTGCGATCGACGCTGGCCGAAGCCGGGGCAACACTAATGTCTTTAATAGTGACGGTTACATTCTGTGCTGAAGTGGTATTGCAGTCGCCTTCGAAGCGGACATAGTATGTTGTTGTGGCGTTCGGTGTTGCCAGGGTCAGGTCGTTACCTGAACCGACGTTCGTGGTAAAGGCTAGCATCGCTGTACCATTCGGCCGTAGCGCCGTCGCCCAGGGTTCCGCCTGCATAACTCAAGACGATGTTTCCATCTGCCGGGCAGAGATCATTGCGATCGACACTGGCGGATGCAGGGGCAACACTAATGTCTTTAATTGTTACGGTTACATTCTGTGCTGAAGTGGTATTGCAGTCGCCTTCGAAGCGAACATAGTACGTTGTTGTGGCGTTCGGTGTTACCAGTGTCAGGTTGTTACCCGAACCGACGTTAGTGGTAAAGGTAGCATCGCTGTACCATTCTGCCGTTGCTCCGTCGCCCAGGGTTCCGCCTGCATAACTCAAGACGATGTTTCCATCTACCGGGCAGAGATCATTGCGGTCGACGCTGGCTGAAGCCGGGGCAACGCTAATGTCTTTAATTGTTACGGTTATATTCTGTGCGGAAGTGGTATTGCAGTCGCCTTCGAAACGAACATAGTACGTTGTTGTGGCGTTCGGTGTTACCAGGGTCAGGTTGTTACCCGAACCGACGTTAGTGGTAAAGGTAGCATCGCTGTACCATTCTGCCGTTGCTCCGTCACCCAGGGATCCGCCTGCATAACTCAAGACGATGTTTCCATCTACCGGGCAGAGATCATTGCGATCGACGCTGGCGGATGCAGGGGCAACGCTAATGTCTTTAATAGTTACAGTTACATTCTGTGCTGATGTCGTATTGCAGTCGCCTTCAAAGCGGACATAGTATGTAGTCGTAGCATTCGGAGTTGCCAGGGTCAGGTTGTTACCTGAACCGACGTTCGTGGTAAAGGCTGCATCGCTGTACCATTCTGCCGTTGCTCCGTCACCCAGGGTTCCGCCTGTATAACTCAAGACGATGTTTCCATCAGCAGGGCAAAGATCATTGCGGTCGACGCTGGCTGAAGCAGGGGCCGTACTGGGAGCAGGGACTGTGACAACCGTAGTTGCCGGTGAAGTCATATTGCAGGTGCCTTCGGCTCTTACCCAGTATGATGTACTGACCGGAGGATCCACGCTTAGGCTGGCTCCGTCGGGTCCGGCGGAAGAAGACATTCCGGCATCGAGATACCATTTCCAGGTTGATCCGGAACCCAGCGTTCCGCCAATGACGGAAAGTACTTTCGGCGTTCCCGCACATTCACCATCATCAATCACCGAAATCGTGTCGGGCGGAAATGAAAGCTCGTTGGTGGTCATGATCTCTACGCTGTCAGTGACCGTGCAAGCCATGGCACCGGCGTCGGTGACGATAACCTTGTACCAGGCAGGATTCAAGCCGTTGACCAACGGAGTGACATCGCCGGTGGGTAAACCGTTCCTGAACCAGTTGTAGAAATAGGCTGTCGATGTACCACCGGAGGGATTGGCCGTAACTGACCCATCCGTGCTACCCGGACAATTTTCATCCACAGGGATAAGCGAAACTGAGAGAGGGGGATTTTCACTCAGGATAATCGAACGCACGATGGTGGCTCCACTACCGTCATCGGTCACGGTAACTGCATAAACACCGGGATCAAGATCCGTAAGGTCAGGCACCGTGGCTGCAAGGGGAGCACCATCTTTCGTCCACGAATAGGAATAGGTTGTCATCGTTCCACCCGAAGCAACGACCGATACAGTTCCGTCTGCAGCACCGTTACAGTTTATATCTGTCCCGCTGATGATGGCATTGAGCGGGTTACCGATGATGCAGAGTGAGAATGAGCCGGAAGTCTGATCATCGTCTACCGATAAATAGTACCGGTTGCCTGTAGTGAGTGTATCGACTGTTAGCGTCACGGTACCCGAACTGGCAGTCCACCTTGCACAACCCACTTCCACGCCTGCCTCATTCCAAACGGAGAACTGTTGCCTGCGCATCGTGCCATACACAGTACCCGTCTTGACCTGGATGATGGCTTTTACACTTTCCGCAAGGAAGGTAAACCACACATTGTTATTCGTGCTGCCTGACCAGCAACTTCCTGCAGACCGGTCCGGTGTGGCATAGTAATTGGTATATGCCGCATCTCCTGAGCACCAGTTGCTGATATCCGGGATATCGATAGCGCCTTCATGGTAGTCATAATCTACCTGGTCGTTTATGTATAAGGTGAAACTATTGCTGACATTATCATCGTCGACGCTGACATAATACCATTCCCCTACCTGGAGTGAAACTGACTGCAGAATGATAGCACCCGTGGTGGAAATCCATCTCGAGCAGCCGATCTCATCCCCATCCTCGCTCCACAAGGCCATCTGCTGACGCTGCATGCTTCCGTAAACAGCACCAGTCCGGACCATCAATTTCACTTCCGGGGATATGGCCTGGAACTTGAACCATACATTTTTATTGACCGAACCGGACCAGCATGAGCCGGGCTGCTGATCGGGTGTTGCAAATAAGTTACTGAACCCGGCATCAGGATAATAACCATGATCGTGCTCTACCGTATAGGCTCCCTCCTTATAATCATAGGTAGGCTGATCTTTGAAACAAAGCGTGAAATTCTGGCTTACCAGGTTGTCATCCACCGACAGGTAGTACCAGTTACCGACCGTGAGTGTATCAATGTTCATCCTCAGGGTCCCCTGGTCAATAACAGGACCTATGCAGGCTACTTCCGTTCCGTCTTCATTCCATAATGCCATCTGCGGACGTCTTATATTGCCATATACGCCTCCTGTCTTCAGGTCAACGGTAATGAACCTGTTTGAAGCCTGGAATTTGAACCAGACATTCTTTTTAACGGAACCGGGCCAGCATGAACCGGGCTGCAGATCAGGTGTAGCGTAAAAATTGGTATATGCCGCATTGCCTGAACACCAGTTAGAAACGTCGGGGATCACTATGGCACCTTCCTTATAATCATACG
Source organism: uncultured Bacteroidales bacterium (assembly GCA_963771005.1). Classification (GTDB taxonomy): domain Bacteria; phylum Bacteroidota; class Bacteroidia; order Bacteroidales; genus DASQZK01. The sequence continues at coordinate 733,448 of CAVYRO010000008.1, forward strand.
TAGGCTGGTCATTCATGCAAAGTGAGAAATTCTGGGAAACGTAATTGTCATCGACTGACAGGTAATACCAGTTACCGGGTGTAAGAGTATCGGTGGTAAGCCGGGTAGTACCCTGGTCAACATCCGGACCCTCGCATGCAATTTCAACACCTGCCTCATTCCATAGGGCCGTTTGGGCTCTTCGCATATTTCCGTACACACTGCCGGTTTTTACATCAGCGGTGATAAATCTTGTTGTGGCCTGGAACTTGAACCAGACATTTTTATTTTCAGTTCCCGACCAGCAGGATCCCATCGATCTGTCGGGTGTCGCATAAAAATTGGTATAAGCACCCTCTGCGGAACACCATCCGGAGATATCCGGGATCACAATGGCGCCTTCCAAATAATCATAGGTAGGCTGATCGTTAAAACAAAGGGTAAAATTCTGGGATACGTAATTATCATCCACGGAGAGATAGTACCAGTTCCCGGAGGTCAGGGAATCAATGGTGAGACGCAAGGTTCCCTGGTCAATATCCGGTCCGATGCAGGCCACCTCGACACCTGCCTCATTCCACAGGGCCATCTGCGGTCTGCGAATGTTACCATATACGCCGCCGGTTTTCAGGTCGGCGGTGATGAACCGCGTTGTGGCCTGGAACTTGAACCACACGTTCTTGTTCTCCGTTCCCGACCAGCAGGATCCCATCGATCTGTCGGGTGTAGCATAGAAGTTGGTATAGGCTGCATTGCCTGAGCACCATCCATTGATATCAGTAATCTCGATGGCCCCTTCCATATAATCATAGGTAGGCTGATCATTGAAACAGAGGGTAAAATTCTGCGGCACGAGGTTATCATCAACAGACACATAATACCAGTCACCGGCCGTAAGAGAATCTATGGTAAGGCGCAGGGTACCCTGGTCAATATCCGGTCCGATGCACGCCACTTCGGCTCCTGCTTCATTCCATAGGGCCATCTGTGGCCTCCGCAGATTCCCGTATACACCGCCCGTTTTCAGGTCGACTGTAATGAACCGTGTGGTAGCCTGAAACTTGAACCAGACGTTTTTATTTTCGGTTCCCGACCAGCAGGATCCCATCGACTGGTCAGCAGTTGCATAGAAGTTCGTAAATGCAGCGTCGCCCGAACACCATCCGGAGACATCCGGTATTTCAATGGCACCTTCTTTATAATCATAGTCAGGCTGATCGTAAGTGCAAAGGCTGAAAGAGCCGCTTACAAGATCATCATCCACGGATATCCAGTAGGTATTTCCGGGAGTAAGTGAATCGGTTTGGAAAACAATGGCTCCCTGGTTTCCCGTCCACCGCGAACATCCGACTTCAACATCTTCGGAATTGAAGACGGCAAGCTGTTGCCTCTGCATGGTACCGTATACGGAACCCGTTCGGAGCACCGCCTTAAAGAATCTCGAGGTGGCAATGAAGCGGAACCATACATTTTTATTCTGCGCACCCGACCAGCAGGATCCCTGGACACCATCGGCAGTCGCATAAAAGTTACTGAACTGGGCATCGGATGAACACCAGCCACTCACATCATCAATAGGCCATGCATTTATTCTGAAATCATAATCAACACTGTCGCTTAAGCATAGGGTGAAGCTCCCGGAAACCAGGTCATCATCCACTCCTATCCAATACCATTTGCCGTCAGTGAGGGTATCTGACTGAAGTACGACCGTTCCCTGGTTGGAAGCCCACGATGAACAGCCTACTTCGGCGCCGGAAGCATTCCAAAGCCCCACCTGCTGTCTTTGCATAGTACCGTATGTTCCCCCCGTCCTCACCATGATCCTGGCCTGGGGCCCGGTAGCCTGAAATTTGAACCAGACGTTTTTATTGGTCGGACCTGTCCAGCAAGTACCTTTTTTGGCGTCTACCGTGGCGGATGCGTTGGAGAAAGCTGCATCGGGGGAGCACCATGAACCGGTGAGGGGAATTTCAAGGGCGCCTTCCGGATAGTCATAACTGATATCATCATCAACACAGACGCTGAAAGTCCCGGGAGAGCCGTCATCGTCGACGGAAATATAATACAGACTGCCGGGGACAAGCAAATTTGATACGATTGTAACCGTATCGGAACCCGAGTAGGTTGCACAGCTCATTTCATTGCCGGTGTCATCCCAAAGGGCGATCTGCGGGGATGTCATCGTTCCCCTGACACCTCCTGTGATCGCAGAAAGTGTTACATTGGCTGATGTGGCTATAAACCGGAACCAAACGTTACGATTGACAGCTCCCGTCCAGCAACTTCCCTGCGACTCATCAGGCGTGGCAATGGAATTTGTATAGCGGCCATTGTCAGAGCACCAGTTGTTAAAATCTGAAAGCAACAGGGCATTGTCATGATCGTCATTTTGAAGATGATCGGTAGCACAGACCGTAAAGCTGCCCGTATAGTTAGGATTGTTCTGATTGTCGACGCTGAGGTAATACCAGTTACCGGATATCAGCGAGGTCGAATAAACCTCTACATCTGAAGCACTGGCAGGGGCGATGGTACATCCGACTTCATTCAGACTTTCATCCCACAGGGCAACCATAAGATTATCGATTGTTCCCTCGATCCCGTATGTGCGTATCATCAGGGAGACATCGGAACTCGTCGCCTGGAATTTAAACCACCGGTTGTAATTTGGTCCGTTTGGCCAGCAGGAGGGTCTGATCTCGTCGGGAGTGGCATTGATGGTTGCAAAAGCAGCTACAGGTGAGCACCAGTTATTGAGATTCGGAATGATTGAAGCGCCGTCCTTAAAATCATAGCTTAATTCATCATCTACGCAGAGTGAGAAGGTTCCCTGGTACGCCGAATTATTAAGATTATCGACAGAGATATAATAGAGCTCTCCCGGAACAAGATCAAAATTATCGGAGGTGAACTCCAGGTCACCGTAGTCGGATGAGTATCTTTTACAAGCCAGTTCATTTCCGGCCGAATCCCAAAGCGCTACAAACGGATACCGCATCGAACCTTCCGTACCCCCGGTCAGCAACCGCACCGTCACCTCCGTACCGGTTGCCCTGAAACTGAACCAACGGTTGTAATTCGGTCCGTTCACCCAACATGAACCTTTATCTTCGTCAGGTGTGGCACCCAGTGTCGTAAACTCTCTCAGGGCAGAGCACCAGCCATGGTAATCGGAGATTTCGTATGCTCCCGACCTGAAATCATAATCAATGACGTCATTTATACACAGGGAGAAAGTTCCGCAATAACCGGTGTTGCTGGAATTGTCTACTGAGACATAATAAAGGTTTCCGGGAATGAGTGTATCGGATGAAACATTGATGTCACCGTAGTCCGAGAAATACCGCTTGCTACCCACCTCGCTGCCTTCAGCGTTCCACAAGGCAATATAGGGATACCGGAGACTTCCTTCCGTACCGCCGGTTTTCAACTGAACATTCACCATATTCGTTGTAGCCGTAAACTTAAACCAGCGGTTATAATTGGGTCCTGTATTCCAGGCTGAACCTTTCAATTCGTCGGGTGTGGCTCCCACCGTTGTATAGATCCTCTCGGGGGAACACCAGTTGTTCAGATCGGTAAGTCGTATGGCGCCCTGTTTGAAATCATAATCGATCGTATCGGTCACACAGAGCGTGAATGTTCCCCTGTAACCCGTGTTATTGCTGTTATCAACAGCGATATAGTACCAGTTCCCGGGTATGAGGGTATCGCTGCTCGTGCTGATATCGTTATAATCGGAAGTGTACCTTGCACTTGAGACTTCGGTGTCGTCCTCATTGAAAATAGCCACATAGGGATACCTGAGCGATCCTTCCGTTCCGCCGGTTTTAACATCCACCTTCACCAGAGCCGAGGTAGCCTGGAACCTGAACCAACGGTTGAAATTCGGGCCTGTATTCCATGCCGAACCCTTGAGCCTGTCGGGAGTTGCTCCTATTGTTGTGTAAGCCCTGTCTGCCGAACACCAACCATCGGTATGGGGAACCTCCAGGGCTGCTTCTTTAAAATCATAATCGATAGTATCGGTGATACACAGACTGAAAGTACCTCTGTACCCTGTATTGTTCGCATTGTCGACAGAAATATAATACCAGTCTCCCGGGGTGAGTGTGGCATAATTGATGGCAACATCATTATAGTCGTTTGTATACCGAACCGAAGAAAGCTCATTGCCAACCGAATCCCAGAGCGCCATCATGGGATATCTCATTGTACCTTCCGTGCCTCCGGTCTTAAGATCGATCTTCACGAAGGGTTTGGGTGCCTGGAACCTGAACCAACGGTTAAAATTGGGTCCGGTTGGCCAAAGGGAACCTTTTGTCCCATCAGGAGTGGCATCCATGGTGGTATAGGCGGCAAGCCCCGAACACCAGTAATCGAGATCAGTAAGATCAATGGCTGCCTCCCTGAAATCATAGTCCAGCGTATCATCGACACAAAGACTGAATGATCCTGTATAGCCTACATTATTTGCATTGTCGACAGTGATGTAATACTTGTTACCCGGAATAAGATTTTTGCTTGTAACGATGATGTCATCATAGTCAAAATAGTAGCGGGCGCTGGCTACTTCATTCTCTGCAGAATCCCAAACAGCGATCAGGCCATATCGCAGCGTTCCTTCCGTTCCACCGGTTTTCAGGGTGGCTTTCAGTTGGTTTGAAGTGGCCGTGAAAGTGAACCACCGGTTATAATTGGGACCGTTGGGCCATACACTGCCTTTCGAACCATCGGCTGTGGCACCAGCCGTAGTATAAGCCTTTTCGGGAGAACACCAGTTGTCAATATCCGGAAGTTCGATTGCGCCTTCCTTGTAATCATAATCAATCCAATCGGTTGTACATAAACTGAAGGTACCACGGTAACCGGCGTTGGAATGATTGTCAACTGAAATATAGTAAAGATTTCCGGGCGTAAGTGCAACGGAACTTACAACTACATCACCGTAATCAGAGCGGTATCGTGAACTGGCCACTTCATTGCCTGCGGAATCCCACAAAGCGATATAACCGTAACGAAGGGTGCCTTCCGTTCCACCGGTTTTAAGCACAGCCCTGATCTTGTCTGTGCTGGCATGGAATTTAAACCACCGGTTGTAATTGGGGCCTGTATTCCAGTTGGAGGGACGTATACCGTCAGGGGTGGCTTCCACGGTCGTGAACTCCTGGAGCGCTGAACACCAGTTGCTTATATCGGGAATGTCGATCGCTCCTTTTTTGAAATCATAATCCACTTCGTTTGAGACACAGATAGTGAATGATCCCATGTAGGCGGAGTTATCGTAATTGTCGACGGTGAAATAGTACCAGTTTCCAGGTGTAAGTCCGGAATATCCAAGTTTAATATCATCATATTGGGATTCATAGCGCGAGCAACCCAGTTCTGTCATAGATCCGTCGTACAGGGCAAGCATTGCATTCCGCAGGCTGCCTTCCGCTCCCCCGAGATTGACATTGAGGGTGACATCCGGGGTAGTGGCCTGGAACTTAAACCACCTGTTGTAAGCCGGACCGTTAGGCCAGCACGAAGGCCTTCCCCGGTCAGGGCTAGCACCGACTGTGGTATAAGCAGCATTGGCCGAACACCAGGAGGGAAAATGAGAAACGGTCAGGGCCCCTTCCATAAAATCATAGTCCACTTCATCGTCAACACAGAGGGTGAAGGATCCCCGGTAATTCGTATTGTTGTTATTGTCTACAGAGATATAGTACCATTCACCGGGGACGAGAGCGGGATTTCCCATTACAATGTCACCGTAATCTGAATAATACGATTGGCAACTGAGTTCCGTTCCTCCGGCATCCCAAAGCGCAACATACGGATATCTCAATGAACCTTCGGTCCCGCCGGTCTTGACCTCTACCTTCACCTGCCCGGTAGCGGTAGCCTGGAATCTGAACCAGCGGTTGAATGAAGGTCCGTTATTCCAGCAGCTTCCGGCAGACTCGTCAGCAGTGGCGCCGATGGTTGAATAGGCGGCATCCGGGGAACACCAGTTATCTATGTCGGGTATAAGCAATGCACCGGCGAGAAAATCATAATCCCGGACATCGGTAACAGCTGTATCGTAATTTGTACAGCCGCCTGCATCGGTAAAGGCATAGATAACGGTATCGATCCGTACACCGGCCATTGCCGGGTTGTAGGTATCGCCTGATATACCGTATCCCGTAAATGTTCCCCCTGAAGGATTTCCGGTAAGTGTGACCAAAGGCTGGTGAATATCATACACGGAATCAAGGCCTGCAAAACTTACGGCCGGCAGATCGTGAACGAGGGCATTGAGATCCAGCGTATCAGAACAGCCGTTACTGTCGGTAAATGCATAAATGAAGTTGTTCAGGCCACTGAGCACTGGTGAAAATAATGCAGTGCCGTCCATCAAATCGGTAATGTTGTCGCCGGAGAAGGTACCACCGGGGGCCTGGTTGCCGAAAAGCGTATCTGCCGGGCTACCCGAACAGTAATCACTTTCCAGGCCCAATACGTTTAAGACGGGGAGCGGATTTACCGTAAGCGTTTTAGTAACGGTGTCGGAACAACCATTACTATCCGAAAAATAGTAAAGGATATCGAAAATTCCCTCAGACGAATGTTCCAGAGACGCCGTACCGTTGCCGTTATCTGTGATGCCTGTACCGGTGAAGGTTCCAAGAGGAGCCATGTTCCCGGTGAGCAAATCGGCAGGGGACTCAACACAGGCGGGATTGCTTAGACCGGCAAAGTCTGCAGAGGGAAGCGGGTTTATCGTAATGGGAAGCGATACCGAGTCACCGCATCCGTTTGCATCGTAATATGCATATTTTATCGTAAAAGTACCCGCGACCGAGGGATCAAAGGTTGCCGTTCCATCACTGTTATCTATGATTCCCGAACCCGTGAAGCTTCCTCCCGGAGCGTAATTTCCAGTGAGTAACTGGCTGCCTGAACTCTCACACACCGGTGTCACAAGGCCGGCAAATCCGGCAACCGGGAGCGGATTGATATCGATGGTGATGGAATCGGGACCGGTGCTCCCACAAGTTCCTTCAAAAGTGAAATAATATTTTGTCGTTGCCGCCGGGGCTGCAACAGATATGTCATTTCCTGTACCAACAAGGCCGGTTAATCCAGGATCGTCGTACCAACTAGCCAAGCCGCCGGCACCGGGTGATCCTCCAGTATAGGACAGGACAACCGTACCGTCAGCCGAACAGATATTATTACGGTCTGAAGTCAGTGATGCCGGAGAAATGCCTGGCGCTAATATGTTTACAGTTATGCTTACATCAGATGTGGTATTGCAGTCGCCTTCGAAGCGGACATAGTATGTTGTTGTGTCATTCGGAGTTGCCAGGGTCAGGTTATTACCCGAACCGACATTCGTGGTAAAGGCTGCATCGCTGTACCATTCGGCCGTTGCTCCGTCGCCCAGGGTTCCGCCTGCATAACTCAGTACAATATTACCATCTGCAGGGCAGAGATCATTGCGGTCGACGCTGGCCGAAGCGGGAACGACACTTAAAGATTTTATATTAACGGTAACATTGACCGATGAAGTAGTGTTGCAACCCTCAAAGCGGACATAATACGTGGTGGTTACAGCCGGTGCCGGAAGGGTAAGGTCATTACCGGAGCCTGCCGGCGAAGTACAGGCTGCATCCGTATACCATTCAGCGGTGGCATTGGAAGCCAGTGTCCCGCCCGAATAGCTGAGCACAATATTCCCTGCACCGGGGCAGATATCATCCCTGTCGGATGAAGCGGATGCCGGAGCAGTGCTGTTGCCGCTGATGGTCACGGTCACGTTTTGAGCAGCTGTCGTATTGCAGTCGCCTTCAAACCGGACATAATAAGTGGTGGTGCTGTTTGGAGTGACAAGCGTGAGATTGTTTCCCGATCCGACATTCGTTGTGAAGGCTGCATCGCTGTACCATTCTGCGGTTGCATTCGTGCCGGGGGTTCCTCCAATATAACTAAGAACGATGTTGCCATCGGCCGGACATAAATTAATCCTGTCAACAGAAGCCGATGCAGGTGCAATACTCGGGGTACTGGCAGAAACATCCACCGGTGTAGTGGATAAAGTCTCGGAAGCGACAACCAATGTAATATAATAACTGCCGCTGGTTGTTGCTGTATATATGTAAGTATTGGCACCTGGTATGGCAATATCATCTTTGTACCACTGATAATTTGATCCGGCATCGGGGATAGACAGGTCCACAGATCCTCCCAGACAAAATGTCGTAGGCCCGGATGCAGAAATGGTATATCCGCCGGATTCGAAAAATCCGGAGATAGGATCCGTTGTCAATGCTGTGGAATCTCCGTAACCGCAATCGGGATCACATACCAGGTCGCCTCCACCGGTACCATCCTTAACTCCGGGAACAGGATCGAACAGGTAAACACTTCCCGTGCTGTCAATATCAAAACCTCCCTGGTTCTTGGATCCCGTTTGGGTGAAGATCCCCGTAACGATCAAATATCCGCCTGCAGTAACCTGAACCTGATTACCGGAAGTGTAATCGCCATAAATGATTAAAATTCCGCCGGGTAAAATGGAAAGGTCTGCATGATTCCCTAAAGTAAGATTACCGAAAATAATCAGGGTATCATGAACTATCAAATCACCGGTGTTGAAATCCAGGCTGCCCGTACGTGTGATAAAACCATATAATTGCACATTGGGGCTGAGGCCGGAAGTACCGGGACACGAGCCGTCGGCCCAGCTGGCAGGATTGATCCAGCTGCCTGTATAATTATTCCGTGTAGCCTCCTGGGAGATTGCGGATGAAAAGGAAAAGATAGCGAAGAAAAAGATAAAGCAGGTATACAGACAGAAAGTACGTAGCCGTACCGCCTCTATATTCCATCCGAAAATTGCTGATTTATTAAAGTTCTTTTTCATTCACTCGACTCTCAAAGGAAAGCAAACTATTTTTGCCCCTTTTTAATGATAGGGTTTTGTACGGCATATCAATGGAAATGTTGCAAGCCCTGTGCAACTGACCCCTAAGATTCATCAAAGGTTGCAGCATTGAAAATCGTCACAGGATATATATATAACTATCTGAAGGTATATGTATTACCATATAGGACCCGGCAAATGCTCCTTAAGATGTAGTCAGAAAACCTGTCCTCCCCCCATTTTAACTCAAAAATTGAAAAGAGTAATTCGTACTTTAAAATGATAAATTCACATAAAAAAACCGGGGCTTTATCAATAACCCCGGTTTTTGCTTGACAACTTTTTTTGTGTTTGGAATATCTCTCAGGTATTTGCATAGCCAACCTTTTCCATTTTTTAGTATCTGTTCAGCCACCTGTATCTCCTGGCATTGTCGCCGAACCGGATCGCCAGCATGATCTCATGCGAACCTAAGGTACTTTTCATGATGCTGCTCAAAGTATAATCAAAGGCGTACCCGAAGAAAAACTTATCGACCCTTACACCTCCCATAATGATAAGAGCGCCGCCGGTGCGGTAGGAGATCCCTCCCCAATACTCATCATTATACATTACTTTTGAATTGATATCCAATTGGTATGTCCCGTTTTCAGCTGCTTTTAGGAGAAAAGAGGGTTCAATGCTCAATTCTTCATTGATATCAAAATCATATCCCGCCGTGAGGTAGTAATACCGCTTCATTCTATATTGAGCATATCCTTTTTCACCCAGTCTGAGGGCAGACTGAAATAACTGGGATGCCGAGAATCCCGCATAGAATTTTGGATTGGAAAAATACACTCCTGCGTTGGCGTCAGGGATAAAGACGGATTTCTCTGCATTGAGATATGTCAAATCACCGGGATCCTCAAGATTAATTTTACTGTCATCGATGGAAAACTGGTAAGCCAGTCCGGATAATCCGAATGATAGCTGCGAACTCCGCATCCGGATATGATATGCATAGGTAAGCTGAAACCCTGTACGGCTTATCGGACCGTTTGAGTCATTGAATAAATAGCCTCCCATACCAATATTGCCACTTCGCGAACTAAGACGCTGCCTGCGTCGTATGGAAGAATTTTTTGAGATAAAACTGTTCTTCAATATCCGGGACTGACCACTCAGCGCCTGCGTCTTGGGAGCATCTGCCAGGCCCAGCCATTGCTCTCTTATGGTAAGGTTAACCGCGGTGTATCCCTCACTCCCTGCAACGGCAGGATTCAGCAGAAACCCGTTCATCATATATTGGCTGTAAAGAGGTATCTGTTGTGCATTGATGCAAACCGGGTAGGTAAGCACAAGGATCAATATAATAATCGTCTTTTTCATTTTTCTTAAAGTCTTCCGGCTATGCCCCATTTTTTTCATTTCAATAACATGCTTTTGGTTTACTTTTCTCAACATTCACCTCTATCCGTTTTTCCTCTTGATAATCAAGCATTCTTACGATACCTCATTTTAAATGTTGCAAAGCCACTACTCCTGTGGAAATTGTAAATAAAGGGTGTTGAAAAATAAAGAAGTCGTCTAACTGACTGAGAAGAGCTGGATTATAGGCAGAGAATTTTAAAAATATCAATGCATAATCGATTTGATGACAGATTTGGCCTCCGTTCAACATATGCATATTCATAAGAGTTATGATTCTCTTCACATAAAAAAACCGGGGCTTTATCAATAACCCCGGTTTTTTCAAAATAAAATTTTACGCTTCAATCAGGCTCTTTACAGGCTTTTAATCTCTGTTACAAGCTTTTGGAGGGAATCTTTGGCATTTCCAAAGAGCATTCTGGTTTTATCATCGTAGAAGAGATAATTTTCGATTGCGGCGTAACCTTTGCCCATACCCCTCTTCATGACGATAATATTTTTAGCTTCATACGCCTTAATAATAGGCATCCCGTAGATCGGGCTGCCCGGGTCATTGGTAGCGGCGGGATTCACCACATCGTTGGCTCCGATAATCACAGCGACGTCGGTATTTGGCATATCGGGATTGATCTCATCCATTTCGACGAGTTTATCATAGGAAACATCCGCTTCGGCAAGCAACACATTCATATGTCCGGGCATACGTCCTGCAACAGGATGGATGGCATACTTAACTTCTACGCCATTATTCTCCAGAACGGTTTCAAATTCGTGGCAGAGATGCTGTGCCTGGGCCACGGCAAGACCGTATCCTGGGATGATCACCACCTTGCCCGAATAGGCCAGTAAAACGCTGGCATCATTCACGGAAATTTCCTTTATAGCGCCATGTTCCAGTTCGGCAGATGTTCCTCCGCCGCCGAAGGCACCAATGATCACGTTAAGCAGAGAACGGTTCATGGCCCGGCACATCTGGATAGTAAGGATGGTTCCTGCCGCTCCTACCAAAATCCCGCCGAGGATCATGGCTTCATTTTTATAAATGAACCCGGCCATGGCGGCAGCGATACCGGTGAACGAATTCAGCAGGGAAATAACTACGGGCATATCGGCACCGCCGATGGGAAGAACGAAGGTAATACCATAGATAAGGCTTATCGCAAGAAGGATATACACCAGGACCTTCCGGGTGTCATAATCCAATCCCGTAATCATGATGAAAACCACTAAGGAAACAATAATGAGAAGAATGAATATATTGAGGTAGGTCATGAAACGGGCGAATACATCCCCTACCTTGCCGTCGAGTTTTCCATAGGCGATCATGCTCCCGCTGAAGGCTATACTGCCGATGACCAGCCCGAGGAGCGTGACAAGGGTAGACTGGTTCTGCGGGTTCGAATATTCGATAAGTGCCACCAGCGCTGAGGCAGCGCCACCGGTGGCATTGAAAAAAGATACCAGTTGCGGCATGGCAGTCATCTTAACCCTTCGTGCAACCACAGCCCCGATGACCGAACCCACTATGATCGTAACCACTACTATGATCCCGTTCATCCAGGATATCGCATGCCCGCCGGAGTCGCGGTGAAGCAACAGCGTGGTTATCATGGCAAGGAGCATACCTGCTGCAGCCCAGAGATTACCCCGCCTGGCGCTCACAGGCGTACTCTGTAGTTTCAGCCCTATTACGAAAAAAACCGCCGCCAGCAGATAACTGAATTCAAGAATGATTGCACCCGATGAAGGATTAATGATCGATGTATCCATGATTGATTGTTTTGCCTCTTATTTGATATTATGGAATTAATGCAGGAAGATCCGCTCAGTCCTGCTTCTTCTTTTTCTTTTTGAACATCTCGAGCATCCGGTCTGTGACTACAAAACCACCTGCCACATTGAGGGTTGCCAGGAAGACGGCCAGAATGCCGAGGACCCATTCAAGGGTGGTATCGGCGTGACCTACCAGGATGATTCCCCCGATGATAATTACGCCGCTGATGGCATTGGCCCCCGACATCAGCGGGGTATGAAGCACTGAAGGCACATTTGAGATCACTTCAAAACCGAGGAATATGGAGAGCACAATGATGAAGATCATATCTTTATGCTCCCAGAAAAAAAGTAATATATTTTGCATGTCGGTCAGATTTTTAGGATTGATATGACGCTTTGATTTTTTCATGAACGATCTCACCGTCCCTTGTGACACAGGTACCGGCGACGATCTCATCCTCAAAATTAAGATTGAGCGAACCGTCTTCACCGATGATGAGCGTAAGGAAATTGAGCACATTCTTACCAAGCATCCGGCTTGAATCGGTGGGCAGCTGTGAAGGGTAATTTGAATTTCCCACTATAGTCACTTGTTTATGGATCACCGTTTCGTTGTTCTTCGTCAGCTCGCAATTCCCCCCTGTAGAAGCAGCGAGGTCAATGACGACGGAACCCGGCTTCATGGCTTCCACCGTTTCCTTCTTAAGGAGTACCGGCGCTTTCCTACCGAATATCTGTGCCGTGCAGATCACCACATTCGATTTCAACGCATGATCGTGCACTGCCTGTTGCTGTTTCTTCTTATAATCTTCGGTTTGCTCAACGGCATAACCACCGGCCTGGACATCTTCCTTTGCCCCTTCCACTTCCACAAATTTCGCTCCCAGGCTCTTCACCTCTTCCCTGGCTGCAGCACGAACGTCGAAGGCCTCCACCACGGCTCCGAGCTTCCTGGAAGTGGCAATGGCCTGCAATCCGGCGACACCGGCACCCAGGATAAGAACCCGGGCAGGCCTGATGGTCCCGGCAGCTGTCATGAACATGGGAAAGAATTCGGCCAGATGATTAGCGGCATCCAGAACAGCCTTGTAACCTGCTACGGTAGCCTGCGAGGAAAGAATATCCATTGCCTGTGCACGCGATGTTCTGGGAACCACATCGAGACTGAAGGAAGTGACGTTGGCCTTTGCAAGTGCCTCAACGGTCTTACGGTTAAAAAAGGGATTCAGGACAGCTACCACAACCTGTCCTTTTTTCAGATTTTTCAATTCTTCAACCGGAAGGGGCTGGATCATGACAAGCACATCGGCCTGGCTTAGGATCTTTTCCCGCGTACCGGCTTTCGCTCCTGCATCCTCATAATCCGTATCGGATGCGAAAGCACGGGTTCCGGCTCCCTTCTCGATCATTACTTCAACCTTTAATTTCGTGAGTGAACTGACACTTTCGGGTAGCATCGCCACCCTGTTTTCATCCGGAGATTCCTTAAGAATTCCTAATTTCATGATACTGAATATTATTTTATTGAGAAAAGAGGAAAAACGCAAATATAGAAAAAAAGGCCGGACACACGAGATTAAAATCTTCCGAATCCGGATTCGGAATCAGAAAGTCTTCCCCAAACGGCTCTTTGCAACGGCTTCTCACGTGATTATAAGCGTTTATCATTAAACAAACCGGGTAATTCAGATGTTTAAAAAGCTGATAATAGATGTACCCGGTTGGGAATTATAAAAGCGTACAAACCCAAAAGTTTTGTATTTTTGAACCTCAAAAAGCCCTGAGAACTCAATTATGGATGATCTATCATTTTTAGGAAATGGAGAGATTAATGCGATTGAAGAACTTTTCGAACAATACCAGCAAAACCCGGACTCTCTTGATCCCTCCTGGCAAAAATTCTTCCAGGGATTCAATTTTGCTTTAAGAAACGCGGGTAACGGCGAAATCCACTCCGACACATTTGACAAGGAATTCAAGGTAATCAGTTATATAGATGCCTACCGTAAAAGGGGGCACCTCTTTACCCCCACTAATCCCGTCCGGACGAGGAGAAAGTATTTTCCCACCCTCGACCTCGAAAATTACGGTCTTTCGGAGAATGACCTGGATCTGGAATTCCATGCCGGTCGTGAACTGGGAATCGGGAAGACCACATTAAGGAAGATAGTCGAATATCTTAACCAGACCTACTGCGGATCCATCGGCTCGGAATACATGTTCATCCGCAGCCCTGAAAAAGTAAGATGGCTCCAGGAACGGATCGAGACGAACATGAACCAGAGTGTTTTTTCCAATGAGGAGCAAAAAGAGATCTTCCTGCATCTGAAACATGCCGTGGGATTTGAGAAATTTATTCACAAAAAGTTCACGGGGCAGAAACGTTTTTCACTCGAGGGTGCCGAGATCCTTATTCCTGCGCTGAATGCCGTCATCGATCATGGCGCCTTCCTGGGCATTGATGAATTCACGATCAGCATGTCGCACAGGGGAAGGCTGAATGTCCTTTCCAATGTCCTTCAAAAACCCTATGAGAGGGCATTCAAGGAATTTGAAGGAGAGGAATACGAGAAGGGAATTACGCTCGGCGATGTGAAATACCACCTGGGGTACAGCAACATCATTACCACCCGCGGAGGACGTAAGGTACGACTCAATATGGCGCCGAATCCTTCCCATCTTGAAGCCGGCACACCTATACTTGAAGGAGTCTCAAGATCCAAGATCGATCACGTCTATAACAGCAACGACAATAAACTGGCACCCATCATCATTCATGGGGATGCAGCCATTGCCGGTCAGGGTATCGTATACGAAGTTATCCAGATGTCCGAACTTACCGGCTATCGCACCGGCGGAACCATTCATCTTGTCATCAACAACCAGGTGGGATTTACCACGAATTACCTTGATGCCCGTTCGAGCACTTATTGCACCGATATCGGTAAGGTGACCAAATCCCCCATCTTCCATGTTAACGGCGATGACGTCGAAGCCCTGGTCCATACCATCCGGATCGCAATGGAATACCGGCAGACCTTTCATACGGATGTATTTATTGATATACTCTGCTACCGGAAATACGGTCATAATGAGGGCGATGAACCCAGATTCACCCAGCCCCTCCTTTACAAAGCGATCAATGCGCATCCGAACCCGAGGGATATCTATGCCGAATACCTGGTTGAAAAGAAAATTTACAGCCGGGAGGAAATTGAACGCTTCGAAAAGGATTTCGACATGATCCTGGAAGAGAAGCTGGAAAAATCACGTCAGCTCAGTAAGGTTATTATCCCGCAGTTTCTCAAGGAAGAATGGTCCAAGTACAAGTATGCCCGTGAAGAGGATTTTGAAAAGAGGGTGGTGACCGGAGTTACATTGGAGAACCTGCTTGACCTGGCTCATAAGATCAACAAGCTCCCCGCTGATAAGAAATTTTTCAGGAAGATCGTCAGGCTCCTTGAAGAAAGAACCGCTATGGCCGAGGAAGGACGTGTGGACTGGGCTATGGGAGAACTCCTTGCCTATGCATCCCTGCTTACCGAAGGACATTCGGTAAGGATAAGCGGCCAGGACAGCGTCAGGGGCACCTTCGCACACCGTCATGCCGCGATGGTCATCGAAGATACGGATCAGGAGTATTCGCCCCTGAAACATCTTTCAGCCGACCAGGCAAAATTCGAGATCTACAATTCACCGCTCAACGAATATGGCGTTCTCGGATTTGAATACGGTTATGCCCTCGCCACCCCCGGATCGCTAACCATCTGGGAGGCCCAGTTCGGTGATTTTGCCAACGTGGGTCAGGTGATCGTTGATCAGTATATCAGTTCTGCCGAAGAGAAGTGGGGACTGATGAATGGCCTCGTAATGTATCTCCCTCACGGTTTTGAAGGCCAGGGACCCGAACATTCGAGCGCCCGGCTTGAACGTTTTCTCGTCCTTGCCGCCCGGGGTAATATGCAGATCGTAAACCCCACCACACCTGCAAATCTTTTTCACCTCCTCAGGCTCCACATGAAGCGTAATTTCCGTGTGCCTGTTATCGTCTTTACCCCGAAAAGCCTTCTCCGCCATCCGAAATGTATCTCATCCCTGAATGAGCTGGAACACGATCATTTTCAACCCGTTATCGAAGATCAAAATGTCGATGTCGACGAGGTGCGCAGGGTGGTACTGTCGTCGGGAAAGATATATTACGACCTCCTTGCGAGAAAAGAAGAACTGGATGCCCGAGATATTGCCCTGGTCCGGATTGAACAGCTCCATCCCTTTCCGAAGAAGGAAATTGAGAACCTCCTTTCGAAATTTAAAAATAATTTGCTAACGCTCTGGGTCCAGGAAGAACCTGAAAATATGGGGGCCTGGTATTATATACAAAACATCCTGAAGGGAAATGGCATCATCCCGGTAACCCGGCAGCCCAGCGGCAGTCCGGCAGTCGGATTGTTCAAGCTTCACGAACTGCAGCAGAAGGAGATCATCGCTAAAGTTTTCAGAAGATGCACATGTGAATTGAACAACAAGTACTGCGGACTCCAGTGCGTAGTGGGAAGTTCAAGAAAAGAGATCCTCAAACAGCATCATTATTTCGATGCGTAACCTGAAATAATCCATAAGCGAATGGCCATTGAAATCAAAGTGCCCAGTCCGGGAGAATCCATCACCGAAGTCGAGATCGGCAGTTGGTTCGTATCAACAGGCGACCATGTGGAAAAAGACCAGGAGATTGGTGAGATTGAATCAGAAAAAGCTACTCTCCCGCTTATTGCTGAGGAGAGCGGTGAGATCACCCTGTTGAAGCAAGAAGGTGAAACGATTCCCGTGGGCGCTGTGGTCTGCACCATCGATACATCGAAAGCCGGCAAGTCTGTTTCCGAAGCTAAGAATGAGTCTGAGCCCGGGAAAAAGAAAGATACTGCAACTGCTGCCCCCTCCCCTTCGCCGGCACCTGAAAATAAAGCTGAAGCACCATCCGGGGAAAACGCTCCTGAAGTCGCAAAAACATCTGAACAGGAACCTAAACAGGAATCCCGGCAAAAAAGAGAAAACCGGGATGAAAATATTTCAACCCCTCCGGCTGCAGGGAAAGAGGAAATTAGTGATAAGGACAGAGTTAAAACTACACCTGTAGCCAGGAAGATGATGGAAGAAGAAGGATTGAACGTGGATGATATCATAAATGGCCTTCGCAAGATCACCAGCCGGGAAGTCAGTGCCTTAATTCAGTCGCTGCCGGGGGGCCGGGCCGGGTTGGTGAAAGGTGAAGGGAGCAGGGAGGAAAACCGTTCCAAAATAAGCACACTCCGGCGTAAGCTGGCCGGGCGGCTCGTAGCTGTGAAGAATGAAACAGCCATGCTTACCACCTTCAATGAGGCGGATATGAGCCAAGTCATTGCCCTGCGAAAGAAATACCAGGATTCCTTCGTCAGCAAGCACGGCATCAAGCTCGGGTTTATGTCTTTCTTTACCAAAGCTGTTTCACTTGCCCTCCTGGAATTCCCGAATGTGAACAGCCGTATTGAGGACGAAGAGCTGGTAACCCCCGCCTTCACAGACATCGGTATTGCCGTTCAGACCGATAAAGGACTGATGGTTCCTGTCCTTCGAAATGTGGAAAAACTTGGACTTGCCGAAATTGAGAAAATGATCATGGAACTCGCCTCCAGGGCCAGGAAATTCAGGATCAGCATCGAAGAGATGAATGGCGGTACCTTTACCATTACAAACGGCGGGATCTTCGGGTCGATGCTCTCAACCCCTATTATCAATCCTCCCCAGGCTGCCATACTGGGCATGCATAACATACTCGAGCGGCCGGTAGTCGTCGATGGACAGATAACGGTAAGGCCCATGATGTACCTTGCCCTTTCTTATGATCACAGGGTAGTCGACGGCAGGGACTCCGTAAGCTTCCTGGTGAGGGTGAAGCAGTATATCGAAAATCCGGTAAAGATGCTTCTGAGCGGAACGGATCCTGAGAAATCCCTCCTCGGCCTCTGAAAATCGAGTCAACGAATTTTGGCTATGTAAATGTGAATTCATTTTGTTAATCTGACGGTTCATGGCATCAAGGGAAAAAACAGCGCTCATTTTCGGTTCCACAGGTTTGACCGGCAGTGAACTTACCCGTCAGCTCCTGATGGATGACCGATATTCCCACGTCCGGGTTTTTGTGCGCAGACCTGGAGGAGAAGAACATCCAGGCCTTGAAGTCATTGTTGACGATCTGACAGATACCCGCCGGATAGCAGGCAGGGTGAAGGGCGATGAACTTTACTGCTGTCTGGGTACAACCATTAAGAAAGCCGGATCAAAAAAAGCCTTTGAACGTGTGGATCTTGAACTTCCTGCAGAGCTTGCCCGGATTGCCCATGGAAATGGCGTGGCCAAATTTCTGGTTATTTCATCCATCGGCGCGGATCCCTCCTCAGGCAATTTTTACCTCCGCACAAAAGGCAGGATGGAAGAGGAGATCAGCCGTTACGGTTTCAGGCAGCTGTCCATCTTCAGACCCTCCTTCCTGCTCGGCAAACGCGATGAATTCCGTTTTGGGGAGGCAGCCGGTAAAATGCTGTTCCGGACCTTGGGTTTTATGTTTATAGGCCCCCTGCGGAAATACAAGGGAGTGAAAGCAGAAACGGTTGCCCGTGCCATGATAACCGTCGCCAATAACATTCCCGCAGGAAAGGTCTATCTTTCCGATGAGATCATAAGATTAGGAAATGCTGCAAGAAAATAAGGAATGAATGCAGATCAAAAAGAATTTCGTTCACTGAAAGAACCGGTTATTTCTTTTCCGTTTGTTCCGAAGCCTGGACAATAACCTTCTTCAATTCATTAAGCATCGTTTTCTGCTCCTCTGTAAGTTCCATATTTTCTGCTTCGGCCACATACTTGTTCGCCTGGTCGAAATTACCCTTCATTCCGTTGATATATGCTGCCAGGAGGATGTTGTCAAACGACCTGTCGAGTTCGATCGCCTGGTTCACCCATGACAGGGCATACCCCAGGGCATCCTCACTGTAACTGAAGTTATTGGCCACTTCGTAGGCTTCAGAATAAAGAAATGCAGGGTCGCCTTTGTGCTCTGCATTATACTGCTCCGATACCAGCTCACCATAATCCTTCCATTGATCCGTATTGGCGAAAAAGATCTTTTTGGTGATATAGGCACCTGAACGGATATCCTCCGGCTTGTCCAGGTAAACCGGGAGGAGCTGGCTGATAATACTATCACGCAGGGCGACGTCCTTTTTTGCAATGGCTTCGCTGAGCGTTTTATTGAAGATCTCTCCGAAGAGCTTGTTGAGATCTTCCTTGCTCCATGTTTCTTCGAATTTATCCTTATGCTGAACTAGAATTTTAAAGACCTTACTGTGCATATCAGGAGAAGACGCCAGGATAACGTCTTTATATGCGGGATTCATGATATCCTCCTCCGAAAGACCGGGAAGGATGGCTGCGCCCACCTCATTGGCCTTGTCATCCTGTCCGAGTGCAGAGAGGATGGACTGGTACTTGCGGAGTTCTTCCAGGTTCAGGTTATCTTGGGGAAAATTCTCCTCGTAATAGGCAATCTTATCCGAATTCTCCTTCACGGTTTCCCCTATTTCCTTCAAGGGTCCGGCTTCCCTGACGCCCACGATCCTGGCCAGAAGATCTGCATCCGCGGTAAGGAAAAACATGGTCGGGTAAGCCTCGAGTTGGTGATCCCTGGCAAAAACGGCCCCGAAATCCGTTTCCCCGTCCATCTTGGCATTGACAAACTTATCGTTGTAATATTCACCTACAGAGGGATCTGTATACACATTTTTCTCAAGGTACTTGCACGGGCCGCACCATGTGGCGTATACATCCAGAAAGATGAGCTTCCCTGATTTTTTAGCTTTGTGGGTGAGCTGCTCCCATTCGGAAGCATTGGTTACCTCGGTGAATTCGATCTGCGAATATGAAACCTGATGCGAAGCCATGCTAAAAATCAGTATTAAAAGGGTAATAACGGCAATTTTATAGTTCATTATATAATAATTTTGATTTTAAAGGTATAATGGAACCCATATGATCGATTAGTATTCGGTCAACTTTGTGTTGTCATTCATCATATGGGTTTCATTATATAATAATTTTGATTTTAAAGGTACAATGGAACCCATATGATCGATTAGTATAAGGAAACAGATTTGATTAGGATTGTTTTCCTTCCTCTGCCAGGCCGGTCATTATACCTGCTTTATTATAAAGCATTTGGAGTTTGATTTGTTCATTTTCCCAACATAATTCCTTCGTGGCAAGCAATGCATTTTTCCTCCAAAAAGCCTGCCGCTTTTCATCATCAAGCATTTCGCGGATGATGCGAGAAAGATTTTCCGTATCCGATGGATCCTCCACTGTCAGTCCCACCTGCCGGCCCAGTACGATCTTTTCCATTTCCGGAAAAGCGGAGGTGAGAACCGGGATCCCCGCATGGATATAGGAAAACAACTTGTTGGGTAGGGCATAATAATAGTTGAGCCCGGCGTTCAGTTCGCAGGAAACGCCAAGGTGCGCTTTTGATGTTAGCGAATGAAGATATTCAGGCCGGATCCTGCCGGTGAGAATGACTTTTTTTTCCAAACTTTCCCTTCTCACCAGATCCTGGATATCATCGAATATATCACCCGCACCGGCAATGATAAATACTACACCTTCCATCGATTTTACCGCGGCGATCACCTCTTCAATCCCCCGGCTGACATTGACCGCCCCCTGGTAAATCACGATCTTTTTATCTTCGACCTCCGCGGGAAGGCCGAAAGGCAAAGATACTCTTTGCAGCGGCGGGACATTCCGGATAACATGAAAATCCTTTCCGTACTTTTTCCTATAGAAACCGGCAATGGAATCATTAACGGTATATGCAAGATCGACCCGGGGGACCAGCCATCTTTCAAGTCGTGTCCAGAATGCCGTCACAAATTTACGGCCTGCCAGTTCGGGCACTCCCGTGAACAACTCATGGCTGTCATAGATGAGTCCCGCCCCGCGGATCCTTGAAGCAATAAAACCTGCCGGCAGGGTGTCCAGGTCATTGGAGATGACGTGGGTGATCCTTTTACGGGTTACCAGGTAGAGCATCAGCCTGAAATTAAAAAAGGCATAAAAGAGGAAACCCTTGCGAAAAATCAGTTTCAGCCGTTTTGTTGCGTAAGGCAAACTGCCGGTTCCGGGCGATCCCGGTAACAACCTGCCTACGACGCAAACGTCTGTGCCACTTGAAGTGAGCGTGCCGGCCGCGCGATGAACCCGCTGATCGGTGACCAGGTCATTTGTAACCGTTATATATACCTTTTGGGATGATTCGGCGTGCATCCCCGCGAAGATAAAAAATAAACCAGAGATTTCTTATATCAATGAAGGGCTTATGTTATCTTTGCTTTAACAATTCAACCATGGCGGAAATTCTCGAAAATCATTCCCTGAAATCGTTCAACAGCTTCGGATTCGATGTAAAGGCCCGGTATTATGTTCCCTTTGAAAACTCCGCGGAAATCCTTTCTTTCATTAAATCCCATGATATCGGGCATCAAAATACTATCATCCTCGGCGAAGGTAGTAATATCCTTTTTCGCGATGATTTTGAGGGTTGGGTTCTTCACCCGCTGGTGAAAGAGTCGGAAGTGATAAGGGAGGACAAACTCTTCATCGACTTCAGGGTCGGTGCGGGTGAGAACTGGGACAGCTTTGTGGAATATTCCATAAACCAGGGCTATTCGGGGATCGAGAATCTTTCCCTCATCCCGGGTATGACAGGTTCCGCGCCGGTCCAGAACATTGGCGCCTATGGTGTTGAAATAAAAGACCGGATACTGTGGGTAGAGGGAATCCACCTGGGGAAAAAACAGGAACAAAAAATTTTCGGTGAGGAATGCCGGTTCGGGTACCGCCAAAGCATTTTTAAACAGGAGCTGAAAAACCGGTTCCTGATAACCCATGTCTGTCTCAGGCTGGATAAACATCCACGGTTTGAACTCGGGTATGGAATTGTTGAACAGGAATTCCTGAAAAAGAAGAAACAGGATACGGCCTCTCTCCGTGAGACCATAATTGAAATACGGTCTTCCAGGCTTCCCGATCCAAAAGAATACGGGAATGCGGGGAGTTTTTTCAAGAACCCGGTTCTCAGCGTGAAAGAGTTTGGTATGCTCAGGGAAAGATTTCCCGGTATCCCCTCCTACCCTTCGGAGGAAAATATAAAGATCTCCGCAGCGTGGCTCATAGAAAAAGCCGGATGGAAAGGCATTCGCGAAAACAATACCGGGACATGGCCGCAGCAACCGCTCGTCATTATAAATTACGGTAATGCGACAGGCAGCGAGGTATTTGCTTTCTCAGAAAAGATAAGGTTATCCGTGAAAGATGAGTTCGGGATAGACCTGGAACGCGAGGTCAATGTCATTTAGGAAGACATAATGGCATCGTAACCTGATTTGAGCAGCTCGTTTGCTTCTTCCATGGATGAGGCTTCGGCATAGGTCCTCAGGATGGGCTCAGTTCCGGAAGCCCTGATCATAAACCAGGAATTTTCATCGAAGAAATATTTATACCCATCGAGGTTATCCATCCTCTCCACGTGGTTATTGCCGAAAGTGTTGAAATTTCCCTTTTGGCATTTGTCAAGGACACGGTTCCTGCGTTCCTTATCGATATGAAGATCATACCTGGCAAAGGCAAAACTTCCTGTGATTGAATAGATCTCATTAATCAATTCTCTCAGGCTCTTCCCCGATTCATGCATGAACCGAAGGACGATGAGCGACATCCATATCCCATCACGTTCGGCAATATGGCCTTTCACGCTGATCCCGCCCGATTCCTCCCCACCCACCAGCACATCTTCCTTCACCATGTGCCGGGAGATCTCCTTAAACCCGATCTTCACCCTTTTAACGGGGAGATCATAATGCCTGGCCAGTTTCTCGATTTTCACCGTGGAAGAGACCCCGGTGATGATGCTTCCCTTTTCTCCCTTGTACCCCGCAAGGAAGTGGATGAGAAGAAGAATGATATGATGGGAGTCGATATAGTTTCCGTCTTCGTCGACGAGAGCGATCCTGTCGGCATCCCCGTCGATGGCAATCCCAAGTTTGATATCCGGATCGTTACGAACAAAATTGAGAAATTCCGTTAGATTTTTTTCAAGCGGTTCGGGAGGGATGTCCCCGAAACCATAATCCTGTTTGTTATGAATGATTTTTATTCCGGGAAGAATGGCGCCGAGAATATTCTGCCCGCTGCCGTACATAGGATCAAAGGCGATGGATCCTGCATATTTGCGTAATTCGGCAAGGTCAAAATTTTCACTTACATGCTGGACATAGTATTCCTCAATATTCCCGATGGTAAGGATATCCTTGTCGACCAGGTTTTCGATCCGGATCA
Source organism: uncultured Bacteroidales bacterium (assembly GCA_963771005.1). Taxonomy (GTDB): domain Bacteria; phylum Bacteroidota; class Bacteroidia; order Bacteroidales; genus DASQZK01. The sequence goes on from CAVYRO010000008.1 coordinate 756,936, forward strand.
TGTCGAGATCGAGCTGGAAGTCATAATCGATCATATTTTCAATATCCCGGAGATCTTCATCGAACAAGGGCCCCCCGTAGGTTCCCTTCAGCTTGAAACCATTATATTCGGGAGGATTATGGCTGGCTGTGATCATCACTCCAAGCTCAGCCTTCATCATATTCACCACAAAGGATACCACAGGCGTCGAAGTGAACCTGTCGCTCAGAATCACCCTTATTCCTTTCGAGCCAAAGATCTTGGCAGCTGTTTCTGCGAACATAGGACCCCCAAACCGACTGTCATAACCGATGACTACAGTTGCTTCCCTGTACTTGCGCAATAGCCATGTAGAGCATGCCAGCGCCAGCCTGGCGACGTTCTCTGTAGTGAAATCCCGGGCAATTACAGCCCTCCAGCCGTCCGTTCCAAATTTGATCCTGTTCATAGGATGAAATTACGTCTTTCTTATAAAATAATAATGACTATTTGAATATTTTACGTTGATTGAGAGCCTTTTGGTATAAACGTGCGTTTTTGTTATGTTGAGCAAGCGTTCTGGCAAAATTATGATACCCGGAAAAATCTGGTTTTGCACAGAAATACAGGTAATTATGATCCTCGTAATTCAATACCGCATCAATTGCCGACTTCGACGGGATGCAAATAGGCCCGGGAGGGAGGCCGCGATGCCGGTAGGTATTATACGGGGAATCTACGAACTTCTGTTTGTTGAGTACCCGGTGGATGGAAAAATTGTTCAGGGCAAAGATGAGGGTTGGATCCGACTGAAGCGGGATACCCTGTTCGAGACGGTTCATAAAAACCCCCGCAATTAGAGGATTCTCGTCATTATGCAGCGATTCCTGTTCCACGATCGAAGCCAGAATGGAAACTTCGGCCGGTTTCATCTCTTCCTTATCGGCCTTCTCCTTCCTGCCTTCAGACCAAAAGGCAATGTACTCGCGTTTCATTCTTTTCACGAACTCTTCAGGTGTCGTATTCCAGTAAAATTCATACGAATCGGGAATGAACATAACCGGTAGGCTCTCCATTGTGAAGCCATTATTTTCTGCTGTCGCAGAATCATGAAAACACGCGGAAAAGGCAGATGAATCGGGTTCGAGCTGTTCCGACAGTGTACCGGCCAGTTCATCGATAGTTCTCAGGTTGTTGAAAGTCACCATCACGGGTTCCTGCTTTCCCGACCGGAGCAGATTGATGAGGTCGTTGTTGCTCATATTGTGGGTGAAACGATACCGCCCGGGATGAACATGGGCCGGGTATTTTTTCTTGTCCGCCAGCCATTCAAACCCCTTCCTGTCCTTTATAATCTGCTGACCGGCCAGGTCCGCGAGAACCTCGTTATAATCTGCACCTGTATGAACAAAAAAGATCACACTCTCCCCCGCAGGAACCTGGACCGACGGGCCGAAAAGTACCCGGTATATCCGGATAAACCCGGCAAGGGCAATGACGATACCCGCGAAAACAAGCCATAGGGACAGTCTCATGAATCCCGGTGTTTTCCTTGAAATACTGCGTCGAACCATTTCCTGGTTTTAGTTAAGAAGCGTAAAATTAAAAATATTTCTTTACCTGGTAAAACGGAAAAATACTCCGCATAGTTTACGGATACATGGGAAATGGGAATTTCCGATGGGTTTGTTTCTGCCGGGATTGAAAAAGGCAGGTCGCGACCTGCCCCTACGGGTGGCACCAATGAATGTATTGACCGGGGGATGCGGCTATTATTTTAATGCCGCCAGTGCATCCCGTAAACGGTCCATGGCCTTCACGAGGTTCTCGTCGGAATTGGCATACGAGATCCTGATATTATCGGGGGCTCCGAAGGCTTCACCAGGAACGGTTGCTATGAGACCCTTTTCGAGGAGATACATGCAGAGATCCATCGAACCGGCGATTTTCTGGCCATTGGCTGACTTTCCGTAAAATGCACTCATGTCGGGGAAGACGTAAAAGGCTCCGCCGGGGGTTGCACATTTGATCCCTGCGATACCACTGAGACGTCCCAGGACGAGGTCGCGCCGTCTTCTGAAGGCGGCATTCATTTCTGCCACGCAGGCCTGATCTCCTTCGAGTGCGGCCAGTGCGGCCCGCTGGGCAACGGAGGTGGCCCCGGATGTCATCTGTCCCTGAAGTTTATTGCAGGCTTTTGCGATCCATAACGGGCCGCCGAGATAACCGATACGCCAGCCCGTCATGGCATAGCCCTTGGAGACACCGTTTACCACAACTGTTCTTTCCGGCATGCCGGGGAATTCGGCAATGCTGGTGTGCTGGCCGATAAAGTTGATGTGTTCGTAGATCTCGTCGGAGATAATGATAACCTCCGGATATTTCCGGAGCACGTCAGCCAGCGCCTTCATCTCCTCATGGGTGTATACCCCGCCGGTGGGATTGGAGGGGGAACAGAGGATAAGCGCCTTCGTCTTCGGCGTGATAGCCTGTTCAAGCTGGGCCGGTGTCATTTTGTATTCGTTTTCAAAGGTGGTGTCTACAATCACATTCACCCCTTCGCCGATCTTTACCTGCTCAACATAACTCACCCAATAGGGTGCGGGAACGATCACCTCGTCGCCTTTGTCGATGATGCAGAGCAGGACATTGGCTATGGAATGTTTTGCTCCTGTAGAAACCACGATCTGTTCAGGCGTGTATTCGAGGTGGTTTTCATCTTTGAATTTCTTGCAGATGGCTTTTCTCAGATCCGGATAGCCGGGAACGGGGGCATAAAAGGAATAATTATCATCTATGGCTTTTTTGGCCGCCGTTTTAATATGATCGGGAGTCGGGAAATCAGGCTCTCCAACGCTGAGGTTGATGATATCCAGTCCACGGTCCTTCATCTCACGACTTTTCTGGTTCATTGCAATGGTCTGTGATGCAGATAAACTGGCCAATCTCTTTGAAACATTTTCCATAGGTAGTAAATTTGATGTGCAGGAAATTCGTATTATGTTTTTTATAACAGCTTCAAAATTACTTTTTTTATTATAAATTGATAAATTTATTCCTGCTTTCGTTTGAAAAAAATATGAACATGAATGAAATAATTGAAATTCTTAAGTATACCCTTCCTGCACTGATCGTATTTCTTACGGCCTACCTGCTGATCCGGATCTTCCTGCGGAACGAAGATAAAAAAAGGAAGTTCGAGATCTCCATGAGCCGGCGCGAGAGCACCCTTCCCCTCAGGCTCCAGGCTTACGAAAGGCTGATCCTCTTCCTCGAGCGCATCTCACCCGATTCACTCGTGATGCGGGTGAGCCGGCCCAACCTTACCATCTCCCAATTCCAGAACGAGCTCATCACTGCGGTACGTACCGAATTCGAACACAACCTCGCCCAGCAGACTTATATCAGCTCCCAGGCATGGGAAAAAGTGAAGTCGGCTAAAAACAACATTATAAAGCTGGTAAGTGAATCGGCCATTGGGATGAATCCCCAGGCCAGCGGGCTCACCCTGGGTAAGAAGATCCTGGAAAATGCCATCGAACAGGAGAATTCCCCCATCGTAGGGGCAGTAGAATTTCTTAAGAAAGAGGTACGTGAGATGTTCTGAAATTTCAAAGAAGAGGAACGTGGGGAGTAGAACGCGGATGAGCGCGGGTTTGATGGTTTGAAATGGTTTGAAATGGTTTGAGAGAAGAGGAACACGCATTTGACGGATTTGTGCGGATAATCACGGAGCTAATCTGTGATAATCTGTGAAATCTGTGGTTAAACTCCCTGAAACCACCTGAGAAACCATCTCAAACCATCTTCAATTAAACCCGCGGTGTTCTACATTCATGTTGCGCACCTACGGAGCGCTGGGACGCGCATTCATATTAAGCTATCGATATCAGCCACCTACGGAGGCTTCCCGAACAAACTATCTGATACTTTCGAACCTGAAACAAGATGAAACCACATCAACCAGCATCAACCAACATCAAATCATTTCAAGCCATTTCAAACCATTTCAAACCATTTCAAACCATTTCAAACCATTTCAAACCACTTCAAACAACTTTTTCAGTGATAATCTGAGATATCTGTGGTGAAACCCCTGAAATCTCATCTTATTTTATCAAATCCACGCTCCGTTTAATGAAATTGGTAAGGGCTTCCCCGGTGAGCATATTGTTCGAAAGAAGGGCGAGGTCAATAAGCTGTCTTACAAGTTTATTCTTGCCTGCGAATTCTTCCAGTGCTTCACGGCGGCTTTTCCCGAGAGCAGAAATCTCCTTGTCCAGGTCTTCCATGCGATCCCGGTCAGCCTGCGGAATTTCTTCCTCTTTCTTCTTTTCATTCGCCTTTTTCAGCTCATCATTTTGCCCGTTAAGCTCTTTCAGCTTAATACTGAACTCGTCGAGTTTTTTAGAAAGCTTTTTATCCTTGTCCCCGAGCAGCTTTTTTACCAGCATATGGTCGGTGTTGACCACCAGGTTGTAGCTGTCGGGCATGCTGCCGTAAAAAGAATCCATCCCCGACATAGCCGACATATCCTTCATCCGCCGCATAAATTCAGACTGAGTGATCAGTACCGGACTTTCATTTTCGCCCAGGGATTCGAAGGAGACCATGAATCTATTCTTTTCAGGGACCTGTGACTCGATGACAACCGAAAGGTCATTCCGCTGTTCTTCAGGAAGGTCCGAGGTCTTCGCATCTTCTTTCTCGATAAGTTTATCAACGACATCTGCATCTACCCTGCTGAACCGTGCGTTTTTCATCTTTTGTTCTACATGGTTGATGAAATGGGGATCAAGCTGGCCATCCAAAAGGAGCACATCATAGCCTTTCGATCTGGCTTTCTCGATAAAACTGTGTTGAACTTCGGGATCTGTAGAATAAAGGTACACCAGGGTCTTGTTTTTATCCGTCTGGTTGTCTTTGATCAGTTTCTCATATTCCTCCAGTGTAAAATATTTACCGTCGGTATTTTTTAGCAGGGCAAATTTTTCGGAACGTTCGTAAAATTTCTCATCGGAAATCATACCGTAAGTGATGAAAAGTTTAAGATCGTCCCATTTCTTTTCAAACTCAACCCGTTTCTCTTTAAAGATCTCCTCCAGCCGGTCGGCAACCTTCTTCATAATGTGATTCGATATCTTCTTCACATTGGAATCACTCTGCAAATAACTCCTGGACACGTTCAGGGGAATATCGGGTGAGTCAAGAACACCGTGGAGGAGGGTCAGGAATTCGGGCACGATACCTTCAACGGAATCGGTTACAAAGACCTGGTTGCTGTAAAGCTGGATCTTGTTCTTCTGGATCTCGAAATTACTCTTTATTTTCGGGAAATAGAGGATGCCTGTGAGGGTGAATGGATAATCCACATTCAGATGGATGTTGAAGAGCGGCTCACCGCCCATGGGGTACAGTTCCTGGTAGAATTCTTTATACTGTTCATCGGTTACATCAACAGGTTTTTCGGTCCAGAGCGGTTTCGTGTTATTGATGATATTGTCCTTCCCGGTCTCAATCTCTTTGCCGTCCTTCCATTCCTTCTCTTTTCCGAAAGCGATCTCCACGGGCAGAAATTTACAATATTTATTCAGGATTCCGCTGATCCTGTCCTCCTCCAGGAATTCCTTCGATTCCTCATCGATATGGAGGACAATGTCGGTCCCGAAACTTTCCTTTTCCGTTTCTTCAATTGTGTATTCAGGGCTCCCGTCACATACCCATTTGACGGCAGGTGATCCTTCCTTGTATGATTTTGTGACCACCTCGACCTTCCCGGATACCATGAAGGCCGAATAAAACCCGAGGCCAAAATGGCCGATCAGGGCGTTGCCGGCATTCTTATATTTTGAGAGGAATTCTTCGGCGCTTGAGAAAGCGATCTGGTTGATATACTTTTCCACTTCTTCGGAAGTCATCCCAATACCCCTGTCGGAAACCTTCAGTGTTTTTTTCTTTCGGTCGAGTTCCACCCGGATGGTCTGGTCTCCCAGTTCACCCTGGAATTCCCCGAGTGAAGCAAGAGTCTTTAATTTTTGAGTCGCATCCACAGCATTTGAGATCAGCTCCCTGAGGAAGATCTCATGATCCGAGTACAGGAATTTTTTAATGATCGGAAAAATATTCTCGGTAGTTACATCGATTTTTCCCTTATGCATAGTCTTGAATTTTTAATATTAAACATTCGCGCATAGCCTTTCAAAGCCCGTGCCACAGGATAAGAACTGCCATTTCGACAGTGCAGGTCAGGCTGTCAGCGATCAATAGTTCCGGGCATCCACATCCTTCTCCAGGATGAATTTCCCGTCATCGAAAGTAAGACCGTCGAATGATCCGTCAGGGTTATAGAACCGGTAATTGCCCTCGAGTATGGGTTGCATGGGCTCCAGGTGATCGAAAACGATCATATCGAGATGCGGATTGTATCGTAAGGATATGACCACATCGGCAGAATATTCGAGGATGAACCTGTCGGTTCTTTTTTTATCGAGAACAAAATTGCCGCCAAAGACAGGTTCTCCTTTCCGGTCGAAGGTAAGAACATCGAGGAGTTTCTTTTGTGAGAACCGGGACGGATATTCATAGCCGAAAAGGACGTACCAGGTATTTTTTCTTTTCCTGAAAGAATGGATACCATAGCAGAGATAACCGAGCCAGTTGGAAGTATCGGATTGCACTACGGTCTCCGGGTTTTTAACATCCCGGTGCCGGTCAGTGAGCCCGAACACTTCAACCTCCTGTTTCTTTTTCCTGTTGCCTGTGAGATGCTGGATAAGCCCGTAGTAATGATATTCCGGGCCAGCGCTTTCAAGATACCATGTAAAGACCCTGACACGGTTGTCGGGTGAACGGAAGTTACCCACGTACTTAAGTTTGTCCCAGTTATAAAAGAAGCTGTCCCAGGAGGAGAGAGCAGAGCTGAGGTGATTCAAAAGTATTTCGTTCAGGGAATCCCTTTCCGGTGAATCGGGAAGTGAAAATAATCTTTCGAACCCGGATGAAATTTCCATTTCCGTATTCGTCACCTTTGCAAAGTCAGGCTCCTGTGTAAAAGACCATATAGAAAGAAGACCAAAAAGGAGAATAAAAGAAATTTTCTTCACTGCATTCCTATTTTGAAGAGAACGGGGATTTATGCCGATTATTGGTTTTCAGCTGCCGAAATTGCTTCATTGATCATCCGGCATGACTCGCCGATCTCCTCATCTGTTATATTGAGAGGGGGTGAAATTCTGACAGCCGTTTCGCAGAACAGGAACCAATCTGTCACAAATCCCGCCTTCAGACCTTCCTCAACCACACGGTGCATTAATTCCTTGCTCCCCAGTTCAACGGCAAGGAGAAGTCCCTCTCCCCTGATCTCTTTTACAGACGGGTGAGTCAGCCCTTGCCGGAAAAGTTTTTCTTTACGCAGGACATCCCCGGTGAGCTTATCCCGGAGAATGATTCTCAGGGTTTCCAGCCCTGCCGCACATGAGACAGGATGTCCGCCAAAAGTGGTAATATGTCCTAAAACGGGATGATCTGAAAGGACTGACATTCTCTCCCTGGAAGCAATGAATGCTCCGAGGGGCATTCCTCCACCGAGTCCCTTGGCCAGGACGAGGATATCGGGAACGGCGCCGGATTTCATAAATCCAAAAAGCTCTCCTGTCCTTGCAAAGGCTGTCTGGATTTCATCAAATACGAGAAGCGTGCCGGTTTGTGTGCACCGTTCACGTAGCGCCTTGAGAAATCCTTTGGCAGCAGGGATGACCCCTGCCTCGGCCTGCATCACCTCGGCCACCACACACGCAGTAGATGATGTAATCTCACGTAGATCTTCGAATTTGTTGAATCCCAGCATACGCACACCGGGAAGGAGGGGCCGGAAAGGGGTTTTGAAATTCTCATCGCCGAGAATGCTGAGAGCACCCTGGGTACTCCCGTGATAGGCATGGCGGAAGGAAATTATTTCGTATCTGCCCGTTACCTTCTTGGCCAGTTTCATTGCCCCCTCGACAGCTTCTGCTCCGCTGTTGACAAAATAAACACTATCCAGTTGGGGGGGAAGAAGGTCTGACAGCAGGTGAGCGTATTCCACCTGCGGGGATTGGATAAATTCCCCGTAAACCATTACGTGCATGTGGCGGTCGACCTGTTCTTTCACAGCGCGAAGGATCTCCGGATGGCCATGTCCGAGGGCGGATACATTTACCCCCGAGATCAGGTCCATATACCGTTTATTTCCGGGGCCGTAAAGAAATATTCCTTTTGCCGATACTATTTCAATCAGCATTGGTGATGGTGAAGTCTGGGCGATATGGTTCAGGAAGAGGAACCGGCTGGAGACCATTTCAGGAATAAATTACATATCTATTTGATGATCAAATTGATATCCTTCATTAATTTTTCCTTGTATGATTTACCGATGGGTATGCTTTTGGAACCGTCGTCTGTCTTAACAATAACAGAATTATCTTCAATGACATCGATACTGCTGGTATTGACGATATAGGAGCGGTGCACCCTCGTGAATTTGGCGGCAGGAAGTTTCTGCTCAATGGCCTTCATGGTAAAGTGAATGGTATACTTTTCTTTGAAGGTATTGAATATCACGTAATTTTCAAGGGCTTCCACCCAGAGTATATCTTCGTATTTCAGCCGGACGAGGGTTGAGTTCTTCTTGATAAAAATCTCATCCTTACCGAGAACGTTCATTTTGTTCCTTTCGAAACGGGCGGTGGCTTTATCCACTGCTTTATAAAACCTGGAGTAGGTAACGGGCTTGAGCAGATAGTCGGTTACATCATATTCAAAGGCATCGATTGCGTACTTGCCCTTGGATGAAAAAATAATGATCTGCGGGGGATTCTTCAATGAATTGAGAAAATCGATGCCGCTCATTTCCGGCATTTCGATATCCAAAAAGATCAACTCTATATCGTCGTCCTTCTTCATGACATTTATCGCCTCAACCGCATCTGAGAATGAATATCTCAGTACCAATCCCTCTGTCTTTTTAATGAATTCTTCGAGAATTCTCCGCGACAGCTTATCGTCATCAATGATTATACAATTCATTAAGTTCCCTTTTAATGGAGAAGAAAATAAATTTGATCAACAGTATAAACTGTTTGGTCAAAGATAGAAAATTATACGGATTTTCAATAAGCGGGTTTCAATTTTAACGACAGGTTCGATTAATTTTTATTTTTTAAAAATTGTCGTTCAATAAATTGAATGTCTTTAATGGATTTCCGGAGCCATTGCAATTTCAATTGCTTTTTTTCTTCGGGGGTGAATTTCCAGTTTATATCCGAAGCCTGGAGACGGCATATGAGATCCTGGAGGACAAGGGCTGCTGCTACTGATATATTATAGCTTTCGGTGAAACCGAAGAGCGGAATGCGTATGAATTCATCGGCATTTTTTTCAAGGGTAGCGGATATCCCCGTGAGTTCGGTCCCGAAAAAGAGGGCGGCCCTGCCCTTATGGAGGTCAAAATCCGGCAGGGAGGCATCCCGGCTGTGGGGGCTTGTGGCCACGATACGGTAACCCTGGGATCTCAGTTGATTTATGGCGGCCATGGTATTGTCTTCACCGGTGCTATAGCTGTGAACGGTAAGCCATTTTTGCGCCCCGAGCGCCACCTCGCTGTCCATTTTGAAATTATGGCTGTTCTCAATGATATGGATATCCTGTATCCCGAAGCAGTCGCAAGTTCTGACCACGGCGCTGGCATTTTGTGACTGGTAAATATCTTCCAGCGCCACAGTAAGATATCTGGTCCTGAATTCCAGCACCTTATCGAAACGTGCGATGCGTTCAGGAGTGACTAAGCCCGAGAGATACCTTATCAGATCATCCATGGGTCACATCTGCAAAAAAAAAGGGAGCAATGGTGGCTCCCTTCAAGGCAGGACAAATATTTTTTATTGAACAGCGTCACCCAGTTCGCTGCCTGCTTTAAATTTAACCACTTTTTTAGCACCAATGGTAATGGGAGCACCAGTTTGAGGATTTCTACCGGTTCTTGAGTTTCTACCCGTAACTGAGAATGAACCAAAACCTACCAGTGCAACGCGATCACCTTTTTTGAGGGCACCGGTTGTAGTTTTAACGAAAGCATCCAAAGCTCTTTTAGCATCAGCTTTTGTCAGATTAGCCTCGGCAGCAATTGCATCGATTAATTGTGCTTTGTTCATAATAAAAAATTTTTAGGGTTAGTAATCATTAAAGTGTCAAATCGTATACAAATATAGAGTATTTCTGATGTTTAGCAAATTTCGGGGTAAAAAAATGCGGTTTTGTTGATAAAAGGACCGATTTCTACCGGAAAAAGGGCTTAAATGCCGGTCTGACTGGTGTTGCGAAGGAATTATGAGGGCAAAAACAGAGTTGCGGGATCGGGAATCGAGATTATGATTGTGAAGGAAATTAATAGGAGTTTAGGAGGAATTTGGTGATTTGGTGATTTGGTGATTTGGTGATTTGGTGATTGGTGAGAGGAAGAGGAAGAGGAAGAGGAACACGGATTTGACGGATTTGTGCGGATAATCACGGAGCTAATCTGTGATAATCTGTGAAATCTGTGGTTAAACTCCCGGAATCCACCTGAGAAACCATCTCAAACCATCTTCAATTAAACCCGCGGTGTTCTACATTCATGTTGCGCACCTACGGAGCGCTGGGACGCGCATTCATATTAAGCTATCGATATCAGCCACCTACGGAGGCTTCCCGAACAAACTATCTGATTATTCGAACCTGAAACAACATCAAACCATTCAAACCATTTCAAACCATCTCAAACCATTTCAAACCATTTCAAACCATCTCAAACCATCTCAAACCATTTCAAACCATTTCAAACCATTTCAAACCATCTCAAACCATCTCAAACCATTTCAAACCATTTCAAACCATCTCAAACCATCTCAAACCATCTCAAACCATTTCAAACCATTTCAAACCATTTCAAACCATTCAAACCATCTCTCAAACCATTTCAAACCATCTCAAACCATTTCAAACCATCTCAAACCATTTCAAACCATTTCAAACCATTCAAACCATTTCAAACCATCTCAAACCATTCAAACCATTTCAAACCATCTCAAACCATTCAAACCATCAAACCATTTCAAACCATTTCAAACCATTTCAAACCATTTCAAACCATCTCAAACCATTTCAAACAATCCTCAAACAATCCTCAAACCATCTGAAACCTATTCTAAAATTTCCTTTTAGACACTTCATACTCCATTTCCTGATATCCGATTTCGCCTTTGTCTGAAATTGCTTCGATTACAACTTCCATTTTTCCCGTATAGTCAGCATTGTAAAATGAAGTGGAAGCCTTGCCCAAATTGTCGACCCTAAGTTTAGGCTCCCAGTGCACCAGGGCACGTAAATCCGGTTTAAACCAGTCTTCCGTCTTAAGATTTGGGTACTTCGGTTCATAAAATTCACGGGATGCAGAGAACACCGGAACAGCGGTTTTCAGGATACCTATGGTACGTATAACCCCGGAAAGCCCTTTTCCTGCATACGTATATATTGCAATAACATTCCCTGTTTTTGAACCCGGCTCAAGCAACCAATTCATATAATTTTCAGGAAGTACTTTACTATAAAGCTCTCTAAAATTTTTGGCATTCTCAATTACTTCGAAACTTTTGACTTCACCGGGTGGGATGTTTGGAATGAGCGGGTAGTCATCAAACATAACCGGGATCCCGTCAATCACAATAAAGGTAGGGTCGGGATTATTCGCCCAGGCGTATAAAGTACCATCCGAATCTCTTATTATTCTCACTTTGTCAGGGAAATTGAATAAAAGGACGCTGTATAAGCCATACGACCATTTTTCTTCTCTTGCCTGAATGGTTTCTCCCTCGATAACTTCATCCGGCTTGCCGTACTCATCAGCCATTTTCTTTCTTGCAGGGGTCATATTGTAACCCTGAACCGTTACTTCATCCAAAAAAATAGTCCCTTTTGATAAGGGAAAGGCTTCATCCACCTTTTTACGTTCAATGTTCTTTTCAACAAAGGCATCGACCACACTGTCGGGTTTTTCTATTGAATTGACATGGTTAAAAGAAATCGCCGGTGATTCTTTTTTATCCAGTGTGATGGTACATTCTTTTTTCTTACCGGCCTTATTCGTACTCTGGATCATAATGTTCACGTTCTGTCCGTATTCATCATTCACATCAAAACTAAACCTGCCCAGGCTGTCCACCTTTTCCACCTGAACCGAATGGTTATGCCCAAAAGTCATCAGGGTTAACTCTATATCATTTTTCCGCTTTTCCCGGTTAATTGCCTCCTTCACTGTTCCTGTGACGGTAAGCATGGCCTCAGGTGGGTACCTGATCCTATCCCTCGGATGGGTGTAATTGTACTTTCGCCAACCCTGGGTAAGTAACAGAGCGTCCAGGTCGCTGAAACGGTCTTCATCCTGAGCGAAATAATACCCGGGATTTTCAATATCCCCTTTTAAATCGGAATTCACCAGGAAATACGACAATATGTGTTGGCGTGTATCCTGCATTTCTCCCATTTGTGCTTTGTTCAGCACAAGCACCGATACGTTGGCGTTTACCGGATTTCCCGCTTTATCCGTGGTTTCAATAGCAAGTTTGGTCGGCTCGCGCTGTTCGTAAATATCCTTGTCGGATGAAATTGCAATATTGATCCGGCTTTCCGGCCTCTCATTAAAATAGAGCCTCTCTGCAACGGGTTCCATTTGTTTGTTCATCATGGTAAAGGCAATGATGCCTTCCGGCAGCGAATTTGAGGGCAGCAAAAACGCCAGGTTACCTCTGTCTGGGTGGCCTTTTATGCTGTAGTAAGCAACTCCCCGGCAGGAGGCCCAAATCGTTATGCTGTCATTTTGCTGGTCGTTCGAAGAAGCCTTCACACTTATCCTGTTCCCGTCCTTTCTAACAGACAATACATTTCCTTTGAGAGCAACCTTGGGCAGAGGATACATTTTTGAAATCCCTTTTTCCGGAACAGGCATAAGCCTCGCTGAGTAAATTGCATTGGGATCCGCATCGGTTATCGTAAAAGTTCCCATACCCAATTCATTGCTCTTGAACAAGGTGATCACCTCACCTCTCCCGTTGACGATTTCACCTTCCACTTTCCTCCCCTTACCGCTGTAGTCCAACGCTTTGAAGCCGACCACACTTTGTAATCCCTGAACCAGTTCCCCGCTTTCAGGGAAAAATTGCAAATCGAGGTAATCTTTATCCAGTACGATCGTTTTGGAAAAACTCAAATGGTTTTTTGTCTCCATTTGAAGTGTGACAAACCGGCAGGTATCCGGCAGAGCATAATTTAGCAGGTATTGATCCTCCTTGTTTTTCATTATGGCGATCGTATCTCTCCTGTCCTCGAAAGACAATATCAGAGTCAGGGCCTTTTTGTGAAGGCTGTCGATCGCAAAAGGGTTTAGCGTTGCCTCAAGACGGCGTTCCTGGCTCGGCTCCCTGACCAGCGTAACATTTGCTATCGGGGTTGGTTTTGGATAGGTCGTAGATGCAAATACCCGGATATACTCCTTATAGAAAAAGTCGTTCCCGAAATTTTTATCCCATTGCGTATAAGCCCTGACCAGGTAAGTTCCTTCGATATAATTTGGTTGTAGCTGAAAAAAACCGTCTCCAATTCCCTTTTCAAGCTTGACTATTTTTTTTTCAACGATGCTTTCATCGGGACCGATCAATTCCACATAAAGTACACCGCTTAATCCAGTGGGGACATGGTCGGCAGCACCGGCAACAATTGCCTTGAACCAGATGCTTTCATCCGTAGTGTAGGCCTTGCTGTCCAGTTGCAGGTAGATTTTCTCGGCCAAAGAAGCATTCGGGAACAGGTGGGAGGGCTGTGCCAAACACGGTATTGTCAGGATAACAGGCAGGATCAATACTAAGAACTGCTTTCTTCGAAGGCGATATTTCGGATGAATGGTTTTCATTCCCGATTTTATACAGGTTCCGGGTCCCATAATTTTTAGGATTGATGATCTTTACCTGTTAATTTCTATAATCCTCAGTTTGCATTCTTCGCAGAGCTATCCCCTAAACGTCGGGAGCTTGGGAAGGCCTATATACATATTACTGGGTATTCCAATTTAATCATCGTTTCTGATAAAATTTGCCAGATTAAAATAAAAATTTTAAAATTTCCGTCACAGGCCGCAAATTCCCTGGCCTGTGCCTTTATGTGATGGGGCTTCAGCCCAAAGAGATTCACCGGCGTTCATAGTCTCCATCCCTGTATTTACCTCCTCAAAAACTTGAATCTACTACTTTCTACGCTCTACCTGATTGATGATATCTGCAAAAAATCAATCCCATCAATCTTCCATCAAACATCCTCACCTCTCCTCTTATCATTCAAAAATTAAAAGCCGCCATTTTCAATTAAAAAAAATATAGTACTTTTGCGCCCGGAGGAATGGCAGAGTGGTCGAATGCGGCGGTCTTGAAAACCGTTGTCCGCTTGCGCGGACCGGGGGTTCGAATCCCTCTTCCTCCGCTTGATTAGTTCGCAGTATTTTGCAAAAGCCTGAAATCAGTCTGATTTTCAGGCTTTTTGCACTTCCAATAAACCATATTCTTTATATCTCACTAATGGAATATTATTCATGAATAGTCCTGTATATATCCCGCTTCAACAACCCCTTATTTATTATATTACTAAGGATCAATATCTTACATAATTCCTGATAATTTATTAATGGAACTCAAATGACTATCCATGGTTCAATGCTGGTTAAGAAAGACAGATGAATTGACGACATTTTCAAGAGTCATCAATTGGTTTGTAATTTAAGGTCTGGAGGTGAGAATAAAATAAATCCCTGCACCATTGTACAAGAGGTAAAAAAATTCCACAGAAACTCGGAGTTCAAAAGTAAGTGCATCTTTTCAGCAAATTTTTTGTATTGCAATACATATTTTTATCGAATTTTTTGTATTGCAATACATAATTTCGCCGGATTTATTGTATTGCATTACAACTTTTTCGGATCTTTTCTGAGAAGGCATCGCATTTTTCAGGATCTTCGTCAGGCCCGAACTGATAATTGATGACTGTCAGAACGATCTCATTTCATTACCGGAGAGTGGTAATCATTCTTCTTTTGATCTATTTTCCGGCGTATTCTGAAGAAATTTTATCTTACTTTTTTTTCCCCATATACCATATCAGTCTCGTTTTTTCGAAAAATTTCATATCTTCATATTTCGAAAAAGTTTAGTTTACGGTGGAAGCAGAGATAAACTGCCAACGGAGTCATCGCAAGCTGCCTCGTAAATGACCCTGTGTAGCCTGAAAATACAGGGAATCTGGTAACCGTTTATACTGCCTATGAGACACTTCGTCCTGCCCATGCTGTGTATGGTCTGCATCACTGTTTCCGGACAGGCCCAGGATCATCATGATTACAACCGGGAATTTTCCGAAGTCGTAAAAACATATAATGCATTCGCCTTGAAGCCTCTCAAGGCCGGATTCTGCGACTCTTCAAAGTTCAAATCCGATCTGATCCATGCGCTGGATCCCGGGCAGGTGATCTTCAGTGCATCCGATATCCTGAAGATCAGGAAGACAGATCCCCTCACCTTTCTGGACCCATCAGGTTCGTACAACCTGGAAAGAGGGAACCTTGTCAATATATATACAAGGAGCCTGGAGAGCTCTTTAGAGATCCTCTGTGAACTGGATACACTAAAGCCCAGTCTCCTGAAAGCCGATTCCACCCTGAATCCTTACACCTGGGATGAGGACTATTATTCCAGGGATAAAAAGGAGAGATGGCAGGCGCTGCTCAAATATAAATTACTCAATAATCTTTATGATAAGACAAGAAGAGATTCAACCGGGCTTACTGCCGATATTCCCGACAGTTCCCTGATGAATGTTCTTTACATGATCACCCGGACCGAAAAGAAAACGCTGATGGATATTCTCAAGAGCAAACAGGGACCGGAACGAAAGGTTTTCGATGCTTACGCGAACAGTATGTTGTTGCAGGCCGATCCGCACAGCTCCTATTTTTCACAGGAAAGTTTCACGGATTTCAGGGATCACCTGTCTTCACAGTCGATGTCATACGGCATAAAGCTTGAACAGAAACCGGATGGCAGGTTTGTGATCGCGTCCATTCTTCCCGGCAGTTATGCCTGGAAAAAAGGACAAATCCGGGTTGGCGACGTTATCACGAAACTCGGCATCCCGGGATCCCAATCGATGGAGCTGGATTTCGCAGAGTACAGGGACATCAGCGATTATATCGGAAACCCGGAACCTTCGGAACTGACGCTGACGATCCTTGATGGATCGGGAAACCCCAAAGAAATTACATTTCCCCGGGAAGAGAATGCTGAAAGAGAGAATTCGGTGAGAGCCTATGTTCTGAATGGCCCCAAACGGGTGGGATATATTGTCCTGCCGGCATTTTGAAGAGCTTAAAAAACGATCCGCAGAAAGGGTGGATACCTGCAGAAAATTCAGGGAGATCAGCCGGATTGACAGTATCGGCATCGGTTATCTGAAGAAATATACCTTCATTCCGCTTCAACTTGAAAAATTCAAAGCCGGCAAAGATGAGCAGGAAATGCTCATCAATGAGATCAATGCCCTTGCATCGGACAGCACCAGGAATTTTACGGTCGAGAACATCAGGGCGGACCAGCGCATGATCAGGATGAGTGAATATCACGCAGACTTCCTGAGACAAGAATCCGGATCCCTTCTATCCGATCCTTATCTAGAGGAAACCTGGTTCATTCTTACGGATTACCTCGAATTAAATAAATGATCAAAACCATGAATACATGTAAAGATTTTATGCTCATTATCCTGCCTCTGGTCCTTATCAATGCATCACCATCAGCGCTTGAAGGACAGAGTCCCGCCGAAGCCGTTGCATATATGAATGTCATCGACGGTCAATACCAAAACATCCGCAATGATACCTGGGATTATACCAGTACCATGGCGCACAGCCGGAGTGCAAGGAAAGTCGAAAAAAAACGGGCCGATCTAATGAAGACCATTCAAAAGTCCATCCAGGTGGTCAGGCACCTGCCTGCATTCAACAATGATATTTCACTCCGGGATTCGACCCTTGCATACCTGAAGATGAATTTCTATATCCTGAACAACGATTTTGCAAAGATCATCGATATGGAGGAGGTGGCCGAACAATCATACGACCTGATGGAAGCTTATCTCCTGGCTCAGCAGAAGGCAGGTGAAAAACTGCAGGCTGCATCGTCCGTCATCGATGAGCAGTATAAGTCATTTGCCGGCAGGTACGGGGTGAACCTGATCGAAAGTCACGACCATGTTACACAAAACCTCGAAAAAGCAAATGAAGCGCTTACCTATTACAATAAGATTTATCTCATCTTCTTTAAAGCCTACAAGCAGGAAGCATACCTGATCGAAGCCATGAATAAAAAGGAAGTCAGCGCCATAGAACAGAACCGGAATGCATTGTCGGTATTTTCAGATGAGGGTCTTCAGAAACTGGACAGTATTCCAAATTTTAAAGCGGATAATTCGCTTCATACGACATGCAGTAAGATGCTGACCTTTTATAAGGAAGAAGCTGATCAGAAAATCCCGGTTATCTCCGATTTTATGCTAACTGCCGCCGGTTATGATAAGATGGTTGCACTATTCAACGCGAAAGACAAAGAGCTTTTAACCCAGGATGAGGTGAACGAATATAATAATACGTTAAAAGAATTCAAGAATGGAATAAGTCAATTTAACAGTACAAACAATTACCTGAATTCGAGGCGAAGTAGTTATACCACGAGCTGGAATAATTGCGTAAACTCATTTATGGCGAGGCATATACCTCAAAAATAATATAGGGATGAAATGGATTTAAGTGATTAATTCCTGTATTTCATTTATAATTTGGATTGAAAGAATTTTTAGGATATCCATATTGAATTAATCCTTAAATCCTTATAATCAGGTAAATCAAGATTCGGACATTTATTCATGTTTTTTAGCTCTCCCTTTTTATCCTTCTCATTTTATTCTTAGATTTACTTCAGTCCGGGACAGCCGTTTAACAGGAATGCCGGAAGACTGATAAGAAATCTTCGACCATTGTTTGCGGGTGGTTTGGGAATCGGCATAGGAATCGGACTACCACGCGGCGGATCTCCTCCCCGGATCTGGGATGAAGGTGGGATTGCCATATAATTTCCTGATAATTTCAGGATCATGCAGATAGTAATGAAAGGTTAAACCTGGAACCTGGAACGCTTTACAGAATATGTAATTATAATCATTAAGATGAAATTCAAAATAATTCTTCTGTTGCTTATTTTCCCGGTCTTCGGTTCGCAGGCGCAGGAGTATGAAAAGTATATTACAGAACTGGAATCTGTTCTTGATGACAAAAGTACCTATATCCAACAACGGGAAGAACTTATTCAGCAGAAAAAGGAGGAACTTCATATCTTTGAATCTTCAAAAGAATTTGAAAAACAGATTCAATTATGCCTGCAATTGGTTTATGAATACCAATCCTATATTTATGACTCGGCCCAACACTACATAAGTCAGGCGAAGAAAATTGCTTACCAGTCGAATAATAAGTCTTTGATAGCACATGTTAAAACCAGGGAGGGATTCGTGTTGCTGTCTTCAGGGCTTTTTAAGGAAGCAGTTGATACCCTGACTTCAGTCCATCCGGAATTTTTAAGTGATTCATTAAAGAGTAATTTTTTTTCCACACTTGCCCGGGCATATTACGATCTGGCCGATTACGGGCGTGATCCCGTTTTCATGCCGGAATACATCTCGAGGGGGAATACCTACCTGGACAGTGCTTTGCTATTTGTTAAACCAAACACCAATGAATTCTGGGCAATAGAAAGCCTGCAGAGAATGAAAAAGTCAGACTGGAGCGGAGCCAAGTTCGCATTTCAATACTGGATGAATAATTTCGATCTTCCCAGACATTACAGCGCTATTGCTACCTCAAGTTTAGCTTATATCTATGATATGACAGGGTTCACCGACCTCGCCATTGAATATTTTGCCAGGGCAGCCATTGCTGATGTAAAAACGGCTACAATGGAAACGGTGGCTTTACGGAACCTGGCTACCCTGTTATTTCAGAAAGGTGAAGAAAAGAGGGCGTACCGTTTTATTATTGAAGCATTGAATGATGCTTCCTATTACAATGCCAAGCACCGGAAACTGGAAGCCGGACATATATTACCAATTATTGAAGGTGAACGGATAAATGTAATAAAGAATCAGCGCGACCGTGTACTTATATTCACCGTTTTCATTTCGGTCCTGTTGGTTGCGTTGATTGTGGCTCTTATCATCATCTGGATATCTTTTAAACGGCTGAATGCTGCGCGTCTTGCTGTTCAGGAGTCGAATGAAAAGCTTAAGGAAGCAAACAAAATCAAGGATGAATACATTGCCTTGTTTTTCAACCAGAACTCCGAATATATTGAAAAAATCGAACGCTTGCAGAAATGGGTTAAACGGAAGGTGGCAGCAAACCAATTCGAAGGACTGAAGAAACTCTCCCAGAATATAAGCGTTGAGAAAGAAAGGATAGCACTGTATGAACAATTTGACCAGATCTTTTTGAAACTGTTCCCAAATTTTACGGAAGAATTTAATAATCTCCTCAAACCGGATGAACGAATTCACCTAAATGATGGTCATCTGATGAATACGGACCTCAGAATTTATGCATTAATTCGCCTTGGGATCAATGACAATGAAAAAATAGCCAGTTTCCTGAATTACTCCGTCAATACGATATATACGTATAAAACGAAAATTAAAGGAAAAGCCAACTGTCCTTCAGATCAGTTCAAGAAGAAAGTGATGGAAATCAAATCGATCTGAGAAAGAGAAAGAGGAAGAGGAACACGGATGATACGGATCTATACGGATTTACACGGATTTATAAGTATCGCGCAAGAGGAATACGGATGATTCGGGTTTTCGCAGATTTGTTAAGCGATAAATCAACAAATCAACAAATCAACAAATCAACAAATCAACAAATAAAAAAGGTCAGGGAATAATCACCTTCATCGTTTGGCTTTGGTTCCAGCTTACGATATAAAATCCCGGGTGTAAATTGCAAACAACAAGGGAATCGTCATGCAGGAATCCCTGGTAACATTCTCTTCCCCATATATCATAAACCGAGACCAGTGTATCGGGTTTTCCGGAAATATGGAGGTTTCCATCCAAGGCAAATACACGGATGGCAGATGCTTCAACCCGGGGAATGGATAGATTATTGCAGTTCTCGGTGAATGAAAAAGAAGCAGGTACCGGATTGGTGTCGGAAGATGCACCGATATTTTCATATTGAATTTTACACCAGGTGCCCTCCCCTTTCGGATTGGAGAAGTAGATGCCGTATCGCCCCGTCCCGTCAATTTTAATATCCCTGAGTGCGAGCTTATTTATATGATGCGTTGTGCTGCCGATGAAGACGGCATCGTGCTTCGAGTTGTAAAAATCAATATGGTGTATGTATATGTTTTGCAGGTCATATTGAGAACTGCTGTTTATGTGCAATGCCCCCTGAGCATTCCCCCAAAGATCCCCGTCTACACCGACGGGACCGGCGGATACCCCGCCTTTATAAACGGAAATTTCATAAAACTCACTGTAACCGTCCTCGCTGAATGGCATTCCGGGGAAATCGCAGGTGACGCGGAACCCGGCTTCCATGGGATCTTTGATAACAATATTGTACGCTTTATTCTGCTTACCGCCGAAAAAACCCAGTCCCGAAGCACGCCAGTTATTTTCACTGGTACAGTAACGGAAGATGTTATTCTCGCACAATCGGTCGGCCCGCGACCAGGACGCCATATCGTCGTCTCCGTTATTCCGGAAGCTGCAATGTTCCACAACTGAATTCTTGCACCCGTAAGCCAGGTTCATCCCGTCAGCATAGTTATTGCGGAAACGGCAATGCTGAATATTCAGGTTTCCCGAACCTTCAATCCAGCCGCCACATTCGAAATGTTCTATCCACAGATTACGGATTCCGGAATTGGATCCAAAACTGCCCATAAGGCCTTTGCCTACCTGGTAAACCGGGTCATTATTGTAATACCGTTTATTATTCAGGGTATTGAGGTACAATCCTTCCAGTGCCACATCGTTGCTGTAAGTTTCAATTCCCCGGTTGTTATAGGTACTTTTCTCATCTGAAGATGCAGAGAAATAGATTTCAGTGTACCACATTCCTGCTCCGATGATCCTGGTACCGTTTCCGTTTATGGTAATGCGGCTGACAACATCATACCTGCCTTCAGGAATGTAAATGGTTTTACCGGCGTTTTGTGAGATAAACTGCTGTAAATTTCCTTTGTCAACCGAATACGAAATCTTGTTTTCATCCGTGATCTCCTCAAAGGTTACCATTTCGGGTACCTCTTCCAGTTCCACGAAATCAATAGTATAGGGGACATCATTCTCATCCGTTTTCTCCAGACGAAAAATAGCATCTGCCGGTATTTTCTCCTCCAGTTTCAGATGGATTTCATCGAAACGCATCCTGGGAAACTTTGTTACATCAGGAGTATTGTCGGGATATTTACTTCCTGATCTAAGAATATATTGCCAGGCCCAATAGGAGTTCAGTATAATAGTATCAGCCGGATTATCATTGATATATAATACCAGGCTGCCTGTTAGCCCTTTTCCTTCCGTATCATCGGGTATTGAAAAGCGGATCGTCAGCCCGTCTGCCACTTCGTCATTTGTCCATTGAACCCATGCTCCTTTTGCTATCAGTTGAACAGCAACCTGGTCTGAGGCCTCGGATTGTAATTCACGCTGATCGAAGGTTTGCGATAAGAAGTTGCCGTTAGTTTCACAATACCCCGGCCCGGCTTCATATCTGAGATAGGGATGATCAAAATATCCCCGTTGAATTTCATCATCCATAAAGGGAACATGCTGGGCATTCAGGTTTGTAAGAAGCAAAAACATTCCGCTAACAAGGAGACTTTTTTTATTCATAACCGGGAAATTTTCGTAATTCAGAAAACCGAAATTACGAATAGATCTGAAAATTTCTAAATGCCTGCTTTTCAAACTATGGCTTTACCTCCTTCCCAGGGGTATTTTGGTTGAATTTACCTCTTTTAAATCTATATTTTTCCGCCTCTGATTAAAACTATAATGTTGATTCACTGTTATTTATACAACAAGCACATCTATATTATCCTTAAAATTTACTTTTTGCTGTCTTAAACTCCCTATTTTTATGCTATTCATTCACTAAATGTAAACTTATGAAAAAATTTACTTTGATTGCCGCATTATTATTAATGATCGCGGTGATTTCAAAATCACAAACACTTAATAATCCAAAAGACGCCGATGGCTACTACATTGTTAAGTGGGACTGTTCTACCGATTCTTTTGCAGCTTCAAATGACATTGAAGCAGATGAAACTTTCACATTTGCCGTTGATGTCACCGGAACTCCCTTTGAAGACTGGTTAAAAGAAACCCCTACTGCCGCGGGTGCAACACGAGCCCTGGCTATTAACAAGTGGACAAATTTTGGCGATGTGAGCGGTGGAACCAACCGTTTGAAGCAAATAAAAGAGAATATTTATGGCGCTACCTGGAATATTATTCAGATGGCCTCGACCATGAATGTTGAATCGGCCACCGGAACTGACTCCGTAGTTTATATCTACGGTCAGGTTTTCGGTTTTGAATATACAGCGGATAATCCGGGCGCAGGATGGTGGATGTGGCCTGAAGGGGTTGCGGAAGGTACGGCCATCGATCCCGGTACTGGTGCTATATTTAAAACTCTAGCCTATACAGGTACCAAAACCAGCCCTGAGATCTGGAGTGATGATGTTGAAGGGGGCTTGTTCTTCTCCAATAATACACCGGAGAAAGGATATGGTCTGCCATGCGCATTATCTACAGGTGTTTCCAAAGTTTTCAGGAGTGAAGCTGAAATCGTTGGTCATGAATACTATAATGTACTGGGAGTAAGGCTGCCGATAGCACCAAAGAAAGGTTTTTATATTCACCGGATATTGAGATCTGACGGCACCTCAGAGGTAGTCAAAGAGTTCAAACTCATTGATCAGTAAGCATTGCCTGTTACAGGAAAGCGAGGTATACCGGCTTCGCTTTTCTTTTCCTCTTCAAACCGTTTAGATCGCTTTACAACCTATTTTCATGAAAAACCTGAAGTTATTCATATTCATTTCTGGTTTGGTCTTATATTTTCTTCCGGGTGCGGTCGTAAATGCCCAGCCAAACAAAACCATTACAGGCAAAGTTACTGACACCAACAATGAAGTCATCATCGGTGCAACGATTTCGGCAACAGTTTCGGATAAAATGGTTGGTGGCACTATATCGAATACCAGCGGGGAGTTTGAAATTTCAGTTCCCGAAGGAAGTATCCTGAAGGTCTCTTTTATAGGATACAAGCCTTATCAGGAAAAGGTGACAGAAGAAAAAGATGTATATAATGTAGTATTGGAAGAGGATGTAAAGTCTCTGGATGAAGTGGTAGTGGTTGGGTACGGAACTCAGAAAAGATCCGAATTAACAGGATCCATTTCATCGGTAAGTGCGGAAGATATACAGGATTTTTCATCCAACAGCCTTGCCGAATCACTAAGTGGTATGGCTGCAGGGGTCATGGTAACGAAAAGCGAGGGAACTCCCGGAAGTGAAGCGGACATCATTATTCGCGGTGCAGGTTCTCTCAATGGCATGGCTCCCTTATATGTTGTTGACGGGGTTCCTCAGGATGCCGGATTTAATTTTAACATGCGGGATGTTGAGTCCGTCGAGATTCTGAAAGATGCCGGGTCTGCAGCCATTTATGGTTCACGCGCCGCAGGCGGAGTGATCCTTATCACAACAAGGCGGGGCAAAGAGGGAAGCAAACCTGCGATAAACCTTAATGCCCGTTCCGGCTTCCGCAATATTTATACGGATATTAAACTATTGAACACCAAAGAATGGATACGTGCCAGGGATGCATTTGGCACAGGAAGCACGCTGGATGTTCTTGGTGCAAAAAATGTTGATGATCTGCCCAATACCGACTGGATGGATGTAATGTTCGGAACCGGAATTGAACAGGAGTATAACCTTTCTGTCGCATCCGGCAATGAGAAAACCAACTTCTTTCTTTCAGCAGGTTATATGGGTGAAAAAGGCGTTTACCTGGATACACGCGCCGATCGTTTTTCTTTTCGAAACAATATCGATCATAAATTTAATGACCATATTACCCTGGGTGAATCGATATATGGCAGCGCCGTGAAAACCAATCCGGCAACAACTTCTTCCATCTACAATCATACCATTCCTTTTCGTACCGTCCCGGTCTCCCCCGTCTATGATGAGAATGGAAATTATGCAAAGACAAATGACAAGGCGGGTAGCGGACCGAACTTCGCCGGACTGGAAGATGCATTCCATGTCTTCAACGATAATAACTATAACTTAAGTACCCAGGCATACCTTGCCATTAATTTCTTCGAGGGATTGGGCCTGAAGATTACCGGAGCCGGGGAATTCACAGGTTTCTCAAAAAATGATTTTACAGAATTCCGTGATTTCGGTCCTGTCCAGATAAGCCCCCAACATCTTAATTCCTATGCGGGTACCATGCAAAACCTGATGTTTAATTCTGTACTTACGTATAGCAAACAAATTAGTGATCATAATTTCAGGATAATGGCCGGTACCGAATTCTGGAAACTTGACGGATACAACCTGAATGTTACTTCATACGATTTCTCCATTCCGGTTGCTCAATCCATAGCTTTAGCTTCGGCCGGTCCCACCAAAGATGCTTATGATAATTTACCTGTTGAGCGCCGGGGATCTTATTTCGGACGGTTTAACTATAATTACCAGGGAAAATACCTGGTAACTGCTAATTTCCGTGCAGATGCTTCCGACCGTTTTGTAGGAAGCAATCGCTGGGGTTACTTCCCTTCAATAAACGGCGGATGGCGTATCAGTAAAGAAAACTTTGTTCAGGCATTTACGAAAAACTGGCTGAATGATGCCAAAATACGTGCCAGCTGGGGGATACTGGGTAACGACGTCAGCGTTCCGCAATTTATGTACCAGTCAACCTGGTCAGGAACCGGGATCAGTCATTCATTTGATGGGACCTCCACGCAGCAAGCCGGTTACTGGCTGGCCGTTTTTGGAAATGAAAATTTAAAATGGGAAGAAATCACTCAGGTCGATCTGGGTTTGGATTTAAGCTTTTTCAGAAACCGGTTGACATTCTCGTATGATTATTATAACCGGCAGACAAGAGATATGCTTTATCGTGGCGATCTTCCTTTATCGTCAGGAATGAGTTACTATTTCAGCAGTGATGACCCCGCTAACACAGTACCGGTATATTTCAATGCGGGACTGGTAGAAAATCTCGGACATGAATTCACGGTTGGCTGGAAAAACAAAAAACGCGACTTCTTTTACAGCATAACTACCAACGTATCCTTCAACTCGAACCTGGTTAAACAGGTCGGGGATGAACCGGGTGCAACACCCATCGATGAGGGGCTGAACAATGCCTGGAATTTGATCACACGTACACAGGACGGTTATCCCATGAGCATGTTTTATGGTTATGAAGTTATTGGCATATTCCGGAACCAGGAACAGGTTGATCAATATAATCAGGCAGCCCTGAATGCCTGGCGGGCGGATAATCCCGATCATACCAGTTTTGATCCGGAAACCGGTCAGCCGTTGAACCTGGATGGCCAGCCCATAGGAATTTATTATCAGAAAAAGCAAACAGGAATAGGAGATTTAATATTTGACGACAACGGGGAAGGAAGAGTCACCCCGCTTTCTCGCAAGTTCATCGGTAACCCGTGGCCTAAGATGTTCCTGGGCCTCAATATAAACCTGGAATATAAAAGGTTTGATCTAAGTGCGGTTTTCCAGGGAGCATTCGGTTTCGATATTATGAACCTGGTAAAACCCTATACACAGATGTTTAGTTCCGACAATACTACAGCAGATATTTTCAAAACATCCGGATTTGGTGTCGGCAATGATAAAGTTACCGCTTATCCCCGCGTAGGATACGTGGATGAGAACGGTTCATTTATTGGCGACGGGGCAGCCAATAAAAACTATTCGACCGTGTCGGGGTATATGGTGGAAAAAGGGGATTACCTCAAATTAAAAAACCTGTCACTGGGCTATAACCTGCCTGACAAGTTAGGTCAGAAAGCAGGAATGAACAAAGCGCGCTTATATGTCAGTATTCAAAATGCTTTCACCCTGACAGGATATTCGGGCATAGATCCGGAAATTGGTGGCGGGGTGCTTATGCGGGGAATTGACCATCAAAATCGCTACCTGCCCTCACGTTTGATCTCATTTGGGATCGACCTTACTTTTTGACAAAGTAAAGGCGAAAGGAGAAAGGCGAAAGGCGAAAGGGCCCTCGGAGAGGCAAGGAGAAAGGAGAAAGGCGAAAGGCGAAAGTGGAGGAATAGGACCAGGGGGGTGATGAACGGAGCTGGAGAGAATAAACAAATAAACATATCTGAAAAGCGAAACTTTATTAGATGACAAAGTAAGCAATATGAAAAAGGCCATATATATTATCCTGATAATGTCATTTGCGGGTTGCAAGGATTTCTATGAAATTTCGAACCCGCAGACCCTGTCGACCGATAATTTTCCGGCTACGATTGATCAGGTAGATCTGGTCCTGACTTCGAGTTATGCAGGCCCCTACGGAATCGGACTTTATTCGTTTTACTGGTTTCCCATGGGGATCTATTTGTTTGATCATACCACCAATACCTATGGATCCTACGACGAACGTGGCACCCAGATGGATAATTACACGGACCTCAACAGCCGGTATACCACGCAGATGTATGTTGATATTTGCAAATGGGCAAATTTGTCGACCACAGCCATTGAGGCAATAGATCACTACGAGGAAACGAATGCAAAAACAGAGGAAATGGAGCAACTCGGTTATATGCGGGGCCAGGCTCTTTTCAACCGTGCCCTTGCCTACTGGCATGCACAGCTGTTTTTCGAAATTGATCCTGAGGGTCTGGGTTTCCCTATCTTCGATGTGGTGGCAACCGACCTGGAGGGTATGAAAAGGAAACGAGCTACGGTAACAGACACATGGGATTTTGTCATAAATGACCTCGAGACAGCCATCCCTCTCTTAACCGGCCATCATGACAAATACCGCGCCTCTGAATGGGCGGCTAAAGGCTTACTGGCAAAAGTATATATGCAGTCGCTTTCTATTTTTCCGGAAAACAAGAATAAGGCTGCAGACCTCCTGGAGGATATCATTAATAACAGCGGTAAACAGTTGGTCTCCCCTGAAATTTACCAGGATATGTTTTACGGAAATGTACTGAATGAATTCAATTCTGAATCCCTGTATGAACTCAGCATGACTACGAACTGGAATCAGAACGGTCCATGGGCGGGTTATACAACCGGCAGTGGAATGCCCATGGTAATGGCTCCCTGGTATATGGATCTGACGATCCGTTTCAGGCCGGGTATAGAAGGAGCCGTCGATCCTTTGACCCGGGAGCTGGATGTGATCACTTCGAAAAAGAGCAGCGAGTGGGGAAATAATTTCATTCATGATGCCAATATAAAACGTTTTGGGTTCGAGGGAATTGATGGCGATACCGTACCCAGAAGGACGCTGAATCCTGATTATAACCCCTCTTTACCCCGTTCTGCAGATAATTATCCGTACAGGACACAGGATCCCGATTACCGTGAAAAGAGCCTCAACCTGAAAAATAACAAAGACCTCGTGGATCCGCGTTTAATGCTTTGTGCAGGCCAGCCGTATGTGGATGAATATATCGACGACAAAGGCAATAGAACATATTACGACAGGTCGCTGGAAGTAAACAACCGCCCCGATCTTATAACCTGGCAACACCGTAAATTCACGAATATTCGCGGTGTTGAAACCGGACCTGCTCCTTATGGGAAAAACGAAAGCAGCGATGCGAATTATCCGGTAATCCGGCTTGCAGATATTTATCTTCTCTATGCTGAACTGATAAAGGATGATAATCCTTCCCTGGCATTGGAATATATAAATAAAGTCCATAGAAGGGCGTATGGGTATTCACCGGATTCGCCCAGCCCATACGATTATGCCAGCCTGAACGATCGCACCAAAACTGCCGGGGAGAATGATCATCTTGCGAACGATGTTCTTAAGTATGAACGCTGGGCAGAGCTGTTTGCAGAAGGACAGTGGTGGTGGGATGTAAGAAGATGGAAGATAGGCCCGGCAGAGGCAGATTTTTATGTTGAAACCAGGCATGGAGACATAACCTGGAAAGGCGATGAATCTTATGTCCAGCCTATTCCGCAACTGGAGCTGGAAAGAAATGAAAATATTCAGCAATCCAGGGGATATCCGGGGGTTAGGTAGGAGATTTGGAGGACGGTTTTGTTTAAGGATTGTTTGAGGTTGTTTGAAATGGTTTGAAATGGTTTGAAATGGTTTTTAAGAGGAACACGGATTTGACGGATTTAGACGGATTCCGATGGCTATCGGAACGGGTTTAATGGTTTGAAATGGTTTGAAATGGTTTGAAATGGTTTGAGAAGGTTTGATGTTGTTTGATGTTGTTTGATGTTGTTTGATGTTGTTTGATGTTGTTTGATGTTGTTTGATGTTGTTTGATATTGTTTGATATTGTTTGATATTGTTTGATGTTGTTTGATGTTGTTTGATGTTGTTTGATGTATGTTTGATGTTGTTTGATGTTGTTTGATGTTGTTTGATGTTGTTTGATGTTGTTTGATGTTGTTTGATATTGTTTGATATTGTTTGATGTTGTTTGATGTTATTTGATGTTGTTTGATGTTGTTTGATGTTGTTTCAGGTTCGAATGTATCAGATGGTTTGTTCGGGAAGCCTCCGTAGGTGGCTGATATCGATAGCCAAATATGAATGCGCGTCCCGGCGCTCCGTAGGTGCGCAACATGAATGTAGAACACGGATTCCGATGGCTATCGTAACGGATTTTGACGGGTGATCACGGATGGAATTGTTTGATGATGTTTGAGAAGTTGTTCGGGGATTTTTTTTGTTTAAACCACTTATACCCTTCGAAAGGCACCCCCCTCGCTCTTCAGGAGAGGGGGGCCGGGGGGGTGAGGTGTACGGGAGGATGGATATGGAATGCAGGAGGATCAATGTAAAAGTTCAGATGGTTTCCATTTTCACAGCCTGGTATTTATTTACAAATTCAGATATAGAATAAACCTGGTTAATCCAACTTTTTAATCATTGACTTTTCATATACTCTACGCTTGCCCGTAATGCGCAGGCTTAACATTCTTGTTGCTTTATTTGTGATGTAAAACTTATTTAAGTAAATGAAAAACAGGTTACAAGCAATCGTTTATGTTGTAATAATCTCAGGTTTCCTATTTTCATGCAACACCCGTAGGCTACAGGTTAGTTCCCCGGACAATACGGTCAAAGTCCTGTTCTCCCTGGTCGACGGTAAACCTCAATACACGATAGCCAAAAACGGGAAAACCATAATTGAACCTTCAGCGATGGGATTTGATATCATGCATCATACCGATGGCCATACCCGCTATTATCTATTGTCTTTCGGGCAAGATTCAAAAAGAGAAACGTGGGAACAACCCTGGGAGAATTCAGATATGTTGAAGACTGGCACAATGAGTTGACCATTCATTTAAAAGAAAAAGGCGGTAAAAATATTTTAATGGATATTCATTTCCGGGTTTTTAACGATGGAGTGGGTTTCAGGTATACTTTCCCAAAACAGCCTGAACTTGATTCGGTTGTAATTACAGATGAGCTGACTCAATTCACTTTTCCTGAAGAACACCAGGTGTGGTGGATCCCGGTGCATTCTGAGAACAGTTATTATGAAAGTCTATACCGTAAAAATCTTATTAGCGATACCGATACGATTAACACTCCGGCCACTTTTGAAACCGCCGCGGGTCTTTATTTAGCCATTCACGAGGCAAATCTCACCGATTTTGCATCTATGACACTCAAAAAAATCAACGCTAAACAATATGTGAGCCAGCTCGTCCCATGGTCTGACGGGGTGAAAGTCTATGCGAAAACCCCCTTCGAGAGTCCCTGGAGAACCCTCATTATCGGAGAGAAACCGGGTGACCTTGTTACTTCGACATTAATGCTCAATCTGAACGATCCCTGTAAACTGGCGGATGTTTCCTGGATTGAACCTTCCAAATACATAGGGATCTGGTGGGGTATGCACCTTGGGAAATATACCTGGGGACAGGGACCACTCCATGGTGCAACTACGGAAAATGTAATGAAGTATATTGATTTTGCAAGTGAAAACGGATTTGACGGTGTGCTGGCAGAAGGGTGGAATCAGGGCTGGGATGGTGATTGGTCGGTTGATGGCACTAAATTCAGTTTTACCGAAAGTTATCCTGATTTCGATAGGGAAAGGATCACATCTTACGCTGCCGTCAAAAATGTTCGTTTAATAGGTCACAATGAAACCGGGGGTGCAGTTACGAATTATGAAAACCAGCTGGAGGAGGCTTTTGCACAATACCATCATTATGGAGTGAATGCGGTCAAAACAGGTTATGTAAATAAATATCTCGATGGTACGGAGTGGCATGATAGTCAGTTTGGGGTGCGACACTACCGGAAAGTTCTGGAAACCGCAGCAAAATACCATATCATGATCGACAATCATGAACCGGTGAAAGGAACCGGATTTCAACGTACTTACCCCAATCTTATGACACAGGAAGGTGGAAGAGGTCAGGAATATGATGCCTGGTCAGCCGATGGGGGAAATCCTCCTTCGCATACAACAATTCTGCCTTTTACAAGAATGCTGGCCGGTCCTTTCGATTTCACCCCCGGCACTTTTAATTTCGACTACAGCGCGGTTAAAGGAACAAGGGTAAATACTACCCTGGCTAAGCAGCTGGCTTTATATGTGATCATCTTTAGTCCCCAACAAATGGCTTCCGATCTGCCTGAAAATTATGAGGGAAATCCTGCCTTTGAGTTCATAAAACAGGTTCCCTGTAACTGGTCCGATACCAGGGTTATAAATGCGGAGATCGGAAAATTTGTGACCATTGCCCGAAAAGACCGTGACAGTGATGAATGGTATGTGGGAAGCATAACTAATGAGGAGGCGAGAACCCTTGAGATGGATCTAACCTTCCTGGATGAGAGCAGAGACTACAGGGCCGAAATATATGCGGATGGTGATGGTGCCGATTACCGCACCCATCCCGAACCTGTGAAAATGACCACCCGGATGGTTGATTCAGGAACGCGTTTGAAACTCGAACTGGCACCGGGAGGTGGTACGGCGATACGTTTTGTACCTCTGCCGTGAAAAAAGCAAATACAAACAAATTCCCACGCTACATCCCGAATCCTAAAGTGAAAACCAATAACTCAGCCTGACCAGGAATATGTTCCCTGGACAAAGATTGAAAAGTCATTTACCCGAATCGGTGAACGAGCAGTGGGGATCATCGTTATAACGCGGATTTGAATCAATTTGAAGAGGTGCTTGAAGAATTACAAAATTGATGTGGTCTAAACCTGACAGATTTTGAAAACTTGTCAGGTTTCGAAACAAACAGAACACATCATTATTTGTACTATACTTATTATCAGCTTTTTTTTGTATTTTTGAGGATAAAACATTTCTCATGTCACTTAGTGAAAGGATAACAATAGAACCGGGTAAACGAGGTGGGAAACCTTGTATAAGAGGAATGAGGATTACCGTTCAGGATATTTTAGAGTACCTGGCATCGGGCATGACTATTGATGAAATTCTGGATGATTTTCCATATTTAGAAAAAGAGGATATCCTTGCAAGTCTCAGTTTTGCAGCTCATAAAGAGCAAAATGAAACCTATGGGTCATGAAACTGTTAATTGACCAGAATCTTTCTCCTAAATTAGTTAATAATTTCAGAGATTTATTCCCAGAAAGTAAGCATGTTTCAAATATTGGACTCGATAAATCTCCAGATACTGAAATTTGGGATTATGCAAAAAACAATGGCTTTATAATTCTCTCAAAAGATACAGATTTTATTAACATTAATGCACTTAGAGGTTTTCCACCTAAGATTATCTGGCTAAAACATAAAAACTGTTCTACCTTTGAAATCATTAGAATAGTCCAAAATAGTCTGCACTACATTCAGAATTTTGATAAGGACAATAATGGAATACTCATTCTTAGATAGCACCATTTATTTCTGATTAAGGGCAAATTGTCACCGCAATTATACTTAATTATCATCCCTTTATAGCTGACCGTGATGTGCCATACCATGGAAAGCAGGCTGAGGGCCCCAAGCAGGATGGCCACAAAGGCAGAAGTCTTAAGACTCTTCATTCGTCGGATCAAACCTGATCCGAAATTAAATCCAGAATGATTTTCTCCAAGCCGTATTCTATCGACCAGTTTGGATAATCACCCGTAAATTTCGAATAATCAGTGATCCACCATTTATGATCTCCTATCCGGGGATCTGGTAAAAATTTAAAATTTGCTTTAATTCCGGTGATTTCAGATATCCTGGATATCGCCTCAATAATTGAGCAGCTGTTTTCTCTTCCGCCCCCGATATTATAAACAACAGATCTGCCAGGGTTTAAATAATATTCGTAATAGGCTTTCGCCAAATCATCAGCATGAATATTATCTCTTACCTGCTTTCCGTTAAAACCGAAAATTGAATATGTAGTGTGGGTAAGGATTGACTTAACCAAAAAGGAAAGAAAACCATGCAGTTCAACACCCGAATGGAAACGGCCGGTAATACAATTCGGCCTGAATACACAAGTTTTCATATTGTAGTAATAGAAATATTCCTGGCATATTAAATCACTTGATAACTTGGAAATGCCATAGGGCGAATGTCGTGATTGATCAACTGAAAGGTTCTCATTGAAGCCATTATAAAATTGATGATCCTTATTCACATCAAATCGCGTGTCTCCCTCATAAAAAGGAATTTGATTTATTGAATCTCCGTAAACCTTGCTGCTGGAGGACTGAATGAAAACTGCATTTTGACAATTATGTCTTGCCAATTCGAGTAAATTTAAAGTGGCTAATGCATTCACTTTGAAATCTAAAACAGGATATTTCCCTGAATAGTCGTGACTGGGTTGCGCTGCTGTATTTACAATTAATTTAATATCAGAATTGAAATCATTAATAAGTCTTTCGAGGAAGGGTGTGTTTAAGATATCAATATAATAGTGATTATAGTTCCCAAAATTCCCGGTTAAATATTTGATATTTTTTTGGACGGACGCCGCATTCCCAAAATAAAACGCTCTGCTGTCGTTATCAATTCCAATGATCAAATCAAATTTGCCGGAAAGATATCTGACTAACGCGCTTCCTAGCAGGCCGCCGGATCCGGTTATTAATGCGATTTCCATCTTTGAGAGTAATTAATTTCTAGGCTTAGTTTATAAAAATGCCAGGGGCACATCAACGAGTGAGTGTAAATACGATCTTTAAAAAGGCTTTTTTTGATCATCTTCTGGTAATATAATGATTGCCAATTACGGCAACATCTACCCCGTTGTTCCGGATAAAGAAATCGATCGTATCACCGGGTGAAAGACACATAGGTTCCCCGGCATTGTTCAGGGATGTATTGATTATCATCGGAATGGATGTCAATTGTTTGAAATTTAAAATTAAATTGTACAGACCGGGGTTGCCGGATCCATCCACCGCCTGAGGCCGTGAAGAATGATCTATGTGAGTGATTGCCGGGACTAAATAAGCCTTGTCTTTCTTAACATTGACCGTCGTTAACATATATTTTGAAAGCGCAGTGGGTTTCGAATCGAAAAATGTCTCGTATTCGCTCTCAATTATGCTCGGAGCCAACGGTCTCCACAGTTCCCTTCCCTTGATCTTATTCAGCTTGATGTATATATCCCGCTTTCTCGGATCTCCGAACAAAGATCTCGCTCCTAACGCTCTCGGACCGAATTCCGACCTGCCACTGTGCCATGCCACTATTTTTCCCCGGGCAAGATCACCGGCAACTTTCTCCGATATATCCTTATCGTTCAAAAATGAATAAGGTACATTCCGGGTTATCAAAGATTTCTGAATTTCGTCGTCACTGTACTCCTTACCCAGGAATGCATTCAGATCTCCATTCGGCTGATATTTTTTCGTTTCCGATAAGAGCCTGGATGTTTCAAAGGCAGCACCAATCGCAGTGCTTGCATCATTCGATCCGGGGGGGACAAATATTTTATCAAAAATTCTCTGATTTTCTAAGAAGGCGTTAGCGGAACAGTTCAATGCCACACCGCCGGTAAAGACTAAATTATTCTCATTGGGGAACAGGCTCCCGGCATATCTGGCAATATCGCCGATAATTTGGTTTACATGGTATTGCACAGTGGCTGCGAAGTCGATGTATGACAATACCTCAGCCTTGTCGCCCACCTTGTAGGGATAAAAATTACCCGAAAAATAGTCGATATACCTGTTGCACACTTCATCAGTGGCCGGATTGCTATTAAAAATTATCTTCTGTTCAAATTCCCCCGTTTTACCATTGAAACTTAAAGGAAAGTCATTCAGCGGATCCCCGTAGGAAGCCAATCCCATAAATTTACCGGGATTATCATAGCCCAATCCGGAGAAATAGGAAGCTGCTTCGTAGAGCAACCCGATCGAATACCGTACGGGATAGGACTTCACTATCTTTATGCCGTCCATTGTGGCCAAACCGATGGTAATGCTTTCATTTTCACCCTGTCCGTCGATGCATAAACAGACAGCACTGTTAAAACCGCTTAAACAAAACCCGGCAACCATATGGCAGAGGTGGTGCCGTATAGAATAAACTGCCGGCACCATGGCCGAATCCGGAAAAAATGATGATGGGAAAAAATTCCGGGTCCATTCATTTTTCTTATTAGAAGGAAAGACGGTAGAATCCACTTCATTGATATTCCAGCTCGTACAGACAGCTTCCATATCCTTCAGAGCAAGAGAGCAGGAAGACAGCAGATCGGAACTTGAATAAACCGGTGAAAGGCCGGGAGACCTTTTCACCCGGGTAAACCTTTCTTCTTCTATAGCGGATAGCAATCTTCCGCCAGATACCAGGCTGGCTGCGGCGTCATGCGAAAAAGTACCGAAGTACCCTGTTAATCCCAAAACCAATGGCTGTTCCATTATTTATGACAAGTTAAAACTATGGCATTCCGAACTATGAGTCACATTCCTCTCATTATGTAACGGGGGTGCAACTATTTGCAACAATTCAAAACTTATGTCCCGTTTACATTTATTTACGTTTTTCAGAAGTCCGGCTTTTCTTAGATTCCATTTCGTAATAGGGTGATGTAAATGGAAAACCGGATCCAAAGTATTCCACGATTCTTCCAATCCCGCTTCTTTTGCCCGCAATCGGATCTCAATGTCTCCCCAACCCCACCCGTACAGGTCGGTCGGGTAATCAAACCGATCCAGGACGGCTTTATTAAATGCCTGGAAATCTCCACTGTTTTTCCAGCAATCCAACCCAAAGATTTTTAAATATCTTGAAGCATCTGTCCTTCGGTGTTCCCAGGAAGAAGGTTCAAAACCGCAAACCGGAAACTCGGTTCCATCTCTTTGATCGATTATTACTTCATGATCGCAATAAATCAATTTCCCAGAGTTCAAAAAAATCTGCGTCTGATCCGGATCCATCCACAATTTGGTTCCCTGATATATCATGAGATGCTTCTCACTGACGGAATCGATAAACCATCTGATAATGCGGCTGTTTACGATTATGTCGGCATTGAGGGTGATGATATTTTGATGGGTCGATTCCTTTATACCCAACAGTTTGGCATTCCATTCGGAAAAACCTTTGGGATCCGGTGCATTAATGACTTTTGCATTTCTTACCTTAATCCCTTTATCGTAAGGATTTGCATAATTGACAACAATGATCTCATCGATTCCTGTCCGATGCAATCCCTGAACCGTTCTGTCCAGGAGGGTCCGGTTATAATTACCCCGGGCACAGAAATCGAAAATGCCGATGCATGAATCCTTACTGAAATATTCATTATCAGGTATCCGGTCAGAATATGCTATAACTGCAGTTAACATTTAAAGTTGTTTGAATTTAAAAGTAAGGGATCCGTATTGATAACAGAATGCTCTTAAAAAATTATAATACCAGAATACAAACCTGAAGCGCAGTGGAATCAGCCTGCTGTACTCCTTACCCTGCTGGATCAAAGACCCCAAAAATATTTTATGGATATTAATCAATAATCCTGTCCTTGTTTCTGTTGAGATCAGCCCCCAGTGATCGGTCTTGTTTCTGAATATTATATGCATCTTTGTTCCCAAACCATAATTGAGCCACCTGTTATCCGGTGGTTATATAGGCATAGACAGGAAGATAAGCGTAGACCGGAGATATACGTTGGGGAGACCTGCCGGTAAATTGATTTGCTTTTATAAATCTGTCGCAATACAAAGATGCATCCCGGAAATCTCTTTTAAACAAGCTTTTCCATGCCAGGATCAAGCTCACTGAATCGGAATATCTTTCCATCATCCCGGGATCAATTTTAAAGCCGGATCCGGGATGCCCGGGTATAAGCGAGATTGTCAACAATCTTTCAAAATACATCGCTGTGTCTTTATCTATGGCCAGGATCCTATCGGCGAATACCTTGCTTTCCTTACCAAATCCCGTCATGCAGAATTGCATGTACAGGGTGTTTAATGTCCAGTAGTCAGGAGTTTGTTTACCGTCTTTATCCAATTGAAGCAAAGCATATCTGATCGCTTCCGTGTAATCTCCCTTTTCGAAATATAACGAGCTGATCTGCCGGAATACCCCCTCATTGTTTCCGTACTTAAGTGCTGTCAGCATGGTCTCCAGTGCTTTTTCGTTTTTCCCCGTAAATTGATAGAGCGAGCCCAGCAAACCGTAACCCGCTCCAATGGTTGAATCGACGGATAAGGCCTTATTGGCAAAATAAAAGGCGGAGTCGAGCAGTACCGGATCGTATTCCTGGGATGAATAAAGAGAATAGTAGATCCATCCTAACTGGATCATAGGCCATGTGAACGAGGAATCGGCCCCGAGGGATTTTTTTAAAAGGATCATGGCCTTTCGTTCGAGATCGGCGGGGTCTTTACTTAACTGGGCCTGCTTATGCAATTCGAACCCGTTGTAGTAATAATTCAATGAGACATAATTCTGCGTATTTATTTGCTTATACCATTTGACATCATCCGGACCCACGGTCGATCGGATCTCCGACGCTATCTGCAAAGCTATCTCCTTTTGAAACTCGATGAAATCGCTGACTTCCGTGATCTCCCTGGTGAATTGCTTCGAGAGCAGGTGCCGGTCGGATTTTGCATCCATCAACTGGATATTCAGTACGACCGTATTGCCATATTTCTGTCCGCTGCCTTCAACGATATACTTCACGCCGAGATCATTGGCGATCTGGGTGAGCGAAAGATTGGAATTCCGGTATTTTTCGACGGTTGTCCGGGATCGCACATTGAATCCGTCAATGTTTGCCAGGTTATTCAGGATCGATTCCATGAGGCCATTGATAAAATATGTATTGGAAGAATCCCGGCTGTCATTGATAAAGGGTAAGATGGCCATGGTCCTTATTCCGGCATTGTATTTACCATCGTCCTTATTATGAGGGATAACAAAAAAATGTGCACCCAGAAATAAAATGAAGCCCGTCAGCAAAACAGATGAGGTAAGGAGAAACAATTTTTTGTTCACCCGGTAAACCTGGAATTTTTCGTTCACTTCGCGGGTTGTTCCCGGTATGACCTGTAGGGCTTTATTTCTTACCTCCCCCGGTGGAAAACCATATTGGTCATGGAAACATTTGGTGAAATAGGATATGCTGTTAAAACCTACCTGCCATGAGACCTCGGATATGGTCTGGGAAGTTTCCGTTAACAGCATCTTTGCATTTTCGAGCCGGATTTGACGGATATACCGGCTAACCGAATATCCTGCAATTTCCGTTACCCTACGATGGAGATTGGACCTGCTCATTCCCATCTTGTGGGCAAGCTCATCAACGCCGAATTGAGGATCAGCGAGATTGACTTCGATGATTCCGTTGAGTTTCGCGAGAAACTCCTCTTCCCTGCTTGAGCCTGGAGTCATTTTGGTTTTTAAAAGACAGGTTGTAAATCATTTAGGAGGATTCTTTCTGTTCTAACAAATTACAAGTGGTTCTGTTTAGAGATTTTTTACATTATCTGTTTCCCAGGATAGCCATAGATCGCAACAATTTCGCTCTAACAAACTTTCAGCCTCCTTAACTTCCGACTTTCGTTCCACTGGAAAATGCCGGATCACAATTCACAAGGTTTTTTATAAATTATTAACCTCCCATGACCTCCACTTTTTTTTCGCATTCATCAGGATCTTTTGATTTCACCAAAAATGATCTTATTTTTATAAATCCTTATACCCTTACGCAATGGACTTAAACTCTAACTGGGACAAGGTGAAGGAAGGAGATGAGAAAGCCTTTGAGGGGTTCGTGAAAGAAATGAGTCCGTTCCTCCTGAGGTATATTCTCTTTATTACCGGCGATCCGAGGATCACGGATGAAATATTGCAGGATGTCTTTTTAAAACTCTGGACGGGCAGGGAAAAAATCATGATCCGGGGAACGATCAAATCTTACCTCTACAAAACTGCCAAAAATCACAGCATAAACTATCTCCTGGGTCAAAAAACCAAAAAATCTTCAGTTCATAACCTTGTAAGCGGTGAATCCTGGCAATTCATTTCGGAAACGCTTGAATTTAATGATGAAATCATTGAAAAACTTGAGGCAAAGGATACCCTTACCCGGGTTGAAGACTGTGTGAAGGAACTCCCGGATCAATGCAGGGCCATATTTGAACAGAGCAGATTCCGGGGTAAGTCCAACAAAGAAATCGCCGTTCATTTTAAAATTTCCGAAAACACCGTCCGGGCTCAACTATGGAGAGCCTTGGTCAAATTAAGATCGGCCCTTTTCCATCCGCCCCGGCCCTAAACCTTACCCGCACTGTGATAATTTTCCAAACGTTCCATTATTTTCATCTCTGTGTAATCAGCCGGTATAAAAATCTTGTCTTATAT
Organism: uncultured Bacteroidales bacterium; assembly: GCA_963771005.1. Taxonomy (GTDB): domain Bacteria; phylum Bacteroidota; class Bacteroidia; order Bacteroidales; genus DASQZK01. The sequence goes on from CAVYRO010000008.1 coordinate 796,172, forward strand.
ATCAGAAGCTTCTAATTTTATGAGTACCACGGAAAACATCAATGAGCGTATTCAAACGCTGATCCTTGCATTTCTCGATAATTCGATCACGCGTGAGGAATTGAAAACTTTAAAAGAATGGCTGAAAAATAATGATGAAAATCTCGGGTATTTCAGCCAGGTCAGGGCTGCCTGGTACCTGTCAGACAGAAATCAGGCAGATCTATCCATTGACACCGATAAATTGTGGTTATCCATCAGGGATAGGATGAAATTACCAGGGATTTACGGCGAAAAGAAGAAAACCTACCATTCAACCTCTTTTCCTGTATACCGAATGGCCGCCGTCTGGGTCCTTTTTCTCCTGGCAGGGACTTTTCTGGGGTATTACATTCCTGCACCAAAAGGACCTGCGACTGAAATATCCCAGGTAACGGTTCCCATTGGTTCCCGGAGCCAGGTCCAGTTGCCCGATGGCAGCATGGTCTGGTTGAATGCAGGCAGCACCCTGAAATACGGAAACGATCTCAATGGTAAAATCCGGAAGGTCGAACTTTCCGGGGAAGGATTCTTCAAGGTGGCCCACGATCCTTCCCGGCCCTTCGTAGTCGAGGCAAACCAACTGTTTGTCAGGGCGCTGGGAACCACATTTAATGTAAAAGCATATCCTGAGGAGAACAGGATCATTACCACACTTGTAGAAGGTAAAATAAAACTTGAAGGTAAAATAAACAAGGCCGGCCCTTTTGAACTGACCATGGAACCTAATCAAAAAATTACATATTACCCTTCGAGTAATTCATTCAGCAAGAATGTTCAACCTCCTGAAATTGCTGAAAAAGAAGAAGTTGATGAACTGCACGAGAAACCTGTCCTCGTAGTTGCCAATACGGTTTATAAAACCAACCATGTAAATACCGCCATTTACACCTCATGGAAAGACAAAAAATGGATCATAGAAGGGGAGACTCTCGGGGACCTTGCGGTAATGCTGGACAGGCGGTATGATGTGGAGATCGTTTTTACTTCCGAAGATTTGAAACGCTATCATTTCTCCGGAATAATTGCAAATGAGACTTTGGAACAGGTACTTGATATTTTGAGGCTGACCGTACCCATGTCCTACAAGATGAAGAAGGGAGAGGTTGAATTGTCGCTGGATCCTGAACTGCAAAAGAAATACGAATCAGCTTATAAATAATACTGTGATGAACCCAAATCCAATATTGTCCAAAAAAATTCAAACGCATGAAAAATAAATTCATTTAAAAAAGAATTGGGACTGGTCAGAGTCCCAATTCCGCAAGAAGTATTCAACGCATTCTTAAGCTTAGAATACATCAAATAATTATTAACTAACACTACAAAGCTATGAAAAAGATCGTTAAAGGGCGAGTTGCGCGCCTGCCAAGTTGTTATTTCAAAACCATCCTTATCATGAAATTTCTAATACTACTAACTATCATTTCAGGTTTGGACGTTTCAGCAAGCCTGTATTCCCAGACTGCCAGGCTGAATGTAAACGTGGAGAATAAGCCGATCCGGGACGTTTTAAAATTAATTGAATCCCAAAGCTCCTTTCGTTTCTTCTACAGTGATGATTTCAATGACCTGGGGAAGAAAGTAAGCCTTAATATAAAGGATAAAATGATCGACCAGGTAATGATCCGGTTACTGGACCAGGGAACCATAACATATAAAGTTCTGAATAACAATGTAGTGGTGCTTACACCGGTCTCTTCCCCCCTGGATATTCAGCTCAAGACCATTACAGGGAAGGTCACGGATGAAGACGGTCAGCCGATGGCCGGGGTAACCGTGCTTGAAAAAGGGACAAACAACGGGACCATTACGGATATACAGGGTAATTTTACCATCAATGCCTCCCCGGGGTCAACCCTTGTATTTTCATTCGTAGGGATGAAAACGCAGGAAGTCCTGGTCGGAGAACAGGTAAGCATCAATTTGCAAATGACCGGTGAGGTAACGGCCCTTGATGAAGTCGTGGCCGTTGGTTACGGTACGCAGAAAAAGGCCAACCTGACCGGATCCGTGGCCTCGGTTTCGGGCAATGAACTGCAGGACCGGCCCATGCCAAATGTGGCCGAGGTATTGAGAGGTGTTACACCCAACCTTAATATCAGTTTCAACGGTTACGGTGCAGAACCCGGTTCTTCACGAAGCTGGAATATCCGCGGAATGGGATCGATAAACGGTGACGATTCGCCCCTGATCCTGATCGACGGCGTTGAATCGGATATCAATGAAATAAATCCCCAGGATATCGAAAGCGTTTCAGTGCTTAAGGATGCCTCCGCCTCGGCTATTTATGGTTCGCGGGCACCTTTCGGTGTAGTGCTGATAAACACAAAGAAGGGAACCAAGGGCCAGATGCATATTCAATACAACAACAACGTTTCGTTCGACAGGCTCCTGGGAGTAAGTCATATGTATAATTCGGTTATCTATGCCACTGCACTGAACCAGGTCGCTGCAAATTCGGGAAGCGCCCCCGTTTTCTCGGATGAACAGGTGGGAAGAATGCAGGCCTTTATGGACGGGACTCTGAAAGAGGAATATAATCCAGCCAACCCGGCTCATTCCATATGGCAGACACGGCAGACGGGAAATGCGAATTATGACTGGCCCTATGAATACCTGAGTAATCATAAATTCGACCAGAGCCATAATCTGAATATTAGCGGCGGAAATGATATCAGCCAGTATTACATTTCCCTGGGTTACTATGACGAAAACGGTTTTTACGCTGTGGGATATGACGATTACAAAAGGTATAATGCACTGGCTAATTTCACCACCAAGGTTACCGACTGGCTGAAATTTGATCTGAATACAAAGTATGCAAATTCGCAAACCGATTATCCTCTCGGGATAACAACGGTTGAGCGGAGGTATTTCTGGACCAATTTTTATATTTTCGGTCCCAATGTAGCCAAATACAATGCCGACGGCAGCCTTTCGAATCCCATGTACCGGTCACTTCAAAGTTCGGGAAGGGATAAAACCACGACCAATGACTTCCTGATCACCCTCAAGTCGGAACTGGAACCGGTCAAAGGGTGGAAAACGGATATTTCGTTCAATTATAACATAGTGGGCATGAACCAGACGGTAAACCCGATACCTATCCCGGTTCAGCTCCAGGATGGCAATGTGGGTAATGTGGGAAAACCGTCGGCTGCATACGAAGATTATTTTTCGAATTCACCCTACGCCCTTTTCAATATAGTGACATCCTATGAAAGAAAAGTGGGCAATCACTATTTTAAAGCTCTGGCCGGATATGAGCAGGAGCAGAAATCCTATACCTGGCTCTATGCCCGGGGGGATAACCTGATTACCCAGCTTGTTCCCTCGTTAAGCACGGCGCTTGGCACAAAAGTGGCCGATGATGCAAAATGGGACTGGGCAACACAGGGTGTTTTTGGACGATTGAACTATAACTACAATGAAAAATACCTCCTGGAGTTCAGTGCAAGATATAACGGGTCCTCAAGGTTTGATCCCGATACAAGGTGGGGATTTTTCCCGTCCGGATCTGCGGGTTACCAAATTTCCAAGGAAAATTTCTGGGAACCTATAGAACGTTATGTTAACAATTTAAAGATCAGGGCTTCCTATGGTTCACTCGGGAACCAGAATGTGGCAAATTATTTATACATCCCAACCGTTCCCGTAGCAAGTGAATCCCCCTACATTATAGCCGGTGAACGCCCTCCCTATGCACAAACACCGGGGATCATCAGCGCAGGTCTGACATGGGAAACGATAACCACATTGAATTTTGGACTTGATGCCGCCTTCCTGAAGAACAGACTGACCTTGAATTTTGACCAGTTCAACCGGAAAACTTCCGATATGTTCGGCCCCCAGGGAACGCTGCCTTACAGCTTAGGCACGGTCACACCGGATGCCAATAATGCGGAAATGGAAACCAGGGGTTTCGAACTGATGCTGGGGTGGAGAGACGGCTTCGCAAACGGTCTTTCTTACAATGTACAGGTTAACCTGGGCGATAACTATTCGACCATCCTTACCTATACGAACGATAACGGGCTGATCTCCGACTGGTATGAAGGAAAAAGGGTTGGTGAAATCTGGGGGTATGAAAGTAACGGTATCATACAAAGCCAGGCAGAAGCAGACCAGATGGCTGACCAGACCGCAATCTTCCCCAACTGGGGTCCCGGAGATATCGAATACAAGGATCTGAACAGGGACGGAAAGATCACCAGCGGCGCCGGAACATTATCCGACCATGGCGATAAGGTAGTTATCGGTAACAGTTCCCCGAGGTATAATATCGGTATATCCGGTGGAGTCAACTGGAAAGGTGTTGATTTCAACATGCACTGGCTGGGTCTTGGCAGGCATGACTGGTTCCCTCCCGTGTATAGCGGCACATTCTGGGGGCTGACCTATACCTACCTGAACACCGCTATCCTGGAAGGCTCGCCGGTACTGGATTATTGGAGACCTGCCGATGAGACCAACATGTTTGGACCCAATACAGACGCTTACCTGCCAAAACCTTATGGTAACAATGCTGAACTCAGGAAAAACAGGGAAACGCAATCAAAGTACCTTCTTAACGCTGCTTATTTACGATTGAAGAATGTTCAACTGGGATATACGATCCCAGCCAAATTTTCGGAAAAATTATTGATCCAGAGAGCAAGAATCTATATTTCAGGCGAAAACCTGATCACGATCAAAAACATTCCGAAATCAATCGATCCCGAACAGGCTATCCCGGTAACAGGAAGCTATACAGACCAGGGCGCTTACTACCCGATGGCAAAATCTGTTTCAATCGGTTTAAATGTAACATTCTAAAAAAAAAAATTGATTATGAGAAAGTTAAATATAATCGTAAGCATTATTGCATTGTTCATGTTGATCAGTTCATGCAATAAAGATTTCCTGGACCGGTCCCCTTTGGATGAGGTCGGTGAATCTGATTTTTTCAAAAGTCCCAATGACCTTGAGACCTATTTGAACCAGTTTTACAATTTCGGCGTATCGCATGAGTATGGCTCGGATGTGGGAACGGATAATGCGATTTATAAATCTATCAGCACCTGGCTCGACGGGGAGAATACATTGGATGATGCCGTTTCTCCCAATTTTGGACCGGTAAGGAGCATTAACTACTTCTTTGACAACTACAGGCGGGTAGAGGAAAACGCTGATTTTTCCGAATATCAGCAGTTCCTGGGAGAGGCTTATTTCTTTAAAGCCAGGATCTATTTCGGACTGCTTGAAAGTTATGGTAATATTCAATGGTACAACTCCGTGCTGTCTACAGATTCTCCGGATTTATACAAGAAAAGGGATCCCCGGAACGTAGTGGCCGATAATATCATTGCCTGCCTGGATACGGCAGTCATGTACATGGATGAAGACAGGACCGACGGAGCTTCCCGCCTGAACAAATGGATGGCATTGCTCTTACAAAGCAGGATCGCCCTCTATGAAGGTACATGGGAAAAGTATCACAACGGTGATCCGTTCGGCGTGAGCAATTCCCAGCCGGAAAAATATCTCAACAAAGCCGTTGAAGCGGCAACCCAGATAATGAACTCTGGTTTATACGATGTTTATACAACCGGTAAACCTACAGAGGATTATTATGACCTGTTCGCCACTTTGCGTACCTATTCAGATAATCCGGAAGTTTTACTCTGGAAGGAATATAACAATGAACTGGGGAAGGGGGAGACGGTTTTCAGAAGACAGAGGAATTACGGGCAGTACACTCCCTATGACCATACGTTCACCAAGGAACTTGCCGATGCCTACCTGTGTACCGACGGTAAGCCTATTTCGGTGAGCCCATTGTTTATGGGTTATGATTCACTGGTGCTTGAAGAGCAGAACAGGGATCCCAGATTTTATCAAACGATATCCACTCCCGATCAACCCTGGGTGATCCATTCCGACGGATCGGTGACCTATTTCAGAGAGCTCTATGATAAACTTAACAGCGGGGAAGCTTACAATGCCTCATGCGGGTATTGTATGAGAAAAGGTTATGATGCACGGGAAATTTACCAGGTACCCCAGTATGGCGAAGAACCGGGTATTGTGTACAGGTATGGTGAAGTCCTCCTCAACTTTGCCGAAGCAAAAGCCGAACTGGGTTCAATCACCCAAACCGACCTGGATATCTCCGTCAATAAGCTCCGTGACAGGGTGGGAATGGCACACCTGGAGATGGCCGACATTACGGCTGATCCCAATTGGGATTTCCCTGCCCTTTCGCCCCTGATCAACGAGATCCGGCGTGAGAGGAGGGTCGAATTGGCGCATGAAGGCTTCAGGGGGATGGATATATCAAGGTGGTCTGCTGCCGGTGAACTGATCGTCGGAAAAAGGCCAAAAGGACTTAAGGCGTCACAGCTAAATTCCAATCCCTTCCCGGTGGATGCCAACGGCTTTCTCGATCCCTACAGGGATGCGATACCTTCAGGGTACGGTTTTCATGTCGGACGGGATTACCTGAATGCGATACCCAAAAGCCAGCTTGTTCTGAATCCTGAGTTGAACCAGAATCCGGGCTGGACGGAATAGAATACAGATAAATTCGGTTACTGACAAGGTTTTTACCACAGGATTGCACAGATTAAAACAGATTAATGTATCATGAAAATCTGTGTAATCCCGTGGTTTATCCAATCCATGATCATCCGTAGCCGTTCGATCGCTGGTAATTCAATTTCCGGATTGAACTCCGGCTGATTCACAGAAAGGAATTCCATTAACACAATTACTATGATTAACAGAAACATATCTTCCCGGCGTGGTTTTATTAAAACAGGATTCGTTATCGCCGGAGCCGGCGTTTTTGGCACTTCACCGCTTTCCGGTGATGATTGCAAACCTGAAACGGTCAATGCCCCCGGTCCGATCCCGCTGAATAATATTTTAATCGATTACCAGCAAATATCTCAAAGAGGCGGAGGCCTCACAAGTTCGGAAATCTGTGACGAAGCCGGATGGGAAAGCAAGCGGTCATCCATTATTTGTCGCTCCGGCTTAATGCTTGGCGAACCGCCGGTAGTTCATCCCGGACCTGTTAAAGCAGATATTCTGAACGAAACAGCACGTGACGGATATAAGGAGCTGAAAGTAAGATTTTTGAGCGGGACGGGCGATATGATAAAAGGATTTCTGCTTATTCCTGATGACGCGGGCTCTTCATCGCCACGTCCGGGTATAATCGCATTGCACAGTACCGGCCCTGGGGCAACCCAGACGGTAGGTATTACGCCGAGGGAGGGTCGAAGTTACGGCATGGAACTGGCCCAACGCGGATATGTGGTGCTGGCTGTTGATACCATCACCGCCGGGGAACGAGTTTATCCCGGCTATGAACCCTATTTTACCGACGAATTTTATAGTGAATACCCGCACTGGTCGGCTATGGGTAAAATGTTGTACGACCATAAGAGAGGCCTGGATTATTTATGCAGCCTCGACGTCGTTGATGCCGGCCGGTTAGGTTGCATCGGGCATTCCCTTGGGGGATATAATTCTTTTTTCCTTCATGCATTCGAACCGAGAATTAAAGCTGCAGTCGCGTCCTGTGGGCTCAGCCCTATGGGAGGAACCAATATGCCCTATCAGTTTGCAAGGAACGAATGGTTTGTTCATTTTAATCCTGCTTGCAGGGAATACATCCGGTCGGGAATGATTCCATGCGACATGCACGAAGTTATGTCGCTTTGTGCCCCAAAACCTTTCTTTAATTATTCGGCGAAAGCGGACAGCATTTATTATCCAAAATCCGCGCATACTGAAGGTGATTTCTCAGACTGGTGGAATACGGTCGATAAAGCATTGACTATGGTCGCCAAAGTTTATGCTATTTATGGCGCCTCCGGTGATTTCATACGCATTGATGGTGAAGGCGACCATGATTTTCCGCGGGATGTGAGAAACCGGGCTTATGAATGGCTGGATGAAAAACTCGGTAAACTATAGAAAAGAAACCCGGGAAAGCGGAATACATAGCTAAAACAAAATGGCGGATTCATAAAAAATACTAAAATATGAAAAGAAGGACTTTTATAAACCGGTCCGTTATAAGTATCGCGGGTACAGCAATGGCAGTATCGCCGGTTGCCCCGGTCTTATCGTCATGCAGCCGGACCGGTAAAAAACTGACTCTGGCCCTGATGGGCTGCAGGGATGCGAAAGCGGGGATGATCAGCCAGGCATTAAAGGGAATGCAGGATATCAGCATTAAGAGTGTGTTTGATTTTGACAGGACGCAATGCACCGAAGCTGCCCGGTTGATCCGCCAATCCCCGGATCAGCTGCCTGAGGAAGCAAGCGATATGGAATCCATATTGAAGGACCGGGAAATTGACGCGATATTCATTTTCCTGCCCGAGCACTGGCGGGCTCTTGCCGCAGTAAGGGCCTGCGAGGCAGGTAAAGATGTATATATCGGTGCCGGCCTGCCTGCACATACTGTTTGGGAAGGTACCCAGGTGCTCAGGGCGGCCCGGAAATATAAAAGACTTATCCAGTGCGGATTCACGTTGAGAAGTTCGGAAAGTGTATCCGCAGCGAAGGAGTATATCACAAGTGGGCAGTTGGGTAAGGTCGTTCAGATCAATGTTTTAAGCCTGGATAAAAATATGCCGGAGAACTCAGGAACAGACCAGGCAAAACCGGAAGGGCTGGATTGGGACGGTTGGATAGGACCGGCACCTTATGAGACCTACAACCGGGGGTTATATCAGAGGGAGGTTGTGAATTCAGGAGAAGGATTCTGGAATTTCAATTCCGGCAGGATGGCCAAAGCCTCCTATGGATTTGACCTGGCCAGGATGGTGATGGGAGATCCGCCGGATCCGGTTTCCGTCTGTAGCTACGCGAGTAACCCTTCACAGGGAGTGAAGGGAGAATTGCCGGAACGTCAGTGTGTGATTTTTGATTTCGGAGATTTTGTAATGAACTGTGAAACAGGACAAACCTATAAGTACATGAAAGAAGGCCCGGTTTCGATGGAGAACGGAATTGCTCCCTGGATTTTGCTGGCAAACCGCATTGAAGTGTATGGCCAGAAAGGTTTGATGTACATGGATACGGAGACCGGCGGCTGGCAGGTACTGAATAACGAAGGAAAGGTCGTTCAACAGGGGATGGGAGATTTCCCCGAAGAGAAGCATATCCGGAATTTTACCGGCTGGATCCGAAGCAGGGATCTGACTGCCGGAAACATAGAACAAGGCTTGTGCAGCGGTAATCTTGCTCACCTGGCAAATATTGCCTACCTGGCCGGAAACAAGCAGATCCTCTTTGATGCCGGCAAAGGGGAGATAACAAATGACAGGGAAGCGAATAGCATGTTAAAAACAAATTACAGAAGTGAATACCGGATGCCGGAGAAATTATAACTGAGAAGAGAAAAAAAATAAAAGATATAAAAATCGCGATTAAATATGAAAAATCATACTAATCATAAGAGTGCGAATGAAAAGGTGGTATTAGGTCTTATCGGAGCCGGGGGCAGAGGGACCTACCTGGCCCTGAACTTCTGGAAGAATTGTCCCGGCATCGAGTTCAAATATATCTGCGACGTGGATAAATCCAGGGGAGGCAGAGCCATGGAGGAACTTTCGAAGGAACAGGAACATAAGCCTCTTTGGGTGGAGGATATGCGTAAGGTGTATGAGGATAAGGATGTGGATGCCGTGATCATAGCTACACCGGAACACTGGCACGCTCTGGCTTTTATCCGGGCCTGCCAGGCGGGAAAGGATGTTTATATCGAAAAAAATATTTCCCAGAGTATTCCGGAAGGATTAAAAATGATCGAAGCCGCTCAAAAGTACAAGCGTGTTGTACAGGTCGGGACGCAAAACCGAAGCTCCGATTATGGATATTCAGCACGCGAATACCTGAAAAAAGGAAAGTTAGGGAAAATAGTAAGCATTAAAAGCCATTGTTTACTTTCGGGTGACAAACCCTGGTTTTTAAAGGAAGACTCCCCTGCCCCTCCGGGATTAAACTGGGATATGTGGCTCGGACCTGCACCCCTCGTTCCTTACAATGTCAGCCGTCATAAAGCACCGTACGACTGGTGGGAATATTCACCGGGCCTGGCCATGGCCATGACGGCCCACGTGATCGATTTTACACGGTTGGTCTTAGGTGATCCCGATGATCCCAAATCCGTATATTGTGCCGGCGGCCGTGTTTTATACGATGACAAGAGGCCCATCCCGGACATGCAGTCCGTCATCTTCGGTTTTGAGGATTTCAATATCACGCTTGAAAGTGCGAGTTTTGGGAATTATATGGCTAAGTCAGGCCCTGAGATCAGGTTCGGTAAGAAATTTCCGGACTGGAAACTTAACAGCACGAGGATCGAAATATACGGCACGGAAGGCTACATGTTTTTAGGGATCATGGGCGGTGGCTGGCAGGTATTTGACAGCGATGGTACTATCCGCGATCAGGAATACGGCTATTTCCCGGATGAAAATCATCAGAAAAATTTCATCAGTTGCGTCCGTTCCGGTAAGACCCCGAACGGAGACATCGTTAACGGACATAAGGGTGCATCCCTGATCCATCTGGCCAACCTATCCTATCGCACCGGCAACAAACAATTATTTTACGATAATAAGACAGGGAGAATGACCAACTCGGAACTGGCAAATCAGATTTCCGAAGGATCATACAGGTCCGTGTATGCCCTGCCCGAGGTGATCTGACGAAGGACGTAAAAGAGTCCAGGGAAGTAATTGCAGGGACCGCAGGCACACACGGGTCTATACCCGCTGGCCGCAAAAGATGCATAGGCTATGTTATTTACCTGATATAAACACAAAAACATGAAAAAGTAAAAAACGCTCCATACGCATGATTATTGGTCGGCGCAAACCGATCCTGAACAAAGATCCACAGTCGATGAAGGGTTTAAAGACAATCTCTTTTGTTTTAAACCTCAGGAAACCATTGATTTTATGAATCATCTGGAGGAACCCTGGATCGCATACAAGATTTTGGCAGCAGGTGCCATTCACCCGGAGAAAGCCTTCCCGCATGCTTTTAACAGCGGAGCAGACTTTATCTGCGTTGGAATGTACGATTTTCAGATCGTTGAAGATTGTAACATCGCACTGGATTCCCTTGCAAATATTAACAGGGTAAGGCCATGGCGGGGATAGTAGCCGGCTCCCCGGCAGGTAAAAACTGATAAATCAACAAGAAGAGTAAGAATGGAAAAGGTAAAAAAGAAAACGAAGCAGATATTTTGGATATTTTTAGGTCTGGCAGCATTAGTGATCATGGTGCTCGCGTTCGAAGTGATCCGTACTTACGGGAGAACTCAGGTGCAGGTAAATATACATCAGAACAAGGAACTCATTTACCGTTCAACGTTCGGGGAACCTCCCCAGTTTGCGGTTTGGCTGGAAAGTCCCGAAACAGGGCGTTCTGTTACAGTCTTTGTCACACACCGTGCAGGTATTGGCGACTGGGAAGGCAAATCGGATGTTCCTGTGGCATTGCCGAGATGGCATGAATTGTTTAAGGGGGAAGGAGGGCAAAATACCGCCCGTGCCGAAGAGGCGACTGATGATTACCCCCAGGCTGTATCGGGCGCCACCCCGAAGGACGATTATTTTTCCGTAAGAGCGGAGGTTAAACCGGGCACGCGTTGGATATGCTGGGTTGAGATGAACCTTGCAGGTGATTACAACGAGGCATATCCCGAACAGGATCTGGAAAGCATGGAGGTGGATGAATTTGCATGCGGACAACCGGCTTTAATTTATCGCTCCGAAATTGTGGCTGATGAAGGCTCGAAGTATGATCTCAGCCTGGTGAACCAATCAGTCTGGAAGGACGGGATAACCACGCTGGAACCTGTAAGTGAAGGTATGACCACGGCAAAAGATGTATTCGATAAGATGGATATCGAGATTATCCGTCCAAAACCAAAGCTGATAAACTGGCATAAGATCTTTACATCTAAAGATAAGGCTTCTCAAAGTACCAATTAAAGGAGGATTCAAATGAAAATTTCACGCAAACCAGGATTTAACTCCCTGCTGTTCATTATTGCAGGTGTCTTTCTTTTTGTGACATGGAACGCTGCATTGAATGCAGCAAACTACATAACCGTAGCAACCATCGGAGGCGGACCGCCGGCCATGGATAAGTCGCTCGGAATGCAACAGGCGGTTGAAAAAGTGAAAGCATTCTGGCAGAATCAACTGGCCCAGGTACTACCGGATAAACCCGATCTGATCGTCTTACCGGAACATTGTGATCTGCCGGGAGGATGGTCTTCCCTGAGAAATGAATACCTGCAAACCCGTAAAAACCAGATCCGGGATTTTTTCGCATCAATTGCCAGGGAATATCATTGTTACATCGCATATGGCACGCACAGGCAATTGGAGGACGGAAGTTTGCGCAATTCGCTCATGGTTATCGACAGAAATGGAGATGTGGCCGGAATTTATAACAAGAATTTTCCCACCATCGGTGAAATGGAAAGCGGGATAAAAGCAGGAAATAAAGCACAGCTTATCCGGTGTGATTTTGGAACTATCGGATGCGCCATTTGCTTTGACCTGAATTTTAAGGAATTGAGAGAGACATACGAGGCAGAAAAACCGGATATCATCGCATTTTCCTCCATGTACCACGGCGGGTCGGTACAGGAGGACTGGGCGTACTCGTGCCATTCGTTTTTCATAGGGGCCATCGGATCAACGAAAACCCCGTCACAGGTTCGCAACCCGCTGGGAAAGATCGTTGCCGGAAGCACGAACTATTTTAATTATGCCGTGACCCGGATTAACCTCGACAGCCGGGTAGCTCACCTGGATGAGAACAGGCAGAGATTCAGCGATATGAAAGCAAAATACGGTAAAAAAGTGACTATACTGGACCCGGGAGAACTTGGCCCGGTTCTCCTATCCAGTGAAGATCCGGACATAAGTGTGGATCAGATGATCAGGGAATTCCATATCGAACTTTTTGATGATTATTTTGCCCGGTCAAGGGCAGTCCGGCTGAAGCCGGAAAACAGGGAATAGGGTTCCGGATTTGAATATCTTGTATCTGCATTATCTTATTTTATCCATCCGGAATCGTAGGGACAGGTCGTGACCTGTTGGAATCGTAAGAACGGATTGCGATCAGTTGGAATCGTAAAGACGGGTTGCGACCTGTTGGAATCGTAAAAACGGGTTGCGACCTGTTGGAATCGTAAAAACGGGTCGCGACCTGTTGGAATCGTAAAGACGGGTTGCGACCTGTTGGAATCGTAAAGACGGGTTGCGACCTGTTGGAATCGTAAAGACGGGTTGCGACCTGTTGGAATCGTAAAGACGGGTTGCGACCTGTTGGAATCGTAAAGACGGGTTGCGACCTGTTGGAATCAGAACGACAGGTCGCGACCTGCCCCTACAACACTGCCCGCGTCCTACATTATTTTCCAAAACCATGAGACGCCCTGATCTCCCTGTAAACCTTTTCAGCCCTTTCAAGATAACTCATTGCCTCGGCTGTTTCTTCCTCTGTCGCGAAACCTGAATAATTCGTGATCCAGTTCCGGCCCGATTCCAGGTATCTGAGCAAATAATCCAACGATTCTTCAAAATAAACCTGTTCATTATCCCTCAAAAAATAAACCGGATTCGTATGGGCATATACTGTAAGGTTTCTCGGCAACATCTGTTCATAGTCGACCGATGTCACCCTTCCGGCTATCCAGGTACTCCGGTTAAGTGGTATTTCAGCCTCCATTTCGGCGGTATAGAGACCTCCCTTTTCCCTTAGATCCAGCATATCTTTCCAGGCTACGACCCTCCCGTTTGCAACGATGTCGAGCCTTCTGAAGGGAAGCATTGATTCAGCGCGGAGCCTTGCTTTTACTACCTTCTGCCCATGAAAATCAATCGTTTCACCGGTTAAATGATCATCAACCGAAAAGGTAAGCATGGGGCTATTGGTGATAAATCCCCTCCCCTTTTTCATTCCGTCGATCCAGTTGTTATAGGTTTTTTCGCCTTCAAGACGTACGTAAAGCCTGTTGCTTCCCACAGGGATATCGTTATCCATTTTGTCCGTACCGGATGCCACGGGAATATGGAACCCGGCATTCAGGTACTGGTAATAGATGACCACCCCGGGCATCTCGGGAAATTCTACCGGCGACAATCCGGAATAATCCCACGGTCCCTTGTGACTCGGGAGACCAGTCGGGTCGTTGTAGGTCATGATCTCCACCGCATCGATCAGCCCCAGGGGAAAGGCGATGGCGGATTCCAGCCCAGGCAGGTTGGAAAAATGCGCCCAGACGTTCGATGCATGTTGCTGTGCAGATTCTTCAAGCCGGGGCGAGAGGAGCACGTTGGGGTGGGCTCTTCCGCCATCGGGTTCCAGGGGCTGGATGATCTTTTTCAGATCGAGCAGGCTGGCATGACCCAGATCCCAGTCGCGGATCTCCTGTCCCACATAAATAAACTGATCATTAGTGGAGATCTTATCCAGTGAGCCCGTGAATTTTTCCACATCATGGGTAAAATCGCTGGTGAGCAGATTGACAACATGAAGATCTTCGGCCTGCATTTGCTGAAAAGAGGATTCAAGCGCAAGGAAATGGACATGCGTATCGCCGCTCATGAACCCTTTCCTGGACATGTCGATCCAACGCTCAAGCTTGAATTCCTGTTTGTCCCCTGTTGGCTGTGAAGGATAAATGACCCTGTTTAAGGGAAATGTTTCGGGGCCACGACGGATCTCGATATAGAGGCTGTCGTCCGGGCTGGTTATGCTGAAATTCCCGTCAATATACCAACGTTTTTTCCCCAGGTAATTGACGTATTCATGCGGGTCGTCAACGGGTACATCATACCCCATGTTGTTCCAGACGGCAACAGTGCACCATGCCGTCTTCCCGGTTTCTTCATCAACAACGCGGCCCGAATATGAATTTTGTCCGAAGGCAGATGAAAGTGGGAAAAAGATAATCAAAGCAAGAATAAGGCTGTTATTTATCCTGCGTACACCGAAAATCATCCGGGATCCTGAAGTGATAGGGTTTTTCATAAAAAATTATTTTAAAATTTTCCGTATTGCCTGCCTTTCACTTTTTTCCGTACCCAACCGGATCTTCGTTTGTCACAATAGCGATTTCATGTAGATCCCTTGAACAAACGGATGCGGGTAAATGTTGTCCTGACCTTTCCAAAGGGGAAGTAGTAAAATGGAATAAGCACTTGGTCCGGGTTAAATTAACGGCTTTTGAGCAGTCTACAGCGATATCATTTCCCCCGGCTTGCTCCCTCACCATATCCTCCAAAAAGTTTTAAGTTTAATTATTGATTTTTGAATCTGGATTATGCTGGTTCCACACCAAGAGGTTGATTAACCGATGCTTGAACGGCCCGCACAAAAGCACCAGGTCTTTCAAGCTTTGGGTCATCCCGTGTATCTTCAATGATGTGAAGTGGCCATCCCAGTTTTTCACTTATCTTGATCGCAACCTTCACGCTGTTAGCCTTATCATGCCTTCCCCAGATAAGTGTTACCGGAACATCCATTTTCTTCAGTTCATCCGGGGGGATTTTTTCACTCAAGGCACTCATTACTCCTCTGGCTGCTGATTTCTTCTCCGGGTTCTTAGCAGAAGCTAAACTGTAATCGAGGAAGGGTTGCCAGTGCCGGCCCATACCTTTTTCTAGTCCGTTCATATCATACATACATTGCGTCAAAAAACGTTTCTGGCTTTTCCTGGAGGGACTTAGCATGAAACGAAGAAATTCAAGTGCGAACCGCGGGGCAGGACGAAAAGCCGAAAGCCCGAGTGAATCCACCAAAATAAGCTGTTTCACTTTTTCACTATATTGAATAGCATACCGTGCGGCAAGAGCTCCGCCTACCACATGACCGACGAGTACCGGAGGGATTTTGCATGTCTGATCAAGAAATTCATCCAGCCAGTCCAAAAGAGTTTCCCTGCCGAGTTTTTTCTTCGGTGACCCGGATGAACCGTGACCCGGAAGGTCAGGTACAATGACCCTGAATTTTTTAGCAAGCTCCGGAATAACGCGCATCCACCATACCGAGGGTTCGCCCGGACCATGTAAGAGCACCAAAGGAGTGCCGTAGCCACCTTCAAGAAAGGCAGTTGAAACACCGCCTGCTTTAAGGTATCGTTCTTTTACCGGCAGATCAGCCAGTAATTCTTTTCTGTAGACATCCGTTCCTTTCCGGGCTACATCTTCGTTATTTGTTTCCATGACTTTTTATTTTTAATTTGATAACAAAAATAAAATCTGCAGCTGCTTGATGCATCGGTCAGAATATGCATTTTAGTAAACAAAGGGCATGGGGGATTTCCGCCAGGATAATTCAGAAATCGGATACCGTAGAGGGTTGTTTAAGAGTTGTTTCGCTCGAAAATAAGCTGGTTATATACCTAATATTCAAATTCTCAGATCATGTCTGTTTGAAACAGCAATATCGAATAATGAATATATCGCATGCCGAATTATGAAGGACAATGAAGTACCGGTTACGATGGCTGACATCTGATTGCTGACAATTGATTGCTGACTACTGACAAATCTATGGAATTCTGGAGACCAACTCCCACAGATAATTCACATCCGGGATTTTGGTAAATAAAATTCAGAGCATCTTATGTTTATAGGCAAATGCGATGGCTTCGGCACGGGAGTTAACCTGAAGCTTATTAAAGATATTGCTGAGGTGCCTCTCAACAGTCCTATCGCTGATGAATAATTTACCGGCTATTGCTTTGTTTGTTCCTCCTTCGGAAACACATTGCAGAACCTGG
Organism: uncultured Bacteroidales bacterium; assembly: GCA_963771005.1. Classification (GTDB taxonomy): domain Bacteria; phylum Bacteroidota; class Bacteroidia; order Bacteroidales; genus DASQZK01. The sequence continues at coordinate 813,012 of CAVYRO010000008.1, forward strand.
ATCTCACGTAACGTAAGACCATGAAGATCCGGCGCATTTTTTTCGTCGATCAAAGCCTCAACTCTCCTGAGATCCGGCAGGGCTTAGAATTCTTTAAAGATCCATTGTGCCGCCTTTAATTCCAATCTAGCAGAATCATGATCCTCTTTATCTTTGTAGGCAATTCCTAAAAGGAGTCTGACAACTGCAGTCTCATAAGGTGCATCAAGCATAGTCCACAAATTCATTGATCTTCGAAGTGTTTTAATCGCAGCCGAAGGATCCATTTCTTTTAGAAGAACAGCGCCCTCACAATACGCTGTTACAGCCTGCAGAAAGATCGTATCATAGTTTTTGGCAAGATCGTCCAATTCTGCAAGGGCCGATCGCGCTTCTGTTATTTTATCTTGTGACAGCATTATTTCAGTATAGGCCGGCAAATTTCACTCGTGCCGGAAGGCTCGTGTTTAATGTAAATCGTACTGGTTAAGTGAATAGCTGTTCCTGTTTGAACAGAAAACAATGTATGTTCGTTCAGAAAAATCAGGGAAACTTTGATAACCACATCTTGTTTATTTGGCGGTTTAACTTCGAATTTATATCTTTCATCCTATAATAACTTTGATTCTAAAGGGATAATGGAACCCACATGATTGATAATTATAAAGTTACCTTTGTGTTATCATCAATCATGTGGGTTTCATTTTATAAGCAACCCTATACGATGACCCGCCACCCAACCGGCAGACTATTGAAACCACGTAAATCCAAATAACAGTGAAAAAAATCAGCATCAGCATAATTCTGATACTACTGATAATATGCAATATTCAGGGACAATTAACCGGAACAAAGGGAAGACTGATATTTGAGGAAACACTTGATCTGCAGCCCCAAAGCAGCTGGATTGACATTCCCGATTCAATAAATAATATTTGGGATACCGGTTCTCCCGGCAAAACATATTTCGATTCAGGGTATGATGATACTACAGCCATACTGACTGATCTCAAAAATTATTACAGGAATAACTGCAATGATTATTTCTCCATCAAAATACCTCTGAACGAAAATTATTGGGGAGAGGGAATTCTATCCTTTTATCATAATTTCGACACGGATACATTGAGAGATGGCGGAATCATTGAGATTTCCTATGACAACGGGATTTCATGGATAAACATTAAAGATGATGTATATCACATTGATTATCACTATATTGGATTGTATGCTGATACAATTTCCGGTGGGGAATACGGATTCTCAGGAAAATCAGAGGGATGGCAGTATGTTGAATTATATTGGTATTGGAGAGCTCTGGCCAGGAAAAAATCGATCCCGGAAGATCCTGACTACTCCCCAATCCTCAGATTCAGATTTATAAGCGATGACAATAACACGAGTAAAGAAGGCTGGATGATCGATAATATAATATTCAGGGGTTACGATTTGACGGGTATGGTGAAAAGCCCGGACTACAACAAGATCCAAATTTATCCGAACCCGGCAAGCGAGTATATTGCTTTTAAATCAATGAACAATTCAAAGGAAGGATTTTCACTTATATTATTTGATACGAATGGCAGAATGATCAAATACATGGATATCGCAGATGAAAAAATAAGTATTAAGGATATGAATCCGGGTATATATATCTATAGGTTGCAGCAGGGGAATAACATCCAGGTTGGACAATTTGTAAAAATTCAGGAATGAATCCCGGATCGACCTGAGAGCTTTTTTGGTAAACTAGTAAAGACCAGATCATTAATTTTAACCAGTTAAACCTGAACTCATGAATAAAAAAATTATTTTCCTGTTACTAATAACCTCGACACTGGCTACAAGATGTAAAAAAGATGATCCCGAATCTGAACCCGCACTCATAAAAATCAGCGGAACACTTGATTTAAAAAAGGAAAGTAACCTGACGCCTGATACCAAAATATATATACTCTGGGCGTCGGAGCAGGGAGAATATGTTTTTGGCCGCGGTAGCATCGATTATGAAGCAAAGACCTTCAGCATCGTAATGAAGGACAGCATTCCTGAAGCTGCAATGCATTCGGAAAATTTCGGCATCGGATTCATCTTCGCATCCAATAATCCGGGTATTGAAGAGAAACTGTATGAAGAAGGATTTATTGATGAGGAAATGGTAAAGGGCGCTGCCGGTGGTTTTTGTATAATCTTTAAAAAGTCTTCCGAAGTGCTTTTCGATTCATGGAATCAATGGTCGGGTGAATTCGGCAAAGGGTACACTGTTGGCAAAGGATATGAGATCCCTGATGAATATGACGGCTTTATGCCCTTTGATAAGAATTCAGTTGTATTGATCATCGATGATCTGAATAATATAGAATTCACCAACTGGAGTTAGCTGCCACCGCGAAAAATTACCGTGGCCCAGCTTGTAAATACCCTGCTCAACTTTGTCTCAAAATTTTTGTTAGAAGGTGATGAACCACAAGAATCACAAACCAATGAACAGGGGAAAATTTTTACTTACTGCCCTGGCCTTCTTTCCGGTGGCTGCTCTTGCCAAAAAACCGGGTAAGCTCAATGCCAGGGAAAACAAAGGTTTTAAGGTAAATTCCGGTGAAGCAAGGTATGGCCAGCACTATAAGATGAAGGGCGTGACATTAAATGTCCTGGACAACAAGATCTCTTCCAGGGATACAGATGGAGATATTGCAGTTTTTGAACAAAACGGTTTTACACCCAAAGGCGGACCTCCTTTGCATATCCATCCTTTCCAGGATGAATTCTTTTATATCGTCGAGGGAGAATATCTTTTCCAGGTGGGTGAGGAGAAATATCAAATGAAATCAGGGGATACCATATTTCTGCCCAGGAATATACAACATGCATTTGTTCAGTTAACGGAGCGTGGTAAGGTAATGGTTTCGTATATCCCCGCGGGTAAGATGGAAGACTTTTTTAAAGCTACGGATTCCTGGACTTCTCCCCCGGATCCGGAAGAAATTAAAAAAGTATTTGAAGACCATGATATGAAAGTGGTCGGACCACCTTTGAAAGCCGGTTAATGCCATGATCCTGCAGAAATTCGACGCATACGGATTGTCAATCCCCCACTCGGATTCCCCGGAACGGAAGCATGGAAATAGCTCAAGGCTTTGAGCGACCCTTCTCTATATAGAATGCATTATCTTTAGGTATTCTCTTGATCAGAGGCAATCATCGGTTCAGCAGGACCCGAAAATTACATTTCAAATGAAGGTGGCAGTTGCACAATTTCAGCCCAAGGACGGGGATAAGGACTACAACCTGTCCGTGATCGCAGGATTGACCAGGCTGGCCGGATCCGGTGGAGCAGATATAATCAGCTTCCATGAGATGTCTGTGACTGCATACACCTTTACCAAAGATCTGGCCTACAACGAACTCAGCGGCCTTGCCGAAGAAGTGCCAAACGGCCCGTCCGTGGAGAGATTGATACGGATGGCTTTAGATAACAATATCGCGATCCTGTCCGGTCTGTTGGAGAAAGAGCATGAAAAGATTTACAACACCTATCTGTGTGTCACGAAAGATGGTGTTATCGCCAGGTATCGAAAACTCCACCCTTTCATAAATAAACATATATCACCGGGAGAAGAGTATTGCATTTTCAACCTGAAAGGCTGGAAGTGTGGCATCCTGGTTTGCTATGATAACAATGTAATAGAAAATGTCAGGGCCACCACATTGCTCGGCGCAGAACTGATCTTTGCACCTCATGTCACCGGATGTACACCCTCGGCATCCCCCGGTAGTGGCTATGTTGATGACCGGCTATGGCAGAACAGGAAGAACGACCCCGATTCCCTGCGCCGGGAATTCGACGGACCGAAAGGAAGAGGCTGGCTTATGAAATGGCTCCCTGCCCGGGCATATGATAACGGGGTGTATTATGCCTTTACCAACCCTGTAGGCTATGACGGTGAACAGTTGAAGAACGGAAATTCAATGATCATAGACCCATACGGTGAGATATTGACCGAAACAAGGTCATTCGATGATGAGATCACCGTAGCGGAAATTACCAGGGATAAACTGACTCTGGCAGGCGGATATCGCTACCGGAACGCAAGAAGACCGGAATTATACAGGGCAATAATCAGCCAGGACCATGAACCGGTTTTGAAACCGGTCTGGATGCAAAAAAATGAAAAAGAATGAATCCGGGAACTGGACGGGATCTGTGATCGTCTCACATACCCCACCCTACCCCGGGAACAGTCCGCGTTATTCCGACGAATGCCCTCATGTGGTGTACCTTCCCGAATATGATCTGTATTATCTCTTCGTCACACAGATGTACGGAAAGAACAGCCAGACCACGGTGTATGCCTCCCCCAACCCCATGTATTTTGGAATTGATGATGAACAGCGGAAGATCTGTACGCTGCCGGTAGCTGCTCCTGAAATAATAAAATACAATGGTAAGTATCTGATCTTTTGCCTGACGGATGAGCTTGACGGCATAAGGGTGGCCGAATTGAGGTGGGAACCGGCGCCGTGAAATTGCGGAAACGGTAAACCCCTCAGGTTGAAACTCCGGCAATAATCCATTCTGAATTCTTGTACGGCGAATTATGTTGACCGGCGCCATGATTTTTAATAACTTTCCAAACAAAGCGACAAGTATTCATCATGATCACCGGAGCGCACGTCATAATTTACAGTTCAAATCCCGCGGCTGACCGGAAATTTTTTAAAGACGTTTTGAAATTTCCGAATGTCGATGTTGGAGAAGGATGGCTTATTTTCGGTCTGCCCCCTTCGGAAATGGCCGTACATCCTTCGGATGAGAACGGGACCCATGAATTTTACCTGGTTTGCAGCGATATCATTCAATTCCTTGAAGAAATGGCGGAAAATAATATCCTGTGCAGTCCGGTTGAGACCCAACCCTGGGGTCTTCTGTCTCACGTTACCCTGCCCGGGGGAGGCCGATTGGGAGTTTACGAGGCCAGGCATGAAAGACCGGGTGGTTGATTATAAATCATCTTAAGAAATATAATCTAGCCCGTTATACATTTCACCACCGGATTGTTTCTATGTAACGGACCTGAAATGAAGATCTGTTTTGAGCCTGAAGGTACCTTCAGGCCCTTGACATTTTTCCATACGGGTTGAGGAAACATATACCGCGAGCGGAAATATTGCCTATCTGAAATCTGTCGATAAAACTGGTATAAGAATGATTGTGCTGAACACCATGGAACTCAGTTTGCCATTGACGAACCCGGTATTAAAATTCCTGGTGATCCTGGTCATTATACTGACCACCCCGATCCTTCTGAATAAACTCAAAATTCCGCATCTCCTGGGCCTCATCATTGCCGGCGCCATTGTAGGGCCCAATGGATTTAACCTTCTTTTACGCGACAGCAGCATCATATTATCGGGTACAGCAGGATTATTGTACATCATGTTCCTTGCCGGCCTGGAGATCGACCTGGCAGATTTCAGGAAAAACAGCTCGAAAAGCCTGGTCTTTGGTCTCTATACTTTCCTGATCCCGATCACCCTCGGTACATTGACCGGAATTTACATCCTGAAATTCACGGTTCTCACTTCTGTACTGCTTGCCAGCATGTTCGCGTCGCATACCCTTATTGCATACCCGCTGCTCAGTAAACTGGGGGTATCCAAGAACCGTGCAGTGAATATCGCCGTCGGCGGAACGATGATCACCGACACGCTGGCACTCCTCGTGCTGGCAGTAATCGTAGGGATGGCAACAGGGGAAGTCAATTCAGCATTCTGGACGCGGCTTTCCGTTTCCATCCTGGTTTTCGGGTCGGTGATCCTGTTAATTTTCCCGGTCATAGGACGCTGGTTCCTGAAGCGGTACGAAGACAACGTCTCTCAATACATCTTTGTACTTGCTATGGTTTTTCTCGGGGCGGTTCTCGCGGAGGCTGCAGGCATCGAAGCCATCATCGGGGCATTTTTATCAGGACTCGCACTCAACCGGCTTATCCCTCACACTTCACCGTTGATGAACCGGATCGACTTTGTAGGGAATGCCGTATTCATCCCATTTTTCCTTATCGGGGTGGGTATGCTGATCGATTACCGTGCCTTCTTCAATGATATTGACACCATAAAAGTGGCTGCCGTAATGACTGCGATTGCCACCTTTGCAAAATTCACTGCAGCGTGGCTCACTCAAAAAACATTCAGGTTTTCAGCTGATGAACGCCGGCTGATCTTTGGGCTGAGCAATGCACAGGCGGCGGCAACTCTTGCAGCCGTACTTGTAGGTTATAATGTGATCACCGGTGAGACGGCAACCGGGGAACCCATCCGTTTACTGAATGAAAGCATCCTGAACGGGACGATCATCATGATCCTTATTACCTGCACGATTGCTTCCTTTTCGGCACAGAAAGGAGGAAAGAATATCCTGTTGAAAGAATCGTCGGCTATCGAAACTGATGACGTGGAAAACACGGAAAGGATACTGATCCCGGTTAGCAATCCGGAAACACTCGGGGAATTGATCAACTTAAGCGTAATCCTGAAGTCGAAAGAGAATAAGAAAGGCTTATACGCCCTCAACATCATAAACACCAATAAACAAGGAATTACTGATCCGGATACTAAGGCGCAAAAAATACTTGAAAAAGCGGTGATCGCTGCTTCAGCCACGGATATCCAGCTGAATAAATTACTCCGATTCGATACCAATATCGTTAATGGGATCAGCGCGGTGATCAGAGAGCAGAATATAACCGACCTGGTGATGGGTCTCCATGTAAAAAAAGGACTTTCCGAAACCTTTCTCGGTAAACTGACAGAAGGGATACTATCCAAATGCAATACGACCACTTTTGTTTACAAACCGGTTCAGCCCATTGCCACCATAAAAAAACATATCATCATCATTCCACGCAATGCGGAGAAAGAGATCGGTTTTCCGTTCTGGCTTTCAAAGGTCTGGAATATCCGGAAAAATACGGGTTCAAAACTGGTCTTTTATGCGAGTGAACCTACGAACCATGTCATAAAAAAGATACAGGCAGATCATCCCATACCCGCTGAGTTCAGGGTCTTTGATGACTGGGATGACTTCCTTATTATTTCCCGGGATTTGAAGGCTGATGACAATCTCCTGATCGTACTAAGCAGGACACATAAGCCCTCTTATCATGAAAAAATGGCTAAGATCCCGATGTACCTGAATAAATATTTCCAATCCAACAGTTTTATCCTGGTCTATCCCATGCAATTCGGCGTGACGGACACGGAGGCGATCGATCTTAACAATCCTTCCCTTCTTGAGCCCATTGAGAAGCTCGATGAATTCGGGAAAAATATTTCGAGGCTTTTCAAACGAAAATAGTTCAGCCGCGGAATGCAGGATTGCCAATTACCTGACTGGGAATGAACATCCAAAACTATAACTAGAGTTTGCAAGAAAACTCGACGGCCCTTCGGCTCCGCTCAGGGACCGGTGACTTCATTCAAGAGGGTTAAATTTTCGGATGGTGGTAAGGCAGGAAAAAGGGCCCTATGTATAAATTTAAAATTCAGTGACTTTCGCAAGAAGGCCCTTTTGCCTGCCTTACTACCATCCGAAAAGTTCTTCGTTCATCGAATTGACCGGTCCCTGAGCCGAAGGGTCATCGAGCTCACTGATACTAACTACAAGGTACCCCCCCGGAAAGGTCGATGCTTATCCTGCTGTGTAAGTCATCCGAAAAATGTAAATCGGACAAGCTGATAGTTAAGGGGTCAATGCCTCTGAGCGGGGAGGCATTTATCATGAAACCGGTATCTGAAGCGGTGTAAATAAGCCTGATGATGCCTGCCGTATCGGTCAATAATGCGCCGAAGTAATCATAATCCTTCATGAAAATCATCATCCTCTGCTTTAATTCCATGCCAGGATCACTAGAATTTCCATTCGCAAAAAAATCAAGGATTAGCTTGTTTCGGGGAATGATACTGCTCAATATCTCACCATCCCTGATATGTTCCATTCTCCATTCTTCTATATCTTTGATTTTGAGAGTGGCAATAGCGGTAAGTTCATTCTGTTTTTCGCTTATTATCTTTTTCTTTTGAGAGGAATAGAATAAAAAACCGCCCAGTCCGACAAGAAGAACGACAATCCAAATAACTGCTAAAAATTGCCATGGAATTCGTTCCTTCGAGGCCTTTGAAAGCATAAGATTAAATATTTGTTCCGCGCCACTCTAAATTAACAAATTGCAGGGGTGAATGTTATTAAAAGTTTATGAACCCGCACCTACGACAATGGGATACTTTCCATGGTTCACTGGTTCATTTTCCGGACGAACAGGAAAGGAAGAAAAGCCATCAATCGAAGATCCGGAATGAGCCTTTTTTTCAATGCTTATTTTATTTATGATCCGCATACCTCCACCAACCCAGTGTGCCGGCCATTCCAAGAATACTGGTCATAACAACGATTACATAACTTACGGGGGTAAGCCGGATACCTTCCGGAGCGGTTCCGAAAATACCCGGAACCGACCAGGGGAAATAGGGTCCCAGCCCTATCAGTCCGGAGAAATTTGCCATGATAAGTGTAAGTATCACAATGCCCATGGGAAGAAGGATGCCTCCGCTGTAACTGGCGAAAAATGCCACAGGCGTACAAAGCAGGATCGAGAGAAGGCAAACAATGGAGAATGTATACAGGAAATGTGAAAAGACTTCGCCCGACCATCCGGTGATGCCTGCAAGACGGCCGAAAACCAGGCCCGCTACCAGGAAAACCACTGAAAGGATTATGCTCCACAGGCCGGACACGATCAGCTTGGAAATTACGATGGATGACCGTGAAACCGGAAGGGCCAGGATGTCCTTCACGGTATGGTCGGTAAACTCCCGGCCGAAAACCCAGCTCGTGATGAACCCGTAACCGACCAGTCCCACCCCGGCTATGCCCTGTATTAGCAGGCTCATATAATTCTCCCATGATGCCTCTCCCATCTTAAGCAGGGTGGCCTTGGTGCCGAACATACCGAGTTTCGCGGCTGTCTCGGGATGTTGCATAACGAACATCATGAGCCCCATCATGAAGGCAACAAACGCAAAAAACAACATGGAGAGCCGGAACACTCCCGACTTCCTTACTTTCAGGCTCTCTGCCCAAAAAGAAACCTGGAGATTTTTCATGACTTTTCTCCTTCCGTTTTTATCGTTCGTAAGAAAAAAGTTTCAAGATCTTCCTCAACAACATGCAACTGGGATGGCGGTATTTTATTTCTGACTAAAAATGTTGCAATGGTCTCTGGGTGATCAATGCTTTCCCTGTTATGGATCACCAGTAAGTTGTCATGAGTCCTTTCTGCAGGAATGCCCTTTTCAAGCAATTTATTTGATGCCAGTACATTGTCCGCCGTATTGACTACCAGTCGTTTCTGGCAAAGCTTCTCGAGCTCTGCCGTATTCACTTCCCGAATCAATAGGCCATTGTGGATAATCCCGATCCGCGTGGCAAATTTGGAGATCTCGCCCAGGATATGACTCGAAATGAAAACGGTCACGCCATGATTTTCCGCCAGGTCGCGGAGCATCTCCCGGATCTCGTATATCCCTGCAGGGTCGAGACCATTTGCCGGTTCGTCGAGGATCAGGATATCCGGGTTATGGATGATGGCTTTGGCAATTCCCAGTCGTTGGGCATTCCCCAGTGAAAGGTTCCCGGCTTTCCGGTTTGCGTACCGGGTCAGTTTCATCTTTTCCATGACCCCCTGCACTGCGTTCCTGTCATCCACCAGCCTCAGCCGGCGGATCATCTCCAGGTTCTCCCTGACGGTAAGTCCGGGATAGGAATACGGCATTTCAACCATATAACCGGTATTTTTCCATAGCCCGGTGTTCGCGGGAGTGACTTTCTTTCCCCTGATAAAGGCCTCGCCCCTGTCGGGTGAAACCATTCCCAGCAGCATCCGGATCGTTGTCGTTTTCCCGGCACCGTTCAGCCCCAGGAATCCATAGATCTCACCCCGTCCAATTTCCAGGGAAACTTCCGAGACAGCCTTCACATCTTTGAATGATTTGGTCAGATTCTCTGTCCTGATGATGGCATCCATGAGTTGCTGTTTAATATTCAGACATCAGATGTAAAATTGCGGCAGATTCTTTATCTCCTGAAGATAAACCTTTTCGAATCGGACAAAACAACCTCTGAAATGTTCCGTATTCCCTCACACCTCTCCGACAGCCATTCCAGGAAATTGCCTGCTTTATTCTTGCTCAATGGTTAAAGGGACAAAACCGGATTCGAAGTGACAAAAAACTATTCCTGCCCGGATTATTCCATTTTAACCTGCCGGGGAAGTTCGAAATAAAATTCAGATCCCCTGCCCGGCTCGCTCTTCACTCCGATATGGCCTTCATGAATGTTCACAATTTTCTTTGCTATAGCAAGCCCCAGACCTGTACTTCCTTCACCGCCTGTGGGTTCCGTACTTGTTTTCTGGAAATACTGAAATAATTTATGCTGCTCTTCCGCAGGAATTCCCACACCCTCGTCAATTATCTCACTCCGGATGTTGTCTTCTGGTGTAACAGAAACCCTTACAATTATTCTGCTTTCCGGGTTGGAAAATTTTATGGCATTGGTCAAGAGATTATCCACAACCTCACCCAGGTATTTATCATCAAAAGAGAATGACAAGGCAGGATCGTCTGCTTCAAGAAAGATTTTTATATGTTTTTTATCAGCGAGCAGTTGATTCATATAAATCCGGTTGTTCAAAAAGTCAATGTAGTTATGCGATTTGAGTGAGAAATAGACATTGCCCGTTTCAATCTTTGAAACATCCAGCAGGTCTTTTAGCAGTAAAAGGGCATTCTTACTCAATTCCCTGATATAACCCAATTTAAGAATAACACCCTCATCCAGCTTGTGCTTGTCTTCCGAGAGTAAAAGTTCGGAAAATGAATAAATGGTTGAGATAGGATTCCTTATATCGTGAGCGGCAATCCCGATAAACTTGTTTTTTTCCATATTAAGTGCCTGGAGACCTTCATTTATCAGTTTTATCTTCTTTTGCTGCATGATGATGTTATGCACGAGCAAGCCAATGACAAGGAATATGGATAACCGGACAAAGGCATTCCAGAGTATTACAAAGGTATTTGGCTCTTCCCTGAAATAATAATCTGCCGAAAACCAAACTATAGAGGCAAAAAATGCGATCATTATTACGAGAACTTTCCCTGATTTCTCCGAGATGGAAATAAGTATCAACGGGAAAAGGTAGAACAGCGAAAATGAAATTTCGGAACCTGTTCTGAAGTCGACCAAGCCAATAAGAAGGATCAACGCCACGGAGACAGCCACGAGTGCAAATTTATGCTCCGTCAGTTTTTTCGTTTTCATAACCTGACTATTATCATTGTATTGTCTGCCATTGGACATAAAAAAAAAATTGAAAAGTCGATGCACCGGATGTACTGCCGGACTTTCAGGATAGCAGGCCTAAAGGGATGCATGACATCCTGTAAATTTATAGAATTTATTTCACAGCAGGATTAAGGGGTAACAGGTAAAAAAAATAATATTGAGTGATACAAGCCTAAACTCCGGATCATGTAATGTCAGAATCAGGATGGGCAGGATGAAAGGATTTACAGGATTGCTGCTTCACGGAAAAATGTTATTAACCCCCATCCTGCACATCCTGACATCCTGAAAATCCTGATTCAGACGTTTTACCGTTCCTTTAAGGAACCTCCCAAAATTCCGACCTGATTTTCATCTTTGTAAATCCTGGGTTTACCCCTTAATGTAAAAAACAAGAAAAAATCAGCGTAGGAGATTCAAAAATTTTTCATTTTAAGATTAAAAAAACAATGTCTAAATCAGGATGGGCAGGAATTTATGATTAATCCGGATATACCAATGACCTTGAGATTTTGATCCGGGTACTAAGAAAATCCGGCAATTATCTAACCGTTGTAATTGTAAAAATACTCCGCTCCTTCACCGTAGATTTAACAGAACCTTGTTCAAAATCAGTTACTTCAGTTTGTATGCAATTTTCCGAACGGCTTGTCCTGAATTGATATACTTTTTTTGAAAAGACATCCTGTGACATACCTTTTAATGATATATCCAGTTCTACATCCTGTTCTACCATACTGTACCCGATGATGGTAAAATCTTTCCGGTCTGCTGAGACAAAGGTCAGAATTTGTACATTACGAAGTGGTTCGCCATAGTTCCTGTAAGGATGATCCTCGCTGAGAGAGTACTCAATCCGGTAACCACTGCGAATGAATCCTGGTTTTACGAACCGGAAAAGTTGTCTGGCAGCATAAAATCGGGGCTTTGGCCTGTAAACCCATGCCAGCGTATCTGTCTTAAGTACCCCGTAATCACTCCATACCCCATCGTGTTTATGCAAATTATCAAAAGCATCCCAAATCAATCCGGCATTGTATCCTCCTTTCAGATAACTCATGATACGCCGGTTTGAACGCCAGGCAATTTCAAATTCAATGGTTTTTGACACATCCAGGTCCCCATATTCAGTCATCCACAGGGATTTTGATTTATACGGGGTCGAATCGAGACTGTCTCTTAAATTCCGGAATACCGAGTTCCGGTCTACCCAGGCAGGCGATAAATCCATTTCACCTCCATTTCCATAATTATGATTACAAAAAACGGCTATCTCATCCATCATAGTGGTGTCGTTCCATATTGGGACAAGCCGGTCATAATGAATGGCGGCATCATCGGTTACTGCAAGTCGAATACCGTCTAATCCGTGTACTTTCAGTTTGGCAATTATGGCTTTGATGGCCACAACCATGTCTGCAGATATAATCATTGGACCTTCACGGGTACCATTGAGGTCGGTTTCATTAAACGGGGCAAAAAGATGAAATTCAAGCTTTTCTTTATTTCTGGCCCAATTCAGCATGGTCGCCACCATTTCGGCATAGCCATCAAAATCGGTCAGTCGTACGGGGTTAGCGGGGTCACAAAGCTCCGTTCTGACTTTGCCGCTAACATTAAAAAAAGGCTCAATCCCCTTTGAGTTCAGGTACCGGAATGTCTCCCAGGCATCCTTAAAATCAGGGCCGGAATAAACCTCATTCAGATATTCTTGTGCATACTTCCCTTCGGAATCACGCCGTGTGGGGTCAAGCCAGTTCGCAAGCCCGATACAGTCGAACCTGAATAAAGTGCATCCCAGATCATCGACGAGCAGATCAATGGCAGGTTTAAGTTTTCCGTTGTGCCATTGGGCGGGGTTGATATTCACACCAAATCCTTCAATAGTTTGGTAAGTTTCAGTCGCATCAACCGTTATCTTTTTTTTAAGAACGGCCTGTTTAGAACCTGGTTGGCATGATATCATCAAATAGGCTAAAAACAAAAAATAAATCCACTTTTTCATTTTGCTGGTATTAATGGTCTGTTGGTATTTGTTCGCCGGGAATACACATACAATATCATTTCAACTGTTATAAGACGTGAAAGTAGAGTTACAGATTTATATCCTTTCTCTTGTAAAACCGGTGAGCCAGGCCCAGCAGAATTAAAGAAATCCCCGAAAAGCAGATCAGATGCCAGTAATTCATTGAATATCCCGGACTGACCGCGTTCATATCAACGTATTTAAATGGGCTGATGTAGCCAATTCCTTCCGCGCCTTCCGTAATTTTAGAAAGCGTAAAAATAAAATAGAAGAACAGTACGAGACCGATGCTGAAACTGGTAATAGGCCTGGGCCGTTTGATGAGCGTTGAACTGAATAAACCTATTGCAGCAAAGAGGAGGTTAAGTAACAGGGTATACAAAGACAGGATGAAAAATGCCTTAAAACTGAAGGGTGCATGTTTAACCAGTTGCATGGCTGTAAAACCGGCTATGGCTGCGACCAAATTAAGCAGAAATATGAATATCAGGATCACTGCTGATTTCCCAAAAAATATTTCACTGCGTGTCAGCGGGCGGCTTAAAAGGAATTCAGCTGTTCCGGTATATTCCTCCTTCAGGAGTATATTCGACGAGAGGACAATGGCAAAGATGCTCCCAAGCACCATCATATAAATCACATTATTAACTGCATAAAATCCCAGTACAGAAAACAAGTCATTCACATTGGATATGCCTTTAAACTGCAATGCTCCTTTCGGAACCAGGCTCAACATACCCACTATCCCGGATTGGTTTTCAAGAAATGTATTATAAACCGACATCGTCACTGAGATCAATACTGTTATCACCAGAGTCCACAGTATAAAACCGGGAAAGTTCCGTTTCATATCCTTTATAAAAAGATTCCAACTCATCGGTTTATACATTTTAATTGTAGAAATGCATAAATATTTCTTCGAGAGATGGTTCCTCGATCGTCAGATCCAGAATTTTTCTTTCCGACAATGATCTGATAAGATCATCAATTCCCGCTGAATACATAAAATCCAAAGTATTTGAAAATTTTGAAATGATGCGTTCAATGCCTGGGAATTGCAGATCAACACCCTCAAGGTGATCTCCGAATTCGATGTGCACTTTTTTCAGCTGCTTTTTTCTCAGGGACTCTATGTTCTCAAGAGCAGCAATTCGACCTTCTTTTATGATGGCGACCCGTTTGCACAATAGCTGAACTTCACTCAGGGTATGAGAGGAATAAAAGATAGTCATGCCTTTTTTATTCTCCTCCCGCAACAGTTCAAAAAACCTGGACTGTACTAACGGGTCAAGGCCCATGGTTGGTTCATCCACTATTAGTAATTTAGGGTTACACAGCAAACTTTGAATAATGAAAACTTTCTTTTTGTTACCCATGGAAAGGTCGCCGATCCTGCGTTTTAAATCCAGGTCGAACCACTTCGAGAGTTCAGTGATCCGTGGGCTTCCAAGGTAGGCTTTATGAAACCGGAGACAATAATCCAGAAATTCATTTACGCTCATGTGAGGATAAGCCGTAGCATCGGAAGGAACATATCCCACGTGCCGCTTGATTAAGCATGGTATTGTCCCCGGTTGAGCAGGATGAAAACAAGAAGCCGATCAGGATCATGGAATTAAAGAAGGAAGGCTTCATTGCCGGAAAGTTATGGGTAGATAAATTTAATACAATAATTGGAAGGATTAATAGGATTCCGGAATTTTCAGGATTAATGTTAGGGAAGTGAAGCTGAGGATTATTTGAATCGTTGAAAGATCCTGATGTTTAAGATTTATCTCCTATCCTGCAGATAAATGATAGCCAATATAGACGGTTATTTTCAGAATCATTACCATTTTTAATTGTATTGCAATACAATTTTTCTGTATATTTTTCTGAAGAAAACAGATTCTATCAGCTTCATCAATAGTTAATTGTCTCCCACATTTTTTACCATTTTCCTCACCGCGATAATAAATATTTATCGAAAAGCCACTCGTTTTAAAAAAAGAATTATATTTGATTTAATAGTGTTACTTTTTTAATAAATCGTAACACGTTTTATTCCTGTTTTCACCTCTTAATTATTCACTGGTCATGAAGAAAATACAACTCTTTATTTTCCTATTCGGCCTCCCTCTTTTATCCTTTGCACATGAAACCGGAACCATCTCAGGAAAAGTTTCCATTGCCGGCTCAGCGTACCCTGTCACCGGCGCTAACATTTACGTCAGGGGAACGATTATCGGAACCATCAGTGATATCCACGGTAACTACAGGATCAGGAACATCCAGACGGGAACGTATGAACTCGTCTGTTCCGCCATCGGATACAAAATCATGCAACAAACCATAGTCGTCACTGAAAATGATACGCTTATGGTTAATTTCCGGCTGGAGGAGACGACCACCAGCCTGCAGGAAGTGACGATTGAAGGATCCATTCCGGTTTCTGCCGCTTCTTCACAGCAGATCAGGAAGATCGATATGCAACTCAGACCCTTCCGCACCACACAGGATATGCTCCGGCTTGTGCCGGGGCTCGTCATAGCCCAGCATGCCGGGGGCGGAAAGGCGGAGCAGATCTTCATTCGTGGCTTTGACTGTGATCACGGTACCGACGTATCAGTAAACGTCGATGGAATGCCGGTAAACATGGTGACCCATGCTCACGGACAGGGTTATGCCGATCTTCATTTCGTCATCTCTGAAACTGTGGACGCTATCGAAGTGAACAAGGGACCCTATTTCACCCGGTTTGGAGATTTTGCCACTGCCGGGGCCATTTCCTTCACGACTAAAGATGTGCTGGAAAGCAATCTTGTGAAAGTGGAGGCCGGACAATTCAATACGCAGAAATACACGGTTCTCTGCCAGATCGATAATGGAGGTGCTGAGCAGGATGGTTATATCGCTGCCCAGTACTATCATACCGACGGGCCCTTCGAAAGTCCGCAAATGCTTCAGAGGATGAATATTTTTGCCAAATATTTCATCCAGCTTACCCAGAACAGCCGGCTGACCTTCTCGGCCGGAGGGTATAATTCAGCCTGGAATGCATCAGGGCAAATCCCGTCCCGGGCTGTTGAGGAAGGCCTCATCCGGCGATTTGAGTCACTGGACGAAATGGAAGGTGGTGCCACAGACAGGGAGAACTTTAACCTGGACTACCGTTTCAGAAGTCAAACGGGAAATGAACTCGAAATTCACTCGTATGCCTCGAATTACAATTTCAAACTATACTCCGATTTCACCTTTTTCCTGGACGACAGCATCAACGGCGATATGATAGAGCAGGCGGAACACAGGGACCTGCAAGGCCTCTTTGCCATCTATACCTTCAGCAGCCAGGTTGGAAACAGCCGTATCATCAATAAGGTAAGCGGGGGTTACAGGGGCGACAATATCGCTCCCGAGTTATGGCACAGCCCGGACCGTATCCGGTTAAGTCCTCTGACCAGCGACAGGATCCGTCAGCATAATTTTTTTATCTGGGGTCAACAGGAATTCACCCTGAGCCCGAAGGTAAAAATAATATGGGGCCTCAGGCATGATTATTTCACTTTCGATAAGGAAGACCAGGCAGGAGGCGCACTTGATACAACCGGTAACGGTCATCCACATGCTTCGGGTTATGCCGGTCAGTCGGTATTCAGCCCAAAACTAAATGTCATCATTCAGCCCATTCGCAACCTGGACATTTACCTTAATTCCGGAAGAGGATTTCATTCCAACGACGGCCGGGATGTGGTGATCGGGGAAAAAGTGAGGGAGCTTACTTCTGTATGGAGACGTCAGGGGCTCTCCAATGACGAGATAAATACCCGCCTTACTACCCATGATTTCAGCCCTGAACAAAGATATACAGGAACCCTGCCCCAGGCCACGGGTGCCGAAACCGGGATCCGGACCACCCTGTTTAACCGGCTGCATCTCGGACTTGCAGCCTGGTACCTCTACCTGGAGAAGGAATATGTTTATTCAGGCGACGGGGGCACCACGGAACTCAGTAACCCCACCGAGCGTAAGGGGATAGACGCCGAGGCCCGGTATTCTCTGAATACATGGCTCTGGCTCGACGGAGACCTTAGTGCTTCAAGGGGCAGGATCCTGGGTGTTCCTGCTGGTGAGGCAAATATTCCCCTCGCCCCCACCCTTACCGCTTCAGGCGGAATAAGCATGATACGGGAAAAGGGGCTGAATGCTTCCCTGAGATTCCGGCATGTCGGCGACCGCCCGGCCAATGAGCAAAATACTCTGACTGCTACGGGGTATACCCTGCTGAATTCAAATCTCAGCTATAAACTGGACAAATTTACCTTTTCAATTTACATTGAAAATATTTTGAACACCGACTGGAATGAGGCCCAGTTTGCCACCGAAACAAGGCTGAAAGGTGAAGCACGTCCTGTAACGGATATTTGTTATACTCCTGGAAATCCCAGGAACGTACAATTTAGTGTGGCATTTAGATTTTAGACGGGTTAATGCAGGCAGACCTCTTCACAACTTCCATTCTGTCTCCACTCACCCGTACAACCAAATAGATTATTTCTTAAAAACTATCCTGAAAGCAAGTACATTCACCGGTTTTTCTTGAAGTCCCGCGAGCTTGCCGATGACCACTTCATCCGCCCCCTGCTTCCACCGGATCTTTTCATCGCTTCCCAGAAGTTGAATCGATTTGAGGGACCTGGTATTATATTTTGCCTTCTTCCCGATGGATCTGATATGAATATCTCCCGTGGGTGTATCCATACAGAATGCGTACAAGGTATCACCTTTGGTAGTGAACCGGACATCTTCCGAAGTATATTTAACTTTCTCCTCATTGAATTTTCCGCCTTTAACCACGGATTCTTCGGAAGGATGTTCACCATAAATTTTCCATGGGCGTGTTCCATAAATTGCCTCCCCGTTCACCGCCATCCATTGCCCGATCCCATCCACAATTTCCAGGACATCGGGCTCCAGGTCACCTTCTGGTGTTTGAACGATATTGATCAGCAGATTGCCGTTCTTACTAACGATATCGGTAAGCATTTGTATAACTGTATTGGCGCTCTTATATTCCTGGCCTGTCCGGTAATACCAGTCTCCTATCGAAGTATCCGTTTGCCAGGGATATTTGCTGATCGTATCCATCACACCCCGTTCAAGGTCATTCACCCACAAGCCATCAGAAGCTTCCTTGCATGTGTAAACCACATCCATTTGTCCGCCATTCCTCTCCATATCCTGGTTATAGTAATATGCCAGCAGGTTTCTGCCATATTCTTCAAAAGGAAAAGGACTATCGGAATATAACAGGTCCGGATGGTATCCATCGATCAACTCTTTTATGCTGAACATCCATTCGCGCTGCCATTCCTTGTTCGTGCTTAACCATGCATGATCATCATTTTCCGCTTTTGCATGATAGAGATCCTGGTACATCGGGTCATTCCCGTCGTAGGGAATGCCTTTCATAGGACCTGCTGTATCTGCCAGGTGACTCGTCTGAAACCATGTGAAGCTTGCCCCGAGGTGCTCGGATACGCCAAAATAGAGACCTTCCTTTTTTGCCGCCTTCTGCCACAATCCCACTACATCCTTGTGTGGCCCATAGTTAACTGCATTCCATGGGTGGATCTTCGAATCCCAAAGGAAAAAATTATCATGATGGGTTCCCATGCTGACGAAATATTTTGCCCCGGCCTTTTTATATAAAGCCATTAAAGCATCAGGATCCCACCTTTGTGCCTTCCATATTGGAATGATGTCTTTATACCCAAATTCTGAAGGGTGCCCGTAATGCGTCACGTGGTACCTGTAATCCGGATCCCCTTCCTGGTACATTTTCCGGGCATACCAATCTCCCCGCCTTGGCACCGCCTGCGGGCCCCAGTGTGACCAGAACCCCAGCTTGGCATCACGGAACCATTCCGGATATTGGTAGTGAGTGAACGACTCCTCTGAGGGACTGAACTTATCATTTTTTCTTGAATGTTGATCCGGCTGGGCGGATACCGTAAGGCATGCCAGGCCCAAACATAAGCAGGCCGCGAATGAGTAGAACGATGATTTACTTTTCATAGTCATGATATTTTTAGCAATTTAATAAAACCAATCGTTTAAAGAGCATTCACCTTAATGGTTTCTTCGGATGCATTGATTCTTGGTCCCTAATATAGCCGAACCGAAGAATTTGTTGGTTGTTGAGTTGTTGAGTTGTTGATTGAAGAGATTCTTAACTACAACAAATTCTCCGTCAAATCTCTGTTCCTCTTCCACTTCACCACATGAACAAAACAATGATTTTGGGGGTAATCAACGTGCTGGTAATCTGTAGTGTTGATAACTTTTCATCAAAAAGTCAAAAAGGGGACGCTGAGATTTGGGGGGTGAATCGCATTAAGGGCGGTCGGCGTCGACGGTGGGGGTGGGATCCCAGTTGATACAAAGACGTATTACAAAGGACGAAGCCCGGACTATGCGCTTAAATGAAGGTATAACTTCACGAGGTTATGAAATGCTAACTGTTTAATGAAGTGATTGTCAAAATGTTAATGAAAGCCGATACATGCATCATTTAAAGGCAGGATCCCGGTCAGTGAGCGCAGCCGAACCGTATTTCATTTCAAGGCAGGATCCCGGTCGGTGAGCGCAGCCGAACCGTACGTCCTTTCAAGGCAGGTCCCCGGTCGGTGAGCGTAGCCGAACCGTTCCTCATTTCAAGACAGTTTCCCCATTTTAGGACAACATAAGAATCTCCTCAATCAACAACTCAACAAATTTCCCGTCCAACCCGTGTTCCTCTTCCACTTCACCAAATCACCACTTCACCAAATCACAAAATTCTTAGCCTGCAGGTAACAGGTAACGGGTTGGTTTTAGTAATTACGTAAAAATCCCTTCAATCAACAACTAAACAACTCAACAACTCAACAAATTCGTTGCTCTCCGTTATCAAGGCATTCTTTCCTTGTCAATCCCGTTCCATCCGGGATTCGGCTTCATTTCTTTGGCATGAATGCTCACTTTCCAGTCGTTCAGCATTTTCTTCAGTCTCGAAGTTATTTCCGGATTTTCCTCGCTGATATCCTGATCTTCCCCGGCATCGGTCTTTAAGTTGTATAACTCATATTTACCGGTCTCGATATTAAATATCAATTTGAAATCTCCGTAAATAACTACACTTCCCGGATCACCACCCTGGTTTGAATAATGGGGATAATGCCAGAAAAGCGGACGTTCAGGATAGTTTTCACCAGTCAGGAAGGGCACAAGGTTTATCCCGTCGAGACCCTGAAAAGTGCCCCGATCAATACCTGCAAAACCGAGAACTGTCGGAAATATATCCATCGTCATAATGGGCATATCGTTCACATAACCGGGTTTTTTGAGCCCGGGATATTTTATAATATAAGGTTCCCGGATGCCTCCTTCCGTAAGCCATCCTTTACCGGCGCGTAAGGGAAGATTGGAGGTCGGGCTGCCTTCCGAAGTAGTCAGTCCGCCGTTGTCCGATGTGAAAATGATCACCGTGTTTTTATCCAGACCGGTTTCTTTCAAAAGGTCCAGCAGGCGCCCCACATTATCATCCAAAGCCTGCACCATGGAAGCATATACCGGGTTGCCCTGGATAACCCTGTCCCGGTAATTCCCCCCGTTGCTTGCATATTTCTCCCATCCCGGTTCATCGATAAATTCCTTCTCCTTATCGATTCCCATTCGTTGTCTCTTCTCTTCGTACTTTTTGATGACCTCCTCTTTTGCCTGCAGCGGGTTATGGACCAGGTAATAACAAAGACTTATAAAAAACGGTTGTTCCCGGTTTTCTTTTATGAAGTCAATGGCCTCACTCGTCAGCCGTTCAGGAAGATATTCACCATCGGGACCATCTTCAAGCCGGGGATTCCCGTAGGGTGAGAAATAACCGTCATAGCCTTCTTTTTTATTCCGGTTCGGCTGACCCATTTTCCATCCCCCCTTATTCACATCATAGCCCTGTTTCTCCGGCCAGTATTCCGGTGACATCCCAAGGTGCCATTTACCTGCAAAGAAGGTATTGTAACCATTTTCACGCATGGCTTCCCCAAGGGTGGTTTCGTCAAGCGCCAGATCGTAGGTATTATCAGCCGTAATCCACCTGTCATTCGGCTCTGCTCCCATCCTCCCCTGTATCCAGTCCGTGATCCCGGTACGGTTAGGATATTTTCCGGTCTGAAACGATGCCCGGGTGGGTGAACAAACCGGGCAATTTGCATAACCGTGGGTAAATCGTATACCCTCAGATGCAAGCCTGTCCAGATTCGGGGTCTCATAAAAGGAACTGCCATAACAGCCCAGGTCTGTCCATCCGAGATCATCCGCCAGGATAACCAGGAAGTTTGGTTTTTCCGGAACTGTCGACGCGGGATTCCTGGAAGAACATCCTCCGGATACCAATATCCCGGCCGAAAGCGCCATCATTGAGAATTCCTTGCCATTCATTGTGTCTCCTTCGTAAGTTTTATTTGCGGTAATGAACTGAAAAGTTCTTTGTTCATCGAATTAACCGGTCCCTGAGCGGAGCCGAAGGGTCATCGAGTTTTCTTTCTGAGCCTATTAAGTCGTCTGAGTAATTGTATAATGACAGTCGGGAAAAAACAAGATTCTGTCTTTCAACGAAAGTAGGAATTTTTTCAGAGATGAGGAAATGCCCTGCCAGACTTTCCGATTCAGCCCCGAGCGGGGAAATGGGTTCGACTGGAATCAAGGTGCCGACGTCTCAGGATACATGGATCCACTGCCAGTTTTTTCCATATTCATGGAAAGCAAAAGGAACCCGGGTTCAATGGGTATGGATGGTATTTACCGATCAGCTCTCTGATGCTGATTAACAATTTGTATTTCGCTCCGCTAATGTAATGCATGACAGGTTCTGTCTGTTGAAATTTTGGATCACCCCGGATATTATCTTGTCAAACTTGAAAAAGTTCTCAAAATGCATTAGATTAACGGTCTAAAAGATTCCAGACACAAAAAAAATAGTAGTCTTTACGGGCAACTCAAATTACACACTATGGTAAAACGAAGAGAATTTATCAGGAAAAGTGCACTGGGCACAGCCGGAATGGCCATCGGCGGCATGGGGTTCAGCGCAAAATCGTATGCATCCATTTTCGGTGCAAACGACCGCATCAATGTAGCTGTAATGGGTCTCCGCGGCCGGGGCACTGCGCATATCAAAGCATGGGGTCAGTTGAGAGAGAGTCACAACGTGCACATAAAAACGCTATGTGATACAGATGAACAATTTTGGGATTCACGTGCAAAAATGGTGACCGACCAGGGAGGTAACCAACCTCTGACTGAGTGGGATATCCGCAGAGTTCTGGATGACAAGGATATCGATGTGGTATCCATAGCAACCCCAAACCACTGGCATGCACTTGCGACCATCTGGGCCTGCCAGGCGGGTAAACATGTTTACGTTGAGAAACCGGCTTCCCACAATGTTTTTGAGGGCAGAAAAATGATCGAAGCGGCTCGCAAATATGACCGGCGCGTCCAGACGGGATTTCAAAGCCGTTCGGTCAGGAATGTTATGGATGCCATTAAATTCCTCCACGACGGGGGCATCGGCAAGGTTTTCATGGCGCGCGGATTATGCATCAAGCCAAGAGATTCATTCGGGATAGCCCCGGACAGTGCTCCCCCTGCCTCCCTGCATTATGATCAATGGCTCGGACCGGCAACCTGGCGACCTTACAATGAAAAACGGGGGCATTACAACTGGCACTGGTTCTGGGATACAGGCAATGGCGATACGGGCAACCAGGGACCGCACCAGTTTGACATCGCACGGTGGGGACTCAATAAGAACGAACATCCCGTTTCAATCTATTCCAGCGGTGGTTTTTATGGAATAGATCCGGCTGAATGCGCCCAGGAAACGCCTAATACTCAAATTTCGGTATTTAAATACAAAGACGGGACAATGCTTGAATTTGAAACGAGAGGGCGGTTTTCAAACAGTGAGTCGGACCTCGATATCCGGATCGGTAATATGTTTTATGGTTCGGAAGGATACCTGGAGCTCAATGAAGGAAATTGGAAAGCATACAAAAACAGGGAGAAAGAACCTTTTGCCAGGTCAGCCCCGGAAGTGAAACAGGCGGAGGATGATTCTTCCCATACGGGCGGCATAGATACGGCACATTTCCTCAATCTTACCGGAGCCATACGATCCGGAAAAAATGAAGATCTGCACTGCGATATCAATGAGGGATTTTATTCCACGGTGCTTCCCCTGGCAGCAAATATCTCCTACCGCCTGCAGCGTGAGCTGAAGTTCGCGGGAGAGGATACCGACAGTAAATGGATTGTCGATGATGCTGAAGCGAAGAAATTACTGACACGGGTTTACAGATCACCATATATTGTGCCGGATCAGGTGTAAATAAATGAACGTTATCAGGTTAACCTGCTTGACCTTTGTTGTGTCGTACAGACGGAAAGAGACAGGGCGTGCCTTGTCTCTTCTTAGGGTTAAAAAGAGATTGCCAGAAAACTCGATGACCCTTCGGCTCCGCTCAGGGACCGGTGACTTCATTCAAGAGGGTGAACTTTTCGGATGGTGGTAAGGCAGGCAAAAGGCCCCTATGTATAAATTTAAAATTCAGTGATTTGCGCAAGAAGGACCTTTTGCCTGCCTTACCACCATCCGAAAAGTTCTTCGTTCACCGAATTGACCGGTCCCTGAGCCGAAGGGTCATCGAGTTTACTTTCTGATACAAAAAAGGGATTAACGTCGAAAATTCATTTTTGCACAATCACATAATTTCTGAATTCTCCCAGCCTGGTTCCCCCGAGCAAATTCTTCTCGATCCACGAAATCACCCGGTATTTGGTCCTGTCGTGTTTGTTCTTCAGGGCATTGATACTCCTGGCCGGACCGCTGTATCTTAACTGATCTTTCCAGTTGAAATCATCGATCCATTCTTTCATGACCGCAGGATGGCTGTCTGTGAACCGGGGCAGCCTGGAAAGATTGCCATAATCGTAAAGCCCGGAATACATATGTTTCCGGTCGAGTTCCATTACCGATTGTTTTCCCCGGTGATTGATGCTGAAGGCTTTTATCTTGTTCTGCATGAGCTGCGGTGGGCGTACCCACCCGTAATGATAGATCCAGGCATTAACAGGCGCTACCTTCAGTTTAAAAGCATTCTCCTGTTGCCGGTAATGAAGGCCGTCGAAGCCGGGGATTCTCCGGAACGATTGCGCCGACTCCCACGAGTGGATCTCCGGGTCGTTCCGGACGATCCGGATCTCTTTCCGGTACCAGCAATGTCCGTCCTGGTAATGCTCATAATCACCCCAGAAATGCCGGTACCTGAAAAGGAGACCTTCCACTCCCCGGTCATCTTTCAGCTGCTCGCAACGTTTCTGTATGGCCGCCAGGTACTTTTCGTGAACTACCTCGTCAGACTGGAGATAGAAAAGCCAGTCGCCCGAGCAATGGTTTTTAGCAATATCCGTCTGGTGGGCATGTTCCATCCCCCGCGGGTATTTCTCGATATCCCAGGTCGTATCGATGATCTTTATCTTCTTGCTTCCTATACTTTCGATAGCGGCCCGTGTCCGGTCATCCTCGTCGCTGTCGCCCAGGGCAACCACGAACTCATCCACGATTGGCAGGATGGAAAGTACCGCCTGCTTCATAGGGTAATATAACTTCAGGGCGTTCTTACCCATGGAAAAGCCGCTGATCTTCACTTTGCCGCTCATATCTCAATACATCTGCATCTTGTGTAACTTCTTATAGGTTCCCCCATTTATCTCCAGGAGTTCTTCGTGACGGCCCACTTCGACGATCCTGCCGCCGTCGAGCACAATGATGAGATCTGCATGTTGCACTGTCGATAACCGGTGAGCAATGACAATGGATGTACGATTTTTCATCAGGTTGATCATGGCATCCTGTACCAATCTTTCCGATTCCGTATCGAGGGATGATGTAGCTTCGTCAAGAATGAGGATAGGCGGGTTCTTCAGTACGGCCCGGGCTATGCTTATGCGCTGTTTCTCACCCCCGGAAAGTTTTCCGCCACCTTCCCCGATGTTGGTATAGTAACCGTTATGCGTTTCCGAGATAAAACCATGGGCATTGGCAACCATCGCGGCGGCGATCACCTCCTCCTCGGTGGCTTTGTCCATGCCGAAAGCTATGTTATTGAAGAAGTTATCATTGAACAGGATGGATTGTTGGCTCACGATCCCCATCATGGCCCTGAGATCCGAGAGCTTGTAATCTTTCACGTTGATACCGTCGATGATGATCTCTCCCTTCACGACGTCAATGAAGCGCGGAAGGAGATCGACCAGCGTAGATTTGCCTGAGCCTGAGCGGCCTACGAGGGCGACGGATTGTCCCTTGCCGATCCTGAGACTTATATCCTGGAGGACAGGATCCTTGGCATATTTGAAGAACACATTCCGGTAAACGATCGAATCGGTGAAAATTCTCTTCTCCACCGGGTCGGCCCTTTCCATGATCTTGATATCGGCATTCAGCACCTCATCGATCCGGTCGGCCGAGGCCAGACCCTTCAATATGTTAAAATAGGCGGTGGTCACATTTTTGGAAGGATTGATGATCTGCGAAAATATGGCCAGGTACACAATGAGATTAGCCGGAGTGATCTGCCCTGTGCCCTGCAATACCAGGGTGCCACCATACCAGAGAACGGTCACAAGCACAGAAACCCCTAAAAATTCACTGAAGGGGCTGGCCAGCTGCTGTCTTCTGAAAACCTTCATGAGTAGGGCCGTATAAAGATTATTCGTACTCTCGAAACGTGACTGCATCTTGGATTCTGCATTGAAAGCCTTAATGATCCTCAACCCGCCAAGTGTTTCCTCCACGATAGACATGATCAGACCCAGCTTCCGCTGCCCATGGAATGATGTAGAACGCAGGCTCTTCCCGATCCGCCCGATGATCACGCCACTAACGGGAAGCAGGATGAGAACAAAGAGCGACAGCCTGGTACTCATAATGAAAAGGGTGATGAGGAAGGCAATGATGAGGATGGGATCCCGGAAAAGCATTTCAAGGGAGCGTACTACAGAAACCTCAATCTCCTGCACATCCTGAGACATCCTCGACATGATATCGCCCTTCCTTTCCTCGGAAAAATAACCGAGCGGCAGGTTAATGATCTTTTTGAACATCTTGTTCCGGATATCCTTCACCACACCTGTCCGCAGAGGTACCATATAATATTTCGAAAGGTAAAGGAAAAGGTTTTTGAAAAAGGTCATTCCCATGACCATACTGCCCACGATAATAAGGGCATACACCTTGCCCTTGTTGATGATGATCTCGCTGAGCATGTAATTGAAATTGTGGCTCAGCGATTCTGCTGAAAACCTGAAGGGGATCTGGTCAGTTACCAGTTCCGTTTTCCCGAAAAGGATATTCAGGAAGGGGGCGATGAGTGTAAGGCTGAAAACCGAGAAGATAGCTGTTAGCAGCATGAAAGATATACTCAGGGTTGCAAGCCATTTATACGGTAGGATATACCGGAATATGCGGAAGAAATTTTTCATTAACCAATCATTTCCATTTAAAACTAACGAAATTTCATTAACAATCGCTACACACCGGTGTAATTTTTTGGTGTGATCCGTCGTAACTCCGCTTTAACCGCCTCATCAATATCCAGACCCTCAATAAAATTTTCGATAGCCTGCCTGTCAATGACAGTATGTGTACGGGTGAGAGCTTTCAGTGCTTCGTATGGCTTAGGGAAACCTTCGCGCCGCAGTATGGTCTGTATAGCCTCTGCCACCACAGCCCAGTTTTTTTCAAGATCATTCTCGATCTGTTCCGTATTTACGATCAGTTTACCGAACCCTTTAAGAAGGGATTTCAATGCGATCACGGTATGGGCGATCGGGACTCCGGTATTCCTGAGCACAGTGGAATCGGTAAGATCCCTCTGCAACCGGGAAATGGGCAATTTTGCGGAAAGATGGCCGAAAACGGCGTTGGCATATCCCAGGTTACCCTCCGCATTTTCAAAATCAATGGGATTGACCTTGTGAGGCATGGTCGAGGATCCCGTTTCCCCTTCCCTGATCCGTTGCCTGAAGTATTCCATCGATATGTAAGTCCATAAATCCCTGGAGAGATCGATAAGTATGGTGTTGATCCTTGCAAGATTGTCAAAAATAGCTGCCAGGTTATCGTAATGTTCAATCTGGGTTGTGGTTTTCGAGCGTTTCAGCCCCAGGTTGTCATTCACAAACCGGTCGGAAAACTTCACCCAGTCAACAGCCGGATATGCCACCTTGTGGGCATTGAAATTTCCGGTCGCACCTCCGAATTTAGCCGGAAAAGAGAGTCCCCGCAGCTGTCTCAGCTGAATATCAAGCCGTTCGGCGAAAACCCGGATCTCCTTCCCCAGGCGGGTTGGCGAAGCAGGTTGACCATGCGTCCTGGCCAGCATGGGTATATCAGACCATATATCAGCCATGCCGCTCAGCTCAGTGAGAAGCCTGTTGATGAGCGGGTGGTAAACATCGTTAAGTGCTTCTTTCAGTGAGAGCGGAGTGGCCGTATTATTAATATCCTGAGATGTCAAACCGAAATGGATGAATTCCCTGCGTGAACCCAGTCCGGCTTCATCGAATTTATCCTTTAGAAAATATTCAACAGCCTTCACGTCATGGTTGGTCATTTTTTCTATTTCCTTGATCTTCCCCGCATCTCCCAAAGTGAAATTCAGGTAAATATCGCGGAGACTACCGGCTTGCTCATCGCTGATGCCATCCAGTCCTTTAAGTCCGGTTTCGCAGAGGGTGATGAAATATTCAATCTCAATGAGAACACGATAACGGATGAGCCCGTATTCCGAAAAATACGGCGCAAGATCTTCGATTTTATCCCTGTACCTGCCGTCAACCGGGGATATAGCGGTCAGATGGTTTAACTCCATATCGGGTTCAGATTTGACGAACAAATTTAACAGAAATTTTGCCAATTGTTAAATATTCGCCTGATTTGTCTTTAAAACATCCGGATCGTACCCGGGGTTTGAAACATTAATACTTACTTTAGGCGAAAATTTCGGTGATGAAAGAGATCAGGGTTTCGGTCGTTAAATACACTAATTCGGCTCCGTTTATTTACGGACTTCAGAATCATCCTGTAAAAAGGCAGATCTGCCTTTCCCTCGATACACCTGCCGAATGTTATGAGAAACTCCTGAACGATAAGGCTGATATAGGATTGGTGCCAGTGGTAATTCTCAGCCGTCTGGATTATTCGGGCATCGTCTCCCCGTATTGTATCGGCGCCCGCGGAAAAGTCAGGTCGGTGATCCTCGCAAGTACGGTTAAGCTGAAAGATATCCGGACGATCTACCTCGATTACCAGTCCAGAACCTCCGTGAATCTTGTCCGGATCCTGGCCCGGAGATTCTGGGAGATTTCCCCCGATTTTATTCCGGCAACCGAAGGGTTCGAAACCAGGGATCTGCAGGAAGGTGAAGCAGCCGTGGTTATCGGCGACAGGGCTTTCGATTTCTATAACCGCCAATACCTGATCTTCGATCTCGGCGAAGAATGGTATATGAATACGGGTAAACCCTTTGTTTTTGCCTGCTGGGTGGCCAACAAACCCCTGGAAGCAGATTTTGAACCGGTTTTTTCCGAAGCCCTGAAGTACGGGATCGATCACCGGGAGGAGCTCGCAGAAGACATGGGCCCGCAATTCCTCTCAAAAAATGTGGATCTTAAACGGTATTTTTTCGAAAATGTAAACTATAATTTAGGACCGGCCGACGAAGAGGGAATGAATTTATTCTTAAATTTAATGCGTATAATCCTCAATCCTTAGAAAATGCGCAAGATACCGGCCAGATCGTTTTACAGTGCACTTCTGCTCATCCTGTTGTTTTTTCTCAGCTCCGCACAGGTGAAAGACGATGAGAAGAAGATACTGGTTTTTAAATTTGACATTAAGGAGGAAATTGCCGCACCCGCCTGGAGGCTTACCCGTGAGGCTTTCAGGGATGCCTATGAGCAGAAGGCGGATGTGATCATTATCGACATGAATACCTATGGCGGATTGGTAGATATGGCCGATTCGATCAGGACAAAAATACTTAACAGCACTGTTCCTGTGTATGTTTTCATCGACGATAATGCCGCTTCTGCAGGCGCCCTTATCTCCATAGCCTGCCAGAACATCTACATGAAACCGGGGGCAAAAATTGGCGCCGCGACGGTTGTCAACCAGACCGGCCAGGCAATGCCCGACAAATACCAGTCATATATGCGGGCTACCATGCGTGCAACGGCGGAGGCACACGGTAAGGATACCCTGATCAATGGCAGCGATACCACCTACAAATGGCACCGCGATCCGAAGATCGCGGAAGGAATGGTCGATCCTTCCATCTATATTGCAGGTGTTTCCGACAGCGGGAAGGTCATTACCTTCACGGCTGAAGAGGCCGTTCGCTTCGGTTTCTGCGAAGGAATAGTAAGGGATATACAGGGCGTTCTCAAAAAAGCGGGTATCGAAGATTATGAACTTGTTGAGTATACTCCCGGGGCTATCGATGGTATAATCCATTTCCTGCTTAATCCCCTGGTACACGGACTGCTGATCATGATCATCATCGGAGGTCTGTATTTCGAACTCCAGACGCCGGGTATAGGATTCCCGCTGGCAGCATCCATCGGGGCAGCCGTACTTTTTTTCGCACCCTTATACCTCGAGGGGCTGGCGCAGAATTGGGAGATGATCATCTTCATCCTTGGCGTCGGACTCCTGGCTGTCGAGATATTCGCCATACCCGGGTTCGGCATCGCGGGTGCCTCGGGGATCGTCCTCATTCTCGCCGGGCTTACCATGGCCATGGTCGATAATTTCGTATTTGATACCGGGGATGTCCCGCTCATCTTGAATACTGTGCTCCGCGCATTTAGTATCGTCATCGGCTCCCTGTTGCTGGCTATGCTGGTTGCCCTTTTCACAGTTCAAAAACTCTTTACCACCGGCATTTTCGCCAAACTCGCCCTGCATGAGACCCAGCGTAAGGAAGAAGGTTTCCTGAGTGTCGAAGGCAGGTTCAGCAGTCTTGTGGGCAAAGAGGGAATCGCTCATACTGTGCTGAGGCCTTCCGGGGTAGTGGAGATCGAAGGAGATTACTACGATGCAAAAGCAGAATTCGGCTTCATACCAAGAGCGACTAAAATCCGGGTCATGAGGTATGAATCAGGACAGGTCGTGGTAGAGGAAATCACTCAGTGATATGGCAACGGAAATTGAAAGTATCATCAGGGATTACAGGAAAGAAGATTATCCGCGTGTCCGGCAGTTATGGGAAGAAACGGGACTGGGAAGCCCGGAGAGAGGCGATGATGCACAAACCATAGAAAGATGCAACAACATTGGAGGAAAATTCCTTGTGATGACCGACCCACAGGATACCATTCTTCTCGGGACCTCCTGGATGACCTTTGACGGCCGCAGGATCCACATTCACCACTTCGGCATCAATCCCTTATATCAGAACCGAGGGCTCGGCAGGAAACTGGCCATCGAAACCCTCCGCTATATCAGGGAAAAAGGCTTCCAGGTAAAGCTCGAGGTGCATAAAGAAAACCATATTGCGAAAAAACTTTACGAGGATACGGGATTTTTCGCCTTCCGCAATTATGATATTTACATGATCCGGGATACGGCAAATATCAAAATCCCAGGTCCTGACAATAATTAGTATTTGCAAGAAAACTCGACGTCCCTTCAGATCTTAATAATTCTCCCCTATTGTCAATAAGTATTTCCCAATCCTTTCTTTGCTCCACCGGGATTTAATTATATTTAAAATCTGATGGATCCGCGTACGGTCCTACGGCTTTTGTAAGAGGAAATATGGGAAATATGGGAAGATGGATGGCAGGCCTTTTCTGCATGATGAGCATCATGTTACATGCGCAGGATGCGACCCTTTTTAAAGGATGGGATAAGGCCGTTACGGCCGGGGCCAATACGGCTGCAGATGCAGGTTATATGACCGAAGAGGAGAAGGGTGTCGTTCTCCTGACCAATCTCGCCAGGATCGATGGCCCTCTTTTTGTGGAAACGGTCTTTGCCCGCTGGCTGGAGCACGAAAAATCCACAGATTATACGCGATCCCTGGTGCGGGAGCTCAAAAAGACATCCGGACTTACGCCGCTGGTTCCCCAAAGAGACCTCTATGATATCGCCCGGGGTCATGCCATAAAATCGGGAAAACGGGGGCAAACAGGACACCAGCGTTTTGAAAAAAGATTTAAACCCGTGATGGGAAAATACAGCAGGGTAGCCGAAAACTGTGCATACGGGTATGACAAAGCTTTGGATATCGTGATCGGGCTGCTTGTCGATGAAGGGATCCGGGATCTTGGTCACAGGAAGAACATGCTGAACAAAGACCTTAATTCGATCGGGGTCTCGATCCAGCCGCACAAAAACTACAGATATAACTGTGTCATGGATTTTGGCAGACAATGAAATGGCACAAGCTGATATTACATGAAACGATCTGAAACCTGAAAACCTGAAACTTCAAACTATTATAATTAAACGCATGTCCAACATTGAGATTATCCAACCAACCGATGCCGAAGGCTACATCCGGGAAGTATATGATCAGATACTGGAAAGCCGGGGTAAAATCGCCGAGATCTACAAAGCCCAGAGCCTGAATCCGCGGTCGATCATCCGTCATCTCGACCTGAACATGACCCTGATGTACAGCAGGTCACCCCTGAGCCGGGAACAGCGGGAGATGATCGGGATTATCGTTTCTTCCGTGAACGGTTGCGAGTACGGTACCATTCATCATTCGCAAGCGCTGATCCATTACTGGAAGGATGAAAAGCGGGTGGAGACCCTTGCCCGTGATTACAACTATGCCGGGCTGGAGGAAAAAGATCTCCTTTTGTGTGAACTGGCCGTACTTTCCACAGCCTCACCTTCCAGCCGGAAGATCGCAGGGCATATCAAAAAAATGAAAAAGAAAGGATTTACCGACCGGGGCATCCTGGACGCCACGCTCATCATCAGCTACATCAACTTCGTGAATCGCATCGCCCTGAACCTCGAAGTGGAACCTGAAAAGGACACGGGCGGTTTTAAATATTGAGAGGAATTTTTATGTTACGGCACGAAAGATCCCATACAAAAATGATTGCCACGCTTGGCCCGGCATCGTCGGGCATCGGGGTATTACGGAAAATGTTCATGGAGGGCATCGATGTCTGCCGGTTGAATTTCTCGCACGGAACGCACGAGGAACATCTGAAAAATATTGGCCTTATCCGGGACCTCAACCGGGAGATGGGAGCCAATGTAGCCATCCTTGCCGATCTCCAGGGTCCCAAGCTGAGGATCGGCGAAATTGCCGGCCACGAGGTCATGCTGGAAGATGGCAGTGAGTTCAGGCTTGTAACCACGGAATGCACCGGGGATTCCGGAAAGGCTTATATGAATTATGAATCGCTTCCCCTGGAGGTTAACCCCGGAGAGACTATTCTGATCGATGACGGCAAGATTAAACTGGAGGTGACCGCCACCAACAAAAAGGATACGGTCACCACCCGGGTAATACACGGCGGGCCGCTTTCTTCGCACAAGGGAGTGAATTTCCCGCATACGAAGATCTCCCTTCCCTGCCTCACGGAGAAGGATATCGCGGACGCTCATTTCGCACTGCAGCAGGATGTGGATTGGATTGCCCTTTCCTTCGTAAGGTCTGCTTCCGATGTGAAAGAGCTGCGCGAACTGGTTAAAAAGGCCGGAAAGACCGTACGGATCGTTGCCAAGATCGAAAAACCGGAAGCTGTAATGGCCATTGATGATATCATCGAAGCTGCCGATGCCGTCATGGTTGCCCGTGGTGACCTGGGTGTAGAGGTGGACTTCGACAGGGTGCCGATGATCCAGAAAGACATCGTTAGAAAATGCATTGATCATTCGAGGCCGGTGATCATTGCCACACAGATGATGGAAAGCATGATCACCAATTTCAGGCCCACCCGCGCCGAAGCAACGGATGTGGCCAATGCGGTACTTGACGGTGCCGACACCCTCATGCTCAGCGGGGAAACCTCCGTAGGCTCCTACCCTGTAGAAGTGATAAGCAGTATGCAGAAGATCATCGACTGGACAGAAGCCAGCCGGTCCCGCTTCTTCCGTGACCATCCGCCAAAAAAAACCTCGCGCACCTTCCTGCCCGATTCCATTTGTTACAACGCATGCCTTATGGCACAGCAAAGCGGAGCGAAAGCCATCATAACATTTACGCATTCAGGGTATACTGCTTTCAAAATATCGTCCTTCCGGCCGTCTGCCGGTATTTTTGCATTTACGACCAACAGGAGTCTCCTTCCCATGCTCTCACTCGTTTGGGGAGTGCGGGCTTTTTATGCCGCTGACCAGCATAACATTGAAGATTATATCAATCACTCCATCAAATTCCTGGTGGATAAGAACCTGGTCCATAAAGGCGATGTCATCGTGCATGTGGGCAGCATCCCCCTTCTCAAAAAGGGTAAGACAAATATGATGAAACTTACGTCTGTCTGATTGATCTGACTATGGAAAATATTCTCCGGCAAACGGAAAATAAATGGCTTGATGATCTCTTTGGATATATCCGGGAGCTCTTCCTCGAATTCCCCCTCCCTTCCCACGATCACGAACATCACCTGAGGGTATGGAGATATGCCATACAATTGATTGAGCAACTGGAGCATGCAGGAAAGAAGATCACCCATGGGGATGCTGAAGACCTGATCTTCGCTGTCTTTTTTCACGACACAGGGCTGACCAGGATTAACGGCCCCGAACACGGCAAGGCAAGCCGTGAGCTCTGTGGGGAATACCTGAGGTCGCAGGGAAAGAGGGTCCATGATATGGACAGGGTGCTCGAAGCAATTGAAAATCACGATGATAAGACCTACCCCGACGGATCCGGATTGTACGATGCAGAGGGGCTAAATATTCATACAACCCTGGCTGTATGCGACGATCTTGACGCTTTCGGTAAAATGGGCATATTCCGTTATGCGGCTATATATCTCTCCAGGGGCATACCTATGGAAGACCTGGGGCTGAAAATCATGGCCAATCTCTCGGGACGTTTTTCCAATTTCATCTATACCTGCTCTTTCCTGCCGGAAATGATCCGGATCCATGTGCCCAGGCATAATTTGACGGAGGATTTTTACCGGAATTACAATCTTCAGTTACGGCTGATCGGTAAGGGAAGTTCACGCCCCGGGACCGGGCCTGCAGGTGTGGTCAGGGAGATCTTCAGGCAGACGATGGCCGGTGTGCCAACGTTGCCGGAGATCTGTGATAATGTCATCGCCGAAAATGAGGATCTTTACGTTCTGCAGTTCTTCCATGAACTGAAGAACGAGTTATGAGTGGGGCATAGTGGCATTTCCCCCTATTTCACTTCAAAATCCATGACCCTGGCTTCACCGATATAACCCTCGAGCCGGTCCCCGATCTTAACAGGACCGACGCCCGCAGGCGTTCCAGTGAACATAAGATCACCCGTCTTCAAAGTCATAAAACGTGATACGTAAGCGATGAGCTCATTGACATGAAAGATCATATCGCGGGTGTTTCCTTTCTGAACAGTTTGCCCGTTAATGTCGAGCCTGAAGTCGATATCCCCGATCACGCCGATTCGATTCAGTGGCAGAAATTTGCTAACCGGAGCTGAATAATCGAAGCCTTTAGCGATCTCCCACGGGAGCCCCTTCTTTTTACATTCTGCCTGCAGATCACGTGCGGTGAAATCGACGCCGAGGGCGACCTCGGAATAGTACCGGTCTGCAAAGGCGGGGTCGATCGCCTTACCAACCCGGTTTATCTTTACCACGATCTCGATCTCATAATGCACATCCTCTGAAAAATCAGGATAATAGAAGGGCCTGTTTTTAATAACGAGTGACGAACCCGGTTTCATGAAAAACACCGGCTTTTCAGGAACGGCATTGTTCAGCTCCCTGGCATGATCGACGTAATTTCGCCCGATACAGATAATCTTCATCCGTATATTTTATTTTAGAGGTTGGAATTTATTCAACGGGGGTATTATTTCTGAAATGATCTCAGTTTAATGGCGGTCAGAACATTCTTTGTATACAAAGGAAAATCGCCTTTCATCATCCACCCGTAATATCCGGGATCCTTCTGCAATACTTCCTCAACAGGAAGTCCTTTGTATTTGCCGAAATTAAACACTTCGATCTTTTGATCATTATAAATGATCCTGCCTGCAAAGTCGACATTGTTCGTATGGGAAGAAAAATCAGCGAGGGAGACAATGTCATTTTTCAGCACAGGGTAACGGTCGAGCTGTGCCTGCATGATCTCATAAGTTGCCAGGGTATCTGCACGGGCGGAATGCGCCCCGTCGAGTACCTTATTACAGTAAAACTGGTAGGCGGCGGAGAGAGTCCTCTGCTCCATTTTCATGAAAATCACCTGCACATCAATGAATTTCCGTTTGGAAAGATCTATATCGACCCCGGAACGTAAAAATTCTTCCGCAAGCAAAGGGATATCAAACTTGTTCGAATTATAGCCGGCCAGGTCACATCCCTCGAATTCATGGGCGAGGGTTTTGGCGATTTCGACAAAGGCGGGAGCTTCCCTGACATCGTCATCGCTGATGCCGTGGATCGCAGTGGCCTGGGGCGGAATAGGCATCCCGGGATTGATGAGATAGGTCTTGCTTTTTTCATTGCCCTGCAGGTCAACCTTCAGGTAGGACAGCTCGATGATCCTGTCGTTGGCAATATTGATACCCGTGGTTTCCAGGTCGAAAAAGATAAGAGGGTTCTTCAGATTTAATTTCATTTCAAAAACACATTTTACTTATTATCCGGTCTGAAAATAATCAGACCGCAGAAAACGCAATGAACCTGGATCCGGCAGATTCAATGGAAGTATCATCTGTCTTTCCGAAATTGATTACGATTCCTGCGGTCGGCATTTATTACGGCCCGTTCCCGGTTTAACCGGGTCAGGCATTGATCATCATAGGCATCAGCAGCATGAGCACATCTTCGTTTTCATTGTCCGATTCTGCCGGAAGAATGAGCCCGGCACGGGTCGGATCGGAAAGCTCGAGGAAAACATCCTGGCTGGAAATATTGGAAAGGATCTCGATGAGGAAGGTGGACTTGAAGCCGATCTCCATCTCGTCCCCTTCGTAATGGCAGTTCAGCCTCTCGTAGGCGGAAATGGAAAAATCGATATCCTGCGCCGAAACAGTCATCTGGTTGCCCTTAAGCTGGAGCTTCACCAGGTTGCTTGCCTGGTTCGAGAAAACGGAAACCCTCCTGAGGGTATTGTAAAGTTCCACCCTGTCGATGGTGAGTTTGTTCGGGTTATCGGTAGGGATCACCGAATTATAGCTGGGATAATTGCCTTCAACGAGCCTGCATACCATCCGGTAATTTGAAAGGGTGAAAGATGAATTCTTTTCATCAAATTCGACCCTGACCGGGGCATCCTGTTTGGGAAGGATATTCCTCAGCAGTGACGCCGGTTTTTTTGGAAGGATGAAGGTTGCGGCGGTATCGGCATTCCCGTCGGTGCGTTTATAACGTACAAGTTTATGGGCATCGGAGGCCACGAAGGTGATATCCTCCGGGGATAATTCCATAAAGATCCCGTTCATTACCGGGCGTAGTTCATCGTCGGCCGTAGCGAAAATGGTCTTTGTGATCCCTGAAAGGAGAAGTTCAGGGTCAGCATCGACGGTTACCTTCTGATCTTCACGGATGACGGGCATCCTCGGGAACTCATCACCGCTTTGTCCCATAATAGTGAACTGCCCGTTCTCGGACTGGATCACCACGTTTAGGTTGTCGGTGTTTATCTCGAACGTAAGAGGTTGTTCCGAAAATTCCTTTAAGGTATCGGTGAGGAGCCTGGCAGGAACGGCGATCTTGCCTGAGTCCGTGGCATTTTTCAGGGTTACCGTTGTTATAAGCGTTGTCTCAAGATCAGATGCTGTGATCTCCAGTTCATCCCCTTCCAGGGAAAACAGGAAATTGTCGAGAATAGGCAAAGTGTTTTTGGAACTAATCACCCTGCTGATGGACTGTAGGTGGCTTAGTAATTCAGTACTGGAAACAACAAATTTCATATGTTTATCATTTATTTTTTGGTTACCGGCCCCTGACGGGGATATTGATGTCGAACACAGACGGTTCTGCCCGTCCGTATTTATTTTTCTACATGAAAAAACCGGTTTGCAATCCGGAGCATGCGATCCATGCTATTTTAATCTTCCGTCCGGGATACCGGAAGTATTTTATCACCATGAGGGCCGGCCAGAGATAAATCAGCGGTCAAGGCCAGCCGGCAGGGACTATGACCTCTCCGTAAATCTTTCACATTCAAAACCATAATCCCGGCTTATGCAGCAATAAATCCAATACCAATAATACGAAAAAAAGTTCAGATGCTAAACCCCTGCGCGTATTTATTTAACAGTAAAATGCGAGAGGTTCTGGCGGATAAGATCGAGCATTACGTATCTTACCACCAGAAGATCTTCTCCGTCATTATACCTTACAAGTCCCCGGAAAATATCCGGATTCCCATCCTCATGCCGTAGCGGGTACATTTCCAGTTTGTCCCTTTCATCCGACATTCCCGTAATTTCAACCGTATAGTCGGGATGCATCTGCCTGTAATTTTCCGGACCGGAATAAACCGAATCATAGTAGATCCGGTTGAAATAGCTCATATACATCAGGACCTTCTCATCATCGGTGACCGTATCGGGGATGGCCTCTCCTTCCGGATCTTTCAGTCTGAGATCCCCGTCCTCCCTTACGATGGTAAACCCCCTGCCCCATTCCGGTGCAGGGATCACTTTAACGCTCCGGATCTCATCAGCCCGCAAATCCACGAGCATCTTATCCCTCCAATACCCGGGATCGCCGTTTATTATTTTGTCCAGTCCTGCCTCAGGGAATCCCGGTATATCAACATTGTATATTTTATCGGACTTTAGGGGACTCATCCGGGGATCCCGGCCTCCCGGGTAAAACAGGTACCGCCTTATCTTTCTCTTCACCCTGATTTCCAGGACCCTTGAATTCACATGCGGCTTGAGTGGCTTATTTGTCATTCCCGTTACCCTGATCCTTGAGAAAGCAAAAAGAAAATTATTCACCGCTACCGGATCGGCTTTCTCTTTGCCATTTACCATCCATCCTGTACCGCTCCTCTTTATTACCACCGTATCCCTGCCGGTGATCCGGATCAGTCTGACAAGGCTTGTATCCCGGATGGCAAAATCAACCTTCCCGCCGGTAAACAATCCCCTTTTGCCTGTAAGGATAATAGCCAGAATGACCA
This sequence comes from uncultured Bacteroidales bacterium, assembly GCA_963771005.1. Lineage (GTDB taxonomy): Bacteria > Bacteroidota > Bacteroidia > Bacteroidales > DASQZK01. The sequence continues at coordinate 851,826 of CAVYRO010000008.1, forward strand.
GGATGGCCAGTGAAAATACTATATAACTAATTTTCTTGCGCTTCATACCTTCCGGATTACGCGGCCGTACTTCCTTCGCCGGTGCAGGCTGAAACCCAGTCCCCCGATCAGGATAACGAGGACAGGCACCAGGGTATTGATAAGTTCCCATTTTACCTGTTCCTTCCTCAGCCTTATCCTGGCCCTGTCGAGCAGCCTCAGCTTGAAATCTCGGGCACGCAGCTTAATGAGCCCTGCATCATCGGTCATATAATTGATGACATTCATGATGAAATCCTTATTCCCGAAGGTTTGCCTTGTGTCACGGTCATACCCGAGGGTTTGCGGGATGGTATCCGCAGCGGTCACCCTGACATCATTCCGGATCATATCGCCATCCCCGGCCACGAAGATCATGGTTTTATCAGAATGATCGAGAATTTTTACACCAGCCGGCTTCACCCCTTCGGGAACACCGTAATTCGTGTAAAAGGAAGGGAAGGAGCCTTCCTCCAGGATGGCCACAGGCAGATGGGAACGGGTAAACTGGGCGCGTTCAACGGGACGGGTGATCTCATCCATGGAAATATATGCGGGATTATTGACAAGCGCCGAAGAATCCGATGATGAAAGAAGTACAGTTCGCGTAATTCCCGGTACCGGCGCCGGAGTGGTATCGAGGGCTGATGCAAATTCGGTTTCGATATAATTCAGTCCGCGCGTAAGAAAATTATCCTTTGGCGGGCTGAGAAGCGGGTAATAGACCCAGGGAAGGATAACCGGTCTCGGGTTCTGCCCTTCCAGAGCCGTTTCCACCTTTACATAATTGCACTGTACATCCTGGATGAGGTTATAATCGATGCGGATGCCATATTTAAACAGCAGGTCATAGATATTCAGGTCCAGGAAAGAAGTGAAGGTCCTTCCGGAGGTGAGGCTGTCGGCGTTGGACTGCACAGGATCGAGGAAAAACAGGACACGTCCCCCCCGCATGATGTACTGGTCGAGAACAAATTTATCCCTCTCTGCAAAACGTTTCAATGGCTGAGCGATCACGAGAGCTTTATATTGAAGGACCTTATCCAGATCACCGTCGATACTGATCCATTTCACATCAAAAAAAAGGCTGAGTTCCTTGCCGATGTCATAAGTCTGGAGAAAACCGAGCTCGCCCTGGCCCCGGATGAAGGCTATCTTTTCGATCTTTTTGGCGGTAAGACTTTTAATGGCGCGTATTAATTCATACTCGAGCGCCTCGATAGAATTGTTAAGATTCTCCTGGTAAGGAAGACCGGGATTGTTCTTCAGGAGATTCAGGGGGAAATCAATGCCTTTGTAGCTGATAACCGCACCCGGGAAAATCATCCTTGTCGTCATACCCCCCGCCTTATCCTTCAGGCGGACATCGGTGGGACGGAGTCCTTTTTTGACGAGGTCCTCCATGAGCCGGTTCCGTGCATCATTATCTTCTTCGCCATACGGATTAATAAATTCAAATGCAATATTCCGTCCCCCATATGCCTGGAACTCCTCCAGCATTTCCTTTATACTCTGCCGGAACCGGATGAGATCGGCCGGCAGGTCCCCGTCAAGATAAACCCGGATATAAACGATATCATCGAGGTTGCGGAGGATATTTCTTGTTTCCGAAGCCAGCGTGAACCGCTTCTCGGATGTAAGGTCTATCCTGAAAAAACGGAAGCTGCCGATGATGTTCACAATCACAATGGCAAGTAATACAAGGAAGACCTGGATGAGATGCTGGCGCATTAATACTCTCCTGTTCATGATACCTGCCATTTTCTGCTGACCAGGATCGTCCGGGTCAGGTAAAGAAATAGAAAGATCACTCCGGTAAAATACAGGATGTCACGGCTGTCGATCACTCCTCTCGACATGGACTGGTAATGGTAATCAATGCCTGCGCTTTCGATAATATGAACGGTTTCCCCGGTCTGACCCAGAGTACCGATAAAGTCAAATCCGAGGTAGAACAAAAAGGAAAGCAGTACAGCAAGAATGAAGGCAACGATCTGGTTATCCGTTACGGAAGAAGAAAAAATGCCAACGGATGCATAGATCCCTCCGAGAAAGACCAGGCCGATATAGGAACCCCAGGTTCCGCCGGTATCGATATTCCCCCTGGGACTTCCCAACAACCATACCGATCCGAAGAATACAAGGGTCGGAATGACGGAGATAAGTACCAGTGTCCAGGCGGCAAGAAATTTGGAGGATACGATCTCCAGTTCGGTAATGGGCCGGGTAAACAGAAGTTCCAGAGTGCCTGTCCTTTTTTCTTCAGCGAACATGCGCATGGTGATGGCCGGTACCAGGAAGAGGAATACCCAGGGAGCAAGGACGAAAAGAGTGTTCATACTTGCGTACCCGCTGTCCAGAATATTCATCTGCCCGCTGAACACCCACATAAACAGACTGTTAAGAAGAAGAAAAACGATTACGGTCACATATCCGGTGAGCGAGCTGAAAAATCCACGGATCTCTTTTTTGTACAATGACCACATAATAAAAGGTCTGATCTGGTTTATGCGAAGATAAGGAAATGAATGCTTATCCCAATAATTATCTGAAGACTTCCGGCAATTCGGAATCGGGAAGCTCGTCGATGCCTGTCACCGTTATATCATTAAAATAGTAACGGAGGATATCGCTGTATGAGTATCCTTCGCGTGCCATTTCCATCGCTCCTTCCTGGCTTAACCCGATACCATGTCCGTATCCCCTGCCGTGGATCACGAGGCTGTCACCTTCCGTGGTCATGTCGAAAAAAGCTGACTTCAGGCCCAGGTCGTCGCGGATCATGGTCATGGAGAGCGTGTCTTTGCCGTAAACAAAAGATCTTTTCCTATGGGGTTGTGTGATCAGCAACTGTTCCGGTTTGGCTTTTGCGATATTGACACCCCTGCTTTGCAGGTAGGCTGTCCATGCCTCCGTGGTTATGCTTTTCGTCCATTCGGAATGTTTCTGATTTTTGGAGAAGGGATCGATGATCGGCTTGAGATAATCCTGGTTCACAGGCCAGGCATCCGATGCCTCGCCTGTTTCACCTCCGCTGTTCGAATGAAAGGCAGGCAGGATCAGCCGGCTATAACGGTCGGCTACGATTATATTATGGGTGGCAAGGACGGCAGTATATATGGAAGGTTGATTGCTGATGCCATGGAAGGCCTGGCAGTGGGTGTGATCACACATATTGAACCCTTCGCCTTCATGCCGGTCCCAGTTCCTCAGGGCATAGGTCCGGCACAATACTGCCTGCGCTTTATAGAACTCCCCGGGTGCCGAAGGCCCCGCCTCCGCCTCGACCACCCCGGCCAGGTACCGGTCAAAATCCAGTTTGTTGATCACCTGTAGCGTGCCATGCGAAATGGAAACATATATGTCGCCGGAATAATCGGCTGCATGCAGGGAAGGAGCGGCAGCCTTGATCCGGCACCGTCCCTTAAGCAACCTGTCCACAAAATCGACCTGTGCAAACGGCCCCGAGTTTGATAAACCGCTGTTCACATAAATGCTGTCACGGATCAGGCTGATATAAAAAATATCTCCGGGACCGGCGGAAAATGAATGGTCGCCATCAACGCGAATTTCGTATTCCCCCTCTGTGCAATGGAAAGTGAAAGCGTTCACGAGTTCTTTATAGAAAAGCCCCACACGGATATCCTCCGCAGGCGCATCCGTGGGAATCGCTAAATAGAGCACCAGGTATACCAGGTATTTCCGCATCATAAAACTCCTAATATTTCAGTCATCCTGGCTGCGACCCGTTCGGAACTGCCCGGAGCGCCAAGGTTTTCTGTTATCTGTTCATATTCTGCCTTCATTTCCCTACGGCAGTTTTCATCGTTTAGTAAAAGCCCGAGCTCATTGATGACCCTGTTTTTAAGATCGAGCTGAAGTAATTCCTTCACCACTTCCTTCTGAGCGATCAGGTTCACCAGGGAGAAAAAACGGAGCTTTACAAAGTGTCTTCCAATCTGGTACTGAAGTCCGCCCGTCTTGTAAATGACAACCTGGGGAACATTAAAAATGGCGGTCTCAAGTGTGGCGGTACCCGATGTAACTACGGCAGTATTGGCTACATTCAGCAAATCATAGGTCCTGTCCTGCACTAGTTTTACACTTGTTCCCGCGGTAAATTTCCCGTAAAACGAAGATTCTACGGAAGGCGCCCCTGCTATAACGAACTGGAAACCCGGATATTTTTCTGCCGCAGGCAGCATTTCCGGAAGGCAACGGATGATCTCGTGCTTCCGGCTCCCGCATAGCAGGGCTACTACCGGACGATCATCGAGACCGTTTTCTTTCCGGAACCGTTCGCGATCCGGGTTTGTTTCTTTGAACCGGCTTATCGCATCCATCAAGGGGTTGCCGTAGTATTCAGCCTCAATGCCATTCTGCCTGAAAAAATCGACTTCAAAGGGAAAGATAAGAAAGAGTTTATCCACAAATTCCCGGAGTTTCACAACTCTCGATTTTTTCCAGGCCCAGACTTTCGGAGAGATATAATAATATACTTTCAAATTGTTCTTTTTGGCAAATTCCGCGATCCGGAGATTAAATCCGGCATAATCGACCAGGATGATAACATCAGGATGCCACTCCAGGATATCTCGCCTGCAGAGATTCAGATTTTTTCCAATGCTCCGTATATTTGCCACTACGTCTATAATACCCATGAATGCCATCTCCCGGTAGTGTTTCACCGGGACATTGCCGCTGACGGAAGCCATCCGGTCACCGCCAAAAAAACGGAATTCCGTCTTTTTGTCGAATCTCATAAGGCCCTTCATAAGATTTGATGCATGAAGGTCTCCGGATGCCTCACCGGCAATAATGTAATATTTCATGCTTCCTCAGGTGAATTTTGTAATCAGGATCACGATCCCGGTAATGAACATGGAGAAGAGAACGCCCCGTGCGCTCCGGAGCAGGTCATTCCGGAGAAAAAGAAAAAAGAGCAGCAGGTTTGGAATTAGACAAATACTGAGGATCCTTGGAATAGCGCCGTGAGCGCCCAGTTCATGCAGGTATTCGCCGGAGCTATAGGTTCCTTTTTTTATCAGCACCACGAGGATGAAACACAGCCAGGGCAAAAGGATCCCGGAGATCAGCCCGGTGGGTATGGAATTTAATTTTTGTCTCATTTTAAATGATTACCTGAAAAAAATCCGGGGGTGACCCGGTTTTTATGGGTTTTACAAGGAATTTAAATTCCATTTTTTAAAATGATCCCATGATTTATACGCCGTGAGATCGACCTGGATGGGCACAATGGAGACAAATCCCTGCCCAAGTGCGTATTCATCCGTATCCTCCGCCTCTTCCTCCTGGTTGAAATAATTGCCGGTGAGCCAGAAATATTCACCATTATTCGGATCCAGCCTTTTCACAAATTCTTCCTTCCAGTATCCCCTGGTCTGACGGCACATTTTAATTCCCGCGAGTTCATCGAGCTGTACGGCAGGTATGTTCACATTCAGGCAGACACCTTCAGGGAGACCGTGGGAAATTATGTTCTCGATGATCCGGGTTGCAATGACTTGTGCAGCCCCAAAATCGGCATCCGGATCATAATCGAGGAGCGAGAACCCGGCTGAAGGTATAAGGTTGATGCAGCCTTCAAGGGCAGCTGCCATCGTGCCGGAGTATACCACGCTGGAGGACGAGTTGGAACCATGGTTTATCCCCGAGAGTACCAAGTCGGGACGCCTGCCCGCAAGCTGGTTCAGGGCCAGTTTAATACAGTCGACGGGTGTACCGTCGCAACTGTATACCACGAGACCTTTCTCTTCTCTCACCTTTCTGGCCCTGAGTGGATTCTTGATGGTGATGGCATGTGACATTCCGGACATGGCAAAAGTCGGGGCCGCCACGATCACATCGCCGTAACTCCTGGCTGCCTCTATCAGGAAATTCAGTCCCTTTGCATCGATGCCATCATCATTGGAAATCAATATCAGCCTTTCTTTTTTCAAAACCGTTGCATATTTTTTATGAAATACAAAAATATCTATTTCAGGCGAACTAACAATGGGAATTGCATCCCTTTAAGAATAAGGCGTAAATTGATTTACACTTGCGTGGTTTGTGGTTTATTTGCTATTTTTGTCCTTCACTTTCAAATTAAATAAAAAGATGAAGATTTCCTATAACTGGCTGAAGGATTATCTCGATGATCTTCCCTCTCCTGAAGAGACATCTGAAATCCTTACCGGTACCGGGCTTGAGGTGGAAGCCATGGAGAAGATCGAGTCGGTGAAGGGAGGGCTGAAGGGAGTTGTCGTCGGTGAGGTGAAAACATGTGAAAAGCACCCGAATGCCGATAAGCTTAGCGTGACTACTGTTGATGTAGGCCACGATACCATCCTTCCCATCGTCTGCGGAGCTCCGAATGTCAGGGCAGGGCAGAAAGTGGCCGTCGCACTTGCAGGAACCACTTTATATATTGGTAAGGAAGCCCTGACACTGAAGAAAGTGAAGATCAGGGGTGAAGTTTCCGAGGGTATGATATGCGCAGAAGACGAGCTTGGCCTGGGGGAGGACCATGAAGGCATCGTCGTTCTGGATCCCGCTGCAGTTCCCGGCACGCCTGCCTCCGAATATTTCAATGTTACAACCGATCATATTCTCGAGATCGGGCTTACCCCCAACCGTATAGACGGTGCGTCACATATTGGCGTTGCCCGCGATCTTGCTGCTTTTCTCAGCCAGTCACGAAAAATGAAATTGAAATGGCCCCCTGTCGAGAATTTCCGTCCCGATGATAATTCGTACCCCGTGGAAGTGATCATCGAAGACAGGGAAGGATGTATACGATACTCAGGCTTGACCATTTCAGGAATTACCGTTGCCCCTTCCCCCCAATGGCTTCAGACCCGTCTCAGGGCTATCGGTTTAAATCCCGTAAATAACGTGGTGGACATTACGAATTTTGTTCTCCATGAAACCGGGCAGCCTCTCCATGCCTTCGATGCCGGCAAGGTTGCCGGGAAGAAGGTGATCGTTAAGACACTGCCGGAAGGCACAACCTTCGTCACTCTCGATGGAGAAAAACGCATCCTCGATAGCGACGATCTCATGATCTGCAATGAAAAGGAAGGGATGTGCATTGCAGGTGTTTTCGGGGGACTCGATTCCGGCGTGAAGGCAAACACGATGAATATCTTTCTCGAAAGCGCCTGTTTCAACCCGGTTTATATCCGGAAAACTTCCAAACGTCATCTCCTGAACACCGATTCCTCCTTCCGCTTCGAAAGGGGATCGGATCCGAATATCACCGTTTATGCCCTAAAGCGGGCTGCTATGCTGATCCGGGAAATCGCCGGCGGGAAGATATCTTCGGAGGTTAAAGATGTTTATCCTTCGCCTGTGGCCGATTTCGAGGTGAACCTGACCTGGGAATACCTCTTCAGGCTAACCGGGAAGGAACCTGGCAGGGATCTGGTTAAAGGTATTCTTTCTTCGTTGGATATCCGAATCGCAGGTGAGACCGTTGACGGGATGCAACTGAGAGTTCCCCCCTACCGTGTCGACGTGCAGCGACCTGCCGATGTGGTTGAAGAGATCCTGAGGATATATGGGTACAACCAGGTGGAAATCGGTGAAAGCCTTCATTCCACTCTATCATGGATTGAAAAACCGGATAGGGAGAAAGTCCTGGCCATTGTTTCCGAACTTCTCTCATCCAACGGTTTTAACGAGATGATGTCGAATTCGCTGACAAGGTCATCATGGTATGAAGAGGAGGACCAACCGGATCCGGAACTGGTCCGGATCTTCAACCCCCTGAGCTCCGATCTCAACGTCATGCGGAAGAACCTGCTTTTCGGGGGGCTGGAGGCCATTTCATACAACACGAACCGTAAAAATGCAGACCTCAGGCTCTATGAATTTGGAAATATTTACAGTACCCGTGCCCCGCGCGAAGGGGAAAAAGCCCTCGACAAATACCACGAAGAACAACATCTCGCCCTCTTCCTTACCGGTGAAAAATATCCTCCGAACTGGAGCACGGCCCCTGCACAAGCTAATTTTTACCAGATCAAGGCCTTTACCTTTCTCGTACTGAAGCGCCTCGGTTTTAATACGGAAGGGCTGATCACGGCCGGGGCCAACAATGCATACCTCGGCGAAGGGATCCGTTATCTTTACCATGACACCGAACTTGTAACCCTCGGAAGCGTTGATAAAAAGAGACTTAAAATGTTCGACATCGAACAGGAGGTTTATTTCGCTGATTTTAACTGGATGCAGGTCCTGGAGATGATGGATACGAGGCCGACCACCTTTGTTCCCCTGCCGAAATATCCGGAAGTGCGACGCGATCTCTCCATGGTTCTTGAGAAAGATGTAAAATTCGAAGATATCCGTAAGACGGCTGCAAAGGCGGAGAAGAGTATCCTGAAGAGCATCGGAATCTTCGATGTTTATGAGGGGGATAAAATCGAAAAAGGAAAGAAATCCTACGCGGTGAGTTTCATCCTGCAGGATGAGACCCGGACGCTTACCGACAAGTACATCGACCAGGTCATGAATAACATTGCTTCCGCACTCGAAAAAGAACTCGGGGCACAAATAAGGGCTTGATGACAGTAAATATCCATCTTCAAAAAGGAGATATCACAAAAATGAAAGTTGACGCCATTGTGAATGCCGCCAATAAGTCACTGCTTGGCGGCGGAGGCGTCGACGGGGCCATCCACCGGGCCGCCGGACCCCGGCTCCTGGAGGAAACCAGTCCACTTCACGGCTGTGAAACCGGCGATGCCAAGATCACTAAAGGATACAACCTCCCTTCATCGTATGTCATTCATACAGTCGGGCCGGTGTGGAATGGCGGGCAGCATAATGAGCCGGAACTGTTAAGGAGTTGCTATAAACGCAGCCTGGAAGTGGCAGCGGAAAATAAAATTCAATCCATCGCCTTTCCGGGGATCAGTACCGGGGTGTATGGCTTTCCGAAAGACCGTGCCGCGGAGATCGCCGTGGATGCCGTGAAGAATTTCCTGGATGAGAACGAATTGCCCCGTGATGTTTATTTTGTAGCTTTCGATGACGAAAGTTACCGTCTTTACCAAAAATTACTGAGTTAACCGTTAATAGATCTACATGCCAGCAGCCGCCCAAACCGCAGGGGTAAAAAAATATATGTCGATGGTGAAATTCGCCCACACCATCTTTGCCATGCCATTTGCAATAACGGGCTTTTTCCTTGGGATACACGATTCGGACGCACCGTTCAGCTGGAGACTACTGTTGCTGGTGGTATTGTGCATGGTTTTCGCCAGAAATGCGGCAATGGCTTTTAACCGGTATAGCGACAGGGAATTCGATTCAAAAAATCCCCGCACCTTAAAACGGGAGATCCCGGCAGGGATCATCAGCCCTTCATCAGCCCTGTTCTTCGTGATCCTGAATGCCTTCCTGTTTATTTTAACCACATGGTTCATCAACAGGCTGACCTTCTTTCTTTCTCCGGTGGCCCTACTGGTGATCCTTGGTTACAGCCTTACCAAGAAATACACGAGCCTCTGTCATTTTATTCTTGGCATCGGGCTTTCCCTCGCTCCTATCGGTGCCTATCTTTCGGTAACCGGTGAATTTAGCCTTCTCCCTGTGTTTTACTCCATCCTGGTCCTCTTCTGGGTGAGCGGGTTTGACATGTTGTATGCATTGCAGGACGAAGATTTCGATAAAACGATGAACCTTAAATCGATGGTGGTCTTCCTGGGACGAAAGGGGACCATCCGCCTATCGGCAATAACCCATGTACTTTCCATGGTGATGGTCCTTCTCATTGGTTATTTCGCCGGCTTCGGCATGATCTACTGGATCGGTTCATTCATCTTTGCCGGGCTCCTGGCTTATCAGCACATGATCGTGAGCCCGGATGACCTGAGCCGCTTAAATGTGGCGTTCTTCACCCTGAACGGTATTGCCAGCCTGATATTCGCCGTTTTTAATATCTCGGATCTCCTTCTTTAAATGGTGAAATTTTGTAACTTTTTATCATGACCGGGGTACAATTCAGATGCAGCCCGTTTTGCGTATGCCCACAAAAATCCCGTCATGAAAAGATTACTGTTGTACCATTTCCTGTTAACAGCCTGCATCAGCCTCTCAGCACAGAAGGATCCTTACCTTCTTCAGAGCATCAGTAAGGGTGACGAGGTGAACTGTGTGGCCTATTCTCCCGACGGCACCCGTATCATAGCGGGTTACAATGACGGGTCGGCACGCATAATCGAACTGGCCTCAGGTAAGGTGGAGCAGGAAGTGAAAGGGCACTGGAAGGCGGTCAATGCCGTTGCCTTCGATCCGAAGGGAAGGTACTTCATGACTGCAGGTGACAATACCATAAAGATATGGTCACCCGACGGACAACAGATCTATAACCTGAAAGATCATACCACGACAATCGTTTCGGTGGACATCGATACTTCGGGCGTCAATATGGTTAGCGGAGCCATAAGCCACATATTCAAGCAATGGAATGTTTTGAAAGGTGAAGTCGTCCGCAATTACGGCGCGCATACCGATGTGGCCATGGCCGTTGCTTTCAGCAAGGACGGAAAATTCATTGCCAGCGGATCCGGTGATCATACCATAAAGATCTGGGATGCGGCATCCGGCGTGGAAGTGAAAAGCCTGCCCGGGCACAGCGGGGATATATACGATGTCGAATTCAGTCCCGATGGCAAAAAGCTTGCAAGCTGCGGCAAAGACAATACCATCCATATTTACGACCTGGATGAAGGCAAACTTCTGCTAACGCTTAAGGGGCATAAGAATTATATCATCAGCCTTGCCTTTTCGACCGATGGCCTGCATCTTCTCAGTGCATCGCTCGATGAGGAAATCCGCATGTGGGAAGTGGAAACAGGTCAAACCATCTATTCCTTCATCGATCATAAGGCGCCGGTCACCCATCTTGCCTTCTCGCCCGACGGACAGACCTTCGCTTCCTCTTCCCAGGATAAGACCATTAAAATATGGAAATTTTCGAAGGAGATTGTTGCCGATTTTTATTACAGCCCTGAGATCATCGAAAGGATGAGCGGCATGGAAATTTTCAGTCCCAGGCAGAAAGGGGAAAGCACATCCGATTACCGGGAAAGGCAGCTAAAGGCCGAAGAGGCCCGGACTGGCGTATACGACGAATTCTACAACAGGTACCTGGAGGATCTGAAAAAGGGAGAATTGAAGTAAAGAGGAACACGGATCCCGGAAGAATTTGGTGATTTGGTTATTTGGTTATTTGGTGAAGTAGAAGAGGAAGAGGAACACGGATTTGACGGATTCCGATGGCCATCGGAACGGATTCTCACGGATGAAATTTTTAACTTACCTAAAACCACCTACAACAATTTATAACAAATAAATCCGCGTTCATCCGTCAAAATCCGTTCCGATAGCCATCGGATCCGTGTTCTACATTCATGTTGCGCACCTACGGAGCGCCGGGACGCACATTATATTAAGCTATCGATATCAGCCACCTACGGAGGCTTCCCGAACAAACCATCTGATACATTCGAACCTGAAACAACATCAAACAACATCAAACATTATCAAATAACATCAAACCATTTCAAACCATTTCAAACAATCCTCAAACAACTCTTTCTGTGATAATCTGTGAAATCTGTGGTGAAACTCCCCCAAACCATTTCAAACCATCTGAAACCATCTTAAAAAATCCGTGAAAATCCGTTCCGATGGCCATCGGAATCCGTCAAATCCGTGTTCCTCTTCCTTCAAACCATTTCAAACCATTTCAAACAATCCTCAAACAACTCTTTCTGTGATAATCTGTGAAATCTGTGGTGAAACTCCCGGAAACCATTTCAAACCACTTCAAACCACCTGAAACTTCCCTACTCCCCCTTTGCCTTAAAATTCTATGAATAATCCACCCGATGTGCTAACTTTGTTTTTTATCTTCAAAATCAAGGTATGCTCAAATCAATGACAGGCTACGGGAAAGCCGAGGTGAATCTTTCCGGAAAGAAGGTGATCATCGAGATCAAATCATTAAACAGCAAGAATAACGATACGAACATCAAAACTCCCCCCGTACTCCGGGAAAAGGAGCTCCTTATCCGGCAAATGGTTAACGACCGGCTGACCCGTGGGAAAATTGATGTATCGGTATTTTATGAAATGAATGAGGCGGAGGCTGTCCCCGGGATCAATAAAGCGGTTTTTCTTTCCTGGTACCGGGAGATCAGCAGCATATCGCAGGAACTTGGCATTGAACCGGGAGAAAGGATCATCCAGTCGATCCTGCGTTTTCCTGACATTCTTAAATCAGCGAGGAACGAGCCGGAAGAGCAGGGATGGGATTTGATCCGCGAAGGGCTTGGCAAGGCAATAGAAAATCTCGACCAGTTCAGGGTCCAGGAAGGACTGTCGATGTATTACGACCTCACCGAGAGGGTAGCCACCATTCTTACCCATTTGAAAGAGGTCGAAAAATACGAGGAACCGAGGATCGTAAGGCTGCGGGAAAGGATCGAAAAAAACATTTCGGGGGCCGGACTAACCGAGGAGATCGACCGCAACCGCTTTGAACAGGAGATGATATTCTATATCGAACGCCTTGACATTTCCGAGGAAAAAATACGGCTGCAAAACCACTGCGACTATTTTACCATCACGATGTCGGCCGAAGAAGCCTCGGGTAAAAAACTGGCTTTCATCAGTCAGGAAATGGGAAGGGAGATCAACACCCTGGGTTCAAAGGCCAACGATTCGGATATTCAGCATCTCGTGGTCAAAATGAAGGATGAACTTGAAAAGATCAAGGAACTGATCGCAAATGTCCTCTGAAATGGAAGGCAGAGCCCTCATATTTTCGGCACCATCCGGCTCGGGGAAGACCACCATTGTCAGGCATCTGCTGGAGAAGATCCCAGGGCTCGAATTTTCAATTTCGGCTTGTAGCAGGGCAAAACGGGAAGGCGAAACCGACGGTATTGATTATTATTTTCTTCAGCCCCGTGAATTCAGGGACAAGATCAGGAGGGATGCGTTTGTCGAGTGGGAGGAAGTATACCCGGACCGGTATTACGGCACGCTGAAATCGGAACTCGAAAGGATTTGGAAAAAAGGACATCATGCCGTTTTTGACGTCGATGTGGTCGGCGGACTTAACCTGAAAAAAATATTTGGAGACAGGGCTCTTGCCGTTTTCATACAGGCACCCTCAAGGGAAATCCTCGAACAAAGGCTGCGCGACCGTTCTACCGAGGATGAAGCTTCGCTCAGGAAACGCATTGAGAAAGCGAATCAGGAGGCGGAATTTGCCGGGAAATTTGACCGCATACTCGTGAACGATGACCTGGAAACTGCGTTCAGAGAGGCAGAAGAGATGGTATGGGCCTTCCTTGAGAGCGCTAACAACTAACCAATGATTCAGGCAATGGATATTAAACGGATCATCAGGACGGGACTCTTTTTCGGCTCGTTCAATCCCATACATAACGGGCACATGGCCATTGCCGAATATATCTATGAGTTCACCGATCTCGACCAGCTGTGGTTCGTGGTCAGTCCGCAGAATCCGTTTAAGAAAAAAGACACCCTCCTGGACGACCACCACCGGCTCGAGATGGTGTACCGCGCCATCGGTGATGATCCCCGCTTCAGGGTGAGCGATATCGAGTTCCGTATGCCTAAACCTTCCTATACCGTTGACACGCTCAGCTATCTTTCCGAGAAATATCCCGATCGTGAATTCTCCCTGATAATGGGGGCCGACAACCTGCGAAGCTTCAACAAGTGGAAGAATTGTGAGATCCTGGCCGAAAAATACAAGCGGTATGTTTATCCAAGGGAAGGCGTTCCCGAATCGGAGATTGAAAAACACAAGAATATCGAATTTGTACATGCCCCACGTATCGAGATCTCTTCGAGCTTTATCCGCGAAGCCATCGCTGCCGGCAAAACCATCCGCTTTTTCATGCCGGAGGCTGTATATAAATACCTTGATGAGATGAATTTTTATAAATGATGAGGGTTGCACGAGCCTGGGTCAACAGACTCATAGCCTTGGGTATTTGATCTAATTGCGGCAGAATGTAAGAAAAACGGGATTCCCGGAGCTATGTAAATGCACGGCCTGTTTCCCGATTTCCGGGGTAATTTAAAGTTTGTCACCTGGCTAAAAGTCAGGGAATATCTTCCTCCCGGTTCTCTTCCCAATACTCCGGCCGGAATTCCGTCGTCTCCTGCTTCCAGATCGCCGGCGTAACAAAATAACCCTCCCTGGTTTTCAGCCGCCGCTCATAAATGGCAAATACCGGGTTAAAGACAAGGTCGGTGACTCCGAGTGTATATTTTTGGGAAGGAGGAACGGCAGGCGCCGAAGATATTTCCTCTTCTGCAGCAGGTTGTGTTTCTTCCGAATACTTCACCTCCAGGCCGTTATAACCGAGGAGATCTTTCAAAAATTCAAGACGTTCGCGGGAAATACCTTTATCGATGACCGTGCAGCGTACGCCGTCGATTACCTCAATAATATGTTTGGCATTGTTGATGGACATGATCTTAGGGGTTCAGGTTAAACGCCGTAGCTAAGGTTGCGGATCACTTCGAAGATAACGCTGGCAAAACCGGTAACGACGATCCCGGCAACACAGATATACAGGCCGAGCCTTGAAGGGATATCGATGGCTAGTTTCGCGATGGGAGCTTCATTCTTATCGATGAACATAGCTTTAACCACCAGGAGATAGTAGTAGAGTGAAATGATCGTATTCAGAACGGCAATGATCACGAGAACGTAAAATCCCTGCTGGGCCGCGGCCGTGAACAGGAAAAATTTCCCGAAGAAGCCTGCAAGCGGCGGGATCCCCGCCAGGGAGAACATCGCGAGCATCATAATGAGGCTTAGTCCCCTGTTGGTATGGTACAGGCCGTTATAATCCTGTATGTTTTCCTTCCCGGAGGCCATCGAAACGGCAGCCACAACACCGAAAGCGGCCAGGTTCGAGAAGATGTATACAAGTACGTAATAGATCACCGACGCCATGCCCAGCTGGTTACCGCCGATCAGCCCGAGCAGGAGATACCCGGCCTGCGAGATGGAGGAGAAGGCAAGGAATCGCTTCAGGTTCTTCTGCCGGATGGCAAAGAGGTTACCTATGGTCATTGTGAGTACCGCCCCGATATAGATCACTCGCTGCCAAAGGTGGATGATCGAAGGAAATACGACGAAAAGGATGATCATAAGAATGAAAACGGCTGCTCCTTTTGATACAACGGAAAGATAGGAAGTCACGTTTACGGGGGCCCCTTCATACACATCGGCCGTCCACAGGTGAAAGGGCACCACCGAGATTTTAAAGGCGAGACCGCTGAAAAAGAAAATGAATCCCAGCCCGCCGAGTACGCTGTTCCGGAAAAGATGCGCCACCTGGTCGAAGTAAAGGCTGCCTGTAGTTCCGTAGATCATTGAGAGCCCGTAAAGCAGGATCCCCGAAGAGAGCGCCGAGGAAAGAATAAGCTTTATCCCCGCTTCTGCCGAAGTATTCCTGTAACGGTCATAGGCTGCCAGTGCAGATATGGGGATGGTGGCCAGTTCAAGCCCCAGGTAAAACATCAGGAAATGCCCGGAGGAAATCATGAAATCCATTCCCATAAGCGTCGAAAGCAGAAGAATGAAAAATTCGCTGATCTTCTCTTCATTTTCATCCTTTCCCAGCCAGGTATAGGACTGGAACATGATGATGAGCACGGCGATGTTCAAAATGTTCTTCATGAGAATGGTCGTACCCGAAGCCCTGAACATTCCGCCAAAGAGGGTCCCTTCCGGAACGGGCAGAAAACCGGTGACCGTAACGACTGCGAACAGGATGATGGCAATGCCTCTCACAGATTTACCGTCACCTTTGCGGAAGATCTCTATACAAAGGATCAGGACTATCGAGACGGCAAGAAGCACTTCCTGCCTCATCATGGAAATATTTGTCAGATTCATTCTAGAAAAATTTTATTTTAAAGGTATAATGGAACCCACATGACCGATCATTCTAAAGTTACCTTTGTTTTTGTCATCAATCCTGTGGGTTTCATTTTAGCTTTTCCTGATGGAGGTTAAATTCGACATTAAAAGGGGCTGATAGCCAGTATTTTATGTATGATGGGCGTGAGGCTGTCACCGATCATGGTTGTAAGCCAGTATGGAGCAAGCCCAATGGCCGCCACGGCAACGATGAGAGTGACGGTTGAGAGACGCTCATACCAAACGGCATCTTTAAGTTCGAAATAATGCTTGTCCTTTACGGGTCCGAGAAGGAGGATCCCCACCACTCTCAGGATGTACACAGCAGTGATGACGATCGATGAGGCTGCCAGTATTGTCACGACCCGGTGGAAGGTATCGGCATGCTGAAATGCGCCAACGAAAATGGTCATCTCAGCCACGAAACCGCTGAGTCCGGGTAGACCCAGAGATGCCAGACCGGCGATCACATAGGCCACTGCAAGGAAGGGTATCACCTTCATCAGGCCTCCCATCTCGTTGATAAGTCTTGTATGCGTACGTCCGTAAACCATGCCGATAAGGGCGAAGAAAAGGGCCGTCATCAGTCCGTGGGAGATCATCTGCACCACTGCGCCGTTCATCGCCGTCTTGTTCATCATGAGAACAGCGAACAGAACGAGACCGCAATGGCTGACCGATGAATAGGCGTTGATATATTTGAGATCCTTCTGGAAGACTGCGCCGAAAGCCCCGTAAACGACGCTTATCGAAGTCAGGATGATGAAGATCCAGGCCATCTCTTTAGCAGCTTCAGGCATAAGGAACATAGCCACGCGGAATGCACCGTATCCCCCCAGTTTCATGAGAACGCCGGCATGCAGCATCGATACCGCTGTGGGTGCCGAAGCATGACCGTCGGGCGACCACGTATGGAACGGGAAGAGGGCGCCGAGAATACCGAAGCCTACGAAGGTCAACGGGAAGAAAATGCGTTGCGCATTCATCGGGATGTGCGTCTTCGAGATCTCAAGGATATTAAAGGTAAGGGGGCCTCCGCCGGGAGCCGAATTAAGATAGATCCCGAGGATACCCACCAGCAGCAGGGCCGAACCGCCCATCAGCATAAGGGTGAGTTTCATGGCAGAATATTCCTTGGGTCCGCTGCCCCAGATCCCGATAAGCAGGTACATGGGGATAACGGCGACCTCGTAAAACAGGAACATGGTGAACAGGTCGAGCGAGATGAAAAATCCGAACACCCCCGTGCCCAAAAGAATGAGCGAAACGAAAAATTCCCGGGTCAGGTATTCAACCTGCCATGATGCAAAGATGCCCGCGAAGATCACGATAGACGTCAGGGCGATCATGGCAACAGAGATCCCGTCGACCCCCACGCTGTAGTAGATATGCAGGCTGCTGAACCATTCATAGCTCGAGGTGAACAGCATCTCCGCCGTATTGCCGGCATGCCGTTCCGACAGGTACAGGAAAACCAGGATCCCCGCGATGATCAGTTGCAGTCCCATCCCGACGGCAGAGACCACCCGGACGCGGCGCGTGTCCTTCTGCAGAATGATCCCCGCCATGGTAAGTACCGGGATCAGGATAAGCAATGATAAAATATTCATTATATAATAATTTTGATTTTAAAGGTATAATGGAACCCACATGATCGATTATTATAAAATTAGGGTTTCATTTTAGTTAGTTTAATACTTTAGATTCAACTCCAGATATAAAGCAGCACAAGTGCGAGGAGGAGTGCCCCGGAAACGAAGACAAAACCATATTTCTGTAACTGTCCCGACTGGAATCCCCTGATCCGCACAGATACCAGGCTCGTAACGCCGGCAATCGCATTCATGGTTCCGTCAACCACGTGGCGGTCAAACCATGCGACAGGTCGTGATATATAATTGAAGATGACCTTTTTCGTAACAAAAAGATAGAGTTCATCCATATAGAACTTGTTGTATGTCCATTTGTATCCGGTGCGGAACGTTACTGCCAACCTGTCGGGAATTGTCGATTCCTTGCGGTACATCACCATAGCTGCTACGATGCCAGCCAGCCCTATCAGTACACTTGGCACGGCGACCGCCCAGTCGATATGACTTAAAAAGGGAACCCCGTCGGAAGTCACAAGCCTGTTGAACGGAATGAACCCTGCAAAGATGGAGGCGAGGCCCAGAAAGATCAACGGTATAGTCATGGAAGCCGGGGCTTCATGAGGTATATGCTGATGTTCGTAAAGGGTTTCCTTACCCCAGAAAACACTGAAGTAAAGCCTGAACATATAGAAGGCCGTCAACCCGGCAACCAGATATTCGGTCCAATAGATAATTTTGTTGTGTTCAAAAGCGGCAGCCAGGATTTCATCTTTACTGAAAAAACCCGCGAATGGCGGAATACCCGAGATGGTCAGGCATGCTACAAGAAACGTGATATGCGTTATGGGGAGGTATTTTCTCAGTCCGCCCATATCAGTCATATTATTGCTGTGAACGGCATGGATGATCGCGCCGGCACCCAGGAAGAGCAGGGCTTTGAACATGGCATGCGTGGTGAGGTGGAACATCGAAGCCATAAAACCGAGGCCTTCATGTCCTCCTATCCCGGAGACACCGAGGGCCGCCATCATATATCCGATCTGCGACATGGTGGAATATGCCAGGACTCTTTTTATATCGATCTGTGTGCATGCGATGATGGCCGCAAAGAGCGATGAAAAAGCACCCACGTAACCTACAACATGCAGGGCTGTCGGAGCTGCGATCACATAAAGGGGGAACATCCTTGCCACGAGGAACACGCCTGCAACGACCATCGTAGCCGCATGGATCAGGGCTGAAACGGGGGTCGGGCCCTCCATGGCATCAGGCAGCCATATATGCAGGGGGAACATGGCCGATTTACCGGCGCCTCCCACAAAAATAAAGATCAGTGCCCATGTCATTACGGAAAGACCGAGAAAAGCAGCCCCGCTTCCCTGGGTTATGGCACTCCCGTTCGGATCAGTGAGCGATACGAAATCAAACGTTTTGGTGGTGACCGACAGCATGAGGATACCGATCAGGAAACCCAGATCCGCAAACCGGGTGACAATAAATGCCTTTTTCGAAGCCCTGACAGCCGAAGGTTTCTGGTAATAAAAGCCGATCAGCAGGAAGGACGATACCCCGACCAGCTCCCAAAAAATGTACATCTGGAAAATGTTTGCAGCCAATACCAGCCCCAGCATAGAAAAGCTGAAAAGGGAAAGGAAGGCATAGAATCTTTCAAATCCGACCTCACCTTTCATATACCCAAGGCTGTAGATATGTACCATTAAAGATACGGTACTGATCACCACAAGCATCATCACTGAAATGGGATCGAGAAGAACCCCCATATTGATTTGAAGCGTATCGGTGAACTGGAGCCACACCATATCGAAGGCAGTGATTTTCTGGTATACACCGTCAACCATTCCCGCGGAAAAGAAATACCTGAAGGCGGTGATGTAAGACAGCACTGTTACGACAGCCAGGGCCGCGGTGCCAAGAGTTCCGCTTAGATTCGCTTTAAGCTTCGATCCTCCGAGACCCAGGATAAGGAACATGATCATGGGTATAAGCGGGATCCAGATGGTATACATGAAATTTGTCATGATATTTTCGGCTGAATTTTAAGGGTCAGAATTTCATCTCATCGACATTTTCCACGTTGACCGTGGTGAAACGCCGGTAAATATTGATAATGATTGCAATCGCCACGGCTGCCTCGGAGGCGGCCACCGCAATTACGAAAAGGCTGAAAAAATGTCCTTCCAGTTTCCCCGGAAAAAGATACCTGTTGAAAGCCAGGAAGTTGATATTTACGGAATTCAGAATGAGTTCCACCGACATCAGGATGGTGATCAGGTTTCGCCGGGTGAGAAAACCATAGATCCCGGCGAAGAACATCAGCGTTGCCAGAACGATAAAATATTGCAAGGGAATGCCTGAATTCATTGGGATGATCTTTTATTTATTATTATTCTGAATGTTTACTTTTCGCGGGCCGCCTTTTTTGGCGATAACGATCGACGAGATCATGGCGGCCAGCAACAGTACGGATATCACCTCGAAAGGAAGCACATAACCGTCATCCCCGTAGGAGAGCAGCCTGGCGCCGATAACCTGCATGTTCACCTCCTTTGCTACTTCGGCATTGGCCGGAAACGAGTGGTTCAGAATGGTCATGATGGTCATGAAGGCGCCGGCAATGACGGCAAGGGCGGTGAATGCCGACTTTTTCCATTCGATCTTCTCAAATCTATGCCCGATATGGCTGGTGAGCAGGACAGAGAAAATGATCAGGACCACGATGCCGCCGGCATAGAGGGCCAGTTGAACGGCAGCCAGGAACTGGTAGTTCAGCATGAAGTACAATCCTCCGGTTGCTACCAGTACGAAAAGCAGGTACACTGCCGCTCTGAGTATCCGCCGGCTTGTCACCGTAAGTACGGAAAAGATGACAATGATAGCCGAAAATATCAGGAACATGATCTGATGCGCTGCCATTATTTTTCTCCTTTCATTAGTTTTGATCCGGGTTGATTGAGGACTTTCACGAGTTTGGACCTGTCGAAAACGGCATGCTCGAATTCCTGTGAAAAGGCAAGGGCGTCGGAGGGACAGGTTTTTACGCACAAGCCGCAGAAGGTGCACATGCCAAGACGGTAAATGTGCTTATCGATGATCTTCTTTTTCTTTCCTTCCTCCGTTTCGATGGTGTCGGTGATGATCTCTATCGAGCCGTTCGGGCAGTTTATTTCGCAGATCCCGCACCCTGTACATTTATGCTCGTTGTTCTCGTTGTGCGGCATGACCACCTCGCCCTTAAAACGGCCGGTCATTTTCAGCGTATCCCTGTTCTCGGGATACTGCTGGGTCACGATGGTCTTCGGCCGGATGAAATAAGATCCCGTCACACTCATCCCTGCAAGCAGGGAGCGAACCCCTTCGATGATCCCGGTAAAATATTTAACTACACTTTCCATGTAAATCAATTTAAAACAAGATTAAAAATGCCAGCCCATCAGTACGATCAGGGCCATCAGCACCACATTGATCAGGTTCAGTGGCAAAAGGTACTTCCATTCAAGGGTTAGAAGCTGGTCGATACGAAGCCTTGGGAAGGTCCATTTGAACCACATCATGATAAAGATGATCAGCCCGGTTTTTCCGAGGTACCAAATAAAGGGCGGGATGAAATCCATGATATGGTTAAATCCGCCCAGGTTGCCTATATGGAAAGGCATCCAGCCTCCAAGGAAAAGCGTTGCTCCGATCGAGGCAACGATAAACATATTGATATATTCTGCGAGGAAAAAGAAGGCGAATTTGATCCCGGAATATTCGGTATGAAATCCAGCCGTCAGTTCCGATTCGGCTTCGGCAAGGTCGAAAGGACCCCTGTTTGTTTCCGCCGTACTTGCGATAATATAGAGGATGAAGGCCAGGATGGCCGGGATATGTCCCTTGAAGATAAACCATCCGTCAGCCTGCGCTTCCACGATCTCTGAGAGCTGCATGGTGCCGGCAAGTACAACGATGGTGATCAGCGAAAGTCCTACCGACAGCTCGTAACTAACCACCTGGGCGCCGCTTCGCATGGCGCCGATCAGGGAATACTTGTTGTTGCTCGACCAGCCTGCAATGAGAATCCCCACCACCCCCATCGATGAGACGGCCATGACATAAAAAACCCCGATATTCAGGTCAATGGCATGAAGCCCGCGGGCGAAGGGAATGGCGGCTATGGCCATGAAGGAGGCTATGATAACGATAAAGGGAGCCAGGTTGAACAGGAATTTGTCAGCCTTCCGGATCGACACCAGTTCGACAAACAGCAACTTGATAAGATCGGCTACTGTCTGAAATATCCCGAAAGGACCTACGCGGTTTGGCCCAACACGGTTCTGCATGAAGGCACAAACCTTCCTTTCGGCATACACCAGGAAGAGCCCCACGATGGCATAAAAAGTAAGTACGACCAGGCCGGCGATCACCATCTCCGTAACTACGGTCAGTCCCGGCGACATATGCTGGCTCAGTGAACTGTGGATCCAGGCCGTTAATGTTGAAAAATTATAAATGTTAAAAGCCATTTTTTTGAATTGTAGCTGTTGATTATCGGTCAATATCCGGAATGACAAGATCAAGTGAACCCCCGATGGCGATGAGATCGGCGATCTTCAAACCCCTGGACAAAATATCGAGCACCCAGAGATTGGAAAAATTGGGAGAACGGAACCTGATGCGGTACGGCGTTTTATTCCCGTCGCTTACGATGTAAACCCCGAGTTCGCCACGGGCCGTTTCAACTCTCTGGTAATATTCCCCTTCCGGGAGGCGTATAATGGGTTTCATCTTCGTAAAATGGCTGCCTTCGGGAATATTATCGATAAGCTGATCGATGATGTCCATCGACTCACGCATTTCGTCCATCCTTGCCAGGTACCTGTCGAGAGTGTCCCCTGCCGGGTACAGGATCTCGTTGAAATTCACCTTGTCGTAAGCGCTGTAGGGTTCGTGTTTGCGTACATCGCATGAAAAGCCCGACGCCCGGCCGGAAGGACCTGTAACACCATATGATATCGCGTCCTCTTTTGAGAGTATACCTATACCGCGGCTTCTCTCGCGGAAAATTACATTGCCCGTAAGCAGCCGGTCATACTCGGGAAGGGTTTTCCGGAAATAACTGATGAATTCCTTAACCTTTTTCTGAAAATCAGGGTGAATATCATACATCAGCCCGCCGGGAGTATTATAACTGACGATCATCCTGCCCCCGCATGTCTCCTCAAAAATATCAAGAACCTTTTCCCTGTCGCGCAGCCCGTAGAAAAAACAGGTGAGCCCGCCGAGATCCATCCCGAAGGTGGCCCACCATAGCTGGTGCGACTGGATGCGGGTGAGTTCGGCCATGATGGTGCGTATATATTTCACCCGGTCCGGAACTTCCACCTCAAGGGCCTTTTCCACCGCCAGGCATACGGCCTCGTTATTGATGTGCGCTGAAAGGTAGTCCATCCTGTCGGTGAGATGAATGATCTGCTGGTAGGTCAGGCTTTCGCTCATCTTCTCGATGCCCCTGTGAACATAGCCGATGTGAGGCTCGACCTTGAGGATGGTTTCACCCTTCAGGGAAACCAGCAACCGCAAAACGCCGTGTGTCGAAGGGTGCTGCGGACCCATATTCAGTACGAATTCCTGGTCCTCAAGGGTGGTTGTTGTTATCTTTTCTTCCATTCGTTATTTCGTAACAATGTTTACTTCATCGACATAATCCTTACGCAACGGGAATCCGCTGTCTGCCTCCAGGAAGAGTCTCCTTAGATTTGGGTTTCCTTCGAACCGGATACCCAGCAGATCATAGATCTCATCTTCATGGAATTCAGCTGTTTTCCAGATACCCGAAACCGAATCGATCACCGGGTTCTCCCTGTCGGAAGTCCGGGTTTTCAAAACAACAGAATGTCCATGGAGGCTGGACCTCAGGTGGTAAACAACCCCCAGTTCTGTCCCGTGGTCGATTCCTGTCATACAATACAGGAAATCAACCGAAATGTCTTTGTCATCACTGAGAATTTCCGCCGTTTTCCTGAGCTCGCCGGGAAGAACCGTCACTTCGGGAAATTGCTTTCCCTGTACGATCTCCGCCCCGGGTGCCAGCTCTTTTAACAGGTTTTCCAAATGTAGATTATCCATTATTGATCGGAAGTTTAATTCTATCTCTTACTTGTAGTTATGACCGTTGGTGCGGTTTTTCCGCCTCTCCCTGTTTTCCGTCTCGATCTTGCGCTGAAGCTGCATCACACCGTAAAGAAGGGCCTCCGGACGCGGAGGGCAGCCGGGGACATAGACATCCACCGGGATGACATGCTCCACACCCTTTATCACGGAATACGAGTTGAGGAAAAAGGGACCGCCTGAAATGGCGCATGCACCCATGGCAATCACATATTTAGGTTCCGACATCTGGTCGTAAAGACGTTTCAGGACAGGTGCCATCTTGTTCACAATTGTTCCTGCCACGACGATCACATCGGCCTGTCGCGGGCTTGCGCGGTAAACTTCCATGCCGAAGCGGGCAAAATCATGGCGCGGAGCGCCGGCAGCCATCATCTCGATGCCGCAGCAACTGGTTGCGAACGTAAGCGGCCACAGCGAGTTTTTACGTCCCCAGTTGATCAAATCGTCTACTTTCGTCAATAGCACATCCGTTCCCGACTCCTGGAGAAGTTCAAGACTGTCATTGTCATTGAAATCCTCTTTTTTCATTCCTTTTATTCCCATATCAGTGCGTGTTTTTTCCAGGCATAGAGCAATCCGAGGCCCAGGATGATAAAGAATATGATTATTTCGACGAAGGCAACCAAACCAATCGCCTTCATAGCCACAGCCCAGGGGAAGATAAATACCGTTTCCACATCAAAAATGATAAACAGGATAGCGAAAAGGTAATACCCCACGTTAAACTGCAGCCATGTGGGCCCGATCGTGGGCATCCCGCTCTCGTAAGGCTCAGCCTTCTGGGGATTCTCCGAAGTAGGTGCGATATACCTGGAAAGGATGAGAACGCTCCCGACGAAAATAAATCCGACCAGAAAAAACAGGATCAACCATTCTTCATTCATAGTATTCTGACTTAAGTTATATTCGTTTTCCAGATGTTGAAGGAATTTTCAGCCTTCACAAAAAAGCCTTTAATCACCTCTTCATCCTGATTAGCATTCCTATAGGATATATAGTATTTGTCAAATTAACATTTACCCGGGAAATTTATTGTGCGTCCTATTTCTCATTCATTAATCCGGGTGCGAAATTGAGGATATTACCGCTTATAATGTAAGCCGGGACTATGTTTTCCGTTTTATTTTTAGTTATTCTAAATAAGCAACTTACAAAACCGAAAAACCAGGAAAATTCCATTATCCTGGTTCGATAGAGCTGTGCCTGGCGTTCAGCATATAAAATGGCCTCCGGCATTCCTTAAAAAATGAAATTCCCTGATGAAATCCCGGCCATTTTAATCATCAACATATCGGTCATTTCAAAAAAATCCGCGTGAAAATAATCATAATGTTTCTTTCTTTGGTAATAAATCCTGTTTTTTTGGAATTAAAATCTGCGATATCCCTTTCCCTGGAAGAAAGGTCGGCTTAGGGGGTGATGGACACCGTGTTCACCGGTCCGGGCATTCTTTATGTTCCATAATTATTTATCTTTGGTTCAATTGAGACCCATGTTACTTTCAAACCTTAACGTACCTGTTATGAAAACCCGAATTTTTCCGGTGACGAGGCTTTCAGCCATATTCATCCTGATACTCATGGTTTCCCCTGCCGGGGCACAGGGAACCCTTCATCCATGGGAGGTGAGCAGGATATCTTTCTCTTCGGCGAAGACCTATGAAAATCCATATGCAGATATTCCCGCACAAAAAGGTAATGACCTGCTGCAGGTTATTTTTGAAGGCGCTTCGGGTGAGGCGGCCGGGAAAAAGATCACCCTCACCGGTTTCTGGAACGGAGGCCGGAACTGGGCCGTCAATTTCGCCGCGCCGGCCACCGGAACATGGAGATACAGGAGTATTTCGCCCGATAAAGGTCTGAATGGCAAAAAGGGGATACTGAATGCCATTGCCTGGACAGATGATGAAGTTAAAGCCAACCCTGTACGGCACGGCTTCATAAAAGTAATGGAGAACGGTGATAATGCCGGACATTATTTCGAATATGACGATGGCACTCCCTTCCTCTGGGTGGGTGATACCTGGTGGAACTGGACCAAACGCGATATTGCTTTTAATTCCTGGAAAGAGCTTGTCGATGATCGTTCGGAAAAAGGGTTCACCATCGGACAGTTATTCTTGCCGGGGAACGGGTGGGGACCTGAAAGTTCCATGCTCCGGGATCAGTATAATATCCTGGATACGGAACACATGCAACATGTGGAGGAAATGATCGGGTATGCCAATTCAAAAGGGATCACCGTATGGGTGCATGCCTGGTGGAGCCGTGAAGACCTGGACACAAAGATCGGTGCAGAAAAAATGCGGAGGTGGTGGCGGTATCTCATACACCGCCTGGGGGCATACAATGTGGTATGGGTGCTGGCAGGTGAATACAATATGTACAATTACGGCGATATGGGACTCGATTTCTGGAAGGATCTCGGGCGCATGATCGATGAGGAGGACCCTTACGGGCGAATCACCGGCGTCCATAATACACCTCCCTTCTGGGAAGGAGGCTCCGAAGCGCCGCAGTGGTCTACCGGGAGTGTCCTGCACCGGGAGGAGTGGCTCGATTACAACCAGAGCCAGGTTGGACACGGGAGGTATGCCAATGAGATGATACCGTTGGTGGTGTCAGAGGCTTACAGCCTTAAGCCTCCAAAGCCCATTGTGGTCACGGAACCCTGGTATGAATTCGTGGAGGGGAATCCTACCGGGCTCGACATACGGTTTGCAGCCTGGAGCGCTATAATGTCAGGCGCTGCCGGCCATACCTACGGTGGCGGGCATGTATGGCTGGCCGATCTGCCTGAATCCCATGCGGGGGGCGGATCATGGCCGCGTGAAAAGGGTTATGATAGAACAACATACGATTACGAGGGTGCCATGTCGATGGGATATCTCGCCGGATTTTTCCATGGGATCGACTGGTGGAATTTGGCTCCGCATCCGGAACTTATCACCGATTATCCTCAGCCTCTCTGCCTGGCTAAACCCGGTGAAGAATATGTGATATACCTCAGGTACGGGGGCATGGTTAAGGTGGGCACCTCCGGCAAGGGGGCCGGAAGTACCTACTCATACTACTGGTTTGATCCCGGAACGGGGAAAAAATATGAGACGGGATCCCGGAAAGGAAGCGATTTTATGACATTTTCATGCCCGGAAAATTATCCCGGGAATACGGAGTTTCACGATTGGGTACTGTATATCCATCAGGATCAGTCCGTGAAGTAAATCATCCGGGATTGATATTGTTTATAAAATGAAGGCCTGCATAATTAGTATCAGAAAGAAAACCCGATGACCCTTCGGCTCCATCAGGGACCGGTCAATTCGATGAACGAAGAACTTTTCGGATGGTGGTAAGGCAGGCAAAAGGTCCTTCTTGTGAAAGTCACTGAATTTAAATTTATACATAGGGCCTTTTGCCTGCCTTACCCCATCCGGAAAGTTCACCCTCTTGAATTGAGTCACCGGTCCCTGAAGCGGAGCCGAAGGGCCATCGAGTTTTCTTGCAAACACTAATTATTGTAATGCAATACATAAAATTCGACAAAAATATGTATTACGATACATAAAATCCGGCGAAAATATGTATTGCATTACAATAAATCTGCAAAGAGAGCATGCAGGATCCTAACCTAATGAATACCCGTTGAGGTATTCCCTGAACATATATTCCGATGCCTCATCATCGTCCACGAACGACTCTGTAGCGGGATCCCATTGAACCGTACGGCCAAGGAAAAAAGCAATATTACCAAGATTACATGCCGTTGCACTGCGGTGACCGATCTCAACTGTTGCCACCGGGTCCTGTCCGGACCTGATGCATTCTATAAAATTCTCATGATGTGATGATTTGGCTTCGTAGGCGACCTTATCCCCTTCCATTTTTGGTTTCAGGGATTCATCGGATGCATCGAAATATCCCCTTGCAACCTCGATCCATCCGTCGGAGCCCCAGAACTTTACCCCTTGCGTATCTTCATGGAATCTCTCGATGGTCAGGGGAATTCCGCCCTCATATTCAAAGGTGAGATTCTCAGCGCCGTCGACGCCCGCAGGGGTGATCTTCAACGGGCCGCTTGTATCTACGCCGAGCCCCCATTGGGCGATATCCATCATATGAGCACCCCAGTCGGTCATCAG
Organism: uncultured Bacteroidales bacterium; assembly: GCA_963771005.1. Classification (GTDB taxonomy): domain Bacteria; phylum Bacteroidota; class Bacteroidia; order Bacteroidales; genus DASQZK01. Next base: position 879,739 of record CAVYRO010000008.1, read on the forward strand.
GCCTCCGCCAAACTCACGGTACCAGCGCCATGCCCCCCAGAAAGTCTCATCCTGTGGCGGATCAAGGCTTATTGGCGGATTCAGAACATGATTGTAATGAACTCTTGGTGCCGGGCCACACCAAAGATCCCAGTTAAGTCCTTCCGGAAGTGTTTCTTCCGCGGCATCATAAGGAGTGGGATGAAAATCTTTTCCTACCCATACATTAACTTTTTCGATCTTGCCAATTTTCCCATCCTGCACGAGTTTCACCGCATGCTGAAAATTGGGATCGGATCGCTGCTGGCTTCCCACGGCCAGGGTCCTGCCATGATCACGTACTGCCTTCACCAGTTTTTTTCCTTCACCGATGGTGTAAGTAAGCGGTTTCTCGAGATAGATATCCTTTCCGGCACGGCAGGCATCGATGGCCATAAGGGCATGCCAGAAATCGGGTGAGGCGATCACCACGGCATCTATATCCTTCCGGTTTAGAATATCCTGGTACTTTTCATAAACCTGAACATCAACGGCCTCTCCTTTTTCCCCGTAAAAATCACTCGTCCGTTTCAGAAACCGTTCCCTCTTCATGGGATGTACATCCGCTCCAGCAAGGACCTTCACGCCATCGAGCTTCATGAAGCTGCCGAGAAGGTACATGGACTGCCTGCCAAGACCGATAAAACCAAGATTTACAGGTCCTTGTGCACGGCTACAGGAACCGAGGGGCAGAAGGGTGAGGCCGGCTACTCCGGCAAGTGAGGTGCCGATGAAGGCCCTGCGTGAAATAGCTTTTGATTGATGATCCATTTTTCAATAGGGTTTTCGTTTGAAAAGTCAGATTTAGTCGTTTTAAAGATAACCCAATTTCCCTGTTTTTCAAAAGGCTTATTTCATCCAAAGCTGCGATCCTGATGAAAAAAGGCTGTCATGCATTGCAGACAGCCTTTTCCGAAAGAAAGCAAGAATTAACACTACGTTCAAATCCCAAATTTGTAGCCCAAACCAAACTGTACGGCCAGAACAAAACCAAAATTATCCCCATGTATCCCAATGGTCTCAGGTGCTGTTACCTTATCAAGAGAGCCGATGTAGGCACCCAATCCCATGCTGCTGTCAAAACTGACATTTGAAGATATCATCACCTGCAATCCTAATCCTGCATAATGTTCCATGGTCGAGATAAGTCCGGGAGAAGTGGATAGGTCTGCGGTTGATGCTTTTTTGGCGCCAACAGGAACAAAATCAGGCGTATTTACTTTGAAGTTGTGATAAATGCAATTGTAATGAATATACGGCTTGAAAGTCAGCCCGTGATTCTCAGCATGGTTATTCCGGAATGCATTTCTGCCGAGGAAGACCTTATATTCCACATTCCCGCCGCTGATCCTTTTCTGGTCCTCCTGGTACAGCACTCCGAATTCAATCGACCTCCTGCCCTGCTGGATATCGGTGTTCATGGCAAAGCTGGAACCATGACCGCTGCCTGTATGCACCTGGCTCAGGTCAATACCGTATGTAGCTCCCTCGGGTTGCTGTCCAAAAAGACACACTGAAACCATCAACATAACTCCGGATAAAACTGACTTTCTCATAACTTTTCATTTTGTGACTACATTATTTTACGTCAGAGTTACGCCTGAGACAGGCATTTTCCGGTGAGATATCTTAATCGAAAGGATGATTTTGATTAAGAAAATAATTGAGGAATGTTATCAAAAAAGATGATGGAGATCACCTTTTTGACTTGCGCAGCCAAGGCATTGGATCACAGAAAGCGTTCAATAACCCGGCCTCCCGGTGAAGAAGGGACTGAGAATGAATGTTGAAAGTTGAAAAGGACCGGCCGGAGAAAAGATTTATCGTGACCGTCCGGAAACCCAGAAAATGGCGTTTTGTACCAGCTTTCTGAATGATTCGTTCCTGTATGCATTGGCATCATGGCCCAGCATAAGGTATACAATATCCGAATGGCCACAGTGAGATGTCCAGGCTATCTTTTCCGCGCAGTCCGGGTGGCTGGTTGAAAGCAAAACATGGACACCCTCATTAACCAGAATATTCCCGTACCCCTCATCATGGATGGTGAAATCCGTGATACCGCGGGTGACGGGATGACCGGCATCATAGACATGGATGTCCAGGTCCAGGTCATGCTTGTAGGTTGAAAGTTCGTGTGGGGAAGGATAACCTCTTTCAAAATATCTCCCCCCGACCAGCTCATGAAAAAAATCCCAGTTCTGGTAAGATACCAGTGAATGGTGCAGGAAAACCATCCCGATACCGCACCGCGTCATTTCCCTGAAAGCTTCCTTTTGATCTTCACTGATCTCCTGCACCATGTCATAGAAAACTACGGCATTGTACTTAGCGCAAAGATCAGCAGAGAGCAGGCGATTGGCAGCGGGCTGGGAAACCGTGTCAAATCTGACTTCTTCCATGGTTTCAAATAGAGTAAAAAAGGAAGGATCAAAATCATGCCCGCCGGTAACAACGAGTATTTTCAGGGAAGTGACAGCAGGGTTAGCGCCTCCCGGGGGGTGGCAGGAAATCAGGGAAAGGAAAAAGAGAGTAAGAATGGACATCACGTTGTTTATTTGTTGATTTGTTGATTTGTTGATTTGTTGATTTGTTGATTGGAGTTCAAACAAACTGAAACAATCTGAAACCAACTGAAAAAACTTTTTCTGTGATAATCTGTGAAATCTGTGGTGAAACTCCCGTAAGAATTTGGTGATTTGTTGATTTGTTGATTTGTTGATTGGAGTTGGAACTACCTGAAACCATTTCAAACCATTTCAAACCATTTCAAACCATTTCAAACCATTTCAAACAATCCTCAAACAACTCTTTCTGTGATAATCTGTGAAATCTGTGGTGAAACTCCCGGAAGAATTTGGTGATTTGTTGATTTGTTGATTTGTTGATTGGAGTTGGAACTACCTGAAACCATTTCAAACCATTTCAAACCATTTCAAACCATTTCAAACCTTTCTGTGATAATCTGTGTAATCTGTGGTAAACTTCCTGAAACCATTTCAAACCATATCAAACCATTTCAAACCATATCAAACAATCCTCAAACAACTCTTTCTGTGATAATCTGTGAAATCTGTGGTGAAACTCCCGGAAACCATATCAAACATATCAAACCATTTCAAACCATTTCAAACCATTTCAAACAACCTCAAACAATCCTCAATCAATCCTCAAACAATCCCAAACCCTATTCAAATTCTTTCAGTTCTTCACCACCTGCAGTTCCTTCACGATCTCGAATCCCCTCTTAATTGCTTCCTCATTCAGCGGGATCAGGTGATGATGCCGCTCGGGGAGTGATTTTTTCAGACCTGCAATGACATTCTCCAGCTTTACGAGGGGCTTGATCTTAAGATAGGCTCCCAGAACGATCATATTGAAGGTCTTCGTGGTGGACATTTTTGCCGCTTCTTCGGCGGCATCAACCCTGTAAATGCTGATATCTTTTCTCCCGGGATGCCTGGTGATCCCATTCCCGTCATACAGCAGTATTCCTCCGGGTTTAACACTGGGTTCAAATTTATCGAGGGACTGCTGGTTAAGGATGATCGCCGTATCGAAATTCTTAAGGACGGGCGAGCTGACTCTTTCATCACTGAGTATTACGGTTACGTTGGCCGTTCCCCCGCGCATCTCAGGACCGTATGAAGGCATCCAGCTAACCTCCATATCCTGCATGATCCCGGAATAAGCCAGGATCTTCCCCATAGAGAGCACGCCCTGTCCGCCAAAGCCGGCAATGATGATTTCTTCATTCATTTTCAGGTGAATTTTGTGAATCTTTTTTTACCAGTTGACCGTCCACCTTTATGTCACCGAGGGGATAGAAGGGGAACATATTTTCCTCCATCCACAGGTTTGCCTGTACGGGCGTCATTTTCCAACCGGAATTGCAATTGGATACGACCTCAATAAAGGAAAGTCCTTTCTTCTCCTTCTGGTTTTCGAAGGCTTTACGAATGGCTTTCTTAGTCCTTCTTACGTTGCCGGGTTTATGGACGGCCTGCCGGGTAACATAATTGGTTCCCGGCAGCATTGCCACAAGCTCGGTTATCACCAGGGGATTCCCCATGGATGCGGTGTCGCGGCCGAAGGGCGAGGTGGATGACTTCATACCCGGTATTGTGGTAGGCGCCATCTGTCCCCCGGTCATTCCGTATATACCGTTGTTGATATAAATTATGACGATGTTCTCACCCCGGTTACAGGTATGTATGGTCTCGGCCGTACCGATTGCAGCCAGATCACCGTCGCCCTGGTAAGTAAATACATATTTGTCGGGCCAGAGCCGTTTGATCCCGGTTGCAACAGCGGGAGCCCTTCCATGGGCTGCCTCCGTCATATCGATATTCATGAATTCATAGGCCAGGACGGAACACCCGACCGGTGCGACACCGATTGTATCCTCCTGTATTCCCATCTCCTCGATCACTTCCATAATGATCCTGTGCGTAGTTCCATGGCCGCAACCCGGACAGTAGGAAAGGATCTTTTCCGTCATCAGGCTGGTCTTGCCATAGACCAGGTTTTCCTCTTTGATTATCTCTTTAATATCCATGATCAGGCATTAATGATTTTTTGTTCCAGGGCTTCAAGAACTTCATCGGGTGAATGGATCATCCCTCCATAACGGCCGAAATGTTCAACGGGTACCTTTCCGTTTACGGCAAGACGAACATCTTCAATCATTTGTCCGGCACTCATCTCCACCGAGAGAAATCCCTTCACTCTTCCTGCAAGTTCAGCGATTTGTTTTTTAGGGAAGGGAAATAGGGTAATGGGTCGAAACAGCCCGGCTTTAATTCCTTTCGCACGGGCCATGTTCACCGCTTTCTGACTAATGCGGGCACTGGAACCGTAAGCAACAAGGATGTATTCGGCATCTTCTGTCTGTATCTCCTCGTAACGGACTTCCTGTTCCTCCATTTTACGGTACTTGGCCTGAAGTTTCAGGTTATGTTTTTCCTGCCGTGCCGGATCGAGCTCAAGGGAAGTGATGACATTCCGCTCCCGGTCAGTGGTCTTGCCGGTGGTCACCCAGGACTGGTCAAATTCGTGGAAGCGGGGCTGTTGTTCGAAGAGTTCGACTTTTTCCATCATCTGCCCGATGACCCCGTCACTCAGTATCATGGCCGGGTTCCTGTATTTGAATGCCAGTTCGAAGGCCAGTTTGACAAAATCAGCCATCTCCTGTACCGAGGCAGGTGCCAGTACGATGAGGCGGTAATCCCCGTGGCCGCCTCCTTTGGTGGCCTGGAAATAATCAGCCTGGGAAGGTTGGATCGTACCGAGTCCGGGGCCGCCCCTTACAACATTGACGATGAGACAGGGTAGTTCAGCGCCGGCAATGTATGAAATGCCTTCCTGCTTTAGACTGATCCCGGGACTTGAAGATGAAGTCATGACTCTTTTGCCTGTTCCCGCGCCCCCGTAAACCATATTAATAGCCGCAATCTCACTTTCAGCCTGCAAAACGACCATACCCGTTCTTTTTTCCGGCTGTTCGGCCATAAGGTATTCGAGAACCTCCGACTGCGGGGTTATGGGATAGCCGAAGTATGCATCCACGCCTGCCCTGATGGCGGCCTCCGCAATCGCTTCGTTACCCTTCATTAACCTGAGTTCTTTCATTAAATTTCCTCAATTTTGGTTTTAACTCTGACCTGGTAAACCTCGATTACACCATCGGGGCATACCAAAGCACAATTTGAGCAGCCTGTACAGGCATCCGGATTTTCCATGTAAGCGTATTGATATCCCTTGCCGTTCACCTCCCGGGTCAGCCGGATAACGTCGGTGGGACAATTCACCACGCACAATTCGCATCCCTTGCATTTCTCAACATCAACGACGATTGCCCCTTTTGCTTTTGCCATTTTTATGGGTTTTGCGGTGAAAGTTTGTGAATTTTGATCTTTCAAAATTAAAAATTCTAAGCAGAAACAGACTTTTTATTCCTTATGATTCGTGAACTATCTTTCACTATTTTAAAACACTTGTATTTATTTATCTGAAATTCAGAAGTTTAATAAAGGCGTTAAATGGGATGATTTTCCCTGAACATTCTGAGCCTTTGTTCCAGTTCGGGAAACTGGTCCCTTCGTACCTGGGAAACGCAGGCCCTGAGTCCCTCCGTATGATCGCTTCCGGTAATATTCAGGGAGATGGCACTTATACCGTAGTAAAGAAGTTCCCGGATCAGTTTGCCTCCCGGGAAAGCCGGATGGGACAGGGTGAAGTAGAAACCGTCGGCAAGAGGCTCTTCGATGTCTTTTTCATATACCAGTTGGAAACCTGCGGCGATGAAAAGTTTTTTCATAATTTTTGCCTTCTCGCCGTACTCCCTTACTTCATCAAGAAAATGATAGGTACCGTCATTGGCAGCTTTGAGAATAGCTGCCAGGGCATATTGGGCAGAATGACCGGTACCCGCTGAAATGGAATACAAGGCGCCATAGATCATAGCATGACCGAAGGAAGAAGTGGAATAATACCTTTTCAGATCAGGATATGCTCTGCAGAAAAGTGTACCGGAGATAACCATCATGCCGATACGCTGCCCTGCATAGCTGAACGACTTGGAGCTGGAGATCAGGAGAATGTAATTATCGGTATAGCGGGCAACAGTAGGTTGAAACGGCGGTTTACCGGGCACTGACATGTCTTTCCGGAAATCCATACCGAAATAAGCCAGGTCTTCAATCACGATAACATCATACTTGTCAGCTATCTCAGCGATGATCCGCAGCTCCTCCTCCGTGAAACAGATCCAGGAAGGATTGTTGGGATTGGAATATAGAAGGGAGGATATCTTACCGGTTACCAGGATGGACTCCAGTTTTTCCCGTAGCTTTCCCCCCCGGTAATTATAAACGTCAAAACTCTCATAGTCCTGTCCGAGTACATGGCATTGCTGTTTCTGAACGGGAAAACCGGGATCGATAAAAAGTGTTCCTTCCTTATTCCGGTCTGTCCGGTTGGCCACGAGAAAGGTGGCAAAACCACCCATCATAGAGCCGACGGTGGGAATACAGGATTCAGGACTCACATTGATATCCAGGTAATTCTTTACGAAACGGGAAATTTCCTGCTTAAGGGGCTTTATCCCTTCGATCATGGGATATACCGAGGCAACGCCATGATGAAGCGCTTCAATTTCGGCCTTCACCCCTATATCTTCCGGAAGGATCCCCGGCACCCCCATCTCCATCCTGACGAAAGGGGTGCCTGTCGCTTCTTCGATGTCATTCACAATTCGCACCAGTTCCCGTATGGAGGCCCGGGTAACATCTTTAATACCGAAGTCCGCTATTATTTTATCTACAATTTCTTTGCTTACGGGTGTTTTCCTTTGCATCGCTGTTTTTTCCCTAATTTAAAAAGAGCTGTTGAATTTCCCTTCATGTTTTCCGGCAGGAAACCGGGTTCATTCTCAGCTTAATTTACGGTTATCGATGACCCGGACGGATTTGCCTTCGCTCCTCTCGATCGTTTTCGGCTCCACCAGTCTTACCTGCACGCTGATTCCCAGAGAGCTCTCCAGGTTGGCCTGGATCTTTTGTTTGACTTTCTGGAGCTGGCTGATCTTATCGAGGAAAAATTGCTCTTCCACCTCAACCTCAATTGTTAGCATATCAAGGTTGTTGACGCGATCCACGACGATCCTGTAATGCGGCTTGGTCTCACTCATCTCGAGGAGCACGGTCTCCACCTGCGAGGGAAAAAGATTGACACCACGGATGATCAGCATATCATCGCTCCTTCCGGAGCATTTTGCCATCCTTACGAGGGTCCGGCCGCAATCGCATTTCTCATATTTCAATGAAGTGAGGTCGCGGGTTCTGTAGCGCACGAGCGGCAATCCTTCTTTTGTCACCGTCGTAAATACAAGTTCACCGGTAGTTCCTTCCGGAAGGATTTCCCCGCTGACAGGATCGATGATCTCCGGAATAAAATGATCTTCATTGATATGCAGACCATCCTGGCGTTCACATTCACTTGCCACACCCGGACCAATGACTTCGCTCAGTCCGTATATATCGATGGCCTTGATCCGGAGTTTGGTTTCAATCTCTTTCCGCATGTTTTCCGTCCATGGTTCGGCGCCGAAAATGCCAACGCGGATTTTCAGGTCGCCGGCGGATATGCCGCCCTCCTCTATGGCTTCTGCAAGGTAAAGAGCATAGGACGGCGTGCAGGCTATGGCAGTGCTGCCGAAGTCCTGCATAAGCTGAAGCTGCCTCTTTGTATTTCCTCCCGATACGGGGATGACAACGGCTCCTATCTTTTCGCTTCCATAATGGATGCCCAGGCCTCCGGTGAAAAGCCCGTAACCGTATGCGATCTGGATGATGTCGTGTTTATGGATCCCTGCACATTGCATGGTACGTGCTACCACTTCTGACCATGTGTTGAGATCTTTCCGGGTATATCCGACCACGGTTGGCTTACCGGTCGTTCCCGAGGAAGCATGAAGTCTCACGATCTCACTCATAGGCACGGCAAATAATCCGAAAGGATAGTTATCCCGAAGGTCATTCTTTGTTGTGAAAGGCAACCGCTTCAGATCGTCTGTGCTCTTTATATCGGAAGGTTCAATACCTGCTTTCTGGAGCTTTTCCCTGTAAAAAGGCACATTGTAATAGACCCTTTCGATCATCTCGGACAGCAACTGCCCCTGCAGGGCCTTCATCTCTTCGCGGCTTAAACATTCCCTGGATTTATTCCAAATCATAGCTTAAAAAAATTTTTGCCGGCTTGAACCGGTGACGTCCAATTATTGATGTTAGTATGATAATTAAAACGCAGACAGGTCGGCCGACCGGATGAGTTCGATGTTATTTTTCCGGAATGCTTCTATTGCATCCTCCTTATTCTCAGTCCGGATCACAAGAATAGCCTTACCTTCGACAGAAAACGCATACATATATTCGATGCTAATATTGTCGTTGGAGAGAATACGCAGCACCCTGGCAAACGAGCCGGCTGCGGTTGAGGTTTTTACCGAGATGACCTCAGTGAGATTGACGCTCAGACCTTTTTCCTTCAGAAGACGGTATGCTTTATCGGGATCGGAAACGATCAACCTGAGGATGCCGTATTCTGAGGTGTCTGCAATGCTCAGGGCAACGATATTGATTTGTTCCTCGCCGAGTGTTTCGAGAACCTGGGTAAGTCTTCCCGATTTATTTTCAAGGAAGATCGATAATTGTTTCAGTGTCATGATCAGATTGTTTGGGATTCAAAAAACCTCAATGCCAGTAAGGCGTTGATTTTCAGACATTTTTATCCTTAAGAAAATGACGGTTCGTGCTGATAACTGAACCGCCTGATCTGGCGAATAAAATTAATCTATTTTATGAAAAATCTTTAAAGAGAGGTATTAGTTTAGAATGAGTCTGGAATGGGGGGAGTTATGGGGTTATGGAGTTATGGGGTTATGGGGTTATGGAGTTATGGGGTTATGGGGTTATGGGGTTATGGGGTTATGGAGTTATGGGGTTATGGGGTTATGGGGTTATGGGGTTATGGGGTTATGGGGTTATGGAGTTATGGAGTTATGGGGTTATGGGGTTATGGGGTTATGGGGTTATGGGGTTATGGGGTTATGGGGTTATGGGGTTATGGAGTTATGGGGTTATGGGGTTATGGGGTTATGGAGTTATGGGGTTATGGAGTTATGGAGTTATGGAGTTATGGAGTTATGGAGTTATGGAGTTAGCTTCATAACCTCATAACCTCATAACCTCATAACCTCTTCCTTCATAACCTCATAACTTCTTCCCCTTCTCCACCCTGATCCTCGCATCCACCACAAAGATCTTATCGTCCTGTCCGATGAGGGGATTCAGGTCCATTTCCTTAATTTCCGTGGCAAACCTGAGCAGGCTGGACAGCCTCATGATGATCTCTGCGAAAAGGCGGGTATCCACTCCCCGGGTGCCCCGGGCACCGCGGAGAATAGGGTAGGATTTGAGAGAACGGACCATACTTATGGCTTCATCACGCGTGAGCGGAGCAAGACCTGAAGAAATATCTTTAATGACCTCCACGAATATGCCTCCCAGGCCGCAAAGTACCACATGACCGAATTTGGGTTCATACTTCGCGCCGATAAACAACTCCAGACCCGATAACATGGGTTGGAGGAGTATCCCTTTATATCCTTTGATTTTTCTCATCCGGTTGAATTCAGCAAGAAGATGGGTATTCGAATTAACATTCAGGGTTACCCCGCCGACATCCGATTTATGAAGGGGACCGCTGATTTTCATGACAAGTGGATAACCGATTTCACCGGCAAGGGCAGTGACTGAGCTACGACTTTTGGCCATCCCTTCCTTCACCCTCGGAATGCCGGCTGCATCAAGAAGTGCCTGAATTTCCCCCTCCGGAATATATCCCGGACTGACCCGATCGATTATCTGCCGGATCGCAGGAATGTCGACGCCTTCAAGAAATATTTTCTCTTCAGCCGGTTTAGGGGTATTGTATACCTTTGTTAATGCATTTCCAAGCACTACTTCATCGGGAAAACAGATATGTCCCATCGCCAGGAAGCTGTCCACTTCGTTGCGGGCAGTGCTCAGGGAAGGCAGGATCGGAAAGATCGGTTTATGGCAGGATTGCATTTTGCGGTGAAGGACCTCGTAGACATCAAAAACCTCATTCAGTCCGCTGCTTCCGAATATAACGATAATGGCATCGATATCCGAGAAACAGTTCTCACAGTAATCAATGACCATTTCCAGTTGCTCTGCCGTACCTGTGGCAAGTATATCAATGGGATTGGACACCGATGATCCCCTGTAGAGGCTGGAAAGAAGTTTATCCGCATCGGGACCTTCGATCCGGGGGATCTTTAGACCTCCGTTCGACAGGGCATCTGTGAGCATGACTGCCGGTCCGCCCGCGTGGGTAATGATGGCGAGACGTTTCCCCTTCAGGCCGGGATGCATGAAAATGCCTGCGACGGTCGATAGCTCTTCCCTGCCAAAGCATCTGACGATGCCCGCCTTTCGGAACAGTGCCTCTACCGCAAGATCGGAACTGGCGATGGCACCGGTATGGGAAGAGGCGGCACGGCTTCCCTCCTCCGATCCGCCCGATTTTATGGCAGCAATATGACATCCTTTCCTGATCAGTGAAGACGCATGCAGAAGGAGCTTATCGGGATCTTTGATACTCTCGATGTAAAGAATTTTCACATGTGAACTCGTCTCCGGATCATAGCTGAGATCGAGGTATTCAAGGATATCTTCTACACCCAGCATGGCGCTGTTGCCGACTGAAAATACAGAGGAAAAGGTAAGCCCCTTGGGTATCCCAGATTCCATAATAAAAACCGCCGTGGCTCCGGATCCCGAGATCAGATCACAGCCGGTAGGCGATAGTTTGGGTATGGGTGAAGTGAAGACCCCCCGGTATGCCGGGGTCATCACCCCAATACAGTTAGGACCGATAAGGGATCCGTTTACTTTTTCAATCATCTCCCTGATCTCATTTTCCAGTCTTGCACCCTCTTCATTTTCCTCGGAAAATCCTGCAGAAATGATGATGAAGGCCCGGGTGATGTTTTTCGTGGTCAGGCTTTTTATTACACCTCCGCAGGATTCGGCCGGAATAGCGAGAATGGCAAGCTCGGTTTCGGGAAGTTCGTCAACCGAATGGAAGGATGGCAAGCCCTGTACTTCTTTTTCTTTTTGGTTGACAACATATAACTGTCCTGCGAAATTACCGGCCAGGATGTTCTTCAGGATCTTTCCACCTGGTTTGTGAACATTGTTTGATCCCCCAATGACCGAAATACTTCGGGGATTAATAAGTTCATGAACAATCTTATGGGACATGGAACAGGTTTTTGTCAAATATACGAAAGGTAGCCCGAAACCCGAGGAAGTAAGGCAGGTAAAGACGAGGCATGATGAATAAAGACGATGCGTGACGAACATGGGTATGGAGATAAAGACATTGCATGCAACGCCTCTACCAATATTATTTTACATTTGTAATTCCCAAAAAAGGGATTATACCCATGAAAGCAATTATCTTTAACCGTTACGGAGGTCCCGAAGTGCTCGAATATACGGATGTCGTGACTCCCCGGCCCGGAGCACTCGACATTCTGATACGGGTAAAAGCTGCATCTGTCAACCCGGTAGACTGGAAAGTGCGGAAAGGCAGACTCAAACTTATTACCGGCCGGAAGTTTCCAAAATATATCGGAAGTGAAATTTCAGGAATCATCGAATCGGTTGGGAGTGAGGTAAAGGATTTAAAGCCGGGCATGAGGGTGTTTGCAGGATTAAGCTATAAAGGAGGGGGGTACGCGGAATATGCCCGGGTACCTGCGAAAAATGCCATAATTCTTCCCGATAATATTTCTTTTGAGGAGGCATGCACTTTTGCCATCGCGGGAATTACTCCCCTGCAGGCGCTCAGGGACCATGCGAAGATCACAGCAGGAATGCATGTTCTGGTGAATGGTGCCTCGGGTGGTGTAGGGACCTATGCCGTGCAGATCGCCAAATTGTTGGGAGCCAGAGTAACAGGAGTCTGCAGCAGCAGGAATATCGAACTTGTAAAATCTCTTGGGGCTGATGAAGTAATCGATTATACCCAGGATAATTTCGGGTTGAACACAGACACCTATGATGCCATCATTGATGCAGTTGGAAACAAAACATTCCGGCAAGTGAGAAAATCGATGAGATCTAAAAGTTATTTGCTAAAACTCAACCATTCCTTCAGGACTTATCTCGCCCAGTTTTGGACCACTCTGACATCATCCAGGAAAGTAAAAATGGTCCTTCTGAAGAACAGGACAGAAGATGTAAAATGGATCCGGGATCATATCGCACTCGGTAAACTGCGGGTTGTGATCGATCGCACCTTTCCTCTTCAGGAGGCGCGCAGGGCCCATGAGTACAGTGAGACCGGACGGTCAGTGGGGAAAATTGTGCTTCTGTCACAGTAGATGCTAAAATCTGACCTTCAAAGTCATATACACTTATAAAAAAGAATCGGATAAGTACGTATGGACCTGGGAATATAAATTACCGGATGTGGCACGTTTCACTTACTGGACGGCTGACCAGAGCCTGGATGGAAATTCAGGAAGCTGGACGATATTTGATCCCGACAATACCCAGCAATTTTTGTGGAAATACACCTGGAGTATAGATTCCCATGGTAACTACACCGCTTCCTTGCTATTGGACGGAAGCTCAAGCGAATCTCTTGAGATTATCGATAATGCCGACGGAAGTGGTAAATTTACGTATTATGAGGATGGTACAAAGCAGGGTGAGGTGATCTGGAATTCCAACGGCTCGGGTACATATTGGATCAGTACCTATGATGGCGGCCAAACCGGAACATGGACGGCAGGTAAATAAACTCCCTTTTTATCATTTAAAAACACCCGATAACCGCAAGTTTCGGGTGTTTTTAATTAAAATCGATCCTTGAATACATTTTTTTCAAATTATTTTTGGAAATTCAGATAAGTTTGTCTTATTTTACAACCGTATTTCAATCCTGGCATTACCGGTTGAGATTTATAAAGAAGAGGTGAGAGACAGGCTCGAAGATCCTCTGGCAACCTTCCCCCCATGGAAAAGGTGCCAATTCCTGTTCAGGTAATATTGCCTGATAAATATAAATCTGATAAGCATGAAAAATTCAACTTCTTTTTACAGCACAGGGAAAATTCCCGGCGTTTTCAACATTCGCACAACATCGTATGTTTGTATGATGCACCACTGTATCTTTTTCATGCGTCCCTGAACAATCTCTGATCTTACAACTGATGACTGACCGGGACCAACAGGAGCCGGTTCAGTACCCCTTTACACAGAAATTTTCATAGTTATAAATACATAAATACGAATAATCATGAGCAATTCTTATCATTTTGACACATTACAGCTTCATGCCGGATACGATCCGGATCCGGCAACGAACTCAAGAGCAGTTCCGATCTACCAGACAACGTCTTATACCTTCAATGATACGGACCATGCCGCAGATCTTTTCGCACTTAAAAAATTCGGTAATATCTATACCCGGATCATGAATCCGACGACAGATGTTTTTGAAAAGAGGATGGCAGCCCTGGAAGGCGGCGTGGCCGCACTTGCAACATCGAGCGGCCAATCGGCTCAGTTCCTGGCGCTTACCAATATTCTCGGCAATGGGGACAATTTTATATCCACTTCCTTTCTTTATGGAGGAACCTTTAACCAATTCAAGGTCCAGTTCAAGAGGCTGGGTTTTGAAGTTCGGTTTGTGAGCACCGATGATCCTGCCGATTATGAAAAGCTTATCGATGAGAGAACAAAAGCCATTTATGTCGAAACGATAGGCAATCCCAAATTCAATATCCCCGACTTTGAAGGGCTTGCAAAAGTTGCGCGGAAACATGGTATCCCACTCATCGTTGACAATACATTCGGTGCCGGCGGGTATCTTTGCAGGCCCATTGACTATGGAGCCAATATCGTCGTGGAATCGGCCACAAAATGGATCGGCGGACACGGCAACAGCATCGGAGGGGTGATCATCGACGCGGGAAATTTCAACTGGGCAAACGGCAAATTTCCGCAATTTACGGAACCTTCCGAAGGATATCACGGACTTGTTTTCTGGGATGTCTTCGGCGAAAACGGTCCCTTCGGAAACATTGCTTTTGCCATCAGGGCCAGGGTCGAAGGACTCAGGGATTATGGAAATGCCCTCAGCCCGTTCAATGCCTTCCTGTTGATCCAGGGTATTGAAACCCTGTCGTTGCGCGCCCAGCGGCACGCCGATAACACCCTGCTCATTGCCAAATGGCTCAGGGAACAGGACTGGGTGACCAAGGTAAACTACCCGGGACTCGAAGATAATCCCTATCATAACCTGGCGAAGAAATATCTTAGGAACGGTTTCGGCGGCGTCCTTACTTTCAATGTAAAAGGTGGGAAAGAAGCAGCCGTTGAACTCGTGAACAGTGTTGAACTCATTTCGCATCTCGCCAACGTGGGCGATGCCAGGACCCTGATCATACACCCTGCAAGTACCACCCACGAGCAGCTCTCCGCCCAGGAGCAGATTGCAACCGGCGTGGAACCCGATGCATTGAGATTATCGGTCGGTCTCGAACACCCCGAAGACCTGCAACATGATCTGACCGAAGCCTGGACAAAGGTGAGAACCGGTGCCAGGAAGGTGCATGCGCAATGATCGTTGAAAGTTATGGAGTTATGGAGTTATGGAGTTATGGAGTTATGGAGTTATGGAGTTATGGGGTTATGGGGTTTGCTCATAACTTCATAACCTCATAACTTCATAACTTCATAACCTCATAACCTCATAACCTCATAACCTCATAACCTCATAACCAATCTGTGTAATCCGTGATGACCCTTCAAACCACTACTTCCTCAGAATATCACGTTCATCCGTACGTACACATTCCTCCCCGGTTCGTATTTGATAAGGCCGCGGTTGGTGGAAAGGAAATTGATATAGGCGCGGTCGAAGATATTCTCAATACCGGCGTAAATCTGAAACATGGCGAAATCAAAGCCAAATGGCTTACTATACAACCGCAGGTCCCAGGTAGCATATCCGGTAGTAGGGATCTCCCCTTCTACCGTCCGGTCCTGTCCGGCGGTAAGATTGCAGGCCGCCTCGGCACCAAACCATTTCGGATATTCATACCTGGCCCCTGCTCTGCCGCTAAGCGGAGGGATAAGGGGCAGATTTGCCCCGCCGTCGGTCTGGTTTATACCTCTTACCCATGCTGAAGATCCGAAAAGAACGAATCCCCTGTAAAGAGCCGCGCTGAAATTCATGTCATATCCATACAACACGGCTTTGTTGACGTTAGTGTTGATGAGTGCAGAAACGGTATCCTGCCGGGCAGGATCATTCGTATAATTATAAATTGCAGTTCCTGGCATCGAAACAATGAGGTTGGTCATGGAATTGATAAAACCATCCAGCGAAAGATGGAATTTATCCCTCCAGAACCTGATTCCCAGATCGGCAAAATACCCATCCTCCGGTTTAAGGCCGGGCTTTCCGATCTCCACCTTTCCCAGGGCGGCAAGATCGATATATTTATATCTCTCTTCGATCGACGGAGAACGGAAGGCGCGAGCAAAAGAAAAGGCAAGATCGACATTCGTCGCGGCATGAAAAAGCAGTCCCAGGTTGGCACTCCAGCTCCCGTTGTACACATTGTTCTCCCGGAAGGTGATCCTCTGCCCGGGAATGGGGTCCTGGCTGTGACCATTAATGATGAGGTATTCCGGGTCGACTGCGCGGTCATTTTGAATATTGATCAGGTCCAGCCTGCCTCCAAGCGTGATCTTCAGCTTATCACCGTAGGCCGTAAATTCATCCTGTATAAAAACCCCTCCACTGGCATAACGCGAGGAGGGTATGGGGATTTCTCCCCGGATGATATGACTGAGACTGTCGGGGTACCCGGGAACAGGCTGGTAAATATCCTTAATGCGGCTGGTTGTCAGCCGGCGTTGCCAGAGATCAATTCCCGCGATCATTGAATGAGCTTTTACCGGGGTTATGGAGGACTGTAGCTGGATTCCGTCCGTAGTATGATGACCCTTGGGAGAAATGGAAATGGCAGGAGAAGGCTTTAGAAGGACATCCCGGAGGATATACTGATGGAAATATTTAATGCCAACATCCCTGAATACTTTACTTCGCAAGGTTATCTTGTAGTGTGCACTGAACATATCCCTGATTTCTTTCGGATAGGTTGCAATAGCCTGCTCCGGGAAAACCGTTCCCCCGGGTATACCGACATCGCGGGCATCATACCGCTGGTAATTCAGCTTAAGCTCATGATTAATCAAGGGTTTCAGGGCAAATTTAAGAGAGAGGCTCTTATCCCTGAACTGGCTGTTAGCAAGTTCCCCTTTGGGTGTCATTGCGTTTCCGGCTTTCTGGTTCGTACCCCCGATGCGCAGGTACCATCTTTTATTTCCTGCCGTCAGGGAAGCATTTTCCGAATGCAACCGGTTCACCCCCTGGTACATAGCCGACAAATTTCCGTCTGTGTAAAAGCCGTCGTTGTAATGGCCGTCTTTTGTAATAATATTCACCACGCCTCCCATTGCGCCCGTACCGTATAAGGAGGAGGATGCTCCCTTGATCACTTCGATCCTATCGATATCATTCACATCAATCATGGCCATTCCCGCGGCTATATCGGTGGCTGTCTCCACCCGGTTGCCGTCGATGAGGGTTATGATCCGTTGTTCCGACAGGCCCCTGATATTCATACTGGTAGCCCAGATACCATCACGGGCAAGATTGATTCCCGGTTCATTCCTGAGCATCTCGGGAGCAGTAAAGCCTGCGATCCGGTCTATCGTTTTATCTGTAACGATGCTCATTGGAATGGCGAGTTCCCGTTGGGATTGGTGCCTGCGTGTAGTAGATACGGTCACCTCCCCTACCGGCACCGCAGAGGGTTGAAGCCGGATATCCAGGTGTTCGGGAATGGTTGCATTGATTATTAAGGAATGGAAAATCCGGTAACCGATATAAGAAACAAAAACATCAACGGAATTTCCATAATAGCCCGTGAAAATAAATCCTCCCTCACGACCGGTTACAGCCTGGTCTACAGGGATTGCACCCGGTAACTGGTAAAGGATGACATGCGCTCCGGCAAGCGCTTCGCCGGTGACCGCATCGGTAACCCTGCCGCTGATCTGGCCAAACGACTGTGAAAACAGGAGGATTAATATGACGAAAAGCCCGGATTTTTTCATATCAGATATCCTTGTTTTTGATTAATACGGATTTTACCTGAACCCCTTTCAGCCTGCCGACCTGGCCGGTCAGTGCTCCAATCTCGTCCGTAGTCCCCTCAAGAACAAGCGAAATGATGCTGGCCTGCCTGTCACGCAACGGAATACCCTGCCTGCCGATGATGATGGCAGAATTCCTGGTGAGAATTTGATTCAGTCCGGTAACGGCGGACAGGTCCCCGATCATGATGAGTGCACTTCCGATTCTCTTTTCCATAGGAATAATCTTTTGGATCTGGTAATGGACATCAGGATCCTTGAAGCAGAATAGTCCACTTCTCAGATTGGTTTAAAGTTCACAGCAAAGGTAAGAAATTATTGTTATTTGAATAACTCTAATACCGGATTTTGGAGATCATAGAACCCGGGGGAGGAATGTGGAACGCGGATTGAAACGGATTTTGACGGATTCCGATGGCTATCGGAACGGATTTTATTGTTTCAGATTGTTTCAGATTGTTTGAGATGGTTTGAGATGGTTTGAAATGGTTTGAAATGGTTTGAAATGGTTTCAGGTTGTTTCAATTGGTTTGAACTCCATTCACCAAATCACCAAATTCGTGGGGGAGTTTAACCACAGATTACACAGATTATCACAGATTAGCTCCGTGATTATCCGAACAAATCCGTCAAATTCGTGTTCCTCTTCCTCTTCACCAAATCAACAACTCAACAAATCACCAAATTCTTTTTAACCAGCCATCAATCTCTTGTTTATCAGAGAATATGTGAAGCTGTTCCCCCATTCACCTATGGCTTTTTTTACCAGCCCGATGAACTCATTGTATTCGTTTATTCTGGCGAATACCTGGCATCCGGCCGACCACTTATTGACAAAAAGGGATTCGCCAGTGGCGGATGAACGGTGGATATTGATACCGAAAATGCCGGTTTGCTCCTTACCCGAAGCAAAATCGAATTTATTGTCCCGGTTGAAATCCCGGATCACCGTTACCGGTGAGGCCTGTACAAGGGCATCGTATTTTCCGTGGTGTTTCCCAAGCCGCCATGCACCCTTATATTGCCCTTCCTTCAGAATGGCGGTTCCCGCTGCGTTTAGTGGATCTTCGAGGTAGGTCAGGCCGGGGTCTGTGGTTGCTTTGAATTTTTTCAGGGTCCACCGGTTTTCGAAACGCCAGAAGACCCAGATCTCATCGTCAAAAGCATTCGGTTCGGCACCCTCGTTGCGGATCCCGACGATATTGAGGTCATAATTTTTCTGGTCACCCCTGAAAATATTGTATTTCAGGTCATCAAATATCCGGCTGATCCTGATCACATCGTCCGGCGCCTGCTCAACCGGTCCTTTTACTGTGACCTCGACGGGCTCATCCAGTTTCTTATACAGCGGCAGGGTTTTATTTTTTGACTTTAATTCCCCGGCATCAAAGATATTGAAACGCCGGGCAGCTTCAAAAACAGATTCCCCCGGCGAAGTGAAAAGCCGGTTGGTCTTTTCAAACAGGAAATTCCTTAAAAAAGGATCATTCAGGTCGGTCATGATTCTGATAAATATTCTTTCCTGGTATAAGGATATCAGGAAGCCGTTTGCTTCATTATCGCAGCGGTCTCATCATCCGCTGGTTTATATTCCGCCTTCACAGTCCCGTCTTCGAAACGTTTGACGACGATGGAGAATGACATAGCATCCTCATCTGAAGCGGGGCAAAGATCATAGACAGCCGGTTCATAAAGCGCGAGGCTGCTTTCTCCCCGAAGAAACCGGATCGCCATCTTCACCCGGTTCGAAAAGGTCAGCGGTATGCTTTTGATGTGAAAATCAAGTTTGACCTCGTTAAGGCACAGATAGCGGTTTTCAGGAAATCCGATATGAATATCCGGGTTAATGTATTTTCCCCTTGGCCGGAATTCGGCGAATTTCTTCCAGGCGTCGGTCTGCAGGTCATGCATGGTCATGTCAGCCTTGATCACCTCTTCTAAAATATGTGCTGCCAGGCCTTTAAGAGGAATTCCGGCATGACCGTTCTCTTCATTTTTTGCCATATAGAAAGAAGTTGTTTCCGGTTAATTTCCAACTCGGGCCATTTCCCGAAATGAAACCTGTTTCTGAACTGCAGTTTCGGGACGATGGCTGAAATTACTTTTTTGGAGCCGTGGGTATTACCATGTTTTCCACCATGGCATTCAGCACCTTTTCCAGTCCGGCGGGGATCTGGGTTTCGCTGATGTGCAGCTTCACTTCCAGACTTCCGCCGCGGTTTGCCACATTTTCACGTGTACGGCTGTGCTCAACAGAACCGGTAAGACTGGCATCGATGAAATTTGCCAGGATTCCTTTTGTTGAAGCCTTCAGTTCGGCTTTCTGAAGAGATTTGTCCTCTTGCTTGTATACCTGGGAAATGTTGTAGTTGAAGCTGACGCTCAGTGAATCAAAATTCAGCGAGGGTATCTTCACCATGGCGAGAAGGGGAACCGTCACATGCTCACCACGGGTGGCATTTCCGTCGGCGTTTGTCTCATCAATCTTGACGATAAAATCGACCGTTTTATCCTTCAGGCTTTCAATAAAATTCAGGGTAGTGCTTGCTGCAGCTTTATGGGCTTCAATTGTAGTCAGGAGGGGTGTTGCGATAATAAAATCAAGCGGGATCTTTGCGAATTCGGCCGGGGTCACGGTAGCAGGCAGAGGCTGGGCGTTGCCGCCTCCGGCTTGCTGATCATCATTTTGCTTTGCCATAATTCAAGATTTAGGTGTTATGAATGCATTTTTATCCAGTTTTATCCGTATCCACTCTGGGTGTGATCATGATGTTATTGGTCAGCGATGTCAAGAGCTTATCCAATCCATAAGGCATGTCGGTGGTTCCTACGTTTACCTCGATACTGATGGATCTCTCGTTTTCATTCTCCTTCCTCCTGCCGAAATCACCGGTGATCCGTTTTGGTTTAATCAGGAACCAGGGGCGGTCTTTTGGCACGCCTTTTACAGTGCCCATTTGGTCATAATTAGCCGTGAAGCTCTTTACATTGATCTCAAATTTGAAGGTGGCATTGTCGACAGCCAACGGTTTAATTGGAAGTATGGCCAGATTCGGGACGAAGACTGTAGAAACATTGCCCTTGTCATCAAAATAATCGAATTTCTGCATGAGAAGATCGTCCCATTCCAGTCTTAGCTGCCATAATTCCTTCCTTTCTGCTTCGGACAGGCGTTCCCGCGATTCAAGTTCATGGATCCTTGCCTTCTTCTTATCTTCCTCAGCGAGTTCATCGAGAATTTCCTTATTCTCCTCCTTATCCTTTTTCAATGCATCTCTCTCACTCTTTGAATATTTATGGCGAAATCCCATCTGGAGGACAAAATTCAGGAAGGCCCGTGCAGCATGTACCTGCACTTCAAATAGGGCATTCAGCGGCGCCAGGATGGCTGCTGACAGGGTTATCTGATCATCTTGCGGATCATTTCCCTGGTTAGGGGTAGTAGTTTCAGCCATATCATATAAAGCTAAGTATGGGGAATTTTGTTCAATTTATCATACAATTTATGATAATTAATTACTCCATATCAAGAGGTTACGATGAAATGGCTTTCCTATTCTTACATCACCTCCTTGATCCCCCGCTTCAATAACCACCAGTTTACGGGGTAAGCAGTCAAAAAGCCGCAAAGCATGGCGATCTGCATCATGAACCAGAAAAGGACTCCTGTTGCTTCGAGCTCCTGGTGGAAAATGAGGAAAACCGCAATGGCCATCCAACCGTACATGCCAATCTGCCAGGAAGTCAGGGAAAGAGTATCGGCTTTAAGGGCTGCTTTAAGACCCTCTTTCGGGGAAAGACCTTTCATGGGCTTTATGGAATAATACTGGAAAATGATCCCGATAATAAAGGCAAAAACATAATCGACCACCCAGGAACCAAACATCTTATGGCCAAACAGAGTGAAAGGAATAAACAGAAGAAGGATTTCGGAGGTAATATCACCAAGCGTGCATCCGCTTCCGCAGTGAAGAGCCCCGACGGCCACACTCTGCCAGAAAGGTTTTTGTTTACCTGGAGGGGGTTTGTCCTCCTTCCTTGCCCTCATCATTGCTTTTCTTGTTGATTTCCGCCCCACTGTAAAATAAGCTACCAGGGCGAGGGGACCTGCATATAAGGCCGTTATGGGGTATACAAAATTCATGATCATCATATGCTGCCGGTTCCCGGAAAGAATATCGGCAAGGATGATCAACATGCAGATGCCGGCAATGACTATGGATATCACGGCAATATTATGTAACTCTTCCATCGGGAGTTAAGACATCTGAGCGGGGTCAAAAGTTTGAGGGTGAATATGGAATTAATTGTTTCAGGTGGTTTGAAATGGTTTAAGATGGTTTGAGATGGTTTGAGGATTGTTTGAAATGGTTTGAGAGAAGAGGAACGCGGATTGAAACGGATTTTGACGGATTTCGATGGCTATCGGAACGGATTTTATTGTTTGAGATTGTTTGAGATTGTTTGAAATGGTTTGAATTGGTTTGAATTGGTTTGAATTGGTTTGAGTAATTGGTTTGAATTGGTTTGAAATGGTTTGAATTGGTTTGAATTGGTTTGAAATGGTTTGATGTTGGTTTGATGTTGGTTGATGCTGGTTGATGTGGTTGATGCGGTTGATGCGGTTGAAGTTGTTTCATGTTGTTTCAGGTTCGAAAGTATCAGATAGTTTGTTCGGGAAGCCTCCGTAGGTGGCTGATATCGATAGCTTAATATGAATGTGCGTCCCAGCGCTCCGTAGGTGCGCAACATGAATGTAGAACACCGCGGGTTTAATTGAAGATGGTTTGAAATGGTTCGAACTCCATTCACCAATTCAACAAATCACCAAATTCTTCCGGATCGGGTTTAGTCATGGCCGTCTTAGAAGATTCTTCTCCCCGGAGGGGATTAATTGTATTAGCCACGGTTACGCCCGTGGTAAGAAGACCGCACGCATCAAAACTCCGGAGGTGTTTAATAGAGGTGTTTTAGGTGGTTTCAGGTGGTTTTAGATGGTTTGAAATGGGTTGAAATGGTTCGAACTCCATTCACCACCAGGAGAAAATGATAAAGACAACCTCGAGAGTATGGATGATGATCTTCTGAGGAAGGCTCTTGCTATAATCTCCATATAAATCCATTTTTGTTGGTTTTGCAGTTTGGTAGTTATGCGGTTATGAAATCTTTTGGCCCTGCAATCGTGGCTTCATGCCTCATCCAGCCTACTCCCACCATTTATCCACCTCTCCGCCTTCTTTTGACTTCTTCAACTCATCCAGGTAATCTTTCCATCCGAATTGCTGGTATTTATATGCGGGGTAAAAACTGTCAATGCCTGCATCCAGGGCTTCCGCTTCAGGGATCCTGTGATCGCCCCAGTTACAAACCTGCACGGTATCCGAATAATACTCCTGCCATTCACCTGTAAACTCATTGTTTGCAAAACGCGGAGCATCGGCATAGATATCGTCATAGTGGAAGGTACCCTCCTTGTCGACGTAGAAGGTGGTGGTAAAACTGCCGCGATAAACGCCGGAATGAGAACATACCTGATCTTCAAAAAGAACGTAATCCCCGCTGGCATACCCGCGGGTCAGATCCGGGAATTCCCCATCTTCGATGATGCCCACCTCCGTCATAACGAGCGACCCCTGGAACTGGCAGATATTGCCTCCGGTTTTCGATTTGCCATAAAGAAAATATTCAAATGGATTGTCGTAATTTTTGATTACGGAAAGGAAACGGATCTGCAGGCGGCGGTAATTTTCCCCGACAAAACCCAGCCGGGAATTCTGGCTGTTATCGCCGGACCATAGAAAGCCCACGTCGGAATATTCCATATCACTCACCAGTTGTTCGGTGGCAGTATCGGAGCCGGATTGGTTTCCATTTTCACCGGCCTGGGGGAATGCCGTGACTGTGAATCCCAAAAATACAAGGAAGGCAAGAAGTTTTACCATAGAATTTTTGCTCCAATTTACAAAATAAAATGAATTGGCAAACCGGCAGGCCTCCGGCCGGTCGATAATATAAAAGAACCGTCGCCCCGGTATGGAGGCGACGGCTCAATATTATTGTCCGGAGATCACTCCGGATAACGGTTAAAGAATCATCAATGAACTATTTCTTAACAATCTTGTAAGTCCTGCCTTCAATCCGAAGGAAATATATTCCTGATTGCAAGCTGGAAATATTTATTGAAGATCCGTCAACCGGAACCGTCAAAAGTTTTTGTCCGGTTATATCGAAAAGATCTGCTTTGATCTTACCACTGAGCTCATTGGCTTTGATATAAAGTACGTTTACGGTGGGATTGGGATAGATCCTGAACTCCCCGGCATTCATGACACCATCTATACCCACAGTGGAAGTTACTGTCAGCGTTCCTGTAACATAATTGAAGCTGTAATTCACAGCATCGCCACCACTGGCTGTTATATCATAGTCTCCCGCAATGCTTGATGCACCGGCGTTGGTTGACAACTGCGGTGAACTGATGAGAAAACTTTCATCCTCGCCGGACACAAAACCTTCATATTCCATCACAAATGCCGGATTTTCCTCACCCTGTTTACGTGTGGCATCCATAACGGTCACCATAAGCTCTGCCTTTGTAATATCGGCAGAGAGACCCAATGGCTGTATTAGGTTGTAATTATCTTTGTCAGCACCCTGCAGGGAAACGCTGGCAGTGACTGCGATACCCGTACCGGCATCTTTCGTGGCGAAGCTAGCGGCCAATGCATCCAGGTCTACGTCGTCACCTGAAACTGCACCTTCCAGAACGGCTCCGCTGACAGAAGCCTCGGTCGTACCATCATAAACTTTCGATCCGGCTGCTGCACCTGAAACCGTAAGTTCTTTCGGTGTGATATCTGCGGTCAGACTGGCAGGCTGGGTGAGGCTGTAGTTATCTTTGTCAACACCCTGCAGGGAAAAGCCGGCAGTGACTGCGATACCCGTACCGGCATCTTTCGAGGCGAAGGAAGCGGTCAATGCATCCAGGTCTACGTCGTCACCTGAAACTGCACCTTCCAGAACGGCGCCGGTGACCGAAGCATCGGTCGTACCATCGTATTCTTTGGAGAGAATGGTTATACCGGAAATGGTAAGATCTCTGGGAAGTACATTTAAAGTTTGTTCAAGGGATGCCGGATAATATGTGGCATCGCCATCCTGTGTCGCAACGATAGTGGATGATCCTGCTCCAACTACCGCAAGTGTAGAACCGGTGATCGTGGCAACCGAGGGATTGGAACTTGTATAGGAAACAGTAAGTCCGGAGGAAGCAGTTGCATCCAGATTTATGGGATCACCACCGTAAATGGCTTCAAGCAGCGGTTCAAAGATCATGGTCTGATCCAGTTTAAGGGTAGTGGCTGTCATAGTGGATGAATTCTGGCTGGTCCCTATTGAATTCTCACCCCTCACCCTGTAATAATAGGTAATGTTGGCATCAAGACCGGCTATATCACAGGTTGTAACATTTCCAAGGACTTTGTTATTGTAACCGGGAAGAAAGGATGTAAAGCCATTGTCAGTTGCAATATCGAGAAAATAAGTATCGGTACCGGATGAAGCATTCCATTTTGCCGTGAAGGCGGAAGCTGTAATTCCGGATGCTGCCTGAGCTTGTGGAGCAGCTGGAGGACTTTCGATGAGCAGGTGAATGAGAATATCACCGTTTGTGGCTTTAATATCTGTATCAACATAGCTGAAAAATCCCAGGTCGCTCAGGCTCCAGCCATCTAAAAAAACGGTGCCCGACATCACAGTCTTGCCGGTTTCCACATATAACGTGCTAAATCCACTTCCCATATCCAGGCCGAATAAGGCTGAAGTACTCGATGTCAATAAGCCATTCGTTTTCTGATAACTACCAGTAGTGGGTATCATGGGATTTGATGCCAGTGCAGGAGAATATTTGTCACAACCAACTCCCGAACCCCAACCGATCCGGGTTGTGCTAAAATTAACTCCTGCATAACATGTATTAGTTCCGCCACAGGAAATACCACTGGTACTGTGGATGAGCGTACCCCAGCCGGCTTCACTGAGGTCGCCCGATACAGTGACCAGTACTCCGTCGCGGCCTCCGCCGTCGGTGCCATTGGAGTAAGTCACAACAAGCGACGCCTGCAATTCGGGGGAAATAGAAACCATCGTTATAACAGAGATCAGGATCATAAACGATCGGACGATTCGTCCCCTCCTGAAAAAAGGTATTGATCTGAAAAGATTTTGTAAATTTTTCTTCATTTTATTTGGTTTTTATAATTGAATAAAAAGAAAAGGGAGTATGCACTCCCTTCATTGTTTCTTAAGATTCCGTCCTGGAAATTTGCTAAACTTAATGGCGATAAATCCGAGAAGAAATCAGTTGCATCAAAATTATCTTTATAAAGGTTCCGTGGTTCCTGTTTTGCGGTGATATCCATCACCCTGTTCGTATGATTTGCATCACCGGGAGAATTTCCGATACAAATATTTATTGATTGACCCGGATCTATGGAAACCGCTCCGCGGTTTTGTGGTAACTCCCGCGTTCAACCATGGGTAGGAGCAACAGGATGAAATCAAATATTAAGCCCGCGGTCTGTTCTCCTGTTGCTCCAACCCATGGCTAATTAATGGCCAGCCCTCCGGGCTGTTCGTCATTCGAATGAAAATATATCCAAATCAATTTCATACGCCGGATCGCATTTCCTCGTAATATGGAAACCGCTCCGCGGTTTTGTGGTAACTCCTGCGTTCAACCATGGGTAGGAGCAACAGGATGAAATCAAACATTAAGCCCGCGGTCTGTTCTCCTGTTGCTCCAACCCATGGCTAATTAATGGCCAGCCCTCCGGGCTGTTCGTCATTCGAATGAAAATATATCCAAATCAATTTCATACGCCGGATCGCATTTCCTCGTAATATGGAAACCGCTCCGCGGTTTTGTGGTAACTCCTGCGTTCAACCATGGGTAGGAGCAACAGGACGAAATCAAACATTAATCCCGCGGTCTGTTCTCCTGTTGCTCCAACCCATGGCTAATTAATGGCCAGCCCTCCGGGCTGTTCGTCATTCGAATGAAAATTATCCAAATCAATTTCATACGCCGGATCGCATTTCCTTGTAATATGGAAACCGCTCCGCGGTTTTGTGGTAACTCCTGCGTTCAACCATGGGTAGGAGCAACAGGATGAAATCAAATATTAATCCTGCGGTCTGTTCTCCTGTTGCTCCAACCCATGGCTAATTAATGGCCAGCCCTCCGGGCTGTTCGTCATTCGAATGAAATAAAACATACATCAATTTCATACGCCGGATCGCATTTCCTCGTAATATGGAAACCGCTCCGCGGTTTTGTGGTAACTCCCGCGTTCAACCATGGGTAGGAGCAACAGGATGAAATCAAATATTAAGCCCGCGGTCTGTTCTCCTGTTGCTCCAACCCATGGCTAATTAATGGCCAGCCCTCCGGGCTGTTCGTCATTCGAATGAAATAAAACATACATCAATTTCATATGCCGGATCGCATTTCCTTGTAATATGGTTTTCATCCCGGGAAAAACACAGATTTAATTCACAGGTCGGATCACATTCCCGGCGTTAAACCCACCGCGGAGCGGTGTCCATTAATTAGCTGCAGGTTGAATTTCAAAACCCTCGGATAAATATAATTGCAGTAAATTTTACATTTCCGGATAGAATTTGGATCCATGAAATTAAACCTCCGGGTTTTGAAATTTTACCTGCACTAGGACGAGGGATGAACCCCAAATCGCGGAGCGGTTCCCATATTATATTTGCTTTTCATCCCGGGAAAAATGCAAATTTAATTCATAGGTCGGATCTCATCCCCGGTTTGAACCCACCGCGGAGCGGTGTCCATTAATTAGCTGCAGGTTGAATTTCAAAACCCCGGGATGAATATAATTGCAGTAAGTTTTACATATCCGGACTGGATTTAGATCCAGAAAATAAACGTTTGGGTTTTGAAATTTTACCTGCAGTAGGACGAGGGAGGAACCCCAAACCGCGGAGCGGTTTCCATTCCATATTTGGATCGCGTGGTTTTTGTTGTATCTCCTGCGTTCAACCATAGGTACGAGCAATAGAACGAATGATGCATTAATCCCACGGTTTATTCTCCTGTTGCTCCAACCCTAATACATGGCCAGCCCTCCGGGCTGATCCTCCCTCCAACATTTATAGGCATTTTCTGTTTATTTAAATAAAACCCCCTATGAGTCCTACATTTCAGCTCGTGAAGGAAAAGCTGGGCAAACCTTATCATGATCTTGAGTTTCTACTTCAGTGCCTCAAGGAAGTCCTGGTTGAAAACAATGAAAATCACCTTATCCCGTACATCCCCTGGATCAATGACAAGGTGATGATCGAACGGACGGTTTCCATCCAGAAGATACTGCATCTTTACGGATTGATATTCCAGCTGCTTAACCTGGTGGAAGTTAACGGTGCTGTTCAGAACAGGCGGAAAAGAGAGAATGAAGACGGGCTCAGGAGCATTAACGGCTTATGGGGCAATAATCTCGGGATCCTGAAAGAGGCAGGATACACCGGCAAGGACATTCTTGGCGAACTGAAGAATATCAGTGTCCAGCCCGTACTTACGGCTCATCCCACCGAAGCCAAGAGGCCCGTCGTCCTGACTGAATACCGGCATCTTTACCTTCTTCTCGTACAGAGGGAGAATACCATGTATACCCGTCTTGAACAGGAGGGCATACGGGATGATATTAAACTTTCGCTGCACAGGCTTTGGCTCATCGACGATATTTTCCTTGAGAAACCTGATGTAAGATCCGAACTGGCCAATGTTATACATTACCTCATGAACGTCTTCCCGATCGCCCTGCCGATGCTTGACAAGAAATTTGTCCAGGCCTGGGAGGAAACGGGATTCAATCCGGACGATCTCAACGACGCCGCCTCATTTCCGCAGCTGAGTTTCGGGAACTGGGTGGGGGGCGATCGCGACGGGCACCCGCTTGTGACAGCCGAAATCACCAAATACACCCTGAAACAGTTGCGGCTGAAAGCCTTCGAACTGATACGGGAAAATCTACGGTCCCTGGCCCAAAAATTAAGTTTTTATTCCGAATTTTCAGGCGTTCCCGGAGTACTTCGAAAACGCATCGGCGAGATTAATGCCGAATTGGGCGATTGTACAGGTTTCATCGTCGAGAAGTACAACAAAGAGATATTCAGGCAGTACCTTCATCTCCTGATCGCACGCCTTCCCATCGAATCTGATGTTGAACAGGGTGTTTTGCTCAAAGAAAGAAAGGGGAGCTACAGTCAATCCAAACAGCTTATCGGTGACCTTATGGTACTTTCGCAGGCATTACAGGAGATCGGGGCTTCCAGGATCGCCTTTAATGATGTACGTGATTCTGTAAGGCTGGTGCAGACTTTTGGTTTTCACCTTGCCCAGCTGGATATCAGGCAGAATAGTTCTTTTTATGAGGTCGCCCTATCCCAGCTTTTGGAAGTCTCCGGCTTTCAGGATCATGATTACCATCTTTGGGATGAGGAGAAAAGGCTCAAGCTTTTAAACAAGGAATTACTTACAAACCGTCCTTTTACCCGCGATTTTGACCTTCTGGGGACCGAAGCAAATGCTGTTGTCCGGTGTTTCCTGGTATTGGAAGAACATATCCGTCAATATGGCCAGCATGCCCTGGGCACACTTATCGTGAGCATGACCCGGTCGGTTTCCGATCTTCTCCTGGTCTATCTCCTGGCAAGGGAGGCGGGCCTTACGGAAAAGACCGGAAACGGTATTGCCCTCCGTCTACAGGTTGTGCCCCTCTTTGAGACTATCGATGACCTGGAGAGAAGTGGTGAGATCATGGACAGGTATTTCTCACATCCCGTTGTGAAAAATTCACTAAACTATCAGAAACAGCACAGTGGAAATGATCTGCCACTACAGGATATCATGATCGGTTACAGTGATAGCAACAAGGACGGCGGGATCATAGCCAGTGCATGGCATCTCTACAAGGCACAGAAAATGCTTATCGCTGTGGGTGAAAAATACGGCGTGAGGATCCGTTTCTTTCACGGAAAAGGAGGAACTATCAGCCGGGGAGCCGGACCGATGCACTGGTTCCTCCGCAGCCTGCCTGACGGGTCGGTCAACGGGAGCATCAAGCTCACCGAGCAGGGTGAATCCATTGAAAGGAAGTTCGCCAACCGGACCAATGCCGTCTATAATCTTGAATTGCTAATAAGCGGTGCGGCAGCCCTGACAATCTTGCAGAAAAATAAAAAGAAAGACGACAGTCATGTTTCGGAGATCCTCGAACTCATGGCCACTGAAAGTATCCGTTTTTATAATGACCTCACCCATGACAAGGATTTTGTGAACTTTTTCCGCACGGCCACCCCGATCGATGCCATCGAATCGAGTAAGATCGGCTCCAGGCCGGCAAGGCGCACCGGAAAAAAATCACTCGATGACCTGAGGGCCATTCCCTGGGTATTCAGCTGGAACCAATCGAGATTTCATATTACAAGCTGGTACGGAGTGGGATCCACCCTGCATTTTCTCAAAACAAATCATCCTTCCATGTTCACCAGTCTTCAGCAACTCATGAAAAACGATAACCTGGTACGTTACATTTTCACAAATATCGATACCAGTCTTGCCGCCACCGATGAGGAAGTTATCAGGCTGTATTCGGACCTTACTCCTGATAAACAGGTAAAGGATAATATTCTCGGGAAGATCTTTCATGAATTGCAGCTCACCCGGGAAATGATGGGCGAGGTCATCGAGACACCTATTGAACAACGGAGGAAGAATCATCATTATTCCACTATTTTAAGGGCTGAAGCCCTGGATTTCCTGCATCATAACCAGGTTGAACTTCTGAACGAGTGGCGGTCGGCCAGGGGCTCGGGCAGCGAAGATACCGGGGAATTACAAATAGATCTTTTAAGAAGTATCAATGCCATTGCAAACGCAATGGGGAACACGGGATAAAGATGAAAAGAGAATGTTGATACAAAATCCGGGGTGTTTCTGAGGATTGCTTAACTTCGAACCTCAACTAAAAATACTGCCGTGACTTTTCTTCTTAAATACAACCGCCTGTTCGGGATCATCCGTATCCTTCTGGGGATCCTTTTCATTATATATCCCTTTTCCCAATATCTTGATGCGATGAAAAACGAAAGCAGTACAAGTTCAAGCTGGATGTTCGCCCTCCTGTTCTTCATCCTGTACGCTATCTCAGCCCTGGCCAATGGTTTGAGGGAAATACAGGGAAAACAGCCGGCATTCAGCCTGCTCCGGTTTTTTGAAGTCACACTGAACAGTTTTGTAACTATCTATATTATCATCATAATTCTCGCCGTGCATCTGAATCCGGTCACGGTTTTCCTTTTTACCCTCCTCGATACGGTCATTGCAATTTCCGCCCTCCGCGATATGCGCTATATCAGTATTCAGTATTATGAGAAAAAGGAAACACTGAAGAATAAAAAAAGGGGGAAGTGAAAAAATTTCAATTCTGATGCTTTTTTGACAATAAAGTCATCAAAAAAGATTCAGAAATCCAAAAAAAAACAGGAACATCATAGTTCAAATAATTCTAATTGCTAATCTTTGGTACTTAGTTTTACCGGAAATTCATCACGTAAATCTCCTGCCAATGACTCTCCAATCGCCTTCTCTTCAGGCCACACCAGGTCATTTGATCGATCTTCGCAGGGAACTTCACCGCCATCCTTGTCTTTCAGGCTCGGAAAACGAAACGGCAGCCCTTATAGAACGACATTTTTTTCCATTCAGATCTGACTTTGTATACCGTGATCTCGGCGGCCATGGGATAGCCTTTGAATTTACCGGGTCAAATCCGGGCAAAACCCTGATGTTCAGGGCCGATCTGGATGCCCTGCCCATACCGGAAGAGGCCAGCCTCCCCTGGTCGTCGGTAAATTCCGGCGTTTCCCATAAATGCGGCCATGATGGTCATATGGCCATTCTGGCAGGTTTGGGAGAACGGCTCAGCCATGACAGACCCCAAAACGGCAGGGTTATCCTCCTCTTCCAAGCCGAAGAAGAAACAGGCAGGGGTGCCGCCAGGGTTCTCCGTGATCCTCGCTTTGAAACCATGAAACCCGACTATGTCTTCGGCCTTCATAACATACCGGGTTTTCCGGCGGGTACCATCCTGACGAGGAAGGGGACGTTCGCCGCGGCATCCAAAGGCATGATCATTACCCTTCGCGGAAAGACCGCACATGCCGCCCAGCCTGAGACCGGCATCAGTCCTTCTGAAGCACTTTCCGCCCTGATCCATTTCGCAAACCGGGACCTGACGAAGGAGGCTGTGTTCAATGATTTCGTCCTCGCAACTGTCATCCATACCTCCCTGGGAGAAAGAGCCTTCGGAACCTCCCCGGGATATGCCGAGCTTATGCTGACCCTGAGATCATTCAGGGATGATGATATGCAAATGCTTTCCCGGCTTATGGAAGAAAAAACAAATGCCGTTGCCGCATCTGAGAGGTTGCAGTACAGCATCTCATATACCGAAGAATTCCCGGCAACCGTCAATGAAGGCGACGGCATCGATATTCTTCGGAACACGGCCAGGGAGAATGGACTGATGATAAGAGATTTAAAGGAATGCTTCCGCTGGTCAGAAGATTTTGGTCATTTCCTCGCCATGTATCCGGGAGCCTTTTTTGGCCTGGGAGCAGGGGAAGCTACGTCTCAGCTTCATAATCCGGATTATGACTTTCCCGATGAAATCACGGAAACCGGTATAAATATTCTTTATGCTTTATATAAACAGATCCTCCATCCTGAAATTCACAAAAATTAAGATATAAATGAACACATCCTTCATTGAGATCAGTCGTTCCGCACTTCAAAATAACATTGCCTTTATCCGGAAAATGTTGGGTGAAGAAGTGACCCTTTCGGTTGTGGTCAAGGGGAATGCCTATGGGCATGGGATCGGGAATGTCATACCGGTTTTTGAAGAAGCAGGTATTACTCATATTTCTGTCTTCAGTTCCGGTGGAGCCAGATTGGCTTTTAGGTTTAAGAAGCCGGGAACTCTCCTGATGATCATGGGATATATCAATGAGGAGGATTATGAATGGGTGATCAGCAACAACGTAAGCTTCTTCATCATCCAACCAGGTACGCTTAAAAAGGCGATAGAAACAGCACGTAAACTGAATACTAAAGCCCGTATTCATATCGAGATCGAAACCGGACTTCACCGAACAGGACTGGACAAGGCACAGCTTGAAGAGGTAATAGAGCTGATATCCGCTAATGAGGAGTTCATTTCTGTCGAAGGTGCAGCCACACATCTGGCCGGGGCCGAGAGTGTTGCCAATCATGTACGGATCATGCAACAACTAAAATTGTTTAATAAAAGATTGAAATGGCTGGAGAAGAAAAATATCCATCCCCGGTACCGCCATTCAGCCAGCTCGGCTGCAGCAGTAACTTATCCGCAGAGCAGGATGGATCTTGTGAGGATAGGTATAATGGCTTATGGCTTCTGGCCCACGAAGGAAACTTTCCTCCAGTTCATCCACAACCAGAAGGACCGCATCGATCCGCTTAAAAGGGCCATATGCTGGAAAAGTTCTGTCATGTCGGTCAAAAAAATCACAGAAGGAGAATTTGTGGGATACGGATTTGGCTTTCAGGCCCAGCAGAATTTAAGCGTTGCCATAATACCCGTAGGGTACTCCAACGGGTACAGCCGGCAACTATCCAATAACGGACACGTCCTGATCAGAGGACAAAGAGCTGATGTTATCGGTTCCGTAAACATGAATATGATCATTGTCAACATTTCCCATATAGACGGTGTAATACCAGGCGATGAAGCAGTTTTACTGGGTATCCAGGGGGAAAATGAAATTTCGGTAGCCTCATTCGCCGACATGAACAACAGTCTGAATTATGAACTATTATCGCGATTGCCGGAACGGATCGAGAGGGTTTTGGTATAAATACGGGGATTTCAATTTCCCAAATGAAATCTTTACTCTTGAAACTTGTCCCGGTAATCGATCCATTCTCTTTTTCATTTTTTACTTCCTCTTTACCAGGCTTTCAATCCTTCTCCAGGGACAAATTCCAGGCAAAGGGACAGGTTGAATGAGGCATTCCGGATATTTCTATTTCAAAATATCTTATCTTCAGGGCTATATTTTCATTTCCCGCCCTCTCCGGCAAGCCGCATTTCCAATGGTATTCATGAAAAATCTTGTTCCGTATTCCGGATTTAACTAATTTGCCTCTCATATCCGGGAAATAATCCGCTACATATGAAAAAAACATCTACCCTTCTCATGGCTTTCATTATCTGTGTAGCTTCATGTAAAAACACCCAGGTAGGACGGGTGAACCCTGAAACCCTGATGCAAGCCGATCTTGATTTTTCTGAGTACTCCGTTACTCATGGTATGAATGCCGCTTTTACTGCATTTGCCGATTCATCCGCTATCCTCCTCAGGCCCAACACGGCACCGGTAAAAGGTATCGGATCCATTACCCGGCTTCTCAATCAAAAAGACGATTCCGGATTCAACCTGAGTTGGGAGCCTGGTGGTGCTGATATATCAGCTTCCGGTGATATCGGGTATACCTGGGGCATTTATACCGTTTCAGCCGGGACGAACAGGCAAAAAGGTACCTATGTCACGATCTGGAAGAAGAATTCCGCCGGTGAATGGAAATTTGTACTCGATTCCGGAAATGCAGGGATCGGTGAAAAAGAAGGATCCTGAGGTTCAGTTTTAAATGCTGAACAAAATCAACGGGGCATGACTTCAATCACTAAAACCCAGTCGATCCCCCGGACCGGGACAGAAAAATATTTTTCAGATTCGCTGAAAGTGCCCGTCTGGATATATTTACCATTCCGCGGATTATACCAAAGGACCTTGTTATTTGCCCCTACACGATCAAGTCTTACCCTCACTCCTTTATTGGCAGGAAGGTACACAAATCCGTAACCCTCCCCCCTGCAGGCAAGTATTTTATTGGTGAATCCGCTTTCATCGGCTACGATCATTTCCGGATCGGGAACCCGGCTGTAAAAGGGTTTGGATTCAATAAGCCTTCTGAGGTATAACATATCGAGGGCGCCGGGAAGATCCAGTACCTCATACCAGTTGTGGCGGACATAAGCAATGGGAGTCCGTCCTCTGTCAAAGAATTGCCATACAGGATGACATCCGTACGTTACGCCCATTCCCCCTGCAAAAACGGACTGGTAAGCTGCCCTTCTCACATCCCATTCATCAAACCATCCGTTTGCCGGATCCCAATTGATCGGATGATCCTCATAATTGGGTTCACCATCCATACAGGGTTTGACCGGTATGCGCTTGTAATCATCCGCCACCATTGCGTAATTTTCAATAAACCTGTCACTGTGCCCCGACTGGAGCATATTAAAATCAAGCCAATCCGTATCCTGGAAACAGGCTGATGAACTGGTACCTCCCCAGGGATGGAAAGTCATGAGATGATTACCATCCGCTGACTTGATCCCACGTGCCAGTGCGTCCCATACAGAAGTATAGTCTCCGCTGCAGTTCCTGTCACCTCCGTTGATCCATATGATGTTCCGGAAATCTTTGTAGCGTTTCCCTATCCACTGTCCGTATTGCCGGGCATTCTGAATATTGAAAAGTACGGGACCGGCCCCCCACTGTTTATCCACCTTATCGCCCCATGTCGAAAGAAGACCAATGAAGAGGCCCTTCTGCTCAGCTATCCGGATCACGCTGTCCATATGAGCAAAATATGTTTCATTGGGTTGCAGCGGGTCGTTACCTTCGAAAGGGAAATCACCGTTTACATTGGGTGTGATGATGCCGTCCAGCTCACCCAGGGCGACTGCCTGGATCACCGTAAAACCTTTGGACCTACGGTTTTCGAGATATTTTTCAGCCTCTGCGGTGGAAAGACGGTGAAATAACTCCCAGGCAGTTCCACCCAGGTAGAAGAAGGGTGTCCCGTCTTCAAATTGAAGAAAATGCTTATTCCCGGAAACGATAAGCTTTCCGTGGGAGAAACTCACGGAAGGTCCGTCCCATTGGTCTTCCTGGGCATTCAGGGAAAGAGAGAAGATAAGGAGCAGGGACAAACTGGAGTACAGACGGGAAAACGTCATGGTGCTTGTTCTTTAAGTTTTCACCAAATATAGATAATGATCCCGTAAGGACTATTGATTGATCTGAATTCCTTTTTAGAAAACCGGCCAATCTACTTGCATGAACTAGTAAAAATTGAATCCCCTTTGCCCATGGGATCGCCGGGAGAGATGATTTTTCCGGTTTCGGGAATGCGGTTTGTTTGTTTTTAATGAACCTACAAACCAATTTTGCGCTCAATAAAGTAGCAAACAACTCAGATTTTCGTCATCAATATCAGCTTGTTCATCCAAGTGGAGTTTTCATCTTTCGAAGTTCTATAAACCTGCATTATAGCTGGATACAATCAAATTATGCATTGCTATGTTGATAACTTTTCGTCAAAATGCCCGGAACCGGACGGCGAGATCAGGGGGGTGAAATCTATTAAGGGCGGACGGCGTGTCGGTGGGGGTGGGTACCCGGCAAATAAAAGACGTCTTTCTTAGAACGACCCCCTTCCCATGTCCGCTGGCGAAAATCACAGACGCCAAACCTTTCCTCCAAACCTGTCCTATGTCCCGACGATTTTCAGCACCCGGTCTCACAATCCAATTCAATCTTCTCATTTTCAATTTGAAAAGTTGTATGATCTATTGCGAATTTTTCCCTGAGGTCACGTTGCAGACTACCGATAAAACTGTCGCTGAATCCGCCTGGCATCACCAGGTGAACGGTGAGGGCGACCTGGGTCGTGCTCATCGCCCAGATATGCAAGTCATGGATTCCTTCCACATCGTTTTTTGAAAGAAGGAATTCCTGTACCTTATCCAGGTTGATATGCTTCGGAACGGCGTCCAGGGCAAGGTCTATGGAATCAGTGAAGAGCCTCCAGGTCCCGATGAGGATGACAGCAATAATAACAAAACTCATCACGGGGTCAATCCATAATTCTCCCGTAATCCGGATAAGCAGCCCGGAAATTACGACCCCGGCAGAAACAGCCGCATCGGCAGCCATATGCAGAAAAGCCCCCCGGATATTCAGGTCTCTGTTACGTCCTCTCATGAAGAGCATGGCAGTCAATGCATTTATTATAACACCAATGCCTGCTACTATCATGATCTTGTCTCCGGAAACAGGCTCCGGATTTTTAAGTTTAGTGATGGCGTCCCATCCGATGGCTACAACGGCTCCGAATAAAAGGATGGCATTGAGGATCGATACAAGGATGGTGGTCTTCCGCAACCCATAGGTATATTTCCCTTTCGGTCTCAGTCCGGCCAGCCAGGCAGCTGTCATGGCAAAGACCAGGCTGAGTACATCACTTGTATTATGGCCGGCATCGGCAAGGAGGGCAGAGGAATTTGCGATGATACCGAAGATCACCTCCACCGCAACGAACGCAATGTTAAGGGCTATCCCTATGACGAATGCCCGGGTATGGTCCTGCTGAACCCGATGACTGTGTGAATGTGCCATTTTGCAAAATAAATGGTTTTCTGTTTGTTTCAACCATGATACGCGATTTATGTTTTAATTGACCCTTCTCATGCAATCCTTTTCTCTATGTATCTCGAGTTCAGTATGCGCACCACACCCATGTAATCCATCCTGAACTCGATGAAATCGCCAACCTTGTACTTGTCATCGTTTTTACCCAGGTCGATTACGAACATGTCGGAACTGGCTCCAACCAATTCAAGGTTTTCATCGACGAGACTGATATGTTTCTCATCCACATCGATCAGGCCCATATCCACGATAGCCCTCCAGGAGCTTTTCCCGAGATCACCCTCGTCGAATTCGAAGCTTTCACCTTCGACGTTCAATCCCATTTCCCCTTCAGGGACACGGGGTTTTATCGTAAGTTCTATGATCGCGGAATAGAGCCGGAAAACATCATTTTGCATCTCGGTATAAACGGTTCCGTCATATACATTAGTGCCGAGAAAAAGCGTCTCTCCCACTCTGAAGTGATTGATCGCCGCCGGCAGGATGCCCTGGTGAATGAGTGGGATGGTTACCGACGATCCGCCTGAGACATAAGGTATTTCCTTGCTGAACCTTGCTTCGACAAGCTGCTCGTACAGTCCGAGCTGGATCAGCTTGTCCTGGTTGGGAAGAACCCCGTAGAGACAGCTAAGATTGGTGCCAATGCCGATGACCTCAATATTATCCAGTTTGAATACCTTCGAATAAAAATCAATAAAATCTTCTCTCATAACACCTTCCCGCAGCTCACCCATTTCGATCATGATGATGATCTTATGTGTTTTCCCCTGTTTTTTTGCTTCTTCGGAAAGCAGTCCGATCGTCTGGAATTCAGTATTCAGACTGATATCGGCATATTCAACGACGGCCTTTATCCACTGCTTGGGTGGTGGTTTGATGTAAATGGTTTCCACCGAAGGATCCAGGGCTTTTATAGCTTTAAGATTTGATATTCGGGAGTCACAGATCTGATCCGGTTTCAAGGAAAGCAACTCCTTGAGATACAATATGTTTCCTCCTAGTAGCTTACTTACTACGCTCCATTTGATCCCGTGGGATCTGAAAATTTTATCCAGGTGCCGGTAATTCTTCTCAAGCTTTCCGGCATTAAGCGTTATATAGGCCATTTACGCATTTTCTCTTTTATATCTCATTTCAAGATACTTATTGGTAAATCCGTATTTTTCATAGAGAAAACGGGCAGGATTGTCGGGTTCGACATGTAGCGCAATATCGCCGCTGGCTTCTTCAATGGCCCTCTCCATCAGTTTCCTGCCGATGCCTTTTCCTCTTGACCCCTTGTGAGTTGCAATATAGACCAGGATATTTTCCGGAATATATCCTTTCATTCCAGTGCCGTTAACCACGACAGCTCCCACTATCTTTTCATCCTGAAGGGCGGTGAGCACAAAACCTCCGAAAGAATTCCTGATGCTCAATGCATAATCGACGGCACGCCCGATATCCTGTTTTTTGTCACCGTACTTCTCCAGATGTTCGAAGAGGAAGCTGACGATTGATTCCTTTTCATTTTCATCGACCACACTTTCTTCATTGTACCTTTTGATGTTAATCATAGTTTTTGTTTTGATTTATACATGCCACATTATACACTTTTTTTTGAATTGACAAAATTTATTTATCAGGTAAACTCGTGAAAGCACTGCAGAATATGAACCTGCGGGAGGCTTCAATCCGGTCATGAGAATATCCGCCATCAATTCTCTGCCGGAAAACCTTCCTGTTTTAGCGTTGTCACCTACCTTTTTCAGCTTTCAGGTTGCCGGGATGCCCTGCTTAGCTTACTTTTGGAAGAATTAAAGATGGATGTGATGAGATTTATACTTATTTATGCAGCTTCTTTTTGTATCCTTTTCTCCGGATGCAGGACGGAAGTCCCCGGAAAAAAAGGGATTATCACTGCCACGCTCCGGGGGCCTTCTGCGATGGCCATGATAAAAATGATAAGTGAATCAACAACTCCGGACAGCATTCATACCACAGAATTCATGATCCGTAACGAGCCTGAACAGGTGCGGTCGATGATCATGGAAGAAAGGGTCGACTTTGCTGTTCTGCCTTCCACCATGGGTGCCCTCCTTTACAATAAGACACATAAATATCTGCTTGCCGCAATTCCGGTTTGGGGGACACTTTACCTTTTCGGGACAGATACCACTGTCAGAACATGGAAAGATCTGAAAGGGAAAAAGGTGAGTCTCATGGCAAGAGGGATGACGCCGGATATTATGTTCAGGTACCTTGCGAGGGAAAACGGTTTGGATCCCGAAAAGGATATCGTAGCCGATTACTCCTTCCCGGGCCATATAGAGCTGGCAAATGCCATAGCCTCCGGCCTGTCGGATCTGGGTGTGATCTCAGAACCCCTGGTTTCGATGATAATGAGTAAGAACCCCCGGGTAAAACCCCTCATCGACTTCAACCGGGAATGGATCCGGTTGTACGGTGATTCGATCCCGTTTGCCCAAACGGCTTTGCTGGTGAATAAGGAATTCGCTGAAAAAAATCCTTCCCTGGTTTCATGGTATCTCGGAAAACTCCGGGAGTCGATCGATTGGGTGAATTCAGTCCCCGATTCCGCAGCAAAACTGATCATTAAATATAATATACTGCCCGACACCGGCGTTGCCGCCGCCGCCATCCCAGGGTGCAACCTGCGTTATAGCGATGCATGGGACGAACGGAAAGGCATAGGCGAATATTTCAAAGTCTTTTATACCTTTAATCCCCTAATCCTGGGAGGCAGCATGCCCGATGAAAAATTTTATTACAAAAAACAGGCTCGTTAGCCTGGCAGGCATCCTTTTTTTACTGGTCGTATGGGAGGTCATTTCCTTATTGTCCGGTTCGGAACAGATCATTCCGCCACCCGGTAAAACCCTGGTAATTGCCGGACAATTATTCCTGCAAGAGGGGTTCTGGGTTTCGGTCGGAATAACGGTTCTTCGCGGACTTGCCGGCTTTGCAATCTCACTTGTCCTCGCAATGCTTACGGGGATACCTGCAGGTCTTAACCGCACTTTCTTTCTTTTTATCAATCCCCTGCTTGTCACCATCCGTTCCACACCTGTAATATCCCTGATCCTCCTCGCTATTATCTGGTTCGGAAATGAAAAGGTACCTGTTTTCATTGCTATCCTTACTATGTTTCCCATCATTGCGGCGAATGTAACAGAAGGGATAAAAAATGTCGATCCGGGTCTGGTCGAAATGGGACGGACTTATCATGTCAGATTCTTAAGGATCCTGAAAGATATCTACATACCATCCGTCATTCCTTTCCTGACTTCCGGGATTTCTACAGCGCTTGGATTCGGCTGGCGGGCGATCATCATAGGTGAAGTCCTGAGCCAGCCACGTTCAGGCATTGGAACAGAGATGCAGAATGCCCAGGTTTTTCTGCAAGTGGGAGAATTGATTGCATGGACGATCATTGCCATTGCCATCAGTT
Organism: uncultured Bacteroidales bacterium; assembly: GCA_963771005.1. Taxonomy (GTDB): domain Bacteria; phylum Bacteroidota; class Bacteroidia; order Bacteroidales; genus DASQZK01. The sequence goes on from CAVYRO010000008.1 coordinate 920,674, forward strand.
ACCTTTTCGAGCTGAGCATGAGAAAAATGGAAACAGCCCTTGTAAAATGGAGATGAATCCCTCACTGAAAAATATCAGCAAGAAATTCGGGACACTGGAAATATTCCGTGACCTTTCGGTGAGTTTTCTATCCGGACGCATAAACTGCATACTTGGACCTTCCGGTTGCGGTAAAACTACCCTGTTGAATATCATCAACGGATCGGTGCGTGCGGAGAAGGGTGACTGGTCCGACTTCCAGGGTCTGAAGATTTCCTATGTATTCCAGGATCCCAGACTCCTTCCCTGGAAAACAGTGAAGGAAAACATTGCTTTCGTGCTTAAAGACAGGCTGAAAGGGGAGGAACTGGAGAACAGGCTGAACAGGCATATTCAAAGGGTCGAGCTGGAGAACTTCTCCCATTATTACCCGTCACGTCTCAGCGGGGGGATGAAACAGAGAGTGTCGCTAGCCAGGGCTTTTTCCTGCGATCCTGAACTGATCCTGATGGATGAACCCTTCAAAGGACTCGATGTCAAACTGAAAAGCAACCTCACCCGCTATTTCCTGGATCTCTGGAAGAGCGACAGGCAAACGGTTATCTTTGTGACCCACGATGTAGAAGAGGCAGTAAGCCTGGGCGACCGGATAATAATCCTCGGACAGCCGCCGTCGGGCCTGCTGAGAATTTATGAGAAAGAGCAGGACCGTAATGCGGGCGGATTGATAAGAGAGATCACCGCTCTTATGGGGCAATGAAAAGGATATGATACCTAGAAAATCAAATCTTCAACAACACGGATATCTTTTTTCAGTTGTCTGCTGACCTCTTCGGCATTCCCGTCTACCAGACCTTCCCTTATCTTCTTATGAAAACTGATTACCACCTCCCCGCCCTGCAGGACTTCATCTTTACCGAAAGGAATAAATTCAAGCTCTGTGCGGTCACTTATAACATTGTTTTCTATTGCATTGTAAGTTATGCTGAACATTCCCCTGGTCTGCCGGAAGCCGCAATGAATATTTACCGCATAAATACCATCGGGCGGGATGAGTTTGGTTTTATCGTCAATATCCAGGTCGAAAACGGGATGTCCATAACTGACAGTATGCACTTCATTGATAAATGCCTTTCCGGATATGGTGTAAAAGTGATCGAGATAAGCATTCGCCCTCTGGATATTTCCACCGGCAATGGCCTTTCGGATGCGTGTGGAACTCACACTCTCATTTTGTATGTCCTGTTCGGGGATCTCCTCGACCGTGAAATTATGTTTACCCGCGAGACTGTAAAGGTATTCGAAATTGCCCTTGCGATGGCGCCCGAAGTGATGGTTAAATCCCACAATGATGATCCTTGCACCGAGGCTGCCTGCCAGGATATTCTCAACGAAATCATGAGAACTCAATTCTGAAAATTCAGGAGTGAATTCAAGAATGACAAGATGGTCAAGCCCGGTATTTTCGAGAAGTTTAATTTTCTCCTGCAAGGAACAGATCATCATAAGATCCCTGCCTTTGGTATCGGGATAAAGCACTCTGCGGGGATGGGGATGAAAAGTAATGAGCACCGATTCGCCCCCGGTATCGCAGGCCAGTTTGCAGAGTCTCCTGATAATAGCCTGGTGGCCCAGGTGAATACCGTCGAAGGTTCCGGTGGTTACCACGGGATCCTTCACCAATCCGATATCATCAATACCGTGGTGGACTTTCATAATTCCGGCGAATTTAGAGGCCGAAATTAATTAATTTCCTGTGAACTGTTGTTGTGAATTTTTACAAAATAGGCAACTTTCTCAAGCGAGGTGATCATGTCATATTCCTCGAGATACACATTTGAGGGCACGTTCAGCGGCATCGTGGTAAAATTGAGGATCCCCTTGATCCCGCCGTGGACGATCTTTTCGGTGGTCTCTCCCGCTGCATCGGCAGGAACAGTGAGGAGAGCGATAGAAATATCAAGTTCATTGACAATCTCCGGCAGTCGTTGCATGGCATAACATTTCACCCCGGAAATGACCCTGTCAATCTTGGAGGGGTCAACATCAAAAGCCGCCACTATATTAAGCTTTGACCTCTTCCCTATAAAATAATGCGTAATAGCTCTTCCCAGGTTACCCATACCGACAACTACCACATTGAGCCCCTCCTCCGAATCAATGATCCTGCCAATCACATCGATCAGTTCCCGCACATCATAACCCTTACGCTGCATACTGCTGTACCCGATGAACATTATGTCGCGGCGAACCTGAACGGCCGTGATATTGTGCAAACCTGCTAGCTCATGGGAATAAATATGCGTCTTACCCTGGGCAAGACAGTTGAAAAGAGTCCGCCTGTACTCGCTGAGACGCTCGACGGTTTTTTCAGGTAATCTGGTTGTTTTCATCAAGGCTTTGTTTATTTGCAAAGTCCGGAGCTAAGATCAGGCCGGTAATTGAACCGTGAATGTGCTTCCCACGTCAGGTATGCTTTCCACACTGATATTCCCGTGATATAGTTCCGTAATCTTCCTGACGATAGACAGTCCAAGTCCGCTGCCTGAAATATTTTTAGTTTTTTCGTTTTTAATTCTCACGAATTCCTTAAACAATGATGCGACATCTTCCTTATCCATCCCGATGCCGGTATCCCTCACCCTGATGATATAATTTCCTGCTTCCTTTCCTAAAATCACTTCGGCTTTGCCGTCATCCCTGTTGTATTTAACAGCATTGGACAATAAATTGTTAAAAATTATTTCCATGTCGTTCGGATCGGCTTCGATGAAGATATCTTCGGGTGCATCAAGGGTAAAAATAACATTTTTTTGAATAGCATAGGGTTTTATGGCACTAATTGCATCTTTTGCTATCTTTTTAAGATTGAGCCGGGTGATTTTTTCGGCTTTTCTCTCAAGACGAATTTTCGTGAAATCGAGCAGGTCCATGATCAGGTTTCGCATTCCCTGTACGCGGTCAAGCGATCTTTCGATCATCTGGTCATACGCTCCAATATTTTCTCCGGCCTGCCTGTCCTTCATAATGTTGAGATAGCCTTCAATGGCATTCAATGGACTTTTCAACTCATGGGAGAGGATGGAAACAAACTGGTACCTGATCTTTTTACCTTCGTTCTTCATCTTCCTCGTGATACGTTTCAGGAAAAGCTGCTTGGTCAGGTTATCGACCGACGATTTTAATTCCTGGGGTGTGAACGGTTTCGGGATAAAATCAAATGCACCGTCATCTGTGGCCTTCACAGCAATCTCCAGTGAAGCGTATGAGGTGATCATGGCAACCATGATATCATAGTTTTTCTGACGGATATAGCCAAGGACCTGAATCCCGGACATACCGGGAAGCTTATTGTCCAGCAGAACAATATCCGGGTTCTCCCGGTCGAGGATCTCTATCCCCTCCTCACCCGTAGCGGCTTCAAGGCATTCAAAATTATATGCCTCATCCATGAAGGGGTAGATGACGCTATGCTTTGAAAGTATCCTCGATACTCCCGACCGGATACCCGGTTCATCATCAATGACGAGAATTTTAAGTGTCTCCATTATGATCAAGCAGTTTTTCGATTCCATTTTTCAGCCGTTCATGACTTATCCCTTTTTCGAGGTAAAGATCCGCCCTTATCCATTTTTTCTCAACGGCCGAATTCAGCCCGAATATCATCCCTGTCTCTGCCGACACGGCCGTGACAATGATCACCGGCACATCCGGATACCTGGATTTCAGCCTGTAGCTCAGAACGAAGCCGCTGTCGTCATTTTCCATCATCAAATCGAGGATAGCCAGGTCAGGTTTTATGCTCCCTATCACCGATTCTGCTTCTTTCTGGCTTTCAGCTGTGATTACCTGATATCCCCATTTTTCCAGCAGAAATTTCTGCTGAAAAAGGTAATCGCTGTCATCATCAGCGATAAGTATGATTTTCGCTTTCATCTTAAATGGTTTATATTACTATGGGCCGGTGCCTGGGAAGACGTATAAAAAATTGGGTGAAGGTGGGTCCCGAGGCAGGATCTGCATTCGAAGTGACGCTGATCTTTCCCCTATGCATTTTAACAACTCCGTATGCCGTGGCCAATCCCAGCCCGGTGCCTTTGCCGATTCCTTTCGTGGTAAAGAAGGGTTCAAAAACTTTCTGAAGATCATTCTCACTGATGCCGGTGCCCGTATCCCGGATTGAAATTGAGACATCTTTTCCGGATTCCCCGAGTGTGATATGTATCTCACCCTTCCCCGGCATTGCCTCAACGGCATTCTTTATAAGGTTGGAAATGACCTGGACCATCTGTTCCCGGTCAGTCTCGGCCACCGGATTTTTCAACCTGTTGATCACATAGACATTTATCCCCGGAGGTATAATGACCGAGGAAACCGAGAGGCGCACCAGGTCGGAGAGATCATTTTCACTGTAATTCACCTGGTTTTTACGGGCGAAGTTTAGCAACCCGCCGACAATGACCTTGCAACGTTCCGCCTGTTCCACAATAAGTTTCAGATCCTCATACAATGGAGCATTTTCATCATACTCCTCGAGAAGAATATTTGAATACATGATGACCACCCCGAGCGGATTATTCAACTCATGGGCTATGCCTGCCGAAAGCTGTCCCATATGTGCAAGCTTCTCGGTTTGCTTCAATACCTGTTGCACCGACATGAGCTTTTCGTTCGAGATCCCTAGTTCTTCGATGGAATGATGAAGCTTATCGATTGTATAAGGAAGGCACATTTCAGTCTCAGCAAGCCCCTTCTTGATTGCAATGGCATGGTTCCGGCACGTATCGTAACCGCACGCTCCGCAGTTCAGGTGATCATCGGGGGTGAATTTATTCATGGAATGGAGCACTTCCCGGATATCTGCCTCTGAGGGATCCGCAATCCGCTGGTCTTCGGAATGGAATTTACGGCCCAGGTTGACCTGCCGCCCGGTTTCCATTGCCTTCTCCCAGGCAGCCTGATCGAAATTCTTTAACTTATCCCTCACATATCCGGTAACTTTTGCCCTGCGACCGTGTTTTTTCCCGTTTCTGGAAGTTCCCGGCCCCATGATACATCCTTCGCAGCAAAGGAGTTCCAGGTGCTCCGATTCGATCGATCCCGATTCGTACTCTCTGATCGCTTCCTGGAAATCTACCCTGCCCCCGGCCACAATCACATTATACTTAAGATCCCCTTCCCGGATATTGACAGTTTCGAGAAGACCACGGCTCACCGGGAACAATGCACCGCGTGCCCCCACGGGTGGATCGAAATCCGATGCGATTTCCGGTGAGGGGCAGATACCGTGCTTGTCGAACATTTCCCTCAACTCCACGAAAGTGATCTTGGCGTCCACTTCAGCAGATTCATTTTTTTTGGCGATGCAGGGACCGATAAATACCATGCTGAACCTGCTGCCGTTAACCTTTCGAAGGTATCTCGCCATGGCTACCATGGGAGAGACAATGGGTGCCAGGTTTTCTATGATCCCGGGATGGTATTTTTCAATGAAAGCCACGATAGCAGGACAATCGGAAGATATATATCCCCGTTTATCCTCTTTTTGCAGAAGTTTCCTGTATTCTTCCGCCACCAGGTCGGCTCCGAAAGAAACCTCGAATACCTTGTTGAATCCCAGTTCACGGATCATCCCGATCAGGCTTTCCCAGTTCTCCATACCTGAAAATTCAGCCACGAAACTAGGAGCGATCAGTGCATAAACCGGTAACTCCGAGGTAAGGAGATCCTCAACTTCCGAAATGGTGCTTTTAAAGATCTTGGCTCCCTGACTGCAGACCTTGGTGCAGTTTCCGCAGGCAATGCAGCGGTCACCTATCACTTCAGCCTGCCCGTTGATGATCTTTATGGCTTTCACAGGGCATTCCCTTACGCAGGTATAGCATACCCTGCATTTGTCTTTAATGGTATAGACGAGATTTTCCCGGGCATTCATATTCATATTTCCTTTCTCATTTGAGACTTTCCCTATCGCCGTATCCGGTATAAAGAAACGAGGAGGAAGATCGCGCTGCCCGGACCTTCGAGCCATTCATTGTACATTTTCAGTACCTGTGGATTTCTGTGCGCCACCCGGATCATCTCCTTTCTGTCAGCCTCGTAGATCGCTTTTATGCGGTTTCTGATAACGGCACTGTCTTTTCTGACCGGCTGTCCCCCTCCGTTGACACATCCGAGCGGACAAGCCATGATCTCTATGATATCGGCCTTTTTCTTTCCGTCACTCACTTCACCAAGGATCCTGGCGGCTTCCGCCATTCCGCTTACAGCAATAACATGCAATTCATGCTTTCCCGCTTTCACCGTGGCTTCCCTGATATTGCGCAGCGTCCTTAGTTTCTGCATTTTGAAAGAGGTCATTTCCTTACCTCCGAGTTTATAGACAATAGTCCTCATTAGCGCTTCCAGCGGTCCACCGGAAGTACCGAAGAGTTTGCCGGCCGACGACATAGCGCCCATGGGTTCATCGGCATGTTCGGGATCGAGTTGATTCATATCGATACCATTGAGCCGGATCAACCGGATCAGTTCACGCGTGGTGATCACGGTATCGATATCGGGTATTCCCTTCCGGGTCATTTCCGGCCTTTGGGCTTCGTATTTTTTGGCGGTACAAGGCATAACAGATACGGAGTAGATTGAAGCCGGATCGTAACCCGCTTGCCCCGCGACCCGGTTCCGGATAATAGCTCCCATAATCTGCTGCGGAGACCTTACCCTGCTAACATTCCCAAGCATACCCGGAAGATTCAGTTCGGCATACCTTATCCATGCGGGACAGCAACCCGTGATCAACGGCAGATTCTCTCCGGATTCGTACCTCCGGATGAATTCCGACGCCTGTTCAACGATCATGAGATCGGCCCCGAATGAAGTCTCGAATACCTTGTCAAATCCGATCTTCCTCAATGCAGCATTGATCCTTCCGCCTATATCCCTGCCCGCCTTCATTCCGAATTCTTCAGCGATCGAAACTGCCACGGTTGGTGAATACTGAACAACCGTCTTTTTTGTCCTGTCGTAGAGTACCTGGTCAAGTTCGGCATATTGCAGTTTTTCCGTAAGCGCTCCTGTGGGGCAAACGGTGATGCATTGACCGCAATTTATACAGTTTGAAAAATTGAGCGGCTTATGAAATGTGGCAGAAATAACAAGCTCGCTGCCGCGTTTAGTAAAACCAAGTGTGGACACCCCCTGCTGCTCACCGCAGATCCTCACGCAACGTCCGCAGAGAATGCATTTGGAGGGGTCATGAACAATGGCAAGGCTTGATTTATCCGTCTTGAATTTGCTTTTTCGTCCCGGTATCCTGCGCTCCCGGATATTGAGATCTTCCGCCAGAACCTGAAGTTCACAGGAACCATTGCGTTCACAGTACAGGCAGTCGTCCGGATGGTTCGACAAGAGTAATTCAACAATCGTTTTACGCGCCCTGAGTACCCTGGGGGTATGGGTTGATATCTTCATCCACTCTTCCACGGGATACGAACATGAGGGGATAAGGGAAGGCTTACCTTCCACTTCGACGACGCACATCCTGCAGGCTCCGGTGGGTGAGAAGTCCTTCATATTGCAAAGCGTAGGAACATGGATGCCGTTCCTCCGTAAGGCAGTAAGGATCATTTCCCCCTTGCGGGCCTCGATCACCCTTTTATTGACCTCGATGTTGAATATCATCTTTTCGCTTTTATGTCTTATAATTCCCCCAACCTGTGTCCTTTCTTACCTGAAGCTTATGGCGCTGAACTTACAGGAATCAAAACAGAGACCGCATCCGGTGCATTTTTCACTTACAATAAAATAAGGATGCAGCGGGGTACCGTAGATGGCCTCGAATGGACATTTCCTGGCACACAGGGAACAACCGGTACATGCATCCACATCGATAAAATAACTCCTCAGTTCCGTGCAAACATTTGACCGGCATTTCCTGTCGAAAATATGTTCTTCATATTCCTCCCTGAAATATTCAAGTGTGCTCAGTACAGGATTCGGAGCTTTTTGGCCAAGACCGCAGAGGGCAGTGTCTTTCATCACGGAGGCAAGGCTTTCCAGTTGAATGGCTCCCTTAAACCTTTCCAGTGTGCTGTGAACGTTTTCTTCCATGGGTTTCCTCGAAATACCCTCAAGGATCTCTGACATTCTTCGCGTTCCTTCCCGGCACGGAATGCATTTACCGCAACTCTCCTTTTGCATGAAGTTCATGTAATACTTCACCATATCAATGATACAGACATCTTCATCCATCACAACGATCCCCCCGCTGCCCATAAGGGTTCCGGCTTCATTCATGGCTTCAAAAGTAACGGGAATATCGAGTTTTGAAGCAGGCAGTATGCAACCCGAAGGGCCGCCTGCCTGTATGGCTTTAATGGATTTATCATCGAGGGGACCGCCTGCAATCTTATATACAATCTCCTTCATGCTCGTCCCCAGCGGTACTTCAATCACTCCGGGATCCTTTATCTTTCCGGAGATGGCAAAAAGCTTCGTACCACTGTTATCCACGGTACCTGTTTCCCGGTACCATTTGGGACCCCTCCCAATGATAAGCGGAATATTGGAGAGTGTTTCCACATTATTGATGATGGTGGGTTTTTTATGTAATCCCGACTCGGCGGGATATGGCGGTTTTGATACCGGCATGCCACGTTTGCCTTCGAGGCTGCGGATCAGGGCCGTTTCTTCTCCGCATACAAAAGCACCGGGATTTTTGCGAAGGGAAATTTTCAGGTTGAAACCACTGTCAAAAATATGATTGCCCAGAAATCCGTATGCTTTCGCCTGTTTTAGTGCTTCCTCCAGTCTTTCAACAGCCACGGCGTATTCCGACCGAATATTAATATATGCTTTGGTAGCTCCAATGGCATAGGAGGCGATCGCGATCCCCTCGATAAGAAGATGCGGGTCTCCTTCCATTATGTACCTGTCCATGAATGCACCAGGATCACTTTCCTCTGCATTGCAGATAAGGTATCTTTGATCTGCAGGTGTGCCACAGGCGATCTTCCATTTCTGACCTGTCGGAAACCCGCTGCCCGACCTTCCCCTAAGGCCGCTCTCCAAAACAAGGTCGCAGATCTCAGCGAAAGTATAATGACGGATAGATTTCAGGAAGGATTTATAACCTCCCCGGGCAATATATTCCTCGATCGATCCCGGGTCAATTATCCCGCAATGGCAGGTCACGAGCCGTTTCTGTCCTGCAAAAAAAGGGATCTCATCCAAAAATGGGACATCTTTCCAAGCCTCATGGCCGGGAAGACGCAACTGCCCGATAAGATTCCCGGGAGGTATGTTAAGATGGAAGACATCGTCCAGCAGAGATGCTACGTGGGCGGTATCGATGCCCGAGAAATATACCCGTGACCGGCCGGGAAGCTGAATTGCAACAATGGGCTCGGCCTTGCTCATTCCGATGCCTCCTATCCTTGTGAGTTCAGCATCCATCTCCCTTTCCAGCAGATAAGACCGGATCTCCCGCAAGGTATCCTCAGCACCGGAGACCCTTGCCGCCATCCCGGAACTGACCATGATGAGCGGACAAGTTACCTTCTCACGGGAAAGGATCCGTAAAGCTTTCTCCATATCTGCCGTATACCCTGCTCTGTCGAGACTTACAGCCTCAATGAGGATCTTCTGTGCGGAATTATCGGTTACGGCGGTTTTCATTTAACCTTTTCTATTTCCTGATAAACCCCTATGATTTCCCTGATGCTTTTCTTATCGACTGCTTTGTAATATGTTTCATTGACAGAAATAACCGGGCCCTGGCCGCAAGCGCCGATGCAGGAAAGTACCTGTAGGCTGAAGATCCCGTCACGGGTGGTTTCCCCGTCAGTGATCCCGAGGATCTTTTCTATCTCCCGGATCAGGACGCCGGCTCCTTCCATGTGACAGCCGGTTCCGTGGCATGCACGGATGTGATATTTTCCAGGGGGGGAAAACCGGAACTGGCTGTAAAAAGTAGCCAGACCATAGATCTTTCCGGCGGGAAGACCGAGAAATACCGACAGCTCATTCACCGATTCCTCCGGTATAAACCCGGTTTTATCCTGTATTTCCTGGAGGACAGGGATGAGTTTGTCCCGGTTCAAATCGGGGAACCTGCCAATTATTTCGCTTATTTCAGACATGCGTTACCTGCCTTTCTTAACCCTTTTCAATGGATTATTACCAACTTCCGATCTCATACAAAAAAATTTTCAACCTGCTCATACAAATATAATTATCTTTACTGTTATTTTACAAACAATGTTATTCAACTAACAATATTTTTAAACATATGCCTCTTTTTATCTCCATATTCTATTGATTTATTGAATATTAGCCTGCAGTCATAGAAGATTTGGACAGAGATAAAGGGTAATTTTTACTTCGTATAAATTATACCGCTGAGAGAATAAACATATAATTCATTGATATTCTGGTGTTTATATTGATATTGTAAAAGTAAGATATCACCTCAAATGAATAATCCATAAAGATTTTATTGTTAATTTTGGAACAAAAGCATGGAGTCAAATGGAAAGCACTGAAGCCGAACTCACTATCTGTCTCGGAAGTTCCTGTTTTGCCAGGGGGAATAAAAAGGCTGTTACAATCATACAGGAGTACCTGAAACAGAACGATCTTGAGGATGCCGTCCGGTTCAGGGGGAATCACTGTTTCGGAAAATGCAACAGGGGACCGGTGTTGAAGATCAATGACAGGATATTTGAGGGCGTAACTTTTGAGAACCTGAGAGAACTCCTGGATGCCGAACTTGGAAGACTTAAAAAGGTGAAAATTTGAAAGGGCTTGTACACATCATTGAATCGGAATGCAGGGTATGCTATGCCTGTATGCGGGTCTGTCCTGTCAATGCCATCCAGGTAAAGGCCGACCAGCCCGTACCCAGGATCATGCCCGGACGCTGTATCGGTTGCGGGAGTTGTATCGCGGCATGCAAACCCGCATGCATAGGCTACCTCGATTCAAAGGAAAGCACGCGTGCCATCATTTCTGACAGATCCGTGCCATCGGCCGTTATTGTGGATCCCACCATCGCTGCAGAATTTCCCGACATCACCGATTACAGGAAGTTTGTCTCAATGCTCCGGGAACTCGGGTTTACCTATGTTAACGAAGTTTCCTTCGGAGCCGACCTGATCGCTGCAGAATATGCTAAACTCCTGAAGGATTTCCGGGGGAAGTACTATATCATGTCCAATGATCCCGTGGCAGTGGGTTACATAGAAAAATTCCAGCCCGGGCTCATCCCCAACCTGGCCCCACTCATAACACCGGCAGTGGCAACAGCCAGGGTGGTAAGGAAAAAATACGGACCGGAAATAAAGGTTGTTTATGTCGGCCCCCTCATTGCCCTTAAAAAAGAAGAGGAACGCGGTACAGGCGACGGAAGGCTGGATGCCGTACTTACCTTTGCGGAACTCCGGGATCTGTTCCTGGAATTCAGGATTGAAGAAAAAAGACTCGAATTCAGCGAGTTCGATCCACCCCACGGGAACACCGGGGCTTTATTCCCGATAGCGAGCGGTATCGTTCAGGCCGCAGGGCTTGACGATGACCTGGTCTCGGGGAATGTCACGACGGTGGAAGGCGAACTGGAACTGAAAGAGGCACTCAGGGAATTTGAAGAAAGCACCGGGACCATAAATTCGCACTTCAATCTTTTCTATACCGAATATCTTATGGGTCCGGGTACAACGCAGGGTGGAAAGAGATACATCAGGCAGGCTGCCGTGAAAACCTATGCACGGAAGAGGATGAAGAGCCTGAACAGGAAGCAGTGGGAAGAAGATATGAAAACTTACGGCAGCCTTGAATTTCAACGTTCCTTCGTCAATGATGATCAGCGGCTTCCCTACCCGACCAGGGAGCGCATCCTGGAGATCATGCAAGGACTGAAAAAAGAGGAGGGGGAGGATATCGGCTGTGGAGCCTGCGGTTACAACTCATGCCGTGAGTTTGCCGTCGCCATTGCCAAGGGTCTGGCGATACCCGAAATGTGCAACAACTATACGAGCCGGAACAGGCAGGACTATATCCAGTCCCTGAAAATCAGCAATGAAAAGCTTGCCCTGGCTGAAAAGGCCCTCCGGGATTCGGAACTTGTGGCGAGAAAGGAAAAGGAAACCGCCCGGGAGGCCTCGGAAATCATCACATCCATGCTTCAGAAACTCCCTTCCGGGCTGGTTATCCTGGATGAAAAACTTAAGGTGCTCCAGGCTAACCAGAGCTTCATCACCATGTTAGGTGACGATGCCGCGGAAATAAATGAGATCATTCCGGGGCTGGCGGGCGCCGACTTGAAGACCCTCCTGCCCTACAATATCTATAATCTTTTTTCCTTTGTTCTTTCCAACAATGAAAATATCCAGAACCGCGATATTACCTTTCGGGGTCAGCTTCTCAACCTTTCCGCCTTCGTTATCCGGAAGGGAAAGATCGCCGGGGGGATCTTCCGGGATATGTATTCTCCGGAAGTCAGGAAAGAAGAAGTGCTGAAGCGAGTTTCCGAAGTGATCGACAAGAACCTTTCCCTCGTACAGCAGATCGGTTTTCTGTTAGGCGAAGGCGCTTCTGAAACAGAAAAAATGCTGCATTCCATCATCGATTTTTATAAAGACAAACCCTTGAAACGCAAAGGCTGATGCAGGATCAATTCCATATTGAGGTGCATTGTGCCCAGAAGAATTGCGGTGAAGAACGGATCTGCGGAGACGTTTTCCTTACAAAAAAAGTACTGGAGGAGAACCGGACGATCATGGTACTTTCCGATGGCATGGGACATGGGGTCAAGGCTAATGTTCTGGCCACCCTTACCTCCACCATGGCTCTTAATTTCACCATGGAGCATAAGGAAGCAGAAAAAATCGCCGAGATCATCATGAACACACTCCCGGTATGTTCGGAGCGAAAGATGAATTATGCCACCTTCACCATCATCGATATTGAATCGGACGGGGATGTAAGCATCCTGGAATATGACAATCCCCAGACAATGATCTTCAGGGGAGACCGGATCTATGAGCCGCAATGGAACAGCATCATCATGGAGAGCGAGAAAAATGCCGGAAAGGAGATCAAAAGCTGCCGGTTCCGTCCGCAGAAGGAAGACAGGATCATGATCTGCTCCGACGGCATATCCCAGGCGGGTATGGGATCCGACCAGTACCCTTTCGGATGGGGCATTGCCAATGCAAGGGATTATGTTCTCAGGCTGATCGGCACGAACCCCGGCCTCTCTGCCCGCCGACTGGCGAACAAGGTGGTGACCATGGCGCATAAGATCGACGGGTACAGTAGTCGCGATGATACAAGCTGTTCCATGATCTACTTCCGTGAACCCCGTAAATTGTTGGTTTGTACAGGCCCTCCCTATGAAAAGGACAAAGACCTGCTTCTCGGAAGATCAGTCGGCGAATTCAAAGGTAAGATCATCATCTCAGGCGCCACCACCGCCGATATTGTTGGACGCGAGCTCGGGCGGACGATCACAGACAGCCTTAGTTTTGATGACCCGGACCTGCCGCCTGTATCCGGCATGGAGGGGATTGACCTGGTCACCGAAGGTATCCTCACCCTCACTAAGGTCACCCGCATACTGAAGGACTACAGCAGCTCCTATCCCCTGGGTAAAGGTCCTGCCGACCGCATTGTGAGCATGTTCCGGGAAAGCGATGACATCCGGTTTATCATCGGCACCCGGATCAACATTGCACACCAGGATCCGAGCCTTCCCGTTGACCTTGAGATCAGGCGAACGGTAGTAAAAAGGATGGCCCGTATCCTTGAGGAGAAATTCCTTAAAACGGTCAGTATAGAATATATCTGAGTAAAGGGTCATTCATTCAGGATGTCCTTCATCCAGGCGGCTGCCATTTGCGGCCAGACTTCTGCTGCGGCATTACCCTTTCGAAGACCATATCCATGACCCCCTTCAGGCATAAGATGCAATTCCACGGGAACATGTGCGTCACGCAATGCGCCGGCCATAACAAGGACACTGTTGGAATATCGGTCATCGGCAGTGGCGAAAAGAAAGGTCGGGGGAGTTTCTGAATCCACGCTTAGTTCGGGAGTAAGGGAACGCTTTTCGCCCTTATCAAGATAAGCCGGGTAGATAAGAACGCCAAAAGACGGACGGCATGAAAAACTATCGGCTTTATCAACCGGCGTATAGGTCTGTTCATGATAGCGGGTCTCCGCCCGGGCTGCCAGACTGCCCCCGGCCGAGAAACCCAGGACTCCGACCTTTGCCGTATCGATGTCCCATTGCGAAGCCTTGCTGCGGACGATTCGCAAAGCACGCTGCACATCCTGCAAGGCACCAGCCTCTTTCCGCGGAACCCGGTACTGAAGAACGAATGCCGTGTATCCGAGTGTATTCAGCCATGTGGCGATCTCATAGCCTTCCAGATCGACGGCCAGGATATTATACCCTCCTCCCGGACATACCACCACACCGGCACCTTTGTTTTTCCCGCCAGGTGCAGGGTAAACCACGATAGCCGGATCAGTAACCTTCATGATCCGGGAGACATGATTGGTATTATCCGGGGATAATTCCGGGGGAGCCTTTGGCTCAGTCTCACCGGGAACATTTCCCGGCCATAGGTGAAGGGTATCCAAACCCTGGGCAGAAACACCAATACCACTTATAAAAAAGATCAGAATGAACAGTTTGTACTTCATGGCTTTACTATTAAATACTACTTTTTTAACAAACTCAGAAAACATTTCGTTCTCAACTATGCCTGTTAAACATTCTGAAATCAGGCAATCAACACCTGCAAACGGGGTATTATAACGGTAAAATAAAAGCTTCCAGTCCTGTTTTATACCAAAAAATATACCGCAAAAATAGAAATACGGGTGTATATTTCCCACATGAAAAACCCTGAAATCCTACGGTCCTGTAAGATAATACATAAATAAATATTTACCAGCAACTTGCCCGTATTTAGGAATTCTTTCGTTTTTTTTTTAAATCATTGTTTTTTTTCCTTAAAATAGTCTAAATTTGAAGTTGAATCAGTTCAATTTTTCGTTTTATTTAATTTTTTTTTATTATGAATATTTATGTAGGAAATCTTAATTACACCATTACTGAAGAGGTGTTAAGAGAAGTTTTTGAAGAATTCGGAGAAGTTTCCTCCGCAAAAATCATTACTGACAAGTATTCCGGTAGAAGCAAGGGTTTCGGTTTTGTCGAGATGCCTAACGATTCTGAAGGAAAGGACGCTATTGAAAACCTGAACGACAAAGATCTGCAGGGAAGAAACCTTAAGGTCAATGAAGCTCGTGAAAAAGCTGAAAGACCTCCCCGCAGGAACTTCAGATAGTACGTAAAATACGTTTTTATGAGGATCATCCGCCGGGATGAATCCTGAAATCCCCAAAAGCCCGAAATTAAAAAGCTGCCTTCGACTAGAGGTCAGCTTTTTTTTACCGGATACATGGGAAATCTGTTTAATCCGGCCACTTCCTGTTCCTGGGGTTCATGCTGCCGGGATCCATTTCACTTGTCTTTTTCCGGGTAAAACCTCCGGATGAATTCCCATTTACAAAAAAAAATTGCACCTTTACGGGCTCTCCGGCTGACAGGGTGATCAAATCCATTTGGCTGGATCAATTGTTATCCATTTGTACCAATCAATAATGAGGGTGAAGAAGGAAGGGAAAAAACCGGGCGGAAATGGAAAGAGATCGAATATTTTCAGCCTCGTCAAACCATACAGGGGGATAATACTACTTCTCATATTTCTTACCCTTATCGGAAATGGGGTTAATCTCATCATTCCCAAGATCATTTCCTGGGGGATCGATTCTTATTCCAATGGTCATTTCGTATTAAGGACCCTCATCGTGTATTTCTTTTCGGCCGCATTCGTGATCTTTGTTTTCACCTACCTTCAGAGTATCGTTCAGACCTTCGCATCAGAACGTGTGGCACGCGATATCCGTTCCTCACTGTCAGCCAGGATCTCCAGGCAGAGTTATGCCTTTGTTTTAGCCGAAAACCCAAACAAGCTACTCACGAATATGACCTCCGATATCGATTCCCTGAAAATGTTCGTGGCGAGGGCAATTGTGTCCATCATTTCATCTATCTTCCTCATTCTAGGCACCAGCGTTCTGCTGATCAGCATAAACGTAAAGCTTGCCTTGCCCGTGCTGCTTATCATACCTCTCATCAGTGTGACTTTTTACCTGGTATTCGCAAAGGTGAAGGTTCTGTTTAAAAGATCAAGGGAAGTCATCGACTGGCTAAATAAGGTGATCAATGAAAGCATCCTGGGTGCCGCCATTATCCGTGTTTTAAATTCACAGGCAAGTGAATACGATAAATTCCTGGGCGCCAACACAGAAGCGAAGAATATAGGTCTGAGCATCCTGAGTATGTTTGCCGCGCTGATACCGATCATAATTTTCATAGCAAACCTGGCGGTTCTTACCGTTCTGGCCCTTGGTGGCCATCTCGTCATCAAAGGTAGCATGACCCTTGGTGAATTCGCGGCATTTAACAGTTATATTGCCCTGCTGATCTTTCCCATCATGATCATCGGTTTCATGAGCAATGTAATTGCCCAGGCAACGGCATCCTATGCCCGCATCAATCAGGTACTTTCCGCGCCTGAAACCCTGGGGAAAGGCACACTTACCCTGCCTCTTAAGGGGAATATCACTCTCGAACATGTGACTGTACGTTATGACGGCAAACCTGTACTGAAGGATATCTCATTTACCATTAAAGAAGGTTCAAGGGTAGCGGTAGTAGGACCCACGGCCGCGGGAAAGAGCCAGCTCCTGCATCTCCTCACCGGACTTATTAGCCCGGACGAGGGCAGGATCACCTTCGACGGGAACGATATCAACGATTTCAATCAGGAATCCTTCCACAGCCAGATCGGATTTGTCTTTCAGGACAGTGTGATGTTCAATCTTTCCCTGTACGAAAATATCGCCTTCAATAAGGTAGTCACCAGGGAATCCCTCGACAAAGCAATTGAAAGTGCGGAGCTGAAAGAATTTGTCAATTCCCTGCCTGGCGGGCTGGACACGAAGGTGGCTGAACGCGGTACCAGCCTCTCCGGCGGTCAAAAGCAAAGGATTATGCTGGCCAGGGCCCTGGCGCTTGACCCCGTCATTCTCCTCCTCGACGATTTTACCTCCAGGGTCGACAAACGAACGGAAAGAAAAATACTTTGCAATGTCCTGAACAATTATCCCGGTATCACCATACTCTCCGTTACACAAAGTATTTCATCCATAAAGGATTACGACCAGATTCTCCTTCTCATGGAAGGAGAACTGCTGGCAAGTGGCACACATACGGAATTGATGGAGACCTCCCCGGAGTATGTCCAGATCAGTAACTCACAAAGAAGCACCAGCTACTATGAATTATGATCTGAACAAAGTGCTCGAAGAGAAAGGCCGGAAAAAATCCGCCATAGCTTCGCTGCGGAGCCTTCTCTCCATGATGGTTGAGGAAAAGCGCCTGTTGCTGTACGCCTTCGTGGCTATTTTCATTAATTCCGCTCTCAGCCTGATGGCTCCCCTGCTGATCGGTTATACCATAGATCATTATGTAACGACACGTCAGTATCATGGCGTACTTGTTTTCTCCGGGATCCTTCTGGGAATGTACCTGACAACCCTGGTGACCGGGTACTTCCAGACCAAACTGATGGGAACCGTCGGTCAGCGGATGCTCTTTACCCTTCGGAATTCAGTATTCAACAAACTCCAGGAACTGCCGGTGGATTTTTTTAACCAGAATAAAGCCGGCGATCTCATTTCACGGATAAACAATGACACCGATAAGCTCAACCAGTTCTTCTCACAGTCGCTGATGCAGTTTATGGGCAGCATATTCACCATGGTGGGCGCCGGCATATTCCTCGTCTCCATCAACCTCCCCCTCGGTGCTGCAGCTCTTTCACCCGCCCTTCTTCTACTCCTCTTCACCCGCATACTTTCCCCCTGGGTGAAACGGAAAAATGCAGAAAACCTCCGGTCGGTCGGAGCACTTAGTGCAGAGATCCAGGAAAGCCTGAATAATTTCAGGGTGATCATTGCCTTTAACCGGAGAGACTATTTCAGGGAACGATTTGAAGAAGCCAACCTTGAAAATTATTCCACCTCGGTGAAGGCGGGCCTGGCCAATTATGTCTTTATGCCTGTTTACACCCTCTTTTCGAATATCGGGCAACTTATTGTGCTGGCATTTGGAATCTTCCTGATCAGTACGGGCCATTTTACGATTGGCTTCCTGATCAGTTTCCTGGCCTATGTCAATAATTTTTATAGTCCGCTCCGGCAGCTTGCCGCATTATGGGCAAATTTCCAGGTTGCCCTGGCAGGATGGGACAGGATTTCAAGGATCCTTTCCCTGGAGACGGATATTGAAAGAGTGGACAGCAAAAATGAAATTCATGACGGTGGAGTAATGACTTTTGAAAATGTCCATTTCCGCTATCCCAATGGAAAGGAAGTTCTTCACAAGATCAATTTCACTCTCCGGCCGGGTAAAACGTATGCTTTCGTCGGCCCGACAGGAGGCGGGAAAACAACAACAGCCTCTCTTATGGCACGGCTCTATGATCCCACAGTGGGAACTATCTACCTGAATGGAAAGGATCTGAGGAATTACACAGCGGAGGAAAGATCGCGTAAAATCGGCTTTATTGTCCAGGACCCTTTCCTTTTTACAGGAAGCGTGAAGGATAACATTCTTTACGGGAATCCTCTGTTTGATAAACAAACAAATGGTGAACTCACCTCAGTATTGCGCGAAACCGGCCTTGAAATACTTTTGGAACGGTTTGACGAAGGTCTCAACGCAAAGGTACAAACCAGCGGAGACAGTGTAAGCCTGGGGCAGAAACAGCTC
Organism: uncultured Bacteroidales bacterium; assembly: GCA_963771005.1. Classification (GTDB taxonomy): domain Bacteria; phylum Bacteroidota; class Bacteroidia; order Bacteroidales; genus DASQZK01. The sequence goes on from CAVYRO010000008.1 coordinate 939,557, forward strand.
ATTGCTTTTATGCGGGCTGTCCTGCGCAAACCTGAGCTGCTGATTCTTGATGAAGCATCGGCAAATATCGACACGGTTACTGAAAAACTTCTGGATGATATCCTGGGAAAGCTTCCCGAATCCACCACCAGGGTGATCATTGCACACCGGCTGAACACCATTGAAAATGCGGATGAGATCTATTTTGTGAATTCCGGGAAGGTTACACCGGCCGGTTCACTGGATGAAGCGGTGAACCTTCTTTTGAGCCGGAAGAGGGAAAGCTGAGCCTCAATGGGAACAGTTCACCGGACCACCCCTCCCCAACCCCTCCCCTGAGGGAGAGGGGCTTTACGTCCATACAAAAAAATATCTAATTCCTAAATCTGCTTTTCTCATAAAATTTGCAGGATCTTCTTATGAGATTGTAATACGGAAGAGAAATTTAATCCCAAGGCCGTTCATCGTCGAAGGTCACCCCCCTCTCTTTCCAGGAGAGGGGGGCCGGGGGGGTGAGGTGGTCAGAGTGGTGATCATAAAAACCTTTCTCAAAAAAAGCCGGGTATTACACCCGGCTTCACGCAAACCCTAAAATTAACCAAAACATTACCGGGCTAACCCCGGTACTCCTTGAGGATGTCTTTAACACCATCGGGAGATACCCTGCCATAGGTTTTATCACCTACAAGCACTACAGGAGCCAGTCCGCACGCCCCTACACAACGCAAACAGCTAAGCGAAAATTTTCCGTCCACTGTAGTTTCCCCCACTTCAATGCCCAGCTGTTTCTTGAATTCGGCGAGCACATTCTCTGCGCCCCTTACATAGCAAGCGGTACCCGTACATATGGAGACCGGGAATTTCCCCTTGGGCGTCATGGTAAAAAAAGAGTAAAAAGTGACTACCCCGTAAACTTTGACTACGGGGATCTTCAGTTCTTCAGCCACGACTTCCTGTATTTCAGCGGGCAGGTAACCGAATTCTCCCTGGCATTTATGCAGGACGTTAATAAGTTCCCCAGGCTCGTTGCGGAAAGATTTACAAATTCCCTGGATTTTTTCAACCTGGTCCTTCCTGAGTTCTATTTTAACACTTGACATTTTTTCTAAATTTTTATTTGCAGTTTACGGCGGTTCAGATTTCGAAGATCTTTTTACTTCTGTCGAAATAATGGGTATGCAGCAGGTGATGCGCCGTTTCACTCATCGGCCTGCCAAGGAATTCTTCGTACAGCTTTTGGATATACGGGTTTTCATGGGATTTCCGTACAGGCTTCCCGGCATCTTCGGCATAAATAGCCGCGGCCCGGGCTTTAAGTATGGCGGAATTGCCGTGATGAAGAGGCTGACCGCCTCCCCCGATGCATCCCCCGGGGCAGGCCATGATCTCTATCGCATGAAATTCAGACCTTCCCTGGCGAATGTCCTCAAGAAGTTTCCTTGCATTTCCGAGTCCGTGCGCAATCCCGATCTTCAGCGGGAACCCATCCATATCGATGGTGGCCTTCCGTATACCTTCCAATCCCCGCAATTCCTTGAAATCGATCCGTTGAAGCGTCTTGCCGGTATAGAGTTCATAGGCTGTACGGGTGGCTGCCTCGATCACACCTCCGGTGGTCCCGAAAATAACGGCAGCCCCCGAGGATTCGCCCAGGGGCTTGTCAAAATCGCCATCCGGGAGTCCGCGGAAATCAATATTTGCGGATTTAATAAGGAATGCAAGCTCCCTGGTAGAGATGGAATAATCAACATCCGGGTTGCCATTCACGCTGAATTCATCACGCTGGCATTCATATTTTTTTGCAAGACAGGGCATAATCGAAACCACTATCATATCTTCCCGTTTTACGCCGATCTTGTCCGCAAAATAAGTCTTGGCAATTGAACCGAACATCTGTTGGGGTGAACGTGCCGTTGATGGAATATCCTTCATATCGGGAAACTGATGCTCAAAGAAATTCACCCATGCCGGGCAGCAGGAGGTTAGTATAGGAAGCTTAACGCTTTTGTCCCCTTCGAGGAAACGGGTAAGCCTTCCGAGGATTTCGGTCCCTTCCTCCATGATGGTCAGGTCGGCGGCAAAATCGGTATCGAAAACATAATCGAATCCCAGGTCGCGAAGGGCAGTGACCATCTTACCGGTAACGAGGGTTCCGGGTTTGAAACCAAACTCTTCACCCAGTGCTGCTCTCACGGCAGGTGCGGTCTGCACGATGACTGTTTTCGCCGGGTCGCTCAGAGCGGCGATGACCTTCCGCGTATGATCTACCTCGGTGAGTGCGCCGGTTGGACAAACTGCAACGCACTGCCCGCAATACGTGCAGGGCGAATGCTCGAGGTTCATCTCGAAAGCCGGGGCAATGACCGCCATGAATCCCCTGTTGACAGCTCCAAGAGCGCCTACGGTCTGAAATTCATTGCACATGGTCTCGCATCTTCTGCACATGATGCACTTATCCATATCCCTGATGATGGAAGGTGAAGTATCGGTGCGATAAACAGACATCTCGGCAAATTCCTGTCCCGGTATATTTCTTACACCGAGTTTTACCGACATATCCTGGAGCTCGCACTTCCCGGACTTGGAACAGGTCAGGCATTCTTTCGGATGATCTGAAAGAATGAGTTCCAGGACAGTCCTCCTTGCATTCAGCACTCTCAGTGAAGAGGTCCTGATTACCATTCCATCCGCAACATCGGTTGAACAGGAAGGGGCCAGGTTTCTCCTTCCTTCCACTTCCACGGAACAGATACGGCAACCTCCCGGTTTGTTTTCAATATGAAGATCCTTAAGGTCCATGTAGCAAAGTGCGGGTATATCGATCCCCGCGGACCTGGCGGCCTTGAAAATACTTATTCCCTCCGGAACCTGTAACTTCTTACCGTCTATGGTTACATTTAAAAGCTTCATTTTATCTTCGTGAATTAGATGATTTCAACTGCATCAAATTTACATCTCTCCAGACATGCTCCGCATTTTATACAGATCGACTGGTCGATGCTATGGAGCTGCTTCCGTTCGCCGCTGATAGCGCCTACGGGACAAGCCCTGGCACATGCCGTGCAGCCCGTACAATTTTCTTCTGAAATGTGATAATCCATCAGAGCCTTGCATTCGCCTGCCGGACATTTATGATCGATTACATGGGACAGGTACTCATTCATGAAGTACGTCATTGTTGACAGTACCGGGTTAGGTGAAGACTGGCCCAGGTTACAGAGAGAGGTGTCTTTTATGACATTACTCAGGTTTTTCAACCGGTCGAGGTCGTCCTCCTCTCCTTTTCCTTCGGTTATCTTTTTCAGGAGCTCGTGCAGTCTTTTGTTCCCGATGCGGCACGGAACGCACTTGCCACAGGATTCATCCACCGTAAAATCAAGGAAATATTTGGCGATGGAAACCATGCAATCGTCTTCGTCCATCACAATCATTCCACCCGATCCCATCATTGAACCTGCCGCAACCAGATTCTCATAATCGATGGGCGTATCGAGATGCACCTCTGTAAGACATCCTCCCGATGGGCCGCCGGTCTGGACAGCTTTAAATTTCTTTCCGTTCTTTATGCCACCGCCTATTTCAAAGATCACCTCCCGCAATGTGGTTCCCATCGGCACCTCAATCAACCCGACGTTATTGATCTTTCCCGCCAGTGCAAAAACCTTTGTACCTTTTGATTTTGCAGTACCAATGGATGAGAACCATTTTGCGCCCTTCATAAGAATGACCGGTATATTCGCAAAGGTCTCCACGTTATTTACATTGGTAGGTTTCCCCAGGTAACCCTCTACCGAAGGATACGGAGGTTTAAGAGTGGGTTCTCCCCTGCCGCCCTCCATGGAATGAATAAGGGCCGTTTCTTCTCCGCACACAAAGGCTCCGGCTCCATATTTAAGCGCAATGTCGAAATTGAAGCCTGTACCGAAAATATCCTTTCCAAGCAGTCCGTATTCATGGGCTTGTTCAATGGCGATCTTCAACCTCTTGATTGCCAGAGGATATTCGGCCCTGATGTAGATCAGGCCGGTATCGGAACCGATGCAATACCCGCAGATTGCCATTGCCTCCAGTACGCTGTGCGGATCGCCTTCGAGAACCGACCTGTCCATGAATGCCCCGGGATCGCCCTCATCTGCATTGCAAACTACATATTTTTTCTCTCCAGGCGTTTGGTGGGTAATTTCCCATTTCAGCCCTGTAGGAAATCCGGCACCGCCCCGGCCCCTCAGACCCGAACCTTTAATTTCTGCGATCACCGAGTCAGGTGTCATTTCCGTCAATGCTTTGCCAAGGGAGAGATACCCGTCCCTGGCGATATAGTCATCGATATTCTCGGGATTAATAAACCCGCAGTTTCTCAAGGCTATCCGGATCTGTTTCTTATAAAAACCCGTGGGCTTTGAATCCTTGATATTTTCGTCGCGCACCGGTTCTTTGTACAGAAGGCTTTCCACCCTGTGGCCTCTGATAATGTGCTCTTCGACGATAAGCTTCGCATCGGATGGTTTTACGCGGGTATAGAAAATATTACCGGGCATCACCTTAACAACCGGCCCTTTGTCACAAAATCCAAAACAACCGGTCATGATCACTTGTACCGTTTCGTCCAGGCCCTGTTCCCTGAGTTCATTCCGGAGATTTTCCACGATCATATCGCTGGCAGAATCCCGGCAGCTGGTACCCCCGCATACAAGAAGATGCATACTGTATTTTGACATGATGAAACCTCCTTATTCTTTTAAATCAATAATTTCATAGTTGACCGGGATGATCCCGTCAACCAATTCGCCGGTTTTAATGTATTTCTCGATGATCTGATCGGCTTTTCTTTCATCCACAAAACCGAAAACGACCGGATCATTGCCGGGAAGTGTCACCTCCACGGTAGGCTCTGCATAACAATAGCCCATGCAGCCCGTCTGAACTACATTCCCGTCGATATTTCTTTTTTCAAACTGATCGGCAAAAAATTCCATGATCTGTTTGGCTCCTGATGCGATGCCACAGGTTGCCATAGCCACTTTAACCTGCACACAGCTTTCCGGATCATCCGCTCTTCCGCGAAGATTCAGCCCGCTTTGCAGTTCATCACGCATCTTTTTTAGATCCGCAAGTGATGTAATTCTGGTCATTTCTCGAAATATTTGGTTTTTTAGAAAGGATACTATTCAATAATCCGGGTTCCGGGTTTATCATTCCTGATGCATAACATAAACATGTTACCGGTCTCACTTTACCTGACGGTGATCCGGACCTTTTCAATCCGGGAACTCACCGAATGCAGGACAATTCCGGGTATGTTCAGCATGGTCTTTTTTATCCCGGCGTGACATACCTGCCGTTCAGCTTTCGAAAAGCTTTCCGGATCTCTGAGAAATCCAGGGCCTTCATCCTTATCAGCGTATGAACGGCACCTATATCAGCGAGATAATGCGCATCCGAGGAAGTTATGGCCTGATATTTTGTAAATTCCGGATAAGCAGACAAAAATTCCGCCGGATCGCTGCGTCGTGATATCTCAATGGCATCGGCCCGTATTCCATCCGGGATGAACCCGAGCTGGCTCAGCAGGCTGTTTTTCTGACGGTCTACATGGGCCGGGATGAATAATCCGGCCAATTCATGTACTTTTTGTTCAACCTCTTCAAGCGACTGATCAATCCCGTTATACAGCATCTTATGCTCTTCGTAAATGATATTTTCAGCCCTGTCCAGTTCAACCTGGTATCCCCATCTCACCGGATCATTTTTTATATCCGGAAGGTATAGATCGAGGTATTCCTGGAATTTACCGGTAAAGTCAGGATTTTCAAAGAATGCAAGGCAATGAATCTCTTCCCTTGTGTTGATCTCCACACCGGGAAGAACATATATACCCTTTTCCCTGCCAAGCTCAGTCATCGACCGTGCATGCCGGGTGGTATTATGATCGCTCACCCCGATTATATCCAAACCCTTCGCATATGCCTCCTTTATGATAGCCGCCGGGCTCATCTCCAGGTCACCGCAGGGTGAAAGACTGGTATGTATATGCAAATCTGCCTTGTATAGTTTCATTGTACTTCGGGTAAATCACAGAGTAAGGTTCTCCGGGACAATTTCTACCAGTCTTCCTCCCCTATCCTTTGCGATTTTTTTCTTTCTGTTATTTGAATAACACTCTTGATAATCCTTCATCTTGTTCAAAAAACGATACAAAGATATGTTTATATTTGTTATTTGAATAACATTGTTATTATTATAACAATAATATATAATTAATCTAAATTAACTCTGAATATGCTGCACATACACTGCAGCTGCTATCTAAAAAATCATTCGTGCCCACACATTCAAATCCATTTAACGAGTTCCTTGAAGAATTTGTTGATTTGTTGATTTGTTGATTTGTTGATGTTAACAACGGAGAAAATTGATACCATTTCTATTCGGTGTTGAAAAACATCCGTGATAATCCGTTCCGATAGCCATCGGAATCCGTCTAATCCGTGTTCCCCTTCCTTTAAAAACACCGAAAATCAAACCGAAAATAACTGGGTAGTGAGACCCTGGGGGCTGGTGGTTGGTGAGAAAACCTGCCTGATATAACCGATATTTTTTGCCCGGCCGAAACCGGTACGTATTAGAAAAGCTTTGAAGGAAACTGGATTTTAGTCTTTTATACTTTCCCCTTCAGCAATTCGTTTTAGATGACAAAACAGTAATTCCCCGCTTTTCTCATCTCTTAAATGCATTCCGTTTCCTTCACAATACTTAAAGAAATCACAATCTGCACATATCCCTGTCTTGGCCCAGCTTCGGTCCCTGAAACAATCATATTTGGTTTCCCATATTTCCCTTAAGTTATCCTGATAGATATTGCCCTGGATAAAATTCTCTCTTAGGTTTGGACAGGCAGAAACAGACCCGTCTGCCAAAATGGACGCAATGTTAATCCCTGCCCGGCAAAAGAAAAAGTTGTCCCTGACCTCTCCTTCATAGTTGCCTAAAAATCCTTCGCATCCATAGTTTAATTTAATTTTTCCTTCGGTCCTCGTTTGTGAAATGAAATCAAATAATCTTTTAAACTGTACCGGTTCCAGTTGTAGTGTAGGATGCTCTTTAGCCCTGCCAATTGGGAAAATGGTAAAGATCCGCCAGGATTTAACACCGGTGTTTATCAGCATTTCTTTCATCTGATGCAATTCATGAAAGTTTCTCTGGTTTACACAGGTGACAACATCGAACTTTATTCCGGGTATACCGGCCGATAACCGGATTGCGTTTAGTGCGGCAGAATAGCTTTTGGTGCTTCCCCGCAACCAGTTATGGCTTTCCCTGGAGCCGTCGAGACTAATGGTGACAGATCGCAGCCCGGCGTTCAACAGGGTGGTTAGTCTTTGCCGGTCAAGTAGCATACCATTCGTCACCATCCCCCACGGAAAACCTCTGTTATACAAACCTAATCCAATTTGTTCCAGGTCTTTTCTCAACAAGACCTCTCCTCCCGTCAAAGCGATCATCGTATGGTGAGGGTCCACAACTGGCGTAATGTCGTCAATCGCTTTCAAAAAATCTCCGGCAGGCATGTCCGTGGCAGATGCCTCTTTTTTGCAATCGCTTCCGCAATGAATACATGCTAAATTGCATCGTAAGGTGCATTCCCAAAGGATGTAATTTAATGTGTGAATTTTAGCCTCGTTAGCCTTGTACTTCCTGAAAAGGTTAAGAGCGATTTTTTTCCTCAGCGATAGTCTCGTTACGGTCATTTCTTTGGCTTCAGCTTCACATCAAATTCGGTTTCTGTCTCTCCATCGTACCAGTGGCCGTCTCCTCCGGTAAATTTTGGATCCTTGAATTCCACGATCGTATCCAGGCTGCTAAATTCATTGTTACTCACTCCATCTATGTCGATGAACTGTATATCATACGTCTGGTCCATGGGGAAACCCCATCTGTCCATGACCCGATATCCTCCGTCAGCTCCGGTATATGAGGTGTCACCGTGCATGGCTACCCTGATATTTTCAATCGGCTGGTTAGTTTCTGAAGATAGTACCTTCCCGTTTACAATAAATTTGGCCGAGGGAGTTCCATATTCCATGGTAGGATCGCAGGAGGATGCAAATCCAAGGATTGTTATAAGTGCTGTGATTATTGCATTGTAGGTTTTGAAAAATTTAGTCTTCATTTTCAGGCTGGTGTTTTCATTCTGGATGCTGTTTGTGCTCAAGCGGTTGCTTGTATTAAATCCTTTGCGGGGATTGGGCCATTATCAAAGGTACCTTTTATTTTTGAAAAATATTTAACTTCCGGGAGAATCCGTTCCGATAGCCATCGGAATCCGTCTAATCCGTGTTCCCCTTCATTCATTAAACAACTTTTAAATCATTTTCCCCGTTTTCAGTCACTGAACTTTCTTTCTTTGATCCTATTTGTGTTTTGTATTTTGTGATTTGTATTTTGGATCTTCATACCTTTGCCCGGTCAATAAAAAATTTTGAGCAGACGGCTTGTAAATATTAAAGGTGTCCTGCATATTTTGGGTATGCTGATCATGCTTGAGGGGTTGTTCATGTCTACAGCCCTTATCGTTACCCTGATCTATGGTGAGACAGACCAATTGGCCTTCATCATTTCCGTTGTCACAATCACCCTTACCGGTTTTATTATCTGGCTGCTGACGCGTAGCAGGGAGGAACATCATTTCGGCCTCCGCGATTCTTTTCTTATCGTAACCCTTGCCTGGCTGACGATCTCCCTGTTCGGAGCGGAACCCTACCTGATCAGCGGGAGTATCCCACGTTTTGCCGATGCTTTTTTCGAATCGGTCTCGGGTTTCACCACCACAGGATCATCCATTCTGACCGACATCGAAGTTCTGCCGCACGGAATCCTGTTCTGGAGAAGCATGACACACTGGATCGGCGGAATGGGGATCATAGTCCTTGCCGTAGCTATTCTGCCTTTCCTGCGGATAGAGGGTGTTTTTCTCTTCAATAATGAGGCATCTTCCATACTGCAGGACAAATTCCATCCCAGGATTACGTCCGTGGCCAAACGTCTGTGGATAATCTATCTTATCCTGACGTTTTCCGAGACCATTCTGCTCTGGATGGGGGATATGGATCTTTTCGATGCCATCTGCCATTCCTTCGGAACGGTGGCCACAGGAGGTTTCTCTACCAAAAATACAAGCATTGCCGGCTATTCAGCCTATGCCCAATATATTATCATTTTCTTTATGACCCTTTCCGGGATGAATTTCACACTTCATTATTTCATGCTACGAGGCCAATTTCAAAAAGTAAGGCGCAACGAGGAAGTTAAATTCTATCTCGTTATCATCTTCGCGATCAGCCTCATCATATGCATACAGCTCATCAACAACATGAACCTTCATTTCGAGGAAGCATTCCGGAGAGCCCTTTTCCAGGTATCCTCGGTCATGACAGCCACCGGCTTTGCCACCGATGATTACCTGAAATGGCCCCAGATATCATGGCTCCTGGTATTTCTCCTCATGTTCGTCGGGGCAAGCTCCGGAAGCACAGGCGGAGGAATCAAAGTCATCCGGCACGTGTTCCTTTTTAAGAGGGTCCGTAACTCTATCCGGAATCACATCTTCCCGAATGCTGTGTTCCCTCTGAAAATAAACGGTAAGCTGGTTGACGAAAGAACAGTACATAATGTAATGACCTTCATTTACCTCTATTTTATCACATTTGTAACCGGGACTATTTTTATGGCGGCAATAGGTCTCGATGTCCATACCGCTATGGGGTCCGTTATAACGACCATGGGAGGTATAGGTCCGGGTATAGGCCGTGTCGGTCCGGCAGGCAATTTTGCATTCATTCCCGATACCGGCAAATATTTTCTGGACATATTGATGATCCTCGGAAGACTCGAGATCTTTACCGTCCTCGTCATTTTTACTCCCGGCTTCTGGAGGGAATGATCCTGCCCTGTTCAACCTTTCTCATTCCACCCATAAAATACGATGATGGTTTCTCAATTCATCAAATATTTAAAGTTTAATCAAAGAATATGATCATTTCATCACACCAGTAATAACATTCATAAAGTTCCGGACACAGCATTCGAGGAAACCTGAGAAATGGATTTCAATTTCACCTATTTTTGGTTATACCTTTCTGCGAGGATCATTGTCTTTATGAGGAAAACAATACCAGTCCGGCTGATCCTGCTTTTGATCGTGCTTGTTTTCACAGGCTGTAAAAAGGCAGATAAGCCCGATCCCCCCGAAGTATCCACCAATCCTTTCACCGGCGTGATTGAATGGAATGGATTTGTTTTTGATACCACCCGGTACCATACCCCTCACGCCTACATAGAGAACTGGGGAGAAAACCTCGACAGCCTGAGTACTGACTATGATATTAAGATCACCGACGGGACTTTCGACGAGCATCTTCATGATGTAAAAGACTATTCGATCCTTGTCTATTTTGATGCCAATTCACCATCGGTGCATGGATTGAGTGAAGGAACCTATACGGTCGAAGATACATACGAACGTAAGCCCGGGAATATCGTGGATGCATGGGTAGAATTATACAGCAATGACAAGCTCTATAAATTCAAGGTCACCAGGGGCAGCGTGATGGTGAAGGGGAAAGACGGCTATACCCTGATCACCTATGATGCAGAACTGGACAATGCACATCGCCTTAAGGGACAGTATACCGGAAAGATTGATCCGATCCTGCAGGTTATAAAATGAGGGGATATGCATTGCGAGAATTCGTAAAGTGCCGTCCTTTTCAGGAACCGGTTTCTTTCCTTATATCATCCGTAAATTCTCCCAGGACCTTGTAAAGCATCTGTGCCGGGAGACCCATCACATTGTAAAAAGAACCCCTGATCTCCTTTATACCGGCGTAACCGATCCAGTCCTGGATGCCATAACCGCCTGCCTTGTCATACGGATGAAAATGATCCACGTAAAATTCCGTCTCTTCCCTGTTTAACGGGCCGAAAGTGACCTCACTGTGCGAACAGAAGGAAACCTTCCTGTCTTTGCTCCGAAGAGTAATACCTGTAATGACCTCATGAGTATGATCTTGCAGCCTTTCCAGGATCCTCAGTGCGTCAGCCCTGTCGGATGGCTTATGGATCACTTCCTCCTCAAACCATACGATCGTATCCGCCGTTATCAGGATGTCGTTGTTACTCAGTTCGTGAGGATAGGCGCCTGATTTCAGCCCGGACAGCCAAACCGGGATCTGGAATTTATCGAGCCCGGCAGGCCAGGTCTCTTCAACGGAATGAAGGTCGGATGTCTCAAATTCAATTCCCAAGCCTTCAAGGAGCTGTTTTCTTCTGGGGGATTTGGATGCGAGGATGATCCTGAATTCTTTCAACTTATCGTGTAACATAAAAGCTCTTTTTCAGCCCGCCTGGTTAAGTACAATGAACCTGACAAGAAAGGCGTACATGATGCCCGCGAGCATAATCAGTTTTGTGATCCCGCTTGCTTTATGATAATCCTCCCTGTTACGGGCGCTGATCACACGGACAATCAAAAGGATCGAGGGTGCTATTAGGAGGATGAGGAAATAACCTGCGGAGAGATAATCCGTTTTCGCACCGCTTATAAGAATGAATTTCAGGATCACCCATGCCAGGCTGACCATCAGGATTGAGATTAGGGAAACAAGAACAACACGGGTATATTTTATGCCGACGATGATTGGAAGGGTGTTCATCCCGTAGGCGCTGTCGCCTTCGAAATCTTCGGAATCTTTAATAATTTCCCGGATCAGCGTTGTAAGAAAGGCGAAAAAAGCAAATCCCGCTATCCAGTTAAAAATATAGATAAAACTGACATGATGGCTGATCATGATTTTCCCATATTCCCGGTTCAGCAAAGGGAGCTCGAAAAGAATGACGAGCATGGGAACCGCTGCTGTCAGGAAGGCTACCAGGAGATTTCCTATCAGAAACTGCCGTTTGTAATGGGTTGAATAAAACCAGAGGAAACCCGAAGCAAGGAGGAAGATCACCGACAGGCCGGGGACTTGAATATAAAAGGCCAGGTAAATGCCCATGGCCACTCCGGCAATGTTCAGGATGGTATGCAGCAGAATGGCTTTCCTCCGGGAGATCTGCCTGTCGATGACCACCCGGTCCGGCCGGTTAAGCCGGTCCGTGCGTGTGTCAAAATAATCATTTATAATATAACCGGCAGCAGCAATAAATACGGTGGAAAGTACCAGGAGCAAAAAGTGGAACGGGTCAAGCTGCAGGCTGAAATTGTTGATGCGGAGGAAAGGACTTATGAGACACCACCGCATGATGTATTGAGTAGCAGCGATGATCAGCAGATTTTCGATTCGTACCAGTTTGAAAAATGCCTTGAGCACCTGGAGGAGATTTATGCGAAAGATAGCAATTTTCTCATAATCCCTTACCACCGGAAAGCATCTTCTTGCATCCATTTACCATGCAAACGCATGACCTGCTCAATAATATCCCTCACACATCCCTCGCCTCCCGGTTTATCGGAAATATACCGGGCAACTGCCTTGATCTCCTCCACTGCATCGCTTGGACAGGTGGGGAAACCGACGATTTTCATTACGGGATAATCAGGCAGGTCGTCCCCCATATAAAGGATATTAGCCGCCTCAAGACCATACCTGGAAGTAAAATGTTCAAAGTCCTGCATCTTATGGAATGAACCGAGGTAGATATCTTTCACCCCTAGTTTATGGAACCGTTCACGAACCGATTCTGAATTTCCTCCGGTGATGATCGCAATGGGATATCCTTTCCTGATGGCATATTGAGTTGCAAAACCATCTTTGATATGCATACTGCGCATAAGGTCGCCGGAGGGGTGAAGAAGGATTTTACTCGAAGAATATACACCGTCAACATCGAAAACAAAGGCTTTTACTTTTTGTAAATCTTCTTTAAAATTACTCATTCACTTTTTTTTATATGAAGATCCTGTATGTTCTGACTTACAAAAGTATATATTTTTTGGTATTCCGGATGGTCCCCAAGGGCTTTAAGATGCTTATCAATGCTCTCCGTATCGCCTCTCACAGCCGGCCCGGTTTGCATACCTGAGGGGGAACCCGACGAAAGCTTCAGGAATGTCTCCTCAATCAGCGGACGAAGGATGTCGAACGGCATTTCTATTTCCTTCATCAGTATATCGGCGATTGCGAACATATGATTGGTGAAATTACAGGCAAAAACGGCGGCGATATGGACCCTCATCAGGAGTCCGGGAGCGATTTCCCGGACATGGTTCGAGATGCTGCCGGCAATCCGTTTCATTTCTCCCAGAGTGGAAGGATCCGATGCTTCAAGAAAAACAGGGACCTTATGAAAATCAAGAGCCCGCTTTTTTGAAAAGGTCTGAAGTGGATAAAAAACCCCATACTTGTCGAACTTTTTCCCGAAAACTTCAGTGCCGGCGCTTCCTGAAGTGTGGAAAACGAGCTTTCCCGTAAATGGAAATTCCCTGAGTATGGTTGCAATGGAATTATCATTTGCTGCAATGACATAGAAATCGGCGTCCGGACTGATTTCTTCAACAACAGTGGTATGACCGGAATTCAGAAGTCTTGCCAGTTCACGGCTGTGGGAAGGATCCCTGCCAATAACCTGCAGTGGCCTGTATCCTGCTGCCGCCAGGGCACCGCCAAGATGAAAGGCCACATTACCTGCACCGATAATGATAAATGATTGCCGTTGATCCATTAGTTCACCGTAAGGAAAAAATCAACCCTGTGAAACAGAAACTCAGACCGTCCTGCCCTTCTCTTTTATCTTGAGCAGGTAATCGCACATCTCATAGTTTTCCATTTCCTGGAAATGCCTGAGAAGTTCGGCGAAGAACCGGGGGTTATTAAACTGCGGATGTGAAGGCCCGAAAGTCATCTGTCCCATAACCGTCTTGTTGAAGTAAGGCATCTTTTCGGTATCTTCGGGTTCCTCCAGCCTGGGTTCTTCTAACGTTTCATCTGTAAAAAGGTGAGAATATTTCTCCATAAATTCAGAGATGCGTAATTGCATATTTATGAAATCATCATTTTCATCCAGAAGTTCTTTATTGAGTGCGTATTTATATTCAAGCTCCCGGTGACGTTCCTTATATGACGTATCATTAAGCATCCGGCTGATTTCTTCCTGATTGGATTGAATCTCCCGGTTGTTTTCATTAACGTGATCCTTCAGGATCCTTAATATTTTATTCACCAGCTTTTCCATCACAAATCAGATTTCATATCTGACACTCAAATTCCATACCACAAAATAGATAATAAAAAACCAGGCCCTCAAATAGTACGGGTTAAATTTATGTTAAAACAAAGAAATTTCCTGCAAAGTGTTGGTAAATATTTTTTGATTGAATCTGGACACCGGAAGAATTTGGTGATCTGGTGATTTGGTGATTTGGTGAAGTGGAAGAGGAAGAGGAAGAGGAACACGGATTTGACGGATTTGTGCGGATAATCACGGAGGAAGAATTTGGTGATCTGGTGATTTGGTGAAGCTAGGATTCACCGCAGGAATTTTTACTTTTTACTTTTTACTTTTTACTTTTTACTTGTGCCTATAGGCCATGGAAATTATTTGGTGTTTTGATGAATTGAGTTGAAACCATTTCAAACCATTTCAAACCATTTCAAACAAATCCGTTCCGCTAGCCATCAGAATCCGCGTTCCACATTGATCTTCCCTCAGTATTTATAGATCCCCAGATCCTTGAGTTCAGAGTTCCTGATATAACCGGCTCTTTCCGAATTCTGGGACAAAGCCGTCTTGATAAACATTTCGGTCGGATTCATAAATTCCTCATTGACCGATGTATCACGAAGAAGGAGCTGGCTCATGATAATGTTCCCTGCCATTTCAACCAGCCTGCGCGCATGGAAATCGAGAAATTCATTGTCTCCCGCCGCGTTCACAAAATTATAGGTCGACTCAAATTCTTCCGTCATAGAGACAAGGATCTTTTTAAGGTATTCGAGTTCGGGAGAGACCTTAAGTTGTTCAAAATCCCGGATCCTTGCCAGGTAAGCGCCTGTACTTACGCCGCGAATGGCAGCCACGACCTGCAACTGGGAAGTACCTTCATAAATGGAAGTGATCCTGGCATCGCGGTAGATCCTCTCGATCGGGAAATCTTTCATGAACCCGGCACCGCCATGGATCTGCATTGCGTCATAGGCAATGCTGTTGCAGTACTCGCTTGAAAACAGTTTGAGCAGGGGAGTGAATACATCGGCAAGACGCTGGTATTTTTTCATCTCCTGTCTTTCTTCCGGTTCCAGTTTCCGCTCTTCCGATGCGAAAGTATATGACTTATAAATATCCACGTAACGGGCAGTTTCGTAGAGAAGGCTTCGGATTGCCCGGATGCGTGTCTGCATATTCCTGAGGAGTTCGTAGACGGCCGGGAATTCAATGATGGCCCTGCCAAACTGGATACGTTCGTTGGCATATTTGAAAGCCTCCCGGTATGCTGCCTCGGCGATTCCTACCGACTGTGCACCGATGCCCAGCCTTGCGGAATTCATGAGGGACATGACGTATTTTATTAATCCCATCTTTCTTTCTCCCAAAAGTTTCGCGGGAGCATTCGTGAAAACCATTTCGCAGGTGGGAGATCCCTTGATCCCCAGTTTATTTTCGATCCGGCGAATTTTAACGGCCTTGTCTTTCCTGTCGTACAGAAAAAGTGACAAACCCCTGGCATCGGCCGTACCTTCCTCCGACCTGGCAAGGACAAGTGCAATGTCAGCATCACCGTTCGTGATAAATCTTTTCACACCATTCAGATAATAAACATCTTTGGCAGCATCATAGGTTGCGCTGATTTGTTGTCCTTTGAGCTGAACGGCCTGAAGATCGGAGCCCGCATCGGGTTCTGTAAGAACCATTGCTGCCGTGGCGCCTTCGGCAAACCGGGGTAGATAGGCCGATTTAAGCTCTTCGGAAGCGAACTCATGGATCGTTTCGGCACAGTCCTGTAAACCCCAGATATTCGAGAACCCGGCATCCGCACGGCTGACGATTTCAGCAGCCATGACATAGGGTACCATGGGGAAATTCAACCCCTTGTATTTCCGCGGAAGGGAAATGCCGATAAGTCCGGCTTTCGCCAGTACATCCTGGTTTTCCCGGGTTCCTCTCGCATAAACCACTTCATTGTTGATCAGCTGCGGACCGTCTTTATCCACAGATTCGGCATTGGGTGCAATAACATTGCCGGTGATATCCCCGATAATATCGAGAATTTTTTCATAGCTGTCCATTGCATCTTCAAAATCGACCGGTGCATAATCGAAAAGTTCCGCTTCTTTGAAGTCTTTTTCCTTCAGAGCCACGATCTTTTTCATCAGCGGATGATGAAGATGGAAACTCAGATCCTTGTTGTCAGTATAATAATTTGCCATTTTTTTTCTTCTTAAACATTAAACATGGGGCCGGCTACTTTGAATTCTTCTTGTAATACCGGATCATTTTCGGGAGTACATCCGCAATGTCGCCGATGATAACATAGTCGGCGATATTGTTGATCGGAGCTGCGGGATCGGTGTTTATCGAAATCACCATTGACGAGTCGGCCATACCGGCGCGGTGCTGAATTTGACCCGAGATCCCGCAGGCGATATAGAGTTTGGGACGAACGGTCACTCCCGTCTGTCCGATCTGCCTTTCATGCTCAATGAACCCGGCATCCACCGCGGCACGTGAGCCACCCACTTCGGCTCCAAGTACTTCGGCCAGGTCGTAGAGGAGTTTGAAATTTTCCCTCGATCCAACACCGTAACCGCCGGCAATAATAATACCTGCATTTTTAATATTCACCCTCTGGGATTCTATATGCCGTTCAATGATCTTAACGACCATATCCGTGTCGGATAGGAGGCTGTTCACATCGATCTTCCGGACTTCGCCTTTGCGCGGGCCGGTAAGCGGTTCCTTCTTCATCACCCCTTCCCTGACCGTTGCAAGCTGCGGACGCGTGCCGGGATTGATGATGGTGGCCACAATATTACCACCGAACGCCGGCCGGATCTGGTAAAGAAGATCTTTGTACAGCGTATCGGATTTTTTTTCATAATGGTCGCCGATCTCCAGACTTGTGCAGTCGGCAGTCAGTCCCGATTTAAGAGCTGAAGCAATGCGGGGGGCGAGATCCCGTCCCACCGAAGTAGCGCCGAAAAGTCCGATCTGTGGTTTTTCTTTTTCAAAGACGGCCTTAATGACTGCTGTGTGAGGGAGGGTCAAAAAAGGACTCAGCCTTTCATCATCCCCCTTGTGAACGATATCGGCACCGAATTCAAAAAGTTCCTTCTCAATACCGTCAAGTCCCGAACCCAGTGCGATAGCCTCCACTTTGCACCCGAGATGACCTGCAAGGGATCTTGCTTTGGTCAGTAACTCAAGGCTGACATCTGCGATGGTTTTATCTTCAATTTCGCAGTAGACAAATATATTATTCACGGTTTTTCCTGATTTTAGATTTGACAAAAGTTTTTATCCGATGGTGTGGTTATCGATCAGCTCCTTCATCAGCACGTCGATCTCGGCGTCACTGTTGGAAAGGACCTTTGATTCCTTGGCTTTGAAAACGACGCTCTCGATCTTTTTCACCTTAGTGGGTGAGCCGGAAAGGCCCAGCGCTTCTTCATCCACCTTGATATCGTTAACGCTCCATTCATCAATTTTCAGGTATGTCCGTAAGCTATACATGGCCAGGTAATCCTCCGATGCATCCTGTGTTTCGGTGACAGTCTTGGCATGTTTGAATTTCATCAGGAGTTTGGCGTTCCGGGGACGGCATGCAGGGGCCGAGCTATGTACGGTTATAAGCACCGGGAGAGTGGTGGAAACAACTTCAACGCCTCGTTCCAGCCTTCGTTTTATATGCAGCTCACCGGGTTTGATATCCACCACCTCCTCCGCGTAAGTAACCTGCGGAATATTGAGTTTTTCAGCTACCTGCGGTCCTACCTGTGCAGTATCCCCGTCGATTGCCTGTCTGCCTGCAAAGAGAATATCATAGGGTTCCAGATTTTTGATTGCCCGGGAAATAGCATACGATGTAGCCAGCGTATCAGAACCTGCAAATTTACGGTCGGTGAGAAGATAACCGTTGTCAGCGCCCCGGTACAAACCTTCCCTGATAATTTCAGCGGCCCGTCCGGGTCCCATGGTCAGTATCGTCACAGTGGAACCCTTTACCCTGTCCTTGATCCTTAGCGCCTGTTCAAGGGCATGCAGATCCTCCGGGTTAAAAATTGCCTCCAATGCGGCCCTGTTTACGGTTCCGTCTGCCTTCATAGCATCCTTTCCAACATTCCTTGTGTCGGGAACCTGTTTGGCCAGAACAATGATTTTTAAGCCCTTCATAAAAAAGTTTTTAGTTATATTTTTTGATGGTGGACAAATATACTAAAATATCTTTTGGAGCAACCCTAGAATGAATTCATATTCAGACCCGGGGAGCGGAAAATTAGGCGGTTTCCCGGAGCCGGTAATTTCAACATAGGTATATGCCACAAAACATTGTGAGAATCAGGGAAATTTTGTAAATTTAATTTTACAAAAACCTGAAACCATGAATCCAAAAATTCTTTCCGCGTTTCTTCTTTTTATTCTTTTACTCTCTTCCTGCGAAAAGAGAAACGATACGGACTTCAGCGGACCCGTCTCTCTCCGCGGAAATGCGCAAAAAGGGCCTTACCTGAGCGGTACTTCCATCCTGATCAGTGAACTTCATCAAAATCTCTCCCAGACCGGCAAAATCTTCACCACGCAGATCAAGGATAAGTCCGGGAATTTCGAGATCGGTGATATGAAACTCTCCTCCAAATACGTAAACCTGCAGGCCGACGGTTTTTATTTCGATGAAGTTACAGGAGAAAATTCAGGATCACAACTGACCCTTTATGCCCTTTCGGATGTTTCGGACCGGCCGGCAGTCAATATTAATATTCTGTCCCATCTCGAAAAAGACAGGGTGGAATGGCTGGTGGAACACGGCACGGAGTTCAGGGAAGCCAAATCCAGAGCGCAGGCTGAAATTCTTGATATTTTCTGCATGGGATCCGAAGGCAACAGGGATTCCGAATCCCTGGATATTTCTTCCGACGGGGAGGACAATGCCAAGCTCCTTGCCATATCTGCCATCCTTCAGGGCTTCCGGCCTGTGAGCGATCTTTCCGAACTTATGGCTGAATTCATCTCGGATATCCGTGAGGACGGAAAACTCGACGACATCTCCACCGGGAAGGAACTGATGAAGTACACCGGCGTTATCAGCCTGCCCGTGATCAGAACCAACCTGGAAAATTACTACAACAAAATGCGGAAGGCCGCAACCATACCCCCGTTTGAAAAGTATGTCAAACAATTTATTGACAGCAGCGGATATGAAGCCGTCCCGGTTATCACCTACCCTGCGACCGGGGGGAGCGGAATTAACATACTCTCGCTGGATAAGGATACCATGGATGTCTTGGGCCATACCCTACACACGACACAATACAGCATGACCGCACACCTGGAAAGGAATATGAAAGTGCAGATAAAGCTCTCGGGCGGTGAATGGTTCTACAGGTCGGGCCCGGCGCCCGAAAACTGGACGGTTAGTGAATACAGCGGCAGAAAACAGACGTTTACCTCAACCGATCCGGGAAAGGACTGCGATCTGTTGATAATGTTCGAGCTCATTCCGAATCATGAGACGGACACCATCCGGGTTGATTATTATGAGAATTATTTCGATATTCCTCCGGTACGGTCGAAAACGATCATCGTGAGGTGAGGAATTCTCCCGATAATACGCGAAATTTTGTATTGCATTACATAAAAAATGCATATTTATTGTATTCCGATACAATAATTTGCTTAAAAAATTGTATTACGATACAATAATTTCGCTGTCAGAGGAAGGTTTTTTCCCGGTGATAAATATGACCCCAGGCTGAGCCTGTATGCAATTATCTTATGAAATCGGCGGGGAATGCCGTCTGGTCAAGTACAAGGAACAGCTCGGGATCGCGCAGATGAGCCTGGAAAGACAGACGGAAGCCACCACCATTGCCAGGAACAAGTACAATGCAGGATTGATACGGGAAGTCGAAGCCCTCCAGATGGAAGTCGATCTGAGCGGGGCCAGGAACAACCTCGATATCGCACTGGTAAATTACAACACCCAGATCGGGTTGTTTAAAGAGATCATGGGGCTCGACCTGAAAGATAGCATCACGGTACAATCCGATTCAACCTATTCGGAAGTGGTGGTAGATCCTGAAAAGGCCGTTTCCCTCGCTCTCACCAACCGGAACGAGCTGAAGGAAAACGAGATCCAGATCGAGCTCTCGGAGATGGAGATCAGGAGGAGGAAGGCCGCCGGAAGGATCAGCGGGGATATTCTCGTGACGTACGACCTTATCGGCACGGACAAAAGCGGACTGGTGATCCCTTTCGAGACGTCCATGAATAACACGTGGCTGAACCTGAACCAGCGCCCGGGAAATTTCAGCGCCGCACTCACGCTCAGCATCCCGATCATTGACTGGGGCCAGAACCGGGCCCGGGTGAAATCCGCTGAAGCGAGCCTTGAACAGAACATGTTGCAGCTCAAGGGCGAGAAGGTGAGCATTGAAAGGGAGATCCGCGCCATGGTCGATCACCTGCAGAGCAGCCTCCGAAGGCTCGAACTCCTGGAAAAGAATGTGGAGGTGGCTGAGAGGAGTTTCGGGATCACCCGCGAACGGTACGCCAACGGCGAGATCGACAGTCAGGCCATGGCGCTGGAGAGGGAACGGCTCAACAATGCCTACTTATCGAAGCTCGACGCCTTCATCAGCTACAAGCTGCTGCTGTCGGACCTGATGCGGAAAACCTTTTATGATTTTGAGAACAACCGGCCGGTGATGGAATAGGAGGTAAAACGAAAAACGCAAGACGGAAAAGCGAAATGGAATAAAAAATCATGTCGTTGCCCCCACGCAGGGGCAGGTCGCGACCTGCCTTTGTATGGCGACCCGCCCTATGTAAAAATCATTCAAATCCGGGCAGGTCGCGACCTGCCCCTACAGCTGCGTCGTTTGTTTTCATCCATGACATACGCAAAAACCCCGTCTTTCAACGGGGTTCGCAATCTATTTTAGTTCGGGTTGAAATATCAGGCCTGGGCCGTTGGCCCTCCGAAATTCATAGGGATAACGGGACTGCCCGAGCCTTCAACCTTTTTGATAGGTCCGTGAACGGACTCGTATTTCGCAATGTTTTCACTCAAAGCGTTCACGAGTCTTTTTGCATGTTCAGGCGTCAGGATGATCCTGGACTTCACTTCTGCCTTTGGAATTCCAGGCATGATCCGAACGAAATCGAGGATAAACTCGGAGGTCGAATGGGTGATGACCGCCAGATTGGAATAGATACCCTGTGCGATATCCTCCTTCAGTTCGATGTTAAGCTGGTTTTTCTTCTGATCATTATCTTCCATTGGTACAGTTTTTATTGTTCGTCGGTTTCATGTTCGGCCATCTGGACCTGTGATCCGGCTTTGAGCCTGTCGTATTCTTCTCTTGAACCCACCACGAGATTTTCAAACACCCTCGCACCGGTACCTGCCGGGATGAGATGACCGACGATCACATTTTCCTTCAGACCATCAAGTGTATCAATACGGCCATAAATGGCGGCTTCATTCAGGACCTTGGTGGTTTCCTGGAAGGAAGCAGCCGACATGAAGCTCTTCGTCTGAAGTGCAGCACGGGTTATTCCCTGCAGTATCTGGCTCGAAGTTGCGGGAACTGCATCCCGTGAATCGATCGGTTTCATATCCTTGCGCTTCAGCATGGAGTTCTCATCGCGTAGTTTCCTTGCAGTGATGATCTGCCCAGGGTGCATTGCTTTGGAGTCGCCCGGATCGATAACGATCTTTTTCCCGTAGATCCAATCATTTTCTTCCATAAATTCCCACTTATCGGCAACCTGTTTTTCAAGGAATTTTGTATCGCCCGGATCGACGATCTCGACCTTCCGCATCATCTGCCGTACAATGACCTCGAAATGCTTGTCGTTGATCTTCACACCCTGAAGGCGGTATACTTCCTGAACTTCATTTACAATATATTCCTGAACTTTCGTGGGACCCTTGATGGCGAGGATATCCGAAGGAGTGATGGCTCCGTCAGAAAGCGGTATACCGGCCCGCACGTAATCATTCTCCTGGACGAGGATCTGCTTCGAAAGCGGAACGAGATATTTTTTAAGTTCTCCTGCTCTCGACTGGATGATGATCTCACGGTTCCCCCTCTTGATCTTACCGAAGCTCACTTCGCCGTCGATCTCAGAAACGACAGCGGGATTCGAAGGATTCCTTGCTTCAAAAAGTTCGGTAACCCTGGGAAGACCACCGGTGATGTCCCCTGATTTTCCAACAGCTCTCGGGATTTTGACGAGGATATCGCCAGCCGTAACCTGGTCCTTATCGTTAACTGCGATGTGAGAACCAACGGGCAGGTTGTAGGATTTCTGAGTATCCCCGTTTTTATCCAGGATCCGGATCAGCGGATTCTTGGTCTTATCCCGGGATTCGATGATCACTTTTTCACGGTAACCTGTCTGTTCATCCGATTCGTCGCGATAGGTTATACCGTCGATCACATTGTCGAAGAACACCTTACCGTCAACTTCAGAAATAATGACGGCATTGTAGGGATCCCATTCGCAGATAAGATCGCCTTTTTTCACTTCGCTGCCCGGTTTCACGTACAACCTGGAACCGTAAGGTATGTTATGCGTTGTAAGCGCAATTCCCGTGTTTTTGTCCACGATACGCAGTTCAGCCAGCCGGCCGATCACCATATCTATATTCCTGTTGAGTTCCGGATCTTTCTTGCTGACGGTTCTGAGTTCTTCTATCTCGGCGATACCGTCATATTTAGAGGTGACATTCGATTCGGATGTAATATTCGAAGCCGTTCCTCCCACATGGAAGGTACGCAGGGTAAGCTGAGTACCGGGTTCACCGATCGACTGGGCCGCGATAACGCCGACAGCCTCTCCCATCTGTACCATGCTTCCGTTGGCAAGATTGCGGCCATAACATTTGCCACAAACACCCCTGGTTGATTCACAGGTGAGCACTGACCGGATCTCGATCTGCTCGATGGGTGAATTTTCAATCTCCTGGGAGATCTTCTCGGTGATCTCTTCACCGGAAGAAACAATCAGTTTCCCGGTGAGGGGATGGTATACATCGTGCACTGCGGTCCGGCCGAGGATCCTCTCGTACAGGGTTTCAACCACCTCTTCGCTTTTCTTGATGGCTGAGGCGACAAGTCCCCTTAAGGTGCCGCAGTCAAATTCAGTGATAACCACATCCTGGGAAACATCGACCAGACGCCGGGTCAGGTAACCTGCATCAGCTGTTTTCAGAGCAGTATCTGCAAGCCCCTTCCTGGCGCCGTGGGTAGAGATAAAATACTCGAGCACCGAGAGTCCTTCCTTAAAGTTGGAAAGGATCGGGTTTTCGATAATCTCGTTACCGGTGGCCCCGGATTTCTGTGGTTTCGCCATCAGACCCCTCATACCGGAAAGCTGCCTGATCTGTTCCTTCGAACCGCGGGCTCCCGAATCCAGCATCATGTAAACCGGGTTGAAACCCTGGTTGTCGGAACTTAGCTGGCGCATCAGAGTCGTGGTGATCTTGGCATTGGTATGGGTCCAGATGTCGATGATCTGGTTATAACGCTCGTTGTTCGTGATAAACCCGGCATTGTAGTTCATCAATACCTCATCGACCTGTGCATATCCTTCGTTGACGAGTGTCTCTTTTTCATCAGGAACGATCACGTCATCGAGGTTAAACGACAGTCCGCCACGGAAAGCCATCTGGAAACCGAGATCCTTGATATCATCGAGGAACTTTGCTGTTGCAGATGTACCCGATACTTTCAATACGCGGGTGATAATCTCCCTGAGCGACCTCTTGGTGAGGATCTCATTGATGTACCCGATTTCCTTCGGAACCACTTCGTTAAATATGGCACGTCCCACGGTGGTCTCGATGATCTCGTATTCAGCGGACCCTTCTTCCGGAACCACGGGAATTCTTACCTTGATCACGGCATGCAGATCGACCTTTTTCTCGTTGTAAGCGATGATGACTTCCTCAGGTGAATAGAAGGTCAGACCCTCCCCCTTCACTATGTGGGTGGGTGCACTTTCCCTTGCCTTGGTGATGTAATACAAGCCGAGCACCATGTCCTGTGAAGGAACGGTGATGGGTGCGCCGTTGGCAGGGTTAAGGATATTGTGAGAGGCCAGCATAAGGATCTGTGCCTCGAGGACGGCTGCATTTCCCAGCGGGAGATGAACGGCCATCTGGTCACCGTCGAAGTCTGCGTTGAAAGCCGTACAGACCAGGGGATGAAGCTGGATGGCTTTACCCTCGATGAGCTTTGGCTGGAAGGCCTGTATACCGAGCCTGTGCAGCGTTGGCGCACGGTTCAGCATGACGGGATGCCCTTTAAGTACATTTTCGAGGATATCCCATACGACGGGATCCTTCCTGTCGACGATCTTTTTGGCCGATTTGACGGTCTTCACAATACCTCTCTCAATCAGCTTCCTGATGATAAAAGGTTTATATAATTCAGCTGCCATATCTTTCGGAAGGCCGCACTCATGGAGTTTCAGTTCGGGACCTACCACGATCACGGAACGGGCCGAATAATCAACCCTTTTACCGAGAAGGTTCTGACGGAAACGTCCCTGCTTCCCTTTCAGACTGTCGCTGAGGGATTTCAGCGGGCGGTTGGCGTCAGTTTTGACGGCATTGGACTTTCTTGAATTATCAAAAAGAGAATCGACAGCTTCCTGGAGCATCCTTTTCTCGTTCCGGAGGATCACTTCCGGGGCTTTGATCTCGATAAGCCTTTTAAGCCGGTTGTTCCGTATGATCACCCTGCGGTAAAGGTCGTTCAGGTCGGAAGTAGCAAAACGGCCGCCGTCAAGAGGCACGAGAGGACGCAATTCGGGCGGTATTACAGGAACCACCTTTACGATCATCCATTCGGGCCGGTTAACATTCTTGGATTCGCGGAACGCTTCCACAACCTGGAGCCTTTTCAGGGCTTCGTTCTTCCTCTGCTGTGAGGTTTCGTTGTTTGCCTTGTGCCTCAGGTCGTAAGACAGGGTATCAAGGTCGAGACGGCGAAGCAGTTCATAAAGAGCTTCAGCGCCCATCCCGGCAACGAATTTATCAGGATGTTCATCATCCAGTACCTGGTTCTCTTTTGGAAGCGAGTCCATAATATCGAGGTACTCCTCCTCTGTCAGGAAATCCAGGTAATCGATACCGTCGGCTTTCTTCACCCCGGAATTGATCACAACATAACGTTCGTAATAAATGATCGAATCCAGCTTTTTGGTTGGAAGGCCGAGAAGGTAACCGATCTTGTTCGGAAGGGAACGGAAGTACCAGATATGGGCAACAGGTACGACGAGCGATATATGTCCCATCCTTTCCCTTCTCACCTTTTTCTCGGTAACTTCTACACCACAACGGTCGCATACGATCCCTTTGTATCTGATCCTCTTATATTTCCCGCAGTGACATTCGTAATCTTTAACCGGACCAAAGATCCGCTCACAGAATAAGCCGTCGCGTTCCGGTTTGTAAGTGCGGTAATTTATAGTTTCAGGCTTTAATACTTCGCCGCTTGAACGTTCAAGGATTTCCTCGGGAGAGGCGAGTCCGATTGCGATCTTGGTGAAGTTGGCCTTGTCTTTCTTATCTTTTCTGAATGGCATCTGTCAATAATTATTGGGTTATCAACAATAACAAATTATTCCAGTGCATATTGCACCGGGGAGTGCAGGATTATATAAGCTTAACGCTGAGGCCAAGCCCCCTGAGTTCGTGCAGCAGCACATTGAGCGATTCGGGGATACCCGGTTGGGGCATCGGTTCGCCCTTGACAATGGCTTCGTAGGCTTTTGCACGACCCACCACATCATCGGACTTTACCGTGAGGATCTCCTGCAGGATGTTTGCAGCGCCAAAGGCTTCAAGAGCCCATACCTCCATTTCCCCAAATCTCTGACCCCCAAACTGGGCTTTACCACCAAGGGGTTGCTGGGTGATGAGGGAATAGGGTCCGATCGACCGCGCATGCATCTTATCCTCGACCATGTGGCCCAGTTTAAGCATATAGATAATTCCTACCGTTGCCGGCTGGTCAAATCTTTCACCACTTCCGCCATCGATAAGGTAAGTTTTACCGTACTGGGGCACCCTGGCTTTTTCGGTATACTCATTGATCTGGCTTATTTTTGCGCCATCAAAGATGGGTGTTGCAAAATTGACACCCAGCCGCATGCCGGCCCATCCGAGAACTGTCTCGTAGATCTGGCCGAGGTTCATACGTGAAGGCACGCCGAGTGGGTTGAGCACGATATCGACAGGTGTTCCGTCTTCAAGGAAGGGCATATCTTCCTGCCTAACGATCTTGGCCACGATGCCCTTGTTCCCGTGACGTCCTGCCATCTTGTCACCAACTGTGAGTTTCCTTTTTTTGGCAATGTAAACCTTGGCGAGCCGGACAATACCCGTAGGCAGTTCGTCGCCGATAGTCACATTGTATTTCTTACGCTTGTGGATCCCGTCTATCTCCTTGCTCTTAAGCATAAAGTTGTGAAGGAGTTCCTTTATCGTATCGTTCTTATCCTTGTCGGTGGTCCACTTGTTGGGATTTACATTGTCATAGTCGATATCCTGGAGGATTTTCTGGGTGAATTTGACACCTTTGGGAATGATATCCTTGTTGTAATAATCTTTCACTCCCTGAGAAGTCTTCCCATTAACCAGGATAAAGAGTTTATCAATAAGTTTTGCCCGCAGTTCGGTCATATTCCGGTTGAACTCTTCTTCGATTTTGTCCATGATGGGTTTTGTACCCAGTTTGGATTTCCTGTCTTTGACAGACCTTGAGAAGAGTTTTTTATCAATAACCACTCCGAAGAGTGACGGTCCTGCTTTCAGTGATGCGTCCTTGACATCGCCGGCCTTATCGCCGAAGATAGCCCTGAGGAGTTTTTCTTCGGGTGAAGGATCGGATTCCCCTTTCGGGGTTATCTTACCGATAAGAATATCGCCGGGATTCACTTCCGCACCAATCCGGATAAGCCCGTTCTCATCGAGGTTCCTCGTAGCTTCCTCGCTTACGTTCGGAATATCGGAGGTCAGTTCCTCGAGTCCGCGCTTAGTATCCCGCACTTCGAGAAGATATTCGTCGATATGGATCGAAGTGAACACATCTTCACGTACCAGTCTTTCTGAAACGACGATAGCATCTTCAAAGTTATAACCTTTCCAGGGCATGAATGCCACCATTAGATTACGGCCCAGGGCAAGTTCACCCATTTTGGTAGCATAGCCTTCGGTAAGGATCTGGTTTTTCTCCACTTTCTGGCCTTTGGCAACGATCGGCGCCAGGTTTACGCAGGTGTTCTGGTTTGTCTTTTTAAATTTAGGAAGTTTATACCGTTTGATGTCGTCATCAAAACTTACAAACTTTTGCTCTTCTGTCCTGGAGTAACGGATAACGATCTCATTGGAATCCACGAACTCAACCACTCCGTCACCTTCAGCGAGGACCTGCAGACGGCTGTCCCTGACCACAACATGTTCGATCCCCGTACCGACAACCGGTGCTTCGGGGTCGATGAGAGGCACGGCCTGGCGCATCATGTTTGATCCCATGAGTGCACGGTTGGCATCGTCATGCTCAAGGAAGGGGATCAGCGAAGCGGCGATGGAGGCGATCTGGTTAGGAGCGACGTCCATCAGGTTGATCTCTTCACGGTCGGCAAGCGGGAAGTCACCGTTGAAACGGGCCTTGATCTTCTGATTCACAAACTCACCAACATCCGTAATGGGAGCGTTGGCCTGTGCGATGGTCCTTGCCTCCTCTTCCTCGGCGCTGAGGTACACGATACCGCCACCGGTAAGGTCGACATTTCCGCTCTCTACCCTCCTGTAGGGAGTTTCGATAAACCCGAGATTATTGATCTTGGCGTATACACAGAGTGACGAGATCAGTCCGATGTTCGGACCTTCGGGAGTTTCTATCGGGCAAAGTCTTCCGTAATGGGTATAATGTACGTCCCTGACTTCAAAACCTGCTCTTTCCCGTGATAGACCGCCCGGTCCCAGGGCAGACATTCTGCGCTTATGGGTCATTTCCGACAGCGGGTTGGTCTGGTCAATGAACTGGGAGAGCTGGTTCGTTCCGAAAAACGAATTGATGACAGACGAAAGTGTTTTTGAGTTGATAAGGTCGACCGGGGTAAATACCTCGTTATCCCTCACGTTCATGCGTTCACGGATGGTCCTTGCCATACGGGCAAGACCCACGCTGAACTGGTTCATCAGCTGTTCTCCCACCGTCCTTACCCTGCGGTTGCTGAGGTGGTCGATATCATCCACATCGGTTTTCGAGTTGATCAGCTCGATAAGGTAGCTGATAATCATGATGATATCTTCCTTGGTCAGCACTTTTACGTCCTTTTCGGTATGCAGGCCGAGCTTCCTGTTGATCCTGAAGCGGCCCACTTCACCAAGGTCGTAACGCTTGTCGGAGAAGAAAAGCTTGTCAATAACATCCCGGGCTGTGGCTTCGTCGGGCGGTTCCGAGTTACGCAACTGCCTGTAGATATGCAATACTGCTTCTTTCTCGGAATTACACGGGTCTTTCTGAAGCGTATTGTATATTATGGCATAATCGACGCTGGTATGCTGGTCCTTATGGAGGAGGATCGTTTTTGCACCCGAATCGACGATCTGGTCTATATGTTCGTTTTCGAGTTCGGTTTCGCGGTCGATGATCACCTCGTTACGTTCGATGGAAACCACTTCACCGGTATCTTCATCGACGAAATCTTCCACCCACGTTTTAAGCACACGGGCGGCCAGTTTGCGGCCAACGACTTTTTTAAGTCCTGTTTTGGTGACCTTGACCTCTTCAGCCAGGTTAAAGATCTCAAGGATATCCTTGTCACTTTCGTAACCGATAGCCCTGAGGAGGGTGGTCACGGGCAATTTCTTTTTACGGTCGATATACGCGTACATGACATTATTGATGTCGGTCGCGAATTCGATCCAGGATCCTTTAAACGGTATGATCCGGGCAGAATATAATTTTGTTCCGTTTGCATGGAGGCTTTGTCCGAAGAACACGCCGGGTGAGCGATGCAGCTGCGATACGACAACACGTTCGGCCCCGTTGATGATGAACACGCCTCTTTCCGTCATATAAGGTACCGTTCCAAGGTATACATCCTGAATAACGGTATCAAAATCCTCATGTTCCGGATCGGTACAATACAGTTTAAGTTTTGCCTTAAGCGGAACACTGTAAGTCAGTCCCCTCTCAATACATTCCTCGATAGAATACCTCGGAGGATCAACATAGTAATCCAGGAATTCAAGCACAAAGTTGTTCCTTGTGTCGGAAATCGGAAAATTTTCCTGGAATACCTGGTACAGACCCTCTTTTTTCCTGTTTTCAGGGGTTGTTTCCAGTTGGAAAAAGTCCCTGAATGATTTTAGCTGTATTTCCAGAAAATCGGGATATTCGAGTTGATTTTTCGTGGAAGTAAAGCTTATTCTTTGGGTATTTTTTACCATTGATATTTATGTGAAGTAATTATTTTGAACTTAAAACAATAAAAACAGCAAAAGGCTCAGGTTCCCTCCGGGTTTCTGAAACTCAGCACCGGAGGGATCCTAAACCCTGTGAGGTAGAATTTGTTACCGTTATTTAAGTTCAACTTCTGCTCCTGCTTCTTCGAATTGAGATTTGAGTGATTCGGCTTCATCTTTTGTCACACCCTCCTTTACAGGAGCGGGTGCAGAATCAACCACGGCTTTTGCTTCTTTCAGTCCGAGACCCGTTAATTCTTTAACAAGTTTTACGATCTGAAGTTTAGCTCCCCCGGGGGATTTTAAAATTACGTCGAAAGAAGTTTTTTCTTCAACAGCGGCTGCTTCACCACCGCCTGCAGGGCCGGCAACGGCAACAGCTGCGGCAGCAGGTTCGATACCATACTCATCTTTAAGGATAGAAAGTAATTCATTAACTTCCTTAACAGTTAATTCTACTAACTGATCTGCGAGTGCTTTAACGTCTGCCATTTTTTTATTAAATTTTTGTTGTAAATTAATTTTCTGATTTTTCTGATAATGTTTTAAGAGCTCCTGCCAAATTGTTACCTGCTGAGGCGAGTCCTGAAAGAACTCCCTTTATCGGTGACTGCAGCAACATAAGTACGTCGGCTATTAGCTCATCCCTGGATTTAAGACTGGAAAGAACATCCAATTGTTCATCACCCACATAGATTGAATCTTCTACGTAAGCTGCTTTGAGGACAGGTTTTTCGTGCCTTTTGCGGAACTCTTTGATGAGTTTGGCGGGCGTGTTTCCTGTTTCACAAAACATAATGGAGGTGGCATTTTCGAGAACCGGGTAAATGGGTTCATAGTCGCCTTCCATTTTTTCCAGCGCCTTTTTCAGGAGGGTGTTCTTGACCACGAGCAATTTGATTTCCTTCTCGTGGCATTTTCTCCTGAGCTGCGAAGTTTCCTCTGCATTAAGAGCGGAGGTATCGGCCAGGTAAAAATGTTTGGAGCCGGAAAGCTGTTGTCTCAGGTCTTCTATTATAAGGTCCTTTTCTTCTCTTCTCATGATTCTGAGATTAGCGCTTTAAATTATACGTCAATTGCTTTAGCGTCAACCTTTATGCCGGGACTCATTGTACTGGACATATAGATTGATTTGATATAGGTACCTTTAGCCGCTGTCGGCTTGAGTTTAACGATCATACCGATAAACTCACGGGCATTTTCGGATATCTGGTCCGGATTAAAGGAAACCTTGCCGATGGAGGAATGGATAATGCCGAATTTATCGACTTTAAAATCTATCTTACCCATTTTCACTTCTTTTACGGCTTTTCCGATCTCCATTGTCACTGTACCACTTTTCGGGTTGGGCATCAGGCCGCGGGGCCCGAGGATTCGTCCGAGTTTTCCTATTTTAGCCATGACAGGAGGCATCGTAATGATCACGTCGATATCTGTCCAACCTTTCTCGATCTTTTCGATATAGTCGTCCAGTCCAACATAATCAGCCCCGGCTTCTTTAGCCTCGTCTTCCTTTTCAGGAGTACAAAGCACAAGGACCCGGGTTTGTTTTCCGGTACCATGAGGGAGAGTGACCACACCGCGGACCATCTGATTGGCTTTCCTGGGGTCGACACCAAGCCTTACATCGAGATCGACTGAGGAGTCGAATTTCGAGCTTGATATTTCCTTAACCAGTTTAGACGCATCATTTAGCGGGTACAGTTTCCCCTCTTCCATCTTCTCTAAAGCTGACTTCCTGTTTTTTGTTAATTTAGTCATCGTACTAATTTGTTAATTGTTTGCAGGGAAGGCGCCTTTAACGGTTATTCCCATACTCCTTGCAGTTCCGGCAACCATTTTCATTGCAGATTCAATGGTAAAGCAATTAAGGTCAGGCATTTTCATCTCGGCGATCTGACGGATCTGATCCCAGGTCACCGAAGATATTTTCAGGCGGTTAGGCTCTGCAGAACCTGACTTCAATTTTGCCATTTCCAATAACTGAACTGCAACCGGTGGAGTCTTAACAACAAAATCAAATGACTTATCACTGAAAACAGTAATGATAACAGGTAATAATTTACCTGCCTGTTCCTGTGTTCTGGCGTTGAACTGCTTACAAAATTCCATGATATTGACACCTTTCGCACCCAATGCCGGTCCGACAGGGGGTGAGGGATTGGCGGCTCCGCCACGGATCTGCAGCTTGATCAAGCCTTCTACTTCTTTTGCCATGATCTACAATTGTTTTTCAAGATTACCGGTTTATCAATCCATTTGACAACCATATAGGAAGCATTAACGGGATATACAATTATCAACCGGGATTGAATATTTTTGATGATTAACTTTCTTTTTCTACTTGCATGAAGCTTAGTTCGAGGGGAGTTTTTCTACCGAAAATCTTCACCATCACCTTGAGCTTCTTTTTTTCCTCATTAACTTCTTCAATAGTGCCTGTAAAACTGTTGAAGGGTCCGTCAACGACCCTGACAGTTTCTCCCACAAAGAAGGGTATGTTGATTTCTTCATCGGTAGCGGCGAGTTCATCCACTTTTCCGAGTATACGGTTTACCTCGCTCTGTCTCAGGGGTGTCGCTTCATCTTCATCGCTTTTTGAGCCGAGAAAACCGATTACATTGGTAATGTTCCGGAGCATATGAGGTATCTCCCCCACCAGGGCAGCTTCGATAAGGACATAGCCGGGAAAGTAGTTTCTTTCCTTGCTTATCTTTTTACCGTTGCGGATCTGGTACACTTTCTCAGTAGGTATTAACACCTGGGAAATATAATCCTGAAGGCCCAGCCGGGTCACTTCACTGTCGATATATTCTTTTACTTTTTTTTCTTTCCCGCCGATGGCCCTGAGTACATACCATTTCTTTTCGATCTCGCTCATTTATTCCGATTAAAAGAAAGATTTATAAATAAGTCTGAGCACATTCTGAAAACTGATATCCATAAGAAAGATGACCATCGCAATGATCAGTGTTGCCACCATCACCACTATAGCGCTGTTCTGCAGTTCTTTCCAGCTGGGCCAGGTCACTTTATGGACCAGTTCGTTATATGCTTCCTGAAGGTAAATCCTAATTTTTCTCATACACCGTTTATTGGCACGGGAGGAGCGACTCGAACGCCCGACACCTGGTTTTGGAGACCAGTGCTCTACCAACTGAGCTACACCCGTGTTAGTCTTTCCGGAGACAAACAGGTTCAGGCGGAGTCCGCCTGAACCAGGAAAGGTTATGGATTATTACTCAACAATTTCGATAACCTGGCCGGCACCAACTGTGCGACCACCTTCACGGATAGCAAAACGCAGACCCTGGTTGATAGCTACCGGATAGATCAGGTTAACTGTGATCGTTACATTATCACCGGGCATTACCATTTCGGTGCCTTCCGGAAGCATGATCTCACCGGTTACGTCAAGCGTCCTGAGATAGAACTGTGGACGGTAGTGATTATGAAAAGGAGTATGGCGTCCGCCTTCTTCTTTTTTCAGCACATATACCTCGGCCTTGAGCACGGTGTGCGGGGTAATGGAACCGGGTTTGGCAATGACCATACCTCTTTTGATGTCTTTTTTATCCACGCCCCGGAGCAGCAGTCCTACATTGTCGCCAGCCTCACCACGGTCAAGGATCTTACGGAACATTTCAACACCGGTGATGACGGTTTTCATTTTTTCTGCACCGAGACCGATGATCTCAACGTTGTCCGAAGTATTTACCACGCCGAGTTCGATCCTTCCTGTAGCAACGGTACCGCGGCCTGTGATGGAGAATACGTCTTCAACGGGCATCAGGAACGGCTTTTCAATGTCGCGCGGAGGAATGGGAATATACTCATCCACTGCATCCATGAGTTCCATGACTTTATCCTCCCACTTTGCTTCCCCGTTGAGTGCACCGAGAGCGGAGCCATGGATAACGGGCGCATTGTCACCGTCGAATTCGTAGAAATCGAGAAGTTCGCGAACTTCCATTTCAACGAGCTCGAGGAGTTCGGGATCGTCAACAAGGTCGACCTTATTCAGGAAAACAACGATCTTGGGAACGTTTACCTGACGGGCGAGCAGGATGTGCTCGCGGGTCTGAGGCATAGGACCATCAGTACCTGCAACAACAAGAATAGCACCGTCCATCTGGGCAGCACCTGTAACCATGTTCTTAACGTAGTCGGCATGACCGGGGCAGTCAACATGCGCATAGTGACGGTTCGCGGTCTGATATTCTACGTGAGCTGTATTGATAGTGATACCTCTTTCTTTTTCTTCCGGAGCATTGTCAATAGAATCGAAGCTTCTGATCTCCGACAAACCTTTTTTTGCCAGAACCTGCGTGATTGCAGCAGTCAGTGTCGTTTTACCATGGTCAACGTGGCCGATGGTACCAATGTTTACATGAGGTTTAGACCTATCAAATTTTTCTTTAGCCATAACTCAAATATTAATTAATTAGATTTTATTAAACATTATTTTACTGTCTCAATATTGCTCCTTTGGAGCCGATGAGGGGAATTGAACCCCTGACCTCTTCCTTACCAAGGAAACGCTCTACCCCTGAGCTACATCGGCCGGTAAATTCACCGGCCTCATCCGAGATGCAGCCGGGTTAAGTGTACCTGTTCGGGAATTCCGGTGCCGGAATCAAATATCCCTGAAAAATTCTAATTTTAAAGAACCTGAGCGGGAAACGAGGCTCGAACTCGCGACCCCAACCTTGGAAGGGTTGTGCTCTACCAACTGAGCTATTCCCGCTTGTAATCAATTCCCGTCTTCGCAATCCCTGCCCAATTTAAAAAACATATCAAGTGTGATAACGGGCCGTATATTCCCATAATCACACTTTCGTGGGGAGAGGAGGATTCGAACCTCCGAAGGCTACGCCAACAGATTTACAGTCTGCCCCAGTTGACCGCTTTGGTATCTCCCCGGTATATCCTGAATTTTTCAAACCAATCAAAGGATCGCAAAGTTACAGAATTATTTCCAATATTTTAAGAACGTATCAAAAATTATCCGGTTAATGATCCATGTTTGATCCCCGCTTCGGCCCGAACACCCGGTCTACTGAAATCCTGCCGTTTTTGCCCTCTCCAAACAGTATAATCCCGGCTTTCAGAACCGGAATTTTTTAGCAAAAGTTCCCCTGCATAAAAAAATATGGGAACAATGATTCGCTTCAAAGGAGCCGATGGAGGGATTCGAACCCACGACCTGCTGATTACAAATCAGCTGCTCTGGCCAGCTGAGCTACATCGGCGTTAAGACATTCGGGGGATCTACCCCCCAAAAACGGATTGCAAATGTATAAATATTTTAATTATTTCACAAAATAATTATTCATATTTATCGGGCATGTCAGACACGCCTCACCTTGCCTTTGTGTTTTTGTAGTTGACGACGGAGGGCTTCGATTACATTGTCGGTTGATTCCTCAAAGGAATTGCTTTGTTTTTTAGCAAAAACAGGGTTACCGGGAATCTCCAGTCTTATTTCCGTAATCTTGTTTTCATTATCACCCACCTTCTCCACCTTCAGAAAAACTTCGGCGGTAATAATCTCATCGTAAAACAACAATAACTTCTTAAGCCTGTAATTGATAAAATCCTGCAGTTTCTTATCTGCATCAAAATGAATTGAATGAATCTTGATATTCATAGCTTCCTCCTTTTCTTAATCGGCCCGGGGATGGGCCTTGTTATAAACTTCCTTGAGTTTCTCAAAACTATTGTGGGTGTACACCTGGGTGGCCCCCAGGTTTGCATGGCCTAACAATTCCTTTATCGCATTGAGATCCGCACCTTTATTTAAAAGATGCGTGGCAAAAGTGTGCCGGAGAATATGCGGGCTTTTACGCTCGAGGGTGGTAACCAGACTGAGAAACCGTTTGACCGTCCGGTAAATGAAATTTGGATAAAGGGGGGTTCCCCGGTCCGTTATAAGAAGCGCTTCCTCAGTGCAGAAAGGAAATTCAACTTTTCTCATTTCTGTGTATTCGTTCATAAGATTTGCGAGGTCACGGCCAATAGGAACGATCCTCTCCTTATTCCGTTTTCCCCTGACTTTCAGATGCCCCGAACTCAGATCGGCCGATGTGGATGTGAGCCCAATAAGCTCGCCCCTTCTTATCCCGGTCTGGTAAAGCAGTTCGATGATCAGCCGGTCCCTGGTGCCTTTGAAATCGGTGCCAAATTCATGGGTATCGAGAAAATGATTAAGTTGGTCCTCATCAATGAACAAGGGAATGCGCTTGTTCATTTTTGGTTTTAACACGCGGTCGAGAGGATTTGTTTTGATGTGCCCTTCCCTGAGGAGATAGCGTGCGTAGGAACGAAGACTTGAAAGCTTGCGGTGGATCGTACGGGGTGAAATCCGGTCTTCCAGAAGAGATACCACCCAGAGACGAATGAGACGCGAATCAAATTCCGGCACATCTGCACCCGTATGGAGGCAGAATTCCCGGAACTGGGTTAAATCGTTGTTGTACGACTTTATTGTATGACCGGAGCTGCGTTTCTCAAAACGCAGGTACGATAAAAATTCTTCCTTATACAACATAGGCAGGAAAAGACCATTAGAATTAAATTCCTGCTATCCCTGTATAAGCATCAATGCCTATTCTTCTTCCAACTGCATTTTCTGAATGTAGACAGCGTGAAGCTTCTCCTGCCTCTTGTTGACAGAGGGTTTGGTGTATGCCTGGCGGTTCCTGAGTTCTTTGACAACACCTGTCTTTTCAAATTTCCTTTTGAATTTTTTTAAGGCTCTCTCGATATTCTCACCTTCTTTAATAGGAATAACTATCATAATTTTAACACTTGATTTTGTGAGCCGCAAATTTATAAATTCAACATTTCTTAATCAACTAATTAAGAAAAAAAATTTTCAGGAAGCCGGCACAAGAAAAGAACAGCATTAATTACTTATATTTCAGAGTTTTGCATGATACTTTCAGAAATCGATACTTCATTCACAAGATAAGAATAACAGACCAGAATATCTATTTTTTTCGAAAAAATGTCATTATTTGTCAAGATATGGTGCAATCCGTTGAAAAACACTGTCGGGAATGACTTCATCTTTCCGGAGACCAGATACGGTGATGGAATCCTTTGAAAATTGCCGGTATTTGATGATGGCCTTGACGGCCGGTTTGTTGAGATAAGGATGCCGGAGAAAGGCTGCATAATCAGCTTCATTCAACGAAATTTTACGGATCATTGCAGTATCTGCGGTAAAATGAAAGGCATTGGCGTCAAGGAGGGAATCTGTGATACCATAAACTTCAACCAGCTGACCGGGTGATACGAATCCACCAAGCAATTGCCTGTACCTTATGATGGTGCCGGACCTCACCTTACCTATTCCGCGGATTTTTTCAAATTCCGCCGGGCCTGCAGAATTGATCTCGATATGGAATGGGATTTTTGCGCGAACTTCAGGCACCGCTAAGTCAATATGTTTATCATCCACAGCGGCTTCTATCCGAATAAAAGATTCAAGTATGCCGAAATCATCCTTTTCAAGCCCGTATATCTTTGAAAAATCCTCAGCCGTTGTGAACCTTCCACCTTTCTCCCGGTATTTCAGAATGTTCCGGATCACGAAGCCGCTCAGCCCGATAGCCCTGAAATCTTCCTCACCGGCAACGTTCGGATCAAAAATTACCGGATTGATTTTGTGGGCAACGGCAGATTTCCTGCCCGGAACCCGGCGGAAAGCCTCTACCTCCCCGGCTGCAGCCTCCAGGCTTTTTATAAAATTTTCAGCCTCTTCCAGGGATGAAACAGGCGCAGGCTTTTCCGCTATGATTTCAGGAAATCCGAACTGTCTGATGAGCAATGAGATAAATATCAGGCAGGAAAGAATGAGCACGACCTTCGATTCCGAACGGCTGAAGGTGAAATATTCTTTCAGGAAACGTTTCATGCATAAATATAAGGTGTCTCACTGCATTATTACTGCAGTGATATAAATTGATTTGGTGATTTGGTGATTGGGTGATTTGGTGAAGAGGAAGAGGAAGAGGAACACGGATTTGACGGATTTGTGCGGATAATCACGGATGAAGAATTTGTTGATTTGGTGATTTGTTGAGTTGTAGATTTGTTGAATGGAATTCAAACCAACTCTGTGATAATCTGTGAAATCTGTGGTGAAATTCCCCGAAGAATTTGGTGATTTGTTGAGTTGTTGATTGGAGTTCAAACCATTTCAAACCATTTCAAACCATATCAAACAATTCAACCCCCGATCGTCATATTTCTTCCTCCAGTCTACCGCAATGCATTAAGGATCCCGTAGGCAAATACAAGCGCAATCGCAATGGGTGCTATATACCGGACAATGAACATGAAGGCCGGGATATACCTTCCCTTGATCTTTCCCCCGTTGGTCACTTGCTCACGGGTTCTTCGGGAACCGTAAAACCATCCGATAAAGAGTACGATGAAGAGCCCGCCGACAGGAAGCAGGATATTCGCTGTAGTGAAATTCAGGAAACCGAATAATCCTGCAAAGAAGATGCTCAGGATGCCCAGGACCGAAACCGAAGCTGTGGCAATGAAGGTTGCTCTTTGCCGCACCATCCCGAGTTCCTCGACGAAGTAAGCCACAATAACCTCCAGTACAGAAATAGTGGATGTCAGCGCAGCTACTGCAAGAAGAATGAAGAACAAAATGGAAAATATGCCGCCTCCCGGCATATTGATCAGGATATTGGGGAGGGTGATGAAAACCAGGCCCTCATCCGTAAACTCTCCCACATTGAGATGTTCTACATCGGCAAAAGCGTAAATGGCCGGGAAAATGGCCATTCCTGCAAGGACGGCAATGAAGGTGTCGGCCCCTGCAACCGAGACGGCAGTGCTTGCCAGGTTATCGTTCTTTTTTATATAAGAACCGTATGTAATAAGCGTTCCCATCCCGATGGAAAGGGAGAAAAATGCCTGACCGAGGGCCTCGAGAACAACTTCAGGAGTGATCCTGGAGAAATCGGGATTGAAGAGGAAATGTAGCCCTTTGGATGATCCTTTGAAAGTAAGAACATAAATGACCATTCCGATAAGCATGACGAAGAGCATCGGCATGAGGATCTTTGTATATTTTTCAATGCCATTTTTTATCCCGGCGATGACAATCCATCCTGTAAGCCCCATGAAAATGACAAACCAGAGCACAGGCCTCACCGAATCGTGCCTGAAACCGGCGAACATCTCCCGAAGCTGGGTAGTGCTTTTACCGATAAGGTTCCCCGTAAAGGACTGGTAAATATATTCGAGTGTCCATCCGGCAACAACGGTATAAAAGGCAAGGATCATAAAAGCAGCAACAACACCCATCAGCCCGATGAGGTACCATGGCTTACCCGGGGCGAGCATCCGGAAAGATCCGTAAGGATTCCTGCGTGCCGAACGGCCGATCACAAATTCTGATATCATTACAGGCAGACCGATGATGACCACACAGATCAGGTAAATGAAGAGGAAAGCGGCACCACCGTTTTCTCCGGTGACATAAGGAAACCGCCATATATTGCCGAGCCCGATAGCCGAACCTGCAGCGGCTGCGATAACTCCAAATTTATTGGAAAAGCTTTCGCGCACGGAGGGAGAGGTATCCATGGTAGGGTTTTGTTTCGTTTTAAACAAGCAATGATACTAAAGAGTTGGCACCAAAAAAATTTGACCCCTGGATAAAGAAGGGAGCTTTCCGGCCGGTGCCCTCCCCCTCATGCCGGAAAGGCAGGCAGGGAAAGACTTCGGAGACAGCTCCCTTCATCAAAGGAAACAGTGCTGAAATTTTACAGCCTGTTGATGCAGTTCAGATCGTCGAAAGCCACTTTAAGCCGGTTGACCAGTGATTTTTCACCTTCGCGCAGCCATGCCCTTGGATCATATTTTTTCTTATTCGGTTTATCTTCTCCTTCCGGATTACCAATCTGTGACTGCAGGTAATCATGATTTTTCTTCTCATAACCCCTGATGCCGTCCCAGAAAGCCCATTGGGTGTCCGTATCGATATTCATCTTGATCACACCGTATCCCAGCGCTTCACGTATCTCGGCTTTTGTCGAGCCGGATCCTCCATGGAATACAAAATTCACGGGTTTGTCCTGTGTGGAGAATTTTTTCTGGATGTATTTCTGTGAATTATCGAGGATCTTCGGGGTCAGTTTCACATTTCCCGGCTTGTAAACACCATGAACATTTCCAAACGAGGCGGCGATGGTGAAATTGGGGGATATTTTATTCAGTTCTTCGTATGCATAGGAAACATCTTCCGGCTGTGTGTAAAGAAGTGAATTGTCAAGCCCGGTATTGTCAATGCCGTCCTCTTCCCCACCGGTCACCCCCAGCTCAATTTCGAGCGTCATACCCATCTTGCTCATTCTTGCAAGATATTTTTTGCAGATCTCAATGTTCTCATTGAGGGGTTCCTCGGAAAGATCAAGCATATGCGAACTGTAAAGCGGTTTGCCGTAACGCTCATAATGCTTTTCACCGTAATCGAGGAGGCCGTCGATCCATGGCAGAAGTTTTTTTGCAGCGTGGTCGGTATGCAGAATGACAGGGACACCATAATATTCCGACATCAAGTGTACATGTTTCGCTCCTGAAATGCCTCCGGCTATGGCTATTTTCTGGTCATCATTGGTAAGGCTTTTACCTGCATAGAAAATAGCGCCACCGTTTGAAAACTGGATAATGACCGGGGAGTTCACTTCCCTTGCGGCTTCCATCACTGCGTTTACCGAATTGGTGCTTACCACGTTCACCGCAGGCAGAGCGAACTGGTTATCTTTTGCTAGCTTAAAAACTTTCCTGATATCGTCACCGGCCAGAACTCCCGGCTTGACATGATCAAGTATTTTCTGGGACATGTTGAGAATATTTAATTGTTATTACTAAAACATTCGAATTCCGCGCAAATTTAAACATAAAAAGGAGAAAAGGAAAAATTCAGAGAAGAGGTACGTGGATTCCGATGGCTACCGGAACGGGTTTAATTGTTTGAAATGGTTTGAAGGAAGAGGAACACGGATTTTCACGGATTACACAGATTAACACGGATTTTAAGTAGGTGACAGTGACTCTTCATTCACTAAATTCACTAAAATCACTAAATTACCAATTTTCTTCATCCCTGATTATCCCACAAATCCGTCAAATCCCTGTTCCTCTTCCTCTTCCTCTTCACCAAATCACCAAATCACCAGATCACCAAATATTCTTCCTCCGTGATTATCCGCACAAATCCGTCAAATCCGTGTTCCTCTTCCTCTTCCTATTCCTCTTCCACTTCACCAAATCACCAGATCACCAGATCACCAAATCTAAAACGGGTATCCGATCCCGAGGTTGAGGGTGAAATCATGTTTGTCGATTTTTTGATTTCCCGGGATCCAGCGCTGGCCATAGGGAAGTGCAGGATCTCGCAGTTTCATCCCCAGGTCGAGCCGGAAAATGAAAAACGAGAAATCCAACCGGGTGCCGAAACCTGTTCCGACGGCAATATCCTTATAAAATTTATTCCACTCGAAAAGAGCTCCGGGCCGTTCATCATTTTTTGTTATAGCCCAGATATTCCCGGCATCGACGAAGAGAGCGCCATCGATAAGCCAGAAGAGTTTAAACCGGTACTCCACATTCCCTTCTATCTTGATATCGGCGGTCTGGTTGGGGTATTGACTTTGCTGGACCTCATTATACGAACCCGGACCCAGGTTTCTCACCTGCCAGGCCCGGATACCGTTGGCCCCGCCCGCAAAATATTTCTTTTCAAAAGGAAGTGCATTGGAATTGGCATATGGCAACCCGGCCCCAGCGAAGAAACGGTACACAAGGCTGGTATTCTCGTCAAATATATTATAATACCGGAAATCCATGTCTCCTCTTACATACTGGGAATACTCATTATTAAATAAGGTAAACCCGTCCGGATTGGTTTCCTGAATCCCGGCCGACTTGTAGAGGGAATAAAGGAGATTCCCGGCTTGCTCAATGTTCATCCTGAAATACATGAAATCCCGCGTCTTCTGGATGTTCTGGTTATTGAAGATGAGACTGTAACTGGTTACCGTCACCAGGTGGGGCTGATAGGAATAAAAGATATATTTTCCTTCGAGCCAGTTTATGAATTCGGGTGATTTGTACGGGATCTTTACCAGGTTCAGTTCTATCGGATTGATGATATGTGTAAGATAACGGTTTCCCCTCCAGTTGTATCCAAATGAAGCATTTGCCAGGGTCCGGGTATATTCCGGCCGCCGCTGGTAATTATAGGCCATCGAGAAGGATGTCCTCGGGTTGTATTTCTTTATGAACTGGTCCGTTTTAAAAGGCAGGAGGAACTTGGGGATGCTGTATCTCACTTCTGCCCCCAGTTCTATGACATTCCCGAAATTTGAGGTATAATTTTCCTTCAGGGTCTCGAGGGCTCCTTTCAGCCTCAGATCGAAATTCTCCGCTCCCCGGAACAGGTTCCGGTGCTGATAGATAAGGTTTCCTGCGGCTCCGATATTTCCCGATGAATTGGTGCCTTCAAGTTCGACCGTATATGACTGCAATGTCTGGGGTGTAAGCATGATGTTGCAATCCAGCTCACCTGTATTGTCAGGAGAAATCGGGCCTGCCTGTTTATAATCAATGGAGACAAGCCTGAAAATCTTCAACGATGAAAGATTGCGGTAGGATCGTTGTGAATTGGTAAGATTATACAGTTCGCCCGGAAGGATGTAATTGGATTCCATCACTACGCCGGGATGTACATTCTCCCTCCCGGAATAAATGATGTATGTACTGTCGAGGGACAGGGTATCAAGCGATGAGGTATAGGCCTCATTTTCGGCTAATGCCTCCCTGGGCTTATAATTCGTATTAATATATACATTCCGGATACGGAACCTTGGGTGCGGAATTTCGGAGTACGACCCATCCTCATTATATATCCTGAATTTCTTGATAATAAGATCGATGTCTACCTTATGATCATCGATGGTTGAATCCGCCTCATAATAAATATAAGCGCTCGAAAAGTTAAAGTAACCGTGATTCTGAAGAAATGTGGCGATCCGTTCCCTCTCAGATGAAAATACATCCTCATCATACAAATTGCCACTGTGAAGGAGGGAATTTGCCGTGTCGGAAAGAATGAGCGGTCTTAATGTTGTATCTTCGAAGGTATAGCTTATGTTCCTGATGATATAGGGTTCATTCTTCCGTATGAAATAATATACAACCGCCTTCTTTCCTGCCAGTTCGACACTATCCGTAACCATTGCATTGAAATAACCCTTACTGATGAGGTAGAGCTCAAGCTGGCGGGCTGTTTTATCCGTCTGTGATTCATCATAGATAACCGGAGGCTCACCGATGGTGCGAAGAGCCCGGTTCCACCAGTTGTCTTTCCCTTTTTTTGAGGAACTGTAGACACCCAGGTATAACTTAAGACCCAGTACCTTCTTGTTCGGTTTCTGCTTTACGTACGATGAAAGAACTTCCTTATCGATTTTTCTCCCTTCCCCTTTCAGTTCATACTTTTTAAGCATATATTCGTTCTCCGGCACATACTTCGTCGTCCGGCAGGAGGTTGAAATCAGGAGAAGGATAACCGCCAGGGAAAACAGGAAGTTTTTTCCTGAACATATATTTCGGGGCAGACGGATCCTCAAGCAAGTAGTGTTAAAATTCCATGCAAATATACTTAACACCCGGATATGTTTGTATATTTTTGCCAACATCATATCATTAAACATGTTATCCAGGAACCAGCTGAAATATTTTTCTTCACTGAGCCAGAAAAAATTCAGGAAGATCCACGGACGTTTCCTTGCTGAAGGCGAAAAGATCGTACGTGAAATCCTGTCGGACAGGGATACTTTTTTAAAGCCTGTAACCCTGATCGCCGAACCGGCTTTCATTTCTGCAGCCGGAAATCCCGGATCCGGGATCGGTGTCATCACCGCCGGAACCGGTGAACTTAAAAAAATTTCTTCGTTCGCGTCCGGCACAACAGCTATCCTGGAACTGGAGATCCCTGATTATTCCTTTCATCCCGAAGAGATCACCGGGAAACCCAGCCTCTTTTTTGAAGACATCCGGGATCCGGGCAACCTGGGCACCATAATCCGCACAGCGGACTGGTTCGGCATAAGGGATATCTTTTGCAGCAGGGAAAGCGTTGATACCTACAACCCGAAAGTCGTCCAATCCAGCATGGGATCGCTTGCCAGGGTTAAAGTCCATTATGTCGATGCGCATTCCCTGATCGACAGCCTGAAAAGCATTCAGCCTGGATATGCGATATGCGGCACTGTATTGAACGGAGACAACATCTTCAGAAGCGATATCCCGTTGATGGGGATGATCATGTTCGGCAACGAATCCAGGGGTCTGCCTTCCTCCGTTATTTCCAGGTGCGACAGGCTCGTAACGATTCCTTCTAACGGGAACCCCTGGGCCGAATCCCTGAACGTTAGCATTGCCACTGCGATCGTTTGCAGTGAATGGTGCCGCCGCAGTCTTACTCAAAATGAAAACAAAGCGTAACAATGTATGAGTTTAGCCGGTCGAGGGCCTGCACATACTGCGGATGCCCAAGCTCCGGTTCCTGAACGAGAACATTGAACATCCCCACACCAAGTTTCAATTCGGTCGAGAATTTAAAATAAGTGAGGTAGTAGTCAATGCCGAATCCGAATTCAAAGTAAAGATCAGAAGGTTTAAGCCTGACATAGACATTTGATTCTTCATCAAAGCCTTTCTTTGCGGCCATGTCATACCTGTAGTTCAGGCCTCCCAGCAGGTACGGCCTTATATTGTTCAGCCTGTTTGCCCTGTATTTTAGAAGAAGGGGAAATTCCAGGTAGCTTGACTCAATTCTCATTTCGGTATCCAGGAGGGAATCGGAATTGTAGAACGCCAGCCGGCGCTGGCCGAAGGATATCCCAGGAAGGAACCTCAGGTTGAGGTCATCGTTGATCCGCAGATCGGAAATGATGCTGACCTGGAAGCCGGGTTCGACTACGGACTCATCGGGGATCAGGTCATTGGCAAGGCTTCTCCTGATTCCCAGATCCATGGTATTCAACCCTACAGTGAATCCGAAATGGATCTTTTTAAAATCGTATGAA
The DNA here is from genome assembly GCA_963771005.1 of uncultured Bacteroidales bacterium. Taxonomy (GTDB): domain Bacteria; phylum Bacteroidota; class Bacteroidia; order Bacteroidales; genus DASQZK01. Next base: position 984,362 of record CAVYRO010000008.1, read on the forward strand.
GGCAGATTCCGGGGCCTTTTTACCTGTGCAGATACGATAATCGGGATGAAGAGGGCGATGATGAGGATGAATTTCTTCAAGACCTGGAATTTTATTTCATAAACGGTATGACAGCTAAAATAGTATAATTCGAATTATTATAAAAGCATTGACCTCATTCCCTGCGGCCGGAATAGATCCCGGCCACTCCCCCGGTGAGTGGTTTGTATACACAGGAAGTGAACCTGCAATCCTCCAGTATTTTCACCAGCTCCGGTCCCGAAGGGAAAAGGGCGATGGATCCGGGAAGATATTGGTATGCTGCTTTGTCGCGCGAGAAAAAGGATGCCACTGCCGGGAGAACGGCATTTGAGTAGATCCGGTACAGGAGGGCAAATAAACCTTTTCGGGGTTGCGAGAATTCCAGTATGTAAACCCTTCCCCCCTTCTTAAGGACCCGGTACATCTCTTCAAGCCCTTTTTTGAGATCCTCGTAATTCCGCACCCCGAAGGCAACCGTCACTGCATCAAAGGAGGCGGATGAGACCGGAAGATCTTCCGAATCGCCGCCAATGAAACCCACATCCAGGTTTTTATTCCGGGCCTTTTCACGTGCCACTGTGAGCATATTCTCAGCCAGGTCGACCCCGGTCACGGAAACCTGCCCCATGAGTTTCAAGGCAAATGCGAGATCACCTGTACCTGTCGCCACATCGAGGATCGTAGCTTCCTTAAGGGGAATGCCGTCCATGGCTAGATTCCTCCTTACCAGGTTCACCAGTTTCTTCCGCCATCTTTTGTCGGTATTGAATGAAAGGAGATGGTTAAGAAAATCATAACGTCCGGCAATTCGGTTGAACATCAGGGTTACCTGTTCTTTCCGGCTTCCCGGCATACCTTCATATGGTTTTATCAATTCCGTTGCGTTTTATGATGTGCGAAAATAATCATTTAATCATTCTGATCCTTCAAGCAAAAGGATTTTAGGCCGAAGATGTTACCTTTACATAAAAAATCACTCCATGAAGAAAATTGCTCTTATCACCGGCGCCACCTCGGGAATCGGCAGGGCTACGGCTCTGATCCTTGCCAAAAATGGTTTTGATATCATCATAACCGGCAGGAGAAGGGAAAGGCTTGATGCCCTGGCTTCTGAGCTCCGGGCAGATACGGAAGCCGGTGTTCTTGAACTCTCTTTCGATGTCAGGGATCTTGCCCAGACCGGAAAAGCCATTTCTTCTCTCAGCGAAGCGTGGAAAAAAATCGATGTGCTTGTTAACAATGCAGGACTTGCCGTTGGTATGAATCATATTGATAAGGGTGAGGTCGATGACTGGGAAAGAATGATTGACACGAATATTAAAGGACTCCTGTATGTCACCCGGGAGGTGAGCCCGTTAATGACAGAACGGAATTCGGGACATATCATAAACATAGCCTCGGTTGCAGGCAAAGAGGTATATGAAAACGGGAATGTTTACTGTGCCACCAAATCGGCGGTTGATTCACTCTCCAGGGCTATGCGTATCGATCTTCTGAAGCATAACATCAAAGTGACCAATATTGCACCGGGACTCGTGGATACGGAATTTTCCACGGTGAGGTTCAAGGGTGACCGGGAAAGAGCCGGCCGTGTTTATACGGGAATTGTCCCTTTATATGCCGAAGATATTGCAGAGGCCATTCTTTTCGCTGTCACCCGTCCGCCGCATGTCAATATCGACGATATGCTGATCATGCCAACGGCACAGGCTACGGCTACGATAGTTAACAGGGGAGATTGAGGGGAGATTGAAGCGATAGCTGGCTGGGGGGCTATATAACATAATGGTCATATTGATATATAGAACTTTGCGAACTCTGCGTTAAACTCTGCGTACTTTGCGGTTAAAAAAAATACATTAACCGTAAAGGTCGCAAAGGTTACGCAAAGATCGCAAAGGAAGCAGGGAACATTAACTTTACGACGATACCAATCATGAAGAACTTTGCGAACTCTGCGTTAAACTCTGCGTTTAAAGTTAAAGAATCCCCTTATCCAGGTTATTCAGTTGGCACCGTTTTGCCGGGTTATCCGGATGATTTCACCGCCATAGTCTTCAAGGCAAAAATCCCGGCATTCAATGTCACATCAAACCCCGATAAGCCACGGCCCCTGCTTTATCTCCCGGGCTTTCAGCCCTGAGAGACCATGGCAGTAAATCATAACAACCTCTCAACTGCACAACTTCCTAACTTCCTAACTCCATAGCCCCATAACTCCATAACTCCATAACTCCATAACTTCATAACTTCATAAATCCATAACCCCATAACTCCATAACTTCCCACCCATACAATTGCACCTCCCATCAAAAACATTACTTTTGTGAAAACTTAATCCCCCGCATATGTACACCTACGAATACCTTGAAAATTTCACCCGGCAGGTTTTTGAAAAAATGGGATGCAGCCGTGAAGATGCCCTCGCCGCTTCAGATGTTTTCCTGGCTGCCGAATTACGCGGACTTTCATCCCACGGCATGATCAGGATCAAGGATTATTTCCAGCTCTGGCAGGCAGGGAGGATCAATGTGAAACCCAATGTAAGGATCGTTCATGAAACTCCCAGCACCGCAGTGGTCGACGGCGACGGGGCCATAGGAATGATAGCCGCGGTAAGATCCATGGAGATAGCCATTGAAAAAGCGGCAAAGGTTGGTTCGGGATGGGTATCCACCCGGAACTCCAATCATTTCGGCATTGCCGGCTATTATGCCATGATGGCTCTGAAGCATGATATGATCGGCATGACCATGACCAATGCCAATCCTCTCGTGGCCCCTACCTTCTCCCTTTCCCGTCTTCTCGGAACCAATCCGGTCGCTGTGACCGTGCCTGCAGGGAAATATCCCCCTTTCGTCGCCGACTTCGCCACTACGCCTATTGCGCGCGGGAAACTGGCGGTTGCCGGTAAGAAAGGGGAAAAGGTGCCTTTCGGGTATGTCCAGGACAGGGACGGAAACCCTTCCGATGACCCGGATATCCTCCAGAAGGGCGGATCCATGCTCACACTTGGCGGCGATTACGAGCACGGAAGTCATAAAGGGTATTGCATGAGCGCCGTAGTTGATATTTTCTCTGCCGTACTCTCGGGAGCCAATTTCGGACCCTTCGTACCACCCTCCGTTGCCTATCTTCCCGTGCTCGAAGAGAAAACGGGCGAAGGGACGGGTCATTTTTTCGGGGCGATGCGGATTGATGCATTCAGACCTGCGGATGAATTCAAAGCAACAATGGATAAGTGGATTGAAACTTTCAAAAATGCAAAGACCGTAGCAGGGCAAAGCGAAGTGCTTATCCCGGGTGAGATCGAAAGAAGGAAAGAAGAAAAGATAAGGAAGGAAGGGATCAATGTCATTCTGCCGGTAGCAAAGGAAATGAAGGAAATTGCGACTTTTCTCCATATTGATTTCGAAATCGCGCAATGATCTGCATAAGGTTTCACAGGCATGCAGGGTGAAATTCCGTTATTTTACGTTCAAAAAACAACGGTCATGAGAAAAAACAGGATATACTATCGTATGTTAGGTACATTAATGCTTGTACTTCTCCCCTTAGTTGCACAGGCACAAGATCCGGCTTCCCTCCTGAAGGTTGGCCCGCAGCCTGACGGAAGCGTCCTGGTCCCTTCAAACCAGATACTGCGCCCTGCCGGCAAACAGATCGAATTTCCGGGGCGGCCCGTCGATCTTTGCCTGACAAAAGACGGGAAGGCGCTCCTCATAAAAAATTCGGGATCCCTTGATCTGATAAGGATCGCAGACGGTGAAACGGTTCAGTCCCTTCCCTGGCAAAAATCGGGGGCGTCGTTCACCGGACTTTGTATTTCAGGAGACGGCAGTACCGTTTATGCCACAGATGCGGAGGACCTCATCGAAATTGCCGGACTCGAAAACGGAAAGCTGCACCGGACAGGATCGATAACACTTCCCGGACCCCCGGCCGGGGGTCCGCCGGTACCCGGGGGGCTGGCCCTGGACAGGGATGAGAGCATGCTCCTTGTAACTCTGAGCCGGAACAATTCCCTTGGCGTGGTTGACCTGGGGGATAAGTCCATAGCTGAAATTCCGACGGGTATAGCCCCCTTTGATGTATTGATCTTTTCACCTTCGAAAGTTTACGTAAGCAACCGCGGCGGCAGAAGACCGCAGAAAGGCGAAACCGTTTACAATACTTCAGGCAGCCAGGTACTCGTCGATTCCGTCACCGGCATCGCTAACCATGGAAGCATCTCCGTGGTGGATCCTGCCGGGAAGAAACAAATCAAAGACATTGAAGTTGGTCTGCACCCGACAGCTATGATCCTCAGCCCGGATAAAACCAGGCTGTATGTGGCCTGCACGAACAGCGATCTCATCACAGTTATCGATACGAAAACCGATGAGGTGAGCGAAGAAATAAGCGTCCGCATTAAAACCGGGCTCCCCTTCGGAAGTGCACCCAATGCCCTTGCCCTCTCGCCTGACGGAAAATATCTGTACGTGGCCAACGGGACCGACAATGCCATCTGCGTGATCCGGACAGGGTCGCACTCAAAGGTCATGGGTTATATCCCGGCCGGATGGTATCCGGGATCGGTCGCAACCGGCGGTGACGGAAAATACCTGTATGTGGCCAATGTGAAAGGCATCGGGTCCCGGAACAAGGGTCCCGATAAAAAAGGCTTTAACAGCCATAATTACCTCGGCACTGTATCCGTCATTCCTGTCCCTTCAGCCCGCCAGCTTAAAAAGATGACCGGCACAGTAAGGTGGAATAACAATTTGCAGGATTTACCCGGGCTGGAGAAAGTATCAGGTAATTTGCCGGTTCCGTGGCTTCCGGGACAAATTTCCCCGATAAAACATGTGATCTATATTATAAAGGAGAACCGAACCTATGACCAGATTTTCGGAGATATGCCACAGGGTGACGGGGATGAGGAGCTCGTAGAATTCGGCCGCGACATAACGCCCAATCATCACCTCCTTGCGGAAACCTTCGGTCTGCTTGATAATTTCAACTGCAGCGGAGTATTAAGTGCCGACGGGCACCAATGGACGGATGAAGCCTATGTAACCGATTACATTGAGAAGTCATTCGGCGATTTCACCCGCAGTTATCCCTACGATGGGAACGACGCACTGGCCTATGCCAGCTCGGGTTTTATATGGGACAATGTGTTACGCCATGGACTCACCTTCCGGAATTACGGGGAATTTGTCGATGCGGTGATCGATCCTCCCGGCGTGACCTTCACTGATATCTATAACGATTACAGGGAAGGCGGGCATAAGATTTCGATCACCTCAAAAGTCAACCTCGAACAGCTCGGGCCGAATACCTGCCCCACCTACGTAAGCTTCCCCAATACAGTGCCTGATGTGTGGCGGGCAGGTGAATTTATAAATGAGCTAAAGGCCTGTGAAGAAAAAGGAGACCTGCCGAATTTCATCATCATTGCTTTGCCGAATGATCATACATCCGGCACCCGTCCCGGTATGCCCACACCGGCTGCTGCAGTGGCCGACAATGATCTCGCACTCGGAATGATCGTGGAAGCCGTATCAAAAAGTGAATTCTGGAAAGAGAGCTGCATCTTCGTGACTGAGGATGATCCGCAGGACGGGCTGGATCATGTGGACGGGCACAGGACGGTTGGGCTGGTCATCAGTCCCTGGTCAAAACGGGGGAAGGTAATCTCCACCTACTATTCCCAGATCAACATGGTACGTACTATGGAAAATATCCTGGGCATTCCCCCTATGAACCAGCTGGACTTGTCAGCCTGGCCCATGACGGATTGTTTCGGTGAAATTCCGGATTTAACCCCTTACCGGGCGGTGAAAAACAAGATACCCCTTGACCAGATAAATCCTCCCCTTCATACGCTCAAAGGAGATGCACTGTACTGGGCAAAAAAATCCCTGGAACAGAACCTGGACGATCCTGACCTGATCGATGAGCATACTTTTAACCGTATCATCTGGCACGCCATGAAAGGATATGATGTCCCCTACCCCGGGCCGGAGGATGATTGACGTCAGTCATTATTCATGAAACCCTGCTTCCGGATGGTTTCCAGGAACTTTCCCGTGAAGTGTACATTATCTTTTCTGGAATACCTGTTATCGGTGAAAACCTGGGCCAGCGTTTCCTTGTTGTTGATCTTCAGCAAGCCGGCAGTTTCCTCCGAAGCTTCCCTTTCCCTGTATACGGCGTCGATCCTGCCTGCATCAAAAGGATTGTATCTTTCACGGTGAATAACGGCCTCCACCGGAAGCCGGGGCGTGAGTCCCGGATCCTGGTCAGGGTACCCCATGACAATTGCTGCCACCGGGACCACTGCTTCGGGGAGTCCCAGGATATCGACGATCATACCGGCATTGTATGTCGCTGTGCCGAGGTAACATATACCCAGACCATTCGCTTCCGCTTCGAGAGCCACATTCTGAGATGCCAGGAGGGCATCAATGGCTCCCGTGAAAAAGGACAGGTAATTATCATATCCCGGGTCGGCATGACGCTGGCGGCACCATTCATTAAAACGGTGAAAATCGGCACAGAAGGTGATATGGACAGGGGCCTGGAGTACCATATCCTGTCTGAAATGTACTTCCCATAATTTTTCCCGGAGTGCGGCCTCCGTGGTCACGATCATGGAATATACCTGCATGTTTCCTGTTGTGGAGGCCCTGGTGCCGGCCCGCAGAATGATATCGAGAATTTCTTCCGGTACAGGATCAGCTTTGAATTTTCTTATCGAACGGTGGTTAAAAATTACATCGGTCATAGCTGGCTTTTTTGAAGCTGCAAGGTACAAAATTACCCTATGCATCCCCGACACGCAGGTCAAAAAGGCAACTTCCGGAATAATAAAAAGAGGTGTTATAAGTTCTGTAATAACCGACCCGGGTATTTGAAATTTAATTTTACTATATTGCAACCATTCTTCAGAAATAATCGTTATAAGTTTATCTTTAATAAGAAATGAAAGATCAGATGAAAAAGATTACCTACTTATTTGCTCTCATTTTTGCGCTCGGTGTTCTTCTGTCTTCATGCAACAGGAAGGTCTGCCCGGCTTACAGCCAGAATCACAATACCGAACAAACTGAAAATCCGGCCTCTTGAACCTTTATGGCTCAGAAATGTTTTTTCTTTAGATGATTGCAGAGAATCCGGAGAGGTATACCGGTTTTTATCTGCAATCTTTATTTAAACACACAATTCCCTTCCCCGGTATTTAATTCCAAAGGGTATTGGGAAAGAGTCGAACGATGAAGAGGGTATTTATCACAGTCCCTATGCTTTTGCTGCTGTTTGTGGCTTGTCCGTTATTTTCGCAGGGCGAGATCAGCAATCAGCCGAAAGTGCTTTTGCGCAATGAGCAAAGCTTTGGTCTCTTCCTGAATTCAAATGGCATAGGGGGCGATTTCCAATATGCCAAACGTCTCAATGCCAGGAACCACACTCTTTACAGGGCTGAATTCTCGGGGGTGAAACATCCCAAGGAAATTAAGATCTCGAATGGTTATATATCCAATAAAAGTTTTGTATTCGGTAAACTGAACAGCTTTTTTGAGTTGAAAGCGCAGTACGGCCGCCAAAGTGAACTATTCCGCAAGAATGACATCGGAGGAGTATCCATCCGCTATTTCTATGAAGCCGGACCTACCCTGGGACTTCTGAAACCGATCTATTACGAGATCATTTATACCACCGGAAATATAAATGAAAATTATTCGAAAATTGAAAAGTTCAATACTTCAATCCATCAGACACAGATCCTTGGTAAAGCCTCATTTTTCGAAGGAATAAAAGAACTTTCAGTTGTACCGGGCCTTTCTGCAAGACTGGGATTTACTTTTGAATATTCCCGTCAGGATATCGTGGTACACGCCCTTGAATTCGGAATAGGCATGGACATCTTCCCGAAGAAGATCCCCATCCTGGCCACGGAACTGAATAATTTCTATTTTATGAATCTTACTGTCGGTTACCGGTTCGGAAAAGTGATCGATATGAGTGAAGCCGCCCGTTCCGATACCTGGATCGATAAATTCAGGCAAGACAGAAAACAACAGAAGAATCTCCGCCGGCAGAGAAAAGGGGATAAGGATCAGCCTGCATATTAGGATTCAATTCTTTTTTCATCACCCCGGGGTTCTCAGACCCTGCCAAATTCCTCCTCTCTCCATTTTTCTTTCTCCTTTCCCATAATCCATGCGTCGCCTGAACATTCGGGTTGTCAGATGGTTATCTCTTGTAACAAAAACAGGCGCACCAGGCCATTATCCCCATGTTATGGAACTAAAAACGGATAACCAGAGCATCCAGGATGCACTGAAGCGTTTATCGCGAAATAGATCACCCGGGGTGGCCTATTCCTATTTCAAAGGCGGAAAGGAATATAATTTCGCCCATGGTCTTGCTGACATCATTAGCCGGCGGCCCGTTGACGAGGATACCACTTTCAGCCTGTATTCGGTGACGAAAACTTTCACCGCGACCGCCATATTTCAGCTCCAGGAAAAAAACAAGCTGGAAATCGACAGTCCCGTTGCATCGGTAATCGATGATTATCCTTTTGCAGATGATATCCGGATCAGCCACCTGCTGTCACATATCTCGGGCCTTCCCAACCCGGTGCCACTGGCATGGACCCACCTTCCCGACGAACATGCCGCCTTTGATTACTCAGGATTCACCGACGGTATTATTGGAAAATATGCGAACCTGAGACTGGATCCGGAAAGGAAATATGCCTATTCCAACGTGGGTTACCTTCTGCTCGGAAAGATCATTGAAAAAGCAGCCGGTGAAGATTACCATACCTACGTAAGAAAGAACATCCTCGACAAACTGAAGATCCCGCGCAAAGACCTCGATTTTGAGCCGGAAAATCCGGAAAATAAAGCAACGGGCTATCAGAACCGTCTTACCCTGAGCAACCTTCTTCTCGGTCTCTTCATGGACAAAAAAAAATTCACATCACGTCCCGCCGGAAAAAAATGGAAGCCTTTCAAACCGCTCTTCGTTAATGGTCCATCCTATGGCGGCCTCATGGGAAACGGAAGAGGTATCGGGATATTCCTTAGGGACATGTTAAGTAAAAAGCCAATTCTTCTTACCAGGTCATCCGTAAACCATATGCTGACCCCACAGAAAACCGCAAGTGGAAAATACACAGGAACATCATTGGGTTGGTTTAGCGGAAATTTCAAAGAAAATGAGTACTTTTGCCACGCCGGAGGAGGCGGAGGATTTTACAGTGAAATAAGGATCTACCCGGAACGTAATGTGACCTCCGCTATATTCTTCAATGGAAGCGGGATGAGTGATGAAAGGATCCTGGACCGGATGGACAGGAGGATCCTCTGATCAGGAGCGACGGTAAAAACTATGAGATAAAGATCCTGCACATGAGATCCCGGAAACGCAAAAACGCCGGCAATTTTTGAACTGAAATTTTTAATGTTCTCTTAACGTTACGGAAAGGCAAATTTTTGTTGGAATTGATTTTTATTCCTAAGTTTGCACTCTGTTATAAAAAAAACAATAATTTACTCAGTTAATATAATTCAAAAATTTTTAATGCTATGGCTAAAATAAAAGTTGGAATTAACGGCTTTGGTAGAATCGGAAGGCTTGCTTTCAGGGCAGCAATGAAAAGGGATGACATTCAGATCGTCGGCATAAATGACCTCATCGACGTTGATTATATGGCCTACATGCTCCAGTACGATACAGTGCACGGAAGATTTGACGGAACCATCGACATAAAGGATGGTAAGCTCATCGTAAACGGGACTGAGATACGGGTTACCTCGGAACCCGATCCGGCCAATCTGAAATGGAATGAAGTGGGTGCCGATTACGTGATCGAATCGACAGGTTTATTCCTTACGAAGGAAAAAGCCCAGGGTCACATTAAGGCAGGCGCCAAACGAGTAGTCATGTCAGCCCCTTCCAAAGATGACACACCTATGTTCGTTATGGGTGTAAATCAGGATAAATACAAAGCGGATATGCAGTTTGTATCCAATGCATCCTGTACAACCAACTGCCTTGCTCCCATTGCCAAAGTTCTCAATGACAAATTCGGGATCCTTGAAGGTCTGATGACAACGGTTCATGCCACTACGGCCACACAGAAAACCGTCGACGGTCCCTCGAAGAAAGACTGGAGAGGCGGACGAGCAGCAGCCGGAAATATCATTCCTTCCTCCACAGGCGCAGCCAAAGCTGTGGGCAAAGTGATCCCCGAACTTAACGGGAAGCTTACCGGAATGTCATTCCGCGTTCCCACCCTCAATGTTTCAGTCGTTGATCTTACCTGCCGCCTGCAGAAAGCTGCTTCCTATGAGGATATCAAGAAAGCTATGAAGGCAGCCTCCGAAGGAGAACTTAAAGGTATTCTCGGATATACCGAAGATGCTGTGGTCTCCAGCGACTTCAATGGTGACGCCCGTACTTCCATCTTTGATGCCGGGGCAGGGATCTCACTCAACAATAATTTTGTTAAAGTCGTTTCCTGGTATGATAATGAATGGGGTTATTCAAACAAGATCATCGACCTCATTGCATATATGGATACCGTTAAATGATCTGAACTATCTTCTTCCGGGTGAAATACCCGGTGTTTTCTACATAAATATTTGCATGAAGTGCCTCTCCGGGGGCACTTTTTTTTTTAAAATCCGTAATCATTTGGAAAAGGTTCGCCTTTCAGATTGCATGGCAGGGAAAGGTGGATTGTGGAGAGGGGGTGCCTATGAAATAACCGGTACAGGTGAGGAGGGTTGTGGCGATTTCCGGCAAGCACATCAGGACGTGTTGTTCATAGAATTGCTATCCTATGAGCAATAGATGCTGACCATTTGATTTTCGCGGTTGGCTAATTCCCGAGGGTAGTTTTTCTCACGGAGTGATTAAAAATAATCGATGAGCTTGAAAGGGATCTGGACGGTGGCCTGGTAATGCTGCCCGAGCTCCTGGATAGATTCGTCATCTTCCTCGTAATACCAGTTCACGATCACATCATTGCCTTTATCGTAATTCCGTTTCAGTATCCGCATCAGTTCAAGCATGTATTTTGAAGACCCGCTGTTGATATACTCGAGTTTTATGTCGATCCTTGTCACTTCACGCGGATTCTGATAATATTGCGTTAACCTGTCAATGATATTATCGTAAATTTCACCCGGATCCTCCGGAATAGACCTTCCTTCGATTTTCAGAATACCGTCGTCCGGCGAAAAAAATACCTCCGGTGTATTGAAAGTTTTCCTGACGTAATACTCGTCCATATGATGATGATTAGAAAATAAACTATTCGTATCTCAGTGCAACAATCGGATCCTGCCGGGCCGCCTTTACGGCCGGGAAATAACCGGAGATCACTCCAACGGCGAAGCACAGCACCACACCGGTGAAGATCCAGATCCATGGGATAATGAATGATGAACCAATTAACAAAGAAACAACATTTCCGATAATTATCCCAAGAAGTATCCCAAAAGCACCACCAAGCTGCCCGATCATGATGGCTTCAAAAAGGAACTGTTGCTTAATGTTCCTGTTTTTGGCCCCCATTGCTTTGCGGATACCGATTTCACGTGTACGTTCGGTGACCGAAACGAGCATGATATTCATCAATCCTATCACTGCACCGAGAAGTGTGATAAGCCCGATAAGGATAGCCGCCTGGTTTATTTTTTCCAGGTTTGCGAGAAGCATTTTAACAAGTGTGTCGCTTTTGGTAATGTTGAAGTCGGACTCATCCCGGGCGTCGAGGTTCCTGACGATCCGGAACTCTCCTTCCGCCTCTCCTGCAGCGGCATCGATGAGATCCTTGTTCGCAGCCTTTATGCTGATGGTATATCCCCTGCGGGGACTTGAAAAATATTGCCGGACGCTGGTGTAGGGAAGCAAACAGAGATTGTCGGAATTTACTCCGAAGCCGGAACCTTTTGACTCGAGCACGCCGACGATCTTGAACCGGCCATTCCCTACCGTGATGATCTTATCCACGGGATCCTCAAACCGGGGAAAAAGCTTTGTTGCAAGCCCTGCCCCGATGACGGCGTAATTCCGGTAATCGCTGATCTCCTCCGCAGTAAAGTTCCTCCCCCTGTCGATCTCATATCCCGAGGTCGAGATATAATTCTCGTCAACACCGATCACCGGTATGTTCGGATTTGTTTTTTCATTCCGGTACTTGACTGTTCCCATTCCAGAGGCATAAGTCCAAATGGATACTTCCGCCGGGAACTGAAACCGATCCTTAAATTCCTCTGCCTGCCTGTAAGAAATGTATGAATAGTTCTTGGTCCGGTACTTCTTGTTACCGATCTGAACCCGCATACTCCTGCTTTCGATGGTGAAAGTATTGGCACCCATCATTGTGAATTGAGCGGTAATGGAATGCTTAATGGAGTCGATGGAAGTCAGTATACCCACCAGGGCCATGATCCCAAAGGCAATAATGGAAATGGTAAGGACCGTCCTCAGCCGGTTATGCTTTATGGTTTGGAAGGCTATCCTCAGATTCTCCCTGAAAACGGTGATGGTCATATAAACCGATAATTTTTAAAGACGTCTAAAGTTAACGATTTCTGAACAATATAATCCTAAAAATGTCATTTCTACCGAACAATAATTCGTCTCATTCGGGATGAATTCGTAAATTCGTGGCTTGTTTCATTAAAAAACATATATCATGGTTTTTGACCTGGAAATGATCAGGAAGAAGTATGCAGAAATCCCCGGCCGGGTTGAGGCTGCAAGGAATGTACTGAAACGGCCGCTTACGCTCACCGAAAAGATCCTCTATTCCCATCTCGAGGAAGGCAAACCGACCCGCGAATTTGGCAGGGGGAAGGATTATGTATATTTCAATCCCGACAGGGTGGGTATGCAGGATGCCACTGCACAGATGGCTTTGCTGCAGTTCATGCAGGCAGGGAAGAGCAAAGCCGCGGTTCCTTCAACCGTACATTGCGATCATCTCATCCTGGCGAAAACCGGTGCGAAGACCGACCTTGATGCCGCCCGCCTGACCAATAAGGAAGTTTTTGATTTTCTATCTTCCGTTTCGGCAAAATACGGCATCGGGTTCTGGAAGCCCGGAGCGGGTATCATTCACCAGGTAATCCTTGAAAATTACGCCTTCCCGGGAGGAATGATGATCGGGACCGACTCCCATACGGTAAATGCCGGCGGACTCGGAATGGTAGCCGTTGGCGTAGGGGGTGCCGATGCCGTCGACGTCATGGCAGGCATGCCCTGGGAACTCAAATTTCCCAGGCTGATCGGCGTTAAACTCACAGGGAGCCTTAGCGGCTGGACTTCCGCCAAAGATATTATTCTTAAGGTAGCCGGCATCCTGACCGTTAAAGGCGGGACGGGCTGCATCGTGGAATATTTTGGCGAGGGTGCAAAATCGATATCCGCTACGGGAAAAGGTACAATCTGCAATATGGGAGCCGAGATCGGGGCTACAACCTCTCTCTTCGGTTACGATGAAAAGATGAAAGTCTACCTCGAAGGGACGGGTCGTAAAGAAGTAGCCGGCCTTGCGGGTGAAATCGCCGCTCACCTTACGGGGGATCCTGAAGTATATGAGAACCCGGAAAAATATTTTGACCAGGTGATAGAGATCAACCTGTCAGAACTGGAACCGCATGTCAACGGTCCCTTTTCCCCTGACAAAGCGTGGCCAATTTCCGAATTCGGCAAAGCCGTAAAAGAGAACGGTTATCCTGCAAAACTGGACGTTGGATTGATCGGATCCTGCACAAATTCTTCGTATGAAGACATCACCCGCGCCGCATCCATTGCCCAGCAGGCGATCGACAAAAACCTCAGGGTAAAAGCCGGATATACCGTTACCCCCGGTTCCGAACAGGTAAGGTATACTATTCAGAGGGACGGGCTGCTGGATAAATTCGAGATGATCGGAGGGCTGGTCCTGGCAAATGCCTGCGGACCCTGCATCGGACAATGGGCCCGTCACAATGCCGATAAACAGGAAAAGAATTCTATCATTACGTCCTTCAACCGGAATTTCGCCAAGCGGAACGACGGCAACCCGAATACGCATGCTTTCGTGGCCAGCCCGGAGATCGTGACAGCATTCGCCATCGCGGGTGACCTCACTTTCAACCCCCTCACCGATACACTGGAAAATGAAGACGGGCAGAGGGTGAAGCTGGATGAACCGCAAGGTATTGAACTTCCTGTCAATGGTTTTGCCGTAGAGGATAACGGTTACCAGGCTCCGGCAGAAGATGGTTCCGGGATCTCCATCGATGTCGATCCCTCCTCCGACAGGCTGCAGCTGCTGACCCCGTTCAGTCCCTGGCAAGGGGAAGACCTGAAGGGCCTGCGTCTTTTTATCAAGGTGAAGGGAAAATGCACTACCGATCATATCTCCATGGCCGGACCATGGCTGAAATACCGCGGTCATCTCGAAAATATCTCCAAAAACCTGATGCTTGGCGCCGTCAATGTATTCAATGAAAAAACAAATCTCGTCAAGGATCAGCTCACCGGGGAATACAAGCCTGTTTATAATGCCGTAAGCCACTATAAGCAGGAAGGCAGGGAATCCGTCATTATCGGCGATGACAATTACGGTGAAGGATCCTCCCGCGAACATGCGGCTATGGAGCCAAGGTTTATGGGTGTGAGAGCCGTTATCGTGAAATCATTTGCCAGGATCCATGAATCCAACCTCAAGAAGCAGGGCGTTCTGGCGCTTACCTTTGCCAATCCTGCGGATTATGACCTGATCAGGGAGGATGACAATTTCGATCTCACCGGTCTCACTTCATTCTCCCCTGATAAGCCTTTGACACTTGTAGTTCATCATGCCGACGGAAGCCGGGAAGAGATCAGGCTGAACCACACCTATAATCAGAAACAGATTGACTGGTTCAGTGCCGGTTCCGCATTGAATCTGATCCGGGAGGAAAACGAGGGAGACGGATTTTGACGGCTTCCGATGGCTATCGAAACGGGTTTAATTGTTTGAGGATTGTTTGAGAATTGTTTGAAGTGGTTTGATATGGTTTGAGGTTGTTTCAGGTGGTTTGAACTCCAATCAACAAATCAACAAATCAACAAATCACCAAATTCTTTGCTTTCGGATGACTCTTGAAGATAAAATAGGATCCTTTGTAATTCTCGGTAAATTTTTTTCCCAGTTCAGGACAGCTTCGTTCCGGGAAGACGGGGACCTGAAAAGACTAAATGATCATTTTGCCGTTTCTTTCGGGGAGATGATCCAGGGTGAGCAGGCCTATAATCCCTGGTTTACACCCGAAAATGTAAGACTTAGCCTGGCTACCTGGGCCGACGCCCTGGAAGAAAAAAAGATCCGGGAATGGTTATCGGGATATGCCATACCTGATAAAGGGATCACCCTTGAAAAAGAAATCGGAGTGATCATGGCCGGGAACATTCCCCTTGTCGGCTTCCACGATTTTATCTGCGTCCTCTTTTCAGGCTGCCGTATTGTTGCGAAGCTCCCGGTAAAAGACGACCGTCTCCTCCCGGCCATCCATGACATCCTGATTTTTCTGAACCGGGAATTCGAAGACCTTGCCCGGTTTGAAAAAGGCCCGCTGAAAGACCCCGGAGCTGTGATCGCTACGGGGAGTAATAATTCAGCCAGGTATTTTGATTATTACTTCGGAAAATATCCGCATATCATCCGGAAAAACAGGAATTCCGTGGCCGTACTCACCGGTACGGAATCAAAATATGACCTTGAACATCTTGCCTTCGATATATTCAGTTATTTCGGGCTGGGATGCAGGAATGTATCCAAGATCTTCATCCCCGGTGATTATGAGATACCCCATCTCCTGGATCGTTTTCACCATTATGCTTACCTGGGAAATCACCACAAATATGCCAACAATTACGAATACCAGCGGGCTGTCCATCTTGTAAACGTGGATCCCTTTTACGATACCGGTTTCCTGGTGGTAAAGGAGGACCGGAGTTATGCAAGTCCGGTGGGAACTCTTTATTATGAACGCTACGCCGACTTCGGGGATCTGAACCAGAAACTCAGCCAGGACAGCGGGATGCTTCAATGCATCGTGGGCAGCGGTTCCGGAGATCGGCTTGACTTCGGGCAAACCCAGAGACCCATGCTTCCGGATTATGCTGACAATGTGGATACATTAAAATTTTTGCTTAACTTGTCATCAAATTAGGGTCATGGTCTATAAATTCAGACTCATATCCGATGAAGTGAAGGACTTTGTCAGAGATATCGAGATTCTCTCTGAACAGACATTCTATGATCTTCATTCCGGATTGGTGGAGGATTTTCACTATGACAAGTCGCAGTTGGCAAGCTTTTTCATTACAAACAGGGATTGGGAAAAATTACAGGAGTTCACCCTTTTCGACACTTCTGAAGATGGAAAACGGCATACCCTGCTTATGGACAGGTCCGTGCTCAGGGATTATGTGGCAGAGCCAAGGCAGAGGATGTTGTACGTCTTCGATATTTTCAATGAAAGACTCATGTTTTTGGAACTTGTTGATACGGTCCAGGCCGAAGAGCCGGGAGTTTATCCCCGGGTCGCGTTCTCCCGTGGTCACCCCCCCAGGCAGACCCTGCTTGGGTTCATAAATTCTGAAGGACTGAACTTTGAAGAGTAAGGAACTGATCGTAATTGCCGGCCCCACAGCCATCGGAAAAACAAGCCTTGCTGTCGAAATTGCCGAAAACACCGGTACGGAGATCATCTCATCTGATTCCAGACAGATCTACCGGGAGATGTCTGTCGGCACAGCCGTGCCTTCGGCTGAATATCTCCGGAGGGTGAAACATCACTTCATACACGTTAAAAGTATTCAAGATTATTACAATGCCAGCCTGTATGAGACTGAGGTGCTCGCTCTCCTGCGGCAATTATTCAGGCTGTACGATAAAGTGGTGATGACAGGCGGCTCGGGGCTTTATATCGATGCCGTAAGGTTTGGCATCGATGACCTGCCCGAAATGGACAGGCATATCCGGGCCCGGATACAGGAACAATTCCGCACGGAAGGAATAGAAAGCCTTCAGACCGACCTGAAACGCCTCGATCCGGAATCCTGGGCCCGCATCGACCTGAAAAACCCCAAACGCCTCCAGAAAGCACTCGAGATCACCCTGATCACGGGAAAACCTTATTCCTCCTTTCTAACCGCTTCCAGGAAAACAAGGGATTTCAGTTTCAGGCTCATCGCCCTGGACCGGCCGCGGGAAGAGCTTTACGAAAATATTAACCGGCGCGTTCTCGAAATGATAGATAAAGGACTTGTTGAAGAAGCCCGGAAACTTTATCCGTTCCGGAAAAATAATGCCCTTAATACGGTAGGGTACAAGGAGCTTTTTGAACATTTCGAAGAAAAAACAAGTCTTGATGAGGCCATTGAACGTATTCGCGCCAATACCCGGAAATATGCCCGGAAACAACTTACCTGGTTCAGGAAAGATCCGGAATGGAATTGGTTTCATCCGGATGACAGGGAAGATATCTTAAAATTTGTTACTAAAAAAAATGACTGAAAATAATGAAAATCCGCTCAGCGAAATTAAACATTTCAATATCAGGGTTTATGGACTTTTGATCAACGGAATGAATGAAATTCTTCTGAGTGACGAATATGTACTCGACCGGTACATGACCAAGTTCCCGGGCGGTGGTCTCGAATTCGGTGAGGGGCCTGAGGACTGTGTTAAGCGGGAGGCCCTGGAAGAGATGGGCCAGGAGATAGAGATCACCGGACATTACTACACGACAGGATTTTTTCAGCAGGCCATTTTTTATAACGATCAACAACTGATCAGCATTTATTACCTGGTAAAACTAAAGGAGGAACCTGTTTTTCGCCTGTCGGAAATACCTTTTGATTTTATGGGAATGATCAACGGAAGCCAGTCTTTCCGCATGGTGAAGATCGAAGAACTCCGGGATGAGGACCTTACTTTTCCCATTGACCGTTTTGTTCTCCGCCGGCTGAAAGCGGACATCAACCGCAGCATTAATTTTTATCCCGGCGCAGGGATCCGGTAAAGGCGAGCAAACGCCCTGTAAAACTCACCCAGGAGAAATCCTTCTTTCTTTTCCGGACGCCGGCTATAAATTTTTCTTTATCTGGGGAAAAGAAAAAACGATCGATGGCGCCGGCAATCTCTTCCGGTTCCGGTCTTACCACAAAACCGGTTACACCGTCTTCCACGATCTCGGGAAGGCCTCCGACATCTGAAACAACCATGGGAACTTCAAAATGATAGGCAATCTGTGTCACCCCGCTCTGCGTGGCTGATCGGTAGGGCTGAACGACAAGATCGGCGGCGGAAAAATAATACTTAACCTCATCGTCGGGGATATATTCATCCCTTAGAATTATCATGTGCCTGATATTCAATTCATCGGCAAGGGCCAGGTACTCTTCCTTTTTATCATAAAATTCACCCGCAACGAGAACAGCCAGATCCTCTGTTTTTACCAGGGGAAGGGCCCGGAGTAAAATATCGAGCCCCTTATACTTCCGTACGAGCCCGAAAAAGAGAATGTATTTTTTACCTGTTGAAAGTCCCAGGTGAGATAGGGAAGTGGCGCGGTCCTCCTTTTCGCCGTAGCTGTCATATACCGGGTGCGGAATGACAATAGCCGGCAGGCCGGGCAATATTTTTTTTGCATCCCGGACCACTGAACCTGACAAGGCCACAAGTCCATTCACATTCCGGAGAAGCCGCCGGGTGAGGAATACCGTTCCGGGTTGGTGTTCGTGAGGAATTAGATTATGCGCCAGAAGAAGAACGGTGATCCCCGGTTTTTTTTTGATCCGGCCTGCAATATATCCCATTGCCGGTGCGAAAAACGGCATCCAGTAATGAATGATCACGAGGCGGGGTTGACGACGGATCACTTCACCCGACACACGTCTCCAGTTGAATGGGGAAAGCGAATGTATACGTGCGTCAATCCTGAGCCCGGCAGGTGCTTCCCCATTGCTGTACTGTGATTTTCCCGGAAAAAGGAGGGCAGGATACTGAAATCGGTATGAGATAATTTCAACTTCATTCCCGTCCTGTTGAAGATGCATGGCCAGAGATTCATTGAATCTTGCAATACCCCCCCGAAGGGGATGTGCCGGACCGATGCTGAGAATTTTCACGCCTTCCCGTTTATTTCTTCTTCAATGTAATATTCATTGCGTTCCGGTGAATTGCGGGAGATCAGTTCACCGAGAAAACCGCTCACGAAGAGCAGCGTCCCGATGATCATGGCCGTGATCGCCAGAAAAAAGTAGGGACTGTCGGTGATCAGAATGGTCTTAACCCCCTTATGCAGATAGTAAAGCTTCTGCGCCCCCAGCCAGATTGCGGCAATAAAACCGATAAGGAAAACGAAGATGCCGAGTGTTCCGAACATATGCATCGGCCTTTTACCGAATTTTGAAATAAAAGTAATGGTCATCAGGTCGAGAAACCCGTTGATAAACCTTTCGAGACCAAACTTGGTGACGCCATATTTCCGTTTCATATGCTGAACCGGCTTTTCCCCGATCTTCGTAAAACCTGCCTTCCGGGCAATAACGGGTATGTAGCGGTGCATTTCGCCATAAACCTCGATAGATTTTACAACCTTATTGCGATAAGCTTTGAGTCCGCAGTTAAAATCATGCAATTTTATACCGGTAACCTTCCTTGCCGTCCAGTTGTAAAATTTGCTTGGGATTGTTTTGGAAATAGGATCATACCTTTTTTTCTTCCAACCGGAAACGAGGTCAAGGCCTTCCTCAAGGATCATCCTCCGGAGTTCGGGGATCTCTTCGGGGCTATCCTGCAGATCAGCATCCATTGTGATCACCACATCGCCTTTTGCAGCCTGAAAACCCACATGAAGGGCTGCGGATTTTCCATAATTCCTCCTGAACCGGATCCCAATGACTTCAGGCCTGGCTTTACCCAGGCCTGTGATGACGTTCCAGGATCTGTCGGTACTGCCGTCATCAACCATGATGATCTCATAGGTAAAATGATTTTTTTTCCCTACATCATCTATCCAGGCAACCAGTTCAGCAAGTGATTCTTCTTCGTTAAAAAGAGGGATTACAATCGATACATCCATAATGATATGCTTATACTACATCAGCAAAGGGTTCTGCGGGTTCCTTCCTGATAAAAATCGACGCGATCAGGCTGACAATAAGGCCGGCAAAAAATGTAGACAGAATACTCCTGGCAAAAACGATCCCGGGATTATTCATCCGGTCAACCCGGCTCGTAGCCCTATCGATGATATCCGGAGAATATCCCTTCTGCAGCAGTTTTTCCTCGATATTCTGTTTGGTCAGCGCAATGAAATCGGTATTAATATACTGAATGAAAATATTAGTGTACAAACCTAAGATGATTCCCACGATAAGGGCTGTGAGAAGTCCGAAACCCAAAGCCCTTCCATAACTGATCAGGTTATTGTTGTATTCTTTGCGGAAGGCATAAATGGAATATATTATGCCTCCGACCAGGATGACGATTCCGGAGATTTGGCTGTATACGCTGAAGGTGATGTTAAAAGCATCAACAATAAGGGCATTCAGTATATAAACGCCTCCTATTATCCCTGCATAAATCAGGGCAGGATACAACGTGTTTTTCATCCAGTTTCCCATGTTGTTTTAAGTTTAACGTGAACAAATATAGTCGATTTAGAGAAATGTTCTTTCATGCCGCCGATATTTTGCAGGAAATAATAAATGTACTACATTTGCAGCCCAAGGGCAAGTCTTGTACGACCAGCTCCTGCTGAATCCCCCCAGGACCGGAAGGTAGCAAGGGTAGGTGGTCGTAGCGGTGCGATACAAGCAGCTTGCCCTTTTTTTATTTGTTGATTTGTTGATTTGTTGATTTATTGATTTGAAGACCCGGAGAGAAATAGCGGTATCTAAGCAAACGATGGGAATTACAATCTGAAAGCTCTGTTATCTGCCGGGGATGTTGCCCGTGCCCTGCGCCTGACTTATCAGGCATACCCCTGCTTACGAATTCACATTTAACCGGCAATAATTGAGTCCGGAAATAACAATTTGATAGTTTTTCCCTACGATACCGATAAAAGTTTAATCAACTCTGTTTTTTAACATAAAATTATTTTGTCAAGTTAGGGTTTTATGTATCTTTGCTCTCACAAACGTACTGAAATTACGATGAAAGTCAACCATACCAATGTTATAGTGGTTCTCGTGGTGCTCGTCATTCTTGGAATGATGACGTGAGAATGGTATGGTATAACCGAAAAAATATACGAAGCCATTCTCGGACAGGAGAATGGCTTTTTTAATTTACTTTATATAAAGAGCCAGCGGAAACCATGAAATTTCCATTACGAAGTGACATAACTACCCAGGGCCGGAGAATGGCCGGAGCACGCAGCCTGTGGAGGGCTAACGGCATGAAGGAAGAAAATTTCGGAAAACCTGTAATAGCCATTGTAAATTCCTTTACCCAATTTGTGCCCGGGCACACCCACCTTCACCAGGTCGGACAGGAAGTTAAAAAGCTCTTTGAAGCGAAAGGATTCTTTGCTGGTGAATTTAACACCATTGCCATCGATGACGGGATCGCCATGGGACACGACGGCATGCTTTACTCCCTCCCTTCGAGAGACCTGATCGCCGACAGTATAGAATATATGGCCAATGCACATAAGGTTGACGCTCTGTTCTGCATAAGCAATTGTGATAAGATCACCCCGGGAATGCTGATGGCAGCCATGCGGCTGAACATTCCCACCGTCTTTGTCTCGGGGGGGCCTATGGAAGCGGGGGTAATCGATGGAGAAAGTTACGACCTTATCGATGCCATGGTTATGGCGGCCGATGAAAATATCAGCGAAGAGAAGATGTCTCTGGTCGAGCAGCTTGCCTGCCCCACCTGCGGTTCATGTTCCGGTATGTTCACTGCCAACTCGATGAACTGCCTGAATGAGGCACTTGGGATGGCTCTGCCGGGAAACGGCACCATCGTGGCCACCCACAAAAACAGAAGGAAATTATTTGCGGATGCCGCAGATGCATTGACCCGCAACATAGTCCGCTATTATTACGAAGGTGACGAGTCTGTGCTCCCCCGCTCCATTGCAACAAAGGCAGCCTTTCAAAATGCCATGAGCCTGGATGTGGCCATGGGGGGATCAACCAACACCGTTCTGCACATTCTTGCAATCGCCAATGAAGCCGGTGTCGATTTTACTTTGCGGGACATCGATATGATCTCAAGAAAGATCCCTGTCCTTTGCAAGGTATCTCCCAATTCAAAATATCATATCCAGGATGTAAACAGGGCCGGTGGGATCCTGGGGATCCTGGCGGAGCTCGCTGCAGGCGGACTCCTTGATACGGGAGCCGGGAGAGTGGACGGCCTGACCCTTGCGGAAGCCATCGGGAAATACGATCTCCGGAGGGAGACCTGCACGGCGGAGGCAGGAAATATGTACGGCTCCGCACCAGGTGGCGGAAGGAACCTCGTCATGGGATCGCAGCAGGCTCAATTCGCTGAATTCGACCTCGACAGGGCCGGGGGATGCATCAGGGATATCGAAAACGCTTACTCTGCCGACGGAGGACTTGCCGTACTGTATGGCAATATCGCCCGCAACGGCTGCATCGTCAAAACGGCGGGCGTAAAGGCATCGGTCCTGGAATTCAGCGGACCTGCCAAAGTATTTGACTCCCAGGATACGGCTTGCGAGGGCATACTGGACGGGCGGGTCGAAGCCGGGGACGTGGTAGTCATCCGTTTTGAAGGACCCAGGGGCGGACCGGGGATGCAGGAAATGCTATACCCTACGTCTTATATTAAATCACGTCACCTGGGAGAGCAATGTGCTCTTATCACCGACGGGCGTTTTTCGGGCGGTACCTCGGGACTTTCTTTGGGGCATATTTCGCCAGAAGCAGCCGAAAAAGGAGAGATCGGACTTTTGCGCAACGGTGACATTATCGAAATCGACATACCCGCCAGAACCATCAATGTTAGACTTAGCAATGAAGAGCTTGATAAACGCCGGAAGCAGGAGGAAGCCAAAGGCATTGCAGCGTGGAAGCCGGCCGGAAGAGACAGGAAGATTTCCAAAGCCCTGAAGGCTTATGCAAGCCTGGTCACTTCCGCTGATAAAGGAGCAATACGGATTATTGATTGATATAAAAAATTACACAACCAAAATAAAACAGATATGGATACTCAAACCAAAACCCAGACCAGGGGACAGGAGCCCGAAATAAAGCGTGTTACCGGTGCAGAGGCTGTTGTTCTTTCACTGCTGGAAGAAGGAGTTGATACGTTGTTCGGATATGTTGGTGGAGCCATCATGCCGGTGTATGATGTTCTGTATGATTATCAGGATAAATTAAAACACGTGATGGTGAGACACGAGCAGGGTGCCATCCATGCAGCACAGGGATATGCCCGGATCTCCAAAAAACCCGGCGTCTGCATAGCAACCTCGGGCCCCGGCGCAACCAATCTCATCACGGGTCTTGCCGATGCTATGCTCGATTCAACTCCGCTCGTATGTATTACCGGGCAGGTCACCTCATCTCTCCTTGGATCCGACGCATTCCAGGAAACGGATGTGATGGGTATCTCCATGCCGGTTACCAAATGGAACTTCCAGGTCACCAGGCCTGAAGAGATCCCCGATGCCATGGCACGGGCTTTCTTTATCGCCAGGTCCGGCCGCCCGGGTCCGGTCCTTCTGGATATCACAAAGGATGCCCAATTCGCAGAACTCAATTATTCCTATGAGAAGATCGCCAGGATCAGGAGTTATACCCCTATCCCTATGCTGAACCAGGATGCCATTCGCAAAGCGGGTGAACTTATAAACAAAGCGAAAAAACCAATGATCCTGGCCGGTCAGGGCATCCTGATCTCCGGCGCACAGGAAGAGTTCAGGACCTTCGTCGAAAAAACAGGGATACCGGTGGCGAGCACCCTGCTCGGACTATCGGCGTTTCCTTCCAACCACCCCCTCTTTACCGGGATGCTCGGAATGCACGGTAACTATGCACCGAATATCAACACCAATAAATGCGACCTTATCATAGCCGTGGGAATGAGGTTTGACGACCGCGTGACCGGGAACCTGAAGACTTACGCCAAACAGGCCAAGATCATCCATATCGACATTGATCCTGCGGAAATAGACAAGAATGTAAAAGCCGATGTCGCCGTCATTGCAGACGCCCGCCAGGCTATCGAGGCACTCATCCCCGTTGTTAACAAGAACACGCATCCCGAATGGCTCGAGAGTTTCAACGAATTATACCAGCACGAATTCCGTAAGATCATCGAGAGAGACTGCTATCCCACAAAGGGCGGGCTGAGGATGGGCGAAGTGATCCACACCATCTCTAAAAAGACCAATGGCGAAGCGATCCTTGTCAGCGATGTAGGTCAACACCAGATGGCTTCAGCAAGGTACTACCAGTTCAATAAGACCAACTCTCAGATCACCTCCGGCGGACTCGGGACCATGGGCTTTGGACTGCCTGCTTCGGTGGGCGCATCGCTTGCCGCCGAAAAAGGCACACAGGTTATTGCCGTGATCGGTGACGGCGGTTTCCAGATGACCCTGCAGGAACTCGGAACCATCAGCCAGTCCAAGCTTCCCGTAAAAATCGTACTTCTGAATAATAATTTCCTCGGAATGGTACGGCAGTGGCAGGATCTCTTCTTCGATAAAAGATATTCCTACACTGAACTCACCAATCCCGATTTTATTACCATAGCAAGAGGTTTCGGTATCAGCGGAAAAACGATCTCCGTCAGGGAAGAACTTGACCAGGCGATCACCGACCTGCTTGCATTTGACGGACCTTTCCTCCTTGAAGTGAAAGTCGAAAAAGAAAGCAATATCTTCCCAATGGTACCGGCAGGCGGTACCGTATCTGAAATGAGACTGGAATAATAAAAACAAAGCAAAAATGGAACAGGAATTCACATTATCCATATTTACGGAAAACAAAATCGGCCTCCTGCAGAGGCTCACTGTTGTCTTTACCCGCAGAAAGATCAATATTGAAAGCCTTACCACATCAGAGTCGGAGGTTAAAGGTGTATACCGTTTCACGATCGTGGTGATTACAAGGCTTGAAGTGGTGAAAAAAGTGGTGAAGCAGATCGAGAAGATCATTGGTGTACTTAAAGCCTTCTATTTCGAGGAACATGAGATCGTTTACCAGGAGATCGCCCTTTACAAAGTTCCTACAAAAGCCTTTGCCAACGGGGACGATGTTGAAAACCTGATCAGGAAGCACAATGCACATATCCTGACGGTTGAGCCGGAGTATATCATCATCGAGAAGGCCGGGCACAAACACGAAACGCAGGAACTTTTCGAGAAGCTCCTTCCCTATGGTGTCCTTCAGTTCGCCCGCTCGGGAAGGGTGGCCGTTACCAAGCAGATCAGGGAGATCACAAGCTACCTGCGGGATCTCGAAGTTGCCAACACGCATTCGGAAAAAGAAGTATTGTCAATAACCCAATAAACAAAGAAAAAAAATGGCAAAAATTAATTTCGGCGGTGTCGAAGAAAATGTAGTTACCAGGGATGAATTTCCCCTTTCAAAAGCTCGTGAAGTTCTTAAAAATGAGATTATTGCCGTGATCGGTTACGGCGTCCAGGGCCCGGGCCAATCGCTCAATCTCAAGGACAACGGTTTCAACGTCATCGTCGGCCAGAGAAAAAATTCTCCGTCATGGGACAAGGCAATAAACGATGGCTGGGTGGAAGGTGAAAATTTGTTTGATATCGAAGATGCCTGCCAGAAGGCCACGATCATACAGTACCTGCTGTCCGATGCAGGTCAGATCGCTCTCTGGCCCACAGTGAAAAAAAATCTCACCAAAGGGAAAGCGCTTTATTTTTCTCACGGCTTTGGCATTACGTATAAAGACCAGACAGGCATCATCCCCCCTGCTGATGTCGACGTCATTCTTATCGCCCCGAAAGGATCCGGGACTTCGCTCCGGAGGCTTTTTGTTGCAGGCCAGGGCCTGAATTCAAGCTATGCCATTTTTCAGGATGCGACGGGCCGTGCTTTCGAGCGCGTGATTGCCCTGGGTATAGGGGTCGGATCGGGATATCTTTTTGAAACTACGTTCCAGAAAGAAGTGTACAGTGATCTTACAGGTGAGCGCGGCGTACTTATGGGAGCACTGGCAGGTATTATGGAGGCCCAGTATACCCTGCTCAGGAGCAAAGGCCATTCACCCTCGGAAGCCTTCAATGAGACCGTTGAAGAACTCTCACAAAGCCTCCTTCCCCTGGTAGGTGAGAACGGAATGGACTGGATGTATGCCAACTGTTCAACCACAGCGCAACGGGGCGCGCTCGACTGGAAGAACAGGTTCAGGGATGCGGTCAAACCTGTTTTTGATGAGTTGTATAAGAGCGTTGCCAGCGGCAACGAAGCCCGGATCACCATCGAGGCCAATAAGCAGGCTGATTACAGGAAAAAACTCACACAGGAGTTGGATGAGATCCATAATTCCGAAATGTGGCAGGCAGGTTCGCAGGTACGGAAGCTCAGACCAAAAGAATAAGACATTGAAGTACCTGAAGTAAGTTCAAAAGGCGGCAGCCGGCATTCCTCAATACCGGCAGCCGCTGATCTCCGTGAAAGATCCCGCCGGCATACAAAATGCCGTCGCGATTCAGGAGCCGGGGGAATTGCCTGGCCGGCAGTCTCAATGCAACCAGATGGAAAAAAAAGTAATCCCATACTATCTGCCCTCAGTTCAGAAGATCCAGGAGGCAAGCGTTCTGCTGAAACCGGTGGTTGAACATACACCACTGGTACAGAACCTGAACCTGTCAGAAGAATACGGAGCCACCGTGATGCTGAAGCGCGAGGATCTTCAGCTCGTACGTTCATACAAGATCCGTGGTGCGTACAACAAGATGAAAAATCTTACCCCGGGTGAACTGAAAAACGGTGTCGTCTGTGCAAGCGCCGGAAATCATGCCCAGGGAGTGGCGTACAGCTGCAGGAAACTGGGTATCAAAGGGACGATTTTCATGCCTTCCCCTACCCCCTCCCAGAAAATAAGGCAGGTAAAAATGTTCGGGAAAGAAATGGTGGAAATTATCCTCGAAGGAGACACCTACGATGATGCCTACAAAAAGGCTGTCGATTTCTGCAAATCAACTCATTCATGCTTCATCCATCCCTTTGATGATGAAAAAGTGATCGAAGGCCAGGCAACCGTGGGACTCGAAATCCTCCAGGATACAGAGAAGCATATTGATTACCTCTTCGTTCCGATCGGCGGCGGGGGACTGGCAGCCGGTATCCTCAGCCTCTTTAAAACCCTGAGCCCGGAAACACGGATCATCGGCGTTGAACCTGAAGGTGCTCCGTCCATGAAGTGTTCCATGGAGGAAGGCAGGGTTGTGGAACTGGAAAAGATTGATAAATTTGTCGACGGGGCCGCCGTACAGCGGGTGGGTGATCTGACCTTTCCTATCTGCAATGAACTGCTCGATGATATCATCACCGTTCCCGAAGGAAAAGTATGCACAACGATCCTGAGACTTTACAATGAAGATGCCATCGTCGTGGAGCCGGCCGGAGCCCTCGCAATAACGGTCCTCGATCTGTACCGGGAGAAGATCAGGGGGAAGTATGTCGTATGTATCGTCAGCGGCAGCAACAACGACATCACACGGACGGAGGAGATCAGGGAAAGATCGCTGCTCTTCGAGGGGCTGAAGCACTATTTTATCGTCCGGTTCCCCCAGCGGGCCGGCGCCCTTAGGGAATTCCTGGAGTTTGTGCTGGGACCTACCGATGATATCACACTTTTCGAATATACAAAAAAGAACAGCCGGGAGCGCGGACCTGCCCTGATCGGTATCGAAGTACGGCAGCGGGAGGATTTTGATGCCCTGAAACAGCGTATGGACGACCACAAGATCGTTTATGAATACGTGAATGACCGCCCGGATCTTTTTCATTTTATTATATGAGCCGTTTGAGGAGGTGATTGTTTCAGATGGTTGGAGATGGTTTGAGATGGTTGGAGATGGTTTGAAATGGTTTGAATTGGTTTGAGATGGTTTGAAATGGTTTGAATGAAGAGGAACACGGATTTGACGGATAAACACGGATTTTCACGGATTTTTTAAGATGGTTTAAGATGGTTTCAACTCCATTCAACAAATCAACAAATCAACAAATTCTTCCCCCGGCTGGTGTTTAAGTTCTGAAACTATTGTTCCCTTATGGAAGAAAAAAGGAGATTCATTCACAGCCTGGTATTTCCGGGTTTTTTCCTGTTCCTGATCTGGTTCATAAAATTCATCGAATTCGGACTCGGTGTCAGTTTCGTATCCCTGGGCATATACCCATTGAGACTAAAGGGAATTCCCGGTATATTCACGGCCCCGCTCATACATGCCAACATCATTCATCTCGCCGATAACTCCATACCCCTTTTCTTCCTCAGCCTGGCGCTGTTCTATTTTTACCGCGAAGTGGCATACCGTGTTTTCTTCCTGGCATGGTTCATATCTGATACCCTCGTCTGGATTGTTGGCCGGGAGGCCTATCACATTGGTGCCAGCGGGGTGATCTACAGCCTGGCGGCATTTCTTTTTACCTCGGGTATCATACGGCGTAACAGGAACCTGATGGCCATCTCCCTTCTCGTGATCTTTCTCTACGGCAGCATGGTATGGGGACTTTTTCCATATGATTACCATATAAGCTGGGAATCGCATCTCATGGGTGCTCTCACCGGGGTAGCCCTTTCTTACGTATACCGGCATGAAGGCCCCGAATCCGATATCAACCAATGGCCGGAGGAGGAGGAGGAGGAATCTCCAGCGGCGGATGAGGTTTAATTCCGTATATTTCCATGATCCGGGGATTTTCTCCAAACCAATGCAGATGAGAAAATGTTATTTTTAAAAGGCGATAAAGCTGGAGCGTATGTATATCAAGATGTATGAAGAAAATCCGAATGTAAAGCATGTCCGGAGGATTTGTGATATCCTGCGTGAGGGGGGACTTATTATCTACCCCACCGACACGGTATATGGACTGGGATGCGACATTTACCAGCCGAAATCGATCGAGCGCATCGCGCGCATGAAAAATATCAAACCCGAACAGGCACTTTTTTCCTTCATTGTTTCCGATCTGAGTCACCTTTCGGAATATACGCGATTCATCACAAATGATGTTTTCAAGCTTATGAAATCGACACTGCCCGGGCCTTATACCTTTATTCTTCATGCGAACAGCAATGTCCCGAAGATCCTGAAAAATAAAAAAAAGACGGTAGGTATCCGGATTCCCGATAACAGGATCATCCTGGAGATCGTCCGCGAACTGGGCCACCCCATCCTCACCACCTCTATCCATGACGATGATAAAATCCTTGACTATACCACGGATCCGGAGCTTATCTACGAAAACTTCAGGGATAAGATCGATGTGCTCATCGACGGGGGATTCGGCGGCAATGTTCCTTCGACAATTATCGATTGTACGGGAGACCGGCCGGAAATCATCCGGGAGGGAGCCGGTGTAATGGGTTGAACCGCAACGGACGCCTTCGTCTCATTTTCCTGTTATCTCCTCCAGAATTCGGGCGAGAACAGTACGAGCACGGTAAATAATTCGAGCCTCCCGATAAGCATGAGAAAAGCGAGAAACCATTTTCCGAAGGCGGGAATGTGGCTGTAACTTTCAAACGGTCCTACCTCGCCCATGCCCGGACCTATATTGCCCAGGGATGCCGTAACAGCTCCTGCAGAGGTATTCAGGTCATACCCCATCGCAGTCATGACCACGGTGCTCGCCACAATGATCAGGATGTACAGTGAGACATAAGCAAGGGCATTCGTGGTGACATGCGGCTCCACCGCCTGATTGTTAAACCGTACAGGTATCACGGCATTCGGATGAACCAGCCGTTTCAGCTCAAGAGAACTATTCTTGAGAAGAAGCACTAGGCGCATGATCTTGATGCCTGCCCCGGTGGACCCTGACGATCCCCCAAAAAACATCAGCATGAAGATCAGAATACCGAGGATGGGGATCCAGTTCCGGTAATCGGCAATATAAAACCCGGTAGTGGTTATCACGGAGACTACCTGGAAGAGAGCATCGCGGAAGGCCTTCGAAGGGTGCATTCCCATAGCAATCCACAGGGAAAGACCTATGACAAGGCTGAAAAGGATAACAAATCCCAGGTAATACCGGAATTCCTCATTCCTGAAAACCATTTTGAACCGGAATTGCAATACAAAATAGGACAGCGTGAAATTCATCCCGGCGATAAACATGAAAAGTGTGATTATATAATGAATATAGGGTGAATCCCAATATGCAATGCCTGCCTGTTTGGTAGAGAAACCGCCTGTCGAAAGAGTGGTCAACGAATGATTAAGTGCATCGAAAGGATCCATATTCCCCAGAATCAATAAACCGGTTTCCATAAGCGTAAAGGCTACGTAAATAAGCCAGACCCGCTTTGCGGTTCCCCTGATGCGGGGGTTCAGTTTGTCAGCCACCGAGCCCGGCACTTCGGACACAAAAAGCTGCATTCCTCCAATGCCCAGTAAAGGAAGGAGTGCCAGCGAAAGGATGATGATCCCCATTCCGCCTATCCACTGCGTGAGACTCCGCCAGAGAAGAATGCCATGTGAAAGGGATTCCACATCATGCATCACGGAAGCCCCTGTCGTGGTAAATCCCGAAATGGTCTCGAAGAAAGCGTCGGTGAATGAGGCTGCGGAGCCTGTAAGAAGGTAAGGAAGAGTACCGAAGATCGAAAACAGCATCCAGCCCGCGGTGGCAATAATATAGCCTTCCCGCTTGGAAATGTTCCTGATGGGAGCACGGGTCAGGATCCAGGTCGATCCTCCCGTGAAAAAGGTGATGATGCCGGAGATGAGGAAGTCTATCGCATTGTGCTCATGATAGATGAAGGAAACCGGGATGGAAAGCATCATGAAAAATCCTTCGATCATGAGAAGGAATCCAAGGATATTGAATATTAACCGGGAATTGAACATCAGGCGACTTTAGCTGAAATATTTTCCGACCACGCTCACAGCCGAAGGCAGGGTAAAGACGACGACATGATCTCCGGGTTTTATCTCCGTATTACCATTAGCTATGATGCCCCCATCATTCCGGATAACCCCGCCAATGATGGCGCCCTCGGGAAACTCGATATCCTTCAGCTTGTTCATGGTGACCGGTGAATCGGGTTTGGCGATAAACTCCATGACCTCCGCATCCGTACCGGTCAGACATTTTATCGATGTAACATCCGTACTCATGGTAAAGCGGAAGATACGGCTCGCTGTGATCAGTTTCTTATTGATAATTGTATCGATACCGATATTCTCGGCCAATGGTATATAATCGAGATTTTCAACCTCGGCAATGGTCTTCTTAACCCCCATCCTTTTGGCAAGAAGACATGCCAGGATATTTGTTTCCGAGTTGCCGGTGACGGCCACGAAAGCATCCATTTTGGCCAGTCCTTCCTGGGCCAGCAGCTCAACATTGCTGCCGTCACCATTTATGACCAGTGCATTGTCGAGGGCGTTTGATATTTTATAGCTTTTAGCCCTATCGATCTCGATCAGTTTCACATAATGCTGGTCCCCCAGATCACGAGCCGCCCTGAGTCCTATCCGGCTTCCACCCATGATCATTATGTTGCGGACTTCAAAATTTTCCTTCCCTGTATACCTTAGAAGATTCTTTACCCCGCCTTTGTTCGAGATGATGTAAACCAGGTCTCCTGAGTGGAAACGGTCCTGTCCCCTCGGGATCAGGGTCTGAGCATTCCGGGTTATGGCCACGGCACGGTATTCAAGGAATTCACCCGGGCTGGCAACTTCAGCAAGGCTTTTGTTAATAATGGGTGCGTTATCTTCAAGCTTGAAGGCATACAGGTGCAGTTTACCCCCGGAAAAATCGACAACATCGGAGGTGCTTGTCTGGGATAGCAATCCCACGATCTCCTTAGCTGCGATCTTCTCGGGATAAATAAGGTAATCGATACCAAGTCCGATAAACATCTCCTTGTTATCGGGATACAGGTATTCCTGGTTGTCGATGCGCGCGATGGTTTTTTTTGCCCCAAGCTGTTTACCTATGACTGCAGCGGCAATATTGGTAGCTTCCGTCTGAGTGACGGCAATGAAAAGATCGGCCTTTTTTATCTTGGCTTCCTTAAGAAGCCCGATGGAGGTAGCACTTCCTTCGAGGGTAAGTACATCAAGGGTAGAGCCCACGAACTTTAGCCTTTCGGGATCCGTATCGAGAACGGTTATATCATGATTCACGTTGCTGAGCATCTTTGCCAGATGAGCCCCAACGGCACCGGCACCGGCCAGAATAATTTTCATAATTCAGTATATATTAATCGGATCAGGTGAATCCGGATCCTATCCAAAAAGACCGGGCGCCCACATCCTCTAGAAACACCTGGATATTCTATAAGTTCTTAAGAATATGAGGTTTTTACCGGCCCTGACCCTCCAAAAAAACCAATCGGCAAAATAACATATATTCTGCTTAATACCCTAAAGCATTCGCATTTATTTCCGTCCTTACGGAGGCGGCGTGAACAGGAAGCATCCCGTTTTTCTTACATCAGCCACCCGGGGAAGGCAGGCAATTTCGGAAGCGGAATATTCATTCCATGAAGGAACTGAAGAGGAGACAATAATGGTTTCCGGACGGAAAAAAGCAGCAAGATCACCCGGGGCAGGAAGACCGGTACCGGCGAGTACAAGAAATTTAACATCCATCGGATGGCCGGGTGCTGGTAATGAAAACAAGGAGATATCGGAAACGATGGCGATCAGGGAGCCAAATGCCGGAAGGAGAAAGTTCCCCTCACACGGCAGAAAGATCCGTATACCGCCACTATCCCTCCCCCCTCTGACCGGTAAATATGCGGGATCTTCCATGTAATGATTGATCCAGTATGCCTTACCCGCATATTCTATGTTCCGGATGAAATCCGGACCGGAAGTGTCGGTATAAATGCAATGAGATCCCCCGGAGATTAACCCAATAGCCGGTAACCCATGGATATTATAAACCATAAATATATTCGCTGCAATGCCGGAATTCCTCCGGGAAATACCTGTCATGAGAAACACCAGGAAGATCACCTGGGCAGTAATAAGGAGTCCGGGCTTCCTGTAAACGGACCAGGCAAGAGCAATTAAAGGCAGCATGATAAGGAGACATACCTGAAATCCATTAAGGGTCAGGCCACCTACCAGCGACCCCGGAAGACTGTCGACCCAGCTTACCGCATTATTCATGAACCCGGAGATGTGAATGCAGGACTTTGTGGTCACCAGCGATGCCCAGGGGAAGAAATAAAATGTTACGGAAACAAGGTACAATAATACGAGCACAGTGACCAGGGGAATGATGATGAGGTTGGTAAGAAGGAACCAGACCGGGAACTGGTGGAAATAGAATATGCCCAGCGGGAAGGTAAGGGCCTGAGCGGCAAGACTGACGCCCAGCAGGTCACGGATCTTTTCCGGAATAAATCCTTTTACCCTGACAAGGTTTATGATCCTTCCATGAAAAAGCAGGATCCCAAAAACTGCCAGGTAGGAAAACCGGAAACCTGCATCGAAAAAAAGCGCCGGGCTGAACCATAATTGCAAAAATGCCGCCACCATCACCGTATTGAAAGTGTCGGAATTCCGGTTGATCAGTTTTCCGAGGCTGACCAGGCTGAACATCAGGCAGGATCGTGTTACAGAAGCGGAGAGTCCGGTCATGACAGCATAAAACCAAAGGATACCGGTAACGGTGAAAAAACGGATCGCAGAGGCGGATTTGCCCCGGCCCAGGAAAAGGGTGACCCATCCCAGAAACATCCAGATCATCCCGACATGAAGTCCTGATACCGCCATAACATGCACAGCCCCGGCATTCGCCCATGCTTTTTTAAGTTCCGGATCGAGAAAATCTCTCGTTCCCAGCGTAATGGCAGCCAGAATACCTTTAGCATCATCGTCTCCGGGGGTGTCGTAAATTCTTTGCACCAGCTTTCGCTTGATCCTTAACGGCAGCTTCCCGTTTTTCCTTTCTCCCGGGGAAAGGATCCGCCATTTCCCTTCCCCGGGGAAGGCCTGGTAAAAGATCTTCCGGGATGCGAGATAGGATGCGTAATCAAACTCATCCGGATTTCCAGCATTCACGGGGATATCGAGCGCTGCGCTGAAAATTATCCGATCCCCGGGACGGACGTGCAGCAGAGTATCATTTTTCTCAAAAAAGGCATTGACGAAAAAAGTTTCCTTTCTTCCGCTTGAAGATCGCTCTCTGAGCCTGAGACGTATAAGCACAGAGCGTTTTTTCTCAACAGGCAGACTGCTCACGGTTCCGGTCCGGACGGAAGAGGGAAGCGGTTCGTGCTGTACCTGGGGAGTAATGCCATGATGAAAACCCAGGAAAAAGAATAGTAAAGTGACAATGACACCCCTGATCCAGGAATGATATATCCTGAAGAAAAATCCCATCCGAACGCTCAAAAACAGGAAAATGATAAGAATAAGGAGAATGCCGGTTATGGCGTCGGTGGATAGACTGGCCATCCTTCCGGCTGCAAGGCCTGCGATCACCGGGAATAATACCCTTGCCACAGGCATCGATCTGATCCTTTCTGTAAATGAAATTGTCATCTGCCTCTTAATGTGAAAAGACCCAAAAAATCAGCCTGTGAAAAACAGAAATTTTCAATTTTTTTCACGCGAACAATCACCCCGGCCAGATGTTTTTAGAGAGAAATGCATTCACCACTTAAAGAAGGGTGGAACCTGAGGATGCTTCTTATTTCTTAAATACCAAAAAATTTCACGGTTATGATAAATCTGAAAACGAGTTACCTGGGTTTGGAGCTTAAGAACCCTATCATTGTCGGTGCCAGCGACCTGGTATCTGATGTTGACAATATAAAGGCAGCGGAAGATGCCGGAGCTGCAGCCATCGTCTACAAATCCCTCTTTGAGGAACAGATCCAGCTCGAGAGGTATCAACTGGATGAAGAGATGAATGAATATAATGAACGGCACGCCGAGATGATCGATCTCTTTCCGGCGGTCGACCATTCCGGTCCAAAGGAATTCCTCCTCCACCTGAGGCGTGCGAAGGAAAGTATTTCCATTCCTCTCATTGCCAGCCTTAACGCCATTTATAAGGAGACCTGGCTCGAATATGCCAAACTGATAGAAGATACGGGTGTGGATGCCATCGAACTGAATTTCTATGCAATCCCGAGGGATTTCGATAAAATGGGCGAAGACATTGTAAAAGAACAGATCGATGTCCTCAGGGAGGTTAAACGAAGCCTCAATATCCCGGTAAGCGTAAAATTAAGCCCGTTCTATTCCAATCCCTTGAAAGTGATCTCGGACATGGATAAAACCGGCGTTAACGGTTTTGTCCTTTTTAATAAGATGTTCCAGCCCGATATTGACCTCGAGAAAGAGGAGCATATGTCGCCCTTCAACCTCAGCTCCGAGCATGATTTCCGGCTCCCTTTGCGCTTTGCCGGACTTCTCCACGGCAAAATAAAAGCAAACATCTGCAGCAGTACGGGGGTTTTCAACGGCAGGGATGTCATTAAGCTCATCATGGCGGGATCCGATGTAGTTCAGGTTGTCAGCACCCTCTATAAAAATAAGATATCACATATCGGGAAAATGCTCAGCGATATGGAAGAGTGGATGCAGTCCAAAGGCTATAACTCGCTGAAGGAATTCAAGGGTAAGCTTGCTGCGAAGAACATGAAGGATCCATTTGTCTATAAAAGAGGACAGTATATCGAACTACTTCTGAAATCGGGAGAACTGATGCGGCTGCATACCCTGAGGTAGTAACTGAAAGAAAACTCGATGACCCTTCGGCTTCAGGGACCGGTCAATTCGATGAACGAAGAATTTTTCGGATGGTGGTATGGCAGGCAAAAAGCCCTTCTTGCGCAAGTCACTGAATTTTAAATTTATACATAGGGGCCTTTTGCCTGCCTTACCACCATCCGAAAAGTTCACCCTCTTGAATGAAGTCACCGGTCCCTGAGCGGAGCCGAAGGGTCATCGAGTTTTCTGGCAAACACTAGGTAATAAATACCGGGAACGTATCCTTAGGGATCCGGATCCACAAGGGCGTTATTTTGGGGTGATGATCCTGTAATCCGTATCCACCTTTCCTTTGGATATGGCTTTCAACTTGCTGCTGATCAGTCTTCGGCGGAGGGGATTGATTTTGTCGACGAAGAGAATGCCTTCCAGGTGGTCATATTCATGCTGAATAACCCGGGCCTTGATCCCGGTGAACACTTCGTCATGGAGATTCCAGTCGCGGTCAAAATAACGGATCCTTATCCTTTCTTCCCGTTCAACTTCTTCACGGATACTTGGAATGCTGAGGCATCCTTCGTTGAAGGACCAGCGGTCACCCATCTCTTCGATGATCTCCGGATTGACGAAGGCAATTTTAAAATCAGCGAGACCTTCTCCTTCCTCATCTTCCATCTCGGTGGCATCCACCACAAATAGCCGCAGCGATTTTCCCACCTGGGGAGCAGCCAGTCCGATGCCCTGGGAGACCTTCATGGTCTCGAACATACTGTCGATAAATTCACCAAGTCCATCAAAATCACGCGGTATCTCCTTTGCTTTCTTCCTCAATACTGATGTTCCGTATACATATATCGGGTAGATCATAAACGAACGAGTTTTTCAGAAGCTTTTTGCATTTAACATTCAGGGAGGTAGAATGTTTTTCTTCCCGCACAAAAAATCGTGCTATTTGCGGCGTTCGCGGTTTTCCATGTAGGATTGCAGGATGATCGCGGCGCTGATCCTGTCGATATTTTCTTTCCGGCGGCGATCTTTCTTCTTCATGCCTCCTTCGATCATTGCCCTCACCGCCATTTTTGACGTGTAACGCTCATCTTCAAATTCGAGCTTCATACCGGGAAATTTACGCCGGAAAGCCGTTACAAACTGCGTAACATATTTCATGGATTCCGAGGGTTCGTCGTTAAGGTTCATCGGATATCCCACCACCACGCATTCCACCTTTTCCTTTGTAAAATAGCTCCCGAGAAAATTCAGTATCTCATGTGCCGGAACGGTTGTCAGCCCGGAGGCGATCATCTGCAGGGGATCGGAGACCGCCACCCCAACACGTTTTCGTCCGTAATCTATGCCGAGTAATCTGCCCATGACCATTATTGTGAAGCAAAGATAACTAAAATCGGAAATATGGTAACCGCAAAGGTCGCAAAGGTTTCGCAAAGATCGCAAAGGAAGCAGGGAACATTAATTTTGGGATATGACTAACCATACAGAAACTTTGCGAACTCTGCGTTAAACTCTGCGTACTTTGCGGTTAAAAAAAAGTCGTTAACCGGTAATGGCCACAAAAGGAGAGAAAATCTATCTGGCTTTACACCCTAAATTGTATTGCAATACATAAAAATTCAATATTTATTGTATTCCAATACAATAAATAGCCTAAAAAATTGTATCACGATACACAAATCAGCCCTTCCAGCAGGAAGCCTTTATTTTCTCTCTTCAATGAAATCAACAAATCAACAATAAAAAAGGCTGCCCGTAAGCAGCCTTTTCAATTGCAAGAATCAGTTCAATTATTTGACTTCCGTTGCATATTCAAGTTCCGAAAGGCGTTTATAACTCTTATGTCTCCATTTGGCATTTGTCTCGGCGGCTTTGAAAAGTTCTTCCGCTTCTGCCGGGAATGCTTTCATCAGTGAAGTATAACGGACTTCCGAGTGAAGGAATTCCTGGAACAGGTTCCAGTCGGGTTCTTTCGAATCGAGCAGGAAAGGATTTTTACCTTCATCCTCAAGCATGGGATTGTACCTGTAAAGTGACCAGTAGCCGGCTTGTACAGCCCTTTTTTCCTGTGCCTGTGCTTCACCCATACCGGCCCTGATGCCATGGTTGATACAGGGAGAGTAAGCAATGATCAGGGAAGGTCCTTTATAGGCTTCGGCTTCGCGAACCGCTTTCAGGTACTGCGACTGGCTTGCACCCATGGCAACCTGGGCCACATAAACATAACCGTAACTCATGGCCATCATACCGAGGTCTTTCTTCCGGATCTTCTTCCCGGAAGCTGCGAATTTGGCCACGGCGCCCACCGGAGTGGATTTTGAAGCCTGTCCGCCCGTATTCGAATATACTTCGGTATCCAGCACAAGGACATTAACATCCTCACCCGAGGCGAGCACATGGTCGAGACCACCGTAACCGATATCGTATGCCCAGCCGTCACCTCCGAAGATCCATACCGATTTTTTAACCAGATATTGTTTGAGGTTCAGGATGGATTTTGCGGCGGGCGAGTCTTCCTTTTCGCAGGCGTCGATCACTTTCTGAGCGATTTCAACCGAGTTCACGGATTCATTCATGCTTGCCATCCATTCGGTGAACGATTCACGGGTGGTATCAGCCAATCCGTTACTCATCGCATTCTTCATCAAGCCTGCGATATACTCCCTTAATTGTTTCAATCCGGTAGCCATTCCGAAACCGTATTCGGCATTGTCCTCGAAGAGTGAATTGGCCCATGCCGGACCGTAACCGCTCTTGTTATTCACCGTATATGGCGTTGACGGAGCCGAACCACCATAAATGGATGAACACCCGGTGGCATTGGCAACCATCATTCTTTCGCCGTAAAGCTGGGTGATCAGTTTCACATAAGGCGTCTCACCGCAACCGGCACATGCACCCGAAAATTCAAAGAGCGGCTGTGCGAACTGGGAATTCTTGATCGAAGAAGTTTTTTCGAGCAGGGTATCTTTATAGGTCACGTTGGAAGCTATATGATCCCATTTTTCCACTTCTCCCATCTGGGATCCGAGGGGTTTCATGATGAGGGCCTTTTCCTTGGCCGGGCATACCTCTTCGCAGTTACCGCAACCGGTACAGTCGAGGACTGAGACCTGGATCTTATAATTAAGTCCGGCAAGGGTTTTTCCACCTGCCTTTAAATATTCGGTGCCTTCGGGCAATGCTGCTGTCTCAGCCTCATCGAACAGGAACGGACGGATACAGGCATGAGGACAAACATAGGAGCACTGGTTACACTGGGTACAATTATCGGGTTGCCATTCCGGAACGTTCACGGCAATGCCTCTCTTCTCAAACTGGGTCAGTCCCGGAGGGAAAGTTCCGTCCTCACGTCCGGCAAAAGCACTCACGGGAAGATCATCACCCCTCATGAGGTTCATCGGCTCGGCAATGTTCTTCACGAATTCGGGGATATTTCGGATGTCCTTTTCTTCCCCGTTTTTCAAAGTCGCCCATTCAGCCGGGACATTCACTTTTTCAACTGCACCGCCCTTATCGACAGCTGCATTGTTCATCTTAACGATATCTTCCCCCTTACGGCCGAAGGATTTAATGATGAATCTCTTCATCTCCTCAACGGCTTTTTCATAGGGGATAACGTTTGAGATCTTGAAAAACGCCGACTGCATGATGGTATTCGTCCTCGTGCCAAGGCCGATCTCATCGGCAATGCGTGTGGCATTGATGATATAAAAATTGATCTTGTGGTCAGCCATGTATTTTTTCATCCCTGCAGGAAGACGTCTTCCTGTTTCCTCAGCATCCCAGATGGAATTGAGGAGGAAGGTGCCGCCATCCTTCAGTCCCTTCAGCATATCATATTTCGTGATATAGGAAGGTACGTGGCAAGCAACAAAATCGGGAGAAACGACAAGGTAAGGAGCCCGGATGGGTTTGTCGCCAAATCTTAGGTGCGAGGTGGTAATACCGCCCGATTTTTTTGAATCGTAAGCGAAATATGCCTGGCAATATTTATCGGTCGATTCACCGATGATCTTGATCGAGTTCTTATTGGCCCCGACTGTCCCATCAGCTCCGATACCATAGAATTTTGCTTCGAAAGTGCCTTTTTTCACGACCGAGATATCCGGCCCCAGTGGAAGGGAAAGGAAGGAAACATCGTCAACGATGCCGACAGTGAACCTGTTCTTCGGTTCCTTCATCTTAAGATTATCATACACGGCAATGATCATACCGGGTGTAGTATCTTTGGAACTCAGACCGTACCGGCCGCCCACGATCACCGGAGCATTTTCTTGGCCGTAGAAAAGGTCGCGTACGTCGAGGTAGAGAGGTTCGCCATTGGCTCCGGGCTCTTTGGTCCGGTCGAGAACAGCAATCCTTTTCACCGTTGCAGGAAGAACCTTAAAGAAATATTTGGCGGAGAAAGGACGGTAAAGATGAACACTTACCAGGCCCACTTTTTCCCCTTTTTCCATAAGGTAATCAATGGTCTCCTTGATGGTTTCGGTTACCGATCCCATGGCAATAATGATGTTCTCGGCATCCTCGGCACCGTAATAAGTAAAAGGATGATATTCCCTGCCCGTTATCTTTGTCAGTTCCTGCATGTAATTTTCAACGATATCGGGAATTCTTTCGTAGAAGATGTTGGCTGCTTCCCTGGCCTGAAAATAAATGTCGGGATTTTGTGCCGTACCCCGGGTAACAGGATGTTCCGGGTTCAGTGCATTATCCCTGAACGCCTGCAGGGCATCCATATCAATGAGTTTCCCCATGTCTTCCATGGCGGGTGCTTCCGCTTTCTGGATCTCGTGCGAAGTCCGGAATCCGTCGAAGAAATGAAGGAAGGGTATTCTTGATTTAATCGATGCCAGGTGGGCCACACCTGCGATATCCATGATCTCCTGAACGCTTCCTGTTGCAAGCATTGCAAAACCGGTTTGTCTGGTGCTCATTACATCACTGTGATCACCAAAGATCGAAAGAGCCTGGGCAGCAAGGCTTCGTGCCGAGACATGAAAAACACCAGGCAGTAATTCACCCGAAATTTTATACATATTGGGGATCATCAGTAACAGCCCTTGTGATGCGGTATATGTAGTAGTGAGGGCGCCGGCCTGTAAAGCTCCGTGAACGGCACCGGAGGCTCCTCCCTCCGACTGCATTTCGGTTACCTTAACGACCTCCCCGAATATATTTTTTCTTCCATTGGCAGCCCATTCATCAATATACTCCGCCATGGTCGATGAAGGAGTGATGGGATATATGGCAGCCACCTCACTGAACATATAAGCGATATAGGATGCTGCGTAATTTCCGTCACATGTTATAAAATTTTTTTTATCAGCCATATCTAATTGATTGATTATTAATGATTAGTGATTTTTATAGATTACTGTGAAATGTCTCACAAAATTACAATAAATAAAGAAAATTGGTTCATAATTCAGGACTGATCCTCTTATTCATAATGATTTCAAATAAATGAACGAAAAACCTCGAAAAGACTGACTTTTATCATAATTTCGATGCCGTCCTTCCCCACTTTATATGTTCTTGTTTGTTATATCTCTTATCTGTTACCCCGGGGGGTTAAATAATCAAATTAAAACTTCACGGATTCCGGGCCGGGCTTGATTGTATGGAAAAGTCCCGGGGGTCCAATGCCCGCCGAAACGCCTTATTTACTTGAAGTCATGTCCTCCATCAAATCCATTTATGGTTTGCTGCTCATCCTGGTCCTGGCCAGGGGACCGGTCCTGTTCTCCCAGGACATTGACACTGTGGCGGATATCAATGCCTTCCTATATCCAAACGGATTGTATATTGAGCTGCTTGGTCCGGGGGCTTTTTATTCAGCGGGGTATGAACGCATCCTGTTGAATCATGAGCAATTCAAGACTTCGGTACAGACTGCTTTTGCATGGTATCCCCAGGGGTTCAGGGATCAGGATAATGATCCCGGTGTCTGTAAACGAGATCTTTTCCTTTAGCCGCAATCACCTGAAGATCGGCGCCGGTACGGTCGTGATCCTGAAACGTTTCAACAATGTTGAGAAGAATACCGGATTACTGGCACATCTGCGAATCGGATACCGGTACCAGGAGCCGGACGGGAAATTCTACTGGGAGGCTTCCCTGATCCCTTTCCTGGAAGGGGATACAAGGGCTTTTGAACTCGATGCACTTGGGTCGATGACGGCTCATTTATGGATCGGGGTTACCTTCGGGTATGCATTCCGGTTCGGGAGATGAGAGAATATTGCTGCTATCAAAAGGTTTGTCCATTCGATTTCGCTTTGGGGAACGGAATCTTCTTGTCAGTTCAATTCCAACAAAATCGTTTAAAAAAAAGGGACGCTCCGTGATGGGCGTCCCTGTTATAAATTAAGGATTCTATTTCCGTAAAAAGCTACTCTGTGATAACCGGGTCAGCCTGCATTCATCGAGATCAGGAATTCCTCGTTATTTTGGGTTTTTACCATTTTATCGGAAATGAATTCCATGGCTTCGACGGAAGTCATATCCGAAAGGTAATTTCTGAGGACCCAGATCTTGTTTAGCATTCCTTTGTCGTGCAGCAGGTCTTCCCTACGGGTGCTGGAAGCATTGATATCGACGGCAGGCCATACGCGTTTGTTGGCGAGTTTCCTGTCGAGCTGGAGTTCCATATTACCCGTTCCTTTAAATTCTTCAAAAATGACATCGTCCATTTTAGAGCCGGTATCGGTAAGAGCTGTGGCCAGTATGGTAAGTGACCCGCCGAATTCAATATTTCTTGCAGCTCCGAAAAACCGTTTTGGTTTATGAAGGGCATTGGCATCCACACCGCCGGAGAGTACCTTCCCCGAAGCCGGAGCTATGGTATTGAATGCACGGGCCAGCCTTGTGATCGAATCGAGAAGGATGACCACATCATGGCCGCATTCCACTAGTCTCTTGGCTTTTTCAAGCACGATATTGGCTACCCTGACATGACGCTCGGCGGGTTCATCAAATGTTGATGAAATGACCTCGGCGTTTACGTTCCTGGCCATATCGGTGACTTCTTCAGGGCGTTCGTCGATGAGAAGCACGATCATATAAACCTCGGGGTGATTAGCGGCGATGGCATTTGCAATATTTTTCAGAAGAACCGTTTTACCGGTTTTGGGTTGAGCCACGATAAGCCCTCTCTGTCCTTTACCTATTGGGGAGAACATATCGACAACGCGCACCGAGAGCTCGGTATGTCCGTTTCCTACAACGGTAAATTTTTCTTCCGGGAATAAGGGCGTAAGATAATCAAAGGGGACGCGGTCACGGATAAAATCCGGTGAGCGGCCGTTGATCTCTTCAACCTTGATTAGCGGGAAATATTTTTCTCCTTCTTTAGGGGGACGGATTGTCCCTTTGACAGTATCCCCTGTTTTAAGTCCGAAGAGTTTGATCTGTGACTGGGAAACATAGATATCGTCGGGCGAATTGAGGTAGTTGTAATCAGCGGAACGGAGGAATCCGTAACCATCGGGCATAATTTCCAGGACGCCTGAATTTGTGATAAGGCCTTCAAAATCATAACGGTCGTTCTGGCGTTTGCCCTGCTGGCGCGGGCCGTTATCAAAACCCTGTCGTCTTTGTTCCCTGTCATCGCGTCTCGGTTCTTTGTCATCGCGTCTCTGGTCCTTGTCATCGCGTCTTTGGTCCTTGTCATCCCGTCTCTGGTCCTTGTCATCGCGTCTTTGAACAGGAGGAATATATGTTTCTGAAGGGTTGTTTTCCTGGGTGGGGCTTACATCGGGCTGATTGGATTTTTCTTCACGCCTGTGGTCGATAGAGGGTCTTCTGTCGGAAGATTGTCTTGGTTCCTTGTTTTGGGGGGTACTGCGTCCATCGACTCGTGCTTTCTCCTGATTTACCGGTTCATTCCTGTTCTGCTGTGGCTGGGGACGGTTTTCAATCTTCCTGGGTCTGCCGCGCCTTTGCCGGTCAGGCTGGTTTGGTTTCTCTTCAGCAACCGGCTGATTTTTCACAGGCCTTTGTCCGGAATTACTTTCTTTCCGGGAAGTTTTTGCTTCTGAAGCTGCAATAGCCTGCTGATCCAAAATTTTATAGATCAGTTCCTGCTTTTTGAATGAATCGACGCGTTTAATGTTAAGTTCTTTTGCAATATCGCGCAATTCAGGCAGCAGCTTCTTGTTTAATTCAAGAATATCGTACATAAGTTTATGAAAGGAAATTAATTAGAAATAAGATAAGTAAATAATAATGATTCAATACCTGATATTATAGTATCTTTAAGTAACTTCAATGTCTCCCGTAAAAAATATCTGGCTTGTATAAATAAGGGAATTGTTCGAAAAGTTGATCAGGGGAATGAATTTCCGATGCAAGTATAAACGATTTCGTCAACTCTACCAAATATTTCATCATAATTTAGAACACAGGAAGTTAAATAATTAAAAAACATATATACATTTAGGACGAGGAGGAGGAGAAAGATTCAGATATCCGGAATGTTATAAATGGCCGGTCATTGACTT
This sequence comes from uncultured Bacteroidales bacterium, assembly GCA_963771005.1. Taxonomy (GTDB): domain Bacteria; phylum Bacteroidota; class Bacteroidia; order Bacteroidales; genus DASQZK01. The sequence goes on from CAVYRO010000008.1 coordinate 1,028,829, forward strand.
CAGTTAGCTGAACAAGAATAGCAGCTCTTTTGTTTAACCAACTAGGTAATTCTATTCCTTTTCACCATTGGATTGCTGTATTTACAACTGAAACCATTGCCTTCGGCCAAACGTATGATTTTTATAAATTAACCCGCCCCCATGAGACAACTCAAAATCATTAAACAGGTCACAAACCGGGAAACACCCTCTCTGGATAAGTATTTGCACGAAATTGGTAAAGTAGATCTGATAACCGCTGAAGAGGAAGTTGAACTTGCACGCCGGATCAGGAAAGGTGACCGTGAAGCTCTTGAAAAACTCATTAAGGCAAATCTGCGTTTTGTCGTTTCAGTGGCGAAACAATATCAAAACCAGGGGCTCAGCCTTCCCGACCTGATCAACGAGGGTAACCTGGGGTTAATAAAAGCTGCCCAGCGGTTTGATGAGACCCGCGGATTTAAATTCATTTCATATGCCGTATGGTGGATCCGGCAGTCCATCCTCCAGGCGCTTGCCGAGCAAGCCAGGATCGTACGGTTGCCCCTGAATAAGATCGGATCCATCAACAAGATAAATAAGACCTTTAACGAGCTTGAACAGGCATTTGAGCGGGAACCGACCATCCTGGAAATAGCACAGGCGATGGAACTAGCCCCCGACGATATCAAAGACGCGATCCGTTCTTCCGGAAGGCATGTATCCATGGATGCACCCCTGCAGGAGGGCGAGGAGGGAAACCTCTATGATGTATTGCTTAACTCCGATACTCCGAGTCCCGATAAGGAACTCCTTAATGAGTCCCTACGCAAAGAGATCGAGCGGGCGCTCTCGACCCTCACCTACCGCGAGGCAAGCATCATCCGGCTTTATTTTGGCCTGAATGGAAAACATCCTCATACGCTTGAAGAAATTGGTGAAGAGTTCAACCTTACCCGGGAACGTGTAAGGCAGATCAAGGAGAAAGCCATCAAAAGGCTTAAACATACCACCCGGAGTAAGATACTAAAAACATACCTCGGATGAGATGGAGACGTAAAAAGGGTGTATACAAGGACGGTGTATATAAGGACGTTGTATGACGTTGTATATATGGACGTTGTATATATGGACGTTGTATGACGTTGTATATAAAGACGTTGTATATAAAGACGTTGTATATAAAGACGTTGTATATAAAGACGTTGTATATAAAGACGTTGTATATAACAAAAAGACGTTGTATACAAAGACGTTGTATACAAAGACGTTGTATACAAAGACGTTGTATACAACGTCTCTACCCGTTCTTCATAAAAAAATATTTTCATGCCTATAATTGCGCCATCCATTCTTACGGCAAATTTCCTGAAGCTCGGTGAAGAGATCGAAATGGTCAACCGGAGCGAGGCTGATATGATCCATCTGGATATCATGGATGGAAATTTCGTTCCGAATATTTCCTTCGGTTTCCCGGTGATCAGGAAAATAAAAAGTGTGGCAAAAAAGCCGCTCGACGTACATCTCATGATTGTTAACCCGGACCGTTACCTTGATGAATTCGCCGATGCGGGAGCTAACAATCTTACCGTTCATTTCGAAACCTGTCCGCATCTTCACCGTACGGTTCAACGCATAAGCGAACTCGGGATGACTCCTACCGTTGTAATAAACCCCCACACTCCGGTTAGTTTTCTTGAGGATATCCTGCCCTTCCTTCATATGGTACTGATCATGTCGGTTAACCCGGGATTCGGAGGACAGGAATTCATTGAGGAAACTTATGAAAAGATCCGGAAACTGAAAAAGATGATCACCTCGGCAAAGTTGAAAACCCTTATCGAGGTGGATGGGGGGGTAAACATCGATAATATCAAAAACCTGATGGAAGCAGGCGCAGACGTATTCGTGATCGGCAGTTCCATCTTTTCAGCATATGACCCGGCAGATATGATCCATAAATTCAAGCATTCAGAGAGGTGAAGGGTAGGGTTTTACGACTTTACGATGGATTTCACTTTAACCCGCTCTTCAATTATCAAGTCAACAAATTCTTCCGGCTCTTATTTTAAGGGGGGGGTGTGGAACGAGGGATTTACAAAATCCTCGAGGTAAGAAAATCCGGGGGTGAGCCGGCCGTCGTGCGCAATAACCGCCTTTTCAATGATCTGTCCCTGCTTTCTTCCGAACATGTAGGGAATTACTTCCTGGATAAGGTTTTCTCCGAAATCCACGGAGGCATCCCGGGGTAGTTCACCCGGCAGATTATCGACAGCCATCACCGTTATATTTCCCGGGGCAAAGGCATCGGATTCCTTCTCCGTTATGGGATCATAACCATAATACGGATCCGTGATGGATGATGACCGTATTGTCGAAGGGATGGGACCGTTTATGTCACAGCTTACATCGGCGATAACCCGGATCCTGAAATCCGGGTTCTTCATATCCCCGGGTATCATAAAAACGGGTGAACCGGGATCCCAGAAATGACAGGCAATCAAAAGATCTGTGATTTTCGTATAGGGAAAGAAGGTCGTTTCATATTCCTCCGGGAAATGAAAAAAATGATCAAGCTCAAAGTCCTGCCCGTCGAGCCTTTTCACATAATGCTGCGGATCGAGCTGACAATAAACTGCTTCATTGAAATTCCGGTTAAAGTAATCCCCCACGGTGACTTTGTCGATCCCTGCCGCGGTGAGTGTTTCCATGGCACCCTTTGCGACCCTGCCCCCGCCCGTGATCAGTATTCTTGCCTTGCCGGGATCAACTTTTGCCAGTTCGCCGAACAATTCATTTTTATCCCTGCATTTCCAGGCAGGTTTGAGTTCATATTTCCGGTACTTCAGTCCGTAAGCCCTGAGCCCGTTATAAGCCCCCACGATCCCGGCCCATCTTCCGAAGGCTACGACCCGCAGATTGTCTTCGGTGGTCAGGTATTCATAATCGATGAGCGTTATCTTTTTTTTAAGTATTGCCCGAAGAAGTTCGCGGTTATGGCTCTGTCTTTTTGCAGTGTGTGAGAAAAAAAAGTAGGTTTTCCCGTCCTGTAAAGCGGGAATGGCAACCTCCTTCACCCCCATAAGGATATCACATTCAGAGAGATCTTCCTGTATCGCGATCCCTGCCGAACGGTATTCGTCATCGGTAAACGCCCTGTAACCGTAAGGCTGAACAAGGATCTGTGCATCTTCGTACTCATCCATTATGTACCGGCACTGTTCCGGTGTCAACGGCACCCTCCGGTCGGGTGGTATCTTTGTTTCCCTTAGAATTCCGAGTTTCATCTTCCCTGTTATTAATCACACCTTAATTTAACATCCGGGATGCATTCTTGCCGGAATCCCTGAAATTATGAATTCCGGTATTGTCCCTGAATAAAAACCAAAGGCAGAAAAAAGTTCACCGGAATCCGGAAAAGTTTTTCACCTTTCCGCAACGATCCTTCCGCCCTTCTCACTGTTCAGTTCTATACTGAAATGCTTTGCTTTGACCACGATCCATCTCACTTTTACCTCCGACATTCCGGGAATATCATCCAGGCTTATGACAGACGGATCTCCCTCCTGGACTTCGGTGATGCCCAGGCTTTCATCGGTAACGATCATTTTGCCCAGGGCTTGGGCACCTTTGATCGTAACCCTGTCTGCCGGACTGATATTATGCAGGCGATCCTGACCAGATCTTGTCGGACTCAGCCTCTCATTCACGAGAGTGACAGTTATCTCCGAAAGTCCCTTTCCGGCGTCCCGGATATCAATGGTATCGATACGTATAGATGGTGTATTGTAGGCATGGTACAGCGTGAAGGCCATATTACGATGAGCGTCCGATTCAAGAAGGAAGCCGGGATGGGGCCTCCCGAAATTTTTCCGGAACCCCCCTATTTCGATATCCCCATACTGCGGATGATGGAAGGGATGCCAGTTGATAAAGGCATCACCGAAGAGGAGATACCTGTCGAAATCGAATTGCTCTTCCATTTCCCCTTTATTGCCGGCATTTTCTTTGCCGAAGTACTCCGAGCTCGTGAAGAGCTCGTTTGAAAACACATAAATACCCCGTGAACCGTAAAACCAGTCGAGCTCGCTCCCGTATGCGGGGTATAGATCCTTCCAGAGAATGAAATATTTATAACCGGGCAGGATCTTATCCCCTGTCTTCCCGATAGTATTCAATACTTTCTCATCCTCCGGCGTATAGGTTTCCAGAAAATCTTTCTGCGCAGGTCCACGCAGGATCATCCCCCCGTAATTGTGGTATGATTGCGCCCCGGCAATATTGGGATGAGCAACAACAAAATCATGGACAGCCAGGTTTTCCGGCGTATAAAAAGGATACGGCATGGCCCCGTTCTGGATGTAGTCGGGCTGCCAGTTGAAAGCCCAGTCCCGGTTGGGATCATAATATCCGGTCCTGTCTTCGTTGACCTCGCCGTCACCGTCATTGTCGATGCCCTCATAACCGAGGATCTCGTAGGTTCCGAACGCATCATTTGCAACACGGATCATCTTCCGCGGATCCTGCGGATCGGAGATCCATTCCCCGTGCGGATTTTTACGCCTCATCAGGGTCAGATTTCCGTCGTTGTCGAGATCGTCAAAGCCGTCTTCATCCACGAGTCCGTCGCGATCATCATCAACAGGTATCATACCCGATCTCGGCGAATGCATATTATTTACCTCCAGCATATAATTTTCGCGTGCATCGGGGTTGATAGTGGGTACTATGTAAAATACCTTGTTGTTCAGGAGTTCAGTGATAAAGTCAACTTTTCCGTAATTCTCGGTAAGGTACCAGGCTGTGTACATGGCAACCTCCGAACCCTGAATCTCATTGGAATGAATATTCCCGTCGATGTAGAACCCGGGTTTGTCTGCAGGTTGCCCGGCTTTAAAGCTTGTAATTGTCAATACCCAGATATCCCGTCCCTGGTAGGATTTTCCAATAGACTCCATCTTTGCCAGACCGGGATAAGCCCCGGCGATTTCCTGGCAGAGATGTGTCAGGCCTTCATAAGTATAGTAACGGTTCCAGACAATATTCACCTTTGGGTTAACCGGAGAACCGGCGCTTTTGAAAAAATCCGGGATCTTCTGTGCATTCAGCAAAGCTGGCATGATAAGAGAAACTATGAGAAAGAAAAACCTTGGTTTCATATACGTAAGATTATTTAAGTTCGACGATCCTTTTGACATAGCCGGTCTGAGGGGAGCCGGCGCTGATGGTGACATTGCCACCGCCGCTGATGATCCAGTTCAATTTCCTGGTCTCACCCGGCTCAATGCGATCAAACAGGATAACCTGTCTCCCTCCAGTGATTTCATCCCCGGGATTTGTTTTTAGTTCCACCCTGACCTTTTTAACCCACCTTGATTTGACAGCAAGCTCAGGCATGGTGGGAAATCCGCCTGAATTTGTTACCTCCGCCTCCAACTGAAAAATGTTGTCACCTCTCCTTATCACCCTCTTCACATCAATGCTTAGTTCGGGATGCAGAGCCGCCAGCTCCGTAAGAAATCTGAAATGATTGTCAGTTATACTGTCCATGGCAGAAAAGGACGGATTCGCAATGACGAAGGGTTTAATTCCGCCGACCTCCACCGTTCTGCCCGGAAAATCCGGATGATCGATCTTCTCCCATTCCTTACTTTCATCCGAAACATCTCCCGCGGTTTTTCCCGACAGGTAATCATACTCCTCAGAGCCATGGTCGTCTTTTTCCTTTTTTATGTTCCATGCAGGAGTGCTGAATGCGAACCGGTTATAATGAAAATACGCCCATGAGAGAAGGTCTCCCCCTTCGGGAGAGGAAACGGATCTCTCCGGAAGATTCACATTCTCATTATAGACTTTTACCATGCGTTCAAAAAACGGCTTGTCAGCTTTACTGACAGCAGCCGGAAGGGATTTATCATGGAGATCCACCCCCAGATCATTATAATCCGAAAGGTTATTACCGGGTCCGATGGCAAAGACTGCGTAGATGTTCCAGTGATCGAACAGAAATTTCGCCAGAGCCCGGGTTTCCTTTTCAGACATGGTATTGATCCCTGAACCGGGCGAGAAATCCGGGTAGTTGAAGCTGAAATTTTTATTGAATATAACCCCGCCTTCCACATCCTCATTGATCTTTCCGTCCCCGTCATTATCAAATCCTTCTTTCATGAGAATATATTCTCCCTTCTCATTTTCAGCGGGTTTGGCTTTCACCATCACCATCGGGTTCCCTGGATGGACGATCCAACTTCCGGTTACTGTGTCACGGACCCGCATCCAGGAGATAATGCCGTCGCCGTTCATATCATCATATCCATCTTCATCCGCTTTACCGTCGTGATCCTCATCAACAGGCACCGCATTTCTTTCCCTCTCATACCGGGGGGAAGAGAAGTAAGCAGACCCGGCGTCGGTCGTCATATCGGGAAAGAAGTAGAAGGTGACCTTATCCGTAGGCGCTGAACCGGCCATTCTCTCAGCCATTCTTAGCACGAGCTCCGTCGAGTATCTTGCAGGGCCCGTCACTCCGCCGATGATTGCAACTCCCGGTTTATTCCCTGTATCGCCGCTGCCTGTGGTAATTACATAAACGTCGTATCCTCCGGCAGTACGGGTAAGAACATCCACTACTGCATTATTCTGTTTGCCAAGCATCTCAATACGTTCCCGGTATTCTTCGGGTGAGGAATATTGGGCTGAAAGCGAACCGCAGGTCAGGAAGAGGGTTAAAAGGGAAAAAAGAAGGATTTTCATATCTATCGGTTTAGTTATCTCGTAATTGCTGCCGGGTGAGGAATAATTCCGGATCCCGGCTGGAAAATGTAAATTTAACAGATTTTTTAAAACCTTCCAGCATCGTAAAGTGAATATCAAGCTGTGGTTTCCGGCTCATGCCTCAGAGTTTCTCCTTCATGACCTGCTGGAGAACATACAGGGAGGACGCTGAGATTTGGGGTGGACGGGCCATTAAGGGTGGTGGGTGGGGGGTGGGATCCCCTGGAAATACATAGATAGAACGTTATATACAAAGCCTCCGGAGACCGCTTTTCCACCTTTACCTGCTTTCCGCAAAAAATCCTGTGCCACAACGCTGATTTTTACTCCTCAATCCTATTAAGAGGTATCCAGGGGGGCACGGGGGAACCCTGGCTCATTTATCACAGGAATTTCCGCTTTCCTATTCATGGAAGGCCGGCTATCCCGTTGCCTGGATTTCGTGGTTTTGCATTCATTACCTGCTGAAGAACATAAATGGAGGACGCTGAGATTTGGGGTGGGACGGTCATTAAGGGGTGGTGGGTGCCGGATGCGGCATCCCCTGGAAATACATACATAGACCATTATCGGCAATTTCAAAAAAAGCGACACATAGCAGTTATAAAGGGCTGACCACCACGTCGAGTAATGTGAAAGCGAAAATCGACATAAAAGAAGAGAGTAGCCGAACAAAGAGCCGAAAATCGAAAGAGTAAGCACCAATAAAAACAAAAACCACTGCAAAATGAACTGTGTTCCAAAAAATTAATGTTAATCGAGGCATATTCCTCATAAAAATACACGAATTATGAAAAAAAATGTTTTAATGTTGTCCGTATTAATTGCTTCAATTATTTTTATCTTTCTTGCATGTAATAAAGATGATATACTTGACACTTCAGCCCGTCAGTTTGAAAACCCTAAGGAAGAGATTGGTAAACTGCATAATGAACAATTAAAATTTGTCTTGAAAAATGTTGGGCATATGCCAGAAAATGTTTCAGTTAAACAATATGTTGAAGGAATACTTAACTCAGATGAGTTAAAATCCTTAAAATCGACTGTTTCTTTAGAATCAATTCCCGACTTCCCAGAGAATATTGAGGATTTGGACTTAAACCAATGGTTGAGTGAATTTGAAATTTCTGTGGAATTAAAAAATGAGATTTCAAAAACATTTGATTTACTGCAGACAGCAAAGAGTTTACCTGAAATATTAGAGGGCATTGAGCAAAAAGAAATTGCTGCTTCTGATAAATTTCAAGGTGCTGAATTGGATTTATTTTACGAGCATTTAGCCGTAGCAAAATATACCTCTATATTTTGGTCTCCGGAATATGAAGGAGGACTTAATGGAATTCAGTATTTGAATACATCTCACTTAAAATCCTCTTCAAATCTAAAATCAACGCAACAAGTAAATTGGTGGAAAGTTCTTGGTATTGATTGTGTTGGAGGTATGATGGGAGGTCCTGGAGGTTATGCAGGTGCTTCTGCAATATCTGTAATTATGCAACTTTAATATTAATTCAGGGGAAACTTACATAAAGTTTCCCCTTCGATTAAAATCTAAAAATATGACAAAGAAAAAAACCAATGTTTTGCTGGCATCGGTCCTTATTATATTATTGGCTGTATTAGGTATACTAAGGATGAACAATCCACGGAATTTGAATTATTATCCATTAGATGAAAGTTTTTATCTAAATAAGCTGGATTACTTTTCGTCGTATGCTATATCAACTTTTAAAAACGATGATTATCAAGATATTATTACAGAAGTCAAGGAAATAGCTATTAATAAGGATAGCATAGTAGTTTGTTATTTGAATCAGGGAGAAGTTCAATATGTAATTTTAAAAAATGATAGTATTCTTTATAATTCATTTAATAATTCCAATCAATTAAGTATTTCGAATCTTAATTTTGTGAAACCCTGGAATATAGTCGAACGGGAAACTCTTAATTCTAATTATAGATTACTAAATCAAATAGTGATTATTTGTATCATTATAACAGGATTTTATCTGACAATGCGCGTTTTTAATATTAAGAGACTCACAAAAGGTCGAATCCTGGATTAGTGCATGCGGGTTTCAGAGGTTTTTCGAGCGTTTGTGGCTCGTAAAATAACTCGGTATAACTGACACGAAATAGCCTCGTAATCCCGCACGACATTCAACCTTTCATGTTATTCCTGCGAAATATCCGATACCTGAGCGCTGATTTTTTTGTTTCATTCCGACTCTCCAACGCTATGTCCGGGACACTTTCCCTTTATTTCGTTGATTTTATTTTACCCGATGCCGGGATCATTCAGGTTTTTTTTTAGATTTGTTTATTGCTTCACCCTAAAATCAACACTACAATGAAAGGAATTCATGCAACCCTGGCTGTTTTGCTCCTTATCCCCCTTTTCTCCTGCAATCCAAGGGTAAATACTTCAGACACCCGGTTCAACGACGGTGAAATGATCGCCATCAGGAAAAATGTTCTACGAGACAAGATCATGGGCGGATGGGCCGGCCAGACGATCGGATGTACCTATGGGGGTCCTACCGAATTCAGGTGGTTAGGGACCATGATACAGGATTACCAGCCCCTGTCGTGGAAGGAAGGGATCATCAAATGGTACTATGAAAATGCACCCGGCCTTTATGACGATGTTTACATGGATCTGACCTTTGTAGATGTTTTTGACCGGCTAGGCCTCGATGCCCCTGCCGATTCCTTTGCAATGGCCTTTGCCAACGCGGGCTACTTTTTGTGGCATGCCAACCAGGCCGCCCGGTACAACATCCTTAGGGGGATCATGCCTCCGAAGTCGGGTTACTGGGTTGAAAACCCCCATGCCGATGACATTGATTACCAGATTGAAGCCGATTATGCAGGACTGATGTCGCCTGGGATGATGAATACCGCTTCGGAGATCTCGGATAAGATCGGGCATATCATGAATTACGGCGACGGCTGGTACGGCGGCGTTTTTGTCGGCGCCATGTATTCCCTCGCCTTCCTGAGCGACGATATGGAGTTCATCGTTACGACCGCCCTGAAGACCATCCCGCTGCAAGCCGAATTTTCGAAATGCATCACACAGGTAATTAATGCATGGAAACAAAAGCCGGATGACTGGACCTACGCCTGGTATGAATTACAGAAAAACTGGGCTGAGGATATCGGCTGCCCCGAAGGTGCGATATCCACTTTTGATATCGATTCAAAGATCAATTCCGCATATATCGTGATCGGCCTGCTTTACGGTGGCGGGGATTTTTCAAAGACCATAGACATTGCTACAAGATGCGGCCAGGATTCCGACTGCAATCCTGCATCGGCGGGAGGCATCCTCGGTACGGTTATCGGTTATTCAAAAATCCCGGAATTATGGAAAAAAGAATTAACACCGGTTGAAGATATGGATTTCAAATATACCACCATCTCCCTGAACGATGTCTACCGGATGAGTTTTGAACAGGCCATCGGGAACATCAGCCGGAATGGCGGCGACATAGAGCCTGAACAGGTGATACTTAAGTATCAGTCACCCGTATCCGTTCCGTTTGAAAAGGGTTTTACGGGAATGTACCCGGTGGAACGAAAAAAATTCAACTGGGAGAAAGAATCGTCTGACCATGCCGGTAAGATAGAATTTGACGGCACCGGCATCGTTGTCGGCGGCAAGATCGAATCGGGAAATGGTGATTATGCAGCCCGTTTCGAATTCATCATTGACGGCAAAACCGATAAAACGATGTCGCTTCCGGCATCCTACCGGTTAAGACCGCCGGAGATGTACTGGAAATATGAGCTGCCGGCAGGACATCATACGCTCGAAATGAGGTGGCTGAATCCGGAAGGATCCGCCAAAGTGATCGTCGAGGATATCCTGATATATTCCGATAAGCCGGCGAAGAAGGTATTTAACTGATCGCCGTATAAAAATAACGATCAGGGGCTGGCAGCCTGTCACTTTTCTCCCACCAGGAAGCAATTGGTGAGCTGGACGTCCATGAGCATCCCGCTGCATATCCCGCGGATCATCACCTGGTCTCCCGAAGAGACGGCTATGGCAGAGGGGTCAATTACATTGTTGAATGTACAGAGAACACCGCCCATATCGTTATCATCCATGAGCATTATATTCATCGTACTGTCGGTATTGAGCGATACCTGGGCGACTGTTCCGGAAATTTCAACTACCTTATCCAGATACTTTCCGTTGGCAGCTCCCTCATCACTTTCGAAAGCAGCGAACAGCTCATGTGCAGTAAGTTTAAAATCCGGCTTGGTGTTGGTCAGGTCCTTTTGCCCCAGTGTATAGAAATATATACCAACGATAACGGCGACCAGGACGATGGCGAGCCCGGTGAAAAGAACAATTCGTGTTGCTGGTTTCATAAGGGGAAGTTTATGAACGATTCAGAGAAATCATATCCGTAAAAGAACGGGCAGAGGAAAATCAACAAAGGATTACTTGAGGTTATTTCATTGCGTTGTACTTCATTTCTACCTTAACAGTGATCTCTTTGGCAATCTTATCCCTGACGACGCCGGGGATCTCTATGTCAAAATCGCCCGGAATAAGAGTAAATTCCGAATCAGCAGTGATTACATTTCCATTCACCTTAATCATTCCCGGTTCCTTAACCTGCTTCGTAACACCGTGTAATGTAAGCTTTCCTTCAACCATTACCTTGTATTCCCCATCTTTTGAAAGATCAAGCCCGTCGGGGGAAACAACCGTTCCCTCAAAGGTAGCCTTCGGATATTTCTCGGATTCGACATAGTTTTCATTGAAATGCTCCTGCATCAGCGCCTTCTTGAAGATGAACGATTTCATGAGTGCCTGGAAAACGATCTGTTTATTTGAAATATCGAGGATGCTTGCCACCTGGTTATTATCGGCGATGATGTCTTCCAGCGGTGTATGGGAGTAGAAACCGATATGACCGTTCTTGGTAATGAATTTCTGAGCGTTCACTCCGGCTGTCATTGTAAACAAAAAGAGGAGAATAAGGGTCTTTTTCATGGTGCAAGATTAGTGTATCAGGTTTTTGTTTAGAGAAAATCTATAAACTATAAACATAATCCCCCCGGATTGGTTCGTTCACAAGACCATTTCATCCATTCCTCCCAAATGAATTCCCTGAAAATCACAGGGAAAAATCGTCAGAACTTTTAATGCTTCAGCGTAAAGACCCTTGATATGTTAAATCCGAAATGGATGTCCCCTTTTCCCCACTGTCCCGTGGTTTCAGTGATAAAACCTTTCTCGATCATAGCTAAAGAGTTTGTGAGCATGAGTTGGAATACATGCCCGCCTGTCTCGATATCGAATCCCAGTGACAGGGGGTTATATACGGGGTTGCTCATGAAATCGTGAATGGGTTTAACTACATAATAATATTCCGCGTTGAAGCTTATTCGTGTCGTAAGTTTCATTCTCCCTCCCACTCCTATTGCAAACAGATCATTGGGATCGAGTTCCGTGCCGACAAGGTTACGGTGCACCACCGTCGGGTTGATCTCCGCGGAAAATCTTTCTCCGAATTTCCGGCCTACCAGCAGTTGGTAGACGTACGAAAGCCTTGAAGAAAAATAATTTGTGCGTTCCGGGTACTGCCAGTGCAAGGTATTTATAGCTGTTGTGGCGAGGGCTGAAACTGATACGGGCATATTCCTTGTGCCCTTCGACTGCCTGAGGATGCTGAATTTGAGAAACCCGTCGACGGTCTTTTCGTAATTGCCCCGTCCGACACCGACCATCACCCAGTCCTTGAGACCATATTCCAGGCTTAAGTGGTTATTCGCCTGGTCCAGTCCGAAAAACCCGTATGCACCTGAACTCAGAAGTCCGAAGCGGTGTGAGATCCTGAAATCGAGCTGGCCGGCGGGCATCCTTTCAATGGAATGACCGTTCAGTATCCGGGTCGATTTGAAGGTAGCCGTTACATAGTTGATCGCACCCGGTGTTTGTTCATCGAGCAGGTTTAGCAGTGAATCCTGGGCCTCTGCCCCGGATGACAAAAGGATAAATATTGAAGCAGTTATGATCAGTAGTTTTCGTGGCATGGCCTGGTATTTTGACAGTGGTTTCAGTTGTTCGGTGTTCCGTTACGTACCCAAATGGCAAATTGGTCAATCAGGCATTGTTGGAGCATGGGAGCATCTTTCGGCATAAATGATCTGGGAGGCTCATGCCTGATAGCCCCGAGGGTGAAAGAGCTTTCCGCTTTTATATCCGGGTAATCCTCCAGCCGGATGTTGTTTCCGAAGACAGCTGCATTATTATTGGAATGACAGGTCCAGCAATGATCCTGGAGCATCGGAATGACATTTCCCGAGAAAGTAACTGTGGTCGTATCACAGCCTGTATCCATCTGCGGGTAAAGATTTTCTTCACTGTCGTAAAAGCAACTTCCGGCAATAAATGCAGTCAGTATACTAAGAATTAGGATCTTTCTTCTCATTATTATGGAGATTTACCTGGTGTTCTGTGCCCCGTCTGCAGCCCATATTTCCACCTGTCTGATCTGGCATTCCGACAGTGGACCCGATGGCGGCATCTGCACGTTAGGGGAAATCCCCCGGAGAGCGCCGCTAAGCAACCCGGAACCGGCTGCGGCGCTGATTTGACTGTAATTCGTCAGGAGCGTATTCCCGGAAGGATACGTTCCGCTGTGACATCCAAGGCACCACGTTTGAACAAGAGGCCAGATATTTCCTGTAAAAGTTATTGTACCCGTAGTATCGCAGGATTCACCGCAATCTTCATCAGGAGCGCCATACCCGATCCAGTTATAAATGGAATCGATCTGGGCGCGGGTGAGGGCGCTGTAAGGATATGGGGGCATCCTGTCCTCATCGCCACTGGTCGTGATCACCCGGTAAAGCTTGCTGGATGCAGGCTTACCAGGTTGTACGGAATGCATAATAGTTGTATAGCTTGTTGCAAGAAATTCATTTTCACCCGTGGAACCGTCGTGACATCCTGCCAGTCCGCAGCTGGATTGAAGCACCGGGAAGATATCCCTCTGAAAACAGGCTCTCGGATTGACGTACGGGGGCGGCGGAGGTGTGATCGTATCCAAAGGAGCGGTGGTATCCGCACAGGTTGTCTCAAGAGCGCCCTGCAGGATCCAGAGACGGATCAGTGTGCGGTTATTAAGGGAGAGAGGCTGATCCGGAGGCATGAAGTTCTCAGACCATATGGCGGTGAGAGAGGTATATGCCGGACTGGATTCCGGCTTGCCCGGATCCACGGCTTCCAATATTCCCTGGTAATCCGTGAACCGGTAGTGGGATTCGCCCCCGCCCTGGGCATCATGACATCCTGAGAGGGCACAGCCTGTCTGAAATATTGGAAGAACATCCCTTTCGAAACATACAGTTTGAAAACCACTGAGATCTGCCGGATCATGTTTGCATGAAAATACTCCTGAGAACATGGCTGCCATGGCCATAAAAACGAGCACGGCCGAAAGTTTCCCCGTTTTTCTTTTCATTTATTGTCGATAAAGTTGAAAGTAAAATTAACAGATAAATAGGAACTATGGTTTTTCTCTGAATGATTATCCGTGGGATTTTTAATTATTTAGATTAATTCTATGATGAATGCAGGTTTAATATAGTTTTTATTGCATCCATCCGCAGTGACGGGTCGCATAAAGAGGGGTTACGACCCGCCCCTACGGTTAACCGGTCTTTTCCCATGGCAATCTTCACAACCGACAAAATGGATATTGTGTTCGCTTTCCCGGTTGAAATAGGAGGTATTCATGGTAGTCACATCAAGCTTGCAGTTGGATATTGACGGATGGCAGTTTGCACAGGAGGCCGTGGCATCGTTGGAATGAGTGGCGTGACAGGCAGTGCAGGAAAGTCCCTCGTGGACACCGGCGGGCGTGCGGTCATCCTGGCTTCCGGCTGTGTGTGCCGCATCCGGGGCATGGCATTGGGTACATAGCCGCTGGAGGGGATCACCGGAGATCCTGAGTTTTTTCCCTTTGTAATACATCACAGGTTCGGGCAACATGTCGGCCCGTAGAAACATTTTATCGGAACGGATATAAAGACCGGCAGCCGGATTTTTATTATCCTTCAATGATTTTCTTAGGTAAAACATTTCGCTGGGCAGATGGTAGAATCCCGAAGCCTGATGGATTGAACCCGCCGTATGAATTTGGTGGCAGGCCAGGCAGGGGATCGCAGGAATTTCTGCATGACCGGGATCCTTCAGGCGCCAGGAGTCTTTACCGGAAACAGGTTGCAAAAGGTCATGGATTGTGCCTTCGTACATCATCCCGTGGCAGCGGAAGCAATCCCAGTAAGGTGTTTCCATCTGGTTGTGGGCTGCATTCAGGAAGATGTGACCGTATTGTGCCGAATGACCTCCGGAAAGCCATTTCCCGTACTCCTCGCGGTGACATTTCGCACAGTTCTCCATGGTCCGTATCATCTGGTCCTCGGTAAGCCTGATATCCTCGTTGTATTTCTTCCCGTTAAGGTGCGTAAGGACCATGTTCCCTTTTTCTTCCAGGCTGTGAAACCCATTACTGAGGGCCGTGCCATGGCATTCATCGCAACTGATCTCCCGGTGGGAACTGATCTGCCAGTTGGTGAATGAAGGGTTGATCTCATGACACCGGCTGCAGGTCCGGTCGGGAGCAGCGGAATTCCAGGCAGAATATCCGCCTGATAGTCCAGCAACCAGGATAATCACCAGAACGGACAGGATAACCAGGGGTTTCTTTCTCATATTTTTTTAATTTGCCGGATCTATCTAAATTTAGATCCTTTCCAGTTTTTAATGATGTAATCGGCAGAATGGTAAGCAACCGCCATGATGGTAAGTACAGGATTGAATCCTCCGTTGGTCACGAAAACGCTGGCGTCGGCTACAAATAAATTGTCAATGTCGTGTACCTGTCCATAACGGTTCACTACCGAAGTTTTCGGATCGTTGCCCATCCTGGCGGTTCCTGCCTGGTGCTGGTCGCCGCCTACGCCGCCCTTCCCTCCCACCGACTGCCATGTTTCACGGGCACCCGATTCCAGAAGGATCTCTTCGGCCCGGGCGGATAAGAATTTACAATGTTCATAATCCAGAGGATGACGGCTGCCAGTGATCGCCAGGACCGGGATTCCCCAATGATCTTTCACCACCGGATCGATAAACACCCGTATGTCATGCATCGGCATCTCCTGTATGGGCCCTTGCAACTCGGCCATTTTTTTAAAATTCTTCACCTGGAAGGCTTTGTGTTCCTTACCCCAGGCGGGCGACCCGGGTGGCCTGGTCATGGAGAACATATAGGGCATCCGGTTGAATTCGTTGGCCAGCAGTCCGCCCCCGATAATTCCGTCATTATGGTGGTTGTAATCATTGAGTGCAAAGGTGGCGCCGGGCCCGGAATAGCTTTTGATCTCCTCGTCGAATATCCCGAAGGCCCCGGTATAGGCATGACCCTGGAAATTCCGGCCGACGAGATCATTGTTATTTCCAAGTCCTTCGGGGAAAAGGATGGTTTTCGAATTGAGAAGCAGCCGGGCCGATTCAGTCGCCGATCCGGAAACCACGACGATATCGGCAGTCTGCACTTGCTCATGATCGCCGGCATCGAAATACCGGACGCCTTTTACATTCCCCCCGGGATGTGAGAGGATCTCCGCGACCTGGCAGTTGGTCCTGACTTCGCAGTTCCCGGTTTTTATCGCTTCCGGAATGGCGGTGTTATGTGTACCGTTCTTTGCATCGACAGGGCACTGATAACCCACACAGGTGCGGTTGCGGACACAGGCCGGTCGTCCGTTGTACGACACAGAATTCCGGAGCATGGGAATGGGAAAAGGATGAAGGCCCAGGCGTTTGGCGGCTGCCGAGAGCCGGTTACCATCAAGATTATTTTCAAAGGCCGGCATGGGATAGGGCTTTTTCCTGGGGGCTGCAAACGGATTCGCATCACCGTCGCCCGAGACGCCGATCTCCCATTCCGCCTTCTCATAAAACGGTTCCAGGTCATCATAGTCAATGGGCCAGTCCTCGAGGGTGGATCCACTGACCTCCCCATAGGTACTTTTCATTTTAAAGTCCTCGGGCATATAGCGCCATGCCATGGCACCGTAGCTTACCGTTCCGGAACCCACACAGGCTGCTACGTGGTGGTAAGGTCCGTCGATGGGCGTGACGACCTTTCTTGTGCCATCCGGAAAGATGAAAACCCTGGGATTTTTTGCCGGGTCGGGACCGAAGGCCGGGGCCAGGACCTGGGTTCGCTGTGATATCAGTTCATCGTTGATATGTTTGTCGTAGACCGGCCAGTCCCCTCTTTCGAAAAGCACCACTGAGAGACCGGCACTCGCCAGCTCCTTCGCCATCACTCCTCCGCCGGCGCCGGCGCCTACCACAATGGCATTGACATGCTTATTTTTCATAGTCTCAGTTCAGAGTTCAATTAGTTATCAATATTCCTGTCTGGCAAGGAGGGTTCTACAGATCACCCGGTAAGTCATTTTTTTCGATACCGGTTCTGTCCGGTGATATAAGGATAATCGAGCCGGATCATTCTATAGCTGATGTAATTTTTATTCCCCCCGTGCCTGGGCGGACCATAGAAGCCCTGCATCGTATGCCGGACCATGGTAGATAACAACCCGGATGAAGAAGTCTGCTTCCAGAATTCACCGGGCAGTTCATTGCGTTCCATCTTTTGAAGGGTTTGCAGCTGCTCCGATCCCGGAAGATCCGTAAAACCTTTACCATATAAGGAACGGCAGGATCTGTCGAGGGCAACAAGACCATCCCGGTATGCCTTCTGGTCCTTAATGAAAACTTCGGAAAGTTGTTTGTCAATATAATACATCACCCCCGCCTGGGTGGCCCCGGGTCCGTTTTCATCTGCAGGAATGATGTGTTCGCAGATTGCCATCATCAGGGTGGCTTCTTCAGGGGTAAAAAAGCGGAAAGGTGAATAATTCTTCAGGCAGGACGGCAGCATTATCACGCCGGCAAAACTCAGCAGGCCGGTCTTCAGGAATTCCCGGCGAGCCTGGTAAGCATGGGTATGCATAGTTTCAGTTCTTTGTGGGCAGAATAACGTTTCCGGACACAATATACGATTTGATTTGGATTGAATGAATCTATTTAAGGAGGAGGATGTTTGAAATGGTTTGAAATGGTTTGAGATGGTTTGAGATGGTTTAAAATGGTTTGAAATGGTTTGAAATGGTTTGAGGGAAGAGGAACACGGATTTGACGGATTCCGATGGCTATCAGAACGGATTTTCACGGATTTTTTAAGATGGTTTGAAATGGTATGAACTCCATTCAACAAATCAACAAATCACCAAATCACCAAATTCTTCGGGGAGTTTCACCACAGATTTTACAGATTATCACAGAAAAAGTGGTTTCAGATGGTTTCATGTGGTTTCATGTGGTTTCAGGTTGTTTAAACTCCATTCAAGAAATCAACAAATCAACAAATTCTTCAGCTCCATTCACCCAATCAACAAATCAACAAATTCTTCAGCTCCATTCACCCAATCAACAAATCAACAAATCAACAAATCAACAAATTCTTCAGCTCCATTCACCCAATCAACAAATCAACAAATCAACAAATCAACAAATTCTTCGCGATGAATGTCACAAAATCCATAAAATACCGTTATTCATAAAGACAAATTCATTTCTGAAACACCATTTCGATGCGTCGTTATATAAGACATCTCAGGCATATCATTGTACTGCTGGTATTTACAGGCAGTATTCTCATGGCACAGGGCTGTGCCGTGCAAAAACGTCATCATGCCGTGCCCTGTCCATGCCATAGTAAAAGGTGAGGGATTGCAGCGGGTTTTCTTTTACTGTACAATAAACTTTTTCGTCATAAAGCTCCCTTCTCCCATTAACCTGAATATATATACACCTGGTGTTAACCCGGGATCATTGATCTCGGTCACTCCGGAAGATAACTTCCCTGTTTCGATGATATTCCCCTGAAAATTAATGATCTCATAAAATACAACCTTGTAACCAGGCTCATTACATGATACTGTGAATCTTCCCTTGTTTGGATTTGGATACAATGAAAATCCAACAGGTAATTCCCTGATATTTTGGCCGTCAGCAGAGGAACATGTCCCGGGAAGATTATCATCCAGCCACTCAAATCTTTCAGTGGTCCAGCTCTTCAGGTAATTAATTTCCTGTAGCTGCGACTTTCCAATAAAAACGTTGGGCCAGATGTATCTGCCATAAAGGTTCCATTTATCATTATTCCGCTGCTGTGCCTGCCGGAGTAGAAGAGCCATGGAATCAATAATACTCATCACATTTTCTGTTTCAAGGATATCTTCCCGCAATTCCTGCCACCTGCATTTCATCTGGTTGTTGAAATTATCATCTTCCATAATCCTTGTGAACCATTTTGGGGCAGGATCCAGGTAGGAATCAAAAGAAAAAGTTCCCTGCTCTCCTCCGTAATCTGAGTTCCCGAAAGCCAGGTCAAAATCCCATAGGGGACCCATAACAAGCTTTCCTCCGTTACTGTCTTTATCTTTATAAAAGAACGTGCTTAATGAATAAGCGTCCACATTATTTGCCAGTTCTTGGCCGATAATAAAATCATAAAAAGAGCGTACATCAATATACTTTTGGTACCCGGATCCCGGATCCTTAAAATCAGCACTTTTTAATACCTTTTCAAATTGATTGATATAGTTTCTGATGTAATTCTTCTGAACATCAACCAATTTATCTGCTTTTGGATCTACGTATAATATTTTCGCTTCTGTGGATCCGTCCCCGGCATGAGCGTAATTTGTGTACCATCCGTTTCCGTCTTCCGGCCAGTCTATTTTGAGAATATACCCTCCTGTTAATTCATCTCCGGAAATATCTTCAATCTTTAATTTTGCGATATCCACCCTGTTCTTATCCTGTTTGATCTTTTCGGTCAGGACATATACACCCTGATAGTTGTTATTTAAAAAAAGCTCACAAAATTTTGTCCTTGGCGCATAATTCCCCATCGCTCCTGAAAGTTGAAAAATCAGTGAATTCCGGATCAGGGATTTATCACTGTATGGAGCATAAAGCACCCAGTCATTTTCCTCCGGCAATCCAAGAAGTGTCACGTTAAGCTTTTCTCCGAGGGAATCAATGGTTTCAAAGCCATAGGATTTTTTGGGGAATCCCTGGCTGGAATTCCCTCTAATTTCGATATTAGCGAGGCCATCGTAAACGTTGAATGAATCTGTGGGAGAGTTCAATGCGCCGGCTCCATTATCAATGATCCCCATATGTACAGTAATTTTGGGTTCATCTTTTATGGTTTTGCCTGAGGTATTTAATACTACCAGGGGTAAATTACTGGAATAAGGAGTCTGTGCAATTAAATTGTTCTGAAGAAAAAATGCAGACAGAAAAATATAAAAAATCAAAAGCTTACCTTTTACAAACATAACTGAATGGTTAATCATAATGTATTCCTTCAAGAATATAATATAAATCATCTGCGGACAACCTCTGATTTTTGAAAGAAGCCCGGTATATCGGAAAGGCATCAGCAATAGCTTAAGCCGGTTGGCCAATCGGGCCGGAAGACAGATTTGTACCAGCAATTTCATTGCCGGTATTAATTATTCTCACCTCAGTAAGTATTTAACCCGAAGCTACATTTACGACTTATGAGAATTAATTTATTCTGTTCCCCTGAAATTATTCACCCACCCGGAGAGCTTCCCGGTGTCAAGATTTCTGGATAACATGAAAATACAATTCCTGTCCTGGTATTCCCCTCCTATGTAAAGAAAAATATGCTGGCTATTATTAACCGGATCGATCACGGAACCCGCCGGACACATTGAAGCAACACCATTACGGGTGAACAGGATACATTCCTTCTTCCAGTTCGTGCTGCCGCTTAAAAGCTCATTCTTATCAATGCTCCATAGCAAAAGATTAGTAGGATTACTTTCCAGCATCTCAATTTTATCAGAGACCGGGTTATAGAAAAGATCCGGCGTATCCTTTTCGGAAGTGGATGTATTAATAACATTGATCGTTTCGGTGGAAAAACGGATATCCCTGTAAGTATCACCTGCCGTATATGTATACCGGTACTGAACCATGTTTTTTTCATTACTTGATGCCATCAGGATACTGCCATCATCTAAAACCAGGACAGACGGCGAGGGACATAAATATGCCGCATCGTTTTTAACTTTCCAGAAGCTATCCTCCCAGGTAATTCCGTCATCCGATCTGAATACCGAACCCAGTGCAATTGATTTTGTATTTCCTGTAAAGAAAATGAGCCCGAATTGCGGATGATTATAAATACCGGGACTGGTTATACCATAATCCTCTTGAGTTGCAAATTTGAACGCCCGTGGATAAGGATTCCATTTATCCCCGCCGTTATCTGTGATCAGAATTCCGTTTCCTTTTTGAATGAAACTGCCGTTGAAGGTGCCGATGCAACTATGGCTGCCTACTGTATATCCATAGGGTTGCAGATTCTGTACTTCTTCAGGTTTATCCCAGCTTAATCCCCCATCCTTTGATATGATCATTAGCTGACCCTTACCTGATTTATCATCCAGTTGACCGGGAATGAGTGCTCTCTGGGTTGATACAATAATATCCGAACCGTCCATGGCGGCAACCGGCCAGCCAAAATTATACTTACCGGGTTCAAAATCGTCTCCTTCAGGAATATAAACAGGGGTAAGCTTCATTAAGCCGAGGGAGTCTGTCAGAAACATCATCCTGTTTTCCTCGCCTGTAATTTTTAAATACCGGTTTGCTATGTAGCTGTTCACTTCCGTATTTTGGTAAGAAATCACTTCCACGGGAAGTTTCCCGACAAAAGTTGAATCTATCGGGAGAAGTGCCTCATCAGGTGCACAGGATATCAAACCGAGTAAAGATGAACAGATAATGAACAGGATGGGAATTATCAGCAGATTTTTCTTCATTTTATTTTGATCATTTTATTAGTTAAAACTTGACCAGGTGTAGTAATCCTGTAGTAATAAACCCCTCTGGTCAGATTTCCGGAATCGAACTGCAGAACAATGTTTCCGGGTTGTACTTTTTCATGCATCAGTTGGGCAACTTTAACCCCTGCTGAATTGAAAACGGATATTTCCATCTCCGTCATCTTACTGACATTAATGGATATGGATGTGTAATCACTAAAAGGATTCGGAAATTGCTTTACACTGAATACTGAAGTCTTTGCCGGTGTCTCTATTCCCGTCACCACGTTGAATTCCACATTGTCAAACCATGAAGTTCCCTCATTGAAACCACTTGTTGCAACCAGTCCTGCGAGAGCTGTCTGGGGCAGTTCCAAAGGCACACTGAACTCACCATGAGGAGTCCAGTTTACGCCGTCGATGGAATAAGAGGCCGTGAAATAGTTGTAACCATCCCTCTTTAAACTGAGCCAGCATGGGGGAACAATTGACGGATCCGAGACCTCCACTACAGAGGGACTATTATCATCCCATCTGTATTTTAACTTGATACCGTCGTAAGCTGTCATCGTGTATAAAATGTATAATGAACCCGGCAAAGTTGACTCCCGGAACATAATTCCGGCCTGGGATCCGGAGCCGGTTTCTTCAATATTCCCCACCCGGGCAATAATCTGTTGCGGACCTGATTTTTCCTGGTAGAGAAATGAAAAATTATCGGATGAGCCCTGTATTTGTGTTCCTGAAGTAGTGACAGAAAACATCTCATCACCCAGCCTGGCAGGGAATCCTTCTTTCGTGATATTTCCCACATCTTTAAATTTCCAGTCTGCACCTAATGCAAAGGATACATCAACCGTAAATTCATTTATTATCTTGTCCGCTCCTGATCCTGTTGAAATGCCAATGGTAACCCTGCCTGAATCCACGGCTGTCAGTACCAGTAAAGAATCGGAATTCATTCCGGCAGTTAACAGGAGCGGATCTGAATTTGAAACATTGATGACCGGGATCTGCCCTGCAGGATGTCCGAAAACATTTCCTATGTTAATACTCCGGGTCTGTCCTGAGGCCATTCTCTGATCAGGTACCGGATTATTCAATGTATGAGCAGAGTTAAGAAGGGTCATATCTTCAAAACGAAGAGTTGTTAAACCGGTAAAGTCATTGGAGCCCGTTGCGATACCTCCGTAAAAGCCATTTGAAAACTCAAGCTCAAGGTTTGTTCCCAGCATATTCCATGTAACTCCGTCGTCTGAAATATACGAATTGATAAAATTTCCGGTTTTTTTCATTTTTAACCACAAAGGCAGTGATGCAGAAGATTCTGCTTCAGTTATAAGACTGTCTCCCCGACTGTTCCTGTATTCAAAACGGATCATTCCGTTGCCTGAATATAAAAGCCTCGCCATCTCCGCATCCTGATCCAAGGAATCCGAACTAAAAATAATACCTCCAAATCCACCCTGAGACAGGTTTTGGTTCCCGTCGATCTTTATTTTAAGTTCCGAATCCTCAGGTAAATATCTATTCATAAAATGATATCCTTCACTTAAGATTGAGGAAGAATCACTTGCGGCCCCGCCCATTGTGATCAGCGTGCCTTCTTTCAGGACAAACCCATGAACTTTGGGATTTCCGGCATCAAAACTGCTCCAGCCGGCAGGTGCTTCCCATACAAACACGGGAAATTTATTCATGAGACTGTACGAATTAACATTTCCGGAAAAACTCACTGTAGCCGAACCTGTTTTTTTTGGTATAAAGAATATGGAACCGGAACTTCCTGATGTAGTTACCAGGCAAACTTCAGTATTGGAAGAGCGAACCGCATAATTAACCACATCTGTTTCAAGATGTCCGAACACACCGGATGCGATAAGATTGCTTGAATCATTATTTATATTTACAAAATAGGAAGGAATGGGGTTCTGGACGGTATATATGTTTTCAATCTGTTCAATCTTCGTGCCTTCAAATTCTGCCGTAGCGGATACAATGGGCTGCGGATCCGGATTATTCCATCCATTGATTTGGACAAAGTTGGCATTACCGCGACAGAACAGTCCCACATAGCACGTCGAATTCATAGGGACGTTTGCGGTGGCATCAGGACAATATATCCATGTCGTTCCGTCAATAGAATAGTAAGCATCAAAATTATTTCCTATTCTTCTCAATTTAAGCCAGCAGGGAACCTCTGCACTTCTTGAACCCTGGACAAGACTTTTATCAATGTCTCCCGTATTCCTTATATAATAACGAACTCCTCCCCTTGCCCCACCAACTGAGCTGATATAATAGGCTTTGGAAAAAGGGCTGAGATCCTCTCTGACCATTACACCGCCTTCTTCCCAGGGTTCAGCATAGAACCCCATTTGACCCATCCCATAAACATAACTAACCATGGTTACGATCTCAAAATTGCCGGTCTGAATGGTGTAGCTAAAATGAAGATTATCGGGTCCGAAGACCTGATCGCCGGTACTTTCCAGTGTAAAGGTCTCAGATGCCGGATCATAGACTGTGCTGCCCGGGATATCCTGAGAACCGATATCCGTTGCATGCCAGCCAATGGGAAGACCCTCCTGGGTATAAATTTCCGGGGTCATTAATACAGAGATAATTGTACCTAAAACCAGTATCTTTTTCATAGTAATATCAATCAAAGTTTAATTTAATTTCCCAGCGGCCCGGCTCATAAATGATAACCTTAAAGCTGCATGGTACATTGGCATGACTTCCTTCCATATCCACCGTAAAAGGAAATTTTACCTTTTCAAAACCACTGCCGTTAAAGTAAAGGGAATTTAACCCTTTTTCCCGGAGCATCTCAATCTCTCCAATGATCAGGATGTCGTTCGGGGAATCCGCAAGCTTTCTCACCAGGACTCTGTTTATCGGACTTGTCTTGGATAATACTTTAAAAGGGGACTCATATAGCCCGAAATACTCATCATTTTTCCAGAAACCCGTAAGAACTGAATCACCGTCCTTTGGTTGGTTATAGATTAATTTCCCGTCTCCCTCTTTACGCCCTTTCCTGAAAGTACCGATAAATACATCCCCGTTGCTCCAGGTGTATTTCCCCTCCCCGTCGGGCAGCCCTTTATTAAATTCTCCCTCATAACTGTCAGTGCCGGTTGCCTTACCCATGCCGTCTGCCATCCCTTTCCGGCAATCTCCTTCATACTGACCTGAGATTGATTTCATAAGAACCTTACATTCCGAACTTTTCTGAGCGATCGTTTGAGGCTGACTCATACAAAATATGAGTGAGATCGCTAACGCTGCAGTTTTTATCATATTATTATTCATCCTGTCCTATTTTAATGAGGTCTGATGCATTAAAACCCGGGTTTTTGTGTCAATTTTGAATTACGGGCAAGAGCCTCGGTATTATAGGGAAGCTGCCACCAGTTTGAGGCTCCTTTTTCAAGATTAGCACGCACATAATCCCGTTTTTCCGGGGCTGTATTTGCCACAATCTTATCGATCAGATAGTTCGGATCGTTTCTTCTTCTGGCAATTCTCACCAGGTCGTCCCAAACGATATTTTCGAAGGCCATTTCCTCGGCCCTCTCTTTCATAATCATATCTTCAACTTCAATCATACTCGCACTCGGGGTTAACTTCACCGGGCTTATATTGAGAGCCTGCAAACACTCGTTAACAATAGTAATTGCTTTGGAAGTCATCCCGAGACGGTTGTATGCTTCAGCAACCTGTAAACTGTAATTATGTGTTTTATAAACAATTATGTTTGCGTCACTAACATAAGGTGCCCTCCTTGTGCCTAAGGTATCAAGACCGATATATTTCCAGATGATCGAGTCGGTCCTGCTCGATGAAATTGAATCAAGCCACCAGGACTTTCTTTGTCCTCGGATAACATCTCCATCTTCGACCCAGTTCCTGATGGCCCGCTCCGAAGGTTTTACGATATATTCCCCACCATCTTCCGGACGGTTGGAAGTAAACTTTGCATAAATATTCCACTGGTTATAATCTTCCTTATATATCAGGGTAAGCGTATTCCCGCTCTGCCAGCCTTCAGATCCGGGTCCTGCATTTTCAGCTCCTCCCACATAGATCGTTCTGAACCAGTCACCCGGAGAATCGTCGAAAGAGAGGTTGTGGCTGAAATTCCATTGGTTAGCGGGTTTTTGAATGATTTCCCACATTTTTAGGACGTCTTCGTACCTTCCTTCATAATTATAAATTTCAATCAGCAAAGCCAGAACGGCACCGTAATTAGCCATTTCCCTTTGCCAGGGCTCGGTATTCAGCCCCTGGCCATAGTAACCCCAATACTGAAAGGTGCCATTCCAGTAATCCAGGGACCATTGATGACATAGGCTTAACTGGGCTACAAGCTGATCGAGAATGGAATCGGCTGACATGGGAGCCACATTGAAGTCCTGCTTTGCACCTTGTGAAGAGCTTGTAATGTAAGGCACATCACCCCAATTTTTCACGAGTTCAAAATACGCATACGACCGCATAAAAATCGCTTCCAGAATGAACTGGTATTCATATTCAACAGGCAGACTGGCATCATGCTCCGGGATCTGCTGAAGGTGCTCAAGTGCATCGTTGCACTGGTTGATCAGCCTGTAATAAAGGTCCCAGCTCGTGTATTTATTATCAGCACCAATATTATGATCAAATACCTCCATGATATCGTGGTATCTTTTTGCCCCGGGTCCGGGTTTCACCAGGTTTCCCCGAAACTCTCCCAGTACGAACCTTTGCTCAAGAAGCTCACAAAATGTATGATATATGCCGGATTTAGAAGCAAAAGCATCTTCCTCACTTTTGTACAGGTCGCCTTTAAGCGCAAGATTCTCAGGCTCTATATCTAATAATTTTGTACATGAGGACAAGAGCAATACCCATATGACTGCATTCAATATGAAAAAGCCTTTTCTTCTCATAATCATTTTCTTTTATTGATTCAATTCTGCTTTTAAAATCCGACCCTTATCCCAGCTATGAGCATCCTTGTTTGCGGGATCCCGGCATAATACACCCCTGAATTCATGACATCACTATTAAGACTAAATTCCGGATCATATCCCTTAAATGCAGTCCAGGTATAAAGATTCTGGCCGCTTACATAAACCATAATTTTTTTCAGAGATACTTTCTCTACAAGGGATTGAGGGAGAAGATATGAAAACGTTACCGTTTTTAATCTGAAGTAGGAGCCATCCTCTACCCACCGCGACGACATCCTGGAATTTCCTGAAGGATCTCCCAGAGCAGCCCCGGGCATCGATGTCTGGTCGCCACTTTGCGTCCAGCGGTTAAGAACATTGGTTGTCTGATTGTCATAACCGGACATGGATTCAAGAACATATTTTAATTCATCCACAACTTCGTTCCCATACTGATAATTAAACATGGCCATAAGGCTAAAACCCTTGTAATTCCACGAGCTGTAAACACCTCCAAAGACATCGGGCATGGTTGAACCAAGAATCGTTTTGTCCTTTTTATTGATCTCCCCATCCTTGTTGATATCTTCAAAAATCAGATCACCGGGTTGAAAAGGCTGATATCCGTACCCGGATGGATCAATACCCGTATTTTTTACTTTAATTTCGTCTGCCTCCTGATAGATCCCGATTACCTTGTATCCATAGATGGAACCCAGGGATTCTCCCTGCCTTGCGATGCCTTCGAATATTCCGTAATTCCTGATCACATCACCGTCAGGAAAGTCGATTATTTTATTTTTGTTTACAGAAATGTTGGCTCCTATATTCCAGGTAAGATCCCGGTTAAGAATACGGGCATCGATCCCGGTCTCGAACCCTTTATTTTGGATCTTGCCCATATTGACGATCCTGTAATCGAATCCCGATTCCCATGCTATCCGTTCATAGGTTAGCAGGTCGGTGGTAGTTTTAATGTAATAATCGGCAAAGATGTTCAAGCGCTGTTTCAGTACAGATAGATCAAATCCGGCATCCCATTGAGCTGTTTTTTCCCAGCGCAGATCCGGATTTCTGAGGTTTCCCGGCCGGTATCCTCCCATTAGCTGGTAGTTGGCAGGAATATAATAATCAAGTGACGAATAATTTCCGATATCGTCCGAACCACTTATACCATAGGAAGTTCTCAGTTTAAGCAGGTTCACAAGGCGGATATCCTGCATAAATGGTTCTGAAGAGATCTTCCATGCCAGGGCTGCTCCCGGAAAATATCCCATGCGGTTGTTCTTACCAAACCTTGAAGAACCATCAACCCTTAGGTTTGCAGATATAAAATATTTGTCATTATAGGAGTAATGAGCATTTCCGAAATAAGACAAGGTGATCCACCTGCCGCCGGAATAATTGATCGAATCCATCTTAGCCCCTGAATTAAGACTTGTAAAATTATCGGAAGGTGTATTGATCGCGCTTCCGTAATCGGATTCAAACTGATTGGATTGAATGGATACTCCTGCGACAAAGGAAAGTTTATGGACATAGTTTATCAGTTTGCTGTATTCAAGTAGCGTCTCATTGGTAAACATCTGTTCCTTGGAAATCTGAAGTGAGGTTTGATTGATCCTGTCCTGAAACCTCGCAATTCCTTCCGAGGGAATGAATCTATTTTCCCGGATCCTGAAATAATCCATCCCGACCGTCGTACTAAGCTTTAGCCGGGAGTTAAAACTATACGCGGCGGAAACAGTTCCGATCAGCCGGTTAACGACACTTGTGTTTTCGAGACCCTGGATGACGGCCACAGGATTACTCTTTTCATTAAAATCAGCTGAATCCAACGGATTGGATAAATATTCCCTGTTGAAAGGTTCCAATATGGGAGATTTGGTTGTAGCCAGGAGGATGGGGTTATAGATTGAGTTCCCCTGGTCATGTGATCTCAAATTTGAATTTGTATAGGAAATGCGTGAGGAAAAAGTAAGTTTAGGTGATATCTGGTAATCAAGGTTAAAACGTGACGTGAGTCTTTTCAAAGAAGTATTATTAATGATCCCGTCTTTATCGGTATAACCAACCGTAAACATATATTTAGAAATACCGTCGCCTCCCTTCAGCCGGAGATGATAGTTCTGGACCGGTGCAGGCTTGAATATTTCTTTTTGCCAGTTTGTATTATTGTTAAACCTTTCACCCGGATCCGGGTCAAGAACTGCATTGAATCTCCTGGATATCTCAGAGGCTGGCATATCTTCGGGGAATTTTAGCTCGCTGAATAGTTGCCGGTATTGTGATGCGTTAAGCAAGGGAATGTTTTCAGGAACAACGCTGATTCCCCCATAACTGCTGAAATCGAGGGTTGATGCACCCTGGCTGCCCTGATATGTATTGATCAATATAATGCCGTTAGCGGCCCTGTCACCATAAGTAGACATTGAATATCCATCTCTGAGTACCGTTATTGATTCAATGTCCTCAGGGTTGATATCCACGAGAGGGTTATAGGGAGTACCCTGCGAAAGAGTGTTTTCAAATATATTGGTTTTCAGGAGAAACCCATCGATGATATAAAGGGGTTCATGACTTGTATTAATGGAGGAAGCCCCATGTATATATATTTCAGCGCCGGAACCCGGAAAAGCAGAACGCCTGGTCACTAAGGCTCCCGGGGCTAATCCCTGGATCATGGTCTCAAGGGATTCTGCGGTTTGCTGACGGAGTAAATTTTCCGGTACGACAGATACGCTTTCTGTCAGATCCTGTAATTTGCTCTTCCCGTAAGTAACCGGGATAACATCTTCTGCGGAAGGAAGATTAACATCCGTTAACTGAACGAAAACAGAAATCCTTCCCCGTAAAGGTACCTCCTGTGCTTTATACCCAGGATAGGAAAAAACCAGCATTGCATTTTTATCAGGGACCTGTATTTGAAAATTTCCCATACTATCCGATTTGGTTATTGTTCCAGGGCTTTGAACTACGGATATTATGATGTCTCCCAAAGGTTCACCCGTGTCAATGGAAACTACCTGCCCTTCAATAATTATTCCATCGGGGACCTGGGCGACCACTCCGGATGAAAGAATGCCGGTAATGCACAGGAAAAAAGAAAGGTTGAACAAAATATGTTTCATCTTACAAAATTTAGGTCCGTTAGTTAATTTTCGACAGGTGCCAGTTTTATGTAGTCATATAGTCCATCGCCATCCGTCAGGTTTATAAACTTGAAAATATGATCGCTTAAAATCTGGAAAGTCTTCTGCCCGATTACCACTTCATTTGAAGGAGTTGTTTTTGTCAAATCAATTTCCTGTCCCAGAGGAGTCCCGTCAATATATAGCTGTACTTTAGCGAAAGCGGAATTGGAGATGTATCCCAGGATTACATTATAATTACCAGGAATAATGTTTTTAATTTTGAATTCAATGAAGTTGGATTTCTGAATTGCATCGTACCTCAACTGCGTTTCATTGGATTCGAGGTAAATATCCGTCCCAGGTGTCCATGATACCAGGCTGTCCTCATCTACTTCATATTTGAGCGTGTTTTCATTAAACCTGATACCGGATTCGCACTCCCTGATCCTAGGTTCAATCTTCAGATCTTCCGGAATAAACATTACCTGATCGGGGCCTTGTATAACCCCGTTTTTTGCAAAAATATCACTCCTGTCTTCATTCAGATGTATGGCATGATGAGTGCCGTCTGTATCCCACCACTGGTTAAAAACCAAGCCAAAATCGACATTTGCATTGATCGTTTTACCACTAAGCGTCAATAGTCCTTCATTAAAGATCATAAATGAAAAGATCGCTCCTGCTAATTTTTTATCTTTTATAATATGATAGTTTACAAAATCAGTGAGATTATATCCTTTTTTTGCTACTTCGGTTTTAAGGTCATTCAGGCTGTTGATCCCGGCGGCCTTAAAAACATCATCCGTCTCAGCAAACACAGTAAACGTGCTGTTGAGTTTTCTCTTGACAAGGTCCACAACATTCAGTTTGGTATCGTTCCCGGTTTCTGCCAGAGCGCCGGTAAAAATACTATAAGAGGAGGAACTGCTTAGATAGGACCAGATAGTAAAAGAAGGAGGTATCAGTACATTGTTAATATGATGGACAACTCCATTTGATACCCGCCGGTCAGCTTTAATTATTCTTGATTTTGAATTTACCCATATGGAGCCATCGCCTTTTGACATATCAAACACCAGGTAATCTCCTTTTGAAGTTGTATCAGTGGAAAACCCGGGGCTCAGATCAACACTGAGTCTAACATTATTCAATATATGGTAAACAATTAAATTTCTGATCTCAGTTGAATCCATATCCTCAAGGCTATTTATCTCATTATTAGCAAAAAACGTATTAAAGCCCTCATCTGTCGGAGCAAAAAGCGTGTAAGTGCCATAGGAGTTAAGCATCCCGGCCAGGCCCGATTTATCAATAGCTTCAGTCAGTATTGAAAATTCATCCTTATTTTCATCAATTTTCAAATAACTGTAAACCTGTTCCTTTGTAGGATCCTTATAAATCTGACCCAGTTCCGTTGTGCAGGAATTAAAAATATTCAATCCTGCCAAACAGAATATCAATAAGCACCATCCTGATCGTTTCATCGCTTTCCTTTGTTTTGTATGAGAACAATTAGCTTGTGTCATTCTTACTATTTTTTCCTATTGAAAATCATAGTAGGGATTCTGAACCAGGCTCTTGTTAATTCTTAATTCATCATAATAGATCGGCAGATACCAGCTTTCGGGATTTGTAAGTCTCTTCCCGATTTCTATGTCATCCCAGACTTTATAAATCCGGTTTACCAGGTATTCCGATCCATTGGATTCCGAATACCGTACAAGGTCAAACCAACGTTTTCCTTCAAATGCAAGTTCCCGTTTTCGTTCCTCCAGGATTTCAAATGAGAGGTTTTCCGATGAGATACTGCGATCAAGAGGAGCCAGTTGAGCCCGTGTTCGGACAATATTCACTGCCTCGACGCTTGACGCAACCTGTCCGCTCTTATTCAGGGCTTCTGCCTTCATGAGGAATATATCAGCCAGCCGGTAGAAGATCCAGTTCCCTTCACTTAAATCCGACTGTCTTCTGCTTGTAATGGCAGACCCTGTTCCACTGTATTTCCAGACTATATTATCTCCGGAAACCGTGGCATACGATCTACTTTTACCACGTATGCCATCCTCAGCGGTCAGGTTCTCAGTCCAAAACGTAACTGTTGACGTCTCCGGGTTAAGCATAACTGTGTATGCCGGTGACTCCCCTTCCACTGAGAACCAGTCGACAAGGTCATTTTTTTCCAATAATCCCGCATTGTACTGAAGCTCAAAAATGGATTCATCAGAATTCCCGGGATAAAACAGGTTAAACCACGTATCGCTTTCTTCCAGGTGAAAAACTCCGGAATTAATTATTTTATCGGCTTCCTCCACACTCTTCGCGTAATAGGCAGGGTCATTCCGGCCCATCCACAGATACACGTCAGCCTTTAATGCATGAACCGCATAAACTGTGGCTCTGCCATGATCTTCAAGAGGATTTCCATACGTACTTTTTGAATATTGTTCCGCCATATCCAGATCACTGACGATCTGCGCAAAAATTTCCTCTGATGTGCTTTTCGGGAAATAATATCCCTCATCATCGGTGGCATAAGAGGTGGTGATCAAAGGTACCTCCTTGAATGTTCTGACCAGATAAAAATAAGCGAATGCCCTCACAAAGTAGCACTCTCCAAGAAATCCATCCAAATCCTCTTTTGAAAAATTTATATCTGTTTTCTGAGCGGCAGGTCCATTTTCGAGTATAGTATTGGCACGGTTTATCAGGACATAGAAGTCATTCCACTGGCATATACCGTTGTATTGACTTACGATTTGCTTATTCAATTCACTGGCTATATCCCAGTTTTCAACATACAGCATATCCCCTCTTACTTCTCCCCAGAGAATAAACAGTTCGAGACACTCCTGCAACTGGTCATAACAACCCATAACCGCGGCTTTTACATCTTCCTGTGATTTCCAGAATTCCTCCTTGGTAAGACCGTCATAGGGCATGCGGTCAAGGGTTTTATTGCAGGAAATAAAGGGTAAGGCGGCAATTAAAACAGCCGGTAGTAAAAGAATTACTTTTCGGAAAACCGTGATTCTGTATTTTATTTTTTTCATAAGCAGATTATTAATCTTTTCTACCTGATCAATTCCTCAGAGACAATATGTTCCAGCTCCGTGTATTTTTAGAACTAATTACTGAATCAAAAGGTGATATTCAGTCCTACAGTATATATCTTAGGCAGAGAAGTTCTTGAATTATCCACTGCTACGGAAAGCGGTGAATTTCCAAGAATGCCCACCTCCGGATCTGCCCCGGTATAATTAGTCCATGTATGTAAATTAAATGCGGAGAGGAACACCTGCATGTTATCCAGATGCATCTTCGAGGAGATACTTTCAGGGACATTATATGCTAATGATGCCGTTCGCAATCTTATATAAGAAGCATCCTCTACAAAACGATCCGAACCTTCCCAGTTATGTCCGCTTTGGTAGATTGCCCTCGGAATATCCGTTATGTCTCCTTGTTTTCTCCACCTCCTGAGTGTAGCCGTACTCTGGTTGTTTTGATCATAAAGATTTTCAGATCTCATCCTGGTGAGATTAATAACCTGGTTTCCGTACTTGTACTCGAAAAATACAGAGAGGGTGAAATCTTTATAAGAAACGTTGCTCGTTATTCCTCCAAAGAACCTGGGATTTGAATTTCCTATTTTTACGATATCCAGTTCATTGATCAAACCATCATGATTGATATCTTCATAATTGGCATCACCGCCGCGGAATGTATAACCGTTATTATTTTCGAAGCGCATATATTTCGGCTCGCCATCGAAATCATAAATAATATTTCCGTTTACGTCCCTTGCTATGGCATCTTCGTCCGTCGGATAAACGCCCAGGCACCGGTAACCGTAAAAGGACCCGATCGCGTCGCCAATCCCGGCTTTAACTATATATGCATCTGCAATACGTTCCCCGTCAATAGGCACGCCGTTGTTCAGTCTTGTGATATAGTTTATATTCCTCGATATATTGAAGTTGATCTTCCATTTCAGATCTCCCTGAAGCACGTAAACATCCATTCCAAGATCAAACCCCTTGTTTTCAATATCGCCAAAGTTCTGGAGTACGCTTTCAAAGCCGGTCGATCCGGGAATATCCTGAACATAGAGAAGGTCCTTTGTTGATTTAATATACCAGTCGTTAATGAGAGTGACCCTGTCATTCCACAGGGAAAGATCGAATCCGATATTCTTCTGAACACTGGTTTCCCATGAGAGATGGTTCAGCTGGATGTTATCCGCGGCGACGGTGGCATAATTCATATATTTACCATCGCTTGAATAGGTACCCAGGAAAAGATAATTACCATCCGGTTGTCTTCCGTTTGAACCATAGGAAGCTCTGATTTTAAAATCTGTGATGAAGGAAATATCTTTCATGAAGTTCTCAGACGAGAGTCGCCATGCAGCTGAAAATGCGGGAAATAATCCATACCGGTTGGCAACTCCGAATTTTGATGACCCGTCACGCCTGATAGTACTTGTAAAAAGATACCTGTCGAGCAGCGTATACCGGATTTCTCCCGTTTGAGAAAGGAGTGCATTATCCCCGCGGGAGGATGTGAGCTTAAACCACCTGCTGCTGGCATTGATCCTGGGCAAATAAACAGAACCCGTGTTGCTGGCATTGTTGGAAAACTCATCCTCTTTTGAAACTTCCACAGAAGTAACAAAAGTTGCACTCAATTCATGGATTTCTCCGAAGGTATTCTTATAGGCTAATATATTTTCCTGGGTGAAATCTGTATGACTATTATTGACATACGTATTATTATTCACCAGCTCGTCTCCCCATACAACACCGGTTGCTTCAGCCGGAATAAAACCAAAATCGTCATTATCACCGAAATTCATTGAAACACGGCTGGTAAGGCTTAAATTTTTCGCAATATTATAGATTGCAAAAACATCAGCCACCAGTGAGTTGTCAACTGTGCTGCTTACGCTGGAATTAGCGAAAGCGACTGGGTTGAAACTGCCATATCCCTGTACATATGTATTTTGGGGATTAAAATAAGTAGGCAGATTATGACCAAGGCTATCCTGCTCATAAACCGAGAGGTTAGGCGCTTTCGTGAAAGCCATTGCATAAGGGCTGTATTCAGCAACTGACGGATTCTGAAGCCGGCCACGGGCATAAAAGATACTATTCCCGAATCTTAATTTGTCAGATATCCTGTAATCCAGGTTAAACCGGCCGCTTAGCCTGTTGTATCCGGTTTTGATCACCGATCCCGGCTCATTGAGATAGGAGAGACTAAAACTATATGCGGTAGATTCTCCCCCGCCCCGAATATTGGCGTCATATTTTTGAGTTACGGAAGTTTGCTCCAGGGCACTGATCCAATCTGTGTTGTTATTATATTCTTCGTACCACTCCGCGGTAGGGTCATCCCGGAGATAAGGCAAAGCGCTGCTCAATGTATTGCCTGCATGCTGATATGCTTCCAGCTGTAGAATTTTATAACTGTTCCCGCTATTCAGGGGAATATGTCTCGGAGGCATGCGAACTCCCACGCTGGAAGTGACATTCACCCTTGTTTTCTCTTTTTTCCCGCGTTTTGTCGTGATGATTACCACTCCGTTTGCGGCTCTCGAACCATAGATAGCCGTGGCTGAAGCATCTTTTAGTACATCGATCTTTTCAATATCGCCGGGGTTTAAGTCTGCGATCGGGCTTCTTCTTGTATTGGATATAGCATCAGCAGCTTCACTCTCATGAGACAGATATGGAACCCCGTCAACTATGTATAAGGGTTCATTCCTGCCGGAAACAGAAGTGCTTCCACGAATCCGGACAGTCACTCCGGAACCTGGATCTCCCGAATTTGTGATGATCTGAACTCCCGGGATCTGACCCTGCATCATTTGTTCAACGCTGTTGATAGGTGCCTGAGCCATTTTTTCTACGTTCAGGGATGAAACGGATCCGGTAATATCTCTTTGTTCAACCACTCCATATCCTGTGTTCACCGGCCCCTTTTTTGCAATTGCAGTGATCGTGATTTCATCCAGCTCCTGAACCGATTCTTTGAGACCGATATCAATTTTTTTTCTACCGGCAATATCTACGATCTGAGTAATAAATCCAATGTATGAAAACTGCAGGCGGCCAGATTCGTCTGCTTTGATGGAATAGTTGCCATTTAAGTCTGTGACTACACCATCAAGAACACGGTTATTCTGATCCAGAACGGCTATGGTCGCAAAGGGGATGCCGGTGCCGTCCGATAATGATGTGATCCTTCCGGTGACAACAAAACTCCTTTGGGAAAAGGAATTCATTGGCATGCAAGCCAATGTTGCCAACAATATAAACCGGTAGTATACTTTTATTCTCTTTTTCATGTCACTTTTATTAAGAGGCACCTTCATTTACATTTTATTATTTTGTATCTGGCGGATACAAGATTTTGTCTACTTGTTGAATAACACCTGAAATTCCGAGTATATTGGCCGTACCAATTACCTGTGCTTCATTATTTATCGTCATATTAGTACCATTCACTGCCACCGTGATCTCTTTACCGGTTAACATGGTTTGATAGGTGCCATTAGCTGTTCCAAAAGTGAACAGGGGTTGGTCAAAAGTTTCAACCAAATGATATTTAAGCATATCGATAAGACTATAATCGCCGGTTGGAACGAATGCTTCCATAGCCTCGTTGGTAGGTATAAAGATTGTTTGGTATTTTCCATTCGAAGTTGTTACGCTGAACTGATCCATAAGCGAATTATCGGTCAGCGCTTTTGCAAATGAAGAATAATCAGGATTGGAAATAAGCAGGGTTTTCAGGCTTTTGTCAGGAGGAACAAGAATTTGATTCACTTCATGCACGAAGCCGTTCGCTCCCCAATCAAAAGTTTTTGAGATAGACAAAATATTGCCGGTTTCATTTCCGAAAAATTCACCGTTTAATGATTCGAGCCATAAATAATTTTCTGTTTCATAGTACCTGTTTTCAAGATCGCTCACATCGTAAGAGCCTCTGAGAATATGATATTCAAATAAAAGCTTAAGTTCCGTATTTGTAAGCGTCTTATTATTTCGCTTGAACCTGTCCTTTAATGGTTCGTAACTAATTCCCGCAGCAGCAAAAGCCTCATTAGGTACAACGAGTACGGTTCTTAGGTTCGTATTGTCAGCGAGATTACTTAAGGACTCTAGTATTCCGGCATTTTCAATCGCTTTGGCAAATAAACTGTAATCCTTATTCAGTAGAATGGGGCCGGCCACAGACTTGAACTGATCAGGCATCATGACATCATTAATGTAATATACCATGCCATTACTTGCAAGTGCATTGGATGTGATCAGGTTGGTAACCTGGGTAAATTTAGCCGGTGTTGCAACGGTTCTTATGCCTTTTTGCAGATCCTGATCCCAAAGAGATCCCCGGCCGATATGATTAAGAAAGAGCAAAGAAAGAGTCGCTTTTGGTATGGAATCAAAAGATCCGCCAAATCCTTCACTCATTGTTTCGAGCAAAGGGCCAAGGACATTATCCGGTGGAATAAAGACAGTAAATAAAGAATTCTCATCTGCAAGAGGTACCGTGGTCGACTGGAGGGAACCAAATCTAATATCGTAAAGTGAATCTCCATCTGCGGTTACACTTCCGGATGGTGAAAGGAGGGTAAGTTTATCCAGTACTTTTTTAAAAAATTGTGTCTGATTGCTTTTTGAAATCACTTCATCTAATCTGTCAGGAGGTTCGATTACCTCAGTTATAGCATGAAGCGCACCATTTTCGGCATTTAGATCAACCAGTTCCGGGTTACTAACAATAGTGGATGCGTTGATGTTGACGTCATCCATATCTTTTCCGTATGCTAGTTTATAATCGTTGAGGTAATCCAAACCACTGGGGCCCGGCCGCGACAGCAATGCTTTCTCATAGACATTAATGAACTTGTTGTTTGTTAGAACAAACAGATCTCTTCCCCTCGTATCCCTAACAGTATATGTTAATGGTTTGCATCGTGTGAGATACCTTGTAATTTCAGGCTTATAAAGAGTTCCCCTGCTGGAAGCCTGCTCATACCAAAAATCATAAATAAAGCGAAGATCAAACAACAGGTGATAATTAATAAGCATACTTAATTCATCAGCCGGGATCTCTTCTATTGATTTAATTCCTTTTTTTTGAAAATAAATCTGAAAGGCAGAATCAGTGGGAATAAATGCGGTATATAAGCCGGAAGCATCAATGATCCTTGTAAGTTCAGGTACCAGCTCAATACCGTGGGCAAAAATGCTGAATTCCGGAACTTTCTTTATCTGTGCATAAACAGGGTCTGGTGAATCTCCCGGAGGATTATAATAATCAAAGGGTTCTCCACAGCTGACAACCAGCATCAAAGCAATAAAACCTGAAACAGCGGATATTGCTTTGAGAAAACTGTGTCTTTTCTTCATTTTGAATATAGCTTTAGAAGGATAGTTGTATGGTAATATCGTTAAGCCTAAACTTTATTAATCAATAATACAAAGTTAGCAATATTTTTAATTTAGCTAATTTTGAAATGTTAATTTTTGGGTTCTTAATTATTATTTAGATTCATTTTAAAATGAATCCAATCGGGGGTATTTCCTTGAAAATAAGCAAATTCGACCTCCTCAAAATCTTCCGAAATATATAAAATAATTTATTAAACCAAACGGAGAGTATAAAAATGCATTTTTACCAGCAAACGCCGGTCCGATATTTTATGGTTTACTGTTCTCAAAAAAGTCGTTAGTAAAATGAACTTAAGGGATTGGAAACCATACCCTTTAAGGCAATAGTGGTCTGATCCTGTCATTTCCATTCCTTGTCTTTACCTTTTTTTCATTTTTTAAGCCATTCTTCATTTTTGGATAGCCTGGCCCAGCAAGATGATGAATTCGGTCCGGATTTCAAACTTTAGATTTTCATCATGTATCAAAGGGGATAGCGGTGCAATCATGGGGTAGTTTCCTGTAGAAAAGATCTTTGCACAACGAATGAGATATGTGCATTTTTACGGGCCGGAATTGACTTAAAACCTGCTGGTCCGGAAAAATCTGAAACTTCTGATCATGCCTATTTTTTAAAATGCAGAAACTCTAAAATCATAAACTTTCCGGATTGGCGTTGGTTGAGGTTCATTTTTTCATTTGAATCAAAATCCTAACCTGCACCTTTATTTTTTGACAGACTTATAAAAAATAATGTTACAAAGTTTTTTTTTTCAATATTTAGTTTTAGCTTGCATTAAAAATTATGTCCTCCATTTTTCAATCTAAAATTAAGTTACTATGAAAAAGAATCTACTTCTGTTACTGGCATTAATTGTTGCTCTACCACTTGGATTAAGAGCGCAATTTAACGTTGACGACAATTTGCTTCTCTACCTCAGTTTTGATGAAACAGAACTTTCCGCAAATGATCAGGAAGTTGATGCAACAAATGTAACAGCTGTTCCAGGTCCCGGAAAATTTGGAAAAGCTGCTGTATTCGGAGATGCTACGTACGTATCAATGACCCCGATCCCTGCTTACAATCCCCGGGATTATTCCCTTGCATTCGCTTTTTGGATCAAAACAACTGTGACTACGGGTGAAGACATTTTTGTTTATAATAACATAACTGATCCCACAGGGGTTGATAATTTGGGTCGTATCGCAGTATCTTTAAGATTTGATGACATTCTGGCAACCGATATTGGCTGGTCTGGTGGAAATATTGAAGGCGATCCGGGCCCAAATAATGTTGCTGGTCTTATTTCTGATGGCGAATGGCATCATGTGGTTACAACCTGGGCCGATAGTGGAAAAATGATGAATATCTGGATTGACAAGGTTCTTGTTGACGAACCGGGATCCGGTGGATTTCATGAAGAAGATGACGGAGACTGGGTCTATACTGACTTTCAACTTTTATTGGGAACAGGTTGTTCAGATTATCCCGGTACGGAATTGGGCTGGGCCTCATTCTTCACAGGTTCAATAGATGAGTTCAGAATGTACCAAACTGATGAGGTTTTATCTGCTAATGATGTAGAGGCCATTTATAATTATGTGCCTACCATCTCTTCTGTAAAACCGGCTCTCAATTCTCAGTCGGTAAAAATTTATCCTAACCCGGCCACTGATTTATTAAAAATTGAATCAGCCGGAAATAATGTTTCTGTGGATATCATGAATTCGATCGGACAAAAAGTAATGAGCCGAATCAATGTAAAGCAAATTGATATCAGCTCCCTGTCAAAAGGAATTTATTTTGTTAAAGTTACCGATGGAACCTCTGTAAAAACGCAAAAGCTCCTGGTAAACTAGTAAGTGCGTGAATTTTTTGTGAATTGAAATAAGAAGGGGCTGTTCGAAAAGGCAGCCTCTTTTTTGTTTTTCGTCATGCGATGACTTTATAAATTAATACGCTGCAGGGCCTGTGCTGCGCAGGACGGACTGGTATCCGGCTTTTTAAAAAATCAACCCTTCATCCACACTAAACCTTTAAAGTTCCAGGAGAACTTTAAAGACTTTACCGGGAGCATCTGCCCAGGTTTGAATCGCTTCACCAGCCTCTTTGGGTTTGACAATACGGCTGATCAATTTATCGATAGGAAAAGTTCCGCGCTGCAAATATTGAATGACTGCCCGGAAGTCAGCCAATGCAGCATTCCGGGATCCCATGATATCGATCTCTCTCTGCACAAATAGTTTAGTCGAAAACAAAACATCATCTTTTGCATAACCTATGCAAACAACTCTTCCGGTAAAGGCAACTTCATTTACCGCTGCAAGATAAGTCTGCGGATTCCCGACAGCTTCAATTGTTACATCGGGTCCGCCATGGGTGATCTGCTGAAGTCTTTCATGCAGGTTTTCCTTCATTGAATTAATAGTAAACTGTATCCCTAAACTTTTTGCAACCAAAAGCTTTTCATCATCAATATCAACGGCTATGACTTTTGCTCCCCGCAACACCGATCGAATTAATGCCCCAATGCCGATCATCCCGCATCCCATTACCATAACTGTATCATTGTCTGATACTCTCCCCCTCTCCACTGCATGAAATCCGACCGTCAAAGGTTCAACCATAGCAAGTGCCTTTTCAGACAACCCCCCGGCAATAAGAATTTTTTCCCAGGGAACAACCAGAAACTCACACATGGCGCCGTCTCTTTGTACTCCCAGGGTCTGGTTATACTGGCACGCATATTCTCTGCCCCTTAAACATGAAGGGCAACTGCCACAACTGGTATAGGGAACTACTGTGACATTGGTGTCTTTTTTGATAATGCCGGGAACGCCTGGTCCAGCCTTCTCCACTACTGCGGAGATTTCATGTCCCGGAACCCGGGGATAATTCACCATGGGATTTTTGCCCAGGTAAGTTGTCAGATCACTTCCGCAAAATCCGACATATCTTAATCTCAATAGCACTTCCCCCGGTCCGGGTTGGGGTATATCACGTTCAATCACATGCAATTCGCCGGGCTTACTAATTATTACGGCTTTCATCTTTATATGCTTATTTAGGTTAGTACCAATTTCGTCCAATCAGAGTAAAGCAGCGGAATTTCAAATTTAAGAAAGATTATACCGGTTAAAACCTGCGCCTGGATAACTGCCATTGCGATAGGATCAGTTTAGTGAATTGAGACTATAAACGGCTTGGGCATTCTTTCCCATAATTGCAGATTGTTCATCTGCGCTCAGGCTGCATATGAATTTCCGTACCATATCTGACCAGTCTTTATATTGAATCCCGGCCGTGCAAACCGGCCAGTCAGAACCAAAAATCAGGCGTTCAGGTTTAAAAGCATTCAGAACTGTATCAAGGTAAGGCTTTAATTGATTTTCAGACCATCCGGTAACGTCAGCCTCAGTAACCAAACCGGAAATCTTGCAATATACGTTTCCCCGCTTCGCTAAATCAATTATATGGGATTTCCAGGGATAAAGCTGCCCCGATGCTATCCGGGGTTTTGCAATATGATCCAGGACAAACACCTGGTTCGGATGATTATCCACAAATTGAATAGTTCGCGGAAGCTGACGCTCATAAATCAAAATATCATATACCAGATTGAATTTTTTCAACTGGGAGATCCCCCTGTTAAAATTCTGATCAAGTATGAAATCATCATCTTTTTCATCTTGAATGACATGCCTGAGAGCCTTCAATTTTTGTTTTCCTGCATAGTTTTCCAATATCTGTTGAATACGCTTTGAGGCAACCGGGAGCCAGCCAACCACTCCCAGGATAAAAGGATATTCCGATGCCAGCTCCAGCAACCAGTCCGTTTCTTCCAGGGTTTGTCTGGCCTGGATGGAAATCGTTCCATCCATGCCGGTTTTATCCATATTCACTTTCAATTCAGGCGGCAGGAAATCTCTGCGAAGAGACCTCATGTCATCACCGATCCAATCGTAGTCCCTGGAATTGTACCGCCAAAAATGTTGATGGGAATCTATGTTCATTTCGTATTAAAATTTTGAGTCATGTCCAGCCGCTGAAAAATATTTTTCAAATAAAACCCAAAACCAGGAATTAAAGGTACGTTTACTTCAGGCAAAAGATCCTGACAAATATTGATACTTAAATACCGTAAACTCAAAAATGAAAAAGACAAAAGACCTGCTTTACTTAAACAAACGGATAATCAGGATCAATCAATCCCTGTTTTTTCATCTCGGCCCAGAATCCCCCGGGCATTTCTTCCATGAAGGTTTTGACATTCTTCTCCATTGTTGCCGGTTTACTGGTATTCAGAGCCAGGGCCGCAACCGCCGGATGTGATGTGGCAAACTTTATGCAGGCTTCAGATGGATCTACTCCATATTTATGACAAATTGCGCTAAACCTGTCACGCCATGGATAAATGAATTTTCCAACCGTTGAATCCGGTTTTATCTCCTGGTAATCGAAGAATTTCCCTCCTGTTAAAAAGCCGGCATGAAAAACAGCGGAATTAATAACACCTGTTCCTTCATCGTGAAGCCGATTTAAAAAAGTCATAAATTCCGGAGGATGTTTCATAATGGTAAAAGAATTGGCAAACATGATCCAGTCAA
Organism: uncultured Bacteroidales bacterium; assembly: GCA_963771005.1. GTDB lineage: Bacteria > Bacteroidota > Bacteroidia > Bacteroidales > DASQZK01. The sequence goes on from CAVYRO010000008.1 coordinate 1,071,657, forward strand.
ACTTCACATAGTCATAAAACTCACGAATGACTTTCCAGTCTTTGGATCCAATACCAACCGAAATTATTAGTCCCTTCTCCTTTAATTCGAAAAGAGCTTTATATGCATCCAGTATATCCTCAAAACGAATACTTCTGTCGTTTGGATCTTTTGCAACGGCTAAATATTCATCAGGATCATGGACTGAGACGATATCTGCCTTATAAGTACCCCCAAGTAACTCATTGCCCTGCTTCCAGCATTCAATAATGCCATTGTAACTGATTTTTTGTACTGCATCATATTTCAGGTTCTTCCATATGCCGGGTTCAAAAAGAGGTTCAGGTGTTTTAAGCGGGGACCGGTACCATCCAAGTTTATTACTAATTAAAATATCTGAGGGTTCCGTGTTTAATTCTGTCAGTATTTTTCCTATCATTTCAAGTGCCAGACCGGCGCCATATTTTCCTGCGCTATCAATCATTACAGGTTTTTCCGTATAATCAAACCAGCCCCGGACCAGCGCCTTTTTTTGTTCATAGGGTAAATCCTGGTACAAGTTTCCAAGAGAGCTTGTACCATAAACGATCCGTGGTATTTCAGGACCCGTTTTACCAAATGTGCGCTTAAGTTTTAATTTCATAATCCGGATATGTTAAACAGATCAGTTACCCATCCTATTTCAATAATTAGTGTTTGCCAGAAAACTCGATGACCCTTCGGCTCCGCTCAGGGACCGGTGACTTCATTCAAGAGGTTGAACTTTTCGGATGGTCATTTCAATGCAAAAGTATAGAACCGTCCTCAAAATTCTGCCATTTCTAGTTTCGACTTCATCTTATAACCCGGATTCAAATACAGGGCATGATCCAACTTCCAACAAACTTAATAATATTATATTAATATTTTGGAAGCAGCGTAAGCTTTTTAGGTTTTGACGGTAAAATAACAGCGTTTAATAAGATTTAGTGATGATAATTACAATTCGATCCGTTATTTTATTAATTTCGTGCTTTTCGTGGGTTTTTAAAAATCATAATTGTCTGTTGTTAAAAAGATTAAGTCTTAACTCATGGTTTCAAACTACAAAAAAGTAGATTCAGCATTGATGAATAAAATGAATAAGATTCAGATCCTGAATATTATTCATAATAATAAACTTATTTCAAGGGCAGATATCGTCAAAATAACAGGGTTAACACCACCTACCGTATCCAGAATTGTTGAGCAACTTATTAATTCTGACAGATTAGTTAAGTATCATGGGATTGGTAATTCCAATGGAGGGAGACCTCCCGTGATGCTGGAGTTCAACGGGAGTGAAAATTATGTAATCGGAATAGACATGGGGGCTACTCTTATAAGAGGAGCTTTGGCAGATTTTAATAGTGATTTACTAATGGAGATCCAGGTTCAGACAGAAATAGAGAAAGGATATGAATCCATCATGGACAAAGTGGCCGGAGTAGTTGACAGGCTATTAAACAGGAAAGACCTGGATAAGGAAAAGGTAAAAGGAGTTGGGATTGGAATTGCCGGGTTAGTGAACCAACATAAGGGTATTGTTGATTTCTCACCAGACTTCGGCTGGGAGAAGGCGAATATCAAAGACAGCCTGAACCAGAGAATAGATCTTCCTTTTATCTTTGATAATTCCACCAGGCTTATGGCCCAGGGAGAATTAGATTATGGCAACGGTAAAAATTATGAAAATTTTGTAGTCATAAATATTGGTTATGGTATCGCTGCCGGGATCGTAATTGATGGCAAAACCGTATTCGGATCTCAGGGGAAAGCCGGAGAATTTGGGCACATCATTGTGGATCCCGCTAGTGATATCCAATGTAAATGCGGTGCTTATGGCTGCCTTGAAGCCCTCGCATCCGGAAACCGGATTGCAACACTTGGTAAAGAGCTTTTTAAAACTAAAAAATCCCCAAAAATCATAGAACTTTGTAAAAACGACCCTGATATATTAGATGCAAAACTCGTATTTGAAGCTTCTCGATCAGGTGACGTTTTATCCAACGAAATCATAGAAAAAGTGTCTAATTATTTAGGAATAGGAATGGCAAGTCTTGTAAATCTCCTGGATCCTGAGGTAATTTTCATGGGTGGAGGAGTTTCTACCAATGGTGAAATGTTTTATAAGTCACTTAAAAAAGCAATGAAGAATTTTTTAATTTCAAGAAACAAAATTCTTGACATTAAACCGGTAACGTATGGGGAATATGCTACCTTGATAGGCGCTTTTTCCCTTGTTGTCAATAAAACCCTTCAGTTGGAACCCGTTTATTAGTAATTCTTCGCCAACAGTCTGGCGTTTGATTATGATTCTAACTTCTTTACTCTCATTTTTCTTTTTTTATCTGGTTAGCTACCTTATATCCAGCATAATGTACAAAAAGGCGGATAAATTATCAAAGGGACAATCCACCATCCATCCTTTACTTTTGACTGCCGTAATAATTCTTGTAAACTGACCCGGTTCTAAATTCAGGTTTCCAAAAGTAGTTCCAAAAGTTATTTTCCCCCTGATCCTGTTTTTTTCCAGATCCCATGATCTTAAATTAAGCAGTAATAAATCTCACATATTCAGCAATTTAAAGCTTTTAAAGCGAACTTTATAAAATAACAATCAAAAGTTTAGTTATTTTTGAAATATGTTTCCTATTTTTGTGTATACAAAATAGTTTAAAGCTTCTGAATACCGAATATATGCGAAAAAAAAGATACATTGTTTTATTTAAAATCATAATAAATTAATATTAATAAGTATATGAAGGAAATTGGTATAATTAACAGGAAGCTTGCTATTGCCTTAACTCAACAAGGCCATGGTGATTTACTTCTTGTTGTTGATGCTGGATTCGCTATACCTTTAGGAATTAATGTAATTGATCTTTCTTTAGCAGAAAATAAGCCTTTAGTGACAGAAGTCCTGGCAGAACTTAAGAAATTTTTTTCCGTGGAGAAATTAATTATGGCCAGGGAAACGAAAGAAACAAGTCCCACTTTATTTTTAAATATTTCGAAATCTTTTGGCGAAGGGGTTGATGTAGAAATAATCGACCTTCCTTCATTCCGGGAAATGAGTAAATCAGTTAAAACCGTAATCCGGACCGGCGACTTCACTGCATTTGGAAACGTAATTCTTGTATCCGGAGCGGGAAACAGGTGGTATTGCGAAAATACAAATTAATATGGGAAACTCTCGTATTGAAAAACGGGTAACCTTAACATCAGGAAGTCCAGACGCACAGTAAACAGCAAGGCGAGAAGCGTATGAATGTCATGATTGAGATTTAATGATCCGTAAATTTATACATGAATAATAAACCCTTAATAGCGGGTATTGGTGAGTTGCTCTGGGATGTGTTACCTTCCGGGAAGCAACTGGGCGGGGCACCCTGTAATTTTGCCTTCCATTGCATTCAGGCAGGATGCGAAGGTTTTGTTGTAAGCGCTATCGGGAAAGATAAACCGGGTGAAGAACTTAAACAACGCCTCATGGAACTTGGGTTAAATACTACTTTTATTCAGGAAAATGAATATCCTACAAGTACGGTATCTGTTGAACTTCATGAGCAGGGTCATCCTTTTTATACCATTCATGAAAATGTAGCCTGGGATCATATTCAATGGGATAATGATCTGGCCGGCCTTGCCCTGAAACTTGATGCAGTATGCTGGGGCAGCCTGGCTCAGAGAAATCCTGAATCACGTCATGTCATTCATTCTTTCGTTTCCGCTCTGAAACCCGGTTGTTTTAAAGTGTTCGATATTAATCTCAGGCAGGCGTATTTCACAAAAGAGATAATATTTAATTCAATCACACTGGCAGATGTATTGAAATTAAACGAGGATGAGTTGCCGATATTAGCTGATTTTCTTGGCTTTAAAGGAAAACCGGAAAAACAGTTGGACCGGGTATTCGACTATTTCAATCTGAAATATATTGTCTATACAATGGGTACCCGGGGAAGCATAATTAAAAGTGCTGAAGCATATTCATTTAATGAGGCCCCAAAAATACAGGTTGTTGATACGATTGGAGCAGGAGATTCATTCACTGCCTTTTTCATTTCAGGAATCCTGAGGGGGAATCCCTTACGTGAAATACATAAAAAAGCCAGTGAGATAGCTTCTTTTATTTGTACCCAAAAAGGTGCGACTCCGCAATTGAATAATTTTCACTAATATATAAATGAAACGGTAAAATGAAAAGTTTTAATTTTCACCAGTCAACGAAGATAATTTTTGGTAGCGGACGAATTAACGATCTGGCTGAAGTTGCTATCTCCTTTGGGAAACAAGCTTTTCTTGTGACGACTCCTGCAGTTATACCAGAGCTTCAAAAACAATATGATAAGGTCATAAATATACTTTCTAGTAAGGGTATTGAAGTTTTTCATTTCGATGGAGTTATTCCTAACCCCACCACAGAAATTATCACAGAAGGTGCAAAGCTGGCTAAAAAATTCGGCGCCAAAATGATCATTGGCCTGGGTGGAGGCTCAAGTATGGATACGGCAAAAGCAATCTCCGTAGAAGCAACTCACCCGGGAACGAGCTGGGACTATTTATTTTATAAAACTCCTCAACCCGATGCAAGTAAATTATTGCCGGTGATAGCTATTTCAACAACTTCGGGAACCGGCTCTCAGGTTACCCAGGTAGCCGTGATAACAAATACAGCAGCCAGGGATAAATCAGCACTTTATAATAATATTTTATATCCGGCGGTTTGTATCGTTGATCCCGAACTGATGCTGAGCGTTCCTGCTTTTGTCACTGCAACAACGGGCTTCGATGTATTATGCCATGCGTTTGAAAGTACATTAAATCCGGGTACAGGAGCTTATGTGGATTTACTTGCCTGGGAAGCAATTTCCTTAGTGGTTGAGAATCTGCCAAACCTTCTTTCAAACCTGAGTGATATTAAGCGCAGGGAAAACATGGCCCTGGCCGATACACTCGCAGGATTATGTATTGCAAATGCCGGAGTAACTTTACCCCATGGCATAGGGATGGCGATCGGGGGTATGTATCCGAATGTTGCCCATGGCGAATCACTTGCCATTGTTTATCCCGCCTTTACCAGGTTTACATGGAAGTCCGCAATTCCACAGTTCGCCAAAATTGCCGGAATTTTTAATGGTGAACTTAAAAAACTCCCTGCTGAAAAAGCCGCTGAAAAATCAGTGGGTGAAATCGACAAATTTCTAAAAATGATCGGACTTTGGAAAAATCTGAAGGATGTGGGCATGCCTGAAAGCGAAATACCAGCGTTGGCAAAACAATCAATGGTCCTGCCGGATTATAAAAATAATCCACGAATCGCAACTGAGGCGGAAATGATAGAACTGGTAAAACAAAGCTATGAGAAACAAATGGCATATGTTTAATTATGCAGTTTATTTTAAAAATAAATTAATTTAGGATTCCTAAACTTTATATAAATGATAATGTACAGGCTATTTCTATTTATAATCGCAGTACTTATTACCGGATGTTCCGGCTCCATGATCCATAATCCCTCACCGGATTTTGGCGCCTATTACACCCATATTGTCACGAATGCCGGGTTTGAAAAATATTCACGAACAGGTGATTATACGGATATTATCGTGGATCTCGGAAAAGAAAACGGACAGTTGGTTTTTTGGAGAGGAAGCAGTTACCTACCCTATTGGGAATCCGCAAAGGGTAAGAGAATTTACATTGATGAGATCATTCCCCGTTCCGGAAACGGGGACAAGATCATGCCCGATAAAGTAAATTCATTTTCGTTTGTCAAGATTATCGAAAATACAGAGAATAAGGTTGTTGTCTATTGGCGATATCTCCCTGAATTTGGTAGCGGGAACCCTCTGACTTCTGTAAAAGCCACCCGTTTCGTTGACGAATATTTTGCGATCTCTCCCGATGGCACCGTGCAAAGAACTATAAAACAGGGAACGCCTAAATATGAAGACTGGGCAGACACTACTTTTCAATATACCCAAACATTTAATTTAAGCAAAAAAGGAATTTCAAATAAAGTTCTAACTCAACCGGTAAGGTCAATATCTGCTGTAAAAAAATCAGGTCGTCCTCTGGTTTCCGGAAGTATAGCAAAACCTTCAGCCTGGTTTAAATTCGACAAAGCTTACGGAGATACTGCATATGAAAGTCTGTCAAACTCTGCAATGGTGGTAATGGGATCAAACACCTACTGGCGGCAGGGTGTTTCCGGAACAGCCTTGCAATTCGATGATGTGAGCACTTATTTATCGTTGCCGGCTGTTCACGCTCCCAAACCAAAAACTGCGATTACCCTTGAAGGGTGGGTGGCAATCGGGGCGTATCCCTGGAACTGGTGTCCAATTGTTCAGCAGGCGGATGATGTGCCTGAAGAACTTGACCTGGACAACAAAGCCCACCACAATAAGGCGATCTATAAAAAAGAAGATGACAGGGGATATTTCCTGGGGATAGACGGGCATGGCCATCCGGGAATGAAAATTCGTGTCGGAGGAAATTGGGAGGAACTAACCTCTGACGTCCACCTTGAAAGGAGAACGTGGTATTACATCACCGGTACTTTCGACAAGAACACGGGAAAAATCATGATTTTTATAAATGGCGAACCTGCCGGGGAGAAAAAGGTAGCGGTTAACGGGGATATTGAACTTTCTTCAAATAATTTACAGATTGGAAGAGGCAAAGAAAGACGCCAGGTTGATCCGGTGAGAGTAGGTATCACATTTCCCGGTTACTATTCATTTGACGGACTAATGGATGAGATTAAAATTTACGATATAGCACTAACCGCCAAGATGGTTAAAGAATCGTTCGAGATGTATGGCCCGGAAAAACTTGATTCCGTTGATATGCCTCAGAGAATACTACCTTCCGGAGGGAACACCGGTACATTTGGTGCTACGTATTCCGCTTTAAAGTATTTTGATACCTGGGACAATTTGTTCCGGTTCACTAGAGGAGCCGATGTAACTGTCAGTTTCGAGGACAATCCGACCAAATTCGTCTTTTGGCGGGGCGTAAGTTATATTCCTATGATCGTAAACGAAAAAAATGAGTGGTATAGCAATGAATTTAATGAAACCTGGGGCAAATCAGGAGGAAAGGGTTGTCAGGAGCCTATGTCTGACAAAGGTTCATATTACAGTCATGTCAAAATCATCGAGAATACCCCTGCCCGGGTGGTGGTGCAATGGCGATTTGCACTTTTAGATGTCGAGCATGTCCTGGCAAACTATAATGATACAACAGGATGGAGTGACTGGTCCGACTGGTATTATTATATATATCCTGACGGAGTTGCATCCAAAAAAATGCAGCTTTGGACAGATGGTGAAAGAAACCATGAATGGCAGGAATCTATGGTTATCTTCGGCCCTGATCAGCATCCGGATAATATAGTGGAACGAAGTAAAACGATCACTATGGTTTCCGAAGATGGAAAATATACAGAATACGACTGGAAAAATTCCCCCCCAGAAAATGTAGATAGCCCAAAGAATTCTAATATCCAGCTCATTAACCTTACGGGAGATTATGATCCGTTCACTATTGCCACCAAATTTGTTGGAAAAACCCGTGTATTTGATGGCGAGATGACCCCATATGCTTCATTTTGCACCTGGAATCACTGGCCCATTGCGCAAATGCCATCAGACGGACGTTACGCCTCTTATCCTGACCGAACATCACACAGCTCGCTTTCCAATGTTTATTTGCCTGTTTACAAAGAAGAAAAAAACGGCAACAAACCTTTTTATGAAAAAGTGATGCTGGAAGGAATGTGGAATAAAGAAGCCATCGATCTCATTCCCCTGTCGAGATCATGGACACATGCCCCTGTCCTCATTAATCTTACCGGCGCAACAGGAAAATATAATATGGAACAAAGAGCCTATGTTCTCAATGTTTCGGCGGATATGATTTCATTCACTGTAAATGCCAGCGAAGAAAAGCCCATTTATAATCTCTGTTTCGTCCTGAAAAAATGGAATTCAAAAAAACAGGCAGAAATAAATGTTCCCGGTAACGTCAGACAGGGTACCGTCCGAGATACGGATGGTTCCCTAACAAATATCATTTTCATTGAAACGGAAACTAATGAGCCTCTGTCTTTGAATATCAGCAGATAGAACCTACAATAACCTCAATTGCCCAAGAAAAAAGAACCGATTAAATCAATCAAAGCAAAGGATTTCCGGCATAAGCCCATTACGAAAAATAGTAAATCATAATCAACTGATTTCAAAACCAATTCATAAACTTATGAAAAAAATCCTCCCTATTTCTCTTACCATAACTCTTGGGATTTGCATATTAATAATGGCAGCAGGCTTTGGCAAAGTAAGAAATGCAGTGGTCAAAGTAAAACCAGGCGATGATATTCAGTCAATCGTAAATTCAAATCCGGATGGTACAACCTTCAAATTTGCAGCCGGCACATATCGAATGCAGACTATTATTCCGAAAGATAATGATGTTTTTGACGGCGGTAATAAAGCAGTCCTGAACGGCTCCCGGTTACTTACAAACTGGATCAAAAAAGACAATTACTGGTACATCGACGGACAAACCCAGGAAGGTTTAAGAGTCGGTGAAGGCAGAGAAAGAGCAGGACACCCAAGGGCTTCATATCCCGAAGATGTTTATGTCGATGATGTCCCTTTACTTCATGCGGAACATATTGGTGATGTGAAACCCGGAACTTTCCTCTTTGATTACAAAGCCGATCGGATTTATTTAGGTACAGACCCCGAGGGACACAAAGTGGAGACCAGCGTTTCGGAGCGGGCATTTAAAGGCAAAGCAAAGAATGTCACGATTCAGAATCTGATCATTGAAAAATATGCAACGCCGGGGCAATACGGAACGGTTGATTCTGAATTTGGCCCTGACTGGACAGTCAGGGACAATGTAATACAACTAAACCATGGTTGTGGGCTAAATTTTGGTAACGGATCAAAAATCCTGAGAAATAAACTTCAGAAGAATGGTCATGCCGGTTTTGGAGGAGGTGACAATAACTGGCTTTTTGAAGGAAATGATGTCAGGGATAATGGATGGGCAGGCTTTGACCCGGTTTGGGAAGGCGGAGGAGGTAAAATCTGCAGAACAAACAGCGGTATAGTAAGAGGTAATTTCGTTACGGGAAATTATGGACCCGGTATCTGGCTTGATATTGATGCAGATGGTATTACCATTGAAAATAATGTATGCTGGAATAACCCGGTAGGTCCCGGGATCATGTTTGAAGTATCTTCAGACGCAATTATCAGGAATAATACCTGCGCAAATAACGCAACAAACTCAGGTATGAGCCAGATCTATATTTCAAGCTCAAGTAACGGAAAGGTATATGGTAATACGATTGATATCGGTTCTGCCGGCGGTGGAGCTGTAATTATCGCTAATATGCACCGCCCGCCGTCAAACCCGGGTATTAACAATGAAATATACAACAACAATATCATCATCAGAAGCACAGGTAAAAGGAGGATGGGTATTGTCAATGAGTATGACCCTGATTCTGTTGCTGTTTACACTAAAAATTCATTTCACAATAACACATATCATTTGGCCGATCTTGACGGGAAGTATTTCACATGGAAAGGCAAAAAAAGTTTCTCGTTTGCTGAGATGAAGGCCGCCGGGAATGAAATCGCCAGTGTTGCCGATGCGAATTTACCCAACCCAAATCCGGATCTGAAAGTTACAGATACTCAAATGAAATGGCCGGAACTTACTGAACCCCCTATCGATGAATCCCAGCTCAACAAAGCTCTGGAAGAACCGACAGCCGGCCCTGCATTGTGGTTTAAGTTTGATGAAACTTCAGGGAGTATGGCAACTGACTTTTCCGGCTTTGGAAATTCAGGTGTGCTCCAGGGAATGGATGAGTCGACTGCCCGGGTACCCGGACATTCAGGCAACGCCCTGAGCCTCGATGGGAAAAACGATAATGTCAAAGCCGGCCCACTGGGAATGTTCAGATTTATGACAGTTGCCATGTGGGTTAATCCTTCCAGCCTCAACAGGGAGTTTAATTCCCTGATTCATACGGATGGATGGCGTAAAGGGACTGTTCATATTATGATCTCAGGCAATGGCAAAATCCAGATGTCAATAAACGGAAACCAGGGAACAGATCAGAATTCTGAAAATGGAATTTTTACAGCTGATAATCTATCAACCTGGAAACATGTTGCCATTGTATATAATGCTGAGGATAAGACAGTTAAATTCTATATTGATGGAAAGCTCAATTCGACCCGGAGGTATTCCAAGACAGTGCTAGCAAACATGGGAAATTTTGAAGTAGGCGGGTGGAGCGATGGCGGACGGAACTTTGCAGGAAAACTGGATGATGTCCGAATTTATGGCCGTGCTCTGAGCGATAATGAGATTATGGAAATTGCTGCAGGCAAAAATTAATACTTTGCGGGTTACTGACAATCCGGAATAATCAAAAGAAGTTGAACCCATATTAAAAACTACATCATGAAAGAATTAGTCAGCAGTGTCACCTTTTTTTGTCTTTTTGCAGTTGTTGTCAAGGGTCAGAATATGGATCTCAAACAACAATTAAAGGACGATTACAAAGAGGTGAATGATCAACTATATAAAGAACTGATCCCCTTTTGGAATAAGAACGCCGTGGATACAGAAAATAATGGCTTTATGACCAATTTCGATGCAAACGGCAAACCCGTTAAAATGACTGAAAAATACCTGAATACCCAGTGCCGGATGATCTGGTGGTTTTCTCAGCTGAATATGCTTGAACCTTCTGAAGTATATAAAAATAAAGCAAAACAAGGTGTTGATTTCCTCATTAAATACATGTGGGATGATACTTACGGAGGATGGCGCTGGAAGGTAAAAATGGATGGATCCCCGGTTGATGATGGCAAAATTGTCTATGGCGAAAGCTTTGCCATTTATGCATTATCAGAGTATTTTATTTCTACGGGGGACAAACGGGGACTTGAATATGCTGAAAAAACATTTGACCTTCTACAAAAATATTGTGCAGACACCCAATTCGGGGGGTATTATGAAAATATGGAACCCGATTGGAGCCCTGCCCCCGGGGGATTCAGCGCCGGTGATAGAAAGGGTCTTGACACGCACTTACACCTGATGGAATCTTTTACCTCTTTATACCTGGCTTCCGGGAAAGAAGTCCATAAACGTAAGCTTGTTGAAATGATTCATCTTATCTGTGATAAAATGATCGATCAGGAATACGGATCCGGGTTGACACAGTTCGATATGGCATGGAATTCCTTACCGGCTATAAATATTAAACGTTCCTGGAATGCCGAAAGGGAAGGTGAAAAACCTGCCGATCCGACCGAAACTACTTCTTATGGGCATAATACCGAACTGGTCTGGTTAATGGCTCGGGCATTAAATGCTGCTGACGAATCTCCCGAAACCTACAAGCCCATGTTTAAAAAATTGCTTGATAATGCGGTTAAATACGGCATTGATAATGAGTATGGAGGCGTTTACAGAGATGGTTATCGTAAAGGCGGGGCACTGATCCTTGAAAAAGAATGGTGGCAGCAGGCCGAAGCTCTTATCGGCTTTCTGGAGGGGTACCAGTTATTTGACGATATCCGGTATCTTGAAGCCTATCAAAAAGTCTGGGATTTTGTAAATGAAAAAATGATCAACCATGAAGTCGGCGACTGGAGGCGATTATTGGATCGTGAGGGAAATGTGATCGATGGGAGCATCGGTAATGAATGGAAGGTCGCATACCATTCCGGAAGATCCATGTTGGAATGCGAAAAAAGACTGAAAGCGTTAATTCAGGAAGGGAAATAAGAGATCTGTTCCGCTATATGAATGGTGTACAAACGTAACGGTATTTTAAAACCTAAGAAAATATCATGAAAAAAAATGCAGTAATTATCTCATCCTTTCTTTTAATGTGCCTGGTAAACTTTAGCTGTAATTCAACCAAAGATTACACGGCTTATGTGAACCGGTTCATTGGTTCCGGTCATCATGGCAAAGTGATTCCTGCTGCGGTTGTTCCGTTTGGCATGGTTCAGTGCGGTCCTAACACAAGCGAGTATAATTCAGGATATAACTATTATGAAACACAGATACAAGGTTTCAGTCATGTAAATAAAGGGGGTTCGGGTTGCAGTGATTTTCATGATATTTTGTTTGTACCCCTTACCGGCGACCGCTGGAATGCAAAAAATACGAATTATCCCGGGAATGGCTTTCCCACAGAATTCTCTCACGATAATGAAATTGCACAACCTGGATATTACCAGGTAAAATTCGGAAATCTTGAAACGGAAATTTCGGTCACGGCGAGGTGCGCAATACATAGATATACTTTTGGAGATGACGGGAATGATTTCGTGGCCATTGATCTCAAACACGGCAGCGAGGGGGCCTGCACGATCATTGCAGAGGATGACTTTGACACCGTTAACATCGCAAAGTTAAAGATCATCGATAATCAAACTATCGAAGGATTCAGGATCTCCAATGGCTGGGCGAAGGAACAACATGTATACTTTTATGCAAAGTTTTCAAAACCTTTCGGAGAGGTTGCCGGATTCATAAACAAGAATAAGTGTGAACTTGATTCAGCCATTTCAGGAACAGATATACGGACTATCCTTTCATTCAATACTTCGGATAATAAAGAATTAATTGTTAAAGTCGGTATCTCTGCTGTCAGTTGCGAAGGCGCCAGGCTAAACCTGGAAAAGGAGATCCCTGACTGGGACTTCAACAAAGTAAGGAACGATGCAAAATCCTTATGGAATACCGAACTGGCAAAATTTGAAGTAAAAACTAAAAATGAAGCCCAAAAGCAGCTTTTCTATACAAGTCTTTATAACGTAATGGTCTATCCCATGTTATATTCCGATGTGAATGGAAATTTCAGGGGACCGGATCACCAGGTCCATAAAGCAGAGGGATTTAATTATTACGGGGGAGTGATCGGTCTCTGGGATACTTTCCGTGCCGCCATTCCATTGCAGATCTTAATCAGACCTGACATTATCAGCGATTATGTGCAAACTTTCCTTGAGCATTACAGATATTTTGGCCAGTTGCCCTTTTATACCGTCGCGGGAAATGAAACCTTTTGCATGATTGGAGTTCCTTCTATACCCATACTGACAGACTGTTACTTTAAGCAGATTAAAAGCTATGATGTGAATAAGGCATATGAGAGCATGAAGTTATGTATGATGCGGGATACATTCGGATTCCCAATGCGCTATTTTGAAGGATTGATAAATTATAAAAACTACGGTTACGTTCCGGCCGATCTTGAATCTGAGGCAACGGCAAGAACTCTTGAATATGCCTATAGTGATTGGTGCATGGCAAAATTGGCCAAAGCTATGGGTAAGAATGAGGATTATACCTATTTCTCCAATCGTTCCTCGAATTATAAAAATGTCTTTGATAAGAAAGCCGGATTCATGAATGGCCGGTTCAGTAACGGTGAATTCAGAGCAAATCTCGACCCATTTTATTCAAATCACAGGCGCGATGATTTTTGTGAAGGAAATGCATGGCAATGGACATTTTTTGTTCCCCAGGATGTCGAAGGACTGGGTGCATTACTAGGTGGAAAAGAACAACTTGCGACAAAGCTGGATTCCCTATTTTCCGTTTCATCAAGTCTTGCAGGAAAAGGAGCTTCAGGAGACATCACAGGCCTAATCGGTCAATACGCCCAGGGAAATGAGCCGAGTCATCACATCGCTTATATGTATAATTACGCCGGAGAACCATGGAAGACTCAAAAGCTGGTAAACCAGATCCTGACAACCCTCTATGACAACACGGAGAATGGGATCTGCGGTGATGAGGACACCGGACAAATGTCGGCATGGTATGTTTTCTCTTCCATGGGCCTTTATCCGATGAATCCTTCCAGTCAACGATATGAAATCGGTTCCCCATTATTTGATGAAGTTTCCATGAAAATGGGAAATGGGGCAACTTTCACGGTTACAGCCAAAAATCTCTCAAAAGAGAATATCTATATTCAATCGGCGATGCTGAATGGAAAACCCTGGGTTCAACCGTTCATAACGTATAATGATATTAAAGACGGCGGGGAACTGGAATTTTTGATGGGAGAGAACCCAAATACAAACTGGGGTGAGATCGAGTAAAATCCGGTCTTCCCTGCCCTATTTTTCTGATAAAATGCCATTGAAATGAAAAAAGGAATACCATTTTTACTTCTGATCATTTTAGTTTTTTCGACATGCAGTAAAGAGCCTGAGCAGCAAGTTACTAATGACGCTTTAATTGTAACCCTGAATCGCGGAGATACCATCCAGTTAAAAGTGGATGCCAATCCTCCGGGAACGGTTTTTATGTTCACAGAGGGAACCTATATCAAGCAGTCAATTATTCCAAAAGACAGCAATGTTTTTGATGGTAACAATGTTGCTGTGCTCGATGGTGCAAGCTTTACCCCAAGGGCATTTGGAGGAAAAGCAAAAAATGTTACCCTGAAAAACCTGACCATTCAATATTACAATTCACCATTACAACATGCCGCTGTAGATGCTGAATTCGGGGATGCATGGATCATTAAGGACAACATTATCCAGTTTAACAATTCTGTAGGGGTAAATTTTGGCAACAATAGCCAGGTTACCGGGAATATGCTGATCAATAATGGGGAATCAGGATTTGGGGGAGGAGGTCATGGATGGCTGATGGAAAACAATCAAATCAATAATAACAACACCAAACATACAGACTGGGGATTTGAAGCCGGGGGTGGAAAAGTTACCGAGGCGACCGATGGAACATTCAGGGGCAATACGGCCGTTGGAAACGACGGACCCGGTATATGGCTTGATGGTGCAGCCAATAATATCCTTATCGAGAACAATACCTGTAACAGTAATAACGGACCCGGCATCATGGTGGAGATCAGTAAAAATGCCATTGTCAGGAATAATGTTTGTAAAAATAACGGAGTCGCCAAAAGCTGGACCAACCCACAGATCCTTATTTCTTCATCAAGGGACAATAAAATCTATGGGAACACGATTGATGCACCTAATAACCGCTTCGGCATTTTTATAATGTCCCAGGGACGCGAATTTGATGCTACAAACAATGAAGTTTATGAAAATACAGTATGGCTGAGAGGAACTCAAACCGGGATTAACGGGGTTGATGCGGACGATGGATTCGATGTTTTCTCAACCAATTTTTTTCATAACAATACTTATCATGTTGCCCGGGAATTGACCCGATATTTTTCATGGGACAATGATTATACTCTGACTGATGCACAATCTCATGGATATGAGTCAGAGAGTACTTTAGACACCAATGCAAAATGAATTTTTAGAAACAAAACCGCATAATCCTGACATTCCTTATCCGGAAACACTGTTTTCTAAAGAGCAAGGCGGAATTTAGATAATGGGAGTATCAATTAAGACCTTGATTTAGAATGGCAAACCAAAATTTTTTGATTTATCAGACATCCTAACTTAGAAAAGTCTGAATCTCTATCGATGTATTAACTTCAAAATTCGATTATCGTGAAAATCTGCAACTATTCTACAAAAAAACATTTTTTATTTATTCTGCTGGTAATAGTAAGTTTCCTGTTTATTTATCCGGATGATATTGCTGCCCAGGATGATCCTGTGACATACCATGTGGCCCAAATGAATCCGGGTGCATCTGACAATCCCGATAATCCGGGCACTTTAGAAAGTCCGTTCCTGACAATTAGCCGGGCATTGCAAAATCTCAAACCCGGCGACAGAGTAGTTATTCATGAAGGTGTTTACCGGGAAAGTGCTTATTTGAATGTCTCAGGCACTAAAGATAAACCAATTACCATTGAATCTGCTGATAATGAACACGTTATAATGAGAGGTTCGGCCCTGGTCACATCCTGGGAAAGGCAGGAAGGACAAGACGCCATTTATGCACATACAGGCTGGCCAAGTTTCTTCGGAACCTGGAAGGCTGAAATCAGTGATGCAAGAGACCAGGGAAGAAATCAAATCTACGCGAACGGAGAATATATCAGGGAAGTTCATTTATATACTGATTTAATAAAGGGCACATTTTGCATCGGCAAAGCGGCAAAGACCATTTATATCTGGCTGAAAAATGATGCAGATCCCAATACGATGGAAATGGAAGTATCCGATCGTGAGTATTGTCTTAGAATCTCAGCAGAATATATTATTGTCCGGGGGATTAACATCGAGTATGGAGCCAACGGGCCTCAGGGAGATGCCATGTTCAGGGTTGCCGGAGAGCATAATATCATTGAGGATTGCAATGTACAGTGGGCGGCGGGATCCGGATTTGCATTAAATGGAGATTATAACACGGTCAGGAGATGTGTCTTTAACAATAACGGGCAAATAGGATTTGGTTCATCAAGATCCGATTATTGTCTTTTTGAGGATTGTGAGACATCTTACAATAACCTGCACCCGGGTAAGAAATATGATACGAATTGGGAGGCGGGGGGCAATAAAATTGCCCTCTCAAAAGCATTTAATTTTTTAAGACATGTATCCATTGGAAACGATGGTCCCGGAATTTGGTATGACATCAGTAATGATTCATGTGAAGTAAGGAATTGTTTTACAAAGGGTAATTATGGTTCAGGGCTCTTTTATGAAATCTCGTACCATCTCCATGCCTGTGATAATGTGATGATAGGAAATGGGCTAAGCACCAGCCCGGGGGATTGGGGTGCGAATGGAGGCATTACTCTCTCGAGTTCGCCGGGTTGCGTGGTTGAACGAAATATACTGATCAACAATGTGGATGGATTTCAATTTCGTGAACAAATCAGGGAAACTCCCGAAATTATCGGTTCGGGAAGCGGGGTATTTGGTAATGACGTTCCGGTCTGGAATCATGATCAGATCATCCGAAATAATATCATGTCTTCGAACAGGCGGACTCAGGCAAAGGGGTGGTTTGATGTTACTGACGGACGTCACTGGACGGATTCAATCCGGGCTGAATTACCCGAAGATGAAAGAATTTCATCAGCAAATGCCGAATGGGCATCCGTATACCAGGATAGCACGAATGAGCCTGTGGATGTTACGTTGGGTATGTTAAATCTTGATATTGATAACAATTATTATTGGTCTGCAACCGCCAGTCAGAATATTTTTCAATGGGGCACTGACTGGAACTATAATATTAAATATAATGATTTAGAGGTATTGTCAAAAGAGTTGAATTTTGAAAAAAATGGAATTATTTTTAATCCGGAATTCACCAACTGGCAAAAACTTGACCTGAGAGTACTTGAAGACAGTCCGCTCCTGGCGAATGACGTTTATCCCCAGGGTGAAGTACCACGGGTCACGCTCGGAATAGACTATATGAATGGTATACGTTCCCAGGTGCAGAATTCCCCGTCCCTGAACATCTTTCCTAATCCGGTAAAGGATGGGATCTTAAACATTGATGTAAGCCGTTTCAATCCTGGGGATAAACTGACACTGAACATAATCGATATCTCAGGGAGACAAATTTATACTTCTCCCTTGCTTGCTAAAAACCCGGGTAATTCCACAGCCCGGTTAGAAATAAGCAGCTCTTTTTCACCGGGTATCTATATAGTCAGTGTTAAAGGATCTGATATGATTATGAATGGACATATCATCATTGAAAATTAATGGTACACCGGTAGGCTGGCTTTGGACCATTATGTGGGAACTATTCCGGCAAAAATCACTGAAAATGAAGATTAAAATACTAATCATAACCCTTTTTTTAGCCCCCTTTATTATAAGCCCGGCCGTTGCCAAAGTATATCTCGTTGAACAGAATAATCCGGACGCAACAGACGAAGGGCCGGGCTCGGCATGGATCCCATTCAGAACAATAAGCCGTGCCATGCAATCACTCGATGCCGGAGATACTGTTCTTATCTTCCCGGGTATTTATCGTGAAACTGCTGTACTAAGACAAAGCGGCACCCTGACCAAACCGATAGTAATTATGGCGAATCCGGGATCTGTTCCAATAATCCGGGGTTCAGATATTGTAACATCATGGGTCACGGAGAAACCGGGAGTTTATTCAGCTCCGTGGAAATTAAAGTCCATGGTCATGGAAGCCCGTGAAAAATTTTTAGGCTTCGCTGTATTTGGCGAACAGGTATTTGTGAACGATCAATTACTTACACGTGTCAGGGATGAAAAAGAGTTGGTGCAGAATTCATTCTGTATAGATTATACAAACAACAAAATTATCATTCAGCTTCCGGACAGTATAGATCCCGGGAAATCAATCATTGAAGTAAGTACGCGAACCAATTGGTTTGACATCATGGGTGATTATATTAAAGTTTCGGGATTGAAGATGGAACATGCATTTGCGACTGTTCAGAAAGGAGGCTTCCTTATCAGGGGAAATAACTGGATCGTTGAAAACAATGAATTTTCTTATTCAGGAGGCGGGCGGGGAGCGACGTTTTCCGGAGCAAATGGAATAGTCCGTAATAACAACATCCATCACAACGGGCAGATGGGCTTTTCCCTGGTTGGGAAAAGCATCCTTTTCGAACATAACCAGATCCATAATAACAATACCAATCAATATCCATCCTGGGAACAGGGCGGCTCAAAGGTTGCCAATTCCACAGATTGCATTTTCCGAAGGAATGCATTTTATGATGAACCTTATGGCCCCGGGCTCTGGCTGGATATTGACAACTATCATAATATTATCGAACAGAATACATTTGATAATATTGGATTCGCTGCTATTATGATCGAGATATCGTATGATAATATTATCAGGAACAATATTATCAGAAACTCGCGGTATTATCTCCAGTGTGGTTCAGGCATCCTTGTGCAACTATCCTCTAAAACAAAAATCTATAACAATCTTATCATCGGCAGTGAGCAATGCGGAATTCACCTGAGATGGCATATCCGCGATCGCGATCTTCAGGCCGAAGCCTATTCACCCAGGGATCCGGAGGACTTCCTGAAAGCACACAGATTCAGGCAGAGCGATTGGATGGGACCCCAGGACCAGTATCCTGAAAAAGATAATGACATCAGGAATAATATAATCATTAATTACGAAAATGCTTCTGTTGCTATAATACCCACTCCGAATGCTGTTTACTTTATAAATAATCAAAGCGACTATAATTTTTTCGGTCATACCGGTCATGGCCATCCGATGGAGGGTTCTCAGCGACTGATCGAATGGCAAGCCTGTACCGGCCTGGATATACATAGTACGGCTCCTCCCACGGGACCAGGCGTATTGAAACTGGAGGACCTTTTTGTGGACCCTGCCGGTAATGATTTTCATCTCAAGGCAGGAAGTCCATTGATAGGTAAGGGAACACAGGTTAGTGAAGTAAGCGACGATTTTGACGGGAAGCCGCGGTCAGCCGGTGATCCCATGGACATAGGTCCATACTTGTTTGACGGTATACAATGATTATAAGAAAAGATAAAGCTTCTTTATAAACTAAACTATGGTTTTAAAATTTATTCGGGAAAAGCTTATCAGGTACTTTAGTTTTAGCTTGTTTTATATCATTGCCCTGACCCCTGATGCCACTGCCCAACAGAAACCCTGGCTGGACCTGAATCAGAATGGCAGAATGGATGTCTATGAGAATCCGGAGGCTGAAATCGACAAGCGGGTTCAAAATCTGTTATCTCAAATGACAGTCTATGAAAAGATTCAGCTATTACTAACAACTTCTCCTGCAATCCCGCGTCTTGGTATTGAAAAATACAATCATGGAAATGAAGCGTTGCATGGGGTCGTCCGCCCCGGAAAATTCACGGTTTACCCGCAGGCAATTGGGCTGGCTGCAACATGGAACGCGGAATTGATTTTTAAAGTTGCTTCATCCATATCCGATGAGGCGAGAGGGAAATGGAATGAACTCGACCAGGGCAGGAAACAACACGAAGAATTCAAGGATCTCCTGGCGTTTTGGTCTCCCACGGTAAACATGGCCCGAGATCCGCGCTGGGGGCGAACGCCTGAAACGTATGGAGAGGATCCTTATCTCACATCCCGCATCGGAATATCCTTTGTCAAAGGATTACAGGGAGACGATCCCCATTATTTAAAGGCCGTCTCCACTCCCAAACATTTTACCGGAAATAATGAAGAGCATAACCGTTTTGAATGTAACGATATTATGTCTGAGAGGGCGCTGCGTTCCTATTACTTACCGGCTTTCAAGGCATTGATAACCGAGGGAAAAGCGCAATCCATTATGACCGCCTACAATGCGATTAACGGCATTCCTTGTACGGCAAATAAAATGTTGCTAACGGATATCCTTCGAAATGAATGGGGATTTAATGGTTACGTTGTTTCAGATTGTGGCGCTCCGGCCAATTTGTATTCAAAGCATTTTTATTCGCCATCCCGTGAAGATGCAGCATCTTCAGCTATGAAGGCAGGACTGGATCTCGAGTGTGCCGGATATTGCGATGAATGTTTCATTTACCGGGATTATCTGCCCAGGGCGTATGAAATGGGGAAAGTGACTGAAAGCGAAATAACGGCATCGGCATTTCGTGTACTGCGGGCCCGTTTTATGCTTGGCATTTTCGATGATCTGAGTTTGAATCCTTATAACAAGATCCCTCCCTCTGTTGTGGGTTGCCCCGAACATCAGGCACTGGCCCTCGAAACAGCCCGCCAGTCAATTGTATTGCTTAAAAATAAAGATCATTTTTTACCTCTTGACCTTCGTAAAACTAAGAATATTGCAGTTTTGGGGATAAACGCGAACTCATGTGAATTTGGCGATTATAGCGGGGTGCCTTTCAATGATCCGGTTTCTCCTTTCGAAGGGATTAAAAAAAGAGCCGGGGAAAATGTACTCGTGAAAACAAGAGCCTGGATGGGTGAACTCTCCGATTTAATCCGTATTCCGGCACAATTTCTGAATCATTCTGACAATACCACAATTAAAGAAGGATTACAGGCAGAATATTTTAACAACCCGGACTTAACCGGAACCCCAATCGTCAGAAGTGACCCCCAGGTACAGTTTGATACTGTTAATCAGCTGCCTGATCTGATAGTCCGGGGCAAGCCTGTATCGGTACGGTGGACAGGAGATCTTGTTCCCCGTGTTTCAGGAGTATATAAACTTGGGATCAAGAGTGACGGGAACGTTCGTTTTTTCCTGAATGATTCCTTAATAGTCGACCGGTGGGCCTGGAATCAGATCCATTCAAATGAGGTCGCAAAATTTAATTTTATTGCCGGGGAAAAATATTCTCTTAAGATAGAGTATACCAACCGGGAAGAGTCTCCTTACATTTCTTTCATGTGGAAGACCCCTGATATGAAAAACACGGATTTATATGCTGACGAGAAAAAGTTGGCACGGGCCAGCGATATTGTCATTGCTGTTGTTGGGATAAATAAATCCATTGAAATGGAAGGTCTTGACAGAGAATCTCTTGAACTTCCTCCCGATCAGGCGCTTTTCATCAGGGAGATCTATAAAGCCAATCCAAAAACCGTCGTAGTGCTTGTTGCAGGAAGTTCTTTGGCAATTAACTGGATAAATGAAAATGTGCCTGCCATAATCAATGCCTGGTATCCCGGGGAACAAGGCGGA
This sequence comes from uncultured Bacteroidales bacterium, assembly GCA_963771005.1. Lineage (GTDB taxonomy): Bacteria > Bacteroidota > Bacteroidia > Bacteroidales > DASQZK01. Next base: position 1,093,300 of record CAVYRO010000008.1, read on the forward strand.
AATGCAATTGCAGACGTGCTGTTCGGCGACTATAATCCTGCAGGAAGGCTTCCCCTGACCTACTATAAATCAATGGATGATCTCCCTCCATTTGATGATTATGAAGTATTTAACGGAAGGACTTACATGTATTCTGATAAAGTTCCACTGTATGCCTTCGGTTACGGTTTAAGTTACACAACTTTTGAATACAACGGGATCACAACCAATGAGAGCAAAATAAAACAGGGAGATTCAATTGAGGTAAGAGTGAATGTTAAGAATACAGGGCTTTATGAAGGAGATGAAGTTGTTCAGCTCTATTTGCGGGACATGGAAGCATCGGAAAAATTACCTCAGAAACAGTTGAAAAACTTCAAAAGGATCTCGCTCGACAGAGGGGAAACTCAAACTGTGTCATTTAAACTTGGAAGGGAGGACCTTTCATTCTGGAATAGCAAAAATGAATTTGTTCTCGAACCCGGAACGTTTAAATTGATGATTGGGGCATCTTCTGATGATATACGCCAGCAAATTACATTTGAAGTGGAAGAATAATTTGATTCCAGGAAATTTCTGTAACTCATTATAAAAAAATTTGACCCTAAAATCAAACTCCTATGAACTTAGCCAAAAAAATTCCGGTGATACTATTTCTTATCATCTTTTTTAGCCGGATGAATGCCCAGGTGTACGAACCGGATTGGACATCACTTGACAAGAGGCCGATCCCCCAATGGTTTTCCGATGCCAAATTCGGGATTTTCATTCATTGGGGTGTTTACTCGGTTCCGGCGTGGGCCCCTGCGAATGCAGATATCGGAACATATGCCAAATATGCGGAATGGTATTGGAACCGCATCAGGGATACAACTCAAAACCAGGTTAATGCCCTCTTCCGGGATTATCATGAAAAAACGTACGGAAAAAATTTCAAATACCCGGATTTTGCCGGACAGTTTACAGCTGAACTATTTGATCCGGATTATTGGGCGGAAATTTTCAAAGAATCCGGCGCCAGGTACGTAGTGCTTACCTCCAAGCATCATGAAGGATTTACCTTATGGCCAAGTGAGCAGAGCTGGAACTGGAATAGTGTAGATATCGGACCCCACCGCGATTTATGTGGCGACCTGTCCGGTGCAGTCAAAGCAAAAGGATTGCATATGGGATTTTATTATTCTCTTTATGAATGGTTTAATCCTCTTTATAAAAACAACTTTGAGCGCTATGTGGATGAACATATGATTCCGCAGATGAAGGATCTTGTTACACGGTATCAACCTGATATCTTCTGGACAGACGGTGAATGGGATTATACCAGTGACCGGTGGAAAAGTCAGCAATTCCTTGCCTGGCTTTACAATGAATCTCCCGTTAAACAAACCGTTGTTGTAAATGATCGCTGGGGCAAGGAGACGCGAAGTCTTCACGGAGGTTTTTACACAACCGAATATGGTCTTGTTCATGATAAGGCGAAGTCCGAAATCAAGGATCATTACTGGGAAGAAAACCGGGGAATTGGCACCTCATTCGGATATAACCAGGTAGAAGATCTCAGAAATTATAGGAGCTCTGAAGAATTAGTTGAAATGCTTATACAGAAGGTATCTGCCGGGGGAAATCTCCTTCTCGATATCGGCCCTTCCTCAAAAGGGTTGATCCCGGTTATTATGCAGGAACGATTACTCGATATAGGAAAATGGTTAAAAATAAACGGGGAAGCCATTTACGGTACCCATCCATGGGTTGGCAGGCCGGAATCAAAAGACACATCCGTTTTTTTCACAGCGAAAGGGAATGATATTTATGTAATTTGTACAAAATGGCCCGCGAAGCCATTAATAATAGCTGGATTGAAGAATAAAGGCAAGGTCACTCTTCTTGGCCGGAATACCTCCCTGATCTCAAAATACGCGAATGGCTCTCTTACCATTAACATTCCTTCAATTGTTCCGGATGACCTTCCATGCGATTACGCGTGGGTTTTCAAAGTTGAGAGTAATGAATAGACCGGGTTAGGGAAAATGCCTTTACCAATGATTTTCCTGATTATTGGACATCTTATTTTTTAAAAGCCATTACAGATCGTTCACCCACACTTATGGTGTATCTATCGGTGAGCAATACAATGAAAAACCGCGTTAAAATGATGCATTACATTCGGTTTTGACGGGCGCTATTTTCTACGGTAAGTCAATCAATTTTGAACATTCCAGTATAATGATTTCCCATATCTCTCTCTCATCCCTTTGCTACTACCTCATTTTTGTAGTCTGATACAATAAATTAAGCAAAATATTGTAATGGGATACAATAAAATTACAATTTTTGTGTAATGCAATACAAGTTTAGGGCAAGAATTTTCAGGTTTAGCTTTCCGGTTCCTGGATTGCCTGGGATCCCATTCAACAAATAATTAAGGTTTCAAGTTGTTTGAGTTTTTCAGGCTCTTGTAAAACTTTGTGATTAAAAGTTTTAGTTAAATCTCACAGAATGGAAACAGGGACGAGATCAACCATATAGAACTTTGCGACCTCTGCGTTACACTCTGCGTACTTTGCGGTTAAAAAAATCATTACCCTCAAAGTGCGTAAAGTTGCTTATTCCCATCTTATTCTTTTTGTGAATGTTGGCGTTTCACTATCATTTTCAAAATATTCTATTGTTGCATTTCCTGGGGATTCAAGTAATAATAACATGCTCATCAATACATTTTGTCTTTGAGAGTTAAGTGTAAAACCGGTTGGATATGCTGTAATTAATTCCCAACCTGTAGAAAGTGGCCATACTACATAGTTATTGTTATAATTATCTCCGGTAAACTTAATTGTTAAATTTGAATCTAAAGGTATAATTGCTGCTAGAGTATATGAATCGTGAGCAAAAACAGTATCGGAGGGTACCAAAATATTAGGAATTTTACTATCAGGAGATATTGCTGGATCAGGTGAGGCGCTATCAGGATAAGTAAAACCAGTATATAACTTATCACTATATTTTTCTTGAAATTTAGCAATATATTTTTCAAATTCTGGAATTGTCACTGTTTGACCCAAATCTGAATACCTGTTTTCCATATTATTACGAATATCAATAAGATTTAACTGTGAAACATTATAGAGTAATGTATCGATCAACACCCGATTGTTTATTAATCCATCAGTAGCGAAATCAGATGATAGATTAGAAAAAAGCTGGGTCAATTCTGCGGTTAATCCTGGCCGCTCATTCGACCACTTCGTATATCTCTGAAGGATAACTGAAAATGCTAAAAGAACTGCATTATAGTCTTCATCAATCGTTATATCCAAATTATCAAAATCATTTTCAAATGATTCTGTCACTCCTAAAAATGCATTTACTTCTGATTTTGCCTGGCGGTTTGCCTCTTGAAAACTCATACCATTTGACACCAGATTTTCAATACGTCCTTTAACCATATGAGTTAAAACATTGATATTTACAGATTCTTTACCAGATAAATTGGTCAGTGCTTGTAATGTTAAAGTTGCCCCACTTAGCTCTCCATATACCTCACTGAAATAAAACCCGTTTGCAGTCAAAAGTGCCAAATTTGAATTTAACTCAATATTGCTCAAACTGAAACTACCTGCATCAGAATTAATCGAAGATGTAAATGATTTTCCTGTCTGACCGAGTTTGGAATTCAACTCATTAAGGGTGATATTTGTACCGGTAATAAATGGTCCCTTTTGTACTTTTCCAGTAAATGAATAAATCTTTGAGCTATCATCATTCTTTTCGCAGGATATAAATAACCCTATCATTAAACCAAGAAATAAAATATTAATTTTTTTCATGAGTCTTTTTTTTTTGGTTTTATGTAGGATGTTGTCCTGCCATTTACGCTACTTTGAATCGAACCGCCCTGATTTCGCCCAATCGCATAAAAGATGACGAATTTTTCCCAATCGATGCAATTACAGGACCGGATCCGATATATAAATATACCAAAAAATCCTGACTTCCACTACATGCATGAAATAAATATATCTGAGGATACACAGAAATTAAGTCGGAAGATTATAACCCTTGACCGGATACGAGTGGCTAATTTAAAAAAGAGATTTTTAAAAATTGAGAAAATTACCACCATACCCGGTATCAACTTGTATAAAGTGCGGGTTTCAGAATCGTATATGAATAAGGATATGGAGTGTATAGGAGTACAAAATTTAACCGCAAAGGTCGCAAAGGTCACGCAAAGATCGCAAAGGAAGCAGGGGACATTAGCTTTGCGGTTAAAAGTTTTAGTTTAGACTCACAGAATGAACGAAGGGACGAGACGAACCATGCAGAACTTTGCGACCTCTGCGTTAAACTCTGCGTACTTTGCGGTTAAAAAAAATCATTACCCGTAATGTGCGCAAAGGGTCAGTGTTGGAGTAGACAATTGCCTTGCATTGCTTCATTTTCGCCTGCCGGCATAGGCCGCCAGTCTGAGAAATCCCGGTAAGACAATGAGTAGTAAGGGAAGTGCTGCAACGAATCCGCCGATCACGGCAATAGCCAGCGGTTGATGCAGCTGTGCCCCCGTTCCGATGCCCAGGGCAAGGGGCATCATAGCCGTAATGGCACACAGGGCTGTCATTAATTTTGGACGCAGCCTAGTACTGATGGAATACAGGATTGCATCATTCACATCATTGGTGGTCTCCAGATTCTTTTTGTACTGGAGATAGGTAAAGATCGCATTCTCACCTATGATCCCCACAATCATGATCAACCCCGTATAACTGCCCACATTCAGCGGGGTGCCGGTGAGATACAGGGCAAGATAACCACCGGATATACCGAGAACGGCAATTATGAGAATGATCACCGAGGCGGTAAAATCACGGAAAAGGATCAAAACTACGAGAAAGACCAGCAGGCTTGCAATGATAAGAATATTCAGAAGCTCTTTGAACGATTGCTGCTGCTGCATGTAATCGCCGCCGTATTCTATATAATATCCCTGTGGCAGGGACAAGCCTGAACTGATCTTTTTCCGGATCTGTTTCATGGCCGTGCCGAGGTCGGTCCCGCTCAACCTAGCAGAGACCACACCCATATTCTGCAGATTCTCCCGTTCGATTTCCGCACTACCCGCATTGAGCCGGATACCGGCTACTCTTCCTAGCGGGATGAGGTCACCTTTCGGCGTGAACACCAGCGTATTTCGCAGATCCTGCATGGTAAAATCCGTACTGTCATGAAAGGTAAGCCTTATGGAAGGCATATATTCCCCTTCAATGACCCTCCCCGTTACCACGCCCTCGGTCGACATCTGCAGCTGATCCTGCAGATCAGCGGGTGTCAGGCCATAACGTGCAAGGCTCCCGTAATCCGGATCGATATTTACGGAGGGCCCTGAGATTACGATGCCATCAAAAACATCGGCAGTACCATTTACACTTCTTACAATATCAGCCACATTTTTGGAATATTCCTGCAACTGCTTGTTATCGCTGCCGAATATCTTGATCTCAACGGGCTGGACCGAAGTTGTAAGATCCCCCAGCATATCGGTAATAACCTGTCCGAAGTCAGCAGTCAGAGCCGGCACTCTGGCCTCGACACGAGTCCTTATCTTTTCTATCACTTCTTCGGTGGTCTCACCTTTTTTCCGTTTTATCCTGATCAGGTAGTCGCCCCGGTTTGGCTCGGTAATGAAAAAACCCATCTGGGCGCCCGTACGCCTGGAAAAGGCTACGACACCGGGAGTATCATAAAGGATCCGGTCAACCTCGCGGAGCATTTTATCGGTGGCTTCAAGCGACGAACCCGGAGGTGAATTGAAATCGAGCACAATGCTGCCTTCATCCATATAAGGGAGAAACCCGGTTTCCAGTTTAGGATAAATGAAAAAGATTAGTCCGGCAAGTACCACCACAATGATTATGCTGATATACGGCCTGTGCGTAAATATTTCGACCCAGTTTTGTTTTTTAACCTCTTTACTTTCTGCCGTTTCGCGGGTTGTACTTTTCTTCCTGCGTTGTGACATCAGAAGATAGACAATGGGTAATCCGGTCCAGGTCACAAAAAAGGATACCACCAGGGTGATGATCATGGTCCTTGTCATAATGCCAAAATAGGCACCGGCTACTCCCGACATCATAATGAAGGGCAGAAAGATCACGATGGTGCTCAGGGATGAGCCAACCATAGCCGGCAGAAGGTAATGGATGGCTTTGCTCACCAGTTCCCGGGCGGGAGTCCCGGGATGCTCCTCATGCGTACGGTGGATCTGTTCCATAACGACCACCGCATCATCGATGATCAGGCCGATGGATGCGACCAGGGCCCCCAGGGTCATGATATTGAACGTATAATTCAGGGCGTACATAACGGTGATGGCCAGGGCAAGCGTTACAGGCACAATGATGAGCAGGGTAAGGCCTGCCCTCAGTGAACGCAGGAAGAGCAGGGCAACAATTATTGCCAGTACGATCCCGATCCACAGGGCATCTTTCACTGAGGTTATGGAATTATTGACAAACTCTGCCTGGACATAGTAGGGCTTGATCTCTACGCCAGGCGGCAACAGATCCTTTAAGCCGGCCAGCTTTTTCTGCACCGAATCAGTGGTCGATATCAGGTTGGCACCGGGTTGTTTGACGATATTGATCAGCACGCCCTCTTTACCGTTGGCATTGATCCGGATGTATTCAACGGCTTGTTCAATCTTTACCTCACCGATATCAGCGAGGGTCAAAACCCTGTTCCCGTCACTCCTGACCACGATATTTTCAATATCGGATTTATTGTGGAAGGATGCATCGGAAATACTGAGATAAAGCCTGTTATAGCTATTGAAAAATCCGTTTGAAGTAATGAAGCCATTGCGGGCCATCGTATCCTCCAAACCGGATGGGGTAAGGCCAAGATGGGTCATTTTTTGCTTGTCAAGGATAACGCGGTACTCCTTATCCCTTCCACCCAGTACTTCAACGGCTGCCACGCCTTCCACCTGCGACAGGTAAGGTTTGACGGTATATATGGCTACTTTCTTCAGTTTAATGAGGGAATACCGGTCGCTTTCAAGGGAGTAGCCGATCACCGGCAAAATGGACGGATTCATTTTTTCAACCGTAATATTAATCCCGGGAGGCAGTTGGTTTCGTATCTGGCTGATGCGCGACTCAACCTGTAGTTCGGCCACATCGATATCCGTCTTCCAGGTCATGAAAGCTGAGATTTCGCAACTTCCACGGCTGGTGGTGCTCCTTATCATTTTCAGTCCGGGCACTCTTTTAATGGCATCCTCGAGAGGCCGTGTCACGGTGATCATCATCTGGTCTTCGGGCTTCAACTCACCTTCGGCGATGATTTTGATCTTGGGAAACGTTATCTCGGGAAACAGCGAAGTCCTTGTTTTTGTATATAAAAATCCGCCCCCCGCCAGAAACAGGACGAGCAGAAAGCTTACCGGTTTTTTGAAGCTACTGTAAAAATTTTTCATCGGGCTGAATCGGTTACGATGACTTGCATGGTATCGGGAACAGAATAATTGCCGTACACCAGAATCCTGTCATCCTTTGTAAAGGAGGGCTGTAGGATCTGTACCGTATCGTGGCTGATTATGCCGGTGGTGACAGGTACTCGTACGGCTATTGAATCGTTTATCATCTTCATGACCCAGTATTCCGTCTCGGTTTCATTGGTCAGGACAGCATCCTGCGGCAGCAGTGTTGAATGGTCGCTGGATTTTTTAGTGATCTCTGCCCGGGCGATCAGGCCTTCCGGTACATTTTGCGCATTATTAATGGTGAGGATCACCTTCTGGGTCTGCGTGGCCGGATCCATTTCAGGATTGATCTGACGAACTGTCGCAGTATGGAAGGTGCTGTCCGGAAATATCAGTCTCACCTTCATGCCGCTCCTTACAAGGTCATTCCATTCATAAGGCAGGTGGAGCACGAATACCAGGCTGGAGGTTTCTTTCACTGTCAGCAGCTTCTCTCCGTTTGAAACGTAATCGCCCTGCTGGTGGAAAGTCTCGGTGACATAGCCTCCGGAATGAGCCACAATGGTATCGTTACCGGTGAACCGATCGAGCATTTCATGGTCGCCTGACCGGAGGGCACGGGATTCCTTAGTCTGCAGGATATACAAGATCCGGCCGGGTTTTACCGACTGATGTGGCTCAATAAATGACCTGAGAATATAGCCGTCAATAGGTGAACTGATGAGACTGGTTCTGAGGTAAGCGGCGGTAGCATTGACATCCACATGGTTGCTGATAGGACCGTAAGTTACCTTGATCTCTCTGACCCTGGGGTAGGATTTAAAACTGCTTTCATCCCCGTTTGCTTTATCAGAATGACATGAGGAAAGAATCAGGATACACAATGCCGGGAAAATAAAATGGAATCTTTTCATTCAAATTCAATTTATGCTTGTAATGTCATAACCGTAAGGTTTAATAATCCCTTTTCCGGGTTCAGTTGGCCAGGTAATTGATCTCATTGATAACCATCATTCGTTTAACCTTGTTTTTGGCGGATTCATTGCTGAGGTCAATAAAATTACGGATCAACAGAAAATACTGGCTAATATCCAGCTGTCCTGAAGATATGAGGTTTTCTTCAGCATCCATCAGTTCCTGGTAAAACCGGACCTGGTTGTCGATATCAACAGCCTGTTTTTGCAAATCAGATATTTCCTGTTTTAAGGCGGCCAACTTCAGATCGTATTGTCTCGCGAAATAGGTCTGCCGCTGCCTGTTATTTTCCTGTCTCAGATTAACGTTTTCGTACTTTATCTCCTTCTGTCTTCCGTCATAAATCGGGATAGAAAATTTCAGCCCCACTCCCACCCCAAAATTTTTATAGGGATCCATCATTAGGGACGAGAGGTACCCGGCATCAGCATGAACACTCATTTTAGGCTGGTACTCCAGATCGATCAGGTCAAGAAGGCTTTGTAACCGCATACTGTCGATGACGAACTGCTGAAAATATATAGAGGTCAATTTGGAAGGGATATCTGTCCTGGCGATATCCGGGTTTGAAAGCCGGATGAAGGCTGTATCGGCAATGCCGGAAAGGTACCTGAGATCCATAAGCGAACGTCGATACTGCAGTAGCGCCGCATTCACCGTTATTTGCTGGCTTTTGAGACTCGCCAGGAAGGTATAATAATCGGTTTGCCTGTAAACATTAGCTTTGGTAAGACGCAGCAGAAGGCTGTCTTCCCGCTGCAGGGATCCCAAAATGGCAGAATTGTATTGCCATTGCATGAAGTCTCCCCAGGCTGTGAGATACCTGGAGGTGACTTCCTTTCTCAATTCAGCCCTGGATATCTGTAACTGGTTACCGGCCTGACTTTTTCTGATGCTGTAAGACTGTTCATGAATATCCATTTGACCTTTGAACAGAATCTCCCTGTCAAAATTCACCAAAGTGCTGATGACCTGCCCGTTCGTGATGATCTCATCATAACCATAACCGTGTAAAACCGGATCCCAGGCAAGGTCGGTCGTAAAACCGACCTGGGATTTTAGCCCGGCACGGAAAAGTTTCTCATCATTCTCCGTGATAAGAATATTGTTCCTGTTCTCAAAAAGTACCGGATCACGTGCAAATGCGGAGTCAATAAAGTCTTCAAGGTTACTTTGTGAATAAACGCTGACCACGGATAAAGTCAGAATGCTGAAAAAAAGATATAGTCTCACCATATATTTTACCACATGAGACCCTAAATTTAACATAAAAATCGTTAGCATACATCTTCTTTTCGCACCACCGGTTCCGATTCGGCATTTTCCCGCAGCATATGAGTGCGAATAATAATTGTTTGAGATGCAAATACCTTTTTTTCCAAAATTATTCCCCAAAGCCTCTGAATTTACCCCTTTCCCCTTTCCCCTTTCCCCTTTCACCTTTCTCCTTTCTCCTTTCACCTTTCTCCTTTCCCTATCCTCACCCCCTTTCGCCTTTCGCCTTTCACCTTTCTCCTTTCCCTATCCTCCCCCCCTTTCACCTTTCGCCTTTCTCCTTTCGCCTTTCCTCACTCCCGCGGCCCGTAAATCGGCAGAGCTTTCCCGGTCTCATACGCCCCCATATCAGGCGCCTTTCCTGTAAAATCATCATTGACACCCGGAATCAGAAGGGCGGCATCGGCGGCTGCAGAACCGGGTTTAATACGCAGATCCTGCGGCTGGCGTTCCGGAAAAACAGGATCGGGAAAGGCCACATTTGCTGCGAAAACATCCATGCCCACCTGCACACAATGCCGCGCTCCCGTCAGTTGATCCAGTTCCCCGGTCGTGTTGAAATGCTGATCACCAACGATCCCGCCAAATGCATTATTTTCCGAACCAACGGCATTATAATCGAAAGTACAGGAAGCATTGAAGCCCGGTAGGCCAACTGCATATCCCTCTCCGCCGGAATAGCGGCCTCTCTTGCCTCCACCTGAGCCCCCGATACACAGGTTATTGAGCCATACGGTCCGGTAATATTCGCCTTGCCCGTGGGGAGCGAATAAACCGTCGCCGGATTTTACCACGGTATTGTGAATAAAGAGGTTGCCGTAACTCTTTCGCTCAAGTTTAAAAGGAGCCATTGCAATATTATACATCACGTTCCGGATGAAATAAACCGGCCCGCCCAGTCCCGGCTGAGAGCTCAGCCCCATCCCGCAATTGGTGATCCGGTTGTTCATGATGCGGCAGTTATTCATTGCAAAATCAGCTTCGATCGCATCATCACTGCCTTCGGAAATATCATTGTTGTAAATATCATTGCATACCTGGTCGTAAACCCACAGATCTTCCATGAGGGATATGCAATCGCGGTAGCCGGATACCCGGTTGTAGCAAATCACATTGCCGGGACCCGTAATTTCAATCCCCTCTCCGATGTTGGCCGGCCCGCCCCATACACTGCCGGAGCCTGTGCTTTCGGCAACCCAGGGTATCTTATAGCTCACCGTGTTGTCAGCAATATAGCAATTCTTACATCCGGGTTGCTCTTCAGCGACAATACCAAATTCGGACTGGATATCACAATGGCATACCGCCACCTCTTCCGCCCAGCGCAACTGTACGGGTCCCCAGACCGTCAAACCGTCTATGATCACATTTTTCCGGTGTTCCAGGTTGACTGACGTGAAAGTGCTTCCAATGACCGGATGCGCATGATCGGCACGAAGTACAACAGGTTTTCCGGGTACACCGTCAACAGGCATGGTAAATTCTTCATAATAACCCGGGCTAAGTAGCAGGACATCGCCCGGTTCGGCATGCATGGCAAGCTTTTCCAGGGTCGCGGGATTCACCTTGATAATTCTTGCATTAGCGGCTTCCGTGGGGACAGGGCGGGTGCTTGCTTTTATCATTTCTGTCGCTTTTCCCCCATCGGGATCGGAAAGTGATAGCCGGATTTCATATTCGGTACCGGGTTTAAGATTGAAGATGCTGCCGGAAAATTTGTTTGGCCAGGAATAGGATGGGGTGGTACGTTTGCCCGTATTCCCTGCGGGGATGCGTACCAATGGCATGGCCTGCAGCCATCCGCTGTCGCCGGAGGCCCTGTATTGTACATCCACTCTGGCATTGTTGTTCTCATCGCCCCGGATCATCCACTCTGCCGCCAGGCAGGTTATGGTAGGGTATGGGGTTGTGATCTCACCCGGGATGGTGGCATTTTCAGCCGGCACGAATGAGGACAGTGAAAATCCTGATAGCAGGAAAAAAGCAGTTGTAAATAGCGGAAATGAGGATCTCATCATAAAGAATTTTAAAAAATAATTTTTGACCTGATGGCTTTCGATGGCAGGTTTTGAATTTAACCCCAAAATTTGCAGAGGAACGGTCCATCCCTGGCAGGGATGGATTTAACAATTCATATTGAAGTTTTAAAGGTATAAATTTTACTCCAGTCACTCCAGGCGCCCCGGTTGTCCTGAACTTTGACTTTCCAATAATAGGTTGTATCCGGGTTAAGCCACCCTGCCGCTAGTTGCCATTCCGGCTTGCCGGAACCGGTCTCTTTGAACAAGGCCGTTGCTACAGGCCACCGGCATTGGGGATCGAAGCTTATCATGATGCAATGGTCCACGGGGGTATCTCCCTTGTCTTTGTCAGACGCCTGCGGCCACTTAAATAAAGGGGAAAGGGAATTGACTGTACCTCCATCTGAAGGAGACACTACGCCATCTGCGAGGGCTGGCGGCGTATTATCATTGCGCTCGCGCCAGACATATGTAATTTTAACCTTATGTTCACCCGGCGTCTCGTCATGATAGCGGACCCGGTTTTTCCCCTTTGACAGGGCAGGCAGGGAATTGGAACAAACCTGGATGTCGGTCTCCATTTCCAGGGATTCGAGTCCGCTCTGCGTTGGAGGATCATTGCTCTCGTTGGCCATGAAATTAAATTCCATACCGTAATCGTGTCGTCCACGTTCGCCCCTGGGGAATAAAACTTCATCAAGATCAATCTTGGCGTCAATGGTCCCTGTAGTTCCCTCCGGAGCGCTCCAGACTCTGTCTGATACAGGACCTGTTGTGCTGGTGATGGTCGCAGAGATCCCGTCCCATTTTGTCGCTGCACCCCGGTAAAAAACGGCTTTTAACTTACCACCCAGGATCACATACGGTGTTTCCACGGACAGGATCGCCCGTTCCGGCAGGTCATAGATCCCGCCCTGCTTATGGACGACATGAACAGCAGGTCCCTGGCCGTCGAGCGCCTCGAACCCGGGTGCCTGATCTTTATTGAAAAACGAGGGCGCCAATTTTGATTTCAGATCCGGTTTCCAGATGATCTTGCCATCACCGTACCTGATAGGTTTAGCCCATTCATTGCCTCCCTGAAGGCTCCGGTTGTGGCGCTGGTAGTCGTAATATTTTTCTCCCCCCTTCCAGTTGCGGATCAGGGTTTCGTTGGGACGAAGCGTCATCGCCATACTGTGCGGTACATAGGTAAAACGATCATACCCGGTCTGGATGTAACATTCATCTGCGCCATGGAAATACCGGTAACCTCTTATTTTTATTCCATCCTGTGAGACGCTTGGGTTACCCCCTTCCACATCCGAATAGACCGCGCGCACGGCCAGATTACGTCCCGAGAATGCCGTCAACGCAGCCCCGGACTCACGCCCACCGCTTATCTTCTGATCTTCCCAGAGTTCTTCTACGGAAGCGATCGTGTGGTTATCGCCGGCAAGGAAGTAAATGCCAATATCGCTGTCCAGCATATGCCAGGCATTGTTGTAGAATGCTTCCGTAATGGTATGGTGCCAGACTTCCCACACCCTTGCAGGGATTCCGATGGAACGGCACAAGGCTGTGAATACCGTGCTGTGATAGGCACAGTTGGCATAACCGTAAATATTCATCGCCACCACAGGGTTGTGACATTCCCTGTCGCCCGGCGCATCGAGATGCTGAAAATTACGGCGGATGAAATCCCAGATCGCCAGCGCTTTTTCTTCGTCCGTAACACAGCCGCGGGTAATCTCACTGGCCATGGCCTCTGTATCATACCAGTCGTACCGGTCGTTAACCGTTATCCGGGGGTTGACGATCGGTGAATCCCCAAGATTCTCAATGATGATGGATTCGTTAACAGGGTCAAGACTTCCACCGACCTCAATATCGTAGGTATAGTCATTAACGGTGATGATCTTTGAAAACTCTTTCTCCTGGCCTTGAGCGGTATTGGTATTCAGGATCAACAACGCCAGAAACAGGGGTAAAATCATTCTGTTCATAATTCCTCCGGTTTTTCACAAGTTAATGAATGTAAATCAATGCGGTCCCGGTTGGCAGGGCAAAATCTACAACATTTTGTTCAAAATAAAAATAAATAATTGGGACCACCTCATTTGGGGTTATGGGGTTATGGGGTTATGGGGTTATGGGGTTATGGGGTTATGGGGTTATGGGGTTATGGGGTTATGGGGTTATGGAATTATGGAGTTATGGGGTTATGGGGTTATGGGGTTTCATACAGGAAAACTATGAAACGCACCGATCGGATCGTTATCAGGGCATCTTCAAAGTCCTGTCTGGAGATTCAGGGGTGGGATGAAGGGGTGATATCCGAATTCCCCCCCGGGAAAAAGGGTGATTGGCGGTAATCAGAGTTCCCTTTGAAACCTGCACAAAACAAGCCTGTTGAAAACTTTTCATCAAATTGTACGGAAACGGACGCTGAGATTTGGAGGATGAACATATTAAGGGCAGGAAGGTGTAAGGTGGGGGTGGGTTCCCTTATACATCTAAAACGTTATTAAAAGGATATAAACATAACTATGTCCGCTCGCCAGGAATAGGTGATGAAGTGAGGAAATGTTTTGTTGAAGAAAGTGTAAGTAACTTCCACCAACCGGAGGAGGTCAAAAAATCTTTTCAATTTTTCAATGGTCCGGAATTAGAGTTGTAGAACGCCCCCCCAACATCCTTTAAAATGCATCCCTTATCATCTCCAAAAATCAATTAGCAAAGCGCACAGGCAGACCGTGATTGGTGCGAACCTGATCGTGCCGAGCACCAGTGATGCCTGCTCGGCGTGACAAGGGCGAGACAGGATGGTTCATCATGGAAGATTTCTATGTCAGAAGGTTATGGAGTTATGGAGTTATGGGGTTATGGGGTTATGGGGTTATGGGGTTATGGGGTTATGAGGTTATCGGGTTATGGGGTTATGAGGTTATGGGGTTATGGGGTTTCGTACATGAAAACTATGAAACGCACCAATCTGATCGTCGTCCGGGCGTCTTCAAAGTCCCCTGCCTGGAGATTTAGGGGATGGGATGAAGCGGCGATCGCCACATTCCCCGCGAGAAAAAGGGTGATTGGCGGCAATTAAAGATCCCTTTAAAACCTGCATAAAACAAGCCTGTTGAAAACTTTTCATCAAATTGTACGGAAACGGACGCTGAGATTTGGAGGATGAACATATTAAGGGCAGGAAGGTGTAAGGTGGGGGTGGGTTCCCTTATACATCTAAAACGTTATTAAAAGGATATAAACATTACTATGTCCGGCCGCCAGAAATAAGTGATAATTTGAACCTTTTATCCGGACACCAAGAAAAAATCTGTCATTAATGTTAACTTTGATCTTAAACCGAAGCCTTTATAAAGATGAAATTAATTCCAGTACATATCATCCGCCGGACGAGGTACTCAACCCTGGTCTATATCCTGATCCTTCTTTGTTCATCCTGCATGGAAAGCCTCAAAGCTGGCAGCCTTGAGGGCGATTCAGTGATTACGGACCTACAGCAGTTTTGTACCAGCCGGAAGGGTTTTAACCTGCTCGGCAAATTTGATGTTTCATGGAGTAACGAGGGTTACAGTGAAAGCGAATTCAGCATGATCCATGAACTGGGTTTCAATTTTGTGCGCCTGCCTGTTGACTATCGCACTTATACACAGGCCGGTGACTGGGATGTCTTCATTGTAAATGAAGTGAAAGAAATAGATGACGCCATTTTATGGGGTGAAAAATATGATGTACACGTTTGCCTCAATCTGCATCGCGCTCCCGGATACTGTGTCAACCTGACCACACTCCCGGCCAACCAGGATCTCGATCTCTGGACCAACCCTGTTGCACAGGAAGCATTCGTCAATCACTGGGAATATTTTGCCCAACGGTATAAAGACATCCCTGCTTCCCGCCTGAGTTTCAACCTGGTGAATGAACCGTCAGGCGTTTCAGAAGCCGATTATGTAAAAGTGATGCGAATGGCGCTGGAAGCGATCCGGAACATCAGTCCGGAAAGGATCGTTTTTATCGACGGTCTTGATTACGGAAGAAATATCATCCCTGCCCTTAAAGACGAGCCGTATGTGGCACAGGCCATGCACAGTTATGACCCGTTCAATCTCACCCATTATAAAGCGGAATGGGCATCCGGGTCAGATACATGGCCTGTCCCTCAATGGCCGGTGCTGTGGGTTTCAAACTTCCTTTACGGACCTGTAAAAAGCGAATTCCAGAGTCCGCTCATCATCCGGGGAGACTTTGCAGCCGGAACACGGGTCACCGTTCATGTGCAACAGATTTCCATTGAATCGAACCTGGAGATCAAGGCTGACCAGGAAGTGGTTTACAATAAACATTTTGTTTGCGGACCGGATACCGGCGCAGACTTTTCCGTGATAATCGAATCCGAATGGGGATATCAGAACATTTCCGATAAAGACTTCTCCGTTACCCTGGAGTCACCTGCCACCAGCCTGAGTTTTGCAAACAGCGCAGGCGACTGGATGACAATTAGTTCCGTCACTTTCCAGCAGGGTGAAGATGAGACTGTGCTGGTATTATCGGATAATACGTGGGGAGAAAAGCAGGGTACCTATGTTCTTGAAAACGGAAAGCTTAAAACCCCTGAAGGAGACGATCTTCTGCCCTTCGAAAGCTACCGCAAGAATGTTGAATTGGCAAGGGAAAACAATATACCGTTCATGGTCCAGGAGTTCGGGGTTTATAATAAAACTCCCTATGCCGTTACGATTGCCTTTCTCTCCGACCTGATGGATTTTTTCAATGATAACGGTATTGGCTGGGCCCTGTGGAATTTTAACGGTTCCTTCGGGATCTTGAACAGTGGCCGTAGCGATTGCCCCTATGAATCATTCCACGGATACCAGCTTGACAGGCAGTTGCTCGATGTATTATCGCGGGGAAATTCAACAGCCATATCACCAGTGAACAGGACCGGGGATATCAGGATCTACCCTTCACCTGCCAAGGGGAACATTCATGTTGCCACATGCGATATGACCGGACCATTTCATGTTAAAATATGGGATATCTCGGGACGGCTGGTGGAGAGTTTTTTTCAGATCAATATGCAGGAACGCCTTATGAATATTGATGTCAGCAGGTTCATGGCAGGAGCCTATATACTGACCATGGATAATGGAAAAAATAGAAATTGGGGCAGGTTCATGGTGCAGTGATCTGTTTAGTGCTGATTTTCATTATTGCTCTTCTTATCAACTTTCCGGTAGTACAAGGAATTAAGATACAGTATTTCAATGACGAGAATGACCACAACACCGGCTAAATAATACGTCCTGTCAACACGGATACTGACCAGCGAGGAAATAAGAAATACAAGCGCGGTAAGCACCAGAGAAATACGGATAGGCCGGTGCAGTGCGAGAAATATTCCGGGGATTTGCAGCAAATCCATCATCAGAGCGATGCATGTTAGAAATACGGCCACCGAATACCCGAACAACCTTTGCAGATGCATCGCATAATGAGAATCCAGGAAAGAAGTAAAACTGACTGCCATAAGAGCCAGCGAAGTCAGGGCCGGGATATAAAGCAATTCCAGCAGGGTGGCATTGATAAAACCCTTTTTGGCTTCCCTTCTTGATACCAGTGTGAAGAAGATCCACCACAGTTCGAACACAATCGAGATCGCCAGGGCGAATCTCAGCCAGACGGTGAAGCCCGCCAGGAACGTGTTGCTGATTCCGTTTACCACACCCAGGACCAACTCACCGAAGATGATGATGGCAAACAACCCCAATCGCTCGAACATGCTGGCTGAGAGATCGAGATCTGTGGATGAGCGGCGCATCAATTCATGAGCGATGAAGGGAGGGGCGTAATTGCAGATGAGGATTACGGGTATGATTAATTTCAGCCATGGTTCGGGTACGATAAGGCTGAGGCCCATCAATGCCAGGGCAACCAGGTAAAGGACGGTGTAGGGTTTATTGTACCGCCGGTGTGAAGGGTCATAAAGACCAATACTCCACCACATGTAGGTGATGTAGATCTGCATGATCATGAACAAAACCGTGATATTGAGATAGTGTTTGCCGGCGGGTTGCCCAATAACGACGGCCAGTGCGGCAATGATCATCATTTGCCAGAGCGTCATCAACCGGGTCCGCAATCCTTCGGAGCCATGCATATCGTGGTAGAGGCTGCCATTCAGCCATCCCCAGAAAATAAGAATAAACAGGCAGATAAATTCCGGGAAACCGCCTGTACCGATGTTACCCGATAAGAGATGGGTGATCCGTGAGATGGCGATCACATAAACGAGGTCATAAAATAGCTCCAGCCAGCTCACCCTCCGGTCTGACTCGGGGATATCAAATTTTTTAGGCGGCCCCCACCATGCTGATGAACTTATGCTCAAACGCATATTCCATTTAAATTTGAAAAGAAATAATACCCATGTGTTCCTGAAGAATTAGCCGCAGGCTGATTTCATCCTCCGAAAAATATACAACAGGATACTTTCAATGTTGTTCTTGCGGACTGGGGCAAGCCCTTATTTCTGATGCTGGCATTATAGCGCTCTGCGGTAAATCTTTGAATTAACGGATGCGGTATCCGTGTATCGTTTCCGGGTCCGATGGCATCCTGGCGATGTTCTGTTGGCTTACAATTTTTGATTTCACCTTGTTTAATTTCCGTTTGTAATCGCAACCAGATTAATCACCCAACTTCTCCCGCTGGCTATCCTGTTCCCTAATGGGTACTCACCCCTCACCCCCTCTCCACCTCAACCACCAAAGATTTTTAATGCAGACCATCCTTTTATATTTATCATAGTGATTAATAGTACGAAAGCAATTATATTTACCGGAAGATCCGTCAAAGAATAATTTTACATAGCCAAAAATCAGAAGTGCGGAGTCAGCACGATAAACACTGACAAAAATTTAATGAAAAATTCTAAAAATATTGTAGCACCTTTAATTCTTATTTTATTTTTATTACCTGTTTTATGTTATTCACAGAAAGGAACAATAAAAGTATTTTCAGAGCTTAAAGGTATCAATGTGTATCTTGACGAAGTATTGCAAGGTGCCGACATTATTAATATTGATTCGGTTACAATCGGCAGCCATTATCTAAAGGTTGTTAAGGACAATGTCATTGTTTTTGGTGAACTTATTACAGTAAATGAAAGCGCAGTAACAACCGCTCTTATCAAGGACTCGGAACAGGTGCAAAACAAGTTGAAGAATGAAAAAATCAGGATGGAGAAAGAACAACTTGAAAGTAAATCGGATGCTATTCAACAGTACAGCGAACGGTGCCTGGATATTTTGGTTAATACACGATACGTAACAGAAACCAATACC
Organism: uncultured Bacteroidales bacterium; assembly: GCA_963771005.1. Taxonomy (GTDB): domain Bacteria; phylum Bacteroidota; class Bacteroidia; order Bacteroidales; genus DASQZK01. The sequence continues at coordinate 1,112,373 of CAVYRO010000008.1, forward strand.
GCTACTCAAAGTAAGTATTATCCCGGCTACTATTCTTCTACAGGAAAAACAGCATCAAACTCTGTTTCGGAAACGAAAGCTTACACGGATTGGTTTATCACGCGGGGAGCAAAGCAAATAACGGACGTCGCTTTTGCAGAAATTGTTGGTGATCAACAAAAAATCGATGATATAGCAGCACAGAACAAAAGCATTAAAAGTAAAAGAGTCATTCGTACTGTGATTGGAACCCCTGTTCTTATTACGGGCTTGGTTGGTGGTGGGTTTTTTATAGTAGCCATAGTTTCTTCCAGCCCATGGTTAGTGCCCGCAGTCTGGTATTTAGGAGGATTTGTCACAGGCATGGCGCTTTTGGTAGATAAGCCACAATATAAGTCAGTGTCTTACAGCAGTGATGAAGCAAAAGAAAAAATTTCCATTTACAACCAGAATTTAAAAAAAGAGTTGGGATTGCCTGCAATTTATGAACCCAAATAATGCATCGGGACTTTACTGGAGTTAAAGCTCAGCATCAGAAAATTCGCTGAAGCCCTTGAAGTTAACAAAACCAGTGTGGGAGAATACCTGGCTGAATTTAAACAGCCATCCCCACCTGTCTGTTTCTTTATCTGCCGAGGGAAAAAGCTGTGGATGTTCCTGCTTCGGTAAAAAAAGCATCACGAATAGGGTGGTCAAAATCATAGTCAATCGTGGACCACTTTGTCTGATAGTTTCGAATTGCCCGAATATACGCCGTGTGTAAAGAAACTTATGGTGTTTTCCAGGCATATGCCTACTTTGTTGTTACAGTCTATAAATTTTTGAAATTCACCTGAACTCTATGTAATTTTCACTTGTTGCTTGTCGTAATTGTTTGTATGTAATTCAAATATAGACTTTTAGGCAAAGACTTGCAACTTTTTTATTTTTATATTTACCTCATTATCAACAATTTACTAACAAGGAAATTTAAGTAACTTACCGTTTATTATTTTGGATGCCGGTTATTTTAAGACCGCTGTAAACTACCCTTTGATTTTCATAAGGAATGATGCTTATCTTTGGATTTAATATGATTCAATAATTAATCTATTTATTCTCAAATGAAAAGCTCATACACAAAAATGCTCGCAATGACGGGCATTTTGACTGTTGGAATACCTTTTCAACAAAATATCAAAGCCCGGGAGATGGCAAAAACGGCATCCCCTCCAAATTTTATCGTTCTTTTTGCCGATGATATGGGATATGGGGATCTGGGTGTTTATGGCAATCCAGGCATTAAAACACCGAACCTGGATAAAATGGCTTATGATGGTCAGAAGTGGACCGGCTTTTACGTGGCAGCGCCGGTATGCACTCCTTCGCGGGCCGGACTAATGACCGGAAGATTGCCTGTCCGCTCCGGGATGTGCAGCGATAAACGCCGTGTTTTGTTTCCCGATTCAAAGGGAGGGTTGCCCCAAAGTGAAATCACGATCGCGGAAATACTAAAGCAGAAGGGGTATCAAACCGCCGCCATTGGGAAATGGCACCTGGGGGACTTTCACCCGTACCTGCCTACCGATAACGGTTTTGACAGTTACTTTGGCATTCCGTACTCCAATGACATGGACAAAATTGATACAACGAACTATTTTACCCTCGCTAAGGAAGAACGATGGCAGGCTTACAATGTACCCTTAATGCTGAACGATTCAATCGTTGAACGTCCCGCCGATCAGCGAACGATCAACCGCCGTTATACAGAATATTCAATTGAAAAGATCCGCAGCTTTAAAAAGAAACCCTTCTTTATTTACCTGGCCTATTCATCACCCCATATTCCCTTATTCCGTTCCGCGAAATTTAAAGATGTATCCGTAGCAGGTATTTATGGCGATGTTGTAGAAGAAATTGACTGGTCGGTTGGCCAAATTTTAGAAGCATTGAAAAAAGAAGGTCTGGCCGAAAATACGTTGGTAATTTTCACTTCCGATAATGGTCCGTGGCAAGCTTTCAAAACGCATGGAGGTTCCGCGGGATTGCTGCAGGGTGCCAAAGGCGGCACTTTTGAAGGTGGCATGCGTGAACCGGCCATTTTCTGGTGGCCCGGAACGATCAAACCGCAGGTGGTGATGGATATGGGAACCACCATGGATCTGCTTCCCACTTTCTGCAGTCTCTCGAAGATCAAACTTCCGGATGACCGTGTTTATGATGGGTATGATATCTCACCGGTACTTCTTGGGACAGGGAAAGATCCGCGCGACGTTGTTTTTTATTACCGGGGACAACAGGTTTACGCCATTCGTAAAGGCGATTACAAGGTCCATTTTATTACCCAGCTGGAGTATGGGATCAGAACAGCACATCTCTACACCGATCCGGAAATTGAAATAAAAAGTACTCCTACGGTTCAGGATCCTCCGCTTCTTTATAATGTCTGTGTTGATCCTTCGGAAAGATATAACGTAGCGGCGGAACATCCTGATATTATTGCTGAAATGAAAAAAATATTGGAAGAACATCAAAAATCTGTCGTGCCCGTTGAAAATCAATTGGAAAAATAGTTACTGAGGTTTCTGTGACCGGGAGAGGGGGAGGAACGCGGATGAACACGGAAAAATACGGGTGGACACGGATTTAGTAAGGGTGTGGGAATGGGGGCCAGGTGATGGTAGGATTAGTACTATAATACTCCCCGAAAATAGGAACACGGGTTAAGTTGAAATAAAGTTCCTGATTTTAACCAGTGAATCATGAAACGGACATGAAGAAAATTTGCCAGCACCTTAAGGCAAAAGTAGCAATGGAAGCGCTCAGGGAGCGGGAATCTCTTGGTGATGGTCTTATGTTATACAAAGGAGTGAAGGGGCATATTCTATATTACAATCACGGCCTGCATCAGCAGGTTATCGGGAGGAAGATCCCGGCTGAACAATATCGTACCGTAGCCTGATATTTTCACTTTACGGAATTGTTCGTTATGCAGCCGCATCAGGCTGATCTGGCTGCCGTCATTCCCCTCCGGTCTTTTCCTTATGGTATACACATTGAAGATTAAACCCGGCAGGCTGTGCAGGTTGGTGTATACATTTAGTTAAACCAGTATGACAGCTTAACGGTTAGTCCCCGGTCCTTATTCACGAAATTTTCCGTATAGGAATTCCCTGTATAGACAATAAACAGATCGGACACCGGTGCAAAGCGCCACTGGAAGCGGATATTCATATTCAGGTTATCGATCTGGTTGTTGTACTGGACGAATGTGGTCAGGAATATTTTATCCGTGAAGGTTATATCCAGCGTAGGTCCCACAAGGATCAGCTCCACACTGTTATAAGGTTCGGGTAAGGTGATGTTGTTATAACTCATCGTCATTCCAATGCTGCCATAGGGCTGTACCCTGTAGTTTATCAGTCCGTTGACGTTCCAGCGGTTTCCGGTGTAGTAACCTCCGTAGCCGGCATTCAGGGTATAGTTGAATAATCTGCGGGCGTCTGAAGTAAATCCCGCCAGGGCACTTATCCATTGGAACTGCTCACCCATGGCAAGTTTCTCTCCATTGGTATTGGTAGGATCAAAAGCACGGCTGAGCTTAACGAATTGTTCTTCCATGCTGACGGACAACAGGCTTTTATTCTGCCATCCGATAAGGTATGAAAGCTTTGTTTCCCGGTCCGTAAGATTGAATTCAGGATCGAAGATCGCATTCAGGGTGGCGCCGGGACCATGACTGATGATCCTATCCGATCCTGATGGATAAAACAGGTAACTGACAGACGGTGTGAGCTCCCAGAGACCGGTCCTTCTTATATAACCCGCTTCGGCAATATAATCCGATCCTATCCACGACTGATCAATGTCTGCTTTAAGGTACTGTGAGGAATAACTGATATGTCCGGAAAGAGCTCCGGCATCCTTGCCCGCTCCGGGATAAAATGACTGGTGATAGAATGCCTTGCCCTGCCACCGGTTATCTGTGGTGGCGAAATTATATTCAAGTCCTGCCACCCTGTTGTAACGGTAGCCGGTAAGTACAGAATCATTGTATGATCCGGTAACATCTTTATTTACAAGAAACCCGACAATGCTGGAGCGGCTGAAGATCTCACGTTGAAGAACAGCGACGGCGTAATTGCCGGAGGGGCTTTCAGCTTTTGATCCGGTCTGCATATCCATCATCCCGATCCTCCATTTATTGCCAAGCCTTCCGGTCAGTCTTCCGCCGTAATTTATCGGGGCATTCAGTCCGATGCGCCTTGAAAAGAAAGGCTGTGCCTGACTGTTCCCAAGATTGGCAAACAGGTCACTGTTCTCAAGAAAAAACTGCCGTCTTTCAGGATAAAACAACTCAAAGCGGTCCAGATTTGTCTGTTGCCTGTCTTCTTCAACCTGGGAATAATCGGGATTGACGGTCAGGTCGAGGTTCATGGATGTTGACAATATCATTTTGGTATCAAAGCCTGCATTCCATTTCCATTTTGAAGATTCACCTTCCTCTGTATTTTTTATGACTGATGAAGTGGCATAAGGGATGAAAGATAAGCGTAATCCTGCTTTATCAAGGGGCTTATCCCACATGAGCGTTCCCGCGTATGGCAAAGAATTATGAGGAAACTGACGAGGAACAGGAGCCCAGGCTGATTTTTCGTTCGTTTTAAGATCAAGCCGGCCAAAGTTGACGCCCCATTCTGTCTCTCCCCCGAAATAACGCAGGCTGCGGAAAGGGATGGCCATCTCAGCCACCCAGCGATCGTTGTAGCTCTTCACTGCAGATTTCCATTTGGTATCCCAGGTAAAGCTCGACTGGGTTCCGTTGTTTATCACTCCGTCACACTGGGCGCCCGCTGCTGAGACGCCGAAAGCATAGCCATTCGTCTGGTTATTATAGGTATCCAGGTGTATCCTGAAGTTATCATTTTTGCCAAACTCAAAATCCCTTCGCAGGGATTCCACAGGTCTTTTTCCGGGTAAGGGATCATAGCAGACAACTCCGACATATATATTTGATTTATCATAGGTGATCCTGACCGTAGTTTGTGCAATTGCAAAACCTGTATCTACCGGCGTCACACGTGTAAAATTCCGCCCTACCTCTGAGTCCTGCCAGGATTTCTCATCAAGGACTCCGTCAGTCTTCATTACCTCGCTGGTGTGTGATATATGAATACGGTATCTATCCCGGTTCACAGCTTTCTCCTGGGAATAAAGCAATATTCTCCAGGGAAAAATGAAGATGGTAAATAGCATGAGTCGTTTAGGGCTGAACATCTTTTCGTTTATCGTTCCGAAAGTAGGAAAAAGAATTCAACCATTTGGTGTTCACTGTGGTTAAATACTTGCATTGCCGCCCTTCCTGGCTACATAATTTCTTCACACGAAAACAATCCGCTGCCATCCGCCAGATCCGCCCAAACCTGTCCCGATCTTTTCATAGGGATCCTCCTTCCCTCTTCTCAATACAGTTTTGCTAAATTTTAAGTAGCTTGCAAAAACCCTTCAAAATTATTAAAACCGAAAAAAATGAACCGACGCAGTTTTCTTGAAAAATCTATGGCATTGGGTGCAACAGGTCTGATCGCTCCCGGAATAGCCAGATCTGCCTTTGCAAATCCTACTCCCCGGATGACAACCGACGACATTTCCCTTGCCCAATGGGCACTGGTGGATGAGGTCAGGAGCGGGAAATGGGAGACCCTTGATTTTCCCCGTATCGCACGCGAAGATTTCGGGATCAACGGGATTGAATTCGTCAATACATTGTTTGGAGTACCAACCTTCAACTACCAGTATCAGCTGAAAAAGAATGCAGAGGACCACGGCGTGACCATGGTGCTGATCATGGTTGATGATGAAGGGGAAACCTGCACTCCCTCCAAAGAAGAGCGCAGGCAAACGGCCATCAATCACCGGAAATGGATCGACATGGCCCACTATCTTGGCTGTCATTCCATCCGCACCAACTGCCGGGGCCCTGAAGGTGCTGACAAAAATGAAGCACTGAAGTGGGCGACAGAAACCTATCAAATGATGCTCGAATACGCCGTTCCTGCAAACATCGGGATCTGTATCGAGAACCACGGGGGATTGTCGAACGATGCCGAATGGATGATTTCACTCATGAAAGAAGTGGACAACCTGTACTTTGGTTCTTATCCCGACTGGCGTGGTCCCGGGCCAGATTTCGACAATGTAGGCTACCTGGAAAAGATGCTTCCCTACGCTAAGGGCATGTCCTACCGGAACCAGCCGGATGAGGCGCTGACCGCAAAGATGATCAGGATCACGAAAGACGGAGGATACCGGGGCTGGTACGGGATCGAGTCCAGCGGGCGCGATGCCATCAAAAAAGGACAGTCACTGCTTAAGAAATACCTCCAGACCGGCTGATCTCCGGACAAAAGATCACGCCTGACAGAAACCCTGTTTTTAAGGCTCTGAACACTTAACCAACCCATACCAAAACCATGGAAGAAAAAAGCTTTAACAGGATCGGCCGCCGGAAGTTTCTCGGAACTTCCGCGGCAGCCCTGGCCGGATTTACGATCGTTCCCAGCAATGTCATTGCAGGTCTCGGGCATATCGCCCCCAGCGACAAGCTAAACATTGCCGCGATCGGGATCGGCGGCAAGGGAAAGGACAACCTCAAAAATATGGCCACCCAGAATATCGTCGCTCTCTGCGATGTGGACTGGGATTATGCCAAACCCGTTTTCGACACCTATCCGAAAGCAAAGCGGTGGAAGGATTTCCGTGAGATGCTGGAAAAGCAGAAGGATATCGATGCCGTACTGATCGCAACGCCGGATCATTCGCATGCCCTGCAGACCATGACCGCCATGCAGCTGGGCAAGCACGTTTATACCCAGAAACCACTGACCCATACCGTCTGGGAAGCCCGGCAACTTACGGAAGCTGCGAAAAAATATAAAGTGGCCACCCAGATGGGCAACGAAGGGCATTCGAGCGAGAATGTGCGGAAAGTGGCCGAACTGATCTGGAGCGGCGTGATCGGCGGCATCAGGGAAGTCTATACGACGACCAACCGCCCCATCTGGCCCCAGGGACTGGAACGGCCGAAGGAAATCCAGGCTGTCCCGGGTTATCTCGACTGGGACCTGTTTCTCGGTCCTGCCCCGTTCCGCCCGTTCCATGAAGCGTATCATCCCTGGAGCTGGCGTGCCTGGTGGGACTTCGGCACGGGAGCGCTAGGCGATATGGGCTGCCACGTGATGGATGTTCCGTTCTATGCCCTCTACCTTAAATACCCGGTAAAAGTGCAGTCCAGCTCCACGGTGGTGAATACGGAAAGCGCCCCGCAAGCTTCAAGGGTCGAATATACCTTCCCGGCACGCAAGGGATTTAACGGCGCAAGTCTGCCGGAAGTAAAACTGGTCTGGAGTGACGGCGGCATCATGCCTTCCCGGCCGGATGAGCTGCCTGACGGCGTGAAAATGGGAGACTGGGGCGGATTGAACCTTTACATTGGCACGAAAGGAAAAATCATCAGTGGTTATTACGGTAACCAATACAGGGTGCTGCCTTACGACCTCGATTATAAGGAACCTGCCAATATGGTAGACCGGATCAAACCGGACCCGCTGGGAGGCGGACTTCATGAGATGGATTGGGTGAGGGCCTGCAAGGAAAATCCTGATACCCGTAAAGAAGCTGCATCCTGCTTCGCATATTCCGGACCGCTGACCGAAACGGTCGTCATGGGAAACCTGGCCATCCGGCTTCAGCCCCTGGAGCGCGAACTTGATTGGGACGGTGAGAAGATGGAGATCACCAATATCCATCCTGAGGAGAAGATCACCCTCCTCACTTCACACCAGTACAAGAAAGTCAACAAGCAACCGCAGTTCAACGATGAGACGACAGAGGCCAACGCGCAGGAATTTGCGCAGGGAATGATCCGGCCTGAGTACAGGGACGGATGGGGATGGTAGGAAGTGACGGAGTTGTGAAGTTACAGGCAGGATTTTCACTACAGATTACTCAGATGCCGATGGTTATCGGCACAGAATGGAAGTCCGGTTTGTGCCAGAATATGTAGGAACCACATATGCAAACAGCAATCGGCACATGAGGTCACATGAGGAGGAAGTATAAGGTAGATTGTGTTACCGGTGTACTATACCTTTTACATCCACAGAGGCATCCAGGAACGAGTATTTTGCTATTTCCCCTGCAACAAAGGCCAAACCTTTATCAGTAAGGTTTACACGTTCATTTCCATCAAATACTTCCTTAAAAACGATATCATTTTTTAGTTCTTCAAAGAGTGTTTTTATTCTTTTTGAAATGGTGGCTAGTCCTTCAGTAGTATTTTTCTCTTTAACACCCACCCAAAATTTCCTACGATAGGTTCCATTTCTTTCTGGATTAAATCTCTCCTTTTCATCATAAAGTTTGCAGAAGATTAGATTGAGCAATTCCCAGAAAGCAGTTTTTTTCATTCCCTCATTGCCATAAATGTAATCATGACAACGCTTAAAAGTCTTGACAAGGGAATCATTCACCGGGATTTTGCCGGCAGAGCGGTCTGGTCTGTCCAGGTCGTCCATTGTTTCTCCTTCACCTGAGAAATCGGCTATATCTACAAAATCTTCATTCCCAAAATCGTCAACTTCTTTTTGAAAGAAGAGGTAGGTTAAACCATTACTCCAAAGACCAAACTCACAGTTCTCCAAGGCACCCATTATGTATTTTAGAGTAGCTTCAGCACCCTTCTTTTTATCGTTATCCTTGGTTTTTTCGTCCTGAATAAAACAAATACGGATAATATTCTCTTGTTCGTGAGCAGTTTCATTTTCAAAAACAACCAGGTCTATCTTTTGCTTTTTAGTTTTCCCGGTTTCGGGGTCATCATATGTAATAGTGAAATCCCGTTCCATATTCTCAAGCTCAAATTTGTATTCCTCGTTGAGCATTCTAATAACAGACTGCAGATTGTTTTCCTTAGAGGATTCCTTTTTAACTTCTCCAGTTAAAAGACAAACAAGTTGATTGTCATCAAGGATTAAATCATCCTGGGCAGCAGTGTCCACCAGATTATCTGATTCTTCTTTCATATTAACTTATCGTTTTTAATATTTCAATTATTTCTGTTTTTCTGTCCCTTCTTCCGGCATACCTTAACAGTTTGCTTTCATTTACATTATATTTTGAGAAGGCAATAGTAAAAAGCTGAATTAAATCAATTCCCATTGGAGTCAGCATTGTTTCTACAAGACAGGCAGAAACCAATAATCCTTCAATGGTTTTAGTTTTAAAATCATTCAGCATCATTACGGGGGTCTGGGTTGAGAGAGGCAATAATACTATTGCTTCATTTAAAGGAAGCAGATATGTTTCAATAACTTCCTTATTTGGATTTGGGAAGACAGGCTTACTGAAATCCAGCATCTTTGCATACAGATAATCAATTTTATCCCGCTTTGTATGAAAAAAGATAAACTGCTTTTCGATTGGGTGGTCTATTATTTCAGCAAGCATGTTTGTTTCCCATACAACAATTTCAAGTCCGGGAACAAGTTCCTGAACACGATTAAATAATCGTTTTGCTTTTAGGCTTAATGTTGGAGTGTATTCAGGTTTAGAGATAAAAGAATAAAGACCCCTGCCAACCTGATGTATCTGGCCTGAGGTTTTTAATTGATTGATTCTCCAGGAATGAGTATTCCTGGTTGATTCCGGATTAAGTCGGGTGAGTAATTCAATTAATTCCTGGGTTGTAAATTGAACCTGGTCCTTTATATTATCTTTAATAAACTGTATGACAGAATTTTGAGGCATGGAGCTAAAATGGTCATACGAAATTAGAAAAAATATTATTAATAACAAATCTTTGACAGAAATATTTATAAACTGACAAAGTTTTGCGATAAAAATATGAAATAATTAGAAAAAATTAGCGAGGAAGCTGGTTTCTTAATCTGTTATCTCTTTTATGCCATCAAGAATATGAGAAATTAAACTCCTAGAATAATCTATAGTCTCATCTGATTCCCTGGCCAATAGTTCATCCAGATTATTGGAATTACTGTCGCTCAATCCCTTCTCCAGAATTCCTTTTACCCTGGTAATAAGTTTTTCATTTCCGGAAATGATTTTACCAATTTCTCTACCGAGATATTGTGATGCAATTTCATCTAATTCTTTCTCACCAAATAAATCATTATGGTGTTCAAAGATTGCATCTGAATTAAAATGGAAGTAATTTTTAAGTATCTCAGCGATATCATCAATATCGTCTCTCCGCATTTCGGGCCTGTCATCCCAGGCAATAAGTTTTAGGATAACAATCCCTGCCAGAGTACAAACTTTAAAATCCAAGTCTCCTGTATGAATTTCTTCTGAGGCTTGTTCATATACTTCCTGAAATCCTTCAACGTTCATGCTGGTAAATCCTGTTCCTCTTACTGTAACAACACCTTCATTTTCTAATTCTCCAAAAGGAATCAGGTCAACCTGTGTTTTGTCTTTCCAGATGAGAACAAAAGCATTCTCTTTATATGGGACAAATCCTTCTACCTCGATTAAGTAGTCTTTCAGCTCATCAAAAATATAACTGTCATTAATCATTATACCAAAATCAATATCGCTGGTTGCCCTTTTTGGTGGTGTCTCATGAACTCCACGCATCCAGACATCCCTGGCAGTTGCTCCAACCAGGTAAAAGTCAATTCCGAATTTACTGAATCCACGTTCCAGTGCTTCGAGTATTTCTTTGTAGTTACCCTCGCTACGGATTTTACTAAAGGGTATTGTCAATAAGTTGCTCATATATCTTTTGTGCTGTTTCTATACATCTTCTGTTACCTGTGGCCAATAAGTCCGCATAAGCTACTATAGGGGGGGCAACATTTTTGAATGGTTTTTTGTCTTTCCAGAATTTCTCGTAAACGATTACATTTCCTTCAGGGTCAGGTAGTAACCTATACTCCTTTATCAGGTTTGCCTTTTTTTCATTGGTATATAAAGTCAGAATTTCCGGCTGAAGGTATTCTGTGTAAATGTTCCCGGCACCTTCGCCACCCCATTGTGTAAGTGTCCTTTCCAGATTTAAATCTTTCCATTTAACAAACTCATTTGGATTATTAAATCTGAAATTACCAATATATAATGTTGGCTTTAGTTTTTCTGTATATGCCGTAACCCACTTTTGTAATAACTCTTTTCTATTCGTTAGTTTAAGTTCCTTTTCGTTTGCTCTTAAAGCATATCCTTCTTCAACCAGACCCTCATGGATAAGTTTTACGTTGCCGATAGCTATTCCTGCATTTTTGGCAATTTCACGATAAGTATCATTTATTTCATTTTCGTTTGTTAGGAAGAGGAATATTGCTTTTAATCCAGCTTTTGTAAATGCCCGGCCATACTTCTCGGGTTGAAGATATTTATTTCGTTTTCCCTCTACCTTTAAAAGAAGGTTTTCAGTTTCAATATTTATATTCCCATTCATTTCAATATATGCTATTCCGTGCTCCACAAGCGCATCTTTTATTTTTGGAAACAGGTTTTCTGCGATTACAAGGAATGGTTTATACTCTTCTGCTAAATTAAATATCTGGTGAAGATGAAATTCCCTGATGTCCTTTTTTATCTCTACGTAGAACTTTTGAGTATAACCTTTATAATCAATATTCAAAGCACCATCAATATTTGGAATGAATGGTTTCTCCCAGAAAGCATTGATTTTATGCTCCTTAAGTATCTCGTTTATAACTGTATATATAAAATTGTCTTCCATCTTGTTCAATTATATCAAATGTTCACGTAACGTGAACAAACAAATATATTGAACAATTTTATAAAAAGCAAAATAAAGTTACTTGAGTTACTCATTCCGGAATCGGAAAGAGTCAGACTATGAGCATTATTATAAGGATAACCATGCTAGAATCTTTCAAACATTAGAGTCAGTAATACAATTATCGTAAAATATTGAATACCAAAACTATATACATCTGCAGGGGAATCCCGGGCATCCCAAACGATCGAAGAACGCATGAAAATGCAACTGGAACAAGTGAGACCGGTACGTCGAAATAACCGGCCGGAATACCCTTCCTCCGCATTTGCAATGATAAGATCTGAGAAGTAAGAGCTGACGGACCGGTCGAAACATCGAAGATATGACGATTTACCGCTTTAGCAGTAAATATGACTATTTATATTTAAATCATGAATAAAATGCCATTATTTACTGACATAGCGGTAAAATATAGCTGTTTTCTTGTTGGTTTTAAAGAAAAGTGTTATTTTTACCACTATAATGGGAAAAATAATGCAGCCACAAAATATAGCAAATACAATCAAGGAGCATAGAAGGGCGGCCAATTTAAGCCGTGTCCAATTAGCAGAAATAGCAGGCGTTGGAAAGACTGTAATTTATGATATTGAGAATGGCAAAGAATCCGTCCGGTTGGATACCTTAAGAAAAATCCTGAAAGTATTAAACATAAAAATAATTTTAACAAGCCCTCTGATGGAGAACCTAAATAACACGGAAAATGAAAAAGGCTAAGATATATGTCAAAGGGATTGAGGCCGGGATCCTGACTGAATTAGTCCGGGGGAAAGCGTATGTGTTTGAATATATTGAGGGTTATAGAGGCCATGAAGTTTCCCTTACCATGCCGACGAACCAAAAAATCTACAAATTCGACCATTTTCCACCATTCTTTGACGGACTTCTGCCAGAGGGAGTCCAATTGGAAGGTTTGTTAAAACTGAAAAAAATTGACAGGAGTGATTATTTCTCGCAATTGACAGCCATTGGCGAGGACACTGTCGGCGCAGTCACGGTAAAAGAAATAGTGCAATGAATAAATGCCCGATCGCATATATACCCTGCGGAAATAAGCGCTATAGCGACGAAGGTCTCAGAATGTTATCAACAGGTTTGAAAACCTTGAAAGACCTTGAATATACGGCTGAAGAACAGCGAAAGGAAGCATATTACCGTGCCACTAAAATGTCTGTTCAAGGGGTTCAGCCAAAACTAAGTGCAGTTTTGAAGGTCAAAGAGGAAAAATTTGAAATCGTTGACAAGGGCGGAAAATATATACTTAAACCCCAACATCATATTTTCCCGGAGATGCCCGAGAATGAAGACCTGACAATGAGGCTTGCAAATGAGATAGGTCTGGAGATCCCGCCACACGGATTGGTATGGTCTAAAGATAAATCGTTGACCTATTTTATTAAAAGATTTGACAGAAAGGGACATACCGGTAAGATCCCGCTAGAAGATTTTGCACAATTGGCAGGTCTGAAAAGTGATACAAAGTACGATTACAGCATGGAGAAAGTGGTCCAGCTCATCGATAATTACTGTACTTTCCCTGCAGTTGAAAAGATAATACTGTTTAAACTCACCATTTTCAATTACCTGATTGGTAATGAGGATATGCATTTGAAAAACTTTTCCATAATAACTCAGGATGGGAAGAGTTCCCTGTCTCCATGTTATGATTTAGTCAATACAACGATAGAATATAAGGAAGCCGTTGAGGAAATTGCATTGCCAATGAAAGGGAAAAAGAGAAAATTAACCCGGACTCTGTTGATTGACTATTTTGGAAAAGAGAGATGTGAACTTACGGACAAAAGCATTGACAAAGTTTTAGAAACAATAACGTTATCAGTTCCCAAATGGGAAGAGTTAATTGGTAATAGTTTCTTATCTCATGAAATGAAAGGGAAATACCTGACGTTATTGAAGGCAAGATTGAATGTTATTGGGAGTTAGTTGCTTCACGACAGAATTAATTTTATGCCATTTGATAAGAACAATAATATTGTAAAACTTTGTGCTGAAGGCATGGAATTGGAAGGACAGGGGCGGAATAATGAAGCATTTAACCTTTTTCAGCAGGCCTGGAATGAAGCCATAACTGATTTTGAAAAATTCACCGCTGCGCATTATCTGGCCCGTCATCAGGAAAGTATCGAAGATAAATTGAAATGGGACGAAACTGCTTTGCAGCTGGCACTCAGAATAAATGATGAAGCGGTAAAAGCGACTTATCCTTCCTTGTATTTAAATGTTGCTAAGTGTCATGAAGACATGAACGACTTTGCCAATGCCAAAAAAAATTATGAATTGGCTCTGTCGTTCTCCAACCTGTTACCGGATGATGGGTATGGAAATATGATTAAAGCAGGAATAAATAAAGGGATTGAAAGAGTTTCAAATCTTTAGTAAAACGCTGACACTCATTTGAGTAAATTGTGAAACCGGTAATTTTCGGGTGGTTCAGGATCAGAAATCAATGTATGGCCTGGATTTGTTTATAAAGAGTAAAAACCGTTCTCCCTGAAAGACTTTAAAAGACCTGATATGAAGTTTCTTTTTCTTCTCCCGATCGTTTGGTCCCTGGTAATCAGTCCGGGATGTACACAGCAGCCGTCCTTTCAAAACAGGGCCGGTGTGCTCGGCCTGGAATTCGTGACCGATATTCCACTGGCCGGGGGCAATACCCGCTTCGATTACCAAAGCATCGATGAAAGCAAACGCAGGCTGTATATCGCCCACCTTGGGGCCAACATGGTGACCGTGGTTGATATCGATGCACGGCAGGTCGTCACAAACATCACGGGCATTCCACGGCCACATGGAATTATCGCCGTACCTCAGCTCAACAGGGTCTACGTTTCAGCCACAGGTGATGATGAGATATATGTCATCGATGACCAGTCGCTGAAGGTAGTTTCAAAAATTCCGGCCGGACGCTATCCCGATGGCATAGCCTTCGATCCGGCAACGAAAAGGCTCTTTGTATCTGATGAATCCGGGAAAACGGTGGCCGTTGTGGATGCCATTGACGATCGTCTGCTATCTAAGATCGAAATCGGCGGAGAAGTTGGCAACACGCATTACGATCCGGTTACCCGGCTGATCTATTCGGCCGACCAGACAAATAACGACCTGGTGGTTATCGACCCGCAAAAGTTGATCATCACTGCCCGTTATCATCTGCCGGGATGCAAAGGAGCCCATGGCTTTTACATCGTTCCGGAATTCGATTATGCCTTTGTTACAGGGGAAGACAACGGTACATACATTGTTCTCGATCTGAGCACGAAAGAAATCATAGCGAACGGAGAAACAGGCGACGGGCCCGACGTGCTTGCATACGATGAAGAGTCTCACAGGCTGTACGTATCTTCCGAGAGTGGAACCGTCACCGTCTTCAGTATCGAAAAAGGTAAAATCGAAAAAGTCGCAGAAACATTTTTCTCCCGTGATGCCCATACGGTAAGTATAGACCAGATGAGCCATCATGTATTTTTTCCTTTGCCGGATATAGGCGGCCATCCGGTTTTGCGCGTCATGAAAGCCGGGAAGCCGTGAAGTGGCTGGGTAAAGTAAAGGGTAGTTTATTAGTTATCAACCTGCCGGCACACAGCCCATCTATGATGGCTCACCGTTCACCCCTAAAACCTCTGCATGTCAATCTAATTTTGGGCAGCCACCCATATATTATGAATGTTTGCATGGATGAGAAAGGTGAAATGAGTGTAAATTTTTTCAGGCAAAGTTCTGCTGAAAGCAGACACCCGGCCCTGATTAAAGAGACACGTATTCATCACCCCCTATTTAATCAAAATCAGGGAATTTCATTGGCTTTATTTCATGATCGCAATGGCGGCGAAAAGTTTCGTTTCAACGAACGTTTACCCCCCCGACTCACTAAAAAATGAAGTAAAACCAGCAAATACGGAACGAATTTGAAGTAAGTTGACCCCATGATATTGGAAACAGGACTTTTTTTGCTCCGTTTTTTTTCAAATTCGGAGACTGGATTGGTGAAATACCGTTGAAATTATTAAATTCGAATAACCTAAGTAACATAACCGGAACAATAAGTAAACCTGATTTCTAATGGTGACCATTACCAGATTGAAAGCATCGCTCTTTTTAATCCCGCTGATGTTAGTGGCCATGCTGACAGCCACTGCTCAAACACAAAAATTCAAAAACGGGGCATACAGGAATTCAGTAGATTTTCTCAACAGAAAGCCGCTATACACATCGGAATTTATTTTTAAACAGAAATCCTATCATCCTTACGTTGATGAATTATGCCGTGTAAAGGCCAGAAATCCCAGAGTTGGAAAAGCAAAGCTCAATATGAATGTCTGGGGAATTTATGTTGATGGCGCTTTTTATCTGAATGCACGAAGAATTGGCCTGGCAGATGGTTTTATCAAAATCGGAAAACTGGAAAAATATTCTTGCTTTAGAGCACCATATAAACTTACTCAGGATCAGAAGATAAGACAGCAATTTTCTGCCTTCGCCTTTGGTGCTGCCGGTTCCGCAGTAAGTGAATATAGGATCGATAAGGAGAACAAGGACAAGGTTCATTATATACTGAATTACCGCACAGGCATGGTCAATCTCCTGACTAAACAATACCTTGAGAGGATCCTGGAGGATAATCCCGAAATTTCATACCGGTTTTTAAAAGAACAAAACCAGGAATCCTTTGATGTGCTCTTCAAATATATTGAACTGATCAACGGGGAAGATTAATTTCTTATTTGCTAAAGGAAAATACTGCAGAAAATTAAGAAACCGGTTCGGACTAAATAGTGTTTGCCAGAAAACTCGATGACTCTTCGGCTTCGCTCAGGGACCGGTGACTTCATCCAATAGGGTGAACTTTTCAGATGGTGGTAAGGCAGGCAAAAGGCCCCTATGTATAAATTTAAAATTCAGAGACTTGCGCAAGAAGGGCCTTTTGCCTGCCTTACCACCATCCGAAAAGTTCTTCGTTCATCGAATTGACCGGTCCCTGAGCGAAGCCGAAGGGTCATCGAGTTTTCTTTCAGATACTAAATAGAAACATCAAATACATCGGCAATACGGGCCAGTACGTCAGCCGGTGGTTGCACGACTTTGGTCCCATACCGGACAATTTGCGGATGAGAGATACGGATTTTTTTAGCCAGTTCCTGCTGTGTATGAATTAATGAATATCATCCTCTATGACAAACTAAAAATGGATAATAATCGTTAAATTTGTAGAAAAACGTGGAAGTCATGAATTTAGAAGCCAGGAAGTTAAATCTTATTAACTGGATATCATCCATACAAGAAGAGGAAACTCTCATTGAAGTTGAAAAGATCCAAAAGGAAAAAACCGATTGGTGGGATAAGGTCAGTCGCAAAGATAAAAAGGCCATTGAGGAGGGACTTGATCAGTTGGACCGGGGCGAATATATTAACGGAGATAAGGTAAGAAATAAAATTAAAAAAAAATTTAACCTTTAAATAATGCACTATCCGGTCCGTTACTCCACGCGTGCCTATATGGAGTATGAAGAAATCCTTGAGTATGTATTTAAACGTTTTGGAGCTGATACAGCTTTTAAGGTCGATCAGCATTTTGAAGAGGTGATTGATAATATTGCCATACACCCCCTTTTATACCCGCTATCAGAAATGAAAAATATTATCCTTAAACAGGAACGAATCCAAAAACTCTTTCACCAGCCGCTTTTTATCTTCCGGTAATTTTTCCACTTTTTTGAACATGATCAGCAGCTCGTTATCGCTGATCGTGTTTTCCGCCTTGTCCTGCAGGGTCCCGTTGATCAGGTAATCCGGTAAAGTGTCCAGAGCCTGGGCGATCCGCTTAAGCACTTCGGCTGAAGGCTTGGCGTCACCTCTTTCATAGCGTCCAATATTGCTGTAATGCACGTTAGAGATCTTTGCCAGCTCCTGCTGGATAAAACCAGAACAATCGGCAATCTTGCATTACAGGAAATTTACTACCTTTGGAATAATGAAGGATAAGACAAAACATATCAGTAGGTTAATTCGACAATACGCTACAGAATCAGAACCCATGGCCGAAGTAATCCTTTATGGTTCCCGGGCCAGGGGGGATGAAAACAGGGATTCTGACTGGGATATTTTAATCCTGACAGACGATGATATTGGCATTGAAAGAGAAAGAAAACTCAGGAATACATTATATGATCTCGAAATAGAGACCGGAGAATCTTTTTCCGTATTTGTATATTCCCGGAACAACTGGCAGAACGTTCAAAAGATCACTCCTTTTTTTATGAACGTTACCAGGGAAGGACTGCACATATGATGAAAGAGGAAAAACAGGAATACGTCCAGTATCGGTTGGAAACCGCAAGGAAAACTTTTGAAGCTGCCAGGGTACTTGCTGAACATGGATTCTGGAATTCCGCGGATAACCGGTTGTATTATGCCCTCTTTTATTCCATAAATGCGCTTTTATACCTCTCAGATATTCCGGCAAAAAGCATTCATCTGTAAAAAGTCAGTTCACGCTTCATTTTATAAAAACAGGTAAGTTTGATAAAAAATACGGACAGCTGCTTTCAGAATTGTTTGACGGGCGTCAAAAAGGAGATTATGATAATATTTTTGATTACGATGGCGAATCAGTTCTGCCACTTTTTCAACCTGTTGAAGAGATGCTGAGCCTGATTGAGAAATTCAATAAGCAAGAAATGGATTAAATTCTAAAGATCTTCGGAATCCTGTATCATGATTATTTTGTTGAATGATTGGTTAGTACCATTACGGGGCACGGTTTTATGATCCGGCACCGGGGAGGTTCCCAAGCCATAAAATCCTGATTGGCAGAAGATGATTCCAGAATCCGGACCAGACAAGATTACCTGAAATTTTATATGCGTGGATAATTCGGACCCTGCCCTATTGAACTCCCCGCAATATTCATCTGTTTATCAGTATCCATCAGAGCAAATTGCTGTTTTCCGTTTGGAAAGCTTGTAATAAAAAGATAAACTTTTAATCATATCAGGATCATGAGAAAATTAATCATGTGGAATCTGGTCACCCTTGACGGATATTTTGAGGGTGAGAAAAACTGGGACCTGAACTTTCACGAGCTTGTCTGGGGTAAAGAACTTGAAGATTTCAGCATTGAACAATTAAAATCCGCCGGTATGCTCATCTTTGGCGCGGCAACCTACAAAGGTATGGCCGATTACTGGATCAAGGCGGAAGGAGATAAAGAGGAAGGAGAAATAGCGGCATACATGAACAAAATTCCCAAAGCTGTTTGTTCACGAACGCTTAAAAGGGCAGACTGGAACAATACAACAATCATCAAGGATGCTTCCGGTGAAATCCCTGAACTGAAGCAACAGGGCGGTGGAGATATGTTTGTGTTCGGAAGCGGAAGCCTTTCTCAATCATTGATGAAAGCAGACCTTTTCGATGAATATCGCTTATGCCTCGTACCGGCAATTTTGGGAAAAGGGAAACTTTTGTTCAGCCAGGGAATACCTTACAGAACGTTTAAACTGCTTGAAACACGACCTCTGAAAAATGGCGGTATTATCTTAAGATATGCACCGATGGGAAAGACAGACTGAGAAGTACAGTTTAAGTTTGAGTATTGAGGAGCAAAACCATTTTACAGAACTGTTTAGTGCTGCTGCTCAATACTCAAACTCCAAACTGTTTTGTGGAGCTGCGGGGAGTTGAACCTAGATTATAATATACCTGTAAATAAAAGGATTTATCTAGGTCAGATAAAAATGGTATCCTAATAAGGGTCGATAATTAATGTAAGTAATATGACATCCCACTTAATTAAATTAGCCTATTTAAACACACCATAACGAGTACAGAGAAAATCACATGGCCATCTAATGTTCTAATCATCTATGAGTTCTGAATCATAACTCATCCGAGAAATTCTAAATTTTTTAATACTTCCCGCCTTTAATCTTCTATCATCAAAAATCACGTAATTATGGCCCTCAGCTATGGAACTCTTGTATATTATCCCATGAAAACCAATTTGTTTTATAATCTCGCAAAGGTACTGAGAGGATAAATAGTCAAGATTTGCTCTACTTGGGATAACTGGCTTAGCTAATTCATCCCCAAGAAGTATCAGAAACGGCATGTGGCTATATAAAAACTCCAACTCATCTAATTGCTCGAACGGACTAATGGTTTCTTGTGGATCTCTCAGATCAAATAATTCAATATTTCTATATAGTGTAAAATCTATAACTGAGACTATTTCCCCTTTATGACCTCTCATCTCTGAAATTGCAGTTTTTTGATCGGAAGCAACGTACAAATAAGAAATACCTATTGGATTTGCTCTTCCATTAGTAACTTTCTCACATGGTGGCTTTCGCATTTGTTTTACAGTAAAATCTTTCTCTTCTGAGTTAATCCTTGCCCTATAAAATTGTTTTGTGCCTTTATCATATCTTTTACCTAAAAATGGTCCAAATTCAAGAAATAATCCCTTTCTTGGAGCCTCCTTTGGGGAAAATCTATTTACATATTTTAATTCTTGCGTGAAGCGGGCCCATTGATCAACAATTTCCTCATTCTTGTTTATCCTTCCAATAAATTTTCGCTTTGTCAAATCCATCCCAGGTAGAATCTTATTAATCAAAGAATTCTGTTTTCTTTCAGTTATTGGCCCGAATACTTTCCAGTCCTGTTGCAGAATCTTATTCAATCTAACCCCAGAATTATTGTCATTATAAATATCAAATAAGGGAAGAAAATAATCTGCAAGCTGAATGGGATCAATAATATTTACATCCTTATTTCCACAAAAAGAGCAATTGCCAATGTTTTTACTAATTGCATTAATTCTTGATTCAAGAAAGCTGTCTGAAAAGCAATTCGAACAACAAAACATTACCATTCTCTTTCAAGGAAATCTATAATCAGTTCAATATGATGTCTCATAGAAAGCTTCTTAACATGTCCAAGACCAGGGTAATGCTTGGTCTCGTTAAGAACCCTAAATTCATCACAGGCTGATGAATTATAGACTTTGGATTCAGTTCTGTTAATAGTCTTCACAAGCTTCCTTAAAGCTTCTAAAAACTTACCTCCAGGATCAGTAGGCGAATTAGTTTGATCTGAAATGAAATGATATATAAACATATCTTCATCTTCGTCGGGATCAATATATGTTAAATGCAAAGCAATTGCATAGGCCGGTCCACCTGTCTCTGAATAATCATTGCCAACAATAAGAAAATCCCCAAATCCATCCATACCTTCATCTTCATATGTCAGATGTAATTCGGAGAAATGTTCAATTTTAGGATAGTCTGCATTTTTAGGCTGTTGCTTAAACCCATCTCTGATAAGAATTCTTTTAACTCCCTCTTTCTTGAATATTCTTTGATACCGTTTCCCTCCCAACCCATCCATAAATATGTGAGCGCAAATAGTAGGAACTGATGCTATAGCATCAGCTAATTCTTTGCCCTCTGTAAATCCTTGGTGAATGATATTGAATCGCTTAGTTTTGTATTTATGAATAAGTTCTATCAGTGCGCTAATGCTTGAACCAGGTTGAAGTAAATAGCCAAAAATTACATTAGAATAATCAATCAAACCTAAACTTTCAAAATTCTGAATTACAAAATCTGGATCTTTCGCAAGCTGTCCAACCTTTGGGTTCACGATTACGCAACAATCAATTTCATTCTCATTAAGTGATTTCAAAGTTTTAGTTAAAGCTGCAAAATCCTTTCGTACAGGTTCAACTATTGGTAAGACATTTCTATCTTTGAGAGATTCAGCCATCTCACGCAATAATATTAATTCATACTGTTTTCCCCTTAAATATGGATAGTACATATACAAGTTATTAATGTAAAAGAGATTCTACTGGCCTATTAAGCTGATGAAGCAATGTATTTAGCCTTTCTTCAGATCCGATACTTGAAATCGCATAGGCACTTAAAGAAGTAGGGGCATCTTTCAAAAATTTATTTAGAATTTTAGCATTCTTCCGTTGCTTCAATACATTAACAAATAGTTCATTTGCAGTATTAAGAGGAATCTTACAAAAAAGTCTTTTGCACTCACTAAAAAGCTTTGTGTTGGGGACATCAGGAATAAATTGATAGTAGGCCTTGACTATTGACATAAATTCATTTTTCCTAAGCGAATCAAACACGACTGAAAGATTAATATTTGCTTTATTTGAACTTGCTTCACGATGTACAGAAATGTTGTCCTTGGATAAAAACAGAATTCCAACATTATTCGGCACCAATTTCTGTACTGAATGAATCTGTGATTTTGAAGTAAAAACATTAATGTATTCAAACATTTTATTGTATTCATACACTTGGTCCAATAAACGGGCATATGAGTCATATGCTGTTTTTATTTCATATACACTGGTTGATCCGTTAAGAAGAACTGCATCAGCTTTTCGATTACCAACTCTGAATTCAGTTAACATATGAGCCGTGTTCAATGAGTGCCTCCCCAGCAACAGTTTATTAACCAGAGTATTTTTATAAATGTATTCAAACTGATAGTTTTTAAATAAGTAACTATACATCAGGTCAAGGAAGGTACTAAATTGCATCGAAGTATCTATCTGACCTAACAACCCACTATTTTGAAATATTTCATTTAAATAAGATGAATTTCCATCTTCGGCAATGGGATTTAACACCTGTGGTGAGAAAATCCTTCCAAAAGCAGCATTATATTTTTCTGAAATTTGCATAATTTGTTAACTCCGAAGTGAAATTACAAAATTTATTAACATTTATGAAAAAATTTATTAATCAGTTGAATATATTATAGTTACGTCAATATTTTTAATCTTCCCAACAGCGTTAACAAGACTTGCCTGATATGACAGCAATTCGCCTTATTGAAAGACTACTGCTCTCTACCATATCAACGACATTCCTATACTTTTTCCAAGTATTCTTGATGCATCAGCTTATGCCCCTTTTTACCGGCCTTGATGTTTACCTTTCATTTTTGGCAACTGAATTCCATCTTTTTTGCGTTGAAGTCTAAAATCATTTTCTACTTAAGCCACAGAAACTAATCTCTGGCGTTTTAGTCCCTTGTATATAAGTTTAATAATACTCCTTGATATAAGCATAAGCCCTGTCAAACAATACCTGATCCTTATGAAGCTTGTATTTGAGCAACGACTTTCTCAATGCTTGCTGTACTTCTCTTTCTCCTTGATTGGACTGCTGCCATCCAGGAAATCGAACTACCCTTACAATGGCATCAATGTCTGTGACAATTCGCTCTACAACCGCAGGGGTCTGGTCTGTTTTTAATTCCAGAAATAATTCAGTGAGTGCAGCTTGTGGCGTTTTCTCTTGTATCAATGTTTCCAGTTCCTTCTCTGCCTGCACCGTTTCTTTGGCAAGCTTGCAGAGTTCTTTCACAAATTCAATCGAAGTGATCAGGCCTTTCTCGGCCTTATCTCTCAATTCCTCCAATCGTTCACTCAATTTTTTAAACCTGGGATCTCCCGCATGTCTCTTAAAACGCTTAATGAGAATTTTCTCCAGCTTCTTAGCGTTTTTAGGATCGGGGTTGTTGAAGATTTCTTCAATGATATCTGCATCTAACACAAATTCTTCCAGCTGATGTACATCACCCACATGAATGTTTTCATGAATCAACTTGGTGGTTTGTGCACCTAAGGAAAACCATAGAAGCTTGCCTATATTGTCGGTGGCAGGCTTTACGGATTCGAATACTTGCGACAGCCATTTGTAATCGGCATTGTAAATATCCAATATGTTATCAGGAGAAAGTGATTCCCATAGCTTGGATAAATATTTATAGTCGCGGGCAAAGGCATCTTTTTTCTCATCTGTATTGATGGCGTTCTGGGCAGCTTCTAATCCTTCAAAACCTCCGATGGTTCTGTCTACTCCCTCGAAATGTGCTAAGGTTTCTCTCATAGCTCCCGGTAATTTGGAGCGCAATTCTGAAAGGTTGGTAATGACTTTCTTCACGCTTTCCTCATCAAATTGAAGTGCCTTAGCTGCATCATCAAACACGCCAAAATAATCCACAATACGACCAAAGGATTTTTGCGGATACAATCGGTTTGTGCGGCAAATAGCCTGTAAAAGCGTATGATCTTTCAAGGACTTGTCCAGGTACATGGTTTGCAAAATGGGTGCATCAAATCCAGTCAGGAGCTTGGCGGTAACAATGATGAACTTCAAATCGGATTCGGCATCATTGAATTCATCCACAATCTTCTCCTGCTTGCTTTTGTCCATGCCCCATTTCTGCTTGAACTCCAGTGTATCATTGGCTGAGGTTGAGATTACCACTGCACTGGCTTCCGTGGGGAAGTATTTATCCAGTTCTTCTTTGTACTGCACACATCCAAAACGATCGGGGGTAACGATCATGGCTTTGAGCCCATGGGGTGCTACTTTTTCGTTGAAGTGCTTCGCAATATCTTCCACGATTTTGGCTACCCGTTCCGGTGATTTCAAAAAGGCAGCCATCTTAGCTGATCTCTGATTCAGGGCATCTGCTTCTTCATCGGTAAGCGCTGCTTCGTCTTTGAAGGCTGCAAAAGCTTTGTCAATGGTTTCTTTATCAACATGTACATCAACCAGGCGGGGTTCAAAATGAAGGGGTAGCGTTGCATCGTCCCGTATGGATTCCTGGAAGGTATATCGTGACATATATCCACCTGCATCTTCTTCGGAACCAAAGGCCCAAAAGGTATTTTTATCAGCTTTGTTGACAGGCGTACCGGTCAAGCCAAACAAAAATGCATTGGGTAAGGCGGCCCTCATTTGTCGACCCAAGTCGCCTTCCTGGGTTCGGTGGGCTTCATCTACCAACACAATGATATTATCCCGGGTATTCATGTTGGGCTTGGCATCCCGAAACTTATGGATCATAGAGATGATGATCTTGCGGGTATCGTGCTCCAGCATAGTCTGCAATTCGTTGATGTTCTCGGTGGTTTCTACATTGGCAATGTCTGCTGCATTGAAGATGCCGCTAATCTGAGTATCCAAATCGGTTCTGTCTACCAAAACAATCACGGTTGGACTTTTAAGATCGGCTGCCTTACGTAGTTTTTGGGCGGCAAAAACCATGAGCAGAGATTTACCTGATCCCTGGAAATGCCAGATCAATCCTTTCTTTACACGTCCTTCTTTTACCCGCTCTACAATTTTATTGGCGCCTTCGTATTGCTGAAAACGAGGAATGACTTTTATTCTCCGTTTCTTCTTATCAGAAGTGAACAAGGAGAAGTTCTGCAGGATGTCCAGTAGCCGAACCGGACTCAATAAATCGGAAAGTTCTTTTCCAATTTCAGACAGCCCGAGCCGTTTGGCCAGGGCATCTTCATCGTTTTCCATGCGCCAGGGTGCCCATAATTCCAGCGGACTCCGAA
Source organism: uncultured Bacteroidales bacterium (assembly GCA_963771005.1). Lineage (GTDB taxonomy): Bacteria > Bacteroidota > Bacteroidia > Bacteroidales > DASQZK01. The sequence continues at coordinate 1,137,566 of CAVYRO010000008.1, forward strand.
TGGCGCCATAATACAATTCCTTGCCTTCGGTAGCGAAGGACAGGATGTTGGGCACAAACAATTGCGGTACGCTGTTCTCATAAATATCATGAATCTCATGCGCCCCATCCAGCCAGCTGACGGAAGGACGAATGGGCGTTTTGGCTTCACCCACCACCACAGGAATGCCATTGATGAGCAGCACAATATCCGGGATTTTGGTTTCCCGATGGTGAATGCGGTATTGGTTGGTAACTACATAAGTGTTGTTGGTGAGGATGTCGAAATCTACAAGGCGCACCGGTACATGGCGGTTGTTCTCGCCAAAGGGCATGGTTTTTTCTCCGGTGAGCCATTTGAAAAACTCTTCGTTGGTTTTTACCAAACCCACTTGATTGACGGCCAGGAAAACTGCCCTCAGTTTATAAATGACTTCATCGGCCAGGGCAGGGTTTTGTGCGATTTCCGGGTTGAGTCGAACAAGAGCCGTCTCTAATTCCGATTCTACCAATACTTCATTCACGCCCCGTTGAATGTCATTGGCGGATTTATACATCCAGGCAGCCCCATATCCTGTTTTACCTTCCTGCACACCATTGGCATTCAAATTCACCCCACTGAGTTGGTGGATGACGTAATGTTCTACACTATTGAGTTCGTTGAATGTCATCCTTATATTTTATATTGTTGAATTGATTGCTCTGGAACCAAATATAAATTTCCGTTTGCTCTAGAACAAGCTACATATAATTTGTTTCGTGTTAGCGGAGCAGACTCATTTAGTCTTCCACTACTGAAAAGCCTATATGAAGTATTGTTTAATACCACGCATACATCATCTAAATAATTCGCTCCCTTCAACTTGCCCCAATTGTTGGAGTAACAGTTGTAAGTATTATGATTTTTAAAGAACAGTTTAATTACTCTTCTGTCCTCCATTAAATTGTCAATTTCATCTTGATCTTCAATATGGAGTACACTAGAATCCTCAGTTTTGTGAGATTCTATACTTATATCTAATTGATCAGAAATAAATCTAGTTACAGATGGAGAGCACCTCCAACTTCTTAATAATGTCTTATCATCAATTTCAAATCCCGAATTTGTAAATCGCTCTTTATAATTATTGATTTCTTGATGCAACATTTGATTTCTATTGCCATCTCTACTGGTGTCATAAGTATGTTGATAAAAATCCCCCACCCAGGTTAGTTTCAAGTTTAGTTGTGCAAAAGACATCAAAAGATCAAAATCATATCCTCCAAAATCCTGAATTTCATCTATATGAAAATGATGAAAATATTTTTCAATTCGCGAATTAATCTTTACCAACAAATCCTTTCGGAGTAGGTACTTGGAAAGACGATTATGATAGATTCTTCGATCTGTTGAAAAAAAATGCAATGGTACTCGATCATGTATTTTTCTAGTAAATTCAGGAGGAAAATCCCAGTACAATCCCTTTGGCTTATCAATTCTTCCCAGGAATGGCTTGTAACAAAATGAATACAGAAATCCAAAGAAAGAATAAAGTGCTATATTCTCTGGAAAATAACCGAACTTATTGATGATACCAAGGTGAAGATTTCTAATATTCTCCCTTGTATAAGTTACAATCAAATGACGTTTTTCTAAGTCAAGCTTGTTGACAATATACGTGGTCTTACCAGATCCAGCAACAGCAAGAATTAATCGTTTATCCATGCTATTGCCTCTTTTATGTATTCGGGGGAAACAATTTCATCGCCTTTTTCTTCCAGTAGCTTAAATGCGCATTCTGCCTTATTTTGAAGCATGTATTCCAATACAGTTAGCGACCTTCTCCCTTCACTAAACAACTCCTCACAAATGTCTTGATTTGCATTATACAATGAAACTTCAAAGGTGTATTGTTCTTCATTAGTATCAGCAAATATTTTCCAGTTATCGTTAAAATAATCTGCATAGCTATCAGTGATGTTTTTTTCGTAACTGCGATCATTATCTGTAACCACTGCCACCTTAATGCCTAATTGCCTTGCAAGTTCCAAGTACCTCTTAAAGGTCTTACCCCCCACCGAAATCACATGGATACCTGAATTAGCGAGTTCATCATCTACCTCCTTCTTGTAAAAGGCTTCCATCAAAATATATTCAGCATCTCCTTCTACAAGGATTACTTTTTTAGACATGATAAATTGAAGAACATTGCTATCAGGAGCCTTCATGAAAAAATTAGCCGTCGATTCTTCAATCTGATCTAATCTGACTGATTCGACTCCTGCACTATTTAACATGATACAACCTCGCAAACCAAGTCGGGCTGTTATCATATTGCTGTGCGTAGCGATGAAGAGTTGTTTTTGATCAGTGCCCTTAATGCGTTCAATCAATTGAATCATGAAGGTATGACTGAGATGGTTCTCAGGCTCTTCCAGTAAAACAGTTTCTAATTCCGTCTCATTTCTTTCCAATGCAAAGTCAGTTTTTATAAAGCATTGACGACCTTTACCTCTGTATTCAATTTCTACATTTTCTTCGGTAATAGTGAGATCAGTTTCCAGATTTGATTTGGAATTGGACTTTAATGCAAATTGATATGATAGGTCTTCATTAACCTCATTCAGACTATCTGTTTTAAAATCATTCTTAATCTTGCGGTATTTGTTTTCCAGGATGATTCTATCAGGTATTTCAGTTTTACTATGGAAAAGCGTTTTAATATAATTCCTTGTTGCATACTCATTATTGATTTGGGTGTTATCAAGGAAAATATGATTAAAGTATTTGTTATATCCTGAGTATGACCTGTCAGAAAATGTCTTAAATACAATTGTATAGAATTCAAAAGGAAAGTTCTCACCTTCCTGATCTAAAACATCCCGAATATTGGCACTGAATTCCTCGTTAGGTTCGCAAATTAAATATAGCCCATCACAAGTGGTCCCCTCAGTGTTATTATCGCCATTCAAATCAGGATTATGGCATTCATTCAAATATAGCTCAATATAGAGTTTTGGCAGTTCGACATAATTTTTTCCAATTTCAAAAAAAGATTCAATGCTCTCCTTGTTTAATAGACTCGAAATTCCCAACGATTCGATTTTGCTTCTGCTACCACTAAGCACAAGATCAATTGCCTCCAGAATAGTGCTTTTACCCGACTCATTATCTCCGATGAAGATATTTAGCTTATCATTTAGTCTTGTGTCAAACGAACTGAATCGCTTATAATTTTTGAGTTTAATTCTGTTGATAACTTTCATTTCTGTTTGGATATGTAAAGTCTAAAAAAACTGATTAATTAAACTCTTTTGTAAGGCCCTCAACCTGAAAATCTTAGCTTCAATATTTACACGTGCATTCAAATTCACCCTACTCAGCTGTTTGATGATATAATGCTCTACGCTATTGAGTTCGTTAAATGTCATGGCTAAAAGATTTGGTTGATTAGACTTTTTTGGAGGAATTGGGAAGCGCTAATCTTAGACTCAATTTCTATTAATTGATAATGAATTAGATCTAAAATATTTTCAATTTCATTTTGCTCATTAATTGGTGGTACTGGTATTGAAATTTCTCTAAAAACTGTAGCGTTAATTTTAAAATTTACTTGCTGTGCAATGTTCTTTATGAAGAATTCAATCTCCCTTAAATAGTTCAAAAGATAAAAAGCATAACGGTTACTAAGGTCTTTGCCACATCTTATCCTTAGAATAAACGAAGCATAAGTATAGTTTCCAACTAAATCATAAATTGCTGTTTTCCCAATATGCTCAGGTGAACCAGATCTCCAATTAAACATTAAATCACCTTGTTGCAATAAAAATCGTTCTTTGGTTGGTATTTCAATATATCTTTTTTTACTAAGATCGAAAGATCCGTCCAAATTTATGTTTGCCCCAGTTAGAATTTGCCAACCAATGGATGGATTAGTGTTGTTTGCAACACTTTCAGAAATTCCATATTCCACTTGTGCAACAGAAGACATTTTAGAAACACTCCAGTGTTCTGGTATTTTGTAGGAAGAATATGGTTTTTGCTTTTTTGAGCCGTTGCCTTTAATGAAAATAAATTCCTGCTTTTTGAACATTAACATTTTTAGTCTTTCCATTACCTCCCTCTCCCTCTCAATCACCTCATCCATGGCCCAGAGAAGTTCGGCCAGTTGGGCTTGTTGGTCTTTGGGTGGGAGGAGGAATTCGTAGTTGGCAATATCTTTCCAGTTGATATAAGGATTAACAGAGCCTTTCGAGTTCTTAATAGAATTGTCTGTAAATCCTTCTGACATCATTATAAAAGGCAGCAAACGCTTATCAATCCTTTTTTCATTTGCTTTAATAACGAAAGTTGTATTTGATGTAATCCCTTCAAAAGGAGCTATCACTACTTTCCGTAAATAAGTTCTCCTCGAACCATAGAGAATATCACCTTCTTCAAATTTTCGAATGAAAGCTGGTCCTAAATATTCATCCGTCAATTCGCCCCATTCTCTAAGATGAAGGTCCTCTGATCCCATATGTTCTCCTTTTACATATCGGGTAAATTCGGTATTATCCCGATCAACAGATTGTTTCTGCTGTATCGCTACATTTCCAAATTTGGTTAAGCTCCACTGACTTTTATCTAACTGAAGCTCGCTAACTGCCTTTTCCATAATTTCTTCCATGCTATTGCAAAACTTCAAATAGGTTAGTCATTGATTCTTTCAATTTATCTCCACTTTCATTCCATTCCCTGAATGCTTTCCCAAAAGATAAATCCGCGTTTGAATTCTCTCTTTTCACATAAAAATTGATGTTCATATTTCCATTATGCGATAGTATTTCTTCAATTGTGGCAACTTTCGCATAATGCGGAATGTCTTCAAATGCTTTAAATGCTTTGTAGAATTTATCAATATGCTCTGCAGTTAAAAATGCCAACCCCTTGTTGTCCACTACATCAGCCTTACCATTTATGAATAGCACTTTCCCTTTTCGCTCTTGTGGTTTATTGTTGTTACCAACCAAAATCATAGCTTCCATGGGTGAGTTATAGAATAGGTTGGCACCAAGACCAATAACCGCTTCAATTTGATCTTCCTGAACCATCTTCTTTCTCATTTCAGCTTCCATATCTCTGAAAAGAATACCATGTGGCCATAAGATGGCGTATCTGCCATTATTAGGATCCATGCTTTTATGTATATGCTGCTGAAAAGCATAATCAGCACAGCCTTGTGGCGGTACACCCCAAATGTTGCGTCCGTAGGGGTCGTTGGCAAAGCTTTTCTGGTCCCAGGCTTTAATGCTATAAGGCGGATTGGCCAGGATGACGTTAAAGGTTCTTAGTTCATCGTTTTGTAAAAAGGCCGGGTTGGCCAGGGTATCTCCCCGCACAATGCTAAACTCCTCAATGCCGTGCATAAACATATTCATGCGGGCAATGGCCGAGGTAAGCAGATTTATTTCCTGTCCGTACAGTTTAAGGGTGCGGTATTCCTTGCCTTCTTCCTTCAGGTGCAAGGCACAGTTAAGCAGCAAACCACCCGAGCCGCAGGTGGGGTCGTACACACTTTCGCCCGGTTGCGGGTCCATGATCAGCGTCATGAGCTTTACCACCGTGCGGTTGGTATAAAACTCAGCGGCGGTATGTCCGCTATCATCGGCAAATTCCTTGATCAGGTATTCGTAGGCATTGCCCAGTTTATCGTCTGCCACATTACTCAGGCTCAACTTGTGCTGCGAATAATGCTCAATGAGGTTGGTGAGGGTTTCATCACTCAAGCGGTCTTTGTTGGTCCAGGACGCATCCCCAAAAATACCGTAGAGGGTATCGGGGTTGGCTTTTTCAATGGTTCGCATGGCTTCCTGCAGGGCCATGCCCACATTGGTGGTGGTTTCCCGCACCTTGTTCCAGTGAGCTCCTTCGGGTACCTGAAAATGGTGATTTTCGGCAAAGGCTGCATATTCCATATCGCCATCGCTTTCTTTCAGGGCATTTTCAAACTCTTCGTCATACACATCGCAGATGCGTTTGAAGAAAAGCAACGGGAAGATATACTGCTTGTAATCGCCCGCATCGATGGTGCCACGCAAAAGTGTGGCGGCTCCCCAGAGATATTTTTCGAGTTGTTGTTGGGTCATTATTCTTCTGAATCAATAGTTAATTCTTCACCAGCTTTCACGTTCAGAATTTGCATCAGTTTCTCTTTAAGTGCTGCTCTTCGCTTATCATAAAATGAAACGAAATCATCAAAGTTTAAAGATGTTTCCATACTTATATGATTTTGAACCAAATAGTTTCCTTTGTCAGTCTCATTATCAAATTTTTCATTGAGCCAATCTGAAAAAGGTTTATCTTTCTTTTCCGTGTTAGTAGTAGCCTGAAGGAGTTGTAGGTTTGGTAATTTATTAAAACGCTCCATGAACTGTTGTTTAACAGAATCATCTGCGATTCCGAGAGTGGCCAATTTCCTCTTATTAAAGTAGGATTTGGGATGTATATGATCCTGGTGGTATCTAAAAGAAAAATTGAGAGATGGGTACAATAGGGACAATGCACTATAGGCTCTCTTGGTACCATACTGAATTTCTAAAATGCTTTCTACGTCATCTTCTGAGAACGATATGGTTTTTCTCTTTCCTCTGTAATGCTCAATGATTTCAGTTAAAGGAAAGCGATTAGGATACTGTTTTATCAAATTTCGCATCACAGGATAAATCGCATCAGGAGTTCCTCCGAAAGTTCCCCTTAGAAGAACTCTTGCAAGCCATTCCATGATTGCTTTCCTATCCTCTTCTCTGCTTGATGAGTGAAGAATTTTATCTCCCAAATCATTTTTGAATATGAAGTATGCAATAGGGATAATAGCGTTTGTCGCCGTCAGATTATCACGATTGTATCCATGCTTTGCTACTAATTCGACTGACCATCTTATTGCAGACGCAATTTGATCCCAGTTTTTTTCAATGATTTTCATATTCTCTTTGGTGAAATTGTCCACCTTAAATTTGATGTCACTGAAATCTGTCAGTACTAAACAAGATTTTAATACAAAGTCCTTATTAAAGTCAAAACCGTCTCCGATCTTATTGATCTCATCTACAAACTCGTGAATCACCTCTCTCGCATCCTTCTCTTTCCATTGAGCTGTGGCTATCGATAGCAATAGATCTGAGTAGCTAAGTTTAGTTCCGCCACTATTGATTCGAATGAAAATCTGTAAAACCTTATCCAATTCTTCACCCTCTTCTAAAAAGAAGCTAATCGGTTTTTCTTGGTGGACAACATTAAAAAATTGATTGATGGTATTCAAGGCAAATGTGGATTGCTCTTTTGTGAATTTGGAGGTATCCATCAGCCCATTGAGCATTAGGTATTCCATTACTCTACTTAGATCCGTAAAATCCAAAACCTTTCCACATTCAAACCAAAAATCCAATTCTGTTGGTTGAGCTTCTTCATCAGTTAGAAATCTAAAGTCATACTCCATTTCGATATCATCTGCTCCTCTCAAAATATTCAAAAACAGCTTTCTCTTTGGAAAGGCGTGAGGACTGCTCCATGAGTAATAAGGGATTTTTTTAGCATGAGTCCCTGTTAAAGCAATATATAATGAAGTCATTCTTTGCTGTCCGTCCAGAATTGCGACTACATCTTCTTCTTCACTTAAATCAGCCTTACTGTTGTGCTTAGCATTTTTTTCATGATAATGTTTTAGGAACTCATAAAATTGAAAGTCCTTTATCCTCGTTTTATCAACCTTCCAAAACAGAAATGTACCAATTGGATAATCCCGCATTAAGGAATCAAAAATCTTTTCTATCTGATCGGTATCCCAGACGAACTCTCTTTGGATTGAAGGCAATACATAATGCTTCTTACGGATATTATCTATCGCCTTTTTTATTGTAATTGGTGCTTCGTATGCCATATCAAATAAATTCTTTTAATATTTTCCTAAATTTCTCCTCCGCTATTTGGCTTGCCTCCCATGCCGTTTTCAAATCAGCGAGTGCTTCTTCTACGCTTGGTAAATTGTCTTCAATAATCTTCTCAACATAAAGCGGAATGTTCAGGTTGAAATCATTCTCCTTCAAGTCATCAATAGAAGCTACCTTCACATAATTCTCCACATCAGAGAAAGCTTTGTACCAGTGGAAAATTTGATTGACATGCTCAGGATCCAGGTAGTTTTGTGCTCTGCCTACCCGCACCTGATCCGATGCATCAATGAAAAGGACTTTGCCTTTCTTATCGGCATCCTTGTTTTGCTTAAATACCATCACACAGGCAGCTAATTGAGTGCCGTAGAAAATGTTTGGCCCTAAACCTATCACTGCTTCCAGCATGTCTTGTTTGATCAGTTCTTCCCGAATTCTACCTTCGGCACCTTTTCTAAATAGAGCTCCATGAGGTAAGACCACCGTCATGCTGCCGGTGCTGTTCATGGATTTGATCATGTGTTGTACCCAGGCCATATCACCATTTCCCTTTGGTGGCACTCCGGCAATGTTTCGTCCATATGGGTCATTGGCCCAATTTTCGGCTCCCCATTCTTTCAGGGAGAAAGGCGGATTGGCAATGACACAATCAAAAGTCTTCAGGCCATCTGCCTCAAAGAATGCAGGATTGCGCAAGGTATCGCCTCTGAATATTTGAAAGTCTTCAATGCCATGCAGGAACATATTCATTCGGGCAATGGAACTGGAGGTCAGGTTCTTTTCCTGTCCGTATAATTTGAGTGTGCGATAGTCCTCATTGTTATGCTTTAGGCTATCTACACATTCCAACAACATTCCACCGGTTCCGCAGGCAGGATCATAAATGGTTTCACCTTCATGAGGATCAAGTATTAATCCGAGTAAATGAACTACCGATCGAGGAGTATAGAATTCTCCTGCTTTTTTGTTGGTGAAATCCGCAAAATGCTTGATCAGGTATTCGTAGGACTGACCCAACAAATCAGAATCTACATTGCTATTGGCAAGATTATATTGGGAGAAGTGCTCAATCAGATCGATCAGTAATCGGTCGGAGAGTTTATTCTTATTGCTCCATTGCGCATCACCAAAGATTCCATACAAGAATTCCTGGTTGGCTTGTTCGATTCCCCGTAGTGCTTTTTCAATGGCCAGACCCACATTTGTAGTCGTTTCTCTTACATCCTTCCAATGACAGCCTTCAGGGATAACAAATCGATGAAATTCTGGTAACAAAGCATACTCTTTATCACCTTCAGATTCTTGCAATGCATTCCTGTATTCTTCATCATATACATCCGAGATTCTTTTGAAAAAGAGCAATGGGAAGATGTACACCTTAAAATCAGAAGCATCCACCGGTCCTTTGAGGATCCAGGCAGCTTTGGATAGATATTGTTCGAGCTGGGAGAGGGTGAGTTTATTCATAATTATCTAATCTCAATTCGTTTAACTATTGTTTTTAATTCCCCGTCTCTATTATCAGTGTACTCTTCAATTTCAACTTGAACAGGCATTTTATCCTTAAGGTCGAATGTGCTAACTAAATGAGGAGGAATAAATACATTGTCACCTCTGGCGTCTGGTTTAAAGAAAGCAAATCCCTTTTGTAGATTAACATTTATTACTTTGCCATGAATTAGTTCTTCTATTGCAGTTTCGTTGAACTCATTTGTTGTTTCTATCTCTTCCCAGTTCTCAGTCTTAGGGTTTGAATCCACATACATTTTAAACCAAACCAGAACATCAAGTAACTGGAAGAAAACACTCTTTAAAAGGAAAGGTGTTTTTACTGCACGCACATGACGGTCAATGTTAGACCGATGCGAGCCGGATTGAGTGACTGCTAATATGCTTCTCAGGTAATTGGCTATCTGCGGAGGAAGGTGAGTTTCTTCAAGATGCTTGTACTGTTTATAGACTGCATCAGTTTTCTCATTTTGCTCCTGGCCAGCTAAGAAAATGCTACTTTGATTTAGCGCGACATTTGGGCTAACAAATTCTGCAGGGAGCAAATTGAATTTATGAAAGGCAGAAAAGAGGTCCTCTATGATTTTTCTAATGGCATTGAAATGATTGTCAATATTTGATTCATCTTCAACTTTCAGAAGGTTTAAGATATCTTGTCCGGCAAATTCACCAATGTATTTTTCAGTGCAAACATCAAACACACGTTTGTAGGAATGTCTTAACTGCGTATCCTGTTGACAAGCTGCTGCTTCCCTTATATCTTTAAAAAGACGCTCCGTTTCTTCATCGCTCCCCTTTATATAAACCCGAGTAAAAGCTTTCTTGAAAGTTTTATTATCATAGGCTTCTGCCTGTCCGGTAAATACAAAAACTTCAAACTTCTTTTTCAATTGTAATAGTCGCTCTTTCGCTCTATGCACATTATAGGTATCTTCTGATCCCTCGATATCATCCTCGTTTTCAAAAAACTTAGCATCAAGCAATACGCCATCATAAAAGGGGTAATTCCGTTCTAATTCACTCATACCTCCATTCAAGGATTTGAATGCTATAAGATTTATTCCATGCCTTTTAGCTCGTCCTTTTGTGCCTCCAAGAGTTTCGTGCACATCATCTATCCAAAGAATATTGTAAAAGTTATCTTCCATATTAATTGATCAATTTTATTGGGAATTGAAATTTGAATTTAACCGGGTAAATGGGGTCCATATTCAGGGTTAACTCCCAGTCAGGATTTTTAAATTCCGTAGCAATACGATGAATGTCATAGCCACCTAAACCAGAGTCCCTGAATTAGAATCGGCAGTAGAATATTTTGTGATAAACTTATCTCGGTCAAAGTTTTTAGGGAAGGGTTTGCCATTATTACGCACCTCAATTGAAAGGAAATCATCTACTTCCTTCAACTCAAAAACTACTTCATTTCCTGCTGCCTTGTTTTCAAACCCATATTTGTGCGCATTAGTCAAGAGATTATCAATCAGCGTCTTTAAAAGAACTTTATTCCCTTGAATTCCCCTCTCCTTCAACCTTTCTCCTTTAAGCATAAGCTTCTTTATTTTGAAGTTGAAACCATTACTTGATAGTTCATTAATAAGACTGTTGACATCCGATAAGGAAATTATGATTTTGTCAAATTCTTCAACAACAAATCCATTTTCTCCTTTTTCAAGAACGTCAGTCATGAAATTCACATCATGTTTTATCTCTTTAAGAGCCGAAAGGATGTCCGTCTCGTAGAACTCAAGGAATGCTTTATTTAAAGCATCAAACCCTTCACGTTTCACACTCAAAAAGTGGAGTAGGTTATCTGTCCAATCCAAAATATTTTGTCTTGGTCTTCCTAAGGTGTGCTTTAAAGAGGCGAATTCATTAAATTGCCTAGTTGCCTTACTATGTGCGAGGGCATTGCGCTCCTTTTGAAGCAATTTAATTTTATCAGAAAGCTCTACAATACCTTGTACTTTTGCTCTTTGTTCTTCTAATGAAGGTAGTTTGATGACAACTTCAAGTAAGTCTTCTCGCCTAATCATTGGAATTGTAGCACCCTGTCTATATGATGCAAGTTGTTCCTCTACATACTCGGCATGAAGCTCATTGATCAGATAAGCAGTATCTGCCAACTGCTCATTTATTTTAAAGGAAAGAATATCCGGATTTAAGAAAATAGGATCACCTACAAATTCAAAAAGGGTAGGCTTTAGAGTATTCCACCGAGTTGCAAGCAAAAGACAAGATTCATCTATCAATCTTAAATGAGGCCTGCGGAATTCACTTTTTTCAACATTTAATAAGTCCAACTTAAAATCTAACTTATCATCCTTAAGGTCTCTAATCCGAATCATCTTTCCTTCATCTGGAAGATCACCTCTTCTTCCTCTAACAAATTCAACAATCTTTTTAAGCTCAATACCCTCAATGTGTTTTTGAAAATATCTGTGAACATTGAGGTTGTAGTCAAATCCTCTAATCTGACTGTTATCAATAAGTCTAACTACGTCTGAATCTTGAATACTACCATGAACTACACTATTTAATCCATTGTCGTTTAAAACCTTTTCTCTAGAGCTTTTTGATTCAACAAATTTCTTTGCATCAATAAAGCGCACTTTTTCAGGTATTTTCTTGTCCTTGTCTATTACAAGCACTATCAAGGGGATACCTGTATTTAGAAGTAAACCACCAGGTAAAGAAATTATTGTATCAATTAAATCCTCTTCAATAAGGCGTTCTCTCAAACGTTGTTCATTCATACCTCTGAAAAGAAAACCTTGAGGCAATAAGGCTATTAGTTTCCCTTTCTCATTTAAGGAATTCACACCTTTTTCTATGAGAAATTGTTCAATGGTTCGAATGCCTGGCTCAACCTTTCGGTATTGTTGGCTTAAGCGCATGCTATACGGAGGATTAGCTAGAATCAGGTCAAATTTTTCGGATTGATCTGGCCAATGGACAATTGAGTCATCGCAAACATATTGAGAGGTGACTCGCCTCTCATAAGCCATTATTCGTAAGGCACCCAATGCCCAAGTTTTCTGATTTATTTCCTGACCGAAATAATCTTGACCTTGATCAAGGTATACACCAAAAGATGCTAACCCTGCAAATGGATTGAAAACCCTCGATTTTTCATGTAAATTAACAAGCGCACATATAAAACGTGTTAATTCAACAGGCTGAATAAACTCTCCTCCATATCTACCCTGTGAATGGGTAATTTGGTATAATGTAGAATCAAATATTTCACTAAAGTTTTCTTTTAGGGTTGCCTTGTCAATTTGAAACAACACTTCAATAAGTTCTCGAAAACCTCTATTTCTAATATTTACAAGAGAGGATGCAAAACTCTCTATGATTTTAAAGTAGTCGTTCTCTGTTTTATCTGAATTTGTATTTGATACAATTTGAGACACCTCCAGATTATTCTGGGTTTTGTCAAAGAGGAAGTCCATGGAAATTTGATCATCCTTATAAAGTGAGAGGAATATAAGAATAATATGATAATCATTAGAACCGATTGAGTTACTTCTCAGGATATCAAACATTTTCCATATCTTCTGCTCTACGGCCTTTTTTGGCATTATATTTACTAACTTAAATTCCTTCATTCTATTCAATTATCATGTTGAGGAAGCAAATATCTGTATCATGTGTGCAGTGTAGGTGCATAGTTTATTTGTACCTTTTAAAAATTGATTCTGAAATGGTTTTAAATTTCTCTCTTAACGCTTCTTGGTTCAATAATTTCTACAGCATCCATATATGAAAATAGTAGAGCTATAAGTTCATGATTTACCTGAACATCCAATTCGATTTCTATGCTATCATCTGTTTTGTTTTTAATTTTTTGCGATCCATGAAGCGGTTTGCTTTCAACATAAGGCCATACTTCATTGGTGATTTTAATCAAAATCTTTTTCTGTAGTTCCGACTGGGTTTATAGATACCCCCACTATATCCTCAAAGAACTCGTCAAAGTCTATGTCTTTATTTTGAATATAATTCTCTCGTGAATTGGAGATTGAAATTATCCGGTCAATCGCAAGATTTGACAATGATTTATAAGCCTCATTAAACCCAAAAAGGAACCACCTGTTATTGTATTGTTTTAAATACCAAGGATGAAAAACAATTTTAGAATTACTTTTTTGTTGGAACCCTCGGTAATCTATGATCAAAGCCTGTTGATTTTGAATAGCGTTGAAGAGTTCTGTAAAATTGTTCAGCCCTTTCAAATATGGGTTTTGCTCAAAGCCCACGGTTGAAACAGTATTGCCCTTAAGTTTAAACGTGTCTTCTAATCTAATTTGAATTTCTTCTACCCATTCAAACTGTGGCATTCCTTTAAATCGTGCAAGAATTGATAGTGTCTCCATCAATTGTTTTGCTTCAGATGGGTTGATCCCTTTATTGCCAATCGAAAATGATTTGTCAGAATATCTATAGTACACTTTTCGTCCGTCTTTAATCCTTTCTAGTGGAACGGACCAGCCCTGCTCACTTTCCATAAAAGTGATGTCATCATAAATTTGCCTTCTTTTCACTCCGTCTTCAATTCCTGAAAATTCGTAGATAGCTTCATTACATGCTTCAATGAGATCATCTATAAAGAACTTTCTTCCATGATTACTAAAACACCTATCTAATGTATGGTATCTTATGGTTGCATGTTTATTGGTTGCCATCTACTTCTTTGTACTTTCTATTAATTCTTTTACATCTACATCAAGTATTTCAGCGATCTCAATCAGCACTTCCAATCTGGGCTGTTGTCTATTTTGCACATAGGAGTTCACCATGTTGTAGCTTTTCCCAAGTTTACCAGCAAGCCACGTCTGTTTTTTCCCTTTCTCCTTCAATACTTCTTTGATCCGGTTCATTTTTGCGAATTAGACCTTGAAGATATGAATATTATTTTTTATATCTCAAAAAATGAGATACTAAAAATACTTTTTTAGGATTTATTTTGGAAATATTAAGGATTGATATTCTTAGTATTGATTATAATTCATCAGGCTAAGAGGCCCTCCATAGGATGTTTATATAAAAATGCCGCTTGAGGTTTGAATGAAAACTGAAATTATGGACCAATCCCCCGTGCATAGGATATTAATTTAGTATCTGAGAATCAAATAAAGACATAACCATAAAACCTGATCAATAAAGATTTGCCATTTTCTTAATTTGAAATTTCAGGGTATTTTAGTATTGATTCTCCCGACACCTGAAAAGTTGTATAGTTAATCAATTTAGGTAAGCTATAAGGTTCTAATTAATTGAAAGATTATCTAGGGTCTGTCTGTCTCTAGCAAGAATCAATATTTCGTGGTATTCTTATTTAACGCTTTGCAAATAGAACAGACTATATCACACAAAATTAAACCCTTAAAATAAATATAGGTTGCAAGAAGGTAATCTCAATTCCTTCAAAACTCATAAAAGTTTCTCAAAAGACACCGGCAAATCCCCTATCTTCCCCCGTACTTCATCAAAAAATTGCCAGAAGTGCTGACTAAAGGCCCTGATCACCCTCTCCCCAGACGAAGATATTGTATAAAGATTGATTTTCGAAAAATTGGATTTCTCACTGTGAATATAACCTTTTATCTCCAGAGTTCTAAGTTGGCGGTAGATCCGGTTTGATTCCCAGGGTAACAAGATATGAGAAACTTCTCTGGCTTTGAATCTGTAATTACCAAGGCGTTTCATAACATATGCCCCCATAAGTACTATGAACTCAGATCTGTTAATCTTGTAATCATCACGCAATCTATTTATTACTTCATAATGAAATAAGAGTAGCCAGGCGTGGCAGGAGAAGATCTGTGAGTGGTAGCTCCTACTGCGATCCCGGTATTCTACCTTAATTTCCCGCTCTCTTTTTCTAAGAAAGTTTTGGACTCTTGGATCCTGCATCAGGTCATCCAGTGAAATATTTTGAATTGATCGGGGCATCGTCTGTCATTATTTGTGGTCTATGTATAAAATTAGGACCTTCATTCATATGGAGAAAACGTTTTTGCGAACCCGCCCCCCACTGAAATTAAATAAGAACAATTGAAGTGGGAGGCCAATTTAGTTTGGCCGATTGGAAAAAAATGAAAGCAAACTAACTAATTGGTAATTGTGTTCTTATTTAATTCCTTCTAACCACTTAATATCATTTCATTTTTTTCCTCCGTTTAAAAGTAAGAAACACTTTTATTAAGTCAGGACCCTGTTCAACAACTCTTCTACCAGCGACATACATTCTGCCAAATGATTCATAATCGTTTGATTTACATGTATCTAATTCTTCTGTTTTGATTGGTATCGACTTTTTGGTTGGAATTATATCCAAGTAGCCCGCAACTCTTGCTTCCATTTTATATCTTGATAAAGTACTCAAGGAAATTCCAAGTTCCTTTTTTATAAGTATATTTGCTAAAGGATAATAACCAGGCTTGGAGGGAAGATCTTGGTAGGCTATCCCACTTTTTTTAACAGCCAATCTTCTACTCCATGCCTGGCGCTTAATTTTAGCTCCAACAATCCCTGCATAGCAATAAGGAATAAAATTTTCTAGATACTCTGGTCCAAATTCAATAGCTTTACGATTGTATAATTTCAGCATTGCCCTTATTGAATCCAAGCCTCTCACCCAATATTTCTGCTGGATCTTATTATATCCTATCCAATTAAGTTTTTTTAAACTCCCTAAATGGGATGAAATGGATTTTTGAGACTTATATCCCAGAATTGCTGCGATTGATTTAAAGTCATCTTCTCTAAATACAATATTTCCCTGGGTTGTCGCTAATAAAAATATGTACAGTCGAAATGGCCTGATTAATTTGTTTTTAAAGGCATACTTGCACAAGTCTACTGGGATCTTCAAGTACCTATTTATGAAAATTACATCCCTTGCTGAATCATTATAATGTCTTAGTCCATTCATTTTCAAATTTTTTAGAGTTCAAACATTTAAAATTTTGTCAAATCTCTCAAGAGCTTTTTCCCAAGTCTTAACTGTCCGTGCCAGTGTTCCCCAATCCTCATCACACGGATATACTTCCCTCTCTTCCATTTGACGCTTTAAAAATTGGTTGTATTTAGCTGGACGTATCCGGATTTTTATTACTTCGTACGCAATAGGTATATTATTATAGTATTGCGAATAAATCGCCTTTTTATCGGTACGTTCCACTAGTTTGTAGAGGTATCCATGCTTCTTGAATTCTTTCGAAAGTTCCTTCATGGCAAATTATCTTTTGATGCCTGCAGGATTTCCGTCCAAAACTGCCTCAACATCTTCCAGTTTATAAAATAGGGATCCCCCGATTTTCTGATAGGGTATGAGGTTCCGGTTTCTAAGATTCTGTAAAGTTGAGGGAGAGATGCTTAAAAGATCACAGACCTGTTTGGTCCTAAGAAATTTTTTCGGGGGTTCCTTGATGTGGATGTCCTTAATTTTATTTACTAACCTTTGCTCGAGTTCGATTAAATCTCGCTTGGTTGTGATCTCATTTAAATTCATTTCGTTGGCTTATTAAATTATTTGCCAACAAAATTAATTCATCTAATTAATTGATTTTCAATTTATAATGGAATAAATGTAAGGAATCTTTCAACCTACTTTTTTCCAACTGAAAGATAGGACTTTACTTTCTGGATAAGATATTTTTCATAGGAACCATAAGATTCTTGCAATAGTTTATCCTTAGTGAATTCCTCCTCCGTATGATCCATTAGCTTAATGTCGTTAAGAATGGTCCCAATAAAATAGGCAGCTTCATTGGTGATAGTTCGAATATTTTCTGTCATGCCTAGTAAAAGCCTTTGTCTAAGGAAAACGTTTATAAGAATCGTAGCTCGGTGTTGAATAATCTTTAAAAGAGTATCCTTCTTATTACTAGGTTTACCGTGCAAGTTGAAAAAATCTTCAGTTAATTTTTCTCCATCAGTATTCTCAAATATCTTTCGGTATGATGTGCTATATTCCTCTAAAGCTGAGCTTATTAATCTTTTGATGTATTTTTCACTCAAAAAGTTGAAAATTTTAGGCTTCTTACCATCCTTGGTGAATACCTTTAACTGAACTTTTTCAATATTTTTAGGTATTTCGTAAGTAGGATCATATGTTTGAATATGCGAAAAATTAATTATTTCATATAACCTATTGGCCTCTTTGATATCACTTAGATTATCATGAGAAAATTTTTGAAGATTTTTTATCTTATATGATTTATACTGATGCACAAATACCTGTTGGAATAAACATAAGTCCGGAATAATCTCTTCATTTGTGATTTTAAATTCTTTCAGATGTGTTGATACTTTCTGAAATTGTTTTGGAGGAACCTTAATTCCTTCGGTATTCAATTTGGTTTTTGCTAATACAAGATCAAAGTAAGGCCTCTGATAAAGAAAAGAATAAGTAGTATAAAATTGGAGATTGAATAACCAATCAATTGCAAAGGAACAATCCGAAACAAACATAACCTTTGACATAGTCTAAATTGTGTTTTTTTTCTCCTGATCAAGATTCGAGTTCAACTTTATTCTTAATTTTCTCATGTCCTCACTTACTTTTCTCTCGACAACTTTTGCGTATATCTGGGTAGTTCTTATATCCTTGTGGCCTAACATCTCGCTTACACTTTCAATGGGAACACCGTTCGTCAAAGTTACGGTAGTTGCAAATGTATGTCTGGCCAAATGAAAGGTCAGGTTCTTATTTATTTTCGCTAAGGTGGCAACCTCTTTCAAGTAACCATTTAGTTTTTGGTTGCTAATCATAGGTAATATTCGTCCTTTTGTTATCGCTTCAGGATGATTCTCATATTTATTTATGATCTCAAGTGCCTTGGGCAAAAGAGGTACATTGGATTTGGATGAGGTCTTTTTTCTTTCAGCATATATCCACATCTCACCATCAATTCCAATGCGCAGGTTGTCTTTTGTGAGATTCGCAGCATCAGAATAAGCAAAACCGGTATAGCATGAAAAAATAAAAGCATCCCTGACCTGGTCCAGCCGGGGAATGGATATCTTCAGTTGTTCAAGGCAAAGTAACTCTTCACTTGTCAGGTAATCCCGTTTTACAGGCTTAATCTTGACGGAAAATTTATCAAAAGGATCTTTTCGAAGCCAGTCGTTCATCACGGCCACATTCACTACCTTCTTAAGGTTCTTGATGTATTTGATCGAAGTGTTATGATTCGTTCCCTTCTCTGTCCTGAAATAATGATCAAGTTCAGTGATGAACCGGTGATCAAGTTGTGTCAATAAGACGTCGTCCGTCTTGTACTTGAACCGGATATAGTCCTTTACGTGCTTCAGGGTAGTCTTATAGCGGATCAATGTTGCCGGACTGTATTCACCCGGTACCTTCTCCTCCATCAGTTTGTTATGGTAATTAAATACTTCGATCAGAGTCTTCTGTTCCTCGGATCTTCCCTGTACCTTATTTCTCAATGAAAGGGCAGTGACAGTCCTGTTTTCTTCAAGCAGTTCTCTCTGTGCAGCATATACCTTGCTTCGTTGAAGATCAAGGAACTCATTCAATTCCCTTGTTTCACTTTTTGTACCTTTGGCTGCACCACCGGAAGTATTCCACTTATCAGGATCTACATATCGCTGCAAAGCTAATTCAGATCGCTTATGATTGACGGTGATCCTCATGTAAATCGGAACTTCGTCCTTATTACGTGCTTTATCCTTTCTTAGGTAAAATAGGATGGCGAGCGTTTGTCTTTCAACCATGGCGGAACTTTTTTGGTATCCTCATAACATTAAAACGACATAAAATTACGGTAAATAAATTAAAATAAATATTTTTTAACGCATTTTATATCAATTTAATACGGCTTATTCGGTTACCATTGAAATTTTCGGGTTAAGGTATCCGAATAAGGAGCATTTAATATGAAATTGGAGGTAAATTTTGTCAGGATTTTAAAATAAAAACGCCGCAAATGGTAGGATTTACGGCGTTCTGTTTTTATTTCCTCTGAAAGACGTGGAGCTGCGGGGATTCGAACCCCGGTCCAAACAGGAAACCAATATGGTTTCTACATGCTTATTCTGCCTTTGGTTTTCGTGACCACACCGGCGACAAACGGCCTATATGATCCTTAGTCCCTTTATTTCACCACTGTACCGGGACATTACAGCGGCTAACCCGGTTTGTCCTGTGCCCCGTATACCACAGCCAATCAGGTGGAAACTGTGGCGGGACATCCCGTCCCGGCATCTTATGCCGGGATTAAGCTAATTTTACTGAGTAAAATTAAGCTGCGAGAGCGTAATTTGTATTGCCAGTTAAAAAGTGTGAGCCTTAGGATTTACGGGCCAAAACACAATGCCCGGCATGCTTCCATACCTGCTTGACCTGCTGTCAAAACCAACTCAGCCCCGGTATGAGAAGCACAAAAATACAAATTTTATGCCGTATATGAACATGACAGGGATAGATTATTTTTCCGGCCGCTAAAAACTGGAGCTGAGGAATTTCACCATAGATTACCCGGACTCATACAGATTTAGAATAGAAGTGTCCCAGGTTACGGGTTTCCAGTTCCAGGATCAGGCTTTTTGAATTTCTGATGCTTTTTTGATGCATTTTAAGTAAAAAAGGTCGATTTATTGTCAAAAAAGCATCAGAATTCAAGATTTTACGATATCACCCGGGTTTTTTGTGAAACCCTATTACCTGCAAAATGAAAATATCAAACTCACCTCTCAAACAACCAGAGACAACCTGAATCACCCAACTTCATGCCCATCCGTAAAAATCAGTACCCGTCCCGTGTCCTACATTCACCCTTATTCCGATAACGCCATAAACTCCTCGTCACTCAGCCCGATCTCCGAAGCCGCCAGGTTCTCCTGCAGATGTTCAATTGAATGAGTTCCCGGGATCAGGATGATGTTCTCTGCCCTCCGGTACAGCCAGGCAAGGGCAATCTGAGCTGCGGAAGCATTATGGTGTTCAGCAATTTCACCAATTTTACGAGCCAGAGATCCGGGACCGGAAGCTAACGGATACCATGGAATAAAGGCCATGTGATGTTCCGTCGTGTAATCCAGTACATCTTCCCAGTGACGGTCGCCCAGGTTGTACCTGTTCTGCACGGAGACGACCGGCACTACCTTCTGCGCTTTCCGGATATCTTCCACCGACACTTCAGAAAGCCCCACCTGTCTTATCTTTCCGGCTTTCAGTGCTTCCACGACCGGAGCTAAGGTGTCCTCCAGCGGGACCTTTGAATCGACGCGGTGCAATTGCCAGAGATCGATCTGCTCCACCATTAGCCGCTTCAGGCTTCCTTCAATGGCATCCCTGATATGGGCGGGATGACCATTTACCACCCACCGGTAAGGCCCGGTTCGCTCGAAACCTCCCTTAGTGGCAACTGTAATTTTTCCATAGTGATCGGCCAGCGTATCCCGGATGAGGATCTCATTGGTCTCCGGTCCGTAGGAATCGGCCGTATCAAAAAAATTCACACCTGACTCATAAGCAGTGAGCAAAACCTTCTTTGCCAGATCCCGCCTGGGCGTCTCACCCCAGACCCCTTTTCCGGTCAGCTGCATGGCGCCGTAACCAGAGCGGTTGATTTCATAAACGCCTCCTAATCTAAATGTGGATTTTAAATGCTTCGTCTTACTCATACTATTCCGTTTATTACCATCCGGACCAGGCTCCTGGCCTATTTATGATTCCGTATTGATATAATCTGCTACTAAACAAGTACAATGATGATGTCGAAAAAGTTGGTCCGGTTTTAATAATTACTCCGCCGTCATTGTGGTCGCATTGTTTTTCCAGAACGTAAAATGCCAGCCATCCTGCCGTTCTCCATTCTGAAATCCCCTGAATCCCAAACCCGAACCTTTTTTTTATCTTTTCGTTGAAGAAGCCAGGGCCTGACCTTTTTACCAAAATAGTAACAACCCACTCCCGCTAAATACGGATGAAAACAAAATTATCCCTGCTGAGCATACTTGTCCTGTCATTGCTCAACTTTAACCACGCGAAAGCACAAAAGTCAATCTATACAACCCGGGGAGGCATCAGCCTTGGTTTTGGCGTTGGAGCGAGCTACCAGCAGTCGGATTTGCCCAATTCCAGAGGAACAGGCTTTGATTTTACCCTTGGGACGCCGCTTTATAGGAAGGAAGGGGCATTCCTGGGTGCCGATTGGAAATTCCGCTTCCTTACCGGCGAAAATAAAGCATTTGACCACCGGATCAATACGGATGCCACGTACAGTAACCTGGATTATAAATTTTGCAGTTACGATCTTGAATTCGGACTTACCCTGAACCGTTTGAGGGAACGAACCCGGTTGGTGATCACAGGTTTTGCGGGTGCGGGAATCACCCGGGGACGCACTTTTGCCGACCTATATGATGGTAATGGTGCCCTGTATGACTTTACAGGTATCGATCCGGACCGCAACAGGAAACGGGTTTACCAGGACCTGGTTGCCCTTTCCGATAACGATTTTGAAACCAGCCTCAATGATAAATCCAGCATCCTCCCCACAGCGGGTATTTACATCGGTTACCAGTTCACACGTTCCTTCTCACTTGGCATTGAACAAAAAACTTCCTTTTCCCTCACAGAACAAAACAGCAGCACGGGTATCGATTTGGATAACAGGATCAGTGCCGGTACGCACCTGGATAAAAATCATTTTACTGCCATCAGTTTCAGATGGAACCTGGGATCCTCAAGGAAATCCTCCGGTTACAGTCAGCCCCTTTTACCTGATATTACAAACGTTCTGACAGATCCTGTCATTCCCGTTACCCCGGACAACCCTGTTAACCCGGCCGTTACAGCACCACCCTACGTGAAAATAACCAATCCCGGTTCCGACCCCTACAGGGCTTCATCTGGCTTCATCAGCGTGAAGGCTGATATCCGGAATGCCGGTGGATCTGATAACATATCTTTCTACCAGGATGGCATTCAAAGAGACAATTTCACCTATAATTCATATTCAAAGATCTTTACCGCCAGTATTACCCTTCATGAGGGGGACAACAATCTCCGGATACTCGTAAGAAATGCGGCCGGAGGAGCTGAGGACAGGGTTCGGATCATCATGGGATCCCGGGAAACTGTCATCCCCGCACCCACAGTACGTTTCACATACCCATATACGGATCACCTCAACGCAGACATGGAAAAACTTGATGTTTCGGCCCAGTTGGAAAATGTCAGCAGAAGGGAAGATATTCAATTGCTTCTAAATGGGAGAACCACAGTTTTCAATTTTCATCCCGAAAATGGAACTTTAGGTGCATCCGTATTTCTGGCTGAGGGTACAAATATCCTTCGGATAAACGCCGGCAACCCGTCAGGATCTGCTACAGATGAGGTAAGTGTCAATTACCACAGAGCGGCTGTGATACCCCCTCCCGTTATCATATTTATCGATCCCGGGGCGCCTGTCACCGTGCAGGACAATCTTTTCGCATTAAGAGCACGGGTAAGGAATGTGGGTTCAGCAAATGATATTACACTAAGCATCAACGGGTCTTCTTCCGGTAATTTCAATTTTAACAGCTCGGGTGAAGTAAATGCAAAACTTAACCTCAGGGAAGGGCTAAATACCATTGAGATAAGCGGTAGGAATGAAGCCGGCAGCCGAGCGGAAAGGATGACCATCCGTTATGAAAGACCGGTACGGACGGAGAAACCCGTCGTCAGTATCCGGGTTCCGGCAGCCAACCCCTACAGAACTTCCGAAACCGCCACAACACTCCAGGCCTCCATATCCGGTGTGAAATACGCGGAGAACATCATCCTGAGCATCAATGGCATAAATTCCCGGAACTTCAGTTTCAGTGACAATACGGGTGAATTCATGGCGCATATTGCCCTGTCAGAAGGCAGTAATACAGTCACGATTACGGCTCAAAACGAGGCTGGCAGGGATGTCAGTTCCCGGGTGATCATGAAGGAAGTAAAGCCATGCCCGATTCCCTCCATCAGCCTTATGGGCACCGGCCGGGATCAGCTGACAACCGCTGACCCAACCTATGTATTCAGTGCATCTCTCGGGAACGTAGAAGACAGGAACCAGCTTGCATTACTATTGAATAGTATTCAGGTTCCCTTTGCGTTTAATGGCACGACGATAAGTTACACAGCTTCCCTTAAACAAGGGGAAAATACCATTCTCCTGACAGCTCAGAATGGTTGCGGAGAAAACAACACATCAGTCCGTATTAATTATATTCCAGCGAAAGAAACAGTTCCCTGCCATCCACCTAAGGTCGACATAAGCCTTTCCGCCGTTGACCGGCCCGATGCCACTCATGAACTCACCGGTACGATATCCAATATCAAAAACAAAAGCGATATTACCGTGATGGTGAACGGCAGCACCGATCCCGGTTTTCAGTATGTTCCCGCCACCGGGCAGCTGAGCGCAAAGTACAGCTTTAAGCCGGGAACATCCACCGTAACGGTCAAAGCCGGGAATGCCTGCGGAAATGACAGCAAGACAGTGACGGTAAACCGGGAAGAGCCCTGCCATCCGCCTAAGGTCAGCATAAGCCTTTCCGCCGTTGACCGGCCCGATGCCACTCATGAACTCACCGGTACGATATCCAACATCAAAAACAAAAGCGATATTACCGTGATGGTGAACGGCAGCACCGATCCGGGTTTTCAGTATGTTCCTGCAACCGGGCAGCTGAGCGCAAAGTACAGCTTTAAGCCGGGAACATCCACCGTGACGGTCAAAGCCGGGAATGCCTGCGGAAATGACAGCAAGACAGTGACGGTAAACCGGGAGGAGCCCTGCCAGCCGCCTAAGGTCGACATAAGCCTTTCCGCCGTTGACAGGCCCGATGCCACTCATGAACTCACCGGTACGATATCCAACATCAAAAACAAAAGCGATATTACCGTGATGGTGAATGGCAGCGCCGATCCCGGTTTTCAGTATGTTCCTGCCACCGGGCAGCTGAGCGCAAAGTACAGCTTTAAGCCGGGAACATCCACCGTAACGGTCAAAGCCGGGAATGCCTGCGGAAATGACAGCAAGACAGTGACGGTAAACCGGGAGGAGCCCTGCCTGCCGCCTAAGGTCAGCATAAGCCTTTCCGCCGTTGACCGGCCCGATGCCACTCATGAACTCACCGGTACAATATCCAACATCAAAAACAAGAGCGATATTACCGTGATGGTGAACGGCAGCACCGATCCCGGTTTTCAGTATATTCCCGCCACCGGGCAGCTGAGCGCAAAGTACAGCTTTAAGCCGGGAACATCCACCGTGACGGTCAAAGCCGGGAATGCCTGCGGAAATGACAGCAAGACAGTGACGGTAAACCGGGAAGAGCCCTGCCATCCGCCTAAGGTCAGCATAAGCCTTTCCGCCGTTGACCGGCCCGATGCCACTCATGAACTCACCGGTACAATATCCAACATCAAAAACAAGAGCGATATTACCGTGATGGTGAATGGCAGCGCCGATCCGGGTTTTCAGTATGTTCCCGCCACCGGACATCTGAGCGCAAAGTACAGCTTTAAGCCGGGAACATCCACCGTAACGGTCAAAGCCGGGAATGCCTGCGGAAATGACAGCAAAACAGTGACGGTAAACCGGGAGGAGCCCTGCCTGCCGCCTAAGGTCGACATAAGCCTTTCCGCCGTTGACCGGCCCGATGCCACTCATGAACTCACCGGTACCATATCCAACATCAAAAATAAGAGTGACATTACCGTGATGGTGAACGGCAGCACCGATCCGGGTTTTCAGTATGTTCCCGCCACCGGACATCTGAGCGCAAAGTACAACTTTAAGCCGGGAACATCCACCGTAACGGTCAAAGCCGGGAATGCCTGCGGAAATGACAGCAAAACAGTGACGGTAAACCGGGAGGAGCCCTGCCTGCCGCCTAAGGTCGACATAAGCCTTTCCGCCGTTGACCGGCCCGATGCCACTCATGAACTCACCGGTACAATGTCCAACATCAAAAACAAGAGCGATATTACGATGACCATTAATGGCAAACCCAGCACGGATTTTAGTTACGATATTGGTGCCGGGCAGTTCAATACAACCTTTAATTTCAGCCCGGGTACCTATATCGTGGCCGTGACAGCTGAAAATTCCTGTGGACGGGATCTTAGGTCGTTGACTGTCAACCGGGAGGAAGAGGCATGCGGGACCCGGATCAATCCCGGAAATGCATCATGGCAATTCTGCATGGTAACGCCAAAGGGCACTTTTAACAGGGAAAACCTGGAAGATCATAATTTCAGGTACTCCGGACCTGCCACGAGCCTTTTCATCCAGCCGACGGCAGGTGGCGGGATGGCCAGGGTTAACGGCATGCCCTACAACTTAAAGTCCGGACAATACTACCTTTTCACCGGTAATCTGACAGTAACGGTCAGTTCAGGGAATTCCGGATCTATGGGTCAGTGGTCGGTCTGCATCGAGTCTGACAGAGTGCCAGTTTCGGCGAATGGAAATAAGAGACCGAAGAGTCCCTGTGAGATACAGTAGATTCCCAAAGCCCGGATGGACAGAAGGATTCAAATTTGAGGTCAGGGATTAAACATTATAATGTCTGTTCTGTAAGACAGCGTACCACCATACAAGCAGGAAATACTTAATCCTCCACCAGATTCCCGGATAATTAACGTGATCGAAACTTGCGAAATATTTGAAGAGATCCCAATGGACGATGAGATGCGGGATATTCTCTCCGGGAATTTCGCATTGTCCCATGATATGAGCCACAATACTTTTGGCCTCAATTGCGGTAAAGAAAGGCGTGGACCCCGAACCGTCGATCAGGCTCATACCAATGAAGAACAGATTGCGGATAATCCAGCGCACGAACAATGAACCGAGCCTGGGACGCAGTTGCTCAAGGGTATTAATGCGGCTATACTCAGGTAATCCAAGATATTTCAGGTTCATTTTGTAACCCGTTCCCCAAAGAATGATATCCGTATCGAAGTGGTCCCCGTTTTCAAGACGGATCTCATGACCCTGGATTCGCCGGATCTTTGTTTGATGGTGGGAGATCCTGCTAAAATTCCGAATCACGGAAGATCGTCCCGGGATTATCTGATGTTTACTGATATCAAAACCTTCTGGTGGCATGATCTCAGTAATCTTAAAGTACTTATATAACTTTTTAAGCATCCATCGTAAAAAAGCATTAACCATCCTTGTTGATCCTGTGACAGTCTGCATGATGGACAGCTCACGAAGATTTGGCCAGAGAGTCTGTTTTGATCCGGATGTCGGCCAAAACCACCGGGTATTTCGATATATCCATTGGATTTCTTTCGCATTATTCTCCAATGCCAGATCAAGCAGATCCAAAGCTGATGCACCGCCTCCAACAACGGTCACCCTCCTTTCCGCCAGGTCCTCCGGCTTTTGCAGAATTGAGGAATGTATTTCAGTAACTTCCGGATACAATCGTTCTACTTCAGGGATCCACGGATCATTTTGAACTCCGGAAGCCGCTATGAGGTAATGGGTCCGGAATGTTCCCCGGTTTGTCTTCACTTGCCATTCCCCGTTCATCCGGGAAACGGAAGTGACTTCATGTTGCAGCCTGATGAAACGTGTAAGGTCGTATTCCTGAACCCACTTTTGCATATGCCGGATCACGTCGGGTTGTTTCACCCCGTCCAGGGGCACGCCGTCTATAGCAAAATCCGCTTTCCGATTCTGAATTTCCTGCCATGCAGGTATCCGGTTCCACAAACCTCCTATTGCGTCCTTTTTCTCCAGGGCCAGGCACCGCAAGCCCTTTTCACTGGCATACTTCAGGAAAATGATCCCGCAGATTCCCGCACCGATGACAATGACATCATAAGGTCCTTTGTTTTCGATTACTCTTTTCTCTTTCATCGCTGAATCCAAAATTTTCCGGCATAATCAGTATGTCACGATTCATCGCCCGGTCAATATGAAGTTATTTATACAATCCTGTTTTTTGTCAGACCGGGGTGCCATTTGAACCGAGGCCGAATGCGAACATACATTGGCTTTTCCAATTGTATTTTTCCGTTTCTATGATTGTAGATACAGATCTTCCCCTAATTGTTCACTTATCCTTACGGTAAACGGAAGTACTACTTCTTCCCGCAGGGCTGCCAAACCAGGCAGTACAGATTGCAATCCGGCGAATCGTTAAACTTTGTTAATTAGTATCAGAAAGAAAACTAATTAAATTCATTATCAGACATTTATCGATTAAGATCAATTCCGGCAGCTCCTCTAAAAAAGAGAGTAATTCTCAGTTGTGATCAGTTGCGCCATGATGTCCAACGATGTTGACCGCGGCTGAATTCCCAATACTAATATGTCATATCCTTTGTTTAAACTTAATGAACATTCCGGACCGGCTAAATCCCATCCCAAAATCCCTGTTCCCTGTCCATGCAAAGAAAGTACGGCAACAGATCCCATATTCCATTTTACATAATAAAATCAAATTTTGACGAACGTTTCTAAATAAAGGTTAAACGTAACCAGATGCTGTATGAAGAGTATAATAATGCACACCAACCTGAACTGCATATGAAAAAATTTTACTCCTCAAATCAGCTTAGGAGTTATAAAGGAAGTGTACTCAGTGCATTATTCCTCACCTTTATAACAGGTATTCTTTCCGGTCAGAATTATATCCTTTCATCCAGGGAAAAGGACTGTGAAAATTGCTTTTCAACAAGGGTTGTTGAAAGTACCCAAGAGGATGACTGCCTCAATATCACGCTTGAGGTGTATACCACCGGGGAATGCAGTTATGCGCTCTCCCATCTTACGGTTGAAGTTCCCTGTGGCAACATAACAAATGTTACGAATTCGGAAAGCTGGAAGATCGAATCGCCATCAACGGATCCCACAACGGGTCTTTCGGGTTTTAAAATCGATGACATTCAGAATTTCGGGGAAAGCCCCGGTAGAGATACATTCAAAATAACCTACACCGTTTGCAGTTCCGATCCGGAGTGCCTCATTCGCCTTAAATCAGGCATTACCATCGGGTTCAAATACGGTCTGTGTGTAACTTATGAAGAAATCAGCGGTGAAGACCCAAATGGAGATGAGGATACCGGGGACGATGATTCCGGGGACGATGATTCCGGGGACGATGATTCCGGCGGGGGATCTCTGGGCCTCGTGCTCACAGCCGGGGATGTGACCTGTTTCAACGGCAATGACGGAAAAGTGATCCCTACGGTGACGGGGGGGACGGAACCTTATACCTACCTCTGGAATACAGGAAGTACCTCACCCGAATTGCTCAATGTCACAACGGGGAACTATTCGTTGAGGGTTACCGATGCCACCGGTAAAATTGCGGAAGATTCTGCTGAAGTTGATCAACCGGAAAGTGCTGTATCCATTGGGGCAGAGATCGTCAATGCCACCTGCGCAATGTCCGACGGATCGGCAACAGTAACCGTTACCGGAGGCACGTCCCCCTATACATACAGGTGGAGTACCGGCAGTGTGTCGAAGGATCTTACAAATGCTGCGAAGGGAACATACATGATCACAGTAACAGACCAATCGGGATGTTCCGTCTCAAAATCGCTGAAAATCGAAGAAAATTCAACCCTGGCGGCCAGTCTGAAAGCTAACTACCTGGAATGTTACCAGGAAGGGGAAGGAAAGGTCACCTCGGAAGTCAGCGGCGGTACCGCCCCGTACAGCTATTCCTGGTCGAACGGTGACACTGCCAGCGATATCAGCAGTGTGAATTCCGGGCTCTATAACCTGACGGTTTCGGATGCCGAGGGATGCTCGGTGACAAAATCGGCTTATGTCGGCATCAGGACGCTTGTCGGTAAGCACAATGATAACGAATCCCGCCTGTGCCGGGGGAAATGACGGTGAAATATCTGTCACCGGTATAGGTTATGGAACTGCCCCATTCAGCTACCTCTGGAATACGGGAGATACCACGGCAAGCATAAACGGTCTTGAAAGTGGCAGGTACAGCGTCAACGTCACAGATCTCTCGGGCTGCAACAATAACTAAAACACTTACCGTTTCCGACCGACCGCCCCTAAATGTAAGTTATTCCCTTTCACCCCGGGACTGCAGCATGGATTCGGATGCCGAAATATTCTTTACCGGTTCGGGGGGAAGCGGGACATACGAATTCTACTTTGGAGATTCGCTGGTCAGCTCGCCACTTGTCCTTCCCGGCAATGGGGACTATGAGATCCGGATGGAGGATGCCCTGGGCTGTGAGATCACGAAAAACATACATATTGCCGCATCTGAAAATATCAGCATCGTATCAAGTATTATCCAACCATCTTGCAGCGGAATACAATCGGGGTACGCCGTCTTCACGGCTTCCGGTGGTCTTTCACCCTACGATTACAGCTGGTCGGACGGAGGTACCGGATCTTCCAGGAACAGCCTGCCTCCCGGGGACTATTCGATCGATGTAACCGATGCGAACGGATGTCTGACTTCAAAATCGTTTACAATCAACGGAATCGCCAGCGTTACCGCAGAGATTGAAGCCCCTGAAGAGGTTGCCTGTAATGCGGAGGGGAACACGGTAATTTCTCTCTCATCCAATGCGACGGATTATACCTGGGAGATCAGCAGCGAGGATGAAAGCTGGTCAATTACAAATTCTGCGGCTGATATGGCAACTTTCGCATCGGGCAATGGCTCTGCCACGATGATCTTCACGGCCTGGAATGATGCCGGTTGCCGTGACAGCGATACACTGAACCTGGCATGTAACCCCGGCGATACGGGAACAGGAACAGGGGATAGCGGCGGAGGCGACGGGAGTGGCGACGGATCAGGCGATGGAGGATCCGGCGACGGAAATGATGGAGGATCCGGTGACGGAAACGGCAACGGGGGTTCAAACGGAGGGTGCACATCCTCCTGCTGGGAGACAATGCTATCCACAATTACCCCGTTGGGAAACCATTGTTATCACATGGAACTGGAGGTGGAAACCACGGGATATTGCGAGCATGACCTTTCGCACCTGGTGGTGGGCCTGGACGGAGGCTATATAAGTCATCTCAGCAATTCATGGAACTTCAAACAGGAAATTAACTCCACGGATCCCAAATCGGGAGTGTACGGATTTAAAATCGATGATATTTCAGGCTTCGGCAATAATGGGTCTGAAAGGCTTATCATCAGCTACGATGTATGCTTTACTGATACTGATCTTCCGGATGTTATCCCGGTCATTTACAAAGCTTCCACATGTGAATACATACAGGATCTGGAAATAGCCGACCATTCGGTAATCCCCCCTGCCCTGTCCGTTTCCGCCTGGCCGAATCCTTTCGCGGAGGAGATAAATATCATGGTTAACAGTCCCGTCGATATGCAAACGGATATTGCCATCATCGATCTGAGGGGGAATATCGTCGCAAAACTTTACAAGGGAAAACTGGCTGCACACGTAAATTATACTTTTCCGTTCGATGCCGATAACACCACGGATAATATCTTCATCTACAGAATCATAACTTCAGATACCGTATTGCAGGGACAGATTCTGAAGGTAAGGTAATTGGATGATATGGGTTAGGATGGATAAAGAGGGTTTCAGATTGTTTCAGAGATTTTCAAAGCGGAACACGGAGAAACATTGATTTTGACGCGTGATCAGGCAAGGGCTGTTTCAGGTGGTTCATTTGAAACCAACCTGCCGTAACGAAATCGGTCTGCAACAGGAATTCCGGATGCTGAAACAGGAAGTACCATGAGTACCGATCAACCCGGCAACTGACTACTGAAAACTGAAAACTGAAAACTGACAACCGACAACTATAAACCGACTAAATCCATTCTAAAATATCCTCGTCCCGAAAACAAATTTTTCATCCCACCACGGATCTTCCAGGGATGTTACCGTTACACCGTAATATGAGGATGCATGGATGAAGGTGTTATCCCCGGCATAGATACCGGAATGTGTTATGAAATGAGTGGTAGTGTAGGAATCCGCAAAAAAGACAAGGTCCCCTTTCCTGAGTTTATCCTTGTCTTTTACGATCTTCCCGTACCGGGCCAGGTCTTCCGAATTATGCGGCATAGAAATACCGTGTTTGGCAAAAACGGCAACAAGTAAACCGGAACAATCCATGCACTGGGTGCTTTTCCCTCCCATACAATAAGGCACACCAATAAATTCACGTGCCGTGTTCAGTATCTCCCCCGCATCGACACCTTTTGTGTCTACTGTTTTTCCTGTCCCGGCGGCCAAAAAATCCTCCAGTGAGTCCAGGTAATAACGGCCTTGAAACAACCCTTCCGAAACTTCCGGATATAACCGGCCGGACCAGGCACCCGCCGGAACACTAAATGCAGCCATCAGGATCATTAGTCCCCCTGCAACCCTGTAAAATAACCTCATCTCCTGTTTCTTCGATGAATACCCTGAATACCGCTGATATAACGGTCAAACCGGGGATTTATTTTTTCATGGAACCAAGCTTCAATAATTTTCGAAAATCGGTGCATTCTTCCGTGCTGAAAAATAATTTACGCACATCCGTCAAAACAGGTCCGTATTTTTTCACTGGAATCCCTGTTTTAGCTTCATCCAAGGCTACAGGCCATCCACGGACGCAATCAAAATTAATATATACTGAAATATCCTTTAAATACAAAAAAGTTAAGCTTGAATCTTTATATTTGATGAACTTAATGTCTCACCTCATCCACTGAAGCATGACAACAAACCGGAGAACATTTATAAAAAACAGTGCCTTAACGGCAGCCGGGCTGGGCGTTATCTCTTCCTTGCCCGCATCTGGAGCCGCATTCCGTGGTGCCAATGAAAAACTGGTATGCGGTGCCATTGGCATAAACGGGATGGGATTCGCTGATCTGAAAGCTTTTCTCGACCAACCAGGTACAGAATGTGCAGCCCTATGCGATGTGGATGCCAATGTTCTGAACAAGAGGGTAAAGGAGGTTGCTGAAATACAGGGCAAAGCGCCTGCAGGCTATTCCGATTACAGGAAACTGCTGGAGCATAAAGGACTGGATGTGATCATTATCGGTACCCCCGATCACTGGCATGCCCTGCCCTTTTTGAATGCAGCCGAATTGGGATATAATATTTACTGCGAAAAACCCCTGGCGAAAACCATTGGGGAATGCAATCTCATGGAAAAAGCGGTTAGCCGTTACAATACCGTTTGCCAGATCGGCCAATGGCAAAGAAGTGATAAACACTGGCAGGATGCCATCCGCTATGTTCATTCCGGGAAACTAGGCAATATCCGGACGGTGAGAGCCTGGTCATACCAGGGCTGGATGAAATCCGTACCCATGGTGCCCGACTCTCCGGTACCCGATGGAGTAGACTATAATTTTTGGCTGGGACCTGCGCCCGAGAAGCCTTTCAACCAAAACCGTTTTCACTTTAATTTCCGGTGGTTCTGGGATTATGCCGGGGGGATGATGACAGACTGGGGAGTGCATATTATCGACTACGCATTATACGGCATGCAACAATACGCGCCAAAATCCGTGATGTCGATGGGAGGAAAATTCGCCTATCCGGAGGATGCCACGGAGACTCCTGATACACAGCAGGCATTGTACGAATTTGATGGTTTCACGCTCTTGTGGGATCACGGCATCGGGATCGACGGGGGCTATTATGGCCGTTCGCATGGCGTTGGTTTTGTGGGAAATGACGGCACACTGGTGGTCGACCGCCAGGGTTGGGAAGTCATTCCCGAGCCCAAAGCAGGTCATCCCACCCTGGAAAGAGTTCCCCTGGTCAAAGGAGAGGGAAATGGCCTGCAGAACCATATGAAAAACTTCATAGCAGGAATAAAAGAAGGCGAAAAACTGAATTGTCCTGTTGAGATCGCAGCCGGAGTAGCCCGTACCTGTCACCTGGGAAATATTGCCTTTCAAACCGGGAGGCGGTTATACTGGGATTCTAAGAACTATAAGTTCATTGGCGACAAAGAAGCCAATGATTTGCTGATGCCGGTATACCGGAAGCCCTGGAAACTACCTGTGGTGTAGAACATTGAAAGAAGGGAAAAGGGATATGGGGCACAGGTGATCCGCATTGTGCGGATCCCGCTGAATATACATCGCGACACATCAATCGCGGCTTTGACTTTTGAAGCAAAGGTATAAAAGGTATGAAAGATCAAATGAAACAACTCCTTACAGGATTTGTAATACTCCTCCAGGTATTTTACTGCATAGGGACCGATGCGCAAACGGACCCTAAAGATCAGCAAAAGGGTAAGCTACGTATCGCCTCCTGTCAGTTTCCCGTCTCAGCCAGAATAAAAGAGAATTACAGCTGGATAGAAAAGCAGATGATCGAGGCAAAACTGAAGAAAGCAGATATAGTGCATTTTTCAGAATGTGCACTCCCGGGATATGCCGGATCCGACATGAATTCACTGGATGATTTCGATTGGGATGAACTCCACAGTTATACCGACTCGGTGATGTTGCTTGCGCAAAAACTCCAAATCTGGGTTGTCCTGGGATCCATGCACCGGCTGACCGGAGATCATAAGCCCCATAACAGCCTGTATGTAATAAACCCGGATGGAAAGATTGCCGACCG
The DNA here is from genome assembly GCA_963771005.1 of uncultured Bacteroidales bacterium. Classification (GTDB taxonomy): domain Bacteria; phylum Bacteroidota; class Bacteroidia; order Bacteroidales; genus DASQZK01. The sequence continues at coordinate 1,171,553 of CAVYRO010000008.1, forward strand.
GTATGATAAGCGGTTCTGTACAGGGGGTGACCTGAAATATTTTTCTCCGGGTGATCATTTTGTCACTTTTGAAGTAAATGGTGTTCGCTGCGGGCTCCTGATCTGCTATGACGTGCGGTTCCCGGAATTGTACAGTGAATACAGGAAGCTGGGGACCGATATTATCTTCCAGTCGTTTTACAATGCACGGGAACAAAAGGGAAATATTCATCCCATTATCATGCATCTCACAGCCCAGGCCAGGGCAGCCTCAAACTATTTCTACATGTCACTCACCAACTCATCGGCTCCCGAAAGCTGGCCGTGTTATTTTATCACACCTGACGGACTTATAAAGAACCAGTTGCCGCTGAATGAACCCGGCGTACTTATCTCCGATATCGATCTTTCCGAGAAATACTACGACGCTGCAGGGGCATTCAGAACAGATGCCATAAACGGGAAGCTTAACAGCGGCACTATCGTTAAGGACCCGAAGTCGGCTGACAGGAAAGGCCTTCGGTAAAAGTTCACTGTAATTTTTAAATTTCCGGATATTTAAAATACAAGCAATGCCTGAACAAGAAACCACCTTCATTCATACTGTCTTCTTCTGGCTGAAAGATGACATTACCAACGCTGAAAAGATGGATTTCGAAAAAGGTCTGATGAAGCTGGGAACGGTTCCTCAGATCCGTAAATTTTACCGCGGAGTGCCGGCCGGCACTCCGCGTAATGTTGTGGACAATACCTGGGATTATTCCTGGATCGTACATTTTGCAGGCCCCGAGGATCAGAATATTTACCAGGGACATCCCGTACATCTCGAATTTGTTGAGAAATACCAGCAGCTCTGGAGTGAGGTCAGGGTGTTTGATTCGGTTTTAATCCTGAAGAGCTGACAGGCTGACAGGCAGGAACACGAAATTTGTACCCTCCATCCGTGGGTTTTTACCGCTACATTGCCCCCCGGGAATGGGAACCCAAGGCTGATTTATGGCAACCGGTTCGTGTATCCATTCTTCGATGCAATTCATTCCCATTGAAAATTCAAACCACCCCCTCCAATCCTTCACAATTCCTTCAGTCCACCCTGCCCCTTCTCTTCCCTTCCCCCCCTTACCCCCTCCAATCCTTCCTAATTCCTTCATACCTTCGAGTCTTTGTGTCCACCCCGCCCCTTCTCTTCCCTTCGTGCTCTTACCCCCACCAACCCTTCACAATTCCTTCATACCTTCGAGTCTTTGTGTCCACCCTGCCCCCTTCTCTTCCCTTCGTGCTCTTACCCCACCAACCCTTCACAATCCCTTCATGCCTTCGAGTCTTTGTATCCACCCTGCCCCCTTCTCTTCCCTTCCTCCCCTTACCCCCACCAATCCTTCCTAATTCCTTCATACCTTCGAGTCTTTGTGTCCACCCCACCCCTTCTCTTCCCTTCGTGCTCTTATTCGTCCAGCTCTAACTTCATGATACTCACCTCCGACAATCCGACCCCAACGATCTGATGCCTGCTCCTCAGCCGTCGGCGAATAAACATTCCGGCCTCCTTCCTGTTTTATCTCAACTACTAACATCCCCATCAATGAAAAAAGTTCTTTTCTGCCTGGTATGCCTTGTTCTTTTCCCGGACATTGTGATATTTTCGCAGCATTCCAACTACCGTTCCGTGTTCAGGGACATAAATTCTTTTAACCGTTCAAGATCACCCTCGTTGGACGAACCGTATTTTAAGGCTCATCTGAAATCGGGCGGATTATGCATTTATACCGATACCCTCTGGGATTATAACCCGGAAACCGACATTATCAGCGGGAATGCCAGGTTGTACGACACCCGCAGGAATCTGCTCCGGACGGGGGTGATCAAAATCAAATCCGACACCGTGGTGCTTTTCGAATCGAACGGGAAACTGGATAACCGGCGGTGGCATAACCGGGTTGTGGCGCGAAATATCATAACCACAGTCGATGGCGTGATCGGCGTTTTATGCATCAGCATCCCAAAAGCCTGCTGGGGTTCCTGCCCAACCTTCTATACCGGCGACGGAAATTACGTTTTCAATGCAGATGCTGAGGGATTTTCGGAAGCCATCCTGCCATCCATGGAGTACCGGGATATCGATGCTCTTTATAATTTTCATCCGGAAGGACCTGAATTTTCCATCCGGATGAAAAATGAAGCCCTGGAAACCCATGTCGTACGGAATGTCAGCATCCTGGCAGTGGAACGGGACCCTTCCCTGAAAGTTTTCCAGGGAATCGATGATCAGTTTTATCTTACCGATCCGTCCTTCCTTCAAAACCCTGTCTATGCCGAAGCCAGAGAAGGAGATATTACCCGTGAGCTGGCTGCTGCCGATCTGGATGAGCGGTTCAGCCCTGCGGATCCCAAAAATATGAAATCACGGGAATCCATCACACTTAAATTCAGGCGCGGGAATTTAACCGATGCCGGTCTGGTCCTCAACTTCCGCCAGAGTCTCATGACGACTTACCTGATCTACAATGTTATGGGATACATGGGAAACACTGTCAGTGATGTCATGGCCGAACTCGAAAATAATAACCAGGTTCTGCGGAACCATAATCTCATCGATGATGAACTCGGGGGCATCGACGTTTATCTCCTTGAAAAAGGCGGATACAGGCAATGCGGAGTGTTTAATGAAACAGGGCCGATCGCTTCGAATCAGCAGCTTCTTCCTCTTGGCCGTCTCCCCGATGATGATGAGATCACAGTCAAACTGGTACTGAACCGTGGGCTGTGGAGGATTGATTATGCCGCACTGCTGCCCGTACTCGGGATTACCGGTGCAACCGAACTCAAACCCGGACGATTGCAATACAGGCATGAAGATCATGCGGAATTGCTCGAACAGTTGAACGATGAGGATGGTCAGCTGGTCTCCCTCCCCGGCGATGAGTATGACATGTTTTTCAGGCTGCCCGGTGAGGGGATGGATTATGACCTTTTCCTGAGTTCAAAAGGGTATTACCTCGAGTGGATGAGGGAGAGCTGGCTTAAAGACAAGAACCTCCTAAAGCTTAATGCACTTCTTGAAAACCCGGATAAATTCTTCCGCAGGGAAGCCGGAAAATACTCCAGGTACGAAACAGAGATCGAAAAGATCTTCTGGAGCAGCCGGATTGACACCGAAAACAACCCGTCCCATGAATAAAAAAATTCTCCTCCTGGCGTGCACAGTCCTCCTGGGAAGCTGTGCAGGAAACCGGTTCCTTCCCGAGAGGGAGAATATCGGCCTTAGCCCTTATGGTTCTTTCATCAGGCTGCATACGCCAAATGATGCCGTGCAGGGCGAACTCCTTACCCTTAACGGGAACACCCTCATTATCAGGTCAACATCGAAACCTTACCTCAGGTATATTGACACTACGACCGTCACCAAATATTATATCAAGTTCTGCAAAACCCGGTCGTACGCAATAATGCCGATAATTTCGATCTCACACGGCCTGTTCATGATCTTTACTGTCCCGGTTAATTCCATTATTGCCCTTATCATGAAATCCAATGACATCAAAGAATCGAAGTACAAAAATCTTCCCTTTACCGAGGCAGCGCTATATGCACGGTTTCCGGACGGACTGCCGGAGGATTTTTCGGAGAGGTGACCGGCTAAGGGGGGAGGAACACTGATGATCCGGACCTACAGAGGCTTCCCGAAGCTGGAATCAGTCCGCGTTCATCCGCCCAACCCTTGTCATACCCGTTCCACATTCATCTTCCCAGGGTCCCGGGCGTTTAATCCCCCTTTATCATAAGATCCCCTGTAACACGCTCGTCTGCCGAAGAGCCACCTACGAAAAACCGCAGTTTCCCCGGATCCAGTTTCCATAACTGACTCTGCGTGTCCCAATACTTCAGATCCGAAGTTTTCAGTGGAATTGTTACACGGACCACCTGTCCCGTAGGCACGAAAGTCCGCCGGAAACCTTTCAGGGCTATCCGGGGATGTTCTACCCCGGGATCGGGATAACTTACGTAGAGCTGGGAAACCTCGTCGCTGTCGTAATCTCCTGTATTGGCAATGCTGAAGCTTACATCGATCACCTCCCCGTCCCTGAGCGTCTTTTTAGTTGTTTTCAGATCCGAATATTCGAAACGGGTATAGCTGAGACCATATCCGAAGGGGAATAGCGGTTCATTCGTATCGTACATATAGGTCCGGCCGTTCCTTATATTGTAGTCGAGTATCGGAGGTAACTCGTCGATGGAAGTGATCCATGTCTGAACCAGCCGCCCTGCCGGGCTTACATCACCGAAGATAACATCAGCCAGACCATTGCCGAGTTCCTGGCTCGACTGTGTGATACGCAGGATAGCGGGGACATGTTCCTTCGACCAGTTAATGGCATAGGGGAAGCTGGATGCAAGTACGAGGATCGTATTCGGATTTGCAGCAAGGACGAGTTTCACGAGGTCTTCCTGTTCCGTTGTTATGGCCTGCCTGTCGATGGCTTCACGGCCATCACTTGGTACATGATTCTGCCCCCATCCCAGCCCGTGGCTGAGGGGATGGTTCCCTATACAAACGATGGCTATGTCGCTTACCATGGCGGCCGCTACCGCCGAATCCGCCTTATTGCTCATTGCATAGTGGAGGATTACATCTCTGCCAACTGCATTCCTGATCCCTTCCAGCACACTTACCCTGTAGGGAGGCGTTCCCGAATACCAGTCTGAAATAACGACATCGGCAGCCGGCCCGATAACGGCTATGGATTTGATGCCGGACTTTTTCAAGGGCAACAAATTCCCCTGATTTTTCAACAGTACGACCGATTCCCTGGTAGCCTTCCTGGCCAGTTCCCGTGCTTCGGGGTTCGTCCATGGTTTGATCGTGTCGGTCACCCCAATCCGGGAGTAGGGATTGTCGGGCGAATCATCCAGCTTACCTAATTTCAGGAGGATCCACAGGTTCCTGTAAATGGCGCCTTCAATTTCTTTTTCGGTGATCAGTCCTGTTTCGAGAGCACCGGTCACAGCCTTCTTATAATCATCAAGAAACATACTTATCCCCGCTTTCAGCCCTTCTGCAGCCCCGTGCACTTTATCGGGTACCCATTTGTGGTCATTTACAAGGGATGTCAGCGCACCGCCGTCGGTGGAAATGACTCCGTGAAGTCCCCAGTCTTCCATGGTGACATCTTTAAGCACGGGACTTACCATACAGGGTATCCCGTTGTATTTATTATATGCGGCCATGAAACAATTTGCCCCTCCTTCCGTGACTCCCTTATAAAATGCATAACTGTAATATTCGCGGAATAATCGCTCATCGAAATCCGAACTGTTGGTCATTCGGTCATTCTCATTGCTGTTTGCCAGGAAATGTTTCATCAGGGATGCCGTCTCCCAATACCTGGGATCATCACCTTGCAGTCCTTTGACAAAGGCAGTAACCAATGTAGCGTTCAGAAAGGGATCCTCCCCATAGCATTCCTCTGTCCTGCCCCACCGGATATCGCGGCCAAGATCGGCATTCGGAGCCAGAACGATCAATCCTTTTACGCCGTGATCCTTATTCTGATCAAGATAACGGCATTCCGTAGCTTCCTGTGCTGCGACCTCTTTCAGGAGCAAGGGATCCCATGTTTCAGCCAGGCCGATCGCCTGCGGAAAGGTCGTGGTTGGTGAAGACTTGCTGCCCTTAACCGCCCAGTTTGCCGGACCGCTGTATGCCACACCATGAAGTCCCTCGGTAATACTGTTCACGTTTATTCCCAGGCGGGGAATGGCCGGCTTCGTTGACAGGCAGTTGATCTTTTCATCCAATGTCAGCAGGCTGATCAGATTTGAAATGCGTTCACTGTCGCTTAACCGGGTATCGCGGAAGGGATAATCCTGGGAATTTGCATACGGACTGAAAAAGGATAAAATCAGAAGAAAGGAAAGCAGTTTCATAATATGGATGCATTACGTTTTATAGCGAACTAAAGATAAAAAAAAATAGGAAACCGGCTGATGGAAAGACGGGGGAAGAAGTGTGAAACACGGTTGACACACAGATTTTGCCGGTGGATCGCGGATTGGTTATTTCCGATGTCTTCAGATGGTTTCAGATGGTTTCAGGTAGTTTCAGATTCCCTGTTTCTTTTTGAAGAGGAATGCGGATTTCTGACAGTTGATCACGGATCAGTTGTTTCCTGTTGTTTGAGGGTTGTTATCGTTTAGCGTATCTGAACCGTTCGAAGTCCCCCCTCGCTCCCAGGAGAAGGAGGTGAGGTGTACGGGAGGATGAATGAGGAAGGTGGATATTCCAGGACGATCACATCGTAGTATTTAAGGCTGTTGACCATGATCCGGAGAACACCTTCACTATATGTTGAACTCAGAATCCGGGATCCGTGAAAATCAGGAGATACCATAATGACTGAGGCAGGTGCCTCAGGCAATTTCAGTGAAACCGTAAACTCTCTTTTTTTCATCCATCCCCTTGCGGGTAGTATAATTATGATTTACAAGATGTATTGTATACCTGGCCTCTTCGGGCTGCCACATAACAGAAGAATTAATATTTCTGTCCGGCAGGGTAACAGAAAGCTCTGTGAGCTGGTTATGATGAAAAAATGAAGCGTTATCCCTGTAAAAGCCCTGGTATTCCTTAAAAAATCCAAGCATCCCCTGACTGGCAGCTGTTGGGTCGGTGGAAATCGATGTCCTCAGGTGAAAAGCCATGAATAGCCCGTTGGCGTAAGCTTCCGCAGCATAAATTTTCCAGTAATCTTCCTTTTCGGAACCAAGAAGAGCATTGTATTTGCTCATCATTTCACAAGGCCAGTCGATGAACAAGATCAGGGGTACATTACCCGCTATGGTCCTGTTTCGCTCATATAAATCCCTGAATACCGGTTGAAGAGATACCGACCCGTCAAGGTGACCCAAAGTAACCGGTACATAATCTGCTTCTGCACCTCCTGCATCCTGATTATGATCATACATCCCCAATTCATTGAAATCGACGTAAGGCATTATCCCATTTGAGGTGACCCATACCACCTTATGACGGGTATCCGGCTGTAATGCCGTACACGGCTCACGATATCTTTCCAGTACAAGATTGTATATTTTGCAAGAAAGGTATTGGATGTTAAATCCGCCCTGTTATCGGTCATGCGGCCCCATTCGGCAGCTAAAGGATTGTCAGAACTAAGTGGATCATCCTGCCAGCCATGTCCGGCAAGGTACTGCCGGTAATTGAATTTACATCCGGCGCCATCACTCGTTAAAGAAGGATCTATGCAATTACTCTCTGTCATGTCAAATCTTTTGATCCAGTCGGCCTTTGTGAAATCCGGATATTTACCGGACAGGAAGGCATTAAAATCCCGGATGGTATAGTCATCAAAACCTTCATTCCCATTATAGGTTTCTCCGTTGTACCCACTCAGCACCTCATCGAAACAGAGACCGTCAACTCCGCCGTCGATCTGGATTTTTGCGATTTTGACGAGGTAATCGCGAAAAGCCGGGTTGGCAATATTAGCCCTGTAGTTATTTTGGACCACTATGTTGTGTGCCACAACATTCCCGGAAGCATCATGCGTTACCCAATCCAGAAATTCTGCCGAATCGGAGGCTTCATCGAAGAAAAAAACCGTAGTTGTCATGCCTCCAATAAAGGGCAGATTCGCCTGGTGAAACCGGTCGATGATTGAAAAATCATAATCGGATGGCAGAATTCCATCCCTGTCCCATTTTGCCCAGCCACGGATGTTCATTCCGGACGTGTAAAAAACAGCTGTGAATCCGCCATAGTCAGCCAGGATTGGCTGAAGTTGAAAATGGTATATTGATCCATGGTTCCTGGGACGGGCAGATAGGCCTGGGGAGAAATAGCATGAGATATCCACAGACAACAGAAGCAAAATACAATTTTTCTCATAGCATGCCGGATTATATTTTTTTAATTAGTATTTGCAAAAAAACTCGACAACCCTTCGACTTCGCTCAGGGACCGGCGACTTCATTCAAGAGGGTGAACTTTTCGGATGGTGGTAAGGCAGGCCAAAGGCCCTTATATATAAATCTAAAATTCAATGGTTTTCTTATGAAGGGCCTTTGGCCTGCCTTACCACCATCCGAAAAGTTCTTCGTTCATCGAATTGACCGGTCCCTGAGCGGAGTCGAAGGGTTGTCGAGTTTTCTTGCAAACACTAATTAAGTAATAACACTAGTGTCATGTTAAACATGAAATGACGGATATAATTTATACAGTTTTACTCTGGCTTGATCTGTTGTAAACTGCCATTTTATTTTGACTTTTTTATTGTTTCTGTGATTTTGCCAAGCCCTGACTTCAGCTTTTACAATATTTATCATGTTAATTCTTCTGTTTAAACATTGTTTTGTTAATACGTTTAGTTCTATTTCAGCCATATTCAACCAACTACCATGTTTGGGCGTGAAAACAAAATCAAGTCGATCCCATAATCTTTTTGCCTCGGCCGGCGCAAATGCTTCATATAATGCTGCTGCGCTATGCGAGGCCAGATTATCCATTATCAAGGTTATTGTTTTTGCATTGGGGTATAACTTGTCACAAATATATTTTACAAGTAATGCCCAGTCTTTTTTTGTTCGGTTTTGGGTTACCTTCAGATATCTTTTACCCGCCAAAGGCTCACTAATCATAAAAACATTACAAACCCCACAACGTGAATATTCATAGTCAACTCTTTTTTCCGATCCTGGTGTCATCGGTAATGCTTTGTGAACTTCCTTAATAAGGTCGCCTGTAAACGTCAAGAACCTGTTCCATAGCTGCAACAAAATGACTATTTTGCTGTGGCGGGATTACCCAACCTTTTACCCGCCAAGGTTTAAGTTCGTTTTTTTTAAAACCTTTCTCACAGTTTCATGCGAGATTTCATCTACATAATTTAACTCTACCATTCGGTCAGCCAATAAACGTAAGGACCATCTGCCAAATCCTTTAGGAGGCTCACTGCAGGCAATTGAGATTAACCGGGCTTCGGTTTCTCCGTCAACCTTTTTTTCATATACCCGGCTTGTTGGTGCAACACCAAGAGCTGCATCAAGACCTTCTAAAACAAAACGTTGTTTAACCCGATCGATGGTTCGCATACCTGTTTTTAAAACCTTGCAGACTTGTTCATTAGTTTGCTGATTCTCGTTATGAGGACCCAGATCTACATTAAGCAAGATAAGAGAATGGATGACCTTTTTGGCTGTATGGCTACCTTTTCGTGTATTTTCGATCAATGATTCTCTTTCTTCTTTTGTTAAAGTTACTTTGTACTTTACCATGATGTTTTTTCAGTAAAGATACAAAATATTTTATTTACGTCATACTATAATTGACATGACACTAGTGTCCGGTTAAAACTTTATTAAACATTATGAAACCCTTGATAAATCTAGCATACAGAGCATTTCATAAACGTGACGATTTCAATTTTATTCGAACACTAGCAAAGTAATAAATAAATAAATGTATGAAATTTCATTCAGCTGATGTTAGACCTATGCCCGGAATTTAACTCGTCCTCTTCCTGACTCCGGCTCCACTAAAGATTGGACTCCCCTTCCATCACTCTTCAATTACTCCTTCGCGCCTTCGTGCCTTCGTGTCCAACCCCCCTTAGTGCCCTTCCTCCCCTCTCAACACTACTTCACTTACTCCTTCGCGCCTTCGAGCCTTCGTGTCCAACCCCCCTTTGCGCCCTTCCTCCCCTCTTAACACTACTTCACTTACTCCTTCGCGTCTTCGAGCCTTCGTGTCCGCCACCCCCCCCCTTTGCGCCCTTCCTCCCCCTCTTCCAACTTAGGTGCCCAAAGCTTTCTTTCACTTCCATCACTCTTCATACCCTTCGCGCCTTCGTGTCCAACCCCCCTTCGCGCCCTCCTTCCCCACTTAACACTACTTCACTTCCTCCTTCGCGCCTTCGAGCCTTCGTGTCCAACCCCCCTTTGCGCCCTTCCTCCCTCTTCCTAACTTAAGCTCCACTAAACACTACTTCACTTCCTCCTTCGCGCCTTCAAGCCTTAGTGTCCACTTCCCCCCTTTGCGCCCTTCCTCCTAATATTTATGGTTCAATTTTTGACAATTCATTTTTTCAACCTAATTTTCACTCAGGTTACCATTATGACAGATCAGGAATTAAAATTAAAATACAACCAAATTTGCAACAGCCTCGCTTCGCGCAGGTTGAAACCCGCCTTCGACCTTCTTGGGAAACTTATCGCGGAAAACGGGATGGGTATCTTTTATGACGAATGCCGGAATCTGGAAGAAACCTATCAGAGCATGCTGAAATACACGGTGGAAGGGGTCTTCGATCCGGAAAGGCAGAAGATTTACAGGAAACTTATCATCTCGGTTTTCGAACTTGCCGATAACCTGAACGAAGCCCTCCGGATGAAATTTTCTTCATCTCCGGAGTACCGAAAAAAAAGGTCGCTGAAAATGGATCCTGCCGGGAACGCTTCAGCCTTACTAAAAGAACTTCTTGGCCGTTTCGCAGTTGATCAAACGGGTAACCAGGGCCTGAAGGAAAACCAGGCAAAAATAAAGATCGCCTTTTACCATGTCTGGTTTAATGACAAAATGTCACCCGAGGAGGCGGAGCAATGGAACCGGTTTTTTAAAGACTCGGAAGTACCCATGCCCTATCGTGCCTTCCTCATTACTGCTTTTATGCTCAGCCTGCTGAGGTATTTCGATCCCGAAAAATTTATGCTCCTTTTCGACCAGTATGATCCGGAACGGCCGGCGATAAGCCAGAGGGCGCTCACCGGACTGTTGATCAATCTATTCCGGTACGATCGCAGGATGCCTTTCTACCCGGATATTACCGGCAGGTTGAAAATTTTATATGAAAACCCGGCATTCCGTTTAAATCTTGAAACCATCATCACCCAATTTATAAGGAGTAAAGAGACAGAGAAACTGCAGCAGAGGATACGCGAAGAGATCCTCCCCGAGATGATCAAGATCAGCCCGCACCTGAGAGACAAGATCAATCTCGAGGGACTGATGGAAGAAGGTATTTCGGAGGAGAGAAACCCGGACTGGGAGGATATATTCAAGGACTCACCCGGATTCCTGAATAAGATGGAGGAGTTTTCCGAGATGCAGATGAAGGGCGAAGATGTCTTCATGGGTTCTTTCTCCATGCTCAAAACATTTCCCTTCTTTGATGAGATGACCAACTGGTTCATGCCTTTCTTCAGGGAAAATCCGGACATATCGGATATACCGGGTGCAGGGGAGCAGCCTGTAAAGAAATTCATACAGGCGATAGAAAAAGCGCCCATTCTCTGTAATTCCGATAAATATTCCTTTTGCCTCAGCATCCAAAGAATGCCGCAGGAAAACGTCGCGTTCATGACCCAGGCCATGCAGGCGGAGATGGACCAGATCAATGAGATCAGGGAGGATGAAGAGCTACTGCATCAGAGTAACAGGTCGGAATATATTTCAAACCAGTTCATCCAGGATCTTTACCGGTTTTATAAGCTCTTCCCGGGCAAGGCCGGTTTTGAGGATGTTTTTGAATGGAGGCTCGATTTCCACAATACGATTGCGTTGGGTGAAATCCTGAAAGAGGACCGGAAAATGATGCGAAATATAGCCGAATACTATTTCGGCAAAAAGCATTATATGGAAGCGGCAGGCATCTTTGACTACCTCGTTGAGACAGAAAAAAATTCCGAGCTATACCAGAAATTAGCCTGGTGCTATCAGAAGACGGGTGACTGGGCGAAAGCCCTGGATTTCTACCTGACTGCCGAGCTCCATGGTGCAAAAAATCTCTGGAACATGCGGAAGATTGCTCTTTGTTATCGCAATCTTAAGGAACCTGCAAAAGCGCTCGATTACTACCACGAAGCTGAGAAAAATGATCCCGACGACCTGGGTATCCAGCTCAATATCGGCCAGTGCTTCCTGGAACTCAACGAATTCGAGGAAGCCCTGAAATGCTATTTTAAGGTGGAATACCTGGCACCCGGCAATAAAAATGTCTGGCGACCCATAGGCTGGTGTTCCTTCCTCACGGGGAAGAAAGAACAGGCCGAGAAATATTTTCGTATGCTGATCGATGATGAACCCAACAAACACGATTACATCAATATGGGTCATGTGCAGTGGAGCCTGGGGAACCGGAAGGCCGCACTGGAATTTTACCGTAAATCTGTCTCTGACGAAGGTTTTTCGGAAGATAAATTTCTGAAGGCCTTCGACGAGGATCTGCCCCAACTCCTGCGCCAGGGGATAGACCGGGATGATGTACCGATCATGCTGGACCAGCTGAGGTACAATCTTGAATAGAGATAGCGGGAATATTAACAAATCCGAAGGTTCAGGAGTTTAACCACACAGATGAGTGCAGATTTTGACTCATACCTCAGTTTGAATGCAATCCTAATTTTTCTTTTACTCATTCAACACTGAAATTGAATTTATTTTAATCCTAAAGGAGAAATCTTTATTTTTAATTGCAGGGACTTTGTTAAGCCTGACATGTTTAAGTTCCTAAGTTGAATTACCTTTGAGGCACGCTAATGAATAATCCTAAAGGAGGGAATTATGGCAAAAAATATCGGGCTTCTGACCTCGGGCGGTGATTGCCCGGGACTCAATGCCGCCATCCGGGCTATCGGAAAATCAGCGACTTCATGCTTCGGTATGGAAGTGATCGGGTTTAAGGACGGTTTCAGGGGGCTGATGGAGAACCGGTCCGTACGTCTGGAAAATGATCTGCTTTCGGGCATTCTCACTCTCGGCGGTACCATCCTTGGAACCAGCCGTGACAAACCTCATAAGATGCCCATGGGCGGCAAACTGGTTGATATGACCGATGTGATCGTCGAGAATTATCATAATCACCACCTGGATGTCCTCGTCTGCCTTGGCGGAGGCGGCACCATAAAGAACGCGTACCGTTTAAAGCAGAAAGGGCTTAATGTGATAACCCTTCCGAAAACAATTGACAACGATGTGGAAGGTACGGATACAACTTTCGGTTTCGATACGGCCCTGGGTGTTGCCGTGGAAGCCATTGACAGGCTGCACAGCACGGCTACCAGCCATCACCGTATCATTGTGGTCGAGATAATGGGGCACGGAGCAGGCTGGCTGACTCTGGGTGCCGGAATCGCAGGCGGTGCCGACGCTATCCTCATTCCGGAAGTCCCGTATTCCCTGGATATCGTCGCAGAATCCATTCTCGAACGCAGCCGGAAAGGTAAGCATTTCAGTATCGTGGCTGTGGCAGAGGGTGCAATGGGAATGGAAGAACATAAAAAGCATAAAGCCCTGAGAGATGCGATCCAGGCGGAAGAAGATCATGACAAGCGCAAAGCATTGAAGGATAAACTAAAAGAGCTCGAATCTGCTCACAGCGGGAACACGATCCGATTGTCGGCCGAACTTGAACAGAGGACCGGACTGGAATCAAGGGTTACCATTCTCGGACATGTCCAGAGGGGCGGCACACCGTCGGCTGCCGACAGGTTGCTGGCCACCAGGCTGGGTACCGCAGCAGTTGAATTTATAAACAAAGGCTCATCGGGTATTCTCGTTGCCAGCAAAAGAGATACCACCATTGCCGTTCCCCTGGAAGATGTGGTGGGAAAAACCCGGCTCATTCCGGCTAACCACGAATGGATCGCCAGTGCCAGGAAAGTAGGTACCTGCCTGGGCGACAGGTAATCCTATTCTTTCCAGTCAGCTATATATACATTGGTATCATGTGTCCCGCCATTGTTCCGGTTCGAGGAAAATACAAGCTCTTTCCCGTCAGGAGAGAACATCGGGAAAGCATTGAAATTACTCTCTGTAGTGATCTGTTCAAGCCCGGAGCCGTCGGCATTGACGATGAAGAGCTGGAAATCATACCCGCGGTCCGAAAAATAATTACTGGAGAAAATGATCCTTTTTCCATCAGGGGTGAAATACGGCGCCCAGTTTGCCTTCCCAAGATGGGTCACCTGTTTCAGATCGCTGCCATCAACATTGCAGGTATATATCTCCATCTCTGTGGGTGCGACCAGGCCCCGGGCAAGGAACTTTTTGTATTTTGCCACATCCCCGGCATTTACAGGCCTTGAAGCCCTGAAAACAAGTCTTTTCCCGTCGGGAGAAAAAAATGCCCCTCCGTCATATCCGAGTCCGGAAGTAACCTGCCTTTGGCCACTGCCATCGATGTTCATGGTCCAGAGTTCCAGATCGCCGCTTCGGGAACTTGTGAAAACGATCTTATCACCCTTCGGAGAGATGGTGGCCTCCGCATCATACCCCGGGCTGTCGGTCAGTTTTTTCACGATCCTTCCTGAAAGATCCGCCACATATATATCGTATGAATCATATACCGGCCATAAATACTCGCCTTCAATGTGCGGCACCGGGGGACATTCACCGCCGGCCTCATGGGTGGAAGCATACAGGATCAAAGAATCCCCGGGAAGAAAATAACTGCACGTGGTACGTCCTTTTCCCGTACTTATCATCTTCGGTTTTTCCGAGGGATCCTTTGCGGCCTCACCGATGTCCATCATAAAGATCTGATCGCATTTCAATCCCCATGCTGGGTTACTGCTTTGAAAGGATAATTTTTTTCCGTCAAAACTGAAATAGGCTTCCGCATTGTCTCCGCCGTTTGTGAGCGGACGAAGGTTCTGAAGATGTGGTTCCTGTGAGGAACAAAGTGTAAAAGAGGATAGAATTCCGAGGCTTAAAATGAGTCTTAACATAATGAATGGGTTAAAATTAATGAGAATAACAGCTACATTAACATTGAATTCCGGGCAACTGTTTACTTACTATCAGAAAGAAAACTCGATTCCCCTTCGGCTCCGCTCAGGGACCGGTCAATTTGATGAACGAAGAACTTTTCGGATGGTGGTAAGGCAGGCAAAAGGCCCTTCTTGTGAAAGTCACTGAATATTAAATTTATACATAGGGGCCTTTTGCCTGCCTTACCACCATCCGAAAAGTTCACCCTCTTGAATGAAGTCACCGGTCCCTGAGCGGAGCCGAAGGGGAATCGAGTTTTCTTGCAAACACTACTTAGATAATGCATTAATTCAATGCCTCGCTGTCATCCATACGATAAATGTCCGATGAGACACAGGTATTTTTCCGGAATTAATTCCATTGCCGGGTTCTGCCGGATCATTTTTTCACCCATGTAAATCCTTGGATACCGTCAAAATATCCGTAATTTGGCAATGTGTAAAATCTAAAAACCAATAGAATGAAACCCGCGATCTTTCTTCTTTTCATCCTTCTTTCATCCTGTTCCCAAAAAAATTCAACATCCGGGACAATCAGCCTGATCAACGGCAAGGATCTTACCGGCTGGCATGCCGATGTACCTGCCATGGACACCAGGCCCGACACGATCAACCCCTTTATCGTACGTGATGGCATGCTGGTCAGCCTGGGAACGCCCGGCGGACACCTTATCACGGATTCCGTTTACCGGAATTACCGCCTGGAAGTCGAATACCGTTTTGCAGGCGAACCCGGAAACTGCGGCGTTCTTATCCATGCAAGCACACCGCGTGCCCTGTACGGGATGTTCCCCAGGTCGCTCGAAGTACAGATGGAACATAAAAATGCCGGCGATTTCTGGTGCATCGCCGAGGATATTGCGGTTCCGGATATGGAAGCCCGGAGAGGGCCAAAGGAAAAATGGGGCAGCACGGAAGATAAGAACCGGAGGATCGTCAACCTTACCGATGATTCCGAAAAACCGGCAGGCGAATGGAATACCATGATCATTGAATGCGTTGGCAACGAGGTGAAGGTGTGGGAGAATGGTGACCTCGTAAACTATGGATTTAACTGTACAACCGACAGGGGACAGATCGCCCTCCAGGCGGAAGGATCGGAGGTGGAATTCCGGAAGATCGAGCTGACACCGATCGATAAACTAACGGAATAGCAGCCGGGAGGTTGATTCAGAGAAGCTCCGTATGGAACAACTGAAACAAAACCTTTCTCTGAGCTCTTACCAACCCAGGAAGACGATTCCGGCCCCGCTGAAAAGGATGATGATCCCGGCCACCATATGAACGTATCTCTCCATGCCTCTGAATTTTAGCAGGGAAGTGCCTTTATGACCGAGGTAAACCGTGAGTAGCATGGTCAGTATAGTCGCTGTGCCGAATGCGAGGGCAACGGCGACCATCCCGACGGTCCTGTTGGCATAGGCAGGAAAGATCAGGAGGGGGATAAGTACCTCGCAGGGGCCGAATACGAAGATCAGAAAAAGGATCCATGGGGTAAGCCTGGTATTATCCTTCGACTTTTCATCCATGGGGAGATGATGAAGTTCGCGGACGTTTTTGGGAACAAGAAAACGCGGAAGATGATGATGATGAGTGCTTTTCATGTATTTATAAATCCCATAAAGGGTATAGGCGATCCCGAAGGCGAACAGCATCCACCCTACCACATCACCACGGAACGACTCGAGAAACTGCAATTTTTTAAGGCTTATGCCCAGGGCTATGCCGATCATCCCGATCACTATCGAACTTCCCACATGACCAATCCCGGATATAAAAGTGATCCACATGGTTTTATTGCTCGACCATTTACGGGCTTTGCTAAGCACGATGAAAGGCAGGTAATGATCGGGGCCGAGCAGGGTATGAATAAAACCTAATGATGCAGCTGATAGTGCCAGTAAATATAATTCTTTCATGGTCGGATGTTTTATAACTTGTTGATCAGGGAGGCCTGGCATGCGGCGCCAAACCCGTTGTCGATATTCACCACGCTTACGCCGCTCGCACAACTGTTTAGCATGGAGAGAAGGGAGGAGAGCCCCTGGAAATTTGCCCCGTACCCGATACTCGTGGGCACTCCGATCACCGGCTTATCGACCAGTCCACCAACCACGCTGGCCAGTGCGCCTTCCATTCCTGCAACCACGATGATAACTTTCGCATCACGGATGAGTTGAAGTTTATTGAACAGGCGGTGGATACCCGCCACGCCTACATCATATATCTTTTCTACCCGGTTGCCAAGAAAAGCAGCTGTAACTGCGGCCTCTTCTGCCACAGGCAGATCGGATGTGCCGGCAGCCACGATGGCGATATAGCCTTTGGGTACATGGTTTTTTGTTTTTACATGGGAAACGGTTCTGGCCAGTTCATTGTATTCCGCTCCGGGGAAGGTCTCTTTCAGGGAAAAGGCCATTTCGGGCGTGACCCGGGTAGCCAGGATGTTGATGCCTTTATCGAACATCCGTGTGGCGATCTGGGTCACTTGCTCTACGGTCTTTCCGGAGGCGTAGATCACCTCGGGCAGCCCGGTTCTTCTCTGGCGGTCTGTATCGATCGTGGCAAAGCCCATTTCTTCGATGCCCCGGTCCGATAACCGTTCGAGTGCTTCTTCCAGTTGAATATCGCCTTTCTTATACAGTTCAAGGATTTCCTGTGTGGTCATGATCGTACGGTCGTTTGAATTACTTCTTTTTCAATTTCGCTGACGCTCACTCCGTGTTTTTCTGCCAGCACCCGGCAGTCCCCGAATTCGGGTTTCGAACGGACGAGCTGTCCCTTATAATAACTCTGCTTCACCCTGACGGGACCAAATACTGTCTCCACAGTGATCTCATCACGGCGCAGCATATTCTTCTTTACCTTGTACTGCCTGATCCCGATGGTTGAGCTGTGGGTAAATACAATGTCCTTTATTTTATCCAGCAGATCTGCATGGCACAATACAGACAGGGTCGCAGCAGGCCTCGATTTTTTCATGACGATAGGTACGACCCAGGCATCGCTGGCGCCGGCCGAGAATAGTTTTTCCATGAGGTAATCGTAATGCTCCGGGTTCATATCGTCGATGTTGCTTTCCAGAACCACTGCATTTTCAGAAGAGATATCTTCTGCCGGACCGGCTGTCTCACCAAGGAAAACGCGAAGAACATTGGGCACTTCCGGATCCCGGTTCCCGATGCCATAGGCTGTTTTCACGATCGGAAAGTCCATTTCGTCGGTGAATTCGTCCACCATGGCAGCCAGGATGGCTGCACCCGTGGGCGTGGTGGCTTCATGGTTTACCAGGCCGCGTCGCACCGGGATATTCACCAGGATCTCAGCAGTGGCGGGGGCCGGAACAGGCATAATGCCGTGGGCGGCCTTTACCGTACCTCCACCGAGCTGGACAGGCGAGGATAATATACGGTCCGGTTTCAGATAATCGAAACAGATGGCAGCACCAACAATATCGGCTATGGAATCGAGTGCCCCTACTTCATGGAAGTGGACATGCTCTTTTGGTATATTATGAACCTTAGCTTCTGCAACCGCAACTTTGTCGAAGATCCGGAGTGCATCCTTTTTGACTTTTTCAGAAAGCGTACTTCCATTGATGATCTCTTCGATATGCCGGAGATGCCTGTGTTTCTCGTTTTCCTGGTTTTCGATGACAACACTGGCTTTTGTTCCGCTGATCCCGCGACGCTGGTCCCGGCTGATCTCAAGGTGAAAGCCCTCGATATTCAGTTTTCCAAGTTCGGATGTGAGATACCCGGCATCCACACCTGCATCGATGAGGGCACCAAGATTCATATCGCCGCTGATCCCGGCGAAGCAGTCGTAATAGAGTATTTTCATTCCCTGGTTTTATTGCTTTCTGTTTGATTCAGGACCCTGTTTAGTTTTCCCGATACAAGGCCTTCCCTGTCAATCTTCAGTTCCCGGAAACCCACATCCCGCATCTTTCCGGTCAATTCGGCTTCCAGCGATATAAGTTTTCCCATTTCCCCTTTTTGTACTTCGATTTGTCCGTACGTGCCGTAATGGCGTACCCGGACATCCCGGAAACCGTATTCATTCAGGATATTTTCGGCAGCTTCCACCTGTCTCAGCTTCTCATTGGTGATGAGATGATGGTATGGGATCCTGGAACTCAGGCACGGGCTGGAAGGTTTATCCCAGTTGGGAAGCCCGAAAAAGTGTGCGATATTTCGCAGCTCTTCCTTGGTTACCTTGCAATCGACCATAGGTGAAAGCACCTTGTATTCAGCCGCTGCCTGGAGGCCGGGCCGGTAATCGCCGAGGTCATCACGGTTGGTTCCGCTCAGGACATCGAAATCCGGGTACTTGTCCTTCATCGATTTCAAATCACGGAAGAGATGTTCCTTACAGAAGTAACACCGGTTCTCCGGATTCGTATTATAGCGTTCATCAGCCAGCTCATTGGTCCGGATGACCTCGAGACGGATATCGAATTCCCTGCAAAAATCTTTCGCCAGTTCAAAATCCCTGCTTTTCAGGCTCTCGGAGTTCGAGATCACGCCGATAGCATTCTCCCTTCCTTGGAAACGCCTGGAAAGAAACAGAACGAGGGTCGAATCGATACCTCCCGAAAAGGCTACGATGGAACCTTTCCGCTTTGAAAACCATTCTTCAAGGAGGTTGAGCTTTTCCTGCAATTGGGGTTTGAGTTCATTCATCTTCATTCATGTTTAAGAGTGACCAAAATCTATGGAAGAACCTTCCGCAGCTCCCTCCCTGTTTAATCGGCACGGCTCATGGTGAGCTTACCGTTTTGCATTCCTTTGATACTGATTAGTTTATCTGCAAGTTCCGTAAGCCGGCTTGCGAGGCCCTTGATAGCGATGATCTCCATGTGCTTCGAAGGGGTAAGAATGATCCGCTGGGTGGACAGGATCTCCGCAGGATATTCCAGCTGAACATCGGCGATCTGGTTCTGTATCTCTCTCCGGGCGGGATCATAAAGCAGGTTGACCGATCCGGCAACCGTATTGTTGCACTGCCATTTCTGCTCCACCGTATTTTTATTGATCAGGTGCCTGATTGCCTGGGACCGGTTCGAGAACCGGTTGAGGTCCACATACTCATCCAGGGCCTCCAGGAGATCTTTTTCAAGAGAAACGCCGATTCTTGCGACAGTCATAGTAACACCTTTTTGTGAAATAGTAACATTTCACAAATATAGGGAAAAATGTTTGTGGCAGCCAAATTTGGGAAGGGAATGTTTGAGGTTTGAGGTTCGAGAGTTCCAGGTTTTTAGGATGGCCGGGGATCCCAATCAACAAATCAAAAAATAAATAGGGGTTTCAGGTTGAAGAGGGGAATGCGGATGGTCACGGATTTTGGCGAATACCGGTGGAATAACCGGATATGTTTAACGCGGATGAACTTTGTGGCTACTACCCTGTTTTTTGTAGTCTGTTACAATAAAATACGGAATTTCTTGTAATGGAATACAATAAAATATGGAATTTTTTGTAATGGGATACAATAAAATACGAAATTTCTTGTAATGGAATACAATAAAAATGAATATTTCCACGTCGGGATCCGCGACGATCCGCCTTCCTGTTTCTTCGGTGATGTGGGGAAGTGACTCAACCTGAAAGGTGAAACTCAAGCCTCAAACTCCTCAAACCTCTTCCCTTTGCTCGATCTTTCCGGTTTTTTTATTCTTCAGGATCAGTTTCTTTCCACCCGGCAGCTTTTCTTCCTTTATGAGGTAATAATCCGCATCGTATTCTCTGAAACCGACTACCTGTCCTGATTCCTCCTTACCACGCCAGAGATCGAGTTTCACCGGTTCCCATTTCTTCGTTTTTACGGACTGGTAGCAGGCATCCATTACGGCGTTTACCACATACCCGTCGTAAAAATCCTCCATGGCAGATTTCCCGGTATCCATGGAGGTAAAGAAATCGTCGAACATCTTGTCGTAACCCAGTTCGCCCACCTCGTCGCCTACCGGGAAAAGCCATCCTTTCTCGGTCTCGGCCTTTTCTGCAATATATGCCCCTTCGCCCGTGGCGGTGAACATTTCAAAACCCGTGCGCAGGAAATGGTTCAGCCATATCGTCCCTTCCATCCCCGATATCTCGTCCCGCAGGTCCATGCCGCCACGGAACGACCAGCTCACCTCGAACTGTCCGATGGCTCCGTTTGCATACTTTACCAGCCCGATTGCATGGTCCTCTGCCTCTATCGGGTGTACCTGTGTATCGGCCCAGCACATGACCTCAACGGGACGGATATCTTTCCCGATAAAATTCCGGCCGATCTCAATGCAGTGGCAACCCATATCAAGGAGCACTCCACCCCCCGAAATTTCAGGCGTCCAGAACCAGTCGCTATGGGGCCCCGGGTGCGTTTCCCTCGAACGGACCCAAAAGATTCTTCCCAGTGCTCCGTTCCTGACGGAATCCAGGGCCTTGACCGTCTTATGTGTATAAACCAGGTCCTCCATATATCCATGGAACACGCCGGCTTCCTCGACGGCTTCCAGCATCTTTTTTGCTTCGCCCGCATTGCGTCCGAGTGGTTTTGTGCATAGTACGGCCTTTCCGGCTGCTGCCGCAAGCCGGACAGCTTCAAGGTGCATATTGTTGGAAAGCGCTACAATCACGGTATCGACTTCCGGATGGTTAATGGCCTCTTCCATATGGGTCGTCCAATGTGGAACGGACCATTTTTCCGCAAAGCGTCTGGCCTTTTCTTCCGTCCTGGAAAAGATCATAACGACACGGTCCGTGCTCCTGGGCTGGTGAAGGGATTGTGTATAGAAATCACCGATGAACCCCGAACCGAGCATGGCAATATGTTTTGGTTTCATGGAATATCAGGTATTAATTAATTTATCAGCTTGCCTCTGCTTTCAAACCTTACTCAAACCTTCCTCTCCCTCATGACCTGAACAACGGTTTATATTTCGGCCAGTACTGATAGATAAGCACCAGGTTAAGAACGGCGACAAAAGCAGCCGAGAGCATATTCCAGTCCCCGTTGGCGAAATTAAAGATCAGGAAGTTAATGGATAACGGTGCCAGGACGATCGCAATGAACGGGATCCAGATATTGAAGATCAGGAAAATCCCCACGATGATCTCGAAAATATACAATGCCGGCAGGAAGGGCAGTATGGCATCGAGGTAATCTCTTGTGAAATCAGGCATCCGGCCATAGCTTGTCGGGAAGAAATGAAGGAACTGGTTTGCAGCATAGACGATCAGGAAGATCCCGAGGATTATGCTGACCCCGCGGGTGAGCTTTGATTTTTCCATCGATGTATCCGTTTGATTTTCCGGGTAAGTTAAGAAATTATCGGATTCGGGGAAAACCATCCAGACAGGTTTCCCTCAAAATTTTAAAGCCGGATGCCTGATTTTTGTTCCGTGTCATGACAATCTATGATATTGCTAACGGATCGGGACTGGCCCATGCCGGGCACAGGCGGGATCATGTCCCTCCAGGGCAAATATTCCGGCGAGGGCCTTGAAGGAAGTTTTCCGTTAAACATTTTCCTGCAAAAATTGTCAAATAACCGAAGGAGTTCGGAATCCTATCCAGAACGCCTGAATGCAAATACCTTCCGGAAGGCTTTGCGTTTTTGAACAGAACCGGTCTAGGAATTTTCGGAACCCTTTACGCCAGAAAGGGGGACCCTGATGGAAGACCGCCCAACCCGGCCTGAGAAAATCGAACGGCCCTTCATCCACATCGCATGATTCCTTTCAACCGGTGATGTTCTTTCCTTGCAAATGCTTTTCCGGCGTTCTTAAAATGATCAGATATGGAAAAAGCGGAAATTCAATTGCAATGGGAAGGTGCAGCTCCCGGCTGGGCCAAGTGGGAGAGGAAGATAGCCGATTTGGTAGAGCCGGCCTCACGGGCTATGATGGAGATGGCAGGTATCGAACCCTGTTCCCGGGTTCTGGACCTCGCTTGCGGTGCAGGAAGTCAGACCCTGAAGGCAGCCAGCCTGGCAGGTCCGTGTGGACATGTGGTTGCGCTCGATATCTCAGCCAAAATGCTCGAATATGTCAGGGCAAATGCACAGGTTGCCCGGTTGGAGAATATATCCACCATGCAGAGTGCTGCTGAGGAACTTGATCTTGCCGGTCAGACCTTCGATGCGGTGATCTGCCGTCTTGGCCTGATGCTTTTCAGCAATCCGTCGGCTGCTCTCAGGGTAGCATATAAAGCCCTCCGACCCGGCGGCAGGATCAGCACAGTCGTGTTCACTCTCCCGGAAACCAACGCCTTTATGGCCAAACCTATGCAGGTTTTGCTGCGCCATGCGGGAAAGAAGCCTCCGCAACCGGGTCAGCCCGGCATTTTTGCACTCGGTGGGCCGGGTATGCTGGACCGAATGCTGATTAAAAATGGCTTTCACAACATTCGCAAACGAACATTTTCACTTACACTCCAGATGCCTTCGGCGGCTGAAACCCTCGTCATGATGAAGGAAGCATTCGGAGCCTACCGTGCCGTCCTGAAAGACGCTCCCGAAGCACTTCGTGCTGCAGCCTGGGCAGAGGTTGGATCGCTGATAAAAAGTTTTGAGACGGAGCATGGCTTCATGGCCCCTGCAGAAGTCATGGTCGTCGCTGGCGCCAGGCCGGAAGAATAGAGGTTCTGCCGAAGAAAAATTGCAGGGAACGGGCATTGAAGCAGTTGTCCGACGCGTCCACCAAGATGCCCGGGGAGAGAAAAGTCCCCCGGCCTGCCAGGCCTTGTTTTGTAAACCGGTCTTCTCAAAGCAGAAACCGAAACCGGGCCCGATGATCAGATCTCCGGTTCGGGTAAAAAACACAGCATTTCGGGCGGACAGGTTTCAAGGTGACCGGCTAACATATGTTCACCACAAGTCTTGCCTGGGATACAGCGGACAATTTTTTTGCACCTGAAGCGCAATCCGTCTCCTGCCGTGATGGATCCGGCAAATATCCATCCCGTCCCAGACAAATGGGGCGAAAAAGGAGCTGCCACTTTCAACCCGTATCATATTCCGGAAGAATTTCTGATGGAGGCTCTCGTCTCCGCCTGTAACAAGGTATTGAAGGGTTTCCTCCTTTCCTCTCCTGCTTTCCTCCTTTTACCCATGAATTTTGTATTTTTGAAAAAGCCGTCTGATTTCTCATTCCCAGGGGTTCCTAACCGTAAAACTCTGCCAATGAAAGACTATAAGATCCAAAAATTCCCCCGTTCAAGAATCGCCACTATCGATATAACCGGTATTGCTAAACGGAAACACCATATCGCGGGAATGATCGAGCTGGATGTAACAGAAAGCAGGGAAAAAATAAGGAGGTATAACCACCGAAATCCTGATAAGATCTCGTTTACGGGCTGGCTCATCAGCGTCATAAGTGCCACAGTTAAAAGCCACGAAACCGCAGCATCCTACCTTATCGGAAAGGGTAAACGTATGATCTTCAGTGATGTAAGTATTTCCCTTATCGTCGAAAAAGAATTGAACGGTCAAAAAGTGCCCATCCCCCTGGTGATAGATAGAGCCCAGGAATGCAGCATCGAATCGATTACAGAACAGATCACCAATGCCAGGAATGAGAAACTTAGTCCGAATGACATCGTACTTCAGAAAAAAATCACCCGGGCCGAAAATCTCTACTATATTCTGCCCGGATTTATACGGAGATATTTTTGGAAATTTGTGGTACGACACCCCAAATTCGCCTTCGCGAAAATGGGTAATGTGGCTTTTACCTCAATTGGTATGATGGGAAAGATAAACGGATGGTTTATACCTGCATCCATTCATCCGTTATGCTTTGGAATCAGTTCGGTATTAAAAAAACCGCTCGTAAGGGATAACAAAATTGAAATAAGGGAGGTGCTGATGATGACGGTTCTTTTAGACCATGATGTAATGGATGGCGCTCCGATGGCTCGTTTTATCAGCGAATTGACCCGGAATGTAGAAAGCGGGATGAAATTGGATCATTCCCCAATTAACACTAAGGCCCCGGCAGGCAATAAGGAATGAAATATAATCTTTCCTGTTTTATATGCTCTTGAAAATGAACAATTCGGGAAAAAAATTGCTAACAATTTAAAGATTAACGATTAATTTCCTCCCGGCCTGAGCGGATCTTTCCCCAACCCTCTTTTACACTTTGTTTCAATGGGAATATTTTACAAATCGAAATGCGGGTAACATTTTTCAATTATTGATCTTTTTGGTTTCCTGCCGGATTTTTTGGTTAACAAAATACTCGGTTCGATGAAAGTTCTAATGGCGACCATTACAGCAACAGGTCATATAAATCCAGCCATCCCCCTGGCCCGGAGGCTTGTAAAACGTGGTCATGAAGTTCAATGGTACACGAGTTCGCGTTATAAAAAAATCATTGAAGCGACGGGGGCAAAATACCTTCCCCTGAAGGCCGGCCCCGATCTGGATGAATCCAGGGCCGGAGAATTCACTGAACGGGAAAAGCTTCACGGAATGGCCCAGCTTAAATGGGATCTCAAGAACTTCGTGATCAGGTCGACCATCGGTTATGTGGAAGATCTGAAACAAATCCTCAGAACATTTCCTGCAGATCTCCTGCTCTGTGATATGGCCATGCTGGCAAGCTTATTCATGTCGGAACTTGGAGGCCCGCCCTGTGTGGTCTACAGCCCCGTGCCGCTTGGTGTGATCAGCCGGGATACGGCACCCTTTGGACTTGGATTGTTACCTTCCCGGTCAATCATGGGACGTTTACGGAACAGATTTCTGAACTGGCTGATGTGGTATGTTCTGCTGCGTGATATCAATTCTGAGATGAATAAGGTAAGGATGACACTCGGCCTGCCTCCAGCACCGGAACCCTTTTTCGATATCATGGCAAAACGCGCACATCTCTACCTCCAATCGGGCTCACCCGCCTTCGACTATCCCCGGAGCGACATGGCGGATCATATTCATTATATCGGACCGCTCCTGCCGGATCCGCCGAAGGATTTCGTCCTCCCAACCTGGTGGAACGAACTGGCATCCGGTAAACCCGTTGTTCTAATAACTCAGGGAACTCTTTCGACAAACCCGCGAAGGATGGTAATTCCCGCTATGCGAGCACTCGCGAATGAGGATTTCCTCGTTATTATAACGACCACAGGAAAAGCAGAAGAACTGAATCCCGGCCAGCTGCCTTCGAACGTCCGGCTGGAAAAATTCATCCCCTACTCCCTTCTCCTGCCACACGTTGATGTTATGATCACCAACGGTGGTTACGGGGGTACATTGCTGGCTCTGTCCCATGGAGTTCCGATCGTCGGATCCGGGCGGACGGAAGATAAGGCTGAAGTTTGCCAGCGCATCAGCTGGTATGGTGCCGGGATCAACCTGAGAAGCGATGCGCCGAAGCCCGAACGAATAAAAGAAGCCGTTCTAAAGGTCCTGAATGACACAAAATACAAACAGCACGCTGAAGCCCTGCAGAAGGATTTTGCCTTATACGATGCTCCAGGAAGGGCGGCAGAACTGATGGAAGAATTTGCAGGCCGGAAGTAATCCTGCATCCTGTGATGGATTCAGCTATCGACACAGGGCAGCTAAACCGGGTTTCACTCCGTCCCTACCTTGATCACCAGCTTTTTCAACTGCCCTCTCTCCCCCGGATCCTGCCCGGGCTCATGCTCATCCTCGTATTTCTTTACCGGGCTTACCTTATGGCAACCGGCATCCTTATTCCGGTCATATGGCTGGAAGGTCTGTGTGGCATCTGAGAGTGGTGATACGACTGTCATCCCTTCTCTCTTCTTAAGGATCCGGTGATCCCGGATTGAGGGCCGGGCTTATAAAGAAGAGCCAATTTTCGTCAGCGAAAATCATCATTTCATCCATCCAGCAATTGCACTCTCATTTATCGGCAAGGATTTACCGGCATAGGGATCCGGAGTTATCTTGCGGAATTGTTGAAAACTTTTTGTCAAAATGCACGGAAACGGACGATGAGATTTGGGGGGCGAAAGCCATTAAGGGCGGACGGTCGGCCGGTGGGGGTGGGATCCCAGTCAAACTAAAGACACCTACTGTTTACGAAGCCCCTCACTGTGTCCTGCCAAACCGGACCCTACCGTCCCTGATACATAATCCGGGCCGCAGAATCTCTCACCCATCGGGCAATAACAACAACCATTCAACCTCCCGGATCCGCCTGATCCGTCTTTTCCATGCCCTTCCCTTCCTTTAACCGTTTTCCGTTCGACTTTCAATTTCCCCGGCTCCGCACCCAAAATCAACAGTCCGGCAACTTTGATTTTCTTCCCGCAATTTCCCTCCCGACCTTTGAATCATAATTAATCTAAATTTTACAGCAATGAAAACTTCATCCGTTTTTCTGGTCCTGGCATTTACCCTGACCCGCGCATCCTTAACCGCACAAAACTTCACCTCACCCGGATTGCCTCTTCATCTTCCGGCCGGCCTGAGTCTGGATACATCCCGGACCCGGTCATACAATATGACAACCGATTACTGCAATTACGATATCCATGCAAAATTCATCAACAAAAGCCGGGTATCGGGTAGGATCACCTACGGACCGGGAAATTCAGCCACCTGGAAAGATGTATATATTTCATCATCCGGGGATCAGGAAGCTCCTTTTCCACAAGGTACCCGGCAGGATTATATGCAGAATTTCACGTACAAACCCGGCATTGAAATTATGTCACCGGAATTTTTCGCAGGCTTTCCCGACAATAATATAATGATCAAAAACCTATTCTGGGATATGACCGGGTTCGATGTCTTTGCCTATCTTTACTGGGACTCGCTTGAACTTAACCGGGAATACAGGGCCGTTTCGTCCAATTCGGAAGTTGAGATGGCGGGCATCGGAACATTTGAGAACAAGGACATCCGGATCACCTGGATCGGGATCACTGAAATGAACGGAGAGACCTGCGCCATTATGAAATATTCTGCAATGAACAATCCGCTTAAGGTTGAACTTGAGGATTTTTCCCTGATAGGCCGGAGTCATTATTGGGGAGAGGTGTATGTTTCCCTTTCCGATAAGCAGATCGAATATGCCACACTGTCCGAGGACGTCCTGACGGATGTGAAAATGAAAAGTGTACCGGATAATCTGTTAGGATACTCGGTCAGAAGTATTTCCGTTGTACGGATCAATTAATTCAAACAAAGTGAAATCACTGAATCCGAAATTACGGTTCTGGATATTGTATTATGGCGGATTACTGCTCTTCGGTCTGGTGGTAGCGGTCATCATGAAATACCGCCAGACCGGGGATGTATTCCAGCCGGCTGTCATCATCACCGCATTCAGCATTTTCCTGATGTCGGCATTATGCGGCCACCTCGCCATGTTCCTGATCAAAAAAGCTCGGAATTATTCCCAGGCGCAGATCAACAAGATGATCATCCCGGCGCTTCTGATCTTTTACGTAAGTTGTTACCTGATAACATTGGCCTCCATCACGATAGGTGTTTATGTATGGTTTCTGTACTCAGGCCGGGAGCTGTCGGAATTCTGGCCGCATATGTTCAAGTATGAGTTTAACTTCGGAAACGCCAGCTACTTCTTATGGCTGATGTTTTTCACCATCGCTTTCTTTTATGTACTTTGGCAAAAGTCGGTCAAAAAGGAACAGAAGCTTCGGGAAGAAAATCTGAAATACCGGTACATCAACCTGAAGTCGCAGGTCAATCCGCATTTTCTCTTCAACAGCCTGAATACGCTTTCCGAGATTGTTTATGAAGATGCCGCGAAGGCAGACCATTACATCCAGAATTTGTCGGTGATCTACCGGTACGTCCTCGACAACGAGGAAAAGGACCTGATATCCCTGGAGGACGAACTGGAATTTGTGAAAAGGTACTTCAGCCTGCAGAAAGAGCGCGACAATGATAAGATCCTGCTTGACATCGCCATCCAGTCGCCTGATAATTTCAGAATAATACCCGTATCTTTACAAATACTGGTGGAGAATGCCCTGAAACATAATAGGGCAACACAAGAAAACCCATTGAAGATCCATATTTTTGATGAGAAGGATTCCCTTGTCGTCTCGAACGGTATTCAGCGGAAATCCACGCTGGGAAACTCAGCAGGGACCGGACTGTCGAATCTGCAGGAAAGGGTGAAACTGATCATGGGTAAAGAACTCGTCGTTACTGAAGAAGATAGTTGTTTCATTGTTAAACTCCCTGTCATTCCGAACAGAACATGAAGGTTTTGATCATTGAGGATGAACAACCTGCTTCCCGGAAACTCATCCGGCTTCTGGAGCAGATCGAACCCGGTATAGAGGTAAGCGATGTTCTGCCATCTGTTGAAAAAACCGTTGAATGGTTCCAAAATCATCCCGATCCCGATTTGGTTTTCATGGACATTCAGCTTGAAGACGGCATCTGCTTCGAAATTTTCGAGAACTGCAGGATCCGGACACCGGTGATCTTTACTACGGCATATGATCAATACACCCTGAAGGCTTTCAAGGTGAACAGCATAGATTATCTCCTGAAGCCGGTGGCGCCCGGTGAACTGAAAGCCGCCCTCGATAAGTTCATGGAGCTGCGCCGGGAGGAAAAGGATTACTCGAGATTCGAAACGCTCATCAGTCAGCTGAAACCGAGGACGAAGGAGAGGTTCCTGGTGAAGATCGGCGAACATTACCGGTCGGTGCCCGTAACGGAAATTTCAAGTTTTTACATCAGGGAACGATGTTGTTTTTTGCTGAATGTCTCGGGCAGAAGTTACCCGGTCGATCATTCCCTCGACAAAATAGAAGGCCTCGTGGATCCGTTGTTTTTTTTCAGGATCAACCGGAATTGCATTGTCAATTACAATGCCATCCGGGACGTCATCGCCTATTCATCAAGCAGGCTGAAAATCCTTTTGTCCACCCCGGTTGAGGAGGAAGAACTACTCGTCAGCCGGGAAAGAGTATCGGCATTTAAGGATTGGATGGACCGGTGACGGGCAGGAAAAGCCAAGATTTAAGCCTTATCATTCCTGGTAACTCACTTGGTGATTTGGTGATTTGGTGATTTGGTGATTTGGTGAAGTGGAAGAGGAACACGGATTTGATTATTTGGTGATTTGGTGATTTGGTGATTTGGTGAAGTGAAGAATCTCTGAAGTGAAGAATTGGGTAATCTGAAATCTCTGAAACCTAATCCGCGATTATCCGCTAAAATCCGCAAAATCCGTGTTCCCCTCTTCACTCCGTCCTTACCTTGATCACCAGCTTTTTCACCTGCCCTCTCTCCCCCGGATCAAGCCCGGGCTCATGCGCATCCGAAGGAAAAAAAATAAAAAAAGTTTCCGGCGTTGCTTCGTATTTCTTTACCGGGCTTACCTCATAGAAACCGATATCCTTATCCCGGTCGTATGGCTGGAAGGTCTGCGTGGTATCTGAGAGTGGCGATACGCCTATCATCTCCTCTCCTCTTACCACATACTGAATATCGATATACTTCCTGTGGGCTTCGTAGTGCTTCTCATCCTCTCCCACCGTCGTATATTCACTGACCGTGGCGAAAAGATTATCCCCGTCGATATCGTAGCGCTTTGATTCCACGTTTTCAAGATCGCGGGACTTCATGAATTCAAAAGCTTTGTCCCACCGGCCCGGATCCTTAAAATAAGCAACAGCCAGGGCCCTGCGGTCAATGGAAGCATCCGGCTTTATATCCAGCCC
This sequence comes from uncultured Bacteroidales bacterium, assembly GCA_963771005.1. GTDB lineage: Bacteria > Bacteroidota > Bacteroidia > Bacteroidales > DASQZK01. The sequence goes on from CAVYRO010000008.1 coordinate 1,201,994, forward strand.
GTTCATCCACTGCCCTTCTTCAAACCATTTATCGAGTTTTGACCGGCTCCAGGATGAAGGATCATCCGAAGGCCCTCCGCAGCCGGAAAGTGAGATAAATCCCAGCAGGATCAGGGATGTGTGAACGATTTGTTTCATTATATAATAATTTTGATTTTAAACGTATAATGGAACCCACATGACCAATTATTATAAAGTTGCCTTTGTGTTGTCATCAATCCTTTGGGTTTCCTTTTATCGGGATATTAGAATGAGAACCTTGATTTTTAAATACTAAATTTCCGTAAAATTCATGATTCTGTGGCCATAGTCTACCCTCATTTTATAAACTTTAACATCCTGACCCCGTGTGCCGGCACTTTCATTGTAATCTCATTCTTAAAGGAACCGAGGTCTCTGCGGTCCCAAAGATCCCTGATATCATACCGTGAAGATTTCAGACCCAGGTCATCCCATCTTACCATTGCATCCTCCATATCAACATCCGTTGTATTAAAAACAGCCACAAAGGCAGCCATTCCGTCAGGCGAATCGGCCCTCCAGATGATCACTCCGTCACGGTCGTAAACCACGTGGTTATTCACACTGTTCCGGTCGATCTCCAGGATCTCATTATTTGAGAGCAGACCCAGCGTAAAAGGATCGAATTCAGGCATATTCCCACCGATCATAAGGGGTGAACGAAACATAGACCATAAGGAGATCATGGTGAACTGCTCATCCCTGGTAAACCTTGTTGTTCTTACCTTCCCCGCCGGCCCCCGTAAAGATAAAGTTCCTACGGGAAGCATATCGGCATCGGGCCAGTGTCCGGGCCGGATATAAGGAGCCCAGTTATTGCAAAGGGTGAACTGTTCCTTCAATCTACTCCAGTCGTCCCAGAAATCATCAGAAATGCGCCACATGTTGGCCATTGAGGCCACATGCTCTGCCTTCCCGAGAGGGGTCCTGCCCGGCGAAAGGCTGAGCACAACCGGGCGTCCGCATTGTTCGATGGCTCTATGAACAGCTTCGATCTCGGGTGAATTATAGGGGCGTGAGATGTCGTCAACCTTAATGAAATCCACATCCCAGGAAGCGTAAAGATCCAGCAATGAATTGTAGTACTCCTGCGCGCCGGGTTTGGTCATATTGATGCCCCACATCTGGTTCAGCCATGGACATTCCGACGTGGTATCCGCAATCATCGAGGCATCGATACCGGATGTCCCCTTTATGGAGGATCTGTCCCAAACAGCCTGCCGGGGTATTCCCCGCATCACATGGATCCCGAATTTAAGACCGAGGCTGTGAACATAATCGGCCAGGGGTTTGAAACCCCTGTCTCCCGCCGACGAAGGAAACCTCCATGGATCAGGTAAAAGCCTCCCGTATTCATCCATAGCAAGCCAGGGAGTATATCCCAGATTATAATCCAGTTTCAGCTGCGGATAATTCCCAAACAGTGCTTTTGGCTGAAAGGGATAGGACCAGCAAAAATCGATGACGATATATTCGAAGCCGGCGTTTTTCAGGTTCAATGCCATGTATTTTGCGTTTTCCCTCACCTCTTCTTCGGTGACCATGGATCCGAAACAGTCGTAACTGTTCCATCCCATCGGCGGCCGGAGAGCCAGGGTATCCCGGTCCCCGGAAGCCGGTTGTTGCGCCAGAATGGCGGAGAAATTAATTACAAGGATCAATAATATCAAGGCATTTGGAATGCGTGTTTTTCCTTTCATGATGGGATGAATTTTAATTTGGATCAGGTGTTCTGAGAGTCGTTTGCTTATAGTAAAAGAATGGTTTGCGTGTTATTTCATAACTTATACAATGTTAATCAATCTCAAAATCTCAAACAACACTCCCAGACTTCTCACACCTTTGTACCTGGAAAAATCAAATCCGTGTAGATCGGTGTAAATCCGTTTAATCCGCGATCCCTCTTCCCCGTAGCATCTTATTAGCTATACAACCCTTATTCTATCAACCTTCTAACCATCCAGGACGGTTGATCAAAAATCCACCTTGTAATTCAGGTTGGGGATCAGGCCTGAATACGTATATCTTTCAATACGTCTGTCTGCAGCATTGTAGTATTCCTGGTAAAGATTGAGCCTGTTGGTGAGGTTCTGGAGATCCAGGTTCAATGACCAGCTGTACTTCGGTTTGTTTTTACGGAAGCCCGTGCCAATGTCGATCCTGAAATAATCGGGAGCACGGCTTGTAAAAGCATTTTTGGTCACAAGCCTGGTTTCGCCTTCGAGGATCGATGCATCCAGGTCAATGGGGATGGTGCGATATCCTCCCCGCCAGATGAGCCGGGTATTCACGCTCCAGATATTCTCCCTCCCGCGGCCTGTTTTGAATTCTTTTCCCGCAAGGGCATTGAATATGTAATTCCCGTCAAACCTTGTATTGCGCCAGGTATTATCAAGGGCGAGATACTCCGAATGAAAAACGGAAGATGTAAAAAGAAAATAAACATTCCTGTCAAAGAAATGCTCCAGTGTCATTTCGACCCCATAATTCCGTCCTTCTCCTTTATTCACGAACTTTTCATTTGTAAATCCGGAGTTCTCGTTTATTGCTGAGACGTACGAGCTGTCGGCAGCTACCGGTACTTCGAAAAGATACTGGAAATATGCTTCTGCTTTAAATCGAAGGTTTTCATTTATACTCCTGTCGTAACCCACCACATTATGCACGGCCCTGATCATCCCGAGGTCATAGTTTGGCTGTTCGTAACCTCCGTTGGATAGCTGGCGCTGTGCCAGGTTGATGGAAGGCGGAAGTGTCCTGGAGTGGATACCGAATCCCCAGGTAAGCGATTGTCCGTGATCAATATTATATTTCAGGCTCATTCTGGGTTCTGCCGACAGGGAATGATTGAGAAAATTTTCAATAAAATGAAAGCCCGTATTCATGGTCAGTTTTTCGGTGAGCTTATTTTGCCACTGGATGTAGGCCTGGAATACCGATGCACTCCCCGCCTGATCGATCGATTTTTCAAAAATGGCCGCATCCCATTTATACCCGTACTTATAAAAATCGAAATACAGCCTGCTGAAGATGACCCCGCCCCGGACTACATTACGGTTGTTGAATTTATGATTTACCTGTGCGCTGTATCGAATAGCCCGGTTTGCGAAGGTTTCGTCGTTGACCTGGTGAATACCTCCTGAAAAATCGAGGGTATCCTGGTCCATGGCATTTTCCTCTGTTGTAAAGGCAATGGTATTCCGGATCCAGGTTTTGGCATTTCCGAAGGTCAGGAAGTGGGAAATTCCGGCAACGGCAGTAATATGATTTTCCCTCTCCTGCAGACGATCGGACCAGTACACCCAGTTTGCCGTATCGCGCAATGCATTATCACCGGTTTTGCTGATCCCGCCGATCCCGAATAATGAAAATTTGCCAAATTTTTTGGTCGGGAAATTGACTTTGAAATTGATGTCCTGGAAATCTGGAGCGAGGGAGTTCTCCCCGCCGAGCTTGATGCCGGCTTTATCGAGAAGTGTAAGGGAGGAATACCTGTAATTGATCAGCCAGGACGCGGCGCTGTTCTTTGAGAAAGGTCCTTCAGCCGATGCCTGGAGACCGAGGATCCCGGCCTGCACAGAATACTCATATCGCTCGTTGTTGCAGTTCCTGAATTTCAGATCGAACACGCCCGAGGTTGCATTTCCGTATTCAGCAGGAAAGGCGCCCGTAAAAAAATCGGAATTCGAAAGAACAGCATTGCTGATCATGCAAATTCCTCCCCCCGAACCCCCTTCGCCGTTGCTGAAATGATTCGGGTTGGGTATCTCGATCCCCTCCAGACGCCAGAGGAGACCCATAGCGCTGTTCCCTCGGATCACAATCTCATTGTTCTCATCATCTGCAGCAGCCACACCGGCAAAGGATTGCGCCATGCGTGCAGGATCAAAAAAACTGGCAGCATATCGCTGTGTCTCTTCGACATTGAATGGACGTGCCGAAACGACGGCCATGGTATTCAGCGGTTTTTCCTTATGACGGTTAGCGGAGATAACAACCTCATCGAGCTTTGATATCGATTCGGTAAGCTGGATTTCGAGGAACACTTCCTTACCGGAAGAAACCAGGACATTCGGCAGGTAACTCTCATCGTAGCCGAGGTAACTGATTTTTATGTCGTACCGGCCAACGGGAATGCCGGTGAACCTGAAATCACCCTGCAGTCCGGTAATGGTGCCCTTCAGAGGATTGGTATTTAACAGGACGATATTTGCACCGATAAGAGGGACCTTCGTCTCATTATCGGTGACGATCCCTTTGATTGTCTGGGAAAGATTTTGTGATTTTAACACCGTACCGTTGAAGCATAGCACGGCCAATGCCAAAAATAAAGACATTTTTTTCATAGAAGCCTGAGGTAAAGTAGATTAGTCCGGTACGATTTCTTTGCTGAGATAAATATAAATCGAATTCCGGTATCTTACAGCAAGTTGATACTAATTTTTTTGAAATGTTGTTGTTTACTGGTTCTCTTCAGGTTAAGTACTTTACCGGCACAAGGTACCCGTAAGCCGGCTGAATATCCTGTATATGCAAATACTCAATAATTTTCCCTAAAAAAACCGCCTCATCACGGGGACAAGGCGGTTTTTCCAATGCAATTTATCTTTATATTACCATACGGCCACCTTTTGTGTCTGATCATCAACCCGGATTATATAGATCCCTGTTCTCAGCATATGTGAAATAAAGGTCCCCTTCATCGTTGCGCGTTCCACGATGCGCCCGCTGAGATCGATCACCATTACATCGGAGTGGACCCCTTCCACAACGATCGACCTGTCACGTGTGTACATCCGGTAGTTCTCGAAGAATTTCCGTTGCACGGAGGTCGGATTATAGAGTTCTTTCCAATACAGGACGGTGATATCGAACACAGGTCCCTCTTCAAAAGATGCCGTCCGGTTGTTTGGCAGGCTGTTCCCTTCGGCATCGACGGCTTCTTCATAAGGCCAGTCATCATGACACCATATCTTATATTCGATATCCGCCACGCCGGGGATAACGGCTGTCCAGGTCCCATCCTCATTCTTAGTAGCCTGGATAGCTTCCTCCATACTCCAGTTATTGAAACTTCCAACTACCCAGACCTCGTTGGTCCCTTCCGGAACGGTAACATTAATTGTGATATCGCCCACCTTGGAAGGGTCGTAAATGGCATTGAATTCATCGCAAACCACTACGCCGCCGTCAGCGAGATAATTATAATTGTCGGAATTGGTCTGTTCGTAGGGCCAGCCCGGGCCTGCAAGGAATTTATACTCAAGCGTGGTGGTATCGAGAGTATGAATGGTGAGCATGAATTCCTTCCCGTTGGCTGTACTGTCAACAAAGGTCATCTCATCCGTGGTCGCATCCCAGCCATTGAAAGTGCCGGTAAGATAACATACAAAAAGATCAGCCGGAACGAGCACATCAATCGTGACATCACTCTCCTGCCCCACATCGTAGAAAGCCATGAAATTTTGGACAGTATCACCTGCCTCAGTCATCTCAGAAAGTTTGAAGTTAACATCCGAAACCTGCTGGTATTTCCAGTCCGGACCCGCACAATATTTGTATTCCGTGGTGGCTACATCGCCATCGGCTATTTCCAGGTCTATCGTAAATACTTTAGGACTGTCGGATACTTTGGTCATCATGTTTGCTGTCGGGTCCCATCCGTTAAAGGTACCGGCAATATAGACAACCTGGGCGGTGTCGTTCACAGTCACCTTGAAGGTGTGTGTCGCGGCGAAGCTTATATTCGTCATGAAGATAAGCAATGCAAGAGGTAGAATTCTTTTTTTCATAATCCTGTGTTTTACTATAAGATAAAATGTATTTTCCGGATCATGCCCGGCATTATTTCTGCCAGCGGCATGAGGCTATGCTTTTTGCAGCGATAGTCAGAGGAAAGGAATGGGTACCGTCATCGATTGTCATTTTAATGGCGGATCCGGTATCATTCTGAAGTACAAGGCCATACGTTCCGTCGGTATTAACGACGGCAGTGTGATAAAGGCCGTCCGGGTCGAAACCCGTCAGCCCAATCCGGATTGCTCCCGGAGAGATTACTTTTGCCAGTTGGGCAATGAGATAGTAATGGGATTTGCGGTCGAGGGTGGCATAATCTTTTGAGCTGATCTCGATGGTCCCGTAACAGGTAGTGCATCCTCCGGGGCGGTTGGGAGCCCCGTTTTCATCGAGAAGATAATTCCAGACGATGACGGATTTAGAGAAATTGTTAAGTGTGCCGATGCCCAGCTCCCGCATACTCCACATCAGGTCACCATCGAAACTATAGTTCCAGCTTCCGATGGACATTTCCGTAAAGTAAAGGTGCTTACCAGGGGCGGCATTGTGAACGTCGAGAAGTTCGCTCTTATCGCCGCCGTAAGCATGATATGCCGCACCATCCACATAGGAAGCTGCCACCGGATCCTGGTAAATCTTCAGCGGGTAATCTTCCTGACCGGGAATATTGTCGTAGTTGTAATTGTGGTCATAGACAATGATCCGGGTATCCAGTCCGGCTGTTTCGAAGGCAGGACCGAGGGCTGAACGGATGAAGGCAGCCTGCTCCTGCCATGTCATATAAAGAGAGACCGAGTTTCCACGGTTGAGCGGTTCATTCTGTATTGTTATCGCATCAATGTGAAAACCCTCATCTGCCATGGCCTTGATAAATTTCACAAAATAAGTTGCATAATCCTGGTAATAAGCCGGGTTGAGCTGTCCGCTGGTCCATGAGTCATAAGGCTGCAAGTCGGTTAGATTATTCACCTTCATCCAGCGTGGGCAGGTCCAGGGTGAACCCAGGATCTTCACATCCGGGTTGATGTCAAGGATCTCATGCAGGACAGGGAACAGATCCCTCTTATCCAGCGCGTTTATCTCGAAATTTTCTATGCCGGGCGTATCGCAGCAGGTATATTCGTCGAGGGAAAAGTCGGAGGCACCGATAGATATCCGGATAAAGCTAAAGCCTGCGCCGTCCACGGGATCAAAAGTTTCCTTCAGCAGTTTGGACCGGTTGGCTGCACTCATGCGCAGGAGATTATAACAGGATGAACCCGTTATAGCTGCCCCGAAACCGTCGATGACCTGGTACCTCTGTGTTGTGTCCGTCCAGAGGGTCTGGCTGATGTCCATATTCTGACGGGTATTGAAATCCAAAGCGACATGGCTGAAAAGCAAGCCCTTGTTGGCATAGGTAACATACATATCAACATCACCAGTTTTAGTAGGCTCAGGTTCCGGGTTTTCATTATCGGAAGGCTTGCAACTGGTTAGTAAAATGGCCGTCAAAAATATGACCATTAAAAGCCGGGGGTTCATATACCTCATAATTTCTAATTTCTTCTTTTCCGGTTACTTGATTTTGTCAGTTTAATTTTTCAATCTTAATCGTCTTTGTATTCTGATCGAGAGTTATTCGAAAGACGCCTTCAAAAGCCGTTGGTCCGCCATTGATATTCCCCGTATTTCCTTCATCCGTTCGTCCAAAGAACGGGTCTGTAACGGTATAGCCGGAGGCATCGATCTCCTGTTCGGGCGTTCCCCAGTTCCTCTGGAAGAAGAATTTGAAATCGAGTGAGCCGAAACCGTTGCCGTCGGTATCATCATTTTTTCCGTAGATCGTGACCTGGTATTTCCCTTCGGAAAGTCGGCGGCAGGGTGCGTAATCGAAGGGGGTATTCCAGTTCCAGCTTGAGGTGACCTCATAGGGCGGTGCAGGTTTGCCAAAACCGGTTCCGCATATCCACATGGCATCCGGGTAAACCACATCGGGCTGGGGTTCTACATACAGGTAATCTTCCGCTATATAATATTTTGCCTTATAAATGGCAGAATCGCCAAGGAAAACAGCCGTACTATCTCCCGTCACGTCGAAATAATCGGGAGGAAGACTTGTGGCAAGGTCCCCCAGGCCGGTAAAAGTGACTTCCTGTCCCGTTCCGAAATAGACATTGCCGGTCCGGAAATTTTCGGAGGCCAGGACCTCAGGCGAGAGGTCTGCGTCAATGTCCAGCGATGTTACAGGAACTAAGAGCTTCCCGCCCACTTCCGTAGTAAAATTATAGGCATCGAAGGTAAAATCCGAAATTCCGACAAGTGAAGGATCCGAATTCATTATAAACGCCGATGAATCTACCAGTTGGATACCCTCTCCCAGGTCTCCGAACACCATGCCGGTCCAGTCTACCCTTTTAAACTTATCCACTTTGGTGGCAAGCAGGTAAGACACCGAATTACCAAAGGACAGGCCATTTGCATGAAAAATATAATTTTCGGGATCGACAAGATCCAGTTTATAAGTAGCCCCTTTTTCAGGAACCAGCCACAGATCTTTGATTTCCGGCCTTAAAGCGATGGTATTTGCAAGGATGGTATCGGTGGTATACCCGTCGACATTGATTGAGGAAAGGTAGATCTTCACAGGTTCGTTATTGGGTCTTTTTGCCACGAAAGGGATAACATACTCCCGCTCCACCGTAGAGCTGTGCCCGGCAGTGCGGATCGACTCCGATGTCACGACTTCCTTATTCACAACTACCTGCACCTCGAGCGTTGAAAGAGGCGTTACCTCGTCGGAAACAGTTACAGTCATGGAAATCGAGTCCCCGTAAGTGATGGTAGGCTGATCCACCCGTGCTTCCTCAAATACGGGGTAGGATTCCGGATAGGTGACCAGCTTCCTGTCATCCTTGCAGGTAACCAGGATGAAGGTAAGGAACACCGTCAGAGTCAGGTTAATCCATTTTTTCATGATTCTGTATATCATCGGTTTTTACAATCGTACCTAATTTTTTAATACCCGGGGTTTTGAAACAGGTTCGGGTTGATATCAATCTGGGACTGGGGTAGCGGTAACAGTACGTTGTTCTGATTCACTTCATCCATGGGGAGTCTGCCCACATCACGCGAATTCAGGGTATTCAATACCTGGTAAACCTTACCGCTCCTTACCAGGTCGAACCAGCGTTTCCCTTCAAAAGCAAGTTCCAGCCTTCGTTCCTTCAGAACGGCATCGGCCATTGCTGTTGCCGAAGCTGTGACCGAAGCCGGAAGGTCTGGCAGGTTCACACGGTGCCTGATTGTATTAACAAGGGAAGCCGCAGCTCCCAGGTCACCAAGTTCTACGTAAGCTTCTGCCTTGAGCAAAAGAATATCCGCCAGGCGGAGCTTAATGATGCTGTTGTATTTGGAGGGGAACTTATGCATAAAAGGGTAATGGTCCGAGGGGTACTCATTACTCCACGATACCTCCGCATAGACGATGGTTGTTTTTTTCCTGACCACGTCACCCTCCTTGTCGAAGGCTGCGATGAGGTCACGTGATGGCGTGAGCCATTTTGCCCAGTCGTAAACGCTGTTAGGATCAGTCTCGTCAATCCCGAAAAGCCAGGTGTTCCAGTTCCCCCCGTCAGAGAAAGTGATCTCGAAAATGGATTCTGAAGTATTCCTGTTTTTTACATCAGTCCGGAAATCATTCACTTCAAAAAGATCGCCGTAATTGGAAACCAGTGAAACATCCGGTTCCACCTTCGAACAATATTCAACAACCTTTGAATAATCCCTCACCGGTTGTTCGGCATAAACCTTGGCCAGGAGTGCATTCGCAACGGTCTTCGAGAACACGAACTTATTGGAAGGGTTGATATCCGGAGCTCCTCCCGGCTCCAGCGCCGTATTCAGATCCTTGATGATCTGTGTATAAACTTCTTCAACGGTATTACGTTCGGGGTAATAAAGCGGGTATACATTTTCGATATTTTTCGCATTGATCGCAGGGGGCTCGGCCAGGATCATGGGTATGCCTCCCCACAGGCGAACCATGTCGAACATGACCATGGCCCGCATGATCAGGGCTTCCGCCTTCCATTGGCTGCGTTCAGCCTGGGAAAGGGCGGGATCGGGAACGGAGTCAACGTTCGAGATAACCCGGTTCGCAGCACTGATCAGGCTGAAATAACCGTTCCAGTCCCTTTCGATATTCTTGTTAATTCCGTTCTGTTTTTGCTGTTCGAGCTGTGTCAGTTCGGCATCCGTAGCCCCCCGGTAGGCATTGTCGGAATGGGTTTCGGTGAAAACAAGCAGATCGGCATTCCAGTTTTCCAGACCTGCATTCCCTTTCAGAGCATTGTACATCCCTTCGTACTGGGTCAGCATCTCCGCCCGGGTTGCATACTTTACCGTTGACCCGGTGCTGTCAGTGCTTCCGACGGTCAGCTCACTCAGATCGGAGACGGGTTCTTCGTCAAGTGAGCAGGAGCCCAGGTAAACCAGGAAGATTACTGTAATGCTGATCATTAGTATATTTTTCATGATTCGTCCGTATTAAAAATCAACATTCAGACCGAAAATATAACTCTTCGAATGGGGGTAGGTGCCCCAGTCGATACCCTGAACAACAGCACTGCTGCCGAACTGGTTGACTTCCGGGTCGAAACCGGTGTATTTCGTCAGGGTGAAGAGGTTCTGGGCCGTGAAATAAGGCTGCAGCCTGGTGATTCCCCATTTGCGCATGAAATTCGCTGATATGCTGTAATAGAGGGTGAGTGTTTTAAGACGCAGGTAACTTCCATCCTCAACGAAGCGGGTGGAAGCCACTAAATTGTCCTTTTCCGTAGTTGCCCTTGGCATGTATGTGACCTGGCCCGGCCTTCTCCACCGGTCTAGTACATTGGTCGACTGGTTTTTTGCATCGTACATTCCTTCGGTTTCCATCCGGGAAGCATTATAAATATCATTGCCCTGAGAGCCCTGGATGAAAAGGTTAAGTGTAAACCCGGCCCACGAGAAGGTATTGGTCATGCCATAGGTGAAATCAGGGTTCGGATTGCCGATATAGGTCTTGTCGGAAAGGGAGATCTTCCCATCTCCGTTCACATCTTTGAATATCAGGTTTCCCGTTTCCGGATCAACCCCTTCGCTGATATAACCCCAGAACATTCCAAGAGGCTCACCGGGGATCATCCTCACAACCGTTTCACTGGTGGCTTCCGATGTCTGACCATAATAATAAACCTTTTGAAGGGTAAGGTCCTCCACCCTGTTCCTGTTAAAGGAAATATTGAAATTGGTCTCCCAGTTGAATTTTCCGATGAAATTCCGGGAATCGACGTTGAATTCCAGTCCTTTGTTTGACATTTCTCCTTCGTTCCGGGTGATGAAATCAACGGAAGCCGTTGAAGGAAGGGGGACCTGCATCAGCAGGTTCGTTGTGTATTTCCTATAGACATCCGCAGTCAGTGCCAGCCTGTTATTCAGAATGCCCAGATCTATTCCTATATTGACCTGGGTGGTTGTTTCCCATGTGAGGTCCTCGTTTTTGAGGTTTGCAGGTGAAAGGGTCGGAACTGCATTGCTTTTGCCGGTTTCCCACCAGGCCTGCCTGTCGAAATTGTAAAGCTGCAGATACGAGTAATCGCCGATGCCCGACTGGTTGCCCGTCTGCCCCCATCCGCCCCTGATCTTCAAATCGTATAGCCAGGGTACATCGCTGAGGAAAGGCTCTGATGACAGCCTCCAGGCAGCCGAGAAAGATGGGAAATACCCCCATTTATTGTTTGGAGCCAGTTTTGATGATCCGTCGGCACGGAAATTTCCGGTAAAGTAGTATTCGCTGTTATAATTCCAGGTTAACCGGCCCAGGAATGACATAATATCCCAGTTCGAGGCAACTGAGCCGCTGGATTGTTCCACCTTGTTACCCGCATTAAGGGTTTTGACGGATGAATTCAGGAAATGGGATGTCGTCATGTACTCCATCGACCAGTTTGAGGTAGTCCAGGATGTTCCGGCCATCGCGCTGAAATTATGTTTCCCGGCGCTTTTATCGAAAGTCAGGATGTTGTCGAAGACAAGGACCGTGCCCAGCGAGCGGTTATCGGAAGCATTGCCGTAATTGGTGCGTCCCCAGGATGTCTTGATGGGATCGAGAAAGCTCGTAGTGTTGTTGTAAGCCCTGTCGACGGAAAGCATGGGAGAATACCGGAATGACTTCAAAAAGTCGACATCCGCATTGATACTGCCGATGAGGCGGTTATTCGCATTTTTATCATCCTCGGTCCTCGACATATTTTCAACAGGTGTGGTAACCTGTGCACCATAGAAATTATTGTAATACTGCCCCGGGTTGTTCGGGTCCCAGATGGGAGCATAGGTCGGGGTGTTGATCACCGAAAGGATGACCCCGGCACGGTTGGAGCCGGTTCCCGAAATGATGCCGTTGTTGGTATAATCGGAATAGGCAAGGTTAGTGCCTACCTTGAGCCAGGGCCGGATCTGGTCGTCAATGGTAGCTCTCAGGTTATATCTTTTAAAATAAGCAACATTGATGATTCCGGCTTCATTGATCATGCCACCGGAGATGTAGTATTTCAGCTTATCGGTGGCATCGGAAAAAGATAACTGGTAGTTCTGGGTGGCCCCGTTGCGGAAGGTCTCGGCAAACCAGTCGGTCTGGTCGGTGAGACCGTCGGGGATGGTGGCCGCCCCAATCTCATCCATTAGATCCTTGTACTGTGCAACATTCAGCGATTCAATTTTTTTAACGACATGAGTGACCCCGTAACTTGAGGTGAAACTGATTTTCGGCTTTCCACTCTGCCCGGCTTTGGTCTGGATGAGAACAACGCCATTCGCTGCCCGTGAGCCGTAGATCGCGGCCGATGAAGCATCCTTGAGGATCTGGATACTTTCGATATCGTTGGGCGAAAGGAAATTTATCTCGGTCATGGGTACGCCGTCAACGACATAAAGCGGATCATTGCTTGCTGTGATAGATGTGCTGCCCCGGACACGTACAACGAGCCCTGCCCCCGGTTCTCCCGTAGGCTGGATGACATTGACTCCGGCCGCCTTCCCCTGGATTGCCGATGCGGCGGATGTGAGCGGACGTTCGTCCAGGTCTTTGACGGAGACGGTGGATATCGATGTTGTCAGGTCCTTCTTTTTGACAGTTCCGTAACCGACCACCACAACCTCGTTCAGGGAAACGAGTTCTTCGGAAAGAACCACTTCGACAGGCGTTGAACTATTCGGAGCGATATTTTGGGTTTGATAGCCTACCATTGAGAATGAAACCGTATCGCCCGGACGGATGGAAATGGAAAAATGTCCCTGGAGATCGGTAATGGTACCGTTTGTTGTTCCTTTCTCTACCACGGTAACCCCGATCAGGGGATTATTGGATTCATCCTTTACAGTGCCCGTTACTTCTGTCTTTTGCGCCCAGATGTTTAAAGGCAACAATAAAAGAAGGCCGATGAAGAAATTCCGTGCCCGGAAATATTTCCCGGCTGGCCAATGTGACGGATTCATCTTCCTCTTCATAGATATCGGGTTTAATAAAATAAATTATGTAAAACACTATGGCGAAGGGCAGCGCCTGAATTGTCAGTTTTTATAGCTAGAAGTTCTTCAGACAGCGCCGTTGAAATGGCAGACGCATTCCCCGCGCCGTCAAAAATCATTAACAACCGGTCTTTTGGCTGCATATTGTAAACAAATACAGACGGAAACAAGTTCTGCATTGCGTAGGGACAGGTCGCGACCTGTCCTGATCCATCCCCGGGGAACGGGCATGATCCGTTTTGATTAATTCCGTAAAGACAATTTTGACGGGTATTGCAGGGACAGGTCGCGACCTGTCCCTACGGGTGGGTTCCTGTTGAATATTTGGCCTCCCGATCAGATTACAGCAACATCCGGTCTGGAAATTATTGGTAAACAACTGAATATAAGCCCGCTCTGATAGGATATTATTAAACTAAGGGTAACGCGGCTGAAATAAGTTGCTTATAATGGAGATCACCGGACGATAAAGCCTGACGCCGACTTTTTATTTTTACCGGCAAGGTTGAGGAGATACGCACCGGCTGGAAAAGCAATATCAAGAATGAGCGTATGCTGAAAGCTGTTTGTCTCTTTACTCATAATTACCCTGCCGGCCAAGTCGGTAATAACCAGCCGGTCAAACGGAAAGTCAGCCTCAATGGTAATGCTGTGACTAGCAGGGTTAGGGAATATATTCAGGGATCTGCTGTTCGTTTTCGTGTCCTTTATGGCGTTTCGAAGATCAATTGCAATATTGTGAAACGTCGGCAGTGGGATGTTGTCGGAAGACATCAACTTGTCACCGGAATAGGATATTGTCAATCTGCTGCCGGAGTTCAGGAGGGTTCCTGCAAGTGCCAGGACAAGGGTATTCTGATCACCGGCTTTCAGTGCAAGACTTTTCACCACTACCTCCTCATTATCAATAAGAATGGTAAAACTTCCGGGATCATTTGCCGGATATTTCAAGGGCTTATCATAGCTTATCTCAATGGAATTCCCATACCGGTCAGTCGCAATATTTACAATGGAAGCATAAGGGATCGTATTTCCCTTTTCGAAGCTGTATCTGTTCACCCTAAAACCTCCTTCCTTTGCCAGCATTCTCAGGTACTGCCTTCCTTCGTCAAATTCCGCAATCGAATAAACGGTCCTCCAGCTTTGCCAGTCGCCGGTGACCGGGATAGCTATTGTATCAAGGTTCCGGGTTTCCGGTCCGGGATTCTGCCAGATTATCCGGCTGCCAGAATAGGGTGTAGTAACACGTACACCGATGGTATACAAACCGGTCTCTTCCACATCGACGGCATAATCAAGGTAATCTCCACTGTCGATCCAGCCGATGTCTTTTCCTCCGCTTTCATCGCTCGTATTTTGCGGATAGGTCCCGGAATTTGTAACAAAATCCTCTGCCTCGACAATTCCCGGGATGATGTGAAAATCAGGTTCCGCCAGCGTATTGTCAACATGAAAATCCGTGAAATCTTCGAGAATCCCGGCATCAAATGATTCGATAGCCGTGCCGGAGTATGAAATCAGGATCTCATCGTCAAACCGGATCGGGGTTCCCATTGAAAGAGAAAGGATCGTATCTTCAAATGCGACAGCATATATCGGGATGTCGACATCATTTAATTTTAAAAGGAAAAATTTCGCCTGATCCTCCGCCTTTCTCAGATTTTTGCTGAATTCCAGGCTGATGCCAAAACCATCTTCATGAACAGAGGAAGAGAGGATCGACGGAGGTGTCCCCCGTGCCCGGTTAAGTACGGTGAATCCTTCGAAGGGTACGAGGTAGCCGCTGTCGGGTGATACCAGATTAGTGCCGGAGTAACCTACGGTGATCGCATATTCAGCGTATAACGTCTCTTCAGGGACAAGGAGAAGAGATGCGGGACCTGCGTTTCCGGTGGTGACCAGGATAACTCCCACTCTTCTCATACCCCCTTCACCTATGTTGACGGCGAAATCTGCGGCAAGGGCACTTGCCGTGACCATCTCCTTGTTAAAGATTAATTCAAGGGAATCGCCATCCAGGTACGTCCGGGCTGTTATCAACCGGGGCGGTGAACCAGGAAGGAGATTATCCACAATTTCATCGCTGAAGGGCAGTAATGCGGCGCCGTCAGGGGTCAGCACAGTTCCGCCGGTGTAGGAGATGCTGACTTCATCTGTATTTAAAACCGCATTTTTAAGGAAGATCACGACCAATTTATCATCCTCTTCACTTATGGCAATATCGATAATACTGTCTTTTACCGTTTCGTTGATTTTTACTTGCAGCCCGGTAACAGGCCCGGAAATGAGAACAGGTTCAGAGAGATACAAAAAGATGACCGAAGGTTCTTCTTCAATTTTTGCATAGCTGTATCCGGAAGCTTTTTTCGCTTCGAAATGAAAGGACCTGATCCGGAACAACTCACCGGCAGCCGATCCTTTAAAACGAAGGTAAACATCATGGCGGCCGCGTACTTCGTCCATTGCGGAAGAAAAAGTCCCGAACTGGTCCGGCGCACCGGTGTTGGTGATAAGGCACTCTGTGGCTTTTGTGCCGGTATCTATCGAATCCATCCAAACTTCAATCACCCCCCCTTCCGAAACGGAAGCAGCCTCGATCTCAATCCGGGAAGGCGTTTTTATATAATCGTCATTTCCGAATTCAACACCAGCATACAGAGCCCAGTCTCCATCATGTATGTTTCCGAGAACCGGATTACCATTGTCGGTTACCGGCATTGCCGTGCCGTAGCGGTTAGCCGGACAATTGGCTTCAATTTTCGAGTAGGCATCCCTGTAAATGTAGAGATCAAAGTCAGCCGTCCTGTTCTGAGCAAAAAGTCCCTGTCGGTTTCCGATCCAGCCGTTATTATCGGGCTGACCTTTGTCCATACCCGATACATTGATGGGTCCTCCCACTGCTATCCAGTCGGAACCACCGGAACTGTAGAATCCGGACAGCAGATGACCTGACCTTATCAGCCTTAACCAGACGATATTTCCTGCCGTATTCTCAACTTCATATTTAACATTATCGAAAGTTAGGCAAATGACTTTCTTACCATTGCTCAGGGTAGAGAACAGCCTTGCGTTCCGGTTATTCTCGCCGTCCAGGCCATTTGTGATCCGTATTCCGGCCTGGTCGCCGGATCCCTGTGGATCAAAATCGACCCTTGTGATGAGTGAGTATGCATGCTCACCGTCATTCTTTATCATATGCTTCAGGCGGGCGCCGGGTTTTATCCTCAGCCACCCGGGCCTGTCGGTTACGGAATACATGGACGTCGGCGTTCTTCCTAAAAACTCCCATTCCACATTTAAATGATCTTCGGTGAAGAAATCGGATTTGGGAACCATCCAGGGGATACCTCCGGAGGGCAGATTCGGGGCTGTCAAGGGGTAGTTTACAGGCCAGGTCATGACCGGAATGCCACTTTCCGTCCAGGCCACCCGGCTAAGGAGGCCCTGTCTGCCCTGCCCTTGCCATTCATCGTTAGTCCAGGTAAACTCCCCTGACTGCACAATGGACCACCAGGTACCATTGTCGGTTTGTACAGGATAGGAGCAGTGATTGGGGCCGTAAAACAGAGAGGAAGAATGATCTTCAGTGGAAAAAATATCTCCCAGGTACTCCCACGCCTGTTTCTCCCCTGTTAGAGTCAGACTGCGGAAGGCATATTCACCACCTGCCGCATTACCGGCGACAAAATAATAGTAATACCCGTCCTTCTTACACATTACGGGTCCTTCGGCCCAACTGAAAGGATAGGCAGGGGCCGGGTTGATCCATCCCAGGTCAATCTTTTCACCGGTGCACTGGCCTTCCGCGTTCAGCTTGAAAATCTGGTTTTTATCACGTCCGGGTTTTGCAACCAGGTAGGCTGTGCCGTCATCATCCACAAAGATGGAATTATCGATGCCCAGACCGTTAAGGGCCTGGGAAGGAACTGACATCTTCACCGGGGTGCTCCAAGGTCCGAACGGGCTGTCTGCCTTTACAAACCACATTGAACCTTTGAGTGCAAAATAATCCCAATAATATCCGGCAAAGTGTGCAAGGCAGCCGCCCCATATTCCACATGCCGGGCAGTCGTCCAGTTCCTCCCATCCGGGATCGGCAGGCCTCCCGCACACTTCCCAGTGCACCATATCGGTCGAATGGTATATAACGGCTGTTGTGTTGAAGGCGGAACCTGTTGTAAAATAGTCATCCCCGTCCCTGAACAGATTAGGATCGGGATGATCACCGGGTATCACGGGATTCATAAAAGTTTGAAAAGAGGGAGACTGACCGTGGATGGGAAGAACGGATACAATGACAAAGATCATAACGATTATAACATTATGAATCAATGCCCTATAGCAGCCGAAAAGTATAGATGTTTGGTTTTGCCGGAAGTATTTCATCTGATAAATTTAGTTTGATAGCAAGGATATCAGATTTTAAAAATAATCAAAAAGGAGAACATAATATTATTTTAAGATGACTACCAGAACAACATCATGTGAGAGACCTCTCCGGATGATTTCTCAGAAACCTATGATTTCAGTATTATTAATTGCCTCCTAAAAACAGGTTTAAAAGATTTTCCTTCTGCTCTTGCAACCTAATCATATATCGGTTGTTACGTAATGGATAAAAATTTCACTGCCGCGAATTGTTAAAAACTTAATGCTTGAAACCATGCAAAAATCCATTCTCTTCCTCATGCTCCTTTCGCTCTGCGGATTCATGGCAGCACAGGATACTGCCCCGATCCCTGTTACGCTCAACCATATCTCCCTCTCGGTAACCGATGCCAACCATTCGTCCGTTTTTTACAAACAGGTGCTGGGTCTCGAAGAGATTACCAACCGGACAGAAGCACCCGGTATCCATTGGTTTGACCTGGGCAGCGGAGAGGAACTTCATCTCATTCCCGGCCGCAGCAATGATGTGAAGGTGAATAAATCAATTCATCTTGCATTTTCCACTCCGGATCTTGAAAAATTTACTAAAAAACTCGATTCCCAAAGAATTCCGTGGGGTGACTGGCCCGGCACATCCGGCAAAATCGGTACACGGGCCGACGGTGTGAAGCAGGTATACTTCCAGGATCCTGACGGTTACTGGATCGAGATGAACACGTCAATAAAACAGTAATAATAACTGATATTCCTTATATTTACCAACAGTCCGGTTTTTTCTCATAGTCCGGCCCTTGCGAGGAAGTCTCATGAGTAGGTTTTAGAATGAATGTACTTTTGATGCAATTCATGAGGGAACAGTTCCGGCATTGTCTGCAAAGAAAAGATTACCGGATAACATGTCCAAAGTTGTCAAATCCTGGAAGGTGATTGAAGTAGGGAATTCCATACCTCTCCGGAAAAACAGTTAAATAACCCGCTTATGACCCATTACCGCAAAACCCCCATTGAGATGGACAGGGATGAATTCCGTGAAGCCGGTTACCGGCTGATCAATACAATTGCCGGATTTATCGGGACCATTCATAAACGTAAGGTAACGACCGGTGAAAGTCCTTCGGAGATAAGGGATATCCTTGGAGATGGATCCCTGCCCGAATCGGGAACTCCGGTTCCCGACATCGTTGACCGCACGTCAGACCTGATGCTCAACCATTCCCTGTTCAACGGCCATCCAAAATTCCTGGGATATGTCACCTCATCTCCTGCCCCCGTGGGCGCACTGGCGGATCTTCTCGCCGCTTCTGTCAATGCCAATGTGGGCGCAAACATTCTAAGCCCGGTTGCGACTGCTATTGAAAAACAAACAATACGATGGCTCGCGGAATTTATCGGTTATCCGGCGGGTGCCGGCGGAATCCTCGTCAGCGGGGGGAATATGGCCAACTTCACGGCATTCCTTGCCGCAAGGACGGCTAAGGCACCCGCCAATCTGAAAGAAGACGGTTTACCTAATTTTCCCGGTGAAATGGTGATGTACTGCTCCAAAGCAACACATACCTGGATGGAAAAGGCTGCCGTACTTTTTGGCCATGGGCTGAGATCCATCAGGTGGATCCCTGTGGATGCAAAGAACAGGATGAATATCAAAGCCCTGGAAAAAAGCATCCATGAAGATCTGAAACATGGCAAAAAACCCTTCCTGGTCACCGGGAATGCCGGTGATGTCAGTACGGGTGCGGTGGATAATTTCACCTCCATGGCTTCCGTATGCAAGGAATACGATCTCTGGTTCCATATAGACGGCGCCTACGGGATCCCTGCAGCCGCCCTTCCGGAACTTCGCCAATTATTTAAAGGTATCGGGGAAGCCGATTCCATCGCCATGGATCCGCACAAATGGCTTTACGCTCCCCTCGAAGTCGGTTGTACCTTGGTAAAAGATCCGCAACATCTGCTGCATACATACAGTTCACACCCGGTGTATTATAATTTTGGGGCCATGGATGAGGAACCGGCATTAAATTTCTACGAATACGGTCTCCAGAATTCCCGTGGTTTCAGGGGGTTGAAAGTATGGATGGCAATGCAACAGGTAGGAAGGAAGGGATATATGGAGATGATACGGGAAGATATTGCCATCTCGGAACATTTTTTCCAAATGGCCAAAAAACATCCGGAACTGGAGGCGCTTTCGCAAAATCTCAGCATCACCACACTTAGGTATGTCCCGCAAAATCTGGCACTGGAAAACGATGTCCGGGAGATATATCTGAACACCCTGAATGAGGAGTTATTAAATACACTGCAAAAGGGAGGTGAGGTTTTTCTCTCCAATGCGGTTATTTCCGAAAAATACTGTCTCCGTGCCTGCATTGTAAATTTCAGGACGTCGGAACGGGATATGGAGGAAATTATCGGGATCATCGCCAGGGAAGGCCGTAGGATCCATGAGAGGTTTCAGAAGGAGAAGGTGGTATAGATGAATTTAGCCGAATGATGATCGAAAATGAGGAAAAGGGATCAATGTACCTCCTTTTACCGGGAAATTGAAAATCGTTTTGAAGCGTTGGATGTTCAGCAAAAAGAACAGGCAATCCCCCAACCTGAATTTTTCAATATCATCACCTGCACATTTTAAATCAAAGTCTAAGTACTTATATTTGCTTTTCATATCCGCACAGGTAAAACAGGCACCAAAATGAAGGCATTCTTCTACGGTGCAGCCCTGCCTCATGTATTATTTGATTATGTTAAATACATTCCGTAAACTCGTCCTTTCTCTATTGGTCCTGAATAATGCCTCTCCTTTGTTCTGCCAGAGGGATTCTGCCATAGTTATTCAACTAGATACGGTCTCAGTCACGGAAACCAGGCCATCCTTCAGCACGACGAGCAAAGATGTCATAACTATTACAAATCAGGATATCAAGGAGAAAGGATCCCAATCCCTTTCCGATGCCCTTGCCACGCTTCCTGGAGTGAACCAGCTTACCACCGGGGCTATATCGAAACCCGTCATCAGGGGACTTTATGGCAATCGCATACTGATCAACATGGCGGGCATTCCGCTGGAGGACCAGGAATGGGAGGACGAACATGGTCTTGGAATATCAGATATCGGCATCGAACGGGTTGAACTCGTAAAAGGACCCGCTTCACTCATGTTCGGTCCCGGAGCCATGGGAGGTGTGATAAATATCCTTGCGGAAGATATGCCGGCCGCCGGTAAGAGGGAACAGGAAATTAATCTCGGGCTCTTTTCCGGATCCTATGGCGCTCAGCTGGATTATGGTTTCAGGCAAACCCGGAAAAATTCATTTCTTGCAAGAGCCGGATTCGGGAGCCATGCCGATTACTCCGACGGTTCGGGGGAACGTGTGCCGAACACGCGCTTCGATACCTGGGATCTGAATCTCGGCTACGTGATGAGACGTAAGCGTTGGATCTCCGATAACCGCCTTATCACCTTCTTTAACCGTTTCGGGTTTATTTCCGATTCCACAGACATCATCGAAGCGGCGGATGATCCCCGTCTCAGTCACCGCCTCGATCTTGCACATAGCAGTATTTTATTCACCCTCCTTTCCAGTGTAAACTCCCTTTCGCTGAACGACAGAACCGATGTGAATATCCTGATCGGCTTACAGAATAACTGGCGACAGGAGCAGGAAAGGGGAAACCGCGTCGACCTCAATCTGTTGTTGAATACGGCCACCTTCAATAGTTACATCACAAGGAAATTGACGGGTGACTGGATATGGACAAACGGCATTTCGGGCAAATTTCAGAAAAACACCAATCTTGGAAGCCGCATCATCGTTCCCGATGCTTCAGTCCTCGAAGCATCAGCATATAGTTATGTCAGCAAAAGACATATGCTGGGCAGCTTCACGGGAAATTTTGAGACGGGTATCCGCTATGATCATATCCGGATATCAACGGTTACAACGGGCTCCTTTAATACACAGGACGGAATGATCCCGCCTTTTAACCGTAATTTCAACATACTTAATGGATCTGCCGGTGAGACGCTGATCCTGCAAAATCTCGTGCTCAAACTGGATATCGGTACAGGATTCCGCCCGGGGAACCTGGCAGAACTCGCCGCCGATGGTCTTCACGAAGGAACCCCCAACTGGTATATCGGAGATCCCTATCTGGATGCCGAGCAATGCCTTAATACCGGATTTTCCGTAAACTGGCTGGCGGGTTTCATCCGCCTGAGCGGTTCGGTTTTCCGGAACCGGTTCTATAATTATATCTACCTCCTTCCGGTCGATGAAGAGTATTTTGGTTTCGATGTTTTCCGGTATGTTCAGAGTAAGGCCACACTGCAGGGACTTGAGACGGGGATTGCATTTGATAACAACGGATCATTGAAATTTTCCCTCTCATATTCGTTTCTGGATGCACACACCGATGATGGGGAATGGCTTCCCTTTATGCCGGCCAACAGGCTTAGGTTCGATTCCAAATATTTCATGCCGGGAGGAAATGCCGGCAGCCGGCATCCATATCTTTCCATCGGTGCTTTATTTTGTGAACCCCATAACCATACTGCTGCATCCGAAGATCCCACCCCGCGTTATCTGCTTCTTAATGCAGGGGCCGGGATTACACTGGGTCAGGTCCGGCTAATGCTCATGTGCAGAAACCTTACCGGCAGGCTTTATTACGATCACCTGTCGAGATTGAAATATTTCGGGATGTATGATGAAGGTAGAACCTTCGTGTTGAATATGAGTTGGGACTTTTAATAAAGAGATAACAAAGAAATATATCTATGGAAAGCTTGAGACGAACTGCCGCAGACAGCGACCATCCGCGAAAATCCCAGTGGGTATTGCATAGGCTGCTGAATTTAAATCCGCCATTGACCTGTCCCGGTGTACTCGTCGTAATCCTAATTCCACATTTCCACTCTGCATTTGCATGAATCCTGAAATGCGAAACTTTAATAAATTAACTTATGATTATGATCAAGACATGGTTACCCGCATTGCTAGTCGCTACATTCACCTTTCTGTACACCGGATGCGACAAAGAGGCAGAAATTCCACCTGAAATTGAATTTATAACCGGTGCCGGTTATACTGCATCCGACACGGCGGTGGCACCTGGAACCTCACTGACCGTTGGAATTTCGGTTAAGAAGACCGAGGATGATCTTAAAAAATACAATGTCTCGGTTGCCTATGACGGGGCTTCATCCACCAACACCGTGCAGGATTATATCATACCGGCTGCCGCTGAGTCTCATTATGAAAAGGATGTAACATTTTCGGTGAGGAATATGGCGGGAAGCGAGAAATATTTCTTCACAATAACCGATTCGGATGGCAACATAGCACAGCTCTCACTCACGGCTACAGTTCAATAATCACGGAATTTTATCTGACCTGGCTCATTACTGCCCTGTCGAAGACCCGGTCACCGAAAAATTTCCGGATGGATATCATGAGTTTTGCCATTTTGCCGGCCCTGTACCTTGTTTTCGGATGCTCATCCCGGATCGCGCCGGCAATGACTCCGGCGATAAGATCTGCCGGTGAGGAGGCTCCGGGTTTCCCATATTCCAGGGTGGCCTTCTCCACCGATTTTGCCAGGTTAGCGTAAGGGCCTTTCCCTGAGCGTTCTATCATGGGCCTTGTATATACATCGTTGAATTCAGTAGCAATGATCCCGGGTTCTATGATGATCACTTTAATTCCGAATGGTTTCGTTTCCAGCCGCAGGCAATCGCTCCAGCCTTCGAGGGCATGTTTCGATGCATGGTACCATGCTCCGAGGGGTGTGTAGATCTTACCTCCCATCGATGAAATGTTCATAATGATCCCCGATCCCTGCTTCCTGAAATGCGGAAGTACTAACTGGGTAAGTCTTGCCAGACCGAAGAGGTTGACGTCGAATTGCCGCCGTGCATCTTCCAGACTCGTTTCTTCCACCGATCCGTAAATTGCATACCCGGCATTGTTGATCAGGATATCGATCTTACCCTGCTCTCTGACGATTTGGTTGACTGCATCAGCAATATCCTCCTCCCGGGTAATATCCATCGTTAGAACATGCCCGCCAGCATCAGCTAAAACCTTCATCTCAGCCGCCCTTCGGGCAGCCCCGTAAACGATGTACCCTTCCCGGATCAGCCTGAGGGCGGTCTTCCGCCCTATGCCGGATGAGGCTCCGGTAATTAAAACTACTTTAACCATAAAGCTCTATTTTCAATTTTTGGATAGGTAAACATATTAAAATGTAAAATTTGAAAGCTTTCAGTATCCGGTACCGGCAGCCTTCCGGATTTGTATATTTCTGAAACAGTCTCATACTCTGCATAAGCTACGTAGCCAATCTGCAAGTTATTCATGTAGCGTCTTCGGGTCGATCAATGGGTGCAGTCCGGAACCCCTACAATCCATTTTCTAACTTTTCAAATAATTCCCCGTCATATACTTTTTATCTATAAACAAAAAACAACCCGGTGAGTTTTCCGGGAACATTTTTTAAGTACCCACGGGCTTTCAAGCGACTTCATATCCTTCGCATTTCCCATAGCATTTTAGATAAATAATCCAGGATCTATCTCTCTCTTCTTACCGGTCCGGATTTAGATGAAATTTTTAAAATGTTTCAGGAATTCTTCTGTTTTAATCCGTAAATTTAGGATCAACAAAGATTCGCGAGGGCTATAATTTATCTCAAGTCCCATTGAATAAAATCAGCACTTTATGCGTACAATCCAGGACAGGCCGGGGCTGCGAAATCATATCTTTCTGAAATTGCTTCCGGCAATGGCAATACTCTTCCATGTCAATGCATGTTCTCCGGAAAAGAACGGCGAAGTCCCTGCGATAGGAAAGGATGGTGATATTACGGCCATCGTGCTTCCGACGGATCCCGGTCCGGTAACCGGATTTGCCGCTTCCGAGCTCCGGGATTATCTTCGGGAGATCACCGGGATATCCTTACGAATCATAGATGAATCCGGACGAAAAAAGAACGAAAAAGTCATCCGGTTATCTCTGGAAAACGATCCGGCTGTCGTATGGGATGGTTTCCACATTGACGGCACGAAAGACGGCATCGTGATCGGCGCCAATAAATCTGCCGGGATCCTCTACGGTGTTTACCAGCTTCTCGAAGAAGCCGGATGTTCATTCGTTTATCCTGGAAAAGACGAGGAGGTCATCCCTGAAAAAACGGCTGTCAGGCGTTCACGCGGACGTAAAGTTTACAAGCCGGTATTGGAACACAGGGGTCTTACGCCATACGGTCTTCAGCGCTCCAGCCTCGAATTGGGTAGGGATTTTATCGACTGGATGGCCAAAAACAAACTCAATTTCATCCTGGTTTCCGAAGACAGGCCCAGCGATTGTCCGGGTACGGCACATGGTGATATCTGGAAGGAAGTTTCCGCGAAACTGCTTCCGGAACTTCAGAAAAGGGGGTTTGTGATCGAAATGAGCGAACATACCATGCCTAATTTTTTTCCGCGTTCACTTTTTCAGGAACACCCGGAATGGTTCTCCCTGATCGACGGTAAAAGAAAGGCCGGCCCCGCGCCCTATTTCGGGCAGATGTGCTATTCAAACAAAGATGCGGTAGATTATTATGCCAATGCCCTCTCAGCATATGCTGTCCTGCATCCCGAATTCGACATCATCGGCACTTGGCCCCTTGACGGATCAAATTACTGCCAGTGTAAAGACTGCCAGGACCCGCAAACCATCTTTAATGCGATAAGGCATGTGGCAGAAAAGGTGAAGGAAGTCCGTCCCGATATCACTGTAGAACACCTGGCTTACCGGCCAATGACCTGGCAGCCGCCGCTGTCGGAAAAGATCCCGTCCAACCTGTCCGTCCTCTGGTGTCCCGACAATGGGGTAAAGGAAGATCTTGCCCGGGAATGGATACATAAAGCAAAAGACACAGGCGGGGTATACCAGTTCGAGTATTATATGGGCGATAATTACCGGTCCAGGGCCAACCTTTGGCTCAGGCCTGAAAATGCTGTGAACGTGGTAAAATATGCCAACCAAATCGGGTACCGCGGCGTGATCTCTCTGTTCCTTCCGATGGAAAACTGGTGGAGATCCGCCTTCAACTCCTGGTTCTATGCCCGGGCCTGCTGGAATAACTGTCCGGGACAGGATAGCCTGATGCACGAATACAGCCAAAGATATTACGGCCGGGAATCCCCTGCCATAGAAAAGGTTTTTAAGACCCTCTTTACGGAAATCCAGCCTGAACCCTTCATTCGACCCGATCAAAAAGAATTTACCAGACGGTTCCCTGTAATCGATACCGTTTCCCGCAATCTTGTTAGCGCACTGGACCGTATCCTCGCCAAAACCACAGATCCGGGAATCACCAAAAATATTCTGAGGCTGAAAGCATACATTGAATATTTCAGGCTGTATGCCGAAGTATTTACCATGAAGAAACCCGGAGACCTGGACCGGCTGGTCCAATTCAGCGAAGATCATCCTGATATGCAAATGGTGATCATGTACCCGGAATATATCCGGTGGCGGTTGGAGGAGTATTTTTAAGGTGGTTTGAAATGGTTTGAATGGTTTGAAATGGTTTGAGATGGTTTGAATTGGTTTGAATTGGTTTGAATTGGTTTGAATTGGTTTGAATTGGTTTCAGGTGGTTTGAATCCCATTCAACAAATCAACAAATCAACAAATCGCCAAATTCTTTTTGGTTAGATCTGTGTTGTAAGATTCTTTTGCCGGGCTTTCAATCTGATGGGCACTATAATTCGCGCGGTTAGGAGTGAAAGTTATCTTAGAAGATTCTTTTCCCCGGAGGGGATCAATTGTATTAGCCACGGTTACGCCCGTGGTAAGTAGGCCGCACGCATTGAAACCCCGGCGGGGTTAAATAATAATGTCTCAGGTGGTTCTGATTGTTTCAGGGCGGGAGTTTTACCACAGAGTGCACAGATTATCACAGATTAGGAAAGATTGTTTCAGATGATTTGAAATGGTTTGAAATGGTTTGAGATGGTTTGAGATAGTTTGAGATGGTTTGAGATGGTTGATTATTCAATCACCAAATCGCCAAATCACTATAGTATCAGAAAGAACACTCGACGACCCTTCGACTTCGCTCAGGGACCGGTCAATTCGATGAACGAAGAACTTTTCGGATTGTGGTAAGACAGGCAAAAGGCCCTTCATAAGAAAACCATTGAATTTTAGATTTATACATAAGGACCTTTTGCCTGCCTTACCACCACTCGAAAAGTTAACCCTCTTGAATGAAGTCGCCGGTCCCTGACCGAAGTCGAAGGGTCGTCGAGTGTTCTTACGATCACCAAATAAGTCTTGATCATAAAATCCGTATTCATCCGTTCTATCTTTATATTCCGTGTTCTGCAATTCTTATTTGGATGACCGGGTTGATCATAAATAAAAATTAATTTACATGAAACAGAAACATCTTTTCCTTACATTATTCTTTATTGTCGCACTCAGCTTCATTCCGGGCAGCCAGGCATTGAAAGCAGCGGGAATCCTGCCCGATCCGTTCCGGATTATCCCTCAGCCTGTGGATGCCGAGCCGATGCCCGGAAAAGGTATTGAGCCGGGAGGATTGTATTACCTTGTCCTTTCGCCGGATATGCAACGACCGGTGTTGGGAGAACTTCTTTCCCAATTACCCGAGTCCGGGAAAGGCCGGGGTAAATTAACCCTGAAGATCGACAGCGTTAGTACTCCCGAATCGGAGGAAGGATATATTCTCACTATCACCGGGGGAAACGCAGAGATCATCTCACGCGGAGAAGCCGGCATATTCTATGGGTGCCAAACCCTGGAGCAGCTTCTTGAGGATTCCCGTGATTCCGGTATACCCGCTCCTCCCTGCAGGATCACCGATTATCCGGCACTGGCATACCGTGCCGTTCATTTTGATGTGAAACACCACCTGGACGACATGGATTACTACTACCGGAGCATAGACCGTTTGGCCCGTTATAAGATCAATGCCGTCATTTTTGAGTTCGAAGACAAGCTGCGTTACGAAAGGCAGCCACTGGTGGGCGCTCCACAGGCCATCAGCATCGATGAGATGGCGGCTTTGACCCGTTATGCCAGGGAAAGGCACATCGAGATCTCACCATTGGTACAGGGGCTAGGTCATGCCACTTTCATCCTGAAACATGAAGCATACGCTAATCTGCGGGAATTGCCGTATAACCGCTGGGCATTTTGTCCATTGAATGAAGGCACTTACCAGGTCCTCTTCGACCTTTATCGCGATGCCATCCAGGCCACTCCCGGATCGAGATATCTACATGTCGGCGGCGATGAGACCGGGAACATCGGTTTGTGCCCGAGATGTAAACCCACCGCCGATAAGGAAGGTATGCTGAGCCTGAACCTCTACTGGTTGAAAAGAGTTTGCGAGTTTGCCGAAGAAAACGGAAGAATACCCGTCTTTTGGGACGATATGCCTCTTAAGGAAGGAGGGGTTTATGAGACAACCTATAAAAATATAGACCAGGCAACCGCCTCAAAAATCTGGAACTCCGGTGATAACAAACTGAATGATGTCATCGCCGAATTCCCTAAAAAATGCATCTATATGCGCTGGAACTATTCCTCGGGCATGCAGCCGGGAAATATTATGGCTCTCGATTGGTACCGCAATCATGGTCTGAAAGTTATGGTAGCCACCGCTGCCCAGTCGGGTGGAAGTACCCTTTTTCCTGCAGATGACCGGAATGGCCTTTCCTCAAAGGGAGTGGCGGCCATTCAGAGTTTTGTTCAACTCGCAGCTGAAAAAGGTACCGAAGGCATGTTGTGCACAGCCTGGGACGACCGTTCACCCCATATGGAGACCTATTGGCGGGGATTCATTGCCTCGGCCGAGTACAGCTGGTCACCTGGTAAACGAACGCTGGAAGAATTCGACAATGCTTACCTTCAAAGAGAGTACGCCATCGAATGGCCCCGCTACTATGACCTTTATAACCGTTTGCAGGAAGCAGCCGTTTTCTGGGGAGAGGCCTATGTGGAAAAAGGCAACCGGATGGATATGGAAAATGCACTGTTCAACCTGCCCGGACTGGCACACTGGCTTCCTCCTAAAAAACCGGGAGAAAAGGTAAAAACCGATTTTACCGGGGTGTTGATCACGCTTCCCGATCCGGATTCCCCGGGGACATGGAATGGGAAATATGCAGAAAAACTGACCAGGGCTGCAACCGTTTTGAATGACTACCAGCTGACTTCAGAGGCCCTCAACGAATTGTATAAAAAATCAAAAAGGAACCGGTACCACTGGGAACTCTTCTCGGCACTGAACGATTTCCAGGTTACGGCTCCTAAGATCCTCACAGCCTTGAAAGAATACGATCAGGCACGTAAAGGCGGCAAGAAGGAAGCTATCGATAAAATTGAAAAGGCTCTCAAAGGATTTGAGCAAGCCTGGGAACACCTTGAATCGGTGTACAGCGAAACCCGTTTTATTGCCTATCCGGCTGATTATGTTCCCGACCGTTACTTCCATTTTGCCAGCCAGCGGGAAGACCTGACCTGGATGATCCAGGATGAGGAGCTTTTTTTTGGGGAGATCAGGGAATGGATACGGAAACAGGAATAGAGAAATTACCTGCGAACGTTGATGGGAAGTTTATCAGATAAATGAGCTGTTGGAACGGTGGCAGACAATTAAACTTATAAATTTCGCAAGGCGGGTTGACTAAGGTAAAGGAATTGCAGGCAAACTTATTTTCCTACAGTTCCTTTATCCTGATCTTCCTGAACTTCAGCTCAGAGCCATGCCCCAGGAAACCGATATGACCGGTATGCCGTTCCAGTCCGGGATGATCCTTGTGATCCGGGGTCCCGTTTTTTGTGGCTTCCTTCACATTGCCATCGACGATGACGGTTCCGTTCAGGGTGATCTTTATATCGTCGCCTTTCACCACTACTTCCTCAACATTCCATTCACCTACCGGCTTCAGGTATCCCCTTTTGGCGGGAATGATCCCGTAAACCGATCCGTGATACTGGTAAGGT
Organism: uncultured Bacteroidales bacterium; assembly: GCA_963771005.1. Classification (GTDB taxonomy): domain Bacteria; phylum Bacteroidota; class Bacteroidia; order Bacteroidales; genus DASQZK01. The sequence goes on from CAVYRO010000008.1 coordinate 1,231,780, forward strand.
TGCAGGTTGGCATAGACGGGAGCCGTATTGTCGAGGATCTGCAGTTCCTTCCCGACGTAAGCCGCGTCACCCTCAAGGGGGGCATGAATACCCAGGCCGTTATTGGCGCCGGGAGTGAGCTGGAATTCAAACCGGAAAATGAAATTTGAATACTCCTTCTCCGTGTAGAGGTTCCCGTGACTGCCATCTTTGGGATGGATAGCGATTACGCCGTCTTCCACGGTATAATCGGTTTTATTGCCCACCCAGCCGTCCAGGTCCCTACCATTGAAAAGGGAAACGAAACCTTCCGCTTTTTCCTTTTCGTTCAAACCGCCATCGTCAGCATTGAGCTCCCTCACATACAGGTTTCTGAACGCCAGGTCTGAGCCATGGGCCTGCAGTTCGATGGGCCCCTCACTGAACAGGGGAATGCCCCTGTTCCAGTAATTTTCCATGACGACATGATCGACTACCAGCTGACCGTTAAGATATACCGTGACCACATTGCCTGTCATATGGATCCGGAATGTATTCCAGTCACCGATAGCATTGTCGGCAAGTACGAGTGGCGTACTCCTGTTTTCCTGGTTATTATAGAGGCCGCCCGATCCGACCTGAGCACCAACATCCACCCGCGAAGTATCCCAGATCTGAACCTGGGGCGTGCCGCGCAGGTAGATCCCACTGTCGCCGTTTTTGGTGATCCTCCAGTCCACAAGCATGTCAAAATCCTTATAGATTTTTTTTGTGCATAGGTTGGCGCCATTCCCATTAAAGATGATACACCCATCCTTTACCGCCCAGTTTTCCACCATCTGCTTGTCGGCTTCAGCCTGTTCTTTGGCCAGCTGTTTAGACGACATATTTGCCCTTTCAACGGGATTTTTAACGAGTCCCTGCCACCCGCTGAGATCTTTGCCATTGAAGATGGATACATAACCGGTCTCACCAGGCATGTTATCCAGGTATTCCTGGATGTCAATCATAATATACTGGCTGTCGGGACCCGTCAGCTTCTCCTTCGATTTCTCCAGGGCTTTCCGTACGATATGTCCATTGAGCCCGTCCTTCTCACCAGGTGTGGGAAGAGCAATTAGGGTTACGGCAGAAGCCGCCGAACGGCTGAGCTCCTCCTGGTCGAGATATTTCGAGACGAAAACAAGGGATAGAAAGGTCTTCACCGAACCGGCTGCTCTTATTACCTGGCTTTTAGATTTCGGGGCACTGCATTCAGGCATGATCTTTTCCAGCCAGAGTAATTTCTGATCTGCCGGGATATCACTCTCACCGGTCAGCTTCAGGAAAGCATCCAGGGTCTCTTTCCTCTGACCGTTATAGTTTTGCTCGGTGTAAACATCAAATAATACGGGCAGAGCCGATGCACCCGGCCACTGGGTTAAAGCTTCGAATGCAGCCTTTTTTTCGGAATTATTCCCGGTTTGAATAAAGCCGGAGATCATCTTAAGTCCATGGTCGTCATTTAAATAGGGCAGTATAGGGATAAGTTTTTCTTTCATTGTTCCGGAGGATAAACCATTGAAAACTATCTCCGGATCCGGATGGTCATCATTTTCAAAAAGTGATTCAATGGCCTGTTGTACCTCAATGATCTCTTCCCGGTCATCGCTTTTCTGTAGGAGGGTCATAAGATTGCTGAGATTCGTGGTACGCGCAAGGTATTTAAGTGCCTGAAAAGAAGCCATGCGTACATCGCTGTCTCTCGAAGTACAAAGAGCCTCAATCTCTCCATAATGACCGGTGGCTCTTTTTGCTGCCAAAAAATGGATAAGGACTATTTTTCCATCATCATTCACATCCTTCAGGTTGGCGGCCACCATATCTCCGTCTCTGACAGAGCCTGTTGTGAGGAGGGCCGTTTCAATCACCGGGTATTCATCCTTTGCAGTGACTTTTTTCAATTGATCCAGCAATACAGGAATGGCCTTATCTTTTTGGTTAATGGCTAGTGAGCGAACGGCTTCGTTTCTTACCTCTGCATCAGAGGATGCCAGTGAGGGGAGGATGGCTTTTTCAAGAACGGCCTCTTCCTGCTGTGGGGCAAGCAAATATAGGATCTCAGCCTGCGTCTCCGCCGGCGATTTCTTCATGATGCCGATCCATTCATTCACTTCATCGGAAGTTATGCCTTCGCTGGCAATCCGAAGCACCGCATTTCTGTAGGCTTTATCCTCCGACCTGACTTCTTTCAGCAGTAGGTCCGTCGTGGCTGTGCCTTCATTTTTTCTCAGTATTTCCAGTGCAGACGAACGGTACTGTAGCTGCCCCGGGGCTTTACAATGTTTCAGGATATTCATGCAAAGGGAATGGCTTAGTTTCACTGAACCATTTTCACCCAAACGGGCGGCATAATGCAGATATGACACCATTGCACCGGTTTTGTCTGCTGAATAACCGGCATTTCCGGCAGCTGTTTTCATGACTTCAGCCGATCCTTCAGTGGCCAGGTCTGCCAATGCCCAATATAAAACCCGGAGCAATTGCGGGTCGGATGAAGCGGCTAACCGGACGAGGAACGGCTCGGCTGCCGGATCATGAAGTACACCCATCGTCCTGACCATGGCAATCTGCTGTGGTCCCGTTTTGCCTTCTGCGTTCTCCAAAACCATCGTGGCAGCTTCATGCGTTCCGATGACGGAAAGAGTTGCCAGTGCGGGTTCGAAGAGATCCTTCGAATTGATGTATTTTTCTAGCGAACTTACCGTTGCGGAATTTCCACATAAGGCCAGTCTGCGGATAAAAAATGCTTTGACTTCGGTGTCTGTGGCCTTCTCCAGGGCCTTAAGCAGGGAAGACTCCACTAATTTTCGTGACTGTTCATGTGCAGGATCACCGGCATAACGGGCAAGGCTACCGATAGCATATCTGGCCTGAACGTCGTCGCCTGTACCGGGAGGCACGATCCTGTCACAGAACCTGGCAATGCCTTCAGACCCCAGTTCCATAATTTCAGTCATTAAACGGTTGGTGAAACCGGCATCCTGTGCCGGGAACTGGGCAAGGAGGTCTGCCACCTTCGTCTCAAGGGTCCGGTTGTCCTGGCTGAGAACAGGATTCAGGAGGAATATAGTCAAGAGAAGGGCAGGTATATTTCGGATTATCGTTTTCATTTTATAGGATCATTAATTTAAGCGATTGATATCATTTATCTCTGTTAAACGGAAGGGTAAAACGAATCAGATCCTCCATTCTCCCCGCATGGGCTGGTTGATCAGCTTATTGGCCTCATCGTCATTTACAAATTCCTCTTTCACAGGGTCGTAATCAAGCGTTCGTCCAAGTTGAAGGGCTATTTTCCCCAGGTTGACAAGGGAAGCCGACCGGTGACCGTTTTCCTCATTTAGCGCGAATTTCTTTCGCGTCCTCACGGATTCACTGAAAACTGTGATCTGAGGTTCGGGATCGGGAAGTGCATCGATCAGTTTCCTGAGATTGGGAATATCGGATTGAAAGCCTTTGAAGATTTTTCCCTTGGGTCCTTCAATATAAGCCGCATCCTGGTCGCTGTTCGCACCGTCGAGAATGATCTGGCATCCATCGGCATAGGTGTAGGTGATCCTGCGCCATGTTCCAACCGCATCATAATTCTGCTGTGGAGCATCTACCTCTATTTTTACTGGACCCGTCTGGTCTTTATCCAAAATATACTGGACCGGATCCAGGTAATGCTGACCCATATCCCCGAGTCCACCCCCGTCATAATCCCAGTATCCGCGGAAGGTCTGGTGGGTTCGGTGTATGTTATAGGGTTTGTGAGGAGCGGGTCCAAGCCACATGTCGTAATCGAGTACTTCAGGAACAGGCTGGGGTTCCAGGTTGGTTTTTCCCACCCAGTAAAATTTCCAGTTAAATCCTGTCACCCCGCTGATGGTCACCTTCAACGGCCAGCCCAGAATGCCGCTCTCAACGGCTTTTTTCAATGGTTTGACCGGCGTTCCAAGTCCGTAAAAGACATCTTTGAACCGGAACCACGTGTTCAGTCTGAACATCCGGCCGGTTGCCTGAACCGCTTCCCTCACCCTCTTGCCTTCACCGATGGTTCGCGTCATCGGTTTTTCACACCATACATCTTTTCCTGCTTCGGCAGCCATCACGGAGATGATGCCGTGCCAGTGCGGCGGAGTGGCGATATGAATAACATCAATATCGGGACGTTGAAGCACCTCCCGGAAATCGGCATAACCTTTGGCGTCGCGTCCTGCCAGTTTCAATGCCTCTTCAAGGTGGTCCTTATCCACATCACACACGGCCAGGACACGGGTCCCTTCATAAGGGATATGACCTTTGCCCATACCCCCCACACCGATAATCGCCTTGGTGAGCTGATCGCTCGGGGCGATGAAACCCCTCCCCATCACATGTCTTGGGATAATGGTGATCCCTGTTGCCGTGATAAGTGATTTCTTCAGGAATTCACGACGGTTGGATTTATTTTCACTCATTTCAAAACCTGTATTTGAGTTGATTAAGTTCCTTCGAACTAAAATTTTTGCTGTAAATATATTTTGAGGTCAGAATTCCGGAAGGGCTATGCTGAAGCCGGCATTAGCCGGATTTCCCGGGGGGTAACCATGCGGATTCCGGAGTGTTGGACTGCCTCAAAACTGCATGTAAAATCCAAATATAAAACTAATTTTTCGAAAATATCCTGAATACAGCCGGTTAATGGGGTCCTGATTCAGGCAGGCAGTGAAGGGGCCGTAAAGGAAGCAATAATTCACCTGCCAGGGTATATTCTTCAAACTTCTTATCTCAATTTCATATGATGGATCGCATTTCCTTATAATATGGAAACCGCTCCGCGGTTTTGTGGTAACTCCGGCGTTCAACCATGGGTAGAAGCAACAGGACGAAATCAAACATTAATCCCATGGTCTGTTCTCCTGTTGCTCCAACCCATGGCTAATTAATGGCCAGCCCTCCGGGCTGTTCGTCCTTCGAATGAAATAAAACATACATCAATTTCATACGATGGATCGCATTTCCTGGCAATATGGAAACCGCTCCGCGGTTTTGTGGTAACCCCCACGTTCAACCATGGGTAGAAGCAACAGGACGAAATCAAACATTAATCCCACGGTTCGTTCTCCTGTTGCTCCAACCCATGGCTAATTAATGGCCAGCCCTCCGGGCTGTTTGTCCTTCGAATGAAATAAATCATACATCAATTTCATACGATGGATCGCATTTCCTGGTAATATGGAAACCGCTCCGCGGTTTTGTGGTAACCCCCACGTTCAACCATGGGTAGAAGCAACAGGACGAAATCAAACATGAATCCCGCGGTTTACTCTCCTGTTGCTCCAACCCATGGCTAATTAATGGCCAGCCCTCCGGGCTGTTTGTCCTTCGAATGAAAATTATCCAAATCAATTTCATACACCGGATCACGATTCCTTGTAATATGGTTTTCATCCCGGGAAAAATGCAAATTTAATTCATAGGTCAGTTCTCATTCCCAGTTTGAACCCACCGCGGAGCGGTGTCCATTAATTAGCTGCAGGTTGAATTTCAAAACCCGGTAATGAATATAATTGCAGTAAATTTTACATATCCGGACTGAATTTGGTTCCAGAAATTAAACCTCCGGGTTTTGAAATTTTACCTGCAGTAGGACGCGGGATGGACCCCAAACCGCGGAGCGGTTCCCATATATTTCATATTAAATACCACTATTGTCCGACTAATTTCTTTAGTCGGTAAATTTTATCCTGTATCGCCCATAAACCGGGCATTAATTTTTCATTTTTCATACTGACCTCCCTCCATATATGCAGAAAATAAGGCCAGTTGTAATGCTCCATCCGGTAATCTCTGGCAATTCGATAACTCCGGTTCGTGCTCCTAAGTAGCTCACAAACATCCAGCATGCTGATCAAATGCATTCTTACAAGGGCTGCCACTACCGAGAAAGCCTTTTTGGTTTTGGCTATCTTCTGTATGACCGTTAGCAATAACTGCGCGATAAGCGTACACCACACCTGGGTTCTGATAGCATTTTCATTCTCTCCATAAAAATAATGCAGCTGAAAATTCTGCTTCATCTTTTTAAACAGAAGCTCTATGCCCCAGCGCTTCTTGTAAAGGAATGCCACTTCCTCCGCTGTGATGTCAAAACTATTGGTCAGGAACTCATAATACCTGTTTTTCTCATCCTGGTAACATACTTTTCTTAACCGAAGTATCTTAAAGACCTTCATTTGTCTTCTCCCGGCAGAGTCTTCAGGATGATATTCAAGTTCGATAATTTCATCTCGTAATACCTTTGCCACTCCTTTCTTACGATAATGCACCCGGGATATCTCCAAAACAGTATATACAGCATTCTTTTTAAGCCGGGTGACAAAATATACATGCTTTTGCGACCAAACCGCAAACTGGTGATAATAGTTATATGCCTTATCAAAGACAATCATGCTGTGAGAGATTAGATCCAGGCTTTTCAGGAACTGTTGATCATGTACTTTGGCTGCTGTGATTTTAATAAACGGCCAACCGATTGAACTGCATCAATCAGCATATGCACTTTCAAGCCCCCTTTCTTCTTTCCATCGCCCTTAGGGTTACGACCAACCCCCTTAAGGATATCACTGAACAGACGGATAGTCGTGGAATCGATCAACAAAACCTCCTTAAAGGTCAATCCAAAGGTTCGGCTGTCCGACAAAAACGACTGGTATCTTTTTACCAGCGTGAAGTAAAGATCTTCAAAGAAACGGCTGTCCCGGTTACGTTAATCCATCACAGGCTGTGCTCTTAGCGGGAGCACTTTTCAATCCCAGGTGGTTGAGCTTTCCGCCCAGAGCCCTCATGCCTTCACAGATCTCAGTCATCGAGTCGCACCGGGAAAGTATCCCAAAAAGCATCGTGATCAGTTGGCTCCTGCTCCTAAATGCCTTGTAGTAATAGTCACTGTTATGCTTCCTTACCAGACTCTGTATGTTCACTGCATCAACCAAATTCAACATCTGTTTGAAAATCGGCTGTCCGACAAATTTTATTTCAGTATTTTTGCTCATGTTGTGATTAGTTAGGCAAAACAAATCTACAACATGAAGGGGAAACCTCAGGGGGAGTACCCTTCTTTTTGATTATTTTAGTCGGACACTAGTGATTAAATACATGCAAATAAATTTCTTGAATTATCCATTAATCTCCCTCAAAAAAAGCCCCCCGCTTTGAACCAGCTGTTCCCTGCAACTTCTGCAAAAATGTCCCTCCTTCTGGTCAATATCTTCCACATATGTGCTTGACCTCATAATACAAACCGGGTTATGGCAATGTATGAGTCCGAACGAATGACCCATCTCATGCAGCACTACCTTGCTGAACCTGTCGATAAGCAATCCCCGGTTCTGTTCAAGACCGTAAAGTTCATTGCGCAGCCGGTAAAGAGAAGCGATACCCGCTTTCCCGTTTAAGACAGCCTGACCGAAAATATAGGTAAGAATGGGAATATACAGATCGACACGGAAAAGCCCCATGGTTTTGAATGTCCCCGGCGAACAGGAAGATGAAACCATCTGCAGCAATGCGTTAGCATCATACTGCCGGCGCACGGGATTGTAATGCAGGGCCAGATCCGGATCACATTGATTCAGTGTCACGGGCAGACTGAATTCATGTTCCAGGTCCTGAATGATGCGCTTTGTCAGATCATCTTCAAAACGGCCGCATGTCGTCAATATGATTTCCGGATTATCCAATAAAATTCAGTGAAAGATTTACAAATTCTGCATAATGCCTCTTCAGACAATTCCCTCCTGTTTCAGCTCGTACTTCCTGATCTTATTGTACAAGGTGGCCCTGTCGATGTTCAGGGCCTGGGCCGAACGTGAAATATTCCAGCTGTATTTTTCAAGGATCTTGAGGATATGTTTCTTCTCGAGGTCCTCCAGGCTCTCAATGCTGCTGATCATGACATCCCTGCCCATCGGCAGGTCTTTCAGCCGTATTTCCTTTCCGTTACCCACCACAATGGCCCGCTCTATCATATTCTCCAGCTCCCGCACATTGCCGGGAAACTCGAATTCCATGAGATGTTTCAAGGCCGCAGGCTCGACGGGAATGAGATCCCTGCTCATGGAAATGCAGTATTTTTTAACAAAATAATTGACGAGGAGAGGAATGTCTTCTATCCTTTCCCGGAGCGGCGGGATGACAATATTGAGGACATTGAGCCGGTAAAAAAGATCCTCCCGGAATGTTCCGTTCTTCACCATACTTTTGAGATCCCGGTTCGTTGCACATATCACCCTGAAATCGGAAGTAATTTCCTTGTTCCCTCCCACGCGTACAAAGGATTTGGATTCCAGAACCCTCAGGAGTTCTATTTGCATTTTTGAGGAGATGGTGGCGATCTCATCAAGGAAGATCGTACCACCGTCGGCCATTTCGAACCGGCCTTTCCTGTTAAATGTAGCACCCGTGAAGGCTCCTTTCTCATGCCCAAAAAGTTCGCTTTCAAGGAGACTTTCCGTGAGAGCCCCGCAATGCACGCTGATCATCGGGAAATATTTACGGGGTGAATTGGAATGAATCGCCCTGGCCACAAGTTCCTTCCCGGTGCCGCTTTCACCCGTGATGATGACAGATGAATTGGACTGGGCTATGCTGCTGATATCATGCAGCACTTTTTTTAACGCCTCGCTTCCCCCGATAATATCCTCAACATCCACGAGCGAGGTTATCTTCTCCTTCAGGCTCTGGTTTTCTGCTTTCAGGGTAACCTGGGCAGCTGCATTCCGGATCAGATGGGAGAGGTCATCCGGATCGAAAGGTTTGGTCACGTAATCGAAAGCCCCGTTTTTCAATGCCTGTACGGCAGTGTCGACAGAGGCGAATGCGGTCATGATGATAAATACGGGCTCCTTCGGCAGGGACTTGATCCTCCGGTGCATCTCCATCCCGTCCATCCCTGGCATCTTGATATCGGCGAGTACGATATCGAAATTTTTCGCTTCGAGCAGGGAGAGGGCTTTTTTACCGTTTTCCGCGCATTCAACATCGTAACCGTCATCGAGGAACCAGTTATACAGGGAATCCCTGACAGATTCTTCATCATCGACGATTAAAATGGAAATTTTTTCAGCCATTGTTTATTTATTTAATTCTCTGCGAGAGGAATGATGATCGAAAACGTGGTTCCCACACCTAATTTTGAATCCACCTCGATCTTTCCCTTATGGTTTTCCACGATCCCATGTACGATGGAAAGCCCGAGGCCTGTGCCACTCGTTTCCCTCTTCGTTGAAAAGAAGGGTTCGAAGATATTCGGGATATCTCCGGGGGCAATCCCCGACCCGTTATCGGCTATTTCCATCCGGATCGTATCCTTATCCGGATTGAAAGTCCGGATAAGGATCTCTCCGTTTTCTGTGATCGCTTCGGAAGAATTTACGATCAGGGCCACACAGGCTTGCTTGATCTGGTTCGGACTGCAGAAAATACGGTCTGAAGCCGCCCCGAAATCGGTCTGAAAACTAATATCGGCCATCTTGATGGAATGGATCATCAGGTTATAGGTTTCCCGAAGCAGTTTATGGAGGCTGGTAATCTCGAAATCCTCCCTGTCCTTTCTCGAAAAATCAAGTAATCCTTTTACAATGTCACCGCAACGTTTGGTTTCAGCTTCAATTAATTTCAGGTCTTTCAGGATGGTATCCTTCTTCTCATGGGAAAAACTTGCATTATTCAAATGCTTGTGAATGAGCTTGGTGTAGATCAGTATTCCCGAAAGGGGATTATTGATCTCATGGGCCACTGACGAGGAAAGTTTTCCAAGAGAAGCGATCCTCTCGACATGGATAAGTTCTTTCTGTGTTTCGGAAAGTTCCTCTGTTTTTTTCTGAACCTTGTATTCCAGTTGCTGTGACCAGTTCTGGAGTTCAAAGGTGGCGGCATTGATATTATCAAGCATGTTGTTAAAAGCCAGGGAAACCTTGCGTATATCTTCAAGGAGATCTTTTTTGATCTCCAGGCGGATGCTGTGATCGCCTTTTGAGACCGCCTCACTGGCGGTGATGATCAGCTTCAGCGGATTTTTGATCCTGCGTTGTGTGAACAGGACAAGGAAAGAAACCAGAAAGATGGTGATAAGGGTTGCCAAAAGAAGAAACTCATTGGAAGATTTTTCCACAAAAGTATCCAGGTCTTCAAGTGGAATATTGATCATGAGTGAACCCAGAAATTCTTCATTCTGCGAATGGGCATGGCACGCCGCCGTATAGCAGGAAGGTGCATTTCGGATGGGTTTCCGGATGAGCAGCTGGCGGCGGCTTGCCGGATTTGCATACGCCCCGCAGCCAATGCCGTTTTTCACAATACGGTAAGGTTTGTCATTACCCGAAAACAGGATTCCCAGGTCGGCATGGCATTCGATGCAATTGGGATTGCCGCGGTTTTCTCCCTCACCGGGAACTGATGTGAAGGAGAGACCTTCATGATCATCGTACATATTCACCTCGTCAATCCCCGACATAGTGCTGATGGTCTCAAGGGTACGCTGGAGCATCCCCCGGTCGTTCTCGAGCATGGAATAGTAAAGTGCTCCTTCCACGATGGAACTCACATGATCGCCGTTCTGCCGGATGGTCGTGTTGAACATCTCGACATACATCGACCTGAATACGATATTAAACAAAATGAACAGAAAGATCAGGGATCCGGCCGTTACGAATACTACACGGCCATAGATCGACGACCTGATCCTGATGAATTTCCTGACATGCTGCCAGGCGGAGATCCTTGCGGGCAGGGATGCCATTGATTTTCCGGACATATTTATCTCCCTATTTTATAAGTAAATTTATTGATTCTTTTATCCCGGTACACCAAAAATCCATCACAGAAAAACCCCCGGCAAACATTTTTAAAATTACATAAATTTCAAAGAATATTTACCGGGGATCCTATGATTTATAACTGCTCTATATCAGGCCAGGAACCCGGATTGGAATTTCTCCCATATCTCGCCGGGCATTCCTGCCAGTATATGATCAGTCAGCTCGCCTCCTTCCTGGAGAACGGCCACGGTTTGGTCCTGGGAACCGGCGTTGGCCACATCAAGAATAAATTCCCTGAACCGCAGCACCTCATTCCGGAACCATGTCCTGGCATCCTCAGCCATATAGCATGCTCCGGTTTCCTCGTGCCATTTTTCAGGTTTGATCCGGCACATCCAGCCACCGTCGTAGGGATCCCCGGCGATAACTTCCGCATTTCCCGAAAGAGCCTGATTTATGCCGGCAACCACTCCGGTCACCGGTGATGCAAGATCAATATGCCTCCCGTCATTTGTAAGCCGGGCAATGACCTGGCCCTTCCGGATTCTTTCACCGGCTGAGGGAAGTCCCTCCACAGTGACCGCGCCGGTAATGTGAACAAGAAGGTCGTCAGCACCGATTTTTGCCATTCCTGATTTTTCAAGAAAGGCCCAGGTATGATAACGGCTGAAGAACAGGCCCTGGGGTATCCTGAGAATATTGTGCCGAAAGGGCACCCAGGGTCTCCCCGATCCCGGCCCTGATCTTCAGCGGTCTGTTTATCAGTATCCACACCGGGATGATCAGGACGAGGAAAGCGATGATTATGAGATATTCAATACCCTTGGTATCGAAAATATTGGTATATGAAAAACCGTCCATAGTTATTTAATTTTAATGAGTTAATCAATGTCTGGCCGCCTGACCGGTTTCGTTAAGCACAGGCAAACGGTTAACGATCCAGCGGAAAATCCATATCTCGACAAAAAGTACGGTCAGGGTGACTACAAACTCCTGCCATGATGGAACGTAATGAGCGGTGGCATCCCAATGAAACCCGATGATCGTGACATTCGCCCGGTTGAGGATGATGCCGATGATGGTCAGAACGGCAGCAAGTCTGATCAAGAAGGTATTCTGGTGACGGTAGCTGTAAAAATAAAGGATCATGGGAACCAGAACGAAGCCCAGCATCTCGGTGAGATACCAGTAACCCATCGGGGTGCTCAGCAGATCCCAGTGCTTTCCGTGCACAAAGACGAGTATTTGCAGGAAAAAGTAAGCAAACATGGCAAATCCACAGGTTTTGGCCAGCCCTTGCAGGATCCCGCTGTGTTTCCGGCGATTTTCCGGGCTTATCTTATCAAAAAAGACCTTATGGCTGATCGAACCTTCAAAGATCACCATGGAGAGCCCGGCAAAGATGCTGGAAACAAAGAAGAGAACGGGGATGAATTCCGAATACCAGAGAGGATGGATCTTATCCTTTGCCATAAGGTAGAGCGCACCCAGTCCCGACTGGTGCAGCGTTGACAGGGTAATGCCGAAAATTACAGCTGCCAGCGTCATTCCCGAAAGGATGTTCCTTGCCCGTTTTGCCCCGATCCATTCCGCGATCGCGGGTGAAAACTCGATGAGTTGTGCCAGCATATAAAGAAGGAAATGCCAGGCTACAAGAAAAAGGACCGAGCTTACCCCGAAATTGTTGCCTATGATCGGGTTGATCACATTCCAGGGCCTGCCAAGGTCGAGCAGCAAGGCTCCCGCATAGAAGAGATAGGCAAGAAATCCGTTCAGGACGGTCACCCTTACAATGGACTGGTACCTCTTGTTGTTCAGGATATAAACGATGAAGGTGATGACATAGGCACCTCCCGCGAAGGCTACGCCCGTAACCACGTCAAAACCTATCCATAACCCCCATGGCACTTCCTGGGAGAGGTTCGTTATGGAGCCCAGGCCTTTGGCAAACCGGATGACGATGAGCGCGATACCCAGGATGATCACAGGCAGGGAGATTATGTTGAACGGAGTCAGGATCCTGCCCTTGGGTCTGAGCTCCGAGACCAGGAACTTCCATAAAGGTTCGCCGTTCCGGGTCCGGGATAGGGTATATTCTGAATTATTCATGGGTTGTATCGGTATTATCAGGTTTATTTTTGGTTGAATTATGAATGCCCAGGAGCAAAGCGGGCCAAAGGACAAAAATCGACGGCACGCTGTAGAGGAAACTTTTCGTCAGCTCAGGATAGGGCTTTTTCTCGAGCTTTGTGTTGAAGCCCAGTTCTTCGAAAGGTACCGCCGACAGGTATAGGAATCCCGTACCCCCGGCCTCATGTTCCCCGTAAATGTAATCGTAATACATACCGGGATTGTCGTGGATTCTTTTCCGGGCCTCCGCAATCATTTCACGCCGGGTCCCAAAGGTCAAGCGCCTCGGCAGGACAATTTTCGACGCATGCCGGGACTTTCCCTTCCGCAAGTCTGTCAAAGCACATATCGCATTTAACGATCTTCGGGTTGGCGCTGTTATATTCGAATTTCGGCATTTCGAAAGGACAGGATACCATGCAATATCTGCACCCCATACATTTCTCTCCCCTCCAGGTCACCGGGCCTTCATCCGTTTTATGCATTGCCTCTGTAAGACATGCTGAAGCACAGGCCGGCTGGTTGCATTGCATACATTGCCTTTTGACATACATCTCTCCTTTTGAGGTATCAAATGCGTTGATGACAGAACGGCGATTTTCATTCGTCTTCCGCGTGGTACCGGCCACCGGCAGATCATCTTTGTCAGGTTCCGGAAGCCCGTGTTCCCAGGCACACACAAATTCACATGTCTGGCAACCGCCGCAACGGGTCGAATCATAAAGTACAGCACGGAATTCCCTGTCATCTCCCTCTTTGGCCGCCCTGCCCGGCTTTTTCCCCATTCCAAGGGATACGCCGGTTATGCCGACTACCTTAAAAAAGGTTCTTCTGTTAATTCCCATTTTTTAAATTATTTGAGGTTAGTAAAGCAAGTGTCTTTTTGAGTTTTACCTGGAAAGATTGATGAACTGTGACTGGAATTCCTCCCATAGGTCCGGTCCCAGATCTTCGAGTATTCCTTCCTTCATCTCACCGCCTTCCTGGAGTATGATCAAGGCGTTTCCGCTCCTCACGGCCGATGAAATGAAATCCTTCAGCCTTATAAACTCCGTATGTATCCATTCACGGTAACCCTGGCCCATCAGAAAAGCCTTTGTCTCTTTCAGCCAGTTCATGGGTTCGATCCGGTAGACCCATCCCCCGTTAAGGGGATCGGAATTTATAAGGAAGGAAGCGGAAACAAGTTTTTTATTATTTTCAATGATCGTTCCTGAAACCGGGGAAAGGATATCGAGTTGTTTCCCGTTCTGGATGAGGGAAAGAAAAACCTCTCCTCTTCTCACTATATCACCCGTTGAATGCATTTTTATCCGTGTAACGGTTCCTGTAACCCGGGGCAGAAAATCATCGATCCCGGTCCTGACATACCCTTCCTTTTCCATGAATGCCCAGGTATGGGTCCGGTCAAAGAAAAGCCCCCCGGGTACTGCCACTGAATCCGGGCCGAATGCTTTTTTACCGGATACTTTGGAAAATTCTTCCACCCCGGATCTGTCCCGGAATACCCGGAGAAAGAGGAGGAGTAATAATCCCGCTGCCAGGACTATGACTATTACCACCAATGACGGTATTATTGAGGCAGGGGGAGTCATAGCCGGAGAAGGGATCGCAGGGGTAGTTTTCAGCAGGTTTATGGAAGCCTGCTGTTCCTGGAAGGTGAGACCCATCAGGCCGGACTTTTCAACATATTTCTGCCCTTCAGAGGTCAGCCACCCGAGCAGGGCCAGCTCTGCTTCTTCGACGGGTTGGGAATCAGAAACAGCATACACCCTGCTGCAAAGGACGGCCGGGTATTTCCCGATCCATATACCGTGTTCGAAGTCCGCTGAGGAAGCATAGATGTTTTCTGAAGCATCGAGTACCTGGTTTGCATTTATATCGACAGGAATAATCCTGATTTTATCATGCATGTCACTCCCTGCTAATTTCCGGAGATCTGACAGCCGGCAAAATCCGATGGCATTGACATCAAGTAGTACATGCCCGAGCATATCCACTGCGGTATTAGCCTCATTCGCAATTATCCGGTCTTCACCGGTTTGCATGAATGCAGAGAGGTATGCCAGAATGGAAGGATCACGGGGCAACCATGCACTGACAGGTATTGAGCGACCTGTTTTTTGGATCGTTTGGTTCCCCGGTCCGCCGAAGACCCGGAAAAAGTCTTCAGAAGTCAGGCCGGCAGCTTCAATTTCCGCCCTGAAGGGATTTGCTATATTCATTACGGGCACGATAACATCCCGCCCTAGAAGTGATCTTCCACCCTGCGGTGATCATTCCTTCCTTTAATTCGCGGCCGTTAATAATTCCTATCGTACCTGATGTTTGAATGATTTCCGGCCTGATTTCTGGCACCGCTTTGATTGAAACGGCGGGTTCCGGGTTCTCTGCCGAATAGAATCCTATCCATTCAGAGGCAATGCCGGCCGTTGCAGGGGAGCTCCATATCCTGACCGGATCGCCGGGAGTCGCATTTTTTACTGATGCCCCGGCATAAGACAGTCCGGCTGTGCTCATGATCAGGCCAAAGATTCCAATTAATAACGATCTTGATTTCATGTTCCCAGGTTTTAGTTTATCTCTGACAGTGTTTTTTCAATAACACAATCAGCAACAATCAAACCGGGTGCCAACAAGATTTACTTACTGATCTAGTGGTGTTTACTCATGTTTTTACAGATCATAAAAAATAGCATAGTGTTGTATTTTTAAACAGTAGTTTACCAGATTGATATCTAAAGACCTGTTTTTGTGAGTGTTATGGGTAGTGTTGTATTTTACATCATGTGTTGATTTTTGCAGCAGTACTCTTTCAAACACCTCATCCTCTGGGCCCCTTCTCATTGAAAGAGAGAGGGGTGACATGTTAGGATCTCGCTACTTTTTAGATTGGACGTAAAGCCCCTCTCCTTCAGGGGAGGGGTTGGGGAGGGGTGGTCGCAAGCAGACCTTCATCGATCACTTTTTTGAAACCATCACCTCCCTGGCCACCTCACCCCCCCGGCCCCCATAAGCGCTAACTTAAGATTTGTAAATTAGATTCAAATGTCCTATATTTAGGACATGAAAGCAACCATCAACTACCTTAACGAAGACTGGAAAGTCTTAAGCAAATTCTTTCCTGAAGGTTGGGAAGAACAATCCAGATCTCTTGGTGCCTTAACGCGAATGAGATCAGTATCCTCGGTTTCTAATCTGTTACAAATCTTTTTAATACACTTGGCTGATGGCCATTCTTTACGGGAAACCGTCGCCATAGCAAAACGAGCTGGCATTGCAGACCTATCTGATGTAGCTTTGTTAAAACGACTAAGAAGTTCCTCGGAATGGTTTCGCTGGATGTCCTTAAAACTTTTGAATAACAGGGGCATTGAGATGAAACCACATCGAAAATTAGCCCGGTATTCTATCAAAAGCATAGATGCCTCTGTGATCACAGAACCAGGAAGTACTGGGACCAACTGGCGTCTACATTACAGCCTTAATTTATTTGGATTGGACTGTGATCAGTTCATTATAACGCAACCTTCAACGGGTGAGAGTTTTTTAAATTTCAAAATTGATGAAAATGATTTACTCATAGCGGACCGAGCATATGGAAATCTCCAAGGCATGAAATACGTCAAGGAAAAGGGAGGTGAATTTATTGTGCGATATAGGACCAAATCATTTACTCTGACCCATGAGAATAAAGAATTTGACTTACTAAAAGCCTTACGGGAATTAAAGCCCAGGCAAATTAAAGAATGGAATTTGACAGCCAGAACACGGGATAGCGGTCAATTAAACTTGCGCATTTGTGCCATAAAGAAAAGTAAGAAGGCAGCTGAACAAGCCATTAAAAAGGCCAGAAAAGTTGCCATAAAAAAACAGAAATCCGTTAGCGAGG
Organism: uncultured Bacteroidales bacterium; assembly: GCA_963771005.1. Taxonomy (GTDB): domain Bacteria; phylum Bacteroidota; class Bacteroidia; order Bacteroidales; genus DASQZK01. Next base: position 1,248,586 of record CAVYRO010000008.1, read on the forward strand.
AAACTCTTGAAATGCAGAAATATGTTATCATAGCCACCTCATTGCCAGAAGAGATAAGTGCTAAATTAGTGCTAGAATTGTATCGATGCAGATGGCAGGTTGAAATCGCATTCAAAAGATTGAAAAGCATTTTGGGGTTGGGTCATCTGCCAAAATTCGATGAGCAATCCTCCAAGGCATGGCTTCATGGAAAGATATTTACCGCACTGCTGTCACAGGCAATCGTCGATCAAGGTCGACTTTTTTCCCCATGGGGTTATCCATTGTAAAGGATCTAAGGCCACCAGGGGAAATTTATGGAGGGAAACCTCGTTTGCATTATTATTAATCCGTCAAGCCGTAGTACCTAAACTTGATTTGGAAACATGCTTACAAAATTGGCATGAAATCCAAGTAAAGTTATCTGAAAATCGCAGAAAGAGAATTATGCAGATTTATAAAATCATACCTTAAGTTAGCGCTTATGCCCCCGGCCCCCCCTCTCCTGGATGGAGAGGGGGGTGACCTTCGACGGTGAATGGCCTTGGGATTAAATTTCTCTTACGTATTACAATCTCATAAGAGGATGCTGCAAATTTTAAGAGAAAAGTAGATTTAGGAACTAGATACTTTTTTTGTATGGTCGTAAAGCCCCTCTCCTTCAGGGGAGGGGTTGGGGAGGGTGGGAAGGGGGTGGGGAGGGGTGCGGACCTGTCTGGCGCAAGCCACGCTGCCTCAATATCCTCCAGGGATCTTTCTCTTGTCTCGGGGATCTTTTTCAGGATGAAGGGAACAGGAATGCAGCAAAAGGCGAATATAAAAAAGGTTCCGGCGGGGGTCAGGGTCTCAAGCATCCAGGGTACCAACTGCCCGATAATGGCAGTACCGGTCCATAATGCAAGGGTGGCAATCGACATGGCCCTCCCGCGGATACGCGTCGGGTAGATCTCTGAAAGAAGGACCCATATTACAGGCCCGTATCCGATCGCAAAGGAAGTGATAAAGGTAAGAATGAATACCAGCAGCAGGATACCCTGACTTTTTCCTGCGAGAAAGAGAAACCCTACCATGACAAGAGAAAGGAACATTCCTGCAATTCCGCCCAGCATCAGCTTTTTCCTTCCCAGCTTGTCGATCATAAATATAGCGAAAATGGTGGCCGTCATATTCACAAAGCCGATTATAACCTGACCTCCGAGAGCCTCACTGACCCTCAGCCCTGCTTCCTCCATGATCCTGGGGCCGTAATAAATGATGGCATTGATACCGGTGAACTGTGAAAGTATGGCAAGCCCGATACCGGCAAACACGGCCACGCGGATCCCCTTCCGGAAAAGCAGCGACCAGAATCCTCCGGTCTCCCTTTCGATCGTAGCCTTTATGGACTGCATCTCAGAGCGGGCAACTGCTTCATTATTGATCCTTCTCAGTACCCGGGAGGCTTCCTCATCCCGGTTCTTGGATGCCAGCCATCTCGGGCTTGCAGGAACGAAGAACAGGGCAAAGAGAAAGAGCAGGGCCGGAATGGTTTCACTTCCAAACATGCCGCGCCATATCTCGGTAACCATGATCTTTTGCCAGATGCCATGTGAATCCTGCATGGAAGGTGCCTGTGATAAATTCAGCATAAAATGGTTTGCAAAATAAGCCGTCAGGATCCCGAGAGTGATAGCAAATTGGTACAAGGCGACCATCATGCCGCGTGATTTTGCCGGGGAAACTTCTGAAATATAGAGCGGGGAAAGCATCGAGGCGATCCCGACGCCAAGGCCGCCCACAATCCGGTAAATGATCAATTGACCATGCGTTCCGGAAATAGCGCAACCAATGGCAGAAATAGAAAACAGGAGCGCAGAGGCTATGAGGGAAGATTTCCTCCCGATACGGTCCGATAGCTGACCTGCCAGTGCCACACCTGCAATACATCCAACGAGGGCCGAACTGACAAACCAGCCTTCCATGGTGGTATTCAAGCCGAATTGGGATTTGACAAAGGTTATGGTACCGGAAATGACAGCAGTATCATAACCAAAGAGAAAGCCGCCCAGAGCGGCTGTAATAGAAATAAAGAACAAGTAGGAGCGGTTGGTTTGAGAATTCATTTTCATGGTTTACAGGTAGATAAGAGGATTGTTGCCATTATTTGTCCCCCGGCAATGGTAGACTTTATGAGTTGCATTGTCGGGATGGTCGCGGTTCATATGCATATCCGTATTAAAATATCTCATGGTATATCCCGTCCGGCGCGTGTTGCTCGAGTTCGCATCCGCCCCGTGAATGATCCTGGAATCATGCAGGGAATACTGATTCTGCTTCAGCTCAAACCATACAACCTTATCCGTATCCACTTCATCATCCCTGATCTCGCGCGTGAAGATCGCATCGTCCATGTCCATGTCTACATAATCCGAGAATCCGTTCCGGTGCGTGCCAGGGATGACTCCCATGCAACCGTTTTCGCGGGTGGATGGGTCGATGGCAAGCCAAAGCGTGACGATTCCGTCAAACCGGTCGAACCGGCCGTTCCAGTAGGCACTGTCTTCATGCCAGGGTGTCCGCTTTCCCGTCCGGGGTTCCTTGCAGATGAAATGACTGCTCCACAAGCCGATGTTCGGCCCGATAAGTCCCTCTACTACATCCAGCGGCTCATCGGCAAGCAGGAAGTCAAATAACCGTTTCTCGGTAAAATGGGGAACATCCAGTTCGTTGCCTTTCTCATTCCCATGGCTTTTGAGGAGCTCCTCAAATATATCATAAAGTAAGTGAAATTTTTCTTCCGGAAAAAGAGTCTGATTTGTGAGCAGATATCCGTTCTGCGAATAAAAATCCGTCTGTTGCGGCGTTAGTTTATGTCTTGCTTCCATACCTTGAATTTTTCAATTATATAATCTTTCATGAAAAGGTTCAGTTCCCATTGCGAGGCAACCGGCTGGTTCGTAAAGGGAAGGGAAGGCAGGTAAGGTGCAGGGCCGAATTCGCAGGTGACCGTAAATTCATCGCGGCTGTCTTTAGTGTGCTGACTGAAAATTTTTTGCCACCATGCGGTGTGCCTGTCGAGAGCCTCCCTGTTTTCAGGGGCGGCCGGATGGGTTACCTGGGCAGACTGGCTGTTACCCACCCTTGCATGAATATGCTGACAATGAGGAACAGTCCAATCAATGAAATCTTCCATGTCTTCGAGTAATGATTCGGAAACAACACACCAATGCGAGAAATCGGCCGTAAGCCTGAGTTCGGGAAACCGTTTCAGGTATTCGCCCAGATGCGAAGGTGAAAAAGAGAACCTACCCCTGTGTATCTCATGCAGCACAGGGATCCCGAGATCAGCTGAAATTTTTTCGGCCGATTCAATGATGCCGAGATTCTCATCCGTGCTGAAGTAATCTTTCCCGGTATGACAATTGATCTTTTCCGGTCCGATCTGGGCGATCCGTAAAAGTTTCGAAGTGTAATCCGCTTTGAATTTCTGGGGGTTGTCCCCGCGGGAAAAAGGATGCTGGGCGATCATCCGCATGCAGAGATCATCAAAGATCTCCTTTATGCCATGGAGATCGTCGGTTTCAGGATTCAATGCAATCTCGGCGCCCTGGTATCCGGCATCCTTTAGCTTTGTCAGGGATTTCCGGAGATCCGGATCAGTCATTCCCCATATGGGACCAAAAACGATTATTTCCATACCGTTTTTTTTATGTTTCTTCCCGGGCTTTTGTGGAAAACCAGGAAATCAAGGGATCAGTTTTCAAGGATCCTGTCCACCACAAGCTGCCGGAATTCAGGCGTGAGCATAGAGAAATACGCAGTGAATCCGGTCACCCTGACCACGAGTTCGGGAAAGTTTTCCGGGTTCTTATGAGCTTCCAGTACCTTGTTTTTATCCATGATATTGACATTGATCAGGGTTCCTCCCATTTCAAAATGGGCTTTGATGATGGAACCGATCAGGTCGATATGATCCTCGGTGGCAAAGGACGGATCGAGCTCCCATTGCATGGGTGCCGTATTCCCGAATCCGGGCTGAATACCCGCAATGGCAACTGCCAGAGCCAGTGAAGCACCGTCGATGCTGAAACCGGGGCTGGGATTAGCCCCATGGGAGATGGGCATGCCTTTTTTTCGCCCGTCGGGGGTTGCTCCCACATTCCTGCCGAACCGGACGGTGTTTGCCCATGAGAAAAATCCGGGAATAAAAACCTGCTTCTTTGACGGGTCGGACTCTTCCCGCACGAGACGGGCGAAATATCCGGATATCCTTCCCGCCCAATAGTCTCCCGGTGAATTCCCCTGCCCGAATCTGCCGCTGTTTTTAAGAAGGTACCGGGTTCTCTCCCCGTTGACTTCTTCAAAATTCGTATCCAGGTGGAAAGTCACTTCATCCCAGGTAATCTTTTTTTCTTTTTCGATCCGCTGCTGAAGTGCTGCAAAGGAATCGGCTACGACAGCAAATCCTGCACCGTCAATGGCGAGATTATAATACCTGGCGCCGCCATCGCTTACATCGAGACCTTTTTCGATAGGCCCGTGGCTGAGCAGGTTCAGGATCAGTTCCGGTTCGTTGAACTTCTGATATTTCAAATGATGCCGTATCCCATCGGCTGCTGTTTTCACTGCAATGGACAAATGTTTCTCAAAATGGGCCCACAATCTTTCCACCGAAGGCTCCTCACCCGCAGAGCCTGTGATTTCGCGGTATGCCACTTCAAATACCCTGGCCATATTCACCTTGACCAGGTCATTCATGGTATACTCCATTCCGGGAAGCGACATCCAGTTGCAGCCAACGGCTATACGCTCCCGGGCAAGTTCAGCACTGAACCCGTTCTTCATGAAACCTTCCACAAGGGCTTTGTCACCCGAAAACCGGGGCCATCCGTTCCTGTATTTCACGAGGCATTCAACGGCCTTCCTAAACAGGTCTTTATTTAGGTTCTCGTGCACCCTCACTGTAATGTTCAGAGAGGTGTTGATTTTTTCAGCAGCCTCCAGGATCAGGAATGAGATCTCCGAAGTAAGGTCTTTCCCTTCACGGTCAGGTCCTCCAAGCTGCCAGTAAACCGGGTCGTTGATCAGAAAACAGGCCAGGTAATAGATGGTAGTGTCACGGTTCACCAGTCCATTGTTCACTTCATATTCATAAAACGGCCGGAGGAGTTCGTCGATCTGTCCGCCGGCACCATCCCGGTTGTAAGTGCGTGATGCAAGGTGATACCAGATGATCCATTGCAGGGCTTCGCGGAGTGTTTCGGGAGGATCTGACAAAATCTTCCTGTTTACTGCAGCCATTTCAACGAGGTTGGACTTAAGAAATATATCGCCCTCGGCACCCGCAAGCCGTTCAATCTCATCGATATGCCGTTTGATCCAACCCTGGATGCTCCTGATAACCCGTTCATGGGCATCGTAGAATCCGGGCATGGAGGGAACAGGATTTATCTTACGGTATTTTTCAATTTTATCCAGCAGGCCCTGCCAGCCGAGGGTAAGACCTGTTCTGTAATCCGGGGCAAAATGTGCGTCATCGCCGATACCCGCAATGATATCATATTTATGTATATTTTCTTTCAGGTGATCGTATGGATAATCGGGGTGCCACTTACCGGACCTCATCCTTGACATGAAATACATCCACCGTCCGGCAAAGGCATCATCCGGATCGACATATACCGGGTGGCATTCCATTAAGCTGCAGAAATTCTCAGACCAGCCGCTGAGTCCGTAAAACGAGCCGTCAGGGTGATTGGGAATGCTCCTCCATATCCCTTCGGGAGGCACTATACGGCCGTAGTCATCCTCATCGAGTGGTCCCTCGGATTCGATCTTTTTGCGCGTCTGTTCCAGCTTTTTCTGCCGTAGCCTGTAGATCCGCGCCTGGTATGGAAATCCTTCTTCACCCATTGCTGTATCCTTTAATCTTAAGCTGTCAGTTCATATTTTTCAAGTAAGGGTCTGAATTTTTCCAGCCCGGCTTTCTCCATGGAAGGTGTTCCGTCCATCAGATTTCTGATCCCCAAATTCTTATACTTGAAACTTGCCATGGAATGGTATGGGAGCATCTCGAATTTCGTCACATTTTTCAAACGGGAAACGAAAGCGATGATCCGGGCCATTTCCTTCATGTCATCGTTGACCCCCGGAATCACAGGTGTCCGGATGTAATAGGGTATTCCTGAGTTATCGAGCCGAAGGATGTTTTCAAGTATCCGGATGTTGCTCTTTCCTGTCCATTTACGGTGCATTTCGTCATCAGCCAGCTTCAGATCTGCCAGCACAAGGTTTACAAATGGAAACAATTTTTCGTATTCATCCCAACGGGAAGTCATATTACTGTCCAGCGCAGTATGTATCCCTGCGTCATGGAAAAGGCGAAGCAATTCCTGGGTAAAGTTTTTTTGCATCATGGGTTCACCGCCGGAAATGGTGATCCCGCCCCCGGACTGCCGGAAGAAAGGAAGGTCCTGGATGATTTCCCGGAATGCGTCGGCGGGGGTGATCTCTCTGCCGATCTTGTGAAGCGCATCTGTATAACATTCCGACAGGCAGTTAAAACAATCGGTGCATTCCTCCTTGTGAAATTCAAGCCTGCCGGAAATCACCTGCAATGCATTTGTAGGACATTGTCCTGTGCAGGCATGGCAGTTGATGCATTTGGAACTGATCCATTCCATCTCGGGGAAAGGAGATATGGTCTCCGGATTATGGCACCATGCACAATGAAGATCACAACCCTTGAGAAAGAGGGTGGAACGGATTCCCGGACCGTCGTTCAGCGACATGCGTTGTATTGTGGTGATCAGTCCCGTCATAAATCCTTTTCAGCAAAGATAACAAGGAAATGGTTGTATACGGAAAAATGTTATAGCTTAATAAAAGCAATTCATTGCACTACGACGACGGAAAAGATTTGTTGAGTTGTTGATTTGTTGAATGAAGATTGAGAGAGCCATCCTCTCCTGCTCTCTTTCCTGATTCTGATATTTTTTTGACTTAAATTCGTCTCTTTTTTGACTGATTTATATCAGAAAGGCATCAGAAAACGGTCTGAACCTGTATATTTTACCCTCATGCTCAATGCTCCTGTTAAAAAATCTTATGATTCCTCCTCCTGTACTCACCCGGAGTGATACCGTAATAGTTCATGAAGATCCGGTGAAAATAACTGATATTACTGAAGCCGCAGTCGTAGCTGATCTTTTTTATGGCAGCATTGGTTAGGGTGAGTTGCCTGGCGGCATATTCCAGCCTGGCTTTGTTCACTGTATCCGTCAGCGTTTGTTTAAGATACCGGTTCAGCGACCGGTTTACATGGTCGGCCGAGCGACCCGCGAGAGCCACAAAATCACCGGTGCCATTCCTGAACTGCTCAGGGGAATTGAAATTTTCGAGGGCATAGGAGAGCCAGTGCGGGAGGTGCTCATTCCCGGCCGGACCGGAGGAAATGATCCGGAAGATATTGATCATGAGGTAATCAAGGTGAAGGTAATCCCTGGGCTCACTGAAGAGACGGTCTACGATGGCCGATAATTCATTGAGCTGCCTGTTGTCGAGAACTATGGTGAAGGGTAATGGCCCCTCCACCCAGAAATAGCTATCCGAACCGGCAAAATACCGTGATCTGAAATAGTCCAGATTTTCTGCATGAAAGGCTGTATTTGTTACAACGAGATCATTCCGATCCTTCGAAAGCCTGAAGGTATGGGTATCATCGGGACGGATCATGACCAGGCTTCCCGTCACGAGCCGGGTTTCGCTGCCGTTGATTACATGAATGCCGTTTCCCTGTTTGATCCAGAATATTTCAGCATAATCATGCCGGTGATAGACCAGGTCGTTCCTGGATGAAATGGTGGTACGGGCCAAATGAAAAGCTTCCCTGTCATTCATCAAGAAGGTGCCCAGGCTGAAGCATTCCGTTTTCTTTTCTGCTAATTGATGAGCCTCTGTATATTTAATGGTATGCATGGTATCCAATATGCACGTTCCCGGCTCTTAAAGGTATAAAAAACTACGCAAATGTTTTGCAGCCCGAAGAGAGAATGAGGATTGAAATACCGGAAAAAGGAGGACCCGGTAGCAATGGTCATTCAGGAATACGGGGTGGCTCCGAATGAGCTATCACCATCATGCGGTACGATCCTGACGATCGGATCAATCCTTTTGAACTGTATAACTTTTTTAATCGCCCTGTAAATACCGGAACGTACGGAAAAGAAGCAGAAAATCCGGGGAAGGAAAATTATCCGCCAAAATTTTTCAAAAGTTGGAATACAAGAAAAGCGGGCCAGACAATGGCTTTCAGGATGCCTAGAGCGCCGATCCAGAATGAGGTGGCGGTTGAGATGTAAAAAATTGCAGCCCCGATAAATCCAAGGCCGTACACTGCCCCTGCAGGAGCGTTTGATCTGGAATTGCTGTTTGCCATTTTGTGAGGTTTTTAATGGTAATGATAATTGTTCTTATGCTTGATATATTTCCAGGTTACCGGTTGACAATGTGACGGGTACCAGGGTAACCGTATAAATATACTACTATGCCAGGTCGCTGATATCCCTACCTTTCAACGGTCATCTTCCCCGTTTTATCAAAATGAACAAGACCAATGTACACGCGACGTCTTGTGTCCTCCTTTGAAACATGCCGGTGGTAAACCATGTAAAGTTCCGATGAATCGGGAGAGGTGACAAAGCTGTTGTGGCCCGGCCCATAGATCCCGGCATCCTCATCCATCCCGACAACAGGGTTATCCGGATCTTTTGTCCAGGGACCAAAAGGTGAGGAAGCCGTGGAATAACCAATGCCATAGTAGGGATCCTGGTAATGATTGGCAGAATAGGTCATATAATAGGTACCGTTATGCCTGATCACGGAACAGCCTTCATTGCAACGGGAGCGGTCGCTTAGCGGGTGTTCCCATTCCTGTTCGGCTTTGGAGCAAAATACAGGGCCGCTAACCGGGGAAAGATCATGGCTGAGTTCGCGACAGAGAATGTACCCGAAGAGGTGACCGCCGGGCCATGTGCCTTCATATCCCACCTTATCGTAATAAAGATAGATCTTCCCATCGTTATCAAAGAAGATGTGGCCGTCGATGCATGAATACCCCGGATCGAACCATGGCGCATGCACGTCCCTGAAAGGTCCTGCCGGTGAGTCGGCCGATGCGAGGCAGAGAAGCATCCTGTTATTAGTCGTATCCTTACCCTTACAGCTGTATACCATGTAATACTTCCCGTTATAATGATATACCTCGGGCGCCCAGTAATTTCCCTGACCCCAGCTGTCTGCATTTTCCCTGAAGACGAAGCCCTCATATTTCCATCCGGGTACCGGTCCGGATCCCATGGCAGCAGCAGGAATATCACGGGCCTCCGCAGACCAGCACTTGAACCCGGTGCCTGAGGATGTGGTGCCGTAAAGATAGTACCGCCCGTTATCATAAAGCATGAACGGATCACCCATGAAGATGCTGTCGCTGACGGGCCGGGACCCGGAGGAAGACCTTGACACACCCTGGCTGAAAATGGAAGAAACCGGAATCAAAGCGATCATAAAAATCTGAAGAAACCTGGCGATCATCATCATGATGGATTTTCATTTTGGATCACAAAATACATTTACATTTATATTACAAATCCACCCGCTTCCCGTCCACCACGAAATTTTTCACCATAAATGTGCCGTATTTCGCATTGGCAAAGGGTTTCCCATTTTTCAGCCCCACGGATCCAAAACCGGTTTCACAACTGAAAAAGCATTGAAAATTACGGCCTGCACGCGAATCGATTGTCATCGTCTGATCCAGGGCATTGTATTTTATACCTGTGAGACCCTGCAGAAGTCCGTAACTGGACATGGCCCGTGCATACCAGTGACCGCATTCATACTCGTTGAAAGGATTCCTGATGCGCCCGTCGTAGCGCCTGCGGACCTCTCTGACAATATCAAGACCTTTGTCCTCTTCGCCCATCAGCATGAGATGGGAGGCAACCTGGTATTCGATACCCGTCCAAACTTCATTGCTGTATACAAAGGGAAAGGTGGGCTCGTCATGCCTGGGCCAGGAGCACAGAAGCAATCCGCCCTCGTCGCCGTAGGCATACCCGGCACGCTGCGGGTTTACATGTTCGCTCAGATCCTTCCTGAAATTGTACTTGTACACCGAAAGCAGATGGTTCAGCACCTTACTGCTGTCCATCAGCACAGGCACGCCGCACATTTCGGCGAGCCAGAAACCCAATACCCCGTCGCTGATACAGCCATCGCCATACTGGTATTTGGGACCTTCCTTTTTCAGGATGGAAAGGGCTTCCGGTGAATAACCGATACCCAGGCTGAGCCTTGATGCTTCAACGGGATCGGGAGCCGTAAGTCCTGTCCATTGTACCTTCTGGAAGAAATATTCTCCATTGTACAATTCATTTCCCATGCGCTTCAACCCTTTATCGAGGAGCTCCCGGTACAGGGGCACGTCATCCCCAAGCGCTTTGCCCATTTCGACCGCTGCAGTGAGTGCGCCGATATAGAAGCTGGTGCACATGCCGTCGGGTCCCCAGAACTCTATGTCGTATGTATTGTGATGAGGTTCCTCGAGCGCCCCTGTATGTCTTGGATCCCAATCCACGATACAAAAGTCCAGGCTTGTTTTTACGCGGGGCCAGAGTGATTTCAGCCATTCGGTGTCTCCAGAGATCTGCCATTCCCGGTAGATCTTCATGATGCCGCCGAGCTGGCCGTCAGAAGCAGCATGGAACCCATGTCCCGTTTCCCGTATGGGAAGGTTTGCCCTGAAGGTCTGATGTCCTGCGGCACTCTGGTCCTCATGGAATTCCGTATCTCTCAGCGAACGTTCAAGCGAGGGGAAGAGATGCGAAATGGCCTGGGCGTAATTCCAGACATGTGTACAAGAACCATGACAACAGCCTCCCAGGTCATGGCAACCTTCCCAGGCCCAGAGTTTTCCATCCTTCTGGCGAAGCACGGTAGGTGATTTTAGAATTGTGAGATTTGCGGCAACGGCTTCCATTACTTCGTCGGGGATATCGGAATCGTAAAATGTTTTAGTAAAAAGGCGCGACTTGGCTTTCAGGTCATCATAGTTCCGCAGCCAGTAACCTGCAACCTCTTTCACATCTTTGAATTTACTGTCGTACCAGGGTTCGAAGTTCAGGGAAGAGGAGGAAGAGCAGCAACCCGAACCGGGTTCGCAGGTTGTTTCGGAGGCACGGGCTTCGGCGGCACTGTCTTCAGGCGACCATCCTACGCGCAGATCGGAATGTGGCACATACCATGCCATGTATACCCTGATCGTTTTCGTATCGTTAGGCTTCAGTTTGAAGGGAACGGATATGGAAGCTCCTGAGGCACCTTTGGTCACCGGGATTGGAGGCAGGAGTCAGATTTTCGATGTTTTTCCAAAGCACCGTCCGGCTGTCGAACCAACCACCGCGAAACCAGCAATGATCGACCACCACACCGGGATCGTCGGTAAAGATCGCAAAATCACCCTTGTACTCGGGCTTGTCAGGAAAACAGGGCTGGGCCAGCACAAACCCATTGGAGATGGCCGCGATGGAATCATGGCCCACCGGTACTCCGCCCCACTCCGAAGAAGTGGTCACCTTCATAAAATTATCGGAGTTGAAGGCGAACAACGCTTCAATCTCCCTTGATGAAGTATTGGTGAAGGTATATTCGACACCTCCCACGGGAAGACTGGAATTATCGGGATCAGTCGGAACAAAAGGGCTCCAGCCGGTGATCTCCACATCCACGGGCATATCAGGATCGGTGAGTTTCACTTCCCCAAAAGGGAAACGGGCAGTCGAAACAGCAGTCCGAATACCGGGGAACTCCGAAAACGCCTGACCCGTTGCCTGTATTCGGGCTGCCGAAGATCTTCCAGTCCTGCAAAGGTCCTTCAAGGATCTTCGCTCCGTTTTCCACCCCTTTTACCGAAAGGGCCGCGAACATGAACGGGGAATTGAAGATATCGGGTTTATGCCGGACTGACATGTGGGAGAAGTCCCCGTTTCCGTCGAGACAAAACATGCCGGCACCTATGCCGCCAATGGGGAAGGCTACACGGTTCAGATTTTCGCCCATATAGGAACCATTGAAAGAATGGCCTTTGCGGCCGGAGGATGATTGTCATGGCTGCATGATATCAGCGCCAGTGTGATGCATAAGGACAGGGTTATGATCTTCATGTTTCAGGTTTTTTTGGTATAATCAGTCAGGTTAGGGATCCTTGCTATTTTCCGGGCTGTTGTTCATTCCCCCATAATTGCGGAGTCGTTGCCCATGGCTTTGCGCCAGGCATCTCTCCACCGGTTGATATCCACAACGGAGATATCAGGCATAAATTTCCGGTCTTCTTTATCGGGAATGGGTTTCAGGTGGGAAGGCTTGTCGGCGTACCAGTAAGCCACACTGGCCAGGTCCAGGGTCAGGTAATTGTTATGACCGTGTTCAATGCTAATTCTCAGCGATTTATCGAAATAAACCGGGTCTTCAATATGAAACCGGTATACATGGGTTCGGCCGAGCCATCCGAAATTCCCGTTCACTCTCGGGTACCCGAAATACGGACTGCAAAAAGCGGTATTCGGGCTCCATGAAGTATTGAAATAATCCTCGGTGCCGGTACCATTCATCGAGTTGGCATTTTTATCGCCATCGATCCAAAACATGTCGTCGCCTTCGCCATACCAGATGGGACCCGGATTATTGACATAGTAGTTGACTCCGATAAACTGGCCTTTGCCTTCGGTATCCAGGATGAGGTAGTTATTCTGCCCGCCGGGATTTTTTCCCTGTTCCGGGGAGAGGTGTACTCCATTCGTTTTCGCCTATTCCGGGAGCTCCGGTGAGCAGGTGGTTGTACCATGCATGGAAGTAGCCCATATTGTCATCAACGGGTGTTTCCAGGTAATCAACATAATAGTAAAAAGCGTTGATCCTTTGCCCGGTCTGGTTTTCAATTTCTATCTTCGCCCCTGTCCGGTAGGGCATTTTAAAATAGGAAACCATGGCCCGGCCTTCCCTGGGATTTGCCGACAGCGGCAGTGAAGTGAACTGGTAAGATTCGTCCCATCCCTGTCCGAAGAAAGGCCCGATAGGTGATTCAACTGAAGGAAATTCATTACCATCCCAATATATACGGAGGATAATATCATTACGGCTTAACTCCGGTGGGAGGCGGGGCAATGGTGATCCAGATATGCGTGATGATGCCCGGACCTTTTATATCAGCAAGCGTTCATTTTTCGCCGTCGTTGATGCCGGAAACATTGTCTCCGTTCCCGCCGGTCCTGTCGTAACTGCTGATGCGTTTGTTTTTTACGTTGTCACGGATAACGGCTACCCCGGAGAGGGCGTCCTGTGGCTGGGCGAGTGTTATTGCCGGCAGTGAAGATGCTAGAAAAAAGAGGCCTGCCATGAGCCAGCCGGGATGTTTGAATCTCTTCATGTCACTTATTGTTAGTAGTCTGGTTTCGAGTTTACCTGTTCATTTTATGAAAGAAGTACGGACGTGAACAGGTGCTTGTACAAATATAAAAAAAAATGCTTGCGAATGAGGGTGGATGTAAAAAAGGTTAACTGTCTCAAACCGTTTAAATCTGGCCGCTTAAAATTTAGTTGCTTTTTCAATTTTTGATGTTGACAAACTAAAACATTTTTCATGTCTCCATGCCAATTGTGAAAACCGTTACCCCGGGAGTCCCTGTAATGCTCACATCTTTCTCATTTCCCTTTTCTTACCAAAGAAAAAGTAATACCGGATACTCCAGTGTCAGATGAAAGAGAGGTAATTTCCTTCATTAAATAGTGTTTGTGTTGTCATCAATCATGTGGGTTTCTTTATATTTATGATCATTTTTATTTCGAGGTTCAGAGGTTCGTTAGGGTAACGATTTAAAAAAGACGATAAAAATTCCCGTATCATGAAAAGAAATATATTTTCCTTCGTCCTTCTCTTTGTTTTCGCAATTTCGTTTTCACAAGTCAGAGTCTATGAGGGGAAGGAGGTGATCCCCACCTACCAGAAAGGTCCTGATGCAGAAAGCCCGGTATTTTATACAGGCCGCGGAGTGCAGGGAGCTGCAGGACACATGTATCCCTACCCTGCCCAGACAAACCTGAGCGACACCCTTACGCCGGTAACCTACAATATGGTTTACCTTGAAAATGAATATATTAAAGTGACCATCCTGCCGGCTTTCGGAGGAAAGATCTTTTCTGCCATCGATAAAACAAACGGGCACGAACTCTTCCACCGTAACAGCGTGATTAAACCCGACCTGATCGGAACGCTCGGAGCCTGGATCTCCGGAGGGGTTGAATGGTGTTATCCAAATCATCACCGTACGTCAACGCTGATGCCTGCCGATTATGCCATCGTACAGAATGATGACGGCAGTGCCACAGTCTGGGTGGGCGAGACCGAACGAACCCGGAGATTGAGAGGGATCATAGGCATTACCCTTTTTCCCGGCCGTTCCTATATCCAGGCGGAATATCATCTCAGCAACACCAATGTGACTACAGAGAACTTCCTGTTCTGGGCAAATGTGGCCATTACGGCGAATAAGGATTTCCGTACTTTCTGGCCACCCAGCCAGGAAACCGGTGTATTCCACAGTAATACGAGTTTTACAGAATGGCCGGTGTCTCACCAGGTCTATAATGGAATTGATTACACTGCAGGTGTGGACCTTACCTGGTGGAAAAACCACCCCGACCCCGTTTCATTTTTCTTCTGGCAGGGTAAGGAAGGCTTTATCGGAGGATATGATTATGCTTTGCATGCCGGCACCGTCCATGTGGGTGATAAATACATTAACAAAACTTCTAAACTATGGCAATTCGGGCCCGGCCTCCAGGGACAGAATGCCAGGAGAAAACTGACCGATGACGGCAAAGCGTATGTCGAACTTATGACCGGAACCTGGTCCAACAACCAGCCCGACTACAGCTGGTTTGAACCGAATGCTGTCAAAACTGCAAAAAATTACTGGTACCCGTTGAGAGACCTGGAGATCGTAAAAAATGCCAATACCGATGCTTCTGTAACTCTGCAGATGAGAGATCCCAAAACCGTTTTTTATGGTTTTAATACAACGGGTAAATTTGAAAAGGCACAGGCCGTATTAAAATACGATGGCAACGTCCTGGCCGTAAAAAACTGGATATTGATCCTGCACATCCCTGTACTTTTACCTATACAAGCAAAGAGGACCTCGATGAATATAAACTTTATGCAGGCCTGCTGGATGAAAGCGGTAAAGAATTAATCTCATACGTCCCCTTTAACCCCCGGCATCCCGCCCTTCCGGACGTACAGAAACGGCCCGGGTCGCCGCAGGAAATTGAGTCTGTTGAAGATCTTTATCTTACCGGCAGATATGTGGAACAATTTTCCAGGCCCGGCATTAACGCCGATGAATATTACCTCGAAGCGCTTAGAAAATCACCGGATGATTACAGGGTAAATGAAGCCATGGGTATCCGGAGGGTAAACCAGTGGAGATTTTCTGAAGCGGCATCCTTTCTCGGTAAGGCAGCCGGTAAGCTAAGGGTGAAATATATCCAGCCAAAAGAGGGGGAGCTGTATTATTATACAGCCCTCGCTGAACAGGGTCTGGGAAATGATGCAGAAGCATACCGCAACTTTTACCAGGCGACGTGGTACTATGCCTGGTATTCCCCGGCCTACTACCAACTGGCGCTTATGGAGAGCGCCAGGGGAAATTACGCTAAATCCATGGAATTCATCGAAAATGCGTATTCAACAAATACCCGCGACATTCGCATCAATGTGCTTTATGCTGCCTTGCTGAGAAAACAGGGACAGAAGGATGAAGCCCTGGCCCTTATCAACAGGTTCCTGAAATTCGATCCACTCAGTTTTGCCGCCCTTTACGAAAAAGGTCTCCTTAATGGCGGGGCTTCCCTGAAAGAGTGGCAAAAGAATATGCAGGATATCGATAATGATTATCTCGAAGTGGCCGTGAATTATCTCAATGCAGGTATGACCGGTGAAGGCATTGAACTCCTGTCTGAAATAGAAAACCCCGAAAATCCACTTGTATTTTACTACCTGTCCTGGTTTTATGAACAGGCAGATCAGCCTGACAAAGCTGCGGAAATGCTGAGGAATGCGGGTACCTTGCCGCTCGTTTACTGTTTCCCTTACAGGCTGGAGACTATGAGCGTACTGAAGCACGCCATCGCCAAGGATGCAGGAAATGCGAATGCATGGTACCTCCTGGGAAACCTGCTGTTCGACAGGCGTCCGGATGAAGCGATGGAAGCCTGGCATAAGGCGGTAAGTATACGTGATCAATTCCCCATGGCCTGGAGAAACCTTGCTTTCGGTGAATTTCATTACAGACATAATACGGATCATGCCATCAGCAATATAAAAAAAGCCATCAGTCAGGAAGGCGGTTATCCTTTATGGTATTCGGAGCTTGCCGATTATTATGACCAGTCGGATGCGGATTTCAGGGAATGCCTTGAAATTTTGGAAAACCATCTTGATGTCGTCAAAAAGGATATCGACGCTCCCAAAGATCTTGTAGGGCTTTACAATCTCAACGGTGAGTATGATAAAGCCATTGACTTGTTAAAGACCCATCATTTCAGGACCTGGGAAGGCGGGCGGGAGACTTATTATCATTTTGTGGACGCCCATACGTTGAAAGCTCTTCAATTGATCGACAATGATCTGGATAAAGAAGCCATAGCAGAACTGCAGGCTGCGATGCTCTACCCCGAAAACCTGGAGGTAGGCAAACCCCTGAATGATGACAGGAATGCCATGATCTGGTATTTACTTGGCAAAGAAGCCGGGAAGATGAAACAAAAGAAGCAGGCCCGGGAATATTTTGAGAAGAGCGTCAACGCAAGGAATGCAAGGAACCAGGATGATCTTCTTTACTACCAGGCAAAATCATGGGAGGCACTGGGCAATCCCGGGAAAGCCGGTGAACTGTATGCTCAGCTGATCAGCCTTGGAAAGGAACTTGAGGCCAAAGGCACGGCCGGCAGAGGTATCGGCGTGGAATCTTCTCAGGTGGATAACCGCACTGCTTCCGGGGCTTATTTCCTTGAAGCTCTCGGGAACGCAGGGCTTGGGAAGAAGGATGAAGCTTCCGCCCTGCTGAAGAAGGCAATGGAAACTTACAGGAATAATCTTTGGGCGAAGAGGATGACGGAATATCCGGCGGATTTTTAAAGAAGCCGGGATTTAACCGCAAAGTTCGCAGAGTTTAACGCAGAGTCCGCAAAGTTCTATATGTTGGTCTCGTCCCAAAGTTAATGTTCCCTCCTTCCTTTGCGATCTTTGCGCAACCTTTGCGACCTTTGCGGTTAAAGATTTTTTTTTAACCGCGAAGTACGCAGAGTTTAACGCAGAGTCCGCAAAATTCTATATGGTTGGTCTCGTCTCAAAGTTAATGTTCCCTCCTTCCTTTGCGATCTTTGCGCAACCTTTGCAACCTTTGCGGTTAAAGATTTTTTCTTAACCGCAAAGTTCGCAGAGTTTAACGCAGAGTCCGCAAAGTTCTATATAGTTGGTCTCGTCTCAAAGTTAATGTTCCCTCCTTCCTTTGCGATCTTTGCGCAACCTTTGCGACCTTTGCGGTTAAAGATTTTTATAACCCCAAAGCCAATGTCAGATCAGTTTACCTTCCTTTAAATGAGATCCCGATACCCGCTCCGGGATACCAGTGATTCAAGGGTTTTTCCTTAAAAAAGAGAAAATGTCTGTTATTTTCGAGAGAAAATTTTGACAACTTATTCGTACTATGCGAATTATCCCCCAGGATTATTGTTTCTTCTTTCAGTAAGGGTTTAATCGTCTGGTATTCTTCATATTCAT
Organism: uncultured Bacteroidales bacterium; assembly: GCA_963771005.1. Classification (GTDB taxonomy): domain Bacteria; phylum Bacteroidota; class Bacteroidia; order Bacteroidales; genus DASQZK01. The sequence goes on from CAVYRO010000008.1 coordinate 1,266,443, forward strand.
ATTCAGCGGAATGTTCGCTGTCATTAATAAACAAGTCAATCTTTTCGGTAAAATCCGATAAGCTTGTTATTGAATCTCCATATAAAATCTGTCCGTATTTTTTATATTCCCCCGCCAGGAGATATCCCGCCCTGGGATTGATATCCGTTCCATAATAGTTCCCACGATACCCCTCCTTCTCATTTTCTGCTAAAGCCGCGCATAATAAAACCGAGCCAAGGCCCTTATCAACGCCCGTTTCAATTATTACTTCCGGTTTTACTGCACGAGCCAGTGCATACCATCCCAGTCGTCTGCCAAACCGGATTTCTTTATCGGCAAACCTTTTTTCTTTTGCATTATTTGTAGCCCGTATAATATGATCCTTTAACTCTTTATTAGATTCAGCCTCTTTAATGTAACGGAGTATTTCAGAATATTCTTTTTTGGTAACAAATGCAATTGTCTGAGCTAATTCTGTCAGATTATCTTCTGTAAGATCATAGGTGAAATTTGTATCTTCATTCGATGAAAACCCCCACTTTAAGATTTGCAGATATTTTCTGTTAAAATATCCTGAAGCTAAATACAAGCGCCTGATAAAATTCAAAATCCAAATTTTTTTGGCGAAACTTAAAAATCCTCTCATCATCATTTAATTAAGATTACCGGTCATGAAAACTAATATACCTCCCCGTCCGCGGCAGCACGGTCAGCGTGATGCTGTACCATCCTCCGCCAAGCGCTCTTACCGGGATGATCTCATCGGAAGCCAGGTCATAGCCCTCTCTGGCAGGAGTATTCAATTTCACTTTGAACTCCTGCACCACCTCATGATCGAGATGACTGTACAGTAAAAGGTATTCCTTATCTTCCCGTCTTACCAGGGCTTTATAAATATTGAGCTGTCCACTGCTGATCTCCAGGGGTGAAAGACCGAGAGCCTGCGCCAGGCGGACCAGCATATGTGTGCCAATGCGTTCCTGCTTAAAATAGTTCAGCTTACCGTCGAATGAATCTTCGTGATTATCCCATCCTGCAAGGAGGATCGCGCCTTTACCGAGTTTTCGCTTTACAAGAACAGGGTTATTGTTCCGGTCCCTGAGCAACACCTCCCCATCACCACTCACGGACACTGCTTCTCCTTTTGCACTCCCGCCTCCGAAATTCCCGGGAAATTCAACCTCCCTGGATTTTCTTTCGCCATATTCGACATCTTCGATCCCCATCACCTTACGCAGAAAAGGGCCGGGAAGGTTACTGCGCCCTTCAACGCAGGTATTAGGGAAGACCACGATTGTCAGACCCTTTTCCACGCTTTCTCTTAAAAGCCAGTACCAGTTTTCATCTTCGGGGAGAAGCGATCCGGCGGTATTTACCGTGCCAACACTGGATACCAGCTCATCGTCGGGCAGTACCATGAGATCATAACATGAAAAATCGAACCGGTGGGCAAATCCAAGCAGGTCGACGCGCTGGTCCATCCTTGCTCCCACCTGGCAGGCAGACTGAAAATTATTCCAGTTCACCATGTCGAGCATGGCTATCCGTGCAGGCGTCTGCGCGGCACCCATGATGGTCCGGCGGATGAATCCCGCCTTTGCGATACCGTCAGGATCGACGGCAAGGTCGGGTCCGGGAATGGAGAAATAATTTGCATTGTATCTCAGCGAACCAAAGAGAGCATCGTCGAATTCCTTAAAACCTCCCCCCACCTGCCAGGGTTCCCCGCCCCATTTGGGCCCCGAATTATGGAGCTCGGTATATTTCGGGTCAAATTTTTTCTCTTCGTACCAATGCCTGGCCTTGACATCATACCAGCTCGAAGCCAGGTCGGCGATCGATCCCAATCCATGCCCGGGAAGATCTTCCGGCACCTTTGCCGGCGCATTTTTAGCACATATTTCATGAACTATCTTCATTCCCTGCTCTATGCTCCACCGCCGGAAATTCAGGTATACACGCCATGGTGCTTCATTTTCGGCAAACGGGACAGGTACCTTGTCCCAGGAGGGAAATTCCATTCCGTAAAGCCGGGAGACTTCTCCAAGGCTGTAATCCTGGTGATTTCTCAGGTACCTGGAAAAAGCGGCCTTTTCGTACTCCGAATAATCGAAAAGATCGGGCGGGTTCACATAGTAATAATAGCCATAAGGAAAATCGGAGTTGCCGAAATCGAGGATGAATTTTGTAAGCATTTTGCTGTCTGAAAAACGGCGGGTAAAGGTATCGATCATCCCGAAATAATGATCCCGGTAAAAAGGACTCCAGAGGGTGGGATGAAAACCCTTGTTCCCTTCCCTGTCGATGGCGGGTTCTTTCAATGTCCACCATGGGACACCGCCGTCGCCCAGGCCCGAGCCCTGCGTTGTGGCAAACATCCAGAAGGCAATGGGGATGTTTTCCTCCCCTGCGAATTTCAGCATATCCGCAGGTATTCGCCAGTCGTAGATCCCTGGCTCCGGTTCTACATCCTCCCACGGTATGTTTGCCCGGAGATATTGCAGACCCAGTTTTTTCATCTGTACCGTGAAATATTTGAAGGGCTCAGAGACTTTCGGTTCCCGGAACGACCAGTAGGTAGAATACCCGAATCCCGGAAAGGATGCCGCATCCGGGGGGAGAACGTATTCAACGGTGCTGTCCAGGGCTTTCGTTGTCCCTCCTATGGAAGCTGTCAGCAGATAATGGTACGTGCCAAATGATCCGGGAGACGCAAGTTCGGTGATGAGGATGATCTCGTGTGCCGGGATCACCTTCCGGTCGAGGTGAAATAATTCCCGTCCGGAACCTGATTCCGTCAGGATAATATCATTGATACTCACGCTGCGACCCGAAAGGTTCCTGATCCTGAGGTATATCTTATCTTCCCCATCCGGCTTATGTACGCGGGTGAGTCCGATAGCTCCCGCAATGTCAGGGGTTTGACGGATCCATTCAGCCATATTGCGGATCAGTGTATCGCAACCTTTCCAGTCCCGGGTGAGCATTCCGGGATCCCAGGTCCATTTACGCTGATATGCCCCGTCGACATTTTCCCGGGGTTCACCCCCGTTGAACCCGTATACACAGAGACGCGCCCCCAAAAACTTCTCACATTTTCTTTCGACGGCCATCACCGGGGAAAGGGCCCAGGCATCGGAATTATTCTGAATAAGATTGTAAGTTTTATCGGGGGGAAAGGCCGTGACGGAGACGGAAGGCATGGGATGTCCCTGAAAATATTCCTTATCGGGTAATGATTTCAGGATTTCCCTGCCCTTTGCGGTCAGTCCTTCGACATTGACACTACCCCCACCGCGCGTAAGGTAAAAATCCGAGGACTGCATATTGCGCAGGGGGTACCATTTATCCTTATTTGGAAGATCCCCGATGAAGAAAAGCCCGCCCCCCTCGGAGTGAAAGCGGATCATTGCCTGCAGGGCCTTCTCGGAAAAATTTCCCTTCAGGTACGGAAGGATTAAAAGTTTTGTTTCCGGGTATGAAATTTTCTCAAGCTGTTTCGCATCAATCCTGGAAGCAACACGTTTCCCCTGTTCAAAAAGCTTCAGCACGTCAGTGGCATTGTATTCGGGCATCGCTGTGAAATCCTTGTCTTCAAATACCCGTATCTCCGCTTTCTGAGCATTGAGATATGAAAAAGAAAGAAAAAGTACCGTTATTACGGTCAGAATAATTCTTTTTACCAACATATAAATTCTTTGATGTATTCTCCTTTCAGTTCTTTTTTAAGAACCATACAAGCTGCTTTACCTCATGCGCAGTGTGATCTCCTCATTGCAACAGGTTCTGCCCGCATGTCCCCGCTCCCATTCCCGGTGGGTGCAAAGATAATAATCTCAAAATAACAATTTCCACATACGTTGATATGCTTATCACTGATTTTAACGAAGGGAAGGAATGCAATATTTTTCAAAATGTCTGCATAAGGGACGGAAACGGGACAATACGTTTCCGGAGGAGTTTTTTTAATACAAAGCGCAGATAATGTGAAAAGCTGCATCCATAAAAAACTTCTGGGAGTTTGAAAATAATTTCCGCGAGAATATGATCGTAACTATAATACCACTTTACTGCCGGCTGGAACCTTATTTCTCAGATGTTTATTAATTTTCATCAGGAGTTCATTTCTGTTAACCGGTTTACTAATGAAATCATCGAAGCCCATTGAAGTCAATAAAAGTCCATTATAATCGAAGGTATAGGCAGTCTGTGCTATGACAGGAATATCAATATTCTTTACCCTTAAAAGCTTCATTGCATCAATTCCGTTCAAGCCCGGCATTTTGATATCCATAAGAACCACTCCCATATCCGGATGTTTTTGGATCATCCCGTATACCTTTGATCCGTCATCTGCATGATACACCCTGCAATTGGTATTATTGAGATATTCCTGCAGGAGCAGGAAATTAATTTTATCGTCTTCCGCAATTAGAATTTCAACTCCCTGAAAATCATAAATTTGGTCTTCAATGGCATTTGTTTCCTGAGCGATTATTTGGCTTTGATATTGCGCTGGTAATCTGACTGTGAATGTTGAACCAAGTCCGGGCTTACTCTCGAGGCTGATCGATCCTCCCATCAGTTCTGCCAGATTCTTACAAATGGCGAGCCCAAGTCCTGTACCTCCATAAAGCTGGCTTATCCCGGGATTCGCCTGCCGGAAATGTTATAACAAATGACTTACCGGTAATAAAATTTAATATGCCTAGCTGTCCGGGCTGCCGTTACAGAACGTTCCACGTCAGGTCTATTCATTGCCCGAGGGATGCACCAGCCAACAGGACTGTTAAAAGCCGGAAAAAAATTGTAATATTGATGGCCTGAACCGTGCATTATGATCAGAATGACAGTTTACAGAGCCGCGGGGATCTTTTTTATCCTGCTATCCTTTGCGGGCCTCCGTGCAGAGACAGGATATAAACTCTGGCTACGGTACGAGCGGGTAAAGGATGAACGGCAGCTGGAGATGATAACCGGCATACTGAACAATATCTGTATCCGGGACTCCTCTCCCACTTTTGGCGTGATCCGGAATGAACTCATGCTTGCGTGTACCGGCTTCACCGGGAAGGCTCCGTCATTCACTCCCGTTCTCTCCGGAGGCGTCACACTGTCTGTTGCTGCCGGTTCCGGTGATCCCGCCGTACAACAGACAGGAATCGCCGGCTCGTTGGAATCGCTGGGACCTGACGGCTTCTTCATCGGTAATGTGATCCTGAAAGGGACCCGGATACTCGTCATAGCAGGCAACACCCCGGTAGGCGCCCTGTATGGTACCTTTCACCTGCTGCGGCTCCTGCAAACGGGGAAAAGCCTGCCGGTCCTCCCGGTAATTTCCTCCCCAAAAATACAATTGCGCATCCTCGACCACTGGGATAACCCCGACCGTACCGTTGAAAGGGGATATGCCGGATTCTCCATCTGGGACTGGCCCCGCCTCCCGGGATATATTGACCCGCGATATATCGATTATGCCCGGGCCAATGCTTCCATAGGCATCAATGGAACAGTGCTCACCAATGTAAATGCCGATGCCCGTATCCTCACCCCGCAGTTCCTGACCAGGGTGGCCGCTCTTGCAGATGTATTCCGGCCTTACGGGATCCGGGTTTATCTTACCGCCAGGTTCAGTGCGCCGGTGGAACTCGGCGGACTTTCCACTGCCGATCCGCTCGATCCGGCTGTTCAAAAATGGTGGAAACAGAAATCAGATGAGATTTACAGGCTTATCCCCGATTTCGGAGGTTTCCTTGTGAAAGCCAATTCCGAAGGCCAGCCGGGTCCGCAGGATTACGGACGCTCCCATGCCGACGGGGCAAATATGCTGGCCGATGCGCTTGCCCCGCACGGAGGCGTGGTCATGTGGCGGGCCTTTGTTTATTCTGCTGAAGTGCCCGATGACCGGGCAAAGCAGGCTTACAATGAATTCAAACCCCTTGATGGCTCGTTTCGCGACAATGTCTTCATCCAGGTGAAAAACGGCCCCATCGACTTTCAGCCCCGCGAACCGTTCCACCCTCTATTCGGAGCCATGCCACAAACTCCATTGGCACTGGAATTCCAGATCACACAGGAATATCTCGGACAGGGCACTCATCTCGTATATCTTGCCCCTTTGTTCAGGGAATGCCTTACCGCCGATACCTACGTCCGTGGTGAGGGTTCAACCGTGGCAAAAGTAATTGACGGAAGCCTCGATCATCACGAACGATCTGCCATCGCCGGTGTATCCAACATCGGTACAGCTTTCAACTGGACAGGCCACCTTTTCGGACAGGCAAACTGGTATGCTTTCGGCAGGCTGGCCTGGAACCATGAGCTCACTTCTGAAGCCATTGCCGCTGAATGGATTCCGCAAACATTCGGGAACGACCCCGGGCTTCGGAAAACCATCCTTGAGATCATGATGGAGTCACGGGAGGCAGCCGTGAACTATATGACCCCACTCGGTCTTCACCATATCATGGGCAGCGGTCATCATTATGGCCCGGGACCCTGGGTAAGCGGCGGACGCCCTGACTGGACGGCGATCTACTACCACCGTGCCGATACCGCCGGGATAGGATTCGACAGGACGGCCACGGGAAGCAACGCCCTCGGCCAGTATGCCCCCGAAGTGCGCGAGGAATTTAAGGATCCCGAAACCTGTCCCGATAAATACCTGCTGTGGTTCCATCATTTGCCCTGGGATTTCACCATGAAATCGGGTAATACTCTCTGGACGGAACTCTGCCTTACATATGACAAGGGGGTGAAAACCGTGGATACCCTGAATGCCTTATGGGCCACGCTCCAGGGTAAGATCGATACAGAGCGCTATGATCAGGTCTCAGCCTTCCTCCGGATCCAGCAGGAGGAAGCACGCTGGTGGCGGAATGCATGCCTCCTGTACTTCAGGCAGTTTTCACGGATGCCATTCCCCAATGAGATCGAACAGCCGGAAGGACGGCTGGAGGATTATGAGAAGATGGAATTTCCATATGCACCGGGGATTTAAAAATAAATCAAATTATGCATTTATGTGTTGCAGGGACAGGTCGCGACCTGTCCATACGGGTGGTACATACGACAGGGAACACCATGAAACGGCATAATCGGGATCACAACAACCTTCTGATCGCCTCCTCAATTCCTGAAATTTCGGACAGGCCCCTGAACCTGCCGATAAGGGGATAACCCGGAGGGGAATCACGCCGGAGATCATCAAGCATACGTATACCGTGATCGGGCCGGACGGGAATGCGGTAATCGGAACGTCCGGCCGATCTGCGGCGTTCCATCTCTTTCATCAACACCAGGATCAGTTGAGGGAGATTGGCATCCCCCTCGAGATGGCCTGTCTCATGGAAATCCCCATTCTCAAAAACCGCATTATTCCTCAGGTGGGCAAAATGAATACGGCCGGCAAAGCTCTCCGCGATGCGTTTCAGGTCGTTGTCTTTGCGTATCGACAGGGAGCCGCTGCAAAAGGTAAGGCCGTTGGACAACGAAGGGATGGCCGTGAAGATGAGGTTAAGATCATCAAAGGTGCTTACGATCCGGGGCAGACCCAGCACCGGGAAAGGGGGATCGTCGGGATGGATGCATAACCCGGTTTCGTAATTTTCGGCCACCGGCATGATATCGCCCAGGAAGGTGATCAGATTCCGTCTGAGTTCTTCCCGGCCGATATCCTCATATTCTTTCAGATGACTTAGGAATGCAGCTTTGTAATCGCCCTCACCTCCCTTGAAACTCTCCCGGTGAATAAAGGCTTGTGTCCTGACTATGATATTATACGCAAGCTCCTCCGCTTCCTGTCCGGAAAGATCTCTACGGACCTCTTCCGCCCCGGCGATCTGTTCATCCGTATAATCTGCTTCGGCGCCCGGCCTTTTCAGAATGAAAAGATCAAAGGCAATAAATTTAAGGAGGCTGAAATTCATGACCTCGACTCCCGAAAGCAACCGGAAATTTATATCGGTGCGGATCCAGTCGATGGCCGGCATAAAATTGTAACATACAGTTTTAATGCCCTGCTCACCCAGGTTTCGTAGCGACTCACGGTAGTTTTCCGCCAGCCGGTCGTAATCCCCGGTATGCTTCTTGATCCCCTCAGAGACGGGAAGACTCTCGACCACGCGCCACTTAAGTCCTTCGTCGCCAATGGTTTTCTTAAGCGCTTTGATCCGGGCTGCCGGCCAGGCTTCTCCAGGTGGTAGGTCAAAAAGCGCCGTCACTACGCCTTCGATCCCCATCTGGCGCAGATCCCGCAGAGTTACCGGGTCGGACTCCCCAAACCACCTCCAGGTTTTTTCCAATCTTACCATGAATAGCTCTCCTCCTTTTTTATTTCTTTTCCACTTTCCTCCCATCACATCAATCCTGCTCATCCTTTCATCCGGAAAATCCTGATTCAGACTCCTCTTTATCGTGTGATTTTATGTAATGCATTACAATTTTTTAACAAATTTATTGTATTGCAGTACAATTTTTTGTCAGATTTATTGTATTGCAATACAATTTTTTATGATTTTTTATGTATTGCAATACAATTTTTACCCTTATTCTTTAGGAGTTTAAAAGCCTATGGAATTTCCACCGTCCACCGGTAATACCACTCCGGTTATATAAGAAGCCGCTTCCGAACAAAGAAACCAGGCTGCTTCGGCCACCTCGCCGGTGGTGCCAAGTCTTCCCATGGGTGTTCGTTCAAGAACCTTCCGTTTCCTCTCCGGATCATTATCCAGGGCCTTCCTTGACATCTCCGTGGAGATGAACCCCGGTGCAAGGCAGTTCACCCGCACACCAAAAGGTGACAATTCCACTGCCATGGCACGTGTCATGCCTTCTATCGCACTTTTTGAAGCGGTGTAACCGATCACCTTCGGGATCCCGTACCGGGATGCCATGGAGCTGATGTTCAGGATCACACCGGATCCCTGCCGGATCATGATCCCGGCCACTTCACGGGATAAGGCGAAAACAGCCGTCTGGTTGGTCAGGATCACCTTCCGGTAATCATCATCGGAAACATCCGTCATACCAGCCATATGATGAATGCCTGCATTGTTGACCAGGATATCGATTTTCCCGAATTTGGATACCACGGTATCTGCCAGACCCGGAAGTTTATCCAGTTGCGTCAGGTCGAAACAGATCCCCGAACAGAGAGGCCCCAGCCTTTCACCGGCGGCATCGAGTTTATTCTGATCCCGGCCAATGATGACGGTGGTGATGCCCCCGCCTGTAAACTTTTCCGCTATGGCGAGCCCTATTCCCGAACCTCCGCCGGTTACAACGGCAATGCTTTTTTTCATGAAAGACGATATTTTGAAAGATCCCTACTTTCCTGTCCTGCAATTTACCTCTTTAAAAGGAAAAATTCACAGGGTCAGCCAGACCGTTAACCCGGAACTACATAAAATTGTTGGATCTGTGATGCAATGGATCTTGTAAAACCTCCATTCCTACCCGGAAAACCGGCGGTCAATCCTGTCCGGGTCGTGCTGCTCTTACCTGGAAATAATGATGTGACGGACCGTATATCCCTCCCGGCTTTCAACCTTTACCAGGTATAAACCCGGCTGCCATCCTGAAACATCAAAGGTCATTTCAGGCCCGGTGACTTTCCGGAAAGCGAACCGGTGTCCGTCAGCACCATATATACTGATCATGGACGTCCCCAGGGTAAACGATGGGGGAATGCAGAGTGTCATCTCAGCTCCGGCCGGGTTGGGATAAACAGTCATTTCCCCGTGAAAATCTTCGGGAGTAACACTGGTATTGTCAGCCTCATCGGCAAAAAACAGAGAATGACCGGGATAACTGACCATGAGTTTGCGCAGGCGGATGGTAGAGAAAACGGTATCATTTTCTGTACATCCGGGATTTCCACCGGTGAAATTGAATTTTAAACCGGTAAGTGTCACCGGGTAAGCCGTGATATCCAGGAAGGTCACGGGGGCCGCGACGAGCACGGGAATATTGCTTTTCACCTCAGGTCCATCAATCCACATCTCATCGCCGTCATTCTTCAGGATCCTGAAGGACGAACGCACAGGAATATCCCCGGTTTCAATTTCCACCCATAATGAATCGGGAAGGCCATAGATAAGGAATGGTTTTTCCAGTTGAAAGGTTGGCGGGGCAGCACCGCAAGACCATGAACAATTCATGTCAAAAACAGGAAGGTCCTTAGGGGTCATTGAGGTAACGACCTCTCCGGTGCCATTGCCTGTAAGATCCCATGAAAACAGATCGGTCAGTCCGTCGAGGGAAAGGTGCTCTTTCCCGCATTCAATCCTGACCAAAGCCGAATCTGCGAAATCCGTAAGATATACCCTAACCCATGAAAAGCCGCTTCTTTTGCCCGTGAACAGCCCATTCCCGTTTATTGTCCCTTTACCGGCATCCGAATTTACCCACGAAAAAACGGAAGGTGGTACGTCCACAGCCGTACCACCAGGATCCAGGACCGTTACGGTCAGGTTCACATCCCGTAGTGAATCGGTAACCAGGGTATCCGGGCTCAGAACGATCGCCGATATCTGTTGTACCCGGATATGGCATGAATCCCTGAGCTCATTGCATGAAGCGTTGATCCATCCTTCCGCACTGTCTCCGGTGGCCTTAAAAACACCATCCCGGCTAATAGTCCCGGCATTTCCTGTGACTTCCCAGTCGATAGCCGGGAGATCCGTCCCGCTGATTTCCGTCCCGAACTGGTTTATCACCTGAAGATGAATTGTATCGGAGCGCCCCTGCAGGTAACTTAGTTCATGGTCAGCCAGATTTATATCCTCCGGCACTTCTTCTATCCTTGCCATGCTAATATTATCGAAATATACTTTCCCCGTAAAATTGCCCGTCCCAAAAAACAATCGGCAATTGGCATCCCCGGTCGACATATGAAAATCTATGGTGAAGGTCTGTGTAATTGCGGTAATATTTTTATTCCAGTTGAAATAGGAACCCCAGTCGCCGTAATTCCGCGCCAGAGTTACCAGTCCTGAAGCCGGGCCCTCAGCCCAGGCATCAAAGGTGATATGGTAATATCCCGCAACGACCTCGATCCCCGACTGCTGAAAGCCGACCTCCCAGTTAACCCCAGGGGAAAGGATCACGTCCGAAACGAGTTCCCCGTTCTCTGTATAAATTTCAGCATCCCCGTTCTGACTGTTACTGACGTAATTCGACCAGGGATTTGTGTTCGTGTTGAAATCACCGTTGGTCAGCAGTTCGTTTTTCCGCAAAAAAAAAGGCAGGACCAGAACATCCTGCACCATATTGAAAGTGAACGGATTTGCCGCACCCTGGTGAAGCCATCCTTTGAAGAGAAAGCCCGAATCCGGTTCGGCCGTGAGAGTAACCTCGGTGCCTGCAGGATAGGTTTCCATCTGCGGAGTGACCTGAACAGATCCCCCGCTCACCGGGCCGGTCGTCATAGTGTACGGGCCCGGATCATCCTGCATCTGATAGACCCGGACATAATCGATGAGGAATTTATGGGGAAGTTTCGAGTCATCGACACCCGCATAGCCACCCCATGAACCCCCGTAAGCAAGGTTCACGATCAGGTAGAACATCTTGTCGAACGGCCAGACCCTCGGATCGTCCGCACTTCTGACATAACTGTGGTATTTAACCCCGTCGGCATACCATTCCAGGCTGTCGGGTGTCCAGTAAAGGGTGAAATTGATAAACTTCTGCCAGGGATGAACGATTGCGGATACCCCACCGCTCCCGGATGATTCATGTCCGGTGCCGTTCGTGCCTTCATAGTGAACCGTATAAAACATATGCTCGGGTTCGACACCGATATATTCCATGATATCTATCTCACCGCTTCGCGGCCAGCCGCCATGTTCACTGTAGGTGGGCATCATCCAGAGAGCAGGCCAGGTACCTTTTCCCGTGGGTACCTTTGCACTGATCTCAATTTTTCCGTATTTCCAGTCTCCCTTCATTTTTGAGATAAGGCTGGCAGAGGTGTACTGAGAACCCATGTAGCTTTCTTTGCGGGCTTCGATGATAAGCACCGTATCCTCGATCCGGGCGTTTTCCGGCCGGCGGTTGGTATAGTACTGTAACTCCGTATTCCGGACATTGCCGGTTTCAAAGTCCCATTTCGTGCTGTCGGGAAGGCCGGGCGTGTTGAATTCATCATTCCATACCATAACATAATCCTGGCCGCCGGCCGGCAAAAACAACAGGACGAGATAAAATAAAACCGCATACTTCATGGTTGGCAGGTTTAGCGTAGTTTTTCCGGCATTCCGGATTTTAAATATAGGAAAATATCCTGAAATGCCAAAAGCGGTTCCATGCTCCAGGTGATCCGTTTATATTTTTTCTTTTTCGATTTTTCTGTGGATTTCCAGGTATGTTGGTAATGCAGCCGAACCATACCATTGAAAAATTTCAGTGTCAAAAACACCGGACTTTACGGTGGGATCATTCTCCAGGAGTTCTTTTGCCTCTTCAACTGTTTTTACGTTTAGAATGAAGATACCCCTGTAGCCCTTCTCATTTTCATAGAACGGGCCGGCAACAACCAACCTGCCTTCTTCCGCGAGACGGTTGATATTTTTAAAATGTCCCTCGAACAGGCGACTTCGTTCTTCCTTATCGACAGGGTTGTACGACCCGGTTTTTAGGATGACGAAAATGTAGGATTTCATGCCGTATTCATCAGCTCCCAATGAGTCGGCCAGGGCTTTGTCATACTCCGGATCAACCTGCTGTGCATTTAGTCCGGCGTTCAGGCAAATAGCAAACAAAATGATACTGAGGATTTTCATGATGTGAAACCAGGGTTAAGTTTTATTTTATAAGAAAGGAACTGACTCCATGGATGACTTTACCTTCAGAGTCTGTGCCTCTTATCAAAACAATATAATTCCCTTTTGTATCACCTGCAGTGAATGAATATTTCACAGGCACCCCGGCTTTGCAATGAATAACCGGCTCCCAGGCCAGCGTATTACGCAAATCAGGAAAATGAGTTCCTTCATTTTCAATTGGCGGGGCAACACTGCGGGTGCTCTCATGAAAGAATCCATAGTTGAGAAAAATTCCGGACGACGGCAGATCAATTCCCCCAAAGTCGCCGCTTTTGGATATTACACTTATAATACCTCCATAGGTAAGGTCTCCCTTAACATAGGGGGCATCCACAAACTCAATCCTGTCTATCTTTGCCGATGAAATGGCCATAATTTTTTCTTCATCGTCTATGGCAATCCAGTCGATAAGTACCAGGGGATCGTGGATTACCATATCCGCCTGAATGGAATAAAACCTGAAAATTTTACGGTCACCGGCTTTCCTGACATGAGCGGGCAGGGATAATTCATTAAAATATTCTTCGAGATTGGGTAATTCGATATAATCCCCGATGTTCAAAACATAAGAGGGGGTGCCGTAGAATGAATTTCTGGTGGTTGCCGATGTTCCTGCTGAATCTTTCCGGGTCGTGAAGAACCTGTCCCGGAGTTCCAGGTTCTTTGTAAATAAAAGTGCCAATTCCTCCTCAGCCTCCGAAGGCTCAAACACCAAGGCAGGTAATTCCGGGCTGTCATGGTCAAAATCGTTGTCCACAAGGATCTCCGTCTTCCTGGTTCCCGTCTTTGCGGTACTCAGAAAAAGATCCCTGCTGCCATCCAGGAAGGGCAACATAAAGGCGAATCTACCGGAAGAGTCGGTATTGACAGCAACAAAATCCTTTTCATCCGGAATGGAGAGATTTACCCTTTTAGAAGCAATGCCTGATGAAACTCCCGGAAATACGACGCGGCCTGTAAGGGCAATCCCGCTCTCCTCGTAATTGAAATTACCTGGTGAACCGGCTCCGGATCTATTTCGGTCGATACCAGGCCGGGATGGGAAGGCAGCCTCCAGGACAACGGTCAGGCATACTTCACTCATCATTCCGGCACCGGCACCAGGGATAAATTTCATCACAATACTGTCGCGGGTATTGTATTCCTTCTTATCCTGGATGATGCGGATCCCATTTTCTTCAGCTACGGGAGTATCTGTGGATGCGGGCCGGATATTTCCTTCCAGTACCTTCCGTGAATATGGATTTACCACCATAACCGGGACATATGCGTATGCTGACGGCCCGAAGTTCCGGTCAAATCTTGTATAGGCTTTCAGGTAATAATTTCCACTGATAAGATCAGCGGGGATCTGCAGGCTGCCAGAGGAAAGAAAGCCGGTAACCGGGTATTTAGCCTGGATAAAAGCCGTACCATCGGGAGAGATGAATTCAATATACAAAACCTTACTAATGCAGGAAGTATCTGTATGGTTCAGTTGTGCTGAAAACGAGATCATCTCGCCCGGGATATAAACCTCCCTGTCTGTAAAAAGTGAGATCCTCCGGGTTGGTGAGACTTCCGGTAACCGGGCATCCAGGGCGGAGGGAGAAACAAGCCCGCAAAGGATCCATATGATCAGTCTTATTTTCATTGGGGCCAGAAATCAGGTTTCACGATGGTTCCCCCGAGGGCGAGGCAATCGACGCAGGCAGCATCAACGGGACGAATGATACCGCGTATTATAAGGTAATATAGTATACGGGCCGAGCCACGTGAGGCCTCTATGCCTCCCCTCATCAGAAAGTAAGGGGGAGCACAAAAGGTTTCATAATCCAGGTCGAGTCCCGGCACATCACCCGCAAAGATCCTTTTTTCCGAAATGGAGACTGCGTTGAAGGTTCCCAATACCTGTTTGCCGGTACCCTTCGCATTAAGATTACCCCGTACCGGGAGCGGCTGTCTTTCGTACAGGCCTCCCTGGTTACTGCTGTTGATCCTCAGCTGGTCCCAGTAATCGAAACCGGCCTCACTCATGGCATATTGCTCCACGAGCAGGCTATACTGGACTGCGAGACGGGAAGTATTGTTTCCTGTAAAATTCAGCTCAAATCCGTTATATTCATTCCTGCTGAGGTTATCGGTGGAAAGCGTGTAAATGTCGCCGATCCTCTCGGTGTTCCAACAGATCATATGGGAATAATCCGGGGGATCGGTATGATGATACCTGCCATCATACCAGTATTCTATCGGGTAAGAGGAATGCCTTTCCCAGGTTTCCGTCAGTTCCCATCTGTAATACCGGCTGTCTGAGGCTCCGGCCTCCAGGTCGACGTAAAACTGCAGGCCCGGGACATCCTCCAGAGGGTTATCGGGAGGATGTGGCACAAGAGTGAAGTATACGGAATCAACCGGCGTGCCGGGAGGCATCTTATCGTAATCGGAAGTAATCTCCACACCGGCTGGGGTGATGACGCGAAGCTGATAGGATGTTCCCGGCTGAAGACCGGCCTTATCCATCCAAACGCGATACCGGCCGCCTTCCTGCTCCTGCAGTGAATAGGTATTTCCCTGGTCATCAAGGACCGTGACCTGACAACCGACGAGCGGTTTGAATTCCGGATCATAAACCTGTGAAGCCTGGGAGATGGTCACATACTGGTAACCTTCCCGGTCGGATACCTGACCATAGACGACATATCCATCAGCGGCCGACTCCCCGAGATCGGGCTTAAAGGGCTCGATACATGATCCGAGGACCAGGAAAATCACCCCTATCGTCTTTGACAGCCTATTCAGAAGCATAGTTTCCCAGTTTAAAAAGCCATGTCACGGTAAAGAAAGGGACACCGATGACAGCATATTTGTAACTCTTGATCCATGCTCCGTCGGTTGTGAAAAATACGGAATATGGATTCTTGCGCCCCGTGATATTATAAACATTGAAAAGCAACGTGCCATGGAGCGGTTTTTTCTTTTTCAGATTTCCTTCTACAGTCAGAGACAAGTCAGTCCTGAAATAGTCGGGGATCCTGTAGGCGTTCCTTTTTGAAAAATCGGTGTACGGAATATTTTTATAATAATAAGTGGCCACGGGATAGGTCACCGGCCTGCCCGACTGGTATGAAATGATGGAGGAAAGCGTTACCCGCCTCGAAAAATGGTAATTTATCACGGCGTTCATCACGTGCGGAACATCAAAGTTGGAAGGATAGACTTCCCCGCCGTTGATGGTGTTCCATGTTGCATCGCCTTTCACCTGCACGAGCGACCTGGACCACGTATAGGAGATCCATCCGCCGAGCTTTCTCCTTCTTCTTTCTATATAGAATTCCAGGCCGTATGCTTTCTGATCCCCCTGTAAAACGTTGGTCTCAACGATCCGGTTATCCAGGAAGTCAGCGCCATCCCTGAATTCGGTGTAATTACCGGTGAGTTTGCCGAAGACTTCCACCGAGGTTTCCCATACACCGCCTTTGAGGTCTTTGAAATATCCCAGGGAAAGCTGATCAGTCTTTGAAGGCGCTAGGTGATAACCCGCAAGTTGCCATTGGGTGTTGGGAGCCAGCGTAATCGTAGTATTCAGCATGAAGAGGTCCTGGTGCATCTGGTTGAAAGCCAGTTTGACCGAACTACCTGTCCCTGTTTCCACGTTAAGAGCCGCCCGGATCTCCGGAGCGGTATACCATTTCACCGGGCTGTTTCTCCCGAAGCTTAACGTATCGCTGATGTGCCTGGCATCCACGGGCTCCCCCGCCGCATATTTGTAAACCTCCCCGGGTCCCAGCATGGTGTAGGCCACATACCTCAACCCCAGGCTCAGGTGGATCCAGGACATCAGATCGTAGTTGTCGGAAATGTAGACGGCGCTCTCCAATCCCTGCTCCTTACCAAGGCGGAGGGGCGTCCGGATGGACCCTGCCCCGAAGGGAAGGACATCCCCCCTGTCGAGATCGTAAAGGATGGCATCGAGCCCGTATTCCAGTGTATGTTTAGTACTCAGAACATGCCTGAAGTCGTCCCTGAATTCGTAATGGTTGATCTCATACCTGTGCTGGTACGCTTTTTCTTCTACCTGGGTATCAATAGTCTTAAACGAATAATTTGCATAGACCAGGGCGGCGTCCATATGGAGCCCGGGAGTGAAATCTCTCCGCAGATTGAAGGAATACCCTGAATTGGAATATTCGAAGAGATTCAGGTCGGAAAGCTTGAAATGATCGAAGCTGTGGTAACCGAAAACGGAGAGCTGGCTCTTTTTCAGGTCGTAGTTCAGGGAGACACTCAGATCGTTGAACCTGGCCTGGCTGTGACTGATGTCATAGTCGTTGATATTGGAGAGGATCCAGTCAGACCAGGAAGACCTCCCGCTGACCAGGAATGAACTGACGTTTCTTACCAGGGGTCCTTCCACTGTAAGGTTTGCCGAAACCGGATTGATCCCTCCGCGTGCCGTATATTCCTTACGGTTTCCCTGCCGGGTGATCATATTGAAAACGGAAGAAAGCCTGCCTCCGAACCGGGCCGGTATGTACCCTTTATAAACATTGAAATCGCGAATGATATCCGAATTGAAGGCCGGGAAAAATCCAAAAAGATGCGATGTGTTATAAACCGGCACTTTGTTTATGTAAAATGCATTCTGATCAAAATTACCCCCGCGGACGTTGATCCCGGCCGAGCCTTCACCAACACTTACGATCCCCGGTAATAATTCGGAAACCTTAATGATATCCCGTTCACCCATCAGCATCGGGATGTCTTTGAGGGAAGTAAGCGGGATATTTTCAAGGCCCGGATCCCTGGAGATATTGCTCTTCTGCCGGTTGCCCATGATCACCACTTCCTCGAGAGGGATGATGCTCCTGGCCAGTTCAACCGTGAAATTTCCCGAGGAAAGAATTTCAAATTCACTTTTTTTCTTTTCATAACCGATACTCTCAATCCTCACACTGTATTTACCCGGCTTCATCACCAGCGAAAAATAGCCGTTGCGATCGGTGATCACCCCGCTCTTTGTCTCTTCGATATAGACCGTAGCACCTATAACAGGCTCCCCGCTTTGCTGTTCCAGTATCCTGCCCAGGACCTTCACCTTCTCCTTTCCGTTCAGGTTACTCTTAGAACCGATCCTGTAGGTCCCTGGTATATCCGCCTTACGTCCCTTCAGGTATCGCTCCTCACTCTCTGTAATGGAATCCGTTTTCTCACCGGCAGATATATTTTCTTTTTCAATGTCTGCCTGCTCATAATCGGGAAGTCTGGAGGTCAATGCTTTACCTGGTATCAATACGATATTCCCATTCCATTCCGAAACCTCAAGACCGTAGCCTGCCACTGCTTCATTCAACGCCATCCTGACCGTGATGCTGTCATGATCCATCGTCACTTCGATGGCTTTCACCCATTCTTCCCGATAGAACAGGGTCACTCCCGATTTTTCATAGATCTCAATGGCAAATTTGTCGAATGGAAGATGATCGGCGTGAACGGAAATTTTTTGGTCCGGTCCGTCGCTACCGGTTCTCAGGATGGCCGATATAAGACAGATATAAATGAATTGAATACTCAATTTTATAGCGTATTACAATAGTTTATCAAATCCCGCATCGTTTCATCCGGAGCCTTCTGTACCCGGACACCCCGCTCCCTTAAGTACTTCTTTACATTAACCTGAATATCCGGATCGAGGAGTTTGAGAAAAGTCCTGTTATTTTTGAAAAGTTGAAACTCATGCTTATCAACCAGGTACATTTTTTTTATGGATTTTGAAAAGATGTACCGGGTATCACCTGCTACGTTCTTAAGGTCCAATCTCTTCTCCCAGTGGTAAAATATTTTCAGTGGTCCGTTGCCGATTACCTGGTAAATTCCGGGCTCGTCCGCTTCCGTTCCGAGGCATAGAAAGTCCCTGCCGTCGAAAGTGAATTCACTGAGCCATGCCCGGGAGACCGAAATGATCTGCGGAGCCCCGGTCAACCGTGTATATTTCAGAAGGATCTCCTGGTTCCGGATATCATAATTTAACTGCCGGCCGGTGTATCTGATTCCGCGGATCACCAGGATACCCGGGGAAAATTCCGCCTCACGAAGGTACTGGTCTCCGAGCACCCGGGGCGGAGGAACGTAGGTATAGATCCTGCCGTTAATAAGCAGCGGATCGGAACCACCCGATCCCTCATCACACCCGCCGGTACCCTGGGAATAAACAGAAGAGAATATGAATGTAACGATGAAAAGGAAGCCTATCCGGCTAACGGCTTTCATGTCGAAAGAGTTCAGGTTTGAAAAAATCAGGCCTTGTTATTAGCAGATTTCGCACTAAATTACGACTTTTTTTGTGGAAACTGCATGAAAGGAAGGTATCGGTGAGCTTTTTTACCGGCTGCTTCTTATCATGAACTTTTTTTATAAAAAACAGAAAATAAAGACGAAACTTTTGTAAACCCGGGCTTTCCGTAAGCCTTGTATCAATCGCACGGATGCAGTTGTATAAGAAATACGAAGCCGTTTAACATTTCTTAACGCTTTATATTTTCATATTTTACCAATTGGCATTAAAATCACGACCGATTTTAAAAAGTTCATTCAAATTTAAAAATTATGGACATTGTCATTGAGAATCTGACAAAAAAGTATGGCAATCAGAAAGCTGTGGATAATATTTCCATGAAGGTAAATACCGGTGAAATCCTGGGTTTTCTGGGGCCCAACGGTGCCGGTAAAACCACAACGATGAAGATCATCACCAATTACCTTACCGCCGATGAAGGAGAAATATTTATTGGTGGAAGATCGGTAAAGGAGGATCATGATGAGATAAAGAAGTACATCGGATACCTTCCCGAGAACAATCCTCTTTACCACGACATGCCGGTCATCGATTTCCTGGATTTCTGCGCACGTATCCAGGGCTTACCGGATCAAAAAATCGGGGGAAGGGTGATCGAGATGATCAGGCTCACCGGCCTGAACCGGGAGAAACATAAGAAGATCGGGCAACTTTCCAAGGGATACCAGCAAAGGGTCGGACTGGCACAGGCCATGATCCATGACCCGCAGATCCTTATCCTCGATGAACCCACCACCGGCCTCGACCCCAACCAGATCGTGGAGATACGTAAACTGATCCGGGAACTCGGCCGGGAAAAAACAGTCATCCTCAGCACCCACATACTCCCCGAGGTAGAGGCCACCTGCGACAGGATCTTTATCATCAACAAAGGAAAGATCGTGGCCGACGGGACAGCTGAAACACTCCGCAAACAAGCCCGGGGACAGGAGATCCTTAAGATCAGGATTGAAGACGGGCAACCGGATGTCATTTTCCGGGCTCTTCAGCAATTGCCGCCAGTAAAACTTGTCGACTTCTCCGACCGTGGAAAAAACGCTTTTTCGGTGGAATGCCAGCCCGGTACCAGCGCCAAACGGGATATATTCAATCTATGCGTGACAAATAAATGGGTGCTCACCGAACTTACCCCATTCGAGACAAAACTTGAGGATATATTCAGAGATCTGACAACCAATTAATTTAATCAACGGATGAAACTCCAAAGCCGGGTATTAAGCCATATTTAATCACCAGCCGGAGGGAAACTTTATCATCCCACTAAAATCAATGAAAATAAAATCAAAATTATTAAATAATGAAAACTATCTGGATCATTACCAAAAGGGAGCTAAATTCATTCTTCGATTCCCTGATAGCGTATATCATGCTGGTGCTTTTCCTGGGATTCAGCGGCTTTTTCACCTGGCTTTACGGATCTGACATCTTCCTCGTCGGCCAGGCCAGTCTGCGCGCATTTTTCGGGATCGCCTACTGGACCCTGTTTTTCTTTATTCCGGCACTCACCATGAGGCTGATTGCCGAGGAGAAGAAGACGGGCACCCTGGAACTGCTGCTCACTAAGGCGGTGAATGACAGACAGGTCGTCGTTGGGAAATTTCTGGCAACGGTGATCCTGATCGCAATTGCCCTTCTCTTCACGCTTCCCTACGTGATCACAGTAGCCTCCATCGGGAATCTGGATAATGGCGCCGTGATCTGCGGGTACCTGGCCCTTATCCTGATGAGCGGAGCATATACTGCCATCGGGCTTTTCACCAGCAGTATAACGTCTAACCAGATCGTAGCCTTCCTGGCCGCCCTGTTTATCGGTCTGTTTTTTCATATTATTTTCAGGATCCTGGCGGGTAACATGACAGGGATCACAGGTAATATTTTCAACACGCTCAGTCTTTCCGACCACTTCGACAGCCTTTCCAGGGGAGTGATCGATTCAAAAGACCTGATCTATTTTGCCTCTATTATGTTCATAGGCCTCTTCCTTTCGGAAGTGTCCCTGGCTAAACGAAATCTTTCCAATTAAATCCGAAAAAATGAAATCAGTCAAAATATCTACGACAATCTTCCTGGTCTCGGCGATCGTGATCATCGTAAATATCCTTTCGGAAAATTACAACCTGAGATTGGATTTTACTGAAAATCACCAGTACACCCTCAGCAAGGCCACACGTAACATTCTTTCAAACCTGGAAGAACCGGTGACCATCACAGCGTATTTTTCCAAAGATCTTCCGCCGAATATCGAAAATGTTTCAAAGGAGTTTAGGGACATGCTGATCGAATACAGCGACAGATCGCGGGGTATGGTGGTGTATAAATTTGAAAATCCGAACGAAGATCCCAAGGTTGAACAGGAAGCCACGCAGGCAGGAATTCAGCCCGTGATGATCAATGTGAGGGAGAAGGACCAGATGAAACAACAGAAAGCATACCTTGGTGCATCCGTTGCCATGGGCGACGATAAGGAGATCATCCCCTTCATGCAACCCGGATCGGCAATGGAATATGCCTTATCCTCGGCGATCAAAAAACTTTCCGTTACGTCCAAACCTGCCGTGGGGCTGATCCAGGGACATGGAGAACCATCCATCGGAAGTCTGCTCCAGGCTTATACCCAACTCAGCGTGCTGTATGATGTCAAACCCTTCACCATGACAGACACAACAGAAATACCCGGAAATTTCAAGACCATCATGATCATCGGGCCGAAAGACAGTATTCCCGGAATTCAGCTGAAGCAACTGGATGCCTTCCTGGCCGGCGGCGGGAATATTTTCCTGGCGCTCGACAGGGTTGAAGGAAATTTCACCACTATTATGGGAAGCGCTCACAATACAGGTTTCGAAAGTTGGCTGAAGGAGAAGGGCATCACCATTGAGCCTGAATTTGTCATTGACTCTAAGTGCGGATCTGTCAGCGTTCAACAGGGGCAAAGTAATTTCCCGTTCGCTATGCAGATATCTTTTCCTTATCTTCCTGTCATACAGAATTTTGCAGATCACCCCATTACGAGCGGACTCGAGGCTGTGCTGCTGCGCTTTGCCAGCCCAATAAGTTTTTCGGGAGATTCAACGATTACGTTTACACCCATCGCTTTCAGTTCGGAAAGTTCAGGTACCGAACAGGTTCCTCTGTATTTCAACATAGAAAAACAATGGCAACAGTCTGATTTCCCCGGTTCGCATATCCCGGTGGCTGCAGCTCTTTCGGGATCGATCTCCGGAAATGCAGCTTCGAGGATGGTAGTCATTTCCGACGGCGAATTCCCGGTGGGCAGTGATTCGCGTTCGAACAGCAGCGTGAATGAAGATAATGTGAACCTGCTTGTCAACAGCATCGACTGGCTCTCGGACGACACCGGTCTGATCGAACTCAGGACTAAAAACATAACGTCCAGACCGATTGACGAATTAAAGGACAGCACCCGCTCTTTCCTGAAATGGTTCAATTTCCTGGTTCCGATCCTTCTCGTGCTCATTTACGGAATTTTCAGAATGCAGATGAACCGCAACAAACGATACAAAAGAATGGAGGTAAGCTATGAGTAAGCGAAAGAACAATACCGTACTTATCATCATCCTGGTTATCCTGGCCGGAATCCTCATCCTTACCAAATTGATCCGGGAACCGGGGAGACAATCCAACCTGAAGACCGATCTGATGGCTATTGATACGGCAGATGTCAGCAGGATCCTGATCGACAGGACGAATGACAAAACCATTAAATTTGTGAAAAACGGAAGCACATGGACGGTCAGCCAGGGAGATATCAAATCGAAGGAAGAAAAAGGAACAGCAAGCGGTATTTTGGGCAGTCTTGCCGGCATCAGGCCTAACAGGCTTGTGGCGAAATCCGAATCGAAGTGGAATGAATATGAGGTGGGCGACAGCGCTTCCACGACCATCACTTTCGAGAACAGCGGGGGCAAGAAACTGGGATCGATAATCATTGGTAAGTTCAGCTATGAACAGCCTTCCGGACCCTCTGCTAATTACGGCAGGGGAAGTTTTTCCGGCAGTTCCTATGTACGCGTCCCGGGTGAAAAGGAAGTTTATGCCGTCGAAGGATTCCTCTCCATGATGCTGAGACGCGACTTCAATTCTTACAGGGATAAAACCTTCATCGAAGCGGATAAGAATGATATTTCCCGGATCACCTTCAGCTACCCGGCTGATTCATCATTCGTGCTTACGTACCATGATTCTGCATGGTATGCAGGGGATATGAAGGCCGATTCCATGATAACGGAATCCTACCTGAACAGGCTTAGTTCTGTATCCGGGAATTCCATAAAGGATGATTACACACCGGCCGGTTCCCCCCTCCTGCGGATGAAGATCGAAGGAAAGACAATGCAGCCGGTGGATGTTGAATGTTATGAAGGCGAAAGTCCTGATAACTTCATCCTGCATTCGGGCCAGAAACCGGAAGTGTATTTCTCCAGTAACAAAACCGGGTTGTTCGACAGGATCTTTAAACCGGAAAATTATTTTTTAAATGTAAAGAAATAACCTTAGAAGACCGATCATCAATCAGTTCATTTTTTCTATGGAGGCAGGAGGCGGAAGTTTTTCGTCTACTGCCTTTTTTTATGAATCGGATGACATTGGACCACCCCTCCCCAACCGTTCCATTGATGAGGGTCTGCCTGTGACCACCCCTCCCCAACCAGTTCCATTAATAAGAGTCGGCTGGTGACCACCCCTCCCCAACCCCTCCCCTGAGGGAGAGGGGCTTTACGTCCATACAAAAAAAATATCAGTTCCTAAAGCTACTTTTCTCATAAAATTTGCAGAATCCTCTTATGAGATTGTAATACGAACGAGAGATTTAATCCCAAGGCCCTTCACCGTCGAAGGTCACCCCCCTCTCCACCCAGGAGAGGGGGGCCGGGGGGGTGAGGTGGCAAGGGAGGTTCGGGTTTCAAATCGATGAAGGTCTGCTGGCGACCACCCCTCCCCAACCGTTCCATTGATGAGGGTCTGCCTGTGACCACCCCTCCCCAACCCCTCCCCTGAGGGAGAGGGGCTTTACGTCCATACAAAAAAAATATCTAGTTCCTAAATCTACTTTTCTCTTAAAATTTGCAGGATCATCTTATGAGATTGCAATACGAACTAGAGATTTAATCCCGAGACTCCTCACCGTCGAAGGTCACCCCCCTCTCCACCCAGGAGAGGGGGGCCGGGGGGGTGAGGTGGCAAGGGAGGTGATCTGAGAAAAAAAGCGATCGATCAACGCTGATTTTTTATCAATTTTCACATTAAGAAGCAGAAGGATGAAAAAGATAATCAATCTGCAATAATAATTATGGCATATATAGGGAGAACCAAAGAGAGGTACATGTATTACGGGGCAAAAAAAGAAACATTCATTTTAGCGCGTGAACTCCGAAAATCTTTGACTGAAGCTGAAAGAGTATTATGGTCAAAACTCAGAAATAAAAAAATTGAGGGCCTGATCTTTCGCCGGCAACATCCGATCGATATTTATATCGTTGATTTTTATTGTCATAAATATAAAATGGTCATAGAAGTGGATGGAGAAATCCATAATAATCCTTAAATACTGAAAAGGATGAAGGAAGGACAGCAGAACTCGAACGATTTGGACTCAGAGTCATACGATTCACAAATGAAGAAGTGATAAATGAGACAGAAGCAGTTATTGCTGAAATCATACGCCAGATCCGGGCCACCCCTCCCCAACCGTTCCATTGATGAGGGTCTGCCTGTGACCACCCCTCCCCAACCAGTTCCATTAATAAGAGTCGGCTGGTGACCACCCCTCCCCAACCGTTGCAGTGATGAGAGTCTGCCTGTGACCACCCCTCCCCAACCCCTCCCCTGAGGGAGAGGGGCTTTACGTCCATACAAAAAAAAATATCTAGTTCCTAAAGCTACTTTTCTCATAAAATTTGCAGAATCCTCTTATGAGATTGTAATACGTAAGAGAAATTTAATCCCATGACCGTTCACCGTCGAAGGTCACCCCCCTCTCCACCCAGGAGAGGGGGGCCGGGGGGGTGAGGTGGACAGGGAGGTTATGGTTTCAAATCGATGAAGATCTGCTGGCGAACACCCCTCCCCAACCGTTCCAGTGATGAGAGTCTGCCTGTGACCACCCCTCCCCAACCCCTCCCCTGAGGGAGAGGGGCTTTACGTCCATACAAAAAAAAATATCAGTTCCTAAAGCTACTTTTCTCATAAAATTTGCAGAATCCTCTTATGAGATTGTAATACGTAAGAGAAATTTAATCCCAAGACCCTTCACCGTCGAAAGTCACCCCCCTCTCCACCCAGGAGAGGGGGGCCGGGGGGGTGAGGTGGCCAGGGAGCTGATCAGATTGGTAATCCGAGCCGTAATCCAATCTGTAATCCGAGAAATGTTCCAAGCGATATTCATTGAGATGGTCGTGGATTATTATACGATATGTACCCGTTTTTTATTACCTTGCCTGAACTACTAAACTAAGGCTATGAAAATTTCAGGGCTTACCCTTCTCCTGTTTACTCCGCTGCTGCTGACATCTTCCTGCAGCATGAAAAATCCCGGCGAAAGTACCGGATTCATTACCGCAGATAAAAACGCCACGCCGGAAACGAAAGCCTTATTCGGCAATCTCATGAAATACCAGGATCAGTCGCTGATGTTCGGCCACCAGGATGACCTGGCGTATGGTGTGGGCTGGTGGGCTGACGATTTCCGGTCGGATGTGCATGATGTTACCGGTCAGTACCCGGCTGTCTTTGGCTGGGATGCCGGGGAGATCGGCCAGGAGAGGAATATTGATTCGGTCAGCTTTAAGAAAATGCAGGACTGGATGATACGGGTTTATGAAGAAGGCGGCATCAACACTTTGAGCTGTCACCTTGATAATCCCGTCACGGGCGGAACGGCCTGGGATAAGACCAGAGCCGTGTATGCCATCCTTCCCGGAGGTGAAAAGCATGACTTCTATAAATCGGTACTCAATGATCTGGCGACCTTCATCCGGGGGATCAAAACTTCTGAAGGCACCCCGGTCCCGATAATTTTCAGGCCTTTCCATGAACTGAACGGAGGCTGGTTCTGGTGGGGACGCGGCAATTGCACGCCTGGAGAATTTACAGCGCTCTTTCGATTCACCGTGGAATATCTAAGAGATGAGAAAGGGTTGCATAACCTGCTGTATTGTTATTCTACCGACCGTTTCAAAGATGAAGCCGACTACATGGAGCGTTTTCCCGGTGAAGAATATGTCGATCTGCTGGGTTACGATGATTACCACTCCTTCTCCACAAAGGAATCCATTCCGGAGGGTATCAAATCATTGCGCACGCTTGTTTTGCTTGGCGAAAGGATGAATAAACCCACGGCTCTTACCGAAACGGGACTCCAGGCCATCCCCATTCAAAACTGGTGGACGGATTATGTCCTCAAACCCATTAAGAGTGACAGTATCGCACGAAAGATCACCTACATGCTCGTATGGCGAAATGCCGATACCTCGCATCATTACGCTCCCTACCCGGGACATCCTTCTGCACCCGGTTTCAGGGAATTCGGGAAGGATGAATTTACCTGGTTTCTGGACGACCTCCCGGAAATGTACGGGAAATAGCCCTATATTAAATGATTTTGAAGAAAGAAAAAAATACCTGGATTACTAAAACGGAAAGCCTGTTCCGCTTATGACAACCGGAGAAAAGAAGGAAAAATTGCTTGCATTTGCACTTCACCAGCTAAAGGATATCATCCTCCCCTGGTGGATGGAGAATATGCCCGATGATAAAAATGGCGGATTCCTGGGAGGAAGGGACCATTTCAACCATCCGGAGTCAGAAAGTCCGAAAGGACTCATCCTGAATGCAAGGATCCTGTGGGCGTTCTCGGCCGTTTACAGGCTTGATCCCCGCAGGGAATACCTTGAAATGGCCGGCCGCGCCTACCGGTATATCATTGCATTTTTCCGGGATCCCGATTATCCCGGCTACTTCTGGTCGCTCAATCCCGACGGAACGCTTTTGAACGGTAAGAAACAGATCTATGCCCATGCCTTTGTCATGTATGCCATGACGGAGTACCATGCAGCCTCAGGCCCGGAAGAGGCATTACAGGAGGCGGCGAACCTGTATGAGCTCATTGAGGCCAGGGCCTTTGACCGGGAGAAGAACGGTTACTTCGAAGCGTTTTCCAGGGAATGGGAAGAAACGGGTGACTTGCGGCTCAGCAGCATCGACCTGAATGAGAAGAAGACGATGAATACGCATCTCCATGTGATCGAAGCCTATTCCAGACTCCTCCGCCATAAGAAAAATGAGCGGTTGAAGGGATCCGTGGATAATCTTCTCGGAATTTTCAGCACCCGGATCATAAACGCGGATTCCGGCCATCTTAACCTTTTTTTCGATGAAGACTGGAACCTGAGATCAGGAGATGTTTCATTCGGACATGATATAGAAGCATCCTGGCTCCTGCAGGAAGCCGCAGAAAGCACAGGTGATAAGCAAAACATCAAAAAATTCAGATCACTCGCACAGCTTATCTCCTCAGCAGCCGTCCCGGCCATCGTTCCGGGGGGAGGCATCATCCATGAATATCATGAAGATACGTCAAAGAATACCGGGGAAAGAGAATGGTGGGCACAGGCGGAAGGGGTCGTAGGTTTTCTGAACCTGTACCGGAACACCGGTGATGAAATATTTCTTGACCGGGCTCTCGACCTTGCCGGGTACATCGAGAACCACTTCGTGGACAGGATCAACGGGGAGTGGTTTTACCGCGTTGATAAATCCGGGAAACCGGTGACTTCATACGAAAAGGCCGGATTCTGGAAATGTCCGTATCATACGGTAAGAATGTGTACGGAGATCCTGGAACGTCTCGGAAGGTGATGACGATGAAATCCGCCTATGCGGTAAAGACGTTGTACACAACGTCTCAAGTAGTAAAAAGTAAAGACGTTGTATACAACGTCTCAAGTGCTATACAAACCTTACTAAAAACATGAAGAAAAACAATGGTAGAGACGTTGTGTACAACAGAGACGTTGTGTACAACGTCTCCACGATAGTAATGACCTTCACCTTTGCTGTGCTTTTTACCCTTACATCCACAGCACAGGAACCATGCCGGTCTATCATCGTGGACCAATTCGGCTACCTGCCGGTCTCAAAAAAGGTCGCTGTTATTAAGAATCCTGTTCACGGCTTCGATTCCACGATGACCTTTATCCCCGGGAAAACCTATTCACTCGTCAACGCCACTAGCGGTGAGAAAATTTTCACCGCTCCCGTCACGGTATGGTCTGAAGGTGCCGTCGATCCCTCTTCGGGAGACCAGGCCTGGCATTTTGATTTCACTGCCGTGGAAAAACCGGGAACCTATTATGTACTCGACGTTGAAAAAAACCGGCGATCCTATGAATTCAGGATATGTCCGGAGATATATGACGTTGTGTTGAGGGAAGCCATGCGCTCTTTCTTCTACCAACGGGCCGGATTTGCCAAGGAGAAACCCTATGCGGGCGAAGGTTGGACCGACGCAGCCAGTCATCTCGGACCACTCCAGGATAAAAACTGCAGATCTTTTTTCGCCAAAGAAGACCCTGCTTCCGAAAGGGATGTAAGCGGAGGATGGTACGATGCCGGGGATTTCAACAAATATACCACATGGACGGCCAATTACGTAGTGGAACTGATGAAAGCCTTTATCGAAAACCCGGGAGCCTGGACCGATGATTACAATATTCCTGAATCGGGCAACGGCATCCCCGATATTCTTGATGAAGCCAAATGGGGCATAGACCACCTTCTCCGGTTGCAGGAAGATGACGGCAGTGTCCTGAGCATCGTAGGTGAATCCCATGCCAGCCCTCCTTCCTCAGCAAAAGGACCCAGTTACTATGGGCCGGTGAATACCTCGGCCACCCTCACCACGGCCGCCGCCCTGGCCATCAGTTCAAAAGTTTACCGCTCCGCCGGAATGGAGGAATATGCCGGGAAACTACTGGAAGCCTCTCTCAGGGCCTGGCGCTGGGCAGAAGCGAACCCTGCCGTACTCTTCAACAATAATGACCCGAAATATCATTCCCGTGGCCTCGGCGCCGGCCAGATGGAACTCCGGGATCACGGCAGGGAGATGGCTAAGCTCGAAGCAGCCTGCTTCCTGTTCGAAGCCACAGGTGATGAAGCCTATCGCGATTTTTTTGATAGCCATTACCAAAAATCCCGGATGATGACAAGCCGGGCCGTTTCACCTTTCGATTTTGAAGAGCAGGAGACGTTGCTGTATTATACCACTATCGCTAACGGGACACAATCTGTAAAGGATGAGATCAGGGAGGTATATAAGAATGCCGTCATGTCAGGAGAATATAACCTTCCCGCCCAGCAAAACGAAAAAGACCCGTATCTCGCCTGCATGAAAGACTATACCTGGGGTAGCAACGGGGTGAAATCCGCCCAGGGGAGCGTGTTTTATAATATGATCAGTTACGGCCTGGAGGACGGTAAGGAAGGCGAATTCCGCGATGCCGCACTTAACTACATACATTATATTCACGGTATCAATCCCCTGAATATGGTTTACCTCTCCAATATGTACGATTTCGGAGGCGATAACTGCGCCAACGAATTCTACCATTCATGGTTCTGCAACGGAAGTCCGGAGTGGGACCGCGTAGGCGAATCCACCTACGGGCCGCCCCCAGGTTACCTCACGGGGGGCGCCAATCCACATTACAGGTGGGATAGGTGCTGCCCAGAGAACTGCGATACGAAAGAGAATAATGCAATGTGTTTCTCCGAACCGATCAATCCGCCCATGGGACAGCCCGACCAGAAATCCTACAAGGATTTCAATACCAGCTGGCCCCTGAACTCATGGGAGATCACGGAGAACAGTTGCGGATACCAGGTAAGGTATATCAGGCTTCTTTCGAAGTTTGTACATGCCGGAGGAGGTACGACCGCAATGGACGTCTGCACGGATACGAAGAAAGGCTGCATGCCGGAAAATCCGGGCGGTTGTCCCAAAGCCGCCGGAGGTGCAAATACGGAAACCTGTCCGCAGAAATGCCGGATGACCGGTAAGTCATGCCCCGAAGGAGATAAACACTCATCAATAATGCTGGCCGAATAAACCTTAACTCGGCAGGAAATAAAAGAACGAATAGTCCCACAGGAATAAGTAAATTATGAAACTAAAAAAAACCACCTCATGATACCAAGAATACTTGCGCTGTTGTCTGTAATTATGCTCTTGCCTGTTAGTGCAGGCTTCTCCCAGGACTTCTCCCGTTTTATTATCGTTGACCAATTCGGCTATCAGCCTGATGCCCTTAAAATAGCCGTGCTGAAGGATCCACAGACGGGTTTTGACGCAGAGGAGTCATTTACGCCTGGTGATACATTTTCCGTGGTGAATGCAAGGACAGGTGAAAAGGTATTTACCGGGCCTGTCACGGTCTGGAATAACGGGAACACCGACCCTACTTCCGGCGACAGGGCCTGGCATTTCGATTTTTCAGCATACAGTCAGGCCGGGTCCTACTATGTGCTGGATGAGGAAAATAACCTCAGGTCCTACGAATTCGATATTGCCGGCAATGTATATAACGATGTACTTAAACAAGCCATGCGGATGTTCTTTTACCAGCGGGTGGGCTTTGCCAAAGAGGCACAATATGCGGAAGAAGCATGGGCAGACGGTGCGAGCCATATCGGGCCGCTGCAGGATAAGAACTGCCGGTCCTTCTTCGATAAAAACAACCCTGATTCGGAACGGGATCTCAGCGGTGGATGGTATGATGCCGGCGATTACAACAAATACACCAACTGGACAGCCAACTACGTGGTAGAACTGATGAAGGCCTGGATGGAAAATCCGGCTGCGTGGGCCGATGATTACAACATTCCCGAGTCGGGCAACGGCATACCCGATATACTGGATGAGGCAAAATGGGGCATTGATTTCCTGCTGAGGATGCAGGAAGATGACGGAAGCGTCCTGAGTATCGTCGCCGAATCCCATGCCAGTCCGCCTTCTTCGGCCACCGGACCCAGTTACTATGGTCCGGCAAGCACTTCCGCCACCCTGAATACGGCTGCTGCTTTTGCCATGAGTTCCAAAGTCTACCGGTCTGCCGGGATGACTGCTTATGCGGATACACTACTCGACCGGGCGGTTAAAGCCTGGACATGGGCTGATGCAAACCCTTCTGTGATCTTCAGCAATAACAATCCAGACTTTAGTTCTGCCGGACTGGGTGCGGGAGATCAGGAAGTGGATGATTATGGAAGGACCATGGCAAAACTCGAAGCCGCATGTTATCTTTTTGAAGTTACGGCTGATCCGGCCTATCGTGATTATTTTGATTCCAACTATTCGGATGCTCACCTGGTGATGTGGAACTATGCCTATCCCTATGAAACACTGAACCAGGAGATCCTTCTTTATTATACAAGTATAGAAGACGGTACCCCAGGGGTAAAGGATGAAATAAAAAACATTTATAAAAATGCGATCAGGAATAACGGAGACAATCTGCCGGCCTGGAATTCCAGGAAGGATCCGTATATGGCTTTCATGGGTTCTTACACCTGGGGCAGCAACGGGGTAAAATCGCTTTGCGGAAGCGAGTTTTACGATGTTAGAACCTTCAATGTTGACCCTTCTCTGGATTCGACCGCGGAACAGGCTGCCCGTGCCTATATCAACTACATCCACGGTGTGAATCCTCTTAATTTCGTGTACTTGTCGAATATGTACGGTCACGGAGGAGACAGCGGGGTCAATGAATTTTACCATACCTGGTTCGAGAACGGGAGCGCCCTCTGGGACCGTGTGGGAACCTCAGTTTACGGTCCGCCCCCCGGCTACCTCACCGGCGGTCCCAATCCGTCGTATGACTGGGATGGATGTTGCCCCTCAGGCTGCGGATCATCATCGAACAATGCCGTTTGTACCTCAGAATCCATCTCCCCCCCGAAGGGTCAGCCGGCACAAAAATCATACAAGGATTTCAATACAAGCTGGCCCCTGAACTCCTGGTCGATCACGGAACCCAGCTGCGGGTATCAGGTAAGCTACATCCGCCTGCTCTCCAAATTTGTGCAGGCCGGAACAGACTGCAACGGCGATGCCAACGGTACAGCATACATCGATTCCTGCGGTGTATGTGCCGGAGGAAATACCGGGATAACTCCCTCGGATGATAAAAGTGAATGCGCTCCTGTGGATTGCCATGGAGTGCTGAACGGGACAGCCTTTGTCGATTCCTGCGGGATATGCGCAGGTGGGTCCACGGGAATAGAGCCCATACTTGATCCTATCGTTTGTAATCCTCCGATGGATTGCAACGGTGAGGAAAACGGAACCGCCTTCATCGATTCATGCGATGTCTGTGCAGGCGGAAATACAGGAATTACCCCCGTTTTGGATCCCGAAGCATGTAATCCACTGGACTGCAACGGTGAGGAAAACGGAACCGCTTTCATCGATTCATGCGATGTCTGTGCAGGAGGAAATACAGGAATTACCCCCATTTTGGATCCCGAAGCATGTAATCCACCCTTGGACTGCAACGGTGTGGAAAACGGTACGGCTTTTATAGATTCCTGCGGTGTCTGTGCAGGAGGAAATACAGGAATTACGCCTGTTTTGGATCCCGAAGCATGTAATCCACCCTTGGACTGCAACGGTGTGGAAAACGGAACGGCTTTTATAGATTCCTGCGGTGTTTGTGCGGGAGGGAATACCGGCATCATACCTGTACTCGATTCTTCGGCATGTGAGGATTATGTTCCTTCAGGCAGGATGGCGGAAGAATTCAGGATCTATCCCAATCCAAATACGGGAACGCTCTATGTTTCCTGCCGGGATCAACAGGAATATATCCTGCACATTTTTTCCCTCAACGGGACCCTTCTCCTGCGAAAAAACCTGCAAGGCGGTACCGGTATCGATACGGGATGGCTTAAACCCGGTTATTATGAGATCGTCATTAAAACTCCGGAGAAAATATTTAGAGCGAAGATGATACGGTTGGAGGAATGAAATTTTTCTTGTTTGCGAATAGTTGGAGGCGGATATCAGGATCACAGCAATTCATAAACCAAAAGATTTTCAATCCCGGTAAGATCGTAAAAGTCCCCTCCCAGGGGATTTAGGGGTATTACGTTGGGAGGAACTTTCAATTCATAAACCAAACAACTTTCAATCCCGGTAAGATCGTAAAAGTCCCCTCCCAGGGGATTTAGGGGTAGTATGCGGGGAGAAACTTTGTCAGAAAAAGAATCACCCGGAAACCATAAAAACAAATAAGTCCCATTTATTCGAAATAATGAATATACCAGTTATACGGGTTGCTCAGCAGGTTGAACATCTGGCTGCGCTGGGATTCCGGGTATTTGGCCGAAACTACCTTTGCCAGGTATGACGGGTCTTGCCGGCGGTTTGCCACCCTCACCAGGTCGTAAAACCTTTCCCCTTCAAAGGCAAGTTCCCGGGCCCGTTCATCCATGATCTCATCTTCAATCAGGTCATGCTTTTTCATAAGTTTACCGGAAAGATCTTCATATCCGATGATCTTGTTTGTATACGGATTGTGAATGAAACGGTCATTACCGCTCTGGATCCCGTCATCCGGAGTATAAAAGATCCCGGCCCTTCCTTTGATCCCTCTCTGGTAACGGTTGTTAAGTGTGTTGAACCACGAACCGTCATTTACAATGGCTATTGCATTCTGGGCATGGGAACTCACGGAACCGAATTCATCCTGATAAGCCAGGTGGGTTAATACCTCGGCCTGGTAGAGATGAATGCCGCCGGCGCGGTAAACATAGAAATTGGCATCCTGATCAAAGGTTCCTTTATCGATGCAATATTTCCATACGACGGTATCCACACCGTCCATGATAGCCTCAACACCTCTCTCATCATCGTGAGCTCTCAGATCGAGCATTCTCAGAAATTCGTTTGGATCCAAAATGCCATTGCCTTTTAGGTAAAGATACGAAGTACCAAATCCACGGTAAAAGTCACCCGGGTAACCAATGGATGTCATTTTGGTCTTGAGAGGATTGGTAGGATCTTTGGTGCCGAGAACCTGTGCATACCATACGGTCTCCCATTTGGCGATCGCAGGACCGCTCGGTTCCAGCATATACCTGTGCGGTGGCCGGGGATCGAAAATATCCTGGAGTTTGTTTTGCTGAAAATTTGCCTTGTTGAACCAAATCGTATAAATGTGTTCCAGGTTGTCGATGTTTCTAAAAATATTCTGCCACTGGGTGTAAGCGAACATATTGTCTACCTGGTATCTCAGATGATTGGTGGTATTGTTCACATTATTCTCGAATTCGGCAGCAGACGCTTCAGCATTATGCATGATGGCATCGAATTGAGCCTGAGCCTTCCAGAGATCGCCGCGGGTAAGATACATCTGGCCAAGAAGGGCATGAAGAGCGTAAGGATTCCAAATGGTTACCTGCCATGATTCATCATTGTTATCGATGTAATGATTTACGCCGACCGCTTTGACATCGTGCTCCAGTTCTTCGGCGAAAACATCGACAACCTTATCCGTATTGTAATACTGTTTTTCCAGGGTAACCGGCTGATTGTTATAAACGGTATCATTGTAATACCCATCGACAGAGTAACTGATATAAACACTGTCTATATAAGTTCCGGGTGAATTAACGAATTTTTCGATCTCATCAATAGTTACAAGCGATTCCGGAATATAGGGAACTTCGCCGTAGATCCTCACAGCATTAAAATAGGACCAGGCACGCATACAGAGGGCTTCACCGTAAAGTTTATCAAAATTTGAAATGGGAGCCTCCGGGTCCAGCACTTCCGGGTGCTCCCTGACCAGGATACGCATAAAATTGTTACATGCTGAAATCAATTTGAAAAAATTGGTTGGAGAGGCGTATTTATTATCCCGGGATATATTAAAATTATTGACCTCCCTTAGGTCGGCATCTGCATTCTGAGTTACCGTAAGCAGATCCCCTCTTAGTTCTCCGAGGACCACCAGCTGTTCAACAAGTTTTTGCTGGAGACCATACAAACCCATCTCTACCGACCGGTATTCGTACCAGTCATCAAAAAGTTTGTCCTCCGTTATGTTAAGCTCCTGTTCGGGATTCAGAAATTTTTGACAGGAAGGCATTACGAAAAAAGTTGCCAGCATGAGGGTAATGAACCTGTATTTCATGATCTTGCTCATCTTAATATCATATTATAGTTATAATCCCACTTTTATACCTGCAATAAATTGCCTGGGTTGAGGCATAAGCCCGTAATCAATTCCCTGGTGGATGTTCGAGAATGAATAGCCGAATTCCGGGTCGTATCCCAGGTAATTTGAGAAAACATAGGCGTTATTCACAGAAAAATAGAATTCCGCATTTTTAAATGCAAAGAATTCATCCGGTATCCTGTAACTCAGGGTTACGTTTTTCACCCTCACGTAGGAACCGTCTTCGATCCACCGGGTGGAAAAGGCAGAATTACCAATGGGGTCATTCGCGAGTGCACGGGGGATATCTGTTTCCTGTCCTTCATACTGCCACCGGTTAAGAACCGTGGCACTCTGGTTCTCAAGGCCGGTCATCGCTTCATTTTTATACCTGAGGTAGTTGAACAGCTTATTTCCGTATACTCCCTGCAGCAAGCCGCTCAGTGTCCATCTTTTGTAGGTTATGGCTGTGGAGAAGCCTCCGAAGTATTGCGGAAGGGAGGATCCAATATTGGTTTTATCGTATTCGTTGATGATACCATCGGGAGCTCCGTCGGGGCCGGACAGGTCGGCGAATTTTGCATCACCTGCCCTGTATGAAGAGCCTTTGGCATTGACAAGCGACATTTCATCAGCTTCTGCCTGGGTGCTATACACTCCTTCAAAAATGAAACCGTAGAAGCTGTTGGCCGGCGCCCCCACCGCATTTACAATCTCCGCCCCGGGAACTTCCGTAATGATCTTATTACCCTTGATCTCTACAACCTGGTTACTGATCTCGGAAAAATTGGCCTGTATATCCCAGGAAAAAGATGATGTACTTATTATCCGCCAAAATAAACTGTACTCTGTTCCCGTATTCTCCATTTTTCCACCATTTTCTGCCCGGAGATCATACCCTATGAAGGCATCCAAAGGACTATAGATCAGCATATTATCTGTCGATGTTTTAAACATGTCGACTTTGAATGAGAGCCGGTTGCCCCACATCGAAAGATCCATCCCTGCATCCAACTGGGTAAGGATCTCGTAACTGAGACGATCGTTAGGGACAACAGCCGGATAAAGACCGACTGTTTCGCGGAATTTGATCGCCTGGTAGTAATTGGTGGCAGTGGATTCCCCGATATCATCGTTCCCCGTTCTCCCGGCACTAAACCTAAGTTTCAGATCTTCAAGCCAGGACAGGTTTTTCAGGAAATTTTCATTCGAAAGTCTCCATCCGATCCCGCCCGAGTAAAACAGGCCGAAGGGCTGCCCGCCTATTTCCGTAGTGCCGGCGGCATGATCACCCACCCTCGAGGATCCGTCAAGTGAAACAGTAGCTGTCAGTAAATATTTTGTTTTGTAGGCATAGTTGAGGTATTCATAATACGACAACCACGACCAGTTCCTGTTCTGGCCGCCGATCTCCCGCTGATCATTCTGCCCGTCAGCAAGGGTCCTGTACTGGTCGTTCTCATGCGCGTTCTTGGTGAGACCCCAGTCAAGCTGGTAAGCATTGGTATAAACATGTACACCTGTGTTCGAGGAAAACTGATGATTGGTCCCGAAAGATTTATTGTATATGAGATAGGTGTTATTATAGAAAGATTTCAGATCGTTGTTTGTTCTCTTGGAAACATTGATGGCTTCATTATCATAATAAAGCTGCATCCCGTGATTGGGCATGAAGATCTGCTCCTTAAGTTCATCATAGGTAAGGCTGAAATTACTATTAAGCCTGAGATTCTTACCAAGATTGCCTTCCAATCCGAGAGTGGCTATGAAGTTATAATTGGTGTTTTTAGCTTCGTAATTTTCGACAATTGCGAGCGGATTGCTGACCCCCAGC
Organism: uncultured Bacteroidales bacterium; assembly: GCA_963771005.1. Lineage (GTDB taxonomy): Bacteria > Bacteroidota > Bacteroidia > Bacteroidales > DASQZK01. The sequence goes on from CAVYRO010000008.1 coordinate 1,303,652, forward strand.
TCATCAACTTCCGAAAGTGTACGTATTTCCCTGCCCTCTTCATCATACTGATAGGGATTGAGCAGTGGGGATTTTGCAAGGCTGGCAAGAATTGGACTTGTTTCCGATGCCGTTGCTGCCTCTTTAAGACGGGAATTGCCGTAATTAAGTGAAACTCCCGCATTCATTTTCAGCCATGTGAAGATATTGAGGCGACTGACGAACCGCAGATCGTACCCTTTGAAACCTGTTTTATTGATCAGGCCATCACTGCTTAAATAGCCAAACGACAGGCCATACCTTGCAATTTCATCACCCCCCTTTACATTCATATTCAGGTTGGTCATGACCGCATCATTGAAGATCAACTTTTGCCAGTTGGTATTATGCTGGTAATCGATATATCGTGGGTCATCTTTTGTAAGAAAAAGGTTCGGAAAATACTCCTGGACAACTTCCTCGTACAAGCCGGCAGAAAAAATTTCTTCGTTAATAAGGGTCTTATGCTGTCCCCCGTTAAGCTGCGGGATCAGGTTTGAAGGTGCCAGGGAATATCCCGTTTTGAGATCAAGTTCGATGGTTGTCTGCGTAACACTGGGATCCAGGGTTTCAATCACAATTACCCCGTTGGATCCCTTGGATCCGTAGGCTGCCGTAGTAGCAGGATCTTTAAGAACAGTGGCTTTGGAGATATCATAATTGTTCACGGCCGTAAGAGGATTGTAGGAAAAACCATTCAGATTTGAGCCGAAAATTCCATGTTGCGTAAGAGGTACTCCATCCACGATATACAGGGGTGCGTTACCGGCATATATGGAGTTTACCCCCCTGATGGTAGTGACCGCCCCGCTTCCGGGCATTCCCGACCGGTTTGTGACGAGCATTCCGGGAACACGTCCCTGCAGGTACTGATCGAAAGTGACGACTGCCGAATGGTCAATATCCTTTATACTCAGATCGGTAAAGGAGCCGATCAGGTTTCTTTTACGAAATGATTGAGTGAGAATGGTTACCACATCATTGCCGGATGCCATATCGTCGGGGGTGAGAAAGACGGTAAGCATGCTCCTGTTGTTCAGGTAAATGCGCTGACCTTTATAACTGCCGGCCGGTGAAATGATGAGCCAGACATCACCGGAAGATACTTTCAATGTGAATTCCCCCTCAGCGTCGGTAACTACCGGTAACTGACTGGATCCTTCCACGCTCACCGAAACATCGGGTAAAGGATTGGAGGAGCCCGACAGAACTATGCCGCTTACCATCAGGGAATCCTGGGAATAAGCTGAGGATATACTCAGGATCAGAACAGCCGCAAAAAGCATTGTTCTTGCCAAACCGGCATTGGATGATTTTTTATTCATCATTTTTATTGATTTGCTCATTATTATCTTCATATTCAGGCTTTTTAGTTCCTGGCTCTGCAATCGCATTTCGCACAATCTTTTCCTGGTCACGGACAATCTTTACACTTTTTCCGTTTATACTCTTTGTCATATAGGCTACTATCTCTGCTCATCAGGATCAATACGGGATAAAATCAATATAATCTATAACCAGGCCCGGCTTAACCGTCTTGGTAGGATCGATCGTCGGTCCCATGTACTCAAACCGGACCGTGGCCTTTCCGTAATCTGCATCATTCTGCACCCAGCAGTCAAATTTATTATACCCCAGGTCATCCGAAACGTAGTATTTTCCGGTCACGCTCTGAAGCAGATTCTTGGGATATTGCGTATACTTTTTATAATCAAATGATTTTACCAGATCATCATTGACATATATATCGTAAATCCCCCCGATCCTGACCAGGGTTTTAACGACCATCAGGTATTTTCTCGGGAAAAGGTTTTTCACCTTGAATTCTATGGAGAACTGACCTGAATATCCCGTTGAGAAACTGACCTTCAGAATGGAATCATTTGATGCGGATTTAATATTCTCCTGAACGGGAGGAAAAGGAAGATCACTGATATAGGCAACACTGTCTTTCCAACTGAATTTATCAATGCCGGTACGATCCAGAAGCCATTCTCCCTCATATCTCACCGCACCGGCGAACAGAGTGTCGGGGATTGAAAAAGCATCATATTTATAGGCATACCCGTTGCTGCAGATGACTTTGTCTTTAACACCATACTCGATCATGATACTGTCGCCGAGGATATTCTTCAGTTTAAAGGTATCATTGATGGAATAGTTGGGGATGAACTCTTCCGGCTCCATCATGTTCTCGAAAACCCCCCGCACCAATAGGTAAGGAATAAGGATATTTTGCTGCCATTCACCTGGAATATCCCTGTAATCCGTATATCCGGAACCAATGGTCTGTGCCATTTCGGTAAGTGCATTGTTATAATCCTCTTTGCCGGGAAAGACGAGGGTGGCTGTTTTACTCCTGAATTCCTCACTTACCGGAAAATACCGCGCCTCAAATTTATTGAAGATAACCGCAACGGAATCATAGATCGTATTTCCGTTTGAATCAAATCCGATCGGCCGGCTTTTTTCCTTGTCAAGAATGATAGAATCCTTGCTGTCAATATATATTTTGAGGGCCGGATTGTTGATGGTTATGTATTCGTACAGGTTAGGCCTGGGAATTCCCACCCGGTTGAGGATGAAGAATTTTCCGTTCCTGTACAGGGGACTCTCAAAAGCCACGGGATAACCGTCCAGGTAAACCTTCCCCCCGTCACGCTCGAAAAGCGCAAACTTTTCTCCCAGGGTCTGAACTTTTCGTTTACCATTGATAACGACCGCCTGAATAAATGCCGGTGAGATAAGATACTGGAGTACAGCGGGGGTCACCTGCGCCGTGTCAAGATAGCCTGAAAAGGCTGTATTATCGGGAATAAAAAGGGTCCAGGTATCATCCTTCAGGAAAAGCGTGTCTAATTTAAATTCTTTTACATATTGCACAAAAAGGGTCATATTATCATCTTCCTGTATGACATCCCAGACGTTCCGGTCGATGGTATCGGGCGGATCATTGTAATGTTTATCCCAGTCCTCTTTACATCCGGTAAATAGGATCATCAAGAGCAAGCCGGTTATGATCATGTTTTTATTCATCCTGAATATCATTTAGATGTTGGTACTTCGAACCTTATATTGTCCCACTTGAAAAGACCCGGAATAAAAGACCGGATCTCTACCGTATGTTCTTCATAAACGGAAAATGTAATTTTACCCTTGAGCCTGTCATTAAATGTAATATCATTTGTATTACGGGTGCCTGAAAGATCCGTAAGCCCGCCAAACACTTTACCGTCAATATAGAGTTCCACGTTAGCACTCGCCGGATCGTTAATCTCGGCCCGTAAAATCACATTATAAGAACCGGGAACGATCTTGGAGACGTGATAGGTGATTGAAAAGGTTCCGTCAAGTTGCAGGTAATCATCACCCCATGAATTGTCTTCATCGGGCCCCGATTTGACAAAGGTCAGATCGGCTCCCGTCCAGCTGATATTGTTCAATGCCGAGGTATCTTCGATAATATATGAACCGATTACTTTCCTGTATTCATCCAGCAGAGGCTCACCGTAAAATTCGAAATCTATATTCGCACGTGAGGGTTGCTGAGGCAGAAGCACCCTGTCAATAAACTGGATGGCACCGCTCTGGGTAATGACATTGCTTTCATCGTAATAAAAAGAAATATAATCGATGATCGTGGTATCGAGGCCGGAAATAAGGGTATCGAAAATTTGTTTCCCCTGGTTGATGGCGATATCAATACCTTCTCCATTAATGATGATGGGTGTGGAAGAAAGAGTATTGTAGTTCGTCGTTCTGCCAACAAAATCATCAAGGAACCAAACTTCCTGGAGTACATGGTAGGCCACAAAATTATGCAGCGGATTTGAGGAATTACCAAAATCAACACTACCGGGACTGACACTGGCGATGAGATCGTCAAGGGAGTGGATCCCGTACCTGTTGAATACGGAATCGGCTTCAAGCAGCAGTGTGACAGGCCGGGAATGATTCTCTTCATCCTTCAGGTTAAAATCGATGGCATCTTGCATCCCCGTTAAGTTTACGGCATCTCTGTAAATGGAGTAGGCCGGATGGGCCTCGAGCCAGGTGTAGGTAGTATGGACCACCGGTACCAGTGCTGCCCCGAGAAGATGAATAAATCCGTTGGATACTTCAATATTCTCCCTAATTACTGGAGCCTGGTTGTTGATCTTATAGTAAGCCGTATCGGTTTCCACCACGAAACTGACGGTGAGCAGGTCTCCCGAAAGTGTGTAATCCTGGAGAGCCCCAAAAGGAAAATCGTTGGCATCAATGGCCGTGTTCACCACATGATACCTGCTAAATGCATAAACATAGGCGGAATCCTGCAGCAATTCATCGAAAGTTGAGAATTCCTCACTCGCATCTATAAACTTCGCAATTGCTTCATTATCCGGGAGAAAAAGGGTATACCCCAATCCATCCGGATTATAAGCACTCAGGGTTATATCGAGTTTTCCCGCCACCAGTATCTTAGCGAAATCGGAAAAATTATCATCCGACAGGATATAGTCAAGGATAGTCATCTTGTCCTGGTCTTCAAAGCTTGGCTCGATGGGAAATTCCCTGCAAGAGAAAACGGTTGCCAGGATAAGGAAAATGCTGAATATGAGAGGTGCTCGTTTCATCGGTTAAAAATTATAATACGGGTTCTGGACCAGGTTTCTGTTGCGTTCGATTTCTGTTTGGTAGATCGGGAGGTACCATCCCAGGGGATTGGTTAACTTGGTAGCCAGGATCCTCTTCTGAGTGGAAGGCACTTTCTTGATCAGTATTTCTATCAGCCTGCTTTTCCTGTTGAAGTCATTCCGTCTTCCCATTCGCATCATATCGAACCAGCGTTTGCCCTCGTAAGCCAGTTCCACAGCCCTTTCTTCCATGATGAAATCTTCATAGGCAGCCGCTGATTCGGGCAGGTAAGCAATATCCGGAATATTCCGGTTGCGGCGGACGATATTGATATTATCCATGGCCTGGGCATATTCCCCGAGCTGTGAAAGTGCTTCGGCCTTCATCAGGTAGATATCGGCAAGCCGGTAGATGATAAAATTACAACTGCTCTGATTCGTTCCCGGTCGTTCCGAGGTTCCGTCATTACTTCTTCCCAGGTATTTCCAAACCAGGTACTTATCGGATCGTTTTGCCACCGATCCTCCGATTCCTCTTACATTTTCAATGTACTTTCTGGTTTGGCCGCTGAAGAGATCGATCGCCGTTTCGCTCGCATTGTAATTATTCGCGTTCTCATTTGTAAGCCCGTACATCCCGTTCTTCTGGTTCCGTGCATCCTCAAACTGGAATTCAAAGATCCCTTCCAGTGAATTGCCCGGAAAATATATGGAAAACCAACTGCTCGAAGGGATCATTACATAATCCCTGTTTGATATGATACGGTTGGCATAGGTGATCACGGACTGGTAATCGAAGATCCAGAGTGAAATATCAGCCAGCAGGGCATCATAGGAAGCCTTGGTCGCCCTGCCTTTAATTTCCTGCAGAGTCGGGTAGCCATCACTGGTGGCATAGTCTCTCATACTCTCAAGATCCCCGATAAGAAAAGCAAGGATTTCTTCCCCGTCGGTTTTCGGCGGGTAAAAATCTGCATCATCTGTTTCAATAGGATCAAGTACAAGGGGGACATCCCTGAATATTCTTACAAGATAAAAGTAAGCCAGTCCTCTCAGGAAATGAGCTTCCGATAAATAGCCTTTCAGCTGGTAATCGGTGAAGGTTTTATCCTTCTCTTTCACTTTCGGGGCACTTTTGATGATCTCATTGCAGTAATCGATAACCGTATAGAACTGCTTCCAGTTACACATGCCATTGTCGGGATAGATATTGCCTTCCATGATCTTACGCTCGTCACCCGATTGGTTCACGTCCCCTTTAAGCATATCTCCCCGGATCTCTCCGTACTTAAAGAGTTGTGCATCCATATGTGAAAAAGTTTCATAAGCCCCCATTACAACAGCCTTCACATCCTCTTTTGTTTTCCAGAATTCCTGCCTGATCAGACCTTCAGGGGGAACAAGGTCCATCCAGTCATTACATGAAACCTGGGTCAACATCAGTGTTACGATCAGAATGTATTTTGCTCTTATTTTCATTATCTAATAATTTTATTTTTAAGGGTATAATGGAACTCACATTATCGATCATTATGATCTTACCTTTTTTTCGTCATCAATTAATGTGGGTTTCATTTTCATTTTTTTACATTATCAGAAACCGATGGCAATACTCATGGTCACGATCTTAGGGGGCGGTGTTTTTGCGTTGTCAACCCCGATCCAGAACGGATTGCTTGCATCCTGCCCTACTTCAGGGTCCTGACCGGTATAGCGGGTGAAGGTCATGATTTTTCTTGCGCTGAGGGTGAGATTCACCGTCCTGAGATGCAGGCGGTTGCAGAGAGAATTTGGGAAGCGGTACCCTACTTTAATGTTATTCAGCCTGACGAAATCTCCGGATTCAACATACCGGTCCGATCCCAGGTTGTTGGCCGGATGATCGAGAAAGGCCCTGGGCAACATTCCGGGTTCGTTCTGTCCCTGGACTCTCCACCGTGCAAGAACGGCCTTACTCTGGTTATTCCGGTTGTCCATCCCTTCCGTCTGAATGGCCACCCCGTTGATGATATCGAATCCGAGCCGGTAATGAAAGCCGAATCCGATATCGAAATCATGATAACGGAAACTGGATCCGAATCCTCCTATGTAATTCGGGTTTGAATCGCCGATATACACAACATCATTCAAATCGATTTTTCCGTCATGATTGATGTCGGCATATTTTGCGTCTCCGCCGTGGAAGGTATAGGTATCGAGGAAGGTCATCGGTATGGGATTCCCTTTGCTGTCGCGGATCAGGTTGCCGTTTGCATCCCTGGCCATGGCATCCGCATCGGTCGGATACACTCCCTGGTAACGGAAACCGAAAAATGAACCGATCGGTTCGCCTTCCATTACGCGCAGTGGGTATTCCCCGTTACTGATGGAGGTGGCCTGCTCGGTATTGAAATTTTCAGGAAGCGAGGTAAAGGAATTGATATTCTGGGATGTATTGAAATAAATTGACCAAACCATCTTTTCCTTACGCAGGATCTTATAATCTACCATAAGCTCCCACCCTTTGTTGTCGAGTGAACCCCCGTTCAAAAATTTCAGTTCATCAAACCCGGAGGAAGTCGGGATCTTGTATTTATCGAACAGGATATTGGAAGTGGTCTTGGTATAAACATCAGCCTCAATGTAGAGTTTATCCCTGAACATATTCAACTCGAGACCTACATCATTGGAGGATATCACTTCCCACTGCAGATTGTTCAACTGGATCTGTGTAGGAACAATGGCAGGGAAGGTGAGATAACTTCCGGTAAATGTAGATGCAAATGTAGCGAACCGGGCATAAGGATCACCCGGCCGGCGACCGGATACGCCGTAACTGGCTCTGAGTTTACTTTCTCCCAGCCACCTCAGGCTGGATAGCCATGGCTCGCCTGAAAACCGCCATGCTACGGCCAGGCCCCTGAAAAGTCCCCATTTGTTGTTGGATCCGAACCCTGAATATGCATCGGCCCTGAAATTGCTGTTGAAAATATATCTGTCTTTGTATTTATAGTTCAGATTTATCAGGGCGCCAAGTGCCCTTGAATCTCCAGAACCGTCACCCTCCCAGTTGATCTGTGCATCTATGGAAGGATCCTGTATATCCGTAGTAGGGGTCTTGTTGCTCTGGATATTCATCCATTCGTAACTTGATTGTTCTGTAATCCAGTTCAAGGCACCCGAGACATAATGATCCGTATTGGTAAAGGGGACTTCAAATGAAAGCTGCGATTCTGTCCTGAAGGATGAATTCAGGTTATTGGATTCTTCGGCATTGTTAATGTTCCATGATAGCCAGTCGGCGCCGATGGCATTGTAGGGAAGAAACTTGGAGGCCTTACTGCCCCCTAACTGAAACGAGACCGCTTCGCGGAAATCAAGCCAGTCGCGTAATTTATAGCTAAGCCGGAATGTATTTTCCAGGTTATTGGCGTTCTGGCTGTTTTTACCAAGTGTTGCAACCGCTACCGGGTTATAATATATAGTTCCGTCACCCTGGTAACTGTTTATCGGGGTGAAATATTCTCCGGTCGGGTGCCCGTAAAGGTCGTATTCCCAGACGCTCATATTCGGAGCCTTGATATAAGCCATCTCTCTTACATTTCGTTGTCTTCCTGAGCCATCGTCAAGGGTAATATTATTCGACGTATTGTTATTTACATAATTGAACTGGATGGAAAAGATGAGTTTTTTTGAAAGAAAATAATCGAGATTCACCCGGGTGGAAAATCTTTTTGAACCGGTATTTATGGTGGTACCTCCTTCGTCAACATAGCTGAAGGATGTAAAATACCTTGTTTTCTGCCCTCCCCCGGAGATATTAAAGTAATGATCATTTGTAATAGAATTCTGGGTCAAAGCGCCAAGCCAGTCGGTGTTGGCCGAATAATTATAGAAATCGGCAAAATCCCTGTCGAAAGCAATTTCTGCGGGAATGTCGAAAACTCCCTTACTGTTATGCCATTCCTCGAGCTGTAGCATAATATACTCATTTCCATTTAATAAGGGAATGGAGGGTGGCTGGAAATTGATGCTGTTTTTATACTGGTAATCGAATTTCACCTTACCCATTTTGCCTTTGTGGGTTTCGATGAGGAGTACGCCGTCGGCTCCCTGGGAGCCGTAAACTGCTGTGGATGCAGCGTCTTTGAGGATCTCGATGGATTTAATATCCTGGAGGGCGATGTTTACCAGGTTACTGATGTCTTCCGTGTCGGCCGAACTCAAATCGAAATTATCGGATACTCTGGATTGGGGGATCCCGTCGATCACGATCAGCGGCTTGTTATTTCCCATGGAACTCAGACCGCGGATCACGATTTGAGATCCGGAACCCGGGTCGCCTGAAGCGCTGATGATATCCAGTCCGCTGACCTTTCCCTGCAGGGCATCCGCCGCCGAAAGCACACCCACATCCGTCATTTCGGAGAGATCGACCTTCACTGTGGAGGAGGCTACATCACGGTCGGCAATATTGGTGAGACTGACGTTGGATTTTTGAGTACCGTAAACGGTTAATTCTTCGATTTCCGTATTCGATGTAGAGAGTTCAATGGTCATGGGCCCGGTGGTATTAACATCCACCTGTTTTGTTTCATAACTGATCACACTCACCTTGATGACATGGTTCCTGTCTTTCATCTCCAGGACAAAGTCGCCGTTCACATCGGTGATGGTTCCGTTGATGATACGGTTTTCCTTATCATACTCGATGATATTGGCACCTATGACCGCCTCCTTGGTGCCCTTTTCAATAACTCGTCCCCTGATGATGGCTCTTTGTTGTGAAAATAAGCTCGCGCAACTGAATAAGGCCAGCAGCAGCATGAGGATGGTTTTTCTGATGTTTTTCATATTGTTCAAAAACCTTAGGTTTAAAATCAGATACTGAATTCCGAAAATTACCTGGTATCGAGCCGGTTCCGGACCAGCACGGTGTCGATCACATGAATTGCTGCATTATAAATCACGCTCGGGTAGGTAGCTGCACCCTGGGTGAGATTGCGCCCTGCAAGAATATTGGTGGTGGATGATTCTTCCACTCTCATATAGGTATCCAGATCTTTGGATACAAACTCAATAACGTCGATCGCCGGTTTAATATGGATCTTCGTGAATACAGTGGAGTAGGCGGTGGATTTTTCATCCGTTCTCAGGGTCTCGTAGAATCCGTTAGACATGTTCCCGTCAGTGAAAATGATACTCCCCCGGATAAAATGCATTAACAAAAACTTCCGGAGATCGGGAATGCTAAGAGTATCTGCCCGGTAGGCGGTCAGAGCATCCGCGGTGGGTACGAATGCAGTATAAATATCATTGTCATTCGTAAAGGTATATTGATTAATTCCTGCCAGTACCATCCCAGCCTTAGCGAGAAGCGCCTGAAACGCAGGGAAATTATCCCGGATTGTCAGGTACATGCTGGTAGGTCCAAAAACAAACCAATCGGGTATATCCCAGGTTATCCCGTTATCGGCATCCGTACTGATCTGCACAGGGACGAAAGGATCCCGCGCGGGGCCATGATAGCCATCCGTGGAAAGAGTCGGGCCGCTGACAACTCCGGTTTCATTATTCACAATCAGATAATTGCCTGCAAGATTCTTGATGAATTCTTTCCTTGCAAGCCCGGCAGGCCGGTTGACTCCTATATGGTTCATCAACAGGGTCCGGAGATCACTCGCTGAAAGGTCGATACGCCTCGGCGCGCCTCCCCGGGTATATAAAAAGAACCGGTCCGCACCGTTTCTTTTCTCGTAAAGGAGTGATGAATCCTGGCGCGTGTTCAGGTCCGATTCCACGTAGAACTGGTAATCGGCATTCGGTTTCTTAAGAGCGGAAAGCAGCCCGGTATATTCCACGGCAAGCATCATCTTGTTATATCCCCGCAGGAGGTAAACGGGCCCGGTAACGGCCTTGAATGCCCTGGGAACGATCATCTCATTCACACCGATGAAGCTGCAGTTGCTGCCGTACTTTTTTTCCACTATGCTTGCCGGATCAACTGTAATAAAATCCTGTTCCCCGTTATAAAATCCTTTCTCAAAATCGGTGGGATAGACGGGATTTACACACAGCTGGCTATTTGCTACAATTCTCTGAATGTTGGCCGGTGCCTCTTCCATGCTTCCCCAGCGGTTCGGTCCTTCAAGATATTTTTGAACCAGCCCGTTAAAAGCTTCATCCGTAGGGGCAACCATCCCATGATGGTAACGGATGGTAACATTGTCCGGAAGGCCGTGAGTTCCGGGAGGTGAAGAAGTTTCTTCTGCCGTGATGTTAAAGGTAAGATTGGGGAAGGTAAGATCAAAGAGGGAATCCACTTCCAGGCCCAGATCCGCCCCGGGTTGATCGAGGGTTTCCTTTTCATTGTAGACAAATCTTGGAAATTTATTGACCAGTTCCAGAAATTTCCGGTAAGAATTTGGCCCTTCCGTCGAACTCAGGATCTCGTAAGCATTGGGCAGGGGATCGACTACCTTGTCAATATGATAGACAAACCCGTTCTCGGCAAAGATCTCATTGCCTTTAATCTTTGCACCAACGAAATATATGTCCAATGAACTTTCAATGGGCCTGCTGAAATAGAACTGGTAATCGGTGGAATTCAGATGATAAATATCGAAATATTGTTTATAGAAAATGGGGGCATATTTGCGGGAATCCGTATTAATCCTGCGATGCCAGTTTGTGGCGGTTGTATCTACGATGGTGAGCACTCCTCCGGGGTTATACCTGATCCCGTAATTCCTGTCTTTTTCAAGCAGGAGGGTCTGTCTTTTATATCCCCTGGGCTTGTTGTTCGTAATATCGGTGGAATCTATCCAGCCCCATATATCCAGACTGGTGAGCTGGTTCTTGCTCCATGGGTTTTGAACGATATGGTATTTCACAAGCTTTAAAAGCTCATCAGCCGGTATGTCTTCAACGGTGTTGTATCCGGGATGATCCTGGAGATAGACCGTGAAAGCCTCATTGTCCGGTGCAAAAACAGTGTAGCTCCCTGATACATCAATAATGGTATCGTATCCGGTCAGCTCGATGCATTTTGCAAAAGTGGAAAGTTCAGGATCCGCCTTGAGCTGCGTATAAACTTTTCCGGCTAACCAATCCGGCCTCTGGTACCGCTCTTCATGGTTGAGGAGATCCTTGCAACTGGCAAAAATAATACACGATAACGCAAGTAACCCAAGAATTTTGGTCCTAGTCATGGTAGTAGTTTGTAGAATGTTTTAGTAGCAACAGTTTAATATCCACTTCACAAAGCCCGCTGATCTAATAGGATCCGGCATAAACAGCTATTCCTCCATCGTCCTTTGCGGAAGTAAGGATAATCGCCGTTTTTACCGTATTAAACATATAAAAAATATTCCGAATGCCGAAGAACTTTAAAATAATTTAGAAAGAATATATTTTACCTCATAATGAATCCCGGGATAATCCCAAAGATAACTTTTTTATTTGCTGAATGTTATTATATAGCTTACTATTTTAGATCCTGTTGGATTCCTTGCCTGTTAAAAAGCCATCCGGAACCGAAATCAGGAGTACATGACAATAAGGTATCATCTATTTTCAACGCGGCAATTACACGACTCTCATTTCCATAAATCCAGAGACTAAAAAAAAAGCATGTGAATTTTTTTGAATATATCTGAAAATTTTTATTAAATTGGTGCACAAACTTCTTCTCATTTACTAACTAAAATAAAAAGGATTATGAAACTAAAGCTACTATTCCTCGCTTTATTCATGTCGTTTGGTGTGTTGCAGGCGCAGAACATCGTGCGATCGCTGATAATTACCGAGGCTAAATTGGGTCATGCTGCAACGGCTTACGCCGAGCTGACAAACATGGGAGATACCGCTTTGCCCCTCAACCAGTTCGAATTCGGGGAAATTGGTCCCTGGACCGATCATTACTTTGCCGATCTCAACCATTCCTTTATGCTGCCCGACAAAATGCTGCAGCCGGGCGAATCCTTTGTAATAGCCATGGTTTTTGATTGGGGCCCTAAGATGTATAATAAGTATCCCTACTCCGGAAGGTACAACCAAAAGATCACTAAAGACGAAATGTGGGATCTTGCAGATGTCAGGGTACATGCCAAGGAGGCTCCTTATGCCGATCCCACCGACAGCATTACGCCTTACTATCCGACGATGGACGTTTACGGCGGCCGTTCCTGCTGGTATATCGAACAACATTTTCCCAACGGGGACTCCGTGGTGATCGACCAGGTAAACGGGAACTTCGAAAATGCCGAAGGCAACGGAAGAAACCATGACGGTGCATATGATGTCGCCGGTGTCACCGATGCCACCAACAATTGCGTCCTCATACGTAAATTCACGGTTACCCAGGGTGATACGATTTTCTCAGACGACGTGGGTACCGACATTTCCGATTCAAAATGGATACCGATACCCATTCTCTTTGATAACTGGGAACCTAACAGGAGGGCTTTCTGGACGGTAGGTAATCATCAGAATACGGTTCTTGACCAGACAACGCTTACTTCGTCCACTCTTACCATAAACTGGACCGATACGATCCTCACCGTGCCCTGGGGAGTGAGAAATGAGGATTCCCTCATGATGCAGTTCAACTATCAGCCCGGCCTGGCTTGGCACTATGATCTTGCCAAGACGAGCGAGGATTCGGCTTTCACTTCTGTTAGGGAAGGTGATATCCTTACCGTTTATGCCTGCGGAAACACACTGCAGACGATGAAATTCCACGTTCAGACTTCCGCTCCGGGAGCCGGTGAGAACCGGGTTATCCCTAAAGCAGCTAAAGCAAGTAACGGATACTATGGCAGGGATGTTGGACCACTATTCGATGTAACAGACAAAGTTCCCGGCATGGATACCATACGGAACGTACCATTCTCCGAGAGGGTTGATACACTATTTAAATACCTTGAGAAGGCAGACAAAGCAACCTGGGAGATAGTCTGGTCTGACGGAATGGAAAGAGTTGACCTGGTGACCGGTGATATCCTCAGGGTTACCGCTGAAAACGGTAGCACAAAGGATTATTACATTAAGTTGCGACCCTATATCCCCAACCACAGTGCATGGTTAGGTGCAATCACATGGCCCGATGTTCCCGACTGGGCAAAAGGTACTTTCTGGGACAGCGATACCATCCCCGGATTTAACAGGAACCTTTATGATTATTCCATTTCGCTTCCCCCGGGTGAAAACGCCGAGCCGGCCCTCATAGCCAAGGCCGAGCAGCTGAATACCAAGATCAATGTTGAAAGGCTGACCAATTTTAACGGGCCTGCCGCCGACCGTGTCGTTTCATTTACTTCCACAGCGGAAGATGATACCACAGTCCTGGTCTATAATGTTCAGATCAGCAAGCAGAAGGAAATGGAAAATATCCAGCCCTTCTCACCGGATCCTTTCATCTCCGAATTTATTTTCTGGGAACAGTGGGCTAACGGCTTCCTGGAGATCTGTAACCCGGGAACACGTCCTCTCGACCTCAGCAATTATATGATCTTTGGTCAGTGGGCAACCGACCCGAAAGAAGCCATCACCTGGTTTGCAGAACCGACAGGGGCTACCTGGTTGAACAGGTATGTCAAGTATATTCCCGGCTATAAATGGCAGGACAGTACAAGCTGGAAGATCCAGCCGGCCATCGCCGTTGAGGATAACAACGTGAACCCGATCGTTCAGCCCGGTGACGTATTCGTCCTCGGAGATATCAGGGTTACAGGTAACAGTGGTTATCCCTGGTTTGCAAGCGAGGCCTGTGACATTGATTTCTCGCACAACCCCTGGGGACCCTCTGCAGACGCTCCGGAACCTGTAGGTGAGACCGCCCCCCATCAATGGATGGGTGCCGACATGTATCTTTACAAGATCCTCAATGACTCCATTAAACTTGGATTGAAACCGGCTACCGATCCCAATGATTTCGAGCTTATCGAGACCTGGGGTAATACCGACGGAGGTCCATGGGTCGTAGGAGGTGTAGAATCCGACATGATCAATTCCTGGATCAGGAAGCCGCAATACTGGCAAGGCAAAACCGGACATAACGAGTCCTTTGGAACCAATGCCGAAGACAGCGAATGGCTTCTGAGAAACCAGGCTTACTACGATGCAAGGAACGCCGGTTGGCCGAATGATATCCTCTTCGTTGCCAGCGATCTCGGTAAACACTTCATGAATGAGATCACCATCTACAAATCAACGGTTACCTCCAATCCCTATAAGGTCTCCGAAGGATTCTCGATGAGTGAGGAGGTCAGGGGTGTTGTTACGGGTACAACGGCTGACGATTTCCTGGCCGGCATAACAAAAGCCGATACAGGTCAGACCCTGACAATCAGGAGTTCAAACGACGGCAGTGTCCTTAGTGGCAGTACCGCCGTCACCGATGGCGACTCGCTTATCGTGCTTTCAGCCGACAGCGTCAACACCTCGGCCTATCTGCTTAGTGTAACAGACCAGGGTCTTAGCGATGATGCAGCCCTTACCTCCGCAACATACTCAGTATCTATCGACGGCGCTTCGGGCGAAGTAGGCGGATTCCCCATCGGGACAAGCCTGAGGGATGTTGTTAACGGGGTAAATGTTCCTGCATTTGCAAGCATGATAATTATAGATGATGAAGGTAGATACGTTTCCATGAAACGTGCAAATTACGATACCCTCTATGTCGATGTTCCGGCTAACAATAAGACCTATCTCCTGGTAACAGCCGAAGACGGTGTGACCCAGATCCAGTATAGGTTGCAGCCGAATGTCATGTCTTCGGATGCCTATGTGACTTCCTTCGTTTACGATGTGAACCAGCAGGCTTCCGTGATCCAGTACGTTCCCAGAGGCACCACGGTGGATGTTCTTTTCAAGAATGTCATACCGGCAACCGACGCTTCCATGCAGATCGTTGATAAGATGGGTCATGAACGTATGATGGGCGGCATATACAGGGATGATAAGCTCGTGGTTACAGCCCAGGACGGTGTGACCAAACATATCTACTTCTTCTTTGTACTCGGTGACGAAGGCTACCTTGCCTATGTTTTGTCCGATGTTTATATGGTAGACCAGGATAATTACGATATCGCAGGTCAGGGTGTTAACCCGATCAGTATAAACACTACGGTCAGCACATTTATGTCCCATCTGACACCTGCTCCCGGCGCAACCATCCAACTGGTGGATAAAGACGGCGCTGCTTACAGCACAGGTAACATGAAGGCAGACAGCCGTATCAAAGTAACTTCCGAAAACCTTGAAACCGAAATATTCTACAATATTTCCGTAGGGACTGCTGTAGATGTTTACGGCAACAAGGCCATCACCCTCTATCCAAACCCGACCACCGGGATCTTTAACATCGCAGGCCTCGAAACAGGTAACCGCGTTCAGGTTTACAACCTCTCCGGTACACGCCTGCGTGATGTAATTGTAAGTCATACTACCCAGGAGGTCTCTCTTGAAGGACAGCCCGGCGGTATGTACTTTGTAGTGGTCAGCAACGATAAGGATGTTGTCGGACGTTATAAACTGATCCTTAAATAATTGAGCCTCTTTTAAAAAAAGAGCCTGTTGCTTTTGTCGTAGAGACGTGCCTCAAGGCACGTCTCTACTTTTTTAAAAAGGTTTCCTGCTGAAATGCACCATGCTGAAGACGGGGAACCCGGAATGATAAAGCACGTATATATTTTTACCAACTGGTGAAAAGCCGGGAAGAATGTAACCCTAAAATTTAGCCAGAATACAAAACCAGTATCATGGAATTGAGAAAAATGATCCTGCTTCCGGTATTGTTGCTGATCTCAGGCTTGAGCCCCCGGCTCACGGCCCAGATCACACCCCGGGAAGCAGCAGCAGATATGCAGAAAGGGATTAACCTGGGAAATACACTGGAACCTCCCCGCGAAGGCGATTGGGGAAATCCGCTTACCCAGGAATATTATTTTGACCTGTATAAAGACGCGGGATTTCAAACGGTAAGGATTCCTGTCCGCTGGGATGAACATACCCAGACCTCACCGCCATACCATATCGATAATGCCTGGATGAACCGCATCGAACAAATTGTGGACTGGGGTCTCGCCCGCGGATTGTATATTGTGATCAATGCACACCATGAAGAATGGATAAAGGCCAATTATGATAATGCAGGCTACCGTGCCCGTTTCGACAGCATCTGGTCACAGATCGCCTTACGTTTTAAAGATAAACCGGAAAAACTCCTTTTCGAAATTATCAACGAACCCTACGGGCTGACCAAAATACAGAACGATGATCTCCATGCGCGCATCCTATCCATCATCAGGAATACCAACCCTACCCGGATCGTGATCTTCCAGGGCCATAACTGGGGAGGATCCGATGAACTGATCGCAGCCGCCGTTCCCGATGACGATTATATAATGGGATCTTTTCATTCATACGATCCTTATCTGTTCGGACTTGAAGGAGAGGGGACATGGGGAACACCGGGTGATTATACGATCCTCAGAAATAAATTCATATCGGTGAAAAACTGGTCCGATGCCACAAACATCCCGGTTTTCCTTGGCGAATTCGGTTCATTGAAGACATGTGACTATAACTCGAGAATGAGGCATTACAGGGCTTATGTCGAATATTCCCAGATCTACGGATTCGTATCCTGCGCCTGGGACGACGGCGGCAGTTTCCGGATCATGGAAAGGGAAGCTCATAAATGGAATGAATTAAAGGATATCCTGATCCATACGGATACCACATCCCCGGTTATTAAAAGTGCACTGATCTACCAGGATACAATGATCCGCCTCAACTGGTCCGATCCTACGGGTAACTGCGACAGCATCTTTATCCAGAGAAGGACCGAATATTCAGACTATGCCCGCTATGGAACCCTGGCGGGTGATGAGACGGATTTTTATGATGACGGCGCCGGACAGAACGTTTTTTATTATTACCGCATCATCGGGCATCATAACGGTGGGACGGATGCCTGGTCACAACCGGTAAGGAATAAGGTCCCCGTCTACATTCCAAAAGTGAGGACTTTTTACAATGGAATACCAGCCGCCGTGCCCGGCACTGTCGAAGCCGAGGATTTTGATATAGGGGGTGAGGGATTTACCTGGCATGACGCCGATCCCATGAACATCCCCGGAAAATACAGGCCGGACGAGGGTGTAGATATTTATTTTATTAACTGGGAAAGCTACCAGATCGGATATGCCTATACGGGGGAATGGTATGAGTA
The DNA here is from genome assembly GCA_963771005.1 of uncultured Bacteroidales bacterium. GTDB lineage: Bacteria > Bacteroidota > Bacteroidia > Bacteroidales > DASQZK01. The sequence continues at coordinate 1,321,502 of CAVYRO010000008.1, forward strand.
TACAGTGAATGTTGAAGAAGCGGGCGAATATACGATCAGCACTTATATCGCTGCGCTTTTGGACGGCGGATCTTTTAGCCTGAAGGTCGGGGATGTTGAATCCGGGCCTGTACAGATAAAGAGCACGGGGAGCTGGAATACGACAAAAGAATTTCCCGTAACCCTGGATCTCCCGGCCGGTCAGCAGATCATGCGCTTCTCCGTGCTCTCCGAACCCCAGTTCCATATCGATAAATTCGAATTCACCAGGACCCCTGACGGATCGTCACCCTTACATACAGCCCCTTCCCTCACGGTGTACCAGGACCAGTCCAACGAACTGGTAATACGCATGAAAAACGGTCCGGCACTGCAACATGCGGAACTTTTCAATATTACCGGAACCACCGTTCTGTCGGAGGATATATCAGGAAATGACAGTCATATATCAATTTCTGATATTCGACCGGGGATTTACATTGTACGTGTTTCAACTTCCGCAGGGATATTTACGCGAAAAACCATGATCGGCAGGTAGTTGCAAGAAAATATAGATAATAGATTGGGAAAAAGGAGATAAAGAGAATGAAAGAATGATTAGACGAAGGTGGATGAAATGTTAAATGAAGCCGAAACATGTCTCCTTTAAATTGGGATACCGGTCGTTGAGCGGAGATGGATGGAAGCTTGATGTTTGAACCGCATCAATCTCATTCAATGTCTGAAATTGCATAACTAAATAGTGTTTGCAAGAAACCCGACAACCCTTCGACTTCGCTCAGGGACCGGCGGCTTCATTCAAGAGGGTGAACTTTTCGGATGGTGGTACGGCAGGCTAAAGGCCCCTATGTATAAATTTAAAATTCAATGGTTTTCTTATGAAGGGCCTTTGGCCTGCCTTACCACCATCCGAAAAGTTCTTCGTTCATCGAATTGACCGGTCCCTGAGCGAAGTCGAAGGGTTGTCGAATTTCTTTCTGATACTACATAACTTAACTACTGCATTAAAATTATGAAACAAAATAGAAACTCAGCCCCGCTTCATTTCGGGGTAATCCTGCTTATTTTTCTTTTCCTTCCTTTTATGTCCGGTACCTGCCAGGATACAGTACTTATCAGCGTTTCAGGCGATTCTGCCCTGTACGCAGTTTCACCGCTGCTGTTCGGTAAGAACAATAGCCTGTCGGACGCCCCGGGAAAACCGCTTTCTCCCCAGCAATGGCAGCGGCTCCGTGATTTGGGGATCCGGATGTTCAGGGAGAACGGGGGTAACAATTCCACGAAGTACAACTGGCGTAGAAAGCTTACGAGTCACCCCGACTGGTATAACAATGTATATTCCCATGACTGGGATTATGCAGCGCTCTCATTGCAGACCTATATCCCTTCCGCCCAGGGTATGTGGGCTTTCCAGCTGATCGGGAAGGCAGCTCTTACTTCATCCGCCAATTTCAACGACTGGGGTTATAATGGTTCCCAATGGTGGGACGGTGTGAACCAGAACCTCTGCGGAGGAGGAGAGGTCAATCCCGCGGGGGGCAGCCAGGCCCTCACCGGGGGGAATATCGATCTTTACCTGGAAGACTGGCCTGCCGATTCGACAACCGGAATTTTGGACCACTGGTTCGGGGATTCCGGAACGGGGCTGGATCCCGGGAAGATCAGGTACTGGAGCATGGACAATGAATCCGAAATATGGTCGGGAACCCATGATGATGTTTATCCCGTACAACCCACTGCAGAGGAATATATGCAAAAATATTTCGCCGTAGCAGAAAAAGCGCGTGCCAAATATCCCGGCATCAAACTTCTGGGACCCGTACCGGCAAATGAGTGGCAATGGTACAACTGGGATAATAATAAGATCAGCTATAATGGAAAGGAATACGTATGGCTTGAGTATTTCATCCTTCGTATAGCTGAAGAGGAGGCCCTTACCGGAATGCGGCTTCTCGATGTGCTGGATATCCACTTCTATCCCGGTGAGACCAGCCCTGCCGATATCGTTCAGCTTCACCGGGTTTTCTTTGACGAAGGCTATATTTACCCAGGAGCAAATGGTGTGAAACGGTCCGGTGCGGGAGGCTGGGATAACAACATCCGGAATGAATATATTTTCGGCAGGTGCAGCCAATGGCTGGAACAATACCTTGGCCCGGATCACGGTGTGACGTTCTCGGTTTCCGAAACCGGCATCAATGGCAATGATCCAAACGTTTCTGCTGTTTGGTATGCCTCCACACTGGGAGAATTTGAAAAACAGGGAGTGGAGATCTTTACACCCTGGAGCTGGAAAACCGGCATGGACGAGGTTATCCACCTTTTCAGCCGTTATGGTCTTCCCTCGTATGCAGCTGGCAGCTCTTCCGATGAAGAATTCGTTTCTGTATATCCCAATATCAATAATTCAAAAGATTCGATGACCATCTTCCTGGTCAACCGCCACCTGACAGCAGTGAAAGACCTGAAAATGGCCCTCGACAGTTTTCACTGTGAAAATGGATCGCATCCCTTGTTTTCACTTTACGGCCTTCCCCAGGGAGAAACCTTCACATCCCATACCCAGAATGCCTTGAAAGAATTGAGTATGGAAGCCTTTGATGATACCCTGAGAGGAAGTCTTCCTCCGCTTTCCATATCGGCACTCTTACTCGTAAGGGCTCCGGAGGATACGACGGATCATTCGGGCGAAGATACAGTCACCGTTGATCACCATATACCAAACCGGATAGCAGGATCTTTTTTCGTCTATCCCAACCCCTGCAGGGAAAACGTTTCGGTAACCCTGCCACAAGCCGGCAAAGGATTTGTAATGCTCGAAGTTTTCAATGCCACGGGAAAATGCCTTTCCTCCCGCCGGCACGAAGTCCGTGCCGGAAGCGAACAAACATTCACCATCAGCATGGGATCCGTCCCGCCGGGTATATATTGGATAAGGATGACAAATGGCGATCTATGCGATGTGAAGAAACTGGTGAAGTATTAAAAAGAATTGTTTCAGATGGTTTCAGGTGGTTTCAGGTGGTTTCAGAGAAGAAGAACACGGATTGGACGGATAAACACAGATTCTCACGGATAAAGATTTTTAATCTACCCTAACTACCTGAAATACTCCGAAACAATTAAACCCGCGATCACCTGTCAAATCCATGAAAATCCGTGTTCCTCTTCTCTGAAACAACCTGAAACAACCTGAAACAACCTGAATCAATTTGAAACAACCTGAATCAATTTGAAATAACATGAAAAACTACTTGAAACCGGTGATTGCAGCTTTCCTGTTTGCATTCACTTTTACCCTTGCCGGAGCGCAGCCTGTAAAACAGTATGGAAGCCTGAGCGTCAAAGGTACGAATCTCGTAGATCAGGACGGCAATCCCGTCGTGCTGCGGGGTGTCAGTTACGGGTGGCACAACTGGTGGCCGCGGTTTTACAATGCGGAAACGGTCAAATGGCTTTCCGAAGACTGGGGATGCACCGTGGTGAGAGCTGCCATGGGCGTTGAGCCGGATAAAGGCTACCTCCAGGATCCGAAATGGTCACAGGAAAAAATCGAAGCAGTTGTTCAAGGCTCCATCGACAATGGGATCTATGTCATCATCGACTGGCACAGTCATGGGATCCAGACCGAAGCTGCTAAAAAATTCTTTGCCGGAATGGCACAGAAATACGGGAAGTACCCGAATGTGATCTACGAGATCTTCAACGAACCGGTTCACGACCCGTGGGAAAAAATCAAAGCCTATTCGGTGGAAGTCATCAAAACGATCCGGCAGTTTGATCCTGACAATGTCATTCTCGTTGGTTCACCCCACTGGGACCAGGACATTCACCTTGCGGCCGATGATCCGGTAACCGGCTATGACAACCTGATGTATACGCTTCATTTCTATGCCGCCACTCACGGCCAGTCCCTCATCGACAGGGGAAATTACGCCCTTAAAAAGGGCATTCCTGTTTTCGTCTCGGAATGTGCCGGGATGGAAGCAAGCGGCAACGGACCCATCAATTATGAAGCCTGGCAGAAATGGATCGACTGGATGGAGTCGAATAAGATCAGCTGGGTCACCTGGTCAATCGCTGATAAGGATGAAACCTGTTCGATGCTTATGTCGAAGGCAGATTCCAAAGGCGGATGGAAAGATTCCGATCTGAAAGAATCGGGTAAAAAAACGAGGGAATATTACCGGAAACTGGCCGGATTGGATAAATGAACCCCACATGATTGATGATGACACAAAGGTAACCGTATAATAATCGATCATGTGGGTTCCATTATACCATTAAAATGAAAATTATGAAATAGTATCAGAAAGAAAACCCGACAACCCTTCGACTTCGCTCAGGGACCGGTCAATTCGATGAACGAAGTCGCCGGTCCCTGAGCGAAGTCGAAGGGTTGTCGAGTTTTCTTGCAAACACTAAATAAATGAAAATGAGAAGATCCATATATAGTCACTTATGGCTTTCCGCCCTCATCTCATTTGCTGCCACAACATCCTCCTCTGCCCAGTACGGGGAAGCTGTAGCTACTGCTGAGGCAGAGGACGGGGTTCTTACGGGCGTGACTGTTGCTTCTTCCGGAACCGGCTTCTCGGGGACTGGGTTTGTAACGGGATTTGACAATACAGGGGATGAGGTAACCGTCGCGATGGATGTTCCTGAAACCGGCTTCTATAAACTGGTTATCCGGTATAACGGTCCCGGTGGAGATAAATACCAGGATGTGATAGTAAACGGCGGCTTTGCTGCCCCGGTAAGTTTCCCCGCTACGCAGGGATATGCCGACACCGATGCGGGAAATTATACCCTTCCGCAAGGGAGGAATACCTTCACAGTAAGAAAGAACTGGGGCTGGAGCGATATTGACCGGTTCAGTATCCACCATGCGGAAAAGAACAACTTTAACGTAGCACCTGATCCCGTCGACCCGGCGGCGACACCGGAAACAAAAGCCCTCTTTCATTTCATTCTTTCTCAGTTCGGAAATCACATCATCTCAGGACAAACCCATGATTATTTCGATGACCTGAAAACAATCACAGGTAAAACGCCGCTGATCCGGAATGGCGAGCTTTATTCATACACAGAAGGATATCCGTATGTATGGAAAAACGGCGGCCATAGCTTCGGTAAATTCGACAATGGAACGGTCCATGAGCTGATCGAATGGTATGACAGTACTCAGGGGAGAGGCATCGTGGCTTTTCAGTGGCACTGGTGCTCACCTTCCGGAGGAAGTCCGGGTACCAACACGTTCTATACATCGCAGACTAACTTCGATGTCACAAAAGCCGTGACACCAGGTACGCAGGAATATTCGGATATCATAAGGGATATTGATGACATTGCTGCTGAATTGAAAAAATTCAGGGATGCCCATATCCCTGTCTTATGGCGGCCCCTGCATGAGGCGGGCGGCGGCTGGTTCTGGTGGGGCGCCAAAGGCCCGGAGGCCTGCGTTAAGTTGTACAATATCATGTACGACAGGTTGATGAATTACCATCAACTGCATAACCTGATATGGGTATGGTCAACTCCCGAAACCGCCTGGTACCCGGGGAACGATAAGGTCGACATTATCGGATACGACTCGTATCCCGGTGATTTTAACTACGGAGCACAGAAATACTGGTTTGATGTTCTGTACCGGCTTACGGGCGGGAATAAGATCATCGCCATGACGGAGAACGGCCCGGTTCCGGATCCCGCCCTATGTTTCGGATCCGACGCCCCCTGGGCGTATTTTATGACCTGGGGCAACCTGGTCACACAGCAGAATTCCGCCGGTCATCTCAGGCAGGTATATAGTGATCCTTATGTGCTCACCCTTGAATCCGAGGACTTGCCGGCCGTTTATCCATGGCGAAGTTCCCTGTATCCCGAAGACTGGAAACCCGGGTACAAGGATGAACATGGGAATTTCCTTCATGATTTCTCCTATGCAGGGTATCACAGAGGTGAATCTGCGATCCCCATCATTAAAAAAAACATCGTTGATGTCACCTCACCGCCCTACAATGCCGATAATACAGGAAATGATGATGTGACCCCAATCCTTCAGCAGGCACTCGATGATGTGGGTTCCTCGGGTGGAGGTGTCGTCTGGCTGCCCACAGGTACATACCGGATTAAAATCCAGGCCGGACAGAACTGCGGCCTTAGGATAAGATTTGACAGTACCATCCTCAGGGGTGCGGGCTATGATTCCACCTTCATATTTCATGATGAAACTTCGATGCGGCTCAAGGACATTATCCAGGTTTACGGGGATTATGCCGGTTGGAGGCAGAAATCCGGAGCTGTGACCTATATCACCGCCGATCTTAACGAACCAACATGCATCCTGCCTGTGGTTTCCACGGAGGGCTTCAATGCCGGAGACCTGGTGGTAGTAAGAGCTACGCCTACTGAAGCCTTTATAGAAGAACACAAAATGGGAGGGATTTGGACACCTGAAGCCTTTGAAGGCCTCGCCTTCCTTCGTCGTATCGATTCAGTGGACGTGGGAAAAAATATTCTGATCATTGATGCACCCACACGGTATTACCTCACTACCCGCGATTCGGCGAGGGTATACCATGCAAGAAAACATATCACGGAATGCGGCATTGAGGATCTTTCCATTGGTAACCGGGAAAATACAAAGACCGGGTGGGAAGATGAGGATTATGATTCAGAAGGAACGGGAGCCTGGGATGTTCATTTCTCACATGTCATCCGTTTCCATTACGGTCTGAACTGTTGGGTTAAAAAGGTGCATACCTACAGGCCCTCCGTAAATTCGCAGGATGTACACCTACTTTCAAACTGCCTGTCCTTGGTGCAGTGCCGGTTCATCACAATCGACTCATGCGATTTTCAGAAACCCTTGTACGAGGGCGGTGGTGGAAACGGTTATATGTATACTCTGGAATCGAACGACTGCCTGGTAAGCAACAGCCGGGGCAATGACGGTCGCCACAATTTCGATTTTAAGTATCCTTACAGCAACGGGAACGTCATCCTGAACTGCCGGGCTGAAAATTCGAGGTACGCCAGCGACTTTCATATGTATCTAAGTATGGCCAATCTTTTCGATGCCTGTACGGTGAACGGTGACTTGCTCGAATCGGTCTTCCGGCCGTACGGTGGTGATGCTATCCATGGATATTCCGGCACACAGTCCGTTTTTTATAACACAAGGGGGGAAGCCTGGCATCAGGGTAAAAACTTCATCATTGATTCCCGGCAATTCGGCCGGGGATACGTGATCGGCACTTCCGGACCTGCAGACGGCGTAAATCTGGACCCGGTTTCTGGATCCCTGAATGGGTATTCCTTCGATACCTCGCCAAAGGATTTTCTTGAAGGACAGGGCCGGGGAGAGGGTCTTACCCCAGCATCCCTCTATAGAGACCAACTGGCTCGCAGACTTGCCCGGATGCATGAACCCCGGAGCTTCGATATCACGATCATCATAGAAGACAAATCTGATGGTACCGTAATTCCCGGATGCAGGGTAATGGTCTATAATTCGGAACAGACTTCGGACGAAACTGGAAAAGCCCGTTTCAGCGATGTTTACCGTAGTTTCATTCTAAGCATAGATAAACCTTTGTTTGAGCCTTTGCAATCCGGACAGGTCATTATCTCCTCCGACACTACGCTGACGTTTTCACTCTCCCGGAAAACATTCCATGTGTCTCTCGCTCTGACCGACAGTCTTACCGGCAGGGCACTGGAAGGGACAGAAATCGTTCTGGGCGATTCGTCTGTCGTCACGGATGCCAAAGGAGAAGCCACTTTGCAGGTCCGCTCAGGTGACAATAACTATACGCTGAGCCTGGGATCGTACCGTTCATTGACCGGCTCAGTAAGGATAGTTTACCATTATAATTTTCGTTAACTTTGATCCATATCCCCATATGTGAATAAAATTCCAACATCATGAAATTTACCGGAAAAAATACGATCGAGGGTCTGACTCTACTTTTCCTTTTCACCCTGCTCTTATTCACTTCCTGCCAACAACGGCACGAACCTGAAAAATCACCGGCATCTGCAGGTCCCGAATCGATCCTGCTGAAGGACTATAGCCCCCGGTCCATTTACGACATCCCGGTAACAAAAGTGGATAAAGCGAAGTATCCCGTTATTGATATGCATTCTCATGATTATGCAGAAAGTAAAGAAGGGCTGGATGAATGGGTGAAGACGATGGATGAAACGGGCATCGAAAAGACCGTTATCCTTACCATTGAGCATGGACCGGCATTCGACTCCCTGGCGAAGGTTTATTCGAAATATCCCGGCCGGTTCGAATTATGGTGCGGCCTGGACTATACCGGCTATAAGGAACCGGGGTTCGCTGATAAGATCATCGCAGAGCTTGTGCGGTGTCACGATCAGGGTGCGGTAGGTGTCGGCGAACTGGGCGACAAAGGCAAAGGATTGTATTATTCGAAACCACAGGCTATTGGAATGCATCCCGATGATAAGCGAATGGATCCGGTTTGGGAGAAATGCGCGGAACTCAGGATGCCGGTCAGCATCCATGTTGCCGATCCCATATGGATGTATGAACCTATGGATTCCACCAATGACGGGCTTATGAACGCCATATTGTGGCGGCTGGATAATAAGCCTGATATTGCCGGGCATGACGAGATGGTCGATATACTTGAAAGAACCGTGAAAAATCATCCCAATACAGTCTTTATTGCCTGTCACCTGGCAAACTGCTCAAACGATCTTGGAAAGGCGGGTGCCTTGATAGATAAATATCCCAACCTGTTTATGGATATAGGCGCACGGTTTGGTGAGATCTGTGCCATCCCCAGGGCAGCGCGCCGCTTCCTTGTAAAATACCAGGACAGGATTGTATACGGCACGGATCTGGGCCGTAGCGCAGATATGTACCGTACAACTTTCCGGCTTCTCGAAACTTCGGACGAACATATCTATATTCCGCGCTATAATTATCATTGGGCGTTCTCAGCCCTCGAACTGCCCGACAGCGTCCTGGAAAAAATCTACCACTCTAACCCGCAGAAGATTGCAGAATACCGGGAGGGCAGGGATATAACGGGAAAACGTTAATTCATTGTTTGAAAATGGTTTGGTTGTGTGGAGAACGGGGAATGTGAAACACGGATTCCGATGGCTATCAAAGATTTTCAGCCAGCCACTCCCCTACTTCTGAAGTTTTGTATGCTTTTCCCTCCGCAATGTCTTCAGTCACCACACCGGCTTCCAGGGAACGGGTAACAGCCTGGCGGATGGCTTCGGCTTCCCCGGTAAGACCGAGGGCCAGTTCCAGGAGCATGGCGGCTGAGAGAACGGTCGCCAGCGGGTTTGCGATATTTTTTCCTGCAGCCTGCGGGTATGACCCGTGGATAGGCTCGAATACGGAAGTATGGATGCCTACGGATGCGGAAGGAAGCAGCCCCATCGAACCCGTGATCACACTTGCCTCATCGGATAAAATATCCCCGAACATATTCTCCGTGACCATCACGTCGAATTTTTTGGGCCACTGGATGATCTGCATGGCCGCATTGTCGACGAACATGTAATCGACGGTGATATCTTGATAATCCGGCTCCATTTCCTGGACGGTTTCCCTCCACAGCCTGGAACTGGCAAGCACATTGGCCTTGTCGACAACAGTCAGCCTCTTGTTCCGTTTGGCGGCGTATTCGAAAGCAAGTTTCGTGATCCTTGTTATCTCCTCCCGGGTATAGATCAGCGTGTCGTAAGCGGTATTCTGGTCCTCCGATCGCCCCCGCGGTTCACCGAAATAGATCCCGCCGGTGAGTTCCCTGATCACGACAAAATCGGCCCCTTCTACGAGATCACGTCTCAGGGGTGATTTATGAAGAAGAGACTTAAAGGTAGATACCGGTCTGATATTGGCATAGAGGCCCAGTTTCTTTCTCATCGCCAGAAGCCCTTGTTCAGGGCGCACTCTCGCCTTGGGATCATTATCGTATTTCGGGTCGCCGATGGCACCGAAAAGAACGGCATCCGAATCCATGCAAAGACGGTAAGTCTCATCCGGGAAAGGATTTCCGGTGGCATCAATTGCGGATGCTCCGACCACGGCTTCGGTGAAACTGAAATTATGACCGTACTTTTGCGCAACAGCTTTCAGTACTTTAACGGCCTGTTCAACAATTTCGGGCCCGATTCCGTCACCGGGCAAAACGGCAATTTTTGCGTTCATGAAGAATGATTTAATGTTAGGCTGATACCCTGCCGGGTTCGCCGCCGGCAAAGATAATCAGATTGAGTAAATTGCAATGCTTATACCTTCAGAAATGAGCGAAGAGGGAAAATACCCGTCTCAGGTTCCCACGCGGCGTTCCATGTTCTCCTGCTTCATCATATCCTTTTTCCCGCTCTCCTCGTCGAATGATTCAAGGATATTAAGCATCCGCAAGGTTCCCTTTATGGCTGCTATGGTCTGGTCACAATCGAGGCCCCGGGTTTTAAAGGTTTTTCCCTTGTAATCCCAGGTGATCGTACACTCCACCAGTGCATCGGTCTTACCCCCCGGAGGGATGGTTACAATGTAATCTTTGAGAACGGGGCGGCTTTTATCCAGTCTGGCATAGATCCGCCATAAGGCTTTCATGAAGGCGTCGTACTGACCGTCGCCGGAAGCTGTCTCCTCGTATACCTCCGAATTTATTTCGATACTTACGGTTGCCATTGAACGAAGTCCTGCAGCCACCGAAAGCGAATAATTCCTGATCTTGATCTTATTGTCGATCCTCTCGCTTTTGAGTACATCGGAGATGATATATGGGAGATCTTCCTTCGTTACGGTTTCCTTTTTATCGCCGAGCTCAATAACCCTTTCAGCCACCATCTTCATCTCCTGCCTGTCGAGCCTGATCCCCAGTTCTTCCAGGTTTTTCATGATGCTGGCCCGGCCCGACATCTTGCCGAGAGCATACTGCCTTGTCCGTCCGAACCGTTCGGGGAGAAGGTCGTTAAAATACAGGTTGTCTTTCTGGTCACCGTCGGCATGGATCCCGCTCGTCTGGGTAAAGACATTCTCGCCGATGAGCGGTTTATTAGCCGGTATTCTCACTCCGGAAAAGGATTCAATGAGTTTGCTGACGAAATAGAGCTTATCTTCCCTGACGGAGAGTTCGTGTCCGAGGTGATCTTTTACAATACCGATCACACTAGAGAGTGGAACATTGCCCGCCCTCTCTCCCAGCCCGTTCAGCGTAGTATGGATCCCGTTGATGCCCGCTTTTATTGCTGAAAATACGTTGGCTGTGGCCAGGTCGTAATCATTATGTGCATGGAAATCAAAATTCAGCCATGGATAACGCTCCCGCATGTCGAGACACATGTCGTATGTTTCCTGGTGATTCAGGATGCCAAGTGTATCCGGGAGCATAAACTGCCTGATACTTTCTTCCTTAAGACTATCGAGCATGTTATATACATAACCCCGTGAGTTCCGCATCCCGTTGGACCAGTCTTCAAAATATACATTCACCCCGATCCCCTTTTCCCGGGCCAGCCTCAATACCTCCTTGATATCCAGGATGTGCTGCTCAGGTGTCTTTCTTAATTGTTGCTCACAATGCTTGAGAGATCCCTTGGTCAAAAGGTTGATCACTTTTCCGCCTGCGCCGGCAATCCAGTCGAGTGAGACGGGTCCGTCTACAAAGCCCAGTACTTCCACCCTTTCAAGGTATCCGTGTGTTCTGGCCCAATCGAATATCATTTTTGCGCCCTGGAATTCGCCTTCAGAAACGCGGGCCGATGCCACTTCGATTCGATCGACGTTAAGATCTTCAAGCAGCAATTTGGCTATTTTGAGTTTTTCCTTCGCGGTAAAAGACACACCTGATGTCTGTTCCCCGTCGCGAAGGGTTGTATCCATTATTGTTATCTTCATCATCTTTGATTTTACGTTTCCCGGGCTTCGATCTTCCTTCTCACATTTACCTACCCAGTGCCGGTTTCAATTATGCCGTCCTGCAAAGATCATTTTCTCTTCCTTTCAAAAGCTTCAATCTTTCCCGTGAGACTCATCAGGTAATCGATATCGTCGTAACCATTAAGCATGCACTGCTTCTTATAGGGATTGATATCAAAGTTTTCCTTCTCACCGCTCGAAGGGATCAATATTTCCTGTTTTTCAAGGTCAACACGAATTTTCGTGGACGGATTTTTTTCGATAGATTCGAAAAGCTTTGAAAGAAAGGCTTCGGATACCTGAACTGGCAGGACCCCATTGTTAAGCGCATTATTTTTGAAAATGTCCGCAAAGAAACTGGACACGACCACCCTGAAACCAAAGTCGTGCACAGCCCAGGCGGCATGTTCGCGGCTCGAGCCGCTTCCGAAGTTCTTCCCGGCGACAAGGATCTTGCCCTTGTAGGTCGGATCATTGAGTATAAATTCCGGCCTGGGTTGATTATTTTTATCGTATCTCCAGTCCCTGAAAAGATTTTCTCCGAATCCTTCCCGGGTGGTGGCTTTCAAAAACCGGGCGGGGATGATCTGGTCAGTGTCTACATTCTCTATCGGAAGGGGAACGGCTGTGGATTCAAGGGTTACAAATTTGTCAGAAGGCATACTTAATCATTTAAAGTTCGTACTTAGATCAGGGTGGAAGGATCCACGATCCTGCCTGTGATAGCAACTGCTGCTGCAGTCACCGGACTGGCAAGCATGGAACGGGCACCGGGTCCCTGGCGGCCTTCAAAATTCCGGTTTGACGTCGTAACGGCAAGTTTGCCCTCGGGGATCTTATCGTCATTCATAGCCAGACATGCCGAGCACCCGGGCTGACGCAGTTTAAATCCGGCTTCTTGAAGGATTTTTGTGATACCCTCCTCGTTGGCCTGCTTTTCAACCTGTCGTGAGCCGGGAACGATCCAGGCAGTGATATTTTCTGCTTTTTTCCGTCCTTTCACAAATTTAGCCACCTCCCTGAGATCTTCAATCCTGCCGTTTGTGCAGGAACCGACGAAGACATAATCGACCAGCTTTCCCAGTACCGGTTCACCGGCTTCGAAACCCATATATTTCAGGGATTTTCTGAAGGAAGGGAGGTTCGCGGGATCGATCTCGTTTTCCGCCGGGATATGGTCATCTATACGGATGCCCATGCCCGGATTTGTACCGTATGTGATCATGGGACGTATGGCGGCTGCATCGAAATGAAGTTCCTTGTCGAAAACAGCATCATCGTCAGTCCGTAGAGCATCCCAGCGGGCCATGGCCTTGGCAAATCCCTCGGCTTTGGGAGCAAATTTCCTGCCCTTGAGATAGTCGTATGTAGTCTGATCGGGAGCGATGATACCTCCGCGGGCACCACATTCAATACTCATATTGCAGATGGTCATCCTGCCTTCCATAGACAGCTCGCGTATGGCCGTGCCGGCATATTCGATAAAATATCCCGTTCCGCCGCTTGCTGAGATCCTTGCGATGATATAGAGGATAATATCCTTGGCGGTAACGCCCCTGGGGAGATCACCTTCCACATTGATCCTCATCCGTTTCGGTTTAGGCTGAAGAATGCATTGCGTGGCGAGCACCATTTCCACCTCGCTGGTGCCAATGCCGAAAGCAACACTTCCGAAAGCGCCATGGGTGGAGGTATGGCTGTCACCGCATACTATCGTCATCCCCGGCTGGGTAATTCCCAGTTCCGGACCTATGACATGCACAATCCCCTGGTAGGGATGATTCAGCCCGTATAATGTTATGCCGTGATTTTCACAATTGTCGGTGAGCTTATTCACCTGGTGCCTTGATAATTCATCCCGGATAGGCAAGTGCTGGTCAACGGTAGGTACGTTGTGATCGGGCGTGGCCACCGTATTTTCCGGACGGAAGACGGCAAGGCCCCTCCGGTCGATCCCGGCAAAAGCCTGCGGACTTGTCACTTCATGAATAAAGTGCCTGTCGATATAAAGCACACTGGGTCCGCCTTCAATTTCTTCGACTACATGCGAATCCCAAACCTTGTCAAATAGAGTCTTTCCTGCCAATTTCCAAAAATTTTAAATTCTGTTAATATCTGCTATACAAACATGAAATGATCTAAAACGTTCACTTGTATGCCTGAGAATACAATCTTGTGATATGGGAAAACGTAAATAACCGGAAGATCGTATTAATTTTTATATAATGCCGCGGAATTGACCATGTTTACCCGTAGCAACCACCGGTTCAAAAAGCGTATTTTCCATTTATAGATCCTTTGCCGGTACCCCATACCCTTCAATGTCAGCACCCTCATCCTGCCTGCTCTCATTTAAATATGCCGGCCAAACTGATCCGCAAAGATAACAAACTTCTGATACAACTCTTCCGGTAAGCCGGATTCATCTTGATAATTTAACACTTTTTTATACAATTAACGATCAATTTGTTTTGGGTTTTGGGTTTTCTGTTTCAGGTATTAAGGAGAATGCATTTTGAACGCTCAATCCGCATCATCCGGATTCACTCTTCCTCTTCCATAAAGGTTTTACTTCCCTGATTCTTTTTTCAGAATGTCAACCACCCCGGTATGCTTATTATTGGTTGCAAAGGTAATGGCCCTGTCGCCGTCCACATCTACCATGGAGGGATCGGCATGAAATTGAAGCAGGATACGGACAACTTCAACCTGACCTTCGGCTGCACCAAACATTAAGGCCGTGAAATGATCTTCCGTATCGATAAGATTCGGATCCGCACCCTGATTTAACAAAAGACTGACTGTCTCCGGGAATGCGCCCGTTGAAGCATACATGAGGGCGGTCCTGCCCTTCCCGTCCTGCAGATCTACCTTGCTGCCGGCCGCCAGGAGCAGGCGGACAACACCGGTATACCCGTTGTAGGCTGCCAGCATCAGGGCCGTCCGCCCGTCCTCATCAGTGGAGTTGACCGGAGTTTTAGCTTTGAGAAGCTTTCCGACCTCCTCTTCATTACCCGCAAACGCAGCATCCCGGAGCTTCTGTCCTTTGTCTCCCTGAGAGGCAGGTGACTCCGGGCGTGCGATAGATCCTGGTATCTCGTTTGAAGGTGTGGTGATCTCCGGCCTGGTTTTGCAGGAAAAAAGAAGAACAGCCATCAGGACTGGTATCAGGGTATGATAATATATTCGTTTCATTTGGTTTGGAATTGTTTTTCCGGGAATTCATATCCCGTTTCAAAAATAAGGAAAATCGTTTTAAATCTTGTGTGTATCCTGAATTTCGAACATCTGCCTAAGATAAATGTCATACTACTTTCATATTGTCCGAAGGATGTTTTAAATTTGGATATCAGTCATTTGCGTCAAATCATCCGGATCCTATTCTCTTAAACCTTAAATTCATTGTCATGAAAAGAAGAGACTTTATCCGAACTTCGGCACTGGCTGTACCTATGGCCGGGTTATTCCCGTCCGGATTTACAGGTATGACCCGTCAAAAAATGCCTCTCAAACTTGAAAGGCGTTCTCTTGGTAAAACCGGCGAGAGATTATCCATCATCGGCTTCGGCGGGATTGTTGTCATGAATGCTTCGCCTGAAGAAGCCGACGACAGAGTACGGCAGGCCATTGACTATGGTGTGAATTATTTTGATGTCGCACCGACATACGGCGACGCGGAACTTAAACTGGGCCCCGCCCTCAAACCCTTCCGCAGAGATGTATTTCTTGCATGTAAGACACAGGAACGTAGCCGGGACGGGGCAAGAAAGGAACTGGAAGCATCGCTGGAAAGGCTTCAGACCGATCATTTGGACCTGTACCAGCATCATGCCGTCAGGGAAATGAAAGATGTGGACACGATATTCTCTCCCGGGGGTGCAATGGAAACCTTCACACGGGCGCGGGATGAAGGTCTGGTCCGGTTTCTCGGCTTCTCTGCCCATTCTGTTGAAGCTGCAATGGCTCTCATGGACCGTTTTGATTTCGACACCATTCTTTTCCCGGTCAATTTCGCTACCTGGTATGCCGGTAACTTTGGCCCCCAGGTCCTGGAAAAAGCCCGGCAGAAAAAAATGGGCATACTGGCTCTTAAAGCCATGGCCAGGCAACCCTGGCCGGAGAATGCGGAACGTACCAACAATAAAACGTGGTATGAACCCCTCAATACATCTGAGGAAGCAAACATGGGTTTGAGATTCACTCTTTCACATCCCGTCACGGCCGCCATCCCCCCGGGCCATGAATCTCTCTTCAGCATGGCACTAGGCCTGGCATCCCGGTTCAAGCCACTTACGGAGAAAGAAGTAATGGAGATCAAAAAGAAAGGAATGGCCGGAAATCCCATCTTCAGTTACCCGGAAAGCTGAGAGGAAACATCAAAAGTGAATACCGGTCTTTCTTGCATAAAATGCCTCGGCGTACCGGGATGCCGATTCCATACCCCGGATCCTGGGCAGCGCACTGAATGTCCCGGGGTCGAACCAATGTTTGGAGGATTGGGAGGTATATGCCCTGAATAAGTAATCGATCTTTTCTTTGAGGATATCTTCTTCGATACCCACGAAAGCATTGGGTACGCCAAGGTCACCGTCCCACTTGGGTATTTCATATTCAAGAATGAGGTGGTCCCTGAAGGTATTCCAGGTAAGTTCACTGATCAGCCGGTGATCCTGGTGACGGTCATCCCTGTAATGGGTGAAGATAAGGGCGGGAACATTCCCCGACTTCATCTCTTCGAACCTCTCTTTTACTTCCGTTGCCCGGAAGGGAAGAAACCCGTCGCGGAAATCATGGATGATGATTTCTTTTTCAGAAACACCTTCGAGGAAGAAACCGGCACAGGCAAGAGCTTCCTGTTTTCTTCTCTCGTTTGACGTAAAAATGACCCATTTCACACTTTTCAATTTTCCGGCTCTCTTCAGCGTGAGCAATGTTCCTCCGCAACCGATCTCGATATCGTCACAATGCGCACCAAGGCAGAGTACATCGAAGCCGCCTTGTTTATCCGGCGTCAGGTTTATCATAGGTTATTATTTGGTTTTTTCCATACCTCCCAGTATGTTTTCCCTTTCTGATATAGTTCATCGAGATTTTGTTTTTCCTTATAGGTATCCATACTTGCCCAGAACCCGTCGTACGGATAGGACATCAACCTGTGTTCATTGATTAGCCGGTCAAAAGGCTCATTGACGAGCTCTTCACCCTCATGAATATAATTAAAAAATTCAGGCCTGATGATAAAATACCCGGCATTAACGTATAATCCGCTTTCCCCGATATGGTTTATGCTCCGTACAAATCCTTTATTGTCGAGCTTCACGATATGGAAACTCTGGGTGGGCTGGTATACCATGAAAGAGGCAACCATATCCTGCTTTTTATTGAAGTCTGCGATCATCCGGTTGAGATCAAGGTCGGTCAGCCCGTCGGCATAATTCGCCAGGAACATTTCATCGTCGCCGAGAAAATCTTTCACCTTCAGGAGTCTTTGGCCGATGTTTGAGTTAATGCCTGTATCGACGAAGGTGATCTCCCAGTCATTGATATCCGAATGAAGGAGCTTTATCTTTCTTCCTCCTTTTTGAAGAACAAAATCGTTTGATACGTACTCGTGGTAATTTACAAAATAATCCTTTATGACATCGGCTTTGTAGCCCAGGCAGAGGATAAACTGATTGTGTCCGAAATGGGCATAATATTTCATAATATTCCAGAGAACGGGACGGTAACCGATGGGAACCATAGGTTTGGGAATGATATCGGAATATTCTCTAAGTCTCATTCCCATTCCTCCACAAAAAAGCACAACTTTCATATTCGTGGAATTTTTATCAGATGACTGTTAACCCGGGGATTGGTATTATAAATTTAGCCCCCCATTCCCGGGCATAGTCCAATTGATGGCAAATTTCTTCCTTTAGGTTCCAGGGCAGGATAAAAATATAATCCGGCCGTGTCTCCCGGAGTTTATCCGGATGATAAACAGGGATCAGCGTTCCCGGAAGAAAGTGATTTTGTTTTACAGGATTTCTGTCAACGGTATAATCGATAAAATCGGTCCGTACCCCGCAGAAATTCAGCAGTGTATTTCCCTTTCCCGGCGCTCCGTACCCGGCGATCGATTTTCCCTCTCTCTTAACACCGATCAAAAATTCAAGGATAGCCCGTTTGGTTTCCCTGACTCTTTCCCCGAATCCTGCATAATAATTCATATCCCTGAAACCAAGTTTTATTTCCCTTTCCTTTAATTCCTTTGCCCTTTCGGTTACCTGATAAGATTTATCTTCTGCATGCTTTCCGAAGATCCTCAGTGAGCCCCCGTGGGTGGGCAGTTCTTCCACGTCCCATAGCTGAAGGCCATGCGCCTCAAAGATCTCCGACACCGTCATAAAAGAAAGATAGGAAAAATGCTCATGGTATATCGTATCGAACTGGTTTTGTTCGATCAGCCGCTGAAGATGGGGAAACTCCATGGTGATCACTCCGCCCGGCTTCAGGAAGAGCTTCATCCCTTCAACAAAATCATTGATATCGGGAACATGGGCAAGTACATTGTTTCCCAACAGCAGGTCAGGTTGGCCGTACTTCTCCCGCAACCAGAGGGCAGCTTCACGGTTGAAAAAAACGACTTCAGTAGGTATCTTTTTCTCGTTTATGGCGAAGGAAGCAATATTTTTTGATGGCTCAATCCCTATCACGGGTATATTTTTCCCGATGAAGTATTGCAGCAGGTATCCATCATTGCTTGCTATCTCTGCAACAAGGCTTTTCTGACCAAGGTGGAATTTTTCTGTAACATCATCGGTATATTTCTTTGCATGCGCGAGCCAGCTGTCCGAAAATGATGAAAAATACGCATATTCATTATATATCTCTGAAGGAGAGACCAGTTCGGGGACCTGTACGAGGAAACACCGGTTACAGATATAAACGTGAAGAGGATAATGAGGTTCCATTAGACCGAGATCACCTTTGCTTACATAGCTCTCGCATAAAGGTTGCATACCCAGGTCAATGAAGGTGTCCTTAAGTTTCGATTGACAGAAGCGGCACTTGGGTTGTGGTTCGTAGGTCTCAGACATTTCGTTTAAGAAATGAAAATCTTCAAATAAACACCTGAGAAGGAATTCCGTTCAAAAACAATCCCGGAAATGTAATTTTCAGCTATTCTTCTGTGGTTTCCGCCTTGATTTTTCCTTGAAATTCTCAAAATCCTCGTTAAGCACCTGGAGTTTTCTCTCCAGGTCATTCTTATTGGCTGTTAGTCTGACGATCGAGGCATTCAGATTTTCCATCTCCTTAAGAAGCTTATCTATTTTCCGGGTATAGACAGAACGGTAATAGAAAAACGAAGTAAGATACCCGATGATTGCAGCAACCACCAGCATGGCTATGATCTCTAAGGCAGCCATAGTTCCCGTTTGAGCTTGAAGAATGATAGGTTCCATACTATTTTTATTTATTTAATGACACTTCTGCTCTCCTGTTTTTTGCACGACCCTGCTCAGTGGTATTATCAGCCACAGGATTTTTCTCTCCCATGCTGGAAATTACCAGCCGTTCAGGGGCTAGACCCCTGGCAGTAAAAAAGTCCCGGACCGCCATGGCCCGCTTTTTTCCCAGAGCCATGTTATAAGCATCCGATCCGGTTGCATCGGTATAGCCCGTGATGAAAATACTGGCGCCGGGATTTTTTTCCAACCAGGCTTTAAACTGGTCGCATTTTGTTACCAGATCAGGATCTGCTTTGAAAGAGGCTTGATCCAAGTTGAAATTAATCGACAGGTTAGCGGGCGCCGGGACCACAGGGGATATGTCGGCGGCTGCCAGACCGGCATCGCCGGGAGGCTCCTGTACAGAAATGATCTCCATTTCTGTACCTTCAGAACACAACCCTTTCACCCGGCATACGTAATACCAGCTTGAAAGGCTTGTCCAGATCAGAAAAATGATGAGTCCGGAAATAAGTATTCTCATGGTTTTGGATTTATAAATTCGGTAAAGGCAAGTTAAAATATAAATCCATGGAAAACACTATGATAGAACAACTTTATCAACATGTTTTCTAAATAAATTTATTTGATTATGAATTTGAAATCTTCTAACTTGTAATCCAGATCAATACTGAATATGACAGCGACTTATGATAAAATTGACGGTATCTTTTATTCCGACGGCTACAGGCTCGCTGAAAGTCTGCTTAGCCGGCATTGCAATGAGGAAAGCCTGGATGAATTAAATCTAGGCATCTATCATGCTATGGATTCGCTCATCGATACTCTCTCCTCCAGGGTTTGTCTGGAAGGCCAACCTATCCATTGCGGCAAGGGATGCCATTGGTGTTGCTCAAAACAAATTTTCTCAAATCCCTGGGAGGTGATCCATTTGAGCAGGTATATCTGGGAAAACTTTCCGGAAAAGAAAGTACAGGAAATTATAGTGGAGTTACGCAATAAGAATGAGATAACCGCCGGTCTAAATCTGGAAGAACAACTTTCCCTTATACATTTCTGTGCGTTGCTGCGTGAAAGGATCTGCGATGCATACAAGGCCAGGCCAATGGCCTGCAGGATCTACCTTTCCATGGATCTGAATTCATGCATAAAAGAATACAATGACCCGGCAAACCCGGAAATCTTTGCCAGCCTTCTCGAATTCCCGCTGCATGCCGGGAGAATGATGAATGAGGGTGTGGCAGGCTGGCTCCGGGAAAAAGGACTTCAAACGAGGGAATTCACTCTAGAGTCGGGCTTGCTGATGGTACTTGAACAACCTGAAGTAGCCGGCAAATGGCTTTCCGGAGAAAAGGTATTCCCCGTTCAGGAATATAATGAAACGGAACTGCAAGTTCTTAACTCCTATTTGCTGAAGGACAAATAGCAGAGATAATTCACGGCAACTTTATCTTTGTCATGATCGGTGAGAAGTTTACCGTATGGCCCTTATAAATGCCTCCACCTTCTCTTCTATACTGCCTCCCGAATCGATTGCTTTTATAAAGGCACTGCCAATAATCGCCCCCGAAGCATAATTGCAGGCAGTATTGAACGTTTCCCGGTTTGCTATTCCGAATCCGATCAGGCATGGTGAAGAAAGAACCATACCTTTCATTCTTTCAAAATAGGTCACCTGGCTCTCGCTGAAATTATCCCGTGAACCCGTGGTCGAGAAAGAAGAAACCATATAGATGAATCCGGTGGTAAGGCCATCGATCTCACGGATCCGGGCCTCCGGGGTCTGTGGGGTGACCAGTAGAATATTTGCCAGTCCGTGCCCGGTGAAAAGACGGCGGTACTCGTCCCGGTAATACTCCATAGGCAGATCGGGTATTATAACCCCGTCAATACCGGACTCATTGCATTTCCCGAGGAATTTCTCCAGTCCCATCTGGTAAACCGGGTTGAGATAACCCATCAGGAGAAGCGGGATCCTCGTTTTGAGCCGGATGGATTTAAGTTGTTCAAAAAGTACATTTAAAGACATGCCATTCTGCAGCGCCCGCCGGCTGCTGTCCTGGATAATGGTGCCGTCGGCCACAGGGTCTGAAAAGGGCATGCCTATCTCTACCATATCTGCCCCTGATCCCTGCAGAGCGCAAATGATGCGGGTCGTATCATCCAGTTCGGGAAACCCGGCGGTAAGATATATGGAAAGAATGTTTTTATTTTTCCTTGAAAAAAGTTCTTCGATCCTGTTCATGGGTTATAATTTCTGTTTGAGTAAATCAATATACGCGCTCATATCTTTGTCACCCCGGCCGGATATGCAAACGACTACGGTTTCATCCTTTCGGAATCTTATATCGTTCAGGGCTGCCAGTGCATGAGCACTCTCCAGCGCAGGGATAATGCCTTCCCTCCTTGTAAGGAGCCAGGCTGCCTCCAGGGCTTCTTCATCCGTCACATTTACATAAGTTGCCTTACCGGTACGTGCAAGCCAGGAATGCATAGGACCCACCCCCGGGTAATCAAGCCCTGCCGAAATAGAATAAGGTTCCGTGATCTGGCCGTCGTCATCCTGCATCAACAATGTTTTGCTCCCGTGAAGGATGCCGGTCCTGCCTTCGGCGATGGTAGCCGCTGTCATACCTGAACCCACACCTTTGCCTGCCGCTTCCACCCCGATAAGCCGGCAATCCGGGTGATCGATATAATGGTAAAAAATTCCCGCCGCATTACTTCCGCCGCCGACGCATGCAAGGATGGCCGAGGGATGATCCTTCCCTGTCTGCTCCTGCAACTGAAACTTAAGTTCCTCACTGATCACCGATTGGAACCAGGCGACCATATCGGGATACGGATGGGGACCTACAACTGATCCGATGAGGTAATACGTGGCTTCAGGATTCCTGATCCAGTCGCGCATTGCTTCATTGGTAGCGTCCTTAAGGGTCATGTTGCCGCTTTGTACGGGAACAACCCGCGCACCCAGCATCTCCATCCGCCTTACATTGGGCTCCTGCCGCTGCATATCGACCTGTCCCATATAAACAACGCATTCCAGCCCGAGCAATGCGCACACAGTGGCTGTGGCCACCCCGTGCTGCCCGGCTCCCGTCTCGGCAATGATCCTCGTTTTTCCCATATGCCGGGCGAGCAGGATCTGCCCGATCGTATTGTTTATCTTATGTGAACCTGTATGATTCAGATCTTCCCGTTTCAGGTAGATCTTCGTATGGTAATACTCACTGAGCCGCCCTGCAAATGTAAGCGGGGAAGGCCTGCCGGCATAATTCTTCAGCAGTGAAAAAAACTGATCCCTGAAGTCTTCCGAAGTGATGATATCAAAATAGGATTTTCGAAGCTCCTCCACATTGTGCCTGAGCATTTCAGGGATGTAACTCCCCCCGAATTCCCCGAAAAAGCCGGTTTCACCGGCGAGAAATGTTTTCATCTGTCTTCTGTTCGTTTTAATTTTTTAATGAATGTTTCCAGCCTGGCCGTATCCTTTTTACCCGGTTCATATTCGAACCTGCTGTTCAGGTCCACCCCTGCCAGGGAGGGATGATCCATCGAAAGGATCTCCTCCGCATCTCCCGGACCTATGCCACCGCTCAGAAAAAAAGGCTGTCTTTCTTTGTATGAATCCAGGATTTTCCAGTTAAACCGCTTCCCGCTGCCGCCATATTTTTCCGTCCTGGCATCGAAAAGAAAATATTTTGTGAACGGAATGTAAGGTAAAGTCTGGCGGAATTCAAAACCCTCATCCAGCCTGAAAACTTTTATCACGGGTATTCCCGAATGGCTAAGGCTCGCACAGAAAGAGGGAGTTTCATCGCCGTGCAGCTGGACAAGGTCCAGGTTAAATCGCCTGAATGTCCCTTCAACTTCATCAATCCCGGCATTTACAAACACCCCTGTCTTTACCGGGTGAACGGGCAACCCGGAAAGATCTTCAGGTTTCAATGTTCCGCCTGCATACCTTGATGATCCGGGGTAAAATATAAAGCCGAGAAGATCCGGCCCGAGGGCAGCAACCTCGTGTATATTTTCCTTTTCACGGAGTCCGCATACTTTGATCTTCATCGGTCCGGGATTTTTTTATTCTGGATATCATGGATAAAATTGAAAGCCATACCGCCCGGATCACTGCTTCGCATGAAGGTCTCGCCTATCAGGAAGGCATCGAATCCCGCATCAGCGAGTTCGAATATCTTCTGCGGCTCGCCGATGCCGCTCTCGGAAACCCGGAGACAGCCGTCCGGGATCAGGGGAGCCAGTTTCACCGATATGCCTGTATTGACCTCAAAGGTCTCAAGATTGCGGTTGTTTACACCTACAATGGATATAGTTTGCGGGCATTTCTCCAGTTCAACTTCATTATGGATCTCAAAAAGAACATCGAGGCCGAGTGAAAATGCCATCCCGGCGAGCTTCTCAAGATCCCTCTTTTCCAATGCTGCCGCGATCAGGAGTATTGCGGAGGCGCCAGCACTCCGGGCTTCAACAACCTGGTATTCATCGATGATAAAATCCTTCCTGAGCAAAGGCAGGGAACAACTGCGGAAAGCCGTGGAGAGATCATCAAGGCTGCCGTCGAAATAACCGTCTGTCAAAACGGATACCGCTGCAGCGCCGGCTTTTTCATATCCGGGGATCACGATCTCCGGTCTTGCCCCTTCATTTATAAAACCCCTGGAGGGCGATTTTCTTTTAAATTCTGCGATCACCGAGGGACCCGGTTTCCTGAGTGCCTCCCTGAAAGAAGGCCTTTCCGCCCTGAAAAGGGGGCCTTTTTCCAGTTCACTCACCGGGATGCTGCTTTTTGCCAGATCAACCCGGATCCTTTTGTCTGCAATTATCTTTCCGAGTATACTCATATCAGTTGGTCTCAGTAAGGTTTTTCAACACTTTCAGTGCTTTTCCGCCATATAGTGATTCGCGGGCCATCTGGAAACATTCGTCGCTGGATTTTTCAGGATAGTAACATTTGAAAGCCATGCCTGAGTTGGCAGTGACGGCATCATTCTGCGCATCCGTACCATTGCCTTCCAGGATGGCGAGAAAGATACCTGCAGATTCCTCAATGGTCTGTCCGCCATACAGGTCCTCCGGGTTCAACTTGTTGAACCCGATCTCTTCAGGGGCCAGCAGGCTTTCGCCGGAATTGGAGATCAGCTTGAAATCACCGGTCAGGGAAATCTCGTCATAACCGTCAAGTGAATAGAGAACGGTGTACCTTTTCTCCGTCTGCTGAAAAATATAATTATAAAGTCTAGCGGTTTCGAGGTTAAAGACACCGGCAACCTGGTTAGGCGGGAAAGCAGGATTGACCAGCGGACC
Source organism: uncultured Bacteroidales bacterium (assembly GCA_963771005.1). Lineage (GTDB taxonomy): Bacteria > Bacteroidota > Bacteroidia > Bacteroidales > DASQZK01. Next base: position 1,346,189 of record CAVYRO010000008.1, read on the forward strand.
GAGCATGTTGAAAAAAGTTTTTACCCCCAGTTCATGCCTGACGGGGCCTACATTTTTCATGGCAGGGTGAAAAAGCGGTGCATGGAGAAAACATATCCCAGCGCTCTCGAGCTGACGGCGAAGGGTGTCGCGGTCATTGGTAAATTTATATCCGAAATATTCCATCACATTGCTTGATCCGCAGGCTGAAGAAACCCCGTAATTCCCATGTTTTGCCACCTTGGCACCCCCGCCGGCGACAACAAGTGAAGAGAGAGTCGATACATTGAAGGTATTTTTTCCGTCTCCCCCGGTACCGCAGAGATCGATGGTATTGAAATCAGAGAGGTCGGTGTACAGGCATAATTCCAGGAGAGCATCCCGGAAGCCAGCGAGTTCGTCGACCGTGACGAGACGCATCATAAAGACCGTAAGGAAGGATGCTATCTGGATACCGCTGAATTTCCCCGTTCCGATATCGAGGAGGACAGCCTTTGCTTCATCTCTTTCCAGGGTGAGATGAGCCGTAAGTTTTTGAAGTATTTCTTTCATAATTCTATTTTTTCATGAAAAAGTAATTGCTTTTCAGGCATCCAGCCAGTTTACGATCATTTGTTTTCCATAGCGGGTAAGCACCGATTCCGGGTGGAATTGTACACCCCGGAGGTTGTATTTTTGATGGGTCACTGCCATGATCATACCCATCTCGTCACGGGCTGTGACCCTTAGTTCAGCCGGAAGGGTATCTTCGCTGATGACCCATGAATGGTATCTTCCCGCAGTGAATATCTTAGGAATACCCGAGAATATTTTCTCTTCGCAGTCGATAATATTCATGTAAGTGGCCACGCCGTGAAACACATTACTCAGGTTGGTCAGGCTGCCCCCGTAGCTTTCGGCAATTGCCTGGCAACCGAGGCAAACGCCCAGAATGCTTTTCTCGGGAGCGAGCGTCCTTATGAGATCGAGAGTTATGCCGGCATCCGAGGGCAAACCGGGTCCCGGGGAGATAATGATCTTATCATAAATCCGTGCCTTTTCGGGGGTTATCCCGTCATTCCTGAATACATCCACCGGTTCACCCGTGATCTCCCGGATGTAGTGAACCAGGTTCCATGTGAAGGAATCATAATTGTCAAGTACCATGATTTTCATCTTCTTCTCCTCCTGTTTAGGTTTTTTGTCCCGGCGGTGCCGTTTTGATCTCCCATCCTTTCCGGATCACATATTCACTGCCATTTCAATTGCTTTTTTCAGAGCCCCGAGTTTGTTACCGACTTCGTTCAGTTCGTTCTCTTCGACAGATGCCGCAACGATCCCTGCCCCGGCCTGGTAGTGGAGCGTGTTGTTCTTGCTCATGAAGGAACGGATCATAATGGCATGATTGAGGGTGCCGTCGAAACCGAAATAGCCGATCGCCCCGCCGTAAAATCCCCGGCTGGTCTTCTCATATTCATCGATGATTTCCATTGCCCTGAACTTAGGCGCTCCGGAAAGGGTCCCCGCCGGAAAAGAATCGGCAAATACTCTTACGGGATTATATCCCTCCTTCAGGACACCGGTCACCTCGGAAACCAGGTGAATAACATGCGAATAGAACTGTGTTTCGCGGTAGGTTTTTACTGCCACCTCGCCGGAATTCCGGCTGAGATCATTCCGCGCCAGGTCGACCAGCATAACATGCTCAGCATTCTCTTTCTGGTCGTTCGTAAGTTCGATGGCGAGCTGCCGGTCTCTTTCGTCGTTCCCTGTTCGTTTGAAGGTGCCGGCTATCGGGTTGATCCTCGCAATGCCGTCGGCTATCACAAGCTGGGCCTCGGGTGATGAACCGAAAAGTTTATATCCGCCATAGTCAAAGTAGAAAAGATACGGCGATGGATTGATGCTGCGTAATGCGCGATAAACATTGAACTCATCACCATGGAACCCGCGGCTGTAATTCCTGGACAGCACAACCTGGAATACATCGCCCAGGTGACAATGCTTCTTTCCCTTTGCAACCATGTCCATATAATCTTTATCAGTGATCCCCGAAATTTCCTCATTCAAGGCGACAAACCTGAACGTTCCGGTCGAACGGTTGGAAAGCAGCTCTCGAACCTCCTCGTATCGGCCGGGACCGTTCTCCGTTTTGTTTTCGAGCAGGTATAACTGGTTGTTGAAATGGTTAATAGCAATAATAAACCGGTAAACAGCATAGTTTATTTCGGGGATCCGCATTTCGCCGGTTGGATTGTTCCTGAATTTAATCGTGTCAAAACAGGTAACGGCATCGTATGCTGTGTATCCGAAAAGCCCGTTCGTATTCATTCCTTTATACCCATCAGGAGCATTTGTTTTAAAAGAACGTATAAATGTATCCAGTGAATTGCTTACACTATGCTGGTCCGTCACCCCGGTAAAGGATTCACTTCCATCGGTAAAACTGATCTTTATCTGCCGTTTCTCGACCCTGAAGGATGAAAGAACATCAAAACAGATATACGTCATACTGTTACGGTTGCCATGATAGTCGGAGCTTTCCAGGAGAATTGCATTCGGATACCTGTCCCGCACCTTAAGATATATACTAACCGGAGTTACCAGGTCGGCGATCCCCGGAGGAAGGGCATGCACTTCAGGATAAAGTTTAGTTTCTTTCATTTTCCATATATTTTGAGGCGTCCGGACATAAAAAAAGCCTGCCGGAATTCCGACAGGCCGATTATATGAATTACATATAGTAGGGCTATCTTACATTCCTGCAGAATGCAAATAACTCTTGCCACCACCATATGTTCAGAATTTGTCTCATTTCTTTTTCGATCTGAAAGCAAAGATTCAATTTTTATTTTATAATTAAAAAGTTTGAACGGAAATTTTTAGAAATGAAGTAATAAACTCCGTCAAATGGCAAAAAATTTCCATTAATTAGTACCAGAAAGAAAACCCGATGACCCTTCGACTTCGCTCAGGGACCGGTCAATTCGATGAACGAAGAACTTTTCGGATGGTGGTAAGGCAGGCAAAAGGCCCTTCTTGCGAAAGTCACTGAATTTTAAATTTATACTTAGGGGCCTTTTGCCTGCCTTACCACCATCCGAAAAGTTCACCCTCTTGAATGAAGTCACCGGTCCCTGAGCGGAGCCGAAGGGTCATCGGGTTTTCTGGCAAACATTAATTCCCCTTATTACAAGGCGATCCTGTTTGATCACTCCGTAAGAAGAGATCTGCCGGGAAAAAATGAACACATCCTGTCAAAAGACCGTTAACAGATAACAATGCATACGCTAAAAAGTTAACATGAACGGGATTGAAGCCTCGAATCATGCACTCCGTGAAGTAAGGATCGGGCGGAAGGTGGAAATATGCCCGGGCGTCTTCATCCTCTCCTTTAAAAAAGAATTCAGCTTTTCTGCTGGCCAGGTGATCGGCATTACAGATAACCCCTCGGTACCACCCCGGTTATACAGTATTGCCAGCGGGGAAAATGAACCGGCGATACGGATCCTGTTTGATATAAAGAATGACGGGTATCTCACACCGAAACTTTCCAGGCTGAAGGAGGGGGATACTCTCTATATTACAGGACCCTCCGGCAAATTCACGGGCGACTCCCTTCCTGCATTCTGGATAGCTGCCGGCACGGGCATCGCTCCTTTTGCATCCATGTTTTATTCCGGACTCTGGCTGAATAAGACACTGGTTCACGGAGCCAGGACGCTGGACCGGTTTTATTTTGAAGAAGACCTGCAACCCGTACTAAATGAAAATTATATCCGTTGTTGTTCTTCAGAGAAAGGTAACGGAGTTTGGGAAGGAAGGCTTACCGAATATCTCCTCACCCGGGAATTTCTTCCCCCCGGCAGAAAATATTACCTTTGCGGCAGCGCGGAGATGGTTGTCCGGACGAGAGATATTCTGATAGAGAAGGGCATCCCCTATGATGCCATAGCGGCGGAAATTTATTTTTAACAGGATGGAGAAGACACCCTTATACGGAATGAACCTTGAGGAACTCGGAAGAGTGACTGCCGCTCTTGGCATGCCCTCTTTCACCGCCGGGCAGATCGCCGGCTGGCTTTATGGCAAAGGGATCTCATCCATTGATGAGATGACTAACCTGTCCCGCAAAAACCGGGACCTGCTCAAAGAAAATTACCTGGCCGGGCTTTTCGGACCGGTGAAGGTCCAGGAATCGATCGACGGAACAAAGAAATATCTCTACCCGGCACGCCCGGGAAAGTTCATTGAGACGGCATACATACCCGAGGAGAACCGCAAAACCCTGTGCGTTTCCTCCCAGGTGGGATGCAAAATGGGATGCCTGTTCTGTATGACAGGGAAGCAGGGCTTCCAGGGAAATCTCACTGCAGGGGAGATCGTGAACCAGGTTGGCAGCCTTCCTGAAAAAGACAGCCTCACCAATATCGTTTATATGGGGATGGGGGAGCCTCTCGACAATACAGCGGAGGTTCTCAGGAGCCTGGAGATCCTCACAGCACCATGGGGTTTTGCCATGAGCCCGAGAAGAATAACCGTTTCTACCATCGGGATCCTTCCCGGACTAAAAGAGTTTCTCGACCATAGCGATTGCCACCTTGCCATCAGCCTTCACACACCTTTCGACGATGAACGCCGCAGGCTCATGCCGGTTCAGACCGTTTATCCTGCCGCTGAGATCCTTGATTTCGTGAAAAATTATGACTGGTCCGGCCAGCGGAGGGTGTCTGTTGAATATATCATGTTTGACGGGCTGAACGATACGGAGCGACATGTGAAGGAACTGGTGAGGATCCTTGGCGGGATCCGGTGCCGCATCAACCTCATACGCTTCCATCCCATACCCGGTACTCCCCTTAAGGGTTCCCCCGACGAAAGGATCATCGCTTTCCGGGATGCTCTGAATGCCAAGGGAATAACCGCTACAATAAGAAGATCCAGGGGACAGGATATCTATGCTGCCTGCGGATTATTAAGCACAAAAGAACTTATCAGGCAGGAAGAACAGGAATTCTGATAGTAAAAATTGTAAGTTTCAGATTTCATTATGCCGGGGAAGAATGTGGATTGCGGATGACACACATATGGCGGACGAGAGCGGATAATTGTTTCAGGTGGTTCAGGTTGTTTCAGATGGTTTGAAATGGTTTGAAATGGGTTCAACTCACTTCACCAAATCACCAAATCACCAGATCACCAAATTCTTCGGGGAGTTTCACCACAGATTTCACGATTATCACAGAGGTTTCAGATGGTTTCAGGTGCTTTCAACTCCATTCAACAACGCAACAAATCACCAAATCACCAAATTCTTCCGGATCCGTGTTCATCCGTGTTAATCCGTTAAATCCGTGTTCCTCTTCTACTTCACCAAATCAACCAATCAACAAATCACCAAATTCTTCAGGAAAGGAGCCTCTCCTCCACCTTTTCCCAGTTTATGAGCTTCCAGAAGCCTTCGATATAATCCGGCCGGCGGTTCTGAAAATCAAGGTAGTAAGCATGTTCCCAAACATCGCAGGTCAGCAGCGGTATGTATGCTTCCCGCATGGGATTCCATGCGTTCGACCCCTGGAGGATCCGCAATCCGTTATTTTTTCCTTTCACAAGCCAGGTCCATCCCGATCCGAACAGGGTGACCGAGGCCTGCATAAATTGTTCCCGGAAAGATTCCATGCTTCCGAAACTCTTTTTGATGGCATTATCCAGCACATCGCCGGGAATCGTTATTTTCGGGGGAATGAGGCTCTCCCAGTAAAAGGTATGATTCCATACCTGGGCGGCATTGTTGAAAATGCCTCCATCGGTGAGCCGGATAAGATCAACAAGGGATTTCCTTGACCATTCAGAACCTTCGGTAAGTTTATTCAGGTTACTGACATATGCCTGGTGGTGCCGGCCATAATGAAATTCAATGGTATTCCTGCTGATGACAGGTTCAAGGGCATCCATGGCAAAAGGTAACTCAGGCAACGTAAAACTCATCTTATTTCGGGGTTATTTCAGGTTGCTTCAAAGTTAATCAAGACATGGTATCCATCTGGCCTGGAATGATTAATTTTGATAAAACCGTGGTTTCCTTATATAAATTTTTTAACTTGAATTCCGAACTGCCGGTTTAAAGTTGAACGGGTTATTTTATGTAATCCTTTTGGTATGGTTTCATGGACACAAGCGGACGGCGATAAGCAGGAACAAATTGAGCTTCCGGAAAAATTTGCCGGAGGGAAAACCAGAGGGCAAAAGATCTATACGCCAGCCAACCTGTGGGATTATATCGATGGCGGGGCCGAACTCTTTCTTTCCTACGGATTTCAGACTCCATTACCTGCCCGGCTTTGTCTTCGTTTGTAAACATTCAGGAGAATCAGGGAAGCGGCGATGACAGTCATTCCTGATACAGCCATCCATGTCGGTTTTTCGTCGGAAAGCATTATCCAGGCCATCCCCGCCCCGGCCACCGGGATGAGAAATTTCCAGAAATTAAGATCGGACACTTTCACACCGGGACGCTTCAGCAGGATATACCATATTGAGATTGCGGTGGCCGAAAGGAGGCTCAGCCAGGCCAGAGCGATGTAGTATTCCGGCGGCTTAGGACCGGGATGAATGCCTTCAACCGGTATAGAGAAAAGAAACAGCGCTCCGCCTCCTATAATCATCGTAGAAGAACTGAGAACCAGCGGGGGGATGTTCTGACCATCTCTTGCTATTATTACGTTCCCGATCCCCGACGCCGTGTTATTCAGGATAAGAAGCAGGATGCCCAGTAAACTGGCACTGTGCAGCGTTGAAAAATTATTTCTACCCAGGCTGACCAGAACAATCCCGGCCATGCCAAGGATAAAGACCGAAAATTTTATATAGGTCAGGCGGTCCCCGGGCATGTAAAAATGCGCCACGAGGGCGACAAACAGTGGGGAGGCACCGATTATGATGGCAGCGAGAGCCGCCGGAACCATGCTTATCCCAAGGTAAAAAAGCGAATACTGAACGAACATGGTAAGGAATGACAGGAAGAAGATCTTACCGAAATTTCCGGTAACCATATTTTTATACCGGCTGAAAGGACCCGCGAACGGAAGGATGATCAGCCCTGACATGAAGAACCTCAGGCCTGCAAAATGCAGGGGGGTGGTATACGGCAGTCCAATTTTTATACCGGTGAATGCCGACGACCAGAGCAGGCAGGCAACGATGGCAAGGAATGCAGTGCTTACAATATGACGCTTCACAATACCCTGATTTTAACGGGCAAAGTTGGTAAATAATTCCCGAAAATCCTCCGCATCCGGAATAAGCCGTGGCTATTCATGCAGCCCCCCTGCATCCGTCAGAAGAAATATCTTTGTACCGGGCAATCACTTTCAGTGCATCACCAGGGCCGAAATGAAAATTTTAAGCCATTAATATTCACTATTCAGAGCGAAAACCGGCTTCCTGTTGATCCACCGGCCCCTGGTGAAATCGGGGAATTCTTTGAGTTCACCACCTTCCGCGATGGATTCTTCGGAGAGCGGGGTCACCGCACTCCACGCAGCACAATCATAAGCATCCAGGGGAGCCTCATCGCGGCGTTTTACCATCTCCACAAAAGCACGATCGACAAAAAAGTCCATTCCGCCATGGCCTGAGCCTTCAGCATAGGTCCCGAATTTTTTCCATAGGGGATGATCGTATTTCTCCAGATAACTTTCCATATTCTCCCATTCGTGTTCCGGGCTTTTACCTTCAACATAAATACGTTGCATCCCCTGGTCAAACTGGGTCAGCCCGTGAGTGCCCTGGACTCTGAATCCGAGTGAGTAAGGCCTCGGGGAGTTGGTATCATGGGTTACAATAATGGTCTCCCCAAGAGCGGTTTCTATGGTTGAAGTGACGATATCACCAAGCGCCCATTTAAGTTTGGCGTTGGGATGATCGGGTCCGCCATTCTTAACGATGTATTCGTGAAGTCCGCGAGATTTGGTGGCAAAGGATGAAATGGTCATAAAGCGGTTACCGCGGTTAATGTCGAGCATAGTTGCAATGGGTCCGAGCCCGTGGGTAGGATATACATCCGCGTTTCTTTTCAGGGAATGTTGTGTCCGCCAATGGGCCTCTGAAATGGCTTTTTCACCGAATTCCACTCCGCCTCCATGAGCCTGTTTTCCGTCATTGAACTTAACCTCCCTGAGATCATGCTGGTATCCGCATCTTGCATGGAGAAGTTCACCGAAGAGGCCGTCCCTGACCATATTGAGAACGGCCATAACGTCGCGACGGTAACAAACATTTTCCAGTATCATGACAGGGACGCCTGTTTCCTCGTAGGTATCGACAAGGTCCCAGCAATCGGCCATGGAGGTAGCTGCGGATACCTCAACCCCGGCGTACTTACCCGCCCTCATCGCATCGACAGACATCCGGGTGTGCCACAGCCAGGGGGTGGCAATGATGACGCCGTCAATATCACTCCTCGAAAGCAGATCCCTGTAGGCATATTCACTGCCGGTATATGTTTCTGGCTTCTTTGCGCCGGCATCGGTAATTATTTTTGTCGCCACATCAAGACGTTCGGGATCGATATCACAAATGGCGGGGACTTCAACATCATCCCTCATGAGAACATTCCGCAGGTGGTTGCACCCTCTCAGACCCACCCCTATGAACCCAATCCTGACTTTTTCGTTCACGATTCCCCGGGAAAACATGCCTGCCGGCATGGACAGCACCGCGCCGGCCATTGCCGATTTTGTAATAAAATCTCTTCTGTCCATAACTTAAATTTTTAAAAAGCGTTTTTAAATTTTTTCCAGTTGTCGTCGCCTTCCTTCAAAGGCTTTATGATGAAGCTGTAAGAATACGATCCGAAGGGAAGGGAATATTCTGCATGGGTTTTTGCGCCCCAGCTGTTGTCACCTCCGACACCCATCTGTTTAAGATCCACGTTCAGCCAGATCTCGTCGCGTCGTATAAGGTCTGTGGTATGGTAGCCGTCGCGTTTGTCGCGGGTAAGATCATTATTGGAAAAATGAAGGGCAGAGAAAGATATCCGCGGATCTCCTGTGATCATCAGCCCGTTCCCTTTGCCGTCGACAAGCGAGAACCATCTTACCCCGGTCTTATACCCATTCTCCTCCGGGGAAATATAGGGGACATACTGTTCATCCACATTCCCCTTATAAAGTCCCACAAAAGCCGAAGTATTCCTGTCGATATAATTTTCCTGCGGCCCGCGACCGAACCAGGAAAGGTTTTCATAACCGGAAGGCACGGAGAAGGTCATTCCGAATCTTGGTAATTCAGAAAATATTTTGTCCCCAGGTGTGAAAACGGCCTTAATTTGAATTTCCCCGGCTCCGTTTATCCGGTAAGCAACCGAATACGATGATTCAACATCCGGAAGCCAGTACTGGGTATAAACGGCATAGTACCCATTGTCATCCAGGGTATGTGAGATGCCCCTGAACTCGGCATTTGCCCCTGCTTCCCGCCAAACGCCACATCTCTCAGGCATTTTATTTCCGAAATCATTCTCCGTGGGAGGCCTCCAGAAATTGATGCTGAGGGGAGAGTTCAGGAGGTTTATGCCACCCGTTTTGACGGAAGTAAGGAATCCCGTTGTCTTACTGAAGGAAAATACGATGTTTCCCGCATCAACATTGATCATGTTATCCGATTCGAATACAGCTTTTGCACCCTTATCCCCAGTTTTAAAAGCCGGATGATCCGGAACCGGCATCGGAAACTGTTCAAAGGCAAAGATATGACCTGATGGGATATATATCCGTACCTTCGGGATGTGAAGGCGGTAAGATTCATGAAATATTCCACCCCGGCTTCGGGCTTGAAAGGTACAACGCCCAGGCTAAATATCTTTGACTCCGCCGGCCGGAACATCCGGGTTCATGATCATCCCATCCTGGATGACCCGGCCTTCCGCCTTCAATTTCCCAGTAAACAATGAACCTGTCCAGGTTGATGAAATTGTATTTATTCGTTATTTCAATTTCATCAAAACTGAAATTCACAGGTCTGAAGCCGATATTCTGGTATACTTTCTTTACCTCCATCAAACCCGGGTGCGGCGTACTGTCGGGAAAAACCAGACCGTTTATGCAGAAGGTGCCGTCGCTGGGAACATCGCCGGGACCGAAATCCCCGCCGTATGCCCAGTATTTTCTACCGTCGGGAGTATATTTTGCAAGTCCCTGGTCCACCCAGTCCCAGATGCATCCACCCTGCAGCTGATCGTGTTTTTCGATAACGTCCCAGTAATCCTGGAAATTTCCCGTGCTGTTTCCCATTGCATGAGCATACTCGCACATGATCAGCGGTTTGGGTCTTATCTCCCTTGCATAATCCTCCAATGAGGAGATCGGGGGATACATAGGGCAAAATACATCTGTATTCCTTCCTCCCTCAGCTCTCTCGTAATGTACCGGCCGGGTAAGATCACGTGATTTGATCCAGTCGTAAGTAGCGTTGAAATTCACACCGTTGCCCGCTTCGTTGCCAAGAGACCAGAGAATGACGCAGGGATGATTCTTGTCACGTTCCACCATCCGCTCTGTCCGGTCGAGGTGTGATTTCATGAATACCGGATTGTTCCCCAGAGTCCGGTCGGGATGCATACCCCATGCCGTGGGATTCAATATTCGCCTCATCAATGACATAGAGACCATATTTATCGCATAACTCGTACCAGTACGGATCGTTTGGATAATGGCTGGTCCTTACCGTATTGATATTATTTTGCTTCATCAGGCTTACGTCCCTGAGCATCGACTCGCGGGATATGACGTGCCCCGTAAATTCATCATGCTCATGACGGTCCACGCCCTTTATCGTCACCGGCACCCCATTGATCAAAAGCTTTCCATAACTGGATCTCCGAAGTTCTGAAACCGGTTTTCGAAGTGATGAATTCCAGAGGATGTCCATTTTTATCAAGGAGCTCAAGAACAAGCGTATACAGTTCCGGCGTTTCAGCGGTCCATTTCTTCGGATCTTTTACTTCTTTTGAAATAAAAACGGGAACCTGCTCACCGCTCATCCTGAAATCGACGTTCTCACTGAAGATCACGCTATCTTCATCGAGAAGTATTGCCTTAAGGCTGATATTTTCCCTTTTCGCCCCTCAGTAGTTCCGCACGGTTCCTGAAAGACTGAACAACCCGTCTTTATACTCACGGATAAGATCCGTTTTCACAAAGTAATCAAAGAGATGCACTTTAGGAGTCGCATACAGCCATACATCCCTTTCAATGCCGCTGATCCGCCAGAAATCCTGGCATTCGAGCCATGACCCGTCGCTCCACCGGTAAACTTCAAGTGAAATTGTATTTTCCCCGGGATGCACGAACCGGGTCAGATCGAATTCGGCGGGTGTCTTGCTCCCCTGGCTGTAGCCGACCTTTTCCCCGTTAACCCAAATATAGAAGGCCGATTTTACCGCACCGAAATGAACGAAGACCTCCTTCCCCTCCCATGATGTCCGGCACCGCAAAGGTCCTCCTGTATGATCCCACCGGGTTGTAATCGTGGGGAATGCCCGGGGGTTCCGGATGTGCAGTCCATTCATATCTTATGTTCACATAGATCGGAACGCCGTACCCTTTGAGCTCCCAGTTGGAAGGGACTTCGATGGCATCCCATCCGGAAACATCAAAATCAGGCTTATAAAAATCGACAGGCCGGTCGGCTGGTTTTCTGACCCAGTTGAATTTCCAGTTCCCGTTCAGGAGAAGAAAATTTTCCGAAGCATCCGGGTCGCCGGCAACAGCCATATCATACTTCTCATAAGGGAAGAGCGTGGCGTGGGGTGCAATCCTGTTCACCTGCACGATATCCGGATTGTCCCACTCCGGGAGCTCCTGGGCTGACATATACATTCCTGAGAATAGAATAAAGATAAATATCACTGATTTCCTGGCTGACTTCATAAATGAGAGAGTTTATCGGGAGTTTGGCAAAAAGAAAACATTTCCTTCCGGTCCGTAAATTTCTGGAGCAGTAAGGAGGAGCAGCGTAAAAATAAACTTTAATTTGCAAATATGGATCAATCGATTAATTTTTCAACGATATCCTTCATCCTGCTGAATTGTTCATCCATCGTTGCCAGTAACCTGAACTGGTTACGTGCCCGGACCAGGTTATGATCGGGATAAGCGGTTTTGTAATAATGGTCGCCCGTAAGATAATCGCCCAGGAATCTTATCCCCTGTGTGTAGGCGAACATGGGAGGTGCATATACAAGTGACAGTTTTTCATCTTCATTTAACCGGTCAGACAGGCTGCGAATGAAACCTGCGGAGAAAAATTCGAACACATCCATCCGGATGGAAACTCTCTCGAGCATCTTTTCATCTTCCAGGCATGAATTTCCGAACGACCGGATCGCATCGCCGTAATCATAATGAGGTAGTCCCGGCATAACGGTATCGAGGTCAATCACGGCTCTCACCTCTCCGGACTCTGAGAAAAGGATGTTATTCAGCTTGGTATCATTATGGGTGGGCCGGAATCGTAGTTTACCTTCATCCAGTATTTTTGGGATATGGGTCATCATTCCGGCCTTCTCCTCAGCAAACAAAATATCCCCTGCAGCCGTCTTTTTCCGGCTTTCTATGGCATTACCGAGAGCCGTACGGAAATCCCGGAGCCTTTTTGTAAAATTATGAAAACCGGGAATGGTTTCCTTTAGTTGCGGTCCGGGCAAATCGTCAAGAAGATTGATAAACATCCCGTATGCCTCTCCGGCGCTCCTGTGAACATCACAATGCACGTATTGGGAAGTATCGTGGGAAATAAAATTCATCAGCCGCCAATCCGCATCCTCATCCCTGAAATACAACAGTCCATCCGCGGAAGGAAAGAATTCGAGCGGCTGCCACCCGGTTCCGGATCCGGGTATCTTCCCGGCAAGGTGGCGGGTCACTCTGCCCAGGTTTTCCATCAGGACTTCCGTATCCCTGAATACAAAATTGTTAATTTTCTGCAGAATAAAACTCCTGTCCTGCACCGTTGTCCGGATGAGATAAGTTTGATGAATATGCCCATCACCGAAAGATTCGGATGATACATAATGTGAGCCGGTCTGAAATTGGCTAAAAATATTCTTCAGATTTTTTTCCATTTTCTATCTCCATAATTTTACGGGATAGATCCCTTCTCCCGTCATCCTGCTTATCATTTTTTTTACATGAGGCTTATCTTCCTGATAAGTTATACCGAACCATTTCTCGGGAGTTTTCAGAACCCGGGTTCGGGCTATACCTTCTTTCATCATCCGGTTAACAGCAAAGGGAATAAAGAATTCCGCTTTGGCGTCTTGTGATTTTTCACTGAGAAAATCCTTGAAATACCGGTCGAGATGAACAAAAATACCCGGTGTGAATCCCAGGAGGTTCATTGAAACGAGGGTCGATTCAGGAACAACTTGTTCATCGCCGTTTTCATCTGTAAAAACGATATTCCCGTTTTTTCTGTAAACTTTCGTCCTTTCATTGATATCAGTGAGGAAACCAGCTTCATTGGTTCCACAGACCCCCCTCGATACCGTGCCATAATCGGATAAAGTATTCCCGATCAGGTAACCTGCCAGACAGAATTCAAGAATGCCTGTTCCGCTGGTATTGTTTAGAAATTCCGCGATCATCTCAAAAGAGGAGCGTCCGTAAAAATCATCGGCATTGATCACGGCAAAAGGTTCCTGAATTTTCGGAGCGGCCATCAGGACGGCATGACCCGTACCCCATGGTTTTTTCCTTTCGGGTGTCACGCTGAAGCCATCCGGAATAGTATAAATGCTCTGGATCACATAATCTGTTTCGAGTTCCACCGGCAGGGATCTCAGGTAAGAATCCCTGAAGTCTGTTTCCATTGCCGGGGATATTACAAAAATGATCTTTCCGAAACCCGCCCTGACCGCATCATAGATGCAATAATCCATGATGGTCTCGCCCGACGGACCGAAGCCTTCCATTTGTTTCATACTTCCATACCTGCTGCCCAGTCCGGCAGCCAGCACAAGGAGGGATGGTTTCATCTTCACGTTATTTAAAATGTCATCGGTTTCTTAATTTTTTCCAGGCTCTTGACAAGAGGTATATAAAAATGATATCCACACTTATGAATATTCCGGCCTTCGGATATTGACCGTATAAAACATATCCCGTAGCGAAAAGGGTGGTGATCACGGCAAAACTTCCCAGAAACATGCAAAGGATACCTGCGGGTACATCCCAGCCCTGTCTTTCAACAGGAACGAGTACTACGCCTTCTTTCTCAGCGTCTGCAATTACTTTTTTCCAACCTGGTCCGCCCGGGTAAACAAGGCGATAGAAACTCCTCAGCGTCTCCTTGTCTTCCGGTTTGGTAAGCAGGGTTACGATCAGCCATGATGCGGTGGTAATTCCGACACCAAGTACCAGCTTCACCGGAATGCTCAACGGGGGAAAACCCAGTTTTACATGAAAGATCTCAAGGTAGAGCGCCACCAGGAAGGAAACGACCATACCCGTGAGTTCAGTGAAAGCATTTATTCTCCACCAAAACCATCTCAGAATATAGATCAGGCCCGTTCCCGCCCCAATCTGGAGCATAATATGGAAGGCCTGGAGTGCATTGCTGAGCAGCAATGCCAGCATTACCGAGAAGGTCATTAGAAGAACGGTAGAGATCCGCCCCACAAGAACCAGCTTTTTTTCACTGGCATCCGGGTTCAGAAAGCGCCTGTAAAAGTCGTTAACGATATAGGACGACCCCCAGTTGATCTGCGATGCAGTAGTGGACATATAAGCGGCAACCAGTGATGCTACAACCAGGCCGAGAAAACCTGACGGGAGATAAGACAGCATAGCCGGGTATGCAAAATCGTTCTGTATAAACTGGGAATCTACATTGGGGAAAGCATCCCTCATGGACTGGATGTCAGGAAAGACGATGATGGAGGCCAGACCAACCAGGATCCAGGGCCATGGTCTCAGGGCATAATGCAGGATGTTGAAGATAAGAGTTGCCGAGCGTGCCCCGTTCTCATTCTTTGCCGATAACATTCGCTGTGCTATATAACCGCCTCCGCCCGGCTCAGCTCCCGGATACCATACACTCCACCATTGCAGGGCGATCGGTAAAATGAACACAGTGATAAGGAGGTCCGTGTCCGAAAATTTGGGGATCATCGACAGCTTAGGCCTGACGGCTTCGTGACTGATAAGTCCTTTCATCCCGCCGATCTGGGGCAGGTGTATAATGATCACCGCAGCTCCAATCACACCGACCATAGCAATGAAAAACTGGAAAAAATCAGTTACCAGGATA
Source organism: uncultured Bacteroidales bacterium (assembly GCA_963771005.1). Lineage (GTDB taxonomy): Bacteria > Bacteroidota > Bacteroidia > Bacteroidales > DASQZK01. The sequence goes on from CAVYRO010000008.1 coordinate 1,361,456, forward strand.
CTTTTCAGTCCACCGATCGTGCTGTAGACCACTACAACCACTGCAGCGATGATCAGGGTACGCTGTGCCGACCATCCCAGCATAACGCCACCGATCTTGATAAGGGCAAGACTGACAGATGCTATGATCACAATATTAAAGAATGCTCCAAGGTAGATAGCCCTGAATGCCCTGAGAAAAGCCGCTGTTCTACCGCTATACCTTAGTTCGTAAAAGGTGAGATCGGTGAGTACCCCCGAACGTCGCCATAATTTGGCGTACACAAATACGGTAAGCATTCCCGTGAGTACAAAAGCCCACCATACCCAGTTCCCGGCTACACCGTTCTGCCTTACGATATCCGTTACCAGGTTAGGCGTATCACAACTGAATGTGGTAGCCACCATGGAGACCCCCAGGAGCCACCAGGGCATATTCCTTCCGGAAAGAAAAAAATCGGCTGTGCTCCGCCCGGCATTGCGCGATGCCAAAAAGCCAAGGGACAGGAGAATGACAAAGAAAATGCCAAGTATGACCCAGTCAATGGTATGTAGAAGCATAGTTTTAAATTTTGCCTGAACTTACTAGTTTTTTTTCAAATTGGCATGAAATTATTTCTTTTCCCCACTCCGGATGTAAAAATTACGAGATCATCGGGAGATCTATGAGGAGAACCCGAAAGCCAGGATCAATATGTTCCGCGCAATTGGAAACCGGATCGGTGAATACCTCCCGGGGAAAGCGAAAAATTGATACTGGCAAGGTAGCTGAGATTATCACCCTCAAGGATGAGACAGGCTTTCAGCCCTGCTTCATCAGCAATCCAGTCGAGCGTATCGAAATCAATATACAGCCAGTTAAAGGATTGCGATATGTAGCTGTTGTATTCGAGTTGAAATTCGATTTCCCCGTAATAGGCATCGTTCAGGTTCAGCATGATGGATCCGTCCTCTTCCTTCAGGAGATAGATCAGGTTGGTAGAATCGAAGATCACTCTTCCCCCGGGATTCAGCAGGTCGGGGATTTTTTCCATAAAAATTTTAAGTCCCGGTATCGATTGCACAAGTCCGATGCCGTTCATTAACATTAATATTGTATCAAATTTTCCGCCGCTGAAATGAAAAATGTCGTCATGGACCACGGACTTTACACCTCTTTTTTTCATGACCTGGCAGGCTCCTTCACAAATATCAATCGCCGTGACATCCAATCCCTTCTCCTGGAGCATCAGGGCATGGGATCCTGCCCCGGCACCTGCATCCAGTACCTTGCCGGAACAAAGATTCAGGGCGGTTTTTTCAATATCGCTAAGGTCGATCTCCTGTCTGAAATAGTAAGATAAAGGAATGATATCATCCTCAAAATCGGGAGAATGCACAATGACATTCCGGTTTACCCGGTTTTGAAGGTAGTCATTAAGCGCCAGGCCTAAAACATCGTTATGATGTTTTTTCATTCAGGGCATTTATTTTTTGGATATCCCTTTTTTCTGCGTTAAGCAACTGCTCTCTTATGTTCCGGTAATGGGCGCTGCTTTTCTTACCCGTCCAGACGGAACTGACAACATCCGGGATTCCAAGTCGGATACAGTTTGCCGTAAATGTATGATATGCTGATGAAATAGTAAATACATCCGGCAAATTTATTTGAGAAACTTTCCCTGCATCATAAACCGGGACTAATCTATTGATCCCTGCATTCTTAGCAAGTAATCCAAGGTATTTATTCAGTGTGGGCACCGAGACGGAAGGAAAATACTTATTCCCGGGATAGTACCTGTTCTCATACTTCCGGGTGATGTCAAGGGTGAATGAATTTTGCGGGACGCTGCGTTTCCTCCTCCCGCCGATCCTGAATGCCTCCCGGCTCACGTCTTCTCTTTCAAGCGCCATAATTTCGGAATACCGGATACCTGACAAGGCGATGAGGCAATAGATATCCCTCGTACGTTCAATTTTCCTGTCATTGCTTTCAAAATCCAACAGGAGCATGAGTTCATCCCAGCTCAGAAAAATTTTATCCGCTGATTTACCTGGAAAATTTTCCCGGTCGGAATTGTACCTGAAATTCCTGAAGCCGGTGTTTATCATGCGTCCCTTTCGCAGGCTCCAGTTTAAAAACCATTTCAACATATCCATGTAAACCTTTATGGTTGATAAATTTAACCCAACATTTTCGAGGTAATTACTGAACGATTGCAAGGCTTGTTCATCCATGGATTCGAGTGTCAGCTTTACAGGATGGTTCTCCGCAAAAGACCGGAGGTGGCTAAGAAGGCTTTTAGACTTACCGTAGGTTGACACTGACCATGAAGTGAAATTTTCCTCCATAAAAAGGACATAGCTTCCGGTTAGGTTGCCTTGAGGTGTAATGCCGGATTTTTTTATCAGGATCCGGAATTCTTTTGGATTGGGTTTTTCCTGCCGGATGGCGCGAGAAATGAATAAGTCCCGTGCATTTTTGCGAAGGGATGCCAGATATGCATTTAACCCGGCCGAATCGGGCATCAGTGTGTTGAAAGATTGTGTCTTTTTATCCCAATACCTCCCGGCACTTTTAAGCCCGGTCTGGCAGATGACCCGCTGGCCAAGACCGGAGGCCGACATGATAATCCTTCCCTGATCATTTCCGGGATCCCTGTTGCTGATTCGATAAAAATGAATTCGGATATTCATGGTTTTGTAACAGTATTTGTAACAAATATAATTTTATTATTCTTAATTACTGATATTTAGGTATCTTTTTCTGGTTAATTATTAACCGGTTAAATTAATTGGTGATCTGGTGATTGGGTGATTTGGTGAAGTAGAAGAGGAACGCGGATTTTACGGAAAAATACGGATTGACACGGATTTTTATGCCGGATCGAAACCATCTGAAACCATAAATATCAAACAATATCAAACAATTCCATCCGCGATCAGTGTCAAAATCCGTTTCAATCCGCGTTCCTCTTCTCTCAAACCATTTCAAACCATTTCAAACCATTTCAAACATTTCAAACCATTTCAAACATTTCAAACATTTCAAACCATTTCAAACCTAAAAAATTAGCTTTTCAGGGAAGTTGTATATTCGCATAATCGTATATTCACCTCCTCATTCCGTTGCAAACAGAAATGGAAAGGCATCTGGTCATTTCGGGGGATGGTTCACATACCCTGTTCGTTCCTGATCTCGGTGAACATTACCATTCGCTGCACGGAGCCGTGCAGGAATCGATGCATGTGTTCATCCGGGAAGGACTCTTATACAGCCGTCTGAGAGAGGCTGAAGTTTTTGAAGTGGGTTTCGGCACCGGTCTCAATGCCCTTCTTACCCTTAAGTCCGTCATGGAACAGGGTATATCGGTAAGATATTTCAGCCTTGAGAAGTATCCCCTTCGACGTGAGGAATGGTCGCGGCTGAACTACGCTGAGATCTTTCCCGCCATGATGAAAGGCATTCCGGCTGTTATCCATGAATGCCCGTGGAATGAGGATTGTGAGATATACCCCGGTTTTATCCTGCATAAGATCCGGGCTGATCTCAAAACTTACACATTCAACATATCGCCCAACCTGGTCTATTTCGACGCATTTTCCCCTGATGTACAACCCGGCTTATGGTCGCCGGAAATATTTGCGGGAATTTATTCCGCCATGCGACCCGGAGGGATCCTCACCACTTACTCGGCGAAAGGAAGCATAAGGCGGATATTGGAGGCTTGTGGATTTCGTACTGAAAAGGTAAAGGGTCCTCCCGGAAAACGGGAGATGTTGCGGGCGGCTAAATAAAAAATCTTTTTCGTTATAAATTAATTATAGTAACTTCGCTCATCTAATTATTAATAAAAAACAGAATATGAAAAAAAATGGAGTTGTCATAGTTGTAGGAGTTGTTTTTCTTGCAATCGGTTATGTTCTAGGCATGTTCCTCCCGGTTTCCGGCGGAGCAGGTTCAGTCAATATGAACTCTGAAGTCGATACCTTCGCCTATAGCTATGGATACGACATGGGCGGATTCGTCAAAGGGAATGTTGATAAAATGGAGATCACCGATAATTTCAATCATGATCTTTTCCTCAACGGCGTGAAAGCCGGTTTAAAAGAAGATGAATCCGTAATGCCGTCATCGGAAACAGGGATGCACATACAGAGCTTCCTGATGAAAAAATCAAAGGAAATGCAGGCCAAGGAAGGTGTGGTTGCTGAAGAAAATCTTGCCGCCGGCCAAAAATTCCTTGAAGAGAATAAAGGAAAAGAAGGAGTGAAAACGACTGAATCCGGTCTGCAGTATAAAGTGCTTACCGAAGGTCAGGGAAGAAGCCCGAAATCCACTGATACAGTGGTTGTGCAATATACGGGTAAACTTATCGACGGCACTGTTTTCGACAGCTCCATTGAAAGGGGTGAACCGGCAACTTTCCAGGTGGAAGGGGTTATCCCCGGATGGTCTGAGGCGCTCATGATGATGAAAGTCGGGTCAAAATGGGAACTTTATGTGCCCAGCAACCTGGCTTATGGCGAAAGGAAAAGAGGAGAACAAATTCCTGCTAACTCCGTCTTAATCTTTGAAGTAGAGCTTCTCGACATCAAATAAATCATTTTTTTTTGAAAAAACTTCGGAAGCAAACGCTGATTTTTCGACAAAATTCACATTAAGGAGTAGAAATGAAAAAAGGTTAGAGATGCTCTAACCTTTTTTCTGTCGAGGATAATTGTCAAAAAAGAATTAAAAGGATATTAAACGTAAAACATTAAGTAACTATAAAACTAAAATAATCATGAGCTTTGAAATCACCGGAACACTGGTCGAAAAATACGACGTCAGTGAGATCAGCAGTAAATTCAAAAAGCGTGAATTTGTTATTGAGAAAAAAGAAAACGCTAACAATTTTGAATTCACAGACTATATCAAGTTCCAGCTTACCCAGGATAAATGCTCCCTATTGGATTCATTCAACCGGGGTGAAGAGGTGAAGGTGAATTTTAACCTTCGCGGCCGGAAATGGGAAAAGGACGGTAAAGTCAATTATTTCACCAATCTCGAAGCCTGGAAGATCGAACATCAGTCTTCATCTCAGGATGATATCAAAAATGCAAATAATCCCGGTGAGGATATCCCTTTACCGGGAGAGGAAGATTTTACCTCCCCCGGAAAGGAATTTGATGATTTACCTTTTTGATAAACTTCTGTTAACCAAGTAATAAAAGAACACAAACTCTAAAACCAAAAAACTCTCTGAAAAAGCTTTTTAACAGCTTCGTATGCTATTCTTGAGAACTTAAAAGTAATTCAATGATTCTAACCCCTTAAAATCATTTATCTGCTTTGACTTGTTTTCATCAGTTAAAAGAACAAGAGAACTAAAAATCAACCTCATATCTTCCTGCCTCTTTGCCCGATTCATTGCCCTGTGCCCGGCTCCCGGATTCTAACCCCTTAAAATCCGGAGCGGGTAAAAAATCATAGAACCATGGATCTGACATTTTTATCGAGAAAGAACGGGTTCGCTAATTTTTGCCCTGTATCTATATATTCAGAATTTCCTTTATAATCAATGGTAAAGCTGAATGTTGAGCCTTTGAAGATATTGGATTCGACCCAGATCTCACCACCCAGCAACCCGATGATTCCCTGTGCCAGGGTGAGACCCAGTCCGAGTCCGCTTTCCGGCCGGCCTGTATCGTCATCATCAAGTTTCTCAAATTTATTGAACACTGACCTGGCTTTCTCTGTAAGGATGCCTTTTCCGCTATCCTTAACGAAGAACTCCAGTTTCTCATCATCCCGCGTGACATATCCAAATTCGATGATGCCTTTTTGGGTAAATTTCAGTGCATTACGTAAAAGATTTGAAAGAACCTGTGTTAACCTGTAAGGGTCTGTGAAGATGGTGAAGCTGCCGTCGCGCTCGTATTTATTCAGTAGAAGCGCGATATGATCTTTACTCATTTTATGTTTATCGATATTGAAGTAATGGTAGATCTGCTGCATCAGCATATCTATGTTACATCTCTCCTTCTTTATCTTCAATTCCCCTATTTCAAGTAACGAAACATCAATCATACTGTCGACCAATCCTAAAAGACTGTTGCTGTTCATATTGATATGCTCCATGTACTCTTCCTTCTTCTCATGCGGCAGGTTTCTGTCAACCATAAGGTTGGTAAAACCCAGGATCGCATTCATCGGAGTTCTCAGTTCATGTGATATACTCGATAAGAACCTACTTTTCAGCCTTTCGGTCTTCTCCCGGTTTTCCGTGAGCAACTTTTCAAGCTCGCGAATCCGGTTTTCAAGTTCACCGGCATAATTCCTAAGCTCATCATATGTTGGTTTCCCATTCATTCTCAAAGAGCTGTAGATTTGGTATCAGTCCTGCTTATTTTATCCTTCGCAGGATCTTCTTTGCTTCCTTCTGGTAAAACCCGCGGTGACCTGCAAGGCTGGCAAATTGTTCGTATGCCTTTTCCTGCTCTCCGAGCCGGAGATAGCAGAATCCCAGGTACCATTCAGCCTGCTCAATATACAGGTTGTCGTTCTGTTCAATTACCTTGCTGAGGGACTGATCTGCTTCATGGTATTTTTGGATCTCAAAATAGGATATACCGGTGTACAGATTGGAAGCGATCATTTTCGGATTGATTTCCAGTGCTTTCTGGAACAGACCGATGGCTTCATTATACTCCCTGTTTTCATATTTAAGGAGCGCTGATCGCAATGTTGCGTCCAGGTTTGAGTTTGCAGACCTGTTTACCAGGGTTACATCGTAAGGTTTGTAGAACTGGCTGACGATCCTGTTATCCGAGACCTTTTTAAAGAAAAGGCTATAGGTTCCCAGACTCATCACCACAGCTACCGATGCAGCCACGGCATACCGCAAGACGCGTTTTGCGGGCTTCTTTGTGATCCGCTCCAGCTGGGGTGTAAGCTCCTCGTGCAGCTCATCCAGCTGTGCGCGCAATTCGAGCACTTCTGTATCGGCAAGAGCTTCATCAACCTCCCTGTAGAGTTCAAGTTCTTCCTGAAGCTCATGGTCTTCAAGAAGCGCCTCCTCAAACCTGGCCATTTCGCCGGGATCCAGCTCGCCAACCAGGTATTTCGAGATTAAATGCCTGTTTTTATCCATCACTATGTGTGTTTAGAAATAATATACATAACAGTTATTATGTTCGTACCCTCGTTGTTACGTGAGATTCCATATTTTCCTTCCGCTTCCGGCCTGTCGGGAATGTTTACACGGACCTGTCCGCGATCCGTCAACCATTCACACTGATGTAAGCCTGCAGCGGTAAATATTTTCTATTTCAAAGACAGTAACACTTTCATTGGATCGCAAGACGCGCCATTTACGCCTCAGCCGGGCATGTCCGTATTAAATCCGCAAAAATAAAGGTTAATGTCAGATTTTAATGAACTCCGATCAGGGATTGGAGGGTTTGTGGGGTTCGTCTTCCATTATTACAATACCACCAGTACCATCACCGTCGCCACCACGAACATTTATCATAAAATTCTCGTTTACGGCAAATTTTTCAAAATCTTGAACAGAGGATACCCGGGTGTTCCGGCTGAAGATTGCGTTTAAAGTTTTCATCTCAACTAATTTTTGGGGTTAATTTTTAGTTCTCATTCATTTATTCCCCGGGAGAGTCAAACGTTACCCTAATATTACGATTTTTTTTTAAATAAAATTAAAATAAGTTGTTTTATGTTGATTTAATGCGTGTTATAAATGAAAATAATCTTTCATAAATCAAAAACTTTTTCCATTTTTACATAATGATTAAGGCTTAGATTAGATGATAATAAAATCAATCTTAATATTTTTAATTTTTTCAACTGTACTTTCAAGGTCGTTGCTGGGTGAGAATATAGATTCACTCATCGTAAAACAGAATGATATCGCCATACAAATGCTTAAGGAAGGTAAATATGAGGAAGCAGAAACGCAATTAATATATGTACTTGATTTGAAATCAAGATATTGGCCCGATGATTATGTTAACCTTGGTAATTCCTATACAAATTTAGGATCTGTTCAGACGCTTCTATTTAAAATGGAACAAGCTCTAACCTCTTATGATAAAGCAGAAGCTTCTTATAATAAAACAGATAAGCAGCGATGGAAAATTGCAGGACTGCTTAATAATGAGGCAGTTCTTTTAATGGCACAGTGGGATTATTCTAAGGCATTTACGTATTTAAAAAAAAGTTTATCATACTTTGATCAATCTACTGAGGTTTCTACCTCCATAAAAATAACCATTTATGGTAATTTAGGCTTGATATATGCATATCTTGGAAATATAGAAGAATCAAACAGGTATATGGAATTGGTTGATTCTATGGATCCTCTACAACATGCATCTGTATTAAGTAGAGTTTACCGCACTTTCACAAATGAGAAAATTTACAAAGATAATTTTAGATTGGCGCAATTTTATTTCGATAGAAGGAAATCATTAATAGAAAGGAGTCCTATTCTCGCAAAAAATTCACTTTTTATTGTATCCTATTATCTAGATTATGCCAATTTTCTCTCTCAAAAATTAGGAAGAACTAAGGAAGCATTCCAATATTTTAGAAAAGCTGAACAAATAGCAATAAAAGAATTCAATCCAGGAAATCCTTTATTTATTGAACTTTATAATTACTTTGCTCTCACGTTTATAAGCAATAAGAATTATGATGCAGCTTTAGAAAATCTGCAAAAAGTCATAATTCTATCGTCCAAGGACTTCAATAATAGTTCAATATCATCTAATCCTAGTGAAAATCAAATTCTTAATGATAGAACTGCATATAAAGCATTCAAGCAGAAGTCGAATATATTATTCAATCAATTTATTGAAAATAAGAATCTTACTACACTAAATAATAGTCTGGATGCTTTTCTAATTGGAATCCGGATCCTTAATCGAATACGGCTAAGAATAAACTCAGAAAATTCTCAATTCCTTATAAGCTCGGATGAAAAAAACATCTATTTCACAGGGCAACAAATCGCGGTTGCAATGTTCAACATAACCAAAGATGAGAAGTACAAAAATTTGGCTTTCCAGATTAATGAACAAGGTAGAGCATTTTCACTCCTGTCGAGTATTAGGTCAAAAACTGCCTTGACTTATGGCAATGTTCCTTACGAATTAACTAAGAAGGAATCCGAACTTAACCAGAAGATATCAGCCTATAATGAAATGATCCTGGATGAAAAACAAAAACTGCAACCTGAAGAGAAGAAGGTGATACTCTGGGAAGGTATGCTCTTTGATTACACCCGCGATTATGATGAACTGATAAAATTTATCGAAAAAAATTACCCCGAATATTTCAGGCTGAAGTATGATAACAGCGTGATCAGCATGGACGAGGTACGGGAAAAGATACCTGAAAAATCCATAATTGTTGAGTACTCCATGATGGATACCATCTTATATACCTATCTAATTTCAAAGGAGAAATCGGTGATCCTCGAGCAGAAGATAGACTCTTCTCTCGCGCTGAACTGCAACCGGTTCTATGAGGTAATGACAAAACAGAATTTTTCGTACGACGTCAGGGATACATACAGGGATTACGCCATCCTCGGGCATGAAATTTACGAAAAAATCTTCGCCCCCCTGGAATCCTACATCGGGGATAAAGAGGTGATCGTAATACCCGACGGGGCAATCTCCTATGTTCCCTTCGAAGCCATGCTCACCCGGGCCGTCGATCCGGAGAAACCGGATTACTATTCCGTTCCCTTCCTGATCTACGATCACGCCTTCAGCACTTCCTACTCGTCCACACTCCACTTCAGCGAAATGCCCCGGCATAAGGATGCCCTGCAGGAGATACTTGCCTTCGCCCCTTCGTATGGCAACCTGACAAGTTACAACCCGGGATTTGAACTTCTCCGGCAGTCCGACCTGGATGAACTAGTGCGGATCCCGGGCGTCAAACAGGAGGTCGAAAAGATCTCAAAAGAGATGAAATGCAAGGTTTTTCAAGATGTTAATGCCACAGAAACAAATTTCAAGAATAACGCTTCCGGCTATAAGATACTCCACCTGGCCATGCATACCATCCTGGATGATGACAATCCCTTGTATTCCAAGCTGGCATTCACGCAGGGAGTAGACACCATCAATGACGGATTTCTCCATACATATGAAATATACGATCTGAAGCTGAATGCCAATCTGGCCGTCCTGAGTTCCTGCGGCAGCGGCTACGGTAGGTTCCAGGAAGGTGAAGGCATGCAGAGCCTGGCCCGTGGATTTACCTATGCGGGTTGCCCCAGCATCCTCATGACGCTCTGGGAGGTGGCCGACCAGTCGACTGTTTCCGTGATGGATCGGTTTTATTACTACCTGGGGCACGGACAATCCAAATCGGAAGCGCTCAGGAACTCGAAGCTGGATTTCCTGGCCAACGCCGATCAGTTGAAATCCAACCCGTTTTTCTGGTCGAGCTTTGTGATCATCGGTAATTCAGAACCCGTCTATCCCGGCAGGATCTGGAATATTTTGCTGAACATTGGGATCCTGCTGGTACCCGTGCCCTTGATCTATATTTTATACAGAAAGTACAGGAAGGATGCAACGATGAAGGTCGCCTGAGGCTATTCTTCATTCTCCTTGTATTCAGGATCTTCTTTTATCTTTCCAATGAGATATTCCTTGCAGAAGTGTTTTCTTTTCTTGATGTAATTCTCACTTTTAAAGCCCAGTGAATCAGCAATATCCTTTTGAGGGACCCCATCGACCGACATTTTCAGGATCTTCTGGCAATCGGGCGGTATCTTGAGGAAAGCACGCTGGTACATTGAATACCTGATATCTTCCTGATCGAAAGGTTTGGGGTCCTCAAATTCGATGTAGGGATGGTTTTCTCTGAGATTCTTATCCTGGTTCCTGAAATTACGCAGGTGCTTGAGCCATAGTAACCGGGCTATGGAATACAAATAGGTCTGGAAGGCGCTTTCCAGTTTGAAATCCGCTTTTTCCCTGATATTCCTGAAAACAACGATCAGCGCTTCCTGAAAAATATCCTTGGCATCATCCTCAGATCCGCTGTTTGACAGCACAAGCTTGACCACCGATGGATAATAGGCTTTATATATATAGCGTATTACCCGGTTATCCCGACGTCTCAGGCCATCTATTATCTCAATTACGGAATATCGGTTCACGGGTACAATTATCCTTTATCCTCAAAACTACTAAAAAAATCTTACTGTCGTCTTTTTTCCGGGAAAGCGGGGGAAGATCATTTCTCAGCCACCGGAACAACTCCGTGTATCCTTTTAAACCGGTCCGGCCGGAAGGATCCCGGTTCGGCTGATCTATTCCGAATAAAACAGGATCATATCATGGATCACTTTCTGGCAGACCTTGCAGAAACCTTCAGCCGAATTGCTCTTCATCCTGCATTCCTGCTGGGGGCGGTAGATCCCTTCAGCGATATATCCGCCTCCCTCAAAAGCTCCCACCGTGCCTGAATATTCGGAATCCGCCGGTGTAGGTACTGGTGTTTGCGGGTTGACCATCTCCTTCCATTTCCTGTCAAACTGCACGAGAGTTGTCAGGTTGGGATCGACGGGTTCTTTGCTGAGGTCGTAGTAACCATTGTAGGCTACACTGGAAGTGTAATATTCATCACCGAGTCCCGCGAAGGAATGGCCGAATTCATGGATGAAGACTTTTTCCGACAAGGCATTCCCTGCCGACATAAGGCAAAAATGATTGTAAATCCCGCCGCCGCCGTACTTATTGGAATTCACGAGGATAACTATCTGGTCATACGGAACAGCCGATGCGATATCACGTACCTTCCAGAAATCCAGCGTTGTCAGATACCTTTCACTGTAGAATGTAAAAAAATTGGAATTGACTGCGGTGTTCTTCCATTTGTCATTACCCGGATTGTCGGGTCCGGATTCAGGGGAAATGGAAAAAACGGCTCGTACATTGAATTTATCCCGGCTTTCTTTGTAGGGAGTCACTGTGAACATATACCGGTTAAAATTTTTAACGTCTTTCAGGAACTTATCCTTTTCTGAGGCAGTGTATCCCTCGGCGATATACACAATATCCACTTTATTTTTGGAGTCACCCGATACGAGGATATCCTCCGTACCGGTATCCTCCGGCTTACGTTTTTCAATCAGGATATCCGAAGGATTGATAAAGGTGGTGAATTTCAGCTCTTTTTCATCAAGGGACGGATGACGGTATATTTCCAGGATGACTGTTTTCCCCGGATAAGGAAATACAAGTGATTCCTTGAATGCCTTTTTCACCCGGCTTGCTTCAGCCGTGGTCTGCCATTCCCTGAAAAGGGTGTTGAAGCCCCTGGAATATAAAAGTTTCCTGGTGACGCTGTCTCTGACCTCGAAAAAAAAGTCTCCTTCCTTAAGCGTGTCCACCCTGTTTTTTTCAGAACCGCCCCAGTAAGGTTCATCCATTACGTTGTAAAGGAAGATGTCAAAGGAATCCTTATCCCCGGCCAGCATATAGTCAACCCTCATAGTGTGACCGGTGAACCAGTCTGAAAAGGATTGCCGGTTCGTCATGGGGAGGGATATTGTCAAAAAAAGAAACAGGAGAAGTTTCATATTCCGGAGATTTAATTGGAACCCATATAAAGAGATACTTTCAGATAACGTAGTAAAATTATAACTTCGCCGAAGAAAAACAAATCAAGTTCCGGGTCATGATTGAAAAATGGATTTCCTCTCTTAATTTGCTTCTTCAGAAATATGGTTTGTCCCAGAAAAATGCCAATATTCTTGAAACACTGATCGTTCTTTTCCTGATTATCCTTTTGGCATGGCTTGCCGATAAGCTAGCTAGGAAAATCCTGATCTCATCCCTGAAGTCCTATGTCAAAAGGAGCAAAAATAAATGGGACGATGCTCTGCTGGAGTATAAATTCTTTCAAAGGCTTGCCCATATAGCACCGGCCATCGTAATTTATTATTCTATCGGGTATGGCCTCGATATGCCACGGCTTGTGGCCGTACTGAGAACCGCCAGCATCCTGTACATGATCCTGATCAGTCTCCTCGTGGCTGATTCATTTCTCAGCGCTCTTCATTCCATTTATCTCACCTTCCCGGTTTCGAAAGAAAAGCCGATCAAAGGCTATATGCAGGTTATCAAACTGGCCATTTATTTTGTGGGGATCATCATCATCATATCCATCCTTTCCGGAACACCCGCATTAAAACTCCTGGCCGGCCTTGGGGCGCTTGCCGCCGTGCTTCTCCTGGTATTTAAGGATACCATTCTGGGACTCGTAGCCAGTATCCAGGTTTCTGCAAATAATATGGTAAAACCCGGGGACTGGATCACCATGCCCAGCCGTCAGGCCGACGGCACCGTCCTGGAGATCACCCTGAATACAGTGAAAGTGCAAAACTGGGATAAGACAATTGTCACCTTCCCTACGTATTCACTGGTCACCGAAGCTTTCAACAACTGGAAAGGGATGGAAGAATCGGGAGGGCGGAGGATCAAGCGTTCGATCAATATCGACATGCGCAGTGTGAAATTCATGAATTCCGAACTAAAGGAAAAGCTGAGGAAAATCCAGATCATCAGGGATTATATCCAACAACGCGAGGAAGAGATCCGGCTATTCAATGAAGAAAAAAACATCGACCCCGCCGTTCCGGTGAACGGAAGGAAAATGACTAACCTGGGCGTTTTCAGGAGATACATCGAAGCCTACCTGCGCCAGCACCCGAAGGTAAATACCGATTTAACTTTCCTTATCCGTCATCTTCAACCCTCCGAAACCGGCATCCCGATAGAAATTTATGTTTTTAGCCGTGAACAGGAATGGGCGAAATACGAATCTCTCCAGGCCGATATCTTCGATCATATCCTGGCAGCCATCCCTTATTTTGATCTTCGTGTCTTTCAGAATCCCAGTGGCGAAGATTTCAGAGCCCTTATCAACGAGTAAGTCATTTCCGCCTGCTGCCGGGCAACGCTATTTCACCTGCATCGCCCTTATTGACATGAACAGACGTTTCATCCGGCTCATCACTTCACGATTAGGTCTAACCTTGTATGCTTTGCAGCATTTTTTGGGATTTCACTGTTGCTTTTTTAATTCTTCCCAAAAAAATCAGGACTTTATTAGTTAAATTTACATTTTAAAATCAGATCATTTCAAATACTTTCAATTATTCTGAATTACATCATGTAATTGATCATTTTATGACAGAGTGTAAGACGTTGATAACATTTCCTGGATCTTACCATTCTGCACACGAGTCTGACCAGGTACGAAAATAAAAAAACCAAATACAAGCGACACGAATGGAAGAGAACATACAGATCGACAGCCTGGATCGGAAGATCCTGTCATTGATCACTGAGAATGCAAGGATCCCTTACCTTGAAGTGGCAAGAGAATGTAATGTTTCAGGAGCGGCCATACACCAGAGGATCCAGCGGCTTACACGGCTGGGTATCATCACGGGCTCCGAATTCATGATCAATCCGGAAAAAGTGGGATATCATACCTGTGCCTATATGGGTATCTTTCTGGAAAGTGCAAGCCTGTACTCCGAAGTGGTCAAAAAACTCAGAGACATTCCTGAAATTGTGCAATGCCATTATACCACAGGTAATTACAGTATATTTATAAAGGTATATACCAAGAACAACGAAGATCTGAAACATGTACTTGTGGACAAGCTGCAGTCTATTCCCGGGATTGAACGCACCGAAACCTTCATTTCACTGGAGGAATCATTCAGCCGCCAGGTTCCTCTTTACTGATATTTGAAGTGAGGCGTTGACGGCTTACCTCGTACATAAGGATGGAGGCGGCAACCGAGACATTCAGCGAAAGGGTGATGCCCGACATGGGTATTTTCAAACTTGCATCCGATAACCCGATCAATGCCGGAGAGATCCCCTTTTCTTCGCCTCCCAAAATAAGGGCGAGGGGACCCGTAAGATTATGTCGGTAACAATATTCATCCGCCTTTTCGGTAATGCTTATTATTTTGAGTCCGGAATCTTTTAAATATTTCGCCGCATGTTCCATGGACCGGACCCTTGAGACGGGCAGGTTCAGGAGTGCGCCGGCTGATGTTTTGACAGCATCCGGATTGATCCTCGCAGCGCCACTGAAGGGGATGACAACTGCTGTGAATCCCATGCATTCTGCCGAACGGGCAATGGCACCGAAATTTCTGACATCCGATATCTGGTCCAGCATCAGGATCAGGGGGTCTTTTCCTTTTTCGAAGGCGGATGCCACCACTTCCTCCAGCGGGCTATAGGTTATGGCCGAGATAAAGGCCACCACTCCCTGGTGATTCTTCCGGGTGATCTTGTTCAGTTTTTCAAAAGGGACGTACTGAAACGGTATCTCATGCATCCTGATGAGTGGGAATAACTCCTGGATTACCTGGCTGTCGGGTTTACTGGCGAGCAATACCTTTTCAACTTCCTTCCCTGTGCGGATCGCCTCGATCACTGCTCTTATTCCAAAAATAAAATCTTCCTGTTTCTTCAATATTGCATCTGTTAATATTCGGGGGAGTAAATCTTTCCGCGTCTCCATGACCTGATGGCATCCGACCAGTAAGAGGTGGAGCTTATGTTGCGGTTTAAAACGAAATCCTTGTAGGTGAACATATTATCGACTCTGTCGAAAATGAATTCAACAGGTGTGTTGCCTCTTTTACCGAAATAGGTCCATTTTTCAACATACAGGGACTTGTCGAGCAGGTTCGGCGGACCGAAAATAATATAAATCATTCCCCGATCCGTTTTCCAGCCCTCCTTATAGGATGAGAAATAGAGGTTGGCATAGAGGACCCGGGTGTAGTAGATCCTGATGAGTTCCCGTGCAGCATCCATATTTCCAGTAAGTTTGAGCCAAAAATTATCGATGGCAAGCTTCCTGTTTGGTTCCATCCGGAGATCCCTGAATTCCACCGAGGATGTCAGGTAAACCAGAGGCCCCAGGAGATCATCCGGCTTTTGGACCCTGGGGAAATTCTCTCCGAAATTGAATAGCGTAAGTCCCTCCCTGTAATCCGGGTTTGCCCTGAAATGATAAATTCCCCGTTGCGGTAGCTGGTATATTGCCGAATCGTTGAAAGGGATCTTCCAGATACTGTCGGGATGATTCTTTATGGGTATTTCAGGGGCGGTGGAAAAAATTGGCCTGGGGAGGCTCAGATCGGCACTGTAGTAACTCACAACCAGGCTGTCATAACCCATGCGGTTAAAGAGGATCCTGAATTTCTCATCCGAACTGAATTCCTTTGTAAAAGAGGGGTACCCGGTGGCAGCAGACAAAACTCTGAAATTCTGAGGACTGAATGGAGATGTCTTGTCCACGATAAGGTAATTCTCCGTTACCGAACCTCGCAGGAGGTCGGTTACATCCACCCTGGCCATATATCGCTTTCCAAATTGAGCTTTAACGGGAAGCGCGGTAAAAAAACTATTCCTGATCTCATTCCTGTTCAATGTACGCATGACAGAGGCAGAATCAATGACACCGGAGATCTTCCCGGCTTCGTTCCCCGTTTCCTCCAATACGAAACTCACTTTCAGCCTTGCAAGGAAACTCCCCTGTTCATTGGCCTGGTTAAAGAGGAGTTCTGCAGGGTATATCCGGATATAAAGCACAGAAATCGAATCATTGATATGATTGACGAGAAAATCGGGATGCACTGTTACCCGGCCGGGATTATAAATATCAGCCAGGTTGCCGGCCGGCCGTTTGCTTTTATGGGGTAGCTGACATGCCTGCGCAATGACTAAAAGCACGATGATAAGTGAAAATAAGGAGCCCCTTCTCATTCCCTGAATTTATTATCCCAATTTAGTTAAAATCTTTCAACTTTCAATTTTTCAAGCTCATCATGAAGGCTTTCCCATTCCCCCATTTTCGAATCCAGTTCCTTCTTTAATTTTTCATAACCATCAAATAATTCCTGGTTCCCCATCTTCTCCGGATCGCTCAGCAGCCGGTCCATCTCGATAATCTTTGCCTCCAGACCGGCAATATCCTTCTCTGTTTTTTCAAGTTGATTCCCGACTTTCCGGATCACCTTATCCTGTTCCTTTCGCTTCTGGTAAAGAGCTTTATTGTCCTGCCGTATTTCCCCGGGAACCGGAGCCGTTGCCTTCCCGGACTTCTCCAGGTCACGCAGTGAATCCAGTTTCCTTCTCCTCAGAAAATCATAGATACCGCCCAGGTGTTCATAGATCCTGTGGTTTCTGAACTCATAGACTTTATCAACAAGCCCGTCGAGAAATTCCCTGTCGTGCGATACCACAACCAACGTGCCATTATAGTCTTTCAGCGCAGCTTTCAGAATATCTTTTGAACGCATGTCAAGGTGATTGGTAGGTTCGTCCATCACGAGAAAATTATTCGTCTGAAGCAGCATGCTGGCAAGAGACAGCCGTGATCTTTCACCTCCCGACAAAACCTTCACCTTTTTATCTGCCTCATCACCTCCGAAAAGAAATGCGCCGAGGATATTCCTGATCTTTGTCCGGATATCACCTGTGGCAACAGCATCAATAGTTTCAAAAACTGTTTTATTCCCATCCAGGAGTTCATCCTGATTCTGTGCAAAGTATCCCGTCTTAACATTGTGCCCGGTCTTCAGTTCACCGGTATGATCAAGTAATCCGATAAGTATTTTGGAGAGGGTAGTCTTCCCTTCCCCGTTTTTTCCGACGAATGCTACTTTCTCCCCCCTCTCGATAATGAGATCAACATCCCGCAGAACCGCACGTTCTCCGAATTTTTTACCCAATGATTTTGCCTCAATCACAATTTTCCCCGACCGTGGAGCGGGAGGGAATTTCAGGTTCATCCCAAAATTCTCTTCCTCTTCGATCTCGATCCTGTCGAGTTTATCAAGCTGTTTGATCCGTGACTGGACCTGGACGGCCTTGGTAGCTTTATAACGGAAACGGTCAATGAAATCCTCCGTATCCTTTATCATTTTCTGCTGGTTCTGGTAAGAAGCAAGCAGTTGTTCCCGCCTTTCCTTCCGGAGTACAACATATTTGGAATAGGAAACTTTATAATCGGTGAGCTTCCCGAGGCTTATTTCCACGGTACGGTTGGTAATGTTATCCAGGAATGCGCGGTCATGCGAGATCAGAACCACTCCGCCGGGGTAGCCGGCCAGGAAATCTTCAAGCCATTGGATGGATTCGATATCCAGGTGATTGGTCGGTTCATCGAGAAGGATAAAAGAAGGTCTTTGCAGGAGTATCTTGGCAAGTTCGATCCTCATCCTCCAACCGCCACTAAATTCCGACGTAGGTCTTTGAAGATCATTGCGCTCAAAACCGAGACCGGTAAGGGTTTTCTCCACATCGCCATGTACCGAACTCCCGCCTTCCATTTCAAATCTTTCATTCAGCGTTGTGAGGTCGTCGATAAGCTTCAGGTAGGCTTCCGATTCGTAATCATCCCGGCTTTCCAGTTCACCGGTAATACGGCGGATCTGTTTTTCCAGCTTCAGGACCCTGTCAAAGGCTTTCATCGCCTCCTCGTATACGGTTTTACCGCCGTGATGAGCCATCTGCTGCGGAAGGTAGCCCGTGAGCTGACCCGAAGAACATACGACCTTTCCATCCGAGGGCTCCTGCAGCCCTGAAATGATCCGCATAAGGGTGGTTTTCCCTGCGCCATTTCTTCCTACCAGACCGATGCGGTCACGGTCACCGACCATCAGCGAAACATTTTCCAGTAACGTAAATCCTCCAAATCGAACCGTGATATTGTCAACTGAGATCATTCAAAAAAAATTATGGATTAACAATTCCCTGGGATCATCCGGGATTTGATGTTTTTTGAGTGTGCAAAGTAAGCTTAATATGCTATAACAAAGAAATAAACGTTCCGGTTTTTTTCGTTATTGCTTTACCGGGCCGGATAACCGGGAGACGGTTTCAAAATTCCTGTTATTGATTATCTTTGCGGGGCAAAATCGGGGATCAATTAAAAAGGAGCGGAATTGGCAAGGAAGAAATTACCATTTTTCGAAAATGTGGAAATCACGGATGTGGGTGCCGAAGGGAAGGCCATTGCAAGGATAGACAATATGGTTTGCTTCGTGAACATGGTTGTTCCGGGTGATATTGTGGACCTGCAGGTGACGCGAAAGAGGAGCCATTTCATGGAGGCGAAGGTAATGGCTATCCGTAAATATTCCCCCATCCGCCAGGAACCCTTCTGCAGCCATTTCGGTGTTTGCGGGGGATGCAAATGGCAGCACCTCCCCTATTCCCTGCAGCTGGGTTATAAGCAAAAACAGGTGGAAGATGCCATCCGGAGGATCGGTCATATCGAATCCGTTCCCATAAATGATATCCTTCGCTCTCCCGATGACAGATTTTACCGGAACAAGCTGGAGTACACCTTTTCGGACCACCGGTGGCTCGAAGAGGATGAGATCAGCAGGGATGAGGTGATCAGCGATACCCGGGCGCTCGGGTTTCATGTACCGGGCCTTTTTGATAAAGTGGTCGATATAAAAAAATGCTGGCTGCAGGAAGAACCGAGCAATACAATAAGGGATGTGATCCGTGCTTTTGCCCTGACCAACGGATTTTCTTTTTACAGTCAGAAGGAACAGCATGGTTTTCTGCGTAATCTCATCATCAGGACAACTTCGGCAGGCGAGGTTATGGTTATCCTCTCATTCTTTCATGAAGACCGGGAGAAAAGGTTGCGATTGCTGGATCATCTCCTTGAAAAAGTTCCAAACCTGACATCATTGATGTATGTGATAAACGGGAAAGGGAATGATACGCTTTATGACAGGGACATCCTTCTTTACTACGGCCGTGACCATATTTTTGAATATATGGAGGATCTTAAATTTAAGGTCGGGCCCAAATCCTTTTTCCAGACCAATACAAAACAGGCGCTTGAATTGTACCGGGTTGCCCGTGATTTCGCCGGACTGCAGGGTAATGAAAATGTGTATGATCTGTATACGGGTACGGGTACCATTGCCAATTTCCTGGCACGGAAAGCCGGAAAAGTTATTGGCATTGAATCGGTTCCCGAGGCCATCGACGATGCACGGATCAATTCGGAGATCAACGGCATCGGCAACACCTTATTTTTTGCAGGGGATATGAAGGATCTTCTCAATGAAGAATTTGTAAGGGAACATGGAAAACCCGGTGTTATCATTACCGACCCGCCCAGGGCAGGGATGCATGAAAAGGTGGTGCAGCAGATCCTGGACATTGCCCCCGAAAGGATCGTGTATGTAAGCTGTAACCCCGCAACCCAGGCAAGGGATCTTAAATTACTCGATCCCTTTTACAGCGTAACGGCACTGCAGCCGGTGGATATGTTCCCCCATACCCATCATGTCGAAAATGTAGCCCGCCTGGAGAAGCGTTATCCCGGAAAATATCCTTAGTCACGACCACGGAGGCGTTTCGGCAGCATATCATCCGGCCAGTCGTTCACAAAATCTTTCCAGTATTGTTTTATGGTGGTCTTGATATCGCGATGCAGGATCCATAGTCCGATCAGGTTGGGAATAGTCATTAATGCGATCGTGATATAAGACAAATTCCATACAATGGTTGTATCGGTGAATGCCGCAAAGAAAAAGGCCACTACGTAAAAGATCTTGTATATGACCACGAACTTTGTCCCGAAAAGATAGGTCACAGCCCGGCTCCCGTAGTAAGACCAGGAAATGGCCGTGGAGAATGCAAATAGCAGAAGCCCGATGGCGACGATATACTGCCCGTAATTACCCAGATAACTCCTATTGAAAGCTTCCGTCGTCAGGGGTGCGCTATGTATCAGTGACTTGCCCCATATCCTCACCTGCGTGAACTCACTTGCCTGGAGCCTTCCGTTATCGATCCTTAATTCACCGGTATATGGCTCTCCATTCTTTTTTACAGAGATGTCCTCTGCCACCGATTGTGCATGGATAAGGGTGACATTGCTTGTGATCCTGCCGCCTTCAACTTCCAGTTCGCCAGTGTAAAGTGGAAGATCTTCCTTATTGGTAATATAATTCCTCAGCTCCTTTGCTTCTGTCTTGGAGTCCTCATGGTAGGTTCCGGAAAGGACTCTGAGATCCGCTTCTTCGAATCGATTGTAGAACTTTTCATTCCAGACGCCTGAAGAAAGCAGGACCAGCCCGGTGAGCGTGCAGATGATGATGGTATCGATAAAAGGTTCGAGTATGGCTACCATTCCTTCAGACACCGGTTCGTGAGCCTTTGCAGCCGAGTGCGCTATAGGTGCGGAGCCCTGACCGGCCTCGTTTGAAAACAAGCCGCGGTTCACACCCATATTGAAGGTAAAGGCAAATCCTGCCCCAAGGAACCCTCCGATTGCAGCACTTCCGGAGAATGCATCACTGAATACTGCAACGATAGAAGGCAGGATGTTCTGGTAATTGGTCACAATGACCAGGAGTGCCCCCAGGAAATAAAAGATCGCCATTACAGGAACGAGGGTTGAGGTGACTTTTGCAATCCTCTTAATGCCGCCAATAATCACCAGCGCGAGTAAAACAGCAAGGACTCCGCCCGAGAAAATGCGGTTGATATGAAATGTATCGAACAGGGAATCAGCGATGCTGTTGACCTGCGGAAGGCTGCCCGTACCGAAGGAGGAAAGGATTGTGGCAAAAGCAAAGAAAGCACCCAGGATGGCGCCGGTCCGGATCAGTTTTCCCGATTTTGTGCTGATATTGAGTCTCTTTTTCATATAATACATGGGGCCGCCGGAGATGGAGCCGTCGGGAAGGACATCGCGGTACTTATGGGAGATCGTTACCTCAACAAATTTGGTGCACATACCCAACATGGCTGTTACAAGCATCCAGAAAAGAGCGGAGGGCCCCCCCAAATGAATGGCCAGGGCTACCCCGGCTATGTTCCCCGTTCCCACCGTGCCTGACAGTGCCGTCGAAAGTGCCTGAAAATGAGAAGTGTCACCCACATCCCCGGCCTTATCATATTTCCCGCTGACTATACGCAACGCATGCCTGAAATATCGTATCTGGGGAAAACCGAGATAAATGGTAAAAAATAATCCTGTTCCCAGCAGAAAGAATACAAACCATTCATGACCACCGATATACTTATTCATCTCCAAGAGAAACGCGTTGATTTTTTGCATGACCGGGAAGATTTTTTTGTCGTGAAGTGACAAATATAAGAAAAATCCAGGGAGATGAACGGTCGTTTAAGATGGTTTGAAAGGGTTTGATATGGTTTGAAATGGTTTGATATGGTTTGATATGGTTTGATATGGTTTGAAAGAAGAGGAACGCGGATTGAAACGGATTTTGACAGATTAGGAAGAGGGTTGTTTCAAATGGTTTCAACTCCACTTCACCAAATCACCAAATCACCAAATTCTTCCGGACTGGCTCCTATATTTCGGTTTTTTCAGGTCCTTTGATCTTATCATCCAGCGAAAGGCCGGTCAATATTTCGATGTTGATCCCGTCGGACAGTCCTGTTTTGATGTATCTTTTTTCAAAAATCTGGTCGGATTTCTCGATCTCGACATATGCTGAATCGCCTTCAAACTGGATCAGGCTTTCGGGCACGACCATGACGCTGTCATGATTTTCGAGAATGATTTCCGCAGTGGCACTGTATCCCGAACGGATGAAATAATTATCCATGAGTTTCACAGCAGCCTTGATCTCGAACTGGATGGCGCCATTTTCCTCAATGCCCTTGGGAGCGATGAACTCAAGATTTGCATTGAATTTTTCCTCATCGATTGCACCGATGGAAAGGAGGAGGTTCATCCCCGGCTTGATTTTTCCCACTTCTGTCTCATCTACTTTTCCTTCAAATACCATTTCACCCATATCGGCAACGGTAGCGATAGTTGTTCCCTCACTGAAGGTATTGGTTTCAATCACCGATTTGCCTTCCTCAACAGGAATATCCAGGATCATCCCGGAGATTGTCGAACGGATTAGGGTGTTGGTAGCCTCATCCGCCTTAGAGGTGACACCCTCCCGTATCAGGGTAAGGTTGTTTTTTGCAGCATCGAGTTCTTCGCGTGCATTTGAATATTCGAGCTGGTATTTCTGGTATTCAGCTTCCGGGATCACTCCCTGGTCGTACATAAGCTTCTGCCTTTGGTAATTCTGTTTCGCATCGCTGAAGTTATTTTCGGAAGTTTTCAGCCTGTATTCGGCTTCGTTCAGGTTGATCATGTTGGGAATGATCTTAACCCTGGCGATCAGGTCTCCTTCTTTGACCCTGTCTCCTTCTTCCACATATAATTTCTGGATGATCCCTGATATCTGCGGCTTGATCTCCACTTCTTTCCTGGGAACCACTTTTCCCGTAGCCACGGTTTTCCTCACCACATTGTCCACATATGGCTTCTGTGTGGTATAAACCACAGGTTTGTCTTTCGATTTGCCATAGAGGTAAACTATGGTCCAGCCGAAAACTCCCATCACGATCAGGAGAAGCAAAACTCTGAAAAACTTTTTCATTATAATTTTGATTTTAAAGGTATAATGGAACCCACAATCGATTATTATAAAGTTACCTGTGTGTAGTCAACAATCATGTGAGTTGCATTTTTATTCGGTTTATTCGGTACGTAAAGCTTCAATAGGTTTAATATTCAAGGCTCTCCTTGCGGGAATGAGGCCGGCAAGGATCCCTGCCAGGACCAATATCACCAGAGAGGTAATTGCAATTCTGAAGTCAATTTCAGGATGTTTGAAGAAGGCGCTGTCACCGCCTGACTTCTCCAGGAGGAGATTCACTCCTTCGATAACGAGTACACCCGCCACCAGCCCGGTATAACCGGCGAGAGTTGTCAGAAAGACCGATTCGTTAATGATCTGGACGATGATATGCACAGGCGTAGCCCCGAGAGCTCTCTGGATGCCTATTTCTTTAGTCCTTTCCCTCACGATGACAAGCATGATATTACTCACCCCGATCACCCCCGCAAGAAGGGTTCCGGTGCCAACGATCCATATCAGCAGCCTGATCCCGGCGAACAATCCATTCATCTGGTTAAATTCCTTTTCAACGTTAAAGGAACCGATAGCCGCATCGTCATCGGGATGGACCTTATGATTTTTTTTCAGGAGCGCGATCACTTTTTCCTGTACAACGGAAACCGGTATATTTTCTTTCGAGGTAACCGAGAACCAGAAGACCTTATTCCCATAATTATATGCCCGTTGCATGGTGGTAAACGGCATGAAAATCGATGATTGCTCATCGTTGGCTCTCTCTCCGGTCTTTTTGGAAGAAAATAAACCAATCACCTTGAAATAGATCCCCTGGATCTTTATATACCCGCCAAGGCATTCTTCATTTTTAGCAAATAATTCCTCGTATACCCGTTTCCCTATAACAACCACCTTCCTTTTCTCCTGTATATCGAGATCGTTAATAAAACGGCCTTTGGTTATAGTTACTGGATCGATCCTGAAATAATCGGGTGAATCGCCATAGATGCTGTATGCCCCGGTTTTATCTCCCCGTACTACATTGTCGCCGCTCCGGTATCCTCCGCCCTGTAACCGTGGAGCGAGGAGCTCGATTTCGGGAACAGAATTCCGTATCGCTATTACATCCTCGTCGTCAAAGGTAAAATTGCGTCCCCGGGTAAATCCTTTATATGGCATGCTTGTGGGCTGAGACCAGATGAAGACCGAATTTGTGGCAAAATCACCGAATCCCTGGCTGACCCCGTTTTCCAGGCCACGGCCGGAACCCAGCATGACCAGCAACATGAATATCCCCCAGAAAACACCAAATGCCGTCAGAAATGTACGCCATTTATTCTGTTTCAGGGAATGGAAGATCTCCTGCCACTTGTCGATATCAATCATGATCTTAAAAAACATAATTCAGTCTTTATTCATCCCTCAGTGCGACGATCGGTCGTATGGAGGCCGCCTTCATTGCCGGAATCAGTCCCGCCAGGGCACCTGACACCACAAGGAGGACGGTAGCCCCTATTGCTATGCCGAAATCGGCTTCCGGATGGAGAAAAAACGGGTTGGGCGGCATGTACTTAGAAATCATTTCAAGCAGAAAAACCCCGAGAACGAGGCCCAGATATCCCGCAAAACCTGTGATGAGGATGGATTCCTGGAGAATAAGGCTGATAATGGAACCGGGCGTGGCACCAATGGCCTTCCGGATCCCGATCTCCTTGGTACGTTCCTTCACAACGATAAGCATGATATTGCTCACTCCCACAACCCCGGCGATAATGGTCCCGATCCCGATGACCCAGATGAACATTCGAATGGAACGGAATAATTTCATCGTCCGTTCAAATTCCTTACCCTTGTTGAAAATATTCAGGGCCCGGGTATCATTCAAATCGAAAGAATGGAAGGTGGCGAGCTGACGTTTTATGGTTTCCACCATCTCATCGCTCTGTTCAAGCGTAGCATTTCCTGTCGTTATTGATACCTGGCTGATCCTGTTGTTTCCCGAAAAAATGCGCTGTGCGGTATATATCGGCACGTAGGCACGGCGTTGTTCATCCTCATTGCCTTCGTCATGAAATATGCCGATAACTTTAAAAGGAACACCGCTTATGTTTATATATTTTCCGAGCGCGACAGTGTCAGGTGGTTTGAAGAGGGCCTCCCGGACTTTTTCCCCGATGACCACAACCTTCCGGTACTGGTTAAGATCAATATTGTTGATAAAACGGCCGCCAAGCAGCGTAAGCTCCTTGATCTTTCCATAATCGGGATGCACGGGGCTGATGGTGAAATTGCCGTAATTGTTTTTATAGGAGAAAGTATTGTTCTGCCATATCCAGAAACGGGCTGAGATAAGATCGATACCTTTCACCTTGTTCTTTATCAGCTCGTAATCCTCATTGGTAAATTTAACTTCCCTGCCGGGTTGAAGGCCTTTGTAAGGCTTACTTGTCATTCCGCTGGAGATCCAGACGCCGTTCACAGCGCCTCCCTTGAATTCCTGCCTCACCCCGTTCTCCAGACCATAGCCCGAACCGAGCAGTATGATCAGCATGAAGATGCCCCAAGCAACACTGAAGCCCGTAAGGAAGGTCCGTGTCCGATTCTTATTGATCGTACTGAAAATCTCCTGCCATTTGTCCAGATCAAACATTTGCCTTCTGTTTATGAGTACCGTTCACGGAAATCTTTTCAATATAGCCATCTTTCAGGTGGATGATCCTCTGGGTCATCGCCGAGATATCCCTTTCATGGGTAACGATGACGATAGTGATCCCTTCACCGTGGATCTCCCTGAACAATTCCATCACTTCCATCGATGTTTGGGAATCCAGGGCGCCGGTCGGTTCGTCGGCAAGGATGACCTTAGGCTTGGTTATCATAGATCTTGCGATGGCTATACGCTGTTTCTGACCCCCTGAAAGTTCCGAAGGCAGGTGATCGGCCCAATCGACCAGGCCCATCCTTTCGAGATATTCCATGGCAACCCGGTTGCGTTTGCGCCGGCTCACCTTCTGGTAATATAACGGCAATGCCACATTCTCCATGGCATTCTTAAAAGGGATGAGATTGAAGGACTGAAATACGAAACCGATCATCCGGTTCCTGAACCAGGCAGATTTCGTTTCGCTGAGATCCCGGATCAGGGTTCCGTTGAGATAATAATCCCCTTCATCATAGCCATCGAGAATGCCAATAATGTTCAAAAGCGTCGATTTACCAGATCCGGATGATCCCATGACCGATACAAGCTCGCCTTTCCCAATATTCAGGTCGATACCTTTCAGCACGTGTAGTTTGTTGGATCCGGTAATATACGATTTATGAAGACCTTTAATTTCTATCATCGGGATCTGGTTTAAATGGTGAAGATTCAATTCAAAAAATGTGCCCCGGCTTCTATATAATTATACACTAATTATTTAAATATTATTTTCAGGCAGTTCAGATAAAAAAAATCGTCCGATTCTGAACATCGAAGTCCGTAACCGGACAGTGTGGAATCCTTCATAATTTAGATATACCGGGGTGGATCCTACAGGAAAGCATTAATAGAATAAGGAACAAGATGATAACCCTTCAGGTTTCCTTATTTTACTATAAAATATTGTTAAATCCGCTGATTTTCCGCAATTTCCGCTTTCACCCCGCATCATGCATCATTAATTTTCAGGATAAATTCTTTTTAGTCCCGGGCATTCGATCGTCATTTTCATTTTTTCCATTCAAAAGCAACCGTGTAACCGGCAACTTATCCGGGTGATTTTTTTGCAGGTACTGTATGATATTCTCCCGGACATAAACCCTCAGATCCCATACTGTGGGAGAATCCACGGCACTCATAAGCATTCTGATCTCCATGGTCTGTTCGCCGGACCCGGTGACCTGGACATTACCCACCTTCCCATCCCAGAGTTTCGTTCCTTCCAGCAGTCTTTCAAATTCGGTACGAAGTTCATCCACAGGCATCCTGTAATCGGTATAGATAATTACGGTCCCGAGGATCTCAGCCGAAGTACGCGTCCAGTTCTGGAAAGGCTTCTGGATAAAGTAAGTCGTAGGGACCACGAGCCTGCGCATATCCCATATCCTGACTACCACATAAGTAAGTGTGATCTCCTCGATCCATCCCCATTCGCCCTCCACGATCACAACGTCCTCAATCCGGATGGGCTGCGTAATGGCGATCTGGAAACCAGCGAGGATGGTACTTATCATCGACTGGGCAGCAAACCCGAGAATGATCCCCGCCACGCCGGCCGAAGCAAAAAGACTGACCCCGATCTTGCGAATGGGTTCGAAGGTCATCAGTGAAAAGGCAATGGCCAGGAAGATAATCATAAAGATCATGATCCGTTCGAGGATCCTGAACTGAGTATATACCTTTCTCGCGTGCAGGTTATCCTTGATGGAAAGATCGTACCTGTGCAGGAGAAGAATCCTCATGATCTGTATAAAATTGATTGATATCCATGCCACTGAAACAATGATGAGGATGGTGAAGAGGTTTTTACCCGAAGAGATGTAATCCTCGTTCACAAGGATGATCTTGAGATTCAGCTTCAGCGCAAGCAAAATGGTAAGAACGGTGACCGGTAAAACTGCTTTTCGCAGGATTTGCCCTCCCTTATTGAAACCGGGTGTGCCACGTATCTCACGGCGTATTCTGTTTACGGCGTACCATACGAGGCTGATCCCCGCCAGTAAGATCGCCGCTGAAACAACGAGATTATCAGTGATATTCATTCAGTTAGCGATTAGGTCATTTTAGAATAGTAAAGTAATTAAAGGCCGGATTGTTTACTCGAGGTTGATTTCTTTTCTTGAGCGGGAGTTTACGAAAAGGATGTGGCCATTCGTATCGTAGCCTTCAAAGGTTTTCCTTCCCTCATGTTTCAGGGTGTCGGAATGAAAGCCGATCAGGCAGAGTGCAGACCCGGCGCTTTTCTCATTTACAAGTGTCTTGATGCCTTTATCGGGATCTTCAGGGATAATCTGAATATTTTTTGTATTTATTGAGAGCCGGCCGCTCGTAACCAGGTCTTCGAGTTGCTGCCTTGTTTCCTCTTCCCTACCGTGCTTACACACATCAAAGATCCGTATATTGCTCCGCTTCCAGTCGGGATGGGCCAGGATGACAAAGCTGAGCAGAATGAGCATGTGTGCATTTTCCTGATCGATACTCCGGATCCAGACATGGATTCCTTTTTTGAAATCGATCTTTTCAGGAGCAGAATCCAGGATACATACATCGAAATCACCTGAACGGACGAGTGCAAAATTATCGATGATACCATCGATCTCTCCGGGTTTTGTCCGGTCAAATTCAAAGATGACCATATTGTTCTCCATTCCCGATATGCCCGGAAGCTGTATGGATTGGGCAATGGCCGAAGTGTAGGAGGGCGAGATGAGGGTATCGAGGTAGACCTGGTTCCTGTATTTTTCGAATTTTTTGATCAGTGCCGCATGTTCCTCTACCGACCGGTTGTACATGGCTTTGGAATAATATCCTTCGAGAAGATGGATATAGGTTCCGAAACCGTATTTATAGGAGATCCAGTTCAAAAGACAAAACGCATTGTCCCTGACGAAGGATGATTTGCTTATGCAGATCGCACTGGGCCGCCAGTCAGCCGTTGAAGGACTCTTTGCTCTCTTCTGGAGATATACCTGTAGATTCCTGTTTATCTGGAAGAGGGAATTGGCAAAGATTGCTTCCAGTCCTTTCCGGTTCTTATGATAGGCATTGATGAAAAGATAGAGAAGGATCATGAGGATTGCAGCGAGCAGGGCATAGAAAAAGTTCATCTTGAACATGAGCCATACGGCTGTGATAAAGCCGATGAGTGAAATGAACCATTTTGATCTGAATGAGGGCCTGTAAGAAGGTGAAGCTCCGAAATGATTAAGAAAAGAGATGAGACAGAGGGAACCATAGGTCAACATGAAGAACATGGAAATGATCTGGGCAACGACATTTACATTCCCCACCGCAACAAAGATCAATGCAATGATACAGGTTACCATGGTGGCGTTATAGGGTTCCCCGGTTTTCCGGTTGATGAAGGCCAGCCTTCGGTTGACCCTCCCCGATGGGAATGACTTATCCGAGGCAAGAGCCTGCAGTGTTCGTGGCGCAACCATCACCGATCCGAGTGCGGAAGAGAGAGTGGAGGCGGCGAGGCCAATGGGGATGATGAATTTTCCATAAAGGGCGATCTGGCTCATGATAAGCTGGTTGTTGATCAGGTCACCTGAAGGGGCAGAGTTCTTGAATTTCCAGGAGATAAAAATATACAGGATCATGCCGCTTACCGTAGCCAGTGTGGTACCAACCGGGATGGACCGGGAGGGCTTTTTCAGGTCGCCGGAGAGTCCCACTCCTGCCGTCATCCCCGTAAATGCCGGGAATATAATGGCAAATACATAAAAGAATTGCTCCTTGTTCCTGAAGGAGGCATTGGCGAGAGAGAATCCGGACGACTGGGAATATTCGGTCTTCCCGATAAAAAACAGGATAAGAGAGGCGAATAATAATCCGACCACAAAATAAAGTGTCTTCACCCCCATGTTGGCTCCTTTCCTGAGTATCAGTCCCGACAGGGCCAGCATAGCGGGAATACTGATAACCTGACGCGGGAGATTGATGCCTGTATTATTCTTTACGAAATCAAAAAAAGGTGAAAACGCTTCCGTGAAAGCGATGACGTAGAAAGCCACCGAAATGGCCTGAGATAAGAAAAGGGCAAAGCCGATGGTTGCCCCGATATTCAATCCGAACGAACGGGAAATGATAAAATATTCGCCTCCGCCTTCAACCCTTCTGTTGGTGGCAATTTCGGAAATGGCCAGCGCTGTGGGAATGGTTACCAGGTGGCCTACAAATATCGCCAGGATTGTTCCCCAGAAGCCTAGCATCCCGACGGCAAAACCGAATCGCAGGAATAGTATTGCCCCAAGAATGGTTGCGATGGCAGTGAAAAAAACGGGAGCCGTACCAAAATTCTTTTTAACCGTCATATGGATGAGTTATGATCAAAATTGCTCCGAATTTTTGCCTGCTGCCGATTCGGTAAAAATTTTTTCAGCCCTTCAGCAGAATTTTTGCCGGGACATTAAGCCACTCAATTTATGAAATCGACAGCAGAATCCATATTAAATTTTAAAAAACCTGAAAAAATCACGTTACTTTGCATTTGTTTCCTAATCATCCCGGATTGATCATGGTTCCTGATTTTCTTTTTCTGATCCTTGGATTTCTCCTGCTGCTGAAGGGGGCCGACTGGCTGGTGAGGGGATCGGCTTCGATAGCCCTGAAACTGGGAATTTCACAGCTTGTGATCGGTCTCACCATAGTCGCTTTCGGCACTTCTGCCCCCGAACTCGTGGTCAATACCGTCGGTGCCATTGAAAACCTGAACGAGATGGTCCTCGGGAATATCCTGGGAAGCAATATATTCAACATCCTTATCATCCTTGGTGTGACCGCACTGATCCGGCCGGTCACGGTAAGTCTCAGCACCATTAAACGCGAGATCCCCTATTCCATTCTTGCCGGCCTGGTTCTTCTTGTGGTGGCTAAT
This sequence comes from uncultured Bacteroidales bacterium, assembly GCA_963771005.1. Classification (GTDB taxonomy): domain Bacteria; phylum Bacteroidota; class Bacteroidia; order Bacteroidales; genus DASQZK01. The sequence goes on from CAVYRO010000008.1 coordinate 1,392,491, forward strand.
GACAGCTTTTTTGCCAACATTCCCGATATCGTAAGCAGGTTTGACAGTGTCATCCTCCTCGTCTTCTTCCTGCTGTTCCTGTACATTATATTTCAGACTGTTAAAAAAGATAAGGAGCTGAGTATTCCCTACGCAGGAAAGGAGAGGAACCTCATCCTGATACTGCTCATCCTCGCCGGATTTAGCGGCCTGATCCTGGGAGGCAAGCTGGTGGTTGACCATGCCGTGAATATTTCAAGAAATTTCGGGATGTCTGAACGCATCATCGGGTTGACCATAGTAGCCATAGGAACCTCGCTGCCCGAACTGGCCACTTCGGCAGTAGCCGCTTACCGTGGAAACAGCGATCTGGCAATGGGCAATATTATCGGTTCAAATATTTTCAATCTTCTTTTCATCCTGGGAGTGAGCGGGGTGATCACGCCGGTATCGTTCAACCCCTCGTTCAATACCGACATCCTTCTTTACCTTTTTAGCAGCCTCCTGATCATGGGTGCGATGTTCACCGGGAAAAAGAAAATGCTCGACAGGTGGGAAGGACTGATCTTCCTTTTGATCTATGCCGGCTATACCATTCATCTCATCAGCCAGTCATGATACGCATCACCAGTACACAAAACCCAGGTATCAAAGAGCTACTGAAGCTGGAAAAGGCAAGTGTAAGAAGGGAAACAGGGCTTTTCACCATCGAGGGATACAGGGAAATCAAAAAAGCAGCCGAAAGCGGCTTCGCCATCCATACACTCTATCATTGCCCTGAACTTCAGGATGATAAACTGAAAGAATTCACTTCCTCCCTCGATGCTGAAGAAAAGACAGAGATCTCGGACCATGTATTTTCACGCATTGCCTACCGGGATAATCACGACGGACTCCTGGCGACTGCCAGAATTAAGCATCTGGATCTGGATGATATACGCCCTTCTCCCATGTCACTCTATCTGGTCATCGAGACAGTCGAAAAACCCGGGAACCTGGGGGCTATCCTGCGCACTGCGGATGGCGCGGGGGCAGATGCCGTTATCGTTTGCGATAACCAGACGGATATCTTCAATCCAAATGTCATAAGGGCCAGCCTGGGCTGTGTATTCACGAAAAAAGTCGTAGTCTCTTCATCCGGAGAGGCAGCCGGATTTCTCAGGAAGAATGGCATTGCGATATATGCTGCAGCGCTACAGGACAGTGTCAGCTATTACAAGGCGGATTTCCATAAGGCCTGCGCCATCGTTCTCGGGTCGGAAGCCGGCGGCCTCAGCCGGTTGTGGAGGGAAAGGGCGGACATGATCATCCACATCCCGATGATGGGTGCGGCTGATTCACTGAACGTTTCGGCATCGGCAGCGGTGTTCCTTTTCGAAGCTTTACGGCAAAGGAATAGCGGCTGACCACGCACCGCCGGTTTTGAGATAAACTAAAAAGCGGTAAATTTGTTTTAGTACGTGAACGGACGGAATTTCATCAGTCTGTTGTCACAACAACACAGAATATTTTCTTCATCAGGATGATGCATTCATCAGGGATTGCCCGAATTAAAATGAACTTAAACCTATGTATACCGTGAGGATGATCCGTGCCTGGTTCTCTCCATGGAAGATAATTCCATGTACGGGACGGATTCATGCCCGGCAATCATAAAAATCCTAAAATCTGAACTTATGAAATATGACTTACTTGTTATCGGCAGTGGCCCCGGAGGTTATGTAGCTGCCATTCGTGCTGCACAGCTTAAAATGAAGGTCGGCGTGGTTGAACGCGAAAATGTCGGTGGCATCTGCCTGAACTGGGGTTGTATACCTACAAAATCATTGTTGAAAAGTGCACAGGTACTCGATTATTTCAACCATGCACAGGAATACGGCCTGGTGATAGAAGGCCAGGTAAAGCCGGACTTTGAGAAAGTCATCCAGCGGAGCCGCACTGTCGCCGACGGAATGAGCAAAGGCGTTCAGTTCCTGTTCCGGAAAAACAAGATCGATCTCATCGAGGGATTTGCAAAACTCACAGCACCGGGAAAGGTGGAAGTCGAGAAGGACGGCAAAAAAACCACTGTCGAAGCTTCACACATCATGCTGGCTACCGGAGCCCGTTCCCGCCAGCTTCCCAACCTTAAACAGGACGGCACAAAGATCATCGGGTACCGCCAGGCAATGACCCTTCCTAAAAAACCCGAATCCATGGTCGTAGTCGGGTCGGGTGCAATAGGCAGTGAGTTTGCCGGGTTTTACAACAGCATGGGCACGAAGGTGACCCTGGTGGAATTCCTGCCCAATATCGTTCCTCTCGAGGATGTAGAAGTTTCCAAACAACTCGAACGCTCCTTCAAAAAAGCAGGCATTAAAGTCATGACTTCTTCGTCCGTCGAATCCGTTGATACCAAGGGTAAGCTCTGCAAGGTGAGCATTAAAACCCCGAAGGGGATGGAGGAAACGGAGGTGGAAATTGTCCTTTCCGCAGTGGGCATCACTCCGAATATCGAAAATATCGGGCTTGAGGAGCTTGGGATAACGGTGGAAAAAGGAAAGGTGAAGGTGGACGAATATTTACGAACCAACGTAAGCGGGATATATGCCATAGGTGATATCATTGCCGGACCTGCCCTGGCCCATGCGGCCTCAGCCGAGGGGATCTGCTGCGTTGAAAAGATCGCCGGTATGAACCCGGAGCCCATCGATTACAGAAATATCCCGGCCTGTACATACACCAACCCCGAGGTTTCCTCCGTCGGGTATACCGAATATGCTGCCAAAGAGGCGGGCTACGAGATCCGCGTGGGCAAATTTCCCTATACAGCGTCAGGCAAGGCCGCTGCAGCCGGACAAAAAGATGGTTTTGTCAAACTCATCTTCGATGCAAAATACGGTGAGCTCCTGGGAGCACATATGATCGGCGCCAACGTGACCGAATTGATCGCCGAGATGGTCGTTGCCAGGAAACTGGAGACCACCGGCCATGAGATCATCAAATCCGTGCACCCCCATCCCACGATGTCTGAGGCCATTATGGAAGCCGCCGCCGCCGCATATGACGAAGTAATCCATATCTGATACCGAACCACCCGTAGGGGCCGGTCGCGACCGGCCTGGATAATACGCGTTGATCATGACCGGCCTGGATAATACGCGTTGATCATGACCGGCCTGGATAATACGTGTTGATCGTGACCGACCTGGATTATATACGTTGATCATGACCGGCCTGGATAATACGTGTTGATCGTGACCGACCTGGATTATATACGTTGATCATGACCGGCCTGGATAATACGTGTTGATCGTGACCGACCTGGATTATATACGTTGATCATGACCGGCCTGGATAATACGTGTTGATCGTGACCGACCTGGATTATATACGTTGAGCATGACCGGCCTGGATAATACGTGTTGATCGTGACCGACCTGGATTATATACGTTGAGCATGACCGGCCTGGATAATACGTGTTGATCGTGACCGGCCTGGATAATACGCGTTGAGCATGACCGGCCTGGATAATACGTGTTGATCGTGACCGACCTGGATTATATACGTTGATCATGACCGGCCTGGATAATACGTGTTGATCGTGACCGACCTGGATTATATACGTTGATCATGACCGGCCTGGATAATACGTGTTGATCGTGACCGACCTGGATTATATACGTTGATCATGACCGGCCTGGTAATACGTGTTGATCGTGACCGACCTGGATTATATACGTTGATCATGACCGACCTGGTAATACGTGTTGATCATGACCGACCTGGATTATATACATTAATCATGACCGGCCCGGATAATACGTGTTGATCATGACCGACCTGGATTATATATGTTGATCATGACCGGCCCGGATAATACGTGTTGGTCGTGACCGTCTGGATTATTTATGTGGATCGCGACCGGCCTGGATAATACGCGTTGATCATGACCGGCCTGGATTTTACGTACAGATTATGATCGCCCCGGATAATACGGGCCAATCGTGACTGGACTGAATAACACGGGCCGGTCGCGACCGGCCCCTGCGCCCACCCGCACGCATCCCCCGTTTCATTCATACAACGGCCTGCCCACGCATCCGGTAAATACCACCGCACCCGTGCTTTTTTCACGGATAATGAAGAGGAAGGGCCGGTTTACAATGAAAGATGAGGGTTCGGATACCGAGGTATAGGTGATCTCCACGGCTGTCGCCGCTGCGGCTTCGGTGCCTTTTTCATTTACATCGATGAAAGTTTTGTGAATGACCCTGGAAATGGCCAGGTTCTTTTCCTCTTCGAGCATTCCCGAAAAATCGGCCGATGAAGTGAAAGCAATGCCCAGCCCCATATTGGTAAGCGGATCATTGAGCAGGGTGCCGTATTCGAATTTGAACTTAGGAAGAGTCACCGCCAGGCCTTTGGCCTCGTAAAAATCATTATACCAGTTATCATCCGAACTACCGGCGAGCCAGCCGATCACATTGCTTACGGATTTACTCTCCAGAGGCAAGAGGACATCCATCACAAATTTCCCGTCGCCATAAGGAAGCTCGAGAGCATTGAAAAGGTCATTCCGGTAGTATTTAAAATCACCGTTTATTCTCATTGCCGTAACATTCCCTGTGGATCCGTCCGCATAGTGGAACGGTATGTCTCCGGTCTCATCCTCTTTGAAAGCATATTTCCAGGTTCCTTTGAAGTATATGGCATTGATGAGATACATGACCGCATCGGAAGGGATATTGTCGAGAATTTCGGGGATCTTGTCATGGGTATTCTCCAAAACCCAATTGTTTATTATTTCCGTTGCGTTGGCGCTGTGAAAATCCAGGTTCGTGACTTCGGCATTATAATAATAGGTGTTCGTATCCCGGAAAGCTTTCATCAGGGTAAAGGCATCATGCACCCAGATGGAATTTGCAATTTCCAGAGTCACCTTAGGATCGGCCCTGACAAGGAAATCCCGGAGGTCGCCATGGATCCTGTTTAGGTTATAGCGGCTCATTCCATTGAGGCGGAGGGTTTGTTCAAAAGCCTGTTTCGTATCATTTTCAGCCCCGTTATAGGTCATTCCCAGGGCCATGGATACACTAAGCGGTGAGATCATGTAGTTATCCGAACCATTGATCATATCGGTCTGTTCCAGCAGGTCGAAAGCAAAGGCATTGTCCGATTTAATAAGTTCGGCAACCTTTTTATCGGAAGCCAGATATCCCGGATCCCTGTTACCATTCTCTTTTTTCTGGCAGGACGTCAGGATCGAAACGGACAGCATTGCCGGGAGTATCAGGAATGTAAAATTTTTCATATCCATCATTTAAAATTTTTCCGGAATTATGCACCGGTATTTTTTACTGAGATGACCGGCATGTCGATGAGGTTGCGCCGGCATGCAAATTAAACGCAACTAATATGCCGTTTTTTTCATCTGAAGATAAGATGATACCGGAATCAGATTTTACAGGGAGTTTGTCTATCCGGAGAAGTGTGATAAATTTACGGTAAAAATTGCGGAGTGTCAAATATCCCTGACAAGATCATAGCGGGTTGTAAAAAGGGTGACGGCAGGAGCCAGGAAGCATTGTACCGGCTTGTTGCCCCGGTGATGTACGGCTTGTGTTTACGGTATGCGGGCAATGAGGATGATGCCCGGGATATCATGCAGGATGGGTTCATCAAAGTGTTCAGCAAGATCGGGCAGTACACCGGGAAAGGCTCCCTGGAAGGATGGATCCGCAGGATCATGGTCAATACGGCGCTGGAAAGGTACCGGGGGATGGTGAACATGGAAAGTATCGATGAAAAGATTACCGGGAACCCGGAATTATCGCATGAGGAAACTATCGCAAAACTCACCGCTGATGAGATCACGGAAATGATAAGTTCCCTCACGCCACGATACAGGATGGTATTCAACCTGTACGCTATTGAAGGTTACAGTCACAAGGAAATTTCAGAAATGATGGGCATATCGGAAGGAACATCAAAATCTAATCTTTCAAGGGCCCGGGCCGTTTTGCAGGAAAAATTGAAGATCCTCTATAAGGAATCACGGGAAGCAAGATAAGTATGGAAAACAGCAGGAAAAAATGGGATGATGTTTTCAGGGATAAACTGAAAAATTACCGGAAGGAACCGCCGGAAGAGATATGGGAAGGCATACTTGCAAATATGAATGCCGGCCGCAGCAGGAATAGGGTCATCTATTTCCGGGCCATAGCCGCAGGTGTTGCAATACTCCTTGCCGCGGGGACAGGGTATTATTTTCTTGATCACAAAGGCGAAAGTTCTTCACCCAAATCCATTTCCATCGCGCAAAAAGAGATCCGGGATTCGTCTGCGGACTCACCTGTGGATGCGGAGGCAATTCCCCGCAGCGAAAACCATCGCGTGGCAGTTCAGAAAGGACATCCCGAAGAAGAAGAAAAGGAAATGACAGGCAGAAATGCGGTCCATGCAACCGGTAAGGACGAGGTGCCCGCCCGCGTAAAGACTGCCTTAGCAGCAGAAACAGGGCTTGCTTCGTCCAGCGCATCACCACCGCTCAATCCGGTACCGGAGGAACAATTCCCCCTTCCGGAAAAAACCATGCCTTCAAGGCTAAAATTGCCCGTTGATGTTTTAAACCATCCACTTTTTGCCGGAGTTCCAGTCAAAATCGAGGATACGATTATTCGTCCAGCCCCGGAAGTCACCCTCCCCGCGGGCATTCTTCTGACGGACTTCGAACTTCCTCCTGCAGAAAAAGAAAAGACGGATAAACTTTTTATTTCGGCAGCCTTCAGCCCTGTCTATTCATACAGGAGCCTGGGGAGCGAAGAAAACGGCCTGTCGGGATATTACGCGGATTCCGAACAGCCAAGAATAAGCTATTCAGGAGGGGTAAGCATTGGTTACCAGGCTTCGCGGAGACTCAGCCTGCAAACCGGATTGGTATATTCAAGGCTGGGCATACAGGTTAATTCCATCGCCACATTTTCCTCCGGAATGGACTATTCAGGCTCTGCATCGAAGGCAGACCATGTTCTTTTCATCGGAAATTCCATCGGTGAGGTAACCAGGGCCTCGGGCGACCAGGTAATCCTGAGTTCCAATAATCCTTCTAAAGATATACGGCAGGATAATACCTTTACCCCGGGAGGCAATATGGTTCTGGATGGCATCACTGCCCTGCCGGCGAGTTTAAACCTGGACCAGTGGTTTCATTTTGTAGAAGTACCTTTCATGGTTCAATATAAGTTCATCGACCGCACAGTCGATCTTAACCTTCTTGGCGGATTAAGCACTAATTTTCTTCTTGCTGATGAGGTTATCCTGGATGAAAACGGGGATAAAAGCTATTTCGGCACCACCGGCGATATCAGGAAGATCAACTACAGCGGCAATCTCGGGCTCGGGATGGATATCGATCTGAGCAAAAATCTATTCTTTACTTTTGAACCCCAGTTTAAATATTATCTTAATTCTCTGAATAATCATAACCTTATCATTTCCAGACCGTACTATTTAGGGTTGTACACTGGTATCCGGTTTAAATTCTGATCTTATTCTTTTTGATTCTAAATATACCTCGCAAGGGATTGATTTCAGGATCGTTCTGCAATATATTCCTGAATTTTTTTGTTAGTTTTGTGTCCAGCATTCCCGGATCACCAGCCCAAAAATTTACGTTCGCTTTAAAAAATTAAGGTTCTATGAAGAAGAGATCTATGAGGCAGTCATGGATGATGATTGTGGCAGCCCTTATTCTGGCTGTGGGAATGGTATTTATGAACAAGGGAACGGAGACATCGGCTGAAGAGACGAATCCTCTTCCGGATGAACCGGCGAATAACTACGCCATCTTTTCTGTTGCCCTGCCGGACGAACTTGAATTCGCAGGTGAAACAGTTCCGCTCGACCAGGTTGATATCCGCGAAAGCCTTGATAAAGAGCTACTCGTTAATACCTACTGGCAGTCGCAAACATTGCTTTTTATCAAGCGGGCCAACCGTTATTTCCCGGTAATGGAGAAGATCCTAAAAAAATACAACGTTCCCGATGATTTTAAATATCTCTCCGTTGCAGAGAGTGGTTTGATAAATGTCGTCTCACCTGCAGGCGCTGCCGGCTTCTGGCAGCTTCTCCCGGCAACCGCCAGGGAAAACGGGCTCGAAGTCGATAACGAGATCGACGAACGTTACAACCTGGAAAAATCAACCGAAGCCGCCTGTAAATACCTGAGGGAATCTTACGAAAAATACGGTAGCTGGACACTCGCCGCCGCCTCTTATAATGCCGGCCGCAGAGGCATAGACCAGCAGGTGACAAAACAGAATGAAACACAATACTATGATCTTTTGTTATATGAGGAGACCTCCCGCTACGTTTACAGGATCCTTTCCTATAAGCTGATCCTGTCAAATCCTTCAAGATTTGGATTTTACGTGGGAGAAAAAGACCTGTATCCCCAGATCCCGGTTTATGAAGTTAGTGTGGAAGGTCCCGTAAAGGATTTTTCGGATTTTGCCAGGCAGTACGGAATAAATTACAAAATACTGAAATGGCTGAATCCCTGGCTGCGTGAGTCCTATCTCACCAACAGCCGGAAAAGGACGTACTATGTGAAGATACCCCGGGAAGGATATTTTGATCCCGCCCGGGTGGACCAAATTAAAGGGAAACAGGAGGAGAATTGAAAACGAATGATAAAGTCGTACATGCCGGAAAAGGAGAGAGAATGATCAGCGTACTGGGAGCGCGTGTACATAACCTGAAAAATATTGATGTAAATATCCCGCGTAACAAACTCACCGTAATTACGGGCCTCAGCGGAAGCGGGAAATCTTCCCTGGCCTTCGACACCATCTATGCGGAGGGTCAGCGGAGATATATAGAGACCATGTCGTCTTATGCCCGCCAGTTCCTCGGTAATATGGAAAGACCCGATGTGGACAAGATCACCGGACTCAGTCCGGTTATCTCCATCGAGCAGAAAACCACCAATAAAAATCCTCGGTCCACAGTAGGCACCATTACCGAGATCTATGATTTTCTCCGGCTCCTTTATGCAAGAGCCTCTGAGGCATTCTCCTATGTCACGGGCGAAAAGATGGTCCATTATACCGATGACCAGATCATCGATCTCATCCTGGAAAAGTTCCGGGGAAAGAAGATCTATCTGCTTTCGCCTGTCGTTAAAGGAAGAAAGGGACATTACAAGGAACTATTCGACCAGATCCTGAAAAAGGGTTTTATCTCTGCCCGTATCGACGGCGAGATCAGGGAAGTGACGCATGGCATGAAGGTTGACCGCTATAAGACACATAACATTGAGATCCTCATCGATAAGGCGGAAGTGAACGATCATGACAGGAAACGGATCCGCGAATCGGTAAAAACGGCGATGGATCAGGGCAAGGGTATTATGATGGTGCTTGAAAAAGACAGTGAAACCCCAAGATATTTCAGCCGCCAGCTTATGTGCCCCACTTCCGGTATATCCTACAATGAACCTGCCCCGCATTCCTTTTCCTTTAACTCTCCCCAGGGCGCCTGCCCCCGGTGTAACGGCCTTGGTGTTATCAGTGAGATCGACATAAGCCGGATCATCCCCGATCCCTCACAGAACATCAGGAAAGGTGCAATAAAACCGCTCGGCTCATATAAAAATTCACTGATCTTCTGGCAACTGGAATCCCTTGCCAGGAAATTTGATTTTTCGCTGAATGATCCTGTAAAAGACATCCCGGAGGACGTTTTGAACAAGATCCTTTACGGTACCGAAGAGCCCCTCAAACTGTCCAACACACCCCTCGGATCTTCATCAAATTATTTCCTCACCTTCGAGGGCGTCATAAGCTATGTCCAAAACCATAACGGTGAGAGCAGCTCCCGCAGCCAGCAGAAATGGGCCAGCCAGTTCATCCGCAGGATCACCTGCCCGGAGTGTAATGGAGCCAGACTGAAACAGGAATCTCTTTATTTCAGGATGGATGGGAAAAATATTGCGGAGCTGTCGGGAATGGATATTTCATCCCTTTACGATTGGTTTCTCAATCTCGAGGAGCGACTCAGCGACAAACAAAATATAATTGCCCGCGACATCCTGAAGGAAATAAGGAACAGGATCCGGTTCCTGCTCGACGTAGGGCTCGATTACCTGGCCCTTGACCGTCCTTCCCGGAGCCTTTCAGGGGGCGAGAGCCAGCGGATCAGACTTGCCACGCAGATCGGATCGCAGCTTGTCAACGTATTATATATTCTTGATGAGCCCAGTATAGGTCTTCACCAGAAAGACAATCTCAAGCTCATCGACTCGCTAAGGCAGCTCAGGGATAATGGCAACTCCATCATTGTGGTGGAGCACGACCGGGAAATGATCGAGTCGGCAGATTTCATTGTGGATATGGGCCCGTTTGCAGGCCGTCACGGGGGACATGTCGTGGCAGAAGGTGATCCCGGGTCCATCATGTCGCTTCAGACCCTGACCACCGATTATTTGCAGTTCCGGAAGCTCATCCCCATCCCCGCCTCCCGGCGGGAAGGTAACGGGAAGGAACTGATCCTGAAAGGTGCAAAAGGTAATAATCTCATGAATGTCACGGCATCCTTCCCATTGGGGAAATTCATCTGCGTCAGTGGTGTCTCCGGCAGCGGTAAATCCACCCTGATCAACGAAACCCTTCACCCTATACTTAGCCGGCATTTTTACAGGAGCGATAAAGAGCCGCTTGAATATAACGATATTACCGGTATTGAACACCTGGATAAAGTAATCGAGGTCGACCAGTCTCCGCTGGGCAGAACGCCGCGTTCTAATCCTGCCACCTATACAGGAGTATTCGGCGATATAAGGAAGCTATTTGAACAGACCCCGGAATCCAAAATCAGGGGGTATAATGCCGGCCGTTTCTCTTTCAATGTTGCAGGCGGAAGATGCGAAACCTGCCGCGGTGCAGGTGTTGAAACTATTGAAATGAATTTTCTTCCCGATGTATATGTCACCTGCCGCGATTGTAACGGGAAAAGATACAACCGTGAAACGCTCGAGGTGAAATATAAGGGGAAGAATATCAATGATGTGCTGAACATGACGATCAACCAGGCCCTCGAATTTTTTGTCAATATCCCTTCCATCAAACGAAAGATAAAGACGCTGAAGGAAGTTGGTTTGGGTTACATCACCCTGGGACAACCCTCGACTACCCTTTCGGGCGGTGAATCCCAACGTGTGAAACTGGCAGCCGAACTGGCTAAAAAAGACACCGGTAAGACCTTGTATATTCTTGATGAACCCACCACCGGGCTTCATTTTGAAGATGTCCGTGTTCTCCTTGAAGTGATTGGAAAACTGGTAGACAAGGGAAATACAGTCATCATGATCGAACATAATATGGATGTGATCAAGACCGCTGATTATGTAATTGATATCGGCCCCGAGGGAGGAAACAGCGGTGGCAGGATCATCGCAACCGGAACACCCGAGGAGCTTGCAGAAGTCAGCAGTTCTTACACCGGCCAATTCCTCAAAAAGGAACTTCAAAAGAGCTATGCGAAAAAACAGCCGGAAACTGCGGAGAAATAAAAAGGCTGCAGTGACGTAATTTCCTGTTGCACAATATTCTGCCTCCCGTCAGGATTCAGCAACCGCCAGGCACTCTATTTTACGGTATTTAAGGATCGCATGAATGTTACCTGAAAAGAAACTTTCAAAAAAAGGATCCGTAAAAACAAGCGTAAACACAACAGCCTACTTACGGATGACTGACCCATACGGAAGACGGTGAAACATAAACCAGGGGTAAATCCCATGTGCGTAAAAGAAAAATAAAATGCTACTTTTGGGTTAATTTAAAATAACAGGATTTCTTATGTCATCGAGTGAAGAAAAAATAGCAAGAGCATTCAAACAAAAGGACTGGAACGAGATAAAAACTTCGGATTCATGGCAGATCTTCAAGATCATGGCTGAATTTGTTGAGGGATTTGAAAAACTGGGAAGCATAGGACCATGCGTTTCCATTTTCGGCTCCGCAAGAACCACTCCGGATAATAAATATTTCAAACTTGCGGAGGAGATCGCATACCAGCTCACCCAGCATGGATATGGTATAATCACCGGCGGCGGACCCGGGATCATGGAAGCTGCCAACATGGGAGCCAAAAAAGGCCATGGCAAGAGTGTAGGGATCAACATTGATCTTCCTCATGAGCAGAGTGCAAATCTTTTTATCGATGCAGATAAGCTGATCACTTTCAGGCATTTCTTCGTCCGGAAAGTGATGTTCCTGAAATACGCCCAGGGTTTCGTGGTTCTTCCGGGAGGTTTCGGTACCTTCGATGAACTATTCGAAGCCATTACCCTGATGCAGACCGGGAAGGTAGGCCGGTTCCCGGTCGTACTGATCGGAACTGATTACTGGGGCGGGCTGATGAAATGGATCCGGGAGGTTATGCTGGAAAGGGAGATCAATATCAGTGAAGAGGATATGGATCTTTTTTGTGTAGTGGACACTGCCGAAGAGGCAGTCGAACATATCAATAAGTTTTACAGTAATTATCTTCTCAGTCCGAATTTCTAAGTTCCTTATTTTGTTTAAATTAATCAGGTATTGTTAATAATTAGAATAGGATGAACCTTTCATCTTCATTCATAAGCTTTAACTTTTCGCAAAAATACCGGTAGATTTATGATAAAAAATTTTATACTGTTGTTGAATTTTCTGGCCCTGTCGATTTTCTCGTCGTTCAATATCCCGGATATCAATGTAAATATGCAGGTACCGGGTGAAGTTCAGGGAGGACAGGATTTCGAGATCACGCTTACCATAGACAAGGGCGAACTTGAGAGTTTTTCAAGGTTTACCCAGGAACTTCCTTCCGGATTGACCGCGAGGCGGGTATCGGCGGCTAATGCTGATTTCACATTCGAAAATCAACGTGTACGTTTTATCTGGCTGAAGCTTCCTGCCGAACCACGGGTAACTGTTACCTATGCGGTCAGCGTAGACAAGAGGCTGAAAGGCTCATTCACTCTGTCAGGTGAATTCTCGTTCATTGAACAGAACGAGCGTAAAAGCATCAATGTGAGCGGAGGACATGAAGTTAAGATCATTCCGGATCCTGCGGTGGACCAGAATCTCCTGGTGGATATCAATGATTTTGAGAAAATGTTGCCGGAGTTGCGTAAGGGGGCTGAGGCGGAGAAGCTGGCGGTCCTGCGAAAAACACCGGTGAAGACAGGGGCACACGAGATTACCGTAAGTCTTCTGATCAAAAAGAACACACTCGATAAATTTGCAAAGATCGAGGAATACCTCCCGGCCGGATTCCGTGCCGTGGAGGGCGACCTCAAGGGAGGAATTTTCAGTTTCAGCCAGGGCGTTGCCAAAATTCTATGGATGAATCTTCCCTCAGAACCTGAGTTTGAGATCAGTTACAAGATCATTCCCGATCCCGGAAAAGAAACAACCGACCTCAATATCTCAGGATCCTTTTCCTATATTACCGGAAACCAATCAAAAACAATTGCGGTAGTTGAAAAAAATTATGATCTTGCTGAAGCCGGGCAGGAGACAGGTAAAGAGCCGGCACAAACAGTGCAGAACGATATTGAGCATCCTGCCGGACCTGCAGTGGTAATCCCGGCGCCGGATGCCGGCCAGCCCGACACCATAACCAGGGTTTCCTTACCAAAACCCGGCCCGGCAGGGGATCCGCTTATGCTTCAGCCGGCACAGGGTGTTTATTATAGGGTACAACTCGCTGCGAGCCACAGGAAGATAGGCAATGTCAACGGGTACTTTAAGAATAAAAGAATTTCCGATCCCGTGAAAATCGAGATCCATGAGGGATGGAGAAAATATACAACCGGTTCTTTTACAGCATATCATGAAGCAAGGAATTACAGGATGAAAGTATGGAATAACACACCCATAAAGGGTGCCTTTGTTTCGGCTTATAATGACGGGACCAGGATCACCGTGCAGGAAGCCCTGATGATTTCGAACCAGAAATGGTACCGCTGATGGAGCCGATATCCATGAAGGGAGTATGAACCGAATATTAACTGGATTAATTCTGGCACTTGCATTTTCCCAGCAAATCCGGGCACAGGATGTGGAAGATCTGCTGAATGAAAAGGTCGCAGTGGAAAACCCGGTATATAAACCTGTTATTGGCCTGGGAGCAGGGGTTTTCAACTTCTATGGTGACATAAAGAATAACTACTTCACTCCCGCCCTGGGTGATTACGGATACCGGATCAGCATCACCACCTATCTCGATCCGAAAAGATACTATAAACTTAACCTTTTCTTTCTCTATGGCACCATGTCAGCCAATCAACGTTCCCTGACCAACCTGGCTGACAACATGAATTTTAAGACTGATATCGCCGACTTCGGTATTTCGGCCGAATATGATTTCAACCACCTCCTGCCCCCCGGCAAATTCATCCATCCTTTCATCTCAGCCGGGATCGAAAATATCCAGTTCAACCCGAAAGGCGACCTGATGGATGCTGACGGGAAGACTTATAATTACTGGAAAGACGGGACCATAAGGGATGTCCCGTATGCCGGGAACGATATAAGCACTGGAGAGATAATCTTCAGGAATTACAGTTATGAAACCGACCTGCGGTCAAGAGAGCGAAATTTATACGGCCTCGGATCATACAGTAGTTCCACCTTTTCCGTACCCGTGGATATAGGCCTGGATTTCCAGATCTCCGAAAGGATCTCGTGCCGCCTGGGGACTTCCTACCATTTTACTTTCACCGATTTCATGGACAATATCAGCAGCTCAGGCACCTCGGTTGCGGGTAAAAAAGGCAATGACCAATTCAGCTACAATTACTTCTCGCTTAAGATCGATCTCTTTTCTCAGCCTAAAACCAGGATCGTGGAGAAACTGTTCGCCGAGTTGGAATTCGATGATATAATGTACGGCGATGAGGACGGGGATTTTATCCTTGATGCGGCCGATAAATGTCCGGGAACTCCTTACGGGGTGGCTGTCGATACTGCCGGATGTCCTCTCGATACCGACATGGATGGTATTCCCGATTATAAGGATAAAGAAGCAAAAACTGCAGCAGGTTCATGGGTGGATGATCAGGGGAGGACAATCACCGAAGATGAGTATCTTAAACAACTCCTGAAGAGACAGGATGCCATGAGCCGGGAAGATGTAATGGCTTATTTCAATACCATTGGAAAAGGATATGTCAGGAAAACGGTTATGGAAATACCCGACCGGTTCAAGAAGCTCGATACTGACAAAGACGGATATATTTCCTTTGATGAACTCCTGCAGGGTATTGATAATTATTTTGACTATAAGCTGGACTATACGGTAGAAGATATTTATAATCTTAATAATTTCTTCTTTAACCAGTAGGTGGTTTGATATGGTTTGATATGGTTTGAGCTTGTTTGAAATGGTTTGAAATGGTTTCAACTCCATTCACCAAATCACCAAATCACCAAATTCTTCGGGGAGTTTCACCACAGATTTCACAGATTATCACAGATTAGGAAGAAGAATATTTTTCAGTTGTTTTAATTTGTTTCAGATGGTTTCAACCCCATTCAACAAATCACCAAATCAACAAATCAACAAATTCTTCTAGTGTTGCTTCTGCATCCTCTCGAGTTGTCTTTTGTTATCTTTCTGTTTGATGGTCTCGCGTTTATCGTACAGTTTTTTACCCTTTGCGAGCGCCATATCCAGCTTGGCATATCCTTTTTCCGAGATGAAAATGCGCAGGACGATCAGTGTTAACCCTGACTCACGTGTTTTTCTTGATAATTTACGGATCTCTGCTTTTTGGAGAAGTAGTTTTTTATCCCTGCCGGGTTCGTGGTTGTTGTAGCTGCCGAACTCGTATTCGGAGATCGTCAGATTTTTAACAAAAGCTTCGTGGTCTTTAACATAGCAAAATGAATCGGCCAGGCTGACCTTCCCTGCACGCACCGATTTAATCTCCGTTCCCGTAAGGACCAGGCCGGCGGTATATTTTTCCAGTATTTCGTAATCAAAATAGGCACGCTTGTTCTTTATGCTGATCTTGTTCTGGTTCATATTACCCGCCGTTTCGGTTTAAATAGTGGCAAATTGGTTGAGCAGCAAGCTGTACATACTGTTAAATATCACAGTCAGCATCAGGAAGATCAGGATCATAATGAGGGAGGACAGAAAAAGAAAGATTAGTTTTTTATCATCCTCAATTTTAAGCAGATGGCTTATACCCAGCCAGAAAACGAAAAAGGAATAGATGCCCGTGATCATCAGGAACATAAGCTGGGGAAAAAGCCGGCAGACAGCCAGGGCCAGGAAGAAGGGTGCATGTGAATAGATCACCAGGTTAAAGATCGTGTTCGAATTGACCGAAGGATCAAAGCTCTCCGTCATTTCCGAGATCAGCCAACCCGCGAAGTAAGCTTCCAGGAACACAATCAGAAAGGAGATCAATCCGTTTACAAAGATGTAACCTATGGATACGGAATCCTCAATGCTGGCAAAAAAAAGGGAACCAAGCATGGTACTCACACCGACGACGATCGACATTGGCAGAAGGTAATCCAGTATGGCATCCTGCTTATGCCCCTTCTCATAATCAATCTCACGCCACGCCTGCTGGGGACGTGTCAACAAGGAACGGGTCCGTATGTAGATATTTCTGACTTTCATAAACAGCTTATTCAGCAAAATTAAGATAATTTTGAGAAAAACTAACTTTACCGGCATACATTAACATGAGCAGAAAAAATCGTCCGAACCTCATAACGGTCCTCGGTCATACTGCAGCCGGAAAGACTTCGTTTGCTGCACGGCTGGCCCTGTTGACGGGCGGCGAGATCATCTCGGCTGATTCACGCCAGGTATACAGGGGTATGGATCTCGGTACTGGTAAAGATTACGAAGACTATTCCGTTGAAGGACGGACTGTGCCGTATCATCTTATCGATATTGCAGAACCCGGGTATGAATATAATTTGTACGAGTTCCAGGAAGATTTCGCCAGGGCATTCCGGGATATCTCCTCCCGTGGGAAGATGCCTGTCTTGTGCGGGGGGACTGGCTTATATCTCGAAGCGGTTCTCAGGGATTACAAGCTTACCGCTGTACCTGTTAATGAGGCATTGAGGGCAAAAATGGAGGAAATGTCCATGGAGGAACTGGGATCCTGGCTTGCTTCGCTAAGGAAACTGCATAATACCACGGATACCCTGAATCGAAAAAGAGTTATCCGCGCGATCGAGATTGAAGAATATGAGCTCCGTCGTGGAGATGTATCAAGGGATTTTCCCTCTCTGGTCCCCGTAATTTTCGGTATCCGCTTTGAGAGGGAATTGCGAAGGGCGAGAATCACCGAAAGGCTCAGGCAAAGGCTCGACAAAGGGATGGCCGGCGAGGTGAGGAAACTGCTGGAATCAGGCATTGCTCCAGGCAAACTCGAATTTTATGGGCTTGAGTATAAGTACCTTACCCGGTTTGTAACCGGGAAGATTACATACGAAGAAATGTTTACAAGCCTGGAAACAGCGATTCACCGTTTTGCAAAACGCCAGATGACCTGGTTCCGGAAGATGGAAAGGGAAGGTATCAAAATCCATTGGCTTGACGGGGAATTGACTACCGGCGATATGACAGTCTGCAGCATGAAGATTCTGAAAGAATACGGCCTGTAATTCAAAACTCCCATGACAAGGAATAAATGATGTAAGACAGGGAGAGGGTGATCAGGACGTTGACCACCGTAAACAGAATATTAAATTGTTCCCTTAAACGCGTTACCTTCCGCCTTACCATGATCGCGAGATTTGGAATGAAGAAAGCAGTGATCACAACAGCATAGTATAACCCCAGATACTGTCCTGTTTCCGGGTTTTCTGCTTCAGTTGGTTCCCCGGCGTGAAATAAGACAAGATAGGCAAGAACGAGGAATACCCCCAGATACAGGAGGTAGCTGATTTTAAAAGCAATGGTCGATACCGGTCTTTTGCGGTGCACCCTGAAAGGACGGAGTATGATCACAGATACCACATACAGGAAGATGAAGGTGCCGATGAAGACCAGGTGTAAAAGAAAATTCAGAAAAGTGTTCATAGGGGATTACTATTTCAAATATTTATCGAGCCAGCTGAAGAATTCTCTCTGCCATAAAATGGCATTTTGGGGCTTCGAAACAAAATGGGTTTCATCAGGAAACACAAGCAGTTTGCTCGGGATTCCCCTGAGTTGTGCCGCGTCGAAAGCTTCGAGACTCTGGGTATAGGGAATCCGGAAATCTTTTTCTCCCGTAATGATCAGGATGGGCGTGTCCCATTTGTCCACGTACAGGTGCGGTGAGAACAAGTAACTTTCGGGTTTTGGCTTTTCCCAGTATGGGCCTCCGATATCATGATTCACAAAGAATGTCTCCTCGGTTGCCGTATACATGCTTTCAAAATTATAGATCCCGCAGTGCGAGATGAAGACCTTGAATCTCTTCCCGTGATGTCCGGCAAGATAAAAAACGGAATATCCGCCGTAGCTGGCCCCCACTGCCCCGAGCCTGTTTTCATCCACAAAGCTTTCCTTTTTCAGGTCATCAATGGCGCTGAGATAATCCTTCATATTCTGTCCACCGTAATCCCCGGAGATCTCGGCATTCCATTCCCGGCCATATCCCGGGAGTCCCCGTCGATTTGGAGCGACAATGATATAACCGTTCGCTGCCATGATCTGGAAATTCCAGCGGTATGAAAAGAACTGGCTTACCGGGCTCTGCGGTCCTCCCTGGCAATACAGCAATGCGGGATACGTTTTTTCCGGACTAAAATCGGGAGGATAGATAATCCATTCCTGCATATCTTTATTATCCGTGGTTTTTATCCAACGCTCCTCTACTTTTCCGAACCTGATGTGATCGTAAATATCATTATTGACGGAACTGAGCTGAGTTTCCCTGCCATCAGGCAGATCCACCCGAAAAATTTCCATAGCCATAGACATCGACATCGCCCCTCCGGTAAGGAATCCGTCACCCAGTGAGAAAGATTTAAAATCATGAACGCCATGGGTGACCTGCACGACCTTTTGGGATTGCGTATCAATGCGGTATACCTGGTATGTACCGTGATGTACGCTCAGGAAATAGATCCCATCTTCCCCGTCCCACACGAAATGTTCAGCATTCTGATCAAAGCCTGCCGTGAGATATGTTTTTTCATTGGTTTTCAGGTCGATAATGAATAACCTGCCCTTATCCGATTCATAGCCGGGCGTTTCCATACTCTGCCAGGCGATTTTTGAACCATCGGGCGAAAAGGACGGGTATTTATCATACCCTTTCATGCCCTCGGTAAGGTTTCGGCTTGAATTATCGGCGAGCTGGTAAAGGAATATATCGGAATTGGTGCTCAGGGCATATTCTTTCCCGTTCATTTTCTTAGAGGTATAAGCCAGAAATTTTCCATCGGGACTCCAGGCAATCTCCCCTTCTCCGAAGTAGGGAGCCAGTGGCGAATCCCAGGGTTCTCCCTTCATGATGTCGGTGCCACCGGTGATGATCCCGCTGTCATATTTGGCAATGAAGATGTGGCTGTAGAAATAGTCTTTCCATTTATCCCAATGCCTGTACATCAGGTCGTCGACGATATGAACATTTGCAAGGGGGAGATCGGGATAAAGATCCTTAGTCGTTTCACCCACTTTAACATCTTTGAGGAAATAGATGTGACTGCCGTCCGGCGAATATCCGAAACCCGTTATACCGCCATCTATACTTGATATCCGGGTTTTCCCGCTTCCATCGCGATTCATTTCCCATAACTGCCCTTCGCCGGATTCATCGGAAATAAAACCTATCTTACGTCCGTCGGGTCGCCACCTCATGGAATGGTATACACCATCGGAACCCGTGAGGATCTTCATCCCACCCCCACTGGAAGGAACGGAGACAATGTCTGTGATCTTCCCGTTGGTCTTGAGGTTATACCGGGTAAGATCGAAGATCACGGTGGAATCGTCAGGGGAAAGCCTGTCCTCGCCGATTCTTCCAAATTTCCAAAGAATTTCGGGAGTAAGAAGTCCTCCGGAAATTTCTTTATCATTCAATGGGACAGATAATTGCGTTTCGGAAATCTTCGCCGGATTTTTTTGTGTGCAGGAAATAATTGCAACAGCGACGACAAGGAACGGAAAGAAGAGAATTTTTTTCATGGTGAGATTCGATTTTTAGAAGCGCGTTGCATTGAAGCCGGGCATGATATAAAAAAGACATCCGGAATTCCCGGAGCGAATGAGCAGGTAAACCGGATGTCAGAATTAATTTGTGCCGGACGACATGGGGTCAGGCCGGTTTTTTGCTGAGTTCTTCCCGGATCCGGCGCTCGATTTCCTCTGAAAGTTCCGGGTTATCGCGGAACAGAGATTTGACGGCATCACGACCCTGCCCGAGTTTTGTATCACCATAGCTAAACCACGATCCCGCCTTTTTGATAATATTCATTTCAACGCCAAGATCAATGAGTTCACCGGTTTTGGAAATGCCTTCCCCGTACATAATGTCGAATTCGGCTTTCCGGAAGGGCGGCGCCAGTTTGTTTTTCACGACCTTAACTTTAGCGCGGTTTCCCTGTATGTCCTCCCCTTCTTTGATCTGACCGGTACGGCGGATGTCGAGGCGCATGGATGCATAAAATTTGAGAGCGTTCCCGCCGGTTGTCGTTTCCGGATTCCCGAACATTACGCCGATTTTTTCCCTGAGCTGGTTGATGAAAATACAGCAGGTATTCGTTCGATTGATGGTGGCAGTAAGTTTACGCAATGCCTGCGACATCAGCCTGGCCTGGAGGCCCATTTTGGAATCACCCATTTCCCCTTCGATCTCTGCCCTTGGCGTAAGGGCGGCAACCGAATCGATCACGATAATGTCGATGGCTCCCGACCGGATGAGGTGTTCGGTGATCTCCAGCGCCTGCTCACCATCATCGGGCTGGGAGATAAGAAGATTTTGAGTGTCTACACCCAGTTTCTGTGCGTAAAACCTGTCAAAGGCATGTTCGGCGTCGATGAAAGCAGCAATACCTCCCGCTTTCTGAGCTTCAGCGATAGCATGGATTGCCAATGTTGTTTTTCCCGAGGATTCAGGTCCGTATATCTCGATCACCCTTCCGCGGGGATAACCCCCAATACCCATGGCCACATCCAGGCCAATGGATCCGGAAGAGATGACCGGGACATTTTCGATGGCTGCCCCGCCCATTTTCATAATGGCGCCTTTACCGAATCCTTTTTCGATCTTATCAAGTGTCAGCTCCAGTGCTTTCAGTTTTTCCTTGTTCACGTTAACAGTTTCGTTTTTTTCCTTGGTCATAATAGTTTTTTCTTATTAATGGGAAAACGGTTCAAATATCTGCCTGGCATGGTCCTTAGTTTTGACTTTTTCAATGATATTTTTGATTAAACCATCCTCAGAGATGACGAATGTCTTCCTAAAGATACCATCGAATAATTTCCCATACAACGATTTTTTACCCCATGCATCATATTTATGGATCACCTCCCTCCCGGGATCCGAAATCAGATGGAAAGGAAGATTGTATTTGGAGATGAAATTCCGGTGTGATTTTTCACTGTCTGCGCTTATACCGATCACTTCATAACCCTGTTCCAGAAAATCATCATAATTATCCCTGAGATTACAGGCCTCAGCAGTGCAACCCGGAGTATTATCCTTCGGGTAAAAATAAAGAACGACTTTTTTGCCCCTGAACTGCTTTAAAGTTATGGTATTACCATCCTGATCTTTAGCCTCGAAATCAGGGGCTTTGTCACCGATATTTAAGTTGGACATGATACTAAAAGTGATTTGTAAATGTACGAAATAGATGAAAAAAATAAGTTAGTAACTTCAATGTTTATCAACAATGAACGAAGAATTTTAATTGCTATTTTTAGCCGGAATTGACGAAAATGCCAACATGAGTAAACAAGGGAGGAATTAATATGTTTAGAAATTTACGATGCGGATGGATCATTGTCATCATCCTTTTCTTTTACAATTTCGCTGCGATGCCGCAAAACGGGCAGATACCTACGGCGGAACTTAAAAATCAGGCAAAAGAAGCATTTGAGGCAGGCAGTTATTATAAAGCGTATGAAAATTACACCCAGCTTCTGAACAGGTATCCCAAAGACGGCCTCTTCAATTATTACGCTGGCATCTGTCTGGTGGAATTGCATAAGAACCTCCCGTCGGCCATTGAATATCTCGAATTTGCGGCTACCAAAAGCATGGTACCTCCCGAAGTTTTCTATTACCTGGGACTTGCCTACCGCGAAAATTACCAGTTTCCCGAGTCGGTAGGCATATTCAAAAAATATACATCAGCTGCCGGGAAATCGGGCCTGAAGGAATTCGATCCTCTACATGAGACGGCAATATCGGGAAATGCCATGGACATGACATTGAATTACAACCCGTTCGAAATTCACGAATCCTCCCTGTTCACCTTCTCCGATTCCAACTACGTCAGGCAGATCAAAAATAAGGGAGGCAGTCTTACGGTTAAGCCGGACGATCTTTTCTCAAAAAATGAAAAGAAGGGTGAGCTGACGAATTATTACTTTCGCCCGAGGAATATTAATAAGGGGGATTATGTGTATTTCGCAGGTTACGGAAGGTCTAAGAAAAAAGGTACCGATATTTTCCGTATAAAAAGAAATATCCGGAACGGATGGGGTGAAGCCGAACCCATCGAAGAGATAAATACCGGTTATGATGAGATCATGCCCTACTTTGATCCTGTGAGCAATGATCTTTATTTTGCTTCTAAGGGACATAAAAGCATTGGAGGCTTTGATGTCTTTAAATCCCATTATGATCCCCAGAGGGATAACTGGAGTGAACCGATCTCACTGGGTTTCCCGGTGAATTCCCCCGATAATGAATACCTGGTTATGCCGGGACCCGACCTGGGTACAATCCTGCTTATCACCGACCGGCAGGGCCTGGATTCGATGATGATCGTATACATCCTCCAGATGAAAGAGCCCAAAAAATCCCTTGCTACGGCCGGCCCGGATGAGATCCGGCGTATCGGAAGGTTCGGCGGCATTGAATCGATAACATCCATAGTGGATATGCGGAATGACCCCGTCAGCATAAAAACGGTTTCAGAAGTGAAAAAACAGGTCAATTCCCTGCCGGAAGAAAAGATAAATCCTGTAATGCCCAATGGTTACCAGGTTGAGGTAAAGAAGGCCCTGGCATACCAGGTTTCAGCCGATTCCCTCTCCCGTCTTGCCCGGGAAGCCCGGATAAGGGTCAGGGAAATGCCCGACCCGGATGCACGCTGGGCATGGCAACGAAAGATCATTGCCTGGGAAAAGGAAGCCAGTGATTCCCAGGAAAAGGCAGAAGATCTTTATGTCCGTTTACGAACAATGGAAAAAGGCAGCGAGGCCAAGGCCCTTCCGTCGGCTATACGCAAGGACACGGTAATCAATGATATAACGCTTTATACCTATAGAAGCGGGGAGCAAAAACAGGAGACAATAGCAAAAGAACCCGGGAAAAGGGAGAAAATGACTCCGTCCGCGGATACTTTCGATACATCCAATGAACCCGGTGATAAGATCGAAACAGGCGAAAATGGGGATGAATCCGCAAGCCGGTTTGTTATTCTCGGCAAATCTCCCTACAGCGATAAGAACCCTTTCCCGGTCGATACAGGGATCCCTGCAGGATCATTTTACAAGATCCAGCTCGGTGTTTTCGGATCAAAGGTCGGATATGATACCTTTGGTGGAATTTCCCCCATCACAGCCGAGACTATTCCCGGGAAGAACCTTACCCGTTTTTATGCGGGTAAATTTTCACATTATGATGAGGCCAGAATAGCACTTGAAAAAGTGAGACAGGCAGGCTTCCCTGACGCGTTCGTCGTGGGTTGGTACGACGGGCAAAAGATGCCGGTAAGCCGCATTCTTGAACTTGAGAAAAGAGATTCATCCCGGTAATTTTTTCGGGTTGTTTTATCAGATTTAATTTTCTAAATTTGATTTGGAATAAAACATGATTTCTATGACAGACAGATTACAGGATAAGCCCCTTACGAAAAAGAAGAATACACCGGAAGGCTCTTCCTTTCACCTGCTGATCCTATATAATGACGAGATCCATACCTTCGATTACGTCATGGAAAGTCTTATCGAAGTGTGCGGACATTCGAGCGTGCAGGCGGAACAATGTACGATCATAACACATTACCGGGGGCAGTGCGACATTAAGAAGGGGGATAAGGAAGAACTCAGGGAAATGCAAGTAAGTCTTATTAAAAAAGGCCTCAAAGCCGCTATAGAATAACACCCTCGAAAAATGACAGGGGTAATACTACTGATCCTACTCGGAATTCTCCTTTTTCTTATAGAATTTCTGATCATTCCCGGCATAACCATTGCGGGTATCGGGGGTTTAATTCTCACCGTCGCTGGGGTTTACCTGGCGTATGAGAATTTCGGTCCTCAAAAGGGTTTTTACGTCCTGATGGGAACTTTCGTGGCATCGGTGGTTATCCTTGGTTTTTCGCTGCGTTCGAAAACGTGGAAGAGAGCCATCCTCGATACGAATCTTCTTGGGAAGGCCAATGAAGATCCGGAGGCAGGTTCAGTAAATCCCGGGGATACGGGAATTACAGTCACCCGTCTTGCTCCGATAGGGAGGGTGAAGGTTAACGGTATCATACTCGAGGGAAAATCCGTAGCGGGATATCTTACGCCAAAAACAGAAATCGTAGTTATAAAACTGGTCGGTTCCCAGGTAATTGTTAAACCCGTAAAATAGAATAGCATGGAAGTTCAGTTAATTATTATAATCGTCGCATCGATTATCGGATTATGGATTATCTTTTACATCATCCCACTCGGATTGTGGTTCCAGGCCCTTGTTTCAGGCGTAAGGATATCACTCCTTCAGCTTGTATTTATGCGCTGGAGAAAAGTTCCCCCCGGTGTTATCGTGAGAGCGATGATCGAAGGATTAAAGGCAGGTCTGGATCTGTTCCGGAACGATCTGGAAGCCCACTATCTTGCCGGTGGACACGTGGAACGTGTAGTACACGCCCTGGTATCCGCAAACAAGGCCAATATTGACCTGAACTTTAAAATGGCCACAGCCATCGACCTCGCAGGCCGTGATGTATTCGAGGCAGTCCAGATGTCGGTGAACCCCAAAGTGATAAACACTCCCCCTGTAACTGCCGTTGCCAAAGATGGTATCCAGCTTATTGCCAAAGCCCGGGTAACGGTTCGTGCAAATATTAAGCAACTTGTCGGGGGCGCCGGCGAAGAAACCGTACTGGCGAGAGTTGGTGAAGGGATCGTTTCCTCAATCGGTTCATCAGTGAATCACAAGGCCGTACTCGAGAACCCCGATTCCATATCCAGGGTTGTTCTTGAGAAAGGGCTCGATGCCGGTACAGCGTTCGAGATCCTTTCGATCGATATCGCCGATATCGACATCGGAAAAAACATAGGTGCAGTTCTGCAGATGGACCAGGCGAATGCCGACAAGAACATAGCCCAGGCACGCGCCGAGGAAAGGCGTGCAATGGCAGTCGCTCTTGAACAGGAAATGAAGGCCAAAGCCCAGGAAGCACGTGCGAAGGTAATCGAAGCCGAAGTTCAGATCCCCCTGGCGATGGCCGAAGCTTTCCGTTCAGGCAATATGGGGATCATGGACTATTACAAGTTTAAGAATATCCAGGCCGATACGAGTATGAGGGAAAGATTCTCCAAACCGGAGGATAAGCCCAGAGGACAAGGACAGGGTCAGGGAGAGGAGAAGAAATAAGGTGAAAGGTGAAAGGTAGAAAGGAGAAAGGGGAAAGACTACTACAGATGAAAAATTCATATTTATTTCTCGCGGTCCTTTTACTTATAGCCGGGTGCGGTACGGAACAGCCTGAAGGTTGTTTTCCAAAAGCGAAACTGCCTGATTACATCACCCCATTGACATCCTTCGGCCAGCGGGCGGAATGGTCAACTGACGGAAAGAAAGTCTTTTTTGTCGATAAAGCAGGCGGTGAGGTATGGATGGTGAATGTACGCACCAAAAAGACGAGACAGGTCTCGGATAGTACATGGCGACCGTCGGGATACGGCTATTACCGGGTAATGGCTCTTTCGAACGGGGATTACCTGCTGACTTGCGGTCCGGGGAGACGTGAAACAATAATTCAGATCATACCTGGCGATTTTAAAGGAAAACCCTGGACACTGGACGAACCCATAAACGAAGGTCCGGCAATCTCCCGGAAGGATATGAAAATTGCCTGGACGCCACGGCAGGAAAAGATATGGGTTGGGGAGATCGTATATCATGATGGTGTACCATCCATCGATAACAGGAAGATGGTTGTCGACAATTCGAATGTGATATCCGGCGGAGTCAGATACCAGGGAATGCTTGAACCCCAGAGCTTCCGCCCACCGGAGGAGACCGAACTCATTTGGTCACAGTATGGGGAGACTGACAGTGGTATGTTTTACAAGCGAAGTTTTCGGCTGTGATCTGAAAACAGGGGAACTTACAAATTACACCCAAGCCCCGGATCAATATGATGAGCCGGAGGGTATGTTCCCGGATGGGGAATCAACCCTCGTTGAATGTGATCATCATAACCCAAAAGGTACGGCCTATATCGATATATATAAACTCCGCCTCGACGGCACCGGTAATAACTATGAAAGGCTGACCCGGTTCAGTGAAACACGGGGATACAGGTCGTCGAATCCCGTCGTGGAGCGATGACGGTAAATTTATTGCCTTCCAGGGTTCAAGGGCCGGGACCGAGGCCGGTGCCGGATGCGGATTTATATCTTTTCGACCTGCAAAAATACGAACGCCGGAAAGCGCCGAATCGCGAACACTGAGTCTCCTGCGTTTTTTTTGCATGGCAGGGTATTTATTTTGTTTTGCAGATATTTATTAGTTTTTTTACTTTTGCTGAGCTTTGAAAGAGCCGCGTACATTTTTTCCTGTCACGATATCAATTTGGCCACTACCATAAACTTTGCTGGAGAGATGGGTGAGTGGCTGAAACCACCGGTTTGCTAAACCGGCGTACTCTGCAAGGGGTACCGGGGGTTCGAATCCCCCTCTCTCCGCAATCCCTAAGCCCGGTTTTGCAGTAGCAAAATCGGGCTTTTTGCATTCCGGATATTTATTCGAATTACCATGTTTAAAAAATAACCGGAATGAAAAAAGGCCGAACCTGGAGCGATAACGAAAGGTTGGGCTTATTGATTTGTCGATTGCAGATGCGTCGTTTTGTTGATTCAGGTGGTCTGGCAAATTTGTGCGTTTTATGCAACTAATGAAGCGATTTCCCTAAAATCTGAACCTCTGTTTATTTGCCGGTGAATCCTTATTGATTCTTTTCAATAAATGGTGAATGTACTCATCATAGTAATCTGAACCGGGTAGTTAAGCTTTAGTGCGATTACATTTCATTTCATTTCTGTTATGACTAAGCTGCACCTTTTAATAAACTTGAAATGGCTTTATCTGATTAATCATTTTTAAATTTGTTATATTTATGAAAAGCACTAATTTTATATTACAAACCTGATTCATGGTTAACTATTATATGAAACTACGTCCAATCAAAGCTTCAACGTAATTGTTACTAAAAAAATA
This sequence comes from uncultured Bacteroidales bacterium, assembly GCA_963771005.1. Taxonomy (GTDB): domain Bacteria; phylum Bacteroidota; class Bacteroidia; order Bacteroidales; genus DASQZK01. The sequence goes on from CAVYRO010000008.1 coordinate 1,420,132, forward strand.
ATAAAACTATGCGAAAATCCCTTCTATTACGTATTATTTTATTGAGCCTGATATTAGGCTTCAAAATGTATTACTCTCCTGCACAGATCTCCCGGATAGCGATTCTCTCTGAATCCGATACCACTTTCGTGCACGATCATGTCGGTTTAACAATTTTTCAAAATTTTACCGATACTCTTAATCCAGGTATTGCCATTGAACAGCAAATAGTACACGGACTTAAAAAATATTTATCAATAAATTATAAGGTAGACATAATGAAACATTTGCCCGATTCAGTTCTTTCTCCCGAAAAGAGTGTATTCAGCATCCTGGGACTTAGGAAAGAAGTTAAAAACTGGATGACCGATAATAAGGACAAATATGATTTTTTAATCATTATTACTAATACAGAAATACCTCATGAAACAAATTTGCTCATCACCAAGAACACGAGCGGTATCTATTCGCGGAATAAGCATGTTATGTTATATACAACCCTTAGTTTTATTGTCTATCGAACTTCAAATTTACAGCAAATTGAATATTATCATTTGGGGGGACAAATAGCCCGATTACCCAAAAATTTCAGACTTCCCGAGGATAAAAAAACCTTCATACCTGAACAGATGGCTGTTGTAAAAGATAATTTTATAAAACTTCTCGATTCCAATGTCGAATACTTTTTGGCAAAGACTTATCTGGTCCCACAGGATAAAATTGATAAAATTAAAGTTGCAGATATTAAAAATTGATACCTTTTAATATCCAAACCTTATTAATGCCAGAATACCAACATATTAATTTATGGTGTGGTGAAACTATTACTAAAAGGCCACTACAGAACAACTTCCCTTATTTATTAAAGCACTTTCCATTAAACAGGCATGCCATGGGCAGGTAAAATATACGGTTTGATCCATAATTGAAATTTTGGGTACTGCGGGTAAATAGTTGAAAAAGACGACCTCAATAAACATCCGCAGATTTGAGCAGCCTGCTGTTTGGAATATACTTCATGCCCCTGTTCAGAATCTCCTTTAATTTCGTCCTGTTATTCCGCGAAAAATAATACAGGGCGGCAGAATGATACGTATTCTCTATGAGGCTTCTTAAAAACTGGTCTGAAACCGGAATTGTACGATGAGACAACGTAAAGTTTTAATTATTCCTCAATCGATAACTTCACAGCTCATCTTATGTAAGGTATGGGCGACTCGGGAAATTATTCATCCAGTCCCGGCCTTATAAAAGAACGTGCTTCCGGAAATTCAGTCTCAAGTAGGGTACGCAGCCGGGTAAGATGTGCCATGATTTTCAAAATTTCATCCTGGTATACCGGTATTAATTCATACAGGACGATCCATGCTTTAAGGGATTTGTCCATGGATACCAGTGCTACCTTTGAGGAACCAAGGCGATCGGTCTCTGAGATAGACTTTCCTTTGACACGCAGATCAGCCCGGTGTATTTTAAAGGCGATCAGCCAGCCGTAATAACCAACTGTTTCGACAGCCGCAATCATCTTATCCATACAGGAAGCTTCTTCGTTGTGATTACTGAGCCATGAATATACGGCAAAGGCATATTCATCGGCGAGATGGTTAAGTTCCCCGGCAGCTTTCTCAATTCATTCAACACGGCGAACATCATATCTTTCGTTCTTTTTGCCGCCCATTTCGTCCATCGCCTCCCCGAGCATATCCTTAGATATTTCAAGGACCATCATGATCTCCGATTCAGCATCCATATCCAGGCGGGCCAGGACGACCTGTTCCTGGATAAAGATGGAACATTTTTCTTTCATTCGGCAATGACGACACCAGCGATCGCAATAATTGTAGATTCCCGGGATGACATCATCCCTTTCGATGCTGTCTGCGATGATTTTTTTCATGACTTCCTTTTTCATCATAGTGAGAATTGGTTACATCCCTTAATGTGAAAAAGGAAAAAAAATCAGCGTCTGTGCAAGGTATTTTTACAAAAAAAATCTTAGACAGTGACACATCCTTCAGAAGCATTGGATACCTGATCAATATATTTTTTCAGAATACCTGAAGTAGCTCTGTACGGCGGTTTTTTCCATTTCATTTTACGGAGTTCAATTTCATCCGCACTCAATTCCACCTCTATCCGGTTTTTTAGGGCATCTATGGTGATCATATCACCATCCTTAAGCAACCCGATAAGCCCTCCCTCGATAGCTTCAGGCGTTATATGGCCTACCACAAAGCCATGGGATCCCCCCGAAAACCTTCCATCGGTGATGAGTGCCACGTCCTTTCCCAGTCCGGCCCCTATCACAGCACCTGTAGGTTTCAGCATTTCAGGCATTCCGGGTGCCCCTTTGGGTCCGGAATTCCGGATGACGATCACATCCCCTTTTTTCACGGTAGACTGAATCCCTCCGATGGCTTCGAATTCATCCTCAAAGACCTTTGCGGGCCCGGTGAAAGTCAGTCCCTCCTTTCCTGTGATCTTAGCCACTGCACCCTGTTCTGCCAGATTACCATACAGGATTTGGATATGTCCTGTTGTCTTGACCGGATCATTAAAGGGACGGATTATAGTTTGACCTTTCTCAAGGGCGGAAGCTTCCTCCAGATTTTCTCCCACTGTTTTTCCGGTCACCGTCAGGCAATTTCCATGGAGGAATCCTTCCTTCAGTAAAACTTTCATTACGCCGGGAATTCCACCTACATCATGAAGATCTTCCATTAGGAATCTTCCGCTGGGTTTCAGATCGGCGATGAAGGGAGTTATGTTGCTTATTCGCTGAAAATCGTTTAGATCAAGTTTTACGTCTACGGCCTTGGCCATGGCGATCAGGTGGATAACGGCATTGGTCGATCCTCCCAGGGCCATGATGAGGGTTATGGCATTCTCGAAAGCTTCCCTTGTCATGATATCCCGCGGTTTGATATCAGATACGAGAAGTTTATTAATCGCCGCACCGATCCGGGAACATTCGAGGTTTTTTTCTTTACTTATAGCGGGGTTTGAAGATGAGTAAGGCAGACTCATGCCGATGCATTCGATGGCCGATGCCATGGTATTTGCCGTATACATCCCGCCGCAGGCTCCGGCCCCCGGGATACAGTTCCTGATGATTCCATGATAATCCTCATCAGAGATGCCACCCTTAATCTTCTCACCGTAAGCTTCAAAAGCCGAAATGATATTCAGGTCTTCATTTTTCCATTTACCCTTTCGGACCGTCCCGCCATATACCATGAGTGCCGGACGGTTCAGCCTGCCTAGCGCCATCATGGCCCCTGGCATATTCTTGTCACACCCCACCACCGGTACTACCGCATCATAAAACTGGGCGTTCACAACCGTTTCTATCGAATCGGCAATGATTTCCCGTGAAGGCAGAGAATATTTCATCCCTTCAGTTCCGTTTGTAATGCCATCACTGACCCCGATGGTATGAAAGATGAGACCATAGAGATCAGCCTGCCCGTCAATGCTTTTCTTTATGGTACCTGCCAAATCATTAAGATGCATATTGCAGGGATTACCCTGGAAACCTGTGCTAACAATGCCAACTTGTGCTTTTTTTTGGTCATTTTCATCCATCCCGATAGCATAGAGCATGGCCTGAGCGGCAGGTAAACTTTCATCCTGTGTAATAAGACGGCTGTATTTATTCATCTCTTTATCCATGGAATTAATTTTTTTCAGATTAACATTATAGAGAAGCAATTTCCGGGACAAAATGTTTTCAGGCACCTCCCGCTGACATTCCATTATAGTCATATTTCTCCCTAATCCATGCCGGCATACTCTAAGATTAACTCATTTTATACGATAATTCAGAGTATCACAATTTGCCTCGAAGAGATCCTCCAAAGAACTTTCCCACTGATTTGCGTAGAGAAGCGGGTGGTTTTTCTGCGAGAATCGGCGGTATCTGCGGGAGATATTCTTTTGGTGAGCCCGGGGAGATGTTTTCCCGCTGATGCACGCTGATTTACGCTGAGGTTTGGAGGGCTCTTTCTGCGAGAATCCGCGGTATCTGCGGGAGATAATCTTTGGTGAACCCGGGGAGATGTTTTCCCGCTGATGCACGCTGATTTACGCTGAGGTTTGGAGGGCTCTTTCTGCGAGAATCCGCGGTATCTGCGGGAGATATTCTTTTGGTGAACCCGGGGAGATGTTTTCCCGCTGATGCACGCTGATTTACGCTGAGGTTTGGAGGGCTATTTCTGCGAGAATCCGCAGTATCTGCGGGAGATATTCTTTTGGTGAACCCGGGGAGATGTTTTCCCGCAGATCTCGGGGATTCACGCAGAGGTTTGGAGGGCTATTTCTGGGATAATCGACGGTATCTGCGGGAGATATTCTTTTGGTGAACCCGGGGAGATGTTTTCCCGCTGATGCACGCTGATTTACGCTGAGGTTTGGAGGGCTATTTCTGCGAGAATCCGCAGTATCTGCGGGAGATATTCTTTTGGTGAACCCGGGGAGATGTTTTCCCGCTGATGTACGCTGATTTACGCTGAGGTTTGGAGGGCTATTTCTGCGAGAATCAGCGGTATCTGCGGGAGATATTCTTTTGGTGAACCCGGGGAGATGTTTTCCCGCTGATGTACGCTGATTTACGCTGAGGTTTGGAGGGCTATTTCTGCGAGAATCCGCGGTATCTGCGGGAGATATTCTTTTGGTGAACCCGGGGAGATGTTTTCCCGCAGATCTCGGGGATTCACGCAGAGGTTTGGAGGGCTATTTCTGCGATAATCGACGGTATCTGCGGGAGATAATCTTTGGTGAACCCGGGGAGATGTTTTCCCGCTGATGCACGCTGATTTACGCTGAGGTTTGGAGGGCTATTTCTGCGAGAATCCGCAGTATCTGCGGGAGATATTCTTTTGGTGAACCCGGGGAGATGTTTTCCCGCTGATGTACGCTGATTTACGCTGAGGTTTGGAGGGCTCTTTCTGCGAGAATGATTATCCAAGCGGGAACTGCACAAAATTTATTCTATTCTATTAGTCCATTTACTTTACGGAAAATATTTGCTTCTATGTTTGAACAGTTGAAATTTACGAGCAGGCCTAAAGCCAGGCCCGAGAGCTTCAAATGGGTCAGGATCTGTTTATGGTTAACATTCTGAAGTGTTTGTATAGATTTAATTTCGACGATAACTAAATCCTGAACAAGAATGTCTATCCGGAATCCAATGTCAAGCTTGACATCTTTATAAATCAAAGGCACCGGAACCTGTGTTAAAACATGTAATCCCAATTTTCTCAGTTCATATGCAAGTACTGTCTCATAAGCAGATTCCAGAAGTCCCGGGCCCAAAGTATTGTAAACTTCGAAGATTGCACCTCTTATTAAATATGAAATTTCATTTTCTTTCATGATTTTTAATTTTGCTGATTTTCATTCTCTTTGTGATCTGCAGGAGTGAGGGAACCTTGCAGATTTTATATCCTATTCATCAAATACAGGACGAATAAATGACTTTGCTTCGGAAAAAAGTTCTTCCGCTAAAATCTTAACCTCGCTGAGAGAGTTCATCAGGTTAAGGATACTGTCCTGAATCTCCGGCAACTTTTCAAATAATAGCTCCAACGCATTTAGATTCTTTTCGATGGACACCAGGCCGGTTTTGGCCGCACCATTCCGGTAGGCGTTCTGTTTTTTATCATCCTGTTTCATTTTTAATGACTGGTCAAACTTGACAGCCATCACGATTGCCTGAAATTCTATAGTTTCAAAGGCTAAATGGATACCCTCATTCTCATTTCCCTCTTGCTCAAATTTTCTTACAAATTCAAACAGGGCAATACTTATATCCAGGATTTCGCAAGGCAGGTCCGGGAAAACCGCATCAAGCATAGAATAATTTTGCCCTGTTGAATTTGTCTCCATTGCAGCCAACATCTCATTGGCTAACATACCAGTAAGATCATCCCCAGGAGTAATTTCATTTTCAAGAGTTTCCGAATACGCGGGACATTCACCGGCTAAGGAACAATGGTTGCACCACCGGTCGCAATAGTTGTAGATATCAGAAACATAATTATCAGAACTGATATCCATTTCTACAGGTAAGATTTTCTCTTTTTTCATAACGATAATTTAGGTTACTACCCCTTTATGTAAAAAAAGTAAAAAAATCAGCGTTTCATCTGCGATTTTTTTCATCTTTTCCTATTAAGCAGTATAAGACGGTCATGGATTACTGAAATTTTTGTTAATCAAAGCCGCCTTAAATTCCAATACCGTTCATTTTTTGTAATTTTATAAATATGTTTGGGACCATGGAAAATATCGAAAATCCACAATTGAATCTTGCTTTCAATTTTGTTCAGTACACCGGGAAAAATGTATTTCTCACAGGGAAAGCCGGCACCGGGAAGACTACTTTTCTTCGTAATCTCAAAGCTGTGTCCTCTAAGCGCATGGTTGTTGTAGCCCCGACAGGCGTGGCTGCTATCAATGCCGGAGGGGTAACCATGCATTCGTTTTTCCAGTTGTCTTTCGGGCCGAACATACCGGGACTACAGCGTACAGCGGCCACCTTCAGTAAAGGATTGAAACACGGATATCAATCCGGGCAACGGTTCAGCCGCGAAAAGATCAGTATAATAAAAAGTCTCGATCTTCTTATTATTGATGAGATCAGTATGGTCAGGGCCGATATTCTCGATGCGGTCGATGAAATACTTCGCCGTTTCAGAAAAAGATCCAAGCCTTTCGGCGGTGTGCAACTTCTGATGATCGGAGATCTTCAGCAACTTGCCCCTGTAATTAAGGAGGATGAATGGACGATCCTTAAACAACATTACGATACCGGATTTTTCTTTAGCAGCCATGCGCTCAAATCCACCGAATATATCAGCATTGAGCTTAAACATATTTATCGGCAGCAGGATTCGGCTTTCATCAATATCCTTAACAATATTCGCGATAACAGGATAGACGCCGCAACCATAAAAACATTAAACAGCCGGTACATTCCCGGTTTTGAACCGGCTGCGGATGCAGAGGGATACATCATCCTGACTACTCATAATGCCCGTGCACAAAAGATCAACCAGTCCCGGCTCTTGGAACTCCCAACCGAGGAATACACCTTCCGGGCACGGATTGAAGGCGAATTTCCCGAATATAACTACCCTACCGATCAGCGACTCATTCTGAAATGCGGATCACAGGTTATGTTTGTCAAAAATGATCCAACTCCGAAAAAGGAATTTTATAACGGAAAAATCGGGAAGATCACCAGGATAGACGACAATATCATCTATGTAACTTGTCCCGGCGAAGATTCAGTCATTGGTGTCGAGCCTTTGGAATGGGAGAATATGAAGTATACCATCGATAATGAAACGAAAGAAATACATGAAAATGTCATCGGGATCTTCGCCCAATACCCTCTGAAACTCGCCTGGGCTATCACCATTCACAAAAGCCAGGGACTTACCTTCGACAGGGCCGTGATCGATTCCCAGCTTGCATTTGCTCACGGGCAGGTATATGTAGCGCTGAGCCGGTGCCGCTCCCTTGAGGGACTGATCCTCAGCAGTCCCGTGAATTACAGGAGTCTTAATACCGATCTCAGGGTTGAGCATTTCACCGATGATATCCGGCAAAATCCTCCAGATTCCGGACTTCTGGAGACTTCGATGAGTGAATACGAACAGAACCTGATCCTGGACCTGTTCGATTTCTCAGGCTTGCTATACCGCCTGAATGCATGTCTCAAAACAGCAAGGGAAAATAAGGTCAGCGTCCTGGATGATATAACCGGCAAATTCGCAGAAATTCACAACCGTTTTTTAACTGATATACAGGACGTAGCCTTAAAATTCCAAACCCAGATCCATCAATCTTTCATAGATGGCACCGATGAAGCGCTACGTGAAAGGATCAAGAAAGCAGCCGGATATTTTTCTAAAAAAACCGGCGAAATTCTTACCACACCCCTCCTTAATCTTACGATTGAAACGGACAACAAAATGGTGGCTAAGTCGCTAAAGGATGTCGTCGAAAAACTTTGGGAAGAGACTCACGTGAAAAGATCATGCCTGGATATATCTGTAAAAGGCTTTGCCATTAGTGAATACCTGAATACACGAGCAAAATCCGCACTCTCTGTTCCTTTAATGAAACCTGTTAAACAAAAAATACCAGAACGTTTCACTTCCACTGAACAGTCTGAATTATTCAGCCATCTCAGAGCGTGGCGGATGGAAAAGGCAGAAGAACTCGATGTACCCCCCTATGTGATCATGCACCAGAATACCCTCAGGGAGGTGGTTCATTATTTGCCCCTCGATGAAAAAGATCTGTTAAATATCAAAGGGTTTGGAAAACGAAAGATGGAACGTTACGGACAGGAGATACTCGAGATCATATATGAATTTGTTGGCCAGGACGGGATAATACCGGAAGAGCGCTTAGATACGTTGAAAAAAAATGCAGCTGAAAAAATGAAGGAACGGTCCTCCAAAGGGAATACTTACAGAATCAGTCTCAGCATGTTCAAAAGCGGTAAGAGTATCGATGAAATAGCCAAAGAACGGAAGATTAATCCCTCCACTGTGGAATCGCATCTTACCAATATGATCGGACTGGGCGAACTGGATGTGCATGAATTTGTCGACAGGGAGAGCGTAGGCATTATTTCTGAATATTTCACAAGGAGCGGAAACCCCGGGTTAAATGATGCCATGGAAGCACTGGAAAATAAGTTCACCTATAGCCAGCTGCGGATGGTTAGAGAGCATCTTAGGAAGGACGAAGAACAGCAAGGCAGAAATACCTAGCGCTGACAGGCGTTGAGACCGGTCATCCTGTTTCTTGATAATCATAAACCCGGAGTTTAAAAGCGCTGTCCGACCTGCCCATGAATGATCAGCCGGCTTTCATCTCACAGGAACATACCCGTTTGGGACGCCTTTCTCCGACAGGACCACCTGCCACAACTGGTTACTCCTGGCCCTGAATGCACCCGCACTTGAAAGCAGATAATATTTCCACATGCGGTAAAACCTTTCTGAATACTTTTTCCCAATATTTTCCCATGTAGCCTCGAAATTCCGGTGCCATGCCATCAGTGTCTTATCATAATCTGCCCCGAAATTATGCCAGTCCTCCATTATGAAACGGTGTTCAAAGGACTTGCTGAGCTGCGCAACTGAGGGAAGCATACCATTGGGGAAAATGTATTTATGTGTCCAGAGGTTGATTGAAAGTTTGGATACGGGATTACCTATTGTATGCAGAAGAAAGAGTCCACCTTCCTTAAGACAGTTGCGGGCAACTTCGAAATAGGATTTATAATTTTTATAACCCACATGTTCAATCATGCCGACACTTACGATCCGGTCATATTTCCCGGTAAGATCATGATAATCCATCAACCGGAATTCCACCGGAAGACCTTTACATAATGCCGAACCCAGTTCGATCTGTTCCTTCGATACGGTGATACCGGTAACTTCTGCCCCGTATTTTTCTGCGGCGTATTTCGCGAAAGCACCCCAGCCGCAGCCAATATCCAGTACCCGCATACCGGGTTCGATATATATTTTCCGGCAAATCAGGTCCAGCTTTTTCTCCTGCGCTTCATCGAGGTTTGAAGCATCCTCCCAGTAGGCACAACTGTAATTCAGCCGTTTGTCCAGCATAGCCTGAAAAAGTTCATTTCCCGTATCATAATGCTTCTCTCCGATGATGAATGCCCGTCGTTTTGCCTGAAGATTGAAAATTCTTCCGGCAAGCATTTGGATAAGGATAAAATATTTCCGTCGTATTTTTTGATCAAGCTGTGCCAGAAGTATCTTTGAAATGGTCTCGTCCAGGGCTTCGGCATCCCACCAGCCGTCCATATAAGATTCACCAAGGCCTAGTTCCCCTTCTGTAAAAACCCGCCGATAGAATCCATCGTTGTTAACCCGGATATCCCAGGAGTTGGAACCATTAAGTTTTATATCTGCCAGGGCAAGTATCTCACCCGCAATTTGTTTATAATTTTTGACTGGATTATACATAGCAGAGAATTTGAAAACACCTTGAATCAGAGAGTCATATCATTATCTTTGATTCCTGGAATAACAAAAAAAATCTGTAAATGTCATATTTTCAAACTTTTCTTTTTGGCTTAACGCTTGCTATCTCTATCGGGCCCATTGCGATCCTGATCTTGAATCAAAGCGTTAACTGCGGATTAAAAAACGGTTTATTATGCGGATTGGGAGCAGCTTCGGCAGATTTTACTTATGCCATCATCGCGTTTTCGGCGGGAAAATTCATATTTTCCCTTCTGGAAAAGCAAAAAGAGATCATTCCGGTTGTATCCTCTTCGGTTCTTATCCTTTTCGGCCTGTGGATGATTTTTACAACCCTCAAGAAAAAATCCGGAAAAGATAGGGGAAAATACTCGCTTACCTGCAAATTTCCCCTTGCCACCACCTATGGATTAACGATGGCCAATCCCTTAACCATCCTTGTTTTTGCAGGTTTTGCAGGTTTAATGTCCGGTGAAGGAGAAGATCATATACTATTACATGCCCTGATCCTGTTCATGGCGAGTCTCTCTGTTCAACTGCTGATAGCATTTGCCGGAAGTAAGCTCGCCCTCTTTTTCACACGGCCATCAACATTATTATATTTTAACCTGGCAAGTGCATGTGGTATTATGATTTTTGGAATTTTGAGGTGGATTTAAGAGGACCGGTGATCACTATCTCGCCATCTTCCCGGTCCCCCCATTTTCCCGGAAAGTTGATAAAATTCAATCGGCAATTTTCAAATCACTGTATCCAGTCATCCGTTCTGAAGGGCGCTGCCGGCAACCCTTCCTTATTATAAAGATTCGCCCCTTTGGGGTTATCTGCCCAGGCATACCGCACCGCCACCGGATCCCTGACCTTAGCATTCCATACCACTACCCTTTGGCCGGAGATTTTTGCTTTTGCCCAGACGAATCTCATGTCTTTCCCGGCAATGGCAAACCCCATTAATTTTCCGCCTCCTTTAGTCACCAATCCGGAACCGGTACCGGTGAAAGTCAGCATCAACCGGTTCCCTTTTATTTTCATCGATTTGAAACGCGGTCCGGAAGCTATGATCCCTGTTTCATGATAAGCCGTCTTTTCAGCTGCCAGGGCCAGACGCCCGCCAACATCTTTTTTATTCAGTGGATGGATATCATTCCATTCGCCAAGATCAATGGCAACGGCCATACCGGTATTGGGCAAAGAGAGTGCTTCCGCCTGTGCCTCGCGCAACAGGGCCCATTCACTTTCCGAGGGTTGATCTTTACTTTCCATATAATTGGGAAGCTGTACATAGATGAAGGGAAAATCACCCTGATGCCATGAATTTCTCCAGTTCCTGATCAGGGCAGGAAAAAGGTTTTTATATTCTGCGGCCCGGCTTGCATTCGACTCACCCTGGTACCATACAACACCCTTAATGGTATAATCAGTGAGGGGGTTAAGCATGCCATTGTACAGGCCGCCCGGTTTCCAGCGTATTGTTGTGGCGGAGGGTGAAGGCTCCATCTCTGTTCCGAACCGGTAATACCATTTTCCTTTTAAATCAAACGTTTCTCCGGCAATAATGAGCTCATAGGGTTTGCCCGGAACGAATCCTCCCCTGCCGCCGTTGCTGATAAGCCGTATGACGATGCTATTCTTTCCGCCTGTTAAAAGTCCTTCCGGGATCCGGTACCTCCGGGGCGGATATTGGTAACCCGTGGATCCCACGTAAACGCCATTGACAAAGACAGAATCCGCATCGACGATCCTCCCGAGATTCAGTCGTGCTGCTTTGCCAGCCATCTCACCTTTCAGTTCAATGTCTTTTCTGAACCAGGCCACGCCATTAACCTCACCCTCTCCCTGGTCAGCCCAGTAACCGGGAACCTGCAACACATCCCAGCCGGAGATATCAACCCTGGGGTTGTACCATGGCAGGCCAGGATCTTTATAACCGGCATCCCTGCTGTTCAATCTCATATACCAGTCTGTTATACGGCGCTTATCTTCGTTTTCAATCCTCCGTATCAATGCAGTGTCCTTATACTTTTGCATCTCATCATAATACTGTGGAAAGGCTTTTAACGCATCTTCGCTCATCCATGCTTCCGCAGGCGACCCTCCCAGGCTGGAACGGATGATGCCTACCGGGACATGGTATTTCCTGTATAACTCACCGGCAAAAAAATAGGCTACCGCCGATATTGCCAGGATGTTATCCCTGCTGATATTTTCCCATTTCCCGGAGGGAAGATCTTCCTGTGGTTCAATGAAATTCCAGCTTGCCGGGACCGAAAAATACCGGATCTCCTCGTTTCCTGCATTCCGGATCTCCTCTTCATACAGAGGGCGCACACGATCCATATTGATATCCATATTTGATTGCCCTGAACAAACCCATACATCACCCACCAGGATATTTCTGATCTTAAACGTATCACCGGCAGCTATCACCATTTCATACGGTCCCCCTGCTTCCAGACCGGAAAATACCGCACTCCATTCTCCAGCTTCGTTTGCCAGGGCCTGGCGTGTGGAATCCAGGAAACTGATCTTAACGGTCTCCCCGCTTTCCGCCCATCCCCATATCCTAACCCGGGCATCCCTCTGAAGGACCATGCCATCACTTACCAGCCGGGGTAATCTCACTGTGCAAAAGGCATCGATTGCCAGAAAAGATAGTAGATATCCGAGGCATAGGATCCGCTTCATTCCAGGTATCATTTTTTTATTTACAGGGTAAGATATAAAAAATAATCACAATCCATTGTTAAAGGATTGCGCGGGATCTTCCTCTCCATCCTGATGGGCAATTTTTAGGATGGCTTTTAACAGGATTTTGAACATTTATTAATACTTTGGTCTTTTATTAGATACAGGAAAACCCGGTCCAAAAAACTTACCCTATGGAGTCCTTATTATACAAAGCCTCATTCAACCTTACCGTCGAATTCGTAAAGGAAAATCTTGAAAAATATACCTTTCCGAACATCCGTAAGCAAATCCAGTCGGTCGAGATAAAAAATCCCATACTGGCCGTTTCAGTGAGAAAAAACAACGACATTGTAGGCTTGTGCATCGCGGAATTTGATTCGAGTCACAGTTATTCCGAAATCATCTCCTTTTATCTTGAACCGGAATACCGGAACAGGGGAATCGGACAGGAGCTGCTGACCAAGACCGAGCAGATCCTGTCACAGAAGGGATATGAAGAGGTAAGGACCTATTATTGGTCGACCTGGAAAAGCAGTGAATCTACGAAACACATCCTCCAAAAACAAGGCTGGTCGGAACCTGAGAAACTAATGCATGTCTTCCGTACTGACATTGGCCGCATCAGCAAAATTCCCTGGAGAAAAAACATTGGTTTGCCGGATGGGTACGAGATCATCCCCTGGTCGTGGATATCTCCTGATGAAAAAAAGGCGATAATGGAAGAGCAGGAATTTATGCCTTTCTACCCGGAAGCCTATTCCCCGTTTTACCACGAGGATCAAATTGCATATTACACCAGCCTGGCACTGAAATACAGGGAAAAGGTCATAGGTTGGCTTCTTTCCTACTGGAACAGCCCTACAACCATTGAATATAACAATGTTTTTATCAGGAAGGATTTTCGACTGGGTATCAAGATACCTCTGGAAATGATCCGTACTGCCTCAGTTAAGCAATCGGAACAGAATGTCCCTGACATTATCTGGACCGTTGGTGAGGAAAACAGTCTGCTGGAACGATTCCTGGAAAGAAAATTCGGCGAGTGTTCGGAAAAAGCGACGATATACAGATCATCCAAGATGTTGAAAGAGCAGAAGTCGTGAATTTCCGTTTGTCTCTTTACTTTTTAAGATAAGGTGTTTTGGTACCAGGAGCCGGGAGAAATCAGCCGGGGCCATGAAAGGATCTCAGTAATTTCTTGTTTTCCGTCAGTACCTGTCTAACCCGGCACGATCTTTTGAATATCAGGTAACTTGTCCATTCTGTAAATAGTCGATATCTATGTCCTCTTCTTTGTTATTATTTTGTAAAATCAGGAAATTTGCCGACATTGAGTTTGGGAAGAAGGCCTTTTTGTCTCACTCTTTTCTGGAAGGTTATCTGATTTGAAGGAAGGCTGTGGAATGAATCGAAATCAGGTTCAATATAAGCAGAAATTAAACTCCGGATTTCCCTGCGACAAGCCTACAGAGATGATTATGGTGGTAAACTTTTCCAAACTAAAATGGTTTTTATGTCCGCCAGTCCAAAAATCGAGCAGGAAATAATCCGGCGTATTTATGAGAATGACGAAAGTTTTATCGGGTTGGTCTATCCCGAATATTTCGATCCCCTGTGTAATTATGCCTTTCTTTTCCTCAATTCAAGGGAACTGGCTGAAGATATAGTTCATGAAACGATCATAAAAATATGGGAAAACAGGGAAACGCTTCATATCACAGGTTCCTTCCGTTCTTACATATTCAGGGCTGTTCACAATAATTGCATCAACACTCTTAAAGAAACCGAGGCATACAGAAAGCTACAGAAAAAAATTGCCGATCAAATTTCCATACGGGAGAGAATCATATTAAAAAATGTGGATCCCGATTTTCTGGAAAAGCTGTTTGCTTCCGAAACCGAAAACCGATTTAATGCGGCCCTCCAAAAATTACCCGCACAATGTCGTGAGATCTTTATACTCAGCCGCCTCGAATTTCTAAGCTACAATGAAATCGCCGATAAATTGAAGATCTCGATCAATACAGTAAAAACCCAAATGAAGCGTGCAATTGCAAAACTCAGGGAAGCTCTTGATAAATAATTTTACCCTTCTTGTCACCCTACCCCGGTAGAAGAACTGTCTTCTTTTTAGCTTTATAGATAGTAGTTTAACTTGTCATCCATTTTTGCCAGCTAAAAGTTACCGTAAATCCGGGACTTTTAGCTGGCTTACCAGATCGGGGTCATAAATTGAAAGTAATGAACGGAAACAATGAGGAGATAATCATTCGATTTCTTAATGGAGAGCTCGGAAACAAAGAATTGCAGGAATTTGAAAAATGGCTTGACAATTCAGAAGAAAATACAAGGCAATTTAATGCAATGAGAGATATCTGGCTTGCTTCGGCCCTGTATATGAATCATGAAAATTTTGATGTGCAGAAAGGCCTCAAAAAGGCCGGCTGGTTGATGAAGTGGAGAAGAATGCAGGAGCAGTCAACCCGTAGAAAAAGGAAAATCAACGTTTTTTTGCGGTACGCAGCAATGGTACTTCTTCTTCTTTCCATGGGCACTTTTTTCGGATGGTATACGACAATCCACAGGGAGAATGCATCAAAACCGGAAATTTGTGAGATTTTCTCCCCGCTGGGATCAAAGTCACAGGTTACCTTGCCCGATGGGAGCCGTGTCTGGATCAATGCCAAAAGTAAGATCACCTATAGAACAGACTTCAATACCCATGACAGGATTGTTGATCTTACAGGGGAAGCCTATTTTAACGTCACGACCAATAAGGATAAACCCTTCATTGTCCGGACCCCGCATCTGACTGTCAAAGCTTACGGCACAGAATTCAATGTAGCCGCATACCCTGAAGAGAAAACTGTTTCTGCCACCCTTGTCAAAGGAAACATCGTGGTCAGAACAATTGACAATGCTGATTCACAGCTTGAGTACCATCTTAAGCAAAAAGAAAATATCACTTATTACATTGAAGACAGGAGCGTCCATTCAGCCGCCTCGCAGGAAAAGAAAGCGGAGAAAAAAGAGAAGCCTGTTTCAACCAAAATACCTGATGATAATATCAGGCTGGAAAAAAACGTAAAAACCATTCTTTACACTTCCTGGAAAGATGATACTTGGCTGATTGAAGGCATTACCCTGGATGATCTTGCAAAACAACTGGAAAGAAGGTACAATACAAAAATAATCATCAATTCAGAGGACCTTAAGAATTATAAATTTACGGGTACCCTGAGGAATGAAACCCTGGAGCAGGTTCTCAGGATCCTTGTTCTTACCACTCCCCTGAAATATACCGTCGATGTCGGTGAAGTGAAATGGGACCTGGATTCCGCACTCCAGAAGAAATATTCAAAACTTTTACAGAGATAACCTTTGAAGCAAATCAGATGAAAAGCAATAAGGTACTGAAATCGGGCTGATAAAAAACCGGGACCAAAGGATCCCGGCTAAATTAAGCTAAGTTATTCTGTTGCAGAGAATAGCTTAGTTAATTTTACTTGAACTAACACATACAAAACTATGAAAAAAAATTCATCCCGGTATGATTTTGTTCATATTACCGGATTCAGAAAACTTCTACTGCTTATGAAACTGACTTTCCTCATCATGGCGATTTCGATAGTGCAAGTTTCAGCCTCCGTGTATTCACAGGATACACCCCTGAGCCTGTCTGTTGACAAAGTGTCCTTCCGCGAGACGCTTAAACTGATCGAAAAACAAAGCGATTATAGATTCTTCTATAACGATGAATTACTCAATCTGAATAAGATCGTTAGTCTTAGCGTTACGGACAAGAAGATCGGTAATATTCTCGACCAGCTTCTTGCCAACTCCGGTGTAACTTACCAGTTATTGGACAACGGTGTCATTGTTCTGACCCCGGTTTCAACTCCTCTTCAGCCCCAGCCCCAAAAAGTGACCGGGACTATTTTGGATGAAAAC
Organism: uncultured Bacteroidales bacterium; assembly: GCA_963771005.1. Taxonomy (GTDB): domain Bacteria; phylum Bacteroidota; class Bacteroidia; order Bacteroidales; genus DASQZK01. The sequence continues at coordinate 1,436,784 of CAVYRO010000008.1, forward strand.
GGAAACCCCTTGATGGGAGTTACTGTCGTGGATAAAACAACAGGTAACGGGACAGTGACGGATGTTGACGGTAAATATTCGATACCGGTCTCTGGCCCCGGGGATGTTATTGTATTTTCCTATGTCGGATTCAAAAGTGAAACCATGACTGCTGGCGCGCAGGCGGTTATTGACGTCACTTTGAAAGAAGATCTCCTTAATCTTGACGAGGTAATTGTCACGGCTTATTCTGAAAGAGCAAAAACTGAAATATCCAGCGCTGTCACCTTCCTGAAAGCCGATGAGATAGACAAGGTGACTGTAAACAGTGTAACCGATATGCTGACAGGCAAAGTAGCCGGGGTCCAGGTACAGACAGCCAGCGGACAACCGGGTCAGGCAGGGGATATCCGGATCAGGGGAGTCGGTTCCGTTTTTTCTCCCCAGACACCCCTGGTTGTGGTAGACGGCGTTATTGGCGGTACTTACAATCCCAATGATATTGAAAGCGTTTCGATACTCAAGGATGCCGGAGCTACGGGATTGTATGGGTCAAGTGCTGCCTCGGGGGTAATTCTTATTACAACAAAAAGCGGAAATAGTGCGAAGGGGGAAGTTACAGTCAAAATTAACCGGGGCATTAAGCGACCGGAATTTGGAAATTTCCAGGTCATGAACAGCCGGGAATTATATGACTATCAGAAGATGATATACTCTCCTACCCTTTTTGCAACAATACGACCAAAAACCCTGTTGGCCCGGGATTACGACTGGATTGGGAACACCTATAAACAATCCGATATTACAACGGCGTACTTCTCAGCAACCGGAGGAGGTGAAAAAACAAATTATTACCTGTCTGTTGACTTAATGGATGATAATGGTACACTGATAACCACAAACTACAAGAGGGTCAGCGTACGATCAAAGGTGAAATATCTTCTGACCGACCGTTTCAACATTACGACAAATATCTCAGGGGAATACAATAAATCCCGTTATCCACACTGGACCCTTGCAGAAGGAGCCTTCAGGCTGATGCCCTGGGATCTTCCCTACGATTCGAACGGCGATGCCGTTTATAATATCAAGAAAGAAGGCTGGTATTCGAATGTCACAAACAATCCTTACCATTCATTACAATATAATAAGTATGATAATTACGGCGTAAACGCGTTTGGAAGTTTTAGCCTGAATTACAGGTTTACGAATTGGCTAAAGATTGATTCCAGAACATCATTATCAACCAGTCATGGGAAATATGAGGAAATAGAATCACCCCTCACTTATGAAGGCGCCCCGGTTGACGGCCGTATCCTTAATTCTGTTTCGTTCGACCTCTCCTATTCAAACACAACTCTTCTGAAATTTGATAAAACCTTCGGAGTCCACAGCATTAGCGGTTTAGCAGGCGTTGAAGGAGGGAAATATAAAATAGAATCTGATTTTGGAGGAAATGCCACCGGAATTTTACCCGGCCAGGAGACTCTAGGCGTGGCCGGTTCCATAGAAAAACCGGTAGGTTACAAGGCGGAAGCAGCCAGTTTTTCAATGCTTTCACAAATTAATTATGATTTCAGTAAGAAATATTTTGTTACCGTCTCCGCAAGAAGGGATGGTTCATCGAAATTTTCACCTGATTCGAAATACGCCAATTTCTTTACTTCATCCGCTTCATGGCTCATCAGCAATGAGCCCTTTATGAAATCCAATGCCTATATTAACTATCTTAAGTTAAGGGGAAGTTACGGGGCAGTCGGAAATGAAACCTTCCCCGGAAATACATACTACCCTTATTTCCCGGCTTATTCAGGCGGAAATATATACAATAGCCAAACAGCTTACTATCCTTCGAATATCGGGAATTATAACCTGACCTGGGAGACTAGCTATCCACTGGATATCGGTATCGACCTTGGATTTTTCCACAAAGTGGAAGTGAATCTTGACTACTATAATACCCTCGTCAAAAATTTACTTTTCCAGGATCCTTTACCCGCATCCAAAGGCTTTGACTTTCAATGGAAAAATGTTGGGGAGATCAGGAACAGCGGCGTTGAACTAACTGTAAATGCCAACGCTGTTAAGACGCAGGACCTGGTCTGGACCCTGAATTTTAATATTGCAGCTAACAGCAATGACCTGGTTAAATTATCGGACAAGCAAGGCATAGATACGATAGTGGTTTCCAATGCAGGGCCGGGATTCCAAATCCTGATCCCGGGAAAGTCAGCGTTTGACTGGTACATGCCAAAATGGACCGGTGTGAATCCGGATGACGGCACTCCCATGTGGGAAAAAGTTATCATTGATCCCGCTACAGGACAGGAGACGGGAACGGAAACAACCTCCGTCTATAATGAAGCCACTTTTGAAAATCTGGGTTCACCCTTTCCGAAATTTTCAGGCGGATTTGGAACATCGCTGACCTATAAGGGCTTCTCATTATTCGCCTCATTTTCTTATGTTTATGGAAATAAGGTCTATAATTACACCCGGCAGGAGCTTGATAATGATGGCGCCAATACCAATGTTAATGCTTTCAAACTTCAGGAGGGAATGTCACGATGGCAAAAACCGGGGGACCATGCAACCCATCCTAAACCCATGATCGGCGGTAATAATAATGCACACGAATATTCATCCCGGTATCTTGAGGATGGCAGTTACCTGAGACTCAGGAATGTCACTCTAAGCTATGATGTCCCTGCTTCACTAACAAATAAAGCAGGCTTGAATAACCTTAGACTAAACATCTCGGCAGATAACCTGATAACCTGGACAAAGTTTACCGGGATGGATCCAGATGTTCCCCTGTATAATACCAGCTATCTTCTCCCGGGTATCTCTTCATTCAAATATCCCATAAACAGGCAATTTATCGCAGGTGTTGAAATCCGGTTCTAAATTTAAAACAATACTACAATGAAATATTCTGTATTAAAATATATTCTGCTGGTTCCCTTTATCTCGATGCTTAATGCCTGTGAACTGGATTTGGTTCCATATAATGATATCACGGGCGAATCGCTGGTCGCCACCGCCGACGGAGCAAAGGGAATGGCAAATGGCTGCCTCATGATGATGAAACAACAGCTCACCGACGATCCGAGGAATATGTATGTCCGGCATTTGTTTCATCTGACGGAATTCCCCTCCGACGATGTCCTGATCGTCAAAAGCACAACGGATAATCTCTGGTATTCCTTCAACCGCCAACATATTCCGGATCAACTAAATACATCGTATCTCTGGTTTATCGGTTACAAGATCGTCCTTGAAGCAAACAATATCATTGACAAAATTAAAATTAATGAATCCACCAGTTCAGAATTAAAACAATATGTCGGTGAAGCCTATTTCTACAGGGCAATGGTATTTTTTGACCTTGCCAGGATCTTTTCATTCCCGCCTGCATTAGGTACGGATAATCCCGGAATAATACTCAGGACAGGTGTCAGCGAAGAGGATAATAAACCCCGGGCCAGTGTAGGAGACACCTATAAACAAATCATTTCGGATCTCCAAAAAGCGTCTGACCTGATGACCATGCGGAATCCGGGGAATATCACCGAGTCGAAAAAATACGGAAATAAATGGGCAGCTGAAGGACTTTTATCGAGGGCCTATCTCTTTACAGAACAGTATGATTCGGTCGTGTATTATGCGAACGATGTCATTGATAACAGTCCTTTTGAACTCGAACCAGAGGGATCGTATATCTCTTCATTCTGGAATACACCGGATTCAAAGGAGGACCTGTTCATCATCTTTTACAGCAATGATGAAGATGTAGGGGAAGCTTCCCTGGGTTCTATGTATAACGGGGATGGTACAGGATGGGGAGAAGTTTATCCTTCGCAACCATACCTTGATCTTCTTACACAATATCCTGAAGATGTCCGTACCGGCTTTATTGATACGGTTTTTAATGCCAGTAACAATATCTCGAAGTATCCAGGTACGACTTTCTCCATGATATATATGAATAAATTTTCTTATCAAAATGGAATTCCGACGCTCTCTTCTCCTGCATATATAAGGCTTTCCGAGCTATACCTGAATCGTGCTGAGGCTTATGCGCACTTGTCCCAGGACGATAATGCCCTTGCAGATGTGAATACGATCCGGGAGCGGGCCGGACTCTCAGGTGATGCCCTGGTGACTTCCGGTAATCTCTCCGCTACCCATGGTTATACAAGTGTTCTTGATGCAGTTTTGGCAGAACGCCGTCTCGAATTATCCTTTGAAGGTCAGAGGAGGGATGATCTCATGAGAAATAAAATCGACCTGAACAGGAGCTATCCTTCAGGACAGAATGTTGATGGCGAAACGGATATATACCCTTATAACGGTCCCCGGCAAATCTATTACATCCCGCTGAACGAAATCATTTATAACCCATTGTGCAAACAAAATGACTGATTATAGTGTAACCTATTTAACGTTAATACCCTAAAAAACGTGCATATTAATAATTTTATTAATCTTTAATATCTCTCATTATGAACAAGAACCAGTTTATTACCAAACATTTTTTATTTTTTACAATAGGTCTGATAGCTTCATTATCAGCATGTAAGAAAGATGAACCCAAACCGGTGGCTGATTTCGCATTCGAGGTTAATGATAAAGACGTTACCTTCACCAATGTGTCCACCGATGCCTCAAGTTATGAATGGGATTTTGGTGATGGGGCAACTTCCACCGAAGCATCACCAATGCATACCTATGCGAGTTATGGTACCTATACCGTCACTTTAACTTCCAAAGGCTCCGGCGGAAGTAATACCGTTAGCTATGATGTCACTGTCGAAACATCTGAACCCATTGTCGTTGATGGTGAATTCACCGACTGGGACAATGTTCCGGTTTACTACAATTACCCTGACGGCGAAGGAGGTACCTTGCTTCAGGCTAAAGTGACCAACAGTGATGCATTCATCTATGTCTACCTGAAAGGTACGGCCAATCTGGGCGAAGTTCTTCAGCTTTATGTCGATGCCGACAACAGCGGGGCAACAGGTTGGGATTATTGGAGTTATTATGAAGCTCCAGGAGTTGATTATCTCATGGAAGCGGTCATGGTAGCATTTGAAGGTGCAGATCCTTCATCCAGCCTGCAATCTGCAACCGGTCCCGATTCAGACTGGCCCTGGGAATCATTCATTTCAAGCAATGCAATCTATGAATCTTCAGATTACGTGACAGTGAACAATAACAAAGTTATCGAGTTCTCCATGTTGCGAGAGATGTTCACGAGTCCTGCTCTCGGACAGACGGTCCGGATCATGTTCGGAAACAGCGACAATACCTGGTCGCAGGTAGGTACCCTGCCTCCGGCATCCCAGGATCCTCTGATCGCCCCTGCAGGTTATACCATGAAATAAACATTCCGGAATTTATTTCTACGGATTTCCATTTTGGAGTAAGGAAGGGTATTATTGCCGGAATATGTCCGGTAACAGTATCCTTCCTCTTCTAAAAGACGTCACTGACATCATGAATAGCCTGATGATTGAATATTCAGCATAATCCAGAAACCCACCCGTATGATTAAGAATTTGGTAATACCCGCCCTCCTGATATGCTTCAGCACAGTGATGTATGCTCAGACATTTACAAACCTCACCTATGAGTACAGTGACTCCGTCTTTAATAATCCCGAACGGGGCTTTTACAAATATACCGAGCGAAGTGATGAGAATAGTTCCTTAAGTCTGAATACCCTGCAGTCGTACCGCGACCAGGGTTATACTATAATTTACCGGATATTTTACATGCGGGATTTCGTAAATTCACCGATTTCACAGGCTTACCTCGATAAAATCAGGGAAGATTTCAGCCGGATGCGGCTCGCCGGAATAAAGGGAGTCATCCGGTTTGCCTATACGTCATCTATGAAAGAGCCCTATGGCGATGCTACACCTGAACAGGTCAACAGCCACATTGCACAATTGAAGCCGCTTCTCATGGAAAATTCTGATGTAATTCTGGTACTTCAGGCAGGATTTATCGGGGCCTGGGGCGAATGGTACTATACCGACCATTTTGCGACGGGTTCTCCGAATAATGTCACAGCAGAAGATCTTCAGGAAAGAAAGACCCTGGTTTACAATCTCCTCGACGCACTCCCGAAGGACCGGATGATCCAGTTGAGGTATGTCGGTTATAAAAGACAATTATTCGACTCTATCCCAGTAACACTTGAAGAGGCCTATTCAGGATCGCCCAAATCAAGAATTTCCCATCATAATGATTGCTTTGCATCTTCTAATAATGATGTGGGAAGCTACCACAATATCCAGTATGATAAACAATACCTGGAGCAGGATTCCAAATATACCTCGATTGGCGGGGAAACCTGTGCATGGTATGAACCAAGGTCCAACTGCGATACCAGTACCTATGAAATGGAACGCTTTCACTGGAGTTTCATTAACATAGATTACTTCGGCCAGACGATAAGCAACTGGAAAGCCGGCAATTGTTTCACTGAAATGCAAAAAAGGCTGGGTTACCGGTATTTTCTGCTGAATTCACAGCTGCAGGATTCATGCAGGAAGGGGAGTTCAGTAACCCTGTCATTCACCCTTGAAAATTTCGGGTATTCAAATCCCATGAATCCGAGAGCCGTTGAAATCGTCATTCAGAATAAGCAAACAGGAAAATTATACTATTCACCTGTCAATATTGAACTGCGGAAATATGAACTGAATACGACGATTGATGTTACTATGGAAATCGGGATCCCGCCTTACATATCTGACGGCGCATACGAGGTGTATCTTAACCTCCCCGACCCTGAACCAACAATCAAACACAATCCTGACTTTTCTGTCCGTCTTGCGAATACGAACGTCTGGAACCCTGCATTGGGAATGAACTCACTGCATCATGTTCTATATGTGAATGATGCCTCCTCCTTCGATACACCCTATGCCGGAGACAATTTTTTTTTCGATTATGACAGCAATGTCAAAGACATCACTAACATCATCGTTGACGGAGACCCTGCAGACTGGAATCTGACGAAAACTGCCATAGCCGCGGAGTCAAATGCAAAGCTAAAGATGATCAAACTCCATAACAATGCTGACACCCTTTTTTGTCTCCTCAAAGGCATAAACCTGGAACCGAACACCCAATTGTTTATTGATGCAGATCTCAACGGAAAAAGCGGGATGAACTATTACACCTGGGCAAATGACGGAGGAGTAGATTTTCTCATTCAAAATAATGAGATCTACAGGTATAACGGTCCCGATGGCGGCAACCAATGGGACTGGAGCCTGGTATCAGACGGGCTGGAATATGCCCAAAATGACACTGCAGTTGAAATAGCCATACCTCTTATTCTTTTTGGTTCTGAAGGGCCGAATGATACGATCAGGGTTGGGGCATTGACCGTATCCGCCGACTGGTCTGTCAGGGAAGCGTTGCCCGTGACCTCAAATTTCATGATCACATACCTTCTCACCCCACATGTCAAAGCCCCGGCCATATACGTCACCTCCTGGTGCAATAACAACATCATTAGTTTTGCTCCCGGGGAGCAGGACTCCACATCACAATTCATTCTCGAAAAAAGCAGTGGCAATAACAACTTTGTTCCCCTGGCTGTATTCTCCGGCTTGTCGATCACAAATTATTTTAAGGATAATGATCTTGAAGAAAATTCGGACATAAATTACAGAATGTTCCGGGTCAGGGATGACCTCTATTCCTCGTTTTCGGATGTGAAGCCCGTTCATGCGGAAGCGAATTGCCATTTCAGGTATCCTTTGGTGAATATTGACGGAAATGCGAATGACTGGAATGCTGTTCCTCCCATACAGGGGGTATCAGAACAAAATAACGACTTCTTTTTAAAGATCTATTGCAGCAATGAATACCTCAATGTTTTATTCACAGGGGATTCCATTACCGGTTCCGAATTGTATATAGATACTGACAATGATCCCCTTACCGGACAAATGAAGCCTTCCTGGAAAAGTTCCGGTTTTGAGTTCAAATGCAGTGATGATACACTTTTTCGTTTTGAGTCCGGATCCTATTCCCTGGTATCGGTGATCGATTCTTTCCTGGTAAACGATCATCTCAGGGAATTTAAAATCCCTCTCGATCTCCTTTCGATCGACAATTCAAATAAATATTTATCGTTTGCCGCCATACTTCATTTAAATGGCCGGCAACTTTTAATACCCTTTAAAAACAGGTCCCGCTTATTTTACGAACGGGTCCTACCAACATCACAACCGGATAATTTTTCCGTAAGAAGCTCTGTTACATCACCCAGCACACGCATCATCGCCAGCTGGGAGAAGTGCGATGATTGTGATGGCTATGTATTGACCCGGACAAATAAATCATCGGGAGAAAAGAAGGAATTTGATCTTTCCAGGATTGAAACTCAACTCATCGATGATGGTTTGGAAAGAAGCACAACCTATGAATACACTGTCTATAGCTTTAATTTTGCCGGTAAATCGATGACTGCAGGGCCTGTTGCACTTACCACAACCACCGGAATAGATGAATTAAAAAATAACAATGATGTCGCTGTCTGGCCGGTTCCAGCCAGCGATGAACTCTTTGTTAAGTTTGGCCCGGGAAATTCCGGCACCGTCAACTTGAGAATATACTCCATCGATGGCCGGATGACGTATTCCAAAATACTTGATATCGATACGATGCAGGGAGATCATGTAACTTCCATTCCGGCAGCTGATATTGGTCATGGCATATTTTTCATGGAAGTGAACGTCATGAATAAAAAGGTTATCGTAAAGAAGATCATCCTGCAATAGTGTGGCCACCAAATGCGATGCTGTGGCAGTCATCTGTCAGGATAGTTGAAGCCGCATATAACGGATCGTAATTTGCTATCTATCTCGTGCATTTCCATAAAAAGAAGGTTTGTTATGAACGCACTCAAATATCGCAAAATCATCATCTTAACCGGTTTTTCCCTACTTATGATATGGGGTTGCAAAAAGGAGAATTACAAGATTCAGTCAGGCGACCTTCTGATCGAATTCAACTCCTCTATGTATTCAAGGGTGAATTCAGAAGCCGAAGGAGCAAATCCGTTAACTGACGATTTTCGTTTATCGGAGTACCTGGTGACAAAAAATTTTTCCACGGACAAGTTCAGCGTCTACGATAGGAGCGATGAACCCATTGAAAATCAATTTGGCAAAGGGAATAAAACAATACTTAAAGGCAGATTCAGGAAGGATGGTGTTTCCCTGGACAAAATCATCGGGATCAGCACCTTTGATCAATTCCCCGGAATTGCCATGTGTAACGTGGAATATATCAACAGCGGCGAACAGGACATCGAAGTCCGTTCGTGGAAAAATCATTCGTACTCCATCTTGCCGGGGAATGAGGTCCCGAACCTGTGGAGTTTCCAGGGAAGTTCCTCGGGTGAGAGGGCAGATTGGATCATGCCGTTGACTCCGGGCTACTATAAAAAAAATTATATGGGAATGAATGATTCCGATTACGGCGGTGGTATCCCGGTTACTGACCTTTGGAGGAAGGATTGTGGAATTGCCGTTGGCCATACGGAATTATACCCGCAGGAAGTCAGTCTGCCCGTGGATTTTGATAAATATGCAAAACGCGCACAAATCGGCATTGAGAAAGAATATTCTGATTTCCTGACTTTTAACCGGGGTGATACATTAAAAACGATGAACACCTTCGTTCTGGTTCATAAGGGAGACTATTTTGCGGGCCTGAGACAATTTGCAAAGATCATGGCAAAAAAAGGCATCGTACCTGCCCCTGCCGAACCGGAAGCATTTGAGCCGGTATGGTGCGGATGGGGATATATGCGAAATTTCACCATGGCTGAAATCCTTGGAACATTGCCTAAGGTTAAGGAATTAGGCATTAAATGGGCTGTCATCGATGACGGGTACCAGGTGGCCGAGGGAGACTGGAGGGTGGATACGAAAAGATTTTCGGGAGGAAGCGCCGATATGCGGAAAATGGTCGATGCCATACACGCTCAGGGTCTGAAAGCCAAATTATGGTGGGCACCACTCGCTGCTGATCCGGGCAGCCAGGTTCTGAAAGATCACCCGGAAGCGTTGCTGATCAATGCGAAAGGCGCTCCGGAATACATCTCATGGTGGGACAGTTATTACCTGTCGCCTGCTAAAAAATCTACCATCAGTTACACAAAGGAAACCGTGGAGATGTTCTTGAAAGATTGGGGCTTTGACGGACTCAAAATGGACGGCCAGCATATGAATGCCGTTCCTCCTGATTACAGCTGGGATTCTCCCCTCGAATACCCCGGCAAATCGGTGGAATCCCTGCCCGGATTTTTCAAAACTGTTTTCGAGCTGGCGCGGCAGATAAAACCTCACGCCGTAATTGAAAACTGTCCCTGCGGATGCTGCATGTCCTTTTATAACATGCCCTGGGCCAACCAGTTTGTGGCTTCCGACCCCACAAGCAGCTGGCAGATCCGGCTGAAAGGAAAAACCTACAAAGCCCTTATGCCCCGGACAGCCTACTATGGTGATCATGTGGAGCTTAGTGATGGCGGTGATGACTTTGCCAGTTCTTTTGGAGTGGGAGCCGTGCTGGGCACTAAATTTACATGGCCCGCCGATAATCCGTCGGTAAATGAAAGTTATCTTTTAACACCGGATAAAGAAATTCGCTGGAAAAAATGGTTCACCCTCTACAATAACAGAATGCTCTCGAAAGGAGAATATCTGGGTACCTTGTATGACATAGGTTATGACATCCCTGAGACACATGTCATCCGTACCGGCGATGCGCTTAATTACGCTTTTTACAATAAGAACTGGGATGGCGGGATCAATTTACGCGGACTTGAAAAGAGAAAATACAGGGTGACGGACTACTTCAACGGACGGGATCTTGGGACAGTGGAAGGCCCTTCAGCTCTTCTAAATATCAGTTTCAAAGATTTCATGCTTATCGAAGCTGTTCCTGAACCAAATTAGTCAGCTTCCTTCTTCTGCCAGGGCCTGTTCAGGGCCCTTATTATACCTCATGCTCCAATTCAACACGCCGGTAAATAGCCTACTCATAGGTGTAAAGCTCAAAACGTAGAATCGAATAGTCATCCAGAAAGATCCTGACATGCCTCCCCTGGTATGACATATGCCGCATGGTGTTCTCATCCTGAAATCGGAGGCATCTTCCGGAATTATTCTATCTTTACCGCGGGCAGTGCAACCTGGTCTTCCGCTTAACCGGAAATTAATTGAACGGCTCCCGGACGAAGCCTGCAATTCTCTACAATATGCCATACCTAAAATCAAGGCTTACCCTTGTTTTATGCATTATTTTTTTCAGATGGGGGGATCCCGATCTTGCCGGACAGGTACTGATCAACGAATTTCTTGCATCGAACGTATCTTCTTCCCGGGATCCGGATTTCCATGAATACAGCGACTGGATTGAACTATATAATTTGAATGTGTCCGGAACAGATCTTTCCGGCTGTTTCCTGACAGATGACCTTTCAAATCCTAATAAATGGGTATTCCCTCCCGGAACCGTTATCCCTGCCGACGGTTACCTTTTGATATGGGCTGACGGCAGAAATACCGGATTGCATGCCGGCTTCAAACTGGATGCGGACGGGGAACAGATCGGTCTGTTCAGTCCCGTGCAAACGCTCCTCGATTCGGTATCCTTCGCTTCGCAATATCCCGATTTTTCTTCCGGACGAATCTACCCGGACCCGGGACTGGTTTTTTTCCCCGTTCCCACGCCCGGCGGATCGAATACCGGGAAAAGCTGCACCGGAATCAGCGGTGAAGTGCAATTCTCCATTGATGGAGGATTTTACGATGAAAATATATCACTTAATCTGTCGGCTGAAAATTCCGAAGCTGTCATCCGTTATACCATGGACGGGTCTGAACCTGACAGCGCCTCTCTCCCCTATACCGGTACCCTTACCATTCCCTCCACTGTTGTCGTTCGTGCCCGGGTATATGAAGAGGGAAAGCTGCCCGGAAAAATAACCGGTCATACTTATTTCATCCATGAACAGGATCATGATATCCCGGTGCTTTCCTTATTTACCGGTCCCGCCAACCTTTGGGATCCCTGGACCGGGATCTATGTGAATTACGAGGAAGACTGGAAGCGGCCGTGCGGAATTGAATATTTTTTACCGGGGCAGGGTTCCGCCTTCAGTCTAAATGCAGGATTTAGCATATTCGGAGGAACCAGCCGCGGATCTGCACAAAAATCATTTGCCGTGTTTACCGGGAATGCATACGGTGACGGACCTGTGGAATATCACCTGCTCCCCGGGAGGGATATCAATGTTTATAAATCCTTTATCCTCCGCAATTCAGCCAACGACTGGAATGGAGGATGGCGCGGTACAATGTTCAGAGATGCGTTAATACAAACGATCGTCGAAAACCGGATGGACCTTGATTATCAGTCCTACCAGCCAGTTTCCGTTTTTCTCAACGGAATGTACTGGGGGATCCTCAACCTGAGGGACAAGCATAACGAGGATTATTGCGAAACGCATTACGGGACGGACAGGGACAGCATTGACATCATTAAGAATAATGAGATTGTGGCAGGTAATGATCATCTCTACAATGAAATGATGGATTTCCTCAGGAATCATGATCTATCCGTCGAAGAGAATTACCGGCTTGCCGAATCGATGATCGATGTGGATGAGTTCATCCACTATATGATCACCGAAATTTACTCCTGCAACATTGACTGGCCGGCAAATAATTACCGGTTATGGAGGTCTGAGACTGAGGGCGGTAAGTGGCGCTGGATGCTTTTCGATATGGATTTCGGTTTTAACGGTTTCCAGTGGGCCCCGCCTTCGACCAATATGTTCGCCAAAGCCCTTGATCCCGATATTGATGATTATGTCAGAACAGGGATGAAAGCACCCTGGGCGACGCTTGCTTTCATAAAACTCACGCAAAGCAGTATTTTCCGTGCTAAATTCATAAGTGCTTTTATCAGTCAGGCCGGTACCACATACAATCCTGGAAGGGTTATTCATATCGTCGATTCTCTCGCAGCAAACCTGGAAAAGGAGATGCCGTTTCACATAGCGAGATGGTCTGCCGACGGCGGCATCGTCTCCATGCAGGAATGGCATCAGAATATCCAGGGGATGAGAGATTTCGCCAACAGCCGGCCCTATTATGCCTTAAAGCAATTAGCGGAAACTTTCGGCTTGCAGGAGGGAGATAAAGCAGGTATCGAGATCATTTCCGGAAAAGGCGGATCGCTGAAACTGTGCGGAGCGCCGGTGGATAGCCCGGATCTTTCACTCGAGTTTTACAAGGATTTGCCCCTGGAATTATCAATGGCCGTTTCACCGGGCTATAGCTTCGAAGGCTGGACCGTGGAATACCTCTCCGGGGAAAACGCGGGAATGATCACCACTAAGGCCAACCCCCTTGAACTGATCGTGGAAGGACCCTTAAGGATCACCGCCCGCATTCAAAGAGACGACATGATCCCGGAACTGAAGATCAATGAGATCATGGCCGGAAATTCAAACGATATGGTTGATGAATACGGGGATCATGATGACTGGATCGAGATATACAATGCCGGAGAGGAGCCCGTTGATCTCGGTGGATTATATATGACCGATTTGCCTGATAACCCGCAGAAGTGGCAGATTCCCGGTTCCCAGCCTGGAGAGACTACGGTTGTTGCAGGTGCTTTCATCGTATTGTGGGCTGATGAAGAACCCGTGGAAGGCAATCTTCACCTGGACTTTAAATTGTCAAAATCAGGTGAGTTCGCCGGGATATACAAAAATACCGCCGGTGGTATGATTGTCATTGACACGGTTAGTTTTCCTTCAATACAGGACGATATTTCCTTCTCCAGGTATCCTGACGGTAACGGTCCATGGGAGATGACGGACAGGGCAACGCCGGGTTCCGGGAATATCGCCGGAAACACGGGGTTCATGCATCACGGGGTATTGAATCCAGTGGCATGGCCCAATCCTACCACGGGGATCGTACATATAAGCGGAGTGAGTAGTGAAATCTCAGCAGGGACAACCACGGCGGTAACCGTGATCAGCTGCGACGGACGTCTTGCCAGGCAGCTCTCTTTCCATGCCGGCGAAATCCCGGTGATCGATCTCTCGGATCAGCCCGCAGGACTGTACCTTTTGCGAATCATGACGGGCGGCCGGTATTTTACGAGGGAGATTGTACTGGTGAAGCAGAGGTGATAAAATGCGGTGGCTTTACCGGTTGATTGAACCTGGCAAAACTTTGACGGGAAATTACCGCGCTAAAATTTATCAATATGAATCCGGAGAAGGGTTTATCCCGCAGATGAATTTGACGAAAGATCAAGGTCTTAGCGGTTAAAAATCAAAAAGATGACCTGGAAGCAGATAAAGCCTGCCCATCCTGTAACAATACTCCGGGCTATGCCGAGCCGGTGTACTACTCTCACGGCTAAAGGGAAAAGTATAAGAAAAGCGATAAAATAGAGGGAATAAAAAGTCCACAGGAGCGTACGGAAAATGGTGGGTGAATTCATGTCGATCTCATGTTGCCTGGCATCAATAATGCCTATTGCACTGAGGAAACTCACAGGAAGATCATGAAGCAATCCGCCCCACATGGCGATGCTGATACTCAATGCGATGACGGAGAGCGTTTGTTCGAATGTCCCTGCACCTTTGAAAAATCGGGCGATGATCTGGATGACTGCGGTGGCGGTCAGCCAGCTGAAAATCATGCTAGGGGCCAACAGAAAACGGTTGGCAGCATAGTAGCTTTCTTTGGGGATATTCAGCCAGGGCGTGAAAACAGAGGGTGCGCCATTCGCGATGGTAAGAAAGACATACATCAGAGTGTAGGCTGTGATGGGGATGGATATGTAGACAAAGCTCATGGTGAAGTAGTTCCTGCCGGAAAGCAATCGTTCATAGGCTGCTTTGGGCCTGAAAATGGTGCTGAGGTAGGGTTGCATAGCTGATGGATGAGGCGTTATTAATACAAAGCATAACATTGGGATAATGAAATTTGCTGTCTTTTACAAATTTATGAAATCATCAAAATTCCAAATGCCGGTATCCCAACTTTTTTGTCTTTACTAAGATGAACTCTCAAAATTATTTTCAAAAAGATAATTCTAACCGGAAAAAGACAAGAAAGCAGTCATCATCAAATTAATCTTTTCATGCTAAAAAGGAATATCTTTAGGCTGCAAAAGGGACGACAGTATAGTAAAAGCAGGGGGGGAGAAGCGGATATTGGATAATGAATATTGACCATGAATGAACCGATGGGATTGCGGACATTTATCGGCAAATACTCAAGACTGCCGGATACGGAATGGGATATCATCCGGAAGGCCTTCATACATAGGGAACTTATGAAAAATGAAATCCTTCTGGAACCCGGGAAGGTATGCCGGCATTTCTGGTTCCTCGAAGAAGGACTGATCCGGTTTTTCATTCTGAAGGATGGGCTGGATATCACCAAAACATTTACGATAGCACCTTATTGTTTTACTGCGAAAGCGAGTTTCAGGCATCAGCAGTCCTCACAGGAAGGCATCCAGGCCCTTGAGAGATCGATCGTATGGCAAATGGAACACGATCGGCTGACTGAACTCTCAGCCCTGTATGTATGGAATGATTTTCTGCGAAATCTGACTGGCGAAGTTCAGGAATTTACCGAAATGATATGGATGGATACAAGAATAGAGACAGCTGAAACACGGTATAAAAAAATGCTCGACAAATATCCTCCGGCGCTGATCCAAAAGATTCCGCTCAGGCACATTGCTTCCTTCCTGGGTATCGCACCCCAGTCACTGAGCCGGATCCGGAAAAAACTGCACGATAGCCGAAATAAATTAACATAGGTGAAGAGAATTCAGGTTTCCCTTTATGAAATTTGCATCCGAATCCAATCACAAAAAAATGACAAGTTACAAGGGCAGGCTATTCACTGCCATTCTGAGGAACCGGCATCTCTTTGAGGGTAAGCTGAATAAGGAAGTCTTCACCTTCGATACATCCATCGACGCTTTCAGGGAGAAGTGTGAAAAGGGTGCAAGCAGGTTCGCAAGCAAAACTGCCGGAATTACCGTACATAAAGAATTGCTGGCTGGCATACCTTCGGAATGGCTAATACCGGCGGATGCAAAGTCCGGGAAACTGGTATTCTATGTTCACGGCGGAGGATATGTATCAGGTTCCTGCAACGATCACCGGTCTATTGTGGCAAAGCTGGCTACAGATACCCGGGTAACTGCACTGCACTACGAGTACCGGTTGGCTCCCGAGCATCCATTTCCTGCAGCCGTTGATGATTCGGTGGCCGTATACATGGCAGTTCTGAATTCCGGCTATCATCCTGAAAGTATAGTAATGGCCGGTGAATCGGCAGGCGGAGGATTGACGCTGGCTGTTCTCCTGGCTCTCAAAGAAAGGGACCTGCCCCTTCCTGCAGCCGCCGTAGTCATCTCCCCATGGACCGATCTGACATGTTCGGGTGATTCTTACAAAACAAAGAACAGGGTTTCGATAGCGCCAAAGAATTCATGGACCGTCTTCAGTCGTCATTACTGTGGTGCCAATGATCCCCGAAACCCGCTTATTTCACCTCTTTTTGGCGATCTTAGGGGACTCCCGCCCTTATTTATCAACTCGGGGGCCGACGACGAACTTTTCGATGACGGGCGACGGTTTTATGAGAAGGCAAAAGCGGCGGGTGTAGAGGCTGATTTTAGGGCGGGGGATGGAATGATCCATTGTTATCCTTTGCTGGCCCCGAGGTTCAGGGAAGCTAAAATTGCTATGGCGGAAATTGTGTGGTTTATCCGAAGGGTCTTTTTGACAGGATGATACAATACGGGGCACAACTTATAAAGGAGTTTTTTCTTTGAATGGGTACCCTCCCCCGCCATCCAAGCACTCCGCCCCTTAATGCGTCTGCCCTCCCCAATCTCAGCGTCCCCTTTTTAACTTTTTGATGAAAAGTTATCAACACCGTAAAAGCCCCGAATCATCCCTCTTCTAAAGAGGGCCCGTAAATATGAATTACCCCTCTGTACTACTTCCGGTCAGTTTCAGATGGTTTGAAATGGTTTGAAAGAAGAGGAACGCGGATTGAAACGGATTTTGACGGATGATCGCAGATTTTATTGTTTGAGATGGTTTGAGATTGTTGGAGATGGTTTGAATTGGTTTGACATGGTTTCAACTCTATTCACCAAATCACCAAATATTCTTCATCCGTGATTATCCGCATAAATCCGTCAAATCCGTGTTCCTCTTTCACTTCACCAAATCACCAATTTCTTCGGGGAGTCTCACCACGGATTACACAGATTTTCGCAGATTAGGAAGAAGAATATTTTTCAGATTTTTTCAAGTGGTTTCAAGTGGTTTCAACTCCATTCAACAAATCACCAAATCAACAAATCAATAAATTCTTCCGGAAATGATAATAATTTAATGGTATGTAAATCATAAGTTTACTAACTTGCATGGATGATCATTTTACAGGTGTTATTAATCGTATTCTGCCTGGTCATTCTGCTCCTTCTGTTGGTTTTAATTACACCGTTCGTCCTGTACATTAATACCAATACTGATATTTATTATGTTAAACTGACTGCCCTTGCCAAAGTCCGGTTGCTTTTACCCGGCGGCCAGCCGCTAATACACATAAGGGTCCTCTTCCTGAACTTCACCCTGGACCCGTTGAAGACCCGCAAAAAGAAAAAAAAGAAACCCAAAGCAAAGATTAGAAAACCTTCAGGCAAGAAGTCTGTTTTAAAATCGATGACAGCCGGCAGGAAAATGGTGCACCAGATATTCCGTTCATCCAAAATTGAGCTTCAGGCAGAATTCGACACGGGAGATGTAATACGGAATGCGTTCCTGATCCCGGTTTCCTTCCTGGTCAACGGCGATGATATCTCATTCTCGGTGAATAACAACGGGATAAACAATATCATGATCAGGATACAGAACCGGCTCATCGTTTTGCTTATCCTTTTTATCCGGTTCAGAATTCGCAGGCGATAAATAATAAACTAAAATCTCAAACCAATGGAATTAAAGATCGATGAATTATTAAACAAGGTGACCAGTCACATTGAAAAAATGGCAAAGACCGAAACTGTGATCGGTGATGAGTTCACCATGGGTGAATTCGTTTGCAGACCTGTAATCAAACTGGGGATAGGTTTTGGAAGCGGGATGGGAGAAGGTCAGGATCCTAAAAAGAAAGCCGCCGGGACCGGCGGTGGTGCAGGCGGCGGCGTAGGTATTGCTCCAATCGGATTCCTCGTTGCCAAAGGCGGCGAAATTTCTTTCATCAATACCGAAAAGAACAAGGGCCTTGCCGGGATCTTTGAAAAGGTGCCGGATCTGATGGAGAAGATGATGGATATGAAGAAGAAAAAGGAGGAGGGAGAATAAATCTGGTTAAAGATTATCCCGTCGTTCTTTTTCACAGCAAACCTGACAGGTTTTGAAAACCTGTCAGGTTGGCCCAACCGGCCTGAAATGGTATCCTCTCTCCTATCCGGATATTTCAGGGAATAAGTGTATAGCGAATACGGGAAGATTAATCCGCCATATTTTCTCAACCTGCCTGGCCCTCTGATGATAATTGGATTCCCCCCACGAATCTTTTTTCCAACGTCCTCTTGTAATTTTTGTAATAGAATACATATTCTGGCTGTATTTTATGTATTGGATTACATATTTTAGCAATATTTTATGTATTAGATTACATATTTTTATCGTATTTTTTGTATTGCAATACAATAATTACTTAAGAATTCATAGGAAGAACACCTATGTCAACCGAATCAGAAAAAACCTTTGATCCCGTTCAATATGCTTTGTGCAGCATAGGATGCAAGGATAAGTCCCATGATCTTACTTATCACGATAATACCCGCCTCTCCAATCTTTTTTTGTATGTAGTTTGATGCCAAGAGCAGGAGGGTGGTAATAACGATCACGAAAAGCAATAATAAAGTCGTTACCAACTGTTCGAAAAACGTGTAAATATAATTATCCGTCAGCAGGACCACAGCCATGATAGCTCCCGGGGAAGCTATCGAGGGCACAGCGACAGGAAATACCGTCACATGTTTATAATCACGGATCAGGTGCTTTTCCGATTCAGGTTTTCCTTCTCCGAATATCATCGTAAGGGAGAAAAGAAACAGTATGATTCCGCCGGAGATCTGGAAGGCCTCAATGGAAATATCCATGCCTTCCAGGATAAGCTGTCCGACCACAATGAAGAACAGTAAGACCAGGAAAGCGGTTATCGAAGCATTTAGCGCAACCTTTCTTTTATGTTTTTTGTCAAGATGCTTCGTCGCCTCCATATAAACGGGAATGGAGCCCAAAGGATCGATAACGGCAATGATCAATAATATTGTGTTTAGTATTTCCTTCATCTCACTCGACTATATTTACTCCCCGCGTAGAAAATGACAATCCCTGTTGTCCGTACGTTGAAATCATCACTGCTTCAAACAGTGGCGGATTCTTATCATCCAACACAGCCCAGTCGAAAATAAATTTTGCGCCGGAGCCCCCTGCAGTGTCTGCCTCGCTAATTACTATCTCAATCGTTTCCAGAGGTTTTAAAAAAACCGGGTCCGGGATATAGTCCCTTAATTTTAACCCTTCTGTATTGAAATATTGCGCGCTTAGAATATAAACGGAGTCCGTTAAAGAAATATTCCTCATGCTTATTGTTACGGTGAGATCATAAGATCTTTGTTCGTGGATGTGGTATATATGGGAATATAAAGGAAGATATGTTTTCCCGTGTTTCAGGCTGTCAAGCGCAGTGATCCTGGCTTTCCTGTTTTCGTGATTAAGAACATTCATCGTGTTTATTTTTTCTTTCTGCTGACAGGAAGTAAAAAACAGGAGGATAAGGATAGACTCAAGTAATTTTTTCATAGCCTTTGATCAATGGTATTCGCAAATTTAACAAGTCCTGCTCATAATTCCATCCATTGCAATGGTTTATAATCACTTCTTTGCTATTTTTGGGATATTGATACGGGTGAAATACAGGAATGGATTCCGAAGTCGGTCCCGGATTCCGGAAGGTACACAGATCCCCGGTATAATTTACAAGTTTAGAACATTCCAATGGATAAACTGTTTGCTTTCCTCGCATTTATGATTCCCCTGTCCACTACCTATGCTCAAAAGGTGCTGGTAATAGGGGATTCGAACTCAGCTATTGAAAACAACTGGACAAATTTCCTGGATAAGGAACTCCCGGGAGTTGAGCTAATCAACAAATCGATCTCAGGGAATACCATCGGTTTTGACAATCTGGAACAAAGCCGGCTGAACACGTTGAAGAATTTAACCTCTTATCTCAAAGAAGCTTGTGAGGCCTATAACGATTCATCCCCTGATATCATCGTGTTCTTGCTGGGCACGAATGATTGCAAGCATATCTTCGCGGGGAAGACCGGTACGGTTCATGATAACTTCCGGAAACTTTTGGCTGAGACCGACAGCTTTTTTACAGGCCGGAACAAACCCCGTCTACTTGTGGTCTCTCCCCCGCCCCAGGATCCGGATCCATCCATTGCGGAAAAGTATGAGGGAGGTGATGACTGCGCCGGTGAACTAACGGATTTCTACAGGCAGATCACAGGAGAAAAACATATCGATTTCCTGGATATCTATCATCCGTTGAAGCCTGTCTTCAAATACATAACCATAGACGGTATCCATCTTGACCGGGAGGGTCAGATTTTACTGAGCAGGATGATATCCGGAAAGATATTGCAATAGTCTGAATCAGGTTGGTCAGGTTGGAAGGATTAGCATAATAGGGCCTGTGAATGAGGAGGGATATCGTATATTGAATATCGAATATTGAATGCCGGACTCCGAAGACCTGAGCCTATGGCATTCTTGGCCGTTCATGAACGGAAGATCCTTGAACCGCGACACCGTTGAAACTTCCCTCCAAAGCCTGTCATCTACTATATCGCATTCAACGCCAAAATTCCCCGTCCATCCGCTTATTTTTCGCTATAGCACATTCATGGTTTATTTTTATTCAAAATCTTAAAATTATGATCATGAAACGTGTTGCTATTTTGTTGATGCTGGCTTTTTATGGAACTGCGCTCATAAAAGCAGATGAGGGCGGTGAGAGAATGACACAGACTCTTATGGGATCTGTACTTGATGAAATTACGGGACAGCCCCTCATCGGGGCAACGGTCGTTCTATCAGGATCCGATCCCGTGATCGGAACGATAACCAATGAAAGAGGTTTTTTTATGCTGAAGAATGTGCCACTGGGCCGGCAGGCTATCGAGGTCAGTTACGTCGGCTATAACAAGACCATTCTTCCAAACCTCCTGGTGGTAAGCGGAAAGGAAACGGTAGTTGAGGTAAGGCTTGAGGAGAAACCATACGACATTGAAGATGTAACGGTTAAACCACACAAGAATAAGGAAGGAACCATCAACGACAATGCCATCGTAAGCGCCAGGACCTTCTCGGTGGAGGAGACCGAACGTTTTGCGGGAAGCCTGGGCGATCCGGCCCGCATGGTGGCTAATTATGCCGGCGTGATGACACAGAATGACTCCAGGAATGATATCATCATACGGGGGAATTCGCCGACCGGAGTTCTATGGCGGCTCGAAGGCATCGAGATCCCCAATCCCAACCATTTCGGCGCCCTGGGCACAACGGGCGGGCCGGTCAGTATGATCAACAACAACCTCCTGTCTAACAGCGACTTTCTGACGGGCGCTTTCCCCGCCGAATATGGAAATGCCGTGGCCGGAGCCTTTGATCTTAAACTTCGTTCGGGAAATAATCAGAAAACCGAGTATACCGGGCAGATCGGGTTCAATGGTTTTGAGGCCGGTATCGAAGGACCTGTAAAATTGAAAGAAAACGGTCCGAATCCCAGTTACCTGGCAAATTTCCGCTATTCCACCCTTGAAGTGCTGAAGCGACCTCGGATTCAGCCTGGGAACCGGTACGGCCATCCCGAAATACAAGGATTTTACATTCCTCCTGGATATACCCGGCACAAAAGCGGGTAGGTATAAGATCTTCGGGCTCTTGGGGCAATAGTTTTATCTCCCTCGGCAGGGATCCTGAAGACACGCTTGAAAACTCCTATACGGCCAGGGGAATGGCCACTGATTTCGGCTCCAGTCTTGCCGCTGTCGGCATGAGCCATGTTTATTTCCTTAATGAGCGTTCGAAAATAAACACCATTGTCTCCTGGCAGCAAACCAGATCTAGAGCAGTCATCGATTCGCTCAAAGAATCGGGGACGATCATCGAACCCTTCCTCAGGAACCGGGAAGGTGAGAATGAAATTCACCTTTATCATCCCAGTTCAGCAGGAAGATCAATGCCAGAAATGATTACAGCGCCGGTATGTTGCCGACATGTATTCAGTCAGTTACCTCGACAGTGTAATGAGCCGTAATTTCCGAACGATTCTTCACGTATGCTGATATCAAGGGAGATATGTATCTTCTCCAGGCTTTCGGTCAGTACAGGCATAAGTTTACCAATGCGCTTACCACTTACGGCGGCCTGCATTTCCAGTATTCGGGCATGAACCGGGAACTGGCAGCAGAACCCAGGCTGGCCCTGTCATGGCAGTTCAGGCCCCGTCAGACCGTGAATCTTGGTTTCGGAATGCACAGCCAGTTGCAGCCGCGGGTCGTCTATTTCTACCAGGATTATACCGATTCAACAGGTTATCTGCCGCGGACAAATGAAGATCTTGGCTTTACACGCAGCATTCATTATGTTGCCGGCTATAACCTGATGCTGGCAACAAATGTACGCATGAAGGTAGAAGGCTATTACCAGGATCTTTACAGGGTACCTGTCAAAGAATCCTTCGGTGAATTTTCGATGCTTAATGCCGGGGATAATTTCGGCATCCCCTTTGAGGATAGCCTTGTCAATAAAGGGAAAGGCCGTAATTACGGGGTTGAATTTACACTTGAGAAATTTCTCAGCAAGGGTACATATTTTCTTCTGACCTCGTCGCTGTTCAGTTCCCGTTACAGGGGCTCGGACGGTATTTGGAGAAACACGGCATTCGACGGGAATTACGTCATCAACCTTCTCGGCGGGTATGAACTTCCATTGGGTGAAAAAACAATGTTAACCTTCGATCTAAAAAGTGTATTCGCAGGCGGAAGGAGGTACGTTCCCATTGATATTGAAAAATCCATGGCTAAAAGATACGTGGTGCACGACTGGACTCATGCCTACGAACAAAAATACGATCCGTATTTCAGAACCGATCTTAGGTTCGGTTTTAAGATGAACGGAAAGGGCTTCAGTCAGGAGTTTGCTGTCGATCTGCAGAATGTTACAGGATACAGGAGTATATTCCTCGAAGAAATCGATATCCTCAAAGGCGAAACATATAAAGTTTACCAGCAGGGATTTATACCGATGTTTTTATACCGTATTCATTTCTGAACCCGGAAAAAATTGTAGATTGGTCTATTGCAACAGATATGGAAAATTATACCCTGAAAAAAATGATCCCCCTGATCATCCTTACGGCTCTGATCATGTTCGGGATCACTGCCCTTGCCGGAGGAACCGGCGGAAAAACGGGACTCATTACCCAGTTTGTGATTGGATTTCTAATGACTGCGGGGATCTGGCTGGGATGCGTGACCATCGTCAGATATTTGTGGAAACGTTTTCCCTGGGAACGGACGCCGGTAAGACACCTGATCTACGAATGCATCCTCATCACGGTTTATGTAACCCTTTACGCATTGGCGATCCAATTTAGTCTCCTATACCTGAATGGCGGGGTCTCCATGGAAAACCCGGTTTACGAAATCTCGATGACCTATCTTATCACCTTCTTCATCACCGTTCTTCATGAGGCCGTTTTTTTTTATTACCAATGGAAAGAAAATTTCTCAAAATCGGTGCGGCTGGAAAAGGCAAACCTGGAAGCTACCTATGAAACGCTAAAAGCCCAGGTCAATCCTCATTTCCTTTTCAACAGCCTGAACAATCTCACCAGCCTGATCGACGATAACCCCGAGGCGGTAAAGCATATTCAAAACATGTCCGCATTCCTAAGATACCTCCTTAGCAATCAACAAAAAGATCTTGTTCCTATCCAAAAGGAAATGGAAATGGTAGGGAATTACATTGAGATCCAGAGATCCAGGTTCGGGGATGCCCTCGGGTACAGAAACGAGGTCAGGTTCAAACATCATTCGCTTTTGGTCCCGCCGCTCTCCGTCCAGATGCTTGTGGAAAACTGCATTAAGCACAATATCATCTCTATGGAACAGCCTCTGATAATTACGATCCGGTCTGAAGGTGAGATTCTTTCCGTCGAAAATAACAAACAGAAGAAGACGGATGAGGTGGCCTCAACCGGCCATGGTCTGGAAAACATCAGAGAACGGTACCGGTTTTTCACGGTGCGGAAGATGGAAGTTACCGAAACCAGGGATGCGTTCAGAGTTGAACTTCCTCTGTTAACCTTGACTCCGGGATGATCAGAGTGCTTATCATAGAAGATGAAATGGCAGCGGCTACCCGGCTGGAAAAGCTTTTACGGGCGGCTGATCCGTCGATCGGTATCGCAGACCGGCTGGAAAGCATCACCGCTTCCGTAAAATGGCTGAAAACCAATCCTGCCCCGGATCTCATAATGCTCGATATTCAGCTGGCCGATGGTCAGAGTTTCGAAATCTTCAGGCAGGTGAGAGTAGAATCCTTCATCATTTTCACCACGGCGTATGATGAATATGCGATCCGGGCTTTTGAACTGAATAGCATCGATTATCTTTTGAAACCGGTGGATAGCGACAAACTGCAACGCAGTCTCGAAAAATTCAAAAAACTAAGGCAGGCCGGAACGGGGATACGCCTGGAGGAAATTCTTACTTTCCTGGATAAACAGCAAAGGCAGTATAAGAAAAGGTTTCTCGTCAGCGCCGGGGCAGGGATCCGGTCGGTGGAATCGGAGGATGCCGCCTGGTTCGTCTCCACGGACAAAGCCACCTTCCTTTGCACCCGGGATAATATATGGTATCCTGTTGAATATTCGCTTGAGAACCTGGAGAGTATCCTGGATCCGGACCGGTTTTTCAGGATCAGCCGGCAGTACATTGTCAGTTTTGACGCAATAGGTAAGATCCATGTCCTGTCGAAAAGCCGGATACGGCTCGGAATCAAACCTTCACCGGGGGATGATGTTGTGGTAAGCACTGCCAGGACGCATGAATTCAGGAAGTGGCTGGACAGGTAGGCACCGAATATATCAGATCATATAGACTGGCTAAGGATGATCCTGACATTCTATCCATTGCGGAAGAGGGGCTGGAGGATTACCTGGATCAACTGAACGGGGCTGAAATGGATAAGGGAAATGATGAGCCATGAGACGACAAATCCCCTGGAATATAAGCAGGGTGAATCTGGATGGCCAATCTAAATCCGGCATGGGGAAGTGAACAGGCCAGTCACCGCCCTATGGTAATTATCAGCGGAAATATGCTGAATACCTTTCTCAACGTGATTATCATTGTGCCCCTGACCACGAGAATAAAAAATTACAAGGGAAATCCGGTAATGAAACCGACTCTGGTAAACGGGCTGAAAAAAGATTCCGAAATGCTTGTCTTTCATGTCAGATCTGTTTCCAAAGACCGAATGATGAAAAGAATGGGAGGATAAGCCAGGACGAACTGAATCAAGCCGTCAAAACGTTGAATGATCTGTTAAAATATGGATGTGACCAAATTTCAGTATAAATATTCTCCTATCAGCCGCTGAATCTATAACCAATACCGGATTCAGTAATAAATATTTTTGGCCTGGTGGGATTTTCTTCGAGTTTCTTACGTAATTGGGCGATAAATACCCGCAAATATTGGGTTTGATGACTATAATGTAAGCCCCAGATTTCTTTTAGAATATACTGGTGAGTTAACACTCTGCCCTCATTCCGTACAAAAAGAGAAAGTAAGGAAAATTCCGTTGCCGTTAATTTGACAATTTCACTATTTTTTGTAACGAGATGTTTATTAAGATCGATAATCAAATCACCAATTTTTATACAGGGATCCTCATTGGTGTTTTTATCCTGCCTGATCGCAACCCGTATCCGTGCAAGTAATTCACCGGTCCTGAATGGCTTGGTCAGATAATCATTTGCTCCGTTATCAAGTGCAGTAATAATTTCCTCCTCAGAATTCCTGACTGAAAGGATCAGGATCGGTTTACTGAACCACTCTCTTAATCTGATAATGATATCCTGACCATCAATATCCGGAAGACCCAGATCGAGGATGATCAGTGAAGGATGATGAGTTGCCGCCATCACGAGGCCCTGACTACCGTCCGGTGCGCTTACAACTCTGAAATTATTTGCTGTAAGGGTTATATCCATTAGCTTGCGGATGGATACTTCATCATCGATGACCAATATTATCTCCTTTTCTTCCATCGTTTATACATTTTCCCCTTGCATGGTTTCTGGTGCGTCCATTGGAATTTCGATATGTATAACAGCCCCGCCTTCAGGACGGTTTTTGGCTGCGACTGAACCTTTATGCCCTTCAACGAATCCTTTGACTATAGATAGTCCGAGCCCGAGCCCGCCTGTTCTGGAACGATCGATCCTGTAAAATTTATCAAAAACCCGGCTTATCGCTTCCACCGGAAATCCCGGCCCCTGGTCTTTTACCTCTATATGCAGTTTACCGTTGGTCATATACACAATGATCATTATTGTGGAGTTTTTGGGAGAATATTCACAGCAATTGTATAAGAGATTAAATAATACCTGCTCCATCAATCCAAAATCTATTTTTACCAGGTCGAGATGATCCGGGATATCAATCACCAGGTTGAAATTCTGCAATTCCTCTGAGAGATCTGTCTGCACTTTATTTATCAAATCATTGATATCATACCAGTCCAGACGCAATGAAACTTTTCCGTTCTCGATTCTGGAAATGTTCAGCAGGTTTTCTATCAGCCGGTTAAGCCGGAGAGATGACGCAAATATTTCTTTACTTAATTCAATTTGCATGAATTTATCCCCGGGTGAGGTCAATAAGGAATCAGAAGCAGCCATAATTGTCGCTACCGGTATTCTGAATTCATGCGAAACAGAACTAAATAATGTCTTATATAAACGGTCAGATTCATCCAGGAATCTTGCTTTTTTTGCCAGCTCACCAAGAAACTCCCTCTCGAGGGCATTGATGATCTGGGATAAGAAAGTCTCCCAAATGATCCCCTGACTCTCAGTAAATGGCTTTTCTAATGAAATTATGGCAACGCCTGTGTTGACCTTTGACCCTTTTAATGGAAAGAATGTAAATTTGCCCGGAGAATTTACCCCGACAAATTTCCCGGCCTTTATGGAATTTTTGAATACTGATTCTGCCTGCTGGTAATCTTCCACAGTAAATAGTGATTCAATCCGCGGATCCGAATGCAGCAAAAGATCATTTTCACCATCCTGTAAAATGAAATGGATATCCAGTGTAAAATATTTCTTAATTTCGGAACGGGCAACAATCAGAACTTCCTCAATTCCCCTGGCTCTGGATAATTCTTTGGTTAATTGAAACAATGCATTGGTATGCTCCTCCCTTTCCCTCGTTTCCTTTTCCTGGTTACGTACCTTAGTTGTCAGGACACCGTTTAGTAAGGCAATAATAAAAAACATGGAGAACATGAGGATATCTTCCGGCTTGTTAATTTTAAAGGTATAATGTGGAGGGATAAAGAAATAATTCCATACAAGTGCACTGAGCGTAGATGCTACCAGAACCGGCCCGACTTTCATGAATGTAGCAATAATTGAAACGATAAATAGTAAAATGAAAGACACCACATGATAAGCCTCAATATCTGAAAGTGGGATGCAAATTATAACAGTACTTGCAATGATCACAACTGCTAGCAAATATTGGTTTGCAGCAATTAAAAGGAATTTCTTAATCATATCTCCCGTTCTCATTCATTCAGTTTTATGTAAAGATAACATAATCAGATAATTCTTGATTGCGTCCCCCAAAATATTGCCCTGATCAATGCCAGTACAGGAATGATTTCCAGTCGCCCGGACCACATCTGAAAAATGTAAACACATTCCAGGACTGGTGACATGGAGGGACTTGTAATGCCGGCGGATAATCCGACTGTGCTTTGGGCAGATGAGGATTCAAATAAAGCTTCAGCAAAGCTGTAATCCCCTTGTGTATAAAAAGCAGTAATTAGAGCACCTCCCAAAGTAAACAGAAAAAATAGTATAGCCAGAGCAGCCGCTTTGGTGAATTCCTTATTCATCTCATCGGGAAGCATGGATCTTCCATTAAACTTGATGTATTTTATCGTATTTTTTGAAAAAAATACCGAATTGACCTGCCACTGCAGACCCCTCTTCAGTGTAAGTGCACGTATCATTTTAATCCCGCCAACTGTAGCTCCTGAAGCTCCGCCGATGAACATTGCCCCCGCAACAACAAAAACAACAGGAAGCCAGTTCCAAAGGGTAATATCAGATGTCTGCCAGCCCGTTGTTGAAATCGCACTCACAAATTGAAATATACCCGTCCGGAACGGATCAGGGATGTTATTCGCATATAAAAGTAAAAGAGATAGTATGATGCTGCCAATTAAAAAAGCAAAAAGGAGCGCCCGTGTTTGAATGTCCCTCCAAAACTGATTAAATTTCCTTTCATATATAACCTTATAGTAGAATGGGATCGAAAAAGAGCCCAGGATCATCGGAAACAGATATAGTATTTCCATGCCAGGGGAATGGTATCCGGAAATACTATCGTCCAGCGTGCTGAATCCACCTGTTGATTGCCCTGTCATAGCATGATTAACAGAGTCGAATATATTGGCACTTAGTGGATAATCGGGCAAAATCAGATACGTGCCAACGATAAGGTAAGCAATGGAAAACAGGGTTACAAACAGGTAAGTTTTCCAAATTGCTCTGGCTGTACTTATTATACGGGGCTGTAATTTTTCACTGCTCGATTCCGAACTAAACAAGGCTATGGCCTCCTGGCCGGTCGAATACCGGAATACAGCCAGAACCATAACAATAAATCCTGCACCGCCAAACCATTGTGCCCATGAACGATAGAACAAAACTCCCTTTCCCACAGAAGGTTCATGAACTGCCATCGTCAATCCGGTAGTCGTAAATGCGCTCATACTCTCAAAAAAACAATGCAGAAAATTTTTAAAGTATATAAGACTTGACTCACCGTAAGAAGCACCCGGAGGAATAAGATCTTTCAAAGCACCTTCCGGTGTGGTCCGGGCAATGATGAAAAAGGGAAGCCCACCCATAAGTGTAATTGCAAGCCAGCCGATAGCAGCCGTTACAAGAGCATTGTTGTATTGCACATCATCTGCATCTCTAAAATAACGATATAAAAATACTCCAGAGCCAAATGAAAAAAGTGCGGCCAAAAAAAATCCTAAAGAAGAATATATTTCCGAATAAAAGAGCGAAACGAATGATGGGACTAATATTATCAATCCTTCCAGAATCAATAAACTACCGACCTGTTTAAGTACGGTTTGATATGTCGACTTCGAAATCATTTTAAAAAAGTATTATATAATCTCTTGTTTGTCCAGTCATTGGCTTTTATACGTTGAAGGTATTAAAGCGAGAATAATGGTATATATTTCAAGCCGTCCGGTGACCATAAGTATGCTCAAAATTATTTTAACTTTATCCGAAAGCTCGCTTATATTAATATCCGGATAGTCATCTATATCCTTGATTGTTGTCAGGCCTGTCGTGGTAAACCCTGAGGTTGATTCAAAAATAACCGAGAGAAAGGATGAAATCCTGTGATTAAACAGGTAAGGAAGAGTACCGGCCAAAATTAAAATAATCCATATTAACAGAATTCTTGCTGTAACTATTGAATCATTGCGTGACCGGATCCGCAATTTGCCCGATAACCAAAATAGAAAAATTCCTATAATCAGCATTACCAATGAGGAAACCAGGTATGGAAAAGAGGGCTCACCATAATGTAAGGAAAAAGGAATGCATATCAGTGAAAAAAAACTTTCAATGAAAAGAATAATTGCGATACTAATTAATATACTGCCACGATATAGACCACTCACAAGATTAATCACAGCTTTTATATCATTAAGTTTCCAGTTAATAATTAATCATTACGATCATTGTCATCCAACCAATATTTCAATACTATCCAGATGCTTTTGATCAATACAAAAAGAAAAACTATAACCAGGATCGCTATTTTTACCATATCTACCCAGGATAGTGGCATTTTTTTACAAAAATTAGTTTAAGCAAAGTTCGGTGGTCTTTTATAATTAATTTGTAAAGATATTGAGGGTAGATATAAATTTTTTATAAAGAAATATCAATGTCTATTGGCGAGTTATCCCTTGCTGAATATCAATTAAACATTATTTCCTTTTTGGTCCCCGAACCACAAGCAATACAATTTTGGAAGAAATCTATCCTGATCTTGCCCTTTTGAATGAATACAATCGAAATTTTGCCCATGAACTTCGACAATAAAGCTCTGATCATGAAAAATTTCCTTTTCCCTAACCGGAAAATAAATAATTAGTTGTCGTATTCAGCCGGTTTTTCATTAAAAATAATTTCACACATCGGAGCAGGGTTCAGGATTTTTTTCATAAAATTGTGAAAAGCCAATCTTCCGCTTTCTTACTTTTAAGGCAAAAGAATTTGATACGACCAAAACCGGCCGGATCTGCGGTCGAATAATCTGAAACCATACCATGCAGAAGAGACCAGGCAGGAAGTTTCTCCTCGCAATGAGCGCCATCGGTCCGGGTTTATTCCTGATCGGATATAATATCGGTACCGGAAGTGTGACCACCATGGCCAAAACCGGTGCGGAATACGGGATGAGCCTGTTCTGGGCTCTGGTACTTTCCTGTATATTCACTTTCATCCTGATGGTGGCATACGGTAAAATGACCCTGGTAACCGGGAAGACGGCCTTATTCAACATCAAGACCGAATTCAGACAGGGATGGATCCTGGCATTGTATATCCTCATAGCCCTTATCCTGGGTGAGATGCTTGCGCTGGTCGGCGTGATGGGTATTGTTGGCGAGCTTGTGCAGGAAGGAATCCGGCTGTTAACAAATGGCGTTGTAGTCAAAACCGGCTGGATAATTCTTTTCTTTGTCATCTGCCTGTATTTCCTGCTATGGTACGGACAATACAAGGTCTTTGAGAAGGTACTGACAGTCTTTGTTGTCCTGATGGGCCTGGCCTTCCTCGTGGTTTTCTTTATGGTGAGACCTGCTTTTTCTTCCATCCTTAAGGGAATGATCCCCGGGATCCCCGGTACACACGGAGCCTTGGGTCTCGTGGCTGCCATCGCAGGCACCACCTGTTCAGCGGCAGTGTTCATTATGCGTAGTACAGTTGTAGCCGAGAAAGGTTGGGGGATCCATGATCTGAAACACGAAAAGAAAGATGCATTCGTATCAGCTTTCATGATGCTCTTCCTGAGTGGCGTGATCATGGCGGTTGCCGCAGGGACCCTTCATATCATGGGCCTCAGGCTTGACAACACAACGGAATTGATCAGTCTTTTTGAGCCCATTGGCGGGAGGGTTGCCGCTTTTATCCTCATCATCGGGATCGTGGGTGCAGGCCTTTCAACCATCTTTCCCATCGTACTCATCGCTCCCTGGCTGATCGCCGACTATACCGGCAATACCAGGAACATCCATTCCCCTATGTCACGTACCCTGATCCTTGGGGCATTGCTTTTCGCTTTCGGCTCGGTCTTTCTCGAACAACGGCCTCCTGCCCTGATGGTGTTTTCACAGGCTGCACAGGCCTGCATCCTGCCTGCCGTTTCCATCCCGATACTGATATTGATCAACCGGTCATCGGTCATGAACACCCATAGAGCCGGCCTCAGGGAGAATATCGGAATTATGGCCGTGGTACTTTATTCCTTTCTGACCACTTACTTTGCCATTGCGGAATTACTATAGCCGGACGTTTCTCTTCTGCCAGGAAAAAATCTCCATCGAGGGATGACAAGGTGAAAGATGAAAGGCGAAAGGTGAAGGGAAAGAATAGGCAAAAGTAAAAAGTAAAAAGTAAAAATTCCTGAGGTGAAAGGAGTACGGCCCATCCTACTAATCCTTCCATCCTGACCATCCTGTTTCAGACTTTTGGAGATTTAAAGGTAAACCTCTAATTCTCCAGCGCCAGGATACGGTTCGGCGACAGGAAAAAGGGCGGAACGATGCCGGGGATATTCGACAAGGGCAGGATCTCGTCCGGCAATTCAAACCCCAGTTGACCGGTCATAAATTCCCTGCGTTTCATGCAGCGGGTATAGACTTCAGGATATTGGGACTGTAATTCGCCGCGAAGTGACCGGTCGGCAATGAGAAGACCGTCCTCCATGCGGGTTGAAAAATAGACGGACGACCTGGGGATAACATCGACCTGCATGACCATCCCCGAATGGATCCCGGTTTCCGATCCGCTGTATATGGGTGAACTTACCCATTCGTCCAGATGTATGAGGTGCCCTGCATTCAGAAAAATGCCGAATTTCTCAAAAGGCAGCCGCTCATCGATCATGGCGGAAATTGTACCACCCGGTGTTCCGATCTTCATGAGTTTGAACCATTCGTTCATAACCTCGAAATATATCCCGGCAAAATTTTCAACATAGTCCCTCGCTTGCGGTAAAAGGTCTTCAGCTGATGAGGCGATCCAGCCTGCGCGACAACTGTTGCTGCCCCAGTAGCAAATGTTCGACGACAACGGATCGCCTCTGCGGAGCTTTTTTCCCATCGGTCCTGCCAGGCCTATATTCCGGTTACCGCCCGATTTCAGCGACATATGCGATCCCAGGGGTTCGCCGTTGAACATGCTCAGTCTGGCCAGATCGTAATCGACCATCCCCTCTTCGACATGAAACAGCATATTTTTCATTCCTTCGGAAGCGAGGATACCTGTAAACTCGAAGTATGCAATATCGGCCGGCGATGCGAAGGGTCATCGAGTTTTCTTTCTAATACTAACTAATACAATAGAAATTTAGATGGGTATATTCACACAAGCTCACTACTTATTCCGGTAATCATCCTGTCCATTCAAAATGCTGTCTGTGGAATATCTAACCTGCAGTGGATCCCGAAGCTTTATGGTAAGCAACCCACCCTTCCTTTCCCGACGACCAGCTCATCGATCCATAATTTCTGATTGTTGTCCAGTAACCCCGGGCCAAAATAAGGCGCCATCAAAAACTGGTTGATCTTCATATCCGGAAAATCCGTTGATCGTAAAACCACATCGGTATGATCGATCACGGGTTTACCATCGAACCAGCCCCTGATTATCCCGTCTTCAACCGGTTTATCATGGGCCATATCCAAACTGTTCAATTTAAAAAAGGCCTCGATACAATGCCACTCCGCATCGGTAAAAAGAATGTCATCGCTGTCGTACAATTTGCCGTTGTACCCGCCTTTTAATTCTCCCTGTGTCAGTCCGTGAGGCATATTCTGGTTCTGCATATCGGTTGCTGCCAGCCGCAGTTTCCCATTTACCGGCTCAATATAGAGGGTAAGATGACTGGTTGCCGGTCCGTGGTAGGCTGAATTTTCAGTCGTCATAAAATACGTGAGGTGAGGATGATAATTCCTTCCGCTCCATTGCCAGTTATCCGAAAGTTTCAGATAAAACCGGATATATACCTCATCTACCGGATCCAAAGCATGTCTCTGGGACGAGGAGCCTAGAACCGCCTGCTCCCCTTTGACCCATTCATACTCGATACAGCCTTTACCCTCTTTTGCATGATCTGCGATCCTCGATGCCGTCCCATCGTACCATCCCCTGCTTTCCAGTTTCGCATCGTCGAAGGATTCACTGAAAAGAACGGTCTCTTTTGATTGAGAGCTACCGACACTACAGGATATAACCGCTGTGAAAATGATCAGTATAGTTTTAAGCATGATCAGGAGACATTTTAGAAGTTATTACCGAAGTCAAGGCTTCCAGATTTCATTGAAAACAGAGAAGATATGTGGAACACAGATCCCGGCGTGCACACCGGGACAGGTCCGTCTTTCACCTTTCGCCTTTCGCCTTTCTCCTTTCACCTTTCCCTTTCCTCCTTCCCTTTCGCCTTTCACCTTTCTCCTTTCACCTTTCCCTTTCCTCCTTCCCTTTCGCCTTTCGCCTTTCGCCTTTCACCTTTCCCTTTCCTCCTTCCCTTTCGCCTTTCGCCTTTCGCCTTTCACCTTGTCAACCGAATCATGCTTTATTGAAAGTAAGATCAATATCGATGGTCACTGTTTCGGGCGTACCATCCTCATTCAGGTCCTCGCTCTGGGTCTCCGTGTACGTTACATGCAGTTTATCTGAAGTCAGGCTCACCACATTGAATGTGAGAGGAGCATCAGTATCGGAATCTATTGTCAGGGTTTTCCCATTGTCACTCAGGCTCCATGTACCCGAATCATTTGAACCACCCAGGGTTGAGGTATAGCTCCCATCCTTTTTCAATTCAATGGAGCCGGCAAGCGATTGTTGGGTAAACTGGTTAAAAGCAGCTTCGTATGCCTGTGCTTCAAAAGTGGTCAGACCCAAATCATCCATCAGGTATTGGTTCAGAGACTTGTCACCGACCGTTGCCGTGTATGTGGCGGTTCCGGAAGTCCATGTTCCTACGATGTCATTGGAAGAAGTTTCATCCTTCTTGCAGGATGATAAAATAATTCCGGCAAAGATTACCAGAGTTAAATTTCTGATGAACAGTAAATTCGTTTTCATTTTCGTTTGATTTAATTCGATAAATAGTTCAAATGTCCGGTTCTATGCTCTCCGTCATCCGTTTTTCTTTGTATTATCTGATCTTTAAATCCCTTGTTTACTACACTTTGTTTCCCCTCCGTCTGATTTTGTTCACGAATTTCAAAAACCAGCCATTGGATCTTGTTTAAAGATGAATATCAAACAATAAATAACTTGTAAAGTTCAGCGAAATATCATCACCCAAACCTGCTCCGGCAAGTTTAAGCTAACCATGAATGAAGGGCGCATTTCATCAGTTTTTAGGAAGGCGGTATTCTTTAAAGGCCTGTAAAAGCTTGCATCAAGGGTGTGTTTTAAGCTTCCTTAGCAATTCAGTGAAATGTTTCATATCCGGATTATCCGGTTCGGCCAGGCGATAAACCATAAGTATTTGCTCAAGGTGAGGGATATCTTTTTGAGCGGCAAATTTTTGAGCATAAGAATAACAGGCAATGCCAATGAAGCCGCTCAGCCGTTTATAAGCCATCCTTGTCATTTCATCCGGTTCCGAAGTCATTTTTTCATGCAGAGCCTGAATTTCTTTCTTCCACCAGGCTTCCTTCTTTTCCATCAGGGCCGGGCCGTAAACCTGGCGTTGTTTCATCTCAAAACGCAGGCTTTCAGCCAGTTTGGAAAGTTGTTGCCTCAACGCTTCCTTCTTTGTTAATTCATCTGGCACCGAACGAAAAGAACCGGCTTTTTCAAAGGTGACGACAGATGCCATATTACGGCCAATACAAGCAGCCTGTAACAATTCCCCTGCAGCGGTTAGTGAATCGATCCGGGCTTCCTGCTCTTTGACGTATTGATTAACCTGTTGATGGCCATATCTTTTATCCGGATTTTCCCCCACTTGAAACCATCCAAAAACACTTGTCAACCTTTTTTTCTCCGGCCATTCATGCGATGCTTTGGTAAGTTCGATATGTGCGCCGGATGGCAGGCTCCCCGGATTAAGAATAAACTGCGCTGTTTCAATAAAATTAAAATCGTCCATCCCAATCAGCCCCATTACCGGACATTTTATTGCCGAAAGCTGACCGGGTCCAGCAAAAGCACCGGCGGCGATGATCCCGTCCAAAGCATGATTCGCGGCATAGGCAAGCGCCATGCGCGCCCCTCCGGAAAAACCAGCGAGAAAGGTACGGTCCCCCACAGGATACCGGCTTTTTGCATCGGCAATGAGTTCATCCAGTTCATGTACATAATCCGGATCATTATTCTGAATGAGATCGGAGGCTACCAAAACAGCCGGGTATTTGGAAGCGGCCTCTTTTAGATGGGTTATGGCCAGTTTTCCATCGCCATGCGGATCGATGGCCACAAGCAAGGGTAAGGGAATATCCGGTTTATTACGCGCAGGAATGAACACTTCATAAGCATGAGCCGGGTTCGACCGGCAGGAATCCGTTCGTTCAATTTCAATGCTGCTTTCCGGTCTGTCGGGGGCACGGCAGGCGGGTATTACACCGGACAGGATTGAAAGGATAAGGAAAGAATTTACAAGGTTATATCTCATGAGTTACCTGGATAAATAAAGTTGTAAAGATCGGGAATTTCAGACGGTAAGTCTATAGATCAGGATCAATAATTTACGGGTTGAAATTTCACGTTTGGCAATGAAGTAAAACATAAGATTACCGGAAATGATTTGCATCAAATAGGTTATAACGGGCTTTTACCAGAATGGTTTGTTGAACCAATGCTGATCCCGTTTTGTTTTTAGCTACAAATAATTACGATGAATATGATCAGGAAGGAAGATGTTCCCCAGGAAGTTTTTGAGCTTTATGACGACTACGCCCATAACAGGATCGACAGGAGAAAATTTATAGACAGGCTCTCCATGTATGCCGTGGGAGGCATCACTTTAGGATCATTGATGAGTTTTGTGATGCCGCATTACCAGGAGAATCTTCAGACACGGCCTGATGACCCCGGCTTAACTACTGAGTTCGTTACCTATGAATCTCCGAAAGGCGGAGGTTCAATCCGCGGTCAGTTATCCCGGCCACGGAATGCCGGCGGGAGATTGCCCGGCATCGTCGTCGTTCATGAAAACAGGGGATTGAACCCCTACATCGAAGATGTCGGTCGCAGGCTGGCCCTGGCCGGTTTTATCACCCTTGCCCCGGATGCTTTGACGCCCCTGGGCGGTTATCCCGGAAATGATGATGAGGGAAGGACCTTACAGAGTCAGCGCGACAGAAATGAGATGCTTGAGGATTTTATCGCTGCTTTCACCTATCTGAAATCGAGTTCCGACTGTTCAGGAAAAGTTGGTGTAGTCGGTTTTTGTTTCGGCGGCTGGATCGTCAATATGATGGCCGTGAAATTGCCCGATCTGGATGCAGCTGTTGCATTTTATGGTGTTCAACCGCCTACGGAACAGGTCCCTGCAATTCATGCTCCCTTATTGTTACACTATGCAGGTCTCGATTCACGTGTGAACGAGGGATGGCCGGCCTATGAAAAAGCATTGAAAGAAAACAAAAAAGCATATACCGCCTATATCTATCCTGATGTCAATCATGGATTTCACAATGATTCAACACCCCGGTATGATAAAAATGCCGCTGAACTTGCCTGGAAAAGGACGGAGGCTTTCTTTAAGGAGAACCTGAAATAAGGAGAATTTCTCCATGCCGTTTTAATCCTTGAAGGCTGAATGGTGATTAACAATACCAAAGTTGTTTGGTTCCCGGATCAGGACGTATTATTTCTTAGAAGATGAGTTGAGGTGAGGTACTTGATTATATACTCCGTCCACTTATTTCAATTCCGGTTGATCATAGTAGAAAACCACTTGATAATTTCCGGATCGCGATGGCTGAAAAATACACTTTTCTTTGTATCCAGTTTTTTGATCGAATCCATCTCTTCCCTCGTCAACTCAAAATCAAAAACATCAATATTTTCATCGATACGTTTCTCATGAACAGATTTGGGAATAACCACAATTCCTCTCTGGATCATCCACCGCAAGGTCACCTGTGCCACCGATTTGTTATATTTTTTACCGATATTTTGTAGTATTTCGTTTTTGAAGAAATCATTTTTCCCTTCGGCGAAAGGCGCCCAGGATTCGTGTGCTATGCCGTTTTCTTCCAAAAATTTATGATCTTCCTCACGCTGGTAAAAAACATGAGTTTCAATTTGGTTGAGTGCAGGCTTCATCTTATTATTTACCATCAAATCCATCACACGGTCGGGGTAAAAGTTGCTCAAGCCTATTGCTCGGATCTTCCCTTCAGCAGTTAACTCCTCCATTGCACGCCATGAACCATGCACATCACCATAAGGTTGATGGATAAGGTATAAGTCCAGGTGATCCAGTTGCAACTTATTCATTGAAGTTTCAACCGCTTTTTTAGTATTTTCATAACCATTATCAGCGATCCATAATTTTGTCGTCACAAAAATTTCATCTCTTTTTATCCCGCTCTCTTTAATCGCATCGCCCACTGCCTCTTCGTTCCTGTACGCGGCGGCGGTATCGATGGACCGGTATCCTGCTTCAATGGCAAGTAAGACACTTCTTTTGCATTGGTCATAATCAGGGACCTGATAAACGCCAAATCCCAGAACCGGCATTTCTATGCCATTGTTCAGCCTGACTGTTTTCATAATTTTTATCACTAGTGTCCGACTAAAATAATCAAAAAGAAGGGTACTCCCCCTGAGGTTTCCCCTTCATGTTGTAGATTTGTTTTGCCTAACTAATCACAACATGAGCAAAAATACTGAAATAAAATTTGTCGGACAGCCGATTTTCAAACAGATGTTGAATTTGGTTGATGCAGTGAACATACAGAGTCTGGTAAGGAAGCATAACAGTGACTATTACTACAAGGCATTTAGGAGCAGGAGCCAACTGATCACGATGCTTTTTGGGATACTTTCCCGGTGCGACTCGATGACTGAGATCTGTGAAGGCATGAGGGCTCTGGCGGAAAGCTCAACCACCTGGGATTGAAAAGTGCTCCCGCTAAGAGCACAGCCTGTGATGGATTACGTAACCGGGACAGCCGTTTCTTTGAAGATCTTTACTTCACGCTGGTAAAAAGATACCAGTCGTTTTTGTCGGACAGCCGAACCTTTGGATTGACCTTTAAGGAGGTTTTGTTGATCGATTCCACGACTATCCGTCTGTTCAGTGATATCCTTATGGGGGTTGGTCGTAACCCTAAGGGCGATGGAAAGAAGAAAGGGGGCTTGAAAGTGCATATGCTGATTGATGCAGTTCAATCGGTTGGCCGGTTTATTAAAATCACAGCAGCCAAAGTACATGATCAACAGTTCCTGAAAAGCCTGGATCTAATCTCTCACAGCATGATTGTCTTTGATAAGGCATATAACTATTATCACCAGTTTGCGGTTTGGTCGCAAAAGCATGTATATTTTGTCACCCGGCTTAAAAAGAATGCTGTATATACTGTTTTGGAGATATCCCGGGTGCATTATCGTAAGAAAGGAGTGGCAAAGGTATTACGAGATGAAATTATCGAACTTGAATATCATCCTGAAGACTCTGCCGGCAGAAGACAAATGAAGGTCTTTAAGACACTTCGGTTAAGAAAAGTATGTTACCAGGATGAGAAAAACAGGTATTATGAGTTCCTGACCAATAGTTTTGACATCACAGCGGAGGAAGTGGCATTCCTTTACAAGAAGCGCTGGGGCATAGAGCTTCTGTTTAAAAAGATGAAGCAGAATTTTCAGCTGCATTATTTTTATGGAGAGAATGAAAATGCTATCAGAACCCAGGTGTGGTGTACGCTTATCGCGCAGTTATTGCTAACGGTCATACAGAAGATAGCCAAAACCAAAAAGGCTTTCTCGGTAGTGGCAGCCCTTGTAAGAATGCATTTGATCAGCATGCTGGATGTTTGTGAGCTACTTAGGAGCACAGAACCGGAGTTATCGAATTGCCAGAGGATCCCCGGATGGAGCATTACAACTGGCCTTATTTTCTGCATATATGGAGGGAGGTCAGTATGAAAAATGAAAAATTAATGCCCGGTTTATGGGCGATACAGGATAAAATTTACCGACTAAAGAAATTAGTCAATAGTGAATTTTTATTTTGAGTACGATTTCTAATTTAACCTTATACCATGCATATCATCCCGCGCCCGAAAGCAGAGCGGATCAGGTCGACAGCCTCACTTTTATCCAGGGTATTGGCATAGGCGAAATTCAAACCCATAAAACTAAAACCCAAAGCAGACACATTCAAACCTGTTTTTCCCAGTGTCCTTACCGGCAATATCTCATTCATGATTTAATATTTTTTATACAGATGTACCGTAAAATTAACATGCTGATCTGCAAGAAAGTTAATTTTAAACAGGCGGCACGTCACAGTTTTCTTATGATAATTTAGACAGGGAGGTTTGGAATCATAAAAAATAAGAATTAATTTCAATTTTCAACAGAACCAAAAGCTAAATCAAAATTACTCCTTTTTCACTTAAGAGACGGGGTTCCGCTTCCCTTTAGAATAGAAGTAGGAAACCGGTCAATATAAATATCCAAATTATGAGACCCCAACATCGCAGGTTTTATTTTTTTACTTCATTCCTGCTCTTCAGTTTAAGCTACGTGAGCGCTCAAAATCCCGTATATAAAGATAAATACGGCCGTGAAGTCGTAAACAATGGCGGTCGGAAAATCAATTACCCGAAATTAAAAACAGAGTCGCTAAGTACAGTCGGATTCAGCACCCTGAAAGAACCGGAAATTTTAGCCTTTACAAGTGGGCCTGTGCAGGGCAAAGATACGGTCCGGCTTGAAGCATCACTCCTGTATTCCGTCATGGGGACTTCCATAGGATATAAATCCATGCATTCATTGGATATTAATGCCGACGGCATTCCGGATCTTATATGCACGGGTTCAACCCAAACG
The DNA here is from genome assembly GCA_963771005.1 of uncultured Bacteroidales bacterium. GTDB lineage: Bacteria > Bacteroidota > Bacteroidia > Bacteroidales > DASQZK01. Next base: position 1,477,598 of record CAVYRO010000008.1, read on the forward strand.
TTTGGATCGGGAAGTTTTTGGTATATACTTAATTACAATGCTGAAGAAAATTCCTACTTACAGGTATGGTCGAGTCCTATTTTTGAGGTGAAAATTTCAACACTGGAAGTCGCCGATCTAAACGGCGACGGAACCTATGAAATTCTTATGGGTCTTGAAAACGGCACTCTTCAAATCTACGATGCCCGAACAAAAATGCTCATCAAAGAATCAAAGTTCACGAATGAGAGGCTCAACTCTATCGTATATGAAGATGCCGATAACGATTCGGAAAAAGACATTGTCATCTCCTGTACGCAGCACAGTTACATTCTGAATCCGGATAGCCTCGGAATAAAATTTGAAATTGCCAAAGGCGCGAATGAGATCAGGGTCGGAAATGTGGACGACGATGGAATGAATGAAATTGTACTGTCCTCGGGCGGAGTATACCGTTTAACCGGCTCAGGCCTGAGTACTCTATGGAATTTTGAACCCCGCTATGACGGGTATATTGAATTATCGGATATAGACAATGACTCAAAACAGGAGATTATAGATGCCGAAGCATGGTACTATATATATGTATACGATGCTGATGAGCAATCTTCAAAATATGCGATCCCCTCTGATCTTGATATAAACGCTCTCCTTCTGACGGATGTGAATGGTGATGGATTGGATGAAATTATATATGGGGACGGACAATGGGGCAGCTTATATTGTCATGATGCGGTTACGGGTAAGGAAATTTGGTCGGTTAATAATCCGGAACATGGTGTTTCCGGGATCAATTTTGCAGATATTGACAATGATGGCATCCAGGAATTAATCTGGGGTGCGGGACTCTCATCAACCGGCCCGGATTACCTGTATGTCTATGATGTTTCATCGCGTAACCTGGAATGGCGGAGTGATGATATCGTCGGACCTTTCTATGGAATAGATACGGGTGATGTCGATGGTGACGGTAAACCTGAAGTAGTTGCCGTATCTTATGAAAGCGAAAGCGGATATGGCAGCGGTGTCGTCTTTATTTTTGATCCGCTGACGAAGAAAATAAAATGGAAAAGCGATGGCAGCTTTTTAAAAGATGTCTGGACGGGGGTTTTTACCGTGAAAGTGGTGGATATTGATGATGACGGGACGAAAGAAATCGTCATTGCTGCCGGATATTTATACACGGGTGAAATCTGGATCATCGACGGAAAAACGCATACCATTAAATCATCCCATATTTTTTCCTCCGAAGATATCGATGAATTTTCTGCAATGAGTACAGGCGATATCGATAATGACGGTACGAAAGAGATTATTGCCTTATCGGATGACAACCTGTATGTTATTGATCCGGCAAATTGGCTTATTAAATGGACCGCGGTGATTAAAAGATATGGACAGGGCAAACCGGTGATACGGTGTGCCGATATAAATGGCAACGGACAAATGGAGATCATTGTCTGTAAGGGATATCTTACTGTTATTAATTCTTCCGATCACTCCGCATGGATTTCAACGGAAATGAACTTTCTGAATCTGGACATTGCCGATATCAATGGTGACGGCATCTCTGATCCGGTCGTATCCTCGACCGCGGGGCAAATAATCGGATTTAACGGATCATCCAAAGAAAGGTTATTAACGCTTGAGGTTGAACACACCCCTATTAATGCGATTAGAATGATGGAGATCAATGGTTCTCCCTTATTCATCTACAGTTGTGATGGCAGGATAAATTACTACATAGATGACGAGAAACGTAATGTAAGCCAGTATTTTGCAAATGTTACCGGTGATGGGGAAGGCATGAAATTACTCAACTCGGACGAAGGCACCGATCTCATTCTAGGTACTTCCGTTTCTGTACTACAAATTTCCGGTGAGTCATTCAACTGTACCAGTATGAGCCTGGGCGTCGAGACTACCGAGGCATCCTGCGATGCGGATAATGGCGTAATCAGGCTGAATATCTCGGGCGGAACACCCCCTTACACCTGCTTCTGGCCGGATGAAGCTTCTCCTGACTCACTTACCGGACTCCCTCCGGGAACCTACCGGGTTAAGGTACTTGATGACAAGGCTTGCATCAGAGAGAAATCCGTAACCCTTGAGCGCTCATATATCGAGGCAACGGTTGCGGTAACGGATGAGGGCTGTGACAGAGCCGGCGCCCTTCATGTAGAACTCAACCATTATAATCCGACCTGTAACATCGCCTGGTCAACCGGACAAAACGGACCTGATGTTACCGGTCTTGTTGCCGGCACTTATGAGGTTACAATATCCGATTCAAAAAACTGTACCCTGGTTTTGCATCCCGAAATTAAAAAAGACCAGGTTACGATTGGTGCATCAGTCAGAAATGTCGGATGCTATGGTTTGCATGATGGATTTATCAACCTGTATATCGGATCAGGTGCTGCCCCTTTTCAGATCGAATGGGCTGACCAGGATTGGTCTATGCGGCGTTCAAACCTGGGAGCAGGTAATTACCAGGTAAAAGTTACAGATACACTGGGATGTGAATCTGTCAAATCTTTTGAAATAAGTCAGCCGGATGCCATAACCTATGATCTTCTCACTTCCCCGGATATTCATTCAACAGCAAACTGGGAAGGTAAGATCATGATAGAAAATATTGAAGGAGGCTCACCTCCTTATACCATTTACTGGCCGAGGTTTAACCAGCAATCTGATTTTCTGGAGATCCTTCCCGAGGGCAGGTATGCCTTCATCCTGGTCGATGCCATGGGCTGTGCTGTACAGGATACGGCAGAAGTGCAACTTATGGATACGGTTCCCGAGCTTCTGAAAGACGATATGCTGAGAATTTATCCAAATCCCGCTGCCGGTGTTCTGACCCTGGATTTCGACGAAAAGAACATCCCCGGCTACCGGCTTGAGATGATAGACGTTACCGGATCAGTGGTGAAATCAAAGACCGGAACAAGTCGGGAAGATAATAGCATGGATCTCTCGGGATTCAAACCCGGGGTTTATATTCTTCGTATAACCATCAAAAACCAGAACTACTACCGGAAAATAATCGTAAATCGTTGATTATCATAATTAATAATACAATTCCAATAAACAATGAAGAAGACTTACCCTTTCATGATAACTTTGATTATCTCGTTGTCAATATTCACAAATTGCAGGAAAGATGAAGAAAAACCAATAATCTCCGAAGACATCCCAACAAATAGAGTAGAGTATCCTGATTCGGGATTTTATGGCCAAAATATTCTAAACCTTACGGATACCATTTATAAGTGTGATATCGGACCCGAATATGGCGATGGGAAATTTAACAGCATGAAAGCGATTCTTTCAGGTTCAACCTCCAGCGTCAGAGTTGAGATAAAAGGAATCCGGATCGCCGTATACAATACACAGGGCTGGAATACAAACTTTACTAATTTTAAATATGACGATTATGTGTTTGAAGCAGAAAACTTCGTATCGGCAGATTTGAAAATTTTCTTTTGTGATGAAGGCACGGCGACTGTGTCAATTTATGAAAATGATGAGATAAGCCCGGTTAGGACAAAGACTTTAACACTGATAAGGTAAATATCCGGATCTTCCCCCACTGGATACCCCTAAATCCCCTGGACTTTTTACGTCCTGAATGAGATGAAGATCTTCAAGTTAGCTAAATCCTCACTTCATCGTCAACAGAACCCCGGTCCCAGTTTTACTTTCAATCCCTGTAAGATCGTAAAAGTCCCCTACAGGGGATTTAGGGGTAGTTATATCGTTGGGAAATACTTTGTTAAAGTATGAAAAGGATTACAGCGTTCCATAAACCGAACGAATCTTTTCCCTCCTGGTTGCTTGTGGAAACCAGCCATGTACTGATAAAAATTCCGCACCGTTGTCCATGGCAATTCCTGCTTCGCAAGGCGTCTGTGAAGAACCACCGGTCCGGGTGGAATGCTTGATCTTTGTAGCATTATTCAGGGTTTATGAGTCTGTCAAAGTAATGCCGGTCAGGTCCGCTTTCCCGTTTTTCAGGAATGCATAAGTTATCCGGTCTGCCTGGCAATCGATGAACTTTATCCTTTTCAGGCTCCTGTTTTTGAAGAAAGTGTTGATCAGCGCAGCACTCTGAAAAGTTACATTCTTAAAATCACAGTTTTCAAAGGAACAATCTTCAATCCTTCCATCGAAAACAATATTGGTGAGTTGGGAGCCTGTAAAGGAGGTACTGTGCCAAGCCGTATTGGTAATGGTATTCTTCGAAAAATCACATGATTTAATTGTCACTCCGCTAAAATCCGCACCAGCAAAATCGCAGCCGGTGATGTGGCTTCCTGAAAATTCTGTTTCATTCAATGAGCAGTCTTTAAAGAGATTGCCGGCCAGATAAGAATTCTTCACAAAACTGTTGCTGATATCTGAATCTGAGAAATCGCAGCCTTCGACGTGATTGCTTTTTAAAAGAATTTCCGACAGATCCGAACCGATAAAAAGGCAGCGTTGCAAGTTGGAAGCACTGAATTTTTCATGCAGATTCTTCAGTCCGGAAAAATCAGCGTCCACCCAGTTCGCGCGTGACATATCCCAATTGGGCTTTTTCCTCTTTCCTTCGGAGGTTAATTCTTCAGAGCCCTTAACCAAAGACTCGCCGGTGTCGCCCGAACGGTCCCCGGATCCATTCCCATCCATGGATATATTTTCTGAAAAATAGTTAAGTTCTACGCCAAGAATGGTTGCCAGACGGTTAAATGTGATGATATCGGGCATCGATTCTCCACGTTCCCACTTTCCGACTGCCTGCGGACTGATAAAAAGTCGTTTCGCGAGCTGCGCCTGGGAGATACTGATTCTCTTTCGTGCTTCGGCAATTTTATTGCCAATCATTTTAGCTTCCATTGGTTCCATGTTTTTAATTAATTTTTCAACAGGTCAAAGGTATGGGGATACACTCCTCCGATCGGCATAAATCCGGAACCCTTTAGTTGTCATTTCGTTAATTATCGTTGTTATCCAGCAACCAACAGTTGTTTTTGCTGAGATTTCGGTAAAACACTTCGCCGGATGAAGATATCAGTCGCCCATGCCGGAAAAGTTTATTCCTTCTGCTCAAACCTGCTTTGATAAAAGCCATCAAAAAAATGTCTGGCGTAGCTGCCCAGTGAATGTGTATTGTATCCTCCTTCCTGGGTGATCAAGGTAGGAAGTTTCATTTCCCCCACCACTTTGCCGGCTTCAGACAGATCTTTCTGTCTGAAATCCCATGTTCCGGTAGGATCATTCCTCGATGTGTCAAGACCGAGAGCAATGATAAGGTATTCGGCTTTGAATTTCCTGATGATGTTCACAGATTTCAATAGGACTTTCAAATAGGCTTCGAAGCCAAGTTTTTCAGGTAATGGAAAATTGTAATTATAGGCCAGTCCTTCGCCCTGGCCTTTTTCATCTTCAAATCCGGAAAAATAGGGATAGGCGAATGAAGGGTGACCGTGAACCGAGATGGTCAGTACATCGCTTCGCTCGTAAAAGATCTGCTGCTGGCCGTTGCCATGGTGATAGTCGATATCGAGTATGGCCACCTTTCCGAGTTTGCTCAACCGTTCAGCTGCAATGGCCGCATTGTTAAAATAACAAAAACCGCCAAAAGCATTTTGCTCTGCATGATGGCCCGGGGGCCTCGTTAACACATAAACAGCCTGCCGGCCCTCGATTAAACTATCTGTTGCCGATAAAGTGGCATTGACTCCATGAACGGCTGCTAAAAAAGCATTCAGGCTGATAGGTGTAAACGTGTCAAAACAATAGTAGCCGGCCCTGACCGACAGCTCCTTTGGTGCACGTACATTGTTGCGGATGGGAAATACATAAGGATAAACCGGTGAAGATTGCGCAATGGTTTTCGAAGTCTTTTTGAAATAGTCGTAATACGACCTGTCATGCACGCTTAATATGAACTTTTCGGGATATTTTTTTACTTCACCCTCAACAAACAGGTTTGTTTTAAAGATTTCCCTGGTAATGCTTTTTATTCTTACCGGGGATTCGACATAACCGCGTTCTCGTACATGATGAATGGGGTGCTTCTCATTGATAAAGATCTCTATCTTATTCCTGGTTTTTAAACCAACTATTGGCCTGTTGACACTTTTTTTCAGGTACCTGTTTGGCCTCAGCTGTATGGGATCGTCCGTAATGCTCCCGACGACCATCTGTATGTATTCCTCATCGCAATAATAGCTGAATTTTCTTTGCAGAATAGCCGCAACAATCTCCCGGGCTTCCTTCCCGGATATCGTGTTATTCATCCCCAGCCCGTCGAAAACCAGGTAAGGAGGGCAATCGTCTTCGGGTTTGACCTTCGATTCATATTTTGTGTGAATGACTGGCTTTGCTCCATACCTTTCGTAAAAAGCAAGCCTTTTCTGATTTTCAGGTAAGAGGCTTTTATCCCGGCATAATTCAGGATCATCCGGAAGGCATTCAAAAAAAACACCTTTTGCATTCAGGATCAGAGCCTCTTCCCTGACCCGCTGGTACAAGGCACCACCTATTCCCGTTGATGAAGTGCCGGGAGTGATTGCAATAAAATCAAGATAGCAAAAATGAAGGTCCGACATATACATGAGTATTGCAAAGCCTCTCAGATTGTCGTGGATATCCTCTGCAATAAACAATGTCGTCAGAAATTTATATTTAAACGGATTTACAAGCTGTTCAATGAATTCGGATGCCTTCACATCCGAGATCCCGGGAAACTGCGCTTTTACAATTTCCACAACCTCACCTATCTTTTGGAGGTTTGACTCTGCATATGGATTTGATATTTTCCGGATCCTTAACATAAACAGTTCATTTTAACGGGTATGCAAAATTCAAACTTACTATAGTCCAATAAAACTGCAAGTTAAGAATTTCTGAAGTATAAGACATAATCAGGTAAAAGGTCAGATTAGAGAGAGAAGGGGATTTATTTCTTAGAGCATTGAGCCTGGATATAGAGGAAGACACCTAATTAGTGTTTGCCAGCTTCTTTGCAATTATAATCTTTAATTGTTCAAAATCTGAATCAGACAGCTCCTCTTTTTTGGCTGCGGCAATTCCCTTTTCTATGATATCTGTCTGATCTTCATACCTGGGACAGGCATCGCAAATCATTTTATGCATGCTTAGTTGGATTTTTTCCATCCTTCTTAGCTTAAAATGAAGTTTTTTTTCCATCAGCTCCGTTGCTTTCAAACAGGACAGAAAAAAAATATTCATGATTTTCTTCATGCTATCTTTAAGTTTTAAACCAGTTGATTTCAATACAATCCCTTAACTGAAGCTTGGCTCTGTGCAAGATCTGCCAAAAATTCGACGGTGTAATATCCAATTCACGGCAAATTTCATCGCCACTTTTCTCCATAAGATATTTCAGCTTTACACAAAGATTCCAAGTCTTAGGCAGTACCTCCAGACATTTATTGAGAACGTTCTGAAAGTCGGTGTCATCAAGCAGCTGTTGCTCATCAACCTTCCAGTCCTTTGGCCTTTTATCTATTAACCAGCTGCCATTTTCATCAAAAAACTCCGAGGTAACCGGTCTTTCAAAACTTATCGGCTGTCTGACCTTCTTTCGATAAACATCGACAATCTTGTGATTCAGGATTGCGAATAACCAGGTTTTGGGTGAACTGTCTCCTTTAAATTCACTTATTCGTTCCGCTGCAGCCAGAAAGGTATCCTGAACAAGGTCTTTGGCCTGCTCACTATCCGAAATTTTATACAAAGCCCTATTGTAGAGGTCTGCGGTATATAACTCAACCCATTCGGAAAGGAGCAATGTTTCGCTCTGCATCGAAGATCCATTTATCATTCTGGTAATAACAGGAAAATTAAAACTTTTAATTATATATACAACGCAATAGCCTCCGGTTTTTTCGTCGTATTGATTATCGAACAGAAATTCGTCGAATGTGGATCCAACCAGTACCTGGCTATCCTTTGAATGCAAATTTGATTCTGTTTAAAATTCCCGGTAAATCATTGTTCAGCTTTTTTAATACCAAACCAAGCAGGCTTCCGAATGCAATATGAGCCAGTAATACAGTTAGGATGAACTGGTAACCGTCTTTAAACTGGAAGCCAAACAATCCAATTCCCAAGGCTTTGGGAACAGGACTTACCATGAAACCTATACCTATCAGGACAGCATAGATCACAGCCCAGATAATTTTAGTCTTTCCGAAGAGCAAGCTGAAAATGATCCCAAATGCAGAACCGTTCCAAAAGTGATACGACCATCCTTCTAAATTTGACCAAAAATCCGGACCCAATGCAAACCGATTCAACATCATGACTCCCATTAACTTCGGCATATCACCTGGCATTCCGCCAAGTCTGAAACCGGTTTCCCTGATTAGTTCCAGACCCATGGTTGCCGCAAGTCCGGCCAGAATGCCATGTAAGATCTGTTTTCTGAGATCATGATAATTTAAGATCTGAGTGATCAGCGTAATAATAAAAATAAGTATGACCGATGGAATCAAAAATTGCATTGTTAATGTCGAAAGGCCTGCAATTCCAGCCTGTGCAACTGGAAACAGAATAGGTGCGATTCCGGATAACAAAAGCACGATCAGTACCAATACCAGTTTAGTTTTCTCCTGTTTCATCATATTAGATTTAGATTTGCAATTTTGAAAAATTAGTAAGCCAGGCCGGTATCAATTGTTTTTCCGGTCCGGCTTTCCCTTTACTTCGATAGCATTTTCATCATCATTTCAAGCTTCTCATCGAGTTTTTGACCAATCATTTTCACCTTTTCTGACGAAAAGGATGAAAACAAATCGGAGGGTTTAAAGTAGTTGACAAAGGTTTTACCATTTTCTTCATAAACATTCACTCTTACCGGGATGACCAATCCTACGGAAGGATCCGCAGAAAAAGCGTCTTTCCCTACATTTGGGTTTCCAATAAAAAATGAGTGCGCATTGATTCTCAAACCCGTCATGGAAAGGATATTTCCCTGGTTGATTTCCGACAAAACCATCAAACCACCTTCTGATACCGATTTTTTAATGGTACTGATGGTTTCATCGAAATTTTTGGAAGATTGAACGGTAACGGGTTTAATCGATTGGGCATTCAAAGTGCTTGTCAGGCCAGGTAATACGGTAAAAAGGATTCCTGCAAGTAAAAATGCCACGAGCTTATTTTTTCTCGTCTTCATAATAAAAGTTTTTTAGTTAAAAAATATTCTTAGTTATTCCGGTAAATCATTATGCCGGAAGTTTAAAATCAATAAAGTAGTCGTATGACTTTTGTAAACCTGACAAATGGAAGGAATTTCTTCGAGGATAAAATTGTTTTTAACAGGGTAGTAAATGAAAATACCCTACTCCCGGGGTATGACTGCCCTGAGCACGAAACCAGAAAAAGCGCAACCGGATCATCAGTACGTCATACGTTTTCATAAAAAACGGTCGAAGGCAGCGCTGCAATCAATCCATTGACTCTAAACACCATTATAGTTCCAACGAAACATTTCACCAGGGCTTTAAAAAATATGTACCCAAAAACAGCCGGGTCCCGGAGCTGGGTCACTCTCCGGATTTATGTTCCGCTTTTGCAAAACCCGCAGTAAATAGTATATTTATCGATAAGAACGAAATCTTAAATATCCCTGACAATGAAACCTTTCTTCCCCACCCTCCTGCTCATCACCCTTCTGTCTTCCTGCACCATGCAAACCGGAAGTGATCAGAATACATCTGCCCTTTCCACCGCACAACCTGCCTCCGCAGGGATATCGAAACAGCGGCTCGCCCGCATCGACAGCATGCTGCAAAAATCCGTTCAGGAAAATGATATCCCTGGCGCCGTAGCCCTTATCGCACGCCATGGAAAGATCATATTTTCCAAAGCCTACGGAATGGCAGACGCCGGAACCGGACGTGAATTCAAAACAGACGATATCTTCCGGATCGCCTCACAGACCAAGGCCATCACGGCCACGGCAGTGATGATGCTCTGGGAGGAAGGGAAGTTCCAGCTCGATGATCCCATTGAAAAATACATTCCGGAATTTAAAAACGCCCAGGTGCTGGTCAGTTTTAATGAGGCTGATTCTTCCTACACAAGCCGTCCGGCGGCAAGCCCCATCACCATCAGGGAACTTCTCACCCATACCTCCGGTATCGGTTACGGGATGATCGACGGGGACCCGCGCTTCAGGAAAATTTATCAGAAAGCAGGTATCACCGATGTTTTCACCGCCGAACCCGTGATTCTCGCCGATAACATTAAGAAGCTGGCAAAACTGCCCCTCCATTTTGATCCGGGTACGCAATATTCTTACAGTGAAGGACTCGATGTTATGGGCTATTTCGTGGAACTGATGTCGGGCATGCCTCTCGATGTGTTCTTTCGCGAACGTATTTTCAACCCGCTTGGAATGAATGACACCTGGTTTTACCTTCCCGGTTCATTAGCCGGCAGGCTGGTTCCGGTAGAGACCTGGCAGGAACAGAAATGGGTCCGTTATCCCTATGATTTCTATGATCAGGATTACCCCGTGAAAGGCGCAAAAACCTATTTCGCCGGCGGTGCGGGGCTCTGCAGCACGGCAAAAGATTATGCCACCTTCCTTCAGATGTACCTCAACAAGGGTGAACTGAACGGGAACCGGCTGCTTAGCCGGACTACCATCGAATTTATCCTGGCAAACCAGATCGGCGACCTGATGAACAATCCGGGTAATTTTTACGGCCTCGTTTTCGGGGGTATCGACCAACAAAGCCAGGACCAGGGCGGCAAAGGCCATGCCGGCACCTTTCAGTGGGGCGGCTATTTCAACACGCAATATTTCGCCGATCCGAAGGAAGAGATCATCGGTGTACTGATGAAACAAACCCAAAATATCCCCAACGACAATACGGGATGGAAATTCAGACAGATGGTGGAGACCATGATTGATGATTGAGGGATATCAACCGCTATACCTTCAAGATAATCATTAATTTCGTAAATTTGAGGGTTTGGGTAACTCATATTGTCATGACACAGAAAGCTGAAGATATCCGCTGGAAGCAACGTTTTGAAAATTACCGGAAAGCCCTTTCGGTACTTACAAAATTTTATGATAAGAAGAATTTGTCGGACCTCGAGGAACAAGGCCTGATCAAAGCATTTGAATATACCTGGGAATTGGCCTGGAATACCATGAAAGATTACCTGGAATACCAGGGAATTTCAGGCATTATCGGTTCAAGGGGAGCCGTCAGGGAGGCCTTCAGGAACGACCTCATCCGGGACGGAGAAAGATGGATGAGCATGCTGGAGAGCCGGAATAAAACCTCCGACATTTACAATGAAGAAGTCGCCCGGGATATTGCAAAGGCTATTCTCACAGATTATTATCCGCTTTTTTTAAAATTCGCAAAAACGATGGCTGATAAGAACTAAAACAGATCGGGCAATCGTTTAATTGTTAAATTTCAGATCATGCCGTACGGGTTAAGTGATCAAAGTCTTACTAAGATTCTCGGTGTTCTTTCGACTTACCCCCAGATCGACAAGGCCATCCTTTTTGGTTCAAGGGCAAAGGGAAATTTTAAAAACGGATCGGATATTGATCTCAGTCTGTTAGGTGAAAGAATTGATTTTAATATATTAAACAAACTCAGCCGGGAACTCGACGACCTTCTTCTTCCTTATCATATTGATCTTTCCTCTTACAACCGAATCAAAGATCCGGATCTGAAAAGTCATATTCTACGTGTGGGTAAGGTGATTTACAGTAAACAGAGTTAACTGACTATAGTGGTGCTTTTATTTCCATATCAGGTCCTATGTCCCATTTTAGAATGGCCGGCAATTGAAGCATGATTTCAACGGATTGATTTTGCATCAGTACTCATTCCGAAATAATAATTTCTCAGCCAATATTTATAGGCAGGATCAAGGAATTCAATTTTGCTTTCCCTTACATCAATGATCTCTTTGGCGGTGAGGCTTTCCCTGATCCGGATCACATTGGCGGAAGTACCCAGCTTATAATCCCTGAGAACATCCCAGGAACTCATCTGAATTTCTTTATTCAATAAAGCCTTCAGGAAATTCGTCTGGGTTTGCGTCAGATCATCGTTCATGGTATGGATTAAAAGACTCAGTTGCCGGACAAGGTCATCAAAGGCTTCATCTATAGTATCTTCCCAACACCTGGTTTTCGTCCTGAGCCATGCCTGATGCGCCAGTTGCTGAACATAATAGGGATGGCATTCACAAAGGGAGGTGATTCTTCCGGCCTCCTTCTCATCAATTTTTTTACCTGTCTTTTCAAATCTGTCAATGATAAAAGGCACCCAGTTTTCAGTGAGGTTAACGTCTCTCCTGCCTCCGTAGGTGGCAAATAGCAATAGAACATGGAATGCGGTAAATGTCTCCCCTGCCTCCGTAGGTGGCGAATAGCGATAGAACATCGAAGGCGGTAAACGTCTCTCCTGCCTCCGTAGGTGGCAAATACCGATAGAACATCGAACCGGTTAACATCTCCCCTGCCTCCGTAGGTGGCGAATAGCGATAGAACATCGAATGCGGTTAACATCTCCCCTGCCTCCGTAGGTGGCAAATACCGATAGAACACCGAACCGGTTAACGTCTTTCCTGCCTCCGTAGATGGCGAATAGCGATGGAACATCGAAGGCGGTAAACGTCTCTCCTGCCTCCGTAGGTGGCAAATACCGATAGAACACCGAACCGGTTAACATCTCCCCTACCTCGGTAGGTGGCAAATAGCGATAGAACATCGAATGCGGTTAACATCTCCCCTGCCTCCGTAGGTGGCAAATAGCGATAGAACATCGAATGCGGTTAACATCTCCCCTGCCTCCGTAGGTGGCGAATAGCGATAGAACATGGAATGCGGTTAACATCTCTCCTGCCTCCGTAGGTGGCAAATAGCAATAGAACATGGAATGCGGTAAATGTCTCCCCTGCCTCCGTAGGTGGCGAATAGCGATAGAACATCGAAGGCGGTAAACGTCTCTCCTGCCTCCGTAGGTGGCAAACAGCGATAGAACCATCCGTGGAAATTCATCGCTCCTAACGATATTTTATGCAAAATTTTGTAGTAGAAACCCGTTTTAGCAAACCTCTCCAGACCATATTAACTCATTGATAATCTGAGGTGTTGATAACTTTTCATCAAATAGTTAAAAACGGCACGCTGAGATTTTGGGGGTTAACTCCATTAAGGGCGGCGGGTTCGGCTGGCGGGGGAGGGTACCCTCACGAATCAAAGACGCCTTTACAAGGATGAAGCCCGGGGTATGCGATTTGGCGATGGTACAAGGCCGCCAAATGTCTCATGCCTCCGGTCTCCCCTGCCTCCGTAGGTGGCGAATAGCGATAGAACACCGAATGCGGTTAACATCTCCCCTGCCTCCGTAGGTGGCAAATATCGATAGAACACCGAACCGGTTAATGTCTCTCCTGCCTCCGTAGGTGGCAAATAGCGTTGACTTATCTTACAGGTATTTTCGTGTTGATGTCCTGCCAGAAGCGGGTAAGGAAAGTAAACGATTTCGGTGAGTTGTTTGCAAGGGTGCAGATGGAAGGGATATTCGACGACTCAAAGACATCTCCCGACTATATACTGCGGTACGACAGTTCGCGTACAGTGACCGGCTACAACCGGCTGGTGAATCATCGAAATTTTGATCTCCATGCAGTTCCTTCCGGAGCGGCTGGATACTGTCCGGATCGCCGACCTTAACACAGGGACAGGAGAGGCCGGGGAATGAGTTCAGGTCACAGGTTCAACGCGATGGTGGTAAGGCAGGCAAAAGGCCCCTATGTATAAATTTAATATTCAGTGACTTTCACAAGAAGGGCCTTTTGCCTGCCTTACCACCATCCGAAAAGTTCTTCGTTCATCAAATTGACCGGTCCCTGAGCGGAGCCGAAGGGGAATCGAGTTTTCTTTCTGATACTAATTACACAGCTTACCCTCAATTCTCACGATACCTTCATCAGAAGGTTTTGCGTGAAAGCCAGGCATTAGATAAACGGTCCCTCCGCCAATGGTTGCTCTGGAAGATCCGGTAAATGACACATTCCCACTGGTAGTGAATGTATTGATGGCAGAATTCATATAAAAACCCGTAGAAACTGCGATTCCCGTTTGTGTCACATCAGCGGCTGAACTGCAACTTATCAGAGGAATAAAACTATTCAAAAAACTATTTATACGGATGTATTGTCCTCCCGTGACGGTCAAACTCGGATAACAGCTGACCGCCCCGCCACTTGCGTTCTTCCCATTCCACCAATATGCCATAAGATTAGAGTACGGCGGTGTAAAATTTGAAGCACCATTCGGATCTGTGCAGGAGCCCGTATATGTGCATTGATTGGGGCCAAAGGCAAAGCAGGGACTGCCATTGTATCCATATGGGTCAGCGGGAGTATCCATCAGACGATCACCTGCAGTGGTCGCATTCGATCCGTCTATGTTTTCAAATCCGTTGCCGTTTTCAAAAGTGTGAAGCAGTCCGAGGCAATGTCCCATTTCATGACTTATGGTCGATCCTGAACCAATATTGTTTTTACTTACTAAAAAAAAGGTCCCGGGTATTCCCCCCAGGGCAATGCCGCCAATTCCACACGGCGGGTTACAGGAAGTGTTGTTGCCATTAATCTTTTGTGTATAAAAGACATCTATACAATTGGGTACCAGGTATGGGCTGAAGAATGTTCCTTCAGGATCGTTATCAGCGTTAAACAAGGTATTCAGAAAGGTGTTGTATACAAAATTTGTTCCGGCGTTAAGAAAACAAATATTATCAGCCGCATAACTTTCAAGAAGTGTGTTAAACTCAGTGCTGATCTGTGCGGTTGATATTGCAGCGTTACTCCCATCATCATTTACTACAATATGAAAGTATACACGGATTAAATAGGGTGTCGTTGCCTTTTTTGTTCTTTCCAGCGAATTGAACTGGATTGCCTTGAGTTCAGCAGATTCGTCGATTCTGTAGTTGCCACACGGCAGCGGATCCTGCGCAGAAAGGAGCGTAGTTAAAGCCAGCAGTACCAGACTGAGGAAACCTGTGATTCGATAGCTTCTTTTCATGATAATTATGTTTGTAGTCAAAGAGTCGGTTGAAATTAGCGTAATGATTATTGCTTTTGATAAACCAATTGTTCCAGAGCAGTAATTTTTTTATTGGCTTCAATCAAATACAAAGTCAATTCTTCAATTTTCTCCATCATCTGTTTTTGTGTAACTCCCAATTGCAGGCCCGATTTTTCCAATTCTGTGCTGCATGTAATATTAGGCAGGTGATGATGCAGCTGAATATAGGTTTCCAGATCTTTTAGCGGGGTAAGTTTATATGTGTTCGTAAAAACATAATCGGGCCAGTTTATTGTCTCAACAATGACTTCCTTACATCGAATGGTACCGTTTACTTCAAGCTTATAATCCGGAAATTCTTTTCCAATTCCAACGTTGCTTGTTCCCGAAGCAATAAAAATGGCGGAAACCCCATTGGCGAAAATACGCATGTTTGTGTTTGAGAAAGTGCCTATGCCTGCTGAAGTGCCTCCGATCCGGGTAGCCAGCACATTTCCTCCTTCCCCGGTTTGTGAGATTCCAAAACTATTATTTAAGGTCGCTACAGTAAACTTTCCATAGGAAGGAATATTATTACCGCCCACTACTACTTCCCCGCCCGGATAAATTTGTAAAAGGCCCTGTCCTCCGGCCATCAAGCGAAATGCATGATTAGTTAAGGTGCCCAGCGCTGCTGAAACACCACCAATGCCTTCGATTACGATCACAGAATCGGAGCCGCCGATATGTGTCCATCCTATTGAATTGATGGGTGTTTTAAGTGTAAGTTTACTCGTTGGATTTAGGGTTCCTATACCAACATTACCTGATGTATTGCTGTAAATGTCATCTCCGTTTACAGTCCATGAATCACTTGAACCCAGAGAACCATTTCCTGCAAATAAAGCATACGGAACACTTAATAATTCACTTGTTCCAATGATGTCGTAATTTAATCCGCCTGTTATATCTGTTTCAGTTTTTATAAAATATGGACCCGCGCCCCATTTGATAGTTGAAAAATTTCCTGAAACGATGCTCCCGGAACCAATCTCCACACTTACCAGGCCGTTACGCATTTGTTGTCGGTGATTGAGTTTCGACATATACAGCCGCTCCATTATCTGAACCCTGTAAGATACTTATGCGCATTCTGATGGGAGTGGAAGCTACAAGTGCGTTACTGCTGTTCCGTATAACAGCCTGATAATTCATCTTCTGAGGCGCCTGCGAAAACAAGCATGCACTTAGAACTAATGAGGCGAATAAAACATATAACTTTTTCATTTCAATTTAGTTTTAATGATTTGGATTGTTTCAACTCTCTCTTTATTCAAATGAATTTTCAGATAATAGACAGCAGCAGTATAATTTCTCATATCAATCTGAGTTTCATCGCTCTCTATCGTTTTCGACTCCAAAAGACGGCCGTAGGTGTCATACAATTCATAACGTATTGGTTTGGTAGTCAAAAGAAATAAGGCATCCAGCTTTACAATTAAAAATTCGCTTGCTGGATTTGGATAAACAGATACTAAATGTGAAATCTCAGTGGGCTCTTTAATATGAGTTTCCATTGAAAATTCGAGTGCTTGTTGTACGCCCGCCGAAACAGATCCATTGATGCCATTAGTCGTCGTGAATACAAGCTGACCAAGGGTATAGCTTGCAGAACCTCCGATACCGGTTGCGTTTCCACCCGATGCGGGGATGGCATCCTGAGCCTGCAAACCGATCATTTCAAACCCAATACAAATCAGGATTCCAATTCTTACGCCTAATTTTCTCATTTATATCAGTTTTTTTACTTAAAATCCGGAATCGCGATAGAAAATTAACAGGAGCAAAGTTCAGGTTAGATTCCCGGATAGAATAGTAAAAAAACGACATGCAATTTTTGCGTCTTAAAGTGCAAAATTTTCTGCCCTGAATTTGTTTGGATTGATATTCAGGAATTTATGAAAATCTTTGATCATGTGCATCTGATCGAAATACTCGTACTCGTAAGCCAGGCCTGCCCATTTCCGGGAAGGATTCTGGATTTTATATTGCATGAGTCTTTCAAACCGGATCAGAGCGCTATAACTTTTTGGTGATAGGCCTATTTCTGTGTTAAAATTTCGTTCAAGTTGCCGTGGAGTGACAGGAGAATTACCATAAAGTGCCAGTAAACGTTTTCCCGGGTCAGAATTAATGATAAGGTCAGCTAATCTCGAAGCTGTCGTAGGATTTTGATTTCTATTGTACAACAATTGAATAAAAAAGGGCTCCACGATATTAATACACGATTGAATATCGGTACATCCGTATAAGCGGTGAGTTAGCTCATTAAACTTATGGTTTATAAGTGTCAAATCTATAGTGGCATTCCGAAATTTCTCCATTGGGATACCAAGTAACTGGTATATACCTGTCGGTTTAAAACGGATGCTAAAGCATACAAAATTATTTTTAAGCTCAATAGAATATTTCTTATAGGTTCGTGGACCTCGTATCGTACAGCGAACAAATGGCTCCTTAAAGCCTGTATGAACATCAATGGTATCATAGCTATCACCTATATAGAAATCAATGGAGCAGGAGTGCCTGCAGGGCATGAATTTTCGGATATATTCATCTTTACCTAAATGAATGCTCCTGAAAGTGTAGAAATCAATACTCCCACCAAGAGAAGTAGCCGGCATACTTCGTTCGGTGAAAATTTTTACCTCAGCCAAATTAGGGTTTGTTTCCATCGTATACTGAGTTACTTTCTACGGAGTGGGCGACTGATTGCCAACAAACAATTTGGGAAGCAAAAAGTTTTTAACCTACTTCAATAATGAAATACAAAACCAGGCTGTCTCATAATAATATGTATTGAATCGTAAATTTACGCATAAAATCATTTTATGGTGAACCAAGAGGAATGAATCGATACGGCATTTATTCCGTATTATTCATCTCTGTTACAATATGACAAAGCAAAGATAATTCTGTTTTCTTGTAACCATTTTTGGCGCATTCTCCAATAATATCAGGGTCAAGCTTTATTCCAGTTTCAAAGTCAATTCTCAGATCATCTTTCAGGTATTCCAGAATGGACTTTTTTGATTGGAAACGCAAGCCGGATGTGGTGATGATTAAGTCGCAAATGGCTTTTTCCGGACTCGCAATGATAAAAGCATAAGAATTTTGAAGAATGTTTTGCTGTAAACCAATGGGGAAATAGCTTTCAGGAACAGTAATATACTCATATTCCCCAAATGCAGTTTGATAATGTTTCCTTCGTTTTGTAGTAGCTGATTTCATGGTATATGTCCGTTCCGGTATCAGACCATGAAAGGAAAGGGCGCTTTCAAAAGAAATATAAGAAGGCCCATACAAATGATTGGCGATGAGTTCAACTGAAAGTGTCTTGCTGGAAATTGTTGGTGAAACTACATAAAGTCCCTTTTTTAGTCGTATCAAAGCACCTGACTTTTCGAAATTAACTACCTGATCTTTGGGCGATTTATAATCACTCAACCCGATAAGTATTGCAGCATAGTCGATTGGAATTATACCATAATGTTTTAAACCATCTGTGTTCATAATCCGGGTTTTTTGTGTTAAAATAGCAAAACGTATTATTTTCTGCACTTAATCATGCATGATCATCCCAATGCGTGCTAAGTGTCATTCAATGCTTCAATTCTGTTAGTAAACGCTTACGTTTCAGCCTCATATAAGGAAACGTTTGGTGATTTACTGAGTGATACTTCGCGGAATAATTAATCCGCTCATGTTAATGCAAACGGATATCAGGTGTTTTGAAAACACGTGTGTTTTTGTTTTTCTTTGCAATGCAATATCACTATGTCATCCCTTTCGTTCTCCTTTTTCATCTGCCCTTTTAACCTCCTTAGCCGCACTCCTTTTTCAATCCCTCTAAAATACCCTGGCCATTGCGACTTGAGGAATTTTTCAACCTGTGATGTGCGTCAAGGCACGTCCCTAAGAAAAATCCGAAATACAATAAATTATAAATTATAAATTCCCGGCCACGGATTTTGTTTTCCCAGCCATTTTCATCTTCAAATTCCTGCAGTAAATCCCATATTTCTCCCGCAAGGGGTACCTTCTCTTCCCCTTCGTCCGGGGTTAATGACCACCGACGAAGATCCAAAATTTCTTTGGCAAACTTCCCTGATCCTTTATCGGCAAATTCTAATGCGTATTTGTTAATCAGTTTCCAATTGTGTGGGGAAGTAGGATAATGATCCATTATCTGTTCAATATTCCGAATACGCATCAAATCCTCTTTCACTTCGGCAGACAAAGATTGGCAGGATTTGCAGATATGCTTCCCATGGCCTTTCCCACTGAATTTTTCATTGGGCTTACACTTGCCGCAAATTTTGCAATAATGACCTCTGTATTTTTTTCTTTTTAGCATCTAACCCAAATCTATTCACCATGGTCAAAACCCAGGTCTTCCCCTTTGTGTATTGCCAATCCTATTTGCTCTTTGCCCAGCCTCCTGCCATTATACCACAACATCCATTGGTCCCGGGCAGCATCAAAAATTGCATAAGGTTTATAGCAGGCATCGCAATCCCAGCCTTTTTTACTTGTTTTAATAACGGGGTTTTGTGAATGCCTCTCCCAATTCGTGATACCATCCCTTGAACGGGCGATACCTATTTGGGCCCGGTGGACGTCGTGGAATCCAATATAAAACATATAATACCATCCATTATGCTTAACCACTTGACATGCAGTAACTTTTTCATATTCCCATCCATTGTCTTTATCAGCCTTAAAGATAGGGTTATCCTTATATTTGTCCCAATGAATACCGTCTAAGCTTGTTGCATATCCAATAGCATCTGGTTCGTATTGCTCGACTCCGGAATACCACATTTTATAAATCCCTTCCTCACTGTCCCAGATAACATGTGGGCACATAACAGCATCTTTTCCCCATGGTTTGTCGAGTACTAATACGGGCTTTCCTCTGCCCTTTTAACCTCCTTAGCCGCACTCCTTTTTCAATCCATCTAAAATAGCCTGGCTATTGTGACATTAGATCTGCCGGTTGTACCGAATAATTTGCCATCCATGTTAAAAATTACATAAATTGCCGCGACGACGATTAAAATACTGACATTTACCCGTACTTAAATCAAAAACGCATGCGGAAGAAACCTTATATGAATCCCTACCTGGCGGGAGTATTGCTGGGACTGGTGCTGTTATCGGCCAACTATTTTTCAGGCCGGGGATTGGGGGCCAGCGGCGGAATCAAATACTGTGTCGCGTCATTGCTGGGCGCAATTAGCAGGGCTCACGTCACAGGCTCGCCCTTTTTCAGCAAATATTTTGAGGGAGGGGCCAACCCGCTGAATAACTGGTTGGTGTACGAGATCCTGGGGCTGCTTATCGGTGGATTCCTCTCCGGCCTGATATCCGGGAGGCTGACATGGAAGGTGGAACGGCCTGCTCATGTTTCTGTTTCCCGCAGGCTACTATTTGCCTTCCTGGGAGGTTTATTATTTGTCTTCGGGGCACAACTTGCCCGGGGATGTACCAGCGGGGCCGCTCTCTCGGGCATGGCGGTATTCTCAACAGCCGGTTTTGTTACCATGCTGTCCATCTTCGGTTCAGCGTATGCCTTTGCCTGGTTCTTCAGGAAAAACTGGCTTTAGTTTCAAGTGCATATATTAGATTTTCGAAAAACACGAATCAACTCATAATCTCCACATGCTAACAATAATGGATATTACAGGTACCAATTCCAATGCCGGTTTTCTTATTCCGTTGCTCATAGGTATTGGTTTTGGCATTGCCCTTGAGCAAGCCGGATTTTCATCAAGCCGTAAACTCGCCGGTATGTTCTACGGGTATGATACAACAGTGATAAAAGTCTTTTTTACGGCAGCCATAGTGGCCATGATCGGATCGCAATTCCTGGTATATTTTGGCCTTCTCGATATGAGCCGCGTGTATGTCAATCCTTTTTACGTGAATTCCGCCATCGTGGGAGGTCTGATTATGGGCCCCGGTTTCGTGATGGGAGGATTTTGTCCGGGTACAGGGATCAGCGCTCTCTCTATCGGGAAAATTGATGCCTTCTTTTTCCTGCTTGGAGGTGCCCTTGGAGCCCTTCTGTTTGGCGAGTTTTACCCCTGGCTGGCTAACCTGTTTCTATCAGGCTATAAGGGACCGCAGGTTCTTCCGGAGATCCTTGGCATGAGCCGGGGCCTGTTTCTTTTCCTGGTTATCCTTATTGCTGTAGGTATGTTTTGGCTGGCTGAAAAAGCAGAAAAAAAATATGCCCGCGCGGATATTCTTTCTGAACTTTAAATTCAAAGTCCATGAATTTCAGATTCAAATTTTCCATAATCCTAGTCCTGTTGGGAGCAATGACCGCTGTCATGTCCTTCAGAGGAAAGATGGCCGGCCGGAAAGCTCCGGAGGAAATCCTTCAGGTCATTCTGAAGGATGATTTCACCCTTTCACCGGATGAACTGGCTGCTGTGCTGGTCAGGCAGGACACGGGGTTCCGGCTGCTGGACATCAGAAGCCCTGAACGCTACAAAGAGATGAGTCTGCCCGGCGCCATCAACATACCCATGGAAAACTTTCTTGATAAAAGCTATGCTTCACTGTTTTCCACAGCATCCGTGAAAGCGGTCATATACTCCGATAATGATCTGCTTTCGAACCAGGCCTGGATGCTGGCCATGCAAAAAGGATATCCCAACATCTTCATGCTCATGGGCGGGGTCCCGGCCTGGGATAGTATCATCATGAATTCAGCGTTTACCGGACGAAGTATCTCCCCGGCTGAGAATGCTGTGTTTGAGAGACGATACAAGGCCCGTCGTATGACCAAGGAGTGGAATCACCTGCCCGACAGCCTGAAAGCGGGTTACTTCTCCGACAGGTTCTCAAAGGAACGCACTCTGGTGGGAGGGTGTTAACGGGGGCGCAATTTCCACAAGGTTTTTATTTTACATAAGGGAATTTATTCAACATCTCCTCATCCGAATAAACTTCCCAGGAGAGCGTTCTTTTATCCCGCACCATCTGATCATGCATGAAAGCATTGTTCCCGAAGCGCAGGGAGTGGGCCTTATATCCCATAAGCTTCAGGTAAGCAGCGACGAATGCCGAACTCTGCCCGGTGGCACAATAAACCACCACATTTTTACCGGCCGGGATGGTTCGCATCTCCCTTTCAATGCCTAGCGTCTCTCCCGGTTTATACCTTACAGCTCCGGCGATATGCCCTGACTCATACCTGTCTTTACGGTCGTAGTCCATGATATAGTATTTCTCCGGCTGTATGCAAACCGTATCGGCTGAAAGGGTGAAATTGAGGGGATCCTCCGCAAACAGTTGTTTTATCCTTTCCCGGAAGATCTCCTCACCCGTTGTTTTCCCGGTATGAAGTTCAGGATAGTTCCCTTCGGCAGCAGGAGGATTGTCACCCTTTTCAAGCGCTGATTGGTATTTGGATCCGACAGAAGCATCCCAGGAACCGCCGGTGGTACCGGCAGCAAGATCGGGATTCCAGCCGGACATTCCCCAACGCATGGAGTATACGTTCCCGTATCCCATAAGACGGAGAAGCATGGTGGTATAGGAGGATTTCTGACCCTTGTCGCACACCATCACTATTTTATCATACCTGTAAGGTTTTATGGAATGCTCGAAATACGCAGGTATATCCCCGAACTTCACATTGACAGCCCCTTTGATATGTCCTTTTGCGTAGGAGCGTTCTCCCCTGAGATCGATGACGTAAGTGCCCGAATCATCCAGGACTTTCAGCAGGGTGGCGGGCTTGATCATGGAAGGGAAGCTCCGGGTGTTGGCATAGTCGCCCGAAGAAATAAGGTATTCAGTGAGAAGTTCAGCTTCTGTCTTCGTTTCTGAAGCCACCGGCACTGCAGTTTCACCTTTTTTGGAGGAAGTGGTGGAGTTTTTACAGGAATACAAAGAGAAAATCGCAAGGATCAGTAAAATGAATATTCGTTTCATGGGAGTTACATATTAATTCGAAATGATTTCCCGGAGATGATAAATCACCGGCGGACGCTCACAGGGAAAAGATCATGTCTTTTCTTTGCGTGGAACTTCAACCATGGCAGCATCCAGAAGGGTAGTATCAATGGGCATGCCGTCGTCATCGTAAGTATACTTTATCACGGCAGCGTCTGTTCCCGGGTTGATCACCAGTTGCCGGTTTTCATCCATGTATTGTTGTTCGATCACAGCGCCATGCTCATCGTATTTCGTAACGGTCATGGGATTCCTTCTTCCGCCTATGGGTTCATTATCCTGATCCCAGAAAAAAGATTCCACCACGTCACCGTTCTCATCCACGGTATTCCGGTAATGGGACCAACCGGCGTACAGATTGGCTCTCTGGGCGTACACATTATAAACGGCAAAATCCGTCAGGGAACCTTTATCGTTATAATTGAAAGTAAAGTACGACACTCCTATATCCCCGCAGTTTTCTGCCGTACAGTTATATAGTGTGTCATCCATATAATTGGCCATACGTGTACAGAAACCGTTCGGGTCATAGCTGAAGCGAAGCTCAAAAAATGGGCAGTTAGGGTTCATAACCACTTCTACATTCTCCTTGTTATAGCGGTTTTCCTTTACCATCCCGTCGGGAAGCACTTCCCATGTGTACCAGGCAATCTTATTCCGGTTTTCAACCTTATTCCCTTCTTTATCCAGGAAACTCAATCCGGACCGGTTGCCTTGTTTATCCAGTTGGTACACGTAGGCGTACACTCCATTGGATTTCACAGGTTCATTTTTGGCATTGAAGAAATGGTGTACCTCGGTGGAATCCGTATACGTAATCTCCAGCCGGGCATAGCTCCTTCCGGAATATCCGAGCAGATGGTCTCCCCGCATATAGGCAATGCTTACCGGCTTCCCCTGCCCGTTATACGTAAAGGTCCAGTTATTCACCGACCTTGCTTCATCTGCTGTCAACGGGTAGATCCCATTGATTTTGTCATAGGCTGTTTCACTGAATTGCAGATGCCGGAAGTGTTTTACATCAGAGGATGTTTCATTGGTGGTACCGCTGGTGCATGAGGATAGAACTACGGCAACTGTCAGGGTTATTGTGAATAATGTGCGAAACATAATTTTTAGATTTTTTTATCATGTACTAATTACGGAATGCTCGAAGTTAACAGATAAATGTAATAATTCCCCAACAGATACAGAAATTCAGGAGTTAAATATTCGTTAACACTATTGTCCGGTAAAAATTGAAAATTACTTACAAATCATCCTGGGTGAAAATCTTATCTAAAATTTCCTTTATGACAGGATTCTGAAATTTATCACTTGAGAAATGATAGTTCATCATTTAGTATTTTTTTTGCGATAGAAATATTTCAGTCATATCCACTACTAATTAGTATCAGAAAGAAAACTCGATTCCCCTTCGGCTCCGCTCAGGGACCAGTCAATTTGATGAACGAAGAACTTTTCGGATGGTGGTAAGGCAGGCAAAAGGCCCTTCTTGTGAAAGTCACTGAATATTAAATTTATACATAGGGGCTTTTGCCTGCCTTACCACCATCCGAAAAGTTCACCCTCTTGAATGAAGTCACCGGTCCCTGAGCGGAGCCGAAGGGGAATCGAGTTTTCTTGCAAACACTAATTAAGTCAGCATAGAAACCTCAGGTGAAATTTGAACTGGTGGATAAACCTGACAGGTTTTAAAAACCTATCAGGTTTGGCGGACAAAGCCAACGGATTGAACAAACGACAACCTGATGCACTTGATGCATATACGCGAGGCTGATCATGATCTCAAATACCTGGTGATATCCTTCTGCATACTTTCAATTCTTTGCTCCAGCCTTTTCATTAAATCGATATGGACACTACTGGTTCTGCCTCTTTGTGAAACACGATTAAGGAGCATGAATAAATATTCTTTGTTTTCCAACCTTTTTTCCTGTATTGCTTTAGCCCAGGGCAAGTCTGTTGACGTAAGGGACCAGTCAACATCACCGGCAACAGATATGCTATCTTTGTAATTCATGTTTATAACAGAATTTTGAAGAAGGAACTCTCTGAAAGTATGAATTGAGCTTTCATTACTCACTTCAATGACCCTTGCACTGTAATCTAAATACTGGTAAAAAGAAATGATCTTTTTTCTCAAATCATTATTGCTGATAAGCAAAAGATTACCCGAACTTTTTAAGTCTTGAAACGTCGGGTCATTTATCACAAAGGTTCTACGCGTGATATTGGTCAAATAAATGTTCAGGCTATCCGCATTGATATGATTTGAATTGAGATGATTTATAGCCTTCTCGCATTGAAGCCTAACCCTGATTTCATGATTGAGCTGATTTTTTACCAGCAATTGTTGTGTTTTAATATCTTCAATGATATTATTTAAGTATCCCCTTTCCTTTCTGTGGTTCATGTTGGTATTGTTCCAGCTGTTTATTTGTAAGGCAATTAAAATACCAATAACGACCAAAACAATTTCGCCAATTGCATAGCGCAGATAGGAAGTAACCTTATTTTGGGCGGCCAGCTTTTTCCTGATGTCTCTAAAGATCTTCATGAGTCGTATTTAATTCATCGATCAGTATTTTTGTTTTTTCTTTTTGGATCAAGAGCATAGTGGAATGTAGATTTGCCAAAAGGTACCTGTAATTGATTAAGTTTATCATGGTAAGTTGATTTTCCGGATTTTCGAGTAGGGAAGCAGAGATTGCATTTAAATTATCCTCGTTCAAACGTATGTAATTAGTTAACGTATCTTTTTCATTTTGAGTTAGTATTTCCGAATTTAACAGGTCATCGTATGCAGAAGAAGACTGAAGTTCACTCAACCTGATTACGCCGGGTACGAAAACCGCATCGGTAAATAAATTATTATTTTTATTAATTATTAGCTCTAAACGTTCTAATTCCTGATAGTAGATTATGAGACGACCTTTAAATACATTATCGCTGATAATGTCAACATTTCCTGATGAGAGCAGTTCGGTGTATGTGGGATTGATTTTTACAAAAGTCCTTCGATTGGTCAGACTTCCAATTTCTGATGTAAAAGCACTGTCAACCCGGAATTGATGATGCTTCTTATAGTATGCAATAATTGATCCTGCTATATGAGATGTCTTCAATTCCAGATTCATTTGGGCATCTATTGATTTAATCTGTTCATTTAAGTCACGTTCGATATTTTTAAGGTACACAGATTCTTTATTTTGTTGTATCCTCAAAGAATTCCAATTATTAACCTGAAGCGCAATTAAAATTCCAACAACAACGAGTAGTATTTCTCCAATGGCATAACGTAAATAAGCCATTGCCTTATTTTCGGCGGCCAGTTTCATACGGATGTTTCTGAAAATTTTCATTGTCTGTATTCCATTTAGTATGGGCTTTGTGAGCTGAATTTTTTGGATCGAATTTTACGGAGGAACCCTTGTCCGGATAAAAGAGTTCCATAGTGTTGTCCTGCCGGCATTTGTTCAAGACTATTCTCAGCGGAATTAATGCCGCTGGCAGCGGCCCGTTTATTACGGATATTTCTAAAGACTTTGATCATTAGCCTTCTTTTAGTTCTCTTTCTACAAGGCTTAGCAGATCTACAAGGAGAACTATTTATTAAAGACAAATCCTGGGAGGATATGTTGAAAGAAATGGAATTCGGAGCAAAATCTGGCAATGAACGGCGAAATCGTAACTCTGAAAATCACTCCTTCTTTTTCCAATGTTGATGGGAACCGGGATGGTAGGAAATTTTAATCTTCTTAACCGATGAGCTTGTTTCAAAATTGAAAAACAAGGCATTAACGCATTTTTATTTTCATTCAAAAAAAGGCACATACCAATTTTGCTCGTTCATGAGCCATGCTCTGATTTCCTCCTTTTTTGCTCCTGAAAATTTGGCGGCGACTTTTTCTGCAAGGTAAGAAGGATCACCTCTCCGTTTTGCAATTCTCATCAAGTCATAGAATCGTTCACCTTCGAAAGCCAATTCTCTTGCCCGTTCTTCAAGAATTTGATCTTCCAGATACTCCTGTTTGGCATGGAGGTCTGTTAAAGTTTGATAACCCGTAATCTCATTTGTGAAAGGATCATGAATATAAACGACATTGCCAACTGATATGGCATCATCCCCATCTCCAAAACCTGCACGCCCACGGACTCCCATTTGCGAAGTGTTACCGTTATAAGATCCATCGTTCAGAAATTTCAGGGCCTCATTAACCTCGGGTATAACCACACCGCTATGATCAAATTCCCAGCGATTATAGATCTCAGCAAAATACAAGTGAATCGAAGCTGCCCGGTATATGATAATATTTGCATCCTGATCATACGGTTGTTTTCCGTAAGTATATTTATAAATAACTGTATCCACACTTGACATTAATCCTTCAACATCTTTTAACAGTCTTCTTTTTTTCAAATCAAGCATATTCTGGACCACGTTGGGCTCCATGACCTTGTCTCCAATCATATACACATAAGAAATCTTGTAACCTCTTGTAAAATCGCCTGGGACACCGGATTCAGCCATATGTGTAAGTTCAGGTTTAGCGTTGTTCCTTTCAACGCGCATTTCACCCCAAATTGTTTCCCACTTCTGAATAGCCAGTCCTGTGGGTTTTATCATGTAACTGTTTGGTGCTAATTTAGAAAAATAGTATTGTAGATTATTCTGTTGTTGGAAGGACTTTCCGTACCAAAGGGTAAGAATATGCTCATATCCATCAATCCCTGAGAATATATTCTTCCAATTGGAAAATGCAAATCTGCCATCCAAACCAAACTTTATATTCGTAGTTTCAGAATCATAGTTATATACTACACTTCTGAAGTTTTCTTCCGCTTTTGCATAATTACCCTGGTAAAGGTACATTTGTCCTAAAAGGCAACGATAGGCATAATTATTCCATACGGTGACATCCCATGTCAGGTCAAAATTATCTCGATTATGTATCACTCCCACACTATATGGTTTGATATCCGTTTCAAGTTCATGGGTAAAAGTATCAATGACCATATCCATAGTAAGGAATTTCCTTTGGAGAGTGACGGGAGAGTTATAAATAGTGTCATTATAATACCCCCCCGGATCAAAAACAATATTCACAGAATCAATATAAGTTCCACCTTCATTAACGTAAGCTACGATCTCATCAACAGTAGTTAATCCTTCCCAGATATAAGGAATCTTCCCGTATATTCTTACCGCATTGAAATAAGCCCATGCACGCATGCACTTAACTTCTCCATAGAGCCTGTCATAGTCAGTCGGATCCTCATTATTAAGTACTTCAGGATGAAATTCCTCCAATTTACTGATCAAGCTGTTGCATGCTCCAATCAGCTTATAAAAATTTATTGGAGAAGCAAATTTATTATCTCGCGTTATCTTAAAATTATTCACCTCAATCATATCTCTGTCAGCATTGGATGTGATCTCCATCAGATCCCCTCTTAATTCTCCAAGAATAATGATCTGATCCATTAAGTTTTGCTGCAAGGCATATAATCCCATTTCTGCTGAGCGATACTCACTCCAGTCCTTAAAAAAATCATTTGTCTCAATAACCAACTTTTGCTGAGGATCAAAGAAATCCTCGCAGGAATTAAATACGAGTACTACAAGCAGAAGAGCAATTGAAAATAATCTTGTCCTTACAAACATATTTATTAATATTATTTTTTATAATCCTACTCTAATCCCTAATAGAAAGCTTCGTGTTTGGGGTACCATTCCATAGTCGATACCCATTTCCATGGAATAGTTGGAATAGCAGAACTCAGGATCATAGCCCAGATAATTACTCCATGTGTAAAGATTTATAGCAGAGGCCATTACCGCAAAATTACGGAACATCCATATTTTTTGATTTACTTCATAACTTAGAGTCAGATTTTTCAGTCTCAAAAAAGATCCATCCTCTATCCATCTTGATGAAAAATCTGAATTTCCAATTGGATCATTATACAGAGCCCTGGGTAAATCAGTAATCTGTCCATCATGTGTCCAGCGCTTAAGGACACCTGTGCTTTGATTAGAAAGATCCGTCATTTTTTCATTCTGAAAGCGGAGGTAATTGAAAACTTTCCTACCCATTACGAGTTGAAAATCAGCTGTCAGGAACCATCTTTTATAACTGAATGTATTTCTCAGTCCCCCAAATAGGTCAGGTATAGGGGATCCTAAAACCATCATATCATGCTCATCGATCACATGATCGGGAATGTTATCTGGTCCGGAAATATCAGAATATTTTGCATCTCCGGCACCAAAGGGTATTCCCTTTCCGTTAACCAGCCCAGCTTCAAGAGCTTCCTGCCGATCTTTGAACACTCCCTCATATTTATATCCAAAAAAATTAAGTACAGGTTCACCGAGCAGGGTTACAAAACGGCCTCCTTCGAAAGGAGTTATTACCTCACCATCTTTGATTGAAATTACAGTGTTTTGGAAACTTGCCACGTTTATTCCAATATCCCATTTGAATCTTTTTTGGCTAATGATCCTTGAACTAAAACCGATTTCCCATCCCTTATTTTTAATTTCACCATTATTTACCGGTACAGCTAATGTTCCTGTATAGGTTGGTTGTGTCTCAAAAACAAGCAAATTTTCAGTTTTGGTCGTATACATGTCCAATCCTATGGATAAACGATCCCCAAACAAACTTAAATCCAGGCCTGTATTCAATTGTCTATTTACCTCAAAATTTAAAGAGCCATTTGCATAATTTCCGGGAATCATTCCTGTAGTCCCCCTGTACTGTTCGACTGTATAATAATCTTTAGCAGAAAGATTGCCAATATCATCATTCCCTGCCTTTCCATAGGATACTCTTAACTTCAAATCTTCCAGCCATGATATATCTTTTAAAAAAGATTCTGCTGAAATTCTCCAGGCAGCCCCAATTGAATAAAACAATCCAAAAGGTATTCCTTTGATTCTCATTACGCCTGTTGCATCTTTACCTATGCGGGATGAAAATTCACTACACAGGTTAGTATTTACATAATATTTGTTTCTAAAACTGTATCCTGCAGCAGTGTATACTCCAAGTCGATTCCAGTCCGAACTTTCTCCGCCCATTTCACGCAAATAGCTAACCCCATTCTGAAGTTGTTTATACTCATCACTTAAGAGTGAATTCTTACCAGTTCCCCAGTCAATCTCAAGGCTATTATTATAAACTCTTAGTCCGGCTGCCCCGGTAATTAAATGCTTATTATTAAATTCCTGTTTATAACTTAAGTAATTATCGGAATAAAACGTGCTCAGGTAATTCTTCATGGACTTTGAAACATTATATACCTCCTCATTATAATACAAAGCCATCCCCTTATTAGGCATAAATACTCTTTCCTGCAATGAGTTAAAAGTAATCCCTAAGATAGAGTTCCATTTAAGATAATCCTTCAAAATATCTGCTTCAGCCTTGAATGAATTAGAAAAACGATAATTGTTTTGCTCACCCTCAAAAGAATTAATAATCGCAAGTGGATTGCTGATTCCAAGCGAATTTACGTTTTCCAGGGATTTTAACTCATTCCCATTCACGTCATATTGATAGGGATTTAAAATCGGAGCCTTTAACAATGAAGTGAGGATTGGGCTTGTTATGGGTGAAAGTGCAGATTCCCTGAGACTGGAAATACTATTAACCATATTTGAGCTTACATACAAATTCAACCATTTTACCACATTAAATGAACCTACAAAACGAACAGTGAACCTATTTGCTTGAGTATTTTTAATTATTCCCTCGTGGTTCATGTATCCAACTGATAAGCCGTACCTGGCAATTTCATCCCCTCCTTTGATCCTCAAGTAATAATCTTGCATTTTTGCATTTCCAAAAACCTCATTCTGCCAGTTTGTGTTTTGATTATATTTAAAATACTCGGGATTATTCTCCGTAGTAAACAACTGGAAATAGTCTTGTTTATAATTTTCCTGGATCATCCCCGAGGACATCAGAATTTCATTCGCCAGAGTCTTATATTGCCGACTATTTAATTGTGGAATATTGTCAGGACTTGAACTTATTGCTGTCCGGTATGAAAAATCAATAGTAGTCCTTACTTCACTCGGTTTCAATGTTTCTATTAAAACCACTCCATTTGATCCTTTCACCCCATATAGAGAACCGCCCAAATAATCTTTTAATATGGTTATATTGGTTATATCCATTGGATCTATTGTAGCTAAGGGATTATAATCATATCCTGTGATGTTGGATTGAAATATTCCCGGTTCTTCAATGGGTTGCCCGTCAATAATGTAAAGCGGTTGGTGTGATGTATACAAGGAATGAATGCCTCTAATATAAATGGATGTTCCGGTATTGGACATTCCACTTTGTAGTGTTGCCCATAAACCGGGTATATTTCCCTGAAAACTTTGATCAATAGATGGATTCGATAATTGTGTGTATCTTTTCATATCCGGAGCATTGGATGCGGAGATAAAATCCCTCCTTAGTTCAGGTTGAAACAGATTCCCAACTTCATCATAGCCAGATTCCCGGTCAACAGGACTTAACATGATTTTCAATTCTTCGCGGTTATTCAGATATATTCTCTTGCTTTTGTAATTTCCAACCGGATCAATAAGTAACCACAAATCATTATTTGGGCATGTAAGACTGAATCTCCCGCTTGAATCAGTGACAACAGGATTGGCCTGTACTCCTTCAATACTTATAGAAACGTCGGCAAGTGGAATTCCATTTTCTTCTGTAACAATTCCCCTTACCATCAAAGAATCCTGCCCGGAAAGAATATTGGTCCAAATCAATGATATCAAAAGAAATATTGAAATCCTGATCATATATATCATAGGTCTGTGTTTTATCATAATTCAAATAATTATAACTCCGCAGGGATTAGAGAGATGTAATCCAAACTAAAGCCATTTGTATCCTGAAATCCACTACCCACATATTCAATTTTTATTTCTACATCTCCGAATTCTGTAATATTTTCAACCCAATAATCTCTTTTATTTAGTGTGCCTACAGGAATAAAAATATCTCCTGTTACAGAAAAAATTCCCTGCCGCAAATCATATGTGTCAAAAACATCCTTATCGTCACCAAATTTGTCTTTATAGGTAAGTACCTGATTGTTAACACTGACTTTATACAATCCGGATGGTCTGAAATTAGAACTCCATTCCAATCTGTATCTAGCAGGGAATACATCTCTAATCATAATTTTAATACCCCATTGGCCACTATAATTTCTTGGAAAATTTACATTTGCCAGTTCCTTTCCGGACGCATCGAAGGATGATACAATAGTAGGATTAAAAAATTGCCCGAAAACAGAGGCATTGGGTTTCCATGTATAGGTGCCCAAACCAACAGAATCCAATAGGTCTTCCCCTTCGACTTTCAATTCACCAATATAAAGATCTCTTGGCACAGAAAAATTCAAATAGGTATACACAACACCATTACTACAAACAAATTTAGAATCAGGATCAATATTGGCTAGATCAACAATAACTGTATCTCCGGTTATACTTTGCATTAGTGGTGAAAACTGGGAGTATTCCAATTCATTATCAAATAAACTGCCTTTCAAAACATTTGGAAGAAGCACCTTATTCTGCCATGTTAAGGGAATATCATTATGATCGGTAAAAGACGGTCCGAGATTAACTGCCATATCATCGAGTGCCCCCTCATACTGAGCTTGCGTAAAAAGGACAAATGTTGCTGAATTGTTTCTAAATTCTTTGCTTACCGGAAAATAATCACGCTCAAAACGATTGACGAAACTGAACACTGAGTCATAAATAGTATTTCCATAGGGGTCAAATCCAATAGGCGTACTAATACTCTTGTCCAGATAAACCGAATCACTAAGGTCAATATACGACTTAATGATCTGGCTATAACGGTTCACAAATTCATACAGGTTTGGCCTGGGTATAGCTACATCTTTAATTTCATAATATACTCCATTCAGGTAAAGAGGACTTGAATTTATAATAGGAACGCCATCATAGTTAAAACCCTCTGCTGTTTGTCCGACGACTGGAAACTTCCCGCCAATATTTTCTATTTTCCTCGATCCTTCCACGTCTCTAAGAAGAAAAACTGTAGTTAAAACATGGTTGGAAAGAATTTGATCCATAATTCCCGCCGTATCATTTAAAGATTTAAACGCATCATTACCAGGTATAAAAAGAGTGAACGACAAACCCTTCTGAAAGAGACTGTCCATTTTATATTTCTCCATTATTTCAACGAAAGTCGAGAAATCCGGTTCTGCCTTTACAGCCTCCCAAAGAGGGATATCAACAGTTTCTCCGTTCTTATTATAGTGATCATCCCATAATGTTTCTGCACAGGAACTGATTAGAAACGACCCAAGGATAACTATAGATAAGTAAATTGGAAATCGTCGTTTTTTCATAAACAATTAATTATTCTTTGTTCAATTTTCATATTTGTTATTTTGGTACGGTAAATGATACCCTATCCCAAATAAAGTTGCCTGGAATAAATGATTCAATAGTAATAGTATGTTCCTTGTAAGTATTAAATTCTAAAATCCCAAGATCATGACCTGCCCAATTTTTATTTATTGTATAAGGGTCAGTGCTAGTGCCTCCCGAATTCAAATTCAAATTTCTTCCAATTTGTTTGCCATCGACATAGACTGATATAGACGCATTTTCGTAACTCCCACTAAAGGAATTTGCCCGAATAAAAAGGTTGTATCGACCCTGTAGGATTTTTGGTATTGTATAATTGATCACAAAATTACCATCAATTTCAATATAATCTCCGTTATTTGCTTTTTCAGAATTACTGGAGGATTTAAAGTATGTTATTTGCTTAGGTCCTTTCCAACTGATTACTGCCAGATTATCTTTTTCTTCTTCCAGGAAATAATAGGTACCCGGTGTGTTTCTTAAACTATTTATCTTCACTTCTTCAAAAAACTCAAAAAATCGATCCGAAATGGGTGGAATTTTGAAATTTAATTCTTCTGAGATTAAATGGATTGCCCCGTTTTTTGTAATAATGTTGCTATCCTGGTAATACAGACTCACAAAAGTAATGGCCGTTGTGTCGCCCTTATCGGAAATTTCAAGTCTTAATGTATCGGTTCCTGGATTGATTTTAACCTCAAGATCAGCAACAATATTGACAGGGGCGTATGCATAGGTATTGTAATTTCGCGTTACATCAAAATCTGCAAGAAAATATTCACCTTCCAGAATATGATAGGCAACAAACTGGTATAAACCATTTTCGCGGTTAGTATACGGAACATTATCCGTTGCATATTTTGCGATCAAATCATCGATAGAATTAATCCCATATTTTTTGAAGATAGAATCATGTTCAACAAGAATAGTATATTCGTTTCTCACCAATTTTCCTGAAGAACTTGTTCTATAAAACCCAAGTGTATCCTTGAGCCCTGTTATATTAATTGCTTGTGTAAAAATGGAATACCCCGGATTTTCAGATAACCATTGATAACCGGTATAATTAACGGGGTCCAGTACTTCCGAGATTACATGAATATATCCATTGATCATCTGCAGGTTTGCCTCAATCACTGGAGCGATATTATTAATCTTGTATACGGTTGAATCCAGATTGGAACTGAATCCAATGGTAAGTAAGTCGCCCGAAGCCGTTGTATCGGGCAGGGAACCATAGGGAAATTCATTTGTCTTTAATTGGGTATTTGTCAAATGGTACCTGCCAAGTAGCCTGATAAAATCATTATCGTTAAACATTTCTTCCAGGCTGGAGTACTTTGAACTATTTTGAATATAACGTTCAAATGCTTTATCATTAGGAAGAAAAAGGGTAAATCCATTACCGAAAGGATTATAAGAACTTAGAGGAGCGTACAACTGTCCTTCAATCATAATCCTGTAAAAAACTGAATACGTTTCTTTGTTTTTTTCAAGGAATTCAGCAATACTTACATAATTCTCATTATAGAAAGATTGATCTTTTATATCGGGTACGCATGAAGAACCCAGCAGACAGAAAAGAAAAACTATAAATATTGCACGTGTCATAATCAGAAGTGTTAATTACCTTTCTCGCTTGAATATACCTCATAATATGGATTTTGCACCAAAGAAGGATTTCTATCGATCTCATCCTGCTCTATTGGCAAATACCACCCATAAGGATCTGTAAGTTTGGATGCCAACACGAGTCTTTGGGTAGACGGCACCTTTTCTATTATAATCCGGATTAAATCATCTTTTCGTTTATAATTGTTCCTTCTTCCTAACCGGAGCAAATCAAACCATCGTTTTCCTTCAAATGCCAGCTCTATAGCTCGTTCCTGCATAATGGCATTTTCAAATGCCTCTTCAGTATGAGAAACAATAATAGGATTTACCGATGATCTGGTTCGGATCTCATCTAAAATTTGCTGAGCTTCATCAAATCGTCCCAATTGCGACAGAGCTTCTGCTTTCATAAGTAATATATCAGCATAGCGATAGACTATCCAGTTGGCATCATATTGCCTGTCACTTGGTCTGAATGAACGTCCATCAGGAGCAATACCGACATACTTCCAAATGGAACCATCTGTCTCTCTTATTGAACCCTTACCGCGATATAATTCTCCCCCCAGCGATTCTAATGAAAATAATTCAATCGCTTTGGAACTCGCATGAAACTGTCTATTATTAAAATATGTGTAGAAGTACAAATGGTTATATTGCAGCAGGCTGCTGTTATACTGGAACTCAAAAATGCTGGACTGTGAATTTCCGGGGTAGAAATTTTCATACCACTTACCAGCTGGAAGCAACGGGAAACCCATAGTTTCAATCTCTTCGGTATATTTTATAACATCATCATATTCAAAATTCCAAAGACTAATATCTGCAAGAAGCGAGAGGATTGCTGCTCTGGTTGCCCGGCCTTTATTTTCCTCCGGCGAATTATATTCATCACTTACAAATAACTTGGCAGATATAAGATCCTCTTTGATGAAGTTTAATATTTTTGAATCCGAAGATTTTGGCAGGTAGAAATTTGCATTGTCGGTTTCAGAAGGTTCAAGTACAAGAGGTACTTCCCTGAAAATTCTTACAAGATAAAAATAGGCCAGACTTCTCAGATATATTGCTTCCGCTTCGTATCCTTGTTTTTGGTACGGTGTAAAAGTGTGGTCAATTTTCAATATCAAAGGGGCATATTTCAAAACTTGATTGCAATAAGAAATTACCAGGTAGAAATCCTGCCAGTTGCATAAATTATTGGATGGGTAAATATTCCCTTCCATAATGCTGAGTTGATTCGCAGCTGTATTAACATCGGATGAGATCATATCTGCTCTCAGTTCACCAAATAGGAAGAGACTTCCGTCCAGGGTAGCAAACCTTTGATATGCACCCATAAGGACAGCTTTTATATCCTCTTTTGTTTTCCAGAATTCTTCCTTAACCAATCCATCAGGAGGAGTTAAATCAAGCCATTTTTTGCAGGAAGTAATGGGTATCAATACTAAAATTCCTGCAATAAGAATTATATATTTCATTTTTAAATAATTCATTTTAACTGCAATTTAAAATCCCAGAGTAACATTAAAAGCATAGACCTGTGGCGGAGGTGTCCTGGCCTTATCTGTTCCAAACCAAAATGGATCATCAATTTGTTGTGGTATTTCAGGATCCTGGCCAGAATATCCTGTAAAAGTTAGAATTCTGCGCATTGAAATTCCAAAATCCAAGGATTGAACCTTTAATTTTGAACATATGGATTTTGGAACCCTGTAGGAGAAACTAAGACTAAGGAGTCTTAAAAAATCTCCATTTTCTACATATCGGTCAGAACCCAGATTATTAGCCGGATGATCATAGTATGCACGAGGTAACATATTCACTTCGTCTTGACCCTGAGTTCGCCACCTGTGTAAAACTGCAACACTTTGGTTTTCTTTTCCGAGCATGCCTTGAGTATTCATGGCAATTTCATTAACAATCTGAAAACCAGTTCTGTATTGCCATTGAGTAGAAACTTTAAATTCCTTCCAGGTTAAGGTAGCGCCAAATCCACCGATTAAATTGGGATTTGAATCACCAAGGTAAACAGCGTCCATGATATCAACCTTTCCATCATGGTTTATATCCTCATACCTTGCATCTCCTCCTTTAAAATAATAGGTATTCTTATAAGAAAATGGGATCGGATTTCCATTGACATCAACCAGGGAGATTCCATTTGCGTCCGTGCTAACCACATCTTCATCAGAAGCCCATGCACCCAGGTATCTGAAGCCATAAAAAGATCCGATAGGCTGGCCAGTAATGGCTCTTCGCGGAAATAGACCATTTCCAATATTCTGGTCGCGTTCCGGATTAAAATTCTCAGGAAATTTCAAAAAGGAATTTATATTCTGAGAAATATTAAAGTTGAAATTGAGGGAGGAATTATTTCGTTTAAAAGCAATTACATTAAAAACCATTTCCCAGCCTTTATTCTCCAACGATCCTCCATTATACCATTTCAGAGTTGTATAACCTGAAGATTTAGGAATCAAATAATTTTGCCATAAAAGGTCTTTTGTAATTTTTTCATATAACTCTCCTGTAAACAATATCCGGTCTTTAAAAAATCCAAGATCAAGTTTCAGGTTATGTGAATATACAGTCTGCCATTTAAGGTTTGACAGTTGCACCTGTTGTTGAACGACGATTGAATTATCAATATAATGGTTTGCACCCCCTGAAGTGGGTTCATTTATTATGGCATGACGGTCGTAAGCACCTCCCGGTTGCTTCCCAGCCAGACCATAACTGTAGTTTAACTTTCCTTGTGAAATAAATGAGAACATCTCAATCCAGGGTTCATTTGAGAATCTCCAGAAGATTCCCAAACTCGGAAAAGCCCCCCATCTGAAATTCTCCCCGAACCTGGAGCTAGCATCCAACCGGTAGTTCAGACCTAAACCATATCGATCTTTAAATACATAATTGGTAGTTGCAAGAATTCCAAGAATATGTACTTCCTGATTGCCGGAATTAATATAATTCATAGTTGTTTTGGCGGCAGGGTCCTGAAGAGCTGAACTCGGCCCGTTTTTACCACTGAGAGAACTCCACTCATCCGCCTGTTGATCAGTTTCTAACATAACCGTACCGGAGAGGATATTATTTGAATTGATACGTGGTAAGAAAAACAATTGTGACCGGGTAATAATCTCCGATTTGCTGTAATTTTCCTCTGAGGATTGATTAACTAAACTGTTTAGCCAGTCAGCTCCAATAGCTTCCATGGGAAGAAACTTTGGTTTTTTCTGGTTCAAATACTGGAAAGAAACAATTTCCTGAAATTTTAACCAGGGAACCAGGGTATAATTCAGGGTAAAATCATTTCTGATCCTTTTCTCAAGTATATCATTTTTACTAAGCTTTCCAACAGCTACAGGATTGAAATATACTGTACCAGAACCCTGGTAACTATTTATGGGATTAAAGTATTCACCAGTAGGCCTCCCCTGGGCATCATATTGATATATGCTCATATTAGGGGCTTTTATATATGCCATTTCCCTGATATTAGTCCCATTGAGTATATAATTATTCTCCACATTACTATTCGTATAACTAAAATTCACTGAAAACCGAAGCTTCTTTGATACATCATAATCCAGGTTAACCCTTGTTGATAGTCTCTCAAGTCCTGTATTTATAGTTGTACCCGTACTTTTATTTTTGCTCAGTGAAGCATAATAACGGGTTTTTTCACCTCCGCCCGAAAGATTGAAGAAATTCTCATTCATATAGCTGTTTTGAGAAACAGCATCTACCCAGTCTGTATTCTTATTGTAATTATAAAAATCAATAAAATCTTTGTCGTATGCGATTTCCGGAGGAACTTCATAAATTCCCCTGGCATTATGCCATTCTTCAAGTTGCAGCATGATATACTCGTCCCCGTTTAACAAAGGGATTGAGGGTGGCTGAAAATTCCACGTAAATTTATTTTGATAGTCAAAGTGTGTACGCCCTTTTTTTCCCCTGTAAGTTTCGATTTGCAAAACGCCATCGGCACCTTTTGAACCCCATTGGGCAGTAGATCCTGCATCCTTGAGTACTTCAATGGATTTGATATCCTGAGGAGCAATGTTTACAAGCTGCCCGATATCTTCCTGATCGGCAGAAGAGAAATCAAAACCAGATGTGGAGGTTGATTGCGGGATACCATCCACTACAATCAGGGGGCTTGCATTTCCCAACGATCCCAAACCCCTGATTACGATTGACGATCCACTTCCCGGATCTCCTGATAATGATGTGATATCCAGTCCCGAGATCTTACCAACCAGTGCTTCTTCTGCAGAAATGGATATGTCTTGCATTGACTCAGACAGTTCGATTTTTACTCTTGATGTAGCCATATTCCGGTCTGAAATACCGG
Organism: uncultured Bacteroidales bacterium; assembly: GCA_963771005.1. Taxonomy (GTDB): domain Bacteria; phylum Bacteroidota; class Bacteroidia; order Bacteroidales; genus DASQZK01. The sequence continues at coordinate 1,517,108 of CAVYRO010000008.1, forward strand.
TGAGCGGATCATTATTACTTTTTGCAGTAATGGTAACGCCTTCCATCTGATAGCTATCTGCCTCTAATTCTACATCAAGCCTTGTTAAACCCTTTATAGGTGTTTCAATAGTGACATATCCGATATAACTGATTCCGACAATTGCATCCTTACTTTTTGTATTGAGGACAAAATTCCCATTCAAGTCTGTTATTGTGCCCGTTATAATCCTTTTGTCCTTATTATATTCAATAACAGTGGCACCGATAATTGGCTCGCCTGTACTTTTATCCTTAACGGTACCCCGGAGTATGACTCCATTTTGAGCAGAAAGATTGAATCCCGTAAGGGAAAACAAGATGATAATGAGAGTTTTGAGCGCAATTTTCATACGTAAATTAAATTTATTTTTAATAGTCGTACAGACTGCCCCACCAATGCAGGTGAACCAAACATGTTATAAAAAAATTGGCTTCGCCGAGCTTGTACACCTGGTTCATAAGTGTTTGTGCTTTCGCAACATGTGGGTTTCATAATTTGAGATTGCGTATTATTTAAGAATTTTCGGATCAAGTACTTTATCTATCTCGTGCACAACAGTTGTAGTAATATAATCTGTTTTATCGGTACTGATATTATCTGTGTCATATTGGACCATTATATTTGATTTTCCCGAAGTTTCAGGAATTTGTAAATACAAGCTGCCCTTACTGTCAAGAACATCTATCTCATCATAGCCTGGCCTGATATTCAGACTCGTGAATATTTTTGAGAATTGAGTGGAAGTTTCATCCATTCGAAGAGTCTCATAATTCTTCCATGCTTTCTTATTGTCCGTGAAAATCTTCTCTCCTTTTATAAAATGGTAACGAAGCAAATTCGCCAAATCCTCTTTAGAAAGTGTATCGACCTGAAATTCTGCAAGAGCTTCATCCGAGGGCATAAAAATAGTATATGACTCTCCTTTAACAAGAAAAGGAAAGTCATAAAGCTTCGGATCATATAATCCTGCTTTTTCGAGAAGATCTCTGAAGGTACGGTATCTGGAAGTTAGAAGTGTATATATATCTATTATCGAAAAACTAAACCAGGATTTAACCATCCAGGATTTTCCGTTGTCTGCAAATTCCTCGAAAAGAACAGGGTTGTAAAATAATAGGGAATCTCCGTCGTATCCATATGTATTTGGATTGGTCCCCTGGACCGTATTATCCAAATTGTTCCATATTAAATAATTGCCTCCGAGGGTCTCAATAAACTCTTTACTGGCACTATGATTAGGTACAGATTTTCCGATCTGATTCAGAATCCTTTTACCCAACAATCCGGCAGGCATACTTGCCATTTGTTTATTATTGCGACTAAATGCGACAAATCTGTATTTGTTTAAATTTTTATCTATCCAATTGATCAACAAAGACGAATCCGTATATAACACATTATCAGGAATTGGGAAAAAGCAATATTCAGCATTTTGTTTTGTCACCGCGGGAAGTACCTTTGATAATTGCATAGCATACATGAAAAGCGAATAACCTGGCCTCAAATACACCGGGCCGGTGACACTGGAAAAAGCCCTTGGAACAACGGTGGAATTCAAACCCAGAAAAGTACAGTTGCTGCCGAATTCTTTCCGTATTACGTTACCCACATCAAGGTGTATTATGTTACCATCACCATCCTTAAACCCTTCTGACATATCTGAAGGATAAACGGGCGTGTTTGTGAAATGTGATCTGACAATAATCTGCTTTACTTCAGAAGGTATACTTTCAAAATTTGGCCAATGTGGATAACCTGATTTTTCAGTTACCATTTCATCCAGGAATTTCTGGAATGCATCATCTGTGGGTACATATACAGCATTGTGGGATAAATACGTATAATTTGAAACATTAACACTTGGTCCGGCTAATTCTTCCTGAAGATCAAATGGAAGCAATGGAAAGCTCAAATCATACAGTGAATCATAGGATTGGCCCGCTCTGGCTTCGGGTGTTTTATAAGTTTCACTCAGATTTAATTTAAATTTTGGAAACTGGTAGATAAGCGACAGAAATCTGCTATAGGACTCACCATCGTACTCTTGCTCTAATAACTCTTTTGCATTAAGCATGGGTTTAACAACCCTGTCTATGATAAATACAAATCCGTTTTCTGCAAAAATATCTGACTGGATGACCTTACCTTCTGCATAATATATATTGCCTGGTTCAAAGGGCCTGTTAAAATAAAATTCGTAATCCTCGGTTGTAAGATCAGCGAGAGCAAAGAATTCGTCGTAAAAAATGGGTGCATATTTTCTGGAACGAGTATATACTGTTTTATAATCATTAGCCTTTATTGAATCAAACAATATTGTGTACTCGCCCTTATTATTATTTACCCAATATTTTTCATTCGGATTTTTTAAAAGAGTTTGACGTTTATACGCTCTTGGCTTACTTTTCGGGTCTAGGGGATCTATCCAACCATTGTAATCAAGCAGTTGCAGTTGATTTTCGCTCCAGGCATCTTGTATTATATGGAATTTGACAATCTTTTCTAATGTGGGCTTTGGGATCTCAGTTACGCTTTTGTAATTGTTAGCCAGGAGATAATTGGCAATGGCGGTATCAGACGGAGCAAAAACAGTAAATGATCCTGACTTATCAAGTAAGGTGTCATACCCAACAATTCTCAGACATTCAGCAAATTTAGAAAGGTTTTTTTGAGCAAGAATCTGAGTGTAAAGTTTCCCTTTGAGCCAGTCCGGTTTCTTGTATAAATCCTGATCATAAATATCCTTACAAGCATTTATTATCAGTCCAAAAAAAACCAAGAGCAAAATTAGCAGCCTGTTCATTCTCATACAAAGTAGTTTTGTTATCCAAAATTGCATATTTACGATTTTTGAAGGTTTACATAAAATTGCCAATTATAGATGAAATTATAGAAAGAAAAATCCCGGCCCTGTTTGTAATTACGAAAATTATCGTTCAACCAAATTGCGGAATTTCTTGTAATTTGCTTACAATAGGGTTCACGGAGAAAGGTATCAAACCATCATTGTCATATAAGCAAATGCAAACTCGTCCCAGGAAACAACCTGACTATGTTTTACCCAACGATTTTCTGCGGACAACTTTGCTTGAAAAGGAGTTTTGAACACCTCGGTGGAAAACTGCTTATCTGAAATATATCGTACTCTAATGCAAGCTTTTTGGTTACAATTTATGTTCTTACTTGCAATTTTACCTGTCAATACATTAAAAGATTTTAACTTATATGTTTGACTATCAACATTATGTGGGCGCAAAAAGATTTTCCGGGCAAACCTTGCAAAAACATATCTTATTGACTTATAATCAACTGTTTAACAAGATTCTCCTGCTTTATCTGAAACATTAAAAAATAAATTCCTGGAGGAAGAGCTGAAACATCCAGTTCATTTAAGCCAGAAAATAAATTCTGTGATTTCATTATCTTGCCATCAAGATCTTCAATTTTGAGCAATGCTTCTGAAGCTTGAAGATAAATAGACAAGATGTTGCATACCGGATTGGGGTATACTTTTATATATTCTGCAGACTTCGGTTCATATCCGGTTACAGTGACAAGCAAAATGCTGACAGTGGTGTCTTTTTCCAGAAACAAGGTGTCATGCACAGCTTTGTAACCTGGCTCTTCAATATTGTAAGAATATTCGATTCTTGCCGGTTGTTTGGGATAAGTCACTATCCCTTCAAAATCAGTCGTAAGCGAATATTCATTCAGATTTACCTTCACATTACTTATTGGACCTTCATTATTCCTAATCTCAAATTGAATGTCAGCAAGCGTATTCGTTAAATTAATATTCAGCGTTGTATCGCTGATAATTTTTACAGAATCATTCAGCGAAAAATAATTGCTCCCCTCTACTGTATACTGCCAATATCCCGGGCTGATTTCTCCAATATATGCTTCTCCCTCACTATTGGTAATTTTAGTTGATTCCCCATAATGTATTACAGCCCTGTTAACAGGCTCCCCCGAAGAAAGGTCCAGCAATTTTACAGTCAAATGAGGCCAGTCACGTTTGAGATTAAATTCAAAACCAGCGTCGTAAGCAACTTCAAAATTGCTGCTTTCAATAGATGCATAACCATCAGCACGTATTAAAAGGTTGAAAGATTTGTGTTCCAAACTATCCACTGTGGCTTTCCCCTGTTCGTCCGTCACCATCAGGTTCCCTCCAAGTTCAATGCTGCACCCGGAAACAGGTTTACCGCTGACTTCATCTCTGATCGTAAACCCGACCCGGCACTTCTTTGTCTGAGGCTCTGTTGAAATACCATCCACCGCTATATGATAGATCCCTTCACATGTCGCAGCATAAAACCTGCCATAGGAGTCTACCTCTACACTATGGATCATGGCTGATTTAGGAGCATCAGGATAATTCTCCCCGTGAAGTTTTTCCCAGCTAAGTCCACCATCGCGTGATATATAGAAGGGTTCGAAGTTATCTCCCCCCGGATAACTATGGTTTTTGTTTTTTTCACCTGACCAGTCATCAAGAGTCTGTACATCATTGGTCTTGGCTGCATATACAATATTCTCGAAACCAGGGCGGGGATCAAAGATAACAAAACCCATCCATGGAACAGGTTCGAGTTCACAATAATGTTGATTGGGTTCAATTCCGGACTTGCATATTTTCCAGTTCGCGTAAGAACCACTGCCATCTGATTTACTTGCTATGTATTCATAAAGACCACTCCTGCCTGCCAGAAGCAATCTTGGGAGGTTTTCAGAATCTACCCCTGGATCGTGTTCCGGAGATGGATCAATAGCTATCATATCCATAGCCATCAATCCAAAAGTACGTGTGGTAGCTATCACCTGCCAGCTCAACATTGTGCCTGGAACTCTCTCTGCCATCGGGCCGGGCAAACTTGTCCATGTATCACCTCCATCAACGGAAATATACATCAAAAGACTCGAGGCGGCTATATCTCTTTGAGTAGCATCCACGCCTACAATAAGATCCGGATTAGCATCAGAAACGGCAACGACATTCTTATTTATATTTGCCCAGGTAATACCACCATCTGTACTTTTCTTACTTCCGGCATAAACTCTTTGAGGTTCTGTTCTTGGCCAGAATACACATGTCGCTTCAGTTGTCGGGTTTTTTTGACCTGTATAGGTCCATGTCTTTCCGGCATCTGAGGAACGGATAATGAAACCTTCTTTTGTATAAGTGGCTATAATTTGGTCCGAATCATAAGGGTGAAAAGCAATCCCCGAACCTGTACGGGCAAACGTCCAGTTATTCCCTGCATTTTCAGACAGGGCAGTAAGATTAATCAGGACATCATCGTTTTCATGAGTTGAACCCAGCCAGTATAAACCGTCATTTGATGTTGTAATAAAGCCATATTCAAAAGAACAGGTTCCCCAATGGTCGGGGTTTCCCGGGGCTACGGCAAGCTGGCCCAAATCTTTATTTGAGCCTCCGGCTCCAAATCCCGTAAATGTTGCTCCATAGTCGGCACTTCGCATCAGCCCGTTTGTTGAATGTATAAAAATAATTTCGTTGGGAGCACCCGGGACAAATGAAGTTTCTGTTCCTCTTGGCTGTCCGCCATTTTCAGCAGTAATGCCCAATCCATACTGCTTATAATTCCTGGGAGTCCAGCTTTGCAATGAGGGAACTGCCCCATCTATAACCGGGCGGTTTATTCCATTCCAGGTTTCGCCTCCATCCCTGGAATACCGGAGGCCGGATGTCAGAGTGCCACCGCAGCGTAAAAAGATATGAGCTGTATCGGCAGGATTTATTAAGATCTTATAAATTCCGTCGCTGTTTTCTTCATTTACGGATGAAGTTGTTAGTTTTTCCCCCCATTCAGAAAATCGGCAGGCTTCACGGCCTCCATAAGGCCACCCATTTGGATAACCCTTTCTTATGACCCACCCACGGGAAGGATCGGCCGGATTGACTTCAATGGATACAAAATCTTCCAAATCCGTTTGCAAACGAACTGCTTCTGAAAGGGAACCCGTGTTATCGATTTTAATTCTCCACAATGAACCCTGAACTACCGGATACTTGAAGGCTGATTCCAAATAAGCAGCACGGGCTTGACTCTGACTGAACCCTGTGGCATTATATATTTTCACATTATCAAGAATGCCGTCGAAGAAGGAATTCAAAACTACAGATCCATCACCATAGGTTTCGGAAATTGACCCGGCGCTCAAAAATCCATATCGTGTTAATCCTGAACCAAACTTAGTAGTTGCAGCTTTTTCGAATGCCTCTTCCTCTCCATCAACATAGATCTGAATATTTCCATTGTCCCAGGAACCAATAACAAGATGCCAGTCCCCATCATCGATTCGTGAGCTGGAAGCGAGCTCGTGCTTAATCCCCTGGCTGTCAAAAACTGTCCAAGCAAGCTTTCCTTCTCCTGCAAAGGATCCATTGATTCCCAATTGCCAGTATGCATTTTTATCAAAAGAAGCAATTACCTGGTCTCCAGGATTATTTGTCTTTACCCAGGCGCAGACTGCAAGTTTAGTATAATTGCCGGCGTAGTTCAGATCCTTGATTGCCAGATAATCTGTAACCCCGTTAAATACGGCAGCATAGGGACCATAGGCACTTGACTCTGACCAGCCGGAAACTGTTCCTTCAAGATCGTTTCCGTTTAATCCCTCAAAGTTTTTGTTTAGTTTCCATTGCTCTGTGAAGTTTGCAGGTAACCATTCCTCTAAAGGGAGGGTCTTCCCTTGCTCGTGAACGGGCATTTTCCTTTCGGCAATGGCATAAATATAAGTCTCTCCATTTTCCGTTTTTCCGGCTTCAATCATTTTTATGCATCGATTGGCAAGAGCCGGAACCAAATTCTGCCAGGTATTGCCTCCATCAACTGAACGAACGATTCCATGAGAAGTGCTTCCAAAGTAAATATGATTGCTTCGTGAAGGATTGGGATCCTCCAGGAGATGTGTACCATCCGGATAGTTTCCATATCGCTCATAGGCCCCATTTGGTAAGCTGTATATATGTTCCCAGGTTTCTCCCAGATCACTGCTTCGCCAGATGCCTGCAGGGGATACCTCCGGTAAGAGGGTATTCCAGTAGTCTGTTGCCAGGATAGCATATACAGTTGAAGCATCGTAACGGGAAAATTCAATATCCTCAATTTTGCAACCCGAAGATCCTATATTTGACATGTGAATGGGTTTGAAATTCTGGCCATCAGTAGAAATCACCGCACTCCATTCATTATCAATAAAAGCCATAAATTTCGCATTCAATGGGGAGACTTCCAGATCCTGCACGGCTTCAACATGATCCCAGCCGTAGCCTGCAGAATATCCGTTATCATAATGCCCTTTACCCGGGAAAGTGTTGCGTTGCCAAGGTTGTGCAAGGCAAGCCGTTGAACTAATTACCAGTAAGCAGATAATAGAATGTAATCTTCTCATTCCCAATTTTACAAAGTGTAGGAAATCAATTCAAAGATATTGTGAATTAAATTCTAACCTTTATATAATACTGCCAATTAATTGATCATTGCCTTGAGGATAAAGCCAAAAATCCGTTTTTAAGCACTTAATGGCACGATTCAATAAACGAACTTTCCAATAGATCCTCCAATTTTGTGTACATTAGATATTGTTCTTTCATAAACACAGATTTAATATGTTATCGAGATTTTCCATTCTACTATTTTTATCTGCGTTTACTACTGGAGTAATTGCTCAGCAAAAATTATCCCCATCCAGGACAAATGAGGGATTTATATTTGTTGAAAATGGGAGACTTTACCATCCGGACGGTAAAGAAGTCGCACTCTGGGGTGTAAACCTACAGCCCATGATTTCCTGGGAATACAAGTCACTAATGTCCAGGGTAGGAATCGGAAAGGATGCTGCTACCTGGAAAAGGATGGTTGATGATGCTTTGGATGAACTCTCAATTATGAACAGCAGGGTACTGCGTGTCCATCTCACTCCTGCCGACTTTACTGATGGGAATGGAGAGCTTGTACAAACCATTTACCTTGACCTGCTTGATTATACTCTTGCTGAAGCAGGTAAGCGGGGAATTTACTATTATATATGCTTTTTAAACCATATGAATAATTATGAGGTCTACAGTTCATTTATGAATTTTAGTAGTGACGATCGTGAGAGGTGGATTTTTGATGATAACATCGTTACAAAGTCTCAAAATTATATCACCAAATTGCTCAATCGCGTTAACCCTTATAACAATGTGGCTTATAAAAATGATACGAGTATTGTCGTTTGGGAAATTATTAACGAGCCCTCATATTATTCCTATGACCAAATCAAATCGACAGTTTATTATGCCAAGTATCAGACCTGGTTGGCCGAGAATGCACTGGTTGATAACAATGGCGTAAATTACCCTTTGTATCGCTCTGAAGTCGTGCAACAATATATAAATAGGATGTATGACACAATCCGGGCTGCAGGAGCAAAACAACCAATCGCCTGGAACTGCAATTGGCATAGAATGATCAATGGCCGGGAAGATGTGTTTCAGGCTATTGCTGATTCCAAGGTTGATGTAATCTCTTTCTGCAATTATCCGGGCCAGGATGAAGCCTCAAAACTCGGTCCTTATTGGCAAAACCCGATTGATCTGAGCGATTTTGATTTTTCCGGTTGGTACACGAATGCCTATAACAACAGGGATTGGTATGGATGGGCATTGGAACCCCGTTTTGCGGAAAAGGCAAAGGTTGTTTATGAGTTTGAAACATTTTTTAACCAGAGTGCCTATCTCTACCCCGTGATGGCAGATTTTATGCGAGCTATGGGAGTTCAGGTGGCTACCATGTGGCACTATAGTTTTTCTGGCTATGCACCATATCGTAATGGTTCGCATTTCCTGAACCTTAATTGTACACCAGGGAAAGCGGCCTCCTTTGTAGTTGCTTCTAAAATATTTGAAAATACTCCTATCCTTCTACCCTATCATATAAATTCCACCACAGAATGGACTACAGATGATTTTATGTACTCATATAAGAAGAATTTAAGTATTTTTTCTAATGAGGATGAATATATCTCTTCAGGCAGCCTTTACTCACCTGAAACTCAAATGCCTCATCAGGCAGTAAAACACATTCTTGGTTATGGAAGCTCTCCGGTTGTGAAATACTGTGGATCAGGAATATATGATATTCATATATCCGAAAATGAAATTGAGGTGCACCTTAATCCCAACTCCGGATGGCTTCGGCCTCCCTGGGAAAATGACGGAATGAAAATACTGGTTACTAAACTGGGCTATGATCGGAATTATTTGTTGGAAATACGGCTGGAAGGGTGGAACAGTAAAGGGTCTGTCTTATACAGAGTTGAAGAAGGTGCCAGGCTGCCACAAGAATTTATTGGGAGTGGTTTGAAATTTATTGCTAAACCTGGAAATTATCTTGTTCAAAAAAAATAGAGGAAACTAACTGGCAAATATTTGTATGTTGGAAAACATCTCAAATTGCTTTTTTGGCTAAATTAATTTTTCATTTTACAAATTGACCTCCCCTAATATCTGTAGCAAATAAAGCCAATGGTAATGCTCCATCCGTTTCAATCCCAGTTGGTTGAGCTTCCCACCCATAGCCCGCATCCCTTCACAGATCTCAGTCATCGAGTCGCACCGGGAAATTAGCCCGGATAGCATCGAAATCAGGTGGCCCCTGCCCCTGAATGCCTTGCTGGAATAGTCACTGTTATGCTTCCTTTACCAGACTCTGTATGTTCACTGAATCAACCAAATTCAATGTCTGGTGAAAATCGGCTGTCCGACAAATTTTATTTCGGTATTTTTGCTCGTGTTGTGATTAGTTGGCAAAACAAATCTACAACATGAAGGGGAAATCTCCGGGGAGTACCCTTCTTTTTACTGTTTTAGTCAGACTCTACGGGTTTACTCTCCTTGTAATTTCAAAAAATGGCACGTTTATATAAATAACCTGAGCTGAATTGTAATTAGTATTGTATACTATGATAATTTGCGATACTCGCCTAAGAATTTGGATTTCTGATAATCCTCTAAATAAATAGTAAGTAATTATTAATCAAATTCTAACACTGATGAAAAAAAACCTGACTCTATTAGTGTTGCTTTTCCTGATGGGCATGCCAGTCATGTCGCAGCAGGATAGTGTGACATCTTTGATTTTTACGGAGTACTACGGAAGATCTCCTGGTGATGCCTATTATGAACTGACCAACATGGGCGATACAGCTCTTACTCTATCAAATTTTTGGTTAGGCATTGTTCCTGGTTGGGCACAAGCCACGTGTTTTGACTGGACCGGGTCAATTCCAAAAATAATACCTAATGCCTCAAACTGGGGTAGAAGATTACCGGGAATTAAGTTAGAGCCCGGTCAGCATATCCTGGTCAACAATGTTTATGATGCTCCGGGAGGAGCAGGAAATGAGGTGGATTGGAGAAGATGGACCTGGAATAGACCTGAATTCCTGAATGCTGATGTCTATATCCCGGTACACTGGAATGAAACTGGCATGCATGAATTCTGGGATCGCCCTGATCTCCAAATGTTTGGGTTTGATAGTATTTGTAACTACGATTGGGCATGTGACCTTTGGAGTGGATTGGGAGCTACCGTATTATTTTATGTTTACCCGGGTGGTACTGACTCTGTTTTAGTCGACCAGGTAAATCTTGCAAAAAATCCGGCTGGTGATAATTTAAGCCAGAACCCTTCTGATGTTGCCGGGGTTACGCAAGCTACATGGGATCATATTCTTGTTCGCAAGGCCAACATCCGGAAGGGCAACACGAATTGGGACCAGTCAAGAGGTGTTGATAAGGAAGATTCAGAGTGGATGACTCTCTTTTCCTATAATAAAGGATTGCAGGGACAATTTAGAAACAGACCATACACCACAGTAGGAACTCATGGAGATTTCCATATTAATCTGAGTTCTAATACAATTACTATTGATAATGCAAATAATAAGCTAACTGTTCCATGGGGAATCCTGAAGAACGACTCGATTCTTAATGAATTTGTTATTGGCCCGGGTATGGCCTGGATATATACAGAGAATGACCAGAGCTTTGCAGATTCAGCTTTTTCCACAGTTCAAAACGGTGATGAAATTCTTTTCATGGCATGTGGAAATAATTACGAAGAAAAAAATTATACCATTCAGGTTTCTGCTCCGGCCACTGATATGGCGCTGGTTTTCCCAAAAAGAAGTTTACGCTATGACGCAATTGCAAGCGAAAATTTTAATGGCCAATATTGGGGTGGAACTCCGTACTATGTTACTCAAAAAGTACCAGGAATGGATTCTATTTGCAATGTTCCTTACGGTACCAGAATAGATACCCTGCTTACATACCTCGAAAAAGCTCCAAAGGCCAATTGGAAAATTGAATACGTTGATGGTTTGGAACGTGTTGATGTGAAACTGGGAGACAAATTAATTGTTACAGCTGAAAATGGAACAACAACCAAAGAATATTATATTGCAGTCAGACCTTTGGTGAAGAATGAAAATGCATCCCTGAGTGCAATAACCTGGCCAGACAAACCCTATTACATGGATGGATGGCAAGGTGATACCATTCCAGGTTTCAGTCCCGCAGCAACAGTCTATCAGGTGATGCTGCCATACGGCACCAAAAGCGTTCCTGCCTTTATACCGACACCCCAGGATATCAAGGCTAAGATTGTGATGCACAGGGCAAGTAGTTTGTCCGGAAGCCAGGTTGAACGTACAACCACGTTTACTGTGACATCGGAAAATGATTCCTTAACCACTGTATATTCGGTTCTTTTCTCAGTTGAGAAACGACCTGAAGATGTACAACTATATAAAGCAGAACCTTTCATTTCTGAAATGACAGGATCTAAATGCCATTATTATGAATTTGTAAATGTCGGTGATGTACCTCTTGACATGTCAAAATATTTATTCGCATGGACCAGCAAAGCTAATGTGACACCTGCAGATGTGATTAAAAATATTGGTGCGGCAACAGACCTTTACAATTTTACAACAAGGTACGGAAAGGGATATGTCCCCGGTTATAAATTTAGCGATGATACACTGGAATGGCAGGCTAACCCAGCCAAACTTTATTTTGATGCCAAGGTGAACCCGGTAGTTAATCCTGGAGATGTATTTGTTCTTGGAAATCCTATTCAAACAAAATGGGTCTCGGCAACTGCTAATGCTAATAGCGATGTTATTACCAATTATGGAAGTGTCTGGCTTGCCCAACTCGGTGTAAATCTTAATACCTGGGGATTAACAAACCTGGTTGATAACCTTCAAATGGGAATGCATTGGACCGCTCTATACCTGTTCAGAATTGAAAATGATTCAATACTCGAGGGAACCAAAGCGGTAAATGCTGATCCTAATGATTATACGCTTATTGACATGGTTGGAGATCCGGGTATAAGCAGATGGCAGGACATGTGGATTGGAGAACACCAACGAACTGACTGGAGTTATGTTTTATCAATGCGCCGCAAACCTAATATTTATCAAGGTATTACGGAGGCCGACAGTACAACTAACAGGAATGATTGGGTATCAACCGCTAAATCTGACGCTGGTTTTACCGGTGATGTATACCAGTGGGTAGGCAGCCACACCTTTGATCCTGTTACGGCTCATAAATCTACTGTAAGCTCTCTTCTCTACCTGGTAAGTGTTGGATACTCGGGTGTTCAGAGCATTCAGGGAGATCTCAATGCAACAACACTTGCGACCTTCTATAGTAATATCAGCAAGGCAGATGAAGGACAAACCCTTTCAGTTATTAATGGTACAAATGGATCTATTAAGGGTCTTACCGATAACATGGCTGATAAGGATACACTCATGGTTGTATCAGCAAATGGGAAAAACACGACAAAGTATCTCATTTCAAACCTCCCTCTGGATGATAATGCAGTAATAACGGCAAAGGATAATTCCGGTATCACCATTGAAATTGATGGTGCAAACGGTTTAATTAAAGGTGTTGATTATGGTTCAGTTTTAAAGCTTGCAATGGGTAACTTAGTCATTCCAACTTTGGCTAACGCAAGTATCATTGATCAAAATGGAGACTTGGTACCATTTAAGCGGCTGAATTATGATACTATAATGGTAGATACCAAAATCGGAAACTCCGTTTACATAGAAGTAATTGCCCAGAACGGGATCAACAAGATTACCTATAGATTTGATCCGGCTGCAGTATCAAGCGATGCTTTTGTAATCTCTACTCTTTATGGAGTAGACCAGGACAATAGTATCATTTCGGATATTGCCTTAGGTACAAGCGCAGAACTCTTCTGGAAGAATATAGAAGTCGTAAAAGGAGCTACTGCAACATTGGTTGATAAAGCTGGGTTTGAAAGGAAGGAAGGTAATATGAATTATGATGACAAATTAGTGGTTGTGTCTGAAGATCAGTCAGTCACAAATGTTTATTATCTTAATTTCCTGGGTGAGAATAATCCGGATGGTAATATTGCACCCTCAGTCAGCGTTACTGCAACAGATGTTACCATTACTGGTGTACTTGACTTAGTAGTTACTGCAACGGCTGGTGATGATGGCCTTCCTTTTGGTTCTGTACTGACTTCCGCATGGAAAGTTATTGAAGGAAATGCTGCTGGTGTAAGTTTTGAAGATGCTGCAGCATTGTCTACAAAAGTTACTTTTACCGGGACAGGTAAGTACAAATTACAAATTACCGTTACGGATGGTGAGAAGATTGCAACGGCAACTATTAATGTTACTGTTCTACCAGCAGTTGGTATTGCAAGTAACAAGTTCAGCCCCAGGATCTACCCGAACCCTGTCAGTGATGTGCTTACTATTGAAATGGATAATTTTGTAGGAAGAGCAACTAAAATCACTATTTCCGATATTACAGGTAAAACTATCTATGTAAATAAAGATAGCAATACGTCAACAGTAATTGATGTACGTAAATTTGAACCGGGAATTTATTTTGTAACAGTTAGCTCTGGTCAGGAGATTGTTACTAATAAAATCAGCGTGGTTAGATAGCATTTATCTGATAAAGTAATCTATACTAAGAGAGGTTGGCCATTTGGTCAACCTCTTTTTTTCATATAAATGGCAAGTATTAATCTGTAAGCCAACTAAGGCAAGTTTTAATCAATAAGCCAACTAAGGTGAAATTTGCATTAATCGCTTTTGATATTCGTGTTTTCAATCAATACCTGAAAAAGGAATATGAAGTACTTAAGACCGGGATTATTATTATCCGATCCATCACCGATACGAGTATCAAAAATAGCCAGAACGTTTTGTCCACCTTTCATACTATTGCTAAATTGGTACCTGAATAGTTACACAATTTTAATACCTGCGAATTGGAGATGTATCTTATAATTTAGTCTTTTTTCAGGAATGTAGAGAATCTTCTTTACGAATTAAATACATGGTATATGCCCCATAAATACTCTTCTTAAGCCAATAATTGGCAAGTTAATATAAAGTCCTGCATATATTCACTTGGTTCAGAACTGTTTTGGTTCAAAAATTATCCTTCGGTAGCTTGTGAGATTAGGCATGCCATTATCCGTTATTTCACAAATTACATGAAAAGTTTTTCCTGCCGAATCACACGGCACTCTTATATTAACTGCACTTGTGTTTTCATTTGTAAGGGTTATTTCCTTCGTATAAGTACCTGCTTCGGCTTGAATCCACCATTTAAATGTAAGTTTATCGCCATCAGGATCATACGATTTTGAAGCACCGAGAGAAATCGTGCTTCCTTGCCTGGGAGTTAGCTTCAGGATTTCAATACCTTCATTTCCATTAATTATTGCAATTGGATTCCGGTTGCCTTTACCTTCCTTCGCCCAATCCATTCGTGCTGCAAAGTTGTTGAACGTGGCGGTATAAAAGTATTCCGCATATTTACTGCAAATGGTATGGGCATCTCCCGTTCTGTTTACATATGAGTAGCCGCAGCTGTCTTCGCCCAATCCCCATTCAGAATAGCCACCCCAACCCGCCTGGGTTGGCACGTCAGGATTGTTGAGTCCGTTAGGCATGATATGCAAAAAAGACGGGGTATCACCTTCTACACCAAAATGGTATTTTGGATATTGATTTCCAAGGTTTCCGTGATGCTGTATGTGCGATTCATAATCAGACCATTGGTCTCTTCCATGACTGACCTGATACCACCATGCACAGTTCTCCCAGATAAAAAGAAGATCGTTTGGAAACTCACGGCGCATCCAGGCATGTGAGCTGGTTTCAAAGCTGGCCAGGCGGTCATCGCCTTTAACGTTTGATCGGTCCTGATCTGCAATCGCATAAGCTCGGACTTTATGCAAAAACGCCTTGAGTTCCGATTCGCTTCTGGTATGCTGTACCTTCCATATTGCCTGGGCAAGTGTATTTCCTCCTCCCCAAAAGGTTACCCAAACAGGACGGTCATCATCTTCATCTGCCAGCTTTATAATAAGGTCACTTCCTTCTGAATTGTTATCTTCCCCAAGGACACGAGTCCCCCTGTACATGCTGCCAAACATAGTGCGATCTCTCAAATACTGAGCACCCGGCCAGTACCCTATTTCCTGGCGCTCAGTATCCTGTGCAAATCCTGTCTGGTTTGAGCGTTTTTGAAGGTTGGACAGATCTTTCTCATAAGCATCAATCACGCCTTTCGCAATATCGATAGAGCCTAAATCATCATACATGTTTTTAAAACCCCAGCTGGTTGAAATTACAATTCCTTCAATTTCATACAGATCAGCGTGAACTAACAGACGAGTCAACGATTGTTGGTCATCAGGTTCGAATTCTTTTATATCAGTTAATACTACTAGACGAGGCTTTAAAGGCGAATTCTGTGATGATGCCGAAATACTCACAATGAATAATAATACAGAAAACAGGTACTGAAATATATACTTCTTTGTTAAACCAAGCGATAAATCAAAATTCAAAGTATATGCATTAATTTTCCTGGGATGAAGGTGCAATATTAAGTTTCGAATAGGTTCACGTGGTTTTATCAAAGTACACAATTAAATTATATTCTGAAATTGAATTATTGTACCATTACCTTTACTGCATCCATTGTATTATCCATATAATTAAAACGAATGATCCATATGCCTTTATCCAGGTATTCAAGATCTATTCTGTAAAGACCATCTATTGTCTTTTCGGGATTTCTTTTATTAAAAATCAGTCTCCCATTTATATCAAATATTTCGAAATTATCCAATTCCTTAATGGTTTTAAAAAAAGCATGGTTTTGTACAGGATTCGGATAAAATTTTACTGCAGGATTGGGATTTTGTATTTTTCTGTTCTCAAGCCCGGTAAAAGTCGAATCTGTAGATGCAGGTTTATAGGTATCGAAGGTATAAGATATACGATATTCGTTTTTCAGGTCAGATAGCTTGAACACAATAAGATCCAGATCTACATTTCCATTGATAAAGGATAAGACCCCATTCAATGTATCTTTTCCTGTTGAAGTATCATAATTAAATGATTTTGAGCTTTTATTGACGGGCAGGGATACTTCAATAGAAGACTTTCCTCCAGGAGCAGCAATACCTGGTTGAACAGATACCCAGTAGTAAATATTGGTAGAATCTCCCGGAATCAGGTCAATTACCGAACCAACTGTGAGATTCACATCGTCAACAGGATCAAAATAATCGACAAACACACCGTCTACTTCAAGACAATGCTCCGCATATACAAAGAGATTTATCATTTTGGAAGGGATACGGAGAGTGTCCATCCAGGAATTAAAATCTTCCAGTTTGGATACATTGAAAAATGGTTTCGTTAAATCCGAGGTTCTTATCATAATATTATCTACAATAATACCGCCCGGCATATCACTCGTGACCACAGGAATCAGTTCCAGATCAACCGGACCGGGTGTATTCACCGGAAAAGTGAAGGTATGCACTTCTTTATCAACAAGCGGATCGGTTCGGCCGATTTCGATGCCGTCAATCATGACCTTGACATATCCGCCGACCAATTGAAACCCATACACCATTTGAAATGAGAGAGTGGAAATCCCGGAAAAGATCGTCGCTTTTGCAAAACCAGAATTACTTTCATCCCATTGAAGACTCCCGCAATGGATCATCCCCTCAACCCGATTTCCATCAACATCCAATCCTCCCCACCAGGAAGAAGATGAATAAAGCGTCTTGATGTTCCATTCAATATCATTCATACCCGTATAGGCTATATTGTACGTCCTTCCAGGAGTAGCCATCTGATCACAAATGGAATTAAACCCTTCAGAAATTGTATCTATCTGGGCATTGGACAAATTGCAAATGAGCAATGTCACTGTCACTATCGACGTAAACTTCATCCTGTTCTGTTGTATTGGTATTTATATCGCAAGTTCAAATTTTTTAAAACTTAAATCGAATTACTTATATAATCTGTCCAACCACCTTTTTTAATTTCAAAGCTTATTCCACCGTCGTAAGGACCATCGTTTTTTCCAATTTAGATATCCCACTTTGCTTTTTCACAGATAGTATGAATTCCCATCCCTTCGGTTGGTTGCACTGAAATATTTAGCAGTTTATTCACCAGTTCAATTTTTTTTTCTTTTCTAATACCTGTCCTTTGAATGCAGGCAGATGGGTTTAGAAGAGAATCACTCTTGTCTAACCACGATATAATGTCCCGGAGTCATAAATAACAGGAGTTCGGTCATGCTGCCTTTTCTTATTCTGTTCCCGTTTTTGACTTCATAGATTGTGTAATTTCCTTTCCCCCAACCATTTAGGTTCAATTTCAAAGTACGACTTTCACTACTATCCAATGATGTGATAGGGCCCCATTTCATATCGTAGCGTTCCCAGAGTTCTTTCCAGTGTCTGACATCCGGCTGAATGGTAATGTCCAGTTCATTATTTGAAATGTTGATTTTATAATTCCCTGTACCTGTATAATTCACCAGAGGAGAACTCCCGTAGCCAAATATTTCTTTTACGGAAGGAGATGGTTTCAATACAAAGTTATCGTCAATGGTGGATGAGTAAAAATATCGCTCACCATCGCTGAAGATACTCATGTTTTTTATATATGAATATGCATACTTATCAGTCTGCCATTCTGTTGTTGATCCTGTATGATAAGGATTTAAGAGGGGTGTGTTTTTAAATATTTTACCCGCAACTGCAAAAGAGGCAGCTTTTGCAGGAGTGCACCTGAGGTTGAGCACATGAGAGCCACTCCTGTATTGCGCATAAGCTGGCATGCTGTATTGCCACATAGCAGCCATTTGAACTCCCATCGATCTGAAAAAATCGGCCATCACCGGATACAAATAGGCGCTTTGGTTATAAAAGGTTTCAAATTCGTATACAATCTTGGCTTTGTTTTTAAATGCAGGAGTTAATGCCCAGCCATAATATTCTTTCTTTTCATAGCAATCCACATACCAGTCAGCGTAATTATATCTTGTAAGATTTTCGGGGTTTTCCTGGTAAGGATGCTTGCAAACGCTCTGTCCCGGGTAATTACAAAAAGAGACAGCTTCTACTTTGGATTCGGATATCGCTTCAAAGACGTCTTCGTGGTTGACGATCATTCTATGCCAGTTGCAACACCAGGAAATTGGTTGTTTGGCACCCGTTTTACGCACCGTCTTGTACATGTCATTAATGTAGTTCAGGACCATGTCCTTTCGGTACTGCTTAAAGGCTGATTCCAAGTCCTCCATCTTATGCCGTTTCAACCATTTTTTATATTGTGTCGCATATACACTTTCATTAATATTCTGATACTTTAAATAGGATGGTTCGTTTATGATTTCCCACATCGCAACAGCAGTATCAGATTTGTATGGTAAACCCGTGTATTTATTATGCCTGTTAAGAAGCTGAGTAATATATTTTTTTTCTTTCTTTACAAAATCTTTATCGGCAATCCATTTGTCCTTTTCTTTTTTGTTATCCATCATAAAGGAATTTTTCACCTCACCAGAGCCCATATGGTTTATGAATGTGATATATAAATACATGCCTCGCCTGGCTGCCTCAGCCTCCATGTAATCAAGCGCATCAAGAAATACGGTTTCCACGAGGTTGCCATTTTCATCTGTAAAATCCGCCGGGGTGAGATGGCTTCTGATCAGTTGGCAATCCATCAATTCCAGCTCATCCAAACTTTCGTCAGTAGCTTTTTTAATCGCCTCAGCATTTTTTTCTATTCCCACACGTCTCAACAAATTATATTCCCACGAAAGTGAAGGTTGAAGGTTCACACCCCATAGGGCTACTTCCTCACCCTTTGGGAAGTAGAGCCTTCCGTTTTCAGCATAAATAAAATTACCCTGGCTGTAGAGAAATGTGTTAATCTGAATAAATATCAGGATGAGGAACAGTAACAATTTTTTTATTTGTTTCAACATATCCTTATTAGATTGAGTTAACTGACACCAGCATACTATAATTAAAATACAATAATATTTATCTGATTATCATGATTTTACATATACCGCTAAATGTCATGGAATTTACCTTCAAATAATAGCATCCGATTGGTATTTCAGCTATGTTAATGCAGGTAGTATTGGTATTTGTATCCTCTGACAGTATTACCTTTCCATCCATACTAATTAATTTAACCTCTGCTCGTCCTTCACGAATATTTATATATAAAGAAGAGGAAGCAGGATTAGGATAAACCTTAATGTAATCAGACGAATTGGATACTATTCCAGTCAACTTTTCCAGAACTACAGATATTGTAGTATCTTTTTCCAGAAAAAAAGTATCCTGAACAGGTTTGTATCCGGATTCCTGAATGCTATAAGAATATTCCTCTCTTGCAGGACGTTTGAATATATATATTAAACCGAAAGGATCTGATGCAAGTGGATAAGTATCAAATAAAAGCGACACATTGCCCAATGGTCCATCCGCATCACTAAGCTCAAAACGGATATCGGCCAACTTGTTGGTAAGCCTGGTTATCAGAGTTGTGTCACCGGTAATCCAGGCAGAATCTGAAAGCGTAAAATAATCACTATGTTCCACACTGTATTCGATTTTTTCTAATCCAACTTTTGGAAGACTAAGTTCTCCGGCACTATTTGTAATCATACGTTCATTTTTGTAATTGATTATTGCCCTGTTAACCGGATTGCCCGATGATTGGTCAAGAATCTTTAGTAAGACTGAAAACTCAGGCTTTTCTTCCATCATACTGTAGGTGAAACTGGAGTCAGCTAAGATCTCTATCCTCTTGATTATTTTAGGACTATAATTGGTTGCCAATAAGGATAGAGAGTATTGTCCATAATTTATATCGTTGACTTTTGCTATTCCCTGTTCGTCTGTAATTAATATTCTGCGATCAAATTCGAGCTTGCAATTGGGTAATGGAAAACCCGTCTCTTCATCCACTATTTTGAATTCCACATTGTAAGATTGCCTGTTATATAAAGAGTCAATTCCAGGGAGAGTAATTCTCGTAATCGAGAATGGAGGGAGTTCTACACCAACATCCCCATCCGACAGGTTAAAGGCCCCTATAACGGTATCCGACCGGTAATTATCTCCTTCAATATAATAAATAACAGAACTCAATTGCGAGTTCCCCGGAGCAAGCAAGCCGGAGGTTAAGGGAAGATTGGCGTTGACAGGAGAATCGGCTCTGTTGAGAAGGTATAATTCCACTTCCCTTGTCACAGAATCCATAACTGCTAAACTATAGACCCAGGCGTTATCAGAATGCGAAGAAAGCAATTTTTTCTCCGGAATATCTTTCAGAAAATGGAAAATGTCATACAAAGCGTTTTCATTAAAGGAACGGTTTTCAGCAAATAAGGTACGACTGTTATTATGTTCAGCATAATATTTAAAAGGGAAATGTAAAGGCCAGAGACATGCAATATCAACATTCCCATTGATGAATTGCAGAAGCATTTCGCCTACCATAAGTGATATTTCGCTCTCTGAGGGATATTGATTCGAATTCCCATCACCAATGTTATATTCCAGTGATGCAAGCTTCACACCCTCATATCCCCATACAGCCATTGTGTCTTTAAAAGCTTTTGCATCTTCCTCATAGGTTCCACCCGTATAGTCCCAGCTGCTGGCTGAAGTTTTCATTCCCTGCTGGTTTCTCCACTCCGTAAATGAGGTTTTCCCATTTTGCCAGTACCAATGAAAATCTACAACATCTATGTAATTTCCGGCAATCTGAAAAATTTCATGAAGTTCATCGGTTTTCTCAGCAATATATCGGTGCCAGTTTAAAATTGTTTGGGCAGTTGGGTCAGCATTTTTTATGGCAACAGCATAGCTTAAGAAGCGGTTTGCATATTCTGAAGCAGATAATTTAACTCCATTGTTATCTAAAACATAGGGCTCATTGCCAAGATAGTAATATGCATTTTGAAATCCTTTGGATTTGACATGATTCACCAATGCGACAGCTTCATTTATACCCTCCTCTTCCCGGTTATAAACCAGGCCAGATTCAATATTTACTCCCAGTAAAGGCGTAGTTCCTAACTGAGTACAAAGAGATAAATATTCATCTACGCTCATCCAGTATTGTGGATCCACATTATTGGACGGATTATAACCTGGGTTCCAGTTATCGTCTTTATAGGTTCCGGTAGGATTATTCCAGTGATAGTAATTCGTTCCAACACCACCGGGATAGCGCAAAATACCGGTTGACAAGGCTTTTACTTCTTTATTAAGTAAACCCTCCGGAGCGGACCAAAGCGAGTCACCTTCTGTATCATATATAAGCCCATGACCTAATACTTCACGTGCAACAGTTCCCTGTTCATTGTCCTTAGAGAATAAAATGTATGCAGTTGAATCAGCGTTTAAAACAGCCGGATCAATCTCATCTTCACAATCAAATTCGTCCCAATAAAAAGTAAAATCATTATTAGAAGAGGTAATGATTTGAGTTCTCGAACTTCCACCTTCCTGGGCACATAAAGGCAGACTCTCTGCTGTACCCCAACCAGCGCCAAATGCAAATGTTGGCCGGATTTCTGTCCCATCATTAATAGTATCAGTATAATAGTATATATTCTCCGACTCTTTCTTCATGGCAATAAACTGCCAATTGGTAATTTTACTATCAGCAAAATACATGGTATTGAACCAATCAGGCTTGATCTCTTTTGAGATATCGACACGAATGGTAAATTGGGTTAAATCTTGCACGCGCACGGGAAAGGTCCATACATCCGTAAAACCAGCTTCATCTATGGTTATGGTAATTTCTGCAGTTCCAGTTGAAACGGCACTTAGATTTCTTGATTCGTCAATTGAAATAACGCTATTATTGCTTGAACTCCAATGAGCAGATGGGGAGGAAAGGTCGATTGGTCCAACGATTTGATCGAGCAGTGTGGTCTCCCCTTTTGTGAGGACGACGTTGTTCGTTCTATCACAAAGCTTTACTTTATATGGATTTAAACTGATCGCTACTCCGTCTAAATTTACATTTACCAGAGAGGAACGGTTGTTAATTAAAAGGGTTTTGGTTGCTGAAGCAAGAACTTCAAGATATTCAGGATCAGAACAGCTTGTTTGATATAACTTTCTTCCAGAGCCGAAGTTTTTATTAAACATGCTTACCACATCATAGTGCAGTGTGGTCTGTCCACCAGACGAGTTGGTTGTGCTGGTAATAAGGGGAGCATAACCAACAGGATCCCAATGGAGAGCTACAGCAGTGCCATTGATTAAAGAATGGTAATATGCCGAAGCATGGTTTGCTGCCTGGAACGTAGCATCGCCAACCATATTTGCAGCATAGTATTCTGATACCCAAATGGGCAGACTGGTTTTCTTCCTGATTTCTGCAGCAACATTACCAAAGCATGAAGAAAGTTTCATTAAAGTCTCCTCTGAGGCAGCAACATGAGGCCAGCCATGGATAGATCCGTCAAAAGAAATGAAATCAGCACCTGCATTATTTTCCAACCAGTAATCGATCATATAAAGGTCGTATGAGGTGAGAACCCCACCTTTGGTCATTTCATCAGAAAAACCTTTATAAAATCCACCAATGAAAGCATCGGGTCTGACGGAACGAACGGCCGTATAAACAACATTATAGAACTCGACATATTTGACAACATCCCATGCTCCAGCGGTTTTATTCCAGAATCCTTTAAATTCATTCCATACCTGGAAATATTTTATATCGGGATAGCGAAGAGCTGCTTGTTTGCATAATTCTGCATATTCATCGAAATACTCATCTTTTACCCTGTCCTCCATGTCCCAGTCTTCGCCGCTGGTTTTCATCCAACCGGGAGCAGAACAAAGGGTAAGGATCATTTCTGCATTCATCGATCGCATAAGTTGGATACGTGAGTCCAGAGACCCCCAACTATAAACCCCTGGTGATGGATTTGGATTCCCGGCCCCCCAACCCATAAGGTGAATATTTTGAAGCTTAACCGGAGCATTTTCAAGATTACTTTTTGCCCGTGAAACAGCAACGGAATTACCATTTTGCCAGTTGGACTGGACATGAGTGGTGCCAATACGGAACTGACTTTGCATTAATTCAGTTGAACGATCTGTAGTAACAATGATTGTATCCTGGCCAAAGATGCCCGGATTTGTAAAGCAGAAGAAGATCATTGCCAACCGGAATATATATTTATGCATACTGCTAACATTTATGAAATGCCTAAGCTTAAAGACTCTATTTGACTCTGAAATCAATTCCATATAATTTATATGTTTATACCGAGGCAATTCCTCGTTTACTTTTTAATTCTTTCAAACAGGAACAACCTGAAATCGATAACAGATTTCCCTGGCATTTCAAGAGCTTTAAGGATCATGGTATGTTCTCCTTTTTGCATATCAATCATTCCAATATCTTCTATTTTCCAGTCCTTTACATACGATTCAATACGGGGCGCAAGATCTTCATCCATTCCTTTAAGGGGTGGATCATAAGGCTCTTTGATTTTGGCTTGCAATTTTTTCTTTCCCACGGATAGTTGAATGATGGAACCTTGATCACCTACCCGGCAGGTATAATATAGAGTTACTCTGAATTTTCCATCTTCAGGGACAGTTACTTGCCAGGTAATGCTATCCTCCAGGCTTACCCAGTTGGTAAAGAAAGAGCAGTTCGGCCATCGGTTAGATCGCATGATATTGCCATGAGCTGTTCCATCTCTTGCAGGAAGCTGCGTAAACTTCATACCAGGATGCCCTATATAAAATGGTCTCTCATCAACTTTCGGAAGTTCTTTTTCTTTTTGTTTCATGAAATCCTCTGCCACTTTCATCATCTCAGCTTTAATTTCGGGAAGATCATTGCTTAAATCATGTTTCTGATTCCTGTCAGCTGAAATATCAAACAGCCCACCATCCTGAGACAGACGATATTTTTGACTACGGATGCTCGTTTTTTCTTGCCAATTATTCAATATATATCGATCCTTCCAGGTAGTTTCTTCCCCCGAAATCGTATTTTTTACACTAATACCATCAAGTGGTTTTTTAGTAATACAGGGTACACCGCACATTTCACTTAGCGTGGGCAGGAGATCAGTTACAGAAATTACCCTGTCAATCTTTTTACCTGCCTTGATCCCATTGGGCCATTTCATAATCAGGGGTGATCTGATTCCTCCTTCATGCGTGCTTCCTTTTCTCCCAAGCATACCACCGTTCCATCTCTTGCGCGCCGGACCATTGTCGCTAAAATACAGGACAATGGTGTTGTCTTCAATTCCCAATTCTTTGATTTCCAAAAGAATCCGGCCAACATTTTCGTCAATGTTTTGACACATAGCCAAAGCTGCTCTTGTCTCAGTTATGTCTTCCGTGCCGGAATATTCCAGTTGTTTAATTTCCTTGTTTTTGAAATTATCCCAATTTTTCTTTGGTGCTTCAAACGGTGTATGGGGAGTATTGAATGGAAGGTAGAGAAAAAAGGGTTTATCCTTGTTTTTCTCTATGAATTTAATACCATGATCAGTGAAATCGTCGATTATGAATCCATTACCTTGTACGATGTTACCATTGTGCTCAAGCATCGGAGAGAAATAATATCCCCAGTGGCCGGAACAAAATCCGTAAAAATCATCAAAACCCCTGGCATTAGGATGGTAGGGATATTGCGTGCCGTTATGCCATTTCCCATATGCTGCAGTTTGATATCCTGCTGCTTTAAATACCTCCGCAATTGTTGTTTCATCAATATCCAGGCGTTCACCGCCTCCACCCGTACTATATACACCACAACGGAAGTTATAACGACCCGTTAGAAGTTCTGCGCGTGTTGGGGAACAAACTGCGCATACATAAAAATTGTTAAAAATAGCACCTTCTTCGGCCAATCCATCAATATTTGGAGTACTCAAATTAGTATTACCGTTTACGCTCAGATCTCCCCAGGCTTGATCGTCAGAAAGTATAATTATAACATTTGGATAAGTAGTTTTTGCACCCCTATTGCAGCCGGAAATCAAGAAAAGGGTTAATGTGCCGGGCAAAAGACCTAAGGCGAATAAATTTCTTTTGAATAAAATTTTAATAACACGCATATTTAAATGTACGCTGAGCTTTCTATGTCTATAATTCTTCAATTTGATAGATTTAAATTCATTTAGAGCTTTCATCTAATAATTGTGCTTCGAATTATTTTTTAACATCTAGTTTCACGCGTATACATTCCCCTGCATGATAAGTTAGATTGTAAAGATCTGCTTCCTGGCTGCAATATTTTCGAATGCTTTCTACCCACTTTCCTGAATCATTAAAGCTACCGGAGGAAATTTCAACAGGCTTTTCTTTAAAGAGAAAGGAAGTAATGCGGTCGGCCATTAAATAATAATAACCATCAGTGAATAATACCATCCCCACCGCACCATTTCGTTCATTACCACGTCGTCCCCATGTCTTCATCCCAATTTCATGCCCGTCAAGTGTCTTCAACTGCTCATAATTAGCAAGTGGATAGCTCTCCTCGGTATTAAATTCCACCATCGAAGATTTGCTGGACTTGGCCAATAATGATGCAATTTTATTTAAGGCACTATTGAGGTTGAATACTTTGTAGGTCACCTCCCATGGTTCCCAGTTAAGATCATAAACACCAGGATTCTCCCATACCAAATCAGGACCAAGCATATATAGGTTATAACCACTTCCATTGACAAAGCTCGTGATCATCAGTGATGTTGTGTTCTTATATGCTGCATTTTCGGCAATAAATGGCATCCCGGTGGGCGTATTTAATAACCTACGGATTATATCGATATCATCGGTATAGGGGTCTGGACCGTAACAATCTATATTTTCCAATTCATCTATTTCCTGATACATTGTCTTACCGGCAACATTTGCGCGGGTGGCAATTTTATAATCAGCTTCTTTCAAGACAGCTCCTAATTTATTGAGATAGGCCAACTCATCCTGCATACTTTGACGCGTCCATTCATGAAGATTCACCTCATTTAAAACCTGAAAAAATACAACCCGATGGCTTTTATCAAATTTCTTTAGATGCTCAATTAACTCACTCAGCATTTTCTTTTCCGCTTTTAACAACTCTTTGTTTTTACAATCAGCGGCAAATGGTTGACCAAAATCGCCCGATTTGGATAATATGTATTCCCCTTTAGCGTCTTTCAGTAGAACTTCATCCCAATCCAGCAACCAATCAGGTGCAAAACGAGGGTCAAGGTGTCCGCAGAAATTACTGCCACCCCAAATAATATCGAGGCGCATATCGAGATCTTTTGCTTTTTCAACCATTGCGTCCAGGGAGCTCCAGTCATATTTTCCAGGTTGAGGTTCCAGATCACGCCAGTAAAGCCAGAAGCTAAATATTCTATAACCTGCTTCATCAGCTTTTTCCATCAGAGATGGATAATCATTCATTAAATACTCTTTGGTAGGTGATTTCCATGCCTGAACTGAGTTATATAAAAATGGTTTCCCATCTACTTCCAAATATGCTTTATTGTCAACGGTTTTGGAAATTTGTGAAACTACGGTTGTCTGAGCGAATAAACCTGCAGGCAGCATTAATACAAGGATAAATTGTATTAAGCCTTTCATTTTTTTATCATTCATATCTTATATCTCTATTTCTTTTATTACTGCTCTTGAGTGACCCATTTCTCCATAGACGGTAGTCCGGACTTCGTCCTTTTTACCTGTAAGTACAGGTTTTAAGCTCACTCCATCATAAGGACTATCGGCCAGGTCTCTGCCAGCCCTATCCATTAGGGTCGTTACCAAATCCACTGTACCGCAGCTTTTGTCGCAATTGTAAGTATTGTCTGTATGCATCTTTGGTAACGCCGGCATCAACAGGTAATTTAGTCCACTTACACTGTTCAGCCGAATTTATTTATAGTTGATTTTCGCATGAAATAATAGTACTAATTCATTCTTTCATTTTTTAATAGAGGGAATCTTTCTGAAGGCACATGGGCTTCTTCCATAATCTTTTTAAGTTGGTTCACGATTACCGGATTTTGATCTGCCAGATTGTTTTGTTCTGAAATATCATTTTTCAGATCATACAACTCAAATTGGTCTTTATCGATATAATAAATTCCTTTCCAGTCTCCCATGAGCACTGCCTGTTTGTATTCATTTTTTGCATGAGTGATACTCTCGTTGAACTCCCAGTACAAATAATCGTGTTCTTTTTGTTTATCCCCTTTCAAGGTTGGTAAAAAAGAGATTCCGTCAGTTTGGTCAGGAATTGGGGCACCGGCAATCTCACAAAGGGTAGGCATCACATCCCAAAATGCAGAAATATTATCTGAAGTACTACCTTTCTTAACAACTCCGGGCCAGCGGACAATCATGGGTGAGTGAAAACCACCGTCAAAAAACGAACGCTTGTATTCTCGAAATACTCCATTCGAATCAAAAAATTCGACATCATGACCTTCATTATGGGCCCCATTATCGCTTGTAAATATGACGATGGTATTTTCTCTTATTCCTTCATCATCAATTGCGTCTAAGATTTTCCCGACATAAGCATCCAATGCTGCCACCATGCTGGCAAATGCTTTTTCATTTTCAGGCCATTCTTTATTTGTTACCGGATATTTTTCGTGATATTCCATCGGTGTATGAACCAAACTATAGGCAATATAGAGAAAGAATGGCTTATCCTTTTTTTTCTTTATATATCTAATTGCCTTTTCCGTAACTAATTCATCCATATTAATGGGGCGCATCTTCATTTCTCTTTCAGAGAGGTTGAATAATTTGCCATTCTCAAACATTGGCTCAACATTTATTTTAGAATATGCTTCATAAGGAATGTGTTTCCCATTCTCATCCCAAAGCGTGTCGATCATAACTCCATATTTATTTGGATAATCGGAACTGAGTTTACCAAAGTGGTAATCAAAACCGCGCTGAAACGGTGTCTGATCAGAAAGTTCGCCACCCAAATGCCATCGGCCACTCATTGCTGTTGTATAATCTGTATTTACCTTAATCGCTTCCGGGATCGTGATAACGTCTGGATCCAAAGGTGCAACTCCAATACCCTTATATGCTTTATTGCCTCTGATACAAGCATGACCAGTATGCTGCCCGGTCATTAAAACACAGCGCGAAGGGCCACAAACAGCAGAACCCGCATAATGCCGGGTAAAGCTCATTCCCTCTGAAGCCAGTTTATCAATGTTTGGTGTACGGAGTTGTTTTTGTCCAAGACAACTCAGATCTCCATATCCAAGATCGTCAGCAAGGATATAAATAATATTAAGCTTTTGCTCAGACCTTTTTGCCTGATTCGAACAGGCCATAGTCAAGAACATTGGAGTAATCAGTAAATAAATCCTTTTAAAATATGCTGTTCTTCTCATTTTAAGTTTATAATATCAATTCATTTATTAACCCTAAGCATTTAGGGGATAATTGGACCATCATAGACTTTAGCAGTGGATAAATAATCGTGTAACATTTTAGAGAGTCTTACAACTTCTTCCGGGAATTCGTTTTCTACATTTTTACTCTCCATCAGACTTACATCGTCTATTTTGTATAATTCCGCATCATTTGTTTTCCCTGTATTAGGGTTGATCCATTCCGTATACCTCCATTCGGGTGTCCTGACAGAGTATCCCATGCTGGTTCCTGAACGGCGGTATTGTGTCAGTGCAAAATCCCGGAATTTTAGCGATGGATTGCATAATACAGAAAGAAGGCTTTTTCCTTCTACGCCATCCGGAATGGGTATATTGGCAGCATCACACATTGTTGGCAGCACATCTGCCAATTCAACAGGAGCCGAACTCCTGGTGCCGGCGCCACTCATTTTTGGTAAACGAATCATTAGTGGTACGCGTGCATCTATTTCAAGGTTCGTAGCTTTAGCCCATTCTCCATAGTCGCCCAGCTTAAATCCATGGTCTCCCCATAAAATGATAATGGTATTATCAAGTTCGCCTTTGTCTTTCAAGGCTTCTATAATTTTTCCTATCTGGGCATCAATATAGCTTACACAGGCATAATATCCGTGTCTCAGTTCCAGGGTTTTATCATCGTTAATAGTAGATTTATTTATATAGTCCTGTATCTCTTTATAAGGCGATAGCATATATTCACTTATGCCTTCAGGTGGCACATTAAACTCGGGCAGCTTAATACTGCCCCTGTTATAAAGATCCCAGTACTTTTTCGGTGCCACAAACGGCAAATGTGGCTTAGCAAACCCCACTGCCAGAAAATAAGGCTTTTCACCAGCGTAAGTATTTATAAAGTCAACGGCAAGTTTGGCGTTACTTCCATCCGTATAAGTCTCATCAGGAGTATCATAGAAATCAACAGCCGGTCTGATGACATCCGGCTCTATACCGGCAGCGATATCCGCTTTAGCCTGGGCAATTATTTGCTGAGCCCTTGGGGATGTGTATTCATTTTTCCAGCCTTCTTTAAAGGAATCCCATGAATACCCGATATCCAGCCCAAGTCGATTGTCGTAAATCTTTCCAAATCCAAGAGCATAATAACCATTTTTACGAAATTGTTCCGGTAAGCTTGTGATCCCCGGCCGGTATTCACGCCATTCAATCTTATTACTTGAGCTCATACCGTAGTTTTTCAGCCTGTCGGGATGCATACCTGTCATTATACTAAGACGGGATGGACCGCAAAGCGCTACCTGGCAATAAGCTCTTGTGAACACAATTCCTTCAGAGGCTATTTTATCAATGTTTGGACTTATGATCTGTGTTTTACCATAGCAATTCAGCTCCGGCCGCAGATCGTCGATTGCAATAAATAAGACATTTGGTTTTTTGCTTTGTGCAAACAGGCTGAATCCAAATATAATTCCAACGCCAAGTAAAAATTCTTTTTTCATCCGAATATTTTTGAATTTTTGAATCATCCTATGGATTTCCCAAAATCTTACTATTTGTATCCAAAGTAGCTCTGTTTTAATAAAAAACAGGATACAGCATCACAGCTAAACTCAATTTATAACTCCTTTGATATTTATAAAATGCGAAGATAAGCTCTAAATCAGGTTCAATTATTATCCCTCCACAGGGAAGACTACTTTAAGTTCATAAAATTAGCGTCCATGGCAAAAATATTAATATATAATCGTGCCATATAACAGAAAGAGGGAAATGTGAAAATGCGGCTTTGACCTTTTTAAGCTCTCCAAATGGCCTGCCTGTTTCCTGAACTGCTTGCCGTTATTTTGCTGAATAGTACCAGTAAAATCAGATAGATCTATTTCTTTTCACTTCCCGAATTCACCAAAGTTATTAGGCAAATCCCTGATGTACTTATCCATCGTTTCCTTAAGTTCGGAAATCACTTTACAGTTCTCTGTAGTTTTGAATAAATTCTTTTGTTCAAAAAGATCCTTGTCCAGATCATATAGCTGGTCAGCATCCCAATATGCCGGATATATTCCTTCAGTATTATAATTATGATGATTTACTCCTGACCAGAATACCTTATGTGGATTGTCTGCCATAAGCTTTGCAATGTCAGGGCTGACGCGATTTGCAATATATTTCCATTGTTTCGTTACGACTGCCCTGGAGTTTCCTACCTCCAGAAACAGGCTGGTTCGCCAATCCTTCGGCTCCGGTTTTCCCAACAGAAGAGTTAATAAACTTTTGCTATCAATTTGCATATCTTCGGGTGGAAGTCCACCAGCGATCTCAATAAGCGTTACAGATATATCCGTATTTGCACATAAACTTTCATTTTTTGTACCCGGTGTAATTTTCCCAGGCCAGGAGACAAATAAAGGCATCCTTGCAGCACCTTCGTAACAACTATTTTTTCCCCTGTTGCCATGATCGCTTGAAAAAATAACCACTGTATTTTCACGCAGACCCGATTCATCCAGCTTCTGAAGCACGGCTCCGACATAATCATCCATATGTGTGGCCATTGCATTTTCTTTGGGTATGCCATTTTCTTCAAGACGCCTGTAAATATCCTCATCAGAAGGGAGAACATTGGGCGCTTTTGCCAGGATGCCATTTGCGCAAACTCGTCTGTCCAGGTTATCCAGGTTATTGTATTTGTAGCTATATTGACCATGAGGAACGGGTAAAGGTAAATACAGGAAGAAAGGTTTATCTTTGCTGTCCTCGATAAACTTCAATGCACCTTCGCACATCCAATCCAGGTTTACAATAAAATTACCCCATTCCATGCGGTCTACAACATCCCAGCCAAAACCCACACTCAAATAGTCAAGACCTGCATTGTAGAAGGCCTTTACTTTTTCTTCGTATTCAGAAACTTCTGCCAAAGTTGGATCCGGTTTTTTCTGATCCTGAGTCATCTTGGGTAAATTAGCCTCCGCTGGTAAATTATGCCACTTCCCGACAATACCTGTGCGGTATCCCAGTTTCTGTAATTCCTTTGAAAGGCAGGTTTCACTTCTTACTACAGCGGGACTCCAGTCAAGGTTAACCTGGGTCCCGGCCGGGAACCTGTCCTGCAATTCAATGCCACGTGTCGCCAACCTGCCGGTCATTAATGAATAACGACTTGGAGTACATATTGTCGATGTGATATAAAAACGTGTGAACACTACCCCATCTTCAGCTATCGAATTAATATTTGGAGTCAGGAGTTTTGCAGAACCTGCTTTTTTGTTGGACCCTGATCCAATGTTCTTAAAGCCGGTAAAAGTCGGCCAGGTATCGTACGTAACAGCAGTATAAGCTATTTCATCAGCATCCAGATCGTCTGCATAGATCAATACAATGTTGGGTTTTTGTGCATTAGCCAAAAGGGAAAATGTCAGTAAAAACCCCATTGTTAAGGTATTACCAGGCATACAGTATACTTTTTTCATATTTAAATCTTCTTATTTTCAATGATGGTTCTAAATTACTTAAGCGGCGGCTCCAGCTTAAGGGCCTCATATTCTTCGACATTTTTTTGATAGTAAATAATATTTCTTTCAGGATCATCAGCATCCGCAACATTATAAAGCTCTCTTCCGGATGTTACCTGGGGAGCTTCGGTTTTTGGAAGCCATTTTCCGGCGAGCTCCTTTTTTAATTCAGTAAATTCAGGAAACTTAGCAAGATTTTTCCATTCATTCGGATCACAGGTTTCTGAATAAAGTTCTTCAGACCCATCGAAGTATCGTGTATACCGCCATTCTTTTGTTCGCAATGAATAATTACCCCTTCCCCAGGTAGTCATTGCCGGTTCCTCCTTAGGTAACTTTGGATTATCCAGCCAGGGAGTCAGACTAATGCCATCAACATATGCGGGTGCATTCAGACCAGCAAGATCGCAAAGGGTTTTGTAGATATTGATCAGACCAATCGGCTCACTGCATTTTTTCCCATTTCCATTTTGACCTCTCGGATCCCAGATAATGAAGGGAGTTCGTGTTGCTTCCTCCCAGAGTGAGAACTTACTGAATGTGCGTTTTTCCCCCAAATGAAAACCATGATCCGACCAAAGTACCACGATAGTATTTTTAGCATAAGGACTGGCTGCCAGGGCATCCAGTATCAGTCCGACATTGTCATCGGTAAAGGATATACATGCAAGATAACCCCGTCGAACCTGTTCCCATGCATGATCTCTTCTAAAGGGTATTTCAACATAAATCTGGGCATTACTCTGTCCTGCAAGAGGAATATCATCAAGGTCGTCAAATTTAATTTTCGGGGGAACAATTGAATCTTTGAACCGGTCAAAGTTCTCCTTGGGAACAATGAACGGTGTGTGTGGTTTGATAAATCCCATAGCAAGAAAAAATGGTTTATCATGCTGTTTTTTAAGAAATTCAACTGCCTGCAAAGTATTTCTCCGGTCCTGAAAATCTTCAGGGGGGTTGCTTGCAGGACAGGATATCAGGCGCTCATTATAGGGATCTGGTATATATCCCTCAGATTCAATCAATGTAATTTTTCTGTCACCATAAGCATAGTATTCGTTCCACATACTATCCTGTAAATATGTGTTATCAGGATTATGAAAAACTTTTTTTAAGCCACATGTTTCATAGCCTCCTAGTCTGAACAACAGGGGCAGGGGAGTGTAAGAATCTATATTTCCAGGTTCTATATTATTGATATTATAAAATGGATAGAGACCTGAATTATGTGGCTCGATACCGAAAAGAATCGAATTCCTGCTGGGGGAACAACCCGGGGCAGGGCAGTGTGCATTTGTAAAGTTCAGACCTTTGACCGCAAGCTTGTCCATGTTTGGTGTTAGCGTCTGGGGATGTCCGCCCAGAAAACCAACCCAATCGTTCATATCGTCTATGCACAACATCAGGATATTGGGAGGCTCAGGGTCCTTTGCTGAAGAGATTAAATTTATCCCAAGCATACAAGCTGTCATTGATGCGGAGCAAATACGATTTGTTAATCGATTCATAATATTCATATTTATATTCAAACTATATTTTTACTCTACCTTTTCCCTGATCCGGTTCAGGTGCATCATTAAAAATTGATAATGCTGCATAAATTTTAGCAATTTTTTTTTCACTTCTCAAAATCAATTTGGAACTACCTGTAACAACTCCATTGCCCAATCTTCATGGTCCCTCAAACTACGCGGATTATTCTCAATCACCGTGTTGACATTCCCACCCTTATTAACGATGGTTTTATACAGTGCAGCTTGCTGAAGGCTGTTATTGCTCACAACGCAGCCATCCAGGTTCTCGAGGATCATGCCGTAGCCCGGTGAGGGCGGCATTCTCTTTTCCCAGGGGAACAGGAGAAGTTAACAATCAACAGGACAGCTATTACATACACGAACAATTTTGTGAGATTATCTTTTTTCATTTTCCTCGTTTTACTGACTCATTATTCCACAAACTCCATTAAGCCAAACCGTTCAGCTTGGTGAACACCACCATGATCAAATTCGGGAATCGGGAAAAGGGTGGACCGGGAACGCTGGGAGCTATTGAGCCTGTTCCGGTCCTGGCGCGCTGCCTGGAATGCCCATCTGCTTCCTCCCTGAACCGGGTAAAAATCCGACAATTCTGAAAACAGGCTTATGGGAATGGCCATTTCCATGGTCCAACCCCTGTCCACATCCGTATTATCGTTGAGCGTACCATCAAGAACAATCCCTACCAGGATGTCCGGGTTAAATGATTTCAGAATTTTATTCGCCCCTTTATAATATGTATTGAAGTACACAAAATCATTTGTTGTTTTGAGAAGATTTATTTCAATTCCAATATGGGTATCAAGACTATACGGTACCGGGATGATGAAAATCTCAGCACAATCATCCAGGTAGGTAGCACCATCTCTATTCATCTCATTGGATGTGAGAAATTTATCTTCACATTCATAAAGCAGGTATAGATTCTGATCATCCCATAACATACGAAAACTTGAAAGCTGTTCCTCATCCGGATCCTTCACCACATAGAAATTTTCAAAGCCCCGGGCTGTGGCGCGGTTCCACGATGGCTCATCTTTCCTCCCATCGATGGTCATGGGTCCTTCAGCTTTTGAAATTTTGAACAATGGTTCTCCCCTGACCAGGGCTTGTGATTCAGCGGGCAAAACAAAGACATACCTTCCAGGTTGAGCATCAAACTTCAATCTGCCCTCTTTCAATGATTTCCGGAAACTTTTGTCGTTTTCAATTCTGAACAATTCACACTCGCTGGCATTCAGACCCTCCATTTTCAATTCGAAGGAGTGGGTTACCGAATCGTTCAGACTGGTAACCATTCCTTTACCTTGCTTCCAGGGCGGCCTCACCCATTCATAATCAGGAGCGATGAAGATCTCCACTTCATTGCCAGACTTCTTCACAGCATAGACCCCGTTTCCACCATAAGTTACAAGGGGTGAACTTCCCTGTCCAACAATCTCTTTCACTCCTTTATTTGGTTGTGGCATTTCTGTGCCGGACACATCTCCTGAATAGAAATAAACCTCATCGGATGAAAAAATACTTAAATCCTTTTTATAGGAGTACATCTCATGTTCGCCCACTTTCTCGGTGGGAGAGTCAACATTGTAAGCCTGTAAAAGAGGTGTCTCCTCAAATATTTTGGAAGCAACAGCAAAAGATGCCGCCTTACGAGGGGTGCAATTGAGGTTTAATACATGCGACCCACTCCTGTTCCGGGCATATTCACTGAAACTATAGTGCCACATGGTGGCTACCTGCACACCCATTGCACGCAAAAATTCAGCCTGCACAGGATAGAGATATGCACTCTGGTTATAGAAAGTCTCAAACTCATATACCAGTTTGGCCTTCTGTGCGAAGCGTGATTCCAGCATCCATCCATACCAGTCCCTGTTGGTATAAGCCTGCTTAAACCAGTCGGAAAAGTCATGCCTGCTCAGGTCAAGTGAAGAGTTCCAGTATGAATCACCCCCTGCATTTTTTTGTGCTTCATCCTGTCCCGGATAGTTGCAAAAAGAGATAGCCTCTACCTTTGATCCGGCAATAGCAGCAAAAACATCCTCATGTCCAACAATCATTTTATGCCAGTTGCAACCCCATGCAATGGGTTGTTGTGCCCCGGTACTTCTGATGAAATCATGTATATCGTCCAGGTAGTTTCTCACTCTCTCCTTCCTGTACGTGGCGTAATACTTGCCATTCTTCTCTTTTAGTCCGTTTTTTAACAGCCATGCCTGATAATCCTTATAGTGAAAAGCTGCCGACTTCATCTGCTCATAATTCATATACTGGGGTTCATTCATTACCTCCCATAAAATATTGGTGGGATCCTCAAAATACTTCAGCCTGTTGTATGGGTTGGTACGAGTAAGCAACTGGCGGATATAGTTTTTTGCACACTCCAGGGATTCATCTTCAAACATCAGATTCGCCTGGCGATATGTCCAGGTACTTGATTTTCCCGGATCTTTACCCATTGCTTCGCTCTTTTTAACCACGTCGAACATGAAAGATTCCTTTACTTCACCCTGACCCATGTGATTTAAAAAGGTGATATAGGTATACATACCATGTTTGGGAGCCTCCGCAATCATATAATCCAGCATATCCAGGTAAATCGTTTCCACCAGGTTGCCTTCCTTATCGGTAAAGTCAGCAGGAGTGAGGTGACAACGCAGTACTTTGCATTTCATGATCTCCAGCTCATCCAAAGCCCCGTCTACCATCTTCTTGTAAACTTCCCGGTCTTTTTTCACGCCTGCAGCTCTTAACATACCGCTCTCCCAAGAGATGCACGGCTGCAAATTCACACCCCACAGGGCTACCTCTTTTCCGTCGGGAAAATACAGCCTGCCATTTTCCACATAGACATATTTATGATTCTGTGTAAAAGCACTCAATGAGCTAAATAGGATGGATAGCAAAAAAATAAATACGTGTTTGGCCATGATATTTCCGGTTATTTGATTTTTCATCAGAAGGCTGAACTGAATTTGAATATGGACCGTTCATTAAAAACTTCGCCAGGTTTTAGAATAGTGTCCGGAAACCCCGGATGATTGGGCGAATCCGGAAAGTGCTGCGTTTCAAGTGCTATTCCGCTAAACCGGCCAAACCTACCATTTATTTCAGGTAGATAGTAACCGGAATAGACTTGCAATCCGGGTTGGGTTGTTAAAACTTCAAGCCTTCTTCCCGATTCTTTTTCACTCAATATGGCAGCTTTTCGCAAAACACCGGCATCCCCCCGGATAATCAAGTTTTGATCGTAACCATCTGCCAGTTCAATGATTCTCTTTCCAAGTTTTTCCGGCATCCTGAAATCAAAAGGAGTTCCGGATACACTTTTGTATGTTCCCAGAGGTATTGACATTTCATCCAGTACAGTATATTCATCAGCCTCAAGCTGAAGCTCATGATCAAGCACTGTATTTTTCCCTCCTGAAAGATTGAAGTAAGTGTGATTCGTGAGATTTAAAGGAGTCGCCTTATCTGTAACAGCTTCGTATTCAATCCTCAATTCATCCCTCTCATTTAGGGTATAAGTAACTTTAACCGCCAAATTACCCGGATAGTTTTCCTCGCCGTCAATGGATAAATAACTAAGTTTTATTCCAGACTCACGCGGGCTTTCGAAAGTTTCAAAATCCCATAATTTTCTGTCAAATCCCTCTAATCCGCCATGAATATGATTCGGTCCATTGTTTTGTACCAGTTGATGATTGGATCCATTGACGGTAAACCGGCCATTTTTTATACGACCTGCAAACCTGCCGCAAATTGCTCCCAGGTAGGGATATGATGTCTGGTATAATTCACTGAAATAATCTTCAAAATGCCTGAATCCCAAAACTACATCCTCGTAAACACCAAATCGGTCAGGCATTAAAATGGAAGTAATAATGCCACCGAAATTAGTAATTCTCACTTTTATACCTTGAGTGTCCGCAAGTGTAAAAAGGTATGCCTCTTTGCTATCCCTGGTTTTTCCAAACTTTTCCTGAAATACCCGCATCCTTTTTTGAATTTATAAAGAGTCTCACTGGTGTCCGGTTAAAAAAATGACACTTAAATGCAAGATACAATCAGCCATATCGGTAAGGATCGGATACTCTATCTTAGAATTTCTTGTCCTCATGCCGGGTAGGCGTTTACTTTTCCTGAACTATTTAGTGTTCAGCACAGGAAAATTAATATCTGTGCGTACTCTTTCGTGTAAATTTTCAAAAGTTTTAAGTGCACCGGCAATCTCATCTTCTTCATAGTAATCTTCCCAGGAACCCTCTCCAAGCAGAAGTTTTATAAATTTTGCCACATAATAAATATCCTTCGGCACCCAATAAATAGTGTAATCATCACTTTTAGAAAGCTCCATCGCTTTGTCAAAAGATGCCATATTCTTTCTGAAATCATTTTTACATCTACCCATATAAATAAGAGTCAAAATGGAAGAAAAGACATCGGGTTGTCCCTCTTCTACCAATTTCATAAGCGCAGGTACAGCTTGTTCTTCCTTTCCTAAATAGCATAAAGCTTCCGAAGCTTCCGAAGCCACGGCAGGGGCTTTATCATAGATTGCATCTCTCAATTCCTTTGGGCAGGCAATATCCGGATTGTGTCTGGCAATCAATGCAAACCCTGATGCGCCCCAAAAACGCATCTCCGGTTTCTCACTTTTTAAACAGGAGGTTAAAAATGAAATATTCTCCCTTTTACCTTCACTTGCTTTTTCTGCGGCCGTGTATAATTCTTCCAGATTGTAACTGGTTTCTCTCACCCATTCATACATCGAAAGACTATCATTCTTAAAACGCTGGTAATAAGGGAAAAAACCTAAATCTTTTGTCTCCCTGATCCACTTGTTGTTTTCCAGTCGTAACTCATTCAGTTTGGCAGTATATTCAGGCTTAGAGGCTAAATTATTGATTTCCCAGGGATCTTCCTGCAGATCAAAAAGCATCTCTGTAGGTTTTTCTTCAAAGAACCGTTTTTCAATTCCCTGCGCTTTTCCATCCAGCCAATAACGGGTCCACGCTCTTAAAGATGGCATCTTTTCGTTATACCACTGCCATATGGCGTGAGGATGATGCGGTATATAGTTGCGGATATAACGATAACGACCGTCAAAAACTATACGTGACGGATCATAATGCGTATGGGCATTCGTGCGAAATGAATGTTGATATTGCTTTGGTGTAGCGGCATTTTTACCAAGAAAAGGCTCCCCATCCATATAAGCCGGGACTTTCACACCTGCTAAATTCAATACTGTTGGCCCAAGGTCACTAAAATCAACCAGGCGGTCTGAAATGCTGCCGGGTTTGAACGATGAAAGATGTTGCCATTTTTCAGGAACATATACTACAAAGGCAGGGCGATACCCAACCTCAAAAGGAAACTCTTTACCCTGTGGCATGGGACCTCCATGGTCAGAATAAAAAAAGATTATCGTATTTTCTGCCAATCCCTTTTTTTCCAGATCATCCAATATTAATCCCAGCCATTCGTCAGTCATCATTACGCTTTCATAGTGCCAGACAAAATCGTCACGCATCTCAGGCAAATCCGGCACATATGGAGGCAGGGTTATTGAGCCGGGATCAATTTTCCGATCCTTGCGCATACCGGTTTCAATGGTAGCAATTCTTCCCTGATGAGAGACCATGGAATTAAAAACAGAAAAGAAGGGCTGTCCTTCCCTGCGATAGGGACTGTTATAAGAGGCATTGTTATTACATTCGTTCCATACCTTATCCTTTACCTCCTGCCACTGCTCTTTAAGTGTATTGTAATCGGTCTTACTGTTATTTGAACAAAAATATCCGGCTTCCTTCATCAGTTTTGGAAAGAAGTAAATGTCTTCAGGTACACGATGCTCACAGCGGTGCCAGTCATTTCCGTATTTTGTCGAAGGGGAACCACTAATGATCGTTGATCGTGCGGGAGAACAATGGGGTGCAATTGAAGATACATGGTTAAAAACAATCCCATTTTTGGCCAATCTATCTGCATTTGGCGTAGGTACATACTTATTCCCATATAGTCCCAATTCAAATGAGCTTGTGTCTTCAAATGTGATCCATAAAATATTAGGGCGTTCATTTTTTGAGGGAGTACAAGCACTTAATAGCAAAAGTGGTGCAAGCCTTACTGCATTTTTGAAATTGCCAAAGCTGAGATTTAGCGTATGTCTTTTTTCCATTTAAGGAATTTTTGTTTATAAGCTATTTATTTAACTGGAAGGAACTTAAAATAAAAACAGAAACCCGTCTGATAGCAGACCTTATGGCATTAAGTATACACGATCCATCACGAAGCAATCTATGGCGATTTTTTCATTTTAAATTTACAATTTCTGGCCAATTAGTAAGAAACTAACGATATGCAGCATCAGACAGCCCAAAATCA
Source organism: uncultured Bacteroidales bacterium (assembly GCA_963771005.1). Classification (GTDB taxonomy): domain Bacteria; phylum Bacteroidota; class Bacteroidia; order Bacteroidales; genus DASQZK01. Next base: position 1,557,424 of record CAVYRO010000008.1, read on the forward strand.
ACAGATATGAAAAGAACACCAATAAGAATATAATTTCTCAATCATTTCTGCTATGTCTTTATATTACAAATTTTCGATGTCAATCTGTATATGAATTGAACGCCCTGATCAAAATCTGGCGTGATTATGTATGCCTTCCCGGGTGGTTTCATCATATATTTGTTTTAGGCTTATATGAAGCTCTGGTTTTGAATTTTAGCATGAAATAACAGAACCAAAATATAGTATCAAACCACATCCGTCCAAAATAATTCTTTGAGATGAAAAGACGTGGGGAATTGGAGATACCCTGGAAACGGGGTAATTTTACAATTGTCATAAAAACCAAAACCCCCATGATAAAATTTACACTTTTGTCACAAATCACCGGCCTCTTACCCCGCCTCTTAATCCATGTAAATAGGTATCTCAGCGATAAATACAGCAAAGGAATTGACAGCCGGACACAATTGATCAGTATGTTGTTCTGCCAACTGGGGCATGCCGAATCAGCCGGGGATATTTCAAACGCTTTGAGAAGTATTACCGGTAACATCCATCATCCGGGCTGCAGCAAAGCCCTGTCCAAATCAACTGTTCCATCCGTCAATGCACGCATGTCATACAAGGTATTTCAGGAATATTATTATTCACTTGCCAGGGAGATGTCCATACACTAAAGATGGCTCGTGCATTGGAATTACCTTCCGGGAGCATCCGGATTTTTGACAGAGGGTTATTATGATTTTTCCTTGAGGAACAATTTTATAATCACATCATGAAAATTAAAAAAACAAACCTTGTTTGCATTGCCATTTTGCTTTTAGCTTCGAATCTGTTTGCTCAGGTTCCACAGTTTGGAGGCCAGGTATGGGTAGAACCCGGTCAAACCGAAAAACAGATTGACGATGTATTCCGGCTAATGAAGGATAATCATCTGCAGGTTGCCCGCTTATTTATAATGTGGAATTTAATTGAGAAAGCACCGGATCAATTCGACTTTACATGTTATGACATGGCCTTTAAGGCCGCCGAAAAATACGACATTAAAATATTGGCTACCCTCACCCCGGCAGAGCCGGCACCATGTCAAAACCAAAGGTCAGCATACCTGCTTCACCAGCATACCTCTATCGTGGATAAGGAAGAGTATCCTTTGGCCGCCAACTATATAAAACGTGTAGTAACCAGGTACAAAAACAGCCCTGCACTCGAATATTGGTGGCTGGTAAACGAACCGGGGCATGGGACTCTAAACGGCCCTTTGGCCATTGAAGAATATCAAAAATGGCTGGAACAAAAATATAAAACCATTGAAGCATTAAACATTGCATGGCTCACGTATTTTACCGATTTTAAATCAATTTCTTATAATAAAGTCTGGGACAATGGTGGCGGATGGAAGGCTCCGCTTTCTTTTATGGACTGGCGAATGTTCTGGCGCGAATACCTTGTGGGTTTTCTGACCTGGGTACGAACCGAAGTAATGAAATATGACGACACTCACCCAATTACCGTCAATCCTCACAACATGCATCAAAACTGGCCATTTTATGATCTTGCCGCAATCCGGAAAATTACCAATACCATAGGTACATCTATGCACCCATCCTGGGTTTTAACCGATTTTGCCCGGGAGAAATTTGCTTTCGGGATTGCAGAAAGCAACGACATGATCAGGGGAAAAGTTAACCAGTCTGAATTTTGGATGTCTGAACTTCAGGCCGGACCCAATACTTTTAGTGGTCTCAAACCGATTTGTCCTGATTCTTTTGATATTGCCCAATGGATCTGGACATCACTGGGTAGTGGGAGTAAACGCTTCATATATTGGATAATTAACCCTCGACCTAACGGCGGCGAAGCAGGTGAGTGGGCTCTGTTTGCACTCAATGGCGAGGTTTCGGACAGATCTGCCACATCAAAAAAAATAGCGGAAACGATCCATAAATACAGTGACCTTTTTGCCAATGCAAAACCACTGAACACTGGTGTTACAATTTTGATTACCCCGGAATCACAATTTTTTCTGGATTGTTATGCAAGGCCTAATCTGGAAGCCGTTGGTCCAAAATCCTTGTTAAAAAGTTTCTCAGCCTGGCATCAGATGTTTATGCGGTTAGGAATGACCGTTCAATTGATGGAAGCCAGGGATTACGATTGGAATTCAACAGAAAAGAACCGTATCGTGATATTCCCAAATGCCCTATGTGTTCCGGCAGCTTTGCAAAAAAATATTTTTGAGTTTGTCGCGAATGGAAACAAAATTATTGCTGATGGACAAAGCTTCAATTTCGACGACAATATTACCAATCTTCCTTCTTATGGAAGCCCTTTCGATGAGTTGTTTGGCGCAAAGCTGAAAGATATTGTCATGCAGATAGATCCTGCTGTGAAAATACCATTCAACAATAAGAAATATTCAATTTATGCAACAGGCTATAAAAGCGAAGTTATCCCAACTACTGCCCAGGTACTTGCAGGCGACAACAAAATTGCTTTTGCAACCCGAAACCAGTATAAAAATGGCGAGGCTGTGTGGATACCCCAACAAATAGGCGTAAGTGAATTTAATGATCACACCCGGGATTTTGGCGAGTTTGTTCTTGACGAAGTAAAGACGGCCTATCAATTATCCCCGGTGATACTGGATAATATTCATAATGATGTCTTGTTACAAACGCTGCAGTCCGGTAGCAAATTCATTAGTATAGTGACGAATTGCTCCTTTGAAACGGTAAAAACCAAAATTATATGCAGAGAAAAATTTAATCCAAAAGTTATTTGGGGCAGCAAAAATTCCCTGGACAAGAACAATATCCTAACCCTGGGTGACAGAGACACAGTAGTAATAATTTGGGAATAATTCTATTACGATCGAAAAAATGGTAAGAAATTACAGATCATATCTTGTCCTGATCTTGAGCCTCTTGATTATGTCTCCAAATGCAGTACTGGCTCAAACCGTCAGTGTTAAGATTCTCCGGAATGATTCAGGAAGGATATTTGAGGGTATCGGTGGGGTAAGCGCAGGTGCATCCTCCCGGCTACTTTACGATTATGAGGAACCCTACCGCAGTCAGATATTAGACTACCTGTTTAAGCCTGACTTTGGAGCAAATCTTCAACATCTGAAAGTTGAAATTGGTTGCGATGCAAATACAACTTGCGGTTCAGAGCCAAGCCATGCACGCACTCCCGAAGAAATTCCAAATCCGGTTTATACAAGAGGTTATGAATACTGGTTGATGGCTGAGGCTAAAAAAAGGAATCCTGATATTATTATCAATGCATTGGAATGGGGAGTACCCGGTTACATTCGAAGCCATTGGACCCGGGAAAACGCTAAATATATTATCGGTTTTATTGCAGGTGCAGATCAATATTGGGGTTTAAAGATGGATTATATTAGTCCGGGGCGAAATGAGGATGCAATAAGTCGCGATTGGCTGGTAAATATTTTCAAACCTATGCTTGACAGCGTCGGATACGGAAACGTAAAAATAGTAGCGCCGGATGATGATAGCGATCATTGGAAAGTCTTTGACATTTATGCAAACGACAAAGATTTCCTGAATACTGTGGACGCTGTTGGTTATCATTATGTTGATAAATCGCCGTCAAGATATTCAACTACTGCAGCCAAAGAGAGCGGTAAAAGTCTATGGGCAAGCGAAGACTGGAGTGAGACAGGGGCATGGCAGGATGCTTTTTACCTGGCAAAGATCCTTAACCTGTTTTATATTCGTGACAGAATTACGATGACAAGTGTTTGGCCTCCCATTGATGGCATTTACAATAACCTGCCACATAACGATAAAGGTTTAATGAGTGCTGATTCTCCCTGGTCAGGAAATTACACTGTCGAACCTGCGGTTTGGGTTATGGCACATACTAATCAATTCGCCAAAATCGGGTGGCAATATCTTAACCATGCTTGTGCTGTCCTAAATAACGGAGGTAATTATGTAACATTAAAAGATCCTCAGAATGATAACTTTAGTACCATAGTGGTAAATGGAAAAACCAACCAGGATTTTGAACTCGATCTCTCTGACTGGGGAAAAGTGAAGGAGGTACAAATCTGGATTACAGACTCATTAAATCAATTCATAAAACAGAAAGCTAAGGTGAGGAACAATAAAATATTGGTAAACTGTAATCCAAATACAATCTATACAATTTCCTCCCTGAAAACTTCCTCCAAAGGGGACTATTCAATTCCAAAAGTACAATCATTCCAATTCCCGTATGCAGATAGTTTTGAGAAGACATCTCTGAGCCATCCCGGAAAATATTTTGCAGATTTAGAGGGTAGCTTTGAAGTGGTAAACGATTCAAAACGAGGGCACTGCCTGCGTCAAATGTTGACCGGAAGACCTGTGGACTGGACTTATGATTTTATTTATGAACCTGAGTATCCTATTTCGATAATAGGAGATACTGCCTGGGAAAATTACGAAGTACGTTGCAAGGTATTGATTGAAAATAAAGGTACAGCAGGAATTCATACCCGAATAAATTCGGATTGCAGAGGTGCTCAGCACGGTTATCAATTTAAAATTAGTGATCTGGGAATCTGGGAATTACGAAGAAGTTGGGGCCTCGTTGCCACCGGTTATTTTCCTTATTCTAAAGGAAAGTGGTATGAAATTTCATTGTCTTGTAAGGGCAATGTATTAAAAGCATCTATTGATGGAAAAGAAGTGATCAAATACAAGATTGACCAGGGTTTTATAAAAAATGGAATGGCAGGGATCTCATCAAGCTACGATTCCGTTTGCTTTGATGATTTTCAAGTGATAAAATGATTGAATGGAGTGAAGCGACGGCAAATCTAGTAAGACAATCCAAAATGGCCAATCCGACTGCCCTGATAACCGGATATTCCTTTATGGCCAGTATAGCAGCCAACAGGAGGGTAAATTGTTTTGATCCGGAGTCAATCGCGAAAGAAGGTTATCTATATGCCTGTACAGACCAAACCCGGGCCGGTGCCCGTAATGAAGTTGGGCAAAGACCATCCGATTTTTGGAACATTCAACATGTTGGTTTTGGTAAAGAAGTTTAAAGTTAGTTATTTAGAAGAAAAATCTTTTTTCTAATAACAGGGCTTTACTATGAATGAAGAAATATTATCAGGCAACGAGAAATTAAAGGCAATTGATTTAAATACTCATCGACCTGGAGTAAATATATGGATTGACTTTATGCATATATATCAGTTTAAGCCTTCTGAGGGATTCTCGGTCCATGCCCATGAAAACCTGGAATTTCATTATATTGCCAGTGGAGAGGGGGAAGTGGGTTTTTTAAAAGATGGTACCCACAAAGATAACGTTGTTCAGTTACCGGCAGTGGTTAAAAGTCAGAAAAAGCCTTTTCTTAAAGAATTTCGACTAAGTCAGGATATTAGCGAAACCAATAAATATGTAATCTTCACAATTCATGAAGGCGATGCTTTTTTAAATCCTCCGGGTCAATTCTGCTGGCAGAAATCTTCCCAGGACAATCCCTTGGTAGAATATGCTCTCAGGTTTTCTTTTGAAGAAGTTGGAGGAGACGATAGTACCGGTAAATATTTTAAAAAGGAAAACAGTATTATTAAAAAATTAATATGTCAGGATATTATTCAAGTCACAAAAAAAAATGATGATATAAAAGAATTATTTGAATCCGTTTTTCTGGAAGCCAAAAATGAAATGCCCGGATATATCAGCAAGATTAAAAATGAAATATTTAATCTGATAATAATAATCGCCAGAAATGCATGGAATAGAAGACATTTAAAATACTTTGTCCCTATTATTGACATTACACAGAAAAGGTTAAAACTTATCGAAGATTATATTCAAGCCAACATCACGAATAATATTAAGATTGAAGATCTGGCAAAAAATGTGAATATGAGCAAACGTAATCTTTCCAGGTTTGTAAAAGAAAATAAAGGCGTTTCTGTGCATAAGTATATTGTTCAGATAAAAGTCAAAACCGCAATAGAATTAATTTCAACCAATTCGGGGACATTGCTTGAAATTGCTATAGTCACGGGCTTTTCCTCACCTTACCACCTTAGTAATACAATTAAAAAGATTATCGGCAAAAACCCATCTGAATTGTAATTTTTGGCAAGTTTATGTAAATGACAGGTGTAATTATTTCCCAAATTTGTTATGGGATAATTATCCGTAATTATCGTTGACATAGAGTGTTCTATTGGATGAGATTAGGATTTTAATTTATAAATAAATCTCTTTCATAAATTCAGATAAACTCGGATTGATTAATTTTTGTCAATTACGCCGTATTATTTAGTATTGTTAATTGGTACGGGTAGTACGAGGGTTTCCAGGCATTGCATTTTTTTTCCTGGAAATTTTTTATAGAAATATACTTATCGGAGAAGTAGAAGCTGATCAAACATATTTTGGGGCATGGAAGCTGGCAAGGGTAAACAAGGACCTGGTGCCGAAACTAAGTCTTTAGTCGTTGGAGGATTAAATCAAGGAAATTTCGGGAAGTGGACTGGAATCATATGAGTTATTGCTACAGGTCCATAGGATTGATTCATTGGTAAAAAGATGGATATATGATACTCATCGGGGAAAAGTTACGCCTGAGCATTTGGCTTTTTACATGGATGCATTTGCTTTCAGGTTTAACAGAAAACTTTCGATTTATAGAGGAAAATTCTTCTAAAGAGTAATGGAACAGGCTGTGGATACAACAACTATGCCTTTAAATGAGCGAGTTAAACAACTTGAGCGAAGCAGATAAGCAGTTTATAATTATTTCTGATAAAGCCAAAAATGAAAGAGATCATTTACGACATGCTGGTGGTGCTAATCTATTTTGTGGTGATTTTAGTGGCAGGATTTATTGTAAGCAGAAGGCATAGAAAGGACAGTGCCAGTGATTTTCTCACCGGAGGTCATACTTTAAACTGGTTTAAAACCGGATTAACTCTCATTGCAATGTCTATCGACACCGGAATTATGGGAGTTGCCGGAATTGGTTTTGTTTGGGGCCTTGCCATTCAGCCAAATGCCCTGAATTTGTGGGTAGCTGCACCTTTAGCAGCAATGTTTCTTATCCCCATCTATTGGCGATCTAAAATAGTTACAACCCCGGAGTTACTGGAAAAGCGCTTTAACGTCCATAGTCGCTCATTATTCTCCGGACTGATGGTACTCTATAATATCATTGTCCTTGGAACCTCTATCTATTTAGGAGGATTAATCCTTCAAACCATTTTTAATTGGAATTTACTTTTATCGTGCACAGTCATTATGATGGTGGTAGCTATTTACGTGATGATGGGTGGAATGAAAACTGTACTTGCCATAAATGTTTACCAGGCGATATTTATAACACTAACATTAATCACTGTTGGCACTACATGTATTATAAAGGCAGGGGGGTTCTCCGCATTGCTTAATGCTTCGGTTGTAAGTGCATCAGGAGCCCCTCTTGCAAGTGCAATGTTGCCCTTTGACTTGAGCATAAGGTCAAAAATGTGGTATGCACTGCCGGCCGGATTAATATGGGGAGCGTTGGCAGGAACAGCTTGGATTGCATGTAATTTTGGGATGGTACAAAGACTATTGGCGGCGAAGGATGAAAAAAATGCTCAAAAAGCAATCCTGTTTACGGGAGCTGGCCATGTGTTTACCTTCTTTTTTGCCTATGCCGTTGGAATAAGCATTAAATTATTACAGCCGGAACTGGCGAAAGCAGATGAATCTTACATGTTTGCTGTAATGAACTTTTTTCCTGTGGGTATAAGAGGTTTATTGATCGCTGGTTTAATAGCTTCCTTAATTTCTACCATTGACGGATTATTGACTTCTTCAGGAACCCTGATAACACAGGATATATATCTACGGTTTTTCAGACCAAATGCAGATGATAAGAATACGAAACGATTTGCCAGGATTGTTCAGGCAGTAACTTTAGCAATCGCCTTTTTCATAATCCCGGTTGCGGCAAAAGAACAAACTGTTACCCGATTAATACAGGACTTAATATCGATTCCTTTAGGGGTTATGATTGCACTCTATCTCGTTGGTGTTTTCAGTACAAGGGCGACACCATGGGCTGCATTCATAGGCGCTTTAACAGGTACTGTTGTTGCAATTGCAATCTATTTCTTTTATCCCAATATTAACTTCTTAAACAGGGGGATCTCTGGTTTCGTAACTGTTATCTTAACTACGGTAATCATTAGCTTCTTTGAAAAGAGACAAAGTATTGAAAGTCTGGAAAACCTTACTGTATTTACTTTTTCCGGTGTAAAAGGTCCATGGATAGGACTGGGTTCATGGAATAACCTTTGGAAGTGGATACTTGGAATAATCGTTGGCTGGTTTGCAATAACTGCAGTATGGGAGGTATTGGTTTATAATTAATCCCTTCTTATTGTAAAAGAAAGAATTAATATTGAGCACCTTAAAAATTAAGTTTCTTTCACAATTTAAGTTTACTTCAGTTTTTTGGCAGTATTATATATTATAAAATTCGTAAGAAAGTTAATATTTGTATAATTATATTTTATAAACTTAGATATGCGTTTGGATTTAATATAAAAAAAGTCCTTTTTCTTTCGATACAATTATTTTTTAAGACAAACCAATAAAGGGTTACAAAAATCAAGCTTATAAAGGAAAAATAAAGAAATTATTACTTAAAAAATTGCAATTCATGGAAATTATTAATTTAAATAGCAAATGCATGAACAATCTTGAGATAAAAGACGCCACAAAAATATTGACCAGGCATTCTCAGAATCCTTTATTACATATTAACGATTTTCCCGGATATGCTCAGCTTTATAATCCATCACCTGTTATGTATGGAAATGAAACCATTCTTTTAGTGTCTGTTGTTGATCACGGAGCTACAGATGGATATGGCCGGGATGTTGGTCAGACTCGTGTGGCCCGGAGCAAGGATGGCATAAATTTTACTATTTCGCCTAAAAATTTCATTGAAAGCCAGAGTGATGCATATCCTTATCGGCTGTATCATCATTTTATTGACAACCGTGTAACAAAAATAGATGACTGGTATTATATTATCACGCCAGTAATGGTGAAGGGATACGATTCTCCGGTTGGCATGCTTGGTCGTACAAAAGATTTTGAATCGTACGAACGTATTGATATTATTACTCAGCCAAAAAACAGGGGAGCTTCCCTTTTTCCGGAAAAGATAAATGGCAAGTATTTTAAACTTGATCGTCCCGGTGGCGGTGACGGCAGTAATGGTGATATCTGGATAAGTGCGTCAAAGGATTTGTTGTATTGGGGAGAATTCAAACCGGTAATTGCTTCTGGCTATCGTTTCTGGAATGTGCAAAAAATTGGACCCACTCCTCCCATTAAAACAGATAAAGGCTGGCTTGTAGTTATGCATGGCGTGTTTTCTCCGGCCGGAGGAACATTTTATTACATAGGAGCGATACTGCTTGATCTTGAAAAACCCTGGGAAGTAATTGGTAAAACCAATAGCTATTTATTAATGCCAACTGAGGAATATGAGAGACACGGTAATTGCACGAATACCATTTTTCCATGTGGTGCGATTCCTAAATACGAAAAAGATGAATTATGGTTGTATTATGGTGCTACAGATTTCTCAATTTGCCTGGCAACAGGCTCTTTAAGTGCTGTTGTTGATGCTTGTTTAAAAGGTTTATAATATTCAGGAAGATTTTTTATGCTAAATAATCCCGGCTCTGCTGTATTTTTCTCATTTTGGGAAAAAGTGAAATTCTAATACCTCTTGAAATATGCCTCAAAGCTGCAGAATAAAATGGATTTCCGTAATTATCCTGCTTTCAACATTGATCACATCATGCGGAAATAAGAAAATATCGGAAAACAAATTTATTTATGTTGAAAAAGGTCGTTTATATTTTCCGGATGGAAAAGAACTCGCACTCTGGGGTGTTAATCTTCAGCCCAATTTGTCATGGGAGTATAATAGTCTCTTTAAATTGATAGGTGTCCCGCTCGATGCGGATTCACTGAAAAGGGCCACCGATGATGCGCTGGATGAATTACAGAAGATGGATTGTGATTTGCTTCGTTGTCACATGGTACCTTCGGACATTGCAGATAGCGCGGGTAACCTTGTCGAGACCATTTACCTCGACATGCTTGATTTCATGGTTGCTGAAGCAGCAAAAAGAGGGATGTATACCTACCTGACTTTCTTAAATCCAGGTATGGGTTTTGACATCGACGTAGATGAACCAAAAGACCATACACCTGATTTTGTGAAGCATTCATTTGCCGGAATGATTGACCAGAGACTCCTGATCGAGGATGAGGAAATGGTTGAGAAATCAAAGAATTATATACAGCAGCTTCTGAACAGGATCAATCCTTATTTACAAACCGCTTATAAAAACGAACCCTCTATTGCCGTTTGGGAAATTATCAATGAGCCCGGCTATTATTCCTACAATCAGATTCAAAAAACTCCATTTTACGATGTGTATAAAGCGTGGGTATCAGAACATGGACTGGAAGATACAAAGGAATCCTATGCAGAGTACCGGCACGACCAGGTACTGCACTACATCAATGAAATGTATGATGCAATAAGGGAGACCGGGGCAGTGCAACCCATTGCGTGGAACTGCAACTGGAATGGAATGATTAAAGGTAATGAAGATGTTTTTGAGGCTATCGGAGCCTCTAAAGTTGAGGTGGTCTCATTCTGTAATTATCCGGGCCAGAGTGTATGTAAAAGGCCTTACACAAAAAATCCGGTTGACCTCTCGCGCTATGATTTTTCCTCATTTCTTAAAGATTCTTACGTACAGGAAGATTGGTATGGCTGGGCGTTACGTCCTGATTTTATGAAAAAGGCCAAGACGGCATACGAGTTTGAAACTTTCTACAACCAGAGTGGTTATTTATATCCGGCTCAGGCCGATTTTTTCAGGGCAATGGGCGTGCAAATGGCTTGTATGTGGCATTACAGCATGCCACGCTATGCTCCTTATCGTAATGGTTCGCATCTCCTTAGTCTTACATCCACTCCACACAAAGCAGCTTCTTACGCAATTGCTGGTCAGGTTTTCAGGTCATTACCGCTCTATCATGATTATGACACCATTTCACCAACTGAAGAGGTGGCTGAAAACTATATGTACTCTTACAAGAAAGATTTGAGTTTATATAGTTCCCAAAATAAATATTTTTATTCCGGCGATGTATCACCCGACGAATTACCGTTACCAAATCAAGGGATTCAAAAAATTTTAGGATATGGGAGTTCACCCTTGGTAAATTACACAGGAACGGGTATATATACGATGCATATCTCTGAAAAAAGTATCACTCTTGACATTGAACCAAATATCATTCAACTGAAAGAACTCTGGGGAAAAGATTTTTTGGTTAGCCTTGTTACAAAGCTGGACTATACAACAGCCAATCGTTTTAAACTAAATTTGGAAGGGTGGAATGAAAACAATTGTAAGGTGGTCAGAATGGTTGAAGGCAATGAAGAACTAATAGCTTTCACCGGGGAGGGGGATTTATCTTTTAGTGCCATTCCCGGAAAGTATAAAATTTCGCGAAACTAAGTTTAATATAATTCTTTCCAATTGCGGGAGTGCATTGACTTCGTCGAGCTCGCGAGCCCGGTTCCCCGAAGTTCTGTCACAGGGTAGGTGAGCACAATTAAAATAGATAAATAATCGATGATTGGTTCCACCGAACTACGCTTCGCTCCGGTTTATCACAGCTTGCTGCAATGAAAGTCAATCCCGGTGGGTACATTCCCGCTGTTCAAATTTGGGAATGCTCGCCGTTAAAAAAATTACGACAAGATCATAACGGCAAAAAATCCGAGACGGGACCGATGATTGGCTCCGCCGAACTACGCCTCGCTCTTAGAAATGATAATTTATTCTTCCAATGGTAAGAAATCTTGTATGCTTTAAATTGAATAGCATTATGATATATAGCCGTTTTTTAATAAAAGTTCTCCCCCTCCTTTCCGGCGTAAATCTGTTTTCGCAACAAAGCGTTGAATTTTTTGATGGGACTGATACGCAAACTTATTGCATAATGGAAAAGGCGGAACGTCAGATTGAAGAAGTAAGGAAAGGAAATTTCGTTTTGGAGTTTACCGATGAAAACGGTAATCAAGTCAATGCTGAGGCTGTAATAGAGCTGAAATCGCATGATTTTGACTTTGGAGCAAACCTGTTCGGCTTTTATAGTATGAGTGATGACAATCCTGCGAAAGCAACTGCCCTCAAAGCAATTGACAGCCTGTTTAATACGGTAATTGTAGTTGATTACTGGGGGACGAACCAATCCAGGTTAAACGGATCATTGAATTGGGCTTCACCGGATTATGGTTTTAGTATTGCAAAGGAATTAAGAAAAAAAACTCGATATCATGCCTTGCTTTTTGGATATCCACGTTGGTTTGACGGTTTCACTTCAGAAGAAATGTGGGGTATAATTGAAGAAAGAATTAAAAATGTCGCAGACAGATATGGGGATTTAATTTCTGAAGTGGATGTTATTAACGAATTTATTAATTACCAGTACTGGGATCAGAATCCGAATGCTATCTATTTGAAAACCACAAACTATCCTGATTTTGCAAAACCTGATAATGGCCTGAGAGCGCTTGAGCTTGCCAAAAAATATCTGCCCAATGCAAAACTTGTGGTATTGGAGACTAATATATGGAGTGTTAAAAATCCGGTTTTTCAGGAAATCTATAACTATCATAAATCTTTAATTGAATTGGGAGCTCCGGAATATTACATAGGTTACCAGGCTCATTATTACGCGCAAGGCATGCCATTCCAGCAAGGAACTGCAGAGTTCGGACCCCGGACCTATATGATGGATGAAATCAACAAGGGTATCGAACAGATGGCAGGACTGGGTAAACCAATGGTAATTACTGAATTTAATCCTCCCTCCAGGAACAATCAAAGTACAAATCCGAATCAGCCCGGACTTACAGATGAAGAAATTGCTGCATGGGAAAGGAATTTCTATACCCTGATGTTTTCCAAGTCCTACATTCACGGAGTATCGCGTTGGTTCACCATTGACAATTTAGGCGGCAAAGGAATGGATGCCGGAGTGGTAACAGAAGAAGGTGAGTTAAAGCCCAATTATTTCGCTTTAATGAAACTTATCAAAGAAAAATGGACTACAAAGTGGGAAGGAAATATAAAGGACAAAGTTGCATTTAAGGGTTTTTATGGAACCTATTTAGTTCAAATAAACGGGAAAGAAAGTTTTGATATTGAGCTTACTGATTCTTCCAGGAGTCAAACGGTAATTGTAAGGTAGACATTTCGCATAAAACGATGATAAATAATTTTTAGATAATGAAAAAAAATAATCCACGTTTACTAATTGGCATATTATTGCTTTTCAATTTTTTTACGTCCTTTTCCCAACCCTGGCAAAGAAATACAATTCCCGGACCCGGATATACAGATCATAACTTTCCGAAAGGAGCCGGATGGGACCATACCGAAAATATTTGCGATCTATCCGTGTCTTTTGCAAATCCAAATTTGAGGGCATTTATTGATAACGAATGGACCACCGTTTTTACCGAGGATGGGGTGAACTTCAAACCCTTGCGTATGCCCAACATCGGAACTCCGGGGTGTTCACCCATGAGCATAGAATTTTCGCGCCATGATCCATCTACTATTTTTGTGTTAATGGCACATGATTATTGGAAAAACATTGATCCTTCAGAATCACCGGCAGGACTTTGGCGTAGTTCTGACTTAGGAAAATCATGGCAGCATATTTACAAGATGCCTCCCGGTGCTTATGAAAATTTTGGTAATAATTCCGGCGGAACACTAATAATGGAAGATCCAAGTCCACTCCGTTCGAATGATATCTACTTTGGCACAAGCTCCCATGGATTGGTTCGTTCATCTGACGGAGGGGTAAACTGGGAAACTATAGGCTCCGGATTTTCAAACCGAAGAATCAAAACGCTGGCTTCAGGCACTTATGGTGACAATCAATCCGTATTTTATGTTATCGTAGAAAAAAAAATGCCGCCACATATTATTGGCAATAATCTGCCCATCAGTGCCTCGTATCCGCCCACCGACTATTCAGCCCGGTGGAAGTTTGACAAAAATCTTAATGATGCAGGTGAATATGGAAATAATCTGACGGGTTCGGTAACTGCATGGAGTGAATCCGCTGCCATAAATTCATATGCTGCCAGTTTCGATGGATCTGATGCATTAGCCATAGAGAATCTGGCACTTAACAGCTCTGTCTCAAAGTTTACGATATCAGCCTGGGTAAGGACGACGGATAGTTCCGATCAGGTAATTGCTTCATTCGACCCGAATGAATACTGGGAATTAGGGTCAAAGGGAGGAGCTGTAACATTTAGTGTTCTCTCACCGCAAAAAAGTAAAGATCCCGTCACCATAAATGTTGATACGATAGGATTTACTGCAAGTGAAGGATACGTTCCCGGGGAATTAATTGAAAACCCGGATTGGACTGGTAATACAGGTTTCCTTGTCGATACGGCAGGTTCCGGGAACATCCGCTATGACGGTAAGCTCGGCTGGAAATCAGTTATACTTTCCCATGGAATTCCAATAGATGATATGTACGCTGTTGGCATTAATTTTTCTTTCAACCGCAATATGAAACCGTTGGATATCTTCAAGAGAATTTTTCAGATTGGACTAAGAGATTCATCAAATGCTATCAGAACATCATTGGAATTGAGGCGTCAGCAACCGGAAAATGACAGGTATGCGTTATATGGTGTAAATCCCGGGATCAATAACAAGTGGCCTGGGTCTTCCAGTTTCAGCGAAACTTTGCTGGGCTTTGACAACGTTGCAGATAGCACATCGGATAATTTGCAGATGAAGCTAACCTTGATTCGGGGTACTACTCTAAATAACTGGAATGCAACTTATGAACTATGGAACCTAACCAAAAATACGCTGGTTACCAGAAAAGACGCCGGGGAATTTGATGTTCCTTCGGATTTTTCAATTTCAGAGTTGTTTCCCTATTTTGTGAATCCGGATCCGGATTCTATGGCGCAGGTATCCAATCGCATTGTTGACCGCTTCGAATACGGTTCTGCCGCTATCGTGGATACCAGCAATTCGTCCGGTACGGTTTACCAGGTAGTTGGACCAAGAATTGATGATGGTGACTGGCATTACATTGCCGGAGTCTTTAACAGCGGGCAACAAAGTCTTTACCTGGATGGCATTCAGGTCGCCAGTGCTTATACGGGTTATGCAAGCATTGGCAGTGGAAATACGCGCTACGGATTTCTTGCAATGGGATCGCAATCCAATGTTTTCGGAGATGGTAAGACTATTGCCGGAACTGGATTTCATGGTTACGCTTGATGATGTAAGATTATTTAACTCCAGGGCTTTCAGCCAAACGGATGTTTATGCTACCTATCTTGAAAATACAAGTAAAAATCCCGTTGTTCAGGGACAGCTATGGCGTATAAAAATTAATTCTACCGGAGATGTCGAAGAAATAAGAAGGTTACATGGGTCTGCTGAAGATTTCTTTCAGGTTGAAGTCAATCCGGAGGACCCTTCTCAGGGATGGTTTATCCGTAAAGGCTTCCCTGATGGTTATCCATATGGGGGACGGGAGCTGGTACGTTTTTCGGATTTTGGTGAAACTATTATACCTTCAAATGTACCACTTGGAAACAGTTCATGTTTCAGAAGTATTGGCATCAATCCGGGTAATATCAACCACCTATACCTTGAATTGGGAGGCCTGTTAAGGTATGCGATAAGATACTCCATGGATGGAGGAACTACATGGAATGCTACGGATCGAAAGCTTGGAGATTTTATTCCCAGCTTTAAGAGCTGGACAGCCCATGATCATAATTTATATAATTTGGGACTCCCTTCTGAAAAGAACAGAGAAACCATTGGACAAACAATTTCTTTCGTACCCGGTGTTCCAAATGAATTACTATTTATAATGCCCAGTATCGGTGGATTGATGCGTAGCATTGATTATGGGGCCAATTTTGAAACCTATGCATCAGGTGGTCCCAATAAAGACCTGGGTCAGATTGCTGTAGCCCCAAGTGATCCGGGCAGATGGGCTATTGCAGTTTATGAACAGGGATATGCGGTTACAAGCAACGATGGCCTGTTATGGCTGGGATCCAATTTTGATTACAGTTCTGAACTCTTAAAGCTTACCTCTGATGCAGAAGCAGCCGGTGATTGGTGGACAGCGGCACGAACAGCTGGTGGAATTGCATACCACCCGGTTAATCCCGACATCATGGTCGGAACATGGACCCGTCAGGGGTATATTGTTCGTTCTGTTGACGGTGGATTAAACTGGAGCTATACCGGATATCATACTCCTGTGCTGAATCAAATGGATGTTTACTGGTCTTCTGTAGATCCAAATCTGGTATATGCAGGCACTTTGAAAAGTAATAATGAAGGGCTGAACTGGACAGATATAGGTAAAGCAGTGATTTCCGTCTGCTCATCTAACCCACAAATCATCATTGGGGTTGATAATCTGAGCATCCCTGTTGATAGAGGCAGCCTGGGTATGTATATCTCCACGGATGCCGGAGAAAGTTGGGTGAATCTTCCTGATCCTCCGGCTGAAAATGTACCCGGTATGAATGGGACCAAATGGGAAGTGACAGGATTGAAACGAAAATGGAATTGCTCAGCTGATGCTTTAATCGCCATCGATCCTGATCCTGTTCACGACCCAACCAAAAACAGTACCTACCGTCTTCGAATTCTTATGGCCGGCCGAAGCGGGATATATGAATATAATGCTCCAAACAGAAATGGAAGCGGAAGCGAGAGTAACTGGCAAATACGTAAATCCGGGCTCGAGAATAATCCTCATTACAATAAGATTGAGCCTGTACCCTGGATGGGCTTTGTTCTTTTTGATCCCCGTCCGGGTTATGAAAATGTGGTATATGCTGCTAAACAGAACGACGACGCTACACTTAACCTATGGTCTGGAGAAAGCAATAAAAACCATTCCTACCCGGGCGGAGAAAATACCGAACCCTTTTATATGTCTCAGGATGGAGGTATCACCTGGGAGAAGATGCATGGCGAAAAATTCCCCGATGCCCCTAAAGCAGCTATGATAGAGTCAATGACCATAGATGCTACCGGAAGACTCATTGCTGCTACAACAGAGGGAATTTACCTGATTTCAGTAGCTGGAATTACAGCTGCCCATCTGAACCTGGCCTGCTCAAATATTAATTATTTTAATCTTGACGTAAACTGGGAATCTTCCGGGGATCAGTTTGATGTTTCGGAATATGTGGTATATAAGGATGGGATTCAATTTGCTACAACTTCAGCATTGGTTAATACTGCAAATATCAATGGATTAAAGAGCGGGACAACTTACAACTTCTCAGTGAAGGCAAAAGATGCTTCCGGCCGTTTTACTGCTGTTTCAAATTCAGCGGAGGCAACTACCCTGTTACCGGCAGGACCTCAATTGAGCCTGGCGTATTCAAATGTGGGTATTAACAATGTAGACTTAAGCTGGAACGCCAGTGGTGATCAATCATGGGTTTCAGAATATGTAGTGTATCAGGATGCCATACCGGTAGCCACTCTGGCAGCATCAGTCCTTGTGGCAAACATAAATGGTTTGGAGAGTTCGAAGAGCTATACTTTTACAGTAAAGGCAAAAGATGCCTCAGGAAGTGTTATATCTGTTTCAAATGAACAAACCATTACTACTAAAACTCCTGTTGGACCTCAGTTAAGCCTGGAATATTCAAACATAGGCGATCACAGTGTTGACATAAACTGGGTAGCTATTGGAGACGAAACCTGGGTAGCAGGATATGTCATATATCAGGATGGTGTGCAAATAGATACTGTATCAGCCTCAGTCTATACAATAACCATGAATGGATTAGAGAGCGGAACGACCTACTATTTTACCATAAAGGCAATAGATGCTTCCGGAAATATTATAGCATTTACGGAAATAAAAGCATTCACTACCCTGTTATCATCCGATGCGAATCCAATTAAAACGCAGGAAGAACGAATTATACTGTACCCAAATCCCACAAGTGGTTTGGTTTACCTGAAAAATGCTGTGGATGGCGATTTGTGCCTGCTTAATCTTTATGGACAGGTAGTGTACAAACAATACTACAGGTCCGGAATGTCAATAAGTGCTTCCGGACTTAAAGAAGGCATATATATCCTATTATTGAATGGTACAAATACTTTATGCAAGTTGGTTTTAATTCATTCAAAATGAAAAGAGACATTTTCGAATTACCGGCTTTCTTAAATTATTAATTTGCACAACTTTAGTGAAATAGATAAGCAAATAAATCGAACATCCCGATCGCTCTGATAATAATCGTATCACGCGGTTATCATCATGCAGTGCTTTTACGGTTCCGAACCCGGTCATTTTATCCGCCTTGCTTTTTTCATTTATTTCCTCCGTTTCTTTTTTCAGAATACACTGAATTTTCTTAGGTAAAAAGTTTTGAGGACTCAAAGGAGAACTACTCCCTGATTTTAGTGATACGCAGTGCAGTAAATGGTTTTTGTGGTAGCTGAATTAAGCTTTTACCGCTAAATTCACCTTTTACAGGTATAATTGTCATCTCCCATGCATTGATAATTTCAACGTAAAAATATAAACTACTATCTATAATCAGAGTTTCATGTGGTCTGAAAGACCCGGCATATTCCGATAATCATCAGATCCGGTTGAATATAATCCCTCGGGTTGACAGGTATGTTTTTTCGATGTGGTTTTCAGAATTAGAGATATGGAGGTTGTTAATTTTGGGATGACTCTGGTTGTAAAAAACAGAAAAGCCTGAAAGTTAATGACTTTCAGGCTTTTATTGCGGTCCGGACGGGAACCGAATAACTTCCTGTGGTGAACATCTCCTGCTGCTGTTCAAGTACCTTACGGATCACCCTTCTTTTTTCGTAATACTTCTCAGGAAAGCGCAAATAGCTCCGGTGCTTGTCCCCGATCTTATCAAGTTCTCTGATGAGTTTATCCAAAAGATATAGTAGACTGCGGGGACGTTTGGTGGTTTGCTTCCATGGTTTTTTTCGCTTACGCATATAGGTAAAGTACTTGTCTTTTTGCTCCAGGTGCTTGGTTCGGGGAGTAGGGATCTTCAGTCCTTTGCGTACCCGTTTCATCTGACTTTGGATCCAATCAACACTCTCCCAGAGCAGCTTTCCATTGGTCGGATATCTCATGTAGGACTCATAGCAGGTGGCATCCTTCAGCATAATGTTCGGGTTCTCTATATAAGGCTTCGATGATCTGGCTGGCACATCCTGTACTGTCCGAATGTTAAGCTTTGTTGCCAGTTCAGTACGGATCCTTGAGATGATCTTAAAATCAGCCAGCTTCTCAGGTCCCAGGAAAATTCAGCAGAACAATTGGTAATGGATACTCCCGTTCAGGTGTTCATAAAGTTTGCGATCCGATAGTCCGGTATAGGCTTTCTGGAACATTGACGCCAGCTTTACTTGTGCACTGAATTGGGAAGTCCTCCCCTTTCGTTTCTCCTTTAATTTCAAGGATTTAACAAGTTCTTGCCAGGGGATGGCTTGATATACTTCTCCCAGTTCTGACGCCAGGAAGCTCTTCCAGTAAAGTGAAAATTCCTGTTGTGGAGAAATAAATGAAATTTCTGGGGAGATTTCGAAAATACGGTGTAACTTGCTAATATTGTTTTTAAGAATTACCCCGATTTCTTCCCTGTGAAGCTGATTTCGGGGTTTTTTCTTTAAGTTACACAATATCTATATTACTGACAATCAGAGTTTTCAACTATTTATAAACACCCCAAGGCTATATGCATCGGAACAGGCCGGGTCATCAAATAAGTTTGGAATCACGGATAGGAGCTAAATCATTTCACAGCTGTAAAGGTACCGGAGACTTTCACGGATTCAGGCTCCTGGTCAGGCCAGAAAATTTGCCTGTACATTTGCATGGTAAAGTTGGCTTTAATATAATTCGATCCGATCTCCGCGTCAGTAATGAAGCCGTTAGACCCGGTATAATCAGCTTCCGGATCGGTATCGCGGGGAGTTATTAGAAACGTCCTCGCGTTCAGTTCTTCCGCAGTGCCCACCCGGACATCTGTTTTAGAAACGATCGCATCAAGGATGATTGCGTTTCCGTCTGGGTTTACACTGCTGATCGTCAGCGTCAGGGTTCCCAGGGGCTCATTCTTATCGTCGGTATTACAAAAAATATACCCGGCATCGGCATCCCAGTTGGTTTTGGCGTTGTCGCTTTTTATTTCATAGGGCCCGCCGGCAGTTCCCGAAATTTCAAAATCGTAGGATCCGTGTGTCACCGACTTATCGGGTGTGGCCTTGTGATCATCGGACCCGCAGGTATTGAGCAGGAGAAGGGCTGGTAATAATGAATATAATAATTTCATGGTGACCGGATGTGAAAGGTAGTTAAACATAAACGCTCCCGTACGTGGGAACAAATTAGAAATGAATATGTTCATGTTCATTTATCCGGTAATCCGTATGAAGGTGCGGGAAACCTTTTTACGGGGTCATGTCAGTGGATCGATTTTTTGTCACAGGAATCGAAGGGTTTGTCACCGGCAGGATGAACCGTCATAGTGCGGAAAGTCCTATTCTGGTTGAGGAATATATTATCGGGTATAATTGTTAAAAACTTCTTGTCAAAATGTACGGAAACGGACGATGAGATTTTATGGGCTGAACCCATTAAGGGACGGGGAGTGCAGGTCGGTGGGGGTGGTTCCCGCCCTGCTAAAGTCTCTCAAAAACCAAATGCCCTCCCTGTGCCTGCACCCCATCCGGCTTCACCATCAATTTCATCAAACGCCGCACCAGAACCCGGCCATAATGGCTTGCCCGGACCAGGATATCCGGCCTGTCGGTGCTCTTCATTCCTGTGACGAACGGTCCCCTCTGATCCCTCTGAATGACCTCGAGCAGCGTCTGAACACCGTAAAAAAGTCCCGCCTAACCTTTTGCCGTAATGGTTATCCGGTTTGAAGAGGTGATCAGCTGGTATGACTGGTCGATTTTCTTCTCAGGGAAGGATGAAACTTTATCCGGGATATTTTCCCGGGTCAGGATAATGTTTTTCCCCGAAGGCTTACATTTCAACGCTATATTTTTAATTTTCAGGCAAATTCACAATTTGACTGCGTGGCTGATCCCTGTTATAATAATTCAGAAAATATTCGTCCCTGGCCGGGTTAAATTTTGTATAATCCCAATCCGTTAAGGGTTTTCCCTCAAATGGATACAAGGGTGGCTCATTTTTGTTCCAATCGTAGTCTTTTGGAAAAATACACATACGCATTTTGTTGAAATATCCTTTTGAAAGAGTTTTCAAAGTCAATTCAGCAAGACTGACTCCCTGATGAACCCATGCATAGCAAGTTGTACCAAAAGGGTAAAATGGCTTGTTGTCTGAATATGCAAAATTAAAAGTATCCTTCACTACTACGGGTCCGTGATTGTTACCGGTGTTTGAAGAACATTCAAATTTGCCTTTTTTATCATAAAGTGACTTTAAATTGCTGGATGTGATATAAGTCCAGGAACCCGTCTCCTGCGGCATAAAACGGATTTTATATTTTCCGTTTCCGTCATAGAAGCCTGAAACTGTTTTTGTATTCTCACCCTTCGTAAATTTAGCACTAAGCTGTACATCCGTGAAAGGATTGCCTTTCGAGACCCCATTAAGAACAATTTCATAAATACGCTATCTTTCAACTTTGTTTTGAGCCGAAATACTCAAAAAGGATAGAAGGACTGTCGATAACAGCATTAATCTGCGCATAATTCAATCTGTTTATTAAATATGTGAATCTAAATTCTTTCCCAGGGAATTGCATGTAAATATCGCCGAAATTCCGCCCGATCTTTCCGTTTTTCCTGAATATTAGGCAAAAACCTCCGGACCGGAAAAGCAAGACGGTAGAAGAAAATACGCCGGTGCAGAAAACCTGACAGGTTTTCGGAAACCTGTCAGGTTTATCGATCAACCGGTAAGTTTACCGCTGCTTATACCGATGCGTATTTCAACAAAGAAGGGTATTTGTCACCGGAACAAGTCCAGGTAATTGCATAGCGGGAATATTTCGGTACCAAAGCAGCCCATTTATATCCCATGTGGGCAAAGCGGAGATCAGGGAGAAGCACGGCGACATGGTTCCTTTACTCTATACGCATCATTTTCTGCGCTAAATCACGCATGTTCATCCCAATGCGTTTTAAGTGGCATATAATGCTTCAAATCTGTTAGCAAACGCTTCCGTTTCAGCCTAATTTAGCTTTGATCATTTTCATGTCAAACTAAAATTTAAAGGTTATGAAACGAATCATTGTATTATTCACACTGGTATTAATAACACAGTTAATGCCCGCTCAATCTGGAGCAGATGATAAATCCATCCAAAATTTAGTTCAGCGAATGGCTTCAGCCTGGAAAGCCGGTGACGGAACGGAATTTTCACATCTCTTTGCCGGGAGGCATGACTTCATTATTTACAATGGATATTACAGTAAAGACCGCACGCCCCAGGAAAATGCGAGCCATCAGCAATATTTATTCGATCATCAATTTAAAAATACAATTGTTTATTTTACGATTGATAAAATCGAATACCTAAGCAAGGATATTGCCCTTATGCATGTATTGGGAGCGGTTACGCCTACCGGAGCAGGACGACCCGAAGAACCGGAATTATTGTGGACAGGTATTTTACAAAAATTCAGTGATACATGGAAAATAAAGTGTCTGCAGCTAAGCCGGCTGGATGAAGTTCAAAACGGAAATACAATTTCAGGTGTTCCGGA
This sequence comes from uncultured Bacteroidales bacterium, assembly GCA_963771005.1. Lineage (GTDB taxonomy): Bacteria > Bacteroidota > Bacteroidia > Bacteroidales > DASQZK01. The sequence continues at coordinate 1,580,318 of CAVYRO010000008.1, forward strand.
TTCCCCCAGGTCAATGTATTCCAGTTGGTACGAAGCAAAATAGGAAATTAGATGTTTTATAGAGAAATTTATGAATAATTCAGCTTACAATGTGTGTCAGGTCGATCATCATATGGATTTTCTCTGTTACCGGTATAGCGTGTAGCGCCCAGTTACCTGTACTGGGGAGGGACCGGGATTCCGTTGGATGGAGAGATCTGACACCTCAACTGACTTATTTCACTGATACCAGCGGCAGGGTTACCATAGACCAGATCTTGTCTGAAAATATCGATTTTGTTGACTCACCCATACGCGAAAAAATCTTTACATATCCTACTTCAATCTGGTCTAAAATTACCCTGACTACCGCACAGGATCTGAGTAAAAAATGGTTGGCCGTAAAAGGCCTGGATTTTAAAAATGAGATGGTGAGTTATCTGGACTACCTGGATGTTTATTATGTCGGTGACAATAAAGTGAAAAACCATTACAAGTCAGGCCTGCGGGTTCCCGCAAAAGAAAAACCTTTTCAGCTGGAGGCATCTGTGACCGCTGTCCCCTTCTCCATGAATGCCGGAGATACCATCATCGCTTACATCCGGGTCAGAAGCGCCTTTAAAAAATTTCAGTGCAGGTATTCGGTGCTCATCTGTGATCCTGTATTGAATGGTGCTACAAATAATGGTGTCATGACCAGATTCTTCTATAGCGTACAGGCCATGTTTTTTATTATCGGCATTTATGTCGCCATTTTTTACCTTTTTGTACGGCGGAAATCTTATTTGATCTTTGCGGGATTCTGTTTCCTGTATACGATTCATCATTTAAACATTTTCCCTTATTCCAGTTTAATTGATTTACTTTTCAGGGAAACTCCCTATTTTGCTGAGCCCATTCATGCATTTTCGGAATGGGGATCCACATTTTTCCTCTTGCTCTTTGGGTATTCATTTTCCAATGTGAAAGAAATCCTCCCCAAATGGGCAAATTATTACCGCGTTATTTTATTAGTATACTTTGCATTGTGCCTGTGGGGGATCCTGTCTTTTCTAACTGAGCCGTATCCCGTGAGTAAAGGAAGCTTCACCATAGCATTAATCATGGTATTGCCCATTTCCATACGTTTTGTTCTAAGCAAATCAACGCCGGCAAGGATATTCGGCATAGGAATTATTTGGTTCATATTCTGGCGCATTGCCGGATTTATAACCTTTATCCGCCCATTTTTTGGAATCGGTCAGGTGGGATTACTTTTGCTTTATGCACTAGGTCTTGGTTACGAATTAAAAGAAAATGAACGCGCAAAAGCGTATGCAAATCAAATCAAAAAGCTGGATGCTATAAAGTCAAAGTTTTTCGCCAACATTTCTCATGAATTTCGCACGCCCCTGACACTGATCCTTTCCCCGTTAAACAAAATACTGGAATCGAAAACAAAAGCGGAGGATATTGATAATGACGAGCCACTTACCATCAAAGGGAAATACATTAAGATGATGCATAGAAATGCCGTGAGGTTGTTGGAGCTTATTAATCAGATCCTGGAATTGTCAAAAATCGACCAGGGGAAGTTGCAACTGAACATGGTAAAAGGACATATCATTGCCCACCTTAGAGCTGTTATTGCCCCTTTTGAAGACCTGGCAGAAAAACAAAAAATAAAATTCAGGGCCAACCTGCCTGGTGAATTGCCGGAGGCCTGCTACGATAAAGAAAGGTTGGAAATAATTATGGTCAATGTTCTTTCCAATGCGTTTAAGTTTACTCCGGAAAACGGGGAAATAAGCGTGACGGTCAACGATAAGGGCGGCGCATTGTCCATTAAGATCGCCGATACAGGAAAGGGAATGACTGCGGATGAAGCAGAAAAGATCTTTGAGAGGTATTACCAGGTAGAAGCAAGAGACGATCTGGGGACCGGGATCGGACTTGCCCTGGTAAAGGAACTTGTTGAGCTTCACAAAGGGAATATCAAAGTCAAAAGCGCATTGGGCGAGGGTACAACATTTATTATTCACCTGCCCTATCTCCGTTCGATTATACAACCCGGAACGGAATTTCTCAAGGAATCACCTGGAAGCCATGAAACTGCTCAAACAGAGTATACTCCCTCAGCAAATAGTAAATCTGAAGAGAACACAGCAACGGATCACCAGCTACCTGTTTTACTCATCATTGAAGACAATATAGATATTCAGACATATATCGCGGATGAATTAGCAGCGGGATTTGATATAAAAACAGCGAATGATGGACTGTCGGGACTGGAAATGGCCCTTTCCGTTTTACCTGATCTCATTATCAGTGACATCATGATGCCCGGAATGGATGGTTTGGAAATGTGCGGACAACTTAAAAACGATATCAGGACCAGTCATATTCCCATTATTCTGTTAACCGCCAAAGCAGGTAAAGAATCCAGGATTAAAGGTCTTCGTACGGGGGCGGATGATTATCTCATCAAGCCCTTTGACAGTCAGGTTCTCAGACTTAAGGTGGAAAACATGATCGAACAGACCCGAAGAGTACAGGAGAAATTTTCCAATGAGCTTTCCATCAGGCCCGGAAAAGTCAGGATGCAATCCATGGACGAAAAATTTTTACAAAAAGTGATGACAATCATCGAAGAGGAAATGGGGAATGAATTCTTTTCAGTGGATGATCTGGCTGCGAATGTCGGTTTCAGCACATCGCAGTTAAACCGTAAACTGAAAGCACTGGTTAATGAGACAAGCAATCAGCTGATCCGGCATTTCAGGCTCATCAGGGCTAAAGAATTAATAGAACAAAAGGCAGCTTCGGTCTCAGAAATTGCCTATCGTGTAGGATTCAATAATTTATCGTACTTCGCTAAAAGTTATAAGGAAACGTTTGGCATTTTACCGAGTGAAACTTCGCGGAAAAATTAATCCACTAATGGTAATGCAAACGGATATCAGGTGCTTTGTAAACACCCGCGTTTTTTTCTTTGCAATGCAATATGACCATATCCTCCCTTTCGTCCTCCTGATTCATCCGCCCTTGTAACCCCCGGCCTGTCTCCATTTTCAATCCATCTAAAATACCGGGGCCATTGTAACCTTAGATTTGCCGGTTGTACCGAATAATTTGCCATCCCTGTTAAAAATTACATAAATTGCCGCGACGACGATTAAAATACTGACATTTACCCGTACTTAAATCAAAAACTCATGCGGAAGAAACCTTATATGAATCCTTACCTTGCAGGAGTATTGCTGGGACTGGTGCTGTTATCGGCCAACTATTTTTCCGGCCGGGGATTGGGGGCCAGCGGCGGAATCAAATACTGCGTCGCGTCGCTGCTGGGCGCAATAAGCCGGGCTCATGTTACAGGCTCGCCCTTTTTCAGCAAATATTTTGAGGGAGGGGCCAACCCGCTGAATAACTGGTTGGTGTACGAGATCCTCGGGCTGCTTATCGGCGGATTCCTCTCCGGCCTGATATCCGGGAGGCTGACATGGAAGGTGGAACGGCCTGCTCATGTTTCTGTTTCCCGCAGGCTGCTCTTTGCCTTCCTGGGAGGATTATTATTTGTCTTCGGGGCACAACTGGCCCGGGGATGTACCAGTGGGGCTGCGCTCTCGGGCATGGCGGTATTCTCAACAGCCGGTTTTGTTACCATGCTCTCCATCTTCGGTTCAGCGTATGCCTTTGCCTGGTTCTTCAGGAAAAACTGGCTTTAGTTTCAAGTGCATACATTAGATTTTCAAAAAACACGAATCAACTCATAATCTCCTGATGCTAACAATAATGGATATTACAGGTACCAATTCCAACGCCGGTTTTCTTATTCCGCTGCTCATAGGTATTGGTTTTGGCATTGCCCTTGAGCAAGCCGGGTTTTCATCAAGCCGTAAACTCGCCGGTATGTTCTACGGGTATGATACAACAGTGATAAAAGTCTTTTTTACGGCAGCCATCGTGGCCATGATCGGATCGCAATTCCTGGTATATTTTGGCCTTCTCGATATGAGCCACGTGTATGTCAATCCTTTTTACGTGAATTCCGCCATCGTGGGAGGTGTGATTATGGGCCCCGGTTTCGTGATGGGAGGATTTTGTCCGGGTACAGGGATCAGCGCTCTCTCTATCGGGAAAATTGATGCCTTCTTTTTCCTGGTTGGAGGTGCGCTTGGAGCCCTCCTGTTTGGCGAGTTTTACCCCTGGCTGGCTAACCTGTTTCTATCAGGCTATAAGGGACCGCAGGTTCTTCCGGAGATCCTTGGCATGAGCCGGGGCCTGTTTCTTTTCCTGGTTATCCTTATTGCTGTAGGTATGTTTTGGCTGGCTGAAAAAGCAGAAAAAAAATATGCCCGCGCGGATATTCTTTCTGAACTTTAAATTCAAAGTCCATGAATTTCAGATTCAAATTTTCCATAATCCTAGTCCTGTTGGGAGCAATGACCGCTGTCATGTCCTTCAGAGGAAAGATGGCCGGCCGGAAAGCTCCGGAGGAAATCCTTCAGGTCATTCTGAAGGATGATTTCACCCTTTCACCGGATGAACTGGCTGCTGTGCTGGTCAGGCAGGACACGGGGTTCCGGCTGCTGGACATCAGAAGCCCTGAACGCTACAAAGAGATGAGTCTGCCCGGCGCCATCAACATACCCATGGAAAACTTTCTTGATAAAAGCTATGCTTCACTGTTTTCCACAGCATCCGTGAAAGCGGTCATATACTCCGATAATGATCTGCTTTCGAACCAGGCCTGGATGCTGGCCATGCAAAAAGGATATCCCAACATCTTCATGCTCATGGGCGGGGTCCCGGCCTGGGATAGTATCATCATGAATTCAGCGTTTACCGGACGAAGTATCTCCCCGGCTGAGAATGCTGTGTTTGAGAGACGATACAAGGCCCGTCGTATGACCAAGGAGTGGAATCACCTGCCCGACAGCCTGAAAGCGGGTTACTTCGCCGACAGGTTCTCAAAGGAACGCAGGCTGGTGGGGGGCTGTTAGTGGGGGCGCGATGTGCACAAGGTCCTTATTTTACATAGGGGAAGTTATTCAATATCTCCTCATCCGAATAAACTTCCCAGGAGAGCGTTCTTTTATCCCGCACCATCTGATCATGCATGAAAGCATTGTTCCCGAAGCGCAGGGAGTGGGCCTTATATCCCATAAGCTTCAGGTAAGCAGCGACGAATGCCGAACTCTGCCCGGTGGCACAATAAACCACCACATTTTTACCGGCCGGGATGGTTCGCATCTCCCTTTCAATGCCTAGCGTCTCTCCCGGTTTATACCTTACAGCTCCGGCGATATGCCCTGACTCATACCTGTCTTTACGGTCGTAGTCCATGATATAGTATTTCTCAGGCTGTATGCAAACCGTATCGGCTGAAAGGGTGAAATTGAGGGGATTTTCCGCAAACAGTTGTTTTATCCTTTCCTGGAAGATCTCATCACCCGTTGTTTTCCCGGTATGAAGTTCAGGATAGTTCCCTTCGGCAGCAGGAGGATTGTCACCCTTTTCAAGCGCTGATTGATATTCAGATCCGACAGAAGCATCCCAGGAACCGCCGGTGGTACCGGCAGCAAGATCGGGATTCCAGCCGGACATTCCCCAACGCATGGAGTATACGTTCCCGTATCCCATAAGACGGAGAAGCATGGTGGTATAGGAGGATTTCTGACCCTTGTCGCACACCATCACTATTTTATCATACCTGTAAGGTTTTATGGAATGCTCGAAATACGCAGGTATATCCCCGAACTTCACATTGACAGCCCCTTTGATATGTCCTTTTGCGTAGGAGCGTTCTCCCCTGAGATCGATGACGTAAGTGCCCGAATCATCCAGGACTTTCAGCAGGGTGGCGGGCTTGATCATGGAAGGGAAGCTCCGGGTGTTGGCATAGTCGCCCGAAGAAATAAGGTATTCAGTGAGAAGTTCAGCTTCTGTCTTCGTTTCTGAAGCCACCGGCACTGCAGTTTCACCTTTTTTGGAGGAAGTGGTGGAGTTTTTACAGGAATACAAAGAGAAAATCGCAAGGATAAGTAAAATGAATATTCGTTTCATGGGAGTTACATATTAATTCGAAAAGATTTCCTGGAGATGATAAATCACCGGCGGACGCTCACAGGGAAAAGATCATGTCTTTTCTTTGCGTGGAACTTCAACCATGGCAGCATCCAGAAGGGTAGTATCAATGGGCATGCCGTCGTCATCGTAAGTATACTTTATCACGGCAGCGTCTGTTCCCGGGTTGATCACGAGTTGCCGGTTTTCATCCATGTATTGTTGTTCGATCACAGCGCCATGCTCATCGTATTTCGTAATGGTCATGGGATTTCTTCTTCCGCCGATGGGTTCATTATCCTGATCCCAGAAAAAAGATTCCACCACGTCACCGTTCTCATCCACGGTATTCCGGTAATGGGACCAACCGGCGTACAGGTTGGCTCTCTGGGCGTATACATTATAAACGGCAAAATCCGTCAGGGAACCTTTATCGTTATAATTGAAAGTAAAGTACGACACTCCTATATCCCCGCAGTTTTCTGCCGTACAGTTATACAGCGTGTCATCCATATAATTGGCCATACGTGTACAGAAACCGTTCGGGTCATAGCTGAAGCGAAGCTCAAAAAATGGGCAGTTAGGGTTCATAACCACTTCTACATTCTCCTTGTTATAGCGGTTTTCCTTTACCATCCCGTCGGGAAGCACCTTCCAGATGTAATAAGCTATCTTATTCCGGTTTTCAACCTTATTCCCTTCCTTATCCAGGAAACTCAGCCCAGACCGGTTGCCTTGTTTATCCAGTTTGTACACGTAGGCGTACACTCCATTGGATTTCACTGGTTCATTTTTGGCATTGAAGAAATGGTGTATCTCGGTGGAATCGGTATACGTAATCTCCAGCCGGGCATAACTCCTTCCGGAATACCCCAGCAGATTGTCTCCCCGCATATAGGCAATGCTTACCGGCTTACCCTGTCCGTCATATGTAAAGGTCCAGTTATTCACCGACCTTGCTTCATCTGCTGTCAACGGGTAGATCCCATTGATTTTGTCATAGGCTGTTTCACTGAATTGCAGATGCCGAAAGTGTTTTACATCAGAGGAAGTTTCATTGGTGGTCCCGCTGGTGCATGAGGAGAGAAGTACGGCAACTGTCAGGGTTATTGTGAATAATGTGCGATACATAATTTTTAGATTTTTTTATCATGTACTAATTACGGAATGTTCGAAGTTAACAGATAAAAGTAATAATTCCCCGACAGATACTGAAATTCAGGAGTTAAATATTCGTTAATTAAGAAGTTCGGATATACGTATGTATCTCCTGTTCAAGCTTTCAGCCGGGGAGAAATATTTCTTTTCTTCCCAGATTTCAGAAAATGAAGATCTTTGAATATAATACTGCTGCTGTTCGGGAGGATCAGCAAAAAAAACAGCTTCATCAGGGATAAAGAGACCCGGGCCATCAAATATATTCATGATCTTGTTGCGAAATATACAATGAAAAACGGTCTCAATCCTTGCATTACATTTAAAAAATAAGGGAACTAATTGAAGAGAAACGATATATAAAACCCGTAACCTGACCCGGCCAACATCCCGAAATTGCTCAACCTTGAACTGGATCCGGATATCCTGACCCTGGGGCTGAATACTTTGGATTAAAACTTTAAATCCATCAAAGAAATGTGTTTCCTCAATCGAAATTTATCATTCTTTGTTCAATATCCGGGTTTCTTTTATGCGTTTCTCACTCCCGTTGGAATACTACCTCCGGCAAAATAATTTTTACAAAGTCAGGACCCTCCTTCTCCTTCTAGTAAACGAGAAAATTTACCATTGCAGACCTGAGTTTATAGCCTTCTTCTTCGATCCGTGACAAATCCTCGCGTAATAGCCTAGAAAATTTAAGTACCAGATCACCCTCCTCATTTGCCAGGCCATCCTCTTTTATCGAGAGGGATTGACCGTTTTTGATCCTGTTCTCGCGGTGAGCAACAAATTTGAAATAACCCAGAACAACATCCTTATGACCCATCTGCAGGGTCAGTCTATCTGGTTGAGGATATATTTTTGTATCACTTGTGACAGACATCTGTTCAGTTTTAAAATTTTCCATGTTCCCGCCATTGTACGCCACGAATATATTTTTCTTTGCCCTTGTCAGCGCAACATAAACTTGCCTTTTCCTTTCATCTGTTGAGAAATCAAAATCATTCAAGAGCAAAAATACGTTGTCAAACTTCTTGCCCTTGGCCTTGTGTATTGTCGATACCACAATGGTCTCATTGTCGTATTCAATAAAGTCTTCAAACTTTGATTCCGAGATGAATACTTTTATATCTGATAGGTACCTGACAGAAGGATATAAAAGTTCAAACTTATCCAGAAGGTTCAGGCAATTCTCCTTGTGCCAGCTTGCGTTAAGTCTCTCTTCCAGCTGCCTTCTCCCCCTATTCCAGGATTCACCTGATATCTTAGCCGAGGTATTCTGCGCCTCCAACTCAGCAACAAAATCGTATAGTTCAACAAGATGAATCAGGTTGAAACCCTCCGAGGCCTGGATGAGCCGGGCCGGTTGTCCATGGTATTTCAGTAGCTCCGTTACCATTGTAGCTTCCTCGTTTGTTGCCGTCAGCGCACAGGTAGTCCCGGAAAGATCTGTATGACATATCTTATCAACCAAAGGGACAACGAGAGTTTTTGAGACATACCTGGTAAGATCTATCGATCCGTTTTCCTGATTAGTAGTTTCAAATTAATTCTTTTGTCCTAAAATTGGGGGCAACTAAAATGCAGAAATCTTTTACGCTTTATATGATTCAAGCCGGGTCTTGGAAATTTTTTCATAGAATATACTAGTCTGCAAGTGCATGATAAACAATTGGTATTAAATTTTGTTAATTACAGAGAGAGATCGATATAATTTTTGTTTAATTCCTTAATTACCTGCCGTTTATATAATTTAATTTTAATAAATATTAGATATACAGTCATATAAAATATGAAATCATCTTTAGCTTGAAAGTGAGAAGCAACAAAGAGTGAAAAGTCCATGTAAAATATTGTTGTCTTATGGATGATTTCAATTAGTTATCTATTAATACGTTACAAACACATCAATTAATTGATGGTTTCCGAAATAGAATTAAACCCAGTTAGATCATTTAACGTGAAATAATGACCATCACCGTATATTTTCACCTAATGCGTTACCAGGACCTTAAACGCTATTAATTGTTTGATGTAGGCAGAAACATCGCTAAGGAGTTGTCTCATCTGACCTCTTAATCAATTTGTGGAAATTATGAGATTTGCATTGTTAAATCTGGTTGTGGTTATTAAAAACCTAGTGATTAGGCAAAATTACAGGAACCAACTTATTATACAATATTCTTGAAAACTATTCGCAATCAAATAGGGAACATTTTCTAATTCCTTGATTAAAAAATTCTTTGTTTGTGGGATCCACTTGGTTACGAATCGAAAAAGAAAATGAAAAGCAGACTGTTGCAAATCTCTGATAAAATCATCCTTCGTTAGTGGACTTTGATTTAATATTATTTTAGTGAACTAAAGATTAATTGTCAAATCGAGCAAATTTGTCACAAAAAGGCGCAAGAGTAGATGGTAAATGTAATCTCTGAGTTGATCGCTTATTGCTATTTACCTTAGAATCACTCCCTGAATTTTACGACCGTTGATTCAGTAATCTCTTTCTCCGATAAATTGTATTACGGACTTAAATTAATTAAGTTAAAGTAACTCGAATTCATATTTTGAATTAATGCTTATCACAATTGGATACTATTGATATGATGTTCTTTAGAAGTGTATTCATTATTTTAAAAGTGCCATGAATACTGAGAATAGATATAAATTGTCATATTCTGTGGCTTGTTTAAAATTTGATAGTAAATGTATTTCTACATTTTAAATTAAATTATAGTAGATAAATTGATCTAATTCTGTAATATCTTATACATTTTTATCAATAAAATGTCTTATCAACAAGAAAATATTGATGAAAGCCTAATCAAACAATTTATAATAGGTGATAAACAGGCTTTTGATTTAATATATCATTTCTATTATAATAAACTTTTCGGGTTTGTTTATAATCATATCAAAATTGAGGATGATTCAAAAGAAATTGTACAGGAGGTATTTGTTAGGTTATGGGAAAATCGCAATAAAATTAAAAATCTCACATTATTTAATTCATATATATACACTATTTCTTATAATTCTATAATAGATTATTTTAGAGAGAGAGCCCGTGAAGATAAGTATATTGATTACATAAAATCCATTCAAAAAGATTACTCAGAAGATAAAATTATTAATTCTATTGACTACAATGAGTTAGCGGATAGAGTGGACACCTTGATAAATAAGTTACCCAACAAGCAAAAGGAAGTATTTATATTAAGCCGGAAACAGCATTTATCTCAAAAAGAAATATCTGAACGATTGAAGATATCAATTAAAACAGTAGAAACTCATATTTCTAGAGCCCTTTCATATTTGCGCAAGAACCTGACCGATTTATACGAAAATTCGCTATAGTTGGCATCATCTATCAAAAATTTTTCATAAGAGTCCGACTATTTTAATATAATTGTAGAGTACTCGCAAAAGGATTCCCTTTGCTGATATAGTAGTGTTTTTTGAAAAATGCCGACAGAATAAGTACTGAAATGAAATTTAGAGACAACCGATTTTCAAACGGATATTTAATTTGATTGATGTAATTTAAATCTTTCCCTGCGGCTAATGACATCCCTGACCCTGTAGCGTTCGTTTTTTATCTTGACAATAAAGGCATTGTGGATGATCCTGTCGATAATGGCTGATGCCATCACCTTATCATCAAAAATTTCGCCCCAGTCCTCGAAGACCCGGTTATTGGCAATCATCATCGAACCGTTCTCATACCGGATCCGGATTACCTCAAAAAAGTTATCGATGCCGTTCTGCCCGAACTTTTTAAAGCCCACTTCGTCAATTCAGCAGATCGATCTTGCCTTGCCTTTTTATCATCAGCTGGTATTTTCCATCGGCTTTTGAACGGTACAACTGATTGATGAGGCTATTGGAAGTAATACCACGGTATGTCCATTACTCAATACTTCCAGATCCAGGGCATTGGCAAGATTCGTTTCGCTTACAACGAATTTAATCAGAATCACCATCGTCTTCTTTCGCTCAATGTAAGGGAACAATACGCTCTTTCCTTCCTTTGCCTGTAAGATTGACAAGAATCGAACAACAGAGAAAACTTAATAAAAAAGTTTTCTTTGTTGTCAGGGTAGTTATTGATAAATCCGTCTAATCAAAACATACTAGATCTCTAAATTTTTTTTCATTACCTAATCAACTGTATGATTTTGAATAAAATGGTTGGCTTTGGAAAGTAGATTTTCATAATCCGGGGATAAGGGTGAATTCAGCGTTCGAAAACTTATAAATTGACAAGATTAATTATTTATAATTGTCGGAGTTGTATATTAAGTATTTTTGTCAATAATGTTACCTATAATTAGTTTTACATGATAATATTTAGTGTTATAATTTTATCTTTTTACTTTGATATTATAAATCGGATAAATTAGCACTTAAATAATTATAATACCTAAAATCATAATAATATGCATCAGGATCTTTATAAGAGATTTTTAAAGAATGAATGTTCTGATACGGAAGTTGAAGAAATTCTAAAGTGGTTTCAGAATAATATTGGAAGTTATTTAGAAGTGAATCAATTTAAAGAAATTTGGGATGAATATATTTTTTCGGATAAGTCCATCGAAGGATCTGAAGCGGAGAAAATGCTGGACAAAATACATCATAAAATAAATATAAAGGAATCAGAAAAATTTAATGAAAGAAAAGAAGCAGAATCAAAATATGGAAAGAAAATGCATATACTTATTACGTATTTCTCGCGAATAGCCGCTATTCTCTTTCTACCTTTATTATTCACCTTATTTTATATAAATAATTTTAATATCAGGAATTCAAATCTATTAAAAGAATTAGTTGATTTGAAGGTTCCAGCAGGCTCTATAATGCATCAGATATTCCCGGATAGTAGTGAGGTTTGGTTAAATCAGGGAAGTAAAATATCTTATCCTCGAGTGTTTAACAATAATACTAGAAAAGTCTATTTAGATGGAGAAGGTTATTTCAAAATCGCTCATAATTTACATAAACCATTTATCGTAGAGGTGAACCATATAGAGATCGTTGCAATGGGGACAGAATTTAATATAAGGGCTTATCCGAAAGACGGTTCTATCGAAACAACTTTAGTTGAGGGAAGAGTAACGGTGCAAAAAGAATCTCAAAACTCGAAATCAAGCAATAAAATCTTTGACATGGTGCCGGGTCAACGATTAGTATTTGATATTAATAGCAATAATTACACTTGTACACAGGTATACACAGAGAATTATACTTCTTGGAAGAACGATGAACTAACTTTCAAACATGCAACATTGAAAGAAATTTTAAGACGCCTAGCTTTCAGGAATAATGTTGAATTTATTGTTTTGGACAAAGAGTTAGAGAAATTGACCTATAATGCAACATTTACTGATGAGACATTACCCCAAATGCTTGAACTATTGAAAAAAGCGGCACCCATTGATTTTAAAATAATAAAAGGAAAGAAGTTGATGGAGGGGTCATATTCAAAATCTCAAATATACGTGAGCTATATGGAGAAATAGAGAAATTGTAATTTATTGACAGAATCCTAATATATGGTATTAATCTTTAAATGAATTGAAAATATTATCACAATATATTACACTAAAGAATTATCATCATAAATAATAAAGAATACTAACTCAAAACTATATGGATCAATGAAAAAGCATAAGTTTAATCCACTGAAAATTCCTGAAAAGGGAAAAACTACATCACAATTGTATAACCGTTTTGTTAAACTACTTTTAATTATGAGAATATCGATCTTTTTAATGACTGTTGGTTTATTTCAAGCTTTTGCAAATACAAGTTATTCTCAAACTATTTATTTGGATGTGAAAATCTCTAACTCAAGCATTGAAGATGTGCTTGCAAAAATTGAAATTGAAAGTGAGTTTTATTTTTTGTACAGCCCCAAAATCATTGATGTTAATAAGAAAGTTGATATCGATGTTAAGCATGAAAAAATACCTGAAATTCTGAATAAACTCTTTGCCGATACGGATATTGATTATCTGATCCTTAATAAACAGATTATTTTAACTTCTAAAAAGTATTCCAATAAATTATTTAATGAAATTTATCAACCAAAAAATGTTAGCGGTACTGTAACCGATGCGGAGGGTAACCCATTACCTGGAGTATCAGTTCTTGAAAAAGAAACAAGTAATGGAACCGTTACTGATTCAGAAGGTAAGTATTCGATTAATGTATCGCCAAGAGCAACCATAGTATTTTCTTTTGTCGGAATGACAAAACAGGAAATCCTTGTCGGAGATAGAACAACCGTTGATGTCGAATTAATTCCTGAATCTATAGGTTTGGAGGAAGTGATTGCAATTGGGTATGGAACAGTTAAAAAAGTTGATCTCACAGGGTCTGTTTCTTCAATACAAGGAGATCAAATTAGTGAAAGACAAACAACAACAGTTTCCGATGCTTTACAGGGAGCCTTACCAGGTGTATCGGTTACCAGAACGAGTGGTGCTCCGGGAGTTGATGCGACAATTAAAATTAGAGGCATTACCACTATCGGAAATAGCAACCCGTTGGTAATTATTGATGGCATTCCAGGTAATATTAGTGACGTAAATCCAACCAATATTGAAAGCATTTCTGTCTTAAAAGATGCGGCTTCTGCATCAATTTATGGCTCAAAAGCTGCTTCTGGTGTTATTCTGATAACGACTAAAAGAGCAAGTTCGGGCCAATTAACTTTGGGTTATAGCTATGAATATGGTTTTGATACGCCAACCACATTGCCTGAGAAGCTTTCAGCCGTGCCGTACATGAAGATGGCTAATGAAATTGTCTGGAACGATAATGGTAATACAGGAACTGAATACCCGACCTATGCGCAGGACTTAATAGATAATTACCCAACACTACATGCCGAGAATCCTGATTTGTATCCCGATACAGATTATAGAGATTATCTAAATAATACTGCTCCCAGACAAAGCCACGTATTAACCATTACTGCTGGTGATGAAAATATTCGCACTCAAGCATCGATTTCTTATGACGATTTAAAGTCCTTTACCGATGTTCGTTCATACAAACGTATTAATGCAAGAATTAATAATGATGTGACCATCAATCAAAAATTAATTGCGCACATTGATCTTCAATATTTAAATACTCTTAACCGTACGGAAGCTAATAGTTATTCATTATCAAGCGCTCTGTTTATCAAAGAACCGTTGGAGGCTGTTTTTAACAGTAATGGAACAGTGGCCAATAATAAAATTGGAAGCAATTTTTTCGCGCGCTTGTTAAGAGGAGGCACAAGTGATGATAGGTATGATCTTGTTAGAGGAAAAATAGCTCTTGATTTTACACCAATAAAAGATTTAAAAATATCAGGGATTTTTGCTCCCTCGTTAAATTTCGATAAAAATAAAGTACATGCTTTAAAATTGCCAATGTACAACTATGATGATCCCACCACAATTGTAGGTTATGTTTCGGGAAGCTCGACAACGAGTTTAACTGAATATAGAAACGATGGTAAATCATTTACCTCACAGCTTTTAGCCAATTATTCAAAAACTTTCGGAAATCATAGTATTAACCTGCTTGCAGGTTATGAAAATTTTTATTTATTCAATGAAAATCTAAAGGCTTCTCGTGATCAATACACTCTGGATAATTATCCATATTTGAATTTAGGTCCTCTGGATTTTCGGGATAATTCAGGCGAGGCTTTTGAGTATGGCAGCAGATCTTTTTTTGGAAGAGCTCTATACAATTACAAGGACAAGTATCTTTTGCAAGTTAATGCCAGGTATGATGCTTCATCAAGGTTTTATAAAGATTATAGATGGGGTTTATTCCCGTCCTTTTCTGCTGGGTGGGTTCTTTCGAAGGAATCATTTCTGAAAAATAATCCAGTTTTGTCATACTTCAAACTAAGAGCTTCTTATGGTTCTTTAGGGAATGAAAGGATTGGTAATTATCCTTATCAAGCAACGGTTTCATTTGGCAATTCTCTATTTTACCAAGGTTCAAGTGTAGTTTCCAGTCAAACTGCCTATATTAAAAAATATGCTGTTCAGGATATCTCCTGGGAAAAAACCAAATCAGTGGATTTTGGGATAGATGTTAATTTCCTTGATAATAAATTGCAGATTGTTGCAGATTATTTCCATAAAAAGACCAGTGATATGCTGTTACCCATTGAAATTCCAAATTTTATTGGGTTGGAAAACCCTGATCAGAATACCGGTAATATGTATGTAAATGGGTGGGAATTTTCAATCGGGTATAAGAATAATATTGGAAAATTATTTTACTCCGTATCTGGCAATATTTATGATTCCAAATCCATAATGGGAGATTTAGGCGGGACACAATTTCTTGGCAGTCAGGTAAAATTTGAAGGGAGCGAATATAACGAATGGTATGGTTATATGTCTGAGAGGCTGTACCAAACTCAGGATGAAGTTGATAATTCGGCTACAGTTAATACAAATGTTCGACCGGGTGATATTAGATACAAAGATATCAGTGGACCAAATGGTGTGCCTGATGGTGCTATTACGCCCACATTCGACAAGGTATTGCTTGGAGGTTCTCTACCACGATATGAATATGGTGGAAACATTCATTTGAGTTACAATAATTTCGATATTGGTGTGATTTTTCAGGGTGTAGGTAAACAAAATTCATATTTGACTGATGATATGATAAGACCTCTTCTTGGTGGTGTTCGAAGTATACCTTCATTTATTCTGGGAAAGTATTGGAGCAAATATAATACGGATGAACAGAACCAGGAGGTTTTTTACCCACGGCTTTCTGAAATAAGTGCCGGAGGACAAACCCCAGAGAATGGAAATAATTATGTAACATCGGACTATTGGATATTTAATGGTCGCTATTTCCGTCTTAAGAACATTGTATTAGGATATACTCTGCCCGAAATAATTGTTAAAAAATTAGCTATCCAAAGATTAAGAGTCTATGGTAACATAACCAATTTATTTTCCATAGACAAATACCCTCAAGGTTGGGACCCTGAAACAACCGCACCCGGATTTTATCCTGAAATATCCTTATCCTCAGCTTCAAAAGCAACTGGATATTTCATTACTAAATCTTTTCTTTTTGGTGTTTCTGTCAACTTCTAAAATTAAGCGTAATGAAACATAAAATTTTAATATTAATCATGATAGGATCCTTTTCCAATGCATGTACAAAATTAGATTTAAACCCATTGTCAGAAGGTTCAAGTGCGACTTGGTTTTCCAATGAAACAGAAATTAGATCATCACTAGATTATTTGTATAATATTGATTTCTGGGATCCGGATCCCGATCCGAGTCCAGAAAATTACGATAATCAAGCTTGGTGGGATCGGTTTACAGATGACTGGCTATGCAGGAACTCTACGAATGCTATTACAGGGGGTTCCATGACTGCTGAAACGCCCTATGTTGTGGAATATTGGAATACCTATTATAAATGTATAGCCGCAGCTAATTTGATTTTAGAAAAACTGGCAAATTTAAAAGGTTCGATTCCCGATAGCAAATTGGATCAGTTTACAGCTGAAGCTAAATTTGTAAGGGCCTACCAATACTCAAAGTTAATTTTTTTATGGGGAGATGTTCCTTATTATGAAAAAACTTTGAAAATAGAGGAAGCATTTTCGTTAGGAAGAACAAGTAAAACAGATATACTACAACATATTTATGATGATTTCAATAGTGCTGCTTCCAAATTGCCTGTTTCCTATTCCGGAACTATTTATGCTACTAAAGGGGCAGCGCTGGCCTTAAAAGCTCGTATCGCTTTACGCATGGGTGATTGGGAAACGGCTCGTGATGCTGCAAAGGCATGTATGGATTTGAATACCTATCAGCTTTATCCAGATTTTTCGGAATTATTTTATTCAAAAACAAAAAATTCGATAGAAGCTGTTTTTTCAATCCCTCGTTCTATAACTTTCAATATAACATACTCTTCAGTGAATGAGCCAACGAGGTATATAAGATATGTTATTTCAAGGAATAATGGGGGAAATGATTATGTTAATCCTTCCTGGGATTTATTATGTTGTTACCTGTGCACAGACGGTTTACCCATAGACGAATCTCCTCTGTATAATCCTCGGAGACCCTTTGATAATCGAGATCCGCGATGCTCTGCAACCTTAGTTGCATTCGGAAGTGAATATTGCGACTATATTTATCAGCCACATCCCGATTCCCTCTTAGCCACTAATGTAGTTACCGGTGAACGCAAAGGCAATAATGATTCACGAGGAGTAACCCAATTTGCAGCTTACAATGGGATGGCCTGGAGAAAAGGAGTTGATAAGGACTGGTGGGATGATTTAATGACCGATCCTGAACATATTGTTATAAGGTATGCTGATGTCTTGTTTATGTATGCTGAGGCAAAGATAGAGTTAAATCAAATTGACCAATCTGTATTGGATGCAATTAATATGGTTCGCGCCCGTGCTTATAAAGTTGATTTTACTCAAACAACTGAATACCCTGCTGTTACAACAACGGATCAATCTAAATTGAGACACATACTCAGGACAGAAAGACATATGGAATTTGCTTTCGAAGGTTTGAGGTATGCAGATATTATTCGGTGGAGACTAGCAGAAAAGGTTTTAAATACACCAAATTATGGGATGATTGATCCACCAGAACAAAGAACAAAAATTGTAGAACCCGGTTTGTGGTTTTTCCCGGAAGTAACACCTATAGACGATGATGGTGTAGCCGATTTTTCTTCAATGTATTCTCAAGGTTATGTAAAGGTGCTAGCTGTCAGGTCATTTAATAAAGATAAAAATTATTTGTGGCCTATTCCTGCATCTGAGATCTTAATTAATAAAAATATGGTACAAAATGAAGGATATTAATGGTGACATAAATGGATCCAATGCTTTTGTTTCAAGGTGCAAGTATAATTTCATATTACTGTTTTGGGTTTAAATATTAATAAAAATGATTTAATAAAAGTGAGGTTGTTATAAATTAACATTTTCAATAATCAAGACCAAAGAAATTATAAACCGGAATGCTATGAAATTATTAAAATTCCAACAAAGAGTGCTTTTTAAAAAGCTGGGACAGAAAATGAAATACGTGATGTTACTGATCACTACTTTAATCGTCTTGGCGGAAATCGATATTACCTACGCAAATGATAACACCAATGGAGTTAACAATCTGAAGGTATATACACCTACTCCCATGACAACTATTAGTGATATCTTCTCTGTTCGGGTAAAAACACCGGAAGAATCTTCCTGGCATTCTGTCCCTGTGAGTTTCCTCTACAGTGTTCATTATGCCCGCTTGGCGGGTTCTGGAAATCTTATGTTTGAGATCACTGTTGCGGACAAGATCGATAATTGCACAATTAGTCCTAAGCAGCTCGGCGTCAAACACGAAATTGATGGTAATAAAGTGATCTTTTCAATTTCCACCCAACCCCGCCATTTGGTCTTAAAAATAAATTATCTTGAATACCTATGCCTGTTAATTGATTCGCTTGAGACAAATGTCCCTTCTCCAGATCAAAAATCAGTTGTAAACGTCATGGACTTCGTGTCCGATTCCGACACAGCTGATCAAACTAAAAATCTGCAGATGGCTATTGACCACATGTACACATCCGAAGGTAAAAATATTTTATTTTTTCCCTCGGGAATATACAAGTTCAGAACCCTATATTTCATTGATCGGATCAAACCAATAACAATTTATATTTCTGACGGAGCATTACTCTTAAAAGCGTTACGACAAAGTCCTAATGAAGAAGAGTCAACGATATGGATCGTTGGCTCTAAGAATATTACTGTAAAAGGTCGAGGCGTTATTGACTGCAATGGCAAAGCCAATGGTGAAAAATGGGATATTATAAACCAAGGCTGCACAATGCCATTCTGGATCATGGACTGCGAGAACATAAGTGTTAGAGATATTCTTATTCGTAACAGCTCAATGTGGTCCATGCAGGTACACTATTGTAAAAATTTCACTCTTTCAAATTATAAAGCTATCAATCCTCCGGAATCGAATACGCATTGGACTGATGGGGTAAATATTTCTTTAGGTGACAATGTACTTGTTGAGAACTGTTTTGCCTATTGTACTGATGACATTTTTGCTACTGGACAACATCAATATGAAACGAAGAAAAAAGTCCAGCCGATTTATTCTTATATAGCTGCAGATACTAAAAATTTTGTTATCAGAAATTTGTTTGGAGTGACCACTTGCCGATGTATGATACGGTTCGGTTGTCAATCTATGGGATATAGTATTAAAAATTATCGTTTTGAAAATTGTGTATTTATGAGGTACGATAAGAATCCGACACGCGGTTGGGGAGATATTACTTTCTTTAGACTCCAAGCCTCAATTAAGGACAGACCCGGACGCATCGACGGCGTTTATGATAATATTGCATTCGTAAATTGTTCCTGGGAAAATGATAACAATGGCGCAAACATTAACTATGAAGGAGGTGAACCTACCATCGGTAAGCTGGATTTGATCAATTGCACTTTTGATTTTAAAGGTGGGGCAACTCTCAGTAATATAGAAGAACTAAACGTTCAGGGTTTTAAATCCGGAGGTAAGATAAGAAATACACCTGAGGATGCCGGCTTTGTATTGACTAATGTCAAAAAGGTCAATTGGTCAGGATCTCCTTCTCAATAGTTCATGTAGTTGCCTCAACTGAATTTTTTCACTGTCACTCTGTTTCGTAATAATTAACATATGTAGGAGTTTAGGAAAAACGTCATATTTAGCTATTAATTACTTGATATAAAGGAGAATACATTTACCTACACCTTAAAAAAATTACAATTATTTATGTGACTAAAATTTAACAATTTAAATTATAAGCATGAAAAATATTATAAACCAAGGGTCTATAAAATTGGCTCAATTCCTGAAAAATGAGCTTCAGATTATGCGGAGAAACCACCTGCAATGCCGGATTTTATTAATTGCAGCTATGATTATTATGGGAGGGTCCAGAACTACTTTTGCAAGTAACAACACAGATGATGTAACCGAAATTAAGTTGTATTCACCTACTCCCTTGACAGTGAATAGTAAAATTTTTTCTGTCAGGGTAAAAGCTCAAGGTTCTTCCTCATGGCAGTCCATTCCAGTAAATTTTCTGTACAGTGTTCACTATGCCCGCCTAGCTACCTCAGGAGCTCTTACTTTTGAAATTAGCGTACCTGATAATATCGATAATTGCGGCATTAGTCCTAAACGTCTTGGCATTCAATACGATATCAATGACAAAAAGCTGATTTTCACCCTTTCTCAACCACGGCATTTAGTTGTAAAAATTAACAATTTAGAATACTTATGCCTACTAATCGACTCACTTCAGTCGGATGACCCTTCTCCAAATCAAAATGTTGTAGTAAATGTCAAGGATTTTGTGTCAGATGTTAAAGGATCAACAGATCAAACAGATAATCTTCAAAAAGCTATAGACTACTTATATGACACAAGTGGTAAAAATATTTTGTTTTTCCCGCCAGGTATCTATAAGTTCAAAACGCTTTATTTCATCAATCGCACCAAGCCAGTAACAGTGTTTATCGCAGACGGGGCCTTACTTTTAAAGGCCTTGAGGCAGAGTCCCAGTGAGGAAGAGTCGGCGATCTGGATCGCTAAATCTAAAAATCTTACATTGAAAGGTCACGGCGTTATTGACTGTAATGGAAAAGCCAATGGTGAACGATGGGATAAAATAAATCAGGGTTGTACCATGCCATTCTGGATCATGGATTGTGAGAATATTTGTATCAGAGATATCCTTATGCGCAACAGCTCAATGTGGTCTATGCAGGTGCATTATTGCAAAAACTTCACTCTTTCAAATTACAAGGTAATAAACCCACCTGAATCGGGTGTTGGATGGACTGATGGCGTTAACATTTCTTTAGGGGACAGTGTATTGGTTGAGAATTGTTTCGCGTATTGCACTGATGATATTTTTGCGACTGGACAACATCAATATGAAACTAAGAAAAAGGTAAACCCTGTTTACCGAGTTATCGCTGCAGATACCAAAAACTTTACTATCAGGAATCTCTTCGGATTGACCTCATCAGGTAATATGACGCGGTTTGGTTGCCAATCTATGGGATATAGCGTAAAAAATTATCGATTTGAAGATTGCGATTTTATGAATTTCGATAGTGTAACCTGGGAAGGTGCAGATATTAGTTTTTGGAGACTTCAAGCCTCTATTAAAGATAAACCGGGGAGAATTGATGGAATCTATGACAACATTGCATTTGTCAACTGTTCTTGGGAAAACGATGACAATGTGGCTAATATTAGATTTGTCGGAGATGCGACCTTCGGTAAGTTGGAATTGATCAACTGCACATTTGAATATAAAACCGGTGCTATACTCAGTAATATAGAAGAATTGTATGTCCGAAATCTTAAGTCAGGAGGTAAAATAAGACAAACACCTGAGGAAGCTGGATTCGAACTTACTAATGTCAAAAAGATAGATTGGTCAGGAATACCTTATCGATAATGTTATATAATGATATAGATGTGACTTAGTTCAACATACCATCATTGATAGTTATTAAAGGTGTGTGTCCATGAAACAATGAAAATAATAGCTAAATTATTATTGTTTAGTGCTATATGGTAGTATCAGAAAAATTACTTTAATTGGTGTCTGCAGGAACTTAATATCTAATATTATCGTTTAAAAAAACTTAAAAATTGTATACTAGCCAGATTATTAGAGAATTTCGAATTAAAAAGAGACAAATGATTTCAAAAAATAATTATCAGTCATTGATCAACTTTACAATCATTTTTATGCCATATTATGGACCTTACTAAATCAACCATTTTTATAAGTTCAGTATTCATGTTGTCATTACAACTATGCACCACTGATAAGGATGCCAACGAGAATAAAGCTCAAAGGCCAAACTTTTTATTTATTATCAGTGATGATCAGGGTTATTTGCATGCTGGTGCTTATGGCAGCAAAGATTTAAGAACTCCAGAATTTGATAAACTGGCGCGAGAAGGAATGTTATTTAAGAATGCATACTGCGCTGCACCTAATTGTTCGCCCAGCAGGGCTGCCATATTAACAGGCATGAATATTTGGCAACTGGAAGAAGCTGCATTGCTTTACAGCACTTTCCCTGCTAAATTTAAAGTTTTACCTGACATATTGGAAGAAAATGGGTATTATGTGGGGTTTTGTGGAAAAGGCTGGTCGCCTGGAAACTGGAAAGTTTCTGGAAGAAAAAGAAATCCGGCTGGCAATGAATTTAGTAAATTTAAATTGGATTCTTTACCTGGATTATTCATTGGTACTGAAGATCCTGCTAAAAACTTTGACGATTTTATTTCCAGAAAAAAGAAGGATCAGCCATTTATGTTCTGGTATGGTTCTTACGAACCCCATGTAGGATATGAAAAAGGAATAGGTTTAAGAAACGGAATTGACACATCAAAATTAACAGTACCCGCTTTTATGCCTAATGTTGCAGATGCGAAATTAGAAATATCAGACTATTTATTCGAGATTGAATGGTTCGATAAACAGGTTGGGCGATTGATTGAATCTTTAAAACAACATGGATTAGACGAAAATACTTTAATAATTGTGACTTCTGATAATGGAATCGTTAATCCACATGGTAAGCGTAGTTTATTCGAATGGGGAACACATGAACCATTTGCATTGTACTGGCCTAAAATGTTAAATAAGGGAAAAGCTGTCGATCGATTGACCAGTTTTACTGACATTGCACCAACATTTTTGGAATTAGCGGGGATAGAATTACCTAAGGAAATGGTCGGAAAGAGTTTTGCCGGTCTAGTTCTTGAGGATTTGGAAACTCAGCAGAAGGATTTTCCTGATTTTGTTTTAACCGGATTTGAAAGACACGATCCCAGGAGATTTGATAATGTTGGCTATCCTATGCGTGCTATTAGAACTAAAAAATATTTATATATCAGGAATTACAAGCCCGATCGTTGGCCGGAAGGCGATCCGGTTGCTAATGAATACGGAAAAAAAATATCAGCTGACGATATTTATTTTCGCAAAAATGAAAAGGGAGAATACATTTCTCAAGATCCTTTCAAATCCAGCTGGACCTATAAATATACATATCTTAAACCAGGTACAAAATTATTCAATTTAGCATTTGGGAAAAGACCTTCTGAAGAATTATATGATATAATTGCTGATCCTGATTGTATGAATAATATCCTTAAGGCTGGGGAATATAAACAAATTGCCGACTCTCTCTATCAGATTTTGCAAAATATACTTATCACACAGGGCGACCCACGCGAATGTGGCTATGGAGATATATTTGACAGCTATCCATACTATGGGACAATTCCATTCTTCAAGGCCACTGGAGGGTTCCAAGAGTACGGACAATATAATCCTAAGTACCATGTACACCCATTAAATTGATGAATGACTATATTATTAAGTACTATCTTTTAATAATAGTACTTTTCAATGCCAACATGCTATCAATGGCAAAAAAAGACAAACACCTGAGGATGCCGGATTCGAACTTACTAATGTCAAAAAGTTAAATTGGTCAGGAACAACGGATCAATTACGTTGTCATGTGATGATGTACAAATGACCTTCTTCAAAGTACCATCATTGAAGACTCCTTACGGAGGGTTTAGAGGAAACTGTAAAGGAATTTTGAGTAAAATAAGAAGTGCTTAATTGTAAGGACTAAGATCAGAAGAATCACACTTATCGGTATTTGTTGGCAGTTAATGTTGTATATTATTGTTTATCAGGCTTTAAAATAATATACCACCAAAATCATTAAATTATTTTGAATTATAAAGAGATTGATGGGTTCAAAAAATTATAATCAGACATTGATCAAATTTACAACCATTTAAATTAAATACAATGGACCTTACTAAATCAACTGTTATTGTAAGTTCAGTATTAATGTTCTCATTACAGCTATGTACCACTGATAAGAAAGCACACGAGAATAAAGCTCAAAGGCCTAACTTCCTATTTATTATCAGCGATGATCAGGGTTATTTGCATGCCGGTGCTTATGGCTGCAAAGATTTAAGAACTCCGGAATTTGATAAACTGGCTCAGGAAGGAATGTTATTTAAGAACGCATACTGTGCCGCACCCAATTGTTCGCCCAGTAGAGCTGCTATATTAACAGGTATGAATATCTGGCAACTGGAAGAAGCAGCATCGCTTTACAGTACTTTTCCTGCTAAATTTAAAGTTTTACCTGACATATTGGAAGAAAATGGGTATTATGTAGGGTATACTGCCAAAGGCTGGGCGCCTGGAAACTGGAAAGTTTCCGGAAGAAAAAGAAATCCGGCAGGTAATGAATTTAGTAAATTTAAATTGGATTCATTACCCGGATTATTCATTGGTACTGAAGATCCTGTTAAAAACTTTGAAGATTTTCTCTCCGGAAAAAAGAAGGACCAGCCTTTTATGTTCTGGTATGGTTCTCATGAACCCCATGTAGGTTACGAAAAAGGAATAGGTTTAAGAAACGGAATTGACACATCAAAATTAACAGTACCCGCTTTTATGCCTAATGTTGCAGATGCAAAATTGGAAATATCAGACTATTTATTCGAGATTGAATGGTTCGATAAACAAGTTGGGCGATTGATTGAATCTTTAAAACAACATGGATTAGACGAAAATACCTTAATAATTGTGACTTCTGATAATGGAATCGTTAATCCACATGGTAAGCGTAGTTTATACGAATGGGGAACACATGAACCATTTGCATTGTACTGGCCTAAAATGTTAAATAAGGGAAAAGCTGTCGATCGATTGACGAGTTTTACAGACATTGCACCGACATTTCTGGAATTAGCGGGGATAGAGATACCTAAGGAAATGGTCGGAAAGAGTTTTGCCGGTCTTGTTCTTAAGGATTTGGAAACTCAACAGAAGGATTTTCCTGATTTTGTTTTAACCGGATTTGAAAGACATGATCCCAGGAGATTTGATAATCTTGGCTATCCGATGCGTGCCATAAGAACTAAAAAATATTTATATATCAGGAATTACAAGCCCGATCGTTGGCCGGAAGGTGATCCGGTTGTTAATGAATACGGAAAAAAAATATCAACTGACGATATCTATTTTCCCAAAAATGAAAAGGGGGAATACACTTATCAAGATCCTTTCAAATCCAGCTGGACTTATAAATATACATATCTTAAACCAGGTACAAAATTATTCAATTTAGCATTTGGGAAAAGACCTTCTGAAGAATTATATGATATAATTGCTGATCCTGATTGTATGAATAACATCCTTAAAGCTGGGAAATATAAACAAATTGCCGACTCTCTCTATGAGATTTTGCAAAATATACTTATCACACAGGGCGATCCACGCGAATGTGGCTATGGAGATATATTTGACAGCTATCCATATTTTGGTCCAATTCCGATGTTCAAGGCCACTGGAGGTTTCCAAGAGTACGGACAATATAATCCTAAGTACCATGTACACCCTTTAAAGTGATGAATGACGAAATTAATAAGTACTATTTTTTAATAATAATTTAATTTTCAAAGTCAACATACTATCAAAACAAAATAATCAATATAAATAATTCATAACAATTAGATGATCTCTTATTGGTACATAAATATAAATAAACTAAATATTGAATTAATATGAAAAAAATTGAAGGAAGCCCAACTATTCCAGTCGTTAGTTCAGGAAAAGTGAAAGTAACGGAAGAATCTATTACAATACCAACATATAAATTGGGCAAACCAGAAATAATGCCTCGGTTTTATGAAGGGAAATGCCATCAAGGTGTACAACGCAGGATTTATCCTTATGCTATGGATGATAATCTGACAACAAACAAGGAAGATCAGGATTATTATTTAATTCATGCTGAAAATGACTTTATTGATATCGGTGTTACACCAGAATTAGGTGGTCGTATTTATTATGCATTAGATAAAACTAATAATTATAACTGGATTTTTCGTAATAACGTAATTAAGTCCGGTTTGGTAGGAATGGTTGGTAAGTGGATGTCGGGCGCTTTTGCATGGGCATTTCCGCATCATCATGGGCCAAGCACTCTTGAACCTATGGATTCTAAAATTGTAGAGAATGAGAATGGAAGTAAAACAATATGGATAAATACTACAGACAGAAGACATCGTATGAGAGCACTGGTCGGATATACAATTTATCCAAACTCAAATTTACTTGAATTGACGATCCATCCTATGAACAGAACAGCCATATCCAATTCATTCTTATTCTGGGTTGTACCGGCGGTTCATGTTGATGAGAATTATCAGGTAATATTTCCTCCTTCTGTTCAATACATAACTTATCATCATAAGCGTGATATAACAGCCTGGCCAGTTGCCGACAGCAGGTTCAATGGGTTTGAATATGCAGGCTACGATTTGAGTTTATGGAAAAACACACTTGTGCCCTCCTCAATATTTGCATGGGACCCGAAAGAAGATTACTATGGTGGCTATGATTATAGAAAAGAAGCAGGAACCGTCTGGGTAGGTAATCACCACGTAAGCTCAATAAAATATTGGACTGATGGTAATAACGACGCTGGAGTAAGAATCTGGAAAAGACATACAGATAATGATGGTCGCAATAATGAATTGATGGTAGGCTTTTATAGTGATAATCAACCAGACTATAGCTGGTTGCAGCCTTATGAAAGTAAATCTGGTACAATGTTTTTCTTTCCTGTTCGTGAGTTGGATGGCCTTAAATATGCCAATCGTAATGGAGCCTTAAACCTCGAAGTTACAAAAGACCAAATAATAAAAATCAGGATGAATTCTACCTCACCTTTTAATCAAGCAGTGGTGGAATTGAAGTCTAAAGGACAAGTTCTATTTAAGAAGACAATAAACATTAGCCCGGCAGAACCCTTTAAAACTGATGTCCCTCTTCCTTCAGGAATTCAGGAATTGGATTTGGATGTGGCTTTATTTGATGTAAGTGGACATACTCTTATGTATTACAAACCAGCGGATTATCAAAAAAAGTATCCAAGACCCGAACCTATGAAAGCTCTGGCTCCTCCTGAAGAATTGAAATCAGTTGAAGAGTTGTATCTCGCCGGACTCAGACTAAATCAATTTTATAATGGGGGTCTTGATCCTATGCCATATTACAAAGAAGCATTGAAACGCGATCCTGGGGATTATAGGGTTAACACTCAACTAGGTATTTTAAATATTAAAGATTTTAACTGGACAGAAGCTCAAAAACACTTACAGATTGCGGTTGACAGGATTACCTCAAATTATACCAAACCGAAGGATAGTGAAGCCTTATATTACATGGGTTTAGTACTTAGAGCGCAGGGAAAAACGGATGAAGCTTATGATTATTTTTATAAGTCATCTTGGAGCTATGCTTGGTATGCAGCTTCGTTCTATCAGCTTGCAGAAATTGACTGTATACGGGGTGATTACAGTGAGGCTCTGGATAATTTGAACAGGTCTGTTTCTACAAACTCAGATAATATCAAAGCACTTAATTTGAAAGCAATTGTTTTAAGAAAGTTGAAAAAATTGGAGGCTGCTAAAGAGCAGATATTATTGAACTTAAACATGAATAAAATTGAACATCAGGCTTTATATGAACTATATTTATTAAATTCTGAAACAGGTAATATAAAACAGGCATCTGAAAATATAAAGGAATTGACTATCACGATGAGGGATGATGTACAATCTTACCTTGAGTTAGCAACAGATTACAGCAATTGCAACTTCTATCAGGAAGCAATCAATATACTTACTGTCCTTGAAAAGAAAGGTAACACCTTTCCCATGACTTATTATTACCTGGGATATTTTTGGTCAAAACAAGGTAATCAAGAAAAAGCGTTAAACTATTATCAATCAGCGAGTAAAAAGCCATTTGATTATTGTTTTCCATACCGGTCAGAAGAAGTTGAAATATTGCACCATTCCATGCAATTGAATCCCACTGACTCGCGTGCCCCTTATTACCTCGGTAATCTTTTCTATGAACATCAGCCAGAACAGGCTATAACCCTATGGGAATATTCGCGCGAGATAGATGATTCATTTTATATTATTCATCGAAACCTTGGATTAGCCTATAAAGAAGTACAAAAGGATTATGAGAAAGCTTACGCAAGTATGATGAAAGCATTGTCATGTAACAGTAATGAGTCAAGAATAGTATTTGAAATTGATATCCTGAACGAGTTAAGAAAGGTTTCTACACATAAAAAATGTGAATTTTTGAAAAATAACCTTCCAACTGTTAAAAAACGTTCTGAAACCTTAATAAGGCTAGCTACACGTCTTGTTGAAGATAGTAAATATGACGAAGCATTAGACTTACTAACAACAAATACAATTATAGGAGAATTTGAAGGTGTTGTTGAAATGCAAAACGCTTATTTAAATGCATATACACTTAGAAGTCTTTATCATATCAAAAAACAAGAATTTGACAAAGCTTTAAAAGATATTGAATCAGCTTTGGCCTATCCTATACGACTTGTTGGCCGTGCTCGACATGCACAGTTTCTTTATATAATGAGCGTCATTTACAAGAAATCAGGAGATCAGGAAAAAGCTTATGACTTTCTACATAAGACATTGAACATAAACATTGAAGAAGATGGCTCATTTCGTGAATATTTATATTATAAAGGACTTGCTCTTAATGATTTACGAAAAACAGATGAGGCAAAACAATTATTTCTAAACATGCTGAAAGATGCTTTGGATAAAAAAGAAGATCGAAGCATATTCTTCACAATATTTGAAGCGGCGCAAACACATGAAGAAAAGATTGCTATGGACCACTATTTAGCGGGATTGGCTTATGAAGGATTAGGGGAAATTGAAAAAGCCAGAACTGAATTTTCCGAAGTCTTAAAAATGAATCCTGGACATATTTGGAGCAAATCGCATTTAGGCTCTCTATAAATTATATGGGACTAGAATCATAGCCTTTCCAAAAATGTATCTTATGGATGTGCCTTGGCTCATCTTATAATTAAATATTATAATAAGAATAAATATCTTTTAATCAGCATGTTACAAACAATATAGTATAAATTATTGCATTTCGATAAAAGTGCATGATACAAATCGTTAACTAATGATAATTTCAAATTATTTCATAATATTAAGATTAAATGATTAAAGACGATAAAAGATATAAGTGGGAAGTCCTTGCGTTATTGTGGCTTGCTTTTTTTATTAACCAGGCAGATAGGCAGGTCTTTAATGTTGTTTTACCATTAATAAAAGCAGACCTCCATCTATCTGACGTACAGCTCGGTACCATAGCGCTTACTTTTAACATAGTTTTTGCTCTTTTGATACCGTTGGCCGGATATATTGGTGATATATTCAGTCGTAAATGGATTGTTGTGGTAAGCATTGCGTTTTGGAGCATTGCTACAATGTTTACAGGCATTAGCAATGGAATTTTTATGCTGATATTGACACGAAGTATAGCTACAGGGGGAGGTGAGTCATTTTTTGCTCCAGCCAATTATGCTTTGTTGGCTAGCTACCATAAAAACACCAGGGCGCTTGCTATGTCGATTCATCAGACTTCATATTATTTAGGAATCATTCTTAGCGGTTTTGTTGCCGGATATATCGGTCAAAATTATGGATGGAGAAACGCTTTCTACATTTTTGGTGCGGCTGGGCTGGTTCTTTGGGTTGTGTTGATGGTTAGGTTAAAGGATAAAACTGATGATAAAACTGATGAGATAATTGAAAAAATCAGGTTTTCGGAAGCCTTGAAAGTATTATTTAAGACGCCTACGGCAATCTTACTGATATTAGCTTTTAGCGGTATGATTTTCATACAGACCGGATTTATGACCTGGACACCTACCTATTTATATGAAAATTTTAAGATGAGTCTTTCACAGGCAGGTTTTAATTCAGTGTTTTACACCATGATATTCGCATTTGTTGGGGTAATTATAGCCGGGAAATATTCTGACAGATTAGCTATAAAGAATCCAGGGTCACGATTAGTGATGCAAAGTTGCGGACTATTATGTGCAGCACCGTTTACAGTATTAATTGGTAGTTCTAAAGTAATATTTGTTATATATATTGGTTTAGCAGGGTTTGGTTTTTCACGTGCTTTTTTTGATGCAAACACTTATACTATTTTATATGACGTTATTCATAAGAAATATCATTCTACAATTACAGGTATCATGATTATGACTGGATTCTTGGTTGGTTCCCTGGCCCCATTAATTTTGGGTTATTTGAAGCCAATTCTCGGTCTCTCATTTGGAATTTCTATTCTTTCAGTTGTATGGGCTTTATGCGGTGTTTTAATGTTCATTGCTTATAAGTATTATTTCAAAAAAGATTTCGCAAAAATCCATTAATAAATTTTTATGGAATAATTATGGAACAGATAAATCTTTGATTTACAAGGGATAAAAGACCTTTTTGATCAGAAACAATTGGCGATCAATTTATTTAATGTTAGAAATAGGAGGTCCTAAATTCAAATTAAAAGCAGACAAAATGAATAATTTAAACCGTCGACTATTCCTTAAAGCCGCCGGATTGCTGGCCGGAACATCAGTAATTGCAAAAACCAGTCAAAAGTTTCTAATACCAGAATCCCCGAATAAAACTGCTTTTGGGGGTTGGAATGTTAGACCCTTGGAACAAAGACAGCCTGTGATTTACAAAGGATGGAAAAGCATTTTGATCAGCAACGAATGGCAGTCGGTTTATATATTACCTGAATTGGGCGGGCGAATAATCCAGGTCGATTTTGGAGGTTATGAATTTTTGTTTGTTAATTCATCACTGGTTGGGAAAGAACCTGATTCTACCCGGCTGGGAGAAAATGGAACATGGCTAAATTACGGAGGAGAAAAGATTTGGCCGGCACCTCAGGGATGGGATTCTCCTGAACAATGGCCAGGACCACCCGATCCGGTACTTGATGGAGGCATCTATACTGTAAAAGGATTACCTGCTAAAAAGGATAATGAGGTAATCTTAATGAGTCCGGAGGATGCTCGTACAGGATTGCAGATTGAGAAAAGGGTATTTGTATTAGAAAACATTTCTGCGGTTAATATACATGCAACATTCTGGAATAAAAGCAATATTACCAGAAAGTGGTCCATATGGCCGGTCCTTCAAATGAATGTCTCAGTAAAAAATTTTGAAAATCGATATCAGATCGTCTGCCCGGCCAATCCGGAAAGCAAATTTGATAGCGGATACAGGATATTGTACGGATTGGTGAATAATCCTCAATATGTAATTAATAGACATGGAAACATGGTTATCAATTACCAGTATCTTGTTGGAAAAGTGGGACTTGATACTCATTCAAACTGGGTTGCGTTTCATGACAGAAAATACGGGAAAGTATTTGCATTAATGTTTCAAAATGAGAAAAATAAGCTCTATCCGAATGATACATGTGTTCAGATTTGGACACAGGGAAGAGGTCTTATTTATTCAAGGAATAAGATCACCGAATTTAAGAATGATAAGAAGCTGAACCCTCCATATATGGAGATGGAACTACTGTCGCCATTGCAAGAAATACAACCCGGGAAAAACATTCAATTTGAATATAGGATACTCACGTGTACCTTACCTGAGGAAGAAGAAATAAGAAGCGTAAATAATACAGGTGTCATAGGCGCTTCTTTGAACATTGTAAGAGAGCACGGTGAAATTTCAATACAAGGAAGATATGGAGTTTTCGTAAACGGGGTGCTAAGGTTAATGTTGAAAGCTGATCCAGAAAATAGAGTTGAAGAATCATATAATTTGTATGAGACAAAAGTATCTCCTTTCAAGGGAATAGATATAAATTATAGCATAAATAAAGATAAAAAAGGTTTGTTAGATCAATATTTACATATTTCCGTAGATATTTTTGATGAGAACAATCATCTCATCGGAGAAATTGATAAAATAGAAACAGGTAAGCAGATATGAGTAATGCAAGGAATAACTTAAAA
Source organism: uncultured Bacteroidales bacterium (assembly GCA_963771005.1). Lineage (GTDB taxonomy): Bacteria > Bacteroidota > Bacteroidia > Bacteroidales > DASQZK01. Next base: position 1,612,575 of record CAVYRO010000008.1, read on the forward strand.
TGTCAAAACTAAATTTTGATGACTGACTCAACAATATATAAACAATTGTGGGAAGGAATAATCTGATATAAGTCTGATGGGGAATGCCTATTATTCTATTTACGGTTTGAAAAAAGTCTTAAAGAGGGTATTCCTGTTGTGAAGAAGATCCCAGGAAAGTCTGGAGTCACTTTGTAATAAGAGACTAAAAATCTCTTTATAACTCAGAGCTATTTGAATGGTATTTTAACTGACTCTGATCTTGCTGTTGATGCAAATATAGGTAATCAACTTATACATATAATTTTACGACAAATTCTCTGTTAGATATAGATATAATATGCCTGATTATGTTGACTGAAATATTTAATTGAAGACATTAATAAGATAGTATATGCTTCGATGCATTTGGAGTACCATTCTAATTCTAATGTTTACTGAAATTCCATCAAAGGGTCAGTCAGAATCACAATCTACTCTCAAGAAGGCTGTGATTGTTGAAAAGCTTACTCTTCCTATTACTTTTGATGGAATCCCTGACGATGAGGCATGGAATACAATTATCCCTATTAAAATGATAATGTATTCTCCTTTCTTTGGTAAAGATCCAACCGAAGAGACGGATGTGCGAATTGCCTATGATGATACTTATCTTTATGTTGCTGCATGGCTCCGTTATCAAAATCCAGAAATGATAAGATCAACAAGTCTTAAAAGAGATTATATGGGTATGACCAGTGATCTGTTTGGGATTTTACTGGATACCTATAATGATAAGGAAAATTGCCAGGCATATATGACCTCACCGGATGCTTTAAGATGGGATGCCAGCATTCAGAAAGATGCTGTTATCCAGCGTCCCAGTGAGATACCAATGAATATAAATTGGAACACATTTTGGGATGTTCAAACCAACATAGACAAAAATGGATGGAGTGTTGAAATGAGAATTCCATTTTCGAGTCTCCGTTTCCAGGATTCAGAAGCTGAAGTAAGAATGGGGTTGATTATACAGAGATGGATGCCGGTTAAAAACGAAACTGATATATTTCCGGCGATCCCCCCAAATTGGGGCCAGTATTCTATAATAAAACCGTCACAGGCACAGGAGATTGTGCTTAAAGATATTAAGCCTGACAAGCCAATTTATATTGCCCCTTATCTATTAGGAGGATATGTAAGCCACAATGATTTAAAACTTAATCAAACTGAATATATTAAATCGAACAAATTAACCCTTGAGGGGGGCCTCGACATTAAATTTGGTCTGTCCAATAACATGATTATGGATCTGACTGTAAATACAGATTTTGCCCAGGTTGAAGCTGATGAACTACAGATAAATCTTACCCGTAATGCGCTTTATTTGCCCGAAAAGCGGATGTTCTTTCTTGAGAGAGAAAGTGTTTTTGATTATTCTTATGGTTGGAACAGTATGCTTTTCTATAGTCGCAGGATCGGACTTAGTGACGACGGAGATCCTATTCGTATTTATGGCGGAACAAGAATTTCCGGCAGGGTTGGGAAATGGGATATGGGTGTTCTGGACATGCAAACGGCCGCTTTCCGGAAAATTGATTCCTCCGGAGTTATCAGGGAGATACTTCCATCTGAGAATTTCGGAGTTGTAAGGTTTCGCAGGCAGGTTATTAATGAGAATTCCTTTGTCGGAGCAATGGTGACGAGCCGTATTGGAATTGACGGTTCATATAATCTGGCTTATGGATTAGATGGACTTTTCCGTATTTATGGTGAAGATTATCTCAACTTGAAATGGAGTCAGTCATTTGAAGATAATTTAAAAAACATTTCAATTCTTGACCCAAGTAGAATACAGGCAAACTGGCAAAGACAATCAAACAGAGGTCTTAGTTATGAATTGGGTTACGCCAGATCAGGGTTGAACTTTAATCCAGGTATAGGCTTTGAATTGCTCGATAATTATTATTCTATCGCTGTAACATTAAACTATGGCTGGCTTCCTGAAGAAAGCTCACCAATATATAGCCATTCTCCTGTGATCGCCTTATGGAATGCATATTATGTCGATGATGGTTCGATAATGTCATCTGACAAGGAAACTGGCTGGAAATTCACAACTAAAAATCAATGGCAGGGAAGTTTTGATCTTCATTATGATACTGAAAATTTGAGGGATAGTTTGGAAATCATAGAAAATGAAGTGTTTATTCCACCGTCAAAATATAATTTTATAAAATTATTAAGTTCATTTTCGACTCCCGGATCAAAATCTTTTTACATAACAATGAAGCCTGAAATCGGTCAGTATTATGATGGAACAAGATTTTCAATTAATATACAACCAACCCTGATATTATCAAAGCATTTGGAATTGGGTGCACTCTATAATTTAGATAAGTTAAATTTCAGTAGAAGAAATGTAAGATTGACGAATCACATTATAGGAATAAAGCCAACATATATGATCGACACACGGTTATCATTAAACGCTTATTTTCAATACAATACTTCTGAAAAAATAATACGATCAAACATTCGGTTTAGGTACAATCCAAAGGAAGGTAATGATTTTTACATTGTCTTCAATTCAGGACGTAACACAGCAATAACAAGAGAATTTCCACATCTTCCGGTTTATAGCGTAAAGTCACTCCTATTGAAATATAATTACACATTTAATCTTTAATATCATTTGAATGAATTCCCTTCTAAAAACCGCACTATTTAAATTAGAGAATTCAGCAAATATAAATATGTTTAAAATTAATTATTTTGCAATGAATAGATCAAAATTCACAGAGGCATAAATAGTATTTGCACTACGTCGAGCTGAGAACGAAGTGAAGGTCGAGGAGGTAAGTCGAAAGATGAGTAATTCAGAAACAACATTTTACAACTGGAAGAAGAAGAATAAGGACATTGGGGCAAGTGAATTTCGAAAATTAAAGCAGTTGGAAGAGGAAAACCCGCAGCTTAGAACGCTGGTTGCAGATCTAGCCTGGATAAACAAATGCTTCAGGACATACTAAAAAAATCTTTAAAGACTGATCAAAGACGGGAGTTGGCCCTAAACCTGCTGGATAGTTATCGAGCTTCTATCAGGAGGCTATTGAAATTGGTTAATATTTCCTCTTCAGTTTGTTATTATAAACCACGACCTCAAGATGATACAATCATGCGTATGCGTATAAAGGAAATTGTAGAAGTACGGGTAAGATGTGGGTTTTGGGGAATCATTCACTTCCCGGCTTGCTTCAGTATCTTTAAGCTTATTCCTGCCATACAATCTCCTTATAAATCTGAGAAACTGATCTGTGGATGCCATTTTTTAATTTTTTACTCTAAAAATTATTAAAAAAATATTTGGCTGTAAGGGAAGAAGATGGTAATTCCGTCTTACGTTATAGTGAGAAATAATCACACCCCAAAATAGAAATCTATATTTTCATCTAATAGAAGATTGCTATATACATAAGAGGATCAAGGCAGATTAGATGGAAATAGAGTAAGGTAAAAAGTGAGTCAAAATTGTTAAAATTGAAAGAGTCACTCTTATTTATATACATAATCCATTAACCTTATAATCGTAAAGGGAGGGATGAAAAATGACAAATATTACAACATACACATTTAATTCTCCGTCACAAGTAGTCTTTGGCAAGGACAGTGCAATGGAGCTGCCGCAAATTTTTGATGGTCTAGGCTCTAAACCAATGGTTATAACGGATAGTATGATATTCACTCAGCAATTTTTTATAAAAATAATAGAATTGATAAGAAAGAAGAAACCTGTGCAGGTATTTTCTGATATAGATGGTGAGCCCACTTCGGAAATGGTGATAAATGCGTCTGATTCGTTTATGAGAAATGGATGCGACTGTATTCTCGGTATAGGGGGTGGTAGTGCCCTTGATACGGCAAAAGCAGTTGCAATATATTGCAGCGGAAATAAAAAGCTTGAAGAAATCGAAGGTTATGAAAAAGCGGGAGAGCGAAAAATTCCTGTCGTATTAGCTCCAACCACAGCTGGCACAGGAAGTGAAGCGACGAGGTTTTCCGTGATAACTGATACCGTACGGGATCGAAAAATGCTAATATCGGCAAAAAGTTTGATTCCAGATATTGCTTTGATCGATCCGAACTTGACAGTAAGCTGTCCTAAAAGAGTAACTGCATTTACTGGAATAGACGCTCTTACACACGCCATAGAGGCGTATATTTCGGTGAAAAACAACGCATATACTGACGTATTTTGTGAAAGGGCGATTGAGTTGACAATGAGAAATTTAAAACAGGCATATTTTCACCCTGATGATTTACAAGCGAGAAGTAATATGTCCATGGCAGCATTTTATGCAGGGCTTGCAATTTCAAATTCATCCGTAGGCTTGGTTCATGCAATGGCAAGACCTATTGGGGCTTTATTTCACCTCCCTCATGGAATAACAATTGCTGTACTTTTGCCAACAGTTCTGGAATACACTGCCCCGGCAGTACCTGAAAAAATTAGAAAAATTGCGAGACTAATCAATATTGATAACCCAGATGTAAACACAATTCAGAAAGTTGCATCTGCTATCGGACAATTTTGTAATGATATTTCAATACCACGACTGGGAACATTGATTAAAAATGATATTGATTTCTATCAAAAAAGTCTTAAAAAAATGGCTCAGGATGCGATAGATAGCGGTAGTGTTGCGAATAATCCAAAACCAGCTACCAATGAGCAAATCGAGCAGCTTTATTTGCAAATTATTTGAAAAATATAAAGAGGGGATGTAAAATTAAATTTTATGTATTAAACGAGATGCTATATTTTGATAATTTGCAATTTTTTGCAGAAGGAATAAAATTAGATGATTTGATATAATTAATTAGAACATTTCTTTTCACTTTATTTAATTGCCTTCGATGATTATTACAAAGATTTAATTTTCTTATAGACACATATCTCATTTTTAAAAAAATTATCATATATGACCATTGTTGCAAAATTTAGTATGAGATTATCATACGAATTCATTTTGGAATACAATAAGGATTTTATGATTAAGTGGCTAAAATCCTGATTAATAACATATTTTAAATATTTAATTAAAAAATTTATATTTTAATCCTCAGAAATTAATAATTAACTAGAAAATAATGGAAATCTTAAAGAATTTCATAAATGGAACTTGGGTAAGCAGTAAAGAAACAACTTTAACCGAAGTTGTAAATCCTGCAACCCAGGAAATTCTGGGTAAGGTGCCACTTGGACGTGAGAATTCATACGATGTAAATTTAGCTGTAAAAGCAGCTCAAGATTCTTTTCAGGAATGGCAGCATATACCGGTTATCAAGAGGGTTCAACCTTTATTTGAACTAAAAAAGTTACTCGAAGAAAATTTGAATGATTTGGCGAGTACGATAACTTTGGAATGTGGCAAGACATTTGTTGAGTCTAAGGCTGAGATTCAAAGAGCAATTGAGAATGTCGAAGTTGCATGCGGAACACCTATGCTTATGCAAAGTGAATTCTCGGAAAACATATCATCTGGGATAGATGAGTTCATGATTCGGCAGCCACTTGGTGTTTGTGTATGTATAGCGCCGTTTAATTTTCCGGGAATGATCCCTTTTTGGTTTCTACCTTATGCTATTGCGTGTGGAAATACATTCGTAATGAAACCATCAGAGAAGGTACCATTGACCATGTTGAGAATCATGAAACTCATTGAAAAGCTGGATATCCCAAAAGGCGTCGTAAATTTGGTAAACGGGAGTAAAGAAACTGTTGATGCTCTGTTAAGTCACCCGGATGTAAAGGCAATTAGTTTCGTGGGATCTTCGGCGGTTGCCAGATATGTTTATGCAACTGCAGCGGCGAATGGAAAGCGTGTTCAGGCTCAGGGTGGAGCAAAAAACCCGATAATACTTCTCCCTGATGCAGATATAGAAATGTCTGCCAGGATTGTTGCTGATAGTGTTTATGGGTGTGCCGGACAGCGGTGTCTGGCTGCATCAAATATTATAACTGTGGCAGACAGGAAAGGAGAGCTGAAAGATGCTTTAATTGAAACCGCAAAAGCCAGGGTAACAGGATTTGGACTTGAAGAAGGTGTCGAGATGGGTCCCGTGATCACAAAAGAAAGTAAATCAAGAGTCGAAACCCTCATTAAAAGAGCAGTTTCTGAAGGTGCAAAAATTGTGTTGGATGGCAGGAATGCCAGTATTGAAGGCTATAGAGATGGTAATTTTATTAAACCTACGATCCTGGAAAATGTACCACGCAACGGTGAAGTCATCAATACTGAAATTTTTGGCCCTGTCATGAGCCTTATTCCGGCGGAATCGCTTGAAGATGCCATAAATTTTGTAAATTCTAATCATTATGGAAATATGGCATGTTTATTCACTCAAAACGGTTTATCAGCACGCACATTCAGAAGTCTTGCCAATGCAGGCAATATTGGTATTAATATAGGCGTAGCAGCTCCGATGGCTCAATTTCCATTCAGCGGATGGAATGATAGTTTTTTCGGGGATCTCCATGGTCAGAGCCGGCATGCCATTGAATTTTTTACCCAAACAAAAGTTGTGATTGAAAGATGGCCAAAAGAGTGGTCTCGTAAATTTTAAAAATTAAGATTTGTCAATATTACTAATTATCTTTGCTCATAGATTTTACTTGATTTCTACTTTGAAGATATAAATATGGGAAATTATATTTTTCAGAATGACTTCTATACCCAAATGAGTGAAACAGCACACTAACTATTTATGCCATTTAATGAATCAATTTTAATACTGTGTATTACAAGATTAATTTTACAATTACCTTGCAAACATATGCCTTTCAAACTTGATAAATAAATGCTTGTGTTTCAAAATATATACACTAGTTTATAACCATAAAGTAACTGCCATCATTTCTCATAAATGACAAAGAAATGTGGATATATGATTCCTTCATATTAAATAAAATGAAGGTTGAAAATATCAATTCCTACATTTTAAATATAATTTGTATTAATCAGATTATTTTCTAACAAATAATTTACTGATTCCTGAATGGCTTGAAGTGAACTATAACGTGGACAATATTCTAGACTTCTTTTTGCTTTTTCATTACTACAATTCGGACTATGAGAAATATGGTCCCATGTTCTTAATGCATCTATTTCAGATACTGTTTGTTTCCACTTATCCCAAGGTAAAAAGCTAAGCTTTGCTTTATTACCAAACCATGCCGACATTGCTGTAGCATAACCACGTAAGGTAATCGCTTGATCAGAAACTGCATGGAAACTTTCCCCTATAGAACTATTCCTGTGGGTTATGGCCTTTATGAAACATTGAGCAACATCATCAGAATGAACATGATGAACTGTTTCCATCCCAATGTTTGGTAATACCAATTCTTCCCCATCTGCCAGTTTTTTGAAAATTCCAATATTAAAGTTTCCTGCAGGATTTAAAGGTACCCAGCCCAGGCCAACGAGATGTCCCGGATGGATAATAGTCACAGGAAATCCGTTAAGCCTTGCGATTGAAAGCAAATAGGATTCTATTTCAGCTTTCTTCATGCCGTATTCATCAATAGGCTTTCTAGCCTGATTCTCTCTGGTAGGTACTTGTTCACTATGTCCGTGTACCCATATTGTTCCACAATGGAGAAAATGTTCTACATAACCCATAAGCTTTTCAGCCAATGCTTTAGCACTGTCAAGTTCAAAGCAGATCATGTCAATTACGATATCAGGGGAAAGTCTTTTAATCCGATTTCCAAAATTCTTATCCTTTTCTTCCTCACTCCGATCCATTCTAATCTGATCTACGTATTTCCATGTATTACTAATAACGTATGGCTTCCGATTATTTCTGCTAATCGAAATTACTTCATAGCCCTCCAAAACTAACCGAGGTACCAGATAAGAACCTACATGACCAGTACCTCCAATAATTACTACCCTCATTAGAATAATCTTTAATTTTATTTATACTTTAATTTTATTTATACTTTAATTTTCACTAAATGTAAAATCATAATACTATTAAATATTAGACTTTGAATACAGCAATTAATCAATATTCTAATAAATGGAAGTAAATTTCATTCATACATCATGTTTCACTTGGAAACCTAATATTTTCAATTAATTCCTGAACTTCTTTAGGGACAGGTTTAGTAATTCGTGAAACGAGCAAAGCAACACAAAAGTTTAATAACATTCCCACTGTTCCAATCCCCTCAGGGCCAATTCCGAACCAATAACCTTCATGAGTACCTGGTCCCCCCAATTGTGGTACAAAATAAATAATATAGGCTATTGTAAATACTATTCTTACAATCATTCCGCTTATAGCCCCTTCGCGGTTCATTTTTTTGTCAAATATTCCTAATATGATCGCCGGAAAAAAGGATGAAGCTGCTAGACCAAACGCAAGGGCAACAACTTGAGAAACGAATCCAGGCGGATTCAAGCCGGCCAGACCGGAAGCCAAAACTGCAATAGCAATGCTGATACGAGCTGTCCAAAGCTCCCCTCTCTCTGAAATATCAGGCTTCAAATAATTTTTAAATAGATCATGCGATATAGATGAGGATATCACGAGCAACAACCCTGCAGCAGTAGATAATGCTGCCGCCAATCCTCCTGCTACAACCAATGCGATGACCCATTCTGGAAGATCTGCCATTTCAGGATTAGCCAGAACTATGATATCCCGGTCAATATATAATTCGTTTAATTCTTCGTTGGCTAAGTACTGAATAATTCCATCTTTATTCTTGTCATTAAATATTATCAAACCTGTATTTTCCCAATTATGAAACCATTTTGGAACCTCAGAATATTTTATACCTGACAGGTTTTTTATAAGATTTGTTCTTGCAAAAACCGCAACAGTAGGTGCAGTAGAATATAATAGTACAATGAACAAAAGAGCCCAACCAGCCGAAATACGGGCATCTTTCACTCTACGAACAGTAAAAAAGCGTACTATAACATGCGGAAGTCCTGCTGTTCCGAACATAAGAGCCGAAGTCACGAAAAGAATATTTATAATGTTGTCTTTATTTACCTTTGTATATTCGGAAAATCCCAGATCGACAGATAATTGGTTGAGTTTATTAAGTAAATAGTCTCCACCGTTGGTCTTACTACCCAGACCCAATTGCGGAACAGGGTCGCCTGTCATCTTTAATGAAATGAAAATGGCAGGAACTGTAAAAGCAAAAATGAGCACACAATATTGAACTATCTGAGTATTTGTAATTCCTCTCATTCCCCCAAATACAGTATATATGAAAACAATACCAATTCCAATAATGACGCCCGTTTCGAATGAAATATTTAAAAATCTGGCAAATGCAATCCCAACGCCCTTCATTTGCCCAATTACATATGTAAACGAGATGAAAATTGCACAAATAAGTGCTACCAGACGTGCATTTTTTGAATAATATCTTTCACCAATGAAATCGGGTACCGTATATTTGCCAAACTTTCGTAGATAAGGAGCAACCATCAAAGCCATCAACACAAAACCGCCAGTCCAACCCATTAAGTATTGGGATCCATCATATCCCATGAAAGAAACCAATCCTGCCATTGAAATAAATGATGAAGCTGACATCCAATCGGCTGCAGTAGCCATCCCATTTGCTATTGGATGTACACCTCTTCCTGCTATATAAAATTCTTGGGTAGAAGCCGCTTTTGATCTACTAGCTACCAGTATATAAAGTAAAAATGAAAAACCTACAATTAAATAGGTCCAGAGTTGTTGGTCCATTTAGTTTTGGAATTTACAGCTTAATTCTCATTAGCATCAAAATATTTGTCTAGCCTGTTCATCAAAATAACATAAATGAAAATAAGTAAAACGAAAATGAAAAGGGCACCTTGCTGAGCAAACCAAAAGCCAACTGGATATCCAGCCAAATGGAAATTATTTAAAAAGTCGGCAAATAGAATTCCTGCACAGTATGAGACTAGGAACCAAATCGATAATAAAATCATAAGATAATGAAGGTTTTTCTTCCAGTATATTTCTTTTGGTTTTTTCATATTGCTTTAATGAACTGATTATTATTTTGCAAAAAAGCATCCATAAATCTTAAATTTTTAACATAATTAAATCTATTTGGTTCGAAATAATTCTTAGCTAGCGCTAAGATCAATATGTTGACCCTTATGATTAGCTTGAAGAAGCGTTTAACATGTAATAGAAGTTATAAAATTACCGCGTCCAAGAAAATGGGGAGACCGTAGAAGGTGCCAATATATAGAAGGCTTTATTTACGTCTTAAGCTGCTGTCTTGAGTTTTTGGGTGATGCGACATAGTTTTTGGTTCCAAACATTCTTATCTAAGCCGCCATTAAAGCCAACCGGTATGAACCCAATATCATCTGCGCATTGAAACTTTTTCGTAATTATTATAACATTACCATATTGCCATTTTGGGTACCGCAGGATTTCTGATTTCGGCATACAAGCATATCCTGCTGAAATATACCAGGGCCAATAAAGAAGGTTTAAACATTTACCAGTACAACAAACGTTCAAACCTGCCCGACCGGCAGTCTGGAAAACCTTTTAACAATCTGGGCGATCAACTCACCCCCGATGATCGCAAAAAGCTGATTCAGAATTTTGCAGGCTACGACATTTCACCCGACATGGTACGCTTGAGTTTAGTGAATTTGTACTTGCATGGTTTTTCTGACCCGCACATCAACGAATACGATACGCTGAGCAGCGAAGACCGTTGGAACGAAAATGCGGACGTGATATTAGCCAATCCACCATTTATGAGTCCGAAGGGCGGCATACGACCGCACAAGAAATTTACCATCAGCAGCAACCGTTCCGAAGTATTGTTTGTGGACTACATTACCGAGCATATGAATCCCAAAGGCAAAGCGGGCATCATTGTGCCCGAAGGTGTGATTTTCCAAAGCGGAAAGGCTTACAAGAACCTGCGGAAGATGTTGGTGGAAAATTATCTCTATGCCGTAGTGAGTCTGCCCGCAGGGGTGGGTTTCTATTATTTCTCTTAAAAATTTAATTCTTTCCTGACTTTGCCCATCTGAGAACTCCACCTTTCGACCACCATAAAACATCGGTTGATTCATACCCCCATTTAACCGGATTTTCGGTTACATAGGTTTCACCATGACCTACATAGCCACCATTTGTAACTCCGCGCCAAAATTTGTTTACCATCTCTTCCGCCGTCAAATCCCCCCATGACCAATTAATATTCCCTTCGTAACGACATTCATCATAAACGATTGGTTTTTTATATTTTAGTCTTAATTCCTTTGCTTTATATGTGTCTTCATTCTGTACACTGACATGTGTAATCAGAGGGTTTGTATGATCATAAATTTTCGACCCATTGTGAATACTTCGAAGATGATTGTAAGGATCTTTTTCAGCAAACAACTGAATATAATGGTCCCAGTCTTCCATTTTCTTTGCTCTCATAAAATCATATTCATTAGCCATGCTCCACCATACATTTTTATAGGCAGCAAAGCGTGCAATAATATAATTGATATACAAATCATCGGTCTTTCTGTCCATTTTTTGAAATCCCCAACGGTCGTATGGATGAAAAACAATTAAATCGGCTTCAATTCCAAGTGAGTCTCAACTGAGATATCCTTTTCTCAATATTCTGAAAAATGCAGGGTTAAATTTTGTGTAATCCCAATCCGTTTAAAGGTTTTCCCTCAAAAGGATACAAGAGCGGTTCATTTTTATTCCAATCGTAGTCTTTTGGAAAAATACACATACGCATTTTATTGAAATATCCATTTGAAAGCGTTTTCAATGTCAAATTGGCAAGACTGTCTCCCTGATGAACCCATGCATAGCAAGTTGTACCAAAGGGATAATAAGGTTTATTGTCAGAATATGCAAAATTAAGAGTATCTTTTACTACTACGGGTCCGTGATTGGTATCGGTGTTTGAAGAACATTCAAATTTGCCTTTTTTATTATTAAGTGATTTTAAATTGCTTGATGTGATATAAGTCCAGGAACCAGTCTCCTGCGGCATAAAGCGGATTTTATATTTTCCGTTTCCGTCATAAAAGCCTGAAACTATTTTTATATTCTCACCATGCGTAAATTTAGCACTTAGCTGTACATCAGTGAAAGGATTACCTTTCGAGACTCCATTAAGAACAATTTCATAAATACGCCATCTTTCTACTTTGTTTTGAGCTGAAATACTCACAAATGATAAAAGAACTGTCAATAATAGTATTAATCTACGCATAATGAAATTTGTTTATGAATTATGTAAATCTAATTTCTTTCCAAAATAATTACATGTAAATATCGCCAAAATTCCGACAAGTTAAAATCAGGCAAGAATGTCTGACTTCAAGGTTATAGATGAAAAAGTCAAAATTTGATTCTGCAGGTCCAAGGAATGAATACATAATGGCGGCCTGTTGGATATCCGGATTACTCCAGGCGAAACGGTAATTCTTTCTTTCCAGCTAATGTAAATCTTTACATAAACCCGGACAGCGCAACTATATGTTTTGTGGGAACCACGATGCCGCAGAGAATGCGGCCATCATGTACACACTCTGGGATGCTGCAAAGCGCATGACCTTAATCCCCGAATGACTACAGCAAGGACTTGGCGGATCTTTTGCCGCACAACTGCGGAAAACTTCAAACAATGACACGCTCAGAAGCTGATATTTGAAGATTCATACCATCCCGAATTTGGAATTCTTTGTTATGTTAATTTTGTTGACCAATCCCGGATTGAATTGGGAACCGGTGAGCTGAGAAACGCACAATTAATACAAGATTTCAACCTGTACTATTTATCTCTTGTAACAATCAGGAATAATAAACGTCTCATATTTTTATAAAACTCAAAAATGAAAAATTCATCCATAGAATAGCATTAAATTTAAGAAATTGAAAACCTCGCCGAAAGAAAGACTCTTATCAGGATTAATAACCGTTATTGCTTTTGTCTCTTTCTCTGAAGTGAAAGCATCTTACAGCCATTTACGGTCTTCAGCAATTATTGAAGTATAATAATCGATCATGTGGGTTCCATTATGCCTTTAAAATCAAAATTATTATATAATGCAAAAAACGATTTACATTTTAATCTTGCTATCTGTGATTGGGTGCAAACCAAAAAAATCAGATACTGAAAATCCTAAATATCCTCAGGAAATTGAAGATAGAATAAATAGAATAACAGAAAATCTTAAAGTTGAAACCCCATTTTGGAATCAGTACGAAAATGCAAACTTAAGTGAACGACTGGCACATTATCAAACTCCGGGAATTAGTATTGCAGTTATAAATAATGGAAAAATTGAATGGGCCCGGGGGTTTGGTGTTAAGGACATTAAGACGAATGAACCTGTTAATCAAAATACACTTTTTCAGGCAGCTTCGATAAGCAAAGCGGTTGTTTCATTAGCTTTTATGAGATTGAAAGAAAACAATGAAATTGATTTGGATACCGATGTGAATGTATATTTAAGATCATGGAAAATTCCAGCTAATAAAGGGTGGCAACCTGTTATTACAATCAGACAGCTTTTAAGTCATACGGCAGGATTGACAGTACCCAGTTATGTGGGCTATTCACCTGATGTTGCAATTCCTACAACCGTCCAGATATTGAAAGGTGAATATCCTGCGAACTCCGAACCCGTAATTGCAAATATCATTCCTGGTACGCGATTCAGATATTCAGGAGGAGGGCTCGTTGTCGCACAGTTAATACTGGAGGATAAATTTAAAGAACCATTGTATAAAATAATGGACAGCCTTGTATTATCGCCATTGCATCTGACATATAGCACTTATGAACAACCCATATCAAAATCAAAAGCTTATTTATTAGCCTCCGGATATGAAGCACTTAACCAACCAATCATGGGAAACCACAATATATATCCTGAGATGGCAGCTGCCGGTCTTTGGACTAATCCGACTGAATTAGCTAAAATTGTGATAGAAATACAAAAGGCTTGTAATAACAAATCAGATTTCATAAGTAATGAAGGTATAAATGAAATGCTGACTCCTCAGGAAGTAGAACCTGGAATGGGAATCGGATTATTTCTTCAAGGCAGGGGTGATTCTCTTTTATTCGGACACAGTGGCGGAAATATAGGATTTAATTCACAAATATACGGATATAAAAAGCTGGGCAAAGGAGCAGTTGTTATGATCAATTCAAGTGGTTTCCAAATTAATAACAGTAGTTTTCAATTGGTTTTTGAAGTATTACGTTCAATTGCAAAAGAATACAATTGGCCGGATTATTTCCCTGAGAATAAGAAATATGAGATTAAAAATGAAACTCTGGATTCCTTATGCGGAACCTATATTTCGGAAGAGGGTTGGGAAATAACTGTAGCAAAAGATGGCGATAATCTGACGTTAAAAATCCGGTCACAGCCTCCTGTTTATTTATTTGCTGAGAGTGACAACAAATTTTATAGCGAGCAATTGAACCTGAAAGTGGAGTTCATTAAATCAGGTAATGATATTGAAAAATTAGAGATACAGCAAGATTGGTGGAAACTTATTGTGGCAGAGAAAACAAAGGGGAAAACTGCGCCACGTAATTTTCCATTGTTATAGATCTGGTAACGATCGTCAAGGTGGCGAGAAACCGGTTATTCAATAAGGGATGTCCTATGCCGCCATTGACATGGGAAGGGCCATCATAATGAATGTTTTATTGATAATCATCCTGTAAATTACTAAATTGTCCATTGCGAGCCAGGCTATGAACAGGTATACTAAAGAAAAAATCAGTAAAATCGGCAATACGATCATTTACTTTGCCGAAAGGATCCAGGATCTTTCAAAAACGAAGCTCCTGCAACTCCTGTACCTTCTGGAGGAGTCGTTCATTAAAGATCATCGTCTTCCATTTCTTGATATCGATTTTGAAGTATGGCAGGCGGGACCGGTTGCCCGGGATATTTTTATTGAACTGTCTGACGAACCGGTTTTGATGGGTGAATATGTTGAAAAAATTACCAGTGCAGAGGCTACCTGGATAAAGGCACGGAAACCATTTTCTGATGACGAATTCTCTGATGCAGAGATGGAGATGCTTGAAAAAATCACCCGGCAGTATGGTTGTCTTACAGCTTCGCAACTGGTAGAGATTGACCATGGCGAAGACTCCCCATGGTACCTGATTGCAAAAGAAAAGGGGCTCCTGGATGATTTTCTTTCGCATAAAAGGAATTCTTCGGAGGAAAAAATTGACTTCAGCAGCCTTTTAACTGGTAAAGCCAGGCAGGAATACATAGAACATTTAGAATTCCTGAATTTTTCTGAACGGTTTAAGTCATAATGTTTCGTGGAGCATCCGGCAGTCCATATCGAATCCCACGTAAATTATCGCTCTAAAAGAAAATGCCAAAAGGCTAGCATGCTTAGGTGGGAACAGATGCAATACAAAATAAATCACTCTTACCGCTAAAAGTGCAAGGAAAAACAGAAGCTTTGGTGTAAGAACTATCCTTCGGACCCATAGCAGAGGAATATCGTGAAAAGCATCCCTTTTATGTAGCTCATAACCGGGACCTTCATCACACAAACGATTATCTTATGGTTATTTGTTCGTATTTCATTTCAAATCACCGTCTGAATTAGGATTCGTAGGATTAGAGGATGAAGGATTGGGGAGCAGAGGTTGTTACTTTATGGGGCAGATGTTCGTGCTTCATTTCAAATCACCGTCTGAATTAGGATTCGTAGGATTAAAGGATGATAGGATTGGGGAGAAGAGTACTCTATCTTCACGCTATGTAATTTTATCATTTCAGGAATCATTTAAATCCTATAATCCACTAATCCTACGAATCCTAATTCAGACGTTTTCCGGGTGGTTAAGATTGTAAACCCTTTTAAACTGAAGGCTTTTTGAGCCGAAATTGATCAGGAGTCCGATTGGAAGATTATATGCCTGACAATAATTCATTGCCTGGGCCAGGTGTACTTCCTCGAGATTTATCAGTGCTTTTAATTCCACCATGATTTGATCTTCAACGAAAAAGTCAACTCGTCGCGTACCAATATCTTTGCCTTCATAGTAAATGCTCATTTCCATTTCTCTTTTGTAATTGACACCCTGCCTGGTCATCTCTATGGCCAGGGCGCGTTGGTATATTACCTCCTGGAATCCATTACCAAGCGTGCTGTGGACCTTCATCGCACAACCGATTATCTTATGGGTTAGTTGTTCGTGTTTCATTTCAAATCACCGTCTGAATTAGGATTCGTAGGATTAAAGGATGATAGGATTGGGGAGCATAGGTTGTTTCTTTATGGGGCAGTTGTTCGTGTTTCATTTCAAATCACCGTCTGAATTAGGATTCGTAGGATTAAAGGATGATAAGATTGGGGAGAAGAATGCTTTATCTTCACGCTATGAAATTTTATCATTTCCAGAATCATTTAAATCCTATAATCCTATAATCCTACAAATCCTAATTCAGACAGGGGATGCTTTTTCTTCATGCTATGTAATTTTGTCATTTCCAGTATCATTTAAATCCTATAATCCCATAATCCTACGAATCCTAATTCAGACAGGGGATGCTTTTTCTTCATGCTATGTAATTTTGTCATTTCCAGTATCATTTAAATCCTATAATCCAATAATCCTATGAATCCTAATTCAGACAGGGGGTGCTTTTTCTTCACGCTATGTAATTTTGTCATTTCCAGTATCATTTAAATCCTATAATCCTATAATCCTACGAATCCTAATTCAGACAGGGGGTGCTTTATCCTCATGCTATGCAAATTTCCGGTAGGTGCCGGGTTCTGCCATTCCCAGGATCCATTTTGTGCATGAAGTCATCCGGCGCCAAACCTCATTTAAAATTAAAGATAAAAAAATATTGGCATTCGACAAGAATAATGAAGTCATATTGCTCAATGGGGACTTAGACCGAATATCCGAAAGGTCGAATAAAATAAAAGAAGAAATTTTGAAAAACTGCTCGAATCGTATTTGACAGGTAATCAGGAAGCCGGCCCTCTGACCGGGTTTAAAAAACCGGATCTCGCTAAATTTTCAGAAATGGTCTTTTTCTTTGCCGAAAAGCTACAGCCCTGGAAGACCAAAAAATCAAGTTTAAAAATCCGCCAGCCTCTAACAGCCGTTAATTTCATTGCCAGGTTCGCTCTGAATTTCGAAAATTCTGGTGAAAGATGATTAATGATTTTAACGAACACTAACGTCCCTGGCAACGAAACTTACCGGCGAAACGTTGTAGCCAATGCCACCGAGCCAAACGACCTATTGTAAATAAGTAAATTATTATTTACCTTTGTGAATTCTATGGATGGATGAAATGTTCTGAATTATACAGAATTCTTGTCAAAGACGGATGGCATCCGGTTTCTCAGAAAGGGTCCCATATTAAATTGAAACATGATCAAAAGCCGGGTATAATTGTCTTTCCAAATCATGGAAGTCAGGAACTGGGGAAAGGGCTTGAGAAAAAGATCATGAAAGAAGCAGGCTTAAAATAAAATTTAAAAATGAAGTGGACCAGGAGAAAAATAAACATAAGTGTCGAAAAAACGGATACGGGATTTTCAGCCTATGCTGCAGGGTATCCAATTTTCACAACCGGAAGAACAGTTCCGGAATTACTGGAAAATGCACTCGAGGCAATTAATCTTTATTTTGAAGAGGAGGGGTTTTCCCTGACTCAGGAAAATCTGAAATTTGAAATCGATTTTAAACAGTTCTTTCAGTATTACAAAGTATTAAATGCAAAATTTTTAGCAGAAAAAATTGGCATGAACCCAACACTTCTGTCTCAGTATGTACAAGGGCATAAAAAACCATCTGATAAACAAACTGAAAAAATTCTGGAAGGCATACATCAAATAGGTCAGGAATTATCAGAGATAAATTTAATCCACAAATAGACAAGGCACTGGCTATAACAAATTAGAAATTAAGGCACAGTTGAGCCAAAAAAAGAGGTAGCGGGTTGAGTAACCTTTTGCCTCTTTTTTAGTGTAGTTATGATCGAGATGCAGGCTCAATTGGCTTTTAATCCGGAAATGCCCGCGACGGTAGTCTTTCCAGGAGAAATGCACCTTGCCGTCTTTCACTTTGATGATACGCCGATCGGTTATGGCGTTACAGAACAGGTAACGCGAAAGGTATTCCAGTATCTTTTCGGGTTTGCTACTTTTGGCGTTGGGAGGTATTCTCTCGCCCACTCTCTCATTGCCAGGTTCGCCCTGAATTTCGTATATACCAGAAGCGTTCGTAAAAATTCCCGGGTTAGAAACCCGCATGATGCATTTTGAGTTCTTCTTAAGAAAATTAATTTTCATAACTTTATTGTAGATTATTTTACTACTGACATTTACATCGGCAAAGCATCCATTTATTATATAAAATTAGAGATTATGAAAAAAACATTTAGAGCGAATGAAATCAGGTTAATCATTGGACTGCTATTGACAGCCTTGTTTTTTGTCATATACGCGGGAAAGGATCCCAAAAAGGACATTGCAGGGAATGGTAAGGACGATAGAAAAGAAGCTCCGCTTGTATTACAGGCGCTTGACTATACGGAGAATCCTGTTGATATCCCGAATCCGGACAGAGGCCCCTATAGAGGCCGTTGGCAGAATATATCGCCGAATTCGGTTAATGAGACTAATTCGCCTTTTGGTATTACGCCTGAAGTAGATCACCGGGTTCCGGTTGACGCAAATTCTGTGCTATATCAAGGAAGACAGGTACCGCCTGTGGAAGGTGATGATATTGAAGAGACTCAATTTTATAATGGTGTTAATCAAAACGCCAACCCTTATATTGGCGGTACCGGGGTCTCTGCCCTTCCTTCTGTATCATTTATGGGTTTTGACTTGTGTAACTTTTCGTCGAATGCGTTCCTCTCGGCGAAAGATGCTTTTGCTTACAAGGATGATGGATTGTTTGCAGATCCGGGTACCGGAGCCACAAGAACAGGAAAAACTCAACCGTTAACATCATTTGCGCTTGATTACATAAGAGGCCTGCTTCAGAAGGTTAGAGATGGCAACGGCGTAGCCTTTGTGAAATTTTCTTATGATGGCAACGGGTTTAGTTATATTGAACCCCAAAAGTATCCCCACCTGAATCTCACCGAAGGGCTCATTCTTGGCCCGGAACCAGCATACGTAACTCCTAATAATCCATCGGCCATGTGTGACGTACCCGGTCATACGGACCAGGACTGGATACAATATCATCTTTGGCAGCTTAAACCCATTTTCCATGAATTCGAAGACATCATCATGTGTGTTAAAACGGGGATGCTTGGTCCATGGGGCGAGCAGCACTCATCACCTTTGGCTCTGAGTGCGGATGCAGCTAAGAAGCTTTTAGACGCATATCTGGACGCTGTTCCTGCTTCGCGTACTCTTTTAACAGATCATCGCTTATTACTGGCATGGTATAACCTTACGTATGGGACCACTTACACTGTTACTAATGTAAATACAATGCCGGTTCCGCCAAAGGGCTCACCGGAGTCGCGTTTTGGTCTTTTCGACGATAGTTATGCGGCTAATTATGGCGACAATGGCAGATTTGATTATCCATATGAACGTTTCGGATCTCTCACCTGGCTTCATAATCGAAACACAATTTTTGAAGGTGAAGGCGGGATCGGCAATAATGCTTTTGGAAATATGCCGGGCGCTATTATAGAAGCCCATGAATTCCGGACAACTGTTTTGAATATGAGACATGGTAATTATTCCCGGTGGAGTAATTTTATCTATAATGAGGCAAACGTCACTACACCAGTTACATTTCCGGTATCAAGTGAAGAGACATTTCCTCCTTTTACCGGACCAACAAAAACGGCGATCTTTGACCCGGTATATGCAGGCAGAACCGGGCTGGAATATTTCCGCGACAGATTAGGTTACCGTTTGGTGTTGCGTGAGGCTAAAGCAAGTGAATGGGTAGAGCAGAACGGCATACTGAGGTTCGAAGGAAAGATCCAAAACGTCGGCTTTGGTAATATTGTCAACCGAAAAAATGTGTCGGTTATTCTGAAAGCCAAAGCCGGTTCTGACACCTACATTACGCTTACGAAGCTGGACGCAAGGGATTGGCTGACCGATGAGGGTGGCAATGGCAGGCCGGACAACACTGCTGCATGGCGTGATTTGAACTTTTCGGTTATAATGTCCTCATTTGGTAGCGTTCCTGCCGGGGACTATGATATTTACCTGAAGATCAATGATCCTAAGGAAAAAAGCGCTAACAAGCGCTGTATACAGTTTGCGAATAAGGGAAATAGTTGGAATGCTGACCTTGGAGCAAACTTAATTGGCTCAACGAAAGTGTTATAGGTTGCATTCTCTTTTATCGGAACACGACTGAATTCAGGAACAAGTGAAATGGCTTGTTCTACGATGGTAAAACCCGTCCCGATGGCTATATTGCTATCGGGATTCTCATAATATGAAATTTTAAGGTTTAAAAAGATCAAATTATGACAATCCCGATTGCCATCGGGACGGGTATTTTTAATAGAGCTATCCGCGCAGGCGGATTTAGTTCAACACGCAATATACCTGAGCCGGGCGACGTAGGTTGTTTAAAGTTTTGTACATTTACTCAAAATAGCAACGTCGAAGAAGCATAATGTTTAACAAAGGGGACATATTATTGCCTTCGGGCAGAGTTGCCAAAAGAGATTGGTTAAATGGCTTGTTTCATCCTGTTGTGGTTTGATGGCTGCAAACCATTTTGAAAACGGACACAAAGTTGTATTTTCATATACCCGTTTTGTGAATCAACTTTTATAAAGTTTCAGGGATGGGGGGGGAGCTTCTGAATTGGTTGGCAGATTGACAGCAGAAGGAACGAGTTTAATGAAAATCACCTGAACACGAATTCTTATCCAATCGAGTTTATTCAATACAGGTAATTCGTAACCAGATAAATGAATGAAAATATCCATATCAATGTAAATCATGAAGTCCTTGTTTGGGCAAGGGAATCGCTTGCCCTGAATCGAGCTCAGGCTTCTGAAAGTACGGGTATTTCGCCGAAGCGGTTGATTCAATTAGAGTTAGGTGAAAAGCAGCCCGCTTTGGAGGAGTTGAAGGCTTTTTCAAAAACCTACAAACGCACCATCGCAACACTCCTATTGAATAAACCCCCAGAGGAAAAACCACTTCCCCAGGACAGACGAACCATAGATTCAAAAGAGCTTGGACACTTCCATGAAAAAACCATCATGGCAGTTCGTAAATCAAGGGCATTGGCTCAATCATTTTTTGAACTGCGTGAAGAAATGGGCATACCATTTCCGAAATTCAATTTATCCGCTTCCATACAGGACAATCCTCAAAAGGTTGCGGAAAAAATCCACCGACTTCTTCATTTGAAAGAAATCAGGGAAATTGATAATATTAGAATGGCATTAGAAGCTTATGTTGAGCGAATTGAATCTTTGGGAGTGTCAGTATTTCAGCTAAGCCTAAAACAAGATAATGTAAGAGGCTTTGCTATTGTTGACGACATCATTCCCATCATCGGAATCATAAGAGGAGGAGAACCACCTCATTCAAAAATATTTACACTGTTCCATGAATTGGGACACATCCTTCTAAATGAAGGAGCGATAACTGATTTATCCTTAAACCCTGCATGGGAGTTAGAAAAATGGTGCAATGCGTTTGCAGCTGAAGTATTGGTACCAACATCTGAACTCCTGCACATGCGGATTTTGCAAGAATACCAGGCAAAGGGTCAGAAAATTTGGGCTAAAAAGGATTTGGTCGGTATAGCCAATCATTTTCATGTTGGTCCACTTGCTATTTTAAGAAGTCTTCTCGAAAACGGGCTAACAACAAAAGCTTTTTACAAAGAGAAACATGAAAAATGGAATAAACCCCAATTTGGTAGAGCTAAAAATCCTGAAGGCAGAAATTTAGCCAAAGAAGCCGTTCAGGAAAAAGGAAGAACATATATCAGCTTAGCTTTTAAAGCCTATGACGAAAACCGCATAAGCTTAAAGGACTTGTCTGATTTTTTAGGCGTTAAGTTGTCCTACATTCCGAAAACAAGACAACTTCTCAACGTTTAATGATGAATTTATTCAGCAAAGGAAATACGGTTTATGTAATTGATACGAGTGGACTTATCATGCTTGAATCAACATTTAAAAAGGATAATCCTGTATTTGCAGCTATTTGGGAAGAAATTGAGGACTTAATAAAGCAAGGATGTTTCAAAACAATTGACTTTGTAGAGCAAGAAATAAACGACTATGAAGGCAAAGAGGATTTTTTAAAAAAGTGGGTAAAAAAGTGGAAAAAGCATTTAGTAGTAGAAACAGATGCAGCAAGTTTCAACAAAGCTATACCGATAATAAATGCTGAATACAATACAGGCTTTTTAAATGCACAAAAACAAGCAGAAGGGAAAGAAGAAGCAGACCCCTACTTAATTGGTTACTGCAAGGTGCATAATTGCACGCTGATAGCAAGCGAAAGCAAAACAAAGAACAATAAGATTCCTGCGGTATCTGAAAGGAACGGAGTTCGATGTATTGATATAAATGACTTTCTAATTGAAAGAGGATTAAGAATGGAAAGGAAAAAATAAAAAGTGTTTGAATTTTGCCAACCCTTCACAGCCACACATATTGCCAAGCCACTCAAGCTAACGATACAATCCAGGATTGGCAAAAAGTGTGTCTTTCCCAACGCTTAGGCGACAGAAAAGAAAGCACGAACGCACAATAAACAGGACTCTGAGCGGTCTGCATTCCGAAAGCAATCGGAACAACGATGAGTCTCCCGTGAAACGGGACAGGCTATGTTAAACTACACTTCGGCAGGCTCAGTGCACCGCACCCGCCGGACTATCAGCAGGCAAGCTATGCATTTAATGACGTTTTTTGTTGATTTTTGGGATTGAGCTGGATGAAGATTCCTGGAAGCTTGAAGTTTTTATGCCCATATTTACCTGGAAACAGGTGATATCCTCCGGATTTTTGCTGATTTTGGTATCAGGTGTATACTGACCCACTTAAACCGGTCAGGAAACGCTTAAGATTGACCTTTTAAATTTTGAAAATTTTACTGCTATTCGGGCACAAATATAGACCCTCCATTTTTAACACCAGGAAACATGGAAACGTATTTGACAGGTAACCAGCAAACCTGCCTGCCCTCTGAACGGGTTTAAAAAACCGGATCTCGCTAAATTTTCAGAGATGGTTTTTTTCTTTGCCGAAAAGCTACATCCCTGGAAAACCAAACTCAACAAACTGCTTTTTTATGCCGATTTCATATACTTCGGCGAAATCGGTTATTCAATCAGCGGGATGTCTTATGCCGCTATTGATATGGGACCGGTACCGAATAATTTCAACAGCCTGTTTGACTTCCTGGCCGGGAAGGGAGTTGTTGAGATCTCTGCCCTCCCATTTTCAGATGGAACAGGTGAGCAGTTTAAGCCTTATACGGGGAGAACTTTTAAAAAAGAACTTTTTTCTGTAAATGAAATACAGGTAATTGAAGAGGTTGCAAACCGGTTTAAAACTACGTCTACGTCTGAGATCATTGAGCTCAGCCACAATGAGACAGCCTGGAAGCAAAATAAGGATGAGAAGAAGTTGATCGAGTATTGGTATGGGTTTATGATTTCAGAATTGAGAGCAGAAGGCACCGATTACCGATACCGACAACCGACTACCGCCTACCATTCAAAAATCATATCCCGGAAGTAGTTCAGAAATTTTACGAACAGAATGAAGAATGTTTGAAGAGAAATTTTTAAGTTTACCTATTAGGATTTGAATGGTACCACTGGAAATTATTAAAAGCAGATGAACATATCCACTCAATTTGGAACGATTTGTTTATCGACGAAATTTATAACCCGGATGTTTCACTAATCTAATAGAGATGTTCCAGGACCTGGCATATACGGAAGTGAAACGGAAACTGCGAGATATTACGCGCAATATTGCGTGTGCTGTTTTGTTGTGGCACATTGGGGCAGCGCCATTTGACAAGATAATAAACACAAATATCCCAAATTGGGAAATACGATTTAGTTTTTGTAAATTTGCAATATGAGAATCATTGCCTTTAGGAATTTAAGAGAGTTTTTTGAAAAATCAGAATACTCAGATTCTGAGGTCTCTCTGAGAGCTTGGTATCACGATGCAAAAGCAGCCGATTGGAGAAATTCTAATGAACTGAAAAGTCAATATAAAAATGCAAGTATTGTCGGAAACGGAAGAGTAGTATTTAACATTAAAGGCAATGATTACAGATTAGTAGTTGCGATTGATTATGAATTCCAAGTCATTTTCATAAGATTCATTGGGACTCATAAACAATACGATAAAATTGATGCAAAAATGATTTGATTATGGATATTCGACCAATTAAAACAGAACAGGATTATAATTCTGCTATTAACAGGATTGAAGATCTGTGGGGAGCAAAAAAAGATACTCCGGAAGGTGATGAACTTGATTTATTGGTGACTTTAGTTGAGTTATACGAGCTGAAACATTATCCTATTGCCCCACCAGACCCAATTGATGCTATTAAATTTCGTATGGAACAAATGGGTATGACAAATTCTGACATGGTTCAATATTTGGGAAGTCAGAGTCGAGTGAGTGAAATACTGAATAGAAAGAGAAAACTGACATTAGGCATGATAAAATCTCTTTACAAAGGACTTAAAATACCTGCTGAGATTTTATTAGCTTAAATATATTGAATATCAACGTGCTACAACAGCGGTCATAAAACATGCAAGATTCTGTGGGTATTCGAGGCTTTCGTCCCGCCTCGTGGCGTTCTAATCAAGAGATAAAAAACAGCAATCTTCGAAAGTTAAGGATTATGAGGATTTTGTAAATAGAGTAAATTCAAGTTTTGAGGATTTAAATAAAAAGACATATAGAATAATTACTAACGACAATAGAAACTTCGAGAAGCTAAGTGCTGGTTGGAAAACATCAGTGATTCTTGATTTAATGCTCGGTTATGAGGGAGATATGGCACCACTGATAATTGACCAGCCTGAAGATAACCTAGCGACTAAGTATATCAATGAAGGATTGATTAAAGCGATTAAAAACATTAAGACTAAAAAACAAATCATTTTAGTTTCGCATAATGCAACAATCCCTATGCTTGGCGATGCTCAGAATGTTATTTTATGTAAAAATAGAGAGAACAAGATTAGTATAAAATCAGCTAGACTTGAAGGTAAATTAGACAATAAGAGTATTGTCGATTATATTGCAGAAATTACAGATGGAGGGAAAAGTTCCATTAAAAAGCGTGTTAAAAAATATAATCTAAAGAAATTTAACTGATAATTTATGAAACTTATATTTAGAAAAAAGGAAGGTGAAATGGAGGTGCTGATTAGAACAGGCACAGCTGAGGATGCATTTTCCTACATCGAAATGATTAAATCACTTATTGACAATAATAAATTTGAAGATACTGAATTTGATATTTCCATATCAGACAAGGAAAAAGAAAGTATAACTGAATTACTTTCCAAAATTAATCTTACTGTAGAAGAAAACTCAAAAGAGAAAGTTGAATAAAATGCGGCATAAAATAAATAGGACTCATCGCTGGGTGTAGTCGACCGCTCAGAGTCCTATTTATTAGGCATGATTTTGAAAAAAAACTGAGCATAAGGAGTAATAAAGAAGAAAAGCATGGATTAAAACATTGGCGGGAATAGTATTTTAATTTCGTACTAATCTCTGATATTCTATTGTATAGATCCATTCCACCCATATTCTCGTAACAATTACAATTACAGTGGATTAATTGATTATAATTCGTTCGTTGTAATACTGAAACTTTCTGAATATCTTAGATGCTTGTTTTAATTTCCCAATCGAATTCCGTTCTGATGTAAATAGTCTGATATTATTCCTAATTGGGAATCAGACAATTATAAGTTAAAATGTAATTGTAAATTAGCCAAATGAGCGAAGACCAAAAACGACAACTTAACCAACAACTCTGGAACATTGCCAACACGCTGCGTGGTAAGATGGATGCCGATGAATTCCGTGACTACATCCTGGGGTTCATTTTTTATAAGTACCTCTCGGAGAAAATGAAAATATATGCCAACGAGATTCTCAGGGAAGACAAGATGCTTTATCTGGATATCAGGGAAGATACGGATAAAGGCAGGGAGTATCTGGATGCCATCAGGGAAGAATCACTGGAAAAACTTGGTTATTTTCTTAAACCCTCCGAGTTATTTGGTCAACTGGTGAAACGTGGCAATGGTAACGGAAAATCAGAAAGCAATTTCATCATCGAAGACCTGCAGGTTATCCTGAACAACATCCAGCTCAGCACGATGGGAACTCAGAGTGAAGAGGATTTCGACCATTTGTTTGAGGACATGGATTTAAACAGCACCAAGCTGGGTAAGTCTGTGGAGCAACGGAACGAGGTCATCGCTAAGGTAATGTCGCATCTCGACAAAATTGACTTCCAACTGGAACACTCGGAACTCGATGTTCTGGGTGATGCTTACGAATACCTGATTGCACAGTTTGCCAGTGGTGCCGGTAAAAAGGCCGGGGAGTTCTATACCCCTCAGCAGGTCTCAAAGATTCTGGCACGTATTGTAACACTGGGAAAAACCAGGATAAAATCTGCATATGACCCCACGGCTGGTTCCGGTTCGCTGTTGCTTCGCCTGGCAAGGGAGTGCGAGGTTCTGAATTTCTATGGTCAGGAACTAAACCGGACTACCTACAACCTTTGCCGGATGAACATGATTCTGCATGGCGTTCATTATTCACGCTTCGACATTAAACTGGAAGATACTCTCGAATACCCACAGCATAACAAACTGGATGCTGAGGCAGTGGTTGCCAATCCCCCATTTTCAGCACAATGGAGTGCCAACCCGTTATTCATGAACGATGACAGGTTCAGTGAATACGGGAAACTTGCACCATCATCCAAGGCTGATTATGCGTTTATCCAGCATATGATATATAATCTGGCAGAGAATGGCGTTATGGCTGTTGTTATGCCTCATGGAGTGCTTTTCAGGGGTGGTGCGGAAGGTCATATCAGGAAATACCTGATAGCAGAGAAAAACTATCTGGATGCCGTTATCGGACTTCCTGCCAATATTTTTTATGGTACAAGCATTCCTACCTGTATATTGATTTTTAAGAAATGTAAAGAGAATCCTGATGATATTCTGTTCATCGATGCCAGCCAGCACTTTGAGAAGGTAAAAACCCAGAATTATCTCAGGGATGAGGATGTTGAACGTATTGTTGATACTTTCAGCAAACGAACCACAATTGATAAATACAGTTATGTGGCGGGTCTGGATGAAGTCAGAGAGAACGATTATAACCTGAATATACCGAGGTATGTTGACACGTTTGAAGAAGAAGATATCAATTGACATTGAATTGGTGGCTACTGAATTAAAGACATTGGAAGCCGATATGGAAGCAACGGATAAGACCATTGCTGGATTCTGCAAAGAGTTAAACATCCCAACACCGTTTTAATTCATGGAAAAGCAAAAGAACATACCAGAATTGCGTTTCCCTGAGTTTAATGGGGAATGGGATAATAAATAACTTAGGGAGATTGCATGTACTCATTACAAATGGTATTACACCAAGTTACAGCTTCAGAATAAGGATATAAATTTTGGAATGGCAAATATCATGGATAAGTTCTGTTGCTAAATATAATTATGATACTGAAGATCTGAATTGATTATCAGAAGCAGGTTAATAATTCATGAACTAAAGACATTCAATACTTAAGATGGTGATATATTGTTGGTGCAAGAGTATGGTGCATTAAGCAATTCCAATTGATAAATGAAATATTGTTCATAATCAAGATTGTAACAGCTATTACCAATCAAAATGCATTATTATCATATGATTCATATACTAATTAAATCAGAAATACGTCTATTATGACTTATATCAAACAGGATGATAAGTGTATAGCGATAAATTGCAGATTTAGCACAGCAAATTTCAAATCATTAAATAGTAATATTTCTCCACCCTTCTCCGAACAACAAAAAATCGCATCCTTTTTCACCGCCATTGACCAGAAAATATCCCAACTCAAACAAAAGAAAACCCTGCTGGAACAATACAAAAAAGGGGTGATGCAGGGGTTATTCGGGGAGGGAGAACGTCTGAACCATGATTCACTTGATTCGCATGATTTTCATGATGAAGAGGATAAAATCAGGGAAATCGTCTGAATCCCATGATTCAAAGTTCGGAGGGGTGATTCAGGGAAACGTCAACCATGATTCAGATTCATGACATGGAAGAGGATTTAAAATCAGGAAAATCCTTTCAATCCCAAAAATCAAGGTTCAGACAGGAGGAGGATTTAAAATCAGGGAAATCCTTTCAATCCCAAAAATCAAGGTTCAGACAGGAGGAGGATTTAAAATCAGGGAAATCCTTCCAATCCCAAAATTCAAGGTTCGAAGGAGGAGGATTTGAAATCAGGGAAATCCTTCCAATCCCAAAAATCAAGGTTCAGACAGGAGGAGGATTTAAAATCAGGTAAATCCTTTCAATCCCAAAAATCAAGGTTCAGACTGCGGTTCAGGGATGAGAATGGGAAGGAGTTTCCGAAGTGGGAGAAGAAGAAGTTGGGGAGATTGGTGAAACTATAATGGTTTAACAGGAATATCAAACCGAAGATTTTGGAGAAGTGGAAGCCTTATATCAATACAAACAGATTTTGATATTCAAAGATTGATGTTTCAGATTTGAGTAATGTTAGGATTAATACTAAGTAAAGACAGAATAAATTATTTGGTGATCAATTGGACTGATGATTTAATAATGAATGATGTCGAATGCATTGTACTTTAAATAGTTATTGCCGAGAAATACTAGATAGTTTCTTACAATTGGTAAGATCAGTTATCGATTCTTCTCGATATTCATATTTAATGAAGCAATGAATTATTTACAAATGTTAAAATAGCTTAAAGTGGTACAAGGTATACCAGATATATTAAGTCGAAGTCTGATTAATGAAATTAGAGGTTTAATATACCCATACTTCCAGAACAAACCAAAATCGCCAATTTCCTCTCCGCCATCGATACTAAAATCAACCATACCCAAACCCAAATAGAAAAAACAGAACTCTGGAAGAAAGGTCTGCTGCAAAAAATGTTCGTGTAAATGTCTGAACTATGATTTTCCTGATTTCAGGATTAAAAGTTAGAAGAATAAACAACTAAAAAATGAAATATCAGGAATTGACCCATAAGATTATTGGTGCAGCAATGGAGGTGCACAAAATATTGGGTAACGGATTTCAGGAGGTTATATATCAGAGGGCTTTGGAAATGGAGTTGATTGCTGCAGGGTTAACTTTTGCAAGGGAATATGAAATGGATATTTTTTATAAGGGAAACAGGATCGGTGGAAGAAGGGTGGATTTTTTTGTTGAGAATGCCATTATGGTCGAGATTAAAGCATTAATAAAACTGGAAGACGTGCATCTGGCGCAGGCAATGAATTACCTGGAAGCCTACAATGTTGAAATCGGGCTGCTCATAAACTTTGGTGCTAAAAGCCTTGAATTTAAACGGGTACATAACAATTCACCGGGTATTCATGCTAATCCTTAAAATCCTTTAAATCAAGGTTCAGACAATGGCAAAACAACCCGAACTCATACTCGAAGAACAACTGGTTCAACAGTTAAAAGAACTGGGGTATGCGTCTGGTTTATATCTCCAATGAAACGGAGTTAATCGCCAACCTGAAAGCTCAACTGGAAAAACACAACGGCATCCGGTTCAGTGATAAGGAATTCGAAAAGGTATTGAACATCCTCAGCAAAGGTTCGGTTTTCGAAAAAGCCAGGACACTCCGGGAAAAACAACACATTATCCGGGATAACGGTGATAACCTGTATTTTGAGTTCATCAATACCGACCACTGGTGTCAGAACCAGTTTCAGGTAACCCATCAGGTCAGCATGGAAGGCAAGTATAAGAACCGGTATGATGTAACACTGCTGATAAACGGTCTGCCACTGGTTCAGATTGAACTGAAACGCAGAGGACTTGAACTCAAGGAAGCATTCAACCAGATAAACCGATACCAGCGACATTCTTTTGGTGCAAGTCAGGCATTATTCCAATATGTCCAGATATTCGTTATCAGCAACGGAGTAAACACCAAATACTACGCAAATAACCGCTACCAGTCATTTAAACAGACCTTCTACTGGACAGACATTGAAAATAAACGGCTTACCAATATCCTGAACGGTTTCACATCGGATTTCCTGGAACCCTGCCACATCAGCAAAATGATTTGCAAATATGTGGTGTTGAACGAAGCCAATAAGATATTAATGGTGCTCAGACCCTATCAGTATTACGCCGTTGAAGCACTTGTGGACAGGGTGATGAATAGCCGGAAGAATGGGTATATCTGGCACACCACAGGTTCAGGAAAGACCCTGACCAGTTTCAAAGCCAGTCAGATTATAACTGCATTGCCGAAGATAAAAAAGGTGGTTTTTGTGGTTGACCGCAGGGATTTGGATTATCAGACAACGAAGGAGTTCAATAGTTTCAGCAAGGGGAGTGTTGACGGAACGGATAACACCAGGCAACTGGTGAAGCAGTTTGTTGATGACACCAAACTCATTGTTACCACCATTCAGAAACTCAATACTGCCATCAGTATGAAGCAGTATCTGGACAGGATGGAGAAGATGCGTGATGAACGGATCGTGTTTATCTTCGATGAATGTCACCGCTCCCAATTCGGGGAGACCCACCATCGTATCACGAACTTCTTCAGGAACATCCAGATGTTCGGTTTCACCGGTACACCCATCTTTGCTGAAAATGCCGTTAAAAATGTGAAGGGCAAACGAACCACCAAAGACCTGTTCAGCGATTGTCTGCATAAATATGTGATAACCGATGCCATCCGTGATGAAAACGTGCTGAAATTCTCGGTGGAATATGTCGGCAAATACACCAATCGGAACAGTGCCGCTGAAATCGATATTCAGGTTGAAGATATCGATGTAGAGGAATTAATGGAAAGTCCGGAACGTCTGGAAAAAATTGTTGATTACATCATAGCATATCACAACAAGAAGACCCATAACAGGACGTTTACGGGCATGTTTTGCGTGAGTAGTATTGCGACCCTCATTAAGTACTATGAAATCCTGCAACGCAAGAAAGAAGAGGGTAAACACGACTTGAAAATTGCCACCATCTTCAGTTATACCCAGAACGAAGACGATGCCGATGCCGATGGTTTTATTCCGGAAGAACTTCCCATGGCTGCCGAACCGGAGGCAATCTACATCAATTCACACACCCGTGAAAAACTGGATGGTTTTATTGAAGACTATAACAGGATGTTCGGCAGTGCTTATTCAACAAAGGATAGTCAGAGTTTTTATAACTACTACAACGATATAAGCAAGAAGGTCAAAGAACGCAAGATTGATATGCTGCTTGTCGTTAATATGTTTCTTACAGGTTTTGACAGTCCGGCATTGAATACCCTGTATGTCGACAAGAACTTACGATATCATGGTTTGATTCAATCGTATTCCCGCACCAACAGGATCATTAACGAACTGAAATCACAGGGGAACATCGTTTCATTCCGGAATCTCAAGACCGCCACCGATGAAGCCATCACGCTGTTCAGCAACAAGGATGCCATCGAGGTAATCATCATGAAACCCTACGATGATTACGTCAGGTATTTTAATAAGGCTTTTGATAAACTGCTTGAAATCACACCAACTGTTGATAGTGTGAATGAACTGGAAACCGAAGATGATGAACTGGAATTCATCAAGGCATTCCGGGACCTGATGCGCGTAAGAAACGTCCTGTCTTCATTCTCGGATTTCAACTGGGATGACCTTGACATGGATGAACAGACCTTCGAAGATTATAAAAGCAAGTACCTTGACCTGCATGATAAAGTGCGAAGTGACCATGAGAAGGAAAAGGTCAGCATTCTGGATGACGTGGACTTCGAACTGGAACTGATTCACCGCGATGAAATCAATGTCAGTTATATCATTCAGTTGCTTATCAAACTTAAAGCCAATGCGAAAAAGGATGCAGAGCAGGTCAGGAAGGAAATCCAGAATTTACTTAATACCGAAATCCAGTTAAGAAGCAAGAAAGAACTCATAGAGAAGTTCATCAGGGAAAATCTGGCGGATATCCAGAATACCGATGACATACCACAGGAGTTCGAGACGTTCTGGAATATTGAACAAGACAAGGCATTTCAGCAACTCGTGAAAACTGAGAATCTGAGTACTGAACGCACACAGGCATTGATAGAACATTTCCTGTATTCCGAGAAAGAGCCGATGCGTGATGAGATTCTGGAACTTCTGGAAGGTGAAAGACCGACATTACTTCAACGTAAAACCATTGGTGACAGGATCCTGAACAAGATTGTGGGATTCGTTGAAACTTTTATAAATGGGATTGCGGCATGATCGTTTAATTTTGTTCTGCCCACATTAACAAATTCGAATTTCTCAGCCGTTAATTTTGTTGAAGTGTTTTCACCGAATTTTGTATATTTGATTATATGAGTGTGAATTATTTGACAAATCCCGGTTACCAGTGATCCCTGAGAGGAAGCCCAGGTTGATTTTGGGTACCTGAGGCTTATCGTAAAGGTTTTAAGAAATTCCCGCAAAATGGCATCGATGATTTTTTGAAGTGGTACACTTTTGAGTATCATTAACAATTACGATATCAAATACCATGTGGGTAAGGAATTGGAAGGAGAAGAGTAGCCTAAAATGTAAATGCCCCGCCAGGCGAGGCATCGGTCCAAAGATGCTATCTTTGGAGCTGTTCATGTTTTACAAAAATACGAACTAAATTGTTCGGAAACAAAAAAATGGTTACTAAAATTAACCGGGTAATTGTTAAATAAAAGACCTGTTACAACTACAAAAAACAACTTTTTTATGAAGCTGTAAAGTACCTGCAATGGTGGTGCTGGAATGCTATGGTTGGGCAATAGAAAAGGTAACAGGGTAACTGCGTTATCCGTGTTTTTTACAGCCAACTGGAAAAGAATCCAGCAGAGATAAAAACAAAAAAAAACTGACAGTGATTATTTTGATGAAGAATAACTTCCATAATTGATATGTACATCTCGAACATGACCCATTTCCTTGATGAAACAGGGAACATTCCAAAGCGAATGCCCAGAGAAGCAAGAGAATTCTCAAATTTCCATGCATTGGTTGTTGATGAAACCACAAAATCTAAATCAGCGGTCGTTTTGACAGGCATCAGATGCTTCAGAAAAAAATGTGAGGGAACGATTACAAGTGAGATACTTCCTGAAGAAAATGATGCCATACATTGGAATTGTACGATTTGTGTCAATGAAGGCGTTATAAGCAATTGGCAGGGGACGAAATGGGATAATATGAGGAGTAGAGGATTTGAACGTTAATATGAATACCAAATGACCATCAGCAACAACCCGCATTTGCCTGACAGGGAAGGCGATATTCCCGAACAATTACCCAAGGAAACACGGGAAATATCGGCTTTCTTCTCGTTGCTCATCGAAGAAACAATGGAAACAATGCCTTCCGAATTAACTCCAACATGGATAAGGTGTTTTGGTAAAGGATGTGACGGGGTAATTTCAACAAAGCTTGACTTCGATAATAATGAGCTTCACTGGAAATGTTCAAAATGCAGGAAGCAGGGAACAATAACCGGGTTGTAGGTGGAATGGTAAGTGGTGGAAGAAGATAATTGGTATTTATCTTCCTGCCTATTCGTGCTCAAAACGGACAAAGATTACTGAGCAAAGCGGACAGGCATTCTTGGGAAAAACGGACAGTGGGTCCCTTGTGAAAGCGGACAATGATTCCTGCTGAAATGTCCAAAATCAATCAGGCCCGATCTAATTGTTCGCTATCCAATTGAAACCGGCCAAAAAGAAACCTCTGTTATTGATACCAAATGGCGCATTCCGGTTGATAATCAGCCCACCGATGATGAACTAAAACAGATGTATGCATACAATATGTTTTGGAATGCCCCGAAAAGCATTTTGCTTTATCCGGAAATCACTCCTCAGACTGAGTATTTCGGTAAGTTTCATAAGGGCAGAGAAACAGTAAATTATTGTAAACTAGGCTTTGTCTCAATATTTAACGACGATCTTACATTGAATAAAGAAATTGGTAACCTGATTATCAATAAGATTAATGATTAAATATGAGTTGATTATTTCCTTGCATTTTTATTGGATGTTAATATAAAGATGATTGACGTTTGACTTCATGAGTTAAGATAATTTTTACATTTTACCACTTCAGAGATATTATTAAATGGTGAAAGCTGCCGTAGAAGGCAGCTTTCGTACTATTGAATTTGTTAAAATTGGATACTTAAAAGTTCTTCGCCAAATTCGTGTAAAGCATTTTCAATTTTTTTTGTTTGTTTCGCACTTGGTTTTTTAAAACCATTTGCATATTGACTTAAAAGACTTTGATTCATGCCCGTTAATTTAGATACACCTGATTTAGTTATTATGCCTGAAAACCATTCAAAAAAAGATTTAATTTCAATTTTATATATAAGATTATAAGTATCCCGAAATGATTCTGGAATTTCTGATCCTTCCTCTCTCATTCCTTCAAGATGGAATTTTAATGCTTCTTCGATTCTCTCCTTAACTTGAGAAAATGAATCGCCTGTTGCTACACATCCATCTAGAGCAGGAATATATGCTGAATAATTGTCTTCAGCCCTCTCCAAGATCACTACTATATTTTTCATAGCTTCGAATTTTTTGATTGTTTGATTCTTGTAATGTTTTTGATTGCTTTTTAATGTTTTTTGATTGTTTGATTCTTGCAAGGTTTTTGATTGGTTGATTAAATCTTTGTTTTTTCTTGAAATCCTGGATATATATTATAGTTACAGAATTAACTATCTGGTGTTAAGACCAGCCGGCTATTTTAAGCCGGCTTGTCTCAACACACTTCCTAAAGTGCCTTTCCTAACATCATCAGATAATTTACCTGATATTGTAACGATTCCCTTTTTGCCAGGATGTTTGTATTGGCGATGACTCCCTTTCGTTCTTGTAAGTAACCAGCCATCTTCTTTTAGGAGATCAATTAACTCGCTTACATGCATTGAATTTTCCTTTCCTAATTTTAAAAATACTTTCAAAGAACGACAGGCCTTTAATAAAATCTCTGCTACAAAAGTAATGAAAATATTACTTATCATCAAAGAAATTTAGAACTAAGTAATAAAAATATTACTTAAATTTATGATTTAAGCCATGTGTAGGTAAAGAAATGACAGCAGTAGCAGCTTGTATTAATGATATTCAAAAGTGTACCACTTCAATGCTAAAATATTTTAGGTTTAGTCGCAGGGGAAGCGGCGATATCGCCGCTTCCCCTGCGGCTAACTTCCCTATCCCTGTAGCTTTCGCCGTTTATCTTGACAATAAAGGCATGGTGGATGATCTTGTCGATAATGGCGGTAAGCCTTCGGCCCAGCACATCTTGCAAGTTTGAAAAAAAATCTATAAAAGATCTAAAAAATTCAGTAATTCCAGGAGATTCGTTGGATTTGGTTGGACATTCTTAGAAAGAAAAGTAACTTATTGCAATAAAATCCGGCTATTGTAGGAGAACCGTTGGAGTTTCCAGCAGCTTTTTAGATGCCTTTCAGTTGTGCGGTAAAAGTTCCGCCAGATCTTTGCTGGAATCATTGTTATATTCAGGTATCCTTGTAAGCACTGAGAGCACTGAGACTGCTTTCACCTTTTCAAAATTCACTTTTCACATTCCACACCACAGCCCCCGGCCTGCCGCCTTACAAACACACAAGCACGGCGGTGGGGTTTCCGGGGAGCCGGGCACTTTATCTCCTCTCTTGCTTAATCTGCTCCGGGTATATTCGGGGAATTCTGTCAAAAGGTATGGTGAGACTTATCCTTTTACGCGGGATGAGGTGTTAAATCCTGTTTCCTGTATCCACTATTAAATTAAAAACCCGTCAGGACTTAATAAACCTGAGCCAGATCACAGAAGAAACCCTTTAGAATAGATAAAAACGGCTTCAAGATGTAGAATTTGTACTTCAAGATCAATATTCACGTGTCAAGATCAATTTTCAACATGCCAAGATCAATTTTCAACCTGTCAAGATCAATATTAAACGTGTCCAGATCTGATCTTGAAGGGAAGAATTGTGATCTGGACGGCTTAAAAAGTGATCTTGACAGGAATTATTGGTATCCTGAAAGCATTCACCTGAATTCTGGTACTTTCCTAAAATACCTGAAAAAGGCACCCGGGGAATCGGAGTGCATTTCCCTAAGGAATCGAATCATTCTGCATTTTTCGTTGTGGATTCCTCTGTCTTCGGCCTGCGCAAATTGTTCTTGCGCCTGACATAAGAACTTGTAAACAATCCTCTGGTCCCACCTTATCATAATGAAAAATACCAGATTGTCCATGACCGATCTGGCGATCCGGAGTTAGGCTTTAACCGCTCATTTCATTTTTCGCTGTTCATTGAAGAAACAATGAATACAATGTCTTCCGAATTAGCGCCAACATGGATAAAATGTTTCTTTCTCCCCATTGTCTGAATTAGGATTCGTAGGATTAAAGGATGATAGGATTAGAAGAACCTGCTCGTTTCTGTTGATTACAAATGAATACAGAAGTGCCAAAATAAGCATCCTATCAATTCTCACCATTTCTTTTTAGAACCCTTTTTAATTCCCCGATGTTGATGGATGTTGGAATGCCTTCTTTATGCCAGTGTTTTTTGCACCCGCTAAAATTAAGAAGTACACATTGGGCACATACACCGTATCTTTTCAATTCCCATCCACCTTCAAGCAAGGTCGTCACGCAGGCAACTGCAATAACTCCGTTTCGGGGTTGTCCTGGAACAGGCGCCCATCGGGACAAATCGGAAGAATGTGGAATAATATACGTTTCAAAATTATTTCTCAGGCCCATTAGCCTTAACTGATTGGCATGGCATGTTTTATTACAGCCCTTGCACAGTAATCCTTTCGGAGAAACAACGGCTTTGCATTCCGACACATCCGGGCTGCGCATGCATCCCGGGATAAGGAGAGCCGTTGATTCTGTATTTTTAAAGTCGGGCCGGAAAGCACGGTTCATCATTTCTGCTCCAACCATGTTCAGATGATACTCCGTTCTGTTTCGCATGCATTGCACACGGTCTTCCCTCCAGCGATATGTCTTGGCAGATTCAACCAGAAAACCGTCGACATTTTCGGTGTACCTGCCCAGAACTTCCTGTGATCGTTGTTTAAACCAATCCACAACCCGGAATACTTTATCCCGTCCTTCAATCCATCTGGCTGTCGGCATAGATACCCAGTAGGGACGCCAAATCTGAAACCGGATCGACTGTTCATTAAATTCACCCGTTGCACTGAGCCACCGGCAGAACCGGTCAATATCTTTCAGCATTGGCTTTAGAACCGGTGATTTGTTTTCAATTCGCGGAAATAGAAAAAGGGTAATAAGTATTCCTCGAACCACATCGATATATGGTTTGGCATTTTGGAATTTTTTTCGCCATTCAGCCAGATTCGATAAAAGTCCTAAAGGAGCATTTGTAACATTTAATGCATATGCCGCATACGATTTCCAAAGAAGCCCAAAACTTAATAACTCAAGAAGATATTCTTCCCTCGACCGAATATCGTCAACAACACCCTGTTGATCCAGATATTCCATAAAATCCATGCACATTTGAATTCAAAGAAACAGAAGCATATTCAACCACTTCATCTGCAAATACCCGTATGTTCCGGTAATAATCCCCGGAACTACTGTCATTCCGGCCAAGTAAATAGGTAACTGCATTTTCCGGGTATACTTTCATGATTCTAACCCTGAGCTATTTCTTAGTTTTTGTTCCAGAGTAAATTTAACGGAATATTTTTTAATATTAATAATTATTTATAAAATTATTGGTACGTAATATTGTTTTAAATCAGGCCATTAAGTCTCCGCGATATGCGTATTCTCTTGAAATTCCAGCCTTATAACGTGAGGTTAACTTTCCATTACATTCTTTGCTAATCATATTAAGATCGGTAAATCATTAAATATATGTGCAAATGATCAAATTATCCTTGTTAACATACACCTGAAACAATCGCAAATCCTTCCCGGAAAGTACAAAAAATTGTATCCCATTACATAAAAATTCAAAAAATTATGTATTGAGATACAAAAAATTTGAAAAAAAATTGTATTATATTACATAAAATAACCGGTATGGTAAATTGAATATTTTGGTAAACGCTTAGTTCTTATGGATATTATATCGATTGATTTTAAGGCTGAATTATTTAATTTGCTGTTTTTCAAGCATTCACTGAGTCCTTAAAGCCCCTTTGCCATATAAATCGTCTTCCTTGTCCATTCGATCTCCTTATCAATATATTCCGATGGTTCCTGCATGGCAAGTTTTGCCAGGTAATCATTGAAGACTTTTATCGCCATCTCGCGGTTGTTTAGACGCAAGTAATTCAGTCCCTTCTGTTTATAAATTTCATTTATAGGATAAACATTGAGAGAATCTGCTTTTAATTGTGATAAAAAACAGAAAAGCCACTGAAAACCAGTGGCTTTTTGTCGGGGTAGCAGGATTCGAACCTGCGACTCCCTGCTCCCAAAGCAGGTGCGCTAACCGGACTGCGCTATACCCCGTATTATTCTCCCTAACTTCTACAGTGAACTTCCAATAAAATGGGAAGCACAGCACCAGGATCCTTCTCGCTATGGTCGAAAATTAATCTCCTTTCATCTGCGATGTACTTCCTGCTCCGGGTTTCCGGACATGGGCCACATTCCCGGCAGCCAATTTCTTCATCCTTTAAATGAGGATGCAAATCTAAAAATTAAAATTGATTTGACGGCGGATTTTTAGAAAAACAGTTCCATTTTGAGACCGGAAGCCCGGGTTTCATCGTTTTTTAAAAATAACTCAAAAAAATCATCTTACTATATTTTCATAAATTACCTTGAATAGAAGCAACGCATTTTCTAACCAAATTAAATTCATCTTCGGGATCTCTTCGGAACCCAGCTCATCACAGCCGTAAAGATACACGCGACCAGGAACTATTCCGGTTGCACAAGACTAACTCCAATCCATATAAAACCTGTCCCGGCTCTTCCTCCGGAATCCCTTCCGATAGCCATCGGAATCCGTTCCGATAGCCATCGGAATCCGTGTAATCCGTGTTCTAACTTTCTCACCCGCGTTCAAACATTCATCCCTATTCAAACATTCACCCGCCTACCCTGAATACATACATGCTCTGCGTCGAGTAAGTCTCCCCCGGCTGCAGCAGGATCGACGGGAAATTTTCCCGGTTCACCGCATCCGGATAATGCTGCGGCTCCAGCGCAAACCCGCACCGGAAGCCGACGGCATGCCCGTCCGAAGTAACGACGTTCCCCTTGAAGAAATTCCCGCTGTAAAACTGGATCCCGGGCTCTTCCGTATACACCTTTAATCCGATCCCCGTAAGGGGCGACCGTATCACGGCTGCCAGCTCCATGCCTCCCTCCTTCCCGGTACCGTTGATGATGAAATTGTGATCGTAACCGCCGGCGAATTTCAACTGTTCATTGTCCGCCCCGATATCCTGACCTATTGGCTTTGGCTGTGTGAAATCGAGCGGTGTCCCATCCACAGGATCGATGCTCCCCGTTGGGATCAGCGTGGAATCCACGGGTGTGTATTTGTCGGCATTGAGCGTGAGAATATGGTTCGTGACCGGTATGTTGCTCTTCCCGTTCAGGTTATAATACACATGGCTGGTGAGGTTGACCGGAGTGGCCTTGTCGGTGACGGCCCGGTAAGCGATCGTCAGGGCGCTGTCGTTTACCGCGTAGCTCACGGTGATATCCAGGTTGCCCGGGTATCCTTCCTCCATATCCGGCGAAAGGTAATGAAGAACCACTTTTTTATCGTCCGAAGAAACCACATCCCAGACCACCCGGTCCAGCCCGTTGATGCCCCCGTGCAATGAATTGGGACCGTTATTTATGGGAACGTGGTATTCTTTCCCGCCAATACGGAAGGTACCGCCCGCTATGCGGTTGGCAACGCGTCCCACGACCGGACCGAAGTAGGCATCGGGAGAATCGACATAATTCTGAACGGAATCGAATCCCAGAGCCACATTGGTTATCTCCCCGTTCTTATCGGGCAGGTATACACCCACCACGCGGGCGCCATAATTGGTGACGGCCACCGAGAACCTGTCCGAGCCCTTCAGGATATACAGTCCGACCGGCTTTCCGTTCACTTCCTGCGAAAAATTGGCTTTGTCGGGGATGAGTCCGCCGGGTTCACTGCTCTCTGGCCGGGTCTGGCAGCCAAGCATGAGAACGGCAGACCATAAGGCGATGAAAAGAGGTAGCTTTTTCATATTGTAACAGGTATTTAATGAGGTTCTTCCAAGGAATGGAGCAACGAATTGTACTGTAATTACAGTGAATAAATGTAAATGTAAACATTTTCGCGGAATTCAAAGTCGGGAGAGGAAGGTGGAACATGGATATGACAGATGTAACGGAGAGATGCAGATTTTTTGGTTGACCTACCAAATGCTCAGAGGATATGTCATCCTTAAGCCTGTTTGCAATCCTCGTATTAGCTTGATCGTTTCATTCGCAGTTCAAAAGGTTGCGGGTTTCAGATGGTTAAAAAATGGTTAGAAGGATATGAAACCGTTGAGGGGTATTTTATTCATAGAGAAGAGGGTGGCCCCGGTTTTTACTGAATGGGGGGAGCGATCGGTCATGAAGCGCGTGAGAACAATGCCTCAAAGCACCTTCGAAGGCGGTTCCGTGGGAGGAGAAAGTCCGGCA
This sequence comes from uncultured Bacteroidales bacterium, assembly GCA_963771005.1. Lineage (GTDB taxonomy): Bacteria > Bacteroidota > Bacteroidia > Bacteroidales > DASQZK01. The sequence goes on from CAVYRO010000008.1 coordinate 1,653,588, forward strand.
ACCGGCGGCCATCCTTTTATCCTCTCACTAAAAAATAAAAAACCAAACAGGCGGAATTTTAGTGACAGATGAGCTTTCCAGGGCAAAATATTGACGGATTGGCAGGAATTGCTGAACTTCACAGATCAAAACCAAACCCTATGAAGAAATTTGCAAAAATCGCAGTTCTGTTTTTATTCCTGGCATATGCCGGGAACCTTTCGGCCCAGGAGAAAAAAGCCATGATACAGGTACCGGTAAAGAAAGGGGACGCCTGGTGGAGCGGTGTGATCAACCACGGCCAGATGATGCCGCTGAAAAGTGGTTATGAGGCTGACCTCAGCAGCAATTATGGTAACCAGGTTCAGCCCCTGCTGTTGTCGGCCGGCGGTGAAATTATATGGTCGGAGGATCCTTTTGCCATTAAGGTAACCGATGACACGCTGACCGTTGCCTCACCCAACTCATCCCTGATGTACATCCAGGCAGGTCATACACTGAAGGACGGTTACCTGTATGCATCCCGTCATTTTTTTCCCCCTTCCGGCCATATGCCTGCTGATCTGCTTTTTACGGCTCCGCAGTACAATACCTGGATCGAACTGATGTATGACCAGAACCAGGCGGACATCATGGATTATGCCCGCCAGATCATCGCCAACGGTTTTCCCCCGGGTGTGCTCATGATCGATGACAACTGGCAGGAAGACTATGGCAAGTGGAATTTTCATCCCGGGCGGTTTCCCGATCCCGGGGCCATGATGGATTCCCTTCACAATATGGGTTTCAGGGTGATGCTCTGGATCTGCCCGATGGTCAGTCCCGACTGCGATGTATACCGTTCCCTCAGGGATAAAAAGATGCTTCTCGAAGACAGTAGGGGCGAAGCAGCCATTGTACGCTGGTGGAACGGGGCCAGCGGACTGTTGGATCTCTCCAACCCGGAAACGGCGTCCTGGTTCAGATCGCAACTGAACCGTCTTCAAAACCAATACCATGTGGACGGGTTTAAATTCGATGCCGGTGATTTTGAGCATTATGAAAATACCTACTCCTCCGGCGAGCCGGCAAATCCGCAGGAACAATGCAGGTATTACGCGGAAATCGGCCTGAATTACCCTTTGAATGAATACCGGGCTATGTGGAAGATGGGAGGGCAGCCCCTGGTCAACCGTCTCCGGGACAAAGCGCACAACTGGGAAGATCTTCATAAACTCATCCCGGATATGCTCATTGAAGGCCTCGCGGGTTACAGTTTCACCTGTCCGGACATGATCGGCGGAGGCGAATTCACCTCCTTCCTTCCGGGCAGTACGATCGACCAGGACCTGATCGTACGATCCGCACAATGCCATGCTCTCATGCCGATGATGCAGTTCTCGGTAGCACCCTGGCGGATCCTGGATCCCGTTCATTTTGCAGCCGTTAAAAAAGCGGTTGAAACACGGGAAAAATTCACTCCCCGGATCCTTGAACTTGCAGAAAGTTCGGCTGTCACCGGGGAGCCTGTAGTTCGTTCCATGGAATACGTTTTTCCTCATCAGGGATATGAAAATATAACCGATCAGTTCATGTTGGGCGACCGTATCCTTGTCGCCCCCGTGGTTGAAAAAGGAGCCTCCGTCCGTTCCGTGATGCTCCCGGAGGGTAAATGGACTGCTCCGGATGGAAAAGTGATCAGGGGAGGACGCGAGGTCACCGTGCCGGTTACCCTGGAAAGCCTGCCTTATTTCATGAGAAAGGATGGAGGAAGGAGAAGTTTGAGATGGTTTCATGTTGTTTGAGATTGTTTGAGGGTTGTTTGAGGGTTGTTTGAGAAATGTTCGAGGGTTGCATTTGTCTGATTCATTTATACCATTCGAAAGTCCTACCCCCCTCGTTTCAGGAGATGCCCCGGGGGGGTGAGGTTACGGGAGGAGGAGTTTAATCCAGGAGGATTAATAAATTTCGGTTGGTTTCATGTGGTTTCAGGTGGTTTGAGGTGGTTCGTTTCAAAGAATCCTTTTCCCCGGAGGGGATCTATTGTATTAGGCCACGGTCTACGCCCGTGGTAGGAATACCGTACGTACCTAAACCCCGGAGGGGTTCAATAAATTTGACAATTGATTTGATGAATCATGATTTCAGATGTTTCAACTTACATATTTTTATAAAATATATACGTTCCTTATGAAAAAAGAGATAAAAACGATACTGGCAACGGCAATAATGGCACCCTGGATAATGTTCAGTCTGCAGGCACAGGAGAGGCCAAACATCATCTGGCTGATGGCCGAAGATATTGGTCCCGACCTGGAATGCGATGGTATGGAAGCCGTGCGTACTCCCAATCTCAATAAACTGGCTGAGGAAGGAACGCGGTTCACCACGTGTTACTGTTCAAATCCCATATGTTCCCCCAACCGGTCGGCGATGATGACAGGTGTGTACCATGGCAGGATCAATGCTCCCGGGGTGACAGAAAAAATGAAGTCCGTCATGAGCAAGGCACATTCCACCCCGGAGCTGGAAATATTCAAGATGCCCGGACTGGACTGACCGGATACATTCCGGGAAACTGGTTTTTTTAACAGAAAAACAAATCATTGCTTTTCATTACTATGAGCAGTTTGTTACCTTAGCCTGCAGCTATCGCTAATCACATAAACCGGATAAATTCTCCCGCCATGCAAACTTCCCTGGTAAATAAAACCCTGATGCTCGCCTGTACGGGAAGCTTGTTCTTTTCCTGCACCCGGCAGGCAGAACCGAAACGTCCGAATATTTTGTTCTGTATTGCCGATGACCAGTCTTTTCCCAACGCGGGAGCTTACGGATGTGACTGGATAAAGACCCCTTCGTTCGACAGGGTTGCAAAGGAAGGGATCCTGTTCATGAATGCCTACACACCCAATGCCAAATGTGCTCCCTCCAGGGCCTGCATCATCACCGGGCGGAATTCCTGGCAGCTGGAGGAAGCGGCGAACCACGTCTGCAACTTCCCCGCAAAATTTAAGACCTACGCTGAGGTACTGAAGGAAAACGGTTATTTCACAGGATACACTGCAAAAGGGTGGGCACCGGGAGATCCGGGTAAGGTCAACGGGAAGGAACGCGAGTTGTTGGGACCCCAATACTCAGAATTAAAAACGGATCCGCCAACCCGCAATATTTCGCCGGAAGATTATGCCGCTAATTTTGAAGCTTTCCTGGATGCCAACAAAGAGAATAAGCCTTTTTGTTTCTGGTACGGATGCCGCGAACCGCACCGTCCCTATGAGTTCAGATCGGGGATAGATAAAGGCGGGAAGAAAACCGGAGAGGTAGACAGCGTTTATGAATTCTGGCCCGATGTGGATACGGTCCGTGCAGACCTGCTTGATTATGCCTATGAGGTTGAATATTTCGACCATCACCTGGGGAAAATGCTCGGGATACTGAAAGAAAGGGGGCTGCTCGACAATACGCTCGTCATTGTAACTGCTGATAACGGTATGCCTTTCCCGCGGGTGAAAGGCCAGGAATATGAATATTCGAACCATCTCCCGCTGGCTATGATGTGGAAGGACGGGATCCGGGATCCGGGTCGCAGGTATGACGCTTTCGTGAGCTTCACCGATTTTGCCCCCACTTACCTCGATCTTGCCGGTATAAAGACAGAGGCATCAGGTATGAAACCCATGGAAGGCCGCAGCCTTCTGCCGGTTCTAAAGAATGAGAACGATACAAACCGGAGGGACTTCATGGTCATCGGTAAAGAACGTCATGACGTGGGCCGCCCTAACGATGAAGGCTACCCGATACGGGGGATCATCAGTGACGGTTACCTCTATCTGAAGAATTTTAAACCGGACCGCTGGCCCGCAGGGAACCCCGAAACAGGGTACCTGAACTGTGACGGTTCACCTGTCAAATCATTCATCCTTAATGCGCGGCGAAGGGACGGGCACAGCCTTTACTGGGATCTCGCGTTCGGAAGGCGCAGCTCTGAGGAATTATACAAAATTTCGACCGACCCGGCATGCATGCTCAACCTTGCTAGCAGTCCGGATCTGCAAAATCTGAAGCAGGACCTTTCCCGCCGGCTCACCGCGGAGCTGAAAAAGGAAGGAGATCCCCGCATGTCCGGCAACGGAGATATATTCGACCAATACCTCTATGCCGAGGAAGCAAACCGGGATTTCTACAACCGCTTTATGGCGGGTGAAAAGATGAAAGCCGGCTGGGTAAGCAAGACGGATTTTGAGAAGAAAGGCGATTGGACAAAAAAATAACAAGAAAAGGGGGAAATTCACCTTCTCTACTGTACATAAAGAATACATATACGATTAAAAATATGAAACCCACATGATGGATGACAACACAAAGGTAACTTTATAATAATCGATCATGTGGGTTCCATCATACCTTTAAAATCAAAATTATTAGATAATGAAAACACTGGCAATCATTCATACTGTAAACTGGTATAATAAATCGGTCATCGAGCCTTTTGCAAAGCCGTGGCTGAAAGAAAATCCCGATGTGGAGATCATCAATATCATGGACGATTCCCTGCTCAGCGAATCTCTGGCGAACGGGGGACCTACGAAAGACGTCATCCGGAGGATGATCCTTTACTTCCAGGCTGCGGAAGCCACCGGGGCGGATGCGCTGATGTGCTCATGCACCACCATGGGACCCGGAACCCGGGCTGCCCGGCAGATGATCAATAAGCCGCTCTTCAATATTGATGAGCCGATGGCAAAGGAAGCCGTAGCCAGGGGGAAAAAGCTGGGTATCCTTGCGACAGTCCCCACGAGCGCTCCCGCGACAAGGGCTCTTCTGGAGTTGGAAGCCGCGGAAACAGGTAAATCCATAGAGATCAAAACAGTCATAAATGAAGCTGCATTCCAGCACTTGTTGAACGACGAAGTGGAGCTTCATAATGAACTGGTTCACCGGGAGCTGGAAAAACTCCAGGAAGAGGTGGATGTTATTGTCCTCGGACAGATCAGCCTTGCACAGATCCGTTTCGATGCCAAAGTGCCTGTCCTGCAAGTAGGGCATTCAGGTTTTGCCTGGGCACGCAAACTTCTGGATCAGAAGGCCCGGGTTTAAACGAAAAAAAACAATGATCTGTCGCCGGTAAGAGGGAACTCATCCGATGAAGAAGACCAATAAGAGATACCTGTTGATCACCCTGCTGTTTTTTCATACGGTGCACACCTATATGGACCGTATCTGTATATCGGCAGCCAGTGATTCCATCAAATCGGATCTCGGTATAAACGATCAGATGATGGGGTACATCTTCGGGATCTTCGCGCTGGGCTATGCAATCTTCCAGATCCCGTCCGGCTGGCTTGCCGATCATTTCGGCCCAAAAAAGGCCCTTACATGGGTGGTCCTTGCCTGGAGTTCCTTTACTTCCATGACCGGGGCAGCATGGAATGCCACATCGCTGCTGGTCATCCGTTTCCTTTTCGGGATCGGCGAAGCAGGAGCATTCCCCGGCGCGACAAGGGCTTTTTACAACTGGGTTCCCGCCAGGGAAAGAGGGCTTGCCAACGGCATTTTTCATTCGGGAGCCCGGATGGGAGCCGCCGTATCTCTTTTCTTCCTGCCCCTATTGATCAAGTGGGTGGGCTGGAGGGCCACCTTCTTCATCAACGGAGCCATCGGGATTATCTGGGTGACTATCTGGCTCCTGTGGTTCAAAGACTATCCCCGGCAACATAAGAAGGTCAATGAGGCTGAGGCAGATTACATTGAAAGCGGGATCAGGGAGGAAAAAACCGGGCAATCCAAAGCATCCCTTGCAGGGATACTGACTTCATCCACCATGTTGATGGTCATGTTCCAGTATATCGCCAGCAATATAACTTTTTTTATAAGCTTCACCTGGCTATTGCCCTACCTCGTATCCCAATGGGGCAGCCATGCGGGGATCTACGCCCCCATACCCCTGGTTTTTGGGATGTTCGCCCAGTGGACCGCCGGGGGACTGACCACATGGATCTATGGAAAGGGATACCCGGTTTTGTCAAGGAAACTTCCGGCCATCGCAGGTTTCTCCCTCGCCGTGATCGGTCTCCTGGCCATCACACGTGTACCGGAGCTGTCGGCACTTTCCTTCGTCATGCTGTTCTCCGTGGCAGTATTCGGAGTGGAAATGACCGTTTCTCCAAGCTGGTCCCTGTGCATGGATATAGGGGGTGAAAAATCGGGAACCGTTTCGGCAACGATGAACATGGTGGGAAATATCGGTTCGGCTTTCAGCGCCATCATCTTTCCCTTTTTCATAGCCAGGGTTACCATCCCGTATTTTGCCGGCACAACGGGAACGGCCAATTCATTTTTTGTTTTTGCTGCGGCGATGAATCTCCTTGCCGTGGCAGCCTGGCTCTTCATTGATCCGAAACGGAAAATTAAGGAAATATCACAAAAGCAGATGAGGCTGCGGTTTATCGCCATGATGGCTCTCCTGTTTTTAGTCCTGCTGGGAGCATTGTTATATAAATTTTTCAGTTGAATGAAACCTGCATGATGGATGACAATAAAAAGGTAATTTGATCCTGCAGGGTCCATTATACCTTTAAAATCAAAATTATTAATAATGAAATTAGGCATCAGTAGTTATACCTTTACCTGGGCTGCCGGGGTAAAAGGCAGCCTGCCGGAAAAAAGGCTGGATTTGAGAGGCCTGCTGGACAATGCAAAGGGACTTGGTATCGACCTGGTACAGATCGCCGACAATATGCCGTTGCATGCGCTTGCGGAGGATGAACTGGACGTGCTCATCAAGACCGCTGCCGCCATGGGCATCGAGCTGGAAACCGGCGCGAACCGGATGACGGCCGTAAATCTTGAAACCTATATCCGGATTGCGGGAAAGCTTAGGTCCCGGATCCTCCGTTTCGCCATTGACGGCGAAGGTTACCGGCCCGGTATCGACGAGATCATCCCGGTCATTAGGAATGCCGTACCCGAGCTGCAAGACCGGAACCTGATCCTCGCCCTTGAAAATCATGACCGGCTTTTCGCTTCGGACTTTACCCGGCTTATCGAGGCCGTTGGCAGCCCGAATGCCGGGATTTGTCTCGATTGTGCCAACTCCCTGGGGATCGGTGAAGGATTCCGTGAGGTGGTGCGGCAACTGGCCCCCTATACGGTCAACTTCCACCTGAAAGAGGTGTTCATCAAACGCAAGTATCATATGATGGGCTTTGATGTGGAAGGAAGGCCCTTTGGCGAGGGATGCCTGCCGCTCGAATGGATGCTTGGTCAGCTTCCTCCGGCATGTAAAACCGCTATCCTCGAACAATGGACCCCGCCGGAAGAATCGGTGGAGAAAACCATTGCCAAAGAGAAGGACTGGGCAGGAAAGAGCATTGCCTACCTCAAAAAGTACTTTGACTAAATAAAACAGATCTTTTTCACAGAAAAAAAGCCATCATGAGATATGTATTGATCTTATTGCTCGTTTGCATTGCGTCCGGATGCAAAAGCCCGGGAAACCGGAGCGTTGATGAAGCCGGCGGAGCCTATTTCCCCGAACCCGATTCACTCGGAGGCTGGCGGACACTCACGGATCCTGCAGATATCAGAAAAATTGCAGGCATGGACCCTTCGGAGATGGATACCGCCTTCGATTTTATCAGGGGAACCACGAATAACGGCGGTCTGCTCATCTTACGACACGGTTACCTGGTGTACGAAAAATATTTCGGCCTCGGGCAGCGTGATGCAACCCCAAACCTGGGTTCGTGCGGGAAATCATTCACAAGCATTGCATTTGGCATCATGATGAATGAATACCCGGCAAAGTTCCCGGACGGTTTCGATCAAAAGATTCTTCACCCCGCAATATCTGCCTGAAAAGGCATTTCCCCTTTCCGATCCGGAAATGGCGGATATAAAGCTGGGACAGCTTCTCAGCTTCTCGGCAGGTATCAGGGGCATGACGCCTGGGTATGTCCTTGGAGAAAAGACGCCTGTCGATCCGGTAGGTCCCGACGGATGGTACGCCATGGTTGATGACTATGCCCTGGGTCTTAAGGAAGGGGTGATGGACGGGAAGCCCTTCAGTACAAAAACCCTTTGGTGCAAGCCCGGTGGAGGGTACTCCTACGCCACGGCATCCATCCATATTGCTTCCATCATACTGCGACGGATCACCGGGATGGAGATGGAAGATTATATCGCAAAAAATATTGCCCGGCCTTTGGGTTGGGGCATTTGGGGTTTCGGATACAAGTACCGTCCGGAGGTTGACCATACGCCGGGTGGTGGTGGGATCTGCCTCCGGAGCACGGATATGCTCCGCTTCTGTTATATGCTCCTCCATAAGGGTAAATGGGGGGACCGGCAGATCGTCCCGGAAGATTACGTCAGGAAAGCTTCAAATGCCAATGCATACAATCCCCACTACCCCTACAGTTTCCAGTTCGATGTGAACACCAACGGTGAATACGAAGGTCTGCCCCACGATGCTTTCTGGAAGATCGGATCCGGGGGGCATTGCTTTTACGTGGTGCCTTCCCTCGACCTCATCGTCTGGAAACTGGGCGGAAGGAACGGGCAATACATGAAAAGTGACAGCGGGATCCCGGAACCACCCCCGGTAACAGATCCCATCCCGGCTGCAGATCCCGACACTACTTTTGAGGGAAATGTTTATACGAAGACGGTGGGGCTGGTTATTGATGCAATATCCGATCATCCCGGAGACCACAAAAATTAAAAACGGAAATAAAAAATGGACTGGATAATCAGACCGGTATTTAAAGAAGACTTTACGCCGGAAGGCCAAAGCCGGGAGATCAAAGGCGGGAAGATCTTCCGGTCACTCCGCATAAAGATTTGCATTATTCCCGTCACGATTGTGGGTTTACTCTCATTTCTTCCGTCCTGCGATACGGGAAAATCTCCTGAAAGCATTCAGGGGCCTGAAAAACATCTCTACTGGGGTGATCTTCACAACCACAATTCGATTGGTTATGCCAGGGGAAGTCTTGAAAGATCATTCGACATTGCCGGCAATCACCTCGATTTTTATTGTTTCACCCCGCACACGCAATGGCCCGACATGCCTGAGATGCCAGGAAACGCGTCGGACAAGTGGAAGGAAGGATTCAGCATTGCAAGAGACAACTGGGAACGGGTACGCAAGTATGTGGAAGATTACAATAAGCCGGGCAAATTTGTCACCTTCCTCGGCTACGAATGGCATTCCAGTGCCTGGGGCGATGTATGCATGATCCTTCCCAACGATACCGCCAGCCTGCTTTATTTCGACAAACTCAGCGATATCCAGGATTATGCACGGAATTCCGGGGCCATCCTCATCCCACATCACCCCGCTTATATAAACGGGTGGAGGGGCCAGGACTGGAACCTGCTGGATACTACCGTTTCCCCTGTTGTCGAAATATATTCCGAACACGGCAATGCCGAATCGGACCGTGCGCCTCTTCCCTATATCCGTCACAGCATGGGAGGAAGGTACACGCCGAACACCATACAGGCGCTCTGGGAGAGCGGTGTGAAAGCCGGCGTCCTGGCAAGCACAGACGACCATCTGGGTTATCCCGGTGCATACGGCGAAGGTCTCGTAGCCGTATATGCTGACAGCCTTACCCGGGAATCGGTCATGGAAGCCGTAAAGGCCCGCCATACCTACGGGGTGACCGCCGACCGCATTGAGCTGGAGTTCCGGGTGAACGGGCATCTCATGGGCGAAACGGTTGCCGGCCGGCAGCATAATTCGATCCGGATAAAGGTAAAGGGCAGGGATGAAGTCGACCGTGTGGAGATCCTGAAGAACAACCGTGTCATTTACCGTGATCATCCCGTAGACAGAGTTCCCGGCGATGATAAATGGTCGGAGCCCGTCCTCTGCAGGGTGGAATTCGGATGGGGACCGTGGGGCAGCCTGAATATGACCAGGATATGTGACTGGAAAATGGAAGCCCGGATCCGGAACGGGAAAATACTTTCCGTCACTCCCTGCTTCCAGTCGGGTCCTTTCGATGAAACAAGGCGAAACAGAGTGGAATGGGATGAGACAGCCTGCAGGGTGACATCCTACACATCGCGCCAGGATGCCTTTGCCGAAAGGGCCACGAACAGTTTCATCCTGGAGATCCGGGGTTCGCCGGAAACGGAACTGACCCTTGATCTTAAGCAACCCGCCGGGAAAACGATCACCCGGTCCCTGAAGGAGCTGGCCGAATCCAACAGCATTCTTTTTACCGGTTCCTTTACTTCCGAATCGCTCATCATCCAGCGTCTGGTATTCCATGATAATTATTTTACCGAATTCAGTTACAAGGATCCGGCTCCGGCCAAACGCGGCGATTATTATTACACACGGGTGACCCAGAGCAACGGAAGCCTCGCGTGGTCAAGCCCGGTCTGGATTGAATAACCGTGAAATCACTGCCGGTTGCAGTTGCCTGCCATCGAACGGAATGAATGTAAAAATAAGATCCTGACCACGGTAAACATAAACATACTTTAGATATGAGAAATTCAAGAAGAGATTTTATCAAGAAACAACCATCGGCTATGCCGGGGTTGACTAGCGGTGGCCCGGGCATCTCTGCGAAGAGTCATGGCAGGTTCATGGGCGCCGACAGCCGGGTACAGTCATGTCAACGTCAACATCAGGGTAACTGCCTCGCTGAGAACCGGACAACGACCGTCTTTGACAGGGAGAAAAGACAGGTCCTGGCCGAATGCAATATCTTTAAATCCTAAAAACAACGAATAAACAATGACTTCAAAATCCAGAATTGCAGTAATTGCCACAGCCTTTGCGGCCCTTTCATTTACACAATGCTCGGAACATGTGCCGCAGGTGGATCTCCGTGTTTCGGAACCGGAGAAAAAAGTGGACGTCCTCATCGACGGGAAACTGTTCACTTCCTATACCTACCCCGAAATGGTCAAAAAACCCATTCTCTGGCCGGTAATCAGTCCGGAAGGGAACGCCATTACCCGAACTTACCCCTTGGGAAAGAAAGAGGGGGAGCATACCGATCATCCGCATCACGTGGGTATATGGTTCAACTACGGCGATGTCAATGGGATCGATTTCTGGGGTAATTCAGATGCCGTCGCCCCGGAAAGGAAACCGCTATGCGGGACCATCTACCACACGGCAGTGCTTAAAACCGTGAGTGGAAGGGGAAAAGCCACACTCAAAACATCCGCCGACTGGAAGTCGGCGACCGGCAGGGAGATCTTTAAGGAATTGACTACCTTCGGCTTCATTGCACGCAAGCAAATGCGTATCATCGACAGGGAGACAGAACTCACTGCCGTTGCCGATACCATCCTGTTCAACGATACGAAGGAAGGCGCCTTCGGACTGAGGGTGGTCAGGGAACTGGAGCTGCCTTCCGAACATGCCGATACGATGACCGATGCAAGCGGTGCAAAAACAATCATACCGGTGCTGAACGACAGTCTTGCAACAGGCAATTACAGGAGCAGTGAGGGAATTGAGGGTGAGGGTGTCTGGGGCACGAGGGCACGGTGGATAAAGCTCAGCGGTGTGGTCAATGGTGAAAAAGTATCCATCATCATCATTGACCATCCGGACAATGCCGGTTACCCCACATACTGGCATGCCCGCGGATACGGACTCTTTGCCGCCAACCCCTTCGGACAGAATATCTTTTCTGAGGGCAGGGAAAAGTTGAACTACCGGATGAAAAAAGGAGACGTCCTGGATATGAAATACCGCGTTGTCATTGCCAGCGGTGACCTGCCGGATGAGGAGATCAACAACCTGGCGGATGAATTTGCCCGTGAGCAATGATACCGGTGCCCGGCCCGGAAATGAATGGATCTTTATACGCACGGTAACGCATCGACATCCCCGTGATCCCAGTTGGGGAAGGACAGGTGAAACGTTTGACATCGTTATTAATATTTAATGAAGAATTCTCAAATGCAGATAAGTATTGATAACCGTATAGTAATTTGCACAAAGAATGAGGATTATTGAAATGCCAGGGAAACGGAATCGCCCTGTTCGAAAAAAAACTGGATTGAAACCCATGCAAATCTACTCTATGAAGAAACGACGAATTCTTACAGCGGGTCTCATTTTATCGGGGATTCACAGCATGATCTTCCTGCCCCTCCCGGCCCATGCGCAAGGCGGAACCCCGTCTTCTCTTTTCAGCGAGAAAGCCTCCAAGTTCGAATTCAGGAATGCGAATGCCGTTCTCAGCCTGGATAAGGCCACATGGCAGATCGGGGTAAAGGATCTGAACGGAAGGGTCTGTTTTTCCGAATGCCGGCAACCCTCCTTCACTGCCGGCGGAGACACTGTTTCTGCCCTGCAGGGGCCGGTTGAAATAAAGGAGGCCGGCGAAACCGTTTTATTCACCATCCCGGCGACCCATGGCAAAAACATCAGCCTGTCCGTCTCGAAAGCCGGTGATTCGGGCTTCACTGTTACGTGGGATCTCCCGGGAACGACGGTCAACGGGGTTACGGGAGCCATCAGGCTGAACCCGGTAGAGGAGATCTATGGTTTCGGCGAGGCCTGGAACGGGCATGTGGCGCAGCGGGGACAGTACATCGAGATCTGGGATAAGGGAGGAACGCCCGATGAATGTGCATGGATGCCGTATTTCGTTTCAACGAATAACTACGCATTCTACCTTCATTACGGCGGCAGGGTGACCTTCGATGCAGGCCGTAAAAAAGCGGACGAGCTAACCTACCGTATGCTTTCGGAAGGCCTGGAATATACCGTTATCCTGGGTGAGGACCTGGCCGGGGCGGTGAAAAATTTCGTATCGTATACCGGGTTGCCGGCGAAACCGCCGCGATGGTCCTTCAAACCATGGTCCTGGCTGATGTCGGATCCTAAGATCCCCGGCGGCCCGATCTCGACCCTCCGTGGCGAACACTTCCTGGAGATGCTCGATTCCCTTGAAAAACTGGATATCCCCGTCGGAGTCACCTGGTTTGAACCCCCCTGGCAGGATGCACGGACTACCTTCATCCCCGATACGGCTTTCAGCCCGGATCTGAAAAAACTGATCGGGGAGATGGCCTCACGCGGCGTTAAAACGCTGGCATGGACCGTGCCCTATACGTCACCGGGCGCTTCCAACTGGGATGAAGCGGTCCGCAAAGGATACCTTGAGAAGAAACCGGGGAGCGATGTCGATAATACCACCCTCAAAATAACGGAATCGGGCGAGGTGGAAGGAACGGTTTACAATTACATCGATTATTTCAACCCGGAAGCATTCAAATGGTGGCAGGATCAGATCAAAGCTGCGGCGGACCTGGGCCTGAAAGGCTTCAAGCTTGATGCCGGGCAGAGCCTTGTCCCCGACGGGATCCTTTACGGTGGCCGGACCGGCAGGGATTTCCATAATTCCTATGCACAGGAATATAACAAGGTATTTTACGGGGCCCTGAAACAGAAAATGGGTGACGACTTCCTTATGATCCCGAGAGCTGCATGGATCGGGTCGGGTGCCGTCACCAATTTCAAGTGGCCCGGCGACCTGAGCGGCAGTTTTGCCAATAACGGACTCCCCTCGTCGGTTTACTCTTCGCTCTCCCTTGCCTTCAGCGGGATCCCTTTCATCTCGACAGATATCGGCGGATTCTCCGACAAACCGGCCCCCGAATACGTATGGACAAGATGGGCCGAGTTCGGAGCCTTTCTCCCCGGGATGGAGACCCTCCATATGCCCTGGTGGTATTCGCATGAAGCCATGGAACACTACCGTTACCTGGCCTGGCTGCACACCGACCTCATCCCCTACTGGGAGACGCTGGCGAATGAAGCCCGCCGGACCGGCGCACCGGTGTGTCGCCCCCTGGTATGGAACTACCAGGACGACCAGGAGACATGGTACGTGGAGGATGAATTCACCGTGGGTGATTACATCCTGGTCGCTCCATTCATGAACAATGAAAGAACACGCGACCTCTACCTTCCCGCAGGAACCTGGTATGACTTCTGGGAGGATCACAAGGGTACCGAAGGAGGCAGGAAGATCTCCTGGAACAAGGGCCGGAGGGAAGGCCGCTGGAAATTCCCCGTATATATCAAAGCGGGCGCAATCATCCCCATGGAAGTCGTTAACGATGTTTCCGGTTTCGGTACGGAACGATCCAAAAGCATGGTCACTCTGGCCTGCTGGCCCGAAAAAAAATCCGCGAACCGGTTTGTTCTCGACGACCGCGAAGGTCCCGTTCCCATTGTGACCGACTGGAGCGACCCTTCGAGACTGGTGTTCACCTGGACCGGTTCTTCGGCGGATTATCTCTTCCGGATCAACATTGAAGAACCCGGACCCCTAACCATACGGGCGAAGGACCATCCGCTGCAGAAATTCGATGACCGCACGGCCTTCGAAAGATCCTCATCCGACGCATGGTTTTATGACAAAGTATCGTGTAAGCTATGGATAAAAAAATTCAACGACCGGAACTCCGGTAGGATGGAAATAATATGGAGATGAAAATAATTTATTTAACAATTATAAAATGAAACCCCGCATGATGGTTGACAACATAAAGGTGACCTAATAATTATCGATCCTGTGGGTTTCTTTATACCTTTAAATTCAAAATATTTTTATAAAGAAATAGTATGAAAACAAAAGATGTAAACCGTAGAGATTTTCTGAAGAGTACGCTGGGAGCAGGGCTGGCCCTGGCGTCGGTTCCTTTGGTAAAATATGCCGGCCCCCTGGATCCGAAGGGTCTTCCTACATCGATCCTGGGCAAAACGGGAGTCAGGATCCCGCGCATTGCCGTAGGTTTGGGAAGTCGTTTCTGCAATATCGAGAGCGAAGAAGAGGCGATCGCCATGGTGAACTATGCTATCGACCATGGTCTCTACTACCTCGATACGGCCCATGAATACTTTAACCAGGAGAAGGGTATCATCAGTGAGGTGCGGCTGGGAAAGGTGGTGAAGCACCGCCGGAAGGAGATCTTTCTTTCCACGAAAGTACTCGAGCGGGATCCTGACGGGGCAAAGCGGCAGATCGAAGACAGCCTGAAGAGGCTACAGACGGATCAACTCGATATGCTGAAGATCCACTCGGTCCAATCCCTGGACGATATCAATGAAATGAGCCGTAAAGGCCACCTGATCGACATCGTCCACAGGATGAAAGAAGAAGGGGTGACACGTTTTATCGGATTCTCGGGACACGGGAACGCCGAGGCCATGAAAACCATGGCGGAAAGGGGCGATTTCGACAGCATGCTGATGGCCATGAACCATTACGGTTCGGCGAATCAACCTGAAAAAAGACAGGAACTCGTTATTCCGGCCGCGTTGGAGAAAGGCATGGGGGTCATGTTAATGAAGGTGGTAAGACCGAAAGAAACGATCGAAAACATCAAAGCCGTGGATCTTGTGCGTTTTGCCCTGTCGTTAAAAGGCCCGAGCGGCATCGTTGTTGGCATGGACAGCATGGATGTCGTTAAATCCAACATCAGACTTCTCAGGCATTTCAAGCCTATGGATGAAGAAGAAAAAAAGGCAGTGGCGATGTCCATTTCACCCTTCTTCAGGCATGAGAACCTGGAATGGATGAGGCACGGTTATACCGACGGCAACTGGGCCTGAAATTTTGCCCTCAGGCAGGTATCATCCCCTGGCAGGGCCCGGGGATAGACGACCCGCAGACTATTGCAGGCTTCTCCGCGAACACGGAGCCGTATATGAATTCCATGCGGTCCTGCTTTCCATAAACTCCGGCATCCCATTGCTCCAACCGGCTATTCGCGGTACTCGAAATTATTGGGAACCAGTTCCAGGCTGCCCAGGAAATCCATACAGGCGGCCTTCACATCATAGATCTGCCCTTCCCTGTCATGGACCGATCTCACGGTTTCGATGAACGGCGCCTTATCACTTATATAGATCAAATAATTGATCGCCATCAGGGACAGGTAGGTATTGTCGTTCAGGCACCATGACTTCAGTCTTTCGCCTGCAGCTCCCTCACGGAAGACCTGGTACACTATGGCAGCGGCGGTGACTGCCACGGGAGGATAGGGATCATCCATGGCCTGTAGCAGCTCACTCCTGTGTTCTCCCAGGGTGGGCTCATCCTGCGATCTCAGTCCGAGTGCGGCCCAGTACCGGATGATCTTATTGTCATCTTTCAGCATCCGGACCTGTTCTGCAGCAATATCGCCTCCTCTCCTGCCGGACAGTTTCGCGGCCTCCCATATGTCTTCAACAGGATAGTTCCGGTCGCTCTTCCTGAACTCGTAAGCCGTAGTTGTATCGGAAAGACTGGCGATCTCATACTCAGGCAGGAACATCACGTCGCGGGAAGACAGTACCTCATCCTCCAACACGTTGCGCATCCTGTCGAGAACGGACCCCCCCGGAGGAAACCCTTCAGCTAACCATTGAAAAAGAGAGGCTCTGGGCAGAAAAAAGCATCTCGTACCTTAAAAAATTTTTTATATGAAAACGAAAACCGGTTCTTGCCGCAAAAGTAATTACGGAAACGTGATAAAATTATTATCCTTCCTCTTCCTCATAATTCTTGCCACCGGTTGCAATAGTCATGCAACCCGTAATTCTGCTGACGATCAGAGTGATTATTTTCCAGAACCGGACTCTGCCGGCGGGTGGAGAACTCTGGCTGATGCCGCGGATATCAAAGAAAAGACCGGGATGGACCCGGTAAAATTGGATGAAGCTTTTGAATTTATCCGGGGAACAACAAAAAACGGCGGATTATTGGTACTGCGCCATGGGTATCTTATTTACGAGAAATATTTTGGCAAAGGACAGCGGGATGCAACTCCCAATCTGGGGTCATGTGGCAAATCCTTCACAAGCATCGCTTTTGGCATTATGATGCATGAAAACCCCGGAAAATTCCCCGATGGGATGGACCAAGAGATTTTCACGCCCGAGTATCTGCCGGAGAAGGCAGTCCTGGTAGCTGTTTACGCAGACACACTTACGCGTGGATCCATCATGGAGGCCGTCAGGGCGCGACACACCTATGGCGTCACTGCCGATCGTATTGAATTGGATTTCAGGGTGAACGGCCGGCTTATGGGGGAATCGGTTGCAGGGAAAGCGCATAACAGCATATCCGTTAAAGTAAAAGGCAAGGACGAGGTGGACCGGGTGGAAATCCTTAAGAACAATCGTGTCATTTACCGTGATCATCCCGTAGACAGGGTTCCCGCTGAGGACAAATGGCAATATCCTGTTTTATGCCGGATTGAGTTCGGCTGGGGGCCATGGAAAGACCTGGACATGGCAAAAATCTGTGACTGGGACATGGAGGCAGCGGTCAGCAACGGGAAGATCCTGTCGGTAACCCCTTGCTTTCAGTCGGGTCCTTTCGATGAATTGAGACGGAACACGGTGGACTGGACGGAATCGAATTGCAAGGTCATTTCCTACACCTCGCGTAATCAGGCCTTTGCCGAAAAGGCTACGAACAGCATCATCCTCGAGGTCCGGGGCTCAGCGGAGACGGTCCTGACCCTGACCCTGCATCAACCGTCGGAAAAGGTAATTATAAAAACCTTTGAGGAGCTTGAAAAATCCAACAGTATCCTGTTTACGGGCCCTTTCACCTCAGAATCACTGGCGGTTCAACGGCTGGTATTTCATGATCATTACTTCACTGAATTCAAGTATGAAGATCCGTCTCCGGCAAATCCGGGGGATTACTATTATGCCCGTGTAACACAGAGTAACGGCAGCCTGGCATGGTCAAGCCCGGTCTGGATCAGGGATTCCGTATCCATAGAAACTAAATAATCCTTTAATACCATGAAAAAAATGAATTCGAGATCAATTTTTACCCTGCTTTTTTTTGCAGCATCCTGCTTTGTGTTTGCTCGTTGCACGGAGCAACCTCCATCGGTTGATCTCCGGGTTAAGGATAAGGATAAAAAAGTGGATGTCCTGGTCGACGGACAATTGTTCACTTCTTATATCTATCCCGAAACGCTCAAAAAACCGGTACTCTGGCCGGTTATTTCCCCACAGGGGAATGCAGTGACCAGAACTTTCCCCATGGGGCGGCGATCTTTCCGATGCCGGGATCAATGGCCTTGCCGATGAGTTCGCTCATAACGAGGGTTACTGATCCGGTGTATAAATCTTTTAACTACGATTAAGATGAAGCTGAAAAATTGAAATTTCTTCTCCCTGCAATGGTCCTCGGCATACTTTGTATGAACTGTAATTCGAAAAAGTCAGGGGCGGAATCTCAAACCATGAAAAAAACGGACTGGGTACAATTGTATGACGGTACATCGACCGATGCATGGAAGAGTACCACTTCCGGTTCTTTTCTAATTCACAGTTAGGTAAGCGGTAATAAGAGTCAGAACCCCTTCTCAACTCTAGAGTAGTTGAATAAAATGAAAAATTTTTTGTAAATTTTTATGTCAATTAAAAAATTTATTACATTTGTAATGTAAACGTTTACATTAAATGCAGTTCTAATCATTATATTTTATTGATTAATTGTTAGTTAAACGTGTAATCGTTTACATTTAACCTAGATATTATGGCTAATTTAAAGGATGTTGCAAAAAAAGCAGGTGTTTCCATTGCAACCGTTTCCAGGGTAGTTAACAAAAATGTAAATGTTGATCCTGTTACTGCGCGTCTGGTAAATAACATTATCAAGGAGCTTAGTTATAAACCCAGCAAAGTTGCCCAGCGATTGAGAAATCAGGACAATAAGAGCAGATTGATAGGTTTGATACTTCCTGACATACAAAACCCTTTTTATGTGGACGTAATTCATGGGGTTGAGGAACTTGTATGGAAAGAGGGGTATGCTGTGGTGATTGGGAACTTCTCACAGGATGAAAAGAAAGAACAACTTTATATTGACATTTTTCAATCAGAGTCTGTTGTTGGTTTTATTGTGGCCCCTGTGCACGGGCAGGATAAAAAGGTTCAGGAACTAATAAAAGCGGGATGCTCGGTTGTTTGCGTAGACAGGGGTATGGATAATGATGCAACCGATGTTGTATTGATGGAAAATGAAAAAGGGGCCTACGCTGCGGTTGATCATTTAATAAAACAAGGGCATAAAAAAATTGCACTTATTGCAGGATCAAAACATATTCCTACGACAAATCAGAGGATACAGGGATACAAAAGAGCTTTTGAATTCCACGGCATTCCAATCGTTGAGGATTATATCGTAAGCAAAGACTCAACCCAAAAAAGCGGGATCGAATTAACCGAACATCTTTTAAAATTACCAGATCCACCAACAGCACTTTTTACAGGGAACAACTTGATTACACTTGGTGCTTTGGAAACCATACATAAGTTCGGATTAAAAATACCTGAAGATATAGCATTAATAGGTTTTGACGATATGCCATGGTCCTATGCCCTGAATCCTCCTTTAACAGCGGTAAGACAATCGGGTTTCGAAATTGGGCAACGTGCTGCGGAGCTTCTGTTGCAGAGAATTCAGAATCCGGAAAGACCCGTTGTAAAAGTAATTCTGAATACGGAACTGATAGTACGGAAATCGTGTGGAGCAAGCTAATGCATTTAACCGGCTTTTTAAAAAAATAAACAATCATGATCTATATCGATAAAATAAAATCATATGAAAAATATAATAAGATGTAAGAATTTGCCTGCATTTTTGAAAAGTACCTGGTTAATAGCTTTTCTTTTATGTGGTACTACACTTGTTTTTCAATCATGTACAAAAAAAGATGATCCTGTACCGACACCAACGGAAAATACATTGGTTATTTCTCCTGTACCCATATTTATGGGAATGGTACCTGTTAACAATACAAAAGCACAGCGTTCCATTATATTGTTTAATTCAGGGAGTGATGCCGTTCAGATAAGCAATTACAGCATTACGGGAGACAATGCTGGTGCTTTCGAAATAGTTAATAGTCCTTCCATGAATATTGGCCCGGTTGAAAGCGTCACAATCAACCTGGAATATGATCCGTCGGCATCTGCCGAAGATAAGGCAACGTTAAATATTGAAAGTGATCATGGTACATTAACCGATGATATTTCCGGAACCGGAACAGCAAGTTCTGACAAAATTGAATTTTTCAGGATCTATTCCATTCAGGATGAAGAAAATTTGAATTATGGGATCGAAACCAGCGATGGTGGTCTCATTTTTATAGGAACCAATTTGATTAAGGCAACCATAGAGCACTCCGATATAAAAGTGCTCAAGACCGATCAATATGGTGAAAAAGAGTGGGAAATGACCTATGGTGGTGAGTTTTCCGATTCCCCGTCAAGGATCCTGCAAACCCCTGATGGAGGATATATTATCAGTGGTACGACCGAAAGCTATGGGGCGAGAAATACAGATATGTATTTGCTAAGAATCGATGCCAACGGAAATGAATTGTGGCACAAAACATTTGGTGGCGACCCGTATGAAAATGTCAGCCGGATAATGCCAACTTCTGACGGCGGATACCTGCTTTTTGGAACTACCCGTGAATTTCAGAGTGATGTATTAATTGTTAAAGTAAATGCAGATGGTGATTCGCAGTGGCAGAAAACCATTGGCGGAAATGGTGGAGAAGCCGTTGGCGAGGTTTTGGAAAAAGAAAGTGGCGATGGGTTTGTATTTGTTGGCCGTACAACAAGTCAGGATCCTGCATTTGAAGATACAGATATCTGGTTGGTTGAGATGGATAACTCAGGAAATATTATCAGCCAACACAATTACGGCAGTTCAATTTATGATGTGGGCAACGGTTTGATAAAAGCAGCCGATGGCGGCTATATTATTACGGGCACTACACTTTCCGATGATAAAGCCCGTCAGGCCTACATACTTAAGCTCAACCCGGATTATTCAATTGCCTGGGAGAAATCATTTGGCGGAGTAAACAACGATAGTTTCGGACAGGTTCAACAGCGAAGCAACGGAGATCTGTTGATAGTTGGGAGTTCAGTTAGAGAAGTTACGACGGAACATACCTATAGTCAGGCGGTAATTTATAAATTGGATGATTCTGGTAGTGAGATAACATCAGAAACTTTTGCCGGAAGTAAGAGCATTGGTCTTTCTTCCCTACAACCCACTTCCGATGGTGGATTTATATTAAGCGGGGCGAGTGATAGTTATAGTCTAAATAAAGCTTCGATTATAATTAAATTATCATCAAACTACTAATAATTACTATTACAGTCTAAATTATTGAACTATGAAAACAAGAAAACTATTTTACTTCGTGTTATTTTGTGCGCTAATTTCCAGCGGACAAGTATTTGCCCAGGGATCGGGAACGATCTCAGGGACTGTTAAAGATGACGACGGCGGATTCCTGCCTGGAGCTAATGTTTACATCCAAAAGCTTCAGAAAGGGTCCATAACCGACCGTTATGGTTACTTTGAATTGAACAATATTCCGGAAGGTCGTTACGAATTATCAGTGAGTTTTATTGGCTTTACCACTAAAACCCTTGATGTTAATTTGTCATCAGGAGGTACTGAAACTGTTGATTTAACATTATCGAGTACCTATATTTCACTAAAAGATATTGTAGTCACATCGGTAAGGATAGGGCAGGTAAAAGCATTGAATGCTCAGAGAAATGCAGAGAATATTACTAACGTAATTTCTAAGGAGGAAATTAATAAATATCCGGATGTTACCGCTGCTGATGCGATGAAAAGGATGCCCGGCATTAACGTAACGCAGAGTTACGGTGAAGGAAGGTTTGTAAGCATCAGGGGAACAAATCCTGCTCTCACTTCAATTACGGTCAACGGGCATAAACTCGCTTCTCCGATTGACGGGGAACGTTATGTAGGTTTGGATGTAATTAATTCAAGTCAGCTTGAAATGATTGAAGTATCAAAAACTCTTAAGCCCGATATGGAAGGGGACGCTATTGGGGGATCAGTTAATTTGATTACAGAAACTGCTTTTGATCACAACGGTACTTACTTAAGCGTGAAAGCCGCTTCAGGACTTAATTCTTTTGGGGGAAGCCAACCCTTAAACAGCGAATTTACATACAGCACTCTTTTTGGTAAAAATAAAAAAGCAGGGATCACACTCGGGGGAAGCTGGAACAGAAATAACATTCTTGGACAACAGAATGAGTTCAGTTACGGGGAATCTGATTTACCTGACGGTAGTACTATGCCATATGCGCTGCAGGATTATTATCTGATGCACTCAAATAATCCAAAAACACGTTACGGCTTTAACGCTTCTTTAAATTTTAGACCTAAGGAGAACCATACCTTTTACATTAACGGAATGTATAATAAAAGGATTGATAATCTTCAGAGAAACACCGTACGTTACCGTCCGGGAAAAGGGGATTATCTGACCCCGACTTCAGTAAGCAAGGGAAGAATGGCATTTGAGTTTAGTTCCCGGATTGAAGACGAATCAATATCTCAGGTTGCCGCAGGCGGCCAAAGTAATTTTAATGGCTTAAGAATGGATTACTCTGTATCTTATAGTACTGCCGAAGAGGTAAAAGATGGACAGTATAAATCTGAATGGCAACTGAACGAAAAACTTAACTTTTCTATCGACAACAGTGATATTGATTTCCCTGTTTTTAACATCACCAATCTCGATCAAGATTACACATACGATCCTGCAAACTGGGAGATTGATAATCAGGATTTCAGAACGACAAAAACACTAAATGACAATATTTCAGCCAATCTGGATTTTACGAAAGACTTTTCTATGGGATCAGGGAAAGGCGTCTTAAAATTTGGAGGAAATTACAGGAAAGAAAGTAAATCCAGAAATAATGAACGTACAGCATATAAATGGAAAGGTGATACCAATGTAACAATGGATCAGGTTTCTGTTGGTGAACAGATTGCAGACTTTCTTGATGGCCGGTATACGCTTGCACCTATGGAAGATTTAAAATTGTATGAGGCATTTTTCCAGGCAAATAGAGATAATGACGATGCACTTAGTCCGGATGTGAAATATGACGATACAGATGGTATTGGCGGACAATATGATGCCTCTGAAGCTGTTAGCGCAGGCTATTTAATGGCAACCGTTACGTGGGGAAAATTTAGGGCAATGGCTGGTCTCCGAGATGAATACACAGCCACAACATATGAAGGAGTAAAATTAAAATATGATGCCAGCTCGGGAGACTTGACGGGTTATGAAAATGTAAATTTAAATAATAATTACAACGAAATCTTCCCGCATCTGCATTTACAATATAATTTCTCCAGTCAAACCGATTTAAGGTTTGCAGTAACAAAAGGTATTGCCCGTCCGGCATATTTTGAACTTGCGCCCTATTTTTGGCTAAGTGACCGAATTATCATGGAAGGAAACCCGGATCTTAAACCAACCAAATCAACTAACCTGGATTTAATGTTTGGGCATTATTTCCAGGGCATTGGCGCCCTTAATATTGGTCTTTTCGGCAAAAAACTAGAAGATATTATTTATGAAAATGCCTCTTTGATTGAAGGTGGAGTTTATGACGGATATATCAGGGACCAGAAGGTTAATGGTGACAATGCTTCATTATATGGTATTGAATTAAGTTGGATGCAGCAATTTACATTCCTTCCCGGATTTGCTAAAGGTTTTGGTATTTATGCAAACTATACTTATACCCATTCAACCACTGATATCAAAAGAATGGATGCTGATGAAAATATCCGCACAATAAAAACAGTACCAGGCCAACTGGGTAATGTTGGTAACATCGGTTTGAACTATGAAAAATATGGATTCAACGCGCGCCTTAGTTTATACTATGCACAAGGATATTTATATGATGTAAGGGAAACTGAAGATTTGGATCGATACTATGATGATTATACTCAGCTAGATTTTACATGTAGTTATGGATTTAACAAGCATTTCGAAGTGTTCGTTAATGGAAATAACTTACTCAATTCTCCAACGCGTGAATATTTTCATATAAAAGACAGACCAAGGGTTAACCAGTTTATTGGAACGACATTCATCGGAGGAATCAGATATACATTATAATCTTTTCGAGTGTGGCAGGATTTAAATCCTGCCACACTCGAATCTCTTTTCATTTTATCAGGCGGGTTGCTGGGTGAAATGCAAAAAAGCAATAGTCCAACTGTTACTTTTTACCAAAATCCGATTATGCAAATTGGTTGATCGCTTACCGGGAAGGATTGAAATTTTAAACTAACAGTAATATGAATAAAAGAATTTTAAGCATTGGAAGTGCCTGTTTATTAGGTTTGTCAGGTATGGCTACTGGTACAAATAAGGGACATAAACAAGAAGCACCCTATAATGTGGTTTTTATTTTGGCTGATGATATGGGATGGAACCAGGTGGGGTACAATGGCACTAAGTACTACGAAACCCCCAACATTGATAAGCTTGCAAGAGACGGAATCATTTTTAATTGTGCTTACTCTGCTAACCCTGTCTGCTCGCCAACACGCGCAAGTATTATGACAGGTAAAAATCCGGCTCGCCTGCATATTACCGATTACATCCCTGGCGACCCTTTTCCATACGCTTTGTTGAAAAGGCCCTCAATGGCAGAGGGACTTCCTTT
This sequence comes from uncultured Bacteroidales bacterium, assembly GCA_963771005.1. Lineage (GTDB taxonomy): Bacteria > Bacteroidota > Bacteroidia > Bacteroidales > DASQZK01. Next base: position 1,678,099 of record CAVYRO010000008.1, read on the forward strand.
AAAAGAATATACAATTGCAGAATTGTTCAGGGAACATGGCTATGCAACCGGACTTTTTGGAAAATGGCATCTGAACAGAGATAAAAATTACAAACCGGGCAGGCCTAAAGATCCTGGATCACAGGGATTTCAGGAGGTTTTTACAACCGTAAAACCCGAAAGAGATGCTGACCCTTCAAATGATGCCCATCATGCCGTGGCCATCACGGACCATGCGATCAAGTTTATTAAAGAAAATAAAGACAAGCCTTTTTTTGCATATGTGGCACACCATGTAGTGCACCGGCCAATTATGGAGAAACCGGCATTAGTTGCAAAATATGAAGCCAAAGATCCGAAGGGAGATCCGGTAAATAACCCGATTATGGGGGCTATGATTGAAACCATGGATAACGGTATCGGACGAATATTAAAAACGCTTGATGATCTCGGGTTGACAGATAAAACTATTGTTGTGTTCTATTCTGATAATGGCGGTTATGAAATGTTACAATCACAATATCCATACCGGGGGGGTAAAGCAATGGTTTTTGAAGGTGGTATCCGCGTACCCCTTGCCATTAAATGGCCCGGGAAAATAAAACCGGGATCAACAACCAATGACTTTGCCATTTCAGATGATTTCTTTCCAACGTTTGCCGATATCCTTCATGAAAAAAAATTACCGGAAAATATTGATGGTATAAGTCTTTTACCTGCAATGACAGGTAAAGCAAAATTACAACGAGATACCTTATACTGGCACTATCCGCACTATCACCATCAGGGATATTTGCCTGCAGGTGCCATCCGCGTCGGAGATTACAAATTAATAGAATGGTATGAAGGTTCAATCGGAGGGAAAGGTGAAGCTTATGCTTTATACAACCTTGTAAAAGATGTTGGTGAAAAACATGACATTTCTGCACAATATCCTGATAAAGTCAAACAAATGGCAGAGGCATTAAAAAAGTGGAGAAAAAGAATCGGAGCCGGGGAAATGACTGTAAATAAAGACAATTACATTCCGGAAAAAGCAAATTGGCGCTTTACTGACGGTACACCGGACGATAAATATTAATTACCAAATATTTTCAAACAAAGAAAAATAGAAATGAACCAGGTAAAAATATACTCGCCCGGAAAATTGATATTTGGCACAGGCAGTTTCAGAAAACTGATCGAGGGTGTTAAGGAGTTGAAAGCCGAGCGTGCTTTTGTGTTGACTTTTAACGAAATAAAGGAATCAACTGACCCGATAATGTCAGAAATGCAGGCATCCGGTATCGAGATAAAAGAAGATTTATCCATTAGGCAGGAACCAACAGTTTCCGATTTTAACAGGGTATTCAAAAGTGCCGAAGAATTTAAACCGGATGTTGTGATTGGAATCGGCGGAGGCAGCATACTTGACGTTGCAAAACTGGTCGCAGCATTGGGGAATAATGAGCAGAAGGTTTTTGAAATATTTGGTATCAATTTGTTAAAATCACGATCAACAAAGCTGATTTGTATTCCGACAACTTCCGGTACCGGCAGCGAAATGTCTCCTAATGCTATTTTGTTTGATGAAAAAGACAACTTAAAAAAAGGAATAGTCAGTCCGTTTTTGGTACCGGATCAAACGTATATAGACCCGGTGTTAACTACATCGGTCCCGGGAAGTGTTACGGCAGCAACAGGAGTCGATGCTTTTACACATTGTTTGGAAGCCTATGTCAATAAATATTCCCATCCGCTGGTAGATACTTTTGCTCTGAATGGAATGCGACTCATATATCATAATCTTAAGGCAGCAGCAGACAACGGGGAAAACCTTGAGGCGCGTTCAGCAGTGGCACTTGGAAGTATGTACGGGGGGATGTGTCTTGGCCCGGTAAATACAACGGCTATTCATGCTTTATCCTATCCGTTGGGAAGCGAATTTCATATTGCCCATGGTTTGTCAAATGCTCTTTTACTGACCCCGGTTATGGAATTTAACCACGCGGTAGCTTATAAAAGGTATGCCCAACTGGCAAGATCTTTTGAGGTTGCCGAAAAAGATGATAAAAAAGCATCGTCCCTGTTTATCGGAGTGATTAAAACCTGGTTAGATGATTTGAAAATCCCGTCAGGAATGCGAGAAGTAAATATTCCTGAAAGTGTAATACCCAACATGGCGAAAGCTGCTATTACCGTACAAAGGTTGTTAAAAAACAACCCCAGGGAAGTACGCTATGAAGATGCAATCAATATTTATAAAAACGCTTATTAAAGATATTTGTAATGCAGAATAAAAAATATTCCGGAGTAGTCGTTCCAATGGTTACTCCTTTTACTAACAAAGCAGAGGTAGATTTAGAAGGGGTTGAAAGCCTTACAGAATACATTGTCTCTAACAATTGTCATCCATTTATTCTGGGAACTACCGGAGAGGCGCTTTCAACGTCTTTTAAAATGAAACAGGACTACCTGAAAAAAGCCGTTGAGGTAAATAACGGACGAAAAACACTATATGCCGGAATTGCTTCTATGTGCCTTGATGATTCTGTGGAAATGGCAAAGATGTTTATGGACGGGGGTGCTGATATTTTGGTGGCGAATTTGCCAAGCTATTATAAGTTGTCAGACAGCTCAATCCTAAAATATTATTCTGACCTTGCTGATCGGGTTAACGCACCTTTGATGATATATAATATATTATCTACAACCCATATGTCCATTCCTGTTGCAGTGATTGAAAAATTGAGCAAACATCCGAATATTGTAGGATTAAAAGATTCAGAAAGGGATGAGGAAAGGATGAATACTTTACTCGGGATGTTTAAGGATAATCCGGACTTTTCTTATCTCTTGGGATGGGCAGCCCGGTCGACTAATTTTTTAAGAACCGGCGGCGATGGTATCGTTCCAAGCACCGGAAATGCATACCCCCATTTTTATTATAAATTATATAAGGCAGTATTGGAAAATGATTTGGAAACTGCGAATAAAATGCAGGAAATAACCGATAAAATATCTGCAATTTATCAAAAGGGAAAATTACTTAGTGAGAGCTATTCCAGGATTGAAAGTAATACTTAGTACTATGGGAATTTGCCAGTACAACGCACTAGCACCCTGCTATGGATTAGCTCCCGATCAAATTGAAGAAATAAAATCAGAAATAACCTTGCTTGACATTAATTTATAATTGGAAAATAGAGATGAAGAATAATAAACCCTTAATTAGGGATTACGATGGGTGATCCTGCCGGAGTTGGGCCTGAAATTGCAGTAAAAACGGTGATATTGCCTGAATTGCAGGAACAATGCAACATGGTAATTGTAGGTAGTCCAAAGATAATTCAAAGAGAAACAAACATACATGCACCAGGAAAAACTATTGTTGTTGTTAATAACGTTGATGATTGCAAATTTGAAGGTCAGAATATTAATGTTTATGAAGTAGAAGTAGAAGGTGTTGAAGATGTTAAGTATGGAATAATTTCCGCAGTTGCCGGGAAAGCAGCTTTTCTGTCGGTCAAAAAAGTGATTGAACTGGCCATGGATAAGAAAATTGACGCTACGGTTACAGGCCCTATACACAAAAAATCAATTAACGACGCAGGCTATCATTTTGCCGGACACACCGAGATTTACGCCCATTATACCAATACAAAAAGCTATGCCATGCTTTTGGCATCCGATGATTTAAAAGTCATTCATGTCACAACACATATTCCATTAAGAGAAGCCTGTGACATTACTTGATGAAGAGAAAATATTAGACAAGATACATCTCCTTGATAAAGGATTGAAGGACATTGGAATTGATAATCCAAGAATTGGGGTGGCCGGATTAAATCCGCATGCAGGGGATGAGGGATTGTTTGGGGACGAAGACACCAGGTATATAGCTACTGCAGTAGAAAAAGCCAGGGCCGAGGGTTTAATTGTCGATGGTCCGATTCCTTCCGATACTTTATTCCCAAAAGCGATTTCAGGAAATTACGACGGTTGCGTAGTAATGTATCACGATCAGGGGCATATCCCGTTTAAATTGCTCGGTTTTACATGGAATAAAAAGGAGGGAAAAATGGCAAGTGTAAGCGGAGTAAATATCACACTTGGTCTACCAATTATAAGGACATCTGTTGACCATGGAACTGCCTTTGATATTGCAGGTAAAGGTATTGCCAGCAACCTGGCCATGATTGAAGCTATCGAATATGCCATAAAAATGTTTTCCAACAAAAAGAAAACACTATGATTATAGTAATTGCGGATGATTTTACCGGGGCTGCGGAAATTGGGGGCATTGGACTAAAATATGGTTTAATTGTAGAGATTTATACAAAATGGCCGGCAGAGTGCAATGCTGATTTGGTTATTTTCGATACCAATACCCGTTCAAAATCTGAAGAAGAAGCTAAAGAAAAATCACTGGATTTGATTCGTTATATCAAGCTATTGAATCCGGAATGGATTTTTAAAAAGATCGATTCGGTCCTGCGGGGTCATGTATTGGAAGAAACATACACCATAATCGATTATTTAGAGTTGAAAAGCGCCATATTAATTGCGGCAAACCCAAAACTCGGGCGAGTTATTTATGACGAGATTTACTATATAAATGAAATTCCAATTTTAGAAACAAGTTTTGCCGACGATCCTGAATATAGTTTGAGTAGTTCTGTTGTTCGGGAAATATTATCAAAGCAAAAGACCTATACAAACCTTCATTATGGTAATGCAGATAAGTTAAACGGAAGTACCGGGATTCATGTGGGTGAAGTAAAAGACAATAACGATATGGACGCATGGGCTTCCCATGATCATAAAAACAAACTGCAGGCGGGTTCTGCCGGTTTTTTTGAGGCTATTCTCCGTAACCGTGATTTTGTCGTTGCATCGCAAATTCAACGGGTAAAAACAGCAGAAGACGGCAATCGGATTATTGTCTGTGGAAGCGCTTATTATGAAAGTCGGGAGTTTGTAAGAAAAGCCAGCGAAAATGGTTTTCCGGTAAGTTACATGCCCGATTCAGTTTTTGAAAATAACAAGATAGATGAAAGTCAACTTGATCTATGGAAAAATGATATTATTGAGATGCTGAAAGAGCACAATAAGGTTATGATTGCCATTGGCCAGCCGGTTATACGCAATAATAGCACCGCCGTTCTTTTAAAAAAGAAAATTTCCAGAGTTGTATTTAAAGTGAACGAAGAATGTAAGCTTACTGAGTTTCTGATTGAAGGTGGGGCTACTGCTTCTGAAATTATGGAGTTAATGGAGTTTTTTTCTCTTGTCCCGGTTTATCAGTATAACCAGGGGGTAATACGCTTAAAAGTTAAAGATCAACCTGACATAAGTATTGTATTAAAACCGGGTAGTTATAAATGGCCAGAAGAACTCTTAACCATAAACTAATATACTAAATGAAAACTTTGCACTTTATAGATTATCTAATTATAATAATATCATTAATCCTGTCGCTGGGGATAGGTATTTATTTTGCCCGGAAGGGCCAAAAATCCACCAGCAAATTTTTTGCTGCTGAAGGTAAAATTCCTGCCTGGGCTATTGGGATATCAATAATGGCCACCCTGGTTAGCAGTATTACTTTTCTGGCTTATCCCGGGGAAGGTTTCACATCAAACTGGATCCTCTTGGTTCAGGGTTTAATGGTGCCCATTGTATTATTCTTCCTTATCTGGATAATTGTTCCGATCTACCGAAGGGTTATCGGGTTAAGTGCTTACGAATATTTTGAAAAGCGCTTTGGATATTTTGCCCGGTTTTATAGCTCTTTAGGATTTCTTTTAATGCACTTCTCTAAGATGGGAACGGTATTTTATTTATTGTCGCTGGCCTTGTCTGAAATGACCGGTGTAAGTACGCTGTCAATCATCTGGATAATTGGGATTATCGTTATTGTAATTACCCTGATTGGAGGAATCGAAGCGGTAATCTGGTTGGATGTAGTACAAGGATTTATATTGATGGCAGGCGGTGTTGTTGCACTGCTTATCCTGTTTTTCTCAATAAATGGCGGGCCTTCCCAGATTTGGGAAATTGCCAGTGCCAATGGCCATACCGGGTTTGGACCTTTTAATTGGGACTTTGTCCACCTGACGTTCTGGGTTATGGTCATCAATGGCATCTTTTACGCCATACAGAAATATGGTACTGACCAAACTATTGTGCAGCGTTATTTGACAGCTAAATCAGACAAAGCTGCTATCAAAGCTTCATTGATAGGGGTTTTACTCAGCGTACCGGTTTGGGCACTTTTCATGTTTCTCGGTACCGCATTATTCTCATTTTATCATTCAGGTACAGCAACACTTCCCGCAGGGATTAACGGAGACAAAGTCTTCCCGTATTTTATTATTAATCAGCTTCCTGTCGGGGTGATTGGCCTTATATTATCGGCATTAATAGCAGCGGCAGTTTCATCATTAATTTCTGATATTAACTGTTTGTCGGCCGTGGTCGTAGGTGATTACTATGTGAAACTAAAATCTAAAGCCACCGATGAAATGAAACTCCGTGCGGGTAAAATTATTGTTGTAGTTGCCGGCATAGCAGCTCTTGGTGTGGCATCAATTTATGTTTTCATCGGGGGCGAAGGTATCCTCGGATTCATTTTCACGCTTTATGCTATCTTTTCGGGCGGTATTGCCGGAATCTTCCTGTTAGGCCTGTTTGTACGGCGCGTAAACAGCAAAGCACTAAATATTGGTATTGGCGTTTGCGTGGCGTTCACCGCTTTCGCTGTCCTTACTTCAACAAAGATTGGTAATGGTGATGACGCGCGCCTTATCCTGGACCTCGGAAGTCTGAACTTCACACACCATAAATTAATGCTTGGAGTATATAGTCACTTTGTTTTGATGGCTGTAGCCTATGTGGCCAGTTTCATTACAAAAGAAGAATTTGCCGACGAAGACTTAACCATAAAAGCTTGGCTAAAAGCTAGAAAACAAATAAATACTAAAAAAATAGCTGTTGCAAAATGAAAAAGAAAATTCTAATTCAAACAATTCTGACGGGCATATTTGTATTTATGCTGTCTGGCCAGGTAGTTGCACAGAAAAAAATGCCCCCGTCATACGATCAGTCAAAAAGTGAACCTATCGTTTATACCGGCAAGTTAGAACCCACAAAAGATTTTTTTGATGGCAGCCTTCCCCATGCAGTGGGCGTTCATAATATTCAGGTTTTCCGTGCAAACCGTGAAAATCCGGATGACCCGGGAGATGTAGGTTTTACCTATAATCATCAACCTTATCTGGTTTACTGGAACAATAAATTCTTTCTCCAGTTTTTACAGGGGCTGGTAGAAGAGCATCATCCGCCAACCCGCATAGAGCTTGTCACTTCCGAAGATGGAATCCACTGGTCTAAACCAACAATCGCTTTCCCAGAATATACACTTCCTGAAATACATGACGATACCCGTTTAATAAAAGCGGGAACAAAATCGGTGATGCACCAGCGTATGGGATTTTACGTGGCACCTAATGGCAAATTGCTCATTTCCGGATTTTACAGCTATTGTGCTACTCCGCTAAATTCACCAAATGCAGGCAACGGCTTGGGACGCGTGGTTCGCGAGGTAAAAGAAGACGGTAGCATGGGTCCGATTTATTTTATTCGCTTTAACCGCCATGCAGGATGGAATGAAATGAATACAAACTACCCGTTTTATAAAGAAAGTAAAGATAAAGGTTTCCTTGAGGCCTGTGATGCCTTATTAGATGATAAACTGATTTCGCTTCAATGGTGGGAAGAAGACCGTGCAGAAGACGGTTTCTTTGCCATCGACCCGAGTAAAGTCCCGGGTGGCGACACATTTAATAAAAATGTGGTAACTGCCAGCGGGGCCGGAAAAGCGTTTAACTTTTATCATCGCCCCGATGGCGTTGTGGTTGGCATCTGGAAAAACCAGTTTGCTGCCTTAAGTAAAGACAATGGCAAAACGTGGTCGGATATTGTAAAAGATACCACACTTTGGACAACTGGTGCAAAAACCTGGGGACAAAAAACCGATGACGGACGCTATGCCATCGTTCATAACCAGTCGGCTACCCACCGTAACCGTTACCCTATGGTAGCTTTGGTTAGTGAAGATGGGCATGATTTTGATCGTATGTATGCCCTCCGAAGCGAAGTTTCTCCCGAAAGATACCAGGGAATTCATAAAAATATGGGGCCACAGTATTACAGAGGCATTATTGAAGGAAATGGAAATCCTCCCGGAACTGAAATGTGGACCGTTTACAGTATGAACAAAGAAGATATTTGGATTACTTCGACGAAAACTCCAATAACCGGGTCTGTGGAAAATGAAGTAAATGAGGATTTTGAAAATGCCAGAACAATCAATGACCTGAAATTATGGAACCTTTATGTGTATAAATGGGCTCCTGTCGAAATTGGCAATAGCAATGCAAACTCATACCTGGTGCTAACAGATGAAGATCCTTATGAATTTGCACAGGCTGAAAGGATTTTCCCAAGAGGAACCACCAAAGAAATTAGTTTCATGTTTAACGCAAAACAGATTCCTTTGGGGCATGCCTTTGAAGTCGAAGTACAGGACCAAAGAGGGACCCGACCAATCAGACTTAGGATTGATAAAGAATGGTTGACCCTGAGTTTCAAGAATGTTAAAACAACTTCATATCCGGTATCACCCAATGCATGGTACCATGTTACTCTGGATATCGATTGCAATGACCAGCTTTATAGACTAACCTTAAACGGTGAAAAAAAGGATGTCAAAATTCCTTTTGCGGCACATGCCGATAATGTGGAAAGAATTGTATTCCGGACTGGCTCGTTCCGTGGTTATGTGCCACCGAATGATAAAGAATGCGGAGCATCCGCCCAGGCTGGTCTCGATGGCGAATCGCTTCCTGGCGCGGGTGAAAAAATTGCACCCACAACAGTTTATATCGATAATTTAAAAACAAAATAGGAAATGATAAACAGGTACTATAAAGAAGGTCAGAAATTAGATGTAGCCGGATTGAATGAAATTACCGTTTTGCTCGACAGGAGTGAAACCGAATTTTCGGAAATCGGTTGGAATTGCTGGCGTCCTAAGCTGGATGGCCCGCCGCACAAACACAACGATAAAGACCAGATTTTTTATATCACCGATGGTTCGGGTATAGTTAAATTAGGTGAGAAAGAATTCGGGGTTTCATCCGGATGCCTTGCTTATGTTCCGGCTGGGTTGGTGCACCAGACAATCACTACGGGTAATGAACCATTGTGTTATATGCTTTTTAATGTGTTTCACACGCAGGATAAAGAAGGCCATGCCACTTTTGCCGACCATATTGAAAAGGTAAAACAAATCAGAAAACAACAAGCTGAAACAGGAAGTATGGAAGTCGATCAGGAAGAAATTCCTTCAGATATAAAAGCCTGCAAGTTTTTTACCGATATAAACGATGCAAAAGTATACGAGTTTGGCTCAAATACAACTACCCTCCTTCTGGACCGGAACGAAACAAACCGCGTTGAATTTGCCCTGATTAAATGGCGTGAAGGAATGCAGGGAGCTATGGTGGCCCATAAGGAAAAAGAACAAATTTTCTTTGTTCTTGAGGGCGAAGGTGAGGTTACCGTCGACGGAACAACCGAAACAGTTAAACCCGGCCATTTGGTATTTGTGCCAAGAAATACCCCACATACAACCAAAGCAAAAAATGGCGAACTGGTATACCTGTGTCTGAATAGTATGGTAGAAAATATGAACGATGAGTCGTTTGATGCAATGTACAATAGAATTATTGAAGGTAGAATAAAACGTTTTGAATCGGGAGACGATTCTGTGGGTGAATAAACAGCTTCTTTGGGTGACAATAAAGAATTTGCATTCTATACCGTGGATTTATCCCCATTCGGTGTATCGGTTAAAAAATCAACAATGGCACCTAGGTCTAGCGGATTTTAACAGCACAGAAAACAAGAAATGACAAAAATTTGTACATATATTTTTTTGGCGTTGATAATGGGAATAACAAACAACACAGTTGCACAGGATGTTTTTTGCCGTTTCGAATACAATTCAGGCGTTCACTACGGAAAAGTAGAAAATACGCAGGTTATCCCGCTTGACAAAGCCCCCTGGGAAAATGGGAAGCCGACAGGCCCCACAATCGGATTAAAGGATGTAAAACTTTTATGCCCATCGGAACCAAAGGTAATACTGGGTATTGGAAAACCATTCTCAAAGAATATGGACCCCGACAGACCATACAAAACCGTGCGTTGGTTTGTAAAACCTCCTTCAGCCGCAGGTTCACCCGGGGAAAAGATTGTTCTTCCTTCTCTTATCGATAAGGTGAAAGTAGAAGTTGAGCTGGTAATTGTTATCGGAAAGAAAGTAAAAAATGCCGACGTCAACGAAGCACAGGATGCCATTTTCGGTTATACCCTTGGAAATGATGTTGTGGGCGACGTGAATTCGTTTCATAACAGAGAAAATGAACCGGCTGATCAACCGGAAAGTCTGCTGGCCCCGGGGTTGAAAATAAGTGACAATTTCGCTCCTTTTGGCCCCTTTATTCATACCAGTATTGAGTGGAAGGGCCATGAAAAAGAACTTATTATTACCGGTAAAAATGGAAAAGAGGTAGCTCATTACCTCGAGAATACTTCGGACATGGCATACCCACCGGCAAAAATCGTAAGCGATTTGTCCAAAATTCTCACCCTTTCCCCGGGAGATGTCATTTTCAGCGGAACAGCAAAATCATTTATGGCAAAACCCGGCGACCGGGTTACAATTGCTATTGACGGAATTGGCACATGTACAAATGAAATAGAAAAAAATTGATTGGGTTTATCCTTAAACCTGCGAGGGTTGAAAAATATAAAATATGAAAAGAAAATATGTCACGATTATATTATTATTACTATATGGCTTTGGCGTAAAGTCTCAAACCATCGCCCTTTGGCCTTTCGATGAACAGGAAGGCCTTTATCCGAGTTGTGTATTAAGTGACTTTTCCGACAACGATTATCCACTTGTAATTGGTAATGGTGGGGTTATTATTAAAGGTAAATTTGGTAATGCATTGTTGCCACAATTAAGGCCGAAAGTGAATATACCTGAAGGTAAAGCACTTTTTGGTTTTGAGCAGCTAAAACCGGAAGCAGGCAGGACAACCCCTCCCCTGTCATGGAGCAATGCCGATTTTTGTGCATTAATGACCCGGGGCGAAAAAAACCTGCGCAACCAGGTTGGCTTTCCGCATGTCACTCAAACAAAACTGAACCTGGGGGATTTCGACTGGACTGTCGAATTTTGGTTTCGTTTAGCACGCAAAACAAATCAAGATGGTGTTGTATTTGAAATCGGGCAGGGACCCCGGGGTGAAAATGACCATATTACTTCTTTGCTGCTGAAGGCGGATTGTAAGTCTTTTCTGATAGTAAATCAACCTTCGGGGCTTAAACTGGAAATAGCAACCAGCATCAAAGATAAAGAATGGCATCACCTGGCATTTGTGTACAACAGCCAAAGCAAACAACTAACACATTATGTTGATGGAAAAGTGCAACCTCTTCCTGAAAAAGCTGTACTTAGAAGCCTGCCGGAAGGAGATGAAGATTATATGAGTATTGGTCGCGACGGATTGTGGAAACATCCTCTGCAGGGCGCTATCGATGAATTAAGATTTAGCGAAGGACAGATTTTTACGACCGGTTTTAAAGTTCCGGGCAGTTACTCATACCTCACCAACATTGCCTCCGGCAAACAGAATCTTGAAAAGGGGCCGAAACTTCTGTTTGATAAAAAACCGGAAAGCCCCGTGAACCTTGGCGACCGCAAATACCTGTTTATTGATGACGCTATTCTCGATAAATATGACCCTGAATTAGAATTTGTAGTTAACCCGCCGGAGATTCAGAAAATTGTCATGAACAAAATGACCGGGGCATTCAGAAAACACCTGAATGTATTGGAAGACGAAAAGGGAAGAATTCGACTGTACACAACAGTTGACAATGATTACCTCGCTGTTTGGTTTTCAGATGACGGTGATAATTTTTATGCCCCAAAGTTACCCAATGGAAACTACAAGGAACATACGAATATTGTACTTCATTCCAAAGTTGGCATGGGCATGGTTTTTATCGATCCCAACGCCCCGAAAAAAGAACGATACAAATACATCAGCGACTATAACCGGCGGGCAGTTTGTCTGTTTTATTCTGAAGATGGCCTGAATTTTAAACGATACAAACAACCTGTTTTGCCATTTAGGTCAGGGTCGCAATGCAACATTTATTATGACGATCAAAAACAGGAGTACATCGCCTTTCACAGGAGTGATTTCGGTCGGACAAAAAGCGGGGCTACTGAACGCGACTTCGTAATGACAGAAACAAAAGATATCCTTCATCCCTGGGATTTTCAACCTTTAACTCAAGACGACTATAAAGAAAGAACAAAAGGGAAACGCGTTTACGAGCTGCAACCCTGGTATCTCGATAACGGGCCCTTAACTCCGGGAGGTTTTTCAATGGAATACCCCTGGGTATTTTCACCTATCGACTCGCTCGACCCGTCAGAAACTGACATTTACGTGCCAAAGGCCATGAAATATCCCTGGGCACCCGACACCTACCTGGCTTTTCCAATTGTGTATTTTCACTATGAAGAATCGTTGCCTGTCACGAGGTTAATTCTTGCTGATGAAAAAATGAACAGAGGCTCAGGTACGCTCGAAACACAACTTTCGGTCAGCCGAAACGGAACAAACTGGCAACGCTTTCCCCGTCCGGCTTATGTCGGGATTGGCAATTATAAAGGTGTCGATTTTAAAACAGCTTACCTGGCTCACGGAATGATTAAACGTGGCAATGAAATCTGGCAGTATTGTTTTTGCGAACCTCATTACCATTCACCGTATTGGAAAGACCTTGAAAACAGGTCGGTATTGAAATTAAAGCAGCGCCTCGATGGATTCGTATCGCTGGATTCACCTTACGGGAAAGAAGTTTATGCCGAAACCAAACCGTTTACTTTTATAGGAAATAAACTTCATATTAATGTTGATACTGAAGCTACAGGTTACATACAGGTTGGTTTTGTTGATGAAAACGGAAACGATATTCCCGGTTTTTCGGTTGACGATTGCATCTATATTAACGGCGATTTTGTGGATACTGAAGCAGAATGGATGAAAAACAGGCAGGAAATGATGGACATTGGAACCAATAAGGAAGAAGTGAGCCCGAAGTTCACTGATACCATAATTAAAGACAAAGATGTTTCTGCCTTACAGGGGAAGACGGTTAAACTGGTCTTCCGGATGAGGGGTGCCAGGCTTTATGCATTTCAATTTAACAATTAAAAGGTTAACAGATTTATATATACAAAAATGAAGCATGTAAAAGGATACCTGGTGTTGCTATTCATTGTCTTCGCCGGAATGTGTAATGCTGCGCCAACAAACAATGTTAAAACCATTGCCCTGTGGTTATTCGATGAGCAGGTAGGCCTCTACCCAAGTTCTGTTCTTGAAGACAACTCGGATAATAACATTCCCCTGGTATTGGGGTTAGGCGGGCAAATTGCAGAAGGAAAATTTGGCAATGCCCTGGATCCTGTAAAACATGGAAGGGTTTTAATCCCTGACGGGGAAGAAGAGATGGGACTGAGGCAAAAGGCCACTGAACCCGGAAGGACAGTGGCACCTTTGTCGTGGTACAATGCTAATTTTGCCGCCCTCATGACCAGTGGAGAAAAACAACTTCGCAAAGAAATAGGTTTTCAGAAACCAACAGAAACAAAACTAAACCTGGGAGATTTCGATTGGACGGTAGAATTTTGGTTCTTCCCTGAAAGAAAAACAAAACAAAACGGCGTTGTTTTTGAAATAGGTACCGGCCCGCGTGGCGAAAATGGAAAAGTAACAAAATTGGAATTGGATGCCGGTCAAAATAACTTTGTGCTGATTAACGAGCCCTCTGACAGTAAAACAACAATTCCGACGCATTTAGAATTTGAACGGTGGAACCATGTGGCTTTTACCTATTCTGCCAAAAAGAAACAGCTGAGCCATTATGTAAATGGCATGCGTGTCTCAACGCAAAAGCATATCGCTTTAAAATCACTGGAAAACGGTGACGAGGATTACATGAGTATTTGCCGGGATGGATTGTGGAATGACCCCTTACAGGGCAAAATTGATGAACTTCGTTTTTCCGAAGGAATGGTTTATACTGGCAATTTTAGTGCACCACTCAGCTTTGCCTCCGTGAAAAAAGTCGAAACACTGGTTAAAGGCCCTGAATTGTTGTTTGAAAATACTAAATTACCCATTCAGCTGGAGGACCGCAAGCACTTGTTTATCGACGATGCCATGATTGACACGATGCAGAAGGATTTGAAGTTTGTGGTAAACCCTCCGAGAAAAGAAGAAATAGTTCTTACCAATATTAAAGGTTCTTTCCGCAAACATTTAACCGTGGTTGAAGACGACGAAGGCAAAATCAGGTTATATAATTCCACCAAAAAAGACTATTTGCAGGTGCTTATTTCCGATGACGGTATTCACTTTACGGCACCTGATTTGGGTACCGAAGCATACGGGCAGAAAAACTTTGTAATTACCGACCCTGTCGGTGGGCTTGGCAATCCGTTTATCGACCCGTGTGGCACAGGCGATGCCCGGTGGAAATATATCACCGGCTATTACAGCAGGGGGACTTATTTGTTTACCTCGCCCGATGGTTTGCACTGGAAAAGACAAAAAAGAGCCTTAATTCCATTCCGTAATGGTACACAATCGTGTACGTTTTATGACGATCAGCGACAAACCTATGTAAGCTACCACCGTACGGGTATCCATCATTCTCCTGCCATGGCAACAGAACGGGCTTCTGTTAAAACCGAGACAAAAGATTTATTTGAACCCATTAAGTATAAGCCTCTCACACAGGCAGATTACTGGAATATTGATAAAAAGGAAAGAATACGCGACCCGTTACCCTGGTGGCTGGATAACGGCCCTCTGACCCCCGGAGACTGGGGCAGGGAGTTCCCGGTGTATTTCCATCCGGATATTGAAGACCCGGTGGGAACTGATATTTACATTACAAAAGCGATAAAATACCCCTGGGCGCCCGATACCTACTTGTCCTTCCCTATCGTTTTCTTCCACTATTTTCCGGATGGCCCGGTAACCCGAAACGAATTGGGAGACCCGTCGATGGAAAGAGGAGAAGGACCAATAGAGACCCAGATTGCCGTAAGTCGAAACGGAATAGACTGGAAGAGAATGTACAGACCTGCCTATGTGGGCATTGGTGAGCACGATGGAATTGACACCAAAACCGCTTATATCGCCCAGGGCATGGTTCGACGCGGAAGAGAAATCTGGCAGTATTATTTTGCTGAACCATATTACCATTCAGCATATAAAAAAAATGACGAACAAAGAGCTGTAATCAGGTTAGTTCAGCGTTTAGATGGTTTTGTTTCCATCGATTCTCCTTACGACAGGGAGGCCTGTATGACGACCAAACCATTCATATTTAAGGGGAACTGTCTTGAGCTC
Organism: uncultured Bacteroidales bacterium; assembly: GCA_963771005.1. Taxonomy (GTDB): domain Bacteria; phylum Bacteroidota; class Bacteroidia; order Bacteroidales; genus DASQZK01. The sequence goes on from CAVYRO010000008.1 coordinate 1,693,635, forward strand.
AATATCAATACAGAAGCTACCGGTTATGCACAGGTAGGAATCGTTGATGAACAAGGAAACCCCATAAAAGGATTTGGACTCGACGATTGTATTTACATCAATGGGGATTTTATAAATACGAAGGTCGAATGGATTAAAAACCGAAAAGAAGTGGAAGAAAAACTCAGCAAAGACAAGGGAATTTCTGAGTCCTTATCAAAATATGTGAAATCAAGTACCGATGTTTCCGCACTTCAGGGAAAAACAGTCAGGCTTGTATTTCGCATGAGAGGCTCGAAGTTATATGCCCTGCAATTTATAAACGAGTAAGGAATAACGATAAATATTTTATTTAGTACCTATGAAGAAGCTAGTATATGTGTCAGCAGCTATCGCAGCCATAGCATTTTTTAGTTCTTGTAGAAACAGCAATACCCCCGAAAAAAGTAACGGACAGCCCCAGACAGAAAGCATTTCTGCCACGAATTTTATTGGGCAAAGGACCGAAGCCGTAGATCTGAATAAATATTCAACGGTTGTTTATGTGAGTTCTTCAGCCGAAAAAGAGGGAGACGGCTCAAAAAGTTCTCCTTTCAAAACCATTATAAAGGCAATGGACAAAGTTACAGGTGCCAACAGGAATAACCCTGTAGCGATATTGGTTTCAGCCGGAAACTATACAGAATCTGAAATTACTGCCATTCCCCGGGTCGACCTCCTGGGAGGATTTAATCCTGAAAACTGGGAGCGCGACGTTATTTTAAACAAGTCAGTTATAAATGGAATCGAAGGGAAACGGATAATGGTGGGTGCCAATAACTTTAAAGTAGATGGTTTCAATTTTATCGGAGCTGTATACAAAGGAAAAGGTGCTGTGATGTACTGCGATGGAGTTTCGCCAACAATTAGCAATAACCTGTTTGAAAAAAATAAAACGCAAAAACCGGATAACTGGCAGCCGGAATTCTGGCATGAAACAGCTAATGATGGCGGTGCACTCTATTTCACCAATGGGGCAGATCCGGTAATAACCAACAATGTATTTGCAGGAAACAAAACTGAAAACGGTCGTGGTGGCGCCATTGCCTGCGCCGTAAAATGCCAGCCCGTAATTCGATACAATGTTTTTGTTGATAATATGACAGGTTTAAACGACCCTGCAAGAAGCAGCGACGGAGGTGCCATTTCTATTTTTAACAAATGCAATGCTACTATTGAAAACAATTATATCGTTGGAAATACAGCATTGGCAAAAAACGATGCAGGCGGCATTTTTATAGCATTGTGGAGTTCGGCTCACCTTGAAAATAATGTACTGGTAGACAATGAAGCCGGTGACGATGCAGGCGCCATTTTTGTTGGCGGACAGGAACACCGTTATGACGGACCGCTGGACCCGATGCCTTCAAAAAAAGATTTCTACGTTACGATTGTAAAGAATACGATTATCGGAAACCGGAACTCTTCTATGAATTCAGGGGTAATGCGTTTTACAATGGAATCCCGCGGAGAAGTATCCAACAACGTAACAGCTTTCAATAATGGTGTTTATTTCCAGCGGAGCGAAGTGGCTGTAAAAAATAATTTATTTCTCGATAATTTTCTTTTTGTCGAAACCAAAGAAGATCTGAAACCGGGAAGTATTATCGACAATGTCATTTGGGGAGATTATGTCCAGGAGGTTGAGGCTATCGTCAAAGGGAATAAAATCAGAGGCAAAAACCTCAACAACCTCAATTTTGCAAACGACGGAAAAGAACTTGCCGTAATTTCTACTACAAAAACAAAAGGTGCATATAATACAGAAGTTTTGGTAACCGGTTTAAACCCCAGCGTTGATGAATGGGTCGGCCGTGTTGCAAAATCCGGTGCTAAGTATGGTATTATAAAAAGTAGCACAGGAAATACTCTGTCAATTTGGGGCAACTTTGAAAGTGTTGACCATTTGTCGATTCTTCCCACATATACCATAAAATAGTTTTAAAAATTTTAATGACAGAGTTGAATTTTCGTAAAATGCAGGACTAAAATTTGAAAGTATGAAAACAAGATTCATTTCTATATTGGCGGTTATTTTGTTTCTCTCCGTGCAAAACTCATGTAAAAACGGAACAGTAGAAAATAAAACAGATCTGCAAGATCCAACAGGAGAAGCGGTAAAAAATACAACAAGTAACTATGAGCCAAAAAGAGTAAACAAGTGCATTGAATTACTTGAAAAAGGCCAGCCCATTTATTACAAAGGAGCCTATGGAGGATATGAAGAAGGAAAAGCCCTTGCCAATACCTGGGCTGACTATATTATGTATAATATGGAACATAACCCTTTGGATTTTCATGCTTTAAAAGAATTTATGCGGGCTCTGGTTGAAAATGGCCCGACCCGAAGCGGACACCGTACACCTACAGTTATTGTATCGATGCCACTGCTCGGACTGGATGGCCCAACCGTAAGAGCAAACGGTTGGATGATTGAGCAGGCACTGGCTTGCGGAGTGCATGGAATACATCTGGCACGGGCAAGAAATCCCGAGGCGGTTATTCAATACATTCGGGCAGCCCGTTACCCAATTCATAAACAGGCTGTCGATACCCTGGGGATTGGACTGAGAGGTTACGGAAGCCATAACTATGCGGCCTGGGTGTGGGGAATCTCTGAAGAAGAATACCTGAAAAAAGCCGATGTGTGGCCGTTGAATCCAAATGGTGAACTGATGATGGGCGTTAAAATTGAAGACCCCCAGGCATTGGCAAATGCCGATAAAACATTAAAAGTTCCCGGTTTGGCTTTTGCCGAACACGGCCCCCGTGATATGGGATTCTCTTATGGACACCTCGAAGGACGTGCCGACCCCCCCTGCCCGCCGGAAGTGGATGCTGCAGGACGAAAAGTGTTGAAGCTGTGTAAGGAAAACCATCTTGCTTTTCTTGATAATGTGCTCCCGGATAATGTGGAAGAAAGAATTGACCGGGGGGTTATGATAGGTGCCGGAAGTAATGAAGAAGCTGCCCTTAAAGGCAGAAAATATACAAAACGTTTCATGCCATGGTAATCATAAACAAATACGCGATGCTGAAAAAATTAAAACTTTTAATTTTTATCGCTTTCGCGATTTTCTTCTTTACAACCTGTAAAAACAAATCCAAAGGTTTTGACAATGGCAGGGGTGAATTGGAAACCATTGCCGAAACTTACGGCCAATTTGCTCCTGACGATGCCTGGGATAAAGACCACAAATTTGCATATTATGGAAGCGAGAATGAATGGTCGCGCCGGCAATTCCGGGAGATAAGCGCTGATAAATTGTATAAACGAAGGGGACAGCGGCAGTTGCTTGAAATTATTGACGGCCATCCCAAAAATGCAATTGAATTTTGCGAACGCCGTCTTGAACAGGATCCGAATGACCCTGAAATTTATTTCATGATGGCCATTGCGTATACGCAAAAGGGGGAAATGAGTGATGCGGTTCAGGCCATGCGTAATGCATTAGATAAAGGGTTGCCATTCGATCGTTTTATTGCAGGTCCGAGAAATCTTCTGAAACCCCTTTACCAAACGGATGAATTTGAAGCATTAAGCAAGAAGTATAATGTGCAATTAATACACGGCCCGCTACTCGGAAATGTAACTCCCGTAAGCGCATCGTTTTGGGTAAGAACAGCCAGTGAGTCGGATGTTGAAATTAAATGTGAAAATCAGGGAGGAGGTAATTCTATCTCAGGACAGGCCAAATCATCAGCGGATAAGGATTACACAGCCGTGATAAAAATTGATGGATTGAAAGCCAATACCACATACCGGTATTCTGTCTGGATTGATGGTGAATTAGCCCAGGGCGGATTCCATTTTACAACAACGCAAGATTCCGGGTATAAAATGCCCTTTAAAATTGCTTTTGGGGGATGTGCCGGTTACACTCCGGCACACGAACGAATCTGGGATACCATCGCCACTTACGACCTGAAAGCCATGATGATTTTGGGAGATAATGTTTATATTGATGTACCCGGACAGCCCAACGAAGTCCACGATTACACCTATTACCGCCGCCAATCAAGGCCCGAATTCAAGCGACTGATTTCAAAAGTGCCGGTGTATACCATTTGGGACGATCATGATGCGGCAACCGATGATATCTGGATGGGGCCTTACCGCGATAAACCCGCATGGAAACAACCCATGATAAATGTGTTTATCCGAAACTGGAATAATCCGGGTTATGGAACAAAAGAATGGCCCGCTTGCTGGTATAAGTATTCGGTTGCCGATGTCGATTTTTTTATGCTTGATTGCCGTACCTACCGCACCAATCCCTTTGAAGAGGAGAAATCGATGTTGGGGCCGGTTCAAAAAGCATGGCTGAAAAAGAGCCTCCTGGAATCTAAAGCTACCTTTAAAATTGTGGTCTCTTCCGTGCCATGGGCATTTGGAGCTAAACCCGACAGCCATGATACCTGGAACGGTTTTAAAAAGGAACGCGAGGAGATTTTCACGTTTTTTGAAAATAATAAAATAAACGGAATCGTGCTGGTTTCAGCTGACAGGCATCGCTCCGATTACTGGAAAATTAACCGGGAAAATGGCTATACCCTGTATGATTTCCTGAGTAGCAGACTGACTAATATTCATACTCACGCTTTAATGAAAGGTTGTGAGTTTGGATATAACGAAAAATGCTCTTTTGCAACTTTTACCTTTAATACGTCAATACCTGATCCTGAAATTACGTACCAGATACATAGCATTGATAATGAGCTGATTCATTCGTTTACACTGAAAAGAAGTCAGCTTACGTATAAAAATTAACAACATTCCGGTCCGGGTATGAAAGTAAAAATGAATGGCATAATTGGGGTAGTAAACACGCCTTTTACAGACTCCGGCGAAATAGATGTCGATAGCTTAAAAAGATATGCTGACCATTCATTGAATTGTGGTGCGGTCGGCTTCCTTGTAACTGCAATGGCGGCTGAAATAAACAAACTATCAACCCGGGAGCGTATTCAAATTATAGATGTGTTGGTTAGCTGCGTAAACGGAAGAGTGCCTGTAATTGCAGGTGCTTCTTCTGTTTCCCGTAGTGAAAGACTTGAACTGGCAAAAGAGGGGATTGACCATGGCGCCGATGGAATCCTTGTAAACATCCCGTATGAGGATGAAAAATCATACCTTGAACAAATCGGAGAAATTGATAAGCTCAATCCCCCGTTTCTGATGATTCAGGACTGGAGCTTTAATAATTACGGGATCCCTGTTTCTGTTATACAAAAAGCTTTTAATGCCTTTGAGTCCTTTAAATGTTTAAAAGTCGAAGTTGCTCCGGCCGGGAAAAAATACACCGATGTTATTGAAGCAAGCAAAGGGAAATTGCACGTGTCGGGTGGTTGGGCCGGTTCGCAAATGATTGAGGCACTGGACAGGGGCGTGAACGCTTTTATGCCGACCATTCTGCATGATGTTTACGGTGAAATCTACAGGCTGCATCGCTCGGGTGAAAGAGGACAGGCGAAGGAACTGTTTTTTAAGTTGTTGAAAATTATTGCTTTTTCCCATCAGCACCTCGATATCTCTATCCATTTTAACAAACAACTTGTTTACCGGCAGGGCATATTCTCAACACCGAAAGTAAGAGAACCAATTTTAGCTTTTGATAAATACCATCAAAAAATCGCCGATGAGTTGATTGAATATGCCATTTCATTGAGCGCAACCATACCAAAGACACCAGTATCTGAAAAATATGACATTACAAACGAGTGATTTCAATTGAGCCTTGTGCACTATTCAATCCACTGGTTTTGGATTTTTTTGATGGATGATATCAGCCACCGATCCGGTTAGCATCAACTATTTGGGTATAAAAGTGGAATATTTCGGTTAATGAGCGGCCGGTCCGGGTAAAGACTCCAGGTTAAGCAATAAGCCTGTTTCGGTTTTCCACGGGGAAACAAAATAATTTATGACTCTATTTTCAACTGGATATGACTGCAAAATTACGGTTCCGGAATGAATTACCGATAAACGCGACATGAAAGCAACGAAGATTAAAAATATCCATTTTTTTGAAGCTGTTTCAGATGAAACGCGCCCGATTGCGGATGCCACACATTCCATTAGCACCATCAAATTCATTATTACCCAAATCGAACTGGAGTCAGGTGTCACCGGGCAGGGACATATCCTTAGCTTTCATTATTCGGCAAATGCAATTCTTGGCGCTTTAAAAGACTTGAAGGAAATGATAACCGGTAAGCTTTATGTTTATGAGACTTTAAAGTTAGCGGAAATCTACAAACAGGAAACGGAATATTTTGGCAATGAAGGCCTGCTGAAGTGGGCCGGCGCTTCACTAAATGTTGCCATGTGGGATGCCTGGGGAAAGGTTAACAAACAACCTGTCTGGAAATTGCTCGGCGGAACGAGAAATCCGGTTCATATTTATGGCTCGGGAGGATGGTTGTCATATTCCGACAAAGAATTGCTGGAAGAAGTTCAGGATTACAAATCGCGTGGTTTTAAAGCCATAAAAGTAAAAGTTGGTTCACCCGAAAAAGGAAGAGATCTGGAACGCCTTACAAAAGTCAGGGAATCTGTTGGTCGGGATATCCAGATCATGATGGATGCAAACCAGGGCATGTGCGTGGCTGAAGCAAGGCAACTGGCACAGGAAGCTGAGAAATTAAATATCTTCTGGTTTGAAGAGCCCGTAGACCATAAAAATTTTAAGGGATATAAAAACCTGAAAGAAAAGACAAACATTTCTCTTGCTATGGGCGAACGTGAATATGATGTTCAAGCTCTGAAAAATCTTATTGAATTGAATGCTATCGATATGTGGCAACCCGATATTATTCGAATTGGCGGGGTTGAAGGATGGCGTAATTCCGCAAATTTTGCCAGTGAATACAACATTCCCGTTTTACCTCATTTTTACAAGGATTACGATGTCCCGCTGATTTGCACTGTTCCAAATGGTCTGGGAGTAGAATCTTTTGATTGGATTGACCCCCTGATTGATAATCCGCTGAAAATTCAAAACGGGGTAGTTTTTCCGCGGGATCTGCCAGGCTGGGGATTTGCTTTCATTCACAATAAACTAAATTATCTGGAAGTATGAATCGGTTTTTTTTAACAGACAATGCTTCGCCTGAAAGCAAACGCGAAATTACAAACGGGGTGTTAACAGGAATGCATTACAGCAAGGGTAAACCTGAAAGTCCAAAAGTCACGCCTCGGCCGGGTTCGCATTGAATTAATGTTTTGCTGGGATGTATGACGTTCTGCAAGTTTGAATCACACATTGTGTGATACCAAGATGGATGTGAATGAATTAAATGGTGGAAGAATACAAGAAAAAAAATTCTGATACAATGAATAATTTTGGAAAAATTCCAAACGGGCTGACAGTTCTGTTGGCAGCAACTTGTCTGGGGGGATGCCATACAAAAACAAAGGAAGCGGAAAAACCAAATATTGTTTTCTTTTTGGCCGACGACCTGGGGGCTGAAGTTCCGGGAAGTTTTGGCGGTCAATCATACAAAACGCCTAATATCGATGCTTTGGCTAAATCGGGAATGCGATTTAATTATTGCTTCAGTGCACCGGTATGTTCTCCGTCAAGGGTGAAATTGTTAACGGGCAGGTATGGATTCAGAACCGGCCAACAATGGGGATATATACCTCCTGATGAGATTACTTTCGGCCATGTGCTGGAAAAGGCGGGTTATAAAGTTGCGATATCGGGAAAGTGGCAAATGGCTTTGCTGAAAGACAACCCAAACCACATACGTAAAATGGGTTTTGAAGAAAGTTGTGTATTTGGATGGCACGAAGGCCCCCGGTATTACAAACCCTTCATTTATGAAAACGGTAAAATACGAATCGACGTGGAAAACAAATACGGACCGGATGTATTTGCTGATTTCCTGATCGACTTCATTCGTAAAAACAAAGACAAACGTTTTTTTGCCTATTACTCAATGGCACTTGCGCATGAAATTAGTAACGATCTGCCAACTCCGCCCCTCTTTGGTAAAAAGGGCAGGTACGAAACCTATAAAGAAAATGTGGAATGTGCCGATAAGCAAATTGGCCGGGTTATGAATGTGCTTAACGAGCTTCATTTACGAGATAATACGATCATCATTTTCACCGGCGATAACGGTACACCGTATCACTATATCACAAAGTATGAAAATGGTAAATATTTCAGGGTTCCGGTATACTCTGAAATCGGGGATACCCTGATACGGGGCGGGAAAAGTTTTATGACCGATGCCGGAACCCATGTCCCCTTAATTGTTAACTGGAAAGGGGTAACCAAACCCGGAAGTTATTGTGATGATCTGGTCGACTTCAGCGACTTTATGCCAACCTTAGCCGAATTGGCAGGTGGGGTTATTCCTGCGGACAGGATTATAGACGGCCATAGTTTTGTGCCAGAGATTCTCGGTAAACAGAAAAATCCGCGAAAATGGGTATATCAGCAATGGGAAGGCAAGGCCTGGATTCGAAATCAAAAGTGGAAATTGTATGAAAACGGGAATTTATTCAACATGATAAAAGACCCGTATGAAAAGCATCCAATCTGTGTTGAAAACGACAAGGAGGATTCAAAAACGGCAAGAAGCTTTTTGAAAAATGAACTTAACAAGCTGAAGAATAACTAAATATCTTTAACTGATGAAAAAATCAGCGATCTATTTTCTAGTAATGATTTTCTTCTTTTGGACAAATTCATGTTCAACAAAAAGAGATAAACCAAATTACCAACATGTAAAAGGCTCTGAACAGATTATAGTATATGCCAAAAAAGGCAGGTATGCCGCCTGGCCGGCCAACAACGGAGCCTTTATTTTTGATGGCGATGAGATACTTGCCGGATTTACCGAAGGCACATACGAATTACAGAAAGGGAATCATAACATAGCAAAACCCTATTTTAGCTTTCTTGCCCGCAGCAAAGACGGAGGGGAAACCTGGCAGGCCTTCGACCCGGAAAATTTTGTGGGCGATTTTGGAGACGAACCTGAATTTAAGGTGCTCGAAACACCCATAAATTTTAAAGCCCCCGGATTTGTTATGCGTATTGTAGGAACATCCTATCATGGGTCTGAAGATCCCCGGGGACATTTCTTTTACAGTTATGATAAAGGAGCTACCTGGAATGGGCCATATAGTTTTGGGGATATGCTCCATCATCCCGAAATAGAAAAATATGGATTGGGTGAAATAACTCCACGTACCGATTATGTGGTAACCGGAAAGAATGAATGTCTCGTGTTTCTTTCAGCCCGTGTGAAAGACAAGTTTGCCACCGACCGTCTTTTTTGTATGAAAACGGCAGATGGCGGCCAGACTTTTCAATTTATGGGATGGGTGGTCAAACCATTTCTGGAAGATGAAGCCGACAGGTCATTTAAAGTGCCTTTGTATGCTGACACCTCTAAGAATCCATATGCCACACAATGCCGCGCGGTAATGTCTCAGACTTTTAAGCTGAAAGACGGCAAACTGCTTTCGGTAATGCGCAGGAAATATGATCCAAAAGGAGAGCAAGCGAAAAATTGGGTGGATGCCTATGCATCGGTTGATGGAGGAAAAACCTGGACATTCCAGTCGAAGGTTGGCGATGCCGGGGACGGAAACGGTAATCCACCCGCACTGGCCGTTATGGCCGATGGCCGCTTGTGCGCCGTTTTTGGTGAAAGGGAATTTGGTAATATTCTTGTCGCTTACAGTTCCGATGAAGGTAAAACATGGACTGAACCACAGATTCTTATGGACGGTTTCTGGTCGGAAGATATGGAGCTGAATGATTTGGGCTATCCACGAGTGCTTGCACGAACCGATGGGAAAATGGTGGCTGTTTTTTATTACTCCACTAAGGAACACCTGCATCATATTCATGCAACCATTTGGGATCCGGCACTATAAATATAAGATACGGTAGGATTAAAATCAGCGGATAGAATCTTGAAAATCTTATTGACCGCATTTATTTTATTTCCTGTAGCGAAAAACACTTAAGCGTGGAATGAAAACTTCAGTGGGAAAATTTAACAAAAAAACAATGAGTTAACCAGGAAACAGTACCGGGTCAACAGAACCCTCAAGGCTGGGTCGCGCTGGAAAAACCTGGAGTGTAACGAAGTTGCGCGAAGATGGGACAGGTCTGGTATACTGATACAGTATGTTGATTTTGTAAATAGAAATATAAAAAAATGAATAGAATTTGGATTATTATGCCTGTGTTGGTGTTCTTTTTTTCATGCACAAGCGACAAAGATATCCTGAAATCTTCAGGGTTAAACATGGTGAAATTGCCGGCAGGTCAGTTTATGATGGGTGATTCTGCTGGATATTTGGATGAAGTACCTGTGCATAAAGTAAACATTTCCAAGTCGTTTTATATTTCCGAAACCGAAGTTCCCGCAAAGCTCTTTTCAGAGTTTAAAAAAGATTACCGGTTCAAAAATGAAAAATATGCCATTGGTGTAAGTTGGTATGAAGCCACGTCGTTTTGTCAATGGTTATCGAAAAAGGTTGGGAAAAACTACCGGCTTCCAACCGAAGCGGAGTGGGAATATGCCTGCCAGTTGAGCAAAAATCTGGGCATTAAAAATATGCTTGACACAACCTTGGAGTGGTGTTCCGACTGGTATGGCCAGTATCCTGACTCCCGGCAGACAGACCCAGTTGGTGTTGTCTCTGGTTCGGCTAAAGTGGTAAGAGGCGGATTGCCCGATGAATATACCAAACCATTTACCTATCCAAAGCAATTTTACTGGCGCAAAAGCAACCGCGCGGGAATGGCGCCCCGTTTCGACGGCTTTATTGTTCCTTCAGGAAATCGTTTACCGGAGGTTGCTGAAAATAACGGGCCGGAGATTAAAAGTGGCCTGGCGGGCATAGTATTCGACGATTTAAAAATGAAAAATCCCCTATTGCACTTTCCGGTTTCCAACTTTAATTCCGAAAAATCAGACTGGTTGACTTACAACAATTTTGCCGCCAAATGGATGGGAATGATCAAAGCTCCTTATTCAGGTGAAGTCACATTCAGGCTCGAATCGAATGATATTGTCGATATTAAAATCGGGGAAACAACAATTTCCGTAAAAGACGGGCGCCCGGTTATGGTTGCCGTTAAAATGAAGAAAGATGCAACTTACCCGGTAATGGTGAAATGTATTCATAAAAAAGGGGTTTCTGTGATGAAACTTTTGTGGAGTTGGCAGGGGCAGCAAGCGGAAGTTGTTCCGGCTTCTGCTTTTACACACAACACTTCCGATAATCAAAAAATGCAACAGGAATATATAAACGGGATTTTTGCGCGTTATGTGAAACCTACCATAGGATTTCGGATTGTTGAGGCGCCGGAATTAACAAGTACTCCGGCACCAGTGCAAGCATCATTTTTTCATTCGTGTATTTTTCAGGATAAACTCCTTTCAGCACCGGGACCCGAAAAAGCCTATTTCAGAAAACGGTCATTAAATGCAATTCCTCCCGGAAAGGCTACAAAAGATGAAATAATCATGTCGGGAATGTCGGAGTTTCTTGGCGGACATAACCACCATTCAGCAGCGGTTGTTTGTCCGAATGGCGATTTGCTGGCAGTTTATTTTTCTGCTGAATCTGAAGACGACCCCGAAGTGTGTTTAATGGCCAACCGGTTGCGTTATGGTGCCGATGAATGGGATTTGCCGACACTGGTTATCGACTTCCCGGATGTAAATGATGTTTCTTCATTATTATGGCGCAATGGAAATAAAATTTACCTTTTTTGGGGCAACATTCATTTGCATGGCGGATACCCTTTTCAGTGGATGGAAAGCGACGATAACGGTAAAACTTTCAGTGAAGTGAAATACCCCGTGATAAAAAGTGTGGTTGACGGCTACAGTCCGCAACCTGTTTCTTCCATTTTTAAAGATACGGATGGCACTATTTACCTTGCTTCCGACGGCATTGGGGCCAAGACTTTTCTTTGGGCCAGCAGCGACGGTGGTAAATCCTGGTACGATACCGGAGGGAGGACAGGTGGCAGGCACACAGCAATTGTTCCTTTAAAAAATGGTGATTTTTATGGAGTAGGCGGTAAAAAATCGGATATCAACGGCTTTATGCCGATTTCAATTTCGAAAGACAAAGGAAAAAACTGGGCAATTAGTCAATCTGTGTTTCCGGCGCTTGGCGGCGGGCAGCGTCCTGCATTAATCCGCCTGAATGACGGGAAATTATTGTATGCCGGTGATTTTGAAAGCAAGGAAGGGCTCCGGCCAAAAGGAATAAGCGGAACCGGTGCATTTGTTGCCCTTTCTGCCGATGAAGGAAAAACCTGGCGGATAAAAAGGATTCCCGGAACGTTGAAAAGTGTGAAGGAGGAAACGGCCGCTGTCATGAAAGGCGGGACCATCGGTTATGTCAGCCTGGTGCAATGCGAAAACGGAATGATTCATCTGACCACGTCGGAAAATGCCCCTGCAATTGATTTTGAGTTTAACGAAACCTGGATCCTGAATAAAAAAGAGGACACGGATGATGACAGCGTCCTGATGAAGTCTTCTGCTAAATTCATTAAAACACAGCAAACTTTTGAAGAAAAATATCCAAACGGGCAACTAATGTATAGGTGTAGTGGCGGGCTCGATAATAATAACCTGTTCTTGCTCAACGGGAAAGAAACCTGGTATTACAAAAACGGAAATTTAGAATATGAAGCCAATTACAATTTGGGTAAAAAGACAGGTCTTGAAAAGTTTTATTCCAATGACGGAAAAATACTTTGGGAAAGACATTTTGATGATACGGGATTTAACTGGATTCAATACTGGGCAAACGGAAATAAAAAATCGGAATCTTACTGGAAAAACAGAAAATGCGATGGCATTGCACGGATGTGGACACCGGAGGGAGAATTAAAATATGAGATAATCTTTTCCAAAGGGAAAATAATCAAAAAGAAGACTCCTTAAATGAATTTAATGATTTCATGTTTTGGATTAAGGAACGGTAAAGGTATAGGAATATGGCTAAGGCTGGTTTTGTCTCTTTCCCAAGATGTTTTGATTATGTTCCTCTCTCCCCTATTATTACCTCTTTGATCAGTGCAGTATTATCTACAATGTTTCCAACATAAAACTCCGGTATGGTACCAGAAACTTAGGGAACCCGGGCAGGTGACCCAGGCCAAATGGTTACTCCCTGTAATCCCCATTGTTGGGAACCAGTTCCATGCTACCCAGGAAATCAAGACAGGCCGCCTTCACATCGTAAATCTGCCCTTCCTTGTCATGGACGGATCTCACTGTTTCAATGAACGGTTGCTTATCAGCGACATATACCAGGTAATTTATGGCCATTAAGGATAGGAAAGTATTGTCGTTCAGGCACCATGACTTCAGCTTTTCCTCAGCGCTTTTTTCATGGAAAACCCACCAGACTATAGCGGCAGCTGTGACGGCCACAGGAGGATAGGGATCATCCATGGATTGCAGGAGTTCTTTCCTGTAGGATTCCAGCAGGAGACTATCCTGCGATCGCAGTCCTATGGCCGCCCAATACCTTATTATCTTGTTGTCATCCTTCAGCAGTCGCACCTGTCCGGCGGCAATATCCTCTCCCCTCTTCCCCGATAATTTTGCAGCCTGCCAGATACTTTCTATGGGATAATTCTGATCGCTGAGGCGATATTCAAAGGCAGTGGTGCTGTCTGAGATAGCTGCAACCTCATATTCAGGCAGGAACATCACGTCACGGGATGACAGCACTTCCTTTTCAAGCAGGCCCCGCATTGTGTCCAGGATATTTTGCGATGCAGGATCGCCTGCAAGGTTCTTCGTCTCCCATAGATCCTGTTGGATGTCGAAAAGAAATTCGGCCGGCCGGTCCTTGAAGATGCTTTCCTGCAGCGGGTTGAGAATGCCGGCTGCCAGGTCCTTCCGCATCTGCTGCTTGATCTCACCGATCTCCATATACCGGATATAGCGCACTTCGGGCATGAAGGGTGTGAAATTCCGTGAGTAGACATACCTTCCGTCCGTCACGGTTCGCACCATATCGATCCCGTTATCCGACCTGTCCTCTGACAGAACGAGGTGATCGGCCGGTTTGGACCTGTTCCGGCCCATCAGCACCCGGCCCTTCATATAATCCGGGATAGTGCCCCCGGCAAGGCTTATAAGCGTGGGGGCAAGATCTTCAAAGTCCACCAGCTCATCGGTAACGACTCCGCCGGTACCCCAGGGTGAGAGATCCTTGTACATCTCAGGGATCCAGATCACAAAAGGTACACGGTACCCGAGGTTGATGCCGTTGGTCTTACCCCGCGGTTCGCCTTCGCCGTGATCGGCAAAGAAAAAAATAATGGTGCTGTCGGTGAGATGGTCCTTGTCGAGCCGCGCCAGGAGATCCCCTATCCCGGTATCCGTGAGGTGGATGGAATTGTAGACCCGGGCAAACTGTTTCCGCATTTCCGGGCTGTCGTGATAGATCGGCGGCATCTTAAAATCGTTGTCACCAATGCGATCGGTTGCCGGGATCTTCGTTAGTACGTTCTTCTCGTACCACTCATAAGGTTCGGTCATCGTGCGCGACTGGTGCGAATCCATAAAATTGAACACCGCGAAGAAAGGCTGTCCGGGCTTGCGATGCCACCATCCCGCCTGACCCGAGCTTTCATCCCAGGCCTCTTTGATGTATTGCTGCTCTCCGGCTACGTTGTAATCGGTTTTCAGGTTGTTGGAGGTGAAATAACCGGCTTTTTGCATATAGTACGGAAAACCTTTCATATAGTCCGGCACCGGGAATTTGCTCCTGTGGTTGCCGGTACCTGTGCGATAGGTTTTCACACCGGTGATAATGGCCGTTCTGCTGGGAGAACAAACAGTCCCCGTGGAAAAGGCATTCGTAAACCTCACCCCGTCTGAAGCCAGCCGGTCGATCACCGGTGTACGGGCATCATCATTCCCATAGCAACCGACAAATTGCGGCGATGTATCTTCAATGGTGATCCATAGAATATTCGGCTTTTTCTCCTCGTGGGTACAGGAAGAAAAAGAGGGCTCCTGCCAGTCCTAGTGTAAGCCCGGTATTGCGGAGAACGGAGGGAACGGAGAGAAATCGGTTCCCGTTGATGGATGGATTGAAATGGATCAGGTTACTCATTGAATTCCAGGTCGGATTACTTTGTTTATCGGGCTGTAATTATTTTTGCCGGGTCTCCTTTGGATTGCTGGAATAAATCCGGGATTCCTGAAGGTGCTTAAAAATATTCAATTTACGGATCTATTGGGCAGAATGACGCCATGCCCGGTCGTGAACTCCCATTCTATTCATGGTTTCGGTGCTCCACAGAACATTGATAAATGGCTCCTCTGCGGCGTTTCCCCTGTAAATAATGCTGAAAGGATGAAGTCCGGCGGCAAGGTTCATTGTACCCTCCACTTCTTCACCGGGTTTGTACCCATGATCAGCGTCGATGATCGTGGCATCGTGAATTCTCATCACGGCTCCCTTATCGGCACTGAGGTAAAAAGTATATTTCCCGGCCATAGGTATATCCAGGTATCCTTCAAAGAGCAGGGCATGATCCCCCTTACTTTTTCCCACCTCCGCATCAGGCATGTCTGCAATGCCGGTTGCCAATTCTTTCAGCGTGGAGACGCCGGGCACCCAGGGAAATTCTCCGTCATATTCCTTCCAGACTATTCCTTTTTCCGTCTTACGATCCTCAACAGCAGGAATAACTGCATCATCGTAAGTTCTTGGGGCTGAAGCATTGGGCATCCTTCTCTGCAGCACTGCGTTTTTCATCCATTTTTCAAGTGAGTCGCCTTCCGGTTTGCCGGCCAGGTTATGGATCTCCTGAGGGTCGGTGCTTACGTCATAGATCTCGAAATCATCGGTCGCCGACTGAACATCATAGCGTACGCCTACCATGGTCCCTGTACGGATCATCTGCATCTGCTCTCTTTTCCTTCCTCTGTGAAGCGGACTGAATTCCGGGTATTCCGGTGTTCTACCCCCTTCAAAATATTCGATGTAGACGATCCGGTCTTTTTTGCCTTCTCTCCCCGACAGGTCGGGTAGTATGGAAACTCCGTCCATTCGGGCGGGTGCAGGCAGCCCGGCTGCCTCGAGGAAGGTAGGCGCCCAGTCGTAGGAGGCACACGGAGTGGTGATCTCCTTCCCTTCCATAATATGCCCGGGCCACCAGGCGATGGCCGGCATCCGCACACCCCCTTCCCAGCAGTCGCGTTTGATCCCGTCGAAAGGCCCGAAACTATTGAAAAAATCCGGTGTATTATCCCGGTAATTCTCGGGGAGGTAGGATTCACGCGAGGGCCCGTTATCGGATGTAAAAACGATGATGGTATTGTCTTCGATATGAAGATCTTTGAGAAGCTGAAGGATATCGCCGGTGGCGTCATCGATGCGCCGGGTGGCCGTGGCGTATCTTTTAAATACCTCCGGCCACGGTACTTCGGGAGTTGAAGGATCCTTATCTTCATCCCAGGTGGCATTGGCATAATCGGGATGGATCCAGCTGTCGGGAGTGCCTGTGGCGGTAGTGATCATCTTTCCTTTTTCGCCAAGCCATTGCATCCCGCCATTGAGGCCGCCTCCTGCGGGATAATTCTGCGTGGGGAGTTCGAGTACGGCATGGGGGGTGTCATAGGCCAGGTACATGAAAAAAGGCTTTGCAGCATCCTTACCATTTTCATGCTGAATGATCCATCTTTTTGCTGCTGCAGTCCAGAGATCGGCCGTATAACATTTTTGAAGTCCTGCCGCAATATTCACCGTATCTTCCCATACTTCACGCGGACCGCGATAGAGGCCTTCCACGGGATAATGTTCATGGCCGTCGACATGACGCATATAGCCCAGGTAGTAGTCGAAACCCCGCTTCAACGGGTGAGCCGGCCAGGAGGAACCGTTGGCATCCCAACGGTCGTCGCCCTGCAGACCCCATTTGCCGATAGCTGCCGTGGAATACCCGGCCTTTTGAAGGGTTGAAGCCATGGTGTAATTGTCTTCCAGGGCTTTGTCGAACTGGTTGTCCCTGACATTGGCATGCCCCTGGCTGACCCCGAGCATAATGGAAGCCCTCGAAGGGGCACATACGGGCGCCGCACAATATTGTTGTGTCAAAAGCACTCCCTGCGAGGCGAGCCTGTCGAGATTGGGACTGAATTCCCAGGGTTCGGAGCGGTCATTCTTCCCGGCTCTCTGGTTCTGGAAGAGAACGCCGAGATCGCCGTATCCCATATCATCGGCAAGGATAAAGATGATATTGGGGGGAGGGGGACTGGAATCCGGATTTTTTACGGGACCGCTGCAGGAGCCGAGGAATGCGGCGACAGCGAGAGACGGCAGGATCAGCTTATCAGCTTTCATGGTTGAAGATCGTTAGGTTCAGAAGATGAGACAGCATACCGGATTCCCCGGCGCAATATGGTACAAAAGAGGCCATCCTCTGCACCGGGTGAAGATTACGGGTATGATTGCAAGTATAGCAAGAATTGCGGTAAATACCCAGTAATTCTTTGGTGAAGTGTTATTCAGGTTTCAGGTTGTTTCAGATGGTTTGATATGGTTTGATATGGTTTGATATGGTTTGATGTGGTTTGATGTGGTTTGAAATGGTTTGAAATGGTTTTATATGGTTTCAGGTGGTTTGAGGTCTCTTCCACTTCACCAAATCACCAAATCACCAAATTTTTCGGGGAGTTCACCACAGATTTCACAGATTATCACAGAAAGGTGTGAAATGGTGTGAAATGGTGTGAAATAGTTTGATATGGTTTCATGTGGTTTCAACCCCCTTCAACAAATCAACAACTCAACAAATCAACAAATTCTTCCGGATCTGAATTTAAAGCGAAGCGATCAATTGCTTGAGCTTTGTCCCGGCGATCTTCAGGTTGTATTCGAAATTTATGAGCCGGGTGCCCGATTTTACAAAATCATCCTGGGCCTGGTGCACCTCAAGAGAAGTGGTCTGCCCCAGCCTCAGCCTCTGCAGGCTGATCTCCAGGTTCTCCCGGGTGAGTTCGTTGTTCTCCCGTTCGATCTCAAGGAGCTGCCTCTGGTTCTCAAAATCCGTCAGCGCATCCAGTAATGCGGCATTCACCCGGAGCGATACGTTTGCCAGGTTATATTCGGCGTTGCTGAGTCTGATCTTTGCCCCGGAAATCACTCTTTTGTTCTCCCCGGCGGCATAGAGGGGGATCGAGATCGTTCCCGCCAGGCCCGGCCCGTAACTTCGGTTGTTGAGGACGGTACCATACGGACTGTTGCTTTGCGAGAAATAATAGCCCGCCCTGAAATTCAGCACGGGAAGCCACGCTTTCTGATATTCCTTCAGCGTCAGTTTCGCAATGTCCAATTGTTTGCTGTACATGAGAATGGCCGTGTTCGATTCCCGGATCTGCCTCATCAGTTCATCCCTGTCGGGCATGTAATCGGAGGGGATGGTTTCGGTAACCTCAAATTTCGTGTCGGAAGCCCGGCCGAGGAGCACGTTCAGGTCCTTTTTGGATGCATCGATGACATATTGCTGGTTGATGGCATTTTCCATGGTCACATTCAGGTCGATCTTCGCCTGCAGGAGATCCGGCTTTATAAGTGATCCGGCATTATACCCGGCTTCAGCGATCTTTACCCTTTCCAGGTTAAAATTCTTCGCCTCGCTTATGGAAATAAGCTCCTGGTTCTGCCTTACCACATCATAATAAGCAGATATCACATCATAAACACTCCGGATGACCTGGTCACGGAATTCTATTCCTCCCAATGCCTCGACCTCTTCCAGCCTCTCTTTTGTGATAAACATCCTTCCCCCGTCGTAGAGGGTCCAGGAAAGTTCTGTGCCGGCACTGAAAGATGTCGTAGGATGGTTCGAAAAGTCATTGTCCGCTCCCTCCTTCAGTTCCTGGTGAAGCGTGTTTACCTCGTAATTCCCCGAACCCGTTGCCCGGACTTCAGGCAGCATCCCGGCATTGCCAGCCGTATTGTTCACGTGTGCAATACCGGCATCATTCCGTGCAACAAGGATATCGAAATTGTTTTTCAGGGCGATACTGATGGCTTCATCCACCGTCAGCAATTCCTGGGCATTTAGCGATGTATATACCAGGGAAAGAAGAAGTAAAAATTTTATTTTCATTTTTATGTCAATAAAAGATATTATGCCCGAGGGAGTATTTGGTGATTTGGTGGTTTGGTGATTTGCGTTGAAACAAACTATAACAAACTGTAACAAACTGAAACCATCAAAACTTCTACATTGATCCTCCTGCATTCCACATCCATCCTCCCATACACCTCACCCCCCCGGCCCCCCTCTCCTGAAGGGCGAGGGGGGTGGACTTTCGAACGGTATAAATTAATTAAATGAAAAGCAATCCCCGAACAATTCTCAAACCACCCTTAAACCATCTGTAACAAACTGAAATAATTTCAAACCATTTCAAACCATTTCAAACCATTTCAAACAACTTCAAACCATTTCAAACAACTTCAAACAATTTCAAACAATTTAACCCGCGATCATCCGTCTAAATCCGTCAAATCCGTGTTCCTCTTAAAAACCATTTCAAACAACTTCAAACCATTTCAAACCATTTCAAACCATTTCAAACCATTTCAAACAATCTCAAACCATTTCAAACCACTTTTTTTCTGTGATAATCTGTGAAATCTGTGGTGAAACTCCCCGATACCACCTGAACTGAGTAACCATTCCAAACCATCTTCAATTAAACCAGCGATGTTCTACATTCATGTTGCGCACCTACGGAGCGCCGGGACGCGCATTCATATTAAGCTATCGATATCAGCCACCTACGGAGGCTTCCCGAACAAACTATCTGATACTTTCGAACCTGAAACCACATCAACCACATCAACCACATCAACCACATCAACCAGCATCAAACAATTTCAAACAATTTCAAACAATTTCAAACAATTTAGCCCGCGATCATCCGTCTAAATCCGTCAAATCCGTGATCCTCTTAAAAACCATTTCAAACCATTTCAAACATTTCAAACCTTCAAACAATTAAACCCGCGATCATCCGTCTAAATCCGTCAAATCCGTGTTCCTCTTAAAAACCATTTCAAACAACTTCAAACAATTTCAAACCACTTCAAACAACTTCAAACCATTTCAAACAATTTCAAACAACTTCAAACCATTTCAAACCATTTCAAACCATATCAAACACTTAAACCCGCGATCACCCGTCAAAATCCGTTTCAATCCGCGTTCTAGATTCCGTGTTCCTTCTCCCCTGTCTTCCTCCCCGACATCAATATATACATAACCGGAATGACGAACAAGGTGAGCAGCAACGAAAACAACAATCCGCCCACGACAACGATCCCGAGGGGTATGCGGCTGGATGCTCCCGCACCCAGGGCGAAGGCGATAGGCAATGCCCCGCAAATGGTCGCCAGCGAGGTCATCAGGATGGGCCTGAAACGGGCTACGGCAGCCTCGAAGGCAGCTACCCGTTTTACCATCCCGGCTCTTTGCTTCTGGTTGGCGAACTCCACGATCAGGATGCCGTTTTTGGTTACGATGCCGATAAGCAGGATTATCCCGATCTCGGAGAAAATATTCAGCGTCTGGCCGGTCACCCATAGCGACAGCAGGGCGCCGGCAATCGCCATCGGCACGGTGAGCATGATGATGAACGGGTCGCGGAAACTCTCAAACTGGGCAGCCAGGATGAGGTATACGAGCAAAAGAGCCAGCACAAGTGCAAACGAAATGTTGGAACTCGACTCGGCGAAGTCGCGCGACGGCCCCGCAAGGGCTGTTGTAAAAGTATTGTCAAGCTCGCTGGCGGCAATTTTTTGCATCTCGGCAATGCCGTCGCCAAGGGTCATTCCTTTGGCCAGGTTGGCTGATACCGTAGCGGATTTATACCGGTTATAGTGGTACAACGTTGGCGGGCTGCTGCTCTCCTCGAGGGTCACAAGATTATCGAGCTGGATCATATTCCCGGTAGTAGTGCGTACATACAGTGAGGAGATATCCGCCGGCTTGTCCCGGTCTTCCCGGGCAACCTGTCCAATGACATAATATTGTTTGTTATTCCGCAGGAAGTAGCCATACCGGCTGCCGCTGAAGGCATAATCGAGGGCATCGGCCACATCCCTTTCGTTCACGCCAAGGCTGGTAGCTTTCAACCGGTCGACTTTAATATTCAGCTCAGGCTTGTTAAACTTCAGATCGACATCAACATTACTGAATACCGGGCTGTTCTGGGCATCTTCCAGGAATTTTGGCAGCACCTCCCTCAGCTTCCCAAAGTCGAGATTCTGCAGTACGAATTGTACCGGCAATCCCCTGCTGAAAGCCGTGGCAATGGTCGGTTCCTGGCTTGCAATGACCCGGGCATCGGGGATGGTCCTGTAATAGTCCGACAGCCGGTCGTAAACTTCCTGCTGCGACGTCTTCCGCTGCGACGGATCGCTGAGGAAGGTTATGATGAAACCTGCATTGACCCCGGATCCTCTTCCCCCGCCGTACCTGGCCAGCACATAATTGGATTCGGGGATGCTTTCAAGATTTCTCGCCGCGATACTGTCGATAATCCGGCGGGTGGTGGTAAATTCGGTACCTTCAGGAGCCGTGACATATGTCCGTACATAACTGTGGTCCTCGAGAGGGGCGAGCTCGGTTTTCAGCGTCGTCACCAGGGTGACGATCAGGATTATACATATACTGAGAATCAGGTAGGCGAGCCACTTGTTCTTGATGAAATAGCTCAGTCCTCTCCGATAGATTCCTTCCATGCCGGTGAAGAAGGGTTCCGTGGAGGTATAAAAGCGGGAGTGATGCGATGCCGAGCCCCCGAGTTTGACATTCAGGACGGGCGTAAGCGTCAGGGATACAAAGGCGGAGATCAGCACGGCGCTGGCCACCACTATACCGAATTCCCGGAACAGCCTCCCCGTGAACCCTTCCAGGAAGATGACCGGGATGAAAACGATGGCCAGGGTCAGCGAGGTTGAGATGACAGCAAAAAATATCTCGCGTGTTCCCTCAAAAGCAGCCTGCCATTTGTTCATCCCTTTCTCGATCCTTTTAAAGATATTCTCTGTGACCACGATCCCGTCATCCACCACGAGCCCCGTCGCAAGGACGACCCCGAGGAGGGTCAGTACATTGACCGAAAATCCCAGGATGTACATGATAAAAAATGTGCCGATAAGGGAAACCGGGATATCGATAAGCGGCCGTAGGGCGATGACCCAGTTCCTGAAGAAAAGAAAAATGATCAGTACCACCAGGCTGATGGCAATGAGGAGGGTTTCTACCACATCCCTGACCGACTGGCGGACGAAAATGGATTTATCGCGTCCGATGCTGAGCGACAGCCCTTCGGGCATGGTTTGCCTGATCTGGTCGAGACGTGTGTAAAATTCATCGGCGATCTGAATATCGTTGGCGCCCGGCAAGGGTATCAGGACGAGTACCACACCCGTGGCCCCGTTTATGGAGGCCGCCGACTCCTCATTCTCGGGACCCAGGACGGCTTCACCGACATCCATCAGACGAACGATCTGGTTATTGTCGCGCTTCAGGATCATGTGATTGAAATCATCCTCTGATTCCAGGCGGCCGTAAGTTTTAACGATCAACTCCGTGGATTGTCCCCGGATCTTACCGCCGGGCATTTCCACATTCTCCCTTTTCAGCGCAGCATCCACATCGGAAGCCGTGAGATGGTAGGCTGCCATTTTACGGGGATCAAGCCATAACCGCATGGCCGGTGTCTGATCACCGTAAATAAATACGGCGCTTACGCCCGGGATCGTTTGTAATTTCTCCTGTAAAACATTCTCGGCATAATCGCTCAGCTCTATTCCGTTCATGTTCCTGCTCTGCGCGATGAGGTAAATGATGGGATCGGAGTTGGCATCGGCCTTGGTGACAATGGGAGGCGCATTGATATCCTGGGGCAGGTTCCGCATAGCCTGTGAGACTTTGTCGCGTACATCGTTGGCCGCTTTTTCGAGGTCGGCTCCAAGGTCAAATTCAACAGTGATGGAGCTCGAGCCTACCGCCGACTGGGATGAAATCGACTTGACGCCTTCAATGCCGTTGATTGTCTTTTCCAGCGGTTCGGTGATCTGGGATTCGATGATCTCCGCATTCGCCCCTGTGTATGAGGTCTGCACTGTGATCACCGGCGGATCGATGGCCGGGTAAAGCCGTACGCCCAGGAATTTGAACCCCACGAAACCCAGTAAAATGATGATGAGGCTCATCACGATTGAACCCACGGGACGATTCAGTGCAACATCGGAGATGGTCATAGGGATTCGGAGTTTAGGGAGGAATAATCGAGTTTGTTCCCTTCTTTAAGGAAAAGGATACCGGTGGTGATAACGGTATCGCCAGCCTGGATGCCCTGTTTGATCTCGATGGAAGACGCCTGCCGAATCCCGGTTTCAACTTCGGCGAAATGAGCCTTCCCGTTCCGGGCAATGATCACGCTTTTCCCCGTTTCTCCGGGAATGATAGCCTGCGTGGGTATCATGATGGCATTCTCATTCTCCCCGAGCCTGAGTTTGACATTGGTATAAGATCCCGGGATAAGTCCGGCGGATTTGCTGTCGACCACAGCCCTTACCTTAAGGTTCCGGGTGCCGGCATCAATTCCCCGTTCGGTGGCAATAACTGCGGCATTGTATTCAGCCGGTTCGTTGTAAAGTGTGAACTTCACTTTTAGACCGGGGGAGATCATCGGTCCGTATTTTTCGGGTACGCTGAAATCGAGTTTCAACCTGTCGACACGGCGGATAGTGGCCAGTAGCGTCGATGGGATAACCTGTGCCCCGATGCTGATGTTCCGCAAACCGATGACCCCATCAAAAGGCGCAAGCACTTCCGTCTTGCGGATGAGCGCTCTCTGAACCTCGATATCAGCCTGGATGGAATTCAGCTCCAGTCCGGTCTGTTCATATTCGTTCCTGCTGATCCCGTTGACATTAAGGAGTTCCGTCTGTCTTTTGTAGATCTTCTCCTTGATGGCGAGCTGGGTTTGCAACTTCTTAAGGTTGGCCTGCAGGTCATCATCGAAGAGCTTGACAAGCAAGGTGCCTTCCTTCACGCTCTCCCCTTCGGGAAGATATAGTTTCACGACCCGTCCCGCAACTTCGTTTTTCAATTCCACTTCTTCGAATGGCAACAGTGAACCCGAAACCGAAATTTCATTGATCAGCAGGGAAGGTTTAACGATCACAGCATCCACCCGGGTTACCGGTTTATGTTGAACGGGAACCATTTTCTCCTTGTCTTTTGACCTGTTCACTACAAAACCGAAAATCAGGATGAGCAGCAGTGCCGCCGACAAAATAATCCAGGTGGATCTTTTTTTCATGGTATCAGAATCCGTTTTTTAAGGATAAGTTCTTATCGATCTGCATTAAGAGGTTGTATAATTCCTCCGCTTTGTGTAAGGGTATGTCCTTCAGTGCCAGCTCGGTGGTCTCCTGGAGGGCGTTCTTGATGCCCGGGAGATATTTCCTGGCTTTGTCAGTGATCTCCAGCCTGGCCTTCCTCCTGTCGCTGCTGTTCCGCATCCTTTCAACATATCCCTTTGATGAGAGATAATTAATGATCCTGACTACCTGAACTTTATTGCTTGAGAGTTTCTCTGCAAGCTCATTCTGGGTGAGTTGGCCGTTCCCGGCTTCTATGAGCAGGAGAGGATAAAATGATCTTCCAATATCCAGGCCGGAAAGATTATTCTGAAGATTCATCAGAAAAAGGCGGCTTATACCCGACATGATCCGGCCGATCGGCTCCCTGACAAAATTTTCAGTGACTGTGGTCATAACCTATGGATTTGCTGAGACGACAAAAATAGGGATAATTATTATTCGTTATCATTGTTAACTAATTTTTAATGAAAAAAGTCCGGGAACATTTCCCTCCCGGGTGTGTTTTGACTTACATGTCATAAAGGGCAACGAAAAAAAGGGGAAAATGGAAAAATATCTGACGATCGAAGACCGGGAGATTCCGGTGGTGGGTCTTGGAACTTATGGAATGACAGGCAGTTCGGGTGTAAAAGGTATGATAGACGCCATTGAAACGGGTTACAGGCATTTCGATACAGCCCAGATGTACAACAATGAGGAGGAGGTGGGAGAAGCCATATCGGAAAGCGGGATCGGACGCGCGGAGGTTTTCATTACAACCAAGATCAGTTCTTATAACCTTGATCCGGAATCCATCGACAGTTCTACACGAAAAAGCGTGGAAAAACTGCGCTCGGAGTATGCCGATCTCCTTCTGATCCACTGGCCCAGTCCGGGAATGGACCTGGATGCCTGCATTGAGGCCATGACTAAATTAAAGGAGGAAGGCCTGACAAGGCATATCGGTGTGAGCAATTTCAGTCCTCAACTCTTTGAGAAATCCATATCGATGGGACCGGTAGTCTGTAACCAGGTGGAATTTTCACCCTACACAGAAGAATTTGGGAATCTTGAAGTCGCCCGCAGGAAAGGGATCATGATCACCGCTTACAGTCCCCTCGGTAAAGGCCGGGTGAGCCGGGATGCCACGCTGTCGGAAATTGGTAAAAAATATCAAAAAACGGCTGCACAGGTCGCCCTGAGATGGCTTTTACAACTGGGAAATGTATCGGTCATACCCAAGGCTTCAAATGACAAACACCGGAAAGAAAATTTCGAACTCTTTGATTTTGAGTTGAGTGATGAGGATATGGATGAGATCCGGAACAGAAATTGAGCCTGCCGGCCATCGCTTTTCCCGTCCCGTATGAAGTCTCAGAGTTCAGGATGTAAAAAAAAATAGCTGAATACAAATTTTAAAAATTGAAAAATTATGAAAACAAGTCAGGCGAATGCTAAATGGCATGGAAATTTTAAAGAAGGAAAAGGCAATATCAATCTTCCTACATCCGGTCAGGAACTGACCTTCACAGCCTCCTCGAGGTTTGAAAAAGGGGAACCCTCAAAAACGGATCCGGAAGAGCTTATAGCGGCAGCCCATTCGGGTTGTTTTTCCATGGCGTTCGCTGCACAGCTCTCGTCGAAAGGATACCAGCCTAAACTGATCTCCACCGCAGCAAAGGTTACCATCGAAAAAAAGGGGGATGGATTCGCGGTCACTAAAAGTGAACTGAGTATGACTGCAGAGATTCCTGATATCAGTGAGGATGAATTCATGGAACTCGCCAACGTGGCAAAGAAGGGATGCCCTGTTTCAAAGGCCCTGGCCTCTGTGGATATTACCCTGGACGCAAAACTGATCAAAAGCTGAAAGCGGTTTCCCGGATTCTTCCCTATTTGATATGTCCTGTAAGCCCTGAAGATTCCAGCGGTTCGATAAAGGTATGCCAGTAAAACCCGTCATGTGCAATAAGGGCCTCGGCCTCTGCAGGTCCCCAGCTTCCGGCCTGGTAATTGGGAAATTTCTGGGGTGGATTGTTTCTCCAAACATCGAGTATGGGCATGATCACCCTCCATGATTCCTCGATCTGATCCGATCTCATAAAAAGAGTGGGATCACCGAGCATAATATCATTCAGCAGGGCTTCATAAGCATCCGGGGGATCATTCGTATAGGTATCGCTATAGTTGAAGATCATATCGACAGGATTCAGCCTCATATCGAGCCCAGTCTTTTTGGTCTGGAATTGGATCCTGGTACCCATCTGGGGCTGGATGCTGATGACCATGAGATTGGGATTCAGTAGTTCACGAACACCTGTCGGGAAGATCCTGTGAGGTACTTCCCGGAAATGAATGATGATATAGGATGCTTTTCCCTGAAGACGCTTTCCCGTGCGTGCATAAAACGGAACGCCCTGCCACCGCCAGTTGTCGATGAAGAACCTTACTGCAGCATAAGTTTCCGTGAGAGATCCATTCCCGACATTTTCCTCCTGCCTGTAGGCTTTTACTTCTTTGCCTTCGATCCATCCTTCACCATATTGGCCCCTCACCGCATTCAGGTAGACCTCATTTTCGGAATACCGTCTCAGGGCATGCAAAACCTCCAGCTTTTTATCCCTGACGCTGTCTGCTTTTAAATTGACGGGTGGTTCCATGGCCACAAGACAGATGAGCTGCAGAAGATGGTTCTGTACCATATCCCGGATTGCGCCCGCATGTTCGTAATAGGAAGCCCTGTTGCCAACACCAACCTGTTCCGCCACATGGATCTGGACCTGTTCAATGTAATTGCGGTTCCACAGCGGTTCAAATAAAACATTGGCAAACCTTATTGCCATTATATTCTGAACGGTTTCCTTCCCAAGGTAATGATCGATACGGTAGATCTGGCATTCTTTGAAAATTCCCTGCAGGAGCCTGTTCAGCTTCATTGCGCTTTCCAGGTCATGCCCGAAGGGTTTTTCGACCACGACCCTGTGTTTTTCACTGTCCATGGCCATCCTCGCTTTATCGAGATGTTCGGCAATAACACTTATGAAATTGGGGGAAACAGCAAGGTAAAAAATCCGGGTCGTTTCCTCATTCCATTCTCTCTCCGTATTTTCACAGATATCCCTGAGATTTTCGTAGGCTTTATCATCGGTAATGTCAGCCTTCACATATTGTATGTATTTTTCAAACTCCTTCCAGCCCTTTCTGTCGGCCTTCCCCCTGCGTGAAAATTTATCCACTCCTTCCAGACGGGTTTTCCGGTATTCCTCCTGTGAAACATCCTTTAGATCAACACTAAGAATTTTGAATTTTTCGGGCAGGTATTTATCGACATACAGGTTATATATCGCGGGCATGAGCTTTCTCCAGGTAAGATCACCGTTTCCGCCAAAGATGATAATAATGGCAGATTTGAGCTCCGATGCATTTTTCATGATTGTATATTTTAGTTCATCCGGCTGTCATGGCCGGATTATATCCTTCTCAGCAGCGGTCACCAATCTGTATGGAATACGCCTTCCTCATCAACGCGCTGGTAGGTATGCGATCCGAAATAATCACGCTGCGCCTGGATAAGGTTTGCAGCAAGATGTCCGCTGCGGTAAGCGTCGAAATACCCAAGCACCGACATGAAACCCGGAACGGGGATCCCTGCCTTTACAGCGGCAAGAATGACATCCCGGAGTTCATCTTCATTTTTCCCGGCTGAATCCGCGAGTTTTTCATCGAATAAAATATTGGGAAGCCGGGGGTTTTTCTCATAAGCATCCATAAAATCCCATAACATAGCCGACCTGATAATGCAGCCGCCCCGCCAGATCCTGGCTATCTCGCCGTTCCTCAGCCCGTAACTCCTCTCGTCCGAGGCGATCTGAAGCAGCTCCAGTCCCTGTGCATACGTAAGCATCATCCCCAGGTGAAGGGCTTTTTCCAGGATACCCGTAAACGACGTTTTTTCTTCCAGGATACGTGTTTCAGGCCCGTTCAATATCATTCCCGCTTTCTCACGCTCCTCCTTGAAAGCCGAAAGGTGGCGCATGGAAACTGCAGCATCTATGGACGGCACCGGCGCCTGGAGGTCCATGGCAATCTGGGAAGTCCATTTGCCGGTTCCTTTTTGCCTGGCCGAATCAAGAATGTGGTCGATAAGATATCCTCCGCCAATCTCATCTTCCTTAGCGAGAATATCTGCCGTGATCCCGACAAGGAAGGATGAAAGGGGACCTTCGTTCCATTGGGAAAATATCCTGTGCATCTCCGGGTTTTCCATTTTGAGGCCGTTCCGCATGAGGTCATACACTTCCGATAGCAACTGCATGATCCCATACTCGATCCCATTGTGGACCATTTTCACGAAATGTCCGGCCGATCCTTTCCCAAGCCAGCTTACGCAGGGTGAACCATCGACGCTCGCGGCCGCTTCTTCAAAAATTCCCCTGACCTTCTCATAGTACCCGGAATCTCCGCCGGGCATCATACTGGGACCTTTGCGGGCGCCTGCCGCTCCTCCCGAGATCCCGACCCCGAGATATCCGAAGCCTTTTTCGGTCAATCGGAGCATTCGCCTGTCCGTATCATCGGGATGAGAATTCCCTCCGTCGATGACCAGGTCCCCTGCATCAAGCGCAGGAAGCAATTCATTAATAACAGTATCCACCACACCGGCAGGAACGAGCATCATGATCTTCCTTGGCCTTTCCAACCCCGAAAAGAAGTCTTCCAGGGAATTCACCCCTCTTACGTCATATTCAGAAGCTTCCCTGTTCAATGCATCCGACTTTGCCTTATCCAGATCGTAACCAAGTGCGGAGTGGCCGTGTTCTGCGATATTCAGAATAAAATTCCTGCCCATTACGCCAAGCCCGATAAGCCCGAATTCTTTTTTTTCCATGTTTACCTGATGTTATATTGTTTGAGGAGGTCTCCCAGTTCACTCACTTTGGTAAGATGAATGCACTGCATACCTTCATTAAGTGCCGCCCCGATATTTTCCTCCCTGTCATCTATAAAAAGACACGCTTCCGGACTGAGTGCCATGATGTTCAAGACCGTTCTGAAGATCCGGGGCTCGGGTTTGCGCATATGGAGATAACTCGAACTAAAAAAGTTGTCGAAATATCGGGCCAGTCTGAATTTTTCAATCCGGAATTTATTTAAAGCATACGCCTCGTTATTTATTGTCGCCAGGCGGTACCTTCCTTCCTTTTTCAGTTCTGCCACGATTTCAAGAGTGGAATCGTAAGGTTTACTCTGATCTTTCATGAAGCGTAGGACATCTTCCCGGGAAAAATCTCTCTTCGTATTGAAATATACGGTATCTATGTAATCTTCCAATGTCAGGTCACCGCGCTCGAAATCCTCAAAGACCTTCTCATGTAGTTTTTCTGTTTCGCGGAAATCGAGGGAAAAAATATTTGCTGCCTCTTCACGGGAATTCTCATCCCATCCGTTCGTAAGGCAAACCCCTCCTACGTCGAATAGGAGGGCGCGGATCTTTGTCTGATCATTCATATTTTAAAATTTCGTATTTCATATGCAATTCCTTTCACCTTAACACCTTTCACCTTAACACCTTTCACCTTTCACCTTTCACCTTTCCCTTTCCCTTTCGCCTTTCACCTTTCACCTTTCACCATCTTCCCTTTCGCCTTTCGCCTTTCACCTTTCACCTTTCACCATCTTCCCTTTCGCCTTTCGCCTTTCACCTTTCACCTTTCACCATCTTCCCTTTCGCCTTTCGCCTTTCGCCTTTCACCTTTCATCTTTCATCTTGTCCTTTCACCTTTCCAGGAAGCGACGTGAGTAGCTTTTTCCTTTATCGAATCGAGAAGTTCATCGTATGGATCCACGAATTTACTAATCCCCTCGTCGACAAGCTTATCCGTTACATCCTTCATACGTATTCCCACTTCATCAAGATCGTCGAACACCCTGTGTGCTTTATCCAGGTCTTTCCTTATCGTACCCGGCTCCAGGATCCCATGATCTTTAAATGCTTCAATGGTCTTCTCCGGCATGGTGTTGACCGTATATGGGCCTATCAGAGGCTCCACGTACCGGGTGTCGCGATAACCCTCCGTCTTGGTGCTGGTACTGGCCCATAAAGGTCTCTGGACTCTTGCTCCCTTTGACACAAGGTTCTCCCATCGCTTACCGCTAAAGATCCTCTCAAAGCTTTCATAGGCGATTTTGGCACTTGCGATAGCCGATTGGCCAAGAAGGTTTTCTGCCCTGAGTTTTTTATCGCCCTCCAGGCCCGGGATGATCTCTTCGTGCAGCCTCTTATCGACCAGCACATCAATCCGGCTCAGGAAGAAGCTTGCCACCGATGAAAGCCTGCTGACGGACCTGCCCTCGTCAAGCCTTCTTTCGAGCGCCCGGATATAGGCTTCAGCTACAGCCTCATAGCTGCTTATGGCAAAAAGAAGGGTGATATTGATATTGATCCCTTCGTAGAGCATCTCTTCAATTGCCGGAATACCCTCTTTCGTTCCCGGGATCTTTATAAAGCAGTTCGGGCGGTCCACTGCCTTAAAAAGACGACGGGCATCCTCCTTCGATTTTTCCGTATCTTTTGCCAGGTAGGGCGATACCTCAAGACTGACAAAACCGTCGACACCGCCGGAAGAATCATATACCTCCCGGAGCATATCGCATGCATTTTGTATATCCTTGATGGCCAGGCTTTCATAGATCCTGTCCACCTCTTTCTCCTTTTCTGAGAGTGCCCTTATCTGGTCATCATAACGATTACCTTTCGACATGGCTTCACTGAAGATTTTGGGGTTTGAAGTGATCCCACGGAGGCCTTCCTCCGTTATTCTCTTCTTCAGTTCGCCATTCTCTATCATTTCCCTTGACAGGTTATCAAGCCAGTAACTCTGGCCGTATTCAAGAAGTTTATCCAACTTTTCCATGATGTCTTTTATTTAAAATGTTTTTTCTCAATCGAATCGATTTTCTGTGAACGGCGCACATGCCTTTCTTCCTGTGAGGGAGCCGCATCCAGGAAAATACCTGCGACCTCACGGGCCAGCTCTTCACCAATCACCCGCTCGCCGATGCAAAGAATGTTCATCCTGTCGTGTTCCACGCCCTGGTGGGCGGAATAGCTGTCGTGACAAACGGCAGCCCGGATCCCCGGAAACTTATTGGCAGCGATGGAAACCCCGACTCCGCTTCCGCAGAGAAGGATGCCGCGGTCAGTCCGTCCTTCAATGATAGCATTGGCGAGGACTTCGGCCGCATCTGGATAATCATCAAAGACGATATCAGGATCCAGGGGTACCAGTTCAAACCCCCTCCGGGTGACCTCCTCCT
The DNA here is from genome assembly GCA_963771005.1 of uncultured Bacteroidales bacterium. Taxonomy (GTDB): domain Bacteria; phylum Bacteroidota; class Bacteroidia; order Bacteroidales; genus DASQZK01. The sequence continues at coordinate 1,725,391 of CAVYRO010000008.1, forward strand.
TCAGCATCCCTGCATAGTTTACCCCTGCATGGTCGCGTGCAATGCTCACTCTCATGTCTGGGCTATTTTTATCGAATTTTTGACTTTTTTGACCAGATTGTCGATTGTAAATCCGTAATGTTCAAAATTATCTTCGAAGGTTGCGCTGGCTCCAAACCGGTCGACGGACAGGATCACTCCGCTGTCTCCCACCCATTCCCGCCATCCCAGGCTGGCTCCTGCCTCAACAGCTACTCTTTCATGAATATGGGAGGGAAGGACGGAATTCCTGTACTTTTCCTCCTGGTCCCGGAAGAGTTCCCAGCATGGCATGCTGACGACCCGGGCATCGATGTCCATGTCGTTCAGCTTTTCCTGTGTATCCAGGGCCAGCGATACTTCCGAACCCGTGGCGATAAGGATCACATCGGGATGTCCGCCCTTTTCGGGTGAAATGATATAAGCCCCCCGCATAACACCATCGGCACCTGCATATTTGTTTCTGTCGAGAACAGGCACGTTCTGCCGGGTAAGCACCATCATAGACGGGCCTTCTGTCCTTTCGAGAACAGCTCTCCAGGTATAAGCCACCTCATTTGCATCAGCCGGACGGAAAACATACATATGAGGCATGGCCCGGAATGAAGCCAGGTGTTCAACGGGCTGATGGGTAGGACCGTCACCACCCAGACCGATCGAATCGTGGGTGAAAACATAAATGGCTGGTATCTCCATTAATGCTGCCAGCCGTATCGAGGGACGGGCATAATCGGAAAAGATGAAGAAGGTGGATGCGAAAGCCCTCAGTCCGCCATGCAGGTTAATGCCGGAAGTCGCCCCTGCCATACCGTGTTCCCTGACACCCCAGGCGATATTCCGGTTCTGGTAGGCGCCCTTTTCAAAATATCCCGAATCTTCCATCAATGTTTTTGTGGATGATGCCAGATCGGCAGCTCCCCCGAGAAGGTAAGGGATATGCCCGGCGAAGGCATTTATGACCTTAGACGAGGCCTTCCTTGTGGGAAGAGGGCCGTCATCAGGTTTAAATTCAGGAATATCCTTATCCCAGTCGTTGTCGAGTTCGAGGGCTCTTCCTTTTTTAAGCAAGGTATAGGCATCGCTGTGATCATTCTTGTACCGGTCGAACATTTCCTGCCATTCCTTTTCATATTTATCGCCTCTTTCCCGGGCCTTACGCATGTGCTCTTTCACTTCACCGGGAACGTAGAACTGCTTGTCGGCAGGCCACCCATAGGCTTCCTTGGTTTTTTTTACCTCATCCTCACCCAGGGCAGACCCGTGGGCTTCGGGAGAATCCTGTTTTCCCGGCGAACCCCAGGCGATATGTGTCCTGAGGATGATGAGCGAGGGTTTATCCTTCACATTCTGTGCTTCTTCGTAGGCTTTTTGTATTTTGTTCAGGTCGTTGGCACTTTCGCCAAGATCCTGGACATGCCAGTGATATCCTTCAAACCGTTTCTGTACATCATCGGAATAGGTGATCTCCGTTTTTCCGTCGATACTGATATGATTCTGATCATACAGGAAGATCAGCTTCCCAAGTCCGAAGTGACCGGCCAGCGATGCCGCCTCGTTGGATGCACCCTCCATCAGGTCACCGTCGCTGCAGAAACCATAGGTATAATGATCGATTACGGGAAAATCCTTCCTGTTGAACCTGGCCGCAAGATGTGCCTCTGCCATAGCCATACCGGTGGCATTCATGAATCCCTGTCCCAAAGGACCCGTTGTGGTTTCAATACCTGCTGTAAGCCCGTATTCGGGATGACCCGGGGTAAGGCTGTCCCACATCCTTAGATTTTTAAGTGCGTCGAGGGAAAGATCGTAACCGGTGAGATGAAGGAGGGAATACTGGAGGATGGAAGCGTGCCCGTTCGAAAGTATGAAGCGGTCCCTGTTGAACCAGTCCGGGTTTGATGGATTGTAACGCATGATCTTATCCCAAAGTACAAAAGCCGCCGGGGCAAGCGACATAGCCGTCCCCGGATGCCCTGAACCCGCTTTTTGTACGGCATCCATTGCCAGAGTTCTTATGGTATTGATACAAAGCTGTTCAATTTTTTCTTTATCCATGATCCTTATCTTTTTAATTCTTTTTACATTACGTTGCTCACATTTTCGTTTTTTGAGGTTAGTCAGGTCTATAATGCAGGGAAAAATCATGCCAGCCTTTCGGCACCTCTTCGCGGGCACATAAACCGGCTGTTTGTCAGGCAGAATAAGCAAGGAGTTAAGGGAGGAAAAAAGGAAGGTGTGGAAATTGTTCAACAAGTAGGACTAAAGCGGGAAGAAAGAGGAAAGAAATTTGGTGATCTGGAGAAGAGGAAGAGGAAGAGGAACACGGATTTGACGGATTTGTGCGGATAATCACGGAGGAAGAATTTGGTGATTTGGTGATCTGGTGATTTGGTGAAGTGGAAGAGGAAGAGGAACACGGATTGGACGGATTTGTGCAGATAATCACGGAGGAAGAATTTGGTGATTTGGTGATCTGGTGATTTTAGTGAATGAAGAGTCACGGTCACCTACTTAAAATCCGTGTTAATCTGTGTAATCTGTGAAAATCCGTGTTCCTCTTCTCTCAAACCATTTCAAACAATCTCAAACAACCTGTTCCTCCCCTGTTTCGTCAAACTAATTCTGGGTTTCTTTTAAAATTACGTCATGCGCCCCGCCTTCAATAATGCTCGTAGATGACACTAAAGTTATCCGGGCTTTTGATTTTAAATCCGGTATTGTTAGGACCCCGCAACTGCACATGGTTGATTTAATCTTTCCTAATGTGATCTCCAGGTTATCCTTTAACTTACCGGCATACGGAACATAACTGTCAATTCCCTCTTCAAATTTAAGGCTGTTACTGTCACCCATGTCATACCTTTCCCAGTTGCGTGCACGGTTAGAACCTTCTCCCCAATATTCTTTCACGTAACTGCCTCCAACCATTAATTTTTTCGTCGGGCTTTCATCGAAACGGGCAAAATACCTGCCCATCATCAAAAAATCGGCTCCCATGGCCAAAGCGAGAACCATGTGATAATCCTGAACGATTCCGCCATCTGAACAAACGGGAATATAGGTGCCCGTTTTATTAAAATATTCGTCACGGGCCCGTGCTACTTCCAGTACGGCAGTAGCCTGACCTCTGCCTATACCTTTTTGTTCTCTTGTAATACAAATAGAGCCTCCGCCGATACCGACTTTCACAAAATCGGCTCCCGCTTCTGCCAAATAAAGAAATCCTTCTTTATCAACCACGTTACCTGCGCCTATTTTAATAGTGTCGCCATAGCTTTTCCTTGTAAATTCAATCGTTTCCTTTTGCCATTCTGAAAAGCCGTCTGAGGAGTCAATACATAGTACATCAACCCCCGCATCAACTAACATCGGCACACGATCCCTGTAATCTCTCGTATTGATGCCTGCACCCACAATTAAACTCTTGTGGGAATCCAATAATTCATCCGGATTCTCTTTATGGTTTTCATAATCCTTTCTAAACACAAAATATTTTAACCGCTGTTCATCATCGATGATCGGAAGAGCGTTTAACTTATTATCCCAGATAATATCATTGGCATCATTTAAGGTGACCCCGAATTTACCGGTTATCAATTTGGAAAAAGGAGTCATAAAATCTTTTACCTTTTTTTCCAAGCCATCCCGGTAAGGACGATAATCTCTGCTTGTGACAATTCCCAATAGTTTTCCATTCGAAGAACCATCATCGGTTATTCCAACGGTGGAAAAACCCGTTTTTTCCTTGAGTTCAATTACATCCTTTAGGGTATGTCCCGGTGTTAAATTGGCGCTGCTTACAACAAATCCGGCTTTGAATTTTTTCACCTTACTTACCATTTCGGCCTGCTGTTCAACCGGCTGCGAACCATAAATGAAAGATAGCCCGCCATTTCTTGCCAATGCAATCGCCATATTGTTATCGGAAACAGATTGCATAATTGCAGACACAAAAGGAATATTTAATTCTATTGCTGAGGAATGTCCCTTTTGATATCTAACCAAAGGAGTTCTCAAACTGATTTTATCAGGCGAACAATCCTTTGATGTTAATCCCGGAATTAATAAGTAGTCATTAAATGTCCGCGAAACGTCATCAATAATATATGCCATGGTATTTTCCTTTAAGATAATTCTCCAAATTTATGAATAATTCCTGATACGGATTAAAAAAGAGATGAATCTCAGGAGGAAGATGAGTGTGGAATGTGCAACCCGATGAAATAACCGGGACAGGTGGCGCGGCTTTGAGCGGCTTTGAGCGGATCTAATGTTTGCAGCGTCATTTTGGATTTTCGGGGGGAAGGATTCACCTGCGGAAGTTCTTTTCCCTTCTTCAGCAATCTCAATCTGCGAGGCAGTAAGGCCCGTTGTAATGCCATGCTGCCCAAGGATCTGTTCACTCCGCAACCGGATACAACTTCTCACCCATTGCCATGCGCAACCTGGCGACATTCAGCTCATTATCGATCCGGGCCCGCGTAAGCATCAGCCGGCTGGTCGCAAGGGAGATTTCGGCATCCAACAGATCGAGGTTGGTTATTGCCCCGGCCTGGTAATTTGTGCGGGCAAGGTCAAATGCCTGCTGCGCCTGCCTGACCTGCATTTCAAATTGTTCGATCTTTTTTGAGGAGGAATTCAGTTCTGCCCTTGCACGGATCACTTCAGAAGAGATCTGCCTGCGCGTTTCCTCGCTCTGAAACCGGGCACTTTCGATCTGTGCCCGGGCGATGATCAGGTTGTTCTTTTCCCGGTTGGCATCGTAGAGCGGAATTTTAAGACGCACACCCGCGGCAAAATTCAGTTTGAATTCATTGAGCTCGGGTACATAACCATTCTTACCTCCTCCCGATGCAAAAGCGGCGAAGGTCGGGTATTTGGAAGTTTTCGTGAGATCATACTTCATTTGGGCCAGTTTTTCCTTCTGACCTGCGAGTTTCAGTTCCTCCCGGTTATCCAGGGCCGTATTGATCATTGAACCGGATCCCCGGGTTCCAGGTGTGTAACCCACATCATTGCTCACATACACGGTATTATCAACCGGATCGCCAAGGAGGGCGTTCATTACTGCGGATAATGTTTCCTGCCGTGCAAGATCATCGACCTTCCGGTTCTCAATGACGGAAATCTTCACCTTTGTCGACAGGATCTCGTAATCGGTGGCGGAGCCCGTCTCCTTCTTCTTCAGTATGAAAGCCAGGTGATTTCCCAGGTTATCCAGCTCATCGTTGCTGATCCTGAGCGATTCCTGGATCATAAGAAGACCATAATAGGTGCTGATGACCGTCATGGCCAGGTTTTGCCGCACGAGCCCGAGGCTCTCATCACTAAGATCCTTCGAAGCACGCGCCAGTTCTATGCTCCTGGCGGTCCGCCCGAAATCATAAAGGAGCTGGCTGACGTTGATACCGGCAGAGTAGTTATCCTCCGGAAAGAGCCGGATCGTACCGTAACCGGGAAAATCAAAAGAAGGTACCGGTCCTACACGGGAATATGATGCACCGGCTTCCACCTCAGGCAGGTAAGCCGATTTTGCCAGCCCTATTCTTCCTCCGGCCTCGTCAACTGCACGTGCCGCTGCCTGTATGGAAGGGTGACTGCTGATGACACGCGAGACCGCATTGTCAAGACTGAGCGTATCACCTGCCGCAGGGTCCGGTTGAGCGAAAGTCAATGCGGAGAAGAGCAGGAACAATATTAAATAAATACCCGTCTTTTTCATCATATAATAATTTTGATTTTAAAGGTATAATGGAACCCACATGATCGATTATTATAAAGTAATCTCTGTATTGTCAACAATCATGGGGGTTTCATATAAATGAGCTTATATTTTTAATTCATTTTATTGCTTATCCCCAACAAGCAATTTGGCAGAAGGATTAAATTTTCGATACCGGTTATTTTATGTAATATAATACAACATTTTTTTAAATTTTTTGTATCTCAATACAACATTTTTTTAAATTTTTTGTATCTCAATACATAATTTTTTGAATTTTTATGTAATGCGATACAATTTTTTGTACTTTCCGGGAAGGATTTGCGATTGTTTCCTGTGTATATTAACAAGTACGTCCACCCTTCACTTCTTATTTTCAAAATAAACTGCTTATTGTGGATAAGCAGTTTCATTTTTTTGTGCCTTACGCCTGGCGATCTTTTCCTTTTTCTTCCGGGTATGCAGCAACACCACCGGGATTCCACCGATAAGTGTTATGACGGCAGAAAGCAGGAAATCATCGTCAACTCCCTGTATGAAGGCCTGCCTGTTCACATGTGAAAGAAGAACAAACCGGCTTTGTGATGCGGCTTCGGAAGCTGAACTGCCGGCATTGTGCATAATATAACCTCTCAGATCATGGTTCACCTGGGTATATTCAGGCGAGGTAGACTGTATGGCCTGGCCGTAGCGTTGGGTATGATAGCTTACGCGAATGGTCAGGATGGTTGCAAAAATGGCTACGCCAAGGCTTCCCCCGATCTGCCGGATCACGTTGATGAGCCCGGATGCCTGTGCCATCTTTTCCCGGGGGATATCGAGCAGGGAGACAGCGCTGAGAGGCGTAAACATAAGACCCAAACCGAGACCGCGAAGGTAAAGGGAGAGCATAATATACCAATGCTCCGTTTGCCAGGACAGGAAACCGTTGATGTAAAAACTTGCCGTCAGCAAAATGATGCCGATGATCACCGGCGTTTTCGGATTGACCTTATCTGCAATTCTTCCTGCCACCGGCGATATGGCGCCCTGGATGATCCCCACGGGGAGGAAAACGGCCCCCGACTGAATAGCGGTGTAACCTAATGAGTTCTGGAGGTAAAGCGGCAAAAGGAAGGTGCTTCCGAACATCCCGATCCCGAAAATTACCATGATGATATTGCTGATGGCAAAATTATGGTCCCTGAGCAGCTTCAGGTCGATGAGCGGATTCTTCACTGTCAGTTCCGTGGTTATAAAAACGGTAAAGGCGACCAGGGCTATGGCAAAATAAAGGAGGATACGCGGAGATGACCATCCCTCGGCATTCGCGGCCGCATTGCCTTCCGTTAGCCCGTAGATGAAAAAAGGAAGGAAAAGGCTCACGGAAAGAAATCCCACAAGGTCGAAACCACGGACAGAAGGGTTTTGATATTCTCTTTGGATGATGAGGGTTGCCATCATGCCCATGATCCCGACAGGCAGGTTCACGTAAAATATAAGGTGCCAGTTGAAATTATCGATAAGATAGCCCCCGATAAGCGGACCAAAGGAAACGGAGGCGGCAGCTGCGATGGACCAGAAACCCAGGGCAATTCCCCGTTTGTCGGGAGGGAACTCCCGGCTGATGATGGCCATACCTACCGGCATAAGGCAGCCTGCTCCAAGCCCCTGGATAACCCTGGCAACGATGAGGATGTTTTCATCGGGGGAAAGGCCGCAGAGAAAGGATCCCAGGGTAAAAGTGAAAAGTCCCCAGAAGTAAACCTTCTTGTACCCGAACCTGTCGGCGAGCCACCCTGAAGTAGGTAACATCACGGCCATAGCAAGAAGGTAAGCCGTAAGAACCCATTCTATCTTGTCGATCCCCACACCGAAGGAGGCCATGATCTTCGGCAATCCTACGTTGACGATAGTGGAATCGAGCACAGCCATGAAGGTACCGATCATCACATTGCCAAGCAGAAGCCACTTGTATTTGGGATCCTCAGGATGAAAATAATCGAAACGGTTTACCAGCGCCCTCCTCATCCTGTGTGCAGGGGTAATCCGTCTTCTGCCCATTATTTCAGAATTTTAATTTCGACCGACATTCCGGCAAGAAGCTCCACCGGTTTATGATCCGGCCTATCGCCTATTTTTCCTATACTCACCTTCAGGGGTACCCGCTGGGTGACCTTCGTGAAGTTCCCGGAGGCGTTACCCGCAGGAATAAGGGAGAATTGCGAAGCAGTGTTCGAACCGATGTAAAACACGCTGCCCGAAAAATCAACATCAGGATACGCATCGACGGTAAAATTCACATCCTGCCCGAGATGTACATTTTTAAGCTTTGTTTCTTCAAGATATACCATAACCCATAGGTCATGGTTTTTGGTGATCGTCATCATCGCCTGGCCCGGCTGTGCCACCTCACCCGAAAGCATCCATCTTTTCGCAATGATTCCGTCTGCAGGGGCGAATATGCGGGTCTTTTCAACCTGACTGCTGAGCACCGCAACCTGTGCTTCCGCATTCTTAATGGCAGCTTCTGCCGATCCGATCATCGATTTGGCTACTTTAAGCTGCGACTGCGAAGCACTCAGTCTGGCTTTTGCAGCCTCCATGGCTTTCCGGCTATGTTCGAACTGTTCCAGGGTGATCACGCTTCCCTCGTATTGTTTCTGCGAGCGCTCGAAATCCTCTTTGCTCTTTTCATTCTCAATTTCGACTACCTTGATGCTTTCCTCTTCATATGCCAGCCTGGCAAGAGCCTGCCCTTTTGCCGCAATGGCTTGCGTCTTCTGCGTCTCCGCCTGTGCCCTGTGCGCAATGAGATCGCTCGAATCCAGAACGGCAAGCAACTGACCTTCCCTTACCGTATCTCCCTCACCGGCATTCTCCCCGAGGATCCTTCCCATGATCTGGCTGCTTACAGTTATCCTGTCTGAATCGAGGTAGGCATCATCTGTCGATATGTAACTCGAGTACTTCGAATACCAAACCGCGATCAGGACCACCACAATGGAAATAACAAGGATCAACGGGATGTAGATTTTCCATCTCTTCTTATTCTCTTTTGGCTCTGTACTTTTATTCATTTTGACTATTGTTGATATTTATGTTTCAGGTTTAGTTGTCAGTTGTCAGTTGTCAGTTGTCAGTTGTCAGTTATCAGTTGTCAGTTGTCAGTTTTCAGTTTTCAGTTTTCAGTTTTCAGTTTTCAGTTTTCAGTATTCAGATTCCGGGTTTTAAATCAAGGAATTTTTAAAGAACATGAAATCCGGAAGTTTAGACTTGCACCCTTTTCCTTCCGGAGATTCCGTTGATGAATATATCCAGGAATAGCTCCATCTTCTTTTCCATTTGTTCCAGGTCAGCCGGTTCCGGACCGATGAACTCGTACCTGCCGAGGTATGACCTCCGGATAGCCTGCAACGATTCCAGGAAGACAGCCGCAACCTCGTTCCCGTCGAGCCCCCGGTAGAGTTCAAGGCGGGTACCCGTGGCCAGTATGCTTCGTATATATTCAGTTTCCCGGATTCTCAGCTCATCCAGAAGATCCCGCATAACCGGCTTCAATTCCCGGATGGCGCTCAGCCTTAATTTGCTCAGGTTGATAAATTTCCAGAAGTACTGATTCCTTATATGGATGTAATCCCGAAGTATGTCATTCGGATTCTCCAATTTGCCGCGACTTTCATCCAGGTACCTGAAGAAGTCGGTCTGCTCTTTGCGGATCACCGCATGAAAAAGGCTTATCTTATCCGGAAAATAGTAATAGAGCGACGGCTTGGATATTCCGGCATCAACGGCTATCTCATGCATGGTTGTCTTCTCAAGACCATAGAGACCGAATCGGTGCTGGGCAGTGCTAATGATGAAATCAAGTTTGTTACGGTTTTCGCCGGTATGCTGAACTTTTACCATTCTCCTTCCGGATGATTATATGTTTTGACTAATTTCGTAAAAAGGTCAAAGATAATTCAAAATTCTAAATTCCGGCCCTGAAGAATTTGTTGATTTGATGATTTGTTGATTTGTTGATTTGGTGAAGTGGAAGAGGAAGAGGAACACGGATTGGACGGATTTGTGCGGATAATCACGGAGGAAGAATATTTGGTGATCTGGTGATTTGGTGATTTGGTGAAGTGGAAGAGGAAGAGGAAGTCAGAGGAACACGGATTTGACGGATTTGTGCGGATAATCACGGAGGAAGAATATTTGGTGATCTGGTGATTTGGTGATTTGGTGAAGTGGAAGAGGAAGAGGAACACGGATCCGGAAGAATTTAGTGATCGGGTGATTTGGTGAAGTGAGTTGAAACCACCTTAAAAAATCCGTGAAAATCCGTGTTCATCCGTCAAATCCGTGTTCCTCTTCTTTTAAACCATATCAAACCATTTCAAACCATCTGAAACCACCTTAAAAAATCCGTGAAAATCTGTGTTCATCCGTCAAATCCGTGTTCCTCTTCTTTTAAACCATATCAAACCATTTCAAACCATCTGAAACCATCTTAAAAAATCCGTGAAAATCTGTGTTCATCCGTCAAATCCGTGTTCCTCTTCTTTCAAACCATTTCAAACCATTTCAAACCACTTCAAACCATTTCAAACCCATATCTTCAGTATATTTATCTTTACCGGGAAAAATTTTTTTTCTCTCATCCCATTGCTTACTTTTACTACCTGATGGGTAACCATTGCCGCACTGAATTGTTGTACCCGGGGCCGGTGAGCAGATACCCTTTTTTCTTTTAACCATAAAAATAACGCCATGAAAATTATAGCGATTGATCAAACCGATAAAATGAGGGTGGAGATGGATGGAGCCGCAGGGGCATGGAAACAGGTACCCCTTTCAGCCGGAGATGGTGCCCCGGTTTATGCATACAGGGTCTTCACCCTCGAGCCCGGAGGTTATACTCCCTATCACCGTCACGATTATGAACATATGAATTATATTATCGAAGGTGAAGGCGCACTCGTTGATGAAGACGGTATAGCAAAACCTCTGAAAGCAGGGGACTTTGCCCTGGTAATGCCCGGCGAAAAACACCAGTACAGGAACAGTTCACCCGGTACTCCTTTTCGCATGATCTGCGGTGTGCCGCGGGAATTTGAAAAATAACATCCTTTCCCGGATTAAATAAAAGGGGGACGTATTTTCGACGTCCCCTTCATAAGAACAAAAAAAAATTATTCGACCGGAATGACCTGCGTGCTGGTATCGCCTGTTTTAGCAGCCGAAAGAATGGCTTCCATAAGATTGTTGGCGCTTGTCTTACCGTGTGTTGCACCGGTTACTCCGTCAATACCACCGAATTCAGGAGCCAGCGTACACTCCATCAACTGCGTTTCATAAGTCGGCAGCCAGCTGGAAGGATGGGGATCCATGCCATAGGTTTCAGGAGTGGTCTGTGATTTGAAATTTCCAGTACTATCCACATAATCGAAATTCACCGTAACGAGCTTGTCGCCACTGATCTCTGCATCCATAAATGCCTTATATCCATGTGAAAATTCCGCTTCTTCAGCCCTGTATGTACCATCTTTATACACGAACGTTTTTTCCTTTGTGCAGGCAGACAATGCGATCACAAACACTGTAAGCACTATAAATCCGATTCTTTTCATAAAAATTACATCTTTAAAAGGTGAATAAAAATTTTGTGTGAAGATAACACCGAAAATTTTTTTTCTGTTATTGAAATAGCAATAATCGCCAATATATAATGAATCTAAATTTTCAAATGATGTGGTGGAGACGTTGTGTGTTACGAAGACGTTATGTATAACGTCTCTACGTTCCCCCATCATTCTGGCATGATTTTGTAACTCACCATGGTATCGACGAACCATTAAAAAAAATATATATCATGTCATTTCGCATGAATCCGCCGGAAACCGTGATGATTTCTACAATTCTATCAAAAACAATGCTTTGGCTGAGGCTGAATATATGGGCACCTATAAACACTAAGCCGTTCCGGTTGTTGATTTGATGTCCGGACACTGCACGTGCGCCGGATACCCCCTGCGCAATACATCCGGATGAAAGGAAGACTGACTTCCTGAAGTAGTCAGTGGAGAGAATAATGAATATTTGAAAATTATTTTAAACAATACACTATTCACCAAAAAGAAAAATAAAATGAAAAACAAAAAATCCATGCTGCTGATCTTCGTTACGGTTTTACTTGTCCTGCCGTTTTACGGATTTGGCCAGCAAGTGAAGGATGTTAAAATGCAGGGACTTGATAAAATGAGATACTCCGTTGAGGAGATCACTGCCAGTCCGGGCCAGAAGATAAAGATCACGCTGACCACAGTCAGCAATCTTCCCAAAGCCCAGATGTCTCATAATTTCATTTTGCTTAAAAAGGATGCGGACCCCGCCGCCTTCGTCAGCGACGGACTCGCGTACCCGGACAATGAGTATATAGACAGTTCATGGGATGATGAGATCATCGCCAAAACTAAACTTGTAGGAGCAGGCGAATCGGATTCGGTGGAATTCACCGCCCCTAAGGAAAAGGGGGAATATACTTACGTTTGCACTTTCCCGGGCCATTTCCAGGCCGGGATGAAAGGCAGATTAATCATTAAATGATATCCCCATGAAATACCGGGTTATTACCCGGAAAAAATAAAAACAGGCCGTCGTAGTTCATCCGGAATAACGGCGGCCTGTTCATGCAAATAAACCTCAGAGAAAAGCAAAATCTTACAAAATCACATTTTTAACCGGTACCCATGATTCTTTTATATAAGCATACCGGTTGTCATTAATTTATTTCAGGGTTTGCCGGAAAGTCCTGGCAAACCAACAGCCTTTTAGTCCCCCTTCCCACTATCTTCTTCATCTTCGATCTCTACGATAGGTTTTTCCGTGAAAAAATAGATCCTCATTTTTTCGTCCCATCCCGGCATCTCCCGCCGCAGCCACTCAAGTGACATGCAGGCATGCTCCATTTCCTCAAACATATTATGCTTCATGATCCGGATCAGATCTTTATCATGGCTGGCATCAATCCTCTGCTTGTACCAGTCAACGGCTTCAATTTCTTCTTTCAGTGTATTCAAGGCCCGGGTAAAGTCTCTCGTCCTTGCGGAAAGTTCAGTTGGTGGCTCATGATAATCAGACATAAAAGCTCCTCCGGTTTTTATAGATTTCTATACAGACATATTAAAATTGTACCAAAGTCATCATTTGCAGGCTTTTTGTTTCTTTTCCATCCTGGCAGGATCATACTGTGGCAATATTTCCACACCTACCGGTGAGAATAGAACACGGGAATTTGCGTCCGCAGGAAAAGCAAAAGGAAGGATTCATTATTCTTTGTCTTCATCGATAATGGCCTCATCGATTTCTTCCTCAACCTCATTAAATTTCTTTTCAGCTTTCGCGATCCGGTTTTTTTTATCTTTTTTCTTCAGTTTGTCGATCATCCGTCCCACAGCAGGAACTTCCGGGGCAAGGAAGAAGGCACCGACAAGAATCAGAATGTATCCTATGGGAATGAAGGGGATAAGCATGAAGACTATTCCCGCGATCATGATTATGATACCGATCACAGGCCTGATATATTTCCTGTATCGAGGATTCAGACCAGCCATTTTTAGTAAAAAGAATATTATGTTCTGTTATCAGGATAAAAAAGCAGGGATGACCGGGAGCAGGTAAACCATAATCTTCGCCAGAAGGATCTTCCAGGTATTTCAACCTGTAGTCAATTTACACTTAGGATTTGATCGTTCCCTGAATCCAGGGGTTATTTCAAATGATCATCCTTCCCTCACATCCCTGTTTTTAAAAAATTCGATACAGTAATATCTGAGTATCTTTATTTTTCCGCTGCAATTCCAATGACACCGCAGGCAACTCTCGGCCCGGCATTACCCGATGGCTGGGATTTAAGGTCATCCTCACCGCCGTGTACAATCATTCCGCGACCGATGATGGAATGTGACCCTGTGAATGACAGCAGACTGTCTGTTACATCCAATTTTGCATTTCCGTCGGCATCGGCGGTTATGTTACCCAGATCGCCCACATGTCTGGTAGCATCATCCGGTCCACCGTGATCAACACCTTCGGGGTTGAAATGACCACCAGCCGATTTGGCATCGGAAGCTGAGCAATCACCAAACTCGTGAACGTGGAAACCATGTTTACCCTCGGTCAATCCGTGCACCTCGGCTTCGACATGAATACCGTCGCCTGATTTGGTGAATGTGACCGTTCCATATACCTGGTTGCCTTCAGTCGGATGCAAGACACAAACGGCCTTATTTATTTCCGGGCCTGTCATCTGGGTTTCCTGCATACCGGTCTGCATGGATTGCTGCCGGGGATTTGAATTACAACTGCCCAATACCAGTAATATTGACAGAAAAGCAATACCACTGAAGAGAGTTCTCATGTTTTTCATTAGTGTTCCTCCGAATTTTTATTGATTAGGATAAATTAAATTTGATCTATTTTGGATGCCATAATAAAATCATTAATCGAGAGACCATCTATGGTGTGCGTGGATAATTCAACCTCCACCTTATGGTAATGAAGCCCGATATCGGGGTGATGATCCTCAGCATCCGCAATGGCGGCAATATCATTTACGAAAACCACGCCGCTATTAAAATTTTCAAAAGGGAATTCCCGTTTCAGTCTTTTTCCATTTTCAATATTCCATCCGGAGTTGAGTTGTTTAAGGTAATCACTTATTTCCCCTTCCACCAGGGGCAACGTGCCTTTGGGAAGCGAGCGGCAATTCATTTCACTTAATTCCATTGTCCTACCGTATTTTAATTTACTTCTGCCAGCAGTATCAAACAAAATTATGCCATGAAACTGATACCGTGTGGTTCATTTCATATAAGCACCTATATTTCAACTGTTTAAAATTTCATCCATCATTCAGGCTCCAGCACGTAACTGTGGAATTCATGTCACAAACATTCATCATTATAAAGCCTTTCATTCTGAAAGTCAGGTATAAACTGCTCTACCTGTAACAGATAATTATCGCGAAAGTTTACAGCACCAACCAAAATGAGTGCCTGTGTTAAAAAAGGGGATATTTTATTACTGCTGCTCTTTTCCATTCCGGATCCTTTTACCGGCCCAGGCAATGAAAAAGTTGATGAAGACGATAAGAAAGGTAATGCCTGTGGCAAGATAATACTGTTCGAGGGCAATGGCTATGCCGATCCCGGATGAAAAGAATATGGTGGCGGCGGTTGTCAGATATTTGATCCTGGATTCTTTCTGGATCTGGAGAACCGTTCCGGCACCTATGAAACTTACGCCCATGATGATTGCCTGGATCACCCGGTTAGGATCGGTTGTGATATACTCCGCCAGTCCTGAAGCCTGGAAATGCATTACGATAACCTCTCCCAGGGAAACCATGAGTGCGACCGATCCGCCAACGATCATGTTAGTACGTATCCCTGCCGGTTTATCTGAGACTTCCCTTTCATACCCGACGATGCCGCAAAGTACAACGGCTATCGCCACGTTCATGAGGATTTTCATCTGTTCGGCAAAACCAGGCATGACCGTAAATTTTTAGGATTATTATTTCCCGCTTTCCAGATCGCGAACGTCTGTAAAAGTTCCGCTCTCCAGTCCCCTGACCTCTTCGAAAGCATTCATCAGCCGGGCCGCAGATTCTTCGGGCCCCGGCATTTGCGATTTCTCAAAGATCTCACGCAGTTTTTTCACAACGGGGAACTTTTCGGTGCTGGTAAGGCCCCGAAGATATTCCTGCATCGCTGTATTGATTATCCCGGGCGCAAGTGCAGTAAAATGGGTATCTTTTTGTTCTTTAGCGTAGAGACAGATCAGCATATTGAGCGCCGCCTTGGAAAGGGCATAAGCATTCCAGCCCCGCGACCCGTGTACTGCCGCGCCCGATGATATGGCAATAACCTGCAGGACACTAATGGATTTCTCAAACATTGTATCAAGTATGACTTTGTTCGCCCATACGTTTACATCCATTACCTTTTTAATTTCTTCGAGGGAGGTTTCCCTCATATCTCCTACGGGGGGAAGGATCCCCGCATTCAAAACTACGAGGCCGATCTCTTCAACACCCTGGAGCAGATGTGCCAGTCCCGGACCCAGTGTATCAAAACGGGAGATATCCTGTTGAAGGAAATGATAGGAGGCGCTCTTTTCAAGTTCTTCATTATGATTTCTGCTGATCCCGTAAACCCGGTGACCGTGCGCCAGGTATCCGCGTGCAAGAGCACGGCCGATCCCCGAAGATGTGCCGGTAATGAGTACTACCATTGAGAGCCTTATTTATTCCAGTGACCGGAAAGGGGTCCATTTTCACCATATACAGGATCCTTATCCGGAATTGATACCTTTTCAATTACATGGTCAGTACCCGGACGTTCCCCGCTATTCCCGTAATTCATATCATAACTCATACCTCCGGGGTATGCGCCGACGCAGGCGAAATCAGCCGAGGAACCCAGGTTCTTATGCGACACTCCTGCGGGTATAACCACCACATCTCCAACCCCGAGCTCTGTGGTAAGCGCACCGTCACCACCGAGCTGTACCTTTACGATCCCCTTGTAGATACCCAGCACTTCGTGAGTGTTGCTGTGATAATGATGAAACCTGAAGATCCCGTTATGCCAGGAGTTGGACCAGTTATTCCGGAGGAAAAGATCTTCGACTTCCGATCCGGGATCTCCTCCTTCAAAACGGATTACCTTCCGGTAGATCAAAAGGGGCAGGGACTTGTTGTTGGGAAAGTTTCCGTTCTCATTCAGGATATGTGCCTGAACATCTGCTTTTGTTACTTCCTTGATCATATTCATGATGACCTCCTGATTTTTTTCTGAATGTTTCACTATTCCTTTTTGTTCAAATTCACTGATTCAGAAATCAGCCGGATCATTCCTCGCCTACTAAGAACTCCTTTTTATAACCACTAACCCCGAAAATGGTTCGGAATGAAGAGGTTCGGTTTCCATAGTGCCCGGGCGGCATCGAATCAGGCAGAGCCTGGATTCAGGATGAAACGGAAGTTTTGAGATGCTCAAGGAGGTTATCAGAATCCACGGGTTTTGACAGGTAATCATCGAAACCCGATGAAAGACATTTCTTTCGGTCTTCGCCAGAGGCAAAGGCAGTGAGAGCGATAATCCGGCCCTTATATCCCTTCTTCCGGAGAAGATTTGTAGCCATATACCCGTCCATGACAGGCATTCTTATATCCATTAAAATAACATCGGGACGAATGCCTTCATCCCATTTTTCAAGGACCTCTTCACCATTGCTGCAATGAATGAGTGTAGCCCCCGTTTTCTGTATGATCAGCTCCACGTAACGGTAGTTGCTGAAATCGTCTTCTGCTACAAGAATTGTTTTACCTTCCCAGGGCAAAATATCTCTTTCATTACCCGGTAGCACAGTTGCGTTTTTATTTTCATTGTTTTTTACGGCGCTCAGGGGAAGCTCGATATAAAATCCGGCGCCTCTGCCTTTCTCAGATTCAACCCGTATGGTACCTCCAAGCAATTCAACCAGTTTGCGGGTTATGGTAAGCCCTATGCCTTTTCCTCCCCTGGCCTCTTTATCCCTGATCTCTTCCTGCATGAAAGGCTGAAAGATGACCGGGATCCTCGAAGGTTCGATGCCAATCCCGGTATCTTCAACGAAAAGGATGATGGCCTTCCCGTCCGAACGAAGCTTGTATCCAAACCTGACGGATCCCCTGTCTGTATATTTAATCCCGTTCCCTAAGAGGTTTTCCATGATCTGCCTTATACGGCCGGGATCGGAGCGTAAATTCAGACCGGAGATTCCTTCCGGAACATCGCACTCCAGTGTGATCCCGGGCTTTGTTTTGGTTGAATAGGTTTCATAGAGCTCTTTAAAGAGTTCTCCAAGGTTAAAGTCTTCGTTGTGAACAGTGATCTGTCCGGACTGGATCATTGACACTTCGATTATATCATCGACGATCCGAAGAAGTTCATCCGATTTTGAAGCGATGATCCCGATGAAATCATTTCTTTTATCAATGGACAGGCTCTTTTCTTTGAGAAGCTGGCTGAATCCCACAATGGCATTCATCGGTGTTCTTATTTCATGAGAGATATTGGAAAGGAAGGCCGTTTTCAGACGGTCCGATTCTTCAGCCTTCTCCTTGGCACTGATGAGATCCTGTTCCGACCTGATCCGCATTGTAATATCTTCCATCACCGCAATGTGGTGGGTAATATTGTCAAAGTTGTCCTTCAGCGGGTACAAGGACCATTCACCCCAGAAAAACCCGCCGTTTTTTCTCCGGCTGTGAAGGATTCCTTTCCAGTCCGTCTTTTCTTTTATTGCCTTCCACATCTCATTGTATTCTGTCCCTGGATTATTCTCCGGCTCAAGGATGTGGATGGTTCCGCCATTTATTTCCCCGGCAGGAAAACCCGTAATTTCTTCGAACCTGGGGTTCACATATTCCACGACTCCGTTGAGAGCCATGATAATTATCGCCGCCGGGCTCTGTTCCACCGAACTTGAAAGCTTTCTTATCTTTTCTTCCGATTTCCTCTGCTGGGTGATATCGGTGATCACAGTAAGCAAGGCACCTTCACTGTAAAGGGGATATGGACTGACATTGAGGCTCGCCGGGAAAATGGATCCGTCTATTCTGCGGCAAAAGGTCTCGAAGTTGGACACGTTCCCCTCACGGGAAAGGATTTCTATCATTTCATCCCTGAATGCAGGAGAGGCGTAAATAACCTGCATGGGCAGCTGCTTAAGTTCATTTTTTGACCCGCCAAACAGTGCACTCAGCTTTTCATTGGCATCGATGATGGTTCCGTCGTAAGTGGTAATGGCGATTCCGACAGGCAACGACTCAAAAAGGATCCGGTATTTTTCCTCACTCTTTTTAAGGGCTTTCGTTACGGCCTGCTGTTCGGTGACGTCAACCGAGACTCCGAGCAGGAATTCCGGCTGGCCTTTACTATCGAATAAAGGTATTTTAAGCGTATGTAAAATTCTTTCTCCTGTTGATGCTTTTACTTTTTCGGCCGGTATCTTAAGAGTGCTGCCCTTATCAATCGCCTTCCGGTCGGAGGAAATGATATGCGCTGCCAGCTTTTGCGGAAACATATCCTCATCTTTCTTTCCAATGATATCCTTCCCGCTTTTCCCGAGAAAATTTTCCATGCTCCTGTTCACCCTCACATAGGAAAGATCGCCGGCATGTTTCACGTAGATGATGGCAGGGATATTCTGGACGATGGAATCCAAAAAAGTTTCGCTCTGCCTTATTCTCTCCCGGTTAGTCCTCTGATGCGTGATATCCGTCAATACACCCAGGATTTCAGACGCGCTGCCGGCCCTCGTGCCTTTCACCACCGCACGGTCCCGCAGCCAGATATACTTACCGGCTGACGTTTTCCAGCGGTATTCCAGTGTCATTGCATCGCTGGAGACGCATTCAAGCAGGATATTCATCACAAGGTCCCGGTCATCGGGATGCACCCTTGAAAACCAGAATGAATTTTCAGTGATCACATCTTTTTCGAAACCGGCGATTATTCCTGTCTTTTCACTCATCCATTTCCGGTCGAAAGGAGGTTCCGCTTCAGCAACGTACAGATCAACAGGAAGGGAAGACATCACCAGGTCGTAATAACCGAGCCTGTTCCTGATCTCCTTCTCAATCCTGGCTATTCCGGTTCGATCACGAACGAAGGCAACAAGCAATATACGGCTGTTCCAGTGCAGCTGGCTTAAGGTAACTTCTGTTTCGATAAGGCTTCCGTCTCTTCTGAGATGCTGCCATGAAAAATGTTGGAATTCCTTGTTTTCAGTGGCTTTCATCCACATTTCGGACTTACCTGACGAAGGTTCGCCGCCAGGCTGAAGAACGGGAGACAGATCGGCTGGGGTAAGCCCGATGAGTTCATTTTTCAAACTGTAGCCGAATAATGACAGGGCGCTTTGGTTTGCATCGATGATCTTGCCACGGTCCAGGATCAGTATGGCATCGTGAGCCTGCTCAATGATCATCCCGTTTTTAATGAGTTCCGCGGGAATGAATAACTGCCCCGAAATATCATTCCAGCGGCTTTCCTTGCTGAGACCTGAGTAAAATTTACGCGGTACGGAAATGCCGGAATAATACTTCTCGCTACGGTTGATTTCCTCCGATTTCTGCTTGTTCATTCTCCAGTTCTTCTCTTCCATACTAATTCCTGATTTCTTTTCTTATTGCCGGGAGGGTATTGATGAGTTTCATTTTGGCCTGGCAAAACTGCATTTCAATAAATAAAGTCCCAGGGGGGATCAATCACAGTGATCAGGCAATTTTCCATGAAACAGGCAGGCAGGATGCAGCCCTTCATAAAATCAGCCGCAGATGATTTTTTCCGTCTCAGGTCTGAATGCGATGCGCACCTTAAAAAGAGATCATTCAGTCACTTATAAAAACAAAAATATTCATTGAATGTTTAGGATCTGATCCCGCCGAATCAGAGGCAAAAGAAATATATTTCCCGGGCAGGTACAGGAATTTTTCCGGATCAGCATGTAGTTTTATTTCCTCATATACGGGTATGACTGCCACAAGACAATCAGGTCTTATTTCCGGACTTTCTTATTTTAATTATTTGATTTATTGTATCTTAATAATCAGGTAACATAGTAAGGAACAGATTTATCAGAGGGGAAAATTGACGAAAAATCAAAAATGTACAGTTATGCTTAGATGGGCCCTTATTTTTCTGGTAATAGCGCTCGTTGCTGCACTCTTCGGGTTTACCAGGATAGCTGCCGGAGCTGCAACAATTGCTAGGTTCCTCTTTTTCCTCTTCGTTGTCCTTTTGGTTATTGCCTTACTAGCCGGGGTATTTGTCGGATGGTAGTCATTTTGCCTGGCTATCCCTGGCAGGGGTCTGAACCCTGCCAGGGATGGGATGGCCGAATTCCAACATTCTCTTCCTACAGGTTGTTTTAGAATCAGATAAACCTAAAAAACCTACCATGAAATTATCCGGCTTCCTCTTCATCTTTACGATTGCTGTTCTTTCCTCCTGTAACTCCGGTTCCGGAAATAAAAATACCGGGGATAAAACTTCCTCCGGTGAATCTTTTCATCTTGAAAAAAAATGGACCAGTGATACGGTATTCAGGACTCCCGAGTCGGTTTTATATGACAGTACGCGCAGCATATGCTATGTTTCGAATATGAACCGCGGGGCTGAAGATGGCCATGGGTTCATCTCAAAAATGAGCCTGGAGGGTAAAATAGTTGAACTTAAATGGATTGAAGGACTTAAGGCTCCCAAGGGGATGGCCCTGTCAGGTAAAAGCCTGTATGTGGCCGATGTGGACGAGCTTGTTGAAATAGACCCTGACAATGGGATCATTTCAAAGAAATATAAAGCGCCGGGAGCGTCCATGTTGAACGATGTGGCTGCTGACAGGAGCGGGAACGTCTATGTAAGTGACAGCGATACCGCCACAATTTACCGCTTCAACAACGGAACAATCCGTAAATGGCTGACAGGAGGCCCCGGACATCCCAACGGTCTCTATGTCGATAAGGATCGATTGCTTGTAGCCGCAGGCGCAAGCAGCGAACTACAGTCGGTCGATACCGCTACCCATGAGACCCGGGTACTCACCCGGGGTATCAATCACGGCGATGGAATTACGCCTGCCGGGGAGGGTCGCTGGCTTGTATCCGACTGGTCCGGTGAGGTATACATGGTCTATCCCGACAATCACAAAGTATCTCTCCTGAAAACCAGGGATCAGAATATCAATTCAGCTGATATTACGTATATCGCTGACAGGAACCTGCTCCTGGTGCCCACATTTTCCGGCAACAATGTTACCGCATACAAGCTTGTGAAAGAATAAAGGGTAAATATAGTGAGAACGGGAAAATCCCAGCAACCAGACAAGCATACGAATTCCATCCGGTACCGGCAAAACGGTTATAATTGTCTTTGAAAATGTAGGTCCGGAGAAAATCATTGACAGGGCCCTGAGAAGAATTCAACGGATCACGGCGTTTTCTTCAACTGATTTTCAAGAACTTTCACTCTTTTTTCAAGTGCTTCCAGGCGTGCAGATAGTTCCTCACTAACCTTTTCGAGAAGGAGCCTGTTTTTTACTATGTTATCCTGAAATTGCTGCATAAGATTCGAAAATATAGGGTTAATTTTTAAAATGCTGCCGGCTGAAGGGAATATTCTACGCCGAAAAGCTGGGCCGGACAAAGAGGGGATGGGTCCGAACCCGGCCTTCGGGCGGTGAAATTACTTCTAAGGTATCAGCCGCATTGTTTTATTATGTTATTGTTTAACGTATTCGGTATTCTGCATAAAGGCAAAGCTTTTGTCTACACTGACGATAGGGGCATAATTATATTCCTCCACCTCAACGATGTAATATTTCACACCGGACTCTTCCCTGTTGTCAAAGATGTGTTTAAAATCCATTTTTCCGCTTTCACCAAGTTCAGCCTGGTCTTTCACGTGCCATAATTCGAAACGGCCCGGATACTTGCCAAAGTAGGCAACGGGATCGGCTCCGCCTTCAACGACCCAGTAAAGGTCCATCTGGAACATCACTTTTTCGGGATCGGTATTCTGAAGCATGTAATCATAAATCGTCTGTCCGTCGATCTGTCCGAATTCCCTGTCATGATTGTGATAGCCGAAACGGATACCATTGTTGTTGCATTTCTCACCTACAGCATTGAAATAATCACAGTATCTCTTCAATACATCGAGATTTTCATAGGCATTTGAGCCCATGAATGGTTGAACAATGAATTTAACACCTGCGGCCTTATGTGCGGCAATGCATGTATCCCACCATGCCATAATTCCGCTCATATCGCCCGAATCCGGAAGTGCCTGCCCTGTATGCGAGCTCAGGAAATCCATACCGTTGTTTTTCACCAGGTCTGCGAATTCTACGGGTTCCATACCGTAAAATTTGCCATCATTGTAACCGGCGGCTTCAACAAAACCATATCCGATATCGCCGACCTTAACGATAGTTGAATCGGGAATGGTTTTCATATCGTCGCGCACAGACCATAACTGAAGTCCGATGTACTTGTTTTTATTACCCGAACATGAGCTCATAATGATTGAAAATAAAAGGGTGCCGAAAAACAGGGCAAAGAAAAATGGAATCTTTTTCATGATATTTCAGGTTTAGTTTAATCCGGTATGAAATTATGCAAATAAGTTCAGAATGAAAACTTCCTGCAATAAAAAACAGAATGTCCCTGGTTTTTCATGTACATCGAGTGGCTCTTCATGTTGAGATATCTCCACAATTATCAGCAATTTTCACTGTATTTTCCTTAAGATCAGGCAATAATCTACATTGGCACAGTTTTGTTTATTATGTTCGTTTATTATAATGAACTATCCATTATTGTGGAAGAAAAACGGGAGGACCGATCGCTCCCTGATCATACAGAAGAGGTTAATCCGATATGAGGATGGAGAGACAGCAGGTATTTATTGGGAATTAATCTTATCTGCGTTTTGGAGACTGTTTCGGCCTTTATAGGGCAAAGTCCCATTCATATACGGATAAACCTCTTTTTTTTTATGTCCTGAAAAACAACCAATTTCAAATATTATGAAAACACTAGGCGTTATTTTAACCATCATCGGACTGATCCTAACCATTATCTTTGCCATACAGGTTGGACAGAATTCGGGATCAGCCAATATCTTAGGCTTGAAAATCGGTGTGAGCGCTGCAAACTGGACTCCTCTCATCATCAGTGGACTGGTTTTTCTGGCAGGCATAATCATCTGGGTAACGGCTGCAAATACCGCTAAAAGGTGAGCATTATCCCCTGTATAACGAGGGAAGATTAACTTTGCAGCCAAAACATTAAGATAAATTTCGCGGAAAGAAGTACTCTGAGGTTAAATAAAGAATAGTAACCGCAAAGGTCGCAAAGGTTACGCAAAGATCGCGAAGGAAGGAGGGAAACTATCTTGAACTTTGCGGACGCTGCGTTATGCTTTGCGTGCTCTGCGGTTAAATAAAAAATAGTAACCGCAAAGGTCGCGAAGGTTACGCAAAGATCGCAAAGGAAGGAGGGGAACTATCTTGAACTTTGCGGACTCTGCGTTAAACTTTGCGTGCTCTGCGGTTAAATAAAAAATAGAAACCGCAAAGGTCGCGAAGGTTACGCAAAGATCGCGAAGGAAGGAGGGAAACTATCTTGAACTTTGCGGACGCTGCGTTAAAGTCTGCGTGCTCTGCGGTTAATTAAAAATAGTAACCGCAAAGGTCGCAAAGGTTGCGCAAAGATCGCGAAGGAAGGAGGGGAACTATCTTGAACTTTGCGGACGCTGCGTTAAACTCTGCGTGCTCTGCGGTTAAAAAAAATCATTATCTGCAAAGGTCTCCGTCAGAATGATGTATATTTGAGCTAAGATATACATCCGGCTAATTCATGCACCAAATAGGGAAAAAATGAGACAGACAGGCACAGTGGTTCTGATCATCGGCATAGCCGGGATCATATTTTTCGGGATCAAAACCCTGAATTATACTACCGGCCCGCAAAACATGGATGTGAAACCGGGGCCTTTCACAACGGGTTACGTGCCTCTTATTATCAGTATAGTCATAGTGGTGGTTGCCGTGCTGATGTTTATTTCTGCAAGGCGAAAGATCCGGAAATAAATAGATGAATTCCGGCTTCAGCGTATCAGGACTGGGCGGGGGATGCACTTTAGGCCCGGGGATGCTTCCGACCTTTACTGAAGTTGAAAGACTGTTTGGCCCAAAATTATAAATAAACTATGAAAAACTGGATCGCAGCCGCGCTCAAAGGAATCCTGGCACTGGCATTCGGCATACTTATGCTCATCAATCCTTCGGAATCCATTGTAATTCTTGCCTCTTATTTCGGAATTTTTGCTCTCCTGGGAGGGCTGGTCGCTCTCGGATATGCCTTCCGGATCCGCAAGAAGGGGGCCCGCGGGACATTCTGGCTCATCGAAGGAAGCGTAAATATACTGATAGGTCTTATCATTATTTTCTATCCGCACATTTCGATAAGTATCTTCATCGCCTTTTTCGGTATCTGGGCCATCATCATTGCGCTACTTCAGTTTACCACCTACAACAGGCTGAAAGCTTTGAATGCGAACGGTGGCATCATCCTTTTTAACGGCATCCTTTCCCTTATCGTTGGTTTACTCCTGATTTTCAATCCTTTTAAGGGTGCCGTGATCATCGCTGTGATCATTGGAATTTACGCCCTGATATACGGGGTTTTCTCGATTTACACCGCTTTTAAATACGCAGCGGAAGAATAAATTTACCTCCGGCACATCCTGCAAACCCTATAGCTTACGCAGAACTTTCATTCCCTGTCGATGTTATATCACATTGTCCGGTTCCTGAACTCTGATCGGAACGGTAACTTTCCTTTAAACCAAAATCTTACGAATATGAATACCGAAACAACGGCAAAATCACAGAAACAATTTGTAAAACTGGGATTCAGCAAGGAGGAGTCTAAAGAGGTGGTCGATGCAATGAACCTGCTTATGGCCAACCTGAGTGTATTTTACCAGAAACTGAGAAATTTTCACTGGAATGTAAAAGGAAGTGATTTCTTCGACTTGCATATCAAATTCGAGGAACTCTATAAAATTACGTCTGAAAATATCGATGTGATCGCTGAGAGGATAAGGATCTTTGGGGATACGCCGCTGAGCAGTCTGCGCGATTATCTTGATAATTCCCAGATTGAAGAGGCTGAGACAAATCTTTCTTCCGATGAAATGGTGAGAGAAGTGATAGGGGACCTCGAAACGATTGAGTCCTTCCTGATCGATGTGGTTGATATCACCGCAGAAATAGGGGATGTAGGAACTTCAGATATGATAAACAGAATGACACGCCAGTATGAAAAGGAACACTGGATGCTGTCGTCATTCGCTTTCGGCAAGGTATGAGCGTAAAAACAGGGTTTTTCGGACTTGGTATCATGGGCAGCAGAATGGCCATGAATATCCTCAGGGCCGGTTTCGATATTACGGTTTATAACCGGACGGAAAGTAAAAGCACCGATCTTGCCACGGCAGGGGCAGGTGTGGCTTCCTCATGTTCGCAGCTTGCCGGAATTTCCGATATTTTTATGACCATGCTTTCAGGTCCCGGGGCTATTGAACAGAATGCACTTGGTGAGAATGGATTTCTCACTATCATGAAACCCGGATCCACCTGGCTTGACTTTAGCACCGTCAATCCCCGGTTTTCTCTCCGTATGGCGCACGAAGCCCGGGAACGAAATATTCGTTTTGTGGATGCACCGGTAGCCGGTACGAGGGAGCCTGCAGCGAAGGGTGAGCTGATCGTTTTTGCCGGGGGAAGTGCCACGGAGATTTCCGACCTGAAACCCATATTTGATGCCATTGGAAAGAAAACTGTCTTTTTGGGGGATACCGGAAAGGGTACGGCTGCCAAAATGATTGTCAACCTGATGCTATCCAATGCCATGAATGCCTTTGCGGAAGCACTCTCGCTGGGAACGGCGCTGGGACTGGATCAGGGAACTATGGCAGAAATATTGATCGGAGGTCCGGTAACCGCACCTTTTCTCGCTTCCAAAAACAATAAAATAGCCATGGACGATTATTCCGTGGATTTTCCGCTAAAACATATGCTGAAGGATATTTTTCTGGCCACCGAAGAGGCATATTATCACGATCTTGCCCTCCCTCAGACATCGGCGGTAAGGGAGTTGTATGCACTCGCCGTGAAACAGGGACTGGGTGATCAGGATTTTTCAGCCATCTATAAACTCCTGGCAAAGGAGAATAAAAAAGAGGATGGCTGAAAAGCCATCCCCTGACAATCTTTATCCGGCAATTCTTATTCGGGAGAAATTGCTTCTGTCGGACAAACATCTGCACATGCCCCGCAATCGGTGCAGAGTTCCGGATCAATTTTATAAATATCACCCTCTGATATTGCTTCAACCGGGCATTCATCAATGCAGGTGCCACATGCTGTACAATCATCTGAAATTACGTAAGCCATTTTGTTTTCCTTTAATGAACAATTAATTGTTTACTGCGTGCAAAGTTAATTTCTTAATGGAATATGCAAAACGATATTTTCCGGTAATCCGGTTATTTTAAACCAGTCTAAACAACCTGACGTGCAGACTGAAAGATGAAGGTTTATTCCGTTTCATGATCCTCCAGGAACTGGAAAGCCATCCACGAAAAAAGTTCGGCCGCCGTTTTCAGGGCCGATTCATCGATGTCGAATTTGGCGGTATGAAGGGCGCCCGCCGGTGAAGCGCCGGGTGCAACGCCGAGGCGGTATAGGACTGCTGGGTATTTCTGTGAGAAATAAGCGAAATCTTCGGCCGTCATCCTGACATCCAGTGTTTCGACATTTTCCTTTCCAAGCCATTCTTCCGCGGCAGAGCGTGAAAACCGGGTCACAGCAGGATTATTGAAGAGTGAGGGATAGCCATGTCTGATCTCAAATTCTGTTTCACCTCCCATAGCGGCAGCGATTCCTTTTATCATGTCTTCCATGAGCTTATGTGCCTGCCCTCTCCATTCTTCATCGAGGGTCCGGAAAGTACCTTCTATTTTTACCTCATCAGGGATCACGTTGACGGCCCCGTTTCCTGTGATCTTTCCGAATGACAAAACAGAAGGGACAGACGGCTTTGATCTCCGGCTGACAAGCTGCTGAAGGGCAATAATAAGGTGTGAGGCGATAAGCACCGGGTCGATGAGCTTCTCCGGCAAAGCCGCATGCCCCCCTTTACCTTTCACCGTTATATAGAGCTCATCGGAAGAAGCCATATATTGTCCCTCACGGAAACCTGCCTTTCCCGACTGCAAGTCGGGATAAACATGCTGAGCGATCACTATATCGGGTTGGTCCTCCCCAAAGCAGCCTTCTTCAAGCATGAGTTTCGCGCCTCCCGGGATTTTTTCTTCGCCGGGCTGAAAGATAAACCGGATGCGCCCGCTGAAGCTGTCTCTCATATCATTCAGGATCCGTATGCACCCCAGCAAAGAAGCCATATGAACATCATGCCCGCAAGCGTGCATGCAGCCGTCATTTTGTGAACGGTAGGGTACGTCGTTAAGCTCCTGCACCGGTAGCCCGTCCATATCGGTGCGCAGGGCAATGACCCTACCCTCACCACGGCCCCTGAGGGTGGCAACTATCCCGGTCTTTACAAAACCATCTTCATATTCCACACCCCATGCGTCCAGCTTCGATTTAATGAAAGCTGAAGTTTCATATTCTTCAAACGACAATTCGGGATGCGCATGCAGATGCCTGCGCATATCAACAATTTCTCCGGCATACAGGGCTGAAAGTTGCCGGATCCTTTCTTTTATTTCCATAGTGATTTATTTACCGAAGATCATCCTCACACCTACCACGAGCATAAGAACGCCAAAAGCCTGCTTAAGTACCCGGTCTGGCAGGTTAATCGACATAAGGGATCCGAGGTATGACCCGGCGATGAACATAAGGCTGAGAATGACAGCATATTTAATATTTACATAACCGCTTTTGTAATAATTGATGACGGCCAGGATCCCGATGGGCATGAGGAGGGTTGCCAGGCTTGTACCCTGTGCTTCATGCTGTGTCATGCCCAGCAAAAATACCATCGTCGGAACCAGGACTATGCCTCCCCCGACACCCATCGACCCTCCGACAAATCCGGCAAGGAAACCGGCAATGATCAATATGGCCAGTTGAGTCAGCGACATGTATCGGGAAATCTTTTGCTCATTAAAAATCAAGGTTGAGGGAGAGGTAAAAGATACGTGGCAGTATGGCCCTGTTCTCAATTCCCCATGCCCAGTCCACCCTTATAAAATACCCGAAAAGACGGCTTCTCAAACCGGCACCATAACCGGCAACAAGGGGTTCCCTGTTTGAATCCAGGATCACTGTTACGGGTCCGTTGGTATACTTATCGGTATCGTAGGCATTTTTACCTGACCAGGGGGTAAGTCCTTCCCAGGCGGTACCAACATCGAAGAACCCCGCGATCTGGAAATTATTAAGGAAAGAAGAACTGAGCGGCCTGTTGAAAAGAAACCGTATCAAAGGCAACCGGAGTTCGGTGTTTATAACGGCGAAATTATTGCCATTCCTGATATTCTGTGTGAAACCGCGCATTGGCGTCGCCAGGGTCTGGAATGCATAATTCCGTGCATAATCGATCGGTACCGACTGGTCGAAGGTCTGAACACGCGGGTTGAAATTCATCCAGTTGTCAACCCCTCCCAGATAATAGATAAGCGGCGTATGGCCAAAGGAAGTGCTGGCGGCAAAGCGGTTGGCCCAGATAAGAGATCTGTAGATCTTGGTATAATGTCTGAAATCACCGCCCAGCACGATGAGGTCCGATTTTTTCCTGCCTATTTCCTTATATCCCTCGGCAAATATTTTATATCTCAGGCCCTGGTAAAGGTTGATCCCGATAAAACGGGTATCGTCATAAACATACTCCAGTTTAAGGCTGGCCCAGGGTTTCATAATATCGGGCTGGTTCAGGTTGTTCAGGTCGGTGGAAAGAAAGACACTCCTGTCGTTCCTGTACATGGCCGTTCCTTTTAAGGCTGCCACCTGGTTAAAGGGATATTTGAGCACGAACATCAGCTCATGCGAATACGTTTTAAGCAATGAATTTTCGGATGAGACTTTGAATATCTGGCGATGAAAAATGACCTGCTTGTCCCACCTGGATTTAAGGTCCTCGAAACTGAGAAGGTATTCATTGCTGTCGAAATCGGTTGCCAGCCTTACGCCTCCCACGATACGGTAATCTTCGAAGAGGTCATTGGCCCCCACCTTGAAGGAAAGGTTTAATCCCGGATTATAATAGACCGCTCCGCCCGTGAATGTCTGATAGGAGGCGTTCATGAAGCTGAAATCGATCTGGTTTACCAGGTAGTTTGGATAGAACGAAGTTTCGTAGTCGATATACATCTTCCGGGCTTCGGGGACGGTATCAAGCACCAGGTTCAGGTTGTTCTTGCCGAGCCTGGCGTTGTAAAAATTAAGTTTCTCTTTTTCAAAAATATAATTGTTAATATCAATGGTCGTATAATCGAGCTTGAAAGTATCCTGACCTTCAATGATCCTGTTGTCGATTACATCCTTGATCTGTATCTGTTTCTTATCGACATTGAGTGAGCTGTCCATTTTAGCCAGCTGCTTTGTATACGCATCACGGTAAGGGGTTTTCCGGATCTCATCGCTGAGATTGTCCGAAGGATCCACCTCACCCTGGTAGATCTGGTAACGGCCGTTGTTGAAAATAATCTCAGAGAATTTATTGATCGCCGGCACATAGTAGTGTTCTATGATATTTCGCTTATAATTGGTCAGCGGGAAAGTTTCCGCGAAATACCGGTAATGGGTGGTGGTATCGATAAAGCTTATGGCGCTGTCGTATTTGGCAAAGTACCGATTGATGATGCCCGACTTATTGCTCAGAAAAACGAATTCGTTGCCTTTGTTGTAAGGGTAAGGAAGATCATAGTCAACGTAATCATGATCCGTGATCTGCTTGAGCTTATCAGCCCGGTTCTTGTAATCATAGACGAAAACCGACATATATTCCGTGAGATCCTGGGGTTTATTTCCCGAAACGAGCGAATCGGACCTTCGGTTTGAAGTAAAGACGATCTCACGGGAATTATTTATGAACCTCGGATGCAGGTCATCAGCAAGGTCATTGGTGATCCTTTCATTGGAACCGGAGGCGATGTCATGGACGTAGATGTCTGTCTGTCCGCGGTAGACGCCGGAAATGACAAACCGGAGTCCGTCGTTGGAATAGGAAAAATCAAGGATCTTCTCAAAATACAGGAAGATCCTGCTTGCGTATTCCTTGGTGTCGATATCGTACGAAGTAAGCCTCAGCTGACCTTTGTCTTCCTCGAGAAAGGCCAGGATCCTTCCCGTGGGATGCCAGGCAAGAATAGGGTAAGAATAATCTTCGATCTGCTCGACCTTGCGGCCTTCTTTTTCGATTTTTCTCTTCTTTCCCGTCTGTGTGTCGTAGAGATAGACCTTCGCCTGACCGAGTTCATTGGTGATATAGGCAATATAGCGGCCGTCGGGGCTGATCTTTGCCTGCATGTAGACCTTTTTTTTACTCGTCTTCTTCAGGACCTTCCCTTCATCCGGAATGTTTCCATATTCCTCGTAATCCTGGTAAAGATTCAGATAATAGCTGAGCCATTCATTGGAAAGATCTTTAAGCGGAAGCCCCAGGACGGAAAGGAACCCGGTATTGACATTTTTGTTGATCCGGGTGAGGTAAAGAATATTCGGAATGACAGATTCACCGTAAGTATCGGCGATGTATTTCCAGAATGAATGACCGGCATAAAGGGCATCGACCCCGTTGAGACGGTTGAATTTTTTATACCTCCCGTTGAGAATGCCGTCTTTCACGCGGTTCTCTATCTTGAAGTTCCAGGGATCGGCCACATAGGAGATCAGTCCCTTTAGATACCATTCGGGAAGATTCAGGAGCGTTGAGCTTGTGAAATTATCCTTGAAGTCATTCCCGTAAAGCATTTCATTGATGAGGGCTTCATTGATTGCCCGGGATATCTCTTTCTCGAATTTTTTATGATCACCCTCGAAATAAACGAATATTTTGTTCTGAATGATGTGTGTCACCCCGCCCACGTTGGCCTGTTCCTCTTCGCTGTTATCCAGCTCCGTCTGGCCGATATTACTCTGGCGGAAATCTGAAAGCTTATTGTAAACGATAAAAATAAGCCGGCGTTCAAAGGTGTAATCGAAGAAATGTTCGATCCGTGTGATCTCATCCTTAGCATAGTCGGCCACATATAACGAGAGATCCGTACCTTCCTCATAGGAGTAAACATCATACCTTTCGTACCGGTAGAATTTCCAGTAAAATGTATTATACTGAACCCTGTTTTTTCCGAATTTCATCTGGTGCCCGTTATAAAATTGGGCATCTGCATTTCCGGCCAGGAAGAAAATCAACGCAGCGAGAAGAAGGAGTATATTTCTGATCTTTACCACCTCTGCTTGGATCGTTTATTTAGAAGCTGTAAAATTAGTTTATTTATATGACATTCAGGCTGCCTGTTTCCTAAAGGGAGCAGCTCATTTTTTATGCAACAATCGGGGTACTTTTGCTGTATAAAGGTACGATGTTTGGTTAAACTTAATAACTTTGTAATAATAACAATTAATTATCGAATTTGCTCGTTTGATTTCAAAACTTAAAAGTTCCAGTCATGAAAAAGTGTGTTTTTCTGATTTTTGTTTTCCTGACGACCTTACCTTTCATGGTTTCTGCACAGCAAAAATCCGCAAGTATATCATTCAATCAAACTTCGCATGATTTCGGCGATATCAGGGAGGCAGACGGTGATGTCGGGTATTCATTCGATTTCACAAACACGGGAAGTGAACCACTTATCATTCAGAATGTAACCCCCTCCTGCGGTTGTACCACCCCCACCTGGACGAAGGAACCCGTGATGCCGGGCGAAAAAGGCTATATTAAGGCTGTTTTCAATCCCGTAAACCATCCCGGCCATTTCGATAAGTATATAACCGTGCAGTCGAATGCAAGCGTACCTTCAGTGCGGCTCAGGATAACAGGGAAAGTTGAACCCAAACCTCTCTCCATCGAAGATGAGTACCGGTACCAGATGGGAGATCTCCGGCTGAAAAGTAATCATGTAAGCTTCGGAACCGTTTATAAAAATCAGCCGCAGACCAGACAGATCGAATATATCAATACCTCCGATAATCCAATCACGCTCTCTTTTAAAAATGTACCGCCCCATCTCAAGGCTGACATTGATAATCCCCGGATAAAACCTCATGGAAAAGGAAGCATCGAAATTACCTACCTTTCGGATAAGCAACCCGACTGGGATTTCCTGATCGATCGTCTGGATGTTTATGTGAACGACAAGACAGACAGGACTTATAAGCTAATTGTAAGCGCAAATGTTCAGGAAGACTTCTCGGGGCTTTCACAGGATGAGATCTCTGAATCTCCGGACATCAGTTTTAAAGATAAGAATTTTGATTTTGGTAAGCTTGTACAGGGAGATAAGGTCGATCATGAATTCACCTTCGTAAACAAAGGCAAGTCAGATCTCATGATCCGCAAAGTGCAGGCCAGCTGCGGATGCACAGCCGCCCTTGCTTCAAACCAGATCATTCATTCTGGTGAAAGCAGTTCCATCAAAGTCACCTTTAATTCATCGGGCAAGATGGGAAACCAGAATAAGACAGTTACAGTGATCACCAACGATCCCCAGCATTCACGCGAAATTTTATGGATTAGGGGCGAAGTGGTACAATCTTCAGAAACTCAGAACAAATAACGGAATATACTACCGGCACCGGGCAATACCGGTGCCGGTTTTTTTATTCCTGATCCCTCTCCTTAGGTATACTCCTGCGTCCGGGCGACTGTAAAAATATCTTTTTGAATTCGCCTGTTTTATGTAATTTTCGCAAAAGATTCATCGCATGGAAGATGAAAAAAAAGACCATAGCGCTTTGTCTGTCACCAGGGGCATTGATCAGCCAGGGCAGGTGAATCATCATGCACTGAAAAGGTACAGGAAGATCCGTAAGAAACAGCTATCCGTAGAAGATTATATTGAAGGGATCGGTGAAGGAAACAGGACAGTGCTGAGCCAGGCCATAACCCTGATCGAAAGCGCTCTTCCGGCACACCAGCAACATGCGCAGGAAATTATTTCCCGATGCCTGCCGTATTCAGGGAACTCCGTCAGGATAGGGATCACTGGAGTGCCCGGTGTGGGAAAGAGCACCTTCATTGAATCGTTCGGCAGATTTCTCACATCAAATGGACATAAACTGGCCGTTCTAGCCATTGATCCCAGCAGCGAACGTTCCAAAGGGAGTATCCTGGGCGACAAGACAAGAATGGGAGAGCTCTCATCGGATCCCCGTGCTTTTATCAGGCCATCCCCCTCCGGCGGATCGCTTGGCGGCGTGGCACGGAAAACCCGGGAAACCATTATCTTATGTGAAGCCGCCGGGTTCGACACAGTGATCATAGAGACCGTCGGCGTGGGGCAGTCCGAGACACTCGTTCATTCGATGGTCGACTTCTTCCTCCTGCTCATGCTCGCAGGTGCAGGCGATGAATTGCAGGGAATAAAACGGGGGATCATGGAAATGGCTGATGGTATCGCCATAAATAAATCGGACGGAAATAATATCGACAAGGCCCGGATGGCCCTTTCGCAATACCAGAGCGCCCTGCATCTCTTTCCTGTCCCTCCTTCCGGCTGGATCCCGAGAGTTGTCACGTGCAGTGCCCGGACCAAAACCGGGATAGGTGAGATCTGGGAAATGATTGAAGACTACCATAAACACACCTTAGCGAATGGCTTTTTCAGGGATAAACGGAACGAACAATCGAAATTTCGTTTGTCCGAAGCCATTCACCAGCACCTTGAACAGCATTTATTCGAAGATGTGGAACTTAAGGCTGTTTTTTCCCGCCTTGAATCGGATGTCCTGGAAAACCGTCTGACCGCCTTTGCCGCAGCAGGGGAATTACTGAAAAAATATTTCGATCATTTTCGCAAGGAATAAATATTATCTTAGCCCGGATGAAAAGAACTTCACAGGGGGCAGACATTATTGCCCCCGGAGAAGTACCGGAATTTAAAATGTAAAAGTCATGACAAAAAAGAATTTTTATACTGTCACTCTCTTCTTCCTGTTAATGATAGGATCACCCGCTTTGTTTGGCGCTGAAGATGCTGTCCTCTCCGACACACTTACAGGTTATGTTCTGACTGTGAAAGCTGAGGATATGGCTGGAAGGTATCTCTATCTCATGCGCAGGATGGGAGGAGATTGGGAGGTTATCGATTCATCGATGGTGATTGCGGGAAAGGATGTTATATTCAGGGGGAAAGCAGAGCATCCGGATGTTTATTACCTCATGCCGGAGAATTCAAGCAAACCCATGGCCTTTTTTGCAGAGAACTCAACCATTACCATTCTGCCTGATTTTAAAAATCCGGGGCAGACTGTGGTGAAAGGATCGGCTTCGCAGGCCGAATACGAGAATTATCTTTTACTCTTCAATTCCATCGCGCCTGAGAAACAGCAGCTTTACAATGAATTCGTGAAGGCCAAAAGCCAGAACAACCAGCCAAAAATGGATGCGATCTCAAAAGCATACAATGATATTGCCGCCAGGGAACAGGAGATCAACAGGCAGTATGTAACCGATCATGCCTCATCGTACGTTACTCCTTATATTATCCGTACAAATATGTACTACTCCCTGGGCACGGAAGAGCTGAAAAGTATCGTTGGAAAACTGGATCCCAGACTTGATAATTCCGGTTTTGTCCGGGAAATGAAAAATCATATCAGAGTGCAGGAGCAGGTAGCGATCGGCAGAAAATTCACGGATTTCAAAATGGTTACACCGGAAGGAGACTCTCTGTCTCTTTCCGATTTTGTGGGGAAAGGATACCTGCTCGTTGATTTCTGGGCTTCCTGGTGTGGGCCTTGCAGGAATGAAAATCCCAATGTTGTCGGCATTTACGATGATTTTCACGCAAAAGGGTTCGATATTGTGGGTGTTTCTTTTGATAACAACGCATCCAACTGGAAAAAGGCGATCGGTGACGATGGGTTGGTATGGCACCAGATCTCTGATCTGAAGGGATGGGGGAGCCTGGCAGGTAAGATATACGGCGTTCAGAGCATACCGCACACCATGCTGCTCGATAAAAATGGCATTATCATAGCCAAAAATCTTCGCGGGGAGGAATTGCGGAAGGAACTCGAGAGACTCCTGGATTAAATCCATGCCTCATCCCATAGCGGGAAGAGCTATATTTTGGATATTCTGCATCCTTTCATAGAGCATTTTCCTGAGTATCTTCTGGTCGGGAAGAAGGAGAGCAACTGCCTGAAACTCCGGAGGTGTAATCAATCCGGATCGTATCTTGAGAGTCGCAGTATTTCCTGGTAATTCCTTTCCTTCATGATATCGGCAAGACTGAGATCCGGATTTCTCCGTGCAAAAGCTTTAACGATCTGCCAGCCGGTCCATACCGCCGCCCGGCCTGGAGATTCATGGGTGAAAAACGGAGTATAGGGGGCGGGGCCCGTAAGTTTCCGTATTTGCATCAGTTCCTGGGAAAAGATCAATTTGTTCTCCACCAGGGAGATCCACATCTCTTTCTCATTATTCATACACCAGTCCATCTGTTCCGGGGTAAAGCCGGTCTTAAGCGTGTCGGGCTCGTCAGGAAGGAGGTGGTCTACAAAATACATGAGCTGTCCTTCATGGATAATATGGGAAAGTACATTGTCCACCGAATCATTATAGGGAAAACGCTCGTTGCCCCAGGCATACATTGCATCCGAGGGTATCTTCCCGGGTATCATCAGCATGCTCCGGTAGCGGGGTATTCCAAGCCGTTCATAATATTCCGAATCGCTGCCCAGGTACATGTCAAGTCCTATACCTATAAAATGCGTTACGGTAAAGCAGGGATTGTTAAACCGGCTTACGTAGGTTATAACTTCAGGAACCGTGTCGGAAGGAAAATAATAGCTGTAACGTTTCAACGCCCCGGTCAACTCCTCTTCGAGATCCCGAAGGTCACCAAAAACTTCCTGTGTTTTTCCGTAAACTTCGCGGTTCACCGGATCATTTATGAACAGGGCCAGATTGCCCGGATAACTTCTTTCCGAGGGAGTCCCGATATTAATGACATAGTAACTGAAAACATCAAAAAAATCGCCGTATTCCTTATAGAAATAAGTTATAGCCTCCGCCAGAGTATCCTGATCCATTTCAAACAGCTCCCGGTCGAAACGGTGAATGCCGGATTGAAGGCCGATCTTTGAAATATCGGGATTTTTGTTATTCCGGCCGCAGGAAAAAATAAGAAATGCTGCAGCCAGGGCAACAAAGGTCAGCCAATTTCCATTCCGGTTCTTTAGCATCATTTTGAATGTGAAGCGGTGAATAAAAATTATATTTTTGTATCGAGGAAAACGCTAAATTAATAAACACTTCCGGATTCCTCTTTATTGTATGTAAACTTCAATACATAAGCTATGCTGAAAAAAGCCCTTCTTCCCGTAATTCTTTTAACTGCAGCCCTGAACTGCCACGGGCAGAAAGTGAAATTCAGCTTCATGGCCAGCCCCCAGGTTGCATGGATGACCTCCGGTGATGTGGATATTAAAACGAAGGGTACGGTTGCCGGAATAAACTCGGGAATTGAACTTGATGTTTTTTTTGCAGAACATTATGCCTTCTCGACCGGTATTACAATTAACAATCTTGGCGGAGGACTTGTGTATGGCGACAGCATATCCATCGACGCAGGCGATTCCAGGATCCTCGTTCCCCCCGGCAGCCGGCTAAAATACAACCTCCAGTACATCACGGTGCCGGTAGGGCTGAAATTTAAAACCGTTGAGATAGGTTACACTACCGTATGGGTGAATGCGGGTTTGACACCCATGGTGAATATAAGGGCAAAGGGTACTTCCGAAGACGGCTCTATTCACAAAACAGGGCTTAAAGATGAGACGGGGCTGTTCAATGTGAATTATTTCGTGGAGGGTGGCGTGGAATACAGCCTTGGCGGGAACACGGCCATAGTTGCAGGCCTGGGATATTATCCCGGGTTCATGGATGTCACGAATCGTTCGGCGGATAAAATATATACCTATTCAATGGCCCTCGTTTTAGGAATTTTGTTTTAAATCAACCTGCATATGAAAATTGCATTAGCCCAGCTCGATTACCATATCGGTAATTTCCTTGAAAATACAACCAGTATAGTGCTTGAGATCAAGAAGGCACAGCAGTACAACGTAGATCTGATCGTTTTCTCCGAATTGTCAATTTGCGGCTATCCGCCTCTCGACCTTCTCGAGCGCAGGGAATTTATCCTTCGCTGCGAGGAGGAAATAGGTAAGATCGCCAGGATCTGCAATGAGATCGGCGTGATCATCGGGGGTCCCTCCCTGAATCCTGATCCGAACGGTAAAATGCTTTTCAATACGGCCTGGTTTCTTACCGGGGGGATGATCAGACAAAAATTCAACAAATCGCTCCTGCCTACCTATGATATTTTCGATGAATACCGTCATTTCGAACCAAACACCGATTTTAAGATACTCGAATTCAAAGGCAAAAAGATTGCCGTCACGATATGCGAGGACCTGTGGGATGATCAGCCGGTGGAAAATGAGTTTGCCCGTCGCCGGCTATACAAGATCAGCCCGATGACCGAGCTGGCAAAACTCAATCCGGATTTCATCGTAAACATTGCCGCATCTCCCTTCTCGCACACCCGGATCGGGATCAAGAAGCAGATCTTTATCGATAAAGCTAAAAAATTCAATCTTCCGGTGATCTACGTTAACCAGGTGGGTGCACAGACCCAGCTGATATTTGAAGGCGGAAGTATGGCCATCGACCGTAAAGGCGCCATCATAGAGCATCTGAATTTTTTCAAGCCGGATGTCAGGATCGTGGATCTCGGCAACCTCGATGGCAATGGGAAGGCCAGTGTCTTTGAAAAATATGACGACCTGAAAATGATCCATGAGGCCCTCATAACGGGAATCCGTGGTTATTTCGGAAAAATGGGATTCTCAAAAGCAGTCCTGGGTCTCTCGGGAGGGATCGATTCAGCCCTGACTCTCGTTCTGGCAGCCAGGGCACTTGGTAAAGATAATGTACATGCCCTTTTGATGCCATCCGAATATTCATCCGGACATTCCGTTTCCGATTCGCAAATCCTTGCAGATAACATTGGTGTAAGCTTTGACCTGATTCGCATCCATGACGTCTTCGATGCTTACCGCGACGCTCTCCGGCCTCTGTTCAAAAACCAGCCTGAGGATATCACGGAGGAAAATATCCAGTCCCGTATCAGAGGGACCTTGTTGATGGCTTACAGCAACAAATTCGGTCATATCCTGCTCAATACCAGTAATAAGAGCGAGGCTGCCGTCGGATACGGGACGCTCTACGGTGATATGAGCGGCGGATTATCAGTTCTGGGCGACGTTTACAAAACGGATGTCTATGCCCTGGCACGGTATATAAACAGGAAACAGGAGATCATCCCGGAAAATATCCTCACCAAGCCACCTTCGGCCGAGCTGAGGCATGATCAAAAGGATACGGATTCCCTGCCTGAATACGATCTGCTCGACAGGATCCTGAATGACTACATTGAAAAACAAATCCCCGTGGAGGAGATCGCCAACGGCACAGGTTTTGAGACCGACCTCGTCAGAAAAATTATCAGGATGGTGAATATGAACGAATATAAGCGGTATCAGACCCCCCCGATCCTGAGGATCTCATCTAAGGCTTTCGGAACGGGACGACGCATCCCCCTGGTTGCAAAATATTAGAAAACAGGCCATATTTAGCCGGTTTGCTTAATTTTTCTGACTTTTTAAGGCTGAAGAAATAAAATTGGTAATTTTTTCTATCTTTGAGTGTTATTGAACATATAAACGTAAATTCCATATTTCATGCTACAGGAAAGGATTATTAACTGTGATAATTGCATCGACAATCCAAAATCCGTTTTCAGCATTCTTCTTCCCAAAGAAAAAGACTTCATCCGAAAAAGTCATACCTGTGCATTCTATAAGAAAGGTGAGATAATTTTCAAAGAGGGCGACAAACCCAGCAGCCTCATCTGTT
Organism: uncultured Bacteroidales bacterium; assembly: GCA_963771005.1. Taxonomy (GTDB): domain Bacteria; phylum Bacteroidota; class Bacteroidia; order Bacteroidales; genus DASQZK01. The sequence continues at coordinate 1,764,894 of CAVYRO010000008.1, forward strand.
TATCTGAAGGAAAAGTTAAAGTGTTCAAAGAAGGTGTGGGAGGCCGTGAACAGATTGTCCGTATGGCGAAGCCCATCGGCTTTATCGGTTACCGGGCGCTGTTTGCCGAGGAACATCACACAGCCACTGCCGTTGCTATCGAGGACTGTACCGTTTGCATAATTGACAGGGACACGGTTTACAAGCTCCTCCGGTCAAATCCGGATTTCTCGATAAATATCATCAAGGCATTCGCCACCGAACTGGGATTCTCCAATAACCGGACGGTGACCCTTACCCAAAAGCATATCAGGGGCAGGCTTGCCGAATCCCTGATCTTCCTTAAAGATACTTACGGATACGAAGATGATAACCAGACTATAAAGATCTACCTCTCCAGGGAAGATGTGGCAAACCTGTCGAACATGACCACTTCCAATGCCATCCGCACCCTGTCCACCTTCGCCCAGGAAGGCGTTATCTCCATCGACGGCCGTAAGATCAGGATCCTCGACCTGGCAAAGCTGGAGAGGATCAGTGATCTTGGGTAAATCTCCCCGATCTGTGAAGTGGAAGAGGAACACGGATGTGACGGATTTGTGCGGATTCCGATGGCTATCGGAACGGATGAAGAATTTGGTGATCTGGTGATTTGGTGAATGAAAAGTCACGGTCATCTACTTAAAATCGGTGTTAATCTGTGTAATCCGTGAAAATCCGTGTTCCTCTTCCCTCAAACCATTTTAAACCATTTTAACCATTTCAAACAATCTCAAACAATCTCAAACAACTTTTTCTGTGATAATCTGTGAAATCTGTGGTGAAACTCCCTGAAACCATTTCAAACCATCTCAAACAATCTCTATCCCGTGATCTTCCTCCTGAAAAGGTATTTCAGCACGATATCGTTGAAAAGCCATGTAAAAAGTGTTACCAGGGACAAGGGAAGAAGGATCTGTTTGTACTTCACCAGGAACATTTCCACCGAATGCAGGTCAGTGATCCCGAAAAGGAGAAAGGATGTGGCAAGGATCACGAAAAGGGCGATCACGAGGCCTATCTTCAGGGTCGATTCAAAGGCCAGTTCTTTAAGGATATCCGGTTTGGCAACCTTCTCCATCACTCTTGCTGTAAGACCCGACGGCATCATCCTTCCGGGAGCTTCACCCAGGGCCTCGTCGATCAGTTTATCCAGCATACCGTATGTATTCATTTCATTCCTCATTTTTTTCTTCCTTTATTCGTTGCCATAATAATCATGCTGCAGGTCCGGCACCAGTCTCAAAAGGTTCTCCTTAATGGCTGCCCTCCCCCTGCTTATATAACTCTTGACCGTCCCTTCGGGCATGCCTGTTATCTCAGCGATCTCAGTGTATGAAAACTGTTCGAGATGGTAGAGTGTGATCACCGTCCGGAACTGTAACGGCAGCTCTTCGATGATACGGTGGACCAGGGTTTTCAGATCGCTGCGGTCGAGGATCTTCAGCGGGTCGGCGGTATCCGGCAGGGAAACTTCCAGCCTCGCAGTCTCATCCGTGAAAAGAACGCGGTTCCTGCCCTTTCTCCTAAGATAATCAGTGCATACATTGAATGCCACAGAACCGATCCAGGTGGATAATTTGGATTCTCCCCGGAACCTGCCGATACTGCGGTAGACTTTCATAAAAACTTCCTGGCAGAGATCCTCGGCATCCTCATTCTGCTTCACCATCCTCAATACGATATGCCATACCATGTTCCCATACATATCCATAAGATGCCGGAAAGCATTGGCGTTTCCCCTTTTGATCTGAAATATCAGGTCCTCGTCATTCATAGATAATGTATGAGTCGGTACAGGGATGCATTTTGTTGCAAATTACTGACCTTTTTTAAAAAAAGATAAAAAAGCTGCAACTATTCTTAACGGTCATCGACTAATGTTGCAACAAAAAGACACTCCAACTTTAAATTCGTAAAATTATGGAAGAAGCAATCGTAACAGGAATCGTGTTTTATGCGATTTACCAGATCCTCAAGACCTTCACCGATTTCCTGCTGAAACGCAAGGTGATCAAAATGGGTCATCTTGATAAGGCGGATATCCTTGTCCAGAAAGAGGAAAACCGCGAGGAAAACCGTTATCCCACCCTGAAATGGGGTCTCGTTTCCTTCCTGGCGGGTGCAGGACTTATCGTAATCACTATCCTGTCAAAAACCACCATGCCCTGGATACTCAACTGGGATGAATCCCCGATGGTCATCGGCATCGAACTCGTGTTTATCTCTGCAGGATTCCTCCTGTATTTCCTCATCATGAACCTCCGCAGGATGGAAAAATGACATACGGTGGAGACGTTGTACACAACGTCTCTACCCCCATCCCCCATCACCCTGCTTTTACCTCGCTCTTCCTCACCACTACCGCACTATAATACGCGATGACCAGGAAGGCGATGGAGGGAACCCAGTACGCCAACTTTATACTTCCTGCTTCATCAGAGACAATGCCCTGGATCTGGGTCAGGACAGCCGCGCCCGCGATGGCCATAACCATTCCCGATCCCCCGATTTTCGTATCATCGCCAAGGCCTGCAATTCCAAGACCATAGATTGTTGGAAACATCAGCGACATGCAGGCGGATATCCCCATCAGGGCGTATACCCCTGCAAATCCATTGGAATAAATTGTGATCAATCCCAGAAAAAAGGCGAGAACAGCCAGGGCTGTAAGGATGTTCCTGGGCCGGATATACCTCATGAGACCTGTGCATATGAACCTGCCTATAACGAACAGGATCAACGACATGATATAATAAGTAGCCCCTGCCTGCTCGGCTGTCCTGGGAAGGAGCGGTTCGAGTCCTATCCAGTCAATGAAACTATAGAAACCTGCAGCTACTGGCTCAAGGTGCCGCAGCCGGAAAATGATGTCGGCTGTAGTGGGATTATCGAGACTGGCGATCACCGCATCCAGCTGCATCTGCTGCATCACATACCTTATAATGAACGACCAGACGGCGATCTGAGCTCCTACATAGAAGAACTGGGCTATGACACCCCAGACGTAATTCTTGTTTTTCATAAGCCTCCGGAAGGTCCCGGTAAAATCAAGTCTCTTATCTTCTTCTTTCATCACCGGCATCTTCGTAAAAAAGATGAGTAGCAGAAGGATGACCATCACCACCCCGACGGTCATATAGGTCATGGTTACCGCGTTCAGTTCAATACCCTGAATTTTAACCAGCTCCTGGCGTGAAAGTGCCGACCTTTCGGAAGCTCCCATGATGTTCAGGTGGGAAAGGATGAACACCTGGCTGATGACTACACCGGCAATGGCGCCAAAAGGATTGAACGACTGGGCGAAATTTAACCGCTGGGTTGCTGTATATTCCGGTCCGATCACATAGACATAGGAATTGGTCGAAGTTTCAAGCACCGAGAGACCGGCGAAAAGAATGAGGATGGCCGTAAGGTACATCAGAAAGCTGACATTGATATTCACTTCTGACATCAGCATGGCCGGGTAAAAAAGGAAAGCGCCCGATGCATACAGGCCGAGGCCGAGCATTACACCCGCCTTATAGGTAAACCGTTTGATAAAAAGCGCTCCGGGAATGGCGAAACAACCGTAGCCAAAGAAATAGCAGGCGACCTGAATCCACGCTGTTTTGGAATCCGTCAGGCTCATGATACGCTTGAATGCAGCGAGCATCGTATCGGTCATATTATTGGGAATAGCCCAGGCAAAAAACAGGGTGGTGAGCAGAATGAAGGGCCATAAAATGCCCCGGGGGATGACGCGATGATTTTCCATGGTTCAGTTAATTAAAACATACTTGATTACCCGGATAGACATAAGATTTTTTTCAGAAATATAGCGGTCCGAAATTGGCACAGGCACGAAAATCGGCCCCATCGGGTTCCATACCGAAAGAATTCCAAACATTCGGACGAAAGATATTTTCTTCTCCTACGTTATGCATGAATACGGGGATACGGAGCATAGAGGCCAGGGTGATCAGGTCGGCCCCGATATGACCGTAGCTGATGGCTCCGTGGTTCGCCCCCCAGCGGTTCATAACGGTGTAGACGTCACGGAAAGCTCCCTTCCCGGAGATCCTCGGCACGAACCATGTAGTGGGCCAGGTGGGATCGGTGCGGTTATCAAGCACCTTATGCACTTCATCCGGAATTTCAATGGTCCATCCTTCTGCCAGCTGCAGTACCGGTCCCTGTCCTTTCACAATATTTATCCTCGACATGGTAACAGGCATCTGCCCGGCGGTCCTAAACTGCGAGGAGAATCCGCCTCCCCTGAAATATTCTGAATTTGCAGGACACCAGCGTGTGTTAGCAAGGCACCTGTCTGCTTCTTCCCCTGTGATGTCCCAGAAAGGTTTCATTACCGGATTATTCTCCTTGTCGCGTTGCTGTGCCGTGGCATCGAGGGTTGTGGACCCGGAGTTGATCAGGTGAATAAAACCGCCGGATGCAATCCCGGTGAGAGAATATCCGGTAACCCTCTTCACAGACTCGGGACTCCAGTACGTACGTACATCGGAGAAAATCTGTGCCGTTTTTGTCAAAAGATGGCCAAACAACATTGAGACACCGTTAAGGCTGTCATTTTCCGTTGCAAAGATATAAGGTTGTCTTATCCCGTTCCAGTCGAATGAAGAATTGAGGATGGCTTCGGTGAAATCTGCGTTGGGATAATAATCGGTCCACTGGCGCTGTCCCTGGAATCCTCCTGCAATCGCATTCCGCCCGCGGGCTTCTTCACCGTGACCCATGCCGGCCAGGACCGGGTTACCGTTCATGAGATCTTTCGTGATCAGGGTCATTTTTACCACTGTCTCCCATTCCCAGTCTTTCCGTTTCCTGTCGGAAGGCTTCGGGTTATTATCCTGTCCTTCAATGCATTTTTCCTTAACCCAGGCCATCGCCTTATCAAACTCCTTCTTATCGTAGATGCCCTGTTCCATTCTTCGCAAAAATTCAACGGATTCCACGAATTCGGTACGCATGCCAAGGTAATCCTGAAAAAATTCCGTGTCCACCGCCGAGCCGGCGATACCCATAGAGGTATAACCTACGGAGAGATAGGTTTTTCCCCTCATATAGGAAACTGCAAGCGCGGCATTCACAAATTTTAGTATTTTTTCACCAACATCCGGGGGAATGGAATTGTCATCCGCATCCTGGATATGCCTGCCGTAGATGCCAAATACCGGCATTCCTTTCTGGGAATAGCCGGCGATGGCCGCTGCCAGGTATACCGCCCCCGGCCTTTCTGTTCCGTTAAAGCCCCAGATAGCCTTGGGTATCAAAGGTGCGCTGTCCATTACTTCCGTTCCATAACACCAACAGGGTGTGACAGTGAGCGAAACGCCCACTCCTTCGCGTTCAAATTGCTCTGCGCACCTTGCAGCGTCTGCCACACCGCCAATCGTCGTATCGGCGATAACACATTCAACCTTTTCACCATGGGGGAATCTCAGGTTGGTTTCGATAAGATTCGCAGCCGCCCTGGCCATTTTCATGGTCTGATCTTCAAGTGCTTCACGTACTCCGTGTTCCCTGCCGTCGATCACAGGACGGATTCCGACCTTGGGCATTCTGCCGATTACTCTGTTTTTCATAATTGTGATTTTTATTTAAATCGTTTTAGCTTTTAATTGTTCATGTATTTCAGCATGATTCTCTTAATATCATTTCATGCCGGAGTTCAACATGCGATGTTTTTGCCGATCCCCTGATAAGGTCCACGAGAATTCCAACCGCTTCGAGTCCCATCTCATTCAGGGGTTGTTTCACGAAGGATACACCCGGTTCAAAAAATTCATAAACATCATGTTCGTCAAACCCAAGGATCCCGAGATCTTCAGGTATTTTGAGCTTCATTCTCCTGATGCATTGCAGGCCGGCAACGGAGATCAGCATATTCGTAAAAAAGACGGCATCGGTTGCCGGATTTGCCTTGCATAGATCATTCATGGCATTTTCCATGGTTTCCAGGGAAAAGGTGTAAGGGATCCGCACCACCCTGATATTGTCTCCCAACTCCCCTGCTTTCATAGCGTCATCATATCCCCGGATGCGTTCACTCATATGGATGAGAGTGGACTGGTAGGCGACCAGGCTTATGTGCCTGTATCCTTTTCCGATAAGGTAACGTGTCGCATCCCATGTAGCCTGGTGATTATCAAGCACAACATGACTTACGGATTTCATTCCCGGGAAATAACGGTCAACGAGTACAACAGGAATTTCTGACTGCACAAGGGTTGCAATCTGCTCACCGGTACCTTCGACCGGGACAATGATGAACCCGTCAACCTGGCGGTTCAGAAAGGTTTCAATGAGAGAAGCTGATTTTTTCATATTCTCATCAGAACTGCCGATGATCACATTAAAACCATGACGTACAGCTTCATCTTCAATGGTTCTTGCGAGGGTACCGAAGAAAGGATTGGCAATGTCAGCAACAATCAAACCAATGGTATTTGTTGATCCTTTCCGCAAGCTGCGGGCGATCTGGTTTGGACTGTAGTTCATCTCACGTGCCGTGCTCATGATCCTGACAACCATTTCGGCACTCACTCTTTTCTCCTGGCCCTGTCCGTTAAGTACAAAGGAAACCAGGGTCGTTGAAACACCCAGTTTACTGGCGATATCCTTTATGGAAACTCTTTTCTTCAAAATACGGAGATATGGAGGTTATCAGTCCATGTACCCATTTTCTCATACCGGTCAGAAAAATAAGCTAAATCGTTTTAACAAGAAAACAAAAATTTATGTTATAAAACATATAATTCAATTCCGGGTTTTCGGATGGTGTTAAGGCAGGTAAAAGGCCTCTATGTATAAATTTAAAAATTCAGTGACTTTCGCATGTAGGGCCTTTTGCCTGCCTTAACACCATCCGAAAAGTTCTTCGTTCATCGAATTGACCGGTCCCTCAGCGAAGCCGAAGGGCATCGAGTCTTTCTGATACTAATTAGGAAAAAATTGAACCCTGTTTAAAGTGATTACTTCCCGCCAAAAAGCATCGTCACGGCCTCATTACCGGAAACTGCACCTGCAGGCACCGGATTTTTCTTTGTGAATACACATAATTTGGACCTTGGAAGAATTTTTACGAAAGATTCATCGATCCTGCCCTGCTCATCGAGGATGCTCTCAATATCCAGGCCCAGGTTTTTAGCGAAAAAGGAATATACAGCGGTTCTCTTCGAGATTCCGTAATCATGCTTCTCAGCGGGAAGGTGCACATTTTCAACCTTGTCGGCCGCATGGTAAAATTCATAAATATGTTTTATATAGGGATATTCTACCACGGGGGTATTTTTTGTCCAGTCGTCACCATCGGAAACGAGCAGCAGGGGTCGCGGTGCCACGCACGCAGCGATCTCCACATTGTTTGTCTGGAATCCCGGAGCTTTATGGACGGGCATCCCGCTTTCACCTACACAACCTCCGAAAAAATGAGCGGATACCATCACCACGGGTGCTGATACGGCGATCCTCTGATCAACCGCCGCAAGAAGAAAGGCCTGGGTGCCTCCGCCTGAAGCACCGGTAACGGCTACACGCTGCGGATCGACCTCCTCCAGGGACAGGAGAAAATCGAGCGACCGGATGCTGTTCCATAGCTGAACTTTGAGAAGAATGGGAATAGCCCTGTGCTCACACTGTGTAGACTCCCCGTAGCCTACCATATCCCAGGCAAAAACAACGGCGCCCATTCTCGCCATGGCTGCACACCGGTATTGCATATCGTCCCTGAACCGTCCATCTTCCCAGTGTCCGTGGGGACATAGAACCCCCGGGACCTTCCCTTTTACAACTTCAGGTTTGTAAAGATTGCCCGTCACCCAGAAACCGGGCATACTTTCAAATGCAACATTCTCCACAGAGTAACCATCCATTGCCTTTTTATCACGGATGATCGCATTTAGCGGTGTTTTAGGCGGCATCGGATCTAGCCGGGCACCCTTCAGGATGTTCATACGGATCTTCCGGGCGCGGGCCTCCCAGCCTGCACGGTCGTGATAGGTGGATGCAAATTCCGCAAGATGCTGTCTACCCTGCTCTTCCGTCCAATAATTACCCTGGCAGAGCATGGAGGTATCGGTCTGCCCGTAAAGCATCCCACCCGTTAAACAGGCAAATACCAGGAGAGCTGCGAATACCGGCAACCTGTTTTCAAGTATATATATATTTGGCCTGATCATATCTTTCAGGTTTAAATTAGAATTTCTTTGCCTGTAATTTATAACAGGGAAATTACCTGCAATGATATTGAATTTCTGTAACTTTTGCATTTATTTGTATTGTTAATCCCATTTGTGAAGGAAATCTATGGGCCGGTAGCGCAGCAATACATACCGGCAGACATTCCTCCAAAAACACAATATCTCCCGGTCATGAAAACCATCAACAGGCGTAACATGCTGCAATTAACCGGTATGGGGGCCATGGCCTCATTCCTGGATCCCCTGGCCGGTACGAAAAACCCAACCCGGCCTGTTCCCGGGAAACAGAAGATCGTCGTTGCCGGGGCACATCCCGATGATCCCGAAAGCGGTAGCGGCGGCACGATGGCCCTTTTTGCCGCCGCCGGGCATGAAGTGGTGTCGGCTTACCTTACCAGGGGGGAAGCCGGTATCCGTGGAAAAAGCCATGATGAAGCTGCAGCGGTACGAACAAAAGAAGCCATGAATGCCTGCGCCATTTTAGAAGCCCGGGCTGAATTTCTTGGACAGATCGATGGAAGTACAGAAATAAATTCCAGCCGGTACGGCGATTTTCATGCTTTCTTCGAACGTGAAAAACCTTCTGTGGTCTTCACACACTGGCCGTTGGATACACACCGGGATCACCGGGCCTGTTCCCTTCTCGTTTATGATGCATGGCTCACCTTGGGTAAACCCTTCAGCCTGTACTATTTCGAAGTGGAAACAGGGTTCCAGACCCAGAATTTCTCCCCGACGGATTATATGGATATTACCGGGGTAATTGAACGGAAACGTTCAGCGTGCATGGCACATGTCAGCCAGGACCCAGCTGGGTGGTACGATGGTATTCATCGCAAAATGGAAGAATTCCGGGGCATGGAATGCGGTTGCAGATTTGCCGAAGCCTTCGTGAGTCACCCTCAGAATTTGCCGGTCCGTGTTGGAGCCGGGGATCGAGGGGATTGAAAAGAGATGGAGGGGTTGAGCTTTTGATCATGAAAATCACCACTGGTCTCTTCGATCTCTTTTATCTAACATCCATTTCCCCGGTAGCAGTCTCCCTGAAGCGAATCAGTCCCAACTTGAGATCATTGATCCGGGTTACAAAAGTAAAGGTGAGATCATGTGGTGGGAGAGAGCTGAGGCTGTCCTTTTCGGCGATGTACCATGCTCCGGGTATGGGTCTGCCCTCCCGCCTCCCGAGCACTTCTCCCCTCTCACGCATAATATAATAGGTACTGACGTGCTGGATATGTGTGTCGTCCCAGATGTAGAGCGGTACACCCCTTGTCAGTTCACCTGTAACGCGAGCCCCGTTTGCCTGGTAGTTGTCGGTTCCGTGGATAATACGGTATGGGAGAACGAAGAAATTAAACGCTATCCGGGCAACCAGGAGAAGCAGCACCAGGATAAAGATCCATTGCCGGCGGTTGCGGAAATAGAACAATACCACCGGTATAAGAAGAATGACAGTGACGATGTATTTTATGGGGAATGCCGTATAAATGCTGACGTCTGTGAACAGCGGGAAAACCACGATAAACACTGCGGTAAGCGCCCCCGAAATCAGGAGAAAGGGCTTCAGGATGTACGAAAAGAGAGGCGACTGGCCATGGTGGTAATGAAATAATACATAAAAGGAAGCACCGAACATCAGGGGCAGGAACATAAAGAAATAGCGGGCATACACCGCAGGAGAAAGCCAGTATACCAGTATGTTGGCAAACAGTGTCAGAAGCATAAAGGCAACAAAGGGATTGCTGAGGGCGAACCGGCTGCTTCCTTTTTTGAGAAAAACCAACATAAAGAGGGTCCATGGCAGGAAATAGGAAATGAATTGCACAGGAAACGTAAAAAAATGAGTTATACTCCGGAGGAAAGGGTTTTGAAGTGCAGTCCTCTTCAATGATTCCTCGACGAGTGCACTGAAATAATTCCCAAGTGCATTATGCCGGCTGTATGCAAAAAAATAGGAGCCTGCAATGACAAGAAATAAAAAAATGCCTGCAAGATGAGGGAAGCTGATAAGACGTTTCAGTCTGTGGTTCCATCCAAACCAGGCAGCCAGAGTGATAGCCTGGAAAACAAGGGCCGGCAAACCTTTCATCATAAAGGCAAGGGCGGTAAGAAGGTAAGAAACAAGGAAGAGGCTGTAAAAATCGTTTTTTCTGAAAAAATGGTAAACCGACCAGAACTGTAGGTAAACGATCCAGGAAAAAGTAATATCGATCAGGCCCTTCTGGGAATCATATAAAAGGATCCTTCCACAGGTTACAAGTGCAAGGGCGGTGAGAAATGCAGCATTCCTGCCTGACTCCTTTTTCTGCGTGAAATAAATTGTCAGCGCAAAAAATAGCAGGGATATAACTACCGGGAGCCGCAGAGTGAATTCATTGAAGTTACCCGTCATCTTCGCGAAAAGGATCTGTATCCAGTTGAAAAGAGGAGGTTTATTGTAATAGTACTCACCATTTATGGTGGGGGTGATGTAGTTCCCTGTAATTGCCATTTCCATGGAAACATCGGCACGGGTTCCTTCATCGAGGATCAGGGGCATAAACCCGAGATGGATAAAAAGGGCCGGAAACAATAAGATCAGCGTATATAGAAGAATCCATATCGAACTTCTTCCTGCATTGACATTTTCCGGCGATCGTTCTTTCATCTTTTACAACTAAATTACAAAAATAGAAAATAAAGATGCAGGATTCCAGTAAATGAACTGTTTACCCTAACCTTATTCTTCCGGCAAAAATTGTATTTTTGAAGTGAAAATTCCGCAGGATGAAACGTATATTTTATCACTTCCTCTATGGTTCGTTATGGTTGATCACCCGTCTGCCCCTTAGATACCTCTATTACCTGTCGGATATTTTCTATCCCTTGATTTATTTTTTATTCCCTTACAGAAAGAAGCTCGTCCTGGAAAATTTGAAAAAATCCTTTCCGGATTGGGATAATAAAAAGATACAAAGGACGGCCAGGCGTTTTTACCGTCATTTCTGCGATTCCTTCATTGAGGGGTTGGTCACCCTGTTTATTTCGGATGAGGAACTCCGGAAAAGATATAAATTCCGGAATCCTGAGGTATGTAACGAACTCTTCAGCCAGGGAAAAAGCATTGCCCTTCTCATGGGACACTATGGGAACTGGGAATGGGCTTCACTAATGCCGGAATACCTCCGGCATAAGATCCTCGCCATTTATAAGCCCCTGCACAACCCATATATCGACAGCCTGATAAAGCGTAACCGTGAGAGGTTCGGTGTGGAAACGGTGGCAATGGAAAAAATATTCCGGACGATTTCCGAATACAATACCGCAGACATACCCACGCTCACCATGTTCCTGTCGGATCAAAGACCCAGATGGGCACAGATACAGCACTGGACTGTTTTTATGCACCAGGATACCCCCGTCATCCTCGGTCCGGAAAAAATCGCGAAAAAAATCGGGCTTGCTGTGGTCTTTTATAAGATCATCCCGGTAAAGAGAGGGTACTATGAGGCGGAATTCATCCCTCTGTTCAATGACCCGGAAGTAACCGATACCTTTGAGATCACGGAAAGATACCACAAACTCCTGGAAGAGACCATAAGGGAAAAACCCGAATACTGGCTGTGGACGCATAAGCGGTGGAAACACGATAAGAAAAAATACGTACCCAAAGCCGTGCGGCACGAATAACAGGATATGAAATATCTATAGTAGCCATTACCGGTGACAGCAGGGCACAATGAATTTATCCTTGGGTAGCTAAAGTTTCAGAAGGTGTCAGAGGGATCATTCCATTGAAGAAGCTGTCAGCTTCGGCAAACCCTAAGATGATCCGTCTGGATCAAAATATATGTTATAATATCTCCATGTTACCTTTTATGAGATTTTCAACCTTATAAAGCGTCTCACTGAAGGTAAAGACCTCCTCCACCCTCTCCCGCCCTTTCCTGCCCATTTCCTCTCTGAGGGCATGATCAGACATGAGTTGATCGACCCGGGCAGTCAGCTCCTCAATGTTCGATCTTTCAACAAGGTAACCTGTCTGACCATTTAAAACAATCTCCGCGGAACTGTGTATATCAAAGGCAACAATGGGTTTCTTCTCTGCCATTGCCTCCACAAGCACGTAACCGAACCCTTCATAGAGTGAGGTCAGTACAAATATATCGATGCTCGCAGTGAAATTTTTTATATTCTCAACAAAGCCCAGGAAGATGACTTCATCCTCAACATCCAGGGCTCTTGCATACTTTTTAAGTCGCGCCTTCAGCTTACCGGTGCCTGCGATGAGGATCTTGAATTTTTTTCCTTTTTCTTTCAGACGTGCCGCCAATTCGACAAGATAGATCTGCCCTTTTTCTTCCGAGAGTCTTCCTGCATTTCCTATTACGATCTCTCCGTCTGTCCTTTCATACATCGGGGAATCCTTCTGGGTATCATAATTATCCAGGTCAATGCCATTGTAAATGATCTTGATCTTGTCTCTGGGCACCAGTTTATTATTGTTCAGCAGGATTGTACGACTCGTCTCTTCGGAATTGGCAATGATCTCGGTAACCACTTCCCTGTAGAGAAACCGGTTTAGAAAGGTGTTCCTGATGGCAATGGCGCTCCCCCTCCGGTAAATGATGTTCTTCACCCCGGCTAGTTTCGCCGCAATTCCGGCCACCTTGAGATCGGATGAAAGATTTATAATGATCGTACCCACATTTTCACTTCGCAACAAATGGAAAATCTTCGCGATCTTAAACGGGTTCAGGAAAGACAGGTTGGATACCCTGATGCCCCGGTAATCGATGCCCGATGTTTCGGCCCGGCGGTGGAGTTCGCTGTGGGGATGGGATACAAGCATTACGTTATACCCTTTGGAATGCATCTTTTTCGAAATATCGAGATGCCACTTTTCCCCGCCGCCCCATGATTTAACACTATTGAAAAAACATATCCTGTCTCGTGCGAGAAGGGCTTTCTCCTTATTCAGGTTTCTCAGTTTTATGTATTTCAGGAAAGTCTCATGTGCGGCATTGACACTGATGACAAGTCCGTAGAACCCGTCGAGAAAACCGAGTTTAATAAAATAATCGCGAAAAACCCTCCACATAGGGTGGAAGATAATATTGAAGTAACCGGCCTTCCTGTTTTCCCTGAAATAGGCCCTGGCAACGATCGAAGAGAACTTATTGATCTGGTCAATATGTTCGTTGATTGTATAGTAGGAATAATGCAGGAGGTCACCTTTCAGGAATTTTTTGGAAGCTCCTTTCTCCAGCTTGAATTTATCATGTGGATTTATACCTCCCCATTTCCCCTTCCTGGAATCCCAAAGCCTCATCTTCCTGGCAGGATACCAGCTCGTATGCCGGATCCATTTCCCGCAGTAATTGGTGAGCCGGTTAAAATAATACCCGTCATACTTCCAGTCTGCCTTCACTTCAATGATCGAGTCCTTTAACCTTGGTGACAGCACTTCATCGGCATCAAGCGAAAGGATACAGGGATATTTTGCCTGCGTGATGGCCCAGTTTTTCTGCTCTATATGACCTTCAAAAACATGTTGGATAAACCTTGCGCCATAGGAACGGACGATCTCCTCCGTCCGGTCAGTCGAATATGAATCGGCTACTACAATATCATCAGCAATGTCTGAAATGGATTCCAGGCACCGGCCTATATTTTTTTCTTCATTATAGGTAATGATGACAACTGACAGTTCTGGCATGGAGCAATGGCGTATTTTTTTTATTTAGTATCAGAAAGAAAACTCGACAACCCTTCGCCTTCGCTCAGGGAACGGTCAATTCGATGTACGAAGAACTTTTCGGATGGTGGTAAGTCAGACCAAAGACCCTTATGTATAAATCTAAAATTCAGTGGTTTTCTTATGAAGGGCCTTTGGTCTGACTTACCACCATCCGAAAAGTTCACCCTCTTGAATGAAGTCGCCGGTCCCTGAGCGAAGTCGAAGGGTTGTCGAGTTTTCTTGTAAACATTAATCAGGTCCGTATTGCGAACCCATAATTCCATGTGAATATAATTAATTTTTTATTACACGAGCCGTTACCGGTACAAAGCTAACGAAAATCGGCCTATTACCATTGTCTTCCAGCGTTTTTCGTAGGTATTTGCGGGTCGCAATTCTGTTCAAACAGCATGCTCAGGGATAAAGTTCCGGATAAAAAATGAGGTCGCACCTGTCAGTAAGCCGTGCGTATGGTTGAAATCCTGCCGTCTGTATCTTTTTTGAGCTTTTTTCCTTGATCTGCGTCATAGCTGGTCCCCGGCAGCCTTTCCCTCCTCCGGTCCAGCCCATACATATCCGGCCTGAAATTCAGCATTCCGTCCTTATCCACCCATGCGGTGGAATAAATGAAATAAACAGGAACTTTGTCGGGTAGGTAAACGACCCTGGGTTTATCCCTGTTCATGAATGTATCCAGGCTGTCTTCAAGGTCCAATCCGGATTCCGAAAGCATCCATTTGGCCAGGTTTTTCGGTTCTTCCACCCTTACGCAACCGTGACTGAAATGCCTCTCTTCCTTTGAAAAAAGAAAAGTTGAAGGAGTATCATGAAGGTATATGCTACGGTTATTGGGAAAGATAAATTTCACTCTTCCGAGTGCGTTGAAAGGTCCGGGCTCCTGTTCAATCCGGAACGGGAAATGATCACGGTCAATTTTTTTCCAGTCCACCATGGAGGGAAAGACACGTTTGGAGCCCCGGAACAATTCATAATGATGCCGGCTGAGATAGCCTGTGTCTTTCCGGATTTCCGGAAGCATTTCTTTCACGGAAATCTCTTCAGGGACCTTCCACTTGGGACTGAAAACCAGGTATTCGATCGTATCGTCCAGCAAAGGCGTATTGTTTTCGAGATCACCTATGATAACCTTCATTTTGCCTGCGATTTTCCCATTGTCATAGTAAGTCAGTGTATAGTCCGGCAGATTCACAATAACTGCTTTTTTATTATAATCCAGGGGGATCTGCCGGATGCGGTCCATATTCACCCGTATCTTCTCCATCATCTCTGAAGGAGTCCGGTTCATTGCTTCTGTTGTCTCCCTGTTTATGTCACCATCGGTCTTCAATCCGAAACGCTTCTGGAAAGATTTCACCGCATTATGTAGTGTGGTATTGAAAAGATGATCATCAGAGAGGCCTGCCGTATCATGAAGATCTCCTGTCCGGATCAGCCTTTTTCTTATCAGGGGAATTTCAGATGCTGTATCTCCCGGTGAAAGTTTTTTTGTATAGGGGATTTTCGGCCAGGATACCTCCAGGTTCTTCTTTCTCAATGCCACCAGTGCATGGGACAGGAGCCTGTATTGGGGATTTTGTGGCCTAAGAGAAAAAATCGCACTCTTCAGATCCCCATCATCCAGTGCCTTCGCGAGCAATGTTCCATATTTATCCCTGCTGCGGCTGGCGGAATAGAGGTTACCCTTCGTCTCATGATCCGTCTGCCCCATTTGGAGGTCATGGCAATATTGAAAGAACACCCTGGTGAGCATCACATCCGTTTCCGCTGCAAATCCATTTTCCGGTGACTCATCAAACGGATCCCGGTCATATAATCCGCCAATTCTGAGAAGAATCTCACGATAATGGTAATCGACGGCATCCAGGCCATCGGTGTAACTGTTTCCCAGGATGGCAAGGAATTGCCGTGCCGTTTTGTTTGGATGGCCATGGTTGAACCAGACCGGTTCAAAATGCATTCGACGGTAAAAGGCAGATATCCGGCTTTCCCTCGTTGAAGGCCAAACCGGGTTACCGAGATAATAATGGATCCAGAAGCTGTCGGGTACCGAAGCCAAACCGGCACGGACAGGATCCTTTAACGACCCTCTCTGCTCTTCGCCGTTAACACTTTCCAGGAAAAAAGATCCCGCCATCACCGCGGAAAGGAGTACAGCGACAAAAATATATAGGATTTTGGATTTCATATTCAATTTCCGTTGATTCAGAATATTCCCTGTGCAAATACCATGAAATTCCGGGACGATAAATGCAATATTATCTGAATCTTATTGCGAAAATAGCCGGCGGAAAAAAGAAAAGGTTTTTATTCCAGGATTATTCAATCATCCGGCTTGCATGAACCCCGTGCAAAAAAAAATTATTTAGAAATAATTTATACGATCAGGGAATGCGAAGTGTTAATGAAGCGGGCTGTACCGTATCCGGAAATTCGTGCCGTGTAAAAAACTACACATACAAACGCCAAGAGGAGGTTCAGTCGGTATAACTCCCGCCGTCCAGGAGGGAAGATCCGGAGAGATATTCGGGGCTGGGAAAATAAATAAAGAGACAGGAACCGTCTTTGATCGTATTGATGATAGCGCCGGAAGAAGCGGCCGGGATTGCCGGGCAACCGAAACTGCGTCCAATCCTGCCGTATTTCCGGATGTAATCCCCGCTTACGTAAGAGGCAGGATGCATAACGATGGCGCGCTTCCTGGCATTGCCGTTGAAATCTTTTTCCAGACCATCGAGAACCAGCGACATACCGTGCTTTCCCGTATATGTGTTGCCGGTTTTATAAAATCCCAAACTGCTCATATTGGTTTCGGGCATATTGGAGAATTTCCGTGGATATTGCATCCCGGAGTTCTTTCCGTGAGCCACCAGCTCATGAAAAAGAATCTCCTGTTTTTCCAGATCGATCACCCAGAGTCTTTTCTCCCTTGAGGGAAGGGAAAAATCGATGACAGAGAGAATACTGCCCTTGATTAACTTATGGTCGGACAATAATCTCATATAGCCTGTCCAGGCAAAGCGGAATGCTTCAAAAGACAGGTTGCCCGTATCGCCTTTCAATTCGCTGAAAATCCGGCTTGCATTTTCGGCTGACGGTAGAACGCTTTCAGAGGGAGGGTCGGTAAGACCGCTACCGGAATCCCCGTTGAGCATATAAAAATTAAGGTTGAAGAAAATAACCAGGAAAAGGAAAGGAATAAATCTCATGGGCACAGATCCATTAACATTCAATTTTCTTTTATTCACTGTTGAATAGTACGGAAAATTTGGCGTATTGGTATGTTACCTGAATTTTTTAACAAGTTCCCAAGCCGGATCCATCTTCCGTATCTCCTTTTATTCCTGGTACCAGATCCGCCTGACGCGCTCCGGGATCCGGGTCAGGATTTCGTAAGGGATGGTTCCTGCAGCCGCCGCAATATCCTGCACGGGATTTTCACGCCCGAAGATAATAACCTCGTCATTTTCTTCAGCCGTAATGCCGGTGACATCCACCATTGTCATGTCCATGCAGATATTCCCGGCCACAGGCACTAACCTGCCGTTGACCATGAATTTACCCTTTCCGTTTCCCAGGGTCCTGAAGATACCATCGGCATACCCGACGGGAAGGGTTGCAATCCGCCGCTTTTCATCCGATTTGCCCATCATCCCGTATCCCACTGAATCACCTGCCGGCACCTCCCTGATCTGGGCAATGCTTGTTTTGAAGGTTGAAACCTCTTGCACCATTTTGCTGTGAAATGAACTCACACCATACAAGCCGATGCCGAGTCGCACCATATCAAATGCTGCATCCGGAAAGCGTTCGACACCTGCGGTATTCAGAATATGCCTCAGAAAATTTTGTCCTGTGCCTTCCCGTATCCTCTCACTGATGCTTCTGAACCGGTTGATCTGTATATGCGTAAATTCATCGCCCGCCGGATCGTCTGCGGCAGCGAGATGGGAAAAGACGGAAACAAGACTCACCATTTCGTCCTTAAGCGCACCGGTAAGTGCATGGATATCCTTTTCTTCGAAGCCTAAACGGTGCATGCCCGTGTCAATCTTGATGTGGACAGGATACCTTTTGATCCCGTTCCTGACGAGGTATTTTTTGAATTCGTCAAGGATCCTGAAATTGTAAATTTCCGGCTCAAGGTTATATTCCGTAAGAAGAAAAAAGTCATTGATTTCGGGGTTCATCACCATTACCGGCACATGAATTCCATTTTTCCGGAGTGTGACGCCCTCATCGGCGAAAGCTACGGCAAGGTAATCCACATGGTTATACTGAAGGATGCTGGCGACTTCATAGCCCCCGCTTCCGTAGGAGAAAGCCTTCACCATAGCCATTATCCGCGTCTGCCGACCAAGGAGAGATTTATAATAGCGATAATTCTCCATAAGCGCATTCAGGTTGATCTCCAGGACGGTCCGGTGTGCTTTCTCCTGGAGCATTCCCGTAATGCGTTCGAAGCCGAATCTCCTCGATCCCTTGAGCAGGATGGCTTCATTCCTGAAAACAGGCCGTGCAGCCGCCCGCAGAAAATCTTCCGTACCTGCAAAAAACACAGAATTTTGATTGAAAAGATAACTATGAGCGGATATTTCAGGACCGACCCCGATCAGCCGGTCGATATTTTTATCGGCGAGAAGGGCTGCCACCTCCCGGTAAAGCTCACCGGCGCTCTTGCCGCTCTGGAGTATATCGGAGAGGATGAGCGTCTTTTTTTCGTGTTGTTCCTGCCGGTTCAAAAAATCGAGTGCATTGGATAGGGATACCAGGTCGGAATTGTAGGTATCATTGATCAGGGTGCAATGATTCATTCCCTTCACCACTTCCAGGCGCATGGCCACAGGTTCAAGTTTTTCCATAGCGGCCGTAATAAAGGGGATGCTATAACCCGAATCATGGAGAAAGACAAAGACATGCACGGCATTTTCAACCGAGGCATGGTCGGTAAATCCGATCGTGAAATCGCAGGTACATCTTCCTGAAATAGCGATCCGGGTCCTGCCGGCTTCAATTTCCGGCTTAACTTTATAATCACCCCCTTCATCAAACCCCCAGGAAATGACTTTCACCGACCGGGGCAGTTCTGCGGCCGACTGATATACCTGGCTGTGGTCATGGCAGCAAATCAACCGGGTGCAATTTCCGAACAGTTTTATTTTCTCAGCCACCTTCTCCTCCTGGGAAGAAAAATTCTCCTGGTGGGCTTGCCCGATATTTGAAAATATCCCCGTATCCGGCTGGATCATCCTCTCCAGCTTTTCCATCTCTCCGGGTTTTGAAATACCGGCTTCGATGACGGCAAGGGAGTAGCGGTCGTCCAGCAGGAAAATGGATAGCGGAACGCCTACCTGGGAATTGTAGCTCATGGGGCTTCTTATCACAGCCACTTCCCGGTTGAGCGCCTGGTATATCCATTCCTTGATGATCGTCTTCCCGTTGCTGCCTGTTATGGCCACGACCTCACCCGGGAAAGCCAGCCGGAGATGTGCGGCAAGTAACTGTAGCGCTTCGAGACTGTCGCCAACGATAACAAAGCAGGCATCCGCATAACCATCGCCTTCCGGAGCATGTTCGGTGATAAAACACCGGATCCCCTTAGTATAGAGTTCCGGGATATATGAATGACCGTCGTTTCTTTCCCCCCTGATGGCACAGAAAAGGGTTCCCCTGTTTCCTGAATACTTCCTGCTGTCGGTGATGATATGGTCAACCCTGATGTCCTGTGGGCCGGAAAGCCTGCCGTTAATGACTGAAGCTATTTCAGCTGAAGTGAAAGATATCATTTTGGTCTGTCTTTTTTCAGAAGCTGAATTTCCCTGTTGAAGCATTTCCGGCACAAAGGTTCATACTTATCGGTTTCACCCAAAAGGACAAGTTTATCTCCTCCACTGGTCCGGTGGGAATACTGGGCCAGGTTGCCGCATCGAACACATATGGCGTGCACTTTCGTAACATATTCAGCCGTGGCAAGCAGTCCGGGAATGGGACCAAAAGGTCTGCCCATATAATCCATATCAAGCCCGGCAACCACTACACGGATACCGCGGCTGGCCAGGATATTGCATACTTCCACCAGGCCGTTATCAAAAAACTGGGCTTCATCGATCCCGATCACTTCCACATCGGTGGCGAGCAGAAGGATATTGGCAGCAGTAGATACGGGGGTGGAAAGTATCGAATTCTCATCGTGCGAAACGACCTCAGCTTCGGAATACCGGGTATCAATGTGCGGCTTGTAAATCTCCACTTTCTGCCTGGCAATCCTGGCACGTTTCAACCTACGGATCAGTTCTTCTGTTTTACCCGAAAACATCGACCCGCATATCACCTCGATCCAGCCTCTCTTCTCCTCCTTATTTATCGAATTTTCAAGAAACATTGGATAAGATATTCGTAATAATATCGTTACTTTTGTAATAGCGTTTCAAACAGAACCAATTATCCGGCAAATTATTATGGGATATAAGCATACCTTTGAAATCATTACTAAAGATATACAAGATATAGAAAAGTTAGTGGGCAATTTCGAAAATTATTCCGAGATACCGCTCATCGAACTGGATCTTGCCCTCTCGAAACTGCGGAATGTGTATGAGTTACTCCAGATGTTCAGGGATGCTGACAGAATACCCGTTACCCCGCCAAAAGCTGTCTCACGCAGTGAAAGTAAAGATTCCGCTGAACAAGTACCTTCAAAACCCGTGGAATCTCCCCTGCCCGAAGAAATTATCCGTCCTCCGCTGTCTTCCCCCGTAAATGAAGTGCCCCATGAGGAACCTGTTCTCTCACAACCGGATCCTATCCTGGATATCCGCGAGGAGAGCCCTGCAGAAAACGGGCAGGAAAAAGTACCTGCGACCACCCCTCCGCCCGCCCGGCAGGAGAAAAAAACGCTGGCTGAAAAATATAACCGGCAGGAATCCTTCATCAATGAAAAACTGGGTGAGACGGCCCTGAAACAGGATATTTCTTCCCGTTTGAAAACTGCCCCTATCACAAGTATTTCAGGAAGCATGGGCATCAATGACAAGTTCTTTTTTATCCGTGAACTTTTTAAGGGAGATGCTGATAAATTCAGGGCCACCATGGATAATCTTGAACATGCATCGGCCTATAACGAAGCTTACAATTATCTCAAAGATAATTTTGAATGGGATATGGAGAGCTTTGAGGTAAAGCAACTCCTGGCGCTGGTTCGACGAAAATTTTCAAACCTTTGATATGGGCCGGCTTTATGTGGTTCCCACGCCAGTCGGAAACCTGAAGGACATCACCCTCAGGGCTATCGATATTTTGAGAGAAGCCGGGCTCATTCTTGCCGAGGACACGCGCAAGACCTCCATCCTGCTAAATCACTATAGCATCAGCAAACCGGTCAGGTCCTACCATAAATTCAATGAACATAAGATCCTTTCTTCACTCACCGAACAGCTCCTGGGCGCCGAAACCATTGCACTGGTCAGTGATGCAGGCACTCCCGGGATATCTGATCCCGGGTTCCTGCTGGTCAGGGAGTGCATAAGACTCGGGATCGAAGTCGAGTGTCTTCCGGGACCCACAGCCTTTATACCCGCACTCATCAATTCAGGGTTTCCCTGCGACCGGTTTATCTTCGAAGGCTTCCTCCCTCAGAAAAAGGGAAGACAAAAAAGGCTTGAAGAACTGAAAGATGAAAAACGAACCCTGATCTTTTATGAATCCCCTTTCCGGCTCGTAAAAACCCTCGGCCAGTTCAGTATGGCGTTCGGCACAGGACGCGAAGTCTCGGTATCCCGGGAGATCTCCAAGATCCATGAAGAAACGGTACGTGGACCCCTCGATGAAGTAATCTCTTATTTTGAAGATAAAGGAGTAAAGGGGGAGTTCGTCATTGTTCTCAAAGGCAGCGATTCATGAGCCTAGCCCTGGTGGGCGGATGCTATTGTGATTTTCCCATTGAGACATCGGAAAGGCTTTTTACCTGCCAGTATAGCCTAAAACAAGGAGGGAATTTCGCGGCGAATCTATTTAGTATCAGAAAGAAAAGTCGCCGGTCCCTGAGCGAGTCGAAGGGTTGTCGAGTTTTCTTGCAAACACTATTTAAGATCATCCTGTCTTATATTTGTCCGGTTCCGGACACCCTTGTTTCAAAAGCGTTCGGTTTTATAGGGGGGAAGTTTCACTAAATATTCTCATATTTGTATGTAAGCCTGATGTTTATACGATTTGGCACAAATCGTGATAATTGGCTATTGTCGTTGAAAAACAAGTGAACTGATAAAATTAAACGCCATGAAAACAACAACCCACAACAACGGAAGAAGGCTGCAAGGGATGGTATTGATCGTTGTAGCAGGTTTAATCCCACTGAATCTTTTTGCTCAGAAATCCATCAATAACTACGAGATCCAGAAATTTACCGATAATCTTTTTAGATCCACGGAAGACATCATCAGCGCCTTTACAAGGACAAATTCTGCTGAGATGAATTTTGACGAAGATGTCGAACTGGAAGACTGGATGATGGATCTTGATCAATGGAGGATCTCACTGGATTCGGGTTCGGTCGTGAAAGAAGATGATGTGCCGGAACCGGTTAAGATAACTGACGAACCCGGAATTTCGCAACCCGCCGTCGATGATCTCTTCGAAGACTGGATGTTCCGGACTGACTGGCTGAAAGCCCAAGGACCGTCAGCCATGGATGATGAACTCGAGTTTGAACCCTGGATGATGAAACCTTTTAATTCTTCAGCGAATATGTATTGCGCAAATAATGAAGACAGGGACTAAGGTGAGATTCCTTTTCCTGCCTTTTCTCCTTCTCACTCTACAGAGATCCGGCGCTGATTCGCCGGAATTTTTTTTTCCTCCGCCTTTGTATCCTCCACAGTGTTCTGCCATAACTGAATGATCCGGATTCCCTGTGTATTTTCAAACTCCTCTTACCGATTTAACGGCCGGCTGATTTTTTCATTCTGATTAAAATAAATAATTTCGCAACTTCACATGCAAGTCAGGCTGTACCGGGTAAGGTCTGATTTAGAGAATCACGCATATCAAATATTGAAAAATCAAAACTCAAAAACGAATCAGGACCGGTTTGAAAAAGTACAGTCATTTATTTTTTGATCTTGACAGGACCCTCTGGGATTTTGAGCAGAATTCCCGTGAGGCGTTAAGTGATATTTACGGAAGATATTCGCTCGGCGCATATTTTTCAGGACAGGAACAATTCGTCAATACGTATCATAAATTCAACGAGATTTTATGGGCCGAATACAGGCAGGGCAATCTTTCCAAGGAGATCCTTCGCTCAAAACGTTTCGAACTCACCCTCAACGACAGCAAACTGCGCAATGCATCACTTGCCCGGCAGATCGGTGAAGAATACCTTGAGCTTTGTGTGCTCAAAACACGACTATTCCCTTATACGATAGAGATCCTGCAATACCTGAAACCCAAATACTGCCTCTATATACTCACTAACGGGTTCAGGGAAACCCAGGAAAAAAAGATGAAGAATTCGGGATTGGATATTTACTTCGATCATATGTTCACTTCAGAGGCCCTCGGGTATAACAAACCCGATACCAGGATCTTCGCCCGTGCCGTAAGTTCGGTGAATGCGCGGAAGCGGGAATGTCTGATGATCGGTGATGATTTCGAAGTCGATATCATCGGGGCATACCGTTTTGGTATAGACACCGTTTATTTCAACCCGGAAGGTATTCGTGGAACCATCGAGCCTACGTGGGAGATCGCTGAACTTAAGGACCTGGAACAGATCCTGTGATCAGAAGGGTTGATCATCAAAGCCTGTATTGCTGCCAAGGTCAAAATCATCCTTGTTTTTTCCCCTTTGGCCTGCTTCATGATTTATCTTGGATTTGAAAGTAAAGGTGGGCGAATCACCCCCATCGTCAAAGATCGGTTCGACATCTTCAAGATCCGTGAACTTGGCGAACTCATCCCTGAATTTAAGTGTGACATCACCTATCGCGCCATTACGGTGCTTGGCCAGGATGATCTCTGCGATCCCTTTGAGCGAATTCCCATCCTCGTCCTGGTCGATTCCGTATTTTTCGGGCCTGTGGATAAAGAGCACAAGATCGGCATCCTGTTCAATAGCACCCGATTCACGAAGGTCGGACAGCTGGGGCCTCTTGTTTCCCGAGCGCATTTCCACGCTACGGTTTAGCTGTGAAAGTGCAATGATCGGTACATTGAGTTCTTTTGCAATGCCCTTGAGGGAACGTGATATATTGCTGACTTCCTGTTCCCTGCTGCCCTTATCGGCCGGACCCGTCATAAGCTGGAGATAATCAATGATGATCACTTCAACATCGTACAGGTTTTTCAGCCGGCGGCATTTGGCCCTCAGTTCGAAGATAGAGATGCCCGGCGTGTCGTCGATGAAGATCGGCGCTTCAACAAGGCTCTTGATCTTGTAATCGAGCTGCTCCCATTCCCAGGGCTCAAGCCGTCCGTTGCGGATCCGGTCGGAAGGCAACTCCGTCTCTCCTACGATGAGGCGGTTAACAAGCTGGATCGATGCCATCTCGAGGGAGAATATTGCTACCGGTCGCTTATGTTCAACCGCCATATTCCTGGCCATGGACAATACGAATGCCGTTTTACCCATCGATGGACGGGCGGCGATGATCACAAGGTCGGATTTCTGCCAGCCGGACGTCAGCCTGTCGAGTTTGGTATATCCCGAAGGTACTCCGCTCAGGTTGTCTTCCCGCTTCGAAGCCTCCTCGATCTGGTGAATGGCATCCTTGATCAGCAGGTTGATACGGACCGTCTCCCTTTTTATGTTCCCCTCGGCGATCTCGAAAAGCTGGGACTCCGAAAAATCAAGGAGTTCATCAACATCAATGGTATCATCGAAAGCCCGGGCCTGGATCTCTGATGAAACGCGGATCAGCTCCCGCTGGATGAATTTCTGGGCCACGATCCGGGCATGGAATTCAAGATGCGCCGCAGAGGCTACCCTGTCGGTAAGCTGCGTGATATACAAAGCCCCTCCTATTTCGTCGAGCTCTTCCTCCTTTTTCAGTTCTTCCGTTACCGTCAGAATATCGATCGGCTGCTCATTTGTAGAAAGATTCACGATAGCCCTGTAGATCTTTTGATGGGCCTCTTTATAAAAACTTTCGGGTTTAAGAATATCGAGGATGGACAGGATGGCATCCCTTTCGATCATGACCGCCCCCAGAACGGCTTCCTCCAACTCCAGCGCCTGGGGAGGCATTTTACCGTATTCCATATTCAGGCGTTCCAATCCCGTATCTTTTCTGGTTGTTTTTGCTGACATGATCTTCCATTTTAAGCCGGATTAAAGATAGGTATATTTGTTCCCGGGATAAAAATCCATGCCTGCCCTTTTTTAAACACAAATAGTTATTTTATTATTAACAATTGTTTAAAAAAAGACCGAATTTTAACACAGCTTTTGAATATGCTTAAGTTTCAGCAATGATCAGTTTTCCGAATGCGAAAATCAATCTCGGACTTTACATTACAGGTAAACGTCCCGACGGATTCCATAATATCGAAACGGCAATGGTTCCCTGCGGCCCGGAGGATATCCTCGAATTTATCGTCTCCGGAAGGGACGAATTGCATTGTACCGGATTGGAGACCGGTGCCTGCAACGGGGAGAACCTGGTGATGAAGGCGGTCCGCATCCTCCGTAACGAACATGCGATCCCACCGCTGAAAATTCATCTGCATAAGGTTATCCCCACGGGTGCCGGACTCGGAGGCGGATCTTCCGATGCTGCATTTATGCTGAAATCACTGGATGCATTTTTTAACCTGGCTATCGGGCCTGAAGATCTGAAAACATATGCTTCCGCCCTTGGAAGCGACTGTGCCTTTTTTATTGAGAACCGGCCGGCACTGGCAACCGGGCGGGGTGAGATCCTGGAGCCTTTCCCCTTCCCGGACAGGTTATTCCTGGTCCTGGCCAATCCCGGATTCCCGGTTTCCACAAAGGAAGCGTATGCAGGGATCGCTCCCAGGGTCCCTGAATTAAATATCGGAAATATTCTTTCGCTTGATGCCCGTCAGTGGAAGGGACGTCTCGAAAACCGTTTCGAGGAGAATGTTTTCAGACTCTACCCCGAAATAGGCGGCCTGAAACAAAAGTTTTATGATTCGGGAGCGGTCTATGCCTCTATGAGCGGCAGCGGTTCGTCGGTCTTCGGACTTTATAAGGAAGAATCCCCGGCGCCAGGTATCCCTCAGAACATGATCATTTACAGAGGATGGCTTTGAAGCCGGACGTATAAAATCTAAAATTCAGGTTCATAACTCATTTCCACCGGTTCCCAACGGATCTTACGGTCCTGTCTTTTCGAAAATTTTCGGCGGTCAACTCTTCCCTGAACAGAATTTCAGAGGAATCGACAAGAATCCGCTTTTTCATAAGTGAGAGCACATTCATATTGTTGTCCTGATTATTTTGATTCGCAATGGATTTAGTTTCCGGCCGGCATCCTGCGGCAATCCAGACAAGAAGAAGGAAGTATATCAATTGTCTCATTTCTTTGTTCTTTCCGGTTTTCTAATGCTTTTTTAACATAAATAATGGATAAAATGTAAAAGGCTCAAATTATGTGAAAAACACATTAGTTTCTCTTCCCTTTCGCCTTTCTCCTTTCTCCTTTCTCTTCTCCTTTCACCTTTCTCTTCTCCTTTCACCTTTCGCCTTTCACCTTTCACCTTGTCTATCTTTCCACACTTATCCTATTCCCGCCACTATGCCTGATTTGAAGGACCCCTCCCTCATCCAGAGGTTTCCAGGTCCATCCGCTGCCGTTACCCGGAATTTCTGATGCTTCATCGAGGCCGGAGCCGTTAACCTTCACGTATTGCGGTTTTTTGGTCAGCCGCATTTCTTCCCGGGAATCTTCATCAAATGTAACGTAGTCGATGGCCTTTCCCTTGTAATCGATCGATTTAATGACAGAGGTTGTGCAGAGCATCTTATCCTTATCCGGCGGGGCGAGACGTGGCCACGCAGCCATTGCCCGGATGTAATGCCGGATATAATCCCCATACCCATCGGTAAGCCAGATATCGTCGCGGATATACCTGTTCCTGCCGTCATCGGCTACGGTATATGTCGCCCAGTTGAGTGTACGGATGGCGTTCTGCAGGTAAGTGCTGTCACCGCTGAGACGGGTGTAAAGCAGTTCAACGGATGCCTGGCGCGAAGAATGGCTGTTACCGGGCACGCGGTACACAGTCTGTTCGTTCATCACCTCAACGCCGTACTTTTCATAATCCCGGTTGCCGAGTTCCCTGTGTGTCCATTCGAAGATGCCTTTCACATTCTCCCTCCAGTCCGGGAAAAGGTCATGGTTGTTCAGGATGAACATTGCGAAGGTGATGGCATTGGTCTGGGTATCGCTCCATCCGGGGATGTCTTCGAAAAAAGGACCCCACTTGTTCATTTTGAGCGGATATTCCTTCATCCATGAAAGGAAGGTTTGGAAAGCCTTGCCATAGGTCTCTTTCATCCCGGGATCGAACTTTTCCAGTTCCCTGAAAAGGTCCATCGTTCCCGTCCAGTTGGAGGTATACAAGGCAGGGGAAACTTTGTTTTCTTCCCTCTCCCGGCTGTTGTTTGGAAGAAGCAAACCCGTCTTACCGGTTTCAGCATTCACCCTGAAGGGGAGAGGCGATTCATCCTTATTCCCGGGTTGGACATGGATAACAAGGGTATTCCCGATCCGCTTCGCCGCATCAAGATATTTTTCATTCCCCGTGATCTTGTACAGGGTGATCAGCTCGTACCCGAAATTTCCTGCCTTATCGGGTTGAAGAATGCCTTTCCCGTTCCGCATATCCCCGGTATAGTAGCCGGAATGGATATCATTGTTATAGGGGTAGGGAAGGTAGGGCCAGGCTGCCTCCGGGGCCGAGAGTGACCGCTCCAGGTAGGTATCGGCCATATACTTCATATTCTCGACAATGGCGGGATCGCCGGTATAATCATACAACAGGTTCCATGAGGAGAGTGCCATATTGATCTGGTCACCGCCGAGTCCCCTCATATCATGCCCGGGCTTCCATACCTGATGATTCATATAATATTTCAACCCGTTGGAATCCACCGGCATATTGTTCCAGAAATTCCAGACCAGCATGAGAACCGTATCATAAGATTCACCCGGATCGGGTGAGAACCAGGGGAGGATAGCATGCGTCTCCCTGTCTATTCTTACCGGGTGGTACTGGATGGTGTCGCTGATAAGAATAGTGTCCTGCACACCCGTATTTTTTGAGAGGGCGGACGGCCGGCATGAACAAACGATCATCAGTGATACCATCATTAGGATAGAGTAGCTGGTCAGTGTTTTCATCGATTGTATTGTTTAAGTTGGTATTGAATATCTGTAAAAACTGTCAATTCCCGTTTTTCAGGGGAAAGCTTATGCCAAGGCCATCGTGGAATGCAGGTAATTTCAACAGTTTCTGTTGTATCTGTCCATTCTCCGAATCGAAAATGTATACATAACTGGTGGTATCGGCAAAGCCCGAAAAGCTGAGATTTAAATTGTTATCCGGCGCGTCGTATGTGCCGCCGGTGAGCCTGGAAGTTACATGCGCTCTCACGATACGCAGGGCATCGTCGGAGTTGAGCAGCATCGGGTCATAGTCGCGGATACCTTCGGCAACCTTCTTCATCTGTGCATCCCAGTTTTCCGGGCTTATCCGGTAAATGTAATCCGTTTCATGAGTGAAAAGCACGGCAAGATCCATACCCGACAGGGCCCTTCTCAGCTCCCTGATCCCCCGTTGTGCCGAAACATCCACATCATTATCCGGTGCCCACTCATAACCAGCAACATCCCTGATTTCCGTAATGCAGTCGAAGAGTTTTCGCCCGCCCCCACGGATGAATCCGGCATAATAAACCGGATTTTTTCCCCGAAGGGCCGGGTTGTTGGTGTTGGTACCGGGTTTTTCAAACAAGCGGAAAGGAGCGCACCTGATCCATGGTACCGAATCAGCGTATGGCATACCGGCATCCTTGTTCATAGCAATATATTCGATACCCCATTTATCGATGACGTAGGAAATGACATTATTTCCCACTTCATAAAAATGCGGGATCAGGTATTTGGACATTGGAAAGGGCTCATTTTGAGCATACCACTTATCGGCTGCCTGTAAACCACGCAGAGCCTCCTCATCGCTCCAGGGTATCCCTTCCTGGTGATTGAAATAAATGAATTCATCGTAATCGGTTTCCCGGAAAGGCATCGCATCCGGGTTATAGTAAAACCCGGCATAAAAGTCCTGACCCGGCTTAATCCTGTCGTTTTCAACCACCAGCTTCTTCACTCCATGGCGGTTCGGCCTGCCAAGGGCATGGGGCGCCTGGGTAGCATCGCCGGCAAGAAGGTATCCCCGAAGTTCGTTGACGGCTGCCGTGTCCAAATTGTAAATGAAAAGTCCGAGCCAGGGTTTAAAGCCGTATTTCACGGCTGTTCCGACCCAGTAAAAAGGTGATTTTCCCCAAACTTCACCACGGCCGGCCACATCATCCACGCGCATGGTCACGAGCGGGGGAAGTCCGCGCATCGCAAAGGGTTTTCGGGCTGCCCAAACCATTGAACGCCACAGGCAGTCGTCGAGACCCATCAATGGCCCGAGATATTCCGTCTTCATCCAGTCCATGGAGCTGAACAGGACCCGGCGGGGAGAGTCATCCCCAGAGACAAGAAGCAATGGCTGCCCGTCTGCCAGTACGACAGGGCTCATCCCTTCAGGGGATGTTTTTATGACGGGTATGGGATGAAAACATCTTACCGTATCAGCCTCAGGATGAAGCGCTGTGATGTAATGACCCGAACGAAATGTAAGTATTCCGGCACTGGCAGGGGACATGTCCGATCCATGCGTTTCCTGCATCCGGCCCGGATCAAAGGAAACCACGCCTGCTCCTGCCGAAATTATACTCCGGCTGAATTTCAGGGCAGGCCCTGTGTTTTTGATGTAGTTCCCGATGATCACCAGCGCATAATCACGGGGAGTGCCCGAAGGACGCCCGGTGCGGATATCACAGGTATCGTAGGCGATCCCGAAATGATCCAGATAGGGAATAAGGTAATGCCGGGTCATATTCACCGACGGATCGGATGAATCCATGACCACAAAAGCCTTCATTCCCTGCCTGTGTGTACATCCGGCCATCAAAATCACTACCAGGATGAGCAGGGATCCGTTTGCCTTTTTCATGATCGATTTGGTTAATGTCAATTTTTTCACGTATCACTGATCCATTACTGATCATCACGTCCGGGATGTTCCGGCGGGTTCAACTGGAAAGGTGCCGACCTTTTCAGCCGGGATTCTTATAACGACGTCAATACTATCAATACCCCGATAATGTCTACGATGCCCAGAACAATACCTGCAATAGCCATCCCCCTGCCTGACCTGACACCGGACCTTCGGATCCTGCCGATTGCGGTACTTCCGAAAACGACTGACATGATCCCGAAGGGGATTCCTAAAACGATCAGACCCAGGACGCCCAGGACGAAAGATGCGATAGCCATTCCCTCACCCGTCCTGGTATCTCCCCCGGCAGGCACTGAATGGTTATCATCCGTGAAGGTGTGGTTCTTCACTTGTTTCCCGTTCTGCCTGATACCGGCCGGTTTTGTTCTTATATCACCGCCGGCCACTTTGCCGATAACAGGACGGACTCCTCCCGAACCTGCAAATACGATCTCTACATTATTCTTTCCCGATAAGTTCATCCTTTCGGAATAGGAATTCTCTCTCTCATCGGGCAATACCGTTAAAGAAGCCGCCTCCGGCATCTTGTTATCTTCCTTGCGGAGACCTTGTGCAACGTCTTTGCCGGCTATGTAATCCTGACGCGGATAAAAAGCCGGGTAAATCTTACTTTGTTTCAGAAGCACTCCAGGCTTGAACCTAAAGGCGAAAAACGCACTTTTTTTGTGTCCTCCAGGATGA
The DNA here is from genome assembly GCA_963771005.1 of uncultured Bacteroidales bacterium. GTDB lineage: Bacteria > Bacteroidota > Bacteroidia > Bacteroidales > DASQZK01. The sequence continues at coordinate 1,795,842 of CAVYRO010000008.1, forward strand.
TGTGCAGTCTTGTGGTGATCTTTTTTTACCGGATTAAAATTCCTGTTGTCACTGAAATCCGGACACGGAACAGCTTTATATTCGGCACAGGAACTTAATACCATCACCGCAATCCCGAGTAGACAGGAAATGCGGAAAATTTTACTTTTTAGCATATCAGACAGGTTTTGGTTTGAAATTTTAAACCTGCATGCCAGGGTCAGGCAGATCAATGACGATCCAGGCAGGGCCACAGGAAAGAGACTTGCAGATAAGGATCTCTTGTCCGGCTCTGTCAAAGATTGACATCAGTAATTTGCTCTGGTAGGTTCTTTCCCAGGCGTTCAGGTAAATTAAAATTACAAAAAAAAACCAAATCACCAACTCAGGTCTGAGATTTTTTCAAAGAACCCGTTTCGCTTGCGTGTCACCTTATCCAAAAGGAGAAATCCTGTCTGCCCTGCTATCCTTCCAACGGATCAGGCAAAGCCTATATCTTTTTTTCAACTTTACGGCATCGTCCTGTACGTACAATTCTTTAATTTGCGGCCAACAGTCGGTGTAATCACCTCACAGCCCTGGTAAAGTGAGGCTGTCCGGGCTGTGTGGCCGAAAATGCCATTCCGGTTCTGCCGTCGATACTTATCATGACAGGTGTCCCAACACTGGCTTCGGAAATCCCAACCTGATGACCCATCTGCCGCAAGGAATCGATTACCTCCTGCGGAAAGCCGGGATTCAGATCCAGGATGCGTTTACCGGGATAGGCTTCCTCCCTGTTTTTTGCAGGGTTGAAGGAATCCTGGAGCAGGTTGGTAGAGAACCTGGGCTGTGCGAGGGCATCTTCAGGACTCATCCCATATATCAGTACATCGAGCAAAAGCTGAAGGGCAGCCTGATCCTGGACGTCGCCTCCTTCGACACTTACAGCCAGAACAGGCTTCCCGTTTTTCAGCACGAGGGTTGGTGTCAGCGTGGTTCGCGGCCGTTTTCCCGCTTCGATGGCATTGGGATGTCCGGGCAGAGTATTGAAGCTGACAAGCCGGGTACCGTGCTTCACACCGGTGGAACCTCCGTTTCCCGCCGCGCTTCCCCAGCCGCTTGGAGTGGCGGCAACGGCATTACCCCATTTATCGACGATGCAACAGGTTGTTGTACCATGGTCTGCCGGGAGGTAAAAAGAAGTATCTGCCAGGGCTTTCATGGCCCGGGGATCGCCGGGACGGCAGGCGGAAGAAGCAATCCGGGTATCAATGAGAGTCCGGCGGAGTGAACTGTATCTTTCCGAGAGCAGATCTTCCAGGGGCACATCGCCAAAAAGAGGATCACCATAATAGGTATCCCGGTCGGCAAGAGCCAGCTTCATCGCTTCGGTGACGAGATGAATATATTCCGCTGAACCCGGCTGAAAGAGGATAAGGTCCCATCCTTCAAGCAGCTTCAGGCTCTCCAGCAGAACGGGTCCCTGGCACCAGCTGTCGCACTTGTAAACATCATAGTCTCCAAAGGAAACCTTTACCGGCTTTTCAACCCGGGTATGATATTTGGCCAGGTCTTCCTTTGTAAGCAGTGCACCGGTTCTTTTATACCATGCATCCAGTGAATCGGCTATAACCCCGCGATAAAAACTATCGGACACGGCCTGTAACTTCACCTGCCGTGGTCCTTTTGACCTTTTTTCATTTTTTTCAAGCAGCCTGAACGTTCTCAAAAGATCATGATGCCAATCCTCTTTACCCTGCCTGAGCAGTTTTACTGCCGGACGCGCCACCTCATGAAATGACATGGTTCCGTATGTCTTCAGCACCGTCACACACAGGTCTATGATCGCAGGGACGGCGGCTGCGCGAATGGAACTCTCCGGGATGCCGTTCTCATAGTACCATTTTATCGCATCCGGATCGAGTGGAGCCGTGCCCTGACCTGAAAAGGCCGTGACTTTCCCGGAGGCTGCGTCGTAATAAAGAAATGCGGCCTCACTGCCGATGCAGAAGTCTTTGTTGTCGGTGATACTCAGGGCAAGGATCGTCGCAGCCGCAGCATCGGCGGCATTCCCCCCTTTGCTAAGGATAAAGGCCCCCGCATCTGAAGATCCCAGATTTCCGGCAGCAACCAGCCCTTCTTTTCCCTCTGCACTGTGGGCACTTGACAGCGTATGCCACATCGGCGGAGTGCGGCAGCCGGTAAACAGGAGGGCGATCGCAAGGATATTGAAAAGCCGGGGCATAATTGATTTCGTTTATGTTGCGCGTGTCATTTCTGAATTTTCAATGCCTTTCCGTCCGCCGGGACGGTATTTCCTTTCATTCTTAATACCACATTCCGCTCAATGAGTGATCCCTTCGTAAAGAAAAATGCATACAGGATGATGATCACGAAACAAAGGCAGGGAACAATATACGAATAATTCACTCCGGACCTGTCGGCTATGGCTCCCTGCAAAAGAGGGAAGATGGCACCGCCGGTAATGGCAATATTGAGGAGCGCTGATCCTTTCCCGGCAAAGCTGCCGATATCTTCGATCGCCAGGCTGAAGATGGTCGGGAACATGATCGAAAGAAAGATCCCAAGGCTCGCAAGCACCCATGCATTATACCCCGTATTCAGGAAAATACAGACCAGGTAACCGGTGATCATCAGGATGCCGTAAATTCCCACCAGTTTCGCGGCTTTTACATATCTCAGGATCCCCACGGCCATAAGCCCCATAACAGCTGCAAATACATAATAAAGGCTGAGATACCTGGCAGCCGAAGCATCACTGAAGCCCAGGACTGTCTTAAGATAGGGTATAAAAAAACCCGCTGTACAGGCTTCGGCACCAACGTAAAAAAACATGGCTACGACCCCGAAAAAAAGGTGGGGATGACGGAGACTTTCCCTGAACATGCCTGCAATAGAGAATTTCTCTTCGGCAGGAGCCTTCAGGGCCGGCATCCTGGAAAAATAGATAAGGCTCCCGATGATGAGGATGACCAGGGCTATCAGCAAATATGGCATCTGGTATCTCACCTTACCTGCACTGCTGTAGATCAGTGCTGTTGCGAAAAGCGGTGTGGCCGCATACCCAAAGCGTGAAAAAACCTGGACGAAATTCATCCGGATATGTGCACCTTCCTTATCCCCGAGCAGGGTGATAAAGGGATTGGCGGCTACATTGATCACGGTAATGCCGGTCGACAGGGTAAAGATGGCTACCAGTACGATGGGATATGAATCGAACTGCTTTGCCGGGTAGAAGATCGCACAACCAAGGGCACTGATAAACAGGGAGACAAGCAGGCTGACCTTGTATCCGAATCGATGGATCATCCAGGCAATGGGAATGGGAAAAATGATATAGGTAAGATAGAATGAGAACTGGATCATGGTTGCCTGCTTATAGTTCAGGCTGAAATGTTTTACAAGCGAGGGCAGCAGAATGTCGTTCATGCTGAACAGGGATCCCACAGTGAGGAACACCATGCAAAGAAGGAACAAGGGCTTGTACTGATGCTTCATGATCAGGGGAGGTTACCGGAGGTTTGAATCCACAACGGCCTCGATGTCCAGCAGCATGCACAGGTCGAGCAGTTCTTTTACGCAGGTTCCGTAAACGGCCGCAAAATGCTGGGACTGCACATGATCGAGAATGCGTCTTACCGGGACATCGGGATAAAAGGTAATGCTTGGCCATGAAGGAAGCGGCACTCCCATCTCCACCCATTTTGGTCTCTCTTTCCCTTCTCCTGTAACGATATGCATTCGGTAGCCATCCTTTGTCTCCGAGAGACATGCGAGGGTCATACGTCCTTTTTTCATATTCGAACAGTGCGCGATCCCCTTGAGAAGTACGGTTGAAACATCCTTGATCTGTGGTTTTCCTTCGATAAATCCGGCCGGGCAATACCCGTCTTCCCCGAGAAGGATCCATTCGGGATGGTGTTCGTAATGTTCAATGAAGGTCACGGGTTCGCCCGTGATCCATTTGAGCATGAGCTGGGCAACGGAATTCCCGAGGTCATTCTCGTCAACATAGGGATAACCCGCATCGGCAACCAGGGATGATGGTACAGCATGCGTCAGTCCCATTTCCAGGTCAATGCCGTCCACACATTTGTAGGAAAAGGTGTCAAACTTCTTCTCTTCACAGATTTTCACCGTTGCCATATACATCCTGACGGCTTTAAGGATCACTTCATCTGCCGGTTTGCCGAGCGGGAATTCCCATCCTGCCGAAACCCTCATTGATTCCCGTCTTACTTCATCTTCGGAGATACCATCCATCTTTCGCTGTAGCTGAAGCATATCCAGACTTTCAATTTCAGGTCCGATAAGGTTTCTGAGCCGTGTGGGGTTTATGCCGGTTGAATACAATCCCATGTCGTTGTAACCGATCATTCCGAGACGTGCATGCCTGAGATTTTTCACTGTCGAAGCGGCGCGTGCAAAGGACATAATGCCATCGATATCCATCGGGCAGTCGGGAGCATTAAAAAGATACCTGAATTTTATCCCCCATTGTTCCATGGGGAAGCGTACCGAGGTAGATCCCGCCCCCGCAGCCGGGGATATCAGCGTGCCTTTCTCTCCGAACCTGCCTTCCGTGTCCGTAAATCCGCCAAAACTGTAAAGGATCATGGGTACATTCCGGAATTCATGGAGAACCCGGAAAACGCCCCGGGTATCGATCCAGTTGATGATATTTACGAAAAGAAAATCCCATTCTTTCTCCTTCAGTTCCCGTATGGCCCGCCGGGGTTCTTCATCCTCGCCGGTCACCGGGTCCGTCCGTACCAGGACCAATCCGGCTTCCGAAAGTTGTTTTTCCGCCCTGGCACTGATCATCTTCAGGTTTGCCGGTTCATAGAATTGAGTGCCGAAGGAAACATATCCTGCTGTCAATTCTTTTTTCATGATGATGGAGTTTTAAATTTTAATCATTGCATTTCAGAGGTTGATACGCTGACCGGATTTGTAGGATTCAAGTGCCGCGGTCATGATCCGGTGGCTCAGGTTGGTTTCCTCAGGTGTCGCTGTCCTGAAGGCATGATCCGTTCCTTCCCTGAATTCCTCCATGAAGGCACCGATCATCTGGAGGAAGGCATAGGAGAAACCGGTCTCGAAAATTCCGCCGGAGATGGAGGGAAGGAATGATTTCGAGCCGATATCGACCCTCGTCCACCCTTGTTCCGTACCCTTGGTTTCGAGATGGAAAAAAGCACGCGGATCAGCGGTCGAATACCTGATCGATCCCTTTGTTCCATAGATTTCGATAAACCAGCTGTTAGTCTGCCCCGGCGCCATCCGCTTTGTTTCAAAGATCATGGAAAACTCGTGGCCATTTTCGGGGTCCTCACATTTGCAGGTCAACACGGCATTGTCCCAGGTATCGCATAAAACGGGTTTTCCGTCATTGCCGGGACGCGTCTCTGCAATATTCTGAAGATCGGCAAACACCCACCGGGGGAACCAGCCCATCCGCAGGGGGATGAAATGGATATGAAAACCGAGGTCGCCCATGCAGCCGTACTCGCCGTTATATTTCACCATCCTCTTCCAGTTGATGGTTTTGCTGAGGTCCATATCCGATGAATGATGAAAACCGCATTTTACTTCCATCAGCCGGCCGTAATTCCCTGCACGGATCCAGTCGATCACCCGTTTTGCCCCCGGATAATATACAAATTCCGAGCTGCAGCGAACAACCAGGTCAGGGTGCTTCTCCGACTCTGCCAGGATCCTTTCATTAGCAGGAAGATCGATGCCCATAGGTTTTTCCGCCAGGAGATGCTTGCCGGCCCTTAATATATCCGTATAAACCTGTTCGTGAAGATGATGTGGCACCGCGCAGTAAATGGCATCGATCCTGTCAGAAGCCAGGAGCTCATGGTAATTTCCGGTGACAATCTCAACCGAAGGGAATTGTGAGGTAAACCATTCCCTGTCTTTCAGGTTCTTCTCATTGCATATCCCGGTGATGACCGGCACCGGAGCATCGGAGTACAGATGGCACCAGCGGGAAATGGCACTTGCGAATTCCTTTCCCATGAGGCCGAGGCCGATGATCCCGAAATGTATTTCCTTTCTTTCCATTACTGATCGATAAACGTTCGAAATTTCAGTACCCGAATTCTTTCTCCGTTTCTGCAATGGCTTCCTCGATGATGTCCATCCCCATTGCGGCGTATTTCTCATCCATGATCAGTGGCGGCGACATCCGGAGGATGTGACCGGCCGGTATCCAGGCCAGGCCCTTGCGGAAAGCTTTCTGGTAGACCCGTTTCCCGGCTTCATCGAAAGGTTCCTTAGTTTTCCTGTCTTTCACGAGTTCAATCCCAAGGAGGAATCCCTTTCCCTTCACATCACCGATAATCGGATGCTCTTCCTTCATCCTGAGCATTCTCTTGCTGAAATATTCACCTACGGTCCTGACATTATGCAAAATATCCTCCTCCTCGATGACCTCGATGGATGCCAGGGCTGCTGCGCAAGCCATCGGGTTTCCGCCGTAACTGGATGAGGCAGATATCTTCTCCAGGGCCTCCCCGTTCTCTTCTTTCACCACCATGGCGGTCACGGGAAAACCATTTCCAAATGATTTTCCAAAGGTCACAATATCAGGGACTACATCCCAGTGGCTCAGGGTGAGCCATTCCCCGGTACGGCCCATTCCTGCAAGAACCTCATCGTCGTAAAGCAGAATATTGTATTTTTCGCAAAGCTTTTTAAGCAGGGGGAAGAAATCTTCCGGGGGAAAAATACTTCCCGCCCATCCCTGTGCAGGTTCGAGTACAAAAGCAGCGACATTCCCAACTGTTCCCTCTTTCAGAAAACTCTCATAGAAATTGATATAGGCAACGGTATCGATAGTGCCGTCCTCTTTGGTCCAGAGCGGACGGTACGGATCGGGGCGGGGCACCATGTAGAAACCCGGAGCACGTGTTGGCCCGTAGCTGAAGGTTTCCCCACGGAACATCTGGGCGCAACTCACCGCTGCCATGGTTTTGCCATGGAAATCGCGGTACGACGAGATGAATTCATGTTTTCCCGAAATCGCCCTCGCTGCCCTTATTGCAGCTTCCACGGCAGAGGCACCATCGGAATAAAGCTGAATGGCATTAAGATTTCCCGGAAGGATATCTGCCATTTTCTCCATCAGCTTTTCCTTAACGGGCGTGGTAAAATCATGAGCGTTCATCAGCCGGTTTGCCCAATGTGCAACTGCCTCCGATACCTTCGGATGGCAGTGTCCCAGCGAGGTGACATAGATCCCCGATGAGAAATCAAGATACCTGTTGCCGTCAACATCCGTGAGACTTATCCCGTGACCCTCTGAAAAACATACCGGGAAAAGCTTCACCTGTGAGCTTAATCCTTTCATGTACCGGGAAGTGTTTGCATGCATTTTCTTTGACCCCGGTCCGGGAGTTTCGGTAATAAGTTTGGGAATGCCGCTGGCACTCTCTCTCCACCAGTCTTTTGACATATTTTTATTCTTTTCTTATGGTGTAGTCTTCATAATTTCCAGTTGCAGCCGTATACCCATGGCGAGCTGCTCTTAACCGGATTCAGGCATTGATTATATTTACATGCCCCTCCCTGTACCGGTTTACCAGTGTTCTGTCGAGTTCCTTATCCGTGATGAGGCAGTCGATGACTGAAAGAGGTGCGAATGTGATATAGGAATCCTTTCCTATTTTTGATGAATCACAAAGGAGGTACGTTTCATCGGCATTTTCTATCATTTTCAGGGTGATAGCAGACTCTTTCTCATCGAAGGAGCTAAGGCCTTTTGCCAGTGTTACTCCGTCGGCACCTACGAAAGCCTTTGTTGCATGATATTGGTCTATGTTCCGTTCCGCAACGGGGCCGTAGATGGCTTTCCGCTCGCTGACTGCTTCGCCCCCGATAAGCACAAGCTTTACCTGCGGAAAATTTATCATTTCCGAGATCACCGGCAGGGAATTGGTGATCACGGTCACCGATTCGCATTTGGGGATATATCGGGTAAGATGAATGATCGTGGTCCCGCAATCGACAAAAATGATATCATTGTCAGCGATAAACCGGGATGCCACCTTGCAGATCGCTTCCTTATTTTCCCGGTTGCGGTTAAATCGCTGGTCGTATGTGAAAAGATGACCGACAGCCCTGGTCTTCACGGCCCCGCCATGGGTGCGGATGATCAGGCCTTTCGCCTCGAGGTCCACCAGGTCACGGCGGATCGTGATCTCCGAGACCCCACAGCGTCTCACCACATCCTGTATGGTGATCGCATCATGCTCGTTGAGAAGATCCAAAACTAGTTTTTTTCGTATTTCCTGGTGCATTTACTGTGAACTCTTTGTATAACTCCCGGAACAATCTGAAAAATCTGTGTTAATCTGTGTAATCTGTGGTTACTCAATCTGTGTCAATCTATGTAATCTGTGGTTACCCTCTTCTAAAATCTGTGTCAATCTGTGTAATCTGTGGTTACCCTCTTCTAAAATCTGTGTTAATCTGTGTAATCTGTGGTTACCCTCTTCCAAAATCTGTGTCAATCTGTGTAATCTGTGGTTACCCTCTTCTAAAATCTGTGTTAATCTGTGTAATCTGTGGTTACCCTCTTCCTCAAATATTTGATTGCTTCGAACAAAATAAGACAATTTTAATCATTTTTACAATACTATTTCTCTGAAATTTGATATATTTGTTCATAGTATTTCACAATCAATCATAAAACTTTTTCCGAAAATGAACGGTAAATCGCTTCGGCTTGATAAACTATTTAACAAGTCTGCCAATGCGGTCATCATCGCTATTGATCACGGACTGTTTGACGGTCCCATACCGGGGATGACCGATCTGAAAGCCACGGCAAAGAGGATCAACCCGGTGGTGGACGCTGTTTTACTGAGCCCGGGTATGCTCAGGCAGCTGAAAGATACCTTTAATTTTAAGGGTGCACCCATGCCCGTTGTACGCCTGAACTGGAGCTCGGTTTACTGCTTTCACTGGAACTACAACGAGGCCCGGACGGTTCTTATCCAGACGGTTCAGGAAGCAGTGGCTAACGGTGCCGAAGCCGTGCTGGCATCGCTCACCCTTCAGACAGGGAGTGAGGAGAATGATGCGAGGAACGTGGAGATCTACAGCAGGCTTGTCAATGAAGCAGACAAGATGGGCATCCCGGTGATCGGCGAATCCTTTCCCACGCATTCCGGTGAACTCACTCCTGAAGAGATGCACGAACAAGTCTATACCTCCTGCCGCATCCTGAGTGAGCTGGGGTGCGACCTCATCAAGACATTTTACACTGTGGATTTTAAAGCGGTTACCTCCTCATGCCCGGTGCCGGTTCTCGGTCTTGGTGCAGAGAAAAAACCTACCCAGATCGAAGCGCTCCGGCTGGCAGCTGAAGAGATCCGGGACGGTGCAAAGGGCGTGGTGTTCGGCCGCAATGCCATCCAGGTTCCCGACCCGGCAGGTTTCCAGGCTGCCCTTGTGGATGTGGTCAAGCATGGAATGTCGCCCATGGAAGCAGCCGGAAAATATAAACTGAAAGACGAATAAACGGAAGCTCATGAATCCCGGAACAGGCACATATGTCATAGGAATTGATGCCGGTACCACCTCCATAAAAGGGCTGATCCTGGATAGCGACGGGAATATCATTGCCACCGCCGGCGAGGAGTATGAACTTGAAACAGGTCCGGGAGACATCTGCGAGGTGGATCCGGAAGTTTACTGGAATGTGACCTGTCTTGTCATTCAGAAACTTTTATCCATTTCAGGCGTCCGTCCCGCAGGGATCAAAGGACTGGCCTTTTCCAGCCAGGGGGAAACGATCATCATGGTCGACAGCGAAGGCCGGCCGCTGAGGAAGGCCATAGTCTGGCTCGATAACCGTTCCGTTCATGAAGCCGGCCTGATAGAAATGCAATTCGGAAACCAGCGGATCATGGATGTCACCGGGCAACCCGTGATACAAGCCATCTGGCCGGCCACACGCATATTGTGGATCCGGGAAAATGAACCTGATGTTTTCAGGCAGGTTCATAAATTCCTGCTGGTGGAAGATTATCTCATCTTTAAGCTTACCGGAAAATTCTGCACCGAGTATTCACTCGTTTCATCAACCTTATATTTCGACATAAACACCAGGAGATGGTGGGATGAAATGCTCGGTTTTCTGGAGATTACAGAATCAAAGCTTCCATCCCTCATGCCCACGGGTTCGGCTGCCGGCCAACTTACCTCCGAAGCCGCTGCGCGAACCGGGCTTTCGGCAAAGACAACTGTCATCACAGGCGCTTACGATCATCCTGCCGGAGCCATTGGCGCGGCGAACCTAAAACCGGGGATGGTGAGCCTGACCATCGGAGCCGCCATGGCGATGTGTGTCACCCTCGATAAGCCCGTCCGTGATATTCACCTTAAACTGCCCTGCCAGTGCCATGCACTTCCCGGCTTGTATTTCCTGCTTCCCTATACCCAAACAGCGGGACTGGTACTGAAGTGGTTCCGCGATGAGTTCGGGAAGGAAGAGGATCCCGGCAATGATCCGTATGACCTTCTCGTTAACCTGGCGGAACAGGTCCCGCCCGGGGCAGACGGACTGACGATGCTACCGCATTTTATGGGCACAGGATCCCCGGAATTCAATCCTGCCGTGAAAGGAGTGTTTGCCGGCATTAGCCTCGGAATGCACAAGGGCCATTTTGTGCGGTCCATACTGGAAGCCGTGGCGGCCGCAATCGAACGGAATATGGAAGCCATGCGGGAAAAAGAAATTGTGATCCGTGAGATCATTCTTCTTGGCGGAGGGGCAAAGAGTAATTTATGGGCACAGATCATTGCCGATATGACCGGACTTCCCGTTATTACAAATACCCAGGCCGAAAACGCCTCCCTGGGTGCTGCCATCCTGGCCGGAACAGGAACGTCCCTCTTCTGCAGCATAGAGCAGGCGGTTTCATTGTCAGTTTCCGCGAAATTGAGAATTGAGCCCGATACGGGGAATTATCAGATTTACAGAAAAGTGTATTTGCGATACCTTGAACTATATACACACCTGGAAGCATACTGGGAAGTGCAAAAAAACCAGGGTTGAAATGTGATTTACCAACCGTCATTTAATTTGGTCAATCCGGAGATTCCATAAAACTTTTTTTAGGTAAATTTATACCGCTCCGGCACTCTCATTATTACCTGCTCAAATATAAATCTCACATAATCCCGGCATGAAAACTAATATCATAACGCTCATTCTACTTTTGACGGCAAATGTCATCAGCGCCGTAGTGCCTGCACCCGAAGCCTTGAAGGTTAACTATATTAAACATCCGCTGGGCATAGATGTCACCCCGGAATTCTCCTGGGAGATCCGGGACCTCGAACGTAATGCCGTTCAGTCTGCCTACGAGGTAATGGTTGCGGCAGATGAGGATGCCCTGGAGCAGGAGAAAGGAATTCTCTGGGATTCCAGGAAGGTGGAATCGGATCGTACATTCAGCATAAGGTATGAAGGTAAAAACCTTGAACCTGCCAGCCGTTACTACTGGAAAGTACGAACCTGGGATGGTAAGGGGAATATCTCTCCATGGTCGGAGCCCGGCTGGTTTGAAACTGGGCTCTTCAGCGAAACCGACTGGAAGGGAAGCTGGATCAGTGACGGATCCCTTCCACCGGCCAGGGAAGAAGATTTCTATAAAAAAATCCCTGCACCGATGTTCAGAAAAACCTTTGATATCAGTAAAAAAGTGACCCGGGCAAGGTTGTATATCTGCGGACTGGGTTATAACGATGTTTACATAAACGGCAAAAGGCCGGATGATATCCGTCTTGATCCCGGATGGACGCAGTATGCAAAAACCGTATATTACAATGTGCATGATGTGACGGGAGAGCTAAAACAGGGAAAGAATGCAATCGGGGTTGTCCTTGGGAACGGGTGGTACAATCCTCTCCCGTTGCGTGTCTTCGGAAGAAACCTCAGGACCGTGCTTACCATCGGACAGCCGGTATTGCGCTGCAGGCTTAACATCGAATATGCTGACGGGACATCGGATGTGGTTGTCAGCGACAAGGGCTGGAAAACATCGGAGAGCCCGGTTATCAGGAATAACCTGTATCTCGGGGAATGGTACGATGCACGTATGGAACAGCCGGGCTGGAGCATGCCGGGGTTCAATGATAAAAACTGGAAAAATGCCGTGAAAGCCGAAGGTCCGGCAGGGAAGCTGACATGGGAATTCATCCCGCCGGTTCGGAAATTCCAGACCCTCAATCCGGTACAGATCCAGGAACCTGAGCCAGGCGTCTATGTTTACGATCTTGGACAGAATTTCGCGGGCACGATCCGGTTTATAAGCCAGGCTGAAGCCGGAACGGAGATCCGGTTCCGGTATGCCGAAATAATAAACCCCGACAACACCATTAATGTCAATACAACTGCTGCCGGACAGATCAAGCATCCCGGGCAGGGAGGCCCCGGTGCTCCCGATGTGGCCTGGCAGGAGGACCGGTATTACAGCAATGGAAATGGCGTGGAAACCTTCGAGCCCCGGTTCATTTTTCACGGCTTTCGGTACGTGGAGGTCAGCGGTCTGCCCTACAAACCGTCGCTTAATGATCTCGAGGGTCTGGTGCTGCATTCCGATATTAAAGACGTTTCCGAATTCCAGTCTTCCAGCGATTTGTTCAACCAGATCCAGCATATCACCGAATGGGCAATGCTGAGCAATGTCTTCAGCGTAGAGTCCGACTGCCCCGCACGGGAGAAGTTCGGGTATGGCGGAGATATGGTCACCGCCAGTGAGGCGTTCATGAATAATTACGACATGAGCAATTTCTACCAGAAGTCTGTACGCGATTTCGAACGCGATGCGCTGCCCGACGGGGCTATGACCGAATGTGCTCCAAACGTCAGCATCAACGAACGGGGTCCCGAAGAAGGGGCCGGACCTGTCGGATGGACGCTGGCACACCCTTTCCTGCTGTGGCAGTTGTATAAATACTACGGTAACCTCGACATTGTAAAGGAACAATACCCGGCGCTGAAAAAACTGGTCGACCTTCTTCATGAACACGCTCCTGACAACCTGGTCATGGACGGCATCGGCGACCATAACAGCGTGGATGAACGGCCCCGGCCGGTATCGGCAACCTCGGCCTATTACCATCATGTGATCATCCTGGCGAAATTTGCTGAGATCCTCGGAAAACCCGACGATGCTGCCAAATACAACAAACTGGCTGAAGACATCAAAAAGGCTTTCATCGATAAGTTCGTCGATCAGGAAACCGGAAAGGTTTACACCGGCTATGAGGCCTGCCAGGTTTTTGCCCTGTATTACGATCTTCTGCCAGGCAACCTCAGGCGCAGGGCCATGCAACAACTCCTCGATGAGATACAGGTTGATCGGCACGGCCATCTGACAACGGGCATCTTCTCCACCAAGATGATGCTCAACTACCTCAGCGATCACGGTCGTGATGATATCTCCTTCCTGATGCTCAACCAGCGTGATTTCCCGGGTTACGGCTATATGATCGAAAACGGGGCAACCACATTGTGGGAAAACTGGGATATCCAGGAACACGATTCCAAGAACCACCCGATGTTCGGATCGGTGAGCGAATGGTTCTATAAATCAGTCCTCGGCATTCAGCAAACCGACAGCTCGGTGGCCTTTAGCGATATCCTGATCAATCCTTCCATTGTCGGCGATCTCACCTGGGCCAAAGGCAGCTACCATTCCGTACGCGGGAAGATCAGTTCGTCGTGGGAAAGATCCGGCAGCGAAGTTCACCTGGATGTCACCATCCCGGCCAATGCCACGGCCACCATCCATGTCCCTGTGTTGGGCAATGCCTTTCCGGATATTTATGAAGGGAACGACCTGGTGGTGTCCGGGGGTAAAGCCACCGGCAAAGAAGGCGTGATCCGGATGACAGGAATCAATAATCAGGCAGCGGTCTTCAGGGTTGGTTCCGGAACATACCGGTTTGTGGTGAAATGAACTTCGTAACGTAATAAACGAAATGAGAAAACCTTCCAATCCCTTCATGGTCTCCGGATATTCAGGACCAGCCTGATTTTGTGACAGAGAAGCAGAATTGAACTGGTTAAATGACCAATAACCCCACGTCAGGGACAGATGAGGAAAATCTTCTATTCCATTTCCACGATCACGAATCCCTTCGGTATGTTTTCCCCGGCCTTCACATTCACGGATTTGATCACCCCGGCCAAAGGCATGTTCACCTTGTTCCTCATCTTCATGGCCTCTAGAATGACCACCGGATCACCCTTTTTAACTTTCTGGCCTTTCTTCACGAAAACCTTCAGAATGTTCCCGGGAAGATAGGAAGGTACTTTTTTGGGATCGGAGGCCTGCCACGGTTTCCGGTTCTCAAATTTCTTTGTGAGCTGTGTACGGTACTTTGTTTCGTTGATCTGCAGCGACTTGCATTTGATCTTCCCGTCACAGGGATTCTCAGGAATAGTACCCTTCTTTGTCACTTTTTTCTCTGCCATTAATTTTTCGGATTAAAAGGGTGGAACACCGTGTTTCTTTCTGGGCATGACAATCTCTTTCCTGGAGGATACTTCGACGGCATGCTGAAGAAGATTCCGGGTCTCGTTGGGTTCGATCACGGAATCTATGTATCCTTTGGCCGCGGCCACATAAGGGTTTGCAAATTTTTCCTTATATTCCTTGACCTTTTGTTTCCGCATTTTTTCCGGATCTTCGGCCGTTGAGATCTCCTTGCGGAAAATGATATTGGCGGCTCCTTCGGGGCCCATCACGGCTATTTCGGCCGAAGGCCATGCAAAGACGAAGTCGGCCCTGAGATGACGCGAGTTCATCGCAATGTAACCTCCCCCGTATGCCTTCCTTATGATCACCGTGATCTTCGGAACGGTGGCCTCGCTATATGCATAAAGCATTTTTGCCCCATGCCGGATAACACCTGCGTGTTCCTGGTCAACGCCCGGAAGGTACCCGGGAAGATCGACAAGGGTGATGATGGGGACATTGAAGGCATCGCAGAACCGGATAAAACGTGCCGCCTTGTCGGACGAATCGACATCAAGCACGCCGGCAAGGACCAGTGGCTGGTTGCAAACAAAGCCCACTGTCTCCCCTCCGAGCTTTCCGAAACCGATAACGATATTCCCTGCCCACAATTCCTGTACCTCCAGGAAATCGGAATCATCCACGATGGCCCGGATGACATCCCTGACATCATAAGGCTGCCGTGGATCGTCGGGAACGATGGAAGTGATATCGAATGATTTTTTTGGGGGCCTGGTGTTTGTACGCACCGATTTTTCCGTATTGCTCCAGGGAAGGAATTCGAGAAGCTTTTTTATTTGTGAGAAGCATTCCTCCTCGCTCAGGGCAAAGAAATGGGCATTTCCCGTAATCTCGCTGTGCACCCGGGCACCCCCCAGCTCTTCCATGCTGATCTCCTCACCCAGCACTGTCTTTATCACCTCAGGACCGGTAATGAACATCTTGGAAATTTTCTCCACCACAAAGACGAAATCGGTGAGTGCAGGCGAATATACGGCACCTCCGGCACAGGGGCCCAGGATTACCGAGATCTGGGGAATAACCCCCGAAGCCAGGGTATTGCGAAAAAAGATTTCACCATAACCTGCCAGGGAATTGACGCCTTCCTGGATACGCGCTCCTCCGGAATCATTGATCCCGATCAGGGGCATGCGCATCTTCAGTGAATGATCCATGATCTTGGTGATCTTCCGTGCATGCATAAAACCCAGCGAACCCCCGGCAACAGTGAAATCCTGTGCAAATATGCAAACAGGTTTTTTATGTATGGTACCGGTGCCGATGATCACCCCGTCGCCGTGAAGAGTCTTTTTGTCCATATCGAAATCGCGCGCATCATGCTCAACAAAAAGATCATACTCATTGAAAGAATCCTTGTCCAACAGGGAAAGGATCCTTTCCCGTGCCGTGAGCTTACCCATGGCAGCCTGCTTTTGGATGGCCTGCTCACCACCACCCTGGAGAACCAGCTCTCTCCTCTTCTTTAATTCCAGTATTTTTTTATTTATGGGCATAATTATTAGATTTTGAAATTCTTACCCCCTACCTGCCTTCTGATTTTGAATTTATTTGGGAATACAACATTACTAAATCCCGGCAATTTAACAAAGGATATAATTCATTATTGTCCGGGGGCCGGAATCCTTCATCATTTCGGCGCTATCTTATACAGGTAAAAAGCTACAAAAGCGAAAATGATGTTGGGCACCCAAACGGCAAGCAGGGGAGGCAGCGTACCACTGATTGAAAACTGGGAGGAGAACTGCATAAAAAGAATATAGGTGAAACTCAGAGCCAGTCCAACCCCGAGTTGCATGCCGATCCCGCCCCTGGCCTTTTTTGAGGAAACTGCCACGCCGATGAGCGTGAGAATGAAGGTCGAGAAGGGAAAGGCCGTTCGCCGGTATTTCTCGATAAGGTAAGCCGTGACATTGGTCTCGCCCTGCATCTTGGCATTCTTGATGAATTTATTCAATTCGTTCTTACTCATCGACTCAACAACATTCAGTCGCCTGTTGAAATCGGTAGGGTAGAGGTTGATCGTTGTATCAAGCGTATTCCCTTCCCTGATATCTTCATGCATGCCGTTGATATCCCGGATATAGTAACGCCTGATGATCCAGTCATTGTTTGTCGAATCCCAGGCGATCTGGTCGGCCATCAGCTTTGATACCAGCTTGTCGTCATGAAATTTCTCCATTGAAAAATTATAACCGGTCTTGCTGTAATTGCTGTAACTCTCCATGTAAATAAATATACCGGGTTCGATCTGCCTGTGAATGTTTTTCTCGTTGAAATTCACAGGGTGGCTCTGGATGTACTTTTCTTCGAAATCAAGCCTTACCGCCGTCGCCTTAGGGATCACATAATTGCTCAGCATATAGGCAAACAGGGCAATGAACCCGGCCGATACCATGTAGGGTACCAACAATCTCCGGAAACTCACCCCACTGCTGAGGATGGCTATGATCTCCGTGTTGTAGGCCATTTTCGAGGTAAAGAAAATAACAGAAATAAAGGTGAAGAGGGAGCTGAACAGTACGGCGAAGTAGGGGATAAAATTCATGTAATAATGAAAGACCACCTCTTTCAGCGGGGCCCCTTTCTCAATGAAATCGTCGATTTTCTCTGAAACATCGAAAATTATCGCTATTGAAAGTATGATGATAATGGAGAAGAAGAACGTCCCCAGGAACTTACGGATGATGTACAGGTCAATGATTTTAAGTCCCGGGATTTTCATAGCCTTGTTGCCAGTTTTTTTACCATTAGGTTTTTCCAGTTTGTGAAGTCACCGTTCCGGATCCGGTTGCGGGCCTCCCCCACCAGCCACAGGTAGAATCCAAGGTTGTGAATACTCGCGATCTGGGCACCCAGCATTTCGCCCGATATGATGAGATGACGTAAATAGGCCTTTGAATATTGTTTATCGGCAAAGGTAATTCCATTTTCATCGATCATGGAAAAATCGTCTTTCCATTTGTTGTTCCTCATATTTAGTATGCCCTCACCCGTGAAAAGCATACCATTCCTGCCATTCCTTGTGGGCATTACGCAGTCGAACATATCGACCCCCAGCGCAATTGATTCAAGGATGTTGACCGGAGTGCCCACGCCCATAAGGTAACGCGGTTTGGAAACGGGAAGGATCTGGTTCACAATCCCGGTGATCCTGTACATTTCTTCGGCCGGTTCGCCCACCGAAAGGCCGCCGATGGCAATACCGTCCATTTCCAGGCTTGCCATTTTCTCTGCCGACTGTACTCTAAGATCCTCATAAACGCTACCCTGCACGATAGGGAATAAAGACTGTTCATGCCCGTAAAGGGGCTCAGTTTCCAGGAAATGTTTGACACCCCGGTCTATCCAGCGATGCGTCAGTCCGAGCGATCTTTTGGCATAGTCATAATCGCAGGGGTAGGGAGTGCATTCATCGAGAGGCATCATGATATCTCCTCCGATGATCCTTTCCGTATCGACCACATTTTCCGGTGTGAAAATATATTTCGATCCGTCAATATGCGAATTGAAAACGGCCCCCTCCTCCTTAAGTTTCCGGATCTCTGCCAGGGAAAAAACCTGGTATCCTCCGCTGTCGGTAAGTATCGGCCTGTTCCAGCCCATGAACTTGTGAAGCCCGCCCGCCTTTTGCAGTATTTCGAGCCCCGGCCGGAGAAAAAGATGATAGGTATTTCCGAGGATCACCGGGGCCCCGATCTCATCGCTCAACTCCCGCTGGTGCACACCTTTGACGGTCCCGGCTGTTCCCACCGGCATGAATACGGGTGTGGGAATCTCACCGTGACCCGTTATGAGACGGCCCGCCCTGGCCCCAGAAGCTATGTCCTGATATTCGATCGTAAATTTCATCGGGAAAATATGGGGCAAAGATAAGACGAAAATAAAAGAGTACAAAGGGACATGATCCGGCAGTGAAGCGATCACACAAAATCCCTGAATAAGTTCATTCTTCCAAAATCCAGGATCGCAACGGGGAGGTTTCTCAGTCGTCCACTTTCGAAAGGACGGGGGCATTTCCTTTGGATGTGGATAATTCGGACCATACTGACCCCCCTAATCCGGTCCGGAGACGAAAAAATTTGACCTTCTAAATTTTTGAAATTTCCCTGCCATTCCGGCAGATACTGACCCCCCCAAAATATCAAATCCAGGGAGTTTCGATCTATTTTTAAAAAGATCGCCGCCGCCGCGAAGCGTTTCGGAGCATGTTGACCCCCCTGAACAGAGGCATGCACAGAATGAATTCGGAGCATATTGACCCCCCTGAAGAATAAAGATATCAAAGGTTTTAACTTTTTTAGCAGGTTTATTAACCTACACAAAGAACCGATGGCTGGAAAAGTTAAATCTATGAGTCAAATCAAACAGTTATTGCAATTACGTAAACAGGAAAAAAGCCGGAAAGAGATGGCCCGAACTCTGGGTATAAGTAAAAACACGGTCAAAGCTTATCTGACCAAAATCTATGAACTTAAGATGAGCATAGATGATCTTCTTTCCCTGGATGATCCTGAACTGGAACGTAAATTTCACGCCGGAAATCCTGCCTATAAAGATGATCGTTTTGAGGACCTGAAATCCCGTCTTGGTTATTTTGAAAAGGAACTTAAAAGACCCGGGGTGAACCGTAAAGTTCTCTGGGAAGAATACCGGGCAGCCTATACAGACGGCTACGGCTATACCCAGTTCTGCTTTCATCTCAAACAACAGCTCATTGCCCGTAAGCCAGCGATGGTACTCGAGCATAAACCGGGGGAGAAACTATACGTGGATTTTGCGGGCAAAAAACTTCCGGTCATTGACAGTCAAACCGGTGAGATCATCTGGTGCCCCGTCTTTGTAGCCTGCCTGCCTTACTCGGATTATGCTTTTGTCATGGCCGTAAGAAGCCAAGGCATAGAAGATTTTATTTACGCGTTAAGGTGCTGTCTTGAGTTTTTAGGAGGTGCACCACAGATCCTGGTCCCTGATAATCTTAAAGCAGCCATTATCAAAGCCAACCGGTATGAACCCGAAATTAACCGTGCACTGGAAGATTTTTGTAACTATTACAATATCACCATATTGCCAGCCCGTGTGGCTAAACCACAGGATAAAGCCCTGGTGGAAAACCAGGTCAAATTGATCTATGCCCGGATTTATGCCAAACTTCGTAATGTTCAGTTTTTTGATCTGCACTCATTAAACCAGGCCATTTTTGAAAAGAACCGGGATCATAACCAGACCCGGATGCAGCAAAAACCTTATTGCCGTGAGGAGAGGTTCCTTGCCAGTGAAAAGCAGCTTTTACAGCCTTTACCAGAAAGGCAATATGAGATGAAATTTTACCGGGAACTAAAGGTGGCTAAAAACAATCATATCCTCCTGACATGTGACATGCATTATTACAGCGTACCTTATAAGTGGATCGGGGAAAGGGTAAAAGTGATCTATACACGGTCAATGGTTCGCATATATGCCAGGGGAGAGAAAATAGCCGTTCACCAAAGGAGTTTTCCGCGGGGAGGTTATACTACCGTCAGGGAACATCTTTGTTCACATCATAGGCATTACCTTGATCGAAGTCCGGAATACTATATGAACAGGGCAAAAGTGCAATCCCAACCGCTATATGAGATCATAAATAAACTTTTTGAAGGCGGCAGGCCACCGGAACAAAATTATCGTACTTGTGACGGGCTCTTCAGCCTTCACCGGAAAACTGATCCGCAGATCTTTAACAAAGCCTGTCAGGAGGCGCTTTCCTGTGAAACATACTCCTATAAGTTTATCCTGAGAGTCATTGAAAACTTCAGAAAAAATCCACCCGGTGAAAATAAGGAAAAACCTCTTCCTGATCATGAAAACATCAGGGGGAAAGATTATTACAATCAGTTAACCATTAAATTTTAAATCGTTATGACAGAAATCGAAATCAAACTTAAACAGCTGCGCCTTAAAGGTATGTCACAGGCCTGTAAATCACTGGAGGAAACCAGGCGCACCCATGAAATCTCTTTTAGTGAAGGCATGGAGATATTACTTCAGGGAGAAGAGGATGAACGAAAAAACAGTCGTTTTGAACGCCTGATGAAAAGTGCAAAGTTCCGTTACCAGGCTTCACTTGAAGAAATCAGTTATGACCCCTCACGTGGCCTGGATAAAAGCCTGGTTACCCAGTTGGCAAGTTGTCAGTACATAGCTGAAGGTGCCTCTATCCTGATCACCGGAGCAACCGGGTGTGGCAAGAGTTACATTGCTTCTGCTTTGGGCAATCATGCCTGTTCGCACGGCTATAAAGTCAATTATTTTAATACCCAGAAATTTATGCTCAGAATCAAAATGGCCCGGGCAGAAGGAAATATCCTGAAATTTTTTGATAAACTTGCAAAAACATCCCTGCTGATCCTGGATGATTTTGGCTTAACACATCTCGAACAGCAACAGCAAATGGATCTAATGGAAATCATCGAAGACCGGCATGGGAGAGCTTCAACCATAATCGCCAGTCAGTTGCCTGTAGGAAGTTGGTACGATATCATTAGTGAAGCAACCATTGCTGATGCAATCTTGGACAGACTTGTACACAGTTCATACAGGATAGAATTAAGAGGAGAAAGCTTAAGAAAAAAACGGTAAAAATGTCAGTCGACATCTGTTCTTTGAGTTAAAACCTGAGGGGGGTCAATATGACCGAATTGGGGGGTCAGTATCACCGAAATATCCAGGATGTAGCGGAATAAAACTTACAACATTTATTGGAAATTAAAAAAAGAAAAAGCAATGTGATGCATGAGCGTTAGCACAAAAAGCATGACAGAAAAAATTGCAGAAGCAGGGGTGAGCGGAGGGGGAGGCTCTGTGGAACAGTTGTGGATTATTCCTTATCGTCGTGACGTTTGTAGCCTATCTTTTGCGCATATCAACAGGCGTGCAACACAGAAAATATTGTAAATTTGCACTTAAACCCAGCATCGCTTAATAGATTTTTAAGCACATGCCATTGGGAAAGGTCAGTGTGATCTTCGGAATGCTTTGTGGCTCTGGCGATTTGAATGGTGATCGGCGGTATCAAAAGAAGTAAGATCGATAAATTTTAAAGCCAACAGGTCACAAATAATTTTTCAAGATGCAATTTTGCCAAAGGCTGACGAATGATTATCAAAAATGTTATTTTTAAATTACAGTTGTGTGAATTTTATAAATAGACAATTGCAGAGACATAAGGTCTGTTCAAGCCTATCATATTATTATTATCAGGTTTGTTGACAACGGGCCCAAATGATTTAAAGATATTCAAATACGAGTCTCCTATTGCTAGCCTGAACTTAGAGGTCATTTTATATGAAAGCTGTATATTAAAAGAGGTACTTAAACCTTCTTCATTATAATGAAAAGTGGTTAAATTGCCAATACCCTTTCCTAGAGTATAATTTATCCAAGTATAGCCAATATCCAACGAAGGATATATGGTTATTCGTTGTATTAAAAATGCATGTGCAATTCCTAAAGTTGGAGTAAAAAATTTAAGGTTGTCAAATGTCATGGATAAATGCTCATAATTGATACCCAAAACCACATCTAAAAGGCGCAATTGTTTAGTAAAATTAACATTTACATATGGCCCAATCTTCCAGTTATCTTTCAAATATTTTCCTTCAATTGGCATAGATAAGCCTACTCTGGTGCTAATTAAATATTTACTTAATTCTTTTTGACCAAAAGTTATATTACTAATTGCCATAAATACAAAAATCAATATTTTTTTCATGATTATTTTTCAATTTATCGTAAAAGAATAGCTTACCATTGGGAAAAAAGGTATTAAACTTTGCTGATATAATTTTAAATCCCCCTTAACTCCATCTATAATGAAACCATGTTCACCCTGGTGTACAATAGGAATATATTTATTTTTAAAATAAAGGAAATAGGGATTCTGCCGGTTATACACATTCAGAATAGTGATATTCCATTTACTTTCTCCCCTCTTTGTGACTTTTTTGAAGTTCACTCCCACATCAAGTCGATGATAATTCCTCATCCTGAAGGAATTCCTGGACGTATATACATAGACGTCTTCACCAAAGGAATTATATTTTCTGATGGGCAATGTTACCGGATATCCTGTTCCAAATTTCCATGTCGCAGAAACTGAAATTCTATTATTAATTGAATGAATAATCACCAGGCTGGATTCAAATCTGCGATCGTACTTAAAAGGGAAAACTTCACCATTCATTATTTCTTTAAATCGTCTTTCCGATTTGGATAGATCCAAAGCTATCCAGCCATTTGTTTTTCCGGATTCTTTTTGAATCAGACATTCAATACCTTCAGAAATACCTATACCCTTTTTATAAATTTTTTCTTCCCAACTTTCGTTCATTTTTGCGAAGCTCTCACCTGGTTTAAATGTTATCAGATTGCTCATTCTTTTCCTATAGGTTTCCAAACTAACATTGTATTTATTTCCTATATTATACTGAACTCCAAATGTATACTGTTCAGATTTCTGAGGTGGGACATCGGCTGTAGCCGGCATCCAGTAATCGGAAGGCAAACCTATACCGCTGTAAGCCAGAAGGTGCACATATTGTTGCATAATACTATATGAGGCTTTTAACGAAAAATTTGAACTGAACTTAACGTTCGCAAGAAGCCTGGGCTCCATAGCTCCATAGTAAGTGTCTTTTATTTTGTAGCCCGAATAATGAAATCCGATGTTAGCGCCAAACCATTTAGTTGGCTTCATATCACATTCAGCATATAGTTGTGTTTCCAGAGATCTGACCCTTGTGTTCGCAAAAAATAAGCTTTCCTCTAAGTTATTATTGTTTTGCTCAAACCGAATATCCCCGGGGGTAAATGAATGAACCATGATTTCTGAGCCAAACCTTAGAACATAATCAGGATTAAGGTAATATTCCGGGGAGGTCCTTAAAAAAAAATCATTAACTCTGGATGTAAACCTATTCAAAACCGATTCGGATGAATCGACGTGACAATTCTTGAATTCATATTGGAATCCATTAGTATAATGATAATTAGTATATCCAAGTATTGTATTAACAAACAAATTATTCTTCAAGATCGTATTCCACCTTATGGAGCCTAATGTATTGCCCCATGCGTTATTAATTTTTGATTCACTGGTAAAAAATTCTGATTTGGACCGGTCACGGAGGATCACATTGTCATTTCCCTTATAGAAACTGAAATAAATCCTATTTTTGTCATTTATTTTATAGTTTAATTTTGAATTTATATCATAAAATCTATAATCAAGCTTAACATCAGAAATGATTCTAAAAATAGGAAGGGTATTTTTTCTGAGAGAGATCAAAAATGAAGACTTCTCTTTAATCAGTGGCCCATTTACCTCAATTTTTGAAGACATGATCCCAATGGATCCTGATGCATGGTAATGATTCATATCTCCGTCTTTCATTCTCATATCTATGACCGAAGAAAGACGTCCCCCATAACGAGCAGGAAATCCTCCTTTGTAAACCTTAAATTCTTTTATGGCATCTGTATTAAAAGTCGATAAAAAACCTCCGTAATGGCTAACATTATACAATGGAACATCATCAAGAATAATCAAATTCTGATCCTGACTTCCGCCCCTGATATAAAGATTGGCCTTCCCCTCACTACCAGACTGGATACCAGGCATGAATTGCAAAGCATGAAATATGTCGTTCTCACCAACAAATTCCGGTAATTTATACAACTTATCCATTGAAATTTGAACAACCGAAATTTCATTTTTTTGAATTTGGTTTTCATTTTCAGCAACGACAGTAATTTCATCCAAAATTAGTCCATTTTCCAGTCTGATATTCAAAAAGAGATTTTTTTGTGGTTCAATTATCAAAGTATCAGATTTATAACCCATGTATGAAATTATCAACGAACTAGAACTATCTGCTAGTTGAAGACTAAAAAATCCAAAACTATTACTAATTGTCCCGATATTCATTGAAGGCGAATATATATTCACTCCAATGAGTCGTTCATCGGTATTTTTATCGCTTACATAACCACTTACATTTATACTTTGAGCATAAATCACGGGTTCTGAAAGTGACAGAATGAAATAAAACAAGAGTATCTTGTTAAAAAACATATTCAATAAAATTATTATCCTCAATGACAAAAGTTTGATCGACAGATTGATAACCCGCGAATATTCCATAGTTATTAGATATATTACTATGAACATTTACAGGTTCACTTTGACCAAAAATATAATCTTCATGAATACTATATCCTTGCTTCAATAATGACGTTCTGTACAGGTAATAATTTTCTGAAATCGTCCTGAAATGCAATGTAATGGTATGTTGACTCACTTTCCCATCATAAGGTGCGATGGGATGAAGGTAGGTCACAGGAACACTTACTATCTGACCATTAAAGTATGCATCACTAAATGGGATAAATTTTGGATATCTATAGTCTACCGCAAGGGTGGTAGGGTAATAGGATTCTGCTGTAATTGCAGGAAAATCAGATTGTAAATCATAATAGTCGGAGTTTGAAGAGTGGCTTATTGCTATTTCATAGTAATTTATCTTATCCACAGGGTCTTTAAATACAAACCAGACTTTAGCGAAAGATCTTCCATATTCATTATAACCTGCAAAGGGATTAATAATTATCTTTTCCAGCCTTGTTTTTTGAGGCAAATAATCCTGTGCAACCACGTGATGGCCATCGATTTCGATTTCTAACCTATACAGGCCATGAGTCACATTAGGATTTCCTTCCATAATATATAGCTTAGTATTATCTGAGTATATGAATTTACCCAACAGAGAATCATCATGAAATAAACGAATGTCAGCATTCTGAATAGAACGGTATTTAATTGTATCCAAAAAACCTATTGATTTTTCAATACTAAGTGTAACATTCTCAGGATAGGGTAAGGTAAATGGTTCGAATAGACAGTTAATTGCATATTGCTGGTTAGCTTCAGGCAGAGTTATATTCAATTCTTTTTGACAGCCTGTAAACGTAAGAATACAAACAATCATGAATAGGATATTAATTCTGATTGAATAATACAAGTTCAAGCGATTTAATATCATTATAGATTTTATTATTATAAATATAAGTTGGGACTGAATAAATCTGTAATTCTTCAATTATTTTTTCATTAGACAAATGTTGTTCAATTAAATCAGCATCAATCAAGTTAGAATGAAAATTTATAGTATCTATACCACATTTAAATGCTAAATTCTTAATTTTATCAATATCGTCACAATATTGAGGTAAAATTTCATCAAACATTATCCAATATTTTCCATATTTCGCGGCCATATCACAGACAAGAGCTAATGTTGAGATATTTAATGAATAATATATATACATTAAATTAACTGAATACTTATGAGCCAAAAATTTTATTAATGGATCATTTTTTGCACATATTGCACAGCAATAATCAAATAGGACAACAATATTCTTAGAGGAGTGTCCTACTTTATATTCATTATGATACAGATTTTTAATAAGTTCATATTGGTTATCAGTTATGGATTTAAATATCTGAATATCATGATTCCTTATCATGTTATTAAATGAAGTATCTTTTAAATCATTACCCATATTCAATAAATTACTATAAACAGTATTTTGTTCTTTATTATTTAAGTTTCTTAATTTTATTGTTATATATTCATTTAAAACTTCTCCCTTACACCGATCGATTTTTTCTTTATAGAAAGAATCAATTTCATTTTGAAATACAAGAGTATTATCAATTCTTGCTACGGGAGAATTAAGATTATTTTGATCTTTACATGAATAAATGAATATAAGTATAATATATAATATTATTTTTTTGTCGTTCATATCAATAAATACATTGTAATCACTTTGACACCTTAAAGGTGTCAAAGTGATTACATTGGTTAATTATTTCCAATATGTGAATTCTTCAATAATATCTGGTCTAACGTACCAGTTATTATTATAGAGAAATGGTTCAGTTCCTTGAGGCACCTGTCGATAATTGCAATTTGCGCCATCAAAATGACTACCGGATAAGGGGCATTGATTTCCATTCACCGGAGTATACATAAACCAGGTTTCACCAGTATTTGGGTAATAATAAATAAATGCAGTCGAGCCTGTAGGTGGTGTACCAACATAGCAATTAAAATGATCATAATTACCTATAGTACAAGAATGTCCACGCATTTCAGCCAAATCATAGGCTACAATATAATTTACTTCTGTTTGATATAAATCAGGATAAATAATCAAATCTAAGCGATACCAAGAATAATAATTTTTCACTCCCCCATAGTAAAGACTACTTGGATAAAAAAAGCTTGCAGTATAATCTTTTACAAAAGAAAGCCAACCTTCTTTATATCGCCATTTAGCATAATATTCTGAGCCAAAACCACGATGTACGGTTCCAAGAAAATCTCCATTTACAGTTGACCAGCCAATTGGATAGCCCGTAATATAATTTGCACCTTTTTTAGTTGATCTCTCTAAAGCGACTGAAAACTTGCGACATTTTGATTCAATATCAGCATATACAAGTTTAAGATAGATTTGGGGTTCTAGATTTAAATTGAATTCTGTGATTTGAGAACTAGTTGCTTTTAAGTTTACCTCTGGTTTAATAATTTGATCATCCCGAGACTGAGAGTCAATCATTAGGGTAAAATCATAGAAATTTAAAAAATTTTCCAAAATCTCTTGGTCCTCAGCATATATAATATAGTATGCCGTATTCTGACCAGATTTATCAGTGAAAGAAATTTCCTTTTTAACTTCGTGATCAAAATACTCGGTTGTAATGAGTGGTAATTCATTTTTTAACTTGGTATTTGGCTCTTTTTCACAACTTTGAAGAAAGATTGTGAAAAAAATTAAAAAAGTGATTCCAGAGTGAATAATATTTTTCATCTTTATGCTGTTTAGATAAATAAAAAAGAAATTTTTTTCCCTCATCTTCAGGCTCTTAACTAAGGATGAGGTTTTTTTGTTTTTACTTATGGAAAGAACGATAACTCCCCTTTCATATATGAACTTTGTTCATTATGAAAAAAATCAAACTAATATTCTAGTGATATTAAGATTATTTTAATGCATGAATACTTTATGAAAAGGTTTTAGGTAAGCGATTGATTTTTTGTAATTATTCAGGTACCAAAACTGATTTAAAATTAAAGATAAAAATAAAAATTTATAATTGTCACTAATCTGTGACTTATTTTTCTGCTTTTTTAAGAATTCAGACGCTTTATTAACAATTGTTCGTTACTAATAACAAGTTGCGGGCTATAAAACATTGTAATTCAGTTATGCTAATTTTCTTTGCGTAAAAACAAAGGAAATTGACAAGTTTCAAAAACGGCTATTGGAACTTGAAGCAGAAGTCAACTCGCGTAAAGAGCTTGTGCAGAATTAACTTGAAGAATATAATACTCCCCCAAAAAAAGGGCCACTGGTTAAGTTGAAATTTAGTTAGTATCACAAAGAAAACTCGACAACCCTTCGACTTCGCTCAGGGACCGGCGACTTCATTCAAGAGGGTGAACTTTTCGGATGGTGGTAAGGCAGGCCAAAGGCCCTTATATATAAATCTAAAATTCAATGGTTTTCTTATGAAGGGCCTTTGGCCTGCCTTACCACCATCCGAAAAGTTCTTCGTTCATCGAATTGACCGGTCTCTGAGCGAAGTCGAAGGGTTGTCGAGTTTTCTTGCAAACACTAGTTAGGAATTTTAACTAGTCATCCTGAAACGATCAATGCCCTTATAATGCCGTTTAGTATGGAGTTTCTCAGCAATGCCCCGGTTTGTCGGCTTTTCCTTATTTTTAAGGTTTCGTACCAGGATCTTATATGCAGGCTTTGTATGTGGGATAAACTGTAAATGCCTTGTGTCTGGGCATATTCCAAGAGTTCGGCTGCCCTTCTTGGCAGGCTGTCTATTGTGCCTGGTGCATAACCTATAATATGCAGCCATGAATCCCCTGCAATATGATCGCACGACCCGCTTCTGATTTTCAGATTTTCAACTCCGGATCTCCATAATTAAATTCTTAAAAATGTTCTTTATTTGGTTTTGTTCTGACCAAAATCTTTCCAAAATTGCTTAACATTTATTCTTCCCCGGATTGGAATATATATTACAACATACAGACCTGTATACCAGGGTACTGATCGTGGTTTTCCTGATTGCTTTCTTTATCCAGGCATGGTATTACCTGGTGGTATTTATAAGAGCATCAAGGCAACCTGACGGGTTGTTGCCGGAGGCAGACCATTTCCCCCCGTTTCCGTGATCATTTGCGCCCGGAATGAGGCCAGAGAACCTGCGGAAATTTCTCCCTTCCGTACTGGAACAGGATTACCCTTCCTTCGAGGTCATTGTGGTAAATGATTGCTCGGAGGATGAAACCGAAGAGGTCCTTGCCGGTTTCAAAGCCCGTTATCCCCGGCTGCGCATATCAACAATAAAAAAAGACCCGATTTTCATCCACGGGAAAAAACTCGCCCTGACCATTGGCATCAAGGCCTCTGTAAATAATCTCCTTCTCTTCACGGATGCCGATTGTGAACCTGCCGGTAAACATTGGATACGTTACATGGTCAGGCATCTGGACGGCGAGGTGGAAATCGTCGCCGGCCCGGGCTTATATTCCAAAAAGAAGGGCCTGCTCAATCTTCTCATCCGTTTTGATACAGCCTTCATAGCGATGCAGTATACTTCCCTGGCCCGGTACGGCCATCCATACATGGGGGTGGGAAGAAACCTGGGTTATACAAAGGAGCTCTTTTTCCGGACCAAAGGTTTCGCTTCACACAGCCGTCTGATCTCCGGTGATGATGACCTCTTCGTCAGTGAAGCCGCAACCCGGAACAATATTGTCATTGAAACCCATCCCGGGAGTTTTACCCGGTCGGAACCGGAGACGCGATGGGCTGACTGGATCGCACAGAAAAGGAGGCATCTGACGACCGGAAGGTTTTATCAGCCGGGTGTCAAAAGAATGATAGGCATAGAGATCTTATTCAGAATGGCGCTGAATGCCAGCTTTGTGATTTTACTATTCAGCAATTTCTTTACCGTTTACATTATCGGTGTCTATTTGCTGATGCTGATCCTGAAAGGGATAATATTTAATATTGCTTTCCGGCGTTTGGAGGAAAAATATTTATTCTTACCTTCGCTGCTACTCGAACCCTTTTTTCCGTTGTTGTACGGTATGATGCATTTTGGGAATTTTATTGAAAGGAAAAAGAAATAGATGGAACTAAACCTCAACCTCTCCGATAAAGCACAACAGGATTTCAAGCTTGTCGAACTGGCCAGGAAAGGCGATCAGAGAGCATATGCGGATCTTCTCGGCAGGTACCGGGATACCATCTACTTCATGCTGCTTAAAATGGTGAATAACCCGGTCGATGCCGAGGATCTCACTATCGAAGCCTTTGGCAAAGCATTCAAAAATATCAATCAGTATACTCCCAATTACGCGTTCAGCACGTGGTTGTTTAAGATCGCTACGAACAATTGTATCGATTTCATCCGTAAAAAGCGGGGGAACCTCGTTTCCCTCGACCATACCTTCGACGATGATGAAGCACTCACTCCTTCCAGCTTTATACAGTCGGAATCTCTCGATCCTGAGAATCACATGATAAACCAGCAAAAAGTCAGTATCATGCGGGAAGTCGTCTCAAAACTGAAGCCACGCTACCGCAGACTGGTTGAATTACGTTACTTCAAAGAATTTTCCTACGAAGAGATCTCACAGGAGCTCGGCCTCCCGATCGGAACTGTCAAAGCCCAGCTTTTCAGAGCAAGGGAACTGCTCTTCAATATCCTGAAAAATACGCCGGAGAAAATCTGACCGTCAATGGATCTCATCCTGAAATATTTCCCGGACCTTACCGGAAAACAACAGGAAAAACTGCGGGATCTCGGAAATCTGCTTACAGACTGGAACAACCGGATCAATCTCATTTCCCGGAAAGATATCCCGCATATCTATGAACGTCATATTCTACACTCCATGTCGATCGCAAAATTCATCCGTTTCCGACCCGGGACAAAGGTCCTGGATGCCGGGACAGGAGGCGGTTTTCCGGGTATTCCGCTTTCTATCCTCTTTCCCGGATCAAAATTTACCCTTGTCGATTCGATAGGAAAAAAGATCAGAGTCGTGGATGACATCATCCGGTCGCTTGGCCTGGATAATACCGAAGCTATATGTGAAAGGGCTGAGAATCTAAAAGGTACTTGGGATTTCGTGACAAGCAGGGCGGTTACGGCTCTGCCCGTTTTCTATGGTTTTGTTAAAAACAAGATCTCCGGGAACGGATTCAATGCCATTGCGAACGGGATTATTTATCTGAAAGGCGGTGACCTTAATGAAGAGACCGCTCCTTTCGGTAAAGCTGTCGAAATTGTTACTGTATCCCGGTTTTTCTCCGAAGAATTCTTCGAAACCAAAAAGATCGTATATCTGCCCTGTGAATGAAAATGATAATAGGACAACTTTTTTTCCACTATTTCTTTTTGATGAATAAAAAAAAACCTATTTTTGCAATCCGAATTCAAAAGATAACCACGGTTAAAGATATACAGTCATGAAAAGAACTTTTCAGCCTTCAAGAAGAAAAAGAAGCAATAAACATGGTTTCAGATCCAGAATGGCTACGGCCAACGGCAGGAGAGTTCTGGCTTCAAGGAGGGCAAAAGGAAGGAAAAAACTTTCGGTTTCAGACGAAGCAAGTCACAAAAAATAAAATGCCCTTTTTACGATGACAGGGGAAACGGATCCGGCAATGGGTTCGTTTTTTTATTTTTCTGAACCGGAGTATTTTAAAAGATACCCTCATTGTTTTTACGCTTGATCCTCATCTTCCCGCTTCCGGTAATATTTTCACATTTTGCTTCCTTACCAAAAGAGATTATTCTTATCTTCACTTCGAAATCCTCCAAATTCTTTCACGGAAATGAAGAAAAAAGCCGGAACTCATCATCTCAATTCTCCCTCCGCTCCTTCTCTGAAAAAAATAGCCTTCCTTTTTTGCACATCTTCCGGAGAAAATAAAAGCAAAGGCATTATCCATGATTCTGTGAAACGCCTGAAAAAAGATTTCAGGGATCCGAGCTTCTTTATATTCGTGGACGGTCCTTCGGCCGCCGGGGAGGCAGAAACCGGAGAAGAGCCGGGCGAACCTTCATTCGTACAGGTAGTCACCCGTGAGACCGTCCTTCCCTCTGCCGCAGGAGGGCTGGATTATGTAGTGCTGATGGAAGCCGGAGGTATTTCAAAGGAGATCAATTTCAATGAATTTTTTCATGATCAGCAGGCATTTCCTGCCCTGGATTCATGGGCTGAAGTTTATATGAAGAACCAGGCTCCGGGAACCCCGGCATGGATCATTATCGGCAGGAAGACCGCGGAATACCTTATTTCCATGACCGCCAACAGGGAAGTTACCTGCCGGGAGGATGTTCTTTGGTACCTGCGGCGGCTTCATCCCGAAAAAGGTAAAATATTTACCGGTATTGAGAGTCCATACGGGGGAAAGCCTTGGATAAACAAGATTTTTATTTCTCCGCTCCCGCTTTTTCGCAGATGGTTCCGTTGGAATTTTCCTGTCGCCCTGGAAGAATACAAGTCCCATAAAAAGTATGGTTTTGCCTCAGAATCATCGCTGCTCCGCCCCCTGTTCATTACCGCTTTACTCCTGACCTTAGTCATCCTTCCCTTGATAAGCTACCGTGCTGGTATTTCGGGCGATGAGGAAAAACACTGGCTTCAGGCGGAAAAAGTATACAACTATTTTTCTTCGGGCGGGAAAGATACCCTTGCCCTGACTGATCCCACCTACAAGCTGAATTATTACGGCCAGTCGTTTGATCTTCTCACCTACATTTTTATTAAAACTTTCCACATTAAAAACATTTATGAAACGCGGCATGTGTTGAACGGGTTTACAGGGGCCCTCACGATTATTACGGCCGCCCTGCTGGTGCGGCTTCTAATCGGGTACGGCGCAGGAATTCTCTCCCTCTTTCTCCTCTTTTTTTCACCGCGGCTACTGGGTCATGCGATGAATAATCCGCTGGATATCCCATTTGCCCTGGGATACATTTTCACCATCCTGCAGATGGTCCGGTTCCTGAAACGACTCCCTGAATTCTCCGTGAAAATTGCAATCTTGATAGCCCTGGGTATCGCCTTTACCATATCCATCCGGATCGGCGGACTTATCCTTGTGCCTTACCTCTTCCTCTTCAGCAGTATTTACCTCATTTACAATAAATGGCCATGGACCTTCATGTCGAACGGATACCTGAAGTTCATAAGAAAAGGATTGGTATACCTCGTCATCATTTCGCTGTCGGCTTACTTTATCAGCCTCCTGCCCTGGCCCTATGCATTGAAATCGCCACTGAAAAATCCCTTCAACGCCCTGAAGATGATGTCCAATATTACCGTTTCCCTCAGGGTGATGTTCGAAGGCAAAATCATCTGGTCGGACAACCTTCCATGGTATTATATTCCTAAGAACATCCTGATCACTGTGCCCATTGTCATCCTTGTCTTTTTTGCGGTTCCCCTTTTCACTTTTTACAGGAACCGGGACAAGGTCAACCCGTTCTGGATCTTCATGCTCTATTTTGCTTCCCTTTTCCCGGTTGTCTATATCATTTACAAGGGTTCCAATGTTTACGGCGGATGGCGTCACGTACTTTTCATTTACCCGGCCCTGGTTATACTTGCGACAACAGGAATAATTTGGATCAGAGATCTTT
The DNA here is from genome assembly GCA_963771005.1 of uncultured Bacteroidales bacterium. Classification (GTDB taxonomy): domain Bacteria; phylum Bacteroidota; class Bacteroidia; order Bacteroidales; genus DASQZK01. The sequence continues at coordinate 1,829,184 of CAVYRO010000008.1, forward strand.
TCCCGGGACGATGGTTACGATCTGCCTTCATTCTCATTATTGTAGCGGCTATGACAGGGCCGGTCATTCATATCTTCAGGAATTTTCCCCTTCAGTATATTTACTATAACCGGTTGGTGGGAGGTGTTGAAAAAGCATCCAAAAAGTATGAAACCGACTATTACCTTGTGAGCCTTAAGCCTGGCACGGAATGGATCCGGGAGAATATCCTTCCCGGTCAGAAATCAGAGGTCTCGGTGATTTCAAATGCCCCGTCCGCTACCGTACAATATTACTTCCGGGATGAGTCCGGCAAGGTCAGCCTGCCATATACCCGGTATTATGACCGGGGTGTTTATAACTGGGACTATGCTGTGTTCTTCATGAATTATATCGATCCGTACCAGATCCGGAACGGAATATGGCCACCAAAAAATACCATCCATGAAGTGAAGGTGGATGACGTGCCCGTATGTGCGGTGGTGAAAAGGGAAAACCGGGATGACTATTACGGGGTGCTCAAACTGAATGAAGGCATTCGCGAGAAGGACGGCTCGAAGGTCGTAGAGGGTATCCGTCTTCTTGATAAGGCGATGCAGTATGATAAAAACAATGAAGTCTCTTATCTCAGCGCTGCCCACGGGTATATTCTTCTGGGGCAGTTCGAAAAGGCAAGGCAGAAGCTGCATGCCCTGCTTTCAATCTATCCCAATTATGACAAGGCCCTTAACCTCATAGGCTATTCTTACCTGATGGAATCGGAAAATAACCGGGATCCCATCCTCATCGACAGGGCTATGGTGATCTTTAACCAGGTTATCAATTTCAATTACAAAAATTCCCAGGCTTTCTATTACCTCGGTTTGGCATATATGCTGAAAGGAGATGACGAGCAGGCGTTAAACTTCTTCAATAAAACACTCGGGTTGAATCCTCGATATAAGGATGCCTACTACAGCATTGCGACCATGCTGGAAAAACGCGGCGAGCATGCCGAGGCTCTGCGGTACAGGAAGTATGCGGACTCCTTATAGTAGAATACTTGGTAATTATTTCTATTTTTGTCTGAGATTTAAATAATCCGTATTCAATGAGAATTGCTGTCATCGGCGCTGGTCCTGCGGGTATCACTGCTGCTTACCAATTATCGAAAGCCATTCCATCGGGAAAGGTAAGCAGACTCGACCTGTATGAGATCTCTTCGCATGTGGGCGGACTGGCCAGATCAGTGGAAATGTTTGGTCAGCGGGTGGATCTCGGACCGCATAGATTTTTCAGCCATGATCCCCGCGTAAACAGCCTCTGGCTTGAGGTGGCGGGCCGGGATTACGATATCGTGAACAGGCAGACAAGGATCTTCTATAAGAATACCTTTTTTCACTATCCGATTAGGGCGGGAAATGCACTTAAAAGTTTGGGAATTTTTGAGGCAGCTCTCTGTGTGCTCAGCTACATGAAACAAAAAGTGTTTCCATCCCGCGAAGACGGAACTTTTGAGAACTGGGTCTCCAACCGGTTTGGTAAAAGACTGTACAGGATTTTTTTCAAAACCTATAGCGAAAAACTCTGGGGTATCAGTTGCCGTGATCTCGATAAGGATTTTGCTTCCCAACGTATTAAGAAGCTGTCGTTGTATGAAGCCGTAAAAAATGCACTCTTCCAGGGCAAAAAAAATGTGCATCAGACCCTCGTTGATCAATTTGCCTATCCGCTGAACGGATCGGGATCCATCTATGAAAGAATGGCTGAAGCCATACGGAAAAACGGAGGGAATCTATACCTCAATCTCGGGGTAGAAAAGGTGATTACGTCGGGACATATCGTAACCGGGCTGCAGCTTACATCCGGCGAAACGATAGCTTACGATCACGTGATCTCTTCCATGCCGATCTCGCTCCTCGTTACCCGGCTTCCCGAGACACCCTACCATATTAAGGACATGGCCAATCAACTGAAATTCAGGAATACCGTGCTTGTGTACCTCAGGGTCAACCGGAAGGGATTGTTTCCCGATCAGTGGCTTTATATCCATTCTTCAAACCTGAAAGCCGGACGTATTACCAATTTCAGGAATTGGGTTCCCGATTTGTGCAGGGATGAGGAAGATACAATCCTTTGCGTGGAGTACTGGTGCAATTTTGAAGACCCGGAATGGAAACTGGATGATGAGGCATATATCAGTCAGGCAACCCGTGAGATCAGCTTCACGGGACTTATCGGTGACGGTAAAGTCCTGGACGGAAAGGTCATCCGCCTTCCAAGATGCTATCCTGTGTATTTCCGGGGCTATAAGGAAAAACTCAAACCGATTGAAGAATACCTGGAAAGTATCAGGAACCTTCAGGCCATCGGCCGGTATGGAGCCTATAAATACAACAACCAGGATCACAGCATATTTATGGGACTGCTGGCGGCTGAAAATATACTTGACGGCAGCAAACACAATCTTTGGGAGATAAACACCGATTATGAGACTTACCAGGAATCGAGTGTAATCACCAAAACGGGACTCGTAAAAACAGATCAATGATAGAGAAGGAAATCGTATTGAAGCGATTGAAAGGGAAACAGGAAACGATCACCCGGAAATTGTTCGACAACCAGAGACTTACCCCCGAAGAAGGGATCGTTCTCTACCGTGAGTTCGATCTTTCCCTCCTTGGCCTGCTTGCCGACCGGAGCCGTATAAACCATAATGGCGATCATGTATATTTTAACAGGAACTTTCACCTGGAACCCACCAACATCTGCATTCATAATTGCCTCTTCTGTTCGTATTCAAGGAACATCAATGAGGAGGGAGCATGGGAATACAGCCTGGAAGATGTGACGCGTATTGTCTCTGCCTTCAGGGAAAAGGATGTTACGGAGATCCATATCGTGGGCGGCGTTCATCCCGCAAGGGGAACGGAATATTATGCCGAAATGCTGAGAATCGTACGCCGGGAACTGCCGGGCGTCCATATCAAAGCTTTCACGGCCGCCGAGATCGACCATATGGCCAGAAAATCGAGGCTGGGTCTCGCGGAATCCCTTCAGTTGCTGAGGGATTCCGGCCTTCAGTCGATGCCCGGCGGAGGTGCCGAGATCTTCGATGAAGAGCTGAGGCAGAGGATCTGCCCCGATAAGACGGGGTCCGCACGATGGCTTGAAATCCACCGTACGGCTCATGAGCTGGGGCTTCCCACAAATGCCACCATGCTTTACGGGCATATAGAATCCTATGAACACCGTATCGACCATCTGAACCGCCTTAGGGACCTCCAGGACCGGACCGGCGGTTTCAATGCCTTTATCCCCCTCAAATACCGCAGCATGAACAATTCCATGTCGGAGTACGGCGAAGTTTCCTTCCCTGAAGACCTGCGGAATTATGCCGTATCCCGTATCTACCTCGACAATATCGCTCATCTCAAAGCTTACTGGCCTATGATCGGTAAGGAAAATGCAACGCTTGCCCTCAGTTTCGGCGTGGATGATCTCGACGGTACGATCAACGATTCAACGAAAATCTATACCATGGCAGGGGCTGAAGAAAAAAACCCGGGGATGACGGTGGATGAAATTGTTGCCCTGGTGAAAGCCGCCGGCAGAACGCCCGTTGAACGTGACAGCCTGTATAATCCCCTGAAAATATTCGCGTGAATTGCATACCTTTTTCAGCGAAAGATCCGTTGTTAATGATGAGTGTGATATTTTGATTTATTGATTTGCCGATCGTGATAAAGGCGTGCGGAAATAATGTACGGCGGAGTGATTCCGGACTTAGAGCCGCGAATTGAACAGGGATCTTTACGTAAAAACTGAAAAAACAAGCTGACCCTCAATTCTCACTCTGTCACCCGTATTCTGATATCACGGATAAAATGTATTTACTTATCTTTGCCGGGTAATAAAATAAGACGTATGAATTTTTTGAATTTCCTCGTTTCAAAAACATTCGCAAGGAATCTCCTGGCAGCGGTGGGAATCATGATATTTCTTTTTGCCGGCACAATGATCTGGCTGAGGGTTTTCACACATCATGGACAGGCTATCACAGTTCCCGATCTTACAGGCCTGAGCCGAGAAGAGGTTCAACTTATTCTGGATTCAAAAAACCTGAGATACGAAGTAACGGATTCCATATTTTATAAGGAACTGCCCCGGGGATCGGTTGCACGGCAAAATCCGAAACCGGGTTCAAAAGTGAAAGAATTGCGGAGAATCTATCTCACCATGAATGCGATCAACCCGGAAAGGGTGACAATGCCAGCGGTAACGGGGGTTTCCCTCCGCCAGGCAAGATCCACACTCGAATCCTACGGATTGAATCTCGGTAAGATCCTTTACCGTCCCGATATGTTCATGAACCGGGTTCTTGAGCAGAGGCTTCACGATAGTATCGTGGAGCCCGGCGCCAGGGTACTGAAGGGATCGAGCATCGATCTTGTATTGGGTAAGGGCCTGAGTGAGGAGACAACGGCTATTCCGGATCTGGTTGGTATAAGCCTCTTCACTGCGCGGTATCTCCTGGCCGACCGCTACCTGAATATCAATGCCGTGATCTACGACAGGAGTGTTAAGAACGGTGAAGATACAGCGAATGCTTTTATATGGAAGCAGCGGCCTGTGTTCGAAGAAGGAAATACGATCCATCTCGGGGCGAATGTTGATGTATGGCTGACGGTTGATTCAACAAAAATGCCGGCTATTGACTCCCTGGATTATGAAAATGACGATAATATTGAGGATGAAAAGATTAAGTAAACTGAAATATTTCTTTTTGTTTCTTTTTCCCGCGGTTCCCGGATTGCTGACTGCCCAGGAAGTCATGATCCCCCTCGAGGGGAACCCGGTGGCGCAGGATTATTACGATCGTCTGCCCGTTCCACGCAAGGCTGTTCCGGCCGACACGGTGGAGTTGCCGTTCAGGGATGATTTTTCCGATTCGTACATTCAGCCTAAAACCTCATTATGGAGCGACAGGTTTGCGTTTATTAATAACGATTATCCCGTTTTCCCGGTGACTGCCGGTGTAGCTACTCTCGATGCCCTTAGCTACGACGGGACAGAATATCCCGGAGCCGGTACCATTCCCTACATCGCCGATTATCTGACATCAAAACCTGTGAACCTTGATTATCCTGCGGGTGACAGCATCTATCTGAGTTTTTTCTACCAACCCAAAGGAAACGGCGAGATCCCCGATTCAAGGGATTCGCTCTGTCTCGATTTTTACCGTCCTGGCTCAAATACCTGGAAGCGTACCTGGGCCATCCCCGGCGACAGTCTCAGACCTTTCAAGAGAGTGATGATCCCGGTAACCGATACGGCATACCTGAAGAAAGGATTCCGATTCCGTTTTTTTAATTATGCCAGCCAGGCTGAGAACACCGATTATCCTGATCTTCGCGCCAATGTCGATCATTGGAACATCGACTATGTATACCTGGACAGGGGCCGGCGCATTTCCGACACCGTACTGCGGGATGTTACCTTTGTAAATCCACTGTCCTCCCTGCTGAAGGATTATGAATCCATTCCCTGGAAGCATCTTCCGACCGCTTACAATACCCAGCGTACCGCCTTTATCCCGGCGATCATCATGAATCATGATTCCATCACCCGGAATGTGACAAAGGCCCTCGAGATCACCGATCTTAACAGCGGGTTCACCTATAAAGCCACACCCGTGGCCAATGACATCGCTGCCGGTGACAGCGTCAATTACCTCTATACCTACGATTATCCATTTGACTTTGGTAACGGGAATTCCGCTTCCTTCCGGATCAAAACCATTATCCGGACTGATATCTTCGACTATAAACCAAATGATACTCTCCGCTATGTTCAGGTATTCGGTAACTATTATGCTTACGATGACGGTACGGCTGAAGCGGGTTACGGTCTGAGGGGACAGGGTACAAAAAATTCCTCGGTGGCTGTGAAATTTGAATCTTTCATTCCCGACAGCATCCGTGCGATCGATATGTATTTCAACAAGGTCATTGACAGCCTCAACCTGAAGTACTATTTTTACCTCTGCGTATGGGACGATAACAACGGGAAACCAGGTAACCTCTTATATACAAAGACAGGCGAGAAAGTTCAGTACAGTGGCAGCCTTAATCATTTCGTACGCTACTCCCTCGATTATCCCGTGCCGGTTTCCGGTCCTTTTTATGTAGGTTGGACCAAAACAGTGGATAAGGTTTCCAATATTGGCATTGATCTCAACCGGAATCATAAAAACAGGAACTTCTACAATACAGGCAATGGATGGGTTAACAGCCAGTTTGCTGCTTCTCTTATGATACGGCCTGTCCTCGGTGCGAGTCCCCTGACCGGTACAGGTCCGGTTCTGAACCCGCCCCTGGAGGATGAAAATTTCAGCGTCTATCCTGTTCCGGCCGACAGGTACCTCCATGTCGGGGTTGATGATCCGGGGATCAGCGGTCGCACGATAATTCTTATGGACATCACCGGCCGCAGGCTGGGTGAGTACGATCCCTCCTCCGTGAAAGAAATATACACCGGCGATCTGAAACCGGGCATTTATTTCGTGGTCCTCAGCAATTCACTTACCGGCAGGCAAATTACACGGAAGGTCATCATCAATCATTAAGAAATGACCCTATGCAGGATGAATTCAATGATAACCAGGAGTTATATGAACATCACCGCATCGGGGTGGACAAGGGCCAGGCACTGGTAAGGATTGATAAGTTTCTGTTTAACCGTCTCGAACAGATTTCCAGGACCCGGATCCAGTCTGCATCAGCTGCCGGGAATATCCTGGTGAATGATAACCCTGTAAAAGCCAATTACAAAGTAAAACCCGGGGATATTATTTCTATTGTCCTTCCGCATCCCCCGAGGGAGATTGAGATACTGCCTGAAAATATTCCGGTAACCATCGTATATGAGGATAACGACCTCCTGGTGGTAAATAAAAAGGCGGGGATGGTAGTGCATCCCGGTTATGGAAATTATACAGGCACCCTGGTCAATGCGCTGATGTACCACCTTCGCGACAATCCCCTTTTTCAGTCCGGGGAACTTCGACCGGGACTAGTCCACCGGATCGACAAGAACACTTCCGGGCTTCTCGTGGTGGCGAAAAATGAAATGTCGGTCAACAAACTAGCCCGGCAGTTTTTTGAAAAAACCAGCCGGCGCACATATCACACACTGGTATGGGGAAATATGGAAGAGGATGAAGGCACCATCACGGGTAATATCGGGAGAAATCCGAAAGACAGGAAAAAGATGTTTGTTTTTCCAGACGGATCGGATGGCAAACCGGCGATAACCCATTACAGGGTTCTCGAAAAGTTCGATTACGTCAATCTCGTCGAATGCAGGCTGGAAACAGGCAGAACGCACCAAATCAGGGTGCATTTCCAGTATGTAAAACATCCCGTGTTCAATGACGCCGATTATGGTGGTGATCAGATCCTGCGGGGCACAACCTTTACCAGGTACCGCCAGTTCGTGCGAAACTGTTTTTCAGCCCTGCCCCGGCAGGCGCTCCATGCAAAATCACTGGGCTTCCGGCATCCTTCCACGGGTGAAGAAATGAATTTTGATTCCGAACTTCCGCCAGACATGACAGAAGTCCTGGAAAAATGGAGAAGGTATGTCTCGGGACGCGAATTTTTCGAATGAACGCGTAGTTCACTCCCCGTTATTTTAATTAAAATTGAAAAAAAATCTGCTGTATGAGTAAAGTGATAGCCATTATAGCCGGCGGGACATCTTCGGAGTTCGTGATCTCGGTGAAAAGTGCCGAACAGGTGAAATCCCTCATCGATACTTCAAGGTACACACCCTATACGATCCTGGTCAGAGGATGGAACTGGAAAGCGGTTTCCGCCGAGGGTGCCGAGTCTGATGTGGATATGAACGATTTCAGTTTCCAAACGGCTGAAGGCAGGGTAAAGCCGGAATATGCCTTCATCATCATACACGGAACGCCGGGTGAGGACGGGAAGATCCAGGCCTATTTCGATATGCTGCATATCAGGTACAATACCGGAGGGGTCATGTCTTCCGCACTCACATTCAATAAGTATGTCTGCAAGATGTACCTGAGAAATTCAAACATTCTCACGGCAGAATCGATGCTCATAACCAGGGAAAGTCAGCCCGATCCCGGTGAAATCGAGGGCAGGCTGGGACTCCCCTGTTTTGTTAAGCCAAACAGCGGCGGCTCCAGTTTCGGCACTTCCCGGGTGAATAAAAAGGAAGATCTCTTTCCTGCGATCGAAGCAGCCCTGAAGGAGGACAGCGAAGTGCTTATTGAATCTTTCATAGGTGGTACCGAACTGACCTGCGGGGTTCTGAAGACCCGGGATGAGGAAATGCTTTTTCCGGTAACTGAAGTCGTATCCAGGAAAGAGTTCTTTGATTTTGAAGCGAAGTACACCGCGGGCATGGCTGATGAAATAACGCCGGCCAGGATCCCTGACCATACCCGGGATAAATGCCAGGCGCTGGCCTCACAGATCTATGATCTGACCTTCTGCCGGGGTATGGTAAGGGTGGATTTTATTTTAAAGGGTGATGACCTGTATTTCCTTGAAATAAATACCGTTCCCGGTATGAGCCGTGAGAGCATCATTCCTAAACAGATAAGGGCAGCAGGGTTTCGCGAGGATGAGGTGATCAATCTTATTATTGCGGATACGTCGGATGAAGGTTAATCAGAATTTCTCAATCTCGAGCATCACATCATCTTTCATCACCGAATCGTTCTGCTTTATATTTACTTTGGTGATACGTCCGGATACATTGGAAACAATCTCATTCTGCATTTTCATGGCTTCCAGGATGAACAATGGTTCCCCCTGCTTAATTTCGGAATTTTCCTCCACCATGACATCCAGGATCTTTCCCGGCATCGGTGCATTGATGATCTCAATCCTTGAAGTCGACCCGTTCTTGCTGAGGGTCTTCATCCGCTTATAGGAGATGGGAGTTTCTATGGTGAAGTAGTGCCATACGCCGTTGATCATCACGGTGTATTTGTTTTGGTTTTTCTCCAGGATCTCGACCTGGTACTTTTTGTTTTTATAGATAAGCCAGGAGAAACCTTCGGGATCTTCGAGGATCCGGATTTCAAGCCTTTTTCCCTTTACCTTTACCTTCTCGCTCAGTGGGTTTGACACCTCGAATTTTTTATTTGAAGGTGTGCAGGCAATAAATTTATCCTTGGATGATTTTCCGTTTTGACTGCTCATAACTCTGTAAATTTATAAGGACCTGAGTCTCTTTTTCAAAACCCAGGGAGCCATATTTTTGCCCTTATCGAAATCGACGACGCGTTTTTCCTCACTGTCGATATCACGCACGAAATCATAGGTTGCAAAAAAGGCAGCAAGCATTTCCTCATCCGGATCCTGGTAGTAGTGGGTTTTCATTTCATTAATGAGGAAAGAGGTATCATACTTTCCTTTCCTGAAATTTTTATTGACAAGTACGGCTTTGCAAAAGGGGATAGTGGTTCGTAAGCCTTTGATCCAAAGTTTTTTCAGGGCATTACTGGAATAGGAAATGGCTTTTTCCCTGGTCTCGCCGTGAACGATCAGCTTTGCGATCATGGAATCGAAATAAGGGGTGATGAGTGAACCTTCGATAACACCTGTATCGATGCGGATATTTTTCGATCTCGGGTAGGAGATTTTTTTGATAGTCCCCAGGCTTGGTGAAAATCCGGCCTGCACATCCTCTGCATTTATCCTGTATTCGATAGCCCAGCCGGTTGTTGTTATTTCTTCCTGTTTCAGGGGGAGTGATTCTCCCTCGGCGACTCTTATCTGCCACTCCACAAGGTCGAGCCCCGTAACCATCTCGGTGACCGGATGTTCAACCTGTATACGTGTATTCATCTCCATGAAGAAGAAGTTGGATTTTTCATCAAGAAGGAATTCGACGGTCCCGGCGCTGTAATAGTTCACTGACCTGGCGATCCGCACAGCGGATTCTCCCATGGTTTTCCTGAGTTCCGGGGAAAGCACGGATGAGGGCGATTCTTCGATCAGTTTCTGATGCTTCCTCTGAATGGAACATTCTCTCTCCCCAAGGTGAATGATATTGCCCTTTTTATCCCCGAAAACCTGGAATTCGATATGTCTTGGATTCTTTACGTACTTTTCGATGAAGACCGAAGGGTCACCGAAAGCCTTCTCGGCTTCCGAACTGGCCATCCGGAACATTTTCTGGATGTCTTTTATATTTTCCACGATCCGCATCCCTCTTCCTCCTCCACCTGAAGCGGCCTTGAGAATGACAGGAAAACCGATCTCGGAGGCGATTTTAGCAGCCTCCTCCGGAGAATCGATATTGCCTTGGCTGCCTTCCAGCAGGGGAACCTTATGTTCCCTGGCCAGCTGCTTGGCAATGGTTTTGTTTCCCATCTGATAGATCGCATCCGGCGAAGGGCCTATAAAGATCAGTTTTTCCTCCGTGCATCGCCTAGCAAAATAGGGACTTTCAGCAAGAAAGCCGTACCCGGGATGAACGGCATCAATCTTATTTTTTTTCGCTGCCTGGATGATGGCCTCAATATCAAGAAATTCCGGTATGTCATCAAGCTTCTCTGTAAAATCAATGATATGATCCGCTTCGTTCAGATAATAGGCATACGGCTCTTTTGATGTCTTGATCACCCAAGTTTTAATACCAAGCTTCCTGGCTGTCTGAATCACTCTTACAGCAATTTCTCCACGGTTTGCAATGAGGATGCTCTTAATTTTCATAAGATGGATTTAAAGAGGAATATTTCCGTGCTTTCTTGAGGGAACATTCACATGTTTATTCTCTAAAGCTTCGAAGGCATTGATAAGTTTCAGCCGGGTGATGGCTGGGTCGATGACCTCATCAATATATCCCTTTTCATCAGCTATGTATGGATTGGCAATTTCATTCCTGTATTTTAATGCCAGTTCTTTCCGGAGTTTCTCAGGATCTTCGGCTTTTGCAAGTTCCCTTTTGTAGAGAATGGCTACAGCGCCTTCGGGACCCATAACGGCAATCTCCGCTGTGGGCCATGCAAAATTGAAATCACCGCCCAGGTTTTTACTGTTCATAACGCAGTATGCGCCGCCGTATGATTTGCGTAATATCACGGTTATTCTCGGAACAGTTGAATCGGCATATGCATATAAAAGTTTTGCTCCATGCCTGATGATGCCGTTATGTTCCTGGTCAAGCCCGGGCAAAAATCCCGGAACATCCTCAAGGGTAAGAATAGGAATGTTAAACGCATCACAAAAGCGGACGAAGCGTGCAGCTTTCATGGAACTGTTAATATCGAGGGTGCCTGCAAGAACCTTGGGCTGATTCGCAACGATCCCTATCGTCTTTCCTTCCAGCCTGCCGAAACCGATAATGATATTCTGGGCGTAATTTTCTGAAATCTCGAAAAAACTGCCCTTGTCCATGATCAGGTTTATTACATCCTTAACATCATAGGGCTTATTAGCGTCGTCGGGTACGATATCCCTGAGTTTCTCCTCGATAGTCCTGGCCTGCTGTGTGCCGTAATCGATAAAGGGAGGATTTTCCAGATTATTTGAAGGAAGATAGGAAAGCAGCTTTTTCACTCCGAAAAGTGTATTCTCTTCATCCTCATAGATCATGTGCGCGATGCCGCTTTTTTTCGCGTGTACCTCCGCACCCCCGAGATCCTCGGAACCCACGTCTTCGTTAAGTACCTCTTTCACGACATTGGGACCGGTTACAAACATGTAACTGGTTTTATTGGTCATGAAAATAAAATCGGTGATTGAAGGTGAATAAACAGCTCCCCCTGCTGCAGGGCCCATAATGACCGATATCTGAGGTATTACACCCGAAGATTTCACATTCCTGTAAAAAATGGAAGCATACCCTGCAAGACTCGCCACCCCCTCCTGTATACGGGCACCGCCCGAATCGATGATCCCGATAAGCGGCGCTCCCATCTTCAGGGCCATATCCTGTATCTTCGATATCTTCTGGGCATGCACCTGTCCTAACGATCCTCCCATTACATTGAAATTCTGCGAATATGCAAAAGCAAGCCGGTTACTGATTTTACCATGCCCAATGATAACGCCGTCCCCAAAATTCTGACTTGTTTTTCCAAAACCCGACGAACTGCTGGCAGGTGTGCTGAATGCATCAATTTCTTCGAATGTACCTTCATCAAAAAGAATCTCAATTCTTTCCCTGGCTGTAAGCTTCCCCCTGGCGTGTTGTTTTTCGACTATTTCGGGGCCATTCTGCTCCTGATATAATTGTTCACGCTCAAGGAACCTGGTAAAATTTCTACCTTTTATATCCATAAAGAAACAGGTTTCGATTGACTCATGCGAAAATAAACGACAATTTAGTCTTTTTTACCCGGATTCACAATAACCGGTGATTTACCTCCCTAAAACATGATAAAAGTCAACCTTTTTTTTGCCCTTGCAAATGTAACAAATAAATTAATTTTTAGAATTTTTATCAACAATAATATTGTAAAAAAGGGGTAAGTTGCTGTATGCCATTTTTTTAGGCAACGCACATTTCTCGACTATTTTTTTTACTTACAGGATGGGGAAATCAAAATAAATATTTTGCACCTGCCAGATAATATTTAACTGCCAGATGATAAGTATGATAATCATAAGAACATCCTGACAGGAAAAAAGATCGATCGGCAACGGGTAATAAAAAAAACCGCTGCCGGGAAATTACCCGGCAGCGATAATTAATGAATGAAAATTACCCCAAAATTAACCATTCATTAACCCCAGACTATTTTTCCTTCGAGGAAAGTAAAAGGAGATTTTCGGCATAGACTTCGGTTCCATACTTTTTATTACCCTCCTTATCCTCCCAGGAATTGGTACGAATTTTACCCTCGATATACAGCGGACTTCCCTTTTTCACAAACTTTTTCACGATCTCGGCCTTTTTGTTCCACACAACGATACGGTGCCATTCGGTCTTATCGACGACTTTGCCTTCCTTATCGGTGTAATTTTCATTGGTTGCCAGGGAAAAATATGCCATTTCCATATTATCCCTGATCTGGTTTACGTGAGGATCCTCGCCGACATAACCGACGAGCGTTACTTTATTAATTCCGTTTTTCATGATAATGAGTTTTAGTTGCTTTTCATCCCTTAATGTGAAAAAAGTCAAAATCTCAGCTACCCAAAACGGAAAAAATTCAGAAAAAATGAAAATAAAATTATATGTAATTGATTTTCTGGTATTTAAAATTTAAAATTTAGCATTGCTGGTTTCATGAACGCGAAGGAGGAATGTGGAAGGAGAATAGTGCAGATCAGGCGGATGATCGCAGCTTTTTAATACCAGCTATGGAACAACCTGCTATGCAAATCTTTGGTTATTCAGTTTCCGGCAAAAGTTCGAGAATACGGGCCGAAGGAACGGCATAAACGGAGTTTCTGATGTTCAGTTGATTGAAACTTTCCCTTGCCTGAGCAAGTTCACCGAGCTTAAGATAACAAAGACCGAGATACCATTGGCAATGTTCCTGGCAATAATTGAATTCCTGGTTAAGCACGAAGCGGAAATCGAGTGCTGCATCCCTGTGATCTGAAGCTGCCATTTCCGCAAGACCGCGATAGAAATGTGCGGTGTAGTTGGAACTGTCCTGCCCGATTATGCCCGACAGGGTGGTTGCCGAACGAAAGTATTCGCCACTGCGGTAAAGATACACCCCCATGGAAAGCGAATCGGCTTCGGTGCTTTGGCTGGAACGGCTTGTGATGTCCTGGGAATATACCCGGTAAAATTTGGAATAGATCCTGTCCGGATCATTCTTCATCCCGCGGAACGAGAAAAAGACAGTTAGGGTAAGGATCAAAAAGGCAGGTAGAACATAGACATATGAATAAATCCGGCGGCGAGGCCTTCCTGCTTCGGATGAAACGTCTGTAAGGCGGCCGGGAGCGATTTTGTAATGAAATATTTCTGATATTTTACGCCTGAACCTGAAATCGTCATGGTTTTCAAGCGTCGTATCGATCAGCTTATGAAGTTCAAATTCTTTCAGGAGAGTGGGATTCAAGAGGAGTTCCTCCCTGAACTTCAGAAGCTCCTCCTCTGACATTTTACCATCGAGGTATTTTTGAATTTTCTTTGTATGCTTCATTTCGTAATTCCTGGTAGCGCGGACTGTTCCATATCCGCTCCACCAGCCTTTCCTTACATTTTGACCTGCGGTTACGGGTGTATTGATCCGAGGAGAACCCCATGATCTTTGTGATCCTTGTTACGGGGGTATCCTCCATAAATAAAATTAAAAGTTTCCGGCATGCTTCTCCCATCTCATAAAAATGATCCAGGACAAGCTTTCTTTTCTCCATCCTGATGTAATCGTTCAGAAAATTATTTTCATAATCGATGATCTCATGGGCATCGATGCACCTTGATGCATGAATATTCACCCGCCTTAGTTCCTTATACCAAAGAAATTTATTGATGGAGAAGAGATAAGTCCCGAAGGTACAGGTGAGCAGCGGTTCATTTTTTTTAATCTTCAGATAAATGATCACCAGGGAATCCTGGAAAATATCCTGGGCATCGAATTCACTGCCGCTGTTCGAAAGGATATACCTGAGGACCTCCGGGTAATTAACCTCATATATCCTTTGAAGGATTCTCCGGTCCTCACGCCGTATGCCGTCGAAAATTTCCTGGGGTGTCAGGCTGTCCATTTTGAATCTTAATGCTCAAATATAGAGGTTATTCATTTAATTCCAAACTCAAGGGAATTTGCCGGAAGCTGCACTCATGGCCTGTTTTTGGATCCCAATGACCCCAATATTCCGTAAAGCCGCGGCTGGCGGATTCCAGGAGGCATAAGGGTCACAACCTCAATTCCGTAAATGATTCAAAATTTTTGACGAACGTTTTAATGTTCTTTCCTGTATGCATCTATGGGTATACAATTGCACACAAGGTTCCGGTCGCCCCATGCATCATCCAATCTTCCGACGGCAGGCCAAAGTTTGTTTTCAATAAGCCAGGGTGCCGGGAAGGCGGCTTCCTGGCGACCGTACTTATGTGTCCATTCGTCCGCGGTACATTCTACGGCGGTATGCGGTGCATTCTTCAGCAAATTATCTTCCTTGTCGGCCTTCCCGTCTTTCACATCTGCAATCTCGGCACGTATGGATTTCATTGCAGTGATAAACCGGTCCAGTTCGGCGAGCGATTCACTCTCCGTAGGTTCGACCATAAGGGTACCATGCACCGGGAAAGAAAGTGTGGGTGCATGAAAACCATAGTCCATAAGACGTTTTGCTATGTCGGCCTCGGAGATGGAAGCTTCCTGTTTGAAATTGCGGCATTCAAGGATAAGTTCGTGCCCTACATGCCCTTTCTCGCCGCAGTACAGGGTTTTGAAATGATCCTTTAGCATTGCACTGATGTAATTGGCATTAAGGATTGCCACTTTGCTCGACCGTGTCAGTCCTTCCCCGCCGAGCATCCGGATATAGGCATGGGAGATCGTTAAAATGCTGGCGCTTCCGTACGGCGCCGAAGCCACAGCAGATATTCCGTTTACTCCTCCTGTGCTCACCACAGGATGCGTGGGAAGGAATTCCACCAGGTGCCTTGCCACACCTATCGGTCCTATACCGGGACCACCGCCGCCATGAGGAATGGCGAAAGTCTTATGAAGATTCAGATGACATACATCCGCACCGATTATGGCAGGATTTGTCAGACCCACCTGAGCGTTCATGTTTGCGCCGTCCATGTATACCTGGCCACCGTTCTCATGGATAATAGTCATCATTTCCTTTACCTTCTCCTCAAATACACCGTGGGTAGAAGGATAGGTGATCATGAAAGCGGCCAGGCGCTCCCTGTTTTCAAACGCCTTGGTCCGAAGATCATCCAGATCGATATTTCCCCGTTCATCACACCTTACCACGATGACATCCATTCCTGCCATAACTGCACTGGCAGGATTTGTCCCGTGTGCAGATGCCGGGATAAGTACCAAGTTCCTTCCGCTTTCCCCCCGGCTTTCATGATAAGCACGGATGACCATAAGCCCGGCATACTCGCCGGCAGCCCCTGAATTCGGCTGGAAGGAAACCTCCTCAAAACCCGTGATCTCCCGCAGGTCCCTGGCCAGTTCACTGAAAAGCTGGTGATACCCCTCTACCTGGTCGATGGGTACAAAAGGATGGATGACGGAAAATTCCGGCCACATGAAAGCGAAAAGTTCATTGGCCGCATTCAGCTTCATGGTGCATGACCCCAAAGAGATCATGGAATGGGCCAGTGAGAAATCCTTTCTCTCCAGCATCTTGATATATCGCATCAGCTCCGTTTCCGAATGGTATCTGTGAAAGACTTCCTCTTCCAGAAAACCGGACTGGCGTTGAAATTTATCATGAAAGCCGTACACCGAGACGGGATACTCAACCGTACGGAATTTTTTCCGGACTGCCCTGGCAAAAATTTCGATCAGCCTGTTAAGATCATTTACACTCACTGTCTCATCCAGGCTGACGTTGATGGTTCCGTCGCCGTTATACAGGAGATTGATTTCATTCTCAAGTGCGATCGCCCGGATATCTTTTTCGCTTACTCCGGCGGGCGGTTGAATTTTCAAGGTGTCAAAAAAACTGTCATTGAGCTGCTTGTAACCGATTTCAGCCAGACGGTCCGCCATAGTACCGGCAGCAAAATGAATGTACCCGGCGATCTTCCGCAGCCCTTCCGGTCCGTGATAGACAGCATACATGGAGGCCATGGTTGCCAGCAGGGCCTCGGCCGTGCATATATTCGAGGTGGCTTTCTCCCGTTTGATATGTTGTTCCCTGGTCTGCAAGGCCATCCGTAGTGCAGGATTCCCGTGCTTATCGACAGAAACGCCGATGATCCTGCCCGGAATGTTGCGCTTGAACTTATCCCTCGTCGCAAAATAAGCTGCATGCGGACCTCCGAAACCCATGGGTATCCCGAAACGCTGGGTAGATCCAACTACCACGTCGGCGCCCCATTCGCCTGGAGGGGTCAGCATTACCAGCCCCATGATATCGGCAATGACACCCACAAGTGTATTGCTTTTAAGGGCATGTTGCACCAGGTTCGTGTAGTCGTTGATCGCACCGTCTGCATCAGGGTATTGGACCATACAGCCGAAAAAGCTTTCATCGGAAACAAAAGTACGGTAATCTCCTTTGACGAGATCGATGCCCAGGGGCAGGGCTCTTGTTTCCAGGACGGCCAGGTTCTGGGGAAAAATCCTGTCATCGACGAAAAATTTGCAGGCCCCGGCCCTGACTGCTTCTCTTGAGCGCAGGTTGAACATCATGGTCATCGCCTCTGCAGCGGCTGTGGCTTCATCAAGAAGAGATGCATTGGCGATCTCCATACCGGTGAGATCCATGACCACGGTCTGGAAGTTCAGCAAAGCTTCCAGCCTCCCCTGGCTTATCTCCGCCTGGTAAGGAGTGTACGAGGTGTACCATACAGGGTTTTCAAGTATATTCCTTTTGATCACGGCAAGGGTTATTGTACCGTAATATCCTGTGCCGATATAGGATTTGAATATCTTATTTTTCTTCCCCGTTTCCTTTATATATTCAAGGTATTCGTATTCACTCATGCCCGGGGCCACGTTTAACGGCTGGCTGAGCCGTATGGATACCGGCAGGGTCTGGTCGATAAGTTCATCGAGTGTTGCCACCCCTATCTTATCCAGCATTTCCTGCATCTCCGAATCACGCGGTCCAATATGGCGATCAGAAAAACGATCTGTAAACATCTTTGGTCAATTATTGGGTTAAAAGATTATTATCCGGAAGGCGGGACAAAATTAACATCCCGTTTTTTCAATATAAACTTACGGAATATGTTTAACAACTCTACTGAAGAAACGGATTATGCTTCCTCTCTTCTCCCACCGTGGTTGGCGGTCCGTGTCCCGGAAACACCGTGAATTCATCATCGTACTTCATCAGCTTCTCCCTGATCCCTCCGACCAGGATATCGTAATTTCCCCCCGGCAGATCTGTACGCCCGATACTGCCACTGAAGAGCACGTCACCGGTTACCATATACTTTTCAACCCGGTTTACAAATACAAGTGATCCTGGAGAATGACCCGGAACATGAAGGACTTCAACGGATGAAGCACCAAATGCAAGACTATCCCCTTCCTCCGGAAAACGGTCCGGCATGGGGGGATCTTCGAGATCAAAACCAAACATCATTCCCTGCACGGATGCATTCCGGAGCAACGGAAGATCCGCCTTATGCAGCAGAAAAGGGATCCCGTACCTGGATTTGAATTCAGCCACCCCGGGAAGATGATCCACATGACCATGGGTATTAAGGACCATAATGGGATTAAGATCATTGCCGGAAATAAAAGCAGCGAGTGTTTCCTTTTCCTCTCTGTCATTACATGCAGGATCGATCAGGATGCATTCCTTCCCTGACATCAGCACATAAGTATTGACCTGGAAAGCATTAAAGACGAAGGTTTTTATTGCCGGCATAACGGATTTCTATCCTGATTTTCCTTTGAGAAGAGGAACAAATGCAAAGTTACCATGTTCGGTCCTCGTATAATTATTTTCATCTTCCCTGACGATCCTGATCATCTTCTGTCCTGAGCCGTCCCCGACCGGAATGACCATTATGCCTCCGTCCGCAAGCTGTCTGAATAGTTTTTCCGGGATGTCGGGAGCGCCAGCTGTCACAAGGATACGATCATAGGGAGCATAAGCGGGGATACCCTCGTACCCATCGCCATAGTAGAAACGCGCCTTGTAGCCCAACTCAGATAATATTGACTGGCTCTTAAGAAAAAGCTCCCGTTGCCGTTCTATGGTAAAAACCCGCGCTCCCAGCTCAAGCAGCACAGCCGTCTGGTATCCCGAACCTGTTCCGACTTCAAGCACCTTTTGCCGGGGTTTTACTTCCAGGAGTACCGTCTGGAAAGCCACGGTATACGGCTGTGAAATGGTTTGCCCTGCACCAATGGGGAAAGCCTGGTCGCTGTACGATAATTTTACAAAGGAGCTGTCCATAAACCTGTGCCTCGGAACGGTATTGATAGCTTCGAGAACAGCCTTATCTTTTATCCCTTTAAACCTGACCTGTTCAACGAGCTTCTGGCGTAAACCTTTATGAAGATAAGAGTCTTTCATTGTATTTTTCTAGTGCCTTGCAAATTTAGCTTTATCAACACTAATAGTTGAAAAGTATGACAATTATTTCTCCACTGATGTTAACAAATGCCTTAAGTTTGCCTGCAGAACCCGGTTAGCATGATACGCACAACACTCATTGGTTCGCCAGAGAAATCAAGGATATACGGTGGGATAATTCGTCAGATCGAGGGATGTATTCCGGCAGGGGTACTGGAGGAGGAGCCTTTTGAGCCCCTGCCATGGGTAAATGCCGGCATCGCTCCCGAGATCATCAGTTCTTTCCTTGTGAACGATGCAGCCGATGCTGTGGTATTCACCTCGGCCGTCAGCCAGACTTTCGATACGGTTAGGGAGATACTTATAGGCGGCAGGCACGTGCTCATCTCTCCCGATCCCAATCTTCCTTTTTTCCAACTCGAACACCTGAGGTGCATTGCAGAAGAAGCCGGGGTGCTTTTATACATGGCCCACCATTTTCACGATGCTTTTCTCACCGACATTTGCCGCAGGTACTGCCATAATCCTGAATACATCAGCATTACAAGACATTTTGATTCCGCATCGCAGGCCCGGGGAAGACAGGTGCGGGATTCGTTGTACTACGAGATCATCTCCGTACTTGCCCTGAACCACGCTGCATTACGAAAATATACCTTTATGTCCGTGCCTTTCAATTCCCCCGGCCCTTCCCTCATCGTAGTCAGGCTGGAATTCACAAATGGCTCCTCCTCCTCGCTCACCCTCAGCAGGTATTCAGACAGCGACTCCAGGATCATCGAGGTATTTTCATCCGGTTCCATGGTCCTCTCCGATTCCAGGAAAGGGATGATCATGGTAACAGGGGATGACAAAGCCGGACAGATAAAATTACCCGTAAACCAGCAGGTATTGCAGGAGATAAACCTGAACGAAGATATCAGGCATTTCTTCCAGCTGATCAGGAAGAGATCCTTCCCCGCCGATCCCTATATTTCCGGTATCATGACCCACAAAATCGCATCGGAAATCAGCGGTAAACTCAATGCGGGAAGTATGTAAGGGCAGCGTGGATTCCTTACAAAAATGCTATCTTTGTATACCAAACACCATTCATTTCCGTTTTATTACTCTGAATTTAATGATGAAAAAAAGAAAACAGATAACCCGCTATCTGGTGTCAGATTTTTTGTCAGCTATGTTAAGCTGGAGCCTGTTCTTTGTTTTCCGCAAATTGTATATCGAACCTCTTAAATTTGGATATCATATCCCTGTCCAGTTCAATTCGACTTTTTTTCTCGGCCTGACAATAATTCCGTTCTTCTGGCTACTTAATTATTACCTCGCAGGGTATTACCGCGATGTATTACGGAAATCCAGGTTAAACGACATTCTCCAGACCTTCATTCAGACCTTTATTGGCACGGTCATCCTGTTCTTCCTTCTCCTTCTCGATGATGAGATCAGTTCGTATAAAAATTACTATCTCCTGTTTACGGCACTTTTCAGCCTCCATTTTATTATCACACTCATTCCCAGGTCTATCATCCTCTCAACTATCACGCGAAAAATAAGAAACCGGAGCATTTATTTTCCGACAATCATGATAGGCAGCAATATGCAGGCGGTGGATGTTTATAAGGAAATGGAACAGGAATCCTCTTTTTACGGGAACCGGATCATAGGTTTCATCAATGTTCATACCAAGAAACATTACCAGCTTTCCGATTATCTACCGCATCTGGGCGGGGTCGAAGATCTCAGGAGCATATTGGACAAGTTCGGGATTGAAGAGGTGATCATCGCACTGGAGAGGTCTGAGCACTCGGAATTTTCAAAAATCCTTAACAAGCTCGGATTGTGTGATGTTGTCATTAAGGCTATCCCCGATATGGACGATATCCTCACCGGAAAGGTAAAGACGAACCAGCTTTTCGGTACGCCACTCATCCAGATATCGCATGACCTCATGCCGGTGTGGCAAGCCAATATCAAACAACTTTTGGATTATTTTGTGGCAGCCCTGGCACTTATCATAGCTTCACCGCTGATCCTTTTCCTGGCAGCCGGAGTAAGACTCTCATCCCCGGGGCCGCTGCTGTATTCACATGAGAGGATCGGCAGATTTGGCAAGCCTTTCCGGATTTATAAATTCCGTTCCATGTACACTGATGCGGAACAGAACGGTCCCGAACTCTCAAGCAGGATAGATAACCGACTGACAAACTTCGGCAGGTTCATGCGTAAATACAGGCTCGATGAGATCCCGAACTTTTACAATGTACTCCGGGGTGACATGTCGCTTGTCGGACCTCGTCCCGAACGAAAATATTTCATCGATCAGATAATCCGGAAAGCTCCCCATTACGTCCACCTGCATAAGGTGAAACCGGGAATTACGTCATGGGGGCAGGTGAAGTACGGATACGCTGAAAATGTTGAACAGATGATCAAACGCCTCCGGTACGACATCCTCTATATTGAAAACATGTCACTCTTTGTCGACCTGAAGATACTTCTTTATACCATCCTGACCATATTCAGGGGAAGGGGAGTGTGACCGGATTCAGGAGCTCCCGTTGCCATGTTTTGAGATCGCCTTATAAACAGAGCCTCTCTCCGTCAGGATGCTTTCAAAGTAAATGACTTCTCCTGCAGTCACTTCAGTAAAAATTTTGTCCCTGTATCTTTCCAGCACGGAAATAAAATTTTCCCTGTCACTGATCCTTTTCATCCGGCCCAGGGTAAGGTGCGGCCGGAATGGTTTATCATCCGCCTGCAGTCCTTCCTTCACCAGACGGCTTTCAAAATCATCCCTGAGGTCATTGATCTGCTCTAAATTTTCAAGACCCAGCCACAGTACCCGGGGATGATTCACATTCCTGAATATTCCTGCACCGGCCACCCGGAAATGAACCGGAAGACGGCCCCTGACCGTCTCATCCAGTATGCGGGAGATCGTCCGGATATCCTTTTCAACCGTATCTCCGAAAAAATGAAGCGTGATATGGAAATTCGCCGGAGCCGTCCACTTGATCTTTTCTTCCCCCAGGAAATTTTTAATAGCCCCCAGGTCTTGCCGGAGGATCTTTCCGCCGGGGATCCCGATACCAACAAAAGTCCGCTTTACCTGTTTCATTAGTTGTAGAGTGTCAGGAAATTATAATCTTCTGATATTTTATTATATTAGCATAACAATATTAAAAAAGATCAGATCATGAGCAAACCAGGAAAATTCGCTGTCGTCCTCTCCGGTTGCGGCGTTTATGACGGATCAGAAATTCATGAAGCCGTGCTCACCCTCTATGCCATTTCCATTAATGGCGGCGAATATGATATATTTGCACCCGATATCCCCCAGCACCATGTGATCAACCACCTTACCGGCAAAGAGATGCAGGAAACGAGGAGCGTATTCATCGAATCCGCACGCATAGCCAGGGGTAAAATAACACGACTTATCGAATTCAGGGCATCAGAATATGATGCGCTTATTTTCCCCGGCGGTTTCGGGGCCGCGAAGAATTTATCCACCTGGGCTTATGACGGGCCGGATGCCTATATTCTTCCGGAAGTTGAAAAGTGCATCCTTGATATGGTCAAAGCCGGGAAACCTGTCGGGGCTCTCTGCATAAGCCCCGTGCTCCTCGCGAAGGTACTTAACGGAGTGGAAATCACTATCGGGGATGATAAGGAAACTATCGACGGAATAGGCAAACTCGGGGCTAAACATATTGAGACAACGCACGGGCAGACTGTGGTCGATAAGAAGTATAAAGTGGTGACAACTCCTTGTTATATGCTGGATGCAACTATAGCACAAATTGGGAAAGGAGCCGAAAACGTGGTGAAAGAGATCATGAAGATGATTTAATGGGAACTAAGGCCAGTTCTTACAATTGCCCTGCCTCTATCATCAGGATGATCTGTTCGATAAGTTTATCCTCCCCTGCAGGGTCATATTCCGATTTCAGGTTTGATCCGAAAACACGGGCAATGGTCTGCCAGAATACCGCTGAAAAATTCCCCTTGACATTCTGCAAAACCTTATAGGTGGTATTCCCTGTCTCCCTGTCAATGAGCTTTATCAATATGCGTCCCTGCGTAATAGTAAGATCTCTGAGCTGGCCTTCGAACTCTTCCCTCATCTGCTTTTCCGTAATTTTAACAAGCTCCTTCCTTTTTTTCTCACCCCTGAGACTGGCGAGCCTGGCATCCAGGTCCTCCAGTTTTTGTGCTGCCATTTTTGCGTAAGGATAGGCAACCTTAACATTGTGAACCAGCCGGCGGTAACGCCAGTAATCCCAACGGTTTCTATAAGGGTAGGAAGGATATATGATCACTTCCGGAAGCGTGGAAACAAGCACGGTATCACCCTCATGTATTTGCGCACGCAATACCCCGAAATCGCGTATATCCTTCTGGGTAAACGCGGGAAAAAAAGTAAGACATAAAAATAATATGATCGCTAATTTCTTCAATTTCCGACTCCTTTTTCTTTTAACGAAAAAAATGGCGGGAAGTATAAAAAATCCACCCGGTTTTTCTTCCCCCTTCTTTTCAACTCAACCGGAAAAAATACGATAATTTTACTTACTTATGAAGTAAAACGCGTTTCATCTTCACAAATTATATACCATTCCATTCAGCTTTGCTTTACTTCCGGAACCCCCGGAAACAAACTATATGAGGCTGTCCAAGAAAACAATAATAAACAAAACGGTTGCCCTCGTATATCTTTATCGCAGGTGCCTGCCTGCGACAAAGATATATGAGAGTAACCGTTTTATAAGAGATTTTTGAAAAAGCCCCTCACGGAGGGATATGACGGTTTGGTTACTTCCTGACCATTTTTACGATATAAGAAACTTTTTCTGTAGTGATTCTTCCGTAGTAAAGCCCTGCTGGAAGACTTCCGGCATTGAATTCAAGCGTTTCCGCGCCGGGGTACATGATCCCTTCGTACAGGTTTCGGACAAGTTTACCCTGAGCATCATATACGCGTGCACTGACATTGGTCCGGGCATCAACTTTCAGATCGATACGGGTGGAACCGGTAAAAGGATTCGGATAGCAATTAATGCTCTGATTCCGGAGACCTATATTATGCACGCCTTCTGAATACCAGTAAGAAGAATTAAGCACCGGCGAACCGCTTTCCGGCATGAAGTTCCTTGCCTCGTAATTGAAAGGATCGGTGATCATGGCACCGGTACCGTCGTCGATCACCCGGTTGTGGCGGGAAGCAGCATTGTACCAGTCTTCGACTGCCGTAGCTCCTGCCGATATATCGGTTATGAAGTTTTCGTTCCGGATTCCGGCAAGTATAGAGTACTGAACCGTAAGGGAATCACTTTGGGCTGCCGTCCATCCGCCTTCCGATTCTATCCTGAGACCACGGCCCCATCCGAGGAAAAGCGAATTGTAGATCTGAAGCCTTGAGTTTCTCCTGATCCGCATACCTGAACCTTCATTATGGTTGGTACGCAATGTAACCGGCGAATAATCGCTGGCTGAGGGACCGGTCATGGTCATGTTGGAGAACAGTGCATGGGTTTTCGGATCGTTGGTTGAACCGGCGGCGTCGTTGTCCGACTCAAAACCGTTGGCAGTATCGGTATCGACTATGGAACTGTCGCGGGCTGCGATCCCGAACTGTACCATGCCGGAATACCCGTTATCCGTATCAAAATCATCATCCTCTGTCCTGTAAGAGATCAGGTGTTTGGCATTCACTGCACCGCCAAACCATTCGTAACCGTCATCTCCCGAGTTTGACACCTGGACGTAGTCGATCGTCGTTCCGCTGCCCACACCATAGAAGGTAAGTCCGTTCACTTCACTTCCCGTAGCCACTTCATAGCCCGGGAACTCGATGCGTACATATTTCAGGGTACCGCTGTTATCGGCATTGTCGGTCCCGCCGTAGGGAGATCCTATGCCGCCCTCGGCAACACCCTCGCCACCCGCTATATTAATTTTTCCTTTACCGCAGAGGACCACGCCTCCCCAGTCGGAATTACTTCGTAAACCGGCTCCCTGGTTGGAGGTGAATACGATGGGATCCGATGCTGTACCGACAGCCTGGATCATCCCGCCACGTTCTACCATAAGGGCGCTCTTGGCCGTTCCCCTGATGATCGTTCCGGCATCAATGGTAAGGGTAGCCCCGGCGTCAACATATACCCAGCCATCAAGCAGTACCACACCGTTCCAGGTTTCATTGGCTGTAAGATGGGTCGAGGTGGCCCTGTCGAATAATCCGTTGCCTTTGGTAACGGTGGTAGCGGGATAATCTACGTCTTCCGGGGACCATTCCGTCCACCCGGCAGTCCAGTCGCCGGTCCCGTCAAGTGCACCTGCGTAAGGGACTTTTTGAAAGAAAGGATCTGAGATATCCTGGGCTTTCAGCATGAAAGTAAGCCCGGTGATCAATGCAAGAAATAAAACTCTTTTCATAGGATTTTTTTTTATTTATATCGTTGACCAAAATTACGGGCTGAAATTTTCCTTTAAGTTTCATCACTGTTATCATTACTTTAAGAAATCCCGGGTTATAAAATATATCTTAAACTAACCTTAAAAAGGCCTGTTCAGAACTTCCAGGCAAAGCCAAGGTTGATCCTGCGATTGGGAACATATCTTGTTGATGACGCTTCCACCTTATCATTACCCGTCATATACTGGACAAAATGTACAGGGTCATTCAGCAGATCCTTTGCCCCGAATTTAAGTTCCAGGTTACCATAGCTCTTGGTGAGGGTAAGATCCAGGGAGTTCCTGGGAAGCAGCCATGTATTGGGATGTATCGGAGTGCCGACGAAGGCTAGGTACTTTCCTATCCTGTTGTAGTTTATACTTACGATAATTCCTTTTTCCCCATTATTATACAATATCCCGAGATTCATAATATAGGGAGCCTGCCCCTGCATAACTCTCACTGAATCCCGTGAAAAACTCTCATTTGTCTTAATCTTACTGTCAACCACCGAAGTATTGAATACCACGGTGAGGTTTTTCATAAATCCCATGACAGGAACATTCTCCATAAAAAACAACTGTTTACGTACCTCGAGTTCCAGTCCGCGGTTTTCGGCGGTTCCCGTGTTAAAAGGTTTATAATCGTATGTTGTGCCTGAAGGGTAGAGAAAATTTTCAATCGGGTTTTTGAATTTTTTATAGAACGCCGCCAACGAGATCATCTCCCCCGGGTTGGGATACCATTCATAGCGGATATCGTAATTATCGATGTAGGAAGGTTTAAGTTCAGGATTTCCGTGAACAATGGCATTGAGATCAAAATCCTCGTAATAACTGGCCGATGATTCCCTGATTTCAGGTTTATTGATCGTTTTGCCATAGGAGAGTCTTATGTTGTTCTTACTATTGATCTTGACATTGAGATTTACGGAAGGGAAAATATTGGTCGTATCCAGACTGTAGATGGTATCGGGCTGGGAAAGCGCACGGTGAAAATCTTCAATCCTCACTCCCCCGTATATATCCAGGAAATTACCCAACGGGATCTTCATCCCCGCGTATGCAGCGTTCAGGCTCTCATCGCCCTGATAGCTCTGGGTGGGATCTGTTCCGTCTTTATAGGCAAAACCGGTTCTTTTCGGATTTATGGGATCGTAGAAAAAATTCGAATCATTAAGGATTTCTTGCACCGGTGCCTGCAGATTGCCAACAACCATGTAACTAACCTGTCGGGGGGCAACGATCCCGACTTTCCGGCTATTTAAAGACCGGCCCTTCCTGTCCGCAAATATCCCTGCCTTCAACTGAAGTGGATTATTTGAAAGCCGGGTAAAAAGATCCTGGGTAAAATCGAACTTCAGATTGTAATCATTTTCTCTCAGTTTCTGGGTTAGCCTTCCGCCATAATACGCACTCGTGACATTATCGAACTGGTATTCGTATGGAACATTTTCAGCCGAACGGACCGGGCGCGTATATGTATATCTCCTGTCATCCGGATCGTTATTTGCGGTGAAGGAATATCCTGCCAGCCAGTCAAACCGGCTTTTATTCCCGTTAAAGTGATGATTTCCTTTCAACTGGCCCGAATAGATAAGCCGTTGCCTGAACCGCAGGTCGGTGCTAAGCCGATCTTCGGAATTGTATTCATCGGTACCGGATCTCTGAGTCGTCCTTTTTTCTCCCGTGTTGTTCAGGAAATTCAGAAAGGAAATCCGCTGGTTATTCCCAAAAATGAAATTCCAGTTGTGGACCATGCCTGTATTCGCTTTCTGTGAATAGTTATTATCCGTAAAATCATAGGCCTGGTTGATGATCCCGTTCACTGCATCATAATTAAAATAATCATTCCGGTGGTAAAGGGTATAATCAGAGTTGAATTTGTAACTAAGGGAGGTGATGTTCCCAACAGAGATCTTACCGGCCAGAAACCTCCTTTGCAGGGTCGCTGCAAATGACTGGTCCGGCATCGGTTTCACATCATGTGTCCCCCAATCGTTGTTAAAAGCCCGGGAAATCGTCTGGATTGAGTCCATTCTCGCATTGTAGGTTTTCAGATCAGGCCATAGGTATAATTCTTTCATCCTCGCCGTTGAAGGAAGTTCCCGGGGAAACTCCCTGGTACCGTCATCGAAACCCAGGAAATCATATCTTCCACCCGTATATTCCTGAAAATTTTCCTTGAAGGTCGTACTCTGTGTATATCCGAACGAATATGAAACGGTAAGCTCATTCTTATCCGCGACTTCCCGCGTCCGTATGTCAATGTCGGCACCGGCAAAATCGGCAGGAAGTTCCGGCCCGGGGCTTTTATAGATGAGGATATTCCCGATCATCCCGCTGGGCACCGCATCGAAGGAAAATGCCCTTTTATTGGGTTCAAAGCTGGGCGCGTTCGCGCCATTTATCAGCACCGAGTTATATCTCTCCGTCAGACCCCTGACGATGATAAAACGGTCGTCGGATATTATGATCCCCGGTACGCGCCGTACAGCCTGGGCCGCATCCGTATCCTGTGATTTTGAGATTTGGTCAGCGCCTATTCCGTTAACGATCATGTCAGCAGTTTTTATAACCGAGATAACCGCGGCTTCCGTATGGGTCTTCCGGTGGCCCGTTACCGTAACTTCATCGACCTGAAGGGTAGCTGGCTCCAACCTTACATCGAGACTGACCTTTTTACCGGCTTCCATGCTTATGGTGTGGATCTGAGTATCATAAGAAATATAAGATATTACAATGTTATAGGGGCCGGGAGGGATCTTTTCCAGGGAATAATACCCGTCAAGATTGGTGATCGTGCCTGTGGTCGTACCCTGTATGATTATTGTGGCTCCGACGAGCGATTCGCCGGTTTTCTCATCTGTTACCTTTCCGGTTAAGATCCCCGGCTGAGAAAATCCCGCTGTTACGATCAAAACTGAAAGAAAAGTGAGTAAAAAGTGTTTCATGAAAACTGGTTTTGGTATCCGGCAACAAAGAAATGGACCTAATTTCACCTTTCTGTGATGTATATGTTATCAATGGTTTAATTTTTACGGGACTACAGAATATCTTAATATTACCTTAAGATGAATAACAGTCCATTTATTCTGACTGCTTCCTTATCCGGTTCTGACAGATGTACATACTGACCGGCGGAATTAAAACGATCTATTAACTAAATCTTAAGTGGGTGTTATCCATACCTGAAATCTATATCGCGAAAATTGAAAAGCCAGGGGTTAGGATAATTATACCATGAGATGAAATTTTGATCTTCAATAAAAAGATGCCAGAATTCCGGCGGAATATTTGGATATCACTAAAGGCAGCCGTATTATTGAGATCCGGGATTATTATGAACATATGATCCTTTATATCGTTTGAAGAATAATAACAGATTTGTATGGCACATCCTAATGACAGAGAATATACAAACGGAGAAATTACGGTATTCTGGAAACCTTCAAAATGCATACACGCAACCACCTGCTTCAGGGAACTACTCGATGTTTATAACCCGCGAAAACGCCCCTGGGTTAATATGAAAGGTGCATCCACCGAAGAGATCATCGAAGTGACCAATAAATGTCCCACGCAGGCGATATCATGGAAATACAACAAGGATCTTGATCATTTACCTTCACGGGCAGTCACTGCCGATAAGGAAGAGGAGACCCCGGAGACTGTTTACGAGGAAAAAGAAAAGGAAACAGGGGAACAAGTTACGATCCGGATCATGCGAAACGGCCCCATCCTTGTCGAAGGTGATTTTAAGGTCATTGGTTCTGACGGGAAAGAACTGAGAACCATGATCATGACCTCATTTTGCCGTTGTGGTCAATCCCGTAACATGCCTTACTGCGACGGAACGCACAGAAAAATCGGATTTAAGGATGATGAAAACGATGGAAAATAAAAAAGCTGCAACATTCAATGTGACTTTGGGAGGTCCCCTCCTGGTAACCGGTTCCTTCACCATATGCGGCCCCGACGGCAAAAAGATCGAGGTAGAAGGCCCTGTTGAATTATGCCGCTGCGGTGAATCCTCCACAAAGCCCATTTGCGACGGAAGCCATGATACGAACGGATTTTGTCTCTGAACGTTTTCAAAAGTAGAAAGGCGAAAGGCGAAAGTGGATACGATGTGCAAATCCATGGAAATTGCATGTAGACCCGTCCAATCTGTGTCATCTGTGTTCCTGATTCATGCTCATTCCACAGCTCTTTAACCTCCCGGATTCTGGAATTTCCCCTCATGTTGCTATCTTTGCATCTTTATGAAAAAGCCGCACAATGGACAAAACCATCCAGGTTGAAGTATTTTCAGAGATCGGTGACCTTGAAGCCGTTTTGCTTCACGATCCGGGCCCCGAAGTAGAGAATATGACCCCTCTCAACGCTGAAAGAGCATTATACAGCGATATTCTGAACCTTTCCGTGGCTTCCCGGGAGTATGCCCAGATGAAAAATATTCTCAGCCGGCTCACTACCCTGCTCAGCATCGATGAACTCCTGATTGACGTTCTGAAAGATGACCTTGTAAAGGAGACCCTGGTGAATAGAATTTGCGGCACTGAAGGGATACCCGGTCTCAGCGATGACCTTCTCAGTCTTGATCCCATAGATCTTGCCAGGCATCTTATTGAAGGGGTTCCGCTCAGACGCGACAGCCTTACCTCATTCCTCGCCAGGGACAGCTATTCATTGAAGCCGCTCCATAACTTCTTTTTCACGAGGGACAGTTCGACGACTGTTTACAACAAGGTGCTTATTTCGCGTATGGCTACACGGGTACGGGCAAGGGAACCGATCATCATGCAGGCAGTTTTTGATCATCATCCCAACCTCATTACCGAAACCTGCAATCCGGAAGAATACGAAAATTTCGATCCCCGTGTTACCATTGAGGGCGGCGATATATTGATTGCCCGTGATGACATCATCCTGGCCGGCATAGGCTCCAGGACTTCAACGCAGGGTATCGACTTTTTACTCGACAGACTGAAGATTGCCAGGAAAAAACGGCATGTGATCATCCAGGAACTACCTGCAGAACCCGAATCCTTCATCCATCTCGATATGGCCTTTACCTTCCTTGACCGGAACACCTGCCTGATCTACGAACCGCTTATCCTGAAGCCCAACAAGTACGTTACGGTTCATATCACCATCGATAATGGAAAGGTCGTTTCCATTGAAACAGTGAAAAACATCCCCGAAGTACTGGCGGAGCTTGGTATGGATCCCGACCTTATATACTGCGGCGGAAGGAAGGATCCCATAATACAGGAACGTGAGCAATGGCATAGCGGGGCTAACTTCTTTGCCCTCGGTCCGGGGAAGGTCATCGGGTATTCCCGTAATGTTCACACCCTTGAGGATCTGAACAACCACGGATATGAAATCCTGAAAGCTGAGGAAATTCTGAACGGGAAGATAGACCCGGCCGGATATGGAAAATATGCGATCACGATCGATGGATCGGAGCTGGCCCGGGGAGGCGGGGGAGTCCGTTGTATGACCATGCCCGTACGCCGCAAAAGGATTGCCTGGTAACCCTTTCCTACACGAGCTGTTTAACCAGGTCGGCAGCCTCTTTAAGCGTGATGGCGGAATAAACCTTAAGACCGGAATCGTCGATGATCCGTTTCCCTTCCTCCGCATTCGTACCCTGTAAGCGGACAATGACAGGGATGGCAATATCTCCGATCTTATTGTAGGCTTCAACAACTCCGGTAGCTACCCTGTCGCATCTCACAATTCCACCGAAAATATTTATGAGGATTGCATTAACATTCGGATCCTTCAAAATGATCCTGAAACCTGCTTCGACGGTCTCGGCATTTGCCGTTCCTCCCACATCCAGAAAATTCGCGGGGTCTCCGCCGGAAAGCTTAATAATGTCCATGGTAGCCATGGCAAGCCCGGCGCCGTTCACCATACAACCCACATTTCCATCGAGTTTTACAAAGTTAAGGTCAAATTTACCCGCTTCAACCTCGGTTGGATCCTCCTCACCGAGATCCCGCATCTCACTATAATCGGGATGCCTGTACAGGGCATTATCCTCAATATTGACCTTGGCGTCGGCAGCAAGTATGAAGTTATCGGACGTCTTGAATACGGGGTTAATCTCGAAGAGCGACGCATCCGAAGCTTCGTACGCCTTGTAGAGGGAAGTTACAAACCTGACCATTTCTTTGAAAGCTTTCCCGCTGAGGCCGAGATTGAAAGCGATCCTCCTGGCCTGGAATGCCAGAAGGCCCGTTTTGGGATCGATTTCCTCCTTAAAAATGAGATGAGGCGTTTTCTCGGCCACGGTCTCGATATCCATTCCGCCTTCCGTGGAATACATGATGATATTGCGGCCTGTTGCCCGGTTGAGAAGGACGCTCATATAGAATTCACGTATCTCACTTTCACCGGGATAAAAAATCCCCTGTTCGACAAGGACCTTATGAACAGTCTTTCCTTCAGGACCTGTCTGGTGGGTTACCAGGTTCATTCCGATGATCTCTTTTGCACGCTGTTTCGCTTCATCGGGTGATTTTGCGATCTTCACACCGCCTCCTTTTCCCCTTCCGCCGGCATGGATCTGTGCTTTCACGGCAAAAGTATCGGCTCCCGTCTGCTCATGGATCTTTTTGGCGGCTTCAAATGCCGCTTCCGGGGAGTCGGCAATGAATCCAAAAGGCACAGCCACTCCGAAATTCTTCAGGATCGATTTTCCCTGGTATTCGTGAATATTCATATCATTCTGGTTTAATAATTACTTTAGTTTCACGTTTCAGGCCTCAGTTACTGCTGAGAAGAAACATCCATGTCTCGGATCAGGCGCATTCCGGCGCGTACTCCGGGACAGATTAAACACAAATGCCTGCGGCAGTTTTACTCACCGCCTCCATAGTTTAAGATTATTCATAGCTTTCTCCTTTCCCCTGTCTCCTGCATAAGCAATCTCTCGTAAAGAGAACGAAATTATCTATTTTTTTTCACTTAACTAAGCATTAAATCTATATTTTAGCAAATTCAACCGCGGGTTATGAGAAAGCTCAGTAACGAAGAATTAAACAGGCTAAGCACGGAGGAGTTCAGGAAAGCGGGGAAAAATCCTCTGATTGTGATACTTGACAATGTCCGCAGCCTGAACAATATCGGTTCCATCTTCCGTACCTGTGATGCTTTTCTTGTCGAAAAAATTTACCTCTGCGGAATCACGGCTGTTCCGCCCCATAAGGACATATACAAAACCGCTCTCGGTGCCACCGAATCGGTGGAATGGGAATATGCGCCGGATACACTCGATGCAATAAGTACATTGCGTTCCGCGGGTGTTAGGATCTGGTCGGTTGAACAGGCCGATAAGAGCATAATGCTTCAGGATGTATCCGTGCCGCCGGGTGAGCGGATTGCTCTGGTTTTCGGCCACGAGGTCAGGGGTGTCGACCCGGCCGTGATCGATGCCAGTGATGGATGTATCGAAATCCCCCAATACGGTACCAAGCATTCCTTCAATGTAGCTGTCAGCGCCGGGATCACGATATGGGAGATCTTCCGGAAGATGAAGAGTGCGGAGGAAGGGGGGGACTAAATACCGGGGTGTTTTCCGGAAAGATGAAGCCGGAACACATATCCGGTTGAAAGCGGTAAAGGTTACACCGGTTGTGCGGAAGTAGTATTGCCCTGCCGGATCCCGGACCGGGCGCAAGTATGTACCGGCCTTTCCAATATGGGGTTGAACTTCAAATGGTCTGCTTCGCTGCGGGACAAAAAAAAAGGTGCCGCGACAGGCACCTTTTTTCCTAAAAATCTCTCATTACTGAATCAGATTTTTAAAGGTATCGTTCTCGAAATATTTTGCAAATTCCATATCGACTTTTGCACGGTCTTTCAGACTTGCATCTTTTGCAAAAGCGGTACGGAGATTTTCAAATACCATGTCATCCTTATCTTGCTGGGCAGCAATAACAGCTTTGAGATAGTATTTTTTTGCGAAATCACCGTCTACCTTATTGATCGTAGCCATAGCTCCGTCCGTGTCGTCCTTAAGGAGTTTTACCAGAGCTACGTTGTATTCGTTACCGTTTCCGAGGTAGTTTGAAGCAGCATCGTAATCACCCTGCATGATCTTGATGATCCCGAGGTTATAGTTTACATCTTTGCCTGCACCCATAGAAGAGGTAAAGAGAGATTCTGCTTTTTCGTTATCGCCTTTCATAAGAGCCACAACGCCGAGGTTATTGTTAACTACATCATTATCAGTAATCTTTTTGGCTTTTTCAAACGCAGACTGGGCCTGGTCAGGTTTGTTCATCTGGACATAGACATAACCGAGATTATTCTGAGCCTTGAAGCTGTCCGGATATTTGCTTGCCGTCTTTGAATAAACAGCCTGTTTCGTATCCAGGTCATTATACAGTGTGGCAGCGTAGAGCATTTCTTCCATCTGCAGTGAATCTGGATCGGACTTCCAGAGGTCCTGGATCTCCTGGTCGGTATGACCGATCAACTCCACATTTGCAGTGATCTTTGCCCTTCTCAGCGGGGGCAGGATGTCATCCTTAATGGTTTCAAAAGCTTCCGAAATATTCTTGATCTCCCTTTCACGAACGGCCGGATCGGAATACATCGAAAGAACCCTGAGGACAAGTTCCTTATCAGGAATGGTGCTTTCCTGCATCAGTTTCTTGAAACCATCCCAGTCTTCGGGAGTGTATTTGGCAGAAACCAGATTGCCTTCCTGGGCTTTCTGGACCTTTTCCTTTTTCAGTTGTTTATCAATGAAAGAGGTAGATGTTTTCTCACGATTCTGTGAAAGTTTGTCGTTGAGATTGTAAGGACCGTCAGGTGAAGCGTAAGCGGAAACATCAATGCCTTTCAGGTCGATCCTGTCATTGGCATCGGCATTTTTAATAAAATCGAGAAGTTCTTTTACGGTAGCCTTCTTCGTTTCAGAATTCCTGATTTCAGCCCGGTTTATGATATAAAGGATGTCGGCCATGTAGGAATCAGCCACATCTTTCTGAAAATTATCCGGGACCATAATGGCTTTAGGATCGACTCTTACAAGTTTCTCGGTGGCGATTACGCCTTCACCTATCTTATAATCGTCAAACTTGATGTTCTTTCCCTTGAGATCGGCACTTACTCTGATCACAAGGTCGGATTTCATCATATCTTTCTTAAAAGGGACAGAGCCGCTGTATGTAAAACTTCCACCATTAGCAAAACTGATCACCTGGTTATTGGCTTCAACCTTTTCTCCCTGTATGGTTTTGGAATCAAAAGCAGTTTCGCCGCCATCATATTTCAAGACGGGAGTTGCCGTAAGCACCGCGCTTTTATTAAAATATTTGGCTGGATATTTAACGTCGACCTTAACATCGACCTTGTCGCCACGTTCTTCAAGTACTGGAGGAGTGACTTTATATGTAACGTCTGCAGCCGACTCCTGCATCTTGTTAAGTCCTCCACAACTACTGAGAACCATTGCGGCAAAAGTGAAAAGCGCTAAGTAATTAAGTTTTTTCATAATGCTCTGGTTATTAGTAATGAATTTTATTCCTGATTTTTTTATTAATCTTACAAACTTAGTAATGTTTTTTTTAAAAACAAACGCTAAATTGCAATTCAGAATTATTTTCTACAAGCAGATCCTTGTAATTCCCGCGGGATACAGGGGAGTGAAAATGACTTCCCTGAGTCTCTCGTAATGATCATGATTACCCACAAAATCTATATTTTCCATATCGATGACCAGCGATTTCATCCCGGTCATGGATCTCATGTACTCAAAATATCCGTCCTGCACCATTTTAAGGTAGTCTTTTCCAATGGATTTCTCGTAATAGCGACCTCGTCTTTGAATATTCGTGACAAGCTGATCCACAGATACATATAAAAACACATACAGATCCGGGACCGGGAGATGCTGGTGGATGATATTGTACAGCTGCCTGTAGAGCTGGAATTCATCCGCGGGAAGTGTGATAGCCGCAAAAATAAGTGACTTCGAGAAGTAATAATCGGCAATGGCAAGCGGAGAGAACATGTCCCGATGCGAAAGTTGTTCCCTGTGCTGCCTGTATCTCTCTGCGAGGAAGGAAAGTTCGAGCGGGAAGGAATATTTATCCGGATCACTGTAAAATTTTGGCAGGAAAGGATTTTCCGCGAATTTTTCCAGGATGAGCCTTGCTTTCATATCCTCTGCCAGCATAGTGGCCAGCGATGTTTTGCCGGCACCAATATTTCCTTCGATAACGAGATAATTCACTTTACCGTAATTTTGCCGAAATGGGCATTTACCGGAATAACTTTTCAAAATGCAGGCAGCATTTCAACAAATCGACAAATTTTCCAGTAACCCGGTAACCTCATGACCGGGATTTTGAAAGCTGAAATCCAATACCGGATAAGGCAGGATAACCTCGCCGCGATTATTACCTGTCGTTACGATCGCCCCGGTTGCCACGATTCTCACGGTGGTCACGGTTTCCACGGTTTCCACGGTTGTCATGGCTGTCCCGGTTTCCACGTCCCTGGTCGGCGGAGGCACCTTCCGGCCGTGGAAGAAGGACCTTGCGGGATAGCTTCAGCTTTCCAGTTTTGCTGTCAAAATCAATAAGCTTAACCTCGATCTCATCCCCTTCATGAAGCACTTCTTCGACAGTTTCAAGTCGTCGCCATTCGATCTCTGAAATATGGAGAAGACCTTCTCGTCCGGGAATAATTTCAACAAAAGCGCCGAATTGTACGATCGATTTTACCTTGCCTTTGTAAATCTTGCCCATCTCGGGGATTGCCGTGATTTTCAGGATCTTTTCCATGGCGGCGTCAATGGAGGGCTTATCGAGTGCGGATACATCCACCACACCCCTGTTGTCCACTTCCTCGATCACGATGGTGGTGTGGGTCGTATTCTGGATTTCCTGGATTACTTTACCTCCGGGGCCGATCAGGGCACCGATCATTTCTTTGGGAATTTCAATCCGTTCGATCCTCGGGGCATGGGGCTTATAATCAGCCCTTGGTTCGGCAAGAGTGTCGAGCATGATACCGAGGATATGCATCCGGCCTTTATTGGCCTGTGCAAG
Source organism: uncultured Bacteroidales bacterium (assembly GCA_963771005.1). Classification (GTDB taxonomy): domain Bacteria; phylum Bacteroidota; class Bacteroidia; order Bacteroidales; genus DASQZK01. Next base: position 1,865,866 of record CAVYRO010000008.1, read on the forward strand.
TGCTTTGGTAAGGATCTCATACGAAAGACCTTCGACTTTGATATCCATCTGTGTGGCTGTGATACCGTCTTTGGTGCCGGTAACCTTAAAATCCATATCACCGAGATGATCTTCATCTCCGAGTATATCTGATAATACAGCGAAATTAGCGGTATCGGTATCGGTGATGAGTCCCATGGCTATCCCTGACACGGGCTTGCGGAGCTTAACACCTGAATCCATGAGTGCCAGGGTTCCGGCACAAACCGTTGCCATTGAGGAAGAACCGTTTGATTCCAGAATATCGGAAACTACCCTGACTGCGTAAGGAATTTCCTCGGGTGAAGGAACCATCCTCTTCAATGCACGGTGGGCTAAGTTTCCATGACCTATCTCCCTCCTGCTTATCCCTCTTGAGGGTCTTGCATCACCGGTGGAGAAGGGAGGGAAATTATAATGAAGTACGAATTTTTCAGTCCCCCTGATCAGCACCTCATCAATGATCTTCTCATCCAGCTTGGTACCAAGGGTAACTGTGGTGAGTGATTGTGTTTCTCCACGGGTGAAAACTGCCGAACCATGGGCTGCGGGGAGATAATCAACCTCGCACCAGATCGGTCTGATCTCATCGGTCTTTCTTCCGTCGAGACGAATACCTTCATCAAGAATAAGCCTGCGCACCGCTTTTTTCTCAATCTCATGGTAATATCTCTTCACCATAAGCTCATTGATTTTACCCTCTTCACCGGCTTCTTCCAGAAGTGTACCTATGAATTCGTCGCGGATGGCCTGGAAGGAATCAGATCGCTCGTGTTTATTGGGATTGGCTTTGCGAGCTACCTCGTAAACCTTATCATAAAGCTCAGCGAACATCCTCTCCTTTAGTTCGGGATCGTTGACTTCATGCGAATATTCCCGTTTGGTGACATTAAGCTCGGAGGCCATCATCATCTGCACTTCGCATTGCTTCCTGATGGCATTGTGTGCAAATTTAATAGCTTCAACCATTTCCTCTTCCGATACTTCATCGAACTCTCCTTCTACCATAAGGATATTGTCCATGGTGGCAGCTACGATCATATCCACATCCGAATCCTTAAGCTCTGTGAAGGTGGGATTCAGGACGAACTTACCGCCGATACGGCCCACTCTCACTTCGGAGATAGGTCCGGCAAAAGGAACGTTTGATACGGCAAGGGCAGCCGAGGCAGCAAGCCCTGCAAGAGCATCGGGCATGATATCGGCATCGGCAGATATTAGATTAACGGTAACAAAAGTTTCGGCATGATAGTCATCCGGAAAAAGGGGCCTCAGTGCCCTGTCCACCAGCCGCGCGATAAGTACTTCATAATCGGACGGTCTTGTTTCCCTCTTCATAAATCCTCCGGGAAAACGTCCCGAGGATGCGAATTTTTCTTTATAATCGACTGACAATGGCATGAAATCGACATCTTCCTTAGCTTCATTTGCGGAAACTACGGTTGCGAGAAGCATTGTCCTTCCCATTTTTACAACAACGGAACCATCGGCCTGTCTGGCAAGTTTACCGGTTTCAATGGTGATCTCTCTTCCATCACCCAGATCAATTACCTTTTGATATACTTTCTGCATTTTTTCCTTGATCTTATTATGCGATTCTGAATAATAACAAAAAAGGCAATTCTGTTAATTGCCTTTCGCGATTTTTTTACTTTCTGAGATTCAGTGCTTTTAGGGTATCCCTGTACCTTGTAATATCCATTTCCTTGAGGTAATCAAGCAAACGCCTTCTTTTCCCGACCAGTTTTAACAGGGCACGCTGCGTACTGAAATCCTTCTTATTTGAATTCAGATGCTGTGTCAGGTGGTTGATCCTGTATGAGAAAAGCGCGATCTGTGATTCAGCTGAACCCGTATTGCTTTCGGATTTTCCGTAAGTTTTGAAAATTTCCTGTTTCTTCTCTGCACTTAAATAATACATTCTGATACTGGTTTATAATGTTATTCCCTTGAACTTTTTTCGAATTGCAAAAATATTCAATTTTTTTATATTCACAATAAATAAACAAACATTTCTTTTTGAGCCGGTTAAATAACCAATTTTACGGGTGATTGTTGGCTATCTCAGGCCTGGCTGGCGGCATAACGAATTCCTTCATCCAGTGACACAGGCATATAGCCGAAATCTTTTTTAGCTTTTTCTATGGTAAGACCGGTCACCTGAGGGCGTTTAGCCGGCTCATTCAGCTCATGGGTGAGTACCGGTTTCACCAGGGATTCATCATAGCCATAATGCCGGGCTATATGGATAACAAAATCATAGACGGAAATAAAATCTTTCCCCGCGAGATGATATATCCCCGTTTTTTTCTGCCTTACTATTTCAATGATGCCCCGGGCCAGATCTTCGGCCAGGGTAGGAGACCTGAACTGGTCCGAAACGATGTTCAGGGGACTGGCATTTTTGAGGGAGTTTCTGGCATGGATAAAAAGATTGGGACGTGACATACGGGGAAGCCAGCCATAAACCAGGCTGGTTCTTACCACTGCATGAAAAGGACTGTTATGCAGAATACATTTTTCAGCGTTGAACTTATGATGACCATAAACACTCAGGGGAACAGGGATATCTGTTTCACAATAATGACCCCGGTCTCCCGGAAAAACAAAATCGGATGATAAAAATATCAGGTGAAAGGGATACAGCTGGGAGAGATATACCAGGTTTTGAACACTTCTGAAATTGATCCTGGCGGATTCCCCGGGATTCTGTTCACAATAATCAGCCTGGCTGAGGGCGGCTGTATGAATGACCACGCCGGGCCTGTAATTTGAAATTAGTTTTTCTGCACGATCGAAATCGGAAACATCGAATTGCTCGAAGACATGATCACCGTGATCGAACAGGGGCCCGGACCTTGATGTCAGTATGAGTGAAAGGTCCGGGTCTTTCCGGGCCTCGCCGTAGATCTTCTGAGCTACAAGCCCGTTGGAGCCGGTTATCAGAATTTTTGTCATGTTGAAAAATCCCCCGATATTATTTTTTTCAGTCTTTCGACCTGGTGCCGTGTACCCAGCACAAAAAGCCGGTCGTGCGGGGTAAGGGACACTTCCGGAAGCGGGTTGATAAGGTAAGAGTTATCTTCTCTTTTCATCCCGATAATATTGGCGCCCGATTCATTCCGGATGTCAAGTTCACGGATCGACTTTCCGGCAAAACATGCGGCCAGGTTGACGCAGTTGATCTCTTCCAGGGCTACACTTTCGGAACTCTGAAGCATTACGTAATCAAGGAATTCAACAACATCGGGCTGAGCCACCAATTTGGCCATCCTCTGTCCGCCTATCCGGTCGGGCATGATCACGTTCGTAGCGCCGGCCCTCCTGAGTTTTACATCCGATTGTTCCATGGAAGCCCGGCTGATGATTATAAGCCCGGGATTGATCTCCCTGGCGCTCAGCACTACAAAGAGGTTGTCAGCATCCATGGGAAGGGTTGTGATCAGGGCTTTCGCCTCCCGCAGGTTCGTCTGGTCAAGAGTCTCTTCGAGCGTAGCATCCCCCTCGAGATACAAGGTCTGACTTTCACGAAGTTTTTCCAGCGTAGCCGGATCCTTTTCAACGATGATAACCGGCACCCTGTGCCCGGCCAGTTCCGCCGCCGCCTGCCGGCCGTTACGGCCATAACCGCAGATGACCACGTGATTCCTGAGTTTTTCGATTTCCCGTTTCACTTTGTTGTCCCTGTAATAGTTTCTGAATACGCCGTCGATAACATAGCGTGTAAAAGTGGTCGCTGCATAGGCAAAGATACCAAAACTAAAGATAATCAGGAAGGCAGTGAACCACATGCCCCGCGCATCAAGATCACGTACCTCTTTGAAACCCACCGTAGCCACCGTGATCACGGTCATGAAAAAAGCCTCGGTAAAACTGTAACCCATCAGACTGTAGCCCGTTATGCCGATGAACACGATTAATACCAGCAGGGCGAAGGCGATATAACCGGTATTTATATTAAGATCCCTTTTCATAAAGTTCATGCAGTATTTTATGTCCGAAAAGACAACCCAGGCATCTCTGCTTCGCACAATATCTCGTCTCAAGATGAATGACAGCCTGTGAATCAAACGCATTCAACGACCTAATCCCAAATGTATCCCATTTTTTTGTAATTTCATTCATCTCGGCCGGAAGTTCTTCAAGCAATTCCAGTGCCCGGCCGGTCAGATCTTCCCGCAGCGCGAACTTCCCGTACAGGAAGAGTACAGGTATGATGGCATTTATGATCAGGGTATCAATCGTATCCCTTCCCGGAATGCTCAACTTTCTCCGCCCCCGCTGTCCGTAAAGAAAATGGTCCACCCAGTAGTTCTTTGTATTGAAGGATAACAGCTTCCGGATATCTGCGGTTTGCGTGGCTGAGATTATTTTTTCAAATAATGGGAAAGCATTGCAGACCAGGTTCATGAACTGAGGTATTCTTGCAGTCGGGAATCCCGCGGGCCTGGATCGCATGAATTTCCACATATGCTTCCGGGGAAGGGCCGGCGGAAGCAGTTCCCTTACGGAACTGTATTCCCTCATCAGCATACCGTAGTAGGTATCATCCGTGATCAGCTCATCAAGGAAACCCGCCTGCCCGAAAAAGGCAGCATTTACGGTTAGCGGGTTGTTCCTGTTCTTCAGGATAAATTTCAGTGGGATACATGAGGCGAGCAACCGGAAGGGTTCTGCATTGAGTTTCATGCCAAATGCGACTGCCAGGGTTTTATACAGGGCATCTTCCCAGTCGTAGTGGTTTTCCTTCAAAATGTTTTCCGTTACCGAAGTTTTTTCTTCCAATCGTTCCACAAGAAGCTTACCTGTCCAGTCGCGGACAAAGATCCTGTCGAGATTAACGATTTCTCCCGTGCAGATCCGGCTGGTCCGGTTATCGGTGAGGGCAAGGTATTTATTCAAAACAGCGGGGCTGAAATTCAATCGCACACAGGGTATCTCCTCCCCGTTCGTCCTGTAGACAGCCAGGTCATTGTCATATACCACATGCAGGACTACGCTGTCGTAGGCATTGTCATGCTGATGGCCGTGCCGAAGCCAGTCGGAAGCCTTAACATGCACTTCCACGTTGCCGGCCCACATGGTGCCGCCTATCTTCACACGGGCATTAAAGAAATCGGGACCCGAGCTGAAGTTATGTATGCCCGGATCGATCACCTCCACCCTTTCCTCCCCGTAAGAGAGATAATCAGTGTGGAAAAAACGGTATTGCCAGATGTAATGCAGGAATTCCTCTCTGATCTTTTTCATGATAAACAGTTTTGGTTTACCCTTAATAGGATAAAGGACCTGTTTATCAGCCAGTGATCAGATGATTTTTTTCTTTTTCAGGTAAGTTTCCATCTCTGCCTTAAGTCCGGCGGCCTTTTCACGGGCAGCCTCGTCGAATTTATTCGTGATGTCGGCATAGATGATAGCACGGCTGGAATTGACAAGCAGCCCGCATTGATCATTCAACCCGTGCAATGAAATTTGACGCAGGTCGCCTCCCTGTGCGCCGATACCCGGTACAAGAAGGAAATGGCCGGGAACGATCTTCCGGACCTTCTTTATCATTTCGGGATGAGTCGCTCCAACGACAAACATAAGATTATCGGGAGTACCCCACTCTGCAGCAGTTTTCAAAACCTGTTCGAACAGCTGGGTTCGTTTTCCGTTTACCTTCAGCAACTGAAAATCCTCGGCGCCCTCATTGGAAGTCAACCCCAGAAGAATGACCCATTTCTCATTGTACTGGAGAAAAGGCTGCACACTGTCCCGTCCCATATAAGGGGCAACCGTAACAGCATCGAAATCCATATGGTTATAAAAAGCGGAAGCATAAAGCCTGGATGTATTGCCTATATCCCCCCTCTTTGCATCGGCAATGATAAAAATCTCGGGATAATGAGACCGGATGTAGTTTACCGTAAGTTCCAGGCTCATCCACCCGGCTGTTCCGAGACTCTCATAAAAGGCAAGATTGGGTTTATAAGCTACGGCCAGGTCGGCAGTGGCTTTGACGATCATTTTATTGAATTCAAAAAGCGGGTATTCGGTCTCGAGAAGAAATTTAGGGATCATGTTATAATCCGAATCGAGGCCGATGCAGAGGTAACTTCCCTTTTCCCGGATCTGATTGAATAGCTGTCTGGAATTCATGGAAGGAATTTAATCTTGTTCAATACCGCTTTCCTTTAGCTTTTCGAAATTTTCCGCCATTTGCAACTTCTCAATAAACTCCCCGATATCCCCGTTCAGCACTCCCTGAAGATTGTACATGGTTAGATTAACGCGATGGTCGGTCACCCGTCCCTGCGGATAGTTATAAGTCCTGATCTTGGCCGATCTGTCGCCGCCCGATACCATTGTCTTCCTCTTTGATGCTATCGCATCCATACGTTTCTGGTATTCAAGGTTATATATTCGCGTTCGCAATTCTTTCATGGCCTTCTCCAGGTTCTTGATCTGCGATTTTTCATCCTGGCATGTCACAACAACACCCGTGGGAATGTGTGTCAGCCGGATGGCCGAGTAGGTAGTATTGACCGACTGTCCGCCGGGTCCGGAAGAACAATAGGTGTCTTTCCGAATGTCGCTGTCTTTCAACTCGATATCAAATTCATCAGCTTCAGGAAGGACGGCAACGGTTGCCGCCGAGGTATGCACCCTGCCTTGTGTTTCCGTTTGGGGTACCCTTTGTACCCGGTGAACGCCCGATTCATATTTCATAAGGCCGTATACTCCGTTACCGCTGACGGCCATGATTACTTCCTTGTACCCTCCGACGGTTCCCTCTGTGAAACTGTTCACCTCGTACTTCCATCCCTTGGTTTCGAAGTATTTGGTGTACATCCTGAAAAGGTCGCCGGCAAAGATGCTGGCTTCATCACCACCGGTACCGCCCCGGATCTCCACCACCGCATTTTTCTCATCTTCGGGATCGGCTGGAAGAAGCAGGAGCTTTATTTTTTCTTCCAGGGGTTCGACCTGGTTGGAGAGTTCGTCAATCTCGATCTTCGCCATCTCCCTCATCTCTTCATCCTTTTCGGTGTTTAGCATCTGCTTGGCCGACTGAATGTTATTCAGAATATTTTTGTATTCATTATAGGAAGAGATGAGCGGTTCAAGTTGGCGGTACTCCTTATTCAGCTTTACGTATTTCTTCATATCCGATACAATATCGGGTTTCGAGATCATCTCACCCACTTCATCAAAGCGGTGCTTTACATCCTTCAGTTTATCAAGAATAAGATTATTTGCCATAATTCTTTCTGCACTAATTTTTCCGTCTGCAAAGATAATAATAAAAGATGGTCTTTTTAATATTGGAAATTTCCTTCCCCTGTTTTGATTGTCAGCAGATTGGAATAGCACCTTTCGCAGTAGCCTATCACTTTAGCGTCCACATTGTAGGATGCGGCAATCGCAATAAGATGCTTAGCCACGGTTTCAGGTACATAGATCTCCATCCTGTGACCCATGTTGAACACTTCGTACATCTCTCTCCAGCCCGTACCCGACTGTTCCTGGATCATCCTGAAAAGGGGAGGCAGTTCGAAGAGATCATTCTTCACCACATGGATATCACGGATGAAATTCAGGACTTTGGTTTGCCCTCCCCCGGTGCAATGGATCATCCCGTGGATCTTATTCCGGTATCTTTCGATAATATCCCGTATGACCGGGGCATAGGTCCGTGTTGGTGACAATACCAGTTTACCGGCATCCAAACCGGTTCCCGGGATTTGATCCGTGAGTTTCAACTTTCCGGTATATACAAGGTCTTCAGGTATCTTTTCGTCGAAAGTTTCCGGATATTTCCCGGCAAGGTAGCGGGCAAACACATCATGTCTGGCAGAGGTAAGACCGTTACTTCCCATGCCGCCGTTATAACTGTCTTCGTACGATGCCTGTCCCGACGACGAAAGTCCGACGATCACATCGCCGGGAGTGATCTCATT
>CAVYRO010000009.1:0-96999 GCA_963771005.1 uncultured Bacteroidales bacterium
CCAACCCCTTTGTCGCCGGAACATTCACGGAGCTGAAGCCGGAGCGCATGAAAAAATATACACAGGCCGACATACGCTTCGTTAACAATGCACCCGGCGGCATTCCATCTTTTGATTGGAAACACTGGGGCACCGGGCATGAAAAACATTGTGTCCTAAGTAGCGGAGGCAAGGACAGCCTGCTCAGCTACGGCCTCCTGAATGAAATGGGAAAGGATGTCCACCCTGTCTTTGTCAATGAATCAGGCCGGCATTGGTTCACCGCACTGAATGCATACCGGTACCTGAAAGATCTGGATCCGGACACTGGCAGGGTATGGTGCAATTCCGACAGGATCTTCAACTGGATGCTCCGGAATATGGATTTCATCCGTCCCGACTTCAGTTCGGTACGTTCAGATGAATACCCGTTGCGCTTATGGACAGTGGCTGTATTTATTTTCGGCGTTCTGCCCGTACTGAAAAAAAGGGGCATAGGACGGCTCATCATCGGAGATGAGTTCGACACCACAAGGAAATCATCCTATGAAGGGATCACCCATTACGACGGCCTCTATGATCAGAGCCGTTACTTCGACAATGCCATGTCACGATTCTTCATGAAAAAAGGCTGGAACATAAGCCAGTTTTCGCTGGTAAGAAGCTTGTCGGAATTGCTGATCCTGAAGATCCTTGTCAAAAGGTATCCCGATCTGCAGCGACAGCAGGTATCCTGCCATTCTGCACATGAGAAAGAGGGTCGTATCTGGCCCTGTGGCAATTGTGAAAAATGTCGCAGGATCATCGGGATGCTGATGGCCCTCGACGAGGATCCGCAACGCTGCGGGTATGAACCGGAGCAGATCCGGAAGGGACTTAAAAGCCTTTCCTCCGCAGGGGTGAAACAGATAGGTTCCGATGCATCCCATCTCTACTCCATTCTTCTCGATAAGGAACTTATTGAGAATACTGATCTTACACGCCGGCTGGCAAAACCCTATCCTCACATCATGATGATGAGGTTCGACAGTGAACGGTCGCTCATCAAGGACATTCCCAACGACCTTCGCATCCCGTTATTCACGATACTTGAAAAATACACGGGCGGTGCAGTGAAACTGGTGAATAAAAAGTGGGAAGAAACAGATATTTTCACCGATCCCGGAATGAGCATTCCCTATCCTTTCGAACTGGGCGACAGTAAACGGGCGGAAAAGGTAGCTGCCGATTACCTTTGGGCGGAGATGAGCTGGCCCGAGGTGGAGGAAAAGCTAACCCTTGTGGACCTGGCCATCCTTCCCTGCGGTTCCATTGAACAACACGGCCCGCATCTGCCGGTGGATGTAGATGCCTTCGATGCCGAATACCTGGCCCGGCGGGTGGCGGAAGCCTGCAGTACGCCGAGACCTTTCGTGCTGCCCGTAGTGTCATATGGTGTAGCCTACCACCATGAAGACTTTAAAGGGACGGTAAGTGTTTCCAATGATGCCCTCAGCAGGATGATCTATGATATTGGAATGAGTCTCGCACGGAACGGCATTCGCAAGCTGCTCATCCTCAACGGGCACGGTGACAATACCCCGACCCTCAACTACGCCGCCCAGATGATAAACCGGGATGCCAATATCTTCGTCTGCGTGGAAACAGGGGAGACCAGCGACGAAGACCTGAATAAACTTATTGATACCCCGAATGATATTCATGCCGGCGAGATCGAGACAAGCACCTCCATCGCCATACGTCCCCATCTCGTTAAAATGGATAAGGCCGAAAATAAAACACCCGATTTTGGCAGCATTTATCTCGACTATACCGAACGGGGAGTTTCATGGTACACCCGGACGAGCAATATCAGCAAGACGGGAGTAATGGGAGATCCGACAAAGGCGAGCGCCGAAAAAGGAAAGAAGATGTGGGAGATAATGATCGCTCATCTTGTTATCTTTGTCGAGCAGCTGAAAGGGAGTAAGCTGGAAGACCTTTACCAAAGAAAATATTGAAATGAAGATCCTGCATACGGAGTGCCATGCCGTGGATATGCCGCTGAGGGAGCCTTATACCATTGCTTACGAAACCATTTCGTCCTGCACCAACCTTTTCATCCGCGCTGAAACCGATGCCGGTGTCACAGGCTTCGGGTGTGCGGCTCCCGATAAAGGGGTCACCGGTGAAACTCCGGAAATGACGATGAAATGTTACCATGATGTTATCGAGCCCGGATTGAAAGGGGCCGATTTCAGCAGGATCATCTTTATCCTGGAGGAACTCAAACCGGGACTGGCCGGAAATCCTTCGGCGCTGGCCATGACCGACATGTTGTTGTATGACCTGCTCTCGAAAAAGTCGGGATTACCCCTGTACCGTTTTCTCGGCGGGTATAAAGATTCCATTCCAACGAGTATCACCGTGGGGATCCTGTCTCCGGATGAAACCGTACGGAAGGCAAAAGAATTTTTCAGCCAGGGATTCCGGATATTCAAGGTGAAAGGAGGCCGGTCTGTAGAAGAAGATATTAGCAAAATCATTCTCCTGCGTGAGACATTCGGTTCTGAAATATCGATCCGGTTCGATGCCAACCAGGGCTATTCCGTTGAACATGCCATCCGATTTGTGAATGAAACCCGCAAGCACGGCGTGGAACTTCTTGAACAGCCCACACCCCGCGATAATAACGAGATGCTTGGCAGGGTAAGCAACAGCGTGGCCATTCCTGTCATGGCCGACGAAAGCCTGATGAACCTCCTGGATGTATTCAGCCTTACCCGGGACAACCTCACGGATATGATCAACATCAAACTCATGAAGGTCGGCGGTATTACGGAAGCTCTCCATATCAATTCAGTGGCGCGGGCTGCCGGCGTGGAAACCATGGTGGGATGCATGGATGAATCCGCCCTCTCAATCTCAGCCGGACTTCATTTTGCCCTGGCGCGCCCTAATATCTTCTACGCGGATCTTGACGGGCACCTCGATCTTATTGATGATCCGGCTGCAGGATCTGTTATCTTGAAGGACGGGGTGCTTTATCCCCGGGAAGAGCCCGGGCTGGGAAGAATTGGTTGATTTGTTGATTTGTTGATTTGCTGAATGGTGGAATGGTGGAATGATTGGATTCAGCGTTTACATCCGCTGGATGAAGATTGGTTGATTTGTTGATTTGCTGATTGGAGTTTAAACCACCTGAAACAATCTGAAACTTCTGTGATAATCTGTGAAATCTGTGGTGAAACTCCCTGAAGAATTTGGTGATTTATGAATAGAGCCAGCCCCTCTGGGAATACTTATAAAAATTGTAATGCAATACAATAATTTTAGAGAAAAGTTGTATTGCAATACAATAAATAAGGAAAAAAGTTGTATTGCAATACAATAAATAGGGAGAAATATTGTAATGTAATACAAAAAATCTGATATATTAGAGTCCATAAATAAATTCAAAAGAAGACAATTTCAATGTTTCAAACCGGGAAAACCGGTTTAATTCCGGCTATTCTGAATGAATGTTTTGGGATTTCAAAATTGAAAGGGCTTATTTGGAAACCGTGATTTTGTATTTTGTGTTTAATGATCTGAAATTTATAATTTTCCAAACAAACGGAGTTTATCTGCAATCACTAAAATATACAAAACCCATGTTTCAATTTTATCCGGAAATCATTACAAGTCTTCCCGAAGCCGCCACTCCATTCAAAGGGATCAGGGGTTGGCTGATGCAGGGAGAAGACCGGCAGATCGTCTTTTTCGAAATGGAACCCATTGGCGAAGTTCCCGAACATTCACATGGTGCACAGTGGGGGACGGTATTCGAAGGCGAGATGGAACTTACGATCGGGGAAGAAACCAAAACCTACAGGAACGGGGACAACTACTTTATCCCTGCCGGGGTGGTCCATAAGGCAGCCTTCCGAAAAAAAACCTGGCTGATGGATATTTTCGCCGACAAAGACAGATACAAGGCAAAAGTGAAGATGAATATCCAGGAATAACGAAGATTCGATAACGAAGGGATGGGAGGAAATAGGAAAACAGGAGAAAGTAAAAAATGACTCGTTTCTTTGTAATATGGAAACCGCTCCGCGGTTTTGTGGTAACTCCGACGTTCAACCATGGGTAGGAGCAACAGGACGAAATCAAACATTAATCACGCGTATTTTCTTCTGTTGCTCCAACCCATGGCTAATTAATGGCCAGCCCTCCGGGCTGTTCGTCCTTCGAATGAAAATATAACCAAATCAATTTCATTCGCCGGATCGTGTTTCCTTGTAATATGATTTTCATCCCGGGAAAAATGCAAATTTAATTCATAGGTCGGTTCTCATTCCCAGGGTTTGAACCCACCGCGGAGCGGTGTCCATTAATTAGCTGCAGGTTGAATTTCAAAACCCTGGGATGAATATAATTGCAGAAATTTTTTACATTTCCGGACTGGATTTGGATCCATGAAATAAACGTTTGGGTTTTGAAATTTTACCTGCAGTAGGACGCGGGATGAACCCCAAACCGCGGAGCGGTTTCCATATTATATATGATTTTCATCCCGGGGAAAAATGCAAATTTAATTCATAGGTCGGATCTCATTCCCGGGTTTGAACCCACCGCGGAGCGGTGTCCATTAATTAGCTGCAGGTTGAATTTCAAAACCCTGGGATGAATATAATTGCAGCAAATTTTCTATTTCCGGACAGGATTTGGTTCCATGAAATAAACGTTTGGGTTTTGAAATTTTACCTGCAGTAGGACGCGGGATGAACCCCAAACCGCGGAGCGGTTTCCATATTATATATGATTTTCATCCCGGGGAAAATTGCAAATTTAATTCATAGGTCAGATCACATTCCCGGTTTGAACCCACCGCGGAGCGGTGTCCATTAATTAGCTGCAGGTTGAATTTCAAAACCCTGGGATGAATATAATTGCAGCAAATTTTCTATTTCCGGACAGGATTTGGTTCCATGAAATAAACGTTTGGGTTTTGAAATTTTACCTGCAGTAGGACGTGGGAGGAACCCCGAACCGCGGAGCGGTTTCCATTCCAAATTTGGATCGCGTGGTTTTTGTGGAATCCCCGGCGTTCAACCATGGGTAGGAGCACGGTATGATACATGAATCCACGGATTGTTCTCCTGTTGCTCCAACCCATGGCTAATTAATGGCCAGCCCTCCGGGCTGTTCGTCCTTCGAATGAAAATATAACCAAATCAATTTCATTCGCCGGATCGTGTTTCCTTGTAATATGATTTTCATCCCGGGAAAAATGCAAATTTAATTCATAGGTCGGTTCTCATTCCCAGGGTTTGAACCCACCGCGGAGCGGTGTCCATTAATTAGCTGCAGGTTGAATTTCAAAACCCTGGGATGAATATAATTGCAGCAAATTTTCTATTTCCGGACAGGATTTGGTTCCATGAAATAAACGTTTGGGTTTTGAAATTTTACCTGCAGTAGGACGTGGGAGGAACCCCGAACCGCGGAGCGGTTTCCATATTATATATGATTTTCATCCCGGGAAAATGCAAATTTAATTCATAGGTCGGTTCTCATTCCCAGGGTTGAACCCACCGCGGAGCGGTTTCCATATTATATATGGTTTTCATCCGGGGAAAAATGCAAATTTAATTTATAGGTCGGTTCTCATCCCCGGTTTGAACCCACCGCGGAGCGGTGTCCATTAATTAGCTGCAGGTTGAATTTCAAAACCCTGGGATGAATATAATTGCAGCAAATTTTCTATTTCCGGACAGGATTTGGTTCCATGAAATAAACGTTTGGGTTTTGAAATTTTACCTGCAGTAGGACGCGGGAGGAACCCTGAACCGCGGAGCGGTTTCCATATTATATATGATTTTCATCCCGGGGAAAAATGCAAATTTAATTCATAGGTCGGTTCTCATTCCCGGTTTGAACCCACCGCGGAGCGGTGTCCATTAATTAGCTGCAGGTTGAATTTCAAAACCCAGGGATGAATATAATTGCAGCAAATTTTCTATTTCCGGACAGGATTTGGTTCCATGAAATAAACGTTTGGGTTTTGAAATTTTACCTGCAGTAGGACGTGGGAGGAACCCCGAACCGCGGAGCGGTTTCCATTCCAAATTTGGATCGCGTGGTTTTTGTGGAATCCCCGGCGTTCAACCATGGGTAGGAGCACGGTATGATACATGAATCCACGGATTGTTCTCCTGTTGCTCCAACCCATGGCTAATTAATGGCCAGCCCTCCGGGATGTTCGTCCTTCGAATGAAAATTATAACCAAATCAATTTCATTCGCCGGATCGCGTTTCCTTGTACTGTGAAAACCGCTCCGCGGTTTTGTGGCTCAGAAAAGAAATCCCAGACTGATCAGGCTCATGTTTCCCCGGCTGTCGAAAGCATAATCTTGCCCACCTACCCTAACCTTATCTCCCCATTTTGTGAGACTCCCCTCATAACGGTAATCGAGGGTGATGATTTTGCCCAGATCAAGCCCGAAACCGATCTGGTAACCAAGGGTAGCTGTTTTGGATAAAGTGCTCAGTTCCGGGATGATCTCGTTCAGTCCCGACTGCGTGGAGAGGATCACCGAAGCTACCGGCCCGGCATTAATCCTGACGGGGCCAACTTTCAGACCGGTCATGATCGGAAGATCGATCTTGTTGAATTTGACTTCCCGTGTGAAATTTGTAAAGGTCGAATTCTGAGCTTGCTGCACAACTACCTTTCCGCCGGCCGTATTGAAATAAAGTTCAGGCTGGACAAATAGGTTGAAAAGCGTTATCCTAGTCATCACTCCCACATGGAAACCGGTATATGCATTACTCTCCAGAAGGTTGTACTCGTTACCGTTGCTTGTAATATTCCGGATATCATCGAATTTCAGTTTTGAGAAATTGATGCCTCCCTTTATCCCGAACCGCGCCACCTGGGCTGAGACCAGACCGGCTGAAAATACCATCATTACGAAGATTACAGTAATCTTTTTCATTATAAAATAATTTTTATTTTAAAGGTATAATGGATCCCACATGATCGGTTATCATAAGTTTACCTTTGTGTTGTCATCAATCATGTGGGTTTCATATTTCAAATTTTTATTCGATTAAGATAAAGCTTTTACAGCCTGGAAATTTCAACGCCCGCCAGAAATAATCAACAAACTTACCGACCACCGGTGCTTTTCTCGGAAGGGGAACAATCTCCGCCCGGGATCATGCTGTTTTCTTAAGGATATAACGAAAATTATGCCAAATGGTTTTATTTTAGCCGGAGGGCTGCCCGTCAGGCAATAATACGGCATGGCAGGTAGATCAGGTCAATAACGATCTATACAAAAGCTTCTTTTGGCAGGCGGAATTACGGTCTGCCCGTAAGCTCACGAATGATCACGGAGGACATCATCAACCCGAAAGCCGGGGGCATATAGGATACGGTACCCACAACCGATCGCTTAAAGGGCTCACCTTCCAGCTTCCTGACAGCCTCCTTATTTACGGTTTCGGGGGAAAAAACCGTCCTGAACCCGCTTCTTACGCCCTTCCTGTGGAGCATCTTACGGATGCACTGAGCCAGCCGGCAGTTATAGGTTTCCGAAATGTCACATACCTTTACCAGGGTGGGATCGAATTTACCGCCGCTTCCCATCGAACTGACCAGGGGGTATCCTTTTTCCAGCGTCTTGATAATAAGATTAAATTTTGGAGAAAGAGTATCTATGGCATCGGCCACAAAACTGAAAGGCGTCTTAAGAATTTCATCAATCTGCTCGTCTACCACAAATGTGGTAACTTTATGAAGTTTCAACACGGGGTTGATGTCCAACAACCGTTCTTCAAAAAGATCCGTCTTAAATTTCCCTTCTGTTCGTGCGAGTGCGATCAGCTGCCTGTTCCGGTTTGAAGGCTGTACCCGGTCCCCGTCGACAATGGTCAGTTCACCGACACCTGCGCGGACTAGCATCTCAGCCACATAACCGCCAACCCCTCCGAGTCCTGCAATGAGAACATGGGCCGAAGCCAGCCTGCGGATGAACCCCTCCCCGCCGAGAATTTCCGTTCTGCTCTGCCATTCAGGAATTTCTGACATCATTCACCGAATACTTTTAAAAAGTTTACCCTTATATTTTCTTTCAGCTCCTCAACCGAAATCCCGTAGATCAGAGCAATCTGATCATAAATTATCCGTATATCCGTAGCGTCTTCATCCGTTTCCGTAAAAATGTAGGAAACAGGAATATTGCGTAAAATATCGCTGCTTTTCTCCCGGTTATCGAGCAGCTTCTTTCCGATGGAGATATAAAATCCCTTTGAGATCATCTCTTCCGCCATCTGCCGGCTGCTATTATACCCATGCAGGATCCAGGGCACCGAGGCTGCGGTTTCTTTCCTGATACGGAGAATTTCCCCGAATCCCTTTACGCAGTGAATGATCAGCGGCTTCCCGGCATTCTCTGCGACTTCCGCATGTATCCGGAAAATTTCTTCCTGTTCTGATATGCCTGTAGTGATAATTTTATCGACACCTGTCTCCCCGATGGCAATGACAGAACCGTCGCGGGCGGCTGCTCCGAGCATGGAACGGATTTCTTCAGGCTTTGAAAACCGTCCAATATGCCAGGGATGCAATCCCGTGCTGAACGGGCCGGGCCGCGATCCTTCCTCATAATCTTCCAGGTTGAGATTATAGATGCGAATGATCCCCTCCTCATTCACCGGATTATGGGAATGGATGTCGATAAACCGGTTATGACCAGGTTCCGTTATCATTTCAGCCAAGGATGGTAACAGCTGTTTTCATTCTTGTAACGGTCTCTTCCCTGCCCAGGAGGGCCGCGATAGCGAAGAGCCCCGGACCTTTGGATGTGCCCACCAGCGATAGCCTCCAGGCATTCATAACAGCGCCTGTGTTCAGTTCCTGTTTTTCGATCCATGCATGCACAACCTCATCAAGCGTCGCTTCATCAAAGGGAGATATTTTTTCAAGCTCATCCGCCAGCGAGAGGATCATTTTCCCCGTACTGTCATTCCATCTTTTCTTCACTACCTTTTCATCGTATACCTCCGGGCGGATAAAGAAAAAGTCGGAGTGATCCCAGAGATCCCCGATAAAGTCTGCCCTTTCCTTTACCAGGGCAATTACATTCTTCACATATTCATCCCCGCTTTCAATGCCCTTTCTTTTCAGAATGGATTGAAAACCAGGAACAAGCCCTCTGTCAGGTTTCTGCTGGAGATACTGGTGATTATACCAACGGGCTTTAAAAGGATCGAATTTGGAGCCTGATTTTCCCACGCGGGAAAGTTCAAAATCTTCGACAAGCTCATCCACCGTATAAACCTCCTTTTCCGTCCCGGGGTTCCAGCCCAGGAAGGCCAGTATATTGATACAGGCTTCCGGGAAATACCCCGACTCCCGATACCCGGGAGATATCTCCCCGCTCAGCGGATCTTTCCATTCGAGCGGAAAAACCGGGAAACCTCCCCTCTCGCCGTCACGTTTGCTGAGCTTCCCTTTCCCGTCGGGCTTCAAAATGAGGGGAAGATGGGCAAACTCCGGCATATCCTCTTCCCATCCGAAGGCCTTGTAGAGGGAAATATGCAAGGGAAGGGAAGGAAGCCATTCTTCACCGCGGATCACATGGCTGATCTTCATAAGATAATCATCGACCACATTGGCAAGGTGATAAGTGGGCATACCGTCCGATTTGAAAAGTATCTTATCATCCAGAGTTGATGCATTAACCCTTACCTCGCCGCGGATCACATCCTGCATAACGATTTCCTCATCTTTGGAAAATTTGAACCGGATCACGCTGGGCATACCCGCGTGACGGAGAGCGTCCGATTCTTCTTCACTCAGCCGGAGTGAATTATTAAGGTTGTTCCTGACCTTATGATCATAGAGGAAAGTTTCCCCCGAAGATTCGGCTTTCTTCCGGAGGTCTTCGAGTTCTTCGGGAGTGTCGAAGGCGTAATATGCCGCTCCTTTCCTGACGAGATCCTCTGCGTAAGCCTTATAGATCTCCTTCCGGTCTGACTGCCTGTAGGGTGCGTATTCACCTCCCTTGCCGGCACCTTCATCCGGGACGATGCCGCACCATTCCAGGGATTCAATAATGTATTCCTCCGCCCCCGGTACATACCTGGTCTGATCGGTATCTTCTATACGAAGGATGAAACTCCCGCCATGCTTACGTGCAAACAGAAAGTTGAAAAGCGCGGTCCTAAGTCCGCCGATATGCAAAGGCCCTGTCGGACTGGGGGCAAACCTCACCCTGACGTTTTGATATGACATATTTCAAATTTTTGCAAAGATAGGGAAAATAGGGGAAAACGGGGTGAAGGGTGTGGTTGGAGAGTTTAACACCGGAAATAAACGTTACTATCAAACAGAACATTTTGATATCCTCATAAGATGCTGATTTATTGCGATTTTTCAGAAAGGGAAACAGGAGCGGAATGCAAGAAATATAACCCAACCAGTATTGAGATTGTAAAAGGCAGAAGCCGCGGTCCTGTTAAAGAGGGAAAGTTGTAATTTAAAACCTGTGATTCGTTGGCGGCAATTCCCCCGCCAATAAAAATACTTGCAAAATACAGAGGGCAAAGTCTGATGATATGAAACCAAATAGAAAGTTTGTGTACATCATCAATAATTTTAACTAAACCGATGGCGACAGCTTTTTGTACAAATATCGCTGGCAGGTGGAATTACTTTGCATGTGAATGAACCAATTAGTCAAAATACTGTCATATTGTGGAATTTCATTGAATGCAGTTAAAACACAAGTAGATAGAGTTATAATAATCTGGACATTGGTGGTAATCGCAAAATCCGAATGAAAAGGCCATATGTCCTACTGCGAACTTTCAAAATTATAAAATTCGGCTATAAGGGATAAAAAACTTGTAAAAGAGCCTATTATCAATCACTATTGTCCGGTAAAATGGAAAGTTACTTACATATCTCCTAGTTTATATGAACGACGCGGTGGACGCCAAAATGCCTCGTGCCCGTAAGCCTTGTTGGTAAAAGCCGGGATGATTTTGGCTATATTCTTAGTTACTTTTTTGATCAAGTAAAAAAATAACCGCCTGTCCGGCACAAGGACAACAAAAATGTAAGGTTTATTGCAATCAGATCTTTTGAATAATCGATGGAGCTTACCACACAATAATATTTGATTTTTTTAACCGGACACCAGCGATTATCAATGCTAAACTTCAAAATTTAAAAGAACTTTTCTTTAACCAATTAAAAATGTCTTACTTTTAGAGGTATACTAATGAGAAGTAAAAAAGCTCATTATGCAAAAGAAATATGTACTGCTAACTGTTATACTCTCAATACTGCTTTTTCTGAGTATTATTTTGAATTATGTAATGCTTAAAAAATCAATTTACTTCTATATAAAGGTTCAAGAGGCTCTATTGGAACCTGTTCATACTTCAAAAAATATATATAAAAAATCCAAAGCAGCGATGAGTTCTGAATCTGTTCTAATGATCGGTGATTCAAGAATTGCGAATTGGTTTCCCAAGCCAGATATGAATGCAGAAATAATAAATTATGGTATTGGAGGGGAAACAACTATACAGCTTTATTATAGAGTGAAAAGAGAATCAGATACCTATAACAATAATATTATTATTGTACAAACAGGCGTTAATGATCTAAAGGCTATAGGATTATTCCCCGGAAAAAAAGAAGAAATAAGCACGAATTGTTATGATAATATTAAAGCAATTGTTTCCACGTTGTCCAAAAACAACAGAAAAGTAATTTTATTAACCATATTTCCGCATGGTAAAATAAGCATATTTCGCGAAGCAGTTTGGGACGAAGCTATTACTAAGGCAATACATCGGGTAAACACAAAGATATTGAATTTAAAATTACCCAATGTATATATTAAAAATTGCGACAGCGTTTTGTTAGGAAAGAAGAATCTTTTAAATCCGATATTTAGTCGTGATGCTCTCCATCTTAACGAAAAAGGTTATAAAGAACTTAACAGCTATCTTGAGCCTAAAATAAATAATTACATAAAATCAGTTAATTAATGCTATTCAA
Source organism: uncultured Bacteroidales bacterium (assembly GCA_963771005.1). Lineage (GTDB taxonomy): Bacteria > Bacteroidota > Bacteroidia > Bacteroidales > DASQZK01. Next base: position 12,026 of record CAVYRO010000009.1, read on the forward strand.
CAGCTTTGACTTCCTGATATTCTTTCTAATTGTTTTTGGTTTATACTATGCATTCAAAAACAATTTAAAAGTTCAAAATATATTGCTGCTTGTATCAAGCTATTTGTTTTATGGCTGGTGGGATGCCAGGTTTTTATTCCTGATCGTATTATCGACACTTACTGATTATTGTGCCGGAATAATGATAAGCACAGGCAAGCTATCTTTGAAACAACGACTAATATCTTCAGGTTATCTGATTGTCTCAGCCTTTTTATTTATCATTATTTCATGGAAAAATATTGGAATTGATATCATTAGCTTCAAGATAGATCTGAGTTCAGCCATTTCATGGGGTGAAAATGAAAAAAAAATCCTAACTGGTAGTCTAATTCTTGTTGCGATTGCAAATCTTGTTTATCCTGTTTTCGAAAAATTCAATATGAAAAACAGGCAAAAAATATTTTTATTACTTAGTATATTAGTGAATCTTTCACTTCTGGGCTTTTTCAAATATTATAATTTTTTTATTGAAAGTTTTGTTGACTTTTCAAAATCGGTTTTCGGCTATAGCCCCAATATTTGGTCTTTAAATATAATTCTTCCGGTAGGTATCTCTTTCTATACCTTCCAAACTATGAGTTATACGATAGATGTGTTCAGAAAAGAATTAGATGCAAGTACTGATTTTATAGAATTTGCAACCTATGTTGCCTTTTTCCCTCAGCTTGTTGCCGGGCCGATTGAGCGTGGAAAACATCTGTTGCCACAATTCAGAAAAGCAAGAACCATAGCAAAGAATGGCGATTTTAGAGATAGTTTATGGTTAATAGTATGGGGCCTGTTCAAAAAAATGGTGGTAGCGGACAATATGGCAAGCATTGTAAATAATATATTCGGCCCATATGATGGAGGTTTGACAACAATACCACATAATGCCCTTGTTACAATTATTGGAATTTTAGCATTTGCATTCCAGATATACGGCGATTTTTCCGGTTATACTGATATTGCCAGGGGCACTGCCAAATTAATGGGATTCGATATCATGTTAAACTTTAACCTGCCATATTTTGCGATCAGTCCTTCTGATTTCTGGCGCAGATGGCATATTAGCCTTTCTACATGGTTAAGAGATTATCTATATATACCACTTGGTGGTAATCGAAAAGGTACCTTTTCCACCTATAAAAATTTATTTTTAACAATGCTTCTAGGCGGATTATGGCATGGTGCCGCATGGACATTCGTAATTTGGGGGGCATATCATGGCTTTATTTTAATTCTGTACAGATTAGCAAATATTGATAAGATGATTAAGACTTATTCGAAGCTCTCAAAATTGGGAATGATTATCTTTATGTTCGTGTTAACTTGCATTGGATGGTTGATATTTAGAGCCCAAAACATATCAACAATTTCGTTATTCCTTAAATCAATATTTGTTTCTTCATATGATTTAGTCACAGCAATTGAACCGTTGAAAAATTTTGCATTTTATGGCTGGTTTTTAATCCTGTTTCAATTTATTCAATATTTCTCTGGTAATTTATTTCCGCAAAATAGTATGCATAAACTTTTACGATTACATATATGGTTATTTGTCATATTTTCTATCCTGTTTTTGTCGGCTCAGGAGGCACATGAATTTATATATTTTGCATTTTAAGATCCTTATCATGAAAATAATTAGGAACATCATATTATTTTTCTATTTCCTTATAGCCGCAGAGTTTTTTCTACGATTATTTCACCCAATCCCAATGCTGCCACGGTACATTATAGCGACCGACTATGGCATCCGCGGAAATCAACCTAATGTGGAATATCAGCACAAAACCTCTGAGTATAAGGTGCATTTCAAATTGAATTCAAAGGGAATACGATCAAACCATGAAATCCCTTATAAGAAATCTAATAAAAAAAGAATCTTACTTTTAGGAGATTCTTTTGGTATGGGCTATGGTGTTGAACTTGAAAATAGCTTCTCTGAAGATGCAAGCAGGTACCTAATAGAAAAAGGAATTGATAATGAGGTGATAAACCTTTCGGTATCCGGGTATGGCAACGCTGAAGAATTAATTGCACTAAAACATGAGGGTCAAAAGTATAAACCGGATATTGTAGTATTAGCATTTCATGACTCAGATTATAAAGATAATGTCAGAAGCAATTTATTTAAGTTAGAAAATGACTCTTTAGTAAAAAGTGCTGACACCTATTTACCAGCCGTTAAACTTCGTGAAAAGCTTTTTAGTTACACACTTTACAGATGGCTCGCCGGTAATTGTAATTTGTATAGTTGGTTGCGTGAAATTGCCGGAACATTCTCAAAAAAAATTCTGGCATTAAGAAATAATAAAATAGTGAAAGAAAGTGCAATGAAACAAGAATCAACCAATATTGCAAGAGATTCTACCCTGACAAATGGCATTGAAATTAGTTATGCTGATAAGTTAACTGTAGCACTATTAACAAGAATTAAGCTTGTTAGTGAAGAAGCCGGTGCAGAATTCTTAATACTTGAGATTCCAAGAAGTATAAAACGAAATGAATTCATATCACCTATTCATGAATATGTCAGGGACAATATTGACAACATTTATTTTGTGTCTCCGATCCCCGCATTTCATGAGTATGACGGACAAATATTATACTGGGAACATTCGGAGGGTCATTTTACTCCCTTGGGTTGCAAAATAGTTGGTGGCTTGTTGTCAGATTACATTATTAAAAATAATTTGTTCCACGAATAGGGCTTTTGCCTGATCTATGAGCAATTAATGAAAAATTTCTCTGTAATGATAAATTTTATGATAAACCTTTGACAGTCAATATTTACGCCTCCTGCTATCATCCCTGATAACTCTGCAAAACTCGCTTCCGGTGACTGACCGAACCTTGCTGGACAGGATTGATTACCTGCTGGGTTATTACTAGGTATTTCATTTTTATATATATTGAAACACCAAGATCCCCACCTCACGGACCTGCACGGCGCAAACCACCCTCCAACCACCCTCAAACACAATTTAAATGTTATTAATCATTTTTTACCGCCGAACTTCTTCCTATTTTCGTTCACTGTAAGTGACGTATAAAAACTGCATACTTTATGGACCGGATCATGGTTATCGGCGCTGCCGGACAGATTGGTTCCGACCTGGTGGTTGAACTGAGGAAAATGTATGGCGATGCGAATGTCTTTGCCACGGATATCAAGCCCGGTCCGAGAGATATTGTGGAAGGCGGGCCCTTCCAGGTGCTGGATGTAATGGATGACAAACAGCTCATCCATTTCATCATCCGAAACCGGATCACCCAGATCTACCATCTTGCGGCCGTACTCTCGGGGAATGCCGAAAAACTCCCCACGCAGGCTTGGCATATCAATATGGAAAGCCTGATGAACGTACTTGAGATCGCCAAGATGGTTGAGGACGTAAAAAAAGTTTTCTGGCCCAGTTCGATTGCGGTTTTCGGTCCCACAACACCCAGGATACGGACCCCTCAACTCACCATCATGGAGCCGGTCACGGTATACGGTATTTCAAAGTTAGCGGGCGAAAGATGGTGCGATTACTACTATAACAAATTCGGCGTGGATGTGCGAAGCGTCCGTTATCCCGGACTCATCAGCTACAAAACGGAAGCCGGAGGCGGTACTACCGATTATGCCGTCGAGATCTATTATGAAGCTGTCAGGCAGGGATCATACGAATGCTTCCTTTCTGCCGAAACCGCCCTTCCGATGCTCTTTATGCCCGACGCGATCAAAGCCACCATTGATCTTATGGAAGCTGATGAATCCAGGCTCACGACCCATAGCAGCTATAACCTGGGAGGGTTCAGCATAACCCCGGATGATGCATGCCGCGAAATACGAAAACACATTCCGGCGTTTAATATAAGTTATAAAACCGATTTCAGACAGAAGATCGCCGATACCTGGCCGCGGGATCTCGATGACAGCATCGCCAGGCAGGAATGGGGTTTCAGTTATGAACATGATTTTACCACCGTTACAGAGATCATGCTGAGGGAGATCCGTTTGAAACTAAATATGAAATGATTTTAAAAATTCAGGACTATGTACGGAAAAGTAAAGGAACACCTGCAGAATGAACTGAAACAGATCCGTGAGAACGGGCTGTACAAGGATGAAAGGATCATCGTCTCACCCCAGGATGCAGAGATCAGGCTGGATTCCGGGAAAGAGGTGTTGAACTTCTGTGCGAACAACTACCTCGGGCTTTCAAATCACCCCGAGCTTGTGAAGGCCGCCAAAGAAGCTCTTGACACCCATGGATTCGGGATGTCGTCCGTCCGTTTTATCTGCGGAACTACGGATCTTCATAAAAAGCTGGAGGAAAAGATCGCCGCTTTTTTCGGCACCGAAGATACTATCCTCTATGCCGCCTGTTTCGATGCGAACGGCGGTGTGTTCGAACCTCTCCTCGGTCCTGAGGACGCCATAATATCCGATGAGCTGAACCATGCCTCCATCATTGACGGTGTCAGGCTTTGCAAGGCCAAACGGTACAGATATAAAACGGCCGACATGACGGACCTGGAAGAACGTCTGAAGGAAGCAAAGGATGATCGTTTCAGGGTGATCGTCTCCGATGCAGTGTTCTCGATGGACGGTCATATCGCCCCGGTGGACAAAATGGTCGGACTAGCCCGTAAATACGATGCCATGGTCATGGTGGATGAATGCCACTCTGCGGGCGTTGTGGGCAGAACCGGCCGGGGAGTAACGGAACATTTCAATATCCGCGGAGAAGTGGATATTATCACCGGAACCCTTGGCAAGGCCTTCGGCGGAGCGATAGGCGGATTTACAACCGGGCGGAGAGAGATCATCGAAATGCTCCGCCAGCGTTCAAGACCCTACCTCTTTTCGAATTCCATGCCCCCTTCCGTTGTCAATGCAGGGATCCGGATGATCGATATGATGAGCAACACCACCGAACTCCAGGACCGGCTGCATGAAAATACCTCGTATTTCAAGGAAAAAATGCAAGATGCCGGGTTCGACCTCAGGCCTTCCGGTTCGGCCATATGCGCCGTTATGCTCTACGATGCACGGCTTTCGCAGGATTTCGCAGCAAGGCTCCTCGATGAGGGCATCTACGTCATCGGTTTCTATTATCCTGTTGTTCCGCAGGGCAAAGCCAGGATAAGGGTGCAGCTCTCCGCCGCCCATACGCGGGAACACCTGGACAAGGCGCTGACGGCGTTCGTGAAGGTGGGTAAAGAGTTGAAGGTGATTTAGGGGAGGAGATTGAGGGGATTGACGGGAAAATTGAAAATTCCAATAGGAGGAATCTTTTCGGATGGTGGTAAGGCAGGCAAAAGGCTCCTATGTATAAATTTAAAATTCAGTGACTTTCGCAAGGTGTGCCTTTTGCCTGCCTTACCACCATCCGAAAAGTTCTTCGTTCATCGAATTGACCGGTCCGTGAGCGGAGCCGAAGGGTCATCGGGTTTTCTGGCAAATACTAAATAAAAAAGCATGAGACTCATCGGAAACCTGATCTGGCTGATATTCGGAGGACTCGTCATCGCCATCGAATATATGGTGGCCAGCATCCTGCTGATGATCACAATCATCGGGATCCCTTTTGCTTTTCAGACAATGAAACTTGCCAGCCTGGCCCTGTGGCCTTTCGGAAGGGACTCGGTATACATCGATCAGCCTACCGGATGCATGACAACACTGCTGAACATTATCTGGCTTTTACTTGGCGGGCTCTGGATAGCCATAACCCATCTGGGATTCGGTCTTCTGCTCTGCATTACGATCATTGGCCTGCCCTTCGGCATCCAGCATTTCAAAATGGCGTCACTCGCCCTGATGCCTTTCGGACGCACGGTAAGCTATAATCACCGGTGATCTCCATACCCCATTATTGTCACATTTTTAAATGCTTACCGCAAATAGCAGTAATCCCGAAGCCCGTTTGTTAAAATGGGTCCCGCCGCTAATTTTCAATCTATTTTATTATTTTTACGCCTTCATAATAACGATGTATGGTCAGACAAATCATCCTGCGGATATTCACTCCGGTCATTTTACTTCTTTTTCTCGCGTTACCGGGAGTTCACTCCCAGGATTCCGGCCCTAAAACTGTATTCTGGAAAATTTCAGGGAACGGATTGAAGGAAGCGTCCTATCTTTTCGGGACAATTCATTTAATGCCGAAGGATGAATTCGAAACGTATAAGATCGTGGATGAGAAGTTGAAAAAGAGTGGGCAGATGGTATTGGAAATGATCGTCGACGTCCCCCTGAAACAACAGATCGAATGGGCAAAACAGATGCTCCTTCCAAAGGGAACGACACTGCGTGATTTCATGCCGGAGGATGATTTCGGGAATCTGAAAAGTTACGTCATCGACAGTCTGGGCGTAAAGGAGATGTCGTTCAATACCTACATCAAATTCAAACCCTTCGCTTTTTACAGCGCTTTGATCCCCTCAATCATCGGGAAGAAAATTGAGGGCTATGAAATCTACTTCTCCCATATAGCAAAGAAAAAAGATATCCCGGTGAAGGGTCTCGAAAGTTTCGAATACCAGATCGGAATATTCGACTCGATCTCAAACGAGCGGCAAATGGAGATGTTTTTCAGTGATGATCAGGATCTGAAAAAAGAATTTTCCGAAATGCTCGATTTATATAAAGAACAGGATATTTACCATATGTCGGATGAGATGTCCGGTGAAAATTTACCGGATGATTTTGAAAACCGTCTTATTGCAACGCGAAACGAAACCTGGGTGCCGAAACTGATCGAATTAATGCAGGAAAAGCCGACTTTCATTGCGGTCGGGGCCGGTCATCTTGCCGGAGAAAATGGTATTATTCTTAAGCTCAGGGAGAAGGGTTATGATGTTGAACCAATCATGTTAAGACAGGAAAATTAATGGCGAAGATAACCGGCACAAGTAAATTCAGGCAGATAATAACCAGAATACATATTTACGGAGGACTTTATAGTGCAGCATACCTTTTATTCATGGGCATAACAGGTTTTCTGTTCAATCATGAAAGTCTTATCCCGAAGAAATGGGAATCGGTTGAATATACCCGGGGCATATCCGCAGGCGAAAACATCGGGAAGGATTCCCTCATCACCTCTGTAATGAATGAGCTGGAGATATTCGGTCACCGGCCCTACTGGCTTCAGTGGACCGATTCCACGGAAACCTTCCATTTCCAGATCGTGAACCCAGCCGCGCATTATGAGATTGCCGTGAAGCCTTCACATGATACGGCCTTTGTTAAAGAGACCCGGACCCGGATGCTGAACGTAATGGGCGGACTGCATATAGCTACGGCAGGGGGCCCGCGTACCTGGATCACGGCCATATGGCATGTTTATGCCTTGTCGGCCGTTATCACCGCAGTGGTCGTTCTTCTGCTAAGCATTTATTTCTGGTTCACCCGGTCGGTGAAAAGCCGTGCGGAATGGCTGATGATCAGTACGGCCGCTTTATTTTCAATATCATATATTCTATTCATATGGCTCATTGGATAAAGAGAGCACTATTGTGGCGTAGGATCCACCTGTTCTCTAGTATGCTCATCATAACGTTCACGGCTTTTTTCCTGATGTCTGGATTTGTCATGATAAGTCATCTTTTCAAAGGACCGGAACCTGTTGTTCATGAAAGTTCCTTTGCCCTTTCGATGACAATGGGTGATGATCCGGAAGCTTTTGGAAAGAAGCTGAAAAAAGCGTACGATCTTAACGGACGTATGGATAAACCGAAAAAGCTGGATGACGGCCGGTGGAACTACATGTTCTACCGCCCTGGAATTGCCCAGAAAGTAGTGGTAAATGCTGCCCGGGACAGTGTCCATATTACTCAGACCGAACGGCTTAATTTTTACCGGGTTGTCGACCGCATCCATCACCTCAGGGGATTCCACGGGGGATGGAAATATGTGATCTGGGGGATACTGTTTGACTTTGCAGCTCTCTCCCTCATCATCTTTGCCCTTACGGGTATTTTAATGTGGCTAAAGATGAGGAAGTTGCACAGGTACGGCTGGTGGTTCCTCGGAACCGGTTTTGGCCTTACGATATTCATCCTTCTTTCTATGTACTTCCTCGGATAGAGCCGGAAAAGCAAAAAAAATCCCGCAACCTGGCAGCGGAAGCGGGATTTTCTGGTTTAGCAACTATGCAAAGGCGGTATCATCCACACTTGGAATTACCGCAGGAATTACATTTCAGACAACCTTCCTCGTACACCAGATCATCCGATCCGCATTCCGAGCAGGTTTCATGGCCTTTGGCCTTTGTTCCGTTTGGAACGTACCTTTTCAATGCCCTCGAAACGCCGGCTGTCCATGTATTGATGGTGTCACTGTCGAGGCGCAATGAATTCACGAGGTCCAGCACATCCTCAATGGGCATCCCGTACCGGAGAACGCCGGAGATCAGCTTGGCATAATTCCAGTATTCCTTATTGAACTGGTGGGAAAGGCCCCCGAGGGTATTCTTATAACCGTATTTGTCGGTGTACTGGAAATCATAACGTGTTCCCTCATCATCCTTATTTTTGATGATCGTTCCCCGGGTGATGGATTTCGGGATCGGGAACATCTCATCATCCTGCCGGCCGGTAAAGATCTCATAGGGCCGGTTACCGAGAAGCCCGATAAAAGCGATCCATTTCTCATTATTATGCATGAAACGGAGTATTTCCGCATCGAGGATCCTGGGGCGGGCCGGGCGGGGTCCGTCTTCAATGGGAACCTGTTTCCTTCTCTTTTTTTCATCACTGGTTACAAGGACGCCGGTCCGTGATCCGTCGCGATAGACGGTGACCCCCTTGCATCCGCTCTGCCAGGCTTTAACGTACAGTTCACCTACGAGTTCTTCCTTCACATCTGAAGGAAGATTTATGGTGACACTTATGGAATGATCCACCCATTTCTGGATCTGCCCCTGCATTTTTACCTTGGCCATCCAGTCGACATCGTTGGAAGTGGCCTTGAAATAGGGTGACTTTTCTACCAGGTTTTTGATTTGCGCATCATCATAATTCAGAACTTCCTCTATATCATACCCATTCACGCCGAGCCACGTGACGAACTTGTGATGAAAAACAGTGTATTCTTCCCAGCTATCGCCCACCTCATCGGTAAAGGTAATATTGGCATGTTTATCGTTCGGGTTCACCTTTCTCCGTCTCTTATAAACAGGCAGAAATACAGGCTCGATTCCGGATGTGGTTTGCGTCATCAGGCTGGTGGTTCCGGTAGGGGCAATGGTGAGGAGGGAAATGTTCCTTCGCCCGTGGGTCATCATCTGGTTATAGAGGTCCTCATCTTCATTTTTCAGCCGTTGAATGAAAGGATTGTTCTTTTCCCGCTGGGCATCGAAAATGGTAAAGGGACCCCGTTCTGCCGCCATAATGGTAGATGACCTGTAAGCCTCGAGGGCGATCGTTTTGTGGATCTCTATGGAAAAATCGATCGCATTATCGCTGCCGTAACGGAGTCCGAGGGCTGCCAGCATATCGCCTTCGGCAGTGATGCCCACGCCGGTCCTTCTTCCCTGCGTGGCTTTGACTTTGATCTTATCCCACAGCCTTCTCTCCACACCTTTGATCTCTTCATCCTCCGGGTCGGCTTCGATCTTTCTTAATAATTGCATCGATCTTTTCGATTTCCAGGTCGATTATATCATCCATCATCCGCTGGGCCTTTCGGATATGATCGCGGAAAAGGCTGAAATTGAAGCGTGCACCGGCGGTGAAAGGTTCCTCGACATAGCTGTAGAGATTTATTGCCAGGAGGCGGCAGCTGTCGTATGGGCAGAGCGGGATCTCTCCGCAGGGATTCGTGGAAACTGTTTTATATCCCAGGTCAGCATAACTATCGGCCACCGATTCGCGGGTTATTGTATCCCAGAAAAGAATGCCGGGTTCAGCCGATTTCCACGCATTGTAAACGATCTTCTTCCAAAGCACCCCTGCATCGATCTCCCTTGTATATAAGGGTTTATCTGAATCTATAGGATACTGCTGGATATAAGGCTTGTTGTTGATGACTGCATCCATGAACTCATCATTGATCCGTACCGACACATTGGCTCCTGTTACCTTGCCCGATTCAAGCTTGGCATCGATGAAATTCTCTGCATCGGGATGCTTGATGGATATGCTGAGCATGAGAGCTCCGCGGCGTCCGTCCTGTGCAACTTCTCTTGTTGAATTGGAATACCTTTCCATGAAAGGTACCACCCCTGTGGAACTCAGCGCACTGTTCAGAACCGGACTCCCGGTTGGGCGGATATGTGAGAGGTCATGGCCAACACCGCCTCTCCTTTTCATCAGTTGAACCTGTTCCTGGTCTATCTTCATGATCCCGCCGTAAGAATCCGACGGTCCGTCATGCCCGATGACGAAACAGTTGGACAGGGATGCGATCTGAAAATTGTTCCCGATACCCGTCATGGGAGAACCCTGGGGAACGATATACCTGAAGTTCTTCAGGAGTTCATAAATTTCTTCCTCACCCACCGGATTCGGATATTTTTTTTCCATCCTGGCCAGCTCCGATGCGATGCGGTGATGCATCATATCCGGATTCTTCTCATAAAGGTTACCGAATGAATCTTTCAGTGCATACTTGTTGATCCATACCCGTGCTGCCAGTTCATCCCCCCTGAAATATTTCAGTGAATCCTGATAAGCTTCAGCATTTGTGAAAGTGTTCTTCTCCTCCCGCCTGGTTTTTTTCCGGGATTCTTCTTCTATCGCTTTTTCATCAACCGACAAAAATGTTTTTTTGGTGGCAGCCACTTTGTCCATATCCTTCATTATTAAGATGGGTTAAAATTCCAGGTATTTCGGGGGGGAAATAGATTTGCAAGTTAGAAACAGATCACCTCCTGACCCAAATTTACCCGGTTGCATTTATTAACATTATTAAAAACTTTTCAACTCGCAACATCAACATATTGACAATGAGGCCATTCGAATTAACACCCTTAAAAGCGACGTAAATAATTCAGGATATTTAAATCTCTTTCTCTGTATATTTCAACAAATCAGGATACCTAAAACGCCTGAAAAACAGTTCAAGTCTTACCGGAACCTCTGCCCATCAATTTAGAAAGTTTTACATCGAAAGGCCATTCTTTGAGGCTGATTTTTATCAACAAAATTTTTTAGCGGTATGTGGATAAAAATTAGGAGAAAAACTTGATTTAGATGGGAGTGCGGTCAACCGTGGGCGCGAGATGCAAATGACGTCGCCTGAAAGGTTTCATGTAGTTGGCATTGCATTTTCAGACCCTCGGATTTTCGCCGTCCTTAAGGTGGAAAGGATATTTTGTTACTATTTCAATGATTCATCAACAATTTTTCGTGTCGATCCGATACGTGAAATTACATATTCCCTCGCTTTTGCCGAGGCGGTAGCGCGAAAGGATCCATCGTCGAGCAGCCGGGAGAAGATCCGTTCGAGGGATGAGTAATCCGAGATGGGAAAGGCTGCTTCGTTCTCCAGCATTTCTTTGGCTTCCAGGAATTTATGGTAATTCGGGCCGAATACGACGGGAAGACCGTAAGTGGCCGCTTCGAGGATATTGTGGATGCCGCGCCCGAATCCACCTCCTATGTAGGCTATGTCGCCATATTTATAAACCGATGAAAGATGGCCGATGGTATCGATTAGCAGTACCCTCGCAGCTGCGAAACTGCTCTTCTCCTCATCGGTAAACCGTACAACCGGGGATTCTATCATTTCAACAAGCCGGTAAATCTTACGTGAACTGATCTCATGCGGGGCCAGGATAAACCTTACATTTTCCGGCGAATGGTTGATAAAAGAAACGAGGATCTCTTCGTCCCTGTCCCAGGTACTTCCCGCGACAATGATCTTTTTGCCTTCCCTGAACTTTTCAATCTTCGGATAATCGTAGGAACGTTCCGCAATGGCATATACCCTGTCGAACCGGGTGTCGCCCGTAACGAGGGTATTTTTCAGACCTATCGTCGCGAGTAATTCTGCCGATGCCTGATCCTGAACGAAGAAAAACCTGAAGTAATTGAGAAATTTGCGGTACCAGGTACCATACCATTTAAAAAAGGCCTGGTCGTCCCTGAATTTAGCCGATACAAGAAAAACAGGGATCTTCTTTTTGTACAGGGTACGAAGGAAATAATACCAGAATTCATACTTGATAAAATATACGGCAGCCGGTCTGACGAAGTTGATAAATCTCCAGGCGTTGAAACGCGTATCCAAAGGAAGGTAGGAGACGAGGTCGGCCCCCGGGTAATTCTTCCGCAACTCGTAGCCCGAGGGAGAAAAAAAGGTAAGAAGGATGAAGCAATCCGGCTTTCGCCGCCGTATCTCTTCGATAACGGGCCTTCCCTGCTCGAACTCGCCGAGGGATGAACAATGGAACCAGAATACCTCCGACCCGGAAGGGATGTTCTTCCTTAACTTCTTCCACATCCCGCGCCTGCCCTTGAGCCACCGCCTGGCCTTCACATTGAAAGGGGAAGCGAGCAGCAGCAGGAAGAAATATACGCGTATACCTATTTTATAAATGATCCTCATCTCGTCGATTGAAATCCGGGCACAAAAATATAATTTAATAACAGGCTAACCCTAAAAATAAGGATTTATCCTGCATGGATAATGCCAGTATTTTCCTGCCAGGCCATGCCTGTATCAGTAAACCCGGGCAGAACCGGCCCGGCGAAAAGGTTGTCCATGATTTTATTCATCGAACGTTGTCGATCCGTCGCGCTGAATATAGAAGGTCAGATCGATGTTTACATAAGCGTCCTGCGGTGTTGCCCCGCTTATAATATTCACCCCGGTGACCAGGAATTTTACATAATTTTCCCTGAAGGTTTTAAAGGTATATACCTGGAACGGTGCAAGCGTATCTGAAAGACTTTCCCAGTTGCTACCTGTGACTTCATGCAGGGAATTATAATAATCGGTGGCCTGTTGAAGTGTGCTGAATGCACCCATCTTCTGAAAACCGTACGGATTGTTTCTACCGGCCGTCAGTTCTGCTCCCAGTACACTTCCGTCGGGCTTTTGAACCCGTGTCGGGATGACGTCGGCAACCTGGTTGGCATCGAGACTGCTGATCGCCTTACCGTATTCAAATGAATAACCGTAGACATAATAATTGGTCCCGAAGAATTCCGTACTTACCGTGATATCATCTCCGTTGACTGCCGGCGCTTCATTTTTCTTTTTACAGGAAGCCAGTAGGATGAAGACAGAAAATAAAATGGGCAGATATTTTTTCATTCTATACTAATTTTGATTTTAAAGGTATAATGGAATCCGCATGATCGATTATTATACGGTATCTTGTGTTGTCATCAATCATGTGGATTTCATTATGATCCTGTTTTAAAATGCGGCCATCAGCAGGTCGAGATCTTTTGAAGGAAGGTCGAAAAGATTGCCGATAAATTCGTTGGTCAGGATCCCGTTATAGATATACACGCCGTGGCGGAGTCCGGGATTCCCCTTCAGTGCCTGGATATACCCGCCCGAATTCCCGATCTCCAGAAGTAATGGCAGGAAGACGTTGCTGATGGCGATAGATGCAGTCCGGGCCACTCTTGAAGGGATATTGGGAAGGCAGAAATGAATGATATCGTGTTTGATGAAAGCCGGATTCACCTGGTTGCGGCATTCCGACGTTTCAACACAGCCTCCCTGGTCAATGCTTATATCGATGATCACCGATCCTTTTTTCATTCCTCTCACCATTTCCTCCGTCACAAAAAAACGGGGACCTTTCTCAACCATATATATCGCCCCGATAAGCACATCGGCTGACTGGAGCGTTTTCTCGATCACCCTGGGGTGAAACACCGAGGTATGGAGGCGGTAACCCACGTTATTCTGAAGTCTTCTGAGCCGGTGCACCGACTGGTCGAATACCTTGACGAAGGCACCCAGTCCCATAGCTGCTCTCACAGCGTATTCAGCGGCTGTTCCGGCGCCGAGGATCACGACCTCCGTCGGGGTGATCCCCGTGATCCCGCCAAGCATCACTCCTTTGCCCCCTCGGGTGTTGCTCAGGTATTCGGCGGCGATCAGTACGGACGTAGTGCCGGCGATGGCACTCATCGTCCGGGTGACGGGATATGTATTGTTCTCGTCCTTTATCTTTTCAAAAGCAAGGGCCGTCACTTTTTTCTGGATCAGCGACTGGATAAACTCCTTACTCTGCATATTCAGATGCAGCGAAGAGATCAGTATCTGTTGCGAATGAAGCATTCCGATCTCTTTCCTTGTGGGTGGAGCGATCTTAAGAATGATATCGGCCTTGAATACTTCGGAAGCTTCCTCGCGAATCTGCCCACCCTTTTCGCTGTAATCCGTATCCGAATAATTGGCTGCCCTGCCCGAATTGGACTGGAGCAGGATTTCATGGCCGTTACCCGTAAGGATCTCAACTGCTTCAGGTGTCAGAGGTACACGGCTTTCGAGTTTATGGTCCTCCTTCGGTATACCAATTGTCAGCCTTTTTTGTTTTTTTCCGACTTCAAGCATTTCTTCCCGTGGCATCATCCCCGTTTGCGGAAATGAAAATCGGATACCAGAAGAACCCGGTCTGTTCATTATCACGTATCTTAATATATATGAGAGGCCAACTAAATTACTACAATTCCGGCTGTTTGTCAAGAAATTGTATCAGGCATCCGCTTTTACGGTCCTTGAGCCGTCAGGGTTCACCGTTATGTGAACTTTTATGGCATCACCGGGCAGGAGATGCTCTGCTTTCTCAGGCCATTCAATGAAACAGAGATTCCCGCTGTAAAAGTAATCTTCGTATCCCAGGTCAAAAAGTTCTTCGATCTCTTTAATCCGGTAAAGGTCCAGGTGATAGATCACGCCCGCATCTTCCGAATTGTATTCATAAACCAGGGCAAAGGTGGGACTGCTGACTGTATCTGTGACTTTCAAAACCCGGCATAACGCCTTGATAAAAGTGGTCTTGCCGGCCCCCATTTCACCGTAAATGGCAAATACCCGGTGATTGCCCAGGATGTCGATGAAAGCGCGGGCTGCCCGCAGAATTTCCTTCTCGGCAGGAATTTCGAAAACTTTCATACTATGTGCTTAAAAAGATAAGCGGAATAAGCATTTCCTCCATGGAGATGCCGCCATGCTGAAATGTGTTCCGGTAAAAATTTACGAACTGGTTGTAATTATTGGGATAGATCAGGAAGTCATCCCTAAACGCAAAGATGAAGGATGATGAAATATTGGGTTTGGGAAGCCTGACCTCATCGGGATTCCTGATCTCAAAAACATCCCCGGGGGTATAGTTCAGGTTCCTGCCGAGTTTATACCTGAGGTTCGCCGAGGTCTTTTTATCCCCGATAACGCGAACCGGATTATGTACCCTTATGGAGCCGTGGTCGGTGGTCAGAATGATCTTCACATTCCGCCCTGAAAGCTGTTTCATCAGTTCCAGCAGGTGTGAATGATGAAACCAGGAGGCCGTTAGCGAACGGTAGGCAGCCTCGTTGTCGGCAAGTTCGCGGATCATTTCCATATCGGTCCGGGCATGCGAGAGCATGTCGACGAAATTATAGATAATGACATTCAGATCATAGTTCATCAAGTCCTCGAAACTTTCCACAAGTTTCCGGCCGGTCCGCTGGTTGATCACCTTTTCATACCTGAAACGTATATCTTTCCCAAGCCGGGACAGGTGGTTCTCAAAAAGTTCTTTCTCATGAAGGTTCTTTCCCGACTCCTCCTCATCGAATACCCAAAGATCGGGATACAGATCATAGATCTCATAGGGCATCAGACCGGCAAAAATGGCATTTCTGGAATACTGTGTTGCCGTGGGCAGAATGCTGCAGTAAAGCTCATCCCGGTCAAGATGACAAAATTCAGTGATCTCACCTTCCAGCGTTTTCCATTGATCGTACCTCAGGTTATCGATAAGGATGAAGAAAACTTTCTCCCCTTTTTCGAGAAGCGGGAAGACGCTGTTCGTAACTATTGAGGGAGACAGGAGAGGTTTATCCCGCCTCTCCCCGCTTTTGAACCAGTCCTTGTAATTTCTTGTGATAAACCTCGAAAATTCCTTGTTGGCTTCCGTCTTCTGCATCAGAAGGATCTCATCCATATTGGAATCCGGCGCATTCTGCAGCTCCAGTTCCCAGTAAACGATCTTGCGGTAGATTTCGGTCCAGTCGCTGAAAGCAGACGCCGAGTTGATCAGCATGCTGATCTGACCGAACTGGCTCTGGTAGCCCGAGGTGGTTTTCTGGCTGATCAGTTTTTTGGTCTCGATGTTCTTTTTTATGGTGAGAAGGATCTGATTGGGGTTTACCGGTTTGATGAGATAATCCGCGATCTTTGACCCAATGGCTTCCTCCATAATATTTTCCTCCTCGCTCTTAGTGATCATAATCACCGGGGTGAAGGGGGTAATGGATTTCATCCGGTTGAGAGTCTCGATCCCGCTGAGGCCAGGCATGTTTTCGTCGAGGAAGATAAGGTCATATTCATTGGATTCCACAAGGCTGATGGAATCCTGACCATTTGTGGCTGTGGAAAGAAGATACCCTTTTTCCTCCAGGAAAAGGATATAAGGTTTCAAAAGGTCGATCTCGTCATCGACCCATAAGATCCGGATCTTCTTTTCCATGCTCATTGCTCATAATATTTCTGATAGAACAGGTAATACTTGTCAAAGTTCTTATCCAGTTTGAGAGTATTGTAATTTGAGAGCGAAATAATGAACGGACGGAAATCAGAAGGATTAAGGCTTTTGTAGATGCCGGGATCCTGGATCATTGCCTGTAAGTATTTTTTCGCACTATTCACATCACTGAATGGTTTTACGATCAGGATGTTCTGGTTACCTGTTTTTTCATTGAGGATACCGAGGTTGAGCTTATCGAAATTATCAAGATTGAAATTGATAATGTTAAAATTCATCTGGTTTATGTCTTCCGGCTTGTTGACAGCCATGCCGAAGAGGTACATTCCGCCCGGATGATAGTTATAGATCTCTTCGGCTTTGGCACGAGTGTCTGCTACTTTAAGTTCGGGTGCAGTTTCATAAATATTGCCGATCAGGTTCCTGGCGTATTCACTGACTTCATGGGCGGGGTAATCGGTGATCACTTTCTGGAGTTCATTTTTCAGGACTTCCTTCCCGCTGAGGCCTCCTTCCGCAAGAGCCTTCAGGAGTCTGAAACGGGGTACGGTACGGTCTTCCGGGTATCTTTGGAGGGCTTCCCCCGCATCTGTGACAACAGCGGCATACTGACCCGACTGGAATTCGTTGAAAGTCTTTTCATAGAATTCTTCAATTTCCCGGTGCCTTGCCTCCAGTTCGTTAACATAGGAAGGATTCGAAAGGATCTTTGCCCTGGGATTTTCAGGATACTTACGGATTATGAGATCCTTGCAATAATCTGCCTTTGTGGTCATGCCGGCAAGAAAATACATTTCATACAGATTATAGTACCCCAAAAGACTGTTTTCGCCGTCGGGATACCGCCTTATCTGCTCTTCGAAGGTATTGATGGCCGCCTGTTTATCTTTCAGTTCATTGCGGTAAACCAGTCCCATATTGAAAAGTGCATTTTCGAGCCGCAGATCGGAGGCAGCCAGGGCAGAATCGGTGAGAGGGATATTCTTGAGGTAGAATTCCCTGCTCTTATTGCTGAAGGCCACAGAGCTTTTGGTTGAAGAGCTGTCGGTTGCAGCGGCTTCAGTATCCTGCTCGACAACTTCGACACTTTGCTTATTGTTTCTTCTCCAATTATCCGCCAGGTTGCGGTTGCCCCATTTCATCCTGAATTCGGGCTGTCCGAAACCTTTGGCCGTAAGATTATAGAAATACCACTTCCCTCCCTGTTGGCTTACGGGAGATGAGCCCCTGGTATTCAGTCCCATACCGAACTGGTTATTCTGCATTTCTTCCTGTTTCCGCAACCGTTCATCCTCTTCCTGTTTCTTCACATCCGCGATGATCTGGTCGATTTTTGCCAGGCGTTGATCTTCCGGCAACCGGGCCAGTACCTGCAGACTGTCTTCCAGGGTGTAAACACGGAGATGAGTGACGAGGTTGGTAAGGCTTCTTGACTTAATGGTAAGTTTGCTGAAGTCTTCATAATCCTGGCCTATATTCTGGATAGTACTGTCGTAGTAAGCCTGGGCCAGGCTGTATTCGGGCCTGTTGTAATAGATATCACCGAGGGCGAGGTATGACAAACCCTTCTGGTTTGCGTTACTCACTGATTTGGCGGCACTAAGTTTGAAATTATCGATAGCCCGCACTGTGTCGCCGGCTTTTAGGGCAATCTTGCCGAGTGCGTAATAGATCTGGTCCTGGAAGTCACTGTTTTTATCATCCCTGAGCATTTTACGGAGGAGGGTGTTGATCTCCTTTTCTTTTCCGGAGCCGGCTTCATAGGAACCGGCCATGTTGATCTTTGCGCTGAAAGTCATCTCGTACGGTGGATTCATCCGGATCACCTGGTTATAGCTCTCAACAGCTTTCTCCGAATTCCCGGTTTCCTGGTAAAGTTGGGCAAGGATGTAAGTGTATCGGATACGTTCCCGTTTTTCATGGGTGTACCCAAGTCCCTTTTCCAGTTTGGGAATAGCCTGTTCATACTTGTCCTGCTTAATGTAGAGATCGGCATATGTGGTAAAGAATTCCCCGAGGTACTCCTCGGGAAGGTTTTCATCATTCTGCACTGCCTGCAGGATATTTTCGGATTCGCGGTATTCGCGCTGCTCGTTGTAAGCGCGGGCCATCCAGATCAGGGCGGAAAAGCGTATGGGTTCATCCGGAAAATCAACCACTACCTTTTTAAAAGTCTCAACGGCCAGGTCGAATTTATTCTCATATACGTACGCCTTTCCCATCAGTACGTAATTATCATCCACCCATTTGTTGAATTCCTTCTTATTGTAGAATTCCTTTTGTTTTTCGGTAAGATTGCCTTTTTTGATATCGGGCTTGGCTGTGATGGAATGAAGGGTTATTACCTTGGAAGCTTTTTCAATGGCCCTGTTCATCTGCGGGGTAACCGACTGCGATGCCTGTGCATTTGAGTAATAAAACAGAGGAAGGATACGCGTAAAATTATCCTGGAAATTTTTTTCAGTCTGGTTTATCCCCTTTTTATAACTCTCGCTTCCATTGAAATATATATTGTAATGCGATACCAGGTTGTGATAATTCCGGGACATGGTCGTATTCTTTTCGGTTGAACACGACGTTATAACCATCAGGATAAGTACAGGTATTATTCTGAATGCTTTATTCAAATTTTTCCTTTTTAGCAGTAATATGAATAACTGCAAAAATGCAAGCTTATTTTATGTCTTGATGATTTTTTCAGCCACAAAGGTAGGCAATCCTTTCAAAAGTGAATCCATGAAAAGATACATTCAGACAGTGATGGTGGCGATCCCGGTCATTCCATATTATTAATGGCCACCACTTCTCTCAGCTCGGGCAGGACCTTTCGGATCGACTCCTCAACGCCGGCTTTCAGTGTATATGCACTGAAGGGGCAACGGTCACAGGCACCGGTGAGTTCTACGGTCACCACCAGATCTTCCGTGATTTCCCGGAGAATTACATCGCCACCGTCAGCCTGAAGATAGGGTCTGATCTTATCGAGGGCTGAAATTACTTTTTCCCGGACTTGTTTTTTGTCCATATGAAAGACGGATTAATGTTTACCTGTCGTGATTTCAACTTTCCGCGTCGGATCCATCTCACGATTCCTCCTGTCCACTATGTTTATCACGCTTCCGGCAAGTTCTTCAAAAGCTTTACCGGCAGGGTTGTTCTCATCCAGCGCCGAGGGTCTGCCTGCGTCACCGTCCTCTCTGATTCCCTGTACAAGAGGGATCTGGCCGAGAAGGATGATATTCATTTTTTCCGCGAGTTTTTTAACGCCTTCCTTTCCGAAGATATAATATTTATTACCGGGCAGCTCTTTGGGTGTGAACCAGGCCATATTTTCAACCAGGCCCAGTACGGGTACATTGATCTTTTCACCGGTAAACATGGCAATTCCTTTAACTGCATCGGCCAGGGCCACCTCCTGGGGCGTGGAAACGATGACCACACCGGTGACGGCCGTTTCCTGGACGACAGTCAGGTGAATATCACCCGTGCCGGGAGGCATATCGATAAAAAGATAATCCAGCTCTCCCCAGTCGGTCTGGGTCAGGATCTGCTTTAATGCGCTGGTTGCCATCGGTCCTCTCCAGACCAGGGCATCTTCGGGCCTTACAAAGAACCCGATGGAAACTACTTTCACCCCGTGTTTCTCAATGGGAATGATGATCTCGGATTCCCCTTCTCTCCTTGATCATGGGGCGTTCCCCCTCCAGATCGAACATTTTCGGCAGGGAAGGACCATAGACATCGGCATCGAGGAGTCCGACCGATGCGCCCGTCTTTGCCACGGCGACTGCCAGGTTCACGGCAATGGTCGATTTACCGACTCCTCCCTTTCCGGAGGCAATGGCAATGATATTTTTAATTCCTGCCAGGGGATCATTTTTCATTTCCTTTATTACCGGAGGGGTAAATGTATCAACCGTTATTTCCGCCCCCGGGGCAAGCCTTTTAAGGACGGATTCTACGGTCTTCTTCAACGATGCGGCAAAAGGCTCCTTCGGCTTCTGGAATTTGAGTATGAGATGTATCTTGTTTCCTTCGAGTTTGAAGATCACCGACGATGCCCATCTCTACGATATCCATTCTCGTTTCGGGATGGCGGACATTCCGGAGTGCTTCAAGTATCTTATCCTTGCTAATTGACATTTGCAGACGGTTTTTGATTATACAAAGATATTAAAATATCTTTAATTTAGACCAATTCTTGATTGGGATCCCAGAAAAGTTTATCAAAATCCACGACCCTGTCATTCTCAACCCTGACACCTTCATTCCGCAGGAGATCCTCCATCAGTGTCTCACTGTGAAAATGATGCTTACCTGTCAGCAGCCCCGCATGGTTCACCACGCGGTGGGCGGGAATGAAATTCGTTGCCGAATGAGAAGAATTCAGAGCCCATCCGACCATGCGGGCTGAACCCTTTGTGCCCAAATATGCCGCGATGGCACCGTAGCTGGTAACCCTGCCCGGAGGGATCAGCATGGTCACTTCATACACCCTGGAAAAGAAACCTTCATCCTTCGTCTTCCCCGGGTGGTTCTTCGATGATCGTTTCATGAGGAAGTTTGAATTTTAAATAATGGATCGGCAGACCCTCGGCAAGGAACTGAGATTCGTAAAAAGTCCGGATATTCAGAATATCCGTGGCATATTCCGAATGGTAAAGATCATCCGTAGCTGGCCAGTATCTCAAAACCATTGAATTTTGCCAGGGCAGGGTATATTCATACAATTGCCTGTTGTCGGTTTTCAGGTGAATGATCCCGCCGTCGACGAGGAAATTCCTGGTATTTTTTAAGAAAGAGAGAGCCGGTAAGTCGTTTTTTATTCCGGCGTTTCTTTAGCTGTGGATCCGGAAAGGTGATCCAGATCTCCCCAACCTCGTCGCGGCCGAAGAAAGCGCTGATGAATTCGATACGGGTCCGCAGGAAAGCCGAATTACGAATGTCTTCGACGTTTGAAATTTTCGCTCCCTTCCACATCCTGGCCCCCTTGATATCCACACCAATGAAATTCATGTCTGTGAACTTCTTTGCCAGTCCTATGGTATATTCTCCCTTTCCGCAGCCCAGCTCAAGCACAAGCGGGTGGTCATTCCCAAAAACTTCCCTTTTCCATTTCCCTTTGAGTCTGTAATCCGTATCGAAGAACTCATCAAATCCCGGTTGAAAAACCCGTTCAAAGGAATTCAGCTCTTCAAACTTTTTATGCTTATTCTTGCTCAAAACGTACTTTATTTTAACTGTTGGAATTTTTCGATCCGGATGCCGACATCTGTCACCGGAACCTTTTCCAGGCGCATAGCCTGTTCCAGTCTGAAAGTATATGTCCCGGATGTGGCAAAGCGGACGTCCTGCCTGTACAGCCTTCTGACAAGCCGGATATTCCCGAAACCGTTGCCTCGCCACCTGCCCCGTTCATCGGCTATTCCGATACTAACCGTATCCTGTATTGTGGCGCCAGCGGGCGATATCAATGCTCAGGAAGACATAAAGGTTACTTTTGGGATATTCCTTTGTATGCCTGATATCAATAAAAATATTATAGGCATTAACGGTATCCTGCATATCCACTTCAAAACTTTTCACATCATCCCAGGACCATTCGCCGTTTTCTGTCTTTTCAAAATGGTCGTATACCATATTCGGATCGCACGAAACCGTGCAAATCGCAAGGGCAGCAAAATAAAAGGCTTCAGGAACTTCATAAGCAATATGGGTTATGAATGAGTGAATTCCGCTGATCAACCGGATATCAGAATAACATGGTTCCGGGTTTCCTCTTCTTTTTTTCCTTTTTTTCTTCCCGTTTTTCCTGTCTTCAAACCGGGTAAGACTGTCCTGCCCGATGACATCGTTGAAGTCCATGGACTTAACTTCGACGGAAAGATTCAGGTTGACGAGTCGTTCAGGCGCCTTCCCCCCCTGTTCATTTCTATGATCTCCCTGACCCTCTCAACGGGCACAGGAATTAGATTTGCCGACGATTCACGGTCGAAGGAATACCAGTAAATACCCCGGTATATATCTGTTTTCTGGTGCCAGGCCTCCCCGTCTTTTGTGCGGAGCACTGTGTCGCGGCTGGGGAAATCCCTCTGTGCATCGACGTAACTGGTAACCTCGTAATTCAGGCAGCATTTCAGCTTTCCGCATTGTCCTGCGAGTTTTTGCGGATTGAGTGAAATTTCCTGGTAACGGGCAGCGGTGGTGGTAACAGATACAAAATTGGTAAGCCAGGTGCCACAGCATAATTCCCTTCCGCAGGAGGCGATCCCGCCAATCCGGCCGGCTTCCTGGCGGGCCCCGATTTGCTTCATTTCAATCCGGATCCTGAAGGCTTCGGCAAGGTCTTTTATGAGTTGCCTGAAATCGACACGTTCATCGGCGATATAATAGAAGATCGCCTTGGTCTTATCGCCCTGGTATTCCACATCTCCAATCTTCATGTTCAGGTTAAGCATGGCAGCGATCTGCCTGGAACGCAGCATTGTTGAAGCCTCAAGATCTATGGCTTCTTTCCATTTGTCGAGATCGACCTGCTTGGCCTTCCGGTAAATTTTCCGGATCTCTTCCGATTCGGGGGAAATGCCGTATTTTTCGAGCTGAAGGTGAACAATTTCGCCCGTCAGACAAACAATCCCGATGTCGTGGCCGGGGGATGCTTCCACGGCCACAATGTCGCCGCGTTTCAGTCTGAGCTGGTTAACATTCCTGTAAAATGCTTTCCGTGTATTTTTAAAACGCACCTCTACGAGGTCCGTTTCCATAGTTGTCGCAGGCAGATCCCTAAGCCAGTTATAATCATCGAGTTTGGAACAGGAACTGAAATAACTGGTGGATTTCTCCGTATTATCGTTTAAATCTTCATTGCAAAGCCCGGAACAACAACCTCTGTGAATCATTTCATCCATAAAATTTCATCTATTGGTTGTATGCCACAAAAGTAGCGTAAAAAAATCACATATGCAGCAACCTTATGATTTTCAGGGAAAGATCGAGAAGGACGATCCTTGCATAAGCATTTGCCGAGATATGGTTATAAGCAAGATTCAGTTCCTCGTAAAGGGAAAATACATTCTCCGGGTGTATGAACCTTGAAAATTTCACGGAGAATTCATTCTCGTAAGCTGTCATATGTGTCATCTCATTCTTTCCCATGTTCAGCATGAGGTTTTCCCTGACGAGCCGCATGGCATTGGCCAGGAACAGCTTCTGTCTCTCCCTTCCGATACCCGCTATTTCTTCGCTCCAATCCATGAGTCCCGCAACCTGCTTCGCAAAGCACATCCGCATCAGCCCGACAAATTTTTCAAAATTATACCGGTTCTGTTCATCCGACATTATGGCTGACAGTGCTTTGCTGAAATTTCCGTTGGCGATCCGCACTGCATTGGTGAGAAGCTCGTCGCTGACATTGAATTTCGCCCGCAGCGCCTCTCTGATCGCTTCATCGCTTATCCGGCTGAGCCGGACCATCTGCGTCCTGCTCTGGATGGTCGGAAGCACTTCTCCGGGCTTTTCCGATACAAGGAGAAAGACTGTCCCGGGCGGCGGTTCCTCGATGAGCTTTAAAAGTTTGTTGGCGGCATAGGCATTCATCCGTTCAGGAAGCCACATAACCAGGATCTTGAATTCCGATTCGTAGGATTTAAGACTCAGCTTCCGTATGATCTCCGAGCTTTCCTTCGTTCCGATCAATCCCTGCTTATTCTCCATCCCGATCCTTTCATACCACCGGAACTGGTCCATGAACGGATTTTCAATAAGTGCTTCCCTCCATTTGTCAGTCAGAACAGGTGATTCCCCGGTTGTTGCCGAAGGAGCCGGAAAAGCAAAATGAAGATCAGGATGGACGAACTTATTGTATTTCACGCAGGAGGGGCACTTACCGCATGCATCCGTCTCCTGCCTGTCAGTGCAGGAAATGTACCGTGCGTACGCCAGCGCAAGGGGCAGACTGCCACATCCCTCCGGACCGCTGAACATCTGTGCATGGCTGATCCTGCCCTCCCTGACGGAATGGATCAGTCGTTCCTTAACATCACGGTGCCCCGGGATATCCCTGAAATACATCTTTGATCCTTGATTAATTTTTATTATTGGGTATCAGAAAACAAAGGTAATTAAAAATACTTTTTTTTACCTTTGAGCCTGAATTGAAAAACCTTATTTGTAACCTGTAAAAATCAGACGATATGCTTACAGTCGACCAGTACAATTTTAAAGGGAAAAAAGCCATCATGAGAGTCGATTTCAATGTGCCTCTCAATGATAAGTTCGAAGTAACCGATGATAACCGGATCAGGGCAGCCCTTCCTTCCATCCGGAAAATCCTCTCCGACGGCGGTTCAGCCATACTGATGTCCCATCTCGGAAGGCCGAAAGAAGGTCCTGAGGATAAGTTCTCGCTGAAACATATCATTCCAGACCTTTCGGGTCACCTGGGCATTCCTGTAAAATTTGCCAGCGATTGTATCGGTGAAAAAACCCTGGAAATGAAAAAATCCCTTAAGCCGGGAGAGGTCCTCCTCCTGGAGAACCTTCGTTTTTACAAGGAAGAGACAAAGGGCGACGAAGGCTTTTCCAAAAAGCTGGCCGAGGGCGCCGACGTTTATGTGAACGATGCCTTTGGCACGGCTCACCGGGCCCATGCTTCCACAACCATAGTGGCTAAATTTTTCCCTAACGACAAAGTCTTCGGATACCTGATCAACGATGAGCTTCAGGCTATGGACAAAGTGCTGAAGAACAATGAAAAACCTTTCACGGCCATCATGGGAGGAGCAAAAGTTTCGGATAAGATCCTCGTGATCGAAAACCTCCTCGACAAGGTCGACAACCTTATCATTGGCGGTGGTATGACCTATACCTTTATCAAGGCCCGTGGCGGCGAGATCGGAAATTCGCTCTGCGAAGAGGATAAGCTCGATATTGCCTCCGGCCTCGTTAAAAAGGCAAAAGAAAAAGGGGTTAACCTCATTCTTCCCGTCGATCATATCCTGGCCGACAAATTTGACAATGCTGCATCGACAAAGAAGGGAAAGATCGATGAAGGCCGGCCCGGATGGATGGGCCTCGATATCGGGGAAGAAAGCATAAAGCTCTTTTCGGATATCATCATGAAATCCAAAACCATCCTCTGGAATGGTCCCATGGGCGTTTTCGAGATGGAAAACTTCAGAAAAGGCACAGTGGCTATCGCAGAGGCCATTGCCAAAGCTACCGGTAACGGCGCTTTCAGCCTCGTGGGCGGCGGTGATTCAGTCGCTGCGGTGAATAAATTCGGGCTCGCTGATAAGATCAGCTACGTCTCCACCGGCGGAGGTGCTATGCTTGAATATATCGAAGGCAAAGAATTGCCCGGGATCGAGGCGATAAGAGATTAGCAGAATTGCCGGTGCGGAAAGTGGATTAGGAGGGATCCTTTTACGAAAAGTTGAGCGGAGCCGAAACGTTCCCTTAAAGGCGGATGATCCCGGTCGTTGAGCGGAGCCGAAACGTCCTTTTAAACCGGATGATCCCGGTCGTTGAGCGGAGCCGAAACGTTCCTCTTAAAACCGGATGATCCCGGTCGTTGAGCGGAGCCGAAACGTTCCCTTAAAGGCGGATGATCCCGGTCGTTGAGCGGAGCCGAAACGTTCCATCTTAATTAAGCGGATGATCCCGGTCGTTGAGCGGAGCCGAAACGTCCTTTTAAACCGGATGATCCCGGTCGTTGAGCGGAGCCGAAACGTCCTTTTAAACCGGATGATCCCGGTCGTTGAGCGGAGCCGAAACGTCCTTTTAAACCGGATGATCCCGGTCGTTGAGCGGAGCCGAAACGTTCCTCTTAAAACCGGATGATCCCGGTCGTTGAGCGGAGCCGAAACGTCCTTTTAAACCGGATGATCCCGGTCGTTGAGCGGTGCCGAAACGTCCTTTAAAACCGGATGATCCCGGTCGTTGAGCGGTGCCGAAACGTTCCTCTTAAAACCGGATGATCCCGGTCGTTGAGCGGTGCCGAAACGTTCCTCTTAAAACCGGATGATCCCGGTCGTTGAGCGAAGCCGAAACGTTCCTCTTAAAACCGGATGATCCCGGTCGTTGAGCGGAGCCGAAACGTTCCTCTTAAAACCGGATGATCCCGGTCGTTGAGCGGAGCCGAAACGGTCTCCTTAAAACCGGAGTAAGCTGAAACCCCTTATTTAATCAAAAATACCGATGGAGCTGATCAGGGATTATTCCAGCAGGGAGTTCATACAGGCTGCCCTGGAGGTTTTCAGGTACCAGGCAGAAAATGTAGCGGTTTATGGAGAATTTATCCATGCCCTTGGGATCAATCCATCATCTGTCGATACCCTGGAAGCTATTCCCTTCCTGCCTGTTGAATTTTTCAGGTCACAGAAGATCATCGACCGCCATCATGAGGCCGGCATCGTATTCGAATCAAGCGGGACAGCCGGAACGGCCAGGAGCCGCCATCATGTCGCATCACCTGAACTCTACAATAAAAGTTTTACAAAAGGTTTTGAACGGTTCTACGGGCCGGTGAGGGACTGGTGCTTCCTGGCACTGCTTCCATCCTACCTGGAACGGGAAGGCTCATCGCTGGTCTATATGGCTGATCATCTCATCCGGAATTCGGAGCATCCCCAAAGCGGATTTTACCTTTACGAGCATGAGAAACTGATGACTGAGCTGAGGAAGCTTCAGTCGGCCGGGCAGAAGACCCTCCTTCTCGGGGTGAGCTTTGCCCTTACCGATCTCGCGGAGGAATACCGGGAAGACCTCTCCGGAATCACCTTTATGGAAACGGGGGGAATGAAAGGGCGAAAAAAGGAAATGATACGGGAAGAAGTCCATGCCCTTTTACGTGAAAGTTTCGGGCTCAGGACCGTGCATTCGGAATACGGTATGACGGAGCTTCTTTCCCAGGCCTATTCCGAAGGCGATGGTTTATTCCGAACTCCGCCATGGATGAGGGTGATGATCCGCGATACTCATGATCCGTTCACCATCCTCCCGCCGGGGAACAGCGGACTTATTAACGTCATCGACCTGGCCAATTATCATTCCTGCTCCTTTCTTTCCACAGCCGACCTGGGCAGGACACATACCGGCGGAACTTTTGAGATACTCGGCAGGAGCGACAATTCCGATATCCGCGGCTGTAACCTCCTGATCGCCTGAAGCGCTGCTCAGTTTCTTGCCACACCGCCCGAGACAACAAATTTCATGGCTTCCGTCGGGCTCATCTTAAAGGGTTTCACATGTTCCGAGGGCACAATAAAAAGTTCCCCCGAAAAATTATAGGAATGCGGGAAATAAACGGCCACCTTGTCCCGGATACCGAGGTCGGTGAGATCTTCCTGCGTGAGGAATCCTACCTTCTCCAGTTCCGAAATGGTGTTTACCTTCACCAGTACGGGCTGGTTGAATTTCTTCTCTTTTCCGACAAAGGCATGCAGCAGGTCCCGAATTGAACTATAAATGAGGCTGAGCACAGGGGTTCGGCCGATGAGCCGGGTCAGGAGTTCGCGGAAAGGCCGGAAGATGATCGAATGACCGATGATGCCGAGCAGGGTAATGATGATGAACAAGCCCAGAAGTCCGAGGCCCGGTATATGAAAATTCAGGTATTCATCCAGGAAACGGCTCAGCAATCCATCGATGAAAGTGAATAGAACCCAGATGATATAGATGGTCAGGCCCAGTGGTGTCACATAGAGCAAGCCCTGGAGGAAATAATTTAAGATACGTTTCATTATATCGTGATTTTGATTTTAAAGGTATAATGGAGCCCACATGATCGATTATTATAAGCTCCACTTTGTGTTGTCATCAGTCATGTGGGGTTCATTATATCGTGATTTTGATTTTAATGGTATAATGGAGCCCACATGATCGATTATTATAAGCTCCACTTTGTGTTGTCATCAGTCATGTGGGGTTCATTATATCGTGATTTTGATTTTAATGGTATAATGGAGCCCACATGATCGATTATTATAAGCTCACCTTTGTGTTGTCATCAATCATGTGGGGTTCATTATGGTCAGATTTTATCAGTTTCAGTTTCGGTACGGTTTATCGCCGCAAGATTACTCCTTTTTCCCCTTTCGTCCTTTCCTGTCACGAAGCGGCAGTTTTTCCACCACCTGGTCATAGGAGTGCACGATCCAATTCTCCAGCTCTTCACGCTTTACCCGGGCAACCACTATTGTATTCCAGTATTTCTTATTCATATGATAACCGGGAAGTACCGCATCATAGTGTTCCCTAAGGTTCAGGGCGAGCTCCGGGTCGCATTTCAGGTTTATGCTCAGTTCACCCTCAAGATTGACCAGGGCAAATATTTTCCCGGATACCTTAAATACAAGGGTGGTATCGCCGAAGGGAAAACTTTCTGTTGTTTCCGCCATCGCGAGACAAAACTCCCTGATCTCTTCAACATTCATAATTTACCAGTTTACGCCCGGGATAAATGCCTGCTCAATATGTTCCGTAAGGACCCCGCCCC
Source organism: uncultured Bacteroidales bacterium (assembly GCA_963771005.1). Taxonomy (GTDB): domain Bacteria; phylum Bacteroidota; class Bacteroidia; order Bacteroidales; genus DASQZK01. Next base: position 41,201 of record CAVYRO010000009.1, read on the forward strand.
CTCGTGAGAAAACAACGGCGATAAGATCAAACCGGACCTCCATTTCAATATTATATTTAAAAATATAGGCTTCCGCGGCATCGACAAGGAAATGCATCTTCCGGCTGCTCATCAGGTCGGAAGCATTCGTGTAATTACTTTCGATGGTGCTTTTCACTTCGACGATAACCAGACGCCCGTCCTTTTCGGCTATGATATCTATCTCTTTGTGAAAATAATACCAGTTGGTCTCACGGATCCGGTATCCCCTGTTTGCCAGATATTGACGGGCCAGTTTTTCGGCTTTCTGCCCTGTTACATTTTTTTTTGACATAACGCTTTGTATTAAGGGTTAAACTCAAGGGAACAACTTCCCTTTTCTACCCTTAATAGCATTTTACGTCCAAAAATCAGCGTTTTGTTCTTCAATTGGTGACCTGCCGGGAAATTGAAGCATACCGGAATATCAAATTTCCCGGTCAGCCCCGAAATGATCTCACAGGCATTTTTTCCAAAGGATATTTCATTGTCATTCATCCGGGTGAACCCGCCGGCAACCATACCGCATATACGGTTTAACGCACCGCTGTGCACAAGATTCATCATCATCCGGTCGATATTGTAAAGATATTCATCCACATCTTCGATGAACAGGATCCTTTTCCGGAGATCGGGAAAAATCGTGGTTCCGTTCAGGCTGACGAGGATGGAGAGATTGCCTCCTGCAAGCTCGCCCTCGGCCGATCCTTCCACATTAAGAGGATGGGAAGGAAAGGTATATTTCAGCTTCTCGCCGAAAAGTGCCCGGCGAAGTGTTTCGGCGCTTTCTTCATCATATTCCCTGCCGAAATTTAATGGCATCATGGAATGGAGCGTCTCAATCCCCAGGAATTTATTAATATAGGCATGAAAAACCGTGATATCGGAAAATCCAGCAAACCATTTCGGCCTTTTCGCCAGGTTGGAAAAGTCGGTGTGCTGAAGTGTTCTCAGTGAACCGTAGCCACCCCTGGCGCACACGATGGCTTTGATCTCATCATCGTCGATCATCTCCTGGAGATCAGCCGCCCTCTCCTCATCTGTGCCGGAAAACTGGTGATTACTTCCGAAAAGATGCCTGCCCATCCTGTACCGTAAACCCCAACCTTCACATTTTTCAAGAAAAAAAGATATCTCCTTTTCTTCAATTTTTCTTGCCGGGGCAACTATACCGATGGTATCTCCCGATTTGAGGCTTTGGGGTGTTATCATGACGTAAATATACGGATTTTCCATGGCTGAAAATACGCCGCCGTAGGGAATAAAAGACATTCACGCCCCAGCACCTTTCTTTTTTATGGTTGATGCCACTTTTCATCCTATAGGAGCCAAAAAGGATCCGGTTTCCGGAATTCCCGTTTTTACACTAAATCTGAGTTTCAAAGAGTCCTGAAGTCCTGATTTGCCGGATTGTGACACTCACCGGAATGATAATTTCCTTATCTTTGCAGTTCTGTAAAAATTCATTATTCCCCGGTCCATGAACGATTATAAAAGATTTCTTCTCACAGCCGCGCTGCCGTATGCCAATGGTCCCATTCACCTGGGTCACCTGGCGGGAGTTTATGTTCCCGCCGATATCTTCGCCCGTTATCTCCGGATGAAAGGGGAAGACATCATCTTCGTGTGCGGATCCGATGAACACGGTGTGCCCATCACCATCAAAGCCCGCCAGGAGGGCGTTTCGCCCCAGGCCATCGTGGACAAATACCATGAGATGAACAAGGAATCCTTTGAAAAATTCGGTATCTCGTTCGACATCTATTCGCGAACCACATCGACAACACATTATGAAACGGCTTCTGAGTTTTTCAGGAAACTTTATGACAAGGGCGAATTCATTGAAAAAACCACAGAACAATATTTTGATCCGGAAGCGGATACCTTCCTGGCCGACCGGTATATTACGGGAATCTGTCCCAACTGCGGAAATGAGAATGCGTACGGTGATCAGTGTGAGAAGTGCGGTTCATCCCTCAGCCCTACCGAGCTCATCAATCCCCGCTCCACCATCTCCGGTGCGGAGCCTGTTCTCAGGGAGACAAAGCATTGGTTCCTCCCGCTCGACAAATATGAAGGCTTCCTCAGAAAATGGATCCTTGAAGACAACAAGCACTGGAAATCCAACGTATACGGGCAGTGCAAATCATGGCTTGACAATGGCCTGCAGCCACGTGCGGTAAGCCGCGATCTCGACTGGGGGATCCCCGTGCCGGTGGAAGGCGCGGAGGGAAAGGTACTTTATGTATGGTTCGATGCACCCATAGGATATATTTCTGCAACGAGGGATCTCACACCCGACTGGGAAAAATACTGGAAAGACAAGGAAACCCGGATGATCCATTTCATCGGGAAAGACAATATCGTATTTCACTGCATCATCTTCCCGGTCATGCTGAAGGCGGAAGGAAGCTATATTCTTCCCGAGAATGTTCCTGCGAATGAATTCCTGAACCTCGAGGGTGACAAGCTTTCCACTTCCAGGAATTGGGCGGTCTGGCTGCATGAATACCTGGACGATTTCAAGGATCAGCAGGATGTACTCAGGTATGTCCTTTGTGCGAATGCTCCGGAGACGAAAGACAATGATTTCACCTGGAAAGATTTCCAGGCCAGGAACAACAATGAATTGGTGGCTATCTTCGGAAATTTCGTTAACCGTGCCATGGTATTGACCCATAAATATTTCTGCGGGAAGGTACCCGAAAAAGGGAATCTCACGGAATACGACCGGGAAGTGATGAAGAGCTTCGCAGAAGTAAAGGAAAAGGTGGAAAGTAACCTGGATACCTTCAGGTTCAGGGAGGCTCTGAAGGAAGCGATGAACCTCGCCCGGATCGGGAATAAATACCTGGCTGACACCGAGCCCTGGAAAATTATCATGACCGATGAAGAACGTGTAAGGACAATCCTGAATATTTCGCTTCAGCTCACTGCCAATCTTTCGGTGATCCTTCAACCTTTCCTTCCTCACACAACGGCGAAACTGGCAAGCCTCCTTCAAACAGAGAACTTCCCATGGATGCGGGCAGGGGAAACCGGTCTCATTGCTGACGGGCATATGATCGGAAAACCCCAGCTGCTTTTTACGAAAATCGAGGATGCCCAGATCGGCAAACAGCTCGACAAGCTTACGGCAAACCGCAAAGAAGCGGATACTGCACCCGCCGGCGCTGAACCTGCAAAGGAAACCATCAGTTTTGAAGATTTTACCAGGATGGACATCCGGGTGGCAACCATCCTTGAGGCTGAGAAGGTGCCGAAAACAAGCAAGTTGCTTAAGCTTACCGTCGATACCGGCATCGACGTACGGATCATCGTTTCAGGAATTGCAGAATTTTTTGATCCCGCCGGTTTAAAAGGCCAGCGCGTATGCGTCCTGGTTAACCTGGCTCCAAGGAAGATCAAAGGTATTGAATCGAACGGGATGATATTGCTTTCGGAGAACAATGACGGTTCCCTGCAATTCGTGGTTCCCCAGCCAGCTGCTGTCAATGGTGCCGCCGTGCGATGATCAGTGAAGTCTCATCACCCAGGCATTTTTCATGCCCTTCAACTCTCTTAACTCATTCAGCCGGGCAATGGCTGTGGCCTTATCTTTGAAAGTCGCGGCACTAACCCTGTAATACCCGTCTCCCCTTTCGATCACCATGCTTTGCATACCTCTCATTGTCAGATTCTGCTGAAGCTGCACCGCATGCTCCCTGTCACGGAAACTGCCGGCAATGATGTGGTATTCATTATACCCGGCCTGCGGTTTTTCTGCAGGCGTGTTCACGGGTTCGGGCACATTCATCGCATTTTCCATGGCCGTGGAGGAATCGATTTCGTTCTCCAGCTCATTCACCATATTGTCGAACTCAAATTCGGAATCCGGGATATTGGAAAAGTCATCATCGATATCCAGGGTGGTGTCAGGCGAACCGAAAATATGACTGAAATCAAAGGTGCCGGTGAGCAGGTTCGTTTTCAGCGTCATGATGACCAGGGCTGTCAGCACCACCACAATAGCTCCGGAGAGGATCCAGAGGGTATTGCGGTTGTTATTTCCCCCGCTCTCATAATGATATTCGTCAGGCTCATTCCGCAGGGGAGGTATCCCGGCGCCTTCAGCCACGAATTCTTCCTCCTCCTTTTCACCCAACGTTCCGGGTTGTCCGGAGTTTCCGGTACTTTCCGGTCCAGGCCCCTCGCCGGGCTCTGTCCGTGTCTTTTCCGCATCCCCGCCTGCAACAACCGGGATCTCCTGCTCCTCCACGGGACTCAGCGGCTCAAGATCAAGCGTTTCGAGGCCGAAGGAATCCAGGTCAAGATTCAGATCGGGTGATTTTGTGACACGGACATTATTATCAGCATCCTGGAAAAGCGTGCACACGCCTTCAATCTCAAAGCTTTCTCCCTTGTTGAACGCAAAGATGATGCTGTCGATGTATTCAAGGACGGTATCCTGTGCTCCGGTCACACCGGTCTCTTCAGCCTGTGCTATCCTTGCTGAAAGAAGGCCGTCATCTCTTTTGAGCCCGGGATCAAAAACAAGATCGGAGGATGGAGGGCTAATGCTGGCTCCGCTGATCTTCGCCGGCTTTTTCCGGATCTCGAGAGTTCCCAGGCCGGGAAAGATCACCCTCTCATTGAAAAGCAGCAGATCCCTTATATATTCATTTATTGCCAAAGGGGTGGAATTTTGGTAAATATATCCAAAATTAGCCCTGATATTTATTTGCTCCAAACAAAATTACTAACCATCCTGTCCAATAAAAGTAATAAAAGGGTTATATGCCTGAACTTCTGTATCTTATCAATGAAGAAGGAAAATCGATATTTTTCTCAGGGTGCAGCAGAGCCTTATGAAAGGAAACGGATTCAGAGAAGAAAAGAGTAAACTTAATTTTCAGATCAAAGGATGAACCTATTTTTTTAAGATTGGTTATCTTCGTAGGCAAATTCCCTGAAAAAATGCATGACCTGAATATCAGAATGGTTGATCTGTCAAGGCAGTACAAGGCAATTCGAAATGATATAGATGCTGCCATCCAGGAAGTTATCGATGAGACGGGATTTATCAGGGGCAGACAGGTAGGATTATTCAGGGACGAGCTGTCGGATTATCTCGGGTGCCGGCATGTGATACCCTGCGGAAACGGGACAGACGCACTCCAGGCAGCCATGATGGTCCTTGACCTTAAACCCGGTGATGAGATCATCACTACGCCTTTTACTTTTATAGCCACCGTCGAAGTTATAAGGTTGCTGGGCCTTAAACCGATACTTGCCGACGTAGATCCCGGAACATTCAATATCGATCCGGAGGAGATCCGGAAGAAGATCACACCCGCCACGAAGGGCATTGTGCCTGTTCATCTCTTTGGACAGTGCGCCGGTATGAAAACCATCATGGAGATCGCCGGGGAACACGGATTGTTCGTAATCGAAGATGCTGCACAGGCTCTCGGCACTGACTACAGTTTTCCCGGGGGCCGGGTAAAAAAAGCCGGTACGATAGGCCTCATCGGCTGCACCTCTTTCTTCCCGTCCAAAAACCTGGGGGCTTTCGGGGATGGTGGAGCAATTTTCACCGATAATGATGAAATAGGTACCAGGCTTGCGGCAACCGTTAATCATGGCATGAAACAATCCTACCACTATGATTATGTAGGCATCAATTCAAGACTCGACACTATCCAGGCTGCCATCCTCCGTGTCAAACTCAGGAAACTGGATGAGTACAACAGGAAACGGTACAGGGCGGCTTCCTACTATGATTCGTCATTTCACGGAATGAGCGACCTGGAGATACCCGTAAAAAACCCGGATTCAACACATATCTTTCATCAATATACATTAAAAGTGAAGAATGGTAAGAGGGAGGGTCTGAAGGAACACCTGCTGAAAAACAAGATCCCCTCCATGATCTATTATCCCTCAGGCCTTCATCTTCAGAAAGCTTACCAGGATCTGGGTTATCATGAAGGTGATTTCCCCGTTACGGAGCAGTTGTGCCGGGAGGTATTGTCACTTCCCATGCATACCGAACTGGATGAACAACAGCTGAAGTACATTGCCGAAGCCGTCCGCGGCTATTTAAACTGAGCGATATGCCTGAAAGAGAATATTTTTTCCATGAAACCGCTGTTATCGATGAAAATTGTACCATCGGCCGGGGAACCCATATCTGGCATTTCACTCACGTGATGGCCGGATCAAGGATCGGTGAAAACTGCAACCTCGGTCAGAACGTTGTCATCTCGCCGGGAGTCGTTCTCGGTAATAATGTGAAAATACAGAATAATGTATCGGTATATACGGGAGTGATCTGCGAAGACGATGTTTTCCTGGGGCCGTCCATGGTCTTTACCAATGTCATTAATCCGCGAAGCGCCGTGGGCAGGAAAAACGAATATATGAAAACGCTTGTACAAAAAGGGGCTACGATAGGGGCGAATGCAACCATTATATGCGGGAATAACATCGGGAAATATGCCTTTATCGGGGCAGGAGCGGTAGTGACCAAAGAGGTGAAGGATTATGCCCTGGTGATAGGAAACCCAGCCCGCCAGACCGGTTGGATGAGCGAATACGGTCACAGGCTGAACTTCGGATCCAACGGTATTGCCATCTGCCCCGAAAGAGGTGAAAAATACAAACTGAAAAACAACCTCGTAATAAAGATCAATTGAAAAATGACGGAAAAGAGTGAGATAAAGAATTTCGCGATCATAGGAATAGCCGGGTATATTGCCATCAGGCATCTGAAAGCCATCAGGGAGACCGGCCATCATCTCCTCGCGGCCCTTGATAAGTTTGACAGCGTGGGATTTATCGACAATTATTTTCCGGAAACTGATTTTTTTGTCGAATTCGAAAGATTCGACAGGCACATCGATAAGCTCAGGCGTGAAGGCAGGCAGGTAGATTATGTGAGCATCTGTTCACCCAATTATCTTCACGACTCCCATATCCGGTTTGCATTGCGGAACGGCGCCGATGCAATCTGTGAAAAACCCATCGTTCTTAATCCCTGGAATATTGATGCCCTGCTGGAATTCGAAGAGCAGACCGGACGAAGAGTCTTCAATATCCTGCAGCTGCGTTACCATCCTTCGATACTTGCCCTCCGTGAGAAGATCAGGAAGGGCCCGGCAGACAAGATCTACGATATCGATCTTTCCTATATCACCAGCCGCGGGAACTGGTACCATTTCTCATGGAAAGGGGATGTGCATAAATCGGGAGGAGTGGCTACCAATATCGGAGTCCATTTCTTCGATATGCTCGCCTGGATCTTCGGGAATGTGAAGGAGAATATGGTCCAGATCCTGGAAGAAGATAAGGCAGCGGGCTTCCTTATGCTGGAGAAGGCAAGGGTAAGATGGTTCCTCAGCATCGATTATAACGATATCCCCGAAGATGTGAAATCCAGGGGACAGAGAACGTACCGTTCGATAACAGTGGACGGTGAGGAGATCGAGTTCAGCGGTGGTTTTACCGACCTTCATACCACTACGTACGAACACATCCTCAGGGGTGACGGTTTCGGGCTCGAAGATGCCCGGACATCCATCGAGATGGTATATACCATCCGCAATTCCGTTCCCGCAGGACTTAAAGGTGAATATCATCCTTTTGCAAAAAAAACCTCAAAATAATACCTATGTATCAGGAAATCCTCGAAAAAAAACACAAAATTGCCGTAATCGGTCTGGGATATGTCGGCCTTCCCATCGCACTCGAATTCGCACGTAAAATTTCCGTCATCGGATTTGACATCCGTCCTGACAGGATCGACTTGATGAAGCGTCATATTGATCCCAGCGACGAGCTTGAGGCTGAAGCCTTCGACAAATGCGACATTACCTTCACCGCTGATCCCGGTGACCTTCGCGAAGCCCGTTTTTTCATTGTTGCCGTTCCCACACCCATCGATGAATATAAAAATCCGGATCTGAAACCATTGTTAAGTGCCACCGAAACAGTGGGACGTGCATTGAAAGAGGGAGATTACATTGTTTACGAATCAACGGTCTATCCCGGGTGCACAGAAGAGGACTGCATTCCGCTGCTCGAAAAAACCTCCGGGCTGAAATTCATTGATCAGTTCAAAGTCGGATTTTCCCCCGAACGGATCAATCCCGGCGACAAAAAACATACCCTTACCCGGATCACGAAGGTAACATCCGGATGTGACCCGCATTCGGCAGAGGAAATCGCGAAGCTTTATGAATTGATCATAGAGGCAGGAGTGTTCAGAGCAAGTTCCATTAAGGTGGCCGAAGCTGCCAAGATCATTGAAAACACCCAGCGGGATATCAATATCGCCTTCATGAATGAACTATCGATGATCTTCAACAAGATGAACATCAATACCTATGAAGTGCTTGAAGCCGCGGGGACGAAATGGAATTTTCTGAATTTCTTCCCCGGGCTTGTTGGAGGGCACTGCATCGGTGTCGATCCGTATTACCTCACCTATAAGTCTGCAAGATACGGTCACCACGCACAGATCATAACGGCCGGACGGGCAATCAATGACAATATGGGAGCCTATGTAGCCAAACAGCTCGTTCAGAAACTGATCTTCCTGAATAAAAATCCCAAGCAGTCGAAGGTGCTCGTCCTGGGTGTCACTTTCAAGGAAAATGTGAGCGACATAAGGAATTCCAAGGTGATCGATGTGGTGAATGAATTGAAAGATTTTGGTCTCAATGTCGATGTGATCGATCCGCATGCCGATCCGGAGGGGGTGCGCCATGAATACGGGCTCGAGCTCTCGCCCTCCATAAACCCCGGATATGATGCTATCGTCGTTGCCGTGAGCCATGATGAGTACAAAAACTTCGATGAGAAATATTTTGGGCAGATCACCCGCGAAAATGCCGTGATCGTGGACCTGAAAGGGATCTATCGCGGAAAGATCCATAAAATGATCTATTGGAGTTTATGAACCCGGCCGGTTCGGCACATCCTGTTCTTCAACCGTGTTAAAATGAATATTCACGGAAAATTGAAAAACACGACCATGACACCTGCAATTGGAAATACAATCCCGGATGAATAAATTCAGCACATGCGTGCTTGTCCGGTCATTAATAAATTTATACGGATGAAACAATTAATTCTGGTTACCGGAGGCACCGGTTATATCGGATCCCATACCGCTGTTGAACTTCTGGAAGCCGGGTATGATGTACTTATCGCCGATAACCTTTCCAATTCCAGAATCGAGGTGCTCGATGGCATCACGGAGATCACGGGGAAAAAACCCATGTTCGAAAAGATCGATCTCACGGAGACGCGGGCAGTGAATACCCTCTTCGATACCTATCCCGAAATTGCGGCCATCATCCATTTCGCTGCATACAAGGCTGTTGGTGAATCGGTTGAATTTCCCCTGAAATATTATTTCAACAATATCAATTCACTGATCAACCTCCTGGAGAATATGATCCGGCTGAAGATCGCTCCTTTTGTTTTCAGCTCTTCCTGTACGGTCTATGGTGAACCTGAAAAACTCCCGGTAAATGAAAATGAGCCGGTTAAACAGGCCAATTCACCCTATGGAAATACGAAACAGATCTCGGAGGAAATATTGCGCGATACGTTGAACGTCCATGCGTTTATGAATGCGATCGCCCTGCGTTATTTCAACCCTATAGGTGCGCATCCTTCCGCCCTTATCGGGGAACTGCCCCTGGGCGTGCCCAATAACCTCGTGCCTTTCATAACCCAGACCGCCTACGGACTGCGAAAAGAAGTGCGGATATTCGGGGATGATTATGAAACATCCGACGGGTCGGCCGTAAGAGATTATATCAACGTGGTGGACCTGGCAAAGGCCCACGTCGTTGCAATACGGCGCCTGCTCGGGCAAAAAAACAGGAAAAACTTCGAGGTGTTCAACCTGGGTACGGGGAAGGGAAATTCAGTTTTGGAAGTGATCAGGACCTTCGAAAAGGCCACGGGTATGAAACTTAACTATTCGCTGGCACCGAGAAGGCCCGGGGATGTGGAGCAGGTTTTCGCAGACACCTCGCTGGCCAACTCCGAACTGGGATGGAAAGCGGAAAAAGGGCTGGAAGAAACACTTCTTAGCGCCTGGAACTGGGAAAAACATTATCGTACCATTGTAGGAAAAGAGGGAAATTAGTATCAGACCCTTCGGCTTCGCTCAGGGACCGGTCAATTCGATGAACGAAGTCACCGGTCCCTGAGCGAAGCCGAAGGGTCATCGGGTTTTCTGGCAAATACTAACTAAGTTGATTTTCCCGTTCAGTAAAAAATGAAAAAAAATATGACGAAAAATATTCTGATAACCGGGGGCGCAGGATTCATCGGATCGCACGTAGTAAGGCTTTTTGTGAGGAAGTACCCTGAATACCGGATCTTCAACCTGGATAAACTAACCTATGCGGGCAACCTGGAGAACCTGCGGGATATCGAAAACGAACCAAATTACAGCTTCGTTCGCGGTGATATTATCGATACCGCCTTTATCATGAAGCTTTTTGAAGATCAGCCGTTTGACGGCGTGATCCACCTGGCCGCCGAATCGCATGTCGACAGGTCCATTGCGAGCCCCATGGAATTTATCCATGCCAATCTCGTGGGAACGGCAAACCTGCTTAATGCTGCACGGACCCTGTGGGACGGCCACCCGGAGGCAAAACGTTTTTATCATATCTCCACTGATGAGGTTTATGGCAGCCTGGGTAAAGAAGGTTACTTTACAGAACAAACCCCCTACGATCCCAGGAGCCCTTACTCCGCTTCCAAAGCAGGATCGGATCACCTGGTCAGGGCTTACTTCCATACTTTCGGCTTGCCGGTCGTGATCTCCAACTGCAGCAATAATTACGGACCAAACCAGTTCCCGGAGAAGCTCATCCCACTTGCCATCAACAATATCAAGAACAGCCGTGAGATCCCTGTCTACGGAAAAGGCGAGAATATCCGCGACTGGCTCTACGTGGAGGACCATGCCAGGGCAATCGATATGATCTTTCACAGGGGAAGGGCCGGAGAAACGTATAATATCGGGGGTAATAACGAATGGAAGAATATCGATCTCATCCGGAAACTATGCGAGATCATGGATGAAAAGCTATCCCGCAAAACAGGCACTTCGGCGGGACTGATCCGTTTCGTGAAGGACCGTGCAGGCCATGACCTCCGTTATGCCATCGATTCTTCGAAGATCAGGTCCGAACTCGGATGGAAGCCGTCATTGAATTTTGAAGAAGGCCTCGCAAAAACCGTGGATTGGTACCTATCCAATACACCGTGGTTAGAAAATGTCCTTTCCGGGGATTATGAAAGGTATTACGAAAAGATATATGGGGGGCGGTAGGGGGGGTAGAGACGTTGTATACAACGTCTTTACCCCCCCATACATATACCTCCCGTCCCTATTCCACCGTCACCGATTTTGCCAGGTTTCTGGGTTGGTCCACGTCACATCCGCGAAGGACAGCGATATGATATGCGATAAGTTGCAGGGGTACAACCGCGAGGAGCGACATCAGTTTTTCATTGGCATCGGGGATCTCGAGGGTATAATCGGCCATACCGCCGATCATCTTGTCGCCCGGGTTCACAATGGCTATCACCACTCCTTTTCTCGCCTTTACCTCCTGGATATTGGAAACGATCTTATCGTATGATGTGTCGCGGGTGGCAATGACAACTACGGGCATATGCTTATCGATAAGGGCGATGGGACCGTGCTTCATCTCGGCGGCGGGATAGCCTTCGGCATGGATATAGGATATTTCTTTGAGCTTCAGGGCGCCTTCGAGGGCAACCGGGAAAGAGTATCCCCGGCCGAGGTACAGAAAATTAGTGACATGCTGGAATTGTGCCGCTATCTTCTTGAACTTATCGTTCGAAAGCAGGATCTTATCAATTTTTTCAGGTATGAGGGAAAGTTCCTCGATCAGTTCATGATAACGGGCAGCTTCCATCAGTCCCCGTTTATAACCCAGCATGAAAGCCATCATGATGAGTACAGTGACCTGTGCCGTGAAAGCCTTGGTGGAAGCGACGCCAATCTCGGGACCGGCGTGGGTATAGACACCGGCATGGGTTTCCCTTGAAATACTTGAACCCACCACGTTGCAGATCCCGATGACCGTAGCGCCCCTTTCCTTTGCAAGCTGAATGGCCGCCAGGGTGTCGGCGGTTTCCCCGCTCTGGCTGATGGCGATCACAATATCGTCTTTGGTTATAAGGGGATTCCTGTACCGGAATTCGGAGGCATATTCGACTTCCACCGGAATACGCGCCACATCTTCAAGGAGGTATTCACCTAACATCCCGGCATGCCAGGATGTTCCGCAACCGATAATGATGATCCTTTTGGCATTAACCAGTTTTTCTTCGACGGTAAACAGGCCTCCCAGGCGGATGCCCGAAAAATCCCGGTTGATCCTTCCCCTGAAGGTATCCTGGATGGAGCGGGGTTGTTCAAAGATCTCTTTCAGCATGAAATGATCATAACCAGCCTTTTCTATCTCGCTGATGCCAAGGTCGAGTTTCTCGATCTTGGGTTCCAGCTTATCATTCTGGATGGTTTTCAGGATAAGTTCATCCCTCTTTATGATGGCCACATCCTCATTATTGAGATAGATTACGCGGTCGGTGTATTCAATGATCGGTGTAGCATCTGAAGCGATGAAATATTCACCGTCGCCAATACCGAGGACTAACGGGCTGCTTTTACGGGCGGCAAAGAGGGTATCGGGTTCCCGGTCACAGAGAACAACGAGGCCGTAGGCTCCCACAACCTTTGAAAGGGCAAGTCTTATTGCCATCTCGGCAGAAGCATTTCCTTTGAGGTAGATATATTCGATGAGGTTAGCAAGCACCTCTGTATCGGTCTCGCTTTGGAAGGTATACCCCCTGTCGCTTAGCTTAGATTTAAGAGTGGTATAGTTCTCGATGATGCCATTATGGATGATGGTGAAATGCCCGTTCATGGAAGTATGGGGATGGGCATTTATGTCGTTTGGCTCGCCGTGGGTTGCCCAACGGGTATGTCCGATACCAATGGTTCCGGCAACCTCCATGCCGTTTATATTCTTTTCAAGATCGCTGACCTTGCCCTTCCGTTTATAAGTCTTTACCTGGCCATCGATCACTGCTATGCCGGCCGAATCGTAGCCGCGGTACTCAAGTCTTTTCAGGCCATTGATGAGTATCCTGCAGGCGTTCTTTTCACCAATATAACCAACAATACCACACATAGTGACTATAATTTAGTATATACTATCCGTAGTCTTATTCCGGAAGGCCCCGGGCTTTTCAGAATCGTCCTTTCGGCCGATATGGAATTAAGCGAGGAAAGCAGGACAAAATCCATTATATCCGTACTTCCGCGGATAAATGACTGAAGCTGCAATCCTATATTAAATACGTAGGCGTGTTGTTCAAGATCATTGTAGTAACCATTGAAAACGATTTTGGTTTTACCGTCTAACCCCGAACTTTGATCCGTCACATTGTCATATACCTGGTTATAACTCCCGTTTTTATCCACGGTAAGCAACCCAAGCCTGTCAGGAAATTCTGATGAATTAATGTAAGTGGTATCCGCCGGCAGGATGAGTTCGGCCCTGTTTATAGCGATATTTCCACTGTCGCGCCAGCTCTGAATTTCAGGAAAATTTAACCTTACTATAAGCCCTGCCATACCGGAAATGAATTGCAGGGAGTCTGCATTTTGGCTGTTAAGGCTCATGCCGGCGATGGATCCTGTATAGTCATGGGTGAAGAAGTTCGCCCGGGAGGTACTGGAAAATGCCATGGGATAGAGATATCCAAGCGAATCAGATTCAGCTCTTGTACTGTCGTTGGAGAAGTAAAGACCGAGGCCTGAGAGGCCTGCATCATCATCAGGCGTCACGTAAATGATGGAGCCGCCGTTACCCGAAACAGGGGTGGAATTTATAAAGAGCCCCTTGAATGTATCCTGGAATTTTGCTGTACTTATGAAGGTTGAATCCTCAGAGCTAAGAAATTTATTGATATAAACCGGATTGGTAATATGGACTTTTATGGTAGTGTCGGTCAATGGATGAAAGACTGAGGATCCCAGCAGGACCGGGCTGTAGAACTGGGTCGGATCAGCATTCGAATAATATGTTGTATCGGTAAGATAAAATGTCGAATCACGGATCAGGTCCTGGTCCACTTCAAAGACCCGGATAGTCTGGGGGGTGACATCTCCATAAGAAGTATCCACGGCGAAAGTGAGAACGAGAGAATCGATCTGAACGCCGGTTCCCAGGCTTAAACTGTACAGGTTTCGCATAGCGACCATGAATTGCGCACGGGAATATCCGAAAGCATTGTCGCGCATACTCCCCACCAACAGCCGGTTTGACTTAGCCGATGTGGGAAGGCTTTCCATAGTCATTGCACTGATCAAGGTGGCAGTATCGTATTTTATATTGATATCATCGCTGGGCGGAAGAAGGTCCCTCCCAAGAAAGGTTGGATTTTCAGTACATCCGGTAAAAAATATGACAGCTGCTGTGAGGGATCCGATTAAAATCTTTCGCACCGGCAAGGAGGTGAATCTTACTATCATTCTTTATTTTTCGGTTAAAATACTATCATAGAAAACGGAGTAGCTGTCAATATATTCTTCAGTGGACTGATATTCTAATACCGGAATGTCGAGTTCGCCGATCATTTTATTGATGGCGGGCTGGAGATTATCGCTTCCCTTGATTACGCCGTCGGAATATTCAAAAGCCAGCCTTGCAATGTTCAGGAAGGTAGGTTCGCTGATCATTTCAAGATCCTTTGGGGTTATTCCGTCATAACTTACTTTTTTACGGAAATCCTGGCCCAGTGAAGGATTAAAAGCATCGTTGTAGGCTGAGAACACAACCCTGGAATTAGTGAAAAGCGGTTCCTCGTTATACGATTTCTTTATGTAGAGGGGTACAAGACTTGTGAACCAGCCATGGCAATGGATCACGTCCGGTGACCAACGGAGTTTCTTGACGGTTTCAATTACACCTCTGGCGAAAAAGATCATTCTTTCATCATTGTCGGCATAAAAACGGCCCTTGATATCTTTAAGTACTGCTTTACGGTTAAAATAGTCTTCATTGTCGATGAAATATACCTGCATTCTTGCCGACTGTATCGAGGCGACCTTGATGATAAGCGGATGATCGGTGTCATCGATAATGAGATTCATCCCCGAAAGACGTATTACTTCATGCAACTGGTTCCTTCTCTCATTTATGTTCCCAAAACGCGGCATAAATGTCCTGATCTCCCTGCCTTTCTCCTGTATCCCCTGCGGCAGGTACCTTCCTATCCTCGACATTTCGGTTTCGGGCAGGTAAGGGGTAATTTCCTGGGAGATGAAAAGAATTTTTGAATTTTCCATTTGAAGCCGATTGTTTCAACAACATGCAAAGATATGAAAAAAAAATGGAAAAGTCATTTATACTTAAAAACCACAACCCTTTAATGCTAACTGGTTCAGGGCATAAAAGATTTATTTTAAGGCTAGATGATCCGGCCTGGTCCACCCATTTCTCCCCTTCTTCTCAATGCTTCTGATGCCTTAGAGAATGCGTAAAATCATCACCGGCTACCCAATCTTTGCAATACCCGGTTTATCATTCCGATCTTTTTATAAATTTGCACACATTATTCGAAATCGATGAAAATTTTTGAAACAGTTGAAGCTCTGGGCTCCTTTAGAAAGTCCGGGGACATTATGCAGGGTAAAACGGGTTTCGTTCCCACCATGGGCGCTCTGCATGAAGGTCATCTCTCCCTTGTCGACATTGCAGCAAATGATGCAGACACCATCATTGTCAGTATTTTTGTCAACCCGACGCAGTTCAACGATCCCAACGATCTTAAGGATTATCCACGGAACATCCGCAAGGACCTGGAATTACTGTCAACCCATAAGGTTGATGCAGTTTTTATCCCGGGGATCCACGACATCTATCCTTTTCCCGATACCCGGCAGTTTCATTTCGGAAAGCTCGATAAAGTGCTCGAGGGTGCTCACCGTCCGGGACATTTTAATGGGGTAGCCCAAGTAGTAAGCCGGCTTTTTTCGATCGTGGAGCCTGATATCGCGTTCTTTGGGCAAAAAGATTACCAGCAATTGCTGATCATAAGGAAGCTGACCGAAATGCTGGCTATGCCGGTTGAGATCATTGCCTGTCCCATTATCCGTGAAGCTGACGGCCTGGCCATGAGTTCACGTAACCAGCTTCTCACCCGGGAAGAGAGGAAACATGCACCGAAAATCTTCGAAACCCTGTTAATGGCAAGGGAAATGGCAAGGCACAGCCCGATTCCGGAAGTGAAATTGCAATCAGCCTCGGATTTGAACAACGATCCGCTAATCGATGTTGAATATTTTGAGATCGTAAATGCTGAAAACCTTGAAATCATAGGGGATAGGAAAGAAGCGGCGAAAATCCTCGCCTGCACGGCAGTTAAAATTGGGAAGGTAAGACTAATTGATAATCTTATTTTTGATTAACTTTGCAGAGTCATGTATATTGAAGTCGTCAAATCGAAAATTCACAGGATCACCATCACCGAAGCAAATCTTCAGTATGTGGGTAGTATTACCATTGATGAAGATCTCATGGATGCCGCCAATATCATTGAGGGAGAGAAGGTACAGATCGTGAATATCAATAACGGGGAAAGGCTCGAGACTTACGTGATAAAGGGGGAGAGGGGAAGCGGCGAGATATGCCTCAACGGCCCTGCTGCAAGAAAAGTTGCTGTAGGTGATATCATTATCATCATTTCCTATGCAACCATGGATTTTGAGGAAGCCAGGAAGTTTAAACCATCCATCATATTCCCCGACACTGAAACAAATAAAATCGTTTAGTTCAGGGCTTTTGAAAACAAACCTCATCAAAATTGCAAAATTCCTGGGATTCGCTTCGATAGGAGTCCTTTTGCTTTATCTGGCTTTCCGGGGAATGAGTTTCGATGCTCTTACCAGCGATCTTAAAAATGCAAAATACACCTGGGTCCTGCTTTCCCTCTTCTTTGCTCTTATTGCCTATGTCTCCAGAGCCATCCGGTGGCGGCTGATCATTGAACCCCTCAATTACAGGCCGGGACTACGCAATACTTTTTTCGCACTGATGGTAGGCTACCTGGCCAATTTCGCCTTCCCGAGGATCGGCGAGATCACCCGCTGTGCCACACTGTCTAAAAAGGAAAAGATCCCTGTCGACCGCCTTATCGGGACCGTGATCATTGAACGGGCCGTGGACCTGCTCTCTCTCCTTCTCATCCTGGTGGTCCTTGTGATCTTTCGCTTTGATACTTTCGGAACCTTTTTCAGGGAAAATGTTTTCATGCCAATGGGTGATAAGATCTCCTCCAGCCTCAACTTCACCTGGCTGGCCTGGATCATAGCTGCCATAACTCTTTCCACGATCCTGGTACTCTACCTTATTTTCCGGAACCGCATCGCAGGCCTTCACTTCGTCACAAAGATGAAGGACCTCATAAAGGGCGTGCTGGAAGGTCTGAAATCCATCTATATGATGAAGAAACGATGGCAATTCGTCTTTCACACCGTTCTAATCTGGGTCATGTACTGGATGATGACCTGGGTTATCGTTTTCGCCCTTCCTTCAACTTCCCAGCTTAAAATAATAGACGGGCTTTTTATCCTGGTAATCGGCGGGCTGGGGATGTCAGCCCCTGTGCAGAGCGGTTTCGGCGCCTTCCACTGGATCGTTTCACGCGGCCTTTTTATCGTTTACGGCATCCCCATCGAAAAAGGTCTCGTTTTCGCCACGATATCCCATGAATCACAGTCCATACTCGCCATCCTGCTCGGGATCCTCTCCTTTGCACTGATCTTCAAAAAACGCAGGCTCCTGAACCTCCCCATCGAGATCTCCCGCGAACTGGAAGAGACCAAAACAAATACAGCATGAGCCGGCCCGGTGACATTGCAGGTAAAATAATCCGCCTTCCCGATCTCATCACCCTGAGAAAAAAATGGATGAGCGAACACCGGACAGTGGTCTTTACCAACGGCTGTTTTGATATCCTTCATCTCGGGCATACCGATTATCTCACTAAAGCCGCAAGCCTGGGCGATATCCTTATCGTTGGCCTGAATACCGATGACTCCGTGCGACGGATCAAAGGAGAAGGCCGTCCCCTCCAGGATGAAAAGTCGAGGGCAATGATCCTGGCTTCGCTGCAATTCGTCGATTATGTAATTCTCTTTGCTGAAGATACGCCGTATGAACTCATTGCCGCCGCCGAACCCGATCTCCTTGTAAAGGGCAGCGACTATAAGGCTGAAGATATCGTTGGATACGATATTGTGAACGCAAGAGGCGGCAGGATCGTCACCATCGATTTTTTACCCGGGTATTCAACGACGGCCATCCTCGAAAAAATGGCGCGGGGAAAAAACAGGTACTAAGTATTTGTCTTCGCTTTCAGGCTTGAAGACTCCTGTTTATGGGCCGGATGGTTAATTAGTATCATAGAGAAAACCCGACGACCCTTCGGCTCAGGGTCCGGTGACTTCATTCAAGAGGTTCTTTCAAACCATTTCAAACCATTTCAAACTATCTTAAACAACTTTTTCTGTGATAATCTGTGAAATCTGTGGTGAAACTCCCTGAAACTAAAATTCAGTGACTTGCGCAAGAAGGGCCTTTGGCCTGCCTTACCACCATCCGAAAAGTTCTTCGTTCATCGAATTGACCGGTCCCTGAGCGAAGTCGAAGGGTTGTCGAGTTTTCTTTCTGATGCTAATTACCGATGTCTGAGGACATTGTGGCAGATTGCTGAATCCGGTGACATTTCATAAAACTTTACTACCTTTAAATATGGCAAAAACAAAAACAGTCTATGTATGCCAGAATTGTGGGGCCGACTCGCCCAAATGGGTCGGACGGTGCCCGGCATGCGGGGAATGGAACA
Organism: uncultured Bacteroidales bacterium; assembly: GCA_963771005.1. Classification (GTDB taxonomy): domain Bacteria; phylum Bacteroidota; class Bacteroidia; order Bacteroidales; genus DASQZK01. The sequence continues at coordinate 60,179 of CAVYRO010000009.1, forward strand.
CTTATGTGGAAGAGATCGTTTCCACGGGAAAAAGAGATAAAATACCCGGATACGGTGACGGGGAGAAGGCTAAACCCGAGCGGTTAAAAGATATTGATGTGCAGCGCGTCATGCGGATCGATTCACTGAACAATGAATTCAACCGTGTACTGGGCGGAGGCATCGTACCCGGCTCCCTCATCCTTATAGGCGGTGAACCCGGCATCGGGAAGTCCACCCTGGCTCTCCAGATCGCACTAAAGATGAAAAAGATAAAAACGCTGTACGTTTCAGGTGAGGAGAGTGCACAGCAGATCCGTCTGAGAGCTGAACGCCTCGGCGGTCTCAGCGAAAGCGAATGCTTCATATTCACAGAAACAAACCTGGGGGATGTCCTGAATGCCGCACAGTCTGAAAAACCCGGGCTGATCATCGTTGATTCCATCCAGACCCTGCATTCCGACCTGGTAGAATCATCACCTGGCAGCGTTTCACAGGTGAGGGAATGCGCGGCCATGCTGCTGAAATTCTCGAAACAAACTCATATTCCGGTCGTAATTATCGGCCATATCACGAAGGACGGTTCGCTGGCCGGGCCTAAGATCCTCGAGCATATTGTTGATACAGTGCTACAGTTCGAAGGCGATCAGAATCATATGTACAGGATCCTCCGTTCGGTGAAGAACCGGTTCGGTTCCACCTCGGAAATCGGCGTCTATGAAATGCAGGGCAACGGGCTGAGGGAAATCCAGAATCCTTCCGAGATCCTGATCAGCCAGAATCCCGACAGGCTCAGCGGGGTGGCGGTCTCTGCCACCCTCGAAGGGATCCGGCCCTTGCTTATTGAAGTGCAGGCGCTGGTAGGTAATTCGGCCTATGCCACCCCGCAACGCTCGGCAACAGGCTTCGACCTCAGGCGGCTGGGCATGCTTCTGGCAGTGCTGGAAAAACGGGCAGGGTTCAAGCTGACCGCCAAGGATGTCTTCCTGAACATTGCCGGCGGACTCCGGGTTGACGATCCGGCCACCGACCTGGGTGTCGTATCCGCAATTCTTTCATCCGCCACGGATATCGCAGTGGAAGATGGGACATGTTTTGCAGGCGAGCTTGGGCTGTCGGGCGAGATCAGACCGGTGAACAGGCTTGAACAGCGACTCTCAGAAGCTGAAAAACTTGGATTTAAAAGAATGATCATTTCGAAATACAGCAAAAAGGGCATTGATTTTGACAGGTTCAGGATCGAACTGACCTTTGTTTCGAAAGTACAGGAACTGCCGCGCCTGCTTTTCGGATAACCTTCATCGGACTTAGTCATGCAAGGACCTCACCTTCTTAAAAAAAATTATCGCCCGGTAACCAAAGTTTATAAGATAAGGAAGCCGGAGATACTTTCAGGTGAATCCTACTATTTCGAGACCGACAGTGGGCTGGCGTACCAGGTCACCTTCGGGAAGAAAAAAAACAATTACCTTGGTAACATTCTTAATTTCAGTGTCCTTTCGGAAGATTACGAGGATGAATATTCGGAAACGAACAGGGGTGAAGTCTTCCGCATCATCAGTACGATTATCGAAATTGTCAGGATCTACCATGAACAACACCCCTATTCGAACAGTTATGAGTTTGCCGGGGAATTTAAGGAAAAGAACGATCATCAACCCATGAGCATCCGCACACGGCTTTACCGGCGAACAGCAATGAAAGTGATTGAAAGGGAACAATGGGAAGTCATTTCAGAAGATAATAAGGTGATCATTAAAAAGAGGGTTAAACGATGAGTGACGCAGCACTTTCGATCAGGGATCTCACGGTAAAGGGCCGCGGGGAAAGCACGTTGATCCTTGACGGTATCAGCTTTGATATACGTCACGGGGAGGTTACAGGCATCGTCGGGGAATCGGGTTCAGGTAAATCCGTGACGGCACTTTCCATCATGAAGCTTCTTCCGCCGGCGCTGACAGTCGCCGGGGGGAGCATCCTGTTCCGCAGCGGCGATGTGGAAAAAGACATCCTTACGCTGGACGGCCATGATATTAACGGTCTCAGGGGCAGGCACATCTCCATGATCTTCCAGGAACCCATGACCTCGCTGAATCCTTCCATGCGATGCGGAAACCAGGTTGACGAAGCCCTGCGGATGCATACCGTGCTCAATGACGCCGCACGCAGGGACAGGATAATGGAACTCTTCAACCAGGTAAAACTGCCACGGGTCAATGACATGTACGACTCCTATCCTCACCAGCTTTCGGGAGGACAACGGCAGAGGATCATGATCGCCATGGCGCTTGCCGCAGGACCCGGCATCCTCATTGCCGACGAGCCCACCACCGCACTCGATGTCACCGTTCAGAAAAAAATTGTGGATCTCATCCGGGAACTGCAGGAGAGAACAGGGATCACCGTTATCTTTATATCCCACGATCTCAGGCTTATCGGGGAAATTGCACAGGAGATCATCGTTATGAGAAAGGGAAGGCTTGTTGAAAAAAACAGGGCAAAGACTCTTCTTTCAGGACCGGTCCGGGCTTATACGCAGGGACTGCTCGCCTGCCAACCCCCTCTCGGAGAGAGGCCGGAACGGCTGCTTACGGTGGAGGATTTTGAAAAGGGGGAAACAGCTATCCCCGCCAGCGATTTATGCCGGGAGCAAAAACCAGCAGGTGACAAAAATGAGATCATTCTATCGGTCAAGAACCTGAGCGTTCATTATAAACGGTCCCTGAACCTTTTCGGGACATCCCACGAAACCATTAAAGCGGTCGACAACGTCAGCCTGGAAGTAAGAAAAGGGGAGACACTGGGCCTTGTTGGTGAGTCGGGTTGCGGAAAGACCACCCTGGGCATGACCCTATTGCAGCTCATCCGGCACCAGGACGGCGATATCATGTACCGCGGAAAACCGGTGGCTGCTATGAAAGGTCATGAATTGAAGACATTCCGGCAGAGGGTCCAGGTAGTCTTCCAGGATCCGTATTCCTCCCTCAATCCCAGGATGACCGTGGGATCTATGATCGCAGAGGTAATGAAGGTTCATTTTCCTTCGATGACAAGGCCGCAGAGGAATGCGCGTATAACCGAACTCCTCCTTGATGCGGGCCTTCCCGCAAATGCTGCCGTAAAATATCCCCATGAATTTTCGGGAGGGCAGAGACAGCGTATCGGCATTGCCAGGGCACTGGCCACAAGACCTGAATTTCTGATCCTCGACGAATCGGTATCGGCTCTTGACGTATCGGTGCAGGCGCAGATCCTGAACCTGCTGAATGACCTTAAAAGGAATTTCGGCCTGAGTTACATCTTTATCTCGCACGATCTTGCGGTGGTGAAATATATGTCAGACAGGATCATCGTCATGAAAGACGGCCATATTGAGGAAGAGGGTAATGCAGACAGAATATATAACGATCCTTCTTCGGAGTACACGCGTAACCTGATCCGGGCAGTCCCGGGAAATCATTAAAACTCTATCGGCTCGTTATAGTTCTCCTGCTCGGGGATCCCGGCTTCGCGTTCAACATCAGGACAATTGAGGTTGATGTTGAAGCCTTGCGGTCTTTCAAAAGTATCCTCCTGGGTAATATTCAGGGTTGAATCGGCATAAACTTTTTGCATAAAATAGCCATAGATGGGTAGAGCCATATAGGCACCCTGTCCCTTGGCAATGGTGGCAAAATGGACGGAACGGTCTTCGGCGCCGACCCAGACGCCCGCTGTCAGCTTAGGCACAATGCCGATGTACCATCCGTCGGATTGGTTCTGGGTTGTACCCGTCTTACCGCCCATCTCGGCAGTTATGTTATACCGGTAGCGGAGGCTATGACCGGTACCATGACTGTAATCAACAACCCTGTCGAGAAGCCTGACCATCAGGTAAGCCGTCTTTTCGCTGATCGCTTCCTCTTCTTTGGGCTGGAACTCGGAAATAATATTGCCGAAGCGGTCGGTGATCTTCGTCACGTACAGCGGTTCAATATAAACGCCTTTGTGGGAGTACGTGTTAAAAGCCCCGACCATCTCACTCAGTGAAATATCGGATGTTCCGTAAATGACGGAAGGTACGGGATCGATATGGCTCTTTATTCCCATCTTTTTGATCACATCCACGACCGCCTGGGGATTAAATTGTTTTACAAGCCAGGCGGCAATATAGTTAGCGGAGGTTGCAAGGCCCCATTCGAGGGTCACCATCTTGCCCTCCATCTCGTAGTGGCCGGAATTCCGGGGTGTCCATATCGTATCATGATCAGGGAAGGGAACAGCCACGTTCGAGATCATATCGCAGGGCTTAAATCCTTCCTGCATTGCAAGTGTATAAAGGAAAGGTTTGATGGTTGATCCTACCTGGCGTTTACCCTGGTTAACATGATCGTATTTGAAATACCGGATATGATGATCTCCGACATAGGCTTTCACATGCCCCGTGGATGGCTCCATAGCCATGAACCCGGTGCGGAGGAAATATTTGTAATAACGGATGGAATCATAGGGTGACAAAGTGGTATCGATCTCACCATGCCAGGTAAAAACCTTCATCTTCCGTTCCGTCTTAAAATCCTTCATGATGGAATCCATAGGCATCCCGGCAGTTTTAAGCATCCTGTACCGGTCTGTCCTGGAAATGGCTTGCATCATGATGGAACGAATATCTTCCGGGGTGAGATCCCTGGAGAAAGGTGCCTGTGCCTGCCCTTTCTTTTCCTTGAAAAATTCAGCCTGTAACTGTCCGCCGAGATGCTGCCGCACAGCATCCTCAGCATACTGCTGTATCCGTGAATCTATGGTTGTATAGATCTTAAGACCGTCGGTATATATATTATATGGTGAACCATCGGGTTTGAAGTTCTTGTTCGTCCACCCGTAAAGGGGGTTGTTCTCCCAGGTGGCCGAATCTTCCCTGAAGGTTGCATAGTTGGTATAATCACTCCTTACAGGTTTCACGGCCTTCACGACCTCGCTGAGGTAGGTCCGGAAATGCGTGGCAAGTCCTGATGTATGGCTTTGAACGTTGAAATCCGTTACCAGGGGGAGTTGCTGCACCGAGTCGCTTACCTCGCTGTCGATGTACCCGTATTTTTCCATCTGGCTAAGCACAATGTTCCTCCGCCTGACTGAATTCTCAGGGTTTCGGACAGGGCTGTAATAAGTCGGGGCCTTAAGAAGGCCGACGAGATCAGCGCTCTCGGCCAGGGTGAGGGAATCGGGAGTGGTATTGAAGAACATGCGGGCCGCCGATTTAATACCGTACGCTTCATGCCCGAAGGGTACCGTATTCAGGTACATGACCAGGATCTCTTTCTTGGTGTAGTACCTTTCGAGACGTACCGCCGTATTCCATTCCTTGAACTTGACGATCACGAGGTCAATCATCCGTCTGAGCTTGCTGTGCTCTTCGAGGTCGCGCGTGTTAAACAGATTTTTTGCCAGTTGCTGGGTCAGGGTGCTTCCGCCGCCGGTGTTCTGCCCGCCGAGAATGGTCTTGAGAACCACGCGGAAAAGACCGCGTATATCGATCCCGGAATGTTTCGCAAAGCGTATGTCCTCCGTGGCAATCAGCGCATGAACAACATATGGGGAGAGATCCTCATAATATACAAAGGAACGGTTCTCCACGTAGTATTTTCCAAGAAGCTCATTATCCTCGGTGTATATTTCCGAAGCGAGGTTATTTTCCGGATTTTCAAGTTTTTTGAAGGTGGGGAGATCACCGAACTTTCCCGTGGATATAAGAATAAATATCAGTAAAATGAAGATTACCGGTGTAATGATGAGAGCCCAGAAAATCCTGAGGTATAATTTTTTACGATCGTTTTCCGAAGCCATTTGTTTTCATGGTTTGCAGCAAAAGTAACAATAATTTTTTATCAAAATTTGAAGTATGCCGATGTTTTAATTTACTTTGCAGGTTCAAAATCAATACGTGAAGGAGTCTGACATATGAAGGAAGAGAATCTTGTTATTGTAGAATCGCCTGCAAAAGCGAAGACCATAGAAAAATTCCTTGGTAAGGATTTCCTTGTTAAATCAAGTTTCGGACATATCCGTGATCTGTCAAAGAAAAATCTCGGCATTGATCTTAAAAACAAGTATAAACCTGAATATATTGTTCCCCCCGATAAGAAAAAAGTAGTTGACGAACTGAAAAAACTTTCAAAGGGTGCAGGCACCGTATGGCTTGCTTCCGATGAAGACCGGGAGGGGGAAGCCATAGCATGGCATCTGTTCGAGGTTCTTAAGCTGAATAAGGAAAACACAAGGCGGATCGTTTTTCACGAAATTACCAAAGATGCCATCCTGAAAGCCATTGAGACTCCCCGTTTCATTGACATAAATCTTGTGAATGCCCAACAGGCACGAAGGGTCCTGGACAGGATCGTAGGTTTCGAGATCTCTCCTGTCCTCTGGAAAAAGATCAAGCCCGGTCTTTCCGCCGGCAGGGTGCAGTCGGTAGCCGTGAAGCTTATCGTTGAAAGGGAAAGGGATATCAAAGGTTTCGAGAGCTCGTCGGCCTTCCGTGTCATCGCCGTTTTTAACATAACGGAGAACAACGGTAAAACCGTTACCCTGACGGCAGAACTGGACAAACGTCTTCCGGATGAAAAATCCACCACCGCTTTCCTGGAGAAAATCAGGGGCGCTGCTTTCAACGTTCTCGACGTCACCAAAAAACCGGCAAAAAAATCACCTTCCCCGCCATTTACGACATCTACCCTGCAGCAGGAAGCCAGCAGGAAACTTGGCTATTCCGTAGCACAGACCATGGCCCTTGCACAGCGGCTCTATGAGAGCGGTAAGATCACCTATATGAGGACCGATTCCGTGAATCTCTCCAATGCCGCCATTGCAGCTTCAGCCGCCGTGATCCGGAAGGAGTTCGGGAAGGAATACCTGAATACGCGCCAGTTCACCACAAAAACCAAAGGCGCCCAGGAAGCCCACGAGGCCATCCGTCCCACCTATATGGAAGACAGCAGCAGCACAGGGACGAACCAGGAGAAACGACTCTACGAATTAATCTGGAAAAGGACCATTGCATCGCAGATGAGCGATGCAAGCCTTGAGAAAACGTCCATCAGGATCAAAAATGACAAAAGTGCCGATCTCTTTATAGCCACCGGCGAGGTGCTTAAATTTGACGGGTTCCTGAAAGTCTATATGGAATCAAGCGATGATGATACAGAGGAGGAGACCCGCGGTCTGCTTCCCCCCTTAAAGGAAAATGATAAACTCAGCCTCGACAGGATCGAAGCCACAGAAAAATTCACCAGCCATGCCCCGCGGTATACGGAAGCAAGCCTTGTAAAAAAACTCGAGGAACTCGGCATCGGCCGTCCGTCGACCTATGCACCCACCATTTCGACGATACAGCAACGCGATTATGTAGTGAAGGAGGACAGGCCGGGTGCGACGCGAAGCTTTGCCTTCCTTGCACTGAAAGACAACCGGATAAGCAAAAGTGAAAGACAGGAGAACTACGGGTACGAAAAGGCCAAGTTGTTTCCCACAGACATCGGGACGATCGTAAACGATTTCCTGGAGCAGTATTTTGGGAATATCATGGATTATAACTTTACCGCCTCAGTCGAGGAAGAATTTGACAGGATTGCCGACGGTGACCTGGAATGGGCGGATATGATCGACCATTTTTACAAACCCTTTCATATCATCGTGGATAAAACCGAGGAAACTGGTGAGAAGGCGAAGGGAGAAAAGATCCTGGGTACAGACCCGGTCTCGGGTAAGAATGTTAGTGTGAAGATCGGCCGCTATGGGCCGGTGGTGCAGATCGGAGAAGCCAGTGACGAGGAAAAGCCCCGGTTTGCAAGTCTTCAGAAGGGACAGAGTATCGAGACCATCTCCCTCGGGGAAGCTCTCGAACTTTTCAAGCTACCCCGGTCAATCGGGGAATATGAAAATGATGAGGTAATCATCGGGGTCGGCCGTTTCGGACCTTATGTGCGTCATAAATCCAAATTCTATTCGCTGAAAAAGGGAGTGGATGACCCGATGAAGATCGGCCTGGAAAGGGCCATTGAACTTATCAGGGAAAAACGGGAGCAGGAGAAGAACAGGCAGATCAAAAAGTTCGGAGACATGGAAGTGCTGAACGGCCGATATGGTCCTTATATATCCTGCAAGGGAAAAAATTACAGGATCCCAAAAAATACGAAGCCGGAGGAACTGACGGAGGAACAATGCCGGGAAATCGTTGAAAAAGCCGATAAAAAGAAAAAGTAGATGGACCTGAACGACTATTTTGATCCCGTCAGCCTCGAAAAACCGGAATTCAGTCTTTTCAGGGACATTTATACTTTCAGCCATTCCATTAAGATCAACACCCCCGATACCCCCATCCGCGATACCGGGAGTTTCGACATCGCCCTCATGGGAGTGAAAGAAGATAAGAATGCTTTTTTGAAGGGAGCGGCCATGGCTGCCGACAGGATCCGGGAAAAACTGTATATGCTCGGCTATGTAAACAAAAAAATAAAGATCATCGATCTCGGCAACCTGAAGATCACTTCAAATATAAACGATACCTATTATGCTTTGCGGGATATAACAGCCTGGCTGATCTCGCAGAATGTCACCCCGGTGATCTTCGGCGGGAGCCAGGATATCACCTACGGGCTCAGCCTGGCTCTCGGCAAGGCGGGGAAATACTGGAATCTTACCACTCTTGACAGTAAGCTGGATTTTGATACCGGGAAGAAATCTCTCAGCTCCGAAAATTACCTCAACGCCATCTTCAAGGCTGACAGTAAGAATCTTCTCAATTATATTAATATAGGCCACCAGCTTTATTTCACGCCTGTCAAGATGCTGGATAAGATCGAGAATTCAGGTTATGAAAGCATAAGACTCGGTGCGGCAAGAAGTTCCCTTCATGAGACAGAACCCGTTATGAGGGACACCGATATCCTTAGTATCGATATGAGTTGCGTGCGCCAGTCAGACGCTCCCGGCGCTTCCATCCCCACACCCAACGGCTTCTTCGGTCACGAACTCTGCCAGATGACACGATACGCCGGTGCATCGGACAGGCTTAAAGCGATCGGGTTTTTCGAGATCAGCCCTGCACAGGACATCAATAACCATACCTCGCATCTTGCCGCACAGGCCGCCTGGTATTTCATCGAAGGTTTCTCCCTCAGGATTAAGGAGAGACCCCAGGCTGCCGGAAGCAAGAAATTTATCGTTGATATGCATTCCCCCGCCGACCAGCTCGTTTTTTACAAAAGTAACAAGACCGACCGGTGGTGGATCGAACTCCCGGTGGCCGATCCGGAAACGGGAAGGAACCTTCTGCTCTCCTGTTCGTATGAAGACTACCAGAAAGCCAGCAATCATGAGATCCCGGACCGTTGGTGGAGGCGGATGAGAAAATACAGCTGATACATTTATCCGGGAATAGGAGCGAGACGGTACAAAATAAGTGCCGTTCCCGAAATACTTGTCGGCAGCCGGACAATAAACTACCCTGTTCCGCGGTTTATTTACAGCATGAACGGAGGCCCCGGCCGTCATTCTACCGGCGATTTGAAACCTTATGAAGAGGGCAGCGTTATTAACAATAATCTGTTGATAATATTTGTTACATAGTAAGAATTTTAGTTATTTTAGCGTGTTCATGAAAAACGTGGAAAAGCCCATGTAATGCGAACTAACCCGAAGATCTCTTGAGAATATTTATCACGATATCGCTGTTATTTGTATTTGCCCTGACCTATTCACAGCAGGATCCTGTGTTCAGCCAGAACGCCTCGTGGATTTCTCTCATCAACCCGGGTGCGGCAGGAAGTCACGACAGGATCTGTCTCAATGCGGGGCACCGGCAGCAATGGTCCGGATTCCCGGGGGCTCCCAACACTTCTTATTTCAGCGCGGAAGCTCCGTTCAGCTTTTTTGGTGCCAATCACGGAGCTGCGCTGAATGTTCTCAATGACATCGCAGGAAAAGAAACGAATCTCGGGCTGGGCCTGTCTTATGCTTTCCGTTTGGATCTGGGGAAGGGAAAACTGGGTATCGGTATCAACGCCGGAATGCTTAACAAATCTCTCGTATTGGGCAAGGACGGGTGGATGGGTCCCGACGGTGAAGGAGATGTGGCAGGTGACCCGGCTATCCCGCAGAACGACGAGTCCAGGGTCGCACTGGATATGGGCATTGGTGTTTTTTATCGTACAGAAAATCTTTTTTTTGGAATTTCCACAACCCATTTGAATGAGGCCCGTATAAAGTTGGAAACCGCCACTCCGTATCTCGTCAGGCACTATTATGTTACGGCAGGGTATGATCTTCAGATGGCCAACCCTCTTTTCGAGGTGATGCCATCATTCGTTCTTAATTCAGACGGGAGACTCAATCAATTGTATGTTAATACAAATGTGAGATACAATAAAAGATTTTGGGGAGGCGTTTCATATAGAACCGGGGAGGAAGCCATTATCGGGATCATTGGCGTTGAGCTGTTTAACGGGGTGCGGATAGGTTACTCCTACGATTTCGATCTTGCAAAGCTTGGAAGGTACAACAACGGAACGCACGAATTGACGGTAGGATATTGTTTTGACATCAGTACGGATAAGACTCCGCAAAAATACAAGAGCATTAGGTTTTTATAATAATATACTTAATTTTAAAATTTGCTTCCTATAATTTTTACTTGGTTTAGATCGACTTTTGCAAATAACACTCAGAAAGCTATGAAAAAGTTACTTTCCTTGCTGATTTTGTTGGCAATACTTGGCAGCTGCACCAACTACAACAACGGGGAACTGGTCGGTGTTCAGGGGCGCAAAGCCTATGTTGAACCCGATCCATATGGTATGGTATTCATACCGGCCGGTAGTTTCGTAATGGGTCCCAGCGACCAGGATGTGACCTTCTCCCAGAACGCCATGTCCAAAACCGTCTCCATCGATGCATTCTGGATGGATGAGACCGAAATTACCAATAACGAATACCGCCAGTTTGTCTACTGGGTCAAGGATTCCCTCCTCCGCCAGGCGCTGGTTGATGATCAGATCGATGATTATATCCTTAAGGATAAAGAAGGAAATCCGTTGATGATGAACAAAAACGGACAGGAATCACCCCTTATCGACTGGGATGCCAAAATCGACTACAAAGATGAGAATGGCGATGTTCAGGCTGCCATCGACAGGCTCGGGTTATATTACACCGGTGACGCCCAGTTCTGGGGCAGGAAACAACTTGCCGTTGAAAAGCTTATCTATGCCTATTACTGGTTCGATCTTCAGCAGGCTGCCAACAGATCCAACAGGTATAATTATAAAACACAGCAATATGAGGGCACCGTCGTCAATCCCGATGGTACGGTATCACCCGTCGAAGGAAGGCAATCGTTCGTGATCAAAGACCAGGTCCCGGTTTATCCGGATACCCTTGTCTGGATCGCCGACTTTACCTATTCATTCAATGAACCTTATGCCAACCTATATTTCTGGCATCCTTCCTATGACAATTATCCCGTGGTGGGTGTGAACTGGAAACAGGCTTCGGCATTTTGTATCTGGAGAACGCAGTATCTGAATTCAGCGCTAGCCAAGGACAATCAGCCCTTTGTCCAGGATTACAGGCTGCCTATCGAAGCCGAGTGGGAATATGCCGCCCGTGGCAATCTCGATCTCAGTATGTATCCGTGGGGAGGACCATACACCCGCAACGCAGATGGATGTTTTATTGCCAACTTCAAACCTCTCAGGGGTAACTACATCGACGACGGCGCACTTATCACCACGAGGGTGGGAGCTTATTCACCGAATGAATACGGTCTTTACGATATGGCAGGGAATGTGGCCGAGTGGACTGCCAATGCATACGACGAATCGGCTTATGTATTCTCTCATAATATGAATCCGGACTATAAATATAACGCCAAACCAGACGATCCTCCCGTGATGAAAAGAAAAGTCGTCCGCGGCGGTTCATGGAAAGATGTGGCTCATTTCCTGCAAGTCAGTGTCAGAGACTATGAGTACCAGGACACAGCAAAATCTTACATCGGGTTCAGATGTGTACGTTCTTATTTAGGCACTAAATAAATCAAATTCGATTAATATGAATGTTACCGAAATAGTTCAGAGTTCCGGGTGGAAGAATTTTATGGCCAAATTATACGGCCTCGGAGCTTCCGTAGTTATCATTGGAGCTATGTTCAAGCTGATGCATTGGAATGGCGCCAGTATTATGATCGTAGTCGGGCTGACAACGGAAGCCATCATTTTCTTTTTCTCCGCCTTTGAACCTCTCCATGAAGAACTCGACTGGACATTGGTTTATCCTGAATTGGCAGGGATGACAGATCCCGACGAGATGGAAAATATTCGCGAAGAAAGCCTGGCCGGACGCGGCATCGGATTGCAGAAATTCGATGATTTATTCAAGGAGGCAAATATTCGTCCTGAGACCATTCAAAGCCTGAGCAAAGGAATTAACAGCCTTTCAGAGACGACCGGGAATCTTGCAGATATCACAGCCGCCTCACTTGCTACAAAAGAATATCTCAACAGCATGAAAAGCGCCGCAAAGGCAGTACAGACTGTGTCTTTATCCTATTCCGATAATTCCGGTTCCCTGAATGAATCTGTCAATGCACTTGCTTCATCCTACAAGCAAACTGCCGAGATCGTTAACAGGTCAGGAGAAGAAGTTGCAAAGAAATTTGCCCAGCAATCCGCAGAACTCACTTCGTCCTACAACGAACTGACCAGTACCGTGAAATCCGATTATTCCAACATATCGGCCGGTCATAAGCAGTTCAGTGAGCAGCTCGCTTCACTCAACAGAAACCTGACCGAGCTGAATTCAGCTTACGAAGCCCAGGTGAAGGGTACCCAGCAGCACCTGAAGGGAAGTGACAATATCTATAAAGGCATTGAGGATATGCTCAAAAACCTGAAAACTTCTGTCGATGAGACCCAAAAATACCGGGATGAGATCACCAGGTTAAGTCAGAATCTGTCGGAATTAAATAACATTTACGGTAATATGCTCTCCGCAATGAGCGTTGTTACCAGGAAATAATCCTTTTAAACGGCTATGGCTCACGGCAAAGAAACTCCGCGTCAAAAAATGATCGGCATGATGTATCTCGTACTTACATCATTGCTTGCACTCAATGTGTCACGAGAAGTTCTCGACGCCTTTACACTGGTTGACGAAGGATTAAGTGAAACAACCGAAAACTTTTCCAAAAAGAACGGTTCTCTGTACGATGAATTCACTTCGGCGTACGAGATAAATCCCACCAAAGTTGAACAATGGAAGGAGAAGTCGGATGAGGTCAGAACCAAATCGCAGGAATTGTATGACTTCATCCAGGAATGCAAGAAAGATATCGTCATAAAATCGGAAGGCCCGGAAACCGATGCCATCCGTGACGGTGAGGTTCATCTCCAGTATGTCGACGGGAAAGATAATATGGATATACCTGCCCAGATCATGATCCTCGACAAAAAAGGTGAACAGGTCAAGGAAAAGATCAATGATTACAGGGATTATCTGCTTGGCCTGATCGAAGACAAGGAAACCTATTCCTCGATCTATTCATCCATTGAAAACTCACTGGTAACCAAAGATCCGGAAGCCACCGGCCATTCGAAGGGTGAACATATAACCTGGGAATCGGAACATTTCGAGCACCTTCCCCTGGCTTCCGTCATCACCCTGCTCTCCAAAATGCAGAGTGACGTGCGGAACTCGGAAGCGGAGATCCTTTCCTACCTTCTCAGTCAGATCGACGCAGGATCATTCAAATTTAACAAGATCGACGCAGTGGTCATTGCAAATTCCGACTATGTTTTCAAGGGGCAGGAGTACAATGCAAAAATCTTTCTCGCGGCGTACGACTCAACAAAAACACCCATTGTGAAACTGTCTGGCGGTCAGGAGCTGAAGATTGAGAACGGGAAAGGAATTTATACTCCTCCCACCAATTCCATCGGCCTGCATAAATGGGGCGGAACGATCATCCTGGATACCGGCGACGGAAGGACCATTACGAGACCCTTCGAAGCACAGTACCAGGTAGCGGAAGCGAGCGCTGTCGTTTCTCCTACAAAAATGAACGTCTTCTATCGCGGCGTTGATAACCCGGTAGCCATCTCCGTATCAGGCGTGCCAAGCGAAAATATAAGGGCCGAGATCTCAAAGGGAAGAATTCAAGCCACCGGCAAAGGCTGGATCGTCAGACCCGCAACGGGACCTGAAGGTGAGGTGGTGACTGTAAAAGTGTATGCCAATATCGAGAACAATTCACGATTCATGGGAAGCATGGATTTCAGGGTGAAGGATGTTCCCGACCCCGTCGCAGAGATCAGGGGCAGGTCCCAGGGAGCCATCTCACTCACCGATCTTACCAGGGCATCGGGCGTGGATGCCGAACTTAAGAATTTTGATTTCGACCTGGACTTTACCGTTACCGAATTTACGGTTTCAGCCGTTCTTTCGGGCGGATTCACAAAAAGTGAAAAGTCAACCAATAATAAATTCACCCCTGCTCAGCTAGGAATAATCACCCAGCTTACACCAGGGAAAAACCTGACGGTAACCGATATCAAAGCTATTGGCCCCGACGGCAAATCCAGGATGCTTAACTCCATTGTACTGAAAATTTTATAAACACAACAATAATGAAAAGGACTGCTCTGTTATTAGTTGCATCATTCATTCTGCACGGAACATGGATCGCAGTGAATGCCCAGCAGGTTACAACTACTCCTGCCTCAGCCAATCCGCAAATGGCCCCGGATTCACAATCCATCGTGAACGTTTATGATAAGATCCATATTCCGGAGAAAAAACCCATTCCCTATGTTCCGATCCGTGAAGCCGATGTTATGTGGTCAAAGGATGTATGGCGGATCATCGACCTCAGGGAAAAGATGAACCTCCCGCTATACTATCCCACAAAACCCATTGGTCAGAGAATGAGCCTGTTCTCATTGATCATGCACGGAATTCATGAGAACAATCTCCATGCATACAAAGAAGACAAATACAAACTCTTCTCCACCGAAACTCAGATCGGAGCAAAAGAGATCATCCAGGCACTTGGCGCCGACACACTTTTCCCGGGTACACCCAATGAACAGGTGATCGTCAGGAGTGACTATGTGCTGCAATATCTCGTTAAGGAAAAATGGTTCTTTGACAAGCAGGCATCAACCATGCGCGTCAGGATCGTCGGAATGGCACCGATCAAGGTATACCACCGCCAGCTCAAGGATGCCAACGGCAATATCACGATCTCGCCGGAGGTGACCCGTGAGATCCTCTGCTGGATATATTTCCCGGAATACCGTGACCTCTTTGCAAGGTATGAAGTTTTTAATCCGAATAATGACTCCCAAAATATCTCGTATGACGATTTGTTCATGCAAAGGCGCTTCGCGTCTTTTATCTACGGAGAATCCAATGAGTACGACAACCGGCTGATACCTGATTATCTGACGGGTGACGACATCCTCTACGAAGCTGATAAAATCAAGCAACAACTCTTTGATTTCGAACACGATCTCTGGGAGTATTAATAGTGAATCCAACCTGAATACCCTGATATTAAAAATCCGTGCTGATGTTTTTCAGCGCGGATTTTTTTGGGGGGGTAACAGGTCGCGACCTGTCATTACGGTACTGCGATTGCGACCTGGCTGCGTTGCGACCTGGCAATGCGATTGCGACCTGGCAATGCGATTGCGACCTGGCAATGCGGTTGCGACCTGGCAATGCGGTTGCGACCTGGCAATGCGGTTGCGACCTGGCAATGCGATTGCGACCTGGTACTGCGGACGAATGCGTTATATAAATTTCTCGCCGCCGCTTAGTTTCACATCGTTAACAAAGGTCTTTATCCGCTGTTCCTGATCCAGTTTGCAGATCAGGAGGACATCATCGCTGTCGACGACAACATAATCCTCGAGACCCTGGATAACCACCAGTTTTTCACCTTTGATATTGATCAGGGACCGGTGGGTATCGAAGGAAAATATGCTGCCGCCCATGATGGCATTCTGTAATGCATCCTTTTTCACCTGGTCATACAGGGAGCCCCATGTCCCGAGATCGCTCCAGCCGATATCGGTGGCGAGAACGAAAACATTCTCAGCCTTCTCCATAACGCCGTAATCGATCGAAATATTTTTACACCCGGCATAGGTCTCCTCGATGAAGGATGCCTCGTCCGGTGTGCCGTAGATGCCATCACCATCTTCAAAGGCAGTGCTTACATCGGGGAGGTGACGCTGGAAAGCTTCCACAATGGATGCAAGGGACCAGAAAAAGATACCGGCATTCCAGTAGAATTCACCGCTCTCAAAAAATACACGCGCCAGCTTCTCGTCGGGTTTTTCAGTGAAGGTTTTTACTTTTTGAAGAGTGCAATTTTTGGTTTCGCTGATGGCGGCTCTTTCGGCCTGTATATATCCGTAACCGGTTTCGGGTCGGCTGGGTTGTATGCCCAGCGTAAGGAGGGCATTGTTCTTTTCGACAAATTCAAGACCTATCCGGAGTACGTCGCGGAATTCCTCTTCCTTCATGATCAGGTGATCGGAAGGAGCGACAACCATCCGGGCTTCCGGATCCCTTGACCTGATGCTGAAGGCGGCATAGGCAACGCAGGGAGCCGTATTCCTCCGGTAAGGCTCGAGGAGGATGTTCTCCTCCTTCATGGCAGGGAGCTGGTGCGTGATCAGGTCCCGGTATTCCGCATTGCTGACGATATAAATGTTCTCAGTGGGAATGACAGATGCAAATCGTTCGAAGGTCTGCTGAAGCAAGGAGCTTCCCACGCCCAAAATATCAAGGAACTGTTTTGGACGGGATGTACGGCTGAGGGGCCAGAAACGGCTCCCTACTCCCCCGGCCATAATGACACAATACTCGTGTTTATTCATAACCCTTTCTTTGTTTTTCAAGAGGTTAAACTAACCTTATTAATTGAATTATCCTTGTCGCAAACCGATCTTTTCCATCAAACCGGTGTTTCTAATGATTAAAACCCTGCTAAAGAAACAGGCCCTTAAATGGCCAGATCCCGGTTCACAGGAAAATCCGGTCAGGGCAAAAATAAAGGATATTTCATAGACAACCAGATATCTGAGAATGTTTTAGAACGGAATCTGCTCTATACCGAGAATATTAGTAATTTTGCAGTAAACAGATAAGCTATGAAGTTTTTTGAACAGGCGGGAAGATATTTCATGTTGCTCTGGAAGGTATTCGCAAAACCTGAAAAGTTCAGGATTTATTATAATCAGACTATCGGTGAAATAGAGAGCCTCGGCATCAACTCGTTCGGCATCGTGGTGATCATCTCCCTGTTCGTCGGAGCAGTCATTACCATCCAGACAAATTTCAACATTGAAAATCCCCTCCTGCCAAGATATCTCGTCGGCGTTACTGTGAGGGACTCCCTTCTCCTCGAATTCTCTTCCACCATGGTAGCCCTTATCCTCGCCGGAAAAGTCGGATCAAACATTGCATCCGAGATCGGTACCATGCGGGTATCGGAACAGATCGATGCTCTCGAGATCATGGGCGTCAATTCAGCAAGTTACCTGATCTTTCCAAAGATCATCGCTGCCATGTTCTTCTTCCCCATCCTGTCCCTTCTGAGCATGTTCGTCGGCATCTTCGGAGGATACCTTGTATGTGCGATCACGGAGATCCTGTCGCCGGCCGATTACATTTACGGCATCCAGTATGCCTTCTATCCCTATTATATCAGTTATGCCCTGACAAAAACCGTATTTTACGCATTCATCATCGTTACCGTCTCGGCATTCCAGGGCTACTATGCAGAGGGAGGCGCCCTCGAGGTCGGACGGTCAAGCACACGGGCCGTGGTTTACAGCAGTATCCTCATCCTTCTCGCCAACCTCGTCCTTACCAAACTCATCCTGTCATGATCCGGGTTATCAACGTTACCAAGACATTCGACGGCACTCCCGTACTGGAGAACGTGACCGTTACCTTCGAACAGGGTAAAACGAACCTGATCATCGGCCAGAGCGGCTCGGGAAAGACCGTGCTCCTGAAATCCATCGTCGGACTTCATGAGATCGATTCCGGTGAGATCTGGTTTGATGACCGCCTTTATAATACACTGTCCTTCAAGGAGAGAAAAAAGATCCGGAAGGAGATCGGTATGCTCTTCCAGGGTGCGGCGCTCTTCGATTCATCAACAGTGGAACAAAATGTCAGGTTTCCGCTGGATATGTTCACGGAGATCAGCGAAGAGGAGAAACAGGAACGGGTGAATTTCTGCCTGAAGAGGGTGAATATCGTCAATGCAAACAAACTCTACCCTGACGAACTCAGCGGGGGGATGAAAAAACGCGTTGCGATCGCCCGTGCGATCGCCCTGAATCCCAAATACCTCTTCTGCGATGAACCCAATTCGGGACTCGATCCCAAGACCGCCATCGTTATCGATAACCTGATCAAGGAGATCACGGAAGAATTCAATATCACCACCATCGTTAACACACATGATATGAATTCAGTGCTCGAAATAGGTGATAAGGTGGTCTTCATCTACCAGGGACGTAAGATCTGGGAAGGTACAAAACAGGATATCCTGCATACCAGCAATGAAACCCTGAATGACTTCGTCTTCGCCACAACCCTGGCACAACAGCTTAAGAAACAATGATATCGGGAATACTCCTTGCCGGCGGCAGAAGCCGGCGAATGGGAAAAAACAAAGTTTTCGCCGAATTCGGCGGTAAACCGCTGTACGCCTGGCCCCTCGACGTACTCAGGGAAACCTGCGATGAGATCATCATCAGCGCTCCCGGCGGAATTTTCCCCGATGATTTTCCCTTCCTCTTGATCCCGGATGTTTACCCGGACAGCGGCCCGCTGGGTGGGATATACAGCTGTATGCGGGAGATGAAACATGAGAGGGCGGTTGTCCTCAGCTGCGATATCCCCTTCATCACTTCTTCCTATGTGGAGACCCTGCACTCCCTTATGCAGGATGCCCCGGCTATTGCAGGCCTCAATTCGGAACACCGGCCCGAACCTCTGGCTGCCATTTACCATGTCTCACTCCTTAACCTCGCAGAGGAGCTCATAAGGGAAAATAAGCTGAAAATGGATTATTTCCTGTCCCGTGCCGGCGCGATCCTGGTCGATGTAGCCCGGTTGGGATATGATACCGAAAGACTCTTTCATAATGTAAATACGCGGCATGACCTCGGAGAGGCAGACAGGTGGCTGAAATAATTGTTGATTGGTTGATTGATTGATTGGTTGATTTATTGCATTACTGATTCATAGAAAAATCTACAAATCAACAAATCAACAAATCAATAAATTCTTCCTCAGTCGACTTCCTCGTAGTCGACATAATCCCCGATATCCTTTTTTAAGTGCTTCTTTTTGCCGGTGGCATTATTCTCCAGGGTTACTTCTCCCTCACGTGACCCGTTATCCTCATTGTAAAGATTTCCCGCGTTGCGCGATGCAGGGAACAGTATCTGGCCCAATATCCTTATTATAAGGAAGAGTAGAAAAAACAGTAAGACTAATCTGATCATACCTCTCTTATTAAAATCCGGACAAATGTACGGTTTTTTGAAAGGGAAATGAAATGTCAGAGACGTATTAACATTTTTTCACAAGTTCAACCCTCAATCCACCAGGGGTTTGTCGAAGGCCTTTTTGTACTTACCCCCGATCATAATGTTGACGCCTACCTTCAGGTTTATGCTCTGCGCATCGAGGGGCCAGAAATAAACCGAGGGAGCGGTATCGGAGATGACATAAATATTAAGGGGTCCGGTTTTTAACGACAACCCGGCACCTACATTCCTGAATGTACCATCGAGCACCGAATAGCTGAAAGTGGCGCTGACAAGCCGGATGGGATAGAAATTAGCCGAAGCGGTGAATTGCTGGCGGATATCTCCCTTGTAAAAAGCCGTGCGCGACAGGATGCCGAAGCTTATCTTCGGATGGATATAAAAAGCAGCCCCGGCATAAAATTTGGCCGGGAGCCAGGTTCCATAAGAATTTTCTGTGGCTGAAAAATTATTGAAGGTCTCATCGAGCGAATCGACGAAGGTTTGAATGTAATCATCATCGTTAACATCGACGGGTATTCCAAGGAATTCATAATCGGAAGTGTTCGTGAGGTTGTGCACCCCGTCCTTCCATTTTATCCGGCCGAAATCCACGAGGCTGGCGGAAACTTTCAGCCAGTCGAGAGGCTTATATTCGGCACCCAGGTCCATGGCCAACCCGAAATTCCGTGAATTCATGATGTAAGAAGGGATATGTTGATCGATATCTTCCCGCACATCGGTATTGTCAAAGTCGATCATACCTTTCTCATCATAGGCAACATCCACAAAGGGTATGGCGGCATCCAGGATTATATTCGAATGGACGGGCCACTTCTCTTCACCCGAAGTGACTGTGAAATCAAACTTTCGCATATTCAGGTTGGCCTGTCCGAACAGGAGTTTGCCCCGCCAGCCCACCGTTAGCCTTTCCCCTATTTTCTGACTTATCCCGAGGGAAAATTCACTGAAAAGGCTCATATCGATCCCCAGCCCGTTAAAATCATACGTCAGGGCCGAATCAGGACCAAAGATCGGAAAGCGTAGCATATCATCCGGAACAGAAGCGCTTACAAGTGCTCTTTCCTTTATGTCGAAGGTGAAGAATGTCTCCGTCGCAGTCCTGAAACCGAATGACAGTATGGAAGTCGAGAGATCGGCTTCTAAGGTGTTCCGGTCGCGGAGCAGATTAAGAAAAGCGTTCTTGTCTCCTAAGGGATGAAACGGAGTGATGAGGGAGTCGATCTCCCTGTTATAGGTCAGGATATCTCCCAATCCGAACGAACTGTTACCTGCATGGACATCCAAAGGGGAGACGCCGGGAATCCCGAAAAAGAAATCGCAGTCGGGCTGGATGGCAGGATTTACCTGGTAAACCTGTGGCACGCCCCGCATAAAATAGAGGGAGTTCACCTGTGCCGACAGTTCAGGAATGTAAAAAATTATAGCTGTGATCAGCAGAATATACCGGGTTGTTTTTCGCATAATAAAATCTGTTTTCCTTTTACTTACTGAAGGAATCTCGGCTGTTGATCGTAACGTTCGCCTTCAGTTTCAGCTTAAAATCAATCGTATAGTAGGAATAGAACTTGACATATTTACCGGCCGAAGCATCCTTGGTATTCACGGAAGCCCTGACCATGAGATATTTCGTCGGTTTGATTGCTTCAACTCTCTCGTGGGTGAATTCAATGGCTTTCGCATTCTCCACCGACTGTAACACCTTATCGTTGCCGTCCAGAAGAGCTCCTGCCAGGAAGAGATCGTCATCATGAAAGAGTGAGTCGATGACCTGGTAATTCCCGTCTGCAAAATAAACCTGCAAGTTCACGCGGAGGGGGATCCCGTTTTTCGCATCGAGGGTAAGCCTCAGGTAATTGATTATATCGGCGTCCTCCCCGATCTCTTTTTCAAGATCGAAATCCAGGGTGTCCTCCAGCGAAAATCCTTCGGCGTTTATCCAGATTGGCAGCACTACCTCAAACCCTACCTTCAGATCGCTGGAATCGGTCACAAAGTTTACCGAGCCTTCACTCCCATCCGGATTGGTAATGGCCCTGACCGAATACGTAAAGCTTTTCGGTTGGGTTTCCATGGCATCTGCAATATTGCAGTTCTCCTTGCTGACGGCGATCTGGGTATTTACGGTATCTCCTATGTGAAATATATCAGGTGCATTGATAGTAAAAGGATTTACGCCGTTAAATACGATATCGGTAGTGATATCATTTTCCGCGGAATAGGCAGAAACATTGGAAAGTTCGATCTGCATCGGGATCCCGTAAGAATTGTCGACATCCAGGTTAAACCGCGGATCTGCGAAGAGCAGCTTTCCTCCCATCAGGGAATCTCCGAAGAGATCGATATCCACCTCCCCGCTTTGCACAAGCACATCATAATCACCGATATATCCAAATACACTGTTAAAGGAAATATTGCTAAGCGACAGGTTGATATCGCAGCTTTCACTCGTCAGCACGGGGTTCCCCGAATTAATAAGCTGAAGGTCAAAAACCAGGGGAAGGAAGGTTGTATCGGGATTGCTGTTATCGAGATAGAGGCTTGACCCGTCGATGGGAACATCTGCGTTGTAACTGAAATTCCCTGACGGATCACTGATCTGCACCACCTTTCTGAAAGGTTTCCCGCCGATAAGGAGATGGTCGGAATGGATGGTCAGTATACCGGTCTGTTTAAAAGACGAAGTAACATTTATATTAAGGGTTGCGGTTTTGACATTGACGCTGTCGAGTCGTTCGTTGTGGGTGAAAACAAATTCCGCATTCTTAACTTTCGTGAAATTTACGGTGTCTCCCATGGCGCTGATCAGCCAGGCAGGGATATTTATATCCGGACTGATGAAGATCTCGATAAAATCCTGGTCGGGTATATCTACAATTTCGGAAGCCGGGTATGACATCAGTTCCTTGTAATAAGTAAGGTACAGAAGGTCGTCATCGAAATGTTTGACATAGGAATTTGAATCCGCGTGATCGAGAATATCTTCGATGGAAAGGGTCCCGTATGCCAGGGGAGTTGCAATACCGGGAGTAAGCTCGATCTCCGTCGAGAACCGGTTAAGGTCGTAATGGTCAGGCATACATGAGAAAAGGAATACAAGGGCTGTTATGGCAACTGCCGTTGTACAGGTGCGCTTCGGTAAAAAGGTCATTCCTGATTGATTTTTTTTTATTTTACGGAATAGTTGTACAAAAAGTTGTCATTATTCCCTACAATCAGGTTGAACCGGTCTTTGAGCCCCGGGAAGCCGCTTATGCTGAAAGGCGATGTGCCTGTGAGAGGAAATCCTTTGTATAAGGATCCGTCATTATTGACAAGGTAAATATGTCCCGCATCCGGAATAACGATCCCGATTTTCCGGTCTTTCGAAGAAAACTCGTAGACGGCAGGCGGAAAACCCACAGGTCCCGGGTATTCTTCCCTGAAAAGGAGCTTGCCATTATCGTCATAAACAAGGAGCTTATTCCCATCCGTAAAGATGAACTCTTCTTTTCCGTTCCCGTTAAGGTCTTCGGGTAAAAAAAAGTGCATTCCGCTCACACCGGCTGAGAAAAGCTTCTCCGTTTTACCGTCATAGTGAAGTTCCCAGACCGTTCCCGAAGTATCGGAGACCAGGATCCGTGCCGGCTTTCCGCCGCCAGCTGCAACAGGATAAACGGGGTTCCCGGGAGAAGGAATAATGTTTTTGGACGGCTTGACCCTGGTCCTTCCGCGCCGGTCGAGGAGGTAGATCCCGACCTGATCGGCGGCGATAATGAAGTCCTTTTTGCCGATCCGCCGGTGTTGAACCGGCTGGGTAATGGGATAATCCGATCCTCCGAATTTCCAGCCGGAAATGATCTTCCCTTCACTGTCGTACATATAAATATCCTTTCCCCGGGTAGGTATGCAAATCCTCAGGGTACCATCATTTTCGTAGTCAAAGAGGGACATGCCTGCAGAAGCCTGCTCCCGTAGCTTTACGGGATATTTGTCAACGGGATTTCCGTTTCGGTCGATGAGCCAGATCTTCTCTTTCGTATTGAAGAGATATTGCAGCTTACCGTTATGAAAATAATCCACCTGGTAAACATCACCCAGGATGGCATCATCCGTCTTTTGCTTCCACAGGATGCTCCCTGAATTGCTGATGAGATAGATGTTGTTTTCCAGGTCCTGTATGAAGATCTCTTTCTGCGCGTTTGTATGATTGACCACAATGGCAGGTTTGAAGTGCGTAACCGTGTCAAGTTTACTTTCCCAGACCGTATTCACAGCTTCTTTTATGTGGCTGCTGTAGTGGGTGAACAGCCGGAAATAGTTAAGATCATCTGTACTTGTGCTCTGGAATGCAATCGCATCGATCTTTCGCCATACCTCCTTGTTCCTGTTCAATGCTTTTGCCTTTTCCGGATGCAGCATGGATGAAATCCCGCCAAGGTAGAGAGATGGTTTGACATAAATAAACAGGTTGGAACGGCTTGAAATGTTATCCCTGAGGGCAGCGAAGCTTTCACTGTTTTCGAGTGTCTTTCCCAGGATGTTGAAATATATGAATGACCTGATGGCAGCGGGTGATGATCCGAAAATGATGTAATTTTCCTGGTAGGCATACCATGAATAGTCCCTCTCCTGGTAAAATTCACCAAAGAGAAGCCCGGGAAAACCTTCAAGAGGCGACTTGTGGAGAGTTATTTGGTGATGGTTATCGATATCTGCAACCGTGGAATATTCCCCTGTCTTTATTCCTTCCGCACCGGCTACTTTTGCGGTCCATTCATCCAGCAGACCTTCAGCCATTCCGCGGCCCTTGACCTTCAGGATGAAGTAACGATCATACTCGCCGGGCTCATTCATCAGGATTACACTTCCTGCCTCGCCATCCAGCAGGGGAATAATTCCGGCGACAGGGTCAAAAGAATATTTCGCGGAAATATTTTCCAGCTTTTTTTGTCTTGATCTGTCTGAGGCATACTTCGAAACGTTTTCCATGAGCCGGCCGGCATCCGTGAAACCGGTAATGTTAAAAAAAACGGCATTTGAGGGAACGACACCTGCAAATCCGAAAGCCACCGGATTCTGCCCCTGCAGTATTCCGACGGACTGATGCAATGAATCACCTGCGGTGGTGAATCCGTTAAGGGTGAAGAAATCCGGCTTGATATCGAGGTCAAGCGCCGACCACCCCGCGAATTTAGAAACAACCCCGGTCGCCCCGTCTCTAAAGATCGTTTTTATGAAGGAACCCAATTCGGGATAATGGACATATATATTCGCACTGACATTGGACCCTGCAGTTTTTTTCAGCCGGACGAAATCGGCATTTTCGAGGAAACCCTTCCCGGCGCTGAGTTCACCCGCTGCCGATTCCAGGAGTCCGTTTGACGGACTGATCACGAGGAGACCCTTATTTTCAAAGAATGAAAACCCGGGGACCAGGGTATCGCTGACGAATTGAATATCATACAGGGTCACCATTCCGTGCCTGTGCTTGTCGATCCTGGAATCTCCGGGGATGAGTTTCAGTATCTGGCCGGTCGCATTGTGTTTTGGTGCAGTTATAATGAACAATGTGCTGTACCCCTCTTCCGTCCTGTTCAATGAGATGATCATATCTCCCGTCAGGAGTTCTCTGAAATCGGGATTTTTTCGTGCGAGGCTGTCGATCACCCCAAATTGCCGGTCGAGGCGGTTTATTTCTTTACAGACCCTGAATTCATTCCATATATTATTATGATTTCTGACCCTTGAAGCCAGTTGATGAAAGTCCCGGGTTTCGAGGAACATCACCGTCCCCGGAGGAACAGCCTTTCCGGGATCGTATCTTTTGAGCGATCCGGCCCTCAACCATATGAGTCCGTAAATAATTCCACCGATGATGAGAGCCAGAAGCAAATAGGAAATAATGCGCCGTACCAATGTCATCGTTTCACCCCCTGTTTTAAAATTACCGGATTCACCGGCAAACGATCTGCCGTCCGGTTCTGTCTGTATCACAAATATCCGCATTTTCAAAAACAATGGCAGGTTTTTTTTTCAACACCCGCCGAGATCTTCCTTTCTGCGTAAATCCCCCAGATCAGTGGAAGCCATTCCCTTCTGCGTAAATCCCCGAGATCTGCCGGAGCCATTCCTTTCTGCATAAATCCCCGAGATCTGCCGGAGCCATTCCTTCCTACATAAATCCCCGAGATCTGCGGGAACCATTCCTCTCTGCGTGAATCCCCGAGATCTGCGGGAACCATTCCTCTCTGCGTGAATCCCCGAGATCTGCGGGAACCATTCCTCTCCGCGTGAATCCCCGAGATCTGCGGGAACCATTCCTCTCTGCGTGAATCCCCGAGATCTGCGGGAACCATTCTCTCTGCGTGAATCCCCGGATCTGCGGGAACCATTCCTCTCTGCGTGAATCCCCGAGATCTGCGGGAACCATTCCTTCTCTGCGTGAATCCCCGTGATCTGCGGGAACCATTCCTCTCTGCGTGAATCCCCGTGATCTGCGGGAACCATTCCTCTCTGCGTGAATCCCCGAGATCTGCGGGAACCATTCCTTTCTGCGTGAATCCCCGATGATCTGCGGGAACCATTCCTCTTCTGCGTGAATCCCCGAGATCTGCGGGAACCATTCCTCTCTGCGTGAATCCCCATGATCTGCGGGAACCATTCCTCTCTGCGTGAATCCCCGAGATCTGCGGGAACCATTCCTCTCTGCGTGAATCCCCATGATCTGCGGGAACCATTCCTCTCTGCGTGAATCCCCGAGATCTGCGGGAGAAATAGCATGGTAAGCCCGGATTTAAAATTTATGTATATTAGTACCAAATTCATCTGTGCGATGCCTGTGAAGAGATCTCTTATTTTTATTCTACTGGCGTTGTTAGTTCTCCCACTTAAATTGTCGGGACAAGCCGGACAATTTATCTTAAAAAGACCGGATCTCCCCGGGATGCAATCTGTCAGCGGGGAAAATCAACAGCAGAAAACGGGGAGTGTCCTGAGGAAACCTTCCCGGGTAATGGTCACAGACAGCACCGGCAATCCCGTTCCGGGAGTGATGGTGGATTTTAAATCTCTTTCCCAACCCGACAAAGCCGAAGGATTCAGGATGAATCCCGCTAAAACAATAACCGACAGTTCAGGTATAGCCTCAACAGAGATCGTTCTAGGTGATCAACCCGGCGAATATGCCCTTCTCGCCAGGATCGAAAATGATCCTTCAGGTCAATACCTCATATACCGGTTTACCGCCCAAAAGAAAAACTGGATCTTCATGCTTCTTACCGGGCTTCTCGGAGGTCTTGCCCTCTTTATCCTCGGAATGAATATGATGAGCGAAGGGATGCAGAAATCCGCCGGAGCAGGAATGAGGAGTATCCTTGGCAGCCTCACCCGTAACAGGTTCCTTGCCCTCATAGCCGGAACCTTCGTAACGATGATCATCCAAAGCAGCAGCGCCACCACCGTGATGATGGTGAGTTTCGTTAATTCGGGCCTTATGGCTTTTGGCCGGACCCTTGGAGTCCTTCTGGGGGCTGCCATAGGAACAACGATCACCGCCCAGCTCATCGCTTTCAGCCTTGCAGAATATTCCCTCCTCGTCGTGGCTCTTGGTTTCGTACTTTATGCCCTCTTCCGGAACGAAAAGACACGTCACGCCGGTGAAGCCGTCCTCGGCTTCGGCATTCTCTTCTACGGGATGCACATCATGTCAGATGCCATGTCTCCCCTACGCACCTTCACACCCTTTATTGAATTTATCCTCAGGCTTGAAAATCCGCTGACAGGTATCCTCATCGGCGCCTTATTCACTGCCCTGATCCAGAGCAGCAGCGCATTTATCGGCATAATGATCGTGCTGGCATCCCAGGGACTTCTTACACTGGAGGCCGGGATCCCCCTCCTCCTGGGTGCCAATATCGGTACCTGCATCACGGCCATCCTTGCAGCCATCGGGACAAACCGTGCCGCCAGGAGGGTCGCCCTGGCCCATACGTTGTTCAAAATCTTCGGAGTGCTCATCATTATATGGTGGATCCCCGAATTTGCCCGGATCGTTGAGCATGTATCCCCGAAAAGCCCTGACCGGGATGGCATTAATACACTCGCTTCCGTATTGCCGCGCCAGATCGCCAATGCACACACCATCTTCAATGTTTTTGTCACCATTATCCTCTTTCCCTTCCTCGACAGCATCGCCCGCTTCATCACCTTCATTTTGCCCGATAAGGCTGCCCCCGAATCCACCCGTCTAAAAACGAAATATATAGGAGAGCCCTTCGGAATTCCCTCCTCCCTGGCTCTCAGCCTTGCCAAGGAGGAAACCATTCATATGGCGCATATCACCATGGATATGGTCAATAATTACATAACTCCTTTCATCACCAGGGAAAAACCAGACTTACCCTGGATGAAATCAAAAGAAGACGAAGTCGATTTCCTAAGGGACCACATAAACAGTTATCTCATGAAGATCATCTCCGGAAGCATTGAAAAGGAAAGGACCAATGAAGCCTTCGAGATCCTGTATACGGTAAAGGAGTTTGAAAAAATCGCCGATCTTGTCAATGAAGGATACCAGGATAAAGCCAGTGACTGGCCGGGAAACGGGCTGGATTTTTCAGAGGAAGGAAAACAGGAACTCAGTGAATACCATCTCCAGGTCATGAAACAGATCTCCCGGGCTATAGCGGTGTTCCGGGAGCTGAACCTGAGCAAGGCGCTTCATATGGAAGAAAAACATCACAGGTACAGGCAGTATGCGATGGACCTTGAAAAAAACCATTACCTGCGGCTGATGAATTCCGTCGAAAGATCGATCCGGACGAGCAGGATCCATCTCGGCCTGATGACGGTTCTGACCACCGTTTACTCTCATGCCACCAATATTGCCAGGATCATTCTTCAGTGGTCTTACGAATATGAATCAAAAGAACAAGAACCATGGAAACCCCAGACCCCAAAATAGAGGAAAGTTGGAAGATGCGGCTGAGGGATGAATTTGCCATACCCTATTTTTCCGACCTGAAAAAATTCCTTCTCGAAGAAAAGAGGATGAACCTTGTCTATCCTGCGGGACCTCTCATCTTTAATGCATTCAATAAGACGCCCTGGGATTGTGTGCGTGTTGTCATCATCGGACAGGACCCGTACCATGGGAAGGGGCAGGCTCACGGGTTGTGCTTCTCGGTGCCCGAAGGAGTTAAGGCTCCCCCTTCCCTGGTGAATATCTTCAAAGAAGTCCGGGATGACTGCGGTATAGAGGTTCCCTCACATGGCAACCTGGAATACTGGGCCATGCAGGGGGTCTTCCTCCTTAACGCCACCCTCACCGTCAGGGCCAACCAGGCCGGTTCACACCAGGGTAAAGGATGGGAGAACTTTACCAATGCCGTGATACGGATCCTATCCAATGAGAAGGAGAACCTGGTTTTCCTTCTATGGGGACGTTTCGCCCAGGAAAAAAGCGCCCTTATCGACATTGAAAAACACCTCGTTCTCAAAGCCGCCCACCCGTCCCCTTTTTCAGCCTACAATGGATTTTTCGGATGCAGACATTTCTCAAAAACCAACCGGTACCTCACGGAGCACGGTTTTGCGCCTATCGATTGGAGGATACCGGATGTATTGTGACGGCCTGTCGGTGATACGGGGGACGGGTCGGGAATATGGGGATGGGTCGTGAATAGAATGATAGGTCGCGAACACAATAACAGGTCATGAACATAATAACAGGTCACGAACACGATAACAGGTCATGAACATAATAACAGGTCACGAACATATTGATAGGTCACGAACCCAATAACAGGTCGCGAACATGATAACAGGTTACGAACATAATAACAGGTCGCGAACATGATAACAGGTTACGAACATAGTAACAGGTTACGAACATAATAACATGTCATGAACACAATAACAGGTCATGAACATAATAACAGGTCGCGACCTGTCACTGCCACCCCGGATGACGGCCTGTCAGGGATAACGGGACGGGTCGTGAACATATTGATAGGTCACAAACACAATAACAGGTCACAAACACAATATCAGGTCATGAACATAATAACAGGTCATGAACATAATAACAGGTCGCGACCTGTCACTGCCACCCCGGATGACGGTCAGGGATATGGGATTCGTAAATCCTATCCTGCCGCTCTCCCAAATATTTCTTACCTTTGCACTATGAAAAAATCCATTATCCATATCCTACTCATGACACTTTTCGTGGTTTCCTGCGGGAGGGATAACGGCGGGGCCGGACACCGGAAACTGATCCCCAGGGATAAATTCGTGGATATCCTCGTCGATATCCACCTGATGGATGCCATTACAAACGGCCCCCAATTTTACCGTAAGTTCGATGTGAACGACTCGGTAAACGTTCACGAGGAGATCTTTAAAAAGTACAACGTAACCCGTGCGCAATTCGACAGTACTTTTACCTCCTATACGCGTGATCCTGAACATTATCTCAAGGTATACGACGATGTGATCCTGAAACTCAATCTCAGGCTTGATGAGCTGAAAAACAATACGCCTTCCTTCGAAAAAGAGGAAAAGGAGAAAGGCAAAACCGAATCTTAACCGCCTTTCATGCACCTTCGAAAACTGTCGGCCAACTTTGTCTTCGACGGAAAAAGCCGGATGATACGCAACGGTATCCTGACCGCCGACGCAGAGGGCAGGATCCTCGAACTCAGAGATCCCGGCAATGAAGTGCGCGAGGAAGCCGGCGTAGAATTCTACAACGGGATCCTTTTACCCGGATTCATAAACACCCATTGCCATCTCGAACTCTCCCATATGAAGGGGAAAATAGAACGCGGAGGCGGACTGGCACATTTTCTTCCGGCAGTAATAAAAGGAAGAGCAGCCGATCCCGAAGAGATCCTCACGGCAATGAAAAGAGCTGATGAAGCCATGTTCAGGGAAGGTATCGTGGCCTGCGGAGATATCTCGAACACCGCGGCAAGCTTCGGGATCAAGGCAGAAAGCCGTATCCGTTATCATACTTTTATCGAACTGTTCGGACCCGAAAATAAAAGAGCCGGCAGGATCTTCGACGGCGGAACGGAGCTGGCGAAAACCGCACGCGCGGATTTCGGGCTAAGCGTTTCTCTCACCCCCCATTCTGCCTACTCCGTTTCGGAAGAACTCTTTCGCAGGATAGCGGCAGACCTACCCATCAGCACCCCGCTTTCCGTCCATAACCAGGAATCCGGCAGCGAAAATGACTTCGTCAATTCCGCAGCCGGTGAGCTCTATAAGATGTATGAAGGACTGGGGCTGGACCTGCGGGATATGCCGCCGAGGCATATGAGTTCCCTCTCCTGGCTCCTGAAGATGGCGGGAACCGCATCCCGACTGCTGCTTGTTCATAATTCCTTTACTTCATCCGCCGATCTCAAGGATCCGGACTTTAATGCAGACAATACCTGGTGGACTCTTTGTCCTGCATCAAACCAGTATATCTCTGGCACAGCACCAAACCGGCTTCTGATTGAACGTTTCCCCGGCAGGGTATGCACCGGCACCGACAGCCTGGCATCAAACGACCGCCTGTCTGTCCTGGAGGAATTGAAACAACTGCAGCTTGCCTTTCCCGGACTCAGCGCCCCGGAACTGCTCCGGTTCGGTTGTCATAACGGGGCGGCAGCCCTGGCCATGGAAGATCAGTTGGGAAGGTTCAACCCGGGAATGAAACCCGGTATCCATCTCCTCGTTAAGGCAGACCTCCTTAACATGAAGATTAGACCCGAAACGGGAATTAAGGTACTTATACCCGGAAAATGATGCGCTGAAGAAAAACTTCAATTCGTATCATGATATTAATCATGGACTTTAAGGATCCCGCACCCTATTTTTGTCCTTTTCCGGACAGGGATGAAAAACTTTGAACTGTCCATGTTGTTATTTTTTCAAATTATCTCGTGACAAAATCTGAAACAGACTTTTATGCCGGAACAAATTATACCGGAGACCTGGGATAAGGCTTTCAATACGGGGATTGACTTCATCGATGAACAGCACATGTATTTTTTTGATATCCTGAAAAAGCTGGAGATTGTCGTAAGGGAAGGATCGTGCAGGGAACGGGCATCTGATATCTTTTTTTCCCTGGTCCATTACGTGGAACATTTCCGCCTCCTGGAGGAAATATACTATAAGGACAGGAAGTTGGGAAACCTCAAAGAACATAAGCAGTCCCACCGCGATTTTGTCACCGGGATAATCCGATTCAAGGATGAATTCAGCCGCGGGG
This sequence comes from uncultured Bacteroidales bacterium, assembly GCA_963771005.1. GTDB lineage: Bacteria > Bacteroidota > Bacteroidia > Bacteroidales > DASQZK01. The sequence goes on from CAVYRO010000009.1 coordinate 92,018, forward strand.
AGGAAAATGTCTGCCGGAACCTCCTGGATTTTTTATCGGGATGGTTCTACGCTCACATCCTTGGGACGGACAGGAGGAATTTGTTGAGTTGTTGATTTGTTGATTTGTTGATTTGTTGGAATAAACGCATCCTGACGACATTCCTGGTAAGGCGGACAGGAGGAATTTGTTGAGTTGTTGAGTTGTTGATTTGTTGATTTGTGGTTTGAGCTTCGAAAGATGAATAAACGCACCATGAGGAAGAATTTGTGAGTTGTTGAGTTGTTGAGTTTTTGGAATAAACGCACCATGAGGAAGAATTTGTTGAGTTGTTGAGTTATTGGAATAAACGCACTATGACGACATTTCTATTCGATAAAATAGTCTTCGGACCTGTGAAATCCCGTCGCCTGGGAGTTTCACTCGGGATAAACCTGCTTCCGCTGTCGAAGAAGTACTGCAATTTTGACTGCCTTTACTGTGAATGCGGTTGGAGTCATCTCATGCCTGTAAAGAAGGGAGATATCCCAAGGCGCAAGGACGTGGCGGAAGCGCTGAAGATCACGTTGTCGGAAATGAAGGCGGACAGGAAGACCCCGGATGTGATCACTTTTGCAGGCAACGGTGAGCCTACCATGCATCCCGACTTTGCAGGGATTGCCAGGGACACTGTGACCATCAGGGATGAGTTCTTTCCCGGTTGCCGTATCACCCTCCTTACCAATGCAGCCCTTCTCCATGTCGAAAAGATCCGCAAAGCGATCAGCCTCCTCGATGTGAACATTCTGAAGCTGGACACGGCTGTGGAAAGTACCTTCGAAAGATTGAACAGACCATCACCCGGGATCACCCTGAACAGGATCATCCGGAACCTGGCCGGTTATTACGGACCCAAGACGGTGCAGACGCTTTTCATTCGGGGCAGGAACAGTTTTCGTGACATCGACAATACAACTACTGCCGAACTCGAAGCCCTGCTTGAGGCTTACCGCCTGATACAGCCCGAAAGTATCATGGTTTATACCTTTGACCGGGACACGCCGGCTGAAGACCTGGTTAAGATCTCCGAAGAAGAACTGGAAGATATCGCCCGGTTTTTCAGAAGGAAAGGCTTTAGCATTGAGCTCACCCGCTGAAAGAGCCTCCCCCCATTCCCCCCTCCCAGACAGCCATCCGGCATTTTATTCATGCATCGGCAATGTTTTTTAAAATAATATCTATATTTGAGTATTTAATTACCTGAATTATTTAACACATGTCAAGGATCGTATCCTTATCCGAAGCGGCATCCATCGGCATTCAGCAATACGAGAAACGAACCGGTGCCACACAACCAATTGCTGTCCGTGGGGAGGGGAGCGGTCCGACCGCGTCGCTTGGCTTCGGGAGGACCCGCGCCCCCCTATCGCGCGCCGGACCCGGCAGCACACTGAGCCGCCCGCATCCGCACCTTAGGCACGGGCTGCGACGCACACGCGGCGAGCAAGCCAATCGCGAGGCAACACACCAAGGGTCGAAACAGGGAGCGAATGGAGGCAGCTGACGCCCAATCCTTGAGCGAACGGAATCTGCGGCGAGGCCAACGGCGTGCCAAGACCGGGCATGCTCCACCTCGGCTGCAACGTGTGCGGATTTGGGCCGGACAATACTGGTCACGAACGCAACGTCGCGTACCGCCCGGGGAGTGTGACTCGAGCGCCCCAGAAAGTATACGCGAACGAGCCCTCGGATTCCCATGGGTGAACTCTCGTGCGCCCGCGCAACCCGGCACGGAGAAGGGAGTCCGCTCTCTCCGCGCTGCAACGGTGAGTCGCCGAGCAAGACGTGCCTGACCGCGCTCGAGCTAGGGGGAGACAGTACTCGAGCGCGAGCGCCCAGTCGAAGCACGGGCACGAGCCGCTCGAGAGCCAGAGTGACCGCTCCCGGCTCCAGATTGGTGATCGCACCTACCGACACGAACGCTGGAGGCACTCGGCGCGGAGTTCTGCGGTGCCTGGCGGGCGTCCAATTGTGCAATGAACCCAGGCCCCACCTCACGCTTTATTGCTCTACTGACCGCAGCGTTCCCAGTTACCGTTCAGGTCATATAGAGAACGCTTCGTCCCTGCACCTAGTGAGGCGATGGCGAGGTCATCCCGACTTGGATTGTCACGCGCTAATAGTCACCAATTCAAGGCGCGACTCATTCAACATTTCTTTAAAAAGAGGGGGCTTACGGTCCAGCGGGCACCGACATAAACTTCTGCAGCGACGCGGGGCGGCGCCTCGCGGATTCGAAAATCGACTCTTGGGGCGCACACGGAGCGGGACCCCTGAACGGGTGACGGGTGCATGACGCGCAACGGCACCATGGGGTCTTCTTCCTGCATTTAAGCGAGAGGAGCATCTTTCATGCCAGTCACACTGAGCTATCCCGGCGTCTATATAGAAGAGGTGCCAAGCGGCGTACGGGCCATCGCCGGGGTGGCGACATCGATTGCCGCGTTCATCGGCCGCGCACCCCGCGGCCCGGTTGACGAACCGGTGAGTAGAATTTCGGCGACTTCGAACGGAATTTCGGAGGGCTCGGTATCGCTTATCCGATGAGCTACGCGGTGCGGGATTTCTTCGCCAATAGCGGCGGGCAAGCCATCATCGTACGCGTCTACACCAACCCGGCGGGCGGCGGTGCCCACACGGCGGAGATCGACGCAAACAACCTCACCATCGCCGCGTCGAGCCGGGGCACATGGGCCAATGGGCTGCGCGTGCGCATCGACCATGATGTGCCGGCGCAGGCGACGCCGCACCCGCTCCCCTTCGTCGATGCCGCGGGGCTGACGAGCAGCGATCTCTTCAACCTGACGGTGCGCGACACCCGGACTGGCGCGCAGGAGACGTTCGTCAATCTCACCGTCGCCGAGAGCCAGCGCCGCGTCGACCGCGTGCTGGAGGCGCAGTCTTCGCTCATTCGCGCTCCGTCGCCGCTTCCGGCGGCGATTCCGACCGCGGATGCCGCCATCACCGACCCGTCCACCGTCTGGACCGACGACACGATGTCGAGCCCGGTCTCCACCGACGCGGAGGACAGCGCGGCGCTGACCGCGACCGCGACCGATTGGACCGGCAGCCGGGCGAACAAGACCCGGCTCTATGCGCTCGAGAATGCGGATCTCTTCAACATCCTCTGCATCCCGCCCGATACGCGCGAGGGCGACACGCCGCAGGCGGTCTACGACGAGGCGCTGAACTACGTGTTCGAACGGCGCGCGATGCTCATCGTCGACCTCCCGCCGCCTGGACGAGCGCCGCGGCGGCCTCCGGCGGTCTCTCCGCGCTCAATCTCACCGGCGTGCGTGCACGCAACGCGGCGCTCTATTTCCCGCGCGTGGTGATGTCGGACCCGCTCCGGCAGGGGCAGCTCGATACCTTCGTCGCCTGCGGCATCGTCGCCGGGGTCTGGTCGCGCACCGACGTGAGCCGCGGCGTCTGGAAGGCGCCTGCGGGGATCGATGCGGCCGTGCGCGGCGTACAGCGCCTCGCGGTCAGGCTCACCGACGACGAGAACGGCACGATCAACCCGCTTGGCATCAATTCGCTGCGGGCCTTCCCGATCACCGGACGCGTGGTCTGGGGCGCCCGCACGCTGCGTGGGGCGGATCAGCTCGCCGACGAGTACAAATACATCCCGATCCGGCGCCTGGCGCTATTCATCGAGGAGAGCCTCTACCGAGGTACGCAATGGGTGGTCTTCGAGCCCAACGACGAACCGCTCTGGGCGCAGATCCGGCTCAATGTCGGTGCCTTCATGCGCAACCTGTTCCGGCAAGGCGCGTTTCAGGGCAGCTCTCCGCGTGACGCCTATTTCGTGAAGGTCGACAGCGAGACGACCACGCAGAACGACATCAACCTTGGCATCGTCAACGTCGTCGTGGGCTTCGCGCCCCTGCGCCCGGCGGAGTTCGTCGTCCTCAAGATCCAGCAGATGGCCGGCGACATCGAAACCTGACAGGCAGAAAGGGAAGTGCAGTGCAATGGCACAGTTTTCCGTCAACACAGAACGCTTTGACCCCTACAAGAGCTTCAAGTTTCGCGTGAAATGGGATGGCCGATACGTCGCCGGCGTGAGCAAGGTTAGCGCGCTCAGCCGCACAACCGAGGTCGTGGAGCACCGCGAAGGCGGCGACCCGTCCTCGGTGCGGAAATCCCCCGGCCAGACGAGCTTCGAGGCGATCACGCTCGAACGCGGCGTGACCCACGACACCGAGTTCGAGAAATGGGCCAACAAGGTCTGGAACCTCGGATCCGGGCTCGGTGCCGAAGTGTCGCTGAGGGATTTCCGCAAGGACATCATCATCGAGCTCTACAATGAGGCCGGACAGCTCGCGATCACCTACAACGTGCTGCGCTGCTGGCCATCGGAATACCAGTCGCTCCCCGAACTCGACGCGTCGGCGAACGCCGTGGCGATCCAGACCCTGAAGCTCGAAAACGAAGGGTGGGAACGCGATCAGGCCGTGACCGAGCCGACCGAACCCTCATTTCGACCGACCGTACCACCGAGGCCACCCCATGGCCGTACCGACGCCACAGATTCTGCTGCACGTCTGGGAGCTTGGTCAAGGGCGTTCACTCACTGAGCGAGCGCTCTTGCTCCTGGCTGGCTCCGAGCCCGGGGGTGTCCTGGGAGGCGCTGGCCGCGCTCCCTATTCGGGAGCGCGATTGACGACTGCTCGGGCTCCGTCAAGAGCTCTTTGGCTCGCGCATTTCAAGCGTGGCCAAGTGCCCCGCGTGCGGCGAGGTCGATCTCCCTGTCCTTCTCGGTGGGCGATTCGAGCGGCGCGCGGGCTGCGGAGGACAACGCCACAGCGCAAGCCAGGCCCGACTTATCGCTACGGGTCGCAAAGTACGAGATCCAGTTTCGGCTTCCCACGAGCGCGGACTTGGTCGACGTCGAGCAAGTCGAGGACGACGCGCGCTCCGCCCTTCTCGCGAGCAATACGATGAATGAGGTACGCCACACA
>CAVYRO010000010.1:0-556985 GCA_963771005.1 uncultured Bacteroidales bacterium
GAGCATCCGCTCAGGGGCCGGTGAATTCATTCAAGAGGGTGAACTTTTCGGATTGACCGGTCCCTGAGCTGAAGGGTCGTCGGATTTTCTTGCAAAACTTAAAAAATTCAGCTGCGAGTGATTTATAATTGTCGCCCGGAACACTTGATAGCCTGTCAGCGTTGTTCAAGTAAAGGATTTTTATACGTCTAACTATTGAAGCCGTTCAAGAATCGTAGTATATTTGTTTAAAATTTAAAAGCTATGGATACCAGTAACCAGACAGCGAGAAGACTTCTGATCATCCTCATCGTATTATCAGTTGCTCTCGTTATTGTTTCCGTTATTTTCTTCGTTCAGAAAAAGAAAAACAACGACATGATTACTCAGCTCCAGGAATATTCAAACATCGTTGAAGAGAAAAAGGATTCCCTTGAAAATGAACTCAATGGTATCATCGTCCAGTACGATTCACTGATGACGAATAATGATTCGATCAATAAAATGCTCGTTGTCCAGCAGGATAAGATCAAGAGGCTTCTATCCTTGCGGGTGAATGATGCAGAAAAGATACGAAAATACGAAAAGGAACTTGGAACTATCCGTGTTGTGCTTAAGAGCTACATCGTTCAGATTGATTCCCTGAATACGCGCAACCAGATCCTGGTGGCCGAAAATAAACAACTCAGGAATAAAAATGTGGAGACGGTGAATAAGAACATGCAGCTGCAGCAGGAGAAGGAGGAACTGACCAACATCAAGGAAGCGGCCACTACGCTCATCGCTGCGAATATAGATGCCGTGCCGTTGAATAAAAGGAGCAAGGAGCAGGATAAAGTCAGCAAGGTGGAAAAAATACGTGTCGATTTTGTCCTTCGAAAAAATACAGTGACCCAACCGGGACCCAAAACAGTATACCTCCGGCTCGTAAGGCCCGATAGTGTGGTGCTTGGGTCATCCGATGCGGGCGTGATCAATGTCAACGAACAGGAAGTCGCCTATTCCGCCAGTCGTGAAGTGACCTATGAAAATCAGGACCTTCCCGTTTCCATTTACTGGGATAATAACGGCGACCTCATCTCCGGGAATTATAATGTCGAACTCTATGCCGAAGGCAAGATGATCGGAGAATCTGAATTCAGCCTGAAATAGTAATATCCTTTCCGGATGCAAAGTCTTTTATTCCTCCTGCTTTAGCGTAAGATGGGATTGTATTGCATTTTGCCTTTCTTTACGGCTTTTGTCTGAATCCTTCTCCGGAATTTCCCGTTTACATACTGAAAAGGCAATAAGTAATAAAGCAGGCTGAATGCGAACCGGCATTATCATTGGAAAAACAGGCGGCATCGACGGGGTTGCCCTCGAATCGGCAAAATGGGCGGAAGTCGCTGAAAAGGGAGGGCCATGAGGTATTCATTCTCTCCGGCCGTTATGAGGGCTCCCATGCGACACCCCTGACAGAAACGTTGGTTCCCGAGATGTCCTTCCATTCCCCGGAAAGTTACTGGAGCCAGAAAAAAGCCTTCTTCTATCCCGATGCCGATCCACGGGAACTTCTTGATCATATCAACCTGTATTCCAAGCTGATATATAAGAAGATAATGGAATGGGTGAAAGCGAACCGGATTGAACTTCTGATTTCCGAAAACGCTTCCTCCCTTCCTGCCCACCTCGAAATGGGTATGGCCATCCGCAATGTCCTGATGAAAACAGGGCTGCCGGCCATAACCCATGATCATGATTTTTCCTGGGAGAGGGGTGAACGCTTTTTCTCGCCCCATGCGCAGATCAACCGGTTCGTCGAGGAATTTTTTCCTTTGCGCCTTCCCAATACGGTACATGCTGTGATCAATTCCCATGCAAAAATCTGCCTGAAGGCGCGTTACAGCCGGAAGGCCATTGTAGTTCCGAATGTTATGGATTTTGAGAAGCATTTCGGACAGGCCACCTAAAAAAACAACAGTATCCACCAGGCCCTCGGCTTTGATGCCGGAAAAGATATCCTTCTTTTCCAGGTTAGCCGGGTTGCGAAAAACAAGGGACTGGAAACGGCTTTTCAGGTTCTCCATGAACTGAGAGACAAAAACATCAAACTTGTTATCACGGGAAAGACCGATGACGAGGAAGGAGATTCATATTATAATAAGCTCGTGGATCTTATCCATGATCTCAGACTAGGCGACAGGGTGAGGTTCGCCTCCTACCTTTTCCATACTGGCGGGCTTAGCGGTAACGGCAGCGATCCGGATTTTCTCTCTCGGATGCTTACGCACGCGCTACGGCTTGCACCTGTTTCAGCACCTACGAAGGTTTCGGGAATGCATTCGTGGAATCGGTCCTTGCCCGTAAGCCTGTGTTTGTTAATAATTACCAGCCGGCATACTGGTCGGATATCGGGAGTAAGGGTTTTAAAACAGTAATGCTTGAAAATAATGAACTGACTTCAGGTAAGTAAAGGAGATGAAGGAGATCATCCAGAACAGGAAACTTGCCGAAGAGATCGCGGAACATAATTTCAGTCTTGGGAAAAAATATTTTTCATTCGATACCCTGCAGGAAAAACTGAAGGAACTTATTGAGGCAGCCAGGGATGCCGCTTCTTCATCCTGACACCTTCTTCATTTATCGTCCACCATAAAAAATTCACTCATGACATAGTCGGAGGTGAAAATTCCTTTTTCAGATAACCTGATCCTATTCCCTTTTTTTTCGATCAATCCCCCCTTTGCAAACCGGTCGGCAATTCCCGCAATGTACTTAACATAATGGTTCCCGAATCTTTCGCCTGCTTCATCCAGGTCAAGGCCCCACATCGTTCTAAGTGAAGTAAGGATAAACTCATTGAAAAGGTCCTGTTCTGTTAACTCCTCATATTCATAGTATTTACCCTTGTTCTGAAGCAGCTCCGAAATGTATTTTGCATTGCTTGAAATGTTCCATCTTCTTCTTTTCCCATCGTAAGAATGGGCCGACGGACCGATTCCGATGTACGGAACCTGTTTCCAGTAAGCAAGGTTATGCCTGGAGAAAAAATCCTTCGCGTGCAAAATTTGAAATTTCGTAATGCAGGTAATTTTTTTCGCGGGTGATTTCGCGGAGGAGCAAAAATTGCTGAAGGCTCTCTTCTTCTTCGGCAGGAATGATCCGGCCTTTCTTACGCCAGTGATCGAAAACCGTTCCCGGTTCGAAACTAAGATGATAGGCGGAGATATGGGGAACCCCAAATCCGGTGGCTTCACGAAGGTTTTCTTTGAAATCGGCCGAACTCATTCCCGGAACACCGTAAATAAGGTCGATACTTATATTGTCAAATCCCAATCCCAGTGCCAGCGTAGATGGCTTCCCGCGCCTGCTGCGAATCATGGCTTCGTCGCATCAGCCGGAGGTCCTCTTCGCGGAAAGATTGAACGCCAATACTCAATCGGTTAACGCCCCGGGAACGTAAAGCTTCAAGATAGGATCTTTTCAGATCATCCGGGTTCGCCTCAAGGGTGAATTCAACATTCCCCGCAAACCGGTAATTCCTGTATACAGCCTCCAGAATATCATCGAGCTCCCGCATCTCCAGCACAGAGGGAGTACCTCCTCCGAAATATAAGGAATCGAATTCCATGCCCTTGAATTCCGAAGATCTTTCACCGATCTCTTTAATCATGGAAGTGACTACTCCGGCTTTGTTCTTCATCGAAACCGTGAAGTAAAAATCGCAGTACCGGCATGCCTGCCGGCAAAAAGGAATATGAATATAAAAACCTGCCAATGTCTTTTTTATCCATAAACGAATTCAGGACCTGTTGTTATTGCATTGATCTATGGAACGGTTGCCTGATCATTCAATATTCCCGTATAACAGATTCGCCCGGTGAACCCCGTCTCTGTATTTATTTTTACCGGGGGCAATGAAATTATTACGTGAACCGTTTTTTTTTCTGTCATTTACTCTATTTTTGAGCCGTCTGCATACCTTTGCCGGCAACTACTTTACCGGAATTAAGTTCAGAGACATATTATGATCGAAATTAGGAAAGGTACTGAAGCATTATAAATCATTGATCCTTGCTGTTATCATTCTTACGCTCAGCGTCATTTCAACTGATGAAATTGCTCCCAAATCTATACTGACAATACCTTATGCCGATAAATTCGTGCATTTCTGTATGTACACAGCCCTTAGTTTTGCCCTTCTCCTGGAATTTAATAAGCCTTTCCTTTCGGTTTACCCGGGCATTGTTGCACCCCTTTTCATTTGTGCTCTCTATGGAGGGTTCATTGAAATTGTTCAGCTTTTCATCCCTTTCCGCTCGGCCGATCCTGTGGATTTTATCTTTGATGTGGGAGGAGCTTTAGCGGGACTGGCACTTTTCCTCTTATGGAGAAAGATCAGATATTGATCTTCTGTTTCCCGCTTGATACTTCCAATGCAAGCTGCGCCACTGTTTCGCTATTGAATATATCCTTGATCTCGTTACGCAGGTGTGCATATCGTGTATGGAGTGCACATTGATTTTCCTGTTCCGAGCAATACTTTACACCAATAACACACCGGTTAAAATTATCCATTCCATCGATGATCTCAACGATGTCCATCAGGTGGATCTCTTCGGGCGGTAAACCCAGACCAAATCCGCCATTTGGCCCCTTAGTAGAAGTTAATAACCGGTGTTTCGCCAGTGTTTGCAGTATCTTCCCGAGAAAAGGAGTAGGTATCTCCAGGTCTTTTGATATTTGTTTAATACCAATTTTTTGTCCTCCGGCAGCGTGGACCGCCAGGTACATTACTGCCCTAAGAGCGTATTTACAGGTACTGGATAGCATGTTCTATGATTTAATAGGTATTTTATGAATTCTCTCAATATGTCTTCCTCCCTCAAATCCTGTGGACAGAAAGGTATCGACGATCCTGAATGCAGATTCCCTGTCAATAAACCGCGCTGGAATGGAACAGATATTTGCATCATTATGAAACCTTGCCAGCCGGGCTATCTCTTCATTCCAGCACAAAGCCCCTCTAATCCCTGCATGCTTGTTCACCGTCATACTTATCCCGTTACCGCTTCCGCAAATGGATATTCCAACTGTGAATTTACCGCTTTCAACCGCCTCAGCCAGGGGATGGCCGTAATCCGGATAATCAACCGCTTTCCCCGAGTCCGTACCCAGATCGGTAACCCGTATACCCTTCTTTTCCAGGTAATTCACAATCTCTCGTTTTAATTCATAACCCGCATGATCAGAAGCAATGATAATCCTTTCAGCCATTCCTGACATAACCTCCTTTTTAAGTTGCCTAAATGTAATTAAATATTTTAATACCTGAAAGTATTTTATTTTCACACAAAATATGTTAATCAATTGTTAGTTCTTTAGCTAAAGAAAGTGAGAAAAATACTTGACCTGCATCGCTGTTTTACCTATTAAAAAATCCGGAGTCCATTTCAAAATTTAGTTCCTATTTTATATTTTGAATGATTCAACAGAATGTCAACACCCGGGAAGGAAAACCTGAACTTCCATTTTTTTAATAGCCGACAATGCTAACAGCCTGTTAATAATTTTGAAAATTGATGATTTTCAGCTTGAAGGGAAGTTAATAACTGTTAATTTTGTGTTTCTAATTTCATGTATTTCATTTTCGCAAAAATACGGGCATAAAAATAGTAACATAATTAACCGGCTATTAACATTATCATAATAGATTTTAAAATTTTATATATAAATAATATAAGAGATGGATGTTGTTGAAAAGATGGATCTGATCCGAAATGGTTACGTGGACGTGCCTGTTGATCCGGCCATTGACATGGTCGGGGAGATCGGGCGGATGAAAAAGCAGAAGAACGCAGTGATCCTGGCGCACTATTACCAGGAATCAGAAATACAGGATATTGCAGATTTTGTTGGCGACAGCCTTGCACTCTCACAAGAGGCCGCAAAAACCAATGCCGATATTATTCTTTTCGCAGGTGTCCATTTTATGGCCGAAACGGCAAAGATTCTCTCACCGGGAAAAAAAGTGATCATCCCCGATCTGAATGCCGGGTGTTCACTGGCTGATTCCGCACCTGCAGATGCTTTCCTCGACTTTAAAAATAAGTATCCGGGTTATACCGTTATTTCTTATGTGAATACTACTGCAGAAATAAAAGCCCTTTCCGATATCATCTGCACCTCTTCGAACGCCTTGCAGATCGTAAACAGCCTGTCTGCCGATGAAAAAATCATTTTTGCACCGGACAGGAACCTTGGTAATTATATTAAATCCCTAACCGGGAGGGAAGATATGGTGATATGGGATGGGGCTTGTCACGTGCATGAAGAATTTTCGCTGGAGAAGATCCTTGAACTGAAGGTGAAGCATCCGGATGCAAAGATCATTGCTCATCCCGAATGTGAAAAACCCATATTGATAGTGGCTGATCATATCGGATCCACATCATCGCTGCTCGCATATACCCTTAAGAATGGATCCCGGGAATTTATCGTGGCAACCGAACCCGGTATCATTCACCAAATGAAAAAGGAAAATCCGGATAAATTATATATTCCGGCTCCTCCAAAAGATTCAACATGCGCATGCAATGATTGCAAATTCATGAAGCTCATAACGCTTAAGAAACTATATAATACGTTGAAATTTGAAATTCCTGAAGTAAATTTGGATGAGGAAATACGAAGGAAGGCAGAAAAACCCATACGTAGAATGCTTGAGATCTCAGCAAGTTTAAATTTGTGATTACGGATGAAGTTTGAAAAATAGGAGAAATGAAATGAAGAAGATCCTGATATTCTTATGCTTGTTTCCGGGTTTGCTAAAAGTTACCGGCCAGGATGTTGAAAACGGCATTGCCCGGTTTTACTATCCAAACGGGCAGGTCTCAAGTGAGGGAAATATGAGGGATGGTAAACCGGACGGATTCTGGAAAACCTACTATACTACCGGTATTATTAAATCCGAAGGACTGAGGGTGAACCACGAACTCGACAGCACATGGACTTTCTTTAACCAGGCGGGAGATGTGATACAGCGTATCGATTACAAATACGGTAAAAAGAACGGTTACAGTTATTCATATGGGTATGAGAATTCCACAACACCCGTGATCGTCAGTAAGGAATTATACGTAAACGATAAAAAGGAAGGCATATCCTGGTATTATTATGATGACGGGAAAGTAAAGGATGAAGTGACCTGGGAAAATGGTAAAAAGGAAGGTCCTGCAAAAGAATTCGATGAATCGGGAGAGGTTGTGACGCTTCTCCAGTACCATAACAATTACCTCATTAACAGGGAAAGGATCAACCGGACCAATTCAGAAGGAGTAAGGCAGGGATCATGGAAGATCTTTTATCCCGATGGACGTATCCATAAGGAGATGACCTATTATGATGGCCAGTTAGACGGACTTTTTAAAGAATATAATGAAAACGGGAATCTGGGGCTCGTCCTTAAATATGACAAAGGTAAGATCGTCGAAGACAGGAAGGAAGAGATTATGATGGAAGAACTCACGGAAAAAAAGAAGTTTGACGATGAGGGTCATCTTGTATTTACGGGAAGTTTCCGCGACAGTATACCGGTTGGAGTTCACCGTTATTACAATGCAAAAGGCGATGTGGTCAATTCAAAGATCTATGATCAGAAAGGGGAAGTAGCGGCCGAAGGCATCGTTGATGAAACCGGAAGCCGGGAAGGAGACTGGAAAGATTATTATCTGACAGGGGAAGTACAGGCCGAAGGAAAATATCTGAATAACAAAAGAGCAGGGAAATGGACATTTTATTACAAAAACGGCAGCAAGGAGCAGGAAGGTTCCTATCTTAGGGGATTACCCGACGGCACCTGGCGCTGGTACTATTCCAATGGCGACCTGCTCAGGGAAGAGAGCTATTTTAACGGCAGGGAGGACGGTGAAATGGTGGAATATGACAGCACGGGAAACATCATATCCAAGGGTAATTTTATCAACGGGGAAAGAGAAGGAGAATGGATTCATGTGGTAAACGACCATAAGGAAGTGGGATCGTACCAGACAGGATTACGAACAGGGATGTGGTATTACTACTATGGCGACGGTACCCTTGCTTTTGAAGGGGAATTTTCGAGGGGACTGGCTGAAGGTAAACAGAAATTCTATTTCCCCGATGGAAACGTTAAGGAGGAAAGATATTATGAAGCCGGCCTGAGAGAAAAGAACTGGAAAAAATACGACGACCTGGGAAACCTGGTCATGACAATTAACTACAGGAATGATATTGAATACCGTATCAATGGAGAAAAAATCAATCTTCCAAAGGGATCTGTTAGCGTCATTAAATAGAAATCCGGCTGATGAGTGAAGAATTTGAAATACGAAGCGATGGCTTCTCGGAAACCGATAAGGAACTGGAAATTAAACTCAGACCTCTCATTTTCTCCGATTTCAGCGGTCAGAAAAAAGTAGTGGAGAACCTGAAGATCTTTGTCCAGGCCGCCCGGCAAAGGGAAGAAGCCCTTGATCACGTACTTCTTCACGGACCTCCCGGACTGGGAAAAACCACTTTGGCAAATATCATTGCCCATGAGATGGATGTGAACCTTAAGGTGACCTCCGGACCCGTGCTCGACAAACCCGGGGATCTGGCCGGTTTGCTCACCGGGCTGGAGAAAGGAGATGTTCTCTTTATAGATGAAATTCACCGGCTCTCCCCCGTGGTTGAAGAATACCTCTATTCCGCCATGGAGGATTACACCATCGATATTCTTATTGACAGGGGCCCGAGTGCAAGGTCTGTTCAGATTCGCTTAAATCCGTTTACGCTCATCGGTGCAACGACCCGGTCCGGTCTGCTCACAAGTCCGCTCAGAGCCCGCTTCAGCATCAAATTCCTCCTCGAGTATTACGATCATGATACGCTTAAAAAGATCATCGTGCGTTCGGCTTCCATCCTGAACGTAGTGATCGACAGTAGTGCCGCCGACGAGATCTCCTCCAGGAGCAGGGGGACTCCCCGTATTGCGAATGCTCTTTTACGAAGGGTGAGGGATTTTGCCCAGGTCAAGGGTGACGGTAAGATTGATCTCGCTATTACCCGTTTTGCACTTGAAGCCCTGAATATCGATAAGTCAGGTCTCGATGAAATGGATAACAAGATCCTCACTACCATCATCGATAAATTCAAGGGCGGACCGGTAGGGCTCAACACAATCGCCACAGCTGTAGGGGAAGATGCCGGCACCATCGAAGAGGTATACGAACCCTTCCTCATTAAGGAAGGCTATCTTAACCGGACACCCCGGGGGCGCGAGGCCACCGAAAATGCATATAAACACCTTGGAAAAATCATCAGCCGGCAGGATAAGCTCTTCTGACCCCTACCTGTGATCGAACAGGTTTCCGACCTTCATCAGACCCTGGATATCAAGTACCTTTACTTTTCGGCCATTAAGTTCAATAAGACCGTCATGTTTAAATTCGGAGAGAAGCCGGATCACCGATTCGGTTGCTGTACCTACAATATTAGCCAGTTCCTCACGGGTAAGGGTGATCTTAAGCACTTTTCGTTCATCGAGACCAAATTCATCGACGAGGTGGATAAGTATCTCAGCCAGCCTCTCCCTGACCGTCTTCTGGGCTATATCTGTAATGTATTCATTCGCTTCTCCCAATTCCTTGCAGGTAAGTTGCATCAGTTCAATGGAAAAATTTCCATTGTTTTTGACAAGATGGATGAGGGTTTCCCCGGGAATGTAACAGGTAATGGCATCTTCGATGACTTCTGCCGTTGTACAGGCTGGCTCACGGCTAAGTACCGAACGAAAGCCTATGATCCCTCCGCGGCTCGCAAAGCGAATGATCTGTTCCTTACCGTCGATACCGGTTTTATAGACTTTTATTATACCTTTTTCAATGCAATAAAATCCGCTTATCCGGCTACCTTCCTTATATAATACACTGCCCCTGCGGTTAAATTCAGCACGTTTTTCATCCTGCAGCCGGGCATACTCTTCTTCGGTAAGGTGTCGGAAAAGGGGATGAGATCTGGCCAGGCATTCGTTTTGACAATGCAGCGGCTCGGTGTTTTTCATCATTATAATTGGCTAACCAGCTGGCAAAATTAGTGGAAAAAAAATTTAATAGCTAAATTTGCCTGACCAAAACACTTTATAATGAAAGAATCGATATCAATGACCTGGCTGAATGAAATGACGTTCGAAGCTGATATTTACGGACATAAAATATATTTGGATGTAGCTCCTGAAAAAGGCGGTAACAATATGGGGCCAAAACCCAAGGCGTTTATGATGGTTGCACTTGGGGGTTGCACGGGCATGGATGTCGTTTCCGTTCTCCGGAAAATGCGGGTAACCTTTGATTCACTCGAGATAAGGATTGAAGGTAATGTAACGGAGGAACACCCGAAGCACTTCGACCGGATGAAAGTCATTTATGAATTCAGCGGTAAGGATCTTGAAATGGATAAGCTTGTCAAAGCGGTTGAACTTTCACGTGAAAAATATTGCGGCGTAATGGCAAACTACCGGGAATCGATGGAGATCGATTATGAGATCAGGATTTTATAAGAACCTATGGAATAGCGACGGATGCATCTATAGAACTGTGCCGGAAAACTGCCGCAGGAACCTTACATCATTTTCGAAATAGAGCCTCAGATCCCGGATCTGGAATTTAAGCATGGCTATCCTCTCTATCCCCATTCCAAAGGCGAATCCGGTATATTTGTTGCTGTCAATATGATTGTTTTCCAGTACATTGGGATCCATCATGCCACAACCCAAAACTTCCAGCCAACCGGTGTATTTACATACATTGCAGCCCTTACCACCACATAAATTACAGGATACATCCATTTCTGCAGACGGTTCGGTGAAAGGGAAGAATGATGGACGAAGCCGGATGCGGGTGTCCTTACCGAACATTTCCCTCGCGAAATACAGAAGGGTTTGCTTCAAATCGGCGAAAGAAACGTTCTCATCGATATACATCCCCTCGATCTGATGAAAGATGCAGTGAGCGCGTGCTGAGACAGCCTCATTCCTGAATACCCGCCCGGGGCTAACCTCTCGTATCGGGGGCTTACCGTTCTCCATTACCCTGACCTGGATGGAAGAGGTATGGGTCCTTAAAAGGATGTCGGGATCCTTTTCAATGAAAAACGTATCCTGCATATCCCGGGCAGGATGTTCGGGCGGAAAATTGAGTGCTGAAAATACATGCCAGTCGTCCTCTATTTCAGGTCCTTCGGAGACAGTGAAGCCTATCCGGCCGAAAATGTCGAGGATCTCTTTCCTGACAATGGAAATGGGGTGCCTTGATCCGGCGATCAACGGTTCACCGGGCAGGGTAAGATCCTTCGAATCGGACGTCTCTCCCTCGGTGGAAAAAGTTTCCCGGAGTTCATCTATCCTTTCCTGTATCGCTTGCTTAAGCCCGTTCAATTCCTGTCCGATCTTTTTCTTCTCCACATTAGGGACAGATTTAAATTCATCGAAAAGCCGGGAAAGGGTTCCTTTCTTGCTCAGGTGCCTGATCCGGAATTCTTCCACTTCCTGTAAACCCGAGGCTGTGAAATTCCGGGCCTCCTCTTTTAGTGCGTTGATCTTATCAAGCATTTCTTCTCCCGTTTATTTTAGGATTTCAATCGTATAGGTGATGTCTTCGAGAGGCCTGTTGTAAGCATCAACCGGTACAGCGGCAATTTTATCAATAACATCGAGGCCTTCGGTGACCTCGCCGAATACCGTGTATTCGCCGTCAAGATGCGGTGAACCCCCGGCCCCGGTATATGACTCGATCTGTGCGGGGGTAAAGGGGGCATGGCTTTGCATGGATACAAGTGCCTGCAGTTGCTCTTTTGTGAAAACCTGGCCCTGGATGATGTAGAACTGGGATCCGGATGAGGCCCGCTCAGGATTGACGGCGTCTCCCTTGCGTGCAGCTGCCAGAGCGCCTTTCTTATGATAGTGATTGCTCCTGACCTCTGCAGGGATCGTATAACCGGGACCACCAAGTCCGAGCATCTCACCCTTTGCGGCATTACGGGAATTGGGATCCCCGCCCTGGATCATAAAATCACGGATAACCCGGTGAAAAAGAAGACTGTCGTAATAGCCTTCTTTCACCAGCTTGATAAAATTATCGCGGTGTTTAGGCGTATCATCATATAACATTACAGTAATATTTCCGTAATTTGTTCTGATCAGTACCCGGGTTCCATGGCCATTTTGTGCACTAAGTGTCATACCAAGTGTCAATATTAGGATAATTGAGAATATTCGTTTCATATCAGTAACAACTTAATGAGCAAAAATATCAATTATATTTTAAAATCCAGGTTTTGCAAAAATTTTGATGAGGGTTGAACAAAGGAACATTGCCTTCGTTTGCTGAAAAAATGAGGTATATGAAAAAGATAATAATGACCGGCGCTACCGGTTTTATCGGAACACATTTGCGAGCACTACTCACGGGATTTGAAGTGAAAGCACTTCATGGAAAGGATGTAATGACCATGAAGAGCAGTGAATTGGCCCGGGAAATGGAAGGATATGATATTCTGATCAATGTGGCGGGGAGGTCCATTTTCACTTTCTGGACAAAAAAAGCAAAACAGGATATGTACGACAGCAGGGTAGAACTTTCGCGGAAACTGGTTAAAGCTCTTGCAGAATGTAAAAATCGGCCGCGGCATTTCTACAGTGCATCTACTATAGGGATTTATAAAGGGGAAACCTGGGTTACCGAAAGCGAAAAGAAATACGCTTCAAATTTCCTCGCAGACCTTGTCAGAGATTGGGAAAAAGAGGTGAAAAAAGCGGAAAAATCCGGTGTAAAGGTAACGCTTATGCGATTTGGGATCGTTCTTGGCAAAGGATCCGGGGCATATAATATCATGAGAAACCTTACACGGTTAAACCTTGGCGGCTACTTTGGCGAGGGGCGGCAGAGCTTGTCTTTTGTATGGATCCATGATCTTGTAAGGGCCATCAGGTTCATCCTGGATAATGAGATCGATGGTATAGTAAATATTACGACCGGCCAGGTGACGGATTATAAAACCGTTTTCAATACCCTGAAGAAGAAATTGCATGCCTCAGTACTATGGCCCGTCCCTGAATTCGTACCACGCCTGTTGCTAGGAGAAGCAAGCATAATTTATCTTGAAGGTCAAAAGGTAATACCCCAAGTTTTAATGAAAAATAGTTTTAATTTCGAAGCTTCAAATATTACCGACTGTGTAAATAAACTTGAAGCAAATTGAATCACGTTAAGCAACTTGCAGGTCAGACGGCTGTGTACGGGATGGGCATAGTGCTGCCCAGGGTATTGAATTATCTGCTGCTTACGCCTTTTTACACCCGGATCTTTACGAAGGCAGAATACGGAATGTTCACCGAGCTCTATGCCTATGTAGTATTTTTAATGGTGATCCTGACCTATGGCCTGGAAACCGGTTTATTCCGATTTGCCGATTCCGACAAAAATAAAGAGGATGTTTACAAGACATCGCTGCTTAGTATAATTGCAACTTCCGTTCTCTTCATGGCAGTAGTATGGCTCAGCGCCGGACGGATTTCCGCCTTCCTTGGGTACTCCGGGCATACGGAATATATCGTGCTGCTGGCTTTGATTGTAGGACTGGATGCACTGTCTGCCATTCCCTTTGCGAAAATCAGGCTCGACAATAACCCTGTACGGTATGCGGTCATACGTATTGTTGAGGTAGCAGTGAATATTCTGGCAAATGCTTTTTTCTTTATATGGGCAAGGCATCATTACATGGATAATTCATTTGCTGCGCTGGTTTACAAACCTGAAATCGGCATTGGTTATGTGCTGATCAGTAACCTATGCGCCACTGCGGTTAAAACCCTTCTTTTGTCGAGGGAAATTTTCTCTCGTAAGGGACGATTTTCTGCAGCTCTCTGGAAAACGATCCTGGTCTATTGTTTACCCATACTCATTGCCGGACTTGCCGGTACCGTGAATGAAACGATCGACAGAGTAATGATAAGGCGACTGATTCCTGCAGATCAGCATCCCCTCGAACAGTTGGGAGTGTATGGTGCAAATTATAAGCTGGCAGTACTGATGACCCTTTTCATCCAGATGTTCCGGTATGCTGCGGAACCCTTTTTCTTTTCGAAAAAAAATGAAAAGGATGCAAAGAAAATTTATGCAGACACAATGAAGTATTTCGTATTTATGTGTGTCCTGATTTTTCTTGTTGTCGTTCTTTATATAGATGTCTTTAAATTTTTTATAGGAAAGGATTTCCGCTCCGGTCTCGATATCGTTCCTATCGTTCTGTTCGGGAATATGCTGATGGGAATCTTCTTTAACCTTTCGATATGGTATAAACTACATGATCTGACCCGTTATGGAGCTTATCTCGTGATTATAGGTGCTGTACTGACGGTCATCACCAATTATTTCTTTATTCCGGCATATGGCTTCAGGGCTTCCGCCTGGGGACATTTTGTCAGTTATTTTGTCATGGTTTTACTTAGTTTCCTGCTTGGAAAAAAATATTACAGAATTAATTATGATCTGAAAAATATAGGGGCCGTTCTTCTCGTTGGATTAGGTGTATATCTCTTCTTTTTGGTTGTCGATTTTGAATCCCGGATTTTTGAATATGCTTTGAAGACTTTATCTTTAATCGCAATAGTTGCCCTCTTCCTATTGAAAGAGACGGGGTTCTTGAAACGCAGAGTCAGACCCGTTGAGTAGTTTTATGTTAGATTGCCGACATGGAACCCTGATAAACGAAAAACAGACTTAATCACAAATATTCATAATGGTTGTCAAAGTTATTAATAAATCAAAACACGCACTTCCGGAATATAGTACAGCCAGTTCGGCAGGATTGGATCTCAGGGCAGATATCGAAAGCAATATAGTGATAAAGCCTTTGGAGAGAGTCCTTGTACCTACAGGCCTTTATATTGAACTGCCGGTAGGATTCGAAGCCCAGATCCGGCCAAGGAGCGGGCTGGCAATCAAACACGGGGTAACCGTTCTCAATACGCCCGGCACCATCGACAGCGATTACAGAGGAGAGGTCAGGGTTATACTGATCAATCTGTCAAATGAGGATTTTACAATTAAAGATGGAGAACGGATCTGTCAGATGGTGATACATAAACATGAACAGATCATTTGGGAGGCCGTCGATATTTTGAATGATTCCGAGAGGGGTGAAGGAGGATTTGGACATACCGGAAAACATTGAAAAATGAAACCCACGAGATTGATGAGAACACAAAGGAAACCTTATAATAATCGATCATGTGGGTTCCATTATACCTTTAAAATCAGAATTATTATATGATGAAAAAACTATTAATTATTCTATTCGTTGCCATTACGGTAACAGCATTCGGACAGGAAGAAAAGGATTATAATTATGAATATGCGCTTACCGAGGCTTCACGTCTGAAAATCACCGGGGAACTGGACCAGGCCGTTAGTTTGTATCAGAAGTGTATTGATTCGCGGCCTAAATATTCGGTGGCTTACTATGAGCTGGGATCGATTTATGTGGCCCGGGAGGAGTATGAGCTGGCTGAGGAAATGATCGGTAAAGCTTACAACCTGGATCCTTACAATTACTGGTATGTTCTTGCATATAACCAGATCCTGAAGACAAACAATAAGCAAAAGGAAGCTATCAAAGTTTGTCGTAAGTACCTTAAAATGAATAAGGACACTAAAATCCTTTATTCTATTGCAGAGAGCTTCGCAGAAATCGGGCAATACAGTGACGCTCTTGATGTGCTTAATGGAATCGAAAATGAGAATGGGATTTCTGAAATGATCTCACTGAAAAAAGTGGAAATATGCAAGCAGGCGGGGATGTTCGGGGAAGGTTTGACTGAACTGCTAAAATTGCAGAAAAAAATTCCTGAATCGCCTGAATATAATGTACTTCTGGCTGAATATCTGGAAGAATCCGGAAAAAAGGACGAAGCGATTAAGTACTACCAGGCTGCATTTGATCTCGATTCTACGAATATTTACGCTATAACGAACCTGGCAGATTATTATAACCACAATGGTTTGACGGAAAGTGGATTTTATTTCCTCGGTAAGGCTTTCACATTGAGTCAGATAACCGCTGAGAAAAAGGTTAATACACTGACGTTCTTTTTAACGAATGACAGCATCCTTTCCCGGTATAAGAATGAAGTAGGAAATCTTGTGGATATCCTTTCTTCCGAATATCCCGGTGATTACAGCGTTAATTCCATTGCTTACGATTACTACAACAAGAATAACCGGGTGGAGAAAGCTTACACATGTATAAGGAATCTTGTTAAGCTGAAGAGCGATAATTTTATTATCTGGCAACAGGCTTTATACAATGCAACCCGGCTGCAAAAATATGATGATATTATTCAATATGGTAATGATGCCTTGAAATATTTCCCCAATAAGCCGGAGCTAAAGCTTTTTGTGGGAATTGCTTGGTACCAGAAGGGAATGTTCGATAAATCCTTCGAAATTCTTAGATCCGGCTTTAATGATGATCTGGAGAAAGGGGTGAAAAAGCAATATCTTACCTTTCTTGGGGAAGCAGCCTATCGTGCAGGAAATTATGAGGACTCATTCTCCTACTTCGAAAAACTCCTGGTTATGGAGCCGGATAATGACCAGGTCAAGAACAATTACTGCTATTATATGGCCTTAAAAGACTATAATCTGAAAAGGGCAATTGAGCTTAGCGGACAAACGGTGGAACGGGATCCTGAAAACGGGACATTTCTTGATACCTACGGATGGATCCTTTATAAATCAGGTGATTATGAGCAGGCAAAAATTTTTATGGAAAAAGCCCTGAAAAATTCAACCGAAAATTCGGAACTCTGTTTCCATTATGCGGAGATCCTTTATCAGTTGGGAGACAAGAACATGTCGTTGACCTGGTACGAAAAGGCAAAGGCCGAAGGTCTGAACACAGATGAACTAAACGATAGAATCAGTGAATTAAAGAATGATTAAAAGGATCCTTATTTTTCTTCCGGCTGTTTTTCTCCTGCTATCAGGATGTAAGACATTTAAGGGCGTTTCGGCCGGCAGGACAGGCACAGCCGACCTTCAGAAAGTCATTGCAGGGAGACTTAATGAAAGCTTTGATCCGGAATTTCTTTTAGTGGAGAATGCTGATTTTGAGATTAGTGGCGATAATTCGGCCAAAGCCAAAATTACCCTGTACATGGAAAAGAACAGGAATATTTTTTTCGCTGTGAAATATATGGGGTTTGAAATCGCCAGGGGAGAAATAACAGAAGATTCGATTAAATTTATAAACCGTTTTAAAAGGGAATATTATTACGGGAGTTCTAATGATCTGAGAAATTACCTCCCCGCTGATTTCGATTTGGGTACTTTGCAAAAATTTATTTATACCGGGTTATTTTATAAGAATGAAAGGAAGAAAGATTTTATAAGAAAATTTGTAGTCGATTCTGCCCGGGTAAGCTTCAACGAGATTCTCAATGAAGGGCAAAAAATCCAGCTGTATTATGACAGGTTCTCCTTGAAGTTAGAAAGAATATATTTATCCGACTATATTCATGATGTTCTTGCTGATGTCGAAATCGCGAGAGAGGAGACTGAACCTAGAAATTTTACCATTAGCCTTATCACCGGCAAAGAGGAAAGGGAGGTCAACATCAGAATAAGGGATATTAAGTACAGGAATTACGAAAGAACTGAATTTAAGACAGGTAAAAACTATACAAAGCTTGAAAGGCTTTTTTAAAATAGGAATTTTACTGATATTTCTGTTAACAGGACGGTTTCATGCTTATTGCCAGGACAAATCAGACCTGGAGAAGCAGAAGAACGAGAATATTGAAAAAATAGAATACACGCGCAAACTTCTTGATCAGACCAAGGAGGAAAGACAAAGTTCCGTTAACCAGCTGAACATTATCCAAAAGGGCATTGATCACAGGATTTCCCTGATCGGAAATCTTGAGGAGCAGAATGAATCGATTGGGAATGAAATTAATGGGATCCGTTCAGAGATTGAAAAAAATTCTGCGAATATTGATAGGCTTAAACTTGAATATGCTTCCATTATTAAGAAGAGTTACCAGAACATGGATCCCGAACTCCCGTTAATGTACATTCTCTCTGCCGAAGATATTAATCAGGGTTACCAGCGCCTTAAATACCTAAAATACCTTAATGAGTACAGAAGAGAGACCGTGGAAAGGATCAAAGACCTGAATGATTCATTGAATGCCCGGAAGATGCTTTTTGAAAGAAGAAAGAGTGAGCAGGTGCAAACGATATCTCAAATCAGGGAGGAGCAGGAAAAGCTTGACAGGGACAGGGAGAAGAAAAGCAAGGTAGTCGGTGAGCTTAAGCGAAAGGAAGGCAAGTTAATGGCTGAGATACGTAAGAGAGAAGCCGTACAGAAGGAAATCGAGGAGGAAATTAAAAGGATCATCGAAGAAGAGGCCAGGAAAGCTAAAGCTGCAAATAGTTCCGTGCTTATGACTCCTGAGGAAAGTCTGACCTCGGAGGAATTTGGAAAGAATATCGGAAGACTCCCATGGCCCACGGCACAAGGGATGATTATCGGGAAATTCGGGGAGCAGAATCACCCTGTTTTAAAAGGAATAAAAATTAAAAGCAATGGCATAGATATCGGAACAACAAACAATTCCGATGTCAGGGCTGTATTTAGAGGTACAGTTACAAAGGTAATTGCAATATTGGGTACAAATTATACCGTTATTATTAAACATGGTAACTTCTGGACTGTTTATCAGAATATTGTTGATGTGAAAGTAAAAGCGGGAGATAAGGTGGAAGTTAAGCAACCGATAGGGAAAGTTTATACAGATTCTGACAATATTACCAAACTGCATTTCGAGATCTGGAAAGACAGGGTTGTTCTTGATCCCGCCCTATGGCTTAGTCACTAACAAATTGAATAAAAAAGGAAACCTTTCGTATGGGATGTAGTATACATAGCAGTTAGCGCAACAATTCATTTCTATGAAGAAAGTAATGAAAATACCATCAAAAATTGAAAATCTAAGATTAGTCGAGAAATTCGTTGATGATATTTCTGCCGAATTATCTCTTAGCGATGAGATTTACGGAAATATCATGATCGCCACTCTTGAAGCTGCAAATAATGCTATTGTACATGGGAATTCCCTTCAGGAGGACAGGATGGTCGAGATCGATATGGAAAATGAGGAAGATAATCTTCTTGTAATTATCAAGGATGAAGGACAGGGATTCGATTATGCGCATGTACCGGATCCCACGGCCCCTGAAAATATTGAAAAAATTAACGGGAGAGGGATTTTTCTTATGCAAAAGCTTTCTGACGGAATTGAATTTTTATCCAATGGATCCATGGTAAAGCTGACTTTTAATACCCGGTTTTAGTGCCCGTATACTTTTATAATGAAGAATCTGATTTCCTGCCGAAGCATAAAAACGAGATTAAGAAATGGATAAAGAGCGTTGCGGCTTCTTACCGGAAGATCACCGGTGATATTAATTTTGTTTTTACCAATGACCATACCCTTCTGAAGATCAATCAAACCTACCTTGATCATCACGATCTTACGGATATCATTACCTTCGATTATTCAATACGGGAAACTCTGAACGGTGATATTTATATCAGCGTAGATAGGGTTTTGGAAAATTCGACCATTTTCGATGAAAGTTTTAATCGGGAATTAAAGCGTGTGATTATCCACGGAATTCTTCATCTCGCCGGCTTAAAAGATAAAACAGAAAGCGAAAAAACGCAAATGCGGAGGGCTGAAGAACTTGCGCTTTCCTCTGTAGACGCGTCTCATTATCGTTTAATCACTTATTTATATTGAAATTAAATAATTAACTTTGCATCAAATCGGATAGGATGTTGCAAGAGTATGATATTATAGTTGTGGGTGCAGGGCATGCCGGGAGTGAAGCTGCCGCTGCTGCTGCCAATATGGATTGCCGGGTGTTGCTTATTACTATGGATATGACCAAAATTGCCCAGATGAGTTGCAATCCAGCCATGGGCGGCGTGGCAAAAGGGCAAATAGTAAGGGAGATCGATGCCCTGGGCGGATACTGTGGGAGAGTGACCGATGCCTCTATGATCCAGTTCCGATTGCTGAACCGGTCGAAAGGACCCGCCATGTGGAGTCCACGCGCCCAGTGTGACAGGATGCTTTTCAGCATGAAATGGAGAGAGATGCTCGAAAATACAAGAAACCTGGATTTTTGGCAGGATATGGTCGTTTCCCTTTTTTTTGAAAATGACAGGCTGAGAGGAGTGAAAACAAGAATGGGCATGATTTTCAGAGCACGTGCCGTCATTCTTACGAACGGTACTTTTGAGAACGGCCTGATGCATATCGGTTCAAACCGGATCCGGGGTGGAAGGGCGTCTGAACCTGCTTCGGAAGGGATCAGCGACCAGCTATCGAAGTACGGTTTTAAGGTAGGGAGAATGAAGACGGGAACACCTGCAAGGCTTGATGGTCGTACAATCGACTTTAGCAAAATGGCAGAACAAAGAGGGGACGATGAAGGCAGAAAGTTTTCTTTTTTGGATTATGATGCTGACTATTCCAATCACAAGAGTTGCTATATCACTTACACAAACACTGATGTTCATTCGGAACTGATTACAGGATTTGAAGATTCCCCACTTTTCAATGGCTCCATTAAAGGTACGGGTCCAAGATACTGTCCGAGCATTGAAGATAAGATACGGACTTTCGCTGATAAGGATATGCATCAGCTTTTCCTTGAGCCTGAAGGACTTACAACATTTGAGTATTATATTAACGGATTTTCAAGCTCCCTTCCCCTGGATGTGCAGTATAAAGCACTCCGGAAAATAGCTGGATTGGAAAATGTAAAGATTTTCCGACCCGGATATGCTATAGAATATGATTATTACCCTCCGGTGCAATTAAGACATACTTTAGAAACCCGGCTTGTGGAGAATCTGTATTTTGCCGGGCAGATCAACGGGACTACCGGCTACGAAGAAGCCGGCGCCCAGGGTATAATGGCCGGGATCAATGCTGCAATGAAGATTCAGGAAAAAGGAGAATTTATCCTTGGTAGAGATCAGGCCTATATTGGCGTACTGATTGATGACCTAATTACAAAAGGAGTGGATGAGCCCTACAGAATGTTTACCTCAAGGGCGGAATACCGGTTGCTTTTGCGCCAGGATGATGCGGATGAAAGGCTTACTCCATTAAGTTTTAATATTGGACTTGCAGGAGAAGAACGGATAAAGCTATTGGAGAAAAAGATATCTACAAAAGAGAGGATCCTTAAGCTGATCAACAATACGAGTGTTTCACCGGAAGACATTAATGAGATGCTTTTGGAAAAGGAAACCAGCCCGTTGAAGCAAAAGACAAAGGCCGTGGAATTGATAAGGCGTCCACAATTATCAATCAAAGATATTTTATTCATTATTCCGGAATTGAATTCATTACTTCAAGATTCAGGAAGTATCGGTAATGAGATACTGGAATCGGCAGAAATCTTCATTAAGTACGAGGGTTATATCGAAAGAGAAAAATTAATGGCCGGCAAGATCAAAAGACTGGAAGGAATCTCTATTAAACCGGGCATTGATTATAATATTCTAAAGTCGCTTTCCACGGAAGCCCGGCAGAAACTTACCCGGCAGAAACCGGATACTATCGGTGAGGCATCAAGAATCAGTGGTGTATCCCCGGCCGACATCAGTGTTTTATTGCTATACATGGGAAGGTAAAGATATGTTCCACGTGGAACATTTAAAATATATGCTCCATGAACAAGGCCCTGGAAATAAGCGGGAACCTCGTCGACATTTTTCAAGAATCAATTTATCCGGTCATTATCAGGATCAGAGAGGGCCGGATCCTGGAAATCCATAAAACGAAGGGAACATTTAGGGATTATATCTTGCCCGGACTTGTGGATTCACACATTCACATCGAAAGTTCAATGCTGACACCGGCTCATTTTGCTGAAGCTGCCGTGCAATTTGGAACGGTTGCCACTGTTTCGGATCCGCATGAAATTGCAAACGTTCTCGGCGTGGAAGGTGTGGATTTCATGATCAGGAACGGGAACTCAGTTCCCTTCAAATTTTTTTTCGGGGCACCTAGCTGTGTTCCCGCAACGGGTAGCGAAACTTCGGGAGCTGTACTCAACGCGGAAGACGTATCACAGTTACTTAGCAGAAATGATATCTGGTTTCTTTCCGAAATGATGAATTTCCCGGGAGTAATTCATAGTGATCCCCAAGTCATGGCTAAACTTGCTTCGGCTAAAAATAACAGGAAAAAAATTGACGGACATGCTCCCGGACTTTCGGGTAAAGATCTGGATAAATATATTGGTTCGGGTATTCAAACAGATCATGAATCCTCCTCCTATGAAGAAGCACTCGAGAAGTTAAGTAAAGGAATGATTATCCAGATCCGGGAAGGAAGTGCAGCCAGGAACTTTGAGCATCTTTGGAAACTGATCGATGAATATCCCGGGCAGGTGATGCTTTGCTCGGATGACTTGCATCCAAATGATTTGGTTAAGGGCCACCTCAACCGGCTACTTGCCCGGGGGATCGGGAAAGGGATCGATCTTTTTCATATCATTCAGGCTGTTACTAAAAATCCGGTTGAACATTATGGAATAAATGTCGGACTTCTCAGGGAAGGAGACCCGGCAGATTTTGTCGTAATGAAAGATCTTGTAAATTTTAGTACCATGTCAACCTGGATTGACGGAAATCCTGTTTTTTCGGAAGGTAAGATCAATTTTAAAAGTACGGGTGACGGTACGCCGAATATATATTTTGTAAATGATCTCAACCGACAGGATCTGCAGGTTCCTGTTGCAGAAGGAAAGCTTAAAGTTATCGATGCGATCGACGGGGAGCTTATAACACGGAAGCTGCTCATATCGCCCAGAGTGGAAAACGGGTTCGTAGTTTCCGATCCGGGAAACGACATTCTTAAAATCATTGTCCTGAACAGATATAAAAAGGAAAAACCTGCCGTGGGATTCATTCACAATTTCGGTCTTAAAAATGGCGCTCTTGCATCATCCATCGCTCATGACAGTCACAACGTGATCGCTGTAGGTACGGATGACAGCTATATACTTGAAATTATTGATTGGATCCATGATAACAGGGGCGGTATTGCCTTCCATGACGGAACTATTATTACGGGGCTGCCTCTTCCTGTTGCCGGGATCATTTCCGGCAGGCCTGCTACAGAAACGGCCCGTTTGTATGAAAAGGTAAACAGGATGGCAAGAGAAGCGGGAACAAACCTGCAATCTCCGTTCATGACACTCTCCTTTATGGCTCTCCTGGTTATCCCCGAACTGAAAATCGGAAATAAAGGTTTATTCGATGTCGGTTCTTTTCAACTTACATCCTTATTCGAATAGAGATAATGACAGACATTTCCAAACCTGTAATAAGTGAAAGAGTAAGCAATCTGCCTGAAAAACCGGGTGTGTACCAGTTCATGGATGAAAAGGGAAAGATCATCTATATAGGTAAAGCAAAATCCCTGAAAAAAAGAGTTTCGTCCTATTTCAATAAGCCATACCACGAAAACAATAAAATCAGGATTCTTGTAAAAAGGACATATGATATCAGACATATCGTTGTGACTTCGGAATCTGACGCACTGCTTCTTGAGAATAACCTGATTAAAAAGTACCAGCCGAGATACAATATCAATCTGAAAGATGATAAAACGTTTCCCTGGATTTGCATCAAAAATGAAAGATTTCCGAGGGTGTTTTCCACAAGGAAAATTGTAAAAGACGGTTCTTCCTACTACGGCCCCTATACCTCGGCGGCAACCGTGCGTACACTCCTGGCACTTATCAAGGAACTATATAAACTCCGGACATGTAAATTAAATCTTACTAAAGAAAATATTTCCCAGGGGAAATTTAAAGTATGTCTTGAATTTCATATTGGAAATTGTAAAGGGCCATGTGAAGATCTTCAGACAGAAGAAGAATATAACATGACGATCAGCCAGATCCACGACATCCTGAAGGGAAATCTAAAACATGTGACCGGCTATCTTAAAAAACTTATGGATGATTTTGCGAAGGGATACCAGTACGAGGAAGCTGAAAATATCCGGCAAAAGATCACAGCCCTTGAAAAATTTCAGATGAAATCCATGGTGGTCAGTCCCACAGTTCATAATATTGATGTTTTTTCCTTCGTAGATGATGAAAAGGATGCCTATGTGAATTTTCTGAAAGTGGTTAACGGGGCAATAATCCAGGCTCACACAGTTGAGATAAGTAAAAAACTGGATGAGCCGAAAGAAGAGATTCTGGAATATGCCATTACTGAAATCCGGCAGCGGCTTTTCAGTAATTCTAAGGAAATTATCCTTCCTTTTAAAGTGAGTACCCTACCCGAAAATACAAAAGCAGTGATTCCCCGGAAAGGCGATAAACTGAAGCTACTTGAGCTTTCCCAAAGAAATGCAAGGTATTTCATGATGGACAGTAAAAAACAAAAAGCTACGGCAGCTCCCGTCAGAGCAACCGAAAGAATCCTTACAACCCTGAAAAAAGATCTCCGCCTTAAATCGCTTCCGGTCCATATAGAATGTTTTGACAACAGCAATATCCAGGGTTCAAATCCGGTTGCTGCTTGTGTGGTCTTTAAAAATACACGGCCGGAAAAAAGGGAATACAGACATTTCAATGTCAAATCCGTGACAGGTCCTGATGATTTCGCTTCGATGGCGGAAATTGTATTCCGGAGGTACGACCGAATGCTCAGGGAAGAAATTCCGCTGCCTCAGCTAATCGTGATCGATGGGGGCAAAGGACAACTGAATGCAGCAATGAAAAGCCTGGAAGCTCTCGGACTGAGAGGAGAGATCGCGATCATCGGAATCGCAAAAAGGCTGGAAGAAATATACTTCCCAGATGACCCCGTGCCTCTTTACATCGATAAAAATTCGGAATCGCTGAAAGTAATCCAGCATATTCGAAATGAAGCCCACAGGTTTGGAATAACTTTCCACAGGCAAAAAAGATCAAATGCGATGATCAGCTCAGAACTCGACACGATTAAGGGAATTGGCGATAAGAGCATCGAAAAATTGATTTCGTCCTTCGGTTCTATCCAGGAGATAAAAAATACCCCGAAAGAAAAAATAGAGGCTATAATCGGCAAAGCAAAGACCCAAATTCTTTTGGAGCAGTTAAAAATCCATAATCTGTGATATTGAATCTAAATGGCTGATATACAGATAAATAAGGCATAATATTATACAGATTGAGG
Organism: uncultured Bacteroidales bacterium; assembly: GCA_963771005.1. Taxonomy (GTDB): domain Bacteria; phylum Bacteroidota; class Bacteroidia; order Bacteroidales; genus DASQZK01. The sequence goes on from CAVYRO010000010.1 coordinate 25,306, forward strand.
TGCTGAGAATTCAATATTGGAACCGCTACTGTACATTGGCACATAAAAAATCATCTATAGCGGTTTAAAAAAGAGGCTCCGCCGATAGTTTTTGATTCTAAGTGAACAGAGGTCAATCCCGGATAAAAATGAAAATTATTTTTTTCGCTCAATGGTAAAATTAACCAGATGGGCGAGGGAGTCCCTGGAGGGATTTTGAGGAAAGGATTGAAGAATTTCCATAGCCCGTTCTTTGTAAAATCTCATCTTACCCTCGGCATATTCCAGCCCGTTGTATTTATCGACGAAATTCATCACCTCATCAACCTTCCTTGCATTTTTATTCTGATGTCTGATGATATGGATTATTCTTCTCTTCTCCGATGTGTTACATTGCTGAAGAGAATAAATAAGCGGGAGGGTCATCTTCTTTTCTTTGATGTCATTACCGGTGGGTTTGCCGATCTTCCCATTGCGATCATAATCGAACAGGTCATCCTTGATCTGGAAAGCGATCCCGGTATTTTCTCCGAAGAGCTTCATCCGGGAGATAGTGTCCTCATCCGTTGAAACCGCCCGCGCTCCGCTAGCCGTGCATGCGGCAATAAGGGCTGCGGTTTTCTTGCGGATGACATCAAAGTATTCATCCATGGTAATATCCAGCCTGCGGGATTTCCTGAGTTGCAGTAACTCGCCTTCACTCATCTCCCGTACCGCCTCGGAAACGATCTTTAAAAGTTCATATTCCTGGCGTTCCACGGAAAGAAGGAGCCCCTTCGACAACAGGTAATCACCGACAAGTACGGCAATCTTAGATCTCCATAAGGCGTTGAGTGAAAAAAATCCGCGCCTCTCATAGGATTCATCAACAACATCATCATGTACCAGGGAGGCAGTATGAAGAAGCTCAATGAGTGATGCGGCTGTATAAGTCGAAGGATTAATGACGCCAAGCATAGAAGAGGTGAGAAGGACAAAGGTTGGCCTGAGCTGCTTTCCCTTCCGCCTCAGGATATAGTTCGTGATGATATCCATCAACGGAACGGAACTTTTCATTACCGACTTAAAATGCTTTTCGAATTCTTTCAGTTCTCGCTTAACAGGCTCCCTGATCTGTTCTAAATCGCTCATTAAAAATAACCTTTGTGACAAAGTTAATATTCCTTTAGTAAAATTCCTGTATTTTTCAGGCAGCGCTGTTATATTATTATCAGAAAAACTGCAATAATTTAGAATCAGAATGGAATCACCCGGCCGGATCCGGGTCTTCTTGTCGATAAAACTATGATATTTATTAGTATAATGGAAATCAGATTTACTTGTTAAAAAATTAACAATATTTAAAAAAGCTGACTGAAATCATTTTTTCCATTTAATATATTTATATATTTGTATTTGTTAAAATTTAATTTGTGAATATAATAACACTGTTATAAATTGTTCAAGATCATGAAGTTTAGTGATTTATCACCCGATCAGCTGGAAAAAGCCGCAAATATGTTAAAGGCAATTGCTCATCCTATGAGGATTGCCATTATTAACTTTCTTGACGAAGGTAAAAAACTTACGGTTACCGAGATCCATGAACTGCTCAAGATTGAACAGTCCACAACTTCCCATCATCTCGGGATTCTAAAAGATAAAGGTGTACTTACGTCACAGCGTGAAGGAAAAAATACATTTTATTCCCTGAAAAACGATAACCTGAGCAGCATCGTTGATTGTATCAGTAAATGTGCCTGTAACTGACCGCGTATTATTTCTAACCCGTTTCACATGTGAATGCTGATGGTTATTGCCCGGCAGGAACGATCGACTGTATAAACCCGGTCACGGGAGAATCCTTGTCCAATTTAATAAAGAAATTCTGCGGTTCACTCCAGTGATCCCGGTATACAGGTTATTCCGTTAAGTTCAATCCGGTTAAAACACTTACCGGATTATATTGTTTTTATTTTAATTTTAAGGATTAATCCGCAATACATGCCAGTGATCCGGGTGACTAAAGAATTTTCTTTCGAAATGGCACATGCCCTATGGAATTATGATGGAGCCTGCAGTAACATCCATGGACATTCCTATAAATTATTCGTTACAGTAACCGGTGAACCTTCCATGGATAAAGGCGATCCAAAAAACGGGATGGTCGTCGATTTCGGTGACCTTAAAAAATGGGTGAAAACTGCTGTCGTCAGCGAATTCGATCACAGCCTTGTCATTTCTGCGGATGCCGATGGCACTGCGATTAAAGATAATCAGATGTTTAACAACCTGATAGTCACAGATTTTCAACCAACTTGCGAAAATCTGCTTGTTTATATGGCTGCAAAAATTAAAAAGCAACTTCCCGGTACTCTGCGGCTTTATTCTCTTAAACTCAGGGAAACAGGCACTTCTTATGCAGAATGGTTCGCAGATGACAATCCCTGATAAAATCAATGGTAAACCATGACGGATAATAATAAAATATTTCTTCTTGATGCTTATGCTCTCATTTTCAGAGCCTATTATGCATTTATCGCGAATCCGATCAAAAATTCAAAAGGATTTAACACCTCAACGATCTTCGGTTTTGTAAATACACTGGACGAGATCCTGCGAAAGGAGAATCCGGGACATATCGCCGTGGTATTTGATCCTTCAACACCTACCTTCCGGCATGAGATCTTTCCCGATTACAAAGCTCACAGGGAGGAGACGCCGGAAGACATCAGAAGCTCAGTACCCTGGATAAAGAAAATTCTAACTGCATATAATATCCCGGTTATCGAGGTCGATAATTACGAAGCGGATGATGTGATCGGGACTATCGCCAGGAAAGCGGAAAAAAAAGGCCTCATGGTATATATGATGACCCCGGATAAGGACTATGCCCAGCTTGTTACGGGGAATATACTCATGTATAAGCCGAAACGATTGGGAAATGATGTGGAGATATGGGGAGTGGATGAGGTCAGGAAAAAATTTTGCATCGAAAGACCGGCACAGGTTATCGACATCCTTTCTCTTTGGGGAGACGCCTCGGACAATATTCCCGGAGTTCCGGGAATTGGTGAAAAAACTTCAATTAAGCTGATCTCGGAATATGGCAGCCTGGAAAATCTTCTTGATCACCTGGACGATCTCAAGGGAAAACTTAAAGAAAATCTCCAGACCTTCCGTGAACAGGCAATCATGTCCAAACAACTTGCTACTATTCATGAAGAAGTACCTTTTGAATTCGATCTGAATTTGCTGAAAAGATCGGAACCCGATGTCAATATCCTTAAATCATTATTTGAGGAACTTGAATTTAAGACTTTAATAAGCAGGATTCTGCCCTCAGAAACATCTCCTCCAACCCCGGAAGTTCAGGGTGATTTGTTTTCCGGCCTGGCGGGAACGACTGTTGAATCCCGGTCTTCATTTGAATCGATATCTACTTTAAAAAAATCGTACCACCTGCTTACAACAACGGATGAGATAAAATCGCTCTGCGAAAAAATAGCAGAAACCGGGCAAATCTGCTTCGATACGGAAACAACCGGCCTGGACGTAATGACTGCCTCGCTGGTCGGAGTCTCTGTTTCCCTGAAGGAGCATGAAGGATATTTTTTGTACATGCCGGAAGATAAGGAAGAAACAAAAAAACTTCTTGCACCGTTGAAGGTGATACTGGAAGATCCAGCTTTCCTGAAAATTGGACAAAACCTGAAATACGACATCAGGGTACTGTACAATTACGGCATTATTACTTCCGGACCCGTTTTCGATACGATGATAGCGCATTATCTCCTGGAACCCGAGCAGCGGCATAACCTGAACATCCTTTCCGAAAAATATCTCAATTACAGCCCTGTAAAAATCGAGGAGCTGATCGGTCCGAAAGGAAGACAACAAAAAACGATGCGGCATGTCGACCCTGAAAAGCTGAAAGATTATGCATCCGAGGATGCCGATCTCGCACTTCAGTTGTATCATATTCTTAAAAAAGAACTCAAGGACAAACATCTCGACCACCTGGCCCATGAACTGGAGATGCCCCTCGTCCCGGTGCTTGCTGATATCGAGCATACCGGTGTCAGACTTGATATAGAGGCTCTTGAAGTATTTGGCAGGCAGCTTGTAAAAGAAATTATTATTTCCGAGGAAAGGATATTCGAACTTGCCGGCATGAACTTTAATATATCTTCACCAAAACAATTGGGGGAGGTCCTTTTCGACCGGCTGAAGATCGTTACCGATGCAAAAAAAACGAGAACGAAGCAATATTCAACGGGTGAGGATATTCTTTCCAAACTTGGGGGAAAGCATGAAATCATTCCCGAAGTACTTAATTTCCGGTCACTTCGTAAGCTTTTATCAACTTATGTTGAATCGCTGCCCAAGATGGTAAATGCATCCACTGCGTGTATTCATACTTCGTTCAATCAGGCCGTGGCAGCCACAGGAAGGCTCAGTTCAAACAATCCGAATCTCCAGAATATACCGATCCGTGAAGAACGCGGGCGGGAGATAAGAAAAGCTTTCATTCCCCGGGGAGATGATTATGTTTTATTATCGGCCGACTATTCACAGATTGAGCTGAGGCTTATGGCCCATATGAGCCAGGACAAAAATATGATAGAGGCATTTCGCAGGAATGAGGACATTCATACAACTACTGCAGCACGGATCCACGGTGTCAGCCGTGATGAAGTTACCCGCGAAATGCGTTCTTCAGCAAAAACCGCCAATTTTGGCATTATTTACGGTATTTCTTCCTTTGGGCTTGCACAGAGACTTAACATACCGACAAAGGAAGCTAAAGCCCTTATAGACGGTTATTTTGATTCTTTCCCCGGGGTGAGAGCCTATATGGATAATATCATACGGAAGGCGAGGGAAGAAGGCTGCGTTTACACCATCATGGGACGACAGAGGCATCTTCCCGATATCCATTCACGCAATTCCATTGTACGGGGAGTGGCTGAACGAAATGCAATCAATGCTCCGCTGCAAGGTTCGGCTGCAGATATCATTAAGATCGCAATGATCAATATCCATTCCCGGCTGTTATCTAAAGGAATGAGATCCAAAATGATCCTCCAGGTACACGACGAACTGGTGTTTGATGTTTATAAACCTGAGCTTGAAGATCTTAAACAGCTGGTAAAAGACGGAATGGAACATGCTCTTGAATTGAGTGTTCCCCTTACCGTAGATATGGGAGAAGGATCCAACTGGCTGGAAGCTCATTGACGACAAACCCCGAAAAATAAACCTGAAATATTCTGAATATGCCTTATAACCTGATACTTACCGGGCTGCCTGCAGAAATGACCGGTAAACGAAAAATAAGCCTCAATACGGGTGGTATAACTACGCTGGCTCAGCTTGAAAAGGAGCTTAGAAAAAAAATACCGGCACTGGGCCGGTATGTATTGAAAATTTCAGTCAATGGAAAACTTCAGGCTGATGATATTGACATTAGCGACAAGGATGAATTTTTAGTTTTCAGCGCTTACTCCGGCGGTTGATAATACAGGCTCACCCGTAGTTGCCTTATGCTTAACAGGCATCAGGATGGCCTGATAATCCGCCGGATCGGAGATCACTTTAATGGCCCTGTTCAGTTGCTGATCACTGGCAAGTGATGCTTCAACCCGGCCTTCCTGGTAATAATACCTTCCCATGATCTCTTCCTCGATCAATTCCGAAATTTCAGGTTTGAACTCCTCGAGATCCTTGAGGTTATCATGCTGAAGTTCCTTTTCAAGAACATCGAACTGGTCCTTTGCCCGGGCATAATATTTTTCTTTTTTTGCCGAACGGATCAGGCTATTCAGTTCCTCTTCACTATTGGTTTTATAATTGAAATTACCCTCCTGCACGAAATCCTCGAATAGTTGGTATTCCTCCCCGGAAAGCTTGAAACCTTTTTCTTTCGGGGCATCTGTATGACGGATCATATAGTCGGTGGCAAAATCAAATATGACATTCTGCACGTAAAGGTTCAGAGCGATCTGGCTTAAACCATCGAGGGAATCTACTACATCGGGTTTTATACCGCCCCCGTCAAATACGGTTCTGCCATTCCGGGTGTTGAAACTGGAAATGAGAGAATCGGGTATATGGCCTACGCTGCCATCTTCATTGCGGTGGGTATAATCGAGAGCCTGGATACAACGTCCGCTCGGGATGTAATATTTGGCAGTGGTTACCTTTAGCTGTGCATCGTATTTCAGCTTACGGGTTGTTTGCACCAGTCCTTTCCCAAAAGTCCGTTCTCCCACGATCACTGCACGGTCCAGGTCCTGCAACGCCCCGGTTACTATTTCCGAAGCTGAGGCCGAACCACGGTCGACGAGTACTACAATGGGAATTTTCGTGTCAAGGGGTTCCGAAGTAGTATAGTAATTTTCATCCCACTGTTTAACCTTTCCCCGGGTGCTGACGATAAGCTGACCTTTATCCACGAAAAGGTTGCAGATACGGACAGCTTCGATCAGGAGCCCGCCGGGATTACCACGTAGATCCAGGATGAGTTTGTCGATCCCCTGTTTTTGCTTCAGGTTAATAAAGGCATTCTGCACTTCCTGTGCAGCGCCCAGTGTAAAATTTGATAGCCGGATATAACCGGTGTGCTGATCTATTTTGCCGAAATATCTTACGGTGTTGACGTGGATCTGTTCACGGACGATCTTCACTTTTGAATTTTCACTTTCACCGGGTTTCCTGATCTCAAGGTTTACTTCGGTTCCAGGGGATCCCTTAAGCCGCTCGCTTACTCCGGACAGGCTCTGTCCTTTGGTGCTCGTTCCGTCGATGGAAAAAATGATATCTCCCCCTCTGAGCCCTGCCCTCGCGGAAGGTGAATCCTCGTAGGGATCGGCAACGATGGCATAGTCATGGCTCTTCCTGATAACCGCACCAATACCCCCATAATTCCCCGTTGTCATAAAATCAAAATCTTCCCTTTCAGATTCAGGGATGAAGGTAGTGTAAGGATCGAGCGAATTCAACATTGCATCAATCCCGGTCTGCATAAGCTTTTCCGGGTTGGTCTGATCAACATAGAACATGTTGACTTCACGAAAAAGGGAATAAAAAATATCGAGACTCTTAACGAGCTCGAAATCACGGTCAGAAACTTTTACAAATCCAAAGGTCAGAATCACGACGATAAGGCCGGCAGCGATATAGCGGCTTTTCTTAACAAATTTTTTCATAAGCGGCAAATTGATTCGATTCAAAAATAAGAATATTCCATTGCCCGGAAGAAATCTTAACAAATATTAACAAGAACAATGGATTGAACTGCATCCCACCAGGTCCGTCTTCAAAAGCTCCATGCAGTTATTCTTTTAACGGGTTTTCCGAAAAAAAAATATAATATACTGCGAAAAAATGATGAATTTATTTTTCCAGGATTTCGAAAGATACTGAACCCCGGTTCCCGTCTTCATCCACAAGGGTAAGAATATGTTTTCCGCCGGGAGGGTTTACGGCGATCTGGTGAAAGTTGACTGTTTTCCCGGCGAACCGGTCATCGATACTCCAAAATAGTGCTTTCCCGGCCTGCCGGTGGGCCGCTTCAAAAACGACCTTTCCCCTGCTTCCGTCAAGCTCAAGAGGAATATATATCAGGGAACCCGGATCCGGATAGAGAACTTCAATTTGGCGGATATCATCATCCGACCGGCACCCTTTCATAACCGGAGGAAGGGCCCTGTAATCAGGATGGCTCTTTCGGAAGAACCATTCCTGTGCCGGAGGGAGAATGAACCATGGTTTATGGATCATACGGCCCGGATCGTAACATGAGGAGGTGACGCGGTATTTACCTTCCGCGTCGAGATGGATCATCCGGTGAAACGGACATGGCGGACTGTGAAGCCCGGATCGCGGGATGAGCACGGAATCAATATCTTGACAGTACCTGCCGGGAAGATGGCCGCTTTGCCTGCAGACACCGGTCTTTGCCAGGTCATCAAACGGTGTGTCGAACCAGTCTGTTTCCGGGAGTATATGAAATAGCTCGAAAAGGAGGGGCGCCGCGGTATTAATGCCTGTCAGCCCCGGTCTTCCTTCGCCGTCGGCATTTCCGGTCCATACCGCAACGACATAATCCGGGGTTATGCCCACAGCCCAACCGTCGCGAAAACCGAAACTTGTTCCTGTCTTCCATGCTATCGCCCTGGAATTGCTAAACCATTCCCACCCGCTTTCCGAATAAGGCCTGTTCACTTCCCGCATTGCCTGGAAAACCGACCAGATTGCACCGGCTCCCGGATGGCCTTCAACGGAACCCTTCAACAGTCCGTAGGGTTCGGCGGTTGTCGCATCTGTCCGGGGTTCCTCCAGCAAGGGCATATGCCAGTCCTGCTTAAAATACCGTCCGCTGTATTGCGTATAATGATTCAGTACCCGGGCCATGGAAGCATAGACACCAGCCAGCTCCCAGAGATTAACCTCGGCTCCCCCGAGGATCAGGCTGAGACCGTAATGCTCCGGGGCGAAGTTCACGGTGGTGAAGCCCAGCTCACGCAGATCGTGGTGAAAAAGTTCATTTCCATAGCTATAAAGCATCCTGACGGCAGGTACATTGAGTGATCGGGCCAGGGCAAGTGAAGCCGGAACCGCCCCGTCATATTCCCTGTTATAGTTTTTGGGACTATAACCCTTGAAACGGGTAGGAATGTCGGCGATAAGGGTCTTGGGAAGAATTTCTCCCCGGTCGAGCATTTCACAGTATAAAAATGGCTTTAAAATGCTTCCCGAGCTTCTTGGGGAAGTTACGACATCCACATCACCTCCGTACTCCGGGTGTTCATTGTTCCTTATATTGCCTGCATATGCCAATACCTTCCCGGTTTCTACATCCAGAATGAGACAGGCGGCACTGTGGATCTGGTTGCTGTAAAGTCGCCCACGATTTTTCTCAAATATCCGGTATACATTCTCCTGAATATTAGCATCGAGGGTGGTGTAAATATGACGGCCTTTTTTCTTTGTATATAATCTTTCTGCAAGATGGTAAGCCGCATCGGGGAGATCCCGGGGAGATCCCGGGAGAGGCTCGGTCAGGGAAAGTTCGTAGGTCATTTTATCTGTGAGATGCCTTTCGAAGATTTTCTTTAGCAGACGGTTCCTTTTGGACAGGAGATTATCCCGGTTTCTGCCGGGATAGATAAGGGAGGGCGCATTGGGCAGTACGGCGAGGGTGGCGGACTCGGCCCATGAAAGAGATGAGGGATCCCGGCCAAAATATCTCCATGAGGCGGCTTCAAGACCAACTACATTTCCCCCAAAAGGGGCATTGGCCGCATACATCTTAAGGATCTCATCCTTTGTATATCGAAGCTCCAACCTCAGGGTAAGGACGATCTCTGCAAGCTTCTCCATTATTGTCCGCGGCCTGTTTTTTCTCGATAATCGGATGACCTGCATACTGATCGTACTTCCCCCGCTAACAATTTGCCAGGCTTTTACATCCTGGTACAGCGCCCGGCAAATCGAAAAAATATTTATACCCGGATGCCTGAAAAAATATTCATCTTCAAAAAGACGCAAAGATTCACTAAATTTGCAGGGTATGCTGTCGGGTTCCGGAAAACGCCATTGTTCGTCAGCGGCGATATGGGCCCCCAAAAGTTCTCCGTTACGGTCGTAAACCACTGTGCAATGAGGATCATTGAACAACGGCCCTGGAAGAATGAACCAGAACGCTGCCGCGGCAACCATAACGATTGCAATGGCAGGTATAAACTTGTATTTCCTGATCTCAATCTCCTTTTTCATTGCCTTTTATCCCTGGCAAATATAATAATACGGTTCAGATACTGTGAGTTCTTCTTTAAGCATTCCCAACCTCTTATTATTTCCCGGTGTGAACCAGACTTATCTGTCTGCTGTTTCTATAATATAAGTGAAAATCCGTCCCGCATTCTTTGTTCTGTCAATTAAACCGGATTGTTTTAAACTTTTTCTCTAGCCGAACACGCGCTATGAAAGGATTCCCAGGCATCAAGATACTTTTTTACGTCCAATTAACAATCCTGGTTGGAATGTCCTCATGCGTCAAAGAAACGGTGGACAGTGATAAATTTGATAAGATTCTTAAACTGAATTCCGATTTTGCCACACCCCTGGGCTACCTTACCTTTGATGCCTGGAGTGTCATAACTCATCCGGGCTCTTCCGTAAGATCCAACGCAGAACGCATTCTAACCATGAATTACCTGGACACCGTCTATACCTCCGATGCCGGATCGCTTTTTCATTTTAGCCCGCAGACAAGTTCCATTGTGATCAGGAATGAAAACGCATTCCCCATTGATCTCTCCAAAGGAGGGCTGACGATGGAAGATGATGTATTCTTCACTACCGCCATGGCTGGGAAGGGCAAATCATTCCGCTTTGACAGCATTTCCGTGGATAAGGGTTTTTATTTAACACAAAACATTAACCTTCCTTTTACAGAAGAGATCCTGAAAGTGGATTTTCCTGATATCAGAAAAGGGAACGGGCATATTTCACAGACCGTTTCCCCGGCTGACCAGGTTTTACCGGGATCCCTCGACGGCTGCTCTGTGATCATTACCGGATATGGGGAAGACGAGAACCGTATACCCGCACATATACGGATTGAAATTCCTTCACAGGAAAAGATTATTCAACCCGGTGAGATACTTGCCGGATTCGATATACAGTTCCAGATCGACCGGTGGAACATCATCTTTGGCTTTAAGGGCAGCAGCATCATTGATATGCCCCTCCGGTCATTCAATATAACGTATGACAGTGAATTACCTGACGGCGAATATTATTTCTCGGAACCCCGGATCAGGATCGTAACCCTTAATTCATTCGGCCTGCCGGCAGGATTGGGCTTCAGGTCTTTCAACGTATATACCAGGGCATCTGGGAGCAGTATGTTCACAGCCACCGGCTTCCCTATGGCCCCTGAATATTTCTATCCTGAATTTTCAACCAATCCCCGTCCGCTCGTACCTGCCAGGGACAGTATCATCTTCAGCAAAAAGAATTCGAATATAGTTGAAATGGTTTCGGATATCACCCGCACAATCATTTACCAGCCTGAGATAAAGATATCGGGTGATGATCGTGAATTTTTTAATTTCATTTCTTCGAAAAGCCGGTTCGGGATGAAGGTTGAACTTGAATTGCCTTTTGCCGGCTATGCCGGTTTAATTACAATGAGGGATACCCTTCCATTCCGTTCTGCAGATTTCAGTTTTTCCGATAATACCGAGATTGGTGACGTTGTCTTCGACCTTTATTATGAAAATTCCTTTCCGGCAGATGTGCGTGTCCAGCTCTATCTCGCGGATGCAAACCTGAACATTACGGATACTTTGTTTGCACTTCCCGTTTCAATCGTGGGAGCGGATCCAACCGGCACCTGGCAGAATATACCCCGGGTACAGAAGGGATCAGTGGATACAGGCATTACACCTGAAATTACAAGCAAACTTCTTCATGCTACCTACCTCATTGCCGAAGGTAAGATGCATACCTCCGCCCCGCAGAGCAATGTTAAAATTTTTGATAATCAATCGCTGTTATTAAAAGCCGGAGTGATTTTCAATCTTGATACAAAAACGGGAAATAAATAGAGATCACCGGAAACTTACGCTTATATCCCATGGGATAATTCCGGCTTTTCCTGGATTCTGGTTTCTGATAATAATCCAGGTTCTTATGCGATTTGTTGCCGTCGGGCAGGACAAGACCCAATATCTTCTTCATGAAATCCCTCAGACAATAAATCTCAATCCGGCGGTGCAGATGGAATGTAAAGGCTTTATCGCAATACCCGTACTTTCCGAAATTCAATTTTTTTACCGGAACAATGGCTTTTCCTACCGTCAGGCTTTTTTGAGCGGACAGGAAGCTCCGGGTGACTCGCTCATTTTTAACCCCGACCGGCTGTCAAAGGTCCTGGGACGCAGAAACCAGGTCCGGTTGGGAACTGGAATGGCAATTTTCGGATTCGGATTCAGGAAGCACGACTGGTTTTTTTCAGTGAATGCCGCGAACCGTTCCTCTTTCAGGGCTGTCTTCACCCGTGACCTGCTCGATGCAAGGGATGGTAACTGGGACCTCAGTACCAATACACCCCGTCCCATTAATCTCAACGGTACCGGCGTTCATTTCATTGATTATACCGAACTTGCTTTCGGTGCCTCCAAAAAAATGGATGATGGATTTTTTTTAGGCGGAAGGGTGAAATTTCTCATGGGTACTGTCCACCTTCAAACAAAAAGATCCAGGCTCAATCTTATAACAACACCTTCTCCCATCGAGCTTCTTGGTAATTCCGATATTATCCTCAGAGGATCCGCACCGGTGACCCTTATGAGAAATAATTTTGGTCTTGTAACCGGTATAAGCTCGCCTGTAAATGGAATCGGGGATGCTATGCCCTACATCTTTTCAGGGAATTTGGGGGCGGCGATTGATGCTGGTGTAATTTACAGGTATTCCCGCAAACTCACATTGTCGGCCAGTATTTTGGACCTGGGTATGATACGGTGGCGAAAAAATATCAATGTACTGAGCCAGCAACAAACTTTTCTTTTCAGCGGGTTTGATCTTATAAATTATGCCTCATCGGGTACGGAAACCGATCTCCTCCAGGCCATCCAAGACAGCCTGACCAACAATTTCTTCGTCGATTCTTCCACCAAACCGTACTTTGCCTTCATACCAATCCGGGTTTTTGCCGGAGCCTCATACTCGATCAACCGTTATGTCGATGCAGGGATAACCGGTGAGGCTGAAATTCTTAGCGGGAGGGTATATCCCGGTCTTACGCTAACGGCCATCGCAAAACCCCGCGAAGGACTTACTTTCAGCCTCAGTTATTCGCTTATGGACCGTGCTTTCGATGATTTCGGTTTCGGAGTGTCAGCAGGGAAAGGGTTGGTCCGGTATTATTTTGTGACTGACAAGATACCCTTATCCTGGGTAAAAGATAAAAATAGCGGACTTTTATGGCCTTACAGTGCAAGGACAATGAACTTCCGCACGGGGATAAATTTCTTAATTTGCACCCGTGACCGGAAACAGGAATACAAACGGTCCGGAAGGTTCAAATACTGCCCTGCTTACAGTTAAAGACCTATTCCCCCGGGGCAACAACTTCCACCCATTTTCCCGGTACCACGGCTGAAATGTCATTGTTGTACATGGCAATGCATGAGGTGGCGGGGAGGTAAAACCTGCCTTTGTAGGTGGCCGTTATTTTCACCGCAAAATGCCTGGTCTGATGACTGCGTATATTGAAGTAACTATATATACGGTCGTCTCTTATATCTTGATAGTCAGGCTGCTCAAAATCCTTATTCTCGATCCCGAACATTCGGGTGTTCTGAATTTCCCATCCTGACGGGAATATCTCGGTCAGTGCCAGGTTTTCCAGGTTACCGAATATGCCTGGGTTAACAATGGTGATAACGGCCAGGAAATCCCTTCCCTGTTCGAGGCGGCCGGGATCCAGTGCAGAACCATCCATATTCCTGTATTCGACATCCATCCTGATATTTTTTGCTTCTGCTTCTTCTTTTCCGGACACAGGTGTTCCGGTAAGGGCGAGACGTGTAAAAAGAACACCTTTCCCGCGGTTTGTCACTGAAATGGTTTGATTGCCTTCTTTACTGAAATCCCTGTGTATTTCAGAAATATTGAAATTTGTAGCGGCATGGCTCCATTTTTCATCACCGAAACGGAAATCATAATTCAGTTTTTTACTCGTTTTTTCTTTTCCAAGGAATTCAGCTACGGCGACCAGGGCATAGGCAGTGGTTTGCGTACTGTACCAGTTTTCGCTGCTCAATTTTTCCGATACGAGTTTAATAAGGGGAACAGCCTCTTCCCGGAAGCCAAGCAGATTCATTGTCTCCAGGATCATCGCCCTGTCACGGAGAGCCGATCCGAAGGTTAGATCGGATGTATAATCACGGTCAGCTCCGGTTTCCGCTGATTGTACCATGCTAATCGCTGTTTCATGCTGTCCGGCAAGCACATAAGCAGCTGCAAGCCGCCATTTTGCGAGGTAATTCAATCCGGGTGTTTCCCTCAGCCTGTTCATGGCTCCCATTTCAGGTTCGCCTGCCAGCGACAGGGTATAAAGGCGGTATGCCTGAATAAGTTCAAGCTGTTGAGTAAATGCGTCGTTTCGGGATGCCTGAATACGCCATTTTCTTGCCGCCTTACGCTGATACTTCATCCAATCCTGCAGAAGGTTAACCGGTACATCATATCCATGGTCACGTGCCTCCAGGAGGAAATGACCGCCATAACAGGTACCCCATTCATTCTCTATACCCTGGGAGGGCCAATAAGCGAATCCGCCCGAGGATAACTGGAATGAACCGAGTTTCCCGATGGCGGCCTTAATATTCGTTGAGGCTACCTGCTTATTCTGGTCCGTCATATCAATGATCCCATCCAGGTAAAGTTGCGGGAATGCGGCTGAGGTAACCTGTTCTATGCATCCGTGGGGATAGGAGAGCAGATATCTCATATGTCTTCCGAAATCCATGGGAGGGATGGACGATACTTCGAGAATTCCCTTATTGGTACCGGTAATCCCGGGTAAAGTGAAAGGTTTGTTCCAGCTCTCGCCGGGATCGATCATACCGTAAATCAAATCCGTGATCTCCGGATTTGGAGATCTTACCTCCAGTTCGGTTTCATAATAAGCGGATTCCTTTCGCGAGCGCACACTTACCCTTATTCTCCCAATGCCCGTTTTTTCCTTCACTCTTACCGGGAATTCGATATTCTGATCCCCGGTTTTGTCGAAATGGATCCTGCCTGCGGTTTCGGAAAGATCAAAGAGATCCGTAGCCTCGATTGTAATGTCTACGTCCTTCACATGATCTTCAAGAGCAAATACGGTGACCGGAAGGCTTACTGTTTCTCCCGGGCCAAGAACTCTTGGAAGTGTGGAGATGACCATGAGTGGTTTTCGCACAGGCGTTGTCTTCTCCGCACTTCCATAAGCCCCTTTGTCGGCTGCTACGACCATTGTGCGCACCGATCCCGTGTAGTTCCGGATATAAACTTTATGCCTGTTTGTTTCCCCGGGCTTTAGCTGAAAGGGTCCCAGGAATTTTACCACCGGCGGAAAACGGTTCGCTTTTTTCCTTGAATTATTCAGCTGGTTATCCCCATCTCCGCCAATGCTGAAGATACCGTCGATCCTTCCCCCGTAAGCCCCGAGTACAAAGTCATAAAGATCAAAGGTCTTCACACCCAGCGCTTCCCTTGCAAAGAAAGCATGCCAGGGATCGGGTGTGGCGAAACGGGTGAGGTCCAGCAGGCCTTCATCAACTATGGCTACAGTATAGGTCATACCACGGCCGTTCTTTTCCTTCACTTCAATAACCGACTCTGATTCCGGTCTTATCACTTCCGGCATGGATATCACCGGTTGCAGGTGGGAGACTGGATCTTCCACTGTGATAGGAATGATCCCGTACATTCGCACCGGAAGGTCATTTTTTGTCTGGGCATGAGGCTGGAGAAGTGAGACATTGATATATACATTGGGAGCCATGGCAGGAGTTACAGTGAAACTGAAGGTGGTTTCCCCGTTCCCGGCTTTCAGCCAGTAATGGCTGAGCACTTTCGTGCCGTTCTCTATGCTGAGGAATATATGGCCCGTTGATCCCGTGGGTATCGTTATGACTGCGGTTTCTCCGGCCTTATATGATTTTTTATCTGAGCTGAAAGGTAATATACTGGCTGCCTGCGGATCTTTTCTCGAGTCCCTGCTCACATAACCTGGCCAGTCGAAATACACGATCCGGCTGACCGAATGGCCTCCCTGCGGATCGTTAACCAGTACCAGAAATCTTCCCCAGTCAGGATACGAGATCTTAACGGTAAAATTCCCCTTTCCGTCGGCACCTGTTTTTATGGTTTTATGATAAATGGGTTCATGGTTTGAGTTTCCGGTATACGAAGCGAGGTTTTCGTCGGAACCATGCCACCACCACCTCCAGTCCAGCTTGTAGATGCGTACATCGAGGTTATTCCTCGAAACGGGCTTTCCCTTCTCATTGAGGGAAATTACACTGAAGGTCTGGATCGTGTCGGTCAGCAGCATATCATACCGGTCTCCGGCGGGAGGTTTGACCCCGATATAAACGGGGTAGGGTGAATAGGGGATGGAAAAACCATCGATACTGAAATCTCCCCCGGCCTCGAACACGCGGGTGGTAAATATCGCATTCAGCATACCCGGGGGTCTGTTTTCGAGATCGAAGGAAGGATCGAATTCGGCTATGCCCTCTTCATTTGTTTTTCCTTCGAAAATGGTTTTTTCTTCGGGTTGGAATGATTTTGAGATATCATTGAAGGAATAACCCGGATAACCTTCAAATGCAATGTTTCTGGTGGTGTAATTCACTTCAATCCTTGCCTTCATATTCCCTGCAATGGCACCATGAAGCCATTTCACGTCCAGCCGGGCATCCATATTACCTTCCGATGGAATCATATCCGTACCGAAGTCCAGGGTTATCTTCAGGCGGTTTGGTTTTACCGTTTCCACGCGCAGGGATTTGTAAAATTTTAATCCGCCTATGCTTACACAGGCTTCCCACAGCCCCGTGGGATCGTCAGGGGAGGTAGTCACGGGAAAATAGTAGAACCCATTCATCCCTTGCGTCCGGGTTATTTTTTTACGTATTTTCCCGGTGGGATCGGAGAGTTCAAAAATTACGGGATGGTCGTCCGGAACGGGATTAATCTTATCATTCAGGAGGAAGGATACATGGATGGTATCTCCTGGACGCCATACGCCGCGTTCTCCGTAAATAAATCCTTTGACGCCTTTTTCCGTGCGGGAACCCTGGATGTCAAACTGACTGAAGGAGAGAGCTGAATTCTGGTCCAGCCTGAGGTAACCTCTCTGATCATCCTTCCGGGCAATGAGAAGAAAAGGTTGCTGGCCGGGGCTGAAAGAGGCTATTCCCTCGTTATCGGTAATGGATTCCCCCAGGAGCTGGTTCTGGTAATTGAAGATGCCTAGTTTGACTCCGTTAACCGGTTCAGCTGTCCGGATGTCGGTCACGATAAACAGGAGGGATTTGTCTTCGCCCTGCTTTGCAATGATCCCGAGGTTTGAAGCCAGGATATTCCGGGATACCTTTCTTTCGTAGTACTTAAAATAGGAATCCGTGCACGGGTCGTTCCTCTCTTTCCAGTCGTAATCCTCGTATTCGTAATTATAATCCTCGTATCCAGTCGTAGCATCCCAATAGGCCAGGTCCTTTCCATCAATCGTCTCGAATGGGTCGTCGGTCCGGGTAAGATCACCGGATTCATCGTCACTTCGGGGGCATGGGTAGAGGGAATGTCTCTTCCGGATGCTGAGCTCAACCCGGTATATTGCCCCGGGATCGGTCCTGATAAGTCTTGACAGGTCGAGGGAAAAGGCATTCCACTGGCCGAAATTGATGGGCCTTTCGGGAATAAGATCCACCGTTTTCTTAAGAATAAGCCTCCCGGCGCGTTTCATCTCATAATCGCCGTCAAGGCTGTTTACCTGTAGAAATTGGGCAATATTATCTTCGAAGATCTTGATGATCTTCACGTCTACAGCCTTGAGGTTCACAGCTTCAAATGGAAAAAGGAGACCATTGGACTCCGGCAGGATCACACCCTGCCCGATCAGCCTGACGGCAGGTTTCAGTTCCTCAAAATTAAGCGTCAGCGTTTGGGCGGAAGAAGACGTATAGCCCTGGATATTTTTAATGCCGGGTGAAAGGATGAGGTCGAGGGTGCCGTATTGCCGGACCACCGGGAATATTTGTATCTCATTGTCTGTCACGCTGAATTTCAGAGAGGCGTTGTTGGACAGGGTTATGAGGCCGTCGAGGACCTGAGAGGAAAGAAGGGGATCGGAGAAACGGAGTAGAATGTGCTGCTCGGGTTGCTGCACGATCTCCTGGTCCATCAGGATAAAACTTCCGAGAGAGGGAATTTCATAATCCCGGGATCCTTTCACATCGATCCCGGCAGGATTTCCGTCCCAGCTTATTGTGACTGAGTTTTTATCGGCTGTCCGGGAAACACTGTCAACTGTAAAGGTATGGGATTTCCCGTCCCCTTCATGGTCCCAGCTGACGGGGAGGTTCCTGCCGTCCTGGACCGCCACGATGAGTTGTTCTGTTTCGGGTATGCCGATCTTATCGGTCGACCTTATCCTGCCTTCGATCCTGTTTTTGGAAAGATCGTTCTTGCTGTAGGGTTTCATTCCCAGGAAATCAACATCCAGATTCAAGGGGATGACATTGAAGGAAAATTCAAACCTGGAATCCTTTTTCTTATCCGGGTAGAGGTTATCGAGAAGGAACAACGCCTGATAACTTGTACCTGCGGGAAGAGGATCAGCCGGCCGGAATTCAAGCGTACGGTTATCGAGCCAGTATGCTTTACCCTCGATGGAGGGTTCAAACCGGAAGACGCTCATACGAACCGGCTCAGTGGTTGAGATTTCACCGGGATAATCGGATGACAGTCTTACCTTTATGGTTGATTCCGCGGTGATAATGCCCGAGGTGAAGGCGGAGATGCTTGCATTATAGGCCGGGATAACAGCCGCTGTTTTTGGATGATTATTTTTTCCGCATTGATTGAATAAAAAAAAAGCCGCTAAAAGGGCAACGGAGAGTTTCGAAGAATTCAGGGTCATTTTCAGGGGATTGGGTGAGCATTATTTCAAATTTAACCAAATCCTCCAATAAAACATGCATCAGTTATTCACATCATGAAGTATTTTGAGCAATATTTTTTTGATCCCTTCTTCAATGGAGATAAAAGGTTCAATCCCGGTGGGGATGTAAATGATCATCAGGTCGATATGGATCATTTTGTCTGAAAGGGTTTTTTTGAGTTCAATAGAGTTGAGGCGATAAGCTTCTCTCATCCTGCGTTTCAGCAAGTTACGATCGACTGCGCGTTTAAAATTCTTTTTTGGGACAGCAAACCCGGCATTCAGGGGAATGCCTTTTTCCTCCACAATTTTCTTCCAGAACACTTTTACCGGGAACGCTGAAAAGGAACGGCCGGAATCGAAAAGCGAGGCAATCGTTTTCCTGCTCTTGAGATGTTCGGATTTATGAAATGTGTGCACAGGCATAAAAAACCCCCGGATGGTTTTTCACAAATGTAACGCATCCGGGGGTAAACCATGTAATAATTCCTCGAATTACTTTTTACCGTTTTTGTTGTACTCTTTAATAAAACGTTCAAGAGCCATAGTCATTGAGGGCGCTTCGGGAAGCGGGGCCTGGATATCAAGTCTGAGACCTGCATCTGTTACGGCTTTGGCTGTTTTTGTTCCGAATGATGCAATTTTGGTGTCATTTTGCTTGAAATCAGGGAAGTTCGTCAACAATGATTTTATCCCGGAAGGGCTGTAAAAAACAAGGATGTCGTAATTGACATCTGCAAGGTCAGAGAGATCGCTGCTAACTGTTCTGTAAAGAATGGCGCGCGTGTACTTTACCTTGTTCTTGTTGAGATAATTCGGTATCTCTTCTTTGTGTGCATCCGAGACGGGTAAAAGAAATTTTTCATCTTTGTGCTTAAGAATCTGCTCTAATAAATCCGGAAAAGCTCCGGTGCAGCTGTAGAAGATTTTTCGTTTGCGATACACGATGTATTTCTGCAGGTAAAATGCTGTGGCTTCCGAAATGCAAAAATACTTCATGGAATCAGGCACGTTAAGACGCATTTCCTCGGAAACCCGGAAAAAATTGTCAATTGCGTGCTTGCTGGTGAAAATCACCGCAGAGTGGATGAGAAGATCAATTCTTGATTTTCTGAACTCCTTAACTGAAATGCCTTCAACCTGAATAAATGGGCGGAAATCAATTCTGAGGTTGTTTTTTTCGGCAAGTTCAAAATAAGGAGATTTATCAGACTCAGGCTTTGGTTGAGAAACCAAAATTTTCTTGATTTTAGTCATAGACTCCTTCTTAAATGGTTTGTTTAACCGACGCCAAAGAAAGTATTAGCTTAACTATTACCAAAATGGGTAATATTTCAAGCGTACAAAGGTACAAAATCAAATAAAATAATAAAACTACATTCTTAAATATAAAGATAAGTAGTCTTATTAAACGAAGAATAAGAACAGCAGTTACAGCAAAGATGCTCAAATAGATAAAAATTTCTTTAGGAAGCCCTTTGCTGTAGGAAATTGCCAGGATGAAGGGAATGATAACGATGCCGGTGATCTTGTTGAACAGGAAACTCTGGAAGATATATTTATTGAATAATTCATAACGATTAAAAATTAGCCCGGTGAGCTTAAGGAGGATAACCCTGAAGATCATATACCCGGCCAGGAATCCCGCCGAGACAGTAAAAAGAGCCAGGCCTTTCAGTCCCAGTGGATACAAGGCATAATGATCCATGAGGAGATAGAGATATAAACCCCCGGTAATGGCAAATACGAAGTTGAAGATCAGGAGGATCCTTTTCTGAATGACCCCCGGGTCTTCATATACCTGTACAGACCGGAGATAGTTGATGGCTGATTCGAAAAGGTGGCCGAGATATTTACTGTAGGCAACTCTTATCCAGGCAAGGACGATAAGGATTGCAATGAGGATGTAAAGGATCCAGTCAGGGGTAAGTTCACGCCGGATATCATTGCTGAAAGGGAAACGGCTGCTCATTGTGTCGGTGGCTGTCGTACCTGAGCGGAAAATACCATTTTGACCGGTAACCGGTATAGAATCGATTACCGGTAAGCTGTCAGATTCAGTATGAAGAAGCCCTTCTCCTGTCTTCATATGATTTGAAAATGTGACAGCAAAATTAGCAAAAATAAGGTGCGATCTGACGGATCAGAAATATTTTTCCCCAAGCAGGTGGTTGGCCAGGCGGCTGGCACCAATCCGGAACCGCTGAGGTTTCACCCATTCGTTGCCCAGTATCTGGTTTACGATGAGATAGTAGCTTATGGCGGTTGAAGCGTCGGAAATGCCTCCGGCGGGTTTTATTCCTGCTGTTTTGCCTGTAATCCTGTTAAAGTCACGGATGGCTTCGCACATTATAAAGACAGCCTCGGGCGTTGCCCCTGTCTCTGTTTTTCCTGTGGAGGTCTTGATGAAATCTGCGCCCGATTCAAGGCAGAGAAGAGAGGCATGCCTGATCTTTGCAAAATCTTTCAGCACTCCCGTTTCCAGGATCACCTTCAGGTGTGACTTTCCCATAATATCTTTGATCTTCTTTATCTCATCGAAAATATACCCGTATTTTCCCTCGAGAAATTTTCCCACGGGCATGACAATATCCACTTCATCGGCTCCCTCCTCAAGCACCAGCCGCACTTCATTTAGTTTTATCTCAGTGAAAGTCTGGGATGATGGGAATGAACCTGCAACGGAAGCTATCTTCACATTTTTAGCCTCAAGATTAGATTTGACAAGCGGTACAAAAGCCGGATACACACAAATTGCCGCAACATTAGGAAGATCAGGGAATTTTGCGGGAAGCTGATTGACCTTCCTGACATAATTCATCACTTTTTCATCCGTATCGGATACATCCAGGGTAGTAAGATCGATCGTGCTGAAGATATGTTTCATGATTTCCCGGTCCTTTACCTGTGTACTCCGCGAAACGATCTTTTCAGTTTTAGCGCTGATCTCAGACGGGTTCAGTTCAAGATCGTATTTTTCATCAAGCTTTATCATGTTTAAACGGGTTAGGTTGTTTTCATTCCGGGATCAAGGCCGGAGCTTATCATTGTCGAAATGCCGCCTGGCATCCCGGTTGGTTTTTTTCTCAAGGTTCTTTTCCAGGGCATGGGTGAGATCTGTCCCCGTCTGATTGGCGATGCAAAGCAAAACGAAAAGGACATCAGCCAGTTCGTCGGCAAGATCCATTGGTCCGGGATCTTTTCCCGGAGATTGTTCTCCGTAGGTCCTAGCCATGATCCTTGCCACCTCACCTACTTCTTCGGTCAGGATCGCCATATTTGTAAGTTCGCTGAAGTACCTCACCCCGTAGGTTGAGATCCAGTTGTCCACTTTTTCCTGTGCTTCCCGGATAGTCATTATTCCTTATTTTTTGTGTCGATGATAAGGGTTACAGGGCCGTCATTCACCAGTTCAATGTCCATGTGGTCACCGAAAATTCCATGAACTGGTTTTTTCCCCGTTTCCGATTCCACTGCTTTCAGGAATTCATCATAAAGGGGCCTGGCCATCGAGGGATCACCTGCCTTTGTGTAAGACGGCCTGTTTCCTTTCTTTGTGCTGGCATGCAGGGTAAACTGTGAAATTATCATGATCTCCCCGTCAATTTCACCCACCGGGAGATTCATGATGTTGTTGGCATCATCGAAGATCCTGAGCCTGGAGATTTTCGCACTCAGCCAGATCACATCTTCCATGGTGTCTGAGGATTCAATTCCGGTAAGTACAACCAGACCCTTTCCGATTTCACCGTGATGACCACTCTCAGTCTTCACCGAAGCTTTTGACACTCTTTGAATTACGGCTCTCATGCTTTCCTGTTTCAAGGGGAGGACAAAAATAGAAAAAATATTCCCTACTGAATTTAAATTTAGCAAGCATTTTTTTGAAAAGCGAATAATTGAAGATATTAAGGAATTTTGCAATTTTCGAATGATCCGGCCGGATCGTTCAGGATTTGCAACTGTTCAGCTACAGGTTATCGCCGCGATTAAGGAGGAAAGGCCATCCCCTTCCCACGGTGGCGGGACTTTATATTATCCCGTAAAATAGTAAGTTCTGGGAGGTGAGCCGGTTAATACTTTTGGTTTTCCCGGCTGCAGGAATAAAAAAAGCCTCAGGTTTTTAAAGCTTTATTGAACTGATTGATGATAATCTCGTAAAGCGTGTTTTTCCGGATAGGTTTCGAGACATAATCATCGCAGCCGGCATCCAGGCATCTGATCTTATCATCCCCGAGAGTATAGGCAGTCTGAGCCACTACCGGAAGTTCGGGACGAAATCGTTTGATATATTCGGTGGCCCTGTACCCATCCATGATCGGCATCTTGATATCCATCAGCACCAGGTCAAGGGCAGGATTTTCCCGGACCATGTCCACGGCCTGCTGTCCGTTCCAGGCATGCAAAACATTGGCACCTGTTTTATGTAGAAGGGTTTCGATATAAAGATAATTGATTTCTTCATCTTCTACGATAAGGATCGTTTTGCTCTCCCAATTCATGCTTTCAGCCTCATTTTCCACCATAAACTCAATTTTTTGACAACCCTTCTTTGTACGGTGAGCCTGTTTTTTTGTTTTGATATTGCCGGATAATTTTTAGGTCCGTATGCTGGTGCCAGGGGTAAATGGGCTGCTAAAAACTGAGCTTGTAACGGATATATCCGAAGAAATAATTATTCCTCTCCGGCGCTGCAATATCGCGGCCGCTGAATTCTCCGCTGAATATCTGCATGATAAGGGAAAATTTCATATCATCGCGCAGTGAGTAGTCAACGGTTGGTCCGGTATAATACCCTTTCAGATCGGGGAAATACATAGCGGAAAGCGTCAGGTTGAGAAGGGGAGTAATCGGATATCCCGCGCTGCCAAAGAGATTCCATTTCGTGAAAGCCAGTTGTTTTACCGTAAGGCTCTGCTGATAATAGAGGAGAAAGTCATTGAGATTAAAATGAGCGGACAATGCTGCATACAAACCTTCAATCTGGATATAAAGGGAGTTCCTGAAGGTATAATCACCGGAGAGGTCGAGGTAGAAAATACCGGTGGTATCCGCGAAATTTTTTACGGGTCTGAAATAACTCGTTTCACCACGGAAACCCGCTCCTTTGACAGAGCCAGACCATCCCGCTCCGGCTACATAGTCCGATTCCGCAAAAATCCCACCGAGGAATTGAAAGTCATAATTCCATTTGTTAAAACGGTAATAACCCGCTGCGGTGACATTATCATTACCGTCGAGTTTCGCGGCAACCTCCGCACCCGAGGCATACCCAGTATAATATTGAAACCTAAGAGCATCGCTGCCGGGTTTTTCAATATAGTCGAAGTCAAAATAATTCTGGACATTGAATATATCATTGGGATTCCACACAAAGCTTTGTCCCCAGTTGATGCGTTGTCTGCCGGCGGTAGCCACAAAACTGCCCCGGGTATATTGAAGATAGGCCCTGTCTATGGTGGAATTGAGAAAAAAAGATTTTTCATTGAGGATATTCAGGGAAAGATCGAAAAACGAATTTTCATTATCAATGGATTCGGCATATACCGGAAAAAGTTCGATGGTTTGCCCGTACATGAATCTGTTCCGGAACTGGAGGCTTGCTGTCAGGTGAGAATTGGGATACCAGTTGAGGTTGATCCGGTTGTGGATGAGATTGTCGGTTAGCCATTCCCCGTCGGCTTCAGTGAACATGACCGATTGCATATTCGAGATATACCCCTTGACATTGAATTTGGAAGGCTGTATATCCTGTCCTTCCGATAACCCGGCAAAAGCAATCAGCAACAACAGGATGCAGCCGGTAGAATTCAAAAGCCTCATTTGTATTTGTTTTTTCAGCTCCTGGCCTTACCGGTGGGTTTCATGGACTCTTCCGGTGTGCGACTCTTGTCGGAGATCACCTTACCGTCTTCGATCGTAATGATGCGGTGAGCCTTCCTCACTACACGCTGATCGTGGGTAGAGAAAATAAAGGTTATTTTTTCTTCCCGGTTCAGCTTTTCCATTATATCGAGAAGATTTTCGGTTGATTTTGAATCAAGATTGGCCGTCGGTTCATCGGCCAGGATGAATTTGGGTTTGGAAGCCAATGCGCGGGCAACGGCAACCCGCTGTTGCTGTCCGCCGGAAAGTTTACCGGGCCGGCTTTCAGTACGGTCACCCAGCCCGACAGCCTCCAGGAGTTCGAAGGCTCTTCTGTCCCTTTCCTTTCTTTCCCTTCCCTGGAGATGCATGATGAACTCAACGTTTTCCCTTGCGGTGAGAACCGGTATCAGGTTATAGGCCTGGAAGACGAATCCTATATTTTTCATCCTGAAATCAATGAGCTTACGGGAAGAAAGTTTCCCGATGTTTATCCCGTCAATGATCACTTCACCACGGGTGGGATCATCGAGGCCACCTATAATATTCAGAAGGGTGGTCTTACCGGAGCCGGAGGGACCTACAATGGCGGCAAATTCCCCCTCCTGGAAATTCAGATCAATACCGTTTACCGCATGAACGGCTACCGCCGATTCATTGTAAACTTTGTAAAGATCTTTTACTTCAATAATATTCATGATCCTGTTATATATCCTGTTAATAAATAATTTACTTTACTTCATGCATCCGACCTCACTGCATCTGCCGGATTAAGCTTAAGGGCTTTCAGGGCCGGATAGACAGAGGCCAGGACCCCTGTAAGGATTACAAGAACAGTTGTCATAAGGATCATTTGGGGATGCAGCACCGTATAAACTGTGGAATTGTAACCCAAAGCGGAAAAGCCTTCACCATAGAGTCCCGAAAGATTGAGTCCGCGTGTATGAAAATACCCGGCTAAGGCAGTGCCGATAAGGATGCCAAAGATCCCGCCGGTAAATGACAGCAGTACGGTTTCCAGCATGATCATCCCAAAAACCCTTCTCTTGTTCATGCCCACAGCCATAAGCATCCCCAGCTCTTTCACCCTTTCCAGGACAACCATCAGCATTGTGTTCACGATGCCGAATCCAAGCGCCAGCAAAATAATGATGATAAAAATATACATGTAATAATCCATGGTCTCGGTGAGATAGTTCAACTCGGGCATGATCTCGAACCATTCCTCTACGTTCAATCCCGGTTTCATATCATGGATCACGGTGGAGACTCTGCCTGATAATTCGGGGTCGTCAAGACTGACCGCTATCTCGTGAGCGCTGTTGGCAGGCAAAAGAGTAAGCTCCCGCAGGTCACGATACCGCACAAAAGCGGTGGATTCATCGAAAGGAGTACTAACCGTGCGAAAAATACCACCGATCCGGAATTGCGAGTATACCGGGTAGCCATGTGCATCAAGAATACCGGCTACGATCTTGGATCCGATACCTACGCCGAGCTTTTCGGACAATTTCTGCCCGATTAGAATGGGTCTGCCTGATTTCAGACTGTCAAGGTAATTGCCTTCGATCACCTTGGTGTAAAGATCCGTAACCTCACGCTCCGCCCCGGGCTCAACACCGTAAAGTTTGACCCCACTGCCTTTTTCAGCTGAGTTAATGATGGCATTCACGATGATCCTCCGGCTGGAAGCCACGACCCCCCGGATCGTATCAATGTGGTCCAATAGGCTATCCGAACCGGTAAAATAATTTTTGATATCATTAACCTTCATGAAATCGGGAAGATGGACCTGGATATCAGAGATCTGGGTCTTAATGGCAGATTCAAGTCTCTGGTTAGCCATGCCTCTCATGAACGCCATGGAAAAAATACCGGCAAAGATGCCAAGGGCAATAGCGGTTATGACAACTCCGCTTCTCAATCGGTTTCTCCAGATATTCCTCCATGCAATTGACCAGATCATAGGATATATTATTTATTAGTCCCGTATTGCTTTGATAGCCTTCATATTGCCTACATTGAAAAAGGGATAAAGAGAGATCATAACCGTGATGATAAGGACAGTGATCACCTGGTTCATGAATACTTTGGGTGCCACGGAAAACATAAATACCGGCTGCAGGCCCATGTCTGTCATAGCTTTTGCAGCATCGCCGCTTATCGGGATTGGATTGTTCAGTAAATAAATGATCACGGGAATGCTGGCAACAAGTCCGGCGATAACACCTATAATGCCCATGTAAATAGTTTCATAAAGCAATACACTCCCCAGGTTATATTTCTGCATACCCACAGCAATCATGATCCCAAGTTCTTTTCTCCTTTCGGCCATCATCATCATGATAGTCCCGAGGATGCCGAAAGCGATGACCATGTAGAGGATAGCCTTCATCACGATACCGCCGGCGCGGTCCCCATTTATCATCTGGACCATTTCGGGCTGCATTTCATCCCAACTCATGACCGAATACCGTGAATCAATGGATCGGTCAAGTGCCCTCATGGCCGGTTTTACATCCGAATAATCGGGCACCATCAGGACGAGCGAGGTGAGAAGACCGGGCGCGGAGAAAAACTCCTGGGCCCTTCCGATCTCAAGATAGGCGAACTGCTTGTTAAGTTCCGGCGACGGAAAAGTCAAAATTCCCCGAATCACGAACTCATCGGCAACCGTATTTCCATAATAGCCCTGGCTTAGCAAAGCGAGCGTATCGTTGACGCCTGCATTCAGATTTTTGGCCAGGCCTTCGGCGAGAAGGATCCCATTGCCTTGGGCACCGAAATAGTTTCCCGCAGTAATCCATCTTGACAGGTTCGTGACGCGGTCTTCCTTTTCCGGATTGATCCCAACTACCATGGCCGGCTGAGTAAGGTCTCCGGCGGAAACAAGGGCAAAAGATTCAAGCCGCGGGGTCACGTAGCTTACCTCCGGAACTTTACCTATTTTCCCGTATAGTGAATCTGTAGGTTCGAATGAGTTATACAACGTTTTGTTTTCCCAGTAATTCCTGTCATGAACCTGGATATATCCGCTGTAGAACTTAACCACATTGTTGATCATATTGCTGTATGATCCCTCCTGCATCGAACTCATAAGGGTGGCAAAAAGGACGCCGAAAAATATGGAAGTAACAGTTATCATTGTCCTTCGGCGGTTCCTCCATAAATTTCTCCATGCCATTATGTAATTCTTCATGCCTTGTACTTTTGGGACAGGTTTTTATCGTACATTCTTCATATTCTGGATTGAAAAGAAATCATCCCCGATGTCTATATTGAATTTCATATTTCCGAATAGCATTGTTGTTTCGTGATCCTTCTTTTCTACCGGCACCATGGTGAACTTCGTTGGGATCGTCCGGTCACCAACATCCGTGATATCCGACATCTCTTCCCGGTTGATGAGGTTGCCGGATTCATCATAATATTCATTTTTCAAAGCATAAAAATCCTTTTCGGATATCCAGGTGATAATTTTTCCCCAGACTACCGGGGCATTCTCATGCGGGACCATCTCGATCTTGTAACAATTATGACCTGAAACGATCTCCGTACCAAGGATCTTATGTTCATAATCATTTACGATGGATGATTCTTTCACAAGGTCGTCATTAGTGAGGTCCGATCCCATCCAGGATTGCATCATCATAGACGGAGGGATCTTTATTATCCGGCCGATGGATGGAAGCCAGTTCCACATTTCATTTCCCCGTTTCAGGAATACCTGTCCGGCTTCCTGGGCCGGAGAGGTAACATAAATGAGAGCGTATTTTGTGCCCTTCATCCAGGATTTGAAAGAAAGCGTTCGGTCCCATTTCGGCCGGTGTATCGTCATTGTCACTTCCGAATAATTGGACTGGCCCTGCATCAGATCATAGGATTTCTTTACCATTTCTTTTGCCGTTAAATCCTGGGCATTGAGCCCATTTACAGAAATTATAAAAATGGTGAAGATAGATACTACTAAAAACTTGACAATCATCGATATAAAGTTTTACAGGTACATTTTAATTAATTTATTCTTAACTTTTTCCAGAGGATAAAAATCGGGATTCAAAAGGTAATTGAAAGAGATGCCGTCAAGCATGGATCCGAAAATCATAGCTTCTGATTCGGGATCATCATGCCCTATGGACGCAAAATACCCCGTCAGTACCGAATACATTTCCCTGAAGGTATTGCTGATCTCCCCGCCGACCATCTTCATGACCGCCGGCTGCATGATAACGGAAAAGTAAAGACTCCAGAATATCCTGTTCCCGGAGATCATGCGAAAAGTTTCTTCAATCAGGATCCGGAATTCATTTTTTGTAAAATTTCCTTCGTTGCCGGGTTGCATGAAAACGGCTATCTTTTCGATCCCGTCACGGAAAATATCCCTGAGGAGTTCTTCTTTGCTGTTATAGTAATTGTACATCAACCCTTTGGAAATACCTGCTTTATGCGCTATCATCCGGATGGTTGTCACGTAGTAACCCTCTGATGCAAAGAGTTCAAGAGCGGCTTGCCGGATCAGTAACCGGCGGGATTCCCGGATCTCTTCAAATTGTTCTTCGGTTCTGGGTGACATTATTTTTATTTCCACATTAGCCCGGCTTTATCAAGGGCAGGTTTGTATTGGTTGAACGAACGGTCAAAGATAAAATGAAAAAGATAGTTTGTCAAGGAAATTCCGGAAAATTTTTTTTCATTACTGTCGAAGCGCAAGCCTTCTTGGGCAGGGGGTTGGGGAGGAGGACTCTTTGTCAGACTTGTTTACCCTTGGGTTGTTCCGTAAATTCCTTCAGGTAATCTTTCAGGTTCCCGTCTTTTTTGGCTTCCATCAGGTTCCTTAGTTCACCCCTGATGGATACGTGATTCCTGGAATTTTTGCAGTAGTCGGTAAATATCAGGAAACCATTATAGGAAATATCATCCTCTTTGGAGGTATTTCTGCTATCATTCTCCAGTACATATCTTGTCATGCATGCCATATAGACGATGAGCAATTCGGGATTGTCACTGGAAATTTTTACGATCGGTTCATTCAGGGGAAAAAGGTATTCAGGTGTACCTCTCATCCAGTCTATCAGGAAGTGCATTGCATCACTTTTATTGCTGGTCCTTTTGTCGATGGGTGCGGAAAGGATATCATTGGCTGCCTGGAGGGCAGCCTTTTCAGCATTCACATAATCCTGATCTGTCTGGAGATGGATATTTGCATATGGCAGCCGCTTCTGTGCGTGAAGGCCGGTGAATGAGAAAAACAGTATGGCTATAACTAAGTGTTTCACGGCAAAAATTATTAAATTAATACTCTTTTTAAAAGTTCCGCGACAACAGCGGGTTATGACACTTACCTATCACCGTAATGGATCAAAACCTTTCAATTTCGCAGATACAGCTCTTTTATCTAAGGATCCTCATCATTTGTTTTGTTTTTTTAATACCAGGCTGGTAATCACTCCCGGGGTCAATGGATTTAGCCGGATGCTTCCCTTTCCCGAAGGATCAAGTTCGTAGCGGATCAGCTTTTTATCTTTTTGGGGCAGAAGTTCAAGCTTGTCATTTGCTTCCGAAATTCCATACCGGCCGAAATCCGTCGTATCACCTTCTGCAGAGACCAGGGCAAACCTGTCGCCGGGGAAAAAAATCAGGGTGTTTCCGGATTCAAAATCTTCTTCAATAATAGAAAAGAACATGGTCTCTTTACTGATAAGGGCTCCGGTATTATCAACATCCGCGATCGTCCACTTCCCGACCATATAAGGGTTGTCCCTGTTCGGGGTAAATTTATCAGCGGGGTTCCCACAGGCGGATATGACCCCCATAAAGATGATTATGCCGATGACCGGGTTTTTTAGTAGCATTTCCTGAACTTTATTTCCGGGACCCTCAAATTCAGAGAATCACTGTCTTCCTATAACAAAAATCGGACCGATCGGTTTACGGATTTTAAATTAAGTATCTACAGATCAGTAAAGACTCATCTTAACTCAAAATCACGGATGCTTTGGACGGATTCTCCATGGTCTTGTATCTCAGCTGTTAATCTACAGAAGGCTTTGTTTTTGGGCATCGTTACCTTCATCTTATAAATTTGCAGGCCGTTACCGGGTATGCTTGCCGGAATGGTCCAGGTCCGGATAATGGAATCCTTTTCGGAAAGGAACAAGGAAATATTTCCTTCCCATTTTTCCGAGCCGGTCATTGCAAATGTGCACGGGTACGGTAATTTCTGTTCCGGGTGTGAAATGATTTTCCCACAATTCGACCATCAGGCCGACGGGATTGAAAGCAGATTTCACCGCCTTGTAGAAATGCGGTTCAAATACAAGATTTTTTATATCTGTGAAATTATCGCTGGTCTGTCCCCGGGGCGTTTCGGATCTGGAGTATCCCAGTCCGCAGAAATGCATGACGGCAGCACATTTACGGCTGCATCGCCAGTATTCAGTTAGTATTGCCATGTTCCTGGCATATATGTCGAACCTCTGATCCGCACTCACCGCTTCGGGGTATAGATACTTGTAGATAGTATCTGTAAGGGTAGTGGGCGTTCCGTCCCGGTTCAGCCACAGCCATGCGTACTCATTGAGAATTACTGCGTTTCCGTATTTTTTGCCTGACGGAAGCGGCGAATATTTATCAGGGCCTGTGATGGGATCATTTTCTACGGAAAAGATATCATAGAGAACTCCATTTTTACCAGGAAGTTCCGGTGCCCAGTGGTACCTGGAAAAAAGGTAGGGATGTGATTCACCTGCGTCACCGGGTCCGGCCGGCGCTGCCCATCCGTTGTCCCACGGTCTGCCGGAAAGGTCAAGCGACCTTACTTTGTTTATGGCTCTGCCCGTTACCTCATTTATTGATTCATTCTGGGCGTCCCATATCACCACGCTGGGATGATTCCAGCGGTCCTGCATCCAGGCGGTATATTCACCGGCCAGCTGATCAGCATTCATGCTCTTCTGGTATTTCTGGAATCCGCCACCGGTCCAAATAGGAAATTCATCCTGGATGAGAAAGCCTAAGCTGTCAGCAATATCGTACCACCGTTCGGGAGGGAACCCGATGCAGTACCGGATACTGTTCCAGTTCATTTCCTTAAACTTCCCATGAAGCTCCGCGGGCCATTTTTCATCCCAGGGCAGGTTTCCCCTGGAGGGATCTTCGAAAAATCGAAATATGCATACATTCGTGCCCCGCATGCGATAAGGTTTCCCATTAAGAACAGCCACTCCTTCTTCCCTGTCAAACCGGAAACTTCTGACACCGAAGCGGAGACTTTTATTGTCCCCGGTGGTGGAGAGATCAAGGGTATAGAGAAATGGATCCTCCGGAGTCCAAAGATGACAGCCGGGGATGGAAAGTGTGAAGTCGACCGTGGCTGTTCCGGACTCATCTCCTTTGCTACCTGCGATTTCACCTTCCATCACTTTTTTGCCCGAAGCCAGCTCGCGGATCCGGTATTTTACAGGACCTGTTCCGTCAGCACTGCCGGTGAGAATATCTCCGGAAATCCGGATCGCCTTTGCCATTGGGTCTGGCACTACCTGTACGTTCGTGATATATGGAAAATTCGCGGAGATAAGTTTTACATCATCATAAATCCCGGGTTGGTAGACGATCTTTTCAAAATCATGCCCGTTGGCAACCGTATCGGGAAGCTGATCACGGCACCCGACGGAAATGATAAGCTCATTTTCTTCCCCATCCTTCAGAAAAGGTTTGATGTCAAAGACAGAAGGAGTGTAACACCAAACATTCCCGCCGGCAAACTGCCCGTTGACGTAGACGCGGGTATGATACATGGACTTGTTTATCCTGAGAAGGGTGAGGTCCTTATTTATTCCGGTCCTGAACCGGGTCCGGTACCAGAAGACCGAATGTGTGTAGGTGCTGTCCGTTCCATTTACCCGGGGTTCGGCCATATCCACAAGTCCGGGAACAGGAGCCGATGAAGTAAATGTTCCCGGGATGATATCCGCTGTTTCGGTGCGGGCCAGATCCCATTTGCCATTCAGGCTGATCTCCTGCCTAAGGATTTCCTGACTGCCGCAACCGGTAAGAAATAATACGGAACAAACAATAGCGGCGAAACTTGCATTCTTCATGATGAGATTTTTTTGGGAATTACAATTGAGAATTACAAGCTAAAGGTAAATATTTTAAGAGCCTGATTTCAAAAGTAAAAACCGTTTGCACATAAAGATAAGTATTTCATTGAGCTTTCATGCATCCCGAAAAAAGTCCACCGGGTGACGAAGTAACCTCCTGACAACCCTCAAACAACTCTCAAACCTGAAACCCATCCTTCCCGCTATTTACTTTTCTTTTTTTTCTTTGTAACTTTTGTCCATCCTGATCGTCACACTGATGAAAACGGAACTAACCGATGACTGTTAAGGATTACAACCAGGCTGTGGATACCTACTCGGATGGTGTTTACAGGTTCATTCTGAAAAACATGAAGGATGATGAAAGAGCCCGTGATATTGTCCAGGATACTTATGAAAAATTGTGGAAAAATGTTGAAGAGGTCAATGGTGAAAAAGTGAAGTCCTGGATTTTTTCAACTGCATACCATACCATGATCGATGTAATCCGGAAAGAGAGCAGGCAGACAGGGATGGACAACATCCCGGTTCAGGAATCGGAGCAGGACGGACAGTACTCCGATCTGAACGAAATCCTGCACCAGGCGATTTCGAGGCTTCCCGAGGATCAGAGATCGGTTATCCTTCTGCGGGACTACGAGGGTTATTCGTACGGTGAGATCGCAAGGATTACAGGACTGAATGAATCACAGGTTAAAGTTTATATTTACCGTGCCCGGGTTTTTCTGAAGAAATTCATCGGAAGCCCGGAAAGGGTGATTTAAAAGAGGAATGGGAATGAGAATCAATTTGAACAACTACGAAGAATTTTTCCTTAGTTATCTCGACGGAAATCTTGGCGATAACGAAATCATGGAGCTGGAAAAATTCCTTCTTGCGAATCCCGGATTGCGGGAGGAGCTTGAGGGTCTTGAAAATGTTGTTCTCGTTCCCGGTGAAAAGAATTTTTACGGAAAGGAAAACCTGAAGCAGATCGACCTCTCCTTGCCGGTTACTTTGGAAAATTTTGATTTTTTCTGTGCTGCCGAACAGGAGAATGATCTTACGCAGGAACAGATAGAAGAACTGGACCGTTTTACCGACCGTCATACCGAAAAGAAAAAGGACAGGGAGACATACAGATCCGCCCACCTGGTACCGCGGGTCACTGATGTTTTTCACGGAAAAAGCGAACTCAGGAAAAGCATCCTTATCGTTTACCGGAAGGAATTGATGACAACGATGGCGATGGCTGCGGGAATAGCCCTCCTGGCGGGTGTTTATTTCGGTTTTCTTGAAAATAAGATCTCACCGGAACAAACGGCAGTTGCCGTCAATCCTGTAAAAAAGACGGCTGTAGACAGTTCTGCAATGAAAAAATCCATATCCCCTGTTATCGTCAGCCCGGAGAAGAAAGAGAAAACTTCATCTCCCGGAAAAGCTGCCGGACCGTCTGAAAAAAAATCCTCCCCCAGCGGGTTCTCCTTTAAAGTGGAGATGCCGGTAGCCGCCGCAGAATCCTCGGGTGAAAGTCAACCTGTTGACGAAAGGCAGATCCTGAAACGGGTCAGGATCGCACCGGAAAGGCTTCGGGAAAGTCCCCTGGCAATTCTTCATCCGCAGCAGGATAGGCTGGAACTTATTAATACCGGACATTCACCCGACAGGAGAAAAATTTCCGGTGTCCGTGAGGAATACCATACGATGGAATCGATGGCCCGCCAGAAATTAGGCAATCTCGTGTTCGGTGATGAGGTGCCTAAGGAAATTACCGTTTGGAACGTGGTTACGGCGGGCCTGGAGAAAGTAAACGATTTGACGGGTTCCAACATGAAACTGGAACGTCAGGTCGATACCGATGGCGATACGCGTGCGCTTAAATTCGAATCCAGGCTTCTCAAGATCAGCGCTCCCGTCAATAACGGCCAATGATCTCTTTTTCCTATTCAAAAAATTTTAATGTCTGAGCATGGATTTCATCCCGGCACACACCTCCCGGTGATGCTGCGGTGATTTATCCAGGTGGTCTTCAGACAGGATAAATCATATTTTGAATTTACGGCCTGTAACTTTTCCCGGTACCTGACCGTCGTACTGACAGAAAAGGAAATTTTTGAATCGTTAAACATAAATCGTTTACCATGAAAACGTCATTACTTACATTGCTATCGCTGGTTATCGCTTTTTCTGTCTATGCACAGCCTGATACCACACAAACCGGGAATGTCCGGGTTATCGAGGAAGAAGATAAGACAATCGTGAAAATTGGCGAAGGAAATGTCGTCACTGTTGAAGAAACGGGCGATACCACCCATATCAAACTTGGAAACAAAGGAATAACAGTCATTGAGGGAGAAAACGGAACAAAGATCAATATGGATAAAATCGAAGAGAATAAGGAGGAAGCAGAAAATCATACCGATCAGAAGAAAAGCAATAAATTCAATCCCCACTGGGCGGGATTCCAGATTGGCCTGAACAATTACGTGGACCGGGACTTCTCGATGAGCCGCAGCGGAAATGATGCTTTCATGGATCTAAATACCGGCCGTTCCTGGAATGTAAATATCAATTTCCTGGAATATGGTATCGGCCTGGGCACCAATAAACTGGGCCTTGTCACCGGCCTTGGATTTGAATGGAGCAACTACTTTTTCGACAGGGGTAATACCATTGAAAAAGATGAAAACCGTATAATAACTGGCTTTGATTTTCCCCTAAGCGTAATAAAGTCAAGACTACAGACAACTTATCTCACGGCACCACTGCTTCTTGAAGCCCAGATCCCGGCAGGCAAAAAAAGAGTTCATATCTCGGGCGGCGTGATCGGTGGCGTAAAAGTGGGCTCCAATACAAAAGTCGTATACCGTGACAACGGTAATAAGCAAAAAGACAAAAAAAGGGATGATTTCAACCTGTCACCGTTGCGCTATGGCCTGGCTTTCCGGATCGGCTACCGTGGACTTAATATCTACGCAAACTATTACCTCACCTCGCTTTTCGAAGCCAATAAAGGTCCTGAGCTCTATCCCTTTGCCGTGGGACTGACACTGATAAATTTCTGATCCCGGTTCACCCTTTTTAACCGCTTATCCGAACATTGCGATTATGTTTTGGTTTATAGTATATTTCCTGAAAGTCATACTATATTTCCTGTTCGACTGGTAAACATCAATTCATATCTTTGTTTGTGATAAACCTCATAATTTTTTCATCATGCTAACAGAACCCGAAAAGAATCGCTACCGC
Source organism: uncultured Bacteroidales bacterium (assembly GCA_963771005.1). GTDB lineage: Bacteria > Bacteroidota > Bacteroidia > Bacteroidales > DASQZK01. The sequence continues at coordinate 61,195 of CAVYRO010000010.1, forward strand.
AGACATATCATGCTGCCGGAGATAGGTGAGGAAGGCCAGGAAAAACTGAAAAACGCCAGGGTCCTCGTTGTGGGTGCCGGTGGGCTCGGGGCTCCGGTACTGCAGTATCTTACCGCTGCCGGTGTGGGTAAACTGGGAATAATGGATGATGATGTCGTCAATGAAGATAATTTGCACAGGCAGATCCTTTACGGCGGGCATGACATCGGGAAGCTGAAAACGATCATAGCCCATGAACGTCTTGAAGTTTTAAATCCCTTTGTCGAGCATGAAATGATTAACATCCGGATCAAGAAGGAAAATGCTCTCGGTTTTATCGACAGGTTTGACCTTGTGATCGATGCCACGGATAATTTTTCAACACGTTACCTCATTAACGATGCCTGCTGTATACTTAGGAAACCCTGGATATTTGGTTCTGTGTACAGGTATGAAGGCCAGGTTTCCACTTTCTGCTATAACAACGGTCCTTCAATGCGGAGTCTCTATCCTGATGCAGAAGATCATGAAAATATCCCGGATCCTGCCGGGGAGGGATTGCTTGGGCTCCTCCCGGGGATCATCGGTTCGTTCCAGGCCGTGGAAGCCATTAAGATCATTACAGGAATAGGAGAGGTTCTATCGGGAAAGCTTCTAATCTATAACATGTTGGATCATTCCGTTCATATTGCCGGATTTGATAAGGATCCCCGTATTCCCGAGCCACATTCACTTGCAGACAAATACTGATCATCGCGGCATTTGTGAATAAATAATCTCATAGTCCCCGCTTACTTGTGTTAACTTTGTTCCTATAAAAACCGCGGAGACATGAGACTTTTGCTCATTAGCAATTCAACGAATGCCGGCGAACCCTTTTTACAGTACCCAATGCCGGTGATCAGGGAGTTTCTCGGGAAGGAAAGGCTTACCTGTGCTTTTATTCCCTTTGCGGGTATCACCTCAACTTTTCAGGATTATACGGAACGCGTCAGGGAACGATTTGCTGAGGTTGGGCACGACCTGGTGTCTGTGCATGATGCCACAGATCCTGTGGATACGATCTCGAAAGCCGGCGCCATCATTGTTGGCGGTGGAAATACATGGCAGTTACTGAAAATGACGCAGGAAGCCGGATTGATCGACACTGTCAGGCGAAACGTGCTGAACGGGGTTCCTTACATCGGATGGAGTGCCGGGGCGAATATGGCGTGCCCTACGATCCGGACGACCAACGATATGCCTGTTGTTCAGCCTTACAATTTTCACGCTTTCAATCTGATACCCTTTCAGATCAACCCGCATTATCTCGATGCAAATCCAGAAGGACATGCCGGTGAAACACGCGAAGCAAGGATTGAGGAATTCATTGCTGTGAACCGGGATACAGACATAATCGGGCTGCGGGAAGGTTGCATCCTGCGGGTTGAACACACTCAGCTGCGACTCTGGGGCCGGAAACCGGCAAGATGGTTCAGGTATGGTCATTCTCCCAAAGAACTTAAACCTGGTGAAGACATTGATTTTTTGCTGATAGAAAAATAATAGGAAGAGGTTTTTAGTTTTAATCAAAAATGATAGCCTTGAAAAGAACCCGCCGGATCCTGTCCAGGTTAATCCTGGTGATGCTGATCGCCTCAGTTATATTTACAACTGCTGCGATCATCATCTTAAACCGGTATGGTAAAGAGGTCAGGGATTTTACCATTGAACAGATCAACCAGCAGCTCGAAACAAAGATCGCCGTCAATAACATCGACTTCTCTTTTTTTTCAGGGTTTCCTTACCTCAGTATTGTTTTCTCGGATGTCACGGCCTTATCGGGCATGGATTTCGACCCTGCAGATTTCGTTAATACCCCTGCCGACACTCTTTTCCGGTCACAAAAGATCTACCTTCAGTTCAACATTTTTGATATCCTGAGAGGGAAATACCGCATACGGCGAATCCATGCTTCCGGCGGAAATCTGAACCTGCTTGTCGATAGTCATGGAAAAACGAATTTCCGCCTTTTCAGGCAGAAAAAAAACCGGGAATCAAAGTCTAAAGGTTTCGAACTCGAAGCCGTCAAGCTCGATGATTTTGACGTAAGCTTTATCAACCTTGCAAAAAATATCGAAGGCCAGGGATATATCGGCAATGTCCTTTTCAGGGGAAAATTCTCGGACCGTAATTTTGCGATGGGTACAGTGGCTGAACTTAACATTAACAGTTTCAGAAGGGATGGCGTGAATTACGCTGATCATTTCGGCATCACAGCAAGAGTGATATTTGGTGTGAAAGATAGCCTCGCTATCATTCAAAAAGGAGAACTGAATATTAATAACCTGAAAATGAACGTTAAAGGTCAATTCACCCTGGGAGAAATATCCAGGACCGACCTGACTCTGCAGGGACGGAATTTCGACCTTCACTCTCTGCAGAGCGCCCTCCCGCAGCCGCAACGTTCAGAAATACCCGTCGATTTTTACGGCAAGGGCGATATTGCTTTCCGTGTAAAAGGGAATTTTTCCCGGCTGGAAGTCCCTTCCATAAACGGAGTATATTTTCTCAATGTAAGCCGGGTGAAGTACCACGAACAGTCTTTTCACAACATCAGGATTAAGGGGAGGTTTTCAAACGGAGAAAAGAGAAGTCCGGTTTCCACGCTGATCGACATTGAAGAATACACAATTTCGGATTACCGGACATCCCTTAACGGTCAGTTCAGAATTGAAAATCTGAAAAATCCCCATCTCCTCCTCACCATTAAGGGTGAGGCAGACGCAGAGGGTTTAAGCGGTCTTTTCCCGGAAGGAAAAGCCTCGGGCTTCGAAGGAATGCTTCGCCCGGATTTCAGACTCGAGACGCGGCTGACTTCCTGGCATATTGAAAATGCGGAAAGAATTCTTTCTTCAGGGTTGAACGGCAAAATAGAACTCAGGGATTTCGGTTTCACCCTGGACGAAAAATACCCGTTCTCAAACATCACGGGAAACATAGAACTCCGGGGAGATACATGGTTGCCTGATCTCGACATGGTCTCGGGCCAAAGCCGTCTCGCTATGAAACTTGAGATGGCCCATGTCTTCAGGTTTCTCATGGATAAAAGTTCAACGATGTGGGTTACCGGGAATATAAATGCAGGCAGGATGGATCTCACTCCCTTTCTGCAACCCGGCAAGAATGAAACCGGTATATTTTCCTTTCCATCAAGATTATACGCCCGGATTATTCTGAATACGGATTCTATTACCGCTAAGAAATTCATTGCATTCGATACGGATGCCTTTCTTCAGTACAAGCCCGGGCTGCTATCCCTGACATCAGTGAGAATGAGATCCATGGACGGGACCATTTCCGGAAGCGGGATGGTGATGCAGGATGGGGATAAGAATCTCTTCCTCCGTACACAGAGCGATGTCGATCACCTGGATATCCACACGATGTTTGCTGACCTTAATAATTTCACCCAGGATTTTATCGTTTCAGAAAATCTCAGGGGCTATCTTTCGGGTAACATCGATTTTTCCACCGCCTTTGACAGCATGCTGAATATGAGCAGCAAGGATACCGAGGCCGATGCGACGATAACGATCACCAAGGGCGAACTGATAGATTTCGAGCCTGTGGAAAGTCTTGCTAAATTTGTAGCCCTGGAAGAATTAAAGCATATCCGGTTTTCCAAACTACAAAATCATATTGTCATCAGAGACCGTATCGTTACCGTCCCTAATATGGATATCGAAAGTTCTGCTTTTAATATAAGTATTTCTGGTACACATAATTTTGATAATCAATTTGATTATAAGCTTAAAGTTAATCTACCGGATATTCTTGCCGGCAAAGCGAAGGCAGCACGGAAGGACAATGAGGAATTCGGGGTCATGGAAGCCGACGGCAGGAGGATGAACCTGTATTTGAGCATTATTGGTACACCAGATGATTACAAGATCCATTATGATAAAAAAGAAGCCATTCTAAGCATAAAACAGGATTTCAAAGAGGAGAAAGGCCGGCTGAGGAATCTTCTGAATGAAGAATTCGGATGGTTCGGAAAGGATACGACACAGCACGATTTGAATGCAAAAACAAGTGATCCGAAATTTATTCTTGAATGGGACGAGGGTGCTCCGGCTACCAGGGGAGTAACCGAATCTGGCAGTCACGGCACAAAGGTCCGGAAAGATAAATTCAAGATTGAATGGGATGAGGATGACAATGATAAATAATTCTCCGATCCGCCTTCAGCATCGTTTAAAGTATTAACTTTATGGTGAATAGCGACCGGTCAGAGGTGATGACCGGTTGAACAAAAACACAGGTTATTTAATAATTCAGTTTTGAACATATACGAACAAAAACAGCGCTGGAAAATATTTCTCTTTGCCGGCGCCATACTTATCGGCGTCGGATCCCTGGTATACACCAACAGGCTTGTAAAGTCTCTTTCCACCCAGGAAAGAAGTAAAATTAGACTATGGGCGGAAGCAGTGCGTGTTCTCGACAGAGCTGAACCAGACAAGGCGGATCTCAGCTTCCCCCTTTCTGTGATTGAAAATAATACCACGGTCCCGGTGGTATTGACTGACAGCTCGGGCAAAATTATCACGTACCGGAATCTCGATTCGATAAAAGTTGAAAAGCCGGGGTACCTTCAGAACCAGGTTGAAAAAATGAAGGAAGAGCATGACAGTATCATCATTAACCTGATGAACGGTGACCGGAATTATATCTATTACCGTGATTCCTACCTGCTGACAAGGCTGTTTTATTTTCCATTCATTCAGCTGGGAGTGATCGTTTTGTTTATTCTGGTTTCCTATTTCGCCTTCAGCTCATCAAGGAAGGCTGAGCAGAACAAGGTGTGGGTGGGATTATCAAAGGAAACGGCACATCAGCTTGGCACGCCTACATCCTCGCTTTTCGCCTGGGTCGAATTGCTGAAGAGCGGGAACCGGACTCCCGAAACCATTGCTGAGCTCGAAAAAGATGTGAAAAGGCTGGAAAAGATAACGGAACGATTCTCGAAAATTGGTTCTAAACCTTCGCTCACAGACACCAGTATTAATAAAACACTTTCAAATTCACTGACATATCTCAAATCACGCAGTCCCGGCAAAATTAAATTTGAAGTCGATCTTCCCGATGAAAACCTGATGATCCCTCTGAATGAACCTCTGTTTGAATGGGTGATTGAGAATGTTTGCAAAAATGCCATCGATGCCATGAACGGCGAAGGAAAGATCACTTTATCGGTAAAGGAATTGCCGAAACACATACACCTGGATATTTCAGATACCGGGAAGGGTATTCCCAAATCAAAATTCAATACGATCTTTAAACCCGGGTTCACCACAAAGCAGCGCGGATGGGGACTCGGACTTTCACTCTCCAGGCGGATCATTGAATACTATCACAATGGTAAAATCTTCGTACATTCCTCCGAAATCAATTCGGGCACGACCTTCCGGATCATCCTCAGCAAGCGCTCCGGGAGCTGAAAATGGGGACCTTTACAAATTTAATTAATTTAGCAGCATGGATTACAGGCGAAAAGATATCGAGATCATGGCTCCGGCGGGATCCTTTGAATCGCTAATGGCAGCTGTGCAGGGAGGAGCCGATTCCGTTTACTTCGGAATTGAAAAACTCAATATGCGGGCAAGGTCGGCTTATAATTTCACCCGGCAGGATCTGCCCCGCATCCGGTCTATAACCCGTGAACATGGACTGAAAGCCTACCTTACCATTAATACCGTGATCTATAATCATGAGCTGCCCATGATCAGGGAGATCGTTGATCTTGCTGCGGAGTCAGGTATCGATGCCATCATTGCATCCGATCCGGCAGTTATCAACTACGCAAATAAATGCGGGATTGAGGTACATGCTTCAACACAATTGAATATCAGCAATATAGAATCAGTGAAATTCTATGCGAATTTTGCCGATGTAGTTGTCCTGGCCCGGGAACTTGATCTTATCCAGGTTTCCGGGATCTCAAGGGAAATAGCTGATGAGAATATCCTGGGGCCATCGGGTAAAAGAGTTAAGCTCGAACTTTTTGTACATGGCGCACTGTGCATGGCCATCTCCGGAAAGTGTTACCTCAGCCTTCATGAACATAATCATTCGGCTAACCGTGGGGACTGCTTCCAGGTTTGCCGGCGGGCGTATATCGTTACAGATAAGGAAAGAGGGAATGAGATCGAGGTGGATAATGAATATATCATGTCTCCGAAGGATCTTTCGACCATTCATTTCCTGAACAAGATCCTGGATGCCGGCGTAAGGGTACTGAAAATTGAAGGACGGGCGCGACCTCCGGAATATGTGCATACAGTCACCTCTTGTTATAATGAAGCGGTGAATGCGATCATCAGCAATGAATTCAATGAAGAAAGGATCCGGGACTGGCAAACCAGGCTGGCAACGGTCTTCAACCGGGGATTCTGGGATGGTTACTACCTCGGTCAACATCTTGGCGAATGGAGCGGTGTTTACGGATCGAAGGCAACGAAGCGAAAAATTTATACCGGGAAAGGAAATAATTATTTTGATAGGATAAAGGTTGCCGAATTCATTATTGAGGCAGGTGAAATCAATACCGGCGACGAAATCCTTATCACAGGACCTACCACAGGTGTGATTCAGACAACTGTGCGTGAGCTCCGGGTCGAAGATAAAAAAGTGGAAAAGGCGGTTAAGGGAGAAAGTTGCTCCATTCCCATAGACCAGCCGGTGCGGCGTTCGGATAAATTATACCGGATGGTATCCCCGTCAATGGTAAAACTGCAGTGAAAATTATTACTCTAGTTTCTCCATAACGGAGGTATACTTTTTTTTGATCATCTGCAGTTTTTCGAGGTTCGTCTCACGAGAATAAATCCTCGCCACATCCAGAATTTCCTTGGTATAGATCGCTCCCAGTGCAGCATCGAAATTTGCCTGGATCTTGTCGATGTTATTGCGAACCCGCTGGGTGATAAGTACAAATCTCTGCCAGTTCACCTGGTACGGCAGCGTAACATAAAACATCGACGGATCATCAAGGTCTTTGAAGATCCCGTCGTCGATTTTCTCAATATTAAAGAGCTTTTTCAGTTGGATAACGCCCCGGGCATTCATCGTTCGCTTTTTCATGAACTGGATGCCTTCGGAAAAGAAGCAATTCTGAAGTTCCTCGAGAAGTTCATAGTTATCGATTTCCCGGATCCTGATACAGGGGAGGTCCTCATTCTGAATACAGATGGTTCCGGGAACTGCGTCAAAATTGTATTCGAAATAGGTTTTTATACTCTGTGTGATCCTTAGAAGATGCTCAAGCGTATATTTTATCCGTGTGATTACAAATATGGAAATGGGTTTGGCATCGGAGGGAAGGTTCATCCCGTGATACCCCGGGTACGGTTCTTCCATATCCAGAACAAAAGTATTGGCCATGATATGGCTGGTAATGGTTCTTAGAGACTCAAGCTTGGCAATACCTCCGACAGTCTGGATAATAGTTCTTGTTTCCATGGTGCCTGTTTAGTTGGATCGATAGTTTCAGTGTACGTTTGATATCAGCCGGTAAGTATGACCGGTACCTGTCTCCCCATGGGGCAGGTTACTGAAGATTTTGCGGATAAAGCACCGTCCCTGCAAAGCCAGCCAGTGTTCTTTGAGCTTTTCCGGAAAAAGGGGTTACTTATTAATCCCGGCAACTAGTTAAACTTAAAAATATGCCCTATTGTTCAATACCCTTGCCGGAAAGGTGTGAAACCGGCCGGGGCAATGACTAAATTCACGGCCTCAGGACCGAGGTGATCAGATATTCCCGGATAAGATCCGCAATGTAGGGTTTTTGTTCCGGAAAGCCCGGACAACGGGTGATCTTTACTTCATAAAAGTCGTTTTGATCTGCAGTACCCGGTTACAAGTGAAGCATTTTCTTCTTCCGAAACCGAAGGTAAGGTAAGATGGTGGATCATTTCCGGCGAACGGGTGGTGAGCCCGTAACGATACGTTTTATCGTAATAACGCAGGCTTATATCCGCGGCTTCATAGTAATCGCCGGATTCCAGACTTCTGATCGCCAGTTTTGCATTTTCACCGCCGATTCTCTTTGAGATATGTGTGAAAATTTTAACCAGGTCTTCCACGGGAAATTTTCCGTATTCCCTGACAAGCCTCTCCATTCTGAGTTTACGGTCCATATCGAGTACGATGACAGGGCTTTCACGCATCCTTCCAAAAAATTCCGCAGGAATAATATTTCTACCGATATTTCTGCTTTCATCTTCAACCCAGATGGGAAGATCCGGGCTAAAGGACATCAGTTTGCCCAGCAGGTCGTTCTCGAACTGTTCAGTGGTAGGCTGATCTTCCATGCCGAGAGCGCCGAAAGCTGAGCCCCGGTGATTTGCAATTGCTTCAAGGTCGGCAGACTGAAAACCTTTTAAAGCAATTTCCCTGAGGATGCCTGTCTTTCCTGTGCCGGTCATACCACCCAGGATGAGAAGCCGGAAGGGCCGGACAAGTTGTGCCCGAAGGAACCGCCGGTAGGATTTGTATCCGCCTTGGAGGACTTCGCATTGCATTCCCTGTCTCTCAAATAGCCAGGCCATTGCCCCGCTTCGCATTCCCCCTCGCCAGCAATGGACCAAAATTGGTTTGACTGAGGCGGCTCTCTCAGCCTGCCGCCGGATCGCCCCGGTTTTATTCCCGATAAACTCAAAGCCTTTCATGATGGCTTCCTTTCGTCCCTTCTGAGTGTACAGGATACCAATAGCTTCCCGTTCCTCATCATCGAAAAGAGGGATGTTCACGGCACCGGGGATGTGTCCCCGCGCATATTCAGCGGGCGACCTGACATCGATCACGGTAATTTTCCCCGGAAGCAGGTCAATATTTTCGATGAGTACAGGATCCTTCATACGTCTGCAAATCCGGTAATTGCTCGGCCGGTTGTTGATTTCGCATGGGCTTTCCCCGGAAATTTACCGTTCCAGGAAATTACCCAGGATGGAATTGTCTTCCTTTCCCCGGTTCTTTCCATAGGGGGCTAGTGCCTGGATCAGCTTGCGGATGGGCATAGACTGCAGCCATACTCTACCCGTACCGCTGATGGTGGCAAGAAAAAGTCCTTCACCCCCAAAAACCATCGACCGGAGGCTTCCGGATGTTTCAACATCGAAATCAAGTGCAGGTTCATAGGCTACCACGCACCCCGTATCGATGCGGAGGGTATCGTGGCTGAGGTATTTCTCGATTACCGTTCCGCCGGCATGTACAAATGCCTTGCCGTCACCTTCAAGCGACTGGAGTATAAATCCTTCTCCTCCCACAAGGCCGCTGCCTATTTTGCGGTTCAGGGTAATCGAGAGTTTCGTGCCAAGCGCCGCACAGAGGAAACCGTCCTTTTGTACGATCATTCGTCCGCCCGTATCGGCAAGGTTAATAGGTATTACCGTTCCCGGATACGGGGCGGAGAAGGCCACCCGCCTTTTCCCCGTCCCATGGTTGGTAAAATGGGTAAGGAAAAGAGATTCGCCCGTCAGAAGACGCGCACCGGCAGAGAAGAGTTTATTTACGAAACCCTGGTTCGGGGATGATCCGTCACCCATTCTCACCTCATATTCGATCCCCGACTCCATGTAAACCATAGAACCAGCTTCAGCAATCACCGTTTCTCCGGGATCAAGCTCAATTTCAACAAGTTGGATGTCATCGCCGATGATCTTGTAATCAATTTCATGTGATCTCATTGTGCATGGAATTTAAGGTAACCCTAAAAATGACTTTCAACGAAATTATGAACTTTGAAGGATAAAAATATAAAACGGTCCGTCTATGGGATTATTTCATAAGGTTTGAACGGATTCTGAGAACCATTTGATGAGAAGGTGTTTAATGGTTTCGACTTTTACCGGTTTGGTCACTAAATCGTTCATGCCTGCCGAAAAGGCTTCTTCCTTATACTCCTTCGAGTCGTTTCCGGTCATGGCAATGATGGTAACATTGTTACCCGAGGCCCGGATCTCCTGCGTTGCCGCAACTCCGTCTTTAACAGGCATAAGCAGGTCCATGAGGATGAGATCATACTTTTTCCTGCTAACCATTGCAGTCACTTCTTCACCGTCTTTCGCAATATCGATCTCATAACCGAGATGTTTGAAAATCGTCTGGATTACTCGCTGATTTATGATATTATCATCGGCTGCCAGGACCTGGATGTTCGTCCGGATTTTATTTATGTAAGGAGTGACACTCTTCTCTTCTTCGATACCGGTGAAGATATCCTTGAAGATCCTGAATATTTCGTTATTGTCGTAAGGCTGGATAAGATAATAATCGATTCCCAGATTTCGTGCCCGCAGGTAATTTCCATGCTTATCGTTGGATGAGATCAGGATCACCGGGAATTCACCGGAAAGTCCGCTTTCCTTCAACTGCATAGCCATTCCGAATCCGTCGAGCCCGGGCTTGTCCTTGATGATGATCATCTGGTACAAACTCCTTTTCTGTTCAATATGATAGATCACGCTGTCGATGGTATTTTCATCATACGTCCGGATACTATAATTGATCCCGAAATTATCCAGGATATGATGGATTTTATCCGTTTTATCCTTCTTCCGGATTATAACGAGCGCCGTGATCTGCTGGTAATGATTTATGGAAGAATAATCATAATTTTTCCGGATCCTTTCGTCGGAATGCATCTCTACAGTGAAACAGAATCTTGCACCGGGATATCGGGCACTGGAGGAGATGGATGAAGGACTTTCAATCCAGATCTCACCGTTCATCATTTCCACAAGCTGTTTGGAGATCGAGGTACCGAGGCCTGTTCCGCCATATTTTCTCGACGTCGACTCCTGTCCCTGTTCAAAGGTGCCGAAAATTTTCCCAATGTCTTCCTTCTTAATCCCAATGCCGGTATCCTCGACGTAAATCAGCAGGCTGAGGGCCGAATCATATTTTTCCATCAGTTCGACACTGATCTTTATGCTTCCTTCCTCGGTGAACTTAATCGCATTACTGAGGAGATTCGAAATGACCTGCCTCAGACGGAAAGGGTCGCCAATGAGATGATCGGGCACCCCGTGTTTGATCGACGTTTTGATTTCAAGTCCTTTATTCTGAGCAAGGGTGCTGAATAGTCCGGAAGCAATATTTATTTCCTCGCTTAAACTGAAAGGGATCTCCTCAAGCATCATTTTGCCTGCCTCGATCTTTGAGAAATCAAGGATATCATTGATAATATTCATAAGGAGTTCCGATGACTTCCGGATAACCTTCACATTCTCTTTCTCTTCTGCCGGAAGATCAGCTTTTGCCAGGCTCTCAGTCATACCGAGGATCCCATTCATAGGTGTTCGGATCTCATGACTCATTCTCGCAAGGAAATCGGATTTTGCCTGATTGGCTGCGGCCTCCTGCTTCCTCGATTTTTCAAGGGGTGAGACATCGATTAGGGCCGAAATGGTTATCTCTACGCCTGCGATATGAGTTACGACATCACGACGGTAGATCGCTACTTCGTTCCCGTCTTTTACATAATGAATGTAATGGTTGAAATCGGATGGGGAAGTAAGAAGGTCTTTCAGCTGATAGGTATTGGAGATTAGTAACTGATCTTCAAAATGTTTCCCAACCAGATCATCGTTCCGGTCGAGGAAAAGCATCTTCTGTGCAACACGGTTGATATTGAGTATGATCCCCTCTTTGTCCAGGATCATAATCCCCACGGGGAACTGTTCCGTGATCATACGGATTTCAATAAGCTCCTGCTTTAATGCGGTTTCTTTCCTCCGTGATTTGTAGACCACAAATACCAGGAAGCCGATCAATCCCAAAACGATAAGGAAGCTCCCGATACCCAGGATGAGGTTTCTGCCTACAAAGATGCTAAGCAGGTGTCCCGAATTCATTGTAAAGACGATCCCGAGATCGTGTCGGATAATGCTGAGCGGGTAGTAAGCCGAAATGATTTCATATTCCTGACCATCTCTGGTAAGATTATGCTGCATCAGGCCTTCACGCTCCGTCGCCAGGCTATCGGCAAGGATGTCAAGTCCTGAGATTTGAACGGTGTCCTTATTATTTGAAAAAACGATTTCGCCGTCAGTGTTTACAAGCCATTGCCATTGAATATCCTCAACCCTGTACAGGCTGAAAATGTAGGCGAGATACTTTTGAAAATTTATTTCAATAACAATATTGCCCACGATCTCATTCTTGTCAAAATAGGGGAAGTAACTGAGATAGTCACCGTTCTTTTCCTTTGTGACTTCCCGCTGTTCAAGTTCATTGTTTTTTTGGCGGGTGAAAGTATCCACAACGAAATCATCATAATCATTGATATAGATGCCGAGGTAACGGTTTTTATTATCATAGACGGAAATATTCGTGATCAGGTCGCGGTATTTGGCATACATGCTTTCGAGATCCCTCGTTATGGGATACATCACATCCCTGTTTTGGAAGATCTCATGTATTTGCCCCATGTATTTAAAAATGATCCGGTTGAGGTCACTTTCATAGTTTGAGACGGTTCTTTCCACATGATTTCCGCAGAGTTGCGTCTGGCGTAAAAGTATGTTTCTCTGGAAATCCAGCTGTGACCTTCTGATCTGACTGAAGAAATACATATTCAGACCCACGACCACGGCCAGAACGATGATGACAATTGTGTAAATACGTTTCATCAGGCTGAGGGACAAATTATTTTTTTCCCCATGTTATATAAATTGGTTTTTGTTATCAAAATGGATACGGGTAAATGTTTCAAAATGTTCCTGTTCTCACCTGTATTTTCCCCCTTCATCCTCAAGAATATTAACATAGCTAAGGTATCTGGATCCGCTGATCATTCCTTCCTGGACAGCTTTAATCACCTCGCATCCCGGTTCATGGGTATGCGTGCAGTTATGAAACCGGCATTTTGTGGATGCCCTGAAAATTTCCGGGAAATAATGAAAAAGTTCGTCTTTTCCGAAATCAATAAGGCCGAATCCCTTGATTCCAGGCGTGTCAATGACGTACCCCCCAAAAGAGAATTCATGCATTTCAGAAAAAGTTGTGGTATGCCTGCCCGATTGATGCGCTCCCGATATCTCCGCCGTCTTCAGATCTAATCCGGGATCGAGAACATTGATCAGGGTTGATTTACCGACTCCTGAATTACCGGATATCACGTTAATTTTGCCCGCCATTTTTTCCTTCAGCATAGTGATGTTCACTCGCTTTTTTGCCGAGATATCATAACAGGGATACCCAATGTCTTCATATATCTTCCGGAACCAGCCGAGTTCTGAAAGCATGGCCTCGTCATACAGATCGGTTTTATTGAAAAGAAGTATGACCGGAATGCTATAGGCTTCGGCTGTGACGAGAAAGCGATCGATGAATTCGGGGAAGGTCCGCGGAGAGGTAAGCGTTACCATAAGCCACGCCTGGTCGACGTTTGCAGCAATGAGCTGATATTCCTTTGAGAGATTCGGGGACCTCCGGATGATGTAGTTTTTCCTTGGGCTAATTTGGGTGATCAAACCTGTGTCCTCATTTTTCAGCAATTTGTACTGAACCCTGTCACCTACGGCTACCGGGTTGGTAGCCCGGATCCCCTTTATCCGGTAAATTCCTTTAATTTTACAATTGACAACAGAATTATCATCACTCCTGACTGTAAACCAGCTGCCCGTAGATTTTATGACGATTCCGTTTTTCAAATAGTCCTCGAATTATCCTCTGCCGGTAAATATAAATAAAAATATGCAACAGGATGAGGGTCTTCATTTTGATCAGCGGTCGAAGTGCACGGATATCTTTATCCAGGGCCTTTTGAGCAGCTATTAAGATAAATACTAAATAAGTTATACCTCACGCTCCGGGATCAGTTTTTATCAAGCCCCAGGCTGTCCCTGATAACTCTCGTCCAAATCCTGTAACCGTCATCATTCATATGGATCCCGTCACTAACGAAGATCTCCTCTTTCAGTTTACCGTTGTCATCGAACATCGGATCGGATACATTGACGTAGGTCACTGAAGGATATTCATCTGCCAGGTCTTTCAGCGCCTTTTGTGCCGCCTGGTATTTTTGCCAGTAATTCATACGGTTTATTGATGGCTTGGGAGAGAGAATGAAGATACGCGTATCCGGCCTGTTCTCAAGGACACGGTTTATGAATTTATCCACGTTGTTCCGGATCTTTTCAGCAGGAAATCCCCGGGGAATATCATTGTCACCCTCATAATACACAATGGTGGCCGGATGATAGGGAAGAACGATCTTATCCATGTACATCAGCGCTTCTTCGGATGTTGATCCGCCAAATCCCCGGTGAATGATCTTTAACTCCGGGAAATCCTTTTTGAGGGTATTCCATTTTCGGATACTTGAACTGCCGATGAATAGAACGGCATCGGCCGGAGGGGAGGACACCCGGTCGTTCATCACGAAGTTCCTTATTTCTGTGTCGAACGGTTTTTGCCGGGTCCTGACATAAAGCCTTGGCGAAATATAAAGATCATGAAAGCCGGCTGGCCCGTTATTAATCCATACTGTGACCGTGTCTTTTTCGAAGTCCAGGTCCTTATTGGTAAACCTGAGGGTATCGGGTTTCCATTTCTGATCGGTGGATGCGGCAGTTTCCAGTACCTGTTTTCCGTTTCTGTTGACGCGGATCCTGTCGCCTTTTTCCGCCCCGAAAACCAGAAGATCCGCTTTTTCCTCATCGGTAATGGTAAGAGCCGAACTACCGCTTTGAGGAGAACTTTCATTTTCAGTGAAGATAACCTGATACATTGCAAAGGAATTCAGGTAACTATGTCCGAGATTATACCAGATAACCTGATTCTTGTTCTTCGTGGATTTATCATCCGAATCATCGGCATATACCTGTAATGCCATACCTGCAGAAAGCACCGGATCTATTCCGATACAATGCGGATCAACAAGAAATTCCCATGTGGTATGATTGTTTTTCCGGGTGAATGCTGATTTTATCACGGGCCGGATCTCAAGAAGCGGTGGGGTTTCCCTGAAATCATTGATATTGACGAAAGGTTCACCTCTATTGGTTTTTGCAGGAACAAAGCTTAGTTGAAGAATATCGGCTGAACCGCGGGAAGGAGCAAGAAAAATTTCGACTGCATCCGCATTCCATGGCATTGCCGTGTCGGTCACTGCCTTGTCATCGAGAATATCAAGAGAGATGAGCAACCCCTCATCATTCCAGGCTGTTCGCAACCATGCCGAGAGATCTTCAGGCTCCGGATATTGTCCGGTTGCATTGGCATAAAGCCGGTATGGTTCTATGCTTTCCCATTCCGAAAGATCACCATCGCATTTGAAATCCTGCATATGGGTAATGGATATGCGGTACTGGTCGGGGGTTCCGGTTCCTTTACAGGATATAAGTAATATGAGGGAGAGAATGATGGCTGCAATCTTCGGGGCGAGAAAATTTTTCATATCTGGGTTTATTTAATTTCAGTTCCCGGTCACACCCTGACAGCTTAAAACCGGAGGTATGCAGTCCTGAACTTTTCAAATTTAACGATTATGTTCAAGGAATTCCTGTGAATGATGGATTTTTCCCCTGAGACTCATTTCATTTTCCAGGAGAAAGATCGTACCGGATGTTACGGGTCTCAGGCAGGCTTCTGCCGGTTTTAGAATTTTCCGAACCGAAGGCTGAGTGTTCCGCCCGGACGCGAGAAATCGGGATTTGAGGTTCCCGGGATATCCACCCCCGTTGCAATAGGATAGCAGACGCCGATCCCCAGCTTAAAAAAGTGGGTAAAATTGAATTCCGCCTCCAGTTGTGGAAGGATGATAAATATATTGTCCTTCATATAGGTTACATCCTGCCGGTCATTAAGCTGTATTTCACCCCATCCGGCGCTGACATAAAAAGCGGGATGAATGGCCCTGGAGGCATGGTGAGTGTAACCGACCATGAACCCGCCGAACCCATACTGAAGATTCAGATCATTGTATTCAGGCAGTTTCGGGGGTTGGAGATGGTTGGTAGATCCATACCCGAATCCACCGAGGACAATGTCATTCACGATCACTCCGCCACCGCCTCCCATAAGATGGACAAACTGACCGTCCACCGCGGAGAAGATCATAAATGGTCCGCCCATGCCCGAGATCTTTACCTGCGACGGGAAGATGGTCTGAAAGTCATCATCCTGTGCATACATTCCGGCGAAGACTATCGCCATCAAAAAAAGAAACAGTAATTTTTTCATGATCCATGGATTTTATTCTGTTGAGAAAACTTACTATGAATCAAAAATTGACGGCATACAGTCAAATAGTGACAGGTTTTTCAGGAAGATCAAAGTTAGATCAAACGATGATCATTATCAAGAGATCGCTGAAAATAAGGATAATACAAATATGAAATTCGCAAAAAGTTTTAATGATGAAAGAATTCCTCAAGTGCGCCAAAGTAATATTGGTCCCATCCCTCTCTCATATCCTCGAAAGCGTCGTCAGGAATGTTGATATGGTTCAGTTCAATATTTGTAAACAGCTTGTCTTCCCTCAATTTTAAAGTTACGATCGATTTTTCTTCCTGTTCACCGAAATACCATTCCTGTACTATTTTTTCATTTGGAACGAATTCGATATTCATCCCGCTGATGTCACCGTCAAACAATGAAAATTCGGTTCCGGCTTTTTCTTCCATCATCACCTTGGCCCCGGTCCACAGTGCAATGGCAAAGGGTTTTACAAGTGCGTTATACACTTCTTCCGGCGTAGCCCTTAATTTATAATATTTATGAAAAGTTTTCATGGATGCGGGATGTTTTGCGTAAAACTACTAAAAATAGTTATCTTTTTCCAGAGGATGATCAGACCTGGTTCCCGGGGGCATTTTCCCCGTTAGATTTTGAATCGTTCACATTGTTAGCCCTGAAAGAGAGGATGAACAGGATGAGGGTTATCACACCCAGAATGATGGCCGAAAAATTGTAACTATCGGTGATGCGTTTGGAAAGGCTGAAGATAAAAGGTCCGAGGGCACTACCGACTACCGCCCAGCTCATCGCGAATCCGGAGATCTGCCCCAGGTGCTTCACGCCGAAAAACCGGGGCCAGGTGATCGCCATCAGGATCCCGAACATGCCATTGGCTATGCCCGTGCCTGCAATGATAAGGGGGATCCCTGCAGGGGAACCGAGAACAACCGTCCCTGTAATTGCAAGGCCAAGGCCGAGGAGATCCAGGGTCAGGAAATATTTCAGGCGCATGAAATCACTGGCCCAGCTGCTTACGAAGGTGACAGGGACCGCAACAAATGCCATAGGAAGAAAAAGAGATACAGCCTTTGCATTATCAAAGCCATATTGGGCAAAAATGGATTCCACATGAAAGGTGTACGCCGTAATATAAAGGGCATTCATGGCAAGTGCCAGGTTGAAGATCCAGAAAGAGTAAGTTTTGACAGCCTCGGAAAGAGTGTAATCACGGTCAGGGGTAGATTTAAATTTCTTATGGCTAAGGATCTTTTTCCTGCCATCGGGAATGAGCCCCGCATCTTCAGGATTATCCCTGAACACGAAAAAGGCGAATATCACAAAACCGGCTCCGCAGATCAGCGCCAGGTACAACCATGCCCCCCTCCATCCGGAGAAATCGATCATTCGCTGAATGATCCTTGGGGAGTATGAAAAGCCGAATGCGGTAAATACCCCCAGGAAAGAATTGGCAAAACCCCTGTGACTGTCAAACCATTTCATTACCATGTTACGCGAAGTCATCGTCAATACACCCTGACCGAAAAAGCGGATTCCGAAAAACCCTCCCGCCACAAGAATGAATATTACGGTGCTGATGTTTAAATTTGGGAAAATACGCAGAAGAAAGGCGGCAATACTATCAATTTTGGTCAGATAGACGAGCATCACGCCCAGAAAAAATCCCGCAAAAATGGCGATGATCCTGGCCCCCATCCGGTCATATAGTTTCCCTGCATGTGTGATAATGAATCCGCTGGCCGCAGTGCCGAGGAGATACGCGGTACTAAGACTGACCCTGCTCATGGAAAGATCCCTGATCAGGTGATCGGTGAAAACGGAGACTCCCATGGTCTGACCGGGAATACTCATGATGATGCCGACAATGCCGGCAAACAGGATGATCCACCCATAGAAAACCGGCGAACGCCGTGGGTTAAAAGGAATATTGACAGGTATTTTTATCATACAGAATGCAAAGGAACATAAGAATTTCTGATTAGCTGAATGACGCAACCATTTCTTTTATTAATCCATCATAAAAAGAGTTGAAAGATTGAAAATCAATCCTTAATGACCTAACTTGCGTATACCTAAAACACCGGCCATGAAATTTATCTGCTTACTTACCCTGATTGTCTTGCTTTCATCCTATGCAAGATGTCAAAGCAATTTCTCCCCCACCGGTTTCCGGCAATACCAGGAAAATGTAAAGAATATTGGTTTTGAGGAACTTTCTGCTAAATACGATAGAAAATCCGTTTATTACGCTGAGAGGAATTATCCTTCAGACATTTCGAGTTTTGATTACATCGATTCTGTCAGTCAGAAGCTATACCTCACCGGGACAGAACGGGATCTCATCTCGAAAAATAATTTCGTGGTCTCTGAAAGATTGGGCAGCCGTAGTTTTGCCGAAGCTTATGGGAGAATTTTTAACAATGATCTGCCCCTGTTCCTCAGTACGGATTTCTTTTTGCATACCCTGCATTCTTCCTATGATGAGATATTAAAAACATTGGAATTTTCAATTCTTGAACCCGAGCTCGCTGAATTCCTGGAGGACCTGAGATCGGAACTTAATCAATTTTATATTCAGAACGATCCGCGGGATGAGCTTTTACAGTCCGTCAAAGATATCGATTTGTACCTTTCGATGGCTGTCTCACTCCTTAGGGAGGAAACCAACGCACCTGAATTTGACGATTCAGGCCTTTACCAGGACCTGATGACGGATCTCGAAGATCCACAGGGGATCAAGGTTGTGAGGCTATTCTCGGAACATTCCCGGAAACTTGATATAAGCCAATTCATTCCCAGGGGGCATTACACTGATATTATATATACGCCGGAGGGTGAGAGAGATCTTTCTGCCTATTTCAAAGCCATGATGTGGCTCGGGAGGGTCGATTTTATGCTCACCCCGCCGCCAACGGGACCCGATGAGGATCCCTGGAGCAGGGACGATATGCGCAGGATGGGTATGGATGCATTACTATTGAACCAGCTTACCCTTTCTTCCTCTAAAAAAGAAAACCTGGAACGCCACGACAGGATCATGTCATTTTTTGTCGGTTCCCCGGATAACCTGACCCCCGATGAACTTTCAGGAATAAGTGCATCCCTGGGGATCGGGGTCACCTCTCTGCTTGAAGATGAGATCTATGATGATTTCATTGTAAAACTGAATGAGAGCGATGAATATGGCCAGAAAATCTTATCCAATTTCTTTCTGGTGGACGCAGATACGGTGAACCCGGCAACTCTTCCTGTATCCTTCCGGCTACTCGGCCAGAAATTCATCATCGATTCCTATGTTTTCAGCCAGGTGGTTTACGACAGGATACAATATGAAAACGGTAAAGTACTCCGGATGCTCCCGGATCCCCTCGATATGATGTTTGTCCTGGGCAATGAGGATGCCCTCGAACTCCTGGGCGACGAAGTGGATACCTGGCACTATGGGTATAAGCTTGCCGAGCTGAGATATCTCACCGATGCCTTCGATGATACTTTCTGGAGCGGGTCATTGTATAATACCTGGCTGGATGCCATCAGGGCACTTAATCCGGCGGCGAAGCAGGACAAGACAGGATTTCCGTACTTTATGCATACAACTCAATGGCAGCAGGAAAAACTGAATACACAGCTGTCTTCATGGACAGAACTCCGTCACGACAATATACTGTATGCCAAACAATCTTACACAGGCGGCACTTCCTGTTCCTTCCCGCATGTTTTCGTTGAACCTTATAGCGGCTTTTATGGCAAACTCGCTGATTTCGCCAGTGAAACCGCTGAATATTTCAGAAATGAATTATCCGGTTACATGCAGTCTGGCCCGCTGGCTGCAGTTACCGGTTTTTTTGAAAAATACGGCGAACATATGAAGAAACTTGAAACCATTGCCGAAAAAGAACTTATACAACAAAAACTGAGTAATGACGAGATCGTATTCCTGAAACAGTTTTACAATATTGAAATGATATGCGGTGCAGAAATCAGCGGATGGTACAGGGACCTCTTCTTTAACGCTTTAGAACCCGGGGGGAACGATTACCTTGTGGTAGATGTACATACCCAGCCTACAGATGAGGGTGGCAATGTTGTTGGGAAGATCCTTCATACCGGAACCGGTGATATCAACCTGGGAGTTTTTATTGCCGGGGCACCTGATAATAACTACAGGCAGACAGCCTTCGTGGGTCCAGTAATGTCATTTCATACCCGGATCGAAAAAGATTTCAGACGCCTGAATGATGAAGAATGGGAAAAACTATTCGGTTATGGTGAGTATTATGACGGAAGACCCGACTGGGTAAACAGTTACCTCACCGGCAGGGACGGCAGGAAAAGAATTGAGGGGCGGACCCTTAAAGGAGCCCTTTATGAAAATAATGATACGGGCCCTCTTTTGCGTCCGGAGAATATCGGGTATTTCATTGCCTGGCCGAACCCGGCCACCGACCATACCACTTTACACTACTTTACCAATGCCGGCGGCAGGACCAGGATGGAGATATTCGATCTTACAGGCCGGAAAATAAAAACACTTACGGACCTGGAGCAACCTGCCGGGGAATATTTCTGTGATTTCAATACCTCCGGACTGGCCGACGGTATCTACCTGGCCAGACTCAATACTGGTGTTCAATCAAAGGTTCTGCGGATAATCGTGGGGAAATAAGGGAAAATCCCAGGACGAGTGCCGGGTCCGGGAGGTTGCGTGACAGCTCTTTTTTTTGTGCGCCCTTTCAGTGCTACCGGTCTTCAATTTCAATCCTCACTATCTGGTACCCCCTCCATACCTCAATGGCTGCAAAAATAATCCCAGCGAGGACGAAAATCATTCCGATAAGGAAGAATATGATAACCAGCCAGTCCAGGTTGGCAGGATTGCTGATCTTATTAATACCGATCATGAGAGAGGAAATGATGAAAAAAGCTACGGCAATGGAATAGGAAAATACGGCATTACGGATAAGAGCCATCCTGGCATTAAGTTTTTCAATCTGCAGGTCGACGCTTTTATGCCGCGGTTTCGCCTGTTTTTCAATTTCTGCCGCATAGATGAATTTCCGGCGTTCCTCATTCAAAAGACGGATACGGTTTACAACAAGGGAATATTTATTATTCATTCCTAGCAACAGGAGTCCGCAGGCGGAGATCATCAGGCCGGGTGCGAGCATGATCTGGATCAGACCGGAGGGTGAATCGAACATGGAGTTTTTTTACAAAGATAGGCAGAAGGGAGTTCTGTCTTAAAAAAACATGAAAAACCATGCGAGATTTCATGGTTTTTCACATTAAGGGGTAGGTGTGTTGCATGCAACACTGCAGGATTTTTATCACCCATCCTCAAACCATGAAATATAAAAACAAATATCGTATCGAATCCATCCGGAAACCCGGGTGGGACTACAACTCGCCAGGCTCTTATTTTATAACGATCAATGAGAAGAATCGAAGATGCGTATTTGGCGGGATACAAAAAGGCATCATGAAATATTCAATGGCAGGCAAATATGCAGAAGAATGCTGGAAGGAGATCCCGGTTCATTTCCCTCATGCATCACTCGGTTCCTATGTCATTATGCCCGATCATATGCATGGAATAATCAACCTTGGCGATCATCCGGATTTAGGACGTGCACGACGGCCAGGAATGTCAAAGGTTTCCCCCGCATCGGGATCATTACCGTCGATTCTCAGGTCCTACAAAAGAGCCGTTGGTCTCCTGGTAAGAAGAGATGTGCCGGGTTTTGAGTGGCAATCAAGATTTCACGACCGGATCATCCCGGACGCAAAGGCCTACGATCGCATAACCAAATACATCGAAAACAATATAAAAAATTGGAAAAGGTGAACAGGTAGAGAACTACCCGTACATCCGGAACAGGTATAGAGACGTTGTGTACAACCTATAGAGAGACGTTGTGTACAACGTCTCTACGCCACCACCAAAATATAATACGTCCAATCGAACGGATTTTTATCATCCGCAGGGTGACGGGATTCCGATATGATCCGGTAATCCCAGAAATGGATTGAAGGATACGAAGTATCACCCTCAACCTCCACTTCAATCACAGTTATATAGATCCTGTCCACTATCCGCAGGGTCTGCCGGTAAATTTCTCCGCCCCCGACAATGAAGGCCTCTTCTTCACCCATTTCCCGTGCCATAGCAATGGCTTCATCAATGCTATGCACAATAAAGGCATCTGCAGGACGGAAATCATCCCTCCGGGTTACGACAATGTTGCGACGTCCGGGTAATGCTTTTCCGTTGGATTCGTAATTCTTTCTTCCCATGATGACTGCATGACCAATGGTGACATCATGAAAATACCGGGCATCGGCTGGCATCTTCCATGGAAGCCGATTGTCTTTCCCGATAATGAAATTCATTGAAACGGCTACTATATGTGACAAGATCATAATGGAAGGTTTACGTAAAAATAAGGCTATCCTGACTAAAAATCAACGCCGGCCTTTCCTGTTGAATAATTTGGATGGAGAAATGAAAAACTTTTTTCTTCTGGATTTATAAGCAATTTGCATTAAATTTTTTAAAGCTTTGAAAATCAGTTTTTAATATTGTTATTTAATTTAGATTAAATATGAATTCATGAAAATTTCCTAAAAAAGCTTGCGTACTGTTATTGATTTCACAAATAACGGATACCTTTGATTCATTGTTATTGTAATAACAATAGAGCTCGTATTAACCATGAATAAAATATTACTCAATATGTCGGCAAAGGAAAATCTTGTTAAAGAACTTGCAGAAAAACATGGAAAAAAGCGGGAAAATTTGATCCCGATCCTGCAGGACCTTGTGGAAGAGAACCATTATTTGGATGAGGTGTCTCTTATGGAAGTTGCACGGGAACTTGACATTGCTGCGGCGGAAGTATATGGCACAGCATCATTTTACTCTTTTCTGGATACAAAAGAAAGGGGACGATATGTCATCCGCGTCTGTAAAACGATCAGTTGTGCTATGAAAGGTAAGATCGAGGTGCTTCAGACCATCCAGGACATTCTGAAGATCCATGTAGGAGAGACCACATCAGACAAAAAATTCAGCCTGCTGGAAACGAATTGCATAGGGTGGTGTCACAAAGCCCCGGCGATGCTGATCAATGATGTGCCTTACACGGATCTGACACCTTCCATGGTCACGGAAATCTTACGGGAATATAGTAAGAAGTAAAATAGTGCCGCTACCAGGACTATCTTAATCAATACTTTATAGCGGTAGCCCGGTAATCTTCATCCGGGTAAAACTTGCAGAGACTAAACAACACCAGATGAAAATAGCAACATTAAAAAGAGTAGACCTCATATTTGAAAAATGCAGCACCCGGGAGATCCTGGTCAAGGCATTCAAGATGAAAAGGGAGGAGATCCTCCAGGAGATCCTCAATTCAGGTCTGCGCGGCCGTGGCGGAGCCGGATTCCCCACGGGCATGAAATGGAAATTCACTGCAGCCCAGAAAGATCCTCATAAATATATCGTATGCAATGCCGATGAAGGGGAACCCGGTACTTTCAAAGACCGGCAGATCCTCGATGAAGTGCCGAGAAAAGTTTTTGCCGGAATGGCAATCGCCAGTAAGGCTGTCGGAGCTAAAACAGGTTATATCTACCTGAGGGGAGAGTACAAATTCCTGGTCCCGAAACTGCAGGAAGAACTGGATCTCTTCCACAGCCTTGTCAAAGAACTGGGCCATGAGTTCCATATTCATCTGAGACTGGGAAGCGGCGCATATATCTGCGGTGAAGAGAGCGCACTTTTCGAATCCATTGAGGGCAAGAGAGGGGAGCCAAGGAATAAGCCTCCTTATCCAACCACCTCCGGATTATTTGGAAAGCCCACAGCCATCAACAATGTGGAGACCCTGGTTTACACGGTAATGATCCTGGCACACGGAGCCCAGCATTTTAAGGATATGGGCACATCCGATTCCCGGGGTTCCAAAGTATTTTCCGTTTCGGGCGACACCCCCAAGCCCGGTATCTATGAACTCGAGTTGGGAATGACTGTGGAACGTTTTGTAGAAGAATTCGGCGACGGTGACACCAAGGCTGTGCAGGTAGGAGGAGCATCCGGATTTTGCGTTCCGAGGAAACGTTTCCGGGATACCATCATAGGTTTTGAAGGCGTCCCGACGGGAGGATCCATGAAACTGTTCAACAGTTCAAGATCGATGTACAATGTATTGCATAACTATCTTGATTTCTTTTCAGAAGAATCCTGCGGACAGTGCACCCCATGCCGGGTAGGATGCCGCCAGCTGCTGAAAGGGGTGGAAGCCGTGAAGAAAGGCGAAAAAAATTCAAAATATCTCGATGAGTTGATCAAGCTGGCCGGAACGATGAAGATGGCCTCCAAATGCGGCCTGGGTCAGTCTGTGGGGAATGCCTTCAAATCCATTGTCCGCAATTTCAGGGAAGAAATCATTTATTAATTCATTAAAAAAAAGCCTTAGGAATCATGATAAACCTTATGATAAACGGATTGCCTGTTTCGGTTGAGGAAGGAACCACAATTCTCGATGCGGCAAAAAAACTGAACTTCAGAATACCGACGCTGTGTTATCACCAGGACCTTTGCATTGCCGGGAACTGCCGGGTTTGTGTGGTTGAGCAGGTCGGAGGGAAAGCGCTCGTAGCAGCTTGTGCCGTCCCGGCCTGCGAGGGCATGGAGATCAATACCAATAGCCTTAAGGTAAGATCCGCGCGGAAACATATCATAGAATTGCTTTTGTCGGAACACAATGCCGATTGCACGAAATGCTACAAGAACGGGAGCTGTGAACTGCAGGCCCTGGCTAACGAATACAGCGTTGGTGACCATCTGTTCATTGACCTTGTGAACGGTCATGCGCACATGATCGATATCACTTCTCCTTCGATAATGAAAGATGACAGTAAATGCATCCGCTGTCAGCGCTGTGTGCGTACATGCGGGGAGTTGCAGGGCGTTCATGCACTCACTGTCGCAAACAAAGGATCCGAGCAGAGGATCAGCACCTTCTTTAACAAGACCATGTACGAGATCGTGTGCACCAACTGCGGCCAGTGCGTCAATCGCTGTCCTACGGGCGCTCTCGTGGAAAGAAGTTATACGGAGGAGGTATGGGACGCTATTCTGGATCCGGAAAAACACGTGGTTGTGCAGACAGCCCCGGCCGTCAGAGTCGGGCTCGGTGAAGCCCTCGGCCTGCCTGCCGGCGAAAGGGTAACAGGAAAGATGGTGGCTGCATTGAAAAGGCTGGGATTCGACAGTGTGCTCGACACGGATTTCACAGCTGACCTAACCATCATGGAGGAAGGTACCGAGTTGCTTACACGGCTGAAGAAAGTCCTTGTCGAAAAGGATAAATCCGTCGCCCTCCCGTTAACCACCTCATGTTCGCCGGGCTGGATCAAATTCATTGAACATATCTATCCGGACTTCCTGATGAATGTTTCATCATGCAAATCGCCCCAGCAAATGTTCGGCGCCCTTGCCAAGACCTATTACGCTCAAAAGAGAAAACTCGATCCGGAGAAAATAGTCAGCGTTTCCATAATGCCCTGTACAGCCAAGAAATTTGAAGCCGACAGACCCGAGATGAGATCAAGCGGGTATAAAGATGTTGATTATGTGCTTACTACCCGTGAACTGGCGAGGATGATAAGGCAGGCAGGAGTGAATTTCCAACGGCTCGATGATATGTCATATGATAGTGTCATGGGTGAATCAACAGGAGCAGCCGTGATTTTCGGAGCCACGGGAGGGGTTATGGAAGCCGCGCTTCGTACGGCTTATGAGATTGTCACAGGCAGGGAAGTCCCTTTTAAGGATCTAAATATTATGCCCGTCAGAGGTATGGAAGGCGTAAGGGAAGCTTCGATAAAGATCCAGGGCTGCCAGCCCGAATGGGATTTTCTGGAAGGGATTGTGCTGAAATGTGCCGTAGCCCATGGCCTCGTTAACGCCCGGAAAATTATGCAAGCCGTTAAAGAGAAAAAAGCCGAATATCATTTTATCGAGATCATGGCCTGCCCGGGCGGATGCCTGGGTGGCGGCGGACAGCCTATCCCGACCAATGCTAAGATAAGGGACAAAAGAGCCAGAGCCATCTATGATGAGGATATGGGAATGCCCATGAGAAAATCACACGAAAATCCTGAAATCGTCCAGCTATATAAAGAATTTCTCGGTGAGCCCAACGGGCACAGGTCGCATGAACTACTGCATACGCATTATACCGGTCGCAATACATATTAACCAACTGACCTTTCTTTTTTCACGTTAAAGCCGTTCGTAAAAGAACGGCTTTTTTTATCCTGAAATGAACAGTTTACGGCTACATATAGTTACATTATCAGCAAATCAGTATTTTATGCAAGCCTAAAAAATAACCGGTGAAGGGATAAGTTCTATACCGGGAGCCCGGAAGACCGGATTTTACTGACCGGTTTAAAAGTCCAAAAAAAGAAAATTAATTAACCCCATTTCCATGAATAAATTGATTGCAACTATCGCATCTATTTCCATCCTCTTCCTGATGGGATGCTTCGATTCAGGTTCCAATGTGACGGATAATTCCGCGCAGTATATCGATTCCTCTCTTACCCTTCCCGGTGGCTTCAGTGCCTATGTAGTGGCAGATAATCTCGGTCACGGCCGTCATATTGCCGTGAACGAAAACGGAGATATCTACGTTTCCCTCGACAATTTGAAGAATAAAAAAGGGATAGTGGCATTAAGGGATACCGACGGTGATACAAATGCCGACAGCATTGCCTACTTCGGCGATTATTCAGGCACAGGGATCGGCATTCATAAAGGATACCTTTATTTCAGCACCGATATGGAGGTAATGAGGTACAAAATGCAACCGGATGATCTTGTCCCGGATCCTATCCGTGAACTGATCGTGACGGGATTCCCGGAACAACATCAGCATTCCGCCAAAGCGTTCACTTTTGATAACAACGGCCACATTTATGTAAATGTAGGCGCCCCTTCCAATGCCTGCATGGAACAAACCCGTACGAAGGGATCACCGGGAATGGATCCGTGTCCTCTGCTCGAAAGACATGCAGGCATCTGGCAGTTTGCCGACGATAAACAGTCGCAGGAACAGGAAACCGACGGACACCGCTTTACCACCGGAACTCGTAATGTTGTGGCCCTGGATTGGAATGATAAACAGGATCATCTTTATATCGTAATGCACGGAAGAGATCAACTTTACCAGTTCTTTCCGGAACTTTACACCGCACAGCAGGGAGCCGAACTGCCTGCCGAGGAGTTCTTTTTGCTTGAGGATGGTTCGGATTGCGGATGGCCGTACTGCTATTACGATCAGATCCAACAGAAAAAAGTACTCGCTCCGGAATATGGCGGTGACGGTAAAATGGTGGGAAGATGTGAAAGTAAAACAGATCCAATTCTTGGTTTTCCGGGTCATCTTGCACCCAACGATCTTCTCTTTTATACGGGTGACCAGTTCCCCGAAAAATATAAAAATGGCGCCTTCATCGCCTTTCACGGATCCTGGAACCGGAGCCCCCTTGAGCAGGAGGGTTTTTATGTCGTATTCGTACCTTTTGAAGGCGACTTTCCCTCCGGAAATTGGGAAGTTTTTGCCGACGGCTTTGCCGGGGACGGCAAGATCATGAGCCCGGGTGATGCTAAATACCGTCCCTGCGGATTGGCTCAGGGCCCCGACGGTTCTCTATTCGTAGTTGATTCGAACGAAGGGAAGGTTTGGAAGATCAAGTACAGGAAAAATGATGGGACAGATGAATAATTATCCTTCACCCTCTTGAATGAAGTCACCGGTCCCTGAGCGGAGCCGAAGGGTTATCGAGTTTTCTGGCAAACACTAATTAGGTATAAACATCAAATAAATCCCAAACAGTAAATATTGAAATTTTTTTAATATCCGGGGTTTTAATGTCTGTTCTCTCCGTGTTTTGTTTTTTTCGTATGTCTTTTTAATCTACACACTGCCACATGAAAATTTTAAGTTTTACCGCGCTTGCCTTGTTTGTCTCCTGTGCCGGAAATCCGGGAAAAAAGGAGAATAATGCCGATTCTGCCACCCGGGAAATTTCAGGAGCCGTTACTCAAAAAATAGACACTGCAAAGATCACTGTACCCGGGGAGATTATGGAAAGAGGAAAAACGGTATATGATGCGAACTGCCTGGCATGTCACCAGGCTGATGGTTCAGGCAATCCGGGAATGTACCCGCCACTCGGTCAGACAGAGAAAGTTCTGGGCGACAAGAAAGAACTGATCCGGATCGTTATCAACGGACTTTCCGGCGAGATTGAGGTAAAGGGAGATACTTATTATCAGGCCATGCCTCCCCAGGGTTTTTTGTCAGACAGGCAGATCGCCGATGTGCTGACCTATGTACGTAATTCTTTTGGGAATTCCGCCCCGGTGGTCGAAGAGGGAGAGGTTAACGAGGTCAGATCTGAAAAAGATCATTCGTAAAGCGCAATATACTCGAAACCATTTCCGGTTGACTTGAGGTACTTTTCAAAATCGGGGAAGGTGATTACAACAGTTGCCGTATTATCATTCGGGTGAAAACTTATCTTCTCGGCCGACCTCAGTTTGTCATCGATAAAAACATATACATGGTTCGAGCGATCATTGATGAGACCGAAAACAGATACGGATCCCGGCCTGATCCCAAGATATCTGTTCATCCTTTCTTCCGAAGCGAAACTAAGCTTTCCCTGCTTCAGCCTTTTCTCCAGGTCGTGTATATCCAGTTGTTGCAGATGCTCGAGGATAACGAGATAATGCCTGTTCCCCTTGTGATTTCTGAAATACAGGTTCTTGCAGTGTGCCGCCCTGATATTTTGCCAGTATTTTAATGCCTCCTCCACCGTCGGAAGAGGCGGATGCTCATATATCTCAAACGGGATCCCAAGATTTTTAAGATATTTCAGTACTATTTCCTTCTCTGTCATAAACGTGAAATGTGACCTAAACAAAGATAAAGAATATTCCCCTATCCAGGCATCCGTAATGACAGGTCGCGACCTGTTACTGCGATCATGCCCACTCCCCATGTTACGCACCCCCCCATTAAATACCAAAGAAAGACTTCATTCCTTAATTAATTCTTAAATTTGGCCATCTTTTTTAATGATGATGCGACCCAGACTGTTATTTCTGATCAGATATTATATTTTCTGGATCCTGATCTTTGTCGGCCAGAAAATTATTTTTCTTGCATACAACAACCGGGAATCTCTTGAACTTAAGTTCTCAACCTGGTTTCGAATCCTTTGGAACGGTCTAAAAATGGATCTTTCCGCAGGTGCTTATATTCTCTTCGTACCGGTCATTGCCATTCTTGCAGGAGTAATCACGGGTCCTAAATTTCTGCGGTTCTTCCTGAATATTTACACGGCGATCATCCTTTTCATCGTGCTTGGTCTGGGTATAGTGGATACCGATCTTTATTCATATTGGGGGTTCAGGCTCGATATCACACCGCTGCTTTACCTCAGGACACCCGGCGAAGCCATGGCTTCGGTCGGTTTTGCAGAAATTTTGCTTTTCCTGATACTCTTCGCAATCCTTTATTTCCTCTGCTGGCGTTTATACCGGACGGCAGTGAGACCTTCGGACCTGGACAGGCAGGGGAGATGGTGGCAGATAATCCCTGCTTCACTTCTCATAATGGCTTTGCTTTTCATTCCTGCCCGGGGAGGTTTCGGCGTAGTTCCCATGAATGTGGCCTCCGTATATTTCAGTCCCCGGCGATTTGCCAACCACAGCGCCATCAATGTATTGTGGAATACCATTTATTCCATTACAGAAAGGAAAAAACTGCAGGAAGGTCATCGTTTCATGGACGATGGCCAGGCTGAAAAAATATTCAATTCCCTCATGAATGAAAATGCACACAAGGATGTGCGACTTGTGAAGGACGATCCCAATATCATGCTCATCATCCTTGAAAGTTTCTCGGATAAGATCATTTCGGAGCTGGGTGGCGAACAGGGTGTAACTCCCGAGCTGAATAAACTCTGCCGGGGATCTTCAGTTGTTTTTGAAAATTTTTATGCATCGGGCGACCGTTCGGACAAAGGCATGATCACCATTTTCAGCGGCTTCCCGGCACAACCCACAACTTCCATCATGGTTTATCCCTCCAAGTCGGAAAACCTGCCTTTTCTGTTCAGGGACTTCTCAAAAAGGAAGTATAATACGGCTTTTTACTACGGGGGTGATCTGAATTTTGCCAATTTCAGGGCTTATTTTTCCAATCCGTATATCGACCGTCTGATCACGGTACATGATTTTCCCGATTCCCTTCGCATGCAGAAATGGGGAGTTCCCGATGAATATCTCTTCCACAGGATATTAAGTGATATAGACAATACAAAAGGGAAATTTTTTTATTCCTGTTTCACCCTGAGCAGCCATGAGCCTTTCGATGTTCCGATGGAACCGGTGTTTGATGATAATAACCGCGATAACCGGTGCCGTAACTCATTTTATTATACCGACCGTTGCCTTGGAAATTTTCTTGACAGCGCAAGGCACAAAGTCTGGTGGGAGAACACCCTTGTCATCATTATTGCCGACCATGGCTCAAGAAGTCCTGGCAATACACCCAATCATGTGGAAAAGAAATTCAGGATCCCCATGATCTGGACCGGTGGGGCTCTCCTCAAAGACAGTCTGATCACAAAGACGGGAAGCCAGACGGATATTCCGGCAACCCTCCTCAGCCAGTTCGGCCTGCCCCATGATGAATTTCCCTATTCCAAGGATATATTGAACCCGGTTGGCCCGTCTTTCGCCTTCTACGCCTTCAATGACGGCTTCGGTTTTAAAACCGACAGCTCCTTTGTCATCTGGGACAACGTCTATAACAAGGCTATCGAAGAATCCGGGAGAGGTACAGACGCGGCCGTTAAGGAGGGCAAGGCTTTTTTACAGGTTTTATCATCGGATTTTCTATCGAAATAAGATTACCATGTCCAGCGAAAGCATCACTTTCATTATCAACCCCATTGCCGGAGGCCGTGATAAGAATAAATTCGTAAGGAAGCTGCGAAAAACCTTCGACAGCAGTAGCCGCAACGTGAATATTTTTTTTACGCTTCACCAGGGCCATGCTTTTGATATGGCCGCGGCTGAGGTTTCCAATGGAACGGCAATGGTTGTGGCGGTGGGCGGAGACGGGACAATAAATGAAGTTGCCAGGGCATTGACAGGAACAGGTACGATCCTCGGGGTCATCCCGTCGGGATCGGGAAATGGTTTTGCCCGTCATTTCGGGATTCCACTTTCTCCTGGAAAAGCTTTGCAGGTTATTAAAAATGGCGAACCGGTAAATATCGATACTGCACGTGTCAACGAAAGGACTTTCATGTGTACCTCGGGGATGGGTTTCGATGCGGAGACAGGATATTACTTCAGCAAGCATTCCAAAAGAGGATTCCTATCCTATTTACTAAGCTTTTTACGGGTATACCGGAATTACCGGCCAGAGCAGTACAGGATCCGCATCAACGGCAGGATAATGGAAACGGAAGCCTTCTTTATCAATGTTGCAAACATTTCACAGTTTGGATATCACTTTTATGTAGCACCGGCGGCATCTGCACAGGACGGGTTGCTCGATTTGATCGTGGTGAGAAAATTCCCAAAATGGAAAGGCATCTTTCTTGCTATCCGGTCTTTTTCAGGGACCTTTCACAACAGCAGGTATGTTTATTCCGAAAGGGCGGAGGAACTGACAATTCTTGAACCCGGCGGATCCAAGATCATCCATATTGACGGGGATCCCGCTATTTTTGAGGGGCAGGTGCATTACCGCCTGATACCGGGAGCACTGAAGGTTATGCTTCCCGGGCCGGTATGAACCGGGTTTCCTTATTATCAAAATGCATCCCCGGGTAAAGAACCCTGCATGCGATCAAAAAATCAGGGTTGCCTTCTTACCGAAAAAACCCTTCTGCGCCTGTGCAAAAGGGTTTTTTACCGAAGAGTGGGCAATGCTGGATTCGAACCGGCGACTTCTACCCTGTCAAGGTAGCACTCTAAACCACTGAGTTAATTGCCCGGATGGACAAAAATAATAAATTTTTTAGTTTTCTTTTGAAAACAGAGCATAACGGGCAGATTTTTCCGTGGGATTTGTAAGCTCTTTGAGCTTTTCATTTCTTATGTTGAAAGTGATGGAGACATAAAATAGTTTTGTCCTGTTGAAATTGGCATAATCAACTGCTTCTCCGAAGTCAACACCCTGAAAATCCCGGTTGAGAAAGTTATTCAGATAATATTTGCACTTAAGATTTATACCACCCGGAAACTGGACCCCTGCGAAAAGTGCGGGAGCAAAACGATCTGTCCTGTCGCTGAACCATTCACTGTATTTTGATTTCACCCCGTTCACAAATCTCTTTTGTTTATAATGAAAGAAAAGTTCATAAGAGCCTCCGCCATAGACATAGAAATGATCGGAAAAGGAGCCCAGCTTAAGGGCAACGGGTACGCCAAGGGAATAGGTTCTTCTCTTTGTTTTGATCCCGTCGACATCGGTAATGATCCCGATGTTCCGGAGACCATAGCCACTGTACATCCCGAAGTTATTGGTAAAATCGTAATGGAAATTCTGCCCCAGGTGGAGAAATGCGGTAAATCGCATATTTGTTGGGACGTTTACGCCAAGGTATTCAACATCGGCGAAGGAGAAAATAATTTCCCCGCTGTTCTCGGTATAAACCTTATCCTGGGTGAAAGCCGGGAAAAAAAGGATCCACCCAAGGACAATGATCAGGACAATTTGTTTCATAAGGCAGAGTATTTCATCATCATAAAATCAGGAGCATACATCAATTCATGCCAAATCTGGAAAGAGCCTTCGCTGCAATTGATTCACCTATTGAAAGTGAGGCAGTCGCTCCCGGTGAGGGTGCATTGAGAACATTGATCACATTTTGTGTTTCCGTAAAAAGAAAATCATCAATGAGATTACCATTCCTGTCACAAGCCTGAGCTCTTACCCCGGCACCTCCCTTTACAAGATCTTCCTTGACAATTTCCGGTATCAGCTTTTGCAAAGCCCGGGTGAAAGCCGGCTTACTGAAAGAACGGTGATATTCCCCGAGGCCCATACGGGTATATTTCATCATGATCTTCCGGAACCCCTTCCACGACAGGGAATCATAAAGATCATTCAGAGAGATGTCTGATTTATGATAACCTTCACGCATAAAAGCAAAAACGGCATTTGGTCCGGCTTCGACGCCGCCTTTCATCATCCGGGTAAAATGTACGCCCAGGAAGGGAAAGTTCGGATCAGGAACGGGGTATATCAGGTTTTTAACAAGATATTCCTTTTCCGGGCTGAGTTTATAGTATTCACCACGGAAGGGAATGATCCGTATATCCAAATCGGGGGTAGTGAGCCTGGCAATCCTGTCGGAAAAAAGCCCGGCGGTATTAATCACAAGGCGTGCAGTATATTCACTGTTCACCGTTCTTATCTTCATACCTTCCGAATGGTCGGAGATCGATTCCACCTCATCGCTGAGAAAAATCATTCCCCCGTATTTATTTTCAAAAAGTTCCTTCATTTTCGCGGCAACCAGGCGGTAATCCACTATACCCGTATAAGGCACTAACAATCCGGCGATACCCGCCACATGAGGTTCGTATTCCTTTAATTGCCCCGCCCCAAGCTTCGTGATCTTATCAAGACCATTCTGCATTCCCCTGTTGAACAGGTTCTCGAGGGGACCTAGCTCGTTTTCACCGGTAGAAACAATGATCTTTCCGCATAGTTCATATGTAATACCGTGCTCATCACAGAAATCAAGTAAGAGGCGATAGCCTTTCAAACAGTTTTGTGCCTTGAGACTCCCCGGTTTATAATAGATGCCGGAATGGATGACACCGCTGTTGTTTCCTGTCTGATGCCGGGCAACTCCGCCTTCTTTCTCGATAATGGCAACTTTCAGATCCGGTTTTTTTTCCTTAATTTTAAGTGCGGTGGCGAGTCCGACAATGCCGGCACCGATAATAATTACGTCATGGTTCATAGGGATGTAGTTTTATATAATCCTCAATCAGATCATCGTAAGCAGAAGCTATATTCCTGACGATGTTGTTTCCGGGGGAAAACCGGAAATGATCAACACGGGACAGGGGAAGGATTTTCGGAGAAGTGCCCGTGAGAAAGACAGCATCTGAATTGGCCAGTTCATCCAGTCCGAAAGATCTCTCCCCGAGCTGGATACCTTTACGCCGGCATATTTCGAAAACATATTTCCTCGTGATCCCGGAAAGAACCTCCGAGGCAGGCGCGGTCAAAACTTCATTCCCCTGTATGATAAACACGTTTGACTGGCTTCCTTCCGTGATGAATCCCCTGTCATTGATCAGGATCACTTCATAAGCATTCTTTACAGCCTTCAGTTTTTTTATCCTCCGCCGGAAATCGGGTCTCCAGTTCTTGATCTCAGGCTGGGGACGGTCTTCCATCAGTGTGATGGCCTTCATTCCTTTCCGGTAATTCCGTGGGGAAGGGTAATTATGAGGGATAAGATAACAGATGAAAAAAGTATTTCCCGGTTTTTCCCCAAAATGGTATACGATTTTGACATTGCCCCGGGTAATACCCTCAGCACGGATGAGAAGTTTCAGGCTGCGGGAGATCTTATCCGTGTCAGTATCAACAGGGCTGCCGTCCCTGTATGATGAATTTTTCAACCGGTCCAGGTGGTCAGCGAGAAAGAGTGGGACGCGGTCGATGACCCTTACGACCTCGTAAAGATTTCTGCCCTTATGTAAGAACTCATCAATGAATTCCGTACCAGATCTCAGTTCAAAATCCCTTATGAAATAATCTCCCGCCAGTTCTTCGGAAAAATCAACCATGTGACAATGCGTTGTTTAAAAATGCAGCCGTCGGGTAAATTTTTATTACCTCTGATTAAAACAGCTTACAATTTATAAACATACGATATTTTAAAACAGTTGTTTAAAAAAATGTCGGGTATCTTAACTGTCTTTACATTAAAAAATGAAATAGATTTTTACCCTTCGTCCGCAGGGGGTTATCGCCGGGGATTGAAAAGGACGGACCTTTCGAAAAAAACAAATGCCGTTAAAGCGCCGTTCTCATTTCAGACAAAAAGAATAGAAACCGGATTATTCGTATTTTAAGGATATTGCAGGTTTAAGCTTCGATGCCTTCCAGCTTTGCCATGAAACGGTGATCATTGCGACAACGAGCGATACCACGAGTGAAATGAGGAAAATGATCGCCGTCACATGGATACGGTAATGAAAGTTCTGGAGCCATTTGTTCATAAGGTACCAGCTCACAGGGATCGCGATGAAGTTGGCTATAAGTACCCACCGCATGAATTCACCCAGGAAGAGATACATGATCTGGCCGGGCATCGATCCCACCACCTTTCGTATTCCGATCTCGCGTGTCTTTTGCTGCGTGATGAAAGCCGACAAACCGAGTAGTCCCAGAGAAGCCACGAATAGTATCAGGATGGTAAAGATCATGAAGATCCTGCTCATTTTTGCTTCGGCATCATACTGCTCTCTCAGCTTATCGCTCAGAAAATAGTAACTGAGGGGATAGTAAGGATTGAAATTTTCACGAATCTTCCGGATCCATTCAACGGAAGATTTTTCTGTCCCGGGTTTGATCCGGATGACAAGGTTATAAAAATTTTCGGAATTGTTGTCGAGGAGAAGTACAAGGGGTTCCACGGGATTGTGCAGGGATGAATAATTGAAATCTTTTACGACACCGACAATCTCCCCTGGTTTAAGCTGCCCGCCGTCTATATTGACCCCTGCCAGGAATCGTTTTCCCAGGGGCTGCTTCTGCCAGTTATAATCCTTAACCGCAGCCTGGTTGACAATGTACGAATTTTGCTGGTCCGAACCCATGCTCCGCTGGTAAAATCTACCTGTGTCCAATTGAATTCCGAGCACTTCCGGAAAATCATAATCGATCGTTATGTTATTGATGGCATGCTCCTCCAACTCGCCGTCGGTTCCTTCAACCATCATGACCCGTTTGCTGGTGGCATCCCCCGGTATCCCGTTCGATGCGGCCGCCGCAATTATATCCGGATTGCGGGTCAGTTCCTGTTTGAAACCCTCCATGTTTTTACGAACCGTCGAATCATTAAGACTTAAAACAATGAGATTGTCTTTATTGAATCCCGGATCCTTCTTTTGCATGAATCTTAACTGGCCGGTCACAACAAGACTTGAAATGATCAGTCCCGAGGAGATGAAGAACTGGAAAACCACAAGCGATCTCCGGAGTCCTGCCCCGGACAAACGTCCTGCCGGCATTCCTGAAAGGATCCTTACCGGTTTGAAGGAAGATAGGTAGAACGCGGGATATATGCCTGAAAAAATTCCGACTATAAGTGTTATCGTCAGGATTGAACCGGCTATCAATGGATCCAGGAGAAGAGAGGGCTGAAAATTTTTACCCGCTATACCATTGAAAACAGGAAGGATCAGGATGATCAGAGCAACCGAGATGATCATTGCAACGATGGAAAGTATCACCGATTCGCCAAGAAACTGCCTTATCAGCAATCCCTTGCTGGCACCCGTCACTTTTCGCATGCCTACTTCCCTTGCCCTCCGTGCTGACCTTGCTGTGGAAAGGTTCATGTAATTGATGGCGGCGATGAGAAGCATCAGGATCCCTACGCCGCCAAGGATATAAAGATAGGACATGTTGCCGACTGGAAGGTCATGCTGAAGGTTGCCGGAATGGTAATGAATTTTTGACAATCTCGTAGCCTTCAGGCTGAAATAACCCTGGACCTTGTCCCCGATTTCCCGCATATACTTGTCATAAAAGCCCGGAAACTTTTCAAAAACGCTTTCCATCGAGGTATTGGGCTTCAGACGAACAAAGGTCATTACGTTAATATTCCAGAATGAACCGGAACTTCTGTCATTGAAAGCGGCATCGCCTATGCGTTTGGCAATGGTTGCAGACGAAAGAAGGGTATTGTACCTGAGGTGCGTGTTCCAGGGGAGATCGGGGAATACACCGGTTATCCTGAAGATTTCGTTATTGTTGGTTTTGAGACTCTCCCCGATCACATCCGTCCTTCCGAAGTACTTCATCGCCACCGAAGCGGAAATTACCATGGTGTAAGGTTCCGCCAGTGCAGATGCCTGATCGCCGCTGATCAT
Organism: uncultured Bacteroidales bacterium; assembly: GCA_963771005.1. GTDB lineage: Bacteria > Bacteroidota > Bacteroidia > Bacteroidales > DASQZK01. The sequence goes on from CAVYRO010000010.1 coordinate 98,645, forward strand.
TTTAACAGACATCATGGGTAAAAGGGTGCTGTCGGCAAACCAAACCGAATCCTCCTGGAATTTCTCCTCATCCCTGATGAAAATTAGGGTACCTGCTTGCAGGATTCTTGCAGATTCCTCAATTTCAGGATATTCATCCTTAAGAGTAGGTCCGAGAGGAACGGAAGTAATGGCAAATTCATCGGGTTTGCCCTTGATTTCATAGTGGGATTCCAGCCTGTAGATCTGCTCATGCCCCGGAATATAGGTGTCATAGGATAATTCATCCTGGATGTAGATGAAAATAAGGAAGGCAACCGTAAGCCCGGTGGCCAGCCCGAAAAGATTGATAAGGGAGTAAAAGAGATCCCGGGTAAATGATCTGTAAAGTGTGGTGAGGTAGTTTTTTAACAGTGACATAACGGGTAGATTTTTAAACAGCCGCTCGGATATTTTCGGTGACAATGTGACCGTCATACAAATGTACAACACGTCCGGCATTTTCCGCATCATCAGCCGAATGAGTTACCATAATAATTGTAGTACCTTCCCTGTTGAGGTCTTTTAGCAGGGACATGACTTCCCTGCCATTTCCGGAATCGAGATTTCCCGTAGGCTCATCCGCAAGAATAAGTCCGGGTTTGCATACGACAGCGCGGGCAATGGCAACTCTTTGTTGTTGCCCTCCCGATAGTTGCGTAGGATAATGTTTTGCCCTGTGCAGCAGGCTCATTCTCCCGAGTGCAGCCATAACCTTCTTCTTTCGCTCACCCGCCGCAATACCCAGGTAAACCAAGGGTAATTCAATATTTTGATAAACCGTGAGGTCATCGATCAGGTTAAAGCTCTGAAAGACGAACCCTATATTTCCTTTTCGTATTCTTGTACGGTCGCGTTCAGCAAGCCCGGCAATTTCATTCCCTTTAAACCGGATGGATCCGGATGAGGGGCTGTCAAGTAAGCCCAGGAGATTTAGCAGCGTGGATTTCCCGCAACCTGAAGGTCCCATGATGGCAATGAATTCACCTCCTTTTATGCTGAAATTGATATCTTGCAATGCGGCTGTTTCCATTTCGTCCGTGCGAAAAAATTTTGATAAATTTCGGGTCTCGATCATGACGTTTATTTATGGTTTGAAATAGGACGAACAAGTGGATAATAAGTTACATGGAAAGGTGAATTAGTACAAAAAATGGTTTTTTGTCTCTCTTGTATCAGGACGGGATTGTACTATACCGGGGAGTTATAAATTTGGGTGATAAAATTATTATGGCTAAATTTATGCGATAGTGATAAGTATTTGTAAATCAGATATTAATATAGGACCATGGCGTGTCCTCGAGAATTATGTTTTGTTGAAGTCGTCTAAATGAATAACTTGAACCACATATACTCTAACCAGCTATAAGCGGATGACAAAACTGATATTTTTTGTCGATGATGACAAGATGATACTTAACTTACTGGAATATACACTTAACATTAGGCAGAATTGTGAAGTAAAGACCTTTTATTCAGGTGAGGAATGCATTCAGAATTTGGGAATGAACCCCGACCTGGTAGTCCTCGACCATGTTTTTCAGGGTGAAGGAAAAGACAGGTTGACCGGGCTTCAGACCCTGAAAGAAATACGAAAGCGGAATGCTGTAGTTCCGGTTGTCATCCTTACAAGCCTGGAAGATGACGGTCTTGAACAACAATTCATCGAAAGCGGCGCTTCCCGGTTCATTCCAAAAAATGACTATTTCATCGATGCCCTTATGGAAACCATTGATGATGAATTATGAAAATGGAATAAATGAGCGTGAAATTGCGTAATGGGAATTTCGGAATTTATCTACATACCAAGCTGGTAGCCTGTCATTACCCCCGTGCCACTCCCGCACCCCTATTCCCCGGTTGCCTTTGTTTTCTCCCGATTTAATCCTAATTTTCCCGGGATAATATCGTTATACAGTTATAACAATTCGATGTGAGAAATAAAACCGGGAGCCATATCCGGACGCTATCCGATGCCGGACTCGTGGATCTTTACCTTTCCGGCGGGAGAAGTGAGGTGATTGGTGAACTGTATACGCGCTATCTTCATCTTGTATACGGTGTCTGCCTGAAATACCTTAAAAACCCGGAAGATTCAAAAGATGCAGTTATGGAAATCTTTGAATCCCTTCCCGGAAAATTACGGCGTCACGAGATAAGGGAGTTCCGGCCCTGGCTGTACGTGATCACGAAAAATCACTGCCTGATGCATCTCAGATCCGGCAAGACGCTCGGTGAAAAACAAAAAATCTTCGCCATTGAACAGGCTTTTATTATGGAAAATGAGGAAAACCTGCATCCTATGGATGAAGATGATCTTCAAAAGGATGATGAACTGAAGGATTGCATTGAAAAGCTGGACTCCGGACAGAAAGAATGCATTCTGATGTTTTATTACCGTAATAAATGTTACCGTGATATTGCGGACGACCTGAAGATGGATGAAAAAAAAGTCAAGAGTCATCTTCAGAATGGGAAAAGAAATTTGAAAAACTGCCTTGAACATAAACAACATGTCCGGCAAAAAGAAACATAAAAAAACAGATCGCGGCTCTTTCACGGATTACCTGGGAAACCGGATGACGGGGGAAGAGCGGAATTCCTTTGAGAGGGAACTTCAGAAGGATCCTTTCGCCGCGGAGGCCCTTGAAGGATTGTCATCCCTGGATGAGGATGAAGTCGGGAAAGATCTTGATGGGTTGAAAGCCAGAATACAAAACTCCGGCCGGCCCAAGCACAACCGGATCAATTTCTACAGGATCGCCGCTGCAGTTGCCGGGCTGGTCCTTGTCACTTCCGTATACCTGGCGTTTGATAAAAAAATAAGGGATCTTAAAAACGGAAAGATTGCCGTTGTTGAGAACACTGAAAAACGTGCAGACATTCCGGAAGAATTTGAAACGGATGGGCCTGCATCCCGGGAAAGCGGAAATTTACCCGGGGTGGAATCGGATTCCCCTGAAAAGGAAAAGGCTTTACGTGTTGAACCGGAACCCCGGGAAAATATAAAAAGCGCTGATTCATCAAAAGACAGGGAACTCGCGGAAAATGATAAAAAGGCACCAGCTACCGAGCCTGCGGGGCAGGCAATTATACCGGACCAGGCAGATAAGGAGACACAAAATTCCCGGGCGGGGAATAAAGAAGAAGATGTAACGGACTTCGGAAAGGAACCCGTTGCTTCACCGGAAATCTCCGGGGCATTCACCGGAAAGCGGTCCCGGTTCATTTCAAAGTCTGGAGCGCCGGTGAGAAATGAAATGCAGGGCCTCGTGACCGGAAAGGTGATCTCCGCCGATGATTCCTCACTCCTCCCGGGGGTTGTAGTGAGGATCCGCGGGTTGAATGAGGGAACAGTGACGGACCGGGATGGGAAGTACCGGCTTAAGGTGCCGCAGGATTCCATGGTTACCCTCGTTGCCGATTTTGTTGGGATGGAAAGTGCCGAAGTAAATGCCAAACCCGGAATGAATGTCAACATCTCAATGGAGCCTTCCCTTACCAGCCTGGACGAGGTCGTGGTGACGGGTTACGGTACCAGGAAAACAGATGATAATTCCACGGTTATTGAGATGAATGAGGAGCCGGCCTACTCTGGACCGGCTCCGGTATCCGGGTTCAACGACTTCCGTTCTTACATCAGTGAAAATATGGAGTTTCCCGATGGCTACCCGGAAATGAACCGGGCGGTTGTGGTCCTGAAATTTTCGGTGGGAAAGGATCAGCGGCCTGTAAATATCGAGATCCTTAAATCCCCCGGCAAGGGTTTTTCCGATGAAGCACTCCGGCTCCTTGAGAACGGTCCCGGCTGGAACAGGGCAACCATGAACGGAACCGTTGTCGATGTTGAAACCCGGATCAGGATTGTCTTTGAGAGGAAGGAATCAAACCGCGACAGGTAAGACTGTCAATCGGCAGGAGAAACGAACGCTGACAGATCCGTTTCGTTTCCCTGCAGATGCTGTCAGGTTCTGCAAACAACTACCGTTCAAAATTTCCAATTTTAATGATGCCGGTCAGGGTTTATTCCCGGATCTGCCCGTCTCCGTAAATCACGTACTTGGTTGAGGTCAGTTCCTTCAGTCCCATGGGTCCGCGGGCATGCAATTTCTGGGTGCTGATGCCAATTTCGGCGCCGAAACCGAACTCGAAACCATCGGTAAAGCGCGTGGAAGCATTCACATAAACCGCGGCCGCATCCACCTCGTTCAGGAATTTCTGTGCATTTGTATAATTCTCCGTCACGATGGCTTCAGAATGGCCCGAACCGTATTTATTGATATGTTTGATGGCTTCTTCCGCCGAGCCTACCACTTTGGCCGACATAATATAGTCGAGATATTCAGTCGACCAATCCTCTTCGGTGGCCGGTTTCGCTCCGGGAATGAGCTGACATACTTTTTCATCGCCGCGGATCTCAACATTCTTTTTGCTCAGCTCCGCATAAATTTCCGGAAGGTATTCTGCCACCACTTTTTCATGAATAAGCAGGCTCTCAGCTGCATTGCAAACGCCCGGGCGGTGTGTTTTCGAGTTAAAGGTAATCTGAACCGCCTTATTTTTATCTGCGAATTCATCAATGTAAACATGGCAGTTCCCGACACCGGTTTCGATGACTGGTACGGTGGAATTCATCACCACAGACTGGATCAGTCCGGCGCCTCCCCGGGGGATCAGCAGATCGAGATAATCGTTCAGTTTCATCATAGCCACAGCACTCTCGCGGGTCGTATCCTGGACGAGCTGAACGGCATCTTCGGGCAAACCCGCTTCTTTCAGTGAATCACGGAGTATTTCAACCAGTGCATTGTTAGAATTGAACGCTTCCTTGCCGCCGCGTAGAATAGTTACATTGCCGGTTTTAATGCAGAGACCGAAAACATCGACCGTTACATTCGGCCTGGCTTCGTAAATCATGCCGATCACGCCGATAGGTACCCTTTTCTTCCCGATCATCAGTCCGTTCGGACGTCTCCACATCGATTCCATTTCGCCGATTGGATCTTCAAGCGAGGCGAGTTGCTTCAGACCTTCTGCAATTCCTCCGATCCGCTCCTCCGTCAGCCTCAGGCGGTCAATGATCGCACCCTTGAGGCCGTTTTCCTCCGCATGGTCCAGGTCAATGGCGTTGGCTTTCAAGATATCATCCGTCCGGCTCACAAGATTTTTTGCCGCCGTCACCAGTGCCTTGTCCTTCAAGGCCGATGATGCATTCGACAGGATGTATGAAACCATTTTCGCGTTTTTACCTTTTTGAATCAATTCTTCCATTTGAATGTATTTTACGGGCAACCTCATTGACAGATGATTATATCCGCACAGGTTATTCTATTTTCTGTCAGTCTTTGAATGGATCCTGCGGGCTGCCGGTTATTAATATATTTAATTAATCCTCCTCGCGGCAACATGCCATGGATTCTTTGGAAACGAACAATGTTCCGACATCTTTGCCCGCCAGCAGGTCATGGATGATGTAAGGATCAGATCCGTTGGTAATCACCACATCCACCTCCCTTTCGATACAATGTTTTGCTGCCAGCAGTTTGGAGGTCATACCGCCGGTCCCGAAATTCGATTTATTGTCGTAAACGCAGGCTTTCAGCTCATCGGTCAGCTCGGTAACCTTCGAGATAAGCCGCGCCGATTCATTCTCTTTGGGATCACTGGTGAACATCCCGTCGATATCACTGAGGATAACAAGAAGATCTGCCTTGACCAGCGTCGCCACTGTCGCTGAGAGGGAATCATTGTCGCCGAATTCGATCTCCTCGGTCGATACCGTATCGTTCTCATTGATAACGGGAATAATCCCCATATCCAGGAGTTCATTGATCGTATTCCTGGCATTCCTGCGGCGGACCGTGTTCTCAATCCCGTCCCTGGTAAGTAAAACCTGGGCTACCGTAAGATTGTATTCTTCAAAAAATTTATCATAGATCTTGATCAGTTCCGCCTGGCCTATGGCAGCCAGGGCCTGTTTCATGATCTTGTCCTCCGGCTTTTTATCCATTCCCACCTTTCCTGCTCCCGCGGCAATCGCTCCCGAAGATACGAGGATGACCTGGCGACCTTCATTGTGAATGTCGGCAATTACCCGCACCAGTTTTTCAATCCTCATCAGGTTCAACCGGCCATTACTGTGTGTCAGCGAGGATGAGCCTATTTTAAGGACTATTTTTTGCTTAGTAATTAATTGCTTACGATGATTCATCTCACTTCTTTCTTTAAACTCTGAATAAATCTTTCCTGGAAGGTGTTGTATTTCTCAAGCTGAAAACCATGAATGATCCGCTCCAGTTTACGGATGATCCTTTCATTGGAAAGATTTCCAATGCTGCCGGTATGTGTTGTCTTTACCCGGGAGCCGGGCCTGAAGCGTCCCTTGTCAATCTCTGCTGCCACCTGCACATAAGCATCCCGGAAAGGAACACCCTTCTTCACTTTTTCATTTATGGCGTCAACACTTCCGATATACTGGTAAATCTCGTTATCCATGATCCCTTCCCTCATCTGAAGTCCGGGTATGATAAACGACATCATGAGAAGGCATTCCTTCATTTCGGAAATAGCGGGGAAACAGATTTCTTTCAGGAGTTGAAAATCCCGGTGATACCCGGAAGGCAGGTTATTGATGACCGACATGACCTCGAATTCCTTCGACTGGATGCGATTGCACCGCGCCCGGATCAGTTCGAGAACGTCGGGATTTTTTTTATGCGGCATGATGCTGGAACCAGTGGTTAATTCCTCGCTAAGAGTGAGGAAGTTAAAGTTCTGGCTCATATACATCACCAGGTCCATAGCCATTTTGGAAAGTGTATATGCGAGGGCGGAAAGGGCTGTCGTCAGGAATTTTTCCGTCTTTCCGCGTGCAAGCTGTGCATTGACGGCATTGATATGAAGATCGTCAAACTCGAGCAGGTTGCCGGTAAGGTCACGGTCCACCGGGAAGGAGGAACCGTAGCCGGCTGCCGAACCGAGCGGGTTGAGATTGATGTAGCGGAATACACCGCTGACGATCATGAGATCTTCCGCCAGGGCTTCCGCATAGGAACCGAACCAAAGCCCGAAGGATGAGGGCATGGCTACCTGGAAATGAGTATAACCCGGGATAAGGATATCCTTTGTCTCTTCACTTTTTCTGACAAGCGTACGGATGAGCTCCCCGGTGATACTGGTGATGTCTGTCAGTCTATCCCTGTAGAATAATTTCAGGTCGGTTAATACCTGGTCGTTCCGGGAACGTGCGGTGTGGACCTTTTTGCCGGCTGATCCAAGATTTTCGGTGAGGATGGTTTCCACCTGCGAGTGAATGTCTTCAACTCCTTCGCGGATGGTGAAACTCCCGTCTTTTATATCCTGGTATATATCGAGGAGCCCTTTGAGAATGTCGTTTTTTTCTTCAGCGGTGATCAGAGAAACAGCATGAAGCATCCTGACATGAGCCATTGATCCGATGACATCGGATGAGGCGATCTGAAGATCAAGTTCGCGGTCTTTCCCCGATGTGAACTCGATAATGCCGGCGTTTATCTGTTGACCTTTTTCCCAGAGCTTCATATTGTGAAATCAATTAATAAATTATAATACAAGTCAATAGCATCGAGGATCTGTGCTTTTTCTATATATTCATCGGCCTGGTGCGATAATTCCGAATTACCGGGACCGAATTTAACCGAAGGTGCCGGGATAAGCGCCTGGTCAGACATCGTCCGGGATCCGAAGGTTTTAATACCGAGTTTACCCGCTTTTTTCACCAGGGGATGGGCGGTGTCAATGAAGGATGATCTGAGCCGTAACGACCGGGGTTTGACTTCCGACTCCAGCTCGTGCTGAAGCAGATCGGCGACTTCCTCATTACTGAAATTTTCGTTCGTACGCACATCGACAACAAACTTGCATAAATCCGGGATCACGTTGTGCTGATACCCTCCTTCGATCTGGGTAACCTCAAACTGGATTTCGCCCAGGAATTCCGAAGGCCGCCCGGGAGCCAGCTGACCGATCCGTTCGATATCCCGTATCGCCTTCAGTATCGCATTTTCCCCTTTGCGGTGGGCAACGTGACCGGCCTTCCCGCGGGCAAAACAATCGAAAACGACGAGGCCCCGTTCACATATTGCCATTTCGAGGCCTGTTGGCTCCCCGACAATAGCCAGGTCGATCTTCCCGAGATCGTCAATGACCGAAGTAATTCCTTTTTCACCCGAACTTTCCTCTTCGGCCGAAATCAGGAGGATAAGATTGTATTGCCTGTCCTTTTCACGCATCAGTTCCAGAAAAGCAAAGATCAGGGAGACCACTGATCCGCCGGCATCGCTGCATCCCAGTCCGTAGATGAGGTCATCCGTTTCCTCGGGGAGATACGGGTCCATTGTCCATCCGGCTACGGGTTTAACCGTGTCCATGTGGGAATTGAGAAGAATGACGGGGAGTGCGGGATTTATTATCGATTCACACCACAGGTTGCTATGTTTGCGTTTGACAGTCAATCCCTTGTTTTTCAGCCATTCTTCGAGAAAATGGCTGAGAAGGGCTTCTTCGCCGCTGAGCGAAGGGATGGCGATGATCTGTTTCATCAGCGAAAAGACCTGGCTATGTTCGGTATTCTTCATTTAACCTTTGTGATCTCGTTGTACGATGTAATGATCCCCTTGATCAGGGCTGAACTCAGTCCATTATGCTCCATCTCGTTCAGACCGGCGATGGTGCAGCCCATGGGTGTCGTTACCTTATCGATTTCCGTTTCCGGGTGATTGCCGGATGACAATAGCAGCCGGGTTGCTCCCTTGGCTGTTTGCGCGGCGATAAGCTGGGCTTCGCTGGCATGGAAACCGACCTGGATACCGCCCTGCGATGCCGCCCGGATATATCGCATAAAAAAAGCGATCCCGCAGGCAGCCAGTATGGTGGCTGCGGGCTGAAGTTTTTCCGAAATCTGGAGAACTTCCCCGCATAGGGCAAAATATTCCCTGACTGTTAACAGGGCATCCAGGTCGTCGTCATTTGCAGAAAGGCAGGTCATGGATTCTCCCACTGCTATTGCCGTGTTGGGCATCGCGCGTACAAGCGACAATTTTTTCCCCGCCATCCCTTCAATTTCCTCGATGGTGAAAGCAGATACCACCGATACGAGGATCTTTTCCTTCCCGAGCACGGGTGAAATTTCTTTTACCACAGCTTCTAGCTGGCGCGGAAGGACCGCAAGGATGATGATCGAAGAATTTTTTGCGGCCGTAACATTATCCGATGAAACCCTCACACCCAGGGTTGTGAATTCGGAAAGCAGCTGGGTCTTGCGCCGTGTGATCGAAATGTTGCCGGCATGGATCTTACCGGAAGCCAGCAAACCTTTCAAGATGGCTGTTCCGATGTTTCCGCCGCCGATAATTGCAATTTTTTTCTCGTAGCTCATGGTTGTAATTTGTGATCATGGATAAGGTGTGACCAGTATTTTATCATAAGAGACTGTCTTTTTCTTTTTCGTTGATCGTGTAGAAGATCCTGGCCGGGTTTGACATTATCGTCGTAAAACCTTTTACGTCATTCCCGTCCCAGGATAGACTTTCCTCGCCATATTTGGCAAACTGTGAACTCATGAGATCATGCGGGCTTTCAATACCCGAAACCGAATAGCTGTAGGGCCGGAGCCTGATCTGAACCGTACCGGTTACATACCGTTGCGAATTTTCCAGAAAGGCTTCGATATCACGCATCACCGGATCCAGGAATTGTGCTTCATGCACGAAGATGCCATACCAGTTTCCAAGCTGTTCTTTCCAGTATTGCTGCCATTTTGAAAGAACGTGTTTTTCAAGGTGGTAATGGGCATCGATGATGATGCGGGCGGCAGCGGCCTGGAATCCGATCCTTCCTTTTATGCCGATGATGGTCTCGCCGACATGCATGTCGCGGCCGACAGCCCAGGGTGCAGTCAATTTGTCGAGCTGCCTGATCAGTTCTGTCTTACTTTCAAAGGCACTGCCGTTCAGGGTATCGACTTCCCCCTTTTTAAATCCCAGGCTGATCGATTCGCTTCCTTCCTTTTCTTTCTGATCGATAAATGCTTCCTCCGGAAGTTCACGATCGGAAGTAAGCGTTTCTTTCCCGCCGACACTCGTTCCCCACAGGCCCTTGTTCAAGGAATAATCCTTCTTTTCCGCCTTGTATTTGAAGCCGTGCTTCAGCATATACTCAATCTCTGCCTCGCGGCTGATGGAGAGATCCCGTATCGGTGCAATGACGTCGATTTCGGGGGCGATGATACGGAAGACGGAATCGAAACGGACCTGGTCGTTCCCCGCACCGGTGGAACCGTGAGCAATACGGGTTATTCCTTCCTTCCGTGCATACTCCACGATTTTCAAGGCCTGGAATGTACGTTCCGAACTTACCGATACCGGGTAATTACGGTTCCTGAGTACATTCCCGTAAACCAGGTAACGAATGCAGCGGTTATAGTATTCTTCCTGCGCATCGATTGCCGTATGTTTTGCCGACCCGTACTGAAGGGCTTTCTTTTCGACGGATGCCAGTTCATCCTCGCTGAAACCCCCGGTGTTCACAATAACCGTGTGAACCTCATAGTTTTTTTCCTTTCCAAGGTAAATTGTGCAGAATGAGGTGTCCAAACCACCGCTGAAGGCAAGAACGATTTTTTCTTTCATTAGCTGATCATATTTTTTAAAAAAGCAAATAGACCTGCGCATCGCGGCAGGTCAGGTTATAAGTTTTGATCCGGGTTAATCCCGCAAATTATGTAACAATGGTGATCTTCTGTGATTTGAGCTTACCTGCATCCGCTTCCTTATCCTGTTTCACCGGATCGAGGAGCATAGCTGTACACAGGCAGTGAGTCCTGCGGGTTCTTACGAGTATGTCATAATAGGGACACGACTCGCAACCTTTCCAGAATTCATCATCGTCGGTTAGCTCTGAGAAGGTGACCGGCCGGTAACCGAGGTCACTGTTGATCTTCATAACGGCCAGGCTCGTAGTGAGCCCGAATAGTCTGGCACCCGGGAAATGATTCAGGGAAAGGTGCATGGCCTTCTCCTTGATGGCTTTGGCGAGCCCGTGACCTCTGAATTTATTGGATACAACCAGCCCGGAGTTGGCCACGAATTTATTATGGCCCCATGATTCAACATAGCAGAAACCTGCCCATTCACCGCCCTCTGTGACAGCTATGATGGCTTTGCCTTGTAATATCTTGCCATTGATGTATTCGGGGGTACGTATGGCAATCCCGGTACCCTTATGTTGCGATGCTTCGAAAATGGCATCTACAATATCCTGGACATAAACCAGGTCGGTCACACCGGCACTTTTAACAATGAATTTTTCCATTTTTTTAATTTCTTAAACTCCCGGCATCACTGCCGACAATTGTTCCAATATCCACTCTTTCCTGGCGCCGTCCCGTGGTATGATCAGTATGGTATCATCCCCGGCGATGGTGCCGGCTATCTCCACAATATTCATTGAATCAATAGCCGAAGCAATACTGCTCGCATATCCGGGCAGTGTTTTAAGAATGGCCATTCCCTGGGCGAATTCAATCGCAATAATTCCCTCCTGTAAAAAATTTGTCCAGGGAACCGCCTGGGTAGTTGCTTCCGTATCGGGCAGAAAGTAGATATACCCTTTTTCATCATCATGGATCTTGGATACCCGCAGGTATCTCAAATCCCGCGACAATGTGGCCTGCGTCATCTCAAAACCATTGTCTTTCAACAGATGCAGCAATTCCTCCTGGGCCGCTATCTTCTTCCCGCGGATCAGTTTCCTGATCACAAGTAATCTTTCACTCCGGTTCTTCATGTATATTTATACATTAATTATGCAAATATATACATTTTATATGATTCAAAGCAAGGTTTCAGGAAAAAAATTGTAATTTTGAAGCGAAATTTAACAATTCAGGCCGGTTGTGGTTGTGAATAGATGTGCATAATAAAGGAAAGCCCCCTTCTAATCTGCATTTTTCAGGTCTGTAAAATTAGGCTAAGGAAGCGATCTTCCATTGAAAATCAGGGGCTTTAACATTTTTATAACGCATAATTTGCAATCCAAATACTGATTATCGCTAAAAGTCATTCTTTCCATGGATAAATCAATCAAGAAGATCATACTGCTAGGCTCGGGAGCGCTTAAAATAGGTGAGGCCGGGGAATTCGACTATTCAGGGTCACAGGCGCTAAAGGCATTACGTGAGGAAGGAGTTGAAACCGTACTTATCAATCCAAACATAGCCACGGTACAGACCAGTGAAGGTGTGGCCGACAGGATATACTTCCTTCCGGTGACACCCTATTTTGTCGAAAAGGTCATTGCCAGGGAAAAACCCGACGGTATTCTTTTATCTTTTGGAGGACAGACGGCGCTCAATTGCGGCGTCGAACTATTCCGGACCGGCATATTTGAAAAATACAACCTGAGAGTTTTGGGAACCCCTGTCCAGGCTATCATCGATACGGAGGACAGGGAACATTTTATCCAGAAACTGGGCGAAAAGAATATCAGCACGCCCAGATCGTTTGCCGTCACGAATGTTGATCAGGCGCTAAAAGCGGCCGGAGAACTCGGTTTTCCGATTATTATCCGGGTTGCCTTTACACTCGGCGGGCAGGGGAGCGGGTTCTGCAGCGACATGGAGGAATTGAGACAGATGGCTGGCAAAGCCTTTTCCTACTCGCCGCAGATCCTTGTGGAAGAGTCGCTCAAAGGTTGGAAGGAGATCGAATACGAGGTGGTGCGTGACCAGTTCGACAACTGTATTACGGTCTGTAACATGGAGAACTTCGATCCGCTCGGGATACACACCGGTGAAAGCATTGTCGTCGCTCCTTCACAGACACTCAACAACAGCGAATATCACAAGTTACGGAAGATATCCATAGACCTGATCCGTCATATCGGCATTATCGGGGAATGCAATGTTCAGTTCGCCCTGGATCCTGACTCTGAAGATTACAGGGTGATTGAAGTCAATGCCCGGTTATCGCGATCCAGCGCGCTTGCATCCAAGGCCACCGGTTATCCGCTTGCTTTCATTGCTGCCAAACTGGCCCTGGGGTATGGACTTCACGAGCTTAAGAATTCAATCACGCGTACAACTCCCGCATTCTTCGAGCCTTCCCTCGATTATATTGTCTGCAAGATCCCCCGCTGGGACCTGAATAAATTCATCGGTGTATCCAAGCTGATTGACAGCAGCATGAAATCCGTGGGCGAAGTCATGTCCATTGGTAAGACCTTCGAGGAAGTCATACAGAAAGGGCTCAGGATGATCGGGCAGGGGATGCACGGATTTATCGGAAATCATGAACCGGGAGAAGACAGGGATATTGACAGGGAACTTAGTGAGCCGACGGATATGAGGATCTTCGCCATTGAAGAAGCCTTCGAAAAGGGATATACCGTTGATCAGATCCATGACCTGACGAAGATCGATAACTGGTTTCTTTTCAAGTTGAAAAGGATCTTTGACCTGAAAAATGAACTGGCAAAATTCGACACCATTGAAGCCGTTCCTGCTGAACTTCTGTTGGATGTTAAAATAGCGGGATTTTCCGATTTCCAGATAGGCAGGGTCGTTTACAAAAGGAACGATGACCGGGAAGAAAGTTTGTTGCATGTAAGGGAATACAGGAAATCCAGGAACATTCTCCCGGTGGTAAAACAGATCGATACCCTGGCCGCGGAATACCCGGCTAAGACCAATTACTTATACCTTACCTACAGTGGCGAAGAGCATGATATCTGCTTTGAGAACGATCAGAAATCGGTCATTGTCCTCGGTTCGGGGGCTTACCGGATCGGAAGTTCGGTGGAATTTGACTGGTGCAGTGTCAACGCGTTGAAAACGGTCAATGAGGAAGGGTACAGGTCGGTGATGATCAATTATAACCCTGAAACGGTAAGTACCGATTACGATATATGCGACAGGCTGTATTTCGACGAGCTTTCTTTTGAAAGGGTGATGGATATCATTGAGCTCGAGTCGCCCAAAGGGGTCATTGTCTCGATGGGAGGCCAGATCCCCAATAACCTGGCCATGCGGCTCTACCGGCAGGATGTACCTATCCTTGGCACTTCGCCTGTCTCTATCGACAATGCTGAAAACCGCCATAAGTTTTCGATGCTCCTCGATAAACTCGGCATTGACCAGCCACGGTGGAAGGAGCTTACAAGCCTCGAAGAGATCAATGACTTTGCGGACATTGTAGGTTTCCCGGTACTGATCCGGCCTTCCTACGTCTTATCCGGCGCTGCGATGAACGTGGTTTCGAATAAGGAGGAAATGGCCCATTTCCTAAAACTCGCCGCCCGCGTTTCAAAGCAGTATCCCGTGGTGGTATCGGAATTCATTGAACAGGCTAAGGAGATCGAGATTGATGCCGTATCGAAGGACGGGGAACTTTTCACTTATGCCATTTCGGAGCATGTTGAATTTGCCGGTGTGCATTCGGGTGATGCCACCATGGTTTTCCCGCCGCAGAAGATCTATTTTGAAACCGTTAGGCGTATCAAGAGGATCGCCCGCGACCTTGCAAAAGCACTCGAGATTTCCGGTCCCTTCAATATGCAGTTCCTGGCCAAGGACAATGATATCAAGGTAATCGAATGCAATCTCAGGGCTTCAAGGAGCATGCCTTTCGTATCCAAAGTTTTAAAAACGAATCTGATAGAGATCGCGACAAAGATCATGCTTAAGATCCCCGTGGAGAAACCTCAGAAATCGAGCTTCGACCTGGATTACATCGGGATCAAGGCCCCGCAGTTCTCATTCTCAAGACTTAAAAAGGCAGATCCGGTGATCGGCGTCGATATGGCTTCCACCGGCGAGGTAGGCTGTATCGGTGACAATTTCTATGATGCCGTACTGAAATCGATGCTCTCCGTGGGTTACCGTATCCCCAAAAAGAATATCCTTCTTTCCACCGGACCCATGCGTTCAAAGGTGGAGCTGGTGAACAGCTGTAAGATGCTTGCCGGGAAAGGATACAATCTTTTTGCCACCTATGGCACGCATAACTTTCTCAAACTAAATGGCATCGAATCGACTCCGCTTCACTGGCCGGATGAGGACAAAAAACCGAATACCCTTGATTACCTGAGGGAGGGAATGATCGACCTGGTGATAAATATCCCGAAGGACCTTTCGAAGGTCGAACTTTCCAATGACTATATGATACGGAGAAGCGCCGTCGATTTCAACATTCCGCTTATCACCAATGCGCGCCTGGCCAGCGCCTTCATTATCGCATTCTGTAAGATGGGTATTGATGAGCTCTCAGTACGGAGCTGGGATGAATATTGATAATCGGCCTATTTGGCGTAAAATTCCGTTTCCATCCGTGTTCCCGGAAGAATTTGGTGATTTGGTGATTTGGTGATCTGGTGATTTGGTGAATTGAGTTGAAACCATCTGTGATAATCTGAGAAATTTGTGGTGAAACTCCCCGAAGAATTTGGTGATTTGGTGATTTGGTGAATGGGGTTGAAACCACCTGAAACAATTTCAAACCATTTTCAAACCATTTTCAAACCATTTCAAACCATCTCAAACCATCTCAAACCAATTCAAACCACCTTAAACAATCTTAACGATCAATGTCCTTCCTCCAACGCATTCGCCCCGTTGACGATCTCGAGGATTTCATTCGTAATGCTTGCCTGGCGGGCCTTGTTGTATTCCAGCCGGAGTTCCTTCAGCAGGTCCGTTGCATTGTCCGTGGCCTTATGCATGGCTGTCATGCGTGCACCCTGCTCGGAAGCGTATGAATCGAGGATGGCCTTGAATAACTGCAGTTTAAGGCTTTTCGGTATGAGTTCTCTCATGATGAATTCACGGGAGGGCTCAAAAATATAATCTGTATGCGTCTGCAGAAGGGTCCCTTTCTCAGGTTGATTTCCGGGTTCAAGAGGTTTTTCGGGTACCGGGAGGAACTGGTCCCGGGTCACATCCTGAACGGCAGCATTGATGAACTGGTTATAGAGGATATCGATCCTGTCGTATTTTCCGTCGCTGAACATTTTCATGAGGCCGGCAGCCTTTTCGGAGACATTTTCATACGTTAGGTTTTCGAATATCGCATGATCGGATGCTATTATGTTGACTCTCCTTTTCCTCAGGTACTCATGGCCCATCTTACCCATGGTATAGAAATCCACATTTCCTGTGGAAAACTGTTTTCCGTATTTTTCAGAGGCGGTTTCCATGGCGAATTTCTCCACATTCGAATTGAAGGCTCCGCAGAGTCCCCGGTTTGAAGTGATGACCACGATAAGGACCTTAGCCGCTTCCCGTTGTTTGATGAAAACATTGTCTTCATCTTTCTGAACGGCATCGCTTATTGCTTCCAGGATATCCTGGAGCTTATCGGCATATGGCCTTAGCTGGAGGATGGCATCCTGTGCTTTCCTCAATTTTGCAGCCGACACCATTTTCATGGCACTTGTTATTTGCCGTATTGATGTTACGGAACCGATCCTTGTCCTAATCTCCTTTAAATTAGCCATTTATCAGGTTGGGGTATTATTTGGATTTTCTATAATTCGCGGTCAGATCGCGGGCTACATTGGTCATGGTCTCTGTCATTTCATCAGTGAGTTCACCTTTGGCGAGCCTGTCGAGGAGATCCCTGTGTTTCACTTCCAGGAATTCGAGATATTCCGCTTCAAAACTTCTGATCTTATCAATGGGGATATCTGTCAGCAAGCCCCGGGTTCCGCAGAAGATGATGGCCACCTGTTTTTCCACGGGCATTGGCTGGTGAAGTCCCTGTTTAAGGATCTCAACATTCTTGGTTCCTTTGTCGAGCACCGCAAGTGTAGCCGCATCGAGGTCGGATCCAAATTTCGAGAAGGCTTCCAGTTCGCGGAACTGGGCCTGGTCGATCTTCAGGGTTCCGGCGATCTTACGCATGGATTTTACCTGTGCATTGCCTCCCACCCTGGAAACCGAGATACCGACGTTGATCGCGGGACGGACGCCTGAATTAAAAAGGTTGGTTTCAAGGAAGATCTGTCCGTCGGTTATGGAAATGACATTGGTCGGGATATAAGCCGAAACGTCGCCTGCCTGTGTCTCAATGATCGGGAGGGCCGTAAGTGAACCGCCTCCTTTGACCATAGGCTTCAGCACATCGGGCAGGTCGTTCATTTTTGCAGCGATCTCATCCGACTCTATGATCTTTGCGGCTCTTTCGAGCAGTCGTGAATGGAGGTAGAACACATCCCCGGGGTATGCCTCACGTCCCGGCGGGCGCCTGAGAAGCAGGGAGACCTCCCGGTAGGAGACGGCCTGTTTGGACAGGTCATCGTAGATAATAAGGGCGTGGCGGCCCGTATCCCTGAAATATTCACCGATTGTCGCTCCTGCGAAGGGTGCGTAAAACTGGAGTGCCGCGGGATCGGAGGCAGTGGCGGCAACAATTACTGTGATAGGGCATGGCACCTGCTTCTTCCAGTAATTTTGCCACATTGGCTACGGTTGAACCCTTCTGTCCTATCGCTACATAAATACAATATACCGGATTTCCCTTATCATAGAATTCTTTCTGATTGATCATGGTATCGATGGCAACTGAAGTTTTCCCGGTCTGGCGGTCGCCGATGATAAGTTCACGCTGCCCGCGACCGATGGGGATCATGGAATCGATGGCTTTGATACCTGTCTGCAGGGGTTCTTTCACCGGCTGACGGTAGATGACTCCGGGCGCCTTTCTTTCAAGCGGGAGTTCCAGGGTCTTGCCCTGTATGGGGCCGCGGCCGTCAAGAGGTTCGCCGATGGTATTGATGATCCGGCCGAGAAGACCTTCACCTACGTTTATGGATGCGATCCTTTTCGTCCTTTTTACCGTGTCACCTTCCCTGATCAGTTCGGTAGATCCGAGAAGCACGGCTCCCACGTTGTCTTCCTCCAGGTTCAGCACGATGCCCATCACACCGCTGTCGAACTCGATCAGTTCATTTGCCTGGACACTGGAAAGTCCGTAAATACGGGCAATACCATCGCCTACCTGTAACACTGTGCCGACTTCTTCCAGTTCAACTTCTGTTTTAAACCCCTGAAGCTGTTTTTTCAATACTTCAGATACCTCTGCAGGTTTGATTTGAGCCATATGCTATTATTTTTCTATTGAAGTTTGCAGTAATCTTTTTTTCACTTTTGCCAGGCTGCTTACGATGCTGGCATCATATTGTTCATCTTCCACCTTAAGAATGAAACCCCCGATTATGGAGGGACGGATGATCTCTTCAAGTTCGATGCCCGAATGAAAAGTCTCTTCCAGAATATCGAGGAATTTTTTCCGGGTTGATTCGCTGATCTCCGATGCCACGATGATGTCGGCTTTTTTAATCCCGCGCTGATCCCTGAAAGCCTTTAAATAATTCCGGATAATTGCTCCGAGGAAGGATTCCCTTTTATTTTCAAGAAGGAGGTTGAGAAAATCAAAAGTCAGCCGGGTGACCTCCGGTTTGAAAACCTCTTCAATAAGCTTTTTTTTCCGGGAGATTTTAATGACCGGACTTTCGAGGATCTCTTTAAAGCGCGGAGTTTCGAAACCGGCTTGCAGGAGTTGCATATCCTTCATTACCTCATCAGCATGATTCTGTTCGCTGGCCGTCTGAAACAGCGCCTTTGCATATCTCACGGAGATTTTGCTGTCGTTCATAGATACCCGGTTTCTTTAATTCATTTTAATGTCATCGAGGAGCCTGTCAATGAGCGCTTTTCTCTCCGTATCGTTACTTAACTTTTCACGGAGGATCTTTTCCGCTATCTGCAGCGACAACCCAGCAACCTGGTCCTTGATCTCGCTGATTGCCATTGCTTTTTCGTTACGTATGCTCTGGCGGGCCGACTCGATCAGCTTCTTCGCTTCCTCCTCTGCTTTTCCCTTTGCCTCCGCGATAATGCTATCCTTCACTTCGCGGGCTTCCTTCATCAATTTATCGCGTTCGGTTCTGGCCTCAGCCATGATCTTTTCATTATCTGCCTGTAGTTTATGCATTTCCTCCTTTGCTTTCTCGGCGGATTTAAGTGCCGACCTGATGCTGTCTTCCCTGATTTTTACAGCATTCAGGATAGGTTTCCAGGCAAATGATCTCAGGAGGATGAGCAGGATCGAAAAGATGATCACTGTCCAGAATATTACTCCGATTCCCGGTGTTATGAGATTCATGATACAGGATTATTTTTTGGTTTTAAAAATTAACCCGGCACTGCAACCAACCGTTGCAGCCCGGGTTTTGACTCATTTAATCAATGCGATAACCACAGCGAAGAGAGCTACTCCTTCGATAAGAGCGGCGGAGATGATCATGTTTGTCTGTATCATTGACACAGCTTCAGGCTGACGGGCGATAGCGTCCATAGCCGATCCCCCGATCCTTCCGATCCCGATTCCTGCTCCGATTGCTGCGAGACCTGCGCCGATTGCAGCGAATGTTGCACCAGTCATAACAATTTGGTTTTAAATTAAACAATAAATATTCCTATTATTGATGCTGATGTTCCTGTGTTGCAAGACCGATAAACAATGCCGAAAGCAGTGTAAAAACGTATGCCTGCAGGATAGCCACCAGGATTTCAATACAATCCATAAAAACGACAAATGCAACCGATGCGGGTGCAACTGCCAGAGATTTAAAAATAAATATCAGGGAAACGAGTCCCAGCACAATGATATGCCCAGCCGAGATATTTGCAAAGAGCCGGACCATCAGGGCAAAGGGTTTTGTAAACAGCCCGATGATCTCCACCGGCACCATGATCGGCGCAAGCCACCAGGGTACTCCCGGCTGCGACACGAGATGTTTCCAATACGTGCGGGTTCCGCTGAACTGGGTGATCACGAAAGTGAACACTGCCAGTACCATCGTAACCGCAATATTTCCCGTCACATTCGCTCCGAAAGGAATGATGCCGGGTATAAGTCCGAGAATATTACTTAACAGGATGAAGAAAAACACGGTCAGCAGATAAGGCATATGTCTTTCGTACTTGTCCTTACCGATATTGGGAATGGCAACCTCATCGCGGATGAAAACGATCATGGGCTCAATGAAGCCGTTCATACCTTTTGGAATGATCACTTTTTTCCGGCTGTACACCCTGCCCATTTTCACAAAGATCAGGAGCAGCAGGATGGCGGCGAAGAGGATTCCGATTACCGTGCGTGTAATTGAAAAATCAAGAGGCTGAATAAGATCACCGGCAGCTGTTCTTTCCATGATCTTGCCTGCATTCTCTCCTTCTTCGGGGATGAAAAATCCGGAATATTCATGGCCGTGCCTGAGCTTTGACGACATGAAGAGGGTAAGCCCCTGGTCTTTGCTGTATACGATCACCGGAAGGTATACGGCCACACTTTCCCCGTTCGTTTTTGTCCACAGGTGCCACTCGTGTGAGTCCCTGATATGGCCCATGATAAAGCTCCCGGCATCGAAATTTTTTTCGGCTTCTCCTTTACCGGACATAAGAGTATCATGCTGTCCGGATGCGAATGCCGGAAAGTAAAAGATCAAAACAAGGATCAAAAGTATGCCCGGTCGCCGGTTATTAAATATTCCCCTGATCATCAGAAATTATAACTTTTTGTATTTCAGAACATTAAAAAATGTACTCAGTAAATAAACTGTAAAGGCCAAATATATTATAAAAAATGTCAATACGAACTGCATGGAAAGGCTTTTAAGCCATCGCGCAGTGACCGCGGCAAGAATTCCATAGAGCAGGAATTTAAGTCCGACGGCGATCAATGTCCGTTGTACCCTGACGGGCTCGCTTTTGGTGAAGCCGGAGAAAAAAACAGCCGAAACAATGAACGAAATGATCAGTGCACCAGTAAGGACCACAGCAGACTGGTAAAAGGAAATGCCAATCGAGAAATATTCATTAAATACATAAGCCAGCCCGGCGAGGATGATATAGATGAGCATCAGATATACTGTATGTCTTATAAATGAGATCATTTTTTAAATCTGATGAAGTCTTTCAGGGCCGTATAAAGTGCAACAAAAATTCCTAGTATGGAAAGTATTATGATGAAGAGTGGCTTTCCCCCGTTATATTTTTCGTCAAGTTTCAGTCCTCCCCAAACCGCGACCAGGATGACCGCGATCATCTCAAAAGCAATTCCCGTATACCGGAGATATTTTCCGGATCCGGGATCATTACTTTTCTTTTGGTTCTTTTGGTTCTTTTGATACGGGGATTGTTCCGACATTGGGTGTATTTGATCCTGACATATCACATTTTCCGGAGAACACAGCCCCGGGTTCAATGGCCAGCTTATTGGCTGTAATCTCACCCATGAGCCTGGACTTCGCGCGCAGCGAAAGAAGTTCGGAGATAAATACTTTCCCCTCAATAGAGCCTTCCACTTCAAAATTCTTACAGTTTACTTCCCCGTTAATTTTTCCGCTCTCACCTACGATAACCTTTCCCTTCGTATTCAGATTTCCGTTAAGCGTTCCATCAACCCGGATGTCGCCATTGGAAGTTACATTCCCTTCAATGACCGTACCTGCACCGATAAGATTGATCGTATTATTTTCCATTTCATAGTTTTTAGCCATATTCCAGTACTATTTGTAGGAACAAAATTGATATGCGACAAATATAAGAAATATTTTTAAGCCTTTACCTCCCTGCGAAACGGATAAGGCGCCAAAGCCGTGATATTCATGATCAAGACCGGGCGCCTCTTCTGCTTTGGGACTCCTTCATCCTCTGTGGAGGATCTACTTTACCTTATCACCGTCATACGCCCATTTCAGGTAGATGGCGCCCCAGGTAAAGCCTCCGCCGAATGCTGTAAGAATGATATTATCCCCTTTTTTCAATTTCGATTCCCATTCCCAGAGGCAAAGAGGTATGGTAGCTGCTGTCGTGTTGCCGTATTTTTCAATATTGATCATGATCTTGTCCCTATCGAGTCCCATGCGCCGGCCGGTAGCCTCAATGATCCTCATGTTGGCCTGATGTGGTACCAGCCAGGCGATATCGCCGGCTGTAAGATTATGTTTTTCCATCATGGCAATCGATATATCGGCCATTTTTGAAACGGCTACTTTAAAAACAGCCTGGCCTTCCTGGTATACAAAATGAAGCTTTTTGTCAACGGTCTCATGGGAGGGGGGCATGAGTGATCCGCCGGCCTTCATGTGCAGGTATTTGATCCCGGAACCGTCCACCCCCAGAATGTGATCAATGATCCCGACTTCATCTTCCACTGCGACAGGTTCGATCAGAACCGCACCGGCCGCATCCCCGAAAAGAGGGCAGGTTGTCCTGTCGGTATAATCGGTAATGGCCGACATTTTATCGGCACCTACAAGGATGACTTTTTTATATTTTCCGGAAAGGATAAAATTGGTCACTGTTTCGAGCCCGAAGAGAAAACCTGAGCATGCAGCCGCAATATCGAAGCTCCAGGCATTTTTTATTCCGGCTTTATCGGAGATAATATTGGCGGTTGCGGGAAAGTGCATATCGCCGGTGACGGTTGCACAGACCAGAAGATCGATATCTTCAGGCCTGGTTTTCGTTTTTTTGAGCAGTCCCTTTACCGCCTCTGCCCCCATATCGGAGGTCGCCTTTCCCTTTCCCTTCAGTATTCGTCTTTCACGGATGCCGATCCTCTGTATGATCCATTCGTCGGTTGTATCGACCATGGTGCTGAGTTCGTCGTTCGTAAGCCTGTATTCGGGAACCCAACCTTGAATACCGGTGATTGCTGCTCTTATTTTTGTCATTATTCCAATGCTACTTTAATATTACTAATCAGATCATTTCTCAAAACATCCCAGGTGTGAAGTATCATGTTCTTGATAGCTACATCATTGGAAACGCCATGACCTACCACGATAGGTTTGTTAACTCCCAGGATGGGCGTTCCTCCAAAGTTCTCAAAATTGAAAAATTCAAAAAAGTCATCGTCGATCCTCCGGCTTTTCAGGAGTTTGTAAAAGCCTTCCGCTTCTTTTAGAATGATGTTGCCAATAAACCCGTCGCAGATCAGGGCATCGGCACGGGGATCGGTGAAGAATTCATTTGCTTCCACATTGCCGATGAAGTTAAAATCCTTGGAGTCTTTCATCAGCTGAAAGGCCGACTTGGCTACGAGGTTTCCTTTTTCTTCTTCCGTTCCGATATTCACCAGGCCGATGCGCGGATCATCGATCTTGTTTACACATAATGCATAAGCTTTTCCAAGGATGCCGTACTGGCAGAGCACATCCGGTTTGCTGTCGGGGTTTATACCGACATCGAGGAGGAGGGTGGACTGGCCGCTTGTATTCGGAAGATTCGCAGCGATGGCCGGACGGATGATCCCGGGGATGGAATTGATCACCTGGGTGGCTCCGATCATCATTGCGCCTGTATTGCCTGCACTGCACAATGCATCGATCTCACCCAAACGCAATGATTTGAACGCCCTGACGATGCTTGAATCCTTCTTGGAAACAAATGATTTATAGGGATGATCGCACATGAGGATCACCTCGCTGGTATGAACAATGGATATCCCCTGAAGATCAAATCCATTATCCGATGCAATACGGATAATGGATTCCCTGTCTCCAAAAAGTACTAATTCAACGTTTTCAGGTATATTCTGGTGGGCCAGGAAGCTTCCTAATACGGCTGCTTCAGGTGCGAAATCTCCACCCATGATGTCTATACCAATACGCATTTTTTAAATGGATTAAACCCGGGAGTAATTATACTCCGGCTTCCTTTTCAATTACAAGTTTACCTTTGTAGTAGAGGTTCCCGTCCACGTAATATGCCCTGTGCCTTTTATGCACAGTACCTGTGGTGGGACAGGTAGACAATGTGGGTGCTTCAGCCTTGTAATGTGTCCGTCTTTTATCTCTCCTGGTTTTCGAGATTTTTCTCTTCGGATGTGCCATTTCTATTTGGTTTTATTCTCTATATAATAATTTTGATTTTAAAGGTATAATGGAACCCACATGATCGATTATTCTAAAGATACCCTTATGTTTCATAAATCATGTGGGTTTCATTAAGTTTTTCAATGCATCCCACCTTGGATCATTATCTGGTTTCCGGTCGGATAAATGCTCGTTAATTCTTTCAATCATTTCCCTGTTACATCCCGACCTGCCCTCATCATCAACAGGGTGTACCTTTTTTACAGGAAGGGCGAGGGCTGAAAATTCATAGATATACTGCCCGATATCCAGCCTGGACTCTTCTCTGGGAATAATGATCACCTCATCCGATATATCTCCGGCTTCTTCACCAAAACGAACAAACAGTTCTTCCTCAATATCGACCGGGAAATCGAATTCTTCAAGACACCGGTCGCAGGTAGTCCTCAGCGTTCCCCGGATATGAAACAAAAGCTGCATAAACTGCACTTTTTTATCGATGACCAGGCTGATCCTGATATCGCCCCCGGTAATGTCAGGATTTTCAAAATACTCAAAAAACTGTGCGTTCGCTTCAAAAACATATTCATGTTTCCCTTCCTTCAATCCGTGGATAGGGATAACATAATCATCCTTCCAACTCACAACGCCAAATTTTTAGTCGTGCAAAAGTATGTATTAATATTTGAATAAAAAAAAGATTTTTAACCTAAACATTCATAGATGAATGCAAAGTTCTCCGCCATCATCAGTGGATAAAACGGATAAAAAGTCATCGCGGTTCATTTCCTGATAAGTTGAATTCCCGGTGCAGGATATTTTAAAAATATTGTACATATAACCTTCATTAACAGGCATATCCAAAGCATTTATATCCTACAGGGTTAAAATTTCAATCCGGTTTTGTGGAATTTCCGGGCTCACTGCATCCTGTTTATGAATTCAAACTTAAAATTCAATGTTATGAAAACACTTATGTCAGCTTTCGCAGTAATTATCCTGTCGGTCATCCTTACATCGGCCGGACAGTCATACAACATTACAGGCAAGGTAACCGATGAAACAGGGGCTCCGGTTGCAGGAGCCAGCGTGGTCGTCAAAAACACTTCAAGAGGAGCCATCACCGGAATTAGTGGTGAATACCGTATCGAAGTGACGGATAATGACAAAATCCTCGTCTTTTCTTTCATAGGATATGAAAACAGGGAGGTTCAGATCTCCGGCCGGACGGTCATCGATGTTTGCCTTACACCGGCCACGACTGAAATGGATGAGGTCGTCATCACCGGTTACGGAACCAAAAAAAGTCATCTTGCCATCAGGGGTAATGCGAAAGAAAGCGCAGCTCCCGCAGGCAGGGTTTCACGGGTGCAGGACATGTCTTTCGCCGCTCCTGTCGCTCAGCAGGATTTCAATACGGAAGGGTATAGCACGATCCATGAAAACGGTTATAAGGACGTGCTGAAACAACCCCTCTCCACATTTTCCATTGATGTGGATAAGGCATCCTACTCCAACGTTAGGCGGTTTATCAACCAGGGTCAGCTCCCCCCGGTGGATGCCGTGAGAATTGAAGAAATGATCAACTATTTCTCCTATGATTATCCTGAGCCCGAAGGCAAGGATCCCTTTTCCGTTTATACTGAACTGGCCGAATGCCCGTGGAACAGGGATCATCAGCTGCTACATATCGGCTTAAAGGGAAAAAGCATGGATAAGTCGGAGCTTCCTGCTTCAAACCTGGTATTTCTTCTCGATGTTTCCGGCTCTATGGAATCACCAAACAAGCTTCCCCTCCTGAAATCCGCCTTCCGGCTTCTCGTGAACCAGCTAAGGGCTTCCGACCGGGTCGCCATTGTCGTTTATGCCGGGGCAGCCGGGACGGTGCTCGAATCCACACCCGGCAATCAAAAAGAAAAGATCATGCAGGCAATCGACAATCTGCAGGCAGGGGGTTCAACGGCAGGCGGGCAGGGCCTGATGCTGGCCTATAAGATCGCCGCAGAAAATTTTGCCGAAGGAGGAAATAACCGGATCATCCTGGCAACAGACGGCGACTTTAACGTCGGCGTATCCAGCAATGCGGAGATGGAGCGCCTTGTGGAAAAGGAGAGAGGCAAGGGTATCTATATGACGGTGCTCGGATTCGGCATGGGGAATTATAAGGATGATAAAATGGAAACCATCGCTGACAAGGGCAACGGGAATTATGCCTATATCGATAACATTCAGGAAGCACGCAAGGTGCTTGTCAGTGAATTTGCCGGAACACTTTTTACAATCGCAAAGGATGTAAAATTTCAGCTCGAGTTTAATCCAAAAAGGGTGAAGGCGTACCGCCTTGTCGGTTATGAAAACAGGCTTCTCAATGACGAGGATTTCAATGACGACAAAAAAGATGCCGGGGAGATGGGATCAGGACATACCGTCACCGCGCTTTATGAAATAATCCCCGCCGGAGCTGAAGAAAGTACAGGTAAAATTGATCCTCTCAAATACCAGGAAAACCGCGACAGGGTCAATACGGATCTTTCCGCCGAACTTCTCACCATTAAACTCCGGTATAAGAAACCTGACGGAAATACAAGCATCCTTATCAACAAGCCTGTCAACGGCCGGCCCCGTGAAGGAAAGGATATTTCGGACAATTTCAGGTTTTCGGCTGCAGTAGCTGAATTCGGGATGATCCTGCGAAATTCGGAATATAAATCAGATGCCGGCATGGAGGATGTCGAAAGACTGGCAAAAGCCGGCAGAGGCAGCGATCCCGAAGGTTACCGTGGCGAATTTATCCGTCTGGTGCGGACAGCCGGAACATTGCAGGGCCTGAGCTGGAGGGATGAATGAACCAGTTGCCGGCAGGGACAGGTTGAAGCCCGTCCCTGCTTTTATCAACTGTCATAATGGGAAATCCTTGGAATTAAGAGTAAAGTTTAGGATATTGGCGGTTGTGGGAGAATGTCAAGGGACAAGGCATACCTTGTCCCTGCGTCATTTGAGAACCACCCGTCCCCGGCAGCTCCCTGCCGGGACGGGTGGCAATCATTTTGAGGGTTTAGCCGGTATCCGCCCGTCACTTAAATATTTTCCATGAGCATTCCTTTTTTGAAAGTCTGCCTGTTGATGTGGCTCATCTGCCTTCAGCCTTTTATGCCGGTGATCGCACAGGACTGGCACGACCGTTACCGTAAGCTCGACGTACAAAAATATGACATCTCTCTCCGGGTCAGTGACACTTCCGATATGATCTACGGAAAAACCCGGGTTGACATTGAATTCAGGGATTCTGTCACCTGTTTTGTTCTTGACCTTGCCGGGGGGCAGGGCCTGCATGAGGGAATGCACGTGGATTCTCTAACGTTCGGCGGACATGTACCCGGTTACATCCACAGGAATGACAGCCTGCTGATCACAATTCCTTCAATGGATACCGGGGATACCGGGAGTTGCACCGTATCTTATCATGGCTTTCCGGATGATGGCCTTATCATATCACGCAACCGTTATGGCGACCGCACCTTTTTTACGGAAAACTGGCCGCATAGGGCCCATCACTGGTTCCCCTGTGTCGATCATCCCTCCGATAAGGCCCTGGCCGGTTTGCACATAACGGCACCTTCCCATTACCAAGTGATTGCAAGCGGTATTCCGGGTGACACCATCTTTCTTCCCGGTGACATGACCTGTTATGAGTGGCATACCGAAGTTCCCTTTGCGACAAAGATCATTGCAACGGGGATAGCTGAATTTAAGATAATGAAATATGGTGAAGCAGCCGGAGTTCCCGTAACAGGATGGGTTTATCCCCAGGACCGGGAGGCTGGATTTTATGACTATGCAGTCGCACCCGGTATCGTTGAATATTTCGTCAGCAGGCTCGGACCTTATCCCTTCGGCAAAATGGCTTTCGTTCAATCTACCACGAGATACGGAGGTATGGAAAATGCGGGTAATATTTTCTTTCCCGAAACTTCGGTAACAGGCCGGCGGGAAAATATCCTGACCATGGTGCACGAAACGGCCCATATGTGGTTTGGAAATTCAGCTGGTGAGATGGACTGGCCTGATATATGGTTAAGCGAAGGTTTTGCGACTTACCTGACAGATCTCTTTGTTGAGGATAATTCGGGAGAGGACGTTTTTCGCAGCAGAATGGAGGAGGAGCGGGAAGAAGTGATCCGTTTTGCGAAGGAAAGGAAGACTCCCGTGGTGGATACGACTTTCCGGGACCCGGAAGAACTCCTGAATGCCAACAGCTATGAGAAAGGTGCCTGGGTCTTGCATATGTTACGCCATAAACTGGGAGATGAGCTTTTCATGAAAGGTATCCGGACCTATTATAATAGGTATATGTATGGGAATGCCACCACGGCCGGATTCCAGAATGTGATGGAAGAGGTTTCCGGTATGGACCTTGAACTTTTTTTCCGGCAATGGCTTTATTCACCCGGTTTGCCTGTTCTCGGGTTTCATGTCCGGCGCAAACATGCTAAAATCCTCATAACGGTTGAGCAGAAGCAGGGATCCACGGTATTTAATTTTCCGCTCGATCTCGCCTTCATTTTTCCCGGCGGAGAAAAGGAAAAGGTCACGCTGAACATCGAGGATAGAATACAGTCATTCACCTTCCACTTCCGGAAAGATCCCGAGAAGATCACCACTGACCCGGATACCTGGCTGTTATCCGTGAACCGGCCCTGGAAGGGGAATCTCTGAGTTTACCGGGTGATGCCGGTCAGCTGTCGATGCTGATAAAAGATCTTGAAACAAAGGATGATATCCGAATTGCAGGATGAAATCTATGAGAGATAGGAAAATCCGCTGGGGGGTGAGCGGTAAGACAAATTTTTTCCCGGAGAAAAGCTGTCTTTACGGCTCGTGTTTGTATATTTAAAGATTCGTTTAGAAATCCTGCATTACAAACATTCACAAATAAAATTATGAGCAAAAGAACGATGATAACTGCTGCTGCAGTTTGCCTTTCGACCCTGGCATTTTCCCAGGCCAAACCCGAAGATACGGAATTTTACAGCCCCGTCCCTGCCGTGGTGACGCCCGCTGCAGAATGCGGAGGAGCCCCCTCGGATGCGATCATCCTCTTTGACGGGAAGAACCTCGATCAGTGGGAAAATTCAAAGGACGGGACTTCTCCGGCAAAATGGAAAGTGGAAAACAATATAATAACCGTGGACAAATCGGTGGGAGACATACAGACGAAGAAATCTTTCCTTGATTACCAGCTTCACGCCGAATACCGTATTCCTGCAGACATAGAGGGCTCCGGTCAGGCACGGGGCAACAGCGGAATCTTCCTCTCGGCGCCGAAAGTATCTCACGGGTACGAACTTCAGGTACTTGATAATTACGGGAACAAGACCTATGTTAACGGCCAGGCAGGAAGTATTTACAAGCAGTCGGTCCCCCTTGTCAATGCCTGTCGTAAACCCGGCGAATGGCAGACGTATGATGTGATATGGAAAGCCCCCAGGTTCAATGATGACGGCTCCGTAAAGACACCCGCCCGGGTGACGGTCTTTCACAATGGCGTTCTCGTCCAGGATAATTATGAACTTGCCGGAAGTACAGAATACATTGGCAAACCGGAATACGTAAAACACGGTGCGGGACCGATCCGGCTGCAGGCTCACGGCGATAAAAGCAAACCCATCAGTTACCGGAATATCTGGCTCAGGGAATTATGAAATCGTAACCGGGCAATGGGGTAAATGGGTAACCGGGTGGAAATTTCAACCGCAGATAAAAATCCCGGACCGGTTGTAAAACGGTAAACGGGTTCGAAATTATTTGATCCCATAATGAGACCCCAGAATCCTGTCGAACCACGATTCGGGGAGGATCTTTTTTACGACAACCGCCAGCTTCTGATCAAAAGAACCGATAATATAACGGTTCCGGGGTCTAGGAGTCTCAACGATCCGGCAAATCCTGCGGGCCAGGATGACCGGTTCCCAGCCACCTGCTTCATCCGATTCAAAGACTGACCGTGTTTTCCGGAATTGTTCATGGTATGGGTTTTCGCCCCCGTTTTCGGTGATATTCTTGCGGTTCACCGTATTGTGGGTATGGAAATCACCGGGATTGACAACCACAACACGGATGTTGAATTCCCTCAGTTCCAGTCTTAAAGCCTCACTCAGCCCTTCGATGGCGAATTTGGCTGCCGAATAAAAGCCCTGGAAAGGAAGACCCATGAGTCCGCCAATGGAACTGATGTTGATGATGGTCCCGTTTCGCTGTTCACGCATCGACGGGAGCACCTGCTGTATGAGGTCGACACTGCCATGGAAATTGGTTTCCATCTGTCTCCGGAAATCTTCACGCGGCGTTATCTCAACAGGTCCCCCCAGGTGCATGCCGGCATTGTTGATGAGGACGTCGATCCTGCCTTCCCTGCCGAGTACTTCCTGTACACAATATTCAATTGATTTTTTATCGGTAAGATCCATGTAAAGTACATTTACCAGGGGATCGGTTTCGGTTTTGCTACGGACGGTGCCATAGACCGTATGCCCGTTCCTTGCGAGAACCGATGCGGTTTCCTTCCCGAATCCTGATGAGATCCCGGTAATCAGAATGACTTTTTTCATAGTATTGTTTAATGCCTCCCGAAAACGATCCTATTCTGCCACCTGCTCTGATGCCAGGATGCCCAGTTTCCTGGCTGCCGCTGTGATCTTGCGAATGGCAAATTTCACCTGACTGAATGTATGAGTCGCCATCAGGGAAAAACGGATAAGGGAGTCTTCCCTGGGAACTGCAGGTGTAACCACCGGATTTACGAAAACACCCTCTGAAAGAAGAAGCTGCGTCAGCTGCAATGCCTTCACGTCATCCCGTATGAAGAGGGGGATAATGGGAGTTTCGCTTCTCCCGGTATCGAAGCCCGCCGCTTTGAAGGAATTTATTGCATAGCGTGTCATTTCCCAGAGGTGTTTTATCCGTTGGGGTTCTCTTTCCATTATATCGATGGCAGCCAGCACACTGGCCGCCGAAGCAGGGGTCATACTTGCGCTGAAGATCAGCGAGCGCGAATTATGTTTTATGAAATTGATGACATCGAAATCCGAAGCTATGAATCCTCCCAGGGAGGCAAGGGATTTGGAGAAGGTGCCCATTATGAGGTCGACCTTATCGGTCAACCCGAAATGGGAGGCTGTGCCGGAGCCGTTCCGTCCCAGAACCCCTATGGAATGGGCATCATCAATCATGATCGAGGCGTTGTATTTCTCTGCAAGGCAGGCAAGCTCGGGAAGTTTCACAATATCCCCTTCCATCGAAAAGATCCCGTCGACCACGATCAGCTTAAGTCTATCCTCTTCGCAAAGTTTAAGCTTGGATTCCAGGGCATTCATATCATTATGCGGGTATTTGAATACCTTGGAAAATGAAAGCCTGCTGCCTTCGATGATCGACGCATGATCCAGTTCGTCGAGAAAGACGTAATCATTGCGGCCGGTGACGACGGAGACAACCCCGAGGTTTACCTGGAAGCCTGTGCTGAAACATAAGGCCGCTTCCTTACCCGTGAGTTTTGCAAGCCTCTCCTCCAGTTCAATATGGATATCAAGGGTGCCGTTCAGGAAACGTGAACCAGCACAACCGGTACCGTATTTTTCAATGGCCTTTATGGCTGCCGCCTTGACTTCAGGATGATTGGTAAGCCCCAGGTAGCTGTTCGAACCAAACATCAGAACCTTTTTGCCCTTAATAAGAACTTCTGTATCCTGGTCCGATTCAATCATTCTGAAGAAAGGATAAATGCCTGCCTCCATTGCCTTCTGGGGTGCGCGGTAATCTGCATACCTTTTTTTAGGATTCCCATTTGCTCGTTGATAAGATCAATTACTGACCAAAAGTAAAAAAAAGCATGATTCATGATACCACTTACCTGAAATTAGCCATAAAAAGGTAAAAAAATCTGCGCATTCCGGTCCTGTTTTCAAGGCTTATCGAAGAAAAATACTGAATTACAGGGATTTTCATTGATGTTGATCTGCCGAATTCCAGCTTACCGATATCTCACCTTGATCATTGGAGACCGACAAGTCCAGGTTATTGACGAGGGGTTGTCCCTTCCGTGAGGCATAACCAATTGCTATCGAGGAGGGTATGGACGGGTAACCGTGAAAAACCAGTTTGATGGTGCGGTAGCGCGAAGGGAACGTCCCTTCGGCCGGTTCCAGGGTCAGCCGGCCATCATTTCCGTTAAAACGGATCTGTCTTTTATAGTATTTGCCGTCGCGATAGTCAAAGCTGATGCCGTCATCTTCATAAAATGTATATATGGTTTGTCCGGATCCCTTATATAGATGGAGAAAAAGAGTGTCGCCGGGATCCTCACCCGTCGACTGAATGATCTTATGCATCGGAATGATGCTTCCGGCTTTAACAAAAACGGGAAGCTTACTCGAGGGATTGCTGTTCGTCGCTTCCACAATATATTCTCCCTTTTCCGGATAGAAGGTATCGTCATAAAAATCGAAAAATCCATTTGACGGGAAATAGATCTTTGTAAAATCATGGGAAGAGATCACAGGTGCCACAAGGATCGAAGGTCCGAAGAAATATTCGTTTTCATAATCCGGATCATATACTTCATTGTCAAATGAATAGTCCAGGGCCAGTGATCTCTGAACCGGGATCCCCGTCTCAGAAGCTTCATAGAATGCCGAATAGATATAGGGAAGAAGCTTGTAGCGGATCCCGGTATATTTCCGCGCAACGTCTTCCACCCACTCTCCGAAGGCCCATGGTTCGTGTGACCTTGTATCCTTTGAGGCATGGATCCTGTCGAAGGGCATGAAGGCTCCAAGGGTGATGAAACGGGCATACAGCTTCTCCGACTGATCGGGTTGCCCGGTAAATCCGCCGATATCCATTCCGCAGAAAGGGATGCCCGCCAGGCCGAGGTTGTTAAGAAGCCTTACGCCCAGGATCATATGGGCATCGGACGAAACATTGTCACCGGTCCATACGGCTGAAAAGCGCTGAACGCCTGAAAATCCGGCACGGGTGAGAACGAAGGGCCTTTCACCCAATGCCTTCACGGCTCCCTCATAACTCGACCTGGCCATTTGCATTCCATATACATTGTGGGCACGGAGATGAATGGAAGGATGCCCGTCGTAATTATGGAGGCTGTACGGATCAAACATCTTTGTCCATAGTGCGGGTTCGTTCATATCATTCCAAAACCCCCTGACGCCGGCATCGGCAAGAACTTTCAAATGTTCTCCCCACCACTGCCGGGTAACCGGATTTGTAAAATCGGGGAACACGCACATGCCGGGCCACACTTCCCCCTTGAAATTGGATTTACCGCCGGCGCTTTTTATGAAAACATCTTTTTTCAGACCGTCTTCATATACAGGGTACCCGGCTTCTGTTTTGATCCCAGGATCCAGGATGACGGTAGTGTGAAAACCTTCGTTTCCCAGTTTCGAGATCATGGCAGCCGGATCGGGGAAATAATCCTTGTTCCAGGTGAATATTTTATAGTGATCCATGTAATCGATATCCAGGGTGATGAAACACCCTTCGATGTGAATAGTTCTTTCCGCAGGGCTGTGGTGCAAAATGATGTTGAAAGCTTGTTCTTCATTCTGTTGCAGCCTAAAAATCGTTGATTTACCTTTACAGGTACATTTCATTCCAACACTAAAACTCCCGTGATCATGAAAAGAAGAAATTTTCTCAGGAATACCTCCCTGGCAGGGATGGGGCTGGCTTCACTTTCCGCAGCTTGCAGTTCTTCTGCTGCGGAGAGGAAAGAGTCGGACCCGAAGGAACCCTTCCAAGGAAATCCCGGTTTCATCCTGAAAGGACTTTCGGTGGATGAACTTCAGGCAAAAATGGAATCGGGCGAATACACTTCCAGGGATATTACCGGGGAATATATAAAGCGTATCCGGGATGTTGACAGCGGGGGAGCGGGGTTAAACTCGATAATAGAACTGAATCCCGATGCAGAAGAAATTGCCGGAAGACTCGATGAAGAGCGGAAATCAGGAAAGGTACGCGGACCATTGCATGGCATCCCGGTGATCATCAAAGATAACATTAACAGCGGGGACAGGATGATGACAACTGCCGGATCGCTGGCCCTGGAGGGACATTCGGCGAAGGAGGACGCTTTCATTATCCGGAACCTCAGGGAAGCGGGCGCCGTACTTTTGGGTAAGGCCAATCTCAGCGAATGGGCGAATTTCAGATCGACCCGGTCCTCGAGCGGATGGAGCAGCCGCGGCGGACAAACACTCTGTCCTTACGCGCTGGACCGCGATCCGTCGGGATCGAGTTCCGGTTCAGCGGTAGCGGTGGCAGCCGATCTCTGTGCTGTTGCAATTGGCACCGAAACCGACGGTTCGGTTGTTTCTCCTTCTTCGGTCAACGGCATCGTGGGGATGAAACCAACGGTGGGACTTCTCAGCCGTACAGGCATCATCCCAATTTCAGCGACGCAGGATACGGCCGGACCCATGGGCAGATCGGTGAAGGATGTAGCGATCCTCCTCGGAGCTCTGACAGGCTCCGATACGGACGACCCGGTGACATTGAAGAGCAGGGGGAAAGCACAAAAAGATTATCGTCCTTACCTGGATGCCGGTGCTTTAAAGGGTAAGAAGATCGGCATAGAAAAGAATTATCTCCGGGGAAACGAGCGCGTGGTGGAACTGTATAAGAAGGCAATCGGGATCTTGCATGGTATCGGGGCTTCCACGGTGGAGGTCGATCTCCTGGATCAGCTGAAAGGGCTGGGCAATGATGAATTCAACGTCCTACTTTATGAATTTAAGGATGGTTTGAACCGGTATTTCGCGAAAGAGAAAACAAAGACGGCCTCCCTGGAAGAATTGATCCGGTTCAATGCTGAGCATCCGGATAAAGCGATGCCGTTTTTCACCCAGGAAATTCTTAAAATGAGCCAGGAAAAAGGGGACCTTCAGAGTGAAGAATACCTGAAAGCCCTGGGCCGGTCAACCGGTTCCTCGAAGACAATCAGCGAAGTGATGGGGAATAACGGGTTGGATGCCATTTCTTCCGTAACCAATGGACCGGCCTGGTTCATCGATCATGTCAACGGCGATTATGATACCGGCTTTTCTTTTTCCACGCCGGCGGCCATATCCGGCTTTCCACATATTACCGTTCCCATGGGTACAGTCTTTGGCCTGCCTGTCGGTTTTTCCTTCATGGGCCTGCCCTGGACCGAGCCGGAATTGCTCGGTATGGCTTACGCTTTCGAGAAGGCATCACCTCCCCGGCCCGTTCCTGAATTCCGGAAAACAGCCGGTGTGTAAGGGGAGGGGAAGAAACTTCCCGCCCATAATTGCGGGGTCTCGGTCTCAGGCAAGCCGGACATCTACTTCATGTACACCGGCACCCTGCGTAGTAAGGGTAAGGTACATGGATGAGCCGACCTTTTCGATATTGAATTTTGCTTCCTTTCCGTTCAGCAATACCTTACCAATACCTGCATTCCCGGGAAGGAGAAGTCTGAGCTGGATCTGGTCGCTGTTGCCGGTGAAAATGACACGGTAACCGGTGCCCGATTTCCTGTATGTATAGGTGAGGTAACCACCGGAGGATTCATATTTAGCTGTAGCGCTGACTTCAGCTACGCCCGCCACTTCCCACCGCGGTGACAAAACCGCCTTGTTATAGGCGATCCCGGTATCCTTCATCCCGGCCAGCCCTTCAATGAGTGCATATATGACAGCCGCCGCACCCCAGTTATCGGGAGCGCCATAGGAGACTGCCGCAGGGGTGTAATATACCGGGTGATCACTAGCCGTCATGCCGAGAATTATCCATTTTCCGGGAGCTTCGGATCCGATAAAGCTTATATTCTTTAGAACCTTGGAAGGTTCTGGATTATTGAAGCCGTAAACGTAGGCTCCCACGCTGAGGCTTTTATCATTGGATACGCTGGCGGCAAGCCTGATCTCCCCCCGGGCACTCCCTTCAGGGTACCACCAGCCTTCGATGTTGACACCATAATCGATGTAAATCGTATGGTGGGTGCCGTCGGTATAATTTATCACTATACTGCCCAGGTGCCTTCCCTGGCTGCCTGCATGCACAATGTAGATTGAAGAAGCCTCCATGTTGAGGGGAAGGGAAGCTTCCTTTACATAACCCTCGTCCCGGGAGATGATAAGGCAGGCTTTCCTCCCGTTATCTGCCGGATCTATGAGTTCAAAGGGAATGTCCTGGAATACCTGGTGCCCTGTCGGGAAGTTGGAGAGGTCATTCGATCCCTCGTTCGTGAACCCGGGCACTCCTTTGGCACCTGCACCATGGGTATCGGCATTGACAATGTTGCGCAGGTCGAGAGGGGTGAAGTGACGCACCGGAGCGTCGGGCATTTTACCGCGGTAGATACATTTCATGAAATTCCCGCTGAGCCGGGCCATGTCGTTCATTCTCCGGAGGCAGTCGACGCCGTATTCCTCGTATCCGTATTCGAAGGCGCCATGGGCTACCTCACCGCCGACGATGGAAGAGACCCCGCCGTTCATATATTCCCATTTTTCGTTGTGCCAGCCTTTTTCGTAAGGCGGGTAGCACATATACCACTCCCCGGGCGAAGAGGCGGGCATCTCCTTTCGTATGCGCTGATAAGTTTCGATGATCGCCCTGGCTTTTTCAAAACCAATCCTCCGGTTGATGGCGTAGGAATTGGAGATCGTTACCTGGCGGTCGACGGGAGTGTCCCCGAAATCCCTCACGTAATCGGGATTTTCCGGAACATGGTGAGTGTAAAACTCGCCATTCCAGGACACCTCATTGAGACGGTCGAGAAGATCATCCCCGAATTTCTTATATTCCGCTGCCTCCTCTTTTCTTCCGGCATAATCGAGCATCTCAGCCAGGTATTTGCATCCTGCCGACATACCCACATTATCGCCGTACATTACGCTGTATTCGGTGACACCCGGTTTGGCCATCATGATATCGCCTCCCCAGACCTTTATGTCCATGACCGGCTGAAAATCCCAGATATCTATGGTATAACCTCTCTTCAGCAGCTTGTATTTCTCCGACCACCGATATTCATCCGAGGTTGCATATTTGACGGCTTTGATACAATTATCCAGTTTCCCTGCCATCCAGGCATCATCACCGGTAGCCTTCCAGGCATAATAGATCCCTTCGAGAAAAGTGAATTCGCTCATATTCTCAACCGGGATCCGGATGTAAAAAGTTGAACTTTCATCCTTCCCGCCTTTCGTCCATACAAACCGGTCCCCGAAGCGGGAAAGCCAGCTTTTATAGGTACTCCATGGCTGGTAGCAATTATCGGCCAGCATACCGTCTTCACGCTGCCCTTCAGCCCAGAGGTCGAAACCCGATTTTACCTCATGGTCGAAATATTTCATGGCCTTGAATACATGCGTATGATCCTGGAACCACCCTGCGTATGTCTTCATGGTCCTGCCCCCGATACGGTAGTATGAAGGGCCGTAATCGCGACAGGAATATTCGAGCATTTTCATCATGCTGTCAAATTCACCATCTTTGTCATGTATTCCCGTCTTCGTATCGACAAGGAACGCGGCCGTATCGAGGATGCGGTTCTTTTTATCCAGGAGAACGACCAGGTGGCTGCCCAGGGCCCCACCAATCCGGAGAGTGATCTTATTCTCAATTTCACCCCGGAAGTACTCGTTGCCGTTCGCGTCGATCACCCTGACAGATCCAGGCATGGTGACAGTAATGACGAGATCCTTGAGGGGTTCGATATAATCGAGGATCGCCGGGACCTCAAGATGGATCATTTTGCCCTGGAGGATGTTCTCGTTCCCGGGGAAGGTCTGGTTAAAAAAAGCGCTGGCGGGTAGAGAAGATAAAGTCGCCACGCTGCCCAGCGCGCCGACTTTTTTTAAGAAATCTCTTCGGTTTTCCATGCAGGTTGGTATTTTGGTTGGTTATTTCAGACTCCGGTCACAAATTTAGAAATTTTGGGGAAAGTACAAAGTTTACTGAGATGAGTGTCATGGAGGGAGGATACGAAGGCACAACGGTATTATTGGAAGGCGAAGAAAGAGCAAAGGTTACCTTTTCTGCCTGATCCTTTTGGTCATTCCTGCCAGCTGAAAAATCAGGATCACGGCGAATACCGGCAGGTAGAAATAGTAAAAACCGTTGAGGTGTTTCGACATCAGCCTGTAGAACAGCGCATGGATCACGATCAGCGGGAAAATGATATATGCCATCCGCTGGATATTTTTCCACCGGCCGTGATGGAGTTTTCGTATGGACAGGTCGTTCGAAGTAATAAGGAGGATGAGGATAAGGAGGGCAGCTATCAGCCCGGTATAGTTTGCAAGGCGAAAATTATCGAATTTCAGGGTATAGCCTTCAGCGGTTCTCTCCAGGAAATATTTCCACATCTGACCCCTGAGATGCACGAAGAGTCCTGCCACCGTATGGAAGACGGAAACTGCACCTCCGAATATGGCAATGTCTCGCCTGTAATAGGTCGATACGGCATACCGTCCCCGGGAAAGTACCTTCACGGGTCCGATGAGCAGCGAATAGCCCAGCAGGACAATACCGATATAACCTGTCGCGCGTACTATAAAAGGGATAACGGGTAATTCGCTCCAGAACTGACGGAAAAGGATGAAGGCGATGACGGTCAATATAAGCAGGGGCAGGTAATGCCTTAGTAAGCGTAATTTTATCGATTCCATGCGCGTTAAATTATGAATTGCCACCTTCCCTCCTTTCCTTCCGCAGCCAATAATAAGTAAAATTCTTTCCAACCTTGTTAAGAGAAATATAAAAAACGGCGGAAAATAAGAATTTATTGATTTGATGATTTGTTGAATGGTAGAAACCATATCAAACCATTTTCAAACAACTCTTTCTGTGATAATCTGTGAAATCTGTGGTGAAACTCCCTGAAACCATATCAAACCATATCAAACCATTTCAAACCATATCAAACCATATCAAACCATCCTAAACCACCCGAAAAAACCAAATCCGCGATCATCCGTCAAAATCCGTGTTCCACATTCCGCTCTACATTCATCTTAAAGAAAAAATCCATAAAAAGTCCGTCTTATTTCAATCTTTTCATATTTTAGGGGTGATTAATCCGTTGAGAAGGTATAAACAACGGCAGAGACTACATCCAAATTCCCCTTAGATATGATTGAAACAGGCATCAAAGCCGATATCATACAAACCGAACGGCTTGTTGATACGGTTCAGAAACTATCCCTCGCACGTAACATTAAGGACGTGATGGCTATCGTGCGAAAAGTCGCCAGGGAACTTACGGGAGCCGACGGTGCGACCTTTGTACTCAAGGATAACAACATGTGTTATTACGCCGATGAAGATGCGATCAGCCCGTTATGGAAGGGATCCCGTTTCCCGATGAAAACCTGCATAAGCGGGTGGGTGATGATGAATAAAAAGCCGGCGGTGATTGGCGATATTTACTCCGATGACCGGATCCCCTTCGATGCGTACCGTCCCACATTTGTAAAAAGCCTGGTGATGGTGCCTATCCGTACCATCGATCCCATCGGTGCGATTGGCAATTACTGGGCTGTTCAGCACAACCCTTCTCCTCAGGAGGTAGCTCTTCTCCAGGCTCTTGCGGATATAACGGCTGTATCCGTTGAGAACATAAACTATCGGAACCAGCTCATCGACAGGCTTTCCGAGCGTAAAAAGATGCTTGTTCAACTTGAAAAGCAGAAAGAACAACTCGAGGAATTCACACAGATGATCTCCCATAACCTGCGTGCACCGCTTTCAAATCTGCAGTTGCTCAACGATATGATTTATAAGAGTAACGACCTTGATTCAAAATTAAGGTACGTGGGTAAGCAGAAGAAGGTAGTCGATTTATTGCTTGAGACCTTCGAAGAGCTGGTGGATGCTACGAATGTTCGGACAAATCTCCCCCTTAAAAACGATAATTTCAAACTTGAGGAATGCGCTGAAAAGGCGATGGGTCTGCTACAGGGTGAGATCCTGGAAAGCGGTGCGGAGATAATCCATGATTTCTCCTCGGTGAAATTTGTATTTTTCCCGAAGAAGTATTTGGACAGCATCATCTTCAACCTTCTCAGCAATGCCTTAAGATACCGTTCGCCGGAAAGACAGCCGAAGATTTATTTAAAAAGTTACCGGAGAAACGGATGGCTGTTTCTCGAGATCTCCGACAATGGCAGAGGCATAGATCTCAATAAGCACGGGGATAAAATATTCAAACTTCACAAAACGTTTCACAAACATCCGCTTGCCAGGGGTTTCGGCCTCTTTATAACGAGGACACAGGTGGAAGCTATGGGCGGAACGATAAGTGTACAGAGTAAATATGGTGAAGGAACCAAATTTATAGTCAAAATTCTCCCAAACAATTTTTCATGAGCGGGGTGAATATATGTTATTGATGACGATGATGTTTTTCAGTTTTTGATGCAAGAGATCATCGAATCCACGAAACTTGTTGACGAGGTGAAGTTATTCTCAAACGGGCTGGAGGCATTGGAGTTTCTTACCCCGTTGATTGACGAACCCGGAAAGTTGCCCGGGATGATCCTACTCGATCTTTCGATGCCTGTGATGGATGGGTGGGAATTCCTTGATGAATTTATTCTCCTGAGCCCGCGGCTTGAAAGGGAGATCACAATTTTAATCGTATCGTCGACCATCGACCCTTCGGATATTGAAAGAGCCCGGTCTATCAGTGCGGTCACGGATTTCATCATCAAACCCGTAACAATCGAAAAGTTCGTGGAAATGATACAATCGGTATCCTGATCAGGGGCCATCAAAAAGTAATGGAAAATCTCATGATTCACCGTTGTGCAACACGGATAATTCAATCGGGAACCGTACCCGGCAGGAAAATTTTCAGGAATGGCGTCACCGCTTTGAAAAGAATCAAAAAACCTGCTATATTTGTAACCCGGTTGAAAAACCGGTATCTAACGGCCTCATAGTTCAAGGGATAGAACGGAAGTTTCCTAAACTTCAGATTCAGGTTCGAGTCCTGGTGAGGCTACAAAAACCCCGGATATTTCCGGGGTTTTTTTATGGCTGATATTGAGAGGCCAATCAGGGTTGCTATTGTTTCTTTAACAGGCCGGAGGTTTGCAATAAATTTACGGGTGGCTTCTTCCAAAGAGGATGATCGGGGTGATACAACGCGGATAATTGTGCTAAGGGTCCCCTGGCATTGACCCGGAAGGACGGCCTGTTACAGAACGCTTTTAAAATCCGGATCTTCAGCGTTGGAGATATGCATGATTTTTTACGTGCAAGGATGGATAGTGGATTCCTTCGTCAAATCCACTTAGCGATATACGCACGAACCGAAAAAAATTTTTAATTTTTTAAGAATTTAGATTGAATTCATTGGATCCGGGATTCATGTGCTAATACCTACCTGGTTTGGAATGGTATATTCAATCATTCGGGCGTTACAGAAAATATATATTTGATAGGTGAATATATACGGACGTTGTGGTTCATGGTGTGAGACCATCTGCAAACATTGATTTTCAGTTCAGATTGAGATTTTGTAAATTTGTAATAGTTAAAAATCAACAAGATTGGATAATGCCAAAGATATTTACAAAAAGACTAACATGAGAATAATTGTTGACTATAAGGATTCTGATTCTGGATTTAACCAGTTGAAAATTGATTCTGCAAAATATTTGTCGGATTATGCAATTCGTATAAAATTTAGTGATGGAAAAGAAAAACTTATTGATTTTAAACCATTTTTATCAAAATCACTTCATCCTTCGATTAAAAAATATTTAGATGAAAATAATTTCTCGAATTTTTCATTGACCGATGGAAATTTAAACTGGAACGATTACGACTTGATTTTTCCTCTTTCTGATTTATACAATGGACAGATAGGAGTATAAACCACGAAACCACAACATGCTATATACGCCATGCGGGGGATATAGCACATTCGAGCGATAGTTTTTCAATAAAACTTTTCTTTAACTTGACAGGAAAGTGCCTTGAAATCCCGCACGGCGCATATAGCTGACCGTTGAATGCAACATTGAAAAACATCCTGCAAACATGAAACTGACTGAAAAACAGATAGAAGAAATAGCTGATAACCTTGATTGTGGAATGCGATGTTTTTATAACCTCAAGACTGGTGAGATTAAGACATTACTTAATTTTGATGGTTGGATTGGTGCCGATGAAGATCCGTGGGAGGAAGAGTCTAAAGAGATTGATGATAACCGGGCGGATTATTTTGAATTCGAAGCATTTGAATCTCATGATTCTTTTAAAATAATGGCTGATTTTGCTGAGAGTGTTGACGATACAAGATTGCAGAACAAGTTGATAAACGCATTAAACAGACCAAAACCTTTTCAAAACTTTAAATGGCAAATTGACAATTCTGGAGAGTATCGGCAACAATGGTTTGATTTCAAGAAATTGCGTTATATTCAATGGGTTAAAGAGCAGATTGACTTAAAAAATTTTGATTTTAATGAATAATACTGATTTAGATAAAGAGATAAAAAGACTCGTACACTTAAATCGTGATGAGAAAGGATTTGTTTGTGCCGTGGATATCCTTATACAACTGGGTTACCTGGCAAAAAAAGATTATGACGATTGGCGATTTGGACGGGTAAATTATTTAGAGAAAGTTTGCAATATCAATTTGAGCAAATTGACTTTGATTAATAAACTGATTAGAAAATATGCCACCGAATTGGGTTTAAAGGGCTCTTGGACAGCATATAACAAATATGGTAAAGGGGTAAAACACCGATTAAGATTTAGTAAGTCAGGAGATAAAACCATTGAAGACAGATACGCAACCCATTATATTGATGCAAAGAGAATTAATGAATTGAAAGGGAAAGATAACCAGCTCGGGATGTAGTTCCGGAATGTACTTTTACTATGGCCACGCAGGGTAACTTGTTGTTCAAGCTTACGAACAACTTTTTCGAATTCGGGAACAAGCGTAATGGCTTGCTCTATAATGGTAAAACCCATCCCGATAAGCTATGGCGATATCGGGATTCTCATAACCAGAAATTTTAGTTGTGAATTATTTCGAATTATAGAAAGAATGTGGTGCTGATAAATTAGCTTTCAACAACAGCTAAACCCAATACGGGCAGGTCGTTAATTTACTTTTTCAGTTTTTCAAATTAGCTTTATTCTCGGGTTGAAAGAAAACTGCTCTGAGGACGCACTGGGCTTAGCTGCAAACGATAGAGGTAAGCCAGTAAAACACC
The DNA here is from genome assembly GCA_963771005.1 of uncultured Bacteroidales bacterium. Taxonomy (GTDB): domain Bacteria; phylum Bacteroidota; class Bacteroidia; order Bacteroidales; genus DASQZK01. Next base: position 141,868 of record CAVYRO010000010.1, read on the forward strand.
TATCGGAAATTCAAATAAAGAATTGTAAATTTGTTACATGACTAAAAAATGGATAACATACCAGGTAAAAGAATCTGTAAGAAAAATAGATCCAAAAGCTAAAGTCATACTTTTCGGATCAAAAGCCAGAGGGGATAGTAAAAAAGATTCCGATTGGGATTTTCTCATATTAACATCTCAGGAGGTTAATGAAAAATTGAAAAGAACCATAAGAGAAAATCTCATCGATACAGAACTTGAAGCTGAGGAAGTGATTAGTACAATTATTTATTCGGAAAAGTCCTGGCTCAATTATAGAAATACACCGCTGTTTGAGAATATAATTTCAGAAGGTATTGAAATATGAGCCTCAAAAAAGAGGATATTATCAAGTATAGAATTGAAAAGGCACATCTTACTTTTCAGGAAGCTCAATCCCTAATCCAATCAGAATTTTGGTCTGGCGCTGTTAACAGATTATATTACAGCTGTTACCATATTGTAAAAGCATTGTTGCTAAAAAATGATATCAAAGCATCAACTCACAATGGTGTTCGAACTGAATTCTTTAAGTCTTACATTAAAACCGGGATCCTGGATAAAAAAGCAAGCATATTGTATTCCGACTTAATGAATAAAAGGCAGGAAAGTGATTACGATGACTTTTTTGAATTTGAAAAAGCAGACGTTTTACCTATTATTGATGAAGTGAAGGAATTCCAAATCCAGATTGAAAAGTTGATCCATGAATGAGGCCTACCACTAACAGCAAATAAACCCAGTGCCTGGTTTATTTTAAATCCGAAAAATATATCTTAAATTAGCTATACCTTAAAACCAAATAAAATCGCATGAATGTCGGCACTGGGCTTACTTGCGATCCGATACTACTAATACGATAAAACAAAAATTAATCTAAAGATTTAGACATAAAATGGAAGAAACAAAAAGATTTTACTCTCAAAGAGCAATAACTATTGCAACTTACTTTGGTGGACCACTGGCCGCAGGATATTTGGTAAAGAAAAATTATGAGACATTAGGACAACCGGATAATGCAAAGAAATCACTAATAATTGGAGTAGTTTCAACCCTATTGATTTTTGCAGGCATATTTTCGATTCCAGAAGATATAATTGATAAAATACCGAATGCACTGATACCATTAATTTATACAGGGATTATATACCTAATTGTTGAGCGAGTTCAGGGAGAAAGTTTAAAAATTCATAAGGAATATGGTGGAGAATTTTATTCGGGATGGAAAGCTGCAGGAGTAGGTGCAATTGCGATGCTGATACTTGCTTCGGGAATTGCCTTAAATGCTTTTATTGCTGGAGATTTCTCGAATACCCAACCAGACTTTGATGCTGCAACCTATGACAAAGAGGTTGCGAAATTTGCAGATAATGAGAAAAAATCTCTGGCAGTTTTTAATGAAGTCGAAACTCAAACACCTGATTATTTGATTAAGGAATTTAACAAAGGGATTTTAATGTGGAAAGAGAATAAAGAGATTGTAGGAGGATTAAATTCAATTGAAAATTTACCAAAAAGACTTAAAGACCAAAATACCTTCCTTTTGAAATATTGCGATTTAAGAATTCAACATAACGCAATAATTATAAAAGCCATGTCCGAGAATACTGATAAATATGTATCTGAAATTGAGAGAATTGGATTTGAGATAAATAAAATATTGGAAGAATTAAAATAAAAACCAGCGGTAATAAACTGGACTCATCGCCCGGTTCCCGAGGGGTCGGGACAGACATTGCAGACCGCTCAGAGTCCTGTTTATTATGGCCAGTGTATTTCTGGTCTTGCCAGGGGATCGTGTTATTGATCCTTTTTAAGAATTATTTCTTGTCTCTCACATTACTCAGGCTTTTCCCTCCGGGGCATAGCGGAGGATGATACCGCCTTTGGAAAGGGGTCGTGTTTCAAGTAGTCTGAGTTCTTCATGGGGGATTCCCTGGCGGAACAAAAGTTTCCCTTTTCCCAGGAATACCGGAACAAGGCATAAACGATATTCGTCAAACAGCTCTGCTTTCATCAAAGATTCAGAAAGGTTCCCGCTGCCGAACACAAACAGGTCTCCGTGGCCCTTCTTCTTCAGTTCAGGAATTCCGGCCGAAGCATCTTTGATAATCGTCGTATTGTTCCAGTCTGCCATTTGAAGCGTCCGTGTACATACAACTTTGGGAAGGTTGTTCATGTATTCCGCTATCTCTCCTTCCTCCTTATCTCCTTCGGCCTTGATCCAGTAATCGGCCATACCCTTATAAGTCGCCCCGCCAAAGATGAGCATACCGGCTGATTTCAGCTGTTCCATGCTGAAATCCTCAAGCTCTTTACCCCAGACAAGCTCGTGAAAGCTCAGGTCCCAATTTTTCTCACCCTCAAAGTATCCGTCAAGGGTGACCATATTCCACATGATCAATTTTCTCATAATCCTTAATTAGTATCAGAAAACTCGATGACCCTTCGGCTTCGCTCAGGGACCGGTCAATTCGATGAACGAAGAACTTTTCGGATGGTGGTAAGGCAGGCAAAAGACCCTTCTTGCGCAAGTCACTGAATTTTAAATTTATACATAAGGCCTTTTGCCTGCCTTACCGCCATCCGAAAAGTTCACCCTCTTGGATGAAGTCGCCGGTCCCTGAGCGGAGCCGAAGGGTCGTCGAGTTTTCTTGCAAACACTACTTAGATGGCTGTTCGCTTAACGACCAAAGTTTTTCCTGCAAGTCCTTATCGTAAGAATATTTGTTTGATTGTATTTCCTTACCGTTAAATTTCAAGAATTTTCCGTTTGAATTTTCATATTTCTGGTCAATGGCTAAACTGCAAAGCATTTTTGCTGCTTTGTCCGGATCAGAGGAAATGGTTTTGAAAATATAGTAAAGAACTTTGGCCATATCACGGGTGAGGCCGGATTTTACCAGGCCCGGATGAAAAACACTTGTGGTTACTCCTGTTCCTTCCAGTCGCCTTGCCAAAGCATAGGTAAACATAATGTTCATCATTTTTGAAGCGCCAAAAGCGCCTAAAAATCCTGCAGAAAATTTATTCTCCCCGTTAATATCCTCAAAATTTATTTTTGTTGTTGAGGGAGCTGAAACGGTTACTACTCTTCCTGGTTTACCTGCTTTTAATAAATCTAGTAATTCATTTGTCAATATGAACGGTCCCAAATGATTTGTTGCAAACATATATTCCAGTCCCTGTGAATTTACGGTTCGTTCTTTCTTGAAAATTGCCGCGACATTCACCAATGTATTCAGCGAATTGTGTTTACTCTTGATTTCTGCAACAGCCTGTTTAATTGATTTTGGTTCGCTTAGGTCGGTAACAACTGTTTCAATTTCGTTGTTACCGGTTGCCTGGGTGATTTCTGATTTTACATCCAAGAGTTTGTCAGCATTTCTTCCGGATAATATCACCCTGCAATTATTCTTTGCCAGTTCCAGTGCAGTGGCTTTACCTATTGCTCCTGTAGCTCCTGTAATTAAAACCGTTTTGTGTACCATGGTATTTGTTTTTTATATACGTACGGTGCTGTGAGTGCCTGGAGGCATCCTTCCCGATGGCAACGGTACTTTTCCCTGAAACATTAAAGGATATTATTCAAGTCTTGTCTCCCTACAATTGCCATAATTTCAACTATGTCTTCATTTACTTTGTAATAGATGGAGTCAGAACCGCAAGTACAACGTCTATAACCTTTTTTAATATAATCAACGGATTCAAACGAGAATGGTTGCTGCGCAATGATGTCAAAGGATTTGAAAAACGAATCAAAATACTTATCTGCCTGAGCCATGCCGAATCGTTCTATTCCGTACTGATGAATTCGAATCAAATCTTCTTTGGCCTCCATACTTAATCGATACTTAGCCATTGAGCAATGACTTTGACTGGTTTAGAATTTGGTCTCTACTGTCGTCTGTAAAACCACTTTTCTCTGCTCTATCAAGCTTGGCTCTAATCCAGTCAATATGTACTTGCTGTTGTCTTGCCTGTCTGATAAGATCATTAACAAGCTCACTTTTACTGGAATATTCCTTCTTTCTCAGTTGTTCTTTTAACCATTCATCATTGGGTTCTGTGAATGAAATGCTCTGTCTTACCATCGTCTTTTTGGTGTAAAATTACATCAAAAATGAATCACTTGCAATTATTTTTTGACAGGGACAAGATGGTCATTAAGATACCGGAGACCTGTTGCAACGGTGAAACCCTAATGAATACCATTGAAAATAAACTATATTATGAGTAAAGTCCCATTCTGAATTCTACGATCACCGAAGATTTAATTTGCAAACAAGGATACGAACCTTTGTTCGCATTGTATCAAAAGATCGTTCCTCATAAATTTACTCCAACACTCTTTAGCTTACACTGAGCTCGTCCTTCGTCCCCGGTTCCTGGTATTTGATGAACTGCCGTATACGAGGCCCATACGTACGGTGGTGTGAGAGGTTCTCCGATAGGCGCCTGTCACCTCCCGGCAGCCTGCCCGACCGTGCTTTCGTGTATTATTTTATTTCTATTGACCAGCCATGATCAACAATTTTCGTCCTGCCAGGATTGAAAATACGATCCAGGGTATCAATGACATTAATGAAACAATTAATCCTATAGTTCCGGCGGTTGAAGGTATGATCATTAATATACCGGCAATCAATCCCCATACAGCTGCAGTTTTACCAAATTCTTTTGAGTTAAACATTGTTTTTGCAATTAAAAAAAGAGCAATAGCATTAAAAACATAATAAACATCAAATCCTGTCCCCTGATATTTCAGAATCAATCCATGTGCAACAGATATGAATTGCCGTTTGATTTCAATAGAATCTGTATGATAATATTGTTTACTAATTTCCAGCATTTCAAAGCCGACTGATGAAGTAAAGTATACTGCAATACCAATTAATCCAATAATTAGCGCAATAAGCATACTTGTAATATCGGTTTTTCTCATAGCGGCAAATAACCCAAGATAGAATAATATTAAAAGAGTATTATTGATATAATATAGGAAATCCAGACTTAGGAGTCCTAATACCCAATTATCATGAAACAATTCAATGAATCCTGTCGGATCTTTTGGAGGTGGGAAGACTGAAAATACTACAATCTGAATTGGAATTATCAACACGATCATGAGTGCTGCGAGTCCGGCAACTTTGTACAATTTGTTCCAGTTATATTCTTTGTCCATTTAGAAATTTATTTAATTTTTTAGTATTTAATTATCTGAAATAATTGCTGCCGGAGTTTTTCGGCCTCCCCGGCGGCAGCAAAGATATACCCGGGCGTCTCCCCATGGACCGGTGCCCGGATATGCCGGGAGGGTAGCCATCTGAGCATCGGGCAGGACTTCATTATCTTACTTCGACATCATACGTGCACTCCGAATGAACGGGAGTTCCGCTGTCGTCAATTCCTTCAAACAAACAACGGATCCGGGTATAACGGTCGCCATTGAAAAATCGTACGATCGCCTTCCCTTCATGGTTAAAGGTCAGATCAGGATCCCAGTAAATGGTCTTCCTCAGATCAGGCACCTGGCTGTATTTTTCTGCTTCGGTTTCATATTTCGGCTGGTAAAAGGTTTTCGGCACGGTGAACTTCCTGATCGTAACCGGATTTTCCCAAACCCTGCCGCTTTCCCATTCACTTACGGGCTTCAATTTGATATCGATGACGTAATTGAAACCGAAGCCATAAATTGCCTGTGCTTCATCTTTATTCCTTACGACGGTATAGCTCTCAATATCCTGAGGGTACATATGAAGGGCCACCGTATAATCAGGCAGCACACTGGAAATCCGGTATGAATTGGCATTTTCCTGCGTTACCGGCACTACCTGGTACTGCATGATGCCGTCAATCCGGTAGAAGGGAGTAACCTTTTCATCGCTGGCCCTCTCCGGATCAACCAGCAGCCAAAGGTCTTCCATCGTTTGTGCATTTTCCAGGTCAAGTTTATCCGCTTTTCTCTTCATCGTAGCGATATCGGCCAGGTCAAAATCTTTTTTCTGAACTTTTTTGGTGATAACGACCTCCTCAAGCCATTGATGGTTTATTAAGCTGTATGAGAAATGTTCGTTGAACCTGTTGTAGGTGAAAACGGAGGGCTCCGCAGTAAGTGCAAGGCTGTCGCTCGTCTTTGTAATGTATTTGGCTGCTGCATCTATGAAGGGATCTTCATCCAGTTCGATCGAGATTTTCGGGGTGCCTGATCTATCTTCGGCATTGAGGAAAATTCCCGAATTATGCTGAGGATCAAAATCGGGGAGAAAGGCGAACCGGCCATTGTCAGCCACCGGAATTTTAATGCTCCTTCCCCCGAAGAAGATATTGAGCGTTCCGGCGCCAGGTTGTTTTTCCCGTCCGAAGGGTTCCCTCAGAAGAGTTCCGGATACGATGTCTTTGTTGACGGGTTTTGCGGGCGGGGGAACAGCCAGCTGAGAATAATCGCGCCATCCCTGAGTGAGGAGCAGGAGATCGATACGTTCGGAAGCGGTTTCACTTCCCGGATAAAGATATTCGTTCAGGTTATGGATCTTACCCTTTATTTCGGGCGAAAGCAGCCAGAATGCGGCCATGGACGGTTCATCCAGCAGGTCGGTCATGCAGAGCTGGTTATCGACAACACTCAACGACCAGCTGCCCCTGGCGGGATGCTTTATATTCTCCGGCAGGCTGATCTCAAGTTTTACACTGTCGCGTGTTCCGTATGCTTCTTTATCCGACGCCATCCCTGCCTGGTAGTATGCGGGATCATTGATGAAGATAAGCCGTTCATTTTGAGGGATCATCCTGTTGTTGAAAAGGGTGACCACGGCAATCCCCTGGGGCAGGTCCGTTGTGGGAATAATCAACTTCTGGCCGGTTTCCGGGACAACTACATGGTACTCATAGAGCCTGTCACGTATCATAAGAGTTACCAGCGCAGTGTCGTACTGCATGTCTCTTGCGGAAATTTCGAGCCGGATGGAATGGTTTTTATTCTGCGCCGTGAGCTGCCAGCCGGATTCCCTCGCTTCCGGAAGCCTGAAGGTTTGTCCCGCGAATTCTGTCGGTTCCAGGATGCGGAGTGCGAGTGAATCTTTATTCCGGATCATTACCGTGAAGCGGCCCATACCGTCATGTATGGATGAAACATTCGCAATACTTTTGCCGTTCCTCTCGATGATCTCTCCGGAAATATCGATGGGATTTCCTTTACGGGTTACAGCCTTGAAGGCGATATTTGACTTCGTCTCATTCAGACTGTGACCGCCTTCCGGAAAAAATTCAACATCGATGAAATAATTGACCGGGATTGGGCCTGAGGACCTGAGACGCAGATCTGTATCCCGGCCTTTCAGGTTGAAAGTGGGCTGTGCGTCCAAATGCTCAGGAAGGATGAAGGAGAAGGTCTGGTCGGAAACGGATGAGGTGACACCCGAACATTCAAAAATATCCTCTTTCTCTGAGCTGATGGTTACGTCGAACTTAATCCCCTCAAATTTCCGGTTGAGTTCATCAATACAGGTAATGATAAATTGTACCGGATCGCCCGGCAGGTAGGCTGCTTTATCGTAAGTGATCTGCAGCCGGAGCCCGCTCGCCTTTTCCTTTTGGATGAGGATTCGCTTTTTGAAGATATTACCAGGAGAGGAGTTTTTCATCCAGCTGCTGTATCCGGTCAGGAGGTAATATCCTTCTTTCATGGAGGCCGGAAAAATAAACTGGCCCTGGATTTCTGCACCATTCAGGAGATAGGTATCCTCATGGTACGGAAGTCCGGAAGAATCGGATAATTGTATGAAAAATTGTTTGCTGAGCCGGGAAGGAGCCAGTGAGGATTTATTCCTTACATACGCCTTAAACCATAGCGTATCGCCCGGGGCATAGACTTCTCTGTCGGTGTTGATGTAAGCGGTCTCCTCCTGCTTCAGGGCATTGTATTTTTCGGCAGCCACGATGAACCTGTCAAACATGGCATTGCCGGTGAGTTCAATATGGGATCTGACAGATTCCCTAATGAGCGGTGGATTGAACCAGTCGGTGTTTTCCGGCTCATCGGTGTAAAGTGCTTCATTCTCGAAAACCGGTTTGTTGTCATGGACGAGTTTTTTCGATATCGGCGGAGGATCAACAAGAGTTTCATGGACGAAAAATTCACGGTACTGGTAATAATCCTTTACGGGATGCTCCGTCAGTGTCTGGTGACGGATATCTTCAATTCCGTTAAATTCCATGCTTATCCTGGAGAGGATATCTTTGGCATTGTATTTTTTGTGGAAGAGCAAAGGGAATCTGTGGCGCATGGCCTTTGAAACATCACTGGTTTGGGGAAAGGTGATGAGGATCCTGTTTTCAGAGGTAGTGCAGGTTTCGATCATCTGTTTCTTTTTATCGAACAAAACGCGTATACCGTCAGCGGAGACAGACGAGGAATCCAGATCGCGGGTGAAGGCAAGAACCAGCTTACCGTCTTCCAGTCCTGCCCCGTTAAAAGCAAAACCGGAGGTGCGGAAAAGATTGTTGTAGGATATGTAATTCAGGCAATACCTATGTTCACGCAGCACGTACTCTACCGTCAATTCATACAGTTTCCGGGCATTATTGCCCGATATAAGTTGGGTCAGGTAATGGATCTTTTTTACTCCCAGGTTCGTAGCGTCAATATATATGGTTCCTTCCGCCTCTACATGGTTCGCCCCTTTATAATAAGATACTTTGTCTTCAAACGGAATGATGTAATAAGGTCTTCCGTCCATCAGCGTTACCCTTGCCTTTCCGAATTCATGATTGTTCACGAAATCGGTTCTGAAATTGTCGATGAAAGAAACCGATCTTCCCCTGGAAAATTTGACCGGATTGGTCGACATCAGCACCGACAGTTCATTTTTCCCCACAAGCTTAACTTTTGCCAGGGGAACGAATTTCTCCTTATTGTCGTACATTTTGAATAAGCTGCTGTCTGTCCTGAAGTTTCTGTTTAATCTTTTATAATCCAGGCTGGCCAGGAAAGTCTCTTCCGACTCCTGTCCAAAGTCCTTGATATTCATTACACTTTCGAAAAGATTGACAAATTCGTCCCCGGCTTTGAGGTATTCCCGGTAGTACCCCTTATATAGAACCGGAACTGTTGGAAAACGATAGGGGATCGAGCTTATGGAAGCTTCTACGATCTTCTTTGAAGGCAGGATTTTCACCTGCCGGGCTTTAACGACCACCTCCTCAATTTCGAAGATGCTTTTCCGGAGAAAGATCATATTTACTTCCGATAATGACATCCCGGCGAGAGGCATTTTCCGGTCTTCATAGCCGATGCAGGAAATTTTCAGTGAATCGAACGGCGAAAGAGTTTTCAGGCTGAGCCGGAAATTTCCCTGTTCGTCGGTAATAGTAGCCGTACCGGGATTTATAAATACCGTTGCAAAAGAAATCGGTTCGTTGTTCGATGAATCGGAAAGAATACCCTTTATCCGGATAGGGTTATCCTGCGCATACAATCTGCTATTAACCAGGAGAAGGATAAGGCAGGCATTAAGCAAGGCAGTAATGCCCATGAATTTTTTCAGGCAGATCACTCGAAGAGATTTTTTGGTGTAGTTTGAGGTTTATCCTGAACAAGGTATCAATTTCAGGAATATTTTCCATGCAGAACCGGAAAAACTACAGGGAGTATTTCAGAAGAGCAGAAATTTTGATCCCAAACCGGATACGTTCACTACCGGATGTTGTGATTTCCTTCCAATGCTCTTGTTCTGACTCTTTCCATTTAAAATGGTAAATCTATCACATCTTCATTATCAGGCAAATCGGATACTTCTTCATCTTGCTCAATGTAATGATTATCAGAAACTTTTTCGTTACTCATTAGCTCATAGTCTCCATTCATATAGAAATCCAGATCGGTCGCATTTTTTTCATAAAATTCATCTGCTGGTATCCCATCAATTACATAAATTTTATGGAATTTCATTTTTCCACCGGCAAAGAAAATCTCCTTGATAAATTCACGACCGTTTTTATCTCTATGAATCTTTTTCTTCTTTTTATTTTTCATTTTATAACGATTTTTTTTTGCAAGCCACAAACCTTCGAAAACTTCTTACGTCCTGGTGGATCAATGCTGGTCGACATCAGCACCGAAAGTTCAGTTCTTAAATGTCCGGTGGTGATAACAGCCCAGGAATAACCGGGACATGCAATTTTAAATGGCGTTGCTGCTCGTTTGGTTTTAGCTATTTTATCTCCAGTAGGAACATCAAAGCCGTTCCAAAATCCATAATTCCATGTAAAATTGCAAAATAAATGAAAAGCGATGGGCGATAATAAATGGACACTCCGATTAAGATGGCGAAAGGTAAAAATACCAGAGCACGATACATAATAAAATTAAAATCAGGGATAAAAGGCAGAGTGCAATGTTGAACAGAGAGCAACAAGACAGGAAGTAAAACGGCTAACCACTTTACTTTCATCTGTTTTTTTAGTTTTGACATTATGTATACAAAATAAGTGGCTAGTTCCGCAAAAGCGATCGTCACGGGAAAAGCTATTAACAGAATGTAAACCAACCATTTTTCAATTGGGCCGAACATCATTTCAGTTGGAACATTTGGATCTCCCCAAATCATGATACTTAAGAAATATCCGGGGACAAAAACAACAGCTCCTGATAAAAGCGCCAATCCTAAGAAGATATAAATGTCCTTTTTAATGCTTGCTCTGTTGAATGAAAAAATATTCAAATATTTTTTTCCGTCGCGTTTGAATAAAATGACCAGGAGTGATATACTAACCATATTAGTTAGGGTAGCTGTGAGCAACCAGTATTTTTCAGAAGTTTCCCATGAATTGACTATTAGGGCTATCAATGCTTGAAAAACTATAAATAAGCTTAGCCTGCTTACAAGTAGTAAAAAAGTAAATGTATTTGATGATTTGTTGGTTAGTTCTCTTGTGTGAACAGTCATTGTAATTTAGTACTTGAAGTTATTCACTTTCTAATTGTTATGCTTTTCAAAATTATGTCTGTTGTTATTTATATACACGTGGCGGTGGCGCTCGGTTTTCGTTGCCGATTGCGGGCTACTTTACGGTCGTGCCGCACCGGATTTGCTGCGAGATGTAAAGTAAGTCAATCTTAGATCAGCTAATTGCCACAATTATGCTGGTTATCAGTTGGACTAAGGCAACTGGTGCCCAGATCCGTTCTATCTTACTTGGTGTAATGGTATTCAAAACTGTTGCTATACTAAAATAAGCAACAATGAACCAAATACCAATTCTTGAAATTTCACTGAATTGTGGAAGTATAAATCCCGCCCGTGATAATACAATCGCTTCAATAACTACCAATATTATGATGTTTATGATTGCAACTAACCTCATTTTAGGAGGATATTTTCCTGGATATTTTCCCCCCATAGATGCTTCTCCCCAAGGCATTCCTGCAGCCAAACATCCCTGAAAGATGATAATAATTCCAGTAAATACCGTGAAGATTATAGCCGATATTGTTTCTAGCATTTCTAATTCATCTATTTATTATTAAATGCGAAACTAGTGGTTTTTGTGTTCACATACATCTTCATTACTCATTATAGAGCCATTTCCTGTTTGCATTTAAGGCTAACGTTTACGTATAAGAAACGTTTGGCATTTCGAAGCACTTTCCTGTCAGGTTACAAGTGTCCTTGAAACGAGCTGAAATGTTTAATAACCCAATAACTGCCAAATGTTTTATATACGATGTGTGCGCTGCATGAGCAGCAGCACATACTTGTTGTAATCTCTGATTAAATTAGAAAAATACAAATTTTTCTCACAATCCGGGTAGAGACGATTGTGATTATTTTTTTCCAGAGGGTATAAATCCCTTACACGCACAGGTAACGCCGGGAATTGCAGAAAAATCGCGAACATCTTTTAAATAAATACTATGATGAGCAACTGTTAGCAAGCCGCAAGGTGGTTTACTGCGAAGTATCCACTGGCGGAAGCGGAACTCCAAAGGTCGATGCCGAAGAATATGAACCACATATGAGGCTGATTGATAAGGGTAAGGAAACACAACATGCCAACCTCTACAACCAACAACATCATTCAGTAGATGTAGCACCGGTTGATCGATAAACCTGACAGGTTTCCGAAAACCTGTCAGGTTTTACTTCAACGGCGTATCTTCTCTTATAGTCTTGCTTTTACGAATGTTTTTACCAGATATTCAGGAAAAACTGAAAGTGTTGGACGACTCGCTCCGGAATCGCTTATGATATTGCATCTGGCAACACTGGAACCGAAAGTCATGCAAACTGTTGAAGATAAACCCGATCTGAATAACAAGAGGGAGAGGAAGTGGAAGTATCTGCTACGACTTGGGGTTAATCCCCGTGACGCTTTCAGGTGGAGCAGAAGTAGATTGGGAGGCTGGGCAATTGCTCAGAGCCCAATTCTAAATAATACAATCACCATGGAATTACTTTGCAAAAGGGGATATGAATCCATGTTGACTTGGTATCAGAAAATTGCCCCTCATAAATTTACTCCTACGCTTTTTCCTATTGTTTGATGAACCGCCGTATACGAGGCCCTTACGTACGGTGGTGTGGGAGGCGCACTCCGTCAGCTATGGCTGACGGAGCCGTCTACTCGATTAGCAAGATTTATCGATATTTATCCCCTCATCAATACTCGATCTGTGCTAATGGATTCTTTTGCAGCCCAGCGGAAAGAAATCGGTTTTCGGGCTTTTTCGGCTTCACTAAAATAAAAATAGATCAAATTTTTCAATCATCCGCGAATCTGCATTGATTTATTTCAATTTCAACCGGATAAAAGGCTAAGGATCACGAATAAACTATGTGAACAATGCAGGAAGGGTAACGGGACGAATACGTTGGAAACCGGGCGGTGATCCTTCATCCCTAAATCCTATGCTTCAGACGCCACTTCTTTACATACCCTACGGTTCCGGCATATCCAAGGTGTTCACGTACCCATAGGATTTGTGCATGTTGCAAGACTCCTGCCGGTGACCGCATCCATCCATCCTTCCGTAAATTACACGCGGATCGGTTTCCTTACCGGGTAAAAAAAAGTTAACGTTTTCTTTAACGCCCTATTGAAAAAAGGATCTTAATATCATAAATTGTGCAATTAATTCATAATCAATGAGAAAATTGTACCTTTTCAATGAGAAATTTCCACCTTTCATTTGTCAGGGGTATCATGGTAGTTGGTCTGCTCTTGTTTACCCACGTCTTGTTTGCCCAGGAAGGACTTAAAACAGGTCCCGAAGGTTCGCAAAACAAAGCTGGTTCTCTTATCTATGTGAAGCCTGCCGCGGCTGAACAAAATCCGCTCACAGGGAAAAGCGACGTGCCTTCTTCCCGTATCCTGTCCGGCCAAACCGCAGGAACATTATCTTCTTCCGCTTCATCCAATATGAATGACGGCAGAATGGCACCGCGGGAAGTCCAGTTGCTGGGTCAGGCGGGACCCCTGAACAAAGACCTTGAATTACTTCCTTTGCTTTCTGCCGGCTGCGACGGCAAACCCATCGGCATTGAAGATGAGTATGCGGTCGAAGCCGGTCAGTCATTGGTGGTTCCGGCGCCAGGCCTCCTGTCAAATGATATCGATCCCGAGGGGGGCGCATTGACCCTGGTATCCGTTACTACACCCACCCACGGAACGATCACTTCCGCCGTCACTTCGGGAAGTTTTACCTATGAGCCCGAGGCGGGATTCACTGGAACCGACCAGTTCCAGTATACCCTCAGCGATCCCGACTCCCACCTTTCAGATCCCGTGACGGTTACCATCCATGTTCTCGGATCTTTTGACCGGATACCGCTCGGATTTGCCGATCATTACGGTATCCAGGCCGGTACCGCCCTGGTGGTGAATGCACCGGGTGTGCTGGCTAACGATGCGGATCCGGACGGGGACGCCTTCACGCTTGCCATCATCACAAACCCCGCGAACGGGATCATTTCATCCGCCGTCACATCGGGGGCTTTCACCTATACGCCCAACAGCGGATTTACGGGGACCGATCAGTTCCAGTACAAATTGCTGGATGCCCAATCGAACCTGTCGGAATATGTCACGGTCGATATCCGGGTATTCGCGGCTTTTAACCGGAAACCGGTCGGGGTCAGCGATAATTACATCGTTACGGCGGGGACGGCGCTCAATATCCTGGCGCCGGGGGTGCTGGCCAATGATGTGGATCCGGATGGGGATGCCATTACGCTGGCGAGCATCACAAATCCCGCAAACGGGATCATTTCAGGAGCCGTAACTTCGGGGGCTTTCACCTATACGCCCAACAGCGGGTTTACGGGGACCGATCAGTTCCAGTACAAGCTGCTGGATGCTGAATCGAACCTGTCCGACTATGTCACGGTAACCCTTCTCGTGGTTGCGACGGGTTCGGATCCGGCTGGCGCTGAAGACCATTATGTCACCGACGAAAATAATCCCCTGGTGGTTGCTGCACCCGGGGTGCTGGCTAACGATGTCGACCCGGGCGGCGGCAGCCTTACGCTGGCGATCATCACCAACCCCGCAAACGGGACCATTTCATCTGCCGTCACATCCGGGGCTTTTACCTATGTGCCCAACAACGGGTTCACGGGAACCGATCAGTTTCAGTACAAGTTCCTGGATGCCGGATCAAACCTGTCGGAATATATCACGGTCACGATCGATGTTCTTGATCCCTTTAACCGGCAACCCATTGGCATAAGCGACACATACGGCGTCGAAGCAGGGTCGTCCCTCATTATCCCTGCACCGGGCGTCCTGGTTAATGACCTCGATCCGGACGGGGATGCCTTTACGCTGGCAATTATCACAAATCCTGCCAACGGGGTCATTTCATCCGCCGTCACATCCGGGGCTTTTACCTACACGCCCAACAGCGGGTTCATGGGAACCGATCAGTTCCAGTACAAATTGCTGGACGCTGAATCGAACCTGTCTGACTATGTCACGGTAAACATTGAAGTACATGAACCTTTCAACAGAAAGCCGGTGGGAGTCGCCGACAATTACGCCATTCCGGCCGGGACCAGCCTCGTGCTGAGCGCTCCCGGCGTCCTGGCAAACGATGTCGACCCCGACGGCGACGGCATATCGCTCGCCATCATCACCCTGCCTGCAAACGGGACCATCACCGGGGCCGTTACATCCGGGGCATTGACCTATGTGCCCAACAGCGGCTTCACGGGTCCCGACCAGTTCCAGTACAAGTTGCTGGATTCCGAATCCAATTTGTCGGATTATGTTACTGTGACCATCAACGTGATCAGTTCGAACCAGCCGCCCGTTGCATCGGCTGCGGATGATACCGTGGAATGCACCGGAACCGGCGGCACTACGGTGACCCTCGACGGCAACGGGTCGACGGATCCGGAGAACGATGCGCTTCAGTACAGCTGGTATGAAAACGGTTCCTTGATTGCCGGACCTTCCGCATCGCCTTCTTCGGATGTTCAGCTTACCGCTGGCGTACACACGGTCACCCTGGTGGTTGAGGATGCTTGCGGAAGTACGTCATCGGATGATGCCACGGTTACCGTTGAAGATACCTCGCCACCTGTTGTACAGGCAGCGTTTACGGCCACGGGCCATCCGCACGAATACGGGATTTCCTGTTTCGCCGAAGACGGTTGTTCGGATATCGTTTCCGGTATTTCGGTGATCCGGATACCCGGCCTCGTCAATCCGGTGGTCCGGCTAAAGAATAATAAGAATTATTCGCTCACCATCGATCTGAAAAAGAACGAGGTCAGTGTTGAGGCTCCCGATGCCGGCGCCTTCTGGTCCATGATCTTGTCGCAGGGAGGTGTTGCCGTGGCTGACGGGCAGGTCATCGATGCCAAATACGACAAGAACAAATACCAGTTCAAATTTGACAAGGACGGCAACCTGATTTCGGTGAAAGGTCCTGAGGTTATATTGTGGTGCAGGGCAACCGACGGTTACGGAAATACCGGAGAAAGTGAAGTGGTCCTGTCGCCGGAAATGATGGATTCAAACGTTCTTGAGCCAACCCCGGGATCTAAAAAATCGGTTTCGCCGGATGATCCGGTCTTCTGGCACCGGAATTATCCCAATCCCTTTGCCGGGGAGACGACAATAGAGTACCGGATTGAGAAACCCTCGTCTGTGAACATCACCGTTCTTGACCTTTCAGGACGTGTTCTGGAAGTTCTTGTCAATGAGCGGATGAATGAGGGTGTCCATAGGGTCACCTGGGATGGTTCCCGGTACAATGCCGGCATTTATCTGTACCGGATTGAGTCCGGCGGACATCAGTATTATGGTAAACTGATGCTTCAACGATAATGTCATTTACCATTTGAAACAACCTTTTGGAGACTCAGGGTATCACCACCCTGAGACCTCCGGAGGGATTGAATTGGTGATTTGGTGAAGAGGAAGAGGAAGAGGAACACGGATTTGACGGATAAACACGGATCTCACGGATTAAGATTTTTAACCTTCCATTTTTTAAACCCGGACCTGAAAAATCCGCGATCACCCGTCAAAATCCGTTCCGATAGCCATCGGAATCCGTGTTCCTCTTCTCTTAAACCATATCAAACCATATCAAACAATCTCAAACAATTAAATCCGTTCTGATAGCCATCGGAATCCGTCAAAATCCGTTTCAAACCGTGTTCCTCTTCTCTTAAACCATATCAAACCATATCAAACAATCTCAAACAATCCTCAAACAACCCAAAAATGAAGTAATTTTTATAGGTATTGCCCTCACCTTTTTTTATCTTACCGGGAACGTCTTGATCAGATTTTAATCAATACATCCAATGGGATTATTCGGGAAGAAAGATAAAAAAGAGAGCCGGGATATGGCAGAGGATCCTTCCGGGGACGGAAATAGTTTTGAGGAAAAAGTTGATAAACCCGCTTCGGAAGAGGATCTTCTCAATAACTTCCTCAGCAAAATCGGTAATGTGACACGTACGGCCGCGGTTAGTCCCGGGGAGGAAATTCCAGGGCAATTCCCGGTCCCCCGGCCGGGGGAGCTGGCGGAGATCGAAATACCGCCGGCAACCGGCGAAAAGATACGGCAGCTTCAGGAGATCACACGGAGTATTGAGAAGAAGAAACCCCTGGAGATCGATATAAAAACAACGGATCTCTCGAAATTTCATGTTCCCTATGCCACCACGCTTAACCCGGCCCAGCTGGCGGCAGTCATGACCACCGGCACGCCTGTGCTTGTTATCGCCGGTGCCGGCAGTGGGAAAACGAGGGTGATCGTACACCGGGTGTCCTGGCTTATCGAAAACGGAGTGGACCCGCAATCCATCCTGCTGCTCACTTTTACCCGAAAGGCGGCACGCGAGATGCTCGGACGTGTGGAAACCCTGCTGCATGATGAATCGGCAGGGAAAGTCACGGGAGGCACCTTCCATTCCTTCGCTTCCTTCATCCTGCGGAGGTATTCCAATATGCTGGGGCTGGCACCGAATTTCACGATCATCGATTCGGCCGACTCCGAAGATGTAGTCGACCTGATACGTACCGAGCTGCGGCTGAACACCAAAGACCGCAAATTCCCTAAAAAATCACGTATTTACGATATCATATCCTATTCACGGAACAGGGGAGAGACGATCGCCGGGATAATCCATAAATACTATTCGGGACTGAAGGATTACATCACAGATATTGAGCTGATATTCTCCGGTTACTCCCGGTACAAAAAGATCAGCAATATCCTGGATTTCGACGATCTGATGGAGGTATTGCGGGACGCTCTCCGCGATAATGCAGCCTTCCGGCAGCTCATGCAAAAGCGGTATGCCTATATTATGGTGGATGAGTTTCAGGACACCAACCTTGTGCAGAAGGAGATCGTCGACTTCATCGCCGCGGGTCACCGCCGCATCATGGTAGTGGGCGACGACGCACAGAGTGTCTATGCTTTCAGGGGCGCCAATTATGAGAATATTCTCAGGTTTCCTGCCACATACCCCGAATGCGGTGTAGTGAGGATAGAGGAAAATTACCGCAGCAACCAGAAAATCCTTGATTTCACCAATGAAGTGATCAGTCATGCCCGCATCGGGTATAAAAAGCGGCTGTTCACACGGAATGACCGGCAGAACATGCCGGTTGTCCGGAGGGTATATGGTGAGGAGGATGAAGCGGAGATCATCGTCGACAGGATCCTGGAGCTTATCGAAGAGGGCCTCGCTCTCAGCGAGATCGCCGTACTGAACCGGGCCGACTGGCACAACCGGTACATACAGGTTGAGCTCAACAAAAGAGGGATCCCTTATGTCGTGGTGGGAGGGTTTAAATTCAATGAGAGGATGCATATCAAGGACATCATCGCTTACCTTCGCCTTACCTACAATCCTTCCGACGCGGTGGCCTGGCACAGGGTGCTGAAGTATATCGGCGGTGTTGGAAAGATCACGGCGTCAGGTGTGATCGATACACTGAGGGAATCGGATGATGCATTCGGCTTTGAAGCTTTCAGGCAGCGGAAATTTTACGATGAACTGTCCGGACTCGGCAGAATGCTCGCAAATGCCAGCCTGCCCGAACAAACGCTGACACGGAAAATAGAGATCATCCGGGATTTTTATGCACCCCTTTTAAAAGCCCGCGAGACGGATTATCTGAGCCGGATGATGGATATTGACGTCCTGGTCGATCTTTCCCGGAAATACCGTGACCTGGACAGGTTCCTTTCCGATTTCGCCCTCGATCCGCCTTCCCGGTACGTCGCAGATCAAAGCACTCCGCTGATCGATGAAGGGGAGGAGAAGGGAAAGATCACCATTTCAACCGTTCATTCTGCCAAAGGGCTGGAGTGGTATGCCGTATTCATTCCGCATGCACTGGATGGCCTGTTCCCGTCAAACCGGGCAGTGAATATTGAGGACATGGAAGAGGAGCGAAGGCTTTTCTATGTGGCATGCAGCCGGGCAAAGGAAGAATTATGCATCACCTTCCCCAGGTACCTGTACTCCTATGATGCATTTTTCCACCTTCCCTCCCGCTTTCTCCTTGAAATGGACAAGGAAAAATTCATATTTACGGATGGGTAGGATGGGAGTAAGGCACGAAGAAATAAAGGATTGTTTTAAGCGTAACCGCACTAATGAAGGGCCGGGCTTCTTCACCAAATTGCCAAATCACCGCCTGGCAAACCTTGACCGTTGCAGCACAGGAAATGGGAATCCTGCCAGTCCGCAACTTTAGCGAAAGGGGGCGTTTTGCACTGCCTGGCAATGGGAAACAGATACGGGTGAGATACACCAGCCGGCTGTATGCCGGATTACCTGCAGGTCATCACACCTCTTCAGCCACTTTCTCCCATTCCAGGTAAGCGTCGACCTCTGATTTCATGGAAGCGAAAAGCCATGTGAAAATAGCTGCATCATCGATGAAACCGCCCGGCAGGAAATCAAAAACGGCATCGAAAGGCGATACCAGGTATGCCAGTGAAGCGATAATGAGCAGTACCCGTCCTGCGGGAATCTGCCTGTAGCTTCCGTTAATATAATCGCGCACCATCCTGAGGAATATCTGGACCGGTTCCAATATCCGGCCCAGCCTGGCACTGTTATGGGCTATGATTTGTTTCACCTTTTGAAGCAGGGATCTCACCTCTTCCGGATCCTTCTCAATCTCTTCCACATCCCGGTAAAAATCCCGGAAATAATTTTCTTCCCTCTTATTCATAATCATCCTCCTGAAGCAAATATAATAATTCTGCCTTATGACGGGCCTTAAGTCAAAAAATGATATCAACATTTTAATAACAGCGGCCTTGTGACAAAATCAGAAATTTGCAAATAACGGGTTTATTAAAACGGCGAACAGCCCGTATTATAAAGGCTGGTTTTTTCGTCTGATACTCAAAATGCTTAAAAGGAACTCAATTATTATACCATTCTACCCGGATCGCGCAAAATATTATGTTAAATGATCAGGTCCAGCAGGTTAGGGAAGCTCATGTCTTCAATCAACTTTTCCGGGGGAACCCGTCAACCGTACGGTAGGCGGCGATAACAGCCTGTTCGCCTTCTTTGCCTTTGACCGAGTTTCCATGTTCCATCCCGATGATCCTGTCTTTGGTACGGCCGTGAATATATCCGAAAACATTTTCATAGTTGATCTCCCCGGTGGTTGGTTCCTTTCTTCCCGGGTTATCACCCACCTGGAAATAACCGATCTCATCCCAGGATTGCCCGATATTGGGAATGAGATTTCCTTCCTGTTTCTGCATATGATAAATATCGTAGAGAACTTTGCATGAAGGGCTGTTCACGGCCCTGCACACTTCATAGCCCTGTGACGACTTTTTCAGGAAAAGACCCGGATGGTCCATGTAGTTCAGGGGTTCCAGCACCATGACCAGTCCGTGGGGTTCCAGAATATCCGAAGCCTTTCTCAGGGCATCCACTACATTGGCCGTCTGGTAATCATGTTCCTGCCTCAGGTCCACATAACCGGGAACTACAGTCATCCATTTGGCATTCAATCGTTTGGCCACTTCAACGGACTCCTTTATCTCTCTGATGAATTCATCTTCGTGTTCTTTTTTGCCGGTTGTGAGACTGGGTTCGGTCCAGTGGATCGTATGGGCAACAAACACGCCCATCTTCATTCCCAGCTTCGCCATCGCAGAGGCGATCCTTTCCTGGTCTTGCATGCTGCGGCCTTTCATACCGTTATCTTCCATTGCCCGGAAACCGGCGTCGTACATGAATTTGATCTGATCCACGAAATCCTCTCCGGCTGATTCTTTGAACATCCCGAAATGAGGAGCATACAACAGGTTAAAAGGTTCGCCCCCGGCCCCTTCCGCCGGTGAACCAAAAGCCTGCGAGGGACTGATAATGGATGCCGTACCGGCTGCCAGGGCTGCATTTTTCAGAAAGACTCTTCTTTTCATAATGGGTTATTTTATTTGAAAATTTTCCGGATTCAGGAACGGAATAATCTGGTTACGGGAAGTTGTTTGAAGTTGTTTGAAATGGTTTGAAATGGTTTCAGGGAGTTTCACCACAGATTTCACAGATTATCACAGAAAAAGTTGTTTCAGGCTGTTTCAGATGGTTTCCACTTGACACGAATTTACGCGGATTCATTATCTGTGTTTGAAACGATTTGAAACAACATCAAACAACGTCAAACCATCTCAAACCATCTCAAACCATCTCAAACCATCTCAAACCATCTCAAACCATCTCAAACCATCTCAAACCATCTCAAACCATCTCAAACCAATAAAAAACTACGCATTCAACGGTGCCGAGCCCGGAATGGGAATTTCGCTAACCAGATTCACCTTTCCGAGCTCGATCTTGTCGGGTCCGAGGCGGAGGCCGGAGGACATCATTTCATCCCATGTCACTTCTTTACCCGTATATGCTGAGATCCTGCCCATGATTCCGGAAAGGGTCGATTTTGCAGTAACTTCGGCCTGGTTAACGGGGGTACCTGTCCGTATCGCTGTCACGAGGTGTATATGCTCCTGGACGTAGGGGCTTATAGCCAGCTTTTCAGTGGATTCGCCGTTCTCATCTTTGGGATATTCGTAGGTATATTGAACGCTGCCATCGGGATTATAAATGGTGTTCGCGCAGTTGGTCGAGCCTTTGGTACCATGAATGCGTTCCGATACATTCGTTGCGCAGTCATTGATCTGACGGCACATGCTGTGAACATGCATCCCGTTCTCATATTCGAAATCGACGCTGAAATTGTCATACTGGTCGCCAGTGATCCGTCTCTGCCGAGAACCGAATCCGACGGCTTTCACCGGGAATTTTCCCGTAAACCAGTTGATGACATCTATGTTGTGAACATGCTGTTCCACGATATGGTCGCCCGAGAGCCAGCACCAGTTCACCCAGTCGCGGATCATGAATTCCATTTCGGTCCATGCCGGGTCCCAGTTACGATGCCATAGTTTTCCCTGGTTCCAGTAGCATTCGGCCGAGACGATATCACCGATGGCTCCGTTGTAGACCTTTTTATATATTTCGAGATAATCCCGTTGGTGACGCCGCTGGGTTCCCGTGACAACGCAAAGCCCGGCCGTCTCAGCTTTTTTGGCCGTTGCCATAACCGATCTTGCCCCTACAGGATCGACGGCAACCGGCTTTTCCATAAAGACATGCTTGCGGGCTTCCACTGCAGCGTTGAACATTTCCGGGCGGAAATACGGTGGTGTGGCCAGGATAACTAGGTCGACATCCGAATCGAGAACTTTTTTGTAAGCATCGAAACCGAGGAATACTTTATCATCGGGAACTTCAGCTCCGGCTTTTTCTTTTAGTTCTTTTCTGCAATCTGCGAGGCGGTCTTCAAAAAGATCAGCCATAGCCCCGATGGTTAGTCCGGTGCCGGCGGCGAGGAAATTTAACGCAGCCCCTGTTCCCCTTCCTCCACAGCCGATCAGTCCGGCCTTGAGGGGTTTTCCATCGGCTGCCTGGTCAAGTAAAGGCGGCATATCAGGGGGAGCTACTTCTTCTTTCCCCGAGCAGGAATTCAGGAGGTAACCCATACCAACGGCGCTTACTGCGCCGATAGCTGCGGCATTGCCAAAGAACTGCCTGCGGCTGAGTGATTTTTTTTCTTTTGTCATTTTAGTGCGGTTTTAGAAGATATATTTATCAGTTATTTCCGGTAATTTCCTGCGGAGGGTCGCAAACGACCCTGAATCCGACATGGACCTGGTCGGAATACCACCAGACACTCTTGGGCATCTGGGGATCCGTTTTCAGCCAGTCGGTTGTGCGGGTATGGTCCCTTGCTGTAGATCTTAAATCGCGGGCATCGCTTTTATAGGAGCCTCCCCTTACCACGTGTTCTTCGATCCCGGTTCCCGCTGCACCCTTATTCTCATATCCGGGACGGTAAACATCACTGCAGAATTCAGCCGCATTTCCCGGCATATTCTTCAGGCCGAAGGGATTGGGCATAACCGTAGACGGAAGGGCTGTCATGCCGTGGCTGTTCTCCCGGTATACGGCGTAGCGGTTGATCACGGAAGTATCCGGACCGAATATTTTTTTGCCGAATCCTTCCGAGGTGTATTTCCCCGCATCTCCTTCGAAGAAATAATCCCCGGTCGTTCCTCCCCTGGCAGCATATTCCCATTCGGCCTCCGTTGGCAGCCTGTACGATTTCCCGGTTTTCAGGCTTAGCCATTTGCAATATACGGTGGCGGCATGGTAGGTCATCGTGATCGCCGGGCGTTTACCGCCGCCCCATCCCTGGTCGGGGGCACCCCAGGGGGGTGTGGGACCCGTAATGCCATCGACACCGGCGGCGGCATTTTCCTTTTCAACAACACGGCCTTCACTTCCTGTCTCGCTGAGAAAGGCCATATATTCCTCCCAGGTTACCTCGATCTGGCCCATGAAAAAAGGGCTCACCTCCACCTCATGCTGCGGACCCTCATCAGGATCCCTGAATTTTTCCTTTGCCGGGCTTCCCATTTGGAATTTACCTTCAGGGATCGCGATCATGGTAAAGCTGACACCCGTACCGGGAATATGCTCGGTGAAATTTTCAAAACTGCTGATTTCGGCAGCTTCACTATAAACCGTATCGGGAACAGCCATCTTTTTACCAAAAGACACATTGCTCGCATGCACCGTGGTTTCCGAATAATGTCCCACCCCGATGTGACAGTTGAGGCAGTTCAATTTTTCACGGTTGTTATCATAGTAGAGATGGGCTTCCTGTCCCTTATCCGTCAGGCCGAGGGGAAAAATATTTTTATGACACCGGAGACAGGATGCCTGGTAGGTATGGTGAATTGCATTTTCAGGACGGGATTTTTCTTCCCAGTTTATCTCTGCCGGATCTTTAAAAATCGTGCCGTATACGTCGCGGAGCCCGGTGCTTACTTTCCGGGTGAATTTAGGCAGCCCTTCGGGAGGAAGGTGACATTCGATGCAATGAACCACGATCCCGCGCTTATTGTCATAATGCGTAGAGCGTTTCCAGCTGGCGGTAGCCTGGGGATGTACCTTATGGCATGACGCGCAATATTCGTCGGTCCCGGTGGCTTCAACTGCATTTTTACCGGAAAAAATAAACAGGATCGCAACCACAAAGCCCCCCAGGAAAAGTAGAACTCCCTTTTGCTTAAACCATTTAAAAATTCCAGGCATAGAAGGTAATAAAGCCTAAAGAAACCAAATCCCCTGCTTAGTTCAAATAAAGGTGAATAATTTAAAATGATTCTTAGCAATTATATCAGCGGATCATTGATTTACAAGAGGGTTTTTCTCTCCGTTCAAAACAATGCCACCGATGAGGCGAGTGTTGATAGGATGATAAAGATCCGGTACGCTTTTTCAGGGATCAGCTTTACAAGATAAAAGCCGGCCAGGGCCCCGCCGGTTACGGGGACTGCCAGCAGCAGATCGAAGGAGATGCTTTGAATGGTTATGGTCTTCCATACGAAAACATGAAGAGGGACCTTTGAGAGATTCACAATGAAAAAAAACCAGGCACCCGTACCGATGTAAATATTCTTGGGAAGCCGCATGGAAAGGAGATATAGTGACATGATGGGACCGGCCGCATTTCCGATCATGGTGGAAAACCCGCCCCCGGTTCCGAGAAGAGCAGCAAACCAGGGATGATCGGGAACCTTGTTTTTTTTCCTGCGCAGATCCTGGTAGATCATGAGGGCTATACCGGCAATCACAATGATAGCAATGAGATTCCGGAACTGTTTATCATCGATTGCCTGCCCTGTGAACAGAGCGATGAGGATGCCGAAGAAGGCCCATGGCAGGAGCTTGATCACGTATTTCCAGTCGGCGTGGCGGTGGTAATAGATCACGGCAAAAATATCGGCAATGATCAGCAACGGGAGCACAAGACCCGCAGAGGGTTTACCGCCGAAGATATTTGCAAAAACAGGTACGACGAAGAGACCCGCCCCGGAAAGCCCCGTTTTGGACATCCCGATCAGCATTCCGCACAATATGGCAAGTGCCCATTCAAACCCTGTGAGCTGATAGATTGAAAATAGTTCCCGGATGATCAAGATATTCAGGTTTTTAATTAGCATCAGAAAGAAAACTCGACGACCCTTCGGCTCCAGGGACCGGTCAATTCGATGAACGAAGCACTTTTCGGATGGTGGTAGGGCTGGCAAAAGGCCCTTCTTTCGAAAGTCACTGAATTTTAATTTTATACATAGGGGCCTTTTGCCTGCCTTACCACCATCCGAAAAGTTCACCCTCTTGAATGAAGTCAACGGTCCCTGAGCCGAAGGGCCGTCGAGTAAGGTTAATTCAATGTTAGTTACGCCCGCCCCTGTTGATCCTTATTCGAATAACTTCTCAATCTGTTCCCTGTCTATATTTTTCAGGGGATTATTTGATGACACAAAGGCTTCTGCAATCTTTGACTTCTTTTCCTGCAGCATCTGGATCTTTTCCTCGATGCTGTTTTCGGAGATGAAGCGAAAAACAAAGACGTTTTTCTCCTGCCCGATCCTGTGGGCCCGGCTAACGGCCTGAGCTTCGGATGCAGGGTTCCACCAGGGATCAAGGATGAAAACGTAACCGGCAGCGGTGAGATTAAGCCCCGTGCCCCCGGCTTTCAAAGAAATAAGAAAGACTTTGCAATTCTCATTTTCCTGGAAGGCCTTTACAATGGACTCACGGTTTGTGGAGGCCCCGGTGAGAATGGTATGGGAAATTCCCCGTTCATCGAAATCGGCTCTGAAAAGTTGGAGATGTTTCACAAAGGATGAGAAAACCAGGACCTTATGGCCCTCGGCCACGATATTCTCGATATTGCGGAGTATCTCGCCGTATTTTCCCGAATCGTCACGGTAATCTTCATCGATCAGGGCCGGGTGGTTGGCAGCCTGCCTCAGCCGGGTAAGACCCTGCAGGACGATCATTGCCGAATTGTCGATTCCCTGCTTGTCGATATTCTCAAAGATCGATCTGCGAATTGTCGATTTTTCTTCTTCGTAAAATTTACGTTGCGCATCTGTCATGCTGCAGTAAACGACCTGGTCGTTGATCTCGGGCAGGTCACGGGCCACTTCTTCCTTTGTCCTTCTGAGGATGAAAGGATTGATCAGTTTTTTCAGCCTCAGTTCACAGGCCTCGTCGTTCTTTTTTTCAATGGGGACCACGAATTCCCGGCGAAAAAAATTAAGGTTCCCGAGGAGTCCCTCATTTACAAAATTCATCTGTGACCAAAGATCGGTGAGGGAATTTTCGATGGGGGTTCCCGTAAGGGCGATCCTGTGCTCACTATTGAGCATGGTCATGGCTTTATATACCTTGGAATAAGGGTTTTTGATCACCTGGCTCTCATCGAGAATGATGTAATGAAACCGGAAACCGGATAAAAATTCGATATCCTGTCTTACGGTATGGTAACTGGATATCACAACATCTACCTTCTCAAAACGCTGAAGATCCCGGCTACGCTGATTTCCTACATAGAGTAGCCATTTGAGAGACGGGGCGAACTTCAGGATTTCATTCTTCCAGTTATGTATGAGTGATGATGGAACAACGATCAGCGAGGTCCTGTCCGGGGTTCTTTCCGTATCCGGAATGGCTTGGAAAAGTTCATCCTGGACGGGATTCGGACCGGGCACCTCTTCCCCGGGAGAATCCTCCTTATTCTTGAGCAGAAGGCTGATTGCCTGTATGGTTTTGCCAAGTCCCATATCATCGGCAAGACACCCTCCCAGGTTGTTTTGCTGCAGATAGTAAAGCCAGGAGTAACCTTCGAACTGGTAAGGCCGTAGGCTCGCGTTCAACGAGGCCGGGATATGCGTACAGGTCAGTCTCTCGCGTGAATTCAACATTTCCAGCTTACGGAAATCCCGGTCACTGATGCCTTTTTCCGTTTTTTCAAGAATGGAAAAATGTTGTTTATGTACCCGGATCATTCCGTCTTCAATTTTCCCGAACTCAAACATCTCCCTGAACCGGCCGAACCACTCCAGCGGGATAACAAAAATGCTTCCATCGGGCAGTGGGAAAGCCCTCTTATCATTCAGGATAAAGGTTCGCAACTCGTAAAAAGGGATCTCAAATGCGCCGGCCTTTATAAGTGCTCTGATGTCGAACCAGTCATTTTTAAGCTCATGCCCGATAGCCAATTCCCGGGTTCCGGAGTAATATCCGGTATTGTCCAGGTTGCTTCTGATTTCCAGGCCGGGGATGCTCAACTCACCGGCATTCGTATTCATCCATTCCACGAGATCGTAAACCTGCGTTTGAAAGTCATGGTTCCGGCCACCCCTGATCTCGTAATTCACCTGGTCGTAACTGACGAGGCCCAGATCATTCAACAGCTCATGATATTCTTCCTCAAAGGGAAAGTCCCTGCTGTATTTTTCAAACTGAAAATTGTCCTTTTCCCGGTGAAAATCAACAAAAACCTGTTGTGAACTGTTTGCCGCAATCTTCCGGTTTCCATAGGTGAAACCCAGGGCCAGGACGGCGTTGTTCTGGAGTGAACGCTCCAGCGAAAGCGTCGTGCTTTTTTCCGGAACTACGGTATGAATGCCGAATCCTTCGGCATTAACCTCGTGATCGCGTATGATATTTAGAACGAAAGATTTAAAGTATTGTATTTCAGTCTTTTTTGGTATAGTAATGAAATCTTTAATAAAGAAGGGACGAAGCTTATTCGCTTCAATATCCCGGACAAAGAATAAGGAAGCATTTAAACGGATCACTGCCGGAAAATTGCTTAGAATGACGGAATACGTATCTTTCATTTTAAGCTTCGCTCCTTTATACCGGAGATCCAGCGAATATACGGATCCGTCTTCCCCCCGGCGGAAATTAAAGACGGGCTCGGCAAATCCTTCCTGAATTTTCAGAAAATCTTCCTCAAAGACATTGGAACGGCTTTTCTCCCTCAGGAAAACCCTGATCTTGCTTCCGCTTATTTTATTGAGGATTAGGTTAAGTCTCCGGTCAATGTAGGGACGGATAAACTCTTCGATTTTTTTCTCATTCACTTTTTCCTGGAATTCCTTTACGCTCTTTTCCCTGGAAAAGAGCTTGAAAAGTTTCTGGTCACTGTATTCATCGACGAGCCTTACCACTTCTTTCCCGGTATAACTCAGATTGTTGAAATTTTCATCCTTGTCATTGGGAAAGATTATATAGGATGGGGTGAAGAAGCTTTCATCTTCCTTTTTTATGAGTACAAGGGGTATCAGGATCAATCCCCATACCCGGTGTTCATTCAAACCCAATGCAAAAAATCGTTCAGCCATTTAATTATTCCTCTCTGTATGAAAAACCAGCAATTTAAGCATAAGAAGGTAAAGAAACGACAGGAGGGCTCATGAAATTTAAGGCAGATTTGTTCACTTGTATATACCGGATGCATAAAATGCTGCAGAGTAGGTTCTTTCGGGGTACGCCGGAACCAATTTATTCCGGTTTACGTATGCATATTTGTGAACGCGGGGAAAATTTCCGGAAGGAATATGAATGCGAATAAAACGTGTTTCAGAATCTCACCCCGATGATGGTTACATCATCGACCTGTTCAACCTCACTGCGCCATTCCTCGAAGATCTCGTCCAGTTTCATCCCCTGCTCATACATGCTGAGTTCCTGGATTTTCATGATCACCTGCCTGAAGTTTTTACTGAGAAATTTTTTCTGGTTCGGTCCGCCGAACTGGTCGACATACCCGTCGGAAAAGGTGTAGAAAGTATCGCCTTTCTCCAGTTTTATTTCCCGGTTTCCGAAAGGCTCCATGGCATCATGTATAGCCACCGGCATTTTGTCGCCCCTGAAATGGATGAGTTCCCCATTACGGGCCAGATAAAGCGGGTTATTGGCGCCGGCGAATTCGAGGATCCCGGTATCGTAATGAATTGCACAAACCGTCATGTCCATACCGTCCTTTACATTGGCATTCCCGACCTCCTGTTTAAGCGAGAGGATGACTTTCTCGCGGAGTTCATTCAGGATCCTGCCGGGATTATGGATGCCCTTATTATGGACGATCTCGTTGAGGAGGCTTATCCCAAGCATGCTCATGAACGCTCCCGGAACTCCGTGACCGGTGCAGTCGGCAGTGATGATGATCTGTGTATGATCGAATTCATCCACCCAGTAAAAGTCCCCGCTTACAATGTCCCTCGGTTTATAGAGAACAAAATGATCCATCCTGTCGCTGAAAAGCTCCAGTGAGGGTAGGATGGCCCGCTGTATCCGTTTGGCATACTCAATGCTGTCGGTGATGTGTTTTTTCTGGTAAGCGATCTGGTCCCGCTGCATCTCCGCCAGATCCCGTTGTTGTTTTATTTCTTCCCCCTGGGCCGTGATCTGCCTGTTCTTTTCCACCAGTAATTCATTGGCTTTCTTTTTATTCCTATAATTTATATAAATAAAATAAATAAGTATAATGAAGAGGATGAGCAGAATGGAAATGAAATAAATGATCAGTTTTTGTTTTTTGAGCTCGGCCGACTGGATGATGATACGTGACTCCCGGTCTTTAATAACAACTTCCTTGCCGGCGATCTCTTTTTCCTTCCCGGAGATATCCTTCTGCTGCAGTGCAAGAACATTTTTCTGATGCGCCATTTCCGAAAGCTGAATGCGTATGGTGTCTTTCTGACGTCCGATCTCCGAAACCTGGTTCACCATTACCATCTGTTTTTCGCGGATGTCGTTCATCCTTTGCCTGATCTCCCTGTCAAGACTGTCAAGGCTGGCTTTTTGCGAAACGATGCGTTGCTGTTGCTGCCTGATCTGCACATCCTGGTCATCGATCAGGATTTTTTGCTGACGGTTTACCTCCTTCTCTTCCTGCAGCTTTTCGTCCGTAACACTGAAGAGAGCTTCCCAATCTTCGCGGGTTTTTACTGCAAGGGCCAGGAACATCTCATCGACCTTCAGTCCCTCGGCATTCATCAGTTTTTCATTCACTTCGAAGCGGGGTTTCCCGGATGAAACGATAAAATTCAACATGGATTCTCTGAATTCATAGCCTTCACTGGCCAGGAGCGTATGTTTTCCGCTGATCTGTTTGAGCAGGTCGGGCAGTTTATAACCTTCTGTCCGGTTAACATACAGAACATGGGTCTGCCGGATGGCCGATGGTTCCCGGAAGAGGTATATTCTCACCGGCTTGCCCTGGACATATTTCCTTGTTTTTGCAATATTTTCCAAATCCCAGTATAGTTCATCATCCTTACTGAGCACTCCGATGGAAAATTCACCGGTGGAAAGCATGACCTCCTCCGGCCATTCGATATACCGGGAGATATCCATGAGATAGAGAGCCCGCGTCTCGTTGTCGAACCCGTTCTGTGACCATGCTGACACGGTAGAAAGTGCAGCAATAAGTGTAGCGAGCAGCAGGAATTTTTTCATGGGAAGGATAATTATTCTTCTAGCCTGAAGGAGGTTTAAGAATCATTGAAATCGGTATTTTCATGACAGGCAATTTCAGTAACCGGCAGCCTGGCCGTCTTTTCTTGATTCCGAGGCCCCGTACCATACATGGTTCTTCTCATCCCACATGATCGCCTGGTAACCGCCGTATCCCCCGAGATCGAATTTTACCTGGTGTCCCATCT
Source organism: uncultured Bacteroidales bacterium (assembly GCA_963771005.1). GTDB lineage: Bacteria > Bacteroidota > Bacteroidia > Bacteroidales > DASQZK01. The sequence goes on from CAVYRO010000010.1 coordinate 172,484, forward strand.
CCATGAGCCGCCTTATCGTCTCATAGCTGAACCCCGATTCGAGGTTCACCCAGCCTCCATCGGTCATTGTCTCACCGGTAGGCTGAGATGATCCCGTATGCTGGATGCGGGGTGCGTCACCGGCTTCCTGGAGGTTCATGCCGAAATCGATTAGATTTACGACGATCTGGACATGTCCCTGCGGCTGCATTCCGCCACCCATGACCCCGAAACTGATCCAGGGTTTGCCGTCTTTGGTAATGAAACAGGGAATGATGGTATGAAAAGGCCGTTTACCTGGCTCAAAAACATTCGGATGACCTTTTTCGAGGCTGAAAAGTTCCCCGCGGTCCTGCAGGACGAAACCGAGACCGTAGGGGGTCATCCCGCTTCCCATACCCCGGTAGTTGCTCTGGATAAGCGAGACCATATTACCCTCCTTATCGGCAACTGTCATGTAAACGGTTTCGCCTGTTTCAAGCTTCCCCGCCGGGTAACTTTTGGCAGCCCTGTCCTGATCGATGAGTTTATTTCTCACGGTTGCATATTCCTTCGAGATCAGGCGGCTGACAGGCACATCCGCAAAAGCGGGATCGGCATAGAACCTGGCGCGGTCCTCATAGGCCAGCTTTTTTGCTTCCGTGAAAAGGTGTACATATTCCGGACTTCCGAATCCCATGCTCCTGATGTCATAAAGCTCAAGGATATTCAGGATCTGGAGGGCAGCAATACCCTGGCCGTTAGGGGGAAGTTCCCATACGTCATAACCCCTGTAATTCGAGGAGAGGGGTTCCACCCATTCCGAATGATGCGTGGCGAGATCCTCATAGGATAAGAATCCCCCCTGGTCTTTCATATAACGGTCGATTGTTTTTGCGACGTCTCCTTTGTAAAAAGCATCCCGTCCGCCCTTAGCGATTTTCGCGAGTGTATTGGCCAGATCGGGGTTTTTGAAGATTTCCCCTTTGGCGGGAGTTCTTCCCCCGGGCATGTATGTCTCACTGAACCCGGGGTATTTTTTCAGTGACCCGGCATTCAGGTTCATGTAGTAGGCAATGAGCTCCGACACGGGAAAACCTTCCCGGGCATAGGTAATGGCAGGGGAAAGGATCTCTGTAATCGGCATTGAGCCGAAACGGTTATGCAATTCAAACCATCCGTCCACACAGCCGGGCACAGATACCGGCAGGGGCCCGGTGGGAGGTATGCTTGTATATCCGTTTTTAAGGAAATAGTCGAGTGTAAGAGAGCGGGGAGAACGGCCACTGGCGTTCAAACCGTACAATTTCTTTGTCTTTGCATCCCAGACAATGGCAAAAAGATCACCCCCGATACCCGAACCGGTGGGCTCCGTCAGTCCGAGCATGGCATCGACGGCAATAGCTGCATCGATGGCATTACCCCCTTTCCGGAGGATCTCGAGTCCTGCCTGCGTTGCAAGAGGCTGGCTTGAACAAACCATCCCATGGGGGGCAATGACCTCTGAGCGGGTGGCGAATGTCTTTCCGGTTACCCTGTCCTGGGAATGAAGCAGGGGGCTAAAGGAAAGAAACAGCATAAACAGGGATATGGATCTGTGCATGATTCCGGTTTAAGGTAAATGAAAATTTCAGGCGGACCTGCCCGGGCGGGATGACGAAGCATCACATGGCATACGACCGGTGAAGTTGATCATGCAAGATAAAAAGAATCCGGCTCAAAATTATCCAATGCTGATAAATCATGTACGGGAATGCGGGATATCAAATGGATTTACCAGCAAGTGATCCGGACGGAAACCCGGTCATTCGCTTTTCAGCCGGTATACTCTTACCCAGTCTATCTCGAGAGCGGAAGGTAACCCGGCCTCACTGGCTTTTTCCTTCAGACTTGCATTGAAAAGAAGATACATGTCCTGGTCCGGCACTCCTGTGGACTGCTCCTTGAAGACGACACCGTTGATCTTCCAGGTCATCTTCCCGGGCCGCCATTCCAGCGAATAGATAAAATAGTCGTTTGTGTACCTTTTGCCGCCCGTTTTGGTAAAGGACTTCGATGCGCCTTCCTTGCTGCCGTTTTTCCAGAAATTACCGGCCAGAAGTTTATTGTTTTCATAACGGAAGACATCCACGTGGGGAAGCATCTGGTCCGCCAGGAGTGAGAACGACTGGGAAACGCCCGAATTGCCAATCTTCACCTTTGCCTGGATAAGCCCGTATTTTTGTCTGAAACTCTTAGCCGTGTTGATGATGCCGGAAGTAAAATTGAACTCCTGCTCATAAAATCCCTGCAGGGGATTCCATACCAGGCCTTTGGACGGTTCACGTTTTGTGAGTATCCGAAGTTTCTTATCGTAGAATTCAATATTCCCGCCATCGGTGAAGAAATGTTTGTCGTCGCCCATGACGTAGTTTTTTCCAAGGATCTTATCACCGTAATAGTACCGGGTAAGCCAGGTTTTTACATCCAGCTGCGGAGTTTCAAAATTTTCCCCGAACGTCAGCGTCCACTTTTCAATTTCTTTGAAAGGGTAGTTCTTCTTCGTTTTGAAATACCATTTGATGCGGTCCGATTTTTTCAGTTCGGCAAATTCGCCTTCATCCTTGTACTCTTTCGAGAGTACATACTTTTTCTTTCCGGGCAGTGCCATATAAATTTTCACTTCCCTGAATTTTTCCGAACTGATGAATTCCTTAAGGTCCTGGTATTTTTTCAATTCATCGGAGCCTTCAATGCGTTTATACTCCTTAAAGGAAGGAGAATTCAGGAACTTGAAATATTTTTTAACCGGTTTGCTTTTACTCAGTTTCCGGAATTCCTTTTCTTTGGCCGCCTCAGGGGATGCCTTGAATTCTTTGGGAGACATCCGGCCTTTGGCCCTGGGGAATTCACCGGACTTAATGAAACTTTCGAGTTCAGTATACCTGCGAAGCGTGTCGGAATTACGAAAGGATTCATACTCTTTTCAGCCCGGAGGAATCCTTGACTTTGAAATAATTCCGGATGGGCCTGGACTTGTCCATGGCCTTATATTCTTTGAAGTTCCTGTATTCAGCAGTCTGGCTGAATTTCTGGGAAAGGATCTGTTTTTTACGGCTGGCAAATTCGGAGGATTTCAATTCCTGTTGCAGCTCAAGGTATCTTTTCAGTAGATCTGAGTTTTCAAAAGCCTTGTAATCCCCGAATTCTTTGCGGAGCTGAATGTCTGCTTCTTCAACCTTCGACGTGGCCGGAAGCATACCGAGGATGAACTTTAAACCTGCCATGGTATTCAGTAACTATTTTATGTATTGAAAACGGAAAATTCCCCAAAAAGTTACGGGTCACCCGTAAAATAACTAGTAAACGGAATTTGCCTGCATTTATTGACCCGGCTGTTCTATTACTGAATCCTGTACCCGGTGAGCATGCCTTTCTTGACACTCCCGAAACCTGTGAATTTTGTATAGATCTCGATTGCATCCCCGGGGTTCAGGAACATGATGAAGGGGTAGTTTGCCAGGCCTGTATAAGGAGAAGATAAGATGCCACCGTAAACATCTTCGACCTTATTTCCATTTTTAAAGATCGAGAGTTCCTGCAAACCGTCGAACATGTAGAGCAGGTTAAACTGGTATAATCCTGCCCCGTTCCCAGGTACCGTGAAAGTACCGTTCGCAAAGTAGGGTCCAATGTTCAGGCTGTCTCTGAATTCTATTTTAACGATGTCGCCGGCCGTAGCTCCCCCGGTGGGCCCGGTGATATAGGCTTTGAATGCAATGGACTGCTGCCTGATATTTACTTTGTTGCCCGGCGTCAGGGTCAGTTCATAACCGCTGATTGACAGTGTTTGGTTATCGGTATTATCCAGGTATTTCCCGAGGTCGATTTCGGCGGCATCGGCTTTCTTCGTTATCCTGAGCTTATCCCCGGCATCCAGGCTGAGGTCCTGGATCTCGTTTACCGGATCGGCATCTGCGTCTTCAAAGTCAATTGTATTGCCCTTGCTGATCTTGAGTTTTCCGGTCTCCGGTGAGGAGAGGATCTGGATCTCATTGGTCGAATCCACATCAGCAGTGATGCTGTTCCCACCCGTGATGCTGATGGAATTACCGGTTGCACTGAGGGTCTGGTTATCCGTATTATCGAGGAAGGGTCTCAGATCGACCGTCGTAGCAGCGGGGTTGTTGGTGATCTTCAGTTTATTTTCCTGGTCGAGCAGGAGGTCCTGCCGTTCATTCTCAGGGTCTGCATCGGCATCGTTCACTATGTCGGATAACGTTATGGCATTCCCTTTGGAGATCCGCAGAACCTGTCCTTCCAGGGATAATACCTGGAGTTCATTTGCCGGATCCTTATCCTGGTCTTCTTCACCTGCCGTATTGCCTGCCGTTGCTGCATAAAGGGCATAGGGAACAGCAAGGAACTGCATGGTGCCCATGCTGATGAAGCCCTGGCCGAAATCCACTTCAACTTTCAGGAAGTGCGAAGCGGATGCCCAGTCAATTCCTGTGAATTCAGTCTTTTCACCGTCATACCAGGCGCCGGCTCCGATAACCAGATTGAAAAGTCCGAAATTATCCGTCGTCGTGCTGTGTGATTCGGCGTATTCAACAGGACCTGTCGGGTCTCCGGCTATGACGGAAAGCCGGATATTCAGGTTCCGGTTCTTGAGTTCATTTCCCAGGTTGTCTCTTGCAATGGCCTGGTAATTGATGCCGATGGGCATCTGCTGGGCGAAGATACCTAAGGCCGGGAGGCAAAAGATCAGAGCGATAAGGATCCTTTTCATCTCACTATAGCTTTTCGATTTTAAATACCCGGTCCATCTTTCTTTCAGAAGAGTAAACGTGCACGAAAAACAAACCCTTACTGAAAGCTGAAAAATCAAGGTATTTATCCTGTGAAGAAAGATTTTCAAATTTTTTGGCAAGCAGTAACCGTCCTGTTACATCATAAATATTCACGAAATATGTGGTCAGTTCCCTTATCCTGAAGGATACCGTAAGTTCCCGTGCCACGGGATTCGGGAAAACATCCACGGCATCTATGTCTTCCGGCAATGAAAGGCCGGGATTGATAAGCGACGGTTGCTGGAATCCCTGCGTCAGGAAGTGCATATTTGCAAACCCGGTGGATACAACGGGCTCTCCTGCCGACCAGGAAATATATCTTCCCGACTCGGTGCTTGTTGTACCAGCGATGGTGATCACCGCCCTGGAGATAGATTGTGCTCCCGAAAAGGAGCACAAAAACGGTAAAAATAAGATACTTATGAGACACCTGACTTTCATCTGGATGATTGGTCTGTATTGTAGGAAGGCCCGGATCCCGGCTCTCCTCAAAGCCAAATGTAAGTAAAATATTGTAAAATAAGTATTTCGGGTTTTTATTTAATATCCTTATAAATTATACTCCTGCCCGACGCTCTCGCCCTTGTATTTCCGAATGAGATTGATGAACCTGTCGAAGAGAAAAGCCGTGTCGGTGGGGCCTCCGGAGGCCTCGGGATGGAATTGGGTTGAAAAGAAGGGCTTGTTCACATGGATCATGCCTTCATTGGTGTTATCGTTGAGGTTAATAAAAAGGGGTTCCCAGTTTTTGGGAAGCGTGTTGTTGTTGATGGCAAAGCCGTGGTTCTGCGATGTGATGTAGGCCCGGTCATTTCCGACCCTGAGCACGGGCTGGTTATGACTTCTGTGCCCGTATTTCAGTTTGTACGTATCCGCACCCGATGCAAGCGCCATTAACTGGTTGCCGAGACAGATGCCAAAGATGGGCCGGTCTCCATTAAAGGAACGGGTGAGGTTCCGAATGGTGACATCACATTTTTTCGGATCGCCGGGACCGTTTGAAATGAACAGTCCGTCGTATTCTTCATCATGGTAGTCATAATCCCAGGGAACCCGGATAACAGTTGTATCCCTTTCCAGCAGGTGTCTGATGATATTGAATTTCACGCCGCAGTCGAGAAGCAGGATCCTGTATTTACCGTTTCCGTAAACTTTCCTTTCCCCGGTGCTCACCTGGGCCACCAGGTTTTCCTCGTTAGGATCGTAGCGTTCAACATCTTTGTTATCAACGATGATCTTTCCCAGCATGGAACCCTTCTCCCGCAAAATTTTGGTCAGCTTCCGGGTATCCACATTGAAGAGTCCGGGGATCTCATGCATTTTTAGCCAGTCGCCGAGGCTTTTTTCGGCGTTCCAGTGTGAATATTCTTCCGAATAATCGGAGATGACAAGTCCTGAAATATGGAGGCTGTCGGATTCAAAAAATTTGAGAAGGTCATTCTCCAGATCCGGTACGGGAACCCCGTAGTTTCCGACAAGAGGATAGGTAAGGACGAGGATCTGTCCCTTATAAGAGGGATCTGTCAGGCTCTCGGGGTATCCCGTCATGGCCGTATTAAAGACAACTTCACCGGCGATGGAACGGTCCGCCCCGAAAGAGCGTCCCTCTATCGTCGTTCCGTCTTCAAGTTCAAGTCTGATCTTCTTGTATTGATTCATGATAAATTATTTCTCTTTTTCTTCACGTATCTTTTCTTCAATGATCTTCTCCGCCTGTTCCGGTCCTATTCGCTTTGCGATGATCTTTTTATCCCTGTCCAGCAGATAGATGATATTGGAGCTGTTCACATCGAATTCATCCCTGTAGGAATAATCATAGGGATTCCAGGCATTGATCCAGCCGAGTAGTCCGTTTGTGTTCACGAAATTGATCCATTTCTCTTTTCCTTCCACCCCGCCGAGCATATTTACAGCAATCACCTGCAGACCCTGGTCTTTCAGCCGGTCGTAAACCTGGTATAAGACAGGTATGGCTTTCTGGCAGTGACCGCAGTCTGCTTCCCAGAAATATACGATCAGGTATTTTGCATCGATGGAAGAAAGGTTGAAAAAATCACCGACGTATGGATTTCTCTTGAGGGCCGTATCCTCTGCCGCGGCACGGAAATGATCGTCCGGAACCCTTACAAGCCGTACATCCGGGGCTGCTTTCCCAATGACAAGCGGATCGATCTTTTTTACCCGCTCCTTCAGTTTTTCGATAAAATCGGCATCCGACCAGGTGGCTTCCGGAATGTAATATTGTTCAGCAATATAAGCGTACACAGCATCCATACCGATATATTTACTTTTCGCGTAATAGTTGAAAAGGGTGGTAAGCATATACTTAAAAAGAAGCGTATCGGTACGCGAGCGTGCTATGAGGGTATCCACCTCCCTGTATATGGAGTCCGGTTCCGGATAGACCCAGCGGTCGAGATAGGCTGTCAGTTTCTGGCTGTAAAGAGGTGTCCTGAGCAACCTGACATCGGAGAGGTCGAAGTAATCGAAATAATGTTGTTTGTAATACTGTCCCTGGAAGAGGCTGTCGGTGATCATGCCGTTCATGTCACGGGGAGGATCGGGTACTTCGACCTCCTTCATCGACCGGAGAAAAACCGAAAGGAAGGTTCCCTGGTGATCACTTATAACCTTGTCAACATGATCCTTTACCTCTTTATTTATTTTGGCGAGGGCTTCCCTGGCCGCTATGGAATCTGAAAGAGAGGGTTGTTTTCCCAGGAGGGTAGCGTAAGGCTGGGTTTCCTTTCGCTTTTCAGCAAGATAGGAAAGGTAGTCGTAAAAAGCAGTATTTTCATCCGAACCCTTGAACCGGGTTCCTTTAACCATATCAGCGGTGTCAGTGGATACGGCGAAATCCTGGTCATTTCCGATTAACATATCGAGACGTTTCTGGTTCGGAAAATAGATGGTGTACATACCCTCGGGCAGCGATTTTTTGCCGATGATCGTTGAATTTCCCGATCCGTCTGTATAAAAAGTATCGGCAATCATTATGGTCTCATTGAAATAATTGCCGAAGATCAGGGTGTCATTTGAAAATGCAGGAAAATGGACTGTGATCCTGTATTGCGGAAACACAGTCAGGGAAGAAAAAAACAGCAGGGTGAGCAGAAAAGGCAGGATCTTGTTTTTCTTCATATGCCAGTGATTTTATTTAACCCGGTGATCGTTTCCGGAAGGTACTGCCCGGGAGATCTTCAATACATCTTTTATCACTCCGGAAGTAATACCCGTAACAGATCCGGATATTTCCCGACAAAGATAACGGATAAATTTATAACTGGTTCACCGCATACCATAAAGTATGATTCCGGTTTTGCCATTTGGCCCGGTGATGTAATGACTGCCTTGTGGATATGGATAAAAACCGGTACATTTGGTCACCCAAAAACAGTATGAAAATGCTACGCCCGGAAGAAGCACAACACATTATTTCCGAAGAGATCCGCGGTATAAATTTTCCCGGATCGCCGGCGGATCTGTACAATCCGGTCAGGTATATACTTTCCAACGGCGGTAAACGTATCAGGCCTGTACTTGCGTTGCTTTCGGCCAACATGTTCACGGATGACACAAGTCCGGCCATTTCCCCTGCCATAGGTATCGAGATTTTCCACAACTTCACGCTTCTTCATGACGATCTCATGGACAATGCGGTTATCAGGCGGGGGAATCAGACCGTGCATGTAAAATGGAGTCCCGACATTGCCATCCTTTCCGGCGATGCGATGTCTATGGTCGCTTTCCGTTTTATTGCTGCCTGTAAGGAAGATGTCCTCGGCAAAGTGCTTGGCATTTTCAGCAATACTGGGGTTGAGGTGTGCGAAGGACAGATGATGGATATGGGGTTCGAGAGGAGGGAAGATGTTACGGAGGAGGAATATATCCGGATGGTCACTCTGAAAACCGCCGTTCTCATTGCGGCAAGTCTGGAGATCGGCGCACTTTGCGGGGGAGCATCCTTAGCCCAGGCAAAGGAACTTTACGAATATGGCCGTAACCTGGGCATCGCATTTCAGCTGCAGGACGATTATCTGGATACCTATGGGGATACGTCCACCTTCGGGAAGAGGGTCGGCAATGATATACTCACCAACAAGAAAACATTTCTTATCATCTCGGCCTTAAAACATGCAGGGAAGGACGATCACGAGAGGCTCCTTGAATTATATTCCGGAACATACGGCGATCCGGAAGCAAAAGTTAAGGAGGTTACTGAGATCTTTGACAGGTGCGGTGTAAGGGACCATATTCTCAGGGAAACAGGGCGTTTCTTTACCCGGGCGTCCGCACGCCTCGATGTCGTGAATATCCTTCCGGAGAGAAAAAAGATCCTGAAAAGGTTTTCTGAAGAACTTTTGCACAGGAAAGCCTGATCACAGCAGGGAGGATATATCCTCCTGGCCGTATTTTTTGGCCAGTCTCACCAGTTCTTCATAAATACCCTGGCTCCGGTAATATTCATCGGCGAATCGGCTTTTAAAACGAGGGCTCAGGGAATCGTAATATACCTGGTCCTGTTTAAGTATATCCGCATATTGCAGAAGGATCTTATTGGCTTTATCCGCAGCACCGCACCGGTAATAGGTTTCGATGATCCCTGTCTGGTGAATTACCTGATTGTCCTTTCCGGGATACGAGATCCCTGAAACATAATAGTCGAAGGGCAATTGTGAATCAGGTGCCAGTTGCATGCACCGGTCGAGCACTCCTTCTGCTTTTTTGGTTTCTCCGTCATCGATGAGAGCTTCCGCAAGACGGACGAAGTTTTTCCGGAACCTGATCACCGAGAAAGTTCTCTGGTTGTAATAATCGATATAAACATCAGGCTGGTTCATCCTGCCCCATGTAAACCTGTACATGAGATTATTGTAAAGGATACTGGTATCGATACGCCCGTAGTTGAAAAAATCACGGTCGGGTGTGCGAATGGGTACGAGCCGGAATGCAAGCCCTTCCAACTGGAAATAATCCTCGAGGCTGAGAGCTCCCTGGTTGCCGCCGGTAACATAATAAATGGGTCTCTCCCAATTGAATGTGGCCAGGATATCAAGCTGTGCCAGGTTCCCCTTCAGGTACTGTCCCTGGGGAATTGTCCACTCCACCGGACTTTTAATTTCGGCCATCTCATTTTCCCGCACGGTACCATTGGAAAGAACCGTCATCGTATCGACCGGAAGGACGAGATTGTTCGCCGGGATAACGGTGATCTCATCCCCGCGTACGGTACGCTGCCTGAACTGCTGGTTCCCGGTCCGTATTCCTTCCATGATGGTCTGCATTCTGATGCGCCTTGGATCCTTCAGGAAATAAAATGAATTATTGACCCCTTCCGCATAAAATTTTTCGGGAAGTGTAAAGGGAAGGGGCTCCGAATTGTAACTGCGCATCCGCATCTGCCGGATATTCCATTCCAGGTTGAAAAGCATCAGGTTCACCACCCTGACGTCAGTGCGGAAACCTTCCACTTCCTGCACATACCAAAGGGGGAAGGTATCATTGTCGCCATTGGTATATAAAATAGCATTCTGTTCGCACGAAGCCAGGTAGTCCCTCGCTATATCCCGGGCAGTATACCTCCCCGACCGGTCATGGTCATCCCAGTTCTGCATGGCCATTACCCCCGGTACCGCAAGTAGACTGATAAGGACGATGAGGCCGGAAATTATCGTTCTCTTCCCGTATCTCCTCAACGAATCAAAAACAGACGCCACACCCAGCCCGATCCAGATGGCGAAAGCGTAGAAGGAACCGGCATACGCATAATCCCTTTCCCTGGGCTGAAGAGGTGTTTGATTAAGATAGATGACTATGGCTATTCCGGTGAAAAAGAATAACATAAGTACCACCGAAAAATTTCGGAGATCTTTAGAAACCTGGAAAAGGAGCCCCAGGATCCCGAAGATAAAGGGTAGCAGGTAATATTTGTTCCTCGATTTGCTGTTGAGCAAATTGTCGGGCAGCTGGTCCTGGTTTCCCAGCCGGAAGGCATCAAGAAACCGGATACCGCTGATCCAATTACCGTGGACATTGCTGCCGTCATACTGGATATCGTTTTGCCTGCCGGCAAAGTTCCACATAAAATACCTCAGGTACATGTTCCCTAACTGGTAGTTGAAGAAGAAGATCACATTGTTGATGAATCCGGGTTTGCCTTTCTCCCCGGTAGCGCCCCAATTCTGGTAAGCCTTTATATGTTCGGCGTCGCGGCTGTACATCCGGGGGAAGAGCTTTGCACTGCCGGCGTACGTAAGGTCATAGTTCCGTTCCGCAACCCGGTAATTTCCATTGACCGTATCTTTCACCCAGTTTGCTTTGCCCTCCTTCAGCACAGGATACCCGGATGCATCGCGCCTGATCTCGTCGGAATAATAATGACCGAGAATCAGGGGCCTTTCCCCGTACTGCTCACGGTTGAGGTAGGAATGCAGTGCGAAGACGTTGGCGGGATCGTTTTCATCCATTGGGGGATTGGCTGCCGAGCGGATGACTATAAGGGCATAGGATGAATAGCCTATGATGATCACGGTAATGCAGGTAAGAATGGTATTCCAGAGAACATTGCCTTTGCGGTAGGTACGGATGATCCCCCAGGTCAGAAGACCGGCGATAAGCAGGCCGTAAAAGATAACCCCGCTGTTGTAAGGCAGCCCGAAACCATTGACGAAGGCCAGCTCAAACTTTGAGGCCAGCAGGATGAGGCCGTTTATTATGCCATACATAATGACGGCCACGATCACCACCGATACCAGGAGGGCTTTAAAAAATCCCGCCCTCGTCACACTGAACCGCCTGAAATAATACACGAGTACAATAGCCGGGATGGCCAGTAGGTTGAGCAGGTGGACGCCTATAGAAAGACCCATGAGGTAGGCAATGAGAATGAGCCAGCGGTCGGCATGTTTTTCACCGGCTACATTCTCCCATTTCAGTATTGCCCAGAAAACCACCGCGGTAAACAGGGAAGAAGTGGCGTAAACCTCGGCCTCTACGGCAGAGAACCAGAAACTGTCTGAAAAAGTGTAGGCAAGCGCTCCCACGGCCCCGCTGCCAAAAATGATAATCAGCGTCCGGAGACTGTAATTTTCTTCCTCCCCGGGCATAATTTTTTTTACAAGATGGGTGATGGTCCAGAAAAGAAAAAGGATGGTAAAAGCGCTTGCAAGCCCCGACATTGCATTGATCATGGCGGCAACACGCTCGGGTGATGAGGCAAAAAGGGAGAAGACCCTGCCCATCATAAGGAAAAGAGGCGCACCCGGGGGATGGCCCACTTGCAGTTTATAGGAACTGGCGATAAACTCCCCGCAGTCCCACCAGCTGACGGTGGGCTCCAGGGTGAGCAGATAAGTTATTGCGGCAATCAGGAAAATGAACCAGCCCAGGAGAAGATTCCAACGGTTGTATGTTTTCATCGGTCAGAGATTTATTTTTTCGGGATGATCCGTCATTTGTAAAAAAATAAAGTTTCGCGTCAGGAACAATCCTATTCTTAATCTGTGTTTATCTGTGCAATCTGTGGTTAAATTCCCAATATACCATATGCGGACACTGGCATATTATTTTTACTTCCGTCTCTGATTTCGCAAACCGCTTTGAACCTGAGGCGAATTTAAGATTTTTTCGGGAAAGAGTATAAATTGTTTCTTTGCATGTTTGGTCCGTTCATTATTTTGCCGGAAAACCGAAAGAAGGTACCTTTGAAAAAAATTTCATCCATGAGTGAACCAAACGACTGGAAAAAACGACTGGGAACGGTTTATTCAACGAATCCCGATTTTAAATATGACTCCGGAAATGAAGAGGAAGCTTCGACCCCTCCACCTTCATCCCAGACTCTTTATATCCGGCTTGACAAAAAGAAGAGAAAGGGAAAGATAGTGACGCTCGTGACCGGTTTCACAGGTAGATCGTCGGATCTTGAAGAACTGGGAAAGGAGCTAAAGAAAAGATGCGGGACCGGCGGTAGTGTTAAGGACGGTGAGATCATCATCCAGGGAGATTTTAAGGAGCGCACGGCGAGCCTTCTTCAGCAGGAAGGATACAAAATAAAATTTCGCTGAACAAATGACTTTCCCATCTGTATTTTGAATACAACAATCAAACTGCATGAGAAAAATTCTGCTTCTGCTTTTCTTCTTATTTCCTTCCCTTTTTGCCGGAGCACAATTCTATGAATATGGACAGGATCCTGCATCCATTAAGTGGAGATCGATAAAAAGTTCAAACTTCAAAGTCATCTTTCCCTCCGGTTTTGACAAAGAGGCTGCAAAAATGCTGGTCCTTCTTGATGCGTATTATGATGACAACAGCAAGCAGCTCAAACATTACCCCGGTCCGGTACCCGTAGTTCTGCATAACAGAACCGTAATTTCCAATGGCTTCGCTGTCTGGGCGCCCAAAAGAGTGGAGATGCTAACTTTTCCGGATGTTCACGGGTTCAGTCAGGACTGGTATGATCAGCTTGCCCTGCATGAATTCAGGCATGTGGTGCAGGTCGATAAACTCCGGCAGGGTTTTACAAAGATTATGACCATTGCGCTTGGTGAGCAGGGGATCGGACCATCGGTGGCTTTAGTCCCTTTCTGGTTTTTGGAGGGCGATGCCGTATATGCCGAAACCAGCCTGTCGCCCACCGGCAGGGGCAGGCTGCCCTCATTTGAAATGGGGATCAAGGCACAGCTTCTCTCCGACCGTAAACCCTATACCTTTTCGAAAGCCTACCTGGGATCTTACCGCGATTTCGTCCCGGACTACTATAAATACGGATACCAGATGGTTTCCTATGCCCGCTATAAATACGGGGATGATATCTGGACGGGCGCCCTGGATTACGTAGGCCGCCATCCCTTCTTTATTGATCCTATGTTCTTTTACCTGAACCGGCAGACAGGCGGGGGCAAAGCTGCCATTTACCGGAATACGGTATCATACCTCAAAAAATACTGGACTGAAACTGCCGCAAGCCGTGATATCATTGTTCCGGAACCTTTGAATATGCGCAGGAACCGGGTATACACTTCCTGGAATTACCCGCGCCTCCTTCCCGATTCATCCGTTATAGCCGTAAAATCAGGTCTCAATGATATCCAGCGCTTTGTGCGTATTTTCCCCGGAGGCCGGGAGAAACGCCTCTTTACACCGGGAAGACTGAATTCGGGCAGGATCTCCGTCAATGGGGACCGCATTGTCTGGGATGAGTTTGTACCTGGGTTGAGATGGGATAACAGGAATTATTCCGTTTTGAGGGAATATAATTACCGGACGCATGTGGGAACTGTGCTCAGCCGCAGGTCACGACTTTTTTCTCCGGCATTTTCAGCATCGGGTGATACCATCGTAGCCGTGGAAACCACTCTTGAAAACGATTTTAACCTGGTATTTCTATCACCTTCCGACGGGCATGTGTTCGCTACTGCCTCAGCTCCCGCCGGTGTGCAGCTGCAGGATCCTGCCTGGACAGGGAAGGATGGTAAGATTCTGGCGATCGGGGTGGATAATGAGGGTAAGAAACTTCTGATGTACGATCTGCATTCCAAAACCTGGAAGAGCCTGCTGCCCCGGTCCTATGTAAATATCTCGGATCCGGTGGCTGCAGGGGATCTCATTCTTTTTAACGGCACGTACGAAGGAGTTGACAATATCTATTCCCTGGACCCGAGGGTAGGTGAGATCCGGCGGATCACGGAAGCACGTTTCGGCGCATTTGAACCCTCAGTGGACCCCTCGGGCAGGCGGATGGCATGGTCCGATTACAGCCGGAAAGGGTATAACCTGGCCGTCCGTGACCTGAAGACGACCGATTCCCGGCAAATCGATGTCCGGAAGCCGGTCCGTGAGCAGCCTTTCTTCAGCTACCATGATAAGCCGGCGGAAAAAAGGGCCAGGGTTATTCCGCTACATTCGGACAGTACTTTTGTATCCGGTGAGTACCGTCGTGGCGCACATCTCTTTCATTTCCACAGTTGGTCGCCATTCTGGTTTGACTATACGGATCCCAACATCGACAATCCCACGGTGAGCCCGGGAATAACCCTTCTTTCCCAAAACCTTCTCAGCACGGCGGTCACAAGCCTGGGATACGAGTACCGTAACGGGGATCATTTCCTTCACACCCATTTTATTTATAAAGGATGGGTGCCGGTGCTGGATTTTTCCCTCACCTACGGCGGACTTCCCATCGTAAATGCCCTGAATGACGGTCCTTCACTCCCGGAAAGAGTCAGTACAAACCTTACATACTCCCTCAAATCGTATGTCCCGCTCACCTTCAATACCGGCAGGTTTCTCAGTGGAGCACAGCCCTCCCTGGAGCTGGCATACAGCGGATCGTATTTTTACCATGAAGTGGAGGATCTTTATAAACCGGGACTTGCCATCGTGCAACCCCGGTTGTATTTCTACTCCTACCTCCGGATGTCGCCCCGGGACATCCAGCCAAGAGCCGGAATTACCCTTGACGGGCTGATCAAAAGCACTCCTTTTGAGAAAGAGCAGCTCGGTTCCATGGGAGTTGGCCGGATGACCCTTTATCTTCCGGGATTACTAAGACACGACGGATTCAAGTTCATGGCGGCATCGCAGCGTCAGCATACCCGCCGCTATTTTTTCTCCGGTTCCGTGAGCTTCCCCAGGGGATATGATGATCTTAACGCACTGGGCCTTACCGGTTATTCCCTTGATTATGCAGTTCCCGTCGCTTATCCAGACCTTGATCTGAAGGTATTGTACATCCAACGGTTTCGTGCGGATCTCTTCGCCGATATGATCCGGGGATATGATGTGAGGCAGATCGTAAACGGGGAACAAAAACGGTTCGATAAAACGTACCGCAGTTACGGATGTGAGATCTACATGGATTATCATTTTTTCAAGTTACTCCTTCCCGTCGTTTCAGGCGTGAGGCTGAATTATCTTATGAATGAAGATCGCTTCACCGTTGAGGGTATCTTCACGGTAAATCTCGGATTTTTTTGATCCGCCAGGCTTATTTTCAGGTATTGACACCGGTTTTAACCAGTGGAAAAACCGTGGAAGTTAAAGTATCGGGTGAAAAAATCAAAATTAAATCACTGAGCTACAAATTGGTAAGTAATAACAGCCTGTTGGCTTGCCGGGGCTGAGATGTCGCCCGTGAATTCAGTTCTCCGGGCGTATTTTTCAGCCACCTCCGAGAGGCAATCCGGATCGGTCGAGGCAGTGATCACTGATGCCCTGGCACTGGTGACATTCCCCATCTGGTCTACTGTGACGCGAACTTCCACAATTCCGTTTCCCATGCATTTGTATACAGGGACAGGAAGGTCAATGGTTTTCCTGTCGAGCGGCGGTTCGGTAAAGCGGTAGGTTATATTGGTAGGTCCGTGGTATTCGTTGCCTTTCTTTTCCTCTTTTTCGGGAGTGTTGACAGGAACTACTTCATGCTGGTCCATGATTTTTCGGATTTTTTCCTGTTCCTTAAGATAGTCGGCATTGCGGGAGGCTTCCAATTCCTTCTCCACTTCCTTGACATAATCCTTTGTATCGATCTTTTTATCAATATCCTTGGACACATTAACGGCCCGGTTGCTTTCATTGAGCTGGCGTTCGAGTAGTTTACGGTAATATTGCTCTTCCTCCTTTTGTTTTTCTTCAGCGGCTATCTGTTCCGGTGTTTTTTCTTCCAGCTGCGAAAAATCGATATAGACATCCAGGTTTTGGGTCACCCGGTAATCATGTATTCTGAAGATAAGAAATATCATCAGAAGCAGCATATGAAAGATAAGAGTCCCCAGGATGCCGATCTTATGATCTTCATAAAATTCCCTGAAGGAAAAAGGTTTATTTCCCAATCCCTCAAATATCTCTTCCGTATTTTTCACTTTCATTTTCAAATCTGTACTGCAAATTTAATACGAAATAAGGAGTATGGAAATTATGTTGAGGGATTAGTTGTTTGAGGTTGTTTGAGATGGTTTGAGATGGTTTGAAATGGTTTGAGATGGTTTGAGGATTGTTTGAGATAATTTGAACTCCATTCACAAAATCACCAAATTTTTCCGTGTTCCTCTTCCACTTCACCAAATCACCAAATCACCAAATTCTTCCATGTTCCTCTTCCACTTCACCAAATCACCAAATCACCAAATTCTTCGGGGAGTTTCACCACAGATTTCACAGACTATCACAGAAAAAGCTGTTTCAGGTAGGTTAAAAATCTTCATCCGTGCGAATCTGTTCCGATAGCCATCGGAATCCGTCAAATCCGTGTTCCTCTTCTACTTCACCAAATCAACAAACTCATTAACAACTTCAAACCACTTCAAACCATTTCAAACCATTTCAAACCATATTAAACCATTTCAAACCATATTAAACCATTCAAATCGAATTCGCATATTCCGCCATCGCCTTCACATCCTGGTCCATCATACATCGGAAATGTTTTTTCGGGCATTGCTGAAACCCTATTTTAGAACATGGGCGGCAGGGAAGACCTTCGACCTCATATATTTTCGATGCAGGATCCGCCTGGTATGGAGACATTCCGAATTCCGGAATGGTATTTCCCCAGACGGATATGATCTTTTTCCCGTAAGCTGCGGCAATATGCATCAGCCCGGTATCGTGGGTGATGACCACCGCCGCTTTTTTAACAACGAGAGCTGAACTGTCGAGACTGATTTTCCCGGCAAGATTCACGGTTCCGGGTTTTCTCACCAGGTCCATGATCTCTCCTGCCTCCCGGACATCCTCAGGACCGCCCAGGATGACTACGGGTCGCTCGAGGTTATCTACAAGCCCGGCCAGCTTAACCGGGGGCATTTTCTTGGTATAATGGCGGGCCCCTATGACCAGGGCGATAAATTCATCGGGGATGTGAGCGTGGATCGCATCCGGCATGCCCCCGGGTACTTTTGCCGGAAAATAATCCAGTCCTCGGCCGTCATTTTTTACGTCAAAGACCGACACCGTTTCCAGGTACCTGTCAACAATATGAATAGCCGGAAGTCGGTTGATCTTGAAATTTACCATCAGCCACTTGGCATAGTTGAGCTTGTTGACGGTAAAAGAGATGATCCGGAGGCGGTTTTTTATTCGCCGCGTTCTCAGGTTATTGTGAAGATCGATAATATAGTCGATGGGAGTGTTACGGATCCTGGGGATTATCTCGTTCAGGTTGTTATCGTAAAGCCAGAGCTTATCTATATAGGGATTATTTTCAAGGATACCGCCGAACTTCTTTTTGGTAAGGTAATGGATTTCAGCATCTTCCACCTGTTCTTTCAGGCACCGTATAACCGGGGTGGTCAATACGATATCTCCTATAGAGCTGAAACGTATGATAAGAATTCTGACCAACTTCACGAACTTTACAATGATTTGATAAAGATCAGGATGGCAAGCCAGTACTGATCTCTTTGGGAATTTCCGGGCGTGAGGAGCCCGCTTCCCCGCTTATCCACTGTTCCTGTGGGAATGAACAGGTTAAGGAAATTTTCATCCGTCTCACTGAACATGTTCTGCAGGTATCCGGTTTCGGATGTGGATGCCGCCACAAACAAGGGTTTTGAGATAAGGTGTGCCAGCCGGGCAATCTCTATCTCAGGTTTGAAAAACTCTCCCGGGCTCAGGGCTATCAGGGCTTTGACTTTCGGATTATCGATACCCTGCAGTATACAAAGCGATGCGGAAGATGAACTCCCAAGCAGAACGACGGGCTGACCGCTTATATTGTAGGCGTAATCAATGGCGGCGTCGATATCCGGCGCAGCCCCCAAAAGCGAAGTCTTCATCCCCCGTTGCCTGGCCCGCAGAGCGGTTTCATTATCCACATAACCAAAAGTATTCCCCGATCTCAGGTCGACGGCAAGGCAGTTGTACTGCATTCTTGCAAAACGGCCGGCAATGCTGTCAAATTCTCCCCGGCTTGAATTTTCGGTATGAAAAAGCAGGATGCAGGGATTGGATTTTTTTGAATAATAATGGTCGGCAGTAATGGAAAGACTGTCGGAGGAAAAAAAAGTGACTTTTGATTTCCTTATGATCTGGGCCCCTGCGGGTATTGCCTGTAAAAGAAGGAGGAGAATGACGGCAACCGGCATGCGTATCCTGCCCCTTGTGGATTTACGGACAGGTTCAGGTGACTTCTGCGAGAACGATGATATTGTTAGCTTTTGCTTCAATGACGCCGCCTTCTATGTCAAAATAGGTTGTTTTATCTTCAGTATCAATGATTTTCACCTGCCCGTCTTCCAGGGTGGAGATAATCGGTGCATGATTTTTCAGAAGTTCGAAAGACCCGCCTGATCCGGGTACCTGCACCAGCTTGACCTCTCCTGCGAACAGTTTTTTTTCAGGTGTTATGATTTCAAGATGCATTTTACAATGATTACGAAATTATGATCGCCGGGTTTCATGCGGAACCGGTTTTGCCGGAAGGTCCCCGAAATTTTATCTGCCGTTTTTATCTGGCTTCAGCCAGGAGTTTCTCTCCTTTTTCGATGGCTTCCTCGATAGTTCCGACATAGTTAAAGGATGCTTCGGGATATTTGTCCACTTCACCGTTCATGATCATATTGAAACCCTTGATGGTATCTTCAATCGATACGAGCGTACCGGGAATACCGGTGAACTGTTCAGCCACGTGAAAGGGCTGCGACAGGAATCTCTGCACCCTTCGGGCGCGCTGAACTACGAGTTTGTCCTCTTCAGAGAGCTCATCCATCCCGAGGATAGCGATGATATCCTGGAGTTCGTTATATCTCTGGAGAAGTTCTTTTACTTTCTGCGCCGTTTCGTAATGTTCCCTGCCGACGATTTCCGGTGAGAGGATCCTCGAGGTTGAATCCAGCGGGTCAACGGCCGGGTAGATACCCAGGGATGAAATTTTCCTGCTCAGCACGGTAGTGGCATCGAGGTGAGCGAAGGTTGTTGCAGGGGCCGGATCGGTAAGGTCATCGGCCGGAACATAGATGGCCTGTACAGAGGTGATGGATCCCCGTCTTGTCGAGGTGATCCTTTCCTGCATGATCCCCATCTCCGTGGCCAGGGTAGGCTGGTAACCCACAGCCGAAGGCATACGCCCCAGCAACGCCGAAACTTCAGAGCCTGCCTGGGTGAAACGGAAAATGTTATCTACAAAAAACAATATATCACGTCCGCCGCTCTCTTCATCACCATCGCGGAACGCTTCGGCAACGGTCAGTCCGGAAAGAGCAACTGTGGCACGCGCTCCGGGAGGCTCATTCATCTGCCCGAAAACAAGGGTCGCCTGGGAGTCCTTAAGCTTCTCCTTGTCGATCTTGCTCAGGTCCCATCCGCCTTCCTCCATACTCTTCATAAAAGCGTCCCCGTATTTAATAACCCCGGATTCGATCATCTCACGCAGCAGGTCATTCCCTTCACGTGTGCGTTCACCAACCCCGGCAAAAACGGAGAGGCCCGAGTATCGCTTGGCTATATTATTGATCAGTTCCATAATGATAACTGTCTTGCCTACGCCGGCACCACCGAAGAGCCCGATCTTTCCCCCTTTCACATAAGGTTCAAGAAGATCGATAACCTTGATCCCCGTGAAAAGAACTTCAGTATCCGTGGAAAGTTCTTCGAGGCGTGGGGGGTCGGAATGAACAGGATACCCTTCTTCAATGGCAACTTTGCCTATGCCGTCGATGGATTCGCCGACCACATTAAGAAGCCTTCCACGCACCTTATCGCCCACGGGCATCTTAATGGGTGCCGCAGTCGAAACGACTTTCATGCCTCGCTGCAGCCCGTCGGTGGAATCCATGGCTATGGTTCTTACCGTATGTTCACCTATATGCTGCTGGCATTCAATAACGAGCCTTGTGCCGTCCTGGCGTTCAATGATAAGTGCATCATGAATGTTTGGGAGTTCTGCTCCTGATCTTTCAAAACTGACATCCACAACCGGACCTATAACCTGGATAACTTCTCCTGTATTTTCAGACATCTGAAATGATTTTGTTTAGGCTTTTTATTTTAAGAGGACAAATTTAGTATTTTTTGGAGAAACAATATATGCAAATCCATAAATCGCCTGAAAAATGATGGTGATTTATAAGGTTTAAACCCACCCCGGCTCCAGTTTAAAAGCATTCTGAATAAAAATAACACCCCTGGCCAAGGGAATCCCGAAAGTGCCTAAGGCGCGGAACGGCCATTGAGTGACATGAAAAGGTAAAAAATTCCAATGGCCGGGAACGCTCATATCCTTAGTTTATTACATTTGTATCCTGAATGAGGGCGGAGAATACGAGGCCCGGGGTCTTGTGACCGGAGGCTCAATATTACATTCAACCATGAAAAGCATCTTCTTTTTCCTGTTTATCTTCTTTCCTGTCCTCCTTATGGGTCAGTTTGAACGTTTGGGGGGCGGTCTCGCCTTTTCCTCGGGCGCATTGTATAATTTTAACCGTACCGGCAACCCCGGAATATGGATCAAACCTTATGTGAAAATACTCCCGAAGACTTTTTTCGTACCGTCCGTTACCGTCTTCAACCGTTACAAAAAATCCACGTTTACGGAAGAGATCCGTAATTATATGTTTCATGCGGATGCGGATATTCAGTACCAGGTGTTCCTTCAGGATGAGATAAAGATCTTTTTGCTTGCCGGGCTGAATGCAACGGGGTTGATATCAAGGTACGAGATGAAAGTAGCCTTACAGGGCGAGGGACTTGACAACAAATCAGCACTCGGCCTGGGAGCGAATATCGGCGGCGGCCTGGAGATGGTAATCAATGATTATTACGATGCCGTACTGCTGACGAAATATACCGCCGGCGCCTACAACCAGTTCGTCATAAACCTGGGAATTTTGTATTATCTGAACCCCAAAAAATACAGACGTGGGAGGTAAAGCGGATTTCTTAAAAATCGGCGGACGAAAGAAATACTTCGGGCCGTTTTTTTTATTTTTGAAGCTTCATTAATTTCCGGCAATGAATTATCTGGATATTTTACTGGCAATTCCCCTGATATGGGCGGTATACAGAGGCTTTACGAAGGGACTCATTTTTTCCGTTGCCTCGCTGCTGGCCCTGATCCTCGGAATTTACGGAGCCATACATTTTTCATTTGTGGTCCAGGATTTTGTCAGGGCTATTTTTCATCCTAACGATCGCTACCTTGCCTTTCTTTCGTTTACAATCACATTCATCCTCATTGTGATCATTATACATATGGTGGCATGGGCTATCGACCGGCTGATAAAAGCAGTCGCACTGGGTATGGTCAACCGTCTGGCAGGAGTGGTGTTCAATGTCATAAAAATGGCTTTTATCCTCAGCATTATCCTCAGCCTTTTAAATTATCTGAACCGTTTCAATAATTTCATCCCGGAAAAGGACAGGGAGGAATCCCTTCTTTACGGTCCTGTTTCCAGTTTCGCTCCGGCTGTTTTTCCGTACCTGAAATTTGACGAAGTGAAGAAAAAACTGGAGTACCTGGAAAAAGAAGAAGCGGTGGCCTCCGGCGAAAATGCCGGACTCAGTATGAAAGCCGGGATTCCGGAAGGGATTGCCGAGCCACGTGGCAGGGCTGCAACTTCACCGGAAAAGGTCTGAAAAGTTGCGGATCTGCAATAAGACCGGACGGTATACGTTTTTATTACTTAATTATTTTCAGGCATATTGATATTACTATCTTTGGGAAAAATTTCTTTACATGAATTTTGTTGAGGAACTGAAATGGAGGGGCATGATCCATGACATCATGCCCGGAACGGAAGAACAGCTTCAAAAAGAAATGACAGCGGCATATGTCGGTATCGACCCGACCGCTGATTCCCTGCATATAGGGCACCTGGTGAGTATAATGATGCTGCGCCATTTCCAGGTCGCCGGACATAAACCCGTGGCCCTTGTGGGCGGCGCTACAGGGATGATCGGCGATCCCTCCGGGAAATCCCAGGAGAGAAATCTCCTCGATGAAGACACCCTCCGCCATAACCAGGAATGTTTGAAAAGCCAGCTCTCCCGGTTCCTCGAATTTGAATCCGGTCAACCCAATGAAGCGGTAATGGTCAACAACTACGACTGGATGAAGACATTTACCTTCCTTGGTTTTATCCGCGATATCGGGAAGCACATAACGGTTAACTACATGATGTCAAAGGATTCGGTTAAAAAAAGACTGGATTCCGAATCCGGATCGGGTATGTCATTCACCGAATTCACGTATCAGCTTGTCCAGGGATATGATTTCCTTCACTTATACCGTACCCTTGGTTGCAAGCTGCAGATGGGCGGTTCCGATCAGTGGGGAAATATTACCACAGGTACGGAAATGATCCGCCGTATCGAAGGCGGTGAGGCATTTGCCCTTACCTGCCCGCTGATCACCAAATCAGACGGTGGCAAGTTCGGAAAAACCGAGGAAGGGAATATTTGGCTCGATGCCTCGAGAACCTCGCCCTATAAATTTTACCAGTTCTGGCTTAATGTTTCGGATGAAGATGCAGCCCGCTATATGAAGATCTTTACCATGCTAAGCAGGGACGAGATCGAAGGTCTTATCGCCGGACATACGGAGTCGCCCCACCTCAGGTTGCTGCAAAAAAGACTTGCCAAAGAGGTTACAATCATGGTTCATTCGGAGGAAGAATACGAAATGGCAGTGAAAGCCAGTTCACTATTATTCGGCGACACCACCGCAGGATCGCTTGGCGAGATCAGGGAGGATGTTTTCCTTTCCGTTTTTGAAGGCGTTCCCATGTTCGAGATCCCTGAGGCGGATATTAAAAGGGATATTGTCTCCCTGCTGACCGACGATGCTTCCGTTTTCGCATCGAAGGGAGAGATGCGGCGGCTGATGTCGGGGGGCGGATTCAGCCTGAACCGTCAGAAAGTTGAAGATCCTTCCTATATTGTGACCGGGAAAGATTTCATCAATGGTAAATATCTTCTCGTTCAGAAAGGGAAGAAAAACTATTTCCTGATCAGGGTTAATAAAAACCAATAAATAAAGAATATACATGGCCATAAAAAAAATCAAGCATTACAATTTCAGTTCGGTAGATCTCCTGATCTACATGTGGGAGAAAAGAAGGATCCTGTTAGCTGTCAGTCTTCTTGCGGCCGTGGTATCCATCATCGTATCATTCCAGATAACACCCAAATATCGGTCGACCGTGGTGATGTTTCCAACCACAAGTGCACCGATTTCCAAGTCCCTGCTTGCGGCCAATTACCAGGGCCGTGAATCCATCTATGGCTTCGGTGAGGAGGAACAGGCCGAACAGCTCCTCCAGGTGCTTTATTCCGACCCCATACGGGAACGGATCATAGAGAAGTACAACCTGATGGAACATTACGATATTGATTCCACTTCCAAATATCCAAGGACGGAGCTCTACTACCGGTACTCATCGAATATATCTTTCAGGATGACACAGTACATGTCGGTGATGATCGAGGTGATGGATAGCGATCCGGAGACGGCTGCCAATATAGCCAACGATATCGCAGCCCTGGTTGACACGGTTTTCAACAAAATGAAAAAGGAACGTGCAATGCAGGCCTTACTCATCGTGAAGCATGAATACGATGAAACCGACAGCATTGTATCCAGCCTTCAGGATAGCCTCACACGGCTTTCCCTCATTGGAATAAATAACTACAACTCTCAAGCCGAAAGGTACAACCAGGCGTATGCCAATGCACTTGCCAGTGGAAATCTCGATGGTGCAAAGCGCATTCTTTCGCAAATGGGCCTCCTATCCAAATATGGTATAATTTATAATGCACAGTCCACCAAGATGAACAACCAGATAGGTCAGCTTGCCGATATGAGGCAGAGATATAAGGAGGCCATGGTTGAATTACAGCAGGCCCTTCCATATAAGTTTATTGTTGACAGCGCATTCAAGGCTGAGAAAAAAAGCTATCCAAGGAAGTCCATCATCGTTATCGTTTCTACCTTTGGGGCCTTCCTCCTTACACTTATCCTTCTCATTATCAACGACAGCATCAGGGAACGTTATGCATTGAACAGCGAGGAATGACGGAATTGCTGGCAAAATACAGGAGCCTTATTATTATCTGGGCCATTTCTTTGCTATTCGTGGCTCTGAACGGAATTCTTATCTATAAGGAGATCTTCTATCTTCCCCTTCTTCCTTTTCTCCTGTTTTTTGTCCTTGTGGCTTTGGTCTCCGTCGAAAAGCTCATTTTTCTCATCGTCTTTTTCGTGCCGTTGTCCATTCCTCTCAGTTACCTGACGAAGGGTCTGCCGTTTGACCTCTTTCTTCCAACCGAACCTCTGCTGGCAGGCGTCATGTTATTGTTCTTCCTGAAATATTTCAGGGGAGAGAGGATGGATCTCCGGATCCTTCGTCATCCCGTGACACTTGCCATTTATTTCAACCTGGTATGGATGTTCATGACCACGATCACCAGTACGGATCTCTTAGTATCGGCTAAATATCTCCTTGCCCGGACATGGTTCGTGATCAGTTTCTATTTCCTGGCGATCCTGATCTTCCGGGAGAGGAAGAACATGAACCGTTATCTCTGGCTCTATATCACCGGCTTCTTCATGGTGGTGGTGTATACCATCGTCCGTCATTCCCAGTATGGACTGAACAACCAGATGATGGCCCATCACATGATGGTGCCTTTTTATAAGGATCATACCTCCTATGGTGCCGTGCTGGCCATGCTGCTCCCCGTTATGGTGGCCATTTTTACGAATATTAAGAAGGAAATGGTGAATATGCGGTTCCTGATGATCCTGCTGATCCTGTTCTTCATTATGGCAATCATATTTTCTTATACACGGGCAGCCTGGCTCAGTCTCGTCGTAGGATTTGCTATTTGGGTTTTAATAAAACTCAAGATCCGGTTTGTATTCGTGATCATCACTGCAGGGGTAATCATCGGCTTGTTTTTCATGTTCCAGACGCAGATCATGCTAAGTCTGGAACGCAACAGGCAGCAAAGTTCGGGCAAGATCGGCGAGCACATCGAATCGATGAGCAATGTTTCCACCGATCAGTCAAACCTGGAAAGGATCAATCGCTGGAGCTGTGCTATCCGTATGTGGAAGGAAAGACCCTTTTTCGGTTTTGGTCCGGGAACCTATCAGTTTGAATATGCCCGGTTTCAGCGGTCATACGAAAAAACACTAATCAGCACCGATTTCGGGAACCGGGGAAATGCGCACAGCGAGTACCTGGGGCCTCTTGCGGAATCCGGATTATTAGGCATGCTCAGCATGATCATCATCATTGTCAACATAATCCTTACCGGGATACGGGTTTACTATTCCGCCAGGGATATCTATATCCGAAGACTTGTACTGGGGGTTCTTATCGGGTTTCTGACCTATTGCGTACACGGGTTCATGAATAATTTCCTGGATACGGATAAAGCTTCGGCTCTTTTCTGGGGTTTTGCGGCAATGATTGTTGCCATAGACGTTTATCACAAGGAAACTGTTGAAGAAGAGGCCGGGATAAAGGAATCACTTTCCTGATATGCTCAGGCCGAGTATAGAGATATCGTCAAAGATCGAAGCACTTCCCTCCTCAATCCGCTGAAGTTTAATGATCTCGTAGATGTTTTCCTCGATTGTCCCTTCATTGGAGATCTCCTGTTCGATGAAGGTTGTTCCGAATTCCACCCCATCACCCTCTATGAGTTCAACCAGGCCGTCGGTATAGCAGAGGACCTTGGTCGGTCCTTCGACAGGCAGAATTTCCTTGTGTATGAAAGGCAGATTCTCGAGCATACCCATGCCAACACTTCCGCTTTTCAGCTGCATCAGCTTCTTCCTGCCGATATTGTACAGGAAGGGAGGATTATGACCGGCATTGATATATTCGAGGTTATGGGTCCTGAAGTGGTATTTGGCCAGGAAGAGGGTTATGAATTTTTCACCCTTTGCGCTCCGGAGCACTCTTTCGTTTAATTTGACCACGATATCCTCAAGATCGCTTCCACCTGTGAACAGTGCGCGGAGATTCGCCTGGAAATTTGACATCAGGATGGCTGCGGATATTCCTTTTCCCGATACATCGGCGATACAGAATCCCACTTCGTTTTCCGATAGCCGGACCACATCGTAATAGTCGCCTCCCACCTCGTGATGCGGGTGGTAAAACGCCTTGAACCGTATATGTTCATTGCTCGGAAGCTTATCATTGTCAGGGATGAGCATCGTCTGCATTTTCGATGCAAGTTCGAGCTCACGCCTGATCGCTACCTGTCTCAGGCTTTCCTTATAGAGCCTGATATTCTCAATGGCAACGATGAGAATATTAGAGATCGTCTGGATAAACCGGAGGTGTTTTATGATGGGGCTCATGCCTTCGCACTCCTCGTCGATATCTCCGATCAGGACATAGGCCATGGGCCGGTCCTTATGGAAGACGGGGATGACAATATCCACCTCCTCGCTTATTTTTTCAGGGAGAACACCGGCCGATGTGATTTCACGTACCTCCAACAACTGCTCTCCAACCCCCGGACGCGTGGCGAGATCATCGCGGAAGCCTGAGTTCAGTATGCATTCCCAGGTTTCATTCATCTTGAGAATAAGGACCTTACCAATCTGCAGCTCTGACTTGAGGATATTTTCATACTTGCCGAGAAGTTCTGAAACAGGGAGATTTTCATTGATGGCAAGAGTGATTTCAAGCAGGGAATTGAGCTTGAAAGTGGTAACCTGTAAGCGGCGGTTTTTTGATGCTGATTTATCCGGCATAAAAAAAATCCTTATTGAAAGTAAAGATAAGGAAATTTCCCGTTCCTCCGGGTGTAATTCAACCCGTGTTTATTTCACTCTTTCGGAATAGGACCGGTCCCGGGTATCCACCTTTATTTTGTCATGTGTATTTACAAAGATAGGTACCATGATCTCGGCCCCTGTTTCAAGTGTGGCAGGTTTCAATGCGGTGCTTGAAGATGTGTCCCCCTTGACACCCGGTTCCGAATAGGTTATCTCAAGGATAACAAAAGGTGGCAGTTCAACGGAAAGCGGAGTTTCCGTATCGGCATGATAAACGATCTCGACTTCCTGGCCTTCTTTATAGAGATCGGCATTTTCCACCATATCCTTTTCAATTGAAATCTGTTCGAAAGTTTCAAGATGCATGAAATGAAATCCGAGATCATCGGAATAAAGAAACTGATAGGGCCTTCTTTCCACCCTGGCGGTATTCACCTTAACTCCTGCATTGAATGTATTTTCAATGACCTTACCTGTGGTAAGGCTTTTGAGTTTTGTTCTGACGAATGCTCCCCCTTTACCCGGTTTTACGTGCTGAAACTGGACAATTGTGAAAAGGTCATTATTGAATTCAATACATAATCCGTTTTTGAAATCAGCGGTCGTTGCCATAATGGGTTTTTTTTGAGAATCTTAGCTTTTTAAAAAGTGAGCGTAAAATAAGCAAAATTATTTATGCTTTGCAAGAGTATGGAAATGAGGAGAGAGATAAAAAACGATCAGTACCTGAGACCCGTATACTCGATCAGGTCGCATTTGATGGATCCTACCGTAAGATTGAAGCTGACGCGGACCGGAACCCGGTTCCTGTCATCCGAAAGCCATATCGTCATGTCATCCTCATTCTTGAATATCCTGCCGGGTTCCACGTAGGGAACGAGTTTGATGCATTTGTACTTTCCCATCCGGGTTTTGATCTCCTCGCGTCCCCGGTAACGCATATCGAAAGGAAATATCTCGTTATCAAAAAAAGTGTTGATACGAATAATATCCCCATTGTTCATTGAATCAAAATCCTGATTACGGATATAGTAAAACACGGATAGCATATCGCGGATATCGGGTGGCACTTCGAAGACTTTATTGTCCACGTTGGTGACTTTGAGATTGGGATGATCATAAAAGACAACGTTATACTTTTTATATTTTCCTTCGTGTATGTCCCTGATAGATTTAACCGGCAGCAGGGTGAAGGGATCAAAATAAGATTGATATTCGTCCCTTACCTTATAGAGTTTATCAGCAAGGCCGGAAGATTTTGCCATCATGGAGCTGTGATAAACGGTTTTCCCGTTAAATACCGTCTCTTTAAGTTCCGCATCCACGTACCCACCGTCGAATGGCCCGAAATAGATTACAAACCGCAGCTTTTCGCCCGGGATGAAATTATTGGTGACACTTTGGGCCTGGAGTGAAAAAGTAAGAAGGAATATATATACAATTGAGGTTAAATATCTCATATATTTTATTTTCCCGGGTGTTTCAGGGTGATCCCGTTCAGATCACTTTGTTTTTCGGTACGGTTGCTATAAAGTCTTTCAGGTAAAAAGGTTCAAAATATGCCACATTTTCAAATATTTTATCCCGGAATTTATCGGAACTGATCTTTGCCATGTGTGCTGCAGACAGGGAGTACCGGTTATCAAGCACTGCATTTTCATGCGTAAGTACATCCTGGCATTTTTCCGCTCCGTCGCCAAAAAAGATAATTTTTGAATCCTTAAGGAATCGGGAATAGCTATCCGTATTGATTATGTCAGCACCGGCATTCCTCAGTAGATCAAGGGAAACATCATACAAGGCAGAATAAACCTCCATCCTCCGGGCATCGATCATCGGGCAGAGGAGCGCAACTTCTTTTTCAGCGACACCCGGAAATTCGGAAAGGTAACCCGAAGCCATGATCTTAAGTGTACCGGCGGAGATAAGTGGAATTCCGAGACCATAGGCAAACCCTTTGGCCGTGGACACCCCGATCCGCAGGCCGGTATATGAGCCGGGACCCTTGCTCACTGCCACTGCATCAAGATCAGCGGGTTCGGCTCCGGCTTCCTTTAGCACCTCATCGATGAATGTGGTGAGAAGGGCGGCATGATTCCTTCCTTCCTTGTTTAGGCGTTGTGATATTACCCGTTCTCCGTCAGTGAGCGCTACAGAACATACCTGCGTTGCAGTTTCCAGATTCAGAATAAGACTCATTTTTTACCCGTCTTCGTTATTTCTTCTCCGTTTTAAACAATTCCTTTTTATCGACAATTTCGATAAGGCTGTTATTTTCCAACTTTCTTGATATGGCGGAATAGGGGGCCACGATTACCGGGTCGTCCCTGTCAAGGCCGGATGCGATCTCAATGTAAGAATCATCCTGGATGCCCGTCTCAACCTGCCTCATTTTTGCCGTATCGCTTTTGGCTATAAATACAACGATAAGATCTTTCTTTTTGTTATTTTCCTTTTTGTTTTCTGCCACAAAGGTGGTATCGCCCATGGCTGTGGTATCGGGACGGGTGGTCACCGCCTGGATAGGAACTGAAAATACACCGTTCTTCTGTGATGTTTGAATGTCAGCCGTAGCGGACATACCCGGCCGGAAAGGGGTTATGTTGCTGCCGGAAATGAGATCTTTATACGAATCCTGAAGAAGGAGGATCTTAACATTGAAATTGGTCACCTGGTCGGTGGCCAGGCCGGTGGTATTCGCAGAGATGGGGAGCTCTGTCACAAGGGCTTTGAACTTCCGCCCCAGGTAGGCGTCCACTTCCACCAGGGCTGTGTCGCCAAGCCGCACATGGACGATATCGTTCTCATTCACCTCGACCTCTACTTCCATACGGTTGAGATCGGCGATCCTGAGAATTTCGGTCCCTGTCATCAGGGAAGTACCCACAACCCGCTCCCCGAGTTCAACGTTCAGCATGGATACGGTTCCGCTCATGGGTGCATAGATGGAAGTTTTCCGCAGATCTTCCTCCGCCTCTCTCAGTGATGCCGTGGTACTTGCCACCGAATATTCTGCGGCCGATTTTTCGGCGAGTGCTGAATTATAGGCTGTCTCGGCCTGTTCATATTCGGCTTCCGAAATAGCCTTCTGCTGCCAGAGCTTTTTCTTCCTGTTAAATTCCAGCTTTGCCTGTTCGAGCTGGGCCTCAGACTGATTGAGACGTGCTTTCGTTGAATTCAGCGTAGCTTCGGCGCGGTTACGGACCGAGATGTAATTATCGGGTTTGATCTTCAGGAGAAAATCTCCTTTTTTGACCTTGTCGCCTTCCTTTACATCCAGTTCCACGATCTCCCCGGAAACATCGGGACTGATCTTAACCTCCGTTTCAGGCTGTATCTTGCCGTTTGCCGTGATGATCTCAGTAATGTTTCGTGCCTCTCCTTTCTCCGTGGCCACCTTTATCCGCAACTCGCTGCCCAGCCAGCCTTTCTTTTTACCGATAATAAGGACAATGATAGCCAGGACCACCAGGATGGCAATGTATCTGAAAATTTTTTTTGATTTCATAGCAAAGGGTTGAGGTTGGATATTTTTGAGGATGTTTTTAGAATTTGATCTCAAGGGGTTTTCCCATATAAAAATTCAGAATGTTGGTTTTGAAAATATAATCATACTTGGACTGCAGCAGGTCGGACTGGGTTAGGACGAGCTGGCTCTGCGCAATATTAAAATCTACGGCATTTACGAGTCCCACCTCATATTTTTCCCGGGTATACTTAAAGGATTCCTGCATGGAAGCGACAGCTTTTTCGGATGACTTATATTTTTTAAGCGCAGCGGAGGCATTGGCATATGCCTGCTGGATCTCTTTGTAAAGGATCTTTTTCTGGTTTTCAACTTCAAGCCTTGAGTTTTCCAACAGCAATTTCGCATTGCTGATGTTGTTGTTTATTCTGAAATTGCTGAAGATGGGAACGGCAACATTGAGAAAGACACTGGTGCTGGCATTGTCTTTTAACTGGTTGGAGAAAGGGTAGGGGCCGGTCATCGTCCGGGCATAGGTGGAATAAACATCATTCCCGGTATTGGTATATCCAATAATCGTTGTATCCAGTGTCGTGCCCGTTATCATCTGCCGGATATCCGAAAATCCGGTTCCGTATGATGCGGAAAGTCCTACTCTCGGACTTCGCGTTCCCTTTGCGATATCAAGGCCTTTTTCAGAACTTTTGAGCTGGTATTCTGAGCTTTTAATTTCCGGCATGTTTGCTGCGGCCTCACGGTAGATATCTCCTACCGGAACGAGGAGGGCGCTTTCGTCCACGGAAGGTATCTCCGGGATGACGATGGAAAAATTTTCTGCCGAATCGAGTTCCAGCAATTGGGTGAGAGTAAGGTATGAGATATTTATATTGTTTTCTGCAGTGACGACCTGCACTTCATCAGCCGCTTCCTGCGATTGCATTTCGAGAAGGTTGCCCCGCGCCACACTGCCCGCATCCACTAAAACCCTGGTCCTTTCAACCTGTTGGCTGGTAACGGTAAGCTGATCTTTTGCCACCTTCAGTAATTCTTCATTCAGCAGGATCTGAAGGTAACCTGCAGCAATGTTGAGCGAGATATCGTTTTTCAGCTTCTGCAGGTCCTGCAGGCTGGCCTGAAGATCAAACTCATTTTGCCGTATTGTATTTACTTTCTGAAATCCGCTGAAAAGGGTCACCGATGAACTGATTCCCAGGTTCACGGACTGAACGGTCTGGTTCTGGGTGAATTCATACGTTGTCTGGTCAAGGGCACGGCCAAAGGATGCACCATATGAACCATTGGCACTCAGATCCGGGTAGAGGTCGGCCTTTGACTGGGAGAGAAGATTCTGATTGTACTTTGTATTGATCTCCTGCTGACGGATCTGGATGTTATGACTTAGCGCATAGGTTATGCAATCCCTTAAATTCCAGGGCTGTTGGGCAGAAAGAACGCCGGCAGAAAAAAGGAGGATGGTCAGAAGGAGGAAAGAATATTTTTTTCGTATCATAAGTATTCGGATTGTATTACATTTGAAAATGGAATGGTGAGTGACGAAGTTAATGACTCAACACTTAAATTGTAAATCCCGGGCCGGTTTTTTTATTGTCCGGGAAGTTCTTACTGTTAATTTTTTAACAGCCATAAATATAAAGCTTTAACCGCAAGTTCTCTTATAAATGAGTGCAGAAAGAAATTTTTTTTTAAATGATATAGGCGAGGTCACGGTCAGGAAGCGCAGGAATACAAAGCGATTAAGCATAAAGATCGACGGCAGGGGGGAAGTCAGGATGACCATTCCCTTCCTGGTCAGTTACCGGGAGGCTACGCGTTTCCTTGAGGAAAAAAAGGATTGGGTGATCAGGACCCGGAAAAAGATCACGGAAAGATCTGTACCCTCACTTTTCGGGGAGGGTGAAATAATGGTCACAAAGTACCATCGCATCCTGGTGGAATGTAAAGATGTCGAAACTCCGGCGTTCAGGATAAGCAACGATATAACCCTGGTGGAAGTACCGCCTGTATTTCCGCTCAGCGATGACCGGATACAGATTTTCATCCGGAAGGCGGTGGAGGAAACCCTCAGGCTGGAAGCAAAGGCCATCCTTATCCCCAGAGCGTTGAAGCTAAGTGAAAAATATGGTTTCCCGGTTAACCAGATTAGGGTGAAAAACCTGAAGTCGCGCTGGGGAAGCTGTTCTTCACTGAATAATATTAACCTGAATATCCACCTGATGCGATTACCGGTTCATCTTTCTGATTATGTCATTCTTCATGAGCTGGTCCATATAAGGCACCGTAACCATTCCGCAGCTTTCTGGGATGAACTCGGCAGGCACGTTCCCGATCCGGGGGCCCTGGCCCGGGAGCTCAGGAAATATCATACTCAGGTTCCATGAAATTCGGAAGATAGGGACGGATCAACATAGCGTGAAAGCATGGGATCAATGACGTGGATATATGGCGGGAAATACAAAATAAAAATGATATGCCCCAATTTCTTAGAATTGGGAATATTAATGAGGAATTTTGAAAGCGAAATATTCCGATTCCGGAAAATAAAACACCCGTAATGAGTGACAGAGAAAATACGGCCATTCTCCTCCTTTCCTGCCCCGACCGCCAGGGGCTGGTATCAACCATCTCGACTTTCATTGCCCGGAATGGGGGAAACATCATCAATCTCAATGAACATGTAGATATGAACGGGCATATCTTCTTTCTGAGAGTTTCATGGGACCTGAAGGAGTTTACGATCCCGATGGATCAGATAAGCGGGGTTATCGAAGATCTCATGAAGGGCAAAGAGGCTTTCTTCTCCCTGCATTTCACCGAAAAGAATCCCAGGGCTGCCGTTTTCGTCTCGAAATACGACCATTGCATCAGGGATATCCTGTGGCGAAATACGATGGGGGAGTTTTCCCTTGACATTCCCCTGATCATTTCTAATTCATCCGACCTTAAGCCAGTGGGGGAGAGGTATGGCATACCCTTCCACGTTATTCCCATAACTCCCGAAAACAAATACTCACAGGAAGA
The DNA here is from genome assembly GCA_963771005.1 of uncultured Bacteroidales bacterium. Classification (GTDB taxonomy): domain Bacteria; phylum Bacteroidota; class Bacteroidia; order Bacteroidales; genus DASQZK01. The sequence continues at coordinate 206,517 of CAVYRO010000010.1, forward strand.
AAAGGAAATCGCCCTGCTGAAGGAAAACCGGGTTGATTTCGTGATCCTTGCCCGGTACATGCAGATCTTATCTCCGGCTTTCATAGCGGAATATCCCAATGCCATTATCAATATTCATCATTCATTCCTGCCGGCATTTATAGGCAGCAACCCCTACAGGCAGGCCTATGACAGAGGAGTGAAGATCATCGGGGCAACGAGCCATTATGTGACGGAGCAGCTGGACCAGGGCCCTATCATTGAACAGAATATTGAGCGGATCACCCATAAAGATACGGTGAACGACCTTGTCCGGAAAGGCAGGGATCTGGAGAGGCTTGTTCTTGCCCGTGCCGTCCGGTTTCATTCCGAACACCGGATCCTTGTCTACGGCAGCAAAACCATTGTGTTTGAATGATCCCTGTTCCGGGTTAATTTATCTTCCTTTGCGTTTCAATCCATTAACGGACATAAAAATAAAGTAAAAAATTCCTATCTTGGATTCCATTCTTCACTCAAAACCAATGAAATGAAAAGGCGAAATTTCATACGCAACTCCACAGCCGGCATGGCTGGTATCATGGCGGTACCGGCAGCGTTTCCTGAATACCTTACGGGACAATCCTCACCTGACCTGAAAAATAAGAAGACTGTATTCGTATGGGGAGGATGGCCGGGTCATGAACCTGATCTGTGCCGGGACCTGTTCGTGCCCTGGTTGAAAGAGGAAGGTGCCGTTGTTACGGTATCCGATACCCTCGACTGCTATACCGATGAGGGGCTGATGTCATCCGCCGATCTCATCATCCAGGCCTGGACCATGGGGAAGATCAGCAAAGAACAGGAAGCGGGGTTGCTGGCCGCCGTGAAAAACGGTGCCGGGCTGGCCGGATGGCATGGCGGGCTGGGAGATTCCTTCAGGGAGAATACGGAGTATCAGTTTATGGTTGGCGGACAATGGGTTGCTCATCCCGGCGGGGTGATCGATTATGATGTACATATCGCTGATCGGAAAGATGAGGTGACGCGGGGACTTGCCGGCTTTCATATGCATTCGGAACAATATTACATGCATGTGGATCCTTACGTGAAAGTATTGGCCACGACAACTTTTTCAGGTGAACATGCTTCATGGATAAAGGGAGCGGTCATGCCCGTTGCCTGGAAAAAATACTACGGGAAAGGAAGGGTGTTCTACAGTTCCCTCGGGCATGTGGCTGCCGATTTCAACGTCCCGGAAGCCTACACGATCATGCAGAGAGGCATCCGGTGGGCCTCGGAAAGCAGGTATGCCACCACCTGAGGTATTGCGGCAATATTTTCCCCGGGTTACCGCAAACGGATATGGGAGGATTTTTGAATACGATTATTCCCTATTTTTGCGTGCAATTCCTCAACTGTTCAATATATGAGATCTTTTTCTATGGCAAGACCGGCAAGGAAAATACAGCTTCTGCCCGTGGAGAAGGGAATTTTGCTCTACCTGGCTGTTACCTTCGTTCTTATGCTGTTTTTTCACTCGAGGCTTTCAGGAATTGCACCACACCTGGTTTTCCGCGCTGCCCTGGCCGGAACGATAATTCTTCTTCCGGCCCTTGAAGATTTCTACTGCCAATCCTCCCGGATAAGGGCCTTCAGGGTATTTCTGCCCTTTGTTTTACTTGCTTTCTTCTATGCCGAGACCGACTATCTGAACAACCTCATCGTTCAACAAAACCTGGATCCTTTTTTCAGCCGGGCTGAAGAAGCTGTTTTTGGTTGCCAGCCAGCCCTTCTTTTTTCCGGCCTCATCCCTCATAATGGTTTTGCCGAGCTCATGTATTTCGGATATTTTTCATACTACTGCCTGAGCATCGGGATCCCCATCTATATTTACTTCAGTGCCGGACGCGAAACGGGGGAAAGATTTGGTTTTATGATCATCGTCTCTTTCCTGGTATTCTATCTTTTTTTTATCCTCGTTCCCGTTGCCGGCCCTCAGTTTTATTACTCCGCTTATCCTGATAAGGTGCCCGGCGGGTATTTTTTCGGAAGAATGATCGGCATCATCCAGGCTGAAGGGGAAGGTCAGACCGCTGCTTTCCCGAGTTCCCACGTGACCATTTGCCTTATGCTGCTTTGGGGAGCTTATCGCTACGCAAAAAACCTCCTTCCTTTCATTATACCTGTTTCCATTCTCCTGTTATTCTCCACAGTCTACCTCAGGGCCCATTATGTTATCGATGTGATTGCGGGGGTTGCTGCCATGCCGCTGATGTGGTACCTTTCATCGGCGATTTATAAAAAATTGCGGCGGGAAGCATATTCCGGCCTCGTTCCTTCAACGCGCCGTGGGGATGCCTAAGCCGCCGGAATCCTTGGATACATTTACTCACATGCTCCTTTCGGTCTTCCGGGGATCCCGTTTTTCACCTGCCTTACTCAAAAAATTACATGTGCCGGATCATCCATATTAAATTAATATTAAATTTGGCATTATCTTCTTTCTTTAACATGCTGTTTTACTTAATATCCTTATGATGACTTTAGAAATCAGGGAGGTTGAAAGTGGCAGAGAATTAAAACAGTTTATTTTTCTTCCCGCAAAGATCCACAAGAACCATGATAATTGGGTGCCCCCGGTATATATGGATGAGTGGGTTTTTTTCGACCCCAAAAAGAATAAGGCCTTTGACCATTCAAGCACCATACTCTACCTGGCTTACAGGGAGGGTAAGGCTGTCGGCCGGATCATGGGAGTGATCAATCATAAATACAATGAAGAACATGACGAGAAGGACGGCAGATTCTGTTTCCTTGAAACCTATGAAGAATTCGACATCGCCAGGGCTTTACTGAAAGCGGTTGAAGACTGGGCACTGGCCAAAGGGATGAAGCGGATCGTCGGACCACTTGCCTTCTCTGATAAAGATCCCCAGGGCCTGCTCATCGAGGGCTACGACCAGCCCGTGGTCATCGCCTCCAACTGCAATTTTGCCTTCCTTGTCGATTTTATGGTACGCTCGGGCTACGATAAGAAAGTGGATCTCGTTGTGTACTCCATTAAAATCCCCGACGTCATCCCGGACTTTTATCGCAGGATCAGTGAAAGGGCTCTGCGGAATCACCCCGAACTGAAACTTGTCCACTTCTCCTCCAGGAAACAATTGAAGAAATATGTCCGGCCCGTTTTCCACCTGGTGAACGAAACCTTCAAGGATATTTATGGCTTTACGCCTATGAGTGTTGAAGAGATGGATGAATTTGCAAAACGATATCTCATGATCCTGGATCCGCGCTTTCTGAAGGTTATCGAGAATGCTTCGGGGAGAGTTATCGCTTTCGTGCTTGCCATGCCTGATATCAGCCAGGGGATCATCCGCAGTGAGGGAAAAGTATACCCCTTCGGATTCATCCATATCCTCAGATCTCAAAAACACACGCGGCAGCTCAACCTGCTGCTCGGTGCTATCAGCCCGGAATACAGGAATAGCGGGCTCGATACCATCATGGGGGTGAGTATGCTCCAGGAGGCCGCCGGGGCCGGGTTCGAGTGCATCGACAGCCACCTCGAACTGGAAACCAACCTCAAGGTGCGGGCGGAAATGGAAAAAATGCAGGGACAGGTATATAAAAAATTCAGGATCTTTAAAAAGGAACTCGTGAATATACCTGGAAAGGCGCAACGCAGAAAAGTGGCTTTCAAATCCTGAATCTCAGGCAGGTTGTAATATACCATCGTTTGCAGGGGCAGATCGCGACCTGCCGTTCCGGTATACTCCAGATGATATCTGTCGCTTTAATAAAATCCAAATCCATTTAAAATGAAACGAATTCTACTGACATCAATTATTTGTTTTTTTCTGCTGGAAATTTATGCCGCGGATATTATCCGGGTCGCCCCGGTGACTGACAGGATCGTTGTGATCCAGTTCGATGACGGGTATATTCAACAACACGGTTATCACGAGGGCAGTGACGCAGACGAATCCTTTCTGTGGCCGCTCAATACCTCACTCGCCGATGATCCGGGAATGTATTCGATATCGAGCCCCGATGATGAAAATTACGCGGAGCCTCTCAGGCCCGCTTCCACCGGACGCAAAAGCAAGGGTCACGATTTTTCGGAAAAATGCCTCCACTGGAATGATGAACCCTGGCCGATGGCTGCCTGCAAAAATGATTACGCTTCCTGGCATTACATTTACCTGCAACTACCCTACCCCATGGTCAGTGGCAGAAGTTACACTTTCCGGTTTGCAGGCCTTGCCGATAACATGGAGGAATATTCACTGGATTATAATGAAATGACAACGCGCTCGGACGCTATCCACGTGAATGAATTGGGTTATTCGCCTTCCTCACAGAAAAAATATGCCTACATCTCGCAATGGATGGGATCCCTCGGTCCATTCATCAATGATGATCTGCCCGGCCGCAGGTTCGATATTTACAGGCTGGGAAATACCGGCATCCCGGAGACATCGGTTTTCAACGGGACCGTTCAGCTTCAGCATAAATACAACCAGCCTGACAATGATAAATCGAACGAATCACCCTACGCCAACTATGTGGTCTCGGATGTTTATGAATGTGATTTCTCCGGATTTTCCGACCCCGGTGAATATGTGATCTCCGTCGGAGGAATCGGATGCTCCTTTCCTTTCAGGATCGATGCGGATGCTTACCAGGAAGCATTTTATGGCGTGATGAAGGGACTGTACCTTGAACGGGCCCTCATTGCCGAACCGGAGACATTTGCCGGACCCTGGGCCCACCCGGCTATGGACCAGGCAACCTTTATCTATACCTCCGTCCGCACCCTCGATCTGAGTGACGAAAGCGGTAATAACCAGAAGAAAAATATCTTCGACAGTTTTGACAGATCGGTGGACCTCTCCGGCCTGAGGGGTTGGTATCACGATGCCGGCGATTGGGACGGCTATTTCTCCCATTTCAGGATCCCCAGGACCCTTATGCTGGCGTACGAGATGGCCTCCGGAAATTTTAAAGACGGGGAGTTGAACGTTCCTGAAGCCCAATCGGAATTCAATGGTTATACCGGCACAGCAATCCCCGATATCCTGGATGAGGCCGTATGGCTGGTGGATTATTTCAAGCACAATGTCGGACCGACAGGCGGTATCTTCGGATCCCGCATCGACCCGGATATATCGACCACAAGTGAGGGGGAAGGAATTACGGAATCCAATTACCCCGGATTTGTCTTTGCGGATAAATGCCGCACTGATGGGATCCCTTCCTGGGAGGATTGCTGCACCTGGATCGTTCATGGTGAAGATCCGCGCGATTCATATGCCTTCGCAAGCATAGCCGCACAATATGCCTGGAACCTGGGGATCGCCGCCGGGCAAACAGGACAGGATTATTCTGCCATTATCGAAGATTATCTTACCGCCGCCGTCAGTGCCTTCGACTGGGCAGCGGGGAATACCCTTGCAGGGGATGAATCCAGGGGAGGTTTCATCGAGAACCGCGCTGCTGCTGCGGCCTGGTTATATAAGAACACCGGGCAGCAGGCATACCTTGACCGGATGAAAGCGGATCTTCTGGCAAAAAATATTACGGGTTCAACGACCAATCTGGGGGAAAGTCAATGGGCGGTATGGGCATACGTAACCATTGACGGCGACCAGCCCCTCTATAGCGCCACCTTCGACCAGGGACTTTATGATGACCTGGCATCAGCCACGTTGAACCATGCACGAACCACCGTTACCAATGCCATCGACAACGGACGTTCCATGCGTATGGGAGGCAACTGGTCCCAGCCGGTTTGGAACGGGCAGGCAACGACACCCTGGGTGGAGGCCGCAATGGTCGCATACGTGGTTGCAGATCGTTCCGGGAACGCAGATGCTCAAAAATTTATCGATGCCTGTTATACCACATGCGACTATTTTCTTGGGGGAAACCAGATGAACATGGTATGGCTCACCCGCCTTGGGCATATCCGGCCGGAGTACATCATGCACCTCGATTCCGAATTTAATACCAATGAACCGGGTTATATACCCGGGATCCCTCCCTATGGCCCCAGGCCGCGATGCGACTGGTTTGCTCCCGGACCTCCGCATCCCTATGCCGGTGATAACTGCTACTACAATAATTCCCACGATGCCGATTTCGCCCTCCTCGACGGCAGGATCTACCCGGCCTATACCGATGATAAGGCCAACCTGGTATGGCCTGTCCACGAACTGTACTTCGATAATTATGGCTCTCCGCCAACCAATGAATTCACCACACACCAGACTGTGGCGCCTGCTGCGGCTGCTTACGGATTCCTTACCGCTGCAAACGGAGACGCTGCTCCCAACCGCGAACCCTCTGTTACACTCTCCACTGAAAGCATGAATTACGAGCAGGGCGAAGATATTGCCCTTAACATTTCCGCATCCGATCCCGATGGATGGATCTACAAGGTGGATATTTACAGGGATAACCGGTTCGCCGGCTCGGTGGACGGAAATGCCACTGTTTTCGGGGTCAAAGCTGTAAAGGGCGGTACAATGCGCTTTAAGGCCATTGCCGTGGATAACCTCGGTGCCCGCTCTGAATCCGAAGAAGTCCTTGTGTCTGTGGCGGCCGCTTCTGACGCACCCTCCGTACTGCTGACAGGCATTAAATCCGGCGGACTCTACCGCAGGGGAAGCCAGGTGGTATTGAGCGCGAATGCAACAGGAAGGAATGTAAAGGTGCAATTCTACCTCTACAACGAACTGCTCGCCGAAGATAACGAGGCGCCCTTTACGGCGGAATGGATGCCATCGGAAGATGGTCCCGCTGTTTTGAGGGCTGTAGCCATAGATGACCGCGGCCTGACAGCAAAGAATTCAAAAACGGTTACCATCACATCCGACTGCCTGTCGATGGTTAAGCCGGCCGACAGCGCTGCCTTTTCAGACGGTACCAACATCGTGCTGAAGGCACTCGGCAGTGCATGCCCCGGGGAAATTTCAAGAGTGTCTTTTTACATCAACCAGAAAACCATCCTGCAGGATGAGACGGCATCACCGGCCGACGGTACGTACGGGGTATCCTTCCAGGGAGCTGACGACGGCAATTATACGGTTTATGCCATTGCGGAAACCGATATGGGAAATATTATTTCCGACACCGTACATTTCACTGTCGGTACCACCGGGACGGGCATCATGAACCCCGGCGGAACGATCGGCGAGACTCTCGTTTATCCAAATCCCTCGGGTTCCGGTTTTTATTTCCGTTTTACTCCGGGGCAGTCTTCCCGGGTTACCATAAGGATCTTCAATGTATATGGCCAGCTCATGGAAAAAATGGAGACGGACCTGCATGCCGGAACTGCCGGAGATCTTTTCTGGAGCGCTGAAGGCCGGGATGCCGGTGTCTACCTGTACAGGATCTCTGCGGGAACGGAGGAAAAAAACGGATTGCTTGTGATAATTTAACCAAATAGCCCACTAAACCTGAGAAACTAAGATGAAAAGATATCTGCTTTTACCGGCAGGGATACTACTGACATCCCTGCTCCAGGCCCAGATCACTCTGCTCAATGAGGATTTCGGACCCTCATCGACGGCTGCACAGAACCAGTCTGCCGATCTTTACGATCTGGATCCCGTAGCTACCTATCTATCGGGAGAGATCGTCACCATTAACAATTACGGCAGCACGTCCGAAGGGATGTATGAAAGTGCGTCAGGCGAAAATTTTTTACTTCTGACGAATAACTGGAATGATCCCGCAACCATCATCACCTGGGCAAATATGAATGTATCCCCTTACTCCGGTCTTACCGGAATCCGGTTTGGCTGCTCTTTCTCAGGAGGTGCGAACACTGCATGGCTCGGGGACTGGATGTTTTCAATGCAGTATAGTTTTGATGATGTGGCGAACGATCCCGGAAGTGCCACATGGAACAATATCGACCTTTCCGGAGCCACAGGCTGGCCCGATCCGGCGGTTGCCGGAAGTGACTACTGGTCTGTAGTTACCGTACCCGTAAACGGGGTTAACCTGAACGGGGTCGACCATCTTTCCTTTCGCATTAAATCCAATTCGGTGGCCGATTATCATTTCGACGACCTGAAACTGGAAGTGAAGACACCCTCTTCGGGACAGGAGAGGACTGAAATCGCCAAAGAGACATTTGGAGGAGTCTTCTACCGTGGACCAGCCAGTTCATTCACAGGTTATACGAACGGAGGAAAGATGACCTTCGGAACAGATACCGCACACTATCAGAATTATGGAGACAATATAAGTAATACTTACCCGGGCAATTCCAATGACGGAAACTGGTGGATCACCGATGCCTCCAAAAATGAGGATACCCTCGTATTCACGGTTGATACCCGTGATTATGCCGATGTGAACCTGCAGTTCGGGTTTACTTACTGGGGCGGTATTCCGGGAACTATGCTCGGTGTTTCCTATACCACCGACAGTCTCGAATGGTTCCCTGTCACAACGGTCGATCATTCAACGCCTTACCCCGGGATCAATCTCAAAAGGATCCAGGACGGGTACTTCAACCTCATAAAATATGCCGACATCCTGCCGAGGGTGCCGGAATTAACCCTCCGTATATGGCAGGCTACAGATGGTCAGGCCATCATCGACGATATTACACTGACAGGCGTCTATAATCCGGTAAATACAGATGCTTCACTTTCGGCTATTAATTTCCCGGAGGACGGATCTCTTACCCTTATCCCGGTATTCAGCAGCCAAATCACCGCATACCGATGCATGCTTCCGGCGGGTTCCAGGATCCCGCCGGTGATCACAGCAACTCCTTCTGATCCGGATGCGGATTATGTGGTGGAGGATGCACTGGATGTCACCTCGGAAGATGCTGCCGACAGGATGTCGTTCATCACGGTGACAGCAAGCGATGGCATCGCGCAGAAAATCTATGCTGTGGAATTTTATATTCCATCCGGTGATGCAACTTTATCCGGTATTACCGCGAGCATTCCCGGCCAGACGCTCCCACTCTCACCGGAATTCAACAGTAAAGTGACGGCTTATACCTGTGATCTCCCAGCCGGGATTTTAATTGTTCCCCTGGTGCAATTTTCCCTGAATGACGGGAACGCTATTGTTTGGGTGCAGGAAGCGACTAACGTACTCTCGGATTTGGCCGGCGACCGCACCACCCTCATAGCTGTGACGGCAGAGGATGGTATTACGCAGATCATTTACAGTGTGGTGTTCAATGCCACCTCTGACGGTATCGATGAACAAGAGGCTGCTTCGCTGAAGGCATACCCGAACCCGTCAGACGGGTTGCTGAATCTGGAGTCAGGGGTGGAGATAACCAGTGTGAGAATCTATAACGGTCAGGGCAGGGAATGCGGCATTTTTTACTTCGGCCGCAACCGGGGTTCTATCGATATGAGCCGTATGGATCCGGGCTTATATATTCTGCGGGTTTTTCTCGGGGACGGACAGTGCAGGACCGTAAAGGTTGTCTTATAAGGCAATAGGTAATCGTAAAGATAAAGCGGGTATCTCATCTTTTGCGTATTTTCTGCTTTAAACAACGGAATTCGCCAGGTACACGTACAGGCAGTGAAGGATAATATCCGGACTGTTTTCGGGGAGGGCTGCACTTTTTTCCCGGAAAGGTGTTAACTTATGCATGTAAAAAAACCAATACTATGTCCATAGATCACCGGGCTTTCCTCCCGATGACATACGGCCTGTTCGTCGTATGTTCGAAAAAGGGCGAAAAAGTGAACGGCTATATCTCCAATTCGGTCTTCCAGGTGACGGCTGTGCCTCCGCAATTTGCCATCGCCTGCAATAAGGATAATTTCACCAATGGATACATTGCGGAAAGCCGGGTATTCACGGTTTCGGTGCTGAAAAAAGATTACCATCCAAAAATTATCGGCTCCTTCGGATTCAGCTCCGGAAAGAATAAAGGCAAGTTCGAAACCCCTGGTTTCGCAACGGCATCTTCAGGAGTGCCTTACATGGCGGAAGATTCCGTGGCATGGTTCGAATGCCGGGTGAAACAGGAGATGGATGCCGGGACACATATCATTTATGTCGGGGAGGTGATCCACAGCGAGCTGCTCGATGAGTTGGCCGAACCTCTTACATACACTTACTACCGGGAGGTGAAAAAAGGCATTGCTCCTAAAAATGCCCCGACATATATCGATCCGTCAAATCTTACCGGCAGGGAAAATGAATTCAACATGGATAGATATATCTGTCCGATCTGCGGTTATATTTACGATCCTGTCAAAGGCGATCCCGAATCCGGAGTGGAGCCCGGAACATCTTTTGACGATCTGCCGGATGGCTGGATATGCCCCGTATGCGGAACACCCAAATTGGAATTTTCCAAAAAGGATTAAGCCGGTAAGCCAACGGCTGCATTCTGACGGAGGATCTTAAAACCGGGAACAACTTTTACAGACACTGCGGAAGTGAGCGCTTGTAATGTACACTTAAAAAGGACGGTGATGAATAAAAACTTGAAAGGATCCCTTACTGAAGCAAACCTGATGAAGGCCTTTGCAGGGGAATCGATGGCCTCCGAACGGTATGAATACTATTCGAAAATAGCAAGGAAGGAAGGCTTTATACAGATCAGCAATATTTTTGCAAAAACGGCTTTGGAGGAAAGAGCGCATGCCAAAAGGTTTTACCGGTACCTGGATGGCAGCGGGGTGGAGGTCACAGCCAGCTATTCCGCTCCGCCTCTTGACACTACACGGGAAAATCTCGCTTTTGCAGCGGGAGGAGAAAAAGAGGAATGGACCGGTCTCTACCCGGAGTTCGCAGAAACAGCGAAGAGTGAAGGTTTCAATGAGATAGCCGCAGTTTTCAGGCTCATCGCCATGGTGGAAAAAGTTCACGAATACCGTTTCAGGAGATTGCTGGAGAATATCGATAACGGAACGGTATTTAAGAAGAACAAAAAGGTGAAATGGGAATGCCTTAAGTGCGGGTACATTGTTGAAAGTGAGGAACCGCCTGAAACCTGCCCGGCATGTCTTCATCCAAAGGGTTACTTCCAGGTTTATGAAGAGAATTTTTGAAATTATTTTTCCTTTCGTGCTGCCCTCAGAATGCCCGTAACATATGGAGAGCGCGAAAATTAAAAACGCATGTATGGTACGGCCGGCGGGCGATGCAAAGTTTTCCATGCCTTAAGGAAATGGAATGATAATAATTCTCTTTATCAGTGAACCCAATACCTTTCGACGTGTTATAACTATAAGGTTCTATGTAAAATCATTAATCTGTAACCGGGAATTTATGAGTGTAAATTTCTCTACCAGGAAATATTACCAGTTTCCATGCGGGTTACCCTGAGAATAGAAACGGGGCCTGTGAAGCTCGCCGGTTTTTGCGGCGGTCTTCGTTTTATCTTACCAAGTTATTTTATGTTTCATTAAAAAAAAACGGGAATAATGAATGAAAAGAAGTACAGGAAAAACCTGGAAAAAATTCAGTCAAAGCTGAAACGCTTCAGTCCTCCTGAAGCCCGACACGAAGTTAAACAGGCGCCCAAGAGGGGTTAAAAAATCAAATGCCGGAAAATGACCGCAATCCTCCCGTGAGACTGCGGTCATTTTTTATTTAAAAACTGACCACTTAATTACCGGATCAAGCCCGGAATCATTGGATTTTTTTCGAAATCGAAATAGACGGGCTCGACTACGTAAGACGCCACGGGTACCCCATCGACGGTTGCAGGCCTCCAGTCGGCATCTGTATCCTTGAATGCCTGTATGGCTTGTTTTTTCAACTTTTTCACAAGGTTGGGATACGGAGAATCGATATCCTCCGAAGCTGTCAGATAATGGACATCCCCGTCTTCGTCCACGATAAATTTAAGGTACACGATGCCTCCTACCCCGGCCGTTTTGGCATCATGGGGATAATCGATATTCTGTATAAGTTTCTTATGAAAATCGACATATCCCATCACGGGTTCTGCATCCTCCTCGACCGAATAGTAAACTCCGGTACGGTTTGGTTCATTCTTGATCTTATCTGAATTCTTCTTCCAGTTGTAAATCAGGAGTTCGAGCCGTTTCCGATCCACTTCCCTGGGGACCCCTTCTACCGAGACCTCCGCCAGTTTCCCGTCTTTGTAATCGTATTTATAGGAAAAATCGGGGTACAGTTTTACAATATCGTAGATCTGATCGTACAATCCCTGGTTCTGGTCCTCCATTTCCTCTATGTTATGATACGGTTTATCCTTGTACTCCTGGGAATACGAAGCCAGGGGAAGGAAAAACAGGGCAAGGGTAACGGTAAACAAGAGAATCAGATATTTATGCGTTACATTTTTCATGATACATGGTATTTTGTGGTTGAACAATATTTTGGAGACCGGGATGAGGAGGAGAACGGCAGCGGGCCTGCGACAGTACCCTGACCGTTTATTATTTGGCTACCCTGTACTATGGGAAACGGATCATATATTATGCCGGAGTCCCCTTGATTATCCGGCATTTCTGCAATCTCCCGGCATAGCTGTAAATGAGGGCTGCCTGCATAGGAAGCCGCAGTTCGTCATGTGACCATATTCTATAAAATGTGGATGAAATTCCGCAATGCATGGCATAAGTTAATGGTGATCCGGGATCCGGAAATTTAGTTGTATTGAACCTTCTGCCTTTCATTTTCTTTATATCTACAATGTGCTATTTAATTCATAAGACAATATCCCGGGAACTGAAGACGGTTTTCCTGTTTATCTTCATGTTGTTTGATTATCTTCATATTGCAGGACAGGGGATTCTGAATACCGAGAAATATGAACAGAACGCGGCCAGAGCCTTTAGCCTGGCGGCAACTTTTGGCTATGAGGGCGCCCGGGGGAATACCAACCTGAATAAGACAGACCTGGAGATGTTCAGTGAGTATCATTTCCGTCATCATATTTTCAGGCTCGTTGGGGGGTTCAATTTTCTGAACAGCGGGGGAGAACGGATCACAAGCAATATATATTCGCAGATCCGGTATAACTATGTTTTTACCGAGAGGTTGCAGAGTTTTATGTTTTACCAGTTGCAGAACAACGAGATCCTGCTGATCAGGCGGAGGGAGCTGGCAGGGGCCGGAATACGCATTTCACTTTTAAATGCCGACAGCGCGAAGATTCGGGTGGATGCGGGGATCGGCGGAATGTATGAAAATGAGCTCCTCAATGAAAAGAGCAGCGAAATACCGGCGGGGACGGCAAATCATTATTTCAGGATGACGGACTTTCTCTCTGCCCGGTACAGTAGCGGAAAGATAAAAATCGTGGATGTATTATATTACCAGCCACTGATGCGGCAGTTTTCGGATTTCAGGCTTTACAATGACCTCACGCTGCAGTTTGCCATACAAAAACACCTCTCTTTCGGTGCGGGCATGACCTACCGCTACGATTCACGGCCGCCGGGCAGTCTGAAGCGTTATGATATCGGGATCAAGAACAGCATCATTCTCAGTTTCTGAGAAGAAGATGACACGGATTTGAGGGGTGTTCGCGGGTTTAATGGTTTGAGATGGTTTGAGATCGTTTCAGGTGGTTTGAACTCCATTCAACAAATCAACAAATCTCCAAATTCTTCGGGGAGTTTCACCACAGATTACACAGATTATCACAGAAAAAGTTGTTTAAGATTGTTACAGTTCCATTCAACATATTCCTCCATGGAACAAAAATTTAACCGCTGTTTTTTCAAAAAACGATACTAAAAGTAAAGGAAGGAATTTTTATTTCACAGATTCAACTTTCAAAACGTTAAATGTATTTGGTTTTACCGGTCGTCTTCTTCCTTCTCCCGGTTCATATTCTGCACACGAGAGAAACAGGTGATGAGTGGTTTTATCTACGGTAATTGTTCGGGCACCAGATTGCGTTTTTAAATTTTCCACTACTTCATATTCATCAGGATTAACCTGTTGAATCACTGTCATTGTTCCTTCTCCGTTTGAGGAAAAAATACGTTTGGTTTCCGGATCGAATGCTACGCCGTCGCAGCCGGCACCTATGGGCGCAGTTGCTATTATTTTCCCACTTAAAGCATCGGTAACAATCATTAATTTATTACTACAAACAGAAAATAACCTGTGGTTTTCGTTATCCAGTTGAAGCCCTGATGGTTCTTCTCCCGGGCTGATTGGCCATAGACTTTCCACTTTCATGGTTGTAGCATTGATAACCACCAGGCTGTTTTTGTCTTCAATATTTACATAAATTTTACCTTTACTATCCGTCTGTGAAAATTCAGGTTTGCCGGCCAGCGGGATGGTGGCCAGAACCTCCAGCGTATTTGCATCAAGTACGGTTGCGTTGCTGCTTCTGCCGTTGAAAGTAAATACTTTATTCGAAAATGAATCGTACAGAATACAATCCGGATTTTGACCAGTAATCTGTACTTTATCAATGGGTTTAAAAGTAGTTAGATCAATAACCAAAACCGATGAATCCCTTCCACAGGAGATATAGGCTCTGTTTAAGGCGTTGGCAATGGCAATTCCATGTACGCCCGGAGTTTCCGGGACTACAGCAATTTGCCGGTTGCTTTTTAAGCTTACCACATTTACCTGCGACGAATGTGAAACAAACAGATTTTGATTGATCTCATCAACTGCCAGATAATCCCATCCTCCGTCCCCAGTAAGTGAGATGGTTTCTGCAATTTTATATTTTGGCTTTTGGGCTTGTGCATTTAGATTTATGAAGCAAAAAAAGAATGCCAGGGTTAACGTAAAACAAAGGTTTTTTTTCATTTCAATCTGTTATTAATTAAAGGAATATTGGAATATTGTATTATTTAGACATCATGTAAGGCTCGTAGTTTAAAGGTTAAATGTATATAAAACAGCATGTTTTTTCAAGCAGATGCTATTTTATTCCAATATCTTCAGTTCGTTGCTATTTATTGTTAATCCTGATATGAAGAATAAAATACTTGAATTCATTTTTAACCATCATTTCTTATCCACCTTAAACAGCCGAAGCAAACTCGGGAAAACAATTAAAAGCAATGGTAGCGCAACTATAAAACCGCCAATTACCGCAATCGCCAAAGGCTGGTGCATTTGTGCTCCCGTTCCGATGCCAAGCGCCAAAGGCATCAGCGCCAGGATCGCTCCGATAGCCGTCATCAGTTTGGGTCTTAGACGCGCCGCAATGGCATAATTTAAAGCGCCTTTCTGCCCATGGTCTTTAAGGGCTGTTTCAAACTGTTGGAAGGTAAATATTATTGTATTCATTGATCAAGATATTTATTTGTAATTGCTGATTTACCAGATTTTGTTCAACTTGCAGGGAGTTTCTGAAGTTAACCAAAAAATCATTGACCGACATATCTCCTGTCGCCAGTTCACGCCTGTATATCTGTATTAAATTATTGTATTGTTCAATTTGTGTTTTTATCTGTTCTAATTTTTGTTCATTTCTTTTAATTTGGGTAAAGAGGTTTCGCAGGTTTTGCCTTCGCTTATTCATGTAATAGTTACGATAAACCTGTACAGTATTCATCCTTATTGTTCTGAATGAATATGGAATATTTTAATCTTAATCTTTGTCCTCTCCCTCTTCCACTTTTTTAGTGCTCGTAATATTGCCATCAGCGGTAACCAGGATTTCCAGCGTTTCTTCTCCCTTTTCAATGCCAAGCTCGTAGCCTTTAAAATCAGGTTTTTCAATTTCAGCAGCTTCATTCATTTTATAGTCGGCATATTGGCTGTTAAATGAATTTTGTACGGCTGCCGGCAATTGATTTTGCTTTAACTCTTTTTCGGTTTCCAGCCATTTACCGGCGTTGTCGAAACTGGCCGACATTGCGTCGCCGTTCATTTTAAATTCGGCTTCCCATTCATTTTCTTCTTCCTGGTCCCATTTTACTTTGGTGGCGTTTTGAAATTTCTTGTTAAAATTATCAGCCACACTTTTGGGTGGATTTTGTGTACAGGCAACCAAACTGATTGCCAAAACAGCAATAACAAAAATTGACTTTTTCATTTTATTAATTTTTAAAAGTTTCATATAAAAGTATAAACCAAATCTAAACCAAATCTAAAGGAAATTTGAAGTAAATAGCAATACAACAAATGCTTTAAAAAATTGCCGAAGCCGACCACTTTTCTTTGAAATGATACATCGCAACCGCCGACAATACATGCCTGCGATCATCAACATTTAGATCAGGCGCCATATACTGTCCCTGCAGGAAGAGTTGACAGTATTAACTCCTGTTTTGTTTTTGAAGAAGTTATTATTTTTGTATGAGGGGTGAAAATAATGTTCAAATGAACAGGATAATTGATAAAAAAGTTTTATATGCCCACAATCCTGGTGATTTTGTAAACTCATGTGCTGAAGATGGTGAACTATTCCCGGTTACAGATACGGGCGAATAATATTTAGTGATAAGATTACCGTCGGTGGATTTATAGAAATGAATGTTGAAGTATCTTTTGAATACATTTAAGGTGATGAAGGCACTGATAAGTTTTTCAGTCGATGGAAGTGCTCATGGTAGTTTTTTGCTGCACTACCGACACATCGTTCACCATCTAAAAAATGAATCAATCTTTGTTTGTTGTCCAAAAAGAACAAACGATTGTAAAATGAAGCCTGTTAGCAAAATCAAAATTCGAGTTTGTAGCATCCAAATTAATTTTAAAAAGCGACGCTGAAATCCCACCATATAAGAGCCGATAATTGGCATAAAGGTAAGGTGGCTAGGATTCTGGTAAGACAAAAAAGGAGATTCTACCAAACTTGATAAAATCCCCGATTTAGTTGTCCCGCCAGGGCTCGAACCTGGACTCTTCTGAACCAAAATCAGACGTGTTGCCAATTACACCACGGGACAATACTCGAAATGTAAACCGTGATCCGGATTTATAAGTGAATAATTAAACAGCGCAAAGATAAAAAAAATTCCCGAATGCCATTCCCAACGAATTTGTTGATTTGTTGATTTGTCGAATGGAGTTCAAACCAACTGAACCATTCTCAAACCATTCTCAAACCACTCTCAAACCACTCTCAAACCATCTCAAACCATTTCAAACCAATTCAAACATTCTTTCAAAGGATTGACACAAGTCCGCTCTTCTCTCCCTCCGTATGGATCTTAACCTGTGCATCGGGATGGATAACCTGGTACTGGCTGAAAATAAAATCGATCTTGTTATATTTATGAACAGGGATGAAAGATGCATAATTCTTTTTCCGGTTCGTAAGCACAGCCAGCCAGGGGATGGATTCTAAGAGACAGGCTTTGAAAATGCTGTTGAGCACAAGATTCGTACAGTCTACGGTCACCATATCGGAACCCGGCTCCATACCATAACGCCTGGTGAGGAAGGTGGCATATCCGGATACTTCTTTCCTGGAGGTCGATGAAAAAACGCCTATATCATTGTTGAAAATTACCGGGACCAGGGCCAGCATCTCAAGGAGGCTTTCCGGCGGAAGGATATCAAAAAAATGCATCTGTATTACAAGAAGATAAACATGGCGGAAAACCAGCAATCGATCCCTGCTGTGTCTGTTATCCAGAATATTGTTTATGTTATTTTGACTGTACATCTTTTTTTCAACAACGTTAATGTCTCAGATGTTTTCAATAACAGCGTTATTCTCAGCAATATCGATGCCAGAAAGGCTTTCGCTCTTGCAGTTAGCTTTAGCTGCCGGGAATATAGCGACTCCGGGTTGAATTACCTAAACCCGCTCTTAATGTGTATCTTTGTCATCATAACCCAAAATCCGAAAAACCATGTATGCAAGCAGGGAATCCAGGATCCGGTACAGGGTAATTGACCGTTTTCTCTCCGGGAACAGGGAAGCCACACTCGCTGAGCTGGCAGCGGCATGCAGTGAGGTGCTCGGAGGAAAACCCGTGGATGGATCCGTGATCATAGCCGATATACGGGCTATGATGAATGATGCCGACCCGGGCTACCTCGCACCCGTCGCCACTGATCCCGTAACCGGGAAGTTCCGGTACACCGATCCGGAGTATTCCATCGAAAAACTTCCCCTCGGCAGGGAAGAACTCCTGGAGCTTTCATCGGCCGCCAGCTTGCTGGAACAATTGAGCTCAAGGGGGCTTATGGCCGGACTCGGGGGTATGGTCCACAAACTTGTAGATGCCGCAAATATCAATAATCTCGATCCGTCGGGTAAGATATGGGACTATATTGAATTCGAGAGCATCCCCGCATTTACGGGCAGTAAATTTCTTGAGCCCGTCATCAATGCCATCTCTCTTAAGAAAGTGCTCAAATTATTCTACAAACCCTATGAGGAAGAAAAACCCTACTTCACATACATTCATCCCTATCTCCTTAAAGAATACAGGTACCGCTGGTATCTCATGGGACTGAACGAGCAGCGGAAATCACTCAGAACTTATGCCCTCGACCGGATCTGGGAAGTTGAGGTTTCCGGTCATACATATATACCACCGGATTTCAACACGAGGGAATATTTCAGGAATTCGCTTGGTGTTATCGTGCCTGCCGGAGATCCCGCCGATGTTTTCCTTGAGGTAAGGAAGCCACAGGCATGGTATCTTGTCTCCCAGCCGTTGCACCGGAGCCAGTTGATACAGGAGGAGACTGAGGAACATATCGTTTTTACCTATCATGTGCATATCACATGGGAATTCAAATCTGCGATAAGGGCACTGGGTAGTGAGGCAAAGATCCTCAAACCGGGATCCCTGCGTAATGAAATGATCGGAGAATTAAGGGATATACTGGCCAATTATGGGGATCCCGGTTGAGCAGGATGCCTTACATTACGAATGTCCAGGAATACTTCAAACCAGACCAGCCAGAGAACGAAGATGAGTGAATAGATGACATAGTCGTACATATCGTGTACATCCATAGTTAGATCGTAACCGCTATTCTGCTGAACATACCTGAAGAGCAGGGTAAGCCTGATGATGTTCATAATGTTGATAAATACTACGCCGGCGGCGATGAAAAGCCACCGGGACCTGTGATCCCTGCCTGTCAGGTATACTACGGCTGCGAAGAGGAGAATGGTATTCATGCCGAGGCAGGCCTTTCCCATATAAAGGTTCGCATTTTCGCCAATTAGTAAATTACCTTTAAGGACGGAGTCTGTATGCATAAAATGTAGCAATCTCTGGGTCGAGGAAAAAAGAAAATGGACCCAGGGCCTGAACTCGAAAAACCCGAGGACGAAATTCCCAAGGATAACATAGAGATACATTACCACGAAAAGACTGCCGAGCATCGATCCGGCATAAGCACTGTCGATACGAAGCATGGAAATTCTCTCCAGCAGAATTTTTTTATTTGCCATTACAAACAGGACAAAAAATGTCACCATCGCCAGGACTCCGGGTGTTCGCGACATCTGCATCGATGATGTGAGGTCGGGATCGGACATGGAGGCAAATAGCGCAATATCAACGGAAGCAAAAATGAAATTCACCGCCAGGAGAAGGAGGGAAAGCAAGACGCGTTTTCCGGCACGTAATGGAGTAATCCAGATGAGAAGGAGAAGGATAAGAAACCACTTTTTCAGAAGAAGCCCGCTTTCAATGGGAATTACGGGGATATCTCCCTGCAGTGAGAGATGACCGGTGATCCGGTATGGGAAACCCGACCACCGGAGGATGAGATTCGATACGCTCTCCGCCATTGCCTGGTAAGATGAAACAACATGCGCAATAAACGGTAATACAGGGTCGGTACTGTAGAAGAATATTCTAAGTACGGCATAAAAGAGAGCAACCGAAATGAATATGATAAGGCTTACTCGTACAGCTCTGGATTCCGGCATTACAATCCTTGAAAATTTAAGCCCGGAACCCACGCTGGCAGGTTTCCCGGGCTTTTAAGATCAAATGAATTTTATAACAGGATCACTGGGCGTTCTTCTTCTTTTTCCGGGCTGCAAAATAAGCGATTGCTCCTCCGGCAAGGAGGGCGAGTAACCCGCCGTCGAGGGGAACACCGGTAGTCTGTTTTCCAACCACAGCGTATACTCCGGGTGCGTAGACAAAGATCATGACTACGAGGATCAGGATGAAGGTGAATTTTTTCATATCAGGGATTTTTTAGCGTTACAGATCAATTAATTTTTATGATGTGTCTTCTCTGAGACCTTGTTATTTTTGGTTTATCCTTTTATACAGTAAAATTAACATATGGTTTGGAAAACATCAAAACTTTCACCACTCCATAAGGTACACTGGTCAAAATAGTTAGATATTTGCCGGGATTTTAGCGGCCGGGGCTTTTTTGCCCGGCCCTGACGGCAGGTTGCGAAGGAGTGTCGATTTTCAGCGGGCTGATCTCCTCGCCCCAGTACAATGATACATGCGGGAAAGGAATTTCAATATTTCTGCTGTCGAAGGTTTTCTTCAGGCGTTTTCGAAACTCCCGGCCTGTGCTCCACTGGTCGCCCGGCCTGGTTTTGAACCGCGCTTTTATTACGACAGCGCTGTCGCCGAACTGGTCAAGACCGAATACTTCGATAGGTTCGAGAATTTTGGGCGTATATTCGGGATCATTCATCAGTTCTTCACCCACTTCCTTGATCACACCGATCACCGCATCGACATCTTCCTTATATGCGACGCCTATCTCGAAGACCATGGCCGACCATTCCTTGGTCATATTGGAAAGTGTATTGATCTTGCCATTCTGGAAGACATGAACCACGCCCGAAAGGTCGCGAAGGGTGATGGTCCGCATCTCGATCTTTTCAACGAGTCCTCCCGTACCGTTTATGAGGGCTACATCACCTGCTCTTACCTGATTCTCAAGAAGGATGAAGAACCCCGAAATGAAATCACGCACCAGTTCCTGGGCACCGAAACCTACAGCCAGACCTATGATACCGGCGCTGGCAATGATGGGTCCGATATCCAGGCCAATCCTTTTCAGGAAGATCATGATAAAAATCGCCCATATGATGATCTGGAGCAACCCGTGAACAATGCTCATCAGGGTATTTATCCTTTTTTCGGTTTCCAGGTTAACTGCGCCTTCCTCATCCTGCGTACGCTTCAGTATGATCTTCTTTGTGCGGCTGACCAGCATCCGTGTCACCCGGAGGGCTATGAACAGGACGACAATGAGGATGACAATGGCCGGTAGTGACGTTACCAGCCAGTCGGAGGCTTTGGTATAAAAAGTCTCCCAGAAATTTTTGCTGAAAAAATTATCCATAGTGCAAAGAGGTTAATGATAAGGTAATAAATAAATACTTTTAACTTTATAACGCATAGGGGGGAAAGAAGTTTTTGGGGATTGGGGTGGTTTGAAGTTGTTTGAAGTTGTTTGAAATGGTTTGAAGTTGTTTGAAATGGTTTGAAATTGTTTGAGAATGGTTTGAAAGAAGAGGAACGCGGATTGAACGGATTTTGACAGATGATCGCGGAGTTTATTGTTTGAGGGTTGTTTGAGGATTGTTTCAGAATGTTTCAGCTCCATTCAATAAATCAACAAATCAACAAATCAACAAATCAACAAATTCTTCGGGGAGTTTCACCACAGATAACACAGATTATCACAGATTAGGAAGAAGAATATTTTTAAGAATGTTTCAGCTCCATTCAACAAATCAACAAATCAACAAATCAACAAATTCTTTGGGGAGTTTCACCACAGATTACACAGATTATCACAGATTAGGAAGAAGAATATTTTTCAGATGGTTTCAGCTCCATTCAACAAATCAACAAATCAACAAATTCTTTGGGGAGTTTCACCACAGATTACACAGATTATCGCAGATTAGGAAGAAGGATATTTTTCAGATGGTTTCAACCCCATTCAACAAATCAACAAATCAACAAATCTCCAAATTCTTCCGGGGTATAGGTCCCGGTATCGATTACCATCCTGGATTTTGCTGCATTTTCCCGTGCATCTTGGTCACCTCACCGGTTGGCATGGGGAAAAACTCATCCCTGCCCACATTGAAATGCTCGAGATAGTCTGTTGGTGAGGGCCAGTCACCACCTATCCGGCCCCAGCGTACGAGATCCCAGTACCGTTCCCCTTCGAACCCGAGTTCACAGGCACGTTCATGAACGATGGCCATGGGTGTCACCTCTGTCAGTGGCTCGAGTCCTGCCCTTTCCCTGACCTGGTTTATTGCATCCAAGGCGAGGGGAGAACTTCCGTTTACATGATATTCTGCCTCGGCAAGGATGAGCAAAGCTTCCGAATACCTGAAAAGCCTCCAGTCGTTGGGCGAGTTGAAGGGAGCGGCATTGCCCTCGTGCAGCGGATAGAGATATTTCTTCATGCCATATCCGGTCCGGATACTCGAAAGCAGGTGTTTGGAAGGATCAAAGGGTACATAATTCTGGCTGGCCGGGTTGTTGGTGATCGTATCCCCGGGAACATAGATCGTGCCGTATTTCCTTGGATCATATTTGATCCCTGATGGGTGATTGGGGGTCTTCTCAAACATGTTGGCATAGGCAACCGAGCATGAAGTGTTCTTCCAGCCATTTATCCCGTTGTAGGCATTATATACGCTGCCGTCGCACATCCAGCCGGGGAGGTAGTTGTTCCTTACGAAATCGCCTGCGGCAAACTGGATCGAGAAAATGGATTCCTTGTTATTCTCCGAAATGTATGTCCTCCCGTTATGCTTGAGGTCGACAGATGATGAATTGCTGAGAAAAGCATCGATATAGTCCGTAGAATCCTGGCCCTGGGCCTGCACCAATTCATAGGCATGAAGGTCGATGAGATCCTGGATATATTCCTTAGCCTTGTCCCACTGTTCATGGTAAAGATAGGTCTTGGCAAGAAGGAAGTAAGCGGCTCCTTTGGTAGCCCTCCCAACATTTGCATCGTCGTAAGTGATGGGTAGAACTTCAATAGCGCCGTCTACATGTTTCCCGGAAGCATCATCATATCCCAGGAGGTCCTTTTCGATCTGGGTCATATACTCCTCCCAGGTTGAATTGCCGAATTCTTCCTGCATGTCGGTGATCACCTTGTTTATCAGCGGCGGGTCGTTGAATCTTGTATGAAGGATGAAATTATACAATGCCCGAAGGAATTTAGCTTCGCCCAACAGCCTTATCCTGAGTTCGTCGGTGAGAGCCGGATCCTGGATCTGGGGGATCTTTTCCAGGGCGAGGTTACATTTGGCCACTCCCCGGTAGGCATATCCCCAGATAAATTTGATATCCTCATCGTCGGGGGTGTAGATGAATTCCTCGTAAAGCGGTTTTTCATAAACGCCGAAATCGCTGAGAGCATTCGAAACGAAGGGAAGCCGAAGTCCATAGAGCCCGTTTCCCTTCAGGGCATCGTAGCTGGCTACTATGGCCTGGTTGGCATGATCCAGCGTCTTATAGTAACTGTATTGCGTGATTGCATTCGGGTTCTCCACATTGAGAACGTCCTCCGAACAACCGGAGAAGAGAAAAGCAACCAGTATCACAAAAAATATTTTAAACGTTTTCATTTTTTTCATTTTAACTACTTAAACTATATCCTTTATCCTCACATTATATCTTATCATGTATTCTTTTACAGATCAAGCTGGATACCGAAAAGGATGCTTCTCGGCATCGGGTAAAAACCTGCATCGATACCCATGGTCAGAACGTTTGTATTACCGATTTCCGGATCGTATCCCCGGTACTTTGTAAAGACATGGAGGTTCTGTCCGTTCACATAGATCCTTGCCCTTTCGATATTTATCCTTGAGGTCAGACGCTCGGGCAGGGTATAACCCAGCTGCACCGACTGAAGTCTTAAGAAGGAAGCGTCTTCAACGAACCAGCTCGAATGCCTTGCATTATAATTGGGATCTTTAACGCTGAGACGTGTCTGGGTATTGGTATGATTTTCCTCTGACCAATACGTGGTTGCGATGCTCCGAAGTTTATTGAAGTCTTTTGATTCCCTGTCTGTTGCAAGCCCGATATATGTATAATGTTCGTTATAGACATCGACGTTCTGCATACCGTTCATGAAGACAACGAAGTCGAACCCGCTGTATCCAAGGTCAAGATTGATCCCATAAGTGAAGTCGGGAATGGGTTTTCCGATGATGGTCCGGTCGAGATTGTTGATCGTACCATCATTGTTGATATCCCGGAATTTAATGTCTCCGGGTACGGCATCCTGGGCGGCATGCTTATCGATCTCTTCCTGGTTCTGGAAGATCCCGTCGGCTACATATCCAAAGAAGCTTCCGATGGTATGTCCCTCTTTCGTGATTGTGAAATCGGTATAGATGGGCGTATGGTTCGGAAGTTTTTTCACCACGTTTTTGATCGTCGTAATATTGCCTCCGAGGCTGTAACTGAATTTCCCGATCACATTGCGGTAAAGGAGGTTCATTTCGAAGCCCCTGTTCTGAACGTCGCCCAGATTGTACCATGGGTTGGAAGCAGGATCATCCCAGTCCTTTCCGTGAACCATGGAAAGTTCTATGGTAGTGAGCATCTTATCCTGGTTCTTTATGTAGTAGTCGGCGTTCATCTCCAGCTTATTATTGAATGCACTCAGGTCGATACCGAAGTTGGTCATGATGGCATGTTCCCATTGGATCTCCGGGTTACCGGTGCTCCTGAGGTCAGTGGCTCCGAGGTACAGGGTTTCATTGGTCCCGAACAGATACCGGGAGGCATCAGGACGCAAAAGATAGGTATCATAAACATAGTCGCCGATATTCATATTTCCCGTATGTCCCCAGCCGAACCGCAGTTTGAGAAGGCTGATATCCTTCACATCCCTCAGGAAATCTTCGTTCACCTTCCACCCCAGGGAGAAGGAGGGGAAATTCCCATACCGCTGGCCTTCGGGGCCGAATTTGGAGGAACCGTCGATGCGCCAGCTTGCGGTCAACAGGTATTTGCCTTTGAAGTCATAAATAAGCCTGCCGAGGTATGAATCCAGAATCGCTTCACCCTGATAAGAATCCGGGGCTCCGGCAACTTCTGCCTGGGCAAGCGTGTGGTGGTTCGGATCGCGGAAATGCTGACCGGTGGCGGTAAATGAATCGCTGTAATCATGTTGCCGGCTCTGACCTACCAGGATCGTGAAATTATGATTTCCAAAAGAATTCGCATAAGTCAGAAGATTGTCAACGAGAAACTGTTTATAGTTGTTACTGTATTTACTGGCCTGGGATACTGAATTAGAACGGTTTCCGACATCTCCGAGCTCATATTCGGGAATCCAGGTTGACGATATCCCGTTTCCGTAAGTCAGACCTACATTCAATTTGTATTTCAATCCCTTCAGGATCTGCAGTTCGGCATATACATTCGACAAAAGTTTCAGGTCCTGGTTGTCCTGGTTACGGAGCATCTGTTCGGCAATGGGATTGGTTTGCTCGTTATTTCCGTTTATCGTATCTGTCGGACCTGCAAAACCGCCCAAATTTTTTGGCTCATACACCGGCATAAGGGGGGAGGATAGGGTGGCAATGACCCATTTGTTACCCTGGCCGCCCTGGCTGCCGTGACCCCTTGTCCGTCCGGCGAGAATGGATTCGCCAACCTTCAGGTGGTCGTTGAAGAGGCTGAAATCGGAATTGGCCCTGAGGTTCAGACGCTCGAAATTGGTATTGATCATAGTCCCGTCTTCAGTATAATAATTGCCGGAGACATTGAAGTTACCGTTTTCATTTCCCCCGGAAATCCCCAGGTAATAGTTCTGGCCGATACCGGTCCTGAAGAGTTCATTCTGCCAATTGGTGTCGGTATTGCCATAGGCATTCCGCAATGAATCACTGGCAATGATGGCTGGCTGACCACCCGGGTCGGTCAGGTTATAAGCTTCATTGGTAAGGGCCACGTATTCCTCTGCATTCATGACATCATACCTGCGGGATTTGGGAAAATCAGAAAATTTGGTAGATGCCGAGAACTCGGTTTTCAGCGCACTGTTCTTCTTTCCCCTCTTAGTGGTGATGATGATAACACCGTTTGCACCCCGGGCCCCGTAAATGGCCGTTGCAGATGCATCCTTGAGGATCTGGATCGATTCGATATCCTCGGGGCTGATACCGCTAATACCACCTGTGGGTATTCCGTCGACGATATAAAGGGGCTCGGATGACCTGTTGATGGAGCCGATACCACGGATCTTGATCGACATTTCGGCACCGGGAGCCCCTGAGGTTTGCGTGACAAGTACACCGGGGGCCCTGCCCTGGAGTGCTCTTTCAATGGTTGGATATTCAGATTTTTTCATGTCCTCGACCGATACCATGGAAATAGATCCGGTCAGATCCTTCGCTCTCTGGGTACCGTACCCGATAACTACAACCTCATCGAGACTCTGGGTGTCCAGGTCAAGGTTAACATCGATCTGGCTATTTCCTGAAACGGGAATCTCTTTTTTGAGATATCCGACGAAGGAATAAATAAGTACGGCATCGGGCCCGCTTACTTTAATCTCATATTTGCCCTCGAGATTTGTAATGGTACCGTTGGTGGTCCCTTTCTCCACAATATTGACTCCGGGTATGGGTTCACCGGTTTTGGCATCGGCGACTGTGCCGGTAATGTTGTTGTCCTGCAGGACTGACATCGTAACCGGACTCGCATTGACTGCGTATCCAAAGGATAAAATAATCAAAACTGCAACCAAAACCCTGTGTATCCTTCCCCGAAATCCATTCTGTTTCATGCAGTTGTTAAATTTAAATTTAGGCATTTTCAATGTATTAATTATTGTTAATCAGCTGGTCATTTTCGTACAAATGAACCCCACATAATTGATAAAAACAGTAAGGTAGCTTTATAATAATCGCTCATCTGGGTTCCATTAAATCTTTAAAATCAAAATTATTATATAAGGACAAAATTACAAAGAGCTTTGCACATAGCAAAAGGGAGCCATTTACCCGTAAAATTATCTATTTTGATTTAAATAACGCCTCAAATCCATCCCATAGTTTATCTCTTTCATTGGGTGTGAAAACAATTTTCCAGTTGACATTAGCAAGCATCCTCTTTGTTTCATCGAAGTTAAAGGCTTTCCAGGGCACTTCCCCTGGCGAGAAAGGGACAGCAGGGTGATAATCTCCCCTCCATTTTCCCGAAGTCAGTTTCTCCAGCAGTTGCAGGTGAGGCTGGTAGTCAAGGAATAAACCTCTGTAGATGGCATCCTTCCCGGTGCTGATCCTCAGATAAGCATCGACGGGCATGGTGAAATGAGCCTTACCGTCTTTAACCTGCTCACTTTTTATTTTCTGCCCGTTGACCAGGACATCAATGGTCGCCTTTTCAATTTTATTTCCCGAAGCGGAAACCAGGGATAAATTAATATCCGATTCAAGCGGATCGGGATCGTTTTTTCCTTCAGGCCAGAAATAGAAAGGGCTTGTGATGCAAATATCATGGGGTTCCGATTCTGACGAAGGGATACTGTCGTACAACAATTTCTGAGCAGTTTTCATCACATCCAGGTATACCGGATCCTTCCATGCCTTCCTGCCATAAGCC
Source organism: uncultured Bacteroidales bacterium (assembly GCA_963771005.1). Classification (GTDB taxonomy): domain Bacteria; phylum Bacteroidota; class Bacteroidia; order Bacteroidales; genus DASQZK01. Next base: position 233,948 of record CAVYRO010000010.1, read on the forward strand.
TTGATGACGTACCAGGCCGGTTCCTTTTCCGTGATCTTCAGACTTTCTTTAAAAGTCTCCGGCTTTTCTCCCCGGATGTCCCAAAGCTTAAATACCTGTCCGTTCCTGTAAACCACCACGTAGGATAGAAAATCCTTTGGATCCCCGGAAGCCCATGCACTTATATTCAGGGTATGTTCTTCATCACCGGGCCGGATAATTTCGCCGATGCGGTATTTATGATCCACATCCGCCTTGATTATGGGACCCGAGGTGACAAAAGTTTCGCCTCTCCTGACAGCGTCCGTAACCTTGGAAATGCTGAAATCACCATCAATATGGTAGTAAGTCCGCATTGACCCGTAATAGAAACGGTCGTTCTTTCCGAATCCTCCGTCCAGTTCGGCCATGGCCGGCATTCTGTATCCCTGGTTCAGTACATGAAACCAGAGGTTCTGATATATGGTATGATCATGGTCGTAGCCCATTACGACTTCACCGTCCCATATTTTCCCGGCGAGAAGGCCGAAGGAAAGATATGCCGCCACGTTGGTGGTATACTTGGTTACCTCCCCCCGGGGCTGCCACCACCAGGAGGTGGGATGCGGCATAATGGCTACGGCATCATCGGCTTTTTTTATGCGCTGCACCACTTCGGGGCAGGGGATGTAAGGGAAGTTAAGGTCCTTAAAACTCCATTGAGTACCTGTGTCGGACTGGTAATACTTATTCTCGTAATTTTCATCCATCGTCTTCCAGAAATAGCCCCTTGTGCTCTTCTGCCCGAGCCACCAGGTATGACCTGTCCGGTATTTTGGCATTTCCGACCCGTAATAAAGGGTAAACCTGTCATCGGTAAATTTTGCAAATCCCTCTTTCCACGTTGTATCGTTGTAACCTCCCCATCCCTGGGCGGTACACAGGAAATCGACTCCCTGTGCAAGGCAGATGCGGCGGACTTCCGAAAGCATTGCATCATCATTGACCGAATCGGTGTACAGATGGCAATGTCCCCCGCCATTTACCCAGCCATCCTGTCGCAGACTTACCCGGGGTTTTAGATAGATTTTGAGCTTGTATCCGTGTTCCGGGGTGATTTCAAGATCCGATTCACGGGATTCGTATCCAAAGCCGTGATAAACAGCAAGATGATATTTTCCCGGTTTCAGCTCCTGGTGGAAAGATCCGTCATCAGCGGTAAAAAAACCCGGCAGTGTGGTATATCTCGATCTGATCACATTGCTGTCCGGATCCGTGATCACGATCCTGGCCGCCAAAATCTCACCGGTTTCGGCATCGCATACCTTTCCCTGTATACCCGGGAAAGTATCCTCTTCTGCCACAGATTTCCTTAGATCTCTTTTTCCACCTGTATTTTGCGGAGTACAGGAAATAAAGCAGCAGGCAACAAGTACGATCAGAAAATATTTGAACATCAGTTGATTAAATTAAAATGCACGAAAAATTCATTAAATAATGACAAAATTGCAAAAATTTTATATCAAATAATCATTTAACTAGTATCAGAAAGAAAACTCGACAACCCTTCGACTTCGCTCAGGGACCGGTCAATTCGATGAACGAAGAACTTTTCGGATGGTGGTAAGGCAGGCCAAAGGCCCTTCATAAGAAAACCATTGAATATAAGATTTATACATAAGTGCCTTTGGCCTGCCTTACCACCATCCGAAAAGTTCACCCTCTTGAATGAAGTCGCCGGTCCCTGAGCGAAGTCGAAGGGTTGTCGAGTTTTCTTGCAAACACTAACTAACATAAAGCGATTTATATCATCATAAAAGGTGATTTTTTAACGGGAATGAAAAATTTTTATTTCATACCGCCATCTCAAAATCAATCCCCACCAGAATCAATCATATTTTTTCAAAGAACGAATTACTGCCATTTTGAATCTATCATTGCAGAAGCATATTCTTGTCCTTCGGGATAGGTAAGCTTTCGGAACTTTCCGCTACACCGGAGTTATGGCCATAATTTGCTGACCCTGAAAAAGTCAGCCTGGTTTCAGGAGAAGCCGGGAAATAAAAACAGATTTCAGGAGAAGTTGAATGGGGACCGTTCTCTGTTCCCCGGAAGAAATGAATTCCGGGTGAAAGGGTTCTGTGGGGGAAAGGAGTAATGTACCGGTATAAATGAATAATCAGGCCCGGTTCACCTGCCGGGTGAAATATTAATGAGTCTTGTTGGTTTTCGGATCATATCTTCCGTACTTCAATCTTACCGTTATTTTCCCATGCGCAAAGGACCTTACCATCCATAGTCCTGAGGGTTTTGATAAAACCGCCCTCCCCGGCTCCGGTAATATGACCCGTATCCATTTCCATGACCCTCAGTTGTTTTCCGTCCTGCCATGATATCAGGGGATCTTCTGATCCGGAAATGCTGCATATCCGTCCGTCGCCGATAAGCTTTTCAGGACTGCCGGGTTTGTCGAAATAGATCTTACCTTCCCGCTGCCAGACGGTGAGCACCTGGTCATTTTCCGTGAAAGTGAGTCCGCCGCCATCCATAGGGCAACCATTGAGCTTCCACGTACCTTCACCCAGTTTTCCGGGTTTGCCAAAAGTATTTCCCCGGTCGGTGGATTTTATCAGGTAGAGATCGCGATACCCGTTGACGAGATTCCTGAACATGATGGCCACGTTGTCGCCGTCAACGGCTATGTTTGGTTTGCAACAAGGGCATACATTGCCCTCAGGAGCGATATACACCATCCTGTTTTTCGACCATGAACTGCCATGATCGGATGTTGAGGCAAAACAGATGTTATTTCCCTTGCCATGCCTTATATCCAGCCATACGGCATAAAAGTTACCGTGTTCATCGGCGGCGAGGTTCATCAATCCTTCAACGGCAGATGAATCTACATCGTTAACAGTAGCCGTTTCCGACCATTTGCCTGATCTTTCATCGAGAAGGAAAGAATGTATCGTGCCATTTTTGCTAATAGCGGTTACCATTGTATAGTTTCCAGAGGTAGCGGATTGTGGTCCGCGTGATGATCCGAGCGACATGTTACTTACTGCACCTACAAAAACCGGTTCCGAAAAGTGCGTACCATTGTCTGTTGAGGTCATGCAAAAAACACTGTCGGACAATCCGTAAATGAGCCTTACAGTCCCGGCTTTGTCCATGGTTAGCTGGGGTTGTTTGCCCTCCGCAACGGAAAGGGTTCCTGGGGATGTTGCTGAAAAATCAAGCAGAAGGATCAGCAGAGCGCTAAAAGAAAGGATCACTTTTTTCATACCTTTTACGTTTTCCCGGAATCCCATATCGTAATCGACTTCCTCAAATCATTGTTCCGGGCCGGTTTCGTCATTACTGCCTGAACGGCCGGATGCGACTTTGAAATTTACCTTCAACTGCATCCAATAGTAGAAACAAATCCCCTAAGCTAATGTTTAGGGTGGAAAGGGGAGAATTGCCCTCCCATTTTCACTCCCTCCGGTCTTCCCTGAAGATTACCTCGATCCTTTTATCGGGAATAAGCCACATAATCGCAACCAGGACGAATATGCCTCCTGCTATTAAGCCGCTGATATAGCAGGAAGCTATGCCGAGAAGATAAAGCCAGGGAGAGATTTTTCCTTTGAAATCTTTGCCTATGGCCCTTGCGAGAAGGGAATCGGGACCATGATGTTTCAGGATCCTGCTCTGAAGGATATAGTACGCGACGGCAGCCATCAGGAGAATGATTCCGTACAATGCAACCGGCGCCCTTGCAAAATGATTCTCCCCCATCCAGCCCGTTACGAAAGGTACAAGTGACAACCAGAAGAGCAAATGCATATTTGCCCACAGAATATCACCGGAAATGATTTTTACGGTGTGTATCAGATGATGGTGATTATTCCAGTAAATTGCGATATAGATAAAACTGAGGATATAACTTATAAGGTGGGGAAGGACTGACTTCAGTACAAAGAACTCCTCTCCCACAGGGATCCTCAGTTCAAGGACCATAATGGTAATGATTATGGCAAAAACGCCGTCACTGAATGCCTCAAGACGTCCTTTATTCATAGCATAAGCGGGATAAGTTTGCTTTGATCAACGCCATAGCCCGGAAAACAAACAAATACACAAAAGGAATGTTTCCGGCTGACTGCATAAGAAGGCTAAGCGGCCATTTATGAGCTGAACCCGCTGTCTCTCCATCCGTCCGTGGAGGGGGCAATCCGTTCTGCAAGAATGGGCGACCGTAATTCTAAAGGGAATTTGTACTTTTGACATCTGTTGATGTGATAAACATCCCGTTAACCAGAGACCATGAGTTATACTTTCGTAAAGATCACCAGTTTTTACCGGAATTTTCTTAGGGATTATTACAGGGAAAACGCCGGCACGGAGAACCTTACTTACCGGGAACAGTTTGATCATCTGATGGCGCAAAAATACGGATATTCCGATTTCTTTGCCCGGCATTTCCGGGAGATGGATGTAAATGCCCATGAGATCATCTATAACGCCGCCCCTCTCCAAAAAGCATGGGCCCGTGAGAATGGCAGCCGTAAGGAAGGATTTCCGCTGATTATAGAGCAGTTGAAAAAGCTTAGGCCTGAAGTGGTAATGTTTCAGGACAGTACCGGTTTCACGGCGGAATTTATCCGGAAGATCCGCGATGAGGTGAAAAACATCCGGATCATTACCGGCCTGTATTGTTCACCCTTTACGAGGGAGACTTTAAGGAGTTACAGGGAATATGATTTTCTTCTGTGTTGTTCACCGGTATTTAAACAGATCATAACAGAGCAGGGCGGTAAATCCTATCTTTTTTATCATTCATTTGAAAAGGAAATTGCCGGTTCCATCAAACAGCCCGGAAAGGATTTTGACCTGATCTTTGCAGGTTCCTTTGTAACACAGAAAGATTTTCATTCCGGCCGGCTGGAATTCATCGGTGAACTTCTGGATCATGGCATCGACCTGAAGATCATCGGTGAGGTTGTGAAGGATGCGGGGATATTGCTCTATGGTAAACAGGCGGTCTACCTTTCCGGGGTCATTTTCCGGAGGCTCGGTCTCACGCGGATACTTGCCAGGATGCCCATATACAAAAAATTCATGTTGCTGAATGAAATGCCGGGAAAGACGGAGATCCCGGAAAGAATGGCAGACCAGGTTATCTCAAAACCGGTTTTCGGGAAAAAGATGTATGAGTTCATTGCCCGAAGCAGGATCGGGTTGAATATACATGCCGGTATTGCGGGCGATTATGCAGCCAACATACGGTTGTTCGAAATAACCGGTATGGGAAGCCTGCTTCTTACGGAACGGAAAAAAAATATCAGCGACCTTTTTGTTCCCGGCGAAGAGATCGTTGTTTACGATTCGGCGGAGGATTGCGCGGAGAAAATTCACTGGCTGCTTGATCATAAGCAAGAGATGGAACATATTGCCAGGCGGGGACAGGAAAGAACATTCAGGGAACACAGCGTGGAGAGAAGGGTAGGATATCTCGATCAGATCATCCGGGAAAATTTTGAAAATCAGAGTTCCCGGAAGGGATAAGGTAAGGATCCCTCCTCTTTTTTCTGCCCGTCTTTTGCCCTCCAATTCCTGTTAAATGAATATCATCTCGTTGTTAACCTTTTCTGTAGCAGGAATCCCAACCGTACCAGCAGGATAACCGCCAGGATATCGACTATGATCTTGAAATACAGGTCAGCAGGGGCGGCTCCGATAAACCCGGTGAAACTCACAATCATGGAGCCCACCATTATACCGGCAATAGTAGCAAAGCGGTGTCTGGCTGTCCAACGGGCATCTGCCGTAAACCGGGGAACCAGCCCGATAAGCAAGGAAGCCAGGATCAGTCCACCGGCGATCGCAACAACAGGCGGGAAAGAAGGGTCGATCCCGAAAGCGAGGAGCACTAACCCGTACCACAACACAGCCCATAATACCCCGGATATTGCCATTACCCAGGGGAGAGGAGGCCTGATTGGATTCATTTGTCCAAGAAAACTCCGGCGGTAAGGCCCGATTGCAAGAAAGACCAGTCCTCCAATAAGTACAATGGCGATAATCACTGCCGGAAGGGGAGGATTAAACAGGGGAACATGAAAAACCTGCGGCCGGGCCTGCTGTGTCCAGGAGTACCACGCCAGAAGCATACCTGAAATAAAGAGGATAAGCACCGTGATCACGCCTTTCCTGTTGATCCACAATCCCCGGCGCCTTTCCGGGAAGATCAGCTCGGTGAGATATACCGGGAGAAAAACAACAAACACGGCTTCATAAACAAGAGCCCAGAGCAGGTAAACATAGTTGACTCCGAAGGCACGCGCATATTCTATCCCCTTTAACTGAAGGACCATAGGGGCCAATGAAGTTTGCTGGATCAGGCACTCTTCGGCCAGGGAAAGTCCAATTGCAAGGAACAACATATGCAACCATCCCAGCTCAAGGCGCCTTACGATATAACGGATAAGCAGCGCACCTCCGCCCCAGACGAAAACCTCGACAGGAAAAACAAAAAGGGAACTGAGACGTGTTGCCCCCGGAAGGACTTCGGTAAGGAGCGGAGCCAGCAGCATCAATGTGAGCGCTGGTGCAATACCGCGTCGCGGTGCTTTCTCTTCATAGGTTTTAGTCATCGGGTGAATAATTTCGTTATTTCAGAATTTTTTCACTCTTCGCCGGAAATTTTCTCAGTACCAAAACTAAAACTAAAGGGGGAAATATCATATCCCGACCAAATTAATTTTCGTATTTTTCTGGTGATTACTTGACTTATCGTGCCGTGGAATTTTCTTTTTCTGTGACCACCAGGATACGCTTCAGGAATACTTCCGCCATGGAGGCTTCGATCCCGTTATTGAAACCATAATTTTTCACCCTCTCCCATATTTTGTCCTCGGGGATCAGGGGCCGGTCATCTATGAACCCTTCCCTGCGAAGATATTCCTCCAACTGTTCGGTTTTGTTCTGCCTGAAGCCGGGAACACCGGCATGTCTCAGCTGTTCGGTGAGTTGTACCGGATCATTTTCCAGGATGCCCAGAAGGGCTGACACTTCATCGATAAATATATCCGACACGGCACCCGAACTTTCCAGGATACTGCGGTCGATGGGCCGGGAACGTCCCGTGCGCCAAAGTTCGACAAATCTTTCAAGTATGTGGATCTTATTGCTGATCTCCCGCCGGATCTCCGGAGTGATCCCCCGGACGGACTCCCCGGCAGCGGTAAGACTTTCGAGTTGTCCGTAGAAGAAGAGGCCCATACTTAACAGATCGTGCAGCAGGTAATTGTCATCGATGAGATACCAGAGATGCAGCTGGGAAGGCTTGTCCTCTGTTATGTGAAATCCGGGGATACCCAGTTTACGTCCGTATTCTTCGTGGTCCGGGTTGTGGGGAATGGGGACCTCATGAATGAATGAAGGAATAATGTTCAACCCGGCCCTGGGGGGATGTTCTTCTCCCATGCCGGTAAGTCGTATGATCCGGAAGAAATTGCCATCTTCATTCCCAAGGCGGGCCTTCCATCGGGCAACCTCATCATCCTGGGCAGTGAAATAGAAGATCTGCCTGCCCTGCCTGCTGATCTCGGTAAGTGCATCAATGATGGCGGAGGCCCGGATATCATCGCAATTGGCAAGAAGCTCATCAGCCATAACCGGAAGCCGGATAGCGGGTTCCTGCGTTTCAATGAAGGCGAGACGTACGGCAAGTAACAACTGGACGCGCGTACCGGTGGAAAGCTCTGAGAGCGTCTGCCCGATCCGGTTTTTGGTGTCGAAAGCCCTGAAGGCCGGCTCTTCCCTTTCTTCCAGCCGGAGTTCATACCTTCCCCGGGTAATCCTGTTAAGCAGTACACCCGCTCTTTTGAATACGGCAGGCCGGTTTTGTTCCGAAGTGATTTTTTTCAGGTTGCTCACAATGAGGTGCCCGGTTATGGACGAAAGATTTTCCTCGGACAACCTCCTGAGATCCTCAAGAGCAGCTTCTTTTTCGGCTATGGCATCCTCCAGGTTATGTCCTTTTTTATGATCGCCGATCCGGGTTTCGATCTCCGCGATCTCCCGCTGTAAGGCGGGAAGTAATTTGGCTTCGTTGTCATAGCGGATAAGTGCATCTTCCGCCTGTGCAAGACTCATATCTTGTAAACCGGGTTGCTGCGACAGGTACAAAGTATGTTTTTTCAGGGCGGCTTCACTCTCATTCCATGAGCCTTCGGCCAGCATATAGGAATTCTTCGCCAACCTGTACTCCTCCAGCATGCCGGTAAGTTCGCGGACCCGGTCCTTATCCCCCGGTTCAAGGCAAAGCTTTTCGTAAATCATCCTGAGCCGGGACTCATTTTTATTCAGCTGTTCTCTTTTTAACTCCGCTTCCCTTGAAATTCTCCCGATTTCCGCTGTAAGTTCCCGGCGGATCTTCTCATCTTCCTTGCATTTTTTGTATACGGATTTCATTTGGGTGAAATCGGAGGCGGTTTTCATGCCCAGACTTTTAAACAGGGCATTGATTCTCTCCGTGTCAATGCGGATGTTTTCACGGTTCTCTTCCGCATCAAGAGCCAGGGTCATTGTTAATTCATGATTTTCCTGCCATTTTCTAACTTTCTCGAGAAACCAATACAGGCCCATGCCCGTATCCAGGTCTTCACCCGGCAATGTGGGTATGACTTTCAGGCTTTCAAGCCATTCCCTGCGTTTTTCCCCGATTATCTCCAGCTTTTGATCAAGTTTTTCGAGATGTTTTCTGTAATCTTCCAATTTACGGTCGATCCTTTCAGCGTTTTTTGCCCGGGTGAGGTTCGAAACAAGCAATTCCAGATGGTCACTTACCTGATCGACGGTCCATCCGGAAGGTAGGGCCAGTCCGGTATTCCTGAAATCATTTTCCCGGATAGTCCTCCTGGCCGTTTTTTTTCCAAAGCGGGCTAACCACCATACAAGGATTACCAGGGCCAGGCTTACAAGCCATGCCCATCCGGCATAAAGACCCAGAAGGCCAGCCAACAGGGTTATCCCCGCCATTACAGGAATGACCCAGGACATGCTTTCGGCCGGATCCCGGGTTTCCCGGAGCCAATAGGAGAGTGTTTTTATTCCTTCAATAAGGATTTCCGGGGAAGATTCAGCCTGCGCTTCCGGATCTGCTTCCATTTCCTTTATACCGGCCAGCCACTGCTGCCTTTCAGTCACGATTTTTTCCATATCGTGGAAAAAACGATCCAGCCCTGATACATCTTTAAGGTCAATGCCTTCCCATCCGGAAGGATCCGTTTCCGTCCCGATATTTTTCAGGGTTTCCTTTTCCCTGATACCCGAATGCCGCAATTTTTCATCTATATCTTCAGCTTTCCGGTACAGGTTGCCCAGGTCACTGATCCTGGTTTCCATCTCATCGATTACCTCATCGGCTATTCCACCGTCAGGCAGGATCAACAGGGACAGGGCGCCGGTATTTTCTTCGGTTTTTTTCTCCGCATCACGAAGGGCAGTGATGAGTGATTCGTTCTCTTCTTCGAGTTCGAGGATCTGTTTATATTCTTCCCCTGAGACTTTCCCGAGAATTTCGGGCAGCGTCCGAATTAAAGTCTGGGTTTCTGTGAACTTTTTAGCAGCCGTAAGGCATCCTGTAAATTTTTCATAAAAATCTTTCAGGGAAGCTGCTTTCTCCGCCTTCTCCCTCTTTTCATAAAGTGATCCGAGCCGGGTCTCCTCCTCTTTCAGGTTATTATGCTCATCCCGCACTTCCCTGAAATTCTGCCCGGCTTTTTCATAATTCCGGTATTCAATGCTGGACTTATTCCGGATCGACGGTCCGTATTCCAGGTTAACAGCCGCCTGGTCGGGATCATAACCGCCAATGGATTCTCTGGCGATCTGCCGGGCCAGGTCATCTTCATTTTCCGTTACCAGTTCGTGAAGGGCAAGCATATAGCGATTATTGCTTTCGGCCGGGGGAAGCAGGACACTGAGTTCCTCATCCTGCCCGTTACGCTGAACGCGAATATGATTTGAATCGATCTTCAGTTCCCAGGGTTCATTCCCGATGTTAACCGTTCCTTCGGCTTGCAGGCCTTCTGTCCTGTTTCGCCAGATCAGCTGCTGAATGATCCTCGCCGTGGAACTTTTCCCCGAGGCATTCGGACCGGCAATGATGTTTATTCCATCGGCCAGGTTCTCGTACCCATTGAGCCCATGGGGAAAACCGGGCATCTTACTGATCCTAAGGCGCTTTAATATAAAGGGTGTCTTTATTGTCATCTTTCTCTCATTTTGCCTGTTGTTTCATGAACTCACCAAGCAATCTTGTACATTCAGCAAGAATATACCCGTCTGCACCGGTTGTCTCCGTTTCCGTCGCCGGGCCCGGTTGGAGAAGTGGCTGGAAGGTTCCCGATATCATCAGCTTTTCATGTTCATTTTTCCACTGATCCCTGAGATTTTGAAGGAAGGGGGTGGAATTGCCGTTTTGCAGGGCAAGAATGGTTTCCGCAATGATACCGGCAGGTGTTTTTTGGGAAGCCAGGATGGAAAGGTCCCCGATGGCAGGTGCCGTTTCATTGATCACCTTCCTGGGAAGTATAACGGTGCCTGTTTCGAGCTCACGGTGATCGTCCTGTATCCCGGCTGTCCATTTTTCCAGTTCACCCGTGCCTGGATGATTTCCGAAAAGCCGGATATCGCAGACCAGGTACCTTACCTTTTCCAGTCCGGCGATCATCTTCCCGCCCTGGATAAGAAGCTCCGAAGTGATTTTATTGGATAGTTCAAAACGGTCCTTCGCGGCAGATACATCCACGGGGATGATCTCGTAGCGGACTGGTGAAAAAGGTATGAACGAGGCTGCAACTTTTCCGGGTCTTTCAACCGTCAGGAGGACAGCTCCATGCTCCCCGTTCTCTTTGGGACTCAGGGCATGGGGGGATCCCGGATACCATATGAGTGGAGCGGCTTTTCTGATTTCCTGCGGTTTATGAATATGACCGAGTATCCACGCATCCACCTGCTTGTTCAGCAGGCTGTCAGGGTTAAAAGGGCCGTACCGGCTTTCCCGGCTAAAGGCGTCACCGTGGAACATGCCGATCGTGGTTGTATCAGGATCCTTTTCCAATGCAGGGAAATGCAATAGCGGGCTTTCCGGAACCATCCGGTCCGGGAACGACCAACCCATGAACCTGGCTTTCAAGCCGTCTTTCTCGATGACCATGGTTTGCCATTCCCCCGATTCTCCAAGAATGGTGACATTTTTAAAGGTTCTCCCCTTCACAATGGCCGGGAGTACGTCGTAATCATGATTACCGCCGGCAATAAAAACACGCACCCCCTCATTATCGAGTCTTTCCAGACCCGACTGGAGGGGCCCGGCGGCTTCGAAATACCTGTTTTCACGGTCAACCATATCGCCTGCAAGCAGGAGGACATCCACATGATTCTTTATTGTCCATTCAACGAGGCTGAACCATGTATGCCGCGTTGAACTTTCCGGAGCCGTGGGAGGTACTTCCGAAGATTTCTTACCGAGATGAAGGTCAGAGGTTGCCAGTATTTTCAAGGCCATAATCCTTGTTTTTAACGAAAGATTCGATGTTACACATTCAAAAGAATACGCTGCTATCCCTGCAGTTGCACATCAAGGGACTCATTTTACAACGGATATTTATATTCCAGTTAAATATAACGATTATTCCGGTAACCCTGCAAACCTGATCCGTGTCGATCCACTCTCAAAAAATTTTGTAAAAATATTGCACATGTTCCCCGTCTGCCTTGAAATTGATCTTAAACATGCGGAAAACCGGATGGTATTTCTGAAAAATAGTGTAATTTCGGTATCCGGTCAAAAGGGAATTAAACATTCCTGTTAAAAATTATGTTTCTCAAAAATCTACATGAACCCTAAAGTTTGTTGAATTTCACGTATATAAAACAATCAAATCATGAATTTAAAACATGTTTTCATCCTGTTCCTTGCCTTTACGGGGAGCCTGATCACCAATGGGCAGACAGGGAACATCAATTTTGAGGAGTATGACCTGCCTAACGGCTTGCATGTCATACTGAGTCCTGATCATAGCACCCCAATTGTCGCGGTGACGGTGATGTACCATGTAGGATCAAAAAATGAAAAGCCCGACAGGACCGGCTTTGCCCATTTTTTCGAACACCTCATGTTTGAAGGTTCGGAATATATCCCGAGGGGTGAATATTCAAAATATGTGGAGAATGCCGGTGGGACCCTCAATGCAAATACTTCCAATGACCGCACCTATTTTTACGAAGTAATCCCATCCAACCAGCTAGGACTTGCTTTATGGCTTGAATCGGAAAGAATGCTTCATCTGAAGGTTGATTCCATCGGTATCGAGACGCAGCGGGGAGTAGTTAAGGAAGAGAAGAAAGAAAGGATCGACAATGCACCTTATGGTACCTTCCTGCAGGAAATGCTTGGCCATGCTTACAAAGAATCACCGTACAGGTGGCCTACAATCGGGTCGGTAGAGGACCTGGATGCTGCGGCATACGAGGAATTCATGAAATTCTACAAAACATATTATGTTCCTGAAAATGCTGTTCTCACCCTTGTCGGTGATTTTAATACAGACAGCGCCAAAAATCTTGTGAAAAAGTATTTCGGCGGTATCCCGCATGGCAAGTTCGAGATAAACAGGCCGGCTACCACCGAGCCCGAAAAACATGCAGAGGTTGTGGATACCGTCTACGATAACGTTCAGCTTCCCGCCATTTTCCAGGGATATCATATCCCGGCCATGAGTACACAGGATTATTATGCCGTAGACATGCTGAACCAGCTGCTGGCCTCCGGGCAGAGTTCAAGGCTTTACAAATCGCTTGTTGATGATCAGCAGCTGGCCCTGCAGGTTGCAGCCGTTCCCCTTCCCTTCGAAGGACCGGGTTTATCGATCATTGTTGCCGTTCCGAATATAGGGGTTGATCCTCATAATCTTGAAAATGCAGTTGACGAGGAACTTGCGGCCGTAAAGGACAGCCTGATTTCCGAAAGGGAATTTGAAAAACTGAGAAACCAGATCGAAAGCAGTTTCGTGAGCAGCAATGCAACCATCGCAAGCCGGGCATCCAATCTCGCCACAGACTACACCTTTTTTAACAATACCAACCTGATCAATACCGAGATCAAGAAATATATGGCTGTAACCCGGGAGGATCTTAAGCGGGTGGCCAATGCGTATTACCGCCAGGGGAACAGGGTGGTGCTGTATTACCTTCCCAAAGAGAATAAAGAAAATTAATTCAAAAATATAAAAACTCCGCACCCATGAAAAGTATAGTCTTTTACATTTCCCTGGCCCTGTTAAGTATTTCTCACCTCCGGGCCCAGGAGGTTGACAGAAGCCGGCCGCCTGAACCGGGACCCGCACCCAAGATCAATCTCGGGGATTATAAATTGTTTACTATGGATAACGGTCTGAAGGTGATCGTGGTGGAAAACCATAAACTACCGAGGGTTTCCTTTCAGCTGACCCTCGACATCGATCCTGTGAAGGAAGGGGATAAGGCGGGATATGTAGCAATGGCAGGCGACCTGCTGAGGACAGGCACCGAATCCAGGAGCAAGGAAGAGATCGATGAAGCCATCGATTTTATCGGAGGTTCCCTGAATACCTATTCAACGGGGATATATGCAGCCGCCCTGACCAAGCATGAAGATACACTGCTCACCCTCATGTCCGACATACTGCAACACCCTTCATTCCCCGAATCCGAACTTGAAAAAAACAGGAAACAGACATTGACGGCGCTCAAATCCGTTAAGGATGATCCCGACGCTATCGTATCCAACGTATCTGAGGTCCTGAATTATGGCGCCGATAATCCGTATGGCGAACAGGTTACGGAGAAAACGGTGGGAAATATAACCCGAGATGACGTTGTCAAATACTATCATACTTATTTTAAGCCGAATGTTGCCTATCTTGTTGTTGTCGGGGATATCGATGAAGGACGGGTAAAGGACCTGGCCGGGAAATATTTCGGAAGCTGGCAGAAAGGTGAAGTGCCTAAACATAAGTATGATTTTCCCCCAGCACCCGATGGTGACAGGGTAGCCTTTGTCAATAAGGCCGGTGCCGTGCAATCGGTTATTTCCGTCACTTATCCCATTGATCTGAAACCGGGAAGCACCGACGCCATCGCCGCCGGAGTGACCAATGCCGTTCTTGGGGGAGGTGTCTTTTCAGGCAGGCTGATGCAAAATCTCCGTGAGACCCATGCTTATACCTATGGGGCAAGATCATCAATAAACACCGACCGCCTGAGAGGATCCTTTGATGCCTCGGCTTCCGTTCGTAATTCTGTCACCGATAGTGCAATAACTCAAATCCTGTATGAGATGAAAAGGATGCGGGATGAAGACGTGGACACAGCACATCTTGATCTTGTAAAAAATGTCCTCTCGGGAAGTTTTGCGCGATCACTCGAAAATCCGCAAACCATAGCGTCTTTCGCACTAAATACGCAACGGTACAATCTTCCGGATGACTATTATGCTACTTATCTTGAGAAAATAGAAGCGGTAACCCCGGAAACCGTGCAAAAGATGTCTGAAAAATACATACTCCCCGGTCATGCGAATATCGTTGTGGTAGGAAATAAGGAGGAAGTTTCCCAGTCCCTGGCAGCATTTGCCAAAAATGGCGAAGTGAATTATTACGATTACCAGGGCGAACCGGTGAAAGAACAGAAAGCTTTGCCTGCAGGGGTTACGGCTGAGAATGTCATCAAGCATTACCTATCGGCCACCGGTGGAGAGAAAAGGCTGGAGAAGGTGAAATATGAAACGATGCACGCCACTGCCAGCGTACAGGGTATGGATCTTAACATGGTAATTTACCAAAAAGCACCGGATAAATTTATGATGAAGATGACGATGAACGGAAATACACTGGTCGAACAGGTTTATGACGGTGAGAACGGATACATGAAAACAATGATGGGCAAGGCCGAACTAACCGGCGATACGCTTGCCCGGATGAAGGAGCAGGCCCTGATGAACCCGGAACTTCATTACCTGGAAGGTGACTATAAGCTGGAACTGGCAGGCACGGAAGAGATTAACGGACAGGAAGCCTATAAGATCGATATCACGAGTCCCGGAGGTTTCAAGTCCACGGATTATTTTGGCAGGGACTCGGGTTACCTGGTTCGCCGAATCTCCTCTTCGGGTGAAGGTTCCCAGGAAAGCGACCTTTCGGATTACAGGGATGTGAACGGCATAATGTACCCCTTTAAAAGGATTACCACGGTAGGACCGCAGGAGATCACTATCACGATCAGTGATATTGATAACCAGAGCACGATCAATGATGATGTGTTCAAGCTGAGTGAATGAGCTGTTCAAGGTAACGGAAGAAGGGCCTGCGGATAGATCTGATAAAAGTTCCAGGTTCCGGGTTTAGCCTGGCTGACGAGCTCAGCGAAGCTGAACCCGGAACCTAAAAACTCAAATCTCAGACACGCAACTTCCAGGTTATCAAATCATCAAAAGTTGTATTGTGATACATAAAATTTGCATTTTTATTGTAATACGATACAATAATTTTGCTTATTTATTGTATCGTACTACAAAAAACAGGTTTAAGAGGAACACGGATCTTGGAAGAATTTGGTGATTTGGTGATTTGTTAAATGGGGTTGAACCCATCTGAAACCATCTGAAAAATATTCTTCTTCCAAATCTGTGATAATCTGTGTAATCTGTGGTGAAACTCCCCGAAGAATTTGTTGATTTGTTGAGTATTGATTTGAGTTGAAACAACCTGAAACCATTTCAAACCATCTGAAACCATCTTAAAAATCCGTGAAAATCCGTTCCGATAGCAATCGGAATCCGTCCAATCCGTGTTCCTCTTCTCCGAAACCATTTCAAACCATTTCAAACCATTTCAAACCACCTCAAACTTTTATTCCCCAACCGCATCGCCAGCCGTCTCCTCCCGGTACCAGTTGATATTCCGGGTCAGGATCATAAAAATTCCCAGTACCGTGAACAGACCAATGCTTCCCATCAGAAGGGCAAAATCCTGCATCCTGAGCACGATATACAGGAAAAGGTAGAGGGATGAGAGAACGACGCCGGTTATCAGTGCATATTTCATTTTGCCCAGTGAGGCTTTGATATAATAGGAAATGAGCAGAATGACTGCCGCTGACGATAGGAGGTAGGCGGTACCAAATCCCGTATGTTCGGAAAGACTTACAAGCAGGCTGTAAAATATAATAAGGGCAAGCCCCGTGAGAATATACTGGATAGGATGGAGTTTTTTTCCGATCAGGATCTCCATCAGAAGAAATAGCAGGAAGGTCAGGCCGATGAACATCAGGGCATATTTGACCGAGCGGTAAGATTGCTGGTAATGATCGACCGGGTTTAGTAGTTCCACCCCGAATGAAGACTCGTTTATCTTGTACCGGTCACCCATCCAGGCCTGGGGAAAATTCCGGTTGAGATGGGTGACGAGCCAGTTTGCATGAAAACCTTTTTCATCCACTTTTCTTTCCACAGGCAGGAATGCCCCTTTGAATGACGGATCATTCCAGGTTGAAGCCATGCTCACCTCCGTAGTTTTACCCAGTGGATAGACATTCAACGACTTCGTGCCGTTAAGACTGATAGTTGTGCTGAAATTAACAGGTGTATTTTCAATATCCATGGATGATGCCATGGCATGAAAACCGCTCGATGCCAGGTCATTGTCTTCCGTACCCGGAATAATCTCCGGGTAGCTGCCATTGACATCCAGTTTTATATTGTTCCGGATCCCCCGCATATCCGTGATCCCAATGGTCATTGCCGCATCATCCCACAGGATCTCATCGGGCAGGATCCCGGCTTTTGAAAAGTCAGGTTTGGTAAATGAACCCTTAATATCTATGCTTGCCGAGTACAATATGACCTTAAAAATTCCCCTGTGCCGGATCTCCGGTTTCATGCGGACATCCACCGAAAGATCTTCAGGCAGAAAGTGCACCCGCCGCGTGGTTACAATGGTTTTCCCATCCTCCTGACGGGATGTTTTGCAGGGAATGGTTAACCAGGGACCGGTGATGTATTGTTCATAGCCCCATTCGGAACTGATCTCTGCCAGCACGGTCTCGCCTCTCTGTTCCCTTTCAAGAATAAGGTTTTTCACCCATTCTGCCGGTATCAGTAGAAATAGGCTGATGATGCCTGTGAGGATAAATTTGAAGGTGATCGAATGGATGAACCGGGTTACATAATTAGTTTTTTTCATAAGTTTAATTTTTAAAAGAACTTTGAAATACAAAGTAAGTTAATAAAAAAAATCATTTGGAATTCCTGATCAGTTTTTCGAGTGCATTCAGGTGTTGTTCGAATTCGTTCCGGCCTTCACCGGTGGTCTGGTAGCTTGTCCGGGGCTTGCGGCCGACAAATTCCTTTTTTACATCGATCATACCCGCTTTCTCCAGGGCTTTGAGATGGCTGGCCAGATTACCGTCGGTGATGTCAAGGGTTTCTTTGAGTGTGTTGAAATCGACGCGTTCATTCACCATCAGGACCGACATGATTCCCAGGCGTATCCGGCTTTCGAAAGTTTTATTGAGTCTGTTTAACGGTACTTTCATCGGATTTGAGGGTGGCGTTCATATTTGTAATAAAGGATCATTCCGTAAATGATATGGAAGATCCCGAAGCCTATCGTCCAGAAAATGAGGCCGTGGTTGATGAAAACCAGGGCAAGGATGCCGAGAACGATCTCACAAAGTCCGAGGTAGTTGATATCGGCATAGGAATATTTACCGGCATTGACCAGTGCGAGGCCGTAGAAGATGAGGGTGAAAGATGCCACGTAGTTCACCTGCGATCGCAGGAGGAAGACCAGGATGACGAGACCCCCTGCCACAAGGGGTATAAAGAGGTTGATGATCATTTTTTTCGCAGCCGGGTTCCAAAATTTAATGCCCATTTTCCTGGCCCGGCGACGTGAGAAATAATATCCCGAGAAGAGGGCAATGCATAGAACGACCAGGCCGTCAGTGACAAGAAACCGGGTCAGGTTTTTGTCGCCGGTAAAATTGAGGATCCTGATGTGTTCCTCATACGAAATTCTGCCCATTCCCGCGTACCCATAAAATATTCCTGCACCAAGGAGGGCGGCTATCCCTGCTAAAACACCAGCCAACCCGCTGAGGGAAAGGAACCTGCTTGATTTTTCCATGAGGCGCCTTATCTCCCTGACGTCTTCCAGACTTGCAGACCTTGAATCCATATTTCGTTTGTTTTCGTGAAAGTACTTTGAAAAACAAAGTAATAAAAGAATTCCGAAAGCAGCAAAGATTTGTTGAATTATTTTAAAAGGGGGATAGATATTGATCCGGATCGCGACTATGAAAAGCCGGAATGACACAGGTCACGGGCTCACCAGGGATCCACTCACCTCACCTGTTGTTCACCCTTGCCAGGTACCTGAAAAGCTCCACTGCCCTGTCTTTATTGAGTTCGAACATTCGCTGGTATTCATAACCTTCGTTGACGAGTCCTGATTTATTGTATTCTTTCCTGCCGATGATCTGGTTTAACACCTGCTCTGCCTGCTTGTAACCGAGCCAGCGCTGTTGTGACTCCTCGAGGAACTGGCGGTCAACCTCGATCATCGTGTCCAGTAATTCCCCGTAATATTTCCCGATCATCTCATTGTAGGCCGATATGGCATCCGACCACGCAAACCCGGAGTCATATCTTTCTGTGGCCTCCTGCAGCCTTTTTTCAAGTGATTTCTGAATGGTGAAGGTGTCTACCCTGAAGGTGATCCACAATTGCCGGTTCATTCCGCCTGATTTTTCTTTACCTATCTTTTGCCTGAAGGCCGCCACCTCCTTCGATATTTTCGGATCAAGGGTATCTCCTCCCTGGGCCAGAATATGTGAAGGCAGAACGATAATCCCAAAAAATAATATAAACACTCCTGCAAATCTTCTCATCAGCAATACGTTTTTTTTAGGTTTTCGGGCACAAAGATAAAGAAGATATTGGTAAGAGCGCAACATTATAAGAGTGCGATGAGGGAGGATATGAAGTCGCTAAGACATGAAGGCTGACCCGAAGTTTTTGAATAAGAGTGAGTGTCCAATCAGGCACAGTCGTACAGCCGTACTATCGAACTGATGCCTTTAAATTTCTCCTCATCCCCGTGCGTCCTCCATCCTACGGATTCTTGCACCTACGTTAGCACCGTTCCTCCTTAATTATACTCTTTTTAAATTAGCCCCATTGATCCTTCGGATATGCATAACTTCATCAAACTCACTACATTTATATCATTCAAACCCTTAAAAAATTTTCCCATGAAACGCACCGGTTCTTTTATAATGTTCCTGCTCAGGGTCTTCATCGGGTGGCATTTTTTATATGAAGGTATTTCAAAGCTCGTGAATCCCGGATGGTCAGCTGAAGCCTACCTGAGAGGCTCTTTCGGTTTTCTTTCCGGTTTTTTTCAAACTCTGGCCGGGAGTCATGCAGCCATTGACATCGTGAATTTCCTTAACGTCTGGGGACTGATCCTGATCGGGACGGGTCTCTTTCTCGGTATTTTCATCCGGCTGTCGGCCATTTCCGGGATCATCCTGCTCATGATGTATTATTTTGCCTATCCGCCTTTCGGACAATCCATCATGGCCGGGGCTGTTGAAGGTCACTACTGGATCGTGAACCGGAATATCATTGAAGCTCTGGCACTCGGCATTGTGATCTTCCTTCCGGCCATGGATTACAGCCTGCAAAACCTGCTCAGGTATCTCCGGAGGAAAAAGCCGGCCGGTATTGAACCTCAAACCTATGAAGATACAGAAGGCTCATCTTCGCTGAAACGCCGGGAGCTTCTCAAGGGCCTGGTCACCCTTCCGTTTTTCGGAGGTGTAGTATATGCGGCTGCATCACGCGAGGTCAATCCGGAACCCGATATGCTATCCGGAGCAACAGTCGCACTGAAGAAATTCGATCTCAGCGATCTGAAGGGTGTCTTGCCAAAAGGAAAAATAGGAGATCTGGAGATGAGCCGGCTCATCATGGGCTGCAACCTCATTGGAGGATGGTCACACTCCCGTGACCTGGAATATGTAGGCACCCTCTTCAGGCATTATAATACGGAAAAGAAGATCTTCGAAACCTTTTCACTTTGTGAACAGGCGGGTATCAATACCACCAATATGGTGATCAGCTATTTTTCGCTTTTCAATAAATACAAACAGATCACGGGAAGTAAAATGCATACCATCTGCCAGGCTTATGTGCAGCCCGATCAGCCGGATCCGCTCATTGAATTCAAACAGGCACGGGATTTCGGAACGACAAGCATGTACATTCAGGGAGCCAGCAGTGACAAACTCGTGAAGGGCCGGCAGATGGACCTGATGCACGAGGCGGTGGAATTCATGAGAAGCCAGGGAATGCTGGCAGGCATTGGGGCACATTCCATCCAGGTGCCGATCGCCTGTGAATATTCCGGCCTGAAACCGGATTATTATTTTAAAACGATGCACCATGACCGTTACTGGTCGGCCCATCCGCGTGAGTTCAGGGAAGAATTCAGCGTGGACAATGAACGTTTCCTCGATCATAACAAATTTCATGATAACCTTTTCGATATGTACCCCGAGCAGACCATAGAGGTTTTTCATGGCATGAAAGTGCCGCTGATCGGTTTCAAAGTCCTGGCAGCCGGAGCCATAAAGCCGGAAGACGGGTTCAGGTACGCCTTTGAAAACGGGGCCGATTTTATTTGCGTCGGGATGTTCGATTTCCAGGTGGTCGAGAACGTGAATACCACGATCGGCATTCTCAGCGGGGAATTGAACCGCCGGAGGATATGGCATGCGTGATGGAGGGAGGATGAAGGTAGAATACGGATTTTCGGGGATTGGTTTGATGTTGTTTGATGTTGTTTGAAATGGTTTCAGAGAATAGGAACACGGATTGGACGGATTCCGATAGCAATCGGAATCCGTCAAATCTGTGTTCCTCTTCCACTTCACCAAATCACCACATCACCAAATCACCACCACAGATTACACAGATTAACACAGAAAAAGTTGTTTCAGATTGTTTCAACTCCATTCAACAAATCAACAAATCAACAAATCAACAAATTCTTCCGGTCTACTTCCTCAGGCTGGCCTTTGAGAAAATATATTCGGGGATATCCTGGTTGAATTTAATATCTTCCATAATAAATTCCGTACCGTCGCCGCTGTTCAGCATATCCTTGAAAACGACTTTAGTGGGGAACCACCGGCCATCGGTTTTCTTAATATCCGAGAGGGTGGTTTTCTTCAATAGCCGCCCGCTTTTGGCATATAGTTCCTCTTTCAGCGGGACATACTTATTCTTATCGACCCAGAGTTTTCGTTTGAAGTAGGAAACGTTTTCATCGAAGGCCGTCAGCTCCAGTAACCACACACTCACACCGGCAAGGTCTTCCTCTCCGGTTACCTTGGGCGTATAGTGGTGGATGAGAACGGGATCCTCCATCATATCCTCATATGATAAGTCGGATCCCATCACCGATTGCCGGAGCATATGGCCGGAAATCTGGATGGTGCGGTCGGTGGAAGGAGAATAGATCCATAACAGATCGCCGATTTTCAGCATTTTTGTTCCTTCCTCCCTTGCCGGGCTCAGGTATTCGGTATAGGATTTATCTTCACCCTCCGACCAGGTTTTTGATTCGATCGTCCGGTCACCACGCCTTCCGTGAATGATCATTTTTGAGGTGAATATCCTGTTCTCGGAAGTCATATTATCACTTATCCTGTCAAGTATTTCTTTCCCGTCCGGATACTGGCCGAAAAGGGTCGGGACGATAGAAAAAAGCATCGCGATAAGAGCCGTATTTTTTTTCATCATGATATTATTTACATGGTTAGACTAATTTACCTCATCTTATCCTTAAAATCAAAGATCGAGTTCCCGGAATAGCCGGGCTGTTTTTCTTTTGTAGATACCTACTCCCGACAGCATGGTTCCCAGCACCGTTGAAAAGAGGCCGGGGATAAAACCGAGGTACCAGTCGGCGGGAGTAATCCTGGCATGGAAAGTACTCGGAAGCATCATGGCTGCATTTTGCATTGCCGATCCGAAGCTGATGCCATATTTTTGCAGGAGCCAGGCAAAGCCCAATCCGACGAGAGTTCCGGCAATGGTTCCTGTAATGCCGATGAATACCGATTCCAGGATAAGAGAGCGGTAGATATGACCTTTTTCCTCTCCCATGGCGAGACGGAGACCGACTTCCCCATACCGGCGTATCCCCGATAATAAGCCTGCATTCCATAGAACAATGGACATGGCCAGAAGGAAGACGGCAACCATGATCAATGTTACCTTTTCCATGTAATTCAGGAGCATTTCCATGTTTCCCTGGTCACGGAGGGTCACCATCACGGGCGAAAATTCATCGGCATTTTCCCTGAATTCGCTGTTGAATTCCGTTTTCAGTTTATGGGCCAATTCATCATCATAATAGCCTGTTTTAAAATATCCCAGGATCTCCCCGGCGGCATCCTGCATGTTCAGGGCATCCCGAACATCGCTGATATCGGCTATAATGGTTCCCCGGTCCAGGGCGCTGGTCCCGAACCTGACGGTGCCCGCCACCCTGAAATTATAAATGGCCATACTCCCATACATGGTTGAAGATATAAACGTTATTTCATTCCCGGGGTTCACCCCCAGGTTTTTTGAGAACTGCTCGCTGAGAAGTATATCCCCGTGTTCCGAGGGCAGATTCCCGCGGACGAGTGAATTTTTTAATTTCAGCCGCTGGATTTCCATTGTTGTGTCTGAAAGCAGATCGATCCCAATGCCCATGGCTGGTCCCTGCGTCCTGGTTTCACCGCTGCTGTCGGGAACATCTGCAAGGCCCCCGAATTTTATCCTGAGTGCCCAGTCCAGTCCGGGATATTGTTGCGTTAACTGCGGGATCAGTTCATCTACCCCGGTTAGAGCAAGATCATTGGGGATAAGGCTTTCGTTGTCGGCGTACGCCTTGCTCATGACCTTTACATGGCCGGTTGTGAACTTTGCATTGAAATCGATACTCTCACCGATGATCCCCTTGAACCAGCTGTGAAAAAATATGGTAAGCATCACACCCAGGGCTACTACCAGGAAGGGCAGGAAGCTACGGTTTTTGTCTCTGAAGAGACCTTTCAATATAAAATTTATCATTGTAATTTTCCTTTAATAGCTTCTGTCGGATTCATTTTAGCGATCTTCCTGGCCGGCAGGTAACTTACTATGGTTGTGGTAACAGTGACGATAAGTATGGTTGTGACTACCAGGCCAAGACTGTAAACCGGGTATAATTTCTGTGCCATGGCGAGGCCAAAATCACTTGAAGTGGCGGGAACGGCAAATCCGTTCACCGCCTGGCTTATAAAAAGCGGGATCCCATAAACGGCCCCGGCAAGTATGGCGAGAATGGCGTACATAGAACCTTCGGCTGTAAAGATGCCGACCACCTGGCGCCGGGTCATCCCAAGGGCAATATAAGTCCCGATCTCTTTCTGCCTCCGGAAGATGGAAAGTACCTGGGTATCGAAGATCGCCAGCATCGCCAGCAGCAGGAGGATAAGATAAAGTATCGAACTACTCGCAGTTTTGGCCTGTATGATCTGGTCGATATCCCGGAGCAGGTATTTCGGATCTTTGAATGTCCAGCCGGGTCCGGCATCTTCCTGAACGAATCCCGGCCGTGTGACGAGAAGGGTGGCCTCTCCGGGCTGAAGCATCATTTCGCGCAGTCTGTCCAGGGGCAGCCAGATCTGTCCGCCGTCGACAGTAGGAACATTGGTGTTGAAAACCGCCGTGATCCTGACCTCGTCAGCATCGAAGGTGCCATTGGTATCCCTCCAGCGTATCATCATCACATCCCCCTTACTGAGTTTATTGTTTTTGGCCATATTGCTCCCTATGATGGCGGGGATTTCACCAATTACGGTATCGAGGGCGGCGGTGGGCAGATCCAGGATTTCCTGGTCCGGGCTGATGCCCTTTAAAAGGGCGGTTTGAATCCTTCCTTCCGGGTATATGGATCCCTGTGTGATGAGTTCGGGGACGGCATCACCCCGGTCGATAAGTCCCGCAGCCTGCGGCCCCGGTTTTTCATGACTGTCGTTCAGGGTAAAAGGATCATAGGGATCGAAATTCTTCTGCCAGTACTGGCCGCCACCCACTTCCCAGGCAATAGTGTCTTTCTTCGCCTGCCGGTCCCATCCGTCGAGCAGACCTTTGAAGAAAATGATCACGACAAAAGAGAAGGAAAGGACGATAACATTCAGCCAGGTCCGGAGACCTGCACCGATAAGATTTTTGTATGCTAGTTTAAAAGCGAGCATTTTCCGGTCCCTTTCTTATTTTTTAATGATTTCATCACCGGCGACTTTCCCGTCGGCAAGACTTATCTTTCTGCGGAGATACTGAATGACCTTCTCATCATGGGTGGCGAAAATGAAAGTGGTATGTAGTTCTTCATTCAGTTTTACCATGGTTCGGAGAATATGGTGCGAGTTTTCGGCGTCGAGGTTGGCAGTGGGTTCATCAGCAAGGACAATGCCCGGCCGTTTCACCATAGCCCGGGCTATTGCCACGCGCTGGCTTTCTCCACCGGAAAGCTGGGCGGGTTTGGACTTCGTCTTTGATTCAAGGCCGACCCAGTTCAGAGCTTCGGTGACGGCCTTTTTCCTTTCGGAAGAACTCATATCCAGGAGGAGGAGGGGAAATTCGACATTCTCAAAGACATTGTACACCGGAAGAAGGTTGTACGACTGGAAAATGAAACCCAGCTCCTGCTTTCTTAGCCTGGCCGATTCCTTTGCGCCGATTTTCCCGATGGAACGCCCCATAACGATAGCCTCACCGCCAGTCGGGTCATCGAGGGAGCCAATGATATTCAGCAGGGTCGTTTTACCCGATCCGCTCGGACCCACGATCCCTGCAAATTCACCCTTTCCGAAACGGAGATTTATATCTTCAAGAGCTGTGAACCAGCCTCCCCCCATGGGGAATTTTTTCGTGAGATTATTCACCTTTATCAGGTTTTCAGTTTCCATTTTTATTGGATTTTATCAATGATTAAATACGATCATAATTTGCATTCCCTTTCCTGCAAACAGGTTATTGCCCTCCGTATTCCTGTAAATCGCGATGTTCTCCGGATTCCAGAAGGCCATCAGATAAAAGCTCCAGCGGTCATACGTACGCTGCCAGTTCAGGAACCTGTAAAAAGATTTGTTTATCCAGTCGTAATACAGGATTGCAGAAAACATGTCGATCATCCCGATGGGATAGGTCAGGTTGAGTGCACTGAAATCTGCATTTGCCTTCCTGTTATAAGCCCTGCCGGATGTGCTTATTGTGAAATTTTCGATAGTTGTCGTCAGTCCGTTGCCGATACCGAACGTATAATCCAGTCCGAGTGTAAGGTAATTCTCCCACACCGGTAGGGATTCAAAAGGCTGCCTGTGTTTCAGCACTTCTTCGAACCATACGCCCGGACCAATATCCCATTTGCCATCGAGACCCAGGCGATCCTCATTCAACATAGGGTAACCAGCCGTGAAAAATGCATTATAGACGCTATCAGGACCGACCTGCCGGTGATGAAAGCTTATACCTGTCTCACCGGTATATACCGGGAACTGGATCCTTCCTCCGAATTCCGGCTTTTTCTCCGACGTAGGCAGGAATTCCCATCCTTTCGTTTCATCATTACCGTATAGAAACCAGAGCCAGATGTTCGCGTTATTCAGGAAATAGTAGCGGGCTAGCGCGGCGTAAACGCCATCGGTAAGCTGAAGGGGGTCACGCGGATCGATCCGGTCGAACCACATCAGAGGACGGAGCATGACGGCCGAACCAAAATTGATTTTCTGCAACCCGGTCCTGAATTCGAACTGGCCGGTGCTTAACCTCAACCATAAGCGATAAGGCTTAATTTTTGCCGAGCTCTCCCATTTACCGCTTTCAACCGTTGTGACAGCCCATGCATTCAGGGATGCTTCCGCATCAAGTCTCCATTGGGCACTTAGAGGAATGCCTCCCGAGAAGGAGGGTATATACCGGAGTCCCCATTGATTGCTGACGGGTTTCTGAAAATTCAGGTTGCTCCATCCGATCCCCTGGCCGCTGAATTCGGCTTTCGAAGGTTCGTCCTGGGCATTTAGCGGAAAGGAGAGAACAAAGATCAGGACCGGGAAAATAGGATTGACTGTTTTCATCATGACGGTGGATTATTCTGTGGGAGCACACCGTAGAAGAAAAAATTTGTGAGTTCCATTACAAGTGCGCCTCCTGAATCATAAAAACTTACCAGCTTTTCGTCGGATGCCATCTCTATCATCCGGTTGAGGAGATACATCATAAATTCAATTTTCAACTCTTTTCTTATCTCACCCCGCTCCTGGGCTTTTTGGTAGTAACCCATTACCATCCGGAGGCTTTCACCGGTGATTTTTTCAAGATATCCCTTGATTTCCGGGTAATCCCCCAAATAAAGGTCCGAAAGAAATTCCTTGCTGATATCACCTGCCCCTTGCATTTTCATCTGTATCGATTTCCTGACCTTGTCTTTAAAGTCAATGTCGCTCTCCATTACCTTTTTGAATTCGTCAATGTTCTGCTCCCAGAAAGTCCGGATCACTTGCAGGGCCAGCTCCTCCTTATTTCCAAAGTACTTGTAAAAGGTCATCTTGCTTACGCCCGCCTCAGCGCATATTTCTTCTACGGTAACTCTCTTCATTCCATATTTCCAGAACAAGAGCCTGCCTGTAATTAAAATATCCTGGTATTTTTTCGTACGGGTTGTCATATATATACAATTATCTGCCAAATATACGAAAAAAGTATATTAAAACAAAAAACGTAAGATAAAAATATCAATCGTAAGTTTATTTCCCGGGTTATAGATTGACACTCTGCCCATTCGCCCGTCGCAATTGAAGAAAAAAAGGCATTACAAGGTTTAGTAATGGGTGTTTTAACGGATCATTCCCACTGTCAGAGGATATTTCAACAAAGGATCGTATGGCATAAGTTGAATTCCGCACAGTCTGCTTTTGTGCTGCAAATTTTGGAAAAGAATTGAAAATGAGGCAGGCTGGTATCCGGGTTGGTCAGCCACCCATTATTTTCTGCGAGGCTTCGATAGCAGAGGCAAAAAATTCACTGGTAATATTGAATTGTTCGAATGGATCGCTATGAGACCAGACTTCAGAAACGGGCAGGTATGCGCCCCTGAGTTTTTCAGTATCCCAGTGTCCTCCGCCCTTCAGTTCCGGCGCGGGGCCGGGATGGACGAATTCGCGGCCGGAAGTATACCGCACATAAAAATGGGCATCATCCAGATCACCATCCTGGGGAGAAAAACCGTATTCAATGGTGTTATGAGCCAGTCCATCACTGTTGAAACCACTATAGATCTTCGATGAGGTGCAAAAATTATGGGGCCAGACGCGGATATCCGAGGTATTCTTGAAAACCCGGTTAAAAAACTGCAGCAGGAATTTGGCATTCGCCCTGTATTTTACCGTTTCCTCACCGATATCGGGATATTCGACGGTAAAGCTGTGTTCCTTTTTTACAGGTCCTGTTGAAAGATTATAGTCTATGGTGAGGTCGAAGTTGGAAACATCCACCCCGTAAGATGACAGGTGTTTCTTAAAAAAATTAAATCCTTCCGAAGTGGTATGGCCTGCCAGATCTCCCATCTCCAGGATATCCATCCTCGATGAAAGAATATACAGGGTAAGATCTTTTATATTGAATCCGGCCCTTATCGTTTTTTCTCCGGGAATTTTTTCGCCGATCAGCATTTTACGTGATGCTGAAAATTCCATGGCCTTATGGCTGTTGTCTTCCCGGGGAGGAATTAGATGCTCGCCCGTAACTGCGATAAGTTGTGCCGCCAGATGCTGGATGGATAGCACCTCATGCAATCCGTTCCGGAGTACAGGCTGGAGAGGCATCCATTTTTCCGCAAGTTTTTGAATATCCATTTCCTTAATTTGAGGGGTTTATCCATGGAGACTACAATTTTTCCCACAAAGTGTTCAGGTACCAACCCTTCGGGTCGGTGAAATTCTTTATTGTTCTGAAGCCTGTGCGCTCAGCCAGTTCACCCACATCGCCGGGGGTAAATTTGCGGCTTATCTCCGTGAGCAGGCTTTCCCATTTTTCAAAATGAAAAGACCGGTCAAGTGCCCCAATGCATACATCCTGTTCACAGGTACTCACCAGGAAGGATTTCGCCGTTTGCTCTCCAGGGTCATAAACCGGAAAATGGATAAACCGGGAGAGATCAAAATCGGCGCCGAGTTCCAGGTTCATCCGGGTTAGAAGGTTTAGGTTGAAATCCCGGGTATATCCGAAAGGATCGTTATAGGCCCGGAGGATGATTCCGGGCTCCTTAACGAGGTCAAACCCGGTAAGGATCATATCTCCCTTTTTAAGTATCCCGGAAAGCTGGCTGAAGAAATGAATGGTCTCTTCCCGGGTAAAATTGCCGATATTGGATCCGAGGAACATATTCACCTTCCGGCAGTCATCACAGAAATTCAGGTTCTTCAGCACCTCAAAATAATCGCCGGCAACTTCCGAAACGACAAGCCCGGGAAAGTTTACACGTAATTTTCGGACCATATTCAGCAAAATATCCACGGAAATGTCGACGGGAATATATTTGAAATTTGCATTATTCTCCAGCAGCCTGGAGATCAGTATGCTTGTTTTCAATCCGTCACCGGCACCGAGTTCAATAAGATCAATCCGTTCGCCGGATTGTCCGATAAGCTGACAGATCTCCGGTGCAAAATCCCTGAAAATCCCATATTCACAATCGGTAAGATAATATCCGGGCATCCGCATGATCTTTTGAAAGATACGGCTGCCTTTATCATCGTAAAAATATTTTGACGGGATTGAACGGGGGGTGGATGTTAACCCGTTTCTGACATCTTCTGAAAATGTCGTCCTGACTTGAATTGTTTCCATATATGTATTTTTCATCCCACTAAAAATTCCTCTTTCCGCCGGCTGATTTCCGCTTCAGGATTTCAGGATATTTTCGGAACGTAATCCTTGCGATGCGCTAAAGCTCTTTGCCTGTGCAGGAAAAAGGAATAAATCAATTGATTTAACTGTTCTCTTTCTTGAAACAATTCCTTAAAGTTATAGTTCGAAAGGGCGACCTGTCTTCGTAAAGCAGAATTTCTTTACATTTACAAAAGACGTAAAGATCGAAACCATGAAAAAATTTTTGCCCGGCCTGCTCATCATCATCACAACATCACTTTCATTTCCCTCATTTTCCCAGATTCCTGGCGTGAAAGGCTGGACGCCGGGGTTCAGTTTTTCAATGAAAAGGATCACCGACACCCGGATCTCTCCTCACACAAAATACATTGCTTACGTGGTACGGGAACCGGTAATGTCGGAAGACAAATCGGAATACAGGAGCCAGATTTATATTTATGCCCTTGACGGAAGCTATAACCGGCAGTTCACCTTTGGGGAAAATTCCTGTACCTCCCCCAGGTTTTCACCCGACGGGAACAGGCTGGCCTTCCTGTCCGGCCGCCCGGGAACCGACCAGATCTTTGTGATGTGGATGAATGGGGGTGAAGCCGTTCAGCTCACGCATGCTCCGGCTTCCATTCGATCCTTCAGCTGGTCGCCCGACGGCAAAAAAATGGCTTTCCTTATGTCCGATCCTGAAACTGAAGCAGAGAAAAAGGAGAAAAAAGGGAAGTCGGATATTATTCTTGCAGGAAAAAATTTTAAGTACAGCCATATCTATGTTACAGGCACTCTGATGGGGGAGGTGAACGATACCACGATGAAGCAAATTACGGCCGGGAATTTCAATGTCAATGAATTTGACTGGTCGCCCGACGGGAGCCTCATCGTATTTTCCCACCAGACGGATCCGGAGATCAATACCGGGTTTCTGAACACCGATATTTCCCTCGTCCCTTCTGATTCAGGTAGGATAAGGCCCCTTGTTGTCCGGGAAGGTGTTGATAACAGCCCGCTGTTTTCCCCCAATGGGAAGGAAATAGCCTTCTGCTCGCAGGGCGGTCATTCCGAGCCTGTCGGTTTGAGTGACCTTTATACCGTATCGGCCTCAGGCGGCAAGCCCAGAAGGTTGACTCTCACACCCGACCGGAATGCCGATCTGATCGGATGGTCACCTGACGGGAAGTCGCTATTCATCTCCGAGCAATTGGGTACGTCAAAGCACCTTTTAGCCATCAGGGTGAAAGGAAATGAAATGGCAGTCGTTACCCTGAATAACCGTCCGCTGATTGGCCCCGAAAAAGCCGGAACACCGGAAGAAAGCACCGGGACATGGGATAAATTCAGCATTTCAAAAAATCTTTGGGCCATGTCATGCACCTACCAGGAGACTGGGAAACCGGAGGAAGTTTATTATTCGGAGCTGATCAATTTCCGGCCGCGGCAGGTTTCATCGGTTTGTGATACTGTCGATCTTCCCGGGGTCGCACCGACGAAGCTGATGCGATGGAATTCAAAAGACGGTACCCCCATTGAAGGTTTACTCACTTACCCGGCGGAATATGAGAAAGGGATAAATTATCCGCTTATACTCGAAATTCACGGTGGCCCTGCCGGTGCATTCGGCCAAAGCTTCACCGGTGCTCCTGCTCTTTATCAGGTCCAGGATATGGCCCGTGAAGGGTATGCCGTGCTAAGGGCCAACCCCAGGGGAAGTACCGGCTACGGAAAGGACTTCAGGTACGCGAATGTGACGGACTGGGGATACGGCGATTTCGAAGATCTCATGGCCGGCGTCGACAAAATGATCAATGAGGAAATTGCTGACAGCAGCCGTTTGTATGTTGCCGGATGGAGTTACGGAGGATACCTGACCTCTTTTATCGTCAGCCGGACTAAGAGGTTCCGGGCTGCAAGTATGGGGGCGGGACTTCCCGACCTGGTGAGCATGGTATATACCACCGATATCGCCGATTACATGGTGGCCCATATGGGAAATGAACTATGGAACGATTACGATATGTACATGAAGCATTCGGCTATGTTCCGGCTCAATGAGATCACTACACCCCTGCAGATCCTTCATGGAAAAGATGACCTGCGCGTGCCGGCCTCTCAGGGGGAGGAGTTATACACAGCCCTGAAGCGCAAGGGAGTGCCCACAGAACTTGTTCTATATCCACGTACGGGTCATGTTCCCGCAGAACCTAAATTACTCATGGATGTTACCCCGAGGATCCTGAAGTGGTTTGAAAATTTCAAATAGAAAAGATCTTTCTTTTCAGCGGCCGGGACCTTCATTTACCTTGCGGGCATCTGCCTTACCCAGAGTGAAGATAACAATGGTGAACATAGCGACGGCAACAAGTGCCCCTCCCCAGAACGCATAACTTATCCCGCCAACTGCAAAGAACAGGGCCGCCACCAGCGGACCGATCGTCTGACCCAGCCTAAGGACCATTCCATTCAGCGACATAAATGCTGCCCTGTATTTCATGGGGGCAAGGCCCACGAGCAATGTCTGTATATTCGGGATATTAATGCCCTGTGCCGTACCGAAAAAGACAGCGGGGATGATCATCAGCCATTCGCCATGAACGAAGGGTATGGTCACAAGGGATATAAAATAAAACAGGTAAGATACTTTCAGCAGGCCGGAAGCGGTGAACTTTCTTGTAAGCCAGCCAAGCTGGGCGGAAGTAAGCGCCGTGGTGACAGAGGAGGACGACATGATGAGGCCGATGATCAGGGAAGAGGAGGAGAACCTGTGAACCATGATATACGGGAAATAAGTAAGGTATGATCCATATAGAATAATAAAGGTAAGTACATTTAGGACGAAGAGTGCAATTACTTCCTTCCGCAGAACGCTGCGAAATGCATTTTGCAGATATTCGAGGATCGACTGGTCCTGTTCGGGTTCCTTGTTTTTAAGCACAAAGAGGACAAGCAAACCTGCCGGGATAGCCAGTAACGGAAAATAGAAGGGGAAATTCCATCCCAGAAGGGCCAGCCCGCCGCCAAGGGCAGGATAGACGGCTGTCCCGATGCTCAGGACGCTTGCATTATAACCCATCGCCGCAGGACGCTCATCGCGGGAAAAAATGTCACCGATGAGTGTAACATTCAGGGACCCGAGCGAAGCTCCCCCCACACCCTGGAAGAAACGGAAGATCAGCAATGTCTGGTAATCTTTGGCAAAGCTGCAGGCAAAACCGGCGATGGCAAAGAGAAAGAGTGCGGGTACGAGGATCGTCTTTCTTCCGTAACGGTCGGCAAGAATTCCAAGAACGGGTGTGAGGAAAATTCCCGGAAGGGTGAAGACAGTGATAAGGAGTCCCGTTTTCTTGTAGGGAATGTTAAAGTGTTCTGCAATGGAAGGAAAAACGGGTGAAATGCTGGCCACTCCCATGACGGCGAGCAGGGTGATTAAAAAAATGATCTGGAGATTTTTATTTAAGAATAGCGGCTTTTCCGGCATGGCGCATATAGCTAAACAAACTGCTAAATAATGAAAAATTAGGAACCCGGCCAAATGAATTCTCCGGAGTCAGTAAAATAAGGAACATCCGGGTGAAATTGTTGTTTTTGAAAACCCTTTTTATTTTCTTGTGTTAAAAGAGGTGTTATGATAGTTGCAGGAAATCTCAGAAAAATGCAGTCCGAGCTGAGAGATAAGGTGGAATATCACCTTTTGCTCGGAGAAGAATCCATCCCTGTCCATGAACTTACGGGAATGCATATCCGTATCGAATATAAAAACCAAATCCATTGTATCCGTTGCGGGAGGCTCATCAAAAAATCATTTGCCCAGGGATATTGTTACCCTTGTTTTATAGCCGCCCCCGAAACGGAAGATTGTGTGCTGCGGCCGGAATTGTGCAAAGCCCATACCGGGGTAGCCAGGGATATGGAATTTGCAAAGAACCACTGCCTTATCGATCATTACGTTTACCTGGCGGAATCGGGGGGTCTTAAAGTGGGAGTGACGCGCCATTCACAGGTTCCTACACGGTGGATCGACCAGGGGGCCGGGAGGGCGGTGCGAGTGGCCAAAACTCCGAACCGGTACCTTGCCGGATGTATTGAAGTTGCCCTGAAAAATTATTTCCGTGATAAGACGAACTGGCGTGACATGCTCATGAACAAGGAGAAAACGGTCATCGATCTTTCCGCTGAAAAAAGCCGCGCACTTTCTTTTCTTCACCCCGACTTCCGGGTCTATGCCTGTGACGATGATGACATTTTGAAAATTCAGTACCCCGTTTCATCTTACCCCGTAAAGGTTAAATCCGTCAATTTCGATAAAACGCCATCTTTAAATGATATCCTCACAGGGATCCGCGGACAATACCTTATTTTTGAAAATGGCATGGTGCTGAATATCAGGAAGCATGGGGGTTATTTTGTGGAAATGAGCTGGTAGGTTTTCAGTTATTAGTTGTCAGTTATTAGTTTTCAGTTTTCAGTTTTCAGTTTTCAGTTTTCAGTTATCGGTTATCAGTTGTCAGTTAAACTGAAAGATTCCGGAAGAATTTGGTGATTCGTTGATTTGGTGATTTGGTGAAGTGGAAGAGGAACACGGATTGGACGGATTCCGATTGCTATCGGAACGGATTCTCACGGATGAAACATTTGGTGATATGGTGAAATGGTGAATGGAGTTGTAACCACCTGAAACCAATTCAAACCATTTCAAACCAATTCAACATAAACCCATTTCAAATCCGTCAAATGTGTTCCTCTTAAAAACCAATTCAAACCATTTCAAACCATTTCAAACCATCCTCAAACAACCCTCAAACCCTCCTATTATTCTTTTTTCAGAAAAAAATAATTTATGTAAGTATCATATTAACAGTTACATATAAATTATATCTAAAAAAAATTGAATAAAATTAGTACTATGTATTGCATAGTAATATATTAATTCCATATCTTTGTATAGGATTTATGTAGGTTATGAATAGTAGTATTATAAAATGAATGCAGCCTTTACCTATATTGCAACGATCATCTTCAGCATTCTGCTGATATCGACAGCCAGGATAAGCAGGACAGAAAAGGTCACGGGTAGTACCGGGAGGCCGGTGAAATTTGATGTTTCCATCATCGCAACACCGGGTCAGGTTGCACCGGAGGTAATTGATCTGCATCCGGACCTGAAGGCAGAACCGGAATATTTTGAGGAGGATACCCTGCAATTTGAAGACTGGATGTCTGACCTTGATGAATGGAATCCAAAAAACAATTAATATATGCGGAAATGAATGTTGAAAACTCAAAAGCGCAAATGAGAAAGGGCATCCTGGAATATTGCATTCTGCTTATTCTTTCGCGGGAAGACGCCTATGCGACGAACATCATCAATTTGCTGAAGGACAGTAAGCTCATTGTTGTGGAAGGAACCCTTTATCCACTTCTTACCCGGCAGAAGAATGCCGGACTCCTGAGCTATCGCTGGGAGGAATCAACCCAGGGTCCACCCCGGAAGTATTACACAATCACGGAGCTGGGCAGGAGATACATGAAGGAACTTGACAAATCGTGGTCGGAACTGGTTGAATCTATTGACTCGATAAAAAAGGAAAAATAAATTTAAAGTTTTAATACGATGAAAAAAGCATTAAAAATCAACTTAAGCGGACTGATTTTTCACATAGACGAAGACGCCTATGAGAAGCTTAAAATTTATCTTGACCGGATAAGCAGTCACTTTTCCAACATAGAAGAGAGCAAGGAGATCATCGCAGACATTGAGACCCGGATTGCCGAGATCTTCAGGGAAAAGCTCCGCGATGATTCTCAGGTTATCACCGAGTCCGATGTGGAAGAGGTGATCCGCATAATGGGTAAACCGGAGGATTTTGCCGAAGAGGAGGGAGATTATAAAAAGACAGAACAGGAACGCCCGAAGCACAGGAGACTTTACCGGGATCCCGACAATGCCGTCATCGGAGGAGTAGCCGCTGGTTTGAGTGCCTATTTTAACATTGATCCGGTGGTGCTAAGGATCTTGTTTGTGGTTCTTATTCTTGTGGGCTGGGGATTTCCCGTCATAATTTATCTCGTGCTGTGGATAGCCGTGCCCAAGGCCGTGACGGCCGCTGAAAAGCTTGAGATGCGGGGTGAGAAGGTCAACGTTTCCAACCTGGAAAAAAAAATCCGGGAAGAATATGAAGATGTAAAGGAAAATCTTAAAAAAGCAAGGAAATCGGATGCCGGCAGGAAGACAGAAGATTTTTTTTCTGAGTTCTTCCATGTCGTCGGGGTTATTTTTGTTGCCTTCCTCAAGGTCATTGCCGTAATTATCGCCCTCGCCTTCGTGATTGCCGGGATAAGTATAATTGTGAGCGCAGTGGGTCTGGCATTTTTTGGGGCCACTATCATCCCTTTTGGAATTTTTCACTCTTTTGGTCCTGAAATGAGCAGGCTCTTGTTACCCTTTGTAAGCCCGGCGAATGCAGGGGTGATCGTCATTGCTGCTGCACTTGTTATCCTCATTCCGATCCTGGCTATCATCTACGGCTTGTTCAAGGCATTGTTCAGGTTCAGGGCAAGGGACAGGACCCTGGGAGCAAGCGCATTTGGATTATGGATCCTGGCCCTTGTAACTGCCATTGCCCTCATCGCGGTGGAAGCCGGTAACTTTTCACAAAGGGAAGAGACCAGTTCAACATACCCGCTGGATTCTTTCAGGAGTGATACGCTCTACGTGGGCATCAACCGGGACATGCTTGCCCGCGTGAGCCCGGAAGATCACATCGGGATCGGGGACAACTGGTACATTATGAAAGACCATATCATATATGGCGAGATCAACATCCACATCGAAAAAAGCAGGGATGACAATTACAGTCTAAGGGTCGTTAAAGGTTCGAGAGGTCCCGACGAGGAAATGGCCATCAGCCTGGCCGAATCGATCGCTTATAGTTATACGCTCAGGGATTCTCTTCTTACGCTGGATCCTTATTTCCGGAATGATACGGGGGAAAAATGGAGATCCCAGTACCTGCGGCTGACTATTTTTATTCCCGAGAACAAGGCGATAAGTCTGCAAAGGAATACTTCCGGCTATCTGAAGAATGTTTACAATACCGATCAGTACTCAAGTCACCGGATGGCCGGTAAAACCTGGGTTATGCATGAGGGCGGCCTGGAATATACGCGATGAAAGCACGGGCCGGAAGTGAAAGTGTCATATAAAGATGTGAATCAGTCTCTTTCGATCAGAGCAACTTCCTTTTTGACCAGGTCTTCAAGAGAAACCGATTTGAAATAATCGATGATCTGCTGATTCAGATTCCCCCAGAAACCACGGGCTGAACATCCCTCTACTCTTTCACAGTGGATGTGTTCGGAAAGGCAATCAATGATGCATATCCCGGGTTCAAAAGCATTGTGGATGTCGTACATGGTGATTTCCGAAGGCGGCCGGGTGAGGATATAACCGCTTTTTTTTCCTTTTTGGTTGCTGATCAGGTCGGATGCCTTCAATTCTGCGATGATATGATCGAGATATTTTAATGAAAGCCCCTGGTTTTCGGAAATATCTTTCTGAAACACACCGTTCCCCGACGTATCGGAAGCTATTTCCATCATTGCGCGAAGTCCATACCTTATTTTAGTGCTGAATTTCATTTTGTTGCAAGGGGAGTTTCATTCATCAGTTCCAGGTTGAAACCAAAGTTAATAATTACTTCATTTTTTACGCGTATCAGCCCAAGAGATTTTACGGGCGGATCGATATTGAAGTCGGTGAGTTTAACCTCCTTTTCTCCCCTAAGGAATATGTTACGGCCGTTACAACTGTTCACCTGGCATCTTATCCTGTATGTATGTGTAGTACCCGCAAGCGTGATACTGATCTTCGGGTCGACGGCTCTGGAACCATAGAATACATTTTCGAGCTGGTCTTTGGGAATCCGGATGATGATCTCAGGATGTTCCTCCACTTTGAGGAGTTCAAGAAAATCGTGATAGAGGAGGGGGTTAGTCGTTGAAAACTGTTTGACCGGAATATGCATTTCTGTCATGGAAGAAGAATCGGCAGTTCTTGACCAATGAGTATCCTCGATGTTGAGGTAAAGCCGGTTATCGAGGACCTGGCTGAGGTGAAAGTTGGATAGATTGGTCTCGCCGTTGATATCGATATACCCGGTGCAATCTTCCGGTGCATAGGATACAACCCCGGCTTTCTGCGCAAAGGTTGCGGCAGGAATCATCAGGATCAATATCACCAGAACCGTTTTCATATCACCGTTTCATTTTTCCAGGTTAATTGAGAACCGGGGCCAGGAATGGAGGAGTAAATCCGGTACCGGCATTGCTGCCGGTACCCGGATAAACAACTAACCACGAATTAAAAAGAAATTCCTGCTTCGATCATGACGCCTTTGAATCCGGCATCACTTCCATACTGATCGGTAAAATTATTATAGGTCTGATTCACGTATTCCAGTTTGGTGACGATGTTTTCCGTCATATCCCAACCGGCAGCAATTTCGATACGATTGATATTCATGTCATTATCATTCATGACATGATTGTATCTGCCGCCGCCATAGAACTGGCCGTCTTTCCCGAAATGATAAAGAGCTTCAGCAGCATACTGGCTGTATTTGAAATCACCGCTCCTCGCCGTTCCACTGGCCTGTTCGAGGGTTCCGAAAAATTCGAGGCCGTAGTAGCGGGTAAAGAGGTTCAGCATTACGGAGTTGTCTTTTGTGGTTGAACCCGGCCCCCAACGACCGGTAGTATGTCCTGAAGCAGGATCAATGTCGGTGGAGTTGTTGGTCTGTGGTTTCATTACAAGATAGAAACGTGAACCGGTACGGTCTCCGTTATACAGGGTATTACCGTGGTTTTTACCATTGGCAAGGCCGGACACCGTAGCACGGATCCTGAAATCGTCATTGACCTGTTTGTCGATCCCGATTTTACCGTAAACACCGAGTTCCTGGGCCATATTATAAGTGGTGTATTCGCCACCGCTGTAATTGACAAGGGAAGGTTTTAAGTCGAAGGAAGAAAGGCCGCCCATGGCAATGAGACCTGCCGGGTTGCGGAACATGATCTCCAGTGCGGGTGCAGTGGTGAAGGCATCCATGATGTAATTGCCCACAAATGGATTGTTGTTGACGTCTCCGTTGTCGGAACGCCTGAAATGTTCGTCACCGTAATTGACCTCCGTGACACCCACTTTGAGGGTCAGGTAATTCATTACATTGTCGACGCCATCGGAATGCAGGAAGGGAAGTTGATCCAGGAGGAGATATCCACCCTTTACCCATGCTTCATTATGATGCCTTGAAGAAAGATATGTTGTGAGATGCACTCTAACACCTCTTGCAAGATCGGCACTGATCGTAAAATTGGCGGTCGGAAGGTTTAGACCTTTACCAAGGGGAACCAAAGCTGAGTCAGCATGATTCTCCAACATCTGGTACTGCATGGCGAAATCAGCTCCAACCTTCGCCTGTACGTGATCGAATCCGTTATCATCAATTTGGTCCTGTTCAAAGTTCTGCCCGAAGGCTGATACGGTTAGTATCAGTCCGATCGCCAGGATCTGTAATTTTCTCATAATAGTCAATTTAATTTGTTTTAATTATGTGTTGTTAATTGTTTAAAAAACTCAGTCTGTGAATTCCAGCTTGAAATTGATTTTAATATCATCACCGGTCTTCAGTGTTCCCAACATCGCTGTCGGTGGTTTGATATTAAAATCACTCATTTTAAGGCTCTTGGATCCTGTAACTTTAAAAGAATTTCCCATAAGAGTGCCTTCAAATGGAAGGGTAATGTTTTTGCTGACTCCAGCGATGGTAACATCCCCGGTAAGTGATCCTTTGATCTTCCCGCCAGCTGATACCAGTTGATTTACCGATTTCATCCGGAAAGAAATGGTCGGGTATTTTTCAGCCCTAAGGGCATCATGGGCCTTGTTGTCCATGATCGAATTTTCGCTGACAATATTATCCGATTTTACTGCGAAATAGACGTTGTCGATGTTGTTGATGGCTGATCCGTCCTTATCAACCGTCAGGTTCGCCGTTATATTTTTGGCCGTCATTTCCCAGTCGTGAAGACTGGATGTTCCCAATACAACAACTGAACTGTTCGCCGGGGTTAGCCGGTAGGTCTCCTGTGCCAGGAGATTAGCGGTCGCCCCGAGCGCAATAATTACCGTAAATAAGATAAACCTTCTCATAATTGTTTAAAATTTATATACTATGTATCCTATAGAAATGGTAGGACAAAATTACAGTGTTTTTTCAAAAACAGAAACTTTTTAAGACATTTTATCAGCAGAGTGTGTTGGAAGCTATATGCGGAACAGACTGACTTAGCGAATGTTAACTTTCAGTTAAACAGGTATATAACCAAACATATGCATATCTTAACCTGTTATAATAGAAAGATTCTAAATTATTTAGACTGCTGTAAGAACAGGAAGGTGAGAAGAATGTTCTGTCAGGAAGGTTAAAAAAATAAAAATACAGGATTTAAGGACTCCGCTTAATTCCGGGGAGAGAGGGTTTTATTTTTGGAAGTGAAGGGAAAGGGTTACCGGTTCTGGCTGGCATCGAACGGGCCTATTCATTTTTGGTAAGGAGACGGATCTCCCGTCGGATTTTCTCCCATGTGGATTCCGTCATCTTGGCACCGATGACTTCGATAACATTGGCCGCGAGGAGTGTCCCGATCTCACCGCAGGTTTTCAGCGGGAGACCGGATGAAAGCCCGTAAAGGAAGCCAGAAGCATAGAGATCGCCCGCTCCTGTGGTATCAACGCTGTTAACATTCCGGGCCGGGACGGCTATTCTTTCCTTTCCCCTGCCTATCAGCGATCCTTTTGCGCCGGTCTTTACGATGGCTATATCGCAGAGTTCCGAAAGTACATCCAATGCTTCAACGGGAGCCAGGCCGGTAAAAGCCCGGGCTTCATCTTCATTGGCAAAAACGATATCCACATTTTCCTTTATCTGTGTAAGGAGCGGGTCCCTGTACTGTTCGACAATATTGAAGCTTGCCAGGTCGATGCAGGTCATGAGGCCGTTACTCTTCGCCAGGCGAAGAGCTTTACGTATGAGAGAAAGATTATTAATAAGATACCCTTCCACATAGAAGATATCAAATCCGGAAAAAATACGGGAGGAAATATCTTCCTCGGAAAGTTCCACTGCGGCGCCGAGGTAAGTAGCAAAGGTCCTCTCGGAATCGGAGCTGACAAGTGCCACGGCCCTTCCCGTGTCTGTGATCGAATTGTAAAGCAACGGTTCTACGCCGTTTACTTCCATATCCCGTTTGAAAAATTGGCCCATATCATCATGGCCAACCTTACCGATAAATGAAACACCGATCCCGAGATGTGCCAGACCATGGATCGTATTGGCGGCCGAACCCCCCGATGCCCGGGTTTTCTTCAGACCGGCGGTTTCAATATGAATAAAGTTGGAAAGCTCCCGGTCGACCAGGGTCATACTTCCCTTTGGCAGCTTAAATTTAGCGAGAATGCTATCATCGGTAAGCTGTGTCATGATGTCAACAAGGGCATTTCCCATTCCGAGGATTTTCATAGTTTGAGGGGTCTTATTGAATTTGTGTAAAATATCCGTCTTCCGGGAGATAGTTCATGGGTGCCCGGGAGTACGGCATCCTTTGTCTCCATAGTTTGATAAGGTTATTCAGAAAAAAAGCCGGTACGGGACCGGCTTCGGGCTCCCCAGGTAGGACTCGAACCTACGACCTACGGATTAACAGTCCGCCGCTCTAACCAGCTGAGCTACTGAGGAAAATTTCCTGCATAATGTGGCCGATGCTACTCGTCCCGCAAATGCTCCGCAAAACTAATAGCTTTTACTTAATAAACCAATATATTTTCCAAAAAAATTACCGCATCCCGGGTGATGCCGACCGGTCT
Organism: uncultured Bacteroidales bacterium; assembly: GCA_963771005.1. GTDB lineage: Bacteria > Bacteroidota > Bacteroidia > Bacteroidales > DASQZK01. Next base: position 274,900 of record CAVYRO010000010.1, read on the forward strand.
GGAAGAGGCAAACCGTCGCCCTTTCACATGGGGTTTCTCTCCAGTGGAAAATGAAAATTATTAAAAAAGTCCGTGAAATTCGGCGTTGATCTTATCGATGACCTTGCTCAGATCTTCTGATATTTCCGGGAAATTGTAATTATCGGCATCAATGATAAGAAGTCGTCCAAGGTTATAGGATTCAATCCAGGCTTCATACCTTTCATTCAGCCTTTTGAGGTAATCCAGGCGGATGTTGTTTTCATATTTCCTGCCTCTTTTGTTGATTTGGCTCACCAGGGTCGGGATGGAGGCACGGAGGTAGATAAGCAGGTCAGGCGGCTCGATAAGCGAGGACATAAGGTTAAACAGGGCAAAATAATTTTCGAAATCACGGGTTCCCATCAGACCCATGGAATGCAGGTTGGGTGCAAAAATGTAGGCATCTTCATAGATCGTCCTGTCCTGGATCACCGTTTTGTTCGATTGCCTGATCTTGACGATCTGGCTGAAACGGCTGTTAAGAAAATAGATCTGCAGGTTGAAGGACCATCGCTGCATATCGTCGTAAAAGTCGTTCAGGTATGGATTGTCATCGACATCTTCGTATTGGGCTTCCCATCCGTAATATTTTGCAAGAAGGCCGGCAAGAGTGGTTTTTCCCGAACCTATATTCCCGGCCACAGCTATATGCATTCCTTTTGTATTCAGTTTCCCTGTCATTAAGCAATATTAATTTGAAATCTTAAAGATACTCCATGCCTGAATAATATGGTAATTTATTTCGAATTAAATCGAACATCTTCGTGCCGCATTCAACCCCGTTCAGCGGGCGCTTTCATATCCCCGGAGAAGCACACGGGGGGTGAGATATTTATTCTTCCTTATTTTCTTTGTATATGATGATTTTTCCTTGCGTCTGAACGAACAGATAGCCGGGATGAAAATGGGCATTGATGATACCGGGTTCGGGAGGAAGAAATATCATCTTCTGCTTCAGCGAGATCTTATTTAACTCAATGATCATATTATCGCGGTAATAATAGATTGATTTTCCCAGGACCTGGAAATCAGGTACACCCTGTAAATTTAAGGATGTACTGAAATTACCGTTCTGGTCGAATACGAGGATGGATGTACCCGGTACATCAATATAGAGTTCATCTTCCTGTTCTGTAAGGAATGACGGCTGTTGACTCTTTGTGAAGTACGGATTTAGATCGGCCGACCGGACAAGGGGCATAAAGTTTTTATTGAATTTGATGAGGGAGTTTGTGAAAATATCGTAAAACCAGAGACCCTGGCCGGCCGAAGAAACGGCGGCATATATATCATAGAGTCCCAGTTCATCGAGGTAGAAAGGCCTTAACATAGTTCTTAATGACGAATCGAGCAGGATGACTTTCTGCAGGTCACGGTAAAGGCACACGATCTGGGATGGGTTGGATACATCGATATAATCGGGAACTCCGGATTGGCGAAACCGGTAGCTGTAAAAATGATGGTAGGGAGGCACAAGCTTCACAAGGCTGTCCTGGCTGGCATAATATAGGTTGCCATCCTGGTCGGTCGAAAAATAGACACATTGAACACCGATCTCGACAGACTTCGTATATTGAGATAACAACGGGACTGACAGGGTAGAGGCGATGAAATAAAGAAGTAAGCGATAAAGTGTCATTTTCAATTTTCGTTGAAAATGGCCATCAATTCATCGATATATTTACGGTCATTTGAAAGGCGGGGCATTTTATTCTGGCCGCCCAATTTACCGCGACGCTGGAACCATTTATAAAAGGTGCCACCGGGCATGACCCTGACTGTTGGAAGTTCAAGTGTGATGCTCTTATACCTCTTGGCCTCATAATCGGAATTGATGGCCTGCAGGGAAGTATCCAGTGAGACCCTGAATTTTTCAAGGTCGTCCGGTTCCTTCTCGAATTCAATAAGCCATTCATGTGATCCTTTTCCCCGGGAATCCATATATATGGGTGCAGCAGTAAATTCGCTGATCATGGCACCTGTTTTTTCGCAGGCTTTCACCAGGGCTTTTTCTGCATTGTCGATGATCACCTCTTCACCAAAGGCATTCATAAAATGACGGGTGCGGCCCGATATTTTAAACTTATGCGGGGAAAGGGAAGTAAAATATATCGTATCGCCAATGACATATCTCCACAGCCCTGAATTTGTGGAGATTACGATCGCATAATTTACATTGGTCTCCACATCTTTTACGGTAAAGGCAGGCGGATCAGCGTCATGTATATTTTCCAACGGGATGAATTCGTAAAAGATGCCATAATCAAGCATCAGAAGCATATCATCGGTGGCAGGATCATCCTGTATCCCGAAAAATCCTTCCGAAGCATTATAGGTCTCAAGATAATGCATGCCCGCGGAAGGTATGATCTCCCTGAACCGTTCCCGGTAGGGCGCGAAGCTTACACCGCCATGGGTGAAAAGTTCGAGGTTCGGCCAAACCTCAAGGATATTGTCTTTTCCTGTATACTCAATGATATACTTGATTAGAACGAGCACCCAGGAGGGAACACCGGCAATGTTGGTTACATTTTCATTAACGGTATGCTTTGCCAGTTTTTCAAGTTTTTCTTCCCATTCAGGAAGGAGTGCTATCCTGGAGGAAGGAGTTCTGATGAAGGTTGACCAGAAGGGAAGATTTTCGATGAGAATGGCTGAAAGATCGCCGTAATAGGATTGGTTACTGAAATTATTGATCTGGTGGCTTCCCCCCAGCGTAAGTACCTTTCCTTTGAGGACATTTGTATCGGGAAAGTTATTCGTATAGATGGCAAGCACGTCTTTTCCTCCCCGGAAGTGACAGTCCTCCATCGCTTCATTGCTTACAGGAATAAACTTGCTTTTGTCATTGGTTGTTCCGGAAGATTTGGCAAACCACCGGATTTCGGTAGGCCAAAGAAGTTTTTGCTCTCCGTTACGCAATCTTTCTACATAGGGTTTTACATCCTCATAATCCTGGAGCGGCACCCTGGCCTGGAATTCTTCAATGGACATCCCGTCATAGAATCCATACGTTCTGCCCCAACTCGTATTTTCAGCGAAGCTGACGAGACGCGTGAATACTTCGTTCTGAACGTTAAACGGATACTTGCGGAAGAGATCTATATTGTATATGCGTTTTACGTTCAGCCAGCTTACGATGGAATTTATGATCGGCATCCTGAGAAATTTAAAGAATTAACATTGCATCTCCATAGGTACCGAAGCGGTATTTTTCTTTTATCGCGATCTTATATGTTTTCATCAGGAAATCATAACCTGCAAATGCAGATACCATCATCAGGAGCGTCGAGAGCGGCAAATGGAAGTTGGATACCATGCTGGTCGGGACGCTGAATTCATAAGGGGGGAAGATGAATTTATTGGTCCATCCTTCGTAAGGCTTCAGGTATCCTTCCGTCGATACTGAACTTTCAAGTGTGCGGAGTACCGTGGTACCAACTGCACAGACCTGCTTCCTTGCCTCCTTGGCAGAATTTACCATGTCGGAGGCTTCCTGGCTGATGACGATCCGTTCCGAATCCATCTTGTGTTTGGTGAGATCTTCGACATCCACCGTCCTGAAATTTCCGAGCCCGACATGAAGGGTGATGAAAGAAAAATCTACACCTTTTATCTCGAGACGCTTCATGAGTTCACGGCTGAAATGCATTCCGGCTGTGGGAGCGGCAACCGCCCCTTCATGGCTGGCAAATATGGTCTGGTACCTTTCACGATCTTCCGGTTCTACATTTCTTTTGATGAATTTCGGTAGCGGTGTTTCGCCGAGGCTGTAAAGCGTTTTCTTAAAATCCTCATAATCCCCGTCATAAAGGAAGCGGAGTGTCCTTCCCCTGGAGGTGGTATTATCTATCACTTCCGCAACGAGGAGATCATTTTCACCGAAATATAATTTATTGCCGATGCGGATCTTTCTTGCCGGGTCAACCAGGACGTCCCAGAGCCGTTGTTCCCGGTTGAGTTCACGAAGAAGGAAAACCTCGATTTCTGCCCCGGTCTTTTCCTTGTTCCCGTAGAGCCGTGCCGGAAAAACTTTGGTATTATTAAAAACCATTACATCATCATTGTGGAAATATTCAATGATATCCTTGAAAATACGGTGTTCCAGTTCTCCTGTATCCCTATGCAGGACCATAAGTCTTGACTCATCCCGGTTTTCAGCGGGGTACTCTGCGATCAATTCAACGGGAAGGTTAAACTTATACTGTGATAACTTCATGTTGTAATTTTTTTAAGTGATATCCTATCGATTAAATATTTAATGACTCGCACTTCCGGCAGCCGTTATCCGTATTTTTTCAGTGAAAAGACGGATAGGCAGAGCCTTGTCCACATTAAAGCTGCCTATGCGTGTCCTGCGAAGGGCAGTAAGATGACCCCCGCTGTTTAGAGCGGTCCCGAAATCCCTGGCAAAGGCGCGAATGTATGTGCCTTTGCTGCAGACAATCCGGATGGTGACCGAGGGTAAGTCAAAATGAACAAGTCCGAGGCTGTGGAATTCTATCCTTTTCGGAGTGAGTGGAATTTCCTCTCCCCTTCGCGCATATTCGTATGCCCTTTTACCATTGATATTCTTTGCTGAAAACAGCGGGGGAATCTGGTCCCGGACTCCCTTAAACGATTCCAGCAGAGATAGAACAGACTCCTTTGTTATATGTTCAAATGGAAAATTCTTGTCAACACCGGTTTCCAGGTCGAAGGAGGGAGTTGTTTCCCCGAGCCGGATCGTAGCAATATATTCCTTTGGCTCATCCTGGTATGCCTGGATATTTTTGGTCTGTTTGCCGGTACAGACAATGACAAGTCCTGTTGCCAGCGGATCCAGCGTACCGGCATGTCCGACCTTTAATTTTCTGAGGCCGTATGTACCGCGTAGAACATTTTTCACTTTGCTGACAACATCAAACGATGTCCAGTATAATTCCTTGTCGATCAGGAACATTTCTCCTTCCTCAGGATAAGTATGTGTATTGTTTCCCTCCATTAATTATTTGCAAATATAATAGCGATGAGCCCCAATATGACGCAATACACAGCAAAATAGACAAGTTTACCCCTCTTGACAATATTTATCATCCATCTGCAGGCGAACAATCCGGAGATAAATGCGGAAAGAAAACCGGCTAAAAGAACTCCCCCATTTATGCTGCTGCCGGGTGTTTTTTCCATCTGGAGGATGTCGATGAGGTTTGCGCCGATGATGGGCAGAAGTACCATGAGAAATGAAAAACGGGCCACTTCCTCCCGTTTATTACCTAATATAACGCCGGTGGAGATGGTTGCCCCGGAACGGGAAATCCCGGGTATCACGGCAAGGGCCTGGGCTATTCCAATGATTAGGGCATCGGTGAAGGGTATATTTTTTTTCCCTTCCTTCCTGTGGAGGGAAGCAAGGCCGAGAAATAAAGCGGTCACAAGGAGCATAAAGCCTACGAATCTGAGATCACCCAGGAAAAACGACTCGACTTCTTCCCTGAACAGAAGTCCGACGATCAGGACCGGGATCATGGAAAGGAGAATTTTCATGATATATTTGGTGGAATCATTGTAACGTAAAGTTAGTCCTTCCCTCAGCAGTTTTACGATCTCAGAGAAAAAGACGACGATGGTGCTCAATACCGTTGCGCCATGGACAACCACTGTAAAGGTAAGGTTCTGAGTGACATCGGTGCCCAGTAGTACCTGCCCGATCTCCAGGTGTCCGCTGCTGCTGACGGGCAAAAATTCGGTCAATCCCTGGACTATGCCAAGGATAATCGCTTCGATCCAGTTCATGTCTGACTTATTCTGCTGATTTATCGGCGGGTTTTTTCATAATGGCCCAGATCTCGAAAATGAAACCGAAGAGTACGATCATGGGAGCCAGCGTAATACGCCTGAAACTGAAAAGTTCTTTGCCATTGAATACGTTGGGATCACTCGAACCCCCGCCGATCATAAGGATGAAACCGATAATGATGATCAGAAAACCGATGATCAGGAGTATGTAATTTTCCTTCTGCAAAGGGAAGCCTTGTTTGTTATCTGAGATGTTTTTACTCATTGAATTTGAATTTGTAGGAGAGCGGTTAAAATTATCAAACGTACGGATTATGAATTTTGTTTCGCAGTTTTTCAGGCTGGGAAATCAGTGATTTATATTTTTTGTATCAATAATACAGGTCATCTTTCTTAAGGTTCAGATATTTGTTGACTGCGAAAAATGTCGATACCATGCTGATGAGTACCCCGGCAAAGATCACCGCCAGGAAGAGCAGACCTATAATGTCGGGATCGAGAATGTAAAGAATGTCGCTGACCTGCTTCTGGGCAAGGAAGATCAGACTTAGCAGGAGGCCTATCGCGATAAGTGAAGCGATGAACCCGTGATATATTCCTTTCCAGATAAAGGGTTTCCGGATAAAGCCTCGGGTGGCGCCAACCAGTCGCATGGTATGTATGATAAATCTTTTCGAGTAAATGCTGAGGCGTATTGTATTGTTGATGAGGGTCAGGGCAATGAGGAAAAGAAGAAATGAAAAAGAGACCAGGACCAGACTGATCTTCTTGACATTTGCGTTGATCTCGTGCAGAAGGGTTTTCCGGTAATAAATATCGTTTATCTGAGGGTAGGATTTCAATTCATTTTCAATATAAAGAATACTGTCGGGATTGGCCCAGGGTGCCTTCAGCTTCACCTTGATGACGGCAGGAAGCGGGTTGTAACCCAGGAAATCGATGAAATCCTCCCCGAGTGCCTTCTGCGTTTCGGCTGCCGCCTCTTCCTTCGATACATAATCGGTGCTCCTTACATAATTTTTTGCATCGAGGATCTTCTTTAGCTGCTGCATATCTGCTTCACGCAGGTTATCTTTAAGTTCAACATTAAAGCCGATGTTCTCTTTGACATAATTTCTTATGCTCCCGGCATTGAGAATAAGAAAACCTACAATCCCCAGCAGGAAGAGAACGAGGGAGATGCTGATCACAGTGGTAAGGGAGGAACTCCGTAGCTGTCTTCTCGGGATCTGGTTTTCTTTTATGGCCATTGATAAATAATCTGTTGACCGGCAAATTTATAAATAATTGGATCTAAAATGAAATAAAAAAAGTTAATCCAATTTCTCCGGGCAGTCTATTCGATAATCTCGTTCCAGCCGAATTTGTCAGGTGCATCCCCTGATTGGATCTCCGTCAGCCTCTGGTACAGCTTGGTGCTCAAGGGCCCGGGTTTTCCATCTTTGCTGATCTGGTAGATCTTGTTCATATCGGGATCAACGATCTTGCCTATGGGACTGATCACCGCTGCAGTACCGCATGCGCCCGCCTCTTCGAATTCCGAGAGTTCATCGACGGCTACGGGTCTTTTTTCTACCTTCATGCCCATGTCGCGCGCCAATTCCTGGAGACTCTTATTTGTTATGGAAGGAAGGATCGACCTTGAATCCGGTGTCACATAGGTATTGTTCCTGATGCCGAAGAAATTGGCAGGACCTGCTTCGTCGATATATTTTTTCTCACGTGCATCCAGATAGAGAGCGCTTCCGTATCCCTCAGAATGCGCCTTATCGAGAGAAGTAAGGCTGGCAGCATAATTCCCGCCCACCTTGATATGCCCGGTTCCTTTCGGGGCAGCCCTGTCAAATTCCCTGCATATCATAAGATTGACGGGTTTGAACCCTTCTTTGAAATAAGGACCCACCGGCATGACGAAAACCATGAACATGTATTCCTTTGCCGCTTTAACCCCGATCTCGGCTCCAGTTCCGATCAATAGGGGCCTGACATAAAGAGATGCTCCCTCACCATAGGGTGGTATATATTTTTTATTCAGCCTGATAGCAGTGACGATTGCCTCATGAAAAAGTTCATCGGGTACGACTGCAAGTTTGATGCCTTCCGCAGATGATCTCATCCGTGCTGCATTCTCCTGCCAGCGAAAAAGACGGATCTTACCATCCTTTCCCATATAAGCTTTCATACCCTCGAAGGCTTCCTGCCCGTAATGAAGACAGGTTGCCGAAATGTGAATATTCAGAAACGGAGAGGAGGAAATCTCAAGCTCTCCCCATTTCCCGTCGCGGTGAAAACATCTGACATTGTAATCGGTAGGTACGTAACCAAATCCCAGGTTCTTCCAATCTAAATTCATTGCTGAAAATTTTGAATAGTAATGCGAGTAGCAAAAATACGGAAAAGGCTTCAGTGCCACAAGGTCAGAGGAGATGTTTTAAAATGTATTATTACCAGTTGTCTTCGCTGAGCTTGCGGATCTGTTCATCCGAAGTAACCTCCCTCAGGCGCCTTGCACCTTCGGTAAAGATCTTGTATTCTGAAAGTATTTTAAACTGAAGCTCTTTCCATTCCCGGATCTCCAGCGGTTCGTGGTATTCATTGTACTCCAGGAACAGCAGCTTATAGAGTTTTATAAAATCCGCCCTTCCGAGATATTCCGTACTCGTATCGGCCATTATCTCTTCGAGAAGATTGCGGGGGGCATGAGGCCACCTCGTGGAAAGAATTAAGTTGGAGATAAGGTTTACCTGTTTGTCGGAATAGAAAAAGCCGTTCAATACCTTGCGGGCAATGGCAGCTGCTTCTTTCTCCGGATTTTCATAGGCATTGATGTAACCAAGGGGAAGAAGCAGGCTTGCCGTCCTTACCATAAGGATCTCCTCCAGGTCAAGATCCTCCGCTTTGGAGAGAAGGCCCGCATGGTTATATACCTGACGGGCATAATGGATATTGTGAAAGTACAGGTTCCCGGGGAGTTCATTTTCGAGCCGGTCATAGGTATACTCTTCGAGATCAGTCAGCCTGAGGATCTGGAGTCTCAGAAAAAACTTGCGGTTGGGGATACCGGCAAGGTTAATGGATAATTCAGGTCGTAAGCCCTTGACGAAATACATATCGATATTACCCTTATATTTTACGGGAAGTTTTCCCCGGTATTCGCAGATGAAATATTCCCGGATATGATTAAAGGTCGTGCCTGAAATGTTCACCTTTCCGCCTTCGCCCGATGATTCCATCCTGCTGGCCGTATTGACCGTATCACCCCAGATATCATACGACCGCTTCTTCTGACCTATAGTCCCTGCGATTACCGGTCCGGAGTGAATGCCGATCCTGAGATCCCAGATATCAACATGGGATTTTTTCATCTGCTTCATATATTGCTGCATCTCGAGAGCAGCAAGCACGACCTCAATGGGATTGCTGCTGTTCTTCTTCGGGATGCCACCGGCCGCCATATAGGCATCACCGATGGTTTTGATTTTTTCAATGTTGTACTTCTCAACAACGGAATCAAAATGAAAAAAGAATTTATCGAGTTCATCAATCAGCTTTTCCGGGTTCATCTGTTCTGCAATCCGGGTAAAACCCTGTATATCAGAGAAAAGAACAGTAGCCATTTCATATTTATCCCATTTCGTCTTTTTGGATTTAGCCTCCTGGTCAATGGTGGAGATAAATTCATAGGTTTTTGAAGTAGGAAGGATCTCTGCGGCTTGCATCACTTCAGGCCCCTGTTCTGCCCCAACGGCATGCAACCTGTGAAATTTGTATCGGAGACTTTTATATAGGATGAAAAACAGGATCAGTCCAGCCAGGATATATACCGATAAAGCAAAGGGAGACCTGAGGAAAGGCGGCCTTATGATAAATTGTATTTCAGCAGGTTCGGAAACCATCCCTTCCTCATTAAGAAACCGTGTACTTAGCTTGTAGTCTCCTTCATGGAGATCTGTGAATTTAAGTACATTACCTTCCCGCCATTCCGACCAGCCCGCTCCACCACCATCAAAGCTGAATTGGTATCTCTTCCCTCCGGGGATAAAATCGGTGGTGCTGAAAACAAAAGTCATTTCATGATTCTTATAAGCGATATTATTCAGCTTTTTACGGATCAGAATCATGGCAAGACTAAGAGTAGAACCCTCCAGAAGGGTATCTTTCCCGGCAATGACGGTGGTGATCACGGGAAAATATGTCTTTTGAACATGGGGACTATCTAAATTGATATGAAAAACCCTTTCTCCTCCGGAAACGAGAATCGTACTGTCACCTACAGGTTTAATCCTCATGGAATAGGGAGAAATCCAGGCGGGAGCGGTTATTGGGGAGGATGAATATTTTGCCGCATCGAACAGGGATAGCTTGGCGACAGAGCGCGGATCTTCAGGGAGAAGAATCACCTTGTCATTATTGAGAGCGATGACCCTTATGACCGGATAGGGTAGGTTGATTATATTTCCTTCCCTGGAGTTCTGTCCTTCTGAAATCCGTCTGAGGGTGTTTCCAACAACTGCATAAGGCTCATTCCGCCAAAGGAAGAGTTGCCGTATCCCTCTGCCCCCGGCATCTCCCGCTATCCCTGCTGGGTTCACGGTCCCCGTTCCTGTATCCAATTGAAAAAGCCTGTTATCCGAAATGAAGAAGATAAATTTTCCCGCGGGGATGTACATTTCGATTCCTCTCTCCACACCGGAGTATTGCCAAACCCCGTCGGGACGGAAAGTGTTGAAACCGCTGTCCGCGGCAAAAATGAGATTACCATTGATTTCATCCTGTATGGCATCATTATAGGGCGGTACGGGGAAAATTTTCATCTTCCCGTTGCTGAAACTGCAGATCTGATGGGCCAGGAGAGCCAACAATTCATCATTGACCCGGAAAAGGGCTTTCACCGGCATATCTGTGACCCGGCGGGTGTAATTAGTTCCACACGTGAAAAGGCCCCGGTCGGTGGCGATATACAGGGAATCCCCGTAAAGGATGAAATCTTTCAGGTTGCCGGGGAGCATTATGGGTGACTTGGGAGTAAATGCCGGTGGGTAATCGATGATGCTGATGCAGTGATCTTCCACGAGCCACACCTGTCCGTAGGGCGAGAGCACGAACCGGCGGCTTTCGGGATCCGGGCTGAACGGACAGTCCTGTATGCTGCTGAGGATATTTCCTTCACGGTCTGTGACAAACAGGTTGAGCTTGTCGTTGAGGATAAAGACACAACCGTTTTTACTGGAAATAAAATCGAGGACCTTTCCGGGTACCTCTGTTTTCCAATCCCCCGGTTGATTCAGTTCATCGGAAATTGTAAAGAAATTGCCCGTTCCGGCATCCCATGCAAGAAATCCCCCCCGAACCTGCCTGTAAACAGCATTCGCCGGTAATCCACCCTTCATCACGGGTTTTTGCAGTGGATTGTCAGGATAACCTATCTCCTCTCCGCTGAATAAGAGAAGTGTACCGCCCGCATCCTTCAATTGCCCTCCCCCGGCTGCCCATTCCGCTTCGGTGAAGACGGAATCTTTGAGGATAAATACCTTTCCGCCGTTTTGGAGGAAGATTGCATCTCCCATTGCCCAAATACCATTCGTATCAGAACCGGGGACTGCCATACCGGGAAACGATTCCAGTTTTTTAAGGCTCGATGTTGTATAGCCGGATAAGGAATCGGCTACAAGAGTTCCAAAATCGGAACTGTCGATGAAATAGATATGTCCGTCACCCGAGCAGGTGACAAAGGTTTTACCATGAGTTGAAACATAAGTCCACAATGATCCGTTAAATATGGATATCCGGTAATCTGATGCAATATAGAGAATGCCCTCATCATCAAAGGCAACATTGTTTATTCTATGAAACCGGTAGTAACCGGGAAGGTCAAAGCGGCTTATCCCGGCTTGCGTCTTTTGAATAACCCCGGCTACGAGTACCTGGCTGCCCGCAAAGAGGACGATAAGGCAGAATAAAAAAAAGCCCCTGAGTTTGTATAAGGCGTTCATAAAATTTTTAACTTGTGAGGTCGACCGGAATAAGCATCACCGTTGAGCCAAATTTAATTAAATAATAACAGTAACAAAAACCAATAAATCCCCGGCAAATGGAAAAGATAAACAAACCCATCATAGTTCCCTGGGATTTTACTGCCGTTGCAGAGAATGCCTATGCACATGCTGTGAACATATCAAGGTTGATTTCCCGGGAGATCCTTCTACTGCATATTGTCCAACATGCAAGGGATATTGAGCCTTCCCTGGAAAAATTGAAATCAAGGGCGAAAGAGCTGACGATTGCCAGCGGCATCACTACTCTCCCGTTGGTGAAAGCCGGTAGTATTTTCGGTACCCTGAGGGAGGCGGCTCAGGAACAAAAAGCGGAGATGGTCATTATGGGAACTCACGGACGTAAGGGCTTACAAAAACTGACCGGGAGCTGGGCATTAAAGGTTATTGCCAATTCTAAAGTGCCGTTCCTCGTTGTTCAGGATAAACCGAAAGATACAAAGATCACGAAGATTCTTTTTCCGATTGATTTCAGGAGTGAAACAAAAGAAAAAGTCAACTGGATCTACCACCTTCACAGGCAGTTCAATTCGAAATTCATTCTGTTTATACGGAAATCATCCGACAGGGGATTTAAAAGGAAGATAGCGTCGAATCTTCATTATTATGAATCCTTTCTTAAAAACAACGATATCCAGTACGAGATCCATACATCTGCCGGCAAGAGATCTTTTGACATGGAGACGGTGGATTTTGCCAGCGAAAATGATGTAAGTCTCATTCTGATCCTGGTGACCAGGGATATAGGATTCCTGGATTACCTCATTGCAGCCAGGGAACAAAATATTATCGCCAATCCCGCTTTGATACCCGTCATGTGCTTGAATCCCCGGCCTGCAAAAATTGCATCGGGATTCAGGGCCTCAGGAGGCTGATGACACGCTGACCCTTTCCGATAGGTCAAACCGTAAAGATCAAAACATATCCCACGGTGCCCGCAAAGTTTTTTAAATTTTACTGGCTCTTTCGGGGGAATTGATGATCTTTGCGGTTTATTTATTTTGGGATACGATGAAACTGGTATTTGCCACCAATAATGTGCATAAATTACATGAGATCAAGGAATTACTAACCGGGAAGCATATAATTTCCGGTCTCAGAGAAGCAGGGATTACAACTGAAATACCCGAGGATTTTCCTACGCTGGAACAGAATGCATCCCAGAAAGCCTGGTTTATCTATAACAGGTTGAAATTAAATTGTTTTGCCGATGACACCGGGCTCGAGGTAAAATCACTCAACGGGGAACCGGGAGTATATTCGGCAAGGTATTCGCGTACAGGCGACCCCGTCTTTCCGGGTATGGAAATCACAGAAGGTAACATACATAAATTATTACTGCAACTGAGAGGTAAAACCGAAAGATCCGCCCGGTTCAGAACTGTGATTGTTCTGATCATCGACGGAGAGGAATTCAGCTTTGAAGGCATCGTAAACGGCTGGATCACAGAAGAACCACGCGGGTTATCGGGATTCGGTTACGACCCGGTATTCATCCCGGATGGGTATGATCTAACCTTCGCTGAAATGGATCTTTCCGAAAAAAACAGAATAAGTCACCGGTCTGCGGCCGTAAGTAAGCTTGTACAATTTCTTACTTCTCCCGGCCGGATCGATGATAAACGGTGAATTCGACCACCGGTTCGAACTTCCCGAAGGGGACACACAGGGAAAAGATTCAGCTGAATGGTATAATAACAGCCGGATTTTTCCGTAATTAGTATCAGAAAGAAAACTCGATGACCCTTCGGCTCCGCTCAGGGACCGGTCAATTCGATGAACGAAGAACTTTTCGGATGGTGGTAAGTCAGGCAAAAGGCCCTTATGTATAAATTTAAAATTCAGTGACTTTCGCAAGAAGGGCTTTTTGCCTGCCTTACCACCATCCGAAAAGTTCACCCTCTTGAATGAAGTCACCGGTCCCTGAGCGGAGCCGAAGGGTCATCGAGTTTTCTTGCAAATACAAATTATGTAATAAAACTGCTGACTGTGAAGAAAAGCATCCTTACCCTTGCCGGCCTGGTGGCTCTGATGAACCTCAGTGCACAGGCCCCATTGGGAACATGGACAAGTTACCTCCCCTACAATAACGCACTCAGCCTTGCCGTGACAGATGACAGGGTTTTTTGTTCCACTCGCGGGGGGATGTTCTATTATAGTATTTCAGATAACAGCATCGATAGATTCTCAAAAGAGGACGGGCTCTCCGATTTTGAAATATCCGATCTTGGATATTCAGAGGAAAGCAAGACTCTCATAGTGGCATACACTAATGCAAATATTGACCTCATTGCCGGTAACCGGATATACAATATTCCCGACATCAAACGCAAACAGATACTCGGTGATAAGAAAATAAATGACATCCACTTTACCGGCAATGATGCATATCTTGCATGCGGATTCGGCATCGTTAAACTTGATCTTTTAAGAAGGGAAATCAGAGAGACCTATCTCATAGGCAATCAGGGAATGCAGGTCGGAATTAATTCGGTCACCAACCAGAGTGATAATATCTATGCTGCCACTGACCTCGGATTATACTCCGCCAGCCTCTCCGGTCAGAATCTTATTGATTTCAATAATTGGCACCTGATAACCGAGATCCCGCTTAGCGGCTACCGGTATACTTCGCTGGCTGCCACCGAAACAAGAGTCTATGCCAATCTCACCAGCAGTAAGGGTGACCATGATGTCGTTTATGTATTTGATGGTATTTCGTGGAAACCGTTCAAAGATTACGGATCATCAATCGTTACCCGCCTTTCGTCCTCGGGGAAGGAGCTGATCGTCTGTGCCGGGGGAAGCGTCCAGGTTCTGGATGAAACGGGAAATTTATTGAGAAAGACCGATTCCGGGAATCCTCAATCCGCCGTATTAAGTGCTGATAATACACTCTGGATCGCCGACCGGGGCAAAGGACTCGTGAGAAGCCGTGAAAATGAAAGTTTATTTTCAATATACCCAAACGGACCTCTTGGCCTGAGCGTCGTAGACCTGGAGGATGTAAACGGTAAACTCATCGCCGTTGCCGGCGGCCACTCATCCTCGTACAATAATCTTTTTCATGATGCTGAGATATATTCCTACCGCGATCATATATGGAGCAACTGGTCGGATCATACATTTCGTGATGCCGATGCCATCGCTATCGACCCTGATGATACTTCTCATTATTATATCGCAACCTGGGGTTATGGCCTTCTTGAATTCAGGGATGGAACGCTGATTGAGTCGTATAATGAAAATAACAGCACCCTTCAGACAATCATTCCCAATGGAAATTTTATCAGGATTGGCAGCCTGGCCTTTGACAGCGATAAAAACCTGTGGGTGCCGAACTCCGGTGTTTCAAGTCCGCTTTCCGTTCTTAAAAGGAACGGGGAATGGAAAAGCTTTGCCATCGGTGCTGCCATGGATGCTCCGAATATAAGCAAGCTCATTGTCACCCGCGATAATACGGTATGGATGGTTCTGCCTGGTGGAAATGGGCTGTTCGTCTATGATTACAATGGAACGATTGATAATGATGACGATGATCAGTTTAAAAAATTGTCGGTGGTGGATGTTAATAACAAGCTTCTTACGAATGATATCCAATCGATAGCCGAGGACCGCCAGGGCAATATCTGGCTCGGAACAAACCAGGGGGTACTCGTATATTACAGTCCTTCGCGCGTTTTCTCCCCCGACCTTTTTTATGCTTCTCAGGTCATTGTACCCCGTAGTCCCGGTTCGCAGGAAGGAGATCTTTTACTCGGAGCTGAAACGGTGACCGCTATAAAAGTCGACGGAGCCAACAGGAAATGGCTTGGGACGAAAAGCGGCGGGGTGTTCCTTGTGTCTGAAGATGGTTACAAGCAGATCCATTCCTTTAACACGGAAAACAGTCCCCTTCTGTCCAATTCGATTACCGGTATTGCTATCGATGATCTGACTGGAGAAGTGTTTTTCGGGACCTTTAACGGGATCATTTCCTTTATGGGCGACGCCACCGGACCCGGGGAAGCATTCAATGATGTTTATGTTTTTCCAAACCCTGTCAGGCCGGGCTACCAGGGTGAAATCGTGATCAATGGACTGATTGAGAATACCTACATCAAGATCACCGATCTTAACGGGAATCTTGTTCATGAAGCTATGTCACAGGGAGGCCGCGCAGTATGGGATGGCAGGAACCTGAAAGGTGACCGGGTGAGCACCGGTGTATACCTGATCTTCTGCACCAATGAGGACGGTACCCAGACTCATGTTACGAAACTTATGTTCATTCATTGATCCATGCTTGAAAAGACAAGGGGGATCGTATTGCATCACCTCAAATACGGTGAATCCAGCATCATTACCCATATTTATACCGAGAAATTCGGGAGGAAGTCCTTTATGATGAAAGGAGTCCGGGGTAAAAAAACCAGGCAGAAGGCAAATCTCATTCAGCCCCTGTTCATCCTTGATCTCGAATTTTACAGGAAGGAAAAACATGAATTGCAACTAGTCAAAGAATTTTCACTCTCTGAGAATTTCACCCATTTTCCGTATGATGTAAAGAAAAGCGCCCAGGCAATGTTCATTGCGGAAGTATTGTATAAATCCCTCAGGCAGGAGGAATCCGACAAGCTGCTTTTTGATTTCCTGCATCATTCCTTCCTGTATTTTGATTTGCATACCGAAGGATCAGCCAATTTTCATCTTCTCTTTCTTATCAAGCTTACCCGGTTCCTGGGGATACTTCCCCTGAAGGAAAATGCCAATGGCAAAATGATATTCGATATTCGTGAAGGGACTTTCAACGAAGAAGTCCCTTTTCACCTGCATTTCCTTGAACACGGAAGCGCTTCTATGCTGGCCAGATTACTGGATATGAATTATGAAGAGGGTTCGGGAGTATCTTTTTCACATACCGAGAGGAACATACTGCTTGATGAAATACTCAGGTTTTATTCCTGGCATCATTTTAATCTTGAGGATCTGAATTCACTCAATATTTTAAAAGAATTATTCAGTTGATTCGCAAATAATTTTTACTGCCTGAACTTCAAAACCCCGGGCGTAAATTTCCGTATAACACAATTATTGTATATTTAACATATTATGTTCCCGAAAAGGCTGATGATGCAACGTTTCCGGGAATTTTCAGGTCATCATGATGATCTGTTGATTTAGTTCAGGCAAATAATTTTTAATGATCCTACCTCAGGGAAATAGAAGAACCGGTCTTATAGGTTTTATAAGGCTTTCAGGCATAATGTGCCTGATGGTTTTCATTTCTTCATGGGTGCAACTCTCTGCACAGACGGATTTTACGGCTGATGACACCCTGATTTGTGAAGGGGAAACCATAACCTTTACAAACCTCACGGGTATTTCACCCGTTGATTCCGTGACCTGGATTTTTGGTCCCGATGCCGTGCCCGATACAATAACACTTAATCCTGCCACCCTGCCGGTAGACATCACTTACACTTCCGCCGGCATTTTCACGGTGATCCTTGTTGTCCACAAGCCCGGGGCAGATGCGGTTTTTGAAAAAACAGGCTATATCACGGTGAATCCTCTACCTGGAAAACCTGTAATCGCCGGTCCTTCGA
The DNA here is from genome assembly GCA_963771005.1 of uncultured Bacteroidales bacterium. GTDB lineage: Bacteria > Bacteroidota > Bacteroidia > Bacteroidales > DASQZK01. Next base: position 292,340 of record CAVYRO010000010.1, read on the forward strand.
AAGTCTGCCCTTTATCAGTGAACATTCCCTATTCAGTTACGGATCATTCCGGCCACAGCTTTGACTGGCAGTCAACAGGCGGAGGGATTTCAGGCTCATCGGATATCTATGAGGTTAATCTCATCTGGGGTCCGGGACCGTCAGGTACGTTACAGGTCACCGATATCATCGATTCCTCAGGATGTGAGGCGGTTTCCGATGTATTTGAGGTCGAGATAGCGGACGATACCCCGCCGGTCGCTACCTGTACAGACACCACGGTATATCTGAATTCCGGAGGTAATGCCTTCATCGACAGTACGTTCATCGACGGGGGGATCACAGATAACTGCGGATCTATCAAATCTATTTCTTTGGATAAGACCGCATTTAATTGCAGCGATCCCGACCTCAGTCCTGTTTCCATATCGGTCACCATCCGGGATGAAGCCGGAAATACGGCTGTCTGTAATTCGAATATTACCGTTCTGGATACGATATCGCCTCTTCCCGATATCATCAACAGTGTAACTCTCTATCTCAACGGAACCGGTGAGGTGGACCTTAACAGCAGTACCGTGGATGCAGGAAGCATTGATAATTGTGGCATCCAGGAAATAACAGTTGCCCCGGATCATTACGAATGTACTGACACCGGTAATAATATTGCCACAGTTTCCATAAGAGATATTCATTCCAACACTGTCGAACGGCAGATCAATGTCATCATCAGGGATACGATCCGTCCGATCGTTACGATCCTTAACGATACGCTCCATGGTTGCGATACAGGTTCCATTCCGGGACCTGCCTACAGTGAACTGGAAACTACACTTAACATGGCGACCTTCCTTTCTCTTACCGGTGCAACTCTGCAGGAAAACTGTGGCATTGATTCCATCACATACCAGGATTCGCAATCGGGAAGCTGCCCTTTGACAATCACCAGGACGTTCAGGGTTACGGATGTTAATGGTAACCTGGCAGTAAAAGACCAGACCATCCTGATCCATGACAGCATTGCACCGCTTGTTACGCCACCGTCGGATTACGATATCGAAGGATGCAATACCTCGGATATTACGGACTTGCCTTACTCGGAATCTGAGGAACCGGTAAGCTTAGCACAATTCCAGGCCCTTCCCGGAGCGGCTGTGACGGAGGACTGCAATCTCACCATAACTTACCAGGATGAAAAGACGGGGTTCTGCCCGGTTATTGTTACCCGTACCTTCCGCTTTACCGATGATTGCGGCAATACGGCAAGTGTTCAGCAGGTGATCCGGATCAATGACACCGCGGCCCCGGTAGCTACACCGCCTGCCGATACGGTTGTCGAAGGGTGTACCACTGCCGATTTCGTCTTCCCGCCGTACACGGAAATGGAAACCCCGATTGCCTATTTAGATTACATGGCTCTTCCCGGGGCATCACTCATTGAAGATTGTCCCGATTCCATTCTCTTTCACGATGTAATCTCGGATATATTCGGTTTGGAAATTACCCGGACTTTCCGGATCAAAGACGGTTGCAGTCACCAGGTGACCGTTGCCCAGCAGATAGTGATTGAGGACACGATCGCTCCTGATTTTACGCCTCCCGCCGATATTACCATTTGCCGCGCTGCCGGCTGCACCTATGATGCCGACCCGGTTGCAGTCACCGGCGTTCCCACCGGTGTTACCGATAACTGCTTCAGTCAGGTCACTTTCTCGGATGATCTGACGAACCTCGCAGACTGCGATCACTACGGATACATCTCCAGGGAATGGAAGGCGAATGATAACAGGCTGAATGAGCGGAATAAGTATCAAACGATATATATTGAACCTGTCCCGCGGGTTCAGCTGGTGCCTGCTTCCGGGGCGTATTGCAATAATGACAGCATTTCAGTTCAGATCACGAGTCCGACGGTGCCGGAATTTCCGGTCAACTTCAGGTATTCATATGTTCCTGACTATACGGATTCTATAAATGTAATCTATAACAGCCCCGGCCAGACAGGTCTCCCGGAAGGGTTCACCATTGATGACAATATAGAAAACCTGGGTATGGAAGTGCACAGCGTGCTTCTTATCGTGACTCCGTATACCATCGATGAAAATGGAATCGAAAGATGCTCCGGTATTGCAGATACTTCCGTTATATGGGTTAATCCCTCTGCCCTGATGAGCGTAACGGCCGATGACAGGTTATGCAGCACCGATGAAGTCAGCTTTGATGTTACAATGCAGAACGGAACTATCACAGGAAACTGGTATTATGATGTTCATGTTGTCTATCCCTATGCCGTAACCGGTGACTGGGCCGGAGGTATTTCCGGCCAGGATCTGACGGGGGCCGATGTTCTTTTCGATCATCTTGTCAATACCAGTGACAGCGTTAAAACAATTGTCTACGAATTCATCCCATTCATCAATGTGGGAGGCAACGCTTGTGAAGGAATTACGGAACTTGTGAATGTTGACATTTACCCGGCTGCAACGATGGAGACCTCCGTTGAGGAGGATGTCCTGTGTTTTAACGGGAATGCCGTTTTCAGCATTACGAACACAACCGCGGCAGGTGCATGGAAGTACGACATATCCGTGGCATACCCTGCTGGAGTCAACGGAAACCTGAACGGTGCGCTGAATGACCACACTGCCACAGGCGCCGGGATCCTGACCGATCATCTGACCAATACTACGAATGATGTCCAGACGGTGACCTATACCTTCACACCTCATATCGATCCCGGCGGCGGAAGGGGAGAATGTTTCGGGAACCCGGTAATTATTGCGATAGAAATTAATCCGAGACCGCAGATACAGATCACTACCGATGGTGTTTTATGCTACGATGAAAATGCGGTTTTTGACATAACCAGCTTAAACACGGTAAATGGCGGAGGTGAGTGGAGATACGATATCGATGCTACATATCCATTGGGCGTAACGGGAGATTTGATTGCGGGCCTCGATAACCAGGTATCCGAAGGTCCGGGTGTCTTCACCGATCATCTCATTAATACCGCGGATGAAGTAAAGACGGTGATCTATTCCTTTACCCCGCATATCAATCCGGGCGGGGGGGGAAGCGAATGCCTGTCGGGAACTCCCGTCGTGATCAATGTTAAAATTAACCCCAGGCCGGGAATCGTTATCAGTGCGGATACGATTATATGTTATGACGGAAATGCAGAATTCAACATTACCAATCCGAATACTTACAGCCCGTCAGGGCAGTGGCGGTATAATATCACCGCTTCCTACCCGGGAGGTGTGACCGGAAACTGGGGTGCCGGCCTTAGTGATCTTAACAGTACAGGCATCGGTGTTTTAACGGATAATCTCACCAATACAACTGACGATGATCAGATTGTAACGTATACCTTCACACCTCACATCGATCCGGGCGACGGGGACGGAGAATGTCAGGATGGTAGTCCGGAAATTCTGAGTATAAAGATACTCCCGAGGCCTGAGATCGGTGTCACGGCCGACCTCGTAATTTGCCACGACGGAGATGCCGTTTTCAGCATAACCACTCCGAACACTGTTGATCTTCCGGCCGAGTGGAGGTATAATATCAGTGTAGCATATCCGGTGGGAGTAAGCGGTAACTGGGCCTTAGGTTTAGTGGACCAGACCGTAACAGGAGTCGCCGCATTGACTGATAACCTGATTAATACCACAAATGATGTCCTCACGGTTATATATACCTTCACACCGTTTATCATACCGGGCGACGGCACTTCCCCATGTGAAGGGGGAATTCCTGTTGTTATCAATATGGAGATCAACCCGCAGCCTAAAATACAGGCCATTACCGATGAAGTCCTTTGCTATGATGGGGATGCCTCTTTCGATATAACCAACCCCAATACCGTCAACACGATCGGAGAATGGAGATATGATGTAACGGTCAGCTACCCGGGCGGGGTAACCGGTGACTGGACGGGCGGACTCAGCGATGTGACTTCGACCGGTCTTTCAGCCCTTACCGATAACCTTACCAACACCACCGATGATGTTCAGACGGTGACCTACACCTTCACGCCCCATATCGATCCGGGTGACGGAGGTGGCGAATGCGGAGGAGGGGTTCCGGTTGTCATCAATGTTGAGATCAATCCGCAGCCTAAGATCCAGGTTGCCACCGATGAGATCTTATGCTATGACGGCGATGCTGCATTCGATATTACCAACCCTAATTCGGTCAATACCACCGGAGAATGGAGATACAATGTAACGGTTAACTATCCGGCAGGGGTATCCGGCGACTGGGCAGGCGGCCTCAATAATATGATAACGACCGGTCTTTCTGCAATTACCGATGATCTTACCAATACAACCAATGATGTTCAGACGGTAACCTACACCTTCACTCCCCATATTGAGCCGGGTGATGGCGGAAGTGATTGCGGAGGCGGAGTTCCGGTGGTTGTTAATGTAGAGATCAATCCGCAGCCGAAAATACAGGTCATTACCGATGAAGTCCTTTGCTATGACGGGGATGCCTCTTTCGATATAACCAATCCGAATACCGTCAATACGATCGGAGAATGGAGATATGATGTAACGGTCAACTATCCGGGCGGGGTAACCGGTGACTGGACCGGCGGTCTCAGCGATGTTACGGCTACGGGTCTTTCCGCTCTTACCGATAATCTTACCAATACCACCGATGATGTTCAGACGGTGACCTATACATTCACCCCGCATATTGAGCCGGGAGACGGAGGCGGAGAATGTGCAAACGGTATTCCTGTGGTAATTGAAATTGAGATCAACCCGCAGCCTAAGATCCAGGTTACCACCGATGAGATCTTGTGCTACGACGGCGATGCTGCATTCGATATAACCAGGCCCAATACCGTCAATGCTGCCGGAGAATGGAGATATGATGTAACGGTCAATTATCCGGCAGGGGTAACCGGTGACTGGACAGGCGGTCTCAGCAATGTTACTTCGACCGGTCTTTCCGCAATTACCGATGATCTTACCAATACAACCGATGATGTTCAGACGGTAACCTATACCTTCACGCCCCATATCGAGCCGGGTGACGGAGGTGGTGATTGCGCAGGCGGAGTCCCTGTAGTTGTCAACATAGAGATCAACCCGCAACCAAAGATCCAGGTTACCACCGATGAGATCTTGTGCTTTGACGGTGATGCTGCATTCGATATAACCAATCCGAACTCGGTCAATATCACCGGAGAATGGAGATATGATGTAAGCGTTGTATATCCATTAGGGGTAACCGGCGACTGGGTTGGCGGAATATTGAATGAGACAGCTTCCGGTCTTTCCGCACTTACCGATAATCTTAGCAATACAACCGATGATGTACAAACGGTAACCTACACCTTCACCCCGCATATCGATCCGGGAGACGGAGGAGGTGATTGCGCAGACGGGGTTCCGGTGGTAATGTCAACATAGAGATCAATCCGCAACCCAAGATCCAGGTCACTACCGATGAAGTCCTTTGTTATGACTGGGGATGCCTCTTTCGATATAACCAATCCCAATACCGTCAATGCCATCGGAGAATGGAGATATGATGTAACGGTCAGTTACCCGGGCGGGGTAACCGGTGACTGGGCTGGCGGATCTCAGCGATGTGACCTCGACCGGTCTTTCCGCCCTGACGGATAACCTTACCAATACTACCGATGATGTTCAGACAGTGACCTATACCTTCACCCCCCATATCGATCCGGGTGACGGAGGCGGGGAATGTGGAGGCGGGGTTCCGGTTGTCATCAATGTTGAGATTAACCCGCAGACCCAAAATCCAGGTTGCCACCGATGAGATCTTATGCTATGACGGCGATGCTGCATTCGATATAACCAACCCGAATACCGTCAATATTACCGGAGAATGGAGATATGATGTAACGGTCAACTACCCGGCAGGAGTGACCGGCGAATGGGCCGGCGGCCTCAACAAAATGATACCGCACCGGATCTTTCTGCCAATTACCGATAATCTTACCAATACCACCAATGATGTACAGACGGTGACCTACACCTTCACTCCCCATATCCACCCGGGTGACGGCGGAGGTGATTGCGGAGGCGGAGTTCCGGTGGTTGTAAATGTAGAGATCAATCCGCAGCCGAAAATACAGGCCATTACCGATGAAGTCTTTTGCTATGACGGAGATGCCTCTTTCGATATAACCAATCCGAATACCGTCAATACGATCGGAGAATGGAGATATGATGTAACGGTCAATTACCCGGGCGGGGTAACCGGTGACTGGACCGGCGGTCTCAGCGATGTTACGGCTACGGGTCTTTCCGCTCTTACCGATAATCTTACCAATACCACCGATGATGTTCAGACGGTGACCTATACATTCACCCCGCATATTGAGCCGGGAGACGGAGGCGGAGAATGTGCAAACGGTATTCCTGTGGTAATTGAAATTGAGATCAACCCGCAGCCTAAGATCCAGGTTACCACCGATGAGATCTTGTGCTATGACGGTGATGCTGCATTCGATATAACCAGGCCCAATACCGTCAATGCTGCCGGAGAATGGAGATATGATGTAACGGTCAATTATCCGGCAGGGGTAACCGGTGACTGGACAGGCGGTCTCAGCAATGTTACTTCGACCGGTCTTTCCGCAATTACCGATGATCTTACCAATACAACCGATGATGTTCAGACGGTAACCTATACCTTCACGCCCCATATCGAGCCGGGTGACGGAGGTGGTGATTGCGCAGGCGGAGTTCCTGTAGTTATCAACATAGAGATCAACCCGCAACCAAAAATACAGGTTGCCACCGATGAGATCTTGTGCTTTGACGGCGACGCTGCATTCGATATAACCAATCCGAACTCGGTCAATATCACCGGAGAATGGAGATATGATGTAAGCGTTGTATATCCATTAGGGGTAACCGGCGACTGGGTTGGCGGAATATTGAATCAGACAGCTTCCGGTCTTTCCGCACTTACCGATAACCTTAGTAATACAACCGATGATGTAAAAACGGTAACCTACACCTTCACCCCGCATATCGATCCGGGAGACGGAGGAAGTGATTGCGGAGACGGGGTTCCGGTGGTATGTCAACATAGAGATCAATCCGCAACCCAAAATCCAGGTCATTACCGATGAGGTCCTTTGCTATGATGGGGATGCGTCTTTCGATATAACCAACCCCAATACCTTCAATACGATCGGAGAATGGAGATATGATGTAACGGTCAGCTACCCGGGCGGGGTAACCGGTGACTGGACGGGCGGACTCAGCGATGTGACTTCGACCGGACTTTCAGCCCTTACCGATAACCTTACCAACACTACCGATGATGTTCAGACGGTGACCTACACCTTCACCCCCATATCGATCCGGGTGACGGAGGTGGCGAATGCGGAGGCGGGGTTCCGGTTGTCATCAATGTTGAGATCAATCCGCAGCCTAAGATCCAGGTTGCCACCGATGAGATCTTATGCTATGACGGCGATGCTGCATTCGATATAACCAACCCGAATTCGGTCAATACCACCGGAGAATGGAGATACGATGTAACGGTTAACTATCCGGCAGGAGTATCCGGCGACTGGGCAGGCGGCCTCAACAATATGACAACGACCGGTCTTTCTGCAATTACCGATGATCTTACCAATACAACCAATGATGTTCAGACGGTAACCTACACCTTCACTCCGCATATCGAACCGGGTGACGGCGGAGGTGATTGCGGAGGCGGAGTTCCGGTGGTTGTTAATGTAGAGATCAACCCGCAACCGAAAATACAGGCCATTACCGATGAAGTCCTTTGCTATGACGGCGATGCGTCTTTCGATATAACCAATCCGAATACGGTCAATACGATCGGAGAATGGAGATATGATGTAACGGTCAACTACCCGGGCGGGGTAACCGGTGACTGGGCAGGCGGTCTCAGCGATGTTACGGCTACGGGTCTTTCCGCTCTTACCGATAATCTTACCAATACCACCGATGATGTTCAGACGGTGACCTATACATTCACCCCGCATATTGAGCCGGGAGACGGAGGCGGAGAATGTGCAAACGGTATTCCTGTGGTAATTGAAATTGAGATCAACCCGCAGCCTAAGATCCAGGTTACCACCGATGAGATCTTGTGCTACGACGGTGATGCTGCATTCGATATAACCAGGCCCAATACCGTCAATGCTGCCGGAGAATGGAGATATGATGTAACGGTCAATTACCCGGCAGGGGTAACCGGTGACTGGACAGGCGGTCTCAGCAATGTTACTTCGACCGGTCTTTCTGCAATTACAGATGATCTTACCAATACAACCGATGATGTTCAGACGGTAACCTATACCTTCACGCCCCATATCGAGCCGGGTGACGGAGGAAGTGATTGCGCAGGCGGAGTTCCTGTAGTTGTCAACATAGAGATCAACCCGCAACCAAAAATACAGGTTACCACCGATGAGATCTTGTGCTTTGACGGAGATGCTGTCATTCGATATAACCAATCCCAACTACGGTCAATATTACCGGAGAATGGAGATATGATGTAAGCGTTGTATATCCGTCAGGGGTAACCGGCGACTGGGTTGGCGGAATATTGAATGAGACAGCTTCCGGTCTTTCCGCACTTACCGATAACCTTAGTAATACAACCGATGATGTAAAAACGGTAACCTACACCTTCACCCCGCATATCGATCCGGGAGACGGCGGAAGTGATTGCGGAGACGGGGTTCCGGTGGTAGTTAACATTGAGATCAATCCGCAACCCAAAATACAGGCTACCACTGATGAAGTCCTTTGCTATAATGGCGATGCCTCTTTCGATATAACTAATCCCAATACAGTCAATACGATCGGAGAATGGAGGTATGATGTCACAGTCAATTACCCGGGCGGGGTAACCGGCGACTGGGCTTCCGGATTGACAGACATAAGCGCCACGGGTGTTTCCGCTCTGACGGATAACCTTACCAATACTACCGATGATGTTCAGACAGTGACCTATACCTTCACCCCGCATATCGATCCGGGAGATGGAGGCGGGGAATGTGCAGGCGGGGTTCCGGTTGTCATCAATGTTGAGATTAACCCGCGACCCAAAATCCAGGTTAGCACGGATGAAGATCCTTTGCTATGATGGGGATGCCTCTTTCGATATAACCAGACCGAATACCGTCAATGTTACCGGTGAATGGCGGTATGATGTGAGTGTTAATTACCCGGCAGGAGTGACAGGAGAATGGACCGGCGGGCTTCATAATGAGACCGGCACCGGATTATCGGCTCAAACCGATAACCTTACCAATACCACCAATGATGTACAGATGGTGACCTATACTTTCATTCCCCATATCCACCCGGGTGACGGAGGTGGTGATTGCGGAGGCGGAGTTCCGGTGGTTGTAAATGTAGAGATCAATCCGCAGCCGAAAATACAGGTGACAGGCGATGAAGTCTTTTGCTATGACGGAGATGCCTCTTTCGATATAACCAATCCGAATACAGTCAATACGATCGGAGAATGGAGATATGATGTAACGGTCAACTATCCGGGCGGGGTAACCGGTGACTGGGCAGGCGGTCTCAGCGATGTTACGGCTACGGGTCTTTCCGCTCTTACCGATAATCTTACCAATCCCACCGATGATGTTCAGACGGTGACCTATACATTCACCCCACATATTGAGCCGGGTGACGGAGGCGGAGAATGTGCAAACGGTATTCCTGTGGTAATTGAAATTGAGATCAACCCGCAGCCTAAGATCCAGGTTACCACCGATGAGATCTTGTGCTACGACGGTGATGCTGCATTCGATATAACCAGGCCCAATACCGTCAATGCTGCCGGAGAATGGAGATATGATGTAACGGTCAATTATCCGGCAGGGGTAACCGGTGACTGGACAGGCGGTCTCAGCAATGTTACTTCGACCGGTCTTTCTGCAATTACCGATGATCTTACCAATACAACCGCTGATGTTCAGACGGTAACCTATACCTTCACGCCCCATATCGAGCCGGGTGACGGAGGTGGTGATTGCGCAGGCGGAGTCCCTGTAGTTGTCAACATAGAGATCAACCCGCAACCAAAAATACAGGTTGTCACCGATGAGATCTTGTGCTTTGACGGCGACGCTGCATTCGATATAACCAATCCGAACTCGGTCAATATCACCGGAGAATGGAGATATGATGTAAGCGTTGTATATCCATTAGGGGTAACCGGCGACTGGGTTGGCGGAATATTGAATGAGACAGCTTCCGGTCTTTCCGCACTTACCGATAACCTTAGTAATACAACCGATGATGTAAAAACGGTAACCTACACCTTCACCCCGCATATCGATCCGGGAGACGGCGGAAGTGATTGCGGAGGCGGGGTTCCGGTGGTTGTCAACATAGAGATCAATCCGCAACCCAAAATACAGGCCATTACTGATGAAGTCCTTTGCTATGATGGGGATGCCTCTTTCGATATAACCAACCCCAATACCTTCAATACGATCGGAGAATGGAGATATGATGTAACGGTCAGCTACCCGGGCGGGGTAACCGGTGACTGGACGGGCGGTCTCAGCGATGTGACTTCGACCGGTCTTTCAGCCCTTACCGATAACCTTACCAACACTACCGATGATGTTCAGACGGTGACCTACACCTTCACGCCCCATATCGATCCGGGTGACGGAGGTGGCGAATGCGGAGGAGGGGTTCCGGTTGTCATCAATGTTGAGATCAATCCGCAGCCTAAGATCCAGGTTGTCACCGATGAGATCTTATGCTTTGACGGCGACGCTGCATTCGATATTACCAACCCTAATTCGGTCAATACCACCGGAGAATGGAGATACAATGTAACGGTTAACTATCCGGCAGGAGTATCCGGCGACTGGGCAGGCGGCCTCAACAATATGATAACGACCGGTCTTTCTGCAATTACCGATGATCTTACCAATACAACCAATGATGTTCAGACGGTAACCTACACCTTCACTCCCCATATTGAACCGGGTGACGGCGGAAGTGATTGCGGAGGCGGAGTTCCGGTGGTTGTAAATGTAGAGATCAATCCGCAGCCGAAAATACAGGCCATTACCGATGAAGTCCTTTGCTATGACGGAGATGCCTCTTTCGATATAACCAATCCGAATTCGGTCAATACGATCGGAGAATGGAGATATGATGTAACGGTCAATTATCCGGGCGGGGTAACCGGTGACTGGACGGGCGGTCTCAGCGATGTTACGGCTACGGGTCTTTCCGCTCTTACCGATAATCTTACCAATACCACCGATGATGTTCAGACGGTGACCTATACATTCACCCCGCATATTGAGCCGGGAGACGGAGGCGTAGAATGTGCAAACGGTATTCCTGTGGTAATTGAAATTGAGATCAACCCGCAGCCTAAGATCCAGGTTACCACCGATGAGATCTTGTGCTACGACGGTGATGCTGCATTCGATATAACCAGGCCCAATACCGTCAATGCTGCCGGAGAATGGAGATATGATGTAACGGTCAATTATCCGGCAGGGGTAACCGGTGACTGGACAGGCGGTCTCAGCAATGTTACTTCGACCGGTCTTTCCGCAATTACCGATGATCTTACCAATACAACCGCTGATGTTCAGACGGTAACCTATACCTTCACGCCCCATATCGAGCCGGGTGACGGAGGTGGTGATTGCGCAGGCGGAGTCCCTGTAGTTGTCAACATAGAGATCAACCCGCAACCAAAAATACAGGTTGCCACCGATGAGATCTTGTGCTTTGACGGGGACGCTGCATTCGATATAACCAATCCGAACTCGGTCAATATCACCGGAGAATGGAGATATGATGTAAGCGTTGTATATCCATTAGGGGTAACCGGCGACTGGGTTGGCGGAATATTGAATGAGACAGCTTCCGGTCTTTCCGCACTTACCGATAACCTTAGTAATACAACCGATGATGTAAAAACGGTAACCTACACCTTCACCCCGCATATCGATCCGGGAGACGGCGGAAGTGATTGCGGAGGCGGGGTTCCGGTGGTTGTCAACATAGAGATCAATCCGCAACCCAAAATACAGGCCATTACTGATGAAGTCCTTTGCTATGATGGGGATGCCTCTTTCGATATAACCAACCCCAATACCTTCAATACGATCGGAGAATGGAGATATGATGTAACGGTCAGCTACCCGGGCGGGGTAACCGGTGACTGGACGGGCGGTCTCAGCGATGTGACTTCGACCGGTCTTTCAGCCCTTACCGATAACCTTACCAACACTACCGATGATGTTCAGACGGTGACCTACACCTTCACGCCCCATATCGATCCGGGTGACGGAGGTGGCGAATGCGGAGGAGGGGTTCCGGTTGTCATCAATGTTGAGATCAATCCGCAGCCTAAGATCCAGGTTGCCACCGATGAGATCTTATGCTTTGACGGCGACGCTGCATTCGATATTACCAACCCTAATTCGGTCAATACCACCGGAGAATGGAGATACAATGTAACGGTTAACTATCCGGCAGGAGTATCCGGCGACTGGGCAGGCGGCCTCAACAATATGATAACGACCGGTCTTTCTGCAATTACCGATGATCTTACCAATACAACCAATGATGTTCAGACGGTAACCTACACCTTCACTCCCCATATTGAACCGGGTGACGGCGGAAGTGATTGCGGAGGCGGAGTTCCGGTGGTTGTTAATGTAGAGATCAATCCGCAGCCGAAAATACAGGCCATTACCGATGAAGTCCTTTGCTATGATGGAGATGCCTCTTTCGATATAACCAATCCGAATACGGTCAATACGATCGGAGAATGGAGATATGATGTAACGGTCAATTATCCGGGCGGGGTAACCGGTGACTGGGCAGGCGGTCTCAGCGATGTTACGGCTACGGGTCTTTCCGCTCTTACCGATAATCTTACCAATCCCACCGATGATGTTCAGACGGTGACCTATACATTCACCCCACATATTGAGCCGGGTGACGGAGGCGTAGAATGTGCAAACGGTATTCCTGTGGTAATTGAAATTGAGATCAACCCGCAGCCTAAGATCAACGTAAATTCTGATCTTATCCTTTGCTATGACGGCGATGCCAACTTTGATATCGACAATCCGAATACTGTTAATTTCACAGGCGAATGGCGCTATGATGTAACAGTAAACTATCCGGCCGGGGTGACAGGCAGCTGGCCGACCGGTCTCAACAATGTGACTTCAACCGGTCTCGCGGTTCTTACCGACAATCTTACCAATACCAATGATGATGTTCAGACGGTGACTTATACCTTTACCCCGCATATCGGTCCGGGTGACAACGACGGGGAATGTCCGGGAGGAGTGCCCGTGATCATCGATATTGCGGTCAATCCGCGGCCGCTGATCGGGGTATTGTTTTCCCCCGATACTGTACTCTGCAATATTGATACGATCAATTTCACAGTCAATACAGGAAATGGTTCGGTTACAGGGCAATGGGTTTATGATGTAACTTTCGTTTCTTCTGACGCGGGTGCTATACAGGGTGAGTCAGGCGTAACTGACAACACCGGAACTGAATTCTCACAGTCGCTCATCAATACCACAGACAGGTTGCAGTGGATAGACTATACCTTTACTCCCAAGATCAAAGATCCCGCATCCGGTATTGATTATTGTTCAAACGGACTGGCCTATACCGTCAGGATCTGGCTGGATCCGGTTCCGCATCTCCGGGTTATCGCGGAAGATACCATTTATTGTGACACAGCAACGGTGCGGTTTGACGTAAGCAATATAAACGGGATTGTCTACGGAGATAAAGTCTATGAGGTGATCATAGATTATATACCGGGAACAGTGACAGCTTCTTTTGTTCCCGGCAATTATGTACTGGAGGATCCGGTGGCTATCTTTGACCAGTTGGTCAACAATACGGATTCACTGCAGGAAATACGTTATACCTTCCGCCCGAAGATATGGAACCCCGGTGGAAATTCGCCCGGTAAACATTGTGATAATGGCATCGATACGTCAATCGTAATATACCTGAACCCCACACCCCGGATCAATGCACTGCTTTCCCCCGATTCCGTTGTCTGTGATTCTTCCGACATCAGTATCGGCTTCACAGAAGGAAATCCGAGAATTATCGGGGAAAGATGGTATTATCTTGAGACCGAGACTACCGGGCCCGTCTCCGGGATTAAGCCGCAAGGTTTATATCCCATAACGGATGACATCGCCGATCACCTCGTTAACGACGACCGTGATTTGCAGATCGTGACCTATCATATCAGGCCGGTGTTCCGCGACGCAAAAGGGCATGATCAGCATTGCGACAATGGTATAGATACCACGATCCGGATCTTTGTCAATCCTACACCCTTGTTTGATTCGATATATGTTTCGGATACGGTGATCTGCAATGAAAGTTCGGTTACCTTCCGGTTCTATAACTCACAGGTTACAAGTGGTACGGTGGTTTACGGATTGACCTCGGATTATTCCGTGCCGGATATCGGCGGTGTTCAGCCGGATGGGTCACTGTATGCCCTTGCTCCCGGTTTTACAGATACCCTTACCAATATCTCAAGGATCATCCAGCCTGTCACCTATCATTTCACACCCAAAATCAATGATCCGTTGCGGGGTCTGCTTTGCAGCAACGGCATAAGGGAATCACGGGTTGTCGGTGTTGTTCCGTCCCTGGGAGATACTGCAGTTACGCCCGAATATATCGGGGGACATAACATAAGATGTTACAGTGAGGCAAACGGAAGCATCCGGCTTTCTCCAACCGGAGGGTATTACCTTAAACCTTACGGCTATGAATGGTCAAGCAGTGGCAATCCCGTTGGCGGAAACTCACCGGACCTGGAAGATCTTGAAGCCGGATGGTATAGGTATGATATCATGGATGCCATTGGTTGCAGTTATTCCGATAGTGTTCTTCTTACACAACCGGACACCATTGAAATGAGTCATAGCATCAAGAGTGTGAAATGTGACGGTTCGACCTATTATGACGGAGCTGTTTATGTAAATGTCACTGGTGGTGTTCCTGCATATTATTATACCTGGTCGGGCCCAGAAAGCTTCAGCAGTCATCAGCCGGACAGTATTACTGATTTAAGGTCAGGGGTTTATGACCTGGTTCTTACCGATGTAAATATGTGCAGTTACATTGATTCTTTCGACCTGCCATATCCTCCGCAAGTGACAATCAATCCTGCCGTCAGTCATTATGGCGACTACAATATTTCCTGCTCGGGATTGCAAAACGGATGGATACTCAGCCAGGTTATCGGCACCGGAGAGCCCGCGAATTTCCGGTATTACTGGAGAAACAGCCACGGAGTACTGGTCGATACAACTCAAAACTTATTAAATGTTCCCGCTGACAATTATAATTTATATGTACTTGATTCCATAGGCTGCTACAGTTCGCAGATGGTGCTTCTCAGGGAACCCTCTCCCTTACAGATTGACCGCGTGGGGACGGAACATGCAGCCGGATTTGACATTAGCTGTTTCGGCCTTTCCGACGGAATTATCGACCTGGATATAAGCGGCAGCCACAGCTACAGGCAGAATATGACCTACAGCTGGACAAAAACAGGAAACCCTTTATTTTCGGAAGCGACGGAAGATATCGGCGGACTTGATACGGGAACGTATGTGGTAATGGTTACAGACACCTTCAACTGCACTGCCTCGGCAAATTATTCACTGATGTCCCCACCTGAAATTCAGATCATGGTTGCCGATTCGTCCGACTATAACGGGTATGATATTTCATGTAAATCTTTTAGCGATGGAATGCTTGATCTTACCATCGCCGGAGGATATGGGGATTTCACTTATCAGTGGACCACCGGTGACGGGAACCTTGATGATCCGGACAGCCTCGATCAGTCTACCCTGAGTGCGGGTAATTATCATCTGCTGGCAACCGATGCTATCTCCTGCTCCCGGGAGTGGGATTTTAATCTTGATGAACCCGACACGCTTCATGTGGATCCGGTACTCAGTGACTATAATGCGTTTAATGTATCCTGTTTTAATTTCGCAGACGGAAGCATTGTTCTGAATCCTTCGGGAGGGGCAGGATCCTATTCGTATACCTGGACGGGGGAAGGGACGGGTATGACTGCCGGTTCGGAAAACCAGTCGGATATTCCGGCAGGTGAATATCATGTAGAACTCAGGGATGATAATAACTGCATCCTTACTCATGATTTCACCCTCAGTCAGCCGGAAGCCCTGGAGACAGTCATTGTTCCGCGAAGTATAAATTGTTTCGGGGTGAATGAAGGAGCCGCCGATTTGTCGGTCACCGGAGGGATTTCTCCCTATGGATACTCCTGGAATACTGGTGCCGTAACCGAAGATATAGATTCATTATATATAGGGACATACATTGTGACAGTTACTGACCGGAATAACTGTCTGGCTGAAGATTCCACAAGGGTCACCGAGCCCCCGGAAATCCTTCTCAGTCTGAACGCACCTGAAAAATTCAACGGTCGGATGATATCATGTTTCGGCCGCTCAGACGGTGATATTTATTCTGAGGTAACCGGAGGTGTTGGTACTTTCAGGTATAGCTGGTTACCGGGAGGTGAAACGACACCCGAACTGGTGAACGTTCCTGCCGGTAATTACAGGTTATCGGTTACCGATGATCATGAGTGTACGGTAGTCGATACGATTGAAGTCAACCAGCCGCAGCCCGTGTTTACCGAGATTTATCCGCAGGATCCGACCTGTTTCGGTTATTCTGACGGGGAAATAACGCTCATCCCCCAGGGGGGAACTCCGGAATATGACATTCACTGGCAGGAAACAGGAGGATCGGGTCAGACTGCCGACAGTATCGGAGCCGGTATGTACCATATCCGGATAAAGGATCTAAATAACTGCATACTCGATACCATCACCCGGATTGAACAACCCGATTCCTTTTATATCACATCGGAGATCACACAGCCGGATTGCCCTGATAAACCCAATGGCGGAATCATTATCTTTGCCCACGGGGGTACGGCTCCTTATGCCTACTACTGGTCGGATGAGAGTGAAGGCAGTTATGTGGAAGACCTTTCCGAGGGTACGTATGTTGTTCATTTAACCGATAATAACCTTTGTAATATTAGTGACAGTCTCGTGCTGAAGAGTCTTAGGAAGTCATGTCTCGATATCCCGACAGCCTTTACTCCCAATGGTGACGGATTCAACGATACCTGGGAGATTGAGAATATTTACCTGTATCCGGATGTGATCATAGAAATTTTCAACAGGTGGGGTGAGCTTATTTTCAGATCGGACAGGGGCTATGACAATCCGTGGGATGGTACCTTCCGCGGAAGAGAACTGCCCATCGATTCGTATTATTATATCATCGATCCGGGGCATGGGAAGGAACCTTTCCCGGGAACCGTAACCATCATAAAATAGCGCCGTATGAAAGAAAACTTCATTCCGGCTAAATAGTGACTTTTTGATACTGAGGAAAATACATATCGCCATACTGCTCATCGCGCTGGGTTTTTGCTTTTCATCGAAAGCACAGCAGTTACCATTATATACCCAGTATATCAATAACGGATTTCTTCTCAATCCGGCTATGGCAGGCTTCGATGGCTATACTTCCCTGAACCTTACTGCAAGAAAAGACTGGGTAGGACTTCCCGGAGCACCGCTTACCTATTCCCTTAGTGCGCAGACACGCCTGATACAGCAGCCTCATAAGATGGTTAGCCGGCCATCGGGGATCAATCGTATGAAAATGAGAACGAAGGGCAGGGTGGGATTGGGAGGATACGTATTTAACGATGTAACGGGTGCGATCTCAAGGACAGGCATCAATATGAGTTATGCCTATCATATTTATTTGTACCAAAGCCAGCTTTCCTTCGGATTATCCGGCCAGTTTTTCCAGTTTAAGATCGGCGATTCCCTTAGTTTTTCCAATGCTGGTGATCCCCTTATCGGGTCAGGCTATAACCGGGTGGCTTATATCCCCGATGCAAATTTCGGGGTTTTCTGGACCAGCAGGAACGGGTTTGCCGGATTTTCTGCAAACCAGCTTTTTCAATCGGTGGTGAAGCTGGGAAGCGGGGATCTCGGGAACCTGAAAATGTACCGGCATTATTATATCCTTGGCGGTTACCGCTTCATAAATGAAAGATCGGGTTTTGAATTTGAACCTTCTTTTCTTTTAAAAACATCAAGTCAGTTCCTTCCCCAGGCCGACTTTACCATGAAGGTTTACTATCGTACGGATTACTGGGCCGGTTTTTCATATCGCACAAATGGCACGTTTTCAAGCATGTTCGGGGTGAAAGCCGATAAATTCTATATCGGATACGCCATCGATTTCGCACTTTCTTCCATACGGAAGTATAGTTTTGGTTCCCATGAAGTACTTTTGTCCCTGAAATTCGGATCAAACGACAGAAGGTTCCGGTGGTTGAACCGGTATTAAATTTATCTACATGGGGATCATCAAGAAGCAAACGATACAGGGCACAATTTATTCCTACATCGGTGTCGGTATCGGATTCTTCACCTCCGCAATCCTTTTTCCGCGAATACTTGCACCCGGAGAGATAGGGCTTCTGAAGCTCCTGGTTTCCTTTTCTGTAATTTTTGCCCAGTTCGGTTCGCTTGGGTTTATCAATGTGGTGAACAGGCTCTTCCCGTATTTCAGGGATAAAGAGAGCGGACATCATGGGTTTTTGACAGTGGCCGTCACCATTTCAGTGGGCGGATTTCTGGTATCCTGGATCATCCTGGAAATTTTCAAGCCCATGATCATCCGCAACAACCTTGAAAATTCGGGTCTTTTCGTTGAGTATATCGAATACCTCGTCCCTCTCATTTTCTTTACCATCTTCCTGAATCTTTTCGACAGCTATCTTAAGGTGATCTATGATGCGGTAATTGGCACGGTTCTCAGGGAACTGATACAACGTATGTTGATCCTTGGGGCCCTGCTCATCTATTTCGCCGGGCTAACCGGTTTGCCTGGTTTCGTTTTACTTTATGTTGTCGCCCTGAGCCTTCCTTCCGCCGTGCTCCTTATCGTTGCCGTCCGAAGGGGCCAGTTCAGGCTGACCCGGCCGGGGCCTGTATTTACGGTTGAAATCAGGAAGGAAATTAAAACCCTGTCCCTGTACGGAATGTTGATGGGCTTTGGCGGAGTGGCTCTCCTTCAGATCGACAGTATCATGGTCAATAAATTCCTTGGTCTGGCCGATACCGGTATTTATGCCACCACGTTCTACTTCGGAACCCTTATTTTGATCCCTTCCCGGCCTCTCATAAAGATAGCCACGGCCATACTCGCCGATTCCTGGAAACAAAATGACCTTGATAATATCAGGCTGATTTACAGGAAGAGCTCAATTAACCAGGCTGTGATCAGCGTACTGCTTTTCGTTGGCTTATGGGTGAATATAGAGAATATATTTCATATGCTTCCCCCCGAATATGAATCCGGGAAATGGGTGATTTTTTTCATTGGCCTGTCCAATGTGATTGAAATGGCTACCGGGATCAATAACATCATCCTTCAGACTTCCATACACTACCGGCTGAACACTTTTTTTATTTTTATTTCACTGGTTATCCTTGTTGCAGCCAATCTCATCCTTATCCCGGTTGCAGGCATCACCGGGGCGGCGATTGCTGCCCTCCTTTCAACCTCGGTCACAAATCTGGTCCGGTTTATTTTCTTAAAGTTTAAATTTGATATGCAACCCTTCGACTACAGGATCTTTGTCCTTGTCATCATTGGAGGAATTTCCTATCTTGCCGGTCATTTTATCCCGGTATCCGAAAATTTTGTCATAGATATTATTATAAGAAGTACGGTGACCGGCATAATCTTTTTTACCCTGGTACTTGTTTTCAGGGTCTCGGAAGACATTAATGAAATGTTTACCCAGATCGTTAACGGAGAGTTTTTCAGGAGAAAATGAAAAATAATCTGGTGTATTTATATCCATGGATTATCCCGGGACCGGAAAATTATTTCAATAATAAGGCATTGATCATGGAACATAATTATTTCCTCAGGCGAAGGTTTGGCAATACGCTTGAATTTACCAGAAAGCATATTCCCGCCGGTTCAAAAATACTTGACCTGGGAGTTCCGAGCCCGTTATCGGAATATTTAAAAGAAAACGGATATATCGTGCAAAATACGGGAGGAGAGGATCTCGACCTGGTTTATTCATCGGTTCAGAACTCCGATGTGGAAGCAGTTACCTCCTTCGAAGTATTTGAGCATCTTTTGGCACCTTTTAATATTCTCCGGGAAATAAAAGCCAAAAAACTCGTTGCCTCCGTACCCCTTCACCAATTTTTTGCCTCTGCTTACTGGAATGATAATGATGAACGCGACCGGCATTATCATGAGTTTGAAAAAAAGCAGTTTGATTTTCTACTCGAGAAAACCGGGTGGAAGATCATCGACTCGCACCGCTGGACAGCTCCCGTGAGGACGCTTGGTTTCAGGCCCATCCTGAGACTGTTTGTACCCAGATACTACATCGTTTATTGCGAGAGGGCCGCTATATAATGCTGATCCTGTTCTTCCTGCGGCAAAATATTGACACTCATTGTTATAATTTATTTGAAGAAAATGGCAAAGAGCAAATGGGCATACAGACTTTACCGGTTTAAGAATTTTCTGAAGGGAAGGGAAAGCTATTATGTCTGTGATTACCGGGGAAATACGGTCACCAAAGGCAATGAAGGTACGGACTGGACTTTCATTCCCGGCCTTCTTTCACCCGGTGATATCGTATATTCCTTCGGTGCCGGGAAGGATATTTCATTTGACCGCGCCCTGGTAGAGGAATTAGGTCTGAAAGTTTACCTTTTTGATCCTACGCCCGAGTCGGTCGATTTTATCAGGATTCTCAACCTGGAAGAAAATTACATTTTTGAAGATACGGGGCTCGCCGGTTTCGATGGGAAAACCCGTTTTTACCTCCCGGATGAACCCGGATATGTTTCAGCTACCATGCAACCCAAACATGAAGATCAGAGATATGTTGAGGTCAGGGTGGAGAGACTCAAGACTATCATGAAAAGAAATGGACACAAAAAGATTGATTTACTGAAGATGGATATTGAAGGTGCCGAATATGAAGTTATTGATGACATCCTCGATTCAGGAATCTGGATAGGACAATGGCTCATTGAGTTTCATCACAGGTTTCCAATGAACGGGATCGCGAAGACCCGCCGTGCCGTATCGAGACTCCGCGATGCCGGATATAAACTGTTTAACGTCTCGGCTACGGGAGAAGAACTTTCCTTTGTAAACCGAGAACTTGTAAAATGAACGTAACGATCCTGAGCACATCCGACAAGAGGGGAGGAGCCGCTATAGCCGCTTTCCGACTTTTCAAAGCACTGAAGACTTCGGGATTTGACATTAAGATGCTTGTCCGTGATAAGCTCTCGGATGAAACCGGTGTGGAGAGCCGCGATCACGGAATTTTCAAAAGATGCATCAATTTTTTACGTTTCGCAGGTGAGCGGATCTACTTTCTCCCTTTTGAAAGGTCCAAAGATATAAGGTTCTTTTTCTCTCCTGCAAATACCGGTGAAGATATCAGCCGGCATGAATATATAAGGAATGCCGACATTATCAACATCCACTGGATAAACCAGGGTTTCCTCTCTCTCCGGGATATAAGGAAACTCATAGAAACGGGAAAACCAATTGTATGGACAATGCACGATATGTGGGCATTCACCGGCGGGTGTCATTATTCGGGAACCTGTGACCGCTTCATGCAGGAGTGCGGGAATTGTCCCTTCCTGAAAAATCAGTCTCCACACGATCTCTCACACCGGGTCTTACGGAAAAAAGCCCGGGTTTACAAGGATGCCCGGATCACGATCGTAGGATCGAGCAGATGGATGTCGGGAAAAGCAAAGGAAAGCAGCCTTTTCCAAGGGTTCAGGATTGAATCCATACCGATTCCGGTGGATACCCGACTTTTTTGTCCCGGCGATAAAATGCAAGCCAGGGAAAAGCTTGGTTTACCAAAAGACCGGTTTCTCATTCTCGCCGGTGCGGCCAATATGAAAGACCGGCGCAAGGGCTATCATTTCCTGGTCAATGCCCTTCAGTTCCTGGCCAAGACCCTCCCCGGCTTCAGCGAAAGATCGGCATTGGTAACGTTTGGTAAAGCAGACGGAAGTGCTGATGCTGGGATTCCCGTATATTCACACCACTACCTTTCAGATGAGAAGGCTATTGCCCTGCTTTACCAGGCCTGCGATCTGTTTGTCCTGCCTTCCCTGGAAGATAATCTTCCCAATACCGTTATTGAGTCATTGTCATGCGGTATTCCTGTCGTCGCCTTCCGTACCGGGGGAATCCCGGAGATGATCGTGCATGGGAAAACGGGCTATCTGGCCGGGCCTGGAGATTCCGAAGATCTTGCCGGGGGAATTGAATGGCTGTTTGCGATGCCGGATAGGAACGCAATTGAAAAGAGCTGCAGGGACGAAGCACTCCGGACATATTCCGGTGAGATCGCCGCAGAAAAATACCATTCATTGTATAAGTCAGTGCTGCCCGGGAATGAATAAACAACCCTTAATATCGATTATAACGGTCGTATATAACGCCGGCGACGTCCTCGGCAGAACGGTTGCAAGTATTAAGAAACAACGTTATTCCCGTATTGAATATATCATCGTAGATGGGGGTTCCACTGACAGTACGATGGATATCGTAAGGGCAAACCAGGATGTCATCGGGAAATGGGTAAGTGAGCCCGATAGAGGCCTATACGATGCCATGAACAAAGGGATCATGATGGCTGGCGGCGATTACCTTTGGTTTATCAATGCGGGAGATGAAATTTTCGATGCTGAAGTTCTTTCCGCCATCTTTGATAATGACTCATCCTTAAGTGATGTCTATTATGGTGAGACTATGATCATCGACAGGAACGGCAGGGAAATCGGGATGCGACGGCTCAGGGCGCCGGAAAAGCTTACCTGGAAAAGCCTTGTCAACGGCATGATGGTTTGTCATCAATCCTTCATTGCCCGCAAGGAAATTGCACCTTTCTATGACCGGCAATATAAAATTGCAGCCGATTATGCCTGGATGCTGGAAACCCTGCGGAAGGCCGGGGCTGTCACAAACACACGCCTGATCCTTTCCCGTTTCCTCGATGGCGGCTTGAATAAGCAGCAGATACCCCTTGCTCTGGCCGAAAGGTTCAGGATTATGCAGCGTCACTTCGGATTCCTCAGGGTGGTGGCAGTACATTTTGTGATTGCCTTCCGGTTCCTGTTCTACGTGGTACGGAACCGGCGTTTTTGACCCTTATTCCTCCTGAACTTCCTCTTTACCGTACTTCCATTCATAACCCGTTCCCCCGATGAGGATCAGGATTGCCAGGATGGAAAATCCCAGGGAGATCTTCTTTCCAGCATAATATGATTTCGGATGGAAAACAAAATGAACGGTGTGATCCCCTTCAGGGATGATGAGCCCCCGAAGAACAAAATCGACCTGCGCTATGGGCGCTTCCTGACCGTCAATGGTCGCTTTCCATCCAAGAGGATAGTAGATATCCGAGAAGACGGCGAATCGGGTCCCGCCTGCATGCGAATGATAGGTAAGCTCATCGGGAGCATATTTTGTAAGCGTTATAGCATCTGAGGAGTCGGGTGACGCAAAGTCGGCCGTTCCTGGTATATCCCTGAATTTGTCGTTTATCACCGCAACCGAGGAGGGCTCGATATCACCCAAAGCATCGATCTCGTCGTCAGGTGCCGGAACCCATCTCAGGCTGTCAACGAACCAGGCATTCCCGAGGGCCTCAGGATTTTCAATTACCCGTCTGGTTTTTTTGTCCTGGCTTAGGGCAATGATGTATTTTGTATTCAGCATGTCCAATACGGCCATGTTCTGGTCTGAGATATAATGCTCTATCAGTTGCTGGTATCTTTTCATTTTTGCCCCGTGATAGCCACCGATTGACTTATGGAAATAGGAGGTCGAGGCGTCATTAAAGGGATCGACGGTGAGGTTCAGGACCCGGTAATAGGAGGTATCTTTCAGGATCTGCTGGTCCGCAGGTGTAGGTACGAACTGGGCTTCCTCAACCCTCTTGTTAACGAAATGATCGTTGTTGAGGTAACGTTTATCCACCATCCAAAGGTCGGCTAAAACGAGGATGATGAGCCCGGGCATAAGGATATCATTTTTAATGATTTTTTTGAAATACAGGAAAAGAAGCCCGGCTGCAAGGGAAATAAACAGGAAGGATCTGAAGGCATCCATTCTCAGCAACGTGGCGCGGTCCTGTAACAGGGCATTGACAAGTGGCTGGGGCAGACTCTGGTCGGCGGGAGATGAGAAGCCCGGCATATTATACCCGACCAGTCCAAAAAACAGGGTGATGCCTCCAACGATAAAATAACTGTATTTCAATGCGTTCAATATCTCTTTGTCCTTGAATTTTTCCTCGATTACCTTCCTGAAACCGAGCAGGGCCCCAAAGGGAATGACAAAGGAAGCGATGACAAGGATCATGGATACCGTCCTGAACTTATTATACCCGGGTAAGTAATCGATAAACAGGTCGGAAAGGACGAGAAAATTCTTTCCCCAGGCGAGCAGGATAGAAAAGACGGCGGCCATGATCAGCCACCATTTGACCGGCCCCTTGAGGAAAAACATGGCAAACACGAACAGGAATATCATGATCGCCCCTAGATATACAGGTCCCGCGGTAAATCTTTGTTTCCCGTGGTAGGTAGGCATACGCTGGGAAAGTTGTCTGACCTGGGTCTCGGGGTACCCGTTCTTCCTGAGCAGATCGGCAACTTTGGAATTCTTTGGAAGGCTGCCGGCGGACGGTCCACCCATGAAATCCGGGATGAGAAGTGTCATGGTTTCACCTACACCGTAGCTGTAATCGTTTAGAATATAATTTTTATCAAGGCCCGAAGTTTCCTGAGGCCCGGCTTCTTTAGTCAGTTCCGAGGGACCCCGGGTGCTGTACCTCGTATATTCCCAGGTTGTCCAAAGACTTGCAGCATTGGGAAGGAAAGCAAAGATGAAAGCGCCTGCCGTGACAGCTGAAGCAATGAGGTAACTTTTCAGATCCTTCTCCCTTATGGCAGTGATCAACAGGATGAGAAGGTACAGGCCTATCATAAGAAACAGATAGTAGGTGATCTGTATATGATTGGTCGCGATCTCAAGTCCCAGGGCAAACATGGTGATGATCCCCCCCGTAATGTACCGTCGCCTGTACGTAAGGATGATCCCCGCGACAACAGGCGCCATATATGCTATGGCATAGGCCTTGGTAATGTGGCCCGCCATGATGAGGATCAGGTTGTAAGAAGTGAACGCGAAACCCGCCGAGCCCAGGAAGGCGAGCATGGGTTTCATCCTCAGCACCCTGAGCAGGAAATAGAACCCCAGGAGATACATGAAAAGGATCCCAACGGTGTAATAGGGAAGAAAAAGACGCAAAATAGGCTGAAGATCATGATAGATATTGAAAGATTTATAGCCTTTGATCTGGTAAGCCGGCATACCACTGAACATTGAATTTGTCCAGAGTGCTTCTTTACCGGTCTCCTGCTGGTACACATTCAGTTCATGTGTCATTCCTGTAACCTGCCGCATATCGCCCTGTGGCAGGACCTTTCCCTGTATTACCGGACTGAAATAAATATAAGCAATGGCGACGAACAGCAGGATCGCAAGCAAGTCGGGAAAAACAGATCTGAGGGCATTTTTCATTATATGATAATTTTGATTTTAAAGGTATAATGGAGCCCACATGATCGATTATTATAAGGAAAGCTGTGTGTTTTCATCAATCATGTGGGGTTCATTTTGTTGATCTTAAACAATGAATGATTTACGAAAGACTTTCAAAGATTTTCCTGTAACTCACTTTTTCAGATATGATCGCATGGACCTCTTCAATATTTATCCTCTCCTGTTCCATCGTGTCGCGGTAACGGATCGTAACCGTATTATCCTCCTTCGTCTGGTGATCCACCGTAATGCAATAAGGCGTCCCTATGGCATCCTGCCTGCGGTATCTTTTACCTATCGAATCCTTCTCATCATACTGGCAGTTGAAGTCGAATTTCATCCGGTCCATGATCTGCCTGGCCTTTTCCGGCAGGCCGTCCTTTTTTACCAGCGGCATCACGGCCAGCTTCACGGGTGCGAGGATGGAAGGCAGTTTCATCAGGGCCCGCATATCTTTTGACCCGTCCTCTTTTGTCAGTTCCTCTTCGGTGAATGCTGCAGAGACGATCTGCAGGAACATCCGGTCTACACCGATGGATGTCTCAATGACATAAGGAATATACGATTCCCCAAGATCCGGGTCAAAATACTGCAAACGTTTACCCGAATACTCCTGGTGCTGACTGAGATCAAAATCGGTACGCGAATGGATGCCTTCAACCTCCCGGAACCCGAAGGGAAACTTGAACTCCACATCCGTTGCGGCATTGGCGTAATGTGCAAGTTTGTCATGATCGTGGAAGCGGTAATTCTCGTCACCGAAGCCCAGGGCCTTATGCCATTTCATCCGAATGTTCTTCCAATGTGCAAACCACTCCATTTCCTCACCGGGTTTAACAAAAAACTGCATCTCCATCTGCTCAAATTCCCTCATCCGGAAAATGAACTGCCTGGCAACGATCTCATTCCGGAAGGCTTTGCCGATCTGGGCTATGCCAAAAGGAATTTTCATCCTTCCCGTTTTCTGAACATTCAGGTAATTTACAAAAATTCCCTGCGCCGTCTCGGGCCTGAGGTATATTTTCAGGGAGCCTTCAGATGTGGAACCTATCTCGGTTGAGAACATCAGGTTGAACTGCCGCACATCGGTCCAGTTTTTTGTACCCGATACGGGATCGACGATCTCACAGTCGATGATGATCTGTTTAAGTTCATCGAGATTGGTTTCATTGAGGGCTTTTACAAAGCGGGTATGCACCTCGTTGTATTTAGCCTGGTTGTCAACCACACGCGGATTGGTTTCCCGGTACATTTTTTCATCAAAGCTGTCGCCAAACCGCTTTGCAGCTTTCTCTACTTCCTTCCCGATCTTATCTTCGATCTTCGAAAGATAATCCTCGATGAGAACATCGGCGCGATATCTTTTTTTGGAATCTTTATTGTCGATCAACGGATCATTGAAAGCATCCACATGGCCTGAAGCCTTCCATACCTTTGGATGCATGAAAATCGCGGAATCGAGACCCACGACATTTTCATGAAGAAGGACCATCGAATCCCACCAGTATTTTTTAATATTGTTTTTGAGTTCAACACCATACTGCCCGTAATCATAAACAGCCGAAAGCCCGTCGTATATTTCACTCGACGGGAACACAAATCCGTATTCTTTACAATGAGCAATTAGTTTCCTGAAATGATCTTCCTGCGCCATGGGTAATTTCCTAAAGGTTTCAAAATGAATTGCAAAAATAACTTAAAAACTTTGGTTTTCATACACAGCGCGAAAGGAAATGGATGGGAGATACTTTCGGGAAACGGATACGGGACGTTCAATTGACGCAGGATGGCAAAATATTACCAATATATTGGTGAATTACTATCTTTGCCTTCAATTTCATTCAGTATAAGGCAACGATGGAAAAGAAAGTTGATTTTCTCGTCATCGGCTCAGGGCTGGCCGGGTTGAGCTTCGCCCTGAAGGTCGCGGCTTACGGTAAGGTATGTTTGATCACGAAGGCTAAACTTGAAGAAACCAACACCCGGTATGCCCAGGGCGGAATCGCAGCGGTTACCTACGCTCCCGATAATTATGAGAAGCATGTCAGGGATACCCTGATCGCAGGAGCGGGACTGTGCAATGAGGAAGTTGTCAGAATGGTGGTAAGGGAAGCACCGGAACAGATCACACAGCTCATCAACTGGGGTACCCATTTTGACCGGGAATCCAGCGGGAAATATGACCTGGCGAGGGAAGGCGGGCATTCGGAACACCGCATCCTTCACTTTAAGGACCATACAGGGGAAGAGATCCAGCGTGCGCTTTCCGAAAGAGTAAGGTCACATGAGAATATCGAGATCCTTGAGGATCATTTCGCTGTAGATCTGATTACCCAGCATCACCTGGGACGGCTGGTCAAACGGTACTACCATGATATCGAATGTTACGGGGCATATGTCCTCAATCTCAAAACGCATGAAATCATAAAGATCCTGTCGAGGGTCACCCTGCTGGCAGCGGGAGGTGCGGGTAACCTTTACCAGACTACCACCAACCCGGAGGTTGCCACAGGTGACGGTATCGCCATGGTCTACCGTGCCAAGGGTATCATCGATAATATGGAATTTGTCCAGTTTCACCCCACCTCACTCTATAACCCGGGTGAGCGTCCGTCCTTCCTGATTACAGAGGCAATGCGAGGGTTTGGGGGGATACTGAAGAACCAGTACGGCATTGAGTTTATGCAGCAATACGATGACAGGGGCAGCCTGGCTCCCAGGGACATCGTTGCAAGGGCCATTGACAATGAGATGAAGATTACGGGGCACGATTATGTGTACCTCGACTGCACCCACCTGGAAAGTGAGGGATTGAGGAGTCATTTTCCTAATATTAATGAGAAATGCAAAAGCCTCGGCATAGACATAACCAAAGATATGATCCCTGTGGTACCGGCTGCTCATTACCTGTGCGGGGGCGTGGTCGTGGATATGAATGGCAAAAGCTGGATCAACCGCCTCTATGCGGTGGGTGAGACTTCAGGAACCGGGCTCCACGGGGCAAACCGCCTGGCCTCCAACTCACTTCTCGAGGCCATTGTATTTGCCGATAAAGCAGCTGCGCACTCCCTTGAAAATATTGATAAATATAACATTCCAGCTTCCATACCGGAATGGAATGATGAAGGGACAACACATACGGAAGAAATGATCCTCATCACGCAGAATCTCAAGGAAGTACAGCAGATCATGACCAATTACGTAGGCATCGTCCGTTCGGAACTCCGTCTCACACGGGCTGCCGACAGGCTTGAGATCATTTTCAGAGAGACGGAAGATCTCTACAGGCGTTCGAAACTATCGAAGGAACTTTGCGAGCTCAGGAATATTATTAACGTGGGATACCTCATCATCAAGATGGCCCAGTCACGGAAGGAAAGCAAGGGCCTGCACTATATGCTCGATCATCCCGGAACGCAGCTTAAAATAGAGAAGTAATTAAGAATAAGATTGTTCCAGTTTATTTCAGATGGTTTGAAATGGTTTGAAATGGTTTAAACTCCAATCAACAAATCAACAAATCACTAAATTCTTCCGGATCCCAGCTCATACCTGTGTCCCCTGTATTGTTCACGGATAATACCGAGAAGATCATAAATTTCATTTACATCTAGTGAGGTCAGTAACCTGAGACGGAGATCCCTGAAATTGGGCAATCCCTTGAAATAGTTGGACAGATGCCTTCGCATTTCGAAGATGCCCACAGGTTCTCCCTTGCATTCGAGTGACTTCCGGAAATGCTTTTCAGCAATATCTACCTTTTCTTCGAGCAGAGGCTCAGGAAGGATCTCACCGGTTGTTAAATAATGGCGCACATCCCGGAAGATCCAGGGACGTCCCACGGCTGCCCTGCCGATCATGATGGCATCGACTCCATATTCCCGGAACATTTTACCTGCGATTTCCGGGCCGGTTATATCTCCGTTACCGATGACGGGTATATGGATCCTCGGATCATTTTTCACTTCGCCGATAAGGGTCCAGTCGGCATTGCCTTTGTACAACTGGGACCGGGTGCGACCGTGAATGGTTATGGCCTCAATGCCGAGATCCTGCAGCATAAGAGAAATATCCATGATATTCTTATTGTTTTCATCCCATCCAAGCCTTGTTTTCACGGTGACGGGAAGGCCGGTGGCCCCGGTAACCGCACGGGACACTTCCATCATTAGTGGGATATTGTTCAACATACCCGCCCCCGCGCCCCGACGGGCTATTTTGTTGACCGGGCATCCGTAATTGATGTCGATAAGATCGGGCCTGGCTTCAGTTGCCAACTTTGTAGCCTCAGCCATTGACTCCGGAATATGTCCGTACAATTGAATTCCTATTGGCCTTTCGTAATCGAAAAGATCCAGCTTCTGTACACTTTTTTTACCGTCGCGGATAAGGCCGTCGGAGGAGATGAATTCGGTGTATACCATGTCTGCCCCGAAATCCTTGCAGATATACCGGAAAGAGGGATCCGTGATATCCTCCATAGGTGCAAGAAAAACCGGCTTTTCTCCAAACTCAATATTGCGTATCTTCACGACTGTTTATTTTCAGTGCAAAAATATAAAATTACCGGCAAAGGCATTGAATTAAGAAACAGGAACGGCTTCTTTCAACCCGGATGATCCCATAACATCCTTTAATTACGCCTGTTCCGGGGAAACAAAAACGATAAAAAAGGGTTATTGGTAAATGATGAAAGGCTTTTTAAAGGATTATTCACCGGGATTGCAATTCCTGTTTTCCATGCTTGTTGTTATCGCAACGTGGCTTGTTTTCCAGATCATAGCCCTTGTTGCAGGTATCTTCCTCTATGGAGTCGGGTTGAACGAAGTTACAAACGTGATCCTGAATCCGGATACATCTTTGGAAATCGCATTCTTAAAGTTTCTGCAGACGGTTATCTCCATTGGGATGTTTGGTGTTTCTTCCTTTGTCATCGCCTGGTTTGTGAGTGATGATGTTCCCGGCTACCTGGGGCTTTCGAAAACCCCGGAGACTGTCATCTTTCTCCTCACTGCCCTGCTCGTGCTGTTGTCCCTGCCCCTGAACAACTACCTGACCTGGTTTAACAGCCAGTTATCTTTCGGAGGGAGGCTTCAATGGCTGCAGGATTATATTGTAGAGAAGGAAAGTGGGGTGAACGGAATGATGGAAAAATTCCTGGGCGTGAGAGGTACGGTGCCCCTTCTTGTAAATATTTTTGTTATTGCCATCGTTCCCGCCTTCTGTGAAGAATTATTGTTCAGGGGTGTGCTCCAGGGGCTTTTTGTAAAATGGGTGAAGAATGTCCATATCGGCATTTTGATCACAGCACTTGTCTTTGGCTTTTTTCATTTTCAGTTTCTCTCCCTCCTCCCCAGGTTCTATCTCGGCATCATTTTCGGCTACCTTTTTTACTGGTCAGGTTCCTTGTGGATTACGATATTTGCCCATTTTATAAATAATGCCACTGCCGTTTTCTTCTACTATTTTTTCTACCAGGGAATGACGGATGATTCGATGGATAAACTGGGTACCCCGGAAAGTCATCCTGTCTATGCCATGCTAAGTCTGACAGTGATCCTGGTGGTTATCGTTGTGATCCGCAGCATAATCCGTGAAAACCGGATGGTCAGCCGAAATTGAATTGTGCCGGTTTCAGCAGGTTGATATTCCCGATCTCATTCCGGCGGAACACATAAACGATACCATAATCGGAGGCTTTCTGCCTTTTCAGGTCTTCCGGGAGATCCTTGTACGTATCCTCTATTTCGTTCCATAACAGCTGTATGAGCTGATCGGCGTACTCTCTTTTTCTGGAAAGGTTTTCCTGTGCGAAATTGGTTCTTTTTTTCAGGTTCAGCTGATGATTGTATGCCTCGATAAAGTTTTCATAATGCACCTTTACCACTGCGATAGTGGGATTGGTGATCGGGGTCAACCCCTTTATCTTTCGCTGCTGCTCACCGTCGATAAGTTTCTGCCCCCATTCGATAACATCTTCTTCTGAATTCAGCGTTGGCATTTTCCGTTCATCTTCATCCAGCGAGAAATATGTCCGTGTTGTGGCCGGAAGTTCTCCGCGTGCAATGGCGAGATTCACCACCTGGATGAAATGGGAGCAATAAACTTTGGCTTTCCTTAACTGTTTATGAAACATCTTATTCTTCTCCAACTGAAGATTGTAGGTGTTCTTTGATTCGGAGAGGAGGGTTTCGTAGGAAGGGATAAGCGCCTGGATCTTCTGGAAAGTGCTCTGACTGAAAGCCAGCTTGAAAGGAGGGAGGTCACGTCCTTTTTTTAGAGCGATGTTGAGAGCTTTGAACCTGGCACTGTCTGTGTTGGGCAATCTTCTGTAGGGCATGTTAATAAAATGTTAAGAAATGTTAATAACCTGGCCTTCAATTGCGAATATAAAAAAAGAAAAAGTAAAACCAAGTCTATTCGCATCTTAATTGACTAAATTAAAATGAATCTGGTATTTCAGTACCCTGCTTTTGACGGAATCTCCGGATATTCAGCCACAGGACCGATGGGAAATTTGTGATATGTCAGATTCATTGATAAATTTGATCTTATTTATTCTTATTCGTAAATAATTGAAATATGTTTGAAAAATCGGTTTATTTCCGTCGCAGGGAGGCCCTTCGCAGCAAAATAGGTCAAGGTCTGATCATATTCCCCGGCAATGAAGAAAGTGCAATGAATTACGCTTCCAATACCTACCCTTTCCGGCAGGACAGTTCATTCCTGTATTTTTTCGGACTGGATCATCCCGGATTTACGGGGGTTTGCGACGCCGACAAAGGCAGCGACAGGATATACGGTAATGATATTGACATCGATGATATCATCTGGATGGGAGATCAACCTTCGGTCAAAGTGATGGCTGAAAAAGCCGGAGTGGAGGAGACAGCGGAAAAAAGCAAACTCGGTGATGACATTCGCAAGGCACTGGAGCAGGGAAGAAAGGTGCACATCCTCCCTCCCTATCGCGGTGACCAGGTCATTTTTCTTTCCGGTATTTTTGGTGTTACACCTGAAAAAGTGAGCGACTATGTCTCCATGGACCTGATCAAAGCCGTAATAGCCCTGCGGGAGATAAAGGACGTTCATGAAATAAAAGAAATTGAGAAGGCCATTGATACAGCCTACCTGATGCATACGGCCGTAATGAAACTCGCCATTCCGGGTACATGGGAATATGAGATCGCCGGTGCCATCGAAGGTATTGCCCTGGCACATGGCGGACCTGTCTCTTTTCCTGTCATCCTGAGTATGGACGGACAAACGCTGCATAATCATTACCATGGCAATCTGCTGAAGGAAGGCCGGCTGGTGATCACGGATGCCGGCTGTGAGACTCCCCTGCATTATGCTTCGGATATCACCCGCACAGTTCCGGTAGGGCAAAAATTTAATAACCGGCAGAAGGAGATCTATGACATCGTTCTCCGGTCAAACATGGAGGCCATAAAGGAAGTCAAACCCGGAAGAACAAATTTTGACGTTCATATGAGGTCGGCTACGGTGATCGCTGAAGGGTTGAAAGATCTGGGACTGATGAGGGGAAATATTGAAGAAGCTGTAAGTCGCGGAGCCCATGCCCTGTTTTTTCCCCACGGAGTAGGTCATATGCTGGGGCTCGACGTCCACGATATGGAAGGACTCGGTGAAGACAATGTTGGATACAATGCAGATATAAAACGAAGCGATCAGTTTGGAACGGCCTATCTCCGGCTGGGAAAAGAGCTTAAGGAAGGATTTGTGATCACTATCGAACCGGGTATTTACTTCATTCCCGCGCTTATCGATATGTGGAAGTCCCAGCAAAAATTCCCGGAATATATCAATTATGCTGAGGTTGAAAAATACCGCGATTTCGGGGGCGTCCGTATCGAAGATGATATCCTGGTAACGAAGAGCGGTTACCGCGTCCTGGGTAAGCCCATACCAAAAACTGTGAAGGAAATTGAGAATTTTAAGATCTGATCCGTCGCTATAATTTCATTTTCAGGTATTGCCGGTTCATCCGTGCTATATTCGACATGCTTATACCTTTGGGACATTCGGCTTCACAAGCTCCGGTATTAGTGCAGTTTCCGAAACCCAGTTCATCCATTTTTGCGACCATGGCGGCAACCCTTTGCTTGGCTTCAACCCTTCCCTGGGGCAGGAGCGCATATTGGGATATTTTGGCCGAAACAAAGAGCATGGCCGAGGCATTTTTACAAGCAGCCACGCAGGCTCCGCAACCAATGCAGGTAGCTGCATCGAAGGACAGGTCTGCGGAGATCTTGTCGACAGGGATGCTGTTGGCATCAGGGGCATTACCCGTATTTACCGAAACGTAGCCTCCTTCTTTAATGATCTCATCAAAGGCGCGCCGGTTTACGATGAGGTCCTTGATCACGGGGAAGGGCCGTGCTCTCCAGGGCTCAATAATGATGGTATCCCCGTCGCTGAATTTCCGCATATGGAGCTGGCAGACCGTGATCTTTTCATCAGGACCATGGGGCCTGCCGTTTATATACAGGCTGCAACATCCGCAGATCCCCTCGCGACAGTCATGATCGAATGCCACCGGCTCCTGTTCTTTCATGATCAGTTCCTCATTCAGTACATCGAGCATCTCGAGGAAGGAGCTGTCGGGTGAGATATTTTTAATTTCATAGCTGACAAATTTTCCCTTCGAGCGGGAATCCTTCTGCCGCCATATTTTGAGTTTCAGATCCATGATATGTCTCTTTTCAATTTTTTGTTCTACTTGTAGTTTCTCTGTTTGAGCTCGATGTTCTCGAAGGCCAGGTCCTCCCTGTGCATTTCCGGTTTTTGACCTTCACCCTTATATTCCCAGGCAGCGACATAGGCATAATCGGTATCGTTACGAAGGGCTTCGCCTTCCGGAGTCTGGTATTCCTCCCTGAAATGTCCTCCGCAGGATTCTTCCCGTTGAAGGGCATCCATGGCGATCAGCTCGCCGGCTTCCAGAAAATCGGCCACGCGTGCAGCTTTCTCAAGCTCCGGATTGAGTTCATCCATTCCTCCGGGGACTTTGACATCCTTCCAGAATTCATTCCTCAGTTCACGGATCATCGTGATGGCCTCCTTAAGCCCCTTCTCATTTCTTGCCATGCCCACATGGTCCCACATGATTTTCCCGAGACGTTTATGGAAGCTGTCGACGGTATGTTTCCCATTCACGGCCAGGAGACGTTCGAATTTCTCCCTTACCTTTTTTTCAGCTTCAGTAAATTCCGGAAGATCGACAGGCATGGGCTTGGTGGCGATATCACCGGCCAGGTAATTCTGGATGGTATACGGGAGTACGAAATACCCGTCAGCAAGCCCTTGCATAAGGGCCGAAGCACCCAGCCTGTTTGCCCCGTGGTCGGAGAAATTGGCTTCCCCGATGGAAAAGAGGCCCGGGATTGTGGTCATCAGTTCATAATTAACCCAGAGACCCCCCATGGCATAATGGATGGCAGGGTAGATCATCATCGGTGTCTCGTACGGGTTATCGTCAACGATCTTCTCATACATCTGGAAGAGGTTCCCGTATTTGGCTTCGATGGCATCCCTTCCCTGGCTGGCGATGGCGTCTTTGAAATCGAGGTAAACGGCGAGCCCGGTTCCTACGCCGTACCCTGCATCGCATCTTTCCTTGGCGGCTCTGGAGGCCACATCGCGGGGTACAAGATTACCGAATGCGGGATACCGCCTTTCAAGGTAGTAATCCCTGTCTTTTTCAGGAATGTCATTGGCCTTCAGTTCTCCCCGTCGCACTTTTTCCGCATCCTCCTTTTTTGCAGGTACCCAGATCCGGCCGTCATTGCGGAGGCTTTCGCTCATCAGTGTCAGTTTCGACTGGTAATCACCATGCACCGGGATGCAGGTGGGATGGATCTGCACGAAGCTGGGATTTCCGAAAAAAGCTCCTCTCTTATAACTCTGCCAGGCAGCACTGACATTGGCTCCCATGGCCATGGTGGAGAGGTAATATGTATTTCCGTATCCGCCGGAAGCGACGACGACGGCATGTGCAAAATGTTTTTCAATTTTCCCGGTGATCAGGTCACGCGTGATGATCCCCCTGGCCTTCCCGTCGATGAGGACGAGATCGTGCATTTCGGTCCGCGGGAAAATTTTCACCATGCCTTTTTTGACCTGCCGCATCAGGGCGCCGTATGCCCCGAGAAGGAGCTGCTGTCCGGTTTGTCCCCGGGCATAGAAAGTCCTTGAGACCTGTGCGCCTCCGAAAGAACGGTTCACGAGATATCCGCCATAATCCCTGGCAAAAGGGACGCCCTGAGCCACACATTGGTCAATAATATTATTACTCACCTGGGCAAGCCTGTAAACGTTCGCCTCCCGTGAGCGGTAGTCGCCTCCTTTTATGGTGTCATAAAAGAGACGGTATACGCTGTCGCCGTCATTCTGGTAGTTTTTGGCGGCATTGATCCCTCCCTGTGCGGCAATGCTGTGCGCCCGTCTGGGGCTGTCCTGGTAACAGAAACTTTTCACGTTAAAACCGAGCTCTCCCAGACTGGCAGCAGCCGAAGCCCCTGCAAGACCTGTCCCGATCACGATTACATCCAGCTTTTTCTTGTTGTTTGGGTTGACAAGCTTCTGGTTAGCTATGAAATTTGTCCATTTATCGGCCAGGGGGCCATCGGGAACATTTGAACTGAGTTTGACCATATCGGGATTGCTTATATTTTCAGTTATCGGGTGAAAAAAATGATTATGGGTATTGCAATGAAACCGGCAACAACCACTACGGTGTAAACAGCGCCAATGGTTTTAATGACAGGCGCATAATCGAGGCTGTTTAATCCGAGGGTTTGGAAAGAGGATTGAAAGCCGTGCAGGAGATGAAATCCCAGGAAAAGAAAACAGGCAATATTGAAGATCACATATCCGGGCATGCTGAATTTTGTGAGCACCAGGGATGCCAGATCATGATAGGGTTTTTCATTATAGTAGACTGTGGACACATCACCGTAAAATTTCGCCCTGAAATAAAAATCGGAAAGATGAATGACCAGGAACACGAGGACAACGACGGCTGTATGGATCATAAATTTTGAGAAAAAGGACGTCTGGGAATAATTTTCAACC
Source organism: uncultured Bacteroidales bacterium (assembly GCA_963771005.1). Lineage (GTDB taxonomy): Bacteria > Bacteroidota > Bacteroidia > Bacteroidales > DASQZK01. The sequence goes on from CAVYRO010000010.1 coordinate 329,221, forward strand.
TTATACCTTACCGGGCGGGAGGTCCAGTTCTGGATCTGTACGATAATGCCGTAGATGGAATGCAGAAATAATGCGGCAAAGAGAACGACCTCAAATATTTTGATAAGGATGTTGGTCGCCATAAAATGTGCTGCCACATTGAAATACTGCGTATCGGTAAACAAGACCAGCAACGAGTTTATGCCCAGATGGACGAGAAGAAACACGATCAAAAAGAGTCCTAACGCCGCCATCAAAACCTTTTTTCCGATAGAAGAGGTGAAAAAGCTGCCCATAAGATTATATTTGAAGTAGGTTATTTAAAGAGCAAATCATATCTTGGCTTAAAAATAGCAAATATATAATTAAAGGGGTTGTTTCGTGCACCTGTTTTGCAGTTTAAAAGATATCTAAAAAGAAAATTTCGGATAATGACGGGTGATATATCAAGTGAATTGTTTTTAGCGAATCGTTCGGGGTTGAAAGAGAAGATGCTTCCGGGAGCTACGGCTGTTGTATTTGCCGCTGACCAGATGCCGAGGAACGGGGATCAGTTTTTCAGGTACAGGCAAAATTCGGATTTTTTCTACCTCACCGGTATAGAACAGGAAAAATCCATCCTGATCATGAATCCTTCCCACCCGGATGTGAAAAGACGGGAAGTCTTGTTTATCATCCGCGCAACTCCCGAAATGGAAACCTGGAACGGGCACAAGCTTACCCCGGAAGAGGCAGCGGAAATTTCGGGAATAGAACAGGTCCATTTCCTCGATGAATATGAAAAGATCCTTTTTGAAATCATTGTCAGATCCACAGATGTCTATCTAAATCTTCCGGAAGTTCCCGTTATCAGTTTCGATTATGAAACCCGGGATATGCGCATGTCCAGGAAGATCAGGGAAATTTTCCCCCTTCATTCATATCACCGTCTCGCGCCGCTTCTGATGGAATTGAGAATGCGAAAGAAACCGGCGGAAATTGAAATTATCAAAAAATCGTGCGGGATTACAAGGGATGCCTTCCTCCGGACCCTTAGGTTCATTAAACCCGGAGTCCGTGAATTTGAGATTGAGGCTGAGATTACCCATGAATTCATCCGGCAGGGTGCAGCCGGTCATGCTTACGATCCCATTGTAGCATCCGGTGTGAACGCATGTTTTCTGCATTATACCGAAAACCAGGCTGTTTGCCGGGACGGGGAACTGGTGCTGATGGATATCGGATCCGAATACCGTAATTATGCCGCCGACCTGTCGAGAACCGTTCCCGTGAACGGTAAATTTTCAGCCAGGCAGGCCAAAGTGTACGATTCCCTCCTCGAAGTATTTTATTTCGCACGCGACATGATGAAGCCCGGCGTAGTTATGGCGGAGTTTCATGATAAAGTTTGCCGGAGAATGGAACAAGCTCATATTAAAATGGGTTTATATTCAGGGAAGGATGCGAATGAGCATAAGGGGGCCCAACCCATTTGGTTCAGGTATTACATGCACGGGACCTCCCATTCCATCGGCCTCGATGTTCATGATGTCTTTGACAAAACAGTGAAATTTGCCCCCGGGATGGTTTTCAGTTGTGAGCCGGGCGTTTACATTACCGGAGAAAAGCTCGGGATCCGCCTCGAGAACGATATCCTGATTACGGAGAAAGGGAATGAGGATCTGATGGCAGATATTCCCCTGGAGAGAGATGAAATCGAAAAATTGATGATCTGAATGAAGAATGGCAGCGTACGGTTCAAAGATATAGAGGTATATTTCAAGCAATACGGGAAGAGTTCTGCACCGGCGGTATTTTTGATCCACGGGTACCTCGAATCCTCGGAGATCTGGGATGACTTCTCCGGGAGGATCGCCGATGAATACCGGGTGGTTGTTCCGGATTTGCCCGGACATGGGAGATCGGGAGTTTACGGACAGGTCCACAGCATGGAGGATCTCGCCGGCGCCATCGCCGTTATTGCCGATCACCTGGATATTCCGAGGTTTCACCTTACCGGCCACTCCATGGGAGGATATGCAACCATGGCTTTCAGGGAAAAATATCCCGAAAGGCTGATTTCATACACGCTTTTCCATTCCACCTGTTTTTCCGACAACGATCAGAAGAAGGCTGACCGGCATCGCGAGATCGAACTCGTGGAGCAGGGTAAAAAAGACCTCATCGTAAACACTACCATCACCAAAGCTTTCGCCAGGGATAATCAGGAAAAGCTGAAGTCAGAGATCGAAAGGGCCAAACGGATCGCTTCGGAATCTCCGGATGCCGGCATTGTGGCCCTGCTGAACGGAATGATAGAACGGACCGACAGATGCAGGCTTCTTACGGAGGATAAAGTGCCACTCCTCCTCATCGCAGGTATGAAAGACAATTATATCCCTTTACTGAAGATGGAGGAAATGCAGGCAATGGGTCAGAATATAAAACTTGTCGCACTGGAAAACAGCGGACACCAGGGTTTTATCGAAGAACCCGGAAAAGCGGCTTCCGTGTTGAAAAATTTCATGTCACATTTTCATTAGGAATGTTCCGGGAGGAATCCGGTTCATTGCCGGTCTATGACCTTCTTCAGGACTCCTCCCTGAAAATGCTTTCCGCTTTTTGAAGGGTATTGTCTATCTGTCGTATGATGGGATAAAATCCGTCGTTATCGATAATGTTCCTTGCGATATAAGCCTTGATCTGAACCTTGATAAGATCATTGGAAGTTTTCAGATCGTCGCGGTCCGGCTTAACCCCGTTTTTCCCGGCGAAGCTGATGAATTCGTCGAAGTAATGCGTTTTATCGAGGTACTTGTTGATTTGTTCGGCTGTTTTCAGCTGCTCAAGTCTCTTCCTGTGTACATCGGTATAGTTAAAGGCGAAACGGTAGATAAGTCCCAGGTTTCTTACCTTGTTGAAATAGGGGCTTATACCGGTGGTGTCGAGCGGCACAAATATGTCGGGCATGATCCCTCCACCTCCGTATACTGTTTTTCCTCCGGCTGTTACATATTTCAGGGAATCCGCGAATTTGATGCTGTCGGCGCTCTCGAGCTCTCCTTTGAGGAAACGTTCGTGGATGTCGTCATAATATACTTCACGGTCCGAGGTATAGGGCTTCTGAATGCTTCGCCCGGTAGGGGTGTAATATCTTGCAATGGTAAGTCTGAGAGCCGAACCGTCGCGAAATTCCACCTGTTCCTGCACCAGGCCTTTGCCAAAGGAGCGGCGGCCTACGATGGTTCCGCGGTCGTTATCCTGGATGGCGCCTGCGAGGATCTCGCTCGCAGAGGCTGAGTATTCATCCATAAGAATGATGAGCCCGTCATCTTTGCTCACCCCCTTCGAACTGGAGTAAAAATCCTGGCGCGGGCGGGCTTTCCCCTGCGTATAAACGATCAGTTTATTGCCGGTAAGAAACTGGTCGGCAATGGTAGTTGCAGCATCCATCACACCTCCGCCGTTTCCGCGAAGGTCCAGTATCAGTTTCTTCATCCCCTGTTTGTGCAGCGATCCGATGGCATCCAGGAATTCCTGGACCGTGGTCTGGGAGAAAGTGCTGATCTTCAGGTAACCGATATCCTTATCCATCATGTAAGCTACATCGATCGAATGCAGAGGAATGTCATCGCGCGTGATCTCAAAATCAAGGAGATCGCTTTCGTTTCTCCGCAGAACGGAAACACGGACGATCGAACCTTTGGCTCCCCGGAGCCTGCTCACAACGGAATCGGTAGGCATATGAACTCCCGCAACTACCGTATCATTCACTTTGATGATCCGGTCGCCGGGAAGAAGTCCGACGATCTCCGAGGGACCATTCGCAATGGTATTGATAACGGCAACAGTATCATTGTTCATGTTGAACTGGATGCCGATGCCGCTGAAATTGCCCACAAGAGGTTCATTTAATTTTTCAAGATCACGGGCCGGTATATACATGGAATGAGGATCCAGTTGATCAACAATGGCTGGAATGGCCATCTCTGTCATTTTTTCAATATCGACCGTATCCACATATTCATTCTGAATGTAAGAAAGTATGGCATTGACTTTATTGGTCCTCGGGAGAAGCGAGAAGGTCATATCACTGCCTTCCTTACGCTGGTTTTTATTCAAAAAGGAATGACCGGCATTCCCTGAACCCGGCAAATGGGATCCGTACCAGTTCCCAATGAAGATCCCGGCGATGAGTATGATCGAAAATAAGAGGGGGAGAATATACTTCCGTGTTCTCATTCTGTTGTTGTCCTTATTCTGTTTGTAAATGCAAAAGTTCAATGTTTGCCTGCTTAAGCAGGAGGAGTCCGTCATTCTTCGTATACAGTTCCGAAAAAACCACTCTCTTTATTCCCGACTGGATGATGAGTTTGGAACATTCCATACAGGGCGAGGTAGTAATATATAACGTCGCACCCTCACTGGAATTGTTTGATTTTGCAACTTTTGTAATGGCATTGGCTTCGGCATGAAGAACATAGGGCTTCGTCCGGTAATCCTCATCCTCGCATACATTCTCAAAGCCTGCCGGTGTACCGTTATAGCCATCTGAAATGATCATCCTGTCTTTCACAATCAGGGCACCTACCTTCCGCCGCTTGCAATATGAATTCTCGGCCCAGATCTTCGCCATTTGCAGATAGCGCAAATCAAATTCTTTTTGTTTGTCGTCAGATTGTCCCATTAAAATTCAAAAATACCCCACGGAATAAAGGTAACAAAGATAACGTTTATTATCATTTTTAAAACGCCTGATATTTAATGCATTTTTATTCAAAAATCGGATCCCCTGGATGAATTGCGAAATGAATAAAACGTCTGGATCAGAATGGGCAGGATGGAAGAGCAAGCAGGATGGAAGAGAAGGAACAATCCATTCTTGTGAAACTGAAAAATAGGGGTTGACCTGCGCGCACCGGATGTATTAGTCGTGAGGGAATTTTTCTTATCTCCACCTGTTTTTCGTTTGATTTTATGTACTGCAATACAATTTTTTAGCGGATTTGTTGTATTACGATACATATTATTGTCGAATTTATTGTATTGCAATACAATAAATTAACGGTATAAATACAAGAATCTATAAAAAATGATAGAGTTGGGAACTTTCTAAAAAGGACTATTACGTGTCTCTGCTTTCTTATTAGCTAGCAATAACCACTTCACCTCTTACTCACAAGGTGATCTATTACCAAAAAATAACCCCGGCTTATGGCCAGGGCTTTAGAGTACCCGGAGCCGGGGTCGAACCGGCACGGTATTGCTACCACTGGTGTTTGAGACCAGCGCGTCTACCAGTTCCGCCATCCGGGCATTGGATCGGTTGAATGGCTGCGAAGATAATATAAATGTCAAATATCCGCAAAATTTAGGGCATCGTTTCGTTCCGGAAACGACCTCCGGCAAATTGCGGCATCTGCAGCCGGGAGGCCTGGACGGGAAATATCCCTCATGCGTGTTTTTAATCATATTCTCAGAACACAGGATTTTCTAACTTTGTTAACCGTACAAACATAAAGTTAAGGATATGGACAGGATATTTGAAAAAAGGACAAAGGAAGTTTTGGAAAGGCTGGGGATCACTGAAATCAACTCCGGCGTTTCCACCGGAACCGTATGGATGAACGGTTCCGGCGATGTAACTACTTCGGTTTCACCCATCGACGGGAAGGAAATCGCAAGGGTCAGAAATGCCACAAGGGATGATTACGAAAATATTATGCGGAAGGCCGGAAAGGCTTTTCTTTCCTGGCGAATGATACCGGCTCCTGCCCGCGGCGAGGTGGTGCGGCAGATCGGTCTTGCATTGCGTAAAAACAAAGATGATCTTGGCTACCTCGTTTCACTTGAAAACGGCAAGATCTACCAGGAAGGCAGGGGTGAAGTGCAGGAAATGATCGATATCTGTGATTTTGCCGTCGGACAGTCGAGGCAACTCTATGGTTTCACTATGCAATCGGAAAGGCCCGATCACCGCATGTTTGAACAATATCATCCCCTGGGGATCCTGGGCCTGATCACCTCCTTTAATTTTCCGGTTGCCGTATGGGCCTGGAACTCCATGATCGCTGCCGTGGCCGGGGATGTCGTGGTTTGGAAACCCAGTTCAAAAACGCCGCTTACAGCGGTGGCTATTCACAGGATCATTGAAGATGTTTTGAAAACCAATGGTGTTCCTGAAGGGGTGTTCAATCTCGCCGTAGCAAAATCATCTGTTTTGGGAGATAATTTTGTTGAGGATTCCAGGATCCCGCTTATCTCCATAACCGGTTCCTCAGCCGTAGGCAGGCGGGTTGGCCGTCTGGCCGGTCAAAGGCTGGCAAGGGTGATCCAGGAATTGGGGGGAAATAATGCCATCATTGTTTCCCGGTATGCTGACCTGGACATGGCCATCCCTGCCATCGTTTTCGGCGCGGTAGGGACTGCCGGACAGAGATGCACGAGTACACGGCGGCTGATCATCCAGGAAGATATTTACGATGAGGTAAAAGGCCGGCTGATCCGTGCCTATGACCAGGTAAGGCAAAAAATAGGAAACCCACTGGATGAGCATTCTCTGGTCGGACCCCTCATCGACAGATCGGCGGTTGATCTGTTTACTTCGGCACTGCAAAAAATCAGGCAGGAGGGCGGTAAGATCATCTTTGGCGGTGAAGTTCTCGATGGTGATAATTTCAGTTCCGGTAATTTTGTGGTTCCTGCACTGGCGGAAGCGGAAAATCATTTTAAGATCGTACAGGAAGAAACGTTCGCACCCATACTTTACCTTATCCGATACCGGCATATCGATGAAGCCATTGCCATTCAGAATGATGTCCCACAAGGCCTGTCATCCGCGATTTTTACTCTCAATTTAAGGGAGGCCGAGCTCTTCCTCTCAAAAAGCGGGTCCGATTGCGGGATCGCAAACGTGAACATCGGCACCTCGGGTGCGGAGATCGGCGGCGCTTTCGGGGGTGAAAAAGATACCGGCGGCGGCCGCGAGTCCGGGTCCGATGCCTGGAAATCCTATATGCGGCGGCAGACCAATACGGTCAATTATGGAACAAAACTGCCGCTGGCCCAGGGAATTACGTTTAGTGTAGAATAGGACGAAAAACGAAAGGCGAAAGGAGAAAGGAGAAAGGCGAAAGGGATGCTTATACTGCGCGGGTAAGAATCCTCTTCATAATGATCTGTTTGACAGTCATAACGATACCCTCCGGGTCAAATCCGCATTCCCTGTAGAGTTCCTTTTGTGTTCCCTGATCGACGATCCGGTCGGGCACGCCCAGCCGTCTTATGTTTGCATGGTAATCATGATCTGCGGCAAATTCAAGAACTGCGCTGCCGAAGCCACCCTGGATAACGCCGTCCTCAATGGTGATAACGGATTTAAATTTCCGGAATACTTCATGGAGAAGTTCTTCATCGATGGGTTTTACGAATCGCATATCGTAATGGGCGATGCTGATGTTCTCTTTCCGGAGGGTCCGGTTTGCTTCAGCAACCATATTTCCTGCCGTTCCGATGGAAAGGATGGCCAGGTCGTTCCCTTCGATGATTGTACGCCCTTTTCCGACCGGGATCTCCTCAAAAGCATTTTCCCAGGTAACCTCCATGCCATGACCCCTGGGATACCGGATGGAAAAAGGTCCTGCAGGCCGTAGCTGTGCCGTGTACATCATATTCCGCAGCTCGGCCTCATCCATGGGTGCTGCAACTGTCATATTGGGCACTGAACGCATGTAGGCAAGGTCGAAGATCCCGTGATGCGTCGCCCCGTCGTCCCCTACCAGTCCGCCCCTGTCAAGACAGAAGATAACGTTGAGATTTTGCAGGGCCACATCATGGATGACCTGGTCGTAAGCCCGTTGCATGAAGGTAGAGTAAATGGAACAATAGGGGATCATTCCGCGGATAGCAAGACCAGCAGAGAAGGTAACAGCATGCTGTTCGGCGATACCAACATCAAAAACCCTGTCCGGCATCTTCTCCATCATAAGTTTAAGCCCGCTTCCTGTTGGCATTGCAGGCGTAATGGCAATGATCCTTTCATTTTTTTCCGCAAGCTCCATCAGCGTTTTCCCGAAGACATCCTGAAACCTCGGAGGTATGGGTTTATCGGAAGATACCGTTAAAAATTCCCCGGTTTTTTTATCAAACAGGCCGGGGGAATGAAAAGCCGTCTGATTGAGCTCGGCCTGCCTGAATCCTTTGCCCTTGGTGGTGATGACATGGAGTATCTTGGGACCCTTGATGTTTTTCAGGTCGTTGAGGACACGGGTGAGATGGATCACATCGTGCCCGTCAACAGGTCCGAAATACCGGAAATTAAGAGATTCAAAAAGATTACTCTGCTTAAGAAGAAGGGATTTGATCGCGTTCTCAACCTTCTGTGCATATTTTCTTGCCTCGGGCATGACCTTGCTGATACGGCCGAGGAAATTCCATACGTCCTCCTTTACCCGGTTATAGGTCTGTGAAGTTGTGATGTCAAGGAGATACTCCTTCATGGCTCCGACATTGGGATCAATGGCCATGTTGTTGTCGTTCAGCACCACCAGGAGGTTGGTATTTTCTATCCCGGCATTGTTCAGGCCTTCATAGGCCAGGCCGCCGGTCAGAGAACCGTCGCCGATGATGGACACGACCTGCCGGTCGTATTCCCCCATCCGGTTGGCAGCCACGGCTATTCCGAGAGCAGCGGATATCGAGGTAGATGAATGGCCGACGCCGAATGCATCGTAGATACTTTCTGAAGGTTTGGGAAAACCGCTGATCCCTTTATATTTCCTGTTTGTATGAAAGGCTTCTTTCCGGCCGGTAAGGATCTTGTGTCCATAAGCCTGGTGACCGACATCCCAGATGAGCTGATCATAAGGGGTGTTAAAAACGTAATGCAGTGCCACCGTGAGTTCGACAACTCCCAGGCTTGCCCCGAAATGGCCGGGATTGGATGAAACCACATCAATGATGTACTGGCGCAGTTCACTGCTCAGCGGTATGAGATCTTCGGTGGAAAGTTTTTTCAGATCAGTGGGCGAATTGATCTGAGATAGAAATTTGTACTGATTTTCCTGGTCCATCAAAATATCTCCCCTGATAATCAGGGCAAAGATATGAAAATTTGATAAACCACTCTTCAGCAGGAGGGAAAAGAAAGGCATTCGATAATTTTCCGCAGAATTTATAATCTGTATAAATGTGTTGATGTTGATAACACGGAAGCCATTGGTGATATTTTTCCTCGAAGTGATCACATTTATTTCCTAATTTTCCGTTGTTAAAAAAGGCCGGCCCATTAAGGCCGGTACGTAATTGCGGAAAATGAAAAAAATCAAGGGATGAAAAGATATCTGTTAGTTATTCTATTCGCGGCTTCTGTCACATCCTGTGTGCCTACCCGTCAGTTTAAGGAAGTTGATGAGAAGAGCAATAATCTTCAAGATGAGAGGGATCATCTCATGACTGAAAATGAAAAGCTTACGGTGGAAAACACGGAAATGAAATCCGCGATGGACCGGATCGGGGAAGAGCGGGAGGAATTTGTCGAAGACAGCATTGCGCGTCATAATGAGATAGAAAAGCTGCATTCGGAAGTGGACCGGCTGAATCGCAAGCTGAGTGACCTGGAAGCCACTCACGAAGCACTTCTCCAGGGAAATGCGCGTGAAACCCGCCGCCTGCTGAACCAGCTCCAGTCTACACAGGAAGATCTCCAGAAAAAGGAGGACCGTTTGCATGAGCTTGAAGCAAATGTAAACGAAAAGAGGGACGACCTCACCCGGATGAGCGCCGAACTTGAAGCCAGGAATGCCCGCCTGGCCGAACTTCAGCAGATCCTTGACCGGAAAGATTCGGCGGTGAATGCGCTGCGTGAAAGCGTGTCGAAGGCGCTGATGGGTTTTGAAGGACAGGGTCTTTCTGTTAACCTGAAAAACGGGAAGGTCTATGTCTCGCTTGAGGAAAAGCTGCTTTTCAAATCGGGCAGCTACGATGTGGATTCCCGCGGCCGGCAGGCCTTGCAAAAACTGGCCGGGGTTCTTGAAGACAATCCCAATGTGAATATCATGATCGAGGGGCATACCGACGTAGTGCCCTACCGGAGCGGGGGTGTGATAAAAGATAACTGGGACCTGAGTGTAATGCGGGCGACTTCGGTTGTTAAGATCCTTCTGAATGACAGCAGGATCGATCCCAAAAGATTAACTGCCGCCGGTCACAGCGAGTACCTCCCCGTAGATCCTGCAAATACACCGGAAGCCCGGGCCAAAAATCGCCGCACCGAGATCATCCTGACTCCGAAATTGGATGAGTTATTCAAGATCCTGGAAACAAATTAGGATTTGGTTTCAGAGAGGATTGTATGATATTTGATATGGTTTGAAATTGTTTGAAATGGTTTTTAAGAGGAACACGGATTTGACGGATTTAGACGGATGATCGCGGGTTTAATTGTTTGAAATGGTTTGAAATGGTTTGAAATGGTTTGAAATTGTTTGAATGCTGGTTGATGTTGGTTGATGCTGGTTGATGTGGTTGATGTGGTTGATGTTGTTTCAGGTTCGAAAGTATCAGATAGTTTGTTCGGAAGCCTCCGTAGGTGGTTACAATCCATAGCTCAATATCACCGTATCACCATAGTGCGCCATGAATTATTCATCGCGTGTTTAATTGAAGATGGTTTGAGATGGTTTCTCAGGTGGTTTCGGGGAGTTTCACCACGTTCACAGATATCACAGAAAAAGTGGTTTAGATTTAAATGTCCAAATTCGTGTTTAACCAAGGTTTCAACTTCAACTCAATTCAACAAATCAAAAAATCACCAAATTCTTCTCAGATCGTCATAATATCTTTCTCTTTCAGCTCAACCTCCTTATCGGCTCTTGCCGAAAATTCATCCGTCATTTTCTGGACTTCAGCCTCTGTCTTTTTGGCGACATCTTCCGGGAGTCCGTCTTTCTGCAATGTTTTGGTCTCTTCATTGGCTTCCCTGCGTGCATTCCGGATACTCACCTTGGCAATCTCCCCTTCATGCTTAACCTGTTTTACCAGGCTGACCCTTCTTTCTTCGGTGAGCGGCGGTACATTGATCCGGATGAGTTCCCCGTTATTGGCAGGCGTCAGCCCGATGTTTGCGGCCATGATGGCTTTTTCGATGGTATCGATCAGCGGTTTTTCCCACGGTTGAATGGCGATGGTCCGGGCGTCGGGAGTGCTGATATTGGAGACCTGGCTGAGGGGTGTAAGGCTTCCGTAGTAGTCAACTTTAATGCCGTCGAGAATATGCGTATTGGCCTTTCCGGCACGGATCCGGCTCAGTTCCGTTTCAAGGTGTTTGATGGCGTGCTCCATCTTTTCCATCGTGATATCCAAAAGCATTTGAACTTCTTCGTCCATATCAGTGGAGGTTTGGTTAAACGTTAAGTGAGCGGATCAAAAATATTTAAATTTTAACTAAAGTGCCAATTTTTTCGCCCGAAATAAATCGTAAGAGATTTCCTTTTTTATTCATATTGAATACTACAACAGGTAGCTTGTTGTCGCGGCACATAGCGAAAGCAGTCATATCCATCACATTCAGTTTTTTCTGCAGGGCTTCGTCGAAGGTCAGTTCGGAGTACATAACTGCAGAAGGATCCTTCTCTGGATCAACATTATACACTCCTTCAACCCGGGTTCCCTTCAGCATGACTTCGGCTTCCATTTCGACTGCTCTCAAAGCTGAGGCTGTATCGGTGGTGAAAAACGGGTTTCCTGTTCCCGCGGTAAAGATTACGACCTCATCATTTTCGAGAGCCTGTTTTACCCTGTCCCTGCTGTAAAATTCCGTCACAGGCTCCATCCGGATGGCTGAAAACAACCGGGCCGCTGTACCTTTGCCTTCGATGGCCGACTGAAGGGCCAGACCGTTGATCACCGTTGCCAGCATTCCCATATAATCGCCCCTTACCCTGTCAAAGCCCTCGCTTACCCCTGCAGCTCCGCGGAAGATGTTCCCGCCGCCGATCACGATGCCGATATGCACACCGGTTTTGGCGGCCTCATGGATATCCCCGGCATAATCATCCAGCCTTGCCGGGTCAATACCGTGTGCTTTCGTACCCATGAGAGCTTCTCCCGACAATTTAAGGAGGATGCGATTGTATTTCATTGAATATGAATATTTATTGACGAAATTAGTAAAAATTTGGTTGCCGGGAGGACCGCATCCGAAGAATTTTTGGCGGACATACGCACAAAAAAACCGTCTTCGGTCTGAAAACGGTTTTTAATATGAGCTCATTACCTCTTATTGGGCAAGCGTATATCTTACAAAAGCTGTCACCCTGAGTTCCGGATCTGCTTCCTTCAGGTACTGACTAATGGTCTTTTTGCTGTCTTTGGTAAAATCCTGGTTGAGCAGGGTGAATTCCTTGAAGAATTTATTCAGTTTACCCTCGGCGATCCTGTCCAGCATGTCTTCGGGTCTGCCTTCGTTGCGAGCCTGTTCACGGCCGATTTCCTTTTCCTTATCGATGAGGTCTGCAGGTACATCTGCCTTATCAATGGCAACAGGTGCCATGGCGGCAACCTGCATGGCGATATCCTTGCCGACCTGGGTACCGGGTTGCTTGCTAAATCCAACAAGGGTAGCCAGGCGGTTCCCCGGATGAACGTATGCAACAGCCGAACCCGATTCGATTTTTTCATAGTAGCTCAGGTCGAGCTTTTCACCAATGATCCCTACCTGTTCAACGACTTTTTCTTCAATGGTTTTATCGTCCATCTTCAGTTTCTTCAGGGCAGCGAGATCGGACGGAAGGTTTTTCAGAGCAATGTCGAGAATGCGTGAGGTAAAATTCACGAAATCCTGATTTTTTGCCACAAAATCGGTTTCACAGTTGAGAACTACCAACGCGCCCTTTCCGCCGTCAACCTTTGCCAGGACAGCGCCTTCCGAGGCTTCGCGGTCGGCACGTTTATTGGCAACAGCCTGTCCTTTTTTACGGATGAATTCGATAGCCTTATCGAAATCACCTTCCGATTCCTGGAGTGCTTTTTTGCAATCCATCATCCCTGCGCCGGTCACTTTCCTGAGTTTACTTACATCTGCAGCTTTGATATCAGCCATTGTGATCTATTTTAATAATTTATTATTCGTTATGTTATGCATAAAAATGGAAGGAGGATGCTGAAGTCAGCCCGGTTAGTCATCCCTGCGTTTCAAGGAAGGCTTCTTTGCCGGAGCTTTCTTCACGGGGGCTTTCTTTGCTTTTGCTTTCCCGAAATCATCGAGTTCCTCTTCATCGTCGATGGCAACGGATCTTCTTTCTTCAAAATCTTCTTCCTCATCCGTATCGTCATCGGAAACTTTAACACCCGCTTTTCCGGCTTTCTCTTCCCTTGCCTTTTTCTCCTTGTTACTTGTTTCCTTTTCCTTTTCCATTTTTCTTTCGGAAAGTCCCTCTTCGATGGAAGAAGCGACGTATTCGATGAGAAGAGCTATGGATTTGGAGGCATCGTCATTTGCCGGGATCGGGAAGTCGATGTCGTTCGGGTTCGAGTTGGTGTCAACCATGGCAAAAACCGGTATGTTCAGCCTCTTTGCTTCCCTCACGGCGATATATTCCTTGGACACATCAACGATGAACATTGCGGCAGGAAGCCGGGTAAGATCGGCAATGCTGCCCAACATTTTTTCGAGCTTGGCACGCTGGCGCATTACCTGAAGTTTTTCACGTTTCGAGAGCGTATCGAAGGTGCCGTCGGTGGCCATTTTATCGATGGAGCTCATTTTTTTCACGGCCTTTCTGATGGTCGGGAAGTTGGTGAGCATACCACCGGGCCATCTTTCCGTGACATAGGGCATGTTGATGGCCTTGATCCTTTCAGAAACAATATCCTTAGCCTGTTTTTTTGTAGCCACGAAAAGAATTTTCCGGCCTGATTTTGCTATTTGTTTCATGGCGTTGCATGCTTCTTCGAGCTTGGCCATGGTTTTGTGAAGATCGATAATGTGGATCCCGTTCTTTTCCATAAAAATGTACGGAGCCATTGCGGGATTCCATTTTCTTTTCAGGTGACCGAAATGTACACCTGCATCAAGTAAATTTTCAAATGTGAGTTTGTCGGGCATAATAATTTATTATTTGTTTACATTCTTTAATGGCAATTGAGAGGTAGTTCCGTTCTCGGTATGGATAAAGCCGGAAGTCCTCCCAATTTAGATACTAAACATTTATAGCGGAGACTAGCGCTTACTGAACTGGAATTTCTTCCTGGCCTTGGGCTGGCCGGGCTTCTTCCGTTCCACCTCACGGGGATCACGGGTGATGAAACCTTCAGCTTTCAATGCAGATTTATCTTCGGGATTGATTTTAACAAGTGCTCTCGATATGCCAAGCCGCATCGCTTCAGCCTGTCCTTTAATACCACCCCCGGAAAGAATGACCTTCAGGTCGTATTTTTCCCTGACTTTAAGGAGGTTAAGGGGCTGTTCAACTATATAATGCAGATGTCCTCCGGGAAAGTATTCCTTGAAATCCCGGTCGTTGACTACGATCTGACCTTTGCCTTCACTCAGGTAAACCCTGGCGATAGCCGCTTTTCTCCTGCCAACCGTATTGATAATTTCCATGTTTATTCCTTAACGTCGTTTAGATTGATTGATTTCGGTTTCTGAGCCTCATGTTTATGTTCCTCACCGGCATAAACGAAAAGATTTTTGAAAATTGCACTTCCAAGCCGGTTACGGGGAAGCATGCCTTTAACGGCTTTCTCCACCACTGCTTCCGGTTTTTTTACCAGCAGCTCTGCCGGGGTGGTCACTCTCTGACCCCCTGGATAGCCGGTATGCCGAACGTACTGCTTATCCGTCATCTTCTGGCCTGTCAGTTTGATCTTATCGGCATTTATGATAATGACATTGTCTCCGCAATCGACATGGGGAGTGAAGTTCGTTTTATGCTTACCCCTTAATAAATAGGCAACCTTGGATGCAAGCCTGCCAAGGACTTCATTTTTGGCGTCAACGATCAGCCATTCCTTGTTCACGGTTGCCTTATTTGCCGATACGGTCCTATAGCTTAATGTGTCCACTTTATTTGTTTTTTAATCCCTGTAATTCGGTTTATTCTCTCTGAAAATGTGGATTGCAAAAGTACAATTATTTTTTTTTAAACCTGCAATATATCCTGAAAAAATTTAAGGATTAAATAATTCGGGCTGAATTGAAAGAAAAGAAATTGCGACATTGTTCAAATGAACTTCATTTTTTTTCCGGATTTAAAGATTATCTTCGGGTGAAAATCCGTCACCGACCCGGACACACAAGCTGAACCTTATATATGCGGCAGGTCTTTACGTATAAAAACATCGGGTTTTTCAGTACCATTCTGCTGGCAATCAGCCTGCCACTCTCCATATTTACCACCAGCCTTGCCGAGATGCTTCTCGTTGCAAACTGGCTGATCGAAGGGGAATTCAGGATTAAATTTCAAAGATTTAAAGAGAGACCGGGATTGTGGATCATATTCTCTCTCTACTTTCTTCACCTTGCAGGTCTTTTCTATACATCCGATTTTCATTACGCCCTTCATGATCTCAGGATTAAGCTTCCCATCCTTTTTTTGCCTCTTGTATTTGGCACTTCCGGCGGGTTTGATAGATTACGGCTGCGGACTATCATGCTTTTTTTCTGCCTGGCAACCATGGTCTCGGGAATGATATCCTTCCTGATCTTTATTCATGTGATCCCAATAGAATACTATGACATCCGCGATATTTCCATTTTTGTTTCTCATATCAGGCTTGCCCTGATGGTGAATTTTTCCATCTTCATCCTTTTATACTATCTTTTTACGGGCGATCAGGAGGTGAAATTAGGAGGGACACTCCGGATCCTCGCCGTCCCTGCCGTGATATGGCTTCTTTTTTTTATGCTTGTGCTTAAATCTTTCACCGGCATCGTTGTCTTCCTGTTGATCTCCCTTCTTTTAGGCTGGCACCTTGCGGGAAAGCTCCGGCGAAACGCTTTTCGTTCAGTACTGAGGATCATCATCCTGGTCATTCCCCTGCTGATCGCATCCTGGATAACCGGATGCATCACCCGTTACTATAACCGGGATCATATCGATTTCAGCAAGCTTCCGGCTAAAACGGCCAACGGTAATCCCTATTTTCACGATACCCTGAGCAAAGCCGTGGAGAACGGGCACTACGTCTGGCTCTATGTCAGTAACCGGGAACTCCGGTCGTGCTGGAACCGCCGAAGTGATCTGAAGTTCGAAGGGAAGGACAGGATGGGGCAGGAGATAAGGTTTACCCTGATACGGTATCTATCTTCAAAAGGGCTAACAAAAGACTGTGAAGGCGTGAATGCACTGACCGGCGAAGACGTTAAGGCTATTGAAGACGGTGTGGCCAATTATATTTTCCTGGAAGATTTCAGCCTGTACCCGCGTGTATACCAGATCATTTGGGAATTAGACAGTTACCTCAGGGGAGGGAGTCCCAGCGGGCATTCCATTACACAGCGGATTGCTTTTCTTTCGGCCGCCGGCGGGATCATCAGGGATCATTTTTTAATTGGGGTTGGAACAGGAGACGTCCAGTTGGCATTCAACCGGTACTACAAGACGCATAATTCAAGATTGGCTGAACAAAACCGGCGCCGGGCTCACAATCAACTGGTCACCTTTTTTGTGACCTTCGGCTGTATTGGTTTTATCATCGCCCTATTTGCCATATTCGCACCGGTATTCTATGAAAATAAATGGAATGACTATCTCTTCCTGGTCTTTTTCCTCACCGGGCTTCTTTCCATGCTCAATGAGGATACGCTCGAAACCCAGACAGGAGTGTCATTTTTTATGTTCTTCTATGCCCTTCTTCTCTTTGGCCGGAAAAATTCAGCAGAAGGATCCGGGATTACTTAATGACAGCCGTTGGTTACATTCGCGGTTCAAATGCTCTTCCTGTTTTCCGGCCCATATTTCACGTGAGGGAGATAATTCGTACTTTTAGGGATCTTTTAGCATGAAGGAAAGGATCCGGCTATTTAATCAACAATTTAATTTACCCGAAAGGGAATTCCGGTTAATTTTCAGTGCCGGTTGAATAACAGAACCTTTTGGTGAATACTATAAGTACATAAAATGGAGGATAAGAATTTTATCCGGCTGGCAATTGAGATTGCGATCAGGAATGTAGATGAGGGAGGAGGGCCTTTCGGGGCGGTGATCGTCAAAGACGGCACAGTCATCGCCTCTTCCGGGAACAGGGTTACCCTGAACAATGATCCTACCGCCCATGCCGAGATCCTGGCGATCAGGGACGCAGCAAGCATAACAGGTTCGTGGGATCTTTCCGGCTGTGAGATCTATGCCTCGTGCGAACCCTGCCCGATGTGTCTTGGAGCCATCTACTGGGCCCACCTTGATAAGATACACTATGCCTGCACCCATGAAGATGCTAAAAATGCGGGTTTTGACGATTCCTTCATATACCGTGAACTGCAGTTGAAGCCCTTTCGACGGGCCATCGCAATGCAACAGTGTATGAGGGATGAAGGGCTGAAAGTTTTTAAAAAATGGGAAAATGATCCCGGTAAGAAAGCATACTGATGATTACGGAAAGGCTCGGAGAAGATTTTTTTATTCGTGATATCCTTGAAGTGGCACCCGGCCTTCTGGGTAAGAAGATCGTTATGGTACGGGATGGAGAGTTATCATCCTGGCAAATCACGGAAACAGAGGCTTACCGGGGAGAAGAGGACCTGGCCTGTCATGCACGCAGCGGACGCACCCGGAGGACAGGAATAATGTACGGGAAAGGAGGTTACCTCTATATGTATCTTATATATGGTATGTACTGGATGATGAATATTGTAGCCGGTCCCGAAAATGTTCCGCAGGCAGCATTGATCCGTGGGGTGGAGAGGTTTTCGGGACCCGGAAGGCTCACGAAAAATCTGGGTCTCGATGGCAGTTATTATGGCGAATCCCTTCTTACCTCGGGCCGGATATGGCTCAGCGATGGCCGGCCACCGGAGCATATCCTCACCACTCCGCGTATCGGCGTTGACTATGCCGGTGAATGGAAAGACAAGCCCTGGCGGTTTCTTGCGGGAAACAGCGCAGCTGGGTAATTACCGGTTTAGCCATTCTACCTTTGTATAATATGCACTACACCAATGCCCCAAATAAAAGAGGGGTTGTCTCAATATTTATTTTTCAGGCTGAAGGGCCGTCTTTTTATTCCTGCCTTCGGGACCGCCCGGGTTTCAGAAGAAGGAAATCCTCGTTAAGGATCATGTGCAGTCCATAAGTGTACTGGAGTTTATTTATCGCAGTGTCGTAATAACCCTCGAATCTCAGGATAATGGAAGACGAAGAAGTGATGTTTTTCCCGATGCCTGCCTTGAATGTGACCAGGCTCCGCGTATCATCCGTAACACTCCCGGCTGCAGCCCGCAGCGGGCTGAAAAAGAGGGGCTCACCATGGATGCTCTCGAATCTTTTTCCCCAAAAATAGCCTGCTGTGAGGCTGAAAGGATTGAAGTTGAGTCCCATTTGAGGATACCATGCAATGCCTTCACGGGCAGTCTCATTGTTCCCGTCGTAAAAGAACATGGGATTAAACCAGGTTTCCCCGCCTTCACTCCCCCATAAAAAACGCCTGATCCTGAATCCTGCTCCCAGGTTAAGGGTGCTGATCACCGGATCATCCGTTATGTTGATCTGTCCGCCCTGGTGATGGACGACGATATGGACAGGTATTTCAAAGGTATACAAGTCATTTCCGGAGACGGTTATAAAATCGGAGCTTCCGAAAGTAAACTGTTCCTGGAGTGTATCATTGGGAAGGATGAAATGTTCCCAGTCTATCCAGGTGAGAGAGCTGACGCGGGATCCTTTGAAATCGAGCCTTATCCCGTTATTCACCAGGTTTGTAAAATGATTTTCAAATTTGTAGAGAGGTTCGGGCAGGAGGAAATTTTCTCCTCCGTCGAAGCTCCCCATGGTAATCCGGAATTTTTCCGTTACCCTGTAGTCGATTTTAAAAAACGGCATTACCCGGGCAAATTCATCACGCCCGTTATACTTTAAAAGATGGATGCCAAGACCGAAACCCAGGTCGCCTGTAACCGTATAGGTGAGCACCGGCTGAAAGAATGCACCGGTGAGTGTGTAGCCTTCGGTATTCGTGTGGAAGAATTCGTTATTATTGAAAAATGTCGAAGCATTCAAATCCAGGGACAGGATATGGGGGATGTTGCCCGTGATGGTTTCCTGGCGATACAATTCCCTGAAAATCTGCGAATGTACAGGTAGGTGATTGACCGCCATGATCATGGAAAAAAGAAGAAACCGGATATGGATTGAACTTTTTAACATATGAGGTTTATTTTGGAATGATGCATCAAAGTTAAATTAAAGGGCCGGATATGTTAGCCTCCGGTGTATCCAAACCCGGTTTGCGTTTATTCTCAAAATCAGTAAATTTATGATTTTTAGCTATTTTAGGGACCTTAAAGAATAAAATTCTTGAATCTAAGTTATAACTTTGTCCCGTTTTCAGGGAAAAGTTATCTTTGAACCATTGAACCGCAGTCAGGACCGCAAACCAAATGCATGCAGAAATGCGAGGAATGACATATAATACCGCTATTCCGGGTAACCATTTAAAACTAATTACAGACAGATGAAATCTTTCCGTTCTTTCAATCTCATCACAGGTTGGATCGTATTTGCCATTGCCGCATTTGTATACCTCATGACCATTGAACCCACAGCCAGTTTCTGGGATTGCGGTGAATTTATCACTTCCTCGTTCAAGCTTGAAGTCGGGCATCCCCCGGGAGCTCCTTTTTTCATGATCCTCGGTAAATTCTTTATGCTTTTTACCAGCAACCCGGCAAAGGTTTCGGTTGCCATGAACAGCATGTCTGCCCTGGCTTCGGCATTTGCCATTCTCTTTCTTTTCTGGACAATTACCCACCTTGCCCGCAGGATCGTCCTCGTAAAAGACGAAGATTTCACCCTTCCGGGAATACTGACGGTAATGGGCGCCGGAGTCGTCGGTGCACTGGCCTATACATTTTCCGACACATTCTGGTTTTCAGCCGTTGAGGCCGAAGTTTACGGAACCTCATCATTGTTCACGGCATTCGTTTTCTGGGCCATTCTCAAATGGGAGAATGTTGCCGACGAGCCCAGGGCTAACAAATGGATCATTTTAATTGCCTACCTGATGGGGCTCTCCCTTGGCGTTCACCTGCTAAACCTGCTTGCCATCCCGGCGATCGTCTTCGTTTATTATTTCCGGAAGTACAAGCCGACAACTGCCGGCGTCATTATTTCGCTGCTGATCTCCGTTGGCTTACTGGGTGTGATGATGTACATGATCATCCCGGGTTTCGTGGCCATAGGGGCTGGATTTGAGCTTCTTTTTGTAAATAGTTTTGGTCTTCCCTACCAGTCGGGTCTGGTCACCTATGTATTTCTTCTCTTCATCATCCTGGCTTTCCTGGTATATTACACTCACCGCCGGAAGCTGGTTCTTTGGAATACGGTAGTGCTGGTGGTAACCATGCTTGCCCTGGGGTATGCATCCTACGGGGTCATTCTGATCAGATCGAACGCTAACACGCCGCTGGACGAAAGCAATCCCGACACGGCCTTCAACCTCCTCAGTTACCTGAACCGGGACCAGTACGGGCAGACCCCGCTTTTCTACGGGAATTATTTTAATGCCCCTGCGGTGGAGCAGATTGAGGGCCATCCCAAATATTACCGTGAAAACGGGAAATATGTAAAGGTCACCACTCCCGATTATAAGTACCATCCTGATTTCCAGGGACTTTTTCCCAGGATGTGGAGTGAGCAGGATGCACATATCGATCAGTATATTTACTGGACGGGCATGAAAGAATCGGATCTGTATGAACCTGTCCGTGACCAAAGCGGGAATCCGGTCAGGGATCAGACCGGCCGGTACCGTTACGACCGGTCCAAGCCGGTGGCAAAGCCACCTTTTACAGCCAATCTTTCCTTTTTCTTTCGCTACCAGGTGGGTTATATGTACCTGAGGTATTTCATGTGGAATTTTGCCGGGCGGCAAAACGACGTCCAGGGACAGGGTGAACTGACCAACGGTAACTGGATAAGCGGTATACCCTTTATTGACAATGCACGACTGGGTCCGCAGGATCTTGCCCCCGGCTATATGAAGGATAACAGGGCGCATAATGTATATTTTATGCTGCCCCTGATACTGGGTCTGATTGGACTGTTCTTTCATTATAAATTTCAAAACCGCGATTTCTGGGTCGTGATGCTTCTTTTCCTTTTTACCGGTCTGGCCATTGTGGCTTACCTGAACCAATACCCGCTGCAGCCGAGGGAAAGGGACTATGCCTATGCGGGATCCTTCTATGCCTTTGCCATCTGGATCGGCCTCGGGGTTCCAGGCGTGATCCGCTATTTTTCGAAAACATACAAATCGCTTGTAAGCGTACTGGCTGTCACGGCACTCACTCTTGTTTTTGTTCCCGGGCTTATGGCCATGCAGAATTGGGACGATCATGACCGTTCCGGCAGGTATACCACCAGGGATTTCGCCTACGATTATCTGAACAGCTGTGAGAAAAATGCCATCATCTTCACCAACGGTGACAACGATACCTTCCCACTCTGGTATATCCAGGAAGTTGAAGGGGTGCGCACCGATGTCAGGGTGATCAACCTGAGTTATTTCACCGCCGACTGGTACATCGAACAGATGACCCACCGGATGTACGAATCCGATCCCGTGAAATTCTCTCTGGATGCGGATCAGTACAGGAATGGTCAGCGGGATTATGTCATGCTCGGTAAAAACACGCTGACCCTGCTGGATCAAAAATATGATGCCAACCGGGAATACTTCAGAAATGAGTACCATGCACTGTACGATCGTTTCATGAAGATGGTTGAAAAATCGGATCTTCCCCGGGTTGCCCCGAAAGATTACAATGAGCTGAAGAAAGGCCCGGAGACGATAAGGATTGAATTGTTTGCGAATGCCCTCGGAAAGATCGAACGGAGGAAAAGTGAACTCGGTTTTGATACGGACCAGATCAACAGCCTGATAAAGGATACCGAGTCTCTGGCACACCGGATCGACGATTCGGCGATGCCACTCGATGATGCCATGAAATTCATCACCACCAATGATCCCCGGTTTAAATCCGGCAGGTATTTCTTCCCGGGAGGTAAGTTCGTGATCCCTGTTGATACAGCCGCGCTGGTGAAAAAGGGGATTGTAACTGCGGGCCAGCGGGCAAGGATGACCGATGCCATGCGCTTCGATCTCAGCAGCCGGAGAGGAGTTCCCAAGAACCTGCTGATGATGATGGACCTTTTCGACGAGGTTAACAAGGGCGACTGGGAACGTCCGGTATATTTCGCTATTACTGCATCAAGGGAAAATTACCTCAACCTTGAAAAGTACCTCCACCGGGAAGGCCTTGCCTACAGGCTTCTGCCTGTGACGGGTAACAACGATGATCTTTTCACGGGAAGCGTGAATACCAGTGTGATGTATGACAAGCTCATGAACGTATTCAGGTGGGGAAACATCGATGATCCTTCGGTATACCTCGACGAGAACAACATGCGTATGCTCACGAACTTCCGTTATACCTTTGCCACCCTGGCCAATGCCCTCGTGACGGAGGAGAAGAAAGACAGCGCCGAAATCGTGCTGGACCGTTGTATGGAGCTGCTGCCGAACAGCCGCGTTCCCTACAATGCGGCCGTGATGCCCCTCATACAGCTTTATTATAATATGGGCAAACCCGATAAGGCCAATGCCATCGTCAGGGAATATTCAGGGATGGTCGACCAGGAGCTTAGCTATTATGAGGGGCTTATGCGTGCCAAGCCCGGGAAATTCGCCCCCAGTGAAAATGACTATCGTTTTGCCACACGGAATCTTCTTTCGATGTATTCTCTCGCAAATTCATTCGATCAGAAAGAAATGGCCCAGGAATTGATGGCGAAGCTCCAGGCTCATAATGCCGATTTTCCCGGAATTATGAATAACCAATAATAAACCATGCTTATTGTAAGGCCTCCATATTTCATTACCAGCCTCATGCCCCGCATGACATGGGGATTTTACGGCCAGTTACGCAAGGTCTTCCTTACCTTCGATGACGGTCCCACACCCGGTGTAACGCCGTGGGTGCTTGACCGGCTCAGGGAGTACGATGCCAAAGCCACTTTTTTCTGTTTGGGCAGGAATGTGGATCACTTTCCCGATATCTACAGGCAGGTCATTGAGGAAGGACATTCGGTGGGCAACCATACCTACAGCCATCTCAAAGGCTTCGGGAGCACCAACAGGCAGTATTTCGAAGATATTGAGCTCGCCAGGCAGCTGATCCATTCCGATCTTTTCCGTCCTCCCTACGGGCGGATCTGGCCGTCACAGGTCAACCAGATTGTGGAAAAATACCGCATCATCATGTGGGACGTGCTCAGCATCGACTACAACCGGAAGGTCCCAGGCGAGCAGATCGTAAGGAATGTCACCGGGAATGTGCGGTCGGGTTCCATTGTTGTCTTTCACGATTCGGCCAAAGCCCGTAAAAATCTTTACTATGCGCTGCCCCGGGTGCTGGAATATCTGTCGGACCAGGGATACGAGATGGCCGCCATCCCGATGAGGAAGTACGTTGCCGACCGCATGTGGCTGAAAGGCGTTGCCGAGCGTAAAATCGGGTAATCTGTACTGAATTTCATTATAAATTTTCCCGGATTATTGATCGATATCGTTTTCCCCACCCGTATTCCCCATCCCATGAATTATTGATGGACGTCGTTCAACGCCACCCGTATTCCAGATCCCATTAATTAATGATCGATATCGTTCCGGTCACCCGTATTGGCCATCCCATGAATTAATGATGGACGTCGTTCGACGCCACCCGTATTGCGCATCCCATGAATTAATGATGGATATCATTCGGGTCACCCGTATTGGCCATCCCATAAATTAATGATGGATATCATTCGGGTCACCCGTATTGGCCATCCCATGAATTAATGATGGATATCATTCGCGTCACCCGTATTGGCCATCCCATGAATTAATGATGGATATCATTCGGGTCACCCGTATTGGCCATCCCATGAATTAATGATGGATATCATTCGGGTCACCCGTATTGGCCATCCCATGAATTAATGATGGACGTCGTTCAACGCCACCCGTACGGGCAGGTCGCGACCTGCCCCCCCCACCGATTACCCCACCATATTCCCATAATCATCCCATTTTCCAAATATTTTCAAAAATTTTCATTTTTCGACGCTGATTTTTTACGGATTTTACCATTAAGAGTAAACGGAACTCCAAACCCATAAATCCTGAAAAAAATGAAAAGGCATAAAAAAATGCGGATGAATAATTACGATTATTCCAGGGATAATCGATATTTCATTACTCTGAATGTAAGCGGGGGTCTTTGCTGTTTCGGGGAAATTAATGGGGAGATGATATTGAGTGAATACGGTAAGATCGCGGAAGAACAATGGTTATGGCTTGAAAAGCAGTATCCCTATGTTATTCTGCATGATTACGTTGTAATGCCGGATCATTTTCACGGGATCATCGAGATCAACAGGCATGCCCCGGGGATGACGGCTATCTCCGGAACGATAAAAATAAAACCGGTCCCGGAACTGATCGGCGCCTTTGAAACCACCGTTTCCAAAAAGATCCATCTCTGCGGATTTAAAGATTTTTCGTGGCAGCGATCGTATTATGATAGCATCATCCGCGACGAGCGGAGATATCATCGTATTATCGATTACATCCGCAGAAATCCGGAGAACTGGATAAAAAAAAGATCCGGGAATCCGGGATGAAATCCGTTTGATTGTTCCATGAATTAATGATGGAATCGTTCAACGCCACCCGTATTGGCCATCCCATGAATTAATGATGGAATCGTTCAACGCCACCCGTATTGGCCATCCCGTGAATTAATAATGGATATCGTTCAACAACGTCCGTATTCCCCATCCCGTGAATTCATGATGGATAATGTTCAACGCCACCCGTATTGGCCGACCCATGAATTCATGATGGATATCGTTCAACGCCACCCGTATGGGCCATCCCGTGAATTAATGATGGTTATCGTTCAACGCAATCCGTATTGGCCATCCCGTGAATCCATGATGGATATCGTTCAACGCCACCCGTATTGGCCGACCCATGAATTCATGATGGATAATCGTTCAACGCCAACCGATTGCCATCCGGCGAATTAATGATCGATATCATTCAACGCCACCCGTATTGGCCATCCCATGAATTAATGATGGAATCGTTCAACGCCACACGTATTCCCCATCCCTGAATTAATGATGGATATCATTCGAGCCACCCGTATTGGCCATCCCGTGAATTAATGATGGATATCGTTCAACGCCACCCATATTGGCCATCCCGTGAATTAATGATGGATATCATTCAACGCCACCCGTATTGGCCATCCCATGAATTAATGATGGATATCGTTCAATGCCACCCGTATTGGCGACCCGTGAATTAATGATGGTTATCGTTCAACGCCACCCGTATTGGCAATCCCATGAATTAATGATGGATATCGTTCAACGCCACCCATATTGACCATCCCGTGAATTAATGATGGTTATCGTTCAACGCCACCCGTATTGGCCATCCCATGAATTAATGATGGATATCGTTTAACGCCACCCATATTCCCCATCCCATGAATTAATGATGGATATCATTCAACGCCACCCGTATTCCCCATCCCGTGAATTAATGATGGATATCGTTCAACGCCACCCATATTGCCCATCCCGTGAATTAATGATGGATATCATTCAACGCCACCCGTATTGGCCATCCCGTGAATTAATGATCGATATCGTCCAACGCCACCCGTATTGGTCATCCCGTGAATCCATGATGGATATCATTTTGGGCCACCCATATTGGCCATACCATGAATTATGATAGATATCGTTGGGGCCATCCGTATTCCCCATACCATGAATTACTGATGGATATCGTTGGGGCCACCCGTAGGGGCAGGTCGGGACCTGCCTTAGAACATTCATAGTATCAGAATTCAACCATTCGTGATGACCCGCCCTGGAATATTCATAGAATTGGATTCAACCAGGCAGGTCGCGACCTGCCCCTACGGGTACCCCGAACGATGTTCATTCTGTGTTTTACGATCAATATGGATTTCATACCGGATGTCAAAATCCCCGGTGGAATAAAAAAAAATAATTCATATTCGTTCTAAATAATCGGAAATTCCCCGGGATTTATTACGCTGCATAGGATGGCGGGCCTGTCCGGAAAATAAAAAATTTCTAAAATTTTGCTGAAATCTGAAAGGAACATTATTTTTAATTTTAAATGCTGAATTTTGTAACCAATTGAAATGCAGTCAGTATTAATTAGATGGTAGTCTTTCAGAGAATTACGATTTTTCTCGCATGTTTAACTAATGGCCTTTGCTATGAAAAAATGTTTACTGCTTATTTTTGGGATTTTTTTGATTTTAGATTTGGGGTGGGGGCAGAGTGATGGGGATTTTAGAAGCAAACAAAATGGATTATGGCGTTATGCAACTAGTTGGGAAGTTTATGATGGCAATAATTGGATAGATGCCTCGAGTCCACCGGATGCTAATGCTTCTCTAGTAACCATACAATCGGCTGATACAATAACATTCGGCAGATCAAATACTTGGTATTCTCTATCGGGTCATTTAATTATAAATGGAGCTTTAAATCTTGCAGGAAGATCAATAGAATTATATGGGACTGGAATAACTAACAATGGAAGCATTATTTCATCAGGTTCTGCTGAATTTTGGTTTAGCGGGTCAAATCAGGTCTTAGAAGGTGATGGTGAATTTATTGGAACCTTTAATGATCTTTTCATTGGATATAATGATGTATCTTCTACTACCATTTCGACTCCAAAATTAATACACTTTAATTATCTTGATTTAACTTCAGGTTCTACTTTAATCCTTGGTCCGGATTCTAAAATAACTAATCTGACAGGATATTTTTTTGAGGGACCAAGCACTCTTATTTTTGAATCCAACTCTTCATCGTCAGCATCTGTCATCTTTAAAGGTACTAATGGTTCAGGTTATACAGCGAATTATCAAAAATATTTAACTTCAAATGCATGGCATACAGTCTCTTCTCCGTTAGCGGGTCAATCCATAACATCCTTCCTGAGTTCGAATCCCAATATTCCGATTAAAAGTGATTCAATCCATGCTATGGAATATTATAACGAAGGAAATGGCGATTGGGAATATATAACCGACAACAATCAAGGCTCCTTTAGTTTTAATTCTGGAAGGGGATACTTGGCAAGAGTCTCTTCTTCTGGTTCGACGGTCACTTTTACCGGCACCCTCAACAGCGGCTCAATCAATACGCCCATTGTCAGAACCCATAACGGCTGGAATTGTGTTGGAAATCCCTACCCTTCTTCACTGGGTGTTACCAATGGTGCGAATACTACTCTGAATTTTCTGGATTATAATACCCAAACATCGCTTAATATCGATACGAGCTATGCCGCTTTATATTTATGGAACGGATCCACTTATACGACTATAAACAATACAGACCCGGTTCAGGATTATATACAGCCCGGTCAGGGATTTCTGGTTAAAGCTATGGTAGGAGCTTCTCAGGTGACTTTTACCCCCGGCATGCAAACTCATGGCAACCCCACATTCTATAAAAAATCGGCAAAAACCTCCTGGGGAAAAATTATACTTTCTGTTTCTAGTTTGGATACCATCTCATCCACGAAAATTTATTTCCGTGAAGATATGACCAAAGGCCTGGATGTTACTTATGATGCAGGTTTGTTTGCTGCAGACAACAACTTTTCGTTATATACCCGTTTAGTGGATGATAACGGCATCGACTTTATGATCCAATGCCTGCCATCACAGGAAATGGAAGATCTTGTTATCCCGGTGGGATTAAATTGCACCTACGGAGGGATTCTCAAATTTGGCTCAGAGGTAACTTCACTTCCTGCCGGATATAAAACTATACTTGAGGACAGGCAATTGGGAGTTTTCACTGACCTCTCAAATCATGTTTACGAGGTGCAGGTTGATGATAATACATCGGGCACCGGCAGATTCTTCATTCATACACAAATCACACCCAATGACGTAGATTTGAACAAACCGGATGAACTTGCTATATTTGCCTGGGATAAAGAGATCATGATCAAAGGGAATCCCGGCAAAAATGCCTTTGCCGACCTTTATACAGTCACAGGGGTGAAAATCGGGGAATACAGGCTGCAGCCTTCCGAAACAAACCGGGTAGCGGTGAATGTTCAAACGGGTATTTACATTTTCAAAGTCAGAGGTGAAAAAATGACTGTGACTAACCGAATTTTTATAAAATAGATCTTTATATAATCGAAAATACCGTAACATATGAAGGATCTGAAAGAACGTTGTTCTGAAGAAATTTCCGGCAAAAGAAAGATAACCCGGAAAGAGGCTCTTAAGAAAACAGGTTTTATTGCCTTTTCAGCGGCAACCATGATGATATTATTAAATAAACCAGGGAAAGCTCAGGACGGAGATAGTTCATATAGCCCGGATGATCCTGATACCTGGTAATCGTATTTTCTATACGAATACATACTCATGATCCTTTATTCTCGTTATGGTGGTGGAATATGCGGATGAAAATATATTAGTAAGAAGAATAGACGGAAAATTCATCGTCAGATTGCCCTCCAAAAACCAGTGGATCCAACTAGAACCCCCCGCCTTCGATGTCTTCATCGCTTTTACGGAAGGTTCCCCTCTCGAAACGATCTCCGAAAACATCGCCGCCAAATACTCCCTGGATAGAGACCAATCCGACCGGTTTATTCAGGAGATCATCCTTTACCTCTCCGGCCTCCCGGATTATATAAAACCCGAATCGGGAACGGCTTTCCCATCGGAACAACTCTCGCCTTCTCCCCCAACTTTTTTTTCAACACATATTTACCGGTTCCACGATAAAAACTACCGGATATCCTATGGCTCCGCCCTGCTTGAATATATGATCCATCCCTCTTTCGCCCACCTAGAACTTGAAGAAACCCAGACCATCCATCATCAACTGGAAGTTTTCCGGGATGAAGAGCTGGTATATCTCAAGGCCGGTGAGCTTGCGTGGAAGGAAACCGATGCAAACCGGATCAAACGGCGCCTGTTCATTGAACTGTCGGGACTGATTTACAACCGCAGCGATAAAGACTGGCTGACGATCATGCATGCCTCATCGGTAAGTCAGAAGGATGAGTGCATTGTATTTATGTCCGAAAGCGGTTCCGGAAAAAGTACCCTTGCCGCCCTTATGGTAAACGCAGGTCTGACCCTGGAAGCAGACGATTATGTAGTCGCGGATGCAGCCTCCCTCAAAGTCATGCCTTTCCCTGCAGCGCTCTCGGTGAAGAACGGAGCAATGCCGATGCTCATAACCCTCTTTCCTTCGCTGCAATCCGCACGTACCTATCATTTCCGGAGTACCCATAAGACCATTAAGTACCTGCCTTTTCCGGCCGGGGAAGACTTTTACCAGCCAAAAACCACCCGGGCGGTTATATTTGTACGGTACGATCCGGATATCTCAGCAAAACTAACCCCTTTGAGTATTCCTGATGCCTTGCAACGCTTTAATAACGATGCCTGGATCACCGACCGCCCCGAATATGCCGGAAAATTCATCGACTGGTTTGCAGGACTGAAATTTTACAGCCTGGAATATTCAGACAATGAAATGGCCGTAGGAATAATCAAAGAATTGTTTGGGGATAGGTGACCGGGAGAGTATGGATGATGGTTGTTTAAGATTGTTTGATGTTGTTTGATGTTGTTTGAGATGGTTTGAAATGGTTTGAAATGGTTTGAAATGGTTTGAAATGGTTTGAAATGGTTTCAGGTGGTTTCAACTCCATTCAACAAATCAACAAATCACCAAATTCTTCGGGGAGTTTCACCACAGATTTCACAGATTATCACAGAAAAAGTTGTATCAGGTGGTTTAAGATTGTTTCAGGTGGGTTCAACTCCATTCACCAAATCACCAAATCACCAAATCAATAAATTCTTCCGGAATCCGTGATGATCCGTCAAATCCGCGTAAATCCGTGTTCCACATTCTTTAGTATTCCATATTCACCCGCATTCCATATTCATTCTCCAATCCAACCGAAGATCCCGTTCAGCGCATTGGCGACGAAAATAATCACCACCAGCGTGAAAAGGATCCTGTTCCCCAAAGTCTTACGGCTGGTTGCAAAATAGCTGGACAGGATGTAAGACACGGGAACGGCAAACACATAGATGATCCCGGGATCCAGGCGGTTCAAGACGAAGAATACGAGCGAAGCAATGAAGAGCCAGAAAAAGATCATATAGTAATGCCGGATGTATATCTTCTTGAACTGGTAGACCCTTAGCATGTAAATGCTTGCGATAAAGATCAGGAAGAATAAAAAGGCAATCACCAGGATGTAGTTGAGTCTGCCCTGGAAACTCCCGTAATAGAGGATCAGGTTCTTTCCAAGGGTGGTAAGAATGGCATACGGTTCGCCTCCAGCCACGTAAGTAAAGGCAATGATAAGAAGATAGGGCAGGATGGCTCCGAGAACGGGAAAAAGCCATTCCCTCCATAAGAATGGCCGTGTAATAAGAGCGACGACCCAGATGATCGGAAGAAAGTAGATGAGGCGTGCATAGAAGAGGCTGGCAATCCCCAGCACCATGCCTGCTTCGAAAAACCGGTATGTATTCGGATCCCTCTTGTAGGTGCTGAATAAAAGATCGAGCATGATGATGAAGAAAAAACTTCCAAATATCGCTTCCGAAAAATTCAGGAGGGGGATGTAAAAACCCGTTATCAGCAGGAAAAAAAATGCCGGCAAAAAGGTTCTTTCCTGGATCAGGATGAACCTCGCATTTAGCCTGACGATGAGCACGGCCTGAAAAACCAGGAAGAGAAAGGCGAAAACTTTGGAAAGAAAGACCTGTCCTTCAAATGCACGGGCAAGGAAACCATATAGGGGCATCGGTCTGACCGGGTAATAAAACGCGCTGGTATCAAGGGAGATGAATGAAGGTATCCAAAGCAATGCTCCAAGCAGTATAATCACGAAAGCATTGAATATTTTATCTCCGGAAAAAAGCCTTTGCAGCATAAGTTTTACTTTTGAATCGCTACCGGGTCAATGGAAACCAAAATCAACAATTCAATTAATTCGATAAGTTCCTTTACAGATCGAAACCAATATCTTTCCTGAAATACCGGCCGTCGAAAGATATCTTTGCAGCATTTGTATAGGATGCTTCCAGTGCATCTCTCATGGAAGCCCCATAAGATGTCACGGCCAAAACACGTCCGCCGGCTGAGAGAATCTCTTTGTCCTTTATGGTGGTTCCGGCATGAAAAACGACGCTGTCCTTCACCTTGTCGAGCCCCGAAATTACCTTTCCTTTTTCATATTTGCCGGGGTAACCCCCTGAAACAAGCATAACGGTGCATACTGTGCGGGGATCACTTTCAAGCGATCTCCCCCCGAGATCATCTGAACCGGCAGCGATCAGCAATCCGAGAAAATCGGATTGTATACGGGGCATCACAACTTCAGTTTCCGGATCACCCATACGAACGTTATATTCAATAACATAAGGTTCACCATCTAAATTCATTAATCCAATAAAAATAAACCCGCGGTATACGATGAACTCCTTTTGCAATCCTTCGATGGTAGGCCTGATGATCCGGTCTTGGACTTTCTTCATGAACTCTTTACCGGCAAAAGGCACCGGTGAGACTGCGCCCATTCCGCCGGTATTGAGCCCGGTATCTCCTTCGCCGATCCTCTTGTAATCCTTTGCTTCGGGCAGTGCGACCCACGATCTGCCGTCTGTTAGTACGAACACGGATAATTCAATACCGTCAAGATATTCTTCTATTACGACAGTTTCACTTGCCAGGCCGAATTTACCGCCGAGCATCAGCCCGAGTTCCCTGCAGGCTTCTGCATAATCGTCTATGATCAGGACTCCCTTACCGGCTGCAAGACCGTCGGCTTTTAAAACATAGGGTGGTTCAAGGGTTTTAAGAAAATCCTGTGCTTCTGTGACTTGTCCTGAACCAAAACTCTTATAACGGGCCGTGGGGATGCCATATCTCGTCATGAAAGCCTTTGCAAAATCCTTGCTGCCCTCGAGAAGAGCCCCTTTTGCAGTGGGGCCGATCACCGGGATATTCTGAAGCTCCGCATCCCCCAGAAAATAATCGGTGATCCCTTCCACAAGCGGTGCTTCCGGACCGACGACCACGAGACCGATAGAATGTTCCAGGACTGCCGTTTTTATCCCTGCGAAATCGCTGACACCGACCGGTATGTTCACGGCAATTTCGCGGGTACCTGCATTTCCCGGCGCCACATAAAGTTTTCCGAGAAGCGGGCTTTGTGAGATCTTCCATGCGAGTGCATGTTCCCTGCCGCCCGAGCCGAGGATGAGTACGTTCATGAGATGCGGATTAAGGAGGCGAAGTTAGTAAAAAGTTTCAGAAATTTCAGATGCTTCAGATCAGCCGTAGATAAAAGCCGAACACGGATCCCGGAAGGATTTGTTGATTTGTTGATTTATTGATTTGTTGAATGGGGTTGAAACCATCTGAAACTACCTGAAACCATCTCAAACCATAAAAATCTGTGAAAATCCGTTCCGATAGCCATATAGCCATCGGAATCCGTCCAATCCGTGTTCCTCTTCTCTGAAACCACCTGAAACCATTTCAAACCATCTCAAACCATCTCAAACCATCTTAAAAAATCCGTGAAAATCCGTGAAAATCCGTGAAAATCCGTTTAATCCGTGTTCCTCTTCTTTCAAACCATTTCAAACCATCCATTCATTCACCTCCGCATCCTGAAAAACCTGCCGTAATACACCACTTGTTTTCTGTACCATGCAGGATCGAGGATCTTACGGATAAGGATTTTACGTTTTGTACCGCTGAAGAGAGCTTTTGCCGGATAATCGACGAAACTCCGGAAAAGTCTTTGAATAAGGAGTGATACCTTCCCCCATCTTCTGTACCTGAGATTTGCATGATACCTTACCGAATAAAGGTGAAGGTATAGTTTAGGGTAAGACACATCCGGGAGGGTCAAACCAAATGCCTTACTATAAATATCCAGGTACCCGGCAGCCTTTCTTCGGGAATGTTCCATCGACATGAGCACACCGGCGGGTTCTGCCCGCGCGGATAAGAGAAGAAGGTCATACAGGTTCCTTAAAAATCCCCTGGCATAGTAATGGCCGGAATGTTCAAGCTGGGAATGCACGAAATTATGTATGATCCTGTGGTGGGCCGACATCATGAAACTTCCCGGCATTCCCGGTACCGGTTGTTTTTCGGCAAATACAATTTCCGTGTTGAGAATTTGAAGGTATTGGCGTCCGACGGGCATACGGTGAACTTCAAGGTAAACGGGATCTCCCGGCTTATGAAGGATGGGATAATGTTTCGAACTTCCATGAACAAGGGGATCATATTGTAATTTGTTGATGTAGCCGTCATCCCTGAGAAGGGCGACGGAATTTTCAAACTCATCCTCCCTTACCAGGATATCGATATCATGAAGGATACGCTCTCCCTGGGCCTGGTAGAGATTATCGAGAAGGTTGCCGGCACCCTTCATAAAGAGAGGGGAGATCCCTCCCCTGTTGAGGGTGTGGTTCAACCGGTGGCACTGTTCGACTACCTTCCGGTTCCTGTCTTCATTAAGTTGAAAGATGTATTGCAGATGTCCGGTCAGGTCTTGCGGGAAAAATTCTTCCAGACTGTATTTCCCGATCTTCGGGTACAAAGCCTGCAGTACTAGATGCCTGTCAGCCATATGAATGAACTGCTCCGGGGGAATTCTGCCGGGAAGGATATCCCTCTTAAAATTCCCTGCATTCTCATCATCCAGGCCGAGGATCCTGGCCAAAAATAAATACAGTTGAAGCCTGTTCATGGACCGAAGATATTCTAAAATGGGTAAATGGCATCGGGAGGAGAAGGTTATTTTTCAGAAGATCAGAGATCAGAGAGCAGAGAGCAAAGGTGAAAGGCGAAAGGAGAAAGGCGAAAGGAGAAGGAAGAAGGAAAAAGTATGAATAAATGATATGGTATTTAAACTTAAACTTAAAACTGAGAACTGAAAACTGAAAACTGAAAACTGAGAACTGAGAACTGAGAACTGAGAAATGAGAACTGAAAACTGAAAACTCACTCTACATAAGAAAGGATCCCGATAGCCTCACCCTGATTGCCGTTCTTGAAACTGATCATCACAGTGTACACACCGGATTTACGGCACTCGAAATTAATGGTGGGATATTCTTTGCCCGTTTCGGGATACCATGTCCTGAGGATCAGGTTTGTACCGTCATATAAGCGCAAAACGGCTTCGCCCGCGGAAGTTTCTTTATTGCAGATGGAAAAACGGTAGGTCACATTTTTCCGAAGGGCCAGCGACTGCCTGTAAATTGGAGGGGGCTGGCCGGGTACGGCAGCATTTAGTTTTACGACAAAATCCTTAAGGTATGTTGCATCGGGGCCTGCACTCAGCGCACATTTATGAATATCTTCCTGCCCTGACTGGGCAAAAACATGAATGCCTGAAAACAGAAAGAGGACAAGAAAAAACAGGATATGTGCTTTGAGGTTTTTCATGAAAGCTACATCATTAAATGGCGGTTGCGGATCTTTTCTGTTGCATTGCCTATTTTTCGCAATGTCTGTGGTGAAATATCGATCACGCTCGTTTCCTGTTGGACGATCGTAAGCATCCCGTCCTTTTCCACCGCCTGCGGTTCGCCCATTTCATAGGTGATCTTTACCTGTTCGAAATCCTTCTTTATCGCCTCAAAATCATTGATCAGTTTTTTAAATTGTTCATCGCGTTCGTAATTTTTCAAGATGAGCAGAAGGTCGTTAAGAATAAGTTTTTGTTCCCCTATATACTCCGCGAGCTTCCCGTCCGGTTTTTCATCGGCAACCTGTGTTGCCAGGTACATCCCCTCGATCCATATCCCGGCGATCATCAGCGCACTAAGGTTGCTCCGGTCCGTTTCACGGAGGTGATCGTCCATCTGGTTGAAACTGTGAACCGAGAGATACATCAGGGAGTCAAGATTGGTATTACTTGTAGCCAGCCGTTTTATTGTTGAGAAATCAAAGAACTGACTGACTTTCAGCCCGTCAGACAGACGGTTGATGGCCGAAAGATAATTCACCGCGGTGCCGGTTTTGCTGTAAACATTAAGATAACCCAGGTCTGCGCCCAGGATCCCCAGGTTGTATGCCATTTTAAAACTCGTGCTGTAATTGTCGATCTCATCGAGGCTGACAAGGTAGCGACTGGAAAAGGGTACTCCGAGCGCTTTGATAAGGGCGGCCATCTCGATGGGCGATGAGATATTTTCGATAATATCGCCCATGGCCTGGTCCGAGATCTGGACATCTCCCTGGTCGAGCTCATAGCCGGGAACATCCAGTTCATTCGTCCTGAATTTGCACGATGAAAGCAGTAATACAAACGCTATCAGATATGGGATGGCTCTAATCATTCTCGGTAAGGCTTATCAAATTTAGTAAAACGCTTTCTTTTTCAAAAATCCGGTCAGAACGGAAGTTCTGCCAGGGGATAAAAAGATTTTCTATCCTGTATTTCCAGGTTTCCTTCTTCTTCCTGAACTTCAATGCTTCTCCACTTATACCTGAATACAGCTTTTTTGGTTTCAGGAATGTACTTATTATTCGGGTCTGCCTTCAGAAGGATTGCTCTTTCTCCTGAAGCTTAGCCCGGTGATCCTTTTCCCAGCATTGAAATAAAGCAGTGCATAAAACAGGATTGTCAGGATCCAGATCATGGTCATATTGAAGCTGAATGTATCAAAGTAACGTCCGGCGAAATATTTCCGAGGAGCGAAGAAATGCGTCCGGAAGCCGGGAAACGGTGTGGGTTGGGGATCCATGTATACCGGGTCGGTCATCCGGACAAGCCGGTGATCGTACTCCACGATCTTCTTTTTTTCATAGATTTTTCTCACATGATCAGATACACTCTCGTTATGATAATCATCGAGATACTTGTAATAGGTTTCACGCAGGTTTTTCAGGAGATTTTTGATCTTGTTGTTTTTGATCTTGTTTGCTGAAGTGAAGACATTGAGGTAATACATATTCAGATCCGACAACCTGTCCCCGATTTTACGTGCTTTTTCCAGGTCAAAGGTTTCCGGGTTAAGCAGGTCCGGGCCGGGAGGGAAGAAGACACCGGTCCGGCGGCTTTCATTTAGCAGTTCGTTGGACAATACCAGGAAATCATCCGCTTCATCCCCGATATTTCCTTTGAGCCTGTAGCTTTCTTCAACCTTTCGCAACCTGTCTTCAAGTTCAGGAATAAAATAGGATTGTTTAAAATCTGCATTGATGATCTCCTTATCGAGTTCATAAAAATTGACCTGGAATTTATTATCCTTGAACTGATGCACCATCAATGCTTCATATGACCATTTTGTAGGCATCAGCTCAGCCAGTAAGGGTACCTTGTCAATACTGCTGATGTGCCGGTTAAGTTTCTCAAAATTGAACATGGCACCGCTGAGCACCATCATGGGGATGATGATGAGCGGGATAACGATATAAATGGTAATTGCCGAGTTAAAGCTCGAAGAGATATTCAGCCCTATCATATTGGCGCAAGCCGCAGTAGTGAAAAACGCAAGCCAGTATTGGAGATTCATGAACCGGATCTCAAGAATGGAATTGGCCACCAGCACAAATATCAATGCCTGTATGGCAGATATTCCGAAAAGCACCAGAGTTTTGGCAAGCAGATAGCCCGAACGGCTGAGGTGGAGGAATTTCTCACGCTTAAGCATTTTCCTGTCCCGGAAGATCTCTTCCGCGCTGACCGTTAATCCGAGGAAGACGGCTACGATCATGGACATAAAAATATAGATCGGGATATTCTCATTTTCGCGGAAGATATAAATGTGAGAGGCCGGATCTGCCGTATAACGAATGATGAAGGCAAGTATGAATGCCAGAAGCGGGGCTTCGATAAGCGTAAGAAGCAGGTATTGGCGGTTTCCTGTTTTTGCTTTTAAATCCCGCCGGAAATAGATAAGGATCTGTTCAAGCCACCCGGGAATCTTCAGTCTGGACAGGGGCTTTTCGGAAACTTCCTTCACGTGCTTGATTTGCTTTGTCCTGCTGTAATGTTTTTCCCAGCCTTTCGGACTCACCTTTCTAAGTGAAGTATAATTCCCGTATTCATCGACAACCCGGGCTTCAAGGATATTGAAAATTATTTCAGGGTTCATATTTCCGCAAACCGGGCATTCTCCTATATCCGAATTGATCTGGGCATCCATTTTTTTGAAATACATAACCGCCTCCACCGGATTGCCGTAATAAACCATATACCCGCCGTTATCAAGGATGAGTACATCGTCGAACATCCTGAAGATCCCCGACGAGGGCTGGTGGATCACGGTTATGATCAATTTTCCCTTGAGCGTAAGTTCCCTGAGGAGGTCCATCACATTTTCGGAATCCCTGGATGACAAGCCTGAGGTTGGTTCATCAACAAAGAGGATCGACGGTTCACGAATAAGTTCGAGAGCGATATTCAACCTCTTACGCTGTCCGCCGCTGATGGTCTTATCGAATGAATCGCCGACCCGGAGATCTTTCTTTTCGAGTAATCCAAGGCTTTTCAGCGTATCATTCACTTTTTCGGTTATTTCTTCGTCAGGCAGATCGCTAAAACAGAGCTTTGCATTGAAATAGAGGTTGTCAAATACGGAAAGTTCCCCGACCAGCAGGTCATCCTGTGGAATAAAACCGATGACCCCTGCAAGTTTGTGACTTTCGCGGTGGATATCGGTTCCGTTCACCATTACAGTTCCCGATGAAGGTTTTTCGATACCGCTGAGGACATTGAGGAGGGTAGTTTTTCCGGTACCACTTGCACCGAGGATCCCAATAAGGCTTCCGTGGCGGGCAGAGAAACCGATGTTCCGGAGGCCTGTAAATCCCGATCTGAACCGGTATCCGAGCCCGGTCACATTAAATGAAATACGACTGCTTGTCTGGTCCTTCAGGAAATGATCTGCAACATCACTGTAATAGACGGGTTTCCCCCGGGGCATCTTTACCGCGCTTCCCCTGGCAAAAATGTAGATCCTGTTGTGGTGAATTCCGAGGCCGTTCAGGAAGAGATCCTCATGGCCTGTATATTTCAGGAAGTAAAGATTGACTTCAGGGACCCTTAGAACCAGGAGGTTTTTATCCAGTCCTTCCGATGGTAAAAAATGAAATCCCGGCTCAGGAGGCTTGCTGCCGACGATCAGGATATCGGGAACGGGTGAGGGAGGCGTTTCATTCAATACAAAAGACTCAATACTTTCGTATTCCCTTTTTCCGATCCTGAACACTTCTGCGACCGTATGTATGATCGCCATACGCTGCGGGGTAAGCTTCAAATCGGAGGCCACGAGTTCAAAAAGGCGGACCAGGACCACAATTTTCTGGCTCTGGTTCAATGTTTTGGTGATCTTTTTGCAGATGCCCAGGATCCGCACTGAATCGAGAACGGAAGTCAGATTCGCGCCTTCAACCGGAGATGGTTCTTTGTGCCGCTCATTTGCACTGCTGAAAAAAAGTCCGGAATATTCTTCCGTACCGGTTTCTCCGAGCTGTTGCTTCAGGAAGTTGGAAACATAATTTGCCTCCTTTTCTTCCAAACCGCCATCCTGCTTTGTGATGATGGCAAAGAGTTGCATCAGGGCCCTGAGAATTTCTTCGCTCATCCTGGTTTGACTTAGTGGGTTCCGGCAGAGTATTCGATATGGTTGAAAGGTACTTCGACCATTTCACTGTACTCAAGACCTGCATCACGCATATCCTCGTCGTACACCGGGTAATGCCAGTTGACAGAGACCTTTTTGCCTGAAAGATTCATTTCCTCAAGGATCATGAGTATGTCGAGCAGGAGTTTTGAAGAGGCTGTATTAAAGTATGTGAGCTGGAAATCGAATCGGGTCGAAGAGTTTGGATCGCCTGAATAATTTTCCAGCCAACGGAGCACCGGATCATAAAATGCAGAAACATCCTCCGGCAGTGATTTTCCACTGATCTCAAATCTGCCGGAATCCTTATCAAGGATGATCGCGGGACTGTCGTCAGAAGGTTGTATGATTAAATTCTCCATAGAATTATTAGGTTTTTCCTGGTATTACTGAATCGAGGAGAAAAAAAGAAAACCGGTCATCAATGGGAAGAAAATGATAGCCAAGGAGGCTTCCCGTTTTACGACGGATATCGATGAAACCTAATCCGGCGCCACCCGTTACCGCGATCTTCCCTTTCACAAGCTGTTTTTTATACATCTCGTCGAGCCGTTCATCCTCAGTCACATTAATCTTATCGATCATGTTCTTAAGTTCGCCTGTCTTGCTGACATGCACCGGATTCCCGGTTATAACATGGTATTGACCGTCCGTCCGTGTGACGAGAAGGATATTATGCGCAGGTAAATTCTGCATTTTTTCATCCCTGAAAGCGTGGTGGGTAATGTTCTGAAGGCATTCAACCATTACGTGATAAACACGTTGTCTGACAAGAGATGCTTCCTTCCCTGCGATCATATTGTCTTCGACGACAGAAGCCAGGGATTTCATCAAAAGGTGCGAGATGTCTCCCTCGTAAGCTATGATGATCTCATGGGATCTCATCTCCGTGTAAAACTGGTACACAAAGTCGAGCAAATGACTGCGTATTTTGGAAGAGGTGTTCACGCTTTCAAATTTTCATTTTACGTAATACCGGGTTAAAAGTTATCGGCTCAGAATTCGATCCCGATCATCAGCACGTCATCCAGTTGTTTGAAACCTTTCTGCCACTGATCAAAGCCGGATTTGAAGAGTTCATGATATTGCATCATGGTGAACCCCGGATGCTCGAGGATCTGGTCCCTGACCCTCCCCGGCGAATATTTCCGGCCGTAGGGTCCGCCCAACTGGTCCGTAAGTCCGTCGGTAAAGAAAAATATCTTATCACCTTTGTTCAATTGCAGTTTATGGCAGGTAAACCCGGCTTCCGTTTTCCGGAGAAGAGGTATTCCCCCGATAGCTTTGCGATCCCCTTTATATTCGGTCAATTCTTTTCCGCTCAAAAGGTAGAGGGGCCGGTGCGCACCGGAAAATTCCATCCTTGAATGCTCCGGCTCGATTTTACAAAGGGCAATGTCCATTCCGTCGCGGGCATCGGTGCGGTTTGAATTCTGACCAAGAGTTTCCCTGAAGAGATCATGAAGCCTGTCGCATATCTGCCCGGTATCCATCGTATCCGATTTTTCGATCACATCCTTCATGAGAAAAAAGGCGATGAACGAGAGCAGAGCGCCGGGAACACCATGTCCTGTGCAATCGACGGCGGCGATGAAGATCCTTCCGTCTTTTCTGAAGAACCAGGGAAAATCACCCGAGATCACGTCCCTGGGTTTATAATAGACGAAACTTTTTGTAAAGCTGGATTCAATCAATTCGATATCAGGCAGTAGGGCGAGTTGGATCTTCTCCGCGTACTGTATACTTTCGCCGATCTTTTTGCTTTTTTCCTGGATCTCTTTTTGAATTCGTTTGGCCTCCGTGATATCATGTCCGACAAAAAGCACCGTTTCTACCTCTTCTCCGTTCATCTCGGGAATGGCATCCATACTGAGTATCCTTTCGCTGATTTTTTCTCCCTTGCGTATGGCAACGGAAACTTCCCTGTTTATTTTTTCCGGCTTTTCCTTCACGGCTTCGAGGGCTTCTGTAAAATATTCCTGAAGGATGCGGGGGAAATCAATCTCCGAGAGCCTCCGGTTCAGAAGTTCTCCCGATCCGGCAGATGTATATTCCTGCACAACCGGATTTGCATAATAGAACTGACCCGAAACGCTTATCCTGATGATCATATCGAGGGAATTTTCCGAGAGGGACTGCATACGGGTCTTAAGTCGTTCTTCCTTTTCAGCCCTGAGCTTTTGTGTTATATCACGTGTATTTACTATGATCCCGCGGATGGACGGATCGTCGGTAAGATTTCCGGCGGAAGATTCGAGGAAAAGACGTTCTCCGTCACGAGTCACAAAATTGTATTGGATGGTTCTGTTTTCTCTATTCATTCCGGCTGCTGTTTCGAGAAGCAATGTCCGGAAAGCTTCGGCCTCCAGGTGGGAGAGGCGTTCAAAATCCTTTCCCTGCATCATCTCTTCCGGTGAATACCCGAGGATCCTGGCTGATGAAGGACTGATATAGGTCATCTGCAGGTTTTCATCATAGATAGAAATTACTTCGGAGGCATTTTCGAGCAGCCTGTGAAGTTTCCCCTGTGCCTCTCCGGCTTCCCGGATCTTGGTTTCCAACTGCACGTTGGTTTCCCGGAGCTTATCCTGGGTACTTTTCATATCATCCGCGTTTTTACGCAGTGCGGCTTCATTCTCCTTCAGATCGTTCGTTAGAAGTCTGGATTCTTCAAGCAGGCGTTCTGTCTGTTGATTTATCCTGAGGTTGTAAATGGTACGGGCGATCACCTCGCCCAGTTCAAGCAGAAACTGGATGGATAGCTTGGGGATCCTGGCTTTGACGGAAGCAAATTCAACGACGCCCTGGAGTTTTTCATCCGTGATCAGGGGGATAAGCAGAATGCTTTGCGGTTTCTGCTCACCCAGGATCCCTGAGGTGATTGTGATGTAATCTTCGGGGATCTCCGTCCGGTACACAAAATCCATTTCGTATGCGCATTGTCCGACCAGCCCGTGTCCAAGCCGGAATTCCTGGTTTACATATTTTCTGCGGTTATAAGCATAAGTCGCAAGGCAGGTCAGAATTTTCCTGTCCTTATCGTAGAGGTAAAAAGCACCCTGATCCATGCTGATATAATTGGCCAGGCTCTTTAAAACCTCGAAAGCCAACTCATTGAGATCGGTGTTTATCCGCAGAATTCTCGATACCAGGTCTTTCCCGTCGGTGATCCAGCCCTGGTTTTTTTCATTCCTCTGCGTAGCCCGGAGGAATCCCTGGAGGAAGCGCAGGGCATTGCCCAGTTCGTCGTTTACAGTAACCGGTACGATGGGGGAGGAATAATCGGCATTGCTTAGCTTTTTTGCATAATCGGCCCATTTTTCAAGGAGATCCTCTTTTTCCCGCAGTCTGGAATGAAATTCATTTTCTGTATCCCTCATTTTCCGGAGAAGCATCCGGGATACCAGGAAAACAACCAATGGGAAAAGGTCGGCTATCCAGATTACCGGGTTATGATGAATGGCTCTCACGGAGATCACAGATAAAGGCAGCGAACGGAAAATGATCTCAAAGATCCACACCAAAGACACAGGAAAGACACTGTAAAGGCAAAGCATCCGGGGGATGTTCATCCTCTTCATTATCATTGTCTTTTCATGTCGCAGAACGCGTTTAGGCATTTTCTTTCAATTCATTAAGCAGACTGCCGCCTTTGGATGATAGATTATTCAGGAGACTAAAACGCTCATGGGTAACGGACTGGAAAGTACTGAACTCCAGTATGCCGTTCGTCCTTCCCCCATGCACAAAAGGGATGATATATATGAATGAAGGTTTGGAATTTCCGAGACCTGACAGGACCATGCGGTAATTTTCCGGTACCGGTGAAATTTCAATCACCTTTCCATCGGCTGCTGCCTGGCCTGTAATTCCGGAGCCCCGAATGACGGTATCAGGCATCCCGTCAGCGGCAACTGCATAACCTGAAACCGCTGTAAATTCATCCTTTTTACTGTCTTCCAGATATACTATTCCCTGGACGATCTCAAATTCCTCTGCCATATTCCTCAGCAGGACTTTGCCGAATTTCTGCATATCTTCGGGCTTTTTTAAACCGCTGAATACCCGTTCCAGGATGAGACCCTGGTCGGCTGTCTCCCTTATTTTATTTTCACTTCCGCTGAAATCAGGTTTCAGCTCATTTTTACCTGCGGAAAGTACAGGATCTCTCTCATCTTCAATACGGATCCCGTTTACAAAAATGAAAAAGAGGAGAATGATGGCCAGAAATGAGAGAAACATGAGAGGGAATAAAGAGATGCCATCAACTGCAAACTTCTTCAATGCTGCAGCCAGGACAGTAATAATAATGGCAGCCAGGGCAAAGTGCAGCGATATGTTAAGATTATTCCTGTTCACTATTTCAAATTCTGAATAAAAGTTATGATTCCTTCCGCATCCAAAACATGGTCCGGAGTTATTGCCTCAATACATGTGGCCGGCATGGTGCGTATCTCGCAATCATCCGGATCCTGTATAATGGTCGTCCCCCTCATTTCCTTGATCCGGGCCATTCCCCGGCTGCCATCCATATTGGCCCCGGAGAGGATTACGCCTATT
This sequence comes from uncultured Bacteroidales bacterium, assembly GCA_963771005.1. Classification (GTDB taxonomy): domain Bacteria; phylum Bacteroidota; class Bacteroidia; order Bacteroidales; genus DASQZK01. The sequence goes on from CAVYRO010000010.1 coordinate 372,725, forward strand.
GCCCTTTCCCGGAATACTTCGGCAGAAGTTTCCATTGTAATGTCTATCGACGGCCGGCTGTGATTCACCGGCGGACTTACTGAAAGTGACAACCGGTAACCGAACTCGATCATCATATGATAATTTGCCGGGGCGACGTACGCTCTTCCCGCCGAGATAATCTCCTTGTCGAACGCCTCGGCGATCCTTAGCCTTGAAGTCTTGACCAGTGCCTCAACAAAACCTGTCCTGATGTTCCGCAGCCTGTGCATGCAAATGATCAGGGGATGGGAAAAGTCTTCCGGCAGGACCGACAGCAGCCGGTTCACAATTTTATAGCTCCCTGCAGAGCCTCCTATGATGATCAGTTTATCCAAATTTACGGCTCAATGACTTTTTTGTTTCCTGAAAATGTTTTCATCCTTGTCGAAAACTTCAAGGTTATCGTGTTTCGACAGGAAATCGTCGATATTCTCCCTGTATCCTATGACGATAAAACCGCCGGGCCGGAGAGCATCGGATATCTTATCCAGTGTTAAATTCTGGCTCTCGCCCGTCAGGGCAAGCAGTTTATTTCTGAATATGATCAGGTCCATCCCCGTAAGTGTGGGATTCAAATCCAGATCCTGGGCAAAAAACGTTACATTTTTTAAAAGAGTCTTCCGGTATCTTGAACCCGGATATGCCAATTCTTTGAAAGTACCGTTCTTGATCCCGGGATTCACCCTGGCGCAATTTTCCAGTGTGATCTCCGGAAGTTGGACGTTATAAAGTTCTTCCCCGTCCTGTAGTCCGGTGATCATTTTGCGGGAAAGAGTGGAGGCGAAAAATTTTGTCTTCCGGGCCATTCCGGTGTTTTCGAGCATAAAATACAAGGATGTAAGATCATTACCGTCGTTGCAATCGGGAAACCAGATATTAAGGGGATCCGCCAGGGAGGCTAGTTCCGGAAAGACTTTTTCCCTCAACAGGATCCACATTTCCGGGTCCCGGAATATTTCCGTTTGCGGAACGGATATCTCATATAAAAAATCGTCGAAGAATTCCGGATCTCCCAGGATCCGGTTGATCAGGATCTCGGAGTATCTTATATTATGCCTGCTGATCACCTCATCCACTCTATACCTGAAATGCGTAAGGGCGTGGTTGCTGAAATCGTAGTTGTATTTTTTGCGAATAGCCCGGATGATATTTCTCGTTTCGACGATACTTATTGCAGGCATCTTTTCGCGTTTATGAATTGTTAAACTGTGACTTCAGCCGCTCAATCTCCCTGTTGGCCTCTTCAAGGAGTTGGTATCTCAGCTTCTTTTCGGTGATATCCTGTGCGATACAAATAATTTTCCAGGTGTTTCCACCCTCATCCGCGGCCGGTGTGAAGCTGGCCATCAGCCAGCATTCTTCGCCTGTCGGGCGTGTCCTGCGGATAACACCCGAATATACTTTACCCTTCATGACCTCCCCCAGGATGTTATCGAATTGTTCTTTTTCAGTCTCTTTCAGAAAGAGCCTGGTATTCTTACCCAGCAGCTCTTTTTTTGAGTAGCCAGTGATGCCGGCATAGTTGTCATTGACGGAAAGGATGATACCTTCGGGCGAATATTCAGATTTGATGAGGGAGAGATCAATGGCTTCCGAAAGACTGTTCATCTCGTAATTTTTCCGGGCGATCTCCCCGGCTTGTTCTTCGAGTGCCGCCTGTTGTTGGACGCTGCGTGTGATGTCGGTGGCAATTGCCAGGATCTTCCGTGTCTTATTATCCTGGTCGGGAATAGGCGAATAGGTTACTTTCAGCCAGACTTCATTCCCATTAAATAGCCTGAATCTTTCTGTTAGTGAAATTGTCTTTCCCTCCTTCAGATCATTCCAGAGTTTCTTATACTCAACGGAATATTTATCGGCAACGGCGAAATCACTGTGATGGGATCCAATGATACTCTCCCTTGGTGAATCGAGGAGAAGAATAAATTTATCGTTGATATCGGCAAAACGGCCGTTCACCGTAAATTCTGCCACCAGGGATGAAGTTTTCACTGCCATCAGGATACCGTCCATTTCAGCCTCTCTCCGTCGTGATTCTTCCTGTGCTTGCTGAAGGTCATTCATATTCTTCCTCATTTTCTCTTCCTGTAAAGCCATTTCCGTCGCCTGTTCCCTTGATTGCACCAGTAGCCGGTTGGTCTTTTCATTGATTCTGACTGATGCAAGGGAGGCCGCTACACTTTCCCCGAGGATCTCTGCAAAACGTATCTCATGTTCCTTAAGTATAGTGAATGAGGCCATCTCAATAATGCCGAAAACATTATTCTCGATTTTCAGAGGAACGATAAGAAGGCAGCGGGGAGGCGTTTCGCCAAGGCCCGAGGATATCTCAATATAATCCCCGGGAATATCCGTGAGAAAAATGGTTTCCTTTTCAAGAATACATGTTCCAATAAGCCCTTCACCTGGGAATATGACATCCTTCAGAAATTTTCTCCGGTCATAGGCAAAGGTGGCAGCCATACGGTATGACGGCCGTTCCGCATCTTCATCATCGAGAATGTATATGCTTCCCAACCCGGCGCCGAGATACCCCACAAGATTGCGGATCACGAGAAATGCCAGCTCGTCAGTATCTTCCCTCTCGGAACGGAAGAGATCACCGAATTTTGCAAGTCCTTCACTGGTCCATCTTCTTTTTTCCTCCTCCTCCTTATGGGCACGGTCTTCTTCACGGGCCAGAGCCAGCTTGCCGGCAAGCTTATTCAGAGCATCACCCAGGACATCACCGGGCGTAAAATCTGCAGTTACCTCTCCGGGATTGTCTTCACCGATAGTTTTTGAGAATTCAATCTTTTTTTTCAGGCTCTCCGTATAGTCATTGATCTCACCAGCCAGCTCAACGAATTCTGTTTCTCGGATACCTTCGATCTTTTCCGGAAGCATGCCTTTGCCCAGTCTGATAATGCTGTCTTTAATACTGCTGAAAGATCCGGCTGTGCTTTTTGAAAAAAACCAAAGGAACGTGAAGAGGAGCATCCCTCCAAAAATAAAGAGGTAGAGGGGAGACCAGGCAAGAAACCTGCTTTTCTTCTCTGTGTATAAGCGATATTCCGAAGAGAGACTCTTCAGGTTATTCCTGATCTGGCCGGAATATGAGGATAGCTCAGAACTCAGCCCATTATGATCGTAATTCCCAAGTTTACGGTCGATATTCATCAGGTCCCGGAATAACAGGATCTGGTTCTCCAATTCACCTTCCGCTGTGGTCCTGTCCAGGCTGGCTCCCCTGTAAATCACCGATGGCCGCATGCTGCGTGTAATCAGTGATTTATCAAGATCCCAGTTACTGAGAATGGCTTCCGGTATTCGGGGGTCCATGCTGACCAGGTACAGGCCGTATTCACGGTTAATGCCCGCAATGAATGCATCGAATCTCTCATTACCCGAGGGCCCCCATACGTTTATGCCTTCTCTGATCTTCCGGATCAATCCCGTGGAGAGATTTCCCTTCTCCCGGAGGAGCCTAAGGTATTCATTTACCGATTGCTGAAGATCCGTGATGTTTTCCCCGATCATCCTTATCCTTCTCCGGGCGCTTGCATTCTGCCTTATACCGTTTTCCCTTTCCAGTCCGTTGAGGAAGGTGACGATTTCCATCCCCGATTGCCGGATAATCTCAGGATCCGATGAAGCATCATCATAAAAAACTGTTTTTTGAAGCCTCATGGTCCCGCGTTCAATATTACCGGCGAGTTCAGTAATCGTGGATAATTCCCCGTTTACCCGTGTAAAATAAAAGATCCGGTTTATATGATCGACAAAGCTCAGGCCGGCCCACATCCAGAAAAGAATGATGAGTCCAGCCGTAAAGAAGAACCGGTTAACTATGGAATGGAAGAATTTCATATTTCTTCTCTTTATATCCGTTCAGCCTGAAGGCATTTATTTTGAATATTCTTATCTTTTTTGATAGAGCAGAAATTTTTTTTCAAAATAGGATGAAAAGGGCCCGATGATGCTCTCGTGAATGCCAAGCATCAGCCAGCCATCACGGTTAAGGTTATGATAAAACCGGTTCAGTACATGGTTTTGGAGATCATAATTGAAATAAATGATAACGTTACGGCAAAGGACCAGGTCGAAGGTCCTGTTAAACGGATTTTCATCCTGTACAAGGTCAATCTTCCGGTATAGCGGCTTATTGCAGAGGAAAGGTTTCATTGTGATAGTATCATTCCGTTCACTCACATCAAAATAATCCGACCAGGGTTTGTAATGTTTTTCATTCTTACCGTGGTTGATAACAAGATCAAAACTTCTCAGGTATTCCTTGTTGAACCTGAATTTATATATGCCTTTTCGGGCCGTTTCCAGAACATCGGTGTTGATATCCGAGGCAAAGATCTCCGTCTTGTTCAGAATGCCGGCTTCGTTCAATAAGATCATAAGGGAATATATCTCCTGACCTGTGGAGCATCCCAGGATCCAGATACCGATTTTTTGCCGGGCAGAAAAGAGAGGAAAAATATTATCCCTGAGACTAATCCAAACCACCGGGTCCCTGAAAAATTCCGTCGTGGAAACCGTGATATTCCTGACTACCTTTTCCCTGAATGACCAGTCATCCGTCATCCTGTCGATCAGGCCGTTTATATCTAAATGATTGTCATTCAATAATTTTCGCACTCTTCTCTTGAGTGAGTTCATCGAATAGTTACTGAAATCATAATTCGATGTGGCTTTTAAACTGTCAAGGAAAAGCTTTATTTCTTCATCGGGAACTTCCATCTGTACACAACCGGTTATCCTATTTTCTTCCGTTCACCAAATTACTTAAAATTTCATTACGTAAAAGATTTAAAATAGTTTATGGGATAAAGGATTGACTGGCGCATTTTTAAATCTTATTTTAACAGAAAAATCGATATGGAATTTAAGGAAGTTTTAGAGAGGCGCACAAGTATCCGTAGTTTCACTCCGGATCCTGTACCGGTGGAGGATATCCGGGAGATGGTAAGACTTGCCAGTCTCGCCCCGAGCGTCAATAATTATCAGCCCTGGCGCTTTGTTCTTGTTACTTCGAAGAAGGTGATGAATTCCCTTGCAGACGTTATTTCCGACAAGATCAAATCATTCCCTGTAAAGAATTCCCAGATCTCGGCCAATGTCACCAACCAGGTGGAATGGTTTTCCACGTTCTTCAGGGATGCTCCGGCATTACTGGCCATCGTGCTGGAAAAGTATGAGTCGGTATGGGAGAGAGGCGTGGAGTTAGGTCACGGTGAGATCAACGAGATGCGGAATTACCCCGACATTCAGAGTGCCGGAGCCTGCATCGAGAATCTTCTGCTGGCTGCAGTGGATATGGGATATGGCGCGTGCTGGCTTAGCGGACCCATGGTTGCCCGCGAGGAGATCGAAAAAACGCTTGAGATCAAAAAGCCTTCGAGTATACTCAGCTTTGTGGCCCTGGGCAAACCCGCGAAAGATTTCAAACCCAAAGGAAAAGAAAACCTGGGAGAGACACTTAGGATCATTTCCTGAAGCATTGATTCAATGGGAAGGGCAAACCATTGAAGGGTCGTACCAGGCATTTCATGAAAAAATTGCATTACCGGGGTCCCTGTTCACAGGGGATGCTTAAATTTGATAAACAAATATCCACTAATTATGAGAACCAAAAAAATCTTATTCCTGTTGATTGCTATTTTCTTTTCCGGTATTATGATCCTGAACGGGCAGGACTGCAAAATGTATTTTCCCCAGAAAGTAGGGTCGGTCCGGGAAATGAAAACCTATACGGCAAAGGATAAATATTCGGGAAAGATGCAGCAGGAAGTGATCATGAAAAATGAAAGCGGAAATGATGTAACTATCAAGGTCCGCACCACGGTTTATGATGATAAGGATAATCCGTCGGGAACCCATGAAGTGGAAGTCAGATGTGAAGGTGGAGTTTTTAAGATCGACATGACCGATTATCTTTCATCACTACTGCAGGCTTACCAGTCGATGGAAGTCGAGATGAAAGGAGATAACCTGACCATTCCTTCCAGTCTGACCGAAGGGGAAACTCTTCCCGATGCATCTGCTGAGATCATTATCCGCAGCGGCGGACTGCAGATCATGGATATGACGGTTACGATCATGAACAGAAAAGTTCTGGGCCGTGAATCACTGACCACCGAAGCCGGGACTTTTGACTGTTATAAAATCAGTTATGATGTGGATTCCAGGACCAGGCTTATTCATATGACAAACCAAACGGTGGAATGGATAGCAGGGGATGTGGGTGTGATCAGGTCGGAAATATATGATAAAAAGGGGAAACTGGGATCATATTCCGTGCTTACGCGGTTTAGCGACTGAAATCAGCCCCGAGAAAATTAAATCTCTCACGGCATCTCATTCCTGATTTTGGAACTGAGCTCGTACCAGGTCAGTTTCTCTGTGAATACGATCCGGATCACCCCGATACTTGCCATTTTTGCCAGGATCTGGGATGCTTTCCTGCGTCCGATGCCTGCAACCTTGCAGAACCGGTTCAGTGTGATCGTCTGATGATCCCTGAGAAAAGCAAGGAGTTTTTCTTCAGCCTCAGTATAATGCAGGTAAATGCCTTTTTTCTTTCTTTCATTTTGCCAGACCCTTACCTGGATGCTGTTGGCGAGGATATTCTGATCATCCACCCTTACATAGGCAAGCCACTTTCCATCAGGGGTTTGGGATAAATATGGTTTTTCCTCACCCGGCGGTATGTCGACCTCCAGCACTGTTTTGCCGTCGACCAGCCACCGTTTTGTAATAAACGGGACTTCGGGTTTGCAGTACATCGAAGAAGCGGACTCAAGCATGTAATATTCTTCTTCCGACCTCACCCCGGCGATCCTTCCGTTATCTTTCACCCCGATCAGGAGTTTACCCCCGTCGGTATTTGAAAAAGCCACCAGGGTTTTTGCAATTTTTCGTGCATCGCTTATCTCGAATTTAAAATCGAGCTTCTGATGTTCACCCTGCTTGATAATATTGTAGATATAGTTACTCAAGGCCGGAATTATTTTGGGTGTTCCATGCATTCAAATTGTTCGAAGGATTCAGTACCGGTATCCTTATGTGCAGAATTAGGGTGGATTACATATAAATTTACGGATGAAATCCGTTATTCCTGAAACTGCTGCAATTTGCACGGTTCCGGCCTGCCTAAAACATATCAAAGTTATAATTGTCATTATTAATGACAGTTGAGATTAGAAATAAGAACATGAATCTGAAATATATTGTTTCCGGCGGTTCCGATTTTTATATGATTTGGTTATTGCAACAGGTAAATTTCGGAATCCCAGGATACAAACCGATACAACCAATAAATATTTTTTATGATGGAAAATAAAAATGATGAAAAGAGAAAGACCCGGATGTCCAGGCGGCATTTTGTTTCGACTACGGCAGCTGCCGCAGCCGGTCTGACTATTCTTCCTTCAGGCGTGATCAGCGCCAGGGGTCGTGTTGCCCCGAGTGATAAATTGAATATTGCCGGTATAGGTATCGGCGGGATGGGAAAAAGAAATCTGGAGGCCATGAAGACCGAGAATATCGTGGCTCTTGCCGATGTTGACTGGCATTATGCGGAAGGTACTTTCCAGGAATTTCCCGGAGCCAAAAAATACTATGATTACAGGAAGCTGTTCGATGAAATGGCTGACAGCTTCGATGCAGTCCTCATAGCCACTCCCGATCATACCCATGCCCTTGCAGCCTCAATGGCTATCAAAGCAGGGAAACATGTTTATGTTCAGAAGCCCCTTACACATTCTGTTTATGAATCACGTTACCTGACCGATCTTGCCAAAGAGCACAAGGTGGTTACGCAAATGGGTAACCAGGGTAATTCGGGTGAGGGCATAAGGCAGATCTGCGAATGGATCTGGGATGGCACTATTGGGGAAGTGACCCACGTTGATGCATGGACCAACCGGCCGATATGGCCCCAGGGACTGGAGCGTCCTACGGAAAAAGTGAAGGTTCCAAAGACACTCGCGTGGGACTTATTTATCGGCAGCGCCGAATTCGTTCCTTACAATCCCATTTATACTCCCTGGAACTGGAGGGGCTGGTGGGAATTCGGGACCGGTGCTCTCGGAGATATGGCATGTCATATCCTCGATCCCGTTTTTAAATCCCTTAAACTGCAATATCCTTCGCATGTACAGGGTTCATCCACGAAGATGAATACCGTGAGTCCCCCGGTTGCACAGGTGGTAACCTATAATTTCCCGCAGCGTGAAAATCTCCCAAGAGTGGGTATGCCAGAGGTTGAAGTCAAATGGTATGACGGCGGTATACTCCCGGAAAGACCGGAAGGACTGCCCGAAGGGGATATCATGGGACGGGATCCGAATGGCGGATGCCTCTTCTATGGAACCAAAGGCACCCTTATGTGCGGATGCTATGCTAAGGACCCCATCCTGCTGCCTTATTCGCGAATGGATACTTTTAATCCTCCGCCTAAAACACTAAGGCGCGTTGAGACAACTCACGAAATGGACTGGGTAAGGGCATGCAAGGAAGGATATGACACTGTTTTTGCCGAGGGCACGGAACCCAGCTCCAACTTCAATTATTCAGGTCCGCTCAATGAAATGGTGGTTATGGGCGTGGTCGCCGTAAGGCTGCAGGATCTTAAGCGGCAACTCGATTGGGATGGTAAAAATATGCAGTTTACGAATATCAGTGACACCGATGAGATCCGCGTTGTCTCTTCCGACAAATTCAGCGTAGTCGATGGACATCCCATCTTCGACACCCAGCATAAAACTATGAACGCAAAACAGGCTGCACAGGAGTATATCAAACATACTTACAGGGAAGGCTGGTCGCTCTGAACGAATGCTGTCTTTGAAACGGCTCGCCAAATAGTTATGTAATCCCGCCGACAGGTTGAGATTATCATCGTAAAGCAGGAAAGCGAAATAATCCAGGCCGGCACCGGAGGCAAACAAGATTTCACGGTCGGTAATCGCCTGGTCCGTGGCATCGATATTTGCAATGGAATCATTATTCATCGTAGTATAAAAGGGAAGCCTGTAATGCCATACAGGAGGGCTGAGGGTGCGGATCACCTCTCTCCCTACTGCATCATCCGAGCCCAGCCAGGCGTCCCACCGGATGAGTCCCGTCAGGGTTATTTCCTATGCATGGCATGTAAATGCGATAAGTAATGTTACGATCACGGGAATGATTTTAGTAAGGGCTTCATTGTATGATTCTGGAGGGCTTAAAAACAAAAATTCCAAAAAAAACAATACAAGAGTCGTGATAACCTGTTTAAAAAATTAAATTTAGACCAAATTCATCTCAATCGCTATATTTTAATTTCAAAATCCACTTAAACCCCGCTTATGAAGACGGTAATCCTTTATATGCTGATCATCCCGGTCCTGCTGTACTCATGCCGGCCCGTAAAATCTCAGGGAGGCGAATTCACCATTCACCGGGGTGTGAATATCAGCCATTGGCTGTCGCAGAGTGACAGACGGGGAGAAGAGCGAAAGAATTACTTCACTGAAAAGGATGTAAAGTTCATTGGCGGAACCGGTTATGATCATATCAGACTTCCTGTTGACGAGGAACAGCTATGGGATATAAATGGTAATAAAATTGAAGATGCATTCTTCCTTCTTCATAATGCAATAGGCTGGTGCTCATCACAGGGTCTACGCGTGGTGGTCGATCTCCATATTATCCGGGCCCATTATTTCAACAGCGATGTCAGACCTTTATGGAACGATCCGGAGGAGCAGCTTAAATTTATCCGCCTGTGGAAAGACCTGTCCGGCGAACTGGTCAGGTATCCCGATAGCCTTGTCGCCTATGAACTGATGAATGAAGCGGTCGCTGATGATCCGGGAGACTGGAACGATCTTATAGATCGAACGATCAGAGTTCTCAGGGAATCCGAACCGCACCGGAAGATCGTAGTAGGTTCTAATATGTGGCAGTCGGTCGCTACCTTTGGTGATCTCGAAATCCCAGATGACCCCGACATCATCCTCAGCTTTCACTTTTACCACCCTATGGTGCTCACGCATTACCATGCTTCATGGACCAAAGTCGGGGAATATAACGGTCCTCTTACTTATCCCGGTAAGATCGTGCCTGATGAGGCAATCACGGATCTTCCCGAAGATCTGAAGAAAGAAGTGATTTACTGGGGGAAAAATTATACCATTGATTCCATGCGTGTCGAGATAAGTAAACCGGTCGAATACGCGAGGGATCATCATCTTCCTCTGTATTGCGGGGAATTCGGCTGTCTTTCTTCAGTTCCCGAGGATATACGTCTCAGGTGGTACACGGACCTGGTAAAGGTCCTGGAGGAGAATGGAATTGCATGGGCGAATTGGGATTACCGCGGAAGTTTCGGAGTGGTAGACCGTAATGACATACCCAACCAGGCTCTTGTCGATGTTCTCCTAAAATAAAAGTTCTCCGTAAAATGGTCTCACTTTTACCTGGCTGAAGCAAAACGGTTTGGCATTTGCGGCTGGCGGTACTAAAATATCAAAAAGATGAAGGCAGCTCTGATCACTGAGTATGGTAAGATTGAAACGGTTGATGTTCCGGTTCCCGATATCCTTGAGAACCAGGTTCTGGTAAAAGTGAATTTCGCCAGCATATGCGGATCCGACCAGCATCTGTTCAAGGGCGAGTTTCACCCGCGTACCCGTCTGCCACTTATTCCCGGTCATGAATTTGCGGGGGAAGTGACTGAGACAGGCCGGAAGGTAACCGGCATAAGAACGGGGGATAAGGTTACTGTTGATCCCATTGTTTGGTGTGGACAGTGTGCTGCATGCAAGGCCGGTCATTATCCTGCTTGTACTTCTTTGAAACTTATCGGAATAGATATGAATGGAGGTTTTGCCGGTTATGTCGCAGCCGATGCTTCCATGGTCTACCGGGTTCCCGATCATGTTCCCGATGAACATGCGGCGCTTATTGAATTACTTTCGATTGGCTTTCATGCAACCGTCAGGGCAGAAGTGGGCCCATCGGATGATGTGGTCATCTGGGGTGCGGGGAAGGTGGGAAATTCCCTGTTGCAGGCTGTAATGACAATTACCGGCGGGAAGGTTTTTATGGTTGATATCCTTAAGGAAAGACTGGGGATGGTGAAAACAGGATATCCCGGTGTGATCCTCATTGACGCCCGCGAAAATGATCCGGTCGGTATTATCCGTGAATACACCGGGGGCCGCGGTGTCGACATAGCCTTCGAAGCTGTGGGCCATGCTGTTCCGCTCAAGGGACACAATCCTGTGCGTTCTTGTATCAATGCCATAAGAGGAGGCGGAACAGTATGCGTTCTGGGGCTCTCCGATGAACCTTCTGCTATCCTGATGAAGGAACTGATCTGGAAGGAAGCGAAGATCATCGCTTCAAGGGTGAGTCATGGTGAATTTTTACTGGCTATCGATGCCATGAGCAGGGGAATTCTCAGGCCGGAGATCATGGTAACCGATGTGCTCCCGCTGGAAGAGGCGATGAAGGGATTTGAAATGCTCGACTCGGATCCTGCCCGGCATCTGAAAGTGCTTTTGAAAATATAGATTTTTTACCCTGTCGTTCCTCATTCATTCAAACACCCACAACTCCGCCAGAGCCATCAGGCAATTCGCCAGAGGCGTATTCCAGTATTCGGTCGTGTTCCATTGTGCGCGTCCTTCCAGGTCGAGAACGGGTCTGTCATTACGGTCGCCAATGAACCCCGACATGAAACCGCCGGGGTATGGACCGAAAAAGCGGCTGTGAGGCATGGGATTGTTATACCCGGTACCGGTGACCAGGGACGCCATTGCCGGATTATGTCCGAAAGCCCAAAAAATCTGCTCCCAGGCAAGATCACTCAATTCGTGGTCATGAAGGATGCTGCCGGTCAGCGCCAGTGCATGGGCCCAGCTCATCCAGTGGCCGTTGAGCCCGTGATTGAGTTTCTGGGCAGAATTGTCGGGCATGAAATGCCGGTAATACAACCCATCCCCGGTCTTATGATATACCTCATCACTCGCAGGTATGAAATAAAATCCATAGGGCATGAACCTGAAAGGAGTGAGCCCAGCGGCCGGTTTGATATACCGCCCGGCACAGATTTCGAGTGAATGCCTGATGTATGTTGCGATATCCCCATCCGGGACGAGGCCGGAAACGATGCCGAGGGCGATTAGCGGCTGGGCGGAATGAAGGATGCCACGGTAGGGATCATTTTTTTTTGTATTCATAAACCAAAACCCGTACTTCTCAGACTGAAGAGCAAGCAGTTCCCTGGTAAATTCCAGGATTTTTGCTGCCGGCATTTCTCCCGCCCGGTATAATTCAGATGCGGCCATCAGCTTCCAGCTAATAACAGACGTCCAGGCATGAAACGGATCGTCCCCTGACTGCATGGCTGTCATGTACTGCCATCCCCGAAGTGCGGAGTCCCGGCATCCGGCGGCGAGCGTTTGAAGATTCGCGGGTAGAATGCGAGCTGCCTTTAAAAGGAGATATATGGTGGTATACTGGGCAATGGGATTATAACTTACCCTTACCGTCCTCTCATCACCGGAGGAAGGCATATTGTCGGTGAAACGATTCTCACTGTTGTCAGCCACACAACCGGCATGGTTCTCGTACCACCACTTCAGATCTTTGGTCTCACGGGCATCCCCGCCTCCCGCGACATCCTCAAAGAACATCCCGGTTTCCCGGTCCTGCATTTTCAGCATGAAATTAAGCGCCCATACAGATTCGGTGATGAAATCATTATCCGACACATTTTCATGTGCAAAGGCTTTCCTCTCAAAGCCAGTTTGTAAATACATATCCAGGAATCCGCTCAGCGGCAGGTTGGTGTGCACCATCCACTTGCGCAGATCGCCGGCATCATTCCACCCCCCGGAGACATCGATCTGTTTTCCATTGTCGGAACGAACAGCATCGTCCATGTTGCAGGGTGTACGCCAGTGCAGGCCATGGTCTCCCGATCTCCAGTTATGAAGGAAATCAAGAAAGAGGAAGGGCAGGTTGCTGAATACAGTTTCTGAGATCGTAAACTGATACGACCAGTGTTCCGCATCTCCAACTACAACCCGGTAGGTGCCGGGTACTGTCAAATTCGAGAAATCACCCGTCAGATATTTACCGGAGTTCCATTCGCACTCTGTCAGTTTGCCCTTGTAGATGGTCTTCCAGTTCTCCCTGTCGCGGAAATCCTCCTGGACAACCTGCTGCATATCCTGCACGGCGAATTCAACATAACCCGTTCCGGGAATGATGACTGTTTTTTTGCCTCCTGGACGGAAGCCGATATGGTTGACAATGCATTTTAAGGACATCGGTATATTGATTTTTATTCAGGGAGCGATCATGGTTTGTAGCGTGGTGCTTCCCGGGTTTCCCGGTTTTTCAAAGATAAGTTTTATAATTTAGTAAAGATTTGTGTTTCGGAAAAGATGAATGAGGAGGAGGAATGTAGAACGCGGATCACACGGATTGGGCGGATGGTCACAGATTTATTTTTAGATCAGCTGTAGTACCATTTGGATTATTGCGGGTGGGTGGTGCCTGCGGCAGTTTACTAAACACCCCTGCTGTTTTTTTTACTGCAGGTGCAATAGCCATTTAGCCTGGTTTCCGTGCTTTAAGAAAAAATACGCCGTACATTTAAAATATTTTTTCCCGGTGTTCGTCTCTCCCCATATAGCGTACACGAAAATGACAGCGGCAGATCGGAAAGATATTGGCGATGCTTTCAGGAAGGAGCATAAACGGCTTCTCGGGTATGTCCGGAAAAGGATACCGGTTTCCCTAGATGCGGAGGATATCGTACAGGATGTTTTTTACCAGCTGACGCTTGGTTTCAACGATATCCGGTCGGTGCGCAGTATCACCGCGTGGCTGTACCGTGTGGCTTCCAACCGCATAACAGACCTCTACAGGAAGAAAAAGCCGGTTAGTTTCAGCTACAGTGACAATGCCGCTAATGACGAAGAAGCTCCCCTGATGCTGCAGGAGGTGCTCCCTTCACTGGATGGTACTCCGGAAGATGAGATGCTACGCGAGTTGATCTGGGAAAGGATCAACGACGCACTCGATGAATTGCCGCCGCTGCAACGGGATGTATTCATACTGCATGAATTCGAGGATAAAAGTTTCAGGGAAATATCTGAAATGACAGGTGAAGGTGTGAATACGCTGCTTTCCAGGAAAAGGTACGCTGTGCTTTTTATGAGAGAGAGACTAAAAGATTTATATGTTTAACTAAAAAATGAGAAAAGATGAAATTTTTCAAGTACATAGGATTCGCATTACTGGGCATCGCTTTCGTACTGGTGGCCATTTGGCTGACGATGTCCCTTTGGAACTGGCTCATTCCTGTTTTGTTTCACGGTCCGGCGATCACGTTCTGGCAAACGGCTGGATTGTTCATCCTGGCCAGAGTCCTGTTGGGAGGTTTTTCACACAGGTGCCGCAGGCCCTACTCCAGGTACGAAGGTCACTGGCACAGGAAATACTACGGCAAATACCGGGCTCAGGACAAAGAACCCGAGGTCAACCCCGAAGTATAACAGAGCATGAATTGAGAGCAAGAGCACAAACGGTGAGAGAACATAAAGGCACGAGGGAGGATTACCCTTCGTGCCTTTGTTTTCTCGCCCCTTCGTGCTCTTTCCGGGCATTATGGCCATCAGCGCCCGGATTCATCAATATTCTTTTCTTTTCTCACAAATTATTCTGAAATTAATGCCCCAACTAAATTCATACTTACACTGCTATGAAAAACCTGTATCTTATCCTCCTTGTGATGGTATTTACCCTTTCCTGCACCCAAAAGAACAGCAAAGAAATCCCGGTCATCCCGAAACCTGCTTCAGTTGAACCCGGATCCGGATTTTTCAGGATGGACAACGGAACTACCCTCGTAACGATTTCCTCCGGTGAAAAGGTGAAAGAAGCCGCCCGGATTTTCCTTGAAGACCTGAAAAAAAATCAGGGACTTTCCTTAAAAACCGAAGAAATGACCGGAAAACCCGGTACCGGTGCAATTATCCTTGAACTTAATGATCCGCAGGTTCCGGACGATGAAAGCTATATCCTGGAAGCCGGTAAACGCAACATTTCGATCCGTTCGGGATCACCAGCAGGCCTGTTCTACGGATTGATGACTCTGGAACAGCTTATCCTGACTTCCGATGCAGAGAAAGGAACTATTGCGATCCCGGCAATGACCATAAAAGATTCGCCCCGATTTGCGTGGAGGGGAATGCATCTCGATGCAGGACGTCATTTCATGCCCCTGGAGGACGTGAAAAAATACATTGATTACCTGGCACTGTACAAGTTCAACCACTTTCACTGGCATCTCACTGATGACCAGGGATGGCGGCTTGAAATAAAAAAATATCCGAAACTCACCGCGATCGGTGCCTGGCGCGACAGTACGATGATCGGAAAGTTTTCCGATAAACCGAGGAAGTACGATCATGAACGGTACGGCGGCTTTTATACCCAGGAGGAAGCCCGGGAACTAGTACGGTATGCAGCCGGCCGTTTTATCACTGTCATTCCTGAGATTGAGATGCCAGGCCATGCCCAGGCTGCCATTGCCGCCTATCCCGAACTGGGGGTTACCGGTAAAGAGGTAAAGGTGAAGACAGAATGGGGAATCTCTCCCTTCATTTTTATGCCATCGGAAAAGACTTACGGATTCCTGGAAGATGTTTTAAGCGAAGTGATGGATATATTTCCCTCGAAATATATTCATATCGGGGGTGATGAGGCCATCAAGGACCAGTGGGAGAAAAGTCCGCGTGTCCAGGCTGAGATCCGCAGGCTTGGATTGAAGGATGAACATGAGATGCAAAGCTATTTCATCCACAGGATAGAAAAATTCCTGAACGCCAAAGGGAGGAAGATCATCGGCTGGGATGAGATCCTCGAAGGCGGCCTTGCACCCAACGCGACGTTAATGTCCTGGAGGGGTGAGAAAGGAGGGATCGCAGCGGCAAAGTTGAAACATGATGTCATCATGTCCCCAACGAATTATTGCTATTTTGATTATTACCAGGCGAAACCGGTAGAGGATGAACCCCTTGCCATCGGCGGATACCTGCCTCTCGATACAGTGTATTCTTACGATCCTGTTCCCGCTGAACTCTCGGCGGATGAAGAAAAGTATATTATCGGGGTTCAAGCCAATGTTTGGACGGAATATATACCCGATTTCCGGCAGGTGGAATATATGATCTTTCCCCGGATGCTTGCCATGTCAGAAATTGCCTGGACAAAGCCGGGTGAGAAGGATATGGATGACTTCAACATGAGGGTGACGCAGCAGGTACCTGTTTTAGAAAAACTCGGGGTGAATTATTCAAAAACGGGTATGCCTGAAAAAGCGGATTAAACCATTGAAAGCAAATCTTGAATATTTGTGAAAAACGTGAAATTTATGAAAAGTATCTTCTTACTGTTTCCCATACTGTGTCTTACTCTCTTTTCCTGCCAAAGACCCGCAGTAAAGGATTATGATATCATTGTTTACGGAGGAACTTCTTCGGGGGTGATCGCGGCATATTCAGCAAAGCTTGAAGGTAAGAAAGTCCTGATTATCGAGCCGGGAAAACACCTGGGAGGATTGAGCAGCGGCGGACTGGGACAGACGGATATCGGGAATAAGTATGCCGTAACTGGATTGGCAAGAAATTTTTACCGGCGGCTCGGGGATCATTACGGGAAACTTGAAGCGTGGAAGTTTGAGCCTCATGTCGCTGAAGGGATCTTTAAAAAGTATATCAGTGAGGCGAATGTGGATGTGCTCTTCGATTTCCGCTTAACAGGTGTAAAAATGGATGGTGAGCGGATCATTTCGGTTGAACTGGAGCACACCTCCGCACCGGCTGAGTCCACGAACCGTACAATTTCGGGATCCTGTTTTATCGATTGCTCCTATGAAGGCGACTTGATGGCCGCCGCTTCGGTCTCCTATACCGTGGGTCGTGAATCAAATGACCGTTACGGAGAGACCTATAATGGTGTACAGTTAAGGGAGGAGCACCAGTTTCCCGATGATATTGATCCATACATCGTTCCGGGTGATGCATCGAGCGGGCTATGCTGGGGAATCCAGGCCTCAGGGGTAGCTCCCCGCGGTACGGGCGACACCCTGGTGCAGGCGTATAATTACAGGCTGTGTCTGACACAGGACCCGGATAACCGGGTGCCGGTAACGATGCCGGAAGATTACGATCCGGCGAGGTTTGAGCTATTGCGAAGGGTGATCCTCCAAAGGGCGGGGCAGGGAAAGAAACAGAATCTCGATGACTTTCTCATTCTATCTCCCATGCCCCGAGGAAAAACAGATATCAACAACAAAGGGCCCGTGTCAACAGATGCGATCGGGATGAATTATGATTATCCGGAGGGGGGTTACAAAAGGAGGCAGGAGATTGTCGGTGCGGTTGAAAATTATACGAAACAGCTTCTTTATTTTCTCGGCAATGATGAAGCTGTTCCCGAGAATGTGCGCACACAGATGCTCTCCTGGGGATGGGCTGCGGATGAGTTCCCGGATCACGGCAATTTCCCGCACCAGATATATATCCGGGAAGCCCGGAGAATGATCGGTGAATATGTTATGACCCAGCATAACTGCCAGGGTGACAGCACTGTGTCCGATGCCATTGCTCTTGCAGCCTACACCATGGACTCCCATAATTGTCAGCGGGTGATTATGAACGGGATGGTGAAAAATGAAGGAGACGTTCAGATCGGCGGGTTTCCCCCATACGATATCTCCTATCGCTCGCTAACTCCGAGGCGCGGAGAGTGCATAAACCTGCTCGTCCCCGTTTGCTTGTCGGCAACTCATATCGCCTTTGGTTCTATACGGATGGAACCGGTATTTATGGTGCTGGGCCAGGTATCCGGACTTGCTTCGGCAATGGCTCTCGATAAAAATATTCCGGTGCAGGATGTAGATGCCGGTGAACTCAAACAAAGACTTACTGCAAACCCGCTTCAAAACGGGACAGCTCCTGATATCGTGGTGGATAATTCCGATTCGGCGCAGGTGACTGTTGAGGGTTCCTGGGAAGTCCGTGATTACTGGATGGGACAGAATAAGGCCGACCATCTCTTCCATGCACCATCTTCGAGGCCGGGAAGTGTGACCTTTCGTCCGGACCTGGGTGGCAGGGAAGGCCGGTATGCCCTTTATATGTATATTCCCCGCAAACCCTGGGGCAACAGTGATTTCGAACGCTACAGCAATAAAGTGAAGGTGGAGACCGGCACAGCAGCAAAAAAGGAAATCTCTGTTCATGATATCAATCCATACACCTTCGACTGGGCACCCCTTGGAAAAATGACATTGCAGCAAGGAGATTACATCCGCATCATTGCCGACGATCCTGCTTTCCCGGTCCCTGCAGATGCTATCCTGCTGGTTTCTGAAAAATAACGCCAATTCCATGAAAATTTCTGTCATCAATCCTACAGTTATCTCCCTGATTTCCCTTTGCATATTAACCGGGAACCTTCAGGCACAGGATTATCCCCTTGACCTAAAGAGTCTGACTGTTTCGGGGAAGGCGGGTTTCAACGTCTCCTCCGGCAATGCCATTATACTTAAGGCAGAGTCCGGTGACGGCGGCTTGCTGATCAATGATCCCTTATTTCTTTCCAAAATTCCGGAAAGCAGGTATCTCGTCATAGGCATCGAACACCATAATCCCTACTGCGGGATACTTAACTATGAATTTTATACGGCAGATCCCGGAACAGGAAAGCAGGCGTCTTCTCCACGTATTGCCTCAAAAATCGGGATCCTGCCAGATCTTTACACCTATCTCGTCTTCCCCTTCAGCTATCTTGACGGACAGGAGGTTTTTCTTCCCCGTGCTCCGCGTCAGCTTAAAGGAGTGATTTTCGGGCGCAGGCTCGATCCTGCCGAGATAGCTGCCATTAAACTGGTGCCTGGCCCATGGCGCTCTCCGGATTTCGAGCCGGAGTTCACGATCGATACCCTCTTTCTCACCAACGAGATCCCGGAATATGAGTCAGCCCCGGAGGAAAAGTTAGTGGATGAGTTCGGTCAGTGGAATACGGCGGACTGGCCCGGTAAAACCCGTTCGGATGCGGATTTCAAGGCCCTGAGCAATGATATGACCATCCTAGCCGGGCAGGAAGACGGGTTTCCGGATGAGCTTTCTAAATATGGAGGGTGGAAGGCCCTCCGGTTTGACCCCACCGGATTTTTCCATACGCATTTTGACGGGAAGCGGTGGTGGTTCGTCGATCCTGAGGGTTATGCCTTTCTTAGTTTCGGAATGGATTGCGTAGGTGCATCGGTCCAGGGTGTTCTTGGCGGGAACGAGGATCTTTACAGCGATCTGCCTTCCGCTGATTCAGGATATAAGGAAGCCTACAGTGATTCCCGGAAGCTGGAGATGATCGATTATTTCAAGGTGAACATGATCCGGATGTTTGGGCCTGACTGGAGATCTGAGTGGGAGAAGATCACGAGGAATAAGCTGTTGGAGAGCGGATTCAATACGATCGGAAACTGGTCGGATATCGATTTCGCTCGTCGCAGCCGGATTCCGTACGTTTTGCCGATGTCCGGTTTCCCTTCTACGGAAGTTTCCCTTTACCGGGATTTTCCGGATGTTTTTTCCCCTCAATATAAGATCAATGCAGAAAAATTCGCCCGGCAGCTTTCCAGCTTCAGGGATGATCCCTTCCTCATAGGTTATTTCCTGAGGAACGAACCGCAGTGGGCTTTCGGAGATCATGACCTGGCATTTGAGATGTTTGCGACCGGAGATATGTCCTTTTCCAGGCTCGCCTTTATAAAATTCCTTGAAAATAAATACGGCAATGATGTTTCAGCATTTAACAAGGCATGGAACCTGGAATTAGGAGTATTCGGGGATCTGAACCTGGCGACATTCAAGGATTATCCTTCAGAAGAAAGTAAAAAAGATTTCGCAGAATTCACCGGAAAGCTGGTGGATAAATATGTAGGTACCGTTTGTGAGGAGGTGAAGAAGGTGGATCCGAACCACCTTAACCTGGGAATGCGGTATGCCTATATCAGTTCGGATATCCTGTACCGGGCGGGCGGATATTTTGATGTTTATTCCATCAACTCTTACAGTGCCCCGGCACCGGCTCCCACCGGGGATATTTTTGAAAAAACGGGCAAGCCTGTGATGATCGGGGAATTTCATTTCGGGGCTATCGACAGGGGGCTGCCCTCGACCGGCCTCCGTGCCGTGGCATCCACTGCGGATCGTGGCAGGGCATACCGGTGTTATCTGGAGCAGGGCTTCTCGCGTCCTGAACTGATTGGCATCCATTATTTTCAGTGGATGGACCAGCCGGTAGCGGGCCGTTTCGATGGCGAGAATTACAATATCGGATTCAATGATATTCTTTACAGGGGATACCCCGAACTGGAAGAAGCAGCGCTGAAATCGCACAAAAGGATATACAATGTGGCTGCCGGAAGGAAAAAGGCCTACAGGCATAAGATAAAAGACATTCCCACGATCGCATTCTAGTCATCTGGCCGGGTACTTTTAAAGTTGAATGCAATCGGAAAATCATATGGATAATTAAATGTTAATTCTTTTACAATCAGGCACTACCAATAATGCGTGGAATGATAAAACAGATTGTGGGATGGAGTTTTACGGCCGGTATGGTCCTTATCACTTTGCAAAATGTTGCGGGACAAGTGTCCGGTCGGATTCAGACCTTGAATTTCGATTCTATATGGACATCGCCATACAGGGTTGATCCCGCCCTTCCGCATCAGTTCATAAACAACGAAGGGAAGCACCTATTTGTAATGAACAAGACGGCCTGGGCCTATTTCGGGTGCAAGGATCCGGAGATGTTCCTGGATGAGGCGGCTCAACAGGGTATCAATGTGATTAGGGTCGCTCTGGAAGGTGAACCATACTTTGACTACCTGGGTATTGAACTCTGGCCGTGGGGTGGTACTAGAGAGAAACCCGTCTGGAACACATTGAATGAAAACTACTGGAAAGAAGTGGAATGGCGAATTGAACTCGCGGGAAAAAAAGGAATCGGTCTCGATCTGGTTTTGTATATGAAACTTCATCCGGGAGAGGAAGATATCGCACAACAGCGCTATTACTGGCAGGTGATCCTGAACCGGCTTGGCCGGTATTCGAACATCCTAACCTGGGAGATCCAGAACGAATATATCAAAAATGAAGATTTTCAGGATTCCGCCGGAGTATTTTTTAAAGAAAATGATCCCTTTCACAGAGCGGTATGCACCTCTGCCGGGACCACAGATGATGCCATATGGCCACATAAACCCTGGATGGATCTTGCACTTGTGCATACCTGTACCGGTTCAACTCCCCATTACCCGCTTGAGGGGTGGTACAGGAGTGTGGCGCTGAATACCCGGCAGTATGGCAAACCCGCTTTCAACAATGAGACGGGTCGTGAACAACGCCATAAAAACGATGATCCTGTGAGCCGGCGTAAGCAGAGCTGGATCTGGTGCACTACCGGATGTTTCTGGACTTACCATTCATGGGAGGGTTGTGAAGGGATCAACGATCCCGGTTACAGGGGACCCGGTCATGAATTTATCCGGCCTCTTACGAATTTTTACCGTTCCCTGCCTTTTTGGGAACTCAATCCGAATTTCACAGTCCTTCAACCCCTGGTCTGCAGCCTGATCGCCTCTGTAATGACTGATCCTCAACGGGAGTTAACCGTTGCTTACCTTTGCACTGCAGAAACGGGGCAGGAATCGGGGAACGTAAGTGCCAGCCTACGGTTGCCCAGAGGCAATTACGAACTTCAATGCATGGATCCTGCGAGTCTCAACGTGATAACGTCCTTTTCAATTACGTCCAACAGTCTCGGCACCCCCCAGAAAATTGAGCTGCCTGCCTTCATAGATGATATGACGGTCGTGATCAGGAAAATGGACGAGCAGGAAAGGAGCATTATCGAGGGGACGGAATAGGCAACAGGCTGATGAGGGGGAGGGAAAGCAATTGACAAGAACAACTTACCCGGTCCAGCCAATCACCTGGTTTCATTCCACCTTCACCACGATCTTTCCCACAGTCTTCCGGGTTTCTATCTGCCTGTGTGCCGCAGGCATCTCCTCAAAGCTGTAGGTTTTGGATACATGAGAATGGATTTTCCCTGCTTGTAAAAGCCGGGCGATCTCTTTTAAATCCTCCCCGCTCGAATGTACCATGTACCGGTGAATGTTCAGGCCGATATCTTTGGCTTTGTTTTCCACAGGTCCTTCCTTCGTACCTTTCAACAGAATGAGCATGCCTCCCTTCCTTAAGGTATCCATGGAACGCAGCGCGTGATCTCCGCCGATAGAATCGAGAACGATATCGACATTGTCCACTCTGTTCTCGAATTTTTCAGAGGTATAATCAACAAATTCATCGGCACCCAGTTTTGTCACAAAATCGCGGTTTTCTTCTGACGCCGTTCCGATCACATATGCGCCGAAATGCTTGGCGATTTGCACGGCATAATGTCCTACACCGCCCGAGGCTGCGTGTATAAGCACACGGTCGCCCTTCCTGATCTTTGCGAGGTTAACCAGCGTCTGCCATGCGGTGAGGGCGGCAAGTGTAGCAGCCGCAGCTTCCTCATGGGACACGTTGGGGGGTTTAAGAGTCAGATGGGCAGCCGGAGCTGCAAGATATCCGGCATAGCCTTTACCGTTCCCGGGGAAGTTTACCATTCCGAATACATCGTCACCGGATTTGAAACCAGTCACGTCTTTTCCGGTTTTAGCGACTGTTCCTGAAATGTCCCACCCGATAATATACATGTCGCTTCCATTCACCGTTTTTAGCATCTTGTGCAGCATTGCTTCATCACGGCGAACTGAGGCGTCAACCGGATTGACTGAAATGGCTTTTACCTTAACGAGGACTTCGTCATCCCTGATCCCTGGAATGGGGATATCAGATATTGATAAATTTTCGGGTTCCCCGGCTTTCTTTATTGTGATTGCTTTCATTGTACATTCTTTTTTTTCACATTAAATATAGATCTGTCTCAAATTGAATAGCAGTGATCTCTTTCAGGCATAACATCATGGGAAACACCAATGTTTTCTGTTTCCGGTGAAGCGCCCTGTTCCACAGCAGGCCCGGGAGGCACCTAATTTTTCAGAATGCTCCTCCTTTAACCGCAATTGCTTTGTGAATTTTAAAAATAAGTCTATTTTTGCATCCTGACCGGGGCATTAGCTCAGTTGGCTAGAGCGTTTGACTGGCAGTCAAGAGGTCATCGGTTCGATTCCGATATGCTCCACGAAGGAAAACGAAGGGTTGCAGGTTTTAGGACTTGTAGCCCTTTTGTTTGTGTAATAAAGAGGGGAAAGTTTCTGAAAATTTTGGGAAGCAAAAGTTCTTCTTTTATAAATATAAAGGGGAAATATTCTTCAGTTCGATATTTATGTTTTTTTTTGAAACAGAATCGGGAAAAATTTCGAATAATATCAAAGTAAGAATTTAAAAGACCACGGCCTTCACCAAACTTTATGATTAATTATTCATCCGTTCGATATTCAATATTTCCCTTTTCAACTGGAACCCGAAAAAATGTCGTATATCTTATTCAAAAGTTAAGGCATAAGCTGATGCCAGAGCCTGATGGATTTTTCGAACAAAAAATCAAGGAAGTGCGTTCTTCACATACGTAATTAAACCTCAAAAAAATGAAAACTAAGGTATACACCATTTCTTATTTGTTGATCCTTACGGTATTAATAATTGCAATCACCGGAAGTTGTAAGAAAGTTGATACCAAACCAAAGGGAGAAACCGTAACCGATATCGATGGCAATGTATATCAGACTGTAACCATTGGAACTCAGGTATGGATGGCTGAAAATCTGAGAACAACGCGATACCGTGACAGTATGGCAATCCCAAATGTTTCCAATGATATAACATGGAATAATTTAACCACAGGTGCCTATTGCGATCTTGAGAACGAATCCATGAATTCAGACACATATGGAAAACTCTATAACTGGTATGCTGTCCATAGTGTACATAAGTTAAGCATGGAAGGATGGCATGTACCCACTGATGAAGATTGGCAGATATTATCGGACTACCTGGGCGGGGACTCTATTGCAGGGGGCAAACTGAAAGAAACTGGCGTATCTCATTGGAAAAGCCCAAATACGGGAGCTACCAATGAAAGTAAATTTAATGCACGGCCCGGAGGATACCGGGGTGTGAATGGTACTTTCACAGATATGAAAGTCTACGGCAACTGGTGGAGTGCGACGGACGAAAATTCTGCACTTGCCTGGGGGCGCTATCTGTATTATGACAACAGCATATTTGGGAGGGGCCATGGGAAAAAATCATTTGGGTTTTCTATTCGATGTGTTAAAGATTAATATTTGATAATAGCTTTGGAAGAATTCCGGTGTCGAATCGATGCAATTTCAATTTCTCTTTAGTCTGATTTTACAGGAAGCGGACTTTCCTCCTGAAAACATTCCACTAACGGTAATTTCTGCCTATTAGGGTCAATATGGCTTACATTTACGCATAGAATATCACTCATTCATTACCTGTAACCGGCAGAGGATCTCTCGCAGATCGCGGGTAACCGGGAGAGGATCTCTCGCAGATCGCGGGGATTCACGCAGATTGATTGAGTGTTTGACATGTGGGACTGATCGCGGGTAACCGGCAGAGGATCTCTCGCAGATCGCGGGGATTCACGCAGATTGATTGAGTGTTTGAGATGTGGGACTGATCGCGGGTAACCGGGAGAGGATCTCTCGCAGATCGCGGGGATTCACGCAGATTGATTGAGTGTTTAACATGTGGGACTGATCGCGGGTAACCGGCAGAGGATCTCTCGCGGATCACGGGGATTCACGCAGATTGATTGAGTGTTTGACATGTGGGACTGATCGCGGGTAACCGGGAGAGGATCTCTCGCAGATCGCGGGGATTCACGCAGATTGATTGAGTGTTTGAGATGTGGGACTGATCGCGTGTAACCGGGAGAGGATCTCTCGCGGATCATTGGGATTCACGCAGATTGATTGAGTGTTTGACATGTGGGACTGATCGCGGGTAACCGGGAGAGGATCTCTCGCAGATCGCGGGGATTCACGCAGATTGATTGAGTGTTTAACATGTGGGACTGATCGCGGGTAACCGGGAGAGGATCTCTCGCGGATCACGGGGATTCACGCAGATTGATTGAGTGTTTGACATGTGGGACTGATCGCGTGTAACCGGGAGAGGATCTCTCGCAGATCGCGGGGATTCACGCAGATTGATTGAGTGTTTAACATGTGGGACTGATCGCGGGTAACCGGCAGAGGATCTCTCGCGGATCACGGGGATTCACGCAGATTGATTGAGTGTTTGACATGTGGGACTGATCGCGGGTAACCGGGAGAGGATCTCTCGCGGATCACGGGGATTCACGCAGATTGATTGAGTGTTTAACATGTGGGACTGATCGCGGGTAACCGGGAGAGGATCTCTCGCAGATCGCGGGGATTCACGCAGATTGATTGAGTGTTTGAGATGTGGGACTGATCGCGTGTAACCGGGAGAGGATCTCTCGCGGATCGCGGGGATTCACGCAGATTGATTGAGTGTTTGACATGTGGGACTGATCGCGGGTAACCGGCAGAGGATCTCTCGCAGATCGCGGGGATTCACGCAGATTGATTGAGTGTTTGAGATGTGGGACTGATCGCGGGTAACCGGGAGAGGATCTCTCGCAGATCGCGGGGATTCACGCAGATTGATTGAGTGTTTGAGATGTGGGACTGATCGCGGGTAACCGGGAGAGGATCTCTCGCGGATCACGGGGATTCACGCAGATTGATTGAGTGTTTAAGATGTGGGACTGATCGCGGGTAACCGGCAGAGGATCTCTCGCAGATCGCGGGGATTCACGCAGATTGATTGAGTGTTTGACATGTGGGACTGATCGCGGGTAACCGGCAGAGGATCTCTCGCGGATCACGGGGATTCACGCAGATTGATTGAGTGTTTAACATGTGGGACTGATCGCGGGATATGCCAGACTTTTTAAACTCAGGAATATGTACTATCTGGATTTTTATCCCATGGAAGATGCAAAAGATGATGACGGACCGGCGGCATGGCATTGGATACCCGCTCACTCCCTGGCCAATTTCTACAACTGGGGAAAGGATAATGTAACATTTGCCTGGTATTGTGAGGATTGGCTGGACGACCTTTTTAAAGAAAACCGGATTAAAATAAGGCAGGTCGATTACCTGCTTAAACCGTTTTCAATGGAAAGATTTTTGAGAGCGGTGAACAAGGCAGCTGAAAAACTTAAATATTTATCCTTCGACAGGTCAAATATGGGATCAGTTGAATGACAAACGATTTCTGCGCGTGCATAATCTTTTATCATTTCGGTTGGCCGGATCGGATATATTGAAGGAAACCGTTTGAAG
The DNA here is from genome assembly GCA_963771005.1 of uncultured Bacteroidales bacterium. GTDB lineage: Bacteria > Bacteroidota > Bacteroidia > Bacteroidales > DASQZK01. The sequence goes on from CAVYRO010000010.1 coordinate 399,234, forward strand.
ATCGGGGATGATGATATACCTGTAGGCCAGGTATACCGGGAGGAATTCCAGCAGCGACTCAGGGGATTCAAGGGTTCATGACATTATATTGCACTGCGATAATGTCTGCCTTTTGATTCGGACATTGATTTTCACATGGTGAATCTATTTTTGAAAGAATGAATTTTCGGAATTTTCTATTCAATCTGGATTCTCTGCACTAACGGTTGCTGATCTTCCCCACTGAAATAGAATAAATACGGTCCGGGAGAAATCCCGGAAATGCTGATTGAAGCGTTATATCTGAATATACCGGTTTTCCAAATTCTTCCGGTGATGTCGACCAACCTGAACCGGATGTTCTCATCTTCTTTTGATTTCAATTCCAGGGTTGGTGCGGTATTGATACATCATTTATCTTTTCTCATTTCGAATTGCACTTCCGCTTAACAACAATTCCATAAAAAAGGGGTACCCCTGAATGCTGAGTACCCCTTTTCGATGCGCATGAAGCAAATATCTATAAAATATACTGTTTGTTCTTGTAAAGAGCATTCCGTATAGCCGGTTTCAATGTTTCGGTCGTATTGAGTATCATAGCACCATCGGGAGGGAAGGAGATGGCTTCGTTCTTGATCTTCTGGAGTGCTTCTGTATCGAGAGCCAGCTCGTCTCCTACGGCGCGTGCCGATGTATGATCGAAAATATTCTGAGCCCCTACGGGTTCTTTAACGAGAAGACGTGTCTCAGGAGTAAGCTGCGTGATCTCTACCTGTCCGCGGATGTTGACTTCCTTGTGCAGGTGGCTTTCGATGAGGGTGCACTGGAGGGTTTTATATCTCGGGATTTTAATGTCGTTCCCGGCGGTGTCCCTCATGACATTTCCCCTGGCATCAAGGGCGTAATCGAAGCCGTTTTCAACATCTTTTTTGTAGATCTTATCCGTTTCTTTTGAATCTTCCGGCGTAACGATGATATCGAGGAGGTTGATTATCACGGCATAGTCATACTGGATGTCATCGTTTAGGTGTCTGAAATGGTATTCCACCCATTCGGTATTGAGTCCCTGGGTATCGAAGGTAAGGAGCTCGTCCCTGAATTCGGGGGCGATCATGATCCTGTCGCCGGTCTGCACCTCCACGATCACACGGCTCATCCCTTTGTGGCGGGCTTCGAGGATCAGTTCGTTCAGCCTGGGATATGTATCCCCGGAATATTCCTGGGCCCGGATAAGTTCATAATAGGCTTCGCGGGAAGAGGGTTTGTCAGGATTCTGCAGCAGTTTCTGCCCGTTTGTATAGTAATACTCGGCTGCTCTTTTTTTGGCTGCAACCAACTCGGCATCATAATCAACATAATCGTAATTGATCGTTCTTCCGTTGAGATTGAGGGGAAGGACGGTACGTACTCTTGCCTGTCTTGCTTTTAGCGTTTCGTAACGCTGAAAGATCTCATCATAGTTGTTGGGATTGTCTTCCGTTTTCAGGAATTTGACCCTCTCCAGATCTCTTTCATTGGCAAGCTTGTACGCCCTGTCAAGGAGCTTAATATCATCGGAATCCTCCGGATCCTTTATGAGCCTTTTTACGCTTTTATTGATGACACCGTCGTAATCACCCCGCTGCAGTTTCTTGTTTACCGAACCACAGGATGAAAGGAAAAGGGCAACAAAAGCGAAGAGTACATATTTTTTCATACAACCTGAATTTGATTTAAAATGGCTAAAATAAAAAGAAATTATGTTAAGTTCCACATATTTACGAATGCTAAAATAAAATGTTGCAATTTTGAGAATTTCGATTGCGGATTGCGGATTATGAGTTGGGAAGGAAGATAAATATTGTACGCGGATTGGACGGACTGGACGGGTGATCGCAAGTTTAATTGTTTCAGATTGTTTCAGATTGTTTCAGATTGTTTCAGATTGTTTCAGATTGTTTCAGGTTGTTTCAGGTTGTTTCAGTTAGTTTCAGGTTGTTTCAGTTTGTTTCAGATTCTTTCAGGTTGTTTCAGGTTGTTTCAGGTTGTTTCAGAGTGTTTCAGGTGGTTGCAACTCCATTCAACCAATCAACCAATCAACCAATCAACCAATCAACCAATCAACAAATAAAAAAGGCTGCCTGAAAAGGCAGCCTTTGAAATTTTATCCAATAAAGATGCATTACTGCAAAACGAAGTTGATAGGGAAGGTAAAGAGAACCTTCACGGGTTTACCCCTCTGACGTCCCGGTGTCCAGGGCGGGGACGACATTACAACACGGATAGCTTCCTTATCAAGCGCGGGGTCGACACCTGCAACCACTACTGCATCAACAACCTTGCCTTTGGAATTGACCGCAAACTGAACGATAACCCTTCCGCTGATCCCGTTTTCGGCAGCGATCTCAGGATAGTGAAGGTTCTGTGCAATATATTTGCGGAATTCGGTGGCAGGATCTCCGCCGTTGAATTTAGGCATGTCCTCGACGATATAGAAGGTTTCTTCTTCCTGGAATTCTTCGTCCATATCATCAGCAAATCCATTGAACTGAAATTCGGTGGAAGCATCGGCTTCAACATCAAAATCGAAATTCTCATCGATGTTGACATTGTCATTTACGATGTTCAGAATTTCCGTGACCTGCTGCTGAGGTTCGGGTTTGGGCTGTTCCTCACGCCTCGTAACCTGCATCTCCTCAACCTCGTAGGTTGTTTCAGCGACAAGCTTGTTCTGATCCTTATCGGATGGTTTATGCGACCATTCAAAAGCAATCAGAATAATGGAAAGGACAAGAAGCAATCCTATTTCAAGGAATACCCCCCTGTTCTTTTCAAGATCTGCTTTCTTTGATTTTTTCAGTTCCATGGTGATCCTGTTATTTTGCGGCTTTAAAATTAGCAAATTAAATATTCAATTTCAAAACTATTTGGTTAAATCCGTCGTGCATATCGACCCGGAGCTTCTCAGGAAATTGAAATATAGTAGTTTTTACACAAAAACCACACCAAATATGTCATTTCAAGGTAGAAAATCAGTTTGCCAGTTTAAAAACGACAGGAAAAAAATATCGTACCAGAACCGGCTTCCCACGCTGTTTTCCGGGGGTCCACAGGGGTGATGACTCTATTACCCTAACGGCTTCCCCGTTCAGAACAGGATGTGCACCCTGTAAAACTTTCACACCGGTTACTTTCCCTGTTTTATCAACGATGAATTCAACTACCACGCGCCCGTCAACACCATTGTCCCTGGCTTCTTCAGGATAAATAAGATGTTTTGCAATGTAACTTCTGAATTCCACCAGGGGGTCACCCCCGTTGAACCGTGGTTTGTCTTCCACCAGCACAAAATCGATAGGATCGTCAATTTCCTCCCCCACACCTGTGGGAATCGCCCAGACATCAAAAGGATCATTCGCACCGATCTCAGGATTGGGAAAGTTAGGTTCTCCGATAAGGATATTTTTATCATCCACCGGGTTGATGATGAGGGTAACTTTCGGCTTTTCCTTTTCGGGAGCCTTCTCTTCACGAAAAGTTTGCTCAATCACAAAAAATTCATCCGCAGCCATCAGCCTGCCGTTGCCCTGCTTTCCGGCATCCGGGCTATTGGCATATTCAAAGGCGAAAAGAACAAGGGAAAGGGTAACGATCATCCCGGTCTCAAAATAAAGGAGCCGGTTTTTTTCGGAATTAACCTCGTCGGCTTTTTTCTTTTTCATGATGTAGGATTTTAATGATTATTTTCTAGAGATCAAATCATGCTCCAAAAGGCTTCCTTTTTCTTGTGTTTCAGAGCATTACCCTGGAACGCAATAAATTATGGGGCAGGAGCGTTATTTTCTTTCTTCCGCTCCCGTATCCGTCCGAATATTTCCTTCAATAAGAAAAAACCCTGTAACATTTGTTATGCATGATGAAGTCAACCTGTCAACGGGGGCGCTTTTTCTTTATATCTTTGTAAAAAATAGCGTATGGGTAAAATGATAGAAACGACTCCTGTTCCCGAGACTGCGATACTGATCGGTGTTATAAACAGGGATCAGGATGAAGCGGAAGTGCACGAATACCTGGATGAATTGTCATTTCTTACAGAGACTGCAGGCGCGATCCCTCTGCGGGAATTTACCCAGAAACTCGACACTCCGCATCCGGGCACTATGATCGGAAAAGGGAAGCTGGAAGAGATCAGGATTTATGTTGAGGAAAATGAAGTTGACCTCGTTATTTTTGACGATGAGCTGACACCCACCCAGCTTCGGAATCTTGAGCGGGAGCTGAATGTACGGATCCTGGACAGGACCAACCTTATCCTCGATATCTTCGCCCATCGCGCCAAGACAGCGCATGCCAAAACCCAGGTTGAACTGGCACAGTACCAGTACCTCCTCCCCAGGCTTACGAGGATGTGGACGCACCTTGAGAGGCAGCGTGGAGGTATTGGGTTGAGAGGTCCGGGTGAAACCGAGATAGAGACTGACAGGCGGATCATTCGTGACAAGATCGGCCGGCTCAAAGTGGAACTTAAAAAGATCGACAATCAGATGGTTACCCAGCGGAAGAACCGCGGCCAGATGGTGCGGGTTTCCCTGGTAGGCTATACGAACGTCGGTAAATCGACCCTGATGAATCTCATCTCAAAATCGGATGTTTTCGCAGAAAATAAACTCTTTGCCACCCTGGATACGACCGTCAGGAAGGTCGTGGTGGAAAATCTTCCGTTCCTGCTGGCCGATACGGTCGGGTTTATCCGGAAACTGCCGCATGACCTCGTGGAATCCTTCAAATCGACTCTCGATGAGGTAAGGGAATCGGATCTGCTTTTGCACGTAGTGGATATCTCGCATCCGAATTTCGAGGAACAGGTGAAAGTGGTAAATCAGACTCTCAGTGAGATTGGTGCAGCCGATAAGCCAATGGTCATGGTTTTCAATAAGATAGATGCCTATCATTTCACCCGCAAGGATGATGATGATCTCAGTCCGAAAACAAAAGAAAATCTCACGCTCGATGAATTGAAGAGGAGCTGGATGGCCCGCAATGAGGTTCCATCCATCTTTATCTCTGCAAAAAACAGGGAAAACATCGACGAGTTAAGGAACCGTTTGTATGATGCTGTGAAGGATATTCACATCAGCCGGTATCCCTATAACAATTTCCTTTTTTAGGGATGAGATCGAAGAGCCTTTAAATCAGCCCCTTTTCAATCAGGTACTCCCCGATCTGGATGGCATTGGTTGCCGCCCCTTTCCGGAGATTATCGGAAACAACCCAGAAATTCAGGGTTTTTGGCTGGGTCTCGTCCCTTCTTATCCTGCCCACGAAGACTTCATCCCGGCCCTCGGAATACCGCGGCATCGGGTAGAGACCTTTCGACGGGTCGTCCTGGACGATCACGCCTTCACTGGAGGAAAGGAGGCTGCGGACATCATCAAGATCAAATTCCCTTTCGAACTCGACATTCACAGCTTCTGAATGTCCCCCCGATACCGGAACCCTGACGGCAGTAGCGGTCACCCTGATGCTGTCGTCTTCCATGATCTTCTTCGTCTCGTTCACAAGCTTCATCTCTTCTTTTGTGTAGCCATTGTCCGTGAAGACGTCACACTGGGGAAGGCAGTTCCTGTCAATGATATGCGGATATGCCATGTCCCCGTTCACGCCGGCGCGTTCATTTTCCATCTGGCGGACAGCCTTGACGCCGGTGCCGGTGACAGACTGATAGGTGGAAACTACGATCCTTTTGGCTTTGTACTTCCTGTGAAGCGGGGCCAGGGCTACTACCATCTGTATGGTGGAACAATTCGGGTTGGCGATTATCTTATCTTTATCTGTAAGGACGTGTGCATTGATCTCGGGAACCACGAGCTTTTTACCGGGATCCATTCGCCATGCGGAGGAATTGTCGACGACGGTGATGCCCGCTTCGGCGAATTTAGGCGCCCATTCCAGGGAGGTACTCCCGCCGGCTGAAAAAATTGCGAGGTCCGGTTTCCGCTCAATAGCTTCCGTGGCGCTCATAACCTTATATTTTTTCCCTTTAAACGTGACTTCTTTGCCTATCGATTTTTCGGATGCAACGGGATAGAGTTCGGTAACAGGGAAATTTCTCTCCTCCAGTACTTTAAGCATAACAGTGCCAACCAGGCCGGTGGCGCCAACTACAGCAACTTTCATGTTTTTCAAGGTTTTTAGATTTATCTCCTTCCCTCAGGATCCCGGGAATAAAATTCTTTCTTCAGTGGACCGGGATTCTTTTATAATTATTAGCGAAAGCCGGAAATATTTTTTAATTTTATTGAATACTCCCCGGTTAACCTTTCAGAAAATAATCCCACAAAATTCGTAAATTAAATTGGAAAGTGAAAAAACTGTTTCTGCTTTTTTCATTGTGGCCATATTTTCTGTCAGGTCAGGTAATTATTGACTTTGAGAATGGCCTTCCGTCTGAAGCCGGACAATTTCCCGCGGAAAGATGGGATGTAACCACCGACGAACCGCTTAATGGATCGTATTCTCTCAAACACATCTTTGATAATGATGTTTCTTCAGGCGACAGGATCTCTTTCCATCATGATGAAGCACTTCTCCAGAGGCCTGTTACCTGGGAATTTACCATCCGGTATCCCTATAAACCTTCTGCTTCAAACAACTGGTCGGTTTTTCTTCTATCTGAAAAGCCGGCGGAGTTCATGGCTCCGGACCGGGAAAACAGAGCCCTGGTCTTCGGGGTGAACTACGTTTCTTCTGACGACCTGCTAAAGCTTTACCTGCAGCAAGGAACAACGGTGGAAACCTTATGCACCACATCTTTCAATTGGGAAGAGATGGCGCGGGACAGTGCCTGGAGGTTACGAATCATTTACCGGCCTGAGGCAGCTACCCTAATTGAGATCTGCGGTGCCGGCGGGGAGTTTGTACAGATCGGCAGTATGCAAACGCCGCAACTCATTCTTCCCGGCATGGAATTTTCAGGAATTCTCTATAATTACACTTCGTCCAAAGACCGTCTTCTTTGGTTTGATGATCTGAAAATTACCGCTGATTTTACCCGCGATACAGTACCTCCGGCCCTGGAGAATATCCGGTTTTCTTCCGGGAATTCCCTCACCTTCCTTTTCAATGAGGATATAATGGCCGCACCGGAGGTATCGGTCGTAGTGAACGAAAATCCGGCAGACAGTTTGGTAACCGAGGGAAGATCATTGCAGGCATTTTTCCACGAAGAATTCCGGAATGACGACAGCTGTCATTATGTATTACGGAATATCCCGGACCTGAAGGGCAATGTCTCTGTGATTTCAGGTTCTTTTGTATTCTTCATTCCGGCAAGGTATGACATGATCATCTCGGAGATCATGGCCGACCCGTCACCGCCTGTTTATCTACCGGAAGGCGAATATGTTGAAATATTCAACAGAAGTGTGCACGGAATTAGTCTTGAAGGCTGGAGCCTGGGCGCTGGCAGCAGGATATTTACGGCAGACTCAAAAATAGTGCCTGCCGGCGGGTACCACATCTTCTGTGCAGAAAAAGACGGTTGGCTCTTTCCGCCGGCATTAAGCAGCCCGGTTTTCACATCTTCCTCCGTACTCACCAACGAAGGTCAGACCCTGGTTCTCCGGAACCAACAGGGCGTGATCATCGATGCCGTTCATTACATTTCCGGGTGGTACGCCGACGACTTTAAAACAGAAGGGGGCTGGTCGCTTGAACGAATTGACATGGACTATCTTTGCGGAAGTACGGTCAACTGGAAGGCTTCAGAGTCGCCCGATGGGGGAACTCCCGGACAACCCAATTCAGTGGCAGGGATTGTTTCAGATACTCGGGATCCATTTATTAAGCATGTGATTTTCGACACTGCCGGCTGTTTCAGGATGGTTTTCAGTGAACCGGTCATACTGCAAAAGGAGGATAAAGACATCATCCTCGTTCCGGTTCCTGGAAACGGGACCGGGGCAGTGGCCTGGCTATCCGGATTATTTGGCGATACGCTTTATGTTGAAATCACCGGGAAGGGAGACCCGGCAGTTGTTACCCTGGGAACCGGGTTTTCGGATTGTTCAGGAAATATGGTTATTTCGAAGGATACCTTACTTTTTGGCAAACCTGTAAAACCCGGTCCTTCAGATATCATTATCAACGAGGTTCTGTATGCCCCTTTCGCAGGTTGCCCGGAATTTATCGAGCTTTTTAACCGTTCCGGTGCTCTGATATCACTCAGTGACCTCATTTTGTTCATTGCAGGGGACGACGCTGCCGGAGCTCCGAAGAGTGCATTTATAGCGGAAGATCATTTCCTTTTTCCACCGGGTTCATACCTGGTTTTATCGCCCGATCCTTCAATTCTACAGGGATATTATGACATTCCGGATGAAGGGGCTTTATTTAAAATGAGTGGCATGCCCTCCCTGGGAAATGACGGGGCAACGATCAGGCTGACCTTACGGTCGGGAGAAATTATCGATGAGATGCACTACAGCCCTGCGGACCAGTATGCGATGATCAGCGATGATCAAGGCATTTCGCTTGAAAGGATGAGTACAGGACCTGAAAACGGACTCGCGGCTCCGTGGCACTCCGCTTCTTCACTGGCTGGATTTGCCACGCCGGGATACAGTAATTCACAGTTACTCACCGAGGCAACTTCCGTATCTTCCTTCGTTGTGGAAAATAAGGTCTTCACCCCGGATAACGACGGGCGGGCTGATGTGGCTGTTTTCCGGTTCCATTTTGAACGGGAGGGGTACGTAGGAACTTTCCGGATCTTCGATCCTACCGGCAGGATCATCAGGACAATCGGCGTGAATGAACTGCTCGGACCTGAGGGATTTTTCACCTGGGATGGCAGAAATGAAGATGGCGTTCCATGTGCCATGGGGATCTACCTCGGGTACCTGGAGGTCTACCATCTTTCAGGCAGGAAAAAAGTTTTCCGGGAGACGGTGGTGCTTGCAAGGTACAGGAATTGAAATACTGTCGTGGATCAGTTATAGTGTCTCAATCAGTTTTTCCATGATGAATTTCATCCTGGGCGCAGTTTCTGCGGCGGCTTTCTGGACATCTTCAACGGAAACCTCAACAATCTTCCCCGGAATGCCAAGATCGGTAATAATGGAAATGGCAAAACACGGGATGCTCATCTGGTGGGCAACGATCACTTCCGGGACAGTCGACATGCCAACGGCATCGCCGCCGATAATACGAAAATACTGGTATTCCTTAGGTGTCTCAAGGGTAGGACCGGTGACGCCCACGTAGCAGCCTTTTCTTATTTTGATCCGGTTTTTCCGGGCGATCTCTTCCGCACGGCGGATGAGTTCCCGGTCATAACTCTCGCTCATGTCGGGAAAGCGGTCGCCAAATTCATTAAAATGCTTGCCGATAAGCGGGTTGGGGAGAAGATTGATATGATCATCCAGGATCATCATGTCGCCGATCTCGAATTCAGGATTGATCCCGCCGCTGGCATTGGAGATGAAAAGGTATTTTATTCCAAGGTATTTCATCACGCGGATGGGAAAGGTGAGTTCCTTCATGCTGTATCCCTCGTAATAATGGAATCTTCCCTGCATGGCCATGATATTTTTTCCTCCCAGTTTGCCAAAAATAAGTTTGCCATGGTGACCGGGTGCCGTACTGACAGGAAAATTAGGAATATCCTCATACGTGAGAAATGTCTCCACGTCGATATCATCCAAGAGGCCTCCCAGTCCGGTTCCCAGGATAATGGCCACCTCAGGCTGATACCTGATCTTTTCCCTGATGAAGGATACTGTTTCGTTTATTGCATTTAACATAACTGGTAATTTGAGAATTGAATGGGTCCGCAGCATTGTTCAGGAAACAAACCCGGACCGGAACATAGAATAAAGCCCCTGAAACGCCGGAAAGTTCTTCCCGGAACAATCTTAATTTTACCGAATCTTTTTCGGTAGTCAGGATTATCTTTTGATCTCCGGGCATTTCCCGGAATGCAGTGATCATTCTTTGAATATCTTCTGCAGAATACTGATGATGGTCGGGAAATATGCATATGGGAGTCTACCGCAGCGAATTCGCCCGCCAGACTGGTAAATCCGTCAGGTCCCGCAATACCGGAGACCAGCAGGGCCGATGGTTTATTCATGAAGCCGGTGTAAGTTTCCTGTTCCCGGAAGACGGGCGTGGGCTCACCCGCCTTTACTCCCGTGAAATAAAGATGCTGGAAAGGATTTAGGTTGAAATCTTTCGTCCTGATTCTCATATCGATAGCTTTCAGATCAAGAGGAGATTTGGTGATAAGTATAATATTTGCACGGTTTATGGAAGAAACAGGTTCCCTCAGCCGTCCGAAGGGCAGGAGAAAATCTTTGGTAACGGGTCTTCGGTAATCGATAAGCAGTATGGAAAGTCCGGGCCGGACATACCGGTGCTGGAAGGCGTCATCGAGGAGGATCACTTCAGCACCGGCCTGCATCAGTTTCCTGATGCCTCTTACCCTTTTTTCATCAACAGCAACTTCAATACCCGGAAATTTTGATTTGACCTGGCAGGGCTCGTCGCCAATTTCTTCGGGTCCGGATCCCTCAGATGCGAGGATATAACCTTTTGTTTTTCTTTTATATCCCCGGCTTAATACGGCCACATGGTATTCTTTACTTAGGAACTCTGCCAGATATTCACTCACAGGAGTCTTTCCCGTTCCTCCTGCTGTAATATTTCCGATGGAAATAACGGGAAGATCAAACTCATGCGAACGGATTAAATTCCAGTCAAACATCTTGTTACGTGTGAGAATAGCAATCCGGTACAAGGCTGACAACGGAAGCAGGAGGTATTCCGGTAGTTTCTTTTTCACAGTTTTCGGAAGATAAGTGGCAGTCAAATATAATAAAATTGTTTTCCTGTTGCAGGCTGTAGAACAGGTTGAACACGTAAAGACAGCTCATATTGAAGAAGGCTGCTTGAAAAGTTGTTCAAAGGATATTCCTGTAACCAAATTGTATATTCCTTTCGGGGACGTTCAGTCAACTTTTACTTCGTTAATCCTGTGTTCAGAATGAGACTCCTGCAATATCCTCCTGAAACTATTCGACTGAAAATGAATAGGGGATCCGGGCCTGGATACCTTTCATATTTTCAACCATTTCGATCTGCTTGTATATCGTATAATTTTTCCCGAGTTTCTCTTCGAGGATCTTTGCCTGCATATCACCGGTAAATTCCGAGACCAGTTTTTGGAGAGGGGCTTCAAATTTCGGGTATTTTACGATCCGGTAATTTTCCAGACCTGCACTTTCGGCGGCAGCGGCTAAAGCTTCTTTTAAACCACCAATCTCATCAACAAGACCCAAACCTTTCGCATCCAGTGCACTGTAAACATGGCCCCGGCCGATCCGGTCCACTTTATCAACCGGAATGTCCCTTCCGTCGGCAACATGGGAAATAAAGGTTTTATATGCTTTCCCGATTTGATTTTCAAGCACCTTCATTTCGGAGGGATTCAGCGGGCGGAATATAGTTCCGAAATCTGAATTTTTATTGGTTTTCACCACATCATAAGTTATTCCGAGCTTATCATTCATGAATTCTTCCATATCAGGCAGAATCCCGATAACCCCTATAGAACCGGTGATTGTATTCGGGTCGGCATAAATCTTATTTGCAGCGGCAAGTATATAATATCCACCGGAGGCGGCTACGTCGCCCATGGATGCAATCACCGGTTTGGTTTCAGCGGCAAGCTTGACTTCCCTCCAGATGATATCGGAAGCCAGGGCGCTCCCTCCGCCGGAATTGACCCGGAGCACGATGGCTTTTACGGTTGAATCCTTGCGGGCCTCCCGGATGGCAGAGCTGAATGTTTTGTCCCCGATATTCCCGTTATTCCCTTCGCCAATTACAATGTCGCCGGAAGCATAGACCACAGCGATCTTATCCTTAGCCAGTCCTTTGAAATTCTTTATGCGGGGAACCTTTGAATATTTCGTTATGCTGACGGTGGAAAGATCTTCGGATTCTTTTTTGCCGGTAAGTTCCTTCAGCTCGGATATCAGTTCATCCTTGTATTTAACTCCATCGATAAAATGCTTTTCAACGGCCGAAGGTGCATCCGTCACACTCATATTATCGGCGATGGAATTCAGTTCCGCAATTGGGATATTCCGGGCCTTGGAGATATTGGTGAGCATAGTGTTCCAAATGGAGCCTGTATAAGCGCGGATCTGTTCGCGGTTTTCATCACTGAGACCGGTATAAATAAAGGGTTCTGCAAAACCTTTGTATTCCCCGACGCGGATTACCTGCGCATCGATGCCCAGTTTGTCCAGGGCTTTTTTAATGAAATAATTACGGGAAGCAAGCCCGATGAATTCGAGGTTTCCTTCGGGTGTGAGGTAGATTTTATCGGCGGCCGTTGCCAGGTAATAGGAGCCATGGGTCATAATATCCGCGTAGCAAATAACGAATTTGCCCGACGTCCTGAAATCGAGAATGGCATTCCGGATTTCCTCCAGTGTGGCTATCCCGGTGGGATTAATGGTCAGGTCGAGCAGGAGGCCCTTGATGTTGGGATCATTCTTTGCGTTTTGGAGATTGTCAACGATCATATCGAGTCCCATGCGCGTATCCGGGGTAAAGGTTCCAAAACCCAGGTTGTCAAAGGGTGATTCAGGATTCCGGTCGACAATTTTCTGATCCAGCCTGGCAATCAAAAGTGTATTGGATTTCAGGACGACAGGTTTTTCCCTGGAAGATGCGCTGACAACCAGGACAATGATGAAGATAAAAAGGATAAGGCCGATTATTACGCCCAGGATCGAGGCGAATGTGAACTTGAAAAAACCTTTCATGGGTAAGAGGATTTAATTTTTGTTAAAGAATAAAAGTACAAAGATTCTCTGTATTCTGTGGAGAAAAAATTAGTTTTACAACAATGAACACTGAGGTGGCATATATTCTAACAGGAAGTAATTCGGGAAACCGGGAAAATTTTCTGAAATATGCCCGCGATAAGCTTAACAGCATGGCGGGCGGGATTGTTTTTGCCTCGCATGTTTACGAATCGGCTCCCTGGGGCTTTGAAAGTCAGAATCTCTTCCTCAACCAGGTGCTTCTCATTAACACTTCCTGCAGCGCCCGGAAACTGCTGGATCTCATTCTGAACATCGAATATTCCGCCGGTCGTATCAGAACAGGTGAAGGATACAGTGACCGCCAACTGGATATTGATATTCTTTTTTACGGGAACTATGTTATCCATACCCCGGGACTCACTGTCCCTCATCCGAGGCTTCACCTCAGGCGCTTTACTCTCGCACCGCTTTGTGAGATAGCTCCATATTTTATTCATCCGGTCTTTCATAAGACGGTTTCCGAACTTTTGGATCGTTGTGAGGACAGTGCAGTCGTGAGACAATTATGATCCTGCGATAAATTGAAGGTACGTTTGGTAGCAGAATCCGTAGAAGGTGGCATAGATGAGCGACCACAGGAAATTAGCTGCGAATAAATAAAATAATTTGTATTTCCGTTTTCTGAAATATCGGACCACGATGAACACTCCTACGGGTATTGAAAGCAGTATGGGGGTGACGAAGGCAATGCCAGGTAGACCATACTTCCCTTTTATATAGACGATGCGGCGATTTCTCCGGGTGAAGAACCTTTTCCGGACAACAGCATTACCGGCTTTCTCACTTTTACGGGATCTGCCGGGAAACTGCCTGTTCCAGAACCGGATGATCTTTTCCGAAAGAAAAGCAAAGAAATAAATGCCGATGATACCTCCGGTGTTGGTCAGGATGAGCGTTTCAAAAAATCCGAAATGAAATCCAAGGATGGCCAGCGGAAAGGTCATTCCAAATTTAAAGGTACTCAGCAGGATAGTGGTGAGTGCTTTCAAAAAGGAAGATTTAAATTATCGGATAAAGTAAATGTAAAAATTTTTTGAAGAAATCTCGCATTAAAGTATGCCTGAATCCGCGAAGCTGTAATAATTGTCCTCCCCGATGATGATATGATCTACCAGGTTGATATCCATATATAACGCCGCTTTTTTGATCTTTTCCGTGATCTTTTTATCGGCCTCACTGGCATCCAGGTTTCCCGAAGGATGGTTGTGGCAGAGGATGATGCCTGAGGTCAGCCGGTCCAGGGCCTGTTTGAGGATGAGACGGGTATCGATCACGGTTCCGGTAATGCCTCCCTTGCTGATGCAGATCTTATCGATCACGCTGTTGGAACGGTTCAGGAGAAGGATCCAGAACTCCTCGTGCGGAAGATCGCCAAGCATGGGCTGGAAAATCCGGAATGCATCTTTGCTCGAGGCGATCCTTATCTTTTCTGGTCCGGGAGCGTAAGCTCTCCGGCGTCCGAGTTCGAGCGCTGCAAGGATGGTTACCGCTCTTGCCTTTCCGATACCATTCACCCGGGTAAGGTCGGGAAGTTCCAGTTTGCCAAGCGCCCTGAGGTTGTTTTCCACGCTGCTGAGGATGGCTCTTGAGAGTTCAAGGGCAGAGGAATTACGGGTTCCCGAACCGATCAGGATGGCAATGAGTTCGGCATCGCTCAGACTTCCGATCCCGTTCTTCAGTAATTTCTCCCTGGGACGGTCTTCGACGGCCCAATTTTTTATCGACTTGCCTTTATAATTCATTTGCTTTTTTCTCTTAATGGGAAAAAGCCTGAAAAATCAGCGTGCGATAAATAAAAAAAAGCTGTCCTCCTATAGAAAACAGCTTGATATCTTATGGCAAAGCCTTATGGAATCATCCTTCCAGGCTGGAAACATGTTTTGTAAGACTTGATTTCAGGTTCGAAGCCTTATTATCATGAATGAGGTTTTTCTTCGCAAGCTTATCGAGCATGGCACTTACCTGCGGAAGCAGAGCTTCGGCTTCAGATTTCTCAGTAGTGTTACGGAGTTTCTTCAATGCATTGCGTGCAGATTTGGCATAATAACGGTTACTGATCCTTCTGCTTTCATTCTGCCTGATTCTCTTCTTGGATGACTGATGATTTGCCATTATTTTTATAATTTTTTATTCATTCGTTTTTATGTCCTACCTGAAAAAACGGGTTGCAAAAATAAGGATTATTTTCAATTATTAAAATATTTTTACAGAATTTATGAAGAATGCATAGCGGAGTAATTGAATATCCGGTGGATTGCCGGGGAATGAAAAACTTTTCACATAACGGTTATGTTTAAGCCTGTATGTGAATGCGATAAATCCATAAACAGGAATTTCCCCTCAACCAATACCAAAGCATATGAAAGCTTTACTTCTTTTACTTGTTATGATCCTGAGCCATTCAACCTATGGACAAAAAAAATTTGACGTCGATAAATTTAATACTTCATCCGGTCAACTTGCGATCACCTTCATCAGTCACGGAACACTGATGTTTCAATGGGATGGTAAAACTGTTCATGTTGACCCGGTCTCGCAATATGCCGATTATTCGGAGATGCCCAAGGCCGATATCATCCTTATAACCCATGAACACGGGGATCACCTGGACGCAAAGGCCATTCGGAAAATTCTTAAACCGGGTACGAAGGTCATTATGACTAAGGCTTGTTATGATGCCCTGGATAATAAATCAGGGATGGATATCATGGTCCTATCTAACGGGGACGATTACAATTTTGAAAAGGTGCAGATCCATGCCATTCCCGCCTACAACATCCAAAATAAAAATGCAGATGGAAAGCCGTACCATCCGAAAGGGAAGGGGAACGGGTATGTAATAAGCTTTGCAAACAAGAAAGTGCTCGTCGCGGGTGATACCGAGAATATACCCGAGATCAAGGCTTTGAAAGGAATCGATATCGCCTTCCTTCCCATGAACCTTCCCTACACCATGACACCGGAAATGGTGACAGACGCTGCCAAAGCGTTCAAGCCGGATATCCTCTATCCGTATCATTACGGGAAGACGGATCCTGAGAAACTCAAAGATCTGATGAAGGATGTTAACGGAGTCGAGGTCAGGATCAGGAATCTGGAGTGAGGATCCCGGGAAGGCCGCGTTTATTTCATTATTCCGGCTCTTTCACTGAATTTTCTTTGCCTGCCTGAGGATAGCGTACATATTGAGAAGGTACATCAGGAGAACCAGGGTGATGCCTGCACCTGCAATGAGCGGATCGATTCCCCGTGTGAGCTCCATGCCCCATTCTGCAACGTACCCGCTTAGCCTGTTTTTCAGAATGACGAGGAGCACTCCGCTTACCATGGTAAGGGAAATCATGATCACGCCCAGGTCGGAGAGAAAGGGCCGGCTGATCTCCCTGTAGGTATAACCCAGCCATTTGAGTTTCCGGATCCTTTCTTCGGACCTTGCAATGAAGAGTTGAAAACTCAGCACAAAGACCATAAATGCGAGCACGATGATGCAAAGGCCGAGTGTTCCGAGGATGGTGATGATGAATTTCAGAATGATGTTCAGGCGGCTGCTCTTTAACTTTTCCCGGATGGTTTCATAACCCTTTTTATCAAGAAAAGATACAATGCGTGGATCTGTGGGATCTTTGGTAACAATTACCAGTCGGGAAACATCCGGTTTCGGGGAATTTCCGTAAGTCTGGTTTGCCCATGTGAGAAAATCATAGGGAACAAGAATGGAATTTATCCGGTTTGAAAAACCTGCGATCTCACCATTGAAAGTATCCGTCTTCCCGTTGCCGCTGATCCTGATCCTGAAATTCACGAGGCTGATGGTTCCCGGGGAAACCTGTGGGAGTCCCTGGCCTTTCGCGAACCCAAAGTTGTAAAGATTGAGATAATCCTGCGGAAGGATAACCGGGATGGTTCTTCTGCCTTTTTCCCAGTGCCAGTCCGGATTTTTAACGTCAAGGTATTCATCCGGAACGGCTTCAAAGAAAAGATCCGTTGAAAAATTGGGGAACCGGGTGCTTTCGGTATATGCAAACACGGAGAACCTGCTGCTTACAAATCCGTCTACCTTGTCGGCAAACGGCTGCCTGCGGACTTCTTTGATCTCGTCTGGTGTAAAGGTAGCAGAACTTAGCTTGAAGGTTTGGAGGAAGGATATCTTTTTGTTGATGACGATATATTCAGGATCAATGAGGTCGCGGTTTTGCTTCATGATATAATCCATCTCAAAATAAAACTGGCCTGCACCCAGCAGAAGGAGCAACCCGGTGAGTGCACCAAGACATGCACCAAAGACCTGAAATTTTTTATAATTATGATGAATGACTTTGCGTATCATAGTATCAGATCCTGAATTTGACATCGAAGGCGAGATCTTCAGGTTCCTGGAGGGCGGTGAACAGCAATCCTGCATTTCTTTTTTCACATTCCCGGACCACAAGCGAAAATGCTTGTTTTCCCGTCTCTGAGTCCAGGTGCGAAAGGATCTCATCGGCAAAAAGGAAATCGAAAGGCTGACAGAGTGCACGGATTATTGCAATCCGCTGTTTCTGACCATAGGAAAGTATCGAGACCTTACGGTCCAGGTAGCGGTCCACCTCCAGCATGACTGCCATCTCTCTTATTTTTTCAGGGCTGTAATAACCGGTCTGCCTGTTTTTCAGGAGGATATTCTCCAGGGCCGTCATATCTCCGAACAGTTCGAGTCCCTGGAATATATACGAGAGTTGCTTTTTGCGGAAAATTCCCCATTCCCTCCAGCCGAATCCCCTGATATTCAGATCATCGAAATAAACATCGCCTTCATAATCTGTCCTTATCCCGTAGAGGATCGAGAGAAGGGAGGTTTTTCCTTTTCCTGATATGGCGGTGAAGAGATATTTTTTTCCCGGCTCCAGCACCACCGTCCCGGCTTGCCAGATCCCCGAATCTTCATGTGGGATTTCAAGAACGGGAATCGGGATAAGTTGCCTGAGGCCGATGTTCATCTTTCGGTTCTGTTTACGACTACATGGTTTTTAGCAGGGCATAAAGCGAATTTTCATTTTCATCTTTAAATTCCAGCCGGAACTCCCAGTCTTCGAGGTTTGCGCTTACAGAAAGGGATTTCAGGGACTGGCCAAAGGAACGAAGCCCCGCATTTACTTCGTTACCCATTTTTTCTTCAATATATTTTTCCATGCTATTGCTGTAAGTATCCCGGTCGAGATTGACATAGAAACAAACGGGATCTTTCGTAAGCAGGTCTGAAAACCCTGTGGAAAGTACATTTTCTGTGGTTTCTCCGCCTGCAGATATCTGGCGAATGTATTCTTCCGAATTCGAGAAGATGATGTCATTGTTCTTCTCGGCGAGAAAAAGAGGCAGCATTTTTTCTGAAAAACTGTAATAGCCGTCCTCCTTTGACAATCCTGCCACCTCTTTCAAGCGGGAGGAGAGAGCTATCCAGGCTTTTTCATTGCGAAGTTTCAGTGCCGCAACAAAGACCGGGATATTCCGGGCAAAGGAAGAATCCCCGTAAATTTCACTTTCCTTAAGGGCGGGACTTTTTCTCACCCCATTGATTGAGAAGGCAATGCTTCCCTGGAAAGCATTTTTAAGGTCATTTTCACTGAGACCGAATTTTTGTTCAAGTTGTCCCAGATGCTCCCCAATGCCCTTGTTCATGAATTCCAGAAGGGCGGTGATCTTTTCCGGGTCTATATTCGTGTTCCCGACTACGAACACATCCTTTGAAGGAAGGTACTTCAGCAGATCTTTTCCCGCATCTTTATCAAGAAAATTATATTTATCGATGGTTTCCTTCATCCCCGCGTTCAATCGCAGGTTTGAAGTGATTTTCAGTGCTCCTTTATCAAAATCGACGAAGATATGACCATAGTTATTTTTTAATCCGCCGAACATGTCGAGTACATTACCAAGGTCTCCGACCCCTGCCATATTCAATATATTGGTAGAAGTGATCCATGCATTGATATCTTCCTGACCTGAAAGGAAATTATTGAAATCCTTATCGGTAAGAAGGCCTTCAGACCGGGGTACGCGGGTAAGCTGAAGGGCGATCGTATCCAGGAGATTCCCCGCTGATCCGCTAAAGCTGGAAATCGCAAAAGCCACCGATTTATTCCAGGCAATGATCGCATTGTCAATACGGAGTGACTGAAAATCTCCCAGCTTTTCCTGCTCGAATTTCACGCCTGATTCATTTTGAAGGCTGTCCATAAAAGACATGAAATCCGATCTGTCTCTTAACGGAGTGACAAAGCAGCCGAATGAGGGATCCCTGCCGACAATGAAAAAGGCGCTGTAAGCTCTCATGTCAATTCCGGTACTTTCAGGTCTGTTTAGAACCTGGTCCAGGATCTTATTTTGCCCGCTAATTTTCCGGACAAAATCGAGTTCATTGAGTTTTCCCTTATCTGCCAGGCTTTTGGGATTGAATGTGATTACTGCTGTAGTGGTCTCGGGCATAATCCGGAATACCGCCCGGTCCCTGCCGGAACATGATGACAGGATCAGCAGGACCGCTATAAGAAGGCCAAATCCTGCTGAGCGGATTGTTTGTTTCATTTTCGTGGTGTTTAGTTATGATGTGAAGGTATGAAAAAATCATCTATTCAAAATCTATGCGTTTGATCTTAATTTTTCTTTTCTGGTGAAAGAAGGTGATGCTTGTATTTTTTTTTCCGGTCATCCCCGGGTAGCTCATGTCAAGCCAGTCCCAGGCCGGGATGTCTTCTTCAAAACGGATACTGTCGTTAACATAGCCTGCAATCCTTACCCGGTAATAAAATCCGGCCGACCACCGGCCATTCTGTTTTACAAAAGAGATCTCTTTCAGGTCGGGAACAGGAATGTTACGGAAGTATTCACCCGGGTCATTTACTCCCGGTCGCGTGTCCCGCCAGTTGTAAACCAACCGTACACTTACCTCGCAAAAACTGTCTATATGCATCTCTGTACCGTCGGTACGATAGATGATGCCTCCCTGGGCCTCCGTTTCCGGTGAAGCCGCCATGAAAAGCAGCACGATGGCCAAAATCATCGTTGCCGGTCCGCCGGATCTGTAAATTGAAATTTTCATGGTTTCATGATTGTCGCCTGTCTGATGAAACCCCGAAGTTAATGCCGCATCCGTTATCCGTAATAACCCCTGGTGTATGATATTTGTTGATTGGAGAGAGGAGATGAAGACTCACTGTGAGAGCCTCAGGCAAAAAAAATTGAAATCATATACGGTATCCCCCCGGAATTTTTCGTATTTTTGGGTGATTTTGGTTTCAAAGGCATATCCATGCCAGGAATTAAAAGAGAATCCGGTGGTATTCCGACAGGAATAGAATCCGGAGCTGTTCCCGCAGCTGTAAGTCCTTTAAAAACTTTCTGAAATCTTTGCCACTGTGCGATGAACCGTATGGGAAGGCTCAGAAAGAGGGACAAGCCAGAAGAACTGCCAGAATCATTAAATTTTTTCTTGCTTTCGGTGAAAAAGCAGAAAATGATTCCTAAACCGAATTCATTTTTTACTTGATCGAAAGCGGATTGCGGAGCAGTTGCTCCATAAACCGGCATACCTATGAATCTGGCCATGCGATCCGTGATTTGCACAGCAATCTTGCTGAACATTGTCCTCCCTGCCCGGGGACAGGGAGCTTTCATTTCCGCTATTCATGAATACCGGCCCGCTCCGGGTCAGTACATAAACGATACATATACAGGGACGCCCGAAGCTGCGGAGAAACTAAAGGGGGGCCTGTCTGTTCCGGTCAGCCTCGGGGCTTTTGGCGGTTACATTGTGGCGGGATTCGACCATTCCATAGAAAATGATCCGGGAAATCCTTTCGGCATCGATTTCACCATTTTCGGGAACGCCTTCAGTGGATCGGCTGAACCGGGCATCGTCAGTGTTATGAAGGACAAAAATGGCAACGGGCTTCCCGACGACACCTGGTACGAGATCGCCGGAAGTCAGCATTACACCCAGGGTATTTTAAAAGAATACCGGATAAATTATTACAATGCAGGGCCGGGTGAGGAAGTGTACTGGCGTGATGGTACAGGTGATTCAGGGATTGTAAGCAAAAATGAATTTCATACGCAGCCTTACTACCCCTCGGCAAGCCTTTTCCCCGGTGTGGATACGGACAGCATTTCCTTCACCGGCACGAGGATATTTATGCCGGTAAGTGCCGAAAACGGCATCCTGAAAACGCCGGGTTTCCTTTTCGGTTATGCAGATGCTCACGGCGTCAATGCCGGTATTTCCGGTGACATTCCCGATAATCCGTATACCCCGGCGATCGTGGAGGGAACCGGCGGCGATGCCATAGATATATCCTGGGCCGTCGACACATCGGGTCGCTTCGTTAATCTCGACGGCATTGATTTCATCCGGATACAGTCCGGCGTAAATGCCTATGCACCTCCCCTGGGGGAGATCTCCACAGAGGTGGCAGGCATACTCGATGTTTCTCCAAATCCTGCCGTTACAGGGGAAACCCTCCTGGTTTCCCTCGAAAATGTTCCGGAGATCCTTGCGGTGAACTCGAAAATTCCGGTCAGGCCGCTTCTTTTCGATAAAGGAAAACCGGCTGAAGGTGAGATCCGGATATTCAGTTCAGATTCTTCCGTGGCCAGGATAACAGGCGGGAACGACCTGTGGGCACTTGACGGAGGAGAGTTTGTGCTGACTGCGGAGCTTGTGGCTAAACCCTCCGTCAGGGCTGAGAAAAAAATGAAGATCATTCGTCCTTCATCGCTGGATGCCGGGGCTAATTTTGGATTTCTTTTTCCAGGTGAAAAAGGCACGGTGAAGTTTACCATAAAGGACCAGGACGGGAATATAGCCGGGGGCTTACTGCCCGTTGTTTTGGTGGAAGACACAACCGTTGCCGGGATTACCGGCATATTTAGACGGCAGATCGAGGTGACCGCGGCTGGTGAAGGTAATACAACGCTTTTCATTTCGGTGCCCGGCACGGATCTTCAACGCTCCGTGAACATCTCCGTGGTAGGGAAGACGGGAGCTGTCGGTGTTTCTGTCAGTGTCAAAACAGGAGACGAAAACCTGGTTGTACGTAAAAATTTCATGGTTTCCAGGACCGATATCCGCCCTTTTACTGAAAAAGCATCTTCGGAGAGCATGATCCCACCGGGATTTGTGAGCCTCGCCGATGCAGTTGCGGTAGTCTTCCTTTCCAACGGGTTCTCCGGAGGCGGAAAGGTATTTCGTTTCAGAAAAGACGAATATTCGGGTGACCGTCTCTATCTCTGGCAGGTGGGCAATGACTGGGAATTCCGGTACGGCTGGGGAGGGAGCCAGCTGGAAGGGGCATACCGGAATTGCTGGGTGGTTAGCCTGAACGGAAAGGCTTACCTGAATGGTTTCGACGAAATCGCGGTCAAAGACGGGGATGTGATCTCCGTGTACCATGTTGAAGATATTCTCGACGGGTGGGAGGATTTCATTCTCTATACCGGCAATGATCATCATCCGGGGGATAGGGAAGTAAATCTTTTCTACTCGCTTTCTCAATACAGTTTAAATGAGTCAGGCGGAATTGAGATTCAGCGTGGTTCATTGCCTGAGGAGAGCGGAGTCTTTTCCAATGACCTTCGAATAGGTACCGTCGGAGAACTCTCTGCACTGGAAGCCGATGCCCTGGCACTGACCTTCGATCGTGCAGGAATTTTCGATATCCGTGTAGAGGGCTTCCCCGGTGAGGTTCTACAGATAGAAGCTTCAGACCCGTCGGGTAACGGCTATTATGAACGAGGCGTACTCAGGGTGTTTCCCAATCCCTTTACGGACAGGATCAACATAGCCTTTGACACCAGGCAGAAGTGCCTGATGGTTGTCACTGATCTTTCCGGAAGGATCCTCTTCAAAGAACAGCTAAACAGCAGTGGCAGCCGGGATATACTTACCTCCGGATGGCCCGCCGGTATTTACATACTTCACCTGCAATTCCCTTCCGGTTCTGAAAACCGGGTACTCATAAGGCAATGAAAGAGAGAAACGCATATATCGTTGCATGCATACTGTCGCTGCTTTTCCTGCAGGGAATTTCCTTCCATGCCATGTCACAGGGACTCAACGATACCCTGAAGATCGAAGAGATACGTGTCCTTTCTCCCCATACCAGGGAACAGACTGCACTTACCCTGACATCCATCGATTCGGCTACAATAAGCCGGAACATCACCCGCTCGCTGGCAGAGCTGATGGCTGAGAACTCGCCCCTCTTCATCAAATCACTCGGAAGGGGCGCCCTCGCCACGGTTTCATTCAGGGGCACGGCACCTTCACATACCCGGGTGACGTGGAACGGTCTTGAACTGAATTCTCCAATGCTGGGGATGGTTGATTTTTCGGAGATCCCCGTTTTTTTTATTGACGATGTAAGCATCCTTCACGGGAACAGTTCGCTTGCCGGGATGCCGGGTGCGCTTGGAGGGATCCTCGATCTGAGTACCGGGATTACCCGGGAGAACGGGTATTCCGGAACGTTGCTTCAGGGGATGGGATCCTTCGGTACATGGGAGGAGTACGGAAGGATCAATATGGGTGCATCCAAAATACATTCAGTCACCCGGATATTCTATACCCATTCTGATAATGATTTCAGGTACAGGAATTATGATACCCCCGATTCGGTCAATTTACAGACGGGAGAAAAGTACTTCCCCGTTTCTGTTAACAAAAACGCGGGATATACCCATAAGGGTTTGCTTCAGCAATTGTCTTACAGGAAAAGTGAAAACGAGGTCCTCGACCTGAACTTATGGATCCAGCAATCGGAAAGGAGCCTGCCTGTTCTCAGCACAGATGAATCTGCCGCCGTCATTCCACCGGAAGGTGAAAGCGGCGGAGCTACCGGCATGAACAGGCAGGATGACCGGTTTTTCAGGTCAGCCCTGAATTACAGGAATTATGGCAGCAAGGGAAAATTCACATTCTTCAGTGGCATTAACTATAACCTGATGTCATACCGGATGGAGGATGTGATCCGGGGTATCGGCCGGTTACCCAGGGTAATTTCAGATAGCCGTGTATTAAACTTCGACAATAAAATTTCTTACCGCTATTCCTTAACCGCCAGGGATGAGATCAAGGCCGATCTCCGGTACCTCCGCCAGACGGTTGAAACGGCGGAAAGCATTACCGGCAATGCGTACAACAAGGACAGGGGTGAAGGCACGATGTCGTTGACCTGGCTGCGGGACATCACCGGGAGGATAAGCATGCGTTCATCTCTGGTATCACAAATTGCCGGAAGTAAGGTGTCACCCCTCTCCTTCTACCTGGGCGGAGAGTACCGGGTCCTGCCCGGGGACCGGTTTTACCTGACGGCCTCTGCCTCTTCGAACCACAGGCTGCCAACCCTGAATGATCTTTACTTTCAGCCGGGCGGTAACCCTCTCCTGCGTCCGGAGAACAGCCTTTCCGGGGAGATGGGGGCAGTGTTCAATATCGATTCGGATCCCCGGAAGCTCATGGCGGGAATTTCATTCTACCGGTCGGATGTAAAAGACTGGATCATCTGGCTGCCGTCATTCAACGGCAACTGGGAACCTTCCAATATCGAGGCGGTGAAGACATACGGATTGGAGATCAATTCCGCATACTCGGGCCAGTCGGGGGAATTTCACTGGCAGATCCGGGGAAATTATGCAATGACCCGGTCTCTTAATTTCGGCCGGAAAGAAAACTGGGCCGACGGTTCTTCGGGAAAGCAACTGCCTTACATCCCCGTTCATTCTGCAAATGCGGGTTTTGGCATGGAATGGAGGGAATGGTCGGTTAATTATGCATGGAACTATTACAGCGAAAGGTTCACCACGGCTTCCAATAGCAGGACAACAGACAGGGATTGCCTTTATCCCTATTTCATGAACCAGGCGGGTGCAGGGAAAAGATTGCACACAGGCCTTGGGAGCCTGGATCTTGAAATCACCGTATTCAATCTCTTCAATGAGACTTACCGTTCCGTTTTGCAACGTCAGATGCCCGGAAGGAATTTTCAGTTCACCTTAAGATTGCAATGGTAAATGTACTGGACACCGGAAAGGATGGAAACACCGGTAATTGATAACAGGAAAATGAAACGCACTGCCACTAAGATATCATCGCTCATTGTTTTCCTTCTCCCATTTCTTATTCTTGGCTCATGCATGAATGACGAAACCTGGGTCGATCGAAACAAACCCAATAAAACCCCTGAAGAGATCAGCCAGGGACATCCCGTGATCATTATCAACGAGGGAAATTTTATGTACGGGAATTCCTCCCTCTCCTTTTATGATGCCACGACCCGTATCCTGACCAATGACGTGTTTTACAACCAGAACGGGTTTCCGCTGGGAGATGTGGCATTTTCGGCGACCGTCCACGACGGCCTGCTGTATATCGTGGTCAATAATTCGGGTAAGATCATGATCATGAATCTGGACAGGTATCCCGGCAGGAAGGCTTTCGAATTCACGGGCAAGATCACGGGACTCACTTCTCCACGGTATATGTTTTTCCTGTCGGATGAGAAGGCTTATGTCAGTGATCTGTATGCCAGGGCAGTGAGTATTGTTGATCCATGGGACAATTCTGTGACGGGGACGATCGGTGTAAACAATTATGCGGGTGAATTCTACCAACATCCCACCGAGCAGTTCGTGCAATGGAGAGGGTATATATTTACCAATTGTTACAGTTATGACAACCAGATCCTGGTTATAGATCCCTCGATGGATGATGTAGTCGATTCCATTACGGTGTTGAAGCAACCTTCATCGATGGTCCTGGACAGGAACGAGAAACTATGGGTGATCTGCGACGGGGGATATGAAGGAAGTGAATATGGGGATGCACAGCCCGGGCTGGTTCGGATAGATCCTCTCACCCGGACCGTGGAAAAAGTTTTCATCCCCGGAAAGGATTCCTGGCCATCCGAACTTCATATTAATTCCGGAAGGGATACGCTGTATTTCATTAACGGGGATGTATGGAGGATGCCGGCAGATGCAGCTTCACTTCCTGAGGAGCCTTTTATACGGGCTGAAGGCGGGCAACTATTTTACAGCCTCGGGGTGGATCCCGTTACCTCCGAGGTTTATGTCGGGGATGCAGTGGACAATGTGCAGCAGGGTATAGTCTACCGTTATTCAGCTGACGGGCAGGTTGAGGATACGCTGCGGGTCGGGATTATTCCGGGAGAGATCTGTTTTCTACCGGGAAAATGAAAAGATGATTGTTTCAGATTGTTTCAGA
Organism: uncultured Bacteroidales bacterium; assembly: GCA_963771005.1. Classification (GTDB taxonomy): domain Bacteria; phylum Bacteroidota; class Bacteroidia; order Bacteroidales; genus DASQZK01. The sequence goes on from CAVYRO010000010.1 coordinate 425,343, forward strand.
TTGTTTCAGGTTGTTTCAGGGGGAGTTTTACCACAGATACCACAGATTATCACAGATTAAGAGGTGATTTCAGATAATTCAGATTGTTTCAGGTGGTTTCAACCCCATTCAACAAATCAACAAATCAACAAATCACCAAATTCTTCGGGGAGTTTCACCACAGATTTCACAGATTATCACAGAAAAAGTGGTTCCCGTTGATTTCATATTGTTTCAGATGGTTTGAAATGGTTTCAGATGGTTTCAACTCAAATCAACAAATCAACAAATCACCAAATTCTTCAATGTCCCAGTCCATGCAGCATGAGCGTGGCGTGGTTGAGGATCTTCAGGATCTCTGAGAGGTACTCTTCCACGGCTTTTGGGCTTCCGGGCAGGGCATAGACCTGGGTTGTGGCGATGACGCCGGCGACGGAACGGCTGAGCAGGGCCTGTGGGAGCGTTTCGCCGTATTTCATCCGGATATGATCCATGATGCCGGGGATCTCGCGGTCGAGCATGGGCCGTATCACATCGGGTGTGATATCGCGGGGACCTATGCCCGTTCCTCCGGTGGTGAAGATAAAATCAAAATCCTCCTCAATCATTTCGTCTATGGTTTCTTCCAGTAATGCGGGTTCGTCGGGGATGATCTTTCTTACATGGCTGTAAGACATCTGGTTTTCTTCGTAAAAGCCGGCAAGCTTTTTTTCGATCACCCGGCCGCTGATATCGGTGTATTCACCTGCTGAGGCACGATCGCTAAGGGTGATGATCCCGGTTTTATAGATATGCGGAAAATAATCAAGGGTATCTCCGGCTCTCATTGTCCCACCATGGATCACCCTGGCAAAGATCCCTTCTTTGGGCATAACGCAGTTTCCCACTTCTCTGAAGATACTGCAATTGTCGCCATGGCATTTCTTGCCGATCTGCGTTATTTCGAGGGTAATATTCTCATTTTTAAGCATATCGAGGGGAAGCATTCTGTAAAGCAGGGCTCCTTCGGTGGTTATGTTTTCCGCGAATTCACCGGGGTATATCTTTCTTCCGGCGTCCTCTTCAAATTTCGATATGCTCTCAATGCCGAGGAGGCTGACCTGGCGGTGCCATTTACCGGCATGGGCATCGGTTTGAACGCCTTTTTCATCCAGGATTATGGATCCGGCAGGCATCTTTATGGTCCCTTTTTCACGCGAGACATTAACGCTTATGACTTGCAGGGTAAGGGTACTTTCAGGTACATTCATATTTCTTTTCCTTATATATCCTGTTTTTCTTTTGACAGGAGCTTAATGCCGGTGATGGTCATTTCCTTGTCTACAGCTTTGCACATGTCATATACGGTGAGAAGGGCGATGTTAACGGCAGTAAGGGCTTCCATCTCCACACCGGTCTGACCGTTGCACTGCACCTCCGACAATACCCGGACTCCCTTGTCCGTAATTTCTGCCCGGACATCTATCTTGTTGATGAGAAGGGGATGGCAGAGAGGGATCAGGGAGGAAGTCTGCTTGCCTCCCTGGATACCAGCAAATTCGGCGATGCTAAGAACATCACCCTTTTTGATCTCGTTTTCACGGATCAGCCGTATCGTACCGGGCTGCAGGAGGATCATTCCTTCCGCAACAGCTTTACGGCGCTGGATGGGTTTGTTGCCGGTGTCGACCATAGCGGCCCGGCCTTTCTTGTCGGTATGCGATAATTTATTCATTATACAATAATTTGATTTTAAAGGTATAATGGAACCCACATGATCAAAGTTACCCTTATATTGTCATCAATCATGTGAGTTTCATAATGGGATTATCCTTTATATTATCCGCCAATTGCAGAGAAGTAACCGGATTTATTCAATGTCCCGCAGGCGGGTTTATCACGCAATGCCGCAAGGAGAGCGGCTTCATTTCCCATTTGCCGGATATTGAATGCCATAGGGTTGAAGAGGCAGGGCTTTACATCCCCGGTGGCGGTAAGCCGGATCCGGTTGCAAGTGCCGCATTTTCCACCATCACCGCCATCGACCTGGTAAAAGACTCCCCCCGCCAGGTCCATCTCCCGGATAAACCGCACCTGGTAACCCTTCTCACCGGCAAAGGCAGCCACTTCCTTTGCATCTTTCTCATGCTTCGATTTTTTAACAACGCAATTCAGCTTAACCGGCGACAACCCGGCCCTGTCAGCAGCCCGTATGCCGGCAAGGACTTTTTCGAGGCTCCCGGTACGGGTGATCACGCGATATTTTACAGGATCCATGGTGTCCAGGCTGACATTGACCCTGTGGAGGCCGGCTTCTTTGAGTTCAAAGGCATATTTCTCCAGGAAGATCCCATTTGTGGTCATGGACAGGTCCTTAATTCCCCCGATCCCGGAGATCATCCCCACAAGACTTGTTACTCCTTTCCGGACCAGGGGTTCACCCCCGGTGATCCTGACCTTATCAACACCGGATGCCACTGCGGTTCTCACAAATGCAACAATTTCCTCGAAGCTCAGGATATCCGCATGGCTTACCAGGGGGATCCCTTCCTCCGGCATGCAGTAACGGCATCTCAGGTTGCACCGGTCGGTGACCGAGATCCTCAGGTAGTTGATATTTCTGTTAAAGGCGTCGTACATTGATTTTCTGTCCTTCCTTAAGTTTGGATACCCCTTCCGGGATTTCCATTATACCATTTGCGGAAGCATAGGCAAATATATGAGCCGACCCGTGATATTCCACCGGTAAGGCGGTTCCGTCGGCATGGATGATGACCGGGATGAAGGAAGTCCTGTCGTTGTTTTTAACGCGGTACTCCGTTTTGAGAACCACTTCTTCCATCACCGGCAGTGCTGATGATCCCTGAAGGTTCATCAGGAGCGGTTTTACAAGGAGTTCGAACACTACCAGCGAGGATACCGGATTGCCCGGAAGTCCGAACACGAATTTATTGTCTTTTACGGCAAAAAGCGTACGCTTCCCTGGTTTTGCCCTCATCCCGTGAAAATGGATATTGAACCCGGCTTCATTTATGATCCCGGGCATGAAATCAAAATCTCCCACCGACACTCCTCCGCACACAATGGTCATCGTGTTTTCCGTTACAGCCAGGTTGAAGGTTTCCCTGAGAAGTTCCCGGGAGTCCGGTACAATGCCGTAATTTTTTACCATGATGTGCATCGCCCGGAGCTGGGCTTCAAGCTGCGGTCCGTTGCTGTTCCTGATTTGCGTGGCTGAAGGTTTCCTGTCGGGACTGACCAGTTCATCACCAGTGACAAAGATCCCTGTCGAAGGTTGTACATAAACTTCCGGAGCCGGATAGCCCATACCCGCCAGGGCCGGCATATGCCTCGGCTCTAACAAGGTACCCTTTTTTACAAGAAGTTCCCCTGTCCTCACGTCCTCGCCCATGGCACATATATTGGCGGATGTTTTCGCCGCCCTGAAAATCACATGCCCACCGGCAGAGGTCTCCGTATCCTCCAGCATGATCACACAATCACTGCCGGGCGGCACCCTGGCGCCGGTCATGATCCGGACACATTCACCCTTCGATACGGTTAGACCGGAATCCTGCCCTGCGGCAATAGTCCCGGTGATCTTCAGGGGCATACCCAGATCTTCCCTTCTGCAGGCAAAACCATCCATGGCCGATTTGTCGAAGGGAGGCATATCCATGTCTGCCCTGACGTCTTCGGCGAGGACCCGGTGGAGAGCAGAGGGAAGGTCCACTTTTTCCGTGGCGGGCATGTAACTTAAGTTCCGGATTGCATTCAGTGCTTCTTCAAATCGTAGCATGGGTCTGTTTCCATTCGTTGTTTAAAAAATGTATGCCGGGATAGTTTTCATCCTTCCGGATCGTATCCAGCCCCGTGATGATATCGGCAACAGCGATCTTTTCACGGATACCGGGTTTAGTCGAATATTTCTCCGACAGAGTCATGATAAATAAGGCAGGTTTTACAAAGTTTCGCATTGCCCCGGATTCACAGACCACCGGTCCATCCGAGGTAAGCCGCTCAAGATGGCTGAGCATGGCGGGAAGGTTATTTTCATCGCATTCCACGTAAAAAACCTGGGAGGCTCCGGCCTGCAGCATCCTCGAGCTGTCTTTCATGGATATGTTTTTTTCCCGGATGATGCATCCTGAAGAAGTTTTCACAATTATTTCATCATTCGGACTCCGGGTATGCGGATGGGGCGATATCTTAATACCTGTGACTCCGGCAGCCTTTGCCGAAGCAATGATGCGGCATGCCAGGGTGGTCTTCCCGGTGTTCCGGCCGTTCCCGGCGATGATGATCCAGTTATTAAGCGCCTTCATCAGTATAAAAACAGTTTAAAGCTTGCTATGAAAAGAACGCCGGCAAGCATGTATTTCAGGGCTTTGCCGGATATGCGGAAACTTCCCGTCCAGCTTCCGAGCATTCCGCCCATGAGGGTGACAAAGATCATGAGACCGATATTATCCGCCCACCGGGCGCCTGTATCGGAGAGAATGGTGGACATCAGCCCGCTGGCGGAATTAAGGAAGATAAAAGCTGCGGAAACTGCTGCTGCTTCCTTGATGGTCGACCACCGCATCAGGATGAGGAGGGGACTGAGGATGATGCCGCCTCCGATACCGATCATACCTGAGAAGAAACCTAGAAAAGCTCCCGTGATGAGGCCGATGTAAACCGGGAGAGGAAGGGTCTTTCCCTCCCGGGTATTGGTTTGGATGACCATTCTCAGGGTAGCTATAAAAAGGAAGATGCCCAGGATGATCTTATAAAGCCGGGGCTGAACGTGGATTGATGCACCGAGCCAGGCCATGGGAACAGAAGTAAGGATGAAGGGAAGGAGGATTTTCCACCGGAAATACCCTGCCCGGTAAAAGTTAAAGAAGGCAATGCTGGAAACGAACAGGTTGAGGGTCAGGGCCGATGTTTTCATCACCAGGGGTGAAAATGCCCACAAGGCCATAATGGCCAGGTAGCCGCTTCCGCCGCCATGACCCACTGAGCTGTAAAGAAATGCCAGTGAGAAAAGGGTCACAAAAAAAATCCAGTCCATATTTAAAATATTGGACCGGCCACCCGAAAAGATCCGGACGAAAAATTCGTCCCGCTGCAGATATTCCTGTACCTCTTTCCAATTCGGGAACCGTTGTTCCTTCGGGAGGCCCGGTCGTTTCCATCCGAACCCGCGTCCCGCGATTCATAGCCTGTGTGCCTTAGAAATCCGGGATCGAGGTGTTATTTGATTAACACGACAAATGAACGGATTTTATTCCATATTTCCCAAAGCAGTACATGGAAATACTGACATATTTAGATATAAAGATTGAGTTTAAATAAGAAGTAGAATGGTATCAGTCAACCGGTTCGAGCAAGGACTTCATAAAGTGTTTTTCGGAGATTTGCCAAACAGTGGTTATATCAAAGACCTGTCTTTCTGATCTGGTTCTTGGATTAACTTAACCTGTTCAATCAAGGCGCAGCCACATTCTTATTAAAAAAATCCTTAAACTTCTTCTTGGTCAGAAACGTCTCGATCATTTTAAAGACCATATTTTTTTCTTCCTGATCCAGTTCCTGGATAAGTTTTAATTGTTCCACAGTTGATTTATCTTCCAGGCTGATCTATCATCACCCAGGTGAACCAGCTCATCGATGGTAATATTAAAATATTTGGCGATTTTATCCACCGCGGCCAGTGAGATCTCTCTCTGGCCGTTTTCTATTTTGTAGTAGTTGGATAAGGGTGCATTCGATCAGGATCAGGATCCCGGAAAAGGGGAGATATAGTTCTCCTGATTTTTTTGTATATTTGTTTAGAAACAGTTTGGCGATGAGACAGAAAGAAAACGGCATTGCAAAAATAAAAGCTACAATTAGTCAGTATCTACCTGATGCTGAAATTATGTTATTTGGTTCCAGGGCGAGAAGCGATGCACATCCTGATAGTGATTATGATATCCTGATTATAATCAGGGATCAGATTACTCCCAGAGAAAAAATCGTCCTCAGGACCAACATCAGAAAAGAACTGCTAAAGCAGGATATTCGATCCGATATATTGATTCAATCTATTGACGAAATTGAGAGAAAGAAAAATCTGCCAGGTCATATTATCCGGAATCTCATGAAAGATGCTGTTATTCTATGAGAGAGGAAAAGTTTGAATATATTAGAAACTGGATATTCCGTGCAAATGAGGACTATGCTGTGATTAAAAATCTGGAAAAGTCAGGCATTGAATTCTATACCAGTACCATTTGTTTTCATGCTCAACAAGCTGTTGAAAAGTATCTTAAATCCTTCCTGATTTTTAATGATATTGATTTCCCAAGAACACATGATGTGGATTACCTTTTGTTGGAGTGTAAAAAGCTTGATGATGAGAATTTTGACTTTGATTTGAAAAGCCTGACGGAATTTGGTGTATCTATCAGATACCCGGATGATCTTTATATTCCGGGAGTCATTGAAACGAAAGAATACATTGAAATAGCCAGAGCAGTGAAAGAAAAAGTTGAATTATTATTAAAGTATTGAAAATCAAAGTTTTTAAACTATTTACGAAGATCCCTAAGTAGTTAGAAATCTCCAAATCCGTAAGGGCTTTGTCAAGAAAAAAATTATTGATTCACGGAAAAATAAACCCTCAATTCCGGCCTCATCTCCGCCACCGGATAATCGCTCGAAGCAAACCTGAATCCCGCGAACTGTGGTGAAGGATACAGTCTGAACATCATACCGTAACCGGGAGCGACGTTACCATCTGCCGAAGGGGTATAAAGTGCTGTGACATCATAGCTCCTGATGTTCGTACTGAGCTGTGGCTGGGGCGAGACATATACCTGGTTCACTTCCGTTGTGGCAGGCTGGTTATTCCAGGTTACCGCATTTTCATCCCAGGGTTCGGTGATCTTCTGTAAAACAGCCCCGAACCAGGCAAAGTACTCCCGGTTGAAAATGCTGTCCCAGCCCAGGGGTTTATCAAAATACAGGACCAGCATCACCTTTTCGATCTTTGCACTTTTGGGAACCTCATTCATATTGAACGAGATCAGGCTCCGGTTTGTACGCATCACAGTCAGCGGGGACTCCGAAAGAAAGGTCGCTTCAAAATACTGCGAACCGCCGAAATTTTTATCCGGTTCTAGATCGGAGATCAGTGCGTCCTTTCCTCTGTCGGGTCCGGGCTTCAGGATTACCGATTGAAGCGGCATCGCCTCCTATTTTCAGGACGAGCGGATCCTGCTCCGAGGTCGCCCGGAGTTCTCTTTCGCTGAAACGGAATTTCGCCGGGGCATAGCCGTCCTTTAGAACTTCGAAGGTATATTCCCCAGAACCGCCACGGATCTCGATCTTATTTATCTTCGCTTCAAGAAAGAATTTGTGCTGCCAGCCGTCGGCAGAGGTCACGACCAATGTTGCCGTCGTGATCTGGGTCGGGGCCATGACCAGCGGATTGTCAAGCATGGCGAGAACATAAACGGGCACGGGATTCACGATATTAATCCCGAAAGATACGTATCCGAATTCCGACGGGGAGGCCCCGTTCACGCTGAGTACCTCGGGATGCAGGGTTGTCACTTCGCCCGCAGACACCGCGAACCGCAAAGGCAGAGGATCATTGACGAGGTATGACCGGGGGGATCCTTCGAGCGGCGCCGCATAGATCACGGATCCGTCCGGACTGATGACCATAAATTTCAAGAGCTGCAGCCGTCCTGTCCCGATCTCGATTTTTTCACTTACGAAATCATTCCCGAAAAGGAAAACCGGCAGAAGTTTATCTTCCAGAACCGGAACTCCGTTCATGTCGGCAATGGTTAGCAGTAACTGGTAAGTGCCCGGCGTAACACTGTCGCTTACGGCAGCCTTGAGCCCGCTTCCTGCAGTACTCATAACGAATTCAACACGGCCTTTTTCACCGGAATCAACCTTCGTTTTTTCACACGAAGAGATCCCCAGCATCATGGCCGGGATAAAAAGTAATAAAATTTTTTTCATGGCATTTCCTCCCACTGACGGTTAATACAAATCTAAGAAGTAAAACTGTCAATGTCAAGATGAAATAAAACATGAAATGGTTGCGTATCACCCGGACATCCAGAAAAGCAATGGAATTATCAGGAATAAAAAACGAGATTGAAAATTCTGATCTGCCGGTATTATCCCTGTCAGTTTTCGGTCCAGATGCTGATGTTTTCCGAAGTCTGGCCCCCTGCAACATCAAAGTCACCGCCAATATATATCTGACCCTTGAATTCTTCAATGGATAAAACGGTACCGGAAATGCCGGAACCAGGTTTTCCCCAGCTTTCGCCGTCCCATTGCAGAATACTGCCTGCCTGCGTTCCGATCACGCTATGGAATTCCCCGCCTATATACAGCTTATTGCCTGCTACCTGAAGTTCAGAGATGGTATTGTCCGGGTAGAGGCTGAAAGCCCTCCCGAAATCACTGAATTGAGAACCGTCCCAGACAACGAGTTCAGACAGGTCACGGTCAGCATCGTCGGTAAAGTCCCCGGAGAGGTATAGTTTGTCATTGAAGACAGCCATATGTTTAACAGTACCTGTCGATCCTAATTCCAGACCGTTCATGGGTCCCAATGCGGACCATTCGTTTCCGTCCCAGGTGGAGATATGCCCGGTACTTATCCCGTTCACGGAGGTAAAAAAGCCACCTGCGTATAATTTTTGCTTGTAAACTGCGAGTTCCCTTACCGAACCGCCCCCGAAGGTACCTGCAGCAGCCCATTTGGAGCCGTCCCACCTGGCGATGTTCACTGCATCCACATCGCCCGCTTTCGTAAAGAGACCCCCGGCGTAAAGCTCATTCTTATATACGGCAAGAGCATACCCGAAGGCATTATCGCCCCCGGTGAGTCCTCCTTCCACATCCTTCCAGTTTTTACCATCCCATCTAGCAATGTTATGGGCCGGTATGCATCCTATCTCATCGAACTGGCCCGTAACGTACAACTCACCCTTATAAGACATCATATCGTAAATACTGCCGTCTTCCAGCCCGCAGCCCATGGCAAACCAGTGAAGACCATCGAAGCCGGCGATCTTATTGGCCTGGATTCCTCCAATGACAGTGAATTCACAGGTGGCAAACAAGGTATCCGGCACAGAGGCAAAATCGCGGATCCCGACATTGGATCCCGGGATTATATTGTCATAGGTACCGCCGAGCGTTTTTACCTTGAACGCGGCGACCGTGACCGTATCGCGGCTGGAGGAATTATTGCTTACCGTAACTTCGACCTTGTACTTTCCCGGCAGATCCGCTGTAAAATCCGGTGTGGATGTATCCTCATTGTGAAGTACAGCCGTGCTGGATGATGGAACAGAGAGAAGCCTCCAGGAGAAGGTGAAATTATTTCCCCGGGAATCGGAAGAACCATTTCCGTTTAAAGTCACTACCTGTCCGACAAGGACATTCTGGTCGGTGCCTGCCGCAGCCGTGAGTTTTGAACGGTCTTCATCCTTATGGCAGGCGGTTATGAGAAGGAGACTTGCGGACAGAATACCGGGCAGGAACCTGTTTTGTAAAAGCATGACGCAAATGGATGGGTTAGATACCTTTCTTAACAAATCCGGTGGCGAAATGTTTTGGGTAAATCGGTTGTAAGTTGTTAATATAGTGAGTAATGGGAAAGAGGGTTTCCGTGTTTGAGATAGGACAACTTTACCAAATCACCAACTCACCAACTCACCAACTCACCAAATATTCTTCATCCGTGATTATCCGCACAAATCCGTCAAATCCGTGTTCCTCTTCCACTTCACCAAATCACCAACTCACCAACTCACCAAATAAATAAGCCTTTCAGGAGATCACCAGTACTTTGGCTCCCCGGATCTTACTATGCTTCATCTCGCTCAGCGCCAGGTTGGCATCTTTTAACGGAAATTCCCTGATCTCAGGTTTCATAGGGATCCCTGCCGAGAGTTCAAGGCATTCCCTCACATCATCCCGGGCAACGTTGGCTACACTTTTGATCTCCTTTTCCATCCAGAGATATTCATGGTAATTTATGTTCATGAGATATTCCTTGTCGATGTCTTCCTTTCGGATCGCATTGATCACGAGTCTTCCTCCGGGCCTTAAATTTCTCAGGGCTTCCAAGCCTGGCTTCCAGACAGGAGTCGTATCGATGATGGAGTGGAGTGGTTCAGGTACCCTGTCTGTCGAATCACCGGTCCAGTGAGCACCGAGTTCGGATGCAAATTTTCTTTCATTCTCACTTCGTGCGAAGACATGGATCCTGGTACTGGGGTACCGGTGCCGGATCATGTGAATCACCAGATGACCGGATGCTCCAAACCCGGTGAGGCCTATATTCTGCCCGTCCTCCGGCTTTGAAAGCTTCAGTGCACGGTAACCGACTGCTCCGGCACATAGCAGGGGCGCCGCCTGCGAGTCGGTGAAAATTTCAGGGATCCGGTAGGCATAGTCCTCATTCACCGTCATATATTCAGCGTACCCGCCATTGGCATCTCTGCCGGTGGCTTTGAAGGAAGCGCAAAGGTTTTCATTGCCCGTGTTACAGTAATCGCAATGGCCACAGGAAGAAAAGATCCACGCCACCCCGACGCGGTCGCCTTCTTTAAATTTCCGGACTTTGTCTCCCATGCCGATCACATATCCCACCACCTGGTGACCCGGGATAACCGGAAGTTCAGGGGGAGCTGTTCTGCCTTCGATCTCATCCAGTTCCGTATGGCAGACGCCACAGACAGATACCTTAATCAGTATTTCGTGTTTCCCGGGGACCGGGTCGGGAACATCCGTATATTCAAGAGGGGAACTGTTCTGCCTCAAATCTGTTATCTCCTTCAGGATCATTGCTTTCACGATTCACGGGTTTTGGTACATAATAGGTAACCCTGGAGGATCATAATAGTTTAAAGGTTCCCTGTTTAACCCTTCATTTGTGCAAGGGCCTCCTTCACCCTTTTTGGTGTCATGGGAAGCTGGAAGATCCTTGCACCTGTAGCATCGAACACCGCGTTTGCGATCAGGCCGCCCATGGCGATTATGGCTGGTTCGCCGCCTCCCTGCGGTGCCTCGTCCGGGCGGTCGAGGATAACAGTCTCGATCACGGGAAGCCATGAAAAATGAGGGATCATATAGGTGTTGAAATTTTTATCCCCGACATCCCCGCCCTTGAACTTCACCTCTTCCATAAGAGCATAACCGAGGCCCATGGTGATACAACCTTCCATTTGAATTGTCGCTCCTTCCGGATTGATGCTGAGCCCCATATCCTGTGCGCAGGCCACGCGTTTCACCTTTATTCTTCCCGATTTTTCATCAACCTGGATCTCTGCCATAAGCGCCACCCAGGTTCCCGCGTCGATTCCACAGGCAATGCCCCAGCCCCTGCCGGAGGGCGCTTTTGCGGATGTCCATCCGAATTTATCGGCCACAGCTTTCAAAACACCTATCATTTTCTCATCCTTCAGGTTCTTCAGCCTGAACTCGAGAGGATCAGCGCCGGCTGCGGCAGCCATAATATCGATCTGCGATTCCCGGGCAAAGGTATTGGTGTTGTTCCCGGGAGCCCTCCATGCACCTGTGCCGAAAGGATGCACCCTGGATTTGCCCGACATGTACGACATGGTGACCTGGTGAGGTACATCGTAAATGGTGTCGGATCCCCTGGAACCGGCGAAATACTGGGAATAGTCCCAGAGCGTGATCCTGTCACCGGCGATGCCCGACCTGACCTTAACGACCGCTGCAGGCCGGAAGGTATCCTCGAAGAATTCCTCTCTCCTGTCCCAGACCACAATAACCGGTTTCCCGCTGAGCTTTGCCAGACGGGCCGCTTCCTCCGCCTGCAGGTTGTGTGATTTTCCGCCGAATCCGCCACCTACGAATGGTGTGATCACCCTTACTTTTTCCATGGGGAAATCCAGGAGCCTGGAGATCTCCTCCTGTAACCGGAAGGGAGTCTGCGTGGATGCCCATACGGTTATCCGGTCGCCTTCGATATGTGCAACCGCCGTATGTGGTTCCATTGCGGCGTGGGCTACGTAACCGTTGTAATAGGTATTTTCAAATACCTGTCCCGATTGTTTTTTCCCTTCAGAAAGATCCCCCTTTTGCGAAACCGTTTCCCCGTCACCCGCAACATTCAACAGGTGATCAAAGATCGTTTTGTCATCAACGGGCATCTCATCGAAATCATATTCAGCCTTTATTTTTGATACCGCAATCTCTGCCATATCGGGAGAATCATGAAGTGCTGCAATGAAATCATCCTCCCGTATGATCCGGATGCCTTCGATCTTTTCAGCTTCCGACGTGTCGGCACTCTTCAGGGTTGCCCCGTGTGACGGTGGACGCAGCACCTTTCCGTATTTCATGCCGGGGATCCGGATATCGCCCGAATATTTCGCTTCTCCGGTCACCTTCATAAAGGCATCCCTGCGGAGTTCTGATTTGCCCATAATTTTGAATTCCGGAGGTTTTTTCAGATCGGGTTTTTCCGTAAGATGTCTTTCAATGTTTTTACCCCGGGTCAACTCCGCATACGTAACCTTCTGATCCTTTTTTCCGGAATTGAAGACGGTTCCGTTGCTGACACTGAGTTGTTCAGAAGGAACATTCAGCTGTTCCGAAGCCAGGCTTAGAAGAACTGACCTGGCTTCCGCGGCGGCAGCCCTGAGCGGCGGACCGAAAAAGCGGGTGGACATCGATCCGAAGGTTCCCATGTCCCAGGGACACAGATCTGTATCGCCCATGATCATGGTCACATCATCGAAATTTACATCCAGCTCGTCGGCAAGCATTTGAGCAAGGGAAGTGATGATCCCCTGGCCCATCTCGATCTTACCAGTGAAGCAACTCACCTTCCCGTCCTCATCGACCCTGAGGAAGGCATTGAAATCGGAAGGTAGCCGCCTGCGCTGGTCCTGGGCAAGCAGATCGAAGGGCTCCATGGCCAGGAAGGTTACCACGATACCGCCACCGAGAAATTTCAGGAACTCCCGGCGCTTCAGGTTGAAACTGTATTGTTGATCCTTCGTTCCGGATCCATTGATCTTATCCTGTTTCATCAGATGTATATTTTTTAAATTTTATTCGGGGAATTAAACTGCCTTGAATGCCGGGAGAATTCCGGCCTGAAGTAAAGAAGAGCTTCCTTTGCCGGATGTCCTGCTGTTATGAAGGATTGCATTCTTCATTTTTCGAGCATGACATGGTTATTTTCTTTCATGACCTTAGCGGCCGATTGAATGGCTTCCACGATCCTTTTGTGAGCACCGCAACGGCAAAGATTTCCTTCCATGCCGTCTTTTATTTCCTGTTCGGTAGGATCGGGATTTTTCGCAAGAAGTCCATATGCATTCATGATCATTCCCGGGGTGCAGTAACCGCACTGGAGGGCATCGTGATCCATGAAAGCCTGCTGGATGGGGTGAGGTTTGCCATTTACTGCCAATCCCTCTATGGTAGTGATCTTCTTGCCTTTCGCATCCGATGCGGTCAGCATACAGGATCTTACCGGTTCCTCGTCGAGAAGGATGGTACATGCCCCGCAAAATCCGAGTCCGCAGCCGAATTTGGTCCCCATGGCTCCCAGGTCTGCACGCAGAACCCAAAGCAGGGTACTTGTGGGATCGGTTTCCACCTCCACCGGTTTGCCATTCAGGTTAAAACGAATTTTTTCTTTTGCCATAATAATGAGTTTAAGAATTACGAATACATTTTTTTGCGGGTTTATACATCTTTTGTCAATTCCCGCTGGTAGTCCGATGCCGTATCTATATCCCTCAGAACCCAGGAATATTCCGTTTCCAGTTCATAAATATCGCCGGAATGATTCATCATAAGCGACCGGAGACCGTTTTGCGGATCCAGGTTCAGAACTTCATCCCTGTACCTGGCATCGATGAGAACCGGATGGCCTCGTTTTTTGCCATATACCGGAATTACAATGCCGTTCCCGTGTCGTTTCCAGGCTTTAATGATGCGGTCGATCAGCTCCGGCCTCACCATAGGCTGATCGCCAAGGAAAACGATGACCGCATCCGCTTCGGGAGGTAATGCCCCGAAACCGCATTTTACCGATGAATACATCCCCCGGGTGTAGTCGGGATTGACGCAGATCTCCACGTTTCTATCGGAGATTTTCTGAATGAGGGATTCCCTGCCGGCACCGGTGACCACAAGGATATTACCGACACCGGAACTTTCGATCCGGTCGAGTACCGTTTCGATTATTGTATTTTCGCCATACGAAAGCAGCATCTTGGGCGTGCCCATCCGTTTCGATTCCCCGGCTGCCAGGACGATGCCCCAGATATTTTTCCTGTCCTGCTCATTTTCCGCCATACGCCTCACCTGCACGAGTTCGGCGGCGATGCTCACGGCGATCTCCTGGACCGTAACGGATCCGATCTCCAGTCCCACGGGCGCATGGATACGTTCCCATTGCTGCGGGGTTGCCCAACCCTCATCCATGAATTTTTTGCGCATTAACCCTGTTTTTCTACGGCTGCCGATCATCCCGGTATAGGCAGAGGGTTTGGTGATGCAGGCTTTCAGAACCTCTGCATCAGCAACATGTCCCCGGGTAACGATCACGATGAAGGTATCCGGTGTTATATCAAGATGTTCCATGATATGTCCGATATCACCGGTGATCACCTCATCCGCTTCCGGTAGGTTCCTATGGCTGCCCAGGTCAGGCCGGTCGTCAATGACCGTTATGCTGAAGTCAAGCAGGGAAGCTATATGGGTAAGTGCTTTCCCGATATGCCCGGCACCCGCGATGATCAGCCGGGGATAAGGAAAAACGGGTTCAAGAAAGAAATGCCACGGACTTTGGGAAGGCTCCTTTCCGGGAGCGCTTTTTTTCAAGGAGGTTTTCTTTACCCTGAGGCTTTCCGCGAGGGTTTCCGGACTTATTTCGTCGAAGGGAGGGGAAAGTGAAATTTCATCATTTTCTGTATGCCATTGCCGCCTGATATTCAGGCGGTCGCCGGGGATGGTTTGGAAGGCGGTGATCAGGATCCCCGGTGTCCGGTTTCTAAGCGAATTGGTCAGTTTTTTATATTCAGCCAGGTGTTTCAGAGGGGATGCATCGATGAGGATTCCGGCTTGTCCTCCGCAGATGGCTCCCTCCGGTACCGAAATATCCGCGTTTAGATCGAAATCAAAAAAAACGGAAATGCCGGTTTTCATAGCCTTCTCACATTCCTTTGCCGCCTGGGCTTCGAGGATGCCTCCACCGAGGGTTCCGCCGGAGAGTCCGGTAGCAGAGAAAATGGCGGAGCTTCCGGGCACCTGCGGAGCCGAACCCGATTTGCTGACCAGGGTGGCAAGAACGGGCATATCCGTATCCGGATGCAGTTCTGCCAGTATCTGATACAGGTTTTTCATATCATCGGGGTTATCGGCATGAAATCACCGGTTTGTCTGGTATGATTCCGTTTAACAGATTTCACCGGGATCACCAAGTTAATTCATTATGGATAGCAAAGAAAGAAGGAAAAATCTTTTTTTGATTATTAAGAAAGATTTCAAATAGGAGACTATTGGTTCAGATGGTTTCCGGATGTTTCATATTTTCCGCCCATCACCTCTACTCCTGCCGTCTTTCGGTTTTTTTGCCGGTAGTTGGAATGCAAGAAGATCTTTGACATCGACGAGATCCTGAGGACGTCCGGAGGCCGATTTATTGGTAATAAAGTCCTCAAGACCGATAAATTTAACCTGTAAGCCGTCAACTTGAACTTCCCGGCAATTTGGTGCAGCTTCGGAGAAGGTGATCCCATCAATCGTGTTTAAAATATCGATGCGTAATGGCGGGTAACCAATCTGGATATGAACGAAGAACTTTTCGGATGGCGGTAAATCAGGCAAAAGGACCTTCATAAGAAAACCACTGAATTTTAGTTTTATACATACGGACCTTTTGCCTGATCTACCACCATCCGAAAAGTTCACCCTCTTGAATGAAGTCGCCGGTCCCTGAGCGAAGTCGAAGGGTTGTCGAGTTGCTTGCAAACACTAAATAATCCTGCTTTTGGTCGCACAAATGATTCAATCCCTGTTCAAATATTTCTAAATTTTTTGTATTCCATTACATAAAAATTGGAAATATTTTGTATTCCAATACAAAAAAAATAAAAATTTATTGTAATGTGATACAATAAATTAGGCCGGAATCGGGACCCGGACCTGGAACCAGGAACCCAGGTCCCGGAACTTCTTCAGAATCCAAACGCCGTGCTCATTTCCGTCAGCAGTACCTTTCTTACCTCTTCAAGATCCTGTTCCCGGCCTGACTGTTCCGCCATGGAGGTTACTCCCTTGTCGGAAAATCCGCAGGGATTGATGAACCCGAAATAGGTAAGATCGGTGTTCACGTTGAAGGCGAGTCCGTGCATGGTTACCCCGCGGCTGGCCCTGACACCGATGGCGCAGATCTTCTTGTCGGTCCCGGTTTTCCGGTCCTTCACCCATACGCCGGTGATGCCTTTCAGCCGGTAGCCTTTCCTATCGTAAATTTTCAGGGTGCCGATCACAGCGTCTTCCAG
This sequence comes from uncultured Bacteroidales bacterium, assembly GCA_963771005.1. GTDB lineage: Bacteria > Bacteroidota > Bacteroidia > Bacteroidales > DASQZK01. Next base: position 441,863 of record CAVYRO010000010.1, read on the forward strand.
TTTTTCGATATAGCTGCGTATTCCGAGCTTATGAACATCGAGATCGATGATAGGGTAAGTTACGATCTGGCCGGGTCCGTGGTAGGTGATATCCCCACCGCGATTGATCTTGTAAAATGATGCCTGGATGGATTTCGAGAAAGCTTTCGGAAATGAGAAGGTTTCCCTGCTCGCCATGCCTGCCAAGGGTGTATACATGGGGATGTTCACAGAAAAGGATATACCCCGGAAGCGATTTTCCACCGAGTTTGGCGCTCACCAGGCTGTCGAACAGCCGTTCCTGGTAATCCCATGCTTTTTTATAGTCGATCAGCCCCAGGTTTTCAATTACCGGTATATTCATTATTAAAATATTATAGCCCGGGGGAATTTTTAGTGCAGTGCCGTTCGGCATGGTAGGAAGACCTGACGAGGGGTCCGCTTTCCACGAACCGGAAACCGAGAGCAAGGCCTTCCTTCCGGTATGATTCAAATATTTCAGGGGTGATGTATCCGGTTACGGGAAGGTAACGCGGTCCGGGCTGCAGGTACTGCCCGATAGTAAAAACGCTCACCCCTGAACTGAGTGCATCCTTCATGCATTCAATCACTTCTTCATACCTTTCACCAAAGCCGGTCATGATGCCGGTTTTCACGGTAATGCCCGAATCCGAAATATACTTAAGCACCTGCAGGCTCCGGTCGTAGGTAGCCACACTGCGCACGGAAGGAGAAAGGCGTCTTATTGTCTCGAGGTTATGTGAGATCACTTCCGGTCCGGCGGCGATGATCTTGTCGAGATCGGCCACTCTGCCCCGGAAATCGGGAATGAGGACTTCCATGGTGATCCCGGGATTTGCTCTTTTGACCGCACGGATCGTCTCTGCCCAATGCATTGAACCTCCGTCCGGCATATCATCCCTGGCCACAGAGGTGATCACGGCATGTTTCAGGTTCAGCCTGCTAATGGCCCGGGCGAGACGTTCAGGTTCATCAGCATCCAAAGGATCGGGGACTTTGGTATCCACCTGGCAGAACCGGCAGTTCCGGGTGCATTTATCGCCAAGGATCATAAAGGTGGCAGTGCCGCTGTTCCAGCATTCCCCCTTATTGGGGCAGTTGGCGCTCACACAGACCGTATGGAGATGCTGCTCCGAAAGCAGTTTTTTGAGTTTCGGGTAATTTTTTACGTCCGGCATTTCGGCTTTCATCCACCGCGGAAGGCGGAGAACTGTCTCTTCGGGCTTGGTCATGTTCCTTGCAGTAATTCAGCGATAAAAATATCGAATTTTGGGGAGAATGTTGTTCCGGGATGCAATGAAATTTTGAAAAAACTTCTACTCTTGTCATGATATTTAGTGTTTGCCAGAAAACTCGATGACCCTTCGGCTCCGCTCAGGGACCGGTCAATTAGATGAACGAAGAACTTTTCGGATGGGGGTAAGGCAGGCAAAAGGTCCTTCTTGCGAAAGTCACTGAATTTTAAATTAATACATAGGGGCCTTTTGCCTGCCTTACCACCACCGAAAAGTTCACCCTCTTGAATTAAGTCACCGGTCCCTGAGCGGAGCCGAAGGGTCATCGAGTTTTCTTTCTGATACTATTCAGATGTACCGATGATTACATGTTGATCATGAAAGGCAGGATCAGGTACTTGTCTTGCCTTTGAGTTCATCCATGAGCTTTTTGTATTCCTCCTCATTGATCTCGCCTTTCATCCGTTTATCTGACAGCAGCCTCATGGCATCATTATAATTCCGGTGAAACCGCCTGTTTCCCGAAGTGATCCATACGGCGATCCATACCAGGACGATCAGGACGAGTGCCCCGACCAGCCATCCCCACCATTGATTGAATGTGTCCATAAACCGGATAAATAATACATTGGAAAGCGGTTTCCGATGCACAGTCTTTTACCGGGCTGCGGTTACCACTTTTATTAAAACTGCATTACGCGTAAATTGTTTGACAGGTTAAGGAAGAACATGGAATGTATGAATAGGGAACACGGATTGGACGGATTCCGATGGCTATATGGCTATCGGAACGGATAACAAGGATTTGGGTTTCGGTTCGCTTGAGAGAAGTTGGGGAGTAGTTGGAACGTTGTTTGAGAATTGTCGGCCAAATCACAAGAGGACGGTGAGGTGGCAGGGGTTTGAGAGCGGTTTAGGGTAAAAGGTCAGATGGATGATCACTGATTTTTTATACGGTTTGTCTTCTTTTTTATATCTTTCCAGACAAACACCAGCTATACTATGAGCAGAAAATATATGATTTTGCTGTTGGGTCTGGGCTGTGTCCATTTTACGGGAGCAGAAGGAAAAGCGGCCCCTCCGGTGCCGCCGTCAGCTGTTTTCAGCCCTTCGCCTCCGGGGCTCTCCCCTCATGATACCCTCACCTGTCCCGATCCGTCTCCCGAAGCCGTTGCCCTTTTCCGGTATCTTCACGATTTGTCGGGTAAGAAGATCCTCTCGGGACAGATGTGGGCTCCCTGGGGAGTGGACGAACTGAACTATCTGAAAACAACCACCGGCAAATTGCCGGCTGTCAGGGGGGCCGATCTGATCACTGAGAGTGCAAACAATAACGAGGTACAAAACGAGATAAACTGGTGGAAAAACGGCGGCATTCCGACGATCATGTGGCACTGGGGAGCTCCGGGTGTTGGCGAAGGATATGAGAACAGCAAGGTGGAGATCGACATCGATAAATGTTTCCAGGAAGGAACCGTTGAATATAATGAAATGTGGAGGGAACTGAAGCTGAAAGCCGATCATCTCCAGGTTCTCCGTGATGCGAACGTCCCGGTGCTATGGCGGCCCCTCCATGAGCTCAACGGCAGCTGGTTCTGGTGGGGCAAGCAGGGTCCCGGGCGGTTTAAACTTCTGTGGCGGACGATGTATGACTACTTTGTTCATGAAAGGGGACTCAATAACCTGATCTGGGTGCTGTGTTATACCGGATCACCTGATGCCGCCTGGTATCCGGGAGATGAATATGTAGACATTGCCGGTGCGGATACCTATGACGGGGGTGCCGATGTTCACCCGGACATGTACAATACGGTCCGCAGTATCACAGGGAGCAATACGGATCCGGTGGCTTACCATGAATGCGGTGTGCCACCTAACCCGGATCAGTGTATCAAACAGGGTGTGATGTGGTCGTGGTGGATGATATGGCATACCACCTGGCTAACCGGGAATGATCCCAGGTATCTTAACTATGTCTTTAATCATGAGCTGGTCATCACCCTGGATGAGGTTCCGGATATCATGGCGGTCTATGGATGGGACGAGTCGTGTAAACCAGCGTCAGTGCAGCCGTATATCCGGGTTGATGAGGGTGAATGGCAGGGTGGTAACACCCTTTTTACCGGCACCGGGTCAACAGTGACATTTAAACCCGTACCTGATATGTTTGGCAGCTGGAACTGGGCCGGATGTGGACTTTCAGGCACGGACACAATGCAAACTGCTTCCACCGGTACCAAATGTATATCGACCGCCGTCTTTACAAATAGCTGTGGTGCCGTGAGCTCGCAGACCTTCAATATCATAAACGACTGCTCACCATACCTGGTCACTCCTTATGCCAGCGTCGGGGCGGATGACATGCAACAGACCTCACACGTCTATGTGAGTTTCCCGGCCACCGTCAGGATGGCACCCGAGGCTGCTGGTACAGGGACCTGGAGCTGGAACGGTTGCGGAACATCAGGGGATTCGAGGATCCAGGATCTGACCGTAACGGAAACCTGCACGGCGGTGGCAAAATTCACAAACAATTGCGGTGAGACGGGTAGTGTGAGTTATTTGATCGCTCCCTGCTCACCTCCTCTTGTCAAACCTTATCTCCAGGTTTTCTATGGCATCTGGCAGGCAACCTCGGATATTACGGTGGACCCCGGCCAGCTCGTAACCATGAGCCCGCAACCTGTAACCGGGGGTACCTGGGAGTGGGCCGGCTGCGGCGTATCGGGGGTCTCCACCGCAAAATCGGTACGGCCCGACAGCTCATGCACCATTACTGCAACGTTTACGAGCGAATGCGGAAGCAGTAATTCAATCGATTTCAATCTTACCGTAAATAATCCGGGCGGAACCGGAATTTCCGCCCTCATAGCGGGAAAAGGGTTTTCTGTCTTTCCGTCTCCCTGCCGGGATCTTCTCTATCTGAAACCAGACCGCGCTACGGATCATCCGCCATTCCTCATCTCTGTCTATACTACCACGGGCGTACCGGTAATGCTGTCCGTTGCCGAAACCAGCGATATCTCCCTGGATGTTTCATCGCTCCTCCCGGACATTTACATCATCCGGGTCAGCAATGGCCTGATGAACAGGACGGAACGGTTCCTTAAGGTGGAGTAGTGATCACGAACAGGAGATCCCGGATTTACACTCGTTAATTTGCTTTACTGGCACTGCCGTATGTAAATTGCCTTCAAAATTATGCTTGAAGAATTAATTTTTTTTTAAAAATGATGACCTTCAACACTGAAATCAGCATTACTAAATAGTATCAGAACCCTTCGGCTTCGCTCAGGGACCGGTTAATTCGATGAACGAAAAGTTCACCCTCTTGAATGAAGTCACCGGTCCCTGAGCCGAAGGGTCATCGAGTTTTCTGGCAAACACTAAATATTTCCGATCATGAAGAAAAAGACAGATGACCGAACCTCCTTTTACCTGAAAACTGTTGCGGGATTCACCGGTCTCACAGTTCTTTGCAGCCTCACAGCGGGAACAAATCCGGGGCAACCGGCGAAAAAGACGAACCGGCCGAATATCCTCTTCATTTGTTCCGACCAGCATTCCTATAAATACGCCGGCTTTGCGGGTCATCCCATTGTTCAGACGCCCAATCTCGACCGGCTGGCACAGGAAGGTACCGTCTTTACCGCTGCCTATTCCGCAGCACCCGTCTGTGTGCCCGGCAGGGCAAGCCTCATGACCGGCATGTATCCTTCCGATGTCGGTTCATACTGCAACAGCACAGTCTGGGACGGATCCTATCCAGTGTGGGGGACCTATTTCAGGGATCACGGATACCGCACTTTTGCATTTGGGAAACTGGACCTGGATGATACGCTGCCAACAGGTTTTGACACGACGCCCTCTGAAAATGGCCATAAACATAACCCGGATATTACTTCGCTTTTCAGAATGCCACTTTGTTACCGGATTGATGAACGGGACCAGGTCGACGGTCATGAAAGAAATGACTACTCCATCAATGATCGGAAAGTAACCCGGGAAGCGCTGGAATTTATGACCGGGGAAGCACAGAAACCCGGCGCACCATGGCTTTTATACCTGGGATATGTTCAGCCCCACCCGGCATTTGCGGCGCTTGATACCTTCTATGAAAAATACTATCCCGACAATGTTGATATGCCTGAGGTGAGCAATGAGGAATTGGAGGGTCTGAATATGGTGTACCAGGAGCTGCGGCATTTTAAACGGATCGCCACTCCCATCGACAGGGAAAAGATAAAAAGAGCCCGGTCGGGATATTACGGTATGATAACAGAACTGGATGAATCCATTGGGAAGGTGATCCGGGCCCTGAAGGAAACCGGCCAGTACAGCAATACCCTCATCATTTATACATCCGATCACGGTGAGAGTCTCGGCGAGCATGGGCTCTGGCTGAAAAACAACTTGTACGACTGCGCGATTCGAATACCGCTCATTATATCAGGTCCCGGCATTCCGGCAAATAACAGGTTTGATACGCCGGTTTCACAGATCGATCTTACGCCCACAATGCTCGATCATGCCCGCATCGAAAAGCCTTCCTATCTGAGAGGAAAATCATTCGACCGGTTTTTCACTCCCGGGAAGGCCGGTGTTGATAACGTTGTTTATGCTGAAAATCATTCCGAGGGTAACTGCACCGGGTCATTCATGATCCGGAAAGGGGACTGGAAATATATCTGGTTTTCAGAATATGGAGAATTGCTTTTTAATCTCGCGGATGATCCCGGTGAGAAGAAGGATCTCTCCGGATCTTCGGCTTATACTGATGTGAAGGAAGAAATGCGGAGAGAGCTGTACAGCCGGATCGATCCGGAGAAGATCACCCGGGAAGCATTCCGGAAACAAAAGGCCATGCTGGATTCACTGGCTGCGAATGAAACGCAGGAACAGCTATATGATCTTTTTAAAGGCAGGCTGGGGGAAGGACAAGCAGGGATCCTGTCCGAACGGCTCAAAGGCGAATACTGAGCTACGGGTTCCGCGCAAACCGGCAAAAATCGGGTGTTTTACGGTGGGTATCGGGGTAGGTATTCGCATCGCTGATCCGGGAGAATCTCCAGTCAGTATTCATTTAGATGAATTCACCACAGTACAGCACAAGTCCTGCTCAGATCCTGCAGGAGTTGAAAATAGCGAGGATCCGGGAACCGAAAAAAGTAACGGAATCTTATGGAAAGTATTTTTTTTCCTTTGGATGTGCCTCATTCAGTCGTTAATGTATAATTTTGGGGAGAAATTTGAAACTAAAGGGTTGTGGGATGAAAAAACATCCTTAAGCAGTCCTTCAGGTAACAGGAAGAGTTTAGATGAACAAAAACGAAAATAGATCCGGAAGCGGGGTTTTTTATTCTTTGAGGAACTGGATAGGATCACTCGGACCAGCCATTATCACGGCTGCCCTGGTTTTCGGTCCGGGAAGCCTGACAATTACTTCAAAACTGGGGGCAATATACGGGTATTCCCTTCTCTGGGTGGTGGTCCTCGCAACAATCCTGATGATCGCCTTTACCCGGATGGGAGCCAGGATCGGGATCGCCACAGACCGGTCGCTCCTGAAAACCATGCAGGAAAAATGGGGAAAGGCAGTGCCCTTATTTTTGGGTATCGGGTTTCTCCTTCTCACCTCATCATTTCAGGCCGGAAATTCCATCGGAGCCGGGGTAGCCCTTTCCGAATTTTTTCATTCGGGTTCATCACTTCCCTGGATCATTATGATCACTTTGTTGGGAATTTCACTCCTGTTTTTCAAATCTTTCTACAAGATACTTGAGAAGGTAATGCTTCTTATGGTAGGGCTGATGCTGGTCTCCTTCCTGTTCACGGTGATTATTTCAGGACCTGCCGTGGCGGATCTTCTTAAGGGTCTCATTCCATCCCTGCCCCCGGGTTCACTTATCCTTGTGGTGGCCCTCACCGCTTCGAGCTTTTCGATTGGTGGAGCTTTCTACCAGTCCTACCTCGTCCAGGCGCGGGGATGGAGAAGGGAGGAAAGATCCAAGGTGTTACGGGAAAGTTTTTCAGGGATCATGGTACTGGGATTCATCTCGGCAATGATCCTGATTAGTTCGGCTGCGATCCTGCGCCCCCTGAATATTCAGGTAACTTCAGCCTCCGATATGGGAAAGGCCCTTGAACCCCTTTTCGGCCGGTTTGCCAGTTCGGTATTCATGGTAGGACTTTTCGGGGCGTCTTTTTCCTCCCTTATTGGAAACGCAACCATAGGGGGGAGTATTTTTGCTGAGGCAGTTTTCTCAACCAGCGACTTGAACAATAAAAAAGTGAAGTTCATGATCATGCTGGTTATGATATTCGGTGCGTTAATTTCCGTGATCTTTGGGAAATCTCCCCTCGAGCTCATCGTCTTCGCCCAGGGTCTGACCATTTTTATCGTTCCCTTCATCGGTGTTGCCCTCTTCGTCATTGCAAACAATAGTAAGATCATGGGCGATCTTGTTAACAGGACCGGATCGAAGATTTTCGGTATCATTGGGCTGATCGTACTGTTCTGTCTGGCTGTGGGAAATTTTATCAAGGTATTTCTCTGAGAGTTAGTATGGTTAAGGACTGCTACCTGATCATTTAATATAAAAGAAATGAAATCCACATTTTTGATGACAAAACAAAGGTAATTTTACAATAATCGATAATGTGGGTTCCATTATACCTTTAAAATCAAAATTGTTACATAATGAACCCCACATGATTGATGGCAACACAAAGGTAACTTGATAATAATCGGTCATGTGGGCTCCATTATACCTTTAAAATCAAAATTGTTATATAATGAAATCGATAGAAGAGCTTGAACTTAAATTGTCGGAACCCTCGGAATCCCTGGTAAAGGATATAAGCCGGGTGAAGGGAGATATCATTATCCTGGGCGCCGGGGGCAAAATGGGACCAAGCCTGGCTAAACTCGCTGTTCGTGCCATTCGTGAAGCCGGGATTAAAAAACGCGTGATCGGGGTATCCAGGTTCTCCGAAAGCGGACTTAAGGAAGACCTCGAAAAGAACGGGGTGGAAACCATTTCCATCGACCTGCTCGACGATGAGAAGCTCCAGGAACTTCCCGAAACAGAGAATGTCATTTATATGGCTGGTAAAAAATTCGGGACCTTCGGGAATGAGCATTTTACGTGGGCCATGAATACCTATTTGCCGGCAAGGGTATGTACCCGGTTCAGGAAGTCCCGGATCGTGGTATTTTCCTCCGGGAACATCTATCCCTATGTCCCCGTAGGTACGGGAGGTGCCACCGAGGAGATGCCGCTCTCCCCCTATGGCGAATATGCTATGACCTGCCTGGGGCGCGAAAGGATGTTTACGCATTTCTCCCATGAATACAATATTCCCATGCTCATGTTCAGGCTGAACTATGCCATCGACATGCGTTACGGCACCCTCCTTGAGATCGCCAGGCTGGTTTACGGGGAAGAGCCTATAGATATAAGTAACGGCCATATGAACGTGATCTGGCAGGGCGATGCCAACGAAATAGCCATCCGCTCCCTCCTGATCTGCAGCGTTCCACCAAAAATCCTGAATGTGACTGGTCCAGAGACCATCTCCATTAGATGGATCGCCAGTGAGTTCGGCCGGATGTTCAACAAAAAACCGGTCATCCTTAATGAGGAAGCTCCTACCTCCCTGTTGAGCAATGCTTCACAGTGCCACCGGATCTTCGGGTATCCGCGGGTTTCGCTGCGGGAGATGATGGAAATGACAGCCGAATGGGTTGAAAATAACGGTGAGATCAGCAATAAGCCCACGCATTTCCAGGAAAGGACAGGTAACTATTAAATCAAAGCGATCATCATAAAAAATTTACAGATATGAATACTTTGACGAAAGAAAAGAAGGAATTTTTGCAGGAAGGAACCGTGATACCTGCCCATCCGCTGGCACTGGATAAAAACAGGAAGCTCGATGAGGAGAGACAGCGGCTGCTTACAAGGTATTATATAGCAAGCGGGGCCGGCGGATTGGCCGTTGGCGTTCATACTACGCAGTTTGCCATCCGCGATAAAAACATAGGGCTGTTCGAGCCTGTGCTGAAGTTGGCCGCCGGAGAGGTTTCACAGGCCGGGCTTACCCGTCCGTTCCTTAAAGTAGCGGGCATTTTAGGTAATACGGACCAGGCGGTGAGCGAAGCCGAACTTGCCGTCAGGTATGGTTACGATCTGGGGCTTCTGAGCGTCAGCGGCCTGAATGATCTTTCCGAAAAACAACTCATTAAGAGAGCCGAAAAGGTTATGGAGATCATCCCCGTTTTTGGTTTTTATCTTCAGCCGGCTGCAGGGGGCAGGTTGCTAAGTTTTGATTTCTGGAAGGACCTGGCTCAGCTTCCCAATGTGGAGGCGATCAAGATGGCGCCCTTTAACAGGTACCAGACCATCGATGTGGTGAGGGCTGTATGCTTCTCCCCGAGATACAGGGATATCGCCCTTTACACGGGTAATGACGACAATATTCTTAACGATCTGCTGACCACATTCCGGTTCAATGTGAACGGGGAGTCCCGGGAAAAGGAAATCGTTGGCGGACTTCTCGGCCATTGGGCTGTATGGACGAAAAAGGCAGTATCACTTCTTGCCGAGGTCAAAAAACTTAAAAAATCAGGAAATGCCATACCGGAAGAATTTCTTACCCGCGGCATATCGGTAACCGATGCGAATGCCGTGATCTTCGATGCAGCCCACAATTTTGCGGGATGCATTCCCGGAATTCATGAGATCCTGAGGCGGCAGGGTCTTCTCGAAGGAACCTGGTGCCTCAACCCGGAAGAAGTGATGTCGGAAGGGCAGGATAGGGAAATTGACAGGATCTACCGGGATTATCCCGGACTGAACGATGATGCCTTTGTCAGTGAACACCTGGAGGAATGGTTGGCTGCAGCAGGAAAATAACCCATGTCTCTTTACCATTATAAAAATTTATAGCGCATGCGTCTTACTTCAATTGCAACCCTAAGTCTGACCGGCCTCATTCTTTTTCTGTCATCCTGTGAAGGGGGAAGGCAGCCGGTAATATATCCAGAGACGGACTGGGCTTTTTCGCCGCCTGCACAGCAGGGAGTGGACAGTGCCGGTTTGGAAAAAGCGATACGTTACCTTGGGAGTAAATGTTTTCATGACAGTACCCGCGAGGTTGTGATTATCCGCAACGGGTATCTTATCTATGCAGGGGATCACGCCGACAGTGTTCATAGTATCTGGTCATGTTCGAAGACGTTTACCAGTACGGTGCTGGGCCTTCTGCAGGATGAAGGGAAGGTTTCCCTGAAGGATCATGCCGCAGATTATGAACCCTTGCTCAGGGTTAAATATCCCGGTGTAACTTTCAGGCATTTTACCACAATGACATCCGGGTATGATGCTGTGGGAACGAATCGTCATCATGCCGCTCCTATGGCCGACTGGTCCGCCACCGTCTATGATCCGGGTGAACCTTTTTTCCCGCCGGGCACAGCATTCGCATACTGGGATGAGGCCCAGATGATGTTTGCAAGGGTCCTGACTCAGGTGGTTAAGATGCCGCTGGAGAGCTTCCTGAAGGAAAAAGTGACCCGTGTAATGGGTATGGATTGGTATTGGATTACGGAGAAAGACCTGGATGGCATTCCGGTCAACAACGGATGCACCGGTGTCAATATAAATGCCCGAAAACCTTGCACGGTGGGGTTGGCTTTTTCTGAACCATGGTAAATGGGAAGGAAAACAACTTATCAGCGAAGATTGGGTGCGGGAGGCTACTTCCGTTCAGGTGCCGGCAAATCTCCCGGTTGCAGATACGGACAGGAAGAATATCAACGGGGCCGGGATGTTATGGATATAACTGGTGGGTCAATGGGAGGATGGCCGACGGTAGTCTGAACCTTCCGGGCGCTCCAGAAGGATGTTTTTCGGCTAACGGATGGAATAACAACCGGTGTTTTGTAATTCCCCAATGGAATATGGTCATTGTAAGGATGGGACAGGACGGGAATATTGAACATGCTAATGCGGTTTACGGCAGATTTCTCGAAATGATCGGGGAAGCTTTGACTGACTGACTGACCCATTATGAATCGACGGTGCAGCCTATGATCAGGGTTTTGCACCGATATGCCGGCTTCCTGAAACGTCTTATCCTGCCTAAGGCTTTTCACATTGGAAATATTTATCTATTTTAGACGAACCGTCCCTGACCGGCAGACGCCTGTATGCTCAATCCAATATCCGGATATTACATTAACCTGATTTACAATGAAACATACCCATCAACTTGTGGGACTGGCCCTTCTTTCCATGGTAGGTGCTGCATCCTGCAAACAAAACGTACCGGATGAACTTCCGAATATCTTGTGGCTTGTAAGTGAAGATAACAGCCCGTTTGCCGGTTGTTACGGCGATACCTTTGCCACCACGCCCAATATGGACAGGCTGGCTTCACAGGGCTTTATGTATACCTTCGCCTATGCAAACGCTCCCGTTTGCGCACCGGCCCGGAATACGATCATTACAGGGATCTACGCCTGTTCGGGGGGTAACCAGCATATGCGCAGCACCTATAAAAAGTCGGATGTTGTGCGGTTTTTCCCCAAATATCTTAGAGATGCCGGTTATTACTGTACCAACAATGCTAAACGTGACTACAATATCCTCGAAGAACAGACCAAAGGCATATGGGATGAGAGCAGCAAAACCGCACATTACAAGAACCGGAAAACCGGCCAGCCCTTTTTTGCGGTCTTCAATTGCGAGATAAGTCATGAGAGCAGTATTCATAAGTCCATACCCGTCGAAGATCTGCGCCATGACCCGGCAAAGGTGAAGCTCCCCCCATATCATCCCGATACGCCTGAGATGCGTCATGACTGGGCCCAGTATTACGATAAGATCGAGGATATGGACAACTGGCTGGGGGAGAGGCTGAAGGAGCTGGACGAATCGGGACTCGCCGATAATACGATCGTATTTTACTACGGAGATCATGGCGGGGTCCTCGGGCGAAGCAAACGTTTCGTTTACGAATCCGGAACGAGGGTCCCCTTCATCGTTCGCATCCCTGAAAAATACAAATATCTTTTCCCTGCCAAAAAGGTGGGTTCTAAGGTAGACAGGATGATCAGTTTCGTGGATCTTGCACCGACACTCCTGAGCATTGCGAAGATCGGCGTTCCGGATTGGATGCAGGGGCATGCCTTCCTGGGTTTACAAAAGAGCGCAGATCCGGAATATGCCTATATGTTCAGGGGCAGGATGGATGAACGATACGATATGTGCCGGGCCGTGAGGGACCATAAATACCGGTATATCCGGAATTACATGCCTTACCGGATTTACGGCCAGCATATCAATTATCTCTGGCTCGCCCCCTCGATGGGGTCCTGGGAAAAAGCTTACCTGGAAGGGAAATGTGATCCTGTACAATCCATATTCTGGAATACTAAACCGGTGGAAGAATTATACGATACGGAAAATGATCCCTGGGAGGTCAGGAACCTGGCCAATGACCCTTCTTACCAGGATGTACTGGAGAGGATGCGCGGGGCCGAAAAGGAATGGACATCTTCGATCTTCGACACAGGCTTTATTCCCGAAGCCCAACTCATCGAGCGTGCCGGGGATGTTCCTTTCTATGATTTTATGCGATCCGGCAACGTTCCGTTTAAGGAGATTATGGAGGCTGCGAACCTGGCTACCCTTGGCAGGTATGAAAATCTTAAAGTGATGACGGACTACCTAAGTAATGAGGATGCGGCAATCCGTTACTGGGGTGCCACGGGACTTCTTATCCTTAAGGAAAAGGCAAGGCCGGCCATCGATGATCTCCGCGCAGCCCTCGATGATCCTTCCCCCGATGTTGTGGTAGTGGCGGCCGAAGCCCTATACTACCTGGGAGAGGAACAGGAGGGAATGGATGCCATGCTGATGGTTCTGCAGGATCCGAATGAATTTGCTAGGGCCCATGCTCTCAATGCCATTGACTATACCCGGGAGGATACACCCAAAGTGAGACAGGCTGTCATCCGTCTCTTTAAGGAAAAGAATGCCGGGGAAAGGGATATATCTTATGATCAGCGGCTGGTTTACTGGCTTTTCGATAAATGGGGGATAGACAGGAACGGGGTGTAGGGCGATGGAGGATGAATATGGAATTTTTAGGAAGAATATGGACTGCTGATGATAAATGTGGACGCGGATCCCAATGAAGAAATCGGGACAGGTGACACTGAGTGGGCGGATGAACAGTGATGAAGAGCTAAGAGGAAATGCAGATTTCGCTATGTATATTACCAGATTGAAATTATTATAAATAAACAAAGGCCGGGGAATAATTGAAGGGATCATTGAAGAACCGCCCCCGGATCATGATGACCGGGAGGCGGTTATGTATTTATGCCAGTCCATAGATCAGCAATGCAATCATGAACAGCATGATCCCGAGAATAATGATCAGTGCTTTGTAATTCGAGCCTGATAATTCTTCCGGATCGCTCTTTGCTTTTATTTTTTCGGACATAACTCTCCTTTTTTACGTTGATAAATCATTGAAAATCATCGTGTATCAGTTTGGACTATGGAGAGCGGGTCAATGGGATGATCAGGTTGATCTTTTCACATGGCAACAGATGACCGGAGAAGTATTGGATTTTCTTCGTTTGGTCTTTGCACGTTTCACTACCGGGGAGATGGTTCCTCAGAAATATTAGATCGGGCGGTTGTACAGTATTAGAGTGCGTCCGGTTTTCGGATGCATCCTGATCGGGCCGTTCTGTCTGAATGAAAATCTGATGTTGCTCCCGGTCGCGGTTAAAATGTGTATGCAGACGCACCGGGTAAAAATTGTTACCGGTTGCCAGAAACATTAGTATGATCAGCGCCTTCATCTCACGGCATTTTGTATTTAGACGAGGCGAAGGGATGAAGTAACCGAGGTGAGAAAAAAACCGGATCAGTCTCTTTCATTTGAGATGGACAATAAAGTTATTCTCAAAGAGAATTGAGAATGAAAGCAGAATCACCCGTTGCATTAAAGTCACTGGTTAAGGATTGAAACCCATAGAATTTGTTTCAGATCTTATGGCAACCCTCAATCGTCAATTTGGATTCCGCAAATTCCTCCCTGTGTGGAATAAAATCCCCTTTTTTAAAATCACAGGGTCATACATCAGCATAAAAAGTTTATGTGTATTCCGGCTTAATCTATATGAAAGCCCAAGGAAGATAATGTTTTACGCCAGATCGTAAGATTTTGGCACAATATTCCTGTTTATCTCTCACAGGTAGGTTACTATTGAGGGATCCTAATCCCGCGCAACAGGACCGCCTGTATATTTTAACTATAAATCCCTTGTATTTTGGTACGTGTAATCATCATTTTCATCGTCATTGCCGGGATAGCCGCTTTATTTGGCTGGGTATTCGCAACAGCTGTTGCCGCTATCGCAAAGATCATTTTTTACATCTTCGTTGGCTTGTTCCTGATAAGCATTGCTTACGGACTGGTCAGGGGCTTTTAAAAATGGGCAGGCTAAAGATGATCCATCTGGGTTTTTTAATAAACTCTGTTCCCGGACCGGGGAGTCCTGGCATGAATGTCATTCAATGTATAAATTGAGCCGTTAATTTTCAAAATTCATACACATGGAATACAGAAATCTTGGTCGTTCGGGTTTGAAAATTTCGACCATTACCCTGGGTACGATGACCTTCGGCGGCAAAGGTAAATTTGGGAAAGTCGGGAATCTCGGCGTTAAAGATGCCCGTGATATCATTAAATTTTGTGTTGATCAAGGTGTAAACCTCATCGATACGGCCAATGTCTATTCCTGGGGAGCGGCAGAAGAGATCATCGGAGAGGCTCTGAATGGGAGTCGTCCGGGCAATTTACTGATCTCCTCGAAGGCGAGGATGCAGATCGGTGACGGTCCTAACGACGGAGGTTTTTCAAAATACCATCTCATCCGCGAATGTGAGCGAAGCCTGAAACGTCTGCGCACCGATGTCATTGATATTTACTATATGCATCAATGGGACGGGCTGACCCCGCTGGATGAAATGCTCGAGGCACTTCAAATGTTGATCATGCAGGGTAAGATACGATATCCGGGATGTTCGAATTTTTCAGGCTGGCATATTATGAAAGCCCTCGGGATCAGTAAGGAAAGAGGATTGCCACGGTTCATCACCCAGCAGATCCATTACACCATTGAGGCCCGGGAGGCAGAATATGAATTGCTTCCAATCGGCGTTGACCAGGGCCTTGGTGTTCTTGCCTGGAGTCCGCTTGCAGGCGGCCTGCTCTCGGGCAAATATACCCGGGATAAACAGCCTGAGGGAACGAGGGTTTCCGAGGGCTGGGAGGAACCGCCGATCCGGGATGAAGAGCGGCTGTGGAATATCGTGGATGCCCTTATCGAAACCGGTAAGAAGCATAAGGTTTCAGCTGCCAGGGTTGCTCTCGCATGGACGCTGACACGTCCTGCCGTGACCTCACTTGTAATTGGAGGGCGAAATAAGGACCAGATAAGTGACAACCTGGCCGCGGCCGATCTGAAACTGACCGCTGAAGAGCTATCCAGGCTGAATGAAATTAGTAAAATACCTATGATCTATCCCTATTGGCACCAGGAAATGTTTGCCAGTGGAACATTTAGCCCCGGCGATCGTGCCCTGTTCGGGGACGAACCTTAAAAGCAGGTTATACCCTGATTCCTGAAACTGAAATTGCCGAACATGTTACACGGAAAAGCATGGTTTTATTCGGGTTGTGACTCTTTTTCACTGCCCTCGAATGATACTGTATCTTACTGAAAACCAAAGGTTAAAATATAGTTAATCTGTCAAACAAAATCCTCATTCCCCAGGTTAAATATATAAGGATCTATAAATCCTGAATAACACTCCGCATATACCCTCTGATCTCATCATGCAGGCGATTTTGCCGGAATATTAATCATAATTTGAAGTATAATGAATAGTTTAAAGTTTTTTGCAGTTCTCCTGATGGGAATCGGGGTCGGCTTGTGCGGCATCAATGCTCAGGATGATATTCCTTCCCGGCTTGGCAATCATGAAGATTTAAATAAATCCGGGCGGCCGGACATGCAGATCCTCGCCTCCGAAGATGCCGGGCGAAAATCATCTTCAGGAAAAAAAGAAGATTTAAAAATATCTGTGGTTAATGGATTAGAAGAAGCCACAAGGATACATCTTTTTGTAAGATCGGATCGTGGACCTTCTTCGGATCTGCTTTCACTGACTACCAGCACCACAGCGAAGGTCACTTTCTTTTTTAAGCTTTGCGATGTGAATGACATCGTATTGATAACCCGGAAAATCAATTCGGATGAGACCAATATTATGCTGGATGATGTGAATGCCGGCACTTATTTTCTGAAAGTCATTGCCATTTGGCGCTATGGAAGCGTCCTTGAGCGAAAGGAAGAGGTGAAGGTCTTCAAGATCATTAAGACGTGAATGGTGCACGTTGTGACCCTGAAGCGGTTATTTATCTGATCCGGGTTTTTTTCCCTGTTTCCCCGGATCCAGGTTATTCCTCCACAGATCCAGGTGATAAAGCTTGTCTTTATCCGCATTCCAGACTTTGGATATGATATCGATATCACCGTCCCCATCCACATCTCCTAGTTGCGCATCGTGCCATCCGGGATTTCCAGTATGAATGATGAATATATTGAATTCTGGTGACTTTCCGCCTTTGTTGAACCAAATCGCCCCACGTTCATTAAGGCCGGCGGGCTTCATTGCAACCTTCCCCTCTTGTACCATAAAATCATCCGGGTCTTCCTGTTCCCCGGCAAAAATGTCGGGATTACCGTCCATATCGAAATCCGCCACTCCGAGTGAATGAAACGAACCTGTACCCGGGACATCACCATTTTTCACTGGAGGGTCGGGAAGTTTATGAGATATCCAGCCTCGGCCGTTACCTTTATTCTCGACCCAATAGACATGGGAACCGCCGGTATCGCAGTTACTGTACACAATGTCGTTAATGCCGTCGTGGTTGATATCCGTGATCCAGGATCTGATGCTGTTCCCATACGAGGCGCCGGGCACAGGCTGAAAAGGCCATTCATGCTGTTGCCATTTACCGGCGCCCTTGCCGGGATTTTCAAACCAGTAACCCGGTATGACGAGATCCGGATCTCCGTCTCCGTCCAGATCGCCTGCTCCATGGGGTGCGATACCGCCATGATCCGTGAATCCGTCGGCTACGATATTGTCGGTCTGCATTTCGATGGAAGTGCTGTTCCAGGAAAGCCGCTGGCCATCGAAGATCACAAGGTCTTCTTTCCCGTCCCCGTTGATGTCGTACCGGATAATGTCATGCCCACCGCCTTGGATATGCCCGGATTTCCATTCTGCATCTGCCTCTTCGTCCAGCGTCCCCGGGTTTTTGAACCAGATGTCATCGAAAACCACATCCTGCCAGCCATCATTATCCATATCGATGGCAACGCTTCCGAGCGCTTTGCCCAGGATATCGGAGATTCCAATCGAATGAGGAACCCATATCGAATCGTTGATCCTCTCGTACCAATAGGCTTCTCTGGTAGGCCATCTTGAGACAGCCACGTCAAGATCCCCGTCCTTATCGAAATCTCCCAGGGCAGGCCCTGCCATTCCATAGGTCGACCCCGGCAAAATAGCATCGATATAAAAATGAGTCCACGTGGGAAATTCACCTGCCTGGCCGCTGACGCGGGCTATCCGTAACAGGAGTGATAAAACAATCAGCAGCCTACCCGCCTGAAAATACTTCTTATTCATAGTGCAGTGATCTGGTGATGTCCTTCTGTGAAGGCAGGTCACGACCTGCCCCTACATTTTTCCGATGACAACTTTCTGTGATGACAGGTCACGACCTGCCCCTACAATTCTCCGATGGCATTTTTCTGTGATGACAGATCATTTAATTACAAACATGTGCAGCAAACTGTTCGAAAACCGGTTTTTGTCCCTCAGACTGCTCGTTTGCAATGATCTTGTGCTTCTAAAATGTAAATTGACCGTCCTGTCTTCCCGATCTTAACTAAATTTTCATAAATTGGTATCCGGCGTTCCAAATGAATTTATCTGCTATGAAACTTTCATTTTTGAGGCTTTCAGTGCTTTTCGGGCTGACTGTAACCTCTTTTTCCCTTTCAGCCCAGAAAGTTTTCAGTGTGAAATACATGAATCAGGCGGAAGTAAAGGTTTTCGTCGTAAAATATGAGAACCAGGCTGACCTGAATGTTTTCAGGGTAAAGTATGAGAACCAGGCGGGGCAGAACGACGGGAAATGGTTCTTCACGAAATATGAGAACCAGGCCGGCAGGAAAATTTATTTCGTGGATTATGAAAACCAGGCCGACCTGAAAATTTATTTTGTTGAATACGAGAACCGGGCCGGTTGGAACAACAAGGAGAAGATGTACCTCATGTACTGACCAGATCCATTGAAAGTATCTCCGTATCAAAATAATAATGGGATTCACGGATAAATTCCAATCAAATTTCCTTGTATGACTAAAAAATACCTTATTATCATTGGCATCCTGGCAGGCTTTCTCTCCTGTAAGAATTCTGTAAAGATTCCGGACCATCAGGCGTCTGATCCCGGATTTATTCGCGTAAGCCGCGCCAGTCCCAGGTACTTTGAGACCACCGGGGGCAATCCCTGGATACCTGTAATGATCAATTATATCATGCCCGGCGGGGAAGAATCGAAAGTTTTCCACTTGACAGAAAATTTTTTGAAACACTTTTCCGAAAATGGCGGCAATGCCGTCAGGATCTGGATAAGTTCACCCTTTCTCGAGATCGAAGACGGAAAGGCAGGGGAATACGATGCTGTTAAGTTTTCACGTATCGATCATTTACTGGAACTGGCCGGTAAATATCACATCAGGGTGAAGTTTACCCTCCAGCATATCCGGAGCATCGGGACCACGGGATCTGCCAGGCAGCCCTGGGCAAACAGCGAAGTCCTGTTCACAGGGAATGGTGGACCTTTTTCTAATATCGGGGAGTACATCAATAGCCCTGAAGGAAGAAATTCTTATCTAAACAGGGTGAGGGCGCTGGCGGAAAGATACAGGCATGATCCCAGGATATTCAGCTGGGAATTATGGAATGAGATGGATGCCGTTGATGAAAATGACTGGTTTCCTTTCACCACGGCCATTCTTGATTCAGTGAAAGCGCTGTTTCCCGATCACCTGGTTGCCCAGACACTCGGGAGCTTGCATTCCGTTGCCGCGGATGAACGATATGAAAAATTCCTGACAATTTCCAACAATCCGTACATTCCCGTACACAGATATCTCGATCCAGGGAATGCATGGGGACAGTATGATATTATTCACGGTCCCGTAGATTTGTTCATTTCTGATGCGATCCGGTTTGTATACCGGCCGGAATTCCAAAAGCCTGTGGTTGCCAATGAACATGGAGCAGTCGAACCAAACCATGCCGGGCCCAACAGGTATTATGAAACGGATACCGCAGGTGTCTTCATCCATGATATGATATTTGCACCATTCTTTTGCGGGGCTTCCGGATGCGGTTCGATGTGGCACTGGGATTCCTATGTGGAAAAGCAGGATCTCTGGTACCATTACCGGAGATTTAACCGTGCCATTGAAGGGATCGACCCTGTGCATGAAGCTTTCGAACCATTCCGGTTTGAGCAGGATTCTGTCCGTTGTTACGGGATCAGGGGTAAAAAAACCTCCATGATATGGTGCCGTGATGCCACAAATAACTGGATAACCGAACTTCAGCAGGAGATAAGTGCCGGAACTCAGGAAGGATTTTGCCTTCCCGGTCAATATTACAGGCAAGGATGATTTTACCTCGGCGCGTGTATATGATCCATGGCAGGATAAATGGACGAACACCGGGATAAAGGATGGAAAGATCATTCTGCCGGCGTTTCTCAGGTCGGCGGTGGTGGTCCTGGAATAACAGGGATCTTCCGTGAGAGATTTTCGGAGGTTCACTTTCCGAAGGGTACCATCGGAGAAATGCAGGGGCAGGTCGTGACCTGTCGTTGGAAAAGATGTCATATTTTACTTTATTTTGACCAGGAATTGTTTTCTAAATCCTTATTCCATGATAAAAAAAATTTTCTTCCTCCTCTTAGCGATCCTCATTTTAATCCCGTTTTCCCGGGAATCGCATTCTCAGAATTTCAGGGATTATCCGATAAGTCCCATTGAATTTACAAGCGTCCGGATCAGTGATCATTTCTGGAAACCACGCATGGAAAAGAATACTGAAGTGACGATTCCGTCTGCGTTCAAAAAATGTGAAGAGACCGGGAGGATCGATAATTTCAGGATCGCCGGGAAACTGGAGAAAGGCGCTTTTAAAAGCGTCTTCCCATTTGATGATTCCGATGTTTACAAGATCATAGAGGGGGCTTCCTACTCGCTCCTGCTATCACCCGATCCTGCCCTGGAAGCCTATCTCGATACCCTTATCTCTTATATTGCTGCCGCTCAGCAATCTGACGGCTATCTTCAGACCTGGCGTATCATCGATCCCGGCAAGCCTCCAACGGAATGGTCGGGTAACGAAGAACGCTGGTCGGATATACAAAGCGGCCATGAACTTTACAACATGGGACACTTTTACGAGGCCGCCGTCGCCTTTTACCATGCAACCGGGAAACGCAGCATGCTTGATCTCGCCATCCGGAATGCCGATCTTATCGCGGATACCTTCGGCCCAGGTAAGATAGTTGCCGTTCCCGGTCATCCTGAGATAGAGATCGGGCTCGTCAAACTTTACCGCGCAACAGGAAACGTAGCCTATCTCGACCTGGCCAGGTTCTTTATTGATCACAGGGGAGTGAAGGAGGGAAGGAAAGCCTTGTACGGGAATTATGCGCAGGACGATACCCCCATACTCTCTCAATCCGAAGCAGAAGGCCATGCCGTACGGGCAGCATATCTGTATTCCGGGATGGCTGATGTAAGCGCTATCAGTGGTGATACGGCTTATATGAATGCCCTGCAACGGATCTGGAATAATGTGGTGACAAAAAAAATCTATATAACGGGAGGGATCGGCGCCCGCCGGGACGGAGAGCGGTTCGGGGATAATTATGAACTGCCAAATTTTACGGCCTACAATGAAACATGTGCAGCCATTGCAAATATCATCTGGAACTACCGGATGTTTCTCATGAGCGGCGACGGAAAATACATGGATGTACTGGAACGTACACTTTATAACGGCATGCTTGCCGGCGTTTCATTTTCGGGTGACAGTTATTTTTATCCCAATCCCCTTGCCTCGGATGGTAAGGAAACTTTTAATATGGGTTCATGTACACGATCAGCCTGGTTTGATTGTTCCTGTTGCCCGTCGAACGTCTCGCGATTTATCCCGTCCATTCCGGGATATGTGTATGCCTCCCAAAAGGACAGGCTTTTTATAAATCTTTTTATCGGCAACCATGCAACGATCGATATGCAGGGAAATACAGTATCGGTAACCCAGGAAACCGGTTATCCCTGGAAAAATACAGTCCGGATAGAGATAAGTCCTGACCGGCCGGGACAGTTTGATCTCAATGTGCGTATCCCGGGATGGGCGAGGGGAGAGGTGATTCCCGGTGACCTCTACCGGTTTAACGATAAAGAAAGCGGCAAGGCGGTCATAAAGATCAACGGTAAAGAAACCTCCTACGGTCTGAGCCTCGGTTATGCCGTCCTGAGCCGCAAATGGGAAAAAGGGGACATCGTGGAGCTTTCCCTTCCCATGGAAGTAAGACGAGTCTCAGCCAGTGAAAAGGTGGCCGAAGACCGGGGCAGGGTGGCCGTGGAATGCGGTCCTCTTGTATATTGTGCGGAAGAAACAGATAATACGGCAGATGTCCTGGAGGCCACGATACCCGGATCCTCCGTTTTCACCCGTGAATTCAGGGACATACTTCCCGGCGGCGTTATGGTCATAACCACTAAAGGGGTATCTTCCGGGAAAGACGGCTTGACGATGATCCCTTACTACGCATGGTCAAACCGGGGTCCGGGCAAAATGGCGGTATGGTTCCTGGACAAGGAGAAAGGAGAAAGGTGAAAGGCGAAAGGGGAGGAGAGAACAAGGAGAAAGGCGAAAGGTGAAAGGCGAAAGGGGAGGAGAGAACAAGGAGAAAGGCGAAAGGTGAAAGGCGAAAGGTGAAAAATATTCTTTATTTTTAGACCCTTACAGGGTTCTAAAAAGTAGAGCTCTTTTTATTAATAGGATTGTTTGAGAGTGGTTCATTTGAAAAATGAGCTGGTTGTATTAGTGGAGAACATGAAGTAGCAATTATGAAAGGCTGACAGCTGACAACTGACAACTGACAGCTGACAACTGACAGCTGATAACTGACAACTGACAACTGACAACTGATAACTGATAACTGACAACTGATAACTGACAACTGATAACTGACAACTGACAACTGACAACTGATAACTGACAACTGACAGCTGACAATTGACAACTACTAACTTATGGGCTTTGTTTTTTGACTTTGGAAGAGATTTTGCCGAGGATCAGCTTCAGCTCCTGGCTTTCGGTTGTGAGGATCCGGATCGGTTCATCGGATGGGAAAAGTTCTTTTAAGATCCTAAGCCAAAAATTACTTTCACGGATCTCTTTCAGTGAAATATTGATCTTTTGAGAAAATTCCGCCCGTGAAACTGCCGCCTGGGCTTCTTCATAATTGGCACCAACGGAGGTCGAAGCTTTAGCCAACTGCTGCCGGACAATCTCCAGTTCCTTTTTTCCCTCCATTTTTCGCAACATCCTCAGAATGTCCAATGCAAAACGAAAAAGCCTCTGTTCAAGATCTCTTTCCATGGTTTATAAGTTTACTTTTACAAATTATTATGGGCTTGAAAGATAAAGGGCGAAAGCCGAAAACGAGAGCCTGTAAATTAGTTACAGACCATCCTTTTCCCCCTTTTCCCTCTTCCCCTTTCCACTTGTTCTCTTCCCTTTCGCCTTTCGCCTTTCACCTTTCTCCTTCCCCTCCCCTCCGTTCTCTTCCCTTTCGCCTTTCACCTTTCACCTTTCACCTTTCACCCTGCCCCTCTTCCCTTTCGCCTTTCGCCTTTCGCCTTTCACCTTTCACCCTGCCCCTCTTCCCTTTCGCCTTTCGCCTTTCACCTTTCACCTTTCACCCTGCCCCTCTTCCTTTCGCCTTTCGCCTTTCGCCTTTCACCTTTCACCTTTCACCTTATTCACATCGATCATTCCCTGTGCCCGGCGTGCCCAGATCACCCGTGGAATATGCTGAGGTGGAAATGCACCAGGAATTCCCCGAAACGGCGGCGGCTGCATTCATTTTTGACGGGCTCAGGCAGAGTGATGCACCCGAAGTGGAAGGAAATCCTGCACTTCCGTAATCCACCGAAAATACCAACGGGCCGGGAGTTGCTTCCGTTCCGGCATTAAATATTGAAACTACTGCACCCGTATTGGGAAGGGTGATGTCCGACCCGTAGACGTAGCTGTTCAACGCGCCGGTGGATGTCTCCTTTTTTTGCAGGATGTGAAATGCACCGGGAGAGAGTACAATCGAATCGGTTATCGTATGCACATTTGTCTCATCCCGTTTAAGAATAAGATCCCTGAGATTTATATCATGATCCGAAGGATTGTAGATCTCAATCCATTCGCCTTCCGTATCGGTCAATGCCGAAGGATCGAACATGATCTCGGTGATCAAAAGTTCTCCATAGCCGATTGCACCTTCCGGCTGGACGTAGTCGCCATCATGTATCTCGATGACTTCGACGGGTATCTCCGTATCATCCAGGACGAGGTTAAACATGGCAGTACCATTATCGACAGTGGCATTCACCCGGATCTCATAATGTTTTTTAGGGAGAGGGTCGGGGATGTTCCCCGAAAGGGTCTTTGTATCTTCCGAACCGTCATGGTTCTGCCAGGTCAGTTCGACCCGGATGTCGAAGGGCAAAGGCTGAAAGTAACCCCACCGGTTTTCATCTTTGCCGAAGATGAGCGAGCCTGCGGAGGATGACACTGTGGTTGAAAAATCCGTAAAACTGTTTCTCAGCGTATCCGAATATAC
This sequence comes from uncultured Bacteroidales bacterium, assembly GCA_963771005.1. Classification (GTDB taxonomy): domain Bacteria; phylum Bacteroidota; class Bacteroidia; order Bacteroidales; genus DASQZK01. The sequence continues at coordinate 466,195 of CAVYRO010000010.1, forward strand.
AACAGAAACGATCGTATTGGCCAGTTCGCATGTGACTACGACGGTTTCCAATGCATTGCTGCTAACTGTAAAAATATCCGATATCCCGTAATAGTAGGGGTTATCGAATGCCGCGGGAAGATCATTGTCCGACCAGGCTTTCACAAAATAGTCACCGGGATCGAGTTCGAGTGTGTCGGGCATGACCGAAGCGGATTCAAACGACATGACTTCGGTGCCATCCGGGTAACAAATGGATACTTTGAAATCCTCCGTTTGGCCGGTGGATTTTAATCCGCCTTTAACGTCGGTGACATTCACCGATAAACCGATGTTGACTGTGAGGTAGCCTTTTTTGCCGGAAGTACCCGGCTGGTCTTTTTTGCAGGACACGAGGAGGATGGTTGCAAGAGCCACCGCGAGAAAGGTGATTTTTTTCATAGCTGATGATTTTAAATTGGATTTTTATTGAGAGAGGCAAAATGCATCCCTGTATTGCTTAATGTGAAAACCAGTAAAATCTCAGCGTCCGGATTGGACTTTTTTTTGATTTTTTTGAAAAAGAACGGGGAGAAGGAAATATGGAACGTGGTTTATCGAAATTTTCAACCCGTATCTTTTGGGGATTGGTCAATGCCTGATATTGTTCTGATCCTGTATTTCTATCTTCAATCAACAAGTCCTTGACTTATTATTGTTTATGTGGTAATTTCAGGCTGGTATTTTCCCGGTTCCTCTCTCAATTTTATCACCTGGAAAAAGAAAGTAAAGAGCTGGTCTCCATGATGCTTCTGCGGTTTGATTAAAGAAATGAAGTTAACCGGACCGTGCAGATGCTAATCGTCCGCCTCTCCTTCCCATGATGCCGGATCGATGGTCTGTTCCGGTCACCATTATGCAGAATTTTCTTTTCATTTCAGTTATTGCAAATGGATATGAAAGCTTCATTAGCAGTATTTGCATTGATGCTGGCCCTATCCGTCCATCCTAATGCAGCCCGGCTTACGGCACAATGTTCCGATTTTTACGGGATGACATCCAGGGGCGGAGACTTCGACAATGGCACCATTTTCAAGACGGACGGCGAGGGTAATAACCTCGAAGTTCTCTTTAGTTTCCCTTTGACGAACGAGGGAAAGTATCCGGCCGGAAATCTGTGTGTCACACCCGGTGGCAAATACTTTGGTCTCACAAAGGGAACCTATGGCGGAGGAGCTGTTATCTTTGAGTGGGATACATCCGTCAATGCTTCTGTTTTAAAATTCAAATTCATCAATGACCCGGTGGGAAATATACAGTCCATCGGTCCCCTCACACTGGCGGATAACGGGAAACTTTACGGGATGAGCCAGTACAGGGATAGTAGTGAGTTTGACTTTCTGAAAGATAAAAGGGTGATCTATGAATTTGATCTTTCCACAAATCAATACACCGAAAGGTATAATTTCATTGTTGATTCGTCCGGATTGTCTCCTTACGGATCAATGGTGAAGGCTGGAAACGGTAAACTCTATGGTGTGACCGGAATGGGAGGGAAGAATTCTTCAGGAGTAATATTCGAGTGGGATCCCGCCACAGGCGTATATTCGAAAAGATTTGATTTTAAGGGGATGGAAACGGGTTACGGGCCGGCAGGATCCCCGATCCTGGGTACGAACGGGAATCTTTATGGCCTGACCTTATACGGCGGTGCGAACGGGGGTGGGGTACTATTCGAATGGAATCCCACGACGGGACAATACTGCAAGAGAAATGATTTTTCCGGTGACAATCAGTTTGGGGCATTGCTTCAATCGGACGATGGGAATATTTATGGGACAAAGGGAAATACATTTTTTGTATGGGATCCGGTTGCAAAATCCTTCTCCCCCATATACACATTAACAGACCAGATGGAAGGTGATTCGCCCGCCGGAGCACTCGTCCAGGCAGCCAACGGTAAGTTTTACGGGACGACTGCCCGGGGCGGCACTGAAAACCTGGGTGTGCTTTTTGAATGGGATCCTTCGACAGGCATATATACAAAAAAGCTCGATTTCATCGGGAATGAAAATGGCGGGAATCCCTCCGGGGCCCTGATATTACTTGGTGAACACACGCTCGCGGGATTAACGGAAAACGGAGGAACTTATGAGTCCGGAGTACTGTTCGAATGGGATATTGAACAAGATACTTACACCAAAAAGTTAGATTTTAATGAGGGTGAAAACGGGAGTGTTCCCCAGGGGTCCCTGGTCAGTCTGAATAAAGAAAAACTATTGGGGACAGCCATCACCGGAGGGAAATACAATGACGGGGTGCTTTTCGAATGGGATATACTTAACCGGACATTCGAAAAGAAAGCCGATTTTAAGGGAAACGAGAATGGAAAGGCGCCTGTAGGGACCATGATCATGACGGATGATGGTAAATTTTTGGGTGTGACTAAAAACGGCGGTGAAAATGACAAGGGCGTAATATTCGGATGGGATCCTGAGACGGGAGAATTATCGGATAAATTCGACTTCATGGATGAAAACTATGTCAATCCGGTAGGTACGCTGCTGAAAGCAAATGACGGGAATATTTACGGACTTACTTCGATGGGGGGCGGTTCTTACGATGGTGTACTATTTGAACTAGGACCTTCGGGTGAGGATTATACGGTGAAATACCTTTTTGACAGGTGGACTCCCGATCAGTCGGCACCTTTGATCCAGGGGGATGACGGTAAAATTTACGGGATTGGCTCCGGAGTCACTGTTGAAACAGACGGGGGAGTAATTTTTGAGTGGGATCAGGTAGCAGATACTGCTCTGGTACGAAAACTCTTTCTGCCGGGCCTAATCTATCCTTATCCGTCCGGTTCACTGATCCAGGCCGATAACGGCAACTTTTATGCAAAATTGGAAGGTCCACAATGCGGGTTGGAGTGCATGTTCATGCAAATGATGGAGTGGGATCCCGTTCTGGATACGATTTTATATGGTGAGGAGATCATACTGCCTGACAATGGGGCCGGTCATTCTTACGGGTCTTTGATACAGGCTCAGAACGGTAAAATCTACGGGACGGCTCCGGAGGGAGGAGAAAATGGTTTGGGAATTATCTTTGAGTGTGACCCGCTTACGCTTGTCACCGTGACAAAACATTCCTTCAGCAAGCCAGGCGGGTCATCTCCATGCAGCACTTTGCTCGAACTTGAACATAAGTCATTTAGCTCAAAGAATATTGAGGCTTGCGGTATGTATACATCTCCCGGCGGTAAAATATGGTCGGAATCAGGCGAATATACCGACACGATCCTTACTTCATCAGGATGTGATTCCATCATTACGGTGAATCTTACCGTGCATCATCCCGACAAGAGCGTAACGCAGGAAGAGGGCGTCCTCACCTCCATGGCTTCAGACGCCACCTGGCAATGGATCGATTGCGATAACGGGAACTCCCCCATAGAAGGGGAAACCGGCCAGACCTTTACGGCCGGTCAGGACGGCCATTATGCGGTGATCGTGACCCAGGATGAATGTTCAGATACCTCAGCCTGTTTTGATGTTACTTCCTCTGGCCGCGCGGGCTACCTTTCAGGGCAGGATATCTCGGTATTTCCAAACCCCAGCGACGGGACCTTCTCTGTCGATCTCGGCAGGATCTGGCCGGAAGTCACGGTGACGGTAATGCGGCCTGACGGAAGGATCCTTCAAAAAGAAAGTCATTACAATACCCGGAATATGGATCTGAATATACACACTTCCGCGGGGATCTACTTCCTGGTCATAAGTTCGGAAAATGAAAGGAGTGTAGTTAAGGTAGTGAGAAGGTGACCTGCCCCTAAGAATTTGTTGAGTTGTTGAGTTGTTGAGTTGTTGATTGAAGAGAGTTTTACGGTTCGGCTACGCTCACCGGCCGGGGACCTGCCCTGACAATTTGTTGAGTTGTTGAGTTGTTGAGTTGTTGATTGAAGAGATTCTTACGTTTCGGATTCGCTCACCGGTCAGGATTTGACTTGAAATGACGGTTTGGCTGCGCTCACCGACCGGGGACCTGCCCTAACAATTTGTTGAGTTGTTGAGTTGTTGATTGAAGAGATTCTTACGTTTCGGATTCGCTCACCGACCGGGGACCTGCCCTGACAATTTGTTGAGTTGTTGAGTTGTTGATTGAAGAGATTCTTACGTTTCGGATTCGCTCACCGGCCAGGGACACTCTCTTGAAATGACATACGGTTCGACTACGCTCCTCGACCGGGGACCTACCTTTAGATACCGGTCCGGCTTTACTAAACGTCCCGTCCACCCCGGTTCTGCACTTTCGCCTTTCGCCTTTCGCCTTTCACCTTGTTAAGATCCCTCACCTACCTTGTCTATACCTCCGCCTCCCCAAGACCGGTGAAGACCTGCAACAGCGAAGCCAGCGACGAAGGGAAATTAATCCCGTCCGGGTCCGCCAGGTCCCGGTGAGGAAAGGCGGATGGCGGGATGGGGTCCTGGCCGGTCACCACGCCGTCGAAGAGATCGCTGATCAGGCCCGAACCGCCCTGTTCGAGCATGTCGGCGACGGCGAAGAAGGCATCCTCCAGGTCTGCCAGGCGCGCTGTATTGGGATGGGTGAAAATTGCCGCCGGACCTCCTGGCAAAGGATCGGTACCCAGGATATTTTGCATCAGTTTTCTCCTGAAACTACGAATTTCCTTGCTCCGGCCGGAATCGATCTCCCTGTTGAAACAAACGATGGAAAGATTTCCGTCGAACATAAATCCGCGACGGTTAAAGGAGCCGCTGCCCCCGTAAAGCCACATATCATCCACAATGACAATTGTATGCATGAGACGTATCGGCCTTCCGGGGAATCCCAGGGGATGGAAGATCCGGACCCGTTCCGGGGCTGCATCCTTCAATACCTCAAATGCTTTTTTCCTCCGGTCATACGCACGTGCGGCGAAGGCTTCGAATCCTTTGCCGGCCGGCACTTCCTTACTGACACATATCAAAACATGAAGCGAAGGTTTCTCCTCCAGTTGTTTGGCAAGGAGAGAAACGAGATCGGTATCTTTATTCGGGGGATCATCCGCATTATCCGTCGCGGACGGATCGTTGGGCTTATAGTCGGTAAAGGAGAAAGCGGAAGTTTCTATATATATAAGGTTCCTGGCGGATTTGAAGGCGGAGCGAAGAACAGGGATCGAGTCACGGCGGCCGTGCTTTGCCGTGAATGCTTCCCGGCGGAACTCACTGTAAAGTAATTGTCCCGCTGCACTGGCAGCCAGGGCATTGATGGCATTCCTCACCTGGGTATTGGAGGCCGGCTGGGAAGGGATGACATTGGAAACGGTATTGACAAGAGAGCTCCAGTCGGGGGGAAGAGAGTTGATGACGCTGTCGGGCATCAGCTTCAGATTGGCCGAATCGGCGCCGGGGGCGATGTCCTGAAGCAGGGCAGCGGAGAAATTTCCGGTTGTCACGGGATTTGTGGGGACAGCCCACCTGGCATCATCGTTAAGTTCCTGGAGACGGGTTGCCAGTCCCCGGGTCCTGCGAAACGCTGCGCGTGCCATCTCATAAGCCAGTACTCCTCCCGATGTTCCGAAGCCCGCCCCCAGAAATTCCTCACCTCCCGGACTTCCCGGGCTTCCGGCCCGGTGAAGGCTGCTGCGGCTGTCATGGCGCACCCACATCCCGCCGGTTACCGAAGTCCAGTCACCTGCTGCTGAACGGCCCGATGCCACATTGTCATTTCTCGTCATCAAGGGCAATCGCGGCGCTTCACGGGGTTGGCTTTCATTGCCCAGGCTCAGGGCCACATCCACGGCGCTGGCCGCGTCTGTGATGCTACCTATGCTATTCAGCGGGCGTGTTGGCAGACCCAGCAATCCGGAGGGTGCAACGCCCCTTTCCGTGGCCGATCCGAACTGGTTATTTCCCCTGCCGGCCAGGGTCGATTCCGCATTGCTGAGCGCTGCGGGTACATCGACAGTCGTTCCTAGCAGCCCGAAAGACCGTTTGGCTCCCGTCCTGTTCACAGCCACCAGATCGAAAAGGAGTTTGGGCCGTACCGGCACGGTTTCATCCTTTCGAAGGCCAAAAGGATTTTTAACAATAAAACCGATCGTGAACTGGTTGTTCAGAATGCCGCCTGCACCGTTTCCTCTTCCTTCCCGCGCATCGGCAAGGAATTTCCGGTTATAGATCCTCACTGCTGTACCTTCCGCAAGCTGCGGGTTACCTGCTGATTTTTCCGGAATTTCCATCTGCAGGAAAATATCACGGTTGTCGGAGGCCGCAGTGATAAAATGTGCACTTAAATTTACATTCTCCAGTCTGCCTGCTATGTCACCTGTGCCCCCTGCGGGAAATACCGGCCATTCGGAAGCGGAAGGATCGGCAGCCACAGCAAAATCAGATTCAATGACCGGGGATACGACAAGCGATAATCCGGCTGCGTTCCGTACGGCCTGTTCCTCCTTTGCAAGCAACTGGTTACCGTTCAGGAAAAATTCCAGGGTCTCATCATGGAAAACCCTGATCTGAAAGTCCTGGCCTGCAAACGGGGCTTCCAGGGTTTCCGTTCCGCGGAGATGGCTGTTGAGATCATCCGCGAAAAGAGTAAGGAAATCTCTTTTGATATTCAACCCGCTAGCGAGGGACTGCGGGGAAAATGTGTTGGACAGCGTACCAAAGGTGGCGGGACCGATCTCTGTTTTCTGTGTTAAGGTGGAAGCAGACACAACCACAGTCAGGGGCTGAGCTGCCGTTGTAAATTTATAAACCCCCTGTGTGTTTTTGACTGCGCCCAGGTTCGTTATCCTCGCGACGGCATCGGTCACTGGATTCCTGAACAATGAAACGATCCTCACTCTCACTTCTGTGCCCGCGGCGGCCCTGAGATTAAACAGCTGGCTGTTACTAATCACGGGAACCGAAGTCCCTGAAAAATCCTTGGAAATTACGGCTGGAAATTTTTCTGCTATGGCGGTGAAAGCAGAGGCCACGGCCAGCGGGTCCAGGGGTTGCCCCGCATCATCATGGATCGTACAGCTTCCTCCCTTGATCCCGAGTCCGGTACGCGGATCGGAATTGCCGGATTTGGGTCCGGTGGGAGTATCGGTTGTCCCGTGATACGCGAAGTACATCGGTACGGGACGTTGTGGTTTATCTGTGGCGGATGTCTTACCTTCCAGAACGCGGGAATATAGTCGTACGAGCCTTGCATAAACCTGGGGATGAAGCCGGAGAGCCCAGCCTGAACCCGGCGGGGGCGTACCGTCACCCATGCAGAGACGCGGAAGAAAGGTCTTGCTCAGCAAGCAGGCTGCTGGTGCAAGCCACTCACCATCGGTAGCATTGCTTTTGAGCAGAAGCGGTTCTCCCGGATCTTCAGCCGGGTCGCCGCCATCCTGCCAGGTAACTGATAATTGCGGGTTGGCAATTCCTAAAACCGATATGACATCCTGTATCATGCAGATAGAATTTGCAGATTCAATCAAATATTAATTACTGCAACAGCAGAGCTGTTGTCTGGCGCCGTCAGCTTAATGCGGATCACCCCGTGTACAGGCAGAAATTCCCTGACAGGATAAAAACCCTTGATGATCGCGCCATACCTGGACGGATGTACGGAATGCGTACTTCCGTCGCGCAATATGGTGGTCACCGTTGCCTGATGCAGTTTGGCCAGGTTACCCACAGGGATCTCATCCAGTGATCTTCTCAATAATAGCCTCCCGTGCGTGGAATGGGTAGCAAAAGTGATCTCCAGAACATATTTGCCGAACGGCGGGGGAGTCACGGGTGCATTGCTTTCAAAGAGCAGGAGGAGATCCCTTCCGCTACGGCTGGCCTGCAGCCCGGACAGGTCCGGAGGTTCAGTCTGTGTGATCTCCCCGCTCACCATTCTCTCCGAAACATGGGTCAGCGGATCCGTCAGCCTGATCTTAAACAGGAAACTTGACCCGGTGACATCCAGCGTTACCTGGAAGGTCCTGAATCCCTCAGGATCAGCATCCAAGAAATATAGTTCTCCTTTAAGTACGGTGGCGGGAACGGGCGTAGCTTTATTCAGAAAAACCGAAGGAACGGCCGTATCCGAAAATTTCTTCTGTGTGAAATCCCAGGCAAATATTTCCAGTTTGAAAGTGCCGTGCGGAGTAACTTCGAGGACAGCATCACTCCTGAAGGAGATGAGCGCTGCCTGTGATCCGCTTTGTACGGCCGTTACGTCCTTTATTTCCGGGAGCGTCGAAGGCAGTCGATCTGCTTTCACCAGGTTGGATTGAGGCGAACGACCCGGTATAAACCCATTGATCATATCCTGTTCACCGGTGGCCACGGCTCGGTAGAAATAGGGAAACCAGGATGCAGGAACATTGTCATTGACGAGGAAGCGGTAATGATGAAGACTTTCCGGTCCCGCGGCTGGATTCCCTTCTTCATCCAGGTTCTGCCAGCCTGCATCGGTCACCTCCTGTACGGGGATCCCCATGATAGCGACATCACGGGCTACAAATTCCCTTTGCGAGCGGAAGATCTCAACCACTGAAGGCTTCGGTGCTTTGGGGAATTCGCAGGCCAGGGTGATCGCCCCGTTTTTTTGTTTCAGTGAAAGCGCCGGAGTGCCGGGGACCGATCTCCGCGGAACCGCCACGAAGAGCCATGGTTTTGAGAGCGCCGAAGTTTCCTGCTCCCTCGTAACGGACGCCACGGAAAGTACGACAAGCCCGTCCATGGTTCCCGGTATTCCGATTTCATATTCCACGCCGGTACCCTGCGGCGGCTGCGGGATAAGCGTTTCATTGATACGGGTGAAGGCATCCAGGCAGCGGTCCTGGGCCATGGCAATATCCCGCAGGTCGGTGGCCCGGCCGATAAGGTCCGCATCCTGCCTAACAGGTAATTCCGCTTTATCACGGATCTTCGCCTCATAGGCACGGTAAATGGCATAACCTCCGGTAGCATTCGGAACCCTGTCGAAGGTGAGCCGCAGACGGGAGATGCCTCTCGCATCCGGAAGGGGTGTCCATATGATATCGGGGGGAATGAATACGGGCGGGGGAGCCGGGATGGGATTGGGTACGAAGGTAGTGAGCTTCGGCGGCCGGCCAGGGGCTACCGGAGGTACCGTATCGCTGAATAAAGCAGGGTTTCTCCATTCGGCTGCCTTGACGAAAAGGGTAAAGTACCATTCCTCATCGGGGTTAAATGCTATGTTCACGTCTGCCACTTTTACCCTGTAGCGGCGCATTTCACCCTCAACATTCTGTCCGCCCGGACCGGTAGCCTGAGGCAGCAACTCTATGCTGATGCCGGCGCCGGGACTCGTGGGCAACGATGTAAAATCAGGAGGTGTGCCGGGAGGAACATCCGAATTGAAGCTCAGCTGGAGTAACGGCCCTCCCGAAGCTTGATTGTCTGTCTGAAATATGGAGGGATAGTCCGTGGGCGGGATATGGCCATTATCTTTTGTGCCGTCGGGGAGATATAGCCGGCGGTGAAAAACTCCGGCGAGCTGAAAGGATTTCGGAGACCTGTCCTGCCAGTCCCATAATATCTCGAAGACCATCTCGTTCGGGGCTGTATTTCCGGCGATCCGGCTCTTGTCGGGAGTCAGGGACAGGCTGATGAGACGCGGTGATTCGGGCGGGCGCGCAGAGAGTGTTATTTCGGTAGTTCCCCAGTCGCTCCAGCGGCCGAATGCATCCATAGATGCCACGCCGTACCTGTTTTCACGGTTACCTGTAAAAGGGAGCTCGATCTGGGAATGAATAAAACGGTTCACGGTAGTCAGGATCGGATCACTCGTGTCACCGGGTTTCACCGGTACGAATAATGCCGGTTTATGCGGAAGGGCGGCAGGCCGCAGGGTATTCAGATAGGTCCCGTTCACCCCGGTTTCCGACATGGCGATCGCATTGCCCTGGATCTGAAGCTTGCTCAGTTTGGTCCAGGTCAGCGCTCCCTCTACCGACCAGGGTTCATCGCGATGGGGAGGACGGTTCAATGAGAACACCGAACCGCTCAGACCGGTTACCGGCAGGGGGGGGAATACGGATTTATGTGAAAGTGCACAATACTCCTCCTTGTAGGTGGGATCCGTGAACACTTCACCCTCAAAACGAAATCTGAAGGTTGAAGTTACCCTGTAGTCATGGCTCACATGAAAATAAGACGGTGGTTCAAGGACCCGGTCGGCGGGGTTAACGGAGGCGGGAAAATCGGTGACCCCGAACCCGGAGGCCAGGGCGAACCAGGGATCGGTGAAGGCATTGATCAGCACGGTGACCAGCAGGGGCATGTTCAGGGTGGCATCGGGGGTGGATTGCCCGGGGAATTCCGGCTGGTGAATGCCCGGAACAGTTTCTTCCAGGATAAAATCTGCCTGCGAGTGTACATCCCCATCATCCACAGCCTTCAGCATCTTTCCTATCCTTTCCAGTAGAGGAGGGGTTCCTTTCCGGAGTTCATCCACAGCTTCGGTATCGTCAGGAATTTCCCAGCCGGGTACCTGAACGCCGGAAGGAAGGGTTACCGGGAGAGGCAGGTAAAAAGGCTGCGCTGTTTTGATCCGTTGCCTGGCGCTGTCTGCCGGATCGGTGAGCTGGGAAGGATACCCCTGTTGACCGGGTGCATAACCGGCCAATTCATTGCCTTCAGCCGGAAGTCCTGCGATCTGTATCAGTTCCCAGTCGTCGAGGGAAATATATTTCTTCATCGTGACGCCTGTAATGCTTCGGATGGTGCTGCTCCCCGTCACTGAAAATCCGCCGATGAACGGATGCTGAAACCGGACAGTCCTCGTCGTATTCGCCGCTATGCCGACGACCTGACCCATGACCGGATTGTTTTTTGTATCGCAGGCGTTCACGATCAATGCAGCGCTGGGACTGGTATTTTGAATCACCAGGATCAGGATATAGAAAGGTCCTCCCGGAACGACGTACAAGCCCTTTCCGGCATGAAATCCTGCAGCCTGCGTATTCTTGTATCGTACATCGACGGGATCCCCTTTACGGCGGTCTCTTCTCCATACAAAAAACGGCTCCCGCGGCAGACCCAGCTCCGGGTTCACACGCCAGCGAAGCCCCAGGGGGACGTTGCCCTGGTTGGTGGCGGGAGTCACCAGGGTACCTTCGGGCAGCGATCCGACCTTTGATTTGATCTCTGTTGCAGACAGGCCCTGCGGCTTTTTATGCTGCAGCGGGGCGATCTCGAGTTCAAACATTATTGAGGGCAGAAAAGCCATAACTCCTTATTTTTTGAATATGCGGTTTCCTGTTTTTATCAGATCTCCCATGGGGCTTTCTCCGGGATCTCCATTTCCGTCAAAGGAATAATATCCATGAGAGGATCCTCAGTCATCAGGGTATGCCGGTACACCCTTATCGCAAGTTCCAGGGTTCCCGAAACAGCCGGATCCAGAAGTACCAGTGCACGGCATCCGCCCGTCGTATATATAATACCGCTGGAAAGTGCCGAACCATTCTCCATCACTTCCATCCAAAGCTGTTCACCGGACCGGAAATGCTGTATCGCATCGTCGTCGGGTGTAGGTGTTTCCACTTCAACCGGAACCTCACGTGTTCTCAGGAGCCTTTCCGGGGCATCTATGAGCACTCCGAAAGGCCTGGCCGGAGTTTCCTGGTTCCACAGGAAGGTGATCCCGGGCTGGTGCGGACCGGGAAGGTCACTGCCGAATGAATTCAACAGGGCGGTTTCCATCTCCGCATCTGTAACGATGAGAACCTGAACCGATGAAACACCTGAAGGCTGAGTTTCATCCGGGATGACGAAACCCCGGTTCCCCGCAACGAGGTTCAGGGGCGACTTCAGACGTTTCTCCCGGATAAAGCCGGAAGCGGTTACCCTGGCGAATTCCTGTGCACTCTCAAACCGGGATGTGGTAAAAGCCGTCCGGTAAAGGGGAGTGACCGGATCTTCGGATGGCGGTGTCGATTCTATATCGAGAATATATGCCGTCCCCCGGTCAAGCGGGATATCAACGGTGAAGACCTGGTGACTTTCGGTTTCAATGATCTCCGGGATGCACGTCATCTCTGTGACGAGTTCCGACATAGTCGCCGCGTAAGGGGATTTGAGCTGTGCCTTTACCGGGTGCAAGGCCGGCTGGCTGATCTCGGGTTTTTCTGCCGGGTGATTCCCGTTGGCTTTCCTGAGAACTACATTCAGGGTTTTACCGAAAGCCTTGAATAATTGGATAACGGATGCATCGTTGAAAATGAAATTCACCTTGTCCGTGGTAAAGAATTCGTCTTCATCGTTCCCCGGGATCATGGCAAGGACCCATGGATTCAGCCGTTTGGGCGACGTTGCGGCTGTCCTGAACTTAAACTGCTGAGTGAAATCTTTCGCTTTGAACTTAGTATGGTCTGTGGCTTTCCGGATAGTTCCCTTATAATTTACTGTAACCGTATAGAGGGTGTCCGGTGCGAACAGTGGCCGCTTATCCCCTTCCTCGAGGGATTTGACCACCACCTCCACCATACTGTCGTGGTAATGTTGCCCGGAGACCACCCTTTCGGTCTCTGCCTTAGTGAGAATTTCGACCACCCCGAGGATAACAGGTGGCGGATTTTTGAAGATCTCCGGCTGGTCCTGGTCATGCTCGTACAGGAGTTCGATGTAGGAGATGGCTTTGTCCGGCTTATATTCAACCAGGAATAAATTGTGGCTTCCCTTGAATTCCCCGGCCAGGAAATTGAATACCCTTCTCACGTCGGAAAGCCAGGGTCCGCCGTCATCCCTCCATGCAGGCGGGAGATCGGTAAAATTATTTATCGACTGTACCGGAAGCTTGATCTCTTCCACCACTTCATCCTTCTCATTGAAAGCCCTGAGTTTCATGAATTCAACGACCTTGCGTTCCGTATTGGTACAAATGAGGGCCCTGAACATTGAAGCATCGCCGGTTTCAATTACGATGCGTTCGCGGTTACCTGCGCTTTCGAGGAACTTTTTCACCAACTCAACAAGCCCTTCACTGAGGGTATCATCCTTAAGGTCCTTGTTGAGGTGCAGGAAAGGAAATTCCAGCGCCTGTCCGGCATCGATCCCTCCCGAAGGAGGAATAACCTCTGCGGGTTCAAGGAAGGTTCCGTTAAAACGGGCTGTGTAATCCTGCACGAGCTGATCGGTGCGTCCCGGGTAATTGGCTTCATGTACATATAATTTCAGGCCGGGTGCGGTACTCCTGACGGTGTCCGGCGGATCGGGCCATGCTATCCCGGTCAGCTTCCAGCCGTCCGGCGAATAGCCCGGGAAGGGATCATTCGGGTTGCGGATAAGCGATGACGTGGTAACCGTGAAATGGGCGTTAAATGTCCAGAGCACGCTGGTAGCCGGTGCAATCTCCCGGCAGATCACTTCGAACCGGTCGCGGATGGTCTCCCGCTGTTCTTCCGAACGTTGGTAGGCACGGGGGAAAGGAATAGGGATCCAGCTGTCCAGGGCCAGGTCCACCCCTTTGTCAGTGGCCTGGGAATCGCCGCTGACGGCAGGCCTTGCTGGCTGCCACCAGGTGACCGGGATATCCGTGACGCCACCGGGAAGTGCGGGACTTATCGTAAGCTGGCTGATCTCATATTTCAATTCTCTTTCGCCCGGATTGTCCGGCACCCCTCCCATCGAAAACCATCCGTCGCTGCCAGGGGGAAGGGTGGGTACCTCCGAGAGGGGTTTTAAACCTGTGAAGGTGGAAGAAAATATGGGAGGATATTTCATTTGCAAAACAGGGATCACATCGATTGGCATCCCCGGAATAACCTCTCCCGCATTATGTGAGATCCCCAGCGAACTGTCGACTGGCTGATCCGTTGCCTGTCCTTCGAGGAGGGCCGGTGAATGGCTCTGAAGGGAGAGGCCAGTGGCAAGTTGTTCAGGCTCGGGCAGATCCTGTTCCTCACCGATGGTAATTCTTACGCAACCTTTGATGGAAGTCAGCCAGAGATCGATTTTTCCGCAAACTTCGCCACTTACGTAAAGGGGTTCGGGCGCTTCGACATCCAGTTTGGCACTGGCGCCAAGCCCGACGAACCAAAGATGGATCCGGCCTTCCAGGGTCATTCTGCCGATGAAATGCAGGGGTGCGGTGGTAACGCCAACATCGAGCGCCCCGGCTACTTTCGCGTACAGCCCCGAACTTTCATCCCCGATCACCAGTGAGGCGGCAATCCCCGCGGCAATTGAGAACCCGGTCAGATCACCGATGGGCAGGCCCGAGATGCCGTTCCCGTCAAACATAAGGTAAGCCGTTCCCTTTGCTATGCCCAGGATCTCTGCTGATGCTTTGTTACTGTAACTGCCGATGTACAGATGCCAGTCGTCGATGTCATGAAAATTGAAAAGGGCATCGATCGGTACCTCGATCTTCACCAGGTCCTTGATCTCATAGTTAAAGATCAGCCCGATAGCGATGTATCCCACCTGGAAATTGATATCCACAACTGCGAGGATGCCGGCAGACTGGTCGGCAGGTTTGCCTGATGGCGGGCGGGGCTGCAGGATCTGTGCTTTGACAAAGATCAGTATCCGGGGTCCGGGAAGTTCAAGGACGAACATTCCTTTCAGGTTGAGGACGAATGCCCCTTCCATCGTACCCAGGACCATACCTACGCCGAAACTCCAGCGGTCAGGTGCGGCTATCCAGGTTCTGCGGCCGTCGACTGCGAGTAAATTCGGTTCTCCCTTTGCCTTGTTGTAGAACCAGTCCAGAGCGACAGGCAGACCGGGGTTTACCGGGGGCTGTTCATCCCGGTTGTAATGCATACCGAAAAGTCCCAGGAACCCGTAAATCCCCAATCCGGAATTGGCAAGGGGTATCGGGGCGGGAAATTCCACACCGAGACCCAGGAAGAATGCCGTGAGCCTTCTCCCTCCATCCTCGAGATTCTCCAGCCCGACTGAAGCCTGGACCCGTAATTTAAGGGGAACCAGTGTAACATCGAGAGCTCCTGTGAAGCCGCTGTCCCGGATATCCAGAAATCCGCTGCCCACGAGTGTTCCGGGTACATTGACCGAGATGCCGGTAGGGATGATGGTGGGTATGCCGGGCGGATCGACAGGGATCCTGACGCGGACGGTGTCAATGGTGATCACCCCCAGGTTGGCATTGACCCCCAGGTCCATTTCAAGAATGAGGGGATTCTGCCGGCCCACCTTGACGGAGTCTACCCTGAGTATGGGGCCGAGGGGTCCGCCGACGACCAGGGCGCCCGGCTCGGCCAGCCCCAGCTCGAAACCTTTGCTGGTGTCAAACACCGCTTCATAGGTCGGCGAATCCTGCCCGTTCAGCCTGAATCCGAAACCACGGTATCGCACCCGGGTAGGTATGGGCTTATGCTGTGCATCCTCTTTGGATCTAATCGTAAGCAGGCCAAGGAGGTTGATGTTCACCGAAAAATCAACGGCATAGTCAAAGAGGAAGGAAACATCTCCGAACCGTGTTTTATCGCCGGCTTCTTCATCCGGCAGCAGCTCTGTGGCGCTTACTTCAATTCCGAAGAGGGTAAACCTGATGAATTTTATTGCTCCCGTGAGACCGAGCACCGTGGCAATGGTAACTTCCGTGGCGGCGATGATCGTATTTTTTACCGCTTCATCCCCTTCGGCATTCACCGCGGAGTCAATTCCCGAGTTGAGCAGGGGGGCGAAGATCAGCAGGCTGCCCAGGGTATTTGCCAGGGTTCCGCTGCCTTCTTTGGTCACCCAGCCGTCGCGGGCTTCCTTGTCGAACCCGAGGGCGAGAAGCTGGGTTAGTTTCCGGGTAGCGGTATCGTAGCTCATGTTGAGCTTGAAATCGAGGATGCCCTGTTCACCACTCTGGCTGGCTCCAGGAGCCGTCTTCACTTCAGAACCGGCATCGGAACCGTCATCATTTCGCGTATCACCGCTTTTGATAAAGCCTTTTGCCTCCTCATCGGCGGTGCGGAAATCCAGCTCCCCGTTGATCTCCCCCAGCACGAGCTGATTCCTTTCAAACCTCACCCTGAAGCCGAGCCTCCTGAAAACAGGCGGACGTTCCGGTTCGGCCGCCTCGGGCGGATGTTCAGCCGGGGGTGCCGGTTGCGGGGGCGGGGTAATATCCGAAAGCTCAACGGTGGCCGTCCGCTGCTTGTCATTTATGATGGTCTGGGCCAGGGCGATGGCCACACGGTAATTGGGATCACTGTCCCGGGTTGGTATCGGCCGCATCTGCGTCATGAGTATAGGCATCTGTTGTGATTTGCCTGTTTGTTAGCCTGCCGATAAGAACTTGTAAGACATCCGCCCTTTTTTGGGAAAGCTGGAGGTCTTTTGAAAAATTACTGCCGTCTTCGTGTGAAGCAAATCCATAGATATGGATCGTACCCTGGGTGGAATTGACAAAATCGGTGATACTCGCATTTACTTCATCCAGGGTTGCCGTGAGATCATTCCCGGTAAGCCCGATCCTGCGCTGACCCGGTGTCGCAATTTTATTGGCCACCTGGGTTGGGGAATCGGAAGTGGTGACCGGGTACTCCAGTTCAAAGAAAAGTTTAAGGGCAACAGCGCTTTGAATATCCTGTGTCTGAGTGACCAGCTCTACCTGTTCATCGACGGTCACAACCGGGGGAAGGGTGACGGATACCGGCCAGCTGGCGATAAGATGGGCGGGAACATCACCCGGGGTCATCATGAATTGAAACTTCCCGTCTTTTCGTGGCAATTCCTGGTTCTGAAGCGTACGGAGCCTTGCATCGGTCTGGTCAGGAGATAATTTCAGCACGGCAAAAAGTTCTTCCTCCAGATCGTTGAGGCATTCGATATGAACTTCAGGATCGCCGCTCCCTTCCGTGAAATGGACGATAAATTTTTTCGATGGCGGGGGAGGGGGACCGGGGGGAGCGACCGATTTAACCCGGACCGTTTCATCCCACCTGTTGAGGTTCCCTGCATCCGAAACGTGGATTGCAAGTAACCCGCTGTCATCGACGGAAAGATTCCAGAAAGGCCTGTTGATCCCCGCCGATGTATCAGGCGTGAGAGTACTCCCATCCAGTTTGACACTGACGGTGTAGGGCGAGATACTGCCCCGGATCGAAAGGTGCAGTTCTCCTTCCCCGGGGATGGTCACCTCTCCTTCGCTAACGGTGGTTGTTCCGTCGTTTCCCCGCTCAATGTTACCGCGTGAAAATTCGAGCGGTGTTTTGGCATTTTTTGCGTAGAAAACAGGTTCTACCTCTAGTTTTCCGCCACGGTTAAGGATATCGAGGCCTAATTCTCCCGAAAATCCCTTATCCTGATCAAAGAGAAGGTCCTTCCCCCTGGCGCTGAAGGCCAGTCCCGTTGTGCGCCCGGGAGCGATGAAAAGACGGATGAGGGGGATCCATAAACCGTTGAAATCATCGCCCGTACCGAATTGCTCGAGGATTTCGGGGGGCGTTATGTTATCGCTGAAATCGGCGACGATCCTTTCTATTCCGAAACCGACACGGCGGGAACTGTGAAGGAAGAAAGGCGGCGTAAGGGTGAAAAGCCTTGCGGTATCGGGGTCTCCGGGATCATCGAAACCCGGCGAGTCCCATGATTTTAAGGAAAGATCCAGGTTCCCGGCATCGTCTTTCTGTTCAAGGACAAAAGCCAGCCGGGGAAATTCAAAAACCACTTCCTTGAAGTCCGGATCCGGTTCGAGCCATCCGTCGGCCCCCACTTTTGCCGGAATAAAATCTTTGGAGGGCAGTTTTATTTTAACGGTCCGGATCAGCAGTTCGAGCCGGAAATCATTGCCGGGAGCATCCGAAACGGCCGGCGTGCCGTCATCGGCAAATTCATCGAGGAGGTCATTCAACTGCTGCAGGTCGGTAAGATCGACTCCGGACAGGCCAGTGGTATCGATCTGAATACGAGGGCTCCTGCGGGGCACGGTAAGACGGAAGGTCAGCAGATCGTCCTGCCAGCTGAGCTCGTGTCCGTTCTGTGAGATCACCGACGGAGAGTCGGGCAGTTGGGGATTGGCACGGTCTTCACCCCCGAATTTCGCGGTTCCACTGAAGACGATATTGGATTCGTCTATGGCGGTATGGAGCTTGTTGAGATCGACGGAAAGATAGTCGAGGATGCCCGTTACGATGTCCGAAAGGGCGGAGGCGGCACCGGGGAAGGAAGACTGGAGTTGGGCGCCGGCCTTATGGAGATCACCGATGTTTTTTCCGGTGGCATTCTGTTTTATAAGCCCGAATGCGATATATGGCTGCAGCAATTCGTAGAATCCTAATTTTTCCGCCATGCGTAAGATTTTAACCGGTACAGGGATGCGTAACAGGAAAAAACATTCACATAAATGGAGTAACAATCGAAAATTGAGGATTCGGGTTATCGTCTGTCTTTGCGACAATCAACAGCCACGTATAGCTTCAGTTACGATTTAGAACAATCATACAGTAGGTTGGTTCAGGGAGGAGTGAAATTTATTTTATAAAGTTTTTTTTCGGGGTGGGGTTTCCGGGAAGAGGAAGATGGAACGCGGATTTGACGGATGGATGCGGGTGGACGCGGATTTATTATTGATAGATGAAGAGGGAACACGGATCCCGGAAGAATTTGGTGATTTGGTGATTTGGTGAAGTGGAAGAGGAACACGAATCCCGAGGGCTATCGGAATGGATTTTTTGTAGCAGAATGTTTTGGGTGATCACGGAGGTGAACTGCCTTCGGCAGTTTTTTCGGGCATACGTGGTTTTTACGGATAATTCAAAAACCCGTAAATAAATAATCTGTGTTATCTGAGTAATCTGTGGTTAAAAAAGTTTTTCCTCCTGATGGAATTCAGTTCAGCTTTACCAGTTCGGTTTCCCCATAGGAGGTGCAGTTCTCGCATCGTGTATGATTTTCAATACCCTGGATGAGCTTATAACATTTCCTGCAGCGGTACCAGTCCCTATCGAGTTCATAATCCCCTCCCTCGATCTCCATTGCCAGGCCTTCGGCGAATGATTTGGCGATGAGCTTAAGTGCACGGTTATAGATCCGGGTGAAAGTGGGTCGGGAGACATTCATTGACTTTGCAGCTTCGTCCTGCGACAGCATCTTATAATTGACGAGCCTTAGACTCTCGTATTCCTCAAATTTCATCCGTATGGAGTCATTCACGCAAGACTGCATGCCAAAGGGTCGAAACCCTTTCATTTTCGGAGGATTAACTACTTTTCTAGACTTCTTGGGCCTTGGCATAATTTATTGATCTGAACAAGGCTTTCACTTCCGGAAAAACCCGGTAAATGAATAGCAATGCAGTCAAAGTTAAGATTATTTTGCCTGCATAACAAAACGGTCCGCAGTAAAAGGCATTGCCCGCCTCAAAGATCTTACAGATTGACCCCAGGATTATCATGAGAAGGTAATCGGCAAATAACAGGACCGGCAATACAAAAAGTAAGTTTATAATAAGGGAAGCTTTCATGGGTGGTTGTTTTTATCAAATATAATGAACCTACGTTCAAAATACAAAATAAATTCCCCTATTTTTTTAATTACTTGAAAAAAGATGCAAAATCGTTTTGCCGGAGTCCAGATCCGGGTCGATGCAAGGCAGGGTCAGTGGTCGCAAACGTTGCTTCCCGTAACCAGGGATCCGGAAAGCAGATCGCGGGCAAGGTCGGATGCATTTTTTGCAGTGGCTCCGAGATGAACCGTGATGTTTCTGTCGTTGAAGAGGTCGATTGCACGCTGGCCCATTCCGCCGGCGATGATATCGGTAACGCCTTTTTCCGCCAGCCAGGCGGGAAGCACGCCGGGTTCATGCGGCGGAGGAGTAAGTAATTGTTCGTCAGACAGGATATTTCCTTCCGTTTCAATAATTGCAAACTGGTGGCAGTGACCAAAATGACGGCTGAGGACACCGTTTTCCACAGGGATGGCGATTCGTTTTTTCATGTCGGAAAATAGTTAAGATTCTCGAAGTTGATCGTCAAAGATAATGAACTTATGTTCATAACACAAAAAAATTATCGGAGATATAGGATGGTTTAAGATGGTTTGAGATTGTTTGAAATGGTTTGAGATGGTTTGAGATGGTTTGAGATTGTTTGAAATGGTTTGAAATGGTTTGAAATGGTTTGAGATGGTTTCAGGTGGTTTAAACTCCAATCTACAAATCAATAAATCACCAAATCAATAAATTCTTAGGGGAGTTTCACCACAGATTTCACAGATTATCACAGATTAGCTCCGTGATTATCTGCACAAATCCGTCAAATCCGTGTTCCTCTTCCACTTCACCAAATCACCAAATCACCAAATTCTTCCGGATCCGTGTTCCCTCTTCATCTTCAAATATTCAATACCCCCGGTTTTACCCGTAGTGAAAATAAACGTAAATTTATAGGCAGGCAGGGGCGGGCAATGATCCAGCCCTTTTCGATCGTATCATCATTTAAAAAGCATTTCAATGGATCCGATACTGATTTCTCCCATAGGAATTATCCATACACCCTTTCGGACAACAGACGGTATGCCGGTTCAGCCTTCAGGGGCTGAGGGTGTAAAGGGCTATATTGAACTTCTTCCCGAATTTAGGGACGGGCTGGCTGACCTGGACGGATTCTCGCATATTATCCTTGTATATCAATTCCATACCATCCGTTCATTTAAACTGAAGGTAAAACCTTTTATGGATACCCGGGAGCACGGCATTTTTGCCACGCGTGCACCCGGGAGACCCAAATGCCCTGGGCATATCCACCGTCCGGCTGACCGGCATTGAGGATAATGTGCTTTTTATCGCAGAGGCGGATATGCTGGATGGCTCCCCGCTGATCGATATCAAACCCTTTTACCAGAAATTCGATAATCGCCATAAAACAAGGGCGGGATGGCTGGAGAAAGTTAAAGCCTTGGATATCCGTGAAATTAGGTCGGATGGAAGGTTTACCGAATGATATATTGAGAAACGGATGGGTTAATCCGGTGACAGTCATCCTGGAAAAGCTTTTTATAGAGGGAAGGAACACGGATTTGACGGATTCCGATGGCTATCGGAACGGATTAACACGGATTTTTTATAACATCGCCGTGTAAAAAGCCGGTTACTTTTTCACACTGCCAAGCATCAGATACGGAATGACGGCCTCGTTTTTGAAACCTTTCGTCCCGTCATATTCAATCGAAACCACGGGTATTCCTGTGTGGTGCTCAATGTGCGAAGCCATGGCTTCGGTAACAAGAGAAGGGCAGCAGTAGGCTGGGCTCGCTTGCACGAAAAGCGAAATGTCGTTATAGTGCCTTGTTAAATTCTCGATTTTGAGAATATTTTCCACCGATTCCCCACGGTGCATCATCTGTAGGTGATGCTTTTCGAGGATGCCCGAAATCTCGCCGTTAAGGGGCTTGATATCATGAATATATTTTGAAAAATACCGGTTATATTTACTCTCCAGTAAAGGAACCAGGTGTTTAAGCAACATGAGATTGTAATGTTCAAGGTACCTGCTTTCAAGTAGAAGCCGTCTTTCGGTCTGCTTCAAAATGATTTTCAGGTATTCGCTCAGCGAAGTCAGAAGCGCCTCCCCGCCGTTTTCTTCAATAACCTTTACCAGATCCTGGTTGAAAATATCGTTGTCACGAACGTAAATATCACCGAAAATAGCCACTTTCGGACGATTTCCCGGGATCACTTCCACTGCATCAAACATTTTCATGATCTCTTTTAGTACCGGTTCTTTGGGAGATTTCCGCAAAAATGCATGAGACAGCATTTCCGTAGCCTTCTCCAGAACCTGGTCTGTCGATCCCTTTTCCTTTTCATAGGGTCTTATCCTGCAGGCTACCTTTTTCAGACTTCCCGAAAAAAGGAACGCAAGGTAGGCGTTCGCGCCTGTCTTAATGGAAAAATCATAAAAAGCGAGGTTCCCGGGATAAATGTTAACCTGTGACATACGTTCATCATATCGACTAAGGAGCTTTTTCATATAATGCGGGAACATCGTCAGATTACAGGAAACGAAACCCCGCGGGACCCAGATAACCACCCTGGCGGGATCTATGTCATGGACGGTAATATATTCATACGAATTCTCTACGATCGTACTCAGGGGTAGACACTGGCCTGTATTTATTTTGAGACTCCTGCGGATGGATTCATCCGTATCCGGTATCACAACAGCTTCCTGCCCTTCAGCTTTCATAATACCTTCCAGCATACGGGAACCAAGAAGGTCCCAGCCGGGAAGAAGCAGTATCTTATCCCTGAATTTTTCAGTTTCACCGGTTTTCAAATCTGACAGGTTGTACGGGATCTCAATATCACCGGGGTCATGGATGTATTCCGCAGGTTCAATATGATGATCGGCCAGGATATCCTTTATCTCGCCGGGAATTTTGTCCCTACCGTTCTTTTGCAGCAGCACCTGTTTACCGGATGATCCGGATAGCCTTCTACCGGAATTTCTACTTTTATAAAAATGATTTTTAAATGACTCAATGGCCGCTTCGATCCTGGTTTCATAGCCTACCGTCGAGTCATGCTCGTCAAGCTGAAGGATCAGGTAGGGTTTTTCGTAAGAATCCATAATCTCCCTGAAGTAATCTATCACAAAAGAATCGGGGGTGCACTTGAAACTGGTAATCAATACGGGGTACGAATTTTCAGATTCAGCGATCATTCCCGTCTTGCTGATGATGTCGGAGGCATATTTCCAGGTCATGGCATGCGCCAGTTTATCATGCAGGTTTTTTTTTGTTTCTTTTTCCGGCAGCATATTCATGAAACAGGCCAGGTATCCGTTGGCGGCAAAAATACCCGGTATGTTGCTGTTCATTGCTGAATTGAGGACGGTATAGGGTCTTCCTAGAAGTACGATTTCCAGTTTTTTGGGGTCGCTGTTCTCACGATACACATCCTTCCATTTCTGAAGGGTTTTCCCGTAAAATTTGCGGGCTTCAAGGTATGTGGCAGATATATCCTTCGTGCCCAGGTGGCCATATCCGATCCTGTGCAAGGAATCCCGCAACGACTCCATTGCTTTTCCTTCCGGTTTGAGGCTTTTGACCAGGGGCATCAACAGTTGGTTCCGGTCGCGGAATGACGGGGCGGAAGCAAGCATCGCGGATAGGTACTGCGTGTAATAGCAATACTGTTTGCTGTTGAGAAGACTCGTTCCCTCTTCGAGGTACACGGGCAGGAAAATATAGTCGGCTTTATCTTTAAGAAAATGTACGTGACCGAAGGCGGAGGACAAGGGGGCACAGAACTCGGCATCGGACAGTTTCTTGCCGTCCTTTACGGAAGATGTATAGCCTTCACTGGTAATGGTTTTTATGCCAAGAAGATCGAAGAATCGTTGCCAGAGCAACAGTTCTTCGGCCATGTAAAGTGTCACCGGTAATCCAATGGTGACGGGCGAGGTGCCGGTTTTTTGTTTATACCTGAACAGCCGGTTGTATTTCCCGGTGAGGTCTTGAAGTCCATCCTCTTTTTTTACAAATTTCCGGGTGTCATAGTCCCTTCCGCAAAGGAATCCATAGGCAACCGTCTCACCATCAACCTCTGCCACCCTTAATTTGCAATGGTTGTTGCATAAACTACATATTTCCGTTCTTACGGGAATGGTCATCTTCCAAAGATGCAGACCCCGGAAGGAGCTTGTGGGAGCATTATTATCGTGGAGGGCCAGTGCCACACCGAGAGCGCCGGTAAGGTGGCAGAACTTGGAGACCATGATGGGTTTTTGCAACTTTTGTTCAAAGGCCGCAACCAGGGCCCGGTTTTTGGCTGTGGCTCCCTGGAAAAATATCTTGTTCCCGATCCTGGCTTTTCCGGTTATTTTTGAAAGGTAGTTATCGCGGATGGAATGCAGGACAGAAGCCAGGAGTTCATCTGTTTCATACCCTTCGTTAAGATAATAATTCAGGTCCCTTTCCATGAAAACAGTGCAGCGATCACTTGACAAGGGTGAGGAGGATCTCTCTGCCCTGGAGGCAAACTCCGGCAGCGGGCAGTTAAGCTTATGGGCCTGTTCTTCAATGAAACTGCCTGTACCTGCTGCACAGACATTGTTCATTATGGAAAAGCTGACCATGCCATCCTTTAAAAGAGTGAACTTCGAATCCTGCCCCCCTATTTCAATAATGGTATCCACGCCGGGATCAAGCTCCAGGGCAGCCCGGGCATGGGCTGTGATTTCGTCGGGAATGACATCGGCACCAATGATTTTGCCAACCAGCTTTCTTCCGGAACCGGTGGTTCCGGCACCGATCACCCTGAATTGATGCCGGCTGGTGCCGGCAAGATGTGAAATGGCTTCGAACAGACATTGAACGGCAGCCAGGGGTCTTCCGGAAGTCCGCGTATAAAAACCGGCCAGAACATTTTTCTGTTTGTCCATGAGGACTGCCTTCGTGCTTGTTGACCCAATGTCAATGCCCAGGAAAACCCGGGTTTCCCCATCCGGAAGAAGTTCCCTGTAGACGGAAACTTCTGTTTTTCCCATGTCCTGTTGACCGGAAGGCGTAAAAAGATAATCCCGGAGCGCTGAAAAATCAGGGTAGTCCGAAAGTTTAAGCTCAAGTGGCGGGTTAAGGTATTCCTTTTCCTTCTCAACATGAAGGAGTAAATCTTCCGTGTTGTTAAATTTTTCAAGATTTACACTACCTTCCTCCTGCATCATCAGGGCGGCTCCGATGGCCCCGTAGAGGTGAGAATAATTCCCGATGACCACTTCCGATCCGAGGAGGAGATGAAGATGCTTTACCACGCCCTCATTCAGCGAAACCCCGCCGGCAAGAACCAGTTTTCCTTCCACCGGTTCTTCAAAAACGGCGTCAACAACATTTTTTGCAAGACCATAACACAATCCATCGCATATCTCCGCCAGGCTATAGCCTTCCTGTTGGGCATGTATAAGGTCCGTTTTTGCAAAAACCGAGCAACGGGAAGCAATTTTCGGGAATTCACCCTTATTGGAAGCGGCGAGTTCTCCAAGGCTGGAGATGCTGTGGAGGTTCAGGCGTCGGAGCTGCTGATCCAGGAAACTCCCGGTACCCGCAGCGCAGGAGGTGTTGGACCGGTAGTTCCTGTAATTTCCCGCATCGTCAAAAGTGGCAAGGCCGAATTTTTCTGCACCGATCAGAAGCATCCCGCGAAGATCCGGGAAGTAATGTCTTGCCGCCGTGATTGAAGACACCCTGTTATCATATTTCCGGCCGGTCTTAAAGATCTCCGGGCAGGAAGAAGTATATGCCAAAGCATCAATTGTGGAAATATCTATACCTGATAATTGGCCTGTAAGGGTTATACTAATTTGTCCTGAATGGAAGACATAGCTATGGTACAGGATCCTGCCGGCAGATTCCATAACAACCACCGAAGAAGTGGCCGACCCGATATCGATGCCCAGTACCCGGTTCACAGGCGTTTTTTTAAATAACACCTGAGCTTATCGAAAGTCGTAAAAATTTAACAAATGTTTGAAAATTCGACAACCCTTCGGCTGATCTAAAGGAACGAGACTTCCCTGCACGGGTTAATCCCAGTGAGACGTTCAAGGCGCTGCGTCCACCAGAGAAAGATAAATTGGATTTCACACTTCAAAAAATTATCTGTAATTTTGAGTAGGTTAAGAAAACTCCGATAGAGAAACGGCATTATGACTAAACAAGAAATAAAACAGAAAGAGCAAAAACTTCTTGAAATGACAGGAGCCTTTTGTACTCAAAAACTGGATGACGATTATTTTCAATTGTGTGAAAAGCTGATTAAAAAGCTTGGGAGAAAAAGAGATGTACCTTTTCAGAGAGGAAATCTTGAGATTTGGGCTGCTGCAGTTGTTTATGCAATCGGTTCAATGAATTTTTTGTTTGACAAATCGTTTGAACCTTATATTACAGCAGAACAGATTAATGAATATTTTGGGACAAAAAACTCTACCGTATCTAATAAAGCACGCGCGATTAAAGATATGTTTGACATGTGGTATTTTAATCCAGAGTTTTCTACACAAAGAATGGCAGAATCGAATCCATTTAATCAAATGGTGATGGTTGACGGCTTAATTGTATCAATAGATACTTTACCGGATGATTTGCAACAAATGGTAAGAGAACTTAGAGCCAAAGGAGAAGATATTGAGTTTCACACAAAATAGACATATAGATTGCAAGCTGCCAACATGCAGTAACCGTAATTGCCTGATATTATGAGTATTTGATTGCCAATGCATTTAATTGGCTCGTTTTCGGTTGATAATTTTCGTCTTCGAATTCCTGCAACTACGGTTACCGCTTCACGTTGTAGCTAATGCAAGAAAAACATGAAATTGTCCTATGTCGTTGATTTCGAAAATGTGTCGGCAGAAGGCCTGGAGCCTTCCCCTGTGGCTGAAGCTCTTGCCGGTTTGCGGGCTAATGAGGCCCGGTATTTCAGGAATAAATACAAGCATGATTTTGTGGTTGTGCCGGCAGGCGAAAGCCGGGATACCCTTGATTACGTGAACCGGATTTTAAAAAAGGAACGTGACATAGCATTTGCGGCCAAACCTTTGGAGACGTCCCGCTTCCAGGTGGAAAATATCAAAATGGCCTATGTCTTTTATGAAGATGGCCTTGTGGTCAATGTTATGTATACGATTGATGACCCCAAAAAGCGGGCTGTCGGTTTTAAGCTGTCTGAAGGGATGGATGTACCCGAAGAATTGAAGGATAAGTTTAAATTTGCAAAGCAAAAATCCAAATTAGCCGGGACCATCCGGGGCTCGTTTTTCGTTATTAAAGGTGAATACTAAGAGAATTTGTTGATTTGTTGAATTGTTGATTTGTTGATTGGAGCTGAAGAATTTGGTGATTTGTTGATTTGTTGAATGGAGTTGAAACAATCTGTGATAATCTGTGAAATCTGTGGTGAAACTCCCCGAAACCATTTCAAACCATCTTAAAAAATCCGTGAAAATCTGTGTTCATCCGTCAAATCCGTGTTCCTCTTCCCTCAAACCATTTCAAACCACTTCAAACCACTTCAAACCACTTCAAACCATTTCAAACCTTTCAAACCACTTCAAACCACATCAAACCAAACAATTGAATCTAGCTGCCCGTCAGTTTTTTGATAATCTCGATCTCCGCCGGATCGTAAGGCGTACCGTCCTTCCTGAAAATATCATGAAACCAGACGGGGGGTTCCGTACCTCCGGGCATGGGTGTATCCCAGGCATACATCGTATTGGTCTTCCCCGCTACCAGTCCCCAGTTGATAGCTCCCACACCATTCTTTTTCAGCAACGGCATGATGTTATCAAACCGGCTGCCACGGGTTCTCGCCATATACTCGGTACAAATCAAAGGCCTCCCGTAGGTCTTGAGCGAATCAATGGCTTCCTGGTGGAGATTCTCATCACTGTAGTTGTGGTAGGTAATGATGTCGGAGTGACTCACCTGGTAGAGGTTCAGGTCGGTTAACGCCTCGTTCCACAACCCGGCTGTCACAGGTTGTGAAGGGGAAACCTCCCTGGCCCATCCGAAGATCTTCTGCAACAGGTACATGGATTTATTTCCCTTGTTGCTGTTCCCGGGTTCATTGTAAAGATCCCAGGCCAGTACCCGCTGATCGTCCTTCAAAGTGGTCATTACATCCTTGACATAGGTCCCGAGCAGGTTGACCATTTCTTCTTTCACATTTCCGGAAGCATCATACAGAGAATCCCCGGGATCCTGGACCCATCCGGAATTATGGACGCCGGTCTTTGGCTCTGGCTGTTTGCCGGCGTGGTACTTCGAATTCCAGCAGTCGTCGAAGAAAACGAAAATGGTCCTGATGCCGTGACTGTCCGCAATATCCAGGTATTTGCCGAGCCGCGATTTAAATCCGTCCTTATCGACCTCCCAGGCAAGGTGGTGCAGGTAAACGCGCATGCAGTTAAAACCGATATCCTGGGCCCAACCCAGTTCCCGGTCGATGGTCTCCGGGTCGAAGGTTTCTTCCTGCCAGAATTCGAGCTGGTTGATGGCCGTGCCTGGGATGAAATCCGATCCTCTCCACCAGGGCTGGCCTGTGTGCCAGTCAGTGGCTTTCTCGATGGTCCAGACTTCCGGCGTATCGCCTTCACCGCCGGTATTCTTTGCATTATTGCTGCACCCCCGTGTAATCCAGAGGAAAACCATTGACAGCATCAGCATTGGAAAGATAAATTTTACATTTCTCATGCATTCGGAGATTTAGAGCCGTTAAATTCCGAAATTTTATCGAAAGATCCATTATTTACCCGGGTAAATTTTTCATTTCGGGACACCCGCAGGGGCAGGTCGCGACCTGCCTTTGATCCGTTCATATGATGATATTCAATCAGGCAGGTCGCGACCTGCACATACGGGTGGCCCGATATGAATTTCATCATACAATCTGAGAATCCACCGGTATGCAAATCTACAAATTTAGGATACCCGGATGCCTGAAACATTTTATCTCCGCATCTGTTACTTTATTCCCATTAATGAAATGCCGGTACTAAGCATTGAAACTTAGGCCGCCCTTGTTCAAAAATGCAACTATTTTCAAAAAACCATGTCGAAAAAAGTTATCATGGCAGGTGCCACAGGCGCACTGGGAAGTAAAATTGCCGCCGCTCTCCTGGCAAAGGGTGCAGATGTTACTGCTTTGATCAGACCAACAAGCAACAGGGGAAAACTGGAAGCGATAGGGGTAAAACATTTTGTCACCGGGGATATGATGGATAAAAATTCCCTGGAGAAAGCTCTTTCCCCCGGTCATGACTTCGACGCCATAGTCGCTAGTGCGGCCGGTTACACCAGACACACGAAAGGCGATAATGCATACACGGATACTTTGGGATATCAAAACCTCGTGGATGCTACCAAAGAAGCGGGTATTCCCCGGTTTGTGCTTATATCCATACTCGAATGCAATCGCGCCGTTAAGGTTCCTCATTTTTACAACAAGTACCTAATTGAAAAACGCCTTCTTGAGAAGCAGCAACCCTTCATCGCATTAAGACCGGGAGCATTTCTTGACCAGACACCCGATTATATTCTTCCCAAAATTACAAAAGGCATTTTACCCGTTTTTTTCACCGGTAGTGAGTACGGAATGATCTATACGCCCGACCTGGCCCGTTATGCGGCAATTGCGGCCGTCTCCCTGCCAGATTCGGAATTAAATACTTCTGTGAATGTCGGTTGGGAAACTCCTGCGAGTAATGAAAAACTGGCGGCTGCTTTTGAGACCGTGCTTAATAAGCCGGTAATAATCAAACCTGCCATCCCGGTCTTTTTTTCAAAGATCATTATGCCTGTCGTCGCCAGGTTCAACGGGAATATTTATGATATGAGACAAATGATAAATTGGGTCAAAACCGGCGCCTACATCAGTAAAAACACACGGCGCCAAAAGGAACTTTTTGGCGACCTGCCGACTGTGGAGGAAGCAGTGACCCGCTATTGCAGGGACAGGGATCTGATCCCTGCATGATTCCGGGTGTAAAGGAGACGAATAAATGAAAATCTACGTTTCTTCTCGTTTCGGGCCTGGCCGGACGCAGAAATGATCCACCGGCGGAAGGCATTCAGACTTCGGGTGAAGTGAGCGGACAGTGTATATAAAAGAAAAAGCCCCCACAGATACACTACG
This sequence comes from uncultured Bacteroidales bacterium, assembly GCA_963771005.1. Classification (GTDB taxonomy): domain Bacteria; phylum Bacteroidota; class Bacteroidia; order Bacteroidales; genus DASQZK01. Next base: position 495,754 of record CAVYRO010000010.1, read on the forward strand.
AGAGCACTTTCAAATTTTACGTCGATGTTCTTTTTACACTGCTGCCTAATATGAGTTACCTCTATTTCAATTCAATACTACAACCTTAAGTTACTCCGACAGTACAAATATACGGTTCCTATTCTCAGAATGCAAGTATTTTGCCTCCATTATACACCACTTTTCCGGCCTTGAGAACCGCACTGATGAAGGATCCGTCTTCAGGGGATCTCTTCGCGATCCCGTCGGCTGAAAATACGAGCACATCGGCTTTCAATGATATCTCCCGGCAATAATTTGTGACGGATTCAATGATATTTTTTTTCTCCGAAAGATCCCTTACGATGATCAGCAGATCTATATCGCTGTGCATATTGTATTCACCGCGCGCCATGGAACCGAAGAGGATGATCTTCTCCGGCCGGGCAACATTCACCGTGTGAGTTATGATCTTATTTATCGTGGTTTTCATCTTAAAAAAAGCGCCTGGTCAAGACAGTGTCATGCTTGCGATATAGTCTTATCCGGTTATCGTCCGGCTTATTTTCCCAGCCGCAGCAGAAGAAATACATTGCTTACCTGGTCGGAGGTAAGTGATTTGAAATCATTTACTGCCGCCAGCTTTAGTTTCATACTGATCTCCCCAAGCGGGGCGGGGGAGTTTCCCTGCGCAAATTGCTGTTCGAGGTGGTGAACATTGTCAAATACCGCATCCCTGTTCACGGCCACGTCGTTGGAGCTGTTCCCGCTGGTGATCTTCAGGTCAGTCTTAAAACCAAAATTGCCTTCCACGATGGTCTCTACAAACATATCCATCTTTGTGATCCTTAGATTTCCCAGTCTTCCCCGCAGGAAGAAGGGGTAATGTTCGGTTTTAAGCGTAACCCTGAATTGCTGGTCATTCCCGTTTTCAGGATTGAGAAACCTGTACCATTCGGAGGGAAACTCATGTTTCAGGCTGAAAAGGCGTGCCGACTTATCCGGAAGCTGGGTATTTGTGTAGGTGCCTGCTGCCGTTGCGAACTGTCCTCCGCCGTTTCTCGAGGTATACCGGATATGCAGGATGACATCCGATAACGTACTGAAATCAAAAGAGTTATTCTCTTTCGGCATATTGATCTGCCAGTCGCTTATGACTCCGGCTCCTTCAAAGGGCAGGTAGCGATCGTCATTGAAATTCAGTTCAAACATTCCGGCGTCGTTCTGAGCATGGCTTGTAGCGATGGATGAAATCGTCCCGAACATCGTCCTGAAACGGCTGTCGTCTTCCAGTTTTTCGTACTTACCGCCGGAGAGGGTGGAATCCATGCGGGTCTCATTCCGTAGCAGGGACAAAGTACAATTTACGCCGGCATAGGGACCGATCACACAGGGGATGCTTACGGATACATTTTTGATCCTTCTCATATAATGCCCGGGGAAATCCATGTCAAACAGCAGTTCCGGGATGGAAACCTTACATTGCCCCGTTTCCTTCAGGGTGATCAGGCTAAGGGGCGCAACCTGCAGGAGGGAGATATTTTTTGTGATCTCGAATTCCCGCTTGTTCTGATTCAGGTATTCCGCCTCAAGGCGCTGAAGATCATGATGCAGCTTATCTCCGGCGAGGAGTCCCTTCTTCAGGCTGTCCCAGTACCCGAACTGGATGATGTTGGAGTCCGGGATGCCCAGTTCGTACTGGTAACATTTTTCGGCTTTTTTAGCCATATCATACGCAAGCTGGTAAGCCTGGAAATACACAGTTGATACCTGGGATACCATCCACACGAAAAGCTGTTCATTGGTGAATTTATTCCGGAGGAAATCATATTCGGATTTGCTGTTTTCAATCTGGATTTCCTGCCTTTCGAGTTCTTTTCCGGCAATGGCGAGTCTTATCTCTGCCGTTTTGATCTGCACATCGACCTGGCTTTTTTCGATGGTGGCCAGTCTTCCCTGGAAATCCCATTCATCTTTTCGGTGATAGTAGCTTCCGAGGGTATTCGCAATGGCGGCACCTTTCTCCAGAGCATGGGAGATGGACGATAATGTTTTAACCGCGATCTCGGCCGCATCACCGAATTGCTTCCCGCCGATATCGATGGTTACCACGGGTGATCCTCCAAATCCCGAACCTCCGGCGATAAACTGGGGTATGGCCTTCAATCCGCCGGCAATGATATAACCCGCTGCTACCGCTGCATCTATCGCGGTTGAGGCCGAAGTCAGCGTCAGCCCGATCGTTTCGGCCGTGTTCATGAATGACTGGGATTCATAGTAATTCTTTTTTTCCAGGGCAAGTTCCGAAGCTTTCTCCAATCCCTTTATCGTCTCGGCGGCTTCATCGACCTGTCTTTTATTCACCTCCCTCACCGCTTCGAGCAGTTGGATCTCATTCTGCGATTTAAGCAGGGAAAGGGTTTCGGCATCTTTCTTTTCAAGTGCGGTCAAAAGTTTTTCGCCGAGGAGATTTACCTGGGCACAAAATTCAATTGCCTTCTGCTGTACGATCTTAAAACGGTAATAAGGCGTGGGAGCATTCAGGTCATTGAGGACACTTCCGAAATCAATCCCGGCGGCAGCGGCCTTAACAAGGAGCCTTGGGTCAATGGGCGGTTCGAACAATGGGAGTTGTCTTACGATGCCCTCGATATTCATGCAGTTCCTGATCTTGAACAACCGGTCTTCCACGACATCCCAGTATTTTTCGAGATCATCATTATTGGGGATGCAGAAATAAAAGGTCTCAATTTTAGGGACCGGTTCCGTATTTTCACCGGAAGGGATCACCGTTACGGGCAGAAGAGTGTCTTCGATAAGCACATCGACCCGTGCATTCCCAAATTGATCCAGTTTATCTTCAATGTCCTTAAATGTAAGCTCTTCATGGGCCACATCAGGTACCTTTCCGGGCCGCCGTCCCAGGATCTCGTAGGCCAGCATGTAGAGGAGCGACGCTTCGTTTATGGATTCGATGGTATCTCTTTTGAACAGCATGTCTCCCCATGCAACCAGGTTGTCGAGATATTTCATGACCACATTTTTCTGATAGGCGACCGGCCGGTACCGTGCAATGACATGTGGCTTGAACGGGAAATTTCTCCAGGCCCGCAACTGGTCGGCATTCTTCTTCTCATTCAGGTTCGACAGGATGGATTCGATCCGCTGTTTCCGGTACTCCTCCGAGTTGTATTCGAAGAAAGGCCGTGTGATCCAGTAACGCTGCGGGGTTGGAAAGTTCTCAATGTTGGTGGGATCAAAGATGTAATGGAACCAGGTAAGAGCATCCTCAAACTTCTGATTCTGCATGAGTCTGCAGGCGATCATCAGGGGTGCATGAAAGAATAATTCCCAGTTGTAGATAGAGAAGGCCCCGCTGAAAGTGAAATCCACCCTGTCGGCCGCGGACGTGTCATCGGCAATGGTGGCTGCCGAAGGACTGTAGGTATTGAAATTGAAGTTATTTTGCGGCGGGTAGGTCTGCGGCTTTGTCTGAACGCTTCTTTTCATTAGGCCGTCAATCCCCGACCGGTTCAGCTCACGAAGAAACAATACCGTATAGGGATGATAAAACGGCAGGAACCTGTATTTCCGGTTTTTGCTGAGTACCTGGCCATAACTGTTCAGGACGGTCTGCCATTCGGGTTTGATAAAAAAGGCACGTTCCCTGTCCTGGTAGAACATGGGGTGGTCGTAGTATCCATTCAGCTGGAGTTCCTGCTGGGTGATGACGAGTTCGAAAGGAGAGATCGCACCGTTCAGCAAACCGACTGTACCTCCCTGTTGCAGAATGGTGAGGTGATTGTTATTTTTTGATGTTACCTTGTTATTCGTCAGGTGGGTGTAGGAATAATGCATTCCGTTAGGAAGCTTCAGACGCGGTCCGTATTCAAGGGCAGGTACCAGTTCCTTGATTTTGGCACCGTCGGAACCGAAATTCCGGTGAACGTAATCATAGGAATCATAAACGGCCCAGTATTCAATATTGCCGATAATCGGTATATCCAGGGAGAAAAGCCCGCCGAGGCCTTTCAGCTTGACATCCTTTACATCTCCGTTAAAAATGAAGGATGAGGAATGCCAGGGCAAATAGGTTTCATCGAACCTGTTTTTCGTAATGTATGTCGGGTTCCGCAGGGTGCTGTTGGATGCATTGGGATTGAGTTTCTTGTTGGGATCGTAGAAGAGGGAGTCGTTAAATTCCCGGGATGTCGAAAGGTATATGTCGAGATAAAGCTCGTTGTATTTTGACAGGTAATAGGGTTTAAGATTATAGGAATAATGCGGACGCTCCCAGGGATGGATCAGTTTCTCCTTTGAGATTTTCTTCGGGCTCCATCCTCCGGATTTTTTAATTGTCCAGCCTAGTTGAACCTCCAGGACCTTCATCGGTTCGGGGGCATCGCTCGGACCAGTACTTGCCTGGGCTGCCGGCACCTTCCTGGCTTTCATCGGTTTCTCCGAAAACTGGAGCCAGAAAAGGTGGAGTTTCCTGTTGTAGACCACCGGGGTAACCTGTTCACCGGTTATATCGATATCGATCTTTTCCCAGGCGCTCCATGAATTATAATTCATGTCATATTTCCTGTAATAATAAATATTCGGCACGGAATGCGTGCGCCCGATGACGTGGACGATATTTTGCTCATACCCGGTTTCCGACGGATCCAGATCCTCCATCTGGTGATACAATCCGCATACCTCCAGGTGGGAGACCTCGTCTACCTTATGCAGGAAATTCTGAAAGGCGGCCTCAACATTCTCTTTGGTGACATCATTCTGAAGCAATTCATTCTCCAGTTCCTCGAAGAACGGGGACTTGTCATCTCGCAGCTCCGGCTCAAGGTAATTTTCCGGATAAAAGAAGACTTTCCGGTTCGCCTCCCATATCCGGTAGTTTTTCATCCATTTCCATTGTGACCATGCATTCGGGGAAGAGGTATCTTCTTTCTCGTCCTGTGTCACGGTCACATACCTGTTCTCAAGATTCAGGAAACATCTCTGAACAAAGAGCTGAACCGAACTCAGGGCCTGCTTGATCCTGGATGTCAGCTGGCAGGAGTTCATCTCCACGTCGATGAGAAAGTATTTGAACAGGGCATTTGAATCCTCCCAGTAGAGCGGATTCGGGATTGTTTTTCCCTGGAACTGAATGGTTTCGGTTTCATTTCTCCGGGAATTCTCAAGATGGTATTCCACGAGGGCCGTTCTTTTCCTTTCCCGGATCTCATCATAGAGAGGGGTGATTTTTTCCAGCCAGTCATCCTGTTCGTATTTGGCTTTAACCGCCTGCCTGGTTTGCAGGGATACGGTCATGTCGATGCTCGGATCATTCGTGATCAGGGCCCATTTGAACATGACTTCCGCATCCGCTCCTGTGAGTTTCATTTGTTTGAAACACCTGAGAAAACGGTGATATAATGCGGAGTCCGTATAATCCAGGTGTCCGGCTGTATGTTTTATTTTGAAACCGGCATCCAGGGCGGTGATCGTCGTGTTCTCCCATTGTGTCAGTTTAGCGATCGCGTCGATGATAGCCGCTTTGGGATTGGCTGCATCCCTGGCAAGATCAAGGATACTTCGTAATGATGCCCCTTCGGGCTCGGGGAATCCGGCTTTAAAACTCAGGAACCTGTAAAGATTATACCATGCATCAAAATCATTGGGTACGGCAGGTGCTGTAACGGGAAGGGCAGCAAGATCCGGTGTATTTACAGCTGCATGGTTTATGATAAACCACTTCAGATCATCCGGTTCAATTTTCATCCCTGAAACCAGGAGGGAGATCTTATGCAGGAGGATATGGATGTTGAAGAGCGAGGGAAAATTCGCCCGGGTGATCTCGCTGAAGCTTCCGTCCGGATTTTTTGCGATCAGGGATGCATCCGACAGTTTGACCAGGAGCGTTTCGGGTCCCGGGTCAATGCCGATATTTTCCACAATGGTGGTAGCCTGCTCATCAGTGAGCCCGAAAGCGGCAGCGATCTGTGATTTAATCTGGTTGCTGTTCTGGTTCAGCAGGTTAGAGAGATTTTCCTTTAGGGTCCTGATCTTGTCTTTTAAACCTGATTTGGCTGCTGCAGTGGGATTAGCGGGATCGAAGGCAATGATAAAATTCGTTTCTTCCACCGAAAATGAAGCATTTGTGAAATTATCCACGGCAGCGGATAAAATCGTTTTCAGTGGCGTCAGCGTCGCAGTAAACTGCGGATTTGCCATGGCTTCAAGTGCATCCTCATCAAATGACAGGATACTGTCGCGGCTTGCTGTACTCAGCTTGAGCTGATCAATTTTTTCCTTATTCAACGAAAGTATTTTCCGCAGGGCACCAATCAGGAGTACGATGGATTCGTCCCTCAGCCCGGCCGGTGAACCGCTATTGAAATTCAGAATATAATCGAGCTGAATGAGCGATAATCCCGAGGATCTTATTTTCTCATATTTCCGGATCAATTCGGTGATGACCTGCAGATCTGCGAACGGATCGGCTGTGCCCGTTATCCCAATCAACAGCAACAGTTCTTTAATGGTAAGCTTAAGGCTCCGGGCCAGATACCCATACCTTAGCAGCACAGAAAGCGAATTGACCGAAAGATGATTATCCGTCTTTGCTGCGAGAAGATCGAAATCGGTTTGTGGCAGGGCAAGGGAGGACAATATTGTCGGAACAGGTGAATAGCCGTTAAAAGGTGCAGCGGCATTGGTTCCGAAGATAATGACGTTGTTGAGCGCGACGGGTTTATTGTTGTTATCAAGCGCCTTGAAATTCGGGTCAACAGGATTCGTGACCGCCTGGTTCTGGAAAAGGACGTTGTACAGGGGTTGAATGATAACATCCGGGTTATCGGGAGTGATCCTGATTTCCCTGTTGATATCACCGAAAAAGGCAAGGAGAATTTCGAACGGGAGTCGTAATGTGTCCTGGAGCTGCCGGAAAAGTTTGAGGTTCACAAGCAATGAGCCGTTGATGGCATTGTTGCCAGTTTTGGGATTCCGGATAAGCAGGTCGAGTTCCCACATTTTCCAGCCTGTTTTCCGCCAGAGACGGATAAACCTGTGCATCAGGTCAAATTTTGCCGGGGTGAGTTTTGAGATTTTTTGCTGGTTAATATCGCAAGTCTCGTTCGGACGTTCGATTCTGCTTGCCTGCGGGGAGGCGGGATCATTCACGAACTTCACAAGCAGCAGCTCCAGGATCTCATAATACGAAAGGCCCGTACTCCGGCCGAAAGTAAGCACATCGACGTCAGTCTTTGTAGTATCAAAACCCCAGTACTTATTTTGATCTGCTGCCGCAGCCCGTTTCGTTACGATCAGATCCTTCTCTTTGGATGATATCCCGAAAAATGCGGCGGCTATGGTCGCATCATCCGGTTTTTTAGCATTGGGATCGGAGATATCCTGGAAGGCCTCCATCAGCCCGTACCGGGGAACCCGGAGAAAATTAAGGTATGTCTGAGCTTCTTCCTGCCAGAGGTTAAAGGACACTTTCATGGGAAAATCGGCTCCTGCAAGGGTCGTGTAGGCTGCCGGTCTTATGTATTGAGGTATTGCGCGGAGTTCTTTGGCTGTAAGCGTGGTTTGAAAGCTGAAGTCTTTCTGTTCGGGAGAAATGTTATTTTCAAGAATTTCACAGACCAGGTCGATGTACGGCAGGGGAGTGTTCGTATTTTCGCAATTCAGTTTGATATTTCCCAGGTCGGGCCTGCGGTCAAACAGGATCTCTTTGACAGATAGTGTCTTACCATTCTTTTTTACCAGGGAATCGTGCTCATTCAGGAAACGGAGCATATCGGTGAGGTAGGCGGAGGGTCCGTACAGCGATTTGCAGTGTTCGCATTCGCAATAATCCAGGCTGCCGAAGAGGCTCTCAAGGCTGGGGATATTTCCCAGTTCTTTCTGGATTTCCTCATCCGTATAGGTCTGGGGAACAATCGCTGCCGGCGTAAGCCTGTTGAATTCCCTGCGAAAATCAATGAAACGGGCAAGTACCTGCATGTACTGCAGCTTCGCGGCTTCATATACCCTGGCGGTTTTTGGGGGTTCAATACCTTTGGCCGTCAACATCGTGTCGAGCCGGTCCCTGCCCGTGTAATATATCTGCATGGAACTGTGCAGTCCCTGGTCTATCAGGACTGAACCTGTATCCGGATGGGGGGTGATCTTGAAGACCCGCTGGACAACTTTCAGCTCTTCCAGCGTCTTGGGATCCAGGTTAATATTTTTTTCCTGCAGGTACTTATCCAGGTTCTGCTGCCGGAAGTCGAGCTCCTCCTGTTCATCAATAAAACTTTCAATGTTGGCTATTTTGGTAATTTTCTGCGTATTACTTGCCTTAACGGTCGCCACGAGTGATACGGCCGGAAAAAGAAATCCGGCTCTCTGTTTCATCGCCGCAGCATAGTTTCCGACCTTTTCATCTATGGTATCCCCGGGCATATTATCCGGGACTTTCTTCCCATTTTGATTGATCAGATCGATGAGGCCCGCTTTATCAAGTTTGGCAATATCACTGGCTTTTTTGAATGGTTTTCCTGGTCCTGTGCCTATCTTGCTTTTGAAAAACGTAAGCGTGGGCAGATGGTTTTTGGTGATATTCCCGGTTTCCACTGTTGTGATAAAATCCTGAACGGCAGCTTTGCCGATGGCAGCCTCATTTGTCCGGATCTCTTCCCAGAATGAAGGATTCACTCCGTTATTACTGATGAAAACGGAAGCGACCAGCGGGTAGTTGGCTGCGCTGATCTTCGACTTTTCAAGAAGGGACTGCAGATTTTGATTACCGGTCAGAATTGGTTTTTGAAGGACAAATTGTTTCCTCTGATCCTGCAGTTTCTGTACTATATTGGCTTTATCCAGTTTGATTTTTTGTGAGACAAGATTTTGAGCTATGGCATTGTCTGTTGCGAAGGCCTGAATATCATCCTGCAGAAAGACAATGCCAGAAGCGGTCAGTTCCGTCAGCTGGTCAATGGTATCCCATTCACTTGCGCCCCGTAAAAGATCTCCCGGCAGATCGGCCGGAAAACCCTGCCGGATGAATCCGTAAAATACCTCAGGAGTCAGGGTTGCCGGCTCATTCACGGATTTTGACACGAGAGCCGATAAAACATGGCACATGATTTCATCCGTACTTAAACCTGTCTGGATGCTTAACTGGGAGATCTGCCTGTCAACGGCTGTTTCCTTCAGATCTTCAACTTTTTTATTTCCGATGGCTTTCAGTATGACCGGACCGGTAACTTCAAACTCGGAATTGCCTGCATATTTACCGTCGTACGTAATGCTCCCGTCTTCATTTTTAACGGCGGTAAAGTTGACCCAGTGGATCGGATTTACATTGTAATGCGTCTGCGATGCTACCGGATTTTGCTGATCGGAAGCATCGTAAAGTCTTACGACGAGATGGAAGCTGCTCTTCACCTTCCCGTCCACTGGATTAACAGGGGGCTGGTAAACCAGGTCAAAGAATCCGTTGAGAAAAGTTTTCTTGGCTGCCAGCGGCACATTGCTGACCTGATCCAGAACTTTCTCGAAGACCTTTATCACCATATTATTTTTCCTTTGCCACAACTCATCCCTCACAGAACCGCGGATGTGGTATTTCTGCCCCGGGCCGGCATCCGGATTTGCAGTGAGGATCATATTATTCATCTTATCCGAAGTGGCCTTGTCGAAATGACCGGTTTGCGGCAATCCATTCCGGTCCTGGAATGTTCTGATCGCTTTGATGGTTGTTTTCCCGAAAGCCTGGGAGTTGAATTCTTTTTCCGAAATTTTATAGCCGAGGAACGAGAGGGATTTCTGCATTTCAGCGACCTGTGGCGATACCATATTCAACCGAAGGTTTTTTGTGACCGCGCTCAGTTTCTCCACCGGTGCCGGCCTGATGTGTTTTACAGCTTTACCCTTACTGGCGGCGACGCTATCTATTTTATCCAGGGTGGCTTTATTGATTTCCCCGGTAGCAGGGAGGTTATATTTCTGCTGAAAGGCTTTTATCAGGTTTTTCGATGTTGTGCCTAAATTTTTATCTTTCAACTCATTATCGGAAATAGAAACATTCAGGTTTGCAATCCTGCCTACATGCTGCAGCTTATATTGAAGATTACTTTTTTGGGTTTTGGTTTTAAGCTTTTCTTTGATAACAGCCTCATTCAGGCGGTTTACCACATCTCCCGTCAGTTTTCCGGTTACGGGCAGTCCTTCTTTCTTCTGAAACTCCTTTATTGCTTTCAAAGTCGAGTCACCGGCAACCCTTCTCTCTTCTTCCGCTTTATCGATTTTAAAGTTCAGCTTCTGCAGATCTGTTTGAAGGCCGGAAGTCCGGTATTTATTTTCGGTAATGAACCGGTGGTTAATTTCATCATTGATAGCCGTGATCGTTTTTTCAGTGAGCTTTCCGTCCTGCGGCAGCTTGTACTCTTTCTGGATTTTCTTTATGGCAGCCTTGGTGGAGGCTTCCACTTTCTTTTCCGAAACGGCTTTTTCGGCAATAGGGAGGTTGAGGGTTCGCAAGGCAGAATGCAGGGTTTTTACATCCGATTTATTATCCGTCTTTAATTTGGTAGGTAATATAATGCGGCTCATTTTTATTGGTTTATTAGTTGTTTAAATTTTTATCTCCTTATCCGGATCATGATATTTGTTCCCGTTCAGATCACCGGTATTTCTTTCGAGAGAACCGGACAGAACCGGGATATTGATTTTCCGGAAGCTTAGTCTGCCACAAGGTCATAACCTTTTTCTCCGAGTGCACCTCCCAGCTTCCCGTAGAGGTATGCACCCACCATGCCTCCGACGATACCCAGTCCAATGGCAAGCCAGCCCAGCGGTCCCGAGATCACACCGAGCCCGATCAAAAAGCCGGAAATAAATCCTGCAACAGCAACACCCGCACTCATACCGAGGGAGGCGCCTGCCAGTCCGCCGGCAAAGCTTCCGCCCTCACGGGCGGCGACTCTTCCCTTCTGACCTTCCGGGGCATTTACGACCTCATAAATCCCTATACCAGCTCCCACAGCGATCCCGACAGGGCCGAGGACCTTACCCGTCTTGGCGAGCACCTTGATCGCCGGCCGGCTTTCCCCGGCAGCTACGGCTATTCGCCTTGCCAGCTCGATTTCATCCGCTGTTTCAGCGATGGCACCCCCTTCGACACCGGGAAGTCGTTTTGCATACGTCGTTTTTATTTTGGCGAGATCCCTCTCACCTTCGATAGCTTTCGAAAGTGCTTTGCCACCCGGACTTAGTTTTTCCTGTGTCGACAACCTGAGGTCATTCCGGAATTTTGAAACATCCTCTGCAGCCTTCATCGCTTTGGCTGCATCCCCTTCCTCCTTTGCCGCATGGATGACTTTCTGAGCATCTTCGGATGCTTCCTTTGCTCCCTTCACATATTTCCCGCGCTGCCTTGAATCCCAGGTCGTAACTGTTCCGCTTCCGGCGATCTTCGCACTCGTATCGTCCGTGGATTTCGGAGGCTCTTTGGTGTCACCTGTGCCTCCTTTGGTTTTGTCATCGGTTTTCGTCTCTTTCGCTTCCAGGTCCCCGCCGCCTGTATCTTTGTCTTTCGATTCCTTTAATCCGCTCAGTAGTTTTTTAAATTCCTTTTCCGTCATCGGTTTCCCGTGCCCGATAATCGTCCCGATCACGATGGGTTCGTCCTTTTTCGCCATCTCCTCAACTTCCCTGGTCGTCGGGATATCTTCCGCAAATTTTACCCATACGAGACCCCATTTGGGATTCTTATACTGGGCATAGGTGCCCCGCCCTACGGTGAGGATCCGGCCTGTTTCTTTGAATGCGGGATTGCGTTTGATGTACCCTCCTTCTTCAATATAGAAATCTTTCTCCAGTTGCTGATCGACCTCAGAATCTCTTCCGTTGATGTCTTTGAATACGGCCGGATTATTTTTACAGAAAGTGTACAGGTTCAGTCCGTCCACAAAGCCCGACGGGTCGCTGCTTATCCATCTCCCCAGCCAGGGTGCATAATAGCGGGCGCCAAAATAGTAGAACCCGGTTTCATCGTCCTGCTCCTTGCCGTTGAACCTGTAACGTTTCAGACTGAGATCGCTTCCCGGTTTGGATACGCGGTATGAAGTGGTGCCGAAAGGATGATATTCTTCGTAAGAGATGATCGTTCCGGCAGCGTCGGTCTCCACCATAGCCGATCCGACCTGGTTGGCATACTGATACCGGATCAGATGCGCATTCAGCGGGTTTGCCGGATCGGAATTATTGGTATCAATGGTTTTTGTATCGACCTGTGCTATCCGGCCCGTATTATCGGAAATATGCAGGGTGTAGCGTTCAAGACCGGGATTGTTTGCGCCCTGGCTTTCACGGTAGATCTCCGTAATACCGAGGTAAATCCGTTCAATTTTCTTTCCCCCGTTACGTTCGATCACTTTGCGTATCCGTGTTCCGTTCAGCCCGTAAACGTAAAATGCGGTACCGCCGCCGCCGAGGCTGACTTGTTTCAGGCTGTCGGAATAATCCCATTGGAGGCTGCTGGCTGCCGGAAGATGCGGCATTGATGTCATATTGCCGTGGAGATCGTAGGTATATGCGGCGGAAAAAACGCCATCTGCATCCCCGGGGAGGCTCGTCGCTTTAAGCCGGTTTGTGAGGTCCGCCGGATCATCCTGGTATATGTATTTATACCTCCGCGTCCAGTTTGCCTGAGAAGCGATATGCCGGAAGGAGATCAGGTTCCCGCAGTCATCGTACTCATACTTTTCGGCATAATTCCTTACGGCATTCGCATTATTGGGCTGGGGCAAGCCTGACAGGAAAGGGAGATCCCGGTGGTCCCGCTGCTCCTGGTTTCCTGGACCGGCATGCTCCCTGCCTGTGGCCGAGATCAGGCGGTACAGGGCATCGTATTCAAATTTATTTTCAGGCGAAATGACCGCATTTTTAAAATAATGGGTCTGCTGTGCGTCATCACGGATCTGGGTTATATTTCCAACAGGATCGAAAGTATACCTGAGATCCCTGATACTTTGATCCTCATTATCATTTTCGTCGAGTTTCGTGAGGAGGTTATCGAGACGGAAGGTCAGGGGATCATAAAAGTACCGGGTGACGGTTCCATTGCCATACTTTACAAACTGCCGTTGTCCCTTTGCATCGTAATCCTGGCTGTCGAGGAATGACACGAAGTTACCCGTCCCCATGATCTTCACATCCAGTTTATCGGGGTAATTCAATTCATTGTACCGGGTGCGGATCACGGAATTATCAGGAAGGGTGACACTTTCCGGCCGGTTCAGGGCATCAAGGACCGCCGAGGATGTAAAAGTTTCCTTCTGCAGCTGGGGTTCGGCTGCCTGGTCGATCGCATTTATATTATTCAGTCCGTCCAGGACTTTCCAGTCGATCAGATTTTTGTATTCTATGGTAAACCTTCGTTCCGCTTCCATCGGGTTCCCCTTGAAATCCACCTTCGTGACCGATATCACCCCCGACTGATCATATACCCGGCAGGGCCTTCCCTTCATGTTGCGGTCGGCAGCATCAGGGAAAAATGTCGCCGTAAACATGATGCGACAGCATTACTTCCAGGTTCCCCTCTTTCAGAAAGGTGCTTACCGGTCGGTGGAGGTCATCGTACGACATGCTCATTTCACGGAGATCATTGTCCCAAACCCTGATGTACCTGTCGAGCACATCGGTGAAGATCCGGCGTTCTCCTTTCTCAGCGGTTTTTCCGTAAACAGGCTTACCTGCCATGTTGGTGTAAGTCTCTGAAATATTTCTTCCCAACGGATCAAAAACTTTTGCATACCGTCCCGGCAGATCCGTCTCGGAATAGATCCGGGTCGTTTTTCCTTTTCCGAGGTCATTGATCGTGAAGAATGATCTTCCGAGATTGTCCTGGAAGACGATATCGGGCGTATTATGATGTTTGGCTGCGAGCCAGGCAGTTCTCTTTTCCGGATCGGCAGGTTCCGGCTGGTTGTCCGGATCGGGACTGCCACGGTCGGTGTACCACCTGCTGTCCTTTACCGTATCATTCTGATCAAAGGAGGTAAAATGCCAGTTGTCAAATTCAGATTTGACGAAGGTACCGTTCGGGAATTCCGTCCGGATATTTCTTCCGGCAGCATCGTAATAAAATACCGGGGTGACGCCCGTTTCAACAAGCTGTGCTTCATCCTCGAATTGCTCAGTCGCACTGAAATAGGGTTCATACTGCTTTACGGGATTTCCCTTGTTGTTGTATATCGTACGGCCATTGCCGACCCATCGTGGGTCTGCGTCGACCTCGTCTACCTGTTTAGTTGCAGGATTCCAGGCGGACGCCTTGCCGGGTGCGGCCCTGGATTTGGTCAGGACGATGTCACCTTCACCATCGGAGTAAACATAGCTTTCCTGCCAGCGGGGGTTTGCATTCCCGTGCTTTTCCCTGTTTGATATATGTGCATAATTCGGTTTCCTGTTATTTTTCCAGTTGAAGAGTTCATATTCGATAGCCGAGGTGGGATCGGCCAGGCTATCCCCGTCGGCGCTTCCGGCTTTGCCCATTACGGCAGATCTGACGACCATACCCAGCGTATCGGTTTGGACGGCGACCCGGTTGAGGTTTGGATCCGTGATCTGCATGGGGGCAAGCGTCCGGTAATCCATATCCGCAATAGTGGAATTGCCGATCGGATCCGTGGTTTTTGTGACGACGAGATTGTATTTATCATATCCGGCCGAACTTACCAGGTCATACGGATCCTTCATCCCCAGGGGATTATAAAAATTACCCCGGGGATCCTGCGCATACACGATCGTACCCGAAGGTATCCACCAGTTATCATCCCCTTCGGAATGAACATATTTTGCATCCGTAAGCATCTGTTCTGAAACTCTTGCGCCGTAATATTTGCTCACAAAATTTTTGGTGAAGGCCAGGAGAAATGTCTTATGCCCGAGCGCAAGTTCTGAAAGCTGACCCAGGGGCAGGGGACCTGACAGGTCATCTTTCAAAAAATAGGACCTGTTGTGGCTGATCCGTCTTTTCCGGATCCCGGCTCCAAAGTCCTCTTCAAAAGGAATTTCCACGGCACCTGCAATTGCATTTTTTAATTCCGTTTTGGAAAGATAGAATCCCACAGGTTGTTGTATTCCGTTGAGTTCATGGGAAATGGTTTCAAAGGTCGCGCGATTCCGGTGGACATCATCACTGGAAATGTCATTTGTGTATTGTATTTCGCCGTAAACGACATGCAATTTATTCTGGTTCTCCCAGACTTCGTCAGGGATCTGCCCGGGGACCGCGGGCCTCTTTACCCTGGGATAGACCACCGTGGATGTCCTGAGCGGGAGACCCATATCATCTGCTTCCAAAAGGAAAGAATGAGAGATCCCCGGATCGGCCGGTTCTCTCTCGTATTTATACGAAACGGATTCGGAAGGCAGAACAATAAATGATGCATACCGGTTTGGGCCTTTCGGCTGAACCATTCTGACCGCAAAAGTTGATTGGGTGGCCGCATAGGGAAAATCTTCCTTCCCGGAATGATCGTCCGAATATACCTCAGTCCTCAGCTGGGCCCCTTTAAAAACACGGAATGCTTCCCTGACTTCCTCCGTCGACAGCCCTTCCGGTAATTCAGGTTCGGGGAATACGTGTTCGTTAAAAAGTGTGTTTTGAAAATATTCATCTTCGCACTGATGAAGGATCTTTTTATTTTGCAGGTAAGCGCCGGTA
The DNA here is from genome assembly GCA_963771005.1 of uncultured Bacteroidales bacterium. Classification (GTDB taxonomy): domain Bacteria; phylum Bacteroidota; class Bacteroidia; order Bacteroidales; genus DASQZK01. The sequence goes on from CAVYRO010000010.1 coordinate 511,421, forward strand.
TGAAACCACAGTACAGTTTTGACCGGGGGCTGATAGAGATCCTCTTCAATCACATTTTTGGCGTCATTCAGCCGGAAGGCTTCAAATTCTTCGGTATCATATTTTTCAACCCGGGCAAACCCCCTGAATTCCCCTTCTTCATGGTCATAATATCCGTGTCTGTACCTGTAGGTGGTGGTTAGTACCGTCTGGCTGACCTTATCTTCGAATTTTACCTTTGAGATGCAATGAACGGGAAAGGGAAGCTTTGTGATCCATTTATTTCCCCGGATCTTATCTTCCGTATAAAAATGAGAGGAGGATTTGTATTCGATCGTAACTTCTTTCCCGCAATTGTTGAGGTATCCGTTAAACAGGAATGGCTTCCTGCCGCCCATGAGGTCGATATAGCGCAAAGGTTCGTGGGAAACGGCTGAGGAAGATACGATGCATGCAGTGCCTGATCCCAGGAAATCCAGGACGGCCACACCGGACAGATTATCCACCTGGGGAAAAGCCGGGATCAAAACCGGCTCCGGTGAAAATTCGTTACCGTTGAGGTTCATCCAGACCCGGAAATCGTTTTTACCGAGATAGATGAGATCGGTGGTTCCCGTTCCATCCACATCTGCAAGCCTGAGATTTGCAGGATTATAGGAATCGGGATAATCGAAGAGCGGTGCATTGTCCATATTAATCCTGGGGCCGAAACGGCCATAACCCAGGTTCGGCCAATAGCAGGTTTCCCCGTTACGGATCCGGACGATGTCGGTGAGACCGTCACCGCTCATATCGGTGAAAAAGACCGTCTGTTCCCTCCCGGAGAAGACTACGGCAGGTCCTTTTTCCTCATCAATTGATGCAGCGATGGTTTGCGAAACCCTGAATCCCTTTTCTCCTTCACTGGGGTACCATCGGAAATGATCCTCCTCGCTTGCAAGAATATCCGCCCGCCCGTCGCCATTTAGATCGAGCAGGTGCAAGGCCGGATCTCCGGGATTAATGTTCGGATAGGATTCAAAAGTCTGCATCGGTTCCCATTCACCCTCATCCGTTAATTTAAAGTAACCCTTAGGGTCTTTTTCATTGTGCACCAGGTATTTGGAGCCATTGCCTTCCAGGTCTTGTATGGAGATCGCCTGGTTGGCCGTTCCCCCTGAAGAGGGTCTGGAGGCCACCGGCATCATGGGAGAAAATTTGCCATTGCCGAGGTTCGATTTATAATACCAATGATCAGCCTGTCCTGTGAGAATACCGGCTATTCCCTCGCTGAAAAGATCGACCCAGAGATAGGTCCTGTTATCGATGCCATAGGGTGCGTTGACCCGGTTTTCAGGGGTCACATCATGAACCTGAGTATTCCATTCATGTTTTTGATACCGGATCTCTGTTTCGGGACGAAAGGCCGTCTTATAGGAATCTGCAGCCGCATCCCACAGGTGGCCATTCTCCCTGGCCCTTGCCAGGAGTGAATGTCCGGGAATGTTTTGCCCGTTAGCGGGAATGCCCGTCTCATTATCGTAGAATAGTTGAAGCGATCGTACCAGACAGGGGTTGACCGGCAGATCCTCCGGGTCGAAACAATGAAACATCAGGATACGCCGGCACAACCGGTATGTCCGTATTTGAAAACCCGCTCTGAATGCCGAAAACGGATCCTTCCGGGAGATCCAGGTTTCTTTTTGCCGGTCAACATCCTTCCGGACCGGGTCGGTGAGGCTGTGTTCCCCGTAATCAAAAACCACCCTGAACATGAAATCATCGTCGCCCGGGATCTGATCACCGATAAAATAAGGATGCTTGTTCCCGTACAACACTTCCTTGATATAAACCTGGGAAGCATTGCCAGACCTTTGTGTTTCATTTAGTTTAGGAGGGATCCCAGCAAAATCCTCATGCTTGTATTTGTAAATCGTTATATTTCCTTTATCATCATGCGTAAGGCACAACTTCCATTCGAATACCCGGTTTTTATCGCCGGGATCGGCCAGGCGGCTTTCGTCTGTTAGCCCGTAAAAGGAATGAAAATTTTCCCCGGTGACCGTTTTCCAGAATGTCGTACCTGTCGCGTTGTCTTTCCATTTTTCGATCCGGGCAAATGAGTTTTCAATACGCGGGCGGTATCGCGTCACCGTATAGGAATTTCCTTCCGCCTCCTTTTGCTGTTTATACCTTTCCAGCTTATTTCCCTGCTGTAAAAGAAGGGGCACGAGATCTTCGGATCCCGAATATATAAAAGTGTCGGATTCTTCTTCATCCCTGTATTCAGGCAGTTTCTTGTCGGTTCGCCGGCTGATTGACGGGACGGACAAGTCCCATCCCAGGCCGAAAGGACTGTTGCCATTGCCCGAGTTATAGTTCAATGCAATCTCAGGCATATAACCACCGCGTGAGGGGCTTAAGGGCAGGGGCAGGCTGAAGGAGGACGTTCCCGTGACGGAATTTACCCGGAATTTTTCTTCGATACCTTTTATGGCGCCACCTCCCCGGGGAAGGGAAACGGGCGGAACCGAAACAGTGCTCGTCCTGTTGTATTCATTCTTCTGCATCAGACCCGACTTAGACCTAAAAAACGACCGGCCGTAGTCCCGTCAATGGAACAACTGGCTATTCAATTCTTTACAGAGAGTGAGAAGATCGCTCGGGGAAACCCAGGTAAGGTGTTTCAGTGCAAAATCTGAAAGAGGTTTATTGAGGGAATTGTAAAATTCGCAATAAAATTACAACTATTTTCAAGGCAATTCAAGTACGGAAAGGGTTAATATCGAAAAATCAGGATAAATCAGGCTATAATTCCACGGTTCACCGGTAGGACAACCCCAGGATCAATGGCCTCCTTTCTGAATGAATACGAATGGATTATGGGCAACAAATACCTATCTAACTTGTTAACAGTGAATAAGTCAAAAATTATTCATCATGAGAACGCATCCCGAACGGTATTTGTATTTATCCGCTTTTTTCCTTTTTATGGCCGGGTTATCACTGCCGGGCAAAGCCTGGTCACAATCCGGGAACGATAGCAACCTGGATGAAAAAGTCCAATCCTTCCTCGACAGCCATAAAGGTACCTGGCATGACCTGAACGTTCCTGCAAGTGACGGAAAATTGCTTTACGACATCATTGTGAAGAACAAGTACAAAAATGCAGTGGAGATTGGCACCTCCACCGGCCATTCCTCCATCTGGATAGCCTGGGCACTGAGTAAGACAGGCGGTAAGCTGACTACCATCGAAATTGACCGGGAACGCCACAACGAAGCCCTTAAGAATTTTAAGGAAGCCGGTGTGTCCGGTTATATCGATGCCCGCCTGGCCGATGCGCATGAGCTGGTACCCAAGATCGAAGGTCCCGTGGATTTTGTTTTTTGTGATGCCGATAAAGACTGGTATACCCGGTATTTCAAAGCCCTTGATGACAATCTTGTCCCCGGCGCCTGTTTTACCGCCCATAACACGGATATGCCTGGTGTGCAGGACTATCTTGAGTACGTGCGGACCCTTCCCGGTTATAAGACAACCATCGATAACAGCGGTGCAGGTATGGGTATAACGTACAAGCTGGGGAAAAAACTGACCGAATAAACCCTGCGCAACAGGAAGGCACGGCAACCGGTTATAAATTCGCCCAGCGACAGGTCATGGAAGTATCACCAAACGATCATCTTGCCCGGAAAACAGGACTTTTTTCAGCATCCAGCATTGTGATCGCCAACATGGTCGGGGCGGGGATATTCACCACCTCCGGGTTGTTACTGGCCGGGCTTAATAATCCCCGGCTGCTGGTTATTCTCTGGATCACGGGTGGTGTCGTGGCTCTCTGCGGTGCGTTGGCGTACGCCGAGCTCGGAGCGGCCATGCCCCGGGCAGGTGGTGAGTACGTGTTTTTATCGAGGCTCTACCGGCCGGTTTTCGGCTTCCTCAGCGGATGGGTTTCTCTGATCGTTGGTTTTTCGGCACCCATTGCCGCGTCGGCTATCGGGTTCAGTGAATATTTTTTCAGGGCTTATCCTGGTTTGATGAAGGAGGAAACAGCAGGCGGGTTCCTGACTGCATACCCCGGCAAACTCCTGGCCATCGGTATCATCGTCATCTTTACCCTGGTCCACCTTCGGGGAATGGAATTCGGCACGAAGGTCCAGAATTTCCTCACCGTATTGAAAGTCGCACTCGTAGCCCTGCTGATCTTTCTTGCCCTTGCCTTCGGTGACGGAACCATGACGCATTTTTCCCAGGGATCACGCATCTCATGGAATTTCAGCAGCCTGAAGACCATGGGACTGTCGCTGATGTGGATCATGTTTGCCTACAGCGGATGGAACGCTTCAACATATATCGGCTCGGAGATAAAGGACCCGGTGAGAAACCTTCCCCGGTCGCTGCTCTACGGTACCGGCATTGTGATGATCCTCTATATCCTGCTCAACATCGTCTTCGTTTATGCCATACCCACGGAAGAAATGAAAGGTGTAATCTCCGTGGGCGGCCTCGCGGTACGATATCTCTTCGGCCCTTCCATGGAAATCATTTTTTCGCTGCTGATCGCCTTCGCCCTTTTCTCATCCCTGAGCGCCTTTATCATCATCGGACCGCGCGTCTGTTATTCCATGGCCCTCGATGGAAATTTCTTCCGGTACTTCGCACAAGTTCATCCAAAATACAAAGTACCTTCCGCGGCCATCCTGCTACAGTCCTTCCTGGCCGTCGTCATGGTGCTCTCAGGCACATTCGACCAGATCCTCACCTATATGGGATTTGCCCTTGGCCTTTTCCCGGTACTGGCGGTTGCCGGTGTTTTCCGGCTCAGGGCGAAAGGCATAGGGATAAGGGTTTTAAAAGGATCCCTTCACCTCGTCCTGTACCTTGTATTTGCCGTCATTATGCTTACCCTTTCTTACCTTGAGAGGCCGGTGGAATCGAGTATCGCTGTAATCACGGCTCTTAGCGGGATCCCGTTTTTTTATTATCTGAAGAGGAGAAGAGAAGCCTGAAGAATTGCGGAATCCGGGTCAAGGGAGTAAGAAACATCTTTTGCTTTCGCTTTTTGTCTCAGAGCTTCAAAAATCCTCCGGATCAAAATGCGTGGTCTTGCCGTCCTCATCGATAAACAGTATCGATTTGCCCGGTAAGTCTTCTTCCTCAAATCTATACAGCTCCGCACCGAAATTTGCCACGATACGGATCTTTCCAAACTGAATGCGTTGAACGAGCCGGTCGGCGGTTAAAAATTCGAATCCCGTAGCCGGGTATTTCACCGTTTTGGGATGGGTAAGGCTGTAAAACCTGTACTCATGAACGATACGTTCCTTGTTTTTAAGGAAAAAATCATAATTCAGGTTGTAGACGGGGGGATACTGGTAGAACATCTCGGTCAGGGCCACATCTGTCTTAATGCCGCTGTATTTCAGGCTTGGTGAAGAGGGATGCGCCGTTGAAATAAGGCAGTCGTGATACACGGTTTCCCACAGGGGGATCTTGAAACGAAGGTCAAAATACAGGTGCTGGTATTTCTCTTTAAGTGGGATCTCCTTAAAGAAAATATCCATCATTTCGGGCGGCCAGTATTTACCTTTGAAATACGGAGATCCCTTATCTTTATTCATATCCCGGTCGTCGAAGCCGAAAACGGGAACGGTCACCCCTTCGTTAATATCCAGGATATCCGCGAACAGAAATGTTGCCTTTTCCGAGCCGACGGGCACCCGGAACCCGGATCTCAACCATTTCAACCGGTCCATACGGAGAGCTGCATCCTCCTGCTTCGTTAACGGGTGATTTTCCGAATAATCATCATAATACTCTCCAAAGGCATCACAATCGATGAAATAGTAGGAATACGGGACTTCTTCAAAATTACGCCGGATCCGCTTCTCATAAAAGCTGCGGATCGCCTTTGGATTGGCCAGTCCGCCCGTTGACCTGAACCCGGAATAACCTGTGCCGTCCTCACGCCGCATCCTGACCGATTCAAAGGAGACCCCGGGCATTTGAGCTGTTTCCCATGAATCGTCGGTCCCGTATGTCGAGGGATCGTGGATCGAATGGTAGGAATCGTAAATGCCGAACAAATAGCCAAGGTCGAACGCGTGTTCAACTACTTCCTTATGGTCAGATGCGACCTGGTGACCGTTTGCCTGCAGGATCATCCGGTCAATCCCGGCTTCTTTCAGGGCATCGACCATGCGGAATGAAACACCCGTACCCCATTGGCCGGGAGGGAGCAGGTAATCCGGATATGCGGCATATAACCGCCCGGCATTTTCCCGCCGGTGCTTTGCGAATTCGTCATTAACACCTTCTTCCTTAAGGAGTGCTTCCATCGCCCGGATAAAGATATTTATCCCATAATCACTGAGTTTCTCCGAACGTGAAGCCTGGTCGACCGCATCGCGTTGGTCCTGTTCCAGTTTCTCCCATTGTCCGGACACAAAGCCCCGGTGGTTTTGAACATCATCGATAATGGCCTTTGCCAGTGCATTAAATTTACCTTCCTTAACATCGTACCGGGAGATAAACTGGCCGGATACAAGTCTGGCCCATGGCGCCCCGATCATCCGACCGGTATGCGGCACGGATCTCATTTTTTGCATAAGGGTAACCCGTGCATTCTTCTCCTCAAGTTCCTTGCGGAAAAAGAGGGCTGCACTGACCGGGGAATGGTTACTCACATGTATGATCCTTACCTCGTAAGGCTCTTTCATTGAAGCATTCGGTACATAATGGTGCATTAGCTTCAGCTCCATCGTGGCACCGCGATCCGTGAAAAGAAGATCAGAATGGAAGGTGCTTGTCATCTCATACATTGCGGTTGCCGTATTTTTCTCCACAGCCCAGAAGGGCAGAGATAAGATTGTGGCATCAACGGTCCTCCTGTCAAATTTCCGGGCGAATACTGTATCCGAAAAGGGAATATAGTACCCTTCGTTCTGTGGCCAGATCAAAAACTGGCTTGATTTTGAAATAGATACCACAGGCCAGGAAAGAACCTGGGGCTTTGTACTTTCGAACCTAGCCGAGATGATCAGGCCGGTGTTGAAAACAAGACGGAGTCTCAGTCCCTCACCGGTGTAAATGATGCTCAGGCTGCTGTCATTCCGGTTTTCCAAAGTGTAGTCTGCATAGTCGAACACAGAATCGGACAGCCGTTCCGTTGTTCCGCTGCTGCCGGAATATTCCAATAACCCCGAACGGGGATTGAAATGCAGCTCATGATTGCCTTGACGTAATATAATAAACGGTGCGTTGCGGGGATCCGGATTGTCATGGCCAGGCCATAGGATCATGATCAGCGGTATGAGAACCAGAACGGGCAGGAGGATTAATTTTTTCATTTTCATAAAGGTAAAAGTAAAAAGTAAAAAGTAAAATAAAAGTAAAAAGTAAAAAGGAATGAGGAAACCATTCTGCTGCCGGCACCGGGTAAATTTCATTTGCCGGTTCGCCCCGGATTTTATACTTTCGCTCAAATACAAGCTTTCTATTTAAAGCCGCCTTCGACCTGGTAGTGAAACCAGGCGTAAGACTTTTTCTACGTTAGAGGGAACCTGATTTCGGTTCACAAATCCACATCAACGAGTAAGGAAAATTTATCCATACTAAAAGAATAGATCATGCACATCATTGACATTTTGATATTTATACTCTACATGCTGTCAATGCTCGGCGTCGGTATGTATTTTTTGAAACGCAATAAATCGCAGGAAGACTATTATGTCGGAAGCCGCGGAATGAGTGCGCTCCATATCGGGCTATCGGTGGTTGCTACGGATGTGGGGGGCGGATTTTCGATCGGGCTGGGTGGTCTGGGTTTTTTAATCGGGTTGTCGGGCAGTTGGATGCTTTTTACCGGTTTAATCGGGGCATGGCTCAGTATCATTATCCTTATTCCAAAAATATATCCCCTGGCTAAAAAACACAGATTTTTAAGTTTCCCAGAAGTTCTTAATCATTATTACAATGGCAAAGTAGCCGTCCTGGCAGGCATTATTTCATTGATCGGTTACACTGGGTTTACCAGTTCCCAGGTACTGGCAGGGGCTAAACTGGCTTCTGCAACATTTCCTTCCATAACTATTCTGAATGCCGTTTTAATTATGGGGATCGTAATCATTGGTTACACCGTCCTCGGGGGACTTAAAGCGGTGATATATACCGATACCATTCAGTGGATAATACTTATGACAGGACTGATCGTTGTGGGCATTCCATTGGGATACATCAAAGTTGGGGGTTGGGAAGCCATAAATACATATTTGCCCCACCATTTTTTAAGTCTTACCCATATTTCCTTTGTTCAGTTTTTTAACTGGTTAATCACGATCGTTCCCATTTGGTTCGTTGGAATGACCTTATACCAGCGAATTTATGCCTCCAAAGATGAAAAAACAGCAAAAAGAGCCTGGTTTGTAGCCGGTTTGCTTGAATGGCCGGTTATGGCTTTCATGGGGATTACGTTAGGATTGCTGGGAAGAGTGGCTTTTGAACAGGGTATGTTTTCAGGATGGGGATATTCACCCGGCAGTCCTATTGATGAAGAGATAGGATTGCCTTTACTCCTGGCGCATATTTTCCCTGCTGGGCTGATCGGGTTGCTTATGGCCTCTTATTTTTCAGCTATAATGTCTACGGCTGACAGTTGTTTGATGGCATCCTCCGGTAATTTTACGACGGATATTTTACGGTTGTCCAGTACAAACCCGAAGAGTATTAAATATTCTCAGTTAGCAACACTGATAATCGGGATCCTTGCGATCGTTCTGGCTACCCTGATGGAAAATGTGCTTAACCTGATGCTGTATTCTTATGCATTTATGGTTTCCGGACTGTTTGTACCGGTATTAGGGGCCTTATTTTTAAAGAATCCTTCTTCGAAAGCTGCACTTTACGCTATGCTTTTGGGGGGAGGAACCACGCTGATACTCATAATTACGTCAATTAAACTGCCATTAGGCTTGGATGCAATTTTCTTTGGCATAACGCTTTCGGCAGTTGTTTTCGTTTTTATCCAAACCCTTCATACAAAATTGGTCACCACATAAAAGTCTCTTCCTGTGTCTATATGGATATTATGATTACCTTTGTTCCTTTTTTATACATAAACCCTTTACGGGCTTCTCCCCGGAATTTCCCGGGAAAAATATCTTAACTTATATAAAATGCAATTTAAAGATCTTAAAATTATTGAACCTGTCTTAAAGTCACTCAAAGAAGAGAATTACACAGAACCCACCTCCATACAGGAAAGAGCTATTCCTCTCATTTTAGACCGGCATGATGTTCTTGGCAGTGCCCAAACCGGTACGGGCAAAACAGCCGCCTTCGCCATTCCCATCCTCCAACACCTTTTTACCGGACAACGGACCGGGAGCAATGCCCGGAAGATCCGTGCGCTGATCGTCACCCCGACCCGCGAACTGGCCATACAGATCGGCGAGAGCTTTTCGACCTACGGAAAGTATACAGGGATTAAGAACACGGTCATCTTCGGAGGTGTGAACCAGAGGTCGCAGACAGATGCACTCCGGCGGGGAGTGGAGATCCTCGTGGCAACTCCCGGAAGGCTCCTGGACCTGATGGACCAGCGTTATATTTCGCTTAAGGATATAGAATATTTTGTTCTGGATGAGGCAGACCGGATGCTCGATATGGGATTCATCCATGATATCCGGAGGATCATCGCCAAACTGCCGGAAGAAAGACAATCGTTGTTCTTTTCGGCTACAATGCCCGATAATATTGTCGAGCTCTCGCGAAAGATCCTGCGAAATCCAAGGAAAGTCGATGTCAGCCCGATATCTTCCACAGCGGAAACGATCCGGCAGTACCTCTATTACACCAATAAATCGTCAAAGAAGGATCTCCTGCTCCATATTCTCGAAGATGCGAGCATCGACCAGGTCCTGCTGTTTTCCCGCACCAAACACGGCGCCGACAGGATTGCCCGCGATCTTAAAAAGATGAAGATCTCAACAGCCGCCATCCACGGGGATAAGGCGCAGAACCAGAGACAAAAGTCCCTTTCACAGTTTAAGGCAGGGGAGATCCGGGTGCTGGTGGCAACGGATATTGCTGCCAGGGGCATCGACATTGAAAAGCTCAAATATGTCATCAATTTTGACATTCCGAACATTGCCGAGACCTATGTCCACCGTATTGGCCGGTCGGGAAGGGCAGGGGAAGAAGGCATCGCCATCTCGCTTTGCGAGCCCGAAGAAAATGACTTTATGCGTGACATTGAGAAACTGATCAACAAGAAGATTGAACTCGTCAGGGAAAATCCTTATCCCCAGACAGAAAAACCCATGACGGACCAGGAGAAGAAAGTCTTCGAGAAGGAGAAGCAGAAAAGAAAGCAGGAATTTTTCGCAAGCCGGAAACGATATACACGCTAAATTTGAGTTTCAACACCATATGTTTCAGCAAGATGAACATCTAACCTAATTTTTTCTCCTCAGTGGATCTTTAGTTTGCCACCTTCCAGTGCCGGATCATACTTTCTGGCATCAAGATGCTGACATACCGTCAATGAAAAGAATGATACAGCGAATCATGCCGCATCATTCAATTCTTCTCATCCTGATTCAGAATATTTCTCTCTTCCTATACCACCTCCGGCAGCAAATACGGCGCCCTGTACTCCCTGCTGATCATGCTGTTGGCCTCTGCTTCGCCGTTGCCGATAAAACGTTCCGACACCGGATCGAATTCCAACTGGAGGCCCAGGCGGTAGGAGATATTTCCCAGGTGGGCGAGGGAAGAAGCCAGGTGGCCGGTCTGGACCGGACCGTGCTGGATGGTCATGTCACGTGCGCGGATGGCGTCGAACCAGTTCTGGAAATGGAGAGCCAGTTCACCATCTTCCGAACGTGCCGGTCCTTTTTCCCGGTTTTCACCCAGAAAGGTCTCGTAGGTTCCGTAACCTTTGATCACCATGTAACCTTTATCGCCGTAGAAAATATTGCCTACGCCGGCGCCATCCTCCTGGTTGGTGCACCAGTTCCTGACTTCGAACTGGATGATCTTCTTTTCCTTCGGGTAATGATAAATGGAAGTCTGGATCTCGGGCACTTCCTTGCAGTCGTCCCAAAGAAATTTTCCGCCCATGGAGGTAATGCGTTCGGGCAGGTGGTTCACGCCGAGTCCCCACATGCAGAGGTCGGTTTCGTGGATTCCCTGGTTTCCGACGTCGCCGTTACCGTAATTCCAGTGCCAGTGCCAGTTGTAGTGTACCAGGTTGCGGGTGAAGGGCCGCATGGGGGCGGGACCGCACCAGAGGTCATAATTCAGGCCGGCGGGCTTCTGCGAGATGCCCTGATCGCCGATGCTCGGACGCCAGCGGAAAACAAGTCCGCGGGCCATGTGCACCCGGCCGATAAGACCTTCTTCCAGGTGTTTGACCGCTTCGCGGATGGCGACAGAACTTCTGAGCTGGACGCCGTGCTGAACGATGCGGTTGTACTTATATGCCGCTTCGATCATCTTCTTTCCCTCATAGATGTTATGGGTAGCGGGTTTTTCCACGTACACATCTTTTCCCGCCTGGCAAGCCATGATGGTTTGCAGGGCATGCCAGTGGTTCGGCGTGGCCAGGGTGACGGCATCGATGGTCTTGTCGTCAAAGAGTTTCCGGAAATCCTGTTCGATCCGTATTTTTTTGCCGTATGTTTTTTCAAATTCGGCCGCCCGTGTTTGCAGCACATCCATATCAGGATCGCAAAGGGCAACCACTTCAACGTTGGCTTTTTGGGCGAGTCCCATGATCTCGGCGATATGGTTCTTACCTCTTCCATTAACACCGAGAACGGCAATATTCAACCGGTCGTTGGCGCCTTTGACATGTGCGGACATCGCGGCAGGTGCTGTCATTCCGGAAGCTTTCAGGGCTGATGGAGCGACAGCTGTGAACAGGGCGCCCCGGGCAGCGGTTTTTAAAAAGGATCTTCTTGAATTTTCTTTTTCGGGTTTCATGGTATGCGGATTTTTGAATGTACGGTTTGAAATTGGATTTAGCGTGCCGGGATCTTATTTAAAATCCGCGGCCAGGGCATTGATATCATCATCGGAGAGATCGCCTCCGATCACCACTTCGTGTTTAAAGGCGACAGATTTCCCGGGATCGAGGACCAGTTTCACCGGTTGGGCATTTTTATCAAAATTCCGGCCGCCGAGATTATTGGTGGCGAAAAGGCCGTATCCCCGTGCATGCGACCAGGCCGGGTAATTCGGATTTGAGGGATTGTCGATGATCACGATCGTGATGATCTCGCCTTCTTTATCGGCACGCAAAGCAACCCAGGGACTTCTTTTTCCCCAGACATCGCCGCCGGTCACGCCTTCCGCATTGCGGTAAACGCCGTTTACCCCTTCATTATTCATGGCTGCCACCTCCGTCACATTGCCGTTGGCATCGAGAAATTTTTCCGGCTTGTCCGAGGGTTCTTCGAAAGCGCGGTCGAGGCGCATGCCGATCAGCCCCTCTTTATTTTCATTGAAGGTGACTTTCTGTACGGCCGTCAGTTTAGAGATCCTTTCGATGATCCGCAGGTCTTCCTTGCCGGAGAAATGGTAGGTGGTTTCTTCGGTAAGCAGAACGTTGCCGTCATTGTCGACCCAGTTGGCGGAGGTGACAAGTTCCCCTTTTTCAGGGCTTTCGGAGACGATCTTATTGAATTTTATCGAACCGTATTTTGGCTTGTCTTCCGGCTTTATATTGAACGAATTGTTCCAGAAATCGAGACCGTTGACATCGCCGAAATTGAACCAGAGTCCTACATGGTGCGGGTGATCGGTACGTTCGAACGGCCGGGGTTTAAGGGGGTATCCACGGGTAATTGTTTTCCCCGACGGAGTGACGATGGGGTAAAGGGTTTGTTTCTCGAGGTTGTCGGGGTACATGTACGATGTAAAGTATTTCCCGTCAACGGAGATATCAACTTTTTGCGCGTCCGGATCGTCTTTGAAAGTGACTTGTTCGTGTTTGTCGGGTTGTGACATACAGGCAGTAAGGAAAATCGCGGTGATCAATGTGTACAGGAGTTTCATGACCGGTTGAATTAGTTAATGAATTAAACGATAATTAAAGCGATGGGATCTGCAGGGTTTTTTGGGGATATGGTCCACGGCTTGTGCCTTTACCGGAGACGATCCTTACCCCCGGTCCCGGATGAGGCCAGGCGTCCGGGGAAAACCCTTTTAAGGCATTAAATATAGGATTTACAATCGTTAATTTCTAATACTCATTTTGTTTTATGTGGTATTTTCCCGGGGAGGGAGAGGGGAGGAGGTGGGGAGGAACACAGATTTACGCAGATTTGGCGGATTCCGATGGCTATCGGAACGGATAAAATATTTGGGGAATTGGGGAATTGGGGAATTGGGGAAGTGAAAAGAAACTGCGGAGATCTTTTAGTTTGCTTAGAGTGAACAGTAAAGAATTTGATTAAATTTATTATGAAAATTATTTTCTTTTATTCCCTTATTCAACCCTCCTTTGAGTGTCAACGATTGAATGTTTGAAATGATAATCCCATGGTAAAATTAAAAACTGATCCAAGTTCAGGATTACCCATCGCCCAGCCCTCAGTTTTATAATTGACTTTTGCATAGACGGAAAGTTGGCGAGATAAAGAGTAATCCAGGTTAAATCCTAACGAAGCGCCTGTTTTTGCTTTTTCATCGTAATAGCTTTGATCCATTGGCTGCTGCCAGATTCCGGCCCACGTGCCGGCATGAATTCTTTTATTCTTAAGCGGCTGTAAATTAAATATTCCGTATTCCAATCCCCAGAAACTTTTCGACAGGTTGTTGTAATTATTCAGAGCTAAAAAGTGGTTGGTTTGATTAAGAGTAAAGGGTATATTGACCGATATACAATTTCCAAAATGAGTAGGGATGTACTGTGCAAAAGGCAAAAAGCTGAAATTGTCGCTCACCTTTATCCTGTTGATAAATAGTATGGCCGGATTCAGGAAATTTATCAAAGCCAGCTTTTTCTGTCGATTTAAATAATCCTGTCCTTTCCGGGTCAGATCACTGAAGCCAATCCGCCTGTTTAAACCCTCGCCGTTCGGAAATTCATCACGGTTTTCAAATCGCTCTTCAGGCGAAAACATATCGTAATTCCAGGCGGTTAAGTCAGCACCGGCAAAATCACGGAGAAATGGATCCGCATCTTCGTGCGGCGGAGCAAGAATTTTAGCTGAATCGGATGCAGCACTGGTTGCAAAATGAAAATAATCATAAACATACCATGCATTGTATAAATATAGCGGGGCTTTATAAAATAATCTTTGGTGATAGAAATCGTTTATCACATTGGTTTTGGTGGATTGAATTTCGTATTGAACACCGGCAACATACGAGTACAGTAACTGGCTGAGATTATCCTGTTTCAGCTGCGACAGTTCCTCATCAGTGAGTCCGTAAACAGTTCCATCCCAGCGATGAAACAAGGAATTTCCATTAAGGGGTGAATAGCCTTCATTACCCAGGACCGAAATGTGATAGGCTTCATGACCCCAAATTCCCAGTGGGATGGGAAGTTCACTTCCGTATTTGGAAAATGCAAGCCCAAAAACATACTCCAGGCCTTTTTCAGCAATTCGTCCTGCTTTTTTATTATTTCTGTTTTTTATGATCGACTCCGATGCTTCGTGAATTCCCCAAAAGCTTAGATCATAGAGGGAAGAAGACCAATTCAATGCCTGTTGCATCGAAGGAAAACTGTAATTTGACTGAATGTTTTCTGGATAATCGAAAACCGGAAGACGCAGCATCAAAGTATACTTTAATGAATCCTGGGCAACTAAGGTTCGTAAACCATGGATTGCCAGAATAAGTACAATTGAAATTTGTTTTCGGAGCATGTTTCAGATTTTTAATATTTGATTTGAATCATTTCATTTTTCATTTTGATCAAAGTAACTCACTTGGGAATGGGTGAAACTTGTAAAAAAAAGACATGGTTTCTTTTTTTCTGAACTTCTGCTACTTTTTTGATGTCCTTTTATCATGCAGGTCAGCTTATTGTTGGTGTTTAAATACAAATTAGACAGATCAACACAGAAGGGGGTCTGAGTGTTGAATGAAGACAAAAAAAATAATGGAAAAGAAGAGTTCAGAAAGTTTAAAGAATTTCTCAATTTAGAAAAAATTGAAGTGTATGGTCATGTTGAGGATGTTGTTCTCAGAAGTTTAAGCCAAAAAGCACAGATGCTTGGAAAAGGAACAGTGAAATCGGGTGGTTATTTCACGGGATTTTACCGCTCGAATAATGAATATTAAGATCCGGTATCCCGGATAACACAGATTTGGTGGGAAATTTTTCGGATTACAAAATCGCTGCAAGATTTTTTTCTGCCTCTACTATGATACGGAAAAAATTTTCACTGTCGCCCATATGAACTTTCGCCAGGTAGTATAAAATGCTCAATGAAGACCGAGCTCTGTACAAATGGACCTGGTCCATAAAATCGTTCCCCAGATCTTCTGCTTCAGAAAGATAAGCATTTAAGAAAATATCGGATGACAGTTTCCGCTGAATATCATGTTCATTGAAAAACATATTAACATATTGAGCTAAAAATGTACCCACATCAAAAGCCCGGGGTAGCAGGTATGAACTGTCAAAATCAATGACGGCCACATATTCATTATGATCTTCTTTATTGATAAAGATATTTTTCGGATGATAGTCTCCATGACACTGAACCAGCAATTCAGGCCGTTTTTCAATTAATTCCAGCTCATAACCTAAAACGAGGTCTTTAATTTCACGTACCCTCTGTAGATGTTTGTTGTTGGTTTCCACCAGGCTTTTTAGATAATATTCGATACGCTCGGGTTCAATGCGGGGATATTCATATGCCGGGGAAATTTTCAATTTCAGATTATGAAGTTTACACAACCACCGGGCTGACATTTGCAGGTATTTTGCGGCATCTTCCGGATTGGAATGAAGGATCGCATCAAATAAATTACTTCCTTCTATTCGCTCTTCAATAACAAAGAGATTGTTGACATCCGTATCAAGAGGCTTCGGAATCCGGTAGGGTCCTTTATCAAAACCATTTTTTATTAATTCTTTGACAATCCGAAAAGATCTCTCACCGTTCTTCCATGAATCGAGATCATCAAATTTTTTAATAATCAACTTTATTCTTTTCTCTGCAGTTTTAAGGCCAATAGTCACTTCGGAAATTTTCGTATTGGTAGTCCCGGCTCTTGGAATTTCCTTAAAAAACGGACGGCACCGGCCTGCTTTTAATTCTCCGGCAAGGTCTTGTACGGATTCAATCGGATGATCGAAAATGGTGGGATAGGAGCCGGTATAGCTATAGGCATGGGTATCGGTACCTCCAATTGCCGTGAATTTATATTTGTGCCAGTCTTTAAGTGCACGGCTGGCTTCCAGTATCGTATAATTTGAACTGAATATTTCCACTCCGTCAATGAGAGGACTGAGCAACCGGTCTGAATCAGGGATTTTCTTGTTCCGGTAAGGGTGGGCCCAGATAATAGCGGCATCGGGATTCTGTTCCCTGACTTCCACCAATGATATTTTTTGCCTTACATAGGTTTTCTCAGCGCCGTATAAAAGAATATCGCCAAAATCATACGTGTTAACTTCCTGTCCTGAAAAAATAGTAAACACCGGCGGCACTCCGGATCTTTTACGAAGTAAATCCAATTCTTCATCATCCCATTTATAATGATGGTCGGTAATAGCAATTCCCTGGATCCCGACCTGTAGAGCTTTCTTCACCAATTCTTCGGCTGAAACATGGCTGCAGCCGGAATGTTCCGCGGTATGACAATGCATTTCAACGATCATAACTTTCTCCCCCGAAGATTATATAACATTACATATTCCTGACTGGTTCGGGATTGCTGTCATCTGGAAGTTAGATAAAATATGGGAACCGCTCCGCGGTGGGTCCATTCCACGATATAAGATCCAGCCAACCCGAAGGTTTGATCCAAAAAACCCGCAGGCAGTGCAATATTTTCAATTAAACCATTTAATTTTTTTGGAGAAAATAAGCCGGGAAAGCTGGCCATTCCCCCAATGGGATCATTGCTAAAAATGTGATCCATTGCACGGAATGGGTTTGCTTCTCATTCGGAGGAAGAACAGCCCGGAGGGCTGGCCATAAATTAGCCATGGGTGGGAGCAACAGGAGGATAATTCACGGGCATAACCATGTTTCCGCCTGTTGCTCCTACCCATGGATGAACGCCGGGGTTGGTATCAAACCACGGAGTGGTTTCCATCGTTTATGGATGCAACTCCGCAGTACACTCATTCATCAATGTATTTTTTATATCATGTAACTACTTCCAACAGCTACATAAGGGTGGTCAGCAATCCCCATAAATACGATTTAGTCTCTCTTAAGCCAGATCAAACCGGTCCAGATCCATTACCTTTGCCCAGGCTTTCACGAAATCCTTCACGAATTTGTCGCCCCCGTCATCGGCCCCATATACTTCGGCCAAGGCACGCAGCTCGGTGTTCGATCCGAAGACCAGATCTACTCGGGTTCCGGTCCACTTGAGTTCGCCGGTTTTCAAATCACGGCCTTCGAAAATATCTACCGAATCCGTTTTGGCCTTCCAAGCCGTTCCGAGGTCGAGAAGGTTGACAAAGAAATCGTTGGTAAGAATACCGGGACGTTTGGTGAAGACGCCATGTTGTAAATGGTCGTAGTTGGCGTCAAGGACGCGCAGGCCACCGATGAGAACGGTCATTTCCGGTACGGTCAGGGTTAACAGCTGCGACCGGTCAACAAGCAGTTCCTCTGCGGAAACACTGAACCTGGCTTTGAGGTAGTTACGGAAGCCGTCGGCAACAGGCTCAAGGACGGCAAACGATCCCACGTCGGTTTGTTCCTGTGAAGCATCGCTGCGTCCGGGTGTAAAAGGAACATTCACGTCATGACCGGCCTCCTTTGCTGCTTTCTCAACAGCCGTACAACCGGCAAGGACGATCAGGTCGGCAATCGAAACCTTTTTGCCGTCCTGTTGCATTTCGTTGAATTCCTTTCGGATCCCTTCGAGGGTTTCCAGTACTTTTGCCAGCTGCACCGGGTCGTTGACTTCCCAGTCCTTCTGGGGTGCAAGACGGATACGTGCCCCGTTAGCCCCACCGCGTTTATCGGAGCCGCGGAAGGTGGAAGCGGACGCCCAGGCGGTGTAGGTCATTTCTGAGACAGTCAGCCCTGAAGCCAGTATCTTAGCTTTCAGTCCGCCAATGTCATTGTCGTTGATCAATTCATGAGTTACGGCTGGAATGGGGTCCTGCCATATAAGGTCTTCTTCGGGCACCTCCGGGCCGAGATACCGGGTTTTCGGACCCATATCGCGGTGTGTCAGCTTGAACCATGCTCTGGCAAAGGCATCTCCGAATTCGTCCGGATGCTCGTAGAAGCGCCTGGATATTTTTTCATAAACCGGGTCTACGCGCAAAGAGAGGTCTGTTGTTAGCATAAACGGTGCATGGCTTTTTGACGGGTCGTGCGCATCGGGCACCAAACCGGCGCCTGCCTTACCCTCCGGTTTCCACTGGTGAGCGCCGGCAGGGCTTTTTGTAAGCTCCCAATCGTATTTGAAAAGATTCTCGAAGAAATTGTGGCTCCATTTTGTCGGCGTTGTAGTCCATGCACCTTCCAGCCCGCTGGTAATGGTATCACCGGCATTGCCTTTACCGAATTTGTTCTTCCAGCCGAGTCCCAGTGCTTCGATGTTTGCACCGGCAGGTTCCGGTCCGACGTGTTCTTTCGGGTTGGCGGCGCCATGGGTTTTGCCGAAAGAGTGTCCTCCGGCGATAAGGGCGACGGTTTCTTCATCGTTCATCGCCATCCTGGCAAAGGTATCACGTATGTCACGGGCTGCTGCAAGCGGATCAGGAACGCCGTTCGGACCTTCCGGGTTTACATAGATAAGTCCCATCTGAACGGCGGCAAGAGGATTTTCGAGATCCCTTTCCCCGGAATAACGCTTATCTCCCAGCCATTCACCTTCCGAGCCCCAGTAGATGTCTTCCAAAGGTTCAAAAATATCTTTTCGTCCGCCTCCGAAACCGAATGTCTCAAATCCCATGGATTCCAGGGCACAGTTACCGGCAAGGATGATCAGGTCGGCCCAGGAAATTTTCCTGCCGTACTTCTTTTTGACCGGCCAAAGGAGAAGGCGTGCCTTATCCAGGTTCGCATTGTCGGGCCAGCTGTTGAGCGGCGCAAAGCGCTGCGCACCCGTGCCTCCACCCCCGCGTCCGTCGGCGATGCGGTAGGTACCTGCACTGTGCCAGGCCATGCGGATAAAAAACGGACCGTAATGGCCGTAATCGGCCGGCCACCAGTCCTGCGATTTCGTCATCAGCTCGAAGATATCTTTTTTTACGGCAGCCAGGTCAAGGGATTTAAATTCCTCTGCATAATTGAAGGAGCCACCAAAGGGATTGGACTCCGGGGCGTGTTGACGAAGGATGCCGAGGTTCAACTGGTTCGGCCACCAGTCACGGTTTGTCATTCGGCTCCGGGACTTGGGCATTACGTCGCCACCCACACCCTGGGGCTTGCTTTGATCGTGACTTTGGTGGGCAGATTGATTTGGATGTTTGATGTCAGACATTTTGGATAAATTTAAATTTACAAATTTCTTATGCTGAAGGTTGGAGTAAATTTTGCCCCTGTTCCCCTGAGTTCCGGGTTAGTCCGGAATCAATCATCATGAGATTGCAAATCCATTCGAAGAGAAACCTGTTCTTTTCCCTTGCCGGTAACAACCTGGAATTCAATGATCGGGTATGGGTTGATTTGGTTGATAAGTCCTATACTTCAAATACATCAACAAGGGAGGGGAGGGGTTTGTTTGAGGAGAAGATTAAAAAATGCCGGGGTGAGCAGAGTACGCGGGTTGCAGGGGATTGTCCCTGTGACATTTGAACATACTTTTTTAGACTGTATTATACTGTTGAATAATCAAATGCCGGGGTTTATAGTATTGCTAAGAAGAAGAGGAATAATGAACGTCGATAATGGGAAGGATGAATTATGAAGTTCATTTAATACCATGATCTTAGAATTTCCTGAACGGAAACCGCTTTCTGGAAGAGCCGGTATTTTTTGGAAGAGCCTGTATTATAAGGGATCACTTATTCGATGGATTTAATTTGCCAATTACCTGGCCTTGAACATTCTATAAAAAAAATTGTTGGTAGTGAAATGAGAAGTTCCTGTGGTGTGCCTGACACAGTTGTTCTTCTCTCTGTAGCGATAGAATAGTCCACAACTAACATTGGGAAAAATGGCTTTCAGGAACAAAACAATCAGTAATCCCAGGACAGGGCAGGAGATCACTTTCATCCGGACCGGTGTGGATACCAACGGGCAGCTTTTAAAAATGCAAAGCACATACAACGCATACCTCGGTATGGAAAAAAACGAGTGTGGCTCCAGAAACGATACGAAAAATAATTCATGCCTATGCCAAAGTTCGACCCAATCTTTTGAAGCACGAAGCCGGTTTTCCGGATGCTGAAACACTTTTGGCGAAAGTGAAAAAGGGCTTGCCGATGTATGGAATGAAGGGTGTCGGGGAAGGAAAAGACCCGGAAGGTTCGGATTGGATCATTAAGGTTCTGGAAGAAAAGGACGATCGACCATTGTGGATATCCGTTTGGGGAGGCAGCAATACACTGGCACAGGCATTATACCGGATCAGTCATTCAAGATCAAAGGCTGAAGCGGCAAGATTAATTGCCAGGCTCAGGGTTTATACCATATCGGATCAGGATGACAGTGGTATCTGGATACGGAATACCTATCCCGCACTGTTTTACATTGTCAGCCCTGGCGATGATTATATGAGTTCAACCTGGGTTGCCATCAAATTCTTACGATCCTGATGGTGATAATATTGGTTTCCTTTGGTTCAGTTACCCGGAGGCGGGTTCATACAAGAAAATGATCATTACAGAAGTTCAAAATTCACATGGGCTATGGGTAATCGCTCCTGAGGTAAAAAAGAAGAAACGGCCCATATCATCCTTCAGGTTACGGATAAAAGAGAGCCCCGGTTATCACGATATAAAAGGGTGATCGTGAACCTTTCGATGCACTCAACGGGATCCGCACTATTTCATGTCACCTGTGTCCAAAATTCCTTCCCCTGCATTACATGAAACCATTCTTTGGACATTAGATAATGGAATACTGAAAATTTATTTGATATTTGGATTGAGATCAATTGAAATCAGAAAAACGCTTGCAAAAATAATTTAGAGCAGAATGGAAATATACGGAGAGGAAAATATCCGGATCATACAAAGAAGTCAGCATAGGGAAATACACATCCAGATCACTCCCGGACCTGAACAGTCCATGCAGTTGCTCGCAGAAAAAATTGCAGACCGGATCGGGGATTTCGGGGCCGGAATTGTCAGGGCTACTTTTTTCGGGCCATTGTCTGAGATGGATATTACACTCGGATTGCTCCGTGAAAAACTTGTGGCCTTTGATTTTCCTGTTAGCTGGATTGAAGGTGGTAAATGCACGGATGCCTTTATTAACGGCGTTTATATATTTGCTGTTTCCGGCATTGAAATAAACCGGCTTTACGGGAAGAACGGAATTGCAGGTTCCCGTTTTCAAACGCCTTTGGCAGACTATTGTTTTCTTGGCGGATTGTATTCTGATGAAGGTTTGTCGCCGGCATTGCAAACGGAACAAATATTATCATCCGCGCGGGATTTACTTTATCAGGCGGGTTTTGGTTTTGAGAATACAGTACGAACATGGTATTACCTGGATGATATCCTGGATTGGTACGATGACTTCAACGAGGCAAGAACTTCATTTTTTAGCCGGCATAACATTTTCAATGAACGAATTCCGGCAAGCACAGGAATTGGCGGAAGGAACCCTGTCGGATCCAAAGTCTGTATGGAACTGACGGCTATCAAACCCCGAAACAGTCAGTTTCGTATTGAAAAAGTCATATCCCCCTTACAGTGTCCGGCTGAAAAATACGGGAGCTCTTTTAGCCGAGCCATGCTTTATTCGGATGGTGAATATTCATGCATGACAGTTTCCGGCACTGCCAGTCTTGACGCGGAGGGAAAGACATTGCATGCAGGGGCGATCAGGGAACAGGTCGGATTAACCCTGGAAGTTGTGAAGGCTATCCTGGACTCGCGACATTTTTCGTTTGACGGGGTTGTACGGGCATATGCTTATTCCAGTGACAAAAGATATTATAAAATCGTCAAACAAAAGATTGAAAATATCCTTCCGGAGAGTTTTACCTGTATTTTTACAGAGAACGAGGTCTGCAGAAAAGAGTTGCTTTTTGAGATTGAGTTGGATGTAATTAAGAAGGAAAATCCGGGGGTGTCAGCAATCCGTTCAGCAAACCGGTCATAAGCCATTGCAGCGATATATGCTTAGGGCATTCTTTACAAAATTCCATATTGCCCCATACGATATCAAAGCCAAAGAGAATATGCCGGATTTTTTGGGAAAGATTTCCGGTTAATTGTAAATATTAAATCAAAATTCATGGAATCAGTAATTCATCATGCAGAAAAAAGGGAACGGTTGCGTTCTCTCGATGCCTTGCGCGGATTCGATATGTTCTGGATCACCGGAGGAGCAGCATTGGTTGCTTATCTCGGTCGGATAACCGGGCAGGAATGGCTTATAGAGCAAATGGATCATCCGGCCTGGAGCGGGATACGGTTCTATGACCTGATCTTCCCGCTTTTTATGTTCATGGCGGGTGTGGCCATTCCCTACGCCATTGGCTCAAGACAGGAAAAAGGTGTCCCAAAAAAGAATCTGGTGTTGAAGGCTTTGAAACGTATGATTCTGCTTGTACTCCTGGGGATCATTTATAACGGGGGTTTGCGAGGCGACCTGGCAAACATCCGGTATGTCAGTGTACTTGGACAGATTGGGGTTGCTTATTTTTTTGCAGTACTGATCTTTATTTACACCAAATCCCTGAGGAGCCGGTTATTCTGGCTTACAGGTATATTGGTTGTGGTGGCGTTTGCACAGCTTTTCATACCTGTCCCGGGCTTCGGGGCCGGAGTTTTGACCCCTGAAGGTTCCATAAACGGGTTTATCGACAGGCTATTGGTGCCGGGCAGGCTTGCTTACATGGCAGACGGGCAGATGACGGACGGGCAGGGGATCTACGATGCCCTGGGATTGTTATGCATCGTTTCCGCCATAGCCATCACGTTAATGGGAGCCGTGGCCGGACACTTTTTGCGCGATGAAAAGCGGACGGGCTTTCAGAAGGTACGTTTACTGGCCGGCATCGGGGTCGTTTTGTTGATCCTTGCCTTGCTCATTCATCCTTTCTACCCTATCATCAAAAAGTGCTGGACCAGCTCGTACAACTTATTCGCTGGCGGGATCAGCTTTATCCTGATGGCTATTTTTTACCTGGTCATCGATGTGCTTAAGCGGGAAAGATGGTCTTTCTATTTCAGGGTCATCGGCATGAATTCGATCTTTGTTTATTTGTTTGTACGTTTCGTCAATGTCGATGCTTTGGTCAAATTTGTTTTAGGGTGGACAACGGCCATGTTCGGCAGTGCTCTCGAAATTTTCCAATTGCTCGGCTATGTCGCTTTGGTATGGGGACTGCTGTTTTTCATGTATAAACGGAAGATCTTTATAAAGGTATAATTAGTATCAGAAAGAAAACTCGATGACCCTTGGGTTTCAGGGACCAGTCAATTCGATGAACGAAGAACTTTTCGGATGGTGGTAAGGCAGGCAAAAGGCCCTTCTTGCGAAAGTCACTGAATTTTAAATTTATACATAAGGGCCTTTTGCCTGCATTACCACCATCCGAAAAGTTCACCCTCTTGAATGAAGTAGCCGGTCCCTGAGCGAAGTCGAAGGGTTGTCGAGTTTGCAAACACTAATTATCAGAATATGGGTACCATGGTTGGAGATTACGGCTCACCAAAAGGAAATATTTATGCAAAGCCATTGATTTTCTTTCTTCTCATGATCGCAAATTTAGCATGGATTATCCTTGACTCCGTCAGGATCTGGAATTCCGTTTCATGAATTTCTTCCATCCGGAAATATCCTTCAAAGGTTTCACGGATCATGGCTTCTGAAAAGCGGTAGGGACCGTTCCCATTGTCAGGAACGCTGTTACTGAAACATTTCAGGAACAGGATACCGGCATCATTGAGCAGCCGGTGTATGTTGCGGACATATATCTCCCTTTTTCCCGGGTCGATAACATGGAAGCAACCCCGGTCAAAAATATAATCGAATTTGCCGGAGAGGGACGTTTTGAGGATGTCGTCATGCAGGAAACTGATGCCGGGATATTTTTCAAGGGCCAGTGCGATTGCTTTTTGGGAAAGATCGGTACCGGTGACCTCGAATCCCCGGTTCTTCAGGTGCATGGCCTGGGTGGCCGGGCCGGTTCCCACGTCGAGAAAACTCCCCGTCTTTATGTCCAGGCGGTCGAGTGCCGATGACAGGTCAGCATCCAGGTCCGGATTGTACCAGGGCATATCCGTCACCTGTGTATGTTTGTAAAGCTCGTTCCAATTATGATTCCGTTCAGCCATCACAAGATTTTATCCTATTAACAAACCAGACAGGATTTTGTCATCCGGAAGACAGTCGTAAATAATTTGTCCGGTTTGGTTTTTGTTTCCATGGATCTGAGTACTTATTCCTTGAGCACAATGTGTACCGGCTTAGCATCGATGGTTGTTGATGTGATTGCAACGGTGGTCCAGGCCGTGATCGCCGGGATAATTGTAACTTGGATAATGAACCTGCGAAAGAGGGCCAGCGTAACCGGAGCGCCTGTGTGATTGTAGATTTTTCAGGTCAAAAGCCTGTTTGTTTTTTTGAAAAATTGGATATTGGTATTATGCTTTTTCAACTACCTGTTCATTGATTTCTGCACCGAGCAGTATAATAAAGCCGGAAAGGAAAAACCACAGCATAAGGATGATGATTGCCGCGAGGGAGCCATAGATCCTGTTGAAGTTGCTGACGTTGTTTATAAATAAGGAAAAGCCCCATGAAGCTAAAAGCCATAGGATGGTTGCCACGAATGCCCCGGGACTCAGCCATTTATGTCCGTGGTAATCTCTTGCAGGCCCAAATTTATAGATTGCACCAATGTAAAAGACTATGATGAATCCGAGGATAACCCAACGGCCCCAGGATAAGATCGCATTCATGATCCCGTGCAGGTCAAGATGATTCGAGAGTGAGGGAAATACAACGATCACGGCGAGGATAATAATTACCAGAACGACTCCTATAAGCGTAAAAAGCAGGGCGAGGCCGTTTTTTTTAAAGAAATTCCGGTTGTTTTCAATATCATAAGCAATATCTATTGCTTTGAACATTGCCCTTATCCCTTTATGGGAGCTCCATAGTCCGATCAGGATACTGAGGATGACACCCCAGCTTAACCTTGAACCAGACATGGAGGAGACTCGTGATGACTGTTTTTGAATCAGATGCTGTACCTGTTCAGGCAGAAATGAGCTGAGTTGGGACATTTGCTGATGAGCTTCCTGCGGATCCACGATCAGCCCGTAAAGAGAAATCATGGCTATGATCGCCGGAAAAATGGAAAGGAAAAAAAAGAATGCCATACCTGCCGCTATAATGGCTAAATTATCAGCAGAAATTTGGTGAATAACAGCTTTGGCTATATCTTTAATTCCCCATTTTGCTTTTTTGCCCGACGGGTTTGTGTGCTTTTCATCCATCATCCTGCGACTGTTTCGGTTCAGCACCTGTAGATCTCCGGATTACGGGGATTAACTGGTAAATTGCTAAACATTCCATGTTAAGGAATAGTTTCATAATGTGGAAGAGAAGGAGTAGTATTTGGGAGAGGAAGCTGACAATTTTCCATTTCCTAAAGAACCTGGAACAGGCTCTATTTATCAAGACAAGGTATCCTGACAAAAATTTTATGTGCTGCCGGCAAATAATTGGCTTTTTCAATTTAAATTTAATTTCCGGTTCCGGGATAATTTGCAGGCCGGACATTATTTCATCCCAATGAAATCCGGGCAGGAGATATCTAAAGATATGATTTATGTCTGAGAGGACCATCATCATTGCGAAACTCATAGCTTCTCATTTTATTTTGTTGCCGGTTTTGGTGTTTATCACATCCTTATCCGGAGGTCAGGGAATGCTCATTGCAATAAGTCAGACCGCCTTAATTATCCTCTTTTTCACAGGATACTGGGAGTTTTTTCCCGGCTGGATAAGATGGGTTTATGCCGGAATGATCGAAACGGCGCTTCTTTGCATCTTTTTCCTTCATCTTTTTCAGAATACGGCGAATCATATCGATGTTCCCTTA
Source organism: uncultured Bacteroidales bacterium (assembly GCA_963771005.1). Lineage (GTDB taxonomy): Bacteria > Bacteroidota > Bacteroidia > Bacteroidales > DASQZK01. The sequence continues at coordinate 537,779 of CAVYRO010000010.1, forward strand.
CTCGTATTCTTTACCGCTATCCAGCTTTTTTTGCTTTATCTTCTGATAAAGGTTCTTGCTGTAATTCTGGAAACGAAGACGGAATGTGTCCATATCAAATTCATGTTTAAAAATGGAATTTACCGGGTTACTGACGGTGGTAATTCAAAACGGAGCCGCATGATGAATTATCATTATCATTCGGCGGTTCATAAAAGAAAGGGGACAAACCGTTCTATGCTTTATGCTACGGATATCATTAAATTGCCGGAAAAGAGAAAAGGCTTTATGCCCGGGGAAAACGAAAAGTATCCCATTTTCGGTGAGAAGATCTACAGTCCGATGGAGGGCAGTATCTTCAAAATGGTGGACGGTATTGAAGACAATCTCCCTTTTTCGGGAAATTATCCTTACAATACCGGAAATACCATCGTGATCCGGAAAGATGATCTGTATTTTCTTATGGGTCACCTGCAAAAGGGAAGTATCGTTGTAAAGGAGGGTGACAGGGTCACATCCGGCGATCTGCTTGCAAAGGCGGGAAATTCCGGAATGTCGGAACGGCCGCATCTGCACATGCAGTTAATAAAGTCGGAAACCGGCGATTACTGGAAAGGGACCGGAGTATGTATCCGGTTTGGGAATAAAAGGATTTTTAAGAACAGGGTAATTACCCACCCGTAGGGACAGGTCGCGACCTGTCCTTCTGTGAAGGTCATTCGCAGCAAGAAATACGGATCAGGAAAGGCAAATGGCCTTATTAAACCATTTTAAAACAAATTTTGGTTCAGACCGCTCTTTTTCTGCGCATCCTTTGCCGTTGCGCATTCAGCGCCATACCGAGCATTATAATATACATGATGTCAATGATCGTAATGAGAATACCCGTTACCATCATCAGGAAATTCGGACCGCCGGTGGTGGTGGTTCCCAGGAAGCCAAAGAGGACGGTGGGGGCGAGCGTTCCGATCCATTTACTAACTGCGATGGTCATGGACTGTCCTTCCGGACCCTTTCGATGAACGAGCATGCCGACATACAGCACCGACATCACCAGGTTCTGGATAAAAGCGGCATATCCTCCGCCCATGATGATCCCGAATTGTTTTGTAAAAGCGAATTGCATAATGAACGAGATTAACAAGACGAACATTCCCCAGGCATAGAACAACCCCCTTTTCAGGTTCCTGGGGAAATATTTTTTTCCGAAACTGAAATAGGTATAAAGGATGAATACATCAAACACTGCCCAGACGATGTTGATCACTACCTGGGTTTCAAGTCCCAGCTCGCTGTAATCGAGCGCTGCATGCAATATTTCCCAGGTAATGTTCAGGGCAAGGGCCCAAAAAGGCATGGCATAGGTCCTATACCTGAACCCTATCCGGATGCAGTCGATGTATACAACCGTCCAGGCTATTCCACTCAGCAAAAGTAGGAAGGTCTTGAAGCTCATGATCATCTATTTTGATCATAAAGGATTAAAACGGCGAACGGGACGTCGTGTTCATTTTTTTATGAAACCCGCGCATTTTTTTTACAGGATTTCAGGAGAGAGGAAACACTGGATCCGGTAGTGGTAATTTTTTATTGCATTAATAATATACAAATTGTAAATTGCAAAAAGTAAATTACAAATAATAAATTACAATATGTTTAATATGACTACTCCCAAAACGCCTTTCCCTACCACGGGTTATTACGGTCCAGGCTATTTTTGTGACCGGAAGGATGAACTTGCCCGGCTCCGGCAGAACATCAAAGGAGGGAATTCCACGACGCTTTTTGCTCTTAGAAGACTTGGAAAGACAGCACTGATAAAGCACCTCTTCCATTATCTGGGTTCAAAATATGTAAGCATATACCTGGATATTCTTTCGACCGAATCGCAGGGAGACCTGCTGAACCGGCTGTCGACATCGATCGCATCCCAATATTCGGAGAGAACAACCTTTGGTAAAAAAGCATGGTCCCTAATCCGGTCTTTACGCCCTGTGATCAGTTATGATCCGCTCAGCGGTACGCCCCTGATCAACATCATCCCGTCAGCCGACGGGGGTAAGAAGTCGATCGAGCAATTACTGGGTCTGCTTGAAGGGGATTCCAAACCTGCAGTTATAGCCATTGACGAATTTCAGCAAATCCTTGAGTATCCGGAAAAGCAAACAGAAGCCTGGTTACGTTCCGTCATCCAGCAACTCCGGAATGTTACCTTTGTCTTTTCAGGAAGTCAGCAACACCTGATGAAAGACCTTTTCTCGAACCCGGACCGGCCGTTTTACCGGAGTACCCAGTTCATGAAACTCGAAAAACTTGACGCGGGCATGTACCGCGATTTCATAATAAGACAATACAGCAGTCAATCCAAATCAATAGCTGAAGAAACTGTTGCGGAAATCCTGGACTGGACGGATCTGCATACGTATTACGTCCAGCTTTTATGCAACCGGGTGTTTCTGTCGGCAGGGAAAGAGATCACCTCAGCAACCTGGAAGGAGGAGGCTGCAAGGATACTGAAAGAACAGGAGTTTGTCTTTTTCGGCTACCGTGACATGCTCACCCGGCCGCAGTGGGATCTGCTGAAAGCGGTGGCCCGGGAGGGGAGGGTTTACCAGCCCACCTCCGGGAACTTCGTTTCACGGCACCGGCTGGGAAATCCGGCCACTGTTTTACGATCTTTGAATTCCCTGCAGAAAATGGAGCTTGTCTTCCGGGAAACAGATTCGAAGGGGGAATCCTATTACGGGCTGTATGATATTTTGTTCAGGAGGTGGGTTGAAAGATTGTAAATCTGTAAGGGTAATATTAAAAATTTAGTCATAATTGAAGAGGAACGCGGATGACGCGGATTGGATGGATGAACATAAATAAAAGTTGAAGCAAATGGATATTTATTCTATTGAATGATAATCAGCTATTAATAATTTTTGAATACCTCAAACAACTGGAAAAATCCAAACAAGAAAAAATCAATCAAAAGAATCGCCCAAGGATAGGATACAAACATAACAAAGAGAAATAGTCATTTACACCACTCTCCCCGCCTCCATACCTTCTGCAAACGAACACATGTTCTGATCACCTCTGTAAAATCTGTTGATCCAAGAACAAAAACCGGGAAAGACGGGTTCCCAGAATACAGGGATTCGAATTTTACCGGGCAGGAAACTTACGACAGCTTTTCATGAAAAAATTCAAACTTTTAATTGTCCTTCTGTTCATTTTGACGGGATTGCCGGACTGCCGCAGAGAAAAGGGGAAATTTACCGGCTGGATGAATTACCGCGGTGATTCTGGGGCAAATTGCTATTCACAACTCAATCAGATCAACAGGGAAAATGTAAAAGAACTGAAATCCGCCTGGATCTTTCATACAAAGGATGCCGGCGAGGGCAGCCGGTCGACGATTGAATGCAGTCCCATCATTGTAAACGGTGTTATTTATCTTACTTCACCTCAGTTGAAACTATTTGCCCTGGATGCGGCAACAGGCAGGAAAATCTGGATGTTTGACCCTTTCAGGGGGGGCAATGCCACAGATGTGAACCGGGGAGTTTCCTATTGGGAAAAAGGAAAGGACAGACGAATACTTTTCCCCGCATCGGATAAACTGTATGCGATCAATGCTGAAACAGGACGGCCGGTGGAGACCTTTGGGGAGGGCGGATATATCGACCTGAGAAAAGGACTGGATCGTGATCCGGATAAACTATATGTCGCCTGCACCTCACCGGGCATTGTGTACAAAGATCTGATCATCATCGGCTTCGGCACTACGGAAGGTTATGATGCAGCGCCGGGTTATATTCGTGCCTTCGATATAGTAACAGGTAACATGGTTTGGATCTTTCACACGATCCCCCGTCCCGGCGAGCCCGGTTATCAAACGTGGGAGGATCCGGAGGCCTGGAGATCCATTGGCGGCGCGAATGCCTGGGCAGGTTTCGCGCTGGATCGTGAACGGGGAATTGTTTACTGTCCGACCGGGTCGGCTGCCCCCGACTTTTACGGTGGAGACCGGAAGGGCCAGGATCTGTTTGCAGACTGTTTGATCGCCCTGGATGCGCAAACGGGTAAGCGGCTCTGGCATTTCCAGGATGTGCATCACAACCTGTGGGATTATGACCTTCCGGCAACCCCTAATTTAATTACCATTAAAAAGGATGGGAAAAAGATCGATGCCGTGGCCCAGATCACCAAGACCGGCTTCGTGTTCATTCTGGACCGGGAAAGCGGCAAACCGGTTTTCGGGGTTGAGGAAAGGCCGGTCCCTCAATCGGATGTGGAAGGAGAGGCTGCCTGGCCGACCCAGCCGTTCCCGGTTCTGCCACCGGCTTTCGTCAGGCAGAAATACACGAATGAAGATCTGCCGGTAATTTCGCAGGAGGCCCGCGAATATGCCGTTCAAAAACTGGATTCTGCCCGGAATGAAGGCATATTCACCCCGCTGAGCGGCCGGGGAACACTTGTATTACCGGGATTCAGGGGAGGCGGGGAATGGAGCGGCGCGTCGTTCGACAGGGAGACCGGGATTTTATATGTCAACGCGAATGAAATTCCAAACCTGGTTTCAATCCGGAAAGTGGAAGAAAAAAACAGGGGAAAAGAATCGGTCTTTGCTGCAGGACAGCGTCTCTACAAAGTGAATTGCGCCTTGTGCCACGGAACGGATCGCGAGGGGCAGGAAGTCTTTCCATCCCTGATCGACATTGGAAAGCGCATGAGCAAAGCAGAGATGCTCGACCGAATACAGAACGGGAAAGGGACGATGCCTGCTTTTCCGGGTTTGAACAGGACACAGAAAGAATCGATCATTGCTTATTTGCTCGATGAAGGAAGCGATGAGAATTTTTCCGGCTCCCCCAATGACACGACGGAAAATGGGGACAATAAAGTCAGGTTTGCTTCTTCCGGGTATAATCAGTTTCGCGATGAGCAGGGGTATCCTGCCATACGTCCCCCCTGGGGAACACTGAATGCCATTGACCTGAATGAAGGCAAAATTCTTTGGCAAAAGCCGTTGGGAGAATTTCCCGAATTAACGGCAAAAGGAATTCCCCCGACAGGAACCCAGAATTTTGGCGGCTCGCTGGTCACGGCCGGGGGCCTGGTGTTCATCGGGGCAACGGCGGATGAGAAATTCAGGGCCTTTGATAAACAGACGGGTGAGGTTCTTTGGGAGTATCAGCTTCCATTCGGGGGTTATGCCACGCCAGCAACCTATGAGGTGAATGGCATCCAGTATGTGGTGATCGCTGCAGGGGGAGGAGGCAAAGTTGGCACCGGATCGGGAGATGTTTATGTTGCATTCAGGTTGCCGGAATAGCAATTCAAATAGGTGAAAATACATACGTTCCGGAGATGATCAACTCTCCCCAATGTCTACGAATTTTCGCCACATCGAGGCAAAGATATTCTCGCTCGCTTTGGCCGATTCAGTAATGGTTTCGGTGACTTCCTCGAGAAGAAATTTCCCGGGATTCCTGGCTGCCCAGTTCTGCCAGTTGCAAACAAACCGCATGGGATCCTCGAGTTTGGTCTCAATGAGCATATCCGAGAAAATGGCCACTTCGGCATAAGCTGCCTCTTTGATCTTTTCAGGAAAATAAATACCAATAGCGTTGATCTCTTTGAGCAGGCTGTTGGCATGATGAAGGCGCTCGGAATGGATGGAAGTAAATTTTAAAGCCGGGGCGAATTTCTGATCGATATCGTCCGGGAAGATCTGGTTGAAATTAAAAATTTTTAGCATATCGGTGAGGACGATACTGTCCTTCACTCCGGCACGCGAAGCCATGCACGATGACACATCCATTCTGGAACCCCTGTCGGGGCCTGCAAAGCCCCGGAGGGCAAGCTGGTGTTTCAAGCCAACCGCCAGGAGAAGGTTCAGCGTTTCCACGAAGATCTTGAACACCATCATATTCAGTTCAGGGACATCTTTTTCAAGGTAGAGATCGGCGTATAAGTATATCCTGTCGGAGAGAAAAACCATTTGAGGATGGATCACTTCAAAACCGAAACCATAGTTCTGGCGCCGCAAATGGTATATCTCATCGGCCAGTTCCTTGTAAAACAATTGTAACTCGTGCAGCTTATCGTACTCAAAAAAGAAATCGTAGTTCATGATCTCAATAACGGCTGTCAAAGCCGACTGTATCTGTAGCGGCGTTTCTCCTTTACTCGAAAAATAGGAATCCGGCATCTTTCTCTGGTTTAATTCGGTGTGGTTTACGCTTAATGATGCCGTTCCGTTACGGTTCGGAGGAAAAAAATAAGGCTTCATTGCAAGTTTTTGACAGTTTATCCGGACATAAAACCTTCCAACAGTCAATATTTAAGGTTGATTTATTTAATATTGGTTATGAGATTTTTCAAACTTTAATTTCTACATGTCATGCCCATTAGCGCGGAATTTCGTGTAAAAATCTGTTTAACCCCTTCAGGGTCGCCTGGCATTGCGTACGATTAATTGTAACTGAACATTAATCAGTAGGGCGGGTTACGAAATAAAGATTGTAAAATCCTGCGCCAACCGCAGTGGGATAAGGGAATTTGATTGAAATGAATCCTGAGAGTGATTCTCAGAAGAACATCTGGTTTTTAATGGTGGTTGCTAATTTGAGAGTAAGTTTTGTTGTTATAACAAAAAACCCTGCAAATCAATGGACTTGCAGGGCTGAAGCGCAGTCCGTAGGGGAATTAGAACCTTTATCCATATAGCATAACTATTGCGGTTTACAGACATAATCTATATCTTTGAGTCGATCCTAATTAATAAGTAGGATCAACACTTTCAAATTATGTCGAACAAAAAACTTGAAATTATGGAAACAAGAAGGATTTTACGGTTACAACCGTTTTCCTTGTTCTAATCCCGCTTTATAGTGATTTTATTCTTATTATAGCTGCAATAAATACCTCTACTTATTAAGGATAACTTAATGGCAAATCAACCGCGGTCTCTTTCCAAAGGTTATAGAACTCACCGGCAGCTTTTTTAAACTTGTTGTAGTCAGCATGGGTTTCGAAAACCTGTGTATCGTTCCAGAGCACGTCCCTGTCGTGACCCAGAATACGTGCCTCAGGCCAGAAGAATACCTGTCCCCAGATCAGGCGGTTATTGGCCTCAATTCCCGGGTTTTCCTCTGAACCATCACCGTTAATAGCTTCAAACTGCTCTTTGCTAAGTGAATCCTCTGTGGATGCCAGCAAGTTTGATTTGATCCATTCCGAGCGTTCAGCCATGGAAACATATCCTACCTTCTTATTCTCGCGCTGATGTGCCCAAGCCAGACATACTTGAGGTGGGGTCAGGCCTGTTTCATTAGCTATTCTTTGAATTACTGGATGTTGCATATCTGCCTGATGCTCCGGGAAGCGGTCTCGGCCCGGACGTCGGGGAGAGCCCAGTGACATATATCCTGATGGAACCACGTTGTTATCGATCATGTATTTCACAAGAGCCTGTTGCTGGAACAAGGGATGCAACTCCATCTGGTTGTATACAGGTTTGTTGAAGTCATCGGTATCTCTAAGAAGAAGCTCCAGGGTCTTTAGTGTCTGGTTGGAGGTGCCGATGTTTTCGGCTTTACCGGTTTTCTTCAATTCGGTCATCTTATTCCACACCAACATAAAGTCCTCGTGGATGTAAGGGACTGCATGTTCATTGTGGGCATCACCGGCAGCACCCGGGGCATGGAAGTTGGGCCATGGCCAGTGCACCACGTACATATCCACATAGTCCAAACCAAGCAGCTCCAGCGAGAGCTCACAGGCCGGGATGACCTCCTCCTCGGGCATATTCTTGTTCCAGAGTTTTGTTGTGACAAACAGTTCATCCCGTGTTACCAATCCCTTCGCAATGGCTCGCTTGATGCCTCTACCCACTACTTCTTCATTCTGATAGGCCGTAGCACAATCGATATGTCGATAACCAAGTCGAATAGCTTCTACCACAATATCTTCCATCGTCTCCATCAGGTCGGGGTTGTCGGAATGAAAGGTTCCCATGGCTGCCTGGGGCATCTGAGTTCCGTCAGGCAGTATGAGTTGCGTTACCAAATTTGGGTCTACCGGTTCCAGTTTTGAGTTTAATCCGTTCATTTCTATTTATTTTTTTGTTTCTGTTTTTTATAGTCAGGCATGGCACCGTCTTGTGTACATACATAAGCTGAAATGTCCACAGCCTTCTGGTGCAAAGCATGCAATGGTTCACCGCTGGCGAAACCTGTACACATAACAGCAGTAAATGAATCTCCCGCCCCTACAGTATCTTTTACATCTACTTTGGGTGTTGGAAGATAGCTTTGTTCGCCCGGTGTTACCAGTAAACTCCCCACGCTTCCTTTGGTTAGGGCAACCAGCTTTAGGCTGTACCTGTCCATCAGTTCGATTATTTGATCTTCTTCTGTCATACGATCTGATCCTGACAGATTCGCCACTATGGGCAATTCCTCCTCGTTTAATTTCAATACATTACAATATTCTAAAGAGGTATGAATGATGTCAGCGTTATAATACTGCTGACGAAGATTAATATCGCAAGCGATAATGGTATCATGACCGCAGCCTTTCAGTAATTGCGCAATAGTAATCCTGGAAGCTGAATTTCGCTGAGCCAGGCTTCCAAAGCAGACGATATCAGCCCGGGAAACTGCTGTTAAAGCCTCTTCATTCAGCGAGATGTAATCCCATGCCACATTTTCATGAATGGTATATCAGCTTTTCCATGTCGGCTTCAAAATCATCCCCGGTATATTCGTAATACCCGAATTCGTACCAGTTTCCATCGTCAAGCTGGTGCAGGAATATGGAGAAATTCCGCATATTGGCTTCGATGAGGAGATCCCTGACTCCCGGGTTGTCATCTGCATGGAGCCGTTTGTATTCGTCGATGAATTCCGGTTTGATCTTGATCACCATGCCGACGCGTTTAATATCTTTTGCTGGAGCCTTTTGCTCTGCATCTCTACAAGATGAGGATACCAGTATGATAAGTGCGCATAATACAAGCATCGTCGGTTTGGTATATTTCATGATGAAAAGATTTATTGATAGTTACCTCTGTTTGTATATATACCCATTTCTGCCTTTTTTAATGATTTTGCTTTGTTGCAGCAATATCTTAATAAGATAATTACAGTGATTTAAAAAGTGGCGGCATGTTTCGTATATTACCAGTGACTATAAAACAAAATCCTTGACAATATAGTACAGATTTACTATTTTTAGCAAAATAATTTACTTTTTTTCTTAAATTAAGAAAGTTTATTATATATTTCAGGCATAGCCCATAGAAAATAGACTTGATCGATCACAATCATGTTGATCCTTTAAGATATCGGATTCAAACTAAACTACCGATGAAAGAAAAACTTCCCGTTTTACCGCCTTTGGTCATGCTGATTCTTGGCGTCTTTATTTTTGGTGTCTTGTCATGTTCAACTCATGGAGCAGAAGAATTGCTGATCGAAAAACCTGAGCATGGCTTTGTGTCATTGCTCAAGGCCACGAAATGGGAAGAATCGCTCATCAGTGGAAATGGCACCCTTGGAGTCCTGGTGCCCGGGGACCCACTGAATGAAAAGATCATTCTCAGCCATGAAAAACTGTTTATGCCCGAGTATCCGCCAACGCCAGCCCCTGATCTTGCGAGTCATATGGATAAGATCAGGGAAATGGTGCTGGACGGTAAAGGAGAACAGGCTTCTGAACTTGCAGTTGGATTGGGCCATGAGGTTGGCATAGAAGATATGATCTGGACCGATCCGCTTATCCCTGCCTGTCAGCTCGAGATCGAGTCAGTCACTGATGAAAATATACGCAATTATGCCAGGTCTGTTAATTTCGAATCGGGAGAGGCGGTAACGGCCTGGGAAACTGAAGCAGGGATATTTGAACGCCGGATTTTCGCCTCCCGGCCTGACCAGTTAATTGCACTGAAGTTTTCCGGGCCGAAAGAGGGTTTGAACATCAGGATGAGGCTGAGCACCCTTCCGCAGAGTGATGAGGAGATGGAACATGAAGGGGATGAATTCATAGAAAATGAATTGATCGAAGATGTTCAGCCTATTGCAGAGGAAGCAGGGTGGCTGAGGTATAAAACTGAATTCAGAAAAAAATGGGATGGATCGCTCAAAGGGTATGTGGTGGAAAGTCGTATTGTTCCTGATGGAGGATCCATGCAGGTGGAGGATGGATGGTTGTATATACGGGAATCCGATGAAATCCTTCTTCTTTCACGAATCCTGCTTTCCTATGATATTCCACTTTCCGAAAACACACATCTGGATGCAATTGAAAACTTGGATTATAATTCATTACTCTCAACACATTCCGCGGTCCACGGCGAGATGTTCAACCGTTTCAGCCTTGAAATTGAAGGCGGGGAAAACTACACCTTTGCAGAGGAGATTCAGGCCTCTTCTCAATTCGGAGAACTGAATCCTGCTTACCTGAATCAGCTTTGTGAAGCTGCGCGTTACTTGCTGATAAGCAGCACGGGAGAGCTCCCGCCTACACTCCAGGGGATCTGGGGAGGCACCTGGCGCCCGGCCTGGTCGGGTGATTTTACCCTGAACGGAAATGTGCCCTCAGCCATTGCCAGCGGTTTGAATACAAACTTCAGGGAGGTCACGGAAGCATATATTGACTATATGTATTCTATGTACGACGATTTCAGGGACAATGCAAAAGACCTTTATGATGCTCCCGGGATTTTTGTGCCCTCAAGAACAAGCTCTAATGGTAAGACCTATCATTTTGCAAAACCTTATCCACACCTCTTCTGGTATGCTGGAGGAGCTTGGACCTCTCAGTTCTTTTTTGATTACTGGCAATACACAGGCAATAATAGATTCCTCAAAGAAAAAGCCATCCCATTTATGCTTGATGCCGCTGCTTTTTACAAACATATTCTGGTTAAGGGCGATAATGAAAGGTACAATTTTATTCCATCCTATTCACCGGAAATAGGACCTTTGGGCCATCACCCCGTAGTGATCAATGCCACCATGGACGTGGCAACACTGAAACAATTGATAAGAAACCTGCTATATCTCAATCAAATGGGATACCTGCCAGATTTTGATGTGGTTACCTGGACCTCCATTCTCAAGGGACTCCCTGAATACAGTATTGATGAAGAGGGCGACCTAAATGAATGGATCTGGCCCGGTCTGAAGAATAACAACAATCACCGACATGCCTCACATCTCTATCCCCTGTATTATGAGGTGGATCCCGAATTCCTGAACAGGCCAGAACTGATCGATGCAGCTAAGACAGCCATTGAGAAACGCCTGGAATACAGAAGGGGAAAGGAAGGGGGAGAGATGGCCTTCGGACTGGTTCAAATAGGGTTGTCTGCAGCGCATATCGGAGATACTGATCATGCCTATGAATGTATTGACTGGTTATGCAATTCCTACTGGTCACCGGCCCTGACCTCTTATCATGATCCCGGTGAGATCTTCAACGTGGATATTGCAGGGGGATTACCTGCTGTCGTTTGTGAGATGATACTGCAATCCTCGGCTGACAAATTGGTATTGTTGCCGGCGCTTCCGGAACAGTGGCCCAATGGAAGCATAAAGGGCGTGGGAACCCGCTGCGGTGCTACTGCAGACCTTGAATGGAAGGATGGGGTCCCGGTGAGACTACGGTTGGAATCAAATAATACAGGTAAGATTACAATCCAATTCAAAGACAAAGCCTGGGAAATAGAGACGAATGCCGGAGAAAGCATTGACTGGGTACCAGAATAATAGGAACTTCAATTCCGAACAATATGAGGAATACATTGCATACATTGGTGAGCTTTATGCTCATAATCATGATAAGCCGGAGCTGCAACAGCCCTGCTGAGTATATGAACCCTGATCTTCCAGTTGATCAACGAGTTGAAGACCTGGTTTCACGGATGACCCTGGAAGAAAAAATCTCACAAATGAGTCACCTTGCACCAGCCATTGAGCGATTGGGGATCCAGGCTTATGAACCCAATTTTCCCAACCCCCTTCTCACCGATGAACATCCGGATTATGACAAGGAGGAAGTAGAGGAGGAAATGAAAAATCGTCCCTGGGAAAATTTTGACGAATGGGAGGAAGGAGAATGCCTGGACGGCGGCTGGTGGAATGAAGCACTTCATGGTGTTGCACGTGCCGGACTTGCCACCGCCTTCCCTCAGAGTATAGGCCTGGGTGCTACCTGGGACCCTGAACTGATGAAAGCTTGTATGGATGTTGCAAGTACTGAAGCAAGGGTACATCATAATGTATATAATAAGAAACTGACTTACTGGTCACCCACCATTAATATTCTTCGCGATCCACGTTGGGGACGGAATGAAGAATCCTACAGTGAGGATCCTTATCTTCTTTCCAGGATGGCTGTTGCCTTCGTGGAAGGCTTTCAGGGCAATGACGAGCATTATTTGAAAGCCATTGCTACAGTAAAGCATTTTGTGGCTAACAACAGCGAATACAACCGTCATACAGGGTCTTCAGATATTAGTATGCGCTGGCTCAGGGAATACTACATGCCGGCATTCCGGGCCGCAATAGAAGAGGCAGGAGCCTATTCCATGATGAGCGCCTATAATGCTGTAAATGGCATTCCGGTAAGTGCTGATCCTTGGCTGCTCACTGAAGTCCTTCGCCATGAGTGGGGGTTTAAAGGGTACGTTGTTTCCGATTGTGGTGCCGTCAGTGATGTGGTGCATGGGCATCATTTTGAAACAGACAAGGAGAAGGCAGTGGCATTGACTGCAAAGGCGGGTACCGATCTCGAGTGCGAGACCTGCGAAACAGAACAGTTCATGTATGATAAATACTTGTTGGGAGCTGTTGAGAAGGGCTATATTACCGAGGAAGATATCGATGTTAACGTAAAACGTCTTTTCAGGGCAAGGATGTTGCTGGGTGAATTTGATCCCCCGGAACGTGTACCTTTTAATGATATTGGCAGGGAAGACCTTGACTCCCCTGAAAGCCAGAAAATGGCCTTGGAAGCAGCCAGGAAGAGCCTGGTGCTGCTGAAAAATGATAATAAGACGCTGCCGCTGGACCGGAAAACCATAAAAAGCATAGCACTGATCGGTCCCAATGCTGACCGTACGGTTCTGGGCGGATATTCCGGCTCCCCCTCAATTCGCATAGATCCGCTTAAGGGGATCAGGGAACTTGTTGGAGATGATATTAAGCTTGCATTTTCCCGTGGCTGCGAAATTACCGACAGGGTAGAGATAAACTGGGACGAAGAGAAAGATGAACCCATTTTTAAGACGCTGGATGAAGCAGCGACTATAAGGGAAGCCGCAGCATTGGCCGAACAATGTGATGTGGCTATTCTTTGCCTTGGAACTAACCTGGATATAGCCAATGAAGCGGCAGACCGCGTAGACCTTGATCTGCCCGGCAACCAGCTGCAACTGGCCAAAGCGGTTCTTAAGGCGAATCCAAATACCATTGCAGTTCTGATAAATGGCATGCCCCTGGATATTGAATGGATGGATGAGGAGGTCCCGGCGATCCTGGAGGCCTGGTACCCGGGTCAGGCTGGCGGAAAGGCTATTGCTGAAGCCTTATTCGGCGATTACAACCCGGGGGGTAAGTTGCCAGTTACCTTTCATAAGGGAGTGGAAGACCTTCCCCCGTTGGGAGATTATGATATTACAAAGGGTCGAACGTACTGGTTCTACGAAGGTGATGTGCTGTATCCATTTGGCCATGGATTGAGTTACACCACTTTTGAATATAGTGACATAAGTACCGACGCAGCAGAAGTGGATGATAACACCGAATCGGTAGAATTGAAACTCACCGTGAAGAATACGGGAAGGTTGGCCGGTGAGGAGGTAGTCCAGGTGTATATACGTCAACTGGAGTCCGCTTTTATTCAGCCCCTGAAGAAGCTGCGGGAGTTTCAGCGGATTCGGCTTGAGGCTGGTGAGAGTCGGGAGCTTGTCTTTTCCCTGGACAGGAGCGATATCGAATTCTGGAATGAAGCCTTAGGAGACTGGGATGTTGAAACGGGGGAATATGAGATCCAGGCTGGTTCTTCTTCCAGGGATATCAGGCTAACAACAATCGTAAACGTAAAATAAAATGATAAATAATCATCGCCAGAAACAACAATTGATTCTGATCATGTTGATCATGATTTCAGGGTTTACTGCGAGCATTGCCCAGGATGGCCTGGAGAAGACACCGAAGTACGAAGCGACCTGGGAGTCCCTCTACCAGCACGATGCCACCCCACAGTGGTACGAGGATGCAGTTTTGGGATTCTATTTTCACTGGGGACCTTATTCCGTTCCTGCATTTAGTTGTTCAGGCTACTGGCGAATGTATATCCCCGGTGATAAATGCTACGAACAGGTTAAAAAAGAATACGGTGAACCCGGGATCGAATTTGGTTATAAGGATTTTGTACCCCTCTGGAAAGCACCAAATTACGACCCGGATGAGTGGGCGGCGCTTTTTAAATATGCCGGTGCTGATTTTGCGGGGCCTGGTGCAGAGCATCATGACGGTTTTGCCCTGTGGGATACCGATTACGATGAATGGAATGCCATGGATATGGGACCGGAAATCGACATCGTGGGTACTTTGATCGAAGCGTTGAAAAAACAGGGTTTGAAAACCTGTATTGCATGGCATAACTGGAGAACATATATCACCTACGATACCGGGCGAAGACTATGTCCAGATGGTGTGGATGTGAATGATCCGAGGTATACCGGACTTTATGGTCCAATTCATGAACCTACCCATGAGAGGCCTATTAATAATGAGTATCCAGGGTCCGACTGGCCTGCAGAGTATTGGGAAGAGCGTATGAATAAATGGATGGAGCTGGTAGATAAATACCAGTTTGACCTGGCATGGTGGGAGCATATGGATTCCGGTGAACCACCGGATGAGTTAAAGCGCAAAATGCTGGCATATTACTTTAATGCAGCGGAGGAATGGGACCAGGATGTTGTGGTCAGCTCAAAAAAACTCTGGGAAAACCGGCGCCAGGACCTTCCTCCCCAGGTATCTCCCCTTAACCTGGAAATCGGCTTTTTACCCAATCCGAGACCCCAGAAATGGCAAACGGATATCCCACTTGGAAGGACTTGGGCCTACACTCCGAACGTCGGTTGTAAGAGTCCTGACGAAATGATCGATATGATCGTAAGCAATGTTAGTAAGAATGCTTTGACCCTCTTTTCTGTGGCACCGCTTCCTGACGGTTCACTTCCGGAGGCTCAGGTAGAGGGTCTTAAGCTGCTGGGTGACTGGATGACCATTAACAAGCCCGCGCTGTACGGAACAACTCCCGCACCCTTTGTAAGGGGTGGTTCAATAAGAAGTGAGGACGGATCAAAACGCTTTACGCGCAAGGATGAATACCTGTATGTCATCGAACTTGAAGAATTGAAGGCTCCGTATATTATTGAGAACGTGATGCCTCTTCAAGGCTCGGAGATCTACTTGCTGGGGCACGACAGACCTCTTAAATGGCATATGATAGGTGATGACGTTGAAGAGGAGGGTAACGTAAAAGTGATCATCGAAGAGATACCTGATCCCCTGCCCTGTAAATGGGCCTGGAGTTTTAAGATCCAGATTGAAGACCGCGTTTGGTAAAAAATACCATAACCATTGATCTGACTGGTATCAGCAAGGAAAATTGCATTGCTCAGAAAAGCATATATTTATGAAAGGAAATTCTTAATAAGATCAAAGATGAATATTCCTTCTTCTAATATAAGTACCCACTCATTTTTGATCAGGCAAATAAACATACTGATCATCATTCTCTGCAGTTTCATTCTCCAGAATGCATACGGACAGCAGCCAATACTGAAGTTCAAGAACATTAATACCGAGCATGGTTTATCAGAGAATACGGTTCTTGATATAGTTCAGGACCCATATGGATTTATGTGGTTTGCCACAGAAAACGGCCTGACAAAATATGATGGTATAAATTATACTGTATTCAGGGATGATGACCAGGATAGCATATCCCTTACCAATGATCTGCAGAGTCTATGCATTAAAGGTGATGAATTATTTATTACAAGTATTTATCCCACGATCGTAAGTGCTTTAAATCTGAAAACAGAGGAGTTCAGGGTCTTACTAAGCTACGATGCTATTGATGATATTGAGAAGGCTTATTTCCTCAAAAATGACAATTACACGTTGTTATTTACAAACAAGGGGAAGTATATATATAACGAGCAAAGCAGGCAGTTCGAAGTATACGAAGAGCTGAATTCAGTTCTTGAGGAGATTGAAATTTCCAGTAATCCTGAATGTGAAATGCTTGCAGAATTACCATCTCAGGCAGAGCACTATTTTCTTGACGACAACGACGAATTGGTGGGTTTTAAGCCAAAATGTGGCCTTTTCGAAATACGGCTTCAGGATCTTTCCTATAAATGCCTCTTCAGCTGCAAAGAATTACATGATCTGTACAATATTGAAAACCAGGAAGAAATCTATCAAGCATTTGTATACAGGGATTCAGAAAAAAGAATCTGGTTTAATTTCAGTAATAATCAGCTGGGGTTCTTTCATCATATTTCAGGAACATTCCACTCCAGGTTTCCGGAGGTGTTTATAAAAGATATCTTTGAAGACAACGACAACAATCTCTGGTTTGCCTCGGAATCAGGGATTTTATTCTATGATTCAGACGAGGACCTGATGCATCATTTCGCTCATCAGCCCACAGAGAAGCACAGCTTATCCAACAACTATATTTCCAGCATATTAATGAGCGACAATGAGATCCTGTGGGTCGGTCATGACGGGGGGGGAGTCGACCATGCAAGGTATTACAGTATTAAGCATTTCCATCTGTTAAACAGTCGCTCGGAAAGTTCGTTGATAAGCGACAGGATCACAGGTATCAGTGAATCAGTCAATCGCGACGTCTGGATAAGTACAGACCGGGGTGTAAACAAATGGGACCTCAAGCGTGAAGTTATTCTATCTTACCTGGAGGACGTTTTTATCAATAGCATTTTCTGCGATTCTCGTGGGAATGTCTGGTGTATTAATCGGGATAGAGAAATACTGCTTAAAAGACCTAATGCTGCTGCATTCGAGAAAATCAATTTCAATAGAAGCAATATTGATAATACTGTGCCTGCCGGAACCCCATTGCTCTTTTTTGAGGACAGCAAAAACCGCTTATGGCTGATCGGCCAGGGACTATTCCAGGTAGACTATGAAGCATTGAGATTGATTAAGAATGAAGCGAGTTCAGAGATAGATTATGCATCTGCTGTCGAAGAGGATAAGAAAGGTAATTTCTGGATTACGGGCAATACAGGAAAACTTATTGTGATCAATCCGGATCTGGAAACATGTCATTTTTACAGCTCTAACATAAATGACACCTATAGCCTGAATAGTAACATTTTATGGGATGTGCATATTGATAATCAGGAAAACCTCTGGATTGCCACAAACAGGGGTGTAAATAAAACAAACATCAGCAGCTATACCATCGGTGATGATTTGCGTTTTGAATCCTACAGCCTGAAAGACGGTTTGAATGATGAAATCGTCTTCAGGATCATCGAAGATGAAAAGGGAAACTTATGGTTTGCAACGAATAATGGTTTATCCAGAATGTTAAGAGATCTGGAAGAATCAGGCTCCGGTAATGCAGCAGGTAGCAAGTTCATTAACTATTTTACTGTGGATGGGATTGCTTCCAATTCAATTGGTTGCTATACCGATAATCATATTACATTCCCATGCGGAACAAAACTGTCCAGCGGTGAGATACTGCTGGGAAGCAGCAATGGGATTACAAGTTTCAATCCAAAGACTTTTCCAGGCAGGCATCTTCCCCCCCCTGTTTTATTTACTGACCTTAAGATCTTCAACCGCTCAGTACCAATCGGTACTTACAACAATCGAAATATTTTATCTCAGTCAATATCTGTAACAGAGAATATTGAATTGTCATATAAGGACAGGGTTTTTTCCCTGGATTTCATTGGCCTTGATTATGAAGATCCCCGCAAGAACCAGTATGAATATATGCTGGAAGGATTCGATGATGACTGGATCTTTTTAGAGAGCAAAAGAGTGGTCACTTTTACGAACATTCCCGGAGGAGATTATACCCTGAGGATCAGGCCGGTAAACATTGCAGAAGATCTGAATGTCCATGAAGCCTCTCTTGGGATCAGGATCAAACCTCCTTTCTGGCAAACATGGTGGTTCAGGATCCTGGGGATGTCATTTTTCATCGGTTCATTCTTCCTTTTTTACTATTTGCGAACCTACCAGATGTATCAGCAGAAATTGAAGCTCGAAGCCCAGGTGAAGCAGAGGACACGCGAGATAGAAGAAAAGAATGTGCAGCTTGAAGAACAGGCCAGGCAGTTAAGCGAGGCCAACATTTTACTTGAGGAGAAGATGGTAACACTTGAGGACCAGTCAAAAGAATTGCAGGTAATCAATGCGAAGTTGGTGAGGCAGAAATCTAAATTAGAAGAACTCAATAAGAAAGTCAGGGAAGCGAATCAGGCAAAGCTAAAATTTTATACCAATATCTCCCATGAATTGCGGACACCCCTGACCCTTATACTGGGGCCCGTTGAAAGCATCCTTTCCAATGCGAAGATCTCGAAGTATGTGAAGGATCAGCTTGGTATGGTGCACAGGAACACCAGCAGGATGTTAAAGCTCATTAACCAGTTGCTCGACTTCAGGAAACTGGAAACAGAACATATGAGACTTACGGTTGCAGAAGGCGAGATTGTTCAATACGTGAAAGAGATCTATATGCTTTTTTCAAATCTTGCCAGCAAGAAAAATATCGACTATCAATTCAATAGCCAGATTGATGAGCTTCATATTTGGTATGATCCGGATAAGATTGAAAAGATCATTTCAAATCTTATATCAAATGCATTTAAGTATACTCCTGAAGGGGGTAATATTGGCATCCATCTCAGCCTGGAAAAGGATCAAATTGAAAATGAATCTATGCTGAAGATCATTGTTTCAGATTCAGGTATTGGCATTTCAAAGGAAAAAGTCGATCATATTTTCGAAAGGTATTACAGTGCTGTTGAATTCAAGGATGTCGAAGTTACAAGTGCAGGAATAGGCCTGTCTGTAACCAAAAGCCTTGTTGAGTTGCATAAGGGAAGCATATCTGTGAAAAGTAAAGTAGCATCACAGGATGATTCCGAAAATGG